>NZ_CP145113.1:2737500-5725836 GCF_036784815.1 Pseudomonas sp. TE3-3-F2023 | reverse complement strand
CCACCGCGTCGCTTGCTTCGCGGCTAAAGCCGCTCCCACAGGGACGGCGCAAGACCGCTTACAGGGTTCCTCCGATGCCTTGCCAATCGGTTGATGGCACTGCGCCATGCTCTCCGTATGGTACCTACGTGATATCGTTTCCCCTCATCCCCAGCGTCAGCCAAAGGCCTCCCGATGCCCAATACCACTCACCTCCACTCCGGCTTCATGATCGTCCACGGCAACCGCCTCGACGACCTGCGCAGCCTGGTGGTGAGCTGGATGCGTCGCTATCCCCTGGCACCTCTGGAAAACGAAATCGCCCTGGTCCAAAGCAACGGCATTGCCCAATGGCTCAAACTGGCGCTTGCCGAAGACCCTCAGGACGACGACCAGGGCGGTTGTGGCATCGCCGCCGCCATCGACGTGCAATTGCCGGGCAGCTTCATGTGGCAGTTGTACCGCAGCGTGCTGGGCCGTGACGAAATTCCCGAAGTCTCCCTGCTCGACAAGGCACCGCTGACCTGGCGTCTGATGCGTTTGCTCCCGGCCTTGATCGAACGCCCGCATTTCGAGCCGTTGCGACGCTTCCTCACCGACGACAGCGACCTGCGCAAGCGCTATCAGCTCGCCGAGCGCCTGGCCGACCTGTACGACCAATATCAGGTATACCGAGCCGACTGGCTCAAGGACTGGGCCGCTGGCGAGCACATCCTCAACACCGCCCGCGGTGAACGCAAGGCACTGCCCCCGGGCAACCGCTGGCAGGCCGAGTTGTGGCGCGCATTGCTGGAGGACGTTGGCGAGCAGGGCATGGCGCAGAGCCGTGCCGGCGTACATCAACGCTTCATCGAACGGATCAACAGCCTGGAGCAGGCGCCTGCCGGTCTGCCGGCCCGGGTGATCGTATTCGGCATCTCCTCGCTGCCAGCCCAGGCCCTCGAAGCACTGGCCGGCCTGGCGCGCTTCAGCCAGGTGCTGCTGTGCGTGCACAACCCTTGCCGCCACCACTGGGCCGATATCGTTGCCGACAAGGACCTGCTGCGCCACCAGTACAAGCGCCAGCAACGCAAGCAGGGTATGCCCTTGCAACTGGACGACCAGTCGCTGCACCAGCACGCCCACCCTTTGCTGGCCGCATGGGGCAAACAGGGCCGCGACTACATCAACCTGCTCGACAGCTACGATGACCCCGGCAGTTATCAGGGTGTGTTCAGCGACGGTCGCATCGACCTGTTCAGCGACGGCTCGCCTACCACGCTGCTAAACCAGTTGCAGGACGACATCCTCGAACTGCGTCCGCTCGCCGAAACCCGCGAGCGGTGGCATCCAGTCGACCCGGCCAAGGACCGCTCGATCCGCTTTCACATCGCCCACAGCCCGCAACGCGAAGTGGAGATCCTCCACGACCAGCTACTGGCCCGTTTCAGCGCCGACCCAACCCTGCGCCCGCGTGACGTGATCGTCATGTTGCCGGCCATCGATAGCTATGCGCCGCACATCCGCGCCGTATTCGGCCAGTTGCAACGCAACGATCCGCGGTACATCCCGTTCACCCTGACCGACCAGGGCCAGCGTGGTCGCGAACCCTTGCTGATTGCCCTCGAACACCTGCTCAAGCTGCCGGACAGCCGCTTCGCGGTCAGCGAAGTGCTCGACCTGCTGGATGTGCCGGCAGTCCGCGCCCGTTTCGGCATACGCGAAAACGACCTGCCCACGCTGCACCGCTGGATCGAGGGGGCCGGCATCCGCTGGGGCCTCAATGCCGAGCAGCGGGCCAGCCTCGGCTTGCCCGCCGGGCTGGAACAGAACAGCTGGCGGTTCGGCCTGAGGCGCATGCTGTTGGGTTATGCCGTAGGCGTGGGTGAGGCCTGTGACGGCATCGAACCCTACGATGAAATCGGTGGTCTTGATGCGGCACTGATCGGCCCGCTGGTCGCCTTGCTGGACGCCCTCGAAGTGGCCAGCAACGCTTTGTCCGAGCCTGCCACTGTCAGCCAGTGGGGCGAGCGCCTGCATGCCTTGCTGCAAGTATTTTTCCTGGCCGAGGGCGAGCACGATGAGTTCCTGCTGATGCAGTTGCAGGATCTGCGTGATAGCTGGCTCGAAGTGTGCGAGGCCGTCGGCCTGCAAGACCCATTGCCGTTGACCGTGGTGCGCGAAGCCTGGCTGTCGGGCCTCGATCAGGGCAAGTTGTCCCAACGCTTCCTCGCCGGCTCGGTGAATTTCTGCACCCTCATGCCGATGCGCGCCATCCCGTTCCGGGTGGTCTGTCTGCTGGGCATGAACGATGGCGATTACCCCCGCGCCCAACAGCCGCTCGACTTCGACCTGATGGCCAGCGACTACCGTCCCGGTGACCGGTCGCGCCGTGAGGATGATCGCTATCTGCTGCTAGAGGCGCTGTTGTCGGCCCGCGACCAGCTATATGTCAGCTGGGTCGGGCGCAGCATTCGCGACAACAGTGAACGCCCGGCCTCGGTACTGATCGGCCAGCTGCGCGATCACCTTGGAGCCGGCTGGCAGCTGGCAGGCGCGGAGCCGGGGCAGCCAGCACAACCAGGTGAGCAACTGCTGCACGCACTGACCCAAGAGCACCCGCTGCAACCGTTCAGCCCACGCTACTTCCAGAAGGGGAGCCCACTGTTCAGCTTTGCCCACGAATGGCAACTGCTGCACCAGCAGGGCCAGGAAGACGAGCAGGCTGACCCCGGCCTGCCGCCATACCATGACGATGAGGCCTTGAGCCTGACCCAGCTGAATGACTTCCTGCGCCACCCGGTGCGGCACTTCTTCAGCCAGCGTCTGAAGGTGTACTTCGAAGCGCTGGAAGCACCGACCCCGGACGAGGAACCCTTCGTCCTTGACCCCCTGCAACGCTACGGCGCCAGTGAAAGCCTGCTGGGTGCAGCGCTGGCCGAGCCGGACAATGCCGAACAGGCCCTGCAGGCACAGGCCCGACGCTTGCAGGCCTGTGGCGTGCTGCCGCTGGCCGGCTTTGGCGAACTGCTGCAGCGCGAGCTGATCGAGCCCCTGCCAGACTTGCTGCAACGCCACCGCCAGCTATTACAGCGCTGGTCGCAGCTGGTCGAGGGGGCATTGCCAGTGCATTTCGAGCACGGCCGTCACCGCCTCGAAGGCTGGCTAGGGCGGGTGTTCCAGGCGGATGACCAGAGCCTGCTCAGCATCACCACCGTACCCAATACCATCAGTGCCGGGCGCAACGCCCTGAAGTGGCACCGCCTGATCGCGCCCTGGGTCACGCACCTGGCGGCCTGCGCGGCGGGCTACCCCTATAACAGTGCGCTGGTGGCCAGCGACCTGACCCTGCTGCTTGCGCCACTGCCGCAAGCGCAGGCGGCGCAATTGCTGGGCGACCTGCTGGTAGCCCGTCAGGCGGCGATGAATGCGCCGTTGCCGGTCGCGGCCAAGACCGCGTTTGCCTGGCTGGCCCAGGACGATAGCGACAAAGCCTTGGCTGCTGCTGCCCGCGCCTACGAAGGCGACGAGCGCACCAGCTTCGGCGAGCGCAGTGAAAGCGTCGCCCTGGCCCGGCAGTTCCGTGACTTTGCCGCGCTCACCGCTGATGAAACCTTCGAAGGCTGGTGCGAAGCCTTGTACCGCCCATTGTTCAACGCCCCGTGGCAGACCCTGGGCAACCCGGAGAAAGGCGCATGACCCAGGACCGTCCCCTGGCACTGAGTTTCCCCCTGCATGGCAGCCAGCTGATCGAGGCCAGCGCCGGCACGGGCAAGACCTTCACCATTTCGGCGCTTTACCTGCGCCTGATCCTCGGTCACGGTGGCGAGCAGGGCTTCGACCGCGAGTTGCTGCCACCGCAAATCCTCGTGGTGACTTTCACCGACGCCGCCACCAAAGAACTGCGCGAACGTATCCGCGCCCGCCTGGCCGAAGCTGCGCGGTTCTTCCGTGGCGAGCTGGTAGCGGCCGACCCGCTGCTGCACCAGCTGCGTGACGACTACCCGGAAGAAGCCTGGCCACGCTGTGCCGGGCGCCTGGAAATCGCTGTGCAGTGGATGGACGAAGCAGCGGTATCGACCATCCACGGCTGGTGCCAGCGCATGCTGCGCGAACATGCCTTCGACAGCGGCAGCCTGTTCACCCAGACCTTGGAAACCGACCACAGCGAACTGCTGGGTCAAGTCATGCGCGACTACTGGCGGCGCTTCTGCTACGGCATGCAAGGCGACGCGCTGGCCTGGGTGCGTGGCCACTGGGGTAGCCCCGACGCCTTGCTGCCGCGGATCCGCCCACTGTTCGGCCGCGTGCGCGCCCAGCAGGACGGGCCAGAGCCGGCGGCACTGATTCAGGCATCGCTGCAGCAGCGTGGCGAGCAGTTGGCCCGGCTCAAGGCGCCTTGGGCGCAATGGGCCGAGGAATTGCGCCAGATCTGCCGTGATGCACTGGCCGCCAAACAGGTCGATGGCCGCAAGATGCAGGCCCGTTACTTCGAGCCCTGGTTCGACAAGCTCTGCGCCTGGGCCGCAGACGCACAACTGGTGGAGCTCGACCTGGGCACCGGCTTTACCCGCCTGACCCCGGCGGGCATGGCCGAAGCCTGGAAGGGCGAGCCACCCGAGCACCCGGCCCTCAATGCCATGCAGAGCTTGCAGCAACAGTTGCAGGCCCTGGACAGCCCGGATGCCCCATTGCTCGAGCATGCCGCCAACTGGGTATCGGCACGCTTCGAAGTGGAGAAGCGCCGGCGTGCGGAAATGGGTTTCGACGACATGCTCCTGCGCCTGCAGCACGCCCTGGCCAGCGAGGCCGGCGAGCGCCTGGCCAGCCTGATCCGCGAACAGTTCCCGGTGGCGTTGATCGACGAGTTCCAGGACACCGACCCGGTGCAGTACGGCATCTTCGAGCGCATCTACCAGATCAGCGAAAACCGGCGCGAAACCGGCTTGTTCATGATCGGTGACCCCAAGCAGGCGATCTATGCCTTCCGTGGCGCCGACATCTACACCTACCTCGCCGCCCGTCGTGCCACGAGTGGCCGTCTGCACAGCCTGGACACCAACTACCGCTCCAGCAAGGCCATGGTCGCGGCGGTCAACCACGTGTTCCTCCAGGCCGAGGCGCGTGCGGCAGGGCGTGGCGCGTTCCTGTTCCGCGAGGCCGATGACAACCCTTTGCCGTTCATCGAGGTCCGCGCCAAAGGCCGTGGCGAGCAACTGTTGATCGACGGTGAAACCTGTGCAGCCCTGCAGTGCTGGCATCTGGAAAGCGAAGAGCCTGTCTCCGCCAGCGTGTACCGCCAGCAGCTGGCAGCCAGCTGCGCCAGCCATATCGTCGCCTTGCTCAATGGTGGGCAGCAGGGCACGGCTGGTTTCCAGAGTGCCGAGGGCGAACTGCGCCCGTGTCTGCCATCGGACATCGCCATCCTGGTGCGCGATGGCCATGAAGCGCAGATGGTCCGCACCGAGCTTGCCGCGCGCGAGGTGCGTAGTGTGTACCTGTCCGACAAGGATTCGGTATTCGCCGCCCAGGAAGCCCACGACCTGTTGGCCTGGCTAAAGGCCTGCGCCGAACCCGACTCGGAGCGCCTGCTCAAGGCTGCCCTGGCCAGCCTTACCCTTGATCTGTCTCTGGCTGCGCTGGACCGCCTGAATCAGGACGAGCGGGTCTGGGAGGACTGGGTCATGCGTTTTCGCCGTTACCGCGACACCTGGCAGCGCCAGGGCGTGCTGCCGATGCTGCGGCACCTGCTGCATGACTTCCAGCTGCCGCGCACACTGATCCGCCGCAGCGATGGCGAGCGGGTGCTGACCAACCTGTTGCATCTGGCCGAGCTGCTGCAACAGGCCGCTGGCGAACTGGACGGCGAACAGGCACTGATCCGACATCTGGCCGAGCACCTGGCCAGTTCCGGCCAGGCCGGTGAAGAGCAGATCCTGCGTCTGGAGAGCGATGAGCAGTTGGTGAAAGTGGTGACCATCCACAAGTCCAAGGGCCTGGAATACCCCTTGGTCTACCTGCCGTTCATCTGCACCAGCAAACCGGTGGACGGTAGCCGCCTGCCGCTGGCCTGGCATGATAGCCAGGGCAACGCCCATCTCACCCTCACCCCAGACCAGGAACAGATCGAACGCGCCGACGACGAGCGACTGGCCGAAGACCTGCGCCTGCTCTACGTGGCCCTGACCCGCGCCCAGCATGCCTGCTGGCTGGGTGTCGCCGACCTCAAGCGGGGCAACCAGAAGAGCTCGCACCTGCATCGTTCGGCGTTCGGTTACCTGCTGGGTGGTGGCCTCGCCTTGCCGGGCTCGTCGCAACTGATGGGCTGGTTGCAGGCCTTGGCCAAGACCTGCCCGCACATCTCTTGCCCAGGCCTGCCGGTGGCAGATGAACAGCTGTATCGCATGCCGCACACCGAGCATGAGCTGCTGCCTGCCCGCAAGCCGCGTCGCGCAGCGGGCGCCGAGCATTGGTGGATTGCCTCGTACAGCGCCCTGCGCGTCGGCGACCAGACCCTCGGTGCCGACAGCTCCCAAGCCCAGCAGTTACTGGATGATGAAGTGCTCGATACCCAGGTGCTGCGCGATGTCCCGGCCGACAGTGGCGATATTCACCGCTTCCCGCGCGGGCCCAACCCCGGCACCTTCCTGCATGGCTTGCTGGAATGGGCGGGCCGCGAGGGCTTCAGCCAGGTCAGCGGCAATGCACGGCTGATCGAGCGAACCGTTGGCCAGCGCTGCAACCGTCGCGACTGGACCGGCTGGATTCCCACCCTGACGCTTTGGCTGCAGCGCCTGCTGGGCGAAGCGCTGCCGTTGCCGGGCAACGACCTCGGCGTGACGCTAGGGCAGTTGTGCCACTATCAGATCGAAATGGAGTTCTGGTTCGCCAGCCACCAGGTCGATGCCGAACAACTCGACCGCCTGGTGGTACGCCACACCCACCCCGGCCTGGCACGCCCGGCGGCGCAGCCGACCGTGCTCAATGGCATGTTCAAAGGCTTCATCGACCTGGCCTTCGAACTGGACGGGCGTTACTACGTGACCGACTACAAGTCCAACTGGCTGGGCCCGGATATCCAGGCCTACGATGCCCTGGCCATGGAAAAGGCCATCCTCGAACATCGCTACGACCTGCAATACGTACTGTACCTGCTGGCCCTGCACCGCCAGTTGCGCGCCCGCCTGCCGGACTACGACTACGACCGCCATGTCGGCGGCGCCCTGTTCATCTTCCTGAGAGGCGCCAGCAGCAGCGGCCACGGCGTTTATCACACCAAGCCACCGCGCGAGCTGATCGAAAGCCTCGATGCGCTGTTCCGCGGCGAGCATCCGCCGGTACAGCAGGACCTGTTTGCCGGAGCCGTGATATGAGCCGAAGCCTCGTCGACTTGTTGCCCACCCCGCTGCACGCCGAGCACCTGCTCGCCTTGGCGCCACAGCATGACAGCGGCGACCTCCTGCAACTGCTCGACCGCTGGGTAGAGCGGGGCTGGCTGCGTGCCCTGGACCGTGCGTTCGTATCGTTCCTGGAGGAGCGAGCCCCCGGTAGCGACCCCCTGCTGTTGCTGGCCGCCGCACTGGCCAGCCACCAACTGGGCCACGGCCATGTCTGCCTCGACCTGCAGCAAACCCTGGCCGAGCCCGATTTTGCCCTGTCGTTGCCGCCTGAAGGCGACGCCTTGACCGGCCCCTTGCTGTTGCCCTCGCAGTTGCTGGCCAACCTTGACCTGCACGCCTGGCGTCAGCGCATTGCCGCCAGCTCGCTGGTGGCCGCAGGGGATTCCCCGGGCCAGCAGGCGCGGCCTCTGGTGCTCAGCGGCGAGCGTCTGTACTTGCGCCGTTACTGGAGTTACGAGCGGCGCATCGACCATATCCTGCGCCAGCGCCTGACCCAGGCCGAAGCGCCTCCGGCCGACCTGCCTGGCCGTTTGGCGCAACTGTTCGACGGTGGTGCGCCGGCTGGCCAGGTGGACTGGCAGAAGCTTGCCTGTGCCCTGGCCACTCGCGCCGGCTTCAGCATCATCACCGGCGGCCCTGGCACGGGTAAGACCACTACCGTGGTGCGCCTGCTGGCCTTGCTGCAGGCGCCGGCGGTGGAGCAGGGCAGGCCGCTGCGCATTCGCCTGGCCGCGCCGACCGGCAAGGCAGCCGCGCGTCTGACCGAATCCATTGGCCAGCAGGTCGAGCGCCTGCAGGTCAGCGCCGAGGTGCGCGGGCATATCCCCACCGAGGTCAGCACCGTGCACCGCCTGCTCGGCAGCCGCCCTGGTTCGCGGCACTTCCGCCACCATGCCGGCAACCCGCTGCCGTTGGACGTGCTGGTGGTCGACGAAGCGTCGATGATCGACCTGGAAATGATGGCCAACCTGCTCGATGCCCTGCCGCCACGGGCGCGCCTGGTACTGCTGGGCGACAAGGACCAGCTGGCCTCGGTCGAGGCCGGTGCGGTACTGGGTGACCTGTGCCGGGATGCCGAGGAGGGCTGTTACTCGCCGGCGACCGAGGCATGGCTGGAGCAGGTCGGTGGTGAGTCGCTGGCGGGCAGTGGTCTCAAGGCCGGCGATGAGCAACGCAACCCGCTGGCCCAGCAGGTGGTGATGTTGCGCTTCTCGCGGCGTTTCGGCGAAGGCAGTGGCATCGGCCAGCTGGCCCGGCTGGTCAACCGCCAGGACGCCCATGCGGCGCGCAGCCTGTTGGCTGCGCCGCCACCCGATGTGCACAGCCTGGCCCTTAAGCACGAACAGGACCGCGCCTTCGACCGCCTGCTGCTCGACGGCCTCAACCGCGGCAGCGATGGCCCGCAGGGCTACCGCAGCTACCTGCGAACCCTTGGCCGCTTCCGCCCGGCACTCGGCACCGCCGTCGACGACCCCGCGTGGGAGCAATGGGCGGGCAAGGTGCTGCACAGCTTCGAGGACTTCCAGCTGCTGTGCGCGGTACGCCGGGGCGCCTGGGGTGTTGAAGGCCTCAATGAGCGGGTAGCGCGGGTGCTGCATAATGCCGGGCTGATCGACAGCCAGCAGCCCTGGTACGAAGGGCGCCCGGTGCTGGTGACCCGCAACGACTACGGCCTGGGGCTGATGAACGGTGACATCGGCATTGCCCTGCGCCTGCCGGATGAGCACGGCGAACCCCTGTTGCGCGTGGCCTTCCCGCGTAACGACGGCAGCGGCGGCGTGCGCTTCGTCCTGCCCAGCCGGCTGAACGAAGTGGAAACGGTATTCGCCATGACCGTACACAAGTCCCAGGGCTCGGAGTTCGGCCACACCGCGCTGGTGCTGCCGGATGCGCTCAACCCGGTGCTGACCAAGGAGCTGGTATACACCGGCATCACCCGCGCCAAGCACTGCTTCAGCCTGGTCGAGCCCCGCCAGGGTATTTTCGAAGAAGCTGTGGCGCGCAAGGTGCGGCGTATTTCCGGGTTGATGCTGGAGCAGGTGTAGGACCGGGAAGCCCTATCGCCGGCAAGCCAGCTCCCACAGGTACAGCGCAGCTCTCAAGGGTTGTGGAGTTCTCCGTGGGAGCTGGCTTGCCGGCGATGAGGGCATCAGTCCGCGTGCGTAAAGCAGCTCGTACCTACATTGATGCGGCCATGTGCTATCGTTGCGCCGATATCGGAAAGGGCCTCAAGAGATTTTCCACATGAAAGTGGCCGCAAGGCGGGTGACGAGCTGTGTGCTTTCGCTATTGCTGGCCGCCCTGTTCCTTTCCGCAGGCCCGGCCCAGGCAGACCCCGCCATAACTGCCGCCCAGGCGCAGCAGCGTGCCAAGGCCGTCACCCAGGTGGTGCTGGGCATCTTCAGCTATGCCCGCTGGCCTGTGGAACCCTCACCGTTGCGCCTGTGCCTGGTCGGCCCTACCGAGTACGCCGATGACCTGATCAAAGGCCATGTGCAGGAGTCCGGCCGACCGCTGCAGGTGCGGCGGCTGCTGGCAGACGATAGTCAGGTCGCCCAGGCCTGCGACGCCATCTACATCGGCAAGCTCGACCAGGGCAAGCGCGACCGGTTGTTCGAGCGCGTCAGTGGCCACCCAGTGCTGAGCATCAGCGAGGCAGACGACCCGTGCACGGTCGGTAGCCTGTTCTGCTTGCGGGTCAGCGACCAGCAGGTAGCCTTTGAAGTCAACCTCGACTCGGTGGCACGCTCCGGCGTGCGCATTCACCCTAGCGTGCTGCAATTGTCGCGGCGCCGGGCGGTGCAACCATGAAACCAACCCGCAAGCGCGCCGCGCGCCCGACCCTGCGCTCGGTGCTCGGCCGTGGCCACCTCAGCGTCGCCTTGCTCGCCGTTGGCCTGGCCGGCATATCCCTGACCCTGCTGGGCGTGCTTGCCCTGCGCGTCTATGCCAATGACAACCTGCACCTGATCGCCCGCTCGATCAGCTACACCGTGGAAGCGGCGGTGGTGTTTGACGACAGCGCTGCGGCCAATGAATCGCTGGCGCTGATTGCCAGTACCGAGGAAGTGGCTGAAGCCAAGGTCTTCAACAACGAAGGTGAGCAGTTGGCGCATTGGCAGCGCAGCGATACCGGCGTGCTCGCGCGGCTGGAGGCGCAGGTGGCCACCGCCCTGCTGGATGAGCCGATCAACCTGCCGATCACGCACCAGCAACAGCAAGTCGGGCGCATCGAACTGGTTGGCCAAGG
Organism: Pseudomonas sp. TE3-3-F2023; assembly: GCF_036784815.1. Lineage (NCBI taxonomy): Bacteria > Pseudomonadati > Pseudomonadota > Gammaproteobacteria > Pseudomonadales > Pseudomonadaceae > Pseudomonas > Pseudomonas sp. TE3-3-F2023. Next base: position 5,715,228 of record NZ_CP145113.1, on the reverse strand, counting down.
GCGTAGCCTGTTGCTGTTTCTGTTCAGCGGGCTGGCCGGCATCCTGTTCTGCACGGTGCTCAGCGCCCTGGCTGCCCAATACCTGTCGCGGCGTCTGCTCAGCGATATCGTCCGCCCGCTGCGTGGCCTGGCCAGTGTTGCCCACGCCGCCCGCCGCGAGCGCAGTTTCGACCGGCGCGTGCCGGAGGCGCCGATTGCCGAGCTCAACGAACTGGGCAATGACTTCAACGCCCTGCTGGACGAACTGGAGGTATGGCACAGCCACCTGCAGAACGAAAACCAGACCCTGGCCCACCAGGCCAGCCACGACAGCCTGACCGGCCTGCCCAACCGTGCCTTCTTCGAGGGGCGCCTGAGCCGTAGCGTGCGCAATGCCGAACGGCAGCAGGATCACCTGGCGTTGCTGTTCCTCGACAGCGACCACTTCAAACAGATCAATGACACCCTCGGCCATGCGGTGGGCGACGAAGTGCTGATAAGCGTGGCCGACCGCGTGCGTGCCCAACTGCGCGAGCACGACCTTGTGGCGCGCCTGGGTGGCGATGAGTTCGCCGTGCTGCTGACGCCTTTGCATTCGCGCCTGGACGCCGAGCACATTGCCGAGAAGATCATTGCCAGCATGAAGTTGCCGGTGCAGCTGGACAGCGGCCGCAGTATCGCCACTTCGTTGAGTGTTGGTATTGCCTATTACCCGGATGACGGCGCCGACCCCGCCAGCCTTCTGAATGCCGCCGATGCGGCGATGTACCAGGCCAAGCGCAAACGCCGTGGCCATTGGCAAGTGGCGCAGACGGAGCGGTCCGCCAGCGAAATCAAGAACAGGAGTTGAACCCGTGATACAGGCTTTGCGTTTCCCTCTTTGGGCCTTGTTGCTTGCCGTGCTGGCGCTGCCCGGCTGCCAGAGCGCTCCGCCCAAAGGCCTGACCGCCGAACAGATTGCCGTGCTCAAGCGCGAAGGCTTTACCCCGACCGACGAAGGCTGGGCCTACGATTTGTCCGGCAAGGTGCTGTTCGGCAGCGACCTGGACAGCCTCAACAGCCAGAGCCAGGCGATTGTCGAGCGTATTGGCAAGGCGCTGCTTGGCGTTGGTATCCAGGGCGTGCGGGTGGATGGGCATGCCGACGCGTCCGGCAAGGCGGCGTATAACCAGCAACTCTCCGAGCGCCGCGCGCAGAGCGTGGCCAAGGCGCTGGTCGGGGTAGGCATGCAGGCGCAGAACATCCAGAGCCGTGGGTTGGGCAGTAGTCGACCGGTGGCGGATAACCGCACCAGTGCCGGGCGTACCGAGAACCGGCGAGTGTCCATTGTGGTGGCTTCCTACTGACCACAGCCTACGGGCTATCAGATACCCCTGTGGGAGCGGGTTCACCCGCGAACACCGGCGAAGCCGGTGCCATGCACCGAGTTGTCTGCTTCGTGGTTAAACCCGCCCCCACAGGTACAGCGACAACCTCGAGATCAACGCTGCACCCGTGGGAGCTGGCTTGCCGGCGATGGGCTGCAACGCAGCCCCTTATTCCTGAGCAAACCGCATCTCTCGGGTCTCGCCCATCAACAACGGCGCATTCGCCTCCGTCACACCTCGGATGTAATCCCAAAGCAGGGTAATCCGCTTCAACTTCCTCAAATCCTCCCGGCAATACATCCAGAACTGCCGCGTCACCTCGATCTCCTCCGGCAACACCGTCACCAGCCGCGGATCCTGCGCGGCGAGGAAGCACGGCAAGATCGCCAGCCCACGCCCCTGCAACGCTGCCGTGTACTGCGCAATCACGCTGGTACTGCGCAAATGCGCGCTGGCGCTGGGGATCAGATTGGCCAGATACAGCAGCTCCGAACTGAACGCCAGGTCGTCCACGTAGCTGATGAACGGGTGCCTGGCCAGGTCCGCGATTTGGTTGATCGGTGCATGGCTGTCCAGGTACCCCTGGGTCGCGTACAGCCGCAAGCGGTAGTCGCACAGCTTGCAGCACACATAAGGCCCATGCTCCGGCCGCTCCAGGGCGATGACGATGTCCGCCTCGCGCTTGGACAGGCTGATGAAGTGCGGCAGCGGCAGGATATCCACCGAAATCGCCGGGTAGGCATCGACGAAGTGGCTTAGCTGCGGGGTGACGAAGAAGCTGCCGAAGCCTTCGGTGCAGCCCATGCGCACATGCCCCGACAACGCCACGCCCGAGCCGGACACCTGCTCGCAGGCCATGTGCAACGTACTCTCGATCGACTCGGCATAGCCCAGCAGGCGCTGGCCCTCGGCGGTGAGAACAAAGCCGTTGGTCCGGGATTTCTCGAACAGCAAGGTGCCCAGGGCCCCCTCCAGCGAGCTGATGCGCCGCGACACCGTGGTGTAGTCCACGCTCAGGCGCTTGGCCGCGCTGCTGGCCTTGCGGGTACGCGCCACTTCCAGGAAGAACTTCAGGTCGTCCCAGTTGAGCGCGCTCAGGGATGTGAGGTCTTTTTGCATGATGATCCGGTTTTTTTGTGCGTTCTTGTTGGATGTTTGCACATCTATACTCGAAACAAGCCTCAGGACGCCACCTCGCGTTTGCACGGCGCTGGCGATCTCGTCCCGACAATAATTCCAAGGAGAACGCAGATGAACGCACCGCAGTCCCCTAACCAGACCAAAATCGAACAGGTCAAGCTGCTGATCGACGGCCAATGGGTCGAGTCCAGGACCACCGAATGGCGCGACATCGTCAACCCAGCCACCCAAGAGGTACTGGCGCGCGTACCGTTCGCCACCATCGAAGAAGTCGACGCGGCCGTGGCCGCTGCCCAACGTGCCTTCCAGACCTGGCGCAACACGCCGATCGGCGCGCGCATGCGCATCATGCTCAAGCTGCAGGCGCTGATCCGCGAACACACCAAACGCATCGCCCAGGTTCTCAGTGCCGAGCAGGGCAAGACCCTGGCCGACGCCGAAGGCGATATCTTCCGCGGCCTGGAAGTGGTCGAGCATGCCGCCTCCATCGGCACCCTGCAGATGGGCGAGTTCGCCGAGAACGTCGCCGGCGGCGTCGATACCTACACCCTGCGCCAGCCGATCGGTGTATGTGCCGGCATCACTCCGTTCAACTTCCCGGCGATGATCCCGCTGTGGATGTTCCCGATGGCCATCGTCTGCGGCAACACCTTCGTGCTCAAACCGTCCGAGCAGGACCCGCTGTCGACCATGCTGCTGGTCGAGCTGGCGCTGGAAGCCGGCATACCGGCTGGCGTGCTCAACGTGGTGCACGGCGGCAAGCAAGTGGTGGATGCCATTTGCACCCACAAGGACATCAAGGCGATTTCTTTCGTCGGCTCTACCGAAGTGGGCACCCACGTGTACAACCTGGGCAGCCAGCACGGCAAGCGCGTGCAGTCGATGATGGGCGCCAAGAACCACGCGGTGGTGCTGCCCGATGCCAACCGCACGCAAACCGTCAACGCGCTGGTCGGTGCTGCCTTTGGTGCAGCAGGCCAGCGCTGCATGGCCACTTCGGTGGCAGTGCTGGTGGGCAAGGCTCGCGAATGGCTGCCAGATATCAAGGACGCGGCCAGCAAGCTGAAGGTCAATGCCGGTTGCGAGCCAGGCACCGATGTCGGCCCGGTGGTTTCCAAGCGCGCCAAGGAGCGTGTGCTGGGCCTGATCGAAAGTGGCATCAAGGAAGGCGCCAAGCTGGAGCTCGACGGCCGTGGCGTCCAGGTACCGGGCTACGAGCAAGGTAACTTCATTGGCCCGACCCTGTTCTCGGGCGTGAAGACCGACATGCAGGTTTACACCCAGGAAATCTTCGGTCCGGTGCTGGTGACCCTGGAGGTCGATACCCTCGATGAGGCCATCGCCCTGGTCAACGCCAACCCGTTCGGCAACGGCACTGGCCTGTTCACCCAGAGCGGCGCGGCAGCACGCAAGTTCCAGAGCGAAATCGACATCGGCCAGGTCGGCATCAATATCCCGATCCCGGTCCCGGTACCGTTCTTCAGCTTCACCGGTTCGCGTGGTTCCAAGCTCGGCGACCTCGGCCCGTACGGCAAGCAAGTGGTGCAGTTCTACACTCAGACCAAGACCGTCACCGCCCGCTGGTTCGATGACGACAGTGTCAACGACGGTGTGAACACCACCATCAGCCTGCGCTAAGGAGAGAGTCATGCGTATCGCATTCATCGGGCTTGGCAACATGGGCGCACCCATGGCCCGCAACCTGATCAAGGCCGGGCACCAACTGAACCTGTTCGACCTGAACAAGGCCGTGCTGGCCGAGCTTGCAGAACTGGGTGGGCAAATCAGCCCTTCGCCCAAGGACGCGGCGGCCAATAGCGAACTGGTGATCACCATGCTGCCGGCCGCTGCGCATGTGCGCAGCGTGTACCTGAGCGAGGATGGTGTGTTGGCGGGGATTCGCCCGGGCACGCCCACCGTGGATTGCAGCACCATCGACCCGCAGACTGCACGTGATGTGTCCAAGGCCGCAGCGGCCAAGGGCGTGGACATGGGCGATGCGCCAGTGTCCGGTGGCACTGGCGGCGCGGCGGCAGGCACCCTGACCTTCATGGTCGGTGCCAGCGCCGAGTTGTTCGCCACCCTCAAGCCGGTACTGGAGCAGATGGGCCGCAACATCGTGCACTGCGGTGAAGTCGGCACCGGGCAGATCGCCAAGATCTGCAACAACCTGCTGCTGGGTATCTCGATGATCGGCGTGTCCGAGGCTATGGCCCTGGGCAACGCGCTGGGCATCGATACCAAGGTGCTGGCGGGGATCATCAACAGTTCGACCGGGCGTTGCTGGAGCTCGGACACCTACAACCCGTGGCCGGGCATCATCGAGACTGCGCCCGCGTCGCGCGGGTACACCGGTGGGTTTGGCGCCGAGCTGATGCTCAAGGACCTGGGGCTGGCCACCGAGGCTGCACGCCAGGCGCATCAACCGGTGATCCTGGGGGCCGTGGCCCAGCAGCTGTACCAGGCCATGAGCCTGCGCGGCGAGGGGGGCAAGGACTTCTCGGCAATCGTCGAGGGTTACCGCAAGAAGGATTGACGAGCGAGGACTTCATCGCGGGCCAGGCGGCCTTCCTCTGTAACTGCGCACCAGAGGGAAGGGCGTCTGATCCGCGATTTTTTTTGCCCGGATGCCGGGCTCGGATCAGCTCGTAGGAGCAGCCTTGTGCTGCGAAGAGGCCTGATCCGGCCCTGCACATGTGTCGCCATGACTGGCCTCTTCGCAGCACAAGGCTGCTCCTACAGGGCTATGTGTGGTTTGTGGAATCAGGCAAAGACAAAGTACTTACGCACGGTCTCGACCACTTCCCAGGTGCCTTTCATCCCTGGTTCGATCACGAACACATCACCCGCTTTAAGATGCTTCGGCTCTTCGCCTTCCGGGGTGATGATGCAGTAGCCATCGAGGAAGTGGCAGAACTCCCACTTCTCGTAATTGACCTCGAACTTGCCCGGGGTGCAGATCCAGGTGCCCATGATCTTGCTGCCATCGGCCGACAGGTAGGCGTTGAGGTTGACGGTGTGCGGATCGCCGCCGATGCGCTTCCACTTGGTGGCGTCCACGACCGGCGTCGGGCAGGTTTCGCGCAGGACGGTGATGAAATCGGACATGGCACAACTCCTGGTGACTGGCTGAATGACTCATCACCATAGGGCCATTGGCCGAGCCGCAGTTGCCTGGGCTCGACGTCCAGCTGTCTGGTCGCGCTATGCCAGGCGGTTGACCTCGACGGTGATGTGCGCCAGTTCCTCGTGTACGCCCAACGCTTTGCGCACGCTGTCGGCGCTGAGTTCGGCCCGGGCGGCCAGGCCGAGAATGCAGGCGTATTGGTCCTTGCCCACGCGCCACACGTGCAGGTCGGTGATGCAGGTCGGCACCGGCAGTTGCGCAACCACCTCGCGGATTTCTTCCACGACCGGCGCGTCCATCTCTGCATCCAGCAGGACCCGCCCGGTATCGCGCAGCAGCCCGCGGGCCCACAACGCCACCAGCAGCGCACCGACCAGGCCCATGACCGGGTCGAGCCAGCCTGCGCCCCAGTACTTGCCTGCCAGCAGGGCGACGATAGCCAGCACCGAAGTCGCGGCGTCGGCCATCACGTGCAGGTAGGCCGAGCGCAGGTTCAGGTCGTGGTGGTGGTGGCCGTGGTCATGGTGATGGTCGTGGCCATGGTGGTGATGATCGTGATGGTCGTCACGCAGCAGCCAGGCGCAGATCAGGTTGACGGCCAGGCCCACTGCGGCGATGAAGATCGCCTCGTCATAGTGGATCGGCCCCGGTGCCAGCAGGCGCTCCACCGACTGGAATGCCATCAGCCCGGCCACGCCCAGCAACAGAAGGGCGCTGGAGTAGCCGCCGAGAATCTCGATCTTCCAGGTGCCGAAGGCAAAGCGCCGGTCGCCGGCATAGCGCCGTGCGGCGGCGTAGGCCAGCAGCGACAGGCCCAGGGCCAGGGCGTGGGAGCTCATGTGCCAGCCGTCGGCCAGCAATGCCATGGAATTGAAGAACCATCCCCCGGTAATTTCCGCCACCATCATCACGGCTGTCAGCCACACGGCCAAGCGCGTCCTGCGCTCGGCGCCCAGGTTGCTGGTATGGAACTGGTGGCTGTGCTGCCAGCGGTCTGAGGTTTGTGTCGCCATGGTTTATCATGCTCCCGGAACATCGAGAAATATACTATACCCCAGTATACCTAGCATGGTGTGAAACCCAATGGCACATACTCTGAAGAGCAAGAAGCAGCTGCTGAACCGGGTGCGCAAGATCAAAGGCCAGGCCGCCGCCCTGGAGACAGCGCTGGAGCAGGACAAGGACTGCCTGGCTATCCTGCAGCAGATCGCCGCCGTGCGCGGTGCGGTGAACGGGCTCATGGCCGAAGTGATGGAAGGGCATATCCGCGAACACCTGGTGGCGGACGGGCTGAGTGCCGAGGAGCGGCAGGACGAGGCGGACAAGGTGGCGACGTTGCTACGGTCTTACCTCAAGTAGCAGGCCGGCGGCACCGATACCCTAGGGGGGTAAAGTTCAAGGCGAACACGTTCTACGCCCACCAATACCGCACAAAGTGGAAGAACACCGGCGCGGCAAAGCACACCGAATCCATGCGGTCGAGCATACCGCCGTGGCCTTCGATCATGTGCCCCCAGTCCTTCACCCCACGGTCGCGCTTGATCGCCGACATCACCAGCCCGCCGAAGAAGCCCATGGCGTTCACCGCCAACGCCATCAGCGCGGCCTGCCAGAAGGTGAACGGGGTGATCCAGCACAGCAGGGCGCCGATCAGGGTGGCCAGTGCCACTCCGCCGGCGAGGCCTTCGACGGTCTTGGATGGCGACAGGTTGGGCGCTACCTTGTGCTTGCCGAACAGCTTGCCGCACACGTACTGCAGCACGTCGCTGATCTGCACCACCAGGATCAGCCAGGCAATCAGCAGCAGGTTGCGGCCCTCGTAACCCGGGATGTCCAGGGTCATCAATGCCGGTACCGACGACACGCAGTACACCGCGATCATCAGCCCCCACTGCACCTTCGAGGCGCGCTCGAGAAAGCGCGTGGTGTCACCGCCGAAGCTGGCCAGGATCGGCAGTAACAGGAACAGGTACACCGGGATGAAGATGCTGAACAGCCCGTACCAGTCCATGGCGATCAGCACGTACTGCACCGGCAGCGCCACATAGAACGCCGCCACCAGCGCCGGGTAGTCGCTGCGCCGGGTCGGGGTGAGCGTCATGAACTCGCGCAAGGCATAGAACGATACGCCGTAGAACAGCACGATCACGCCGTACTTGCCGAACAGGAAGGCGATGCCGATCACCAGCACCATCACCCACCAGGCGTTGATGCGGGCGTTGAGGTTGTCGATCACCGCGTGCGGTGCCGGGCCGGCGCGCCATTTGAGCAGGCGGCCGATCACGCTGGCGAGCAGCAGCAGGGCGCCGATGCCGGCGAACAGGGAAAGGGTGTTGTCATCCATCTCAGGCATCCTTGGGGGCCAGGTTCAGCAGGGCCTGGCTGGCCCGCTCGAGAAAGGCTTGCTTGCTTTCATCCGCCTGCAGGTGCAGCGGCTCGCCAAAGCTCAATGTGCACAACAACGGCAATGGCAAGGCACGACCCTTGGGCATTACCCGGTTGAGGTTGGCGATCCATACCGGCACCAGTTCGACTTCTGGGTTGGCTGCTGCCAGGTGGTAGAGCCCACTCCTGAACGGCATCAGCGGCTCGTCGCCGAGATTGCGAGTGCCCTCCGGGAAGAAGATCAGCGAGTCGCCCTGGGCCACGGCTTCGAGGATCGGTTGCAGCGGGCTGCCCTGGCCGGCGCTGTGTTGTCGGTTGATCAGCACTCCATTGAAGACCTTGCGGATGAGAAAGTCGCGAATACCCGGCTTGGCCCAGTAGTCGGCGCCGGCTACCGGACGGGTACGCTTGCGCAGCGGTTGCGGCAGCGAGGCCCACAGCAGTACGAAGTCGCCATGGCTGCTGTGGTTGGCGAAATACAGGCGCTGCACCGGCAGCGGCGTGCAGCCCAGCCACAGGGCGCGGGCGCCGGTGATCAGGCGGGCGGCGGAAGTGATGAGGTAGGCGGTCAGGTTGGCGAGCATGGATCGGTAGTCATCCCTTCAAAGGCAGTGTCAGCAGGGTAGCCAGGGCCAGCGACAGCTGCAGGCCCAGGCAAACTGCCTGACGGCGCAACAGGGCCAGGGCGGCCTGACTGCGGGCAGGCCAGGCGCGGGAGTCAGCGGCCTGCGGTTTGAGATTCAGCTCGTACAAGGCTCGGTCTAGGGCCAAGGTGTCCGCCGCCAGGTCGCGGCTGGCGGCGAGATGGGCGAACAGTTGGGCATCGATGGCCACACGGATGGCCCAGTACTTGTGCAGCACGCCCAGTACCAGCAGCGCAATGCACAGCAGGCTGGCCAGCGGTAGTAGTCGCACACCCAGCAAGGGTGCCAGGCCGTAGGCCAGGGCCAGCAGGGTGAGGCCGTCCGACAGGCGTTCCAGTTGTTTGCCACGGCCCAGCAGGCTGGCCACCACGTACAGCGTCATGGTTGTGTCCCTAGCTGTTGCAAGGCCTGGCGGTGTGCGCTGCGCAGGACCACGCCGGGGCGGGCCTTGCGGATCAGCGCCTCGGCCTGGCGAGCATCGGTGCAGCGGCCCGTGAGCACCAGCCAGGCGGCCACAGCGCTGGCACTGCGCGAATAGCCCAGGGCGCAACAGACCAGCACCGGGCCTTGGGAGCGCAGGCGTTCGATGGCGATGGCGGCCTGGTGCAGCAATGGGCTTTCCGGGGCGATCAGGTCCAGGGTAGGAAAACATGCGTAGCCAATGGCGGCCGCGACCTGTGCGGGAGCGGCGCTGTTCTGAACATGACACGGTAGCTCAGCGCACAAATCGACCACCCCAGCGAACTGCGCGCCATGCCCTGGAACGCGCCCAAGGTACACGCCATCACACACTTCATCGGCCTGCGGGTGCCGCCAGGTCCACAACCGCGAGTTGGCCCACGCCCCAATCAGGTACGGTGCCAGCAGCCAGCTGGCTGCATTCGACAAGCGCCCATCGGCGCCTTTCTGAAACCCGCCTGCGCCGAGCACGCCATAGTTCAGCGCCACCAAAGCCAGCGACACGGCCGGCCAGGTCAACCACAGCCAGGCGCCGCCCAGCGTAACGGCAGGCACTGCGCACAGCAGCCCACCCACTGTATAGAACAACGCCAACCGCCAGCGCTTGGCATCCCGCGCAAGGTGCACCTGCTGCCAGGGCAGTTGCCCCCGATATGGCCACAACCAGACGCAGACGAACCCCACCAATGCCCCTGTCGGCACATCGATGAAATGGTGCTGCCAGGTGGTCAGCACCGACACCCCGATCAGTGCCATCCAGCCGTGCATCAGCCAACGCCAGGGCTGGCGCTGCACGTGCCGGGCAAACATCGTCCATATGATCACCAGCAGGGCAATATGCAGCGAAGGCGCCTGGTTGAACGGCTTGTCGAAGCCCATCAGCACATCGAACATCCAGCCGAACACCCCGCCCAGTTCCGGCCGCTCGAAGGTGAAGCGCAGCGGCCAGAGCAGGAAGCAGCTGACGCTGATCAGCTGCGCGCAGAGCAGCGCCAGCGCGTGCCGGTCCATTTCCTGGCGCGTGCGCGGCAGCAGGAAGGACAAGCCGTAGAGCAGGTCGATCGACCAGTACGGGATGATCGTCCACGGCCACAGCGGCATGCGGCTTTCCCAGCCGAACACCAGGCTGCCGACATCGCTGCGCCCGGCCGTGTAGTTGTTCGCCAGCCCGTAACTGAGGAAAAACAGCGGCCCCAGCAGCAGAAGCCAGAATACGCCCCGACGGATCAGCCCGGGTTCGCGTGATGGGCTCATTCAGCGCACCCGTTGTGCCAGGCTGACGCTGAAAATGCCCCATTCATCGATGCGCTGGGCCAGCTTGCGGAACCCCGCCGCTTCTACCAGCTGGTCCATTTCGGCCTGGCTGCGGCGGCGCATCACCCAGGCCTCGCCGCCGCGGTGGCTGGTGAGGGCGCGGGCGATCATTTCCAGTTGCGGGTGCCACGGCTGGCCGGTGTAGACCAGGTAACCGCCATCTTCCAGCGCATCGGCCAGGCCGGCCAGCGAGTTGCCTACCAACTGGTTGCTGGCGAACAGTTCGTACAGGCCGGAGACCACGGCCAGGGTCGGCGGTTGTTCCAAGGTGGCCAGGCTCTTGCGGTCGAAGGCATCGCCCTGGACGAAGCGGGCGATGTCGGCCAGGCCCTTTTCGGCAATCAGTGCGCTGCCTTGCTGCACGTTCAGGTCGCTGTAGTCGCGCAGCAGGATCGAGTCCGGCAGTTGTTCGAGTTCCTGCAGGGCCTCGAGGATGTAGCGGCCATGGCCGGCGGCGATATCGACGATGTGCACCGGCCGCTGCTGTTCGCGCAGGCGGGCGATTGCCAGGCGCAGCAGTTCCTCTACGTGCAGCTTGCGTTGGCGGATGCCGCGCCAGCCGATCGCGCCAAGGTAGTTCTGGTCGACCAGGCGGCCGAGCTTGCCTTTGCCGGTCGGCCGGTTGCGATACACGTAGTCCAGGGTACTGCCCGAATCGAAACCGGTATCGAAACCCAGCTTCACACCTTCGGACAGCCCCTTGCCCAGGCGCAGCCCGGCGCGGGTAGCGCGCCAGTAAAGGTCGCGGGGCGAGTTGCGCGGCAGCGGTGCGGCCAGGCTTTCGGCCTCGGCGCAGCTGGCGCCGGTCCTGTCGGCATCGAGCAGCGACGGCAGGGAGGCGGGGCTGGCGAAGCAATGTTCGACGAACCGCTCGATACGCCGCAAGGCATGGGCTCGATCACGCTCGCCAAGGGTGTCGTGGAAGAAGCCTGGCAGGATGTGCATTTCCTTGCGCGTACTGCCCAGGCGTTCGAAGAAGCGTTCCTGCGGCTGGCGTTCGACCACGAAGTCGGCACCGGACACCAACAGTTGGGTCGGCAGCTGGATGGCCTGGGCATCCGCCACTACCCGGTCGGCGGCTTCGTACAGGCCGAGCAGCATGGTTACCGAAATCGGCCGGCTGATCAGCGGGTCGGCCACATACGACATGACCCGTTCGGGGTCGTGGGTGAGCAGGCGAGGCTTTACGTAGCTGTTGACGAAGAAGTTGCCGCGCAGGCCCTTCAGCAGTTTCAGGCCGGGGCGGGCGAACGGCACGTACAGTTTGACCTTGAACGCTGGCGAGGCCAGCACCAGGCAGCGCACCTTCGGCGCGTAGTCGTGGGCCCAGGTGGCGACCAGCACGGCCCCGACGCTCTGCGCCAGCACCACCAGGTCCTGTTCGGCAATGCCGTGGTGGGCCTGGATGTGCTCGATGAAGGTCTGCACATCGCGTACGCTGGTGGCGAACCCCGGGCTGTCGCCGCGCGCGCCCGGCGACTGGCCGTGGCCCCGGGCATCCCAGGCGAAGAAATCGTAGCCCGGCATGTCCAGCTCATCGGCCAGGTGGGCCATGCGCCCGCCGTGTTCGTGGCCGCGGTGGAACATCACCACGGCCCGGCGTGGCTGGTATTGGTTACGGGTGGCAGGCCAGTGACGGTAGTGCAGCTCGACGCCGTCATGGGTGGAGAAGTGCAGTGCTTGCGCTTGGCGCATGGTCGACATCCTTTTACGACGGCAGTGGGCTCAGCGGGCTTCGGCCAGCCCCTGACGAACCCGGTTGTAGAGGGTATAGAGCGAGAGTGCGAGGATGACCAGCAACAAGCCGTTGATCCAGGCGCCGTTCAGCAGGCCAAAGGCGACACCGGTACCTAGCACGCCGAAGGCGAAGGCCCGGTCGCTCTTGCCCATTGGGCCGTCGTAACGCCGTGAGGCGCCGGCCAGCGGGCCCATGACACCGGCGTATTCGCTGAAAGTGGCGCTGAGCACCACGAGTACGACCAAGGTTGGCGACACACCGGCCAGCAGGGCGAAGGGCAGGTATAGCGCGGCATCGGCGATCACGTCGCACAGTTCGTTGAGGTACGCGCCCAGGGTGGATTGCTGGCCGAACTCCCGGGCGAGCATGCCGTCAACCGCGTTCAGTGCCATGCGCAGCAGCATCCAGACCGGCACCAGAATGAACAGCCAGGTGAGATGGGGCAGGGCAGCCAGCAGCAGGCCCAGCAGGATTGACAGCAGGGCGGCGGCGATGGTGACCTGGTTGGCGGTGACACCGCGGTCATAGAGGCGCTGGACAGCAGGACGGAGCATGGCCTGGAAGCGCGGTTTGAGCTGGTAGATCGATGCCACTGGAAGGTCCTTTTCGGTGGGTCGTTACGGCGCCATTGTGTGTGAGCCTTCTTCGCGGGTAAACCCGCTCCCACAGCTATAGCTATAGCGTCCATCCGAGAGATACTACACATCCTGTGGGAGCGGGTTCACCCGCGAACACGGGCGAAGCCCGTGCCATCCACGCCGTCAGCAGGTCAGGGTGGTCACCAACCCTGCGGCATACCCCGGCAATGCCGCAAAGTCGCGCGCGCATACCAGCAACTGGCGATTGGCCCATGGTTCCGTCAGGGCCACCCAGTGCAACGGCAACACCCCTTGCCAACGCTTCACTGCAGCCAGCGGCACAATCCCCACTCCGGCTCCGCCCGCAACCATGCGGATCACGCCATCGAACCCTTCGGCACGCACTCGAACCCGCATGCGCCGCCCCTCGCCCAGCGCCTGCTCTTCCAGGTACAACGCCAGTGCACTGCCAGCCCCCAGGCCGACATAGCCATGGGCCAGGCTATCGATGAAGCTCGGCGCGACCTCGTTGGCCAGCGGGTGGCGCTGCGGCGTTACCAGCACCAGCGGGTCTTCGCGAAACGGCCGGGTCTGCAGGTGCGCGCTGGGTGCGGCGGTCGAAACGATGCCCAGGTCTGCCATGCCCTGGGTAATCGACTGCACGATGCGCAGGCTCGGCAACTCCTGCACATCCACGCTGACCCCAGGGTTTGCAGCCAGGTAGCCGGCCAGCAGTTCCGGCAGGTACTCCGTGAGCGCCGCCGTGTTGCACAGCAGGCGCACCTGGCCTTGCTGCCCTTGCGCGTACTGGCTCAGGTCGAACTGCAGGCGTTCGACCTGCTGCGTTATCAGCCGGGCATGCTGTAGCAGTGCCTGGCCGGCCGCGGTTGGCTGCACGCCACGGCGGTTGCGTTCCAGCAAAGGGATGCCCAGCGATGCCTCCATGGCGCGGATGCGTGCACTGGCTGCTGCCAGCGACAGATGGCTGCGGCCGGCACCGGCGGTGATGTTGCCGCACTCCAGGGTGTGCTGGAAAAGCCTGAGGTCGATCAGGTCGAAATGCATGTGGCTCTGTCCTGGCAAGAGTCTGGCTGAGTATATGGCAGATTTTCAGCCCGGCCGGCGCACGCCATCATCGGCCCATGGATACCTTGCTCGGTTTTTACCAGAACATTGGCCCAGCGCTGTCGCTGCTGGTGATACTGACCTTCCTGCTGGCCGGTGCGGTGAAGGGGGTGATCGGCCTAGGCCTGCCGACCATCGCCATGGGCCTGCTGGGCCTGGCTATGTCACCGGCGCAGGCTGCGGCATTGCTGATCGTGCCTTCGACCCTCACGAACTTGTGGCAGCTGGCCAGTGGTGGGCACCTGCGGGGCTTGCTGGTGCGCCTGTGGCCAATGCTGGTGTTGATTTTCGTTGGCACCTTGCTGGGCAGCGCCTGGCTGGGGATCGACAGCGGCCCTTGGGCCGTGCATGCACTGGGCGCGGCCTTGGTGCTGTATGCGCTGTACGGGCTGGTCGGCCCGGGCTTGCGCCTGGCGCCGGGGCGGGAGCGTTGGCTGGGGCCGCTTTGCGGGCTGGTTACGGGCGTGATCACGGCTGCGACCGGGGTATTCGTGATACCGGCGGTGCCCTACCTGCAGAGCCTGGGGTTGAGCCGGGAACAGATGATCCAGGCCCTGGGCCTGTCGTTCACGGTTTCGACCCTGGCCTTGGCCGTTGGCCTGGCCGGGCAGGATGCCCTGGGTGGCCAGGCACTGGGTGCCTCGCTGCTGATGCTGGCGCCGGCCTTGCTCGGCATGCTGGCTGGCCAGTGGCTGCGTCAGCGCATCAGCGCGCTGCTGTTCAAGCGCTGCTTCTTCATCGGCCTTGCCGCACTCGGCGGCCATCTGCTGATCAGCGGTTAGCGCTTGATGCACTGAGCATGTCGATCATCTGGATGTCGAAATCGCGTTCCAGGTAGTCCATGCGTTTTTCGAAGAACTCGGTCATGTGCGGCAGGGCCGAATGCACATCCAGCGCGGCCTTGTCGGCCCAGACCTCGAAGAACACGAACAGGCTCGGGTCCTGCTTGTCGCGCAGCATGTGGTACTCGATGCAGCCCGGTTCCTGGCGGCTTGGCTCGACGTAGGCGCGGAACAGGGTTTCGAACGCTTCGGCCATTTCCGGGCGAGTCTTGGCTTTGAGGATGAAGGCGTACTGCTCACTCATGGGTCGCTACTCGTTGATGGGAGGTGACGCGATTCTAAAGCAAAAATGTATTGTTAATTCGTGACTTCAGGGCAATTGTATTTTGCCCATGCATTACTGTATCCCGCGCCCGCGAGCCTCTAATCTGCCGGCCTGAATTTTCCGCGAGGCCCGCATGAAGAAGATCCTTTTGCTCAACGGTGGTAAACAGTTCGCTCACTCTGACGGTCGCCTCAACGCGACCTTGCACGAAGCGGCCATCGCT
The DNA here is from genome assembly GCF_036784815.1 of Pseudomonas sp. TE3-3-F2023. Classification (NCBI taxonomy): domain Bacteria; kingdom Pseudomonadati; phylum Pseudomonadota; class Gammaproteobacteria; order Pseudomonadales; family Pseudomonadaceae; genus Pseudomonas; species Pseudomonas sp. TE3-3-F2023. Next base: position 5,700,042 of record NZ_CP145113.1, on the reverse strand, counting down.
CACCTGGACCGGGCCGGTTTCGATGTGCGCCAGACTTTCATCGACGGTGGTTACGACGCCCAGGAAGAGGTGGAGAAGTTCCTCTGGGCTGATGTGGTGATCTACCAGATGCCCGGCTGGTGGATGGGCGCGCCATGGACCGTGAAGAAGTACATCGATGAGGTATTCACCGCAGGCCACGGCAGCCTGTATGCCAACGACGGCCGTACCCGTGCGGACCACTCGCAAAAGTATGGCAGCGGTGGCCTGGTGCACGGCAAGCAGTACATGCTTTCGCTGACCTGGAATGCACCGCAGCAGGCATTCGACGACCCGAGCGATTTCTTCGAGGGCAAGGGGGTGGATGCGGTGTACTTCCCGTTCCACAAGGCCAACCAGTTCCTTGGCATGACCGGGCTGCCGACCTTTTTGGCGGTGGATGTGATGAAACGGCCGGATGTGCCGACTGCCTTGGCGGCCTATGAGGCGCACCTGGACAAGGTATTCGGCAAGGCACGGTAAGGTTCTACCTGTGCCGGCCTCTTCGCGGGTAAACCCGCTGCCACAGGTACTCCACAGTCTTTGAGAACCGTGCAGCACTTGTGGGAGCGGGTTCCCCCGCGAAGAGGCCCGTACAGGCACCGCTGGACTTGGCCTCGACAAGCGGCTATCTAATCCCTGCAGAGACCAACCACAGGCGCAGATGTGAAAACCCGATCCGAAGAACTCCAGGTATTCGTTGCCGTCATCGACAGCGGCTCGATTTCCGCCGCTGCCGAGCAGATAGGCCAGACCCCGTCCGCCGTCAGCCGTACCCTGTCGCGCCTCGAAGGCAAGCTGGGCACCACGCTGGTCAACCGCACCACCCGGCGCATGGACCTGACCGAGGAAGGCCGCTTCTTCCTCGAACGCGCGCGGCTGATCCTGGAGCAGATGGACGAGATGGAAGAGCGCCTGTCCATGAATCGCCAGACCCCTACCGGGCGCCTGCGCATCAACGCCGCTGCACCGTTCATGCTGCATGCCATCCTGCCGTGGATCGGCGAGTTTCGCCGCCAATACCCTGGCATCGAACTGGAACTCAATACCGACGACCTGATCATCGACCTGCTGGAGCAGAGCACCGATGTGGCGATCCGCATCGGCGAACTGGCCGACTCCAGCCTGCACGCGCGCAGCCTTGGGTGCAGCCCGGTACAAGTGCTGGCCAGCCCGGCCTACCTCGAGCAGCACGGCACGCCGCAGCGGGTCGAGGACCTGGCCAGCCACTGCCTGCTCGGCTTCAGCCAGCCCGAATCGCTCAACCAATGGCCACTGCGCCATGCCCAGGGTGACCGCTGGAGCATCCGCCCGGCGCTGATCGCCTCCAGTGGCGAGACCCTGCGCCAACTGGCGTTGGCCGGCGAGGGCATCGTCAGCCTGTCGCACTTCATGACCCACGAGGACATCCGCACCGGGCGCCTGCAAGTGCTGCTGAGCGAAGCCAACAACGGCTACCGCCAGCCGATCCATGCGGTGTACTACCGCAACACCCAGCTGGCGCTGCGTATCCAGTGCTTCCTCGATTTCATCCAGCGCAAGTTGGCAATGTACGCCAGCTGAGTTGCCTGAACGCGACAGATCCTGTCCACAGGCGGCGAAACTTCCTGCGGTTGATTGCACAGTCGAAGCGCTTCGGCCTTACTGACTGCTCAACAAAAACAACACCAAGGAAGTGTCATGCGTATTGCTCCGTTCCAGTACCTGGCTCTCGCAGCCGCGATCCTGAGCTGTTCCTCGGTTCATGCCGCCAACCTTGAGGGCGGTGCGGTGGCCGCGCCCGATCAATATGGTGCACAGGTGGCAGCCGACATCCTCAAGAAAGGCGGCAACGCGGTGGATGCTGCAGTGGCCACGGCTTTTACCCTGGCGGTGACTTATCCCGAGGCCGGCAACATCGGTGGTGGCGGGTTCATGACCCTGTTCGTCGACGGCAAGCCCTACTTCCTCGACTACCGCGAAGTCGCGCCCCAGGCCGCCACGCGCAACATGTACCTGGACGAAAAGGGTGAGGTCATCGAGAACCTCAGCCTGGTCGGGGCACGCGCTGCTGGCGTACCGGGCACGGTGATGGGGTTGTGGGAGGCGCACCAGAAGTTCGGCAAGCTGCCCTGGAGCGAGCTGCTGACCCCGGCCATCGGCTATGCGAAAAACGGCTTCAAGGTGGCGGCAAAGCAGTACCAATACCGCAACGATGCCCAAGGCATGTTCAAGACCGCGACCAATTTCAACGACTACTTCGGAAACATGAAGGTCGGCGAGCTGTTCAAGCAACCGGAAATGGCCCAGACCCTGGAACGTATCGCCGACAAGGGCGTGAGCGAGTTCTACCAGGGCAAGACCGCCGACCTGCTGGTGGCGCAGATGCAGGCCGACAAGGGCCTGATCACCAAGCAGGACCTCAAGGACTACAAGGCAGTATGGCGTGAGCCGATGGCCGTGAGCTGGCGTGGCAATGTGGTGTACACCGCGCCACCGCCAAGCTCCGGTGGTGTCGCCCTGGCACAGCTGCTGGGCATCAAGGAAAACCGCGCGGCGGACTTCAAGGGTGTGGCGCACAACTCGGCGCAGTACATACACCTGTTGGCCGAGATCGAGAAGCGCGTGTTCGCCGACCGCGCCGACTACCTTGGTGACCCAGGCTTCACCAAAGTGCCGGTGGATCAGCTGGTGGCCAAGGACTACCTGGCCAAGCGCGCCGCGCAGGTCAACCCGAAGGCCATTTCAGACACCGACAAGGTCAAGCCTGGCCTGGAACCGCACCAGACCACGCACTTCTCGATCGTAGACAAGCAGGGCAATGCGGTCAGCAACACCTACACCCTCAACCTCGACTACGGCAGTGGTGTGGTGGTGAAAGGCGCCGGCTTCCTGCTCAACGACGAGATGGACGATTTCAGCGCCAAGCCGGGGGCGGCGAACGCCTTTGGTGTGGTTGGCGGCGATGCCAATGCCATCGCCCCGGGCAAGCGCATGCTGTCGTCCATGAGCCCCAGCCTGATGACCCGCGATGGCAAGGTCGAGCTGGTCATCGGTACACCGGGTGGCTCGCGGATCTTCACCTCGATCTTCCAGGTAATGAACAACCTGTACGACTACGGCATGCCGCTGGACAAGGCAGTGGCGGCGCAGCGCGTGCACCATCAGTTGCTGCCCAAGGACACCATCTACTTCGACAGCTATGCGCCGCTGACCGGGCCGGTGGCCGATGAACTGAAGAAGATGGGCTATGTGCTGGAGGACCAGGGCTGGGAGATGGGGGATATCCAGGCGATCCGGGTTGATGGGACGAAGCTGGAGACCGCTTCGGATCCGCGTGGGCGTGGGGTAGGGATGATCGTCAAGTAATACCTGTTCCATCGCTGGGAGGGCTTTGCCCTCCTATCGCGACACAAGGCCGCTCCTACAGGAGATCGCTGTCCCTTGTAGGAGCGGCCTTGTGTCGCGATGGGCCGCAAAGCGGCCCCAGGGTCTTCAGGTCAGACGCGGAACTGGCTGACCAACGTCTGCAACTGCCCACCCAACCGCGCCAGCTCCACGCTGGACGCCGCCGTCTCGTCACTGGCCGCCGCCGTCTGCTCCGACACATCGCGCACATTCAGGATGCTGCGGCTGATCTCCTCCGCCACCGCACTCTGCTGCTCCGCTGCTGCGGCGATCTGCTGGTTCATCGACTGGATGCTCGACACCGTGCTGGTGATGCTCTCCAGCGAGGCCCCGGCCTTGCGCGCCAGCTCGACGCTGCTGTCGGTCAGGGTTCGGCTGCCGTGCATGGCCGTAGCCACTTGCTGGGTCCCATGTTGCAGGCTGGCGATCAGCTCTTCGATTTCTTCGGTGGATTTCTGTGTGCGCTGGGCCAGGCCGCGTACTTCATCGGCGACCACGGCAAAACCACGGCCGGCCTCGCCGGCACGCGCCGCCTCGATCGCTGCGTTCAGCGCCAGCAGGTTGGTCTGTTCGGCCACCGACTTGATCACGTCCATCACGCTGCCGATCTTCTGGCTTTCCTGCTGTAGCAGGTTCATGGCTTCGGTGGATCGGTGCATGTCTTCGGCCAGGCGCTCGATCTGGCCAATCGCTTCGCCCACCACGCGGTCGCCGGCACGGGCTTCGTCATCGGCGCCGGTGGCGGCATGCGAGGCCTGTTCGGCATTGCGTGCCACTTCCTGAACGGTAGCGGCCATTTCGTGCATGGCGGTGGCAACCTGGTCGGTCTCGACCTTCTGGCTGTTGGCGCCGGCGCTGGTCTGCTCGGTCACAGCCGACAATTCCTCGGCAGCGCTGGCGATCTGGGTGACGCCGTCGCGGATGCCGCTGATCAGCTCGCGCAAAGTGGTGCCCATGCGGGCGATGCCTTGTTGCAGTACGCCCAGTTCGTCGCGACGGGTGACACGCAGGTGCTGGGTGAGGTCGCCGCTGGCGATCTTCTCCACTGCCACCATGGTGTCGCGCAGCGGGCGGGTGATCTGCCGGGTGATCAGCACTGCCGCCAGCACGCCGACCAGCAGCGCCAGCAGCGTGGCGATGGCCTGCAGGCTGCGGGCCTGGGTGCTCTCGATGTCACGGCGCTGCAGCTGGATCTGGTACAGCGCGTCGCTGCGCTTGACGATGTCGGCACCCTGCACGGTCATTTCGGCGCGCGCAGTGGTGATGTTGGCGACCGCATCGCGGAACTGGCGCACGGCGTCACGGTAGGCCAGCACCGAGCCCTCGAACTGTTGCAGGCGTGTGTCTTCAGCCGGCAGCTGGCGCTTGAGGTTGTCGATTTCGGCCAGGGCGGTGTCCAGCTGGCGCAGGGCGGCCTGCTCGTTGGCGGCGCTGTTTTCGGCAATGTAGCCGCGTACATCGATGCGCACCTGCAGCAGTTGCTGGCGGGCCTTGCTGATCAACTGATACTGGGCCAGGCGCACGCTGTCGGCTTCGGGGCGCGCCATGACTTCCTGGCTGAGAGCGTCCATGGCCTGGTCGGCGCGGCTGGCCGAACCGTCCATGGCCGTGCGCGCGGTGCGGGTGGCGTCGTAGCCCTGGCGCATCTTGTTCAGCGACACCTTGTAGGCGCTGATGGTCTCGCCCAGTTCACCCAGCAGCTTGATGTTTTCCGGGCTCTTGAAGGTGCTGGCCAGGTAGGCCTGCTGTTTGCTGAAGGCGTCCAGCTTGGTCTGGGTGTTGGCGGCGGCGGCATCGTCGCCGTTGGCGATCATGTACTGCAGGCGGGCAATGCGCAGGTCGGTCAGGTCCTTGTTGAGCTGGCCGATATCGCCCATCCAGTTGCTGCGGTCGATCAGGCTGCCCAGGCTGGTCCAGCCGGTCAGGGCCAGCAGGCCGGTGAGGATCAGTACCAGGCCAAAGCCCAGGCCGAGTTTGAGGTTGACGCTGATGTTGGCGAACCAGCTGTTCATGCACGCTCTCCAGAAGTTGTTTTCGCTCGCTTGATCTTCGATCGCCAGGCGTTGTTGTTCTGGATGCCCGCTGATTCGTGCAGGGGTTATCGGCAGTGATGTAGGAAGCTGAAACGCTTTTTCAGCAGATTTGTAACTGGCTTGATTGAGGGCTGCCTTGCAGCCCTTCGCGGGCGACGCGGTGGATGGCACCGGCTTTGCCGGTGTTCGCGGCTAAAGCCGCTCCCACAGGGATCGCGTCGGTTTGCGAAGTTATTCAAAGGTTGCGTGCACTGAAGGTATCGCAGCGGTTCACCTCACCCTCGGCAAACCCTGTCTTGAACCAGCGCACCCGCTGCGCCGAGGTGCCATGGGTGAACGAGTCCGGTACCACGCGTCCGCGGCCCTGCTGCTGCAGGCGGTCATCGCCAATGGCATTGGCCGCGTTCAGCGCCTCTTCGACGTCACCCGGTTCCAGCCAGTTCAGGCGCTTCTGGGCCTGGTAGGCCCATACCCCGGCCAGGCAGTCGGCCTGCAGCTCCTGGCGCACCAGCAGGCCATTGTCACCTTCCATGCGCTGCCCACTGCGGCGCGCGGCATCGACTTTGGCCGACACGCCCAGCAGGGTCTGCACGTGATGGCCGATTTCGTGGGCGATCACGTAGGCCTGGGCAAAATCGCCGGCTGCGGCGAAGCGGGTTTCCATTTCGCGGAAGAAAGACATGTCCAGGTAGACCCGTTGGTCTGCCGGGCAGTAGAACGGCCCCACCGCCGCCGAGGCAAAGCCACAGGCCGAATTGACCTGGCCGCTGAACAGCACCAGCTTGGGGTCGCGGTACTGCTTGCCGCCCTCGGCGAACAGGGCTTTCCAGGTGTCTTCGGTATCGCCCAGGATCGAGGCGACGAACTCGGCCTGCTGGTCGTTGGCCGGCGGGGCTTTGCCGCCCGCGCTGCTGGGCGCCTGCTGTTGTTGCTGCTCCATCTGGCCGGCGAGCTGGCCAAGAATCTGCAGCGGGTCCTGGCCGGTGAGCCAGCCGATGCCGACAATCAGCAGCACCGCACCAAGCCCCAGCCCCTTGCCGCCGCCGAAACGCATGCCGCCGCCACCACCTTCGCCTCGGGCATCGACCACATTGTCGCTGCGTCGGCCTTTTCGCCAATCCATGAATGCTCTCCGGAGCGTGAAACAAGAAGACAAAGATTAGTCCACGACGGCGGCGAGTGTCAGGCCAAGATGCTTATGCATAACCAAATGGTTATGTTTGGTGTGGCTGATTTCAATATTCATTGCGCGCGACCTGCCTGAAACTGCATGTGGGAGCGGGCTTGCCCGCGAAAGGGTGTCAAATCACCCCCCGCGCATTTCCATAATTCCAAGAGAGGAAACCGGCATGCCCGCCCAGGACAACAGCCGCTTCGTGATCCGTGATCGCAACTGGCACCCGAAAGCCCTTACGCCTGACTACAAGACTTCTATTGCCCGCTCGCCACGCCAGGCATTGGTCAGCATTCCGCAATCGATCAGCGAAACCACCGGCCCGGACTTTTCCCACCTGGGCTTCGGCGCCCATGACCATGACCTGCTGCTGAACTTCAACAACGGCGGCTTGCCGATCGGCGAGCGAATCATCGTCGCCGGCCGTGTCGTCGACCAGTACGGCAAGCCTGTGCCGAACACCCTGGTGGAAATGTGGCAGGCCAACGCCGGTGGCCGCTACCGTCACAAGAACGACCGCTACCTGGCGCCGCTGGACCCGAACTTCGGTGGCGTCGGCCGTTGCCTGACCGACCGTGATGGCTACTACAGCTTCCGCACCATCAAGCCGGGCCCGTACCCATGGCGCAACGGCCCGAACGATTGGCGTCCGGCGCACATCCACTTCGCCATCAGCGGCCCGTCGATCGCCACCAAGTTGATCACCCAGCTGTACTTCGAGGGTGACCCGCTGATCCCGATGTGCCCGATCGTCAAGTCGATCGCCAACCCGCAAGCCGTGCAGCAGTTGATCGCCAAGCTCGACATGAGCAACGCCAACCCGATGGACTGCCTGGCCTACCGCTTCGACATCGTGCTGCGCGGCCAGCGCAAGACCCACTTCGAAAACTGCTGAGGACCCCGCCATGCCAATCGAACTGCTGCCGGAAACCCCTTCGCAGACCGCCGGCCCCTACGTGCACATCGGCCTGGCCCTGGAAGCGGCCGGCAACCCGACCCGCGACCAGGAAATCTGGAACCGCCTGGCCAAGCCGGACGCGCCCGGCGAGCATATTCTGCTGATCGGCCACGTGTATGACGGCAATGGCCACTTGGTGCGGGACTCGTTCCTGGAGCTCTGGCAAGCCGACGCCAACGGTGAGTACCAGGATGCCTACAACCTGGAAAACGCCTTCAACAGCTTTGGCCGCACGGCTACCACCTTTGACGCAGGTGAGTGGACGGCGCATACGGTGAAGCCAGGTGTGGTGAAAAACGCCGCCGGTGTGCCAATGGCACCGCACATCAACATCAGCCTGTTTGCCCGGGGGATCAACATCCACCTGCACACGCGCCTGTATTTCGATGACGAGGCCGAGGCCAATGCCAAGTGCCCGGTGCTCAACCTGATCGAGCAGCCGCAGCGGCGCGAGACCTTGGTGGCCAAGCGTTGCGAGGTGGACGGGAAGACGGCGTATCGCTTCGATATCCGTATTCAGGGGGAAGGGGAGACGGTGTTCTTCGACTTCTGAGTGAAGGCTGGGGCCGCTTTGCGGCCCATCGCCGGCAAGCCAGCTCCCACAGGGACTGCACAGGCCTTGAGGGCAGCGCGGTCGGAGTGGGAACTGGCTTGCCGGCGATGGGCTGCAAAGCAGCCCCGGCTGTCTGAAGGTCAGCGCCGAACTAGCAGAACCCCACTCTCCATATGGTGGGTATAGGGGAACTGGTCAAACAATGCACACCGCTCAATGCGGTGGGTGTCCTGCAACTGGGCAATGTTCGCCGCCAGTGTCTCCGGGTTGCACGAGATGTACAGGATCCGCTCGAAACGCCGGGTCAGCTCGCAGGTATCCGGGTCCATCCCCGCCCGCGGCGGGTCGACGAACACCGTACCGAACTCGTAGCTCTTCAGGTCGATGCCTTCCAGCCGGCGGAATGGCCGAACCTCATTCAGTGCCTGGGTCAGCTCTTCTGCCGACAGGCGCACCAGCCGCACGTTATCCACTGCGTTCTCATCAAGGTTGCTCAGCGCGGCATTGACCGACGTCTTGCTGATCTCCGTGGCCAGCACCTGGCGCACGCGGGTGGCCAGCGGCAGGGTGAAGTTACCGTTGCCGCAGTACAGCTCCAGCAGGTCGTCGTCGCGCTCGCCGATGGCCTCGAAGGCCCAGCTCAGCATCTTCTGGTTCACCGCGCCGTTGGGCTGGGTGAACGCGCCTTCCGGCTGGCGGTAGCTGAACACACGACCAGCGACTTCGAGTCTTTCCACCGCGTAGTCACGGCCGATGACCAGGCGCTTGCCCTTGGAGCGGCCGATGATGCTCACGCCCAGCTCTTCGGCCAGCTGCCGTGCGGCCGTTTCCCAGGCCTCGTCCAGCGGGCGGTGGTAGCACAGGGTGACCATGGCATCGCCAGCCAGGGTGGTGAGGAACTCCACCTGGAACAGGCGGTTGCCCAGCTCTTCGCTGGCCTGCCAGGCCGCCTTCAGGCGCGGCATCAGTGCATTGATGCGCTGGCTGGCAATGGGGAAGTCGTCGATCAGGATCGCCTTGTGCTTCTCGCCCGGGGCGAACATGGCGTAGTGGCGCTGGCCATCCTCGCGCCACAGGCGGAATTCGGCGCGCAGGCGGTAATGCTCGCGCGGCGAGTCGAAAACAGCCGGCTCCGGCGCGCCGAACGGCGCCAGCAGCTCGCGCAGCCGGGCCACCTTGGCGTCCAGCTGGGTGGTGTAGGAGGAGGGGTCGAAAGCAGCACTCATGCGTTGAACCAGCCCAGCTTGATGACGAACAGGATGGAAAGGATCACCAAGGCCGGATTCAGGTCGCGGTGGCGGCCGGAGATCAGCTTGACGGCGGTCCAGGAAATGAAGCCGAAGGCGATGCCGTTGGCGATCGAATAGGTCAGCGGCATGGCCAGGGCGGTCACTACCACCGGTGCGGCTTCGGTGACGTCGTCCCAGTTTATTTCTGCCAGGCCCGAGGCCATCAGCACCGCGACGAACAGCAGCGCCGGGGCGGTGGCGAAGGCCGGCACGCTACCGGCCAGCGGGGCGAAGAACAGCGCCAGCAGGAACAGCATGGCGACCACGATAGCGGTCAGGCCGGTACGGCCACCGGCGCTCACGCCCGCGGCGGATTCGATGTAGCTGGTGGTGGTCGAGGTGCCCAGCAGGGAGCCGGCCATGGCGGCGGTGCTGTCGGCGATCAGGGCGCGGCCCATCTTCGGCATGTGGCCGTCCTTGCCCATCAGCCCGGCGCGCTTGGCCACGCCGATCAGGGTGCCGGAGTTGTCGAACAGGTCGACGAACAGGAAGGCGAAGATCACGCTGACCAGGCCCACGTCCAGTGCGCCGGCGATGTCCAGTTGCAGGAAGGTCGGGGCCAGCGATGGCGGCATCGAGACCACGCCACCGAAAGGCGTCACGCCCATCAGGATCGAGGCGATGGTCACGGCGAGAATGCCGATCAGCACCGCGCCGCGCACTTTCAGCGACTCGAGGCCGACGATCAGGAAGAAGCCCAGGGTGGCGAGGATCGGTGCTGGCTGCTTGAGGTCGCCCAGGCCTACCAGGGTGGCTGGGTTGTCGACGACGATGCCTGCGTTATGCAGGGCGATCAGCGCCAGGAACAGGCCAATACCCGCGGCAATGGCCGAACGCAGCGGCAGCGGGATGCTGTTCACGATCCATTCGCGGATGCGGAAGATCGACAGCAGGAAGAACATCACCGCCGACAGGAACACCGCACCCAGTGCCACCTGCCAGGTGTGGCCCATGTGCAGGACCACGGTGTAGGTGAAGAACGCGTTCAGGCCCATACCCGGCGCCAGTGCGATCGGGTAGTTGGCGATCAGGCCCATGGTCACGGAGCCGATGGCCGCAGCCAGGCAGGTCGCGACGAAGATCGCGCCCTTGTCCATGCCGGTCTCGCCGAGGATGCTCGGGTTGACGAACAGGATGTAGGCCATGGCCAGGAAGGTGGTGACGCCCGCGAGAATCTCGGTGCGCACGTTGGTGTTGTGTGCTTTTAGTTGAAACAGCCTTTCCAGCATGCCCGCTCCCCGAGGCGCCCCCGGCGCCATGAATGTATCGACCCCATCAGCAAAGCACAGACCGTACCGGTTGCCGTGGTTTTGTGTGGGGCGGAAAAAAGCCGCGCATCATACCAGCATGCTTGGCGGGGGCCTATCGCCGTTGGGGAATGGTTTCTCTATAGCCTGTACCGGCCCTTTCGCGGGCTTGCCCGCTCCCACAGGGACACCGCAGGGCCTGAGGGCGGTGCGGTCCTTGTGGGAGCGGGCAAGCCCGCGAAAGGGCCGGCACAGGCGAGCGATCAACCGTTATGCAACCGGTCCCGCTTGGCCAGTGTGGGGAACAGTCTTATCCACACCCCCGTCACCACCAGAGTGCCCACTCCACCCAGCACCACCGCCGGCACCGTCCCAAACCAGTGCGCCGTCACCCCCGATTCGAACTCGCCGAGCTGGTTCGAAGCACCAATGAACAAGCCGTTAACCGCGCTCACCCGCCCGCGCATTTCATCCGGCGTCTCCAGCTGCACGAAGGCGCCGCGGATGACCATGCTGATCATGTCCGCTGCGCCCAGCACCACCAGCACCGCCAGCGAGAACCAGAACGAGGTCGACAGGCCAAAGGCGATGGTCGCCACGCCGAATACACCGACTGCCGTGAACATGGTCCGCCCCACGTTGCGCTCGAACGGGAAGCGCGCCAGCCACAGCGACATCAGCAACGCCCCCACCGCTGGCGCCGAGCGCAGCAGGCCGAGGCCCAGCGGGCCGGTCAGCAGGATGTCCTTGGCGAACACCGGCAGCAGCGCGGTGGCCCCGCCCAGCAGCACGGCGAACAGGTCCAGTGAGATGGCGCCGAGGATGTCGGGCCGGCTGCGAATGAAGCGGATGCCGGCCAGCAGCGATTCAATGCTGGCGCGCCCGCGCTGGGCCACCTGGCCGCGTGCCTGCAGGCTCAGGGTCAGCACGCAGGCGATGGCGTAAAGGGCCACGGTGGGGCCGTATACCCAGATGCTGCCGAAGGCATACAGGAAGCCGCCCACCGCCGGTGCCACGATGGTTGCCGACTGGGTGGCCGAGGCGGAAGCCGCCACCGCGCGTGGGAACAGCCCGGCCGGTACCACGTTTGGCAGCAGCGCCTGGGTCGCCGGCATTTCGAACGAACGCGTGGCGCCGAGCAGGAAGGCAAGGGCGAAGATCAGCTCGCGGGTGACGTTGTCGGTGGCGCTGCCCAGCGCCAATGCCAGGGCAATCAGCCCCTGCAGGCTCTGGCACAGCGCAGCGACCTTGCGCCGGTCATAGCGGTCGGCGACATGCCCGGTGTGCAGCATGAACAGCACCCGTGGGGCGAACTCGACCAGGCCGACCAGGCCCAGGTCCAGCACGTTGCCGGTCAACTGGTAGAGGTGCCAGCCAATGGCCACGGTGAGCATCTGGAAGCCGCTGGCGGTGAACACACGGGCTAGCCAGAAGGCCAGGAAAGGGCGGTGGTGACGCAACAACTGCGGTGCGGAATCGGACATCGGAAACCAGGGGCCTCGGCGCAGTAGAGGGGTGCGCAGCGTATCATCTGTTTGTAACAAACAGTTACTGTTTGCCGGGGTCGGCACTTTTTCACGCGTCATGAAAGGGGGTGGGGCAACCGGTCACGCGGCAATCAACCACACGGCCCGGCGGGCCATTCAGGACTATGCTTCCTATCAATCGTTGATCTGGGTCAATCGTTCCAGATGTAACGATCGGGCCCTCGGGCCGAAATCCCTGCGATCGAACAGAACAATTCCAACGCGCCGCACTCGACTACCGTGGGGGCAGTGGGCGATTGGGCCAGCGGCCCGGACGCCGGATTATCTGAAGAGGAAGCACCATGTTCGGAATAGAGGCCCTAGAGCTCGCCCGAATGCAGTTTGCCTTTACCGTGTCGTTCCATATCCTGTTCCCGGCCATCACCATTGGCCTGGCGAGCTACCTGGCAGTCCTCGAAGGCCTCTGGCTGCGGACCAACAACCAGGTCTACCGTGACCTTTATCACTTCTGGTCGAAAATCTTCGCCGTCAACTTCGGCATGGGCGTGGTCTCCGGCCTGGTCATGGCCTACCAGTTCGGTACCAACTGGAGCCGCTTCTCCGACTTCGCCGGCGCCATTACCGGCCCGCTGCTCACCTACGAGGTGCTGACCGCGTTCTTCCTCGAGGCTGGCTTCCTGGGGGTCATGCTGTTTGGCTGGAACCGCGTCGGCCGTGGCCTGCACTTCTTCTCCACGGTGATGGTTGCGCTCGGCACCCTGGTCTCGACCTTCTGGATCCTCGCCTCCAACAGTTGGATGCAGACCCCGCAAGGCCACGAGATCATAGATGGCCGGGTGGTGCCGGTGGACTGGCTGGCGGTGGTATTCAACCCCTCGTTCCCCTACCGCCTGATGCACATGGCCACTGCCGCGTTCGTCGCCACCGCGTTCTTCGTCGGTGCCTCGGCGGCCTGGCACCTGCTGCGCGGGCGTGACAACCCGGCGGTGCGCAAGATGCTGTCGATGGCCATGTGGATGGCGCTGATCGTCGCCCCGATCCAGGCGGTGATCGGTGACTTCCATGGCCTCAATACCCTCAAGCACCAGCCGGTGAAAATCGCCGCGATTGAAGGCCACTGGGAGAATGTGCCCGGCGAGCCAACCCCGCTGATTCTGTTCGGTATCCCCGACATGCAGGCCGAAACCACTCGCTTCAAGCTCGAGATCCCGGCGCTCGGCAGCCTGATCCTGACCCACAGCCTGGACAAGCAGGTGCCAGCGATGAAGGAGTTCCCGCCCGAAGACCGGCCCAACTCGACCATCGTCTTCTGGTCGTTCCGGATCATGGTCGGGCTGGGCTTCCTGATGATCTTCGTCGGCCTGTGGAGCCTCTGGCTGCGCAAGCGCGGCACGCTCTACACCTCGCGGCCGTTCCTGCACCTGGCCTTGTGGATGGGGCCTTCCGGGCTGATCGCGCTGCTGGCCGGCTGGTTCACCACCGAAATCGGCCGTCAGCCCTGGGTGGTGTATGGCCTGATGCGCACCGCAGACGGTGTGTCCAACCACAGTTACGCCCAGCTCGGCTTCACCTTGGTGGCATTCGTGGTGGTGTACTTCGCACTGTTCGGCACCGGCCTTGGCTACATGATGCGCCTGGTGCGCAAAGGGCCGCAGACCGGTGAGGGTGACGAGCACAACCCTGGTGGCCCTGGCACCAAACGCACCCCGGCGCGGCCGCTGTCCGCCGCCGATGATGGCCACGAGGCCAACTCTGCCAGCCTGAGCAAGGGGAACTGAGCCATGGGTATCGACCTTCCGCTGATCTGGGCCGTGATCATCATCTTCGGCGTCATGATGTACGTGGTGATGGATGGTTTCGACCTGGGGATCGGCATGCTTTTCCCGTTCGTGAAGGGCGAGCATGACCGCGATGTGATGATGAACACCGTCGCCCCCGTATGGGACGGTAACGAAACCTGGCTTGTGCTGGGTGGTGCCGGGCTGTTCGGAGCGTTCCCGATGGCTTACTCGGTGGTGCTGGAGGCACTGTACCTGCCATTGATCCTCATGCTGATTGGCCTGATCTTCCGCGGCGTGGCTTTCGAGTTCCGCTTCAAGGCCAAGGCCGACAAGCGCCACATCTGGGACAAGGCGTTCATCTGGGGCTCTCTGGTCGCCACCTTCTTCCAGGGCGTGGCGCTGGGTGCCTTCCTCGAAGGCTTCAAAGTGGTCGACCGGCACTTCGCCGGTGGCACCCTTGACTGGCTGACCCCGTTCAGCCTGTTCTGCGGCCTGGGGCTGATCGTTGCCTACACCCTTTTGGGCTGCACCTGGCTGATCATGAAGACCGAAGGGTCGCTGCAGCAGAAGATGCACGACATCGCCCGGCCGCTGGCGCTGGTGCTGCTGGTGGTGATCGGCATCGTCAGCCTGTGGACACCGATTGCCTACCCGCAGATCGCCGAGCGCTGGTTCAGCATGCCTAACCTGGTCTGGTTCATGCCGGTGCCGATCCTGGTGCTGGTAACCTTCTACGGGTTGCTCAAGGCGGTGGCGCGCAATGCGCACTACACGCCGTTCCTGCTGACGTTGGTGCTGATCTTCCTCGGCTACAGCGGCCTGGGCATCAGCCTGTGGCCGAACATAATCCCGCCGTCGATCTCGATCTGGGATGCCGCGGCGCCACCGCAGAGCCAGGGTTTCATGCTGGTGGGCACACTGTTCATCCTGCCGTTCATCCTCATGTACACCTTCTGGAGCTACTACGTGTTCCGCGGCAAGGTGACCCATGAAGACGGCTATCACTAGGAGGGCCGCATGATGACAGGCAAGCATGGCTTGGACGAGAAGAAACCCCTGTGGCAGCGCCTGGGCTGGCTGCTGTTGATCTGGGCAATGAGCGTGGCGGCCCTCGGCGTGGCGGCCTACGTGATGCGCCTGTTCATGGGGGCAGCGGGGCTGACCACCCATTGAGGCAAGCCTGTTCTGGCCCTATCGCCGGCAAGCCAGCTCCCACAGGTACTGCACTGCCCTTGAATGCAGTGCAGTACCTGTGGGAGCTGGCTTGCCGGCGATAGGGCCGGTACAGACTTACTTACGGGCTTTAAGGATGACGAACTTGGGCGTAGCCGCCACCTGCTCCACCCCCCGGAACAACCGCGCCAGCTTGCTGTGATAGCCCAGGTGCCGGTTACCCACGATATACAGCGCACCGCCTACCACCAACGCCTCACGCGCCTGCTGGAACATCCGCCAGGCGAGGAAGTCACCCACCACCTGCTGCTGGTGGAACGGCGGGTTGCACAGCACCACGTCCAGCGACTGCTTCTCCAACCCCGCCAACCCATCGGCTGCCTCGAACACTGCCGGGCGTTCGCCCAGCGCGGCCTGCCAGTTCTCGCGCGCCGATTGCACCGCCATGTACGACTCGTCGACCAGAGTGTACTGGGCATCCGGGTTGGCCAGGGCGCTGGCGATCGCCAATACCCCGTTGCCGCAGCCCAGGTCCGCCACCCGCGCGCGGCCCAGTTCGCGGGGCAGGTGCGGCAGGAATGCCCGCGTGCCGATATCCAACCCCTCACGGCAGAACACGTTGGCATGGTTGAGCAGCTCCAGCTCCAGCGCCGGCGCGTCGAGGCGGTAGCGGCTAGGGTAGGGCGAGCGGGCGACCGGCCGCTCGGCTACCGTCGCGGTCAGCAAGCGGGCCTTTTTCTGCGCCAGCGAGGCTTGCACCGGGCCGATGTACTTCTCCATAAGGTCACCGGCCGCCCGTGGCAGGTGCTTGATCATCGCCCCTGCAATCACCTGCGCACCGGGCGCCAGGTGGCCTTGCAGGCGAATCAGTTGTTCTTCGAGCAGGGCCAAGGTCTTGGGCACGCGCACCAGCACCCGGTCGAACGGGCCTTGCCAGTGTTCGCTGGCCGGCACGAACGGCACACTGTCAAATGGCAGGCCGTTGCGTGCCAGGTTCTTTTCCAGGGCCAGGTGCGCCAGATGCGAATCGCCACTGCTGACTACCTGCAGCTTGCCCGCCAGGCTGGCGGCCAGGGCGCCGAAGCTGTCATTGAGCACCAGCACCCGGCACTCGGCCCGTGGGGCCTGTTCGTGCAGCTGCGCAAGCAGGTACTCGTCGGCGGCATCGAAAGCCTGCAGTGGGTCGTTGGCCTGTTCCGGCTGGCGGATCAGGTCGAGTTCGGCGTATGGGGTGGTCAACAGGGGCATGGCGTCTGGCTCGGGTACGAAACTGCCCGTTGCGGTTCGCCCCGGGCTTTGCCGGGCGATTCTACAGGGCTTTGCCCAAGGTCGCAGGTTTGACGGTCAGATCCAGCCACGCATGATGGCGATGGCGACGGCGCCAGCTTTGTTGGCGGCGTTGGTCTTGGTAATGACACTGCGGATGTGGAAGTTTATCGTGCTTTGCGACACTGACAGGATCTTGGCGCAATCGAGGGCGGTCTTGCCTGCGGCCGACCATCTCAGCACTTCCAGTTCCCGCTCACTCAACTTCGGCTGCGGCGGGCATAGTGCTGTGAGGTGATGTGCGCTGATCACCTCATGCAGGGTATGACAAAGCCACTGCACACTGCCGGCCTTTCTGTAGAGTTCGGCGATACTGATGGACTTTCTGGACCTGGCTACGCTTATCTGGCTTTCGTTGTGCTGCTGGTCGTGCAATGACTGCGTCCAGCCATGGCGCAAGCCGTTCTGACAGGCAGCTTTACGAAACTGCGGAGCCTCGCGGTACAGTTCATCGGTCCACAGCACCGGCATGGTCGAGCCGTGGCTCGCATTGGCGGCCGAATCCTGCTTGTAGAGGTCATCGCGCTGGTAGCGCTCGATCCATTCATGGGGGTAGTTGCTGTACAGGAACAGGTGGGGTGTTTGCGTAGCGATCTGGATGCGAATGTTCAGCCCCAGGTACTCCATGCCCAGATCCTGCGCCATATGCACGGCCATGCCGAATAACTTCTCTGGGCAGCGTTCGCCGGCGAACGCACGAAGATAGTCGGGTTTCCAGTGGCGCATCTGAAACACTCCTTGAGCCTCAGGTCCAGTCCGTTTGGGTGCCCGGATGATTGTAGGAAAGGACCTACCAATGTGCTGAGATTTTTTTGTTATAGCGGTCAGGAACCGATGCGACTTCGGCAGGATCGCCGTGGATGAGGCCCTACAAAGCAGTGGTTTTTATCCGCGCCACTTTGCGCGACACTGTGCGCACGCCAAACCTGGAGCCCGATATGACCGCTAGCGCCGAAAAGTTCACCCGCCAGACCCTGCTCGATGTTCAGCCACTCACGCCGAACCTCTTCAGCCTGCGGGTTACGCGCGATGCAGGGTTCCGCTTCCGATCCGGCCAGTTTGCCCGCCTGGGCGTGACCAAGGCGGATGGCAGCGTGGTGTGGCGCGCCTATTCCATGGTCAGCGCGCCTCATGACGAGCACCTCGACTTTTTCTCCATCGTGGTGCCAGGCGGGGAGTTCACCAGCGAGCTGAGCCGACTGGGGGCAGGCGATACCCTGCTGATCGACCGCCAGGCCTTCGGCTTCCTCACCCTTGATCGCTTCGTTGGTGGTCGCGACCTTTGGTTGCTGGCGACCGGTACTGGCATCGCGCCGTTCATGTCGATCCTGCAGGACTTCGAGGCCTGGGAGCGTTTCGACAACATCAAGCTGGTGTATTCGGTGCGCGAAGCGAAAGAGCTGGCCTATGTGGATGAGATCGCCGGGCTGGAGCAGCGCGATTACCTGGCCGAATTCGCTGGCAAGTTGCAGTTCATTCCGGTAGTGACCCGGGAGCAACACCCGGGGGCGTTGAACCAGCGTATCACCACGCTGATCGAGAACGGCGAGCTGGAAAAGGCGGCGGGTCTGGAATTGTCGCCGGAGCATTCGCGGGTGATGCTGTGTGGCAACCCGGAGATGATTGACGAAACACGCAAGGTGCTGAAAGCGCGGGACCTGCAGTTAAGCCTGAGCAAGCGGCCTGGGCAGGTGGCGGTGGAAAACTACTGGTAAGGCCATTGGGGCCGTTGTGAGAGCGGGCGTACCCGCTCCCGCAGCGTTTCCTGCATGACCTCAAGGCAAACGGTTCTGGTTCTGCGCCTTGAGCAAGTCGCGGATCTCGGTCAGCAAGGTCTCTTCTGCAGTCGGCACAGGCGGGGTAGTCGGCGCAACGGCCTCTTCACGCTTGAGCCGGTTGATCGCCTTCACCCCCATGAAGATGGCAAAAGCCACGATCAGGAAGTCGATCACGGTCTGAATGAACTTGCCATACGCCAGCACCACCGCCGGAACGTCACCTTCGGCAGCCTTCAGGGTAATTGCCAGATCGCTGAAGTCCACGCCACCGATCAACAGGCCCAGTGGCGGCATGATTACGTCACCGACGAAAGACGAGACGATCTTGCCGAAGGCCGCGCCGATGATGATACCAACCGCCATGTCGACGACATTGCCTTTGACCGCGAAGGCCTTGAACTCACTGATCATGCCCATGTTTAGTTCCTTGTAACAAAAGGTAAGGTCTACGCATTGTAAGCCACTTAAACGCTTCATGCGTTGTGCTCAGGGTTTCTGACTACCGTTAGAACGAATAGTTTGTCGCATCCCGAGGCGCTCGAGGCACGTCCGGCTCGGCTATCATGGCGGTTTTTTCCAGGAGACCTCACCCATGGCCAAAGCCAAGCGCTTGTATGGCTGCACCGAATGCGGTGCGACCTTTCCCAAATGGGCCGGGCAATGTGGCGAATGCGGGGCCTGGAACACCCTGGTCGAGACCATGATCGAAAGCGGCGGTGCCGCTGCGCCCAGTAGTGGCCGTGCCGGCTGGACCGGGCAGCAGGCGCAGATCAAGACCCTGGCCGAAGTCAGCGTCGAGGAAATCCCGCGTTTCACCACCAGCAGCACCGAACTGGACCGCGTGCTGGGCGGTGGACTGGTGGATGGCTCGGTGGTGTTGATTGGTGGTGACCCCGGTATCGGCAAGTCGACCATCCTGTTGCAGACCTTGTGCAACATTGCCACGGGCATGCCGGCGCTGTATGTCACCGGCGAGGAGTCGCAGCAGCAGGTGGCCATGCGCTCCCGGCGCCTGGGCCTGCCCCAGGACCAGCTCAAGGTGATGACCGAAACCTGCATCGAGACCATCATCGCCACGGCCCGTGTCGAGAAGCCCCGGGTCATGGTGATCGACTCGATCCAGACCATTTTCACCGAGCAACTGCAATCGGCACCCGGCGGCGTGGCCCAGGTGCGCGAAAGCACTGCGTTGCTGGTGCGCTACGCCAAGCAGAGCGGCACGGCGATCTTCCTGGTCGGCCACGTGACCAAGGAAGGCTCGCTGGCCGGCCCGCGGGTACTCGAGCACATGGTCGACACCGTACTGTATTTCGAAGGCGAGTCCGATGGCCGCCT
Source organism: Pseudomonas sp. TE3-3-F2023 (assembly GCF_036784815.1). NCBI lineage: Bacteria > Pseudomonadati > Pseudomonadota > Gammaproteobacteria > Pseudomonadales > Pseudomonadaceae > Pseudomonas > Pseudomonas sp. TE3-3-F2023. Next base: position 5,680,503 of record NZ_CP145113.1, on the reverse strand, counting down.
GCGCCTGCTGCGGGCGGTGAAGAACCGCTTTGGCGCGGTCAACGAGCTGGGTGTGTTCGGCATGACCGACCGTGGCCTGAAGGAGGTGTCCAACCCCTCGGCGATCTTCCTCAACCGCACCCAGGAGGAAGTACCGGGCAGCGTGGTGATGGCGACCTGGGAGGGCACCCGGCCGATGCTGGTGGAGGTGCAGGCGCTGGTCGACGACAGCCACCTGGCCAACCCGCGCCGCGTGACCCTGGGCCTGGACCAGAACCGCCTGGCCATGTTGCTGGCAGTGCTGCACCGTCACGGCGGTATTCCCACCCATGACCAGGACGTGTTCCTCAACGTGGTGGGCGGGGTGAAGGTGCTGGAAACCGCCTCGGACCTAGCGCTGCTTGCGGCGGTGATGTCCAGCCTGCGCAACCGGCCCCTGGCCCATGGCCTGCTGGTGTTTGGCGAGATCGGCCTGTCCGGCGAGGTGCGGCCGGTGCCCAGTGGCCAGGAGCGTTTGAAGGAAGCCGCCAAGCATGGTTTCAAGCGGGCCATCGTGCCCAAGGGCAATGCGCCGAAAGAGCCGCCGGCGGGGTTGCAGGTGATTGCCGTTACCCGGCTGGAGCAGGCCCTGGACGCGCTGTTCGAATAATTCGTGGTCTGTACCGGCCTCTTCGCGGGTGAACCCGCTCCCACAGGTACCGCATCAGCTTCAGGATTGCGCAAACCCTGTGGGAGCGGGTTTACCCGCGAAAGGGCCGGTACAGGCAAAACGAAAAAGGGGCCGACGATGCGCATCGGCCCCCCACCTCACCGCTCAGTCAACAGTCAATGCTCGGCAACCGCACTGCGCCTGACCGTTTCATTGCCATGCTCGTCCATTTCCAGCATCGGCACTTCATTACCCTCGGCATCGAACAGCTTGCCATCCTTGAAGTAGTCGCCATCACGCAGCGCTGAAATGTCCGAGTACTGGATGGTGCGCTCGTACGCGGCGGCAAACACCGACTGCTGGTCCGAGTTGCCGGCGGTGAAGTGGTTGAAGATCAGGTTCAGCAGAATGGCCATGATCGCCGCCGAGCTGATGCCCGAGTGGAAGATGGTCTCGAACCAGTTCGGGAAGTGGTGGTAGAAGGTCGGTGCGGCAATCGGGATCATGCCGAAGCCCAGCGAGGCGGCGACGATGATCAGGTTGACGTTGTTCTTGTAGCTGACCTTGGACAGGGTGCGGATACCGCTGGCCGCCACGGTGCCGAACAGCACGATGCCCGCGCCACCCAGTACCGGAGTCGGGACCGCGGCAATCACCCGGCCCATGATCGGCAGCAGGCCGAGCACCACCAGGATCACGCCACCGGTGGCCACCACGTAGCGGCTCTTGACCCCGGTCACGGCTACCAGGCCGACGTTCTGGGCGAACGCGCTCTGGGTGAACGAGCCGAAGACCGGCGCCAGGATGCTCGATGCCATGTCGGCGCGCAGGCCGTTGCCAAGGCGCTTGGAGTCGACCTTGGTGTCGATGATCTCACCCACGGCGAGGATGTCGGCCGAGGTCTCCACCAGGGTCACCATGATCACGATGCACATCGACAGGATCGCGGCGATGTGGAATTCCGGCATGCCGAAATGGAACGGCGTGGGGAAGGCGAACATTGGGCCTTCAGTGACCTTGCTGAAGTCAGCCATGCCCAGCGCCCAGGCGATCAGCGTGCCGACCACCATGGCCAGCAGGATCGACAGGCGCGAGATCGCCGCGCTGCCCAGTTTGCTCAGCAGCAGCACGATGGCGAAGGTCAGGGCCGCCAGGCCGATGTTGGCCACGCTGCCGAATTCCGGCGAGGCGCTGTTGCCACCCATCACCCAGCGAGCGGCCACGGGCATCAGGGTCAGGCCGATGGTGGTGATGACGATGCCGGTGACCAGCGGCGGGAAGAACTTGGTAATGCGCGAGAACACCGGGGTGATCAGAAAGCCGATCAGCGACGCTGCCATGACCGCCCCGAGCACGCCCGGCAGGCCGCCGCCGCCCTCGCTGCTGAGGATCGCACCCATGGTTGCCACGCCGGCGAACGAAACGCCCTGCACCAGCGGCAACTGGCAGCCGAAGAACGGCAGGCCGAGGGTCTGCAGCAGGGTGGCCAGGCCACCGGCAAACAACGAAGCGGCGATCAGCATGCCGATTTCGGCACCGTTCAGGCCCGCGGCCTGCCCCAGGATCAGGGGTACCGCGACGATCCCCCCGTACATGGTCAGCACATGCTGCAGACCATAGGCCAGGTTGGCACCAAGGCCGAGGTTTTCATCCTCGGGGCGCTTGGCGGGAGACGTGCTAGGGGACGTAGTCATGGAGCAGGCTCTCTGTTTATTGTTGTGGTGCTACTGTAGACACTTCCTACAAATGATTGCCACAAGAATTGTATACAATATTTTGATCGGAGCGCGCACAAGAGCGCCCGCAAGGTGTGCGAGAACCCAATGCAGAAGGCGTACCAACTTGTCAGATGCTGTGCTAGAGGGCTGTGTACAAAACGCTGCTACCCAGGCTTAAAGCTGTCTGGGTAGACAGGAAACACAAGGCGGGGAGGCCATTAGCTAGCTAAGAGATTTCATTATTCGATGAGTTCGCGCAGCTCACGCATCATTTCGGTGCTGTCGGCCACGTTCAATTCCACAAGACGGTGCAGATGGGTCATCGACTCGACGTCGATGTACAGGCAGATGAAGCCCAGGCGGTCCGTCTCCTCGTGACGCAGTTCAACCTGCATCTGTACCCGTGCATCGGGGGCCAGGTGAATGATGGCATCGAAATCCTGGGTCAGGTCGGCATCCCAATTTGCCGGGCGTTCGATCAGCAAACCTTTGAGTGAAAGGTCCAGCAGCTTGGCAGGCCAGCGTTGCACGCCCTGGCGCAGCTCGGTGGGGGCGTCGAAGTCGATGCGCTGGAAACGGCGGCGTTCGTCGTGATCGCTCATGGAGTAGATCCTCGCGTAGGTCCTCAGGTGTCATCCTGACTATAGTTAGAGTGGTATGTACATCAGGTACCGCAATCTGGCCGCAGAGGCTCTAGACCAAAGCAAGTGTGGCAATGCGCGATGACTCGCCCTAGACTCGATGGGCGGTCTTTTCCAATCCACCAGCTGGAAGCAAACCATGAACAACAATAATAGCCTGCTACGCCACATTCCGTGGCTGGCGCTGGCAGTCATAGGAGCCTGTGCGCTGGGTGTGGTTGCCCTGCGTCGCGGCGAGGCGATCAATGCCTTGTGGATCGTGGTCGCGGCAGTGGCCATCTACCTGGTCGCCTATCGCTACTACAGCCTGTTCATCGCCACCAAGGTGATGCAGCTCGACCCACGCCGTGCCACCCCGGCGGTGCTCAACAACGACGGCCTGGACTACGTCCCGACCAACAAACACATCCTCTTCGGCCACCACTTCGCCGCCATCGCTGGCGCAGGGCCCCTGGTCGGCCCGGTGCTCGCCGCGCAGATGGGCTACCTGCCCGGCACGCTGTGGCTGATCGCCGGCGTGGTGCTGGCTGGCGCGGTGCAGGACTTCATGGTCCTGTTCCTGTCCACCCGCCGCAACGGCCGTTCGCTGGGCGACATGGTACGTGAGGAAATGGGCCGCATTCCGGGCACCATCGCCCTGTTCGGCTGCTTCCTGATCATGATCATCATCCTCGCGGTGCTGGCACTGATCGTGGTCAAGGCCCTGGCCGAAAGCCCGTGGGGCATGTTCACGGTGATGGCGACCATCCCGATCGCGATGTTCATGGGCATCTACATGCGCTACATCCGCCCGGGCCATATCGGTGAGATCTCGGTCATCGGCGTGGTGCTGCTGCTGGCTTCGATCTGGCTGGGGGGCCAGATTGCCGCGGACCCGACCTGGGGCCCGGCGTTCACCTTCACCGGCGTGCAGATCACCTGGATGCTTGTGGGTTATGGCTTCGTCGCCGCGGTACTGCCGGTATGGCTGGTACTTGCGCCACGTGACTATCTTTCGACCTTCCTCAAGATCGGCACCATCGTCGGCCTGGCCATCGGTATCCTGATCATCGCGCCCGAGTTGAAGATGCCGGCGCTGACCCAGTTCACCGACGGCACCGGCCCGGTGTGGAAAGGCACCCTGTTCCCGTTCCTGTTCATCACCATTGCCTGTGGCGCGGTGTCCGGCTTCCACGCGCTGATTTCCTCGGGGACCACGCCAAAGCTGCTGGACAACGAAACCAACGCCCGCTACATCGGCTACGGCGGCATGCTGATGGAATCGTTCGTTGCCATCATGGCCATGGTCGCCGCCTCGGTGATCGAGCCAGGCGTGTACTTCGCCATGAACAGCCCGGCCGCGGTGGTCGGCGCCGATGTGGCGTCGGTTGCGCAAACGGTGAGCAGCTGGGGCTTCCTGATCACCCCTGAGCAGCTCGAGGCCACCGCCCGCGACATTGGCGAGCACACCGTGCTGGCCCGTGCTGGTGGTGCGCCGACGCTCGCCGTGGGTATCGCGCAGATCCTGCACCAGGTGCTGCCAGGTGAAAACACCATGGCCTTCTGGTACCACTTCGCGATCCTGTTCGAGGCGCTGTTCATCCTCACCGCAGTGGACGCCGGCACCCGTGCCGGGCGCTTCATGCTGCAGGACCTGCTGGGCAGCTTCGTACCGGCGCTCAAGCGCACCGAGTCGTGGACTGCCAACCTGATCGGTACTGCCGGCTGCGTGGCCCTGTGGGGCTACCTGCTGTACCAGGGCGTGATCGACCCGCTGGGTGGCATCAACACCCTGTGGCCGCTGTTCGGCATCTCCAACCAGATGCTGGCCGGTATCGCCCTGATGCTCGGCACCGTGGTGCTGATCAAGATGAAGCGCCAGCGCTACGTCTGGGTCACCCTGCTACCGGCCGTGTGGCTGCTGATCTGCACCACCACCGCAGGCCTGATCAAGCTGTTCGACCCGAACCCGGCAGTCGGCTTCCTGGCCCTGGCCAAGAAGTACAGCACCGCACTGGACGCCGGCCAGGTACTGGCCCCGGCCAAGGACATCGGGCAGATGCAGCACGTGATCTTCAACGCCTACACCAACGCCGGCCTGACCGTGCTGTTCCTGGTGGTGGTGTTCAGCGTGCTGTTCTTCGCTGTAAAGGTCGGCTTCGCCGCCCTCGGCCGCAAGGAGCGCACCGACAAGGAAACCCCGTTCCAGGCCCTGCCTGACGCTTGAGAGGACTGCTGCAATGTTCAACGACCTGGGTCGACTGGGTAAGTACCTGGGGCAGGCCGCCCGCCTGATGGTCGGCATGCCCGACTACGACAACTACGTCGAGCACATGCAGACCAAGCACCCGGACAAGCCGGTCATGACGTACGAGGAGTTCTTCCGCGAACGCCAGGAAGCGCGTTACGGCGGCAAGTCCGGGCCCAAGTGCTGTTGAGCCACAAGCGTTAACCTGTCCCGGCCTCATCGCCGGCAAGCCGGCTCCCACAGGTACTCCACAGGCCTCAAGGTCTGTGCGGTATCTGTGGGAGCTGGCTTGCCGGCGATGAGGCCAGTGTTTTTTCCGCACAGGAGATGTTCTGCGTGCAGACGCCTATTCCCGTAACCGTACTCACTGGCTTCCTCGGTGCCGGCAAGACCACCTTGCTCAAGCACATGCTCAAGGCCGAGCACGGCCTGAAGATCGCCGTGATCGAAAACGAATTCAGCGAGGCCGGCATCGACAGCCAACTGCTGGGCGACGAGCCGGTGCAGGTGATGACCCTGGCCAATGGCTGCGTGTGCTGCAGCATCCACGGCGACCTGACCCGCGCCTTGTACCTGCTGCTCGAACGCCTGGATGCCGGCGAGATCGCCTTCGACCGCCTGGTAATCGAATGTACCGGCCTGGCCGACCCGGCGCCGGTGGCCCAAACCTTCTTCATCGACGAGGAACTGCGTGAGCGCTATATCCTCGACGGCATCATCACCCTGGTCGATACCGCCCACGCCGAACTGCACCTGACCCAGACCATCGCCCAGGCCCAGGTCGGCTTTGCCGATCGCCTGCTGCTGAGCAAGACCGACCTGGTCGAGCCCGCTGCGGTAGAGGCCTTGCGCGAGCGCCTGGCCCGCATCAATGGGCGGGCTGCGATCCGCGTGGTCGAGCATGGTCGCATCGACCTGGCCGAGCTGCTGGATGTACGTGGTTTCAACCTAAACCCCGACCTGGGCGCGAACTTGAAGCCAGCACTACGCCCGCTGCTCAAGCCCGCTACCCCGGATCGGATCTCCACCTTGGTGCTGCGCACGGAAAGCGCGCTGGACATAGACCGGCTCAGCGACTTCATGAACGAACTGCTGGAAACCCACGGCAAGCAACTGCTGCGCTACAAGGGCGTACTGAATATTGCCGGTGAAGCGCGCAAGCTGGTGTTCCAGGGCGTGCTCAAACTCTATGGCTTCGACTGGGACGCCGAGTGGGCCGAGGGTGAAACCCGCGAGAGCGTGATGGTGTTCATCGCCGACGAACTGCCCGAGGCTACGATTCGGGCTGGGTTCGAGGCGCTGGCTGCGAGCTGAACTGACGCGGTGTCTGGGCCTGGAACCACTGCGGCCAAGAACTGCGGTGGCGTGTCTCGAGCTCGATGCACGGTATCAGGCGCTCGGTCAGCAGCTCCGTCTGCCGCATCGCCTTGGCGGTGCGGTACTTGACGCTGTGGATGCATTCGCGGTCGCCGAACTCGCAGCGGTTGAGCGCGGTGCCGCCGCAGGGGCCGTTGGCCAGGCCCTTGGGGCAGGTTTCCGGGCAGATGTACAGGGTGTCTTCCAGGCGGCAGCGGCCGCAGGTGTCGCAGCCTACCAGCGGGCGTTTCACCGCGTGTTCCACCTTGTGCAGCACCTGCGCGCCAAGCCGGGTAGCCCACATCGGCTGGCGCACCGCCCAGCCAAACGCCTTGCTCAGGCCATTGCGACGGCTGAACAGCAGCGAGTGCATGCCATGCATCAGGTGATAGCGCGCTTTCTCCTTGAACGAGGCATCGACCCGTGACTCGCCCTGGCGCCAGCTAGCCTGCGGCGGATGGAAGCTGACTGCCGGCAGGCCGGGCATCTGCCAGCTGGCCTGCCAGGCCGGCGCCCATTGTTCCAGTGTGTGGATTTGCGCCTGCCAGTGCTCGATGCGTGCCTCCAGGGCCAGCAGTTGCTTGAGTTCGTGAACCCCCGACAGATGCACGCCGGCGTAGCCCATCAGTTTCACGCCGATGATCTGCAAGGCCAGGCGGTCGACGCTGCGCGCCAAGGCAAAGGCCTTGGACTTCGCCGCTTCCGCTTCCAGCATGTCGCGCATGGACGGCGTGACGGTCACGCCGGCCACATGCTCGAGCATCGTCGCACGCCCGTGGGTGAGGCTCATCAGGCAGGCCAGCATCGGCCTGGGCGCGGCCTGGCGGCTCATCCAGTGCATCGCTTCCTGGTGTTTGCCTGCATCGAAACCCAGTTGCAGGGTGAGGAAATCGGCGCCTGCCGCCAGTTTTTTCTCGGCCTTGAAGTATTGGGCGCCGCCTTCTTCCTCGCAGTACTTGAACGGGTTGAGCGCCGCGCCAAGCAGCCAGTGCGGGCAGGCCTGGCGGGCGATCTGCAGGGCTGCGACCGATTCCAGGTAGCGTACCGGGCGCTGGCCGGGCTGGTGGCCCGGCAGGCGGTCGCCGGTGAGCAGCAACAGTTGGTCGAGGCCGGCGGCATCCATGCGTTGCAGTTGGGCGAGCAGGTGGTGGCGTTCGCGGTCCTTGCCAGAGAAGTGCGGCAGGGCGGGTACCGGGTTGCTGAACGAGGCGAGGGCGTCCAGTGGCGACATGTCCAGCGGGCTACCGACGCGGTCGCCGATGGCCACGGTCATCGGCCAGCCGCACAGGTGCGCACGGGCCAGGATTGTCTCCATGGCGGCGAAGCGTTCTGCGGAGGGCTTGGGAACGAACTCCATGACGCAGACGAAGGTGTTTTCGCGCAGCGCGGTTTTCAGCAGGCTCATGGGGCCGGGTACCTGGTTTGGTCAGGGTGGCATTTTGCGGCAGAAGGCGAGGGAGGTCATGTCCGGATGCGCAGGCTGGTGCTCTGAATGAGACATCCGGGTTTGCCTGTGCCGGCCTCTTCGCGGGCTCGCCCGCTCCACAGGTAATGCATGAACCTTGAAGCATGTGGGAACCCTGTGGGAGCGGGCATGCCCGCGAAGGGGCCAATACAGACAGAACAATTTCACGAACATGAGGAAACCTTGAGTTCATCTCAAATTTAATGAGTTTGTCTCAAGATGCCAGCGCCCGGAAAATCCCCTCATTCATTTATGCATGCTGAGGGACAAGACATGGCACTGGCACATAACCTGGGCTTTCCACGTATCGGCCGCGACCGCGAGCTGAAAAAGGCCCAGGAAGCCTTCTGGAAGGGTGAACTCGACGAAACCGGCCTGCGCGCCGTCGGTCGCGAGCTGCGTGCCCGCCACTGGCAGGTGCAGAAAGACGCCGGCATCGAACTGCTGCCGGTCGGCGACTTCGCCTGGTACGACCAGGTGCTCACCCACTCGCTGACCTTCGGCGTGATCCCGCAGCGTTTCCGCAGCCACGACGCTGCCAGGCCAACCCTGCAAACCCTGTTCGCCATGGCCCGTGGCGCCGTGGGTGACAGCTGCTGCGGCGGCGCGCACGCCCAGGAAATGACCAAGTGGTTCGATACCAACTACCACTACCTGGTCCCAGAATTCACCGCCGACCAGCAGTTCGCCCTGAGCTGGGAGCAACTGTTCGAAGAAGTGGCAGAAGCCCAGGCCCTGGGCCACGCGGTCAAACCGGTGGTGATCGGCCCGCTGACCTACCTGTGGCTGGGCAAGGCCAAGGGTGGCGATTTCGACAAGCTGGAGCTGCTCGACCGCCTGCTGCCTCTGTATGACCAGATTCTCAACCGCCTGGCTGCCCAGGGCGTGGAATGGGTGCAGATCGATGAGCCGATCCTGGCCCTGGACCTGCCGCAGGACTGGAAGAATGCCTACGAGCGCGTCTACAACATCCTTCAGCGGGCGCCACTGAAGAAGCTGATCGCCACCTACTTCGGCGGCCTGGAAGACAACCTGGGCCTGGCCGCCAACCTGCCGGTCGATGGCCTGCACATCGACCTGATACGTGCGCCCGAGCAGTACCCGACCATCCTCGACCGCCTGCCGGCCTACAAGGTGCTGTCGCTGGGTCTGGTCAATGGCCGCAACGTCTGGCGCTGCGACCTGGAAAAGGCGTTGGAGGTACTGCGCCATGCCCATGAGCGACTGGGGGAGCGGCTGTGGGTGGCGCCATCCTGCTCGCTGCTGCACAGCCCGGTGGACCTGGACCGTGAAGACCAGCTCGATGCCGAACTGCACAGCTGGCTGGCCTTCGCCGTGCAGAAATGCCAGGAAGTGGCGCTGCTGGCCAAGGCCATCAACGCCCCGCAAGCCGACGACGTGGCCGCCGCACTGGCCCAAAGCCAGGCCGTGCAGGCCAGCCGCGCCGCTTCGCCGCGTATTCACAAACCAGCCGTGCAGGCCCGCCTGGCGGCCATCAAGCCCGCTGACAGCCAGCGTCAGTCGGCGTTTGCCCAACGTATCGTCAAGCAACGTGCGGGGCTCGACCTGCCGGCGTTCCCGACCACCACTATCGGTTCGTTCCCGCAGACCTCGGCGATTCGCCTGGCACGCCAGGCTTACAGGCAGGGCAAACTGACCGAGGCCGATTACGTCGACGCCATGCACAGCGAGATCCGCCATGCGGTGAAAATCCAGGAGGACCTGGGCCTGGATGTGCTGGTGCACGGCGAGGCCGAGCGCAACGACATGGTCGAGTACTTCGCCGAGCAGATCGATGGCTATGTGTTCACCCGCTTCGGCTGGGTGCAGAGCTATGGTTCGCGCTGCGTGAAGCCTGCGGTGATCGTTGGTGACCTGAGCCGGCCGAAGGCCATGACCGTGGAATGGATCAAGTACGCCCAGGGCCTGACCAGCAAGGTGATGAAGGGCATGCTGACCGGCCCGGTGACCATGCTGATGTGGTCGTTCCCGCGTGAGGACGTGAGCCGCGAAGTGCAGGCGCGCCAGTTGGCGCTGGCGATCCGCGACGAAGTGGTCGACCTGGAAGCGGCGGGTATCAGGATCGTGCAGATCGACGAAGCGGCTTTCCGTGAAGGCCTGCCGCTGCGCCACGGCGCCTGGGCCCATTACCTGGAGTGGGCCACCGAGGCCTTCCGCCTGTGTGCCTCGGGGGTGCGTGACGAAACCCAGATCCACACCCACATGTGCTACAGCGAGTTCAACGACGTGATCGAGTCGATCGCGGCAATGGATGCCGACGTGATCACCATCGAGACCTCGCGGTCGGACATGGAGCTGCTGGCGGCGTTCGAGCGGTTCGCCTACCCCAACGAGATCGGCCCGGGTGTGTATGACATTCACTCGCCACGGGTGCCGACCCGTGAGGAAATGGTCGAGCTGCTGCGCAAGGCTGCCCGGCGTATCCCGGCCGAGCGCCTGTGGGTCAACCCAGATTGCGGGCTGAAGACCCGTGGCTGGCCGGAGACCGAGGCAGCGTTGGTGAACATGGTCGCAGCTGCCCGTGAGCTGCGTACCACTGCCTGATTCTTCGCTGGCTGTACCGGCCTCTTCGCGGGTAAACGCGCTCCCACAGGGGCTCCATTGGATTCAGCTTCAGTGGGGTCCCTGTGGGAGCGGGTTTACCCGCGAAAGGGCCAGGCCTGTTCAATTCAATCTGTGATCAACGCTCGATTGCCAGGGCCACGCCTTGCCCGCCACCAATGCACAGAGTTGCCAGGCCCTTCCTGGCGTCCCGCTTGATCATTTCGTGCAGCAGGGTCACCAGCACCCGGCACCCGGACGCACCAATCGGGTGGCCAAGGGCAATCGCCCCGCCATTCACGTTGACTCGCGTGGCATCCCATTCCAGCGCCTTGCCCACGGCCAGGGCCTGCGCGGCAAAGGCTTCGTTGGCTTCGATCAGGTCCAGCTCGGCCAGTTGCCAGCCGGCCTTGTCCAGGCAGCGCTGGGTGGCCGAAACCGGGCCAATGCCCATGATCGCCGGGTCCACGCCGGCACTGGCATAAGCCGCGATCCTGGCCAGCACCGGCAGGCCCAGGGCCTTGGCCTTGGCTGCGCTCATCAGCAGCACGGCGGCGGCGCCATCATTCAGGCTCGAGGCGTTGCCGGCGGTGACGCTGCCATCCTTCTTGAACGCCGGGCGCAGTTTGCCCAGGGATTCGGCGGTGGTATCCGGGCGTGGCTGCTCGTCCCGCGCGAACACCTTGGGTTCTCCCTTTTTCTGCGGCAGCACGATCGGGGTGATTTCGTCATCGAAGCGGCCGGCCTCGATCGCCGCTACCGCCTTGCGCTGCGATTCGGCGGCAAAGGCATCCTGCTGCTCACGGCTGAGGCCGTACTGGTCCACCAAGTTTTCGGCAGTGATACCCATGTGGTATTCGTTGAAGGCATCCCACAGGCCGTCGGTGATCATGCTGTCGATCAACTGGCCATGGCCCATGCGCTGGCCGGTGCGGGCCGACGGCATCACGTAGGGGGCAAGGCTCATGTTCTCCTGGCCGCCGGCGATGACTACCTCGGCGTCACCGCAGCGGATGGCCTGAGCGGCCAGGTGCAGTGCCTTCAGGCCCGAGCCGCAAACCTTGTTCAGGGTCATTGCCGGTACGCTGAAGGGCAGGCCGGCCTTGATCGCGGCCTGGCGTGCCGGGTTCTGCCCGGCACCGGCGGTAAGCACCTGGCCGAGGATGACTTCGTCGACCTGCGCCGGGGCCAGCCCGGTCTGCTCCAGCAGGCGCTTGATCACGGCGGCACCCAGGTCTACCGCAGGCACAGTGGCCAAGGCGCCCTGGAAGCTGCCGATGGCGGTACGGGTTGCGGCGACGATGACGACGTCGTTCATGTTGTTGTTCTCCGTGCGATGGGCGTAATGCCTCAAGCATCGATGGCTTTGGCTCATTTGTTAAGTTTGTTTTTCTTTGCGATTGATGTGCAAATCAAATGAATGAGCGCAAAGAGGCCTGCAGATCTATGCTTAGGGATGCGCTTTTACACTCATCTGAATGGAGTTCATGTCCCATGCGTACATTGATCGCCATGACCCTCCTGATTGGCAGCAGCACTGTGTTTGCCGCCACCGAATGCACCACCGCTGATAAAAGCACCTGGCAGGACCAGGCAAAATTCCAGACGCAGCTCAAGGAACAGGGCTACAAGATCAACAAGTTCAAGGTCACCAAGGGTAACTGCTACGAGATCTACGGCTTCGACAAGGATGGCAGGAAGGTCGAGATCTACCATGACCCAGTGACGGGCAAGGCAGTCAAGACCGAGTACCACGATTGAACAGCGAAGGCACGGTACAGCTGTGGGACCCCCTGCTGCGGCTGTGCCATTGGTCGATTGCCGTGGTGTTCTTCGCCAACTACTTCTTCAACGAAGAAGGTGAAGACTGGCACCAGTGGCTGGGTTACTACGCACTGGCCGTTGTGGTGGTGCGTGTGATCTGGGGCTTTGTCGGGCCACGCAGCGCGCGTTGGGCCGACTTCTGGCCAACCCCGGCAAGCCTGATCGGGCATGCCCGGGCGCTGCTGCATGGGGAGCTTGACCATCACATGGGGCATTCGCCGATTGGCGCCCTGGTGATGGTGCTGATGCTGACCTGCATCGCCGGCCTGGGCCTTACCGGGTGGGCGTCGCAGGAGGTGGACGCGCTGTTTGGTGTCGACTGGCCGATGGACCTGCACAGCTGGCTGGCCAACGCGCTGCTGGTGCTGGTTTGCGTGCATGTGCTGGCGGCCATTTACGAGAGTGTGCGCATGCGGGAAAACCTGCCGTGGTCGATGCTCACCGGGCGCCGCCGAAACCGCGATTGACTGTACCGGCCTCTTCGCGGGTAAACCCGCTCCACAGGTACTGTGCAAGCCCTGAGTTATGCACGGTCCATGTGGGAGCGGGTTTACCCGCGAAGGGGCCGGTACAGGCTAACCACCGTTTTGCATCCCAATGATCACCCCGTAATATGTGTCGGATAACCTGCGGGGGTAGTCTCACCCTCTGATCAACCGGAATCGCCCATGGCGGCGCTTCCCCCGGCATAAACCTGACGAGGTACAGACATTGGCCATCATTCATCCTAAGGTCCGCGGTTTCATCTGCACCACGACTCACCCGAAGGGCTGCGAGCTCAACGTCCGTGACCAGATCGAAGCCACCCGCAAGCTGGGCGTGCGCGAGGATGGCCCGAAGAAGGTCCTGGTCATCGGTGCTTCCAGCGGCTACGGCCTGGCAGCCCGCATCACCGCGGCGTTCGGCTTCAAGGCCGACACCCTGGGCGTGTTCTTCGAAAAGCCAGGCACCGAGACCAAGGCCGGCACCGCTGGCTGGTACAACGCTGCAGCCTTCGACAAGTTCGCCAAGGCCGAGGGCCTGTACAGCAAGTCGATCAATGGTGACGCTTTCTCCGATGAAGCCCGTGCCAAGGTCATCGAGCTGATCAAGAACGAAATGGGCGGCAAGGTCGACCTGGTCATCTACTCGCTGGCCTCGCCGGTGCGCAAGCTGCCGCAGACCGGTGAACTGGTGCGTTCGGCCCTGAAGCCGATCGGCCAGCCGTACAAGTCGACCGCCATCGATACCAACAAGGACACCATCATCGAGGCCAGCATCGAGCCGGCTACCGAGCAGGAAATCGCCGACACCGTCACCGTCATGGGGGGCCAGGACTGGCAGCTGTGGATCGACGCCCTGGCTGGCGCCAACGTGCTGGCCGAAGGCGCCCGCACCGTGGCCTTCAGCTACATCGGCAGCGACATCACCTGGCCGATCTACTGGCACGGTGCACTGGGCCAGGCCAAGCAGGACCTGGACGAAACCGCCCTGCGCCTGGACAAGAAACTGGCCGGTGAAGTCAAGGGCGGCGCCAACGTGGCGGTGCTGAAGTCGGTGGTTACCCAGGCCAGCTCGGCCATCCCGGTGATGCCGCTGTACCTGTCCATGGTGTTCAAGATCATGCAGGAGAAGGGTGTTCACGAAGGCACCCAGGACCAGCTGGACCGCATGTACCGCGACCGCATGTACCGTGCCGACGGCGCGCCGGCCGAGGTCGACGAGAAGGGCCGCCTGCGCCTGGACGACTGGGAACTGCGTGATGACGTGCAGGGCGCCTGCAAGGCGCTGTGGCCACAGGTGACCACCGAGAACCTGTTCGAGCTGACCGACTATGCCGGCTACAAGAAGCAGTTCCTCAACCTGTTCGGTTTCGAGCGCGCTGACGTCAACTACGACGAAGACGTGGCTACCGATGTGAAGTTCGACTGCGTCGAGCTGTAATCGCTGTCGGCCTGTACCGGCCCTTTCGCGGGCTTGCCCGCTCCCACAGGGATCTCAACACGCCTGAAGGCAGTGGGGAACCTGTGGGAGCGGGCAAGCCCGCGAAGAGGCCGGTACAGCCCGGGAATTTTTTGCTAGCTTTGGCGCACAACGACAGGGAATGTGCCATGAGCAGCCTCACCCAGCCCGCCACTGCCTTTCGCCACACCGCAGCCGACGGTTACAACCTCGGCGGCTTCCGCTGGCGCCACGCCCGACCTGACCCCCAGCGCCCGCTGGTGATCATCAATGCTGCCACCTCGGTACGCTGCCGCTACTACTCGCGTTTCGCCGACTACCTGTTCGCCCAAGGGTGCGATGTACTGACCTACGACTACCGTGGCATCGGCGAATCCCGCCCGGCCTCGCTGCGTGGCTTCCAGGCATCCTGGAGCGACTGGGGCCGGCTGGATTTCGAAGCCATGCTGGTGCATGCCGCAGAACATTTCCCCGGCCAGCCGGTGGATGTGGTAGGGCATAGTTTTGGCGGCTGCGCAGTGGGGTTGGCACCGTCGGCGAGCAAGGTACGCCGGGTGGTGATGGTTGGCGCGCAATTCGCCTACTGGCGCGATTACGCGGCTGACCAGCGCTGGCAATTGTTTGGCAAGTGGCATGTGATAATGCCGCTGCTCACCCGGGTGTTCGGTTATTTTCCCGGCAAGCGCCTGGGTTGGCTGGAGGACACGCCATCTGGCGTGGTGCATGACTGGGCCACTCGTACCCCGCGCTATGAGCACCGACCCAGCGGGCGTGCACTGGAGGCACTACCGTTCGCCCAGGTGCGGGCGGCGACGTTGGCCATCAGCCTGACCGATGACCCCTTTGGTACCGTGGCGGCGACCGAGCGTTTGCTGGGTTATCTGCAGGGCGCCGAGCGCCAGCACCTGCGCATTGCGCCTGTGGATATCTCGGTCGATGAAATTGGCCATTTCGCGTTCTTCCATGACCGCTTTCGCGAAAGTTTGTGGCCGGTGGCCTTGCAGTGGTTGCAGCAGGGTGGGTTAGCGGGTGAGGTCCCAGGAAGGATCATGGGTTGATGCTGTCTGCACCGGCCTCATCGCCGGCACGCCAGCTCCCACAGGGGGATGATCAGTTTGAAGGCAGCGGGGCACCTGTGGGAGCTGGCTTGCCGGCGAAAGGGCCGCGGAGCGGCCCCAAAATCTCAAGCCTTGCGCGCAAGCGGCAGCTCGGCAAACTTCACACCCGCCAGCCCATGCTTGATCAGCGCGCGGATATTGCCATGGTCGCTGCCCTCGGGCGTGGCCACCACGTCACGGTAGTGCTCGCCAAAGGCCAACAGCGCTTCCTGGTCGCTCAGCCCTTCCAGCAGCGCCAGGCCCAGGGTCTTGCACGAACCTTCGTTCTGCCCGGCCGCATTCGCCACGCCGCCATTGTCGAAGGCCTGTGGCTGGTAGCTGTAGTTGTCGGCAATGAACGCCAGGGTGTCGGCAAATACGTGTTGGCCGCTGGCCAGGCTGGCGCGCAGGGTGTTCAGGTCAGTCACGGGGTTTTCCTTTTTCGAACGCCGCTTGTTGGTCGGCGCTGGCTTCTTTCTGGTATTGGGCTTTCCACTCGGCGTAGGGCATGCCGTACACCGCTTCGCGGGCGTCATCCAGGCTCAGGTCGAGCTGGCGCTCGTCAGCCGCGGCCTTGTACCACTTGGACAGGCAGTTGCGGCAGAAGCCGGACAGGTTCATCAGGTCGATGTTCTGCACGTCGGTGCGCTTCTGCAGGTGTTCGACCAGGCGCCGGAACGCGGCGGCCTCGAGTTCGAGCTGTTGCTGTGGGGTCATGGGCTTCTCTCAGGTCATGCGGTTCTTCAGGTGGCGGCCACCGTTGATGACCACCTGGCTGCCGGTGCTGTACTGGCTGGCGAGCAGGTACTTGACCGTCTCGATCAGCGGGCCGGCGCCGGGTTCGAACTCCAGCAGGGCCTTTTTCAGCGTCTGCTGGCGGTAGGTTTCGTCACCCCCTTCCTTGAGGATAAGCAGCCCCGGCAGGATACCGTTCACATGCACCTTGGGCGCATATTTTTCGGCGAACGACAGCACCATGTTCTGCAACGCGGCCTTGGTCGCGGCGTAGCCGATGTGGCTTTTGCTGCCGCGTGAAGAGGTTTCGTCGCAAATGTGGATGATGTCGGCCTTTTCCACCTTGGCCAGCAGGTCGCCCAGGGCCAGGTTGAGGTGGTAGGGCGCTTCGACGTGCAGGCGGAACATGGTCTCGAGGTTGTCGAGGCCATCGTCGAGCCACAGCGAGGCGTTATGGATGATTGCGCGCAGGCCGTCGTAGTGGTTGTGCAGGTAGTCGATCAGGGCCTGGCGGTCGGCTGCCTGGCACAGGTCGGCCTGGAACTGCACGATATTCGGGTGGGCCGCCTGTGGCTGGACGCTGCGGCTGGCACTTACCACCGTATGGCCGGCCTGTGCCAGTTCAAGGGCCAGGGCCAGCCCGACGCGCTGGCTGGCTCCGGTAACGAGAATGGGGCTGTTCATGTTCGGGGCGGTCAACTTGTCTGTCCTTTGGTTGCCGCCCAGCATACCCGAACTGTCTACCGCTTGTATGGCCTGGCCTCAGCGGCTGCGCAGGGCGCCAGCAGGGGCCGGTGATGCATGCAACCAGCCGGCCAGCAGGCGGGTGGAAAGGGGGATGAACAGATAGACCATCACCGGCGTCAGGCCCAGGGTGCTGAGCAGTACACGGGGCACCAGATCCAGCGCTGCCAGCCAGTGGCCGAACACTAGGTTGAACATCAATGAGACCGGGAAAAATGCCAGCCATATGGCCACGGCTTGCTTCCAGCGCGGGGGTTTTTGCACCATGTTGGTGCCGAACCAGTGGTCGATGCCGCTAACGCGCGCTTCTTTGGGGCGTTCGAACAGGCCGGTGCCACGCTGCAACCAGGCCCGGCGCGAGGCGGAATGCTCCCAGGCATGCAGGGTTGGCTCGTCGCTGAAACGGAAGATTATCTGGAATTCGTCGCTGTCGCGGGGCGGCGCGAGGATGCCCGAGCCAAGGTAGCCGGGGAAGTCGGTGGCCAGCTGTTCGCCTTCATGCAGCCAGGCCAGCAGGTCCTGGTAGCGGCCATGGGCGGCGCGGCGCGACACCATCAGGGTGACGGGTGGGGTAGACATCGTGTATCTCCTGGCAACGGGGCTGGCGGGTAGCCGGCCCCTTTGGCTGTGCGGCCCGGGGTGGTGGGCGACGCAGGCGTGCATGCAAGAATCGGGCGCGGATTATCGCCCATGCATGATCTTCGGCAACTGTCAGCCGGCAAACGGTTGCGGCCCAGCGTTTGGTATTGCCGTAGTAGACTAGTGTTCAACTTGGGAACACAGGGTACCCCGTGCAGATGAACGAACAGGGACTGAATCCGTTAATCGATGCGGGCCTGGCGCAGCAGGACCTGTTTCCAATCCGTGAGGTTTCCCGCCTGACTGGCGTCAATGCTGTGACCTTGCGCGCCTGGGAGCGCCGCCATGGCCTGATCCAGCCAACCCGCACCGACAGTGGCCACCGCTTGTATTCCCAAGCCGACATCGATGACATCCGTCGCATCCTTGGCTGGCTGGAGCGCGGCGTGGCGGTAAGCAAGGTTGCCAGCATCCTCGCGCGTGATCATGCCGTTGCCGGGCAGGCAGGTGGCGCGACGGGCGCCTGGGCGCGCTGGCAGCAGCAGATTCGTCAGGCGCTGCAACGTTTTGACCTGTCCGGCCTGGACCGCCTGTTCGATGAGGTGTTTGCCGCCTGCACCCTGGACCAGGTATTCAGTGAAGTGTTCATGCCGGTGTGGCATGACCTGGCGGCTGGGCAGGGCGGCTACGGGCAGACCAGCGAGTGGCTGTTTTTTGATCAGTTCCTGCGTGGCAGGGTGTCCGCCCGCTTGCAACTTGCCCGTGCACCGCGCAGCCGCATGGTGCTGTTGGCGCCATTGCCGGGGCAGTGCCACGAGTTGGATTTGCTGGTGACCAGCCTGACCTTGGGCAGCGATGAAGTTGGCGTGACGCCATTGGCGAGCGGGCAGCCGCTGGCAGAACTGGCACTGGTCTGCGAGCGCCTGAAACCGGATGCCATGGTGCTGTTCTCCCATCAGCCGCCCACGTCGGAACTCACCCGGCGCCTGACGCGCCTGGTGGCAGGGCTGGAATGCCCTTTATTACTGGCTGGTGAAGCGGCGGAACTGGCACAGGACAGCCTGGCAGGCAGCCCGATCGCCTGCCTGGGGGCGCAAAGTAGCGTGATGCGCCAGCGTTTGCGGCAGTTTCTGGCCGGTCAGCTAGATACCTGAGTGTGAAGCTCGGGGTGGGCCCGGCGGTGGGCCTGGAGGATGTAGTCGCGCAGGCGTTCGATCTCTTCGGCCGGGCTTTGGCTGAGGTCGTAGGCGGCCAGGTCCGGGCCGATGCGCCGGCCAAGCACGCCATGAAGTTCGATGGGTGGGATGCCGCCAGGGGCGAAGCGCAGGTCGAAGCGGGCTGGTGCCGCTGGCAGGCCACGAACTTCCAGCAATGTACCCTTGAACGAAATATCGCGAACCCACAGGCCACTTTCCTGCCCATGGGCATCGAGCAGTGCGCTCGGTTGCTCCATCGACAGGCGCCAGGGGCGCAGCATTGGGCCGTCCTCGTAGATTTCCGGTGAGCCCAGTTGCAGGTGCAGGGCATGGAACTCGTCTTCCACCAGTTGCAGCGGGAAGCTGATCTGCTGGTTGTTGAACTGGGCCTGCAGGGTTACCTGCTCGTTGGCCACCAAGCGGGTGAGCAAGCTCTGGATGCGTCGGTCGCCATTGACCAGCAGGCTCGACATGGGGTCGGCCAGGTTCAACTGTGGCGAATGCTGCATGTTCTGTATGAAATCCAGCTCGTCCTGGGTCAGGAGCGCTTCTGCTTGCATGATCGAACTCGATAGCGATTTCTTCAACGGGATTGACCGTGCGTGGCGAACTTGGTTCAGGTGCGTTCGTCGGGTTTCGGACGAACGCGCAGTTGCGCCAGTTCCCGCTCCAGTTCGACCTGGCGAGTAACGTCTTTCTGGATACCGATGAAGTAGGTGCGCTGTTCGGTGTCGTGCCTTACCGGGGTGATCGACAGTTCGTTCCAGAAAGAGCTGCCATCCTTGCGGTAGTTGCGCAGCACTTCGCGGCATGGGCGGCCTTCGGCCAGGGCCTTGCGGATGCGGGCGCGGCCAAGCTGGTCGCGGTCGTCGGCCTGCAGGAAGCGGCAATCCTGGTAGAGGATTTCGTCACGGCTGTAGCCGGTCAGGCGTTCGAAGGCTGCGTTCACGTAGATGAGGATGGTGTCGTCGCCTTCCTGTTCGGCGACCACGATGCCGTCATTGGACGCATCGACCATGGATTGCAATAGTTGCGCGTTGATCATGTTCGGGCCATTGAGCAAACAAGGGTGCGAAGCAGGGCTGAGGATGGTGACTTTGGTAGAGGCGGCCTTTTGCCAGCGCCGGATGCTAGTATCCTACGTTTTCACTCAGTTTCGGAATCCTCTCCCCGATGAAAGTCGCCATTATTTCCGGATCGGTCTATGGCACCGCCGAAGAAGTCGCCCGTCACGCTGAATCGCTGCTCAAGGCTGAGGGCCTGGAGGCCTGGCATGCGGCCCGCCCCACCTTGCAGGACCTTGAAGGTTTTGGCCCTGACGCCTTGCTGGCCGTGACCTCGACCACTGGCATGGGCGAACTGCCGGACAACCTCATGCCGTTGTACAGCAGCATTCGCGATACCCTGCCTGCGGCCTGGCGTGGCCTGCCGGGTGCAGTGATTGCGCTGGGTGACAGCAGTTATGGCGATACCTATTGCGGTGGTGGCGAGCAGATGCGCGAACTGTTTTCCGAACTGGGCGTGCGCGAAGTGCAGCCGATGTTGCGCCTGGATGCCAGCGAGACGGTGACTCCGGAGGCGGATGCAGAGCCTTGGTTGGCTGAGTTGGTGAGTACCCTTAAAGCCTGACGGGTATTTTTCGCCTGTACCGGCCGCTTCGCGGGTGAACCCGCTCCCACAGCTACTGCACAGATTTCAGAGGCTGTGGTGTTCCTGTGGGAGCGGGTTTACCCGCGAAGAGGCCGACAAGGGCAACTCATCCCTTGCTGCCGAGCTCCGGCCACTCGCTCACCAACGCCAACCACGCCTGCGCTGCCCGCGACAGATACGCCCCGCGCCGCCAGATGAACGCGATATCCCAACGCAAATCCCTCGGCGAGCGCAGCGGCAAGCGCACCACACCGGGGCGCTCCAGCGCTTTCGCCACCACACGGGGCAGCAGCACCACGCCCTGGCCCGCCGCCGCCAGCGCCGCGAGAAAGTCCGCCTGGCCACTGCGACCGCCTTCCTTGGGGGTAAAGCCCTGCTGCTGGCACGCCTTCAGCAATCGGTCATTGAGTACGAAGCTGCGCTGGTAAAGCAGGAACGGCGTATCCGCCAGCTGTTGCAGGTCCACCCCGGCCTGGCCCGCCAGCGCGTGGCCTGCAGGCAACAGGGCATCCAGTGGTTCGTTGCAGAACGGCTGGTAGTCGAACGCCTCGTCACTGGGCGTCAGGCTTCCTCCCAGTTCCAGTTCGCCATTCTTGACTGCCTGTTCGATGCTGCGGCTTCCGCCTTCGAGCAACTGGACCGCGATGTTCGGGTGACGCCGCCGATACTCGGCGAACAAGCTAGCGAACAGCGCGTCGCTCCCCAGCATCGGCAAGCCCAGGCGCAGTTCACCGCGGCCCATCTGGCTGAGGTCGTCCAGTTCGTTGAGCAGCGCCTGACGTTGGCGCAGCAAGGCTTCGCCACGCTCCAGCACGATGCGCCCGGCAGCGGTCAGGTGCAGCTGCGAGGCCTGGCGCTCCAGCAGCGGCTGGCCCACATCTTGCTCGAGCTGGGCCACCTGTTTGCTCACCGCCGACTGGCTGATGTGCAGGGTCTGCGCCGCTTGGGTAAAGCCGCCGCGGTGGACCACTTCGATAAAGCTGCGCAATTGTTTGAATTCCATTGATCGCAATTCCATTCTGGAATGGCATTCAGTCTAACAATTCGCTTCTGGCCTAGGCAGTCAAATCTTAAAATGAGAGCCTGTCGAGGACTCCCCCATGAAACCCGCGTTGTTGAAAAAATCCCTGCGCCTGCTCGCCGAGCTGGCGATCCTCTGTGCACTGTTCCTGCTCGGTGGCCAGCTTGCCAGTTGGCTGGGCTGGCCGATTCCCGGCGGGGTGATGGGCCTGGCATTGCTGCTGTTGCTGTTTGCCTCGGGTGTGCTCAAGCCCGCCATGCTGCAACTGGGCGCCGGCTGGCTGATGGCCGAGATGCTGCTGTTCTTCATCCCGGCGCTGATGAGCCTGCTCGATTACGGCGCCCTGATCCGTGACGAGGGCTGGCGCATCCTGCTGGTGATCGCCGTGAGCACCCTGATGGTAATGGTGGTGACCGCGTTGACCGTGGAGCTGGTGTGCCGCTGGAGGTTGCGCCATGAGCCTTGAGCCCATGCCGCTGTTCTGGCTGACCCTGACCTTGCTGGCTTATCTGGGCAGCCGCTGGCTGTACCGGCGTAGCGGGCGCTACCTGCTTTCGCCGCTGATCCTGGTGCCGGTACTGTTGCTGGCGGTAGCAGTGCCGCTGCACACCGCTTATGCCGAATACGCCCGCAACACTCACTGGCTGATGAGTGTGCTTGGCCCGGTGACCGTGGCTTTTGCGGTGCCGATCTGGCAGCAACGGGCCATGCTGGCGCGCCACTGGCCGGCACTGATGGTAGGCATGGTCGCCGGCAGCAGCGCTTCGATCGCCAGCTCCTGGGGGTTGGCTCATATGTTGGCGCTGGACAGCGCGACCACCCTGTCGCTGGTGCCGCGTTCGATCACCACGCCCTTTGCCATGCCATTGGCCCATGACCTGGGTGGCGTACCGGAGCTCACGGCGGTGTTCGTGATGTTCACCGGCGTGCTGGGCGCCATGTTCGGCGGCGTGCTGCTGCGTTGGTTGCCGCTGCGCACGCCGCTGGCGCGGGGCGCGCTGTTCGGTGTCGGCGCCCATGGTGCCGGTGTCAGCCGGGCGCAGGAGGTAGGCCGCGAGGAAGGCTCGGTGGCCGGCCTGGTCATGGTCCTGACCGGGTTGTTGAACCTGTTCGCGGCACCGCTGCTGGCCATGCTGCTCTGACCGTTCGTGCCACTGACTCGCCAAGTCATCAAGCTGGCTGGCAACGCAAGTTCCAGCCCATGGGCTGCTGGCTAGACTCTGCCTCGACATAGAGAGCACATGTAAGTGCCGAGGTGACATGCAATGACCGCAGCCTTGCTCTATTCCACCAACACCACCTCACCGGGACCGTTCTGATGCCCATGGCCGAAATTCCATTGTGCGTCTGGCGTACCCGGGGACAGAGTTTCAGCTTCCGGGGCCAGAGCATCCGCTACTGGACCGCAGGGCAAGGAGAGCCCCTGCTTCTGTTGCACGGCTTCCCCACTGCCAGCTGGGATTGGCGCTACCTGTGGGGGCCATTGGCCCAGCGCTTCCGGTTGATCGCCTGCGACATGCTGGGGTTTGGTGATTCGGCCAAACCGGTCGATCACCTGTACAGCCTGATGGAGCAGGCCGACCTGCAGCAGGCCTTGCTCGCCGAGCTGAAAGTCGACCAGCCCGTGCATCTGCTGGCCCATGACTACGGCGGCAGTGTGGCGCAGGAACTGCTGGCGCGGCATCATGAACAGCGCGCCAACATCGCCAGCTGCGTGTTCCTCAACAGTGGGTTGTTCCCCGAAAGCTGCCGCATGCTGCTGATCCAGAAGTTGCTGCTCAGCCGTCTGGGCTGGCTGGTAGGGCGTTCGTTCGGGCGTGACGACCTGGTGCGCAGCGTGATCCAGGTCTACGGCTCTTGCACCCAACCCAGTGAAAGCGTGCTGGATGACTTCTGGAGTTTGATCGCCGCCAACCGTGGCACGCGCATCCTGCACAAACTGGTGGGGTACATGCCGGAGCGCAGGTTGCACCGCGAACGCTGGGTTGGCGCGATGCAGCACGAAGGCGTGCCGCTGCGCTTCATCAATGGCGTGGTCGACCCGCTGTCCGGCGCGCACATGGTGGAGCGCTACCGGCAACTGGTGCCGGAGCCGGACACCGTGCAGTTGCAGGGCATCGGCCATTACCCGCATACCGAAGCGCCGGTGCAGGTGCTGCGCCATTATCTGGCCTTTCGTGAACAACCGCTGAGCTGCTTCCAGAAGAAAGTGGCGTGGTCCTGACAGGGCCCCATCGCCGGCAAGCCGGCTCCCACAGGTACAGCGCAGGCCTGGAGGTCGGCGCGGTTGGTGTGGGAGCTGGCTTGCCGGCGATGGGCCGCACAGCGGCCCCATAACCATCCTGCTGCGTTATTGCCAGGCATTCAGCCTGCGTGAGCTTGATTGCCCGCCCGCCGCTGGCGGCGGACACTCGGCTGATCTGAACCTGCCTGGAGCCATGAGCATGAGCGAGCCTGTCCGTCTGCAAGATCGCGTGGTGATCGTCACCGGAGCCGGGGGCGGCCTGGGCCGTGCCCATGCGCTGCTGTTCGCTGCGCGGGGTGCGCGGGTGGTGGTCAACGACCTCGGCGGCTCCACCCACGGGGAAGGTGCCAGCGCCTCCGCCGCCGACCGAGTGGTAGCAGAGATCCGCGCCGCTGGTGGCAGTGCCATTGCCAACCATGACTCGGTCAGCCACGGCGCGCGTATTGTCGAACAGGCCCTGGACAGCTTCGGCCGGGTCGATGTGCTGGTGAACAATGCCGGCATCCTGCGTGACAAGACGTTTCACAAGATGGAAGACAGCGACTGGGAGCAGGTGTATCAGGTGCATGTCGAGGGGGCCTACAAGGTCACCCGCGCTGCCTGGCCGCACCTGCGCGAGCAAAACTGGGGGCGTGTGATCTTCACCGCGTCCACGTCCGGTATCTACGGCAACTTCGGGCAGGCCAATTACGGTATGGCCAAGCTCGGCCTGTATGGGCTGACTCGTACCTTGGCGATCGAAGGACGCAAGCACGGTATCCTGGTCAACGCCATCGCCCCGACGGGAGGCACCCGCATGACCGAAGGCCTGATCCCGCCTCAGGTATTCGAGCGGCTCAAGCCAGAGCTGGTCAGCCCGCTGGTGGTGTACCTGGGCAGCGAGCAGTGCCAGGGCAGCGGTGAGCTGTTCGAAGTGGGCGGCGGCTGGGTGGGCAAGGTACGGTGGGAGCGTAGCCTGGGGGTAGGCTTCGATCCGCGTGAAGGCTTCACCCCGGAACAGGTGGCAGAGAACTGGGCACGGATTGGCGATTTCGACGGGGCAGTGCACCCGCAGGACAGCTTGCAGGCGTTGCAGCAGATGATGGCGAACTTGCAGAAGTATCCGCTGGGCTGAAACTTGTCTGCCGGCACGGGCGAAGAGTTTTTCAGGGCAGATAAAAAAGGCCGCTGCAAGCCGCAGCGGCCAATCGAGACGTCAGATCAAGGAGCTTCAAAATCTACGTCGGTGAACCTCGCAGGCCTGAAAGGCGGGGGGGAGAGCCCTTCATGCCGGCCAGTGAGTTAAGAATAAGCGCCTGATCCTGTAGGAAAAATAGCCGCTTATGACATTCACCTTTACGTATCGGGCAATAGTGCCGCAGGCGCTCAGCCGGCGGGCGTATAGCCCATGCGCCAGCTGGTTTCCCGCGCTGCCGCCAGCAGCCGTTGCGCCGCCGGGCCATGCTCGTCGGCATGGAAGATCGACGTCGGCCCGACCACGGTCATCACCGCGGCGATCTGCCCCATGGCATTGAACACTGGGGCTGACAACGCATCCACGCCCGGCATCAACAGCCCGTGCACATGGTGCAGGCCACGTTCGCGAATGCCCTCCAGTACCGCCTGGTAGTCGGCGGCGCTGTGCTGCAGGGCGGCCAGTTCCCGGTCACGCAACTCCACGGTCTCGCGCTCGGGCAGGTAGGCGGCGAACACCAGCCCGGTGGACGACGTGAGCAGCGGCAGTACCGAGCCTATCTGCGTTACCACGGTGACCGCGCGCACCGCCGGCTCGATGCTGACCACTGTCGCGCCCTGGTTGCCCCATACGGCAACGAAGCAGCTCTCGTTCAGTTCATCGCGCAGCTGCGACAACGGCAACGCGGCAATCTTCAGTACATCGATGCTGCCCAGCGCCGCCAGCCCCACCCGCAGTGCCTCCCGCCCAAGGCCGTAATGGTTGGTGGCCGCATCCTGCTCGGCAAAACCGCTGGCGATCAGTGCCTGAAGGTAACGGTGCACCTTGCTCGCCGGCATCTGCACATGTTCCGCCAGGCGTGACAGGGAAGTGGACGGGGAGAGTTCGGCAAGGGCCTTGAGGATGTCGGTGCCGACCTCCGCCGAGCGGACTTTCTGCTTGCCGTTGTCGGCGGGGGAGCTGGCTTTGGCCATGGACATCTTCTTCCGGATTCGTCGAGTCGCGCCTTTATAGCTTGACGCATTGCCCGTAGCAAATTACGTTATTCGTAATCTGATTACGATAAAAACAATGCAGACGCGCTGCCACCCCGCCCCGGGCCAGCAGCCAGCTGCCAGCAACGGCTCGGCCAGAGCCCGGAGGCATCGATGAATCGCGATACGTCACCCGACCTTCACTACCTAAGCGGCTTCGGCAACGAGTTTGCCAGCGAAGCGCTGCCAGGGGCCTTGCCGGTCGGGCAGAACTCGCCGCAGACGGCGCCCTATGGGCTGTATGCCGAGCTGCTCTCGGGCACGGCGTTCACCATGACCCGCAGCGAGCTGCGCCGCACCTGGCTGTATCGTATTCGTCCGTCTGCCCTGCACCCGCGTTTCGAGCGCTTGGCGCGTCAGCCGCTGACCGGCCCGCTGGGGGCCATCACCCCAAACCGCCTGCGCTGGAACCCCCAGCCGATCCCCGTCGAAGCGACCGATTTCATCGAGGGCTGGCTGCCCATGGTGGCCAACGCCGCTGCGGATAAACCGGCCGGCGTGAGCATCTACATCTACCGCGCCAACCGTTCCATGGAGCGGGTGTTCTTCAACGCCGACGGTGAACTGCTGCTGGTGCCGCAACAAGGCCGCCTGCGCATTGCCACCGAACTGGGGGTGATGGAAGTCGAGCCGCTGGAAATCGCGGTTATCCCGCGTGGCATGAAGTTCCGCGTCGAACTGCTCGACGGCGAGGCCCGTGGCTACATCGCCGAAAACCACGGCGCGCCGCTGCGCATCCCGGACCTGGGCCCGATCGGCAGCAACGGCCTGGCCAACCCGCGCGACTTCCTCACCCCGGTGGCGCAGTACGAAGAGGCCGATGGCCCGGTGCAGCTGGTGCAGAAGTTCCTCGGCGAACACTGGGCCTGCGAACTGCAGCACTCGCCACTGGACGTGGTCGCCTGGCACGGCAGCAACGTGCCGTACAAGTACGACCTGCGCCGCTTCAACACCATCGGCACGGTCAGCTTCGACCACCCGGATCCATCGATCTTCACCGTGCTGACCTCGCCGACCAGCGTGCATGGCCTGGCCAACATGGACTTCGTGATCTTCCCGCCACGCTGGATGGTGGCCGAGAACACCTTCCGTCCACCATGGTTCCACCGCAACCTGATGAACGAGTTCATGGGCCTGATCAGCGGCGCCTACGACGCCAAGGCCGAGGGCTTCCTGCCGGGCGGTGCCTCGCTGCACGGGGTGATGAGCGCCCATGGCCCCGACGCCGAAACCTGCGAAAAGGCCATTGCCGCCGACCTGGCGCCGCACAAGATCGACAACACCATGGCCTTCATGTTCGAGACCAGCCAGGTGCTGCGCCCGAGCCTGCAAGCCCTTGAATGCCCGCAGTTGCAGGCCGACTACGATAGTTGCTGGGCCACCTTGCCGAGCACCTTCAACCCGAACCGGAGATAACCCATGAATCAGACCGCCATTGCCCGTAGCTGGGTCGAGCACGCCAACGGGCACAGCGATTTCCCGCTGCAGAACCTGCCGTTGGGTATCTTCAGCCGGCCGGGTGAAGCAAGGCGTTGTGGCGTGGCCATCGGCGACGCGATCCTCGACCTGGAGGCGGTGCTGGCCGCCGGGTTGTTCGACGGGGCCGCCAAGACCGCGGTCGAGGCCACCCGTGGTGGTGTCTTGAACGCATTCTTCGCCCTCGGCCGCGGCGCCCGCGTTGCCCTGCGCGAGCGCCTGCAGGTGCTGCTGGGTGAAAACAGCGAACACCAGACGGCACTGCAGGCCGCACTGTACCCGGCCAGCGACTGCCAGCTGCATGTGCCAGCGCAGATAGGTGACTACACCGATTTCTACGTGGGCATCGAGCACGCCACGAACGTGGGCAAGCTGTTCCGCCCCGACAACCCGCTGTTGCCCAACTACAAGTACGTGCCGATCGGTTATCACGGCCGCGCCTCGACCATCCGCCCGTCCGGCACCGATGTGCGCCGGCCCAAGGGCCAGACCCTGCCGGCCGGGCACACCGAGCCGAGCTTCGGTCCCTGTGCGCGCCTGGACTACGAGCTGGAGCTGGGTATCTGGATCGGTCAGGGCAACGACATTGGCCAGGCGATCCCGATAGGCGATGCCGCCGAGCATGTGGCCGGCCTGTGCCTGCTCAACGATTGGTCGGCGCGCGATATCCAGGCCTGGGAATACCAGCCGCTGGGGCCGTTCCTGTCCAAGAGCTTCATCACCACCATCTCGCCCTGGGTGGTTACCGCCGAAGCGCTGGAACCGTTCCGCTGTGCCCAGCCGGCACGCCCGGAAGGCGACCCGCAGCCACTGTCGTACCTGCTGGACAAGCGCGACCAGGCCGCAGGTGCTTTCGATATTGAGCTTGAGGTACTGCTGCTGACCGAGCAAATGCGCGAGCAGGGCCTCGCCCCACACCGCCTGACCCTGAGCAACACCCGCAGCATGTACTGGACCGTGGCGCAGCTGGTTGCGCACCACAGCGTCAACGGTTGCCAGCTGCAACCGGGCGACCTGTTCGGTTCTGGCACGCTGTCGGGCGCAACGCCAGGCTCGTTCGGCAGCCTGCTGGAGATCACCGAAGGCGGCAAGCACCCGGTGGAACTGGCCAGTGGCGAGGTGCGCAAGTTCCTCGAAGATGGCGACGAGATCATCTTGCGTGCTCGCTGCGTGCGTGATGGCGTGGCCAGCATCGGTTTCGGCGAATGCCGCGGCACGGTCATCGCGGCCAACTGAGGAGGCGGGGCATGGAGCTGTACACCTATTACCGTTCCACCTCGTCCTACCGAGTGCGTATTGCCCTGGCACTGAAGGGGCTGGCCTACCAGTCCCTGCCGGTCAACCTGTTGCAGGGTGAGCAGCGCGGTGCGGGTTATGTTGCGGTCAACCCGCAGGGCCGCGTGCCGGCCTTGCGCACCGATGGCGGCGAGCTGCTGGTGCAGTCGCCGGCGATAATCGAGTATCTGGAAGAGGTTTATCCACAGCCCGCACTGCTGCCAGCCACGGCCGAGGCGCGCGCCAAGGTGCGGGGTGTTGCGGCGATCATCGGCTGCGACATCCACCCACTGCACAACGTCAGTGTGCTCAACCGGCTGCGCCAGGCAGGCCAGGACGAGAGCCAGATCAACCAGTGGATCGGCCACTGGATCAGCCAGGGGCTGGCGGCAGTGGAGCAATTGATAGGCGATCACGGCTTCTGCTTCGGTGATGAGCCGGGCCTGGCGGATATCTACCTGATCCCGCAGTTGTACGCGGCCGAACGCTTCAACATCGACCTCGACAGCTTCCCGCGCATCCTGCGGGTTGCCGCCTTGGCGGTGGGGCACCCGGCGTTCGCCCAGGCCCACCCAGCACAGCAGCCGGACAGCCCGGCTCAGTGAATGGAACGGTTCGCCGTCGGAAGCTTGCCAATACGTTCGGACAGTTTCAGGCGCTGGACCGGGTCCTCCGTCAGCAGCAATGCATGCTCCAGGTCGAAGCGCTCGGCCTGAGGGCAATCCAGGTACTGGTAGAGCGAGGCGCGGGTCACATAGTCGCTGACCTGCACCGGGCCCAGCTGCATGACCCGCTCGGCATCGATCAGCGCCGCCAGGTGGTTGTCGTTGCTGATGTGCAACTGGCGCAGGTTGCGTGACAGGCGTTGCAGCATCTGCAACGGGCTGGCGGTGCGCATGTGCTCTGCGGTCAGCGCTACATGCGGGCCAAACTGGCGAGCCAGCAGCTCACGGCAATCGTTGGGGTACAGGCGGCGGCCACCACAGGGGTCGAGCAGGTGATCCGCACCAGGCACGCGCAGCAGGAAATGGCCGGGGAAGCCTACGCCCTCAAGGGGGATGGACAGGCGCCGGGCCAGTTCCAGGGCGAGGATGGCCAGGGTCAGCGGTTGGCCACGGCGGCGTTGCATCACCTTGTCCATCATCGCGGCATGCGGGCGCAGCGGGTGATATTCATCCTGCTGGAAGCCCAGGGCATTGAGTTGGCGCAGCAGTGGCTGGGCCAGTTCGCACAGCGGCAGCATCGGCAGGTTGGCGCTGATCTCGCGCTGCAGGTCATTCAGCTTGGCAAGGTTGATCGCGGGCTCGACGCTGCGGTCATGCTCGGCGGCAATCCATAATGCGGCTTCCAGCAGGGCGACGGGCTCGCGTTCCAGGCAGGCCAGGCAGGCTTGACGTGGCTTCATGGGCTTCTCCACACACGCTTGAGTATTAGCCGCGGCGCGCGGTTTCGTCCAGTGGTCCGGCGGCGGCGCCAGCCCAAAGGCCGTGCCTATACTGGAAGGAGCACCTCGTAGGGGAGCCTGTCGATGTTCGCGCTGATGCAAAGCACCCGTACCCAGTCGCTGCACTTGTTCACCGACCCGCCCACCGGCCTGAAGGCCGTGGTGGCGATCCACAGCGAACAACTGGGCCCGGCGATGGGCGGTTGCCGCTACCTGCCTTATGCCGACGATGAAAGCGCCATGACCGACGCCATTCGCCTGGCCCAAGGCATGAGCTACAAGGCGGCGCTGGCCGGCCTGCCACTGGGGGGCGGCAAGGCGGTGATCATGCGCAACCCTCATGTGGAAAACCGTGCCGCGCTTTTCGAGGCCTTTGGCCGCTTCATTGACACTTTGCAAGGGCGCTTCATCATTGCCGTGGACAGCGGCACCTCGACCCTGGACATGGACTGCATTGCCCAGAGCACACCCCATGTGACCAGCACCACGGCCTCGGGTGACCCATCACCGCATGCGGCGATGGGGGTTTTTGCCGGCATTCGTGCCACCACTTCGTTCCGTCTTGGCAGTGATGACCTGCAAGGGTTGCGGGTGGCGGTGCAAGGGCTGGGCAATGTCGGTTATGCGCTGGCGGAGCAACTGCACGCAGCGGGTGCTGACCTGCTGGTGAGCGATCTGGACCCTGGGCGGGTGCGGCTGGCGGTGGAGCAGTTCAATGCCCATCCGGTGACCAATGATGCATTGATCAGCACCCCTTGCGACATCTTTGCCCCTTGCGGCGTGGGGCCGGTGTTGAACGGGCAGAGCGTGATGCAGTTGCGTTGCGCGGCAGTGGCGGGGGCGGCGAACAACCAGCTGACTACCTTGCAGGTAGCCGACCAGTTGGAGTCGCGCGGGATACTGTATGCACCCGATTACGTGATCAATGCCGGTGGGTTGATCTACGTGGCACTTACCCATCGTGGCGAAGACCTGGGCACCATCACTGCGCACCTGGCGCGTATACCTTCACGGCTGACCGAAGTGTTTGGCCATGCCCAGGCAGAGAAACGCTCGCCGGCGCGGGTAGCGCAGATGCTGGCGGAGCGGTTGCTCTACGGCTGAAGTAATTTGTGTTCTTGCACTGGCCCCATCGCCGGCAAGCCAGCGCCCCCCTGTCGCGCCGACTTGTAGGAGCAGCCTTGCGCTGCGAAGAGGCCATTACTGCCGAAGAATATCTGCTGCTCAACTACCCTCTTCGCAGCACAAGGCTGCTCCTACAGGGCAATGAGGTGACCTGAGCAATGGAGCAAGCCATGTACCCCCCTGTGGAGCTTGCTGGCGATGAGGCCAGTGCAGGCAATTACTCGGCCGCTGGCGCTTCGAGCAACTCGGCCAGTGCATCCGGCTGGCTCTTGAATGCCCGGGCGAACACATCGCGGTTCTTGGCCATGTAGATACCGGCTTCCTCGACCTGCTGCTCGGTCAGCGAGGGCACTGCCTTGTGCAGTACTTCGGCCAGGCGCTCGGCCAGTTCGAGCATCTTGTCGTGACGGTCTGCTTCGGCCTTATCCATGAACAAGCGCTCCGGGTCGCGGCTGCTGCGGTACACCACTTCGACGGCCATTCATCACCTCTATGCCTTTTGCTGGTTGCGTTTCGATTTACTGTATCTATATACAGTAATGGCAATGTTGATTGCTTCGCAAGCAGAAATTGTAGCGTGGTGCAGAGGGCTTACTGCTTCATGCCCAACTCAGCATCATCCATCAGCGCCTTGGCCATCCGGGCCCTTTCGCGGGTGAACCCGCTCCCACAAGTACTGCATCTACCTCAAAGGCCTGTGGAGATCCTGTGGGAGCGGGTTTACCCGCGAAGAGGCCAGCCCAGACAACGCAACACTCAAACCTCAGTGCAAAGTCCGAGGCTCAGCGGGCATCTGCATCTGAACCAGTGCCGACTCAAGCAAAGCCCGCAACGTTTCCAGCTCATGCATTGAGGTCATCATCAAACCAAAAGCCGGCGCATACGAGGTGCCCCATGACAGCTGCCATAAAGGCGAAGCCATGTTTCTGGCAACTTGCCTCGCCTCAACGTGCCTTGCGGCAATCGGTCGCCTTCCAAGGCAGGGGCCTGGCCTTTTAACTGCATGGCACAAGCGTCACACCGGTGACGCATCATCCTTCAAGACGTATCGGGGAATGGAACATCGTGAACATCAAATGGGCAGAAAAGCTGCGCAAGGGCCTGCACGGCTCGGCCGACTCGCTGGGCAACCTGTGCGTCGAGGCATTCCATTACCTGGCGCTGTTCGGCATTGGCGCGATCACCGCCTATGCGGCGGTGATGACGTTCCTGGACATGCTCGGCAAGGGCGGGGTCAGTGTCGATGACATCCTGCTGCTGTTCATCTACCTGGAGCTGGGGGCGATGGTCGGTATCTACTTCAAGACCAACCACATGCCTATTCGCTTCCTGCTGTACGTGGCCATCACTGCGCTGACCCGCCTGCTGATCGGCGATGTCTCGCACCACAAGGCGCCGGACGTAGGGCTGTTGTACATCTGCGGTGGCATCCTGTTGCTGGCGTTCGCGATCCTGGTGGTGCGCTATGCCTCGTACCGTTACCCCTCGACCAAGGTACTGGATGCCAACGGCAAGGAAGTGGAGGAGGGCAAGTAGCCCTCAGTTGGCGATGAAGTGGCGTGGCTCGTGACGGGCGTCACGGGTCAGCGCGGCCAGCACCTGCAGGGGGTTCTGGCTGTGTTCGATGGCCAGGCCCAGGCGGATGCTGTCGATCACTCGCTGCAGGCGCACCGGGTCATTGCGCTGGGCCTGAGTGATGAGGCGCTTGGCGACCACGCCAGCGTCGTCGGACAAGGTCAGCATGATGCTGCCGTCGAGGTTTGCAATGCTCAGGTTGACCCGGTATTCGGGGGCGAATGCAGCGCTGATTCGTTCGAATGGGTTATTCATGGTCATGCTTCTGCGGTGAATGAGTGCAGAAGTTGACCGGGGAAATTACCTGTTGGTTCAGCGCCATCGATCGATACAAACGAAAACGCCCGGCATCAGGCCGGGCGTTTGCATTGCCGATCAGGCGTCCGGGTCACTCAGTTCCAGGGCTCCGCGCTTGCTGCGCAGCTTGCCGTAGAAGTGTTCCAGCGCGTGGTTGAGCTTGGTGGCTGCACCATCTACCGCCTGGTCCAGCGAAGTAGCTGTGTGGGTCACGGAAATCGGTTGGTGGCCTTTGGGGCGAGCCTCCATCTGGCAGCGTTTGTCATGCGGTCCGGGCTTGGCGCCGTTCTCGTCGCGCAGGTGAACCTCGATGCGGGTGAGGTCGTCTTCGTAACGTTCCAGCGAGTTCTGCAGTGTGCTGCGGACCCACTGGTCGAGCCGGGCGTTGCCTTCGAAATGGTTGCTGCTGTTGACCTGGATTTGCATGATTCAATCCTTATTCAGCTTGCTCGCATGGAGACGCGCCTAGGCCTTTGAGACCCTTGGAATTTCTGCGCCTCTTGACTCTAAGGTCAGGCAACGGCGAAACGAATTCAAGCCCTTTTTGAAAATAAATTTCTTGTTGCATTCAAGGCGGCAGGCGGCTCATCGGGCAGGCTTTGCTTATGAGAATTGAAATCATTATTATTGCAGCCCCGAAAACGCCCGGACCTTCGCCATGACGCGCAAAACCGCCGGTCCCTCGCTCAGCTATCGCCTGGCCGTGACTTCACGTAGCTTGGCCGCGCTGCTGGGCGGCTACCTGCTGGCGTCCATGGCCAGCGTCTGTATTGCCCTGGTAGCGCCACTGCCACAGGTCGATGCCACGCTCACCGGCCTGCTGCTGTCATTCGTCTTCTACCTGCTGGCGTTCATCTGGTGCTTCGCGTGCCGCAGCGCTTTGCGCGCCTGGCTGGGCGTGCTGGCGCCAAGCGTGCTGCTGGGGCTGATCAGCGGGTTGGCCCACTGGATGAAAACCCCATGAAAGAAGGCTTCCGCCAGGCCATGGCCTGGCTGCACACCTGGACCGGCCTGATCTTCGGCTGGCTGTTGTTCGCCATCTTCCTCACCGGCACGCTGTCGTATTTCAAGGAAGAAATCACCCACTGGTCGCAGCCAGAAGTGCGCAGCCACGCACTGGACCCGACCCAAAGCCTGGAGGTGGCCCAGCGGTACCTACAGGACAACGCCGGGCATTCGGGCACCTGGCTGATCCGCATGCCCAACGCACGTGAGGCCGCCCTGAGCGTGGGTTATCGCGACCCCAATGGCGGGCCACGCGGCTTCGTCACCAAGACCCTCGATACCCAGACCGGCCAGCCGGTGGAAGCACGCGACAGCCGCGGTGGCGAGTTCTTCTACCGCTTCCACTTCCAGCTGCAGATGCCATACCCCTTCGGCCGCTGGCTGTCGACGTTCTGCGCCTTCATCATGCTGCTGGGGCTGGTCACCGGCATCATCACCCACAAGAAGATTTTCAAGGAGTTCTTCACCTTCCGCCCCGGCAAGGGCCAGCGCTCGTGGCTGGACGGGCACAACGCCATTGGCGTGCTGGTGCTGCCGTTCCACCTGATGATCAGCTACAGCAGCCTGGTGCTGTTCATGTACATGGTGATGCCGGCAGGCATCCTGGCCAGCTACGGCAATGACACCGGCAAGTACTTCAACGACCTGTTTGGCCGTAACGATGCGCCCAAGGCCGCTCATGTGGCCGCGCCGCTGGTACCGTTGCCGAGCTTGTACGCCAAGGTGCAGGACATGCAACCGGGCGCGCGTATCGGCCGTATCCAGGTGGAAAATGCCGGCGACAGCAATGCCCGTGTCACCTTTACCCAGTCCGCGGCCGACCATGTGGCCTATCGGCGCAGCGCCAACTGGACCTTCGATGGCGCGAGCGGTGTGCTGCTTAACCAGGGCAAGCCGGAGAGCGGGGCGATGATGACCGCCTTCAGCTTTGCCGGCCTGCACATGGGCAATTTCGCCGGCCCCTGGCTGCGCTGGCTGTATTTCTTCTTTGGCGTGGCCGGTACCGCGGTGATCGGTACCGGGCTGGTGATGTGGCTGGGCAAGCGTCAGCTCAAGCATGCCAGGAGCGAGCGCTTGCCGGGCGAACTGCGCCTGGTCGAGGTGCTCAATATCGCCAGCATGAGCGGCCTGTTGCTGGCCGTAGCGGGCTTTTTCTGGGCCAACCGCCTGATCCCGATGGGTGTCGAAGGCCGGGCCGACTGGGAGGTCAATGCCTTCTTCAGCGCCTGGGGCCTGTCGCTGTTGCACGCTGTGCTGCGCAGTGGGCGCCGGGCATGGGGCGAGCAACTGGCTCTGGGCGCGCTGGCCTTTGCCTTGCTGCCGCTGCTCAACGGCCTTACCACCGGCCAAGGCCTGAACCATTCGCTGCCGGCGGGGGACTGGGCCATGGCCGGCTTCGACCTGACCGCGTTGGGCACCGGCCTGTTTTTGGCCTGGCTGGCCGGGAAGATGTTGCACAGCCCGAAGCCTGTGGCCAAACGGGCCCCTCGTGCAGCGAGGAAACCAGGCACTGAAACGGCGGAGGCGAGCTGATGCTGGGTAATGCACTGATCGCTTACGCCGGCTTCGTTGCCCTGTGCCTGGCCATGGAGAAGCACTTCGTCGACCTGCTCGGGCACAAGCCACGCCCCGGGCAGTTGCGGCTGTTGCGAAGCGCCGGCTGGCTGCTGCTGGTGCTGTCGCTGGTGTTCAGCGTGCACCTGCGTGGCTGGGCCCATGGCCTGGTGGAGTGGACTGCAGTGATGATGGCTGGGGTGACCCTGTGGGTGTTCGGCCTGCCATACCAGCCCCGCCTGTTGCTGGGCCTGGCGGCCGCCAGCGTGGTGCTGGGGCCGTTGCTGGCCCTGTTCGCCGAGTGACCAGGTGAGCGAGCCGGGCGACATGATCGAGGCGGATGCCG
This sequence comes from Pseudomonas sp. TE3-3-F2023, assembly GCF_036784815.1. Classification (NCBI taxonomy): domain Bacteria; kingdom Pseudomonadati; phylum Pseudomonadota; class Gammaproteobacteria; order Pseudomonadales; family Pseudomonadaceae; genus Pseudomonas; species Pseudomonas sp. TE3-3-F2023. The sequence goes on along the minus strand of NZ_CP145113.1, from coordinate 5,644,569 downwards.
AATGCGGCGGCGGGCGTGCGCGCTTCGTCCAGGTGTTCCAGGCCCAGCGGGCACGCATGGAGGCCCTGGTGAGCCGCCGGGTCGGCTGCCGGGCCACGGCATCGGACCTGGTCCAGGAACTGTTCCTGCGCTTCTGGCGTCGCCCCGAGGTCAAGGTCGAGGCGCTGGACACCTACCTGCTGCGTTGCGCCGGCAACCTGGCCATCGACCACCTGCGCAGCGAAGGCAGCCGCGAGCGTGTGGCCGAAGCTGTGCTGCCGCTGGATGAAGCGGCCATGGCCCAGGCCCCGGAACAGGCTGTGGAGGTCGATCACGACTTGCAGCGCATCGACGCTGCCTTGCGCGCCTTGCCCGAGCGCACCCGGCAGATCTTCCTGCTCAACCGTATCCACGGCTGCAAGTACGGCGAGATCGCCAAGGCCATGCAACTGTCCCAGAGTGCTGTGGAAAAGCATATGATGCGCGCCCTCGAAGCGTGCAAGGCGAGTGTTGCCGAGCCCGCGTCCACCCTACGCCGGCCAGGGAGTGCCCGTCGATGAGCCGTTTACCGCCGATCAACGAGGCGCAGTCCCGGGCCGCGTTGCAGTGGCTCAGCCGTATCAACGAACAGCCTGAACAAGCCGAGGGCGCGGGGTTCAAGCGCTGGCTGCTGGCCGATCCCGGGCACCGTGAGGCCTACGCCCAGGCCCAGCTGCTGTGGCAGAACAGCGCCATCCCGGCGGCGCGTCTGGCCGCTGAAGAACAGGCAAGCCTGCAACGTTATCTGGATGCGATGGCCAGGCCACCGGCCAGGCACCCCTGGCTGCAGCGGGCTGCAGCGCTGGCGGTGGCTGCCTGCCTGGTACTGGCCGTGGGCGTTGCTGGTGGCTGGCACCCGGGCTTGTGGCTGCAGGACCTGCAGGCCGACTACAGCAGTGCTGATCAAGTTCGCCAAGTGACCTTGCCCGACCAGTCGCAGGTGATGCTGGATGCGGGGAGCGCGATTGCGGTCGATTTTGCGCAGGGCGAGCGCCGCGTGCGGTTGTTGCATGGCGCGGCGTTCTTCCAGGTCACGCATACCGGCGCGCCATTCGTGGTGGAAGCTGCCGGTGGCGAGGTGCGCGTGCTGGGTACCCAGTTTGAAGTGCGCAAGCAGGGCGAGGGCGCCCAGGTCACGGTGCAAAGCGGGCGGGTGGCGGTGAGCCCGGTGCCGGGCGCCGCAGCACGTGAACTGACGGCCAACCAGCAGGCGACCTACGCTGGCGGCAGAGTCGGCGACACTCTGACGGTGGCCAGCGACAACCGCCTGGCCTGGCGCCAGGGCTGGCTGAATTACTACCAGGTGCCGCTGGCGCAGGTGGTCGAGGACCTGGGGCGTTACTACCCGGGGCGCATTCTGTTGCTCGATGATGAGTTGGGGCAGCGCAAGGTCAGTGGCAGTTTCCCGGTTGCCGCGCCATTGCTGGCGCTGGATTCGCTGGGCAAGGTGATGGGCTTTTCGCGGCAGACTGTGCTGGGGCGGTTGACTGTCATCAGGTAGCTGCCTGTGCCGGCCTCTTCGCGGGCTTGCCCGCTCCTACAGGGACTGCACAAGTCTCGAATCCGGTGCAGTCCCTGTGGGAGCGGGCAAGCCCGCGAAGAGGCCGGCACAGGCAAAAAATTTTTCAGGCAACGGGTGAGGTAACAGGACGTGGCATCCGTGTAATGAGTGGAAGTGCGATTCATTCGCAGTCATATCCCTCTCACAGGTCAGCGTCCATGAAGTTCACCCCGCGTTGCGTCTCTCTCTGGCTCGGCCTTTCCGCGCTCCCGGCATTCGCTGTCGCCCCCCTGGCCTGTGCCGCCGAGCAGCAGCAGGCGTATACCTTCGCCCAGCCGGCGCAACCCCTTGCCCAGGCACTCGACACCTTCAGCCGCACCACTGGCCAGAGTGTGATCTATACCTTGGAACTGCCAGGCGTGCAGGCGCCGGCGCTGAACGGCAGGTTCAGCGCTGAACAGGCCTTGCAACAGCTGCTGGGCACTACCGGGCTGGCCTGGCGCCGCGTCGATGCACGTACGCTCACCCTCGAAGCAGTGGACACCTCCGGCGCCCTCAACCTGCAGGCCACCACCGTGACCTCGCAACTGGACGACTACAGCTACCAGCCCCCGGCCACGGCCTCGATCATGCGCGGGCAAGGCCCGAGCCAGGACATCCCTCAGGCGATCAACGTGGTTCCTGCCCAGGTCATCCGTGACCAGGCCCCGCGCAACCTCGATGACGCCCTGGCCAATGTCAGCGGCATCACCCAGGGCAACAATTTCGGTGGCACCTCCGACACGGTGATGAAGCGCGGCTTCGGCGACAACCGCGACGGCTCGATCATGCGCGATGGCATGCCCATCGTGCAGGGCCGCAGCCTCAACGCCAGCACCGAGCGGGTCGAAGTGCTCAAGGGCCCGGCCTCGCTGCTGTACGGCATCCAGGACCCGGGCGGGGTCATCAACGTGGTCAGCAAGCGCCCGCAACTCGAGCAGTACAACGCCCTGACCGTGCGCGGGTCGACCTACGGCAGCGGCAAGAACGGCAGCGGTGTCGGGTTCGACAGCACCGGCGCGCTGGGCGACAGCAACTTCGCCTATCGCCTGATCGTCGACCACGAAGATGAAGACTACTGGCGCAACTACGGCGTGCACCGTGAGTCGCTGGTAGCGCCGTCGCTGGCCTGGCTGGGTGAAGACACCCAGGTGGTACTGGCCTATGAGCATCGCGAATTTCTCTACCCCTTCGACCGTGGCACGGCGTTCGGCAACAACGGCCACCCGCTGGACATCCCGGCCACGCGGCGCCTGGACGAACCCTTCAACGACATGGAGGGGCGTTCCGACCTGTACCGTCTGGAAGTCGACCACCAGCTGGCCGATGACTGGAAGCTGCACTTCGGCTACAGCTTCAACCGCGAAACCTATGATGCCAGCCAGGTGCGGGTGACCGGCGTGAATGAAAAAACCGGCACGCTGTCGCGCAGCATCGACGGCACCCACAACGCCATGAGCCGTGACCAGTTCGCCACCCTGAGCCTGGCCGGCAATGTGGAACTGGCCGGGATGCAGAATGACCTGCTGTTCGGTGTCGATCATGAAGACCGCAAGATTTTCCGCGGTGACATGATCCGGCAGACCGCCCAATCCACCTTCAGCTATACGAATCCGGTCTACGGTCAGGAAGTGGAGGGTACCACCGTAAAAGCCAGTGACAGCGACCAGACCGACAAACTACGCACCGACGCGTTGTTCGTGCAGGACGCGCTGCACCTGGATGATCACTGGATCCTGGTGGCTGGTGCGCGCTTCCAGCAGTTCGATCAGTACGCTGGCCGTGGCCGCCCGTTCAAGGCCAACACCGACATCAATGGCCAGGCGTGGGTGCCGCATGCAGGTATCGTCTACAAGGTGGACGAGCAGCTGTCGTTTTATGGCAGCTATAGTGAGTCGTTCAAGCCCAACTCCACCATCGCGCCGCTGGTCGGCAACGTGGTGCTTGACTCGTCGGTGGCGCCGGAAGAGGGCAAATCGTGGGAACTGGGCGCCAAGCTCGACATGCCGGGCCGCCTCACGGGTACCCTGGCGTTGTTCGATATCACCAAGCGCAACGTGCTGGTTTCCAACTTTGATACCAGTACGCGCGAAACGGTGTACAGCAATGCCGGAGAGGTCAGCTCACGGGGCGTCGAGCTGGACCTGACCGGCCAGCTGAGTGAGCGCTGGAGCCTGATCGGCAGCTACGCCTTCACCGATGCGCAAGTGACCAAGGACCCGGTCCTCAAGGGCAACCGCCTGCAGAACGTGGCCCGGCACAGTGGTTCGCTGTCGGCGGTGTATGACTATGGCAGCCTGTTTGGCGGCGACCGCCTGCGTTTTGGTGCCGGTGCGAGATATGTTGGCGAACGCGCGGGTAACTCGACCAACACTTTCGACCTGCCGTCCTATACCGTGGCCGACGCGTTTGCCAGCTACGAGACCAGGCTCGACGAGCACAAGGTGCTGTTGCAGCTGAACGTGAAGAACCTGTTCGACAAGGTTTACTACAGCTCGGCGGTGAACCAGTACTTTGTGGCCATTGGCGATGCACGGCAGGTGAGCTTGTCCAGTACCTTCGAGTTCTAGGTACCTGAGGCTGCTTTGCAGCCCTATCGCGACACAAGGCCGCTCCTACAGAGAAACGCGTACCCTTGTAGGAGCGGCCTTGTGTCGCGATAGGGCCGCAAAGCGGCCCCCGTTTCACGAATTGAAGGCCAGACGGTACTCACCAGGCGTTGCACCGACCGCCTGGCGGAACCGGTTGCTGAAATGGCTGGCACTGGCAAACCCGCACAACAGGGCAATCTCCCCCAACGGCATCACCCCCAGCCGCAACAGCTGGCAGGCCCGATGCAGCCGCCGAGCCAGCAGATACTGGTGCGGCGGCAGCCCGAAACTGGCGCGGAACATACGGGCAAAGTGGTATTCGGACAGGTTGCAGCGCAAGGCCAGTTCACCCAGGGTAATGGGCTGGTCCAGGTGCGCTTCGATGTAGTCGACCAGTTGCCGGCGCAGGCTCGGTGCCAGCCCGCCTTTCAGGCGCAGGCCCTGACGCAGCCCGACCTGGCTGAGCAGCGCATGGTCGACGATCTCGTGCGCCAGGCTGCTGGCCAGCAGGCGTTCGCCAGGTTCATCCCAGTCCAGGTTTATCAGCTGGCGAAAGCGCGTGGCCTGCTGCGGGTCATCGAGGAAGGTCGCTTCCTGCAGTTGCAGCTCACGCGGTTCACGGTCGAGCAGGCGCACACAGCCCAGGGCGAATTGCGCCTCGCTGACATACAGGTGTGCCAGGCGGATCGCGCCATTGACCACCCAGTTCGACTCGTGCCCGGCCGGCATCACGCACAGCTTGTCGGGCGCCCCTTTGTCGCCCGGGCGCTGGCGGCGGAAGGTGCCGGTGCCGTCGGCAATGTAGCACGACAGGGTGTGATGGCTCGGTGCCTGGTAGTCGCGGGCATCGTCGCGGTTGCTCCACAACGCTGCTGCCAGCCCGTCGCCCAGGTGCGCGCTCAGCTCCAGCCGGGCGTGGGGCGAGGCGTGCATGGCGTTGAATACTTGCAGTTGGGTGAGTGGGGTCATGGGCGGCTCCTCTTGCCAGCCATCCTACTGCGCCTTGGGCAGGCTTACAGCTAGCAGCGGGACAAATGCGCAAGTTTGTGCAAGCGCGTGGGTGTTCGACAGGAGAACACTGAAACGCCTCGGCGAGGGCTGCGCCCTCGATTCGCGGCTTTAGCCGCGAAGCGCCGGGCACCGATCCTGAAAGGCCCAAGGAACCGCCGCCATGAACCTGTCACTCTACCTGTTAACCGTCCTGATCTGGGGCACCACCTGGATCGCCCTGAAACTCCAGCTGGGTGTTGTCGCCATTCCGGTCTCGATCGTCTACCGCTTCGCCTTGGCTGGGCTGATCCTGTTCGCCTTCCTGTTGCTCACCCGTCGGCTGCAGCCGATGAACCGGCGTGGCCACCAGATCTGTCTGGCCCAGGGCCTGTGCCTGTTCTGCGTCAACTTCATCTGCTTCCTCAGCGCCAGCCAGTGGATTGCCAGCGGCCTGATCGCCGTGGTGTTCTCCACCGCCACCCTATGGAATGCACTCAATGCGCGGATCTTCTTCGGCCAGAAAATCGCCGGCAATGTGCTCGGCGGCGGCGCCTTGGGGCTACTTGGCCTGGGCCTGCTGTTCTGGCCCGAGCTGTCCCACCACGCGGCCAGCCGCGAAACCCTGTACGGCCTTGGCCTGGCGCTGCTCGGTACGCTGTGCTTCTCGGCCGGCAACATGCTGTCGAGCATGCAGCAGAAGGCCGGGCTCAAACCCATGACCACCAATGCCTGGGGCATGGTCTACGGGGCGGTGATGCTGGCGGTGTTCTGCGTGGTCAGCGGCGTGCCATTCAGCATGGAGTGGAACGTGCGGTACATAGGCTCGTTGCTGTACCTGGTGGTGCCGGGCTCGGTGATCGCCTTTACCGCCTACCTGACCCTGGTCGGGCGCATGGGGCCGGAGCGGGCAGCTTACTGCACGGTGCTGTTCCCGTTGGTGGCGTTGAATGTGTCGGCAGTGGCCGAGGGGTATCAGTGGACGGCACCGGCCTTGTTGGGGTTGGTGGCGGTGATGGCGGGGAATGTGCTGGTGTTTCGCAAGCCCAAGGCCAGGGTGGCTGAGGGTGTTGTGGTGGCCAAATAGGTGATGGGTTGCCTGTGCCGGCCCTTTCGCGGGCTCGCCCGCTCCCACAAGTACTGCACAGGCCTTTAGGGCGGTGGTGTACCTGTGGGAGCGGGCGAGCCCGCGAAAGGGCCAGGGCAGGCAGCAGAGGGCGATCAGCCCTTCCACACCTGCGGGTTCACCAGATCCCGCGGCCGCTCACCCAGCAGCGCCGCACGCAGGTTGTCGATTGCCCGGTTGGCCATGGCCTCGCGGGTTTCGGCAGTGGCCGAACCAACATGCGGCAAGGTCAGGGCATTGGGCAGCTTGAACAGCGGCGAATCGCTCAGCGGCTCTTTCTCGTACACATCCAGGCCCGCACCGCGAATGGTGCCGTTCTGCAGCGCCTCGATCAGCGCAGCCTCGTCCACCACCGGCCCGCGGGCGATGTTGATCAGGAACGCGCTCGGCTTCATCAGTTGCAACTCACGCGCACCAATCAGCTTGCGGGTGGCATCGGACAACGGCACCACGATGCAGACAAAGTCGGCTTCGGCCAGCAGTTGCTCCAGGCTGCGGAACTGTGCCCCCAGCTCTTGCTCCAGTGCGGTCTTGCGGCTGTTGCCGGAGTAGATGACCGGCATGTTGAAACCGAACCGGCCACGGCGGGCAATGGCGGCACCGATGTTGCCCATGCCGACGATGCCAAGGGTCTTGCCGTGCACATCACTGCCGAAGTGGGCCGGGCCTACGGTAGCTTGCCAGTTGCCGGCCTTGGTCCAGGCGTCCAGTTCGGCGGTGCGGCGGGCGCAGCCCATGATCAGCGAAAAGCCCAGGTCGGCGGTGCTTTCGGTCAGCACGTCGGGAGTGTTGGTCAGGGCGATGCCGCGTTCGTTGAAGTAGTCCAGGTCGTAGTTGTCGTAGCCGACCGACACGCTGGATACCACTTCCAGCCTGGCCGCTCCTTCGAGTTGCGCCCGGCCGAGCTTGCGGCCAACGCCGATCAGGCCATGGGCTTCGGGCAGGGCTTCGTTGAACTGGGCGTTGATATCGCCGAGCTTGGGGTTCGGCACGATCACGTTGAAGTCTTGCTGCAGGCGTTCGGCCATGGCCGGGGTGATACGGCTGAAGGCCAGGACGGTCTTTTTCATCGGGCAACTTCTCTGCAAGGCGGTGGGGCGGTGGTGGTTTCTTCGCGGGTGAACCCGCTCCCACAGGTATTGCACAGGCCTGGAAGGCAGTGGTGTACCTGTGGGAGCGGGTTTACCCGCGAAGAGGCCGGCAATGGTTAGCAACCTACCATTGTCCGCCCCCGCAATGCAGCAGCTTTTTAATTGGCGATCATCACCTGATGGGTTTTCAGGTCTGCCTCATGGGCTGCCAGAATCTCCGGCAGCGAGTTGCGCAGGTACTCGACCCAAGTCTTGATCTTGGCATCCAGGTACTGCCGCGACGGGTAGATGGCGTACAGGTTCAGTTCCTGCAGCCGGTACTCGGGCAGCACCCGTATCAGGCTGCCATCGCGCAGGCCATCGATGGCCGAATAGATCGGCAGCACGCCCACGCCCATGCCGCTGCGAATCGCAGTTTTCATGGCATCGGCAGTATTGACCATGAACGGCGAGCTGGTGATGTTGACCATCTCCTGGCCTTCCGGCCCGTCGAACAGCCACTTTTCCAACGGGATCACCGGGCTGACCATGCGCAGGCAGGCATGCTTGAGCAGGTCGGAAGGCTTGTGCGCAACGCCGTGGCGGGCAATGTAGGCGGGCGAGGCGCAGACGATGCTGTAGGTGATGCCCAGGCGCTGGGACACGAACCCGGAGTCGGGCAGTTCGGTGGCCAGCACGATGGAAACGTCATAGCCCTCGTCGAGCAGGTCGGGCACGCGGTTGGCCATGGTCAGGTCGAAGGTCACGTCCGGGTGCGATTCGCGGTAGCGGGCGATGGCGTCGACCACGAAGTGCTGACCGACCCCGGTCATAGAGTGCACCTTCAATTGCCCGGCCGGGCGGGCATGTGCGTCGCTTGCCTCGGCCTCGGCTTCTTCGACATAGGTAAGAATCTGTTCGCAACGCATCAGGTAGCGCTTGCCGGCTTCGGTCAGCGCAATGCGGCGGGTAGTACGGTTGAGCAGCCTTGTTTGCAGATGGGCTTCCAGGTTGGAGACCGCCCGCGACACGTTCGCGGTGGTCGTATCCAGTTGCCCGGCGGCAGCGGTAAAGCTGCCAAGTTGGGCTACGCAACTGAAAGCACGCATGTTTTGCAGGGTGTCCATGGGTCACTCTCGATGTAGAGGACAAAATTGTGTCACGAAGTAACGTAAAAGAGATGAAAAGTTGCCTTCGACCAAAGGCGGATTATCGCTGTTTTGGTAACAAAGATTCGCAGGAATCCACGCTTATCGCCAGTGCTGCCGCCCCCTAGAATTGCCCGGCCCCTCCAACTCTTCCTCGGGAAATCGCAGCTGTGCCGCGTCGCATCATCAGAACGCTCAGTGCGTTCAGTGCCTGTGCCCTTGCCCTCACCTTGAGCGGCTGTATCGGAACCTGGGGCATTGCCCCGCAAAGCAAGACGCTGCAAGCCAACAACCTGACCACCGACGCGGCCATACGCGAAGCCGCGACCGACGCCCACTGGCCCGACCAGCAGTGGTGGCACGCCTATGGCGACCCACAGCTGGACCGCTGGGTTGCCCTGGCCGTGGCCGGCAGCCCAAGCCTGGCCATGGCTGCGGCGCGGGTACGCGAAGCCAAGGCCATGGCCGGCGTGGTCGAGTCGGCGGAAAAACTCCAGGCCAATGGCCAGGCCACGCTCAAGCGTCACAACTGGCCTGAAGACCAGTTCTACGGCCCGGGCGCGCTGTCCGGCGCCAATACCTGGGACAACAACGCCGCCATTGGCTTCAGCTATGCACTCGACCTGTGGGGCCGCGAACGCAATGCCAGCGAGCAGGCCGTGGATCAGGCGCACATGAGCGTGGCCGAAGCCCGCCAGGCGCAGCTGGAGCTGCAGAACAACGTGGTGCGCGCCTACATCCAGCTGAGCCTGCACTTCGCCCAGCGCGATATCGTCAAGGCCGAGCTGGACCAGCAGGAGCAGATTCTGGCCTTGGCCAAGCGCCGGCTGGATGCAGGCATCGGTACTCATTTCGAAGTCAGCCAGGCCGAAGCGCCGTTGCCGGAAACCCATCGCCAGCTCGACAGCCTGGACGAAGAAATTGCCCTGGCCCGTAACCAGCTGGCCGCCCTGGCAGGCAAGGGCCCGGGGGAAGGCGCACAGTTGCAGCGCCCGAGCCTGGCCCTGGCCGCGCCGCTGAAGCTGCCGTCGAATCTGCCGGCCGAACTGGTCGGCCAGCGCCCCGACGTGGTCGCCAGCCGTTGGCAGGTGGCCGCCCAGGCGCGGGGTATCGATGTTGCCCATGCCGGCTTCTTCCCCAACGTAGACCTGGTCGGCAGCCTCGGCTTCATGGCAACCGGTGGTGGCCCGCTGGAATTCCTCACCGGGCGCAAGTTCAACTACAACGTCGGCCCGGCCATCAGCCTGCCGATCTTCGACGGCGGCCGCCTGCGCTCGCAGCTGGGCGTGGCCTCTGCGGGCTATGACATGGCAGTGGCGCGCTACAACCAGACCGTGGTCGGTGCGCTGAAGAACATCTCCGACCAGCTGATTCGCCGTGAGTCGATGAAAGAGCAGTCGCACTTCGCCGCTGAGTCGGTCGCGGCTGCGCAGAAAACCTACGACATCGCCATGGTCGCCTTCCAGCGTGGCCTTACCGACTACCTCAACGTGCTCAACGCCCAGACCTTGCTGTTCCGCCAGCAGCAGGTGCAACAGCAGGTGCAGGCCGCCCGCCTGATTGCCCATGCCGAGCTGGTAACTGCCTTGGGCGGCGGCTTGCAGGCTGGCCAGGACGTGCCGAAAGAGGAGCGCCAGGCCGCACCGAAAACCCCGGCCACCCTGGCCATTTTCGACAAGAAGCCGGATAACGCCGAATGAGCAACTCCAGTTTGCCCGTGCGCTGGCTGCAGAGCCTGGAATGGCGCCGGGGCTTCTTTGCCTGGGCACGCACCGACGGGGTGACCTGGGTGTACATCTTCAAGGTGCTGGCCGCTGCGTTCATCACCCTGTGGCTGGCCATGCGCGTGGAGCTGCCCCAACCGCGCACGGCGATGATCACCGTGTTCATCGTCATGCAGCCGCAAAGCGGGCATGTGTTCGCCAAGAGCTTCTACCGGGTGCTCGGCACCCTGGCCGGCTCGGCGATGATGGTGGCGCTGATCGCCATATTCCCGCAGAACACCGAGCTGTTCCTGCCCAGCCTGGCCCTGTGGGTAGGCCTTTGTTCGGCCGGTGCCATGCGCTACCGCACCTTCCGCGCCTATGGCTTCGTGCTGGCCGGCTACACCGCGGCGATGATCGGCCTGCCGGTGCTGGAACACCCTGACCAGGCGTTCATGGCGGCGGTATGGCGGGTGCTGGAAATCGCCCTGGGCATTCTGGTGTCGACCTTCGTCAGCGCGGCGATTCTGCCGCAGTCGGCCAGTGCCGCCATGCGCAACGCCCTGTATCAGCGCTTTGGCGTGTTCGCCGGAGTGGTGGTCGAGGCCCTGCGCGGCGAAAGCCAGCGGGACCGCTTCGAGAGCAGCAACGTGCGCTTCGTCGCTGAAGCAGTGGGCCTGGAGAGCCTGCGCAACGTAACCGCCTTCGAAGACCCGCACATGCGCCGGCGCTCTGGTCGCCTGGTGCGCATGAACAGCGAGTTCATGGCCATTACCACACGCTTCAATGCCCTGCATCGTTTGCTGGAGCGCCTGCGCGCTCGCGGCCCGCTGCAGATCGTCGGCGCCATCGAGCCGGGCCTGAACACCCTCGTGGAGCTGTTGCAGCCCTACGTGGGCCGGGCGCTGACCGACGCCGATGCGCTGCGCCTGACCCTGGAGCTGGCCGCTTACAAGGAAGGCCTGCAGGCACAGGTGCGCGGCCTGCGCGCCGAGTACCTGGCAACCGAGCCGAGCGAGTCCGACCTGCTCGACTTCCACACTGCCTTCGAGCTGCTCTACCGCTTCGTCGACGAGATGTACAGCTACGCCGAAACCCACGCCTCGCTGGCCGCGCACCGGCACGAGCGCGAGCAGTGGAGTGAGCCCTATGTGGCGCAGACCAGCTGGTTGGTATCGTTGGCCGCCGGTGTGCGCGCCTCGGCGGTGCTGTTGCTGCTGGGCAGCTACTGGTTGTTCAGCGACTGGCCCAGCGGCGCCATGATGACCCTGATCGCCACCGTCACCGTGGGCCTGTCGGCGGCCTCGCCGAACCCCAAGCGCATGTCGTTCCAGATGGCCTGCGGCACGGCGATCGGTGCCTTCGTCGGCTTCTTCGAAACCTTTTTCGTGTTCCCCTGGATCGACGGTTTCCCGCTGCTGTGCATGGTCCTGGCGCCGGTGTTCGTATTGGGGGCGTTCCTTTCGTCACGGCCGGCCTATGCCGGCTATGGCATAGGCCTGCTGGTGTTCTTCGCCATCGGTTCGGTGCCGAACAACCTCACCGTGTATGACCCATACACCTTCATCAACGACTACATCGGCATGGTCATCGGCATGTTCGTCTGTGCCGCTGCCGGGGCGATCATCCTGCCGCCCAACAGCCGCTGGCTGTGGAGCCGCCTGGAGCAGGAACTGCGCGAGCAGGTGCTGTTCGCCATCAGCGGCCGCCTGCGCGGCATCGGTACCGCCTTCGAAAGCCGCACCCGAGACCTGCTGCACCAGGCCTATGGCCTGGCAGCCGGCAAGCCGCAGGTACAGAGCCAGTTGATGGGCTGGATGTTCACCGTGCTGGAAATCGGCCACGCCATCATCGAGCTACGCAAGGAACAGGCCCGTGCGCCGGTGCACCCGGCTTACGCCGAGTCGCAGCCCTGGCGCCAGGCGATCCGCGTGATGGGCCGTGCCCTGGCCCGGTTGTTCCTGCAGCCCAGCGCCAGCAACCACGAACGCGCGCTGGTGGCGGTGGACCACGCCATCTCCCGCGTGCAGGCAACCGACGAGCCCTTCGCCCGCCACTTCGACACTTCGGTGCTGCGCCGCGCGCAAAGCTACCTGCACTTCATCCGTTCTTCCCTGCTCGACCCACAGTCGCCGTTGGCACCGGCGAAAGGACCGCACGATGCTCCGTGAAACCATGCCCCGTGAAATCGCTTTCCATGGTGTGTACATGCCCACCATGACCTTGATGTTCCTGTTCGCCCTGGGCCTGGCCTGGGGCCTGGACCGGTTCATTGCCAGCCATGATGGCTACCGCTTCTTCTGGCACCCGGCGCTGCTGCGCCTGAGCCTGTTCGTCTGCCTGTTCGGCGCTTTGGCGCTGTCGCTCTACTGGTGAGAATCCTTCGATGAAAAAGTTCTTCAGCCTGATCGCCACCCTGTTGGTGCTTGCCGCTGCCGTGGTGATCGGTCGCCAGTTGTGGCTGCACTACATGACCACGCCCTGGACCCGCGACGGCCGTGTGCGTGCCGACATCATCAACGTCGCTGCCGATGTGCCTGGCTATGTGGTGGACGTGCCGGTCAAGGACAACCAGCGGGTGAAGAAGGGCGACCTGCTGATCCAGATCGACCCCGAGCACTACCAACTGGCGGTCGACCAGGCCAAGGCGCTGGTCGCTTCGCGCAAGGCCACCTGGGAGATGCGCAAGGTCAACGCCAAGCGCCGTGCCGACATGGACAACCTGGTGATCTCCAAGGAAAACCGCGACGACGCCAGCAACATCGCCAACTCCGCCCAGGCGGACTACCAGCAGGCCCTTGCCGAACTGGCCGCCGCCGAACTGAACCTCAAGCGCACGCATATCGTGGCCACGGTGGACGGCTACGTGACCAACCTGAATATCCACAAGGGTGACTATGCGCGTACCGGTGAAGCGGTGATGGCGGTGGTCGACGAGAACTCGTTCTGGGTCTACGGGTTCTTCGAGGAGACCAAGCTGCCGCATGTGAAGGTGGGTGACCAGGCCGAGCTGCAGATGATGAGCGGCGAGCGCATCAAGGGCCACGTGGAGAGCATCGCCCGTGGCATCTATGACCGCGACAACCCACAGAGCCGCGAGTTGATCGCCGATGTGAACCCGACTTTCAACTGGGTGCGGCTGGCGCAGCGGGTGCCGGTGCGCATTCATATCGATGAAGTGCCGGACGGGTTTTTGCTGGCAGCGGGGACGACTTGTACGGTGGTGGTGAAGCCGAGTTCGCCTTGATAAGTATGTCGCCTGGGATCAAGCGCTGCGCGGGCGGCGTTCGATCTCAGGCGATATACCTCTCAAGTCATGCACTCGCTGCCCCCACCAACACCGGCACCTTCACCCGATCAATCACCTTCGCGCTGATCGACGGGTCCAGCATCCGCCCCAGCCGTGACAGGTGGCGGTGGCCCATGATGATCAGTTCACAATTCAGTTCCTGCGCCTTGGCCACGATTGCCTCGACCGGCTGCCCGGCCACCATGCAGCCCCGGCTGGCGAAGCCGGCTTGCTGCAACTCGCGCACCGCCTCGGCCACCGCCTGGTCGGCCTGGTGCTGCTCTTCGCAGGCGGCGGGGTATTCTTCCAGTTCTTCCGCGGTGTAGGGCGCGGGTTGATCGTGGACGGCGAAGGTAGAGTCGATGGCCAGCAGCACATGCAGTTCGTGTTCGCCGGGGCGGCAGTAGTGGCGGGCGAGGGTGAGCAGGGCAGTGGATGCAGGGGAGGCGTCGATGGCGATCAGGACAGGGCTGGGCATGTGGAATCCTTGTTTCAGGCTGGCTAAGCATTTGCCTGTACCGGCCCTATCGCCGGCAAGCCAGCTCCCACAGGTACCCCGCATTGCCCAAGGCCTGTGTTGAACCTGTGGGAGCTGGCTTGCCGGCGATAGGGCCAGTACAGGCACTGCAAATCTTATGACCCAATCACCGTCCAAAATAAATGCCCCACCACGCACGAGCGCATTGCGTCTGGTGCATTCCACCAACCTGCTACCATCGCCATTCCTCACAGCTGTAACGGAAAACGGCCATGCAACTCCCGGACATGAACCTGCTCGTCGCCCTCGATGCCCTGCTCGACGAGGGCAGCGTGGTCGGCGCGGCGCAGCGCATGAACCTGAGCCCGGCGGCGATGAGCCGGACCCTGGGGCGTATTCGCGATGCATTGGGTGACCCGATCCTGGTGCGCGCCGGTCGCGGCCTGGTGCCGACGCCGCGGGCGCTGGCCCTGCGCGAGCAGGTGGCGGCACTGGTGGAGCAGGCTGGCGAGGTGTTCCGCAGTGCAGACGAGGTCGACCTGCCCAAGCTTGACCGGGCCTTCAACATCCGCACCAACGACCTGTTCATCGCCCTGTACGGCGCCCAGCTGCTGCGGCGCATGCACGAGCAGGCGCCGCGCACGGTGCTGCGCTTCGTGCCGGAAAGCCCCGGCGGCGATGATGACAGCGTGCTGCGCGACGGACGTACCGACCTGATCATCAGCTCGACCGTGGACCTGGGCCCGGAGATCAAGGTGCAGAGCCTGTTCCAGACCTACTACGTGGGCCTGGCGCGGCGTGACCACCCAATCTTCGAGCAGCCGATCACGCCGACCAGTTTTGCCAGTTATCCACAGATCAGCGTGTCCCGCCGTGGCCGTGCCAATGGTCCGATCGATGTGGAATTGGCCAACTTCAAGGTGCAGCGGCGGGTGGCGCTGATCACCCCGAGCTTTCACTCGGCGCTGTTCTCGCTGCCGGATTCCGACCTGATCCTGCCGATGCCGGCGAACATCCTCAACAGCGTGCACAAGCTTGGGCTGCCGCTGCGCTCGTTCCAGATCCCGGTGCCGCTGGAGCGGGTGAACGTGCTGCAGGCATGGCACCCACGGTTTCACAATGACCCGGCGCATCGCTGGTTGCGGCAGACCCTGAAGGCCTGTTGCAGCGTTGACCCTTGATTGCCTGTGAGGGCCTCATCGCCGGCAAGCCAGCTCCCACAGGATCGGTGCATATCTCGAAAACTTCGCAGCACCTGTGGGAGCTGGCTTGCCGGCGATAGGGCCAGACCTGCAAAAGGTGGATTGCGCCTGACGCAACATAAACCTACCGAGAAGTCAGTTTTCGTCAGCATTCGACCTTCTTAGACTTGCTCCAGTCGCAAATTTGTTGCTGGAGATGTCTGCCCATGAGTTCCCTGTCCGCCCAGTCTGCCGCGATTGCCGCCGCCCCCGCGCCGGCCGCGCCTGCGCAGACTGCGTTCGGCCTGCAGGTAGTGGTCGGGCTGTTCGGTGTGCTGCTGGCCGTGCTGTGCGCGGGCCTCAACGAGTCGGTAACCAAGATCTCCCTGGCCGATATCCGTGGTGCCATGGGCATCGGTGCCGACGAAGGCGCCTGGCTGCTGGCGGTCTACAGCGCCGCTTCGGTCTCGGCCATGGCCTTCGCGCCATGGCTGGCCACCACGTTCTCGCTGCGGCGCTTCACCATGAGCGCCATCTGCCTGTTTGCCGTGCTCGGCCTGCTGCAACCGTTCGCCCCAAACCTGCACAGCCTGATGTTGCTGCGTGTACTTCAAGGCTTCGCCTCTGGCGCCTTGCCGCCCATGTTGATGAGCGTTGCCCTGCGTTTCCTGCCACCGGGCATCAAGGTTTATGGCCTGGCCTGCTATGCCCTCACCGCCACCTTCGGCCCCAACCTCGGCACGCCGCTGGCAGGGCTGTGGACTGAATACGTCGGTTGGCAGTGGGCGTTCTGGCAGATCATCCTGCCTTCGGCGCTGGCCATGTTCTGCGTCGGTTGGGGCCTGCCGCAGGACCCGCTGCGCCTGGAGCGCTTCAAGCAGTTCGACTGGCGCGGCCTGCTGCTCGGCCTGCCGGCCATCAGTTGCATCGTGCTGGGCCTGTCGCTGGGCGACCGCTGGGGCTGGTTCGATTCGCCGCTGATCTGCTGGCTGCTCGGCGGTGGCCTGCTGTTGCTGGTGCTGTTCATGTTCAACGAATGGTCCGAGCCGCTGCCGTTCTTCCAGTTGCGCATGCTGTCGCGGCGCAACCTGAGTTTCGCCCTGGTGACCTTGGCCGGTGTGCTGATCGTGCTCTCGGGTGTTGGCAGCATTCCGTCAGCCTACCTGGCGCAGATCCAGGGCTACCGCCCTGCGCAGACCAGCCCGCTGATGATGCTGGTGGCCATGCCGCAGCTGATCGCCCTGCCGCTGACGGCGGCGCTGTGCAACATCCGCGCGGTGGACTGCCGTTGGGTACTGGGCATCGGCCTGGCGATGCTGGCCGTGTCCTGTGTCGGCAGCAGCCTGCTGACCAGCGAGTGGATCCGAGGCGACTTCTACCCGTTCTACCTGCTGCAGGTGTTCGGCCAGCCAATGGCAGTGCTGCCGCTGCTGATGCTGTCCACCAACGGCATGACCCCGCAGGAAGGCCCGTTCGCCTCCAGCTGGTTCAACACCGTCAAGGGCCTGGCCGCGGTGATCGCCGGTGGCCTGCTGGACGCCCTTGGCACCCTGCGCCGGCACTTCCATTCCAACCACCTGGTGGACAGCCTGGGCAACGCCCCGCTGGTCGACGATAACGCAGCCGGCCTGGCCAGGCGCATCCACGATCAGGCGTTGGTGCTGACCTCGGCCGACCTCTACCTGGTCATGGCCTGCATTGCCGTGGCCCTGATCTGCCTGATTCCTTTCGTGCCTACCCGGGTCTATCCGCCGCGCGCGGTGGCTTGAACCCTGGATGAATTCGAGAACCACTGAAATGACCAACAACCGCAAAACCCTGTTCATCGGCTCGGTGCTTGCCGTGGCCGTCCTGGCCGGCATCGTCGGCCCCTGGATGTTCGGCAGCGACCATCGCCAGAGCACCAATGACGCCTATGTGATCGCCGACTACACAGTGGTCGCGCCCAAGATCGCTGGCTTCATCAAGGAGGTGCTGGTGGAGGACAACCAGCAGGTCAAGGCCGGCCAGTTGCTGGCGACCATCGATGACCGTGACTACCAGGCCGCGCTGGATGCCGCGAAGGCGCAGTTGCTGGTGGCCCAGGCACAAAGCGCCGATGCCCGTGCCACCCTCGAGCGCCAGGCTTCGCTGATCGCCCAGGCTGAGGCTGCAGTCAAAGCGGCCCAGGCCGAAGCTGCGTTCGCCGATCATGAGGTCAACCGCTACAGCCGTCTGGCCGAGCAGGGTGCCGGCACAGTGCAGAACGCCCAGCAGGCGCGCAGCGGGGTCGACCAGGCCCGCGCACGCCTGGCCAATGCCCAGGCGGCACTGGTAGCGGCGCGCAAGCAGGTGGATATCCTTGCCGCCCAGGTTGCCAGTGCCGACGGCCAGCTGAAACGCGCCGAGGCGGGGCTGGAAAAGGCCCAGCTCGATTTGTCCTACACCCGCATCACCGCGCCGGTGGACGGCATGGTCGGCGAGCGCGCCTTGCGTGTGGGTGCCTACGTCAACCCGGGCGCCCGCCTGCTGTCGGTGGTGCCATTGCAACAGGCCTATGTGGTAGGCAACTTCCAGGAAACCCAGCTGACCCACGTACAGCCTGGCCAGGCCGTGAGCATCAGCGTCGATACCTTTGCCGGCGAGAAACTGCAGGGCCATGTGGACAGCATCGCTCCGGCCACCGGCGTGACATTCGCTGCGGTCAAGCCCGACAACGCTACCGGCAACTTCACCAAGGTGGTACAGCGCATTCCGGTGAAGATCGTTTTCGATGACGGCCAGCCGCTGCTTGCCCGCCTGCGCGTAGGCATGTCGGTGGAGGCGACCATCGACACCCGTGGCGACAAGCTGGACGGCAAAGAGGTAAGCGCACGATGAAACCGGCATCACGCTTGAGCCCTTTGCTGCTGGCCGCATTGATGGCTGGCTGCACCCTGGGCCCGGACTTCCAGCGCCCTGACAGCCAGGCACCGCAACAGTGGGCGCCGCTGCAAGGCGAGGTGGCGGCCAGCCAGCCGCAGGCCGAACCGCTGGAACTGCGCTGGTGGGAGAGCTTCCACGATGGCCGCCTGAGTGCCTTGATCCAGCGTGTTGCCGAGCGCAACCTCGACCTGCAGATGGCCAGCGCCCGCCTGCTGCAAAGCCGCGCCCTGCGCAGCACCGTGGCAGCCGACCAAGTACCTTCGGTGGACGTGAACGCCGGCTACAGCCGCGCGCGCAACAGTGCCGAAGGCCTGAGTGACCCGTCCGGCAAGGCGGGCAAGGAAGCCTTCAACCTCTGGCAGGGCGACCTGGTGGCCGGTTGGGAGCTGGACCTGTGGGGCCGTGTGCGGCGCCAGGTCGAGACTGCCGATGCCACGGTCGAGGTAGCCGAGAACGACCGCCGCGGCGTGTTGCTGGCATTGCTTTCGGAAACCGCCGGCAACTACATCCAGCTGCGCGCCGTGCAGCACACCATCGATGTGACCCGCGACAACCTCAAGGTCGCCCAGCACAGCCTGAAGTTGTCCGAAAACCGCCAGGCCGAAGGTGTCGCCACGCGTCTGGACGTGGCCCAGGCCAATGCCCAGGTCTCCTCGATCGAGTCTCGCCTGCCAACCCTGGAAGCGCGGCGCGATGACCTGATCAACGCCCTCAGCCTGCTTGCCGCCGAACCGCCGCGCAGCCTGCAGGCCGAGTTGCTGCAGGGCGGCGAACTGCCTGCGCCGCAGCAGAAGTTCGCCATTGGCTTGCCGTCCGAACTGGCCGAGCGCCGCCCGGACATTCGCCAGGCCGAGGCCCGCCTGCATGCCGCCACTGCCAGCATTGGCGTGGCCAAGGCTGATTTCTACCCCAGCATCCGGCTGTCGGGCAATGTCGGGTTCCAGGCCATGCAGCTGTCCGATTTCGGCGCCTGGGATTCGCGCCGTTTCGCCTTTGGGCCGCAGCTGTCGCTGCCGATCTTCGAGGGTGGCCGGCTCAAGGGCACCCTGGAACTGCGCGAGGCGCAGCAGCAGGAAGCGGCGCTGAACTACCGCAAGGTGGTGCTGGGTGCCTGGCATGAAATCGACGATGTGCTACGCCTGTACAACGCCAGCCAATTGCGCCGCGACCACCTGGCCGAGGCGGTGCGGCAGAACCGCATCGCCCTGGAAACTGCCCAGCGCCAGTATGTGGAAGGGGCAGTGGACTTTCTCAACGTGCTGACAGTGCAGGGTGCCTTGCTGGCCAGCGAGGAACAGTGGATCGACAGTTCGGCGGCGGTGTCGCAGGCGCTGGTGGGGCTGTACAAGGCCCTGGGTGGTGGCTGGCAGGCGTTTGATGAGCAGCCTGTGAAGAAAGTGTGATTTTTGGGGGCCGCTTTGCGGCCCATCGCGACACAAGGCCGCTCCTACAGGAGATCGCGTCCGCATGTAGGAGCGGCCTTGTGTCGCGATGGGCTGCAAAGCAGCCCCCTGCGATTCCCCAGACAGATGAGGAGGCACAGATGCACATTTCCCTGAACGGCAAGCGCGCCATCGTCAGCGGCTCCACCGCGGGCATCGGCCTGGCCATCGCCATCGGCCTGGCCGAAGCGGGGGCCGAGGTGGTCCTCAACGGTCGCACCCAGGCCCGGGTCGACGAAGCTCTCAAAGTTGTGCGCGAACGCCTGCCACAGGCGCGCATCATCGGCATCGCTGCCGACCTGGGCACCCAGGCTGGTGCGCAGCAGCTTTTCGACCAGGTGCCGCACACCGACATACTGGTCAACAACCTGGGTATCTTCGAGCCCAAGCCGTTTTTCGAGATCGAGGATGAGGACTGGCAGCGTTTCTTCGACGTCAATGTGCTCAGCGCTGTTCGTCTGTCGCGCCACTATGCCCAAGGCATGGCCGAGCGCAAATGGGGGCGGGTGGTGTTCCTGTCCAGTGAGTCGGCGCTGCAGATCCCGACTGAGATGATTCATTACGGCATGACCAAGACTGCGTTGCTGGCGGTGTCGCGCGGGTTGGCCGAGACGCTGGCTGGTACCGGGGTGACGGTGAATTCGGTGCTGCCGGGGCCCACACGCTCGGAGGGGGTGGGTGATTTCTTTGCCAAGCTGGCCGAGGAGCAGGGGGTGTTGACTGAAGAACTGGAAGCCAACTTCCTGGCTGAGCACCGGCCGACCTCGCTGATCAAGCGGCTGGCGACGGTGGAGGAAGTGGCGAACATGGTGGTGTACCTGGCGTCGATGCAGGCCAGTGCTACCACCGGGGCTGCCTTGCGGGTGGATGGCGGGGTGCTGCGTTCCATTGCCTGATCTGTTTTGCCTGTACCGGCCTCTTCGCGGGTAAACCCGCTCCCACAGGGATCGCACAGTACTCAAATTCTGTGGGGTACCTGTGGGAGCGGGTTTACCCGCGAAGAGGCCAGCACAGGCTACCCATCAATCAGAGCGGGCGCAGTAGGCCAAACCGCTTGCGTAGCGCCCAGTCCAGCACCCGCCGTGGCAGTAACCGGGCCATCAACGGCAAAGCCGTACTGCCGTTCCCCAACCGTACCATCGCCGGCACCGGCGACTTCCCGACCGCCGCCAGCACGCCCTGGGCAAACACTGCCGCCGAGGTGGGCTTGTCCTGCGAAGCCCGTGCCCGTGCCTGCACGTGCTCGCGCAGCGGCCACCACGCCGAGTCCGCCGCCAGCACCTGCTCGGCCTGACGCTGGGCATTGCTGGCGAACTGCGAGGCAATCGCCCCAGGCTGCACTTCCATCACTCGCACCCCAAACGGCGCCAATTCCAGGCGCAATGCATCGCTCAGTGCATGCACGGCTGCTTTCGAAGCGCAGTAGGCGCCGGCAAACGGCGTGACCAGCACGCCTGATACGCTGCCGATGTTCACCACCAGGCCCCGTGAGCGGCGTAGCTGTGGGAACAATGCGCGAGTAACGCCGACCACGGCGAATACGTTGGTTTCGAACTGCTGGCGCAAGGCATCCACACCGCCATCGAGCAGCGGGCCCATGGCGCCGTAGCCGGCGTTGTTGATCAAGATATCGAGGTTTACCAGTTCCTCGGCCATGCGGGCCAGCGCTTCGCTGTCGTTCACATCAAGTTGCCGGGCGGTGAAGCCGGCGGCGTTCAGTTGCTCGACATCCTCAGGTTTGCGGGCGGTGGCCCAGACGTGGTGGCCGGCATCGCGGAAGGCGTCGGCCAGGGCGCGGCCGATGCCGCTGGAACAACCGGTGATCAGGACGGTGGGCATGGTTGGGGCCTGTTGTCAGGGGAAGTTGGTGTTGCCTGTGCCGGCCCTTTCGCGGGCTTGCCCGCTCCCACAGGTACTCCACAGCTCTTGAGTACTGTGCAGTACCTGTGGGAGCGGGCAAGCCCGCGAAAGGGCCGGCACAGGCGATACATTAGTTGGCAAACGCACCTTGCAGGTGCTCTGCACGAAACTCCAGGGTCTGCGGCCGGTACCCAGAGCGCAGTGGCGGCAGTGGCAGGCAGTCTTTCCACTCGGCCCCTGGCTGTAGTTCACCCGGCCCACGGTAGCGCGGGGCGTTGTAGGTGTTCTCCGCCAGGTTCACGGTATCGCCCGGCGCATACGCGGCCACCCGCCAGCGCAGCTCGGTCAGCGGCACGTCGTTGCCGTTCTTCATGCGCACCTGCAGGGCGCGGTCGGCGGGGCAGTGTTCGGGGGCGTAGGCCAGGCGCAGGTCCAGGCGGGCCAGTTGCGAGGTTTCGCGGGTGTCCTGCCAGATGACGAACAAGGCCACCAGGCCCAGGCCACAAACGGCGGCCAGCGAGATCGGCAGGGCCTTGGCCGGGTAGCGCAACAGCAGCACCAGCCAGGTGAGAATGAGGAAGGCACCGATGATCATGGGGCAGGCAGACCTTGGTTGCGCGGGGTCTGACCATCGTAGCCCGAAATGGGAAGTGGCTCAAAAAAGCGGGGCCGCAAAGCGGCCCCAGGGGATGCATTACTGCGCGATGGTCTTCACCGAAACACCCCGTTCGATCGGAGTGGAGGTACGCCCGTAAACATCTTCGAAGCGCTCGATGTCATCCTCGCCCAGGTAACTGCCGGACTGCACTTCGATGATCTCCAGCGGGATCTTGCCCGGGTTGCGCAGGCGGTGCACCGAGGCGATCGGGATGTAGGTGGACTGGTTCTCGGTCAGCAGGAACACGTTCTCGTCACAGGTCACCTCGGCGGTACCGGACACCACGATCCAGTGCTCGGCGCGGTGGTGGTGCATCTGCAGCGACAGGCTGGCGCCCGGCTTGACGGTGATGTGCTTGACCTGGAAGCGGCCGCCCATGTCCACCGAGTCGTACGAGCCCCACGGGCGATACACTTCCAGGTGGTTCTGGGTTTCGCTGCGGCCCTGCTCGTCGAGGGTCTTGACCATCTGCTTGACGCCCTGGACCTTGTCTTTGTGGGCAATCATCATGGCGTCCTTGGTCTCGACCACCACGATGTTCTCCAGGCCGATCACCGAGACCAGCTTGCCGTTACCGTGGATCATGCAGTTGTGGCTGTCCTGCACCACCACGTCGCCCTTGGTGACGTTGCCGTTGTCGTCCTTCTCGTGCACTTCCCACAGCGACGACCAGCAGCCCACATCGCTCCAGCCTGCCGACATCGGCACCACGCAGGCGCGCTGGGTCTTTTCCATCACCGCGTAGTCGATGGAGTTGTCCGGGCAGCAGGCGAAGGTGGCTTCGTCGATGCTCAGCACATCACCGTCTTCCTGGCTGCGCTCCAGGGCCAGCACGCAGGTGTCGTAGATGTCGCCGTCGTGTTTTTTCAGCTCTTCGAGGAAGCGGCTGGCACGGAACAGGAACATGCCGCTGTTCCAGAAGTAACCGCCGGCCTGGACGAACTCGGCGGCGCGTTTTTCATCGGGCTTCTCGACGAACTGCGCCACGCGCGCCACGCCTTCTGGCAGCAGGGCGTCCTGGCTGGAACGGATGTAGCCGTAGCCGGTTTCCGGCTTGGTTGCCGGCACGCCGAACAGCACCATCTCGCCACGCTCGGCGGCCACGGTGGCCAGGGCCAGGGCGCGTTGCAGGGCCTTCTGGTCCTCGATCACGTGGTCAGCGGGCAGCACCAGCATCAGCTCGTCGCGGCCTTCGTTGATCAGTTTCATGGCAGCCATGGCCACGGCCGGCGCGGTATTGCGGCCGAACGGTTCCATCAGGATGCCTTGGGTTTCCAGCTTCAGCGCGGCCAATTGCTCTTGCACGATGAACTTGTGGTCCTTGTTGCAGACCACGATCGGGGTGTCCATGCCTTCGAACACCAGGCGCTCGAGGGTTTGCTGGAACAGCGTGTGTTCACTGGTCAGGGCCAGGAACTGCTTGGGGAACTGCTTGCGCGACAGAGGCCACAGACGGGAACCGCTACCACCAGAAAGAATTACCGGGATCATCATGTTTCTCCAATAGTCGTTGAGAGGCAGGGGAATCAGTTGCTAGCCACGGGGCGAGTTACCCACACCGGCGACAAGGCGTTGCCGGAACCCGTTACGTACAGCACTGCGGCTTCGCCGCGCTCCAGGGCGACGGGTTTGACGTCACCCACTTTCTTGTCTCCTTGGTACAGCGCCAGGTTGACCTTGACCGGGTTGATTTCGCGTTCGCCACGGCCGTTGGCGGCAACGGGCTTGACCACTTCGGTCTTGCCGTCGGCGGTCTTCAGGGTCAGTTGCTGGTCACTGAGGTTCTGCACACGAACCAAGGCTTTCTGCTTGTTCTTGAACGGCGGCTCTTCGATCAGCTGCGGGTTGCCGCTGGCGCTGTTGACCAGGGTGTAGTACTTGTCCGCAGCCAGCTTGACCGGCACGCTCTTGCCGCCGACCTGGGCGGTGTAGTCACCCCCTGGCAGGAAGCTGAAGTCGCTGCTGCCCTGGGCGCCAACCTGCTTGATCTGGGTGTTGCCGACCGAGGCTGCAGCCGGTGCGCTGGAAGCGTTGTACAGGCGCACGAAGGTCGAGCCTTTTGGTGCGCTCGGGCCGTACAGCGCGGCGTCGGCACCGGCGAAGGCCTGCATGGAGGCCAGGGACAGGCCGGCCGCGAGGGTGAGGGCTTTGGCAATGGAAGTCTTGGTAGTCATATGTATGTTCCTCTGATTAGTGGTTAGTCCGGGTGGACGACAAAGCCAGGTTTTCTTCGGATTTACGGGTGTTCTTCAGCTGGGCGATCCACTGCGGATCGAAGCTGCTGAGGTCGTTCTTCATTGGCAGATAACGTTCGGGGAATTCCCACACCACCACCTGGGGTGCGGCGTTCTTGAAGGCATCGCTTTGCAGGTACTTGAGCATCGGCAGCAGCGGGCCATGGCCGTCTTCGGCGTAGTTGGCCACGTCGCTGCGCAGGGCCTGCTGCAGCGCGCCGAGGAAGTTCCAGTGCGGGTTGGCGCTGTAGCTGGTGCCCACCAGGGCAACCGGGATCTGCTTGTCGGCGAACAGTGCGTCACCGGCTTCACCTTCGGCCTCGACAGGGCGAGTGGTGCGTTGCTGCAGGTTGTCCGGGGCCGGCAGCAGGTTGCTGAACAGCGGGTCCAGTGGCAGGAAGTTGGTCAGGTCACCCTTGTATGGCGCGGTGCTGCCGGCTTCGGTGATGAACGCCTGCGGGTCGCCGTTGAGCAGGCTCTGGCGGCTGACCGCCTCGGCCACGGCCTGCGCCGCCACTTCGGCACCCATTGGCGTCCAGTGGGTGTCGGTGCGCAGGAACACTTGGCCGCGGGCCTTGGCCTGTTCCATGGGTGCCATCAGGTCCGGAGCGAACACGTTGGCCTGGCGCACCTGGGCATGGAACTGGTTGTACAGGTCGTCATGCAGGCTGGTCGGCAGTTCCTTGCCCAGGTACTCGGCGTACACCCGCGCCTTGGCCGGCACGATCGCCAGCACCAGCTGGCTGCCGTGCTGCTGCAGGGTGTCGCGCACGCCACGGATCAACGCCAGGTTTTCCTGCATCAACTGCTCGGCACCGGCGGTGGGCTTGAACTCCTCGTCACTGAACAGCCACTGGTCGCGGCCCAGCACCACGCCGGGGCGGCCTTCGTTGAACAGCTTGAAGTCCATCGCCGCCCACAGGTTGGTGCCCAGGCGCTTGATCGGGAACTGCTCGTCGTAATGGGTCTCGGCGGCCTTGGCCAGCTTTCCGTTGAGCAGGGTCATCTGCTCGGTACGCTGGAAGCTTTGCAGGCCACCGGTGGACCAGACGCCCATGCCCACCAGCAGGCCGAGGAACGACAGCGAATAGGTAATGCGTAATGTCCGGGTCATGTCATCAACCTCAGAACTGGAAGTAAAGGAACGGCGAGTAGCTCTGCGCCGAAAGCTTGAGGATCGAGGCCACGAACAGCAGCAGCACCAGGGCGCGGGTCATCACCCGGGTCCAGTCCAGGCCGATCGAACCGTCGCTGTTGACCTCCACCGGGGTGGCCTTGGGCGTTGGCCTGGCGTTGCGGTAGAAGTCGCGCAGGCCGAAGAACGCAAGGGTGATGTAGGCGACAACCAAAGTGGCTACCTGCAGGCCGGTGAGCTGGGCACGGTTGAGTTCCGACAGCTGCCATTCACCGAAGCTGAACATGGCGCCATACATGCGGCCGGCCACTTCCAGGTTCTCGGCACGGAAGATCACCCAGCCGACCACCACCAGCAGGAAGGTGAATGCCCACTTCACCGGGTTGAAACGCTGGGGGTTGGTGTCGATGCCCAGCGCGCGCTCGATGGCCAGCCACATGCCGTGCCAGGCGCCCCAGATGATGTAGGTGAAGTTGGCGCCATGCCACAGGCCGCCCAGCAGCATGGTCAGGAACAGGTTGCGGTAGGTGTTGAAGGTGCCTTTGCGGTTACCGCCCAGGGTGATGTACAGGTAGTCGCGCAGCCAGGTCGACAGGCTGATGTGCCAGCGCCGCCAGAACTCGGTGATCGACTGGCTGATGTACGGCTGCTTGAAGTTCTCCATGAAGCGGAAGCCCATCATCAGGCCCAGGCCGATGGCCATGTCGCTGTAGCCGCTGAAGTCGAAGTACAGCTGCGCGGTGTAGGCCAGGGCGCCGAGCCAGGCATCGCCGGTGGTCGGGTTCTGCAGGGCGAAGCAGTGGTCGGCCACTACCGCCAGGGTATCGGCGATGAACACTTTCTTGATGAAGCCCTGCATGAAGCGGGTGCAGCCTTCGGAGAACTTGTCCAGGGTATGGGTGCGGTTGTTGAACTGGTCGACCAGGTCCTTGAAGCGCAGCACGGGGCCGGCGATCAGGTGCGGGAAGATCGCCACGAACGCCGCGAAGTCGATCAGGTTGCGGGTGGCCGGGGTATCGCCGCGGTACACGTCGATGATGTAGCTGATCGACTCGAAGATGTAGAACGAGATACCGATCGGCAACAGCACGTGGGTGAGGATGAACGGCTCCAGGCCGAACGAAGTTATGATCGCGTTGAGGCTGTCGACACCGAAGTTGGCGTACTTGAAGTAGCCGAGGATCGCCAGGTCGACACCGACGCCGAGCAGCAGCCAGCGCTGCGCGGGCTTGGTACGCACACCGGCAGCGCCGACTTTCAGGCCGATCCAGTAGTTCCACAGGGTGACCCCGGCAAACAGGGCCAGGAAGTCCACCCGCCACCACGCGTAGAAGATGTAGCTGGCGACCAGCAGCAGCAGGTTGCGATAACGTTGCCCGCTCAAGTAGTACAGGCCGAGGAAGATCGGCAAGAACAGGAACAGGAACACGTTGGACGAGAAGACCATCCCGGTTCTCCTTTTTGTTCACAGCATCCGGGGCAAAGCGCCCCCCAAACCCCCCAGCGAAAAACCGGAAGGCAACTTAGGTCCTTGTGGTAGCGGGCAAGCCCGCTGCCACAGGTTCACTCCCAGATGGGAGGTGTCACTTCTTGCTCTTTGCGCTCGGGTCGTAGACCCGTGTCACGTCGCCGCCGAGCCTGAAGCTGTTGAACGGCTGCATGTCGTGCTTGCGCTCCAGGGTGTCACCGACGCAGTGGTACAGCGCGCACCAGGGTTCGAGCCATGAATACTTGCTGTCGATCTTCAGGTCGGTCATGTCCTGCTTCTCGCCGGCGCGTGCCTTGAATTGACTCGGGTCGCGTACACCGGCCAGCACGCCTTCGCCCAGACGCTGCAGGGCGAAGTTGTTCTCGCTGCGCAGGTCGACACCATTGGCCTGGGCGAAGCTGGCGATCATCGCCAGCGGCGGCAGGGCGTAGTTGTGATACGCCAGGGCGCGCTGCTTGCGCTTGATCTCGTTGGGCAGGAAGCCCTGTTCATCCACCTGGTTGGCGCCGACCTTGTATTCCTTCACCGCCCAGTCGAACAGGTCGCGGCGGTCGGTGGCCACGGCGGTAGCCATCACCGACCAGGCCGCCCAGTAACTGTGGTTGTTGATCTTCTCCAGTGGCAGATCGCTCCAGTCGCGCACGGTCTGTTCAGCGAGGCGGGCGAACCACTTCTCGATCAGCTCGGCCTCTTCCCGGTGCGCGGCCAGCGGCTGCGAGTTGGAAAACTTAAGGCGCAGCCAGGACCCGCTCATGCTGCCCAGCGCCCACTTGCGCATGGATTTGCCGGTGTGGTTGTAGTCGGTGGACATCAGCGCATCGGCACGTGCCCAGGAGCCCAGCCAGGTGAGCGCGCAATCCAGCTGGGCCGGGCGGCCGTCACGCATGTACTGGCCGACCATCTTGCTCACGCCCTTCTCGAGGGTGGTGATGCCCTCGGTCGACTTGCGAAAGGCCTTTTCCGAGGCCACGTTGAGCGTCGCCCGAGCCTTGTCCGAACCTTCATACTTGCTGCGGAACTGCAACGCGCCGGTGTACGGCTTTGGCGCCGGCTCGCAATGGAAGTTGCCGTCTCCGGTCTTGAGCTTTTCAATGCCTTCGTAATAACCCTGCGGGGGCACCAGCGCGGCCTGCGCGGCGCCGCCGAACAGGGCCAGGGTGAGCAGGGCAGGGCGGAAGATTCGCTTGAGCATGGTCATGGTCGCCTCACTGGCCGGCCTGCGCGGTCTGCGCGGGCACGGCGAAGTTGTTGCGTTTGCAGAGCTTGGCCTCGACCTTCTGGGTACCGCTTTCCGGCCCCTGCACCTCGAACGCCAGCAGGCTCTGGCTGGCCCAGTCCTCGTCTTCGCGCATCTGGAAGACGAAGCGGCCGTCGGTGTCGGAGGTTTCCGGTTTTTCCAGCTTGATGTCCTCGTGGCGACCGTTGAGGTACCAGAGGGTGGCCTGCAGCACCTTCACCGATGGGTCTTCGAACTTGACGTCCATCTGGATGTTGCGGTTGATCAGGTCTTTGATCACGCCGCCCTTGCCGTTGACCATCAGCTCGTTCTTGCCGGGCTTGAGGGTGGCGCTGGCGCTCATCAGGGCCGGGCGGTCATCGCAGCCGTCGTCGAGCAGACCAAGGATTTGCCGCCAGATGGTTTCCTGGTCCAGGCGATACAGCGGGGAGAATTCCCAGATCAGGATCTTCGGCGGGTTCTTCTGGAATTCCTCGCTGCCCAGGTACTGGATCATCGAGCCTTCCAGGCCGCCGCCGGGGAAGGCGACGTTCAGTACATCGGCACCAATGTACTGTTGCAGGAAGCCCGCGAAGTTGTAGTTCTTGCCACTGTGGCTGGTACCCACCAGGGTGATCTGCGCGTTGCCGGCGTCACCGAACAGGTCGTCACCGCCACTGTCGGAGCCTTTGGGCTCGGTGGCGAACTGGTCCATGTACTGGACGGCGTAGCTGGTACCACAGAGCTGACCGGCGACGTTATGCAAGGTGCCGGTCTTGCCCATGCGCCCGGACTTTTTCGTTTCGAATTCCTTGCGCGGGATGCCTTCGAAGGCCGGCATCTTGTGCACGGTATCGGCCACGATCCTGGCAGCGCGCTCGGCGCCGTAAGGCGTCCAGTGCTGGTCGCCACGGAAGTAGAAGTCCTTGCCCTGGTCGGCAGCGGCCAGCTGTTCGTTGGTCAGCGGCGACAGGTCGGGTACGTTGTAGCCCATGCTGGCAAAGCGCTTGAGCATGGCCTGGTAGTTGCCCAGGGCCTTCTGGTAGTCGAAGGCAGCCTTTTCCGCCGGGTTGAGCATGTTGCGGTTCACCAGGCCACGGGTCGGCTGGTACACCACCACCAGCTCCACGCCGCGCTTCTTGAACGCGTCGTGCACTTGCTGCAGGCGCTTGTAGCCGGCCGGGGTGGTATTGAACTCGGTGCGCAGGTCTTCGCGGGTACGGAACAGCCAGTCGCCCTGGGCCTGCACCAGCGTGGTGAAGTTCTGCTGGTAACGGGTTGTGTAGCGGCTTGGGTCATGCGCTTCAGGGCACAGCTGGCAGCAAGGCTCGGCGCTGAAGGTAGGGGCCTTGACGTCTTCGGCGCGCACGCCCTGGCTGATCGCCAGGAGGGCGGCGGACAGGCCCAGCAGTTTCATCAGATGTGGGGTCATGGTCTGGGCTTCCTTAATCGATCATTTCGGTCTGGCGTTCGACCGGGTCGATCAGCACAGCCTTTTGCTGGCGTACCAGCAGGTCGAGGATTTCGTCCTGGCGTTCGCCCAGAACGCCGTTGAGGCTGATACCGCTGGCCTTGCGCGGGGCGAGCATGGACACCTTGTACAGCTCGACCGACAGCGGCGAGTCGATCGACAGGGGGCCGGAGCCGTTGGCCGACAGTTCGCCACCGACCAGGATCAGCGACACCTTGGTGTCGAACGGGTCGAGGGCGATGTCGCGGTCGGTGTTGGACAGGTCCTTGATGTGGCCGTACACGCCGACCAGACCGTTGGCCATGGCGACGTTTTCGTACAGGCGGATGTTCACGCTGTTGCGCACGCGGATGCCGTGGCGGCGGTTGTTGATCAGCTTGTTGCCCCAGATCAGGTTGTCGCCACTTTCGTACAGCGTGATGCCGTCGGTGTGGTTGCGGTAGATCTCGTTGTAGGCGATCAGGTTGTTGACGCTGTTACGGTCGATCACCACGCCCGAGAGCTTGTTGTCGAAGCTCTTGTTGTTGATGATCCAGCTGTCGTTGACCTCACGCGAAACGATGATGCCGTGCTTCTTCTTGGTGCCGTACACCGTGTTGCCGGCGATGATCAGCCGGTGCGAGCGGTCGTGCGGGTCGATGCCGTAGACGATGTTGTCGCGGTAGGTGCTGTCCTTGACCACGAAGTCCTGGGTCTCGTAGCAGTAGAAGCCGTACCACATGTCGCTGAACTCAGAGCCGATGATCCAACCGGTGGGTTCCGGGCGGCCCATGCGCTTGGCCATGTTCGGCGTGTACTGCGAGATGCTCACGCCGTACGATTTGGACTTGGCGTAGCCGAAGCTGGCCATCTTGGTGTTGACGATGTAGGTCTCGGTACCGCCCCACGACAGCAGGAACGGGCGGAATTCCTTGGGCGAGCGGAAGGTCGCCGGGCCATTTTCCTTTTCCCGCCAGCCGGTCACCTGGGTGTCGGTGACGAACAGCTTGCCGTCGTTGACCAGGAACGAACCGCCTTCCTGGGACAGGCGCAGCTGCTTGACCTTGCCGTCGATCTCGAGGATGCCCTTCTGCCCGACCACGATCGGCAGGCGCGCCAGGTACACACCCGGCTCGACTTCGCTGAGGTACTGCTTGGGTACCTTCTTGCTCAGCTCGACCAGGTCGACATGGCCGTCATCGATGAAGATCGCCTGTGGAATGCCATGCTGGCGCTGGACCCACTCGGCCGCCTTGTTGTCGCCGCCGACGAATTCCTTGAGGGTATCCTCCTGGAACATGCGGCGCAGGCTGACCTTGCCCTTGTGGCGGCGGTCGATTTTCTTCTGCACCGCATCAAAGGTGTAGCCGGTCAGGTCAGGCAGCTTCGGCGGGTCCATGTGCAGCGGCTCGATCGGCGCGCTGGAGACCGTGTAGGTCTTGGCCTGCTGCAGTTCCTTGGCGATCACCTGGGGCTCTGCGGCAGCCACCAGGCCGCTGGCCAGCAGCAAGGCGCTGGCCAACAGGCTGTGACGTAAGTGCGGGTGAAGGTTCATAACGGTAAGTCCTCTACCGGCCTCAGAAGCGCCAGATCACGTCGACGAAGGCGCGGTGCATGTACGAGTCCGCTTCCTTGCCATAGGCATCGCCCGGCTTGAACACGCCAGCACGCAGGCGCACCAGGGCAGATGGCTCGTCGATGGCCTGGCTCATCGAAGCCGGCAGCAGGCCTTGCTTGAAGTACTTGGTCACGACCACGTCCATTTCCTGGCCAAGGTCTTTTTCTCCATCGACCAGCGGGCGGTTCACACCGTTGTCGTTGACCACCGCGTTGATGCCGCTGGAACCGATGTTCTGGTTGCCATCGACACGCCAGAACTTGTGGTAGATGAAGCTGGCGTCGTAGTCGTCGCGCAGCTGCCAGGAGGCGAACAGGGTGGCCGCCTGCAGGTTGCCCAGCTCGCCGCGGAAGGCTTCACCGAAGCGGTGCACGCGCGAACGGGTACCGGTGTAGTTGGAGCGGTTGCTCTCCAGGCCGGTCTGCTCGTAGTTGCTCGAACCGTCGTCGCCACCACCGCCACTGCCACGGGCGTAGGCCGCACCGACCTGCCATTGCGGGTCGAGGCGCAGGCGGATGCCGAGGTCGGTGGCCCAGGCGTTGACATCACCACTCTGCTTGCCGGTGGCCACGGTGTCGTCGCCGACCACCTGGCTGCTGAGGGTGTCGCGGTCACCGGTCAGCCAGGTGACGCTGCCCCAGTAGTTGACGGTGTGGTCGTTGCGCCAGTTGTAGGCGTCGCTGTTGGCTTCCAGGCCCAGCCAGGTGAGGTCGCCGGTGCGGGTCTTGTCCAGCGCATCGACGGTTTCGCCCGGGTTCTTCAGGCTGCCGCCGTCGTGGGTGTGGTGGGCGCGTACACCGACCCAGTGGCCAGGGGTCCACTGCGTGGCGACATTGCCGTAGACGTGCGTACGGTCCTTGTCTTCGGGGGCCAGCTCGGTGAGGTCGGTGCGGTATTCGCTGAAGCGTTGGGCAACGCCCAGGTCGGCCTTGAGCAGGGTGGTGTCGAAGGTCCAGTTCAGCGCCTCGATGTTGGTGTCGCGCCACATGCCATCGTCGCTGCGCAGGCGCTGGCGGCCGAAACGCAGCTGCTCGCCGGGATAGGCGGTGAGGCCGCTGTAGCCGACCCAGAATTCGCGCATGGCCAGGTAGCTCTTGTCCTGCTCACGGCCGTCGGCGGCGGTGTCGGTCGTGGTGCCGTCGTCGTTCTGGCGCAGAGTGTCGGTTTCGATGGTGTCGGTCGCGGTGACGGCTTGGCCCATGGCATAGGCGCTCCAGTTGCCACGCTCGCCATATACCCAAGGGCGCAAGTCGAGACCCAGGCCGTTGACGTCGCCGCCGGAGCGGGTGCCCAGATCACGGTCGTCTTCCGACTGGCCGGTGATCTTCACATCCAGGCCGAAGTTCTTTTCAGCGGTCATTTCCGCCAGGGTCGGGCAGGACCACAGCAGGGCGAAGCTCAGGCCGATGCCGGCTTTCACGAAGGGATTGAGCGTCATAGCGAGTCCTCACCGGTTACTTCTTTTTCATCGTCTTGCAGGGCTTCGATGGCCAGGGTGCTGTTGGCGCCTTGCGCCATGCTGCCGCGTGCCTGCTTCTCTTGTGCCAGCAGTTGCTGGGCCTGGCTGCGCTGGTCAGGCGTAAGTTGCTGGTCGAGCTGCTGCAGCAGTTCAGCGGACTGCGGCGACGGGTTGGCCTGGGCCAGCTGGGCGAATACCCAGGCGTTGCCCGGTTGCGGGCGAATGCCATGGCCTTCGCTGAACAGCTGGGCCAGGGCATAGTCGGCACTGTTCTGCCCACCACGGGCGGCGGCCAGCAGGTTGTCGACGGCCTTTTGTGGCTCGACGTTGCCCAGGTAGCCGCGGCGGTACAGCTGGCCCAGGTAGTAATGGGCGCTGACTTCGCCTGCGTCGGCGGCAGCCTGCAGGTGTTGTTCGGCTTTGGCCGCGTCCGCAGGCACGGTCTTGCCTTCGTAGTACAGGCGGCCAAGCAACAGTTCGGCGCGTGGCTGTTCGGCTTCGCGGCCCTTGTCGATGTAGGCCATCAGCTGGTCGGTATCGCCCAGCTCTGGGAAGTCGTACACCAGTTGCGCCAGGCTGACCCAGGACGCCGGGTTGGCCGGGGCCACCTGTTCGAGCAGGTCCTTGGCGGTTTTCTCGTCGGTCTGGCCAAGGCTGCGGTCAGCCAGTACCCGGGCAACGCTGTCTACCCGGGTGGCCGGTACTGCGCCACGGGCGTAGGCAGCCTTGAGCTGGCCGAGCAGGGCAGCCTGCTGGTCGGCCTGGCCACGCTTCTGGTACACGGTGGCCAGTTCGACGTAGCAGATGTCGGTGCTGTTCAGCGCGGCCTTGCAGATTTTTTCCACTTCGCCCAGATGCTGGTCGTAGGTGCCCTGGGTGCGGTACAGCAGCACCTGGGCCAGGCCCGCTTCCGGGTTGCCGGCGGCGCGCCATTGGTCGATCTGCTGCTGCGCGTTGACCTTGGGGAAGCTCTGCGGGTAGGTCAGGTAGAGCATCGCCAGCGGGATCAGGGTGTTGCTTTCGCCCTGCTTGGCGGCTTGCTTGAGCAGTGTTTCGGCTTCTTCGCGCTCGGCCTGGGTGCTGTCGGGCTTGGCCACCAGCAGGCGGCCAAGGCGCGCCTGGGCACGCGGCGAAATGGCGGCCGCGGCGCGGTAGGTAGCCTCGGCTTCCTTGATTTTCGCCGGATCGCGGGTGGCAACCTTGATGTCGGCCAGGCCCACTTGCGCTTCGCTGTAGCCCAGGTCGGCCAGCGCCTTGTAGTTGCGCTCGGCCAGTGCAGTGTCACCGCGCTTCATGGCTTCGTTGGCCAGGCGCTGGTCGGGCAGGCCCGCACAGCCGGCCAGGGTGATGGCAGCAGCCAGGGCACACAGGCCCAGGCTGGCGCTTTTCTTGTGGGGAATCATGTTGTGATCCTCTTACAGCCCACGGGCCATGGCTTTGTCGATCAGCCAGTTCAGCGATGGGCCACGGTCGCTGTTGACCGAAGCCGGGCGACCGGCGAGTTCGGCGGGCAGGGCGCTGTCAGGTTTGATCTGCACACGGATGTCGGCGGCCAGGTCTTCGCTGTTGAGGCTGGCGCTGCTGACGATCTGGCCGGTGCGTACTTCGTCTTCGCCGGCTACCTGGAAGTTGACCCGGGTGCCTGGCTTGACCTCGTCGAACTGGCGGTAGGTGAAGCGCGCCTCGATCATCGGGTTGGTGGTACGCGGGATCAGCTGGAAGATCGGCTGGCCCTTGGCGGCGTACTGGCCGTTGTCGACCAGCTGGCGGGCAACCACGCAATCACACGGGCTGGTGAGGGTGCCGGACAGCTGCTTGCCGAACAGTTCCTCGATCTTCGCCGGCTCCAGCTGTGCGTCTTCCAGGTTGCCCTTGAGCATGTCCAGCATGCTGGTGGTGAAGCTGGCCAGTGGTGCGCCCTTGGCGATCTGGCCACCGCTTTCGACCAGGCTGTTCACGGTGCCGTCGCGCGGCATGGTGACGTTGGTGGTGGGTACCGCGACCACGCCGGCTTCGGCATGGCTTACGAAGTACATGCCGTACAGCGACTTGGCGATGAAGCCGAAGGCGGCGACACCGACCACGAATACACCGAGGGTGACGGTGACTGCCTTGAGGCGGCCGAAGGCGCTCAGGCCACTGCCGCCATCCTTCTGCTTGCGTGCCTTGGTGAAGTTGTCGCGCTGCAAGGTGCTGAGCACATCGCCAGCAGTGATCAGTTCACCCGAGAGGTGCGAGGTGATGATGTGGCGCAGCGTGGCGATGTCGCGTGGCTCGAGGTTCTGGAACTGCGCGCCGGTACGGCCGCTGTCCGGGTTGTAGGAGCGCACCTGGAACTCGATGTCCATCGACAGGCCGAGGTTGTCGACCGTGAACTGCAGCCGCCCGCGGAGCACGTCGCCAACCGACAGTGGTTGCTTGGTGTGGAAGCTCAGGCCTCCGGCGGAAAGATCGTCGACTTTCACATCGTGGGCTTGGCGCTGAGGGTCGAGGAAGCGCAGCTTGGCGGGGATGCGTACCCGGGCGTGCTGGCGCTGGGCTTCGGACTCATGCACGACGTTGACGTTCACGGCGGTATTCATGTGGTTTGTTCCTGTTAGTTCCGATCCGGGTTGGGCTCACACGACCATGAACAGCACAGCGACGAAGATGCTGGCAGCCGAGAAGGTCATGGTCCGCGAGGACCAGGTGTTGAACCATTGTTGAAAGCTGGCGAGGTCACGCTTGAGGGCAGTGGGCTGACGCGTCCAGGACTGCTTGTCGAGGCGGAAGAACACGTAGATCTTCATCAGCGCGCCGATGATCTGGTTGTAATAGAGAATCAGCGGGTAGGCCGGGCCCACGTTATGGCCGGAGCACAGCAGCATGATGGTGAGGATCAGACGGGTGATGCCGATCCACAGCAGGTACACCAGCAGGAAGCCCATGCCGAACTTGAGGCTGGCGATTACCGCCACGGTCAGGCCCAGCAGGCTGGTCCACATCGACACGCGCTGGTCGAACAGCACGATGCTGGTGAACAGGCCCAGGCGGCGCAGGCCGAGGCCCAGCGCGCGGGAGTTCTGCCGCAGGTTGTTGCCGTACCAGCGGTACATCAGTTTGCGGCTGGCCTTGAAGAAGCTCTTCTCCGGCGGGTGCTCGACCGTGTTGATGGCGGCGTCCGGCACGTAGAAGGTGTCGTAGCCCAGGCGCATCAGGCTGAACCAGCTGGACTTGTCGTCACCGGTGAGGAACTTGAAGCGGCCCAGGCGCCAGTGCATCAGCGAGTCGCTTTCGACGTCGGCGATGAACTCGGGGTTGGTCACCACGCTGGCGCGGAACATCGACATGCGCCCGGTCATGGTCAGCACGCGCTTGGACAGGGCCATCGAGCACATGTTGATGTGGCGCTGGGCGAAGCGCAGCTTGTGCCACTCGCTCATGATGTAGCCGCCACGCACTTCGCAGAACTCGTTGGTGGTCAGGCCGCCGACGTTGGGGAACAGCTTGAACCACGGCACGGTCTTGCGTACCACGCCATCGCCCAGCACGGTGTCGCCGTCGATGACCGCCACCACGGCGTTCTCGTCCGGCAGCATGCGCGAGATGGCACGGAAACCGTAGGCCAGGCCGTCACGCTTGCCGGTACCGGCGATGCGCACGATGTCGAGCTTCACGTGGGCGGGCGGGTTGTATTTGGCCCACAGGCTTTTCACCAGCAGTTCGTCCGACATCTCCACCAGCGAGCAGACCACGGTGGTGGGGAAGCCACAGTTGATCGCCTCGCGAATCACCGAGCTGTACACCTGGGCGGTAGTCAGCGCTTCGATGCGGAAGCTGGTCACCATCAGGTAAACGTGGGACGGGTCGGCGTCCTTGCCCATTTTCTGCACCTTGCGGCGCAGGTACGGGTACACGCCGTAGAGGAAGATCATGCCGCGGATGAAATGGGTGGCGCCCATGGAATAGCGCCAGATGCCGACTGCGCCGACCAGGAAGATGAAGTGCTTCGACTGCGAGTCGAAGATATCGGCTGGCAGGGCCAGGGCGATCAGCATGAGCAGACTCATGTAGAGCAGCCAACCGGCGCACTGCAACAGCACTGTCTGGATCCTTTGCATGTTCAGCATCCGTCGAGAATTCGGGAAAAGGTGGGCAGCGGGGTGGGGAGGCCCCCGCTGCCCGGCCAGCACTTACCAGCAGATGCCTTCGGTACGGCTGGTGGCGCAGGTCGGTTTGCTCATGAAGCCGACCAGGTCGATCACGTGCTTGCCGGCCGGCGCTTGCTGGGCCAACGCACGGAACTGCTCGTCACGGTTGCCCAGGACGATGATGTCGGCGTTGTCGATCACCTTCTGGAAGTCGGCGTTGAGCAGCGACGACACGTGCGGGATTTTCGACTCGATGTAGTCCTTGTTGGCGCCGTGGACGCGGGCGTACTGGACGTTCTCGTCGTAGATGTCCAGCTGGTAGCCCTTGCCGATCAGGCGTTCGGCCAGTTCCACCAGCGGGCTTTCACGCAGGTCGTCGGTGCCGGCCTTGAAGCTCAGGCCGAGCAGGGCGACCTTGCGCTTGTCGTGGGCCTCGATCAGTTCGAAGGCGTTCTGCACCTGCGATTCGTTGCTGCGCATCAGCGAGTCGAGCAGCGGTGCGCGTACATCGAGGCTGGCGGCGCGATAGGTGAGGGCGCGCACGTCCTTGGGCAGGCACGAGCCGCCGAAGGCGAAGCCAGGGCGCATGTAGTACTGGGACAGGTTCAGTACTTTGTCCTGGCAGACCACGTCCATCACGTCACGGCCATCCACGCCTACGGCCTTGGCGATGTTGCCGATCTCGTTGGCGAAGGTGACCTTGGTGGCGTGCCACACGTTGCAGGTGTACTTGATCATCTCGGCCACTTCGATCGGCTTGCGGATGATCGGTGCGTCGAGCTCTTCGTACAGGGCCTGCAGGATGTCGCCGCTGGCGCTGTCCAGTTCGCCGATGACGGTCATCGGTGGCTGGTCGTAGTCCTTGATCGCGGTGCTTTCACGCAGGAATTCCGGGTTGACCGCGACGCCGAAGTCGACGCCGGCTTTCTTGCCCGAGCAGTCTTCGAGGATCGGGATCACCACGTTCTTCACGGTGCCCGGCAGCACGGTGCTGCGTACCACGATGGTGTGGCGGCGCTCGCTGTCACGCAGCACGTAGCCGATTTCGCGGCACACCGACTCGATGTACTCGAGGCCCAGGTCGCCGTTCTTCTTGCTTGGGGTACCCACGCAGATCATCGATACGTCGCTGGCACGGATGGCTTCGGCGAAATCGGTAGTACCGCGCAGGCGGCCGTTGGCGATGCCCTGTTGCAGCAGTGCTTCCAGGCCAGGTTCGACGATGGGCGACTTGCCCTGATTGATCAGGTCGATCTTGGTGCTGGACACATCCACTCCGATCACTTCATGGCCTCGCGCCGTCAGGCAACCTGCACAGACCGCACCCACATAACCCAAACCAAAGATGCTGATACGCATCGCTATCACCTCATGTGTTTATCACGTCGGCACCTCCGGAGAGAGCCGGACTGGGTTGATTAACAACAGTTTTCGGGCGCACGGATCCATGGCGAAATGCACACTTCGCCGAGCGCAGGCAAAATAAATCCGGAGCGCAAAAAGTTATGCACTCAAATGTGGCAGTAAAAAGCCATTAATTAAAAAACGTGCCCTGGAATGCAGCCGTCTTTATTGCAAGGCGCTACGTGGCGCTTTGCTGTGCTTGTTTTTTCAAGTGGAAAAATCCTTTGAAATCAACCACTAGGACGAATTGAAAGGGACGCGTCTCTCCTGCATGGACAGGCTCTTCGGGGGGTGCCCGTCATACCTGTCGAAGTTGTTGGGCTGGTAGTGGATACCTGCCGTTGTCATCTGTAAGTCATCTCTCACAGCCCGGGGGCAGGAAAATCGTTACGGCACTATGAGCGATTCGTCGTAGCAGAAGTTCCGGGGTGGGTTCGGTGTGGATGAAAGATTTCTAAATATTTTTTCAGTGGCGGACAATTTCAATCTGATAGCACACGGGTGTTTTGCCCCGATATATAAAGGGCGAAACTGTTGCGAGATATTTTTATGCCAGCATCGAAAAATATTTTGAAAAATTCGTCAAAAAAGCTACGAACGGTCTTATGGCGTTTGGCTATAAGCGGCAGTGCGCCGAATTTTTGGCGTCGGATTTGTGGCGTGATGGCGATATGAGGTGCGCCCTGTTGCGGGGCAAGAGAGATGCGTAAATGGCTGCTGGCCTCTTTGCGGCTAAAGCCGCCCCCACAGGTATTGCACTGGTCTTGCGTTCAGTGGAGTACCTGTGGGAGCGGCTTTAGCCGGGAAGAGGGCGTGACAGGATCACTCGGAAGGATGATCCCGCAGGAACACCAGGTGGTCCGGCTTCGACTGCTCGGCACTGTAGTAGTACTCCTGCACATCGAACTGCTTGAGTTGCTCCGGGTCGCTGATGCGCTGCTGGATGACGAAGCGGCTCATCATCCCTCGCGCCTTCTTGGCGTAGAAGCTGATGATCTTGTACTGGCCGTTCTTCAGGTCCTTGAAGTCGACGTTGATCACCCGGGCCTTCAGCGCGCTGCGTTTCACCGCGCTGAAATACTCGTTGCTGGCCAGGTTCAGCAGCACGTCATCGCCCTGTTCGGCCAGGGCCTGGTTCAGCCATTCGCTGATGCGCGTGCCCCAGAAGGCGTACAGGTCCTTGCCGCGGGCGTTGGCCAGCTTGGTGCCCATTTCAAGGCGGTAGGGTTGCATCAGGTCGAGCGGGCGCAGCAGGCCATACAGGCCCGAAAGCATGCGCAAGTGCTGCTGGGCATAGTTGAAATCGTCATCGCCCAGGCTCTCGGCATCAAGGCCGGTGTACACGTCGCCCTTGAACGCCAGCAGCGCCTGCTTGGCATTGGCCGGGGTGAAGTCCGGGGTCCAGCTGCCGAAGCGCGCTGCATTCAGGCCGGCGAGCTTGTCTGACAGGTGCATCAGTTCGCTGATCTGCGCTGGCGACAGGTCGCGCAGCTGCTGGATCAGTTCCTGGGAGTCGTCCAGGTACTGGGGCAGGGTGAAACGCTCGGTCACCGGCGGGGTGTCGTAGTCGAGGGTCTTGGCGGGTGAAATCACCGTCAGCATCGGGTCGGCTCCTGGCATCGTTGGCGGGGAATTCTACGGGCTGTACGGTGCAAGTCCAAACTATGGCGACGATAGTCACAGACCATGGCCGGTGCAGAGGCTATAGTGCGCGTTTCGCCGTTGCGGAGCCTTCAACCGTGCGTATTGCCTCTGCCTTGCTGGCCGCTCTGCTGAGCCTGGCCGTTCAGGCCGCCCCGTCATCACCCCAGGTGAGCCTGGACCGCAGCCTGTGGCCCGAACAGCTGGACAGCCCGGCGTTGTTCGATGTGGCCTCGCGGGCCGAGATCCTCTCCTTCGCCCAGGTACTTCACGAAAGCGAACTGCTGGACGACGCGGCGCTGGCGGCACGCCTGGGGCTACGGCAAGTCAACCTGCAGAAGGTGCGCCAGGTGCGGGCGCGCATGTGGCAGCGGTTGTGGGAAGGCTATCAACAGGCGCAGCGCAGTTGCGAGCAGGATGCGTCGTTCTGCTATCCGGTGACGTCGATGGCGGAGTTGCGCACGCAAGCGGCGACGTTCGCTGCCGATGTCGGCACTTTCTACACCGGCTGGATCGAGCCTAGCCACCAGTTCCATGTGCGTTACCTGGACGAACAATTGCGCAAGGCGGCGTTGCTGCCGCAGACCAGCAGCGAGGTCGAGCGGCTATCCTCGCGTGAGCGCAATGGGGATGAACTGAACGACCGAATGTTCCTGCTGACCTTCGTCGGCGGGCCAGGGCCGGATGCCGGCAGTACCGACCTGCTGGCGGATTACCTGCGTCGGCAAAAGCTTGAAGGCACGTTCTTCGTGCTCGGCAACCGCCTGCAGCAGCGCCGCGATGCCGGCGCGGCAGATACCTTGCGCAAGGTCTATGCCGGGCAGTGCGTGGGGGTCCAGGGTTGGGAGTACCGCTCCCACGCGCAGTGGACAGGCTGGCAGGACTCGCTGCGACGCAGCCAGGCGCGGGTGCAAGCCGACCTGCCGGAGCAGTATGTGCCATTGTTCCGGCCGCCTTATGGGCAGCGTCGGGCCGATGGCGAGGCGTTCATGGCCAGCCAGCAGTTGCAGGTGTCGTTGTGGGACATCGATGCACAGGATGACGGCGCACTGAGCGCCGAGGCCTCTGCCCAGCGGGTGCTGACCTTGATGCTGCTGTGGCGCAAGGGAGTGATCCAGTTCCATGACAGCCTGCCCAAGGCACAGCCGGCGGTAGAGTGGTTGTTGCGCAATACGGCGCAGAGCGGGATTGGTTGGGAAGATTGCCAGGGATATGCCAACCAGGGGTGATAGGGGGCTGCTACGCAGCCCATCGCCGGCAAGCCAGCTCCCACAGGTACCGTGCATGGCCTGCTGGCGATGGCCCCTGCAAGGCCAGCCTGATTTTTGACTGTAGTCCTCACTCGCCCCCTCGCCAACCCCTGTTCGTCATTTGGAAAAATAAACTTCACCTGCACGTAAAAAGACTTTTTCTAGTCATCATTTTTGCGGTATGAAGAAACCAGACAGCCGATTCCTGCAGCACAGGTGGCGTCATCCAGGCCCACCTAGCCAGGTTCGCTTCCCGCCCGTAACAACGCGGATACGGGGACAGCGGCAGTCACTCTGCGGCGTAACAGACCACGCCGTGTGGCTTCGACATAAGGTGACCGAGTATGGATGACCAAGGACGCAACCCTTCCTCCAGCAAGCCTATCCTGTATGTGCTCGATACCAACGTCCTGATTCACGACCCCAACGCGTTACTGAACTTCGAGGAGCACCATGTCGCCATCCCGATGACGGTGCTGGAGGAACTCGACAAGCTCAAGACCGGCAAGCAGAGCATCGCCGCCGAATGCCGCCAGGCCATTCGCCTTATCGACCAGACCCTTGGTGACTCCTCGCCCAGCGATGTCGAGCAGGGCGTGCCGATCCAGCGTGGCAAGAGTGGGCCCAAGGGCTTCCTGTCCATCCTGATGACTCCGCGCAACGAGCCGAACAAGCTGCTGCCGGAAAACCTCAACGACAACATCATCATCAACCAGTTGCTCGAAGTACGCGCCCGGCGCACCGACCTGGACGTTGTGCTGGTCACCAAAGACATCAACATGCGCCTGAAGGCGCGTGCCTGTGGCATCGCGGCCGAGGACTACAGCACCGATCAGCTGGTCGATGACGTGTCCTTGCTGTCCAAGGGCTACCATTCGGTCACCGGCTCGTTCTGGGACCGGGTGAGCAAGGTCGATACCCGTCAGGAGCGTGGCCGCACCTGGCACCGCGTGCAATTGATCGACAACCTGCCGGCGGTTCACGTCAATGAGTTCATCATCGATGAACAGGGCTTCGTCGGCTGGATCAAGGGTATCCGCAACGATGAGCTGCTATTGCTCGACCTGCACCAGGAGCCGCTGCTGCACCAGGAAGCGTGGGGTCTGAAGCCGCGTGACATCCACCAGAGCCTGGCGCTGTTCGCCCTGCTCGACCCGGATATCCACCTGGTCAACCTGACCGGCGCAGCCGGTTCCGGCAAGACTATCCTGGCCCTGGCTGCGGCGATAGAACAGACCATGGTCAGCAAGCGCTACCGACGCATCATCGCCACCCGCAGCGTGCAGGGGCTGGATCAGGAGATCGGCTTTCTGCCGGGCACCGAGGCCGAGAAGATGGAACCCTGGCTGGGTGCCATCACCGACAACCTCGAAGCCTTGCACATGGATGACGAAAGCACCCATGGCAGCGTCGAGTACATCCTCGAGCGCGTGCCGTTGCAGTTCAAGTCGCTGAACTACATCCGTGGCCGTAGCTTCCAGCAGAGCCTGATCCTGATCGACGAGTGTCAGAACCTGACGCCGCACCAGATGAAAACCATCATCACCCGTGCGGGTTCCGGTTCCAAGGTTGTCTGCCTGGGCAACCTGGCGCAGATCGATACCCCCTACCTGTCCGCGACCAGCTCGGGCCTGACCTACCTGACCGAGCGCTTCAAGGACTTCCCCCATGGCGTGCATATCACCCTGCAGGGCGTGCCACGCTCGGTGCTGGCCGAGTACGCCGAGTCGCATCTGTAACCCTCGGTGCCGGGCGGTTCTCCGCCCGGCCTCTTCGCGGGCGTGCCCGCGAAGAGGCCGGCCCGGTTGACGCACCCTCTGCTCAAACCTGACTCACAGGTTTACACTGCGAATTCCCTTCACAGGAGCAGAGCAGTGCTGACACATCTTGATTCTCAGGGGCGGGCCAACATGGTCGACGTCACTGAAAAGGCCGTGACCGAGCGCGAGGCCACCGCCGAGGCGCGGGTGCGCATGTTGCCGCAGACCTTGCAGATGATCGTCGACGGTGAACACCCCAAGGGCGACGTGTTCGCCGTGGCGCGCATTGCCGGGATCCAGGCGGCGAAGAAGACCAGCGACCTGATCCCGCTGTGCCACCCGCTGATGCTGACCAGCGTCAAGGTCGAGCTCAGCGCCGAAGGGCAGGACGCCGTGCGTATCGTCGCCCGATGCAAGCTGGCCGGGCAGACCGGCGTGGAGATGGAAGCGCTGACCGCCGCCAGCGTGGCTGCGCTGACGATCTATGACATGTGCAAGGCTGTGGAT
Source organism: Pseudomonas sp. TE3-3-F2023 (assembly GCF_036784815.1). Lineage (NCBI taxonomy): Bacteria > Pseudomonadati > Pseudomonadota > Gammaproteobacteria > Pseudomonadales > Pseudomonadaceae > Pseudomonas > Pseudomonas sp. TE3-3-F2023. The sequence continues at coordinate 5,601,281 of NZ_CP145113.1, read as the reverse complement.
AAAGGCATGGTCATCGAACAGGTGCGCCTGCTGGAAAAACTCGGTGGCAAGAGCGGCCACTACAAGGTGGAGGCGTGATGAAGGTCAAGGTGATGTACTTCGCCCGTTACCGCGAACTGCTGGGCGTGGATGCCGAGCGGGTGGAGGGTGCGTTCAAGGTGCTCGACGATGTGCGCCAGGCCTTGGTGGCCAAGGGCGGGCAGTACGAAGTGCTGGCCGAGCAGAACCTGATGTGTGCGCGCAACGAAGAACTGTGCAAGCTCGATGAACCGCTGGAAGAGGGCGATGAAGTGGCATTCTTCCCGCCGGTGACCGGAGGCTGAACATGGCTGTGCGAGTACAGGAGGGCGCGTTCGATCCGGGGGCCGAGACCAACGCCATGCACGCGGCGAATGTCGGCGTGGGCGCGGTGGTCGGTTTTGTCGGCTACGTGCGGGATTTCAACGATGGCCGCGAAGTGGCGGGGATGTTCCTCGAGCACTATCCGGGCATGACCGAAAAGGCCTTGGCCAAGATCGTGGTCGAGGCCGAGCAGCGCTGGCCGTTGCTCAAGGTGGAGGTGCTGCACCGCATCGGTGCACTGGAGCCGGGTGAGCCGATCGTGTTCGTAGGTGTGGCCAGTGCCCATCGGCAGGCGGCGTTCGATGCCTGCAACTTCATCATGGACTACCTCAAGACCCGGGCGCCGTTCTGGAAGAAGGAAAATACCCAGGAAGGGGCACGGTGGGTAGAAGGGAAGCAGAGTGACCAGGATGCCGCCGAGCGCTGGTAGCCAGGCTGCGCTGATTCCTTGTAGGAGCGGCCTTGTGTCGCGAAAGGGCCGCATCGCGGCCCCAGGATTTCAGCATTAATGCAGAGATTGCTGGGGCCGCGATGCGGCCCTTTCGCGACACAAGGCCGCTCCTACAGAGGGCAGGCCAGCGCTGATGAATCAGTGATGCTTGCGCGGCACCGGCTTCAGCAGCTCATCCGGCGGCATTTCACACTTGATCTTGCGCCCCAGCAGCTCTTCGATCGCCGGCAGCTGGTACGAGTCATCCTCACCGGCAAAGCTGATCGACACACCACTGGTGCCTGCACGGCCAGTCCGGCCAATGCGGTGCACGTAGTCGTCCGGGTCTTCCGGCAGGGTGAAGTTGATCACGTGGCTGATGCCATCGATGTGGATGCCACGCCCCGCCACGTCGGTGGCCACCAGCACAGTGATGCGCCCTTCGCGGAAGTTCTCCAGGGTGCGGATACGCTTGTGCTGCGGCACGTCGCCCGACAGCTGCGCGGCATTGATGCCGTCGCGCACGAGTTTTTCCTCGATGCGCCGCACTTCGTCCTTGCGGTTGGCGAATACCATCACCCGTTCCCACTTGTTCTGGGTCACCAGGTTGAACAGCAGCTTGTACTTGTCGCTGCCGGCCACCGCATAGACGTGCTGCTCCACCGTTTCGCTGGCAACGTTCTCCGGCTCGATCTCGACGATGGCCGGGTTCGTGGTCCACTGCTTGGCCAGGTTCATCACATCGTCGGTGAAGGTGGCGGAGAACAGCAGGGTCTGGCGCTCGCTTTTCGGCGGCGTCTGGCGAATGATCTGACGCACCTGGGGGATGAAACCCATGTCGAGCATGCGGTCGGCTTCGTCCAGCACCATCACCTCGACCATGTCCAGGTGCACCTCACCGCGCTGGTTGAAGTCCAGCAGGCGGCCCGGAGTGGCCACCAGGATGTCGCAATGGCGCGCTTCCAGGGCCTTGAGCTGCTTGTCGAAGTCCATGCCGCCGACGAAGCTCATCACGTTCAGGCCGGTGTACTTGGTCAGGGCGATGGCATCCTTGGCGATCTGCACCACCAGCTCGCGGGTGGGCGCGATGATCAGCGCGCGTGGCTCGCCCATGTAGCGTTCCTTCGGCGGCGGCGTCTGCTGCAGCTGGGAAATGATCGAGATCAGGAACGCTGCAGTCTTGCCGGTACCGGTCTGGGCGCGGCCGATGGCGTCCTGGCCACGCAGGGTATAACCCAGCACCTGTGCCTGGATCGGCGTGCAGTACGGAAAGCCCAGGTCGTGGATGGCGTGCATCAGCTCGTTGGATAGCTTGAAGTCGTGGAAGCGGGTCTTGCCTTCCTGCGGCTCGACCACGAAGTCCTCCGGTTTCCACAGGCTGGCCTGTGGCTTGGGCTTGCGCTCGCGACGCGGTTTGTCCTTGGCCGGCTTGTCGGCGGCTGGCGTAATGGTGGCAGGCTGCTCGGCCAGGGGGGCGTGGGTGGCGCGTGAGGCGGCCGGTTTTGCCGCAGGCTGGGCCTCGCTGGCGGGGGCGGGCGCAGGCGGCGTCACGCTGGCAGCAGGAGCGACGGCCTGTGGCGCGGCGTCTCCCTTGCCGAAGATTTTCTTGAGTGCCTTGAGCACGATCGTCTCGTCAACTGGTTAAGGAATGTACGCCGGGCAGTGTAATGCAAGATTCAGGCGCGGCGTAGTGGAATAGCCTTACAACTACATGCGGCCCTGGCTTATTGCAATTGCTTGCTCAGCCAGTCGTGGATGTCGTTCAACTCTTCCACCACCACTTCATGTTCCATCGGGTATTCGTGCCAGCGGGCGGCTACGCCCCAGGTATTCAGGTACTCGAAGGCGGTGCGGCCCATCGCGGGGATCACCACCGGGTCGTGCACGCCGTGCAGGCACAGGGCCGGGGTGCGTTGCTGGCAGGCGCTCAACTGATGCTGGTCGTTGAAGGTGGGGGCGTAGGTGGACAGGGCGATCACCCCACCCAGTGCTTCTTGCCACTTTATATAGGCAGTGTGCAGCACCACCGCGCCGCCCTGGGAGAAACCGGCCAGGAAGATCCGCGACAGGCTGATGCCTTTGGCCTGCTCGGCCTTGATCAGGGCAATGAGCTGCTCGGCCGATTCTTCCAGCTGCGCCTCGTCAATGGCGCGGGCCGGGGTCATGGCCTTGATGTCGTACCAGCTGGGCATGGCGTAGCCGCCGTTGATGGTTACCGGGCGGGTTGGAGCCTGGGGCATGACGAAACGGGTGCTGAGCAGGCGTTCCTGCATGAATTCGGCCACTGGTAGGAAGTCGTAACGGTCGGCACCCAGGCCGTGCAACCAGATCACACAGGCGTCTGCGGTTTTCTGCGGTTCGAGAATCAGCGGATTGGTCATGACTGCTCCGAAAGTGTGCGGGTCTTGTTATGGCGTGCGTGAAAAGAAGGCGCTGGAAATGATTGTCGGAAAAAGAATGTCGCAACGATACAACTTTCCCTACTTGACTTGCGCTTAAACGCTACAGCCAGAAATTTTGGTACGCGCTTTGCAATTCCACCAACGATGCAAAGGGCAGGCCGTGACGGTAACACCCTTTGCACGCGAAGGCTGTCACAGAACAGCCCATTGCGCCATTGACCCAATAACAAGCCAACACGGGTCGGATACGCCTCAAAAGGGTGCGGTGCAATTCCGGCTCGATACAACAAGAGCGATTTGGAGGTTGTGAATGAAGATGTTGAAAACCACCCTGGCAGTCCTGGCCGCTGCTGCCGCGCTGGGCGCCGTGAGCAACGCCCAGGCCGGCGCCACCCTAGATGCGGTAAAGAAGAAGGGCTTCGTCCAGTGTGGCGTGAGCGACGGTCTTCCAGGGTTCTCGGTACCTGATGCACAGGGCAAGATCATTGGTATCGACGCTGACGTCTGTCGCGCCGTGGCTGCCGCCGTGTTCGGCGATGCCACCAAGGTCAAGTTCAGCCAGCTCAACGCCAAGGAACGCTTCACCGCCCTGCAGTCGGGCGAAGTCGACGTGCTGTCTCGCAACACCACCTGGACCAGCTCGCGCGATGCGGGCATGGGCCTGGTATTCGCCGGTGTTACCTACTACGACGGCGTCGGCTTCCTGGTCAACAAGAAACTGGGTGTTTCCAGCGCCAAGGAGCTCGATGGCGCGACCATCTGCATCCAGGCCGGTACCACCACCGAGCTGAACGTGTCGGACTTCTTCCGCGCCAATGGCCTGAAATATACCCCGATCACTTTCGATACCTCTGACGAAAGCGCCAAGTCGCTGGAGTCCGGTCGTTGCGACGTGCTGACCTCGGACAAGTCGCAGCTGTTCGCCCAGCGTTCCAAGCTGGCCGCGCCGGCCGACTACGTGGTACTGCCGGAAACCATTTCCAAGGAACCGCTGGGCCCGGTGGTGCGCAAAGGCGACGAGGAATGGTTCAGCATCGTCAAGTGGACCCTGTTCGCCATGCTCAACGCCGAAGAGGCGGGCATCACCTCGAAGAACGTAGAGGCCGAGGCCAAAGGCACCAAGAACCCGGACGTCGCCCGCCTGCTGGGTGCGGACGGTGAGTACGGCAAGGACCTCAAGCTGCCCAAGGACTGGGTAGTGCAGATCGTCAAGCAAGTCGGTAACTACGGCGAAGTGTTCGAGAAGAACCTGGGCCAAAGCACCGACCTGAAGATCGACCGTGGCATGAACGCCCTGTGGAACAACGGCGGCATCCAGTACGCGCCACCTGTGCGCTGATGGCTGCACCCTGCGGCGGCATCCCGCCGCCGCAGGCTGTTCGGAACCCTACTGTCCGGGGCACTTCATGCAAAATCGAATCGGCGCACAAAAGGGTTTATCCCTGAGCGATCCACGTGTGCGCGCGTGGCTGTTCCAGATCCTCACGATAGTCTTCGTGGTCGGTCTGGGCTGGTATCTGTTCCACAACACGCAAACCAACCTGCAACACCGGGGCATCACCTCGGGCTTCGACTTCCTCGACCGCAGTGCCGGCTTCGGCATCGCCCAGCATCTGATCCCCTACGTGGAATCCGACAGCTATGCGCGGGTGTTCGTCATCGGCCTGCTCAATACCTTGCTGGTGACCTTCATCGGCGTGGTACTGGCGACCATTCTCGGCTTCATCATCGGTGTGGCGCGGTTGTCGCCGAACTGGATGATCAACAAGCTGGCGACCGTGTATGTGGAAACCTTCCGCAACATCCCGCCGTTGCTGCAGATCCTGTTCTGGTACTTCGCAGTGTTCCTGACCCTGCCGGGACCGCGGGGCAGCATCAATATCGACGACACCTTCTTCATCAGCAACCGTGGCCTGAACATGCCCGGCGCATCCATGGCCGAAGGCTTCTGGCCGTTCGTCGTGGCGCTGGTCCTGGCGCTGCTGGCCATCGTGGCGATGGTGCGCTTTGCCAACAAGCGCTTCGACGAGACCGGCGTGCCGTTCCACAAGTTCTGGGTGGGGCTGGCAATGTTCATCGCCATTCCGGGCGTTTGTGCACTGCTGTTCGGCAGCCCTGTGCACTGGGAAGTGCCGCAATTGAAAGGATTCAACTTCGTCGGTGGCTGGGTACTGATCCCCGAGTTGCTGGCGCTGACCCTGGCGTTGACCATCTATACCGCTGCGTTCATCGCCGAGATCGTGCGCTCTGGTATCCGTTCGGTCAGCCATGGCCAGACCGAGGCCGCGCACTCGCTTGGCCTGCGCGAGGGGCCGACCCTGCGCAAGGTGATCATCCCCCAGGCACTGCGGGTGATCATCCCGCCGCTGACCAGCCAGTACCTGAACCTGGCGAAGAACTCATCGCTGGCAGCCGGTATCGGCTACCCGGAGATGGTCTCGCTGTTCGCCGGTACCGTGCTCAACCAGACCGGCCAGGCTATCGAGGTGATCGCCATCACCATGAGTGTCTATCTCGCCATCAGCATCAGCATTTCGCTGCTGATGAACTGGTACAACAAGCGCATTGCGCTGATCGAGCGGTGAGGATACGCCCGTGAATGCCCATGTTTTCAAACCTGACATGCCGCCACCGGTGAAAACCGTCGGCGTGCTCGCATGGATGCGTGCCAATCTGTTCTCCAGCTGGCTCAACACGCTGCTGACCCTGTTTGCCATCTACCTGGTATGGCTGATCGTGCCTCCGCTGCTGCAGTGGGCGTTGCTTGACGCCAACTGGGTCGGCACCACACGCGCCGACTGCACCAAGGAGGGCGCCTGCTGGGTGTTCGTGCAGCAGCGCTTCGGCCAGTTCATGTATGGCTACTACCCGGCCGAGTTGCGCTGGCGCGTGGACCTCACCGTGTGGCTTGCCGTGCTTGGCGCCGCGCCGCTGTTCATCAAGCGTTTCCCACGCAAGGCCTTCTACGGCCTGGGCTTCCTGGTGCTGTACCCGCTGCTGGCCTACACCCTCCTGCACGGGGGCGTGCTGGGCCTGGAAAACGTACCGACCAGCCAGTGGGGCGGGCTGATGCTGACCCTGGTGATCGCCACCGTGGGCATTGTCGGCGCATTGCCGCTGGGCATCCTGCTGGCCTTGGGGCGGCGCTCGAAGATGCCGGCGGTGAAGGTGGTATGCGTGACCTTCATCGAGTTCTGGCGTGGCGTGCCGCTGATCACCGTGCTGTTCATGTCATCGGTGATGCTGCCGTTGTTCCTGCCTGAGGGCATGAGCTTCGACAAGCTGTTGCGGGCGATGATCGGCGTGATCCTGTTCCAGTCGGCGTACATCGCCGAGGTGGTGCGTGGTGGCCTGCAGGCCATCCCCAAGGGCCAGTACGAAGCTGCCGCGGCCATGGGCCTGGGCTACTGGCGGGCGATGGGTCTGGTGATTCTGCCGCAGGCGCTCAAGCTGGTGATCCCCGGCATCGTCAACACCTTCATTGCCTTGTTCAAGGACACCAGCCTGGTGATCATCATCGGCCTGTTCGACCTGCTGAACAGCGTCAAGCAAGCCGCCGCCGACCCGGCCTGGCTGGGCATGGCTACCGAGGGCTACGTGTTCGCCGCCCTGGTGTTCTGGATTTTCTGTTTCGGTATGTCCCGCTACTCCATGCATCTGGAGCGGAAGCTGGACACTGGCCACAAGCGTTAGGAGTTTCGAAATGAGTGAAGCGATCAAGCAGCCTGCCGGCCCCGAAGGCATCATCCAGATGCAGGGCGTGAACAAGTGGTACGGCCAGTTCCATGTGCTCAAGGACATCAACCTGAACGTGCGCCAGGGCGAGCGCATCGTGCTGTGCGGGCCGTCCGGCTCGGGCAAATCCACCACCATCCGTTGCCTCAACCGCCTGGAAGAGCACCAGCAGGGGCGCATCGTGGTCGATGGTGTGGAGCTGACCAACGATCTCAAGCAGATCGAGGCCATTCGCCGCGAAGTGGGCATGGTGTTCCAGCACTTCAATCTGTTCCCGCACCTGAGCATCCTGGAAAACTGCACCCTGGCGCCGATGTGGGTGCGCAAGATGCCACGGCGCAAGGCCGAGGAAATTGCCATGCACTATCTGGAGCGGGTGCGTATTCCGGAGCAGGCGCACAAGTACCCAGGGCAGTTGTCCGGTGGCCAGCAGCAGCGTGTGGCGATTGCCCGCGCGTTGTGCATGAAACCGAAAATCATGCTGTTCGACGAGCCGACCTCGGCGCTGGACCCGGAAATGGTCAAGGAAGTGCTCGATACCATGGTGGGCCTGGCCGAGGATGGCATGACCATGCTCTGCGTGACCCACGAGATGGGCTTTGCCCGGACCGTGGCGAACCGGGTGATCTTCATGGACAAGGGCGAGATCGTCGAGCAGGCGGCGCCGGATGACTTCTTCGACCGGCCGCGCAGTGACCGGACCAAGTTGTTCCTGAGCCAGATCCTGCATTGATGCAAAAGGGGCCGCTTTGCGGCCCATCGCCGGCAAGCCAGCTCCCACAGGAATCACATCAGCCTCAAGCCCTGTGCAATACCTGTGGGAGCTGGCTTGCCGGCGATGGGCTGCAAAGCAGCCCCAGATCGAAGGCTTACTTTTCTTCCTTGGCGACTGCCGGCGCCGGTGGCGGCCGCAGCCCCACCTCGGCGATCAGCTTAAGCTGCTGCCCATTGCGCATCACTTCGATGGTGATCTTCTCGTTGGGCTTGATCCGCGCCACCTGGTTCATCGACTTGCGCCCGTCGCCGGCCGGCTCGCCGTTGATGCTCAGGATCACGTCACCCAGCTGCAGCCCGGCCTTGGCCGCCGGCCCTTCGCGGAAGATACCCGCCACCACGATGCCCGGGCGGTCCTTCATGCCGAACGATTCAGCCAGTTCCTGGCTCAGCGGCTGCACTTCGATGCCCAGCCAGCCACGGATCACCTGGCCGTGCTCGATGATCGACTTCATCACCTCCAGTGCCAGTTTCACCGGGATGGCGAAGCCGATGCCCTGTGAACCGCCGGACTTGGAGAAGATCGCGGTGTTGATACCGATCAGGTTGCCGTTGGCATCCACCAGCGCACCACCAGAGTTGCCCGGGTTGATCGCGGCGTCGGTCTGAATGAAGTCTTCGTAGTTGTTCAGGCCCAGCTGGTTGCGGCCAGTGGCGCTGATGATGCCCATGGTCACGGTCTGGCCGACCCCGAACGGGTTGCCGATGGCCAACGACACGTCGCCGATGTGAATGTTGTCGGAGCGGCCGATGGTGATCGCCGGCAGGCTCTTCAGGTCGATCTTCAGCACCGCAAGGTCGGTCTCCGGGTCGCTGCCGATGACCCGGGCCAGGGTTTCGCGGCCATCCTTCAGGGCTACGACGATCTGGTCGGCGCCGCTGGTGACGTGGTTGTTGGTCAGCAGGTAGCCCTCGGGGCTCATGATCACCGCCGAGCCCAGGCTTGATTCCCAGCGGCGCTGCTTGGGCAGGTTGTCACCGAAGAAACGGCGGAACTGCGGGTCTTCGAACAGCGGGTGGGCGCTCTTGTTCACCACCTTTGTGGTGTACAGGTTGACCACCGCCGGGGCGGCCAGGGTCACGGCGTCGGCATAGGATACCGGGCCCTGCATGATCCGCGAGGTCTGCGGCGCCTGCTGCAGGTTGACGTCCTGGCTGGGGAGGCCGACCCACTCCGGGAAGCGCTGGATGATCAGCATGGCGATCAGTACGCCGGTAAGCAGGGGCCAGCCAAAATAACGCAAAGCCTTGAACATGAATGAATCCTGGAAAGAGCCGGGGACGGTGACCGTGCGGTGGGGCATGAGCGCGCGCGATCATACACCGGTTCCCCCAGTGCCGGCGACGGCCCATAATGGCCGGCATTATACGGGCGTTGCATGGGCGTTGTGCCCGAGAAAAACGCAGATTTCGAGGAGATTTTCATGGCCGTCGCTCTCAACACCCTGGTCGAGGAAGCCGAGCGTTACCTGGGCAGCGCGAAGATCCAGGATTATTGCCCCAATGGCCTGCAGGTCGAAGGCCGGCCGCAGGTCAGCCGAATCGTCAGCGGCGTTACCGCCAGCCAGGCGCTGCTGGATGCGGCGGTCGAGGCCGAGGCCGACCTGGTGCTGGTGCACCATGGCTACTTCTGGAAGGGTGAGAACCCTTGCATCACCGGCATCCGGCAGCGCCGGCTGAAGACCCTGTTGAACAACGACATCAGCCTGCTGGCGTTCCACCTGCCGCTGGATGTGCACCCGGACGTGGGCAACAACGTGCAACTGGCGCGGCAGCTGGACATCACCGTCGAAGGGCCGCTGGACCCGGAGAACCCCAAGGTGGTCGGCCTGGTCGGCTCGCTGGCCGAGCCGATGACCGCGCTCGACTTTGCCCGACGGGTGCGTGAGGTGCTGGGGCGTGAGCCTCTGCTGGTCGAAGGTGAGCAGATGATTCGCCGGGTCGGCTGGTGCACGGGGGGCGGGCAGGGCTACATCGACACCGCGATCGCGGCCGGGGTAGACCTTTACCTGACCGGCGAGGCGTCGGAGCAGACCTACCATAGTGCTCGCGAGAATGGTGTCAGCTTCATTGCCGCCGGGCACCACGCCACCGAGCGGTATGGGGTGCAGGCGCTGGGGGATTACCTGGCGCGGCGCTTTGCCGTGGAGCACCTGTTCATCGATTGCCCGAACCCGATCTGACATCGGCGTCGCCTTCTTCGCGGGCGCGCCCGCTCCCACAAGGGTGGACTGCCCCCGAAAAGTTGGACAGTTTTAGCCAGTAGCCTGAGTCCTGTAGCTGACAGGGCTCAGGCCATTGAGTTTCAGCCTGATGCGATCATGGTTGTAATAATGGATGTACTCCTCCAGGCCAGCCTTCAGCTCTTCGACGCTTTCAAAGCGCTTCAGGTAGAAGAACTCTGACTTCAGTGTGCTGAAGAAGCTTTCCATCGCCGCATTATCCAGACAATTACCCTTGCGAGACATGCTCTGCTTCACACCGCGCGCTGCGAGCTTATGGCGGTATTGGGGCTGCTGGTAATGCCATCCTTGATCTGAGTGGATCACTAGCTTGGGCTTTTCACCCAACCCATCGAGCGCCTTTTCCAGCATGTTCCCGACCAAGCCATAGGTCGGCCGGCAAGCTGTTTCATAGGCGATGATCTCACCGTTGTACAAGTCCATCATGGGCGACAGGTAGAGCTTTTGCTGGGCCACTTTGAACTCAGTGACATCGGTCACCCACTTCTGGTTGGGGCGTTGCGCGACGAAATTACGCTCCAGCAAATTCATGGCCACCTTGCCGACAATGCCGCGATAGGATCGATACTTCTTCGGGCGTACAACGGACTGCAAACCAAGCTCAGCCATCAACCGTTCAATGACCTTCTTGTTGACCAAGGTTCCCTGGTTCCTGATGGCAAGGGCAATTCGGCGGTAGCCATACAGCCCTTTCTCCTCGTGATAGACACGCTGCACCAACTCCTTGAGCGAAGCGTGCCTGTCCGGCTTTTGCTGGCACTTGACCTGGTAATAAAAGGTACTGCGTGCCAACCCCACCATCTGCAAGAGGTCAAGCAGCGGATATTTATGTCTGAATTTGCAGACGATCAGGGCTTTTTCGTCCGTGTTCGCTCCTTCTCCTCTCGCAGAGCCTTTAACTCCTTTAGGACATCATTCTCCATGCGCAGATACTCGAGCTCGCTCAACAACTGCTCACGAGATTTCTCTGCGTCATTGGTGTCTGTCGGCTTGATGGGCTTAATTTTCTTCGGCACGGCTGATTTTCTTTGTTTGGCGAGAGTGGCTACAGGACTGCCACTGTAGTGCTGCCGCAGCCAAATGCCTATCTGTGAGGACTGTCCAAGGCCAAAGTGCGCCGCTGTTTGGCGCAAGGACAGACGATGCTCAAGCATGTACTTGAGCACCCGTCGCTTGAATTCCTCGGTGTAGCGGCGACCATGCGAGCGAGGGCTGAGGCTGGCATCGACTTGGTAGCCAGCAACCCAGCGCCGAAGTAGGCTGAAATCGATGCCAAAGTGTTGTGCCACCTTGCGAAAGCCCCGGTTGCCCTCTAGGTAAGCGGTGATAGCCGTGAGCTTGAACTGCTCTGTGTATTTACCCATAGATCCCCCAAAGGGTTGGATTGGTGTCCAACTTCTTGGGGGCAGTCCAAGGGCTCCGCTGCACCTGTGGGAGCGGGCGTGCCCGCGAAGGGCCGCAGAGCGGCCCCAATTCCAGCCCAAACCCCCAGTCATATCGTTAGACTTTTTCGATCTAGCCAGCCTCCTAAATAGAAGCAGCTGCTGTGATAAAGTGGCTCGCTCGAACACGGCCCGCAGGCCGTCCATAAGATCGTTTTTCGTGAGTAGCCATGGTCGACAAACTGACGCACTTGAAACAGCTGGAGGCGGAGAGCATCCACATCATCCGCGAGGTGGCCGCCGAGTTCGACAACCCGGTGATGCTGTACTCGATCGGCAAGGATTCCGCCGTGATGCTGCACCTGGCGCGCAAGGCCTTCTTCCCGGGCAAGCTGCCGTTCCCGGTGATGCACGTCGACACTCAGTGGAAATTCCAGGAGATGTACAGCTTCCGCGACAAGATGGTCGAGGAAATGGGCCTGGAGCTGATCACCCACGTCAACCCCGAGGGTGTGGCGCAGGGCATCAACCCGTTCACCCATGGCAGCTCCAAGCACACCGACATCATGAAGACCCAGGGCCTGAAGCAGGCGCTGGACAAGCATGGTTTCGATGCCGCCTTCGGTGGTGCGCGCCGCGACGAAGAGAAATCGCGGGCCAAGGAGCGCGTGTACTCGTTCCGTGACAGCAAGCACCGCTGGGACCCGAAGAACCAGCGCCCGGAACTGTGGAACGTTTACAACGGCAAGGTCAACAAGGGCGAGTCGATCCGCGTCTTCCCGCTGTCGAACTGGACCGAACTGGACATCTGGCAGTACATCTACCTCGAAGGCATCCCGATCGTGCCGCTGTACTTTGCCGCCGAGCGTGAAGTGATCGAGAAGAACGGCACCCTGATCATGATCGACGACGAGCGCATCCTCGAACATCTCACCGACGAAGAGAAAGCGCGCATCGTCAAGAAGAAGGTGCGTTTCCGTACCCTCGGCTGCTACCCATTGACGGGTGCTGTCGAGTCGGAAGCCGAGACCCTGACGGACATCATCCAGGAAATGCTCCTGACCCGTACGTCCGAACGCCAGGGCCGTGTCATCGACCACGATGGCGCCGGTTCCATGGAAGACAAGAAACGCCAAGGCTACTTCTAATTTCAGGGTTACTCCATGTCGCACCAATCTGATCTGATCAGCGAGGACATCCTCGCCTACCTGGCCCAGCACGAGCGCAAGGAACTGCTGCGCTTCCTGACCTGCGGCAACGTCGACGATGGCAAGAGCACCCTGATCGGGCGCCTGCTGCACGACTCGAAGATGATCTACGAGGACCACCTCGAGGCCATCACCCGTGATTCGAAGAAAGTCGGCACCACCGGGGAGGAAGTCGACCTGGCACTGCTGGTCGACGGTCTGCAGGCCGAGCGCGAGCAGGGCATCACCATCGATGTCGCCTACCGCTACTTCTCCACCGCCAAGCGCAAGTTCATCATTGCCGACACCCCAGGCCATGAGCAGTACACCCGCAACATGGCTACCGGTGCGTCCACCTGCGACCTGGCGATCATCCTGGTCGACGCCCGCTACGGCGTGCAGACCCAGACTCGCCGCCACAGCTACATTGCCTCGTTGCTGGGCATCAAGCATATCGTGGTCGCGGTCAACAAGATGGACCTCAAGGGCTTCGATCAGGATGTCTTCGAGTCGATCAAGGCCGACTATCTGAAGTTCGCCGAAGCCATCAAGCTGACCCCGAGCAGCCTGCATTTCGTGCCGATGTCGGCGCTCAAGGGCGACAACGTGGTCAACCATAGCGAGCGTTCGCCGTGGTACGCCGGCCCTACGCTGATGGAAATCCTCGAAACCGTCGAAGTGTCGGCCGACCGCAACTTCACCGACCTGCGCTTCCCGGTGCAGTACGTCAACCGTCCGAACCTGAACTTCCGTGGCTTCGCCGGCACCATCGCCAGCGGTGTGGTGCACAAGGGCGACGAAATCGTCGTGCTGCCGTCGGGCAAGAGCAGCCGCGTCAAGTCCATCGTCACCTACGAAGGCGAGCTGGAAAACGCAGGCCCTGGCCAGGCCGTGACCCTGACCATGGAAGACGAGATCGACATCTCCCGTGGCGACCTGCTGGTGCATGCCGACAACGTCCCGCCGGTCACCGACCAGTTCGACGCCATGCTGGTGTGGATGGCCGAGGAGCCGATGCTCCCGGGCAAGAAATACGACATCAAGCGCGCCACCAGCTACGTACCGGGCTCGATTGCCAGCATCACCCACAAGGTTGATGTGAACACTCTGGAGCAGGGCGCTGCCAGCGCGCTACAGCTGAATGAAATCGGCCGCGTCAAGGTGTCCCTGGACGCCTCGATCGCTCTGGACGGTTACGACAGCAACCGCACTACTGGTGCGTTCATCGTCATCGACCGCCTGACCAATGGCACCGTTGGCGCTGGCATGATCATCGCCCCTCCAGTCCTGCCGCACGGCAGCACCGGCCATCATGGCAAGCTGTGCCATGTGGCCACAGAAGAGCGTGCCCTGCGCTTCGGCCAGCAGCCTGCCACCGTGTTGTTCAGCGGCCTGTCCGGCGCTGGCAAGAGCACGTTGGCCTACGCCGTGGAGCGCAAGCTGTTCGACATGGGCCGTGCGGTGTACGTGCTCGACGGCCAGAACCTGCGCCACGACCTGAACAAGGGCTTGCCACAGGACCGCGCCGGCCGCACCGAGAACTGGCGCCGCGCCGCCCATGTGGCGCGCCAGTTCAACGAAGCCGGTCTGCTGACCCTGGCAGCGTTCGTGGCCCCGGATGCCGAAGGCCGCGAACAGGCCAAGGCGTTGATCGGCAAGGAGCGCCTGGTGACCGTTTACGTCCAGGCCTCGCCGCTGGCCTGCCGTGAGCGTGACCCGCAAGGCTTGTACGCTGCTGGTGGCGACAACATCCCGGGCGAAAGCTTCCCGTACGATGTGCCGCTGGACGCAGACCTTGTGATCGACACCCAGGCCACTAGCGTGGACGAGGGCGTGAAACAGGTGCTGGACGTGCTGCGTCAGCGTGGCGCGATCTAAGCGCTAGCCTGTAAGAAAAACCCCGCTTCGGCGGGGTTTTTTGTTTCTCGTTACCGCAGATACAGCGCATGCTTCGGGCTCACGCTGTACCTGTGGGAGCGGGTTCACCCGCGAAGCAGGCGGCGCGGTGGATGGCACCGGCCGTGCCGGTGTTCGCGGCTAAAGCCGCTCCCACAGGGACTGCGCAAGCTTCTGGATTTTTGAGCAAGACAGTTACTCCCGAACGGAGCGCGCAAGTTGTCAGATGTGTTTTTCCGACACCGGTATCACCCGCCGCTCTTTTACCGCCTTGTAGGAAAAGCTCGAATAGATCTCCTTCACCCCCGGCAACCGCTGCAGCACTTCCCGGGTGAACTCCCCAAACGACTCCAGGTCCCGCGCCAGAATCTCCAGCAAGAAGTCGTAGCGCCCGGAGATGTTGTGGCAGGCGACAATCTCGGGAATTTCCATCAGCCGCTGCTCGAACGCCAGCGCCATGTCCTTGGTGTGCGAGTCCATCATGATGCTGACGAACGCGGTCACGCCAAACCCCAGCGACTTGGGCGACAGGATGGCCTGGTAGCCGGTGATGTAGCCGTTGTCCTCCAGCAATTTGACCCGCCGCCAGCACGGCGAGGTGGTCAGCGCTACCTGGTCGGCAAGTTCGGCAACGGTGAGGCGGGCGTTGTCCTGCAGGGCAGCGAGCAGGGCGCGGTCGGTGCGGTCGAGGCTTGAAGGCATGTTTTGCCCTCCTGATCCGGTAATTGTTGTTTTTGTTCCAGAAAGCACGCGTATGCGTGGGTCATTTTGGAAAAATTCGGGCAGCTCGGTGGCATAAGCTTATAGCAAACCACAAGAGGCTGTTGCCATGCGCGACTCCCATAACAACACCGGTTTTTCCACACGGGCCATTCACCATGGCTACGACCCGCTTTCCCACGGTGGCGCCCTGGTGCCGCCGGTGTACCAGACCGCTACTTATGCCTTCCCCACCGTGGAATACGGCGCTGCGTGCTTTGCCGGGGAGGAGTCTGGGCATTTCTACAGTCGCATCTCCAACCCTACCCTGGCCCTGCTGGAACAGCGCATGGCCTCGCTGGAGGGCGGTGAGGCGGGGTTGGCATTGGCATCGGGCATGGGGGCCATCACCTCGACGATCTGGACCCTGCTGCGCCCCGGTGATGAGCTGATCGTCGGGCGTACTTTGTACGGCTGCACCTTTGCCTTCCTTCACCATGGCATTGGCGAATTCGGGGTGAAGATCCGCCATGTAGACCTGAACGATGCCAAAGCCCTGAAAGCGGCGATCAACAGCAAAACGCGGATGATCTATTTCGAAACGCCGGCCAACCCCAACATGCAACTGGTGGATATCGCTGCGGTGGCCGAGGCGGTGTGCGGGCATGATGTGCATGTGGTGGTCGACAACACATACTGCACACCCTACCTGCAGCGGCCGCTGGAGCTGGGGGCGGACCTGGTGGTGCATTCGGCGACCAAGTACCTCAGTGGCCACGGTGATATCACTGCCGGGCTGGTGGTGGGGCGCAAGGCGTTGGTCGACCGCATTCGCCTGGAAGGGCTGAAGGACATGACCGGGGCGGTGCTGTCGCCCCACGATGCAGCGCTGCTGATGCGCGGGATCAAGACCCTGGCCCTGCGCATGGACCGCCATAGTGCCAATGCCCAGCATGTGGCGGAGTTTCTGGCTCGGCAGCCGCAGGTGGAGCTGATTCACTACCCGGGGTTGCCGTCGTTTGCCCAGTACGAGCTGGCGCAGCGGCAGATGCGTTTGCCGGGCGGGATGATCGCATTCGAGCTCAAAGGGGGTATCGAGGCCGGGCGCAGGTTCATGAATGCCCTGCAACTGTTTGCCCGGGCGGTGAGCTTGGGCGATGCCGAGTCACTGGCGCAGCACCCGGCGAGCATGACCCATTCCAGCTATACGCCGCAGGAGCGGGCGCATCACGGGATATCGGAGGGGCTGGTGCGCTTGTCGGTGGGGTTGGAAGATGTGGAGGACCTGCTGGCGGATGTCGAGCAGGCGCTGGAGGCTTGCAGCTAGGTTGCCCGGGCCGGTCTCTTCGCGGGTCAGGCGTAGTATTTGAAACCTGCGCCGACCCGTAGGAGCGGGTTCACCCTCGAAGAGGCCAGTGAATCCAGCCCACAAAAAAGGCCTCTTGCGAGGCCTTGTTCATGTTCGGCAGATCAGCGCTTGAGCCCGTAGCTCTCGTCGAGCATGCCCGGCGAGTTCGGCGCTTTCGGCGCGTAGTCGCGCGGCACTTCGGCGGTGTCTTTCGGAGGGGTCAGGCGGTCACGTGGGCCCTGGCTGCCTTCGGAATGCAGGGCGGCCAGCAGGCGCTGACGGGTCACGTCGTCGAGGGCCAAGGTATTGGCGCCGTCGGCCAGGTGATCCTGGACGTCCTGGTAGCTCTGGGTCAGTTTCTTGACCAGCACGGCAGTGCTGTTGAAGTGGGTGACCACTTCGTTCTGGTAGCTGTCGAAACGCTTCTGGATATCATCCAGCTGACGCTGGGTGCTGCTCGGCGCGGCATTGGGCAGCAGGCGAGCGACGACGAAACCGACCACCACGCCGATGACCAGGGCCAGGGTCGGCAACAACCAAACAAGGAGCGAGAGTTCCACGAGTCCTTCCTCTATAAACGGCTTTGCTTTACGTTAACGGCTCAGACCTGCGCTGTATACCGCGAGCGATCGCAAATCAGAACAGAATTCCTCACCTAGACGAATCGACCCCTCCCGAGGTCACGGAGTAGTGCCTTGCTTGTCCGCGAAACCCCCTTGTTCATCGATGGCCCCAGCGGCCAGCTGGAAGCCTTGTATCTGGATGTGGCCAACGCACGTGGTGCGGTGCTGATCTGCCACCCCAACCCTGTCCAGGGCGGCACCATGCTCAACAAGGTGGTCTCGACCCTGCAACGCACTGCCCGTGATGCCGGTTACGTGACATTGCGGTTCAACTATCGTGGCGTCGGGCAGAGCGCCGGCACCCATGACATGGGCGCTGGCGAGGTGGACGATGCCGAGGCCGCTGCGGCCTGGCTGCGCGAAAAGCATCTGGGCCTGCCGCTGGTGCTGATGGGCTTCTCGTTCGGTGGCTTCGTCGCCATCAGCCTGGCCGGCCGCCTGGAGGCCGCCGGGGTAGAGCTGCAGCAGCTGTTCATGATCGCCCCGGCGGTCATGCGCCTGACGGCGGAATTCCCCTTGCCGCAGCGCTGCCCGATTACCGTGGTGCAGCCGGACGCCGACGAAGTCGTCGCGCCGCAGCTGGTTTACGATTGGTCCGACAGCCTGTCGCGCCCCCATGAGCTGCTGAAAGTGGCAGAATGCGGACACTTCTTCCATGGCAAGCTGACCGATCTGAAGGATCTGCTGCTGCCGCGCCTTTCGAACTGAGCCAAGCCTGAATAAGCGAACACCCATGACCACGCGCATTCTTACCGGTATCACCACCACCGGCACTCCGCACCTGGGCAACTACGCCGGCGCCATCCGCCCGGCGATCCGTGCCAGCCAGCAGCCCGGTGTCGACTCGTTCTACTTCCTGGCCGACTACCACGCCCTGATCAAGTGCGACGACCCGTTGCGCATCCAGCGTTCGCGCCTGGAAATCGCCGCCACTTGGCTGGCCGGTGGTCTCGATCCGGACAAGGTCACCTTCTACCGCCAGTCCGATATCCCGGAAATCCCCGAGCTGACCTGGCTGCTGACCTGCGTCAGCGCCAAGGGCCTGCTCAACCGCGCGCACGCCTACAAGGCCTCGGTGGACAAGAACCTGGAAAACGGCGAAGACCCGGATGCCGGCGTGACCATGGGCCTGTACAGCTACCCGGTGCTCATGGCCGCGGACATCCTGATGTTCAACGCCAACAAGGTGCCTGTCGGCCGTGACCAGATCCAGCACGTGGAAATGGCCCGCGACATTGGCCAGCGTTTCAACCACCTGTTCGGCCAGGGCAAGGACTTCTTCGCCCTGCCGGAAGCGGTGATCGAGGAGAGCGTGGCGACCCTGCCGGGCCTGGACGGGCGCAAGATGTCCAAGAGCTACGACAACACCATCCCGCTGTTCACCAGCGCCAAGGAAATGAAAGACGCCATCTCGCGCATCGTCACCGACTCGCGTGCGCCTGGCGAAGCGAAAGACCCGGACAACGCGCATCTGTTCACCCTGTACCAGGCCTTCTCGACGCCGGCGCAGTGCGCCGAGTTCCGTGAAGAGCTGCTACAGGGCCTGGGTTGGGGGGAGGCCAAGCAGCGCCTGTTCCAGCTGCTGGACGGCCAGTTGGCCGAGAAGCGCGAGTACTACCATCAGCTGATCGCCCGCCCGGCGGACCTGGAAGATATCCTGCTGGCCGGTGCCGCCAAAGCCCGCAAGATCGCCACGCCGTTCCTCGAGCAGCTGCGCGAGGCCGTTGGCCTGCGTTCGTTCCGCAGCAGCGTGCAGGCCAGCACCGAAGTGAAGAAAAAGGCCGCCAAGAGCGCGCGTTTCGTCAGCTTCCGCGATGAAGACGGCAGCTTCCGCTTCCGCCTGCTGGCCGCTGACGGTGAACAACTGCTGCTTTCGCGCAGTTTCGCCGACGGCAAGAGCGCCGGCGCCGTTAGCAAGCAGTTGCAGCAAGGTGGCGAGGCGGATGTGCGCGTCGAAGGCCTGGGCTTCGGCCTGTGGCTGAACGGCGAACAAGTTGCCGACGGGCCGCAGTTCGACAGCGCCGAAGCCCGTGATTCAGCCATCGAAAGCCTGCGTGCAGCGCTTGCGCCTCAACCGGACTGAGGCATTTCGCCTGTAGGAGCGGGTTTACCCGCGAACACCGGCAAAGCTGGTGCCATCCAGCACTTTGTTGGTCTGGATGAGGCATATTGACGCAAGTCTGATTGCCATTAAGCGGGCCTGTCGCTACAGTGACGGCCCGTTTTTTGTTGCCTCGCTAACGAATCATGACGCCCCTAGAACGATATCAAGCAGATCTGAAACGTCCCGACTTCTTCCATGACGCGGCGCAGGAAACTGCGGTGCGTCACCTGCAGCGCCTGTACGACGACCTGGTGCACGCGCAGAACAACAAGCCGGGCGTGTTTGGCAAGCTGTTCGGCAAGAAGGAGCAGACCCCGGTCAAGGGCCTGTACTTCTGGGGTGGGGTAGGGCGCGGCAAGACTTACCTGGTCGATACCTTCTTCGAGGCGCTGCCGTTCAAGCAGAAGATGCGTACGCACTTCCACCGCTTCATGAAGCGTGTGCACGAGGAAATGAAAACCCTCAAGGGCGAGAAGAACCCGCTGACCATCATTGCCAAGCGCTTCAGTGAAGAAGCCAAGGTGATCTGCTTCGATGAATTTTTCGTGTCGGACATTACCGACGCGATGATCCTCGGCACCCTGATGGAAGAGTTGTTCAAGAACGGCGTATCGCTGGTGGCTACTTCCAACATCGTGCCGGACGGCCTGTACAAGGACGGCCTGCAGCGCGCGCGCTTCCTGCCGGCCATTGCCATGATCAAGCAGTACACCGATGTGGTGAACGTCGACAGCGGGGTCGACTACCGCCTGCGTCACCTGGAGCAGGCCGAGTTGTACCATTACCCGCTCGATGAGGCTGCGCACCAGAGCCTGCGCGCAAGCTTCAAGGCGCTGACCCCTGAATGCACCCAGGCGGTCGAGAACGACGTGCTAATGATCGAGAATCGCCCGATCAATGCCCTGCTTACCTGTGACGACGTGGCCTGGTTCGACTTCCGCGCCCTGTGCGACGGCCCCCGCAGCCAGAACGACTACATCGAACTGGGCAAGATTTTCCATGCCGTGCTGTTGAGCAACGTCGAGCAGATGGGCGTCACTACCGACGACATCGCCCGCCGCTTCATCAACATGGTGGACGAGTTCTACGACCGCAACGTCAAGCTGATCATCTCGGCCGAAGTGGAGCTGAAGGACCTGTATACCGGTGGGCGCCTGGCGTTCGAGTTCCAGCGTACCCTGAGCCGCTTGCTGGAAATGCAGTCTCACGAGTTTCTGGCGCGGGCGCACAAGCCTTGACATTCCCGGGGCCGCTTTGCGGCCCATCGCAGGCAAGCCAGCTCCCACAGGTTTAGCGCAGCCCTTGAGACTTATGCAATACCTGTGGGAACTGGCTTGCCTGCGATGGGCTGCAGAGCAGCCCCATTGGCCTCAAGCCTCTTGCATGAACTGTTGCCGATACTGGTTCGGCGACAGCTCGGTATGCTGACGGAACAGCCGCGCAAAGAAACTGGCATCGTCGTATCCGACCTCATAGCTGATGGTCTTGATGCTCTTGCGCGTACTCGACAACAAGCCCTTGGCCGTCTCGATCCGTAGCCGTTGCAGGTAGTGCAGCGGCTTGTCACCCGTCGCGCCCTGGAAGCGGCGCATGAAATTACGAATGCTCATGCCGTGGTTGCGGGCCACGTCCTCGAAGCGGAACTTGTCTGCGAAGTGTTCTTCCAGCCAGTGCTGGATCTGCAGGATGATCAGGTCCTGGTGCAGCTTCTGCCCGCCAAAGCCCATGCGCCCGGGGGTGTAGTTACGCTGCACTTCGTAGAGGATGTCGCGGGATACGGCGCGGGCCACGTTGGCCCCACAGAAGCGTTCGATCAGGTAGATGTACAGGTCGCAGGCCGAGGTGGTGCCGCCGGCGCAGTACAGGTTGTCCGCGTCGGTCAGGTGCTTGTCCTGGTTCAGCCGGATCTTCGGAAAGCGTTCGGCAAAGCTGTTGAAGAAGCGCCAGTAGGTGGTTGCTTCCTTGCCGTCGAGCAGGCCGGACTCTGCCAACCAGAACACGCCACTGGCCTCGGCGCACAGCACAGCGCCACGGGCATGCTGTTCACGCAGCCACGGCAGCACCTGTGGATAACGTTCCAGCAGGTTGTCGAAGTCGTCCCAGAAGGCCGGGAGGATGATCACATCGGCGTCGTCCAGGCCGCCTTCGACTGGCAGCTGCACATTGCTGAAGCTGTCCACGGGCTGGCCGTCCGGGCTTACCAGGCGGATCTCGAACATGGGCTGAAGGCCCAGGCCCAGCTGCTTGCTGTAGCGCAAGCTGGCGAGGTGGAAGAAATCCTTGGCCTGCATCAAGGTCGAAGCGAACACCTTGTCAATGGCCAGGATGCTGACGCGCCGCAGCGACGCGGAGGGTTGGGTAAACATCATTGTCATTGTTCTTATAGGGTAGAGTGGTCAATCACCGGCTGGATCGTCTTATTTTTTGGCGATTGTGTCTAGCCTGTGCAAGAGAGGGTGAGTGCCAACCTGTAGGAGCAGCCTTGCTGCGAAGAGGCCGGTATGGCTGAAGATTGCCTGCGCAAGCAATGGCCTCTTCGCAGCACAAGGCTGCTCCTGCAGGTGCCCCACAGGCCTTGAAGTGGGCACAGGGTCCGGCTCAAGGCGCTGGGTTCGGTTGCTCCTGGTGAATTGCCTCGATCGCCGCCAGTAGCTCATCACTGAGGTTCAGCTCGAGGCTGGCAAGGTTGCTGTCCAGTTGCTCGAGGCTGGTCGCACCAATGATGTTGCTGGTCACGAACGGCTGCCGGGTGACGAATGCCAGAGCCATCTGCGCCGGATCCAGGCCGTGCTCGCGGGCTAGTCGCACATAGCGGCTGCAGGCAGCCACGGTCTGTGGGTTGGAGTAGCGGGCAAAGCGGCTGAACAAGGTCAGGCGCGCGTTTTCCGGGCGTGCGCCGTTCTCGTATTTGCCGGAAAGCATGCCGAACGCCAGCGGCGAATAGGCCAGCAGGCCGCACTGTTCGCGGATGGCCACTTCTGCAAGGCCTACCTCGAAGCTGCGGTTGAGCAGGTTGTACGGGTTCTGGATCGACACCGCTCGCGGCCAGCCGCGGCTTTCGGCCAGCTGCAGGAACTTCATGGTGCCCCATGGCGTTTCGTTGGACAGGCCGATGTGGCGGATCTTGCCCGCGCGCACCTGCTCGTCGAGCACTTCGAGGGTTTCTTCCAGCGGGGTGAAGTGGTCCTGTGGCAGGTGCTGGTAGCCCAGCTTGCCGAAGAAGTTGGTGCTGCGCTCGGGCCAGTGCAGCTGGTACAGGTCGATGCGGTCGGTCTGCAGGCGCTTTAGGCTCTCGTCCAGCGCGGAGACGATGTGCTGGCGGTTGTGCTTGAGCTGGCCGTCGCGGATGTGGCTGATGCCATTGCCGGGACCGGCGACCTTGCTGGCCAGCACCCAGGCGTCGCGATCGCCATTGTCACGGAACCAGTTGCCGATGATGCGCTCGGTGGCGGCGTAGGTTTCGGGGCGGGGCGGCACCGGGTACATCTCGGCGGTGTCTATGAAGTTGACCCCGGCGGCCTTGGCTCGGGCAATCTGTTCGAAGGCCTCGGGCTGGACGTTCTGCTCGCCCCAGGTCATGGTGCCCAGGCACAGGGCGCTGACATTGAGGTCGGTACGGCCGAGCTGGCGGTATTCCATCGGATAGACACTCCTTGACAAAGAATCCCATCAAAGCAGGTTGAAATTTTTCGCGCAATCTGGATAATTCGGCCCCTCTCCGTGTGGCGGAAGTGATGCACCACCACACAGGAAGAACCCCGTCGAACATTGGCGTGCCTGACCCGAGCCCCCAAAAGCGTCAGCGTTCGGCTGCGCGCTTGCCCTTGGCAAGCTGTGCACTATCCAGTAAGATTCGCCGTCTATTTTTCGCTGGGCGGCCTCTGAGGCTTTAGAGAATGAAAACTTTTACTGCTAAACCGGAAACAGTAAAGCGCGAGTGGTTCGTAGTCGACGCCGCTGGCCAGACCCTGGGTCGTCTGGCTACCGAAATCGCTAGCCGTCTGCGTGGCAAACACAAGCCAGAATACACCCCTCACGTTGACACCGGCGACTACATCGTCGTCATCAACGCCGAGCAGGTTCGTGTGACTGGTGCCAAGTCTTCCGACAAGATGTACTACTCCCACTCCGGTTTCCCGGGCGGTATCAAGGAAATCAACTTCGAGAAGTTGATCGCCAAGGCCCCTGAGCGTGTTATCGAAACTGCGGTCAAAGGCATGCTGCCGAAGAACCCGCTGGGTCGCGACATGTACCGCAAGCTGAAAGTGTACGCGGGTGCTGCTCACCCACACACTGCTCAGCAGCCTCAAGAACTGAAGATCTAACGGGATAGTTCATTATGTCGGCGACTCAAAACTACGGCACTGGCCGTCGCAAGACCGCAACCGCTCGCGTATTCCTGCGTCCGGGTACTGGTAACATTTCCATCAACAACCGTTCTCTGGACGTGTTCTTCGGTCGCGAAACCGCTCGCATGGTTGTTCGTCAGCCACTCGAGCTGACCGAAACCGTCGAGAAGTTCGACATCTACGTCACCGTTTCCGGTGGTGGTGTCAGCGGTCAGGCCGGTGCGATCCGTCACGGTATCACCCGCGCTCTGATGGAATACGACGAAACCCTGCGTGGCGCTCTGCGTCGTGCTGGCTACGTCACCCGCGACGCTCGTGAAGTCGAGCGTAAGAAAGTGGGTCTGCGTAAAGCGCGTAAGCGTCCTCAGTACTCCAAGCGTTAATACCGCTTCGGCAGTCGAAAAAAGCCCGGTTCCTTGGAACCGGGCTTTTTTTATGTCTTGGACTAACCTGTCAGCATGTCAGTGACCACTTGTCGCATAGACGCAGATCAAGCAAAGCGCGGGTAGTGTCCCCTGGCTGGGGTATTCACCTTGTCAGTGTGTGGATTTGTTTCTTACCATGGCGACCAATTTTTAGCGCCACTGACACAACCTAAGTACAGGGTCTGGTTCAACAGGCCAAGCAAGCTGATGGGAGAGGACTGAATGAGCAATGACGGCGTCAACGCAGGCCGGCGCCGCTTCCTCGTAGCCGCGACATCTGTAGTCGGGGCAGCGGGGGCAGTGGGGGCTGCGGTACCGTTCGTGGGGTCATGGTTTCCCAGTGCCAAGGCGAAAGCCGCGGGTGCACCGGTGAAGGTCAATATCGCCAAGGTCGAGGCCGGGCAGCAGATGGTGGCCGAGTGGCGTGGCCAGCCGGTGTTCATCGTGCGGCGAACGGACGAGATCCTCGGTAACCTGAAAAAGGTCGTTGGCGACCTGGCTGACCCCGAGTCCAAGGCCTCGGTACAGCCCACCTACGTCGATCCGCAGGTTCGTTCGATCAAGCCGGAAATCCTCATTCTCGTCGGCCTGTGCACACACCTGGGTTGCTCGCCCACCTTCCGCCCGGAAGTCGCACCTGCCGATCTTGGCCCGAAATGGGTCGGTGGCTATTTCTGCCCATGCCACGGCTCCCACTATGATCTGGCCGGCCGTGTCTACAAGTCGCAGCCGGCGCCTCTCAACCTGCCCGTGCCACCGCACTCTTACGAGTCGGACGAGATCGTCGTCATCGGCGTTGACCAGGAGAACGCATGATGAGCAAGTTCATGGACTGGATTGATGCTCGCTTCCCCGCCACCAAGATGTGGGAAGACCACCTGAGCAAGTATTACGCGCCCAAGAACTTCAACTTCCTCTACTTCTTCGGCTCCCTGGCGCTGCTGGTGCTGGTCAATCAGATCGTCACCGGTGTTTGGCTGACCATGAGCTTCACGCCCTCGGCGGAAGAGGCGTTCGCCTCGGTCGAGTACATCATGCGTGACGTGGAATACGGCTGGATCCTGCGCTACCTGCACTCCACCGGTGCATCGGCGTTCTTCATCGTGGTCTACCTGCACATGTTCCGCGGCCTGCTCTACGGCTCCTACCAGAAACCGCGTGAACTGGTGTGGCTGTTCGGCATGCTGATCTACCTGGCGCTGATGGCCGAAGCCTTCATGGGCTACCTGCTGCCGTGGGGCCAGATGTCGTACTGGGGAGCCCAGGTGATCATCTCGCTGTTCGGCGCCATTCCGGTGATCGGTGGCGACCTCACCCAGTGGATTCGCGGTGACTACCTGATCTCGGGCATCACCCTGAACCGCTTCTTCGCCCTGCACGTGGTCGCCCTGCCGATCGTGATTCTCGGCCTGGTGGTGCTGCACATCCTCGCCCTGCACGAAGTGGGTTCGAACAACCCCGATGGCGTCGACATCAAGAAGAAAAAGGACGAAAACGGTATCCCGCTGGATGGCATCCCGTTCCACCCGTACTACACCGTCAAGGACATTGTCGGCGTGGTGGTATTCCTGTTCGTGTTCTGCGCCGTGGTGTTCTTCTTCCCGGAAATGGGCGGCTACTTCCTGGAGAAGCCTAACTTCGAGCAGGCCAACGCCTTCAAGACCCCGGAGCACATTGCGCCTGTGTGGTACTTCACACCGTTTTACGCGATCCTGCGTGCGGTGCCTGACAAGCTGATGGGCGTCATCGCCATGGGGGCGGCCATTGCCGTGCTGTTCGTACTGCCCTGGCTCGACCGCAGCCCGGTGCGTTCCATGCGCTACAAGGGCTGGATCAGCAAGCTCTTCCTGCTGGTGTTCTGCGTGGCCTTCGTCATCCTCGGCGTGCTGGGCGTACTGGCACCGACACCTGGGCGTACCTTGCTTTCGCAGGTGTGCACGGTGTTGTACTTCGCCTACTTCCTGCTTATGCCGTTCTACACAAGGCTCGAGAAGACCAAACCGGTTCCGGAAAGGGTGACTGGCTGATGAAAAAGTTGATTGCAGTATTTTTGCTGGCAGTGATGCCTGCCTTTTCCTTTGCGGCCGAAACGGGCCTGGAGCTGGACAAGGTCGACATCGACCTGACCGACAAGGCCGCCATGCAGGACGGTGCGCGTACTTTTGCCAACTATTGCATGGGCTGCCACAGTGCCAAGTTCCAGCGTTACGAGCGGGTGGCTGATGACCTGGGCATCCCCCACGAGCTGATGCTCGAGAAGCTGGTGTTCACCGGTGCCAAGATCGGTGACCACATGCAAATCGGCATGAAACCCAGTGACGCCAAGACCTGGTTCGGCGCTGCACCACCCGACCTGACCCTGGTAGCCCGGGTGCGTGGCACCGACTGGCTGTACACATACCTGCGCAGTTTCTATGAGGACCCGTCGCGGCCTTATGGGGTAAACAACAAAGTGTTCCCGAACGTCGGCATGCCCAACGTACTGGTTGGCCTGCAGGGCAACCAGCACATCGGCTGCAAACAGGTGCAGACCGTGGCCGATGGCAAGAAGCAATTCGACCCATTGACCGGCACCCCGATCACCCATGAAGCGTGCGACCAGCTGACCATTACACCGAATTCCGGTACCCTGACGACCGAGCAGTTCGACGAGAAGGTCAAGAACCTGGTGACCTTCCTGGCCTATTCGGCCAACCCGGTCAAACTGGAAAGCCAGCGCATCGGTACCTACGTGTTGCTGTATCTGGCTTTCTTCTTCGTATTCGCCTACTTGCTCAAGCGTGAATACTGGAAGGACGTGCACTGATCACGCAGTAGTTTCTGGTTGTTGAACGCGCCCGTGGTGGCCTGGCAGATCTGCCAGGTCACCACGGGCGCGTTTTCATTTACAGTTTCACAAGCATCCCGTGCGAGGAGGCGCTACATGGGCGCAACCAACAGGTTAGCCTGCTATTCCGACCCCGCTGATCACTATTCTCATCGGGTACGCCTTGTGCTGGCCGAGAAGGGTATCAGCGTGCAGGTCATCGATGTCGACCCCAGCCGCCTGCCGCCCAAGCTGGCCGAGGTGAACCCTTACGGCAGCGTGCCGACCCTGGTCGACCGTGACCTGGCGCTGTATGAATCGACCGTGGTGATGGAATACCTCGAGGAGCGTTATCCGCATCCGCCGCTGATGCCGGTGTACCCGGTTGCGCGGGGCAACAGCCGCTTGCTGATGCATCGCATCCAGCGTGACTGGTGCTCCCTGGCCGATACCGTGCTCGACTCGCGCAGCAGCGAGGCTGCCCGAGCCGAAGCGCGCAAGGAATTGCGTGAGAGCCTGACCGGGGTTTCGCCGTTGTTCGGCGAATACGCCTGCTTCATGAGTGAGGAGCAAAGTCTGGTCGATTGTTGTCTATTGCCCATACTCTGGCGGTTGCCAGTGTTGGGCATCGAGCTGCCGCGGCAAGCCAAGCCGCTGCTGGATTACATGGAGCGGCAGTTCGCCCGCGAGCCTTTCCAGGCGAGCCTGTCCTCCGTAGAACGTGAAATGCGCAAGCTTTAAGGAGCCGTTGATGAACTCCAGTCGCCCCTATCTGGTTCGAGCACTGTACGAGTGGATCGTCGACAACGATTGCACGCCCCATATGCTGGTCAATGCCGAATTCCCAAAGGTACAGGTGCCGGACGGTTTCGCCAGTGATGGCCAGATCGTATTGAACATCTCGCCAAGCGCCGTGCGCAGCCTGCACATGGACAACGACGCGGTCAGCTTCGAGGGCCGCTTCGGTGGCGTGGCTCACTCGCTGTTCGTGCCGGTTGGTGCCATTCTGGGTATCTACGCCCGCGAAAATGGCCAAGGTATGGTCTTCGAACTGGAGCCGCCCGTGATGGATGACGATGAGCCGGAAGATGATGATGTGCAGCCGGACGACAATGGCCCGCCAGAAGGTGGTGGCCAGCCGCCACGCCCGACTGGTCGACCAAGCCTGAAAGTGGTCAAGTAATAAAAAGGCGATCCAACCGGATCGCCTTTTTTGTTGCTGCCAACCCTGGCTTACAGGTCGCTGATGGTGCGTACCTGATCCTTGTTGATGCGGGTACGCTTGCCGTCGAGTTGCTGGAACTCGTAGAAGCCGGCGTCGCGGTCGAACTTCGGTGCGTCGACGGCCTGGATTTCACGGCCATCGTTGAGGGTGATCAGGCTTGGGGTGGAGCAGCCGGCCAAGGTGGCGAAAGTGCCGAACAGCAGGGCGGGCAGCAGAAGCTTTTTCATGCGGTGTTTCCTGGATTTCTGAAAGGTGGGGCAGTGTTGTCGCCTTTGCTGGCCTTTTCGCGGGTAAAGCCGCTCCCACACAGGAATACAACAAGCCTTGAAAGCTGTGAGATCCCTGTGGGGGCGGGTTTACCCGCGAAAAGGCCGACGCAGGCAATCAGTGAATCAGTCGATGTACTCGAACAGCTTGACGATCTTCTGCACACCCGACACGCCCTGTACCACGGCCGTGGCCGAGTTGGCCTCCTGCTGGGTCACCAGGCCGAGCAGGTAGACGATGCCGTTCTCGGTAATCACCTTGATGCGCGAGCTTGGCACGGCATTGTCGGTCAGCATCTGGGCTTTGATCTTGGTGGTCAGCCAGGCGTCGTTGTTGCGGGCCAGGATGGAGGAGGGCTGCATTACCTGCAGCTCGTTGTGCACTTTCTTGACCCGCTGTACCTGGCTGGCAGTCTGCTCGGCAAGGCTCTTGAGTTCGGCGCGCGGGGTCTGGCCGGCCAGCAGGACGATGCCGTTGTAGCTGCTGACAACGATGTGCGAACCTTTGTCCAGGTCAGGGCTGGCTTTGGCGATGTTGACCGAGGCCTTGGTTTCGATCAGCGAGTCGTCGATCTTGCTGCCGATGGTGCGAGTGCCGCGATCGTCCTCGATCGGCGAATTGCGGGTAGAGGTCAGTACCGAGCTGCAACCAGTGACGCTCAGGCACAGGGTCAGGGCCATAAGGCCGAGGCGCATAGGGGTCATTCTTCACTCCCGAACAGTTGGCTGTCGATCAGATCACACAGGCAGTGGATCGCCAGCAGGTGGACTTCCTGGATACGCGCGGTAACCGTCGAAGGCACGCGGATTTCCACGTCTTCGGGCAGCAGCAACGAAGCCATGCCGCCGCCGTCGCGACCAGTCAATGCTACGACAATCATTTCGCGGTCATGTGCGGCCTGGATCGCCTGGATCACGTTGGCCGAGTTGCCGCTGGTAGAGATCGCCAGCAGAACGTCACCGGGCTGGCCCAGCGCGCGGATCTGCTTGGAAAAGACTTCGTTGTAGCTGTAGTCATTGGCGATCGAGGTCAGGGTGGAGCTGTCGGTGGTCAGCGCAATGGCCGGCAGGCTCGGGCGTTCGCGCTCGAAGCGGTTGAGCAGCTCCGAGGAAAAGTGCTGGGCATCGCCAGCCGAGCCGCCGTTGCCGCAGGCGAGCATCTTGCCCTCGTTGAGCAGTGCATTGACCATGACCAGGCTGGCCTGCTCGATGTGCGGTGCCAGGATGTCCATTGCCTGTTGCTTGGTATCGATGCTGGCCTGGAACAGCCGGCGAATTCGGGATTGCATGTCCATCTGGTGACCTTAAGTGGGGCGGTGGCCTTTGCTACGCGCAACAACGACCAGCCCGCGAAACATAGAGCAAAAAAACGGAGTGGGTTCAGCATTCGAAGGCGTTTTTCAGCCATTGAAGCGGTCTGCCTGCATGGTGGCTGCCCTGCAGGGCGACTACGTCGAAGCGGCAAGGGTGGTTGCCCCAGTGGGGCTCCTTCTGCAAGAACAGGCTGGCGGCAAGCACCAACCGTTTCTGCTTGCGCCCGTCGATACTGCCGAGGGCGCCACCGAAGCCGGCGTGCAACCGGTAGCGGACTTCGACGAATACTACTGTATCGGCGTCGAGCATGACCAGATCAAGCTCACCGCCTTTGCATCGCCAGTTGCGCGCCAGCAGTTGCAGGCCCTGCCCTTGAAGGTACTCAAGGGCCTGGGTTTCCGCTGCCTGGCCGGCGCTGGTAGGCGACGCTGCTGCCATCAGCGAGCGGTATCAGGCAGGCGCTGGACCTGGCCGCCGACGAACTCGGCCCAAGGCAGCTGGCGCTCGACACGCTGGTTGGCGTTCATGCTCAGGCTGCCCGAAAGGCCCAGTACGCGATTGTCCGGCAGCGCTTTCAGCTGGCCCAGGCGCGGCGCCAGGCTGTAAGCGTCGACGCCCATGGCATACAAGCGGCCCAGGCTGCCGGCGGCTTGCGGCCACTGCTGCACCACCTGCTGGCGCAGGCTGTTGCTGGTATCGAGCAGCCACGGGGTTTCGCAGAAGCGGATACCGTTCATGTCTTTGTACTGGTTGACGTCACCACTGGCACTGTACAGGTTGGAGGTGGCGTAGACCGGTACGTCACCGGCGTATTGGAAGTTCAGGGTCGGCTTGATCTGCTGCGCCTGTTGCGGGGTCGAGGCGAGGAAGATGAAGTCGATGTCCTGGCGGCGCGACGGCTGCGCGGCGATGCTGCCGCCTACCGTGCTCTGCAAGCTCTTGGCGCGGCCTTCGCTCTGGCGCAGCTGGAACAGGTCGGCAATCTGCTGTGCCAGTGCAACCGGCTGGGCGATGCGCTCGGCGGCGAGCAGGGTGCCACCGTTGCCTTCCCAGTCCTGGCGGAAGGCGGCAAGCACGCGGTCGCCCCATTCGCCGCTCGGCACCAGGGCCACGGCGCGGACCATGCCATCGGCGCGGGCGCGGCGGGCCACTTCACGGGCTTCGTCTTCGGCAGCCAGGCCGAACTGGAACAGTTGCGGCGGCGCCTTCTGGCCGGCGTCGGCGTAATTCAGGGCCAGGGTGGTGATCGGTAGTTGTGGCTTGGCAGCCAGTTGCTTGACCAGCGGTTTCTCCAGCGGGCCGATGACCAGCTGTACGCCTGCGGCCTGTGCCTGGCGATAGAAGTCGTCGAGCGAGCCGATGCGCGAACTGTCGAATACCTGCACGGCTGGCGCCTGCTGGCCGGCTTGCTGAGCCTGGAAGTGCGCAGCCATGAAGCCGTCACGCAGGGCGCGGGCAACACCAGCCAGTGGGCCTTCCTGGGGCAGCAGCAGGGCAATCTTGGTCAGCGGCTGGCTGGCCAGTTCCTTGAGCTTGGTCAGTGCCAGCGGCAGTTGCTGGGCGGCCGGGTGGTCAGGGTGCTGTTTGACCCAGGCGTCGATAGCCGCTTGCTGCTGCTCCAGGGTGCCGGCACTTTTTACCGCGAAGGCCAGGCTGGTCCAGCCGGCCAGGGTCTGGTCGTTGCCAGGCTGCTGCAATTGCTCTGCCGGCAGCGAGGCGACCAAGGCCCAGATGGCGTCATTGTTGGCGCTGGCGGCCTGGCCGCTGAGCAGCGGAGCCAGCAGCACGCGCTGTTGCGCGGCGGCCAGGGTCTGGCCATCGGCTTCGAGGGCGGCCGCGTGCACGCTGTAGGTGCGCGCTTGTTGGTCTTCCGGCAGTTCGGCGACGCGCTGCAGGCTGGGGTGGGCCAGGGCGGTCAGGGCAGCCTTGGGCTGGTTGCGGCTCATGGCCAGCTCGGCACCGAGGGTGCTGGCGAACACTTGCTGGGCCGGCTTTAGCGTTTCCAGCGGCACCAGCTCGAGAATGCGTGCGGCGCGTGGGAAGTCCTTCTGCTTGTAGGCCAGGTCGGCTGCGCTCAGGCGCAGCAGCGCGGCGTCTTCCGCGGACTTGCTGGACGCCGCCTTTTCGAGCAGTTGCTCGATGCTGGCGTCCGGGGTGCGCGGCAGCTCGCCCAGGCTGGATGAGGGCGAGCTGGCGCAGGCTGCCAGCAGGGCGGCAAGGCAGAGGGCTGTGAACAGCCGCAGGCAAGCGATCATGTAAAGGTCCTGTTACTCGATCAAGTTGGCCGGCAATTGTACCCAAGCGCTGGCCGGGGCGCGATGTTGCCGTGTCGATCCTTCACTATAGGTGGCCTGCCATCGGTCGTCGGCGAAGTTCTTTGCGCCCTGTTGCAGGCGCTCGGGCTACAATGGCGCCTTTGATCCGAACGACAGGTGTGCGCAGTGACTGATGTGGCAGGGGCTTCGAAATCCACCGTGGGGACGCTGTATGTGGTCGCAACCCCCATCGGCAACCTCGACGACATGAGTGCCCGGGCGCTGAAGGTGCTGGCGGACGTGGCCCTGATCGCGGCGGAAGATACTCGTCACTCGATCCGCCTGTTGCAGCACTTCGGCATCGACACGCCGCTGGCAGCCTGCCATGAGCACAACGAGCGTGATGAGGGCGGTCGTTTTCTCACCAAGTTGCTGGCGGGCGAAAATGTGGCGTTGGTCTCCGATGCCGGCACGCCGCTGATTTCCGACCCGGGGTACCACCTGGTTCGCCAGGCGCGGGCTGCGGGTGTGAACGTGGTGCCGGTGCCGGGCGCCTGCGCTCTGATCGCCGCGCTGTCGGCGGCCGGCCTGCCTTCGGACCGCTTCATCTTCGAAGGCTTCCTGCCGGCCAAGGCAGCGGGGCGCCGGGCGCGCCTGGAGCAAGTAAAGGAAGAGCCGCGCACGCTGATCTTCTATGAGGCCCCGCACCGTATTCTGGAATGCCTCGAGGACATGGAGGCGGTGTTCGGTGGAGAGCGCCCGGCGCTTTTGGCGCGCGAGCTGACCAAGACCTTCGAGACCCTCAAGGGCCTGCCCCTGGCCGAGCTGCGCGCGTTCGTTGCCGGTGACAGCAATCAGCAGCGTGGTGAGTGCGTGGTGCTGGTCGGTGGCTGGAGTGCGCCGGAGGGCGAGCAGGCAATCAGTGCCGAAGCGCAGCGGGTGCTCGACCTGCTGCTGGCCGAGTTGCCGCTCAAGCGGGCAGCGGCGCTGGCTGCGGAAATTACCGGGGTGCGCAAGAACCTGCTCTATCAACTTGCTCTGGAAAAGCAGAAAGCCGAGTAGTGGCAAATTGATATAGATGTCGGTATTGCTTGTTCTCGGGCGCGCGTGCCGTTAATCTTGGCGGCGGAGAGTCGATCGGACAGTCGCTGCCTGCTTTTGTTCCGCAACAGCAGGGGGAGGAAAGTCCGGGCTCCATAGGGCAGAGTGCCAGGTAACGCCTGGGAGGCGCGAGCCTACGGAAAGTGCCACAGAAAATAACCGCCTAAGCACTTCGGTGCCGGTAAGGGTGAAAAGGTGCGGTAAGAGCGCACCGCACGGCTGGCAACAGTTCGTGGCTAGGTAAACCCCACTCGGAGCAAGACCAAATAGGGTTCCATCAGGCGTGGCCCGCGTCGGAACCGGGTAGGTTGCTAGAGGCGTCCAGCGATGGCCGTCGTAGAGGAATGACTGTCCTCGACAAAACCCGGCTTACAGATCGACTCTCCACCTTTCCCTCCCTGCTTTATTCGATAGCAGATGCCCTCTGGTAATACCGAAAAAATCTTACTCTTAATAAATCACTTTAACTTTGAACTCCATCCGCTTGCGTGGGTTTGATTTTTCTCGTGTTTTTTTCCCCTCGGTAGTCCTTCCGCATTCCTTTATTGCGCTAAATCTCGGTCCTGTAAGGCTTTTCCTTCCGAACGTGCCTTGACGGTGCTGCGGGCGGATTCCTATAGTGTGCGCAAGTGGCAGAAAGTGGGATGAAGTGGGTTTTCTGGCACAAAAAAGCTAACATTGTGGGGAATCGCAGCCGTGTTCCGCGGAGCCAACGCCGTCAGCCTCGATGCCAAGGGCCGTCTCGCCATGCCGAGCCGGTACCGTGACGAGCTCGATTCGCGTTGCAATGGTCAGCTGATCGTGACCATCGACGCCGTTGACCCCTGCTTGTGTGTTTATCCCCTCGATGAGTGGGAACAGATAGAAGCCAAGTTGCGTGCCTTGCCATCGTTGCGTGAGGAAAACCGCCGCCTGCAGCGTTTGCTGATCGGTAATGCGGTTGACCTGGAGCTCGATGGCAGCGGGCGTTTCCTGGTGCCGCCCCGTCTGCGTGAGTACGCCAAGCTCGACAAGAAGGCGATGCTGGTGGGGCAACTGAACAAATTCCAGCTGTGGGATGAAGATGCCTGGAACGCGGTTTCGGCAGCCGACCTTGCAGCTATTCAACAACCGGGCGCCATGCCCGACGAATTGCGTGACCTGATCCTGTGACCATAGATAGCGGCTTCAACCACATTACCGTCCTGCTCGACGAAGCTGTCGAGGCATTGGCCCTGCGCGCCGACGGTTGCTATCTGGACGGCACTTTCGGCCGTGGCGGGCACAGCCGGCTGATTCTCAGCAAGCTCGGGCCGCAAGGGCGGCTGCTGGGTTTCGACAAAGATCCACAGGCGATTGCCACGGGGCAAGCGCTGGCGGCCGAAGACGGCCGCTTTGTCATTGTGCAGCGCAGCTTTGCCGAGCTGGGCTCGGAAGTGGCTGAGCGCGGCCTGGATGGCAAGGTCAGCGGCGTATTGCTGGACCTGGGCGTTTCCTCGCCGCAGCTGGATGACCCCGAGCGTGGCTTCAGCTTCCTCAATGATGGCCCGCTGGATATGCGCATGAACCCGGATCAGGGCATCAGCGCCGCCGAGTTCATCGCCACTGCACCTGAAGAAGAAATCGCCCGCGTGTTCAAGGAATACGGCGAAGAACGTTTCGCCAAGCGCATGGCCCGCGCCGTGGTGCAGCGCCGTGAACAGCAACCGTTCACCCGCACCAGCGACCTCGCCGAGGTGCTGAAGGTGGCCAACCCGGCATGGGAGAAGGGCAAGAACCCAGCGACCCGCGCCTTCCAGGGTCTGCGCATCCACGTCAACAACGAACTCGGTGATCTGGAGGCAGGCCTCGAGGCCGCGATCAATGCGCTGGAAGTGGGTGGTCGCCTGGCAGTCATCAGTTTCCACTCGCTGGAAGACCGTATCGTCAAGCTGTTCATGCGCAAGCTGGTCAAGGGCGAGGCCGACAACCTGCCACGCAACCTGCCGGTTCAGCACAAGGCCTTCGAGCCGAAAATCAAGCTCATCGGCAAGGCCCAGTTCGCCTCCGAAGCTGAGCTCAAAGCCAATCCGCGGGCGCGCAGCGCCGTGATGCGGGTGGCGGAGAAGCTGCGGTGAGCAGGCTGTTTGCCAAACCCTTGCCAGGCGGAAGCTTCCTGATGCTTCTGCTGTTCGTTGCCGTGCTGATTTCGGCCATCGCCGTATCCTACAGCGCGCACTGGAACCGTCAGTTGCTCAACACCCTTTACGGCGAGTTGAACGAGCGCGACAAGGCCCAGGCCGAGTGGGGCCGGCTGATCCTCGAGCAAAGCACCTGGACCGCCGCCAGCCGCATCGAAAACCTGGCCTCCGAGCAACTGAAGATGCGCGTACCTTCGGCTGACGAAGTACGGATGGTGGCGCCATGATGAAGCTCGAAGGCGCACTCTACCCATGGCGCTTCCGCGTGGTGATCGGCTTGCTGGCGCTGATGGTCGGTGCCATCTGCTGGCGCATCATCGACCTGCAGGTGGTCGATCGTGACTTCCTCAAGGGCCAGGGCGATGCGCGCAGTCTGCGTCACATCCCTATTCCGGCTCACCGCGGGCTGATCACCGACCGTAATGGTGAACCGCTGGCAGTCAGTACCCCGGTCACCACCTTGTGGGCCAACCCAAAGGAAATGCAGGCCTCCAAAGACCGCTGGCCACAGCTGGCCGCAGCACTGGGGCAGAACCCGCAGCAGTTGGCCGAGCGCCTGACCCAGCAGGCCAACAAGGAGTTCATCTACCTGGTTCGCGGCCTGACCCCGGAGCAGGGCCAGCATGTACTCGACCTGAAGGTGCCGGGCGTTTACGGCCTGGAAGAGTTCCGTCGCTTCTACCCGGCCGGTGATGTCACCGCGCACATGGTCGGCTTCACCGACCTCGACGATCACGGTCGCGAAGGAGTGGAGCTGGCCTATGACGAGTGGCTGGCCGGCGTACCCGGCAAGCGGCAGGTGATCAAGGACCGGCGCGGTCGGCTGATCAAGGACATCCAGGTAACCAAGAACGCCAAGGCCGGGAAGACCTTGGCGTTGTCGATAGACCTGCGCCTGCAGTACCTGGCCACCCGTGAGCTGCGCAACGCCATTGCCGAACAGGACGCCAAGGCCGGTAGCCTGGTGATCATGGACGTCAAGACCGGTGAGGTCCTGGCCATGGTCAACCAGCCGACCTACAACCCCAACAACCGCCGCAGCATGTTCCCGGCCGCCATGCGTAACCGCGCGATCATCGACGTGTTCGAGCCGGGCTCCACGGTCAAGCCGATCTCCATGAGCGCGGCGCTGGAAAGTGGCCGCTGGAAGCCGACCGACAAGGTCGAGGTGTATCCGGGCAGCCTGCAGATCGGCCGCTACACCATCAAGGACGTGTCCAGGAGCGAGGGGCCGATCCTCGACCTGACCGGCATCCTGATCAACTCCAGTAACGTGGGCATGAGCAAGATCGCCTTCGACATCGGCGGCGAGGCCATCTACCGGGTCATGTCCCAGGTCGGCCTGGGCCAGTACACCGGCCTTGGCTTCCCCGGCGAGCGCGTCGGCAACCTGCCCAACCACCGCGAGTGGCGCAAGGCCGAGACCGCGACCCTGTCCTATGGCTATGGCGTGTCGGTGACCGCCCTGCAGCTGGTGCATGCCTACGCGGCGCTGGCCAACGACGGCAAGATGGTGCCGTTGTCGATCCTCAAGGTCGACAAGGCCCCGGAAGCCGTGCAGGCCATTCCGAAGGAAACCGCCGAAACCGTCCAGGGCATGCTGCAACAGGTGATTGAAGCGCCACGTGGCGTGTTCCGCGCCCAGGTGCCGTTCTACCACGTGGCCGGCAAGTCCGGTACCGCGCGTAAAGCCACCGTGGGCTCCAAGGGCTACACCGAAAACGCCTACCGCTCGCTGTTCGCCGGCTTCGGGCCGATGAGCGACCCGCGCTACGCCATCGTCGTGGTCATCGACGAACCAGGCAAGGGCGGCTACTTCGGTGGCCTGGTTTCGGCGCCGGTGTTCAGCAAGGTCATGTCCGGCACCCTGCGCCTGATGAACGTGCCGCCAGACAACCTGCCGCCACCAGCACCCGTCGAACAATCGCAAGTCAATGCAGCAGCAACAGCCAAGGGAGGGCGTGGATGATGACAATGCCATTGAGCAAGCTTTTCGCTCACGCCAGCCGTGACCCGCTGATCCGTGAACTGACCCTGGACAGCCGCAATGTGCGCCCGGGTGATCTGTTCCTGGCCGTGCCGGGCGCCAAGGTCGATGGCCGCGAGCATATCGCCGATGCCCTGGCCCGTGGCGCCGCCGCCGTGGCCTACGAAGAGCAGGGCGCCAGGGTCCTGCCGATCACCGATGTGCCGCTCATCCCGGTCAAGGGCCTGATCGCCCAGCTTTCGGATATCGCAGGTCGCTTCTATGGCGAACCGAGCCGCCAGCTGAACCTGGTGGGCGTGACCGGTACCAACGGCAAGACCAGCGTTACCCAGCTGGTGGCCCAGGCGCTGGACTTGCTTGGCCAGCGTTGCGGCCTGATCGGCACCCTGGGTACCGGCTTCTATGGTGAGCTGCAGAGTGGCCGCCTGACCACGCCCGACCCGATCGCCGTGCAGTCGACCCTCAACGACCTCAAGAAAGGTGGCGCCAAGGCCGTGGCCATGGAGGTTTCCTCCCATGCCCTGGAGCAGGGCCGGGTCGCCGCGCTGGAATTCGACATCGCGGTCATGACCAACCTGTCCCGCGACCATCTGGACTACCACGGCAGCATGGAGGCCTACGAGGCCGCCAAGGCCAAGCTGTTCGCCTGGCCGAGCCTGCGCTGCCAGGTGGTCAACCTGGATGACGATTTCGGCCGCCGCCTGGCCGCCGATTTTGCCCGCCGCCCGAGTGTCGACCATATCGAGACCCGGTTGCTCAGCTACAGCCTGGAGAACTCGGAGGCCTCGCTGTACTGTCGTGAAGCCGTGTTCAATGACGATGGCGTGCGCGCCACCCTGGTCACCGCCCAGGGCGAACGTACCCTGCGCAGCCAGTTGTTGGGCCGCTTCAACCTGAGCAACATGCTCGCCGCCGTGGCGACCCTGTTGGCGCTGGACTATGCGCTGGACGAAATCCTGAAGGTCACCCCGCAGCTGCAGGGGCCGATCGGCCGCATGCAGCGCCTGGGTGGGGGCGACAAGCCGCTGGTTGTGGTCGACTACGCGCATACGCCGGACGCCCTGGAGAAAGTGCTCGAAGCCCTGCGCCCGCACGCGCACGGCAAGCTGCTGTGCCTGTTCGGCTGCGGCGGCGACCGAGATCGCGGCAAGCGCCCGCTGATGGCCGAAGTGGCCGAGCGCCTGGCCGATCGCGTGCTGGTCACCGACGACAACCCTCGTACCGAAGACCCGCTGCGCATTTTCGATGACATCCGTCCCGGTTTCGCAAGGCCTGCCGAGGTCGAGTTCGTTGCCGGTCGTGGCGAAGCCATCGCACACCTGATCGCCACTGCCGCTGCCAATGATGTGATCGTGCTGGCCGGCAAGGGGCACGAGGATTACCAGGAGATCAATGGCGAGCGCCATGACTTCTCCGATTTGACCGAGGCCGAAAAGGCACTTGCAGCCTGGGAGGCTCCACATGCTTAAGCCGATGTCACTCAGCCAGCTGACCAAAACGCTGGGTGGTCAACAAGTCGGTGCCGATGCCACCTTTACTGGCGTCAGTATCGACAGCCGCAGCGTTGGCGCCGGGCAACTGTTCGTCGCCCTGGCCGGCCCGCGCTTCGATGGCCACGACTACCTTGCCGACGTTAAGGCCAAGGGCGCTGTCGCGGCCCTGGTCGAGCGTGAAGTGGCCGATGTCGACCTGCCGCAGTTGCTGGTCGCCGATTGCCGCCTGGCCCTCGGCCAGCTTGGCGCGCTGAACCGTGCTGCCTTCGACAAGCCGGTGGTGGCCATCACCGGTTCCAGCGGCAAGACCACGGTCAAGGAGATGCTCGCCAGCATTCTGCGCACCCGTGGCCTTGTGCACGCCACCCGCGGCAACCTGAACAACGACCTCGGCGCGCCGCTGACCCTGCTGGAGATCGCCCCCGAGCACAGCGCCGCGGTGATCGAGCTGGGTGCCTCGCGCATTGGCGAGATCCGCTACACCGTCGGCCTGACCCAGCCCCAGGTGGTCATCATCAACAACGCCGGTACCGCCCATGTTGGCGAGTTCGGTGGCCCGGAAAAGATCGTCGAAGCCAAGGGCGAGATCCTCGAAGGCCTGGGCGAGGGTGGTATCGCCATCCTCAACCTGGACGACAAGGCCTTTGATATCTGGAAGGCACGCGCCGGCACGCACAAGGTCTTCAGCTTCGCCCGCAGCAATGCAAAGGCCGATTTCCATGCCAGCGACATCGGTCGCGATGCGCGTGGTTGCCCGTCGTTCAAGCTGCATGGCGCTGGTGGAGTGGTAGACGTGCAGCTCA
Organism: Pseudomonas sp. TE3-3-F2023; assembly: GCF_036784815.1. NCBI lineage: Bacteria > Pseudomonadati > Pseudomonadota > Gammaproteobacteria > Pseudomonadales > Pseudomonadaceae > Pseudomonas > Pseudomonas sp. TE3-3-F2023. The sequence goes on along the minus strand of NZ_CP145113.1, from coordinate 5,561,933 downwards.
ATGTGCTTGGTGAGCACAACGTCAGCAACGCCCTTGCTGCCGCCGCTGCTGCCCATGCCGTTGGTCTGACCCTGAGCGGCATCGCTGCCGGCCTGGCTGCCGTGCAGCCGGTCAAGGGCCGTACCGTGGCGCAGATCGCGCCGAACGGCGTGCGTGTGATCGACGACAGTTACAACGCAAATCCCACCTCCATGTGTGCGGCCATTGATATACTCGCCGGCTTTTCCGGACGCACCGTCCTGGTGCTTGGAGATATCGGCGAACTGGGGCAATGGGCGGAAGAAGGCCACCGTCAGGTGGGTGACTACGCGCGTGGCAAGGTCGACGCCCTGTATGCAGTGGGTTCCAACATGACATACGCGGTCAAGGCGTTCGGCGCCAATGGTCGCCATTTCGCTACTCAAGCTGAGCTTATCGACGCGGTTGGCGCCGAGAATGCCAGCGACACCACTATCTTGATCAAGGGCTCGCGCAGCGCTGCGATGGAAAACGTCGTGGCGGCATTGTGCGGTGCCAGCGGGGAGAAACATTAATGCTGCTGCTGTTGGCCGAGTATCTGCAACAGTTCCACAAAGGCTTCGCGGTCTTCCAATACCTGTCCCTGCGCGGGATTCTGGGTGTGCTGACCGCGTTGTCCCTGGCGCTGTGGCTGGGGCCGTGGATGATCCGTACCCTGCAAATCCGCCAGATCGGCCAGGCCGTACGTAACGACGGCCCGCAATCGCACCTGTCCAAGTCCGGCACCCCGACCATGGGTGGGGCGCTGATCCTGTCCGCCATTGCCGTCAGCACCCTGCTGTGGGCCGACCTGACCAACCGCTACGTGTGGGTGGTGCTGATCGTTACCCTGGCATTCGGTGCCATCGGCTGGGTCGATGACTACCGCAAGGTGATCGAAAAGAATTCGCGCGGCCTTCCAAGCCGCTGGAAGTACTTCTGGCAGTCGGTGTTCGGCCTGGCTGCAGCCATCTTCCTGTACAAGACCGCGCCGACCAGCGTCGAAACCACGCTGATCCTGCCGTTCATCAAGGATGTCACCATTCCGCTGGGCATCGGCTTCGTCGTGCTGACCTACTTCGTCATTGTCGGTTCGAGCAACGCGGTCAACCTCACCGACGGCCTCGACGGCCTGGCGATCATGCCGACGGTGATGGTCGGCGGCGCCCTGGGCATCTTCTGCTACCTGTCGGGCAACGTGAAGTTCGCCGAATACCTGCTGATCCCTTATGTGCCGGGTTCGGGCGAGCTGATCGTGTTCTGCGGCGCGCTGATCGGTGCCGGGCTGGGCTTTCTGTGGTTCAACACCTACCCGGCGCAGGTATTCATGGGTGACGTCGGCGCGCTGGCCCTGGGCGCCGCGCTGGGCACCATCGCCGTGATCGTCCGCCAGGAAATCGTGCTGTTCATCATGGGTGGCGTGTTCGTCATGGAAACCCTGTCGGTGGTGATCCAGGTTGCCTCCTTCAAGCTGACCGGCAAGCGCGTGTTCCGCATGGCGCCTATCCACCACCACTTTGAACTCAAGGGCTGGCCAGAGCCACGGGTGATCGTCCGCTTCTGGATCATCACCGTGATCCTGGTGCTGGTCGGCCTTGCCACCCTGAAACTGAGGTAGATGAGCGTGTCCCTGATCGCTTCCGACCAATTCCGCATCGTTGTCGGCCTCGGCAAGAGCGGCATGTCCCTGGTTCGCTTCCTGGCGAGCCGGGGCATTGCCTTTGCGGTCGCCGACACCCGCGAGCAACCGCCGGAACTGGACACCCTGCGCCGTGATTACCCGCAGGTGGAAGTGCGCTGTGGTGAACTGGACGTCGACTTCCTGTGCCGCGCCAACGAGCTGTACGTCAGCCCTGGCCTGGCCCTGGCCACCCCGGCCTTGCAGCAGGCGGCCGCACGTGGCGTGAAGCTGTCCGGTGACATCGAACTGTTCGCCCGCAATGCCAAGGCCCCGATCATCGCCATCAGCGGCTCCAACGCCAAGAGCACGGTAACCACCCTGGTCGGCGAAATGGCCGCCAAGGCTGGCAAGCGCGTGGCGGTGGGCGGCAACCTCGGTACCCCGGCGCTGGACCTGCTGGCCGATGAAGTCGAGCTGTACGTGCTGGAACTGTCCAGCTTCCAGCTGGAAACCACCGACCAGCTCAACGCCGAAGTGGCCACCGTGCTGAACATCAGCGAAGACCACATGGACCGCTACAGCGGCCTGCCGGCCTACCACCTGGCCAAGCACCGGATCTTCCGTGGTGCCCGCCAGGTCGTGGTCAACCGCCAGGACGCCCTGAGCCGACCGCTGCCGGTGGAAGGCCGCCCATGCTGGACCTTCGGCCTGAATCAGCCGGACTTCAAGGCCTTCGGCCTGCGCGAAGTGGACGGCGAGAAATACCTGGCGTTCGAGTTCGAGACGCTGATGCCTGCACGTGAGCTGAAGATTCGCGGTGCCCACAACCAGAGCAACGCCTTGGCGGCGCTGGCCCTGGGGCATGCTGCCGGCCTGGCGTTCGAGCCGATGCTCGAGGCGCTGCGCGAGTTCGGCGGCCTGGCCCACCGTTGCCAGTGGGTGCGCGAGCGCAATGGTGTGAACTGGTACGACGATTCCAAGGCCACCAACGTCGGTGCTGCCCTGGCCGCCATAGAAGGCCTGGGTGCCGACATCGAAGGCAAGCTGGTGCTGATCGCCGGTGGCGATGGCAAGGGCGCCGACTTCGCCGCGCTGCGCGAACCGGTCAAGCGCTTCTGTCGCGCCGTGGTGCTGCTCGGCCGTGATGCCGAGCGCCTGGCCGAAGCCCTGGGCGATGGCGTGCAACTGGTCCGCGTCAAGACCCTCGACGACGCCGTGCAGCAATGCGCCGAACTGGCCCAGGCGGGTGATGCAGTACTGCTGTCGCCGGCGTGCGCCAGCCTCGACATGTTCAAGAACTTCGAAGAACGCGGGCGCCTGTTCGCCCAGGCAGCGGGAGGCCTTGCATGATCTTTGGCATCCTCAAGCCCTATCCGTCGCCGCTGATCAGCGGCCGTGGCATCGATCTGGACTTCGCGATGCTCGCTGGCTGCCTGGCATTGCTGGGCCTGGGCCTGGTGATGATCACCTCGGCGTCTTCGGAGGTGGCTGCGGTGCAGTCGGGCAACCCTCTTTACCACATGTTCCGCCACCTGGTGTACGTGTTCCTCGGCCTGGTCGCCTGTGGCGCCACCATGCTGGTGCCGATCGCCACCTGGCAGCGCATGGGCTTCCTGATGTTGCTGGGGGCCTTCGGCCTGTTGGTACTGGTGCTGGTACCGGGTATCGGCCGCGAAGTGAACGGGTCCATGCGCTGGATCGGCTTCAGCTTCTTCAACGTGCAGCCTTCGGAAATCGCCAAGGTGTTCGTGGTCATCTACCTGGCCGGCTACCTGGTGCGCCGGCAGACCGAGGTACGCGAAACCTGGATGGGCTTCTTCAAGCCGTTCATCGTGCTGCTGCCCATGGCCGCCCTGCTGCTGATGGAGCCGGACTTCGGTGCCACCGTGGTAATGATGGGCGCGGCGGCGGCCATGCTGTTCCTCGGCGGCGTGGGGCTGTTCCGCTTCAGCCTGATGGTGGTGCTGGCGGTGGTCGCGGTGTTCGTCCTGGTACAGGCGCAGCCTTACCGGATGGCGCGCCTGATTACCTTTACCGACCCGTGGTCCGACCAGTTCGGCTCGGGCTACCAGCTGACCCAGGCGCTGATTGCCTTCGGCCGTGGCGAGTGGCTGGGCGTTGGCCTTGGCAACAGCGTGCAGAAGCAGTTCTACCTGCCTGAAGCGCACACCGACTTCGTGTTTTCGGTACTGGCCGAAGAACTCGGCGTGGTCGGCTCGCTGCTGACTATCGCGCTGTTCGTATTCGTGACTGTGCGTGCCCTGTACATCGGCCTGTGGGCCGAAAAAGCCAAGCAGTTCTTTGCCGCTTATGTTGCCTTCGGCCTGGCCTTCCTCTGGATCGGCCAGTTCCTGATCAACATCGGTGTGAACGTCGGCCTGCTGCCGACCAAGGGCCTGACCCTGCCGTTCCTCAGCTACGGGGGCAGCTCGCTGGTGATCTGCTGTGCCTGCGTGGGCCTGTTGCTGCGAATCGAGTGGGAAAGCCGCACGCACCTGGGCAGTGAGGAACACGAATTCAGCGAAAGCGATTTTGCCGAGGAGACCAATCATGGCCGCTGACGGCAAGAACGTACTGATCATGGCGGGCGGTACCGGGGGCCACGTGTTCCCGGCCCTGGCCTGCGCCCGTGAATTCCAGGCGCGCGGTTACAGCGTGCACTGGCTGGGCACCCCGCGTGGTATCGAGAACGAACTGGTGCCCCAGGCCGGCCTGCCGCTGCACCTGATCCAGGTCAGCGGCCTGCGCGGCAAGAGCAAGCTGTCTTTGCTCAAGGCGCCGTTCACCCTGGTCAAGGCCGTACTGCAGGCGCGGCGTATCGTGCGTGAGCTCAAGCCGGTATGCGTGGTCGGCTTCGGTGGCTATGTGACCGGCCCCGGCGGCGTGGCCGCACGCCTGTGCGGTGTACCGCTGGTGATCCACGAGCAGAACGCCCGCGCCGGTACCACCAACCGCCTGCTGCTGCCGCTGGCTGCGCGTGTGTGCGAAGCCTTCCCGGCCACCTTCGCCGCCAGCGACAAACTGCGCACCACCGGTAACCCGGTGCGCCCGGAATTGTTCATGGATACCCTGCGCGCGCCCCTGGCCGAGCGCCGTGCGCGACTGCTGGTGATGGGCGGCAGCCTGGGTTCGGAACCATTGAACAAATTGTTGCCTAAGGCCCTGTCCGAAGTGCCCGCTGCGCTGCGGCCAGAGGTATTCCACCAAGCCGGCAAGCAACATGCGCCGGTCACCGCCGAGCGTTATCGCGAGGCGGGCGTCGAAGCTCAGGTAGAGCCCTTCATCAAGGACATGGCCCAGGCCTATGGCTGGGCCGACATTGTCGTGTGCCGGGCCGGCGCCTTGACCGTCAGCGAGCTGGCGGCAGCGGGCCTGCCTTCGATGCTGGTGCCGTTGCCCCATGCGATCGACGACCACCAGACCCACAATGCCCAATATCTGGCCCGGGAAGGCGCAGCCTTCCTGATGCCACAAGCGACAACTGGCGCAGCGCAGCTCGCTGAACGCCTGAACGAGGTGCTGATGCAACCCGAGAAACTCAATGTCATGGCAGGCACCGCACGGCGCCTGGCCAAACCTGCCGCAACCAGCACCGTGGTCGATATCTGCCTGGAGGTGGCCCATGGTTGAGAGCCAGAAAGCCATGCCCCAGCCGAAGATGGGCCGTATCCGCCGTATCCACTTCGTCGGTATCGGCGGCGTGGGCATGTGCGGCATTGCCGAAGTGTTGCTGAACCTGGGCTATGAAGTGTCCGGCTCCGACCTGAAGGCCTCGCCGGTCACCGAGCGCCTGGAATCGTTCGGCGCCGAGATATTCGTCGGCCACCGCGCCGAGAACGCCGCCACCGCCGATGTGCTGGTGGTGTCCAGCGCCATCAACCCGGCCAACCCGGAAGTCGCCACCGCCCTCGAGCGGCGCATTCCGGTGGTGCCGCGTGCCGAGATGCTCGCCGAACTGATGCGCTACCGCCATGGCGTGGCCGTTGCCGGCACCCACGGCAAGACCACCACCACCAGCCTGCTGGCCTCGGTGTTCGCCGCAGGCGGCCTGGACCCGACCTTCGTCATCGGTGGGCGCCTGACCGCTGCCGGCACCAATGCCCAGCTGGGTACCAGCCGCTACCTGATTGCCGAAGCGGACGAAAGCGATGCCAGCTTCCTGCACTTGCAGCCAATGGTTGCCGTGGTCACCAACATCGACGCCGACCACATGGCGACCTACGAAGGTGACTTCAACAAGCTGAAGAAGACCTTCGTCGAGTTCCTGCACAACCTGCCGTTCTACGGCCTGGCCGTGATGTGCCTGGATGACCCGGTAGTGCGCGAGATCCTGCCACAGGTCAAGCGCCCGACCGTGACCTATGGCTTCAGCGACGAGGCCGACATCCGCGCCATCAACGTGCGCCAGATGGGCATGCAGACCCACTTCACCGTGCTGCGCCGCGACCGCGAGCCGCTGGAGGTGTCGGTGAACATGCCCGGCAACCACAACGTGCTCAACGCCTTGGCCACCATTGCCATCGCCACCGACGAAGGCATCACTGACGAAGCCATCGTTCAGGGCCTGTCCGGCTTCCAGGGCGTCGGCCGCCGCTTCCAGGTGTACGGCGAACTGCCGGTCGAAGGCGGCAGCGTGATGCTGGTCGACGATTACGGCCACCACCCGACCGAAGTGGCTGCGGTGATCCAGGCCGTGCGCGGCGGTTGGCCAAGCCGTCGCCTGGTGATCGTCTACCAGCCGCACCGCTACAGCCGTACCCGCGACCTGTACGACGATTTCGTCCAGGTGCTGGGCGATGCCAACGTGCTGCTGCTGATGGAAGTCTACCCGGCCGGAGAAGAGCCGATCCCCGGTGCCGACAGCCGCCAGCTGTGCCATAGCATCCGCCAGCGCGGCAAGCTGGACCCGATCTACATCGAGCGTGGCGTCGACCTGGCGCCAGTGGTCAAGCCACTGCTGCGCGCTGGCGACATCCTGATCTGCCAGGGTGCCGGTGATGTCGGCGGCCTGGCCCCTCAATTGATGAAAAGCCCGCTGTTCGCTGGCGCCAAGCAGGAGAAGTCGAAATGACCAGCGCCTACGACAAGCTGCACTCGACCCTGGACGTCAAGGCGTTCGGCCGCGTCGCAGTGCTGTACGGCGGCAAAAGCGCCGAGCGCGAAGTGTCGCTCAAGTCCGGTGCCGCAGTGATCGACGCGCTGACCACCGCCGGTGTCGACGTGGTCGCCATCGACGTGGGTGACGACCTGCTCGATCGCCTGCAAAGCGAGAAGATCGACCGCGCCTTCATCATCCTCCACGGCCGTGGCGGCGAGGACGGCAGCATGCAGGGCCTGTTGGAGTGCCTGGGTATCCCCTACACCGGCAGTGGCATCCTTGCCTCGGCACTGGCCATGGACAAGCTGCGCACCAAGCAGGTGTGGCAGAGCCTGGGCATTCCGACCCCGCGCCACGCGGTGCTGGCCAGCGAAAGCGATTGTTTGCAGGCCAGTACGGAACTGGGCTTCCCGCTTATCGTCAAACCCGCCCATGAAGGTTCCAGCATCGGCATGGCCAAGGTGAACAGCGCCCAGGAACTGGTCGCCGCCTGGCAGGACGCAGCTAAATACGATTCCCAGGTACTGGTGGAGCAGTGGATCCACGGGCCGGAGTTCACCGTCGCGGTATTGCGCGGCCAGGTGCTGCCGCCGATCGCCCTGGGTACGCCACACGTGTTCTACGACTACGACGCCAAGTACATCGCCAACGATACCCAGTATCGCATTCCGTGCGGCCTGGACAGCGTCAAGGAACAGGAACTGATCGACCTGACCGCTCGTGCCTGCGATGCCATCGGTATCGAAGGTTGGGGGCGGCTGGACGTGATGCAGGACGAGCAGGGCCGGTTCTGGCTGCTCGAAGTCAACACCGCACCCGGCATGACCGACCATAGCCTGGTGCCCATGGCGGCCCGCGCGGCCGGCCTGGACTTCCAGCAACTGGTGCTGGCGATCCTGGCCGAGAGCGTGGCGACGCGAGGTTAACGACCATGCAAGGCGCGATGATACGTCAGCAGCAACCCGTTACCGGCCGAAGCAAGCCGGTACCGCGTGGTGCCAGCCGGCTGGTGGCCGACGAGCCCGTATCGGCGCGCCTGCCGCGGCCAAGCTTGGGTGGCCTGAAGCGTCTGCTGTGGCCGGTGGTCCTGGTGGCAGCCGGGTTCGGCGCCTACGAGGGCGCCATTCGCCTGATGCCGTACGCCGACCGGCCGATCACCAAGATCGATGTGCAGGGCGATCTCAGCTACATCAGCCAACAGTCGGTGCAGCAGCGTATCGCGCCCTACGTGGCAGCGAGCTTCTTCAGCGTCGACCTGCCGGCGATGCGCGCAGAGCTCGAGCAGATGCCGTGGATTGCCCATGCCGAAGTGCGCCGGGTGTGGCCCGATGAGGTGGTGATCCGCCTGGAAGAACAGTTGCCGGTGGCGCGCTGGGGTGACGAAGCCTTGCTCAACAACCAGGGTCAGGCTTTCACCCCGCGCGAACTGGCCAACTACGAGCACCTGCCGCAGCTGGCCGGGCCGCAGCGTGCTCAGCAACAAGTGATGCAGCAGTATCAGGTATTGAGCCAGATGCTGCGCCCCCTGGGCTTTTCCATCGCTCGCCTGGAGCTGCGCGAGCGAGGCAGCTGGTTCTTGACCACGGGCGCGAGCAGCGCCGGGCCGGGCATCGAGCTGCTGCTGGGGCGCGACCATCTGGTGGAGAAGATGCGCCGTTTCATTGCCATTTACGACAAGACACTCAAAGACCAGATCAGCACTATCGCCCGCATTGATCTGCGTTACTCCAACGGACTTGCCGTTGGTTGGCGGGAACCGATTGCACCGACGACGGCCCAACCCGCCGTTGCGAAGAATTAGAGAGAGGCAGGACCATGGCAAACGCGCATAGCGGCAAAATGATCGTCGGGCTGGACATCGGCACCTCCAAGGTGGTGGCGCTGGTGGGTGAAGTGGGCGAGGACGGCACCCTGGAAATCGTCGGGATCGGTACCCATCCGTCCCGCGGCCTGAAAAAAGGCGTGGTGGTGAACATCGAGTCCACCGTGCAGTCGATCCAGCGCGCCGTGGAAGAAGCGCAGCTGATGGCCGGCTGCCGCATCCACTCGGCCTTCGTCGGCGTGGCCGGCAATCACATTCGCAGCCTGAACTCCCACGGCATCGTCGCCATCCGCGACCGCGAGGTCAGCCTGGCCGACCTGGAGCGCGTACTCGACGCCGCCCAGGCCGTGGCCATCCCGGCCGACCAGCGCGTGCTGCACACCCTGCCGCAGGATTACGTGATCGACAACCAGGAAGGCGTGCGCGAGCCGTTGGGCATGTCTGGCGTGCGTCTGGAAGCCAAGGTCCACGTGGTCACTTGCGCGGTCAACGCGGCGCAGAACATCGAGAAATGCGTACGCCGCTGCGGCCTGGAAATCGACGACATCATCCTCGAGCAGCTGGCCTCGGCCTACTCGGTACTGACCGACGATGAAAAAGAGCTGGGCGTGTGCCTGGTGGACATCGGTGGTGGCACTACCGACATCGCCATCTTCACCGAGGGCGCGATTCGTCACACGGCGGTGATCCCGATTGCCGGCGACCAGGTGACCAACGACATCGCCATGGCCCTGCGTACCCCGACCCAGTACGCCGAAGAAATCAAGATCCGCTACGCCTGCGCCCTGGCCAAACTGGCTGGCGCCGGCGAGACCATCAAGGTGCCGAGCGTGGGTGATCGCCCACCGCGCGAGCTGTCGCGCCAGGCCCTGGCCGAGGTGGTGGAGCCACGTTACGACGAGCTCTTTACCCTGATCCAGGCCGAACTGCGCCGCAGCGGCTACGAGGACCTGGTGCCGGCCGGCATCGTCCTTACCGGCGGCACCGCCAAGATGGAAGGCGCCGTGGAACTGGCCGAGGAAATCTTCCACATGCCGGTACGCCTGGGCGTGCCGCACAGCGTTCGGGGGCTCAGCGACGTGGTTCGCAACCCGATCTATTCCACCGGTGTGGGCTTGCTCACCTACGGCCTGCAGAAGCAGACCGAAGACCTGCCCCTGACCGGCAACAGCAGCAACAACAGCTATGGCGATGAACCGAAGGCTCCAGTGCTTGAACGCTTCAAGCGCTGGGTCCAGGGCAATTTCTAAGTTTCAAAGCAGTAGTGGTAGGCGCGACAACTAGAGAACTGTAAGGAGAGGGAAAATGTTCGAGCTCGTAGACAACGTCCCGCAAAGCCCGGTCATCAAAGTGATCGGTGTTGGCGGTGGTGGCGGCAACGCCGTGAACCACATGGTCAAGAGCAGCATCGAGGGCGTGGAATTCATCTGCGCCAACACCGATGCCCAGGCGCTGAAAAACATTGGCGCGCGCACCATCCTGCAATTGGGCACTGGCGTGACCAAGGGCCTGGGTGCTGGTGCCAATCCGGAAGTCGGCCGCCAGGCCGCGCTGGAAGACCGTGAGCGCATCGCTGAAGTGCTGCAGGGCACCAACATGGTGTTCATCACCACTGGCATGGGCGGCGGTACCGGTACCGGTGCAGCGCCGATCATCGCCGAAGTGGCCAAGGAAATGGGCATTCTCACCGTTGCCGTGGTGACCCGTCCGTTCCCGTTCGAAGGCCGCAAGCGCATGCAGATCGCCGATGAAGGCATCCGCATGCTGGCCGAAAGCGTCGACTCGTTGATCACCATCCCCAACGAGAAGTTGCTGACCATCCTGGGCAAGGATGCCAGCCTGCTGTCCGCCTTCGCCAAGGCTGACGACGTACTGGCCGGTGCCGTGCGCGGTATCTCCGATATCATCAAGCGTCCGGGCATGATCAACGTCGACTTCGCCGACGTGCGTACCGTGATGGGTGAAATGGGCATGGCCATGATGGGTACTGGTTGCGCCAGCGGCCCGAACCGTGCGCGTGAAGCCACCGAAGCAGCGATCCGCAACCCACTGCTGGAAGACGTCAACCTGCAGGGCGCCCGCGGCATTCTGGTTAACATCACCGCAGGCCCTGACCTGTCGCTGGGCGAGTACTCCGACGTGGGTAGCATCATCGAAGCCTTCGCCTCCGACCACGCCATGGTCAAGGTCGGCACCGTGATCGACCCGGACATGCGTGACGAGTTGCACGTGACCGTAGTGGCCACCGGCCTGGGCGCGCGCATCGAGAAGCCTGTGAAGGTGGTCGACAACACCCTGCAGACTGCCCAGCAGGCATACGAGGCTTCCAACCCGGCGCCGGTACGCCAGGAGCAGCCTGCGGTCAACTACCGTGACCTGGAGCGCCCGACCGTAATGCGCAACCAGGCCCATGCAGGTGCTGCTGCGGCCGCTAAACTGAACCCTCAGGATGACCTGGACTACCTCGATATCCCGGCATTCCTGCGTCGTCAGGCTGATTAATGGAATTTATCAGGGGTATAAAGGTGATTGGTATTCATCAAAGGTTGGGTCTGTTATCATCCCCAGCCTTTGTTGATACCTGTTCGCAATTTGCGCTGAAGCGGCCAATGCCATGATTAAACAACGCACCCTGAAGAATACCATCCGTGCCACAGGTGTCGGTCTGCACTCCGGGGAGAAGGTTTACCTGACCCTCAAGCCTGCACCTGTTGACACCGGCATCGTCTTCCGCCGCGCCGACCTCGACCCTGTGGTCGAAATCCCGGCGCGTGCGGCCAACGTCGGCGAGACAACCATGTCGACGACGCTGGTCAACGGTGACGTCAAGGTCGATACGGTCGAGCACCTGCTCTCCGCCATGGCGGGCCTGGGCATCGATAACGCCTACGTCGAGCTCTCCGCCTCGGAAGTGCCGATCATGGATGGCAGCGCCGGACCCTTTGTATTCCTGATTCAGTCTGCCGGCCTGGAAGAACAGGACGCAGCCAAGAAGTTCATCCGCATCCTGCGTGAGGTAACCGTGGAAGAGGGCGACAAGCGCGCCACTTTCCTGCCTTTCGACGGTTTCAAGGTGAGCTTCGAGATCGACTTCGATCATCCGGTCCTCAAGGGCCAGACCCAGAGTGCGGTCGTCGATTTTTCCAGCACCTCGTTCGTGAAGGAAGTCAGCCGCGCCCGTACTTTCGGCTTCATGCGTGACATCGAGTACCTGCGCAAGCACAACCTTGCGCTGGGTGGCAGTGTCGAGAACGCCATCGTGGTTGACGAGACCGGTGTGCTCAACGAAGACGGCCTTCGTTCCGATGACGAATTCGTCAAGCACAAGATCCTCGACGCCATTGGCGACCTTTATCTGCTGGGCAACAGCCTGATCGGCGAGTTCAAGGGCTACAAGTCCGGCCACGCGCTGAACAACCAACTGCTGCGCAAGCTGATTGCCGAAACCGATGCCTGGGAAGTGGTCACCTTCGAAGATGCCAGTACGGCACCGATCTCGTACATGCGCCCTGTTGCGGCCGTGTAAGTTCGAACACTCTCTAGTTCATTGAGGCCACCTTCGGGTGGCCTTTTTTATGGCTTGTTCCGTGCGTGGGCGGCCAATCGTTCCAGTGCTGCGCGCAGCCTTGGGTCAGTGATGCCCTCGGCCGTATCGAGCAGGCTTTCGGCTGCGTTATTGGACAGTTCCGCAGCATGGCCACCACGCTTGGCTGGCACCAGCGGGGGCTGGACCTTGTACAGGATGCGCCTGAGGTTGGCCAACGCTTCCATGGCCTGTAATGCCGACATCAGGCGTTTCTGCTGATAGCGCAGGCGGGTTGCCCAGTGGCCGTCGGTTACCACCAGCAACAATGTGCCATCGCGCCACGACGCCACATGGCAGTGCTCGCGGGCAGCCGGTTGCAACTGGCTTTCCAGCAGGCGCTGCAGGTGCTCCAGGCGTTCGGCCTGGTTCAGCAGCAGGCGCAGCGGGCGTACCTGGCGAAGCAGGGCCGAGGGCGGCTGGGCGGGGGAGGGTTTGTAGGCCATGGGGGTACGCATGAGATTACATGGTCCGCAGTCTAACATCTCCACAGCCTGCACTGGCCTCTTCGCGGGTGAACCCGCTCCCACAGGTACGGCACTGCCCTAGTGTGTAGATGATCCTGTGGAAGCGGGTTTACCCGCGAAGAGGTCGGCACAGATAACAAAGACAAGACTCATTCTCGATACGTTTCATCTTCCCGAACCTTGAACTCAAGGAAAATGCCCCTATCTAAAACAAGCCCCCGCCAAAACGCTGTACAAGCATCGTGGAAATCCACCACTTTCCTCACCATCGTTTCCGGGTAGAATGCTCGTTCGCATGCGGCCTCAGGGCTGCACGGGCGACTCATGGGGCCGCCCTCCATCCCTACGTGTGGAAGATCCTGCCGATATGTTTGCGCCTTTGTTAAAGAAACTTTTTGGAAGCAAGAACGAGCGTGAAGTCAAACGCATGCTCAAGACGGTGAACATCGTCAATGCTCTCGAAGAGAAGATGGTGGCCCTCTCCGACGAGCAACTGCGGGGCAAGACCGCAGAGTTCAAGGAGCGCCTGGCCAAAGGCGAGACACTGGACCAGTTGCTGCCTGAAGCCTTCGCCGTGGCTCGTGAGGCCGGCAAGCGCGTGATGGGCATGCGCCACTTCGACGTGCAGCTGATCGGTGGCATGACCCTGCACGAGGGCATGATCGCAGAAATGCGTACCGGTGAAGGCAAGACCTTGGTCGGTACCCTGGCCGTGTACCTCAATGCATTGTCCGGCAAGGGCGTGCACGTGGTCACCGTCAACGACTACCTGGCCCGCCGCGACGCCAACTGGATGCGCCCGCTTTACGAGTTCCTCGGCCTGTCGGTTGGCATCGTCTCGGCCTTCCAGCCGCCGGAAGAAAAGCGCGCCGCCTACGCGGCCGACATCACCTACGGCACCAACAACGAATTCGGTTTCGACTACCTGCGCGACAACATGGCGTTCAGCCAGGACGAGAAGTTCCAGCGTGAACTGAACTTCGCCGTGATCGACGAAGTCGACTCCATCCTCATCGACGAAGCGCGTACCCCGCTGATCATCTCCGGTCAGGCCGAGGACAGCTCCAAGCTGTACATCGAGATCAACCGTCTGATCCCGCGCCTTACCCAGCACATCGAAGAGGTCGAAGGCCAGGTTACCCAGGAAGGCCACTTCACCATCGACGAGAAGAGCCGTCAGGTCGAGCTGAACGAAGCCGGTCACCAGTTCATCGAAGAGATGCTCACCCAGTCCGGCCTGCTGGCCGAGGGCGAGAGCCTGTACTCGGCGCATAACCTGAGCCTGCTGACCCACGTCTACGCCGGCCTGCGCGCGCACAAGCTGTTCCACCGCAACATCGAATACATTGTCCAGGACGGCCAGGTGCTGCTGATCGACGAGCACACCGGCCGTACCATGCCGGGCCGTCGTCTGTCCGAAGGCCTGCACCAGGCCATCGAAGCCAAAGAGAACCTGAACATCCAGGCCGAGAGCCAGACCCTGGCTTCGACCACCTTCCAGAACTACTTCCGCCTGTATACCAAGCTGTCCGGCATGACCGGTACCGCCGACACCGAAGCGTTCGAGTTCCAGTCGATCTACGGGCTCAACGTGATGGTCATTCCGCCGAACAAGCCGTTGGCGCGTAAAGACTTCAACGACCTGGTGTACCTGACCGCCGACGAGAAATACGCCGCGATCATTGCCGACATCAAGGAAAGCATGAAGCAGGGCCGCCCGGTGCTGGTGGGTACTGCGACCATCGAAACCTCCGAGCATATGTCCAACCTCCTGAAGAAGGAAGGTATCGACCACAAGGTGCTCAACGCGAAGTATCACGAGAAGGAAGCCGAGATCATCGCGCAAGCCGGTGCGCCAGGTGCCCTGACCATCGCCACCAACATGGCCGGCCGTGGTACCGACATCCTGCTGGGCGGTAACTGGGAAGCCGAAGTGGCTGCCCTTGAAAACCCGACCGCCGAGCAGATCGCCCAGATCAAGGCCGACTGGCAGAAGCGTCACCAGCAGGTGATCGAGACGGGTGGCCTGCATGTGATCGCTTCCGAGCGCCACGAGTCGCGTCGTATCGACAACCAGCTGCGTGGCCGTTCCGGCCGCCAGGGCGACCCGGGCTCCAGCCGCTTCTACCTGTCGCTGGAAGACAGCCTGATGCGTATCTTCGCCTCTGACCGGGTGAAGAACTTCATGAAGGCGCTGGGCATGCAGTCCGGCGAGGCCATCGAGCACCGCATGGTCACCAACGCCATCGAGAAGGCCCAGCGCAAGGTCGAAGGCCGCAACTTCGACATCCGCAAGCAGTTGCTGGAATACGACGACGTGGCCAACGAGCAGCGCAAGGTGATCTACCACATGCGCAACAGCCTGCTGGCCGCCGAGAACATTGGCGACACCATTGTCGAATTCCGCAAGGAGGTACTGGACGCTACCATCAGCCAGCACATTCCGCCGCAGTCGCTGCCAGAGCAGTGGGACGTGGCCGGTCTGGAAGCTTCGCTTGCCAGCGATTTCGCCATGAGGCTGCCGATCCAGCAGTGGCTCGACGAGGACGATCACCTCTACGAAGAGACCCTGCGCGAGAAGCTGCTGAACGAAATCACCACCGCGTACACCGAGAAGGAAGACCAGGCCGGTATCGAAGCCCTGCGTACCTTCGAGAAGCAGATCCTGCTGCGCGTGCTGGATGACCTGTGGAAAGACCACCTGTCGACCATGGACCACCTGCGTCACGGTATCCACCTGCGTGGTTATGCGCAGAAGAACCCGAAGCAGGAGTACAAGCGCGAATCCTTCAGCCTGTTCCAGGAGCTGCTCGAGTCGATCAAGCGCGACACCATCCGTGTGCTGTCGCACGTTCAGGTACGCCGCGAAGACCCGGTCGAAGAGGAAGCCCGCCTGCGCCGCGAGGCCGAGGAACTGGCCAGCCGCATGCAGTTCCAGCACGCCGCTGCTCCGGGCCTGGAAAGCGAGCAGCTGAACGAGGAGGGCGCCGAAGTGGCCGTTGCCTCGGCACCGGTGCGCAACGAGCAGAAGCTGGGCCGCAACGAGCCGTGCTGGTGTGGTTCGGGCAAGAAGTTCAAGCATTGCCACGGGCAGATCGAGTGATCTGACCTGAATTGGGGCCGCGGTGCGGCCCTATCGCGACACAAGGCCGCTCCCACAGGGATAGCGCACAGCCGCAACGCTGCGCCGTCCTATGTGGGAGCGGCCTTGTGTCGCGATGGGGCGCGAAGCGGCCCCGTTTTTCGATATCAACCGTATTTTCTAGGAGCGCTCTAATGGCTGTTGGTCTTGGTCCTTTGCCCACCCTGCACCCGGTTCCGGGTTTTGAACTCGGCATTGCTTCCGCCGGCATCAAGCGCCCGGGGCGCAAGGATGTGGTGGTCATGCGCTGCGCCGAAGGCTCCAGCGTGGCTGGCGTGTTCACCCTCAACGCCTTCTGCGCAGCGCCGGTGATCCTGTCCAAGCAGCGTGTGCAGGGCACCGTGCGCTATCTGCTGACCAACACCGGTAACGCCAACGCCGGCACCGGCGCGCCAGGCCTGGCCGCCGCCGAGCGCACCTGCGCCAAGCTGGCCGAACTGGCCGGCGTACCGGCCGAATCGGTACTGCCGTTCTCCACCGGCGTAATCGGTGAGCCGCTGCCGGTCGAGAAGATCGAAGGCGCGCTGCAGGCCGCCCTCGACAACCTGTCGGAAAACCACTGGGCCGAAGCCGCCACCGGCATCATGACCACCGACACCCTGCCCAAGGGTGCCAGCCGCCAGTTCCAGCACGATGGCGTGACCATTACCGTCACCGGCATCAGCAAGGGTGCAGGCATGATCCGCCCGAACATGGCTACCATGCTCGGCTACATCGCCACCGACGCCAAGGTTGCCCCAGCGGTACTCAAGGACCTGATGCTGGACGGCGCCAACAAGTCGTTCAACCGCATCACCATCGATGGCGACACCTCGACCAACGACTGCTGCATGCTGATCGCCACCGGCAAGGCCAACCTGCCGGAAGTTACCGAAGCCAGCGGCGCATTGTTCGAAGCGCTGAAGAAGGCGGTGTTCGAGGTGTGCATGGAAGTAGCCCAGGCCATCGTCCGTGATGGCGAAGGCGCCACCAAGTTCGTTACCGTGCAGGTCAACGGCGGTGGTAACCACCAGGAGTGCCTGGACGTCGGCTACGCCGTGGCCCACTCGCCGCTGATCAAGACCGCGCTGTTCGCTTCAGACCCCAACTGGGGCCGTATCCTCGCTGCCGTCGGCCGTGCCGGCGTACCGGAGCTGGATGTGAGCCTGATTGATGTGTACCTGGACAACGTGTGCATTGCCAGCAAAGGCGGCCGCAGCCCGAGCTACACCGAAGACCAGGGCGCCAAGGTAATGGCCCAGGAAGAGATCACCATCCGCATCGAACTGGGCCGTGGCCAGTGCAGCGAAACCATCTGGACCACCGACCTGTCCCACGAGTACGTGAAGATCAACGCCGAGTACCGTACCTGATGTAATTGGGGCCGCATTGCGGCCCTTTCGCGACACAAGGCCGTTCCCACAAGGACCTGCGTACACCGCCGCATGTGGGAGCGGCCTTGTGTCGCGAAAGGGCTGCAGAGCAGCCCCAAAATTCCCAAACGATGGAGCCGAACCATGAGCTATCACCTGATCATCGGCGACAAGCTGTATTCCTCCTGGTCGCTGCGTGGCGCCCTGGCCCTCGAGCTGGCTGGCGTGCCTTACGAAGAAACACTGATCAAACTCAACCAGCCTGACACTCGTCAGCGCATCCTCGCCTTCTCTGCCACCGGCAAGGTACCGCTGCTCAAGACCGAGCACGGTGTGATCGCCGACTCGCTGGCCATTGCCGAATACCTCAACGAACGCCACCCCGACGCCCAGCTGTGGCCTGCCGACGTGGCGGCCCGGGCACAGGCCCGTTCGGCCTGCGCACAGATGCACAGCGGCTTCTTCGCCTTGCGCGGTGCCATGCCGTTCGACCTGTCGCGCGACCAGGCGCTGGAGAGCGTGCCGTTGGAGGTTCAGATCGATATCGACCGTATCGTTGCACTGTGGTCCGAGTGCCGCCTGGTGGCCAAGGACAGCGGCCCGTTCCTGTTCGGCAAGCCGAGCCTGGCCGATGTCTTCTTCGCCCCGGTGGCCGTGCGTCTGCGCACTTACCGCGTGGAAGTGCCTGCGGAGGCGGCGGCCTATATCGAAACCATTTACCAGTGGCCGGCCTTCCAGGCCTGGCAGAAGGCTGGCCTGGCGGAGCGTGAAGGGTGAAACGGATTCATGTTGTAGCCGCTGTCATCCGCGGTACTGACGGCCGCATTCTGATCGCGCGGCGTGCTGATACCCAGCACCAGGGCGGCCTGTGGGAATTCCCGGGCGGCAAGGTGGAAGAGGGTGAGGGCGTCGAGGCGGCGCTGGCCCGCGAGCTGCGCGAGGAGCTGGGCATCGAGGTGAGCCGTTCGCGCGCGCTGATCAAGGTCAGCCACGACTACCCGGACAAGCAGGTGCTGCTGGACGTGCGCGAAGTCCAGGCGTTCACCGGCGAGCCGCATGGCGCCGAGGGCCAACCCCTGGAATGGGTTGCCCCACGTGATTTGCCGCAGTACGAATTCCCCGAGGCCAACAAGCCGATCGTTGCAGCCGCGCGCCTGCCGGACCAGTACCTGATCACCCCAGATGGCCTGGAAGTGCCGCAGATGCTCAAGGGCATCCAGAAGGCGGTGGCCAGCGGAATTCGCCTGATCCAGTTGCGTGCCCCGGACATGTACGACCCCAAGTACCGCGATGTGGCGGTGGATGCGGTCGGCCTGTGCGCGGGCAAGGCGCAGCTGATGCTCAAGGGGCCGCTAGAGTGGCTGGGTGACTTCCCTGCCGCGGGTTGGCACCTGACGGCTGCACAACTGCGCAAGTATGCCGCCAACGGCCGGCCGTTCCCCAAGGAGCGCTGGCTGGCGGCGTCCTGCCACAGTGCCGAAGAGCTGGCGCTGGCGGAGCAGATGGGCGTGGACTTCGTCACCTTGTCACCGGTGCAGGCAACCCGGACACACCCTGAGGCGGTGCCGCTGGGGTGGGACGAGGCACAGCGGTTGATCGCCGGCTTCAACAAGCCGGTCTACCTGCTGGGTGGGGTCGGGCCGGGCGAGCGTGAACAGGCCTGGGAAGCGGGGGCGCAGGGTGTTGCCGGCATCCGGGCGTTCTGGCCCGAGATCTGAGTCGCCTGTAATTGGGGCCGCTTTGCGCCCCTTCGCGACACAAGGCCGCTCCTACAAAGGAATCGCGTAATCCTGAATGAATCGCGAACCCCCTGTAGGAGCGGCCTTGTGTCGCGACGGGCTGCAAAGCAGCCCCAGAAATATCAGCCTTTTGGTTTCTCAGCAGGCTGCCACAAAACCTCAGCCACCCCCTGCCGCCGCCCAATGATCCGCGCCGCCACAAACAGCAGGTCCGAAAGCCGGTTGATATACGCCAACCCAACCCCCGCCAACGGCTCCAGCGCATTCAGCTGCTGGCACCGCCGCTCCGCACTGCGCGCCAGGCTACGGCACACATGCGCCTGCGCCACCAGCGCCGAGCCGCTGGGCAAGATGAAGTTCTTCAACGGCCCCAGCTCTTCATTCCACACATCGATCGCTGCTTCCAGGCGTTCCACTTCCGCCAGGTTCAGCGCCTGATAACTGGGCATCGCCAACTCACCGCCCAGGTCGAACAGGCGGTGCTGACATGGTGCCAACACTACGCTCACTTCACTCAATCCTTGTTCGGCCAGCCCCGCCAGCAACAAACCCAGCTGGCTGTTCAAGCTGTCCACCTCGCCAATCGCTTCGATCCGTGGGTGGTCCTTGGGTACCCGGCGCCCGTCGCCCAGGGCGGTTTCGCCTTTGTCGCCGGTGCGGGTGTAGATCTTCGACAGGCGGTAGCCCATGTCATTTCTCCGTTTTGGCCGGCGCTACCGCTGCCGGCTGGCCGAGGGGCAGGCGCAGGGTGAAGCAGGTACCTTGGCCGGGC
Source organism: Pseudomonas sp. TE3-3-F2023 (assembly GCF_036784815.1). NCBI lineage: Bacteria > Pseudomonadati > Pseudomonadota > Gammaproteobacteria > Pseudomonadales > Pseudomonadaceae > Pseudomonas > Pseudomonas sp. TE3-3-F2023. The sequence continues at coordinate 5,542,340 of NZ_CP145113.1, read as the reverse complement.
GTGGATTGCACTTCCATTTGCCCCTTGTGGTTGTTGGTGATGATGAAGTACGAGACCGACAGGCCCAGCCCGGTGCCCTGGCCGATTTCCTTGGTGGTGAAGAACGGTTCGAAGGTGCGTTTGCGCACCCCCTCGGGCATGCCGACGCCGTTGTCCTCGACCTGGATTTCCGCCCATGGCGGGCTCAAGCGGGTGCGCAGGATGATGCGCCCAGGCTCGCTCGGCTGTGGTCGCTGGTGAATAGCCTGGGCGGCGTTTTTCAGCAGGTTGAGCAGCACCTGCTCCAGTTCGTTGGCCGTGCACGGCACCGGCCCCAGTTCGGGGTCGAACTGGCGCACGATGGCCTGGCCCTTGAAGTCGAAGCCGATGGCCAGGTCGAAGTCGTTGCCTGCAATCTCTACCGCCTGGTCGATCAGCGCTGGCAGGTCGCACGGCGCCAGTTGGCGGTTGCTGCGTCGGCTGAAACTGAGCATGTGTGTGACGATCTTTGCCGCCCGGGCACCGGCCTGCTGGATGCCGTCGAGCAATTGCGGCACTTCGCGGCTCTCCAGGTAGCGGTTGACCGTGGGCAGGTCGATGCCCAGTTCTTCGGCCTGCTCCTGGTTGCGCGGCAGCTCTGGTGACAGGCGCCGGCGAATGTTCTGCACGTTGTGCAGGATCGCGCCTAGCGGGTTGTTGATCTCATGGGCCATGCCGGCGGCCAGGCCTCCGACCGAAAGCATCTTCTCCGATTGCACCATCATTTCTTCCAACGACAGGCGCTGGGTGATGTCGTCGATGCGGATGACCACGCCACGGCCGCCTCCACCGGTCAGCGGGTAGAAGGTCAGGGCGTAGTGGCGCAGGTCTTCGCCCTTGGGCCAGGTGACCCGCTCGATCTTTGCAACGCGGTGTTTCTCCACAGTTTCCTTCAACTGCGGCAAGAACGGCTTGAGCGGTTCGAAGGCGATGAAGATCGGCTGGTTCAGCGCTTCGTCCAGTGGCGTGCCGGATAGCACCGTGGCTTCGTGGTTCCATTGGGTCACGTAGAGCTGCTCATCGAGGGCGATCAGCGCCGAGGGCATCGAGTCGATGATGCTGTTGAGGTAGTTCTGGAAACCGGTGAGTTTCTTCTCGATCTTGCTGCGCACCTGGACTTCCAGTTCCAGCTTGCGGTTGGTGTGGCGGGTTTCCTCGGCCAGGCCCTGGGCCTGGTCATAGGCTTCCTGGAACTCGTCGCGGGTGCGCTTGAGCTGCTGTTCGCGAGCCTCGATGCGCGAGAGCATGGTGTTGAACGCTTCGGCCAGGCTGCCGATTTCGTCGTCGTTGCCGCGCTGCGCACGCAGGGCATAGCTCTCTTCGCGGGTGACCTGGCGGCTGAGCTCTTCGAGTTGGTTGATCGGCTGGGTGATCAGGCGTTTGATCTGCCGGGCGATGATTATCCACAGCAGGATGCTGAATACCAGGATGCCCAGGCTTGCGCTCAGGGTGCCGGTGTAAAAGGCCGTGGGCAGTTCGCTGCTGGCCACCAGCAGCAGGTGCGCGGGTGGGTTGGCGTCACGTGGCATGCGGATCAGCTGGGTGCTGCGAAACTCCATCAGGCGCCAGCCGTCGATGTCGCGAAAACGCCTGGGCAGCGCCAGCGGCTCGCCGTGTTGCAGTTGCGCCAGTATACGGCCGTCACCCCCGTAGACGGCGGCGGCGCGCAGCGGCGTGTAGCTGTCCAGTTCCTTGAGCAGGGCGCTGGCGGTGTCCGGGCTATCGCCGGCGCGGGCCGCCAGCTGCGGGTTGGCCACCAGCCGGCCGATGGTGTGCAGCGCCTGTGGCGCCATGCTTTCCTGGGTGATCCAGTAGGCGGCACTGATGAAGGTGAGGTTGGCCACCAGCAGGATGGTCACCAGCAACACCAGCAGGGCTGCCAGCAGCTTCTGCCCGACCGGGAGGTTTTCCAGGCGTTGGCGCAAGGTCATGGGCTAGGCAATGTCCGTATCCGGTTGAAAGGGCCGCGTCAGTCGCAGGGCAAACCACGCCCGCGCAGGTTATCGACCAGGTGCCGCAGCAGGCGTTCCAGCTCTGGCAACTGCAGGCCGTGGCGGTCGGCGGCGCGGCAGGCGTGGCCAAGCAGGTAGTGCACCTCGGTGCGCCGGCCAGCGCGTACATCCTGGTACATGGAAGAGTAGTTGGCAGCCGTGGCGAGGATAACCCGCTGTACTTCTTCGTCCAGCCCATCCGCCGCCTCTGGCTGGCCACAGCGGCGCAGCAGCTGGGCCAGCTCGGCGCACAGGGCGTCAACTTCGCCCAGGTGCCCCAGCAGCCCGCCGTTCTGGCAGTCGTGCAGCACGGTCAGCGGGTTGATGGCGCAATTGAGTGCCAGCTTGCGCCACAGGCGAGTGAGGATATCCACCGTCCACTCGGCGGGGATGCCGGCCTCGTGCAGGTCATCGAACCAGGTCGGGATCGTCGGGTTGCGTGGGTCACCCAGCCAGTTGAAGCCGTGGCCGGCAAAGCGTACCTGCCAGTCACCCTCGCGGAACGCCCCTTCGGTACTGGAGGCGAAGATGCAGCGCGCGTGGGGCACCAGGTCGGCGACTTCGTCCTGGCTGCCCAGGCCGTTCTGCAGCAGCACCACTTCGGCGCCCTCGGCCAGGCGCGCTGCGACGCCCGCAATGGCCGGGGCGGCGTCGTAGGCCTTGCAGGCCACCAGCAGGCGATGGATCGGGCCGTGTGCCTGCGCGGTTTCGGCGGGGATGGCGTAGTGGCGGGGCTGGTCCTGTTCGACCACGGTAAGGCCGCCGGCCTGCTGATAGGCCTGCAGCCGTTGCCCGTCACGCAGGATCAGGCGTACTGCCTTGCCCGCGCGCGCCAGGCGGCAAGCCCACAGGCTGCCCAGGCTACCGGCGCCGAGAATATGCCAGGTGCTGCTCATATGCGTTTCGCAACCCGTTATAATGAGCCCGCATTTTAACCGTCAAACCCAGCGCGCTCCATCTTCAGCCTGAGCGCGCTTTTATTTTGGGAGAACAACCATGCCTTCGTTCGACGTGGTATCGGAACTGGACAAGCACGAAGTGCAGAACGCGGTCGACAACGCCATCAAGGACCTGGACCGCCGCTACGACCTCAAGGGCAAGGGTACCTTCGAGTTCAAGGACAAAGAGCAGACCGTGATGCTCACCGCCGAGGAAGAGTTCCAGCTCGAAGCGATGCTGGAAATCCTGCGCCTGGCGCTGGTCAAGCGCAAGATCGACGTGAAGTGCCTGGAAACCAAGGACCCGTACGCCTCGGGCAAGGAAAAGAAACAGGAAGCCAAGTTCCGCGAAGGCATCGACAAGGACCTGGCGAAGAAGATTGTCGCCACCATCAAGGATGCCAAGCTGAAAGTGCAGGCCGCCATCCAGGGCGAGCAGGTACGCGTTACCGGTAAAAAGCGTGACGACCTGCAGGAGGCCATTGCCCTGCTGCGTACCAAGGAATTCGACATGCCGCTGCAGTTCAACAACTTCCGCGACTGATCGCAGGGTTGTCCGGAACCCCGATGGCGTAATGATGTCCATGGGGGTCATGGCCGCCGAACCTACGGCGGCCTGCTATACGTGTACATGCCGTGCGGCATCAGGAGATGAATATGGATTTGAACGCTGAAGTCGATCAGCTGGTCCGCCAATCGCAGACCTGGGTCCCCTTGATCATGGAATACGGCAGCCGCCTGCTGCTGGCACTGCTGACCTTGGCGATCGGCTGGTGGCTTACCAACGTGGTCAGTGATCGACTCGCCAGGCTGGTGGGTTTGCGCGTACAAGACCCGGCGCTGCAGGGCTTCATCCGCACCCTGGCTAACATCATCCTCAAGGTCATGCTGGCGATCAGCGTTGCCTCCATGATCGGCATTGAGACCACTTCGTTCGTGGCTGCGATTGGTGGTGCCACGCTGGCCATCGGTCTGGCGTTGCAGGGCAGCCTGGCAAACTTCGCCGGTGGTGTGCTGATCCTGCTCTTCCGCCCGTTCCGCATCGGTGACTGGATCGAGGCGCAAGGCGTGGCCGGCACCGTCGACAGCATCCAGATCTTCCACACCGTGCTGCGCACCGGTGACAACAAGACCGTGATCATGCCCAACGGCAGCCTGTCCAACGGCATCATCACCAACACCAACCGCCAGCCGACGCGCAAGGTGGTGTTCGATGTGGGCGTGGACTACGAGGCCGACCTGCAGAAGGCCCGTAACGTGCTGCTGGAGCTGGCGCAGGACCCTCGTGTGCTGCCCGACCCGGCGCCGCAGGCGGTGGTCGCGACCCTGGGCGACAGCTCTATCACCGTATCGTTGCGCTTGTGGACCAAGACCGCCGATTACTGGGATGTGATGTTCATGCTCAACGAGCATGCGCGTGACCGGTTGAAGGCCGAAGGGATCGACATTCCGTTCCCACAGCGGGTGATTCGTGTGGTGCAGGAGACTGCAGCGCAGTAATACCGCGTTGAAGCCGGGGCCGCTTCGCGCCCCATCGCCGGCAAGCCAGCTCCCACAGGTACAACACAGGCCTGAAGACTGTGATAACCCTGTGGGAGCTGGCTTGCCGGCGATGGGGCGCGAAGCGGCCCCAGTTTTTTTACACTTGTTCACAGCAATACCCCGACATTTCTGGCATATAGCCTGACCCCAGCTGCCACACCCGATACGCCATCATGAAACCACTGCTGTACATCACCCCACTGCGCGCCTTGCTGTTCGGCCTGACCCTGGCCCTGTTCGAGCTGCTCACCTACCTGGCCAGCGATGCCGTCATGCCGGCCATGCCGGTGGTGGTCGGCGATCTGAACGCCAGCCCCGAATACATTCCCCACGCCCTCAACCTGTACCTGCTGGGGGGCGTGGTGCTGCAATGGCTGATCGGCCCGCTGGCCGACCGCTATGGCCGGCGCCCGTTGCTGCTGAGTGGTTGCGCGTTCTTCGGCCTGGCCTGCATGGCCACCTTCTGGGTCCACGACATTGGCCTGTTCAACTTGCTGCGCCTGCTGCAGGGCATCGGCCTGGGCTTCGTGGTCACGGTCAGCTACCCGGCCCTGAACGAAGCCTTCAGCGAAGCCGACGCCGTGCGCATGATGGCGCTGCTGGCCAACATCGCCTTGCTTTCGCCACTGCTCGGGCCGCTGGTGGGCACCTTGCTGCTGCAGTGGCTGGACTGGCGCTGGCTGTTCGTGGCCTTTGCCATTGGCGCGGTTCTGGCGTGGCTGCTGCTGTACCGGCTGATGCCGGAAACCCTTGGCGTGGAACGCCGCGATGGCTCGCGCCTGGCATTCACGCCGATCCATCTGCTGCCGCTGCTGGCCGGTTACGGCCAGTTGCTGGCCAACCGCCGCTTTGTCGCTGGTAGCGCGGCCCTGGGCTTGGTCGGTCTGCCGCTGATTGGCTGGATCGGCCTGTCGCCGGTGCTGCTGATCCACGACGAGGGGCTGAGCACCATGGAGTACGCGTTGTGGCAGTTGCCGGTGTTTGGCGGGCTGATTCTGGGCAACCTGATCATCAACCGCATAGCCGACCGTTATCCGCTGCCAACGCTGGTGCGGGGTGCGTTGTGGCCATACCTGGCCGGCCTTTGCCTGATGGTACTGGCGACCTGGCACTGGCCGAGCGTGACCAGCGTGGTGGCGGGCATGTCGCTGTACGCGCTGGGGTTGGGCGTGGCCAACGCGGTGCTGTATCGCATGACGCTGTTCGCCAGCGAGCAGAGCAAGGGTCTCGTCTCGGCCATGCTGGGGATGATCACCATCGCCTTGCTGGGGCTGGGTGGGGCGGTGCTGGCAATGATTGGCGCCGGGGCCAGCTTGTTGCACTTTGCCCTGGCGGCGGGTGTGGCGGGGGCCTTGGCGCTTTGGCCACTGTGGTTTGTGGTGGGTAGACGGCCTGGTGAGGGGGCTGTTGCTCAGTAAACTTCATTGCCTGTACCGGCCTCTTCGCAGCACAAGGCTGCTCCTACAGATACACAACAGCTCTGTAGGAGCAGCCTTGTGCTGCGAAGAGGCCGGTACAGGCAATACAAACCTGTCAGGGCCGCTCGGCCGCCGAACCTTCCTCTGCCACCGGTTTGCCCGGCCCGGCCTCCTGGCGCCACTGCAGGGCAATCAGGATCAGGGTCGGCACGCCCAGCAGGGCAGTGATCAGGAAGAAGTCGTGGTAGCCGAACTTCTCCACCATGACCCCCGAATACCCGCCGATCAGCCTTGGCAACAGCAGCATGATCGAGCTGAGCAACGCGTACTGGGTAGCCGAGAACTTCAGGTTGGTCAGGCTCGACAGGTAGGCGACGAAGGCCGAGGTGGCCATGCCTGAGCTGAAGTTGTCCAACGAGATGGTCACCACCAGCATCTGCAGGTTCGGGCCCATGTCGGCCAGCATCAGGAACAGGATGTTGGTACCCGCCGAGGCCGCACCACCGATGAACAGGATCGGCATGATGCCGAAGCGCACGATCAGCAGGCCACCAACCCCGGCGCCGACCAGGGTCATGATCAGGCCGAAAATCTTGCTGACGCTGGCGATCTGGTCCTTGGTGAAGCCCATGTCGATGTAGAACACGTTGGCCATCACACCCATCACCGTGTCCGACATGCGATAGGTGGCGATCAGGCCGAGCAGCAGCAAGGCCTGCCAGCGGTAGCGGGCAATGAAATCGTTGACCGGGGTCAGCACCGGCGCCAGGCCCCGACGGCCCAGGCTCGACAGGCACGCCCAGGTCAGCAGCACATAGAGGATCAGGCGCAGGAAGGCGCGGTCTTCCAGCAGCAGGTCCAGTGGCGTGGCATCACCGGAGATGACGCTGGACCAGCCGGTATTGAACATCTGGGTGAAGCTGGCCGGTACCGACACCAGCAGAATGATCAGCACGAACACAGAGGCCAGTTGGTGCACCAGCCCATAGCGCGCTGCCGACAGCTGGGTACGCATGGGTACGGGCGGTTCGCGCATGATCAGGGTGGTGAACACGGCGGGCAGCATCATCACCGCGAACATGACGTAGGTGCCGGCCCAGGCCTTGTGCAGGTAGCTGAAACCGGTGGAGCCGAACCACTCTGCGAAGAACAGTGCGCCTGCCGTGGCCAGCAGGGCCGCCACGCGGTAGCCGGCCATGTAGCTGGCGGCGAGCGCTGCCTGGCGCTGGTCGTCGGCGATTTCCAGGCGGTAGGCATCGACGGCGATGTCCTGGGTGGCCGAAGCGAAGGCCACCAGCACCGCCAGGGCGATCAGCCATGACAGGTGCTGCTGCGGGTCGCACAGGCTCATGCCGACCAGCCCGACCACCACCAGTGCCTGCGACAGCAGCAGCCACGAACGCCGACGCCCCAGGCTGCCAAGCAGCGGCAGGCGCCATTGGTCGAGCAGCGGTGACCATACCCACTTGAAGGCGTAGGCCAGGCCGATCAGGCTGGCGTAACCGATGGTCTCGCGGGCCACGCCGGCTTCGCGCAACCACACCGAAAGGGTGGAAAACACCAGCATGTAGGGCAGACCGGCAGCGAAGCCGAGCAGCAAAAGTACCAAGGTTGACGGGCTGGCATAGGCAGCAAGCGCAGCGCGCCAGGTTTTACGGGGCATGGGCCAACATCTGCCTCAAGTTTGCGAAAACAAAGCGCGCACTCTAACCGCTGTGCTCCATCGGGCGCCAGCCATGGCGCGTCATATCCACACGATTGTTGGTTACATTCACACCCTCCGCGCGCAGTCGCGCCCGTTGTTCATCCCCCGATGGGGTACCCAGTGCCAGGCTCAGCCGGCCACCAGCGCCAAGCACCCGGTGCCAGGGCAGGCGAGTGTCCGTGGGCAGTTGCCCGAGGGTGCGCCCGACCCAGCGTGCCGCCCGCCCAAGCCCCGCCAGCTCGGCCAGCTGGCCATAGCTGACCACCTTGCCGGCGGGCACTTGGCCGAGTACCGAATACAGCGCCGTTCGTCGGCCCTCGGCGGAGTCGAGGGCGTGCTCATATCCGTCAGACATCAGGCACCCACTGGGCTGCAGATGAAACCGGACCGGCGGTCTGGCAAATGAGAGTTGAACTCAACGGCATGCTCCCGGTCTTTCCTTGCTCTGGTCGTGGTTATCTGGATAATGCCCGGCTTTTTTCGTCAAATCGAACCCGTACTCCGCAAATCATAGCCCGCTTATGAATTCTAGATCCTTGTTGTGCCTGCTTGCTGCTTCCCTGTGCGCCTCCCCGGTGTTCGCCGACACCGTGTGGATGAAGAACGGTGATCGGCTAAGCGGCAAGATCAAAGTATTCGATGGCGGCAAGCTGCTGCTGGAAACCCCCTATGGCGGTTCCATCGCCCTGGACTGGAAAGAGGTCCAGACCTTGGAGAGCGACCAGGAGATGCTGGTCAAGCAGGACGCCTACAGCGGTGAGCGCGCCAAGTCGCTGAAGGCCGCCGAGCCCGGCAAGGTGACCCTGGCCAATGGCGAGGCGCCGAAGACCGTGGAGCTGGCCAGCATCGAGCAGATCATGAAGCCCAAGCCACTGGTCGAGGATTTCGTGTGGAAGGGCAACGTCGACGTGGCCCTGGACTACAAGCGCGCCGAGAACGACACCGACGACTACGACGTCGGCTTCAAGACCAGTGCCCGCCATGGCCGCTGGCGGCACAACGCCGAAGGCGAATACAACCGCGAGACCAAGGACGACGTCACCACCACCGACAACTGGAGTGCCGAGTACGCCCTGGACCGCTTCCTCACCGAGAAGTGGTTCTGGCAGGGGCGCGTGGAGTACAAGCGCGACCGCATCGAAGACCTCGCCCGCCAGCGCACCGTGGGTACCGGCCCGGGTTACCAGTTCTGGGACAACGAGCTGGGCGCGTTCTCGCTGGGTTCGCTGATCAACCGTACCGACTTCGAATACCAGGATGGCGCCAAGGACAACTTCTATTCCGCGGCGGTGAAGTGGGACTACACCCGCTACCTGATTGGCAAGAACGTGCAGTTGTTCACCAACGGCGAGTTCGCCAAGCCGCTGGGTGGCGTGGCCGACTACGCGCTGGATGCCGAGGTTGGCCTGCGCTACAAGGTCACCGAGTGGGCCTCGCTGAACCTCAAGGCGGAAAAGGACATAATCACTGGTACGCGGGACAGTGACCTGGACAAGACCCGTTACACCGCAGGCTTCGGCGTTACCTGGTGAACCGCCGGGGGCGCGTAGCGCCCCTTTCGCGACACAAGGCCGCTCCTGCAGGATGTACGCGATCCCTTGCAGGAGCGGCCTTGCGTCGCGATGGGCTGCAAAGCAGGCCCATTGGCACTGGATCTGATAATGCTTATCTTGTCTCATCCAGTCCGATATCAGGAGCCGCCCCCAAGTGAGTACCAATGCCATCCGCCCCGCCCGGGAGCTGCTACTCAAGGAATACCGCGGCGTACTCTCGACCCATTCCAAGTCGATGCCCGGCTACCCCTTCGGCTCTGTTGTACCGTATTGCCTGGACGCCCAGGGCAACCCGCTGATCCTCATCAGCCGCATCGCCCAGCACACCCACAACCTGCTGAAGGACCCCAAGTGCTCGCTGCTGGTGGGCGAACGCGAAGCCGAGGACGTACAGGCCGTGGGGCGGCTGACGGTGATGGCCGAGGCCCACAAGCTGGTGGATGAGGCCGTCATCGAGGCTGCCGCCGAGCGCTACTACCGCTATTTCCCGGACGCGGCCAACTACCACAAGGCCCACGACTTCGACTTCTGGGTGTTGCAGCCGGTACGTCACCGCTACATTGGCGGCTTCGGCGCAATCCACTGGCTCGACCAGGTGACGTTGGCCAACCCGTTCGCCGGCAAGGCCGAGACGAGCATGGTCGAGCACATGAACAACGACCACGCCAACGCGATAGCCCATTATGTGGAGCTGAGCGATTTGCCACGCCATGCACCCGCGCAGATGGTCGGTGTAGACAGCGAAGGCATGCACCTGCGTATCGGCCAGGCGGTGTACTGGTTGCCTTTCCCAAGTAACTGCAACACGCCGACACAAGTCCGCGAAGCCCTGGTTTTGCTGGCTCGCGCCGACAAGTGGCCGGTTGCCACGGAAGTCGAGGGTTGAAAAGCCGAGCTCACGCATCCATTTGTTGGTCTTACAGGAAGGTTGTCTTCCAACGAGGATTGCTTTGATGCGTGCTTTTCTACTGCTGTTTCTCCTGTTTCCCGTGCTGGAGCTGTTCGTCTTCGTGAAGGTCAGTGCCGCCATCGGTTTCTTCCCGGCGCTGCTGCTGATCATCGCCGGCTCCGCCCTGGGTGTGCTGGTGATGCGCGTGGCCGGGCTGGCTACCGCACTGCGCGCCCGTGAAAGCCTGCAGCGTGGCGAACTGCCCGCCGAGGACATGTTCCAGGGCATGATGCTGGCCGTTGGTGGGGGCCTGCTGTTGCTGCCAGGTTTCATCAGCGACGTTCTGGGCCTGCTGTGCCTGCTGCCATTCACCCGTCACCTGGCCGCGCGCAAGATGCGCGAGCGTGCCGAGGCTCAGGCCATGCGCCAGCGTGCCTTCCAGGACGACCCGTTCCAGGCACGGCCGCACGATGGCGGGCATCGCCCGAACGTGATCGAAGGCGAGTACGAGCGCCGCGACAAGTAATAGCCGGGGGCCGCTTCGCGCCCCTATCGCGACACAAGGCCGCTCCTACAGAGTATGCGAACCCCTGTAGGAGCGGCCTTGTGTCGCGATAGGGCTGCGAAGCGGCCCCAAGCTTTTCAGGCTAATGAAAAATTTTCTGAAGCAAGCCTTGTAATTGAATATGACGGCCTCATGTAGTGGTCACCGCAAGGTTTCTGGTGGCGACACCAGACATTACACAGGTGCTTCGCCCATTGCGGATCACCCCCGGCAACGCCGGACTGCATCAAACCGCCGGTGTCGACACCGGCCGATGAAAACCACTATTTGGGAGAGATCGACAATGAAGCTTCGTCCTCTGCATGACCGCGTCGTCATCCGTCGCAGCGAAGAAGAATCGAAAACCGCTGGCGGTATCGTCCTGCCGGGTTCGGCCGCTGAAAAACCAAACCGCGGCGAAGTCGTCGCCGTCGGCACCGGTCGCATCCTGGACAACGGCGAAGTTCGCGCGCTGGCCGTGAAAGTGGGTGACAAAGTGGTTTTCGGCCCTTACTCGGGCAGCAACACCGTGAAAGTCGATGGCGAAGACCTGCTGGTCATGGCCGAGAACGAAATCCTCGCCGTTATCGAAGGCTGATTTCCACGACTTCCCGTTACTCCAAAGAAATTCCAAGGATTAAACGATCATGGCTGCTAAAGACGTAAAATTCGGCGATTCCGCTCGTAAGAAAATGCTGGTAGGTGTCAACGTTCTGGCTGACGCGGTAAAAGCGACACTGGGCCCGAAAGGCCGTAACGTGGTGCTGGCCAAGAGCTTCGGCGCGCCGACCATCACCAAGGACGGCGTTTCCGTTGCCAAGGAAATCGAGCTGAAAGACGCCTTCGAGAACATGGGCGCCCAGCTGGTCAAGGAAGTTGCTTCCAAGGCCAACGACGCAGCCGGTGACGGCACCACCACCGCTACCGTCCTGGCTCAGGCCATCGTCAACGAAGGCCTGAAAGCCGTTGCTGCCGGCATGAACCCTATGGACCTGAAGCGCGGCATCGACAAGGCCACCGCTGCCGTCGTCGCCGAGCTGAAGAACCTGTCCAAGCCATGCGCCGACTCCAAGGCCATCGCCCAGGTAGGTACCATCTCTGCCAACTCCGACAACTCCATCGGTGAAATCATCGCCGAAGCCATGGAAAAAGTCGGTAAAGAAGGCGTGATCACCGTTGAAGAAGGCTCGGGCCTGGAGAACGAACTGTCTGTCGTGGAAGGCATGCAGTTCGACCGTGGTTACCTGTCGCCGTACTTCGTAAACAAGCCGGACACCATGGTTGCCGAGCTGGAAGGCCCGCTGCTGCTGCTGGTCGACAAGAAGATCTCCAACATCCGTGAGCTGCTGCCAGTTCTGGAAGCCGTTGCCAAGGCCGGCCGCCCACTGCTGATCGTTGCCGAAGACGTTGAAGGCGAAGCCCTGGCTACCCTGGTAGTCAACAACATGCGCGGCATCGTCAAGGTTGCTGCGGTCAAGGCTCCGGGCTTCGGCGACCGCCGCAAGGCCATGCTGCAGGACATCGCGGTCCTGACTGGCGGCCAGGTCATCTCCGAAGAAATCGGCCTGTCCCTGGAAACCGCTACCCTGGAGCACCTGGGCAACGCCAAGCGCGTCATCCTGTCCAAGGAAAACACCACCATCATCGACGGCGCTGGCGCCGACACCGAGATCGAAGCACGCGTCAAGCAGATCCGTGCCCAGATCGAAGAGACTTCCTCGGACTACGACCGTGAGAAGCTGCAAGAGCGTCTGGCCAAGCTGGCCGGCGGTGTTGCCGTGATCAAGGTCGGTGCCGGCACCGAAGTTGAAATGAAAGAGAAGAAAGCCCGCGTTGAAGACGCCCTGCACGCTACCCGTGCAGCCGTTGAAGAAGGCGTGGTGCCTGGCGGTGGTGTAGCTCTGGTTCGCTCCCTGGCGGCCATTGCCAACCTCAAAGGCGACAACGAAGACCAGAACGTCGGTATCGCCCTGCTGCGTCGCGCCGTTGAAGCGCCGCTGCGCCAGATCACTGCCAACGCCGGCGACGAGCCAAGCGTTGTCGCTGACAAGGTCAAGCAAGGTTCGGGTAACTTCGGTTACAACGCTGCTACCGGCGAATACGGCGACATGATCGAGATGGGCATCCTGGACCCAGCCAAGGTCACCCGCTCGGCGCTGCAAGCTGCTGCTTCGATCGGCGGTCTGATGATCACCACCGAAGCCATGGTTGCCGACCTGCCGGAAGACAAGCCAGCTGCTGGCATGCCTGACATGGGCGGCATGGGTGGCATGGGCGGCATGATGTAAGCCAGCCTTACCCCCTGCACCATGAAAGCCCCGGTTCGCGAGAACCGGGGCTTTTTTGTTTTTCCTGTTGGGGCCATTGGGGCTGCTGCGCAGCCCATCGCCGGCTAGGCAGCTCCCACAGGATTGTGCCAACACTGGGACTTGCGCTGTACCTGTGGGAGCTGGCTTGCCGGCGAAAGGGCCGCAAAGCGGCCCCTGGTTCAGGCGATGCTGCAGGCATGCTGGCATGCCGTAAGCCAGCCTTACCCCCTGCACCACCAGAAAGCCCCGGTTCGCGAGAGTCGGGGCTTTTTCGTTTGCCTTGTGAGGGCCATTGGGGTTGCTGCGCAGCCCATCGCCGGCAAGCCAGCTCCCACAGGATTGCGCCAACACTGGGACTTGCGCTGTACCTGTGGGAGCTGGCTTGCCGGCGAAAGGGCCGCAAAGCGGCCCCTGGGTCAGGCGACGCTACGCTCGGCAGCAGGCACCTCAGCCATTCCCCGACGGTACAGAATCAGGTAATACGACCCCAACCCGATCAACCAGCAGAACACCGCCGTCCACACGTTGTGCGAAAGGAAGTGCGCCCCCTGCATCATCCTGCCCAGCGACAACACCGACCCGGCGACGAAGGCAACCGTCAATGCCACCCGCGCCAGGCGCGGCTTGCGATCACGCAACATGAAGAACAGGCCGAACAGGCAGAACCCGGTCGCGGCATGCCCGCCCGGCCAGCACAGCCCGGGCTTGTCGGTCGCCGGCCGCGGCTCCAGCAGCTTGCTGTAGGTTTCCTTCCCGCCAAACTGGGTCAGGCTCCATGGGCATTGCACCTGGGTAACTTTCTTCAGCGGCGTGACAAATGCCGTGGACAGGCCCAGCGCCAGCACCAGGCAGCCCAGCTCACGGCGCCAGCCGAACAGGCGCTTCCAGAAGAAGCTGGCAGCAAAAGTCACCAGCGACATCACCCCCAGCAGGATCACCCCCTGCTTGACCCGGTCATGCAGGATGTTCTCCAGCAAATAGCTGTGGCGGCCGATGAATTGCCCGGCAGCAGGGTCGAAGAACAGGTTGGCAATGTCCATGTCGACCGAGGTCAGTTCCAGCAGAATCAGGCCCAGCGCGGTCGCCAGAGGTAGCCCCAGGTACAGCCAGAAATTGATCGGGCGAGGGCGGGTTGGTTGCTGCATGACGGCTCCAGGGCGCGAAAAAGATCGGGCATTGTCGGCCGCCCGCTATCCTGTGTCCGTGAAGGATCAGTGAAAAAACCGTCAAGTGCGCTGAATTTTCCCTGGGGCTGGCACCCTGCAGGCATAGGCCTTAAGCTGCGCCTGCCGCGCACCACAGCGAGAAGCGCCGCACAGGAGAAACCGATGCGCATTCTTTTGGTTGAAGACAACCGCGATATCCTGGCCAACCTGGCCGACTACCTGGGCATGAAGGGCTACACCGTCGACTGTGCCCAGGATGGCCTGTCCGGCCTGCACCTGGCTGCCACCGAGCACTACGACCTGATCGTGCTCGACATCATGTTGCCGGGCATCGACGGCTACACCCTGTGCAAGCGCCTGCGCGAAGACGCCCGCCGCGATACGCCGGTGATCATGCTCACCGCCCGCGACCAACTGGACGACCGCCTGCAGGGCTTCCGCTCCGGTGCCGACGATTACCTGCTCAAGCCCTTCGCCCTGTCGGAGCTGGCCGCCCGCATCGAAGCGGTGCTGCGCCGGGCCCAGGGCGGCGGGCGCCGCACCTTGCAGGTGGCCGACCTCAGCTATGACCTCGACACCCTCGAAGTCACCCGCCAGGGCCGCCTGCTCAAGCTCAACCCGGTCGGCCTCAAGCTGCTGGCGGTGCTGATGCAGAAGAGCCCGCACGTATTGCGTCGCGAAGTGCTGGAAGAAGCCCTGTGGGGCGATGACTGCCCTGACAGCGACAGCCTGCGCAGCCACGTGCACCAGCTGCGCCAGGTGATCGACAAACCGTTCGAAAAACCGCTGCTGCATACCGTCCATGGCGTCGGCTATCGCCTCGCCGAGGGCCGTGATGGAGTTTAAGCAAAGCCTTGCCCAGCGCATCATCATTGCCTTTGCCCTGATGAGCGCGCTGGTGGCCGGGGCCTTCGCCTTCGGCATCGTCGGCACCGTGCACCTGGTCGAAGAGCGGCTGATTTCCTCGGTGCTGGGTGGTGACCTGCAACGCCTGCTGCGCATGGACAGCGTCAGCGACTGGAGCCACCGGCCGCGCCCCGACCAGCTTTTCTACTTCAGCGGCGGGCGTGACGACTTCGAACTGCCCAAGGACCTGCGCCACCTTGACCGCGGCTTCCACGAGGTATTCCGCGATCAGCTGTCGTACCACGCCATGGTCGAGATCGTTGATGGCCGCCGTTATGTGCTGCTGCAGGACCAGAGCGACTTCGAGGAACGCGAGCGCGTGCTGTTCGCGGTGGTGGTGGTGGGCTTCCTGCTCAGCCTGGTGCTGGCAGTCATTCTCGGCTGGCTGGTGGCGCGCCGGGTGATGGCGCCGGTAATTCGCCTGGCACGCCAGGTACGCCACCGTGACCAGTTGCTGGGCCTGGCCCCGCCGCTGGCGCCGGACTATGCCGCGGACGAAGTCGGCCAGTTGGCGGTAGCCTTCGACGACACCCTGGGCCGCCTGCGCGATGCGCTGACCCGTGAACGGTTGTTCACCAGCGACGTCAGCCACGAACTGCGCACCCCCTTGATGGTGCTGGCTACCTCGTGCGAACTGCTGATGGAGAACCCGGCCCTGGATGCCCGTTCGCGCAGCCAGGTGGAGCGTGTGGCGCGGGCCACCGAAGAGATGCGCGAGCTAGTCAAGACCTTCCTGATGCTGGCCCGGGCACAGCGCGACGAGGGCGCAGTGGCTTCGCGCGCCACCCTGCGGGAGGTGGCCGACGAACTGGTCGGGGTGTGGCGCGACACCATCGAGCAGAAGGGCCTGGCCTTGTATTACGATGGCCGCGTCAGTGCCAGCCCTGTGCTGTACAACGCTACTTTCCTGCAATCGGTAATGGGCAACCTGCTGCGCAACGCCGCGCACTACACCGACAGCGGCTATATCCGCCTGAGCCTGGAAGCCAACGGTTTCAGCGTGGAGGACAGTGGCGTGGGTATCCCGGAGGAGCAGCGCGAAGCGATGTTCCGGCCGTTCGTACGCGGCGACGAGCGGCGCGGCGAGGGGCTGGGCCTTGGCCTGTCGCTGGTGCAGCGGATCTGCGACGACCAAGGCTGGCATGTCACCCTGACCTCCACCTTGCCGCACGGCTGCCGTTTCGTGGTAGACCTGAGCAATACTGCGGCAAAAGGCGATCCGGACACGTTGGCCGAGTAATCTGTTGTAACAGGTCACTCGGCGCTCAACATATTTTTCACATCAGCATGACCTGATTCCTACGCTTGCTTACCTAATGTGGGCGGAATGGAGTCAGGAGATGCCCAATGCGTAGCCCCATCAAGCTTGAATTTTCCGAGAAGTACGACAAAGAACATGCGCGCGAGTACTTTCTCAAGCACCAGGATGGCCTGGCGCGACGCCTTTCCCACAAGCGTGATGAGCAGTTGGCGCGTCGCGCCTTGGCATTGGCTGGTGAGCCTGGCCTGGTCCTCGACCTGCCATGCGGCGCCGGCCGCTTCTGGCCGTTGCTGGCAGAAAAGCCCAACCGGGTGATCATCGGCGCCGACAACTCCGAAGCGATGATCGAGACAGCCTGTACCGCGCAAGCGCCAGAGGTGGTGGCACGGGTACGGCCTTTGCAGACTTCGGCATTTGCCATCGACTTGCCGGACAACTCGGTGGACAGCATTTTCTGCATGCGCTTGTTCCACCACATTGGCGAAGCGGCGCACAGAAAGACCATTCTTTCGGAATTTCAACGGGTTAGCCGTGATAGTGTGATCCTGTCCTTGTGGGTGGATGGTAACTTCAAGGCCTGGCGCCGGAAAAAGCTGGAACAACGTCGCAACGCCCGAAAGGGCGACCAGGACAATTACCAGAACCGTTTTGTGTTACCGGCCGACACGGTCGAAGAAGAATTCCGAGCCGCCGGCTTCAGAATCCAGGAACGCCTCGACTTCCTGCCGTTCTATGCCATGTGGCGGGTCTATGTATTGCGTAAGGGGTAGTGTTTGATGGCTGTAGCCCAGAAAGGGGAGTCGCGGTTCGATTTTTACTGGCGCCAGCAGGGCGAGTGGGTCGAGGAGCCTAACCAGCGCCGTGGTGGCGAGAGCGGTGTGCAACGCCTCGACGATGGCAATGGCAAGCTGCTGTATGCAAAGCGCCAGGTCGGGCATATCTACCGTAGCCTGCTGCACCCTTTCGGCCGGCCGACCGTATTGCGTGAGCTGGATGCGTTGAACAGCTTCGAGCAACTGGGTGTGCGTGTACCGCGCATCGTCTTCTGTGGCGCCGAGCGGGGTGCCGACCAGCAGTGGCGTGCGCTGCTGGTGAGCGAAGCACTCGACGGCTTCGTCGAACTCGACACCTGGCATGCCGAAGGTGCCCGCGAGCGTTATCCGCAGGTGGTGCATGAGCGTATGCTCAAGGACCTGGCAGACAACCTGGCGCGCATGCATCTGGGGCACTGGCAGCACGGCTGCCTGTATGGCAAGCACGTGTTCGTCAAGGTGATTGGCGAGGGCGAGCAGGCCCGGGTCGAAGTCGCCCTGCTGGACCTGGAAAAATGCCGGCGGCGCATCAGCTGCCAGCGCGCGGCGGGCAATGACCTGCGCCAGTTGCGCCGCCATTCGTCGCTCAATGACGCGGAATGGCAAACACTGCTCTACTTTTACCAGATGGCGTTTGGCAGCGCTGTCAAAGGGTTAGGGTAATGAAACTAGAAATAGCTCGAGCTTTGTTCCTGGTAGCTGGCCTGGCGGTGACCACCGTGGCGGTGGCTGCCTGGGAAGAGCCGAGGCCGACTGTGTTCAGCAAGGCCGAGCTGGCCGACCAATGCGCGTTGCCGCGGGAAGTGAAACCGCAGCAACAAGCCGAGGCCGCGCCAGATCAGGACCTGCTGCTGTTCCTGTTCGGCCTGCGCCAGGGGTTGCGGCCGTTCGGTTGAACCCGGTGTAGATGGAAATGCCAGAGGCCTCGCGATTGCGGGGCCTCTGGCATTTTTGCATCTGCCTTACCGGCCTCTTCGCGGGCTTGCCCGCTCCCACAGGTATGGCACCGGTCCTGAAACTGGTGCCGCACCTGTGGGAGCGGGCAAGCCCGCGAAGAGGCCGGATCAGGCTACAGCGGGTTCCCTGGCTTTCGCCTTGTGCGCCAGCAGGGTGTAGATACAAGGCAACACGAACAGGGTGAACAGCGTGCCGATCGACATCCCGGTGGCAATCACCGTCCCGATGTCGAAGCGGCTGACCGCCCCCGCGCCGGTCGCCAGGATCAGCGGCACCATGCCGAACACCATTGCCGCCGTGGTCATCAGCACCGGACGCAGGCGAATCGCAGCGGCTTCCTCGATTGCTTCGCGCACGCTCAGGCCGCGTTCCTCACGCAACTGGTTGGCGAATTCGACAATGAGGATGCCGTGCTTGCTGATCAGCCCGATCAGCGTCACCAGCCCGACCTGGGTGTAGATGTTCATGCTGGATACGCCCAGGAACAGCGGCAGCAGCGCGCCGCAGATGGACAACGGCACCGTCACCAGAATCACCAGCGGGTCACGGAAGCTCTCGAACTGCGCCGCCAGCACCAGGAAGATGATCGCCAATGCCAGGCCGAAGGTCACCCACAGCGCGCTGCCTTCCTGCACGTACTGGCGGGCCACGCCGGCATAGTCGAAGGCGAAGCCTTCCGGAGCCTCTTCGCGGGCGATACCCTGCACGGTCTGCAGCGCCTCGCCCAGGCTGACCATGGGCACGCCCTGGATGATCGCCGAGTTCAGCTGCTGGAACTGGTTGAGCTGGCGCGGGCGGGCGCGGTCGGTGATGGTGATCAGGGTAGATAGCGGCAGCAGCTGGCCCTGGTCGTTCTTCACGTAGTAGTTGTTCAGCCAGCCGGGGTTGTCGCGGTACGGCCGCTCGACCTGGGCAATCACCTTGTAGCTGCGGCCTTCGAGGGTGAAGCGGTTGATTTCCGCTTCGCCCAGCAAGGTCGCCAGAGTGCTGCCCAAGGTGTCCATCGACACCCCCATCTGCGCCGCCTTGGCCCGGTCGATATCCACCACTACCTCGGGCTTGTCGAAGGCCAGGTCGATGTCGAGGAAGGCGAACTTGCCAGATTCCTGGGCGCGGGCCTTGATGCGCTGGGCCACATCCAGCAGAGCCGGGTAGTCGCCAGCGCTGTTGATGACGAACTGGAACGGCAGGCCCTCGCCGGTGCCGGGCAGCGACGGCAGGTTGAAGCCGAAGATCTGCAGGCCACTGATTTCCTCGAGCTTGCTCTGCACCAGTGGCAGCAGCTCCATCTGCGTGCGCTCGCGCTCGTTCCAGGGCTTGAGCAGGAAGCCGCCGATGCCGGTCTGCACGCCATTGAAACCGTTGATCTGGAACGACGAGTAGTACTCGGGGAAAGCCTTGAACAGCGGGGTGAATTCGTCGGTATAGGCGTTGAGGTAATCAAGGTTGGCCGGCTGAGGCGAGCTGCTCATCATGAAGATCACCCCCTGGTCCTCGTTAGGCGCCAGTTCGTTCTGGGTGAACTTCAGCAGCACCGGAATCAGGCACAGGATGATCACGGCAAACACAAGCACCACGGGCCGGCTGTCGAGGGTGGTGTGCAGCAGGCGCTGGTAGCGCACCTTCAGGCGTTCGAACAGCATGTCCAGGCGGTGGGCCAGGCCGCTGGGGTTCTGTTCCTGGCGCAGCAGCAGGGCGCACATCATCGGTGACAGGGTGAGGGCAACGATGCCGGATATGATCACGGCACCGGCCAGGGTCAGGGCAAACTCCTTGAACAGCGCGCCGGTCAACCCGGTAAGGAAGCCGATCGGTGCATACACTGCCGCCAGGGTGATGGTCATCGACACCACCGGCATGGCGATTTCGCGTGCGCCCTCAAGGGCGGCGTCGAACGGTGACTTGCCTTCTTCCATGTGCCGGTGGATGTTCTCCACCACGACAATCGCGTCGTCCACCACCAGGCCGATGGCCAGCACCATGGCCAGCAGGGTCAGCAGGTTGAGCGAGTAGCCCATCATCTGCATGAAGAACAGCACGCCGATCATCGACAGCGGAATGGTCACCACCGGGATCAGCACCGAACGCAGGGCACCGAGGAACAGGAACACCACCACGATGACGATCAGTACTGCCTCGCCGAGCGTCTTGATCACTTCGTCGATGGAGGCCTGGATGAACAGCGTGGCGTCGTAGGCTATGGATACCTTCAGCGCCGAGGGCAGCTGGCTTTCCAGCTCGGGCATGATGCGCCGCACTTCCTTGATGACGTCCAGCGGGTTGGCGGCCGGTGTGGCCTTGATGCCGATGTACACCGATGGGGTGCCGTCGAACGAGCTGACCGTGTCGTAGTTTTCCGCCCCCATCTCGACCCGTGCCACATCGCCCAGCAGCACGCGGCTGTCGCCGCTGGTCTTGACCGGCAGGGCGGCGAACGCCTCGGCCGACTTCAGCTCGGTGCTGGCGTTGATGCTGGTGACCACGTATTCGCCCTTCACCTCGCCGGCCGCGGAAAGGAAGTTGTAGCGGCGCACGGCATTGGTCACGTCGTTGGCCGACAAGCCATAGCCTGCCAGTTTCACCGGGTCGATCCAGATGCGCATGGCGAACACCTGGTTGCCGAGGATTTCCGCTTCGGCCATGCCCGGCAGAGTCGCCAGCTTGGGCTGGATCACCCGCGACAGGTAGTCGGTGATTTGCGGGTTGCTCATTTCCTTGCTGTAGAAACTTATGTACATCAGCGCCGAGGCATCGGCGGCTTCCTTGCTCAGTACCGGGTCTTCCGAGTCCTGGGGCAGCTTGTTGCGCACTTCGTTGGCCTTGGCCAGCAGTTCGGTGAACAAGCGGTCGCTGTCGGCGCCGATGCGTGCGTAGATGGATATGATCGAGAAGTTCTGCCGGCTCACCGAGGTCATGTAGTCGATGCCTTCGGCACTGGCCAGGCTTTGCTGCAGCGGTTGGGTGATATAGCCCTGGATGGTCTCGGCGTTGGCGCCGGGGTAGGCGGTGGTCACCGTGATCAGGGCGTTTTCCATTTGCGGATACTGGCGGATCTGCAGCTTGTTCCAGGCCTGGAAGCCCAGCAGCAGGATCAGCAGGCTGACCACGCTGGCCAGCACCGGGCGGCGGATGAACGGGTCGGTGAACGCCATGCCAGCCTCCTGTCAGTCCTTGCCCGGCGCGCCCTGTGCGGGCTTGAGGGCTTTGTCCTGGCCGATGCGGATCGCGGCGCCGGGGGTGAGCTTCAGCTGGCCGGCGGTAACCACCTGTTCCCCAGCCTGCAGGCCCTTGCTGACCACCACCATGCCGTCACGGCGCTCGCCAGTCTGCACCGTGCGCTGCTCGGCGGTGAGTTGCGGCTGGCCCTTGTCGTCGTTTTCCTGCTTGCCGTCCTTGTCCTTTTTCGGCGTGGCGACGTATACCGAGTTGCCATACAGGGTGTAGGTTATGGCGCTTTCCGGCACTACCACTTTTGGCTGCGGGTTGGGTAGCAGGACCAGCAGGCTGGCGAACATGCCTGGCAGCAGCTTGCCGTCCGGGTTGGCCATGGTCGCGCGCACCAGCAGGTTGCGCGTGGTTTCCTCGACTTTGGGGTTGATGGCGCTGAGGCTGGCGGGGAAGGTCTGGCCCGGGTAGGCGGCCACCTGCACCAGCACCTGCTGGCCCAGGCTCAGGTGCGGCAGGGCCTGTTCCGGTACGTTGAAGTCGACATAGAGGCTGGATGTGTCCTGCAGGGTGGCGATCACCGTGCCGGCGGCCAGATAGTCGCCGACGTCCACCTGGCGAATGCCGATGGTGCCGCTGAACGGGGCGCTGATGCTTTTCTTGGTCTTCGATGCCTTGAGCTGGTCGACCACCGCCTGGTTGCGTCTGTACTGGGCGGTGAGGCGGTCGAACTCGCCGCGGGAGATGGCCGAGTCGCCGACCAGTTGGCTGCCACGGCCGAAATCGACCTTGGCCAGGCCCAGGTCGGCCTGGGCGGTGCCGAGCAGGGCGGTTTCCTGGTCGTCATTGAGTTGCAGCAACAGTTGCCCGGCCTTGACCTGTTGGCCCGAGTCGAAATGCAGGGCCTTGACGATGCCTTCCACCTCCAGGCTCAGCTCCACGCCCTGTAGCGCCTTGAGGCTGCCGACGGCGGGCAGGCGCTCCTGCCACGGGCGCTGTTCGGCCAAGGCGGCCGCCACGGTGATGGGCGGCTTGGGGGCAGTGAACATCTGGATCTGCTGATAGATCGAAAAAGCTTTGTAGCCCCCCAGGGCCAGCACGATCAGCAGAACCACGGCCAACATGATGAGCATGCGGCGGCGCAGCATAGGTCCGGTTCCTTGGATAGGGTTGTTATTGGCTTGGACACGACATCGGGCGATCCTGCCCACGTGTGGATGGGGGAAGTATTGACTGTTTTTGGGGGGAAGGGGGAGTGGAATGCCTGTGCCGGCCCCTTCGCGGCTAAAGCCGCTCCCACAGGGACCACGCAGCCAGTGGGTTGCGCTGTTCCTGTGGGAGCGGCTTTAGCCGCGAAGAGGCCAGTACAGCCAACCTGAAAATCAGACGAGATGCAGGTGGTTGTCCCAGAAACCGGACGGCAGGTTCATCGGTTGCCCGACCAGCTCGGCCTTGCGGCAATCATAGAACCGGCAACGGCCCTGCCCGGAGGTGACGACAAAGCCGTCCCGTACCGCGCCCACCCCCGCGCAATCGGGCATTGGCGCATCCAGGCGCACCGCGCCGCTGTCCAGGTCCCAGACGAACAGGCGGTTGGCCCGTGGCGCGGTAAGCGCGACCAGCCGCAGCTCGCTGTGGATAGCCACGCTGGCGGTGTACTGGGCCATGGCCTGCAACTGCCGCTCCGGTACCGGGAAGGCCTTGAACGGCTCGCCCGGGCGCTTGATTGCCAGCAGTTCGGCGGTTTCATCGGCATCGCCCATGAACTGTTGGCAGGCGGCTATGGTGCCATCGCTGCCCACCGCCAGGTGGCGCACGCTGTTCATCTGCTGGGCCAGGGTTTCCTTGCTCAGCAGGGTACCGTCGCGCTGCATCAGCACCAGGCTCGGTTCCATGGCGTCGAGGTTCATCTCCACCCGGCTCTCGGCTTCGGTGCGGATACCGCCGTTGGCCACGATCAGCGTCTCGCCGTCCGGCAGCCAGGCCACTTCGTGCGGGCCGATGCCATGGGTCGGAATCTCGCCGCTGTGCACCAGGCGCTCGCCTTCGAAGCGGTATACACCGAGTACGCCACGCCCCGGGTCGGTGGTGTCGTTCTCGGTGGCGTACAGCCATTCGCCACTTTTATGGATGACCGCGTGGCCGTAGAAATGCCGGTTCGGCTGCGAGCTCACGGTCTGCAGCAGGCGCCCGTCGCGCAGGTCGACCAGGTAGCTTTCGGTGCCGGGACGGCGGGCGACGAACAGGGCGATCGGCAGATCCGGGTGATGGATGATGGCATGGCAACGTTGGGCGACCTGGGTGCTGAACACCTGGGTGCCGTCCAGGCGGAACCCGACCGCATAGTGCTTGCCATCGCCGTCGTCACGCGCCGACAGCAGCAGGGGCTCGCTGCCTTTGTTGCGGAACAGGCTCCAGCCGCCCAGGGTGAGGGCGCTGAGCAATACGCTACCGAGTTTGAGGGCCTGGCGTCGCAGCATGATCAGTCACCGTCGTTGGCATTGAAGCCCAGCTGGATGTTCAACGCCTTGGCCAGCTCGCCTTCGTGCAGGCGGTGGACGACGTTGAGGCTGTCGTAGATCTGGTTCAGGGTTTGCTGGCCGGCGTCGTCGGCCAGCAGCTCGCCCAGGGTCTTCTGGTTGGCGGCCAGCAGCTTGAGCGAGGCAGCGTAGGCGGCGTCGATCTTGTCCGCCAGGGTTTTCTGATCGCTGGACAGCAAGCCGCGCAGGCCTTGGTTGTCGACCCCGAGCCAGACCGCTTCGGCGGCCTTGAGGCTGGCCTCCAGGCTCTTGAGCGAGCTGTGGCTGCGCCAGGCTTCGGCCTGCAGTGGCTGCGGAATACCCTTGCTCTGGCGGCCCATCGGTGCTCCGAGCTTTTTCTTCAGGCTGTCCAGGGCGGTGACCTGGGCGCGCAGTAGGTCGGCGATGGCCTCGTGGGAGTCGGCGTAGCGCTGGTTGGGGAATTTGGTCATCTGCGAGAGCATGCCGTCGGTGCTGTTCCAGCCCTTGAGGATCTCTTCGGCCAGGGCCTTCTGATGTTCACCAATGGCGACCAGCAACGGGCAGTAGCGGGCTTTCTGCTCGGCTGTGGCGATGTCCGGCTTGCTGTCGAACAGGATGTACTCGTAGGCCGACAGGCCACGTACCACCACGCTGGCCTTGCCCAGGGCCGCGGCATCGACGGGCTGGTCGGCGTTGACCAACTGCTCGACCTGGCGGCCGACCAGGTTCTTCTTGTCGGGCCAGAACTGTACCTGCCAGGCGCGGTTGCCTTCGGCCAGCGGGCCGACCAGCAGCGGTTGCAGTTCGGCCCAGGCCTTTTGCGCATTGAGGAAGTCGGCCCGGGCCTTGTCCAGGGTTTCCTTGCCTTCGCAGTAGGCCAGGGCGCTGGCGGCCAGCGTGCGGTCGGCTTCGACCCAGCGGCTGTAGGTGGGCAGGATCACCTGTTTGGCGATGGCAGCGGAGGTCACGGCTTGCGGGTCCTGCGGCGAACAGGCGCCGAGGGCGAGTGCGGCGAGGCTGGTGAACAACAGTTTGGGTCGGAACATGCCCGGCTCCTTTGCGCTTTTTAAAGTGAGTTCAGGAAAGCCAGCAACGCGGCACGCTGCTCGGCATTGAAAGTGAGTACGAAATTGCGTGCCGCCTCGGCCTCACCACCGTGCCAGAGCACCGCTTCGAGCAGGTTGCGGGCGCGGCCGTCGTGCAGGAACTGGCTGTGGCCACTGACCGTTTCGCTCAGGCCTATGCCCCACAGTGGCGGGGTGCGCCAGTCCTGGCCGTTGGCGGCAAATTCGGTCCGCTCGTCGGCCAGGCCCGGGCCCATGTCATGCAGCAGCAGATCGCTGTAGGGGCGGATCAGCTGGTTGGCCAGTTCCGGCTCGGCGGCATTGGTGGCGGTGGTGAACTGTGGTGTATGGCAGCCCTGGCAGCCGGCCTGGTAAAACAGGTTCTTGCCCGCCAGCACCTGCGGCGAGCCCACGTCGCGGCGGGCCGGCACGGCCAGGTTACGGGTGTAGAAGGTGACCAGGCGCAGGATGTTGTCGCTGACCTCCTTTTCGCCATCGGCACCGTCGCCGTTGGGCGCGGCCAGGCAGTCGGCCTGCGACGGGGTGCAGTCATCATTGGGCTGCAGTGTGGTGGTCAGGCCCATGTCGCCGGCAAAAGCGTGAACGTTCTGCTGGTTGACGTTGGGCTGCCCGGCCTTCCAGCCGAAGCGGCCGACCACGGTCTTGCCCAGGGCATCGTCCCACACCCGGTTGGCCCGGCCGCGGATGCCGTCGCGGTTACGGTCATCCGGATCTTCGTTGGCCAGCAGGTCGGCTTCGGGGATGGCTTCGAGCAGGCCCAGGCCGATCATCGGCGGCGCCACCCGCGCCGAAAAGCGCGTGTCGGGGTGCATCACGCCATAGCCGAGCTGGGTGATCTGCAGGGCCGGCTTGCGCAGCTCGACCTGGTGACCGTCCTCGAACGACACCGTTTCGCTGGTGTAGCTCACCCGCACCTTGCCTTCCGGCGTCACGCCGGGGATGGCCATGTCCTGCAACTGGGTGCCATAGACCGGCTCCGGCACCACCCCGAGGCGTTCGACCACCTTGGCCAGGTAGGGCTGGTCGGGGATCGACAGGCGTACCAGCATCGAAACGGCGTTGCTGTCGCCCGGCTCTGGCGGGTGGCCGCGCCCGTCGCGCACGTGGCAGTTCTGGCAGGCATTGGTGTTGAACAGCGGGCCCAGGCCGTCACGCGCGGTGGTGGTGGAAGGGGCGATCACCCAAGGGTTGCGGAAGAAGCTGTTGCCTACGGCGAAGTCCAGGCGCCGCTCGGGCGAGAGGTTGGCCGAGGGCAGGGAATAGGCATTGCGGTCAGTGCGCTGCACGGTGGCTTTGCCGCCCGACAACGCTTCGCCGGGCTCGGCCTGGGTGAAACGCGGAGCGTCGTCACAAGCGGCGAGGGCAAAGGCCAGCAGCAGGGGGGAGAGTCGGGACAGCGACAAGGACATCGAGAATCCTGGGCGTGAGCGAAAAACCGGCGTGCAAGCTTAGCAGGGTGAAAGAGTTTGAATAAGAGCAATTTGCAATTGCTGGATGAAATCGATGTCAGTTGGCCATGGTTTGTGGTCGCCTGGTCAGGCCCTATCGCCGGCAAGCCAGCTCCCACAGGTACCCTACAGGGCTCAAGGGCTGTGAAGTACCTGTGGGAGCTGGCTTGCCGGCGATAGGGCCGGAAGCAAAAAAAGGCGACCCGAAGGCCGCCTCTTTCAGAACCGCTACAGCAGGATCAGAACTCGTGATCTGCGGTATCCGGGTTCAGGTTGGCAATGCCCAGCTTGCCCGCGGCCTGCTCGATCGCACCGGTCTGCTTGACCAGGGAGGCAATGGCGTCACGCACGATCTGGTTGCCGGCTGCGTTGTCGGCAGCGATCAGCTGGTCGTAGTGCTCGCCCTTGAGGGCGTGGTCGACGATCACCTGGATCTTGGCTTCGGTGGCTTCCAGGTCGGCCTTGAGGGTGGCGTCGGCGGCCGGGTCTACCTTGGCCACCAGCGACGACAGGCTCGGGCCGGTCACCTTGCTGCCGTCCGGGCGGGTGTACTCGCCCAGGTAGACGTTGCGGATGCCCTTGGCGTCGTAGAAGTGCGAGTAGTGGGTGTTGTCGCTGAAGCAGTCGTGCTCGTCTTCCGGCGAGTTGGCTTCCAGCGAAACCTTCATGCGCTCGCCAGCCAGTTCGCCCAGCGACAGGCTGCCCATGCCGAACAGCATCTTGCGCAGGCCGTCGTTGACCGACTCGGCTTCCAGCTTGGCGCGGTAGTTGTCGGCAACATTCGGTGCCCAGTTGCCGACCATCTCTTCGAGGTCCTTGACCAGCAGGTCGGTGACCGCTTTCAGGTAGGCACGGCGGCGGTCGTTGTGGCCACCGGTGGCGCCCTTGCCTTCAAGGTAATCAGACGCCGGACGGTTGCCCGCGCCCGGGCCGGTGCCGTTCAGGTCCTGGCCCCAGAGCAGGAATTCGATGGCGTGGTAGCCGGTGGCGACGTTGGCTTCGGAGCCGCCCAGCTCGTTCAGGCTGGCCAGCTTCTCGGGAGTGATGTCCTTGACGTCGATCTTCTCTTCGCCCACCTGGATCTCGGTGTTGGCGATGATGTTGGCGTTGGCTGCCGGGTTGCCCAGGGCGTGCTCATAGCTCTTGTCGACGTAGTCGATCAGGCCTTCGTCCAGCGGCCAGGCATTCACCTGGCCTTCCCAGTCGTCGATGATGGTGTTGCCGAAGCGGAAGGCTTCGCTCTGCAGGTACGGTACGCGCGAGGCGACCCAGGCTTCCCTGGCTGCCTTCAGGGTTTCGTCGTTGGGCTTGGCCAGGAACGCGTCGACTGCGGTCTGCAGAGTCTTGGCGGTGCTCAGCGAATCGCTGTACACGGCGTAGACCAGCTCTGCGTAATGCTTGACCACGGCTTTGCCGGCGGCTTCGTCGACAACCCCGGGCGCCGCAGCGTTGGTGCTGGCGGCAGCAGGTGCCTGAGCTTGCGGCGCGGCGGCCTTGTCGTCCTTGCCTTCACCGCAACCGGCGAGAGCGATGGCAATGGCCAGCAGACTGGCGGAGGCCAGAGGCATTCGAATCATTATTGGTTTTCCTGCGTCGTGTGGTTGGACCATGGGTAGACCGTGCGCCGTGGCACGCGAAACGGCAACATCATGCGAAAGATTTGCATTTGCTGTAAAGGGGGCGGGCATGCAATTCGTGTAAATGCCGGTCACGGCCTGTAACCGGGCTGGCGGCTCAGAACATCGAAACCTGGTTGCGCTGCGCCTGCTTGAGGAAGTTGGTCAGCTCACGGGCCGACAGCGGCTTGCTGTAGTGGTAGCCCTGGCCCTCGTGGCAGCCTTGGGCGACGATATAGCTTTCCTGTTCGGCGGTTTCCACGCCTTCGGCGATCACCTGCATCCCCAGGCTCTTGCCGAGCTGGATGATGGCACGAACGATGGTAGCGTCGTCATCGTCGTCCAGCAGGTCCTGGACGAAGCTCTTGTCGATCTTGATCTTGTCCAGCGGCAGCGATTTCAGGTAGCTGAGCGACGAGTAGCCGGTGCCGAAGTCGTCGATGGCAATCAGTGCTCCGGAGCGGCGCAGGCTCAGCAGGTGCTGGGCGGCGGTGCTGATGTCTTCCATCAGGCCGGTCTCGGTGACTTCCAGCTCCAGGCTGCGTGGTGGCAGGCGGTAGGCCTGCAGCAGGTTGTTGACTACCCGCGGCAGTTCGTTGTGGTGCAGCTGCACGGTGGACAGGTTGACCGCCATGCGCAGGTCGCTGAAGCCCATGTCGTGCCATTCGCGCAGTTGCCGGCAGGCCTGGTCGAGCACCCATTCGCCAATGCTGATGATGCTGCCGTTCTGTTCGGCCAGGGGGATGAACTGGTCTGGCGGTACCATGCCCAGCTCCGGGTGCTGCCAGCGCAGCAGCGCCTCGACACCGACCACGCGGTGGTCGCGGTAGCTGATCTGTGGCTGATACACCAGGTACAGCTGGTTGCGTGGCAGGGCTTCGCGCAGGTCCTTTTCCAGCTCGCGACGGCGGCGCATCTCGCTGTCGACGCTGGCGATGTAGAACTGGTAGCGGTTGCGCGAACGGGCCTTGGCCAGGGTCATGGTCTGTTCGGCTTTCTGCAACAGCTTCTCGGTGCTGTCGCCGTCTTCCGGGAACAGTGTGATGCCGATGGTGGCGCGCAGGCGGATTTGCTGGTGGTGGTCGAGGTCGAACGGCACTTCCAGGTCATCGAGGATACTCTGTGCCAGTTCGGCCGCCTCGTAAGGCTGCTCGATATTGGCCTGCACCAGGGCGAACTGGTCGCCACCCAGGCGTGCCAGGGCGCCCAGGCGGCCACTGTGGGCGCGCAGGCGGTCGGCCAGGGCCAGCAGCAGCTGGTCGCCGACCTGGTAGCTGAACTGCTCGTTGATGCCCTTGAAGTCGTCCAGGCCTACGCACAGTACTGCCACACGGTGTTGCAGGCGGCCGCCGTCGACGAGGATCTTGTCCAGTTGCTGCTGCAGTTGCTGGCGGTTGGGCAGGCCGGTGAGGAAGTCGTACTGGGCCATGCGTTGCAGGCTGTTTTCCGCCTCGTGGCGCAGATGGGTGTTGCGCTCGATCGAGGCCAGCAACTGGTTGGCGGTATTTACCCAGAGACCCAGCTCGTTCTTCTCGTGGCCCTTGAGCAGGGGCAGCTGGTGCTGGCTGGGGCGGTCGGGGTTGATCTGGGTGAGGTGCTCGATGATCTTCGACAGCGGTTTGGTCAGCAGCCAGTGGTAGACCAGGTACAGCACCAGACCCATGGCCAGGGCCCGCAGCACGCCGGAGATGAAGATGATCACGGCGTTGATCAGGAAGTCTTCGCCGTAGGACGAGGTGTCCAGGGTGATACTCAGGTCGCCGTAGTATTCGCTGTAGGGGCCGCGGCCGACCAGTTGCGTGGTGTAGGTGCGTTCCTGGCCGAGGATCAGGTCGGTCAGCCAGCGCATGGACATGTCCTGCAGCGGGCGGGACTTTTCCGCCAGCATGGTTTCGTTGGGGTGGCCGATGGAGGCCATGCGTACCGATTCGTCCTGGAACAGGCCTTCCATCACTTGCATGCCCATTTCGCGGTCGAGGCTGTATACGGCCTGGGTCGAGGGGTCGCGGAACATGTCGAGGATGCGCTGGGCATCGTTGTTCACGGCCTGGCGGGTCTTGTAGGTGTCGTAGACGATTTGCGCACAGCTGAGCACGACACCGACCGCCAGCGCCGACAGCAGCACGACCCTGAGCAACTTGACCGACAAGCTGTTCCGCAATTCCAGCTTCAATGGGGTTTCCTTAATCCATGCGCATGGCATCATTTTGCCATCAACGATGACGATACACTATCGGCCGACCTTCAGTAGTGTATCGGTTGCCTGACCCCGCAACTTGAATGCGCCGTAACGATATCCAGAGGTTTGATGTTAGCGTGCTATGCGGGCTGAGCAAGCAAAACCGTGCCGGCTTTGCGCGGTTAAACCCGCTCCCACAGGGATAGCATCAAGTCCACAAGCGGCGCCGTACCTGTGGGAGCGGGTTCACCCGCAAAGAGGCCGGTACAGGCATAAAAAAACCCGGCACCAGGCCGGGTTTTTCGTTCAGGGCTGAATGACTCAGGCCTTGAAGGTCTTGCCTTCGAACTGTTCGGCAACGAAGGCCCAGTTGACCAGGTTCCAGAACGCCTCGACGTACTTCGGACGCAGGTTGCGGTAGTCGATGTAGTAGGCGTGTTCCCAGACGTCGCAGGTCAGCAGCGGGGTGTCGCCGCTGGTCAGCGGGCAGCCGGCGCCGATGGTGCTGGCCAGGGCCAGGGAACCGTCAGCCTTCTTCACCAGCCAGCCCCAGCCGGAACCGAAGGTGCCAACCGAAGTCTTGGTGAACTCTTCCTTGAACTTGTCGAAGGAACCGAAAGCGGCGTTGATGGCGTCAGCCAGGGCACCGGTCGGCTGGCCACCGGCGTTTGGTGCCAGGCAGTTCCAGTAGAAGGTGTGGTTCCAGACTTGAGCGGCGTTGTTGAAGATACCGCCCGAAGAGCTCTTGACGATCTCTTCCAGGGTCTTGCCTTCGAATTCGGTGCCTGGGACCAGGTTGTTCAGGTTCACGACATAGGTGTTGTGGTGCTTGTCGTGGTGATACTCCAGGGTTTCCTTGGAGATGTGCGGCTGCAGGGCATCGTGGGCGTATGGCAGCGGCGGCAATTCAAAAGCCATGGTGGATCTCCTGATTCAGGTCTGTTTGCGGTTTGCGCAAGGCCGATCACGGGCGGCCCGATGAGCGTCGGCGAGTTTGTACTCTTTGCGACGCAAGCGCTGGATCATAGCACCGGGCCCGGCGCATAACCACGCAACAAAGATAGGGAATAGAGGTTCCAGAGCGGTTGGGGTGTGCCGACCGGTGGTGTTCGGCTTAACGCTTGTAGCGCCTGTGAGATTGAGCGCCGCGCGGGCGGCGCTCGGTCTCACAGGCGATAAAGATGTTGTGGTGAGCCCAGGTCAGTTGAAGATCAACTGCGCCGCCACCGCGAACATCATCACCGCCACCATCAGGTCGAGCATGCGCCAGGTCGCCGGCCGGGCCAGCCACGGTGCCAGCCAGGCCGCGCCGATCGCCAGGGTCGAGAACCACAGCAGCGAGGCGCTGGCGGCACCGGCCACGTAGGCACCGGGCGCAGCCTGCTGGGCGCCCAGCGAGCCGATCAGCAGCACCGTGTCGAGGTACACGTGCGGGTTCAGCAGGGTCACTGCCAAGGCACTGAGCAGTACCGCGCGGCGTGACCGGGCACCCTGGCCTTGCTGGTGCTGCAGGCTCTGCCTGGAGCAGGCGCTGCGCAAAGCCTTGGCGCCGTACCAGATCAGGAACACTGCACCGCCCCAGCGGGCGATCGCCAGCAACGTCGGGTTGTGCGCCAGCACGGTGGCAAGGCCGAACACTCCGGCAGCCACCAGGATGGCGTCACAGATGATGCACAGTGCCGCCACCGGCAAATGATGCTCGCGGCGCAAGCTCTGGGCGAGGACGAAGGCGTTCTGTGCACCGATGGCCATGATCAGGCCGAAGGCCACGAGCATGCCGTTGAGATAGCTTTGCCACATGGCGTGCTCTCCAAAGAGTCCAAAAGATGCTGGTCATTGTGATGAAGCACGCTGTATAAGAAAAACAAATAGATCTGATCCGTCATTAGGAAAATCGATGTTCGACTACAAACTGCTGGCCGCCCTTGCTGCGGTGATCGAGCAGGGCGGTTTCGAACGCGCGGCGCAGGTGCTGGGCTTGTCGCAGTCGGCCATCTCCCAGCGCATCAAGCTGCTCGAGGCGCGGGTCGGCCAGCCGGTGCTGGTGCGTGCCACACCGCCAAGCCCTACCGAAGTCGGCCGCCAGTTGCTCAACCATGTGCAGCAGGTGCGCCTGCTCGAACGCGACCTGCAGCGCCAGGTGCCGGCGCTGGATGAGGAGGGCATGCCCGAGCGCCTGCGCATCGCCCTCAACGCCGACAGCCTGGCGACCTGGTGGGCCGGCGCAGTGGGCAACTTCTGCGCACAGCACAATGTGCTGACCGACCTGGTGGTGGAGGACCAGGAAGTGGGCCTGAAACGCATGCGTGCGGGCGAAGTGGCGGCTTGCCTGTGTGGCAGCGAGCGGCCAGTGGCCGGCGCGCGCAGCCTGCCGCTGGGCGCCATGCGCTACAGGGCGCTGGCCAGTCCCGGGTTCATGGCGCGGCATTTTCCGCACGGTTTCGTTGCCAGCCGCCTGGCCCGTACCCCGGCGATCGTGTATGGCCCGGACGACTTCCTGCAACACCGTTACCTGGCATCGCTGGGCATCGAAGATGGCTTCCTGCACCACTTGTGCCCGTCATCCGAAGGCTTCCTGCGCATGACCGAAGCCGGCCTGGGCTGGGGGTTGGTGCCGGAACTGCAGGCTCGCGAGCAACTGGCCAGCGGGCAGTTGGTGGAAATCTGTAGCGATACCCCCATCGATGTGCCGCTGTACTGGCATCATTGGCGCAATGGCGGGCAACTGCTCGCGCAACTGACCGACCACCTGCGGCACACCGCGCGGCAATGGCTGGTGCCCTTGTAGCCACGGCTGGCGTCAGTTGCATCTGAAATCTGGCAAGACGGAGTCTTACATGCGAATTCTGGTCACCGGCGCGAGTGGCTTCATTGGCGGGCGCTTTGCGCGCTTTGCCCTGGAGCAGGGCCTGGACGTGCGGGTCAGCGGCCGTCGAGCCGAGGGGGTCGAGCACCTGGTCAAGCGCGGCGCTCAGTTCATCCCCGGCGACCTGGGTGATGCCGAGTTGGCACGCCGCCTGTGCCAGGGCGTCGAGGCGGTGGTGCACTGCGCTGGCGCAGTAGGCAACTGGGGGCGCTACCAGGATTTTTACCAAGGCAATGTGATGGTCACCGAAAACGTGGTCGAGGGCTGCTTGAAGGAGCACGTACGGCGGCTGGTACACCTGTCGTCGCCGTCGATCTACTTCAATGGCCGCTCGCGCCTGGACATCCGGGAAGACCAGGTGCCGCGCCGCTTCCATGACCATTACGCGCAGACCAAGCACATGGCCGAGCAGAAAGTGTTCGGTGCCCAGGAGTTTGGCCTTGAGGTACTGGCGCTGCGCCCACGCTTCGTCACCGGTGCCGGCGATGCCAGTATCTTCCCGCGGCTGATGCAGATGCAGCGCAAGGGGCGTGTGGCGATCATCGGCAACGGCCTGAACAAAGTCGATTTCACCAGCGTGCACAACCTCAACGAAGCGCTGCTCAGTGCCCTGTTTGCCGACGACCGGGCGCTGGGCCAGGCCTACAACATCAGCAACGGCCAACCGCTGCCGCTGTGGGACGTGGTCAACTACGTGATGCGCCAGATGCAGCTGCCGCAGGTTACCCGTTACCGCTCCTACGGCCTGGCCTACAGCCTCGCCGCGCTGAACGAGGCGGCCTGCATGTTGTGGCCGGGGCGCCCGCAACCGACCCTGTCGCGCCTGGGGATGCAGGTGATGAGCCGCGATTTCACCCTGGATATCAGCCGCGCCCGGCAGCACCTGGACTACCAACCCAAGGTCAGCCTGTGGACGGCGCTGGATGAATTCTGTGCCTGGTGGAAGCACCAGCCGCCGGGGCAGTGAAGCCGGCCGGCCGACAATGGTCATCAACGCGCCGCGCTGGCGGTTTATACTCGTGCCTCTTTGCGACTACCGCGGTTGAATGTATCCATGCGTAACCATGCTCACGATGACTACGATGACGTGCCTACCCTGCGTGCCGGCACCCATGACGATGACGAACTGATGCCGGCGCACGTGGTGCGCAGCCGCCAGAAAGCCGCTCGGGGTGCCAGCACGGCGCCGCTGTGGGCGTTGCTCGGGGCCTCGTTCATCGCCTTGGCGGGGCTTGGCTGGTGGAGCTTCCAGCAGATCTCGCTGATGGAGCAGCAGTTGGTGGCGACCCAGGAAAGCTTTGCCCGCATCAGTGAAGAGGCGGCGGGGCGCCTGCAGGCGATCAGCGGCAAGGTGGCGGCCAGCGAATCCGGCGCCACCACCAACAGCGAGGCGCTGAAGCTGCAGCTGCGCGAGTTGCAGAAGGGTGTGGCGGGGCAGACCGGCGACCTGGGCAAGCGCCTGGAGCAAGTGCTGGCCGATACCCGTGAACAGCAAAAGGCCGTGACCCAGTTGCAAACCCAGTTGCAGGCACAGCTGAAAGCGGTGAATGGCGAGCTGGCCGCGTTGCGCTCGGGGCAGGTCGATGGTGGCAAGCTGGATACGCAATTCAAGGGCCTGAACGAACAGGTAGCTGCGCTGAAGGCCGCGCAGGTGGATGGCGCCAAGCTGGACGGGCAGCTCAAGAGCCTGGGCAGCGAGGTGGCGGCGCTGAAGAAGCAGGGTAACCCGAGTGCGGCCATCCAGGGCCTGGAACAGGATATCCTGGTGCTCAAGAGCCAGATCGACAACCGCCCGGCTGCTGCGTCGGCGGGTGGTGCTTCGGTGCAGGAATTCGACGCCTTCCGGGCGCAGACGACCCGCAACCTGAATACCTTGCAGAGCCAGATCCAGAACCTGCAGCAGCAGATCAACGCCCGGCCGTGAGATCACCTGAGCCTTCTTCGCGGGCACGCCCGCTCCCACAGGTACAGCGACAAGCTTGAAGATTGTGCTGACCCTGTGGGAGCGGGCGTGCCCGCGAATGGCCCTGAATCACAACCGCGGATAATCGATGTATCCCACCGGCCCCTTGCCATAGAAAGTCTCCGGCCGCGCCTCGTTCAACGGCGCATCCGCCGCCAGCCGTGCTGGCAGGTCAGGGTTGGCGATGAACGGTACGCCAAACGCCACTGCATCCGCCTTGCCGCTGGCGAGGGCCGCATTGGCACTGGCTTTGTCAAACCGCTCATTGACGATATACGGGCCGCCAAACGCTTCTTTGATCAATGGGCCAATGCTGTCATCGGCTTCCCGTTCCCGCGAACAGATGAAGGCGATACCCCGCTTGCCCAGCTCACGGGCCACGTAGGTAAAGGTTTCGGCACGGTCGGCATCGCCCATGTCATGGGCATCGGCACGCGGCGCCAGGTGCACGCCCACGCGGTTCGCACCCCACACCTCGATAGCTGCATCGGTCACTTCCAGCAGCAGCCGCGCACGGTTTTCCAGCGAGCCGCCGTAGTGGTCGGTGCGCTGGTTGGTGCTGCTCTGCAGGAACTGGTCGAGCAGGTAGCCGTTGGCACCGTGGATTTCCACGCCATCGAAACCGGCAGCCTTTGCATTCTCGGCACCGCTGCGGTAGGCCTCGACGATGTCGATGATTTCTTCGGTTTCCAGCGCGCGTGGGGTGGGGTAGTCACTGAGCGGGCGCACCAGGCTTACATGGCCCTTGGGCTGGATCGCGCTGGGGGCCACCGGCAGCTCGCCGTTCAGGTAGCTGGGGTGGGAGATGCGGCCAACGTGCCAAAGCTGCAGGAAGATGCGCCCGCCAGCGGCATGCACGGCCTTTGTCACATTGTTCCAGCCACGCACCTGCTCGTCGTTCCAGATGCCAGGGGTATCCGGGTAGCCGACGCCCATGGCGCTGACCGAGGTCGCCTCGCTGAGGATCAGCCCGGCGCTGGCGCGTTGTACGTAGTACTCGGCCATCAGCGCGTTGGGCACGCGGCCTTCGTCGGCCCGGCAGCGGGTGAGCGGGGCCATGATGATGCGGTTGGGCAGTTGCAGGTCGCCCAGTGTGATTGGATCGAAAAGCGTGGTCATGACGGTTACCTGCCTGTTCAGAGTGCTTGGCGCAGTTGTTCGAGAAACGCCTGGATGGTGGCTTCGTTGCGTTTGAAGAAGTGCCATTGGCCGATCTTCTGGCTGCTGATCAGCCCGGCGCGCTGCAGGGTGGCCAGGTGGGCGGAGACGGTCGACTGCGACAGGCCGCAGCGTTGGTCGATCTGCCCGGCACACACACCGTTCTCGGTGCTGTGATACTGGTCGGGGAATTGCGTTGCCGGGTCCTTCAGCCAGCTGAGGATTTCTCGCCTGACCGGGTGGGCCAGCGCTTTTATGATTTCGTCGAGATCGATAGGCATGGGTTGAGACTCGTTGTAGCGGTATATCGCGATATAGCGAAATATAAATCGTGGTTTCTCGATGTACAAATATGAAGAGGTTCTGAGCTGAGCACGAATCGCTATATCGCGTTATAACGATATAGGGCGCGGCGGTGCTAGACTGCGTTCATGAACTACCTTGCACACCTGCACCTCGGCGGCCCGGCGCCGCACCAACTGCTTGGCAGCCTGTATGGCGACTTCGTCAAAGGCTCGCTGGAAGGGCGCTTCCCGCCTGCGCTTGAGGC
The DNA here is from genome assembly GCF_036784815.1 of Pseudomonas sp. TE3-3-F2023. Taxonomy (NCBI): domain Bacteria; kingdom Pseudomonadati; phylum Pseudomonadota; class Gammaproteobacteria; order Pseudomonadales; family Pseudomonadaceae; genus Pseudomonas; species Pseudomonas sp. TE3-3-F2023. The sequence goes on along the minus strand of NZ_CP145113.1, from coordinate 5,505,800 downwards.
GGCCATCCGCCTGCACCGGCATATCGACAGCTACACCGACCAGCACCCGTTGGTGCTGGCGGCACTGGCGCGCTTTCCACGGGAGCGGCGGCGCTTTGCCGGCATCGTTCTGGATGTGTTTTTCGATCATTGCCTGGCACGACATTGGCGAGATTATGCCGAGCAGCCGCTGGAGCAGTTCACCGGTGACTTCTATCGGGTATTGCTCGCGCAGCCCGAGTTGCCAGGGCGGCTGGCGCGCATTGCGCCGTTCATGGCGGCAGATGACTGGCTGGGGGCGTATGGCGACTTTGCCACGCTGGAGCAAGTATTCAACGGCATTGCCCGGCGCTTGTCGCGGCCGGAGGGGATGGTCGGGGTGATGGGAGAGCTGGAGCGGCTGTATGAGCCATTGCTGGCGGACTTCAGGGAGTTTTATCCACAGTTGCAGGCGTTTGCGGCAGCGGGGCGGATGTCTGGCAGTTAGTGCCGGGTTGTCATTGCTGGCCTCTTCGCGGGTAAACCCGCTCCCACAGGTACACCACAGAGCTCAGGATAAGGGCGGTCCCTGTGGGAGCGGGTTCACCCGCGAAAGGGCCAGAACAGGCAGTACAAGAATTCAGGCAGCCCGCGCCTGCCGCCGTGGCGCCAGCTCAACTTCTTCAACCCCGAACAGCGCCAGGTGAATCGCCTGCTGCGCCTGCAACGCCAGCACCGCTCTCTCCTTGCCCACGCTGCCGATCGGCTGCAGCAGGTGAATGCATACCTCGCCCCGTGGCAGGGCGAACAGGCGCATCAGGTGCGAAACAAGGTCATCGTCACCTATGAACGGTGCAATCGGGTCGATCTGGCCATCGCGCAGGTACTGGATGGCGACCGGCTGCACCGCCACGCCACGGTCGATGGCGCCTGCCAACAGGCGACCATGGAAGGTGCGCAGGGTACGGCCGCTGGTGGTGGTGCCTTCCGGAAAGATCAGTAGCGGCCGGGAAAGGCCCAGTTGCCCGGCGATCTGTTCACGCAGGCGCTGGCTGTCGCCCCCGCCACGGCGGATGAACAGGGTACCGGCCTTTTCCGCCAGCCAGCCGGCCACCGGCCAGTGGCGCACTTCGGCCTTGGACAGGAACGACAGGGGCAGCAGCATGCCGAGCAGCGGGATATCGGTCCAGGACACGTGGTTGCTGACCCACAGCATCGGCCGCTTCGGTAGCTCGCCGACCACCCGCACATCGAAGGGCAGGGCCGCGACCAGTCGCTTCATGAACAGGCAGGTCCAGCGCTGGCGGCGCTCGATAGGTGCCTTGAACCCCAGGCGTTCGCCCAGGGCGATCACGCTGGCCATCAGCATGCCCAGCAGCAGTACCAGCAGCAGTCGAGTCAGGCGGGCCATTACCCGCAGCTTCGGCATCAGACCGCTGCCTTGAAGTGGCGGGCGTAGCGCGGGCACAGTTCGTCGCGCTTGAGCAGAATGAACACATCGGCCACCTGGAAGTCTTCGTCCCAGCACGGCTCGCCGCAGATCTTCGCGCCCAGGCGCATGTACGCCTTGAGCAGCGGTGGCATTTCGGCAATGACGTTGTTCGGCAGGGCCAGGTTTGGCAACGGATTCTTCGGCTCGGCGCGCAGGTGCTCGGTGCACAGATAGCGGTCACGCAGTCGCTGCATCACCGCGTGGGCCTGTACCCCGCCATCCTGCATGGGGATGCTGGCGCAGCCCATCAGGTAGCTGTAGCGGCCTTCGTTGAGCACTTCGGCCAGTTCGCCCCAGAGCACGGCGATGGTGCCGCCGTTGCGGTAGTCGGGGGCTACGCAGGTTCGGCCCAGCTCCAGGATCGGGCCCTGCAGCTGCAACAGGCCGTGCAGGCTGAATTCTTCTTCGCTATAGAAGCGGCCCAGGCTGCTGGCGGCCTGATGGTCCAGCAGGCGGGTGGTGGCAACCAGCTCGCCGGTGCTCAGGTCGCGTACGCCAATGTGGCGGCAGTGCACGTCGTAGTCGTCCATGTCCAGGCCTTGCTCGGCTCCTTTGAGCTTGGCCTTGAATTCGGCGCTGAACACTTTGTAGCGCAGGGCCTGGGCTTCCTGCAGGGCCGCAGCGCCAACCAGGCGTTCGGCTTGCAGACGGCGTTCGGTGCTGTTGTCGCCAGCGTGAGCGATCCGAGTCATTACGAGTCTCCATAAGCCAGCCATGAAGGGTTGCGGCCGGTCGGCTTTGTTGTGCAAAGTCAGCCTAGGTAGATGGGGTGTCACCCCTGTGAATCTTTGGTGATGCTTGCGTGACACCCTCTGAGCCACAACTGAAAGCCCTTCAGCAAGGAGCCGACCGATGGCCTGGTTGCAACGACTCAACGACCCGCTTCGCCAAGCGCTGGCGGGCACCCTGGGCGAAACCTATGCCGCGCTGCTCGAGCGCCTTGGCCCGGTTGCCCCGTTCGAACTGGCAGTGCTCGGCGGGCGTGCGATGGCCACCCCGGGCCTGGCCTTCCTGATCGGCTACCAGGCCGCCCTGCGCGTGCTGTGGCCCAGTGCTCCACCCAGCCTCGGCGCCCTGTGCGCCACCGAGCGGCGCAGCGTGCGGCCAGCGGATATGCGCACGCGCCTGGACGGCTTGCGGCTGACCGGCAGCAAGGACTTCGTCACTGCAGGCCTGGAGGCGGAATGGCTGCTGGTGGCGGCGCGCTGCGAGGCGACGGGCGCGGCGCCACAATTGAATTTGGCGGTGGTCTACCCCGGGGAGCCAGGTGTGACGCTGGAAGCGCTGCCGACCCTGCCGCTGATGCCGGAGGTGGGGCATGGGCGATTGATACTGGAGCAGGCGGCGTGCGAGTTGCTGGCCGGTGATGGTTGGGATGCTTATGTGAAGCCGTTCCGTTCGCTGGAGGACTTGTATGTGCTTACGGCGTTGACGGCCTGGCTGTATGGCGTGGGGCAGGAGTGTGCCTGGCCGCAGGCCCTGCGCCTGCAACTGCTTGGGCTGCTGGCCGGGTGTGCCGAAGGTAGCCGGCAGTGCGCCGATAGCGTTGGTTGCCATTTGTTGCTGGGGGGCCTGTTTGCACAGTTCCAGGCGCTGCGAAGGGAGATCGATGCTGCATTGGCGGCGGGGCCGGCGCAGTGGGCGCAGATCTGGCAGCGTGACCAGGGGGTGATGGCGCTGGCGGCGGCGGCGCGGGAGAAGCGGCTGAACAAGGCTTGGGCTGCTGCGGGATTGTCATGAATGCCTGATAGGTTTGTGTGATCCGATGAATCCTGGGGCCGCTTTGCGGCCCTTTCGCGACACAAGGCCGCTCCCACAAAAGCAAGAGCAGCGCTGTTCCCTGTGGGAGCGGCCTTGTGTCGCGAAAGGGCTGCGCAGCAGCCCCAAAATTGCGAGCCTGAAACGGGATGCTGAAAAGTCTGCTGCTGCTTTTTTGCATGGCTACGGGAACCGCCAAAGCCGAGGTCTGGCCAACTCCGGACTGGCCAATCGACAACACCCCCCTCGACTGGCAAGCCGTCGACGCCTACGCCTTCCCCGCACGCACCACCCCCGAACGCAGCGGCATCCGCACCGACGCCTTGCTGATCATCCGCGACGGCCGCATCCTCCACGAACGCTACGCCGCCCCCAGCACTGCCGCCACCGCCCACCTGACCTGGTCGATCAGCAAGAGCGTACTCGCCACGCTATTGGGCGTAGCCCAGGGCGAAGGCCGCTTCCAGCTGCAGGACCCGGTCACCCGCTTCTACCCGGCCATGCACGCCCATCCCGGCGTGCGCATGGCCGATCTGCTGCATTGGGCCAGCGGCCTGGACTGGCAGGAAGACTACGAGTACGCCCCGCTCAAGTCGTCGGTGGTGGCCATGCTCTATACCCGTGGCCGCGAAGACATGGCGGCCTATGCGGCGGCGCGAACAGCGGTGGCCAGCCCAGGCCAGCGGTTTCTGTATTCGAGTGGCGACAGCAACCTGCTGGCCGCCGCGCTTCGCGGCATGCTCGATGCCGGTCAGTACCCCGACTACCCCTGGCATGCACTGTTCAACCCGCTGGGGATCGATAGTGCGGTATGGGAGCGGGACCGCGTGGGTACCTATGTGGGTTCGTCCTACCTGTACCTCAGCGCTCGCGACCTTGCACGCATCGGCCTGCTGATGCAGCGCGACGGGCGCTGGCAGGATCGGCAATTGCTACCCAAGCCCTGGGTGGCCTTCAACCGCACGCCGTTTGCCGAGGCCGAAGCGCTGCCCGGCGAGGCCAACCCCGGTGGCCACTGGTGGCTCAACCAGCCTCTGGACGGTGCTGCACGGCCTTGGCCGAGTGCGCCCGCAGACACCTATGCAGCCCTTGGCCACTGGGGCCAGGCGCTGTACGTGCTGCCCGCGCAAAAGCTGGTGATCGTGCGTTACGCCGATGACCGCGACGGCAGCTACCAGCACGACGAGCTGCTCAAGCGGATACTCGCGGCGCTGGCTGGGGAGGGGGCATGAAGCGGATGCTGTTGGTGGTGTTGCTGGGGCTGGTGTACTGGGCCTGGCACGAGCGCCAGGCTCTGGCGGACTTCCCCGGTATCCTTTCGGCCTACTCGGCCAAGGAATATTGCTCGTGCCGCTTCGTCATGGGGTTCGAGCCGGCGTATTGCCAAGGCTACGTGAAGCAATGGCTGCCGCTGAGCCTGCTGGAGGAAGACAGCCAACAGCGGCAGGTTACCGCCGAAGGCCTGGGCCGTCGCAATCAGGCCGCCTGGCAAGGCCCGCGCGAGGGCTGCCGCTTGCTGCCGTGAAGGCGGGCGGGTAAGGTTGGCGGCCTGGTTTCACGAGATCTGTCATGTTCAAGCTGCCCCGCCTGCTGCCCGCCTTGTTGCTGGCTTTTTGCCTGCCCGCCCATGCCAACTGGCACCTCGATGGCGAGTCTTCGCGCCTTTCGTTCATTACCGGCAAGAACGGTAATACTGCCGAAGTGCACCGCTTCCTGGTGCTGCATGGCACGGTCGACCGCAAGGGTGTGGCCGGGCTGCGCATCGAGATGGATTCGGTGAGCAGCGGTATTCCGCTGCGTGACGAGCGCATGCGCGAGGACCTGTTCGAGGTCGAGCGCTTTGCCGAAGCCAAGGTGCAGGCGCAACTGGACCTGCGGCCGATAAACGACCTGGCCAACGGTGCCCAGATCGAACTGCGCCTGCCATTGACCGTGACCCTGCATGGCCAGTCGCACAGCTACAACGCCTTGCTGCTGGCCACCCGGCTGGACGAGCGACGCTTCCAGGTGGTGACCCTTGAGCCCTTGGTGCTGCGCGCCGAAGATTTCGGCCTGTTGCCGGGGCTGCAACGCCTGCGCAAGTTCGCCGGGCTCAAGTCCATCAACCCTTCGGTGCCGGTTAGCGCGGTGCTGATCTTCACCGCCCGCTGACATGCCGGGGCCGGTCTTTCCCTGGCGGGATGGCAACCAGTTCGAACTGCTGATCGACGGCCCCGAGTTTTTTCCGCGCATGCTCCTGGCGATCATGCGCGCCGAGTTCCAGGTCGACCTGGAGCTGTACCTGGTCGAGGCCGGTGACTGCGCGGATGCTGTGGTCGAAGCGCTGGAGCAGGCTGCCCGACGCGGCGTGCGGGTGCGCTGCCTGTTCGACGACTATGGTTCGCTGGCTTTCAACAGCAAGTTGCGTCAGCGCCTGCTGGACGCAGGTGTGTATCTGCGCTGGTACAACCGCCTGCGCTGGAAGCGTGGCCTTCGCAACCTGTACCGCGACCACCGCAAGTTGCTGCTGGTGGACGAGCGCTGGGCCGTGGTGGGTGGTACGGGCGTCACCGACGAGTTCTGGACGCCGGGCGAGGCGACCAGTGAGTGGCACGAGGTGATGGTGCAGATGCAGGGGCCGGTGGTGAGCGACTGGCAGTTGCTGTTCGACCGCCAGTGGCACGCCAACAACCGTCGCACCGCCTGGCGCCCCGCCGAGGGCTTTGGCCTGCCGCGGCTGCCCAAGGTGCCTGCGCAGGGGCAGGGCATGGGCCGGGTGGCCTATGCCGACGCCCGCCAGCACCAGGACATCCTGCATTCGCTGGTGCGGGCGATCAACAGCGGCAAGCAGCGAGTGTGGCTGGCCACGCCTTACTTCCTGCCGACCTGGAGCGTGCGCCGGTCGCTGCGCCGGGCTGCCGGCAAGGGGGTCGATGTGCGGCTGCTGCTGACCGGGCCGCGCACCGATCACCCCTCGGTACGTTACGCCGGACACCGCTATTACCCGCGCCTGCTGCGCGCCGGGGTGCGCATCTATGAGTACCAGCCTTGTTTCCTGCACCTGAAGATGGTGCTGATCGACGACTGGGTCAGTATCGGCTCATGCAACTTCGATCACTGGAACCTGCGTTTCAACCTCGAGGCCAATATCGAGGCGCTCGACCCACCACTGACGGCTGCCGTGCAGGCCAGCTTCGAGCGTGATTTCGCCTTGAGCGAGGTGGTCGACCTGGGCCACTGGAATGCCCGGCCGCTGTGGCGCCGGGTGAAGCAGCGGTTGTGGGGTTGGCTGGACCGGTTGGTGGTCAACTTGCTCGACCGTCGCGACTGAGACCGGCTATCGTGCAGTGACTGTCTCAAGGCAATCGAAGGAGTGGGTGCGATGACGGCGAAGAAGATTCTCATGTTGGTCGGCGACTACGTCGAAGATTACGAAGTCATGGTGCCGTTCCAGGCGTTGAGCATGGTCGGGCACACGGTGCATGCGGTATGCCCGGAAAAGGTCGCGGGGCAGACTGTGCGCACCGCGATTCATGATTTCGAGGGAGAACAGACCTACAGCGAAAAGCCGGGGCACAACTTTGCCCTGAACTACGATTTCGTGCGGGTGCGTGCCGAGGGTTATGACGCGTTGTTGATCCCCGGTGGCCGTGCACCGGAGTACCTGCGTCTGGATGAGCGGGTGCTGGAACTGGTGCGGGCGTTCGACCAGGCTGGCAAGCCGATCGGGGCCGTATGCCATGGTGCCCAGCTGTTGGCGGCGGCCGGCGTGCTGGAAGGGCGCGAATGCAGTGCGTACCCGGCGTGTGCGCCGGAAGTGCGCTTGGCGGGCGGGACATTCATCGATATCGCGGTGGACCAGGCGCATGTGGACGGCAACCTGGTGACGGCACCGGCATGGCCGGCGCATCCGGCGTGGCTGGCGGCATTCCTCAAGGTGCTTGGTACCCGTATTGCCTGACAGGGCCCTATCGCCGGCAAGCCAGCTCCCACAGGTTTAGCGAAGGTTTCAAGACCTGCGAAGTAGCTGTGGGAGCTGGCTTGCCGGCGATGAGGCCAGTGCAGGCAACACAGCTCAACTCAACCAGGCTTAACCCACCTGCTCAACCCAGTCATTGAGGTTGTAGTAGTTGGTCACCCGGGCAATCTTCCCGCAATGGATATAGAAGAACGCCCCCGCCGGCAGTACATAGGTCTGCCCGTTGGCCGTCGGCAACCCTTCGTCATCGGCCAGATATTCCCCATGCACGGTGAACTCGGCTGCCGCGCGGCTGCCGTCGGCGTTCTGCATCACTACGATATCGGCCAGGCGCTCGCGGTAGCAGCGGTTCATCTTGTCCATGAACGCTGCAAACCGCGCCTTGCCCATCTGCCGCTCGCCCTGGTTGATGTCGTGGATCACATCCTCGCTGAGCAGGGCGAGAAAGGCCGGCATGTCGCCAGCGTTGAAGGCGGCGTAGTAAGCATTTACCAGTTCGGTAGCGGTCATGGAACAATACCTGTCGTGGAGGGAAAAGGCGGGTCGTTGCTCCGGATGATAGGGTTTCCCCTCAAGCCCGGCTTAGCCGAGCGCGTCATCCACATCGACAAAACGACCGCCAAGCATGGAAATACGCCTGTTGCACGGCGCCGCTATCGCGCCTTACATCGATGACCTCGCTCGCCTGCGCCTTACCGTGTTCCGCGAGTTTCCCTACCTTTATGACGGCACCCCGGAGTACGAGGCCGACTACCTGGCCACCTATGCCCGCTCCGGGCGCAGCCTGGTGGTGCTGGCGCTGGACGACGGCAAGGTCGTTGGCGCCTCCACCGGCCTGCCGCTGGTCGATGTCGCCCCCGAGTTCCAGCAGCCGTTCCTGGCCCAGGGGCGCGACCCGGCCAGCGTGTACTACTTCGGTGAGTCGGTGGTACTGCCCGAGTACCGTGGCCAGGGCTTGGGGGTGCGCTTTTTCATCGAGCGCGAGTCCTACGCGCACAAGCTGGCCGAGTTCGACTACTGCGCGTTCTGCGCGGTAGAGCGGCCAGGTGTGCATCCACGGCGCCCCGCGGACTACAAGCCATTGCATGGCTTCTGGCGTAACCGCGGCTTCCTGCACGACCCGTCGCTGCGCACCAGCTACGCCTGGCGCGACCTGGACGAGCAGGAAAGCTCCGATAAGCTGATGTCGTTCTGGCTCAAGGAATTGCCGATATGATCCGCCTGGCGGCCTGCCAGTACGCCATCGAGCTGCATGAAACCTGGGAGGCCTATGCCGACCACCTGCAAGGCCTGTGCGCCGAAGCAGTGGAAGCGGGGGCCCGCCTGCTGCTGTTGCCGGAGTACGCCGGGCTGGTGCTCAGCGGGCAACTGAGTGCCGAGCAGCGAGGTGACTTGAAGGCCTCCATCGCCGGCATCCAGCCGCTGATCGAACCCTGGAAAGCCCTGTGCGAGCGCCTTGCCCGGCGCTGGGGTATCTACCTGCAACCGGGTAGCGTACCGGTGCTGGACAGCGACGGGCGCTACCGCAACCGTGCCTGGCTGTTCGGCCCCAAGGGTGTGCTGGGTTTCCAGGACAAGCTGATGATGACCCGCTTCGAGCGCGAGCAGTGGGACATCGCGGCGGGCCAGGGGCTGCAGGTGTTCGACACCGAACTGGGGCGCCTGGGCATCCTGATCTGTTATGACAATGAATTCCCGATGCTGGCGCGGCGCCTGGCCGAGGGTGGTGCCGACCTGATCCTGGCGCCGAGCTGTACCGACACCGAGGCGGGATACCACCGGGTGCGTATCGGTGCCCAGGCGCGGGCGCTGGAGAACCAGATCGCGGTGTTGCAGAGCCCTACGGTCGGGCTGGCGCCCTGGTCGCCGGCGCTGGACGAGAATATCGGCCGTGCAGGGTTGTTCGTGCCACCGGATCATGGAATGCCGGGGGATGGGGTGGTGGCCTTGAGTGAAGAATCGAGCCCTGCCAACAGTCAGTGGCTGGTCTGTGAGGTGGACCTTGAGGAAGTAAGGCGGGTGAGGCGGGAAGGGCAGGTGTTTACCCGCAGGGACTGGCCGGAGCAGTTTGACAGAGTCCTGTGAAAACAGCGGCGGCCTCTTCGCGGGCTTGCCCGCTCCCACAGGTACAGCGCAAGCCCGAGGGCTACGAGTTACCTGTGGGAGCGGGCAAGCCCGCGAAGAGGCCGCCGCCGTTACATCAGGCTTACTTCACTTCGACTGCCAGGCTCTGGGCAATCTTGCTCTGCCACAGGGCAGGGCCAGTGATGTGTACCGACTCACCGTTGCTGTCCACGGCGACGGTCACCGGCATGTCCTTGACCTCGAACTCGTAGATCGCTTCCATGCCCAGCTCGGCGAAGGCCAGGACCTTCGACTTGCGGATGGCCTGGGCTACCAGGTAGGCAGCGCCGCCGACGGCCATCAGGTACACGGCCTTGTTGTCCTTGATCGCTTCGATGGCGGCAGGGCCGCGCTCGGACTTGCCGATCATGCCCAGCAGGCCGGTCTGCTCGAGGATCTGGCGGGTGAACTTGTCCATGCGGGTGGCGGTGGTCGGGCCGGCAGGGCCTACCACTTCGTCACCGACCGGGTCGACCGGGCCTACGTAGTAGATGAAGCGGCCCTTCAGGTCCACCGGCAGCTCTTCGCCACGGTTGAGCATTTCGACCATGCGCTTGTGCGCGGCGTCGCGGCCGGTCAGCATCTTGCCGTTGAGCAGGATGGTTTCGCCCGGCTTCCAGCTGGCGACTTCTTCCGGGGTGATGGCGTCGAGGTTGACGCGACGGGCGCTCGGGCCGGCTTCCCAGACGATTTCCGGGTAGGCGTCCAGCGACGGCGCTTCCAGTTCGGCCGGGCCGGAGCCATCGAGCACGAAGTGGGCGTGGCGGGTAGCGGCGCAGTTGGGGATCATGCACACCGGCAGCGAAGCGGCGTGAGTCGGGTAGTCCATGATCTTGACGTCGAGCACGGTGGTCAGGCCACCCAGGCCCTGGGCGCCAATGCCCAGCTGGTTGACCTTCTCGAACAGCTCCAGGCGGATTTCTTCCAGGCGGTTCTGCGGGCCACGGGCTTTCAGTTCGTGGATGTCGATGGACTCCATCAACACTTCCTTGGCCATCACGGCGGCCTTTTCGGCGGTACCGCCGATGCCGATGCCGAGCATGCCAGGCGGGCACCAGCCAGCGCCCATGGTCGGGACGGTCTTCAGTACCCAGTCGACGATCGAGTCGGACGGGTTGAGCATGGCCATCTTCGACTTGTTCTCCGAGCCGCCGCCCTTGGCTGCGACATCGACCTCGACCTTGTCGCCGGGGACGATGGAGTAGTGGATCACTGCCGGAGTGTTGTCCTTGGTGTTCTTGCGGGCACCGGCCGGGTCGGCCAGGATCGAAGCGCGCAGCACGTTTTCAGGCAGGTTGTAGGCGCGACGCACACCTTCGTTGATCATGTCGTCGACGCTCATGGTGGCGCCGTCCCAGCGCACGTCCATGCCCACGCGGATGAACACGGTGACGATACCGGTGTCCTGGCAGATCGGGCGATGGCCGGTGGCGCACATGCGCGAGTTGATCAGGATCTGGGCGATGGAATCGCGTGCAGCAGGCGACTCTTCACGCAGATAGGCCTCGTGCATGGCCTGGATGAAATCGACGGGGTGGTAGTACGAGATGAATTGCAGGGCGTCGGCGACGCTCTGAATCAGGTCGTCTTGCTTGATCACGGTCATGCAGCGCGCTCCTCTTAAAGACGGGAACATTCATTACGGCGCTCGACGGTGCCGACCAGCGTGTCGAAGCGCCTTGCAAGGCGCCGGCAGGTCGGGCCGACGGAAAAAGGCGCGGCAGTATAGCGCGCATCCGTGCCGGGCACACCTGCGGCCGGTCTGGGACCATGGTCGGCAGCTGGCAGGCATTGTTCTTGCTGACTTGTTGTTGAGATAGGATGCTTGGAATGGGCCGCAAAGCGGCCCCAGAAACTCAAGAGCTGGAAGAGATAGCTGAAAATGCCCGAACTTTGCGTGGGCGAGCGCCGCTGGGCGGTGCCGACCGGCAGCAACCTGCTCGATGCCTTGAACGAGGCCGGGCTGAATGTCCCCTACAGTTGCCGCGCCGGCAGTTGCCATGCCTGCCTGGTGCACTGTCTGGGCGGGCAACCGCTGGACGCCATGCCCGAGGCCCTGGCGCAGGACAAGCATGCCCAGGGCTGGCGCCTGGCCTGCCAGTGCCGGGTAGTCGAGGACCTGCGCGTCGCGCTGTTCGACCCGCAGCAGGATGGCGTGCCAGCGCAGGTCTGTGCCCTGGACTGGTTCGGCGATGTGCTGCGCGTGCGGCTACGCCCCGAACGGGCAATACGTTACCAGGCGGGGCAGCATGTAGTGCTGTGGAATGGCACGGTAGCGCGGCCTTACTCCTTGGCCAGCCTGCCGGGAGAAGATGATTTTCTCGAGTTTCATATCGACTGCCAGCGCCCCGGCGCCTTCTGTGACAAGGCTCGTGGCTTGCAGCTGGGTGATGTGCTGCGCCTGGGCGAACTCAGGGGTGGGGCCTTGCATTACGACCCGGACTGGCAGCAGCGGCCGCTGTGGTTGCTGGCGGCGGGGACCGGGTTGGCGCCATTGTGGGGCATCTTGCGCGAGGCCCTGCGGCAGGGGCACCAAGGGGAAATCAGGGTCATGCATGTGGCGCGCGAAGGCGTTGGGCATTATCTGGCCGAGCCGTTGCGAGAGATGGCGAATGTGAATGTCGAGTTGGTACTGGCAGAGCAGCTGGATGAAGCGTTGACCGGGTTGCGGCCGTCATCGCGGCAGACGGTAGCGCTGGTGTGCGGGGCGCCGGGAAGTGTCGAGCGGTTTGCCCGTCGGCTCTTCATTGCCGGGGTGCCGCGCGGGCAGGTGTTTGCCGATGTGTTTGTCGAGCATGCCTGAATGAGCAGGGGAGGGCTTTGCCCTCCTTTCGCGACACAAGGCCGCTCCTACAGGGGAATGCGTATCCCTTGTAGGAGCGGCCTTGCGTCGCGAAGGGCCGCAAAGCGGCCCCCTTTCGAGCAGGATCAACCGACCAGCGGATCACCGACATGCAGGATCTTCATGCCATTGGTGCCACCGATGGTGTGGTAGCTGTCACCCTTGGTCAGGATTACCCAGTCACCTTGCTCCACTAGGCCACGCTTGAGCAGTTCGTCGACCGCTGCCTGGCTCACCTTGTCGGCCGGCAGCGAGGCCGGGTCGAAGGCGATCGGGTACACGCCGCGGAACATCGAGGCGCGTGCCTGGGTGGCGCGGTGTGGCGACAGGGCGAAGATCGGCACGTGCGAACGCAGGCGCGACATGATCAGCGGGGTGTAGCCACTCTCGGTCAGGGCGATGATCGCCTTCACGCCCGGGAAGTGGTTGGCGGTGTACATGGCGGCAAGCGCGATGCTCTCGTCGCAGCGCTCGAAGGTGGTGTGCAGGCGGTGGCTGGACTTCTGGCTGGTCGGGTGCTTTTCGGCACCCAGGCAGATGCGGGCCATGGCCTGGACGGCTTCGATCGGGTAGGCACCGGCGGCACTCTCGGCCGACAGCATCACCGCGTCGGTGTTGTCCAGCACGGCGTTTGCCACGTCGGACACTTCGGCACGGGTCGGCATCGGGTTCTGGATCATCGACTCCATCATCTGGGTCGCCACGATCACCGCCTTGTTGTTGCGGCGGGCGTGCTGGATGATCTTCTTCTGGATGGCGATCAGTTCGGCGTCGCCGATTTCCACGCCCAGGTCGCCACGGGCGACCATGACGGCGTCGGAGGCCAGGATCAGCTTGTCGAGGGTTTCGTCGTCGGCCACCGCTTCGGCGCGTTCGATCTTGGCCACCAGCCAGGCGCTGCCGCCGGCTTCGTCACGCAGCTTGCGCGCGTATTCCATGTCGCTGGCGTCACGCGGGAAGGACACGGCCAGGTAGTCCAGGTCCATTTCCGCGGCCAGCTTGATGTCGGCCTTGTCTTTCTCGGTCAGAGCCGGTGCGGTCAGGCCGCCACCTTTACGGTTGATGCCTTTGTGGTCCGACAGCGGGCCACCGATGATCACCACGCAGTGCAGGGCATCTGCAGTGGCGGTTTCGACGCGCATCACCACGCGGCCATCGTCGAGCAGCAATTCGTCACCAACACCGCAGTCCTTGACCAGGTCGGGATAGTCGATACCGACGATGTCCTGGTTGCCTTCGGTCAGCGGGTGGGCGGTGGAGAAGGTGAACTTGTCACCGATCTTCAATTCGATGCGCTTGTTGGCGAACTTGGCGATGCGGATCTTCGGACCCTGCAGGTCGCCCAGCAGTGCAACATGGCGGCCGTTCTTGGCGGCGATGTCACGGATCAGGCGCGCGCGGGCCTTGTGCTCGTCCGGAGTGCCGTGGGAGAAGTTCAGGCGTGCCACGTCCAGGCCGGCGAGGATCAGCTGTTCGATCACTTCCGGCGAGTTGCTGGCGGGGCCAAGGGTGGCGACGATTTTGGTACGGCGGATGCTCATGCACAGACTCCTATAGTGAAGCGCAGCGAAAGGCTACTCCTGAATCTCGCTGTAGTCATTGTTCCGTTGCACTACCTGCAACCAAGGCAGGGTGGCATTTGAACGGGCAGGGTATCCTTGCAAAAGGGTGTGAAGATTTGCCGGCAAAGGCCGATACACTGGCATCAAAGGAGACCCCCATGCGAGCCCTGATCGTTTTAGCCCTGGCGGCCAGCGCCGTCGGCTGCACCCGCTGGTCCATGGACCACCACCTGAACAATGCCTACCGCGCCTACGACCGTGGCGATTGCGCACGGGTCATGCTCGAGCTGTCGCAAGTCGACCGCACCAGCCGTGCGCGACCGTTCATCCACCCCGAGGTGTCGCTGCTGCGCGGCCAGTGCCTCGAGCGCCAGGCCTTGTATGTGGATGCCGCGCAGACCTACCAGTACCTGATCCAGCAGTACCCGGGCAATGAATACGCCTATCGCGCCCAGGCACGCCTGCAGACCCTGGAGAAACTCGGCCATCTGCGCGGCGCCGAAGCCGCTGTGGCAAACCCGGTGACCGCCGCACCTTGGCGTTAACACCAAGGTGTGATTTATTTCACGGGATTTGCCGCGCGTGCTGCGCTAATCTGTAACTCAGCTGTTACAACAACCGCCAGTTCCACGTATTCCTGGCATCGGATACGGACTGCACTTGCGATCATGTTCAACAAGCGCCACATCGAACGCCATCAGCTGCCTTGTGTTCTCAAGGTGTTCAACCGCATTACCGGCCAGGCCATCGGCCAGCTAGGCAACGCCTCCGAAGACGGGCTGATGCTGATAAGCCAGCTACCTGTGCTGGTCGGGCCCGACTACGATCTGCAATTACGCCTGCCGCTGCTGGGTGGCGGGCATCAGTTCGTCAACCTTACCGCCAGCTGCCTGTGGTGCCGTGAAGACCAGACGCCCGGGCACTACGATTCGGGTTTCATGCTGCTGCAGGCGCCCCGCGAGTACGACGAATTCGTCCGCTCGTTGCGCGACTATTTCAGTTTCCACCCCGCCAACGCCTCTGTCTGAGCCTGCGGAGCCAACGGGCCGAGCTCGCTGGAATCGCGCTAGAATCGGGTCGACCTCGATACAGGACGACCCCGTGACCTCCAGCATTTTCTGGCACGACTACGAAACCACCGGCATCAACCCGCGCTGCGACCGGCCGCTGCAGGTGGCCGGCGTGCGCACCGACTTCGACCTCAACGAAATCGACGAGCCGATCAGCCTCTATTGCCGTCCCTCCGACGATATCCTCCCGCACCCGGCCGCCTGCCTGGTGACCGGCATCACCCCGCAACTGCTGGCCGAGCAGGGCCTGTGCGAAGCCGAGTTCATGACCCGGGTGCACGCACAACTGGCGCACCCTGGAACCTGTGGCGCCGGCTACAACACCCTGCGCTTCGACGACGAAGTGACCCGCTACAGCCTGTACCGCAACTTTTTCGACCCTTATGCCCGAGAGTGGCAGGGCGGTAACAGCCGCTGGGACCTGATCGACATCGTACGCACGGCCTATGCATTGCGCCCGGACGGTATCGAGTGGCCGCAACAGGACGGGCGCACCAGCCTGCGCCTGGAGCTTCTGAGCAAGGCCAATGGCATCGACCACGGGCATGCCCACGAAGCGCTTTCCGACGTGCGGGCAACCATCGCCCTGGCCCGCCTGATCCGGCAGAAACAGCCCAAGTTGTATGACTGGCTGTTCCAGTTGCGCAGCAAGCATAAAGTGATGGAGCAGATCCGTTTGTTGCAGCCGCTGGTGCATATATCCGGGCGCTTCTCGGCGGCACGCAATTACCTTGGTGTCGTATTGCCATTGGCCTGGCACCCGCATAATCGCAATGCACTGATTGTGTGCGACCTGCATCAGGAAACCCTACCGTTAATACGGGAAAGTGCTGAAGTTCTACGCCAGCGTTTGTATACCCGCCATGAAGAACTGGCCGAAGGCGAATTACCCGTGCCGCTCAAACTGGTGCAGATCAATCGCTGCCCGGTGCTGGCGCCACTTTCGGTATTGCGCCCGGTCGATCAACAACGGTTGGGTCTGGACTTGACATTGTTACAATTGCGCGGCGAAGAATTGGCCAGGCAACAGGCCCAATGGCAAGACAAACTGCAACACATCTACGGAAAGGAAGACTTCGCCCCGAGTGTAGACCCGGAACAACAATTGTATGACGGTTTTCTGAGGGACCGTGACCGCCGCTTATGCGAGCAAGTACGTGCACTGGAACCGGCGCAGTTGGGCCGTGGGCAGTGGATGTTCGATGACCCGCGCCTGCCTGAACTGTTGTTCCGCTATCGGGCGCGCAACTTCCCCGAGACCCTGACCGGCGAAGAGCGGCAACGCTGGTTCAGCTTCTGCCAGCAGCGCCTGAGCGACCCGCATTGGGGCGCGCCGAACACGCTGGGCGACTTCGAACAGGCGCGGCAGCAGGCCTGGGAGGGCGCCGACGAGGCGGGGCGGCGTGTGCTGGAGGCGTGGCAGGTACATGCTCGGCAATTGCAGGCACAGTTTGCAATTGGCTGAGTGCTGACACAAAATGCGGACAAACAAAAACGCCGGCAATATGCCGGCGTTCTTGTTGCGATAAGCAGCAGGCGTATGCGGACAATCAGTCCAGCAGGGTCGCCCAGCTTTCAACCACATCGCCACCCCACTTGGCTTTCCATTCTTTCAGGGTTTTGTGGTTGCCGCCTTTGGTTTCGATCACTTCATTGTTGTGCGGGTTCTTGTATTGCTTGACCTTGCGCGCACGCTTGGTGGCGGTAGTCTTGACCGCACCACGTGGTGCCTTGCTCAGTTTCGACTCTGGGTCGAGCAGGGCAATCACGTCGCGCAGCGACTTGGAGTACTCGCCCATCAGTGTGCGCAGTTTGCCTTCGAACTCCAGTTCTTTCTTCAGCTTGTCATCCTGCGACAGGTTGGCCAGGCGGGCCTGAAGTTCCTTGATGGCTTCTTCGGTAGCGCGGTACTCGTTGATCAGGGACATGGAGTGTTCCTTAATGCGTGTTCAGAAATGTGTGGGGCAATAATAGACAGGCAATACTCGCAAGTAAACATATTGTTGGGCAATTAACTGTTAACTAAGGTGTGACAACCATTTCTCTACGTGAACAAAAATTTACAATTAACCCTGCATTTCGTCATGTCTGTCAGACAATGGCGGCGGTACATCTCGTCAGAAACACAGACCACGGCCGCTGCAATCAATACTGCGTTTTTCCTGTCGGGCCGCTAGAATGAGCGCCTTTGCGAAGTTCTGGAGTCTCATTCATGCGCACCTATCGTCTGGTGATCGCCTGCCCCGACCGTGTTGGCATCGTGGCGAAAGTCAGTAATTTCCTGGCCTTGTACAATGGCTGGATCAACGAAGCCAGCCACCACTCCGATGAGCAGAGCGGTTGGTTCTTCATGCGCCATGAAATCCGCGCCGAATCGCTGCCGTTCGGTATCGAAGCCTTCCGCGAGGCGTTTGCGCCGATCGCCGAAGAGTTCTCCATGACCTGGCGCATTACCGACTCGGCGCAGAAAAAGCGCGTGGTGCTGATGGCGAGCCGCGAGTCGCACTGCCTGGCCGACCTGCTGCACCGCTGGCACACCGATGAGCTGGACTGCGAGATCCCTTGCGTGATCTCCAACCACAACGACCTGCGCAGCATGGTCGAGTGGCACGGTATCCCGTTCTTCCATGTACCGGTCGACCCCAAGGACAAGGCCCCGGCCTTTGCCGAAGTATCGCGCCTGGTGCAGGAGCACGCCGCCGACGTGGTAGTGCTGGCCCGCTACATGCAGATCCTGCCGCCACAACTGTGCCAGGACTATGCTGAAAAGGTGATCAACATCCACCACAGCTTCCTGCCGTCGTTCGTCGGCGCCAAGCCGTATCACCAGGCCGCCCTGCGTGGTGTGAAGCTGATCGGTGCGACCTGCCACTACGTCACCGAAGAGCTGGACGCCGGCCCGATCATCGAGCAGGACGTGGTGCGTGTCAGCCATGCCGACAGCATCGACGACATGGTCCGCTTTGGCCGTGATGTGGAGAAGATGGTGTTGGCCCGTGGCCTGCGTTATCACCTGGAAGACCGGGTGCTGGTGCATGGCAACAAGACTGTGGTGTTTGACTGATACAGACTGGTTGCCTGTGAGGTTCTGGGGCTGCTTTGCAGCCCATCGCGACACAAGGCCGCTCCTACAAGGGATCGCGTACCGGCACTACGTCGCGTAACTCCTGTAGGAGCGGCCTTGTGTCGCGAAAGGGGCGCAAGGCGCCCCCGGCAATCCTGAGGCATACGCAATGGCTAAGACCCGCAACAACCCCACCGCCTCACTGCCGCCCACCCTCGGCGAAGGCTGCCTGGCCCGCTACGACCCCGAAGCCCTGGCCGACACCGATGGCACCGATTTCCCCGGCGCCGCCGAACTTTGGCAGCAGCTCAACCCGCCTGACGCCGCCAGCGCTCCATCAGCGGGCGCGCCAGCAGGCACACGAACACCGGCCCACCCGCCAGCAGATAAAAGTAGTAAGTGACCGCCCGCCATATCAGGATCGCCGCAGCCGCAGTCGAACTGCCCACCAGTGGCGTCAGCAGGCTCGCCGAAGTCAGCTCGGCGGCACCGGCACCGCCAGGCAGCAAGCTGAACTGGCCGGCACTGAGCGACAGCATCTGTACCAGAAAGCTGGGGATCCACGCCAGGTCTACCCCCAATCCCCTCAATACCAGATACAACACGCTGTAGCGCAGGCCCCAGTGGGCGCAGGTCAGGGTGAACACCAGGGTCAGCGTACGCTTGGGCAGGCGCCAGGTCTGCGACAGTGCGTCGATGAAGCGCAGCAGTTTGCGCGCCCAGCGCCGCTTGCGCTGGCGGCTCATGCCCAGGCGGCGCAGCAGCCTGCCGTTCACACGCATCACCGTGCGCCGGTAGCGAAGCAGGCCGATCACCAGGGTCAGTGCCGTGCACAGCAGCAACGCGCTGCCCAGCAACATGCTTTCCTGGCTGTGGCCCAGGCTGTGGAACAGTGCATAGCCGGCAATCGCCAGCATCGCGCAGAAAAAGAACACCAGGTCGTTCAGCTGGTCCATGGCAAACACCGCGCCGCTGCGCGCCGGGCCGATCCGGTCGCGTGCCAGCAGGGCCATCAGGGTCAAGGGGCCGCCGCTGCCGCCTGGGGTGGTACAGATGGCGAACTCGGTGGCCATCACCACACCCAGGCTGCGCAGGCGCCCAAGCCTTGCGCCTTGCTGGCCGAGCAGCAGGCGCAGGCGCATGGCGTTTATGACCCAGCACAGCAGGATCATGCCCAGCAGGGTCAGCATCAGGCTGGGGGCGAAGCGCTGCAGCCTCGGTAGCAGCTCGCTGCCACCGAGCAGGGCCGGCACCAGCACGGCGCCGAGCAGTGCCAGGGCCAGCCAGGCCAGGCGGCTCATACGCTGGCCTGGCGGTCGAGCCAGGTGGACTTGGTCAGGGGCTCGCGCCCCTGCGCCAGTAGCGTGTGCAGGGTGTTCAGCCAATAGTCGCGGGACGCGCGATGGCGCATATCCACCGGATGCAGGCCCAGTCGCAGGGTCTGGGCGTCACGCCAGCGCCGGCATTGCCAGTCGCACAGCACCCGTGACAGGCCGCGGCGCCAAGCGCTGCGGGCGCTCCAGACCAGCCCCGGAGCCTTGATCGCGGTGAAGTCCGGTAAACGGTACAAGTGCTGTGGCGTGCTGGTGTAGCGCAGCGGCAGGCGGCGCAATGCCTGGCGGGTGCCTTCGCTCATCAGCCAGGCAGGTGCGACGAAGCCAGCCACCGGCCAGCCCTGCTGCGCGAACACGGCCAAGCCGTGCTCCAGGCGTTGCAGGGCCTGCTGCTGGTCGAGAGCGTAGAACTCGCCTTCATGGGTATAGATGCGGCGCATGAAGTACTCACCGGGCGTGCGCGGTGGCGGGCCGTTGTCGGCATGGTAGAAACCGTGCAGGGCAAGCTCGTCACCCTGGGCCAGGCGCCGTTCGAGCACGCGGCAGAAGGTGGGCGAGCGCTGCAGCGGGTTGCGGTGGTGGAAGTCCGGCACCACCAGCCAGGTCATGGGGATGCCGCCGATGGCGTCGACGGCCTGGACGAAGGGTTGATAGTCGGGCCAGGTCTCGGGCGCGACATCGTGCAGCACCAGCATCAGGCTGCGTGCTGCCGACAGTGGCTCAGCCATGGGCGCGGACCTGTGGCTGGTGGCCAAGCACGGCCTGGTAGTGCTGCAGCAGGCCGGCGACCACGTGGTCCCACGAATACTGCTGCTCGGCATGGCGTCGGGCCTGAGCCCCGAGCTTGCGTACGCCAGCCTCGAATGCCTCTTGCACGGCGGTCGCCATGGCCTGGCTATCGTTGGGGCGGCACAAGCGCCCGCACTGTTCGTTGACGATTTCGCCGAAAGCACCGGCGCGCACCGCCACCACCGGCGTGGCGCTGGCCATCGCTTCGAGAATGACCAGGCCGAAGGTTTCCTGGTCGCCGGCGTGCACCAGCAGGTCGGCGCTGGCCATCAGCCGGGCGACTTCTGGTGCCGGGCAGAAGTGATCGATCACACTGACGTTCTGCGGCACGTTGGCCGGCATGTTCGAGCCCACCAGCAGCAAGTGGTAGGGGGGGCCCAGGTGCCGCATGCACTCGAGCAGTACCGGCAGGTTCTTTTCCCGCGAGCCACGGCCGGCGTAGATCAGCAGGCGACTGGTGTCGGCAATGCCCAGTTCGGCACGCAGCTTCGGGTCGCGCTGGCTGGGGTGGAAGGTGGCCAGGTCGACGCCCAGGCGCTGCACGTGCACATCGCGCACCCCCAGGCGGCGCAACTTGTCGGCCATGACCTGGCTGGGGGCCAGGACCCGGTCGAAATTGCCGTACAGCTTGCTGACATAGGCCTCGACATTGGGTGTGAACCAGTTGCCCATGCGGTTGCTGACCAGCAGCGGCAGGTCGGAATGGTAGAAGCCGATCACCGGCACATCGAGCTTGCGCCGCGCTTCCAGCGCAGCCCAGGCGGTCAGGTAGGGGTCGCCGACTTCGATCAGGTCGGGCTTGAGCCTGCGCAGCACATTGCACCAGGGGGCCAGGCGCACCGGGAAGCGGTAGCCATTGCCGAACGGCAGCGGCGGTGCGGGCACCTGGTAGATGCCATCGGCGTGCTGGGCGCTGGCACCGGGTATCAGCAAGCTGTGGCGGACGCCCTGGATGGCGTCGAGGCGGTGGTGTTTGGCATCAAGATAGGTACGTACGCCGCCACTGGCGGGGGCGTAGAACATGGTGATGTCGGCGATGTGCACGATCAGCATCCCTCCGGGATCGTCTTCGGGTCTGTCATCCGGCGCTAACGGGCCGGCGATGACGCGCCTAAAGGTTGACCTATCAGAAGGATAGTTTGTTCGATCGGGGTTGGGTGGGGCGGGGAAGGCGGGGGAGCGGTACGGGCTTCTTCGCGGGCTTGAGCGCTCCCACATGGATCACCACGCATTCAAGAGTGACGGAGATCCTGTGGGAGCGGGTTTACCCGCGAAGCAGGCGACGCGGTTTGCGATCAGATGCGGAAGCTGCCCACCAGGTGCTTCAGGCGGCCGGCCTGCTGCTCCAGGTCAGAGCAGGCGCGAAGGGTAGCCTGCAGGTTTTCCACGCCTTCCTGGTTGAGCATGTTGATCTCGTTGATGTCCATGTTGATCGCCTCGACCACGGCAGTCTGCTCTTCGGTGGCGGTGGCCACCGACTGGTTCATGCCGTCGATCTCGCCGATGCGCACGGTAACGCTGTCCAGCCGCTCACCGGCCTGGTTGGCGATCTGCATGCTGTCCTGGCTGTGGCGCTGGCTCTGGTCCATGGTCTCGACCGATTCGCGCGCGCCGACCTGCAGTTCTTCGATCATGGTCTGCACCTGTTGCGCAGACTCCTGGGTGCGGTGCGCCAGGTTGCGTACTTCATCGGCGACAACCGCAAAACCACGCCCGGCTTCACCGGCGCGGGCCGCTTCGATGGCCGCGTTCAGCGCCAGCAGGTTGGTCTGCTGGGAAATGCTGGTGATCACCTCGAGGATCTGGCCGATGTTGACGGTCTTGCTGTTCAGCGTCTCGATGTGCGCGCTGGAAGTGACGATCAGGTCGGACAGGCGGTTCATTGCCGCAATGTTGCGTTCCACCACCTGCTGCCCTTCTTCGGCCAGCAACCGCGCCGAACTGGCATGCTGCGAAGCCTGGGCGGCGTTGCCGGCAATTTCCTGGGCGGCAGCGCCCAGTTCGTTGATGGCGGCGGCCACGCTGTTGGTGCGGTTGGACTGTTCGTCGGAGTTGGTCATTGACGAGTTCGAGGCACTGATGACCCGCAGGGCTACTTCGTTGACCTGCTCGGTGGCCGAGGACACTTCGCGGATCGAGCTGTGGATACGCTCGACGAAACGGTTGAAGGCGCTGCCCAGGATGCCGAATTCGTCGTGGTTGTGGATAAGCAGGCGCTTGGTCAGGTCGCCCTCACCTTCGGCGATGTCTTCCATGGCGCGGGTCATGGTGTGCAGCGGCTGCATCAGCACACGGATCAGCAGGCCGAGCAGGCCGATGATGATCACCACCGCCACCAGCGTGGCGATCACCGCCGAGGTGCGGAAGGTGCTGAGCATCGAGAAGGCCTTGTCCTTGTCCACCGACAGGCCGATGTACCAGTTGGCCGACGGCAGGCCGGTGATCGGGGTGAAGGTCAGCAGGCGGGCCTGGCCTTCGCTCTGCACTTCGGTCAGCTCACCTGTCAGTTTCGGCGTGTGCTGCGGGAACAGGTCGGACAGTGACTTCATCACCAGGTCTTTGTCCGGGTGCACCAGGATCTTGCCTTGGTCGTTGACCAGGAAGGCATAGCCCATGCCGCCGAAGTTCAGCGAGTTGATGATCTGCACCAGGCCGTCCAGGGCCAGGTCGCCACCGACCACGCCGACACCGGCGGAAACCTTGCTGAGGATGCCGATGACCATCTTGTTGGTGGTCATGTCGATGTACGGCTCGGTCAGGGTTGCGCCAGCGGCGTTCATGCCGTCCTTGTACCAGGGACGGGTGCGTGGGTCGTAGCCGTCGGGCATTTTCGAGTCAGGGCGCACGCTGAAGCCACCGTCGACCTTGCCCAGGTAGACGGTGAGGAAGCTGGAAATCAGTGCATTCTGGCCCATCAGGGTTTCGGCGTTGGTCGGGTCCTGGGCTATGTTCTGTGCCAGGTTTTCCACCAGCTTGATACGGCCTTCGAACAGGTTGCGGATATTGGTCGAAGTGGAAGCGCCCATTTCAGCCAGATAGTTTTCGAGGTCCTCGCGGATCGCATTACGCTGGAGGTAATCGTTGTAGAGCGTGAAAAGGCTGAAGGCGAGTATCACGATCAGTGACGCTGCCAAAAGAATCTTGTGGCTGAAACGAAGGCTTTTGTTCATGGCGTAATCGGTTCCGCTAAGGTTTCATATCAGGCGTTTGCATGCGTGGAGTCGCAAAGCAGTGCAACATCCCGAAAAAGTCCCTTTTCGGTTGTTCCTCTCTATTAAGGCGAATATCACCCACAGGTATCGGCCGAATTACGCTAAAGCTTGAGCAGAGGATTAAGAGATGTCGGAATTTTCGACCATCGTTGTAGGTGCTGGTCCGGATGGCCAGCCGGTTGGGCAAGCCATGAGGCTGGCCAACCGCCATGGCCTGGTAGCGGGTGCAACGGGTACTGGCAAGACCGTTACCCTGCAGCATCTGGCGGAAGCGTTCAGTGATGCGGGGGTCGCGGTGTTCGCCGCCGATGTCAAAGGCGACCTTTGCGGCCTGGGCGCTGCTGGTGCGCCGCAGGGCAAGGTGGCCGAGCGCATCGCCGGCATGCCCTGGCTGGGGCACAGGCCCAGGGCTTACCCGGTGAGCCTGTGGGACATTGCCGGGCAGTCCGGTCACCCGCTGCGTACCACCCTCAGTGAAATGGGGCCGCTGCTGCTGGGCAACCTGCTGGAACTGACCGACAGCCAACAGGCGGCGCTGTACGCGGCGTTCAAGGTGGCCGACCGTGAAGGCCTGCTGCTGCTCGACCTCAAGGACCTCAAGGCGCTGCTGGCGCATCTGAAGGACAACCCGCAACTGCTGGGTGAAGACAGCGCGCTGATGACCACGGCCTCCACTCAGGCGCTGTTACGGCGGTTGGCGACCTTGGAGCAGCAGGGCGCCGAGGCGTTGTTCGGTGAACCGGGGTTGCAGCTCGAGGACCTCCTGCGGCCAGACCCGGATGGCCGTGGGCGTATCCACCTGCTGGACGCCAGCCGGTTGGTTCACGATGCACCGAAGGTCTACGCGACCTTCCTGTTGTGGCTGCTGGCCGAGTTGTTCGAGCAGCTGCCCGAGCGCGGTGATGCCGACAAGCCGGTGCTGGCGTTGTTCTTCGATGAAGCGCACTTGTTGTTCAACGATACGCCCAAGGCATTGCAGGATCGCCTGGAGCAGGTGGTGCGGCTGATCCGCTCCAAGGGCGTGGGGGTGTACTTCGTCACCCAATCGCCGGGGGATTTGCCAGATGCGGTGTTGGCCCAGTTGGGCTTGCGCATCCAGCATGGCTTGCGGGCGTTTACCGCCAAGGAGCAGAAGTCGCTGCGGGCGGTGGCTGATGGCTTCCGCCCCAACCCGGCGTTCGACACCCTGGCGGTGCTGACTGAACTGGGCATTGGCGAGGCACTGGTAGGGACGCTGGAAGAGAAGGGCACGCCGGCGATGGTGCAGCGGGTACTGATTGCACCGCCGCAGTCGCGTATCGGGCCGTTGAGTGCGGCTGAGCGCAGTGCGCTGATTGCCAGTTCGCCGCTGGCGGGGCGTTACGACAAGCCGGTGGACCGAGAGTCGGCGTACGAGATGCTGACCCAGCGCAAGGGCGAGCCGGTGGAGCCCGCGCCGCAACCCAAGGCAGATGAAGAAAGCTTTGCCGACAAGGCCGGTGAGTTCTTGCAGAGTGCGGCAGGGCAGGCCATCAAGTCGGCGGTGCGCCAGGCGGCCAACCAGCTGGGGCGGCAGTTGGTGCGTGGGTTGATGGGGTCGTTGCTGGGGGGCAAGAAAAGGTAGTTTGCCTGTACCGGCCCTATCGCCGGCAAGCCAGCTCCCACAGGTACTGCACAGGCCTTGCGGGCGGTGCAATACCTGTGGGAGCTGGCTTGCCGGCGATAGGGCCGGTACAGGAATGACACCTATGAAAAAGGCGCCCGTCAGGCGCCTTCTTCTTGTTGCGGTATCACTCAGCCAATGGCTTTGGACGCCAGCCAGAACAGGCCGGCCGCCAGGCCCATCGATGCCGGCAGGGTCAGTACCCAGGCCAGCAGGATGGTCTTCACGGTGCCGCCTTGCAAGCCGCTCTTGTTGGCGACCATGGTGCCGGCCACACCGGACGACAGCACGTGGGTGGTCGATACCGGCAGGGCGAAGATGTTGGCCATGCCGATGGCGCAAGCCGCGGTGATCTGCGCGGACATGCCCTGGGCATAGGTCATGCCCTGCTTGCCGATCTTCTCGCCAACGGTCAGTACCACGCGCTTCCAGCCGACCATGGTACCCAGGCCCAGGGCCAGGGCGACGGCCACGATCACCCAGAACGGGGCATACTCGGTGGTGGCGGTCAGGTCTTTGCGCAGTTTTTCCAGGTCGGCCTTTTCACGGGCTTCCAGGCCTGGCAGCTTGCCAACCTTCTTCGCCGTGTCGTCCAGGCACAGCAGGTAACGGCGCACTTCGACACGCTTGTCGGCACTCAGGCTGTGGTAGTCGGTCACGCCCTGCAGCGAGGACTGCAGCGCGGCAATGGTCGGCTCGGTCTGCTGTGGGTTGCAGCTGAACTGCTCTGGCAGGTCGCTGGCCTTGGCCTTGCCCAGCGCCAGGAACTCGCCCAGGGTGGCGGCGTTGCGCTGGTAGAACTGGCTCATGTGCAGTGTGGCGTCGCGGGTACGCTCGATCTGGTAGGTGGTGCTGTTCAGGTCGAGGACGAACTTGGCCGGGACGATGCCGATCAGTACCAGCATGATCAGGCCGATACCTTTCTGGCCGTCGTTGGAGCCGTGCACGAAGCTTACGCCCATGGCCGAAACCACCAGTACCAGGCGGTTCCAGAACGGCGGGTGCTTCTTGTCGTCGAGCTTGCGGCGTTGCTCGGGGGTCTTGTGCATCTTCGACAGCGGGCGCCACCACTTCAGGCCGATCAGTACCAGTGCGGCAACGGCGAAGCCGGCCATCGGCGAGACCACCAGCGACATGGCGATGTCGATCGCCTTCTGCCAGTTGACACCGTCGCCCAGCGGGATGTCGTTGATCAGGGCATTGGCCAGGCCGACGCCGAGAATGGAGCCGATCAGCGTGTGCGAGCTGGAGGCGGGGATACCGAAGTACCAGGTGCCCAGGTTCCAGGTGATGGCCGCAGCCAGCAGCGAGAAGACCATGGCCAGGCCGTGTCCGGTGTTCACGTTGATCAGCAGCTCTACCGGCAGCAGGTGCACGATGGCATAGGCCACCCCGACACCGCCGAGCAGAACGCCAAGGAAGTTGAACACGCCGGAAAAGAACACGGCGAGGTGCGGCGGCATGGCTTTGGTATAGATGACGGTAGCTACCGCGTTGGCGGTGTCATGAAAGCCATTGATGAACTCGAAGGCGAGCACGAAGGTCAAGGCGAGCAGCAGGCTCACCAACACCCAGGCATCCAGTCCGCTGAATAATTCGATCATGAAGGTTGTCTGGCGGTCTTAGGGGGGCGGGATTATGCCAGAAAACCTTGGCAATCGATGCATCTGCGACAGACCGACGGCAATCTTCCTTTCGGGAGCGTTATGTGCACGGCGCGACGTCGAGGCAGGGAAATGTCCGCTAAAACGCGCGAAACCTGGCGAAAACCGGCAAAAAATTAAGCAAAAAACCGCTTCGCTTCTTTTCAAACGGTCGTATGAAATTTGTGTAATTCCATTTCACCTTCGGCCAGACAGTAAAGATCGACCGCGCCCGGGCTGGCCGGGCGACGACGCGCTGGCGTGGTCCCGGGGTCAGGGAGTGTCGCTGCGCAGTTCCTTTTCCATACGTTCCAGTTCCTGGCTGAAGGCCTGGTCGCGCACGCTCGCGCGCTTGCGCCATGGTTTGCGTTCCGGATCCGGTTGTGCGGCGTAAGTGGTGACTTCGCCACCGTAAACATCCTTGTAACGTTCAGCCTGGCGCTCGAGTTCCGCGCGCAGTTCATCTTTCGTCACAGTAGTACCTGAATTAAGTTTGATGACTGTTGTTCTACGTGTGCAGCGTGCACATGCCTTGCTGGCCGCAACGGCTTGATACAGCGGAAGGTTCCATTACCACGGCATCGTCGAGGCCTGCGCAATCGATTATAGCAACCGATATTTCGCCGAACATCGTTATTTACCCAGCCCTGACATCACCAGACGCAAGTAAGGGAATGCATCCGACAACAGTTTGGGCCTTTCGTACAAGTTTGAAAGGCAAGACGGACAAAAGTTCGTTGCAGTGCAGCAGCGGGACCGTCTACGGGAGAGTAAATAAAAACGGCCTCGCCAAAAGGCGAGGCCGTTGCCTGGGGACTTCTACGGTGGGTACCTGACCAGTCTCTCCAAAGAAGCCACAAGTGGCATGAGAAAGGTATAAGTAAAAGTGTCAGCGGTCAATTGCGATTATCGGCCGTTTGTTCGATAATCGCACGAGTGGGCGTTTTTTTCGAGGTGTGCGATGAGTGACGAAACCCTGGCCAACGATTCCGTCAATCCAGAGTCGGGCAACCCGGAGCAGGGGCGATCTGCCTCGGCAGCCCTGGCACCGCCGATCGTGGCTTCCCCGGCAAAGCGCATCCAGGCCTTTACCGGCGACCCGGACTTCATGACCTCCCTGGCGCGAGGCCTGGCAGTGATCCAGGCCTTTCAGGAACGCAAGCGTCACCTGACCATCGCCCAGATCAGCCACCGCACCGAAATCCCTCGTGCGGCGGTACGCCGTTGCCTGCACACATTGATCAAGCTGGGTTATGCCACCACCGACGGGCGCACCTATTCGCTGTTGCCCAAAGTGCTGACGCTGGGGCATGCATACCTGTCCTCGACGCCGCTGGCGATTTCTGCCCAGCCATACCTGGACCGCATCAGCGATCAGCTGCACGAGGCGGCCAACATGGCCACGCTCGAAGGTGACGACATTCTTTATATAGCCCGTTCGGCCACCGTGGAGCGGCTGATTTCGGTCGACCTGTCGGTGGGCGGGCGCCTGCCGGCCTATTGCACGTCGATGGGGCGCATTTTGTTGGCGGCCATGGACGACACCAGCCTGCGTGAATACCTGGAACGTGCCGACCTGAAGGCGCGTACCAGTCGTACCTTGCATGACCCCGAGTCACTGTTCGCCTGTATCCAGCAGGTGCGCGCCCAGGGCTGGTGCGTGGTGGACCAGGAGCTGGAGCAAGGGCTGCGTTCGATTGCGGTGCCGGTGTATGACGCCTCGGGGCAGGTGTTGGCGGCATTGAACGTGAGTACCCATGTCGGGCGGGTGACGCGCAGTGAACTGGAGCAACGGTTCTTGCCGATCCTGCTGGCGGCAAGCCGGGACCTTTGCCATCAGTTGTTTGGTTGAGCCTGCAGGGGGCCGCAAAGCGCCCCCTTTCAAATCTGGAACAGGCAAAACCCTTTCCTGTGCGATAAACGCACAGTGTCGTTCGCTGTCAATTGCGCCACCACCGCCCGCTGATTAATGTCTCTCGCAACGGTTGGCTGTGCCGACCGAACAAGAAAAGCATAATAAGAGGCACTTACATGAATACTGTCCCCTCGCTGCCGCGGCCGCACCCGCGCGCAGTACCGTTATATCCAGGCTGACGCCGGCCGCATTCCCTCAAACTACTGTCCTCTGTACCGGTTTAACGCGTGCAGTGGCCTGGCTGTGCCCCTCATTCCGGATAACAATAATGAACCAAGCGCAAACCAACGTCGGCAAAAGCCTCGACGTCCAGTCGTTCATCAATCAGCAGCCGCTGTCTCGCTACCAATGGCGGGTGGTGTTGTTGTGCTTCCTGATCGTCTTCCTCGATGGCCTCGATACTGCGGCCATGGGCTTCATAGCCCCGGCCCTGTCACAGGATTGGGGAATTGACCGCGCCAGCCTCGGCCCGGTCATGAGTGCCGCATTGATCGGCATGGTTTTCGGCGCCCTCGGCTCCGGCCCGCTGGCGGACCGTTTTGGCCGCAAGGGCGTACTGGTGGGCGCTGTGTTGGTATTTGGCGGCTTCAGCCTTGCCTCGGCCTATGCCACCAACGTCGAGCAGTTGCTGGTGTTGCGCTTCCTGACCGGCCTGGGCCTTGGCGCAGGCATGCCCAACGCCACCACGCTGCTGTCTGAGTACACCCCCGAACGCCTCAAGTCGCTGCTGGTGACCAGCATGTTCTGCGGCTTCAACCTGGGCATGGCCGGTGGGGGCTTCATTTCCGCCAAGATGATCCCGGCCTACGGCTGGCACAGCCTGCTGGTGATCGGTGGCGTGCTGCCGTTGCTGCTTGCGCTGGTGCTGATGGTATGGCTGCCGGAGTCGGCGCGGTTCCTGGTGGTGCGCAATCGGGGCACCGACAAGGTGCGCAAGACCTTGTCCCCCATCGCACCGCAGGTGGTGGCCGAGGCGGGCAGCTTCAGCGTGCCGGAGCAGAAGGCGGTGGCCGCGCGCAACGTGTTTGCGCTGATCTTCTCCGGTACCTACGGCATGGGCACCATGCTGTTGTGGCTGACCTACTTCATGGGCCTGGTGATCGTCTATCTGCTGACCAGCTGGCTGCCAACCTTGATGCGCGACAGTGGCGCGAGCATGGAGCAGGCGGCCTTCATCGGCGCACTGTTCCAGTTCGGTGGCGTGCTGAGTGCCGTCGGCGTGGGCTGGGCCATGGACCGCTTCAATCCGCACAAGGTGATCGGCATTTTCTATCTGCTGGCCGGGGTGTTCGCCTACGCCGTGGGGCAGAGCCTGGGCAACATCACCGTATTGGCCACGCTGGTGCTGGTTGCCGGCATGTGCGTGAACGGCGCCCAGTCGGCGATGCCTTCGCTGGCGGCGCGCTTCTATCCGACACAGGGCCGCGCCACAGGGGTATCGTGGATGCTGGGTATCGGCCGTTTCGGCGCGATTCTCGGGGCCTGGAGTGGTGCCACGCTGCTGGGGCTGGGCTGGAACTTCGAACAGGTGCTGACGGCGTTGCTGGTGCCGGCAGGGCTGGCGACCGTGGGTGTGATCGTGAAAGGGCTGGTGAGCCACGCTGACGCAACCTGAGGCCCGAGGGCCGCTTTGCGGCCCTTCGCAGCACAAGGCTGCTCCTACACAGGCGATGCCGCCCCCCCCTGTAGGACCAGCCTTGTGCTGCGAAGAATTCGACACGGTAGTGAATGAGTAGCAGGACAACAAATGGTTCGATAATCGCACAAATAGTCGATTATCGGATTGTAAGCCACCCAAGAGTCTCCTTAATCTGAGCTCACCGAAGCACCCTGACCAGGAGTCTCCAAATGGCTGCAATTCTCTCGCTTCACGAAGCCGTGAAGCAGTTCATCCAGGATGGCGATACCGTCGCCCTCGAAGGTTTCACCCACCTGATCCCAACTGCCGCCGGCCACGAGATCATCCGTCAGGGCAAGCGCGACCTGACCCTGGTGCGCATGACCCCGGACCTGATCTACGACCAGCTGATCGGCGCCGGTTGCGCCAGCAAGCTGATCTTCTCCTGGGGTGGTAACCCGGGTGTCGGTTCGCTGCACCGCCTGCGTGATGCCGTCGAGAAGCAGTGGCCACACGCCATCGAAATCGAAGAGCACAGCCACGCCGACCTGGCCAACGCCTATGTCGCCGGTGCTTCTGGCCTGCCGTTCGCCGTGCTGCGTGCTTACGCCGGCTCCGACCTGCCGAAGGTCAACCCCTTGATCAAGAGCGTCACCTGCCCGTTCACCGGTGAAGTGCTGGCAGCCGTGCCGTCGGTGCGCCCGGACGTGACCGTGATTCACGCGCAAAAGGCTGACCGCAAAGGCAACGTGTTGCTGTGGGGCATCCTCGGCGTGCAGAAGGAAGCCGCCCTGGCCGCCAAGCGCTGCATCGTCACCGTCGAAGAAATCGTCGACGACCTGCAGGCCCCGATGAACGCCTGCGTACTGCCGACCTGGGCCCTGAGCGCGGTATGCCTGGTACCTGGCGGTGCGCACCCGTCCTATGCCCATGGCTACTACGAGCGTGACAACCGCTTCTACCAGGCCTGGGACCCGATCGCGCGCAGCCGCGAATCGTTCACCGCCTGGATTGACACCTACATCCGTGGCACTGCCGATTTCAACGAATTCAAGGCCAAGCTGGCCAGCACTGCGGAGGCCGCACAATGAGCTACTCCACTTCCGAAATGATGACCGTCGCCGCAGCCCGTCGCCTGCGTAACGGTGCTGTGTGCTTCGTCGGCATCGGCCTGCCTTCCAAGGCCGCCAACCTGGCGCGCCTGACCTCGTCGCCAGACGTGGTGCTGATTTACGAGTCCGGTCCGATCGGCGCCAAGCCAAGCGTACTGCCGCTGTCGATCGGCGACGGCGAGCTGGCCGAAACCGCTGACACCGTGGTGCCGACCGGCGAGATCTTCCGCTACTGGCTGCAAGGTGGGCGCATCGACGTCGGCTTCCTCGGCGCCGCCCAGGTCGACCGCTTCGGCAACATCAACACGACTGTGGTCGGTGACTACCACGCCCCGAAAACCCGCCTGCCGGGTGCCGGTGGCGCACCGGAAATCGCCGGTTCCGCCAAACAGGTGCTGATCATCCTCAAGCAGTCGCCGCGTGCCTTCGTCGACAAGCTGGACTTCATCACCTCGGTTGGCCACGGTGAAGGCGGCGACTCGCGCAAACGCCTTGGCCTGCCAGGCGACGGCCCGGTCGGTATCATCACCGACCTGTGCATCATGGAGCCGGAGGCTGGTACCCACGAATTCGTCGTTACTGCCATCCACCCGGGCGTGACCCGCGAGCAGATCATCGCCGCCACTGGCTGGGCGATCCGCTTTGCCGACGATGTGCAGACCACTGCCGAACCGACCGAAGTCGAGCTGTCCGCCCTGCGAGACCTCGAAGCCCGTACCGCCGCGGCCCACGGCCAGGTGGCAGGAGAAGCCTGATGCGCGACGTATTCATCTGTGACGCCATTCGCACCCCGATCGGCCGCTTCGGCGGTGCCCTGGCCGGCGTGCGGGCCGACGACCTGGCCGCCGTGCCGCTGAAGGCGCTGATCGAGCGCAACCCGAGCGTGCAGTGGGATCAGGTTGACGAAGTATTCTTCGGCTGCGCCAACCAGGCTGGTGAAGACAACCGCAATGTGGCGCGCATGGCGCTGCTGCTGGCCGGCCTGCCGGAAAGCATTCCGGGCGTTACCCTGAACCGCCTCTGCGCGTCGGGCATGGATGCCATCGGTACCGCCTTCCGCGCCATTGCCAGCGGCGAAATGGAGCTGGCGATTGCCGGCGGCGTCGAGTCGATGTCGCGTGCCCCGTTCGTCATGGGCAAGGCCGAAAGTGGCTATTCGCGCAACATGAAGCTCGAAGACACCACCATCGGCTGGCGTTTCATCAACCCCCTGATGAAGAGCCAGTACGGTGTGGACTCCATGCCGGAAACCGCCGACAACGTGGCCGACGATTACCAGGTTTCGCGTGCTGACCAGGACGCCTTCGCCCTGCGCAGCCAGCAGAAGGCAGCTGCCGCCCAGGCCGCCGGTTTCTTCGCCGAAGAGATCGTGCCGGTGCGTATCGCGCACAAGAAGGGCGAGACCATCGTCGAGCGTGACGAGCACCTGCGCCCGGAAACCACACTGGAAGCGCTGACCAAGCTCAAGCCGGTCAACGGCCCGGACAAGACCGTCACCGCCGGCAACGCCTCGGGTGTGAATGACGGTGCTGCGGCGTTGATCCTGGCCTCGGCCGAGGCGGTGAAGAAACACGGCCTGACCCCACGTGCCCGGATACTGGGCATGGCCAGCGCCGGTGTTGCACCGCGGGTCATGGGCATTGGCCCGGTGCCGGCAGTGCGCAAGCTGACCGAGCGCCTGGGCATCGCGGTGAATGATTTCGATGTGATCGAGCTCAACGAAGCCTTTGCCAGCCAAGGTCTGGCGGTGCTGCGTGAGCTGGGTGTGGCCGACGATGCACCGCAGGTGAACCCCAACGGCGGTGCTATCGCCCTGGGCCACCCGCTGGGCATGAGTGGTGCGCGCCTGGTGCTGACTGCGCTTCACCAACTGGAAAAGAGCGGTGGGCGTAAAGGCCTGGCGACCATGTGTGTGGGCGTAGGCCAAGGTTTGGCGCTGGCCATCGAGCGGGTTTGACCTGTACCGGCCTCTTCGCGGGTAAACCCGCTCCCACAGGGAACCACGCATCCCCTGTGGGAGCGGGTTTACCCGCGAAGAGGCCGGCACATGCGACTCAAGGCCAATTGCCAGCCAGATAGCGGAACGAGTGTGTTACCAGGTGTGTCTAGAATTACCTGCGACCCTCCAGGAGTAAACTCACCATGACCTCAGCCTATTACACCGGCGAAGAACGCAGTAAACGCATCTTCGCTATCGTTGGTGCCTCTTCAGGCAACCTGGTGGAATGGTTCGACTTCTACGTCTATGCCTTCTGCGCGATCTACTTTGCTCCGGCTTTCTTCCCTTCCGACGACCCCACCGTGCAGTTGTTGAACACGGCAGGCGTGTTCGCCGCGGGTTTTCTGATGCGCCCCATCGGTGGCTGGATATTCGGCCGCCTCGCTGACCGCCATGGTCGCAAGAATTCCCTGATGATCTCGGTGCTGATGATGTGCTTCGGCTCCCTGATGATCGCCTGCCTGCCCACCTATGCCAGCATCGGCACCTGGGCCCCGGCGTTGCTGTTGCTGGCCCGGCTGATCCAGGGCCTGTCGGTTGGCGGCGAGTATGGCACCACTGCCACCTACATGAGTGAAGTGGCCCTGCGCGGCCAGCGCGGCTTCTTCGCCTCGTTCCAGTACGTGACCCTGATCGGCGGCCAGTTGCTGGCGGTGCTGGTGGTGGTGATCCTGCAGCAACTGCTCACCGAAGAAGAGCTGCGCGCCTGGGGCTGGCGCATACCGTTCGTGGTCGGTGCCATTGCAGCGCTGATCTCGTTGATGCTGCGCCGCTCGCTGCATGAGACCAGCAGCGCCGAAACCCGCCAGGACAAGGACGCCGGTACCATCAAGGGCCTGTTCCGCAACCACGCGGCGGCTTTCATCACCGTGCTCGGCTATACCGCGGGCGGTTCGCTGATCTTCTACACCTTCACCACATACATGCAGAAGTACCTGGTCAACACCGCCGGCATGACCGCAAAAAACGCCAGCTACGTGATGACTGGCGCGCTATTCCTGTTCATGGTGCTGCAGCCGTTCTTCGGCATGCTCTCCGACCGCATCGGCCGGCGTAATTCGATGATGCTGTTCGGCGCCCTGGGGACGCTGTTCACCGTGCCGCTGCTGATGGCGCTGAAAACCGTGAGCAGCCCGTTCATGGCCTTCGTGCTGATTACCCTGGCGTTGTGTATCGTCAGTTTCTACACCTCGATCAGCGGCCTGGTGAAGGCCGAGATGTTCCCGCCGCAGGTGCGTGCGCTGGGTGTGGGCCTGGCCTATGCAGTGGCCAACGCGGCGTTCGGCGGTTCGGCCGAATACGTTGCCCTGGGCCTGAAGACCTTGGGCATGGAAAACACTTTCTACTGGTACGTGACAGCGATGATGGCGATTGCCTTCCTGTTCAGCCTGCGCTTGCCGAAGCAGGCCGCGTACCTGCACCACGATGATTGAGGACGTGGCATGACCAACCAACTGTTCGACGCCTACTTCACCGCACCGGCCATGCGCGAGATCTTCTCCGACCGTGGCCGCCTGCAGGGCATGCTCGATTTCGAAGCGGCGCTGGCACGGGCCGAGGCGGCTGCCGGGCTGGTCCCGCACAGCGCGGTAGCGGCCATCGAGGCGGCTTGCCACGCCGAGCGTTATGACGTTGGCGCGCTGGCCAATGCCATCGCCACTGCTGGCAACTCGGCGATCCCGCTGGTGAAGGCGTTGGGCAAAGTGATCGCCAGTGGCGTGCCCGAGGCCGAGCGCTACGTGCACCTGGGCGCCACCAGCCAGGACGCGATGGACACCGGGCTGGTCGTGCAGCTGCGCGCTGCCCTCGACCTGATCGAAGCCGACCTTGGCAAGCTGGCCGATACCCTGTCGCGTCAGGCCTTGCAGCACGCCGACACGCCGCTGGTGGGGCGCACCTGGTTGCAGCATGCCACCCCGGTGACCCTGGGCATGAAACTGGCCGGTGTGCTGGGCGCCTTGACCCGTCACCGCCAGCGCCTGCAGGAGCTGCGCCCACGCCTGCTGGTGCTGCAGTTCGGCGGTGCCTCGGGCAGCCTCGCGGCGTTGGGCAGCAAGGCGATGCCGGTGGCCGAAGCCTTGGCCGAGCAGCTCAAGCTGACCCTGCCCGAGCAGCCCTGGCACACCCATCGCGACCGCCTGGTGGAGTTTGCCTCGGTGCTGGGCCTGGTCGCCGGTAGCCTGGGCAAGTTCGGCCGCGATGTCAGCCTGCTGATGCAGACCGAAGCGGGGGAACTGTTCGAGCCTTCCGCGCCGGGCAAGGGTGGGTCTTCGACCATGCCGCACAAGCGCAACCCTGTCGGCGCAGCAGTGCTGATCGGCGCCGCGACCCGCGTGCCGGGGCTGGTTTCGACGCTGTTTGCCGCCATGCCCCAGGAGCACGAGCGCAGCCTCGGCCTGTGGCATGCCGAATGGGAAACCCTGCCCGACATCTGCTGCCTGGTCTCCGGTGCGCTGCGCCAGGCCCAGGTGATTGCCGAGGGCATGGAAGTGGATGCCGCGCGCATGCGCCGTAACCTCGACCTGACCCAGGGCCTGGTGCTGGCCGAAGCGGTAAGCATCGTCCTCGCCCAGCGCCTGGGCCGCGACCACGCCCACCACCTGCTGGAGCAGTGCTGCCAGCGCGCGGTGGCCGAACAGCGCCACCTGCGCACTGTACTGGGTGAAGAGCCGCAGGTCAGCGCCGAGCTGTCCGCCGAAGAACTCGATCGCTTGCTCGACCCTGCCCATTACTTGGGCCAGGCCCGCGTCTGGGTGGCGCGCGCCGTGTCCGAACATCAACGTTTCACTGCCTGAAGGAGACCGCTGTGGCGCACTTGCAACTGGCCGATGGCGTTTTGAATTACCAGATCGATGGCCCGGAAAACGCCCCGGTGCTGGTCCTGTCCAACTCGCTGGGCACCGACCTGGGCATGTGGGACACGCAGATTCCACTGTGGAGCCAGCACTTGCGCGTGTTGCGCTACGACACCCGTGGCCACGGTGGGTCGCTGGTCACTGAAGGCCCCTACAGCATCGAACAGCTGGGCCGTGACGTGCTGGCCTTGCTCGATGGGCTGGATATCGCCAAGGCGCACTTCGTCGGCCTGTCGATGGGTGGCCTGATCGGCCAGTGGCTGGGCATCAATGCCGGCCAGCGCCTGCACAGCCTGACCCTGTGCAATACCGCCGCCAAGATCGCCAACGACGAGGTGTGGAACACCCGTATCGACACCGTGCTCAAGGGCGGCCAGCAGGCCATGGTCGATCTGCGCGATGCTTCCATCGCCCGCTGGTTCACCCCGGGCTTCGCCCAGGCCCAGCCGGCGCAGGCCCAGCGCATCTGCCAGATGCTGGCGCAAACCAGCCCGCAAGGCTATGCCGGCAACTGCGCAGCGGTGCGCGATGCCGACTACCGTGAGCAGTTGGGCCGCATACAGGTGCCGACGCTGATCGTTGCCGGTACCGAAGACGTGGTGACCACCCCAGAGCACGGCCGCTTCATGCAGGCCGGTATCACGGGTGCCGAGTACGTCGACTTCCCGGCGGCGCACCTGTCCAACGTCGAGGTCGGCGAGGCGTTCAGCCGCCGCGTGCTCGACTTCCTGCTGGCCCACTGAGGATACCGCCATGGACGAGAAACAACGTTACGACGCCGGCATGCAAGTACGCCGCGCAGTGCTTGGCGATGCCCATGTGGACCGCAGCCTGGAGAAGCTCAACGACTTCAACGACGAGTTCCAGGAGATGATCACCCGCCACGCCTGGGGTGACATCTGGACCCGCCCGGGCCTGCCGCGGCATACCCGTAGCCTGATCACCATCGCCATGCTGATTGGCATGAACCGCAATGACGAGCTGAAGCTGCACCTGCGCGCGGCGGCCAACAATGGCGTCACGCGCGACGAGATCAAGGAAGTACTGATGCAGAGCGCGATTTATTGCGGCATTCCGGCTGCCAATGCCACCTTCCACATGGCTGAGTCGGTATGGGATGAGCTGGGCGTGGAGTCGCGACAGCAGTAATGCCTGTACCGGCCCTATCGCCGGCAAGCCAGCTCCCACAGGGATTGCATCAGGCTTGAGGGCAGTGCAGTCCCTGTGGGAGCTGGCTTGCCGGCGATAGGGCCATTGAATGTTTACATGGCCGCATTCTTCTGCCGCATGGCAACTGGCCCGGCGTTGCTTTCCACGGCTTG
This sequence comes from Pseudomonas sp. TE3-3-F2023, assembly GCF_036784815.1. Taxonomy (NCBI): domain Bacteria; kingdom Pseudomonadati; phylum Pseudomonadota; class Gammaproteobacteria; order Pseudomonadales; family Pseudomonadaceae; genus Pseudomonas; species Pseudomonas sp. TE3-3-F2023. Next base: position 5,468,531 of record NZ_CP145113.1, on the reverse strand, counting down.
CTTCAGGGCCGGGCACAGGCCGAGCATGAATGCCGCTTCTGCCACCACGAACAACGGCCCGATGATCAATCCGCTGACATCGTCGACAAACGCCGGCTTGCGGCCTTCGTAGTAATGGCCGACGAACTGGATGATCCAGCCCACCACGAACGCACCCAGCCCGGCGCCGAGCCACAGTGCTGTCGTCTGCATCGCCAGCACCTGGCCGACCCACAGGCATAGCCCAAGCAACAACCCCATCACCAGGCCGAAGCGCAGGTCCAGGCGCAGGTAGAACCAGACCGAGGCTGCCGCCGCCGGCAGGGCAGGGGACAGCCACATGCCCGCCACCTCCCAGCCAGGACGCGACAGCAGGATGGTGACCGCCAGCACGATCATGGGGATGCCCACGAAGTGGGTGGCGATGTTGCGTGGGTCGCGGTGGTAGCTGGCGTATTGGCTCAGGTGGTCGACGAGGGTCTTCATTGTTTTTGCCTCCCTGGTTGCCTGATCGGGGTGTATTGCCTGTTCTGGCCTCTTCGCGGGTGAACCCGCTCCCACAGGTACAGCGCAGCCCTCAGAAACTGTGGTGACCCTGTGGGAGCGGGTTCACCCGCGAAAGGGCCGGCACAGGCGACCGATATAGCTCAGGATAGACCGCCCCTGCCAGCATCATCAGTTCAGCGAATGGCAGCAGCCCGCACTGGCATATCCAGCCCCACCAGCGTTTCGATCATCGCTCGCGCCGCCGGCGACAACCGGTAACCGCTGCGGCTGACTACGCCACAGCGCACGCTCAGCACTTCCAGCGCTGGCGGCAGGTTGCGCCAGTGCAGGCGCACCAGGCGGCCGCTGGCCAGGTCTTCGGCCACGGCTTCCTCGCTGGCGGTGCCGATGGCATCGCTGGCCAGCACCACGCTGCGCAGTACGGCCAGGTGCTCGGTTTGCAGGTGCGGGGTGAAATCGCTGCGCCCGCTCAGGTTGGCCAGGCGCTTGCGCACGCCGGGGGCGAGCAGGGCGCTGGCCAGGGGGTAGCTGAACAGGTCGTTGGTCGACAGGCTGTCCTTGGCCAGCAATGGGTGCCCCGGGCGACAGAAGAACAGGCCGGGGCGCGGTGAAAGGGGTTCGGTGTGGAAGTTGGGGTCGGCCTCGAACGGGCGGATGTCGTCGACGAAAAACTCGATCTGTTCGCGGCGCAGGGCCTGGCCGAGGCGTTCGGTGTTGTCCACCAGCAGCGAGGTGCGGATGCCTGGGTGGCGCTCGAGAAAGTGGCGCAGGGCATCGGGCACCAGGCGTACGGCCAGCGTCGGGCCGCTGCCGAAATGCAGCTCGCCGGCGTCGAGCTTGGTCATCTGTAGCACTTCGTTGCTCAGCTGCGCGGCACCTTGTACCAGGCGCCGGGCATGTTGCAGCACCACCAAGCCTTCAGGGGTGGGCGGCAGGGCTTTGCTGGCGCGGTCGACCAATGGGCAGCCGAAGCTGTGTTCCAGGCTCTGGATGGCACGGCTGAAGGCGGGTTGGGTGATGCCCATGGCCTCGGCGGCACGGACGAAGCTGCGGTATTCGGTGAGGGCGATGAAGTAGCGCAGTTGACGAAGGTCCATGTCACGGCTCTGGGGCGGGGTTCAGGGGCCTATTCAAGCGGTTGCTGTATATTCCGTCAAAGAAGGTTTATTGATTTGTTTATAGCTTTAGGTTATTTGTTGCGGCATCTGGCTTCTTCGCGGGTAAACCCGCTCCCACAGGTTCACCACAGTTTCAGAATCTGTGGTGAACCTGTAGGAGCGGGTTTACCCGCGAAGCATTCAAAGGAGATTCAGCGGGTAGCTCACGATCAACCGGTTCTCGTCGAACGAGTTGGTGCTGAAGTCCCGGCGCATGGTGGAGTTGCGCCACTTCACCGACAGGTCCTTGAAGCTGCCCGACTGCACCACATACGCCAACTCGGTTTCCCGCGCCCATTCCTTGCCATCGTCCACGCCCCCTGCGGTGACGTTGTCACCTTTGATGTAGCGGTTCATCAGGGTCAGGCCTGGCACGCCGACGGTGGCGAAGTTGAAGTCATGGCGCACCTGCCAGGAGCGTTCCTTGGCGTTGTCGAAGCTGGAGTTGTAGCTGTCGTTTGCCAGGGTGCCGCCGCTGGTGCCATTCACCCGCATCCAGGCGTCGTCGCCGCTGACTTTCTGCAGGCCGACGTAGAATGTGTGGCCCTGATAGCGCGCCGAGAGCATGGCCGAGGCGGTGCGGTTGTCCAGTTCACCAGCGCGTTCGGCGCCGTCTTCCTTGCCGATGAAGTAGCCCAGGTTGGCGCCCAGGGTCCAATCGCCCAGGGGTTGGCTGTGCACAAGGTTGAGGTACTGCTGACGGTAGATGTCCTTGAGCTGGGCATTCCACAGGCCGATCATGGTGCGCTTGTCGTTGAAGGCGTATTCGCCGCCGCCAAAGTTGAAACGGTCGGACGTGAACGCTGCCTTGCCGTTCATCGACATGTCTTCCATGCTGGCGTCGTTGCGCGGGCTGTTGCCGCGGAACTGGCCGGCGTACAGGGTCAGGCCGGCGATTTCCTTCGAGGTCAGCTGGCCGCCGCGGAAGGTCTGCGGCAGCGAGCGGCCGTCATCCGAGCGCAGGATCGGCAGTACCGGCATCCATTCGCCCACTTTCAGCTCGGTTTCGGACAGCTTGGCTTTCAGTGCCACGCCCAGGCGGCCGAAATCATCGGCGGGGCGGCCATCGTCGTGCACCGGCAGCAGATGAGTGTTGGTGGTGCCTTTGCCGCCGTCGAGCTTGACCGAGTACAGGCCCAGTACGTCCACGCCGAAACCGACGGTGCCTTGGGTGAAGCCGGAGCGGGCGTCGAGGATGAAGCTCTGCGTCCACTCCTCGGCCTTGGCCTGCGGGTGGGCCGGGTCGACGAAGTTGCGGTTGATGTAGAAGTTGCGCAGGTTGAGGGTGGCCTTGGCGTCCTCCAGGAAACCCCCTTCGTCGGCGGCGAACACGGGGAGTGCGCAGGACATGGCCAACAGGCCGGGCAGCAGCTGGCGTGCGGGTTGCAAAGTGCTCATCTGTCGTGGATCTCTTGTTTTTATGGGCGAGCCGGTACGCTGCAGGATGCGGCCTGCAGGTGCGGGTCTTTTGGGATGAACCGGGGCAACGTTGCGTGGGGAGGATGGTGCGGGGTGGGGCTGGGGTGAGGCAATTCGCCACAAGCGGAATCGGGCGATAATCGAACGGAATGTTCTGGTTGGTTAATTGTTTGCCTGTGTTGGGGCTTGCGGGCGAACCCGCGAAGAGGCCGGTTCAGGCAACACAAAAAAAAGCCCACCGCGAGGGAGGGCTTGATGCTTTGACAGCTTCAATCAGCTCTTCGGTGCTTCCACCGATGCCTGTTGGTTCGCCTGCCCGGTCTGCTCGTACCAGCCACCGCCAAGCGCCTTGTACAGGTTGACCTCGCTGGTCAGCTGCGACAAGCGATCGCCGATCAGCGCCTGCTGGGCACTGAACAGATTGCGCTGGGCGTCGAGGAAGGTCAGGTTGCTGTCGATACCGATGCGATAGCGGCGTTCGGCCAGGCGGTAGTAGTCCTGGTTCGCCTGCACCAGGTCGCGTTGCGCCTGCAGCTGCTCTTCGAAGGTCTTGCGCGCCGCCAGGCCATCGGAGACTTCCTGGAAGGCGGTCTGGATGGTCTTTTCGTACTTGGCGACGTTGATGTCCTTCTGGATTTTCGAGTAGTCCAGGCTGGCCTTCAGGCTGCCGGCGTTGAAGATCGGCAGGTTGATCTGCGGCTGGAACAGCCAGGTGCCCTGGCCGCCCGAGAACAGGTGGCCCATGTCGGGGCTCAGGCTGCCGGCATTGGCGGTCAGGCTGATGCTCGGGAAGAACGCTGCACGAGCCGCGCCAATGTTGGCATTGGCGGCCTTGAGCAGGTGCTCGGCTTCCTGGATGTCCGGGCGACGCTGGAGGATGTCCGACGGCAAGCCGGCCGGTACTTCGGCCAGCTGGTCGGCATTGAGCTCCAGTGGCTTGGGCAGGTCGGCGGGAATGCCGGTGCCCAGCAGCACGGTCAAGCTGTTGACGTCCTGGGCGACCAGGCGCTGGTACTGCGAGTACTTGACCCGGGCGCCTTCCACGGCGGTACGCGCCTGGCTGACGTCCAGTGCCGAGGCTACGCCGACTTCGTTGCTGCGACGGGTGAGGTTGTAGCTTTCCTCGTAGGTCTTGAGCGTTTCTTCGGTCAGCTTGAACAGCGCCTGGTCGGCCTGCCAGGTGTAGTAGGCATTGGCCACGCTGGCCACCAGGCTGATCTGCGTGGAGCGACGCGCCTGCTCGCTGGACAGGTAGGTTTCCAGGGCCTGCTCGGTCAGGCTGCGCACGCGGCCGAACAGGTCCAGTTCATAGGCGCTGACGCCCAGGGTGGCCGAGTATTGGCTGGTGATGCCCGCTTCGCCCGTCTGCGACATGTTTGCCGGTACGCGCTGGCGGCTGCCGCTGCCGGTGGCCGAAACCGCCGGGAACAGGTCGGCGCGCTGGATGCGGTACTGAGCGCGGTAGGCGTCGATGTTCAAAGCGGCAACGCGCAGGTCGCGGTTGTTTACCAGCGCGGTCTGGATCAGCTGCTGCAGTGCCGGGTCGTGGAAGAACTGGCGCCAGCCCTGCTCGGCGGCGGCAACTTCTGCCGATTGCGTCGGCGAGTACGCAGGGCCTTGCGGCCACTGCGCAGCCACCGGCGATTCCGGGGTCTGGTAGTCAGGGATCAACGAGCAGCCGCCAAGAATGAAAGCGGTTACTGCCAGGGACAACAAAGACTTGGTCATTGCCCAGCCTCATAACGTGGAGTTTCAGGGGTGACGTCTTTTTCCGGCTCTTTGCTGCCGAACAGTGACGACACTGCGACGAAGAACAGTGGTACCCAGAAGATAGCGAGCACGGTCGCACTGATCATGCCGCCGATCACGCCAGTACCGATGGCGTGCTGGCTGCCGGCGCCGGCACCGCTGGCGATAGTCAACGGTACCACGCCGAGGATGAACGCCAGCGAGGTCATGATGATCGGGCGCAGACGCATGCGGCACGCCTCGATCGCCGCGTCGTACAGGCTGCGGCCCTGCTCGTGCAGTTCCTTGGCGAATTCGACGATCAGGATGGCGTTTTTCGCTGCCAGGCCGATGGTGGTCAACAGGCCGACCAGGAAGTACACATCGTTTGACAACCCGCGCAGGCTGGTGGCGATCAGGGCACCGATGATACCCAGCGGTACTACCAGTACCACGGCGATAGGGATCGACCAGCTTTCGTACAGGGCCGCCAGGCACAGGAACACGAACAGTACCGAGAGGGCGAACAGTGCCGGCATCTGCGAACCGGAGAGTTTTTCCTCATAGGACATGCCGGTCCAGGAGAAGCCGATACCGCTTGGCAGTTCGCCAGCAATGCGCTCGACCTCGGCCATGGCTTCACCAGTACTGTAGCCTGGTGCCGGTGCACCGAGGATTTCCATTGCCTCGACGCCGTTGTAACGCGAAAGCTTCGGCGAACCGTAGGTCCATTCGCCTTTGGCGAAGGAGGAGAACGGCACCATTTCGCCAGCACCATTGCGCACGTACCACTTCTGCAGGTCTTCCGGGCTCATCCGCGCGTTCGGCTCGCCCTGGATATACACCTTCTTGACTCGGCCACGGTCGATGAAGTCGTTGACGTAGCTGGCACCCAAGGCAATCGACAGGGTGTTGTTGATGTCGGCGATGGTCACGCCCAGGGCGCTGGCACGCTCGTCATCGATGGTCAGCTGGTACTGCGGCTCGTCGTTCAGGCCGTTCGGGCGCACGGCGCTGAGGATCTTGCTCTGCGCGGCCTTGGCCAGGAACTGGTTGCGCGCTTCCATCAACTTGGCATGGCCGACACCGCCGCGGTCCTGCAGGAACACGTCGAAGCCGGTGGCGTTACCCAGTTCGAGCACCGCAGGCGGGGCAAAGGCGAACACCATCGCATCGCGGAACGTGAAGAAGTGCTGCTGGGCGCGCTGGGCAAGGGCAAACACGCTGTTTTCCTTGGAGCGCTCATCCCAAGGCTTGAGCATGATGAACGCCATGCCCGAGCTCTGGCCACGGCCGGCGAAATTGAAGCCGTTGACAGTGAACACCGAAGCCACGGTGTCGGCCTCTTCGCTGAGCAGATACTCACGCATCTGGTCGACCACCACCTGGGTGCGCTCGGCACTGGAGCCGGCCGGGGTCTGTACCTGGGCGAACAATACGCCCTGGTCTTCTTCCGGCAGGAACGCGGTAGGGATGCGGGTGAACAGCCAGATCATGCCGACCACGATCAGCGCGTAGGCCAGCAGGAACGGTACCTTGTTGCGCAGAATGGAACCCACGCTGCGCTCGTAGCCGGTTACGCTGCGGTCGAAGTTGCGGTTGAACCAGCCGAAGAAGCCACGTTTGGCCACATGGTGTTCGCCCTTCTTCAGCGGCTTGAGCATGGTGGCGCACAGGGCCGGGGTGAAGATGAGCGCCACCAACACCGACAGGCCCATGGCCGAGACGATGGTGATGGAGAACTGCCGGTAGATCACACCCGTGGAGCCGCCGAAGAATGCCATGGGCAGCAGTACCGCCGACAGCACAAGGGCGATACCCACCAGGGCACCCTGGATCTGCTCCATCGAGCGCTTGGTCGCTTCCTTGGGCGGCAAGCCTTCCTCGGACATCACCCGCTCGACGTTCTCCACCACGACGATGGCGTCGTCCACCAGCAAACCGATGGCCAGAACCATGGCGAACATGGTCAGGGTGTTGATGCTGAAGCCGGCAGCGGCAAGGATGCCGAAGGTGCCCAGCAACACCACCGGTACGGTCATGGTGGTGATGATGGTGGCGCGGAAGTTCTGCAGGAACAGGTACATCACCAGGAACACCAGGACCACGGCTTCGATCAGGGTGTGGATCACGCCGCTGATCGACTCGGTGACCACCGGGGTGGTGTCATATGGGAATACCGCTTTCACCCCAGGCGGGAAGAACGGTTCCAGGTCGGCGATGGTCTTGCGCAAGGCCTTGGCGGTGTCCAGGGCGTTGGCACCGGTGGCCAGTTTTACTGCCAGGCCGGAGGCCGGCTTACCGTTGAACTGGGCGCTGACGGCATAGTTTTCACCACCCAGGCCAACCTGGGCGACATCACCCAGACGCACTTGCGAACCGTCGCTGTTGACCTTGAGCAGGATCTTCTCGAACTGCTCGGCAGTCTGCAGACGAGTCTTGCCGATGATGGTGGCGTTCAGCTGGGTGCCGGGCATGGCCGGCAGACCGCCGAGCTGGCCGGAGGATACCTGCACGTTCTGCGCGGCCACGGCGGTCTTGACGTCGACCGGGGTCAGCTGGAACTTGTTCAGCTTGGCCGGATCGAGCCAGATACGCATGGCGTACTGCGCACCGAACACCTGGAAGTCACCCACACCCGCGGTACGCGAGATCGGGTCCTGCATGTTGGAGACGATGTAGTTGGCCAGGTCGTCCTTGGTCATGCTGCCGTCTTCGGACACCAGGCCGATCACCAGCAGGAAGTTCTTCACTGCCTTGGTGACGCGGATACCTTGCTGCTGCACTTCCTGCGGCAACAGGGGGGTGGCCAGGTTCAGCTTGTTCTGCACCTGCACCTGCGCGGTGTCTGGGTTGGTGCCCTGCTCGAAGGTGGCGGTAATGGTCATGCTGCCGTCGGAGTTACTTTCCGACGACACATAACGCAGGTTGTCGATACCGTTGAGCTGCTGCTCGATCACCTGTACCACGGTGTCCTGCACGGTTTGCGCCGAGGCGCCCGGGTAGGTCACGGCGATGGCGATGGCCGGCGGCGCGATGCTGGGGTACTGGTTGATCGGCAGCTTCAGGATCGACAAGGCGCCGACCAGCATGATCACCAAGGCGATCACCCAGGCGAAGATCGGGCGATCGATAAAGAACTTCGACATGGTTTACTCCGCTTTGGCGTCTGCTTTCGCCGCGTTGGCCTGAACAGGGCTGGCCGGCTTCTTGACGTTGGTGGCTTCGCTGACCTTGACCTCGACGCCCGGGCGCACGTACTGCAGCCCTTCGGTGATCAGGCGGTCACCCGGGTTCAGGCCTTCCTCGATCAGCCAGTCGCTGCCCAGGGTACGGTTGGCCTTGAGCTGGCGCAGTTCGACCTTGTTCTCCTGGTTGACCACCAGCGCGGTCGGCGCGCCTTTCAGGTCGCGGGTCACGCCCTGTTGTGGGGCCAGGATGGCATTGGCGTTGACACCTGCCTTGAGCCGCGCATGTACGAACATGCCTGGCAGCAGGGTGTGATCAGGGTTGGGGAACAGGGCGCGCAGGGTGACCGAGCCGGTGGTCTCGTCGACCGAGACCTCGGAGAACTCCAGGCGGCCCTCCTGCTTGAACAGGCTGCCGTCTTCCAGCACCAGTTGCACCGAGGCGGCGTTGTCGCCGGCCTTTTGCAACTGGCCGCTTTCCAGGTCACGGCGCAGCTTGAGCAGCTCGGCGGTGGACTGGGTGACGTCGACGTAGATCGGGTCGAGTTGCTGGATGGTGGCCATGGCGTTGGCCTGGCCATTGCTCACCAGTGCACCTTCGGTGAACGAAGAACGGCCGATACGGCCGCTGATCGGTGCCAGGACCTTGGTGTAGCGCAGGTCGATCTGCGCGCTCTTGAGCGAAGCCTCGGCCTGCAATCGTTTGGCATTGGCGTCGTCGTATTCCTGCTTGGAGACAGCCTGTTCGTCGATCAGCTGCTTGTAGCGCTCGGCCAGCGAGCGGGTGGCCTGCAGGTTGGCCTGGGCATTGGCCAGGGTGGCTTCGTACACGGCAGGGTCGATCTGGTACAACTGCTGGCCTTCCTTGACCTCACTGCCTTCCTTGAACAGGCGCTTGAGGATGATGCCGTTTACCTGCGGGCGCACTTCGGCGACGCGGTAGGCACTGGTACGCCCCGGCAATTCCGAGGTCAGGGTGAAGGCTTGGGGCTGGATGGTCACGACGCCGACCTGAGGAGCCTGCGCCGCTGGCGCTGCTTCTTCTTTCTTACAGCCACTGAGCAGGGTTGCCAGGGCGACGGCGGAAACCAGAGCGGTAACGGCTGGCTTGAATTGCATGAGGATCCTCGGGTCGCTGGAGCAGGGAGACGCTCAAGAGTAATGGAAGAGTCTTGATCTGGAAAAATTGCTATCCGGTGGATAAATAGCTTGCTAAGGAATATACTTACATTCATGGTTGTTTGTAAATACCGCTGGGTTGTACTCGGGTACTGCCACAGCCCTTGATTAGCTCCTCCGCGAGGCACCCTGCAGAGGTGCCCCCGGAGTGTTCCCCGCACGCGCCGCGCGTTCGGGGCAGATGAGGTTTGTACTGCCATGGTCCGTCGAACCAAAGAAGAAGCCCAGGAAACCCGCGCCCAGATCATCGAAGCGGCGGAAAAGGCCTTCTACAAGCGCGGGGTTGCGCGAACCACCCTGGCCGACATCGCCGAACTGGCGGGTGTGACGCGGGGGGCGATCTACTGGCACTTTAACAACAAGGCCGAGCTGGTGCAGGCGCTGCTCGACAGCCTGCATGAAACCCATGACCACCTGGCGCGGGCGAGCGAAAGCGAGGACGAAGTGGACCCGCTCGGCTGCATGCGCAAGCTGTTGCTGCAAGTGTTCAACGAGCTGGTGCTCGATGCCCGAACCCGGCGTATCAATGAAATCCTGCATCACAAGTGCGAGTTCACCGATGACATGTGTGAAATTCGCCAGCAACGCCAGGGTGCGGTGCTGGATTGCCACAAGGGCATCACCCTGGCGTTGGCCAATGCCGTGCGCCGGGGCCAGTTGCCAGGCGAGCTGGATGTCGAGCGCGCGGCGGTGGCCATGTTCGCCTATGTCGATGGCCTGATCGGGCGCTGGCTGTTGCTGCCTGACAGTGTCGATCTGTTGAAGGATGTCGAAAAATGGGTCGACACCGGGCTGGATATGCTGCGCTTGAGCCCGGCTCTGCGCAAATGACACTTTGTTAAGGATTGTGAGGGAGTGTTACCCCTTTGTGTTAAGGGGGGATTAATGCTTCCGGATGACCTTGAACAAATCACCGATCCTGTGGGAGCGGCCTTGTGTCGCGATAGGGCTGCGCAGCAGCCCCGGCAATTTGTGCATCACTGCTGAAATCCTGGGGCCGCTTCGCGGCCCTTTCGCGACACAAGGCCGCTCCCACAGAGATCGCGTAGCTTCTAGCGTCCGCGCAGTTGCCGGTCGGGCAATGCAAACGCTGCAAACAGTCCCAGCACGGCTACCCCGGCACTCCCCATCAACAACTGCCGGAACGTATCGAGTAACCGCCCTTGTGTCATCAGGTCCACTTCGCCGGCCTTCAAGCTCCCCAGCAACGGATTACCCAGCGACTCGAACCCGCCCTGGTGCAGCAGCGCCAGCAGCAGGCTGGACATGCACGCCACCCCCATGGCCCCGCCCAGCGAGCGGAACAGGTTGGTGGTGCTTGTGGCCACGCCGATGTCCTTGCTGTCCACCGCGCTTTGCGTGCCTACCAGCGAGGTCGGGAACTGCAGCCCGCAAGCGATGCCGGTCAGCAGCATGAACAGTGCGCTGAGCAAGGCCGATTGCGGCGGGGTCAGCGCCATGGCGAAAATGGCTAGCGGCATAAGCAGCGCGCCGGCCAGGATCTGCGGCTTGTAACGCCCGGTCAGGCTGGTCATGCGCCCGCCGGTGAAGGCCCCCATGGGCAGCCCCATCACCAGCGGCAGGAGGTGCAAAGCAGCACTGTCGGCGCCGGCGCCGGTGATGCCCTGGTAGCGCAACGGCATGAGCATGGTCAGGGAGATTGACTGGAAGCTGGCGAAGAAGATCACGCCCCAGCACAGCACCGCCACGCGATTGCCGAACAGGCCGAGTGGCAGCAGCGGCTCCGGGCAGCGGCGCTCATGGGCGATGAACAGCACCAGGCCCAGCGCGGCGCAGGCGAACAGGGCCAGCACGGCCGAGTCGACCCAGGCGTGACCCTGGCCGACCAGGGTAATACCCAGCAACAGGCTACCCAGGCCGAGGATCAGCAACACGGCGCCCAGGTAGTCCACCTGCGCCTCGCGGCGCTGCGCCGGCATGCCGCCGAGGGCGCGGCGGATCGCCCACAGTGCGACCAGCCCCAGCGGCAGGTTGATCCAGAACACCCAGCGCCATGACAGGTATTCGGTCAGCCAGCCGCCCAGTACCGGCCCGGCGACGCTGGCCACGGCGTACATGCTGCTGAAATAGCCCTGGTAGCGGCCGCGCTCCCGTGGGGGTACGAAGTCGCCGATGATCGCTTGGCTCACCGAGACCATGCCACCGGCACCTATGCCTTGCAGTACCCGGGCCAGCACCAGTTGTTGCATGTCCTGGGCCAGGGCGCAGGCGATCGAGGCCAGGGTGAAAAGGCTGATGCCGGTGAGGATCATCCTGCGCCGCCCGTACAGGTCGCCCAGCTTGCCGTAGATCGGCACGGCCACGGTCATCGCCACCATGTAGCCGGAGATGACCCAGGCCAGCAGGCCGACATCGTTGAACTGCGCCGAGATTGCCGGCAGCGAGACGGCGACGATGGTCTGGTCCAGGGCGCCGAGGAAGATCGCCAGCATCAGGGCGGTAAGCACGTTGCGCAGGGTAGTGGGGGGCAGGGCGGCGGTCACGGGGATACCTTGTTTATCGGTTGAGACCTCTTCGCGGGCATGCCCGCTCCCACAGGTACAACTCAGGGCTTGAAGGCTGTGGTGTACCTGTGGGAGCGGGCGTGCCCGCGAAGGGGCCCCGAAATTGTAACCTGAGTTAGGTAGCTTCCTATGTACTATCTGCATCCCCTATGCAAGATCGGCATTGGCGCATTCATCCAGTGCTGCATGGCTGCGTGATATCGTTGGTATGCCACAGAGGCGGAAAACCGGGGGCTCGCACCAGCTTGGTGCAACATTATGCCGCAGGTTTTCGCGCCGCTGTCTCCCACACCTTTTATTCCTCTGCCTGCATGTCAAGCATGACCGCCCAGATGGCGACGGTTGGAACAGGCCAGGTAGACCCGATTACAGGGGTCGGTAGTTACCGTTCGACTTTCAACTTATTTTGCGGAGTGATCATGCCCAAGGCTTCCCATCAAGATCTGCGTTTTGCCTTCCGCGAGCTGCTCGCTTCAGGTTCCTGTTACCACACCGCATCGGTGTTCGACCCGATGTCGGCACGTATTGCCGCAGACCTGGGTTTCGAGGTCGGCATCCTCGGTGGTTCCGTCGCTTCGCTGCAGGTACTGGCGGCACCGGACTTCGCCCTGATCACCCTCAGCGAGTTCGTCGAGCAGGCCACCCGTATTGGTCGCGTGGCGCAACTGCCCGTGCTGGCTGACGCCGACCACGGCTATGGCAACGCACTGAATGTCATGCGCACGGTCATCGAACTGGAGCGCGCCGGCGTGGCTGCGCTGACCATCGAGGACACCCTGCTGCCTGCCCAGTTCGGGCGTAAGTCCACCGACCTGATCCCGGTTGAAGAGGGCGTCGGCAAGATCCGCGCGGCGCTGGAGGCACGGGTCGATTCGTCGCTGTCGATCATTGCCCGTACCAACGCTGGTGTGCTCACCACCGAAGAAATCATCGTGCGTACCCAGAGCTACCAGAAGGCTGGAGCCGATGGCATCTGCATGGTGGGTGTGAAGGACTTCGAGCAACTCGAGCAGATTGCCGAGCACCTGACGGTGCCACTGATGCTGGTGACCTACGGCAACCCGAACCTGCGAGACGACGAGCGCCTGGCACGCCTGGGCGTGCGCATCGTGGTCGATGGTCACGCCGCCTACTTTGCCGCGATCAAGGCCACCTATGACTGCCTGCGGCTGCAGCGCGGCCAGCAGAACAAGTCGGAAAACCTCAGCGCCACCGAACTCTCGCATACCTACACCCAGCCCGAGGACTACATCCGTTGGGCCAAGGAATACATGAGCGTCGAAGAGTGACACGCCCTCCCTGGAGGAACGGCCTTACAAGTCCTGATCCCACTCCGGTTCGTCCTTGAATCGCTGCACCAGAAAATCCAGCATGCTGCGCAGGGTCGCCGGCATGTGCTTGCGCGAGGTATACACCGCATTCAGGTTCAGTTCGCGTGGCCTGGCTTCGGGCAGCAGGCGCACCAGTTCACCCCGGCGCAGGGCTTTCGCGGCCTGGTAGGTCGGCAGCATGGCGATACCTGCGCCGGCCAGCGCCGCTTTCTGCAGTGTCATCGCCTCGTTGGCACTGATATTCCCCACCACTGGCACGGCGACTTGCTGGCCGGCCACCTCGAAATGCCACAGGCTGTGGCCGAAGTAGGCATGGGTCAGGCAGTTGTGCCGGCTCAGCTCCTCGACCCGTTGCGGCGTGCCGTGCTCGCGCAGGTAGGCCGGTGCCGCACACACTGCCGAGCGGCACACACTCAGGCGCCGGGCGATCAGGTTGGGGTCCAGGTCGTTGCTGGTGCGGATGGCCAGGTCGATGCGCTCGTCCACCAGGTTGACCGTGCGATCGAGCATCTGCAGTTCCACCTTCACCCCGGGGTAGCGCCGGACGTAGTCGGCCACTGCATCCACCAACTGGGCCTGGCCGAACGAGGTACTGACGCTGATGCGCAGCGCGCCCTTGGGCGCGTCATCCGGCTGCTGCACCGCGGCTTGCAGGTCGCCGGCCAGTTCCAGCAGTTGCCGACAGCGGGGCAGGGTTTCCTGGCCGGCGGCGGTAAGGCTGAGCTTGCGTGTGGTGCGCTGCATCAGCCGTGCGCCAACCCAGTCTTCCAGTTCTGCCAGGTAGCGCGACACCACCGGCCGAGACAGTTGCAGATGATCCGCTGCCGCCGACTGGCTGCCCAGGTCGATGACGGTGACGAAAACGCGCATGGCGTTGAGACGGTCCATGATTTGCCCGGTTTCAGAAACAAACTATGTTCGAGCATCGCATTTTTTGTCACGGAATGGGCAACTAAGCTGTTGGGCATTGTTCATCTGACGGGCGTTTGCGATGTCTCTTTTCACTCCCTTGCGTGGCTTGCTGCTGGCCTGTGTGACCCTGGCCGGCCCGGCGCTGGCTGCCGACCCCTTGCGGCTTGAGGTTTACAACCCTGGGCATGAGGCGATCTTCCCGGTCAGTTCGGTGATCGTCAGCGGTGAGCACGACGCCATCCTCGTCGATGCCCAGTTCGGCAAGGCCCAGGCCGAACAGCTGGTGCAGCGCCTGCGGGCGGGCGGCAAGCAGCTGACCATTATCTACGTCAGCCATGGCGACCCGGACTACTACTTCGGCCTGGATACCCTGACCCAGGCCTTCCCGGAGGCCAAGGTGCTGGCGTCGGCCGCCACGGTTGCCCATATCCGCCAGACCATGGATGCCAAGCTGGCCTACTGGGGGCCGCAGATGGGCGCGGACAAGCCGGCGCGGCTGGTGCTGCCGCAGGTGCTCGAAGACCACCACCTGACGCTGGAAGGGCAGGCCCTTGAGGTTGTCGGCCTCGACGGCCCTCAACCTGACCGCAGTTTTGTATGGATACCGTCGATCAAGGCGGTGGTCGGTGGCGTGGTGGTGTCGGAGAACATTCATGTGTGGATGGCCGACACACAAACGGCCAAGTCCCACGCCGACTGGCTTGGCACCTTGGCGCACATCGAAGCGCTGGCGCCGCGTACGGTCATCCCTGGGCACTACCAGGGGGACAGCGGCCGATCGCTGGAGGCCGTGCGTTTCACGGCGAACTACATTCGTGATTTCGATAGCGAGACCGCCAAGGCGAAAGACTCCGGTGCGTTGATCGCTGCGATGAAACGACGTTACCCGGGCCTGGCCGATGAAAGCTCGCTGGAGCTGGGGGCCAAGGTCGCCAAGGGCGAGATGAAGTGGTAATTCCGTTCAATTGATGGAGAGTATCCCATGAGCAAGATTGCAATCATCGGTGCCACTGGCCGCGCTGGCAGCCAGTTGTTGGAGGAGGCCCTGCGCCGTGGCCACAGTGTGCTGGCCATCGCCCGCGACCCGTCGCGGTTGCAGGGGCGGGACGGGGTTACCGTCAAGGCGCTGGATGCCAAGGACAGCGCGGCCGTGCAAGCGGCGATCGCAGGTGTGGATGCGGTGCTGAGCGCGGCGCATTTCTCGACCATCGAGCCACACGCCATCATCGAGCCGGTCAAGCGGGCCGGGGTCAGGCGCCTGCTGGTGGTGGGTGGGGCCGGCAGCCTGTTGCTGCCGTCGGGGCATCGGGTGATCGACAGTCCGGACTTCCCCGAGGCATACAAGGCCGAGGCCACTGCCGGGGTGCGTTTTCTGGAAGTATTGCAACGTGAGCCGAACCTGGACTGGACCTTCCTGTCGCCATCGGCGGAGTTCGTTGAAGGTGAGCGCAGCGGGCATTACAAGCTGGGCAAGGATCATCTGCTGATCGGCGCGGATGGCAAGAGCTGGATAACCTTCGCCGATTACGCAATTGCCATGCTCGACGAACTGGAAAAGCCACAACATTCGCGGCAGCGTTTTACCGTCGGCTATTGAGTCGCCCCCTTCGCGGGTAAACCCGCTCCCACAGGTTCTGCACTGATTTCGATGCCGGTGTATTACTTGTGGGAGCGGGTTTACCCGCGAAGGGGCCCTTGCAGGCTGGCCCGGTCCTCCAGCCAGTCCAGCAACTCCACAAGCCCCGGCGGCAAGTTCTTGCTCTGGCTCACCAGGTAATACCCCTTGCCGGTCATCACCTTGAGCGCAAACGGCATGCACAACCGCCCCCCGCGCAAGTCATCGCCGATCAGCGACCAGTCGCCGATGGCCACGCCGGTGCCCTGCGAGGCCATGGCCATCGCCATGTCCAGCGTCTCGAAATGCTGCTTGGGCCCTTGAATGGCCAGCGTTGCTCCGGCTGCCTGCAGCCACAATCGCCAGTCATGCTCATTGCGCGAGGGGTGCAGGAGCATGTGTCGCGCCAGGTCGTCGACCTGCTGCAACGGTAACGGCCCCTGGCGCAGGGACGGTGCGCACACGGGGGTCAGTTGCTCATCGAACAGCTTGCGCACGCGCAGCCCATGGTTCGGCGCATCGCCATACACCACCGCGGCATCGAAACCCTCGCGGCGAAAGTCCACTCCATGTTGCACCGTGGTGGTCAGCTCTACAGGCACATCCGGGCGTAGTGCCTGCCATTCCATCAGGCGCGGCAACAGCCAGCGCATCACGCAGGTCGGTGCCTTGAGCTGCAAGGTAGTGCTGCGCCCACCCACCTCACGCACCCCTTGTTCGATCAGCGCGAACACCTGCTGCACTCTTGGCAGCCAGTCCTGGCCTTCACGGGTCAGGCTCAGCCCACGGGCCTGGCGCTGGAACAAGGCATAACCCAGATGCTCTTCGAGGGCCGCGATCTGCCGGCTGACGGCGCCTTGGGTGATATGCAGCTGCTGCCCTGCACGGGTGAAATTGCAGTGTTGGGCGGTGACCAGAAAGGTATGCAGGGCGGGCAGGGGCGGGAGGCGTTTCATTGTGCTTAGCCATGATTACAGGACATGGCTAGTATGTGTTTTTTTGCATTGTGGCGATAGCCGTGGCTGGGTCCAATAAGGGCATAACCCAACCAAGATTCATGGTGAAACCCGATGGCAACCTGCGGCGAAGTACTGGTAAAACTCCTTGAAGGCTATGGCGTTGACCATGTCTTCGGCATTCCTGGTGTACATACCGTGGAGCTCTACCGCGGCCTGGCGGGCTCGTCCATCCGCCATGTCACCCCGCGCCACGAGCAGGGGGCCGGGTTCATGGCCGACGGCTATGCGCGGACCCGCGGCAAGCCCGGGGTGTGCTTCATCATCACCGGCCCGGGCATGACCAACATCACCACCGCCATGGGCCAGGCCTATGCCGACTCGATCCCGATGCTGGTGATTTCCAGCGTGCAGGCCCGCGACCAGTTGGGCGGTGGCCGCGGCAAGCTGCACGAGTTGCCCAACCAGGCAGCGCTGGTGTCGGGTGTAGCGGCGTTTTCCCACACCTTGATGAGTGCCGATGACCTGCCGCAGGTGCTGGCCCGGGCATTCGCCGTTTTCGAAGGTGCTCGCCCTCGGCCGGTGCATATCGAGATTCCGCTCGACGTGCTGGTCGAGCCGGCCAATCACCTGCTGCCGGGGCGCGTGGTGCGTAGCAGCCGGGCTGGCGCAGCGCCGCAGGCCGTGGCGCAGATGGCCGAGCGCCTGGTCAGTGCACGGCGGCCATTGATCCTGGCAGGGGGGGGCGCATTGGCTGCGGGCGCTGCGCTGGCGCGCCTGGCCGAGCACCTGCAGGCGCCGGTAGCGCTGACCATCAATGCCAAGGGGCTGCTGCCGGCCAGCCATCCCCTGCAGATCGGCTCGACCCAGTCACTGCCAGCCACGCGGGCGCTGGTGGCCGAGGCCGATGTGGTGCTGGCGATAGGCACCGAACTGGCCGAAACCGACTATGACGTCACCTTCAAAGGTGGTTTCGAGATCCCGGGCAGCCTGCTGCGCATCGACATCGACCCGGACCAGACCGTGCGCAATTACCTGCCGACGCTGTCGCTGGTGGCTGATGCCGAACTGGCCACCGAGGCGCTGCTCGGTGCCTTGCAGGGGTTGCCGCAACCCGTGCGTGAAAGCACGTGGGGAGCGGCCCGGGTGGCCAAGTTGCGCCAGGCACTGGCAGCGGGTTGGGACCAGCCGACCCTGAGCCAGACGCGTTTGCTGAGTGCGATTCTCGAGCGCCTGCCCAATGCCATCCTTGTGGGCGATTCGACCCAGCCGGTTTACACCGGCAACCTGACCCTGGACATGGACCAGCCACGCCGTTGGTTCAATGCCTCGACCGGCTACGGCACCTTGGGTTATGCATTGCCGGCGGCCATGGGCGCCTGGCTGGGCAGCGCGGAGCAGATCGGTGAGCGTGCGCCTGCGGTGTGCCTGATTGGTGATGGCGGTTTGCAGTTCACCTTGCCGGAGCTGGCAAGCGCGGTGGAAGCGCAGGTGCCGCTGATCGTGCTGCTGTGGAACAACCAGGGGTACGAGGAAATCAAGAAATACATGGTCAACCGGGCGATCGAGCCGGTGGGGGTGGATATCCATACGCCGGACTTCATCGGTGTGGCGCGGGCCCTGGGCGCGGCAGCGGAGCAGGTGGCAGATGTAGCGCAGCTGCAGGTGGCGTTGGGGCAGGCATTGGAGCGCAAGGGGCCGACCTTGATCCAGGTTGACCAGAATCAGTGGCAAGGGGCTGTGTTGGTTTGAAGTGAAGCTATTGTCTGTACCGGCCCTTTCGCGGGCTTGCCCGCTCCCACAGGATTTTGCACAGGCTCTGAACGTTGTGCTGTACCTGTGGGAGCGGGCAAGCCCGCGAAGAGGCCGGTACTGCCAGCCAAAATTTCAGCCAGCAGTCGCCCGCAACCTTGCCACATCACGAATCGGCGGCGCGCCATACAGCCGGCTGTATTCACGGCTGAACTGTGACGGGCTTTCATACCCCACCCGGTAGGCCGCCACCGCCGCCTCGAGCCCGTCATTCAGCATCAATCGCCGCGCCTCCTGCAGGCGCAGTTGCTTCTGGTACTGCAACGGGCTCATCGACGTCACGGCCTTGAATCGGTGGTGCAAGGTCGAGGTGCTTAGGTTGACCTCCCGCGCCAGATCCTCGATGCGCAAAGGCAACTGGTAGTTCTGGTTGAGCCAGGTGATCGCCTGGCAAACCCTGTGGGTCTGGCTGTTGGCCAAGGCGATTTCGTACAACCGATAGCCCTGCGGCCCACGCAGCAGGCGGTACAGAATCTCCCGACGGAACAGCGGCGCCAGCATCGCGATGTCGCGCGGGGTATCCAGCAGGCGGATCAGCCGCAGCAGGGCGTCGAGCAGCGCGGCATCGGTTCTTTCCACATACAAGCCACGCCCGGAAGGCCGGTTGGGCACCAGCATCGGCCCGCTTTCGGCGATCAGCTGGCTGATTTCGGCCGGGTCCAGGTCCATGCGCAGGCCAAGGCTCGGGTGCTCGGGGCTGGCGTCCAGCCTCACGGCGCTCAACGGCAAGGTTACCGAGACCACCATGTAGTGCAGCGGGTCGTAAGCGTACTGCTCGTCACCAAGGAACAAGCTTTTGCTGCCCTGGGCGAGGATACACAGCGCGGGTTGTGCCAGGGTCGGTACCGAGCGCACGTTTTCGGTGTAGCGCACCAGGTACAGGTCATCGATGGCCGATGCCGGGCCGTGAGGCTCCCCTGCGTGGCGGCGGATCAGCTCGGCCAGCTCCTGGCGTTGAAGTTCCAGGCTCGGGTCGATGGACGTGGCGATGGTCATGGTGGCTTTCCTCTACTGACCGACGCAGCATAGGTTTGGGCAATGGCGGGCGCTAGTCAAAAGCTGCACGCCGATTGCCTGATCCTGCCGCGCTGCAGGATCAGGCAATCGGCGAGCAGTAATGGCCTAACGCGTCGCGCGGGTGAGGCCCTAACCTTGGCAGCCTGGCTTTTCCGTCCGCCTGCTTCAAGGAGATTGTGCAATGACCCCGACACAACCGGTCACCCACCTTGCTTTCATCCGTGCCAGCAGCGGGCGCTCGGCGGAGCTGGGCGCGCGCCTGCGTGACCTGCTCGAGCCCTCACTGCGGGCGCCGGGCTGCCTGAGTTTCACGGTGCAACGTTCGCAGGCTGATGCCGATTTATGGTTGCTCAGTGGCAGCTGGCAGGACCAGCAGGCGATGAGTGGCTACTTTGCTTCGCCGACGCTGGAAGTGTTTGGTGAGTTGGTACAGGCGCAGGTGGTCAGCAGCCTGGATCTGCATACCTTTGATTGAGGTGTTGCCTGTACCGGCCTCATCGCCGGCAAGCCAGCTCCCACAGGTGCTGCACCGCCCTTAAGACCTGATGACCCTGTGGGAGCTGGCTCGCCGGCGATGAGGCCGGTACGGGCAAATAAGGTAAAATGCCGGCCCCCGATCAACGAAGCGGATAGCAACATGGCACGTAGGGAATTCCAGCATTTCGAAGCGGTTTCGGCGATGGTCCCGGTGGAAGGTGGTGGCTACACCGCGGCCATCGCGGTCAAGGCCCTGGGTATGGGCGGCGCGCCGCGCTTTCACAAGATTCTCGACGGCCAGGTGTTCAAGGGTGCCGTGGCTGCCGACGAAGCGGCCACGGCCGAGCTGCAACGCCTGCAGGGCGTCAGCGAAGAGGGTGAGCTGATCTGGTGATCAGGCCGGCGGGCGGGCCATCTTGAACAGGTTGCCCAGCTCGAAATAGTCTGCCGGGCCACCGCCACGCAGGATCGGCTCGGCGGCAGCGGTATCGTAGATGCCGTTCTTCAACAGGTGCTCGGCAATGTGCACCGCCACCACCTCACCCAGGATCAGCCAGCTGGGCACCAGTTCCTGGTCGGCCCGCTTGAGCTGGACGATCTGGCTGACCTTGCACTCGAAGGCTACCGGGGTTTCGCCGACACGCGGCACATTGACGATGCTCGACGGCTTGGCGGTGAGGCCGCTCAATTCAAATTCGTTTATCTCGGCGGCAACCGGTGCGCAGCTCTGGTTCATCTGCTCGGCCAACGAGCGGGTGGCAAGGTTCCAGACGAACTCGCCGGTCTGCTCGATGTTGTTCAGGCTGTCTTTGCGCCCGACGCTGCAGAAACCGATGATCGGCGGGATGTAGTTGAAGGCGTTGAAGAAGCTGTAGGGAGCCAGGTTCAGGCGGCCTTCGCGGTCCTGTGAGGAGATCCAGCCGATAGGGCGGGGGCCGACGATGGCGTTGAACGGGTCGTGGGGCAGGCCGTGGCCTTTGGCGGGTTCGTAGTAATACATCTGTGCTGGGCTTGAAGGCCCTACCTCCTGGTGGACAAGGCGCCTAGTGTGCCAAGCCTGTGCCCGCCTGCAAATGATCAAGCCCGGCCGAAGCCGGGCTGGGTGCTCGCATCAGGGCTCAGCTGATGCGGTGGGCGTTGGTGCGGTCGAAGCCGTCTTCGGCGAAGCGCTGGCCGCCAGTGCGGTCGAAGCCGTCTTCAGCAAAACGTTGGCCGCCAGTGCGGTCGAAGCCGTCTTCAGCGAAACGTTGGCCGCCGGTGCGGTCGAAGCCGTCTTCAGCGAAACGTTGGCCGCCAGTGCGGTCGAAGCCATCTTCAGCGTAGGCAGCTGATTGGCTCTGGGTCGCTGCGAAGGTGTGCGCGTTAGTACGGTTGAAGCCATCTTCGGCGAAGGCACCAGCAGCGAAAATCGAGAGGGCCAGGGTGAGGATCAGTTTGTTTTTCATGGTCGTTGCTCCAGGGTTACTTGAGGTTGTTTGTTTCTATGGGTTTAATCCTACGCCGATTAATTTGATTAAAAAGCGCAAATAATAGTGCTTAAGAATCGAATAATTCGATATAGATTGGCGTGGATCTTGTGGCTCTGGCAGCGGTTCTGGCCCAGGATGTGCCTGCCCATACGCCGAGGTTCTGCCAGCCATTTCAGCTTGAGGGGGTGGAATTAATGGGGCGTTAAGGATGAAGAATCTTTCACAGAGGGCTGCTGAACGCATTTTTCATACATCACCAACCGATTTTTCAAATGCTGCTCAGCACCATCGCCGCACCTCAAAATCGAAGCGGCACCACAATGAACAAACTTCCGCAAAACACCTTGGCCTTCTGGGTCATGAAGATGTGCGCTACCACCCATGGCGAAACGGCGGGTGATTTGCTGTCGATGATGGCTTCGTTTTGCCAGGTGAAACGTGGTCAGGCAGGTTGCTGCCAGATCCACAAGGGGCTATTCATGATCCGTCCCATGAGCCGAATAAGGCCGTCACTCGGCTCACAGGCTGCCGCGTATCACAAAAAAAGGGCGCCCCATGCACTGGAGCGCCCCTTTTCAGTACTGCCAGGCCAGCATCACTCGGTGGTAATCCGCGAGTGCTGCTTGGTGTCCTTCATGGTCGCGTAAACCAGCAGCGAGCAGGCGATGCAGGCGGTGACGTACCAGTAGAAGCCGCTCTCCATGCCGGCGCTCTTGAACCACAGGGCCACGTACTCGGCGGTGCCGCCGAAGATCGACACGGTCAGGGCGTACGGCAGGCCCACGCCCAGGGCGCGGATTTCGGTTGGGAACAGCTCGGCTTTGACCACTGCGTTGATCGAGGTGTAGCCGCTGACGATGATCAGCGCCGCCATGATCAGGAAGAACGCGCCCCACCATGTCTGGATGGTGTGCAGGGTGCTGAGGATCGGTACGGTGAACAGGGTGCCGAGCACGCCGAAGGCGATCAGGATCGGGCGCCGACCGATCTTGTCGGACAGGCCACCGATCACCGGCTGCAGGCACATGAACAGGAACAGCGTGGCGGCCGAGATGGTGGTCGAGTCGCTGATGCTCATGCCCACGGTGTTGACCAGGTACTTCTGCATGTAGGTGGTGTAGGTGTAGAAGGCCAGGGTGCCGCCCATGGTCAGGCCGACCACGGTCATCAGCTCCTTGGGGTGGCGCAGCAGGGTGCGCATCAGGCTTTCCTTGGCCTTTTCCTTCTTGGTGAAGGAGGCGGTTTCTTCCATGCCGCGACGCAGGTAGAGGGCCACCACGGCGCACAGCGCACCGATCACGAACGGTACGCGCCAGCCCCAGGCATACAGCTGCTCGGTGGTCAGGGTCTGTTGCAGCACGATCAGTACCGCCAGGGCGATGAGCTGGCCGGAGATCAGGGTCACGTACTGGAAGCTGGAGAAGAAGCCACGGCGGTCCTTGCTGGCCATTTCACTCAGGTAGGTAGCCGAGGTGCCGTATTCGCCACCCACCGACAGGCCCTGCATCAGGCGTGCGATGACCAGCAGGATTGGTGCGGCGACGCCGATGGTTTCGTAGCCCGGGGTCAGGGCGATGACCAGCGAGCCTGCACACATCAGCAGCACGGAGGCCATCAACGCGGCCTTGCGGCCTTTGCGGTCGGCGTACAGGCCCATCAGCCAGCCACCGATCGGGCGCATGAGGAAGCCCACGGCGAAGATCGCGGCGGTATTGAGCAACTGTGCGGTGGAATCGCCAGCTGGGAAGAAGGCCTTGGCGAAGTACAGCGAGAATGCGGCGTAGACGTACCAGTCGTACCATTCGACCATGTTGCCTATGGACCCGCTGAAGATCGACTTCAGGCGGCTGGCGGTGGTTTTTTCTGTGGCAGGCGCGGTGGACGCCCCGGCTGGCAGGGAGGTGGCATTATCCATCAGGGATACCTTCTCGTTGTTTTTGTGGAGCGCGCCGTGGCGCAGCTTGCCAAGGCAATTGCAGAAGGTGTGCCAAATGGGTGCATTGGGCTTCAAATGGGGGCGCTGCGCGCCCCTTCGCGGGCACGCCCGCTCGCACAGGGACCGCGTGACGTCTGACTCTTCGCGTTTCTCTGTGGGGGCGGGGTGCCCGCGAAAGCCTGCAAGGCAGCGCCAAAAGAATCCGGCTAATGAGCGGTTATTTGCTTAGTGGCCTGGCGCGATAAGCGGATTTCCGCTCATTCCCGCCCAACAAAATCCTCGCGCACCAACCCATGCCGCTGCATCTTCTCGTTCAGCGTGCGCCGTGGCAGCTGCAGCGTTTCCATCACCGCATTGATCGCGCCCCCGTGCTGGCGCAGCGCCGCGCGCAGGCATTGCGCCTCGAACGCTTCCATCTGTTCGCTCAACGACTGCCCGGCAGGCGCCACCTCTATGTTGGGCGAGCCCAGCCCCAACGCATGGCGTTCCGCCGCATTGGCCAGTTCACGCACGTTGCCCGGCCAGTCGTGCGACAGCAGCTGCGCCAGTTGCGCGCCCGACAGTGGTGGCGCTGCGCGGCCAAGCTTTTCGGCGGCGGCACGGGCAAAGTGCTCGAACAGCAGTGGAATGTCCTCACGCCGTTCACGCAATGGCGCCAGGCGCAGCTCCGCCACGTTCAGGCGATAGGCAAGGTCTTCGCGGAAGCGCCCGGCACGGGCCTCTTCGAGCAGGTCGGGCTTGGTCGCGGCAATGATGCGCAGGTCGACGCTGATGCTCTGGTTGGCCCCCAGACGCTCCAGTTTCTGTTCCTGGATCACCCGCAGCAGCTTGGCCTGTTGGGCCAGTGGCATGCTTTCGATTTCATCGAGGAACACCGTGCCACCGTTGGCGTACTCCAGCTTGCCGATGCGCTTGCCCTGGGCCCCGGTAAAGGCGCCGCTTTCATGGCCGAACAGCTCGGCCTCGAACAGCGACTCGGGGATGGCTGCACAGTTGAGGGCGACGAACGGCTTGCCGGCGCGCGGGCCAAAATCGTGCAGGCAGCGGGCCACGCGCTCCTTGCCACTGCCGGTTTCGCCGCGAATCAGCACATTGACCGGCAGGCTGGCCAGGTCCAGCACTTGCCGACGCAGCTGTTGCAGGCCCTGGGACATGCCCAGCAACGTGCCTTCCAGGCGTGACTTGAGGTCGGCCTGCTCGTGCAGCCGGCGGTTCTCCAGGACCAGCTGGCGCTTTTCCAGGGCCCGGCGCAGGCTGCCCAGCAGGTGCTGCGGGGTAAAGGGTTTTTCCAGGAAGTCGTAGGCCCCGCTGCGCATGGCTTCCACTGCCATGGGCACATCGCCGTGGCCGGTCAGCAGGATCACCGGCAAGTCGGGGTCGTCCGCCTGCAGGCGTTCGAGCAACTGCAGGCCATCCATGCCCGGCATGCGTACATCGCTGATGATTACCCCGGGAAAGTGCCGTGGCAGGTGTGCCAGGCATTCTTCGGCGCGGGCGAACAGTTGCACGCTGAAGCCGGACAGGCTCAGCCACTGCTCGACTGCGGTGCGGATACTGGCTTCATCATCGACGACGATCACTGAATTCAACATACAGGCTCCAGGTCACGGGGCAGGGTAAGGCTGAAGCGCGCGCCGCCAGGCAGGTTTTCGGCCTGCAGCTGGCCGCCGGCCTCGTGGACGATGCCGTAGGAAATGGCCAGGCCCAGCCCCAGGCCTTCGCCCACCGGCTTGGTGGTGAAGAACGGGTCGAAGACCTTGGCCAGGTCGTCCTCGGCAATGCCGCCACCCGAATCCAGCACACTCAGGCGCCACAGCTCGCCGTCGGGCTCGATGCGGATCTCCAGGCGTTTGTAGCGTTTGTCGGCCATGGCGTCGAGGGCATTGCGCAGCAGGTTGATCAGCACCTGCTCCAGGCGAATGGCATCGCCGCGTACCCAGGCCGGGCGCGCCAGGTACAGGGCTATTTCCACTTCTTCGCTGCGAATGCGTGCTTCCAGCAGGTGCAGGGCCTGGTCGACCACGGTGGCCAGGTCGAGGCGCTCGCGCAGGCCGACCGGGCTGTTGCGGGCAAAGGTTTTCAGGTGGCTGGTGAGCGCAGCCATGCGCGTGAGCATCTGTTCCAGCGGCTCCAGTGCCTGGCGTGCTTCGTCAATTCGGCCATGGTCGAGCAGCAGGCGCAAGGTTTCCAGCTGCATGCGCTGAGTGGTCAGCGGCTGGTTGATTTCATGGGCCATGGCTGCCGACATCTGCCCCAGCGCGGCCAGCTTGGCCGATTGCACCAGCCCCTCCTGGGCGGTGCGCAGCTCACGGGTGCGCTCCTCGACCTGGCGCTTGAGCTCCTCCCGGCTGCGCTGGCGCAGGCGGGCCAGGCGCAGGCGCTGGCTGACGAACAGCGCAGCGAACACCAGGCTCAGCCATACGGCGGCGGCGCCGAGGGCGGCATTGCGACCGTCGGCGGCTACCTGCGGCTTGCGCAGCAGATGCAAGGTCCAGCTTTCACCTTCCAGCGGCAGGCTTTCCCACAGGTATTCGGCGCTGCCCTCCGGGCCTTGCACGCGGCTGAGGGTGCTATTGGCGGCAAAGCGGGTCAGCACCTGGTGCTGCAACGGCACCAGCGGTTGCTTGTCGTACTGACGGGTTTCGGCCAGTTCGGCACGGTCGGCGCCACTGAGCGGCTGCAGTTCGCGGTAGCGCCAGCCGTCCTGGTTGGCGATGAAGGTGATGCCGCGGGCATCGCTGACCAGCAGGATGTCGCTGCCCTGACGCCACTCGCGTTCCAGTTCGGGAAACTCCAGTTTCACCACCATGGCGCCGAGGAAGCGGCCATGCTCGTCGTTCACCGCGCTGGCGAGGAAGTAGCCGGGCACGCCGCTGGTCACGCCCACGGCGTAGAAGCGACCACTGCCCTGGCTGCGGGTCTGCTTGAAGTAGGGGCGAAAACCATAGTTGGAGCCCACGTAGCTGCTGGGCAACCGCCAGTTGCTGGCGGCGATGGCCAGGCCGGTGCGGTCGAGCAGTTCGAGGGTGGAGGAATTGGCGGCGCCATTGATGCGTTCGAGCTTGCGGTTCAGGGCGTCCTGCACCGGTTCGCTGACCGGGCCGCGCAGGGCGGCGATCAGTTCCGGGTCCAGCGCCAGCACGGCGGGCAGGGCGCGGTAGCGGTCGATCAGCGTGTGCAGGGCATTGGCGTACAGGCCCAACTGCTGACTGGCACGCTGGGCGTCGGCTTCCATGGCCTGGCGCTTGGCCTGGTGCATGGCCCAGCTGGCGCTGAGGGCGGTGCCCAGCACGATAAGCAGGGTGATCAGCCCCAGACGCAGGGCGCGAACGGAAAAGGGCATGGGGCGGATCCGGATGAATGAGATATCAGGGCCGGCCTCTTCGCGGGTGAACCCGCTCCACAGGTATCGGGTTTACCCGCGAAGAGGCCGGTACAGGCAAAACCTGTCAGTTACAGCAGTTCAAAGCTCTGCTGCTGCACCGCCTGGGAATCCAGCCCGACCTGTACATTGAATTCCCCTGGCTCGGCAACCCGCTGCAGTTGGCCATTGTAGAACTTCAGGTCTTCTTCGCTGATGCGGAAGCTCAACGTGCGCGATTCGCCAGGCTTGAGCATCAGCTTCTGGAAGTTCCTCAGTTCCTTCACCGGGCGGCTCATCGATGCCGATACATCCTGCAGGTACAGCTGCACCACGGTCTCGCCTGCCACCTTGCCGGTGTTCTTCACCGTCACCTTGGCTTCCAGCGTGTCGCCACGCTTGAGGTCCTTGTTCGACAGCTTCAGCCCCGACAGCTCGAAGCTGCTGTAGCTCAGGCCATAGCCGAACGGGTACAGCGGGCCATTGGGCTCCTCGAAGTACTGCGAGGTGTAGTTGCCCGGCTTGCCCGGCGTGAAGGGCCGGCCAATACGGGTGTGGTTGTAGTACATCGGGATCTGCCCCACCGAACGCGGGAAGGTGATGGCCAGCTTGCCGGACGGGTTGTAATCGCCGAACAGCACGTCGGCAATCGCGTTGCCGCCCTCGGTACCGGCGAACCAGGTTTCCAGAATGGCGTCGGCCTGTTCGCGTTCCCAGGCAATCGACAGTGGGCGGCCGTTCATCAGCACCAGGACCAGCGGCTTGCCGGTCGCCTTCAGGGCCTTGATCAGCTCCCGCTGGCTGGCCGGGATTTCCAAGGTGGTACGGCTCGACGACTCGTGGGACATGCCGCGGGATTCACCGACCACTGCCACCACCACATCGGACTGCTTCGCCGCCTTCACCGCCTCGTCGATCAGCACCGCTGGCGGGCGCGGGTCGTCGACGATTTCCGGGGCATCGAAGTTGAGGAAGTTCAGGTAATCGAACATCGCCTTGTCGCCGGTGACGTTGGAACCTTTGGCGTAGACCAGCTTGGCCTTGCCCTCCACGGCGCGGCGCAAGCCTTCGCGCACGGTCACCGAGTGCACTGGTTTGCCGTCGGCTGCCCAGCTGCCCATCATGTCGATCGGCGCATCGGCCAGCGGGCCGACCAGGGCGATGGTGCCGGCCTTTTTCAGCGGCAGGGTCTGGTTGCGGTTTTCCAGCAGCACCAGGCTGCGGCGCGCCACATCACGCGCGGCTTCGCGGTGCAGGCGGTCGTTGCCGTAGTAGTCCTTCAGGTCGGTCTCGGCCTTGCCGATGCGCACGTACGGGTCCTTGAACAGGCCCATGTCGTACTTGGCACCCAGTACTTCGCGCACCGCCTGGTCCAACTCGCCCTGGGTCACTTCGCCGGACTTCAGCAGGCCGGGCAGCTCCTCGCCGTACAGGGTGTCGTTCATGCTCATGTCGATGCCGGCCTTGATCGCCAGTTTGGCGGCTTCGCGGCCATCGCGGGCGACGCCATGGCGGATCAGCTCCTGGATGGCGCCGTGGTCGCTGATGGTCACGCCCTTGAAGCCCCACTCCTTGCGCAGCAGGTCATTCATCAGCCAGGTATTGGAGGTGGCCGGCACGCCGTTGATCGAGTTCAACGCCACCATCACCCCGCCGGCACCAGCGTCGAGCGCGGCGCGGTAGGGCGGCAGGTAGTCGTTGTACATTTTCGGCAGGCTCATATCGACCGTGTTGTAGTCGCGCCCGCCTTCCACTGCGCCATACAGGGCGAAGTGCTTGACGATGGCCATGATGCTGTCGGGGTTGGCCGGGCTGCTGCCCTGGAACGAACGGACCATCACCTGGCCGATCTTCGAGGTCAGGTAGGTGTCTTCGCCAAAGCCTTCACTGGTACGACCCCAGCGCGGGTCGCGGGCGATGTCGACCATCGGCGCGAAGGTCATGTCCAGGGCATCAGCCGCGGCTTCGATGGCGGCGGTGCGGCCGACCTTGGCGATGGCGTCCATGTCCCAGGTCGCGGCCATGCCCAGGCCGATCGGGAAAATGGTGCGTTCGCCGTGGACGGTATCGTAGGCAAAGAACATCGGGATCTTCAGGCGGCTGCGCATGGCCGCGTCCTGCATCGGCCGGTTCTCGGGCGCGGTACGCGAGTTGAAGGTGCCACCGATGCGGCCGGCGGCGATTTCCTCGCGGATCTTGTCGCGGGGCATTTCCGGGCCGATGCTGATCAGGCGCAACTGGCCGATCTTCTCGGCTTCGGTCATCTGGCTGACCAGATGGTCGATGAACGCCTGCTTGTCCTGCAGGGGCGGGGCGGAGGGGGCGGCGAGGGCCGCCTGACTGGCAAGGCCCATGGCCAGGCCCAGCAAAGACAGTTTCATCATCAATTCCGTTGTGGGGCCTCTGCCGTATCCACGGTGATACGCGCGCGGCCGAAGTTTTCAGGCGGCTATTGTTGTACGATTTGCAGGCATTTCTTCCAGCGGCGGATTATGCCTGAATATGTCGCCTGCGGACGAAGCCCCGAATGCCGGGACAACAACTATAAGAACGCTCAAGAGACCGACGGCATGACTCCCCTCGATGAATACCATCAGCGCCAGATCGCCGAAGCCATTGCCCGTGCCGAACGGCGTACCGATGCCGAACTGGTGACGGTGCTGGCCCGCCGGGCCGATGACTACGCGTATTGGCCGTTGTTCTGGGCCGCTGTGCTGGCGCTGGCCGTGCCGGCCCTGTTGCACTGGCAGCTGGGTTGGCCCGGAGTGCGTGGCTTGCTGGTGGCCAATGTGCTGCTGTTCGTCGGCTTGTGCCTGCTGCTGCGCAGCCCACGCCTGGCCGGCTGGCTAATCCCCCGGGCCCTGCGCCGCTGGCGTGCTTCGCGCCTGGCCCGCCAGCAGTTTCGCGAACAGAACCTGCAGCGCACTGCTGGTGCCACGGGTGTATTGATCTTCGTCAGCGAGGCAGAGCGGCATGTGGAGATCCTTGTCGACCGCGGTATCGAGCGCCATCTGGATGCCACCGCCCGCGCGGCCATCGTCGCCCGCCTTGCCGAACAGGTACGCCAGGGCCGCACCTTGCAGGGGTTTGTCGAGTGCATCGAGGCGTGCGGCGAACTGCTCAGCGAACATGTGCCGCCTACCCATGCACGTAACGAGTTGCCCAACCGGTTGGTGATTCTCGATTGAGTCGGCGTCCGGTGCCTTGCACCGCGTTGGATTCTTCGCGGCTAAAGCCGCTCCCACAGGGTACGCGGACCGCTTGCGAATGCAGTTCCCTACGCGACAGCGCAGCCCAAAGGACTGGGCGATCTCCCACAGGAAGTTGAGCACCCTGTAGAATGCGTGCATTGCGCCAAGCGCTCCCCGCTATCCGAGGCACCGTTTTTCCATGTCCGCCAGTTCTTCTGCCCCATCCGCGCCGGATGCGCGCACCCAGTTTCTCGACCTGCTGAATGCCGCCCTGCATGGCAATACCCTGGTCAAACTGGTATTGGCGCGCCATGTCGGTGCCGACCAGACGTTGCAACGGATCATTGCCAAGCCGCTGCAGGTCAAGGGCCAGCCGTGCCTGTCGCTTGTCTACCGCCACCAGACCCGCGATATCACCCGCAACCTGGCGCTGGACCAGGCTCAGGCGCTGGTCGCCGAATTGCTGCCGGAAAGCTTCCGCAACGCGCACCTGTTCGACGCAGACGGTGAAGTGCAGCTGACCTTCAGCAAGAAGGGCAAGCCCATGCTCCAGCGCCACGGCGCACAGGCACCGCGCGAAGCTGCCAGCAGCAGTGGCCATGACCGCGAGAAGAAGCGCTACCTGGAGCTGTCACGGCCGTTCCTACGTGACCTCGGCGTGACTGACGCACAAGGCGCTCTGATCCCGTCAATGTCGCGCAAGTGGAAGCAGATCAACAAGTTCATCGAAGTTTTCGACCACGCCCTGGCCAACGCCCCGGTGCCGGTGGAGCAGGCGCTGCGGGTGGCCGACTTCGGCTCTGGCAAGGGCTACCTGACCTTTGCCATGCACGACTACCTGCGCAACAGCCTGGGCCGCGAAGCTCAGGTAACCGGCGTAGAGCTGCGCCAGGACATGGTCGACCTGTGCAACGCTGCCGCCTTGCGCCTTGAGCACCCGGGCCTGGAGTTCCAGTGTGGTGACGTGCGTAGCGTGGTGCCTGAGGCCATCGAAGTCATGATTGCCCTGCATGCCTGCGACATCGCCACCGACTACGCCATCCACACCGGCATCCGCTGCAACGCCGCAATCATCATGTGCTCGCCGTGCTGCCACAAGCAGATCCGCCCGCAACTGCACAGCCCGGGGTTGTTGCAACCGATGCTGCAGTACGGCCTGCACCTGGGCCAGCAGGCCGAGATGCTGACCGACAGCCTGCGCGCGCTGTACCTGGAAGCCTGCGGGTACGAGACCAAGGTGTTCGAGTTCATCTCGCTGGAGCACACCAACAAGAACAAGATGATTCTTGCGGTGAAGCGGCGCCAGGCAGGGAACAACGGCGCGTTGCTGGAGAAGATCGGGCAGCTCAAGGCTTTTTACGGAGTGCAGGAGCATTGCCTGGAGACGCTGTTGCGGGCGGATGGGTTGCTGCCTGACGTGTGATTCCTCAGCGGCTCTTGTGAAGCGCCGCACTTGGTAACACGTTATCCATAAGTGGCGCATTCGTACCTTTCAGGGGCTCGGTTTCGCCGGCCGACGCCCCGAGCTGGCGGGCCTGGCGGTATTCGCTGGGTGTGCAATTGCTGACCTGCTTGAAGGCACGGGCGAAGTAGGACGGGTCCTTGAAGCCGGCCTCATAGCCGATGCTGGTAATCGGCATCTGGCTGTTGACGAGCAGGTCCATGGCCAGGTTCATGCGCTTGCTCAGGATGTAATCCAGAAAACCCACACCGTTGACTTCCTTGAACAGGCGGCTGAAGCGGGCCGTGGTCATGCCGCAGCGCTGTGCGAGGTCTTTTTGATCGATGCATTCGCGAAAGTGCTGGTCGATATACGGCATGACCTTGCTGAGCGCTTGGTGTTTGTGGTGTTCGCCGGTCAGGCGAATGCTGTCCGGCAGGGAGGGAAGGTGGTCGATGCGCTGCGCATGGCCAGAGCTCTTGCTGGCGCGGCGTATGTCGCAAAGCTGCTTGAGGACATCGATGTAGCGGCTTTTCTCACCGCTTGTCAGCGGCAGTACCAGATACTCCCAGACCCGCGAACGCATGGCCCAGACGGCCAGTTCTTCGGAGTGTTGCACTGTGAACATGGTGACCGGGATGGAAGGTGAGTTGCGTTTCACTTCCAGCAGAAGGTTGAGGTTGAGGGTGTCGGGGCGATCGAAATGCATGCAGATCATGTCTGCCTGCTGGCGTTCGGAAGGCGCGACTGCCTTCGCCAGTTTGCAATCGCAGACATGACTGAACTGCGCCATCAACGCTTCGGTGGAATGATCGCGTGTCAGATCGAACCACAACAGCAGCGGCTTTGTGCCCGGGTTAGACATCGTGACTTAACCTTGTGCTGGGAGTTTCCTTACGAGCAGCAGTATTGTCAAAACACTATCAAGTCGCTGAGCGATTTGGTTATTACCTTATATCTTTTTCGATTAGAGCGATCTAAGTCTGTCGTAAGATCTTGATGTTAGACACGTTCCGCACCTGGTCTGGCCTGTGAGCTTGATGACCGCCTGTCGGCTTTGAACAAAAGTACCAGGAACTTTTTCCGACCGCCTGCAAATGCGTACGAAGGTGGTTCTCATATTCGGGTTTCCTGCCTGTTTTCCTGATGGCAGTGGCCGCCTTTTGATGATGGCCAATGGCCGCAAAAAAGTCCTAGCGATTCGCAAAAATCTCCTAACCACCGCTGTCACCCTCTGACTAGGATTCGCAACAGGTAGTGCAAAACACCACTGCCTGGCAATAAAAATAATGTCCTTAGCGAGGTGAGCGAAATGAACCTGCAAACAATCAAGGCTTCTGTGATGAAGTTCGTCAAAGACGAAGACGGGCTGACCATTGTGGAATATGCCGTGGCGGGGGGACTGATAACGCTGGCTGTAGTTGCTGCTTTCGATTCATTGGGTGCTGCAGTAGTTACCAAAATCACCGCCTTGGTGAACGCAGTCAACTAATAAGCCCTACGGGGGGATGCAGCAATGTCAGCAGAGTCTCTGTTCGCCATTGTCGTGCTGCTAGGGCTGCTAGGCATCGCGGTGGTGGGCGATCTTCGACACCACCGCATCCCTAACGTCCTGATCCTGTTGGGGTTGGGGCTGGGGTTGGCGGGCCAGGTCTACTCCGCAGCACTCGCCGGATTGGGGTATGGCGTGCTGAGTATGCTTATCGGGTTCGCCATATTTCTACCGATGTATGCGTTGGGGGGAATGGCCGCCGGGGACGTCAAGTTGATGGCCATGGTCGGCGCTTTTCTTACACCGTACGACGTACTTTCGGCTGCACTTTTCAGCCTGATAGCCGGTGGCATGTTCGGGATCCTGATAGTGCTCGTCCGTGGCCAGTTGCAACAGACGTTACAACGCTACTGGTTGATGTTGAGGTCAGGGGCGTATTTGGCACCAGCATCGGATGAAGTTGCAGCCAAGCCATTCCCTTATTCGGTCGCAATCCTTTCTGGAACCCTTGTTAGCCTGATCGGGCTACCGCTAGGCCTATAGCCTGGGAGGCTAATAATGTACGCACTCAGAGACAGTGGTGCCGACGCCTGCGACAAGGACGCAGTGCAGAGACTGGCACCTCAGCCACGCTCAGTTCGCGAGACTGGCCTGGCGGAAAGCTTTCTCGGTGATTTGCTGTGCAAACACTTGCACGACGCCGGTACGCTGGACCTGTCGCGCTTGGTCGAGCGCCTGGCGCTGACCGGTGCGGTGGTGGAAGAAGTGCTGGCCTTTTTGCGCAAGGATGGCCGCGTCGAAGTACTGGGACAGGTCGGTGTGCAAACGGGGGGGCAGGCATTGCGCTACGGCCTGACTGAGCGCGGCCGTGGCACTGCCCGCGATGCACTGGCGCGCAGCGGCTATATCGGCGCGGCACCATTCCCGGTAAGTGCCTACCGTGAGCTGCTCAAGCTGCAAACCATCCACCATGGCCGCGTCAATACGCAGGACATGCACAAGGCCTTTGCGGGCGTGGTGCTGTCGGAAAGTATGCTCGACCAGCTGGGCGTAGCGCTGAACTCCGGACGCGCCATCATGATTTATGGCCCTGCAGGCACCGGCAAGACCTACATCAGCAGTCGCCTGATCCGCCTGTTCGCCGAAGCTATCTGGGTACCTCATGCCATCGAGATCAACGAGTCGGTCATCGAGGTGTACGACCCTCAGGTGCATCAGTGCCTGGAGGAAGAAAGCCAATCTACCAGCCTGTTGCTCAACGAAGGCATCGACCGGCGGCTGGTGCGCTGCAAGCGCCCCGTAGTGATCACTGGCGGCGAACTGGGCATGGAGCAACTGGATGTCCGCTTCGATCCCAGTACCCGTCAGTACCAGGCCTCCTTGCAACTCAAGGCCAGTAATGGCCTGTTCATCATCGACGACATGGGCCGCCAGCGCATGGCCCCGGCCGAACTGCTCAACCGCTGGATCGTGCCGATGGAAGAGAAGCGCGACTTCCTCAACCTGGGTGGTGGGCGCCATTGCGAGCTGCCGTTCGATCTGGTGCTGGTGTTCTCCACCAACCTCAACCCGCTGGAGTTGGCCGACGAAGCCTTCTTGCGACGTATCGGCTACAAGCTGCAGTTCAGCTACCTGAAGGTCGATGAGTACGAACGTATCTGGCGCCAGGAATGCGAGCGCCTGGGCCTGGTTTATGACCCGCTGTTGTTGCGTTACGCGCTACAGGCGCTGTACGAGGCCGAAGGCGTGCCGCTTGTGCCCTGCCACCCTCGCGACCTGCTGAACATGGCACTTGACCGCCAGCGTTATCTGGGAGGCGAGGGGCCGTTGTCGGAGCAGGAACTGAAATGGGCCTGGCAAAGCTACTTCGTGCAGATCGACTTCCTTGGATGAGGAGATGCAGACATGAGTGCCCGTACGCTGATCCTGGTTGCCGTTTCCCTGTCCCTGGGGCTTGGCGCCGCCTTGATGGCCAACAACTGGCTCAATGGACGGCTCAACGCCGCCCCGGATGACAACATGAAGAACGTGGTGGTCGCCACGGTGGAGATCCCGTTCGGGCAGATGATCGAGGCGCAACAAGTCGCCATCGTGCGCATGCCCAAGGATGCGGTACCTGACGATGCCTTTGACAGCAATGAAAAGGTGGTTGGCAAGATTGCCACTTTTGCACTGTTGCGCGGCGATGTGCTGCGTAGCGCTCGCCTGGCCGAGCACCTGGGTGGCAGTACCCTGGCTTCGCTGATTGCTCCAGACAAGCGCGCCATTTCGGTGCGTGTGGATGACGTGGTCGGGGTGGGCGGGTTCCTGTTGCCGGGTAACCGGGTCGATGTTCTGGCTACCAAGCAAAGCAATGGCGGTAGTAATGACGCTGAGTCCAGAACCATCCTCCAGGACCTCCGGGTATTGGCCGTGGACCAGACAGCGGGGACGGACAAGACCCAGCCGGTGGTGGTACGTGCCGTGACCCTGGAAATGTCGGCCAAAGAGGCCGAGGTGCTGGTCAGGGCGCAATCCGAAGGGAAGTTGCAGTTGGCCCTGCGCAATCCGCTGGACGCTCGGAAGCAGGCGCCAGCCGTAGCCTCTGTCGAGCCGGTGAAGGCTGCAACGCCAGCATTCAAACCCCAACCGAGACCGGTGGTAAATCGTAGTAGTGATGGTGGCTCGGTCACCATCATCCGCGGGACTGAAGTTGAAGTAGCGAAAGCAAGGTTTTAAGGCGGCTGGCGTCCGAATGGCTAACTTTCGGCAGGAACAAGAACACCTCGCAAGGAGTTGTGCATGAATACTTTGCAGAGATTAGGGATGTACCTGTTGTGCGGGCTGGGTACGCAGCTGCTGTTCGTCGGTGTGACGCAGGCTGCAGAACCTGGATCGGGATACAGCGCCATGCCGGCGGCCAACACCAATATGATCCAGGTACCCATCTACAAGTCGCGTACGATCAGCGCTCGTACGCCGGTGAGGAAAATCTCGGTCGGCAACCCGGATATCGCCGATATCCTGATCACCAGCCCGACCCAGCTCTACCTGCTCGGCCGTTCCCTGGGCACGACCAACGTGCTGCTGTGGGACAGCAACAACCGCTTGATCGACACCCTGGATGTGGAGGTCGTGCATGACCTCACCGGGCTCAAGACCAAACTGCACCAGTTGCTGCCCGAGGAGAACATCGAAGTGTTCAGCGCCCAGGGCGCGCTGGTACTGCGTGGCCAGGTGCGCAGCGCCGCTGCCATGGACACGGCGATGAAGGTCGCCAAGACCTATGCCGCGCAAACCTCGAGCGTGGTGCAAGGCAAGGGTGAAGCCGCTGAAGCGGCACCGGCCCAGTCGCTGGAGGTGATCAACCTGCTCAGCGTCGGTGGCAGCCAGCAGGTGATGTTGGAAGTGAAAGTGGCCGAGATGCAGCGCAGCCTGATCAAGAACCTCAACGTGCGCTTCAATGCACTTGGCTCATCCGGCAATTGGAGCGGTGGCGGGTTCAATAATGGTCAAGGGCTGGGCCTGACTCCAGGCGGTGGGTCGATCCTTTCGCCAGGTTCGCTGATTGGTGGCGGCAAAGGTTTGTTCGCCCAGTTCCTGTCCGACGATTTCCTGTTCAATGTGGTGCTGGAAGCGTCCAAGGACAATGGTTCGGCCAAAGTGCTGGCCGAGCCCACTCTTACCACCCTGACCGGCCAGCAGGCGGAGTTCATTTCCGGTGGCGAGTTCCCGATCCCGATCACCGAGGATGATGGCATCACCATCGAATACAAGGAATTCGGTGTCGGCGTGAAGTTCCTGCCGGTGGTGCTCGACTCCGGGCGTATCAACCTCAACCTGAATGTCTCGGTGAGCGAGCTTTCGAACGTCAACTCGTTGGTACTCGACACTGGCCTGAACAGTATTCTGGGTGATGGTGTTACCCAGGTCATTCCGTCGCTGACCAAGCGCAGCGCCGAGTCCACGGTCGAACTGGGAAATGGCCAGACCATCGCCATCGCGGGGCTGATCAGTGAAAACACCCGCGATTTCGTCAGCCGATTCCCCGGGCTGGGGGACCTGCCGATACTCGGACACTTGTTCCGCAGCCAGTCGTTCATCAACGGTGAAACCGAACTGGTGATCCTGGTGACGCCGCACCTTGCCAAGCCTGTGGATGCCAAGGCGGTGCGCCTGCCCACCGAGAAATTTGTCGAACCCAGCGACCTGGACTTCTACCTGCTTGGCAAGACCAAGAGCAGTGAGCCCGGGCGCTCGGTGCCCGTCAGCCTCGGCGTCAGCGGTGGCAACTTTGGCCATGATCTGAAGTGATCGGAGAGAACCAGCATGAAAACCATGATCGTGTGTTGCGCGCTGCTGTCGGGGTTGTCCGGTTGCATGTCGTATGACGAAGGGCGCGTTGGCCCGCTGGGCTACAGCGTCTACCAGACTACCTACCAGCAGATTGCCGACAAGCAGGTGGCTGCCAACCCAGGTACGGAACTGCCTGCTGCTGGCGCCGATGGGCCGTTGCTGGAGAAGGTGATCAATGGTTACAGGGGGGTGACTGGCGATGCGCAGCAGGTCGGTCAGCCGATACAGATCCAAGTCACTGATTCAACTCGCTGATTGAGGGCGTGAGCATGACTCCTCGAGCCCAACGGATGTTCACCGCGCCGCCATGCCAACAGCGGGGGGCAGTAACTGTCATCATCGTGATCGCCCTGTTGGCGATACTGATGATGGCCGCGTTGGTGCTCGATGGCGGTCACATGTTGTTGAACAAGACCCGACTGCAGAATGCCGTGGATGCCGCCGCCCTCAGT
Source organism: Pseudomonas sp. TE3-3-F2023 (assembly GCF_036784815.1). Lineage (NCBI taxonomy): Bacteria > Pseudomonadati > Pseudomonadota > Gammaproteobacteria > Pseudomonadales > Pseudomonadaceae > Pseudomonas > Pseudomonas sp. TE3-3-F2023. The sequence goes on along the minus strand of NZ_CP145113.1, from coordinate 5,431,052 downwards.
GGCGCAAAAACCCTGAGCCAGGTAATGGGAGCTGGCAATGCAGCCAGTACAGCACGTGATGCCGCGCTCTCTACCCTTCAAGAAAATGCCAGTGCTTTGGGCAACCAGGAGTTGGCAACGGCAATCGGCGGCAACCCTGGCGGGTTTGCGATGGTGGAGCTGGCGGACAACGTTTATGGGCCTTTCTCCTTCCCAGGGCCTGCCAATGCCACCTATGTTCGGGTTTCGGTAGCGAACTATTCACTGGCTGGTTTTTTCTGGAATTTCGCCCAGTCACTCGGTGAAGGTGCCGTGGGAGCCAAGCAAGTGACGGCGATTGCCACTGCCGGACCGAGCCCGACCAGCCCATGTGATCTTGCGCCGCTGCTGGTGTGTGGCAACCCGGCTCAATACAACCCCGATGCCGGCATGTTCTGGGGGTATCGCTTCGGTGATCTGGAAGTCTTGAAATCAGCTTCCAAGAACAGCGATCCGATTGGCCCTGGCAATTTCCAACTGCTCGATTTTGGCTCCGGTGGCAAGACCATTGGCGAGCTGATGGCTGGCGGCGGTTCGGTTTGCCGCAATGTCGGTGACAACGTCGCCACCAAGCCTGGCAACACGGTTGGCCCATCGGTCAAAGGCTTGAACACTCGCTTCGGCCAGTACTCCGGGTCACTTAGTAGTTCGGACTATCCGCCCGACCTGGTGACGAACTACAGCAACCCCGAAATGAAGTACAACGACAAAACCACCCCTCACCAAGTAGAGCATCAGGGCAAGGTTGTCACTTCGAGCAATGGCAACCTTTCTGCAGGCGGTACGCCGCTATTCGACTACAACGACTATGCCGCGCAGACAGCCGCATGCGTCGCAGGCGCAGGCACGGGGTGCCAGTCGAACGGGGTTTTCGAGCGGCGGATGCTGAAGATCGTGGTGGGCGACTGCTCGGGCAAGAACTCGGGGACTTCGTCGATACCGGTGATCGGTTTCGGTTGCTTCTATGTCGTGCAGCCTGCCGCCAACTCTGGTGGGGATTCGCAGATCTTCGGCCAGTTCGTCAAGCAATGCGAGGGTGACGGCGTGCCCGGGCCTACGCCGCAAGACGATTCCGGCCCGCAGATCATCCAGTTGTACAAGACCTTTATCAGTGGCAGTGGCACACCGAGCACCGACTCCTAGGAGCGTGTCATGGAACTTTATCGGCTCAAGCGTGCGCAGCGTCAGCAAGGGGTGGCAATTGTCGAGTTCACCATCACCCTGCCGCTGTTGCTCCTGACCTTGCTGGCCTTCGGCGAATTTGGCCGCATGCTTTACCAGTACAACAGCCTGCTGCAGGGTAGCCGTGATGCTGCGCGCTTCGTTGCCAGCCAGGCCTGGAACTCGACATTGGGCAAGGTTGAGGTGAGCGCCGATCTCGAGTGCATGGCCAAGAAAGTCGCGGTGTACGGTGCACCTTCCGCGCCGCCCTGCAGCCTGACCGGCATGCCGGCCAACGTCACTGTGCAGGTAGCCAAGGTGGCGGGCACCAACGACCACGTGCAGGTGACCATCAGCTCAGTGTTTTCCCCGCTGATAGCCAGCGGTATTCCGGCGTTCATCGGCAACGGCACGGCACTGAACTTCCCGTTGGTCGCCACCACCGTGATGAGGGCACTGTGATGAAGCGCAGAGGCATGCAGGGCGTTTATGTGGTGGAGTTCGCCATCGTCAGTGCGTTGATGTTCACGCTGTTGTTCGGGGTGCTGGAAATAGGCCGGCTGTACTACACCGTGAATGTGTTGAATGAGTCCGTTCGGCGTGGCGCACGCCTGGCAGCGGTATGCAATATCAGCGATCCGGTGGTGCTACGCAGGGCGATATTCAACACTGCGGGCGACAGTGGCGCCAGCAGCCTGCTGGCCGACCTGGACACGTCGGACCTGACCCTGCGCTACCTGGACAAGAACGGTGCACAGGTCGCCAACCCCGGTGATCTGGTCAGTGCCAGCGGGTTTGCGGCTGTCCGTTATGTGCAACTGACGCTGCAGAACTTTCAATTCAGCCTGTTTATTCCAGGTTTTGGGGTACCCATTACCTTGCCAGTATTCAAGGCGACCTTACCTCGCGAGAGCCTCGGGCGGCATACCGAGGCGGATGTTGTACCGGAGATCACGCCATGCTGAATCTTAGGGAATCTTCCGTAGCCGCTACCTCCATCAAGCCCGGGATGCGTCTGTTGATCAGCAGCTCGGACGCCTTGGCCTTGCGTCAGTTGCAAGAAATCTGTCAGCGCATCTCCGGCCTGGAGGTAAATGTTCGCCAGGTGAGCAACGGGCATTGCGACCCGCTGTACGGGCTGGACCGGATGCCCGATTTCCTGCTGCTGCGCGTCGGCCAGCTGTGGCGTGAGGAACTGGCGGCTTTGTTGCAACGCCCGGCCCATGAGCGCCCGCCGCTGTTGGTGTGTGGCCTGCTGGACGATCGGGAAGGCATGCGCCTGGCGATGCAGGCCGGTGCGCGCGATTTTCTGCCGGAGCCCATCGTTGCCACGGAGCTTATCGCTGCCTTGAACCGTATGGTCCTGGAGACCCAGACCAACAGCACGGCAACAGGCAAACTGGTCGCGGTGATGAATGCCAAGGGAGGCTCCGGCGGCACTGTGCTGGCTTGCAACCTGGCGCACCAGCTCAGCCTCAAGGGCAATGCTCTGCTGCTTGACCTGGACCTGCAGTTTGGCAGCGTGTCGCATCATCTGGATGTGGCGCAGTCGCACAGCCAATTGGATGTGTTGCAGCAGATAAAAGAAATGGATGGTGTTGCACTGCGCGGGTTCTGCAGCCATTTCAGCCCGTCCTTGCATGTGCTTGGCAGCCGCGCCAACGAGCTGTGCCTGCCGCAGGATGTCCAGGCCGAACAACTCGATGCGTTGCTTCAGTTGGCCCGTTCCAACTATGACTGGGTGGTCGCGGACTTGCCACGGCAGATCGATCACATCACCGCTTCGGTGCTGGAGCAGGCCGACCGGGTGTACGTGGTGGTGCAGCAGAGCGTCAACCACCTGCGCGATGCCAGTTCCCTGGCGCGCATTCTGCGCGATGACCTGGGCGTACGCGGCAATCAGCTGGAGGTGGTGGTCAACCGCTACGACAAGGCGGCGCCGGTCAGCCTCAAGGACATCGGCGAGGCGCTGCGCTGCACCAATATCGTGAAACTGCCGAATGACTTCAGCGTCATCAACCAGAGCCAGAACACGGGTGTGCCATTAGGCCTGCAAGCACCTCGCTCCCCGATCACCCAGGCGCTGCGTGGGCTGGCCGAGGAATTGGTTGGCAAGCAGGTGGATACTGACACGGGACTGTTCAAACGCGCCTTCAAGCGTGTTTTTCGGGGGTGAACCATGCTTAGCGATTTCCGTAACCGTTTGCGCAAACAGGCAGTCACCCCCGAGGCATCGACGCCGTCGAAGCAGGGCGGCGGCGCTAAGGACCCGGCAGAGGCGCTGATGGCGTGGGAACATTCGGCACCGGATGTTCTGTTTGAAACGAAAAGCCAGGTCACCTCGGTGGAAGCCGAGTGGCGGGAAAAAATCTATCAGCAACTGCTCAAGGTCATGGACCTGTCCTTGCTCGATTCGCTCGAGCAGGCCGAGGCCGTGCGGCAGATCCGCGATATCTGCCAGCGTCTGCTCGATGAGCATTCGGCACCGGTGAGCTCTGCCAGCCGCCAGTTGATCATCAAGCAGATCACCGACGAAGTGCTTGGCCTTGGCCCGCTGGAGCCGCTGCTGGCCGATCACACGGTGTCCGATATCCTGGTCAACGGCCATGACTCGGTGTACGTCGAACGGTTTGGCAAGTTGCAGCGCACCGATGTGCGTTTTCGCGACGATCAGCACCTGCTGAACATCATCGACCGCATCGTCTCCAGCCTGGGCCGGCGTATCGACGAGTCTTCGCCGTTGGTCGATGCACGCCTCAAGGACGGTTCGCGGGTCAATGCGATCATCCCGCCGCTGGCCATCGACGGGCCAAGTATCTCGATACGCCGCTTTGCGGTGGACCTGCTCAATGTCGACAGCCTGATCCAGGCCGGTGCCATGACCCCAGCCATCGCGTTGCTGCTCAAGGCGATCGTGCGAGGCCGGCTGAACGTGTTGATCTCTGGCGGCACCGGCTGCGGCAAGACCACCATGCTCAATGTGCTGTCCAGTTTCATTCCGCATAACGAGCGCATCGTCACCATCGAAGACTCGGCCGAGCTGCAACTGCAGCAACCGCATGTGGTGCGACTGGAAACACGGCCGGCGAACATCGAGGGGCGGGGGGAGGTTGGCCAGCGTGAGCTGGTGCGCAACAGCCTGCGGATGCGCCCAGACCGTATCGTGATCGGTGAGGTGCGTGGTGCCGAGGCGCTGGACATGCTGACGGCGATGAACACCGGGCACGATGGCTCACTGACTACCATCCACGCCAACACCGCGCGCGATGCATTGGGCCGGGTCGAGAACATGGTCTTGATGTCTGGCGCTACATTCCCGATCAAGGCCATGCGCCAGCAGATCGCATCGGCCATCGATGTGGTGATCCAGCTGGAGCGCCAGGAAGACGGCAAGCGGCGGTTGGTCAGTGTGCAGGAGATCAACGGCATGGAGGGCGAAATCATCACCATGACCGAGATCTTCTCTTTTGTCCGCAATGGTGTGGGCGAGCAGGGCCAGGTGCTTGGTGACTTCCGGCCAAGTGGCATGGTCCCGGCGTTTCGCGATTCTTTGGCCAAGCGCGGGATCGAGTTGCCGCTGACGATGTTCAGGCCTGAATGGATGGAGGCTCGCCAGCCATGAGCCAGATACCCGTTGAATACATCCTGATATTTCTTGGCATGGTATTCGTCGCCGTATTTCTCCTCAGCCAAGGTTTGGTGGTGCCGGTGTTCGGCGAGGCGGGCAAGGTACGCAAGCGTATCCGCAGTCGACTCGTGCTCCTGGAGCGGGCAAGCCATTTGCCGAACATGCAGACCGTGCTGCGGCAGAAGTACCTGACACGCTTGTCGCCGCTGGAGGCGCGGCTCGAGCAGTTGCCCTTCATGGCGACGCTGACGCAAATGATCGAGCAGGCCGGGCATGAATATCGGGCCTATAGGGTAATGCTGCTGGGAGTGGCGCTGGCAGCAGCTGCCGGGATGCTGGCCTGGATATTCTTTCCTTACTGGTGGCTGGCGCTGGCGGCAGCGTTCATGGCGTTCTGGCTGCCGCTGCTAAAAATTACCCGTGACCGTGGCAAGCGTTTCGCCAAGTTCGAAGAGGGCCTGCCGGATGCGCTGGAAGCCATGTGCCGGGCGTTGCGCGCCGGGCACCCTTTCAATGAAACCCTGCGCCTGGTGGCAGATGAACACAAGGGGCCGGTGGCGCATGAGTTCGGCCTGACCTTCGCCGATATCAACTACGGTAATGATGTGCGCCGGGCCATGCTCGGCCTGCTGGAGCGGATACCAAGCATGACAGTGATGATGCTGGTCACCTCAATCCTCATTCATCGTGAGACCGGCGGCAACCTGACGGAAGTACTTGAGCGGCTGAGCAGTTTGATACGCGGGCGTTTCCGCTTTCAGCGCAAGATCAAGACAATGTCGGCCGAAGGGCGTATGTCGGCTTGGGTGTTGATAGCCATACCCTTCCTGCTGGCGGTAGCGCTCATTATCACGAGCCCGGATTATCTGACCTTGCTGATCAAGGACCCCACTGGGCAAACGTTGGTCATGGGGGCTTTTGGCTCCATGTTGGTGGGGATTTTCTGGATTCGTAAGATCATCCGTATCCAGATTTAGGCAGTTCTCGCATGGGGGCGTCGGTCATGGACTATGTGCTCGGTTTGTTGAGTGGAATGACGGACAACGAGGCATTGGCACGCCTGCTGATCGTCGGTGCGATCGGGGTAAGCACGGTCATTGCCGTTATCACCGTAACGCTACTGGTGCAGGGGCTGCAGAGCCCACTGCAACGTCGTCTTGCACTGATCAAGCGTGATCACTCCAGCGCTGCGGCCGGGCGGGAGGCGCCAGGAAACCTTCAGCTTCTACTGGAGCGGGTTGGTCGGCGCGTTACCCCGTCTACGGATGGACAGGTGTCGGCCACTCGAACCCTGTTGACCCACGCGCGTTATGGTTCGGCGTCGGCGGTACAGGTGTATTGGGCAGTGCGTTTGCTGTTGCCGTTGCTGCTGGTAGGCGTCTCGCTGTTGGTACTGCCACTGGTTCCGAACCTTTCTCTGATGATGGGCGTGGGAGTGGTGGCCATGGGAGCGGCCGTCGGATGGCTTCTGCCGGCAATCTATGTCGACAAGCGTAAAAATGCTCGGCAGGGTCGATTACGGGCAGCCTTCCCCGATGCCCTGGACCTGATGGTGGTTTGCGTGGAGTCGGGTCTGGCGTTGCCCCAGGCCATCGAGCGGGTGGCCGAAGAAATGGCGGTCAGCCAGGCCGAGCTGGCCGAGGAACTGGCCTTGGTCAATGCGCAGATCCGCGCCGGTATTTCCAGTACCGAAGCGCTCCGGCAACTGGCAGATCGCACCGGCCTGGAAGACATCCAGGGTCTGGTCAGCCTGTTGGCCCAGAGTATCCGCTTCGGTACCAGCGTAGCGGCTACCTTGCGCATCTATGCCGAGGAGTTTCGTGACCGGCGCATGCAGGCCGCCGAGGAAATGGGCGCGAAGATCGGAACAAAGCTGGTTTTTCCGCTAATTTTCTGTCTGTGGCCAAGCTTCTTTCTGGTAGCCATCGGCCCGGTGATCATCGGGATACTTAAAACGTTCGGGAATCCATGACATGAACAGGATCAGCTTGCTGTTGACCATGATCGCCGTGCTCTCGGGTTGCCAGAGTACGGGGTCGGACTTTAATGGGGTGCGTTCTGTCTACTCCGGTGGCAATTCGGTGCTCTACCAGGTGCAGTCGCAGAGCAACTCGCCTGACCAGGCGATGCAGATGGCTGCGATGGCTTACCAGGCTGGTGACCTGGACCAGGCGCTGTACCAGTACCTGCGCGTCCTTGAGCTGGCGCCCGAACGTTATGATGCGCTGGTCTGGGTTGGCCGTATCCACCGCGAACGCGGCAATAACCAGCTGGCCGAGATGGCCTTCACCGAGGTGCTGGGAAAGGCACCAGAAAACCCCGATGCCCTGACCGAAATGGGCCTGCTGAATTTGTCCATGCGTAAACATGAGCAAGCCAAGGCGATGCTGTTGAAGGCAGTTGCCGTGGATCAGCAGCGCTTCACCAAGGAGCCGGCCAACACCCAGACAGGGGCGGCTGCGCTCAGGGTCGACAGCAAGTCACCGCTCAAGGCCTACAACGGGCTGGGGGTGCTCGCGGATCTGGCCGACAACTTCGCCGAGGCGCAGACGTACTACCGCCTGGCCGAGCTCATCGATCCACGTTCGGCGTTGGTGCAGAACAGCCTGGGGTATTCCTACTACATGGCCGGGCAATGGGCCGATGCCGAGCTCCGGTACAAGCGTGGTGTGAGCTACGACGGCACCTACAAACCGCTTTGGCGCAACTATGGGCTGCTGCTGGCGCGCATGGGGCGCTATGAGGAGGCGGTGTCCGCCTTCGAACAGGTCGAAAAGCGCGCAGAGGCCAGCAATGATGTCGGCTATGTCTGTCTGGTGGAAGGCAAGCTGGATGTGGCTGAGCAGTTCTTCCGCAGCGCGATCGAGCTGTCGCCGGGGCACTATCCCGTCGCCTGGGAAAACCTGAACAGGGTCTAGCAGATTCGGCAAATCCGCCAGCTGGGCGGCGAGGTAGCGATGCCCGAGCCGGTTGCAGTTGGCCCGGCCGTGCAGGTGACAACGGCATCGGCGCCTTGATGCATACGGTTGGTACAACGAGCTCGCTCTTGTAGGAGCGGCCTTGTGTCGCGAAAGGGCTGCGAAGCAGCCCCGGCAATTTGTGCATCTGCGCTGGGGTCCTGGGGCTGCTTCGCAGCCCTTTCGCGACACAAGGCCGCTCCTACAGCTGACCGCGTTATTCGGTCAGGTGCGAGCTGGCACCTCAATAGCCAACGCTGCTTGCCCCAACGGATGTGTACTGGCATCAAAGAAGTGCAGTACCGTCCCCGGCATATCCCCGAACCTATCGAAAAAATGCTGCTTCTGGTTGATCACCGATGCCTCGCTCAACGGCCTGATGGCAATCGACAGATGCGCCGGCCGGGCCAGCCGGATGGCTTCGAGCAGGTGCTGGTCACTGCTGTCCAGGTGCTGCCCGAACAGGCATAACCCCTGGTTTTCCAGCGCCAGTTGCCCCAGGCACCAGCCCAGGTAATCCGAGTTGCGGATGGCGCGCAGTTTCTCGTCGCTACGGTCTTCGTTGACGAACAGCGGCACTTCTCCCGGGATGTTCACGGCAAAACCATCGAGCAGTTCGGCGCTGTCGGCGCTGCGTTGGCGGGTAGTGCCGTCGGGCAGCTTGAGCAGGTGCAGGCCGCCATGCAGGTGCAGCACCCGCGTGCCTTCGCCGTTGGTGCGGCGCACGTCGAAGAAGCCTTGCTCGTCGAACAGTTCGGCGAAGCCGTGCGGCGCGTGTTGCACGGCCCACGGTAGCAGCAGGTCGTAGTTGCTGGTGTAGACGCTGCGGTAGCCGCGCAGGGCCTGGTTGAGGGTTGCCAGGGTCGTGGCCGGCATGAGTGGCCAAGGCAGGTGCACCGTGCGTACGGCGTGGATCAGCGCTTCCTTGATCGAGTAGTAGCGGTTCAGTGGCGCGGTGGAGTTGATGGCCAGCGCGGCGTTGGTGCGCACGGTGGTGTTGAGGGCACTGAGCACTGGCTCGAACAGCTCCGTCCCCAGCGACTTGAACAGTGCCTGGTCGCTGACGGCCAGGCCTTTCTTGCGCCCGGCACGTTGCGCTTCCTCGAACAGCGAGAAGTAGCCGAACGGCTTCCACAGCACACGGCTGGCGCCGTTGCCCAGCAACAGGGCGTCGCAAGGATGGCGGGCGGCGAGTTCCGGCCAGGGGGTGAGGGTGGCGTCTAGTGCGGGCATGCTGGGGTCCGTTGGGTGGAGCGGGAACGGGGGCGACTTTAGCATGTCATGCAAGGTGTGCGAGGGTTGGTGTCCAGGCAACTGCTTTGTGGAGCCTGTACTGGCTCTATCGCCGGCAAGCCAGCTCCCACAGCTACACCACAGGTCCTCAGAGCAGCGCAGCTCCTGGGGGAGCCGGCTTGCCGGCGATAGGGCCAGTAGCTACGACGCAATTCTTCAACCTTGTTCAACTCGTTGCCCACTGCGACTCCTGTTACGCCAAACCCGATAGGCGCGAATGCCCGCCCGAACCGAGCCGAACAGCAGTTTGTCTTCCATTTCCCGGGCCATCCCCGAGCGCACCAGCATGCGCAGGAAGGTGCCGCGGGCGCGGGCAATGGCGAAGAAAATGCCCTGAGCCGCCAGGGTGTCGCGCACTTCGCGCAGGGCGGCGATACCGCTGACGTCGATGCTGGTTACCGCTTCGGCATCGAACAGCACGGCCTTGGGCTGGTCCTGGCTCTGCACGGCCTCGAGCAGGCGCATCTTGAAGTAGTCGGCGTTGAAGAACAGGATCGCGTCGTCGAAGCGGTACACCACCAGGCCTGGCACGGTGCGGGCATCCTTGTGTTTGCGGATGTCCACTTGGCCTTCGGTGCCCGGCAGCCAGCCCAGCACCGCGTCGGTGGGCTGATAGATGCTGTAAAGCAGGCGCAGGATCGCCAGGGTCACGGCAAACACGATACCGGGCAGTACGCCCAGGCTCAGCACCCCGACCGTGGTCAGCAGGCACAGCCAGAACTCGAAGCGGCTCAGGCGGCGAATGTGCCCCAGCGACTTGATGTCGATCAGCCCCCAGCCGGCCATCAGCAGCACGGCGCCTAGCGCGGCCTGCGGGATCCACGCCATGGGTGCGGTGAAGAACAGCAGGATCAGGGCGATGACCAGCGCGGCGATGATGCCCACCAGTTGGCTCTTGCCACCGACCATGTCGTTGACCGCAGTGCGGGAGTCTGCGCCGCTGATGGCAAAGCCCTGGGAAACACCGGCAGCCAGGTTGCTTACGCCCAGGGCGACGAATTCGTGGTTGGCGTTGATCGCGTAGCCATGCCGGGCGGCAAAGCTGCGTGCGGTAAGCATGGCGCTGCAGAAGCTGACGGTGGCGATACCCAAGGCGTCGCGCAGCAGGCTTTTCATTTCCGCCAGGTTGCTGTGCGGCCAGGCCAACTGCGGGATGCCGGCAGGTACCGGGCCGAGAACGGCAACGCCGAAGCGGTCAAGGCCGAACAGGCCGACCAGCAGCATGAACAGCGCCACTACCGTCAGCGCCGCAGGCAGGCGGGGGTAGCGCCTTGGCAGCCAGATCAACAGGCCCAGTGCGGCGAGGCCGATGAGCAGCGTCACCCAGTGGATTTCACCCAGGCGCTGGAAGAAGTTGATCAGGCTGAGGATGAAGCCGTCACCCTCGATCTTGAATCCCACCACCTTGGACAACTGCCCGGCGATCAGGCTCAGGCCGATGCCGTTGAGATAGCCGATCAGGATCGGGCGCGAGAAGAAGCTGGCGATGAACCCGGCCCGGGCCACGCCGGCCGCGATCAGCATTACCCCGACCAGTAACGTGACGATCACCGACAGTTCGGCAATCCGGTGCGGTTCACCCATGGCCAACGGCGCCACGGCGCCGGCTATCATCGCGCACGTGGCGGCGTCGGGGCCGACCATCAGCTGGCGCGAACTGCCGATCAGGGCGTAGACCATCATCGGTAGCACGCAGGCGTACAGGCCGTACTGCGGCGGCAGGCCGACGATCTGCGCATAGGCGATGGCAATGGGTATCTGGATCGCCGCCACCGAGAGGCCGGCCTGCAAGTCGGCGTGGAACCACTCGCGGCGGTAATGCAGCAGGTTGGCAAGGCCCGGTAGCCAGCGGGAGAGAAACATGCGTCGTCCTTTCGAAATGCTTCACGAATCCATCCACGCATTGAAGCGGATCGGCAGGCAAATGGCCATGGGGCAGGTCAAAGGGGGGAGAAACGAAAAAAGGAGCCTGGGCTCCTTTTGACAGCGATGACGTTGTGAAAACGCCATGCGGGTATACGATGTGGAGCGGGTAGAGGGAATCGAACCCTCAACTAAAGCTTGGGAAGCTTTCGTTTTGCCACTAAACTATACCCGCGTTTACGCAGCACTTTTTACCAGAACCCTCAACGAATTAGAAGCCCAAGTTATAAAAAAGCTTGTCGGCACCCCATAGCCTGCGGGTATCAGCTACAGGGCGCCGATGCGCTCAGATGGCCAATGCATGCTGCCCCTGCTGTACGTGCTGGTAGCGGTGACGAGGCTCGCGCACGGTCGGCTTGAGGAAGCCGAGCAAGACACTGCGGGTGTCCTCGCAGGCGGTCTTGTTTTCCATGTCGAGGAAGTGGCCCGCGTCACGGATCACGCTGAACTGGCTCTTGCCCACATGCCTGCTGAACTGCCGGGCATCTTCGACCGTGGTGTACTCGTCGCGCTCGCCGTTTATGAACAGCACTGGAATGTCGATATTGCGCGCGCCGTTCAAAGCCCGTTCCAGGTCGTGCTGCAGCACTTCGTTGATATGGAAGTGCATCTGCGCGTACTCGTGGCTGTCCAGGCTGCTGACGTGCCGGTAGTTGAAGCGCTTGAACAGTGACGGCAGGTGCTTGCCGATGGTGTCGTTGACCAGGTTGCCGACCTGATAGCGGTCACAGGCGGCCAGGTACTGGCAACCACGGTCCAGATAGTCGCGCATCGGTTCGTTGATCACCGGCGAGAAAGAACTCACCACAGCCTTCTTCACGCCACGCGGTTGGTGCGCCAGCGCCAGCAGCGTACTTGCGCCACCCCACGAGAACGACATCACGTGGTCTGCCTGGAAGTGCTCGATCAGCTCGAGGAGGATATGCGCTTCGGTCTCTTTGCTGATAAAGCGTTCCTGGCGATTGTGTGGCTTGGATTTGCCCGCATATGGCTGGTCGAACAGTACCACGTTGAACTGCGGGTGCAGGTTACGTACCGTCTGGGCGAACGAGGCCGTGGTGGCCAGCGAGCCATTGATCAGGATGATCGTATTCTCGGCCGCATCAGCGCGATAGAACTCCGTGTAAACCCGATACTGACCTTGGATATCAAGTACAGCGATTTCTGGCCTCATGTCATCGACTCCTGGCGCAAAAAGGGTATTCGCGTCACCTAGGGTGCACGTTCTTTATGACAGGTAGGCATTTGCCTGAAGAGAAACCGGGGGGCCCTGTGTCGATCCTTGGCACGTGCGTCGACGGTATTGTTTTTGGTGGGGCAATTTGCCGTGCCCCAAGGCATCAAGGCCCTGGGTGGCCGGCAAAAGGTGTCTTCGAATGCGGGCGTGACTTTATAGTCACATGCAGACTGACGATTTGGATTCAAGCAGTGCGTCGGGGATCCCGCAAGTGCCGTTCGGGGGGAAATGTGACTTTTGTCGCTGAGCGGTCGTATGACGCACCCCGTGCGGCCGGAACAGTCTGACTAGACCGTGGCTATTTCATCCGCCGTGAGCTCACGAAACGCCCCTGGCGCCAACCCTGGGTCCAGCCGAATCGCCCCCATGCTCTCCCGATGCAACCCCACCACCTTGTTATCGAAATGGCCGAACATGCGCTTCACCTGGTGATAGCGCCCTTCGACGATCGCCAGCCGCGCCTGGCGCGGCCCGAGGATGTCCAGCTGGGCGGGCAGGGTAGTGAGGTTTTCGAAGGCGAAGTAGAAGCCTTCGAGAAACTTGGCCACATAGTGCTCGCCAATCTCGTCCTCGGTTTCCACCAGATAGTGTTTGGGCAGCTTGGTCGCGGGCTGGGTAAGCCGCCGTGACCATTGGCCATCGTTGGTCAGGATCATCAGGCCGGTGGTATTGAAATCCAGGCGCCCCGCGATGTGCAGGTCCTCACGCAATGCGGCGGGCAGCAGGTCGAGCACGGTGCGGTGTTGCGGGTCCTGTGTGGCGCTTACGCAGCCAGTGGGCTTGTGCAGCATCAGGTAGCGCGCCGGGCGGCCAGCCTGCAGCAGTTGGTCGTCCAGCTCCACGCGGCTGAATTCGCGCACTTCGGCCAGCGGGTCGCTGACTACCTGGCCATTCAACCGAACGCGGCGTTGCGCCAGCATCAGGCGGACTTGCTGACGGTTGTGGCTGGGCAGGTTGGCGAGGAAACGGTCGAGGCGCATGGCAAACGGTCAGTCGGAAGCGGGGGAGCGAAGTTGCTCTTCGACGGCGGCGCAGCGCGGGCACAGGCAGGCTTTGTCGCGCAGCTCGGCGGGCAGTGCCTCGAGCACGGCAGGGTCGATGGTCACGCTGTAACACCAGCAGGCCTGGGTGGCCCGGCGCGGGTCGGCCAGGCTGCACTGGTTGAGGGCGCCACAAGCGGGGCAGTGCTGGTTGTCGGGCATGGCTGCCGCTCACCTGTATCAAATTGTTGCAGAAATGGCACTGCACCTTGGCGGCAATGTCTTATTCAATGTCGATGATCGCATTTCGCATCGATGCTCGCCAGCGCCGCTGTTCGGGCACTCCAGCGGTCCAGGAGGCCGCCATGTCCTATCGAATACTGTTGATCGCCCTGCTGGGGCTGATGACTTCCGCCTGCGTTCCGTACTACGAGAGCGGGGGCTATTACCGATCGGACCACTACTATTCCGACCGCTATGTGTCACCGGATTATTACCGCTATGACCGCTATTACGTGACGCCGCAACAGCGCTATTACTACCAGCCGGCACCGCGCTACTACTACCGCTCGGCGCCTGCGCCTCATTACCGGTCTCATCCACAGCCGGGTATGAAGCAGTGGTATGGCAACCCACGCAATGACTATGGCAACCGCCAACGGTACGACTATGGGCGCGACCGGGACCGCCATGATTATCGCGGTGGCAGCCAGCGCTACCAGCAGAATGACCGTTGGCACTCCAACGGGCGGGGGGACGGTGACCGTCGCTGGGATAGCCGGCGTGGGCACGGGCAAGGGCGGAACTGGCAGCGGTAGATGAACTGCTTTGCGCCGCTTCTGCGACGCAAGGCAGCCCCAGCTTCTCGAAGCTACCCAAGATCCGCCAGCGGATGCCGCCCCTCCCACGCCTTGGCAAAATGCGCTTCGACCACCGCCGCCGGCACCTGCGCCACATCGGGCCAGTGCCAGTGCGGCTGGTTGTCCTTGTCCAGCAGGCGCGCACGCACGCCTTCGCTGAACTCGGGGTGGCGGCAGCAGTTCAGGCTCATGCTGTATTCCATCTGGAACACCTGCACCAACGACAGGTGCCGTGCCCGGCGGATCTGTTCCCACACCAGGTGTGCGGTCAGCGGGCAACCTTGATGCAACCGTTGGCCGGCCTCTGCAAGCAGCGGGTCGTCGTGGTGCTTGAGCCCCTCCAGCGCACGCCAGGCGGCGGCTGCGTCGGCCACGTCGAGCAACTGATCGATCATCTGTCGCCGTGGCAGCCACTGGGCCTCGGGCAACTCGGCGCAGGCGCGGTGCTGTTCGGCCTTTAGCAGGCTGTTCAGTTGCAGGGCGGTCTGTTCCTGCCAGTTCAGTTGCAGCAGTTCCTCGATCAGCGCCTCTTGCTGGTACTCACCCAGAAAGCGGTCGGCCAGGCCCAGGTCCAAGGCGTCGTGGGCATTGATCGGCGCGCCTGTCAGGCCGAGGAACAACCCCAGCTTGCCCGGCAGGCGGGCAAGGAACCAGCTGGCGCCCACGTCCGGGTACAGGCCGATGCTGATTTCCGGCATGGCCAGCCGACTGCTGGGGGTGACGATACGTACATTAGCGCTTTGCATCAGGCCCATGCCGCCGCCCAGCACATGACCGTGCCCCCAGCACAGCAGCGGCTTGGGGTAGGTGTGCAGGGCAAAGTCCAGGCGGTATTCGGCGGCGAAGAAGGTGGCGGCCAGCGGAGGTACGCTGCCGGGGTGGTCGCGGCAGGCCTGCGCCAGCGCACGTACATCGCCGCCGGCACAGAAGGCCTTGGCACCGTTGCCGCGCAGTAGTACGCAGACGATCCCCGGGTCGCGAGCCCAGGCGTGCAACTGTTCGCCCAATACCTCGATCATCGGCAGGTTCAGGGCATTGAGCGCCTTGGGCGCATCCAGGGTGGCGATGCCGATGCGGGCGCCATCGGCGCCGGTGAGTACCTCGCAATGAATGGCCATGGACTACCTCGCGCAAGTCATCGGACAAGTATGGCTTGCCTGGCCGAACATGCCGGTCGTCGGTCGGATCGTTTGACAAGCGGGAAGGGCTTACCTAGTGTCGCGCCATTGTTTATGGAAGGCCCCATGACTGACGACGATCGCATCAAACTCGAACCCAGCTGGAAGGCCGCCTTGCGCGCCGAATTCGACCAGCCCTACATGCATCAGTTGCGTGAGTTCCTGCGCAGCGAGTACGCCGCCGGCAAAGAGATCTACCCGCCAGGGCCGTTGATCTTCAATGCGCTGAACTCGACACCGCTGGACCAGGTGAAGGTGGTCATCCTCGGCCAGGACCCGTACCACGGGCCGGGCCAGGCGCACGGCCTGTGCTTCTCGGTGCAGCCGGGGGTGGCCACGCCACCGTCGCTGGTCAACATCTACAAGGAACTGCAGCGCGACCTGAACATCCCGATTGCCAACCATGGCTACCTGCAGAGTTGGGCCGAGCAGGGCGTGCTGTTGCTCAACACGACCATGACCGTGGAGCGCGCCAACGCCGCGTCGCATGCCAAGAAAGGCTGGGAGTTCTTTACCGACCGGATCATCCAGGTGGTCAGCGAGCAGTGCCCGAACGTGGTATTCCTGCTGTGGGGCTCGCATGCGCAGAGCAAGCAGAAGCTGATCGACGGTACCAAGCACCTGGTGCTGAAGTCGGTGCATCCATCGCCGTTGTCGGCTTACCGTGGGTTCCTGGGGTGCGGGCATTTCAGCCGGGCCAACAGTTTCCTCGAGCAGCGTGGGCTGGCGCCGATCAACTGGGCATTGCCGCCGCTGTGATCACCTGAAAGAACGCGTCGCCTGCTTCGCGGGCTTGCCCGCTCCCACAGGGATAGCGCCTGCCTTGAGGGCGATGCAGTACCTGTGGGAGCGGGCAAGCCCGCGAAGCAGGCGACGCGATTATTCCGAGTTGGTGTTCCACACCCGGAACAACGGCTCTGCCAGAAACAGCACGAACAACAAGCGCATCACCTGCAGCGCCGTCACCAGCGGCACCGATAACTGCAGTGTCTCTGCCGTCAGGCTCATCTCGGCAATTCCGCCCGGCATCATTCCCAACGTCAGTGAACGCAGGTCCAGCGCGCTCATCACGCTCAATACCCAAGCGGCGCTGCCGGCAATCGCCATGCACAACGCCGTGGCCACCAGGGTAAGTCCCAGAAAAGACGGTGCGCGGCGAAAGAACGCGCGGTTGAAGTGGCAGGCCAGGCCACTGCCGATCAACCACTGGCCGATCTGGCTGGCGCCATTGGGCAGGGTTATCTGCAGGTTGCCCGCCAGGCTCACGGTGGCTGCCACCAGCAATGGCCCGAACAGCCATGGGTTGGGCTGGCGCAAGCGCTGCCAGAGCAGGGCGACGGCAACGCCCAGCGGCGCAATCAGCGCCAGCCAGCCCCAGCTCACAGTGCCGGTGTGATTCAGCGGCACCCCGTCACCCAGCAGGAACTTGAACAGCGCCGGCACGCACAGTACCACCGCCAGTACGCGCAGGCTCTGCGCCGCAGCCACCTGGCTGAGCGCCGCGCCATTGCGCGCGCCAAGGTTGACCATCTCCCCCGAACCGCCCGGCATGCTGGCGAAGAACGCCGTGGCACGGTCTTCACCGCTGCGTCGCAACAGCCATACGCTGATCACGCTGGACAGGGTGGTGAACAGGGCGCCGAAGAAGATCAGTGCGCAATGGCTGGCCACCTGCTCGATCACCGCCGGGGTGAAGTGCAGGCCGATACCGATGCCGATGATCCACTGCCCGCATTTACGGCCATTGGGGATTTCCGGCAACTGCCAGGGTGTCAGGCAGCGTACCAGGATGATCGCCAGCAGCGAGCCGACCATCCACGGCAAAGGCCAGCCGACCTTGCTGGCGGCAAAACCGCCAACGAGGCCGACCAGCCCGGTCGCGACAAACAACGGCAACGAGCGATCAGGCATCGGCCATCGCCCGGCGCTGCTGGCTGCGTTTGCGCCAGATGCGCAGCAGCGGCAGGGTCAGCATGCAAATGGTCAGTACCCATACCGACATGCTGATCGGGCTCGACCAGAGGATGCCCAGTTCGCCGTTGGAGATCGACAGCGCCCTGCGCAGGTTCTGTTCCATCAGCCCACCGAGGATGAAGCCGAGCAGGATCGGCGACAGCGGGAAGTCCAGCTTGCGCAGGATATAGCCCATGATGCCGATGCCGACCATCAGGAACAGGTCGAAGGTGGTGGCATGCACGGCGTACACCCCGATCCCCGTGATGATGGCGATCACCGGCACCAGCGCCCAGTTCGGCACGGCGAGGATGCGGGTGAAGATGCGGATCATCGGGATGTTCAGGATTACCAGCATGATGTTGGCGATGAACAGCGAGGCGATCAGGCCCCAGACGATGTCTGGCTGCTGTTCGAACAGCAGTGGACCTGGGGTGATGTTGTACAAGGTCAGTGCGCCGATCATCACCGCAGTGGTGCCCGAGCCGGGTACACCCAGGGTCAGCATCGGTACCAGGGCGCCACAGCAGGAGGCGCCGATAGCGGTTTCCGGGGCGGCCAGGCCACGGGCGTCGCCCTTGCCGAACTTGCCCTTGTCACCTGCCAGGCGTTTTTCGGTCATGTAGGCCACGGCGCTGGCCAGTGTTGCACCGGCGCCAGGCAGCACACCCATGATGAAGCCCAGCAGGCCGCAGCGGATGTTGACCACGAATACCGAGGCCGCTTCCTTGAAGTTGAACAGCATGCGCCCGGTGGCCTTGACTGCCTGGTGGCCATGGTGGGTCTTTTCCAGCAGCAGGAGGATTTCGCTGATGGAGAACAGGCCCAGCACCAGCACCACGAACTGGATGCCGTCGGCCAGGTGCACGCTGTCGCCGGTGAAGCGGTACACGCCACTGTTGGCATCGATGCCGACCGCCGACAGGAACAGGCCGATCAGTGCGGCAATGAAGGTTTTCAACGGCTTGTCGCCGGCCATGCCGCCTAGGGCGACGATGGCGAACACCATCAGCACGAAGTATTCCGCCGGGCCGAAGGCGATTGCCCATTTCGCCAGCAGCGGGGCGAACAGCACCATGCCGCAGGTGGCGATCAGCGCACCGATGAACGAACTCCAGGCCGACAGCGACAACGCTACGCCAGCCAGCCCATTGCGGGCCATCGGGTAGCCATCGAGGGTGGTCATCACGGTCGAGGCTTCGCCGGGGATGTTCAGCAGGATCGAACTGATGCGCCCACCGTACTCGCAGCCCAGGTATACCGCCGCCAGCAGGATCAGCGCCGACTCCGGCGGCAGGCCGAGGGCGAAGGCAATGGGAATCAGCAAGGCCACGCCGTTGATCGGGCCCAGGCCCGGCAGCAGGCCGACCACGGTACCGATCAGCGTACCGGTGAGGGCGGTGACCAGGTTGTAGGGGGACAGGGCGACGCCGAAGCCCTGGCCCAGGTAGCTCAAGGTATCCATGTGTCAGTTCTCCAGTACGCTCAGCAGGCCAAGGGGCAGGGGCACGTCCATCACACGGTCGAACAGCCAGTAGAGGAACAGGCTCATGCCCACTACCACGATGGCACTGTGCAGCCAGCGGCCACCATACAGGCGGGCCATGGGCACGCCGACCAGGATGGCGCTGAGGATGAAGCCCAGGGCTTCGAAGGTGCTGGCGAAAACGATCAGCAGGCCGACGCAGGCGGTGATCTTGATCAGGGTTTCGCGGTCCAGTTCCGGCTCGTCGTCCTTGCGCACGATGGGTGTGGGGCGGAACACCAGGTACAGCAGGCCCAGGCCCAGCAGGCCGAGCATCAGCAGCGGGTAGGCGCGCGGGCCCACCGGTTCATAGGAAAACGCCGCCTGGTAAGGCCAGGCCATCACGGCCAGGGCGGCGCATACCGCCAGCAGGGCCAGGGCGAAGATGCGTTGCAGGATCATCAGAGAGTCCTCATTGAGCACGGACCTTGTGGGAGCGGGCATGCCCGCGAACACCGGCAACGCCGGTGCCAGGCACCGCGGTGTCTTCTTCGCGGGCGCGCCCGCTCCCACAGGGTCGGTGAAAGGGCGGTGGCGGCTTACTGGATCAGGCCAAACTCCCTGGCCAGTGCCTTGTAGTCAGCCACTTGCTTCTTCACATAGCCGTCCAGCTCTGCACCGGTCATGGCGAAGGGGAACAGTTCGCGCTGGTCACGCAGCTTGGCGAAGTCTTCCGAGGCCAGCATCTTGTCGAATGACTGTTTCCACCAGGCGTAGTCCTCGTCGCTCACCTTTGGTCCCAGGTAGAAACCGCGTACCACCGGCCAGACGATGTCGTAGCCCTGTTCCTTGGCGGTGGGGATGTCTTTCATCTCGGGCTCGTCCAGGCGGTTTTCCGAGAACACCGCGAGGATGCGCATGTTGCCGCTCTGAATGTGCGGCATCGAGTCGGAGATGTCGGTCGAGCCTACCTGGATATGCCCGCCCAGCAACGCAGTGGCGATTTCGCCGCCGCCTTCCAGGGCTACGTAGCGCAGGTCACGCGGGTTGATGCCGGCGGCCTTGGCGATCAGGGCGGTCTGCATCCAGTCCTGGCTGCCGACGGTACCGCCGGAGCCGATCACTACCTTGCTCGGGTCTTTCTTCAACGCCGCTACCAGGTCGTCGAGGGTCTTGTACGGCGAGTCGCTTTTCACTGCGATGGCGCCGTAGCTGGTGCCGACGGCGGCCAGCCATTTCACCGCGTTCTCGTCGAAGCGGCCGAACTTGCCCTGGGCCAGGTTCAGCAGCGAGCCGCTGGACCAGGCCACCAGGGTGCCGGCATCGGCCGGGCGCTGGGCGACCACGGCGTTGTAGGCCACCGCACCGACACCGCCGGGCATGTAGGTGACTCGCATCGGCTTGGTGAGGATCTTTTCCTGCACCAGGGCGCTCTGCACCAGCTTGCAGGTCAGGTCGAAGCCGCCGCCGGGCGAGGCGGGGGCAATGCATTCGGGGCGTTTCGGTTCGGCAGCGAGGGCGTTGCCGGCCAACAGCAGGCAGCCGGTAGCGAGGACGAGGCGGCGCAGTGAAAAGGTCATCGTCTATCTCCGTGAGCGTTGTTGTTATCAAGTTATCGCTATGGGGTTACCACAGCGCCACGCTGTAGCTAACCAGCAGCCGCACTTCGTCCGCGTCGCGGGCGAAGTTGGAGCGGAAGGTAGCGTTGCGCAGGCGCACGGCGACGTTCTTCAACGGGCCGCTTTGTACCACGTACTTCAGTTCGGTGTTGCGTTCCCACTCCTTGCCCTCGCCACCGGCCGCGCGGCTGACGTTGTCGCCGCTGATGTAGCGGGTCATGAAGGTCAGGCCGGGCAGGCCGAGTGCGGCGAAGTTGTAGTCGTAGCGCGCCTGCCAGGAGCGTTCGTCGGCGCCGGCGAAGTCGTTGATCTGGACGAAGTTGACCAGGTACGGGTCGGCACCATCGATGTACGGGAAGGCGCTGTCGCCGGACAGCTGCTGCCAGGCGGCGCTGACCTTGTGCCCGTCCAGGGCGTAGCTGAGCATGCCGTTGACGGTGGTGTTGTCGATGTTGCCGGCCTTGGCGGCGCCGGCGTCGTCACTCACCGCCAGGCGCAGGTCGGCGCCGAAGGTGCCCGGGCCCCATGGCTGGGTGGCGACCATGCCGATGAAGTGCTGGCGGTAGATATCGTCGAGCTGGGCAAAGTGGTAGCTGCCGGTGATGCGATCGGTGAACTGGTAGTCGAGGCCGGCCAGGTCCAGGTTGTCGGCGCTGAACGAGCCACCGAAGCGGCCGTTCTTGTTGTTCAGGGCCAGGTCTTCCCAGTTTGTGTCGTTGCGGTCCTTGGCCTTTTCCAGTCGGCCGCCGGTGAAGGTCAGGCCCTTGACCTCCTTCGAGGTGAGCAGGCCACCTTCGAAGGTTTGCGGCAGGATGCGCCCGTCGTTGGGTTGCAGGGTCGGCAGTTCGGGGATCAGCGTGCCGATCTTCAGTTCGGTCTGCGACACCTTCACCTTGCCGGTCAGGCCGAGCTTGGAGTACTCGTCGGCGGCCTTGCCGTCATCGTGGGTCGGCAGCAGGCCGGTGTCGGTGCGGTCAGGGCTGGAGTCGAGCTTGATGCCGAGCATGCCCAGCGCATCCAGGCCGAAACCCACGGTGCCATCGGTGTAACCAGACTCGAAGTTGAGCATGAAGCCCTGGGCCCACTCGTCGCGCTTGGATTGCTGCGCACTGGTGCCGTCGCGGAAATCGCGGTTGAAGTACATGTTGCGGGTTTCGAAGGTGGCCGTGCTGTCTTCGAAGAAGGCGGCCTGGCTCATCGGGGCGACACCGGCAAGCGCAAGGGCGCTGGCGATGGCGGAGGGGCGTGCGGCAAAGGAACGGGTAGGCGCGAAGGCCTGCGGCTGCGATGACAGCATCACTGATGGCTCCGTTTATTGTTCTTATTCGTTGCACCTTGCTGGTGCTTTTTTCGGCGCGAAGGGCGACCGTGGTGCGATGCTAGGTAACCAACCTTTCGCTAACCTTTCAGCGTGAAAGGTTTGTCGACAGGGCTTCACAGGCCTGCCGACAGCGGTACACTCCGCGCCACCGTCCCACCCGAGCAGGGAGAATCCGATGCGTGTGTTGTTGGTCGAAGACCACCTGCAACTGGCCGAAAGCGTGGCCCAGGCCTTGAAAAGCCATGGCCTGACCGTGGATGTGCTGCATGACGGCGTGGCCGCCGACCTGGCCCTGGCCAGCGAGGAATACGCCGTGGCGGTGCTGGATGTCGGCTTGCCGCGCATGGATGGCTTCGAGGTGCTGGCGCGCCTGCGCAGCCGTGGCAAGACCCTGCCGGTGCTGATGCTGACCGCGCGCAGCGACGTCAAGGACCGGGTCCACGGCCTGAACCTGGGCGCCGACGACTACCTGGCCAAGCCGTTCGAGCTGACCGAACTGGAAGCACGGGTCAAGGCCCTGCTGCGGCGCAGCGTGCTCGGTGGCGAGCGTCAGCAACGCTGCGGGCCGCTGGTGTACGACCTGGACATCCGGCGCTTCACCCTGGGTGGCGAAAACCTGACCCTGACCTCGCGCGAACAGAGCGTACTGGAAGCGCTGATCGCCCGCCCGGGCCGGGTTATGAGTAAGGAGCAACTGGCCGCCCAGGTGTTCGGCCTGGACGAAGAAGCCAGCCCCGACGCCATCGAAATCTACATCCACCGCCTGCGCAAGAAGCTCGACGGCCACCCGGTGGCCATCGTCACCTTCCGTGGCCTGGGCTACCTGCTTGAGCACCGCGATGCGTGACAACGGCAGCCTGCGCGGGCGCTTGCTCGGCAACCTGGCATTGCTGCTGGTGGTGTTGATGCTGGCCAGTGGCCTGAGCGCTTATTGGAACGGCCGCGAGGCCGCCGATACCGCCTACGACCGAACCCTGCTTGCCTCCGCAAGGACCATTGCCGCAGGCCTGTCCCAGCGTGACGGTTCGTTGAGCGCGGATGTGCCCTACGTGGCCCTGGACACCTTCGCCTACGACAGTGCCGGGCGCATCTACTACCAGGTGCTGGACATCCAGCAACGGCTGATTTCCGGCTACGAGAACCTGCCAGCGCCGCCGCCGGGCACGCCGCGTACCGACGATTACCCGGCGCTGGCGCGGTTCTACAACGCCACCTACCTGGGCCAGGACGTGCGCGTGGTCAGCCTGCTGAAGCCAGTGAGCGAGCCGAACATGAACGGCATGGCGGAAATCCGCGTGGCCGAGACCGAGGAAGCGCGGGTGCGCATGGCCCGAGGCTTGATGGCCGATACCCTGCTGCGCCTGGGGATGCTGGCGCTGGGCGCGCTGGTGATGGTGTGGTTTGCCGTGAGTGCCGCGTTGCGGCCGCTGGAGCGCCTGCGCACGGCGGTGGAAGAGCGCCAACCGGACGACCTGCGGGCCTTGCCGGTGGTCCAGGTGCAGCGTGAGCTGGGCCCGCTGGTGCGGGCTCTGAACCATTTCACCGAGCGTTTGCGCGGCCAGTTCGAGCGCCAGGCGCAGTTCATCGCCGACGCCGCCCACGAGTTGCGCACGCCACTGGCAGCGCTGAAGGCGCGGGTCGAGCTGGGCCTGCGTTCGGCCGAGCCGCAGGAGTGGCGGCAGACGCTGGAGTCGGCGGCCCAGGGCACTGATCGGCTGACCCACCTGGCCAACCAACTGCTGTCGCTGGCGCGGGTCGAGAACGGTGCGCGGGCGATTGCCGAAGGCGGTGCGCAGCGTCTGGATCTGAGCCAGTTGGCTCGTGAACTGGGCATGGCTATGGCACCGCTGGCGCACAAGCGCGGGGTGGCGCTGGCCCTGGAGGCCGAGGCGCCGGTGTGGCTGAAGGGGGAGCCGACGCTGCTCAACGAGCTGTTGAGCAACCTGGTGGACAATGCCTTGGCGCATACGCCGGCTGGCGGTAACGTGATCTTGCGGGTGCTGGCGCCGGCGGTGCTTGAGGTGGAGGACGACGGGCCGGGGATTCCCGAGGCCGAGCGTGAGCGGGTGTTCGAGCGCTTCTACCGGCGCAGTGCGCAGGGCAGTGGGCTTGGCTTGGCGATTGTGGGCGAGATCTGCCGGGCGCACCTGGCGCAGGTGAGCCTGCATGACGGTGCGAAGGGCGGGTTGCGGGTGCGGGTGAGTTTTATCGCGGATTGATGTGATGCCTGTACCGGCCCTTTCGCGGGTGAACCCGCTCCCACAGATACAGCGCAGCCTTCAGTAGCGGCGCGGTCCCTGTGGGAGCGGGTTCACCCGCGAAGAGAGCCGAACAGGCTGACAGTCAGCGCAACATGCTCCGCGCCTCGATCAGTTCACCGACTTCAAGCTCGGTACCGTACGGCAGGCCCAGATGGCGGTATGCCGGCAAAGCCGCCAGTGGCCGGTGGCGCCCGCGCTGGCTGATGCAGCGGGCGATTTGCACGATGTCGATGTAGTCGATCTTGTCAGTCTGCCGGTCCAGATCCTGCACCTGGCTCGGCAGGTTGACCAGTTGCTCCGGAAACTCCCAGGCCTTGAGGATCTTGTCGCCTAGCACCGGCTGGATTTGCTCGATCACATAATGCAGGCACACCGGGTCGGACAGCAGTTCGTTGTGCTCTTCGGCATAGATCAGCACCGGCAGTGCGCCAATCTGGTTGACCAGCCCGCCGAGGGTAGCCTGGTCGGGCTTGAGTTGTGTATAGCGGCGGCAGATTTCGTAGCTGATGCCCGCCACATCCAGGCTGTTGGCCCAGATATCACGTAACTTCTGCTCCACCGCCGGCGCCCGGGCGTGGAAAATCTGCTCGATCACCAGGCCAATGGCCAGGTTGCAGCTGTAGTTGATGCCCAGCCGCGTGATGGCGGTGTGCAGGTCGGTGACCTCGACCGCCGCG
Organism: Pseudomonas sp. TE3-3-F2023; assembly: GCF_036784815.1. Taxonomy (NCBI): domain Bacteria; kingdom Pseudomonadati; phylum Pseudomonadota; class Gammaproteobacteria; order Pseudomonadales; family Pseudomonadaceae; genus Pseudomonas; species Pseudomonas sp. TE3-3-F2023. The sequence goes on along the minus strand of NZ_CP145113.1, from coordinate 5,406,521 downwards.
CGCAGCAGCGGGCTGTTGACGACCTTGATCAGGCGCGCTGAAAGGGCCGCATCGCGACCGATCACCTTGCTCAGGGCCGCCACGCTGATTTCACTGTCTTCCGCCGCCTCGCGGATGCTCAAGGCAACCTCGGGCAGGGTCGGCAGGACCAGGTCATCCTTTTCGATGGCATCGAGCAACTGTGCTTGAACCATCTCGGCCAGCTTGTTCATGGGCGTGTCTACCGCAGTGGTGGTGCGGCCCCGCCACGTAGGCGGGGCAGGCTGGTCAACGCTGGATTTCCCGGTCGCGGTCCAGTTCGTAGGGCAGGGTCAGCACCTGCAGGCGTGGGCCTTCGAGGCTGCCCAGGTGCAGGTTGTCGTCTTCCACCGCTTCGGCGCTGAGCACGGCCAGCAGTTCGCAGCCTGTGCCGTTGCTGGCAGCAATGACCACTTCACCGACCGACGAAGCATGGGTGGGCGAGAAAATCTCGGCACCCGGGGCCGGAATGGCCTGCTGATCCAGTGCCAGGCGGTACTGGCGGCGCTTGAGCTTGCCCAGGTACTGCATGCGGGCAACGATTTCCTGACCGGTGTAGCAGCCCTTTTTGAAGCTGACGCCGTCGACGGCCTGCAGGTTGATCATCTGAGGGATGAACAGCTCGCGGGTCGGCCCCATGACCTGGCCGATCCCGGCGCGAATCTGCCCCAGCAGCCAGTCGTCGAGGCTGCCTTCTGGCAGCGCGGCGGCCAGCGCCAGGCGAACGCTGTCGGCGTTGTCCGCAGGTACCCACAGTTCGACGCGGCCGGTGGACACGGCGATGGCAATCAACCCGTCGTGACGCACGGTGCTGCCGGCTGCCGCGGGCACATCAAGGCCCAGGGCCTGCAGCGCCGAATCGCCGCCTTGCAGGCCGAAGCGTGCCCAGGCAGCGCTTTCATCGGTCAGCGTCGCCTTGGAGAACACGGCGTACTTCTTGAGGTCGGCCAGCTGGGCGTCGAGCAGCTCGCTGGCCATGGCCAGCAGGTAGCCGTTGCCTTCGGGCAGGATGCGGAAACTCGATTGCATGCGCCCCTTGACCATGCAGCGGGCGCCGAGGCTGGCGTGCTCCAGGCTGAGGTAGTTGATGTTGCAGGTCAGCTGGCCTTGCAGAAACTTGCCTGCATCGGAGCCGCGGACAGCGAGGATGCCCTCGTGGGACAGGGGGCAGAAGAAAGCGGAATCGGCCATGGGTCATCGCGGTGGCTAAAGACTGGCGGCCATCATAGAACGCTGGTAACAAAATAGGTAGGTGACTAGACCAACGCCCGGTGTCGCTTCGCTCGCCTGGCTGTATACTGGCGGGCCATTCGAGGAGGGCCCCATGGTCGAACAAACTGAACTCAACCGGCTTTTCTGGCACAGCCGCCGCGGCATGCTGGAACTGGACGTACTGCTGGTGCCTTTCACCCAGGAAGTCTACCCCACGCTCAACGAGACCGACCGCGAACTCTACGTGCGTCTGTTGAGCTGCGAGGATCAGGACATGTTCGGCTGGTTCATGGAGCGCACCGAGTCCGAAGACCCGGAGTTGCAGCGCATGGTCCGCATCATCCTGGACCGTGTCCAGCCCAAGTGAATGCTTCGAGTGCCGCTGGCAAGGCTCGCGCCTGCTGCTGGCGGTCTACCTGGTGTGCCAGGTACTGGCGTGGTTCGCCGCATGGGCGAGCCCGCTCCCCTGGTGGTCAGCCTTTGCTGTTGTTGCCGCCTGTATTGCCCACGCTGTCTGGGCCATTCCCCGAAGTATTCTGCTGACGCATGAGCATGCCGTTGTCGGCCTGCGCCGTGATGTGCGTGGTTGGCAGGTGTTCAGCCGTGCCCGTGGCTGGCAGCCGGTGCGCTTGTGCCGGGATAGCTTGGCGTTGCCTGGGCTGGTGGTGTTGCGCTTTGTGCGGGCGGGGCGCTGGTTGGGGGAGAGCCAATGCGTGCCACTGGATGCGCTGGGGGCTGATGAGCACCGGCGCTTGCGGGTGCGGTTGAAGTTCAGCCGGCGCAGGTGGGCAGGGGTGAGCCGGGCATAAAACCATACCGAGTTGGCTTCTTCGCGGGCCTGCCCGCTCCCACAGGTACTGCGCAAGCCTGCAAGGCAGTGGGATTCCTGTGGGAGCGGGCGCGCCCGCGAAGGCCGCGACACCGATTTCAGATCGGGCTGAGAATGGTGTCCTTGGCCTCGTCCAGCATCCCCGGGTAATCCAGGGTGTAATGCAGCCCGCGGCTTTCCTTGCGCTGCATGGCCGACAGGATCATCAGCTCGGCCACCTGCGCCAGGTTGCGCAATTCGATCAGGTCGCGGCTGACCTTGTAGTTGCTGTAGAACTCGTCGATTTCATCCAGCAGCAGGCGAATGCGGTGCTGCGCTCGCTGCAGGCGCTTGCTGGTGCGCACGATGCCGACGTAGTCCCACATGAAGCGCCGCAGTTCGTCCCAGTTGTGCGCAATGATCACGTCCTCGTCCGAGTCGGTGACCTGGCTGGCGTCCCAGCCGGGCAGGGTCTTGGGCATCACCACTTCATCCAGGTGCGCCTGGATGTCGGCCGCGGCGGCACGGCCATAGACGAAGCATTCCAGCAGCGAGTTGCTGGCCATGCGGTTGGCGCCATGCAGGCCGGTGAAACTGGTTTCGCCTATGGCGTACAGGCCCGGTACGTCGGTGTGGCCGCGGTCGTCGACCATCACCCCGCCGCAGGTGTAGTGCGCGGCCGGTACCACCGGGATCGGCTGACGGGTGATGTCGATACCGAAGGCCAGGCAGCGCTCGTACACGGTCGGGAAGTGGCTCTTGATGAAGTCGACCGGCTTGTGGGTGATGTCCAGGTACACGCAGTCCACGCCCAGGCGCTTCATCTCGTGGTCGATGGCGCGGGCCACGATGTCGCGCGGGGCCAGTTCTTCGCGGGGGTCGAAGCGTGGCATGAAACGCTCGCCATTGGGCAGGCGCAGCAGGGCACCTTCGCCGCGCAGGGCTTCGGTGACCAGGAAACTCTTGGCCTGCGGGTGGTACAGGCAAGTCGGGTGAAACTGGTTGAACTCCAGGTTCGCCACCCGGCAGCCGGCCCGCCAGGCCATGGCGATGCCGTCGCCGCAGGCACCATCGGGGTTGCTGGTATACAGGTAGACCTTGGCTGCACCGCCAGTGGCCAGCACGGTGAAACGCGCACCGAAGGTGTCAACCTCGCCGGTGTTGCGGTCGAGCACATAGGCACCCAGGCAGCGCTCGCCGGGCAGGCCGAGGCGACGTTCGGTAATCAGGTCGACTGCCACGCGCTGCTCCAGCAACTGGATGTTCGGGCGCAGGCGGGCCTGCTCCAGCAGCGTGGTGAAGATGGCTGCGCCGGTGGCATCGGCAGCGTGGATGATACGCCGGTGACTATGGCCGCCTTCGCGGGTCAGGTGGAACTCGAAGCCACCGTCGTCGACGCTGTAGTGTTCGTCACGGGTAAAGGGCACGCCTTGCTCGATAAGCCACTCGATGGCTTCGCGGCTGTGCTCGACGGTGAAGCGCACGGCGTCTTCATGGCACAGGCCGCCGCCGGCATTCAGGGTGTCCTCGACATGCGACTGCACGGTGTCGGTATTGTCCAGCACTGCCGCGACACCGCCCTGGGCCCAGAAGGTCGAGCCGTTGGCCAGGTCGCCCTTGCTGAGCACGGCGACTCGCAGGTGGCTGGGAAGGTTCAGTGCCAGGCTGAGACCGGCGGCACCGCTGCCGATCACCAGGACATCATGTTGGAATTGTTGGCTCATGTCGGGACACTAGTATTCTTTGGAAGGGGCGCGGCACAATAGTCACGCGCCGATGGCATTGTGAAACTATCGTTGAAACCGGCTGGGTTGCCTTTATAGCAGCCCCGGGTGGCCAATTTCCATGCCACTTGCCTGGTCGCTGCAACCTTTGTGGGAACTTTCCGACATGGCGGGAAATCCTATGAAGGCTGCCCACGCGCCACAACTGCTGCGGCGACGCAGGGCGGCAGGCCTGTCCGGGCTGTCCCTGCGTACTCGAAACCTGATTATCGACGTAGCCGGCCGTGTCCGTGCCGCGTCTTCCGTGCAAGCCGACCAAGGGCTGCAGGAAACTTGCTTGGAGGGGAGAACTTTTGCGCAAAGCCCGAGTCTATGGTTGCAAGCCTGAACGATGGCTGATGCAACGCTCCTTCGAGTTCACTGAGGAGTGTTCATGCTAACCCAGGAAGAGGATCAGCAGCTTGTCGAGCGCGTTCAGCGCGGCGACAGGCGAGCGTTCGATCTGTTGGTGCTGAAGTATCAGCACAAGATTCTCGGGTTGATCGTGCGGTTCGTTCACGACACCCACGAGGCCCAGGATGTAGCACAGGAAGCCTTCATCAAGGCCTACCGTGCGCTTGGCAATTTCCGCGGAGACAGTGCGTTCTATACGTGGCTGTACCGCATCGCCATCAACACGGCGAAGAACTACCTGGTGTCCCGTGGAAGACGGCCGCCAGACAGTGATGTGAGCTCCGAGGATGCGGAGTTTTACGACGGCGATCATGGTCTCAAGGATCTCGAGTCCCCAGAGCGCTCGTTGTTGCGGGATGAAATCGAAGGCACTGTCCATCGCACCATCCAGCAACTGCCCGAAGACCTGCGCACGGCACTGACCCTGCGCGAGTTCGATGGGCTGAGTTACGAAGACATTGCCAGTGTCATGCAGTGTCCGGTGGGTACCGTGCGCTCTCGAATCTTCCGCGCTCGGGAGGCAATAGACAAAGCCCTGCAACCTTTGTTGCAGGAAACCTGAGACAGCGGCGACAGCCAAGAGAGGAACCGCCATGAGTCGTGAAGCTTTGCAGGAATCGCTGTCCGCGGTGATGGATAACGAAGCGGACGAGCTTGAACTGCGTCGTGTTTTGAACGCCGTAGACGATGCTGAAACCCGTGCCACCTGGTCGCGTTACCAGGTTGCCCGCGCAGCGATGCACAAGGAGCTGCTGCTGCCCAACCTGGATATCGCCTCGGCGGTGTCTGCAGCGCTGGCTGACGAAGCCGTGCCGGCCAAGGCCAAGAAAGGGCCATGGCGCAGCATTGGCCGCCTGGCGGTAGCTGCCTCGGTTACCGTGGCAGTCCTGGCTGGTGTACGCATGTACAACCAGGACGAGATCACTGGTGCCGAGCTTGCTGCCCAGCAACCTGCCCAGCAGGGTCTGAGTGTGCCACAAGCACAAGGCCCTGCCGTTTTGGCAGGCTATAGTGAGAGCAGTGAGCAACCGACCGGGCCGATGGCCAACGGCGTGCTGCAGAACCAGGCCGGCTGGGACCAGCGTCTGCCAGGCTACCTGCGCCAGCATGCCCAGGAATCTGCGCTCAAGGGCACTGAAACCGCATTGCCGTATGCCCGCGCCGCCAGCCTGGAAAACCGTTAAGTAAGGAGGATCATGCGCGCGCTACCTCTCCTGTCGCTGCTGATTGGCAGCTGCATGACGGTGCCAGCGTTGGCGGCCAATTCCTCGCCCGAGGCGAGCGAGTGGCTTAGCAAGCTGGCACAGGCCGAGCAAAAGCAGAGCTACCAAGGCTCTTTTGTCTACGAACGCAACGGCAGTTTCTCTTCCCACGAGATCTGGCACAGGGTCGACGACGGCAAGGTCAGCGAGCGGCTGTTGCAACTCGATGGCGCCGCCCAGGAGATCGTGCGCGTGGACGGCAAGGTAGAGTGCGTCAGCGGGGCCTTGGCCAGTGGTGTTGCGACGCCCCCGGACACCGCGCAGCGTGTGCTGGATCCGCTGAAACTCATGGGCTGGTATGACTTGAGCGTTGCGGGCAAGTCGCGGGTCGCCGGGCGCGATGCCGTGATCGTGACGCTCAGCCCGCGCGATCAGCACCGCTATGCCTTCGAATTGCACCTGGACCGTACTACCGGACTGCCGCTGCGCTCGTTGATGATCAACGACAAGGGGCAGTTGCTGGAGCGCTTCCAGATGACCCGTCTCGATACTGACGCACCCAGCGACGACGACCTGCGCGCCAGCGCTGCGTGCAAGCCGGTGCCGCATGTGGTCGCTGCCGCCAATGACACGGTCGCCGGCTGGCGTTCGGACTGGCTGCCGCCTGGTTTCGAACTGGTCAACAGCTCGGTCCGCCGCGACCCCAAGAACGACAGCACGGTCAGCAGCCTGATGTACGACGATGGCCTGGCGCGCTTCTCGGTGTTTCTCGAGTCGGTAAAGGATGAGGGCGGGACCGACATGCGCACCCAGCTTGGCCCGACTTCGGCTGTTTCGCGTCGGTTGAACACGCCCAAGGGCAAGGTGATGGTCACTGTGGTCGGCGAGATTCCGCTGGGTACCGCAGAGCGTGTGGCGCTGTCGATGCGCCCCCAGGATGGCCAGGCGCGCCAGTGATGGCGCGCATTTGCGGGCCTGGCGTGTGGGTTATGCCAAGGCGTGCGGACATGCCTCTGAAATGAAATTAAAGCATTGTCATTTGCAATCCATCGGCAAATTTTCTATAGGTCAGGCTTCTTGGAGCCTGGCCTTTCCTGCTTTGTGCAGGGGCCTTTCTAAACTACCGCTCGTTGTGACGGGAGCCGTATGTCAATACCACGCTTGAAATCCTACCTATCGATGTTCGCCGCCGTGCTGATGCTCGGCCAGGTGCTCAGCGCACAGGCCGAGGAAGCCCTGCCGGACTTCACTACCCTGGTCGAGCAGGCCTCGCCCGCAGTGGTCAACATCAGTACCAAGCAGAAACTGCCTGACCGCCGCATGGCTGCCGGGCAGATGCCCGACCTGGAAGGCCTGCCGCCGATGTTCCGCGAGTTCTTCGAGCGCAACATGCCGCAGCAGCCTCGCTCGCCGCGTGGCGACCGCCAACGCGAGGCCCAGTCGCTGGGATCGGGCTTCATCATTTCCAGCGATGGCTACGTGCTGACCAACAACCACGTGGTAGCGGATGCCGACGAGATCATCGTCCGCCTGTCGGACCGCAGCGAGCTGCAGGCCAAGCTGGTAGGCACCGACCCGCGCACCGATGTGGCCCTGCTCAAGGTCGAGGGCAAGAACTTGCCGACCGTCAAACTGGGTGATTCCGAGAAGCTCAAGGTGGGCGAGTGGGTGCTGGCCATCGGTTCGCCGTTCGGCTTCGACCATTCGGTGACCAAAGGTATCGTCAGCGCCAAGGGCCGTACCTTGCCCAACGATACCTACGTACCGTTCATCCAGACGGACGTGGCCATCAACCCGGGCAACTCGGGCGGCCCGCTGTTCAACATGAACGGCGAAGTGGTGGGTATCAACTCGCAGATCTTCACCCGTTCCGGTGGTTTCATGGGCCTGTCGTTCGCCATCCCGATCGATGTGGCGATCGATGTCTCCAATCAATTGAAGAAAGACGGCAAGGTCAGCCGCGGCTGGCTGGGCGTGGTGATCCAGGAAGTCAACAAGGACCTGGCTGAATCGTTCGGCCTGGACAAGCCGGCCGGTGCCCTGGTGGCCCAGGTGCTGGAAAACGGCCCGGCAGCCAAGGGCGGCCTGCAGGTGGGTGATGTGATCCTGAGCATGAACGGCCAGCCGATCGTCATGTCGGCTGACCTGCCGCATCTGGTCGGCAGCCTCAAGGATGGCGAAAAGGCCAAGCTGGAGATCATCCGCAACGGCAAGCGCCAGAACCTCGATATCAGTGTTGGTGCACTGCCGGACGACGATGCCGACATCGGTACCGCCGCCGAAGGCAGCGCCGAGCGCAGCAGCAACCGCCTGGGCGTTTCGGTGGCCGACCTGACCGCCGAGCAGAAAAAAGCCCTGGAACTCAAGGGCGGCGTGGTCATCAAGGAAGTCCAGGATGGCCCGGCCGCGATGATCGGCCTGCGCCCGGGTGACGTGATCAGCCACCTGAACAACCAGGCCATCGGTTCGGCGAAGGAATTCACCGAAATCGCCAAGGAACTGCCGAAGAACCGTTCGGTGTCGATGCGCGTGCTGCGTCAGGGCCGTGCCAGCTTCATTACCTTCAAGCTGGCTGAATAAGCGGTCTGGCAAGGAAAAAAGGGCAGCTTCGGCTGCCCTTTTTCATGAAAGTTCACAATTGCGGGGGTGAATGCTGTGTACAGCCCGATAGAGGAATCTCCCATATCCCGGCAGCTTAAGGTACAATTCCCGGCTATTTTTCGGCGGGCGTCCGGCTCGCAGCCTTTTCGAGTGTTGACCCGTGAGTGATTTGAGTCATATCCGCAATTTCTCCATCATCGCCCACATCGACCATGGCAAGTCGACGCTGGCCGACCGTTTCATCCAGATGTGCGGTGGCCTGTCGGCACGCGAGATGGAAGCCCAGGTGCTCGATTCCATGGACCTGGAGCGTGAGCGCGGTATCACCATCAAGGCCCACAGCGTCACGCTCAATTACAAGGCGCAGGACGGCAAGGTCTACCAGCTGAACTTCATCGATACCCCCGGCCATGTCGACTTCACCTACGAAGTTTCGCGTTCGCTGGCGGCTTGTGAAGGTGCGCTGCTGGTGGTGGATGCCGGCCAGGGCGTCGAGGCCCAGTCCGTTGCCAACTGCTACACCGCCATCGAGCAGGGCCTTGAGGTCATGCCGGTACTGAACAAGATGGACCTGCCCCAGGCCGATCCGGATCGCGTCAAGGACGAGATCGAGAAGATCATCGGCATCGACGCCACCGACGCCGTGGCCTGCAGTGCCAAGAGCGGCATGGGCGTCGACGAGGTTCTCGAGCGCCTGGTACAGACCATCCCCGCGCCGGAAGGCGATATCGAGGCGCCGCTGCAGGCGCTGATCATCGACTCCTGGTTCGACAACTACCTGGGCGTGGTCTCTCTGGTGCGCGTGCGCCACGGCCGCGTCAAGAAAGGCGACAAGATCCTGGTCAAGTCCACCGGCAAGGTGCACCTGGTCGACAGCGTGGGCGTGTTCACCCCGAAACACACCCAGACTGCCGACCTGAAGGCCGGCGAAGTGGGCTTCATCATCGCCAGCATCAAGGACATCCACGGTGCCCCGGTCGGTGACACCCTGACCCTGTCCTCGACCCCTGAGGTCGAAGTGCTGCCAGGCTTCAAGAAAATCCAGCCGCAGGTCTACGCCGGACTGTTCCCGGTCAGCTCCGACGACTTCGAGGACTTCCGCGATGCGCTGCAGAAGCTGACCCTGAACGACTCGTCGCTGCAATACATGCCGGAAAGCTCCGACGCCCTGGGCTTCGGCTTCCGTTGCGGCTTCCTCGGCATGCTGCACATGGAGATCATCCAGGAGCGCCTGGAGCGCGAATACGACCTGGATCTGATCACTACGGCGCCAAGCGTGATCTACGAGCTGGAACTGAAAACCGGCGAGACCATCACCGTCGACAACCCGTCGAAGCTGCCAGATGTCTCGGCGGTCGCCGACTTCCGCGAGCCGATCGTCACCGCCACCATCCTGGTGCCGCAGGAACACCTGGGCAACGTCATCACCCTGTGCATCGAGAAGCGTGGCGTGCAGCGCGACATGCAGTTCCTCGGCAGCCAGGTGCAGGTGCGCTACGACCTGCCGATGAACGAAGTGGTGCTGGACTTCTTCGACCGCCTCAAGTCCACCAGCCGCGGCTATGCTTCGCTGGACTATCATTTCGATCGCTACCAGTCGGCCAACCTGGTCAAGCTGGATGTACTGATCAACGGCGACAAGGTCGATGCCTTGGCATTGATCGTGCACCGCGACAACGCGGCCTACAAAGGCCGTGCGTTGACCGAGAAGATGAAGGAACTGATCCCTCGGCAGATGTTCGACGTGGCGATCCAGGCAGCTATCGGCGGCCAGATCATCGCGCGGACAACCGTCAAGGCGCTCAGAAAGAACGTACTGGCCAAGTGCTACGGTGGTGACGTCAGCCGTAAGAAGAAACTGCTGGAGAAGCAGAAGGCCGGTAAGAAACGCATGAAACAGGTGGGCAACGTGGAGATTCCACAGGAAGCCTTCCTCGCCGTGCTCAGGTTGGATAGCTAGGTCCTATGTCGCTAAATTTCCCGCTGTTGCTAGTCATCGCCGTCTTCGTCTGCGGCCTGCTGGGCTTGATCGACCTGCTGTTCCTGGCCCCGCGCCGGCGTGCGGCAATCGCCAACTACCAGGGCAGCGTCAGCCAGCCCGAGATGGCGGTGGTCGAGCGCCTGGGCAAGGAACCGTTGCTGGTCGAGTATGGCAAGTCGTTCTTCCCGGTGCTGTTCATCGTGCTGGTGCTGCGTTCGTTTCTGGTCGAGCCGTTCCAGATCCCTTCGGGGTCGATGAAGCCGACCCTGGAAGTGGGCGACTTCATCCTTGTGAACAAGTTCTCGTACGGTATTCGCCTGCCGGTGATCGACAAGAAGGTCATCGAGGTGGGTGACCCGCAACGCGGTGATGTGATGGTGTTCCGCTACCCGAGCGACCCGAACGTCAACTACATCAAGCGTGTGGTCGGCCTGCCAGGCGATGTGGTGCGCTACACCAGCGACAAGCGGTTGTTCGTCAACGGCCAGCCGATTGCAGAACAATTGGTGGGCACCGAGCCGGGCACTCTGGGCAGCGCCCAGCTGTACAAGGAAAAGCTCGGCGAAGCCGAACACCTGATCCGCAAGGAAATGAGCCGTTACCGCATGCCGCCGGACCAGCAGTGGACCGTGCCGGCGGGCCATTACTTCATGATGGGCGACAACCGCGACAACTCCAACGACAGCCGTTACTGGGATGACCCTAACATCCCGAAGGAACTGCACGGCATGGTTCCGGACCGGAACATCGTCGGCAAGGCCTTCGCGGTGTGGATGAGCTGGCCTGAGCCCAAGCTCAGCCACCTGCCCAACCTGTCGCGGGTCGGTCTGATCCATTGATACCCATCGGCGCTGGCCAGCAGGCAGCGCCGAATGCATTTCTGACATAGGCTGTGTTCTCAGGGATCGGGAGATTCGCCGCACATCGCGGCGGGCCACAGCCAAACAGTCTTTCAGGATGTTGATTTGAACAACGCGTTGAACAACGAACGGGTGGCTGCATGAGTGCTCCCCTTGCCCGTCTGGAGCGAAAGCTCGGTTATACCTTCAAGAACCAGGACCAGATGCTCCTGGCACTGACCCATCGCAGTTACGCCGGGCGCAACAATGAGCGCCTGGAGTTTCTCGGTGATGCCATTCTCAACTTCGTCGCCGGCGAAGCGCTGTTCGAGCGCTTCCCGCAGGCCCGCGAAGGCCAGCTGTCGCGCTTGCGCGCGCGCCTGGTCAAGGGTGAGACCCTGGCCCGCCTGGCCCGTGGTTTCGATCTGGGCGATCACCTGCGCCTGGGTTCGGGTGAGCTCAAGAGCGGTGGCTTCCGCCGCGAGTCGATCCTGGCCGACGCCCTGGAGGCGCTGATTGGCGCCATCTACCTGGACGCCGACATGGAAACGGCCCGGGAGCGCGTGCTGGCCTGGCTGGCCGATGAGTTCGAAGGCCTGACCCTGGTCGATACCAACAAGGACCCGAAAACCCGCCTGCAGGAGTTCCTGCAGTCGCGCAGCTGTGAGCTGCCGCGTTACGAAGTGGTAGATATCCAGGGCGAACCGCACTGCCGGACCTTCTTCGTCGAATGCGAAGTAGTGCTGCTGAACAACAAGAGCCGTGGCCAGGGCGTTAGCCGGCGTATTGCCGAGCAAGTCGCCGCCGCGTCTGCACTGATCGCCTTGGGCGTGGAGAATGGCAATGACTGATAGCAACCCGACCCGCTGCGGCTACGTGGCCATTGTCGGCCGCCCGAACGTGGGCAAGTCGACCCTGCTCAACCACATCCTCGGCCAGAAGCTGGCGATCACCTCTCGCAAGCCGCAGACCACCCGCCACAACATGCTCGGCATCAAGACCGAGGGTGACGTGCAGGCGATTTACGTCGATACCCCCGGTATGCACAAGGCCAACGACAAGGCCTTGAACCGCTACATGAACCGCAATGCTTCGGCGGCCCTGAAGGACGTCGACGTGGTGATCTTCGTGGTCGACCGCACCAAATGGACCGACGAGGACCAACTGGTGCTGGAGCGCGTGCAGTACGTGACAGGCCCACTGATCATCGCGGTCAACAAGACCGACCGCATGGAAGAGAAGGCCGAATTGATCCCGCACCTGCAATGGCTGCAGGAACAGTTGCCGAACGCCGAAGTGATGCCTATTTCCGCGCAGCAGGGGCACAACCTGCAGGCGCTGGAAGCACAGATCGCCAAGCACCTGCCCGAGAACGAACACTTCTTTCCCGAAGACCAGATCACCGACCGCAGCAGCCGCTTCCTGGCTGCCGAACTGGTGCGCGAGAAGATCATGCGCCAGCTGGGTGCGGAATTGCCGTACCAGATCACCGTGGAAATCGAAGAATTCAAGCAGCAGGGCCATGTGCTGCACATCCATGCGCTGATCCTGGTCGAGCGCGACGGCCAGAAAAAGATCATCATTGGCGACAAGGGCGAGCGCATCAAGCGCATCGGCTCCGAGGCGCGCAAGGACATGGAGGTGCTGTTCGACTCCAAGGTCATGCTCAATCTGTGGGTCAAGGTGAAAGGCGGCTGGTCCGATGACGAGCGCGCCCTGCGTTCGCTGGGCTACGGCGACCTCTAAGCCTCGCACGGCCGGTCTCTGCAGGAGCGGCCTTGTGTCGCGACAGGGCCGCAAAGCGGCCCCGGATTTTCAGCTTCGCAGCATAAATTGCTGGGGCTGCTGCGCAGCCCTATCGCGACACAAGGCCGCTCCTACAAGGGCCAGTGCAACCCCTGGGGCACGTATTTTCCATGGAACAACCTGTCGGCCAGCCAGCCTACGTGCTGCACAGCCGTGCCTACAAAGAAACCAGTGCGCTGGTGGACTTCTTCACCCCGCAAGGGCGCATGCGCGCCGTGCTGCGCCGTGCGCGTGGCAAGGGTGGCAGCCTGGTGCGGCCGTTCGTGCCGCTGGAGCTGGAACTGCGTGGGCGTGGCGAGCTGAAGAATGTCGGTCGCATGGACAGTGCCGGCATCGCCGCCTGGCTGCATGGCGATGCCCTGTTCAGCGGGTTGTACCTCAACGAACTGCTCATGCGCCTGCTGCCAGCCGAAGCGCCTTTTCCGGCGCTGTTCGAACACTACACCCTGACCTTGCAAGCCTTGGCCGCCGGTCGCCCGCTGGAGCCGCTGCTGCGCTCCTTCGAATGGCGGCTGTTGGACGAGCTCGGTTATGCGTTTTCGTTGCACCACGACGTCAATGACCAGCCGATCGCGGCCGATGGCCTGTACCGCTTGCGAGTGGATGCCGGCCTGGAGCGGGTCGAGCTGGTGCAACCTGGGCTGTTCCGCGGCAGTGAACTGGCGGCCCTGGCCGAAGCCGACTGGGATGCCCCAGGTGCCTTGCTCGCTGCCAAGCGCCTGATGCGCCAGGCATTGGCGGTTCATCTGGGGGCAAAACCGCTGGTCAGCCGGGAACTGTTTCGCAAGCGCTGATCACGACGTATGCTGTGGGGCTAAATCTTCAGGAGAGCCTTTCGTGACTCACAGCAACCGCATGCTTCTCGGCGTAAACATCGACCACGTGGCGACCCTGCGCCAGGCTCGGGGCACGCGTTACCCTGATCCGGTCAAGGCTGCCCTGGATGCCGAGGAAGCAGGCGCCGATGGTATTACCGTGCACCTGCGTGAAGACCGCCGGCACATCCAGGAGCGTGACGTGGTTCTGCTCAAGGATGTACTGCAGACCCGCATGAACTTCGAGATGGGCGTCACCGAAGAGATGATGGCCTTTGCCGAGAAGATCCGCCCGGCGCATATCTGCCTGGTACCCGAAACACGTCAGGAACTGACCACCGAAGGCGGCCTGGACGTGGCGGGCCAGGAAGCACGGATCAAGGCTGCGGTTGAGCGCCTTTCGCGTACCGGTGCTGAAGTGTCGCTGTTCATCGATGCCGACGAGCGGCAGATCGAGGCATCGCGTCGCGTTGGCGCGCCTGCCATCGAGCTGCACACCGGGCGTTACGCCGATGCCGAGACCCCGACCGAAGTGGCCGAGGAACTCAAGCGTATCGTCGATGGCGTGGCGTTTGGCGTGGGGCAGGGGCTGATCGTCAATGCCGGCCACGGGCTGCATTACCACAACGTTGAGGCGGTGGCGGCAATCAAAGGCATCAATGAGCTGAACATCGGCCATGCGCTGGTGGCGCATGCGCTGTTCGTCGGCTTCAAGGCCGCAGTGGCCGAGATGAAGGCGCTGATCGTGGCGGCTTCGCGCTAACCGCTGGTCGCCTGTACCGGCCTCTTCGCGGGTAAACCCGCTCCCACAGGTACCCTACAGGCCTGAGGCGTGTGCGATCCCCTGTGGGAGCGGGTTTACCCGCGAAGAGGCCGGTACAGGCAGCCGATCAATCGGCAGGAAACACCAGGGTAAACCGAGTAGGTCCCAAGGGGCTGCTGCTGACCTCGACCCGCCCACCATGCAACTGCATGATCGATTTCACGATCGCCAGCCCCAACCCGGTCCCTCCCTCGAGCCGCGAGCGCCCCGAACCCACCCGGTAAAACCGTTCGAACAAGCGCGACTGGTGTTCTTCAGCAATACCAGGCCCCTGGTTTTCCACCGAAAGCCGAACTTCGCTGCCCATGCGCTCGATACGCAGTTCCACAGGATTGTCATCGGGGCAGTGCCGAATGGCATTGCTCAACAGGTTCGACAGTGCCCGCTGAAACATCAGCCGATCTCCCTGCGCCGTCCCCCAGCCATGCACACGTAACTCAACCCCTTTCAGCTCGGCACTGAACGCAAACAACTCGACAACCCGCGCCGTCTCGTCGGCCAATGCCATGGGCTTGAGCGCGACCTGGGCCTGGGGTTGGTCGACCTGGGCGAGGAACAGCATGTCATTGATGATGCGGTTGAGCCGGGTCAGTTCTTCGATGCTGTCTTCCAGCACTTCCCGGTAATTCGCGTTGTCCCGTTCGCGGGCCAGCGTCACTTGCGCCTTGCCCATCAGATTGCTCAACGGTGTACGCAGTTCATGGGCCAGATCATCGGAGAACTGTGACAGCTGTCTGACGCCCTGATCGAGGCGGTCGAGCATCACGTTGATGCTGCTGGCCAGCTCTGCCAGTTCCAGCGGCAGGCCGGTAGCGGGCAGGCGATGTTGCAGGTCCTGGGCCGACACTCGCCCGGCAATGCGCCGGAAGTGCCGCAGTGGCTTCAGGCCGCGCTGCATCAGCCACCAGGCACCGGCCCCGATCAGTAACAGCAGCAGCGGCAGCGCGAGCAAGGTGGAGTGCAGGTAGGCCTGCAGCAGGGCGTTGTCGTCGGCGCGGTTGAGCGACATCATTACCTTGACCGGGGTGTCGTCGCGCAGGCGCATCAGCCGGGTCACGGTGAGTATCTGGTTGCCATTGCTGTCGCGCCACGCATGAAAGGCCAGGCGGGCACCAGTGCGCAGCTCGCCTACCTGCGATTCCAGCGCTGGCCCCAGGCTGAGCAGGTGCGGGTGGCGGCCTTCGAGGGCCAGCACGCTGAGGCTGAGGTTATCGTGCCCCATCACCAGGTCGAGCAAGGGATGGGCGCGGCTGCCCAGATCTTCGCTACGCAGGTCGACGCGCAGGTTGTGCTCGACCTGCAGCATCTTGCGCGCCAGGTCCTTGCGTGCTCGGCTGTCCAGTTCGTGATCGAGGGCGAACACGGCAAGGCAGGCCAGCAGCAGCACCAGTGCGGCGCCCATCAGCGTCACGCTCAAACCCAGGCGCAGTGACAGGCTCGCGTTTTTCAAAAGCGTGCCTCGAGCACGTAGCCGACGCCACGCAGGGTATGGATCAGCTTGTTGTCGAACGGGTCGTCGATCTTTGCCCGCAGGCGCCGGATCGAAACCTCGACCACATTGGTGTCGCAGTCGAAGTTCATGTCCCACACCAGCGAGATGATCTGAGTGCGCGACAGCACCTCGCCGGTCTGGCGCATCAACAGGTGCAGCAGGGCGAATTCCTTGGCGGTGAGGTCGATACGCTGGCCGGCGCGGTAGGCGCGGTGGCGGCCGGGGTCCAGCTCCAGATCGGCGACGCGCAGAGTGCTGGGCTGCAATTGCTGGTCGTTACGGCGCAGCAGGCTGCGGATGCGGGCCAGCAGTTCCGGGAACTCGAAAGGTTTGAGCAGGTAATCGTCGGCACCCAGGTCCAGGCCCTTGACCCGGTCTGCCAGACGGCCGTGGGCGGTAAGCATCATGATGCGCGTGGCCGATTCAGCGCGTAGCCGCTGCAGCACGGTCCAGCCATCGAGTTCGGGCAGGTTGACGTCGAGGATGACCAGGTCGTACGGCTGCTGGCGTGCCAGGTGCAGGCCATCGGTGCCGGTGTGGGCGCAGTCGACCACGTAGCCGTTCTCGCGCAGGCCCTGTTGCAGGTAGTCGGCAGTACGCAGTTCGTCCTCGATGATCAGTAGGCGCATGGGTGGGCTCGGTGTGATGAAAGGGGACGATTCTCGACCCTGTAGTGGCATCAGGGTCAAGGCGCAGGATGTTACGGCATGAGTAAGGGCGTGCGGCGCAGATAACGGATTTGTAATGCTGCTGTTATCTGGCTGTCTGTTCGGGCCCTATCGCCGGCAAGCCAGCCCCCACAGGTACTGCATAGTTTTCAAAACCTGTGGTGATCCTGTGGGAGCTGGCTTGCCGGCGATAGGGCCCGAACAGGTAAAACAAGGCCACATTGCAAGACTGTAATCCCCGCCTCACCTTGCCGTTAGCCAGCCCTCGCTAGGATGGCGCTGTCTGATCGGTTATCACGAGGCAACCACGATGAACCTGACCAAATACCTGCTGTTGGCCACCCTTGCCCTGGGCAGCGCCAGTGTTTATGCCGAGGGCGGCGCGGAACGTTCGAAACAATTCTGGCAAGCGTTCCGCGAAGACCAGCAGCGCCTGCATGGCGACAAGCAACAGGCCGTTGCCGAGCGTGAGCGCAAAGCGCAGCAAAAGGCCCGCGAGTTGGCCAAGGATTGAGTGACAGCACCTGCGCCGTGACAGCTCCTCGGCGCAGGTGTATTCAGGCGCCCATCCGGGCGCCTTTTTTATTTGCGCGCCAGCAGGGTGGCGCGGCGAGGGGCCGGCAGGCCTTCGATGGTCTTGCTGTGGTCGTTCGGGTCAAGGAAGTCGCCCAGTGACTGGTAGCGCATCCACTCGGTGCTGCGCTGTTCCTCGACGCTGGTCACGCTTACGTCGACGCAACGCACCTCACTGAAACCGGCACGGCGCAACCAGCGTTCCAGTGCCGGCACCGACGGCAGGTACCAGACGTTGCGCATCTGTGCATAGCGGTCCTCAGGTACCAGCACCTGGTTTTCGTCACCCTCGATCACCAGGGTTTCCAGCACCAGTTCCCCGCCCTTGACCAGGCAGTCCTTGAGCGCCAGCAGGTGTTCGATGGGCGAGCGACGGTGATAGAACACCCCCATGGAAAACACCGTGTCGAAACCTTCGAGATTGGCCGGCAGGTCTTCCAGGGCGAAGGGCAGATGCCAGGCGGGTAGCTCTGGCAGGTATTGCTGGACGGCCTGGAACTGGCAAAAGAACAACCAGTTGGGATCGACGCCAATCACCATGTCGGCACCGGCACCGAGCATGCGCCACTGGTAGTAACCGTTGCCGCAGCCCACGTCGAGCACGCGCTTGCCCTTGAGATCCAGGTGCGGGCCGACCCGGGACCATTTCCAGTCCGAACGCCATTCGGTGTCCACATGCACGCCGAACAGGTCGAATGGCCCTTTGCGCCAAGGCGACAGGCCCATCAGTGCCTGGCGCATCTGCGCACGGGTGGCATCGTCGCAATCGCAGTCCAGGCGCAGCCCATTGACCAGGTCGATTTCGCTCGGTTGCAGGGCGGGCAGGGCTTCCAGCGCACCGCGCCAACGGTCGAGGTCACCGTGGCCCTTTTCCAGCTTGGCTTCCAGTTGCGCTTGCAGGCCTTGCGACCAGGAAGCCAGAGGCGTACCCGCCAGGCGGCGGACGAGGGGGGACAGATCGATCATGGGAGGGCAATCAAAGAGGCGAAGTTAAGACATTGGAACCAGGGCACCACCTTCGAGAAGCCGGCTGAGCGCAGGCGCGCCTGGTGGGCTTCGAGGGTGTCGGGCCTCATAACGTTCTCGATGGCGCTGCGCTTCTGGGCAATTTCCAGTTCGCTGTAGCCATTGGCACGTTTGAAGTCCAGGTGCAGCTCATTGAGCAGGTCCTGCTGTTCATGATCGGCGAAGCGCAGTTTTTCCGAGAGGATCAGCGCACCACCGGGCAACAGCGCCTGGCGAATACGGCTGAGCAGCTCCAGGCGCTGGTCGGGGGCGATGAATTGCAGGGTGAAGTTCATCGCCACCACCGAGGCGGGCTCGAAGGGCAGGGCCAGGATGTCGGCTTCCAGCACCTGCACCGGCAGCAGTTCCTGGAACATCGAGTCTTGGGCGGTGAGGTACTGGCGGCAACGCTCGACCATCGCCGTGGAGTTGTCCACGGCGATCACCCGGCAGCCGTCACTGCGCACATGGCGGCGCAGAGACTGGGTAACGGCACCCAGCGACGCACCCAGGTCGTACAGCGCGGTGTGCGGCTGGGCAAAGCGCGCGGCCAGCACGCCGAGGTTCTCGACGATGGTCGGGTAGCCCGGTACCGAGCGCTTGATCATGTCCGGGAACACACGCACCACATCCTCGTTGAAGACGAAGTCGGGCACTTGCTCCAGGGGCTGGGCGAAAAGGCGGTCGGGTTGTTTGCTCACGGTGGGCTCGATACAGGGTGAAACGGAGGCGCATTTTAGCCAAAGGCCACGCGTCTTGCCATGGCAATGCTTCAGGAGGGCCGGACGGTTACCCCAGACTAAAGCGAAGTTTCCCACATCGTTACTTTATCAAAGCGACAGTATCGAGACTGGAGAACAAACAAAATTCAAATGCATGAATTTGCATGCTGTTGTCAATATCTTGAGGTGAGTAATGGCTGTCGCAACTGACCAGGAAAAGTACACCGTAGATGAAATGGATCCACTTAGCAAAGTTAAAGTGCTGCCGAAGCGCTATTTCGAGTTCCTTGGAAGCCGATTGAGCAATGGTCAGCAAGCAGGCAGCTTGTTGACTGCGGAGAATCTGAAAGCAATAAAGAGGTATGCCAATGTGGTGAACCATTTGCCGCGTACCTTGGGCCAGGTCGAAAAGGAAGTTGATTATGCAGCCTTGAGGCTGGACGCTTCACTTGTGTATGAGCTTTATCGTGCGTTACACAGGCATATCGATGTATGGGACGAGCTCGAGCGAAGCATCAAGCAGCTGGGTCCGGAAATTGAACTGTTTGCCGAAAGCCTGGTACAGCGTGGCAGCACACTATTGAACAATTTGGAAAACAGTGATGTGTTTCTAGCGATCAAGAGCTCCAGGGCCGAACAGGGTGACGACGTATATACCACGGCGTTGAGTGAAGATGAGCAGGCACAGCTAAGCAGAGTACTGGCACCTGGTATTACCGAATTGGTAAGGGAGATCGAAGGCACTCGGCGCCGGATCGAAGAAGTCGATACCCGCGCCAATTGGTTCAATGGTGAAATCAAACGCGAGATCAAGCCTCGCCTGGGGCGCTTGATCACGCATTTCGACGAAAAGGCCTCCAGTGAAGTCGTCATGCAAAAGCGGCAGCAACTCGATGAATGGGATGAAAAGATCGATCAGCTGGCGTCCGATTATTCTGCCAACGTGGGCTATGCATTCACCGGGCTTTTGTTCGGACCGATTGGTGTAGCCGTGACCGGAGGCGTTTTCGGTTCCAAAGCCGAAAGCATTCGGGCAGAAAAGAATGCGCTGATCGAGAAGCGTGATGAGCTGGCGAAAGAAATGGCCAAACTCTTGCCGGCCCTTCAGGACTTCGAGCGTATCTCAACCTTGGTCAGGGACCTGCAGTTCAGGTGCAAGGACCTGTCATCGGCAACCCGGCGTCTGGCGGACCTCTGGTTGTTCATGGCCTCATACGCCAATAACTCGGTAAACGAAGCAAAAGAGTTGAAGGACATAATGCAGCTGGAGGCGTTCGTTCATGATTTTTCGGAAGTCATCAGACCTTGGGGGAAAATAGGGAGCATCTGCCACACCTTGTCTGAACTGTTTGATGAACTCGTTGAAGAGTATGAGGATGCCTGACATGGACGTAGTAGATATCAAAGCCGCTGTGCCCGACTTCGTACGCATGCAGCAAGTGCAAGATCAGATATTCAGCCTTGAAGACGCATGGGGCATGAAAGTGCTCCCGCGGGCGCGTGAGCAACTTGGTGAGTTACGAGTGCTGTTGCTGGCAGTCGAGCGTTCTTTCAAGGAAAGCCTGATAGGCGCTATCGTGTTGCTGGAGGATCGGCAGTTTGTTTCAAGCCAACCAGGTGCTGAGACCCACCACAGGTTGGCAACTGTTCTGAACCGTCTGAGTCAGCTTCACTCGGTATTGGTCAGGCAAAATCAGCGTCTGGAACTCTTCTCGTTAGCCGCCTTGATCGAGGCATTGCCAGAACTGGAAAGCCGTGTCGACCTGCATAGGCAGCAAGTAGTGGCGTTCGATGAGCGTTTGGCTCAATTGCGGCAAAAACAGGCGGATATTGTTGCGGCTCTAGAGGTATTGGAAAAGCCTTCTGTTGCCAGTGCCTTGAAGGGGTTGATACCGAACGATGACGAGATTGACCAGATAATCGGCCTGATTACGGATCCGAAAATCGATACGAGTGTGCTCAAGGCGGCAACGAAAAAGCTGCACAAGCATGCTGATGTGCTGGAAGGTGTCAAGACATTCAGTGACTTGAGTAACGCCCGCAGCCGGCTTGATGCAAGAATCGAGGGGGCACTGAATGACCGGCGGCATGTTCAGCATACCTTGGAAAGCGCCCTGGATGAGCGCGATGCTGTCAAGGCATTGGCCGGGGTCGAGCCACTGAAGAATGAGTGGCTGCAAGAGCTTCGCAAGTTGGAGCTGCAGTGGCAGGCTCAAGCTGCAAAGCTCGACCCGACGATGGCTTTGCCGGATGGCACGGCCGCGTTGCAAGATCTCTGCGAGTACCTGAAAGTGGTTCAGATGGCATATGACCGCAGCTGATTGCACTTAACGGACGATAACTTTGCATTCAAAGGTCTGCACCGGGGCGACGTCTTTGGCCCAGGGTTGCTGGTAAAGCAGCAGCAACTGGGATGTGCCGACACTGCTGGCCTTGTAGCGCCAGGTAGAGGCACCAGCGCTGCCGACCATGTCTTCCTCGGGGGCGTTGTACACCTCCGGGCCGAGGCTTTTCAGCACGTTCGAGGCGGGGTTCTCGACGCGCCAGCGGTAGCCGGTGGATGGATTGCTGGGCAAGCTCAGGGTCAGCACCTGGCCAACCTGCAGGCGTGTCGGGCATTCGCTTTCGGCGTCCAGTTCGACGGGTTGCGTAGGCTGTTGGGCGCAGGCGGAAATCAGGGCGAAGCTCAGGGGAACGAGCAGACGAGGGGCGGTCATGTTGGCTCCGGAGGCTGACGATGGCCTGAGGATAACCGATGATCGAGGAGATTTGTGTTGCCTGTGCCGGCCTCTTCGCGGGCTTGCCCGCTCCCACAGGTATTGCACAGTACTTGAAAACTGTGATTTCCCTGTGGGAGCGGGCAAGCCCGCGAAGGGGCCGGAGCAGCTCAGAACAGGACTTTGGCCACGTCGGCGAAGCGCTTGGCGAAATGCACGGTCAGGCCTTCGCGCAGGTAGTCCGGCAGTTCTTCATAGTCCCCACGGTTGGGCTCCGGCAGGATCAACTCGAAGATCTTCTGCCGGCGCGCCGCAATCACCTTCTCACGCACACCGCCAATCGGCAGTACCTGCCCGGTCAGGGTCAGCTCGCCGGTCATGGCCACGCCCTTCTTCGGCGCCTGGTCTCGGGCCAGCGACAGCAGGGCGCTGGCCATGGTGATACCGGCACTCGGGCCGTCCTTGGGCGTGGCGCCTTCGGGCACGTGCAAATGAATGAACGCTTCGTTGAAGAAACCTGGGTCACCACCAAACTGCTTGAGGTTGGAACTGACGTAGCTATAAGCGATTTCGGCCGACTCTTTCATCACATCACCCAGCTTGCCGGTCAGCTTGAAGCCGCGGTTGAGGGTGTGGATGCGGGTGGCTTCGATCGGCAGCGTGGCGCCGCCCATGCTGGTCCAGGCCAGGCCTGTGATCACGCCTTTGCCGGCCAGCACCTGCTCGCTGCGGAACACGGGCATGCCTAGCGCGGTTTCAAGGTCCTTGGCGCCTATCTTCAGTTTGGCTTCGGGGCTCTCCAGCAGCTTGACCACGGCCTTGCGCACCAGCTTGCCCAGTTGTTTCTCCAGCTGGCGCACTCCGGCTTCGCGCGCGTAGCCTTCGATTACCGCGCGCAGGGCACTGTCGCTGATGCCGAGGCTGGTCTTGGCCACGCCGGCCTTTTCCAGCTGCTTGGGCCACAGGTGGCGCTTGGCGATGGCCAATTTCTCTTCGGTGATGTAGCCGGACAGACGAATCACTTCCATGCGGTCGAGCAATGGCCCGGGGATAGAGTCCAGGGTGTTGGCGGTGCACACGAACAATACCTTGGACAAGTCCAGGCGCAGGTCGAGGTAGTGGTCGAGGAAGTCGACGTTCTGCTCCGGGTCGAGGGTTTCCAGCAGTGCTGAAGCAGGGTCGCCCTGGTAGCTCTGGCCCATCTTGTCGATCTCGTCGAGCATGATCACCGGGTTCATCACTTCGACGTCCTTCAGTGCCTGCACCAGCTTGCCGGGTTGGGCGCCGATGTAAGTGCGGCGGTGGCCCTTGATTTCGGCCTCGTCACGCATGCCGCCGACACTGAAGCGGTAGAACGGCCGGCCGAGCGATTCGGCGATGGATTTGCCGATGCTGGTCTTGCCTACCCCGGGCGGGCCCACCAACAGCACGATCGAGCCGCTGATCTCGCCTTTCCAGGCGCCCACGGCGAGGAATTCGAGTATGCGTTCCTTGATGTCGTCGAGGCCGGCGTGGTGCTGGTCGAGGACCTTGCGCGCGTGCTTGAGGTCGAGCTTGTCCTTGCCGTAAACGCCCCAGGGCAGGGCGGTGGCCCAGTCCAGGTAGTTGCGGGTGACGGCGTATTCGGGCGAGCCGGTTTCGAGAATGGCCAGCTTGCCCATTTCTTCGTCGATGCGCTTGCGCGCCTGGTCCGGCAGGGTCTTGCCTTCGAGGCGCTGCTCGAACTGCTCGAGGTCGGCGCTGCGGTCGTCCTTGGTCAGGCCCAGCTCCTGCTGGATGACCTTGAGCTGTTCCTTGAGGAAGAACTCGCGCTGGTGCTCGCCGATCTGCCGGTTGACCTCGGCCGAGATCTCGTTCTGCAGGCGCGCGACCTCGACTTCCTTGCGCAGCATCGGCAGGACCTTTTCCATGCGCTTTAGCATGGGGACGCAGTCGAGCACTTCCTGCAACTGGTTGCCGGTGGCCGAGGTGAGTGCGGCGGCGAAGTCGGTGAGTGGCGACGGGTCGTTGGGGCTGAAGCGGTTGAGATAGTTCTTCAGCTCTTCGCTGTACAGCGGGTTGAGTGGCAGCAGTTCCTTGATCGCGTTGATCAGTGCCATGCCGTATGCCTTGACCTCGTCGGTCGGCTCGGCGGGCTGGCGCGGGTACTCGACCTCGACGAGGTACGGCGGGCGGTGGTGCTTGAGCCAGGTACGGATGCGTACCCGGGTCAGACCTTGGGCGACGAACTGCAGTTTGCCGTTTTCGCGGCTGGCGTGGTGCACCTTCACCAGCGTGCCGTACTGCGGCAGCGCAGAGGTATCGAAGTGGCGGTGGTCCTCTGGCGGGGTATCCATGAAGAACAGGGCCAGGCTGTGGTCTGGCGACTTGGCCACCAGGTCGAGGGTTTCTGCCCAAGGTTCTTCATTGACGATGACCGGCAGCACCTGGGCCGGGAAGAATGGACGGTTGTGGATCGGTATCACGTAGACCTTGTCCGGCAGTTGCTGGCCGGGCAGGGCGAGGGCGTGGCCGGTTTCGGCCTGGGGAGTGGTGTGTTCGACTTCGCTGTGTTCGTCGGGATGTTCCGGGAAATCCTGCTGGTCGCTCATGGGGCACCTGCGTGAATGACTATGGTGCTTAGATGGGGCGCGGGGGGATGGGTTTCAATGGTAGATGATGGCAGGAGGGAAGGGGATCTTTGGTGGCCTGTTCCGGCCCTATCGCCGGCAAGCCAGCTCCCACTGGTGACCCACTGCTTTCAAGGCTAGTGAAGTACCTGAGGGAGCTGGCTTGCCGGCGATGAGGCAAGTACAGCGGGTGAGCCCCGCTGGCGGGGCTCGGCAGCTTTACTCAGCCAGTTTGTAGGCGATGATGTAGTCGCCCATCCTGGTGCCCAGCGAGCCATGCCCGCCGGCAGTCACCAGCACGTACTGCTTGCCATCCTTGCCGGTGTAGGTCATCGGCGTGGCCTGGCCACCCGCAGGCAGGCGGGCTTTCCAGAGTTCCTTGCCGTTGTTCACATCATAGGCACGCAGGTACTGGTCCAGGGTGCCGCTGAGGAAGCCGACGCCACCAGCGGTGACGATCGAACCGCCCATGCTCGGTACGCCAACCGGCAGGCCGATCGGCACCGGGGTGCTGTCGCGGGTGGTGCCGTTCTTGTGCTTCCACACCACCTTGTTGGTGAACAGGTCGATGGCGGCGACATAGCCCCAGGCCGGGGCCTGGCACGGGACGCCCAGTGGCGACATGAACGGGTGCATGGTCACCGCGTACGGCGCGCCGGTATTCGGCTGCACGCCGCTGGTCTCGCTTTCGCGCTTGCTGCCCTCGGCCACCTGCTCACGCGGGATCATCTTCGACACGAAGGCCATGTAATTTGGCGAGGTGAACAGCAATTGGCGCACCGGGTCGACCGACACGCTACCCCAGTTGAACACACCGACGTTGCCGGGGTAGACCAGCGACCCTTGCTCGGACGGCGGAGTGTATTGGCCTTCGTAACGCAGTTCGCGGAACTGGATGCGGCACAGCATCTGGTCGAATGGCGTGGCGCCCCACATGGCCTGCTCGGTCAGCTCAGGGCCGAGCAGGTTGAGGTCGGAGCGGGCCTGGGTCGGCGAGGTGTGGTCGCCCTTCACCGCACCTTGAGGGGTGGGGATCTCGCGGATCGGCACGATCGGCGTACCGTCGCGGCGGTCGAGCACGTACAGGCTGCCTTGCTTGGTCGGCACGATGATTGCCGGCTTCACGCCATCGTCGGTCTTCAGATGGACCAGGGTCGGCTGGCTGCCGACGTCCATGTCCCACAGGTCGTGGTGGGTGAACTGGTAGTTCCAGCGAGCCTTGCCGGTGGCCAGGTCGAGTGCGACCACGCCGGCGCTGTACTTCTCGGCGCCCGGCGTGCGGTCGGCGCCCCACTGGTCCGGGGTCTGGTTGCCCAGTGGCAGGTAGATCATGCCGAGGTCTTCATCGACGCTGGCGATAGACCACATGTTGGCCGAGTTGCGGCTGTACATCTTGCCGGGAGCCAGTGGCTTGGTGTCGTCCGGGTTGTTGCTGTCCCAGTTCCACACCAGGTGGCCATCGTGCACATCGTACGCACGGATCACGCCGGATGGCTCGTTGGTCGACTCGTTATCGGTGACATGGCCACCGATGATCACCAGGTCACGGGTGATCGCGGCTGGCGAGGTGGAGTAGTAGCCACCAGCGGTGAACGGGCCGATGCCGGTAGTAAGGTCGATCACGCCCTGGTTGGCGAAGCCTTCGCAGACCTTGCCGTTATCGGCATTGATGGCGATCAGGCGGGCGTCCGCAGTCGGCAGGTAGAGACGACGAGGGCAGGCCTGGGCCACGGCCTGGCCGGCGTCGGTGATCTTCGGTGCCGGGCTGCCGTCGCGGCTGACGTAGCGGTTTTCGTCGTAGTACGAAACGCCGCGGCAAGTCATGTGGGCAAAGCCTTTGAAGGTGCCGACCGGGCTCTTGACCTGCGGGTCGTAGCGCCAGATTTCCGCGCCGGTGTCCGGGTCCAGGGCCAGCAAGCGGCTGTGCGCAGTGCAGGCATAGAGCATGCCGTTGACCTTAAGCGGGGTGTTCTGGTTGGTCAGCTCCACCGGGTCGTTTTCGGTCGGCAGGTCACCGGTACGGATGCGCCATGCCTCTTCCAGGCGGTAGGCGTTCTGCGGGGTGATCTGGCGCAATGGCGAATAGCGGTCGCCGTGCTCGGTGCGGCCGTAGGCTTGCCATTCACCGTCGGGCATGGCCGGGGCAGCGCTGGCCATTTCGCTGCTGTCGCGGCCCAGTTCGCCGAACACTTCACCGGGGTGGGTGAACTGGCTGCCCAGGGCGCAGGCGCCCGAAGCGACCACTGCAACGCCGAGCAGCGCAGTGTTGGCCTTGCTGGCCGGGCCGATCAGTGGACGACGCGCCCAGGGCAGCAGCAGGACCACGCCGATGGCAAACCAGATGGCCAGGCGTGGCACCAATTGCCACCAATCCAGGCCCACTTCGAGCAGGGCCCACACGGTGCTGCCCAGCAGTACCAGGCCGTACAGGCCCAGGGCGAGGCGGCGCTGAGCCAGCAGCAGGATGCCCGACAGGGCAAAGCCGATACCGGCGATCAGGTAGTACAGCGATCCGCCCAGCTGGCTCAGCTTGATGCCGCCGGCCAGCAGGGCCAGGCCCATCAGCAACAGCAGCGCGCCGATCAGGCGCGGTAGCCAGCGGCTTCCATTGTTGGCACCTTCAGTGCTCATCGTAGGTTCTCCGTCAGGTCAAAAAGGGGTTAGAAACTGCTCTGGATCTTCAAGCCGCCGATCAGGGCGCCATCGACCTGCGACACCCCGCCCGGGTGGCGGATGTACTGCAGGTTGGGGCGGACCGTGAGCCAGTCGGCCAGGTGAATGCCGTAGTACAGCTCGGTGCTGTATTCGGTGTCCTGCACCGGCAGGAAGCCTGGATTGTCATAGTCGTCGGTGCCAATGGCCTGGTTGGCCAGGCGCGCGTTCTTGCGATAGGCAGGGTTGACGTGCACACGGGCCAGGGCGAAGCCGATGTCGTCCTTGGCGCGGGCGTCGAAGGGCCCTTTGTATACCAGTCCTGCCTGCACATAGTTGTCGATGGCATTGGTCTTCTTGTCGTGCATCGTGGCGTTGGCGAACAGGCTCAGGCCACGCGACTGGTCGGACGCCAGCGAAGTCACCTGCTGCTGGGCGCCGAGCCACAAGCCGTGCTTGCTCGAACTGCTGCGGTAGGCGGCGCCGCTGAGCGCTGCGGGCTGGCCGTTGCTGTCCTTGAGAACATCCTGTGCCTTGGCATTACTGTAGTAGTAGCCGGCGCGATATTCCCCTTTCAGACCATTGACCTGTGGGCTCCATACCAGTTCTATCGGCATTACCGCGCCTTGGGTGCCGCTGCCGCTGAGCTTGAAGCCGTTGCCTGACTCCAGGTTGGAGGGGTTCTGCTCGAACACGCCGACCTGGGCGTACAGCGCATTGCTGAGGTTGTAGCGCACGCGCAGGGCCCACTGGCTGACCGGCCAGTTGTACCAGATGCCGCCTACCCAGTTGCCTACCTGCGAACCGCAGAAGGCCAGGTTCTGGAAGTCGCAGGGGAAGCTGTTGAAGTCCTCGCCTTCGCCGAAACGGCCGAATTTCACATCCAGTGCGCCATCGAAGTACTTCTGCTTGATCCACATCTGCGTCAGCCGCCAGGTTTCGCCACGGCCCCATACCTCCTGGGCCGAGGTGAAGCCGCCGACACGCGGGTCGTTGATGCGGTCGTTGCTGATGTTGTCGCCGTGACGCTCGGTGATGGTCAGCTGGAATTCGGTGTCGTGCCAGCCAAGGATCTTCTCCAGGTCCAGGTGGCTGCCGAAGGTGAACTGGTCGCTGTAGCGCGCTGTGCGGTCGTGGTCGAAGCCACCATGCAGGTTGCTGCCCATCTCGCCGGTGTAGCCGAGGGTGAAGTCGTAGCCTTTTTCCAGCAGTTCGCTGCGGGTGCCACCCCAGTCGCCGAGCATCCACGGGGATCCTTTGACGAACATTTCGCTGGCGTCAGAGGGGGCCGCCAGGGCGCTGAGTGCAAGGCCGATGTAACAGGTTTTGGGCAGTTGGAACATGAGATAGCGCTATCTTTTGATTATTGAATAAACGGCAAGCGCATCGAAGGGCGGGCCCTTCAATGGATATGGCAACAAGATGGTTTCGATGAAGCGATTCAGCTTGCGGCGGGGAGGATATAGGGGAAGTTGTAAGAAAAAAAGACAAATTGTCGCAGTGGATTGTTGTTCGACAGGTAACAATTGGCTGCAGAGGGGCTGCTTTGCAGCCCAATCGCCGGCAAGCCAGCTCCCACAGGATCGCGTTGCAGGTGAGGCAGAAGCAATACCGGTGGGAGCTGGCTTGCCGGCGAAAGGGGCGCGAAGCGCCCCCGCAATTTCAGAAAGTGGTACGCAGCCCCACTTCCACACTGCGTCCCGGCGCTGGGGCGATATCGCGCAGGATCGAACTGGCATAGCGCACGGTCTGGTCAGTCAGGTTCTCGCCGCGCACAAACGCCAGCCATTGGCTCTGGCCAACTTCGAAGCGGTAGCCAACGCTGGCCCCCAGCGTGGTGTAGCCATCGGTACTGGTTTCGTTGGCCGGTTTGCGATGCTGCGACGCAGCGTGCTGCACATCGACCCGCGCCTGCCAGCGGTCCAGTTCCCAGACCAGGCCGCTGTTCAGGCGCAGTGGGGCGATGCGTGGCAGCGGCTCGCCACTGTCGAGGTTCTTCGCCCGGGTGTAGTCACCGGAGAGCTCGAGGGCAAAGCTACCATAACGGTTCTCGGCCAGTTGCCAGCGGTCCTGGGCCTCGATGCCATAGAAGCGCGCACGCACGCCCTGGTACTGGTATTCCGGGAAACCGTCATGGTCGTGATCGTGGTCATGGTCGTCTTCGTCATGGTCGTGGTCATGCCCCTCGCGAATGTTGCCGGTGCCGATCAGGCCGATGTAGTTGCGGAAGTGACTGTAGAACACCCCGACACTGCCCTTGTGGGTGCCGTTGTCGAAACGCAGGGCCAGGTCTGCGGAAATGGCTTTTTCCTTGTTCAGGCTGGCATCGCCAACCTCGAAGGCTCCAGTGGCCACGTGGGCACCATTGGCATACAGCTCGTAGAAGGTCGGGGCGCGCTCGGTGTAGCCGAGGTTGGCGGCCAGCGACCAGATCGGGTCGAGCTGGTACACCGCCCCGGAAGACAGGCTGAAGGCATTGAAGCTGCTGGCGCTGTCAGCGTCGGCGAAGTTTTCGTTGCCTTTGGCATCCGGGTCGACCCGGGTGTGTTCCATGCGTGCGCCCAGGCTCAGGTTCAGGCGCTCGGTGGCTTGCCACTGCTCCAGCATGAACAGCGCCAGGCTGTCGGTGTCGGTGTGCGGGACGAAGGCTTCCTCGCCCAAGGCGGAGAACTCGTTGCGGCTGACCTGAGCGCCGATCACGCCTTCTACCGGCCCGAGCGGTTGGTGGCGGGCTTCGATACGTGCCTCATAGCCCTTGTTCCTGAAGGTGGTGTGAACCTCGCCTTCTTCGATTTCGCGGTGCTCGTAGTCGGTGTAACCGGCATCGACCTTGACCGAAGTGAACGGGCCGTCCAGGTCACGCAGCTCGGAGGCGAAGGCGTAGTGGTCCTGCTTCATGTCCAGGCGCACACCCGGCTCGGCCACCGAGCCATAGTTGCTGTCGTAACGGCTATACGACAGGCCGGCGTAACCGTGGTCCCAATGGTAGGCACCACCCACGGCGCCACCGTCCTGGCGGCCGTCGCTGTTTTCCAGGCGGTGCTTGCTACCGGGTTCGTCGGCGTCGCGCACCTTGGAACTGCGCGCGTAACCGGGGATGCGCAGGTCGTTGAACTGGCGGCTGTTGGCATCCAGGTGCAGGGCGAAGGTACCGTTGCCGGCCTCCAGCTTGCCTGCGCTGCTGCGGGTGGTATCGGCGCCGCCGTAGCGCAGTTCACCGGCACCTTGAATGCCCTCGATGGGAGCATCCGGGATTCGATTGTCGAAGGTATTGACCACGCCGCCGATGGCGTTGCCGCCGTAGAGCAGGGCAGCCGGGCCACGGACGATCTCGACGCGGTCAACGGTCACCGGGTCCAGCGGCACGGCGTGGTCGTAGGACAGCGATGAAGCATCCAGGGCGCCGACGCCATTGCGCAGGATGCGAATGCGGTCGCCATCCAGGCCACGAATTACCGGGCGACTGGCGCCTGGGCCGAACCAGGTGGAGGCGACGCCGGGCTGCTTGTTCAGGGTTTCACCAAGGCTGCCGTGCTGCTGTTGCAGCAGGTTGTCGCCTTCGAGCACGGTACTGGGGGCGGCCAGTTGGCTGTTGCCCAAAGGGTTGGCGGTGATGACCTGGGGATCGAGTTCCACGGCGTGGCTGGGTGATGCGGCCAGCCACAGCGCGATGGCGAGGGGAGAGAGGCGAAGCGGTGTGTACAGCATGGGGATGGGGCGTTCCTTGGCAGATGTTTTTCTATTGTTACAATATAACATCTCTATTTCAGCACAGAGTTTTTGCGCCTGGCCAGCGGTTTTTCTGTCGACTCACCTGATCCAACCACCACTACACTCGTGTAAGGTGCGCATCTTTCATACGGAGCACTGGCATGAGCACGGCCCAACACAATGCGCTGCACGGCAAGACCCTCGAACAGATCCTCACCGAGCTGGTGGCGCACTACCAATGGCAGGGCCTGGCCGAGCGCATCGATGTGCGCTGCTTCAAGAGCAACCCGACCATCAAGTCGAGCCTGACCTTCCTGCGCAAGACGCCGTGGGCACGGGAAAAGGTCGAGCAGCTGTACGTGAAGCTGCAGCGCCAGGCCTGACATGCCGCGCCGTCCCTGGCTGACCGGCATGGCCGTGCTGGGTTGGTTCGGCCTGGCCGTGCAGGTGTACCTGGTGCTGTTGGCACGTTGGCAGGAACAGGCCAGTCTGGTAGGTGGCCTGATCAATGTGTTCGGGTATTTCACCGTGTTGACCAATACCCTGGTGGCAACGGTGCTCAGTTATGCGGCGTTTGGCCGGGAAGGCGGTGCCAAACGTTTTTTCCTGTCGCCTGCGGTGAGTTCCGCAGTAGCCGCCAGCATCGTGCTGGTGGCATTGGCCTACAGCGTGCTGTTGCGTCACTTGTGGCAACCGCAGGGCTGGCAATGGCTGGCGGACGAGTTGCTGCACGATGTGATGCCCGTGCTATATGCCTTGTACTGGTGGTGCGAAGTGCCCAAGGGCAGGTTGCGGCTATGGCATCTGCTGGCCTGGGCGGTGTACCCGGCGGCGTATTTTGCCTACGCGCTGTGGCGGGGGAGCGAGATTGGTGTGTATGCCTACCCGTTCATCGATGTGGCGAGCCTGGGGTATGGGCAGGTATTGCTCAATGCCCTGGGGGTGTTGGCGGGGTTCTGGGGGATTGGGCTGGTGTTGCTGGGGCTGGACAGGTGGCGGGGGCTGCACAGGTTGGGTTGACCTGCACTGGCCCTATCGCCGGCAAGCCAGCTCCCACAGGAATTGCGCAGCCCTTGAACGCTGCGGGGTACCTGTGGGAGCTGGCTTGCCGGCGACAGGGCCGGGGCAGCAATAATCAATCACTCGTCGTCCGCAGTCCCGTCGGCACGCCAGTAGGCCACAGCCTTGAGCGCATCCTCAGGCAAACCTTTCTCCAGCAACAGTGCCTTGGCCTGCCGGGTCAGGGCTTTTTCCAGTGCCACCCAGCCAAACAACCGGCCTTGCGGCAAGGTCAGGTTCTTCACCAGAGCCAGCAAGTCATCCTGTTGGCGACGTACCCAGATCACCTCCACCTGCGCCTTGCTCGGCAGTGGCTGGCGTTCCTGCTCGTCTTCGATCTGGATAACCGCCAGTACCTGGCGGCCCGCTGGCAACTCCTCCAGGCGGCGGCCAATGGCCGGGATGGCGGTTTCGTCGCCGATCAGCAGGTAGCTGTCGAAGATGTCCGGCACCACCATCGAAGCCCGCGGCCCGGCGATGTCCAGGGTTTGCCCGGGGGCCGCCTGGGCGGCCCAGGTGGATGCAGGGCCATCGCCGTGCAGCACGAAGTCGATATCCAGCTCATTGGCCACCAGATCGATGCGCCGTGGCGTGTATTCGCGCATAGTAGGCCGCGCGCCACCCTCTCGACCCAGGTTACGAGCCTCGATGGCCTGCTGTTGCTCCGGCGTTTCGGCGAACAGCAGTTTGATGTGGTCGTCGCTGCCCACGCTGGTGAAGCCCTGCAGCTCGGCTCCCCCGAGGGTGATGCGGCGCATGCGTGGGGTCAGTTCGGTGACCCGCAGCACCTGCAGGCGGCGTTGGCGGATTTCGTGGTTCACGCGGTGAATGGTGTCACTCATGGGGTGTCTCCCTGACAGGTTCGGCCGGCCCGGAGGCGATGGCCTTTGCGGTGTGGTTGAGCAGGTCGCGGACCCGCTCGATTTCTTCCGGTGTCCAGCGGCCACTGTGCATGTGCAGCGCGTGGCGCAGGTTACCGACCGCTTCATGAATCTCTGGTGGGCGGTCGTGGCCACGCAGGGCGCGCTTGCTGACTTCGATGCGCATGCGCACGCCGTCCAGTGCTACGGCCTGTTCGGCCAGGGCGGTGCGGCCGGCTTCGGTAATGGCATAGAGGCGTTTGCTGCCCTGCACCTGGCCGCTTATCAGCTCGGCCTCTTCCAGGAAGTTGAGGGTGGGGTATATCACCCCGGGGCTTGGGCTGTAGCTGCCGTCGAACAGGTTTTCGATCTGTCGGATCAGGTCGTAGCCGTGGCCTGGCTGCTCGGCGAGCAGAGCCAGCATCAGCAGCTTGAGGTCGCCGGGTGCGAAGACGCGAGGGCCGCGTTCGCCACGACCTGGGCGCCGCTCGAAGGGGTCATGGGGGGTATGTTCGCGCATGGGGGCAGGGCTCCGTCGTTTGCGATATATCGTAAGATATTACTCAAGATATATCTGAAGACAAGCCCTCAATTGCAGATGATTATCATCTAGTTGTTCGATGTGTCCTCTTGCGGCGTGGCTGTGTGCATGGCCACCTGCGGCGGCTTGCACTCGTTCGGATTGCCCGGTTGCAGGTACGGCATGAGAATCGGAGCCATGCCCTTGAGTACCTGCACTGGCAGCGCCGAGGTGAACTTGAAGGCCTCCGCAGAGCGCCCCGGCACGAACGCAGTCAAGGTGCCGAAGTGGTTGTCGCCCAGGAAGAACACGAAGGTGGCGGTACGGTTCAGCGAGCGTGAGCCGATCAGCCGGCCGCCGGCACCAAAGCTTTCGATTCGGTTGTCACCGGTACCGGTCTTGCCACCCATCACCAGTGGCATGCCGTCCTGCAGTTTGAAACTGCCGGAAATACGCCGCGCGGTGCCGGCATCCACCACCTGCGACATGGCGCCTTTGAGGGCGCGCGCCACTTCGACCGGCAGAATTCGCACACCCCGGTCCGGGTCGGTGATCAGCTTGGTCTCGTAAGGCGTATTGGCCGCGAAGTGCAGGGTGTCGATCCGCAAGGTCGGCAGGCGCACGCCGTCGTTTTGGATGATGCCGACCAGTTCGGAGAGGGCGGCGGGGCGGTCGCCCGAGCTGCCGATGGCGGTGGCCAGCGAGGGTACCAGGTGGTCGAATGGATAGCCCACGCGCTTCCAGCGCTGGTGAATGTCGAGGAACGCTTCGATCTCGACCATGGTGCGAATGCGGCTGTCACGGGCGCCCTGATGGCGGCTCTTGAACAGCCAGCCGTAAACCTCCTGGCGCTCGAAGCGGCTGGCATTGACCATTTCGGTCAAGGTTGAACCGGGGTTCTTAAGCAGGTAACCCAGCAGCCAAAGGTCCAGCGGGTGGACCTTGGCGATATAGCCCTGGTCGGGCAGGTCGTACTTGCCAGGGCCATAGGCGTCGTACATCTCCGACAGGCGGCCATCGGTCAGTTTGCCCAGGACGATCTTGTCACCCTTGAGGTGGGCGCGGACGAAGGCGTTGAAAGTTTCCTGGCCAGCCTCGGGGAACAGGTAGCGGTGCACGGCCGCCAACCGTTGTGGGGTCACGCGCATGCTGTCGAGGAAGGTGTCCAGGCGCTGCTGCGAGGTCTTGCGCTGGTATTTCTTCCAGAAGCGCATCAGGTAGTTGGTGCCTTCCTTGTCGGCGAAACGGGCCAGGTATTCCTGGCGGCGCGGGTCGGAGTCGTCCTTGAGCAGCGGCACGCGGTTGTACGGTTGCTGGTAGGTCACGTAGCGCACCAGGTCGCGCATCAGGCGGATGAACGGCAGGTTGATCGACTCGCGCAATGCATCCTTGAGGGTTGGATTGCGGCTGTTGTCTTCCTTGCGGAAGTTGTTGAACACATGCATGCCGCCACCGGTGAAGAAGGCTTCGCCGGTGTTGGCCGAATACTTGCGTTCCAGCGCCGCATCGAGCATCGCGTCCAGGCTCTGGTTCTTGCTGTTCTGCGCCAGCCATTCCAGCGACCACTGGCTGATACGGTCAAGTTCGGCGACTTCGACTTTCTTCAATTCGGCGGCAGGCTTGCCGGCGTACTTGTCGTGCAGCTCGGCGATGATCTCCAGGTAGGTGGTGAGCACCCGCAACTTGGCGGTGGAGCCCAGCTCCAGCTTGCTGCCCTCGTTGATGTCGAAGGGCTGATCGGTGCTGTCGGTCTGCACCCGCACCCGCGAGCCGTCGGCGGTGCGCTCGAACAGGGTGAAGCTGTAGCTCACCTGATCGGTGGTCTTGGCGGTGAGCAGGCGTTCGCCGATCAGGCCGATCTGCGCTGCAAATTCGGGGTCGGCAAGGTTTTTCAGGTATTGGCTGACCTGCAGCTGCAGGTCGGACTGCAGGGTACTGGTGGCCGAAACGTCGAGCCGGTCGAGGTCGTACAGGGGGCGGTTGAGCATGGCCGCCAGGCGGTTGCGTGCCAGGCTGATGCCCTTGTTGGTGACGATCGGCACGATGGTCGGTTGCGCCACCCAGTCGCGGTATACCGCCTTGCTGGCCAGTGCAGCGTCGGCCAGTGGCTGCTCGATGATCTTGTTGGCGGCCAGCACGCGGATGTGCGCGTCGGTCAGTTCGGCCAGTTCGAGCCGCCCTTTGGACAGATAGTGCGACGGCCGGCGCTGGGCAATCATCAGCGACAGCACCTGGCGCAGGGCCAGGCCGCGTGCGGCCATGCTCTCGGGGTCGCTGGCGGTGGAGTTCAGGGCCTGGTTGACCTGGTCGAAGTCGGCGCCGTACCACACCCGCAGCCCCTCGGCCATGCCATGTACTTCGCCATGCCCAGGCACTGCCGACAGCGGCACGCTGTTGAGGTAGTCCCGCACGATGCGCTGGCGTGCCTCCGTGGTGTCAGGGCCACCCTGGTAGGCACGCACGCTGGCGGAAATCATCTGGCGGATCTTCTCGGCGCCGGAAACGGTCAGGCCGTCTGGTGAATGGCGGTACTTTTCCAGCTGCGTGGCCAAGGTACTGCCGCCAGCGGACTGGCCGGGCAGGGCCAGGTACTTGGCCACCTGGCTGTAGGCGGCCTTGGCGAAGCGCGGCCAGTCCACGGCCGGGTTGTTGCGTGGGTCCTTGGTGTCGAGCAGGTCGCGGTTCTCGATGAACAGCAGGCTGTTGACGATCACCGGCGGGATCGCCGCAAAGTCCGGGTACAGGTGTTGCGGGTAGTTGTACTGGTACAGCATGTCGCCGCGGCAGTCGGTGATCGACAGGCCAGCCTGGATTTTCTCGATATAGGGGGCGAACAGCCCATGGTCGACGTAGTTCATCAACGCCGGCGAGAACCTCACCTGCTCGCTGATCAGGTAGTCGCGCTTGAGCAGGCGCGGCAGGAATTCGCCCAGGGCGCTGTAGCCCAGGCGTTTATCGAACGGCCCTTCGCCGGGGTACACGATGGCATCGCTGGGGCCTGGTTGCAGCGAATAGGTGAGGGTGCTGGCCAGCTTGCTGAATTCCCGCGACTGCAGGTTGGAGGTGCGGAATTCGTCATACGCAGCGAAGCCGATGGCCACCAGCGCCACCAGCAGGATGAGGATGATCAGCCGCCACCATAGCCGACGCTGACGGGGGGATTTGGGTTGTGGCGTCTCGGCCGGAGGTATCTCGGGTGCTTCCGTTCTGCTTGGTTCCGATTGCCACAGTGCGCCCATAGTCTTCTATCCGGCCAGGTATTTTCGTCTTGCTTGTCTGAAGCTTAGACGTTGAGCGGGTCAGGTGAAAAATTTGTAAGAGACGGGAAAGTGGCGTAGGGCTATGCGGCTTTGGTGTGGGTTTCTTCATACGGCGATGTTGCTATGTTGGCCGGGCGATTTTGGGGCCGCTTGCGCCCCATTCGCAGCACAAGGCTGCTTTTCTAGGGGAATGCGTATCCTTTGTAGGAGCAGCCTTGTGCTGCGAATGGGGCGAAGCGGCCCCAGAGATCTTGCTGAATTTTCCTGTTTATACAGCGAAAAACCCTGCAACGGTCTTCCTATACTGCTCGCCCCCTTCGCCTTGCCGGGCGCTCTATTCCGGCACACGGGCCGGCCCACAAGGCCAGCTCGGCAAGCCAACGCCATGCCTATCGGCCTGGCCGGTGCTGCACGAAGGTCAAATCCAATAACAAAATGAGGTTGTATTGCTATGCCAGTCGGCAACCACCCTGCCCACGGCCAGGCCACCGAAGGCGGCCCGCTCAAGCGCGAACTGGGCGAACGGCACATCCGCCTGATGGCGCTGGGCGCCTGTATCGGTGTCGGTCTTTTCCTCGGTTCGGCCAAGGCCATCGAAATGGCCGGCCCCGCCATCATGCTGTCCTACATCATCGGCGGCCTGGCCATTCTGGTGATCATGCGCGCCCTTGGCGAAATGGCCGTGCACAACCCTGTCGCCGGTTCGTTCAGTCGTTATGCCCAGGACTATCTCGGCCCGCTGGCGGGCTTCCTTACCGGCTGGAACTACTGGTTCCTGTGGCTGGTGACATGCGTTGCCGAAATCACCGCAGTGGCCATCTACATGGGCATCTGGTTCCCCGACGTACCGCGCTGGATCTGGGCCCTGGCGGCGCTGGGCAGCATGGGTGCGGTCAACCTGGTGGCCGTCAAGGCCTTTGGTGAATTCGAATTCTGGTTCGCCCTGATCAAGATTGTCACCATCATCGCCATGGTCCTTGGCGGCATCGGCATCATTGCCTTTGGCTTCGGCAATGACGGCGTGGCAGTAGGTATCTCCAACCTGTGGAGCAACGGCGGCTTCATGCCCAATGGCGTGACCGGCGTGCTGATGTCGCTGCAGATGGTGATGTTCGCCTACCTGGGCGTGGAAATGATCGGCCTGACCGCCGGTGAAGCACGCAACCCGCAAAAGACCATTCCACAGGCCATCGGCTCGGTATTCTGGCGCATCCTGCTGTTCTATGTCGGTGCGCTGTTCGTGATCCTGTCGATTTACCCGTGGAACGAAATCGGCAGCCAGGGCAGCCCGTTCGTCATGACCTTCGAGCGCCTGGGCATCAAGACCGCCGCCGGCATCATCAACTTCGTGGTCATCACTGCAGCGCTGTCGTCGTGCAACGGCGGCATCTTCAGCACCGGGCGCATGCTCTACAGCCTGGCGCAGAACGGCCAGGCCCCGGCGGCCTTCGCCCGTACGTCGAAGAACGGCGTGCCGCGCAACGCGCTGCTGCTGTCGATCGGCGCGCTGCTGCTGGGCGTGCTGGCCAACTACCTGGTGCCGGAAAAGGTCTTCGTCTGGGTGACTTCGATCGCCACATTTGGCGCGATCTGGACCTGGGTGATGATCCTGCTGGCGCAGCTGAAGTTCCGCGCAGGCCTCAGCGCCACTGAACGCAAGGCACTGAAATACCGCATGTGGCTGTGGCCGCTGAGCTCGTACCTGGCGCTGGCCTTCCTGGTGCTGGTGGTCGGCCTGATGGCGTACTTCGAGGATACCCGCGTGGCGCTGTACATCGGCCCGGCGTTCCTGGTGCTGCTGACGGTGCTGTACTACGTGTTTCGCCTGGCGCCGAAAGACGCGCAGGGTGTAGCCAGTACTGCTTCCTGATCTGAAATGGCTGGGGCCGCTTTGCGGCCCTTTCGCGACACAAGGCCGCTCCCACAAGAGATAGCGTACTCCTGTGGGAGCGGCCTTGTGTCGCGATGGGCTGCGTAGCAGCCCCAGGTTCAATCAGGCCGCCACCTCGCTGTGCGGCTCGAAGCTGTCGGCCCGTGCCAATTGCCACATGCGCGAATAGAACTGCCCGTTCACCTCGCCAGTCAGCAGTTCACCCGGCTTCAAGAACACATGCATCTGTGAGAACAGCTTGATCTCGGTGGCTGAAATGCGCCGTACCAGGTGCTTGGCCTCCAGCTGCGCCGGGTGCTCCAGGCCTGCTGCCGCAAGCATTTCGGCCAGGGCGCGCAGGGTATTGTGATGGAAGTTCAGCACCCGCTGGGCTTTGTCCGGCACCACCAGCGCGCGCTGGCGCAGTGGGTCTTGCGTGGCGACACCGGTCGGGCACTTGTTGGTGTGGCAGCTTTGCGACTGGATGCAGCCGATGGCGAACATGAAACCGCGCGCCGAGTTGGCCCAATCGGCGCCAATGGCCAGCACGCTGGCAATGTCGAAAGCGCTGACGATCTTTCCGCTGGCGCCCAGCTTGATCTTGTCGCGCAGGTTCAGGCCGACCAGGGTGTTGTGCACGAACAGCAGCCCTTCGCGCAGCGGTACACCAATGTGGTCGGTGAACTCCACCGGCGCCGCGCCGGTGCCACCTTCCTTGCCGTCGACGACGATGAAGTCCGGCAGGATGCCGGTTTCCAGCATGGCCTTGGCGATGCCCATGAACTCCCATGGGTGGCCCAGGCAGAACTTGAAGCCTACCGGTTTGCCGCCAGACAGCTCGCGCAGT
The DNA here is from genome assembly GCF_036784815.1 of Pseudomonas sp. TE3-3-F2023. NCBI lineage: Bacteria > Pseudomonadati > Pseudomonadota > Gammaproteobacteria > Pseudomonadales > Pseudomonadaceae > Pseudomonas > Pseudomonas sp. TE3-3-F2023. The sequence goes on along the minus strand of NZ_CP145113.1, from coordinate 5,367,674 downwards.
CGGGCAATGAACCGCATCATCTCGATGGGGGTGGAGAAGGCGCTGTGGCGCGACGGTGATATGCAGTCTTCGCCCATCAGCACGCCTCGGGTTTCGGCAATTTCCCGGGTTACCTTGTGCTTGGGCAGGATGCCGCCGTGGCCGGGCTTGGCGCCCTGGCTCATCTTGATCTCGATCATCCGCACCTGCGGGCTGCGCGCCTGGGCGGCGAAGCGTTCGGGGTCGAAACGCCCGTCCGGCGTGCGGCACCCGAAGTAGCCACTGCCCAGTTCCCAGACCAGGTCGCCACCATGTTCGCGGTGATAGGGGCTGATGCTGCCTTCGCCAGTGTCATGGTGGAAATTGCCCAGCTTGGCGCCCTGGTTGAGGGCGCGGATGGCGTTGGCGCTGAGCGAGCCAAAGCTCATCGCCGAGATGTTGAAGATCGATGCCGAGTACGGCTGGCTGCACTGAGGCCCGCCGACGATGACCCGGAAGCTTGCCGGGTCGGCCAAGGGCGCCGGGCGCATGGAGTGGCCGATGAATTCGAAGCCGGACTCGTACACGTCGATCAGGGTGCCGAAAGGTTTGTCCGAGGCTTCGTTCTTCGCCCGTGCGTACACCAGCGAACGCTGGGCGCGGGAGAACGGCAGGGCGTCGCTGTCAGCCTCCAGCAGGTACTGGCGGATTTCCGGGCGAATGGCCTCGACCAGATAGCGGATATTGCCCAGGATCGGGTAGTTGCGGCGTACCGCGTGGCGTTGCTGCAACAGGTCGAACAGGCCGATCAGGCTGAGGATGGCGGTGCTCAGGGTGAACGGCCACAACCATTCGTGGTGGATGAAGGGCAGGGTCGCCAGGGTGAACAGCACACAGGCGGCGAAGAAGGCATAGCGGCTGAGAAGTGACAGGCTCATACAGGGTCCTTGCGATGGCGCGGTCAGGCTCAGGGCCTGGGGCAAACCCCGAACATAGCCAAGTTGCACGGCTGTGCAAATTAAAATCGGGGTAGCGAAAATCATTCTCGCCAAGCCTGGCAATAGTCTTCAGGCCAAGACGGGCTTTTGTAGGAGCAGCCTTGTGCTGCGAAGAGGCCAGTAGGGAAACACATTGTCTTCGTCAATAATGGCTTCTTCGCAGCACAGGGCTGCTCCTACAGGTGCTGTGCATGCCTGAAATCAGCATAAAGGGATTCAGATAGAGTCGCGCAGCAGCTTCTGCCGCCAGCATTCCTGCTCTTGTGCCGGCGCTTCGACCAGGTACGAATAGTGCCCGGCCACCCGCACCGCTACCGGCACTCCGTCGCGATACAACAAACGGTTGCCACTGACCGCCGGCACTTTCGCACCTGGCAGCAACGACCCGACCAGATTCAGCGGGTCACTGGCACTTGCCACCACCAGTGCCCCGTCCAATTCACGGCGTCGAACCTGCCGCAGCAGCCCCACCGCCTCCGTCAAGGCGAACTGTTCGCCGGCCAGCCCGGCAATGAAACGCCCGCCACGAATCTCGCCACGTGCTTCCAGCCGGTGATAGCAGCGCAGCAGTTCGCGCCAGGGCGGCAGCACATCGCTTTCGCGCTCCAGCAGGCGCCAGCAAACCACGCCATAGCGCCGAAGCAGGGCCCGGGCGATGTGCTCCAGGCGCTGGCTGTCGTCTACAGCGCCCCTGCGTAGCAAGGCCCAGCGCCCGGCCTGGGACATGCTGCTGGACAGCGGCGGGTGGCCGCGCCGGCTGTTGCGCGCTGTGCGTTTCGCCGCCGGGTTGATCAGGCTGCGCAGGCCGGTGAAGCTGTCGGCCCCCACCAGGCCTGCGCCTACCAGCTCCTGTAACGCCGTCTCCAGTTCGCTGGGCAGCAGGTGGGCGTCGTGTGCCAGCTCGTCGAAGAACAGCGCGCCATGTGTGTTCAGCACCTCGTGGACGCGTTGCGCCCGTGTGCCGAGGCTATCAAGTGCTGGCAGGGGGGCAAGGCTGCGCCACAACCCAAGATGCTCGCGCGGCAGCAGCACCAGCGGTGTGCTCGACAAGGTGTTGCTCGACACGGTTGCCGCCAGCCGGCTCCAGGCGAACTGCCCGCTGCGGCAGGCATCGTCGAGCCAGTGTGGGCTGTAGTCCTTGATACGTGCCGGCAGCAATTCGGCCTCCCAGGCTCCGGCTGCACTCGGGAACCCTTGCAACTGGCCAAGTACCTCGGTCACGGCTTGCGGGCCGCGAAGGCGCGTGTCGTCAGCCAGGTGCTGCCAGTCGAACAGAAAACGCATGAAGTCTTGCAGGCTGACCGGCTCGATCTCCCGGCGCAGGCGTTTTACCGTGTAGCGGTGGATGCGCGCCAGCAAATGGCGCTCGCACCACTGCAATTCGCTTGCGCCGGGGCTGAAATACCCACGCAGCACATAGCCTTCGGCCTCCAGGTGGGCCAGTGCCTGTTCGATGGCCGGCAGCGGTTTGCCAAGTGCTGCCGCAATCTGCGCACGGGTCAGCGGGCCATGGCCGCTCAGGCGGGCTCGGAGCAGTTCGACCAGCGCAATGTCCGGCTCGATGGCCTGATCGAAGCCTGGCAGTACCTGCAACGCAGGCTCAAGCCTGGAGCCGGGATACAGCACCTGCAGCAGGTTCAACCGCTCACGCGCCAGCCACAGTTTTTCATCCACCAGGCGCAAGGCCCGGCCGGCCTTGGCCAACTGCCTGAGCAGCAGCTCCCAGCTGGCATTGCCCTGCACTTCGTCCTGACTGATGGCCCCCAGGCCCATCAACGCTTCATGCATCTCATCGGCATTGCCCGGTTGCGGCCATGCCTCGGCTGCGACGGCGGCAATGGCATCGGCATCCAGCGCGCCCAGGTCGTCGCCGCTCTGCACTTCGCTCCAGCGCCGGCTGAGCACCGCCTGAGTGCGCCGTTCTTCCAGCGGCGCGTCATCCAGGAAGGCATAGGGCCGTGCATTGAGGATGGCTGCCGCCAGCGGCGAAGGAGCGGGCAGGTCGCGACACAGCAGGCGCACCGTGCCGCTTTCCATACGCCGCAACAGCGCCAGCCAGCCTTCGCTGTCCATCGCCTCGTGCAGGCAGTCGTCGAGTGTTTGCTCGACCAACGGATGATCGGGAATTTGCCGCTCGCCGACGATGTTCTCCAGGCAGGCGATCTGGTCGGGGAACACGGCGGCAATCAGGTCTTCACTTTTCATCCGCTGGATCTGTGGCGCCACCTTGCGACCGCCGACAAAGCGCGGCAGGGCCATGGTCACGCTGGCGTTCCAGCGCCAGCGCACCCCGAACAGCGGGGCATCGAGCAGCGCCTGGACAAGAATCGGCTCGGCGCTGCGGCTATTCAGGTAACGCCACACGTCGTCCAGTTCGAAACTGTGGCTGGAAGACAGCGACAGCACGATGGCGTCTTCGCTGGCAGCCGCCTGCAGCTCGAAGTTGAAGGTGCGACAGAAGCGCTTGCGCAGGGCCAGGCCCCAGGCGCGGTTGATGCGGCTGCCGTAAGGCGAATGGATGATCAACTGGGTACCACCGGACTCATCGAAGAAACGCTCCATCACCAGCGTGTCCTGCGAGGGCAGGGCGCCGAGCACTTCGCGGGTGCGGGCCAGGTAGTCGAGCAGCTGGCCAGCGGCGCCTTCGCCCAGTTCGAAGGTAGCCTGCAACCATGCCAGCACCTCGGCCTGGTTGTTGTCAGCCAGCTGTTGGTCGATCTGCGCCTGCAGTCGGGCCACTGCGGCAGACAGCTCATCGCTGCGCCCCGGGGCCTCGCCCAGCCAGAACGGGATGGTAGGTGGCAGGCCCTGGGCATCCTCCACCCGCACCCGGCCCGGCTCGACCCGCAGGATGCGATAGGAGGCATTGCCCAGCTGGAAGATATCGCCGGCGATGCTCTCGACGGCAAAGTCTTCGTTGACGGTGCCAATGTTCAGCGCCTGCGGTTCGAGCAGCACGGCGTAGTCGGCGTTGTCGGGAATGGTGCCGCCGCTGGTCAGGGCGGTCAGCTGGCTGCCGCGTCGGCCACGCAGTATGCCGCTCACCGCATCGCGGTGCAGGTAGGCACTGCGCACGCCCTGGCGGCCGTTGTAGCCCTCGGCGAGCATGCGCAGCAGGGCCTGGTAATGTTGCTGGTCGAGTTCGGCGTATGGCGTGGCCTGGCGCAGGCAGTCGAACAGGGCCTGTTCGTGCCAGGGCTGGTTGCTGGCTTCGGCGACGATCTGCTGGGCCAGCACATCCAGCGGCGCCCGTGGAATGTGCAGTTCGTCCAGTTCGCCCCGGCGTATGCAGTCGAGCAGGGCCACGCATTCGATGAGGTCATCGCGCGAGGTCGGGAACAAGCGCCCCTTGGGCACGCCATCGACCTGGTGTCCGGCGCGGCCAACCCGCTGCAGCAAGGCCGCGATCGAACCTGGCGAAGCGATCTGGCAGACCAGGTCGATGTCGCCGATATCGATGCCCAGTTCCAGCGAAGCAGTGGCCACCAGCACCTGCAGCTGGCCATTCTTCAGGCGTTGTTCGGCATCCAGGCGTAGCTCCTTGGCCAGGCTGCCGTGGTGCGCGGCAACCGTCTCCTTGCCCAGGCGGTCGCTGAGGTGGCGGGTGATGCGCTCGGCCAGTCGCCGGGTGTTGACGAACACCAGGGTGGTGCGGTGTTCGCGCGCCAGGGTGGCCAGGCGGTCATAGACCAGGCCCCAGACATCGGTGGCCATCACTGCCCCCAGCGGCACTGGCGGCACCTCGATGGCCAGGTCGCGCTGCCGAGCATGGCCGACATCGACGATTGCACAGGGGCGGCCGTTGCCGACCAGGAACTGTGCCACCCGCTCGACCGGGCGTTGCGTGGCCGATAGGCCGATGCGCCGCAACGGCCGGTTGCACAAGGCCTGCAGGCGCTCCAGGGTCAGTGCCAGATGAGCGCCGCGCTTGTTGCCGGCCAGGGCATGGATTTCGTCGACGATTACAGTATGCACGCTGGCCAGGCCTTCACGGCCAGAAGCCGAGCCCATCAGCACGTAGAGCGATTCGGGGGTGGTCACCAGGATGTGCGGCGCCAGCTTGCGCATGGCGGCACGCTCCTTTTGAGGGGTGTCGCCGCTGCGTACGGCGGTGGTGATGCGCGGGGCATTCAGGCCTTGGTCCGCGAGGGCTTGGCTGATGCCTTCGAGCGGGGCTTGCAGGTTCAGGCGGATATCGTTGGACAGCGCCTTGAGTGGCGAAACGTAGACCACCTGGGTTTGCGCTGGTAGCTCGCCGTGGCGCTCCAGGCCTTGGCGGAACAGTTCGTCGAGCACGGCCAGGAACGCACTGAGGGTCTTGCCCGAGCCGGTCGGCGCGGCCAGCAGCATCGACTGGCCCGCATGGATCAACGGCCAGGCCTGGGCCTGGGCATTGGTCACCGTGGCGAAGTGGCGACGGAACCAGGTGCTCACGGCGGGGTGGAACAGCTCGAGCACCGGGTGGTGTTTGGCGGGCAGGTTCATGTGTTGGTTATGGAGGGTGTGGGGCGGGTTGGCAAGGGGCCGTTCGTCTGGCCGGTCGGCTATGTCCTGTGCCGGCCCTTTCGCGGGCATGCCCGCTCCCACAGGTACTGCGTTGCTCTCAAGAGCTGTGGAGGACTTGTGGGAGCGGGCGCGCCCGCGAAAGGGCCGGCGCAGGAAACACTGGCCTTGTCAGGCCAGGACCCTCATGGGATCCTCCCCGGCCATTGTTTCAAGCGAGCCCAGCCCATGCCCAACACCATCCGCATCGCCGCCGCCCTGTTGATCGACCCCCAGGGCCGCACCCTGCTGGTACGCAAACGCGGGACCCAGGCCTTCATGCAGCCCGGTGGCAAGATCGATGCTGGCGAAACCCCGGTGCAGGCGCTGGTGCGCGAGCTGCATGAGGAACTGGGCCTGCACATCGACCCGTCCCAGGCCGTGCACCTGGGCCAGTTCAGCGCCCCGGCCGCCAACGAGCCGGGCTTCGAGGTACAGGCCGAACTGTTCCGTGTCGACAGCACCGCAGCCGTGCTGCCGGCTGCGGAGATCGAGGAGGTGGTGTGGCTGGCCGCAGACCAGGTACCCGCCATGCAGCTGGCACCCCTGACCCGCGACCTGATCCTGCCGCTATACCGCCAGGCCGTCAGCGCACCGCGCTGACACCATCGAGGGTGGCGAACGAGGTGTCCTTCGCCGTCAGCAGGAAGTCGCGCATGTATGGCGCATCGAGCATGTCGGTGCGCACGGCGGCATAAAGCGTGGCGAACAGGCCTTTTTCACCCAGGCTCTTGCCCTTCACGTACCCGCGCGAACTGTACTCGTGCAGCGCCCAGTGCGGCATGCCGCACACGCCTCGGCCGCTGGCCACCAGTTGCATCATCATCACCGTCAGCTCCGACGTGCGCACGGCGGCGGGCTCGATGTCGGCCGGCTCCAGGAAGCGGGTGAAGATGTCCAGGCGATCGCGCTCCACCGGGTAGGTGATCAGGGTCTGGTCAAGCAGGTCCTGCGGCACGATGTAGGGCTTGCTGGCCAACGGATGCTGGTTGGCCACCGCCAGCATCGCCTCGTAGGTGAACAGCGGCACGTAGGTGATGCCCGCCAGGTCAAGCGGGTCGGAGGTCACCACCAGGTCCAGGTCGCCGCGGGCCAGGGCCGGCAGTGGGGCGAAGGCAAAGCCGGAGGCCAGGTCCAGCTCCACCTCCGGCCAGGCGTCACGGAACTGGTCGATGGTCGGCATCAGCCACTGGAAGCAGCTGTGGCATTCGATGGCCATGTGCAGGCGCCCGGCGGTGCCACCGGCCAGGCGCGCGATGTCACGTTCGGCGCCGCGAAGCAGCGGCAGGGTGGCATCGGCCAGTTGCAGCAGGCGCAACCCGGCGCTGGTGAACCGGATTGGCTTGGTCTTGCGCACGAACAGCGGCAGGCCCAGGCGCTCTTCCAGCTCCTTGAACTGGTGCGACAGCGCCGACTGGGTCAGGTGCAGGCGCTCGGCGGCCTCCACCAGGCTGTCGGCCTCGCGTAGGGCATGAAGGGTTTTCAGGTGACGGATCTCCAGCACAGCTGACTCCGGTGTGTGGGCTTGAGGAAACAGGGGGTGAGTTGAGTTTCCCTCATGTTGCTGCCCCTGTCGACTGGGCGTTTGGCCGCACCGCCTGGCGGGAGTCATCAAACTGTCACTGAAGTGTGGCAGCGCGCCCGAACAGAATTCATCAGACTCGCGCTCTACTGGGGATTTGCATTCTGGTGTTTCCTTCATGCGGGCTTATTGGCTTCTTCTTTTCTTTGTATTCGGCGTACCTGCGAGTTTCGCTGAACAGCGTTGTGACGCCCACGTGCCGGTGCAGCGGGCCGAGCTGGGCGCGGTCAGCCTGGTGTACCAGAGCGTCGGTGCGCCACGTGACCCGGCCTTGCTGCTGGTGATGGGCCTTGGCGGGCAGCTGATCCACTGGCCGGACGACGTGGTCGAAGCTTTGTGCCGCCAGGGTTTTCGGGTGATTCGCTATGACAACCGCGATGTCGGCCTGTCACGCTGGAGCCAGCTGCCACCGTCGGCCAACCTGACGGTCGAACTGCTGCGCTACAAGCTGGGCCTGCCGGTAGCTGCGCCTTATACGCTGACCGACATGGCGGACGATGGACTGCGCCTGATGGATGCGTTGGGCGTGCACCAGTTTCATGTGCTGGGGGTGAGCATGGGCGGCATGATTGCCCAGCACCTGGCGGCCATGGCGCCCGAGCGCGTGCGCAGCCTGACGTTGGTCATGTCCAGTTCAGGGGCGGCGGGGTTGCCGGCGCCGGATCCGGCGCTGGTGCAGCTGCTGGCCCGGCGCAGCGCGCCGAACCGCGAGGTTGCCATCGAACAGCAGGCCGACCTGCTGGCGGCGCTGGGCAGCCCCGAGGTGCGTGACGACCGTGCGGCCTTGCTGCAGCAGGCGGCCGTGGCCTATGACCGGGCGTTCAATCCTGAAGGCGCCAAGCGCCAGATCATGGCGATACTGGCCGAGCCGAGCAGGGTCGAGTTGTTGAACCAGTTGCGGGTGCCGACCCTGGTGGTGCATGGCACGGCCGACCCGTTGCTGCCGGTGATGCATGGTGTGCATCTGGCCGCGCATATCCGGGGTAGCCAACTGCGTTTGATACCGGGGTTGGCGCACCGCTTTCAGGAGCCGTTCAAGGCGCCGTTGCTGGGGGCAGTGTTGCCCTACCTGCAGGCACATCGGCAGGATGTCACGCATATCGCAGGGCTGTGAATTTCCATGCTTCCAGGCTGATGCGATCCCCTGTAGGAGCGGCCTTGTGTCGCGAAAGGGCCGCAAGGCGGCCCCAGCAATATTCGCGGCGAAGCTGAAATCGGGGGCCGCTACGCGCTCCATCGCGACACAAGGCCGCTCCTACACGGACCGCGTCAGCCGACCGGCCTCAGTGCATCCGCACCCACAAGGTCACCAACACGGTGGCGGCCATCAGCCAGGCCACCGTGGCCAACGCCAGCGATGCCTCCAGGCGCATGCGGTCGACCAGCACATACAAGGTCGCGAGGTACACGAAGTACGGAATGATCGACCACATGCCGAACAGGATGGTGGTCTTCAGGTCGGTAATGCTGCGCCCCTTGCCAACTATGTAGTGGGCAATCAGGGCAAAGGTGGGGAATAGCGGCACCAGCCCGGCGATGTAGTAATTGCGTGTTTTCGACAGCACCGCCAGCAGGAGCACCACGCCAGCGCCCAGGGCAGCTTTGAATACCAGGTCCACGTTGTCTTTCCAGGTTGGATTGAGGTCAGCCGAGGCCGTATTTCTTCACTTTGTCGAACAGCGTGGTCTTGGCCATGCCCAGCTCCTGGCTGGCCTGGCTCAGGTTGCCGCCGGTGCGTTGCAGGGCATCGCCGAGCAGGTTGCGCTCGAACGCTTCCACCGCCTCGGCAAAGCCCAGGCCTTGGCTGGCACCACCGCTGGGGCCTTTCTTGAACGCTGGCAGGCCGAGGGCATAGCGTTCGGCGACGTTGCGCAGTTCACGCACGTTGCCCGGCCAGTCGTGGGCCATCAGGCGCGACAAGGTCTGGCTGTCCAGCGCAGGCGTTTCGCGGTCGAAGCGCAGTGCCGATTGCTGCAGGAAGTGCTCGAACAGTTGCAGGATATCTTCGCGGCGCTCGCGCAGCGGCGGCAGCTCCAGGGTAACCACGTTCAGCCGGTAATACAGGTCGCTGCGGAACTGGCCGCTCTGGCCCATGGCATCCAGGTCGGACTTGGTGGCCGCGATCACCCGGCAGTCCACCGGAATGCTCTGGTTCGAGCCCAGCCGCTCCAGGGTGCGCTCCTGCAGCACGCGCAACAGCTTGATCTGTAGGTTGATCGGCATGCTCTCAACCTCGTCGAGGAACAGCGTGCCGCCATTGGCATGTTCAATCTTGCCGATGCGGCGTTTGCCGGCACCGGTGAAAGCGTTGGCTTCGTGGCCGAAAATCTCGCTTTCGAACAGGTTTTCCGGCAGGCCGCCGCAGTTCAGTGCCACGAACGGCTGGCCCTGGCGGCGGCTGAAGTCGTGCAGGCAGCGGGCGACCAGTTCCTTGCCGGTACCTGTCTCGCCTTCGATCAGCACGTTGGCCGAGGTATCGGCGACGTTGGCGATCAGTTCGCGCAAGTGCTCCATGGCTGGCGAGCGGCCAATGATGCGCCCCTCCAGGCTGCTTTGCTCGGCCAGCTGGCGGCGCAGGGCCACCACTTCGCGCGACAGCCCGCGCTGTTCAAGGGCGCGGCGCACCACATCGACCAGGCGCTCCGGGGAGAAAGGCTTTTCCATGAAGTCGTAGGCGCCATTGCGCATCGCGCCGACCGCCATGTCGATATCGCCGTGGCCGGTGATCAGCACCACCGGCAGGCTGCGGTCGCGGGCCTTGAGGCGGTTGAGCAGCTCCAGGCCATCGATGCCCGGCAGGCGGATATCGCTGACGACGATGCCGGCGAAGTCGTCGCCGATGCGTTCCAGCGCCTGCTCGGCGCTGCCCACGCCTTCGCAGGCGATGTCTTCCAGCGCCAACGCCTGTTGGCAGCCGAGCAGCACATGCGGGTCGTCTTCGACGATCAGGACGGTAAGAGGCGCTTGGTTCATGGTTGCTCTGCCGATTCGCTAGGGGGTGAGACCAAGGGCAGGGCCAGGACGAAGGCCGTGCCGCCGCTGGCGGGGTGCTCGACGTTGAGGCTGCCCTTGGCGGCGGCGGCAAGGCTCGCCGACAGGGTCAGGCCCAGGCCCAGGCCGTGTTCGCCCGGTTTGGTGGTGAAGAAAGGTTCGAAAAGATGCTTGCGCGCCTCGGCATCGATGCCGTGGCCATTGTCGCGCACCTGCAAACGGTACTTGTCGCCCTGCAGCTCGCCTTCCAGCCACAGTTGCGGAAGCGGCTGGGCGGTCATGGCATCCAGGGCGTTGCCGATCAGGTTTACCAGGATCTGCTCCAGGCGGGTCTGGTCGATGGCCAGCTGTTGGTCCTCGAACTGATTGTGCAATTGCAGGTGGCAGGCGCTGATGCGGTTGGCCAGCACCTGCAGGGTAGCGTCCACGGCCTTGGCCAGCGAGGCCTGGCCGCTGTCGTCGCTGCGTCGGGCGAACGAGCGCAGGCTGGCGGTGATGCGGCCCATGCGGTCGATCAGGTCGTTCATGGTGCGCAAGTTGGTGCTGGCGGTTTCCAGTGCCCCACGCTCGAGGAAGCGCACGGTGTTGCCGGACAACGTGCGCAGCGCGGCCAGCGGCTGGTTCAGTTCGTGGGCGATGCTGGTGGACATCTGCCCGATGGCGGCCAGCTTGCCGGCCTGTACCAGTTCGTCCTGGGCGTGGCGCAGGGTCTGCTCGGCATGCCGGCGCTCGCGAATCTGGCCCTTAAGGCGCTCGTTGCTGGCGCGCAGGTCGGCCGTGCGTTCGGTAATCCGTCTCTCCAGCTGGCTGTTGGCTTCCTGCAGGGCCTCGCGGGCTGCCAGGCGGGTGGCGATGACCTTGCGCCGTTCGTTCCAGGCAATGCCGAGGATCGCCAGCAAGGCGAAGGCAACGCCCACCAGCACGCCCTGTACCATGGATTCGCGGCGCAGGTCCTGCAGCGGTGTCAGCAGGGTGAAGTGCCAAGGCGTGTCGACCAGGCGCCGGGTCTGGGCCAGGTAGGCCATTTCGCTGGCCTTGCCCTGTGCGGTTTCGCTGTTGGCCGGGAAGGTCAGCTTTTCCACACCATCGGCCAGGGTTTCCCGGGCCAGGGGCTGCAGTTCGTTCAGCGGCCACCAGTAGTACTGCAGGCTACGGGCCAGGCGCTCCTTGATCTGCGGAGTCAGTGGGCGTACCGACTTCAGGCGCCGGGCCGGGTCGCTGGAGAGGATGATGATGCCGTTCTCGTCGCTGACGAACGCTTCCAGGCGGGCACGCTGCCAGCGCTCCTCGAGGGTGTCCAGGCGCACTTTGATCACGGCCACGCCAATGATCTTGCCGTGTTCCTCCAGGCCGTGGGCCAGGTAATAGCCGGCCTCGCCGGTGGTGCTGCCGATACCGTAGAAACGCCCGGGCTCGCCGCGCACGGCAGTCTGGAAGTAGGCACGGAACGACAGGTCCTCACCCAGAAACGAGTCGGCATCGCGCCAGTTGCTGGTGGCCTGGACCCGGCCATTGGTGTCGAGGACGAAGATGGCCCGGCTGCGGCTGCGCCGGTTCAGGCCTTCGAGGTATTCGTTGACGATCTGCCGCGAGCCACCGTCAGGGTCGGTGAGCAGGTGCGAGACGCTGTCTTCCAGCTCCAGCAGGCTCGGCAGGTAGGTGTACTTGCTGATTTCGCTCTCGACCGTGCGCGCGTGCAGCTCCAGCTGGCGCTCGCCGTTTTCGCTGAGGGTGCGGATGCCGTTGCTCTCGCTGATCAGGTAGCCAGCCATTCCCAGGCCGACCATCAGCAGGATGATCAGCGGCGGCAACAGCAATTGGCGGAGCAGGCGGGATTTCACGGCAGGCTTGGCAGGGAGAAGAAGCGAAGGATCGCATTTCATCACAGTGGCCTTGTCACGACCAGCGCCTGCTGCCCGAAAGGACAGCGGCGCCGACCGCTTCAGTGAGGCAAAATCAGTGTTGCAGGATCTTGCTGAGGAAGTGCTGGGTACGCTCGTGGCGGGCGCTCGGGTTGCCGAAGAAGTCTTCCTTCTGGCAATCCTCGATGATGTTGCCCTTGTCCATGAAGATCACGCGGTTGGCCACCTTGCGGGCGAAGCCCATTTCATGGGTCACGCACATCATGGTCATGCCTTCGTGGGCCAGCTCGACCATCACGTCCAGTACTTCGTTGACCATCTCCGGGTCCAGTGCCGAGGTCGGTTCGTCGAACAGCATGACGATCGGGTCCATCGACAGGGCGCGGGCGATGGCCACGCGCTGCTGCTGGCCGCCGGACAGCTGGCCCGGGTGCTTCTTGGCGTGGGCACCGAGGCCGACACGGTCGAGCAGGGCCAGGCCCTTCTTGGTCGCTTCCGCTTCGCTGCGGCCAAGCACCTTGCGCTGGGCAATGGTCAGGTTCTCGGTGATGGACAGGTGCGGGAACAGCTCGAAGTGCTGGAACACCATGCCAACGCGCGAACGCAGCTTGGGCAGGTTGGTCTTGGGGTCGGCGATCGAGGTGCCGTCGACCACGATGTCACCTTTCTGGAACGGCTCCAGGGCGTTGACGCACTTGATCAAGGTGGACTTGCCCGAACCCGACGGGCCGCATACCACCACCACTTCACCCTTCTTGACCTCGGTGCTGCAGTCGGTCAGTACCTGGAAGTCCCCGTACCACTTGTTGACGTTCTTGATGGAAATCATACGGTGATCCTTTTTTGCAGGCGCTTGACCAGCCACGAAGCGGAGAAGCTGATGAGGAAGTACACGACACCGGCGAAGATCAGGAACTCATGGGAGCGCCCGATGATGTCGCCGTTGGAGCGTGCCGAGTTGAGGAAGTCCACCAGGCCCACGGTGTATACCAGCGAGGTGTCCTGGAACAGGATGATGCTCTGCTGCAAAAGCAGTGGCGTCATCTTGCGGAAGGCCTGGGGCAGGATGATCAGGCGCATGGTCTGGCCGTAGGTCATGCCCAGCGCCTGGGCGGCGCCCATCTGGCCCTTGGAGATCGACTGCACGCCGGCGCGGACGATTTCGCAGAAGTACGCGGCCTCGAACATCATGAATGCCACCACGCAGGAGGTGAAGGCACCCACCGGGGTGTCTTCACCAGTGATCCAGCGCAGCACGAACGGTACCGCCAGGTAGAACCAGGTGATGACCAGCAGCAGCGGGATCGAGCGGAAGTAGTTGACATAGGCGCCGGCCAAGTTCGACAGCAGCTTGCTCGACGACAGGCGCATCAGGGCCAGGATGGTCCCCAGCACAATGCCGCCGACCACGCCCATGACCATCAACTGCAAGGTCATGACCATGCCTTCCCACAGGGCAGGCAGGGCCGGGATGATTTCGCTGAAATCCATGTCCATTTATTTGCCCCCTACGGAAATCAGGCCGGGCACCGAGACTTTCTTCTCGACCATGCGCATCAGCAGCATCAGGCCCATGTTCAGGGTGAAGTAGATCAGCGTGGCCAGGGTGAAGGCCTCGAACAGGTTGGCCGAGAATTCGGCGGTCTGCTTGGTTTGTGCCAGCAGCTCCATCAGGCCGATCAGCGACGCCACCGACGAGTTCTTGAACACGTTCAGGAATTCCGAGGTGAGCGGCGGAATGATGATCCGGTAGGCTTGCGGCAGCAGCACGTTGGTGTAGATCTGCGGCAGGCTGAAGCCCATGGCGCGGGCGGCGGCTTCCTGGCCCCGGGGCAGCGCCTGGATGCCGGTACGCACCTGTTCGCACACGCGGGCCGCGGTGAACAGGCCCAGGCAGATGACCACGCTGATCAGCGCCGAAGTGGTCGGGTTGAGGTCCTGCTTGAACCATTCCTGCAGGCCTTCTGGCAGCAGGTCCGGCACCAGGAAGTACCAGATGAACAGCTGCACCAGCAGCGGTACGTTGCGGAACAGCTCCACGTAGGCAGTGGCGATACCTGCTACCACACGGTTCGGCACGGTACGCATGACACCGAGGACCGAGCCCAGCAGCAGGGCGATGATCCAGGCGGAGATGGCGATGGCGATGGTCCAGCCCAGGCCGGTGATGTACCAGTCCAGATAGGTTTCGCTGCCCACGCCGGTGGACTTGAAGAACACGCCCCAGTCCCAGTTGTAATTCATCGGGATTTCCCCTCAGACGATCGTTTCACGGGCACCTTCGAGCATCCGAGGGCGCTTGGCGCCCTCGGATGAAAGGTTAGACACTAATGAGTGGCCTGCAGTATTGATTGGTGCTGTTGAGCACCAGGCCACTATCTGAGAGTCAGGACTTCTTCTCGTCCGCAGCCTTGTCGGTCGGCTCGGCGATCAGTTTCTTCAGCTCGTCGCTCATCGGGAACTGCAGGTTCAGGCCCTTTGGCGGGATTGGCTGCTGGAACCACTTGTCATAGCTCTTGTTGACTTCGCCCGACTTGAAGTAACCAACGATGGCGTCATCGACCGCTTTCTTGAAGGCCGCGTCATCCTTGCGCACCATGCAACCATAGATTTCGTACGACTGCGGGGTACCGGTGATGACCCAGTCCGACGGCTTGCGAGCCTTGGCCATTTCGCCGGCGAGCAGGGCGTCGTCCATCATGAAGGCCACGGCGCGGCCGCTTTCGAGCATGTTGAAGGCTTCACCGTGGTCCTTGGCGGAGATCACGTTCATCTTCATCTGCTTGTCGGCATTCATCGCCTTGAGGATGCGCTCGGAGGTGGTACCGGCGGTGGTCACCACGTTCTTGCCGGCCAGGTCCGGGAAGTCCTTGTATGCCGGCTGACCGTCCTTGACCTTGGTCAGCAGGCGGGTACCGACTTCGAAGATGCCGACCGAGAAGCCGACCTGCTGCTGGCGCTCGACGTTGTTGGTGGTGGAGCCGCACTCGAGGTCCACGGTGCCGTTCTGCACCAGCGGGATGCGGGTCTGGGAGGTGACGAGGTTGTAGCGGACCTTGATGTCCGTGCCCAGCTGCTTCTTCAGGGCGTCGACGACAGCCAGCTGGATGTCATGCGAGTAGCCTACGGGCTCGGGCTTGCCGGCCAGGTAGGAAAACGGGATGGAGGAGTCGCGGTGGCCCAGCGTGATGGTGCCCGAATCCTTGATCTTCTTCAGGGTGCCGGTCAGTTCCTCGGCCATGGCCGGCGAAGCGATCACAGCGGCCGCGATGGCGGCGCCCAGCAATTGACGAACGATGCGCATCAAATTTTCCTCGACGTGTTTGTTTTTTTTATGGAGCCGTTGGCGGACTCTTCGTTCAACGAATACAGAAATAAACGATTGCATTCGGCTACCAAGTGTAGAGCATGAGTCGTGCCAAGCCCTGACATTGATCATAACGCCGCGGATTCATTGGGAATCAAACTTTATTGCTCATCTTGTGACGGTACGTTTCATCCGCCATTCCGAATGAATTGCTGTTTTCTGTTCGGAAATCCGAACGAATTTGCAGTTCCCCGGCTACCAAGCACTGGGGCGATCAGGCCGCCGTCACGAGAGGCCTGATCGCAGCGCTGTCCGCTATTTCAGAGGGGCATCAGCCGCTCTAGCGGCGACTGGTTCCAGCGCGCCCAAGCCTCGGTAGTGAGGGTGCGTATCAGCGTTGATTCCTCGGCGGCAAGTTCGCGCATCAGGTTCCGGGCGCGGTCTTCATAGCCTGCTTCCTGGCCGGCCATGGCTTGTGCCTCGAGCGCTTCCATTCGCTCGTGATAAGGCCGTGCTATCGCCTCGAAGCGGTCAGCATAGGTTTCTCGCAAGTAGTTCTGCCAGTAAGGGCGGCCTGCCAGCGCGTCCAGCATCGACAGGGTACTGTAGGTTTGCAGCACTTCTATTTCTGCCGCGTTCAGATCCCGCGTTGTCACGTGGGCGAATGAAGCGAAGTGCATTTCATCCGGTGGTGCTGGCAAGTCAAGTGCCCCTGTCAGCCGCAGGCGATAGAAAAGCCGAACTTCGATTTCATCCACTCGGCGCCCTGCTTCGCGCAGGGCCTGGACGTGGCGGTTGGCAATATCGTCAAGCAGGTCCAGGCGGTGCAACTGGCCTCCCAGATACAGCAGGCGGCTCTCTCTCATTGCAACCGGCACGCCTTCGATGCCCTGAAAGGCCAGCACACCCACCTCCATCTGGTTGAGCAGCAGCAACAGGCGATCCTCGCAGGTACGCGGCCCGTCGGCCTCGCGAAACACCTGCTCGCGTAACGCTTCGTTGTTTTCGCAGGCTTCAAGGATATGCCAGATGCGGCGTCGATAATGCCGGGGATGGGCCTCGAAGTCCTCGCTCTGGGCGAAGTCAGCCAAAAATCTGAACAGGCCTCCCGAACCCGGCTCCTCGCTCAGGCGGTCCCAGGCTGCCTCACGTTCTGCACGTAGCAGCTCGTTTCGGGATGCTACCCAGTTCGCGCGGGTCTCCTCACCGATCGGCTCGTGGACATACGACGCGCTGCCCCGGGCACCTGCTTCGCTGGCTCCTTGTGCCTGGTCCAGATACTCGATGCTGCTTTCGCTCAACGGGTTGTCGTGCAGATTCATCCGTTGCAGGCGTAGGCGCAAGCCGCGCATCTCGCGTTGCAGCTCGCTGATTCTGTTGTCGCGCAAGTCGATATGGGCGCGTAGCGCCACGCTCTGGTGGACCAGGCCAATGTCCGCCTGTCCCGTTGCTCGCAGGTGCAGGTCCCGCACATGTGCCAAGGCCGAGAGGTCGGGCATGCCGTTGAGCGGGTTGTTGTTGAGTATCAGCGTGTTCAGCCGTCGCAGTTGAGCCAGGCGGCTGTTGCCTGCGGCATCCAGCGCAATCAGGTTGTTGCTCAGGTTCAAGCGCCGTAGCTGGCCGAGAGCCTCGATGCCCTCGGGGACCAAAGTCAGCCGGTTGCCGCTGAGGTCCAGGTCCACGACGTTGGGGAACAGCCTGAGGAACCGCGCGTCGATCTGTTGCAAGCGCATGTTGCGCAAGGTCAGCCGGCGCACATGTCGGTATTCCACACCCTCCGGCAGGTCTGGCAACGCATCGATGTGCTCGCCATCGATGGTCAGTTCATATTGGTCGTTGCCGTCCACCAGTTTGCGCCGCCAACTGCGGCGAAGGGTATCGGCTATGCGGCGTCTGCGAATGGCGTCGATTGGCGATTGCCAATCGGCCTGCCAGATCTGTAGTGCTTCGCGCAGGTCGGCAAGCTGGCGTTGCAGCGTCTGGTAATGGTCCCACAAGCTCTCACCGCGCTGGCGCACCGCTTCCAGATAAGCGTCCAGTTGCAGTTCGGAGAGTGTGGGGAATATTTGATGGATCCCTTGGCGAATAGCGCTCTGGCTGCTTTCACCTCCGCCGCTGAGTGCATAGGCCAGCCTGCCGTCGGCGAAACGCCGGGGCGGCCTGATATTTGCGCGGATGCCGGAAATGCCGAGCAGGCTAGCCGTAGAGTTGCGATCCTGTTCGGCCGCCATGGCCAGTACGTCACGTAATTGCTTGAGCTGCAGGTTACGGTTTCCCAGGCGGGTTTTCTGCTCGTCGTCCAGACACCCCAGGACCGCTGCCAGCAAGGGCTTGCCCTGGCTATCTTCGCCTGCCAGGGCGTAGCCTTGCGTGTTTTTGACAATGGTTCGTACGTTCTGCGCGGTCTCGCTCTGGCTGGCAAATATCAGTAATCCATCCTGGGCGCCTTGGCGTAACTCTATTCGCACGGAGTCTGGCCATGGGGCGTCCCGTTCGATGAGGCGCAGCGCCAATAGGTCGCTATCTGTGTTGGCCAACGTTTGCAGACGCAAGCCAAGGCAAGCCCGATCAATACGGCTGGCGCTTTCATACCACCGCGCATGTTGCGCCATGCTCAGTGGCATCCGTCCGGAAACTCGCAACTGTTCTATCTGGGCGGTACTACTATGGTCGATGATTTCCTGGGCACCCCTTGGTGACAAACCCCGGAAAACCCCGATCAGCCTGGCCTGGTCGGCAGATTGCGGTGTTTGCCACGCCTGAAGTTGCTGCTCGAAGGCGTGTCCTTTCAGGGTTGGATCCTGCTGGTGCAGCTTGATCCGGTCGTGGAGATCGAGCAGCCGCGCGGGTGGTGCAGCGTTCTCCAGGCAAAGTCGGCGCAACTGGTCCACGTTGAGGCCTGTGGCCTGTAGAAGTATCCGGCCATGATCTGACAAAGTATCGGCAAAGTGCTCCCCTTGCAGGCTTTCCAATAATACCGAGACATCTTCCTCGGCAGGCAGGTAACGGGGGTTTCTGGTCAGCCTGATGCCACCGGCAGGCAACACCGTTGGCGCAAGACTGTCGACAAAAGGTGTTCGTCTCAGAGTGTGCAGAGCCCCTGCAGTCAGGCCTGTGGTCGCCACGCCCTGGGCTATGTTGAACAAATGCTCCAGCGCTCCTTGGCGGTTACCTAGCTGCCAGTCCTGATAGCCTTCATAGACTTCATCGAGCAATTGCGCCGCGCTGACGACCAGTAGCAGGTCACCGAGCACCGGTACGACCAAAGCTGCCAGCCCCAGCAGGTCCAACCCGGCACTCAGCATGTCCTGCAAGCGCCGGTGCCTGCTCAGCCGATCTTCAAGGTCCGTTGGAACAGCGAGGTAGGCTGCATCATCGAACATTCGCCCGAGCAATAGCCCCCGTACATATGCGAACACATTCCCCTTGACGGGCAGGTTTCGCCCGTCGAGCTGCAGTTTCATTGCTCCAGGCGACGCTGCCAGCCGTTGTGCAAGTTCCCTGGTGAACTCGCTTGTGTCCCGTGCCGTGATGAAACGCCGGAAAAACTGGCGGAATGACTGCTGCTTGAGGCGAGTGGCCAGGTCGTTGTAAACACTGTCCCAGCTGTCGTAAAAGCGCAGGCTTTGCTCGGCGGCATCGGGTATCCAGACGATGATTTCGTCGATATCTTCAGCCGGAGCAGGGCGCCACTCAAGTGTGATGACCCCCGTCACGCACTTGCCGAGCAGATAAAGTTGGCGAGCTGTCAGCGTGCCCTTGCCATAGGGTGCAAGTGCAGGGGCTTCGAGCATCGGCCGCAGCCGAAGCAGATCCCGCTCGTCCAGCTGCCCCTTGAACCGGGCCTCGTAAACTGCTGCCTGCATGCGCGTACGTACGCCGCTTTCAAAAAGGTGCTTTATTGTCGTGCGGGCTTGATCGTCCGGCTGGCCACGGCCAGCCTTGGGCTCGAGCACCGTCCTGAGCAGCGTCTGATACTTGCCGCCCAGGTCCAGTGAGCGGCACAGGCGAACGAAGTGCTCGAAGGTCATGGCCAGCTTTTCGCCTTTCTCGTTCTCCAGGTGCGCTTTGCGCAATAGCCACGGTTCAGCTTCGTGTGCTTCGAAGTTATGCAGGGCAGCGGCCAACAGCGTTTGTCGCGTTCTATGGGTAACCGTCGGCCTATAGAAATTCTCCGCCGCCGAAGGCAGTTGAAACTCTTCGCTGACGACGACGTGCCCAAATTGCGGGTCTACATGCCCCAGCCCCTGCTCACGCAGGGCGCGTTCGAGCAGGGGCTTCGCGAAGTCCTCGAGGCGAGGGATTCTTTCGAGCAGATGGCCAAGCCTGTCCGCGGCCTGTTGCTGTGCAAGCAAGGCCCTGCCGTAGGCTTCCAGGTGCGTTGCATCGGCGCTGGTCAACCAGTCAGGTAGTTGCCGGGCGATCAGGGCGTCGACGGAGTACGACGGGGTGTATTCGGTGGGTGTCACGAGATATCTCCGGGTCTGAAAGACACCAGAGCATCACTGCCGGGAATGTGGGGTGGTGGTAGTTACTGCTGCACCGACCTGCCGACCGTGCCATCCGGGCCCGCTGGCGACGGGCCGGACGAGCCAAGGGGCGCTGGATGAGCATTGATTAATGCTCATCCCAAGCGCGCAAGGCTATGTTTGCGGTAATCGCTCGATCGACCACGCCCGCCGGGCACGATACATTTGGAGACTTCGCCAACGTCAAAGCGGCGTTCCAGTACGTGCAAGCAAGCCATGGGTCACGCCGCTTGCGTGCGCGCCTGTTGCTCTCGTTGCAGATAGTCTGCAAGCGCCTGTTGCTCGCCCGTGCTGGTGAACAAGCCCAGCTTGGTGCGGCGCCAGAGAATGTCTTCAGCGCTGCATGCCCATTCGTTGTGTGCAAGGTAGTCCACCTCCCGGCCAAACAACCCACCGCCAATTGCCTGGCCCAGGTCTTCCGGCCCTTGAACGCCCTCCAGCAACTGCCATACACGGCTGCCATAGGTCAGCACCCAGCGCTTCGCGATATCGACAGGCAACCAGCCACAGCGCGCCAGCACCGCATCGACCAGAGCCTGCACCGTGGTCATGTACTCACCACCTGGTAGCGGCGCGCCAGCGGTCCAGCTGCCACGCATCTGTGGGAAGTGCGGCTTGAGCTCGGCCATGGCCGACTCGGCCAGTTTGCGGTAGGTGGTCAGCTTGCCACCGAAAACCGAGAGCAACGGCGCTTGCCCTTCACTGGCGGACAGCGCCAGGGTGTAGTCACGGGTGACCGCGGACGGATTGTCCGATTCGTCGTTGCACAGTGGGCGCACGCCGGAATAGGTGTGCACGATGTCGCTGCGGCTGAGCTGGTGGTTGAAGTGGGCGTTGACCACCTTGAGCAGATAATCGGTTTCCTGCTCGGTGATCGCGACTTTGGCGGGGTCGCCGCTGTATTCGCGATCAGTGGTGCCGATCAGCGTGAAGCGCTCCAGGTACGGGATGCAGAAGACGATGCGCTGGTCCTCGTTCTGCAGGATGTAGGCGTGTTCGCCTTCGTACATGCGCGGCACGATGATATGGCTGCCCTGGATCAGGCGGATGCCGTAGGGGGCATCGAGCTTGAGGTCGTCCTTGATGAAGCTGGCCACCCACGGGCCGGCAGCGTTGACCAGGGCGCGGGCGCGAATGGTCTGCAGGCGGCCGTCAGCGTGCTGCAACTCCACCTGCCACAGGCCATCCACACGCTCCGCACGCAGGCAGCGGGTACGGGTATGAATATGGGCACCTTTTTCCCGTGCGGCCATCGCATTCAGCACAACCAGGCGGGCATCGTCCACCGCGCAGTCGGCATATTCGAAGCCACGGCTGATTGCAGGCTTGAGCGGGTAACCCGGGCCGAAGCGCAGGCTGCGCGAAGCACCCAGGCGCTTGCGCTTGCCGAGGTGATCGTAGAGGAACAGGCCGGCGCGAATCATCCAGGCCGGGCGCAAGTGCGGGCGGTGCGGCAGCACGAAGCGCATCGGCTTGACGATGTGCGGGGCTTTGGCCAGCAGCACTTCGCGCTCGGCCAGCGCTTCACGCACCAGGCGGAACTCGTAATGCTCCAGGTAGCGCAGGCCGCCGTGGATCAGTTTGCTGCTGGCCGACGAGGTGTGCTGAGCCAGGTCGTCCTTTTCGCAGAGAAATACCTTGAGGCCACGCCCGGCGGCGTCGGCAGCAATGCCCACGCCATTGATGCCGCCGCCGATCACGGCGAGGTCATAGCAGTCGGCGGCTGGTGGCTGGGACGAAACGGGCTGGGACACGGGCAAGGCCTCCTGGGGCTGTTCACATCGAATATGAACATTGATGTTCGTTTTCGAAAATACTAGCGCAACAGAAAGCCGGTCGCCAGTCAGTCTTTATAGAAAAAACTGATCAGATGACAATGAAATGAACATTTACGAAAATTTTGGATGATCGGTTTGAAAGTTGTGGCGTCTGTGGGATCGAGCGCTGCGCGGACGACGCTCGATCTCACAGGCGCGACAAGCCTTGCGGCATGCGCCTGTCAGCCCTCAAACCACCTCAAGCCGGATCTTGTACTGGTTCAGCAGCTGGGTGAGTGCGGGGGTTGGCGCCTGGTCGGTCACCAGGCAGTCGACCAGGCTGATCGAGCCCATGCGCACCATGGCGTTGCGCCCGAACTTGCTGGAGTCGGCGGCAAGGATCACTTGACGGGCATTGGCGATGATCGCCTGGGACACCCGCACTTCCTGATAGTCGAAATCGAGCAGGCTGCCATCTTCGTCGATGCCGCTGATGCCCACCAGGGCGAAGTCGACCTTGAACTGGTTGATGAAGTCGACACTGGCCTGACCGACAACGCCGCCATCACGGCGCACCGTGCCACCTGCCACCAGCACTTCGAAATCGTCCTTGGCAGCAAGGATTGCGGCCACGTGCAGGTTGTTGGTGATGACTTTCAGGTGGTTGTGGTTGAGCAGCGCCCGGGCGATGGATTCGGTGGTGGTACCGATGTTGATGAACAGCGAGGCATGGTCGGGAATCTGCCGGGCAACCGCTTCGGCGATGCGTTGTTTTTCGTCACGCATCTGGTCGGCGCGCATGGCGTAGGCGGTGTTCTCGATGCTCGAGTCGTAGGCCGCGCCCCCGTGGTAGCGGCGTAGCAGATTGAGCTCGGCCAGCTGGTTGATATCACGGCGGATGGTTTGCGGTGTTACGACGAACAGCTGCGCCATTTCTTCGATACTGACGTAACCGCGTTCGCGCACCAGTTCGAGGATTTGTTGTTGGCGAGGGGGCAGATTCATGGGCGGTCCTTTGGGGCTGCCGGACAAATGCTGCAATGATGCCGTAGGACGCGGACTACGACCAGTAGACTATCTGGGTGGCTGCGGAGACAAATGCCCTGCATCGATCCTGTGGCCTGCGCTAGCGCTTTTTTGTAGGAGCGGCCTTGTGTCGCGAGAGGGCCGCGAAGCGGCCCCAGGATTTTCGCGTCATAGCAAATGCTGCTGGGGCCGCTTCGCGGCCCTTTCGCGACACAAGGCCGCTCCTACAGGTGGTATAGCGCCTGTCAGATAGGATCAGGCCTCGTGATCTTCCCAGTCACGGGTACGGTCGACTGCCTTCTTCCAGCCGGCATACAGCTTCTCTTTCTGCGCTTCATCCAGCTGCGGGCTGAATTCGCGCTCGATGATCGCCTTGTCGCGCAGCTCGTCCAGGCCGCTCCAGAAACCACAGGCCAGGCCTGCCAGGTATGCTGCACCCAGCGCCGTGGTTTCGCGCATCTTCGGCCGCTCCACGCAGGTGCCGAGGATGTCGGCCTGGAACTGCATGAGGAAGTTGTTGGCCACCGCACCGCCGTCCACGCGCAACTCGGACAGGCGCTGGCCACAGTCCTGCTGCATGGCGTCGAGCACGTCGCGGGTCTGGTAGGCGATCGATTCCAGTGCGGCGCGGATGATGTGGTCCACCTTCACGCCACGGGTCAGGCCGAACAGTGCACCACGGGCATATGGGTCCCAGTACGGGGCACCCAGGCCGGTGAAGGCAGGCACCAGGTATACCCCGTTGCTGTCCTTGACCTTGCTGGCAAAGTATTCGGTATCGAGTGCGTCGTTGACGATCTTCAGTTCGTCGCGCAGCCACTGCACGGTGGAACCACCATTGAACACCGCGCCCTCCAGCGCGTAGGCCACTTCGCCTCGCGGGCCGCAGGCGATGGTGGTGAGCAGGCCATGGGACGACTTGACCGCCTTGTCGCCGGTGTTCATCAGCAGGAAGCAGCCGGTGCCATAGGTGTTCTTGGCCTGACCCGGCTCAACGCACATCTGGCCGAACAGCGCCGACTGCTGGTCGCCGGCGATACCGGCAATGGCGATGCCGCTCTTGGTGTGGCCGTAGATCTCGGAGGAAGGGCGTACCTCGGGCAGCATCTGCCGTGGGATGCCGAGGATTTCCAGGAGCTTGTCGTCCCACTGCAGGCTGTGAATGTTGAACATCAGCGTGCGCGAGGCGTTGGTGTAATCGGTGACATGCACCTTGCCGCCGGAAAACTTCCAGATCAGCCAGGTATCGATGGTGCCGAACAGCAACTCGCCGCGTTCGGCGCGTTCGCGGGCACCCTCGACATTGTCGAGGATCCATTTCAGCTTGGTGCCAGAGAAGTACGGGTCTGTGACCAGGCCGGTGGTCTCGCGAATGTAGTCTTCATGCCCGTCGCGCTTGAGCTGGGCGCAGATCTCGGTGCTGCGGCGGCACTGCCAGACGATGGCGTTGTACACCGGGCGGCCGGTTTCCTTGTCCCATACAACGGTGGTTTCACGCTGGTTGGTGATACCCAGTGCGGCGACCTGGGCGTGGCTGATGCCTGCCTGGGCCAGGGCCTCGACCATGGTCGCGCTCTGCGTGGCGAAGATTTCCATCGGGTCGTGTTCGACCCAGCCCGCTTGCGGGTAGTGCTGGGCGAATTCGCGCTGGGAGGTACCCACCACATTGGCGTCGCGATCGAAAATGATGGCCCGCGAACTGGTGGTGCCCTGGTCCAGGGCGATGATGTAGTTCTTATCCTGGGTGTCTGTCATGGTCGTAGGCCTTGCGGAAATAGGGGGTCAGGGCTGGGCGTGATGCCGGCGTCAGTTGACTTGAGTATCGCCCTGGCGATTGTCATTTGTCTCAGGGTTCACGGCGGCTGCCATTGGCAGGTTGCGGGCGATCAGGCCGCGATAGGTCGCAGCACCCAGGCAGGCGCCAAGGATCGGTGCGAACACCGGAACCAGAAAATAAGGCATGTCCCGACCGCCAGTGAAGGCGATTTCGCCCCAACCGGCCAGGAAGGTCATGAGTTTTGGCCCGAAATCACGGGCCGGGTTCATGGCAAAGCCGGTCAACGGGCCCATGGCGCTACCGATCACGGCGATCAGCAGGCCGATCAGCAGTGGGGCCATGGCACCGCGCGGCAGGCCGTTGTTGTCGTCGGTCAGGGCCATGATCACTGCCATCAGGATGGCAGTGATGATCACTTCGACCAGGAACGCCTGGCCGGTGGATAGCGAAGGGTGCGGATAGGTGGAGAACACCGAGGCCAGTTCCAGGCTGGCTTCGCTACCGCGCAACATGGCATGGGCCTGTTCGAAATCGAAGAAAAGGTTGCTGTACAGGGTGTAGACCAACGCTGCACCACAGAATGCGCCGCATACCTGGGCCAGCATGTAGAAGGGCAGCTTGCGCTTGTCGAAACCGGCGAACAGGGTGAGGGCGATGCTCACCGCAGGGTTCAGGTGCGCGCCGGAAATACCGGCGGTGAGATAGATCGCCATGCTGACGCCCACGCCCCAGATGATACTGATTTCCCACAGGCCGAAGCTGGCGCCCGCGACCTTGAGCGCTGCGACGCAGCCGGTACCGAAGAAGATGAGCAGGGCAGTGCCGAGGAACTCGGCCAGGCATTGGCTGGACAGCGTGGGTTGGCGTAGAGCAGTCGTCATGTATGACCTCGTTTTTTTTGTTGTGAGGCGCGTGGCGCTCGACAGCAACGCCCGGAGTCTATCCCCGTTGACTCCAGGCAGATGTAGGAAATGCACCTTAAAAGTGCACCATTTATTCAGAAACGAAAAAATATAGACAAGAAACGCTGATGTCAAAGGTCGAAAGTGAACGGTTGGTCACGATGTGGATGCTGATTTCAGGCGCGGATCCGCGTACTAGACGCGCGCGACTGCGGTGCGCTGGCTGTGGTGTGGGAATTGTCCTAAAGTAGCCGCCGAGCTGTCCCGACCGGAGCCCCCGCATGACCCCCGCCCTAGACCTGTTGAAGAAACACCGTGCCGAGCATCGTGTGCACAGTTACGAACATGACCCCAAGTCGGCGTCATATGGCCTGGAGGCGGCGGAAAAGCTCGGTCTCGACCCGCAGCAGGTGTTCAAGACCTTGCTGGCGAGCAGTGAGAAGGGGGAGTTGCTGGTGGCGGTGGTACCTGTGGTGGGTACACTCGACCTCAAGGCCCTGGCCCATGCTGCCGGGGTGAAAAAGTGCGAGATGGCCGACCCGGTGGTTGCGCAGCGGGCCACGGGGTACCTGGTGGGCGGGATCAGCCCGCTGGGGCAGAAGAAGCGCCTGCGCACCTTTATCGATGACTCGGCGCAGAACTTTGCAACCATTCATGTCAGCGCTGGGCGGCGTGGGCTGGAGGTGGAGTTGGCGGCCGTGGTGCTGGCTGAGCACACCCAGGGCAAGTTTGCCGGGATTGGTCGGGGCTGAGATTTCTGGGGCTGCTTTGCAGCCCATCGCCGGCAAGCCAGCTCCCACAGGTACAGCGTTGCCTTCAGGGCATGTGGTGATTCTGTGGGAGCTGGCTTGCCGGCGAAAGGGCCGCAAAGCGGCCCCAAAATTTCGAATCAGGTCGCCGAACTGTACCGGCGAACGCCGTTCTCCTGCCGCGGCAATTGCGCCGCCACGCTGCCCGGCACCGGGAACAGCACCAGGTGATCCGCCTTGACCGCAATCCCCACATTCTCACCGACCTGATGGTCGTTGTGGCTAGGAAAGATCGCCTCCAGCTGGCTCCCGGTCGGCAACTGCAGGCGGTACAGGGTCGATGCCCCAAGGAAGCTTTTACCGACGATGTTCGCCTGCAGTGCACTGCCCGGCGCGTGGACGATATCGTCAGGGCGCAGCAGCACATCTACCGAACTGCCCGGCGCCATGATGTAGGCACGGTTGCCGCGCAGTTCACCCAGCTCGGTATTGACGGCCTCGTGGCTGATCATCTGCCCACGGATGAAATATCCCTGGCCAATGAAGCTGGCCACGAACGGCGTCTGCGGCTCGTGATAAAGGTTGTAAGGCGTGTCCCACTGCTCCAGGCGGCCTTCCTTGAACACGCCGACCTGGTCGCTGACGGCAAAGGCCTCTTCCTGGTCATGGGTCACCAGGATGGCGCTGGTGCCGCGGCTCTTGAGAATGTCGCGAACCTCATGGCTCAGGCGTCGGCGCAGCTCCACGTCGAGGTTGGAGAATGGCTCGTCAAGCAGCAGCAGTTGCGGCTCCGGTGCCAGCGCACGGGCCAGGGCGACCCGTTGCTGCTGGCCGCCGGACAGTTCATGCGGGTAGCGCCCGCCCAGGCCGCCCAGCTTGACCAGTTCGAGCATCTCTTCGATGACCTCGGCCTGGCGCGGGTGCTTGGCAATACCGAAGGCAACGTTCTGCGCCACGGTCAGGTGCGGGAACAGCGCGTAGTCCTGGAACACCATGCCGATGCGGCGTTTTTCCGGGGCCAGGGTGAAGCCAGCCCGGGAAATGACCTCGCCAGCCAGCTGTATCTCGCCGTCGTGCACGGGTTCGAAACCGGCGATGGCGCGCAGGGTGGTGGTTTTGCCGCAACCGGATGAACCCAGCAGGCAACCAATGTCGCCTGCGTTCAGGTGCAGGTTGAGGTTCTGGACGATGCGCTGGTCGCCATAGCCGCAGGCGAGGTTGCGCAGGTTGAGCAGTAGGGGTTGACTCATGCGTGGTGGTAAGCCGGTTCTACAAGGAATTCGAGAAGGGCCTTCTGTGCATGCAGGCGGTTTTCAGCCTGGTCCCAAGCGACCGAGCGTGGGTCGTCGAGCAGGTCATGGCTGATTTCCTCACCACGGTGGGCTGGCAGGCAGTGCATGAACAGGGCGTCGGGTGCCGCCAGGTCGAGCAATTCGCGGGTGACCTGGTAAGGCGCGAAATGCGCCAGGCGCCGTGCAGTTTCCTCCTCCTGGCCCATGGAAGTCCAGACATCCGTGGTCACCAGATGGGCGCCGCGCACGGCTTCCTTCGGGTCACGCACGATCTGCACGTGGTCACCACCGATGGCCATGAAGCGAGCGTCCGGCTCGTAGCCTTCCGGGCAGGCGATGCGCAGCTGGAAGTCGAACTGCCTGGCTGCCTCGATGTACGAGTTGCACATGTTGAAGCCATCGCCGATCCAGGCCACGGTCTTGCCCTGGATCGAGCCGCGGTGTTCGAGGAAGGTTTGCATGTCGGCCAGCAATTGGCACGGGTGCGACTCGTCGGACAGCGCGTTGATCACCGGCACACGCGAGTTGGCGGCGAATTCGGTCAGGGTGCTGTGGGCGTGGGTACGGATCATCACCACATCGAGCATGCTCGACAGCACGATGGCGCTGTCGCCGATCGGCTCGCCACGGCCCAGCTGGGTGTCGCGCGGGGACAGGAAGATAGCTTGGCCGCCGAGCTGGATCATGCCGGCCTCGAACGACACGCGGGTACGGGTGGAGGACTTCTCGAAGATCATGCCCAGCACGCGGTTTTTCAGCGGCTCGAAGAGCACGCCTCGCTTGCGCAGGTCCTTCAGCTCGATGCCGCGGCGGATCACCCCGAGCAATTCGTCGGTGGTGAAGTCCAGCAGGGAGAGAAAGTGCCTAGCGCTCATGATTGACTACCTTATCTGCAACGGTATGCAGGTCGACCGTATGGTTTTTTTTGACAACGGGAGTGACCTGCGGCGTAAGCCGCACGGGGGCGGACGAAATAGGGAAAGGCGCAATACTATAAGTAAATGTCGCCTGAAGCCAAGAGGGGAAACAGCTGCCCAGTACCAAAGGGTGTTGCAAAGGGTGTCTTTACCCGACGGACAGTGCTGTTTTTTATTTGCTACAGAGGGTTGTACACGGCTTGCCGGCAATTTGGCAAATGGCTGTCGCAAATCGTGTGCCTGATGTCGGTGGATTCACGCCGCGAAGCGCGCTGGCCGGCGGCAGGGGCTGGGTGCATAGTCGATGTTCGACAACCCTCTACACATCCTCCATAACAACAAGGCAGAGGCGGCCATGACCAAGACCCTGCATCACCGTGCCTGTCACCTGTGCGAAGCGATCTGTGGGCTGAATATCGAAGTCAGCCATGACGGCGATGGGCGGGCGCTGATCAGTTCGATCAAGGGCGACCCCCAGGACCCGTTCAGCCGCGGCCATGTCTGCCCAAAGGCCGTGGCCCTGCAGGACATCCAGAACGACCCCGACCGCCTGCGCCAGCCGCACAAGCGGGTGGGCGAGCATTGGCAGGCAATCGGTTGGGACGAGGCCTTTGCCCTGGCCGCCGACAGGCTGTGGGCGATCCAGCAAACCCACGGGCGCAATGCGGTGGCGGTGTACCAAGGTAACCCGAGCGTGCACAACTACGGCCTGATGACCCACAGCAACTACTTCCTGGGCCTGCTGAAAACCCGCAACCGCTTCTCTGCCACCTCGGTGGACCAGTTGCCGCAACACCTGGTCAGCCATCTCATGTACGGCCATGGCCTGCTCCTGCCGATTCCGGATATCGACCAGACCGGTTTCATGCTGATCCTTGGTGGCAACCCGCTGGCCTCCAACGGCAGCATCATGACCGTGCCGGATGTGGAAAAACGCCTCAAAGCCCTGCAGGCAAGGGGTGGGCGCCTTGTGGTGGTGGACCCGCGGCGCAGCGAAACGGCGGCTATGGCCGACAGTCACTTGTTCATTCGCCCTGGAGGGGATGCGGCCTTGTTGTGTGGCTTGCTCAACACCCTGTTTGCTGAAGGCCTGGCGCGCGGCTCGCACTTGCCTGTCATCGGGCTGCAGCAGGTGCGCGAAGCGATCGCGCCGTTCAGCGCGGAGGCCATGAGCGCGCACTGTGGCATTGCCGCTACAGACATCCGCCAGCTGGCACGGGACTTCGCCGCGGCCGACAAGGCGGTGTGCTATGGCCGCATGGGGGTTTCGACCCAGGCCTACGGCACCCTTTGCCACTGGCTGGTGCAACTGATCAACCTGGTGACCGGCAACCTTGACCGTGAAGGCGGCGCGTTGTGCACCGAGCCTGCCGTCGACTTGGTGGCGACCACCTCGGGTGGCCATTTCAACGCCTGGCAGAGCCGGGTGTCGGGCTTGCCCGAATACGGCGGCGAACTGCCCGTGGCGGCCTTGGCCGAGGAAATGCTGACACCCGGCGAAGGGCAGGTGCGTGCGCTGGTGACGGTGGCTGGCAACCCCGTACTGTCCACGCCCAACGGCCGCCAGCTGGATGTGGCGCTGGAGGGGCTGGAGTTCATGCTCAGCATCGACCTGTACATCAACGAAACCACCCGACATGCCGACCTGATCCTGCCCTCCACCTCGGCGCTGGAAAACGACCATTACGACAGCACGTTCAACTTGCTGGCCGTGCGCAACGTGACCCGCTTCAACCGGGCGATCCTGGCCAAGCCCGAAGGGGCATTGCATGACTGGGAAATTTTCGTCGGGCTCGCACAGGCGTTCGCCAAACGCGCCGAGCTGGAGTTGAAACCGACCTGGGCGCCAGCGCAGATGATCGACCTGGCCCTGCGCAAGGGGCGCTATGGTGAAGCGACGCCCTGGCAGTTGTCGCTTGCAGCGTTGGACAAGCACCCGCATGGCCTGGACCTGGGGCCATTGCGCACCAACCTCGCTGCGCGCCTGGCGACTGCCAGCAAGGCTGTCGAAGCGGCGCCCCAGGTGCTGCTGGACGACCTGGGGCGGCTGGCGCAACAAGGCCCTCCGGCACCGGGCGAACTGCTGCTGATCGGCCGTCGCCATGTGCGAAGCAACAATTCGTGGATGCACAATTTTCATCGGCTGGTGAAAGGAAAGCCGCGACATCAGTTGTTGATGCACCCGCAGGACCTGCAGCAGAGGCAGCTGCAGGATGGCCAGAGGGTTCGTATCCGCTCGCGTACGGGGGAGCTTGAAGTCGAGGTGCAGGCCTGCGCGGACATGATGCCGGGCGTGGTCAGCCTGCCCCATGGCTTCGGTCATTCTCGGCAGGGCGTGCACATGCAGATCGCCAAGGCGCAGCCTGGCGTGAGCGCCAACGACCTAACCGATGAGCGCCTGCGTGACCAGGTTTCCGGTAATGCCGCCCTCAATGGCGTACCTGTGCAGGTAGAGGCCGCGTAAGGAACGGTAAGGCCGAGCATGCTGCTCGGCTTTCCGTTACAATGCGTCACCGTGCCGACGACCGTGTCGGAAAGTTCAGCCGAGGTGCTACATGGATATCATCGAAACGATCAAAGAGCAGATTGCCAACAATACCATTCTGCTTTACATGAAAGGCTCGCCGAATGCCCCGCAGTGTGGCTTCTCTGCGCGTGCATCGCAGGCCGTGATGGGTTGTGGCGAGAAGTTCGCCTACGTCGACATCCTGCAGAACCCGGAAATCCGTGCGAACCTGCCAAAGTACGCCAACTGGCCGACCTTCCCGCAGCTCTGGGTAGCCGGTGAGCTGGTCGGCGGCAGCGACATCATGCTGGAAATGTTCGAGAAGGGTGAGCTGCAGACCCTGATCAAGGAAGCGGCTGCCAAGGCCAAGGCCTCCGAGGCCTGATTTTCCGGCAAGCATGAAAAAACCCGCTGATCGCGGGTTTTTTCATGGGGCGAATATTTATTCTTCGCCCATCTGCGACTGCAGGTAGTTCTCGATACCAATCTTGTCGATCAGCCCCAGCTGGGTTTCCAGCCAATCGATATGTTCTTCCTCGGACTCGAGGATGTCTTCGAGCATGTCACGCGAGCCGAAGTCGCCAGCGGTTTCACAATGGGCGATGGCTGCTTTCAGGTCGACCAGGCCTTTCTGTTCGATCTTCAGGTCGCATTCGAGCATTTCCTTGGTGTGCTCACCAATCAGCAGCTTGCCCAGGTCCTGGACGTTGGGGATGCCTTCGAGGAAGAGAATACGCTTGATCAGTTTGTCAGCGTGTTTCATCTCGTCGATGGATTCCTTGTACTCGTGCTTGCCGAGTTTGTTCAGGCCCCAATCTTCATACATGCGTGCGTGCAGGAAGTACTGGTTGATCGCGACCAGCTCGTTTCCGAGGATCTTGTTGAGATGCTGGATGACGCTTACGTCGCCTTTCATGTCGGGTTCCTGCCCTGTAGAAGTGTGCCAATACACGCAAGTTTGAGCCCGATACTTAGGTGTGTCAAACCTAAGTTCTTGAATAATAAGTGAAAATTAATGGAAATAAGAATGTTTGTGAACCGCGTTGGAGCGCTAACTTATTGAATTGCGGGCATAAAAAAACCGGACACAAGGCCCGGTTCTTGGAATTCTAGGTTTCAGGCCGCGGTAAATTCCACGGGGTAGGGCAGGGCTGCCTGGCTGACCTGGAGCTCGGTCAGGGTCTCGCGTACCACCTGCTTGGCCACGCAGGCACATTTGCCACACTGGCTGGCGACGTTGGTCGCGGCTCGCACTTCCTTGTAGCTGCAGCATCCTTCATAGATCGCATCGCGGATCTGTCCGTCGGTGACGCCGACACAAAGACACACATACATAAAGGCTGACCATCGTTGGTGGGCTCGATGGGGTGGAGCTTAATGTTAATGAGAATGCTTGTCAAAGGAGTTTCTGAAAGGACCGTGCTTGAGCGACCGGCGGCTGCTTCGTCGTTGGAGTCGGCCTGTCACCAGAAGCCGTGTATGATGGTCGGCCTTTGTTGGATGTCGGGCAAGCCCGTCTGGCCCGGCAAACGGTTTTTCACCCTCATCAGGAGATTACAATGAGCGTACTCGTTGGTAAGAAAGCCCCCGATTTCACCGTTCCGGCCGTGCTGGGCAATGGCGAGATCGTCGACAGCTTCAACCTGGCTTCGGCCATCAAGGGCAAGTACGGCCTGGTGTTCTTCTACCCGCTGGACTTCACCTTCGTCTGCCCGTCCGAGCTGATCGCCCTGGACAACCGCATCCCTGACTTCCAGGCGCGCAACGTGGAAGTGATCGGCGTGTCGATCGACTCGCACTTCACCCACAACGCCTGGCGTAACACCCCGGTCAACAACGGCGGTATCGGCCAGGTCAAGTACACCCTGGCTGCCGACATGACCCACGAAATCTGCAAGGCCTACGACGTCGAGTCCGAAGGCGGCGTGGCCTTCCGTGGCGCCTTCCTGATCGACACCAACGGTGTTGTCCGTTCGCAGATCGTCAACGACCTGCCACTGGGCCGCAACATGGACGAGCTGCTGCGCCTGGTCGACGCCCTGCAGTTCCACGAAGAGCACGGCGAAGTCTGCCCTGCCAACTGGAAAAAAGGCGACAAAGGCATGAACGCTTCGCCAGAAGGTGTTGCTGCCTACCTGAGCGAGAACGCTGGCAAGCTGTAATTGCCGCCTGCATGAAAAAACCGGCCCTGGTGGCCGGTTTTTTTGTGCCGTTCTTTTCCGGCCTCTTCGCAGGTAAACCTGCTACCACAGGTATCCCAAAGGCCTCAGCCATGTGCGATCTCTGTGGGAGCGGGCATGCCCGCGAATGCTTTTTTCAACTCAATCGTTGAAGTCGCGCCAGCCGCCCATCTCTTTCCAGCGGTTGACGATGCCGCAGAACAGCTCGGCCGTCTTCTCGGTGTCATAACGCGCCGAGTGCGCCTCACGCCCGTCGAAGTCGATGTCGGCGCTCTGGCAGGCCCGCGCCAGTACGGTCTGGCCATAAGCCAGGCCCGCCAGGGTAGCGGTGTCGAAGCTGGAGAACGGGTGGAACGGGTTGCGCTTCAGGTCATTGCGCGCCACCGCCGCATTGAGGAAGCCCAGGTCGAAGCTGCTGTTGTGTCCCACCAGGATAGCCCGCTTGCAGCCATTGGCCTTGAGCGCCTTGCGTACGCCGCGGAAGATGTCGGTCAGCGCGCTTTCCTCGCTGACCGCCATGCGCAGCGGGTGGTCCAGCTTGATGCCGGTGAACTCCAGCGCTGCTGCCTCGATGTTGGCACCCTCGAATGGCTCCACCCGGTGGAAGTAGGTGTGCTCGGGGAACAGGAAGCCCTTTTCGTCCATGCCGATGGTGACGGCGGCAATTTCCAGCAGGGCGTCGGTAGCGCTATTGAAGCCGCCGGTTTCAACATCTACCACTACCGGCAAATAGCCGCGGAAGCGCTCGGCCATGGGGTGGCGCGAGCCGCTGCTGCCTTGGTTGTCCAGATCGTCTTCGTAGAGGTCTTCGCTCACGCGTTTTCCTCCAGCAGGCGCCAGCGCAGTTTTTCGCCGGCGCGCAGCGGGACCACGGTCTGCTCGCCAAATGGCAGGCTGTCCGGGGCGGTCCATTCCTCGCGGACCAGGGTAATGGTGTCGGTGTTCGCCGGCAGGCCATAGAACGCCGGGCCGTGCAGGCTGGCGAAGCCTTCCAGCTTGTCCAGCGCGTTACGCTGCTCGAACGCTTCGGCGTACATCTCGATGGCTGCGTAGGCGGTGTAGCAACCGGCGCAACCGCAGGCGGCTTCCTTGGCGTGACGGGCGTGCGGTGCCGAGTCGGTACCCAGGAAGAACTTCGGGTTGCCGCTGGTGGCCGCGTCCAGCAGCGCCACCTGGTGCGTGTTGCGCTTGAGGATCGGCAGGCAATAGAAGTGCGGGCGAATGCCGCCAACCAGCATGTGGTTGCGGTTGTACAGCAGGTGCTGCGCAGTGATGGTCGCGCCGACGTTGGCCGGGGCCTCGGTGACGAACTGCGCGGCATCGCTGGTGGTGATGTGCTCGAACACCACCTTCAGCGTGGGGAAGCGCTCGACCACACGGCGCATGTGCTCGTCGATGAAGCGCTTCTCGCGGTCGAACACGTCGATCTCGCTGCGGGTCACTTCGCCATGCACCAGTAGCGGCATGCCAACTTCCGCCAGCGCCTCGATGGCCGGGAAGATGTTGTCGATGCTGGTCACGCCCGAGTCGGAGTTGGTGGTGGCACCGGCAGGGTACAGCTTGGCGGCGTACACGAAGCCGCTGGCCTTTGCCGCGCGGATGTCCTCGGGGCTGGTGCGGTCGGTGAGGTACAGCACCATCAGCGGCTCGAAGCGGCTGCCAGCCGGGCGGGCGGCCAGGATGCGCTCACGGTAGGCGCCGGCCTCGGCGGCATTGCGCACCGGCGGAACCAGGTTGGGCATGATGATGGCACGGGCGAAAGTACGCGCCACGTCGCCAACGGTGTGGGGCAGGACGGCACCATCGCGCAGATGGATGTGCCAGTCGTCGGGACGCAGGAGGGTCAGGCGATCGGACATTGGGGATTCCAGGCGGGTCGAACTCAAGCCCCAATGCTACCGGAAAACCCTGGGTGGAGCACGGCTATCAAGTTTTCCGCCCAGCGTCCGATAGCCTGCAGGTAAGCCGTCAGAATTTGTGGAGCCGCCCGTGCGCCAGCGTTACCTAGCCCTGTTGACCCTGTTCGCCAGCCTGCCGGCCGGCGCGCTGACCTTCCAGACGCGCATGGAGAACATCGCCTGGAAGGTTGAGGGTGACCAGTTCGAATGCCGGCTGATCCAGCCGATCGACGGCTTCGGCAGTGGCGAGTTCGTGCGCCGCGCGGGCGAGCAGCCGGTGTTCCAGCTGCGTTCGGACAGCAACGTTCTGGGGGCGGGCACGGCCACCTTGCTGGCAGCCGCTGCACCGTGGCAACCCGGGCGCAGCGACATCAACCTGGGCAGTGTGCGGATGGCTCGCACCGGGGTGCTGTTCAGTTCGTCCCAGGGCCAGGCCAGCCGCCTGATCAACGGCCTGCTCGACGGTCGCAGCACGGTGGTACGCAATTACGCCGGCGAGGCGGGCAGGCCGATGGAAGTGCGTGTTCTGCCGGTAAGCTTTGCCAAGGCCTACAGCGACTATCAGGCCTGTGCCGGCAAGCTGCTGCCGATGAACTACGACCAGGTGCGCCAGACCCAGGTGGGCTTCCCCGGGGGCGGCTTCGAGCTGGATGGCGCGGCCAGGGCGCGGCTGGATGTGATCCTCGACTACATGAAGGCTGACCCGACGGTGAACCATGTCGAGCTCAACGGCCACTCCGACAACAGTGGCAACCGCCTGACCAATCGCGATATGTCGCGCCGCCGGGCACTGGCGGTGGCCGACTACCTCAAGGCCCATGGCGTTCCGGAAGAGCAGATTACCGTGCGTTTCCACGGCGAGCGTTACCCATTGGCGAAGAACACCAATGCTGCCAACCGGGCGCGTAATCGTCGGGTGAATATTGAACTGGATCGGGTGACGGTAATCGAGAAGCCGGTTGAGAAGCCTGTCGAAAAGGCCCCTGAGCCAACACCTGCCAAGTCCTGAAGGCTGCGGAGCTTTCTGTAGGAGCGGCCTTGTGTCGCGATGGGCTGCGCAGCAGCCCCGGCAGTTTTCGCTGCATAGCTGAGATCCAGGGGCTGCTGCGCAGCCCATCGCGACACAAGGCCGCTTCTACACGGCATTTCATACTTTCCGACGGTAAGTCGCCCTTCCGAAACTTCCTGTCGCTTTGTCGTCAGAAGCTGTCGCCCCACTGTAAATTTATCCGTAACGTCGTTAGAATCGATCCCTTTCCGTACAACCCCGTGGAGTGATGGCATGGCGGACGTAAAAAAGGTCGTACTGGCGTATTCCGGCGGCCTTGATACTTCGGTGATTCTCAAGTGGCTGCAGGATACCTACAACTGCGAAGTGGTGACCTTCACCGCTGACCTGGGGCAGGGCGAAGAGGTCGAGCCTGCTCGTGCCAAGGCCCAGGCAATGGGCGTTAAAGAGATCTACATCGATGACCTGCGCGAAGAGTTCGTGCGTGATTTCGTGTTCCCGATGTTCCGCGCCAACACCGTCTACGAGGGCGAGTACCTGCTGGGTACTTCCATCGCCCGTCCGCTGATCGCCAAGCGCCTGATCGAGATCGCCAACGAAACCGGCGCCGACGCCATTTCCCACGGCGCCACCGGCAAAGGCAACGACCAGGTGCGCTTCGAGCTGGGTGCCTATGCCCTGAAGCCAGGCGTCAAGGTCATCGCCCCATGGCGCGAGTGGGACCTGCTGTCCCGCGAGAAGCTGATGGACTACGCCGAGAAGCACGGCATCCCGATCGAGCGCCACGGCAAGAAGAAGTCGCCGTACTCGATGGACGCCAACCTGCTGCACATTTCCTACGAAGGCGGTGTCCTGGAAGATACCTGGACCGAGCACGAAGAAGACATGTGGCGCTGGAGCGTCTCGCCCGAGAACGCCCCGGACCAGGCTACCTACATCGAGTTGACCTACCGCAACGGTGACATCGTTGCCATCGACGGCGTCGAGAAGACCCCGGCCACCGTCCTGGCCGACCTGAACCGTATCGGTGGTGCCAATGGCATCGGCCGTCTGGACATCGTCGAGAACCGTTACGTTGGCATGAAGTCGCGTGGCTGCTACGAGACCCCTGGCGGTACCATCATGCTCAAGGCCCACCGTGCCATCGAGTCGATCACCCTGGACCGCGAAGTCGCTCACCTGAAGGATGAGCTGATGCCGAAGTACGCCAGCCTGATCTACACCGGCTACTGGTGGAGCCCGGAGCGTCTGATGCTGCAGCAGATGATCGACGCTTCGCAGGTCAACGTGAACGGTGTGGTTCGCCTGAAACTGTACAAGGGCAACGTCACCGTTGTCGGCCGCAAGTCGGACGACTCGCTGTTCGATGCCAACATCGCTACCTTCGAGGAAGATGGCGGCGCCTACAATCAGGCGGACGCAGCGGGCTTCATCAAGCTCAACGCGCTGCGTATGCGCATTGCTGCCAACAAGGGCCGCTCGCTGCTCTGATAGCGGCCACGTGCATCAAGGACCCCGGCCCAGGCCGGGGTTTTTTTGGCCTGTGGAAAACCTGAGGCATTCAACGGCCGTCGTTCGCCACCTGTCCATCAAGCGTGCTGATCGATAGTTGTGCACACTGACGCCTATCCAGATTGCAAAAACGCCAGGTGCGCGCTTGCTGAGGCGGTTGGGCAAGGGCGGATAGCAATTGCTGCTCCATCATGCGATAGGCATCGGGGCCGGAAAACATGAATGTGACAGGCTCGCCCTGCAGCGCTTCGCTGGTGTTGCCGGGCATTGCATGTTTCGCCACATCGCTCTGTGTCGACTTGTTGTCATTTGCCGTCCTGTTTGACGAGGGGTCATAGAACGACTTGTAATTGAAGTTGAGCGTGAGGAAGAACAGTGCCGTCAGGAAGAATGGGAAGCCCACCAGGAACCAAGTATAGAGCTTCTGGCTGGACTCGCTGAGAAACGGCAATGTGGCAAGGGCGGAGGCTTCGATAATCCCTGCGAAGATGGCAATGATCGTCAGCGGGGCGACAGGTTGTACTTGGTGCATATGGGTCGTCTCCAGCGATTTTGCACATCTTTACCTTACGGCGTTGCTCAACTAAAGACTGGACTGTTTCCCGGGTGAGAATAATCGCTCGAAATCCTGATGGCCGCGTCTGTTCAGCGTATTTGAATCGAATATTTCCCTAAGTGTCGGCCGGTTTTCAACTGGTGCACTTTTGCAGGCCGGTGATACCGTTTATTTGGTAACAAGGAATTTGAATGTTACAAGCACATCGGTTGAGTGTAGGAAATTTCTGTAAGTGTTGTAGGTTCCATCTGTTCATATATTTCGCCGGTAAATCACCGCACCAGCCAAGCGTTGTGTAGGTTATCTTGGCGGGCCAAAGCAAAAGCAATGAATGGATATCGCATGAATAAAGTGCTTATCGTGGATGATCATCCGGTCATACGCCTGGCCGTACGCATGCTGATGGAGCGGCATGGGTATGACGTCGTGGCGGAAACCGACAACGGGGTGGCTGCGCTGCAACTGACACGGCAACACCTGCCGGATATCGTGGTGCTCGATATCGGTATCCCCAAGCTGGATGGCCTGGAGGTGATCGGCCGCATGACAACCTTCAGTCCGGGTAGCAAGGTACTGGTGCTGACATCGCAGGCACCCGGCAACTTCTCGATGCGCTGCATGCAGGCGGGGGCGGCGGGGTATGTGTGCAAGCAGCAGGAACTCACCGAACTGCTGAGCGCCATCAAGGCCGTACTGTCGGGCTACAGCTACTTCCCCAACCAGGCGTTGCATGTGTCACGTGGGAGGGGAGGAAGCGAGGCGGATATGGTCAACCGCCTCTCGGCGCGCGAGATGACCGTGTTGCAACAGCTGGCGCGAGGACGTTCCAACAAGGAGATTGCCGACAGCATGTTCCTCAGCAACAAGACGGTCAGTACCTACAAGTCGCGCCTGCTGCTCAAGCTCAATGCGCGGTCGCTGGTGGACCTGATCGAGCTGGCGCAGCGGCAAGGGTTGAACTGACCGCCAGGGCCGTAAAGCCTCCAGTCAGGAGGCTTTGCCAAGGTTACAGATCGTAGTCGAAGTCGGCCAGCTGCTTCTGCAGGCGCCTTTCTTCCAGCATATTGTCGATGGTGCGGCGCTTGCTCAGGTTGGTCTTTGCGGTTTCCACCTGGGGTTCCGCTTCGTCGTCCGCGGCAACAAAATCATCTTCGATCGACAGGTCGTCTTTATCGCTACTCATGAGTCGCTCCAAGCCAAGGGGCCATTGGCCGTCCTTATAACCAGAAAGCAGACGCCGGTAAAAAAGATTTTTTCAATCGAAACAGGTGGTTTCCAACTATCGACTCAATCGTCGGAGGTCTTGTGCTTGTACTCGCACAAGTCTTCGATCCTGCAACTGCGGCAGCGAGGCTTGCGTGCCTGGCACACATAGCGCCCATGCAGGATCAGCCAGTGGTGGGCGTCCAGCAGGTAATCCTTTGGTACGAACTTGATCAGCTTTTTCTCCACTTCCAGCACTGTCTTGCCTGGTGCAATGCCGGTACGGTTGCTGACCCGGAAGATATGGGTATCCACAGCCATTGTCGGCTGGCGGAACGCCGTATTGAGCACTACGTTGGCGGTCTTGCGGCCCACGCCTGGTAGCGCCTCCAAGGCTTCGCGGGTTTGCGGTACCTGGCTGCCATGGCGCTCGATCAGCAGCCGGCAGGCTTCGATGACGTTCTTGGCCTTGCTGTTGTACAAGCCAATCGTCTTGATGTACTCGCTCAGGCCTTCGACGCCCAGCGCATAGATGGCCTCGGGGGTGTTGGCGACCGGGAACAGGCGTGCGGTGGCCTTGTTGACGCCGACATCGGTGGACTGCGCAGACAGGGTTACGGCGACCAGCAGTTCGAACGGGGTGGTGTAGGCCAGTTCGGTCTTCGGGTCGGGGTTATCTTCGTGCAGCCTGCGAAAGATCTCCAGGCGTTTGGCGGCATTCATGAAATCAGAGCTTTCCTTGACGACGTGGTTGGGCGGGGCCCGGACGCAGGCGATTGTACAAGGCCAACAGCAGTCCGAGCAGTAGCAAGGCGCCCGGGGCCAGGCTGGCCATGTGCAGGCCGGTACCGTCGGCCAACCATTGGCGGCTGGCGCCGAGTAGCAGGCATGTGGCAAGCAGTGCGCAAAGGTGGCCGGCGAGCAGGCGCCAGCGCCCTTGATCGGGCAGCAGGTGGTCAGTGGCCAGGCATTGCAGGCACAGCAGTGCGGGATAGTGGCCGAGGGCAAGTGCCACTGGCAGCAACCAGGCACGCAGTGCCAGTTGCAGGCAACTGGCCAAGGCCGCCAACAGCAGCAGGCTGGCCAGCACATAGGTCCAGGTGGCAAGCCGCTGGCGCAGGGGCGCCAGCAACAGCTGGTGAAGGCTGCTCATCAGCACCGCACACACGCCGATGGTGGCCCCTTCGCTCAGTGTTCGGGTGGCGCCCAGCAGGGGCACCAGGCCTGCGCCGAGCAAGTAGAACCTATTCATGCATGGCGTCCTCCAGCAACGCGCTGCGCTGCTCATCGAAGTATCTCAGCGCCTCTTGCAGCGCGCCGATTACTGCTCGTGAGGTCACGGTTGCGCCAGCCAACTGGTCAAAGTCGCCCTGGTCGCGCTTCAGCGCCCAGCGATCGCCCAACTGGCGGTTGGCAAATTGCCCCAGCCAGTTCAGCTGCGGATCTCCCAGGCGTGCACCTAATCCGGGGCTCTCCTGTTGTTCGACCACCTGGCTGCCGATCAGCCGGCCGTCCGCGCTGATGGCCACGCTGAGCACGATCGGCCCGGCATAGCCCTGGGTCTGGGTGACCAGGATGATGGCGGCCGGCTTGCCCGCCAGCGTCGCCCGGTAAGCTGCCAGGATCCGGCTGTTTGGCCGCTGTGCGACGGGCCTGGGCAGCGGGTTGTCCAGGGGGTGGTTGTCGTAACTGCCTTCTGGCAGCACCGCCAGCCGCTGGCGGCTATTCAGTTGTTTCT
This sequence comes from Pseudomonas sp. TE3-3-F2023, assembly GCF_036784815.1. Classification (NCBI taxonomy): domain Bacteria; kingdom Pseudomonadati; phylum Pseudomonadota; class Gammaproteobacteria; order Pseudomonadales; family Pseudomonadaceae; genus Pseudomonas; species Pseudomonas sp. TE3-3-F2023. Next base: position 5,326,883 of record NZ_CP145113.1, on the reverse strand, counting down.
CGGCGTCGGCGATGGCCGCGCTGGTCCAGTGTCGCCAGGCCAGGGTTGCCGACAGTGCCAGTGCCCCGGTCAGTACCAGCAGGCCGACATCACGTACCAGACGCTTCATCGTGCAACCTGCTGGCGCTGCACAGCCAGGCGTTCGAGGCTCGGCGCCATGAGGTTCATCAGCAGGATGGCGAACGCCGTGCCGTCCGGGTAGCTGCCCCAAGTACGGATCAAGTAGATCAGCAGGCCCGCCCCCAGGCCGAACCCCAGCTTCGCCCACTCCTGCCGCGGGCCGGACACCGGCTCGGTGGCAATGAAGAACGCCGCCATCATGGTCGAGCCGGAGAACAGGTGCAGCAGGGGGGAGCCGTTGGAGTCCGAACCCGAGCCATTCCAGCCCAGCAGGCTGAACAGGAGCAACCCTGCCAGCAGGCCAACCGGCGCATGCCAGCTGATCACCTTGCGTTGCAGCAAAAACAGGCCGCCCAGCAGGAACGCAAGGTTGACCCATTCGCTGCCCCACCCTCCGATGCTGCCGAATCCCGGGTGGCTGGCGAACAGTTCATCGATGGTCAGGCTGCGATTGTGGCGCAGGCCGTCGAGCAGTGTCGGCCGGGCCCAGGCATCGATCTGCTCGCCGCCGGCGAACACCAGCTGCAGGCTATCGAGCAGGCCAGGTGCCGGCCCCGGCCAATGGTTCATCTGCAACGGGAAGCTCAGCAGCACGAAGGCATAGCCGACCATGGCCGGGTTGAACAGGTTGCGCCCGACCCCGCCAAAGGCCTGCTTGCCGATGCCTATGGCAACGCTGGCTGCGACTACCGGCAACCACCACGGCGTCAGGGTCGGCAGGGCGGCGGCCAGCAGCACGGCAGTCACCAGCGCGCTGCCGTCGTTCAGCGCCGTGCTCAGCGGTTGTGCTCGCAACTTGAGCGACAACATCTCGCACAGCAGCGCGGCACTGGCGCATAGCAACAGGTTGATTAGCATGCTCCAGCCATGCAGCCAGAACAGCGCCAACAGGCCAGGTACGCAAGCCAGCAACACCAGCCCCATGCTGGTGCGTAGCCGCGGGTCGGGCTTGGCAGTCATTGGGTGAGCAGCCCGTTGAAGCCGGAAAACGCCATCGCCATTACACTGGCACCGAGCAATTCGATGGGCAGGCCGCGCATTGCCCCGGGGACGTCGGCATGATTGCTACGCTGGCGCAGGTCGGCGAACAACACCAACGCCAGCCAGAAGCCGCCGCCGGCCAGCAGGCCTTGCAGCACGGTAGCGAGCCATGTACTGTCGTCGTTTGTCTGTTGCAGGGTCAACCCCAGTACTACCGCGTTGCTCAACAGCAGCGCGGGCAGTTGCGTCACTGGCCAGCTCGGGCGCCACCTTGTCAGCAACCATGGCGCGCCCCAGGCAAGCACGGCCAGCCAGGGCAACAACAGGAACAGGGCAAGGTCCTGGGCCTGCAGCGGGGCAAGCACCCCGCGCACCAGTATTCGTGCGCCGATCATGCCCAAGGCAATGCACAGCGCGCAGGCGAGGCCGTGCACGTGGAGGTGCAGCCTGGGAAATGGCTGTTGTTGCAGGCACAGGTGATTGACCAGCGCAGCGCTGATCAGGACCAGGATGTAGTCGCTCATGAGATGACGATAGCCGGGAATCGGGGCGATTGTCCGGGTTGGCGTCAAGGTGCCGGAATCATTGTGGGAGCGGGCAGGCCCGCTCCCACAAGTACCAGCAGTTTTGTTACTTGATGCGCTGGCCCGGCTTGGCACCGCTGTCCGGGCTAAGCAGGTAGATCTCTTCGCCGCCAGGCCCGGCCGCCATGACCATGCCTTCGGACACGCCAAAGCGCATCTTGCGTGGCTTGAGGTTGGCCACCATCATGGTCAGGCGACCTTCCAGCTGGGACGGGTCGGGGTAGGCCGACTTGATGCCGGAGAACACGTTGCGGCGCTCATCACCAATGTCCAAGGTCAGTTGCAGCAGCTTGTCGGCACCCGGTACGGCCTCGGCCTTGACGATCAGCGCCACGCGCAGGTCGACGGCAGCAAAGGTGTCGAACTCGATTTCCGCCGACAGCGGGTCCTTGGCCAGCTCGCCGTTGCCGGCTGGGGCCGTGGTTTCGGAGGCCAGCAGGTCTTCCTTGCTGGCGGCGACCATGGCTTCGACCTTGGCCGGTTCGATGCGGCTCATCAGCGCCTTGAACGGGTTCAGCTGGTGGTTTTCCAGGCGTGACAGGTGGTCGTTCCAGGTCAGCGGTGCCACGTTGAGGAAGGCCTCTGCGTCGGCGGCCAGCACCGGCAGCACCGGCTTGAGGAAGATCACCAGTTGGCGGAACAGGTTGATGCCTTGGGCGCAGATGGCCTGCACTTCATCCTGTTTGCCTTCCTGTTTGGCCAGCGACCATGGTGCCTTGTCGGCGATCCAGGCGTTGGCGCGGTCGGCCAGCGCCATGATTTCGCGCATGGCACGGCCGAAATCGCGGCCTTCGTAAGCGTCGGCGATCGACGGAGCTGCCGCCAGGAAGGCTTCGGTCAGCTCCGGTGCGGCATCGCCAGCCACCATCACACCTTCGTTGCCCTTGTGGATGAAACCGGCGCAGCGGCTGGCGATGTTTACCACCTTGCCGACCAGGTCGGAGTTGACCTTCTGCACGAAGTCTTCCAGGTTCAGGTCCAGGTCATCGACGCCACGGCCCAGCTTGGCGGCGTAGTAGTAGCGCAGGTATTCCGGCTGCAGGTGGTCGAGGTAGGTGCGGGCCTTGATGAAGGTACCGCGCGACTTGGACATCTTGGCGCCGTTCACCGTCAGGTAGCCGTGCACGTTGACCGCGCTTGGCTTGCGGAAGCCTGCACCTTCGAGCATGGCTGGCCAGAACAGGGCGTGGAAGTTGACGATGTCCTTGCCGATGAAATGGTACAGCTCGGCCTTGGAGCCCTCGTTCCAGAACGCGTCGAAATCCAGCTCCGGGCGGCGTGCACAGAGGTTCTTGAAGCTGGCCATGTAGCCGATCGGTGCATCCAGCCACACATAGAAGTACTTGCCTGGCTCGCCCGGGATCTCGAAGCCGAAATACGGCGCGTCGCGAGAGATGTCCCATTCCTGCAGGCCCGAGTCCAACCATTCGGCCAGTTTGTTGGCTACAGCGTCCTGCAGCGTGCCGCTGCGGGTCCACTGCTGCAGCATGGCCTGGAAGTCCGGCAGCTTGAAGAAGAAGTGCTGGGAATCGCGCAGTACCGGAGTGGCACCAGAAATGGCCGACTTGGGGTTCTTCAGCTCGGTGGGCGCGTAGGTGGCGCCGCATTTCTCGCAGTTGTCGCCGTACTGGTCTTCGGCCGCGCACTTGGGGCAGGTGCCCTTGATGAAGCGGTCGGCGAGGAACATGCCCTTTTCCGGGTCGAAGTACTGGGTCACCGAACGGGTGGCGATGTGCCCGGCGTCACGCAGGCGTGCGTAGATCAGGCCCGAGAGCTCGCGGTTCTCTTCGCTGTGGGTGGAGTGGAAGTTGTCGAAGTCCACGAGGAAGTCGGCAAAGTCGCTGCTGTGTTCGGCCTGGACGTTGGCGATCAGCTGCTCCGGGGTGATGCCTTCCTTCTCGGCGCGCAGCATGATGGCCGAACCGTGGGCGTCGTCGGCGCAGACGTAGATGCACTGGTTGCCGCGCAGCTTCTGGAAGCGGACCCACATGTCTGTCTGGATGTACTCGAGCATATGGCCCAGGTGGATCGAACCGTTGGCATAGGGCAAGGCGCTGGTGACGAGAATCTGACGTGGCTCGGACATGGTGGCTTGGCTACTTATCTGGCGACGGGGTAAAAATGAGGTTGATCGGCCACTATAAAGGGCTGGCGAAGATATTTCACCCCGCATGCGCATCTGCTGACGATTGACGGGTTAGGATAGGCGTCTGTTTTACATTCAGTTTGCCATTGGGAGTCTCCATGAGTGCCGTCACCCGTGTCGCCGTCGAGGGCGTGCTTCGCCAGTACACCGACCCCTATCTGAACCAGGACCCGGTCAGCGCCGGCTGCGTGCGCGCCATCGATATCCAGGGCGAGCGGGTCAGCGTGCAGTTGCAGCTGGGTTATGCCGCAGGGCTGTTCAAGAACGGCTGGGCCCAGGTGCTGCAGACCGCCATCGGCAACCTCGAGGGTGTCAGCAGTGCCCAGGTGTCGATCGACTGCGTGGTGGCCGCGCACAAGGCCCAGGCTCAGGTGCCGGCCATGGCCAACGTCAAGAACATCATCGCAGTGGCCTCGGGCAAGGGCGGTGTGGGCAAGTCGACCACCGCGGCCAACCTGGCCCTGGCGCTGGCCCGCGAGGGTGCGCGGGTGGGTATTCTCGATGCCGATATCTATGGCCCCAGCCAAGGCGTGATGTTCGGCATCGCCGAAGGCACCCGCCCGCAGATTCGCGAGCAGAAGTGGTTCGTGCCGATCAAGGCCCATGGCGTGGAAGTCATGTCCATGGCGTTTCTTACCGACGACAACACGCCGATGGTATGGCGTGGCCCGATGGTTTCCGGCGCGCTGCTGCAGCTGGTGACCCAGACCGCCTGGGACGACCTGGATTACCTGGTGATCGACATGCCGCCGGGCACCGGTGACATCCAGCTTACCCTGGCGCAGAAGGTGCCGGTGGCCGGTTCGGTGATCGTCACCACCCCGCAGGACCTGGCCCTGCTGGATGCCAAGAAGGGCGTGGAAATGTTCCGCAAGGTCAACATCCCGGTGCTGGGCGTGGTGGAGAACATGGCCGTGCACATTTGCTCGAACTGCGGCCATGCCGAGCACCTGTTCGGCGAAGGCGGTGGCGAGAAGCTGGCGAGCCAGTACGGCGTCGATCTGCTGGCGTCGTTGCCTTTGTCGATGCTGATTCGCGAGCAGGCCGATAGCGGCAAGCCGACGGCTATCGCCGAGCCGGAAAGCCAGATTGCCATGGTCTATCAGGAACTGGCCCGCCAGGTGGGCGCACGGATCGTGCTACAGGAAGCTGCGGCGCCGGCGATGCCGAGCATTACCATCAGCGAAGATTGACTGGCAGACCGAGTCGCCTGCTTCGCGGGGACAGCGCAGCCTTCAAGCACCGCGCTGTCCCTGTGGGAGCGGGTTTACCCGCGAAGCAAGCGACTCGGTCTTTCGGCCAGGCATAAAAAAACCCGCCGGAAGGCGGGTTTTTTTGAAAGCTAGGAAGCTTCGATCGACTTAGGCGATCTGAACTTCTTCAGCCTGCATGCCTTTCTGGCCGCGGGTAGCGACGAAAGTAACAGCCTGGCCTTCTTTCAGGGTTTTGAAGCCGTCAGCTTGGATGGCTTTGAAGTGCACGAACAGGTCGTCGCCCGACTGAGGGGTGATGAAGCCGTAGCCTTTTTCATCGTTGAACCACTTAACAACACCGGATTGACGGTTGGACATTTTTCTGTCTCCTTGGACAATTTGATAACGGTCAGGAAAAACCCTGGCCGGGACTGAGCGCAAAGAGAGCAGAAAATTCAGCGATGGGCCGATCAGGATCGTGCATCAAACTAGAGATTCTCGGTGTCACGTGCAGCACAGTGGCGCCACCTTACCCCACTTTCCGCAACCTGCCAATGGTCAGAAGGCGCTTTACGCAAATTCGGATCGACGGCGGCTGCAGCCCCCGCCCGGCGCGGGGTGAGGCATGGAACTTTAACCTGGGCGCCGGGACCGGTAAGATGCGCGTCTCGAATTTTCACCTCGCAACTCTTCAGGACACTCCGCCATGAGCATCAAATCGGACAAGTGGATTCGCCGCATGGCGCAGGAACACGGCATGATCGAACCGTTCGTCGAGCGCCAGGTGCGCGGCGAACAGGACAGCCGGGTGATCTCCTTCGGCGTTTCCAGCTACGGCTATGACGTGCGCTGCGCCGACGAATTCAAGGTGTTTACCAACATCAATTCGGCCACCGTCGACCCGAAGAACTTCGATGCCGGCAGCTTCGTCGACATCAAGAGCGACGTATGCATCATCCCGCCGAACTCCTTCGCCCTGGCGCGCACCGTCGAGTATTTCCGCATTCCGCGCGACGTGCTGACCATCTGCCTGGGCAAGAGCACCTACGCCCGTTGCGGCATCATCGTCAACGTCACCCCGCTCGAGCCCGAGTGGGAAGGCCATGTGACGCTGGAGTTTTCGAATACCACCACGCTGCCGGCGAAGATCTACGCCAACGAAGGTGTGGCCCAGATGCTGTTCCTGCAGTCCGACGAAGAATGCGACGTGTCGTACAAGGACCGTGGCGGCAAGTACCAGGGCCAACGCGGCGTCACCCTGCCGCGTACCTGAGCCGACGAGCGCGGGGAATTCCCCGCGCCTTTGGCACTCCAACTGGATAACGCCGGTGCGCATGATGCGCAGCGGCCTTGTCAGGAGCAGCCAATGAAACTCCACCCCGCAATCAGTGCCAAGCTGGCAGTTCTGCAGCCCAACCACGTCGGGTTGCTGCCATGGTCACTGCTGGCACACCCGCTGCCCATGCAGGCGGGCGGCGTGCCCCACCAGCCTGACCCGGATACCCCGCAACCGCCGGAGCCCGGTGAAGCACCACCCATGGAACCGGGCGAGCCAACCTTGCCTGATGAGCCTCCTCCGGCGCCTGTAGCCTGAATGACCTCGGCTAGAGTGCCCAGACACGGTTTGCTCCGGCGAGATACACCCGGCTGGTGCTCGTGGGCGCGATTTCCCAACCCCCGGTGAATTCACCGAACGCCGGCAGCAGGCTGACTTGGCCGTCGATCAGGAAGCAAGGTAGCCGCAGGCGTTGCCGAGCCTTGCCACGCAATACGAATACCGGATGTACATGGCCTGCCAGTACCGGATGGCTCGGGTGTGGATCGGGTTCGTGCTGTAGCGCGAAGGGTTCCAGCAGCCAGGGTTCGCTCAAGACTTCTATTTCGAGCGACACGGGTGGATCGCCGGCGTTCCGATCATGATTGCCGCGTATCAGCACAATTTTCAGGGCCTTGTGCCGTTCCCGCCACGTCTGCAGCTTGGCGAGCGTTGCCGGCGCACGCGCTGTTCGTGCATGCAGGAAATCGCCAAGAATGATCAGTTGCTCGCAATCATGTGCGGCCAGCAATGCATCCAGGCGGTCGAGTGTCGCGTCGGTGGTGCCGCGTGGTACCGGTTGGTGCAGGGCGCGATAACTCGCTGCCTTGCCGATGTGCACGTCGGCCACCAGCAGGGCACGACGGGCTGGCCAGTAGATCGCCTTGTCCGAAAGCAGCCAGAGCACTTGGCCATGGTGTTCGATGGATAGAAAGTTGGTCATACCGTAGCGTCCGCCACACTGTTCAGCTCAGCGACCATCCTGGCAATCCGGTCCGCCAGCTTCTCGGTGCTCAATGTCTCGCGCATGCCTTCCACCAGCAAGGCAAAGGCCAACGGCCCAGGTCGCTCAAGCTGTCGCAGCTCCAGCCGCAACTGCCCCATTTTCAGCAATTGCCGGTGCAGCCGCTCGATCTCCAGTTCCTCGTTCAACACTTCGTCCCGTGCCTGGGTCAGTAGCAGGTTGCCGGCGTCGTGCTTGCGAAATACCTCGTAGAACAACCCGCTGGAGGCCTGGATCTGCCTCAGGCTTTTCTGCGCCGCCGGATACCCGCCAAACACCAGCCCGGCAATTTGCGCGATCTCGCGAAAGCGGCGCAATGCCATTTCTCCTGCATTGAGGCTGGCCAGCACATCGTCCAGCAGGTGTTCGGTACCGAGTGCCTGCGGCAGGTGCGTTGCCCAGTCCACGTTGCCAGGGCTGAGCAGTTCGAACCCGTAGTCATTGACGGCAATCGAAACCGAAAGCGGCTGCACGCGGCTCACTCGCCAGGCAATCAGGTTGGCCAGGCCAAGATTTGCCATACGCCCGGCGAACGGATACAGGAACAGGTGCCAACCCTGGCGCGACTTGAAGGTTTCGGCCAGCAGCGTGGTGGGAGTGGGCAGCGCCGACCACTGCGCCTGCAAGGCAAGCAAGGGGCGCACTGCGCGCATCTCCGGGCCTTGGAAACACCCCTGAGATGCTGCGCCGAACTGCTCGACCAGTGCGTTGGCCAGTTCGCTGGAGAGCGGCATGCGGCCACCATTCCAGCGTGCAACCGCCGCCTTGCGCGCGGTGCTGCGGCGTACGTAAGCGGTCATGTTTTCCACGCGCACCAGTTCCAGCACTCGCCCGGCGAACACCAAGGTATCGCCAGGGCGCAAACGGGCAATAAATGCCTCTTCGACGCTGCCCAGCGCCTTGCCCCCACCACCCTTGCTCCAGTACTTGAGCTGCAGGCTGGCGTCGCTGACGATGGTACCGATACTCATGCGATGGCGGCGTGCCAGACGTTCGCTGGCAACCCGGTAAGCGCCGTCGGCCTGGCGCTCGACGCGCTGGTAATCCGGGTAGGCGCTCAGTGAACTGCCGCCATGACAGACGAAGTCCAGCGCCCATTGCCACTGGCTGTCGCGCAACTGGCGAAAGGCCCAGGTGCTACGCACTTCGTCCAGTAACTGCTCCGGATGAAAGCCACTGCCCAGGGCCATGCTGACCAGGTGTTGCACCAGCACGTCCATGCACAAGCGCGGCGAATGACGGGCCTCGATGTGCCCGGCTGCCAGGGCCTGCCTGGCGGCGGCTGCTTCCACCAGTTCCAGGCTGTGGGTGGGCACCAGAGTAACCCGGGAGCGCCGCCCCGGCGCATGGCCGGAGCGCCCGGCCCGTTGCACGAGGCGGGCAATGCCCTTGGCAGAACCGATCTGCAGTACTCGCTCCACGGGCAGGAAGTCTACTCCCAGGTCCAGGCTGGAGGTGCAGACCACTGCCTTCAGCCTGCCTTGCTTGAGGCTGCGCTCCACCCAGTCACGGGTATCGCGGGCCAGCGAGGCATGGTGCAAGGCAATCAGTCCGGCCCAGTCGGGGCGTGCTTCGAGCAGGGCCTGGTACCAGAGTTCGGCCTGCGCCCGAGTGTTGGTGAATACCAGGCAACTGCTGCTGGCGTCGATTTCCCGACTGACCTGGTCGAGCATCTTCAAGCCCATGTGCCCAGCCCAGGGGAAGCGCTCGATGGCCGTTGGCAGCAGGGTATCGACCTGTAGCGGCTTGTCTTGTCGGCCTTGTACCAGCAAGCCACCTTGTGGCAGCAATACGTCCAGCGCATGTTGAAGATTGCCGAGGGTGGCAGACAGGCCCCAGGTCGGCAGGGTCGGGTGCCAATGGCGCAGGTGGGCCAGAGCCAGTTGCAGTTGTACCCCACGCTTGTTGCCCAGCAGTTCGTGCCATTCGTCCACCACTACCAGGCGCAGCGTGGCGAAGTCGTCGCGGGCTTGTGCCCGGGTCAACAGCAGCGTAAGGCTTTCAGGGGTAGTGACCAGTACGCTGGGCAGGCGCCGTGCTTGCCGGGCACGTTCGGCACTGCCGGTGTCGCTGCTGCGAACGCCCACGCTCCAGGGCAGGCCCAGGTCGTCCAGCGGCAGCTGCAGCGCGCGGGCGGTGTCGGCGGCCAAGGCTCGCATGGGGGTGACCCACACCACCTGCAAGGGGGCAGCATGACGTCCCTGGGCTTGGGCCTTGAAGGCCCGCAGCGCGGCGAGCCATATCGCGTAGGTCTTGCCGGCACCGGTACTGGCATGCAGCAAGCCGGATTCGCCTCGTTCCACGGCAGCCCAGACACGGCGCTGGAAAGCGAAAGGCTTCCAGCCACGCTTGGCGAACCAGGCCTTGGCGAGGTCGGTGGCGGCGGGCATGGGGCATAGGGTCCTTCGATGGCTGTGTTGCTACAGACAACCAGGCTGGTGCAATGGTTTTACCGGATCAGTTGGCAAGCAGGTAGCCGCTGCGGCACACCTGCTCGCCTGCGACATGGGCGATGACCATGCCTGCGGTAGCCATGCGCCGTACGTTTCGTGCATAAAGCAGGCCGGGCTGGCTGTTGCGGATGGCAGTGACCCGGTCGCTGAGCGGGTCGATTACTTCAGCGATCAGCTGGCCCGCCTCCAGGTGCTGGCCTGGCCGGGCGTGGTACACCAGCAGCCCGCCCAGTGGCGTTATCACCGGTTCGACGGCGGCCAGCGGCGTGGCCGGGCAGCGCAAGGCGGGCAGGGCGGCTGCGGCTCCTTCGATGACCCCCGCATGGGTCAGGAAGTCGAGGATCGCCTGACAGTCCTTGCTGGCCAGGTCGTGGCTTACATCGGCCTGGCCGCGCAGCTCGACGGTGACCGAGCAGCAGCCCAGCGGAATCGGGAACCGTTTGCCAAAGCGTTGCTGCAACTGCCACCAGACCAGGCTGAAGCACTCATCGAACGACTGCCCGCCTGAGTCGGTAGCCAGCAGGCTGGCCTGGGCACCCAGGTAGCGGGCCAGCGGCTCGATCTGCGGCCAGGCGTCTGGCGTGGTGTACAGGTGCTCGACCGCCTCGAAGTCGCAGTGCAGGTCCAGCACCATGTCGGCATCGCAGGCAAGGCGCTGCAGTATCAGGCGTTGGGCTTGCAGCGGTGTGCGCGCCGGGTGTGCGTCCAGCCCGCGGCGCAGGTATTCGCGGATCAGCGCAAGGTTGTGCGCCGGGTCTTCGGTAAGGTGCTCTTCGATCTGGTCGCCGATGCTGTCCGAAAGGTCGACGAAGTTACGGTTGAAGTTCTCGCCACTTTGCAGTTCGAAGCGCCCCAGCGGCGCATCCAGCAGCACTTGTTCCAGACCGACCGGGTTGGCCACCGGCACCAGGATGATTTCGCGTTGCAGGCGGCCTTGCTTTTCCAGTTCACCCAGGCGGCGCTTGAGGTGCCAGGCCACCAGCATGCCGGGCAGCTCGTCGGCATGCAGCGAGGCCTGGATATAGACTTTGCCGCCACCGCGAGGTCCGAAGTGGAAGCTGTGCAACTGGCGGGTGATACCCGGAACGGGCGAGAGCAGGTCGTGAGTTGAATGGTGCATGGTGGTCCTGGGTGCGTGGCGAAAACGGTCTGCGACACGGGGCGGCACACAGATAGAAGCACAGTTTTTGGCCTTGCGCCTGCATCGGTGCCCTCCTGGTCACCGCGCTGGCTTCTTTGCGGGTTTAGCCGCGAAGAAGCCAGCACGGTCCAGAAATGTTTTCAGGCCAACAGCGCCTGCAATGTGGCCAGGTCATCCGCTTCTTCCACTGGCTTGTCCAGCCGCCAGCGCAGCATCCGCGGAAAACGCACGGCAATGCCGCTCTTGTGCCTCCTGGACAGGGCGATGCCCTCGAACCCAAGCTCGAACACCAGCGTCGGCGTCACGCTGCGTACCGGCCCGAAAGTTTCAACCGTGGTCTTGCGGATGATGGCGTCGACCTTGCGCATTTCTTCGTCACTGAGCCCTGAATAGGCCTTGGCAAAGGGAACCAATGCCCGCCCCGGCGTACCGGCTGGCGCGTCCCACACGGCGAAGGTGTAGTCGCTGTACAAGCTGGCCCGCCGGCCGTGACCGCGCTGGGCATAGATCAGCACGGCATCGACGCTGAACGGGTCGATCTTCCACTTCCACCAGGTGCCCATGTCCTTGGTGCGCCCCACGCCGTACAAGGCCTCGCGCTGCTTAAGCATCAGCCCTTCCACCCCCAGGCTGCGGGATTGTTCGCGCTGGCGGGCAAGGTCGGCCCAGTCCTGGCCTTCGAGCAGAGGCGAGAGCAACACCGGGGCCAATGGATGCTGCTCAAGCACGTGTTCCAGCTGTTGGCGGCGTGCATGCTGCGGCCGGCTGCGCCAGTCCTCGCCTTGCCATTCCAGCAGGTCGTAGGCCTGCAGCACGACCGGTGCGTCGCTCAACAGCTTCTTGCCCAAGGTCTTGCGCCCCAGGCGCTGCTGCAACATGGCAAAGGGTTGTACAGCCAGTTCATCTGCTGAACCACCGGGTTTCCATACCAGGATCTCGCCATCGAGCACGACACCGTCGGGTAGCGTCTGTGCCAGGCTGTGCAATTCGGGGAAGCGTTCGGTGACCAGTTCCTCACCGCGCGACCAGACCCACAGCTGGCCTTCGCGCTTGACCACCTGGGCGCGAATGCCGTCCCATTTCCATTCGATCTGCCATTCGCTCGGCGGCCCGAGCAGTGCATCGAGCTGGTCGGTTGGTACCTGAAGGGGGTGGGCCAGAAAAAACGGGTAGGGCTGGCCGCCACGCTGGCTATGTTCATCGTCTGATTCCGGGGCTATCAGCCGTTGATAGCTGGCTGGCGTCGGGCGGTGGCTGATGTCGGTGTAGCCAACCAGGCGCTGGGCCACGCGTTTGGCATCCAGCCTGGCCAGTTGTGCGAGGGCACGAGTGACCAGCAGCTTCGATACGCCTACGCGAAAGCTGCCAGTGATGAGTTTCAGGCAGAGCATCAGGCTGGGTCGGTCCAGTTGGGCCCAAAGAGGCGGCAGGCGTTCCTGGATCTCCTCTACCGGCAACCCGCGCAATGGCAGTAGATGGGCTTCGACCCAGCGGGCGAGGCCGTCGTCGCCAGGGTGATGGCTTTCCGGTATCAGCAGGGAAATGGTTTCGGCCAGGTCGCCAACGGCCTGGTAGCATTCCTCGAACAGCCAGTCAGGCAGCCCCGCCAACCTGCCGGCCAGCTCCCGCAGCACGCGTGTAGGTACCAGTTGACGAGGGCGGCCGCCTGCAAGGAAGTACACCGCCCAGGCGGCATCCCCAGCCGGGGCGGTGCTGAAGTAGTCGCGCAGCGCCGTGAGCTTGGCAGTGCTGGAGGTGGTCGCATCCAGCCTCAGGTACAGCTCGGCGAATGCTTTCATGCGTCTGGCTCCGCGGCTACCACGTCATCTTCCTCGCCATACTCGGTCACGAAGGCGCGGGCATCGAGGCCTTGTTCGATGAGGTAGCGCACCAGCACATTGACCGAGCCGTGGGTGACCATCACGCGTTCTGCGCCAGTCTGGCCGATGGCCCAGAGCAACCCCGGCCAATCGGCATGGTCCGAGAGCACGAAACCTCGGTCTACCCCGCGCCGGCGACGGGTGCCGCGCAACAGCATCCAGCCACTGGCAAAGGCATCGCTGTAGTCGCCGAAACGGCGCATCCAGCTGCTGCCACCCGCCGAAGGCGGTGCCAGGACCAGTGCCTGGCGCAGCAGCGGGTCGTTGCGTGGGATATCGCCGACATAGCGGGTTTGCGGAAGGTAGACGCCAGCGTCCCGGTACACCCGGTTGAGTGGTTCGACAGCGCCATGCACGAGGACAGGACCAATGTCGGCGTCCAGCCCGTGGAGGATTCTCTGGGCCTTGCCGAAGGCGTAGCAGAACAGCACGCTGGCTTTCCCCTGTTCGCTATTGGCGCGCCACCAGGTATTGATGCTGGTGAAGATCTCGCCCTGGCTGGGCCAACGGTAGATGGGCAGGCCAAAGGTCGATTCGGTGATGAACGTGTGGCAGCGCACCGGTTCGAACGGCGTGCAGGTGCCGTCGGGTTCCACCTTGTAGTCGCCGGACGCGACCCAGACCTCACCCTGATATTCCAGGCGCACTTGCGCCGAGCCCAGTACATGCCCGGCTGGGTGCAGGCTCAGGGTTACGCCATGGTGCAGCAGGCGTTCGCCGTAAGGCAGGGTTTGCAGGTCGATGTCCTGGCCCAGGCGGCTGCGCAGGATGCCGGCGCCTGGGGCGGCGGTGAGGTAGTGGCGGTTGCCGACGCGGGCATGGTCGCCGTGGCCGTGGGTGATGACGGCACGTTCCACTGGCCGCCAGGGATCGATGTAAAAATCACCTGGCGGACAGTACAGGCCTTCGGGGCGGGCGATGACGAGGTCCATGGCATGGGTGCTGGCTTGGAGTTACCAGTTAGGAACCATGGTAGGGGCGGGAAGTTCGACTGGGAATGGTTGGGGCACAAGTTGGCCCCAACACAGATGCTACTGCTTACTTCCCGGGTACCAACGTCAAACGCTGGTTGCCATATGCCCGCGCGAAGTTCTGCTGTTGCAGTGGCAGGCTCATGAAGCGCCCTTTGAACCAGGCGTCCAGCCCATCGCTGTAATGCTTGCTGGCCGGGTTGCCGGACTGCCCGCTGCTGGTCAGCACCTGCAATGGCTCGGCCTGGCCGAAGTCGACGATCATCCGCGCCGAGGCCGGCAGGCGGGTGTCGAAATCCCTGCCCCAGGCGTATGGCGTCAAGGCCAGGGTGGTGAAGTCTCCACCGGCAGCCAGCGGCGAGCGGCCGAGGGCGTCGCCCAGGCCATGGTAGGCCGGTGCAGGCCAGCGGTACTGGTGCAGCTTGCCCCACTGCCAGGTGCGGCGGTCGGCGCCCAGTTGCGCGGTGCCAGCATCCACCGCGCCCGCCAGGCTGCGCGCTAGAATGGCCGGCTTGTCTTCTTTCTGCGGGGTGCTGCGGTCATCCCAGAATGGGCTGTCGTCGCGGCCCAGCAGGTGGTCGGCCTGTGCCGAGAACGACAACCGTGCATTGCTGACGAAAGCCTGCCATGCCGGGCCGGATTCCGGGCCCAGGTCGTCGAGGAAGGTTTGCCGGGCGACTTCCTGGAGGAACAGTTCGTACAGCGCGGCATCGGCCGATACAGGGCTCAGACGGCCATCAAAGGCCTTGAGTCGGGCCAGAGCGTCGCTGGCCTTGTCGCGCTGTGCGGCGGGCAGCGCATCGATCGCCTGCTTGAGCGGCTGGGCCATGCCTGGGGCATCAAACATCTGCTTGAGCTTGTCGGCCAGCAGGGTGCTGTGATCGTTCTGCAGGGCCATCAGGCTGCGGCTGTCGTGAAGGCCATTGCCGGCCAGCTGGGCCAGGCGTTCGGCGCGTTCGGGGTAGTACCAGGTGCTGGACAGCTGCATGCCATAGCCACGCGGAAGGCTGCGCTGGTTGGCGTGGCCGATCCAGCCGGCGGGCGGGTCCTGGTCGTAAGGGTGCAGCATCGGGTCGGCATAGCCGTCCCAGTCGTAGCGCCCGTCCCAGCCCGGCGAGGGCAGAAGGCCCTGGCCTTCACGGCGGTTGGGGTAGCGGCCACTGACTTGCCAGCCGATGTGTTCGGGTTCGGCGAAGACGAAGTTGAGCGCGGCGGCGCTCACCTCACGGGTGCTGTCGAAGGCACGTTCCACGCTCTTGGCGCGGGTCAGGTCGAACAAAGCATCCAGGCTGCGGTCGCCCTTGAACTGTGGCAGGTTCAGCGCCAGGCCCAGGCTGGCATTGCCTGGCTGGGCCAGCAGAGTGCCGTGACGGGTGTCGTACATCACCTCGTGCAGCGGGCGCTGGCCGCGGACGAAGAAGGTTTCGCTGCGGGCGCGGGCCGGCAGCCATTTGCCGTCGGCCAGATAGCTCAGCTGGCTGCCCTGGTGGCGCAGTTGCTCCAGGTACAGGTCCTGGTTATCGGCCATGACCGCGCTGCTGCTCCAGGCCAGCTTGCCGTTGTAGCCGGCCAGCACGATCGGCAAACCAGGCAGCGACAGGCCGGCGACCTGGTACTTGCCGGTGTGGATCTGCACCGGGCTAAGGGCCCAGGCGGCTCGGCTGTCGCTGGCCAGCAGGCTCTTGCCGCTGCGGCTGCGCTGCGGCGCCAGGGCCAGGTTGGCCGAGCCCGGGCTGCCCAGAAGATCGAGGTCGGCCAGCTTCTGGCTGGCAGCCGCCAAGGCCGGCAGCCCCGGCAACTGGTTGGCCAGGTTCAGGCCCTTGAGCTTGTCCACTTCGGCTTCGGCCAACGGCTCGTCCGGGGCACCAGGCAGCAGCCAGGCCAGCTTGTCGCTGCCGGCTTTCTGCGCCAGGGTCAGGGCGCTCAGTTCTTCCTGAAGGTTCACCGACTGGCTGAAGGCATACAGGCTGAAGATCAGCGCCGAGTCTTCGGGCTTCCAGTATTCGGGGCGGTAGC
This sequence comes from Pseudomonas sp. TE3-3-F2023, assembly GCF_036784815.1. Taxonomy (NCBI): domain Bacteria; kingdom Pseudomonadati; phylum Pseudomonadota; class Gammaproteobacteria; order Pseudomonadales; family Pseudomonadaceae; genus Pseudomonas; species Pseudomonas sp. TE3-3-F2023. The sequence goes on along the minus strand of NZ_CP145113.1, from coordinate 5,311,080 downwards.
CACTGCTGGCCAGGCCGGCGGGCAGCTTGTCGCGGTAGCGGAACAGGTAGGCGTTGACGCCGCGCGCATACACTTCGAAGAAGCGCTTGAGCCGTGGCGAGGCGTCAGCATACTGCTGGGCGGCGCTCTGCTTGAGGTTGGCCGCACGCATCAGGCGGTCGATGTCCAGCGCGTCGCTGCCGGCCAGTTCTGCCAGGCGGCCCTGGGCCAGCAGGCGCATGGCGACCATCTGCTCGATGCGGTCGCCGGCATGCACATAGCCCAAGCTGAACAGAGCGTCATGGAAGCTGCTGCTTTCGATCAATGGTGCGCCCATTGCGTTGCGCCGAACCGACACGTTCTGCGCCAGACCCTTGAGCGGCTGCACACCGCTGGCCGGTGGCACGCTGTCCTGATAGCCGCCCGTCTGGCAGCCTGCCAGCCCGAGCATGCCGAGCAGCGTGGCAGCGGTTGCGAACCGCGGGCGGAATGGAGGAAAGGCGGAGGCGGCCATGACGAGGGCTCCTGCAAGGCGTGGCGGGTTTCGAAAGGCGCTAAGGTAGTGAGCGCGCAGGCGCCATGCAAGGTCCCTGGGCGGTTTATTTTTTGTGCTTGGCGTGGGGTGTGTGGTGCCTGTTAGATCGAGCGCCACCTCAAACATCAAGACATGCACTCAAACCTTGAAATGTTCGGCCACGGCGTCGGAAAAGTGCGCGCAATTGATGCGTGCATGGCGTTGAAAGTCGCGGCTGACAGCGAAGGCCGAGCCTGGCATCAATAGCACCTGGTGCAGTTCCAGGCGACGCATGAAAGGCTGCAGGTCGGCCAGTTCGGGGTGGTAGACCCACAGGAACATGCCACCTTGGGGCGTTATGTCGAACTGCCAGCCACGCGCCCGCAACAACTGCTGCGTCTGTGCCTGTTGCCGGATCAGGCGCTGCTGCAGGTCTTGCATGTGCCGGGCATAGGTGCCGTCGGACAAGATGGTGTTGACGAAGCGTTCGCAAAACGCCGGCACCGCCACGCAGGTCAGCAGCTTCAGGCGCGTCAGCGGCTCCATCAGCTCTGCCGAGCAGGCGATGTAGCCCACGCGCAATGAAGCGGACAGGCATTTCGAGAAGCTGCCGATGTAGATGACCCGCTCAAGGTTGTCCAGTTCGGCAAAGGTCTGGCGTACACCCGGGCTGAAGTCGCCGTAGACATCGTCCTCGACCACGAAGAAGTCGTGTTCCACCGCCAGTCGCAGGACGCTGAAGGCATTGTGCGGGCTGATGTTGCCACCGGTCGGGTTGTGGAAGGTGCTGTTGCAGAAGAATGCCTTCACCTTGTGCCTGGCCAGGTGCTCCTTCATGTCTTGCACGTTTGGTCCGTCCTGGGTTCGGCGCACCCCGACCACGTGGCCGCCGGCCAATTGGATCAGCTTGATCAGGTTGCCATTGCCAGGCTCGTCGACGAACACGTGATCCCCTGGCTTGATCAACAACCGCGCCACCAGGTCCAGCGCTTGTGTGGCGCCCAGCGTAGTCAGCAACTGACTTGGCCGGGCATCGACACGGGTCAGGCGTTGCAGGTGCACGCACAACTGCTTGCGCATGGGCAGGTAGCCCTGGATATCGCCATATTCCGCCAGCGAGCTCTGCTCCAGCCGCGCCGTGCGCCGAATCGCCTTGGCCAGCAGCTCGGTGTCACGCCAGGCGGGTGGCAGCCAGCCGCTGCCCAGTTTGATGTTGTGCTGGCCCCCCTGCAGCAGCTTGAACAGCGGGTCGCCGGCCATGCCTGCGGGCGCATCCAATGCGCCGGTTTGCCGTGAGTGGCTGGCGACGAAGTAGCCGCGCCCAGGAATGGCGGTCAACACACCTTCGCTGACCAGCCGGGCATAGCTGGAGACGACATCGTGGTAGCTGCAGCCAACCGCTGCCGTCAGCTTGCGGATGGACGGCATGCGCTGGCCGGGCAGCCATTCGCCGGCTTCGAGGCGCTGTTTCAACTGGTCATGAAGGCTGTGCGGGCGCATGGTGGGTCCAGCGGCTGTTAGAAAAAACAGCCTAACAGTTAACCGGAAAACGCGTCGACTGTTCGAATTTCAGGGCGCGGCAGATGCGACCATGGACCTGTCGGCATCTTTCCCAATTCCGAAATCGACCCGTCCACCAACCGTGAGCACACGCTATGTCGAGCACACTCCCGCGGCGCACGTACCTGTATTTCACCGCCCAATCGATCAACCTGACGACTGCGGTCATGTCCGTGACCATGGCGGCCATTGTCGGGGCGGCGCTGGCGCCTGCCGCCACGTGGTCCACCGTGCCCTATGGTTTCCAGTTCCTCTGCCTGATGCTGGCCACCTATCCGGTCTCCAGGCTGATGAGCCGTATCGGCCGCAAGCGCGCCTTCATGCTGGGCTCGATCCCTTTGGCGGTGTCTGGCATCAGTGGCTACCTGGCGGTGCAGTACCAGCACTTCCCGACGCTGGTGATCAGCCATTCGGCATTGGGCATCTACATTGCGTTTGCCAACTTCAATCGCTTCGCGGCCACCGATAATCTGGCCCAGAACCTGAAACCCAAGGCGCTTTCCCTGGTAGTGGCCGGTGGGGTGATCGCTGCCGTGGTCGGGCCGGCGCTCACCGAGTGGCTGAGGGACGTTGGCGGGTATCCGCTGTTTTCTCTCTGCTACGCCGCTTTTGTCGTCCTGGCGGTGATGTCGTTGCTGACAGCGGCCTGCCTGCCCGCCGATACCGGCACCGCCAGTAAAGACCGTGCAGCGAAACCGGCTGATACGACCGCCGAGCCACTGAGCCCGGTGGTTGCCGTGGCCATGGCAGTGGCCGCGCTGGGCTACGGGATCATGAATTTGCTGATGATCCAGGCATCCATGCACATGAAACACATGCATGAGGACTTTTCCGACGTTCGCCTGGCGATTCAATGGCATGTGATTGCCATGTTTGCGCCATCGTTCTTCACTGGCGCCATCATCCACAAGCTCGGTATCAGGGCCACCATCTGTCTCGGCCTGGGCCTGCTGATCGGTTGCACGGCCATGAACATGTGGTCGCACAGCTACGCGATGATGACCTTGTCACTGATAGCCCTGGGCCTGGGCTGGAACCTGACTTACGTGGGCGGTGGGGCGCTGTTGGCGCAGACGTTGCAAAACAGCCCGGCAGCGATGCAGATGCAGGGGAAGAACGATCTGGCCATCGCGGTGTTCGCGACCATTGGCGCATTCAGCCCGTCGCTGTTGCTGGGCACGGTCGGTTGGGATGGTACCAATGCCATTTGCATGGCCCTGTGCATCGTGCTGCTGATGGCCACCTCAGTGGTGCTGCAGCGCAATGTTTCAGGGCCTGCCAGGGTCAGCTAGGCCCTGGCTACCCACTGCGCGGCCCGCGGCTGGGACGCGCAAGTGCTGTTCAGGTCAGGCGCCGTGGCACTTCTTGAACTTTTTCTGGCTACCGCACGGGCACGGGTCGTTACGGCCAACGTCCTTCAGGGCGTTGCGTACCGGCTCCTGGTGGCCGTGGTTGCAGTGCGGGCCGTGTACATGGCCATGATCGTGGTGGTGATCATGATCGTGGTTGCAGTCAGGGCCATGAACGTGGGGTTGCTGGGACATTGCAGGGTTACTCCGGGTTGTAGTCGCCGGGGATTATCTCACCACTGCGCGACAAGTGCAGGTCCCGATGGATGAGCAACCCGGTCGCCAGCTCGCCCTGCAGGCTGTAGTGCAGCGGTTGTTCGCTTTTCAGCAGCTTGGCCAGTGGTTTCAGGTGCTGCCACAGGTTGGTTCGCGCGGTGATCTTGAAAGTACGCTGGGCGTGCCCGCCGACACTGCGCCACACGCTGGTTTCATCCTGCACCAGCAACAGGTCGTTGAGGCGTATGGCATACGACAGGTTGCGGATGAACAGTCGGCTGTCATTGGGGTTGTCGACTCGCAGGTGCAGCACGAACTCCTGCTCCAGCAACCTGGCCTTGACTGTCTCCACCTCGACCAGTTGCACCTCGGGTTCGCGCCACTCGTCACCGCCCCAACTGGCGCAGCCCGCCAGCAGTGCCAGCCATGCCATCAGGGGGGCGAGCAGCAGCGGGCGGGTGCGGGCGACCATGTTCAGCTACCCACGTAACTGGCGCAGCATTTCTTGAACTTCTGCCCGCTGGCGCAGGGGCAGGGGTCGTTACGCCCGGCCTTGAGCCCGACCGTGGGGTCGATGAAGTACCAGCGCCCGGCATGCTGGACGAATGCCGAGCGCTCGCGGTGCTGATGGTCACCCTCCTGGTCGTGCCAGCGTGCAGTGAAGGTGACAAAACCGTGCTCTGGCTGGCCGCCGAGCACCTCCGCACTTTCTACCTCCAGGCCCAACCAGGTGCTCTGGGCGCTCCAGGCAGCCATGGCAGCGCGATCCAGGCCAGCTTGCTGGGCTGGCAGGGTGGTGGCCACCAGATAGTCGACCAGGCCCAGCACGTAGGCACTGTAGCGTGAGCGCATCAGCGCCTGGGCATCCGGTGCCGGGGTGCCGGCATGGTAATGCCCGCAGCAGGCGTCGAGCAGGTTGCCACTGCCACAAGGGCAGACCGAGACACTCATCATCACCACCAGTACTTGCCGAAGTTTTCAGGGTTGGCCCAGAACTTGGCATTCAGCCAGTCCGGTACCTGCTTGTAGTCATGTAGATCATAGGTGAACAGGCTCAATACCTGCTGGTCACGGCGGAATTTCTCGCTGGCCGACAGGGCCAGGGCAAAGAAATCGGTGTCTTGCCAGCCACAGGCGCCCAGGTCGGCAAGCACCGCGACCCGGCTGGCATTGAGGTTGCGAATGCCGCCGAGCAACTCCAGGCCGGTGCGTTTGGGCAGGTGCTCCAGGCAGTCCACCAGTACCGCCAGGTCAAAGCGCTGGGCTGCCAGTTCGGCCGGCAGCGGGCCTGGGGCGGCTGTGGCGATGGTTACCTGTGGGTGCGCCTGGGCGAAGGCGTCCAGCGCCGGGAAACGCGTGCCCACCAGCAGCAGGCGTTGCGGGGTGAAGCGCTCGAGCAGGGCCGCCAGGGCCTGCTGCGGGGTGCGCTGGGAAAAACCGTCGGTCATTGGCAATCCTCGTTGAAGTCGTCCAAGACTAGCGGGCCGCAGCGTGCGGGCAAAGAGGCATGTGGCTGTGTCGTGGCTTATTGGTGGCAGGGATCAGATGCTCGGTCTTTACTCCCTGAAATCGGCCTTATGCCGATTCCCCCTAGGAGAAGCAATGAAATGAGCATAGTACGCACAGCGATACCCCTGGTTCTGCTCACCAGTGTGTTGACTGGTTGTGCAGGTTTGCAAAAGACCGACTGGCCTAAATGTGCCGCCGTCGGGGGTGTAAGCGGCGCTGCCTTGGGCGCCATCGAGAGCTCCAGCTGGGCTGGTTGGGGCGCGTTGCTGGGTGGTGGCCTGGCGGCAGGCTATTGCTGGGCCCATGGCGATGGCGACGAGGATGGCGACGGTGTGCCGGACAGCCGTGACAAGTGCCCAGGTACCCCGCGCGGTGTGCAGGTCGATGCCAACGGCTGCCCACCGGAGCCGGCCGCAGTGGTCGAGGAAGTGGTGGTGCAGAAGGAAGAAGTCATCGTCATCCGCGATGTGCACTTCGAGTTCGACTCTGCGCGCCTGACCGCCAGCGACAAGGAGCGCCTCAACACAATTGCCACGCGCCTGAAACAGGAAGCGCCGTCCGCCCGCCTGAGCGTCAGCGGCCATACTGACAGCGTCGGCTCCGACAGCTACAACCAGAAACTGTCCGAGCGCCGCGCCCACTCGGTGACCGACTACCTGGTCGAGAGCGGAGTACCGCGCAGCAGCTTCGTGTCGGTGGTAGGGGCTGGTGAAACCCAGCCGGTGGCAGACAACGCCACGGCTGAGGGGCGCGCCATGAACCGCCGTACCGAGATCAAGATCCAGCGGTAGAGCGACTTGCGCCCGTGCCTTGAGCAGTGGCACGGGCGTGTCTTCAACGGCAGTCAGCCGTCCGTGGCCAATGACACAGGAGCATTCAGCATGAGTGTGACGTCGAAAGCGGCGCTGCCGCTGTTGGTGGCTGCCAGCCTGCTCGCGGGCTGCGCCACCCAAAGCGATGGTAGCGCGCCGCTCAACCAGAAGACCTGGCCCATCTGCAGCCTGCTCGGCGGCCTGGTCGGTGGTGGCCTGGGCGCCATCGAAAGCTCGAGTTGGGCGGCTGGTGGCGGTGCCCTTGGTGCCATTGCCGGGGGGCTGATCTGTTACGTCCAGGATGGTGACGAAGATGGCGATGGCATTTTCGACCGCCGCGATCGTTGCCCCGATACCCCGGCAAACACTGCGGTCGACCATATGGGGTGCCCGTTGAAGGTGTACCCCGTATCGCCGCCTGCCACTGAACCCGAACCCTCGCCGGAGGTGATCATCCTGGATGACAACGGCGCGGTGATGTTCGCCTTCGATTCCGCCGAGCTGACCCCGGCGGCCCAGCAGCGCCTGCAAGGCCTGGTGGCAAAACTCGATTCACCGACGGTGGCCAAAGTCAGCGTGATCGGACATACCGATAACGTAGGCTCCGACAGCTACAACCAGGCACTTTCCGAACGCCGCGCCAGCAGCGTGGCCGTTTACCTGATCAGCCAGGGGCTGGAGGCGGGCAAGGTCACCAGCCAGGGGCGCGGTGAGAGTGAGCCGCTCAGCGACAACGAAAGCGAGGAGGGCCGCGCCCGCAACCGACGGGTGGAACTGCACCTCAACTGAGTGGTGCTGGCGCCTGTCTTGACATTGCGGTTAATGTTGGCCGCACGGCCCGCTCGAACGGGCCGGCTCGACATAACAACAATCCATGGGGGCGGGATATGAAGTTCATCCTGGGCTTGGGCAAGGTCCTGACTGTCGCTTTCTGGGGTGTGGTGCTGTTCAATCAGTTGATGCCACAACCCTTGCCCTTCAACCTGCTGATCAACGCCGCCGGCATCACCTTGCTCGGCCTGCACCTGCTCGAAGTGTTGTTCTTCAATGGCAGCCTGCGCGGGCGCAGCCACCGTTGGTTCGATCGTCTGCAGATCCTGTTGACGGGTATCTTCCATGTCATGTCCATTCCCCGTGTGCAGGAGGCGCCGCGAAATGCGTAATTTGATGTTGCTGGCCATGATGGCCGCTCCCCTGGCCCAGGCCGAAAACCTGGAGGTCGCTGCCAATTCCATGCTTCGCCTGCCCGACAAGTCGGCTAGCGTGCACCTGGCACAGTTGCGTGTCGCCGATGCCGCAACCCTGCTGCTGCCTGCCACGCTCGCGGAATTGAAGGTCGACCAGCTGGAACTGGGGCGTGATGCGCGTATCGCCATTGCTCCATCCGATAGCCCGTTGCTGATCGAGGCGCGCAGCGCACGGCTGGGTGAGGGTAGTGAATTCAGTGCGCCGGGGGCGGCGGGCACCTACCAGCGGGGAGCCCGGTCTGGCCGCAGCCTGGACCTGAAACTGGCTGAAGTGGATGCCGAGCGCCTGGCTATCGATGCCCGTGGCGGTGCCGGTGCGCCAGGGTACGTGGGACTCGATGGCGCTAACGGCCAGGCCGGTGGCTGCACCTGGGGCCAGGCCAGCCGCGGTGCCAATGGCGATGACGGCGGCAACGGGCACGATGGTGCGCCGGGTGGGCGCATCCGCTTGAGCGTGCCGCAGGGCTTCCCGCAGGAGCGCATCGTGGTGCGCCTGGACGGCGGCGCACCGGGCAAGGCCGGGGCAGCAGGCAAGGCCGGCAAGGGCGGGGCTAGCAAGGGGTGCCTGGTGTACCGCACAGACGCCGGCGCAAATGGCCGACCGGGGCAGCCGGGCCAGCCTGGGTTGGCCGGCGCTGCAGGTGAGCTGATTCTGCAGCGCCTCTGAAGCCTTGCTGCGCCCCCTGTAGGAGCGGCCTTGTGTCGCGATGGGCTGCGCAGCAGCCCCAGGATTTCAGTGCCTTCGCACAAATTGTCGGGGCTGCTGCGCAGCCCATCGCGACACAAGGCCGCTCCTACACGGGCCGCGCAGATCCTGTCAGAGCATCAGCCGCGAACTGGCCACGGCTACCACCGCCAGGCCCAGCAGCAGGTTGATCCCTACCATCCGCCGAATCCGCCCCAGCACTGCCGCACCCGCCGGCCAGTCCTCGGCCTGCACCGCAGCCCTCAGCTCCGGCAGCAGCAACGCCTGGATGCGCATGAACAGGGCAAACATGGCGATGCCCCCACCGATCATCACCTGCACATACTTCGGTGCAGTCTCGAAGCCGCTGAAGCGCATGTGCAACATGCCGATACCACTTATCGCCAAAATCGCCACGGCCAGCCAGACCCAACCGAAGAAGCGTCGGAAAACTTCTACCCACAAGCGCAGCCGGGCAGGCCCCTCAAGGGCTGCAACCGTTGCCGGGCGCAGCACCAGCCAGGCGAAGAACATGCCGCCGACCCACACCAGGGCGGCAATGACATGCAGTGTGTAGGGCAAGGCAAAGGCAAGCATCTGGATCTCCATGCGGCATAAAGGGCAATAGCGGGGTATGATAGCCGCCCCATGCGAAACACTGAAAATATATCCAGCCCTCCGGGCGCCTGCAGACCATGATCAGCAACGAACTCAAAGCCACCATCCAGGGCGCCTATACGCGTTTTCTCGAAGCCAAGAGCCTCAAGCCGCGCTATGGCCAGCGCCTGATGATCGCAGAAGTGGCCAAGGTGCTCGGCGACATCGCCTGCGACGAGGAAGGCCGCCGTGCCGGCGAGCCTGCCGTGGTGGCAGTGGAGGCGGGTACTGGTACCGGCAAGACCGTGGCCTACAGCCTGGCTGCCATTCCGGCCGCCAAGGCCGCCGGCAAGCGCCTGGTGATCGCCACCGCCACCGTGGCGCTGCAGGAGCAGATCGTCTTCAAGGACCTGCCCGACCTCATGCGCAGCAGCGGGCTGAACTTCAGCTTCGCCCTGGCCAAGGGCCGTGGCCGCTACCTGTGCCTGTCCAAGCTCGACATCCTGCTGCAGGAAGGCCACGCCCAATCGGCTACCGCCCAGCTGTTCGAGGAAGAAGGCTTCCACATCGAAGTCGACGAGCGCAGCCAGAAGCTGTTCAACAGCATGATCGAGAAGCTTGCCGGCAACCGCTGGGACGGTGACCGCGACAGCTGGCCAGAAGCCCTGGAAGACCAGGACTGGGCACGCCTGACCACCGACCACAGCCAGTGCACCGGCCGTCATTGCCCGAACTTCCAGCAGTGCGTGTTCTACAAGGCCCGCGAAGGCATGGGCAAGGTCGACGTGATCGTCACCAACCACGACATGGTGCTGGCCGACCTGGCCCTGGGCGGCGGCGCGGTATTGCCCGACCCGCGCGACACCATGTACGTGTTCGACGAAGGCCACCACCTGCCGGACAAGGCCATCGGCCATTTCGCCCACTATTCGCGCCTGCGCTCCACTGCCGACTGGCTGGAGCAGACCGCCAAGAACCTGACCAAGCTGCTGGCCCAGCACCCGCTGCCCGGTGACCTTGGCAAGTACATCGAGCAGGTGCCGGAGCTTGCGCGGGAAGTGCGCACCCAGCAGCAGTTCATGTTCACCCTGTGCGAGCAGGTTGCCGACTTCCGCCCCAGCGAGGACAACGAAGGCCGTGAGCGCCCGCGCTACCGCTTCGAAGGCGGTGTGGTGCCGGAGCAGATTCGCGAAGTGGGCATCGAGCTGAAAAAGGGCTTTGCTCGCCTCAACGACCTGTTCACTCGCCTGGCCGACCTGCTCAAGGAAGGCATGGACGGTGAGGTCAACATCGGCATCGCCAGCCACCAGGCCGAGGAGTGGTACCCGCTGTTCGGAAGCCTGGTCACCCGTGCCCAGGGCAACTGGGAGCTGTGGACGGCCTTTACCGCCGAAGACCCGGAAGACAGCCCGCCCATGGCCCGCTGGCTGACCCTGGCCGAGAGCGGTGCGCTGTTCGATATCGAAGTCAACGCCAGCCCCATCCTGGCCGCCGAAATGCTCCGCCGCAGTCTGTGGAGCGTGGCCCATGGCGCGCTGGTGACCTCGGCGACGCTGACCGCGCTCGGCAAGTTCGACCGTTTCCGCATGCGCTCGGGGTTGCCGCGTGACGCGGTCACCTGCGTGGTGCCCAGTCCGTTCGTGCATGGCGATGCCGGCCTGCTGCGGGTCCCCGACCTCAAGGCCGACCCGCGCGATGCAGCGGCGCATACCGCGGCAATCATCCGCGAACTGCCGAGTATCGTGGAAGAGGCCCGTGGCGCGCTGGTGCTGTTCTCCTCGCGCAAGCAGATGCAGGACGTGTTCGATGGCCTGGACCGTGACTGGCGCAAGCTGGTGCTGATCCAGGGCAACCTGTCCAAACAGGAAACCCTGAACAAGCACAAGGCGCGGGTAGATGATGGCCAGCACAGCGTGCTGTTCGGCCTGGCCAGCTTTGCCGAGGGTGTCGACCTGCCGGGTGCCTACTGCGAGCACGTGGTGATCGCCAAGATTCCCTTTGCCGTGCCAGACGACCCGGTCGAAGCGGCGCTGGCCGAGTGGATCGAGGCTCGCGGCGGCAACCCGTTCATGGAAATTGCCGTGCCCGACGCGTCGCTTCGGCTGATCCAGGCCTGCGGCCGCCTGCTGCGAACCGAGCAGGACCGCGGTGTCATCACCTTGCTTGACCGGCGTCTGGTCACCCAACGCTATGGCAAGGCTATTCTCAATGCGCTGCCGCCGTTCCGGCGGGAGATTTCCTGACCGCCGGAGCACTTGCTCTGGCGCGTTGTCCATACTCAGTCGTGGGCCATGAGGGCCCTGAAGGAGAGCCCCAGCCTTATGGTCCGCCGTACCCTGCCCGCCGTTTTCGCCCTGTTGTTCAGCTCGCCTTTGCTGGCTGGGCAGCAGACGCTGTTCAGCTTCGTGCGCCCGGCCTCGGTGGTCAACGTGGTGACCGAGGATGCCGGTATGCCGCAGTACAACGCGGAGCAGACGGCCGAAGGCGAAGTGTTGCGGCGCGTGGTGTTCAACCCTGCCCAGCGGCCGACCCTGCGCCTGAGCCCGCAAAGCGGTGTGTGGGACTGGTCCGGCGGTCAGTTCCTGACCTTGCGACTGCAAAGCGCGATGGATTGGGCGCTGACCGTGGACGTCATGGTACAGAGCAGTGATGGTCGCACGTTGACCAGCCGCATCGACCTACCGGCCGGGCCTGCACAAACCGTGATGGTACCGCTGACGGCCAGTTCGCCGCTGAGCCAGGGCATGCGCGCCGGCCCGCCCATGCCCTGGAACCATGGCGGCCAGCGCCTGCTGCTGACCAGCAGCGCCGGCGCGCTCGACCTCAAGCAGGTGGTGTCGGTCAGCCTGAGTATCCCCAACCCCAGGGTGGCGCAGAACCTGTTGATCGAGCGGGTCGGCATCCAGGATGACGACCAGGCCTACAAGGCGGCCTACCAGGAGCTGATCGATGCCTATGGCCAGTCCACTCGCGGCCATTGGCCTGAAAAGGTTGCCAATGACGAGCAGCTCAAGGCGGCCGATATGCGCGAGCAGCAACAGCTCAAAGGCTGGTTGGCAGAGCGTGGCAAGCAGCAGTTGGACGCGTACGGTGGCCTGCTGGCCGGGCCGGCGTTCGAGGCCAAAGGCTTTTTCCGCACCGAAAAGCGTGACGGCCGCTGGTACCTGGTAACGCCCGAGGGGCATCCGTTCTACTCCCTGGGGGTGAATGCCGTGGCCGCGGATGGCGGGCGTACCTACATCGCCGGGCGTGAGGGAATGTTCAAGGCGTTGCCGGGCGAGGGGGATGCACTGGCCGCATTCTATGGCGACGGCAACAACGACGACGGCAACCCCTCGTCGCAGGGGCGCAACTTCAAACAGGGGCGCTGGTTCGATTTCTATGCCGCCAACCTGCAGCGCACCTATGGCAAACCCTGTTCGCCCGCGGTAGAAGGGCAGCCGGCCAACTGCCCTCCATTGGCGCTTGATACCGCCCGTTGGCAGGCGCATGCGCTCGATCGCCTGCAGGCCTGGGGTTTCAACACGGTCGGCAACTGGAGCGAGCCGGCCCTGGGCCAAGCCAGGCGCATGCCGTACACCTTGCCGCTATCGATCGTCGGGGATTACGCCAGCATCAGCACCGGCATGGACTGGTGGGGCCGCATGCCCGACCCGTTCGACCCGCGTTTTGCCATGGCCACCGAACGCGCCGTGGCCATTGCCGCCCGCGATCACCGTGACGACCCCTGGCTGATCGGCTATTTCGCCGACAACGAACTGGCCTGGGCCGCCCCCGGTAGTGACGCGAAGGCGCGTTACGGCCTGGCCTACGGAACCTTGCGCCTGACCACCGATGTACCGGCCAAGCGTGCTTTCCTCAAGCAGCTGCGTGACAAATACCGCAACCAGGAAGGCTTGTCCAAGGCCTGGGGCATCGAGCTGACCGCCTGGGAACTGATGGAAGACCCAGGCTTCGAGGCACCGTTACCCAACCCGGAGCATCCGGAAATCGAGCGTGACTACCAGCACTTCCAGCAGGTGTTCGCCGAAACCTACTTCAAGACCATTGCCGACTCGTTGAAGTGGCATGCGCCCAATCACCTGCTGCTGGGTGGCCGCTATGCCGTCAGCACGCCGGAGGCGGTCAAGGCCTGCGCCGAGTTCTGCGATGTGCTCAGCTTCAACTTCTATACCCTCAAACCGCAGGACGGCTACGACTTTGCCCGCCTGGCCGAGCTGGACAAGCCGGTGCTGGTGTCCGAGTTCCAGTTCGGCTCGCGCGATCGCGGGCCGTTCTGGCCGGGGCCGCTGGAAGTAGCGCGGGAAGAAGACCGCGGCCCGGCCTACGGCAACTTCCTCAAGGCAGCCCTGGCGCAGCCGATGATCGTTGGCGCGCACTGGTTCCAGTACCTTGACCAGCCGGCCAGCGGCCGCCTGCTCGATGGCGAGAACGGCCACCTTGGGTTGGTGGCGATCACCGATGTGCCTTACCCGGGGTTTGTCGATGCCGTGCGCAAGAGCAACTTGCAGGCAATGAGCCAGCTGCGAGCCCAACTGGAAAAACCGGCGCCCTAGCAACCGGCTGACGCGGTCTGGTGTAGGAGCGGCCTTGCGTCGCGATGGGCTGCGCAGCAGCCCCGGCAATTTGTGCATTGCGGCTGAGATCCTGGGGCTGCTGCGCAGCCTATCGCGACACAAGGCCGCTCCTACAGGGGCACCGTTCGTCCTGGCTGCCATTCGTCGCGACCACTTGGCCCAAGCCAGTTTGCAAAACACGCAACTACTGAAACAATGCACACCATTTTCGGAATTGGTCGTACGGAGAACAGCGGGTGCAGATCCAGGGTCACTATGAGCTGAAGTTCGAAGCAGTGCGCGAAGCCTTTGCCGCGCTGTTCGATGATCCCCAGGAGCGTGGCGCCGCGCTGTGCATCCAGGTCGGTGGCGAAACCGTGGTCGACCTGTGGGCTGGCTGTGCCGACAAGGACGGCCAGCAGGCCTGGCACAGCGATACCATCGCCAACCTGTTCTCCTGCACCAAGACCTTCACCGCTGTCACCGCCCTGCAACTGGTCGGCGAGGGCAAGCTGGCGCTCGATGCGCCAGTGGCCAACTATTGGCCCGAGTTCGCCCAGGCAGGCAAACAGGCGATCACCCTGCGCCAGTTGCTCAGCCACCGTGCCGGTCTGCCGGCCATCCGTGAGCTGCTGCCGGCCGAGGCGCTGTATGACTGGCAGGCCATGGTCGATGCGCTGGCAGCCGAAACGCCCTGGTGGAAACCCGGCACCGAGCACGGCTACGCCGCCATTACTTATGGCTGGCTGATCGGCGAGCTGATCCGCCGTGCCGACGGCCGTGGCCCCGGCGACTCGATCGTGGCCCGTACCGCTCGGCCGTTGGGGCTGGATTTTCATGTCGGCCTGGCGGACGATGAGTTCCATCGCGTAGCGCATATCGCCCGTGGCAAGGGCAACGCCGGGGACGCCGCGGCGCAGCGCCTGCTGCAGGTGACCATGCGCGAGCCCGAGGCCCTGTCGACCCGTGCCTTCACCAACCCGCCGGCGATACTGACCAGTACCAACAAGCCTGAGTGGCGGCGCATGCAGCAGCCAGCGGCCAATGGTCATGGGAATGCGCGTAGCCTGGCGGGTTTCTATGCCGGGTTGCTGGACGGTAGCCTGCTCGAATCCGAACTGCTCGACGAACTGACCCGTGAGCACAGCATCGGGCAGGATCGCACCCTGCTCACCCAGACGCGTTTTGGCCTGGGCTGCATGCTCGACCAGCCCGATGTGGCCAATGCCACCTTCGGCCTCGGGGCCCGCGCCTTCGGCCATCCAGGCGCCGGCGGCTCGGTCGGTTTCGCTGACCCGGAACACGATGTGGCCTTCGGTTTCGTGGTCAATACCCTCGGCCCTTATGTGCTCATGGACCCGCGAGCCCAGAAACTGGTACGTGTCCTTGCCAGTTGCCTTTGATCGGGTAATGCGGGTGTTGCCCCACCCCTTTGACTATCCTCAATGCCAACGCCTGAAGCGTGTAGGCAAAATTTCTTTCTATTTCATGGTGTATCGCTGATGTCTTCACACAAAACCTTAGCACTCGCCCTGTGCCTGACCGCCGTTACAGGCTGCGCCAGTCACCCCCAGGACGGCTCGAAGGACAGCGCCTCGAGCTGGTGGCCCTTTGGTTCGGAAAAGGTTGCCGAGCAGGAAGTGAAGGAAGCCGTCACTGAAAACGTGGCCAAGGCCGACGCCAAGTCCGACAACGCCAGCCGTTGGTGGTGGCCGTTTGGCGGTGAAGAAAAGCAGGCAAAGGGGCCGGTGGTACCGAAGATCGACCAGAAGGCCACCCAGGCCTGGCTGGACGAGTACGAGCCCAAGCTGCGTGAGGCGATCAAGGGCAGCAAGCTGGAGCTGGAGCGCCGTGACAACGTGCTGGCCGTAACCATCCCGGTGGACAGCTCGTACAACCCCGATCGTCCGAACATGCTGCTGCCGATGACCCTGGGCCCGATCACCCGTGTGGCCAAGACCGTCGAAGGCGATGCCAAGACCGCCGTGCTGGTGCTTGGCCATGCCGACAGCAGCGGTGTCGCTGCTGCCAATCAGAAGCTCAGCCTGGAGCGCGCCGCTTCGGTGTCGGCCATTTTCCGCCTCAGCGGCCTGCAGCGTGATCGCCTGAACCTCAAGGGCATGGGCTCGGAAATGCCGCGCGCCGCCAACGACAGCGCCGAGGGCCGTGCCCTGAACCGCCGTGTGGAAATGCTGTTGACCCCGCAGAACACCATGGTCGCCCTGCTGGCCAAGTACCAGCAAGCCGCTCCGGCGCGGGCCCCGATGGTGGCGGTGCAGGACGTCAAGGCGCCTGCTGCCAAGCCTGCCGACAGCAAGCCGGCCACCAAGGCTGCGGCGAAGAAATCTGTCACCAAAGCCAAGGCCAAGGCGCCTGCCAAGACAACGGCCAAGAAAAAAGCCGCGCCGGCCAAGCCCGTCGCCAAGAAAGCTACCGCTGACAAGAAAGTAGCTGCAAACAGCCCTGCGAAGACCAACTGATCGTCAAGGAACGCAGCAATGACCCAATCCCTGGCTGATATGCGCCGCGACTACACCCGCGATGGCCTGGCTGAAGCCCAGGCCCCGGGGGAGCCGTTCGCCCTGTTCCACCAGTGGTTCGCCGACGCGGTGAAAACCGAGCAGGTACCGGTGGAAGCCAACGCCATGACCCTGGCCACTGTCGATGGTGAAGGCCGTCCTCACTGTCGTATCTTGTTGCTGAAGGGGCTCGATGAGCGTGGTTTCACCTTCTTCACGAACTACGATAGCGCCAAGGGCCAGCAACTGCTGTTCAACCCTTTCGCCGCCATGACCTTCTTCTGGCCTGCACTGGAGCGCCAGGTGCGCATCGAAGGGCGTGTGGAAAAGGTCACGCCTGAGGAATCTGACGCCTACTACCAGGTGCGCCCGCTGGGCAGCCGCCTGGGGGCATGGGCTTCGCCGCAGAGCCAGGTAATCGCCAGCCGTGAGGAGCTGGAGCTGCTGGTCAAGGCCACCGAGGCGCGCTTCTGCGACACTCAGCCGCATTGTCCGGAACATTGGGGTGGGTATCGTTTGCTGCCTGAACGCATCGAATTCTGGCAGGGGCGGGCCAGTCGCCTGCATGACCGACTGAACTACCGGCTGGTGGATGGGCAATGGCTGCGGGAGCGGTTGGCGCCCTGAAATTGTGGGGCCGCTTTGCGGCCCTTTCGCGACACAAGGCTATCCCGGAAACCCGGCAGCCTCCCGCTCCAACCACCCCGCCAACTGCTTGCGCCCCACCTTCTCCACGCGCGCCTGCTCCAGCCGTTGCAGCATATACGCGCGCTTTTCTGGGGCCGACCCAGCCAGCGACAATGCCAGGTCACGGTCCATCCAGCGGCGCATGCGCACATACAGCCACCAGTGGAAGTAAAGCCCCGCGACGGTGGTGACCACGACGATGAAGTAATCCATGGCTATCCTTGGTCTCACTTGAAATGGCCTCGACACAGCCATGCAGGCTGTACCCTGGCTGAATGAAAACAATTTTATTACGTTTGTACCGTGACAGCGGTCAACCTGCAGCGTCTAATGGACACCTGACTTATGGAGACTTTACCCATGCGTAAATCCGCTTTGCTGGTGGCGACCTTTACCACCATGTCGTTGTTGCTGGGTGGCTGTGCCTCGAGCCTGACCGGTGACAGCTACTCCCGTGATGAGGCCCGCCGCGTGCAAACCGTGCGCATGGGCACCATCGAGTCCCTGCGTCCGGTCAAGATCGAGGGCACCAAGACCCCGATCGGTGGTGGTGCTGGCGCCATCGTCGGTGGTGTGGCCGGCAGCGCCGTGGGTGGTGGTCGTGGCAGCATCGTTGCCGCCGTGATCGGTGCCGTAGCCGGTGGTCTGGCCGGTTCCGCCGCCGAAGAAGGCCTGACTCGTACCCAGGGTGTCGAAATCACCGTGCGTGAGGACGATGGCAGCATGCGGGCCTATGTGCAGGCCGTACAGCAGAACGAGATCTTCCGCGTTGGCGACCGCGTACGCATCATGACCGTCGACGGCACCAGCCGCGTTACGCACTGACCGTAGCCCAACAAGAAAAACCCCGACATGGCGCTCGCCAGTCGGGGTTTTTTCATGCTGCGACCAGGTCAGCCGACGTTGGGCTTGCGGCTGGCCATGGCGGTTACCGCATAGCCGATCACGGCGGCGAAGAACGAGCCGGTGAGAATACCCATGCGGTCCATACCGGCGTAATCACTGCTGCCAGGTACAAAGGCGAGCGAGCCGACGAACAGGCTCATGGTGAAGCCGATGCCGCAAAGTATCGCCACACCCAGCAATTGCCCCCAACTGGCGCCGACAGGCAGCGCGGCCAGGCGCAGCTTGACCGCGACCCAGGTCAGCCCGAAGACCCCCACGGTCTTGCCCAGCAGCAGCCCGACGGCGATGCCCAGTGGCACCGGGTGGGTGAAACTGTCTACGGTCATGCCTGCCAGCGATACACCGGCATTGGCGAAAGCGAACAGTGGCAGGATGGCGTATGCGACCCACGGGTGCAGGGCGTGTTCCAGGGCGAGCAGTGGCGAGCGTTCGGCATGGCGCGTGCGCAGCGGGATGCACAGGGCCAGGGCTACCCCGGCCAGGGTGGCATGCACACCGCTCTTGAGCACGCAGACCCACAGGATCAGGCCAACGATCATGTATGGCCCAAGCTTGACCACGCCAAGCCGGTTCATGGCCACCAGCACTATCAGGCAAGCGGCGGCCAGCAGCAACGACACGCTTGACAGGGTGCCCGAGTAGAACAGGGCAATGACGATGATCGCACCCAGATCGTCGATGATCGCCAGGGTCATCAGGAACAGTTTCAGCGACACCGGCACGCGCTTGCCCAACAGGGCCAGTACGCCGAGGGCGAAGGCGATGTCGGTGGCGGTGGGGATCGCCCAACCGGCCACGGCGGCAGGGTTGTCACGGTTGATGAACCAGTAGATCAGTGCCGGAATCACCATGCCGCCCACGGCGGCGGTGGCAGGCAGGATCACCTGGGAGGGCTTGGACAGGTGGCCGTCGACCACCTCGCGCTTGACCTCCAGGCCGATGAGCAGGAAGAACAGGGCCATCAGGCCGTCGTTGATCCACAGCAGCAACGGTTTGGCGATATGCAGCGCGCCGACCTGGACGGCGACGGGAACGTCGAGCAGGCCGCTATACAGATAGGACAGCGGTGAGTTGTTGATGACCAGGGCCAGAATGGCCGCGGCGATCAGCAAAAGGCCGCTGGCGGCTTCGAGCTGGAAGAAGCGGGTGAACAGGCTACGCACGGGCTATAGGCTCTCCATGAGCAGTTGACGATGGAACGGGCATACACCCTAGCCTGTGACGATATGCTTTCAAACAAAAACTATATTCGTTTTTGTTATATGGTGTTACTGGCTGGGCTGAGGGAAGACTAGATGCAGATGGGGAAGGAGTGGGGAGGGGAATTCTGATGTTTGCTGTGGATTGTTCTGATGTCGGCAGTGGCCCTTTCGCGGGTGAACCCGCTCCCACAGGTACTTCACAGTTTTCAATACCTGTGCAGTACCTGTGGGAGCGGTTTTACCCGCGAAGAGGCCCTGGCATGTAATAAAGGATCAGAGGCCGAGCATATCCCGCGCCACCGCCTCGGCGATGCGAATGCCATCGACACCCGCCGACAGGATCCCGCCCGCATACCCGGCCCCTTCACCCGCCGGGAACAGCCCCTTCAGGTTCAGGCTCTGGAAGTCCTCACCGCGGGTAATGCGAAGCGGCGACGAGGTGCGGGTCTCGATACCGGTCAGCACTGCGTCATGCAGGTTGTAGCCCTTGATCTGCCGGTCGAACGCCGGCAGGGCCTCGCGAATGGCCTCGATGGCGAAGTCCGGCAGGCTCGGGGCCAGGTCGCCCAGGGTCACACCTGGTTTGTAGGACGGCTCGACACTGCCCAGCGCTGTCGACGGCCGGCCGGCGACGAAGTCACCCACCAGCTGCGCCGGAGCCTGATAGTTGCTGCCACCCATCACATAGGCGTGGGCTTCCAGGCGCTCCTGCAGCTCGATGCCGGCCAGCGGGCCACCTGGGTAGTCGCGCTCGGGGTCGATGCCGACGACGATGCCGGAGTTGGCGTTGCGCTCGTTACGCGAGTACTGGCTCATGCCGTTGGTAACCACCCGGCCTGGCTCGCTGGTGGCGGCAACCACGGTGCCGCCCGGGCACATGCAGAAGCTGTATACCGAACGGCCATTCTTGGCGTGGTACACCAGCTTGTAGTCGGCGGCACCAAGTTTCGGGTGGCCGGCGTACTTGCCCAGGCGTGCCTTGTCGATCAGCGTTTGCGGGTGTTCGATGCGGAAGCCCACCGAGAACGGCTTGGCTTCCATGTACACGCCCTTGGCATGCAGCATGCGGAAGGTGTCGCGGGCACTGTGGCCCAGGGCCAGCACCACATGGCGCGAGTGCAGCTGTTCGCCGCTCTCCAGCACCACGCCGGTCAGTTGCCCATCCTCGATCAGCAGGTCGGTGACCTTCTGCTGGAAGCGCACTTCGGCCCCCAGGGCGATCATGTCCTGGCGCATCTGCTCGACCATGCCGGTGAGGCGGAAGGTACCGATGTGCGGCTTGTTGATGTACAGGATCTCGTCCGGCGCGCCGGCCTTGACGAACTCTTCCAGTACTTTGCGGCCGTGGTGCTGCGGGTCCTTGATCTGGCTGTACAGCTTGCCGTCGGAGAAGGTACCGGCGCCGCCTTCGCCGAACTGCACGTTGGACTCGGGGTTGAGCACGCTCTTTCGCCACAGGCCCCAGGTGTCCTTGGTGCGCTGGCGCACTTCCTTGCCGCGCTCGAGGATGATCGGCTTGAAGCCCATCTGTGCCAGCAACAGGCCGGCGAAGATGCCGCACGGGCCGAAGCCGACCACGATCGGGCGCTCCTGCAGATCGGCAGGGGCCTGGCCGACGAACTTGTAGGTCACGTCTGGCGCCGGGCCGATGTTGCGATCGTCGGCGAACTTGCTGAGCAGCTCGGCTTCGTTGCTGGCTTCCAGATCGATGGTGTAGATGAACAGCAGTTCGCTGTTCTTCTTGCGCGCATCGTAGCTGCGCTTGAACAGGTTGAAGCTGAGCAGTTGCTCGTCACGGATGCCCAGGCGCTGGACGATGGCTTCACGCAGGGCTTCGTCGGGATGGTCCAGGGGCAGCTTCAGTTCGGTGATTCGTAGCATGGCAGGGTCCAGTATCCCGGCCATGGGCGGCCGGCGGCTTTACACAAACCGCCAAGTATAAGCTGTTCGCCGCCCTGACTGGCAGGATAAAAGCGCCCGGCGATCAGTTGTCGCGGGCACCGCCATAGTAACCGCAGCCTTGCAGGGTCTTGCCGTCGATGCGCAATTCGGCGCGCAGGTGGTGGATGGCGCCGGTGGCGCTGTCTACGCAGCGTTGTGGCGCGACCCACAGCTCCACGTGCTGGCCGTTGGCTTCGCTGGTCAGGGTCAGGCCACCGCCGGGCACTTCTTCCTCCAGGAAGGGGAGAGGCAGGGGTTGCTGGCCGACGCGGTTGAGCACCATGCCTTTGCCGCTGGCCTTGATGTCCCATTCTGGTTCGTGGCCGTTGGCGCGCAGGGTCAGCTGCTTGAAGTTGGGGTCTTCACAGGCGCGCGTGGAAGGCTCCAGACGGTACAGGCGGCGTACTTCCAGCTGGCCGTCGTTGTTGGCCTGCCTGCTGCCGGTGAGGCGGCCACGGACGTCGGCGAACAGCTTGTCGTTGGCGTCCTTGGCCAGGTTGGCGGCCTCCTGAAGGATGCCCGTGGCGGCGACGTCGTTGATCACGAAGGTGCGGTTTTCGCTGCACGGCTTGAACAGCAATTGGCCACCGGCGGCACGCAATTCGCCCTGCATGCGCGTGGTGCCGATGTTCGGGTCGCTGGGGGCGTCAGCCATGAGCTGGCAGCCGGCGAACAGGGGCAGCAGGGCGGTGAGCAGCAGGGTGGGGGTGAGGCGCATGGGGCGGGCTCCGGGGGTCTTTGCCGTGAAAGCAGGCCACGTTACTCAGGCTGGCGCTGGATCACAAGTTAATGGTTGCCTGTGCTGGCCCTATCGCCGGCAAGCCAGCTCCCACAGGCCCCCACAACTTTCAGGAACTGTGGGTTACCTGTGGGAGCTGGCTTGCCGGCGATAGGGCCAGTACAGGCAATACATTTCTGACAGGTAGAAAAAAGGGCCAGTAGATGGCCCTTTTCCCATCAACCCCCCAGGTACGCGTCGCGCACCTTCGGGTCGGTCAGCAGTGCTTCCCCAGTACCCTGCATCACCACCCGGCCGTTCTCCAGCACATACGCTCGATCAGCGATCTTCAGCGCCTGGTTGGCGTTCTGTTCCACCAGGAACACCGTCACGCCATCACGGCGCAGCTGTTCGATGATGTCGAAGATCTGCTGGATGATGATCGGCGCCAGGCCCAGCGAGGGCTCGTCGAGCAGCAGCAGCTTGGGCTTGCTCATCAGCGCCCGGCCGATGGCGAGCATCTGCTGCTCGCCACCGGACATGGTGCCGCCCCGCTGGATATAACGCTCCTTCAGGCGCGGGAACAGCTGTAGCACCTTGTCCAGCTGCTCCTGGTAATCGCCCTTGTCGGTGAAGAAACCACCCATCGCCAGGTTTTCCTCGACGGTCAGGCGGGAGAACACGCGGCGGCCTTCCGGCACTACCGCGATGCTCTTGCGCATGATGTGCGAGGACGGTTGGCCGACCAGTTCTTCACCCAGGTACTTGATGCTGCCGCTGTGCGCCTGCGGCGAGCCGCACAGGGTCATCAGCAAGGTCGACTTGCCGGCACCGTTGGCGCCGATCAGGGTAACGATCTCGCCCTGGTTGATCTCTACGTTGACGCTGTGCAGTGCCTGGATCTTGCCGTAGAAGGTGGAAACGTTCTCGAACTTCAGCATTTACGCTTCCCCCAGGTAGGCTTTGATCACGTCAGGGTTGTCGCGGATCTCTTCCGGCGTGCCGTGGGCCAGGGGGGTACCCTGGTTGATCACCACGATATGGTCGGAAATGCTCATCACCAGTTTCATGTCATGCTCGATCAGCAGCACGGTGACGTTGTGCGACTCACGCAGGTAGGCGATCAACGCCTTGAGGTCTTCGGTCTCCTTCGGGTTCAGGCCCGCTGCCGGTTCGTCGAGCATGATGATGCGCGGCTGGGTCATCATGCAGCGGGCGATCTCCAGGCGGCGCTGCTGGCCATAGGCGAGGGTGCCGGCGGTACGGTTGGCGAACTCGGTCAGGTTGACCTTCTCCAGCCAGTATTGCGCGCGCTCCATGGCCTCCTTCTCGCTGCGGCGGAAGCTCGGGGTCTTGAACAGGCCGGCGAAGAAGTTGGTGTTCAGGTGGCGGTGCTGGGCGATCAGCAGGTTTTCCAGCGCGGTCATTTCCTTGAACAGGCGCACGTTCTGGAAGGTCCGCACCACGCCCTTGCGGGCGATCTGGTGCCCGGCCAGGCCCTGGATCGGCTGGCCATCGAGCAGGATGGTGCCGCCGCTGGGCTTGTAGAAACCGGTCAGGCAGTTGAAGACAGTGGTCTTGCCGGCACCGTTCGGGCCGATCAGTGCCACCACCTGTTTTTCCTTGACGGTCAGGCCCACGCCGTTGACCGCCAACAAGCCGCCGAAGCGCATGCTCAGGCCGCTGACTTGCAGAATTTCGCGGCTCATCGACGCAGCTCCATGTGTGGACGTTGCATAGGCAGCAGGCCTTGCGGACGCCAGATCATCATCAACACCATCAGCGCACCGAACATCAGCATCCGGTATTCGCTGAACTCACGCATCAGCTCGGGCAGCAGGATCATCACGATGGCCGCGAGGATCACGCCCAGTTGTGAGCCCATGCCGCCGAGCACGACGATGGCGAGGATGATCGCCGACTCGATGAAGGTGAACGACTCCGGCGTCACCAGGCCTTGGCGCGCAGCGAAGAAGCTGCCGGCGAAACCGGCGAAGCAGGCGCCCAGGGTGAAGGCCGACAGCTTGATCACGGTCGGGTTCAGGCCCAGTGCACGGCAGGCGATCTCGTCTTCGCGCAGGGCTTCCCAGGCGCGGCCGATCGGCATGCGCAGCAGACGGTTGATCACGAACAGCGCCAGCAGGGCCAGCAGCAGGGCCACCAGGTAGAGGAAGATGACCTTGTTGATCGAGTTGTATTCCAGCCCGAAGAACTCATGGAAGGTCTGCATGCCTTCGGCGGCACGGCGTTCGAAAGTCAGGCCGAAAAGCTCTGGCTTGGGGATGTTGCTGATGCCGTTGGGGCCGCCGGTCCAGTCGGTGAGGTTACGCAGGAACAGGCGGATGATCTCGCCGAAGCCGAGGGTCACGATCGCCAGGTAGTCACCGCGCAGGCGCAGCACCGGGAAGCCGAGCAGGAAACCGAAGGTAGCGGCCATCAGGCCGGCAATCGGCAGGCATACCCAGAAACTCCAGCCCAGGTAGTGCGAGAGCATGGCGTAGCTGTAGGCGCCAACGGCGTAGAAGCCGACGTAACCGAGGTCGAGCAGGCCCGCCAGGCCGACCACGATGTTCAGGCCCAGGCCCAGCAACACGTAGATCAGGATCAGCGTGGCAATGTCGACCGCACCGCGCGAGCCGAAGAACGGCCACACCAGTGCCGCGACGATCAGGCCCATGATCACGTAGCGCTGGGTCTTCGGCAGGGTCAGGTAGTTGCTGACTGCCGGCGGGATCAGCTTGCGATCCGAACGGCGGCCCATTACCGAGTTCCACTGCTTGTCGAACAGCACGCGCAGGAACATCAGGACCGAGCACAGGGCAATGATGCTGAGGTTGAACGAGCCCTGGCTGTGCACGGACAGGCTGATGCCGTCGATGCTCAGTTTCAGGCCCAATACCGGGAAGGCCACGGCCCATACCAGCAAGGCGCTGAAAAACGCCTGTTTGAGATTTCTGTTCATACTTTTTCAACCTCCGGGCGGCCCAGGATGCCGGTCGGCCGGAATAGCAGGACAAGAACCAACAAGCCGAATGCCACCACGTCCTTGTACTGGTCGCCGAAGATATCGGCACCGAACGCTTCGGCCACGCCCAGCACCAGCCCACCGAGCATGGCGCCCGGGATGCTGCCGATGCCACCCAGCACCGCCGCGGTGAAGGCCTTCAGGCCCACCAGGAAACCGGCGTTGGGGTTGATCACCCCGTACTGCATGCTCAGCAGCACGGCCGCCACCGCCGCCAGGGCGGCACCGATGACGAAGGTGAGGGCGATGATGTTGTTGGTGTTGATGCCCAGCAGGTTGGCCATCTTGATGTCCTCGGCACAGGCGCGGCAGGCGCGGCCCAGGCGGGAACGGGAGATGAACAGGGTGAGGCAGGTCATTGCCACCAGGGTGACCACGAACACCAGGATCTGCATGTAGCTGATCAGTACTTCCTCCGCGCCGCCCGGCCCGAACGAGAAGCTTCCGGGGATCAGGTTGGGGATGGACTTGTCCTTGGAGTCTTGCGACAGCAAGACGGTGTTCTGCAGGAAGATCGACATGCCGATGGCGGAAATCAGCGGGATCAGGCGGTTGCTGTTGCGCAAGGGGCGGTAGGCAACCCGTTCGATGCTGTAGCCATAGGCACTGGTGACGAAGATCGTCGCGACGAAGGCGACGGTCATGAGGATCGGCAGCGAATGGATACCCATCATGGCCAGGCCAGCCAAGGCGATGAAGGCCACGTAGGAACCGATCATGTACACCTCGCCGTGGGCGAAGTTGATCATGCCAATGATGCCGTACACCATCGTGTAGCCGATGGCGATCAAGGCATAGGTGCTGCCGATGGTCAATCCATTAACCAGTTGTTGGAAGAAATGGTAGATCTCAGGCATTACAGCGCTCCTAAAAACCTGATTTGCATTTCGCTGGCGGGGGTAAGGCCAGGAAACCGCGGGTGACGGTTTTAAGATTTTCAGGTGAGCCGCCCCCGGATCGCGGGGATCAGGCCCATGAACCTCATAAAACAAAGCCCACTGCTCGCACAGTGGGCTCGTAGGTCAGCTATTAGTCACGCAGTTACTGAGGGGAGACTTCGGTCTTCGGCTTGCCGAAGTGCCATTCGTAGACCACGAACTTGAAGTCTTTCAGGTCGCCTTTGTCGTCGAACGACAGGTCACCGGTCGGGGTCTTGAAGGTACCTTTGTGGATGGCGGCTGCCACCTTGTCGGCATCTTCGGACTTGGCTTCCTTGATGCCCTGGGCGATCAGCTCGACAGCCGAGTAGGCCGGGAACACGAACGGGCCGCTTGGGTCCTTGCCGTCAGCCTTGATGGCGTCGACGATCTTCTTGTTCGCAGGGTCCGCGTCGAACGACTTCGGCAGGGTCACCAGCAGGCCTTCGGAGGCGTTCTGGGCGATCTGCGAGATGGAGTCGTTGCCCACGCCTTCCGGGCCCATGAACTTGGCTTTCAGGCCTTTTTCCTGAGCCTGGCGCAGGATCAGACCCAGCTCTGGGTGGTAGCCGCCGTAGTAGACGAAGTCGACGTTGTTCTGCTTGAGCTTCTGGATGATCGAGGAGAAGTCCTTGTCACCGGCGTTCAGGCCTTCGAACACGGCAACCTTGGTGCCTTTGCCTTCAAGGGTCTGCTTGACTGCGGTAGCGATGCCTTCACCGTACTGCTGCTTGTCGTGCAGGACGGCGACCACCTTCGGCTTGACGTGGTCGGCGATGTAGTTGCCGGCAGCAGGGCCCTGGGCGCTGTCCAGGCCGATGGTGCGGAAGATCAGCTTGTAACCACGGGCGGTGATTTCCGGGGAGGTGGCGGCTGGGGTGATCATGATCACGCCTTCGT
Organism: Pseudomonas sp. TE3-3-F2023; assembly: GCF_036784815.1. Lineage (NCBI taxonomy): Bacteria > Pseudomonadati > Pseudomonadota > Gammaproteobacteria > Pseudomonadales > Pseudomonadaceae > Pseudomonas > Pseudomonas sp. TE3-3-F2023. The sequence continues at coordinate 5,285,241 of NZ_CP145113.1, read as the reverse complement.
CTTCATAGATGTCGGACGCAGGCTGGGTGGAGCTGGAGCACAGGTGGCCGATGACGAACTTGACGCCATCGTTGACCACCTTGTTGGCGACTGCAACGGCCTGTTTAGGGTCGCAGGCGTCGTCGTATTCCTTGGCTTCGAGCATCTTGCCATCCACGCCGCCCGCGGCGTTGATATCCTTGATGGCTTGCTTTGCGCCGATGAACTGCATGTCGCCGTACTGGGTCACAGGGCCGGTCTTGGGGCCCGCAATCCCGATCTTGATGGTATCGGCGGCAAACGAATGGCTGGCTACCCCTGCCAGAACCATTGCGGCGAACAGCTTGGAAATCTTGATCATAGTGCTCCACTCATTCTGTTGTAATTCTTATAGTCCTGGCGGCCAGGGCTACAGACCGGGCGGGATTTGCGGCGTGGCCATGCCAACGCGCAAGCCCACCTTCCCCCGGAACATGTCCCGGAACTGTACCGGTACAGTGTAGAGCGCTGCCCGAGCGCTTGAAAAGCGGTCGAAAAGTGCCTGCTTCCTGGGTTGTCGCTTGGTCGACACAAAGATACAGAAAGGCGCCATCAAACTGCCTGCATCTGCGATCCTGCCCCACAAGATCGGGATCAATCGACCAAATTACATATTTGAAACCGGGTTTTTCTGCAAAAATGCCGGCCTTTTTTATTGGCCGATTTTTGCGGATACCACCCATGACTGATCAAACAAGCACCCTCTATGCCAAATTGCTTGGCGAGACGGCAATCATCGAGTGGAAAGCGCTGGAGCGTTTCTGGGCAAAGGGTGACCTGATTTGGGTCGACCCGAGCCTTGACCTGATCGCCGTTGCCGAGGCGATGGCCGAGAATCGCAGCGAGATCTTCGCCAAGTGGCGTAGTGATGGCACTGTTGGGCCAGTGACCGCCGAGCAGGCCCATGACCTGCAAAGCCGCGACCCAGAGATCTGGGCGGTAGTAGTTTCGCCGTTCATCGTGATCCAGGTGAAGCGCCCGGCAGAAGCGTGATCGCTTTTGGTGCGCAAAAATGCGCAGTAGCCCCGTTTTGGTGCTCGAAGGCGCTCAGGGCGGGTAGAGGGAAGTAACAATTCGGCGTGGCGGTAACAGTTTACGGGATGCGTAATGGGGCCGCACAGCGGCCCCCGGGGTTTTTATAGTCAGGAGTCATTGATGAGCACTGCACTACCTTCGCTTGGATTCGCCGGCATCGGCCTGATGGGCCTGCCCATGTGCCGGCGCCTGTTGGCAGCGGGCTACCCGCTGACCGTATGGAACCGCAGCCCGGAAAAGTGCGCTGCACTGGTCGCCGCCGGCGCGCGCCTGGCCGGCAGCCCTGCCGAACTGTGCCGCGACAGCGACATGCTGCTGCTGTGCCTGGCCGACACGGCCGTGGTCCGTGAGGTGGTGTTCGGCGAGCAAGGCATCGCCCAGGGCGGGCGCAGCGGCCAGTTGCTGATCGATTTTTCCAGCCTGGAGCCAACCGCCACCCGTGAAATGGCTGCCGAACTGGCAGCGCTGTGCGGCATGGCCTGGCTGGACGCGCCAGTTTCCGGCGGCACGCCCGGGGCCGAAGCCGGCACCCTGGCGATCATGGTCGGTGGCGAGGCGACCGACCTGGAGCGCGCCCGCCCAGTACTGCAGGTGCTCGGCCAGCGCGTGACGCACATGGGGGCGGTGGGCGCGGGCCAGGTGACCAAGGCCTGCAATCAGATGATCGTGGCCTGCAATGCCCTGGTGATCGCCGAAGTGGTGGCCTTGGCTGAACAGTCCGGGGTCGACGCGACGCTGATCGCCGAAGCGCTGGCGGGCGGCTTTGCCGATTCCAAACCGCTGCAGATCCTCGCTCCGCAAATGGCCGAAAGCCGCTTCGAGCCGATCAAGTGGCACGTGCGCACGCTGCTCAAGGACCTAGATGGCGCGGTCAAGTTCTCCCGCGAGCAAGGCTCGGCGACGCCGCTCAGTGGCCTTGCCGCACAATTGATGCGCCTGCACGCAAGCCAGGGGTACCTGCAAAAAGATCCGGCGACCCTGGTTGAGCTGTATCGCAGCAAGGTTTGAACACGCCACCCTGGTGCTGCAGCCGTTCCAGCAACGAGCGCAGTTCGGCCAGTGGCTCGGGGCGACCCAGCAGGTAGCCTTGCAGATAGTCGCAGCCGTGGGCTTCGAGAAACGCCAGCTGTTCGGCGGTTTCCACGCCCTCGCTGACTACCTGAAGATGCAGGGTATGCGCCATGACGATGATCGCCTGGACGATCTCGCGGTCCTTCTGGCTGCCCGGCACATCCTGCAGGAAGCTGCGGTCGATCTTCAGCACATCCAGCGGCAGGCGCTTGAGGTAGGCCAGTGACGAGTAGCCGGTGCCGAAGTCATCGATCGACAGCGTCACGCCCAGGGCGCGCACGCGTTTGAGCAGGTTGACTGTGCGCTGGATATCACCCATCAGGGCGTTCTCGGTCACTTCCAGCTCCAGCTGCCGGGGCGCGAGCCCGGCGTGGAACAGCGCCTTCTCCACTTCGTTGGGCAGTTCGTCGTGGCTGAGAGTGACTGCCGAGCAATTGACCGTGACCTTGAGGTTGCCATGGCCGTGGCGCTGCAGATAGGCCATGTCGGCGCAGGCGTGGCGCAGCACCCACAGGTCGAGGTCGATGATCAGCCCGTTGGCTTCGGCGATGGCGACAAAACGATCGGGCCCGAGCAAGCCGTGTTGCGGGTGGCGCCAGCGCACCAGTGCTTCCAGTTTGGCCACTTGCCTGCTGCGCATGTCGAAGATCGGCTGGTAGTGCACGCACAGCCCATGCTCCTCGAGCAGGGCCACCCTCAGTTCCTCTTCCAGCTGCAGCGCAATCGAGGCCTGGGTCTTAAGGCTGTCGTTGAAGAAGTTCAGGCTGTTGCGCCCATTGCCCTTGGACTGGTACAGGGCGAGGTCTGCATGCTTGAGCAGCTCTTCGGCGGTGGTGCCGTCGTCGGGGAAGATGCTGATGCCGATGCTGGTGGTCATGACCATGCGTCGGCCGCCCAGGTTGATGGGCTCTTTCATTCTCTGCATGATGCGCTGGGCCAGGTGGCGGGCTTCGTCGCGGTTATTGAGGCTGGTAACCACGCAGAACTCGTCGCCGCCAAGGCGCGCGACCAGGTCGTGGTTGCGGGTGGCGGCCTTGATGTGGCTGGCGATCACCTTGAGCAGTTCGTCGCCGGCGTCGTGACCGAGGCTGTCGTTGATGCGCTTGAAATGGTCGATGTCCAGGAACATCACTGCCAGGTGGCTTTCCGTTACCTTGTGTTCGGCCAGGCGTTCAGCGAACACCTGGTTGAAACCGCGACGGTTTACCAGGCTGGTCAGCGCATCGTAGTGCGCAGCCTGCTGCAGCGACGCGCGGGCCTGGTCGAGTTGGCTGAGCAACACGCTGACCCGGCGCAGGTCGTGTTCCTTGCTTTGCAGCTTCTTGTCGGCCAGTGCGCTACTGATGCTGGCAGCACTGATGAGCAGGGTAATGAAGCCGATGCCCAGCGCCAGTTGCAAGCTGTTGTCGCCAGAGGGCAGGCGCAGGGCGGTGTCGGCCGGGATGACCAGGGTCATGGCCGACATCGCGGTGAAATGGGTGGCGACAATACCGCCGGCCATCAGCAGGCTGGCGCCGTACTTCATGGCCTGGTGCAGGTTGCCGCTGCCATGCCGGAAGTAGCGGGCCAGGTACAGCGCGGTCAGGCTGGTGAGCAGGGCAATGGTGGTCGAGGCCAGCAGCAAGCCGGATTGGTAGTACTGGCGGGCGCCGGTTTCCAGGGCGGCCATGCCTACGAAGTGCATCACGATGATACCCAGGCCGATCAGTACCGCACTTTGCAGGTAGTGGTGTGCGCGCATCTGGCTGCGGTCGAGGCTGTGCATGGCCAACCAGGCGACGGCCAGAGCGATGAGCAGCGAAAGGATGGTCAAGGACGCGTCGTAGTGCACTTCCACTGGAGCCTGGAAGGCCAGCATGCTGATGAAGTGCATGGCCCAGATGCCGCCTGCGAGGCAGCAGGCACCGAGCATGTTCCATTGTCGGTGGGCGGTGGGGTCTTCGCTGTGGGATTGGCGCTCTGCCATGTCCAGGGTGGCAAAGCAGGCCGCACAGGCGACGAAGTAGGCGAGCAGAACCAGGAGCGGTTCATGCCGGCAATCAATGACGATGCGCCCGGTTGCCGGCAGGTCGGCGAACAGTTGCAGCCCCAGCCACTCCATGGAATGCCTCATGATCGAGTTTTCACTCGTCTGCGCTACAACCCTGTGCAGACTGTCCAGAGGCAGTATAGGAAGAGGTGTTTAAGCCTTCCTGACTAATGGCAAATTGATTTCTACGATTTGGTTATGGAACCAATCGCCGCCAAGAATATTGGCTCGCTTTTTTGCAGAAGCGGCCTTGTGTCGCGATGGGCTGCGTAGCAGCCCCAGATTTCTGCACTACCGCAAAAATGCTGGGGCTGCTGCGCAGCCCATCGCGACACAAGGCCGCTCCTACAAGGGGGGGCGGAGGAAAGACTAGCCAGCCACCAGCACGCGAATGGCTTCCAGGCGCAGGGCGGCCTTTTCCAGCATCGCCAGGCCCTCTTCGCGCTGCTTGCGCAGCGCTTCGATCTCGCTGTCGCGCACGCTTGGGTTGACCGCTTGCAGCGCGATCAGACGGGCCAACTCTTCGTCGGCTTCCGCTGTCAGGCGGCGCTGGGCCTCGGCCACGCGCTCGACGTGGGCCGGCATGACCTTGGCCTCGCCACTGCTGATGCGCTGGGCAAGCACGTCGCGCTGGGCCTGGACGAACTTGTTGGCGCTGGCGCGCGGTACGCTTTCGAGCTGGTCGTTGAGTGTTTCGAAGGCCACGCGGGACGCCAGGTCGTTGCCGTTGGCATCGAGCAGGCAGCGCAACGCCGCCGGTGGCAGGTAACGGCCCAGTTGCAGACTACGCGGTGCCACCACCTCGCTGACGAACAGTAGTTCAAGCAGCACGGTGCCGGGTTTGAGCGCCTTGTTCTTGATCAGCGCCACGGCAGTGTTGCCCATCGAGCCGGACAGAACCAGGTCCATGCCGCCTTGCACCATCGGGTGCTCCCAGGTGAGGAACTGCATGTCCTCACGCGACAGGGCCTGGCCACGGTCGTAGGTGATGGTCACGCCTTCGTCGTCGCCCAATGGGAAGCTGGCGTCGAGCATCTTCTCGCTTGGCTTGAGGATCAGGGCGTTTTCGGAATGGTCTTCGCTGTCGATGCCGAAGGCGTCGAACAGGGTTTCCATGTAGATCGGCAGGGCGAACTGGTCGTCCTGTTCGAGAATGGCCTCGACCAACGCCTGGCCTTCGCCGGCACCACCGGAGTTGAGTTCCAGCAGGCGGTCACGGCCAGTATGCAGTTCGGCTTCCAGGCGCTCGCGCTCGCTTCGGGCATCGGCCACCAGGGCTTCCCAGGCCTTGCTTTCGCCGCCTTCGAGCAGCGGCAGCAGGCGCGGGCCGAACTGGTGCTGCAGCGCGTTGCCGGTAGGGCAGGTGTTGAGGAAGGCGTTGAGGCCTTCGTGGTACCACTGGAACAGGCGCTCTTGCGGGCTGTCCTGCAGGTACGGGATATGCAGCTGGATGGTGTGCTTCTGGCCGATACGGTCCAGGCGGCCGATACGCTGTTCGAGTAGGTCGGGGTGCGCTGGCAGGTCGAACATCACCAGATGGTGAGCAAACTGGAAGTTGCGGCCTTCGCTGCCGATCTCGGAGCAGATCAGCACCTGCGCGCCGAACTCTTCGTCGGCGAAGTAGGCAGCGGCGCGGTCCCGTTCGAGGATGCTCATGCCTTCATGGAACACCGAGGCCGGGATGCCGGAGCGCACGCGCAGGGCGTCTTCCAGGTCCATCGCGGTTTCGGCATGGGCGCAGATCACCAGCACCTTGGTGCGCTTGAGCATCTTCAGGGTGTCGATCAGCCAGTCGACGCGTGGGTCGAAACGCCACCAGCGCTCGTCGTCGGCCACCTCGCCCTGGGCCTGGAAGGCGACTTCCGGGTACAGCTCGGCATGTTCGCCGGCTGGCAGGTCGCGGTACTGCTCGGGCGTGGCCAGTGGGTATGGGTGCAACTGGCGCTCAGGGAAGCCCTGGATCGCCGCGCGGGTGTTACGGAACAGCACGCGGCCGGTGCCGTGGCGGTCGAGCAGCTCACGGATCAGGCGCGCACTGGCCTGGGTATCGCCGTCGCTGACCGCGGCCAGCAGGGCTTCGCCTTCGGCTCCCAGGAAGCCCTGGATGGTGGCGTGGGCCTTGGGCGACAGGCGGCCTTCGTCGAGCAGTTCCTGTACGGCTTCAGCCACCGGGCGGTAGTGCTCGCTCTCGGCTCGGAAGGCGGCCAGGTCGTGGAAACGGTTGGGGTCGAGCAGGCGCAGGCGGGCGAAGTGGCTGTCCTGGCCGAGCTGCTCGGGGGTGGCCGTGAGCAGCAACACGCCCGGGATCACCTGGGCCAGCTGTTCGACCAGGCCGTATTCGGCGCTGACCTGGTCTTCGTGCCAGACCAGGTGGTGGGCTTCGTCCACCACCATCAGGTCCCAGCCGGCGGCGAACAGCGCGTCCTGGGCCTTTTCGTCTTCGACCAGCCACTCCAGGGCCACCAGCGCCAGCTGGGCATCCTCGAACGGGTTGCTGGCGTCGCTTTCGATGAAGCGCTCGGCATCGAACAGGGCCACCTGCAGATTGAAGCGGCGGCGCATTTCCACCAGCCACTGGTGCTGGAGGTTTTCCGGTACCAGGATCAGAACGCGGCTGGCGCGGCCAGACAGCAGCTGGCGGTGGATCACCAGGCCGGCCTCGATGGTTTTGCCCAGGCCCACTTCGTCGGCCAGCAAGACGCGCGGCGCGCTGCGGTCGGCGACTTCGCGGGCGATGTGCAACTGGTGGGCGATGGGTTGGGCGCGGCAGCCGCCCAGCCCCCACAGCGCCGACTGCATCTGCTTGCTGGTGTGCTGCAGTGTGTTGTAGCGCAGGCTGAACCACGACAGCGGGTCGATTTGCCCGGCGAACAGGCGGTCACTGGCCAGGCGGAACTGGATGAAGTTCGACAACTGGGTTTCCGGCAGCGTGCGCGGTTGATTCTGCCCGTCCAGGCCGTGGTAGACCATCAGCCCGTCGATGTCCTCCACCTCGCGCACGGTCAGCTTCCAGCCTTCGAAGTGGGTGATCTGGTCACCTGGCGAGAAGCGCACGCGGGTCAGCGGCGCATTGCGCAGGGAATACTGGCGGGTGTCGCCAGTGGCCGGGTAGAGCACGGTCAACAGGCGGCCATCCTGCGCCAGGATGGTACCCAGGCCGAGCTCGGCTTCGCTGTCGCTGATCCAGCGTTGCCCCGGTTGATACTGCTGCGCCATACTGCCTGAACTCCCGCGATGAAAAAGCCGATTATGTTAACGGATCGGCCGGTCAGACCAAAGTGCCGAGCGCATCGAAAGGTGCCGAAGTGCGATAGGTAGCAACAGTCTAGCCGCTTCATCGCACCCCACCGTGCTGCCGACGAGGGCCCCCGATCAACATGTCTGCCAAGCACCGCTGGATCAGCACTTCGATGGCCGTGGGCAGCCTGTTGCTACTGGCCGCCTGCGAGCAGAAAAACTTCGAGACCTTGCCCGCCATCCCGATCGAGCAGCTCGAGGTACTGGGCGTGCAGACGCCGATCAAGAGCGTGCACTTTCGTGACCGCGACGGTGAAGGCCTGCTGGTATTGAGCCGCAGCGATGGCCAGGCCAGCGACCCGGAAAGCGAGCAGGAAGTGGACAAGGTGGTACTCAGGGCCACGCTGTACGGGCGCACCGCCGAAAACGACGCGTTCAAGGCGCGCTGGCAGATCGAACAGGAAACCACCTGTCCGGGGCTGGACCTGGATGTGGACTTCTATAACGACGTCAGCGATGTCGGCGACCTGAACAAGGACGGCATCGCCGAGGTGACGGTTGCCAGCCATGCCTTCTGCGGCGGTGGCATCGACCCGCACGACATCGCCATCGAGATGCGCGAAGGGCAGGCCAGCTATAGCATCACCGGCCAGTCGCTGATTACCCCGGCGGGTGAAGAGCCGATCGGCGGTGAGCGTGAGGACAGCGCTTCGCTCAAGGCCGCGCCGCAGGTGCTTCGCGAGCACATGGATGCGGTCTGGCAGCAGGTGTACAAGCGCCCTTGGAGCGAGGCCAGCCCGCCAAGCGACGGCGACCCTGACGACGAAACCGAATAAGTGTTGTGCCAGCCATCAAGGTAAACCCGCGCCTGCCGATACAGGGGGCATAGGAGAACGTCCATGCTGCCACCGATCATTCCGCTCAGTGCCGCGCCGGTGACCTCGCAACAGGACCCGGTCAAGCCGACACCCGACATCAAGCCGGTGGTGCCGACGCAACCTGCATCCGGTGAAAGTGCCATCGACCTCAAGCACCAGCGTGACCCGCAAGAGCATGCGCTGCTGCTGCGTGAGGAGCAGCGCCGCCAGCAGCAACGCCGGCAGAAGGGCGACGACGAACGCTACAGTGCTATGCCGGGTGACGAGGTCAACGCCGACAATACCGTGCCGGTGGCACCGTTGATGGGCGAGCATGTACGCCAGGGGCTGCTGGTGGACATCGAAGTCTGACATGGGGCTGGTCAGCGCCAGCGCCTGGCTTCATCATGCAAGTCTCAGTTGATCGTCGAGCCCACCCATGAGCCAAGACAACCTCATCGATTTCGATGCCGAACGCGCCAAGCGTATCCACGACCTCAAGGAAAAGCGCCTGAACGAAATGCGCAATGCGTTCGAGCAAGCCCTGCCGTTGAACACTGCCAAGAAAAAGAAGCCCAAGGGCAAGCCGAAGAAGCGCTGAAACTTGACGCAGGTCAACCCTGCACCCGCCTCGCGTGCCCGGCCCCGGGCACCATTGACACCGATCAATTTTCCCCGCCCCCACATTGGTTAACGTGCACCCATCGGACAACGGCAAACGAATGGGGAGGCCAGCATGTTCTTCGACAACGTGGTTATCGCCGGAGTGGTAACGGTCGGGTTGATGGTCGTCTTCTTTGCCGGTCTGGGCATTTTCATCTGGAAGGACTCGAACAAGCGCAAGCCGCGCTGACCTTCCGGGTACACGAGCACGCAAGGCATTTAGGGCGACTTCGGTCGCCCATTTTTTTGCCTGCAGCCTTGTGCTGCGAAGAGGTCGGGACAGGATTATCTGTACCTCCATAAAGATGATTAGCTAGCTAATTAACCGTTTCCGCTTTATCCTTCCCACCATTGTCTATCTTTCTACAAGACCATCCCCGCAAGGTCCGTCTCGTGCCCATCACCCTCCAGGCCCTGTTCGCCCCTAGCAGCCTCGCCCTCAAGTTCGCCATCAAGACCCTGCTCGGTGGCGGGCTGGCGCTGTGGCTGGCGATGCGCTGGGGGCTGGAGCAACCGTCCTGGGCACTGATGACCGCTTTCATCGTCGCCCAGCCGTTGTCGGGCATGGTGGTGCAGAAGGGCCTGGCGCGGTTGGCCGGTACCTTGGTCGGCACGTTCGCGTCGGTGCTGTTCATCGGCCTGTTTGCCCAGACCCCATGGCTGTTCCTGCTCACCTTGGCCCTGTGGCTGGCCCTGTGCACCGCCGCCTCCACCCAACTGCGCAGCGCCTGGGCCTATGCCTTCGTGTTGGCAGGCTACACCGCAGCGATCATTGCCCTGCCGGCCATCGACCACCCGTTGCAGGTTTTCGACCAGGCCGTGGCGCGCTGCACCGAGATCTGCCTGGGTATCTTCTGTGCCACCGCCAGCAGTGCCTTGCTCTGGCCCATGCGGGTAGAGCAGCAACTGGGCGGGCAGGCCCGCCAGGCCTGGCAGAACGGCCTGCAGGCCGCCAGTGCCATGCTGGGCGGCGAAGACGAGGCGCGCAAAGGCCTGCTGGAAAGCCTGGGGCGTATCGTTGCCATCGACAGCCAACGCGAACACGCCTGGTTCGAAGGCAACCGCGGGCGCCAGCGCGCTCGTGCCATTCGCGGCCTGAGCCAGAAACTGATGGTGCTGCTGCGCATTTCCCGTTCGGTGCGCCGGCAGTGGCGGCAACTTGATGAGCGCCAGGCCGAAAGCCTGGCACCCTGGTTGGAGGAGGTGCGCGCACTGCTGGGCAAGCCCGACCAGCCGAGCCTGTTGTTGCTGCGCCAGCGCATCTGGGATGCCGCCCACGACGAACAGATCAGCCCGGCGGAGCACTTCTGCCTGGCGCGCATGGCGCTGCTGCTGGATTACGCCATGGCTGCCAGCCAGGCGCTGGAGGATGTGGAAGCGGGCAGGGCGCCCAAGGATGTGTCCCAAGGCCTGGCCGCGCACCGCGACTGGTCGCGGGCTTTGCTGTTCGGCTCACGCAGTGCGCTGGCCTTTCTGGTAATGAGCGGCTTCTGGCTGGCTACCGCCTGGCCTTCGGCACCGGGTGGGCTGGTGTTGACCTGCGTGGTCTGCAGCCTGTTCGCCAGCCGCGAGAATGGTGCGCAGATCGGCTTGAGCTTTTTGCGCGGAATCTGCCTTGCCATACCTGCGGCATTTCTGGTCGGGCAGATTCTGCTGCCGCAATGGAGCAGCTTCGCCATGCTGTGCCTGGGCATGGGCGTGCCGCTGTTTCTTGGCGCGCTGGGCATGGCTCACCCGCGGACCGGGGCCACGGCTACCTCCTATTGCCTGCACTTCATCGTGCTGGTGTCGCCGCTCAACGCCATGCAGTTCGGCGTGGCCACCATGCTCAATAGTGCCTTGGCCATGCTGGTGGGGGTGTCGGCGGCGGTGATGGCCTTTCGTTTGTTGGTGTTTCGCCACCCGGCCTGGCTGGGCCGGCGCCTGCGCGCGGCGACCCAGAACGACTTGGTGCGCCTGACCCGGCGCGACCTGCGCGGGGCCGACAGCTGGTTTGGCGGGCGCATGGCCGACCGCCTGATGCAACTTGCGCGGCATGCCAGCGAACTGCCCGAGAACGAGCGCAAGCGCTGGGACGATGGCCTGCACGGCCTGGATATCGGCGACGAACTGGTGCATCTGCGCATGTGCCTGGCGGTCGCCCAGGCCCCGTTGGGGCGCGCCGAGCGCGAATACCTGCAGCAGGTAGAGGCCGTGCTGGCCAAAGGGCCGGCGCCCGGGCGTGGGCAGCGCCTGGATGCCGCCAGCGAACAGTTCATTGGCGCCTTGCGCCGTCTACCCTCCAGCGATCCGCTGCGGTTGGCCGAAGGGGCGGTGCTGCAACTGCAGAAAAGCTGGGGCAAGTGGTGCCGCTGGCAGGAGGAAACCCATGGGGTTGCGTGAGTGGGAAGTGGGCGGCGTGCTGTTCAGTCCCTTTCTGGTTTATGTGTTGCTGGCGCTGGTACTTACCGGGTTGCTGCGACTGCTGGTGCAGGCCACGCCGTTGGGGCGCTGGATCTGGCATGAAGCGCTGTTCGACGCGGCGTTGTTCGTTTGTGTGTTGTTCCTGGTGGTGCGACTGCTGGGAGCTTTATAAAGGAGTGTTTCGATGCGTGCGGCCGTACGTACCCTGATCACCTTGTGTGTGGTAGCCCTTGCCGTGTTTGCCGGCTATCAGTTATGGCAGTACTACATGCTCACCCCCTGGACCCGCGATGCCCGTGTGCGTGCGGATGTGGTGGTGATCGCTCCTGATGTATCCGGCTGGGTGCGCGAGCTGAAAGTCCGTGACAACCAGCAGGTCAAGGCTGGCGACCTGCTGATGAGCATCGACCGCGAACGCTTCCAGGCTGCCTTCGACCAGGCCAGCGCAGTGACCGAGACACGTACCCAACAACTGCGCCTGCGCGAGCGTGAAGCAGCCCGGCGTACTGCCCTGGGGCCGGAGGCGATCAGTGCCGAATTGCGGGAAAACGCCCAGATCAATGCGGCCATCGCCCGCGGTGAGTTGCACGAGGCCGAGGCACAATTGCAGGTTGCCAAAATCAACCTGGCGCGCAGTGAGGTGCGTGCACCGCGTAGCGGGCACATCACCAACCTGCGCCTGGCCGAGGGCAACTATGTGAACACCGGGGAGTCGGTGATGGCCCTGGTGGACGATTCAACCTTCTATATCCAGGCCTATTTCGAGGAAACCAAGCTGCCGCGCATTCGCGTGGGGGATGCGGTAAAGGTTTGGCTGATGGGCGCGGGCGAGCCGATGCAAGGGCATGTGGAGAGCATCAGCCGTGGTATCACCGACCGCAACAGCAACCCGGACAGCCAGTTGCTGCCGGAGGTTGAGCCGACCTTCAACTGGGTGCGCCTGGCGCAGCGGATACCGGTGAGGATTCGCCTGGACCAGGTGCCGGAGGGGGTGACCCTGAGTGCGGGAATGACGGCCAGTGTGCAGGTGCATGAGGAGCAGAATCGGCCGTGAGGGCCAAGGGGGCTGCTGGGCAGCCCATCGCGACACAAGGCCGCTCCTACAGGCGATCGCGTATTCCCCGTGCGATTGCGTATTCTTTTAGGAGCGGCCTTGCGTCGCGATGGGCCGCAAAGCGGCCCCGGAAAAACTGACCTCAGAGGAACATCCCGCCTGAAACCTCCAGCCGTTGCCCGTTGATCCAGCCATTGCCATCTTCCAGCAACAGCGCAATCGCTGCTCCGATATCATCCGGCAAGCCCACCCGCCCCAGCGCCGTGTTGCCGGCAATGTATTCATTCACCTGGCGGTTGTCGCGCACCACGCCACCGCCAAAATCAGTCTCGATCGCGCCCGGCGCCAGAATGTTCACGCGGATGCCACGCGCCCCCAGTTCCTTGGCCTGGTAGCGGGTCAGCACCTCCATCGCTCCCTTCATCGAGGCATAGGCGGCGTACCCCGGCAGCGCAAAGCGCGCCAGGCCGGTGGAAATGTTGACGATGCGGCCATTGTCGACCAGCAGCGGCAGCAGGCGCTGTGTGAGGAAGAACGGCCCTTTCAGCTGGATATTCAGCAACTGGTCGAACTGCGCCTCGCTGGTTTCGGTGTATGGCACGTTCAAGCCGATCCCGGCATTGTTCACCAGAAAGTCGAAACGCTCGCGACCGAAGTGTTGCTGCAATGTTGCTCCAAGGCGTTCGGCGAAGGCGGCAAAGCTGGCGCTGTCGCTGACGTCCAGTTGCAGCATGGCGGCCTTGACCCCGGCCTGCTCCAGCCGCGCGGCCACGGCCTGGGCTTCCTCGGCCTTGCTGTGGTAGGTGCCGATGACATCGATACCGCGTGCGGCCAGGTGTTCGGCAGTGTTGCGGCCCAGGCCGCGGCTGGCGCCAGTGATCAGGGCAATCTTGCGAGTCATGGTGAAAACCTCATGGTGGGCTGATGAGTACAGGCTATTGGTCGTGGTTGTGCTGTTAAATCCAGCAAATATGGAAATACTGTTCGGTAAAACCGGATAGACGAGGTTCAAGTGAACAAGCTGGAGTTGTTGCGCACCTTTGTGCGTGTCAGTGAGGTCAGCAGTTTCACCTTGGCTGCCGAGAGCCTGGGGCTGCCCCGTTCGACCGTGTCGGAGCAGGTCAGGGCGCTGGAGCGTTTGCTGGGTACGCAGTTGTTCAACCGCACCACCCGCCGGGTGCAGGCAACCCAGGATGGCGCCTTGCTTTACGAGCGCAGCAAGAACCTGCTGTCGGGGATGGATGAGATCGAGAGCCTGTTTTGCGCCGACGATGCCGAGCTTGCCGGGCGCCTGCGGGTCGACCTGCCGACCATGATGGCCCGCCGGGTCATCATCCCGGCGCTGCCGCAGTTTCTACAGCGTTTCCCGCGTTTGGAGGTGGAGCTCAGTTGCACCGATCGCCAGGTCGACCTGCTGCGTGAAGGCTTCGATTGTGTGATGCGCATTGGTGCCCTGCATGACATGGACGTGGTGGCGCGCCCGGTCGGGCAACTGAGCATGCGCAACTGTGCCAGCCCAGCCTACCTTGCCCGCCATGGCGTGCCGCGCACCCTGCAGGACCTGGCCGAGCACCATCTGGTGCATTACGTGCGTACCCTGGGGGGGCGCAGTACCGGTTTCGAATACCTGCAGGACGGTGAACTGCACTTCCAGGCCATGGCCGGTGTGGTCACGGTCAACAATGCCGAGGCTTACTCGGCGGCCTGCCTGGCAGGGCTGGGGCTGATCCAGGTGCCAGCTGTGGGCGTGGCCGAACACCTGCAGCGCGGTGAGCTGGTTTCGGTACTGGAAGGCTGGCAGGCCCCGGCCATGCCCGTGTCACTGCTGTATGCCCGGCAACGACACGTGCCACGTAGGGTGCAGGCGTTCATGCAGTGGTTGGGCGAGGTGCTGCATTCGCAGGTTGACGGTGGCCGCTGATCGATGAAAAGCGTGGCGCCTGTGCCACGGCTTGCGTTAGGCTGCCGGTCACGAGTTGCCCGGCAGAGGCAACCTCTCCCCGCCTGGCGTGCGTATCTTCCGATTGAATTGCGAGGTTACGTCATGGCCATCACTTCCCAGGACATCTGCAACGCAGCCGACCAGCTCAAGGGCTTTGTCGGTTTTCATGGCAAGCGCGGTGCGCATATCGTGCGTTTTTCCGAAGATTCGTTCGGCATGGATGTGGCCGATGCCAGCATCACGCCCTGCTGCGAGTTTGTCTGGCGGCCCGAGCAAGGGCAGCGCATGGCCCTGTGCCGCGAACGGCTGGCGCTGTTGCTGGAGCAGCATGTGGATGACCGTTTGAACATCGGTGAACCGCTGCGCACCTACCTGCGCCGGCGCGACCTGCCGGAAATCGTGGCAGAGCGCAGTTTGCAGCGGAAGTCCGCTCTGTAATAGCGGAGTAACTGCCTCGCTCGAATACCGAAAACCTGGACGATCACTGTGGGAGCGGGCTCACCCGCGAACACCGGCGAAGCCGGTGCCATATACCGCGTCGCATTCTTCGCGGGTGAACCCGCTCCCACAGGGGGTGTGCAAGTATCAAACCTGGACAAGACGGTTACCTCCACGCGCTACAGGGAGGGTGTCGAACGCTGAGATGCCTGCTGCAGCAACGCCTCGAGCGCCGCACTGTCCAGCGGCCTGCTCAGGTAATAGCCCTGCACTTCATGACAACGGTCCTTCTGCAGTGCCCTGAGCTGCTGCTCGCTTTCCACCCCTTCGGCAGTCACCGTCAGCCCCATCGCTTCGCCCAGGTTGATGATGGCCTGGACCACGGCGCGGTCGCTGCCGGCGGTGTTGTTCAGCCCGCCGATGAAGCGTTTGTCGATCTTTATGCTGTCGAACGGGTAGGTGCGCAGGTAGCCCAGCGACGAGTAGCCGGTGCCGAAGTCGTCCATGTTAAGGCGTACGCCCAGCTCCTTGAGCGACAGCATGGTGCCCAGCGCGCCTTCGATGTCGTTGAGCATCACGTTCTCGGTAATTTCCAGCTCCAGGCGCTGAGCAGGGAAGGCGGTTTCCAGCAGGATCTCGCGTACATCGGCCACCACATCGCTACGCAGGAACTGCGCCGGTGACAGGTTCACGGAAATCAGTACATCGGCAGGCCAGTCATGGGCAGTGCGGCAGGCTTCGCGCAGCACCCAGCGGCCCAGCGCAACAATGATGTCACTCTGTTCGGCCAACGGAATGAAGGTGTCCGGCCCCAGCAACCCCTCCTGCGGATGCTGCCAGCGCAGCAAAGCCTCGACCGCGACGATGCGCAGGTCGCTGAGGCGGTAGCGCGGCTGGTAGTGCAGCTCGAACTCCTGGTTGCGCAGGGCCCGCCGCATGTCGTTCTCCAGTTGGCGGCGGTACTGGATCTGCTGGTTCATTTCGGTAGCGAAATAACGCCAGGTGTTCTTGCCATCGGCCTTGGCCTGGTACAGGGCGATATCAGCGCAGCGGATCAGCTCACCGGCATCGAAGCCCTGGGTACGGGTCTGGGCGACACCGATGCTGGCGCCGACGTGCAGCGGCTGGTTGTCGAAGATGATCGGTTGCTGCAGCAGGGCGATCAGGCGGGCACAGAAACGGTCGATCTCACTGCGGTTGTCCATGCCGCCGAGCACCAGGAGGAATTCGTCGCCGCCCAGGCGCGCGACCAGGTCGCCATCGCGGGTGCTGTCGCGCAGGCGGGTCGCTACCTCCTGCAGCACGGCGTCGCCGGCGGTATGGCCAAGGGAGTCGTTGATAGGCTTGAAATTGTCCAGGTCCAGCAGCAGCAAGGTCAGTGGCGGTGAATCACTGCCGCGCAACAGGGCTTGCTCGAGATGCCGGGCGAGCTTGTTACGGTTGGCCAGCCCGGTCAGCGGGTCGTGCAGCGAAAGGTGCTGGATGCGCGCATGAGCGTCGACTTCATCGGTGATGTCGCTGGCGGTGCCGCGAAATCCCACAGGCTTGCCGTCGTACCAGATGGCACGGGCCGAAATCCGGCAGTAGCGGCTCTGGCCATTCTGGTCGCGGTAGGTGCAGCGCAAGTTGGCCAGTTGTTGCGGATCGGCCACGGCCAGGGCATCCAGCCACGGCGAGAGCGGCGTGGTATCGCAGGCCAGCAACTGATTGAGCGGGTGGCCGAGCCAGTCGTCCACCGAGTAGCCAGTGACGTTGACAAAGCGTTGCGAAAGGTAGGTCAGGCGTTGTTGTCGATCGGTTTCCCAGATCCAGTCGGAGGCCGACTCGGCCACCGCGCGAAAACGTTGTTCACTGGCCTCCAGGGCCTGGTTGCTCTGCTGCAGATCGGCGAGCGTGAGGTCTATCGCCCGCGAACTGCGCAAGGCATGGCGGAACAGGTACAGCATGACCAGGCCGAGTATCAGCAAGGCACCCGCCAGCGGCGGCAACACTGCCCGCAGCAGCTGATGCCCCGGCAGCGGGCTGCTCCAGGACAAGTGGTAGCCGGTATCGCCGAGGTCGATGCGCAGGTGGCCGTGCTCCCCCGCATCATCGTTTTCCACATGCATGCCGGTCAGGCCGGCATTGCTGCTCAACAGCGCCAGTTTTTCCTCGGTGAGCTGGTCGACGAACAGCATCACCGGTGCCTGGCGCACCTCGCTATCGGTCACATCCCGGTCCGGGCGTACCGCCGCGGCACTGAGCACTGCCGGCCAGCCGTTGAACAGGACGAATTGGGTGATCTGTTCACGGGTGATGGCCGCCGCCCGGGCCTGGTCGATGATTGGCTGCAGCGCTGCATCAATATAAATACCGGCCGCCGCCTGGGTAGGCTTGCCTTTGAACAAGCCGTAGGTGGTACGTGCGTCCTCCACCACGAACACGCCTTCATAGCCGCTGGCGCTGTACAGCGACTCGCCCACGTTCTTTTCTTCATAGGCCCATTTCCAGTCGGCCTGGCCCGCCAGGTGTTCGAAGGCGGCATCCCACACGGCGTAGCTGGACAGGAACTGGCGCGAGGCTAGCAGCCGTTGCTCCAGCGCCTTGTTTGCCTGAGAGGCACTGCGCTGGCGCTCCTGATGGTCAAGAGTACCTGCGATATTGAACAGGGCGCCGAGGATGACCAGGCAGGCCAGGCCGAAAATTGCGCTGAAACCGGCGATCAGTCGACGCACCTGGAAGCGCGGTGCAGGGCTGGCGGGTGGGAGGTTGGCGGTCCTGGCCATGCGCGAGCGGCTCCTTCAGGCAGCCTCCCGCCAGTCAGTCAGGAAGGAGGTTCAATCAGGATAGGCCAGCCTGAGCGCCGCAGCGTCGCTGCGGGCAAAATTGACCTGGTCGCGCCCCGCATGCTTGGCAGTGTAAAGCGCCTTGTCCGCCTGTTCGAGCCAGTGCTCGGGTGACTCCAGGTCGGCCTCGAATGCCGAAAGGCCGATACTCAGGCTGATGCGCAGGTGCGGCAATTGCGGGTTGCGGTAGTTGGCGACCCGCTCGCGCAGGCGCTCCATGGCCTGGCAGGCCTGGGCTTCGCTTGTATCTGGCAGGATCACGCAGAATTCGTCACCGCCGTAGCGACCGGCCTGGTCGCCTTCGCGCAGATTGTGCCGCACCTCGGCGCCGAGCTGGCGCAGCACACAATCGCCGACCACGTGGCCGAAGGTGTCGTTGATGGTCTTGAAGTGGTCGATGTCGATCAGGGCAATCACCGCGTGCTCGTGTTGCTGCTGGCAAGCCTGGAACTTCAGCAGCAGCAGGTCCTTCCAGGCGCCGTGGTTGAGCAGGCCGGTCAGGCTGTCGGTGAGGCTCAGGGCGCTCAGCCGGCGCTTGTGGTCGGCCAGCTTGATCGCCAACTTGTAGCAGACCCAGCCCAGCGCCAGCGGGTATAGGGTCAGCATCGGCAGGCAGGCATAGACCTGCAGTGGCGTCGCGTTCAGTTGCAGCCCGGGGCCCAGCAGCAGGATGGCGACGAGCATGCCCGCCAGCTGGGCCAGCACCCCGCGAACGACCAAGCGTTTGCCGCCGGCGGCGACGTTGTTCATGGTCATCATCGACAGCACTGTCACGCTGGGCAATGGATTGAAATGCATGGCGGCGGTCCAGAACCCACCCATCAGGGAGTCCAGTACCAGGTTGCGCTGTTCTGCCTGATAGGGCCCGGCCGAACGGGTGGCCCACAGGTAGGCCACATGCGGCCACAACAAGCCGTTGAACAGTAGCAGCAGCCATGCCCATGTGGGCGGTGACAGCGGCGCAATGGCGGCCATGACGCTGAACAGGCCGATCCCCAGGCCGATGGCACGCGGCAGGTAGATGCGTTTGGCGAATGAAAGTCCTTTGCCGCTGCGTTTATCCATATTGGTCATCGTTCTTCTGCTGAAGCACCGTTTATCGCATAACTCGCATGAATATTGTTGAACAGTGTTTCATCAACGAAAAATGACCTTACAAGCCAATTCACGGTTGATCCGATCACTGTGAGGTAGCATGAACGCTTTCCTGTTGCTAGGAGTGTTGCTGATGGTCCCTTTGGCCAACTTTGCCGGCGAGCCGGCGCCCCAGCGGGAAGGGCGTTTTCACAATCAGGCGTCATTGCCACCGGATGGCGTATTGAAGAAGCTGCGCATCGGGCTCAAGTACCTGTTCCTGCGCAAGCCGCCGGAGACCCGGCCGACCACACCGGTCAGCCTCCAGCCCATGACCCGCCAGCAGGTGCTTGACGCACCTGACCGCAGCCTGTGGCGCCTTGGCCATTCCACGGTATTGCTCAAGTTGCGCGGGCGCTTCTTTATTACCGACCCGGTGTTCGCCGAGCGTGCCTCGCCGGTGCAGTGGGCCGGCCCACTGCGCTTCCATGCGCCGCCCCTGGCGCTGGACCAGTTGCCGCCGTTGGCTGCGGTGGTACTGTCCCATGATCACTTCGATCATCT
This sequence comes from Pseudomonas sp. TE3-3-F2023, assembly GCF_036784815.1. NCBI lineage: Bacteria > Pseudomonadati > Pseudomonadota > Gammaproteobacteria > Pseudomonadales > Pseudomonadaceae > Pseudomonas > Pseudomonas sp. TE3-3-F2023. The sequence goes on along the minus strand of NZ_CP145113.1, from coordinate 5,266,031 downwards.
GGACGAACAGGCGATTCGCCAACTGTCACCGCGCACGAGTGTGTTCCTGGCCCCGCTGGGCGTAGGCAACCTGCTGATGAGCTGGGGCGTAGCTCCGGCAAAGGTGCGGCAGCTGGATTGGTGGCAGGAAAGCGAGGTCGAGGGCGTGCGCTTTGTCGCCACCCCCGCCCAGCACTTTTCCGGGCGTGGGCTGCTGGACAGCAACCGGACCTTGTGGGCGTCTTGGGTGATCGTCGACGAGGATGTGCGGGTATTCTTCAGTGGTGATACCGGCTACTTCGATGGGTTCAAGCAGATTGGCGAGCGATTCGGGCCGTTCGACCTGACCCTGATCGAGACCGGGGCCTACAATGTCGCCTGGCCCGATGTGCACATGCAGCCGGAGCAGAGCCTGCAGGCTCATCTGGATCTACGCGGGCGCTGGCTGTTGCCGATTCACAATGGCACCTTCGACCTGTCCATCCACGGCTGGCAGGAGCCCTTCGAGCGCATCCTGGCGCTGGCCAACCAGGCACAGGTGCGCCTGAGCACACCGCAGATGGGAGAGCGCGTCAGTCTTGATTCTCCGCACGCCGGGCAGAACTGGTGGCAGCCGCGGCCTGTGCGTCCGCGCGGCCAGGCGAACGAGCGCGTGGTAGCGGCACGCTGAAGTTCATTTGTTGCCGTTGTTGCGGCGCGGGGAGGGTAGCTGGTCCTCTTTCAGTAGCCGTGAGGGCGGTTTGCCGCTGTCGCTGCGCACCTGTGCATGGCTGATCAAGCCGAAGATGAAGCTGCCGCCGATGATGTTGCCCGCCAGTGTCGGCAGGGCGAACTCGAGCCAGAAGCTGCTCCAGGTTTCATCGCCGGCCCAGACCAGATAGGACACCTCGACCGAGCCGACCACGATATGGGTGAAGTCTCCCAGGGCCATCAGGTAGGTGATCATCAGGATGATCCAGATCTTGGCGTGTTCCATCGACGGGATCATCCAGACCATGGTGGCGATCATCCACCCCGATACGATGCCTTTGGCGAACATCTGGCTGATATCGTTCTTCATGACCTTGCGGCCTACCTCCAGGAAGGCCACGTCGGTCTTGCTGTCGAAGATCGGCAGTTCCAGCATTACCCAGGCCACCAGCAAGGTGCCGGCGAGGTTGCCAAGCAGTACAACGCTCCAAAGGCGAAGCAGGCGCCCGAAGTTGGCCAGGGTAGGGGCAGTCATTACCGGCAACACGGCGGTCAGGGTGTTTTCGGTGAACAGCTGCTGACGCGCCAGTATCACTGCAAGGAAGCCTGCGCTATAGCCGATGCTGGCGACCACCTGAGCGCTGTCCCCCTCCGGCAGGCGGGCGTAGAACAGGCCCATGGCCATGAGCGACAGCCCCATGGACAAGCCCGCGGCGAGTGCCGACCACCATAGTGCGGCGAGTGTACGTTCCAGCTCCTGATCGCCTTGGTAACGAATGATCTCGTGCAGTACTGCCGCTCGGGGCGGCTGACTGAGGCTGACTTCCTGCTCCTCGTCCGCCGACAGGCCCGGGGTTTTCTCGCTTTGCGCATCGCTCATGGCCGCTACGCTCCATTGGGTGGGGTTTCTCTACAGATTCGCGGCGCTTTCATTAGTTGCCGACGGAAGTAAAACGTTGGCAGAAAGTTTTTTCAGATCAAGGTGTTGACTCTGATCTCAAAGCGCGTATTATTCGCCTCCTCGCAGCGTTGAACGCTTCGAGACAAGCGGTAAGTTATTGAGGTTTAAGGGTTTCGAAAGAAACCGGTTGTAAAAAACTTCAAAATAAACGCTTGACAGCAAATGAGGAAAGCGTAGAATGCGCGCCTCGGTTGAGACCAAACGCTCTTAACCAAACGCTCTTTAACAAATCGAATCAAGCAATTCGTGTGGGTGCTTGTGAGTACGGACTGATAGCCACAAAGATTATCAGCATCACAAGTGGCCATGCGAGAAATCACATAGTCATTTGAGATTGCTGAGCCAAGTTTAGGGTTTCTTAAAAACCCAAGCAGTATTGAACTGAAGAGTTTGATCATGGCTCAGATTGAACGCTGGCGGCAGGCCTAACACATGCAAGTCGAGCGGATGACGGGAGCTTGCTCCTTGATTCAGCGGCGGACGGGTGAGTAATGCCTAGGAATCTGCCTGGTAGTGGGGGACAACGTTTCGAAAGGAACGCTAATACCGCATACGTCCTACGGGAGAAAGCAGGGGACCTTCGGGCCTTGCGCTATCAGATGAGCCTAGGTCGGATTAGCTAGTTGGTGGGGTAATGGCTCACCAAGGCGACGATCCGTAACTGGTCTGAGAGGATGATCAGTCACACTGGAACTGAGACACGGTCCAGACTCCTACGGGAGGCAGCAGTGGGGAATATTGGACAATGGGCGAAAGCCTGATCCAGCCATGCCGCGTGTGTGAAGAAGGTCTTCGGATTGTAAAGCACTTTAAGTTGGGAGGAAGGGCAGTAAGCTAATACCTTGCTGTTTTGACGTTACCGACAGAATAAGCACCGGCTAACTCTGTGCCAGCAGCCGCGGTAATACAGAGGGTGCAAGCGTTAATCGGAATTACTGGGCGTAAAGCGCGCGTAGGTGGTTCGTTAAGTTGGATGTGAAAGCCCCGGGCTCAACCTGGGAACTGCATCCAAAACTGGCGAGCTAGAGTACGGTAGAGGGTGGTGGAATTTCCTGTGTAGCGGTGAAATGCGTAGATATAGGAAGGAACACCAGTGGCGAAGGCGACCACCTGGACTGATACTGACACTGAGGTGCGAAAGCGTGGGGAGCAAACAGGATTAGATACCCTGGTAGTCCACGCCGTAAACGATGTCAACTAGCCGTTGGAATCCTTGAGATTTTAGTGGCGCAGCTAACGCATTAAGTTGACCGCCTGGGGAGTACGGCCGCAAGGTTAAAACTCAAATGAATTGACGGGGGCCCGCACAAGCGGTGGAGCATGTGGTTTAATTCGAAGCAACGCGAAGAACCTTACCAGGCCTTGACATGCAGAGAACTTTCCAGAGATGGATTGGTGCCTTCGGGAGCTCTGACACAGGTGCTGCATGGCTGTCGTCAGCTCGTGTCGTGAGATGTTGGGTTAAGTCCCGTAACGAGCGCAACCCTTGTCCTTAGTTACCAGCACGTTATGGTGGGCACTCTAAGGAGACTGCCGGTGACAAACCGGAGGAAGGTGGGGATGACGTCAAGTCATCATGGCCCTTACGGCCTGGGCTACACACGTGCTACAATGGTCGGTACAGAGGGTTGCCAAGCCGCGAGGTGGAGCTAATCTCACAAAACCGATCGTAGTCCGGATCGCAGTCTGCAACTCGACTGCGTGAAGTCGGAATCGCTAGTAATCGCGAATCAGAATGTCGCGGTGAATACGTTCCCGGGCCTTGTACACACCGCCCGTCACACCATGGGAGTGGGTTGCACCAGAAGTAGCTAGTCTAACCTTCGGGGGGACGGTTACCACGGTGTGATTCATGACTGGGGTGAAGTCGTAACAAGGTAGCCGTAGGGGAACCTGCGGCTGGATCACCTCCTTAATCGACGACATCAGCCTGCTGATGAGCTCCCACACGAATTGCTTGATTCATGGTTGAAGACGATCAAGACCCTATATAGGTCTGTAGCTCAGTTGGTTAGAGCGCACCCCTGATAAGGGTGAGGTCGGCAGTTCAAATCTGCCCAGACCTACCAATATGCGGGGCCATAGCTCAGCTGGGAGAGCGCCTGCCTTGCACGCAGGAGGTCAGCGGTTCGATCCCGCTTGGCTCCACCACTTTTGTTGTACTGCTTGATCAAACTCAGAAATGAGCATTCGCTTCGAATGTTGATTTCTGACTTTTGTCAGATCGTTCTTTAAAAATTCGGATATGTGATAGATATAGACTGATGACCAGTTTCACTGCTGGTTAATCAGGCTAAGGTAAAATTTGTGAGTTCTGCTCGAAAGAGCAACATGCGAATTTTCGGCGAATGTCGTCTTCACAGTATAACCAGATTGCTTGGGGTTATATGGTCAAGTGAAGAAGCGCATACGGTGGATGCCTTGGCAGTCAGAGGCGATGAAAGACGTGGTAGCCTGCGATAAGCTTTGGGGAGTCGGCAAACAGACTGTGATCCAGAGATCTCTGAATGGGGGAACCCACTCAGCACAAGCTGAGTATCTTGTACTGAATACATAGGTGCAAGAGGCGAACCAGGGGAACTGAAACATCTAAGTACCCTGAGGAAAAGAAATCAACCGAGATTCCCTTAGTAGTGGCGAGCGAACGGGGACCAGCCCTTAAGTTGATTTGAGATTAGTGGAACGCTCTGGAAAGTGCGGCCATAGTGGGTGATAGCCCCGTACACGAAAATCTCTTGTCAATGAAATCGAGTAGGACGGAGCACGAGAAACTTTGTCTGAATATGGGGGGACCATCCTCCAAGGCTAAATACTACTGACTGACCGATAGTGAACCAGTACCGTGAGGGAAAGGCGAAAAGAACCCCGGAGAGGGGAGTGAAATAGAACCTGAAACCGTATGCGTACAAGCAGTGGGAGCCTACTTTGTTAGGTGACTGCGTACCTTTTGTATAATGGGTCAGCGACTTATATTCAGTGGCGAGCTTAACCGAATAGGGGAGGCGTAGCGAAAGCGAGTCTTAATAGGGCGTTTAGTCGCTGGGTATAGACCCGAAACCGGGCGATCTATCCATGGGCAGGTTGAAGGTTAGGTAACACTGACTGGAGGACCGAACCGACTACCGTTGAAAAGTTAGCGGATGACCTGTGGATCGGAGTGAAAGGCTAATCAAGCTCGGAGATAGCTGGTTCTCCTCGAAAGCTATTTAGGTAGCGCCTCATGTATCACTCCAGGGGGTAGAGCACTGTTTCGGCTAGGGGGTCATCCCGACTTACCAAACCGATGCAAACTCCGAATACCTGGAAGTGCCGAGCATGGGAGACACACGGCGGGTGCTAACGTCCGTCGTGAAAAGGGAAACAACCCAGACCGTCAGCTAAGGTCCCAAAGTCATGGTTAAGTGGGAAACGATGTGGGAAGGCTTAGACAGCTAGGAGGTTGGCTTAGAAGCAGCCACCCTTTAAAGAAAGCGTAATAGCTCACTAGTCGAGTCGGCCTGCGCGGAAGATGTAACGGGGCTCAAACCATGCACCGAAGCTACGGGTGTCATCTTTGATGACGCGGTAGAGGAGCGTTCTGTAAGCCTGTGAAGGTGAGTTGAGAAGCTTGCTGGAGGTATCAGAAGTGCGAATGCTGACATGAGTAACGACAATGCGAGTGAAAAACTCGCACGCCGAAAGACCAAGGTTTCCTGCGCAACGTTAATCGACGCAGGGTTAGTCGGTCCCTAAGGCGAGGCTGAAAAGCGTAGTCGATGGAAAACAGGTTAATATTCCTGTACTTCCAGTTATTGCGATGGAGGGACGGAGAAGGTTAGGCCAGCCTGGCGTTGGTTGTCCAGGTTTAAGGTGGTAGGCTGAAATCTTAGGCAAATCCGGGATTTCAAGGCCGAGAGCTGATGACGAGTTGCCTTTAGGCGACGAAGTGGTTGATACCATGCTTCCAAGAAAAGCTCCTAAGCTTCAGATAACTGGGAACCGTACCCCAAACCGACACAGGTGGTTAGGTAGAGAATACCAAGGCGCTTGAGAGAACTCGGGTGAAGGAACTAGGCAAAATGGCACCGTAACTTCGGGAGAAGGTGCGCCGGCGAGGGTGAAGGACTTGCTCCGTAAGCCCATGCCGGTCGAAGATACCAGGCCGCTGCGACTGTTTATTAAAAACACAGCACTCTGCAAACACGAAAGTGGACGTATAGGGTGTGACGCCTGCCCGGTGCCGGAAGGTTAATTGATGGGGTTAGCGCAAGCGAAGCTCTTGATCGAAGCCCCGGTAAACGGCGGCCGTAACTATAACGGTCCTAAGGTAGCGAAATTCCTTGTCGGGTAAGTTCCGACCTGCACGAATGGCGTAACGATGGCGGCGCTGTCTCCACCCGAGACTCAGTGAAATTGAAATCGCTGTGAAGATGCAGTGTATCCGCGGCTAGACGGAAAGACCCCGTGAACCTTTACTATAGCTTTGCACTGGACTTTGAATTTGCTTGTGTAGGATAGGTGGGAGGCTTTGAAGTGGGGACGCCAGTTCTCATGGAGCCATCCTTGAAATACCACCCTGGCAACTTTGAGGTTCTAACTCAGGTCCGTTATCCGGATCGAGGACAGTGTATGGTGGGTAGTTTGACTGGGGCGGTCTCCTCCCAAAGAGTAACGGAGGAGTACGAAGGTGCGCTCAGACCGGTCGGAAATCGGTCGTAGAGTATAAAGGCAAAAGCGCGCTTGACTGCGAGACAAACACGTCGAGCAGGTACGAAAGTAGGTCTTAGTGATCCGGTGGTTCTGTATGGAAGGGCCATCGCTCAACGGATAAAAGGTACTCCGGGGATAACAGGCTGATACCGCCCAAGAGTTCATATCGACGGCGGTGTTTGGCACCTCGATGTCGGCTCATCACATCCTGGGGCTGAAGCCGGTCCCAAGGGTATGGCTGTTCGCCATTTAAAGTGGTACGCGAGCTGGGTTTAGAACGTCGTGAGACAGTTCGGTCCCTATCTGCCGTGGACGTTTGAGATTTGAGAGGGGCTGCTCCTAGTACGAGAGGACCGGAGTGGACGAACCTCTGGTGTTCCGGTTGTCACGCCAGTGGCATTGCCGGGTAGCTATGTTCGGAAGAGATAACCGCTGAAAGCATCTAAGCGGGAAACTTGCCTCAAGATGAGATCTCACTGGGATCTTGAATCCCCTGAAGGGCCGTCGAAGACTACGACGTTGATAGGTTGGGTGTGTAAGCGCTGTGAGGCGTTGAGCTAACCAATACTAATTGCCCGTGAGGCTTGACCATATAACACCCAAGCAATTTGCTAGCGCAGATTGCGGTGGTGAAGACGAAAGAACCGAAAGTTCGCAACATCACAAATATCGCATATCCGGATTCGCTGGGCTGTCCATCTGGACATTCTGGCAACAGAATTTCTTGACGACCATAGAGCATTGGAACCACCTGATCCCATCCCGAACTCAGTAGTGAAACGATGCATCGCCGATGGTAGTGTGGGGTTTCCCCATGTGAGAGTAGGTCATCGTCAAGATTCATTTCGCAAAACCCCTATCTGCACATGCAGGTAGGGGTTTTGTCTTTCTGGCCTACCAATCCCAGGCCTGCACCCCCCTCTGTGGGAGCGGGTTCACCCGCGAACACCGGCAAAGCCGGTGCCATCCACCACTTCGCCCGTTTTGCGCACCAGTCCGCTCCCAGCCCGACCGCAAAATACCCAGGCTGCGACAATATTCCTGTCACATTCACGTGACTTTCCCGTATCTACCCTACGTCAAGACTTTGGTTCGGGGCACTCCTGGCCCCGTGCTGAGCGATGCCAGCGTACCGTGCTGCGCATTTCCGGACTTCCACCGTCCCATCACTTGAGGTAGCAAGCAAGATGGCCAAGGCCGCCGATGTCGTTGTGCAATGCCTGGAAAACGAAGGTGTCGAGTATGTGTTCGGCATTCCCGGTGAGGAAAACCTCGACCTGCTCGAATCCCTGCGCAAGTCGAAGATCAAGCTGGTGCTGACCCGTCACGAGCAGTCCGCAGGTTTCATGGCCTCCACCTATGGCCGCCTGACCGGCAAGACCGGCGTCAGCCTGTCGACCCTCGGCCCTGGCGCCACCAACCTGGTCACCGCCAGCGCCTACGCCTACCTGGGCGGCATGCCGATGATGATGATCACCGGCCAGAAGCCTATCAAGAAGTCCAAGCAGGGCCGTTTCCAGATCATCGACGTGTGCGGCATGATGGACCCCATCACCAAGTACACCCACCAGTTCGCTTCCGCCGACAACATCCCAGCCCGTATGCGCGAAGCCTTCCGTCTGGCCGAAGAAGAGAAGCCGGGTGCGGTCCACCTGGAGCTGCCGGAAGACATCGCTGCCGAGCAGACCGAAAGCCTGCCGATTCCGCCTAGCCTGAGCCGTCGCCCGCTGGCCGAGCACAAGGCCATCGAAGCCGCCGTGGAAAAACTGCAGAAAGCCCGCAACCCGATCCTGGTGATCGGCGCCGGCGCCAACCGCAAGATGACCGCCAAGGTCCTCAAGCAACTGATCGACAAGACCGGCATTCCGTTCATCACCACCCAGATGGGCAAAGGTGTGGTCGACGAGCGTCACCCACGCTTCCTGGGCAACGCCGCACTGTCGTCGGGTGACTTCGTGCACCGCGCCGTCGAAGCCGCCGACCTGATCGTCAACATCGGCCACGACGTGATCGAAAAGCCGCCGTTCTTCATGGTCCGTGGCGGCACCGAGGTCATCCACATCAACTTCCGCTCTGCCGAAGTCGATGCCGTGTACTTCCCGCAGGTGGAAGTGATCGGCGACATCGCCAACGCCGTATGGCAGATCAGCGAAGCGCTGACCGACACCACGCACTGGGACTTCACCCGCCTGATGGCGATCCGTGAAGCCAACGAAGCGCAGATCGCCGAAGGTGCCGATGACGACCGTTTCCCGGTCTACCCGCAGCGCATGGTCGCCGACATCCGTCGCGTGCTGCCGTCCGAAGGCATCGTTGCCCTGGACAACGGCATCTACAAGATCTGGTTCGCCCGCAACTACAAGGCGCACAAGCCGAACACCGTGCTGCTGGACAACGCCTTGGCGACCATGGGCGCCGGCTTGCCATCGGCCATGGCCGCGCACCTGGTGCACCCGGACCGCCCGGTAATTTCGGTTTGTGGCGACGGCGGTTTCATGATGAACAGCCAGGAGCTGGAAACCGCGGTACGCCTGGGCATGCACATCACCGTGGTGATCCTGCGTGACGACGGCTACGGCATGATCCGCTGGAAGCAGGCGAACATGGGCTTCACCGATTTCGGCCTGGACTACGGCAACCCGGACTTCGTCAAATACGCCGAAGCCTATGGTGCCAACGGCCACCGCGTGGAAAGCGCAGAAGGCCTGCTGCCGCTGCTCGAGCACTGCATCAAGACCCCAGGCGTGCACGTGATCGACTGCCCGGTCGATTACAGCGAAAACGACCGCATCCTCAACAGCGAGCTGCGTGAGCGCGCGCTGGCGGTGTAAAGCGTAACAGTCCAGTTGATGCCTATCCGGCGGTCACCGGTATTTCCCGATCCGGTGGCTGTCGGCTGATGGCAATAACCCCTTTATGTTGACGCTTGGCTGCCCGTGTTTCTGCAACCGCGGGTAGCCCTTGGACGGTTCTGTGCTAGGGTGCACACACTTTTGCTTCCCAGGATGTCCACCCATGCTACCCGCCCTCAGCGAAAAAGAACTCGACCGCCTCGAAGACCTGCTGATCACCTACGGCAACGATTACTCGGTGCTGAACCTGGCCGAGCTCAATGGCTTTTTCACGGCGCTGGCCAGCTCGCCGGTCACCGTCACCCCGGAGCAATGGCTGCCCGTGGTGGCAGGTGGCAAGGTGCCGAAATTCAAGAAGCCGGCGCATGAAGAGGCCTATACGGCGTTGATGCTGCGCTACGCCAACCAGGTAGCCGAAGAGCTGAGCGATGACATCGACCGGTTCGAGCCATTGTTCGAGGAAAGCGAAGGCGAGCAGGGCACGGTGGTCGTGATGGAGGAGTGGTGCTTTGGCTACATGCGCGGCACTCAGGTCGCTGGCTGGGAGCCGCTGCCTGCGGAGCAGGATCAGTTGCTCAAGGCCATTTCGCTGCATGGGCTGGAGGATAACTTCGAGCTGTTGGACCAGATGAGCGAAGAGGACATCCAGGCCTGCGTACCGAAGGTGGTCGAGGCTGCACGTGGATTATTCCGGTACTTCAACCGGCACTGAATCCAGCGGGTGCCCCTGAGGCGGACGCTTGCAGGGGCTCTGGCCGGCGCGTGTGCCACGATTATTCCGCCATGTGAAATTATGGTTTCCCTGGCGCACTGATTCTGTTGCCAGGCGAACCCGTGCAGCATGTGCTCCATCAGCCCACCCCGGAGCTGACCAGGAGCCAAGCCCATGTCGAACCCGATCAAGCTTTACAACTTCCCCAAGTCCGGCCACGCCCACCGCATCGAGCTGATGCTTTCGCTGCTGAAGCTGCCCACCGAGCTGGTCTTTGTCGACCTGGCCAAAGGTGCACACAAACAGCCCGACTTCCTGGCGCTGAACCCGTTCGGCCAGGTGCCGGTCATTGATGACAACGGCACGGTGATTGCCGATTCCAACGCCATTCTCGTCTACCTGGCGAAGAAGTACGACAACGGCACCTGGCTGCCCGAAGAACCTGCCGCCGCCGCCCGCGTACAACGCTGGTTGTCGATCGCTGCCGGCCCGCTGGCATTCGGCCCTGCCGCTGCCCGCCTGGTGACGGTATTCGGTGCTTCGTTCAATACCGATGAAGTGATTACCCGCGCCCACACCTTGCTCAAGGTGATCGACGCCGAACTGGCCAAGGCACCCTTCCTGGCGGGTAGTACCCCGACCATCGCAGACATCGCCAACTACTCGTACATCGCCCACGCACCGGAAGGCAATGTGTCTCTGGAGCCCTATGCCAACGTACGCAGCTGGCTTGCGCGGGTCGAGGCGCTGCCGGGCTTCGTGCCCATGCCACGCACCGTGATCGGCCTGCAGACCAGCGCCTGACATCCCGCCACAGCGAGGAACGCCGCCATGCAACAGAACCCGGACCACCACTCCTCGCCTTGGCATGCGGGGGAGAAGACCCTGCAGGAAAAAGTCGGTGTCGCGGAGCGCATGGAGGCGTTCGGGCAGAAGGTCATTCGTGACTACATGCCCGACCAGCATCGTATTTTCTATCACCAGTTGCCGTTCATGGTCGCCGCCAGTGTGGACGCACTGGGGCGGCCCTGGGCAACGCTGCTGGAAGGGCCGGAAGGTTTCGTCAGCTCGCCGGACCCGCGCCAGCTGACGATCGACACTCAACTGCCAGCAGACGATCCCGCTACCCAGGGGCTGGCTGCCGGGCAGGCGGTCGGCCTGCTGGGGATCGAACTGCACACCCGCCGGCGCAACCGCCTCAACGGGCAGATCCGCCAGGCCGGCGATGGGCAACTGCAGGTGACTGTGGAGCAATCCTTTGGCAACTGCCCGCAGTACATCCAGCTGCGTGACTACACCCGTGTCGCGGAACCCGCCCAAGGGCGTGTCGATGCGACGACACTCGATGCCTCGGCTGTCAGCATGATCCAGGCAGCCGACACCTTCTTTGTCGCCAGCTATGTCGAGCATGACGACGGCCAGCGCTCGGTGGATGTCTCCCACCGTGGCGGGCGGCCCGGGTTCATCAAGGTCGAAGGCAACCGCCTGACCATTCCCGACTATGCTGGCAACCTGCACTTCAACACCTTGGGCAACCTGCTGGTGAACCCGCAAGCAGGGTTGCTGTTCATCGATTTCAGCAACGGCAACGTGTTGCAGCTATACGGGCATGCCGAGTTGCTGCTGGACAGCCCCGCCATCCAGGCATTCGAAGGTGCCGAGCGCTTGTGGACGCTGGAGATCGAGCAGGTGGTGTGCCGCCCGGCTGCCGTTTCCTTGCGTTGGGCCTTCAAGGAGTACGCGCCGACCAGCCTGATGACCGGCACCTGGGCCGAGGCCGACATACGCCTGCAGCAACGCCAGCGGCAGCGCCAATGGCAGGCCTGGCGTGTGCTGCGGGTGGAGCAGGAAAGCCGTGATATCCGCTCGTTCTACCTTGAGCCTCCTGCTGGCAGTGCAATGGCCTTTGCGCCGGGGCAGCATGTTCCGGTGCAAGTCCAGCTCGACGGCGAAGCGGCGCTGATCCGCACCTACAGCCTGTCCAGCGCGCCTTCCGACGGTTATCTGCGCATCAGCGTCAAAGCGCAGGGCCCGGCCTCGCGGCACCTGCATGAGCGCGTCGTGGCAGGCGATGTGCTGAACGTGCGCCCGCCGATGGGCAGCTTCACACTGGACCAGCAGAGCACACGGCCGCTGGTGCTGATTGGCGCGGGTGTGGGTATCACGCCGTTACTGGCCATGCTGCGCGAGCAGTTGAGCAAGGGTCAGGCACGGCGCATTCATCTGTTCCATGGTGCACGCAGCCTGGCCGACCTGCCGTTCCGTGAGGAGCTGGCAAGCTTGCGGCAACAGGCCGGCGGCCTGCTGCACGTGCACCGCGCCCTGAGCCAGCCGGAAGAGGATGCACTGGCGGGGCGTGATTACGAGTTTGCCGGTCGGCTGGGTATCGAGCAGGTTAAGGCGACGCTGGCGCTGGACGACTACGATTTCTACCTGTGCGGCCCGGGCAGTTTTACTCAGGACCTGTATGAAGGGCTGCGCGGGGTGCATGTGCCGGATGCGCGGATCCATGCCGAAGCCTTTGGCCCGTCGACGCTCCGGCGGCACACCGACGATGACCAGCCCACCCTGCAGCAACCACCTGCTGCCAGCGAGCCGGTACCGGTGTACTTTGCGGCTTCAGCCAAGGAGGCGCGCTGGGCGCCGGGTAGCGGGACGCTGCTGGAACTGGCCGAGGCTCGCGGATTGTCGCCGGAGTTCAGTTGCCGAGGTGGGTCGTGTGGTACCTGCAAGACCCGGTTGGTCAGTGGCCAGGTGCATTACCCGACCCCGCCGGCCGAGCTGCCGGAGGCGGGCTCGGTGCTGATCTGCTGTGCCGTGCCGGCCCGGGTCGAGGAGGGGGGGCAGGCGTTGGTGCTGGATATCTGATCGTGCTCGGTCCCCTGTCCAAAACGCTCAGATGAAAGATAATTCCGGTACTTCATAGCCCCAGGAGCCCGCATGGACCAGATCCACCTGATGAAGGTGTTCGTCGCCGTAGGCGAGCTGGAAAGCTTCGCCGCCGCTGCCCGCCGCCTGGACATCTCCCCAGCCGCGGTCACCCGTGCCGTCAGCGCCCTGGAAGATCAGCTGGGGGTCAAGCTGCTGCTGCGCACCACCCGTAGCGTACGCCTGACCGAAGCCGGGGGCCGCTACCTGGAAGACACCCGGCATATCCTCGCCAGCATCAACGAGGCCAACGAAGCCGCCGCCGGCATCAACGCCACGCCCAAGGGCGACCTGGCCGTCACTGCGCCCATCCTGTTCGGCAAGAAGTTCGTCATGCCGTGCATCGTCCACTACCTGCAGCAGTACCCCGAGGTTGACGTTTCCGCCTACTTCCTCGACCGCATCGTCAACATGGTCGAAGAGGGCATGGATGTGGCTGTTCGTATCGGCCCCTTGCCTGACTCCGGGCTCAAAGCACTGCGGGTGGGCAGGGTCCGGCGCATGCTGTGCGCCTCTCCCGAGTACCTGGCGCGCCACGGGGTGCCGAAGCACCCGTCCGACCTGGCGGAGCATGCGGTGATCGGTACCACCAACCTGTCGCCGCGAGCCGGCTGGCGTTTCGGAGTAACCGATGAGCCGACTCTGGTGCGCATGAAGCCTCGCTTGACAGTGACCAGCAATGACGGGGCAATCGCCGCTGCCAGCGGCGGGTTGGGCATTGCCCGCCTGCTGTCGTATCAGGTCGCGGAAGAGATGGCCAGTGGGCAGTTGCAGGTGATCCTTGCCGAATACGAAGAGGCGCCGTGGCCAATCCATATACTGCACCGGGAGAGCAAGTACGGTTCGGCCAAGGTCCGCGCCTTCATTGACATGCTGGCGCAGGAACTGAGGGCTCGGCAGCTGGACTGATTCAACCGAGCAGGGTGAATGTAAAGCAACCTGGGCACTGATGTTCCAGCCACTCCTTGGCTCGTTCGCTCAGGAAGTACCCACGATAGACATCCCCTTTGAAGAAATCGGCTTGCTCGTCGGCCTTGAGCACCTTGAGATACTGGCCGAGGTCGGCAGGTTCATGCTGTGGGTCCTTGAGCAGGTTGAGCTTGCCCACCACGAATACCTGCCAGTACTCCGGCATGCGCTTGGCAAGCTCAGGGTCATGCGGCAGGGAGTCGATGATCGAGCTCGGCCCGCCTTCCAGATCGAGGTAATCGGTAATGGGCTTGCTGGTATCCCAGTGCAGCCAGTCGATGTGAACGATATGGGTCTTCTCCAGGTGCTCGTAACGCCCGATCCCCTTCAGGCCGCTTTTTTCCAGGGCTTCCTTGACCGGCTGGGTGAGCACCAGCGAACCCGAACGTATGTAGGCGGCCGGGGTGTACGGGCCGGCCCGCTCGATGCTGTCTACATCGGTATCTTCGTCCCAGGCGATCATGCCCTGGAGCAGTACCGCGCCCCAGTCTCCCCAGGGAGTCGGCGCGTTGTCCAAGTGATAGATGTTCATGTCAGCCTCCGCAGCCCTTGCCATTCTTGCCGTAGCGACGCACATGGTTCCTCGTCGCCTTGGGTACATTGTATTGGCGCATCATCACCTTGATCTGCTTTTGCAGGTCCTTCTTGGTGAAGTTCGCGTTGTTGTTGAACCACTTCTTCCAGTCCTCGTTCCAACCTTTGGCGTGAATGTCGGCGTGGAATGCGTTCGGAATGCGCGAGATCTGCTGGTCGATGTAGCGTTTGGGGTTGCGAATTCCGGCAGCTTTCATCTGGTTACGGAAATCGCGGTCTTCTCGCCACATTTCTTGCGGGATCATGTGGTGGTCACGCATTGACGCCGGACCATGCCTGCTGCGCCAGGCTTCGGTGGTTCGCTTGATACCGCCCTTGGTATAACCGGTCAAGGTCAGCCAACCTAATGGATCGACCCATGTCACCGGGTTTGGCGCATACCGGTACAGTTGGTGACCACCAGACAGGCCAATCGGGTCAGGCTGGGTAAAGCGGCCTACCTCCGGGTCATAGAACCTGAAGGTGTTGTAATGCAACCCGGTCTCCCGATCCAGGTATTGCCCCTGGAAGCGCAGATTCTGTTCCTGCAGGCAACTGGCCTGGCGGGACTCATCGAGGGTAGAACCCCAGCCCAGATAGCTGGCCTGCCATACCACGCGTCCCTGTTCATCGGTCAGCCACTCCGGGAGCCCCCCGAGGTCATTATGGAAGTGCAGCACCTGCTGGTTCGGCCCGCTGCCGTCGATGCGTGCCAGCGGCTCATAGCCGTCACCCTCGTACAGGTACAGGCTTACCTGGCCATGGCGCTGTTCCTGCAACAGGCGTAATCCGTCCCAGGCAAAGCGCGTCTGATCGAGCAGCTGCCCGGCACCATCATGTTCGCTTTTTTCCACCCGCCGCCCGAGCGGATCGTAACGCATGCGTACACTGCGTTCCCGCCCTGCCTGGCGAGTGCGTACCTCTACCAGGCGGTGCTCTGCGTCGTAGCTGAAATGCTGTATGCCGCGCCGGCTGCTGCGCTTTTCCACCAGGCGGCCAAAGGCGTCGTAGCGGTAGCGCTTGTCCTGGTACGCCAGCAACCTGTCGTGCAGAACTGGCGCATTGGCCGTGGCATCCAGCAGGTTGCCGGCGGCATCGTAGCGGTAGGTTTCATGATTGCCGTTGGCAATGTCATGACTGCCCATCAGGCGCCCACCAGCATCAAGCTGGATGATCTGGTCATGCTGCACCTGGCCGGCTACCTGCCGCACGCGCCGGTTCAGGTCATCGCGCGGGTCGTATTCGAAGCGTTGCTGGAAAGGTGCGGGTAATTGCACGGGTTGGCTGGCGGGCCTGCATCTGCGGGTGCGCAAACGTCCGTTGCGGTCATACTCCTGATGTGTGAGCAGCGCGCCCTGGGTACGCTGCACTTCCCGGTGCAGGCGATCGCGTTCGTAGTCGTTGATGACATGTCCGTCCAGGTTGATCTGGTGCAGGTGACCGCTTCCGTAGTACATGCGGTTGATCCAGCGGCCATCGAACAACTGGGTGCGGCACAGGTTGCCCAACTCATCGTAGCGATGGCGCAGTACGCCGTTGCCACTGTGCTCCTCGACCAGTTGTCCCAGCGCGTCAAAGCACAATTGCAGGGTTTCGCTGTTGCCGGCAGCATCGTCGAAATGAACCTCGGTAAGGTTGTCGAGCTCATCGTAGCCATAGGTGGTAACGCCATCCGCGGTCGTCTTGGTAATCAGACGACCCAGGGCATCACGTTCCAGGCGGTGGACGATCGGCTCGACCGAGCTGTTGCCGGGCGTCGGGGTGTAGGCCACCTGCACCACATTGTGCAACGGGTCGTGACGGTACTCCCTGGCGGTTCCATCGAGAAACTGCTCGCGGACCAGGCGATTGGCGGCATCCCACCGGAAGTAAAAGTGCTCGCCGTTTTCGTTGGTCAGCGACAGCAGTCGACCGTAGGGGTCGACCTGGTAGTCAAGCGTGCGTCCTTGCGGGTCGATGGACTGGAGCAGGACACCACGGGCATCGAAGCGGTACGCGGTGATACCACCAGCGGGGTCGATCGCTTGCGTCAGTCTTCCTGCCTCATCGTAGCGATAACCTTCGCGGGTACCGTCTGGCCGTGTCACGCCAAGCAGAAGGCCATCGCTGTCGTACTCGAACTCGGTACGTTCGCTCAACGCATCGGTCACTGACAGCAAATGGCCGTTGCGGTCATAACGATAGCGTGTGATGTGGCCGGAGCAGTCGGTTTCCTGCAGCAGCAGTCCCAGGTCGCTCCAGCGCAGGGTTCGCGAATGCCCTGCGGGGTCGATGATCTCGGTCGGCTGGCCACGGTGGTCGTAGCGGTACTGCGTGACGTTACCTTGCGGGTCGGTTTCGCCGATACAGTTGCCGCGCGGATCATAGCGGTACTGCCAGCTGTTGCCGGCCGGGTCCATCGTCGAGCGCGGCAGCGACCAATGCTCCAGCCACTGCGTCGATTCGCTGCGCCCCAGCGGGTCGACGGTCTGGGTCAGGTTGCCCGAAGCATCGTAAAAGTACTGCCAGCGCCCTTCCATCGGATCGACCGCTGCGAGCAACTGACGCTCGTCGTCCCATTCAAACCGCCAGGTCGCGCCGACTGCATCAATGTATTCGGTGATCTGGTACTGGGCATTCCAGCGTCGCGTGCTGACACGTTGCAAGCCATCGGTGATCCGGGTCGTGCGCGCAGGGATGTCGTACTCGAACTGGTACTCATCACCGCCACTGCTCCTGTAATGCACCACCCGCCAGTCGTCTTCGGTCAATGCCCATTCGTAGAAGCAGCGCAGACCAGCAGCGTTCTCATGCTCGACCAGGCGCCGTTGTTCGTCGTAGACAAAGCGGCGGCGCAGCCTGCCCTGGCTGTCGTACACTGCCGCCAGGTCGCCACAGGCGTCGTACTGGTAACTGACCAGCAACTGCAGGTCGCCATCGGCATGGCGACGTTCCAGGCGGGCGACCCGTTGTGGCCACTGTGGCGCATAGTGCAACTCGACCTGTACAAGGTCGAACGTGTCACGCAGCCGGATCAGGCGCCCGCTTTCGTCATAGTCCAGATAGATGCGGTTGTCGTTGCGGTCACCCATGGCGCTCAGGCGCCAGTGGCCCGGTTTTCCAGGGGAGGGCTGGAACAGGCGGTACAGCCCTTTGTCGATATCCTCGATCAGGATTTCGTCCTGTTGCGAGCGGCGTACGCTCAATCCTTCACCGGCGCTGAACACGGCATCGGCGCGGGCAATGTAGCCCATGTCGATGACCCGAGCCTGTTCATCGGTAAACGACAAGCGCTCGCTGCCATCGGCGTCCAGGTGCAGTTGCACGAACACCTCGTACTCGATGCTCCAACCTGCGCCGAACAGCCCTTCACGGCGCTCGTCGCGGCTGTTGTAGAGCCGTTGCCAGTCCAGGGGCAGCAGCGCCTGCAGGCTGAAATCCAGCTCGTCGGGCCCGCACAGGATCTTTGCCCCGGTAGACGCGTGCACCGGGTTGGGTGAGCCGGACGTTGCCTGAACGATGGCATTGGTAACCTGCCCGGAGACGAAACTGCTCACCCCACCCAGCAGCATGCAGCCGAACTTGCTGTAGAACTTGCCGCCACGCCCGCGCAGCAGCATCAACGCGGTCACTGCCAGGCCAATGCCCGGCGTCTTGCCGCTGCGAATCTCGCGCACCACGATCGGCTCGCCACCGATGCGCACGTTGTTCGACACCAGGCCGCCATCGACGATCACCGCTTCGCAGGTGCTGCGGTCGCCGCTGCGGCAGGCCGGGTGGCCATTGATCAGCACTTTGCTGGACCCCTCGGCCAGGTACTGCGGTGGCATCGGCGGGTGCTTGCTGCACAGTACCTTGTCGTCCGGGGCTGGCAAGGTATTGGCAGCGGGCGTGGCTACGGTCGGCCGCCACATCTGCGAGAAGAAGCCCTTTGCCATGTCGAGGAAGGTTTCTTCCTTCGCCTCGCCAGCCTCGGCGCCGGCCTGCTCCAGCGGTGCCGGCGGGCCGGTGACGACGCCGGCGGCACGGGCCGCGCGCTTGCCGTTGGTGCGAGTGTTAGGCGAGCCACTGATGATGTTGGCCTGCACCGACGGCGGGAACAGGAAATTGCCGATGCCCTCGCATAATCGGCTCAGGCCCGTATCGGCGCCGGTCTTGGCCATGACCACACCGACCACCAGGCCGACCACTGCGCCCAGCACGAAGCAACCCAGGCCACCGGTGGCCACGGTCAGGCCGAATGCCGCCGCCACGGCAGCGGTGGCCAGGGCGCCGATGGCCACCGTGGCGGCGATTTCCAGCACACCCCCGACGATGTCGGCCAGCATCGAGGTGTGCATCAGCGCGTCGCCTTCGCGGGCGGCCCACAGAGCGTCGGACATGGTGCGCGATCAGCCCAGGTTGTCGAAGTCGAGCGACTGCTTGATGCTTGCCCAGTGCGCCGCTTCGGTCGCACCCAGCGGGCTGGCCTTGACGTAGCTCAGGGCAAACATCTTGCGCGTGCCAGGCAGCACCAGGGCCAGCTGGTACTGATAGACCTTCTCCTGGCCCTTGCTGAACTGGCTGCTCAGCTCGATGGCGGCGATCGCCTGCCCGGCGCCTACCTGCACCGCCTGGGCGGGTTGCATGCGCAGGTCCTTGACCTGCTGCTGCAGGCGCTGCAATTGGCCATCGAAATTGCTCTGCAAGGTTTCGCCTTCGGCCAGCAGGCTGCGGCTGATGATCAGCGAGGTAGCCAGCGCCTCGAAGCGCAGGATGTTGATACTGCTGTCCTGCACGGCGGCATCGGGCAAGGCCAGGCGGAATTCGTTGACGCGATAACTCATGACAGGTCTCGTTACTGGTCGGAGCCGGAGAAGATCGCCTTCACCGAGTCGTCGATGGTCTTTTTCACGCCCTGGTTGTCGGGCGCGGTCTGCGCACCACTGCCGACGTTCAGGTCGAGGGTGCCGTCGGTATTGATCTCGCCGTTCTGCCTGGCATGGAAGCTGAACTGCTCGCAGCTGATATTGATCTGGCCGCTGGCGTTGAGCTCGATCACGCTCTTGCCGCACACCAGGCGCAGGTTTTCGCCCACTTCGATCAGGTAGCTGGTGCTGACGCTATCGGTCTTGCTGGCGCCGACCAGCAACATGTCGTCGCGGCGCACGGCGCGGATGCGGTCCTGGCCTATGGTGATGGTTTCCAGCATGCCCACCGTCTGGGTACGGTTGATGCCGACGGCCAGCGTCTCGCTCTGCTCGACCACGGTGTCCATGTTGCGTTCGGCATGTACGTAGATCTGCTCGGCGCCCTTTTTGTCCTCCATGCGGATTTCATTGAAGTTGGCCGGGCTGCCACCTTTGCTCGAGCGGCTCTTCATGCCGCTTTGCGTAGCATTGGCGGGCAAGTCGTAGGGCACGCTCTGTTCGGCGTTGTAGACGCGGCCAGTGATGATGGGCCGGTCGGGGTCGCCTTCGAGGAAGCTGACAATCACCTCCTGGCCGATGCGCGGGATCTGCATCGAGCCCCAGTTCTTGCCGGCCCAGGCCTGCGATACGCGGATCCAGCAGGAACTGTTCTCGTTGGACTGGTCGTGGCGGTCCCAGTGAAAGTGCACTTTCACCCGGCCATACTGGTCGGTCCAGATCTCCTCGCCAGCGGGGCCGACCACCACGGCGGTCTGCGGGCCCTTCACGATCGGCCGCACGGTGCTGCCCTGCGGGCGGAAGCTCTGTTGTGCGTCGATGCAGCTGAGGTTGCTTTCGAATTGCGCTGCGCTGCTGCCGGTGCCGCTTTCCAGGCGCTCCTGATGCACGTAGTAGCGTGCGCCGACGATCAGGTACTCGCGGTTCTGGTCCTGGCGGGTGAAACCGCTGAGGCTGAACAGGTGGCCACTGCCCAGGCCGCGGGCGTTGCCGCGCAGCTCGACCCGCTCGTGCAGGCTCTGCAGCGATTCCAGGCGGGTACGCGCATAGTGTTCGCCATCCTGGCTTTGCTGGTAGGCGCCGGGGTAGTCGTACAGTGGGTAGTCACCGGCCTGGTGCGGGCGTGGCATGGCCGAGCGCACGTCGATGCGTGCGCTGGGGCGCTGGAAGTCGTAGTCGTTGAGCTCCAGCGAACCAGGCTGGACTTCCTGGGCCAGGTGCCAGTCGTTGATGTGGTCACGCTCGCGGTGCTGCCCGTCCGGCGGGTAGTAGGGCACGCTTTCGTAACCAGGCACCTGCGGGTGAGCGCCATAGGCGTCGGCCAGCACCAGCACGTGGCGCTGCGCTTCGTGGCGGAAGAAATAGTAGATGCCTTCTTCTTCCATCAGCCGGCTGACGAAGTCGAAGCTGGTCTCGCGGTACTGCACGCAGTATTCGCGTTCGCGGTAGCTGCGGCTCAGGGCATCCTCGAAGTCGGAAAAGCCCAGGTCGCGAAACACCTGCTTGATGATCTGCGGCGCGCTCAGGTGCTGGAAGATGCGGCAGTCGCTGGTGCGGGTCAGCAGCCACAGCCAGGGGCGCAGGGTGACCCGGTAGCTGGCGAACTGGCCCTGGTCCACCGACTGGCTGCAGCGGGCGACGATGCCATGGAAGTAGCGTGAGGTGCCCAGGCCCTGCTGCACGCTCAAGCTCATCGGCTTGCCCAGCAGGGCATTGAGGTCGATGGCCGGGTCGTCGCTGGTCAGCTGCAGCTCATAGTCGAACAGGCGGCCGAGCTCGTCGCTGCCACCCATTTCGGCCAGGATCAGCTTGTCCGGCCCCAACGGGCTGTTGATCTGCGCCAGGCGCGTGAACTGCGTGAACAGCATGGTCCGTCCTGTCAGTCGGCTGCGCCGAAGTCATAGTGCAAGTCGTTTTCGCGGCGGCTGATGCGCACGCTGGCCAGCGGCTTGCCTTCGAGCATGCGGGTAAGGAACTCGCGGCTCATGTCCGGCAGCAGGCCGTTGGTGAGGATGGCGTCGATCATGCGGCCACCGCTTTCTGTTTCGGTACAGCGCGAAACGATCAGTTCCACCACCCCTTCGTCGTAGGCGAAGCCGACCTTGTGCGTGCCTTCCACGCGCTTGCGGATGCGCTCCAGTTGCAGGCGGGTGATGGCCTTGAGCATGGCGTCGCTGAGCGGGTAGTAGGGGATTGTCACCAGGCGGCCGAGCAGCGCCGGCGGGAAGATTTCCAGCAGCGGCTTGCGCAGCTGGCTGGCCACCGCGTCTGGGTCGGGCAGGGCCTGCGGGTCGCTGCAGGTGCGCGCAATGAGCTCGGTACCGGCGTTGGTGGTGAGCAGAATCAGTGTGTTGCGGAAGTCGATCTGGCGGCCTTCGCCGTCCTCCATCACGCCCTTGTCGAACACCTGGAAGAAGATCTCGTGCACATCCGGGTGAGCCTTTTCCACCTCGTCCAGCAGCACCACGCTGTACGGCCGGCGGCGCACGGCCTCGGTCAGCACCCCGCCTTCGCCGTAGCCGACGTAGCCAGGTGGGGCGCCCTTGAGGGTCGAGACGGTATGGGCCTCCTGGAACTCGCTCATGTTGATGGTGATCAGGTTCTGTTCACCGCCGTACAGCGCCTCGGCCAGGGCCAGTGCGGTCTCGGTCTTGCCCACGCCAGAGGTGCCGGCGAGCATGAACACGCCAATCGGCTTGTTCGGGTTGTCGAGGCCGGCGCGGGAGGTCTGGATGCGCTTGGCGATCATTTCGAGCGCGTGGTCCTGGCCAATGATGCGCCTGGCCAGCAGGCTGTCGAGGTTGAGCACGGTCTCGATCTCGTTGCGCGCCATGCGTCCCACCGGAATCCCGGTCCAGTCGGCCACCACCGAGGCGACTGCCTGGTAATCCACGGTCGGCAGGATCAACGGGCTCTCGCCCTGCAGGGCGCTCAGGCGCCGTTGCAGGTCGGCCAGCGTTTCGCGCAGTTCAGGGTTGCCTGGCACCTGCGCGTCCTGGTCGACCACCCCGGCCTGGTCGCGCAGCTGGGCGCGGGTGGCCAGCAACTGGTCGACCAAAGCTTTCTCCTCAGCCCAGCGGCTTTCCAGCGTGGCCAGGCGTTGGCGCTCTTCGGCCAGCAGGGTGTCGGCCTGGGCCTGGCGCTGCCCGGTAGGCACGCCGATGGCGGCTTCACGAGCGATGATCGCTTGCTCGACCTCCAGCGCCTCGATACGCCGGCGGCTGTCGTCGACCTCGGCCGGCACCGCGTGCAGGCTGATGGCCACGCGCGCGCAGGCGGTATCGAGCAGGCTCACCGACTTGTCCGGCAGCTGGCGCGCCGGGATGTAGCGGTGCGACAGCTTGACTGCGGCTTCGAGTGCTTCGTCGAGGATCTGCACCTGGTGGTGCTGCTCCATGGTCGATGCCACCCCACGCATCATCAGCAGCGCCTTGGCTTCGCTCGGCTCGTCCACCTGCACCACCTGGAAGCGACGGGTCAGGGCCGGGTCCTTCTCGATGTGCTTCTTGTACTCGGCCCAGGTGGTAGCCGCCACCGTGCGCAGGCTGCCACGGGCCAGTGCCGGCTTGAGCAGGTTGGCCGCATCGCCGGTGCCGGCGGCGCCACCGGCACCGACCAGGGTATGGGCTTCATCGATGAACAGGATGATCGGTTTGGGCGAGGCCTGCACATCCTCGATCACCTGGCGCAGGCGTTGTTCGAACTCGCCTTTCATGCTGGCGCCAGCCTGCAGCAGGCCAACGTCCAGGCTGCGCAGCTCAACGTCCTTGAGCGCCGGCGGCACGTCGCCAGCGACGATGCGCAAGGCGAACCCTTCGACCACGGCGGTCTTGCCGACACCAGCTTCACCGGTAAGGATCGGATTGTTTTGCCGGCGCCGCATGAGGATATCGACCAGCTGGCGGATCTCTTCGTCACGGCCGACGATAGGGTCGAGCTTGCCGCTTCGGGCCTGTTCGGTAAGGTCGACGGTAAAGCGCTTGAGCGCCTCCTGCTTGCCCATCGCCGCAGGCGCCACGGCGCCGCTGGCCTCGCCAGGCTGCGCAGCGCTGAAACCGTCGGTGGCGGCCAGGTGGTTCTCCGGTGAGTCTCCCACGTACTCGTCGAAGCGTTCGCTCAACGCCTCGACCTTCAGCTTGGCGAACTCGCTCGACAGGCCCAGCAGGGCATGACGCAGGCCAGGTGTCTTGAGGATGCCGACCAGCAGGTAGCCGCTGCGCACCTGGCTCTCGCCGAACATCAGGCTGCCGTATACCCAGCCGCGCTCGACGGCTTCTTCCACCTGCGAGGAAAGGTCGGTGATCGAGGTCGAACCGCGCGGCAGCCGGTCCAGCGCATCGGTCAGGTCGCGGGCCAGGCGCGCCGGCTCGATATCGAACTGGCGCACGATACGGTGCAGGTCGCTGTCCTGCAGTTGCAGCAACTGGTGCAGCCAGTGCACCAGTTCGACATAGGGGTTGCCCCGCAGCTTGCAGAACACCGTTGCGGCCTCGATGGCCTTGTAGGCGATGCTGTTGAGTTTGCCGAACAGCGCGGCGCGGCTGATTTCACCCATGGTCCTGGTTCCTTGTATGGTGGGCGGCGGCCGGCTGGTCGGCGTAATACCGGGCCAGCTTCAGGTCGCGTGCATCGTGCGGAGGGCGGCCAAGCCAGGTATCGAAGCCCAGGCGTTGGCCGGCATTGAGGTGCAGCGCAGGCACCTGGTCCTGCGCGAGGATCAGGTTGAGGTCCCAGTCCAGTTCCTGGCCCAGGTATTCGGCGACCCATGCCGCCAGTTCGACGAAGGCCTGCCCGCCGGGCAGCAGGGCGTGGTACTGGTCGAGGCTGAGCGGGCCGAGGCACAACCGGAACTTGTGCTGGCGGTCCCAGGCGTAGCGGCCCAGGCACAGGTCCACGCCCAGGCGGTTGGCGCGCACGCCGAGCTGGCTGCGTTCGGGCAGCTCAAGCCACTGGCCGACGTATTCTTCCAGCGTCACAGGTACGCCGAAATAGCCGCTCAGTATGCTGCACAGGCCGTCCGGGTAGCGTGTTTGCGCGCTCAGGTGGCCGGACCAGTGCAGTTTGGCGGTGTCGGCCAGTGCGCCCTGGCCTTGCAGTTCGGGTTGGCCACGGCCACTGAGCGCCGCCAGGCGCGCGGCCCAGTAGTCATCCCCCGGGCGATCGTGGCTGACGGTCGGCCGGGCTTCGGCCCAGGCACGGTAGAACAGGCTCAGCAGGCGGTGATGGAAGACGTCCAGGAACGCCTTGCTGGTCGAATCGGCATGGTTGCGCTGGCGCTCGCGCATGTATTCGGTCAGGTGCAGTGGCAGCGGCCCGTTGGGGCCACCGAGGCCGAAGAAGAACTGCTCCAGGCGCGCCGGCTGGTTGCCGTCGGCGCTGACCGAGGCCAGGGTCGACGGGGCGAACCCGCAGTCCAGGCGCTGGCCCAGGCGCACAGGCTCGTCGGCCAGGCGCAGGGAATGACCGAAGCGTGGCAGCTCGGGGTATTGCGCTTCGAGGCGGCGCAGCGCCTGGAAGAAATCGTACGCCCAGGGCTCGTCCTGCATGGCCTGCAAGGTGTTCATAGGGTCGGCCTGCGCCCCGGTTTGGCCGACCAGCGCATGATCTCGCCGCGTTCGCTGGTGCGCAGTACCGTTTCGGTGAAGCTGTTGATCGACACGTAGCGGGTCAGGAAACGCTCGAACACCGCGCCGAGCAGGAACACGCCGGTGCCGCGGAAGGCGTTTTCGTCGAAGGTCAGGGTTATCTCCAGGCCACGCCCGAAAACGATCGGCCCGGGCATCGGCAGGCGTCGGGTGCAGGGCTTGCTGCTGACGTCGCGCAGGCCGTCGATCTGCAGGTTCAGGGCGCTGTCCTGCGGGTCGCCATACAGGCGCAGCAATTCGCGCAGGGCGGCGGCGCCCTGGCCGTGCTCGGCCAACGACAGGTAGTTCAGCGACAGCTGGCTGATCAGGCGCCAGGCGCGGTTGTCATGGGCATGGCTGGCCTTGGGCCGGCTTGGGCCGGCCAGGCAACGCACGCCGGCGACCGGTGCGCTGTCGGCCAGGCTGAAGTCGCTGCGCCCGTCGCCAACACTCATGAACAGAGGCAGGTCGCGGTTGCTGCACAGGGCGCTGATACCCAGCTGGCGCAGGTCGTGGCGGTAGGGGGCCTGCTGGCCGTCGACCAGGCTGATGAACGTTTCGCTGCCCATGTAGCTGGAGCGGGTGCCATTGCGACGCTGGTCGCTGGACAACACCCGCGGCTCCCGGCGCACTATGTAGTAGGCCTGGTCGCGGCCGTAGCGCGACGGGTCGCGCACCGCGTAGAACGGCAGGAATTCCTGATCCGGCCCGGTGCCGTGGCCGGTGACCCGCTGCAGGGAATGGATCTCGAAATCGGTGGGCCGGGTGCGGTCGGCGATCACGTGGTGTTCATGCACCCGATCGGAAAGGTGCAGGCGGTCGACACGGCGCGGGAACAGGTTGATCGCCGGGGTGCAGAACGGCACGAACTGGCTCGCGCCGACGCTGCTCTCCAGGCTCTGGTCGAAGCGTTCGAACAATACCAGCACTTCCAGCGTCTGGCCGGTGCAGCGCTGTACGGCCTGCTCCAGCCCGGCAAAATCGACGAACAGGAAGCGCTGCGGCAGGGCGAAGTACTCCTGCAGCAGGCGGTAGCCCTGGAAGGCCTGGGGCACCACCGGCAACGCCGCTTCACGGTCATCGAAGCCACACGGGCGCAGGGCCTGTTCGACCGGAATACGTTCCACCCAATCGGCGCCGGGTTGGCGCACGAACACCGCACAGGCACTGCCCAGCAGTTGCTCGTAGAGACGGAACGGAGTCTCGTCGGCGCCGTTGAGGTACAACGGCAGATGGCTGAGCGGCAAGCTGGCGAACGGCAACTCGGCGCCACTGCGCAGGGTCAGGCGCAGGCCGGCGCGGGCTTGCGGCACGCTGCTGGCCAGGCGCCCGAGCACCGCGCCGGGGTTGCCGAAGTACTCGGCGCGGGCTACCTGCAAGGGCCACAGGGTGACGTCCTGGGTACTGCGGAACTCGCACGGGGTCTGCGAGTTGCGCCCCAGGTTGGCGCGCAGCACGCTGTCGCGCGGCAGGCGGAACCCGGCGGCCAGGGACCCCTCGTCGGGGTCGGTCTGCAGTTGCACCACGGTCATCGACGGGGTCGGCGCCAGGTAGTGCGGGTAGGCAATCTCCAGCAGGTTGTGGGTGAAGGTCGGGTACTCGGCATCCAGCTTCAGCTGCACCCGCGCGGTGAGGTAGGCGAAGCCTTCGAGCAGGCGCTCGACATAGGGGTCGGCACACTCGATGCCGGACAGCGTCAGGCGCCCGGCGATCTTCGGGTATTCCCGGGCGAACTCCGCCGCACTCTCGCGGATGTGCTGCAGCTCCTGGTTGTACAGCTCGAGCAGGCGTGGGTTCATGCACGCCTCCGGCGCTCGGCAGGGGCCACGCGCACATGGCCGGACTCAAGGTCCACCTCGGTCTGCAGCAGCAACGGCAAGGCCGCTGGCTGGGCCCACAGGTCGCCTTCGATTTCGAAACTCAGGGCGTTGGCATTCATCTCGCCGGGTGCGGCCTGGGCACGCACCTTCAGGGTATGGGCGAGGATACGTGGCTCGTAGGTGGCGATGGCCTGGTGGATGATGCGCTCCAGGGCGGCCAGGTCGATGTTCGAGGCGCTGTTGCCGGCCAGGGCCGGCAGGCCGTAGTTGATCACCGAAGCCCCGGCGGGGGTGCCCAGGGTGGCGGCGCTGTCGAGCAGCGAAGTGGTGTTGAGCAACCAGGCGAGGTCGCGCAGTACCGAGGCCTTGAGCTGGTGCAGGCTGAGCACGCGCTTGTCCGGTGCTTCCTGCGGGTTGCCCGGGTCGTCGTCGGTCAGGCGGTCCAGCAGCGAGGGCTGCAGACGGTCGCGGGCGGCGATTTCGGCTACCACTCGAACAGCCCCACGAAGTTCTTCTGGTCTACAGGGCCGTTCGAACAGCTGGCGCCACGTGCCAGGATGGAAGGCTCCAGGCGTTCGCCCAGCTGTCGAACAGCCTGGTACTGGCTCTCGCAACGGCCGGGTTGTGACGGGTCTGGCTGCACATGGCTGACAATGATGATCTGCGCGCCATTGAACTGCTCCACGCGAGGCTTGCCGCCATCTCGCTCCGGGCTGAGCTGGCAGGGCCAGGGCATCTCCAGTTGCAACAGCGAGGCATCGGCCTTGCGCAACGCGCAGCGGCCTTCGTGGTTCACCAGTACAAGCTTTTTCCCGGCAAGGTAGACCTCCGGCGCCGCGTTCGATGAAGGAGCGGGTGGCTGTGCACAGGCATTCAGGGCGAACGCGACCAGCAGGGCGGGCATGGCTTTGGGCGCACGTTTCATTTCAGCTCCCAGAACCAGACGGCCTTCGAACGATGGGCCTGGTCGGCGAAATAGCCCGTGACCCGGCCTCTGTCCCACAGGTCGATGTGATCGCCGGTACGGTTTTCGAATGCCTGCCCGGCACGGGCGAAGCAGTCCTTGAAGAAGATGATGCCGCGCTTTTCGCCGAGCTTGAGGCGGTCGCTTGCGCTGCCGCTCAGTTGCAGCGGGGCGCCGAGATGGTGCTTCCACAGCCAGTTGGCCAGCGATTCGGCACCCCGCGCATGGCCATGGGCACAACGTGGTTCGCTGTAGGTACCGGCGTTCACCTTGATGGTGTGCTCGCCGTTGAGCGCGATGCTCATGCGAATGGCGCACTGGTTGTCCCAGCCGCCGTCGCAAGGCGAGGAGTCGGTCGGGTAGGCATTCCAGAGGTTGATGAAAGAAGGCTTGGCCATGGGGTTCACCGTGAGCGGGTGAGGTGGGGGAAGGCGCCCGCGCCAGCCAAGGCGGCGCGGGCGCGGTCGGTCAGATCTTGACGTTGGAGCGGATGTTCCAGCCGTACTTGATCGGGCCGCCTTCCTTGGTGCCGTCGGCTTTCTGCGGCTGATAGTCGACGGTGACCTTGGCGAAGTTCAGGGTCACGTGCTCGGTCAAGCGGTCGTCGCTGCCCGAGCCACCGGTGCTCAGCGAGCTGATGATGACTTCTTCGAGGTTGATGATCAGGTACTCGACCTGGCTCTCGCCCCCGGCCTTGCGCACGGTCAGCTTGACCTTGTCGATGTGCTTGCCGCTGGAGCAGTGGGCCATCAGGTTAGGGCTGGACTTGTCGATGTACTTGGTGATCGACAGGTCCTGGATGTTGACCTTGCCCGAGCCGCCGCCGCTGCCCATGTGCATGTTGCCGGACTGGGACATGCCCCAGCTCCAGTTGAGCACGTCGATTTCGTCCTTGTGGGCCTTGTCGTGGGACTCGCCCTTGATGTCGCCGATCTTGATGAAAATATCTACAGCCATGGTGTCCTCGGTATTACATGTCAGGTTGGCGGTTGGGTGCAGTTGGGGCTGTCAGGCAGCCCCCAGGGCTGTCAGGCCCCTTTGGCCGAAGGCAGCTTCGATACCAGGCGCAGCGACACGGTCAGCCCTTCGAGCTGATAGTGCGGGCGCAGGTAGAAGCGCGAGTTGTAGTAACCCGGGTTGCCTTCGACGTCCTCGACCACAACCTCGGCCGCTGCCAGCGGGTGCTGGGCCTTGGTGGTCTCGGTGGAGTGCGCCGGGTCGCCGTCGACGTAGTTGAGGATCCAGTCCTGCAGCCAGCGCTGCATCTCGTCCTTCTCCTTGAACGAGCCGATCTTGTCGCGAACGATGCACTTGAGGTAGTGAGCGAAGCGGCAGGTGGCGAACAGGTACGGCAGGCGCGCGGCCAGGTTGGCGTTGGCGGTGGCGTCCGGGTCGTCGTACTCGGCCGGCTTCTGCAGCGACTGGGCACCAATGAAGGCAGCGAAGTCGGTGTTCTTCTTGTGCAACAGCGGCATGAACCCGTTCTTGGCCAGTTCCGCTTCGCGGCGGTCGGAAATGGCGATTTCGGTCGGGCACTTCATGTCCACGCCACCGTCGTCGGTGGGGAAAGTGTGCGCCGGCAGGCCCTGTACTTCGCCACCCGACTCAACGCCACGAATGCGCGAGCACCAGCCGTAGTACTTGAACGAGCGGTTGATGTTCACGGCCATGGCATAGGCGGCGTTGGCCCAGGTGTACTTGCTGCTGTCGGCGCCGTCGGTGTCTTCTTCGAAGGCAAACGCCTCGACCGGGTCGGTCTTTGCGCCATAAGGCAGACGCGCCAGGAAGCGCGGCATGGTCAGGCCGATGTAGCGCGAGTCTTCGGACTCACGCAGCGAGCGCCAGCCAGCGTATTCCGGGGTGGTGAAAATCTTGGTCAGGTCGCGCGGGTTGCTCAGTTCCTGCCAGGAGCCCATGCCCATCACGGTCGGCGAAGCGGCGGCAATGAACGGCGCGTGCATCGAGGCGCAGATCTTCGACATCTCGCCCAGCAGCTCGACGTCGGGTGGCGACTGGTCGAAGTAGTAGTCGCCGACCAGGCAGCCATAAGGTTCGCCGCCGAACTGGCCGTACTCTTCTTCGTACAGCTTCTTGAACACCGGGCTCTGGTCCCAGGCGGTGCCCTTGAATTTCTTCAAGGTCTTGTGCAGCTCGGTCTTCGAGACGTTGAGCACGCGGATCTTCAGCTGCTCGTCGCTCTCGGTGTTGTTGACCAGGTAGTGCAGGCCACGCCAGGCGCTTTCCAGCTGCTGGAAGTCGTTGTGATGGATGATCTGGTTGACCTGTGCGGTCAGCTTGGCGTCGATGGCGGCAATGATCTGCTCGATCGAGCCAATGGCATCGTTGGACACCAGGCTGGTCTGCGCCAGGGCCTGCTCGGCCAAGGTACGCACGGCGCTTTCCACCGCTTCCTTGGCACGTTCGGTCTTGGGCTTGAATTCCTGCAGCAGCAGGGCGGCGAACTCGCTCGGGTCCTGGGTGGCAGCTTCCGGCTGGGCCTGGGCGTCGCGCAATGGATCGTTCATGGGCTGTCTCCTCAGGCCTTGGGCTCGTTGTCGACGGGTTTCGGTGCGCTGGCCAGGGCTTGCAGCAGGGCCGGGTCCTTGATGGCCTTGAGGATGATGTCCTCGGCACCGGTCTTGCCGTCCATGTAGGTCAGCAGGTTGGCCAGTTGGGTGCGGGCCTCGAGCAGCTGGTTGAGGGCGTCGACCTTGCGTGCCACGGCGGCCGGGCTGAAGTCGTCCATGCTCTCGAAGGTGATGTCCAGGCTCAGGTTGCCTTCGCCGGTCAGTTCGTTGGGCACGTTGAAGGCCACGCGTGGCTTCATCGCCTTCAGGCGCGAGTCGAAGTTGTCGACGTCGATTTCCAGGAACTTGCGCTCGGCCACCGCTGGCAGCGGCTCGGCCGGCTTGCCGGCAAGGTCCGACAGCACGCCCATGACGAACGGCAACTGGACTTTCTTCTCGGCGCCGTAGAGCTCGACGTCATATTCGATCTGCACCCGCGGCGCACGGTTGCGCGCGATGAATTTCTGGGAGCTGTCTTTCGCCACGTTGTTCCTCCTGGTCGCCGGTACGGCGGCGCTGTTCGTTGCGGGCGTCGGTGTTGATGCGGGCCGAGGACGTCAGTTGTCCTCGGGGCCGCGCAGGTTCTCGAATTGCGACCAGCCATCGGGGATCAGGTCGCGCACAATGGTTGCGAAATCGGCATGGACCAGCTTCTTCGCCCGGTGTAGCAGTACCGGCAGTGGGCTTGATGGTTCGTGGCGGGCGTAGTACTGCAACAGGCGGTCAAGGCTCTGCTGCACGTCTTCGCGGCTGTTGACTTCGCCGGGGCGGGCAGCCGGCCGTGTGCCGGGGCCGGCGCTGGCGGTCGCCTGCTGTTCGTCATCGCGCTCCGCAGCCGGTGTGTCACCGGCTTGCGGGGCAGGGCCCGCACCGTCGGGGCAGTAGTCAGCCAGTACCTGCTGCACCAGGCGCAGCGGCTGGCGCAAGGCTGACAAGTCGATACCGCTGGCCGACCCGACCTGGTCGTTGACTCGGCTCTCGATGGCGTCCACGGCCTCGCGGGCCAGCTGTAGCGCTTCTTGGCATTGCTGCAGCTGGTCGGGGTCGGCATCACGCAGGGCGGCGGCCAGTTCCTCGGCGCTGAGCTGTTCGCTGGCGAAATGCTGAACACCTGCGGCGTGCAGCGCCGCGCGCAGGGTAACCGGGCCGAAGGCACGCGAGCGCACCAGCACCGCGTCACGCAGCAGCGCGATGTTGGTGTCGCAGGCCAGGCCGGCCAGGGCGTTGACCCGTACCGTGGGGTCATTGTCGTCGGCGGCGTCCAGTTGCGGGTGCAGGTGCAGCCAGTACTCGCCGAGCAGATCGCGGATCAGTTCCAGGCTGGCGGCAAGCCCTGGGAGGCCGTGCAGGGCCAGGTTGGCCTGAAGCAGAAAATGGGTGATGCGCAGGTCTTTGCTGCGTTGCAGCAAGGCCGTGCTTGCCTGCTCGATATCGCGCCACTGCGGTGGCTCGGCAGGCTGGACGGCGTCGCCCATGACGCGCTCGGGGCGGCCCTGGGCGTCACGTTCCAGTTGCAGAAACTCGGCGTCATATTCCAGGTCATCGCCGCAGGGGAAGTCAGCGGAAACAGCGGCGAGCAGCGGCGATGCATTCACCAGAATTCGATCTCCATATCGGCCCTTGGTGAGGGCGTGTTGTTGTGCGAAGTTGCAAATGTGAACTGGCGCACAAACTTTCCAAAGAGTGCCGGGGTGATATCATGGTGATATTATTTTGGCACTTCGAAGTTGCGCATTTATGGTTTATTTATTCGCGCGTGTCAAGGTAAGCTACGCGCCCTCGAGTGCCAGCTGTGAATTCGTTGGCAGTAACCGGGCACCGCTCGTCCGATTCCATTCAGTTAACCTCGGCGTTAGCGTTGAATAGCCGTCGTATGTTCGGTTGCAGGCGTGAAGCCCCGTAAATCAAGGGGTTCAGCCATATTTGAGTGGCTGTTGAAAAATAACTCAAATGGATGGATCGGTGTTTTAAATGGATGCATGGAGGCGTGATGGCACTTTGCCTAACTATCACTAGTTACCACAAGATTACTCCCGGGCAATGCCCGGAGATGCGGCTGGAAACCGGTGCCATCACGCTTGGCCGTGCGGCGGATAATGACTGGGTACTTCCGGACCCCGAGCGGTTGGTATCGGCCCGGCATTGTGTGATCCAGTTCAAGGACGGGCGATATTTTTTGACCGATGACAGTACGAACGGTGTGGAATTAGTTCGTGCTGGTATTCGCTTGCGTCGCGGTAACAGTGAGCCGTTGCTGGATGGCGAAGTTATCCGTATTGGGGAATACGAGATACAGGCGCGCATCGACGCGAACCTGCCCGGCACCCTGGATGGCGAACCCCAGGCACACAGTTTCGAGGCGCTGATGGCCAACCAGGTGGCGGCCCCGGCCATTCCCGCCCCGCCGATTTCCGGTGCGCCGGCTGCGTTCCTGCAAGGCGCTTCGAACCACGACACGCTGCCTGACCTGTTCGACTTCCTTGGCCCCTCGAGTGTGCCGCCGGTCAGCCAGCCCGACCATGTGCCGGCTCAGCAGCACGACTTTCGCCCGCCAACCCCCGTGGCGGTGCCTGCCCCGACCGTCGAACCGGCTGCGCCGGGGATGATCCCGGAAGACTGGAACCTGTTCGGCTCGGCACCGGCACCGGCACCGGCACCGGCACCCGCACCCGCACCCGCACAGACACAGACCCCGACTGCGCCGCCTGCGCCAGCCATTCCGGCAGTGCCTGCACAGCCGGCTGCGAGCGCTCCGGTCGCAGCACCCACCGCTGCGCCTGCGCCAGCTGCAAGCAGCGATGCGTTGCTGCAGGCGTTCCTGCGCGGCGCCGGTGTCGAGCACTTGCGCATCGACGCCGCCGACGCCGCCGCGCAGATGGAGGCCATCGGCCAAAGCTACCGCTTGATGGTGGAGGGCCTGATCGACGTGTTGCGTGCACGCAGCAGCCTGAAGGGCGAGTTCCGCATGCAGCAGACCACCATCGCCCCGGTGCAGAACAACCCGCTGAAGTTCGCCCCAAATGCCGACGAGGCGTTGCTGCTGTTGCTGCGTCACGGCAACCAGGCGTTCATGGCGCCGGACCAGGCCGTGCGTGAAAGCTTCGATGATGTGCGCGCCCACCAACTGGCGGTGATGGCGGGCGTGCAGGCCGCCATCAAGCACCTGCTTGCGTGTTTCCAGCCGGCGCGCCTGGAGCAGCGCCTGGCACCTGCGGCTGGGCTGGCCAAGTTGTTCGGTGGCTCGCGCCAGGCCCACTGCTGGCAGCAGTTCACCGAGCTTTACGGGCAGATCTCCCGTGAAGCCGAAGACGATTTCCAGGAACTGTTCGGCCGCGAATTCAGCCGCGCCTACGAGGCCCACAGCAACCGTTTGCAACGTAGTTGAGCGCACCCAGGAAGACCACGGTACGTCAAGAGGACAAGGATGAAAGCAATAAGACTGGTCGCAGCCCTGAGCCTGGTGCTGCTGGCCGCCTGCAGCAAGGACTCGCCGGTTGCCCCCGCTGCCGACAGTGCACCGGACAGCGCCGCCGTGACCCTGTATTTCAGTGCCGCCGAGGGGCTGAACCCAGGCCCTGGCGGCACGCCTGCGCCGGTACGGGTGCGCCTGTACGAGTTGAAGAACAGCGCGGCATTTGCCCGCGCCGACTACTTCGCCCTGGCCGAGCGCGCCCAGGCCACCCTCGGCGCCGACCTGATCGACCAGGACGAAGTGCTGTTGCAACCCGGCGGGCAGTTGCGCGTGGAGCGTCCGCTCGACCCTGCCACTCGCCACATCGGCCTGGTGGTCGGTTACCGCGAGATCGACCAGGCCCAGTGGCGCAGCGTGCTGCCGGTGCCGCCGCGGGACTATCAGATCAGCCTCGATGTGCGTGCCGTGCGCAGCGCCGTGGCCACCCCACAACCTGAACCTGCCCGCTAGGCAATCGGAGTCCCCATGTCCTGGAACAATCGCGTGGTGTGGTCGGAAGGCATGTTCATCACGACCCAGCATTTCCAACAGCATGATCGCTACCTCGAACACTTGGTCGACGCCCGCAACCGGCCGCTGAACGCGGCCGCCTGGGGGTTCTCCGAGCTGCTGCTCGATCAGGGCCTGCTTGCCCAGGGCAAGGTGGCGATTATCAGTGCCCGCGGCTTGCTGCCCGATGGCACGCCGTTCGACATTCCCCGCGACGACCTGCCACCCGCGCCGCTGGAAGTGCCCGACGATCTGCGCGATGGCGTTGTCCACCTGGGGCTGCCACTCAAGCGAGCAGGGGCCCGCGACACCGTCGACGAGGGCGAAGCCCTCGCTGGCGCCCGTTACATCAGCCGAGTCAGCGAAGTGCGTGACGACAACGCGCCGTTCGAGAACCGTGCCCCACTGGCCCTCGGCAGCCGCGCCCTGCGCCTGCTGCGCAGCGAGGACGGCCTGAGCGACTACGCCGCCCTCGGCATGCTGCGCATCCGCGAAAAGCGCGCCGACCGCGCGCTGGTGGTGGATGACAGCTACATCCCGCCGGTACTCGACGTGGCGGCCAGCCAACAACTGTCCGGTTTCTGCGGCGAGCTGCTGGGCCTGTTGCACCAGCGTGGCGAAGCGCTGGCGGGCAGGGTGGTCGCCTCGGCCAATGGCGGGGCGTCGGAGATTGCCGACTTCATGCTGCTGCAACTGGTCAACCGCGCCCAGCCGCTGGTCGAGCACCTCAACCAGCTGAGCCCGCTGCACCCCGAGCGGCTGTACAGCGAGCTGGTGGCCCTGGCTGGCGAGTTCGCCACCTTCACCCGCGATGGCCGCCGACCGCGCAGCTTCCCGGTCTATCAGCACGACGACCTGGCGGCGACCTTCGCGCCAGTGATGGCCGCCTTGCGCGAGGCCCTGTCGACGCTGATCGACAGCAAGGCGGTGGCCATCCCCATCGTCGAGAAGGCTTACGGCATCCACGTTGGCATGCTTGCCGACCGCAGTTTGCTCGACAGCGCCAGTTTCGTCCTGGTGGTGCGTGCCGATGTGCCCAGCGAGACGCTGCGCAGCC
This sequence comes from Pseudomonas sp. TE3-3-F2023, assembly GCF_036784815.1. Lineage (NCBI taxonomy): Bacteria > Pseudomonadati > Pseudomonadota > Gammaproteobacteria > Pseudomonadales > Pseudomonadaceae > Pseudomonas > Pseudomonas sp. TE3-3-F2023. The sequence goes on along the minus strand of NZ_CP145113.1, from coordinate 5,230,799 downwards.
GCTTTGGCCAGCAGAGCAAGATCGGCTCGGTGGAGCACATCCGCGACCTGGTCAACCTGCAACTGCCGGGCATCGGCCTGTTGCCATTGCCGGTGGCGCCCCGCCAGATCCCGTTCCATGCCGGTTCCACCTACTTCGAGCTCGACCGCGGCAGCGAGCATTGGAAGCAGTTGCAACACTCCGGTGGCTTTGCCTTCTACGTCGCCGGCGAGTTCCCCGGCCTGAGCCTGGCCTTCTGGGCCATTCGAGGATAACCCGTGATGCACCCGGACGATCCGCAGGCCAACGACCGTACCCAGTTCATGCCGCGCCCCGGTGGCCGTGCTGCCCCGCAACCCGCCGCGCCAGCGCCGCAGCCGCCACCGTTGCAGGTACCGGCCGAGCCCCTGGCGCCTGGCCAGGGCGTGGGTCTCAACCCACTCGAGCAGGCGGCCGGGCCGTTGCTGGCCTTGCTTACCCGCCTGCGCAACACCATCGCTCATTCGGCGCCGGCCAGCCTGCGAGCGCAGTTGCTGGCGTATCTGCGCCAGTTCGAGACCCGTGCCGAAGCCGCCGGGGTGGTGCGCAACGAAGTGCTGCTGGCGCGCTATGCGCTGTGCACCGCGCTGGACGAGGCGGTGCTCAGCACGCCGTGGGGCAGTGCCAGCGACTGGAGCCGCCAGAGCTTGCTGATCACGGTGCACAACGAGGCCTGGGGCGGTGAGAAGGTGTTCCAGCTGATGGAGCATTGCCTGCAGAGCCCGCGCGAACGCCTCAACCTGCTGGAGCTGTTGTACCTGTGCACCAGCCTAGGCTTCGAGGGCCGCTACCGGGTCATGAACGATGGCCGCGCCCAGCTCGAAGCGCTGCGCGAGCGCACCGCTGCGGCAATTCGCAGCGCCCGTGGCGAGCGTGAGCGCGAACTCTCGCCACACTGGCGTGGGGTGGCCGTCAGCCGTGACCGCCTGGCCCAGTTCGTGCCGCCATGGGTGGGCCTGGCGGTGGCCGTGGCATTGCTGTTGCTGCTGCTGTTCGGCCTGCGCCTGAAGCTGGCCGCCGATGCCGAGCCGGTGTTCCGGGGTATCCACGCACTGGGCGAAATCCCGGTACAAGCCATGGACCGCCCGGTGCTGCAGCCCAAGCCAGTTGAGCGCCCGCGCCTGGCCGGGTTCCTCGCCGATGACATCAAGGCCGGCCGGGTTTCCGTCGAAGACGCGGTCGACCGTTCGGTGGTGACCATTCGCGGCGACGAGCTGTTCGCCAGCGCCAGCGCCAGCATCAAGGGCGATTTCCAGCCGCTGATGCTGCGCATCGCCGAGGCTGTGGCCAAGGTCAAGGGCAATGTTCGGGTCACCGGGCACAGCGACAACCAGCGCATCGCGACGTTGCGCTTCCCATCCAACTGGGCGTTGTCCCAGGCGCGCGCCGAAGAGGTCAAGGGCATCCTCGCCGCGCGCACCGGGCAACCCGAGCGCTTCAGCGCGCAAGGGCTGAGCGACACCGAACCCCTGGCGTCGAACGACACCGCGCAGGGCCGGGCGAAGAATCGCCGGGTTGAAATCACCGTTCTGGCGGAGGGCGTCGAGTGAAGGCGTTTTTCAGTTTTGTCATTCGCTGGGTTATCCCGCTGCTGGGCCTGATCGCCCTGAGCCTGATCATCTGGTTCGTCGGGCCATTGCTGGACATGCTGGCGTCGCCCACGCCACGCTGGCTGCTGATCGTCCTGTTGTTCGCCCTGTGGGGCGGCTACCGCGCCTGGCGCATCGTGCAGGCGCGCCGGCAGGCGGCCAAGGTCATGCAGAGCCTGGCCGCAGAAACCGCCCCGGACCCTGCCAGCGTGGCCACCACCGAAGAGCTGGCGGCGCTGCGCCAGCGCATGGACGAGGCCCTGGCCCTGTTGAAGAAGGCCCGCCTGGGCGGTGACGAGCGTCGCAACCTTTACGAGCTGCCGTGGTACGTGATCATCGGCCCGCCCGGCTCGGGCAAGACCACCGCGCTGGTCAACTCCGGCCTGCACTTCCCGCTGGCGGCGCAACTGGGTGAGGGCGCCATCCGCGGTGTGGGCGGCACGCGCAACTGCGACTGGTGGTTCACCGACCAGGCGGTGCTGCTCGACACTGCCGGCCGCTACACCACCCAGGACAGCCACGCCCAGGTCGACAAGGCGGCCTGGCTGGGTTTTCTCGACCTGCTCAAGACCCAGCGCTCGCGCCGCCCCATCGACGGTGCATTCATCGCCATCAGCCTGTCCGACCTGCTGCTGGGCAGCGACGCCGAGCGCGGCGCCCATGCCGTGGCGATCCGTGCGCGCATCCAGGAGCTGTACAGCCAGCTGGGCGTGCGCTTCCCGGTGTACCTGATGCTGACCAAGCTCGACCTGGTGCCGGGCTTCATGGAGTTCTTCGACAACCTGGGCAAGGACGAGCGCGCCCAGGTATGGGGCATGACCTTCCCGCTGGATACCGTCGAGCAGGGCGCTGACGGCCCGTTGGCGCAGTTCGACAACGAGTTCGCATTGCTCGAACGGCGGCTCGGCGAGCGCCTGGTCGAGCGCCTGCAACAGGAACGCGACCCGGCCCGACGCGACCTTATCTACGGTTTCGTGCAACAGTTCGCCGCCTTGCGTGGCAACCTCCACGCTTTCCTCGACGGCATCTTCAAGCCCAACGCCTTCGAGGCACGGGCGTTGCTGCGCGGTGTGTATTTCACCAGCGGTACCCAGGAAGGCAGCCCCATCGACCGACTGATCGGCAGCATGGCCCAGAGCATGGGCCTTGACCGTGCGCACCTGGCACGCCAGAGCGGTAGCGGGCGCAGCTATTTCATCGAGCGGCTGTTCACTGCCGTGGCCTTCGCCGAGCGCGGCCTGGTCGGCAGCAACCCCAAGGTGGAGCGGCGGCGCCGTTGGATCGCCCGTGGTGCGCTGGCCCTGAGCGTAGCCCTGGTGCTGCTGGTCGGGACCTTGTGGGCCCTCAGTTACCGGGCCAACCAGCAATACATCGCCGAGGTCGACAGCCGCCTTCAGCCACTGGGCAAGAGCGTGCAAGGCCTGAGCCCTGCGCAGCGCAACGTGGTCGACGTGCTGCCGCTGCTCAACGCCGTCCGCCACTTGGCCGACAACCCTCCCAGCTGGGCCGAGGGTCTGGGCCTGTATCAGGGCGACATGCTCGAAAGCGAATCGCTGAGCCTTTACCGCAAGCTGCTGATCGCCATTTTCGCCCCTCGCCTGGTCACCCGCATCGAGGAACAGCTGTATGCCGGGGGGCCGTCCGACTACCTCTACGAAGGGCTCAAGGCCTACCTGATGCTGGCCGATGCCGAGCATTACGACCCAGACTTCATCAAGGCCTGGATCACCCTCGACTGGGAGCGCCAGTTACCCCGCGACCTTGCGCCTGACCTGCGTCAAGCCCTGGGGCAGCACCTGGCGGCGCTGTTCGAGAAACGTCCGCCGAACGCACGCCTGGACCAGCGCCTGATCGACGACACCCGTCGCCAGCTGCAGCAGTTGCCGGTGGCCCAGCGTGTTTACGACCGGGTCAAGCGCCAGAAGCTGCCAGGCGGGGTCGAAGACTTCCGCGTCAGCGACGCCGCCGGGCGCGATGCAGCCCTGGTGTTTCGCTTCAAGAGCGGCAAGCCGCTGAGCGAGCCGCTGCCGGGGCTGTTCACCGTTCAGGGCTACCGGCAGGCATTTCTCGCCGCCAGCCTGGCGCAGAGCACCACGCTGGCCGAGGAGCGCTGGGTGCTGGGCCGCACGCCGGGCGAAGCGGGCGATGCCAAACGCCTGGCCGATGATGTGCAACAACTCTACTACCAGGATTACATCCGTCACTGGGATGCCCTGCTCGACGACCTGGACGTCGTGCCTGTCACCAGCGTTGGCCAAGCCGCCGATGTGTTGCGGGTGCTGTCCGGGCCGACCTCGCCGCTGAAGCAGCTGCTGCAGGCGGTGGCCCGTGAAACCAACCTGGCGCAGCCGACCACGCTCGACAAGGCCCAGGACAAGGCCGAGCAGGCCGGTGTCGACCAGTTGCGCCAGCGCCTTGGCGGGCTGCTCGGCGACGCGCCGCTACCCGTTGACAGCCCAGCAGCCCGTACGCAGGACCCGGTGACCGCGCACTTCGCCGAACTGGCCGCGCTGGTTGGCAGCGGCGAAGGCCAGCCCGCCGCCATCGACGGCTTGCTCACCGACCTCAATGCGCTGTACGTGCAGGTCAGCGCCATGGTCGGTGCCAGCGGCGATGCCTTGCTCGGCGAAGCCAAGAACCAGGCCCAGGCTGCGGCGCAACGGGTAGCCCTGGGTGCGGCGCGCCAGCCCAGGGTGGTGCAGAACCTGGTCAGTTCGGTACTCGGCTCGACCCATGGCATCGTCATGGGCGGGGTGCGTAACCAGCTCAATGCCGCCTGGGCCAGCGAAGTGCTGAATGTCTACCGCCAGTCGCTCAGCGGCCGCTACCCGCTGGTGGCCGGCAGTTCGCGTGACGCCACCCTGGAAGACTTCGGCCAGTTCTTCGGGGTCGGCGGGGTGATGGACAACTACTTCCGCAAGTACCTGCAGCCCTACGTCAATACTTCCAGCACGCCCTGGAGCTGGCAGCCGGGCGCTGCGCAGAAACTCGGGATCAGCGGCAATGTGCTGTACACCTTCCAGCGCGCGGCGACCATCCGCGATGCGTTCTTCCGCAGCGGTAACGGCCTGCAGCCAAGCGTGCGTTTCGAGCTCAAGCCGGTGGCGATGGACGCCAGCATCACCCAGTTCCTGCTTGATCTGGACGGTCAGCAGGTCAGCTACGACCACGGCCCGAGCCGCCCGGTGGCGTTGCAGTGGCCCAACCCGAACAGCATCGGCGTGGTTCGCCTGTCGATCGCGCCGCCATCGGCCAGTGGCCGTTCGGGGCTGACCGTGGAGGGCCCATGGGCGTGGTTCCGCCTGCTCGACCAGGCCGACCTGGTGGCTGGCAGCTCGCCGGAGCGTTTCAACCTGCGTTTGCGCGTGGATGGCGCCAGCGTGTCGTACGAGCTGCGTGCCAGCAGCGCTTTCAACCCGTTCCGCAGCCGAGTGGTCAGCGGTTTCAGCCTGCCGGAGCATCTGTGAACGACGTGGGTTTCTACGGAAAACTGGCCTGCCGCGGCGACTTCGTCAGCCGTGGCTTGCCGCAGACCTTCATCCAGCCCTGGGACCAGTGGCTGGCCGCCGGTATCCAGGCCAGCCAGCAGGCGCTTGGCGAGGCCTGGCTGCAGGCCTACCTGGTCAGCCCGTTGTGGCGCTTTGCCCTGGCGCCTGGTGTGTGTGGCCCGGATGCGGTGGTTGGCGTGCTGATGCCGAGCATTGACCGGGTGGGGCGGTATTTTCCGCTGAGCGTGGCGCAGGTGCTGGAGCCCGGGGTGGCGATCGCAGGCATCGTTGGCGGGGCCGATGAGTGGTTCGAAGGTGTCGAGGCGGCGTTGCTGGGCACGCTTGAAGCGGATGCAGCCTTCGAGCACTTCGAGGCAGCCTTGCAGCCTTTCGACCAACCCCGGCCGCTGCTGCAGGGGGCACGTGTGGCCGTGGGCGGGTTGCAGCGGCTGGACGGCATCACACCGCAGGGCAGGGCGTTGGCACTGGCCGAATGCGCCTGCGAGGGCATGAGCCTGTGGTGGGGGCTGGGCAGCGAGCGGATCGCACCTGGCCTGCTGCGTAGCCAGGGCCTGCCGCGCAGCGACCAGTTCGCCGCGTTCCTGCTGGGCAGCGAGGCAATACCAGCATGAGCCGGGTGCACTACAGCGCGGCCAGTTACAGCCATGTAGGCATGGTCCGCAAGATCAACGAAGACGCCTGCCTGGAGCTGACCTGGGATGGCCTGTGGGCCGTTGCCGACGGCATGGGTGGGCATGCCGCCGGTGACTATGTGAGCAGCCTGGCCGTGGACAGCCTGCGCCAGTTGCCGCTCGTCGATGGGCTGGAGGATTTCACCCAGGCCCTGCGTGACACCCTGGCACGGGTAAACCGCGCCGTGCGCGAGGAGACCTTGCGCCGGGGCGTGGCGATGATGGGCAGCACGGTGGTGGTCCTGGCGGCCCGTGGGGACCGCGCCGTAGGCCTGTGGGCCGGGGACAGCCGGCTGTATCGGCTGCGCGATGGCTGCATCGAGCGCCTGTCGCATGACCACAGCTACGTCCAGGAACTGCAGGACAGCGGCCTGCTCAACGAGGCCGAAGCCCGCGTGCACCCGCGCGGCAACATCGTCACCCGCGCCATCGGCGTCGAGGACCAGCTTGAGCTGCAGGCGGTGGATGTGCAGGTAAAGCCCGGCGACACCTATCTGCTGTGCAGCGACGGCTTGAACAAGACCGCCGAAGACCACGAGATCGCCGACGTGCTCGGCCACGCCGACCCCTATCAAGTGGTTCGCAGCCTGGTGCACCTGGGGCTGACCCGTGGCGCCCCTGACAACATCACCGCCGTGGTGGTGAAGGCGAATTGAAGAGCACACCGAACATGCAGATTCCCGGATTCGACATCGACAGCGAGATTGGCCAGGGCGCCATGGCCAGTGTCTATCTGGCCACCCAGCGCTCGCTGCAGCGCAAGGTGGCGCTGAAGGTGATGGCCGCGAGCCTTGCCGCCGACCCCACCTTCTGCGAGCGCTTCCTGCGCGAAGGGCGCACCTTGGCGCGGCTGGCGCACCCGCACATCGCCACCATCCATGACATCGGCAACGTCGGCGAGCTGTACTACATGGCCATGGAGTACCTGCCCAGCGGGACCCTCAAGGAGCGCATCGCCGCCGGGCTTGCCCCCGAGCAGGGCTTGCTGTACGTGCGGCAGATCGCCCAGGCGCTGGGTTATGCCCACGGCCAGGGGTTGGTGCACCGCGACGTGAAACCGGCCAACATCCTGTTCCGCGCCGACGGCACGGCAGTGCTCTCGGACTTCGGCATCGCCAAGTCGCTGGATGACCGCACCCAGTTCACCCAGGCTGGCTTCGCCGTCGGCACCCCGAGCTACATGAGCCCGGAGCAGGCGCGGGGCATGGACATCGATGGCCGCGCCGACCTGTATGCGCTTGGGGTGGTGCTGTACGAGATCCTTGTCGGCGAGCTGCCCTACCGTGGCACCGATGCGTTGTCGACCGCACTGGCCCACCTGACCGAGCCCCTGCCGGAGCTGCCCATCGAGCACGGGCGCTACCAGGACATCCTGCGCAAGCTGCTGGCCAAGGACCCTGATCACCGCTTTGCCGATGCCGACGCGTTGCTGGCTGCACTCGACCGCTTGCCTGCCGATGACCAGGACACCACGGTGATCCGGCCTTTGCCGGTCGCGATGCCGGGCAAGGCCGACCTTGGCGGGCTGACGCCGGTATCCATCGATATTCCGCAGGTCGCGGCCGAGCCGGTCGCCTCACCCGCGCCTGCAACGCAGCCGTCGCGGTCCGGGCCTGCTGCGCCGCCGAAACCAGCCTCGGGCATGCCGGCCAAGGCCTTGCTGGCCGTGGCCATCGCCGCGGCGCTGGGCCTGGGCGCGACCTTCTTCTGGTTGCGTAGTGGCAGCGACCAACCGGCTGCGCAGCCACCGGTGGTGCAAACCGCGAGCGATCCGCTTACGGCAACCACTCCGCCGCCAGCTGCCAGCGAAGACGGCCGGCCTTTGCTGATGCCGGGCAAGAAAACCCTGTTCCAACGCGTGCTGACCAAGCCCGAAGCGCAATTGCGGGCACGGCCCGGTGACAGCGCGGGTGAGCCACTGCCGGCGTTCTCGGTACTGTACGTGTACCAGCGCAAGGACATCGATGGCCAGCCATGGCTGGAAGTGGGCGCCTCCAGCAGCGGCCAGCGCGACGGCTGGTTGCCGGCTGCACAGACCAGCGACTGGAAGCAAAGCCTGGTACTGAAGTTCACCGAGCGTTCCGGCCGTTCACCGGTGATGTTCATGCGCCAGGCCGACGACCTGCAGCAGCTGCTCGATGACACCGGCAAGGCCCGTGCCGACCTGCTCAAGGCGCAGAACGAGCCCGATCAGGTGCCTCAGGTGCTGGCCCTGGAGCCGGCCGCCAGCGCGGTGCCGCAGAACCAGTTCTACCTGATGCCGATCTTCGACTACCGCGAAAGCTTCGGCGCCGACGGCCAGCCGGTGCAGTTGCTCAACGTCGCCTCCATCGACCCCGGCAGCAGCGTTCGCGGCCAGGCGGCCACGGCTGCTGGTGCGGCCGTGGCGACGGACAACCGCTTCCGTACCGGCATCGTCCTGGTGGTCGACACGTCCGTGTCGATGCAGCCCTACATCGACCGCGTGCGCCAGGTGGTCAGCGAACTGCAGGCGCAACTGGCTGCCCAGGGCGAGCTGGACAACGTCAGCTTCGGCCTGGTGGGCTTTCGCAACAGCGTCAAGCGCACCCCGGGCCTGGACTACCTGAGCAAGACCCTGGTCAGCCTGGAGGAGGGCCGCGATCCGGCGCGCTTCCTCAAGGCTGCCGCGCAGGTCAAAGCCACCAGCGTCTCCAGCCATTCGTTCAACGAAGATGCCTTTGCCGGCGTGATGCAGGCCGTGGAGGGCATGGACTGGTCGGGCTATGGCGGGCGCATCGTCCTGCTGGTCAGCGATGCCGGTGCCCTGCGCAAGAACGACCCTTACAGCAGCACACAGATGAACGAGGCCGAGGTTCGCCAGGCTGCGTTGAGCAAGCAGATCAGGATCTACGCCCTGCACCTGCGTACCCCGGCCGGCGCGAAAAACCATGGCGCTGCGGAAAGCCAGTACCGCGTACTCACTGCCGACAGCAACCCACAGATCGGTGACCTGTACGTGGGGGTGCCGGGCGGCGATGTGGGCGCCTTTGGCGAGCGCGTGCGCGAGATCGGCTCGACGTTCGCCGAACTGGTGCACCAGGTGCGTGAACAACAGCCACAGCCGTTGCCCCAATTGGGTTCGGGCGCGAGCCTGGCGGCGAAGTCCCAGGCAATCGGTTATGCCATGCACATGGACTTCCTCGGCCGTAACGGCGCCAGCCAGGCGCCGCAACTGGTCAGCGCCTGGGCCGCCGACCATGACCTGGCCAACCCGGCGTTGCCGAGCCTGCAGGTGTGCGTGATGCTGACCAAGCTGCAACTCAATGACCTGCAGCAGTCGCTGAAGCTGATCGTCGACGCCGCGCGCAAGACCCGCAGTTCGCCGGGTGATTTCTTCAACGAGATCGCCAGCGCGAGCGCCTACATGAGCCGCGACCCGGGCGCCCTGCGCAAGGGCGCAAACCTGGCCCAGGGCGGGGTACTGGGCGAATACCTCGAAGGCCTGCCGTACCGCAGCAAGTCCCTGAGCATGACCGAGGACCTGTGGCTGTCGCTGTCGGTGGCCGAACAGGAGGATTTCATCGACGAACTGGACTCGAAGATCCGCCTGTACGAAACCTTCCACAACGACATGGCCAACTGGGTGCGCTTCGGCAAGGCCGAGCCGGGCGATGCCCTGTACCGTGTACCGCTGTCGACGTTGCCGTGATGATCAGCCTGCACGCGGTGCGCAAGACGCGCGGCCAGGGGGCCCAGCGCTACAGCCTGCAGATCGACCGGCTGCAGCTGGCTGCAGGGGCACGGGTGGCGCTGGTCGGCCCCAGCGGCTGCGGCAAGAGTACCTTGCTCGACCTGCTGGCGCTGGTGCTGGCGCCGGATGCCGCCGAGGGCTTCGTCTTCGCCGGCACCGATGTGGCTGGCCTGTGGCGCCAGCGCCGCCTCGATCAGTTGGCGGCGCTGCGCAGCCGCCAGCTGGGCTATGTGCTGCAGGCCGGTGGGTTGCTCGGTTTCCTCGATGTGCGTGGCAATATCCGCCTGCCACGGCAGCTGTTGGGGCTGGGCGAGGACGGCAGCGTCGAACGCCTGGCCGAGGCGCTGGATGTGCATGACCAGCTGGCCAAGAAGCCCGCCGCGTTGTCGCTGGGGCAACGTCAGCGGGTCAGCTGCGCCCGGGCTCTGGCGCATGCGCCGGCCTTGTTGCTGGCCGACGAGCCTACCGCGGCGCTGGACCCGGTGAACGCCGAGCGGGTCATGCAGTTGCTGCTGCGCGAAGCACAGGCGCGCCAGGTGACCTGTGTGCTCGCCACCCATGACGAAGCGCTGGCGCGCCGGGCCGGGTTGAGCGTGCTGCGCATGGCCTGCCGGCGCGATGCCGACGGCGGCGTCACCGCCACCTTGGCGCAGGCCGTCTGATGCGCCCGTGGCTGATCGCCGGCCTGGCCTGGCAGGACTACCGCAACGATGCGCGGCTGTCGGCGTGCAGCGTGCTGGCGCTGGTCGCGGTGATCGCGCCGTTGCTGGTGCTGTTCGGGCTCAAGTTCGGCCTGGTCGGCAGCCTGACCGAGCGCCTGCAACGCGACCCGAGCGTACGCGAGATCATTCCCTTGGGCGGTGGCCGTTTCCGTGCCGATTTCATCGATGCCCTGGGGCAGCGCCCGGACGTCGCCTTCGCCATCGCGCGGACCCGGCAGATCGCCGCCACTGCAGAGCTGCTGCTGCCTGCCAAGGGGCGTGCGGTAACCGTCGAGATGCTGCCGACCGCTGCCGGTGACCCTTTGTTGCAACAGGTGCCACCGCCGCAGGGCTTGCAGCAGGTGGTACTGAGCTTTACCGCTGCCGAGAAGCTCGGTGCCGCTGCCGGTGATGAGCTGCAGGCCAGCTTCAGCCGGCAGCAGGCCGGCCAGGTGCAATGGCGCCAGACGCGCCTGCAGGTAGCCGCCGTGCTGCCGTTGACGGCGTTCGAGCGCGATGGCCTGTTTGCTTCCCTGGCCCTGCTCGAAGCGGTCGAAGACTACCGCGACGGGCGCGGCGTGCCGGCGCTGGGCTGGCCGGGTGAGGGCGCAGGCACTGATGCGCAGCGGATATACCCGGCGTTTCGCCTGTATGCCCGTGGGCTGGCTGATGTCGAGACGTTGCGCACCTATTTTGCCGAACGCAGGTGGCTGGTATCGACCCAGGCTGCGCAGATCGCCCAGGTGCAGGCCCTGAGCCGCAACCTGGACCTGCTGTTCTGGATCATCACCAGCCTGGCCGTGGCCGGTGCCGTGGCAGCCGTCGCCGCTGGCGCGGTGGCGGCGGTACAGCGCAAGCAGCGTGAGCTGGCGGTGCTGCGCCTGCTGGGGTTCGGCACGGCCGCGCTGCTGCTGTTCGTGGTGCTGCAGGCGCTGTACAGCGGCGTGCTGGCGGCCGCAGTTGCCGCCGCTCTGTACCTGCTGGCCGAGCAGGGCCTTAACCGGATTTTCACGCAGGTGCCAGGCGAATACGCCAGCCATCTGTTGCCCATGCATTACTTCGTTGCGTTGTCTGCGGTGCTGCTGGCCAGCACAGCCGCTGCTGCCCTGGGCGGCTGGCGGGTGACGCGCATCGATGCCAGTCAAGGAATCCGTGATGTCTGAACTTCGCCTCGGGGCTGCGGCCCTGCTTCTGACAACGCTGGGCCTGGCGGCCTGTTCGCCGGGTACCGACGAGCCGCCTGCCAAGTCGGCCAAGCCGGCCAACGCCGCTGCCGCCAGCGCCCCGGCACAGCCGGTCGACACCAGCAAGCTGGACAACCCCAAGCCTTTGCCAGGCGACGTCAGCCTGCCGCTGCCATGCGGCGGCGAACTGGTGCTGCGTAGCGTCTATGTGCTGGCCCAGGGCAGCCTGGACGACCGCGAGGTCAACCTCGGCTACCCGTTCAGCGAGGGTGAGGCCGGCTACCAGCAGTCGTTCATTTCCGGTTATCGGCGTGACTTCATCAATGGCCAGTTCAGCCTCCAGGACCTTTCGCCCGCCTGGCAGAAGGCCGTCGCCCCCAACCTGCCCGAACTCGACCAAGCTGGCCCGCTCAAGCCGATGATGTATTTCATTGGCAAGTACGAGGTCAGCGCCCGGCAGTACGCCCAGGTGATGGCTCAGGCCCAGTCGCTGGCCAGCAGCGAGGCGCCGCCGGCCTGCCAGCCCGATACCACGGCGGCCGGGCGCCTGCCCAAGGTCAAGCTGTCGCGCTTCGAGGCCGAGCGCTTTGCCGCGGTGTATAGCGCCTGGTTGCTCAAGCATCACCGCGACCTGCTGCCGGTCAGTGGCCGGGGCAGCAAGGCCGAGGACGGCGGGGTCGGTTTCGTGCGCCTGCCCACTGAAGTGGAGTGGGAGTTCGCTGCCCGTGGTGGCTCTGCGGTCAGCCGACAGGAGCTGGAAGGGCGGCTGTTCCCGCGCAAGGTCCAGGGCAGTGACAGCGACGGGCCGCTCGGCGACTGGGCGGTGTTCAACCAGGTGGCTGGCGGCACCGGGCAGGCCGCACGCCTGATGCCGATCGGTACCCGGCTGCCGAACCCGCTGGGGCTGTTCGATGTGATCGGCAATGCCGCCGAAATGGTTCAGGAGTCGTTCCAGCTGGTGCATGCCGGCCGCTTGCAAGGCGCCTATGGCGGCTTTGTGGTCAAGGGCGGCAACTACCTGGAAGGCGAGGGCACGCTGTTTACCGGCATGCGCCGCGAGTACCCGTTGTTCGGCGCTGACGGTACCGAGCAGCGCAACGAGACCACGGGCTTCCGGGTGGCCATCGGCGCCTTGTCGGCACCCCGTTCGCGTTACCAGGAACTGTTCGAGCAGTGGCAGAAGGAAGGGCGCCTGGCCAGCCTGACCGACGATATCGACGCCGTACAGGACCCGACCAAGCGCCTGGACAGCATCATCGCCGCCACCGCCGACCCGCGCCAGCAGGCCGAGCTGGGGCTGGTCAACGAAGAACTCAAGCGCAGCGTTTCGCTGATCGGCCGCCAGCGCGAAGAAGCTGCCGGCAACCTGATCCAGTCTGCCGCGCTGGTGGCCGAGACCATCAACAACTACAACATTCGCCTGACCAACCTGCGCAACACCCAGGCCGAGGCGAAGGCGCGTGGCGACCAGACCACCGTGAGCATGTATGCCGCAGCCATCGCCAACGGCCGCGCCGCCCTCGATGGCGCCGTGGCGATCTACATCGACAACCTGGCCAGTGGTACGCGCTACACCGACGCGGTGATCCAGGCGCAGTTCCAGCGGGTAAAGGAAGAACTCAACCGCAAGCCGGTCCTGGGCAAGAGCCTGGTAAGCCGCGCGACCCTGTTCGTTCGCCACGTTGGGGAGTACCGCCAGAACCGGCGGGCCGACCCGGCGACGATCCTCAAGGAGCTCCTGGCATCGGCCGCCGCGCGGCCTTCGTAGTGGCTTCTGCCTGACGCAACCGCGGGGCGGCATGAAGCCCCCCGTTTTAACCACCCCACGTGAGAAAGTGACATGTCCAAGACCATCTTCACGGCTACCCATGCCCGTTCCGCCCTGCTGCTCGCTGCCGGTTTCAGCACCGTGCTGCTGGCGGGCTGCTCCAGCTCCCCGGTATCCAAGGTTGGTGCCACGACCAAGGTCGAGTACTACCCGAGCTGCTACGAGCCTGTGCAGCACCTGCGCTCCACCGACGGTGACATGACCCGCTCGGTTGCCACAGGCGCCGTCATCGGGGCCCTCGGCGGTGCCTTGACCGGCGCCCTGGTCGATGGCGACAACCGCGGCCGCAACGCCGCCATCGGTGCGGCGGGTGGTGCCCTGGTGGGCGGTGCGGCCGGTTACTACACCGAGCGCCAGAAGCAGATCAGTGACGACAAGCAGCGCATTGCCTCGTACGCCACCGACATCGACAAGAGCGCTGCCGACCTGGACCGCACCACGGCCTATGCCAAGGCTTCGCAGAGCTGCTACCAGCGTGAGTTCACCAGCCTGATCGACGGCCGCAAGGCCAACCGCATCAACGACACCGAAGGGCGCAAGCGCCTGGCCGAGATCGTCTCGGGCCTGCAGGAGTCGAACAAGCTGTTGGCCACCGTCAATGGCCGTGTTGCGGAAAACCTCGACAATTACACCCAGGCCTACGAGCAGGACCTCAAGCAGGTCGGTGTGGCTCGTACCGATGTGGCAACCGTGGCTGAGCCGCCGAAGACCACCACTGGCAAGAAGAAGACCCAGGCCGTCAAGGTGAACAAGAACGTGCCGCAAGAGGCTGTCGCCACCGAGAAGACCCTGCAGAAGGCTACTACCAAGAAAGCCGAGGCCCAACAGGTGGCCAATGCCGGCGTCGACCAGGTCAACAAGATGTGCCGCAGCCCCGACATGGGTGACTGGGCGCCGGTGCCTTGCCCGAACGTGTAATCCACGCACCGTTGCGCTCGCGCTGGTGCACGTGCAGCCCTCGCGCAGGTCGCCTGACCTGCCTGGGCCGTGCGTGAGCCGGCGCAGCGGCTTTACGATTCAAGGAGAGTTGTCGTGACTGATCTGATGTCCGGCGCCCTGGGCGGCTATCGGCAGCAAATGGCCCGTCAGCGGCTGTTGTTGACCGTCGACCAGCAGAAGCTGTTCAGGGCCATCGATGCCGACCCGGGTATCGTGGGTGCTGGTGTTGTCTATATCGATGCCGAGTACAACGTGATCGTCCTGCGCGAATTCAAGCCTATCTGCAGCATTGCGCCCAAGCGTGTGATTCTGCAGGAGGCAGCACCTTACAAGTCGCCTGAACAGTTCATGACCCAGCTGCAAACCGGCGCGCGTGAGCGCAAGGTGATGGCAGAGGCCGTGAACGCCAGTTTGGGTTGCCTCTCGGCCTACCTTGGTTGGGTCGTCATGTTCAGTGGCACCATTGCCGTACCGTTCACTGGCGGCGCCAGCATGGTGTTGACGGCGGTCGGTTATGCCGCCGCGGCTGCGGGTACCGGGCAGTGCATGATGGGCGGGTACCGAGTGTTCAACGAAGTGTTCGACCCAGGGCAGAACGACTGGCTCGACAGTAACGACACGGTCCAGACCGTGATGAGCATACTGGACGGCGTCGCGCTGGCAGGTGTGGGCGCATCGAGCCTGAACACCGTGCGGTTCCTGCAGGCTCGCAAAGCGGCGACCGGCAAGGGCTGGAGGGAGCTGTTCCATAGCCTGTCGCGGCAGCAACGCAAGGCGCTGGCCGAGGAGCTTCTGCTCATCAAGCATCCGTCGCTCACCGCCAAGCAGCTCAAGTTGAAGCAAGCGGCGGGTACTGCGATCAAACGCTTTACCCCTACCGAAATTCAGCATGCCACGCGTACCTTGATCAAAGACTCGATAGGCGGCTTGTCGGGCTTTGGCAGCAGTAGCTTCGTGCAATCGGTTGCCGTGGGGCTTTACGAGGAAATTGACGAATGACCCATGGCCAGGAGCTGCAAGCATTTCTTTCCCGCTATTTCGGCATATTCATCGCCGAGTTCATGCTGTCCTGCTTTGCCATTGGCGGCTGTGTTTCGCTGGTGTTCTCCACTTATCTGCGCAGCCCGGACCGGTCGCTGTCGGTACTGGCGTTGGCGCTGGCAGGGATGGTGAGCGCTGCTTCGCATATCGCCCTGGTGCGTGGCTACGCTTGGGGCCTGTGGGGGCTGATCGGGCTGAACGGGCTGGCGGTATTGGCCGCGTTGCCCAGCTACGGCTACCGGCCGCACATGGGCGGTTACGTCTCGGTTCTGCTGTTCGGGCTGCTGGCCTTGCTGGTCATCAATACCCAGCGCTACCGGGAAATGCGCGCGCGCCTGCTCGGCTACCGGGAGACGCGCAGGGCCAACCGCCAGGCGGCGAAAGCTGCCAAGTAATGTGTTTTCGCTGATGTGACGAGGCTTCTGGATGAATTTGCGCTGCATGCGTATCGGGTTCGCTGGTTTGCTGTTGCCATTGCTTGCTGCGTGCAACGGGCACAAGGTCGAGCGCGTGGTGGTTTATGAGAACAATGTCCATCACTGGCGCATCGAGCACGTGGTGGCGCACAACTGGCCGGTGGGGCCACGTCAGTACTATGAAGTGTTTCTCAAGGACCGCTTGCTGATCCTGCCTGCCAATGTCTTCGACGACGAGCGCGACATTAGTGAGTTCGTTGCTGCGGGCGGTTTCGACATCAGCAACTGGCGCAACGACACGATCATCGTGGCGTTCGAGAACGTGCAAAAGCGCGAGGGCGGCAACGAGCATTTTATCCGCTCGCTGATGATCACCCCGGAGTACAAGGAGGGGGAAGTGATACTGACTGACATGGCGACCCATATGCAGATCGTGGTGCAGCGGGTGGAGCCGGTTGGGGAGGGGAAGTAGCAGGGCAGTGGTGGTTGTAGCAAGCAAATGAACTAGCTGTGGATGTCACCGGCATTTGTGGGGAGCGGGCAACGCGGTGTATGGCACCGGCTGCGCCGGTGTTCGCGGCTAAAGCCGCTCCCACAGGTACAGCGTGATCCCGAAGCCAGCGCAGTACCTGTGGGAGCGGGCAAGCCCGCGAAGCAGGCGACGCGGTGCATGGCACCGGCTGCGCCGGTGTTCGCGGCCACGACCGCTCCCACAGGTACAGCGTTAATCCGAAGCCAGCGCAGTACCTGTGGGAGCGGGCAAGCCCGCGAATCAGGCGACGCGGTGCCTGGCACCGGCTGCGCCGGTGTTCGCGGCCATGGCCGCTCCCACAGGTGCAGCGTTAACCCGAAGCCAGCGCAGTACCTGTGGGAGCGGGTTCACCCGCGAAGAGGCCCGCCCAGGCAAACCCGCCGCTTAAACCCCATGCAACCGCAGCGCCCGCTGCGCACACTCCCGCCAACTCAACTTCGGCTTCTCTACTGGCGGCAGCTGTTGCACTTCCCCAGCCAGCACCACCGGCATATCCCTCATCCTCACCCAAGGCTCACTCTGCCAATACAACAACGTCGTGCTCCGCCCCCCAGGCCAGCACATCTGCCCCAGTCGCGGAACATCCTCCACCCCGTCCGCCTGCCGATCACGCAGCACCGCCACTACCTCATGCGTCAGCCACCAGCGCAAATGCCGGTTCTCCGGTACATGGTGATGCGCCAACAAGGTATAGGCCCCGGATTCGCTGACCATCGTGGTTTCCTGGTACTTGCCATAGCGCAGCAACTGCACGGAGCGGTACTGATCCGGGTCGAGCTTGCGCATGCGGTGTTCGTCATAGAAGTGACCACTCAGCCGGCCAAGTTCGTGGGCGCAGAACCAGGCTTGGGATTCGAGCCAGAGGGTGTGGAGGGGGCGGTTGTGGCGGGTGAAGAGGGTAGGTGTATTGAAACTGTCCATCTTGGCCATCCTGATTTGGAAAGCCGCTGCTAACGGGAACGGAATACCGCTGCGTGAGCGTTCTTAAGCGCCGACAGACGTTATGGCGACGATACAAAAGTCACAATGAGAACCTTGTAGGAAGCTTCCTCTTCGGCTTTTTTCCTGCCAATAAAAAAGGCTGCCAATCGGCAGCCTTCTCTATGCTCGCTCGGATATCAATCCCAGCTCAACGCCCCACCAGTCTGATACTCGATCACGCGGGTCTCGAAGAAGTTTTTCTCTTTCTTCAAGTCCATGATCTCGCTCATCCAAGGGAACGGATTGGTAGTCCCTGGGTACTCTTCCTTCAGGCCAATCTGGGTCAGGCGACGGTTGGCGATAAACTTGAGGTAGTCTTCCATCATCGCTGCGTTCATGCCCAGCACGCCGCGTGGCATGGTGTCACGGGCGTATTCGATCTCCAGCTGGGTCCCTTGCAGGATCATCTGGGTCGCTTCTTCCTTCATCGCCGCGTCCCACAGGTGCGGGTTCTCGATCTTGATCTGGTTGATCACGTCGATACCGAAGTTCAGGTGCATCGACTCGTCACGCAGGATGTACTGGAACTGCTCGGCCACGCCGGTCATCTTGTTGCGGCGGCCCATGGACAGGATCTGGGTGAAGCCGCAGTAGAAGAAGATGCCTTCCAGTACGCAGTAGTAGGCGATCAGGTTGCGCAGCAGCTCTTTGTCGGTTTCGACGGTGCCGGTGTTGAATTCCGGGTCGGAGATGGCGCGGGTGTACTTCAGGCCCCAGGCGGCTTTCTTCGCTACCGACGGGATCTCGTGGTACATGTTGAAGATCTCGCCTTCATCCATGCCCAGCGACTCGATGCAGTACTGGTAGGCGTGGGTGTGGATCGCCTCTTCGAAGGCCTGGCGCAGGATGTACTGGCGGCACTCCGGGTTGGTGATCAGGCGGTACACGGCCAGGGCCAGGTTGTTGGCTACCAGCGAGTCGGCGGTGGAGAAGAAGCCGAGGTTGCGCATGACGATACGGCGCTCGTCTTCGGTCAGGCCGTCCATGCTCTTCCACAGGGCGATGTCGGCGGTCATGTTGACCTCTTGCGGCATCCAGTGGTTGGCGCAGCCGTCCAGGTACTTCTGCCAGGCCCAGTCGTACTTGAACGGTACCAGCTGGTTGAGGTCGGCGCGGCAGTTGATCATGCGCTTTTCGTCAACACGCACGCGGGCGCTGGAGCCTTCCAGCTCGGCCAGGCCTTCGGCGATGTCGAGGTCGTTCAGGGCAGCCTTGGCGCGCTTGACGGCGTCGGAGTCGTCGGCGGTGGCGGCACGGGCTTCCAGGGCGGCGGCACCACCGGCGCTGTCGAGCTTGTCGAGGGTGGCGGCGGCAGCGGCCTGCGCAGGGGTGTTGCCTTTGGCGGCTACTTCGCCGTCTTCTTTATCGAATTCGTCCCAGCTCAGCATGGTGAGATTCTCCTGCTTGAGGGCCATCTGTGAAGTATGGCCGGTGGATCTTGGTTGCGTTGCTTTGGCCCCGGATGGGGTACAGCAGTGCACGCAAATCTGAGTGCCCTTTGAGGGGCTGGCCTGGGCTTTGGCGCCCGGGCCTATTGTGTTTGGCTGTGGGGCGGGAGGCGGCAGTGCCGGCCTCTTCGCGGGTAAACCCGCTCCCACAGGGTTCCGTGTGGCTACACGGAAAAGAGGCTTCCCGGGGGAAGCCTCAGCCAAGCCTTACTGGCAGGCTTCGCAATCCGGCTCGTCGATCGCGCAGGCCTTCGGCACTGGCGCTGGGCCCGCTGCCTGGACCGGGGCGCTGTCGCCACCGCTGGAAACGGCGTTGAGCTTGCCGGTGTTGATGGTCGACTTCTCGGTGCTGGTCGCGGCCAGGGCACGGAGGTAGTAGGTGGTCTTCAGACCACGGTACCAGGCCATGCGGTAGGTGACGTCCAGCTTCTTGCCCGAGGCGCCGGCGATGTACAGGTTCAGCGACTGGGCCTGGTCGATCCACTTCTGGCGACGCGAGGCGGCATCGACGATCCACTTGGTCTCGACTTCGAACGCGGTGGCGTACAGGTCCTTCAGCTCTTGCGGAATACGCTCGATCTGCTGCACCGAACCGTCGTAGTACTTCAGGTCGTTGATCATTACCGAGTCCCACAGGCCACGGGCCTTCAGGTCGCGGACCAGGTACGGGTTGATCACGGTGAACTCGCCCGACAGGTTCGATTTCACGTACAGGTTCTGGTAGGTCGGCTCGATGGACTGCGACACGCCGGTGATATTGGCGATGGTCGCGGTCGGCGCGATGGCCATGATGTTCGAGTTACGAATACCTTTCTTGACGCGTTCGCGCACCGGGGCCCAGTCCAGGGACTCTTCCAGGTTGACGTCGATGTACTTGGCGCCACGGGCCTCGATCAGGATCTGTTGCGAATCCAGCGGCAGGATGCCCTTGGACCACAGCGAACCCTGGAAGGTCTCGTACGCACCGCGCTCGTCGGCCAGGTCGCAGGACGCCTGGATGGCGTAGAAGCTGACCGCTTCCATCGACTTGTCGGCGAACTCGACGGCAGCATCGGAGCCGTACGGAATGTGCTGCAGGTACAGCGCATCCTGGAAGCCCATGATGCCCAGGCCGACCGGGCGGTGCTTGAAGTTCGAGTTACGCGCTTGCGGCACCGAGTAGTAGTTGATGTCGATCACGTTGTCGAGCATGCGCACGGCGGTGTTCACGGTGCGTTGCAGCTTGGCGGTGTCCAGCTTGCCGTCGACGATGTGGTTCGGCAGGTTGATCGAGCCCAGGTTGCAGACCGCGATCTCGTCCTTGTTGGTGTTCAGGGTGATCTCGGTGCACAGGTTCGAGCTGTGGACCACGCCCACGTGCTGCTGCGGCGAACGCAGGTTGCACGGGTCCTTGAAGGTCAGCCACGGGTGGCCGGTCTCGAACAGCATCGACAGCATCTTGCGCCACAGGTCTTTGGCCTGGATGGTCTTGAACACCTTGATCTTGTTGTACTCGGTCAGGGCTTCGTAGTACTCGTAGCGCTCTTCGAAGGCCTTGCCGGTCAGGTCGTGCAGGTCTGGCACTTCCGAAGGCGAGAACAGGGTCCACTTGCCGTCATCGAAGACACGCTTCATGAACAGGTCAGGGATCCAGTTGGCGGTGTTCATGTCGTGGGTACGACGACGGTCATCACCGGTGTTCTTGCGCAGCTCGATGAATTCTTCGATGTCCAGGTGCCAGGTTTCCAGGTAGGCACACACGGCGCCCTTGCGCTTGCCACCCTGGTTGACGGCAACGGCGGTGTCGTTGACCACTTTCAGGAACGGAACCACGCCCTGCGACTTGCCGTTGGTGCCCTTGATGTAGGAGCCCAGTGCACGCACAGGGGTCCAGTCGTTGCCCAGGCCACCGGCGAATTTCGACAGCATGGCGTTGTCGTGGATCGCGTGGTAGATGCCCGACAGGTCGTCCGGCACGGTGGTCAGGTAGCAGCTGGACAGCTGCGGGCGCAGGGTGCCGGCGTTGAACAGGGTCGGGGTCGAGGCCATGTAGTCGAAGGACGACAACAGGTTGTAGAACTCGATCGCGCGGGCTTCCTTGTCTTTTTCTGCCAGTGCCAGGCCCATGGCCACACGCATGAAGAACACCTGTGGCAGCTCGAAGCGCACGCCATCCTTGTGGATGAAGTAGCGGTCGTACAGGGTCTGCAGGCCCAGGTAGGTGAATTGCTGGTCACGCTCGTGGTCGATGGCCTTGCCCAGGCGGTCCAGGTCGTAGCCTTTCAGGGCCGGGTCCAGCAGCTCGAACTCGACGCCTTTGTCGATGTAGGCCGGCAGGGCCTTGGCGTACAGGTCGGCCATTTCGTGGTGGGTGGCGCTCTCGGCCACGTTCAGGAAGCCCAGGCCTTCGGCGCGCAGGGTGTCCATCAGCAGGCGGGCGGTCACGAACGAGTAGTTCGGCTCGCGCTCGACCAGGGTACGGGCGGTCATCACCAGGGCGGTGTTGACGTCCTTGATGGCCACGCCGTCGTACAGGTTCTTCAGGGTGTCGCGCTGGATCAGGTCGCCATCGACCTCGGCCAGGCCTTCGCAGGCTTCGCTGATGATGGTGTTCAGGCGGGCCATGTCGAGCGGCGCCAGGCTGCCGTCGGCCAGGGTGATGCGGATGCTTGGGTGCGGCTCGACCACGGACTCGGTGTTGACGCGGGTGGCACGCTCCTTGGCGCGCTGCTCGCGGTAGATCACGTAGTCACGGGCGACCTTCTGCTCGCCGGCGCGCATCAGGGCCAGTTCGACCTGGTCCTGGATTTCTTCGATGTGGATGGTGCCACCCGATGGCATGCGACGCTTGAACGTGGCGGTGACCTGCTCGGTCAGGCGCGCGACGGTGTCGTGGATGCGCGACGAAGCGGCGGCGGTGCCGCCTTCAACTGCGAGGAACGCCTTGGTGATGGCCACGGTGATCTTGTCGTCGGTGTAGGGGACGACAGTGCCGTTACGCTTGATCACACGCAGTTGGCCGGGAGCGGTGGCGGCCAGATCCTGGTTGGAATCGGCGGCCTGCGGCACCTTGGCCTGCGGGTTCTCGCGAGTTGTGTCGGTTTGCATGAGTGGGTGTCTCCACAGTTTCTATATTGTTCAGGCGCCTTTTGGGCGCCCACCGTTCCGTCCACTTGCTCGATGGCCTGGCGGGGATGGGCAATGCATGCGCATCCGCCCGCGCGGGCGTACCAACTTCGGGACAGACTCAGGAATAAGGGCAATTGGCTCGCCGCTCCCTGGCCGAAGTCAAAGGTTCTGGGCCGGGCCCAAAAACTGTTGCTGATGGGTACCAGGCCTGGCCTGTAACACCCATACCCGAACAAGGCCCTGCAAGGGCTTGCCTCGGTCGCCTCCGCAGGAGCGGTTTGGCTGCTGGAATCACTTGAAGTTCACCCGAAAAAATCGCTTGATTTTGCGGGTTGACTTTTATGTGTGATTTTGCACGAACCCCTATATCTAGTGGTTCGCTGCGATCGGGATACAAGATAATGCGGTATCGGGGGCTTTGCAAGGCGAGCGCCTGTGGATAACTTGTGCGTACTTTGTGAGTGAATGGTGGGTATTCGCTGTAGGCCTTGTGCCAAGTGGTTTGCAGTATTTTTCTGCGCCTTGCTGCCCCGGGGCAGAATTTTTCGGGCGCGAACCCTATCACAAAAAACGGTTCAGTCGAGGGGCTGCTGGCAGGTTGGCAGTGCCGGATAGCAGCCGTAGTATTCCGAGGGGATGTTGCTTTTTGGTTAAAGGGTTATGTTGCCTGTGCTGGCCCTTTCGCGGGTGAACCCGCTCCCACAGGTACTGCACAGGGGTAGAAAGCGGTGCGGTCCTTGTGGGAGCGGGTTCACCCGCGAAAAGGCCGGCGCAGGCCATAGAAAAACAACAAACATAGGCAAAGCCATGGACCACCTCGCACCTCGCATCCTCATCGTCGAAGACGACCAGCGCCTGGCCGAGCTCACCGCCGAGTACCTGCAGGCCAACGGCTACGAAGTCAGCGTCGAGGCCGATGGCGCCCGCGCCGCGCGGCGCATCGTCGACAGCCAGCCCGACCTGGTCATTCTCGACCTGATGCTGCCCGGCGAGGACGGCCTGAGCATCTGCCGCCGGGTGCGCAGCCAGTACCCCGGCCCGATCCTCATGCTGACCGCCCGCAGCGATGAACTCGACCAGGTCCAGGGCCTGGACCTGGGCGCCGACGACTACGTCTGCAAACCCGTACGCCCACGCCTGCTGCTGGCACGCATCCACGCCCTGCTGCGCCGCAGCGAAGCACCAGACAGCAAGCGCCAGGACCTGGCCTTCGGCGCGCTGCGCATCGACAATCGCCTGCGCGAGGCGCATCTGGGTGAACAGCTGATCGAGCTGACCGGCGCCGAATTCGACCTGCTCTGGCTGTTGGCCAGCAACGCCGGGCGGGTGCTGACGCGCGAGCAGATCTTCACTGCTCTGCGTGGCGTCGGCTACGACGGCCAGGACCGCTCCATCGACATACGCATCTCCAGGATCCGCCCCAAGATCGGCGACGACCCGCTCCAGCCAAGGCTGATCAAGACCCTGCGCAGCAAGGGCTATCTGTTCGTCGGCGAGGCCCCATGAACAACTCGATCTTCCTGCGCATCTATGGCGGCATGCTGGCCGTGCTGGTGCTGGTGGCCCTGCTTGGCGGGCTCAGCCTGCACCTGGTCAACGAAGTGCGTGCCGCCCAGCACCGCGAGGGCCTGGCCCAGGGTACCTTCAGCCTGATGGCCGACAACCTGGCGCTGCAGAACGACACCGAGCGCAAGCGCTCTCTGCTGATCTGGGAGCGCCTGCTTGGCGTGCCGCTGGCGTTGCAACCGATGACCGCGCGCACGCTCGATGGCGGCCAGCGGGCGCGCCTGTACCGCGGCCTGGTGGTGGTCGAGAAGACCGGCCCCCATGCGGCCCAGGTGCTGCGCAAGGTCGGCCAGGAAGACCTGATGCTGGTAGCGCAGATCAAACAGATCAGCGAGCAACTGGCGCGGGCCACGCTCTATCTGCTGGCTGACGAACTGGTGCGCTACCCGGTGACTGAACAACAGCAGCGCCTGGCGCAGATCAAGAAAGAAAAGGGCTTTGGCTTTGGTGTGGCCCTGCAGCGCATCGAGCGGGTGAGCCTGGACGATGACCAGCGGCGCCGGGTCGAGGAGGGCGACACGGTCATGGCCCTGGGCAAGGATGGTGACTCGATCCGCGTGTTCGCCGGGCTGGCTGGTTCGCCCTGGGTGCTGGAAATCGGCCCGCTGTACCAGCTCAACCCGTATCCGCCGCAGTTGCTGATTCTGATCACCTTTCTTGGCCTGTGCCTGATCGGCCTGGTGGTCTACCTGCTGGTGCGCCAACTGGAGCGACGCGTGTCGGGCCTGGAGATTGCTGCAACGCGCATCGCCCAGGGCAGCCTGGACACCCGCGTGCCGGCTGGCGATGCCGACTCGGTGGGGCGCCTGGCCGCGGCCTTCAACGGCATGGCCGAACACCTGCAGCGCTCGCTGACCATGCAACGCGAGCTGGTGCGGGCGGTTTCCCACGAGCTGCGCACGCCGGTGGCACGCCTGCGCTTTGGCCTGGAGATGATCGAAAGTGCCACCACCGAGCAGGCCCGGGCCAAGCACCTGGCGGGTATGGACGGGGATATCCAGGACCTCGACAAGCTGGTCGACGAGATGCTCACCTATGCCCGCCTGGAGCAGGGCGCACCGGCGCTGAAGTTCGAGCGGATCGACCTGGATGCCTTGCTCGACCGGGTGATCGAAGAGCTTGCGCCGCTGCGTGCCGAGGTACGGGTGGTGCGCGGTGAGTGCCAGGGTGCCGAGGGCGAAGGCGCCTGGGTCGAAGCCGAGCCGCGCTACCTGCACCGGGCCCTGCAGAACCTGGTAGGCAACGCCATGCGCCACGCCGAGGCCGAGGTGCGCCTGAGCTACCAGTTGGGGCAACAACGCTGCCGCATCGATGTAGAGGATGACGGCCCGGGCATTCCCGAGGGTGTCTGGGATCGAATCTTCACACCGTTCACCCGCCTCGACGACAGCCGTACCCGCGCCTCGGGCGGGCATGGCCTGGGCTTGTCTATCGTGCGGCGGATCATCTACTGGCACGCGGGCCGGGCCACGGTGGGGCGCAGCGTCGCGCTGGGTGGTGCCTGCTTCAGCCTGAACTGGCCGCGGCAGCAGGCACCGTTGTGACGGTCAGACGCTGACCAGGCTGAGCAAGTGGCCGTCCTGCAGGCAGAACTGGCCCTGCAGTTCGGCGCCATGCCGCCACTGCGGCGACAGGTCGGTGAGCAGGCGCAGGCGGGCCAGGCCTTCGGCAGACCAGCCCAGCACTTCGGCGTGCTCGAAGTAGAAGCGCTGGCGCGTCAGCGGGTAGAGCGTCTTGAACAGGCTTTCCTTCAGCGAGAAGGTCAGGGTGACGGCAAGGCCGAGCTGGCGGCGGTCCAGGCGCTCGAGTTCGGGTGGGGTGAGGATTTCACCCATCAGCCGCTCGGCACGCTGGTCATCCAGCAATGCTTCCTGATCCAGGCCCAGGCCCTGGCAACTACCCTCGGCGGCGACCACGGCGGCGGCCCAGCCTTTGCCGTGGGTGATCGAGCCGTGGATGCCGGCGGGCCAGATGGGTGAACGGTCCTCGTGGGTGCCGGGCACGTAGTCACGGCCGTCCAGGCGCTGCAACGCGGCCCGGGCACACACCCGGCCAGCAAGGTACTCGGCCTGGCGCTTGGGCACCGAACGCTGCAGGCTGGCGCCCGGCACGACGCTGGCGCGCTGGAAGTCGTCGGGTGCCAGGCGGGCATGGTCGAAGTTGCAACTGACCAGCACCGCGCCGGGCAGTGGGCGGGGCAGGGGCCAGTGATGCTGGAGCGGGGCGCAGCAGGCGGGAAGTGTGTTCATGGGGCTATTGTGCCAGCCGAGGCGACGCTGTGGGAGATCGGATCGCAGGGGCCGCAAAGCGGCCCCTCGCGTTGTTTACTTGAACACCTTCTTGAAGAACGCCTGCATGTCCGCCCAGGAACTCTCGTCCGCCGCCTTGTTGTAGCCGATATCCGGCCCACCATGCTCGCCATGGCTCAGCCGGTCTGCATCCGGGTTGGTAAAACCATGCTTGGCTCCTTCGATACTGACCAACTCATAGTTGACCTTGGCTGCATCCATCTCGGCCTTGAACGCCTCCACTTGCTGCGAGGTAATCATGCTGTCTGCCGCGCCGTGCTCGACCAGGATCTCCGCGCGTACCACCCCAGGCCTGGCCGGGGTCTGGGTGGCCAGTGCGCCATGGAAGCTCACCACGCCATCGAGCTTTTCGCCGCGGCGTGCGGCATCCAGCACCACCTTGCCGCCGAAGCAATAACCCACCGCGCCCAACTGATGCTTGTTGGTGTTCGGCTGCAGCTTCAGCAGCTCCAGGCCAGCATCGAAGCGCCGCTCCGCGGCCTTGGGGTCTTTCATCGCCTCTGCCATGAACGCCTTGGCGTCGGCAGGGTGTTCGGTTTGCTTGCCGTCGCCATACATGTCGATGGCCAGCGCGTTGTAGCCCAGCGCCGCAAGCTCGCGGGCGCGGCGCTTGACGTAGTCGTTCAACCCCCACCACTCATGCACCACGACAATGCCGGGGCGCTTGCCTTCGATAGCATCGTCATAGGCGTAGTAGCCGACCAGGCGGTTGCCGTCGGCGTCCTGGTAGGGGATCTCGCGGGTTTGTACCGCCGCTTGGGCGAGGGCGGCGCAGCACATCAGGGTCAAGGCCAGCAGGGCACGCATGGTCACTACTCCTTGTTCTGCAAACGGTTCGTTCAGCCGGGGTTCAGCCAGGGTTCAGTCGCGGTTCAGGGTGCCCTGCTTACTCTAGCTTCCAGACCGAAACAGCGCACTCAACTGGAGTATCCAGCCATGAAAACCTTCAACACCCTGCTTGCCGCCATGGCCGTCTGCGCCGCTGGCATCACCACCGCCCAGGCCGCTGACGACAACTTTGCCAGCCTGACCTACGGCCAGACCAGCGACAAGGTTCGCAAGTCCGGCCTGCTGCAGCGCAACACCGACCACCTCAACGCCGATGGCATCATCGGCAAGGACGACACCTGGGGCGTGCGCGTGGGCAAGATCAATGATCAGGGCCGCTACTACATGACTTACGACAACGTCTCGGGCGACCACAGCGGCCTGAAGCTGCGCCAGGAGAACCTGCTGGGCAGCTACGACCTGTTCCTGCCGGTAGGTGACACCACCAAGCTGTTTGGCGGTGGCAGCCTGGGCGTGACCAAGCTTACCCAGGACTCGCCGGGTGCCAGCCGGGATACCGACTACGGTTACGCGTATGGCCTGCAGGCCGGTGTGATCCAGGACATCACCGACAAGGCTTCGGTGGAACTGGGCTACCGTTACCTGCGTACCAACGCCGCCACCGAAGTGGGGGCGCACGGCGGGCCGAAGGACGGCACCCTGCGCCTGACCAGCAGCGCGCAGACCTACCTGGCTGCAAGCTACAGGTTCTGACGGGCGAGCCGGGTTATCCTGTACCGGCCCTTTCGCGGGCACGCCCGCTCCCACAGGGACTGCACGAGCCTTGGAACCTGTGCGATCCCTGTAGGAGCGGGCGTGCCCGCGAAGAGGCCGGTACAGGCAATACATATCAAGGAGCTGCACATGAAACTGCTGGTGGTCGAGGACGAAGCCCTGCTTCGCCATCACCTCTACACCCGCCTGGGCGAAAGCGGCCATGTGGTCGAGGCGGTCGCCGATGCCGAGGAGGCGCTGTACCAGGCCGGGCAGTACCACTTCGACCTGGCCATCATCGACCTGGGCCTGCCCGGCATCAGCGGGCTGGAACTGATCACGCGCCTGCGCAGCCAGGACAAGACCTTCCCCATTCTCATCCTCACCGCTCGCGGCAACTGGCAGGACAAGGTCGAGGGCCTGGCCGCCGGTGCCGACGACTATCTGGTGAAGCCGTTCCAGTTCGAAGAACTCGAGGCACGCCTGAACGCCCTGCTGCGCCGCTCCAGCGGCTTCACCCAGTCGACCATCGCCGCCGGCCCGCTGGTGCTGGACCTGAATCGCAAGCAGGCGACGCTGGACGAGCAGCCCCTGGCCCTGACTGCCTACGAATACCGCATCCTCGAATACCTCATGCGCCATCACCAGCAGGTGGTGGCCAAGGACCGCCTGATGGAGCAGCTGTACCCGGGTGACGAGGAACGCGACCCCAATGTCATCGAAGTGCTGGTCGGCCGCCTGCGGCGCAAGCTCGAGGGCGAGCACGGCTTCAAGCCGATCGACACCGTGCGCGGCCTGGGCTACCTGTTCACCGAGCGCTGTCGATGATCCGTTCGCTGCGGGTGCGCCTGATGCTGGCGGCCGCAGTGCTGGCGCTGCTGTTCATGCTGGCGCTGCTACCGGCCTTGCAGAAAGCCTTCAGCCTGGCCCTGCAGGAGTCGATCGAACAACGCCTGGCCTCGGATGTGACCACGCTGATTTCCGCTGCGCGCATCGAACACGGCCAACTGCAGATGCCGACGCTGCTGCCGGACGAGCGTTACAACCTGCCGTACACCGGCCTGCTCGGCTATATCTTCGACCGCGACGGCAAGCTGGTCTGGCAGTCGCGTGCCACCGCCGCGCAGAACATCAACTACCGCCCGCGCTACGACGGCCGTGGCAACGAATTCGCCCGCATTCATCAGGCCGATGGCGAAGAGTTCTTCGTCTATGACGTCGAGATAAAGCTGCTGGGTGGCCAGAGCGCCGCCTACAGCATCGTTGCCCTGCAACCTGTGCGCGAATACCAGCACACCCTCGATGGCCTGCGCGAAAAGCTCTATCT
Source organism: Pseudomonas sp. TE3-3-F2023 (assembly GCF_036784815.1). Classification (NCBI taxonomy): domain Bacteria; kingdom Pseudomonadati; phylum Pseudomonadota; class Gammaproteobacteria; order Pseudomonadales; family Pseudomonadaceae; genus Pseudomonas; species Pseudomonas sp. TE3-3-F2023. The sequence continues at coordinate 5,202,378 of NZ_CP145113.1, read as the reverse complement.
GGGCTTTGGCGCGGCCTTGCTGGCGCTGCTGGTGCTGCTGTGGGCCGGTTTGACCTGGGGCCTGCGTTCGTTGCGCCGGCTCAGCCGCGAGCTGGACGACGTGGAGTCGGGTGTGCGCGACGGCCTGAGCCGCGAACACCCACGGGAGCTGCTGCGCCTGACCGGTTCGCTGAACCGCCTGTTACGCAGCGAGCGCGAGCAGCGTCAGCGCTACCGTGATTCGCTCGATGACCTGGCGCACAGCCTGAAGACGCCGCTGGCGGTATTGCAGGGGGTGGGCGAAAGTCTGCAGCAGCGTAGCGGCGAGCGCGAGCAGGCACGTGTGCTGCAGAGCCAGATCGAGCGCATGAGCCAGCAGATCGACTACCAGCTGCAGCGCGCCAGCCTGCGCAAGAGCGGCCTGGTACGCCATAGTGTGTTGCTGCGGCCGTTGCTCGACAGCCTGTGCAGCACCTTGGCCAAGGTGTACCGAGACAAGCGGGTGGACGTGACGCTGCAACTGCCCGATGAGGCGCAGGTGCCGATGGAGCAGGGCGCGTTGCTGGAGCTGCTGGGCAACCTGCTGGAGAACGCCTACCGCCTGAGCCTGGGCCAGGTGCGCGTGAGCCTGGAGCAGGCGCCTGGGCGGTTGACCTTGTGCATCGAGGACGACGGGCCGGGGGTGCCGGCGGACCAGCGTGAGCGGATTCTGGAGCGTGGGGAGCGGCTGGACAGCCAGCACCCGGGGCAGGGGATCGGGCTGGCGGTGGTCAAGGATATCGTCGACAGCTATGACGCCGAGCTAAGCCTGGGGGATTCGCCCCTGGGCGGCGCGGCGTTCAAAATCACTTTCCACCTGGATTGATTTGTAGCCTGTACCGGCAAACCGCAATGGGCGGATTCCCGCCAATGCCCCTGTACAAATCCCGCCACCGGGCGGAAATCCGCCAGCCTTCCTCAGGAAAATCGCCCCGTCGTTGGGCGTTTATCCCTCACAAATACAGCCTTTGCACCCTTGATGGGCATTTTGGCACCACCCTTGCTATTGATCCTCGCAGAGGCCTGCCCAGGCAGCTCGAACACAACGACAAATCCCTCCGGGTGCAGGAGGGTTAGCGATTCAGGTGCCCCATCGCCCTGGGAAGGGTGAGCCGGCACACTTGAGGAAAATTAGCCATGACGACACGTCAGCCGCTGTACAAATCCCTGTATGTCCAGGTGTTGGTCGCCATCACGATCGGCATCCTGCTCGGCCACTACTACCCGGAGACGGGCGTCGCCCTCAAACCCTTGGGTGACGGCTTCGTCAAACTGATCAAGATGGTCATCGCTCCGATCATCTTCTGTACCGTGGTCAGCGGCATCGCCGGCATGCAGAGCATGAAGTCGGTCGGCAAGACCGGCGGCTACGCGCTGCTGTACTTTGAAATCGTCTCCACCATCGCGCTGATCATCGGCCTCGTCGTCGTCAACGTGGTCAAGCCGGGCGCTGGCATGCACATCGACGTCAGCACCCTGAACGCCAGCAGCGTGGCTGCCTACGCCGCCGCCGGCGCGCAGCAGACCACCGTCGGCTTCCTGCTCAACGTCATCCCCAACACCGTGGTCGGCGCCTTCGCCAACGGCGACATCCTGCAAGTGCTGATGTTCTCCGTGCTGTTCGGCTTCGCCCTGCACCGCCTGGGCAGCTACGGCAAGCCGGTGCTGGACATGATCGACCGCTTCGCCCATGTCATGTTCAACATCATCAACATGATCATGAAACTGGCCCCGATCGGTGCCTTTGGTGCGATGGCCTTCACCATCGGCCAGTACGGCGTTGGCTCGCTGGTGCAACTGGGCTACCTGATGGCCTGCTTCTACATCACCTGCCTGCTGTTCGTGCTGGTGGTGCTGGGTGGTATCTGCCGCGCCCACGGCTTCAGTGTCCTCAAGCTGATCCGCTACATCCGTGAAGAACTGCTGATCGTGCTGGGCACTTCCTCCTCTGAGTCGGCCCTGCCACGCATGCTGGCCAAGATGGAGCGCCTGGGTGCTAAGAAGTCGGTGGTTGGCCTGGTCATCCCGACCGGTTACTCGTTCAACCTCGACGGCACCTCGATCTACCTGACCATGGCTGCGGTGTTCATCGCACAAGCCACCGACACCACCATGGACATCACTCACCAGATCACCTTGCTGCTGGTGCTGCTGGTGGCTTCCAAGGGCGCTGCCGGTGTTACCGGTTCGGGCTTCATCGTCCTGGCTGCCACCTTGTCGGCCGTTGGCCACCTGCCGGTTGCCGGCCTGGCGCTGATCCTTGGCATCGACCGCTTCATGTCCGAAGCCCGCGCCCTGACCAACCTGGTTGGCAACGCCGTTGCCACCGTGGTTGTAGCCAAGTGGGTGAAGGAAATGGACAACGACAAGCTGGCATCGGAGCTGGCCTCCGGTGGTGCGCCGCTGGTCGATACCCGTCCGACCGACGACCTGGGCGTGGCTGAAGGCCCGGCTCGCTGATAGCGTTGCGGTAAAACGAAAAAGGCGACCTGAGGGTCGCCTTTTTCATGTGCCTTCATACCTGTGCGCGGTCCTCTGTAGGAGCGGCCTTGTGTCGCGAAAGGGCTGCGTAGCAGCCCCGGCAACCTTGCAGGATGGCCGAGATTCTGGGGCCGCTACGCGCCCCTTTCGCGACACAAGGCCGCTCCTACAAGGGACCGCGTACAGGCGCGAAGACCGCGCACAGTCCAGAGGTCAGGCCAGCACCACCTCCAGCACCCGGATAACCTCCGGTTGCGGGTAGTGCCAGCGCACCTGTACATCCCAGAACTTCACCCCATACACCCGCTCGGCCGGTGGCACCTGGTAGGCAGGCCGTGGGTCCTGCGCCAGGCATTGCTCGATCAGCTCGACCAGCGGTTCACTCAGGCGCAGTGCATGTTCGCGGGCCTGGGGCAGGGCGTTGTCGCCCCACTGCACGGCGATCGCGGCAGGTGCTTGGTTGGCCATCTGGTTGCTGGCGCCAGCGATGCTGTCGGCGTACGGCACATACGGCTTGATGTCCAGCACCGGCGTACCGTCGAGCAGGTCGATGCCAGACAACAGCAGGCGCCCTGGCTCGACGCCTTCCAGGCGTACCACTGACTGGCCGATGCCATTGGGCCGGTGAGTGGCGCGGGTGGCGAACACCCCGATGCTCTTGTTGCCCCCCAGGCGTGGTGGCCGCACCTTCAGGCGGGGTTTGTCTTCCAGTGCCTGGTGGAACAGGAACAGCAGCCAGACATGGCTGACCTGCTCCAGCCCCTCGACCGCATCGCCCTGGTCGAACGGCGGCAGCAGCTCGAGCACGCCGCGTGCAGCGGGCGCCAGTTGCGGCTGGCGCGGGATGGCGAACTTCTCCTTGAAACAGGAGCGGATGATGCCGACCGGGGTAACTGTATGCTGCATGGCCAATCAGCCGCGCACGCGCAGGGTCAGGCCCTTGAGGAAGTTGCGCAGCAGCTGGTCGCCGCACGGGCGGTAGTTGTCATGGCCGGCCTTGCGGAACAGCGCGCTGAGCTCGGGCTTGCTGACCGGGAAGTTGACCGACTTGAGGATCGCATGCAGGTCGTCTTCCTTGAGCTCGAAGGCTACCCGCAGCTTCTTGAGGATGAGGTTGTTGGTCACCGGCAGCTCGATCGGCTGCGGCGGGCGGCTGTCATCCTTGCCGCGACGGTGGATCACCAGGCCGTCGAGAAAGTGCGCCATGACCCGTTCAGGGCAACGCACGAAGCCTTCCTCGTCTTCCTTCTTCAGGTAGGTGGCCAGCACCAGGGGATGCACGTCGAGGCCGGATAGCCCGATGATTTCGGCCATCTTGGCGTCATTCACCTTGAGCATGTAGCGCAGGCTGCGCAGGACGTCGTTGTGGTTCATTGTTGCAGAATCCTGTTCAGGTGCCGCACCTGCGGCGCGGCGTATTGCTTAGAAACGTTCGGTAGCGGCCAGGTAGCGCCACTGGCCCAGGGGCAACTTGCCCATCGACACGCCACCCAGGCGAATGCGGCGCATGCCCACCAGCTCCAGGCGCAGATAGGCGCACAGCTCGGCGATCTGCCCTGGCTGCGGATTTTTCAGGGCCATGCGCAGGTGGGTCTCGTTCTGCCAGCTGGCCTTGGCTTTGGGCAGCTCGCGGTCATTGCGGGTGGCACCGCGCGCCAGGCGTTCCAGCGCCTGGGGCGTGGTCTCGCCGCGTACTTCAACGATGAATTCCTGTTCCAGGCGGCGCAGGTCGGCGTCGATCTTGCGGGTTACCCGCCAGTCCTGGGTGAATACCTGCAGGCCGCTGGCACCGCGCTCCAGCGGCGCCACGCAAGCCTGCCGGGCAAAATGCCCGTGCAGTGCGCGAACACCTTCGCGGTGGGCTTCGCTGAGGCTGCCCATGTTCATGCTTGCGCGGGCGGTTTCGCTGTCCAGGCTGGCCGGCTGGTTCAGCAGCAGGGTTACCGGTTCCAGCGTTTCGGCACGGGCACCAGGTAGCAGTTCGACGCGCTGCTGCTCGACCTTGAACTGCGGTTGCTCGACCACCACGCCATCGACCGTGACCCAGCCGCCTTCAATGTACAACTCGGCCTCGCGGCGGGAGCAGCCAAGCTGCTCGATAAGGCGTTTGGACAGGCGGACGGGTTCGGACATGACGGCGATTCGCAAAGGCAGGGAAAGACCTGCATTGTACCTGCCCGCGCGGCAGAGGGGCTGGGAATCTGTTCCATTTACGCCGTTTTGCGCAGGCGCAGGTGCAGCAGCGGGTAGGGTTGCCCCAGGCCGTCGGTTTCCGAACGGCCGATCACCTCGAAGCCCTCATGCAGATAGAAGCCCAAGGCTTGTTGGTTCTGTTCATTGACGTCCAGGCGCTCGGCATTGAGTTCGTCGATCGCATAGTGCAGCAGGCGCTTGCCGACCCCTTTTCCACGGTAATCCGGTGCGACGAACAGCATGTCCACGCGCCCGTTGGCGACCCCGGCGAAGCCGCAGATGCGCTGGTGGTCCTTGCAGCAGATCAACATCACTGCATCGAGGTAGCGACGCAGCACCTGGTCGCGCAGCAAGACGATGTAGCAATCCGGCAGGAAGTCGTGGGTGGCGCGTACCGAGTCCTCCCACACCTGTACCAGTTCGCCGTAGTCACTAAAGCGCGGGGTTTGCAGCGTCAGTACCGAATGCATGCCGGTGTTCCTCCATGACGGTAAGGCAAACATAGCAGGGCAACCGCCGGTCGGCTTCTCCGGGCGCTGCTTGAAGGTCGGGGGGCCGCAGTCTATTACTTTGTCGTGGGAAAAATTCCCACAGAAGAAAAAGCAGGAACCGAACACAAGATTCCGGTTCGATCTGGCGTTTCTCATGGCGACGACCTGGAGACGAAATATGCAAATCCATGTGCTGTTCAAAAAGGCGCTATTGGCGGTTGCCGTTGCTGGCGTGCTATCGACTTCCATTGTTCTGATCCCAGACTCGATATCCAGTGGTTCCAGCGCCTATGCCAAGGATGGTGGCGGCGGAGGTGGTCACGGAGGCGGTGGCGGAGGCCATGGTGGCGGTGGTGGTCACGGTGGCGGCGGTGGTGGTCATGGCGGTGGCGGTGGTCACGGTGGCGGCGGTGGTGGCCATGGTGGTGGCGGTGGCGGTGGTCACGGTGGCGGCGGTGGTGGCCATGGCGGTGGCGGCGGTGGTCACGGTGGTAGCGGTGGTGGCCATGGCGGTGAAGGCGGTGGCCACGGCGCTGGCGGAGATGGAGATGGCCATGCCGGCAACAGTGGGCGCGGCCATGACGGCTCCTCGAACTCTGGGCGCAGCGGCAACCACGCTGAGGCGGGTGATGATCATGGCAATCACGTTGGCGGTGAGCCTGGGGACGATCACGGCAATCACGTTGGCGGCGAGCCCGGTGACGATCATGGCAATCACGTTGGCGGTGAGGCCGGGGACGATCATGGCAATCATGTTGGCGGTGAGCCTGGCGATGACCACGGCAATCACGTTGGTGGTGAACCTGGTGATGATCGTGGCGATCATCTGGGTGGCGAACCGGGTGATGACCGCGGTGAGCATGCCGCAGGCGAACCGGGTGATGACAACAGCAGGAGCTGACTGGCGCTGAACGGCAGCCCCACTCAACGCGAATGCAATGAGCGCCGACGACTATCCCTCATCTCGTCCGGGATATTGTCACAGTTGGTGTGGGATCTTTTCCCGCGTCGTATACTGGGTTCATCTGTCAAGGAATGCGCTCAATGCAATCGCCTACCATCCCCCCTTCGATGTTAAGCGCACTGCGGCGTGTCATGCGTCCTCTGGTGCGCCTGATGCTGCGCAAAGGGGTCACCTACACGATGTTCGCCGACCTGCTCAAGGAAGTGTTCGTCGATGTGGCCCACCGCGAGTTTCGCCTGGACGGTACGGTACCGACCGACAGCCGCATCAGCCTGCTCACAGGCGTGCATCGCAAGGATGTCCGGCGTTTGCGCAGCGAAGGGGGCACATCGCTCGCAGCGCTGCCGGAAAACATCACGTTAGGTGCACAGTTGGTCAATATGTGGACCACCGGCAAGCCGTTCTGCTCGGCGCCTGGCCAGGCGCTGCCGTTGCCGCGCCTGGCGAGCGTTGGCGGCGATTGTTCCTTCGATGCCCTGGTGGCGAAGATCAGCACCGACATCCGCGGGCGGGTTGTGCTGGATGAGTGGTTGCGCCTGGGTATCGTCCGGCTCGACGACCAGGACTGTGTTCACCTGCAGGCCCAGGCATTCGTGCCGCAGAAAGGCTTCGACGAAAAGGCCGCGTACTTTGGCCACAACCTGCATGACCATGCCTGCGCAGCAGTGCACAACCTGAGTGGGGACGGCCAGCCGTTCTTTGAGCGCAGTGTGCACTATGACGCCTTGAGCCCGGCCAGCGTCGACCATTTGCGTGCAACGGTGGACAAGGACGGCATGCAGATGCTCCTTGCCTTCAGCCGGCTCGCAGCAGAGCTGGAAGATGCCGATGTGCCCAGCGCCGAGGAACGTCAGCGCATCACGGTCGGGCTTTATTTCTACACTGAAACTACCGACCCCGATTTGTCGAATACTCCAGACCCATGACTTCCCTCGCGCGCTGCCTCAGTGTCGTCACACTGGTCCTGGGTTTCGGGTTGAACCTGGTGGCGCCTGCTGAAGTGGCCGCAGCACCGGTATGTGTCAGCCGTGACGAAGTGGGTATGGCGGGGGCGGCGGGCTTGCAGTTCCCAGGCGGTATTGGTGGTACCGGGGCCAGGACGGGCGGTGTCGGTGGTACCGGCGTACGCAGCGAAAACGGCGGAGTGGGTGGCACCGGTGCGCCGCTGCCGCAGCGTCCCGGCGGCACGGGCGGGACCGGCGCGGTGGCCGACGGTGTGGACGGCACCTTCATCGATCACGGCGGGGCAGGCGGTACCGGTGCACCGATCCTGCGCCCGGGCGGTACCGGTGGCACCGGCATTGTCGGCACCATCACCGGGTTTGCCTCGATCTGCGTCAATGGCCTGGAAGTGCACTTTGGCAAGGACGTGCCGGTGAGTGAAAACGGTGCGCCTGCCAGTAGCGCTCACCTGGCAATCGGCCAGGTTGTCGCGGTGGAGGCATTTGCCGGCAAACGCGGCCTGCAAGCAGGGCGCATCTCGATCCTCAACGTTTACGAAGGGCCGCTGACGGCACTGCCCAATGCTTCGGCCCCTCTGCGGGTCATGGGCCAACCTGTGCGGCTTGCTGCAGGGGCGCGGGTGGCTGAAGGGTTGCGCCCGGGCGAGCCGGTCAGGGTCAGTGGCCTGCGCGATGCCAGGGGCGAAGTGATAGCCAGCCGTATCGAACGGGCGCCGGGGCTCAGGGAAGCCAGTGCCATCGGTGCGGTTGACCGTGCCGGCAGCCTACAGGGGCTGAAGCTGGGGACCCGTGTGGCACCCGCACGGGAAGTGCTGGTACGTGGGCAGTGGACCGGACGCCAGCTGGAAGTGGCGCAAACCCGCCCAGACCCGAGCCTGCCTTTCGCTGGCCGTGTGCAGACGGCGGTGATCGAGGGGCTGGTGCAGCGCAGCCACGCTCAGCAACTGGTGGTGGCAGGTATCAAGGTGACGCTGGGGCAGGGCACCGTGATCGTCGGCAAGCAGCCCGCGGCATTGGCGCTCGATCAACGTGTGCGGGTGAGCGGGGTGTTCAGTGGCAAGCACGAGCTGCGGGCAACCCGCGTGGAGTTCCACGACGACCGTGCCGACAACCCGGACAGAGGGCGTTCGGGGCGTGGCAGCGAACACGGTACCCGTGACGCTGAGGGTTCCGGCGATAGCGGGCATGGCGGCCGCGATGCGACCAGTGATCGCATCGAAAGCAGCGATGATCACAGCGGACACGGCGGTGTTGACGATTCCAGTGGTCGGGACAGTGCTGAAAGCGTGGACAAGTCCGGAAAGTCGGAGCATGTCGACACCGTGGAGCAACCCGAGAGCAGCAATAGTGGAAGCTCTGACCGGGTAGAGAAGGTCGAGCTTGAAAAGGTGGAAAAGATTGAAAAAGCAGAGAAGCTTGAAAAGGTAGAGAAAGTAGAAAAAGTCGAGAAGATCGAGAAAGCCGACAAGCCCGAAAAGGTCGAGAAGATCGAGAAAGCCGAGAGGCCCGAAAAGGTTGAGAAGATCGAAAAGCCTGAGAAAATCGAAAAAGTAGAAAAAGTCGAGAAGGTCGAAAGGCCTGAGACAGTAGAGAAAGTCGAAAAAGTGGAGCATCCAGAGCGATCCGGGCATTAGGCAACTAGGCTGGGTAAGTGCCATCACCTTTCCCGTCCGGGGATATCGAGGTGCAGATGAAACCCACGCTCCCTCTTTTTGCCTGTTTGCTGTCTTGCGCCAGCGCGTCGGTGCTGGGCGATACCTTCAGCGCCGCAATAGGCATGGACTATTCAAGTGGCGACTATGGCACGGGTACAACCTCGGAAATCTGGTACATCCCCGTGGTCGGCAAGTATGAAACCGGCCCAATGACCTACAAGGTCACAGTGCCCTGGCTGCGCATCACCAACCCTGAAGTGGGCCCGAATGGTGACCCCTTGCCCGGTGGCTGCCGGGATGTGGAAAGCGGGCTGGGGGACACGGTTGCCAGCGCCGGTTATGCCCTGCTCGATGGCAGTGACGGCGGCCTGATGCTGGACCTGATCGGCAAGGTCAAATTCCCCACTGCCGATGAAGACCAGTGCCTGGGCACCGGTGAATACGACTACACCGGCCAGGTAGACATCGCCAAGGCCCTTGGCCCGGTGACCGGCTTCGCGACCCTGGGCTGGAAGAAGTTCGGCGATCCGCCCGACAGCGATTTCGACGACCCGATATTTGCCAGTCTCGGCTTCGCCATGCCCGTGGCTGCAGGCACTTCCGCGGGTGCCTCCTATGACTGGCGGCAGAAGGTCGTCTCGACGGGCGCGCAGATCAAGGAACTTACCCTGTTCCTGACACACAAGCTCAACCAGCAGTGGAAAGTGCAACTCTATGCAGTCAAAGGCTTCTCGGATGCCAGCCCGGATGCAGAAGGCGGCCTGATGCTTTTTCACGCGTTCTGACGAAAAAGCCCCTGGCCCGGCAGTTCCTTGTGGGGAATGGCGGGGCAGGGGCTTTTCAGTATGCAGCTGCCTTAGATGGGTTCAGCCCACATGTCGTATTCGTCGGCATCCACCACGCGGCAACGCACCTTGTCACCCGGCTTGAAGCCGTGGTCGCCATCGATGAACACGCTGCCGTCGATTTCCGGGGCATCGAAGAAGCTGCGGCCAACCGAACCTTGCTCTTCCACTTCATCGATCAGCACGTCGATTTCCTTGCCGATGCGCAGTTGCAGCCGGGCGGCGCTGATGGCTTGCTGATGGGCCATGAAGCGGTCCCAACGGTCTTGCTTGACGTCGTCCGGCACTTCTTCCAGGCCCAGATCGTTGGCCGGGGCGCCCTCCACCGGCGAGTACTGGAAGCAGCCCACGCGGTCCAGCTGGGCTTCGGTCAGCCAGTCCAGCAGGTACTGGAAGTCTTCCTCGGTCTCGCCCGGGAAGCCGACGATGAAGGTGGAGCGAATCACCAGCTCCGGGCACTGCTCGCGCCAGTTCTTGATACGTGCCAGGGTGCGGTCTTCGAAGGCCGGGCGCTTCATGGCCTTGAGCACTTTCGGGCTGGCGTGCTGGAACGGGATGTCCAGGTACGGCAGGATCTTGCCGGCGGCCATCAGCGGGATCACGTCGTCGACGTTCGGGTACGGGTACACGTAGTGCAGGCGTACCCAGGCACCCAGGCTGCTCAGGGCTTCGCACAGCTCGAGCATGCGGGTCTTGACCGGGCGGCCGTTCCAGAAGTCGGTCTTGTACTTGACGTCGACGCCGTAGGCGCTGGTGTCCTGGGAAATCACCAGGATTTCCTTGACCCCGGCCTTGACCAGGCGCTCGGCCTCGCTCAGCACTTCGCCGACCGGGCGGCTGACCAGCTTGCCGCGCATCGACGGGATGATGCAGAAGCTGCAGCTGTGGTTGCAGCCTTCGGAAATCTTCAGGTACGCATAGTGGCGCGGGGTCAGCTTGACGCCTTGCGGCGGCACCAGGTCGATCAGCGGGTTGTGGTCCTGGCGTGGCGGCACTACTTCGTGCACGGCATTGACCACCTGCTCGTACTGCTGCGGGCCGGTCACCGACAGCACGCTCGGGTGCACGTCACGAATGCTGCCTTCCTCGACACCCATGCAGCCGGTGACGATGACCTTGCCGTTTTCCTTGATCGCTTCGCCGATCACTTCCAGCGACTCGGCCTTGGCGCTGTCGATGAAGCCGCAGGTGTTGACCACCACCACGTCGGCGTCCTCGTAGGTGGGCACGACTTCATAGCCTTCCATGCGCAGCTGGGTCAGGATGCGCTCGGAATCGACCAGGGCTTTTGGGCAACCCAGGCTTACGAAACCTACCTTGGGGGTGGCGGGCGTGGTGGACATGACTAACCTCGGTATTGAATGCAGGTCGCCCGACCGGAATCGGGGGCGATCTTGACGGGCGCTTTTGGCGCCTCTGATCAAAAAGTGCGCAATTCTAGCGAGCGCAGGGTCGCTTGACCAGCAGAAATGCGACGAACGCTGCGCTATGCTTCGCGCCATTGCGTCGGGGGGTATCAGTATCATCCGGCGCATGGGGAATTCTACTGGCCGTGCAAGGCCGTCTGCGGGAGTGGTCGATGGTTCAGGCAAGCAGTCACGCCGAGGGCGGGCACGAGGGGAAGCAGGGCGCGACGCGGTCGGTGAGCCTGCTCGTGGCGGCGGTCGGGGTGGTTTATGGCGATATCGGCACCAGCCCGTTGTATACCCTCAAGGAGGTCTTCAGCGGCGGGTACGGAGTACCGGTCAACCATGACGGCGTGCTGGGGATCCTGTCGCTGATCCTGTGGTCGCTGTTGTGGGTGGTGTCGTTCAAGTACGTGATGTTCATCCTGCGCGCCGACAACCAGGGCGAGGGCGGCACCATGGCACTGACTGCACTGGCGCGGCGGGCGACGGCGGCCTATCCGAGGTTGCGTACGCTGATGGTGGTGTGCGGGTTGATCGGCGCTTCGCTGTTCTATGGCGACAGCATGATCACCCCGGCGGTGTCGGTGCTGTCGGCGGTGGAGGGCATGGGGCTGGCCTTCGAAGGTATCGACCACTGGGTGGTGCCGATTTCGCTGGTGGTGCTGGTGGCGCTGTTCCTGGTGCAGAAGCACGGCACCGAGAAGATCGGCAAGCTGTTCGGCCCGATCATGGTCACCTGGTTCGTGGCGCTGGGCGTGCTGGGTGTGCATGGCATCTCGCAGAGCCCGGAGGTACTCAAGGCATTCAACCCGGTCTGGGCGGTGAACTTCTTCGTGGTTCACCCCGGCATGGGTGTGGCCATCCTCGGCGCGGTGGTGCTGGCGCTGACCGGTGCCGAGGCGCTTTACGCCGACATGGGCCACTTTGGCCGCAAGCCGATCGCCCGCGCCTGGTTCCTTCTGGTGCTGCCGGCGCTGGTGCTCAACTACTTTGGCCAGGGCGCGATACTGCTGCAGAACCCGGAGGCGGCACGTAACCCCTTCTACCTGCTGGCGCCGGGCTGGGCACTGCTGCCGTTGGTCGCGTTGGCCACCATGGCCACAGTGATCGCCTCGCAGGCGGTGATCTCGGGGGCCTTCTCCCTGACCCGCCAGGCCATCCAGCTGGGCTACATACCACGCATGCAGATCCAGCACACCTCAAGCGACGAGCAGGGGCAGATCTACATCGGTGCGGTGAACTGGGCGCTGATGGTTGGCGTGGTGCTGCTGGTGATCGGCTTCGGGTCGTCCGGCGCCCTGGCGGCAGCCTACGGCGTGGCGGTGACCGGTACCATGCTGATGACCACCCTCCTGGTCTCTGCGGTGATGTTGCTGCTGTGGAAGTGGCCACCGGTGCTGGCGGTGCCGATCCTGCTGGGTTTCCTGTTTGTGGATGGGCTGTTCTTTGCCGCCAACGTGCCGAAGATCATCCAGGGCGGGGCCTTCCCGGTCTTGGCCGGCGCTGTGCTGTTCCTGTTGATGAGCACCTGGAAGCGCGGCAAGCAGATCCTGATGGAGCGCATCGACGAAGGCGCGCTGCCGCTGCAGCTGTTCATCAGCAGTATCCGCATTCAGCCGCCGCACCGGGTCGAAGGCACTGCGGTGTTTCTGACGGCGCGCTCCGATGCGGTGCCCCATGCGCTGTTGCACAACATGCTGCATAACCAGGTGCTGCACAGCCAGGTGGTGCTGTTGACGGTGGTCAGCGAGGACCGGCCACGGGTACCGGAGCAGGAACGCTTTGAAGTGGAGGCCTATGGCGACGGGTTCTTCCGCGTGTTGCTGCACTTCGGCTTCATGGACGAACCGGACGTGCCGGCGGCGTTGAAGCTGTGCCACCTGGAAGACCTGGACTTCAGCCCGATGCGCACCACCTTCTTCCTCAGCCGCGAGACCGTGATCGCCTCACGGCTGGAGGGCATGTCGCGCTGGCGGGGCAACCTGTTCGCGTTTCTGCTGAAGAATGCCAACGGCAATTTGCGCTTCTTCAACCTGCCGCTGAACCGGGTAATCGAGCTGGGGACCCAGGTCGAGATTTGAACCTGCGCCAAGGCGCGGTCCCTGTAGGAGCGGCCTTGTGTCGCGATGGGGTGCGAAGCGCCCCCTCGATTTGTGCAACGACGCAGTATAGCTGGGGCCGCTTTGCGGCCCTATCGCGACACAAGGCCGCTCCTACATCGATCGCGTAGCCTGCAGGAGCGGGTTTACCCAAGGCTATCAGTTCTGTGCCGCCACACTCGACTTGCCCTGGCGCGTCTCGATCTCGCCAATCAAGCGCTTGGCCAGTGCCGGGTAGTTTTCGTCGAAGTGGTGCCCCCCCGGTAGCTTCAGGCGTTCACCCACCGCAGTCTTGTCGGTGCAACCGCTCTCGTCGGTTTCTTCCACACCATACACGCACACCACCTTGGAAGCAGGCAGCCTGGCCATTTCCGGCCCGGTTGGCGCTTCCTGGCCTTCCTTGCCCAGCCAGCCTTCGACTTCGATCTCGAAGCTGCCGCTGCGGGCAAAGGCCAGCAACATCACCGCGTCGATACGTTGCTGGTCCTCGGCCGGCAGGCGGTTGTAGATCGCCGGCAGCACGTCGGCACCGAATGAATAGCCGGTCAGCACGAAGCGCTTGGTGCCCCACTTCTGCCGGTAGTGCTGCATCAGCTCGGACAGGTCGGCGGCGCTTTGTTCCGGGGTCTTGTGCTGCCAGTAGTAGCGCAGCGTATCAATGCCGACCACCGGGTAGCCAAGCTTGGCCATTTCGCCGGCCACGTCGCGGTCCAGGTCCCGCCAGCCGCCGTCACCGGAAAGGAACAGGGTGACCGTGTCGGTGGTCTGCCCGGCTGGTACCTCGACCACCGGGATGGCGAGGGCGTTGCCGTCGTGGCCGACCAGTGCCTGGGTCAGCTGGGCCTTGAGCACTTGTGGCAGGTGGATGTCATAGTCGCTGATACTGGTTTCGGCATTGGCCTGGTCGCGTACGAAGGCGGCGCTGGCGTCATCCGGATTGTCGTTCCAGGCGACGTTCCAGTGGCCGTGGGCGGCCGATTTCGGCAGCGCTGCCTGGCAGCCGGGTTGTTCCAGGCTGAAGTCCACGGAAATTGCCCGCGCCTTGTCGTTGTTCTGGCTGGCCAGCCAGCGCCAGGCCTGGGCGGCACCAGGGCCGATACCGGCGACCAGGGTCGGTTTCTCTGGCAACTGGCCCATGGCCTGGTCCATGGCCTGTTGTTGCTTGCTGCAGTCGTTGGGCGGCAGGATCACCTGCACCAGTTGCGCTTCGCCAGCCTGGGCCAGGTCCAGCAGTTGCCTGTCGGTCAGCGCCTGGTCCTGGGGTACACCGATGGCCACTCGAGCCTTGGGGTGTACCCCAGGGGTCACACGGGTGATGTGGGTGTCATTGATGCTCAATTGTTCCAGGTGCGCCTCGGGGGCCGGGCGCGTCCATAGCCAGAACGCCAGCGCGCCTCCCAGGGCGGATAAAAGCAGGGGCACCAGCAGGTACAGCCAAAAGCGTCGGGTCATCAACGTTTCACCAATCCAGTCAGGCCGCCTGCGATCAGGGCGGCGGTGTCGGCCAGTGCCACCAGCGGGTCGAGCCCGGCCGGCACGGCCATGTAGCGGGGTTCCCAGTCCGGTTGGAACTTGTCCTTGAAGCGTCGAAGCCCCTGGAAGTTGTACAACTGCTCGCCACGGCGGAACACCATCGAGCCAAGGCGCTGAGTCAAGGGCGCGCCACGCCGCGGCTGCAGGCCGGAAAGCGGCACCATGCCCAGGCTGAAGCGGGCATAGTCATGGCTTTTGTAGTGCAGGATCAGGCCGATCATCATGAACTCCATGGTCAGCTTCGGCGCCTCGGGGTGTGCACGCATCAGGTCGAGGCTGGCCAGTTCGTTGCCATGGGTTTCCAGCAGGTTGGCGAAAGCCACCGGGCGGCCCTGGAAGCGGATCAGGGCAATGCGGAAGTGCTGCAGATATTCAGGGCTGAAGCGCCCCAGCGAGAAGCCTTTCTCGCGCACATTCTTGCCGCCAAGCCAGGCGTCGGAGATTTCCTTCAGCTCTGCCAGCGGGGCATGCCCGGGTTCGTGAATTTCCAGGCTCAGGCCGTCACGGCCGCCGCGGTTCCAGGTGTAGCGCAGGTCCTTCATTTCCTTGCCCTTGGCTTCGAGGTCGAAGCGGCGCAAGTCGACCCGGGCTTCTTCGCCCAGCTTCAGTGCGGTCAGGCCGATGTCCATGTAGAACGGCAGGTTCTCGGCCCGCACCTGATAGAACACCGGGCGGGCATGGTGCAGGTCGCACAGGTCGCGGAACTGCCAGATCATCTCGGCACGCTCCTGGGCCGGGCCGATCGGGTCGTACAGGGCTACCAGGCTGCGACCGCGACGGGCGTACATCAGGAATGCGTTGTCGCGAGGGTGGAACAGCAGCGCCTTGTCGCCGGTCAGGGCCAGGCCGCCATCGGGCTGGTCGGAGGCCAGCAGAATACGGTTGGCACGCAGCAACTCCTCTTCGTCTGGCAGGTGGATCACCGGTGGTGCGGTGCGCAGCAGCCAGGTCAGGGCCACAGCCGCCAGCAGCACTGCGCTGCCCATGGCGGCGCGCAGGCCGCGCGGGGCATCGGCGTCGAGGGTGAACTGCCACCACAGCTGATGGCTGTAGGGCACATCCTGGTAGGCGAACAGCAACAACCACACCGATGCGCCGACCACACAGGCGCTGGCCACCAGAAACACCGGCGAGAACGGCAACTCGAGCAAACGGCTGGGGCGGTAGAAGGAACGGCGGAACAGAGCGAGCAGGGCGGCAGTAAAAGTCAGCAGGCAGGCCTCTTCCCAATCGAAGCCCTTGAGCAGCGACAGCAGGGCGCCGACCAGCAACAGCACGGTGGTCAGCAGCCAGGCGGCGGACAGGCGCCGGCGCAGGCCCTGGGCCAGCAGCAGGCAAAGCACGCCGATCAGGCTGGCGCCGAAATGCGAGGCATCGATAAGGCGGTGCGGCACCAGGAAACCCATGTGCTCCAGGCGGGTGTCGATCTCGGGCGTGGCCCCGGAGAACAGCAGCACCACCCCGGACAGGAACACCAGGATAGACAGGATCGGCGCGGCCAGCCCGGAAGCGGCCTTGATTGCCTGTTGCGCGAACAGCAGCCGTCGGGCCTCGTTGGCCAGCAGCAGCACGCAGGCCAGCAGCAGCGGCAGCACCACGTAGATCAGCCGATACAGCAGCAGGGCCGCTGCCAGTGGTGCCGCGCCGAGTTGGTCGGCAAAAGCCGCCAGCAGGATCGCTTCGAATACCCCGACGCCGCCCGGTACGTGGCTGAGCACACCTGCAGCCAAGGCCAGCAGGTACACCAGGACAAAGGCACCGAACGGTGGTGCTTCGGGCAGCATCAGATACAGCACGGTGGCGGCAGCGGCGACATCCAGTGCGGTGATCAGTAATTGCAGGGCTGCCAGGCGTGCGCCCGGCAGGCGCAGCGTGCGGCGGCCCAGTTGTACCAGCAGGCTGTTGGCCAGTGGTTGCTCAGCCAGGCGCCGGCGGTACAACCCGAACACCAGCACGCTGCATGCCAGCAGCACGGCTATCGAGGCACCCGCCAGCAAGCCAGGCGCCAAACCCAGTGCGGCAGACGCCGCCGGCAGGTCGCTCAAGGTCGCCAAGGCGGCCAGGGGCGGCAGCGCGCAGCCCAATGACAGGCTGGCAAAAACGGTCATCCGTGCAACTTCACCTGCGCCAACCCCCTGGCGTGCATACAGGCGATAGCGCACCGAACCGCCCGAAAGCATCGACAGGCCAATGGCGTTGCCGATGGCAAAGGCGCTGAAGCCGCCCAGCACCAGGCTGCTCACCGGCAGCTTCACGCCGGCATAGCGGCTGGCCGACCACTCGTAGCCCAGCAGGACAACGAAACCGAGCACGGTAGCCAGCAAGGCGCCAAGTAACGACCGGGTCGGTACGCTGAGCATGGCATCGTGCAAGGCATAGATGTCCAATTCACTCAACAGGTGGCGGCAGGCGATCAAGGCCATGGTGAACAACACCAGGGTCACTACCAGGCCGATCGGCTGGCGGTAGCGGCTCAAGCGTTCCAGCAAGGGCAGGCGTTGCACAGCACCGGGCAGCGCCGAGGCAAGCGGCACCGGTGGTTCGGGGTTGTGCGAAGTCATGGATTGCCCCGGCCTTGCAGCGCGAGGTGAGGGAAAAGTGTGGCCAAGTGAAAGTCCCTTAGGTAAACGTATCCAATGTTACTCCGGCCTCAAGCGTTTTCAGCCACTTGGCAGGGTTAAAGATAGTTCATCCTGGGAGCGACCTTTCAAGCCTGTAGGTTGGCTTAAAGGCGGAGAAATGGGGACGACGAAAGTCGGGAGGGGAAAAGCAACAAACCCCGCGCTGCTGTTACACAGGCGGGGTTCGTTCTGACGAATATGGTTGCGGGAGCCGGATTTGAACCGACGACCTTCGGGTTATGAGCCCGACGAGCTACCAGGCTGCTCCATCCCGCGTCAGTGGGGCGAATTCTACAGTTTCCAGAATGGATGTCAAGCGCTAGTCGTTGATTTTTTTGAAATTTCTTTCAGCGCATTATTTGATGCAAAAGAAAAAGGCCACTGTGTGAACAGTGGCCTTTTCTCGAATCTGGTTGCGGGAGCCGGATTTGAACCGACGACCTTCGGGTTATGAGCCCGACGAGCTACCAGGCTGCTCCATCCCGCGCCTGTGAGATCGAATTCTACGGATTTACCCGTGAGTGTCAAGCTTTTTTCTGAAAAAACCTTTCCTGTTCAAACTCTTAGCGTTTGAATATGGCGCGCAGCTCAGGCGCGACGGGGCTTTCAGGCCGATTATCGACCAGTGCCGCGCACAGGCTGCATACCCCGAAGGCGCATGCGATACTATCTGTATGAATTTACAGTGCTGACGGTCATTCATGTCCTTGCGCAAGATCATCCACGTCGACTGCGATTGCTTTTATGCCGCGATCGAGATGCGCGACGACCCGCGCCTGGCCGGGCGGCCCATGGCGGTGGGGGGCTCGGCCGACCACCGTGGGGTGATCGCCACCTGCAACTATGAAGCGCGTGCCTATGGCGTGCGTTCGGCCATGTCGTCGCGGCACGCGCTGAAGCTGTGCCCGGACCTGCTTATCGTCAAGCCGCGCTTCGAGGCCTACCGTGAGGCCTCGCGGGAAATCCACACGATCTTCCGCGACTACACCGAGCTGATCGAGCCGCTGTCGCTGGACGAGGCCTACCTGGATGTGAGCGACAGCCAGTGGTACTCGGGCAGCGCCACGCGCATTGCCGAGGATATCCGTCGCCGGGTCGCACGCACCCTGCATATCACTGTCTCGGCCGGTGTGGCGCCGAACAAGTTCCTGGCCAAGATCGCCAGTGACTGGCGCAAGCCCAATGGCCTGTTCGTGATTACCCCGGGCGACGTGGAGGCATTCGTCGCCGCCCTTCCGGTAGCCAGGTTGCATGGGGTGGGCAAGGTAACGGCAGACAAGCTGGCGCGGTTGGGTATCGAGACCTGCCTGGACCTGCGCGAATGGTCGCGCCTGGCGCTGGTGCGCGAGTTCGGCAGCTTTGGCGAGCGTTTGTGGGGGCTGGCGCGGGGTATCGATGAGCGTGCGGTGCACAATGATAGCCGCCGGCAGTCGGTCAGCGTGGAAAACACCTACGACACCGACCTGCCGGACCTGGCCAGTTGCCTGGCACGGCTGCCCGAGCTGCTGGAAAGCCTGAACGAGCGTATCGCCCGCATGGACAGCAGTTACCGGCCAGAAAAACCCTTCGTCAAGGTCAAGTTCCATGACTTCAGCCAGACCACCATGGAGCAGGCGGGGGCGGGCAGGGACCTGGAGAGTTATCGACAATTGCTGGGGCAGGCGTTTGCCCGTGGTGGCAAGCCGGTGCGCTTGCTGGGTGTAGGCGTGAGGTTGCGCGACTTGCGCGGGGCGCATGAGCAGCTGGAGCTGTTCCCGCCTTAATAAATGGCCCGCCAATTTAACGCGGTCCCTGTAGGAGCGGCCTTGTGTCGCGATGGGCTGCGAAGCAGCCCCGGCAATTCATGCATCAAGGTTGAAATCATGGGGCTGCTTCGCAGCCCATCGCGACACAAGGCCGCTCCTACAAGGTATTGCGTGATGCAGGTTACTGCGCGCCTGGGTCGGCCACCAACCGGCCAGTGGCCTTGGTCAGCGACTGCAGAAACTCCTGCTGCAACTCCGGGTCGTTGCGCGTCAGTTCGATCAGGCTCTGTTCCATTTCACTGGCTTCCTCTTCCAGGCCCAGTTCGGACAAGCGCTTGACCCGGTGTACCCATTGGCCGACATCGTCATCTTCGAGGTCATCGAAGATCAGTTCATGGGCTTCGAGCAGCTTGCTGCGCAGGGTGGCACTGACCAGCAGGCTGGCATTGCCACGTACCGCGTTGTCCTCGTCCAGCACCTGCAGATGCAGGGTACCGATGTGGTTGAGGTTCTGCTCGGAGAACGGGCTGTCGAGCAGGTTCAGGCGCAGCACGCCGTTCCTGTCGGTGGTCAGCTCGTGAGTCATCTTGCCGGCCTTGACCTCGACCAGGCGCTCGCTCCAGGGCACGCTGGTAGATTCCTCGCGCTTGCCTTTCTGCACTTCGCTGATCCCGGCCAGGTTCTGCTGGGCACGGCCGTTGGACGGCACGTTCATGAACGGGTTGAGCCCGTCCACGCCGTAGCTGAGCCAGTCGTGGGTGATGCTTTCCGGCAGGTTGCCCAGGGCGAAGACATTGACCACGTTGGCACCCACGCCCGCCACCACGGCCACCGCACCCAGCGGGATCTCGTAGATCTCCCGCCAGGGTTGGTAAGGCGTGTAGCGGTCATAGCTGCGGGTGACTTCGTACTCGGTGACTTCGAAGCGTTTCTGCTCATGCACGCGCACACGTCGTTGCGGAAGCTCCATCACCTTCGGCTCGCCGACATCGATCTGCAGGGTGTGCTCGAGCAGTTTGCGCTCGACGCGCTCCTCATGGTCGCTGCGCTGGGACATCTGGTTGGCGCAGCCGCTGACGAGCAGGGCGCCGCACAGTGCGGCGCCCCCCAGGGGAAAGGTACTTCGCTTGAACATGATCACTCGTGCATTGGTTATCAGCGGCGAACGCGGGCCTGCAGGAAGGTCAGCACTTCATTGAGCGGCAACGCCTGGGCGTCCTGCTCGGTGCGGTGCTTGTACTCCAGGTTGCCTTCGGCCAGGCCGCGATCGCTGACAACGATGCGGTGCGGGATGCCGATCAGCTCCATGTCGGCAAACTTGATGCCTGGGCTGGTCTTCTTGTCACGGTCGTCCAGCAGCACTTCGTAACCGGCAGCAGTCAGCTCGGCGTACAGCTTGTCGGTCGCCTCGCGAACCACCTCGGTTTCGTAGCGCAGCGGTACCAGGGCGATCTGGAACGGGGCCAGGGCGTCGTTCCAGATGATGCCCTTGTCGTCATAGCTCTGCTCGATGGCAGCGGCGACCACGCGGGACACACCGATGCCGTAGCAGCCCATGGAAAGGGTTACCGGTTTGCCGTTCTCGCCCAGTACCTGGCACTTCAGTGCCTCGCTGTACTTGGTGCCGAGCTGGAAGATGTGGCCCACTTCGATACCGCGCTTGATCACCAGGGTGCCCTGGCCGTCCGGGCTCGGGTCGCCTTCGACCACGTTTCGCAGGTCGGCGACCTGTGGAACCGGCAGGTCGCGCTCCCAGTTCACGCCGAAGTAGTGCTTGTCGTCGATGTTGGCGCCAATGCCGAAGTCGCTCATCAGGGCAACCGAGCGGTCAATGACGATTTCCAGCGGCAGGTTCAGCGGGCCGAGCGAGCCGGCGCCGGCACCGATGGCCTCGCGCAGTTCGGCATCGGTAGCCATGACCAGCGGGTCGGCAACCTGTTCCAGCTTGGCCGCCTTGATTTCGTTCAGTTCGTGGTCGCCCCGTACGATCAGGGCGACCAGCTTGCCTTCCTCGGCACCGCGCACGATCAGGGTCTTGACGGTTTTCTCGATCGGCAGGCCGAAGTTTTCCACCAGTTGGGCGATGGTCTTGGCGTTCGGCGTGTCGACCAGGCGCAGCTCCTCGGTAGGAGCCGGGCGCACGGTTTCACGCGGGATGGCCTCGGCCTTCTCGATGTTGGCGGCGTAGTCGGAGCTGTCGCTGAAGATCACGTCGTCTTCGCCGGACTCGGCCAGTACGTGGAATTCGTGCGAATAGCTGCCACCGATGGAACCGGTGTCGGCTTGCACTGGGCGGAAGTCCAGGCCCAGGCGGGTGAACACGTTGCTGTACGCCTGGTGCATGCGGTCGTAGGTTTCCTGCAGGGAAGCCTGGTCGGCATGGAACGAGTAGGCGTCCTTCATGATGAACTCGCGGCCGCGCATCAGGCCGAAGCGCGGGCGGATCTCGTCACGGAACTTGGTCTGGATCTGGTACATGTTGAGCGGCAGCTGTTTATAGCTGGACAGCTCGTTGCGGGCCAGGTCGGTGATGACTTCTTCGTGGGTCGGGCCAACGCAGAAGTCGCGCTGGTGGCGGTCCTTCAGGCGCAGCAGCTCGGGGCCGTACTGTTCCCAGCGGCCGGATTCCTGCCACAGCTCGGCGGGCTGGATGCTGGGCATCAGCACTTCCAGGGCGCCGGCGGCGTTCATTTCCTCACGCACCACGGCCTCGACCTTGCGCATCACCCGCAAGCCCATCGGCAGCCAGGTGTACAGGCCGGAGGCCAGTTTGCGGATCATGCCGGCACGCAGCATGAGCTGATGGCTGATGACCACTGCGTCGGCAGGGGTTTCTTTCTGGGTGGCGAGCAAATATTGACTGGTGCGCATGGTGAGCCGTGTCGATTGCCTAAGACATTGAAATGACCCCGCATTGTACGGGGGCGAAACGAAGGCGTACAGGATGCCCCAGGGCGTGACACTTGTCAGCCAAGAAAAAGCCCGGCGTGATCGCCGGGCTTTTTCAGGTGCGGGGCACTGCAAGCCAGGCTTACAGGATGCTCAGCGGGTACTCCACGATCAGGCGCAGTTCGTCGATCGATGGGGAATCGTAGTAAACGCCATCGGAAGAGCGGTAGGTGGCCTGACGTACGCGGAAGCTCAGGTCTTTCGCCGGGCCGCTCTGCAGTACGTACTTGATATCGACGTCGCGTTCCCATTCCTTGCCGTTGCTGGTGCCGGCGACGTTGGCGTCGGTACCGCGTACATAACGGGTCATGAAGGTCAGGCCCGGGATGCCGTATTCGGCGAAGTTCAGGTCGTAGCGAGCCTGCCAGGATTTCTCGTCTTCGGCGTTGAAGTCGGAACGGGCCACGGAGTTGGCCAGGAAGATGGTGCCGCCACCGTCGATGCCATAGCCATAGTCGCCGTCGCCGGTGACTTTCTGGTAGGCCAGGGTGAAGGTGTGCGCGCCGATGTTGTAAGCGCCCGACAGGCTGAACGCGCGGTTGTCCAGCTTGTCGCCGTCGAACGCGCGGTACTCGGCCGAGCCTTCGCTCTTGGTGTCATAGATGTTGAAGTCGAACACCAGGCCTTGTTTGTCCGAGATCGGCAGCGCCCAGTTGACGTTGGCGTAGTACTTGCGCCAGTAGTCTTCGACCTTCGAGTAGTACAGGCTGGTGCTGAGGTTGTCGGTGAAGGCGTAGGTACCGCCGACCACGTTGGCTTCCTTCAGGCCGAAGCTGTCGCGGTTGGTCTGCTCCTGGGCGGTCAGGCTGGTGAAGTGACCAGCATGCAGGGTCAGGCCCTCGATCTCGTTGCTGGTGATCAGGGTGCCCTGAGCGATTTCTGGCAGCAGGCGGCTGTCGTCGGTAGCGAAGACCGGCAGTGCGGTGAACTGGTCACCCACTTTCAGCACGGTGTCGGAGATACGGAACTTAACCGCACCACCGCCCTTGGAGTAATCATCCTGCGAACGGCCGTCGGAGCCGGTCGGGAACAGGCCGGTACCGGCGCGGCCCTTGCCGCTGTCCAGTTTCAGGCCGAGCATGCCGATGGCATCGACACCCACACCCACGGTGCCCTGGGTGAAGCCGGACTCGAAGGTGCCGAGGAAGCCCAGGCCGGTTTCTTCGCGACGGCTCTGGCCGCCTTCGTTGTTACGGAAGTCACGGCTGAAGTACAGCATGCGGGTCTTGACGTTCAGCTTGCTGTCTTCGATGAAACCTTTGGACTCGTCCTGGGAAGAGGCCACTGCCAACTGCGAGGTCCCTGCCGCAACGGCCAGGGCGATCATGCTCCACTTCATCACGCGCATCGTGATTTGCTCCTTTGGTTTTTAGGAAGAGTACCGCTGCGTCCAAGTTTTCTAGTTATATGGGGCAGCTCTTTCTTGTTATGTCGGCGAAAATGTATAGCACGCAGACTGTTGTTGGCGATATGGGTATAAACATCCTTTTCGGAACTTTTTCACCATGTCGCTTTTAGGTATTTCCATGTCGCAAATCACGCCCCGGTTTAAGGGCCGTACAACTCCAGCGCTGTTTCTTTCACCGTAACGAAGCTGTAACTACCGATTCCGGTTGCGGAAACTCCCTGGTAACCAATGCCGCTGTTGTTATTTGTCGCGTACACCTGCCGATGCAGATGTCGTGCCGACTTGGCGTGAAAGGAATGCAACAAGCGTGCTCAAAATTCGCAACGCTTCATGAAATTTTCACAAAATCTGCTACCGGGGGTCGGAAAGTGCCGTAAACACGGGGCGAGAGCCGCCTGGCAGGGTATTACAGTCAAGAATCATTAAAATTTGAAAAGCTGTCATGAAAGTCAATGTGTTACCGCAACTTGTTCATGCAGCGTCACCTGTGGGGTGGCAAGTGTGGTGCGAGGTGTGCCGGCAGCCTCATTTTGGTGCGAAAAGTAGCGCTGTGTTACCGGGAGCGTGCACGGTATCCTTGCAGGTCTGTTTTCCGCGTGACGCGGGTTGGTTCTGCCTGAAGGAGATTTGCCGTGTTCGTCCTCGATTCGCGTTTGCAGCAGGATTCGCTGGTGCTGGGGGAATTTGCGTTGTGCCAGTTGCTGCTGAGCAAGGATGCCAACTACCCATGGTTCATCCTGGTGCCCAAGCGCGCCGGCATCAGCGAACTGTTCGAGCTCGATGCTGCGGAGCAGCAGCAGTTGTGGCAGGAAACCACCAACCTGGCCGAAGCGCTGAAAGCCAGCTACAGCGCCGACAAGATGAACGTGGCCACCTTGGGCAATGTGGTCAGCCAGTTGCACATGCACGTGATCGTGCGCCAGCGCGACGACGCGGCCTGGCCGGCACCGGTGTGGGGCAAGTGCCCGGCAGTGGCCTACACCGACGATCAAGTGCAAGCCATTCGCCAGCGCTTGCGCGGGCTGCAGCTCGCCGGCTACCAGGAGGCCTGACATGTCGCTTGAATCGCGAGTGGTCGAACTGGAAACCCGCCAGGCGTTCCAGGATGACGCCATCCAGGCGCTGAATGACGTGGTGGTCGAGCAAGGGCGGGTGATCGAGCGGCTGCAGTTGCAGATGGCCGAGCTGATCAAGCGTTACGAAGAGATGGTTGGTCAGTACGGCAGCGAAGGGGACGAGGCGCCACCGCCTCATTATTGATACCTGAAACCCTGCAGGAGCGGGAATGCCCGCTCCTGCAGGGGATGGTTTCTGCAGTCAGATCAGCGGCGGGTTACCGCAACCACATCCTCGGCCTGCAGGCCTTTGTCGCGGTGCATAACGGAAAACTCCACGCGCTGGCCTTCCACCAGGATGCGGTGGCCTTCGCCGCGAATGGCGCGAAAGTGCACGAAGATATCATCGCCCGAGTCGCGGGAGATGAAGCCGAAGCCCTTGGATGTGTTGAACCACTTCACGGTACCGGTATCACGATTGCCGGTATCCTGCGCAGCATGTTGGCTGGCGCGGGCCTTGCGCGGGCTGCGGGCGAAGCCCACGGCCAGGTGCACGGCCACGGCCAGCGCCGCGCAGACCAGTGCGGCCAGGTTGCCCATTTCCGGGCGGGCCAGCAATGTCAGGGTCTGCAGTACCACCGCCACTACCAGCAGGGCGCAGGCCAAATGCTGCAACTGCTGCCGCGCGCCGCGGTAGTACAGTGGCACGACCGGGGCCAGCACCAGGTTGAGCAGGCCGAGCAGGCTCAGGTAAACCGCGTCGGGTTGTTGCAGGAAGGGTGAAGCATCGGTTTTCAGGCTGGGTATGAGCGATAGCAGCAAGGCTGCCACGCCCGTCACCAGATGGACGATCTTGAACATGGGGTTGGCTCACAGTTGATAAGGCCGATCACAGGAAGAGCTGGCAGCACGGTGCGCATGAGGTGTAGAGCGCGAACACGCGGTAGCCAGCCTATGCACCCGGCAATGACAAGCCGCACGGGTGGCACCCTGCCTATTTAACAGTAAAGCCGCAGGCTACTCAAACCGCAGGCCGCGACGGGCGATGTGTTGCGCCATGTCACATGCGGCGTGTGCCAAGTGTTGCTAAAGTGGTCGGCACCCGCTTGGGTCTCAAGCCTTATGGAAAGGGGAACTTCATGGCAATCGATATCGGTATCAGTGAAGAAGATCGCAAGTCCATCGTCGATGGGCTGTCCCGCCTGTTGTCGGATACCTACGTGCTGTATCTGAAAACCCATAACTTCCACTGGAACGTCACCGGTCCGTCGTTCCGCACCCTGCACCTGATGTTCGAAGAGCAGTACAACGAACTGGCACTGGCGGTCGACTCGATCGCCGAGCGCATCCGCGCCCTGGGCTTCCCGGCACCGGGAGCCTATGCATTCTATGCGCGGCACTCCTCGATCAAGGAGGAAGAAGGGGTGCCGCCTGCCGACGAGATGATCCGCCAGCTGGTCCAGGGCCAGGAAGCCGTGGTGCGTACCGCGCGCAGCATCTTCCCTGTGGTGGACAAGGTCAGTGACGAGCCAACCGCCGACCTGCTCACGCAGCGCATGCAGGTGCACGAAAAAACCGCCTGGATGCTGCGGGTGCTGCTTGACGGCAAGTAGATACCCTGCGCTGTACCGGCCCGTAGGAGCGGCCTTGTGTCGCGATGGGCTGCTCCTACAGGTTCTGCGCAATTTTGTGCAGGAAGATTTTGCCACTGCTTTAAGCTCGCCCATCAGCGCTTCATAGGCCACCTGGTACCTGTGACGAGGAAGTGTGGCGCATGATGCAAGCAAGCAAACGTGTGGCTGGCCAGGGGCGTTGGCCAGGTAAACAGTGCATCGACCCGTTCAAGGCGGATTTCGACATGTTGCAGACCCAGCCGGTGTCGCGCTCGGTGCGGCTCAACGGTTTTTCCACCTGCCTGCGGCTGGAGGCCGTCTACTGGGGCATCCTGGAGCGCATCGCCGCGGCCAACCGCTGCTCGGTCAGCGCGGTGCTGTCCTACGTCGACCGCGAGGTACACCTGCGCCAGGGTGGGGTGCGCAACTTCAGCGGGCTGATCAGGGTGATCTGCGTCGCCTGGCTGCTGGACCCGCCAAGTGTGCGCTGATCGCCTGGCGGGCTGCGCAGTGCTTGCTAACCATATATAATCCCGCTTTTTGCTGCCCCGGCAGCCAGCGTTGTGGTTGACGAGAGACACCCATGCCCCTTTATGACTATCAATGTGCATCCTGCGAGCACCGCATGGAAGTGCTGCAGAAGATCAGCGCCGCGCCGCTGACCGATTGCCCGGCCTGCCAGGCGCCGGCGCTGAAGAAGCTGTTGTCGGTGCCCGGCTTCCGCCTGAGCGGTAACGGTTGGTACGAAACCGACTTCAAGACCGGGGCGAAAAAGAATCTGGCAGGCGGCGACAAGGCCGACTGAGTTGAATGCTGTGACCGGGTCTTGCAGTATTAGCCCTCTCCGGGCGGCCAAGGCCTCCACCGAATACACGAATCACGAGAAGCGAAACCACCATCATGATGCGCAGCCATTATTGCGGCCAACTGAACGAGAGCCTGGACGGCCAGGAAGTCACCCTTTGCGGCTGGGTCCATCGTCGCCGCGACCACGGCGGGGTGATCTTCCTCGACATCCGTGACCGCGAAGGCATGGCCCAGGTCGTGTTCGACCCGGATCGCGCCGAAACCTTCGCTGCTGCCGACCGCGTGCGCAGCGAATACGTCGTGCAGATCACCGGCAAGGTCCGCAAGCGCCCTGAAGGTGCGGTGAATGCCAACATGGCTTCCGGCGCCATCGAGATCCTCGGCTACCAGCTGAACGTGCTCAACGAAGCGGAAACCCCGCCGTTCCCGCTGAACGAATACTCCGACGTCGGCGAGGAAACCCGCCTGCGTTACCGTTTCATCGACCTGCGTCGCCCGGAAATGGCCGACAAGCTGCGCCTGCGTTCGCGCATCACCAGCAGCATCCGTCGCTTCCTCGACGAGAACGGCTTCCTCGACGTCGAGACGCCGATCCTGACTCGTGCCACCCCGGAAGGCGCGCGTGACTACCTGGTGCCTAGCCGTACCCACGCCGGCAGCTTCTTCGCCCTGCCGCAGTCGCCGCAGCTGTTCAAGCAGTTGCTGATGGTCGCCGGCTTCGACCGCTACTACCAGATCGCCAAGTGCTTCCGTGACGAAGACCTGCGTGCCGACCGCCAGCCGGAATTCACCCAGATCGACATCGAGACCAGCTTCCTCGATGAAAGCGAGATCATGGGCCTGACCGAAAGCATGATCCGCAAGCTGTTCAAGGAAGTGCTGGACCTGGAATTCGGCGAATTCCCGCACATGACCTTCGAAGAGGCCATGCGCCGCTACGGCTCCGACAAGCCGGACCTGCGTATTCCGCTGGAACTGGTCGACGTCGCCGACCAGCTCAAGGACGTCGACTTCAAGGTGTTCGCCGGCCCGGCCAACGATCCCAAGTGCCGCGTCACCGCCCTGCGCCTGCCAGGCGGCGCCAGCATGCCGCGCAGCAAGATCGACGAGTACACCAAGTTCGTCGGCATCTACGGTGCCAAGGGCCTTGCCTACATCAAGGTCAACGAGCGCGCCAAGGGCGTCGAAGGCCTGCAGTCGCCGATCGTCAAGAACATCCCCGAGGCCAACCTCAACACCATCCTCGACCGCGTTGGCGCCGTTGACGGCGACATCGTGTTCTTCGGTGCCGACAAGTTCAAGGTGGTCAGCGAAGCCCTGGGCGCGCTGCGTATCCGCCTGGGTCACGACTTCGAGCTGCTGACCTGCGAATGGGCACCGATGTGGGTGGTCGACTTCCCGATGTTCGAAGAGAACGAGGACGGCAGCTTCACCGCGCTGCACCATCCGTTCACCGCGCCGAAGTGCACCCCGGAAGAGCTCGAGGCCAACCCGGCCGTGGCTCTGTCCCGTGCCTACGACATGGTCCTGAACGGTACCGAACTGGGTGGCGGTTCGATCCGTATCCACCGTAAAGAGATGCAGCAGGCCGTGTTCCGCCTGCTGGGCATCGAGGCGGCAGAACAAGAAGAGAAGTTCGGCTTCCTGCTCGACGCCCTTAAGTTCGGTGCGCCGCCTCACGGTGGCCTGGCCTTCGGCCTGGACCGCCTGGTCATGCTGATGACTGGCGCCCAGTCGATCCGTGAAGTGATCGCCTTCCCGAAAACCCAGAGCGCCGCTTGCGTCATGACCCAGGCCCCTGGCATGGTCGACGCCAAGGCCCTGCGCGAGCTGCACATCCGACTGCGCGAACAGACCAAGGTCGAGTAAGCAGTCCCCGGGCGCATCCACATGGATGCGCCTTTGCGTTTCGGCGCAGGCAATTTCCCGCCCCGCCCCTTACTGGGGCGGGGCTGTTTGTGATTCAAAGGATTCGGAGTCGTTATGGCTGGTCATTCCAAGTGGGCGAACATCAAGCACCGCAAAGAGCGCCAGGATGCCAAGAGAGGCAAGATCTTCACCAAGTGGATCCGCGAACTGACGGTCGCTGCTAAGCAGGGTGGTGCTGACCCGGCATCCAACCCGCGCCTGCGCCTGGCGCTGGACAAGGCACTGGGCGCCAACATGAGCCGCGACATCATCGATCGTGCCGTGGCCCGTGGTGCCGGCACCAACGAAAGCGACAACGTCGAAGAGCTCAGCTACGAAGGTTACGGCCCGGGTGGCGTGGCGATCATGGTCGAGGCCATGACCGACAACCGCAACCGTACCGCCGCTGCCGTGCGTCATGCCTTCACCAAGTGTGGTGGCAACCTGGGTACCGACGGTTCGGTGGCCTACCTGTTCGAGCGCAAGGGGCAGATCAGCTTTGCCCCGGGCGTTGAAGAAGATGCGCTGATGGAAGCGGCGATGGAAGCCGATGCCGATGACGTGGTGGCCAACGACGACGGCTCGTTCGACGTGTTCACCTCGTTCAACAGCTTCTATTCCGTGCGCAATGCGCTGGAAGAGGCGGGCTTCAAGGCCGCTGACGCGGAAATCGTCATGCAGCCGACCACCAGCGCCGAACTCGACCAGGAGGGTGCCGAAAAGGTGCTCAAGCTGATCGACATGCTCGAAGACCTCGATGACGTGCAGAACGTCTACTCCAATGCCCAGATTTCCGACGAGATCATGGAAAACCTCGGCTAAGGTATCCTGGCGATCCAGGCCAGTTCTTCAAGTTTGTCAGCGCCTGTACCGGCCCTTTCGCGGGTAAACCCGCTCCCACAGGTACTGCACCACATTCAGAGTCGGTGCAGTACCTGTGGGAGCGGGTTTACCCGCGAAAGGGCCGGTACAGTTTGCAGAGATGCATCAACTTTTCGACAGGCACTATGACTCTGATTCTTGGTATCGACCCCGGCTCGCGCATCACCGGCTATGGCGTGGTACGCCAGACCGCCCGTGGTTGCGAGTACGTGGCGTCGGGCTGCATTCGCACCGGCAGCGGCGAGCTGCACGAACGTTTGCAGATCGTTTTTCGTGGCGTGGGTGAAATCATCGCCCAGCACGGCCCGGTCACCATGGGCATCGAGCGGGTATTCATGGCCCGTAACGCCGATTCGGCGCTCAAGCTCGGCCAGGCCCGTGGTGCGGCCATCGTCGCCGCCGCCGAAGCCGGCCTGGAAATCGCCGAATACAGCGCCACCCAGGTCAAGCAGGCGGTAGCCGGTACTGGTGGGGCCAACAAGGAGCAGGTGATGATGATGGTCATGCACCTGCTGAAACTGACGCAGAAACCGCAGATCGACGCCTCCGACGCCCTGGCCATCGCCCTGTGCCACGCGCATACCCGCTCCAGCCTGGTGCCGCATGGCCTGGCCACGGCACGGCGACGCGGCGGGCGCTTGCGTCTGTAGGCGCTTCATGCGCTGATACACATTTTGTTCGGGTGATGCGTTCACCCGCTGCATTTGCTGATAGGGTTGAGCGGTCTTTGACCGGCTCCCCGAGAGGAAGGATTGGAACGTGATTGGACGTTTGCGC
This sequence comes from Pseudomonas sp. TE3-3-F2023, assembly GCF_036784815.1. Lineage (NCBI taxonomy): Bacteria > Pseudomonadati > Pseudomonadota > Gammaproteobacteria > Pseudomonadales > Pseudomonadaceae > Pseudomonas > Pseudomonas sp. TE3-3-F2023. The sequence continues at coordinate 5,171,963 of NZ_CP145113.1, read as the reverse complement.
GGCACCCTGGCGGAAAAACAGCCGCCGCACCTGATTATCGACGTCAACGGCGTGGGTTATGAACTGGAAGTTCCCATGACCACGCTGTACCGTCTGCCCAAGGTGGGCGAACCCGTCACCGTGCACACCCACCTGGTGGTGCGCGAGGATGCTCACCTGCTCTACGGTTTTGCCGAAAAGCGCGAGCGCGAGCTGTTCCGCGAGCTCATCCGCCTGAATGGCGTAGGACCGAAGCTGGCCCTGGCGTTGATGTCCGGGCTGGAAGTGGACGAACTGGTGCGCTGCGTGCAGGCCCAGGACACCTCGGCCCTGGTGCGCGTGCCTGGTGTCGGCAAAAAAACCGCCGAACGCCTGCTGGTCGAGCTCAAGGATCGCTTCAAGGCTTGGGAAACTTCCCCGGCCATGTTCACCCTGGTCTCTGATGGGCCGCTGCCGGTCGCCAGTGCATCCACAGCCGAAGCCGATGCCGTCAGCGCCCTGGTTTCGCTGGGCTACAAGCCGCAGGAAGCCAGCAAGGCGATCGCCGCGATCAAGGACAAGGCCGGCCTGAGCAGTGAGGAACTGATCCGCCGCAGCCTGAAAGGGATGATTACCAAGTGATCGAAGCCGACCGTTTGATCGCCGCCAGTGGCCGCGACCGTGAAGAAGTCCAGGACCGTGCGATCCGCCCGCTGCGGCTGGACGAGTACATCGGCCAGCCGGTGGTGCGCGAGCAGATGGCGCTGTTCATCCAGGCCGCCCGTGGCCGCAGCGAGTCGCTCGACCACACGCTGATCTTCGGCCCACCCGGCCTGGGCAAGACTACCCTGGCCAACATCATCGCCCAGGAAATGGGCGTGTCGGTCAAGAGTACTTCGGGGCCGATCCTCGAGCGCCCGGGTGACCTCGCTGCGATGCTGACCAACCTCGAACCGCACGATGTGCTGTTCATCGACGAGATCCACCGGTTGTCACCGGTCGTCGAGGAGGTGCTGTACCCGGCGATGGAGGACTTCCAGCTCGACATCATGATCGGCGAAGGGCCAGCGGCCCGTTCGATCAAGCTCGACCTGCCGCCGTTCACCCTGGTTGGCGCCACCACCCGTGCCGGCATGCTCACCAACCCGCTGCGGGACCGTTTCGGTATCGTCCAGCGCCTGGAGTTCTACAGCGACAAGGACCTGGCCACCATCGTCAGCCGTTCGGCCGGCATCCTTGGCCTGGCCATCGAAGACCAGGGTGCCTATGAGATCGCCCGCCGGGCTCGTGGCACGCCACGTATCGCCAACCGCCTGCTGCGCCGCGTGCGCGACTACGCCGAAGTGCGCGGCAAGGGGCAGATCACCAAGGCCGTGGCCGACATGGCGCTCAACCTGCTGGACGTCGACGAGCGCGGTTTCGACCACTCCGACCGCCGCTTGCTGCTGACCATGATCGAGAAGTTCGACGGTGGCCCGGTCGGCGTGGACAACCTGGCCGCGGCCATCAGTGAAGAGCGCCACACCATCGAGGACGTGCTCGAACCGTACCTGATCCAGCAAGGCTACATCATGCGCACGCCGCGCGGCCGCGTGGTCACCCGGCATGCCTACCTGCACTTTGGCCTGAACGTACCCGGGCGCCTGGGGGAGGGTGGGGATTTTTCCGAAATGGGCGATGAGTGACAGATCGAAAACGGCTTTTCGTGGTCCTACCGCTGGCATGCCGAGGGTGCGCTGGCAATAAGACATTAATGAAGAAAAAACAGTTGCCACAGCGGATTGGCAAGCTGAGGAGTAAGCACTAGAGTATGCGCGCGCAAAATGGCCTGGAACCTTTCGCACACCGTTGTCGCGTCTATTACGAAGATACCGATGCCGGTGGCGTGGTGTATTACGTCAATTACCTGAAATTCATGGAGCGCGCGCGTACCGAGCGGCTGCGGCACCTGGGTTTTTCACAGGCGCAGCTGGCTGAAGACAACCTGCTGTTCGTGGTCCACTCCAGCGAAGCGCGCTATCACGCGCCGGCGCGGCTGGACGACGAGCTGCGGGTCACCGCGCAAGTACTTGAACTCAATCGCGCCAGCCTGCGCTTCGTGCAGCAGGTCTGGCGGGAAAAAGATGAAACGCTGCTCTGCGAAGGGCAGTTCCTGGTGGCCGCCGTGCGCGCCGACACTTTCAAACCCCGAGCCATACCCCCGGAGCTGCGTGACGCCTTTGCGGCGGACGGCTCGGGTACTCAATCGAATGCAGGAGAATAAGCGTGGAAGCTAACGTCGTCGACCATACCTCCATGTGGAGTCTGGTCAGCAATGCCAGCGTGTTGGTACAGCTGGTAATGCTGACCCTGGTGGCCGCCTCGGTCACCTCATGGGTCATGATCTTCCAGCGCAGCACCATGCTGCGCGCCGGTCGTCGTGCGCTGGATGCCTTCGAGGAGCGCTTCTGGTCGGGCATCGACCTGTCCAAGCTGTACCGCCAGGCAGGCAGCAACCCAGACCCGGATTCCGGTGTCGAGCAGGTCTTCCGTGCCGGCTTCAAGGAATTCTCGCGCCTGCGCCAGCAGCCGGGCGTCGACCCGGACGCGGTCATGGAGGGTGTTGCCCGTGCCATGCGCGTAGCCATCTCGCGCGAGGAAGAAAAGCTCGAGCAGAGCCTGCCATTCCTGGCCACCGTCGGTTCGACCAGCCCGTACATCGGCCTGTTCGGTACCGTATGGGGCATCATGAACTCCTTCCGCGGCCTGGCCAGCGCCCAGCAGGCCACCCTGGCCACGGTTGCCCCGGGTATCGCCGAAGCGCTGATCGCCACCGCCATCGGCCTGTTCGCGGCAATCCCGGCGGTTATCGCCTACAACCGCTTCTCTGCCCGCAGCGAAGTGCTGATCGGCCGTTACTACACCTTCGCCGACGAGTTCCAGGCGATCCTGCACCGCAAAGTGCACACCAGCGAAGAGTAATCAGGTAGAAGCCCATGGCCCGAGTTCGCCACAAACGCAAGCCCGTCGCCGAGATGAACGTGGTGCCCTACATCGACGTGATGCTGGTACTGCTGGTCATCTTCATGGTGACGGCGCCCATGCTCAACCAGGGCGTGAAGGTAGACCTGCCCAAGGTTTCCAGTGAAGCCTTGCCGCAGGACAACAACGTCCAGATCCTCACCATCTCCATCAAGGCCGACAAGACCTACTACTGGAACCTTGGCAGCGAAGTCGATACCGACAAGCAGATGGACAAGGCCATGACCTTGCCTGCCATGACCGACGCGGTAACCAAGATCATTGCCGCCGGCCGTGACCAGGGCAAGCAGACCCAGGTGTTCATTCGTGGCGACAAGGCTGTCGACTATGGCGCGGTCATGGGTGCCATGGGCGGGTTGCAGAAGGCCGGTGTCGGTAACGTTGGCCTGATTACCGAGGCGCCCTGATGCAACAGCGAGAGCCATCCGCCTCGGAAAGCTACTTCTGGCCCAGTATCTGGGCCATCGGCCTGCATGTGCTGGTGTTCGCCCTGCTGTTCGTCAGTTTTGCCATGACGCCTGAGCTGCCGCCATCCAAGCCGATCGTCCAGGCTACCCTGTACCAGCTCAAGTCCAAGAGCCAGGCGACCACCCAGACCAATCAGAAGATTGCCGGGGAAGCGAAGAAAACCGCTTCGCGCCAGACCGAGGTCGAGCAGCTGGAACAGAAGAAGGTCGAGCAGGAGGCCGTGAAGGCCGCGGAACAAAAGAAAGCCGACGCCGCTCAAAAGGCCGAAGAGGCTCGCGAGGCCGCCGAAGCCAAGAAAGCCGAGGCAGCTGCCGAAGCCGCAGAGGCCAAGAAAGCAGCAGAAGCCAAGAAGGCCGAAGAGGCGAAGAAGGCTGCCGAGAAGCAGCAGGCCGACATCGCCAAGAAGAAGGCCGAGGAAGAAAAGAAAAAAGCCGAGGAAGAGGCCAAGAAAGAGGCCGCTGAAGAGGCGAAGAAAAAAGCCGCCGAGGACGCCAAGAAAAAGGCGGCCGAAGAGGCCAAGAAGAAAGCAGCCGAGGACGCCAAGAAGAAAGCGGCGGCCGAGGAAGCGAAGAAGAAGGCAGCTGAAGAGGCCAAGAAAAAGGCCGCTGCAGATGCCCAGAAGAAAAAGGCACAGGAAGCGGCCCGCAAGGCGGCGGAAGACAAGAAAGCCCAGGCCCTGGCCGAGCTGTTGTCCGATACCACCGAACGGCAGCAGGCGCTGGCCGACGAGCAGGGTGACCAGGTGGCCGGCGACTTCGACGACCTGATCCGCATGCGCGCGGCCGAGGGCTGGGCACGTCCGCCTTCCGCGCGCAAGGGCATGACGGTGGTCCTGCAGATCAACATGTTGCCGGACGGTACCATCACCAGCGTCAGCGTGGCCCGGTCCAGTGGTGACGGCCCGTACGACAGCTCGGCGGTGGCAGCAGTGAAGAACATCGGTCGACTGACCGAGATGCAGGGTATGAAGCCGAGCGATTTCAACCAATATCGTTCGTTCAAGATGACATTTACACCTGAGGATCTAGCGTTGTGATTAAACGTCTGAGAGGACTGCTGGTCATGCTGTGCTGCGTGGCAGGCATGGCCGTGGCAGAGGAAAAGAACATCCTGGTCACCAGCGGCAGCGACCGGGCCACGCCCATCGCGGTAGTGCCGTTCGGTCTGCAGGGCGGCAGCGTGCTGCCGGAAGACATGGCCGACATCATCGGCAACGACCTGCGCAACTCCGGCTACTACTCGCCGATTCCGCGGCAGAACATGATCAGCCAGCCGTCGCAGGCCAGCGAAGTGATCTTCCGTGACTGGAAAGCGCTGGGCGCACAGTACGTGATGGTCGGCAGCATCGTGCCGTCCGGCGGTCGCCTGCAGGTCCAGTACGCACTGTTCAACGTCGCCACCGAGCAGCAAGTGCTCACCGGTAGCGTCGCGGGCAGCGTCGACCAGCTGCGCGACATGGCGCACTACATCGCCGACCAGTCGTTCGAGAAGCTCACCGGCATCAAGGGTGCGTTCTCCACCCGCATGCTGTACGTGACGGCCGAGCGCTTCTCCACCAACAACACCCGCTATACCCTGCAGCGTTCGGACTACGACGGTGCACGTGCGGTTACCCTGCTGCAATCGCGCGAGCCCATCCTGTCGCCGCGCTTTGCTCCGGATGGCAAGCGCATCGCCTATGTTTCGTTCGAGCAGAAGCGCCCGCGCATCTTCGTCCAGCACATCGATACCGGTCGCCGCGAGCAGGTCACCAACTTCGAAGGCCTGAACGGTGCGCCAGCCTGGTCGCCGGACGGCACGCGCCTGGCGTTCGTGCTGTCGAAGGACGGCAACCCGGACATCTACGTTATGAACGTGGCTTCGCGCCAGATCAGCCGTGTCACTGCCGGCCCGGGCATCAACACCGAGCCGTTCTGGGGCAAGGATGGCAACACCCTGTACTTCACCTCCGACCGCGGCGGCAAGCCACAGATCTACAAGCAGTCGGTCAGTGGCGGTGGTGCCGAGCGTGTAACTTTCGTGGGTAACTACAACGCCAACCCGAAACTGTCGGCGGACGAAAAGACCCTGGTGATGATCCATCGCCAGCAGGGCTTCACCAACTTCAAAGTTGCAGCCCAGGATTTGCAGCGCGGAAGTGTAAAGATTCTCTCGGAAACGAGTCTTGATGAGTCACCCACTGTTGCGCCAAACGGCACCATGCTAATCTACGCCACCCGCCAGCAGGGCCGGGGAGTCTTGATGCTCGTGTCGCTTAATGGCCGCGTGAGGCTCCCACTTCCTACCGCTCAAGGCGAAGTCAGAGAACCGTCCTGGTCCCCTTACCTGAACTGATTGCGGCGTAATACTTTTGCTTAACACACTGGGGTTTCATTAGGAGTTTCACGATGGAAATGCTGAAGTTTGGTAAATTTGCTGCGCTGGCTCTGGCCATGGCCGTAGCTGTAGGTTGCTCCTCGAAGGGCGGTGACAACGCAGGCGAAGGCGCTGCTGTAGATCCGAACGCTGGCTACGGTGCCAACACTGGCGCTGTTGACGGCTCCCTGAGCGAAGAAGCTGCCCTGCGCGCAATCACCACCTTCTACTTCGAATACGACAGCTCGGACCTGAAGCCAGAAGCCATGCGCGCTCTGGACGTTCACGCCAAGGACCTGAAAGCCAACGGCAACCGCGTTGTTCTGGAAGGCAACACCGACGAGCGCGGCACCCGCGAGTACAACATGGCTCTGGGTGAGCGTCGTGCCAAGGCCGTTCAGCGCTACCTGGTTCTGCAGGGCGTTTCCCCTGCTCAGCTGGAACTGGTCTCCTACGGTGAAGAGCGTCCGGTTGCCACTGGCAACGACGAGCAGTCCTGGGCTCAGAACCGTCGCGTAGAACTGCGTAAGTAAGTTCTCATGCGTATGTGCCGCCGTGTAGTAACCGTCCTCGCACTCAGCCTGCCGCTCGCGGCCTGGGCTGAGGTCCCTGTAGTTGATGACAACGCAGGCAGTTATCCGCCTGCGGGTTATGGCACGAGCGGCGCCTATGCCGGGTCAGGGGCTTCGGCCCCTGCCTCTGCACAGGGCCAGCTGTTCATGCAGCTGCAACAGATGCAGGATCAGCTTTCCCGCCAGCAAGGCATCATCGAAGAGCTGCAGAACGATGTGTCGCGCATGAAGCAGGAAAACCTGGAGCGTTACCAGGACCTGGACCGTCGCATCAACAGTGGCGCCGCGCCTGCCGCGACCCCTGACAATTCCTCCGGTGGTGGTGCCTCCAATGCCGCCCCCGATGCAGCAGCAGGTGCTGCTGCGCAACAACCGGCCGCCAGTAGCGAGCCGGGTGATCCGGCGAAAGAAAAGCTCTACTACGATGCCGCTTTCGACCTGATCAAGCAGAAAGACTTCGACAAGGCCAGCCAGGCGTTCAGCGCCTTCCTGCGCAAGTACCCCAACAGCCAGTACGCCGGCAATGCCCAGTACTGGTTGGGTGAAGTTAACCTGGCCAAGGGCGACCTGCCTGCTGCCAGCCAGGCGTTCGCCCAGGTCAGTCAGAAGTATCCGAAGCACAGCAAGGTGCCGGACTCGCTGTACAAGCTGGCCGACGTCGAGCGCCGCATGGGCAACACCGACAAGGTCAAGGGTATCCTGCAGCAGGTCATTACCCAGTACCCTGGCACCTCGGCCGCGCAACTGGCCCAGCGTGACCTGCAGAAGCTCTAAGCCGTACCGTTTGAAAGAAACCCGCGCCTGTCGCGGGTTTTTTCGTTAGAATCACTGCCCTTTTTTCGTAAACACGCTGCTGCGGATAACGCTATGTCGAGTCCGCGACAGTGCCTGACGGAGGCGGACAGCCTGTTTAGCTGTCACGCCCGTGGCGAGCATGCAAGACACATTACGCATCACCGAAGTCTTTTACTCCTTGCAGGGTGAAACGCGAACGGCTGGGTTGCCCACGGTTTTCGTGCGCCTCACCGGTTGCCCCCTGCGCTGCCAGTACTGTGACAGTGCCTATGCCTTCAGTGGCGGTACCGTTCGCACCCTCGATTCGATCCTTGAGCAGGTCGCCGGCTTCAAGCCGCGCTACGTCTGTGTCACCGGTGGCGAGCCACTGGCCCAGCCCAACGCCTTGCCGCTGTTGCAGCGCCTGTGTGACGCCGGTTACGAGGTGTCGCTGGAAACCAGCGGTGCGCTGGATATTGCCGGCACCGACACCCGCGTCAGCCGCGTGGTCGACTTGAAGACCCCTGGCTCCGAAGAGTCGCACCGTAACCGCTACGAGAACATCGAACAGCTGACCCGCAACGACCAGGTCAAGTTCGTTATCTGTTCCCGCGAGGACTACGACTGGGCGGTCTCCAAGCTGATCCAGTACAACCTGGCAGAGCGTGCCGGCGAGGTGTTGTTCTCGCCCAGCCACCACCAGGTAAACGCCAGCGAGCTGGCGGACTGGATCGTCGCCGACAACCTGCCCGTACGCTTCCAGCTGCAGCTGCACAAGCTGCTGTGGAACGACGAACCCGGACGTTGATTGAGGAGCAAGCACAGATGACCGAAAAACGCGCAGTAATCCTGTTGTCCGGCGGCCTGGACTCGGCCACCGTGGTCGCCATGGCCAAGGCCGAAGGCTACAGCTGCTACACCATGAGTTTCGACTATGGCCAGCGCCACCGCGCGGAACTGAACGCCGCGGCCCGCGTTGCCCGCAACCTGGGTGTGGTCGAACACAAGGTGATTGGCCTGAACCTGGACGGCATCGGCGGCTCGGCATTGACCGACAGCAGCATCGACGTTCCGGAAACCCCGGGTGAAGGCATCCCGGTCACCTACGTGCCGGCGCGCAACACCGTATTCCTGTCCCTGGCCCTGGGCTGGGCAGAGGTGCTTGAAGCCCGTGACATCTTCATTGGTGTGAATGCCGTGGATTACTCCGGCTACCCCGATTGCCGCCCCGAGTTTGTCGAAGCCTTCGAGCGCATGGCCAACCTTGCGACCAAGGCCGGTGTCGAAGGGCAGGGCTTCCGTATACAGGCACCGCTGCAGAACATGAGCAAGGCGCAGATCGTGCAGGCCGGTATGGCTCGCGGCGTGGATTACAGCCTGACCGTTTCCTGCTACCAGGCCGATGATGACGGCCGTGCCTGCGGCAAATGCGACAGCTGCCGCCTGCGTGCCGACGGCTTCAAGGCCGCCGGAGTCGAAGACCCGACGCGATACTTTTGAAAAAAGTTTGATGGGGTGTTGATTTCCCGTTAGAAATCAGTATTATACGCGCCATCCAACGGGTCGTTAGCTCAGTTGGTAGAGCAGTTGGCTTTTAACCAATTGGTCGTAGGTTCGAATCCTACACGACCCACCATATGCAGTACGTCAAAGCCCGCTACCGGCAACGGTCGCGGGCTTTTTCGTTTTCGGCTGCTTGTACTGGCCCATCGCCGGCAAGCCAGCTCCCACAGGGCTTGCGCATGACTCGGGGCTGATGCGGTCGAGGTGGGGGCTGGCTTGCTGGCGAAAGAGGCGCAAAGCGCCCCCCAGCTTACTCAGCCCACTCCGGATCCCCTGTAAACACCACCGTCAGCCAACGGTCCGGCCCTTCACCGCCCACGGCATCACCGATCTCGTTGCGCCACGCATCCCATTCATCGATGGTTTTCGCGGCCATTGCCTTCGGCACGATGAAATACAGTTCGATCTCCCGCGAGCGCCCGACCTTGGCCACATAGGCGCGGTATGACTGCAGCCCGTGGCGAGCAACGAAGGCCTTGGCGACTTCATCCACGTGCAGCTTGAGGTCGCCTGGGGTCACCAGGAAAATTTCCGAAAGGGCCTGGCGCACCACCGACATCGGCAGTGGCACGATCACCAGGCAGACCAGCGCCAGCACCGCCGGGTCGATATACGGCGACACCCACTCCAGCGATGTACCCTGCACTGCATAGCCAAAGCAGAACGCGATCAGCAGCGCGGCGGTGATGCTGGCCGACATCACCCAGCCCTTGACGTCCATGCGCACGAAATCCGAGCCCAGCTTGCGGTTGGCGCGGGCCTCGACGATCGCGATGGTCACGCAGGCGATCACGGTCAGCACCGCGTAGACCATGGCGATGCCGAACTCCAGGTGACGCCCGCCTTGCAGCAGGCTGCTGACGGCGTTGATCAGCGCATAGATGGCCACGCCGCTGAGCAGGATGCCGTTGAGCGCCAGCACCATCGGCTCCAGGTGCCAGAAGCCCATGGTGAAGCGCTCTCGCAACTTGCGTGACATCTGCACGCTGGTGGTGTGCGCGGTAATCAGCCTGACCACCACCAGCGACAGCCCGCTCATGCTGGCATCGACCAGCGAATAGACGCCGTCGAACACGATGGAGAACGAGCCGGAGGCCAGGCCGAAGGCGATGCCGATGATGGCAATGAACAGGGTGACGGCGATCGAGGTGCGTAACAGGCCCTGTTCGCTGGTGATGTCGAAGAAGGTGGATCTGGTTGGGTTTTGCATAAATTGTGCTCTAGAAGAAACGATGATGCTGAATTGCCTGTCAGGGCCTCTTCGCGGGTGAACGCGCTCCCACAGGCTGGCGTCGCCTTCGAGATCGGCGCAAAACCCTGTGGGAGCGGGTTCACCCGCGAAGAAGGCGCACCGGCCCTGACAGGTTAGACGCGGAACTGCTCCATCAGCGCCTGCTGCTGGTTGGCCAGCCGGTTCAGGGCCTGGCTGATCCGCGCTGATTCATCGGCCTGGCCTGCCAGCGATTCGGTCACATCGCGAATGCCGGCAACATTGCGGTTTACTTCCTCGGCCACCGCGCTCTGCTCTTCAGCCGCCGAGGCAATCTGCAGGTTCATGTCGCTGATCACCGCCACTGCCTCGCCAATACGTTGTAGCGCCGGCAGCGCCTGTTCCATCCGCGCAGCGCTGTCCTGGGCCTGGCGCTGGCCTTCGTGCATGGCGCCCACCACATCCTGGGTGCCTTGCTGCAAGCCTTCGATGACCTGGCGAATTTCCTCCACCGACACCTGGGTACGTTGGGCCAGACCGCGCACTTCATCGGCCACCACGGCAAAACCACGCCCGGCTTCGCCTGCACGGGCGGCTTCGATGGCCGCGTTGAGCGCCAGCAGGTTGGTTTGCTCGGCAATAGTGCGGATCACTTCCAGCACCGAACCGATCTGCCCACTGCGGCCTTCCAGTGCGCGTGCTTCGTCCATGGCGCTGTTCATGCCGGCGGCCAGGCGGTCGATGCCCTGGCGGGTGCTGTCGATCAGTTGCAGGCCCTCGCGGCTGGCCTGGTCGGCAGCGCGTGCGGCCTGGGCCGCCTGCGAAGCGTTATGGGCGACATCAAGAGCGGTGGCGCTCATTTCATTGGCGGCGGTGGCCACCTGTTCGATTTCGCGGTGCTGTTGCTGCATGCCGCTGCTGGTCTGGCTGGCGATGGCTGCCGACTGGTCGGCGGTGCCTCGGGCTTCCTGCAGCGAGCCTTTGACCTGGGCTATGACCGGCTGCAGCTTGTCGAGAAAGCGGTTGAACCAACCGGTAAGCTGGCCCAGTTCGTCCTGGCGGGCGTAGTCCAGGCGGCGGGTGAGGTCGCCTTCGCCGCTGGCGATGTCTTCCAGGCGCGCGGCCACGGCCAGGATTGGCCGGGTCACGCCGCGCGCGGTCAGCCACACCAGCAGCAAACCGACTACCGCCGCGCCCAGGCCAACCAGCAGGCTGGTGAGGTTGGCGCTGTGGTTGTGCGCATCCAGGCGCTGGTTGAGGGCGACCGCAGGCGCCTGCAGTACGCTTTCCGGCAGTTCCAGCAATACCTGCCAAGGGGCGGCATCAGGGATTGGCGTGAACGGGTGGGCAACACGCAGCAGGCCGTCGGCTACCGCCTTGTCCATGGGCTCGCCGAGTTTGCTGTCGTCGCGGCTGTTGCCGGCCAGCAGGCCAGCCGCGCTGGCGATACTGACCTGGCCCTGGCCGTCGAACAGTTCCCGGCGGCCGTCCAGGCTCAGCTGCTGCAGGTTGGCCAGACCGATGTCCAGGCCGACCACGCCGACCACCTTGCCGTGCTCCAGCAGCGGCAGGGCGATGCTGGTCATCAGCACCTCGCGGCCATTCACTTCGTCGAGGTATGGCTCGAGCATGCAGGTTCTGGCGGTGTCCTGCGGACAGGTCAGCCAGCGGTTCTTCGCCACACCGTTGCTGCCGATGCTGGCGTCACCGAGCATCGATTCCGGCATGGCTTCAAGCTCCAGGGTTCCGGGGCGGGGTTGTGACCAGTACAGCGAGAAGCGCCCGCGCTCATTGCTGCCCATGGCATCCTGGCCGAGGTACTGGCTGTCCGGGTCCAGGGCGTTGGGCTGGAACACCAGGTACAGGCCGATCACATCCGGGTTGCCGGCCAGGCTGGCGCGGGCCTGGCGCGTCAGTTCGGCGCGCAGGTCGTTGCCGCCACGGGCCTTGAGCACCTGCACCAGGCGGGCAAAGCCATTGCCGTACTGGTAGGCGTCCATGAAATAGCGCTGGATGCGCAGGGCCTGGGTTTCGGCATGGGCCTGCAGGCGCAGGCGTGCGCTGCTGTCGAGCATTTCAGTGTTGGCCTGGTTGACCAATGCCGCACTGCGCCGCGCCTGGGCCAGCGATGTGGTTACCAGCAGGGCAACGATGGCCAGCAGGCACAGGCCGGCGAGGAGGGTGATCTTCCACTGGATGGAGAGGCGACGCAGCGGCATGAGGGCTTTCCTTTTCGATCAAATGCAACGCCCGCGATCAGGCGCGGGCGTTGTCGACAGCATGGGTCATTCAGCGATGTAGTTGGGTGGGGAGTCCCTGAAGGCTTTGGTCAGCCAGGCCAGGTACAGCAGGCCGAGCAGTGCCCAGACACCACCGAACAGCAGCGAGTGGGCGTTCAGGTCCAGCCACAGCGAGACGATTATGCAGAAGCCGATGGTGGGCGCCACCAGGTACGTCAACTGGTTGGCCAGGCCCTGGCGCCTGCCTTCGCGCAGGTAACAGTGGTTGATCACCGACAGGTTGACGAAGCTGAACGCGACCAGCGCACCGAAGTTGATGATCGAGGTGGCGGTGACCAGGTCGAAGAAGATCGCCGACAGCGAAATCAGGCCCACCACCGCGATGTTCAACACCGGCGTCTTGTAGCGCGAGTGCAGCCGGGCGAACAGGCTGGCCGGGATCACGTTGTCGCGGCCCATCACGTAAAGCAGGCGCGACACGCTGGTCTGTGAGGCCAGGCCCGAGGCGATGGTGTTGATCACGGTGCAGGCGATGAAGATCGACTGGAACAGCTTGCCGCCGACGTACAGGGCGATTTCCGGCAGTGCCGCTTCCTGGTCGTGGAAGCGGGACATGGTCGGGAAGTAAGCCTGGATGAAGTACGACACGGTGATGAACACCAGGCCGCCAATCAGGGCGGTGAGGAAGATCGCGCGAGGGATGGTCTTGCCCGGGTCGCGGGTCTCTTCGGACAGGCAGGTGACCGCGTCGAAGCCGAGGAACGAGAAGCACAGGATGGTCGCACCGGCGGCCAGGGCGCTGAGCTGGGTCTGGTCGTCGGCGAACGGCAGCAGGCTCCAGGCGGTACCCAGCCCTTCACCCTGGTCCAGGCCGCGCACGCACAGGTAGATGAACACGGCGATGATCGCCACCTGCACGGCCACGAACAGCAGGTTGAAGTGCGCCACCAGGTTCACGCTGCGCATGTTGATCAGGCTGATCAGGGTGACGAAGCCGGCCACCCACATCCATTCCGGTACTTCCGGGAACATGGCCGAAAGGTACAGCTTGGCCAGCAAGGCGTTGACCATTGGCAGCAGCAGGTAGTCGAGCAACGACGACCAGCCGACCAGGAAGCCGACGTGCGGGTTGATCGCGCGCTGGGTGTAGGTGTAGGCCGAGCCCGACTGTGGGAAGCGCCTTACCAAGGTGCCGTAGCTCACGGCGGTGAACAGGATCCCGGCCAGCGCCAGGATGTAGGCGCTGGGTACGTGGCCGGCAGTAATCCCGGAAACGATGCCGAAGGTGTCGAACACGGTCATCGGGGTGAGGTAGGCCAGGCCGATGATGATCACGTGCCAGAGGCGCAGGGTTTTACGGAGTTGGCCGTTGCCGGAAGCGCTGTGGTCAGGCTGCATGCTGGCATGGCTCCTGCGGCTGGGCGTAAACGGCGGGCACGGTGTACTGCGCATGCGGCAAGGGCGAGCGGGTGGGCTCCATGTTGTTCACCTTTATTGTTGGAGCAGCGGGGACGCGGGGGAGCGCGCAAAGTGGTGAAAATAAAAAACGATGGGTAGCTTAGTGTCAAGTTAAACATGACAAGATGTTGCTGGACTGAAATATTTATCGATTAAAGTGGGGTTTTGTTCGGTTTTTGCGCGTTTTTTTGCGGTTATGATCAATTTTGGTGTTCGCAAAAATTAACGAAGGCCGGTCGCACTTGGAAGGTATGTCAGGCGTTTCCCAAAAACGGGAATTGTCGAGACTGGCCAGCGCCAGGGCTGGGCTGCAGTGGTACTCTTGGCGTCCTGTGTGGCCCTTGGCCGCCTACGAAGCCCATATGGACAGCAATCGGTTCTATTCATGAAGAAATCAGTTGGCACCCTTTCCGGCCTGGCTATCGCCATCGCCGTCGTAACCACCGCTGGCGCCTGGTACACCGGCAAGCAGCTGCCTGCGGAGCTGGACAACGCCCTGGTCCGCAGCAACGCAGAACTCAAGAAGGCCCTGGTGAGTACTGGTGGCAGCATGAGCATCGAACGGGTGTCGCTGGAGCAGCATTTCTTCAGCAGTACCGCCCAGTACCGGCTCAAGGCCCGCGATATCAACCTGGGCGAAGGCGAAGTTGTGAATTTCGACGTGGGCGTTACCGACCAGATCGAGCACGGCCCGTTCCCCTGGTCGCGGGTAAAGGCGCTTAAGCTGATGCCGGTGCTGGCAGTCAGCAACAGCACGCTGCAGAAGGACGACGCCACCGCACCGTGGTTTGCCGCAGCGGGCGAGCAGGCCCCGGTCAGTGCCCAGACCAGCCTGGGCTACGATGGCAATGTTGTCAGCCAGGTCCAGCTGGCGCCAGTCAAGCTCGACGAAGCGGACGGCAACAGCCTCGACTTCTCGGGCATGCAACTGCAAGTCAGTGGTGATCAGGAAGGCAAGGCCTCGAGCTTCCACGGCCAGGCCGATCGGTTCGTGATGAAACTGGTACGCGATGACCAGCCGCCTGCCACTTTCGAGCTCAACGGACTTAAGGTCGGCGGCCAGCTGGCGGCCACCGCGCACGAGGCCATCTATGTAGGCAATGTCGACCTGGCGCTGGCCGAAACCAAGGTCACTCTGGGGCCGAAACAGCAGGTGCTGGTGGTCAAGGGGCTGGAGCAGAACGCCCTGCAAGCCCTTGAGGGCCCGGATACCGTGGGTGGCCGCGTGGAGTACAAGGTCGGGGATATCACCTGGGATGGCCGTGCGGTGGGCAAGGCGCAGATGGCAGTGAGCATCACGTCGGTCAACGCGCCGGCGCTACAGGCGCTGTCGACGTGGTACCAGGCGCACCTGCCGGAATTCGAGGCCGCAGCTGCTGCTGGCCAGCCGGTGCCGGAAATCCAGATGGACGATGATGAGAAGGCCAGGTTCCAGGGCGAGCTGCAGAAGTTGCTGGCTGCCAAGCCCCGGGTGGCAGTGGAAAACCTGTCGTTCAGGACCGCCAATGGCGAAAGCCGCTTTGACCTGTCGATGGGCTTCGCCGCCCCGGCCAGCTTCGACCTGCCGCCTGATCAATTGAGCAAGCAACTGATCACCGAGGTGAAGAGCAAGCTGTCGTTGTCCAAGCCTATGATCGGCGACCTGGCAACCTTGCAGGCACTGCTGGATGGCCAGACCGACGCCCAAGCCATTGCCATGCAATCGAGCCAGGCCGGGGAAATGGTCGGCATGATGGCGCTGCAGAGTGGCATGGCCACCGTGCAGGGCAACGATGTGGTAAGCAGCCTGCACTATGCCGATGGCATGGTCGACTTCAACGGCAAGAAGATGACCGTGGAAGAGTTCGCGATGCTCATGGCGGCGCAGCTGGCGGCCCTTTCGCCGCAGGGCTGATCGGCGAAGCCTGTACCGGCCCTATCGCCGGCAAGCCGGCTCCCACAGGATTATTGTTGCCAGCAACATTTGTGCAATCCCTGTGGGAGCTGGCTTGCCGGCGATAGGGCCAGCACAGGCAACACAAAAACCACTTTAGAATTCGCTGGATTGTCTGTAGCCTTCGGCCTCCGATAATAATCCGCGCCCGCAGAGGGCCGTGGCGGCCTTCGTGCCGTCCGGCACCCTTAGCCGATCTGTCAGGGCCGGGTGATACACTCGATTCGACGCGCGCACGCGCCTGCAGGTCCAGCGATCATGACCCAGATTTCCGAACGCCTGTTGGTTCAGGCCCACCTCGACGCCAAGCAGCCCAACCCGCTGACAGCCGAGCAGGAGGCCGAATACCGTGCGGCCATCGCTGCCGAGCTCAAGGCCCAGAACGCCGTGCTGGTCGCCCACTATTACTGCGACCCGGTCATCCAGGCGCTGGCCGAAGAAACCGGCGGCTGCGTGTCCGACTCGCTGGAAATGGCCCGCTTCGGCAAAAACCACCCGGCCGAAACCGTGATCGTCGCCGGTGTGCGCTTCATGGGCGAGACGGCGAAAATCCTCACCCCGGAAAAGCGCGTGCTGATGCCGACCCTGGAAGCTACCTGCTCGCTCGACCTGGGTTGCCCGGTAGAAGAGTTTTCGGCCTTCTGCGACCAGCATCCCGAACGTACCGTGGTGGTCTACGCCAACACTTCCGCTGCCGTGAAGGCCCGTGCCGACTGGGTGGTGACCTCGAGCTGCGCGCTGGAAATCGTCGAAAGCCTGATGGACAACGGCGAGACCATCGTCTGGGGCCCGGACCAGCACCTGGGGCGTTACATCCAGAAGCAAACCGGTGCCGACATGCTGCTGTGGGACGGTGCCTGCATCGTTCACGAAGAGTTCAAGTCGCGCCAGTTGGCCGACATGAAGGCGCTGTACCCGGATGCGGCGATTCTGGTGCACCCCGAGTCGCCGGAAGCGGTGATCGAGCTGGCCGATGCGGTGGGCTCCACCAGCCAGCTGATCAAGGCTGCCCAGACCCTGCCGAACAAGACCTTCATCGTCGCCACCGACCGCGGCATCTTCTACAAGATGCAGCAGCTGTGCCCGGACAAGGAGTTCGTCGAAGCCCCCACCGCCGGTAATGGCGCGGCGTGCCGCAGCTGCGCGCATTGCCCGTGGATGGCGATGAATACCCTGGAGCGGGTGCTGGATTGCCTGCGTCATGGCACGAACGAGATCTTCGTCGACCCGGCGCTGGTGCCGAAGGCAATCAAGCCGCTGAACCGGATGCTGGACTTTACCCAGGCAGCGCGCCTGAAGTTGTCCGGTAACGCCTGACGCCAGACCGCGTCGCTTTCTTCGCGGGTAAACCCGCTCCCACAGGGACAGCACAGCGCTCACGGGCGGTGCGGTCCCTGTGGGAGCGGGTTTACCCGCGAAAGGGCCGTCAACGCCCCATCATTTCCTGAACCATGCGCTGTTGCTCTATGATCTCGCGCTGGCGCTGGTCAATCTGTGCTGCCAACGGGAAGTTCCCACCCGACCGGCGCTTGGCGTAATCCAGCTGCTGGATCGCCTGGTCGAAATCGCCCACCAGGGTGAAGTACTCGGCCCGCGCCCGGTGCAAGCCAATGGTATTGCCCGAAAGCCCCCGCACTTCGGCCATGTCGTACCACACGTCCGGGTCATCCGGCCGGCTCTTCACCAGTTCGTTCAGCACCTTTTCCGCCTCGGCGGGCTTGTTCAGCTTCACCAGCAGATCGGCACGCACCTGCTTCAGCGGGTAGTTGCCCGGGTACAACCCCTGCATGCGTTCGGCGCGCTGCTGCGCGTCGGCCAGGCGGTTGTTGGTGATGTCCAGGTCGATCTGCGCCAGGTTGTAAGTAATGTCGTTGGGCGCCTTGGCCAGCAGCGGCTTGAGCAGTTCGCGCGCCTCGTTCAGCTGGCCGCCCTTGATCTGCGCCAGGGCCAGGCCGTAACGCGCGGCGTCCAGCTTGGGGTCTTCGTCCAGCTGGGCGCGGAAGCGTTTGGCCGCCAGCCCAGGGGTGCCTTCGTAGGTCAGCGCCACCCGGGCACGGATCAGCTGGTAGCGCATGCTGTCCTCGACGCCGCCCTTGGGAGCCTGCTCGGCGCGGTTGCGGGTGTCGGCGATACGCGACTCGGTTACCGGGTGGGTCAGCAGGAACTCCGGCGGCTTGGCGTCGTAGCGGTACTGCCGGGCCAGGCGCTCGAACATGGTCGGCATGTTGCGCGGGTCGTAGCCGGCCTTTTCCAGGTTCTGGATGCCGATGCGGTCGGCTTCCTGTTCGTTCTGCCGCGAGAAGCGCCGCTGTTCCTGGATCGCTGCCGCCTGGGTACCGGCGATCACACCGATACCGGCATCACCGCCGCCACCGGCCGCCAGCACGATACCGGCCAGCAGCGCCGCCATCATCGGCAACTGCATGCGCTGCTGGGCCTCGACGCCGCGGGCGAAGTGGCGCTGCGACAAGTGCGCCAGTTCGTGGGCCAGTACCGAGGCGTACTCGCCTTCGGTCTGGGCGTTGAGGAACAGCCCGCCGTTGACCCCCACGATACCGCCCGGGGCCGCAAAGGCATTGAGCTCGCGGCTATCGATGAGGATGAATTCCAGGCGGCGGTCCTGCAGTTGGCTGGTTTCGGCCAGGCGGTACACGCTGGTTTCGACGTAGTCCTTCAGCTGCGGGTCGTTGAGCTGGTTGACCTGGCCGCGCAGCAGGCTCAGCCAGGCACGGCCGAGCTGGTGCTCCTGCTGTGGCGAGACGATCGCGGAACTGGCGTCGCCCAGTGATGGCAGGTCGTCAGCATGGCCGGGAAGGGCCAACAGGCAGGCCAGCGTCAGCAGGGTAGGGCGCAGTAGATTCATGCATGAAGCTCGCGTCGGTCAAAGATACCTACTGTAGCGGGCTCACACGTTGGCGACCAGTGGCGCTATCCTAGCCGGCCAAATCCAGATACCGCCTGGCAATACCGTTGGAGAGCCCCGCAATGAGTGAAACCCTGACTTGTGACGCCGAACTGGACGCCAGCGGGCTGAATTGCCCTTTACCGCTGCTGAAGGCCAAGATGGAGCTCAACCGCCTGGCCAGCGGCGCGGTGCTCAAGGTAATCGCCACCGACGCCGGCTCCCAGCGTGACTTCCGCACTTTCGCCCAGTTGGCAGGTCATACCCTGCTGCGGGAAACGGCCGAGGCCGGCACCTACACTTACTGGCTGCGCAAGGCCTGAGTCTTTCCAAGGATCGTCAATGTTCAAAGTGCTTCGCGACTGGATGCAGCGCTACTTCTCCGATGAGGAAGCGGTGGTGCTGGCGGTCCTGCTGTTCCTTGCTTTTACCGCGGTACTCACCCTGGGTGGCATGCTTGCGCCGGTGCTGGCGGGCATGGTGCTGGCGTTTCTGATGCAAGGGTTGGTCAATGCCCTGGAGCGCTTGCGGGTACCCACCCGATTGGCGGTGATGCTGGTGTTCGCCCTGTTCATGGGCGCGCTGGCGGTGTTCATGCTGGTGCTGGTGCCGCTGCTGTGGCACCAGCTGATCACCCTGTTCAACGAACTGCCGGGCATGCTCGGCAAGTGGCAGTCGCTGTTGTTGCTGTTGCCCGAGCGCTACCCGCACCTGGTGTCGGACGAGCAGGTGCTGCATGCCATCGAGTCGGTGCGCGGGGAGATCGGCAAGTTCGGCCAGTGGGCGCTCACCTTCTCGCTATCGAGCCTGCCGTTGCTGGTCAACGCCATGATCTACCTGGTACTGGTGCCGATCCTGGTATTTTTCTTTCTCAAGGACCGCGAACTGATCGGCCGTTGGGTCAGCGGCTACCTGCCACGCCAGCGCAGCCTGCTGAACCGGGTGGGCAGCGAGATGAACCGGCAGATCGCCAACTACATCCGCGGCAAGGGCATCGAGATCCTGATCTGCGGCATCGCCACCTATATCGCCTTCATCAGCCTGGGGCTCAACTACGCCGCGTTGCTGGCGCTGCTGGTAGGGCTGTCGGTGGTGGTGCCTTACGTGGGCGCGGTGGTGGTGACCGTGCCGGTGACGTTGATCGCACTGTTCCAGTGGGGCTGGGGTGACCAGTTCATCTACCTGATGACGGTGTACGCGATCATCCAGGCGCTGGACGGCAACGTGCTGGTGCCGCTGCTGTTCTCCGAGGCGGTGAGCCTGCACCCGGTGGCGATCATCTGCGCGGTGTTGCTGTTTGGCGGGTTGTGGGGGTTTTGGGGGATCTTCTTTGCCATCCCGCTGGCGACGCTGATCAAGGCTGTGCTGGATGCCTGGCCGCGGCAGGAGCCTAGTGTGTCACCGATGCTGTAATTTTGGGGCTGCTTTGCCGCCCATCGCGACACAAGGCCGCTCCTGCAGGGATACGCGATTTCCTGTAGGAGCGGCCTTGTGTCGCGAAAGGGGCGCAAAGCGCCCCCCAACGATCTCAAGCCTTGTTCAGGGCCTGGGCAGCAGCCAGTACTGCATCCACATGCCCGGGCACCTTCACCCCGCGCCATTCCTGGCGCAGTACACCGTCCTTGTCGATCAGGAAGGTGCTGCGGTCAACGCCCATGTATTCCTTGCCATACAGCTTCTTCAGCTTGATCACGTCGAACAGCTGACACAGGGCTTCGTCCTTGTCGCT
Source organism: Pseudomonas sp. TE3-3-F2023 (assembly GCF_036784815.1). Lineage (NCBI taxonomy): Bacteria > Pseudomonadati > Pseudomonadota > Gammaproteobacteria > Pseudomonadales > Pseudomonadaceae > Pseudomonas > Pseudomonas sp. TE3-3-F2023. The sequence goes on along the minus strand of NZ_CP145113.1, from coordinate 5,151,780 downwards.
GATCAGCTCGAACGGGAAGCCTTGCTTGGCCTTGAAGTTTTCGTGCGACTTGATGCCATCGCGCGACACGCCGAACACCACGGTGTTGGCCGCGGCAAAGGCATCGTGCTGGTCACGGAAGCCCTGGCCTTCGGTGGTGCAGCCCGGGGTGCTGTCCTTCGGGTAGAAATACACCACCACCTGCCGGCCCTTGAGCTCGGCCAGGCTGACGGTCTGCCCGCTGGTAGCCTGGGCCTGGAAGTCGGCAACGGGTTGGTCGAGTGCTACAGCCATGGTCGGTTTCCTTACATTGGGTTCTGTGGACGCCATGGCTCGATCAGCGCATCGAGGTTCAGGGCATCGGCAAAGTCCAGGAACTGGTCACGCAGCCAGCTGATCTGGGTGCCGGCCGGCAGTATCACGGTGAACTGGGCATTGAGCATGCTGCTGCCGGTCTGCGGCGCCAGGTAGGTATCGCAGGTCATGGCTTCCAGCTCGACGCGGTGGTCGAGGAAGAACTGGCACAGCTCGTTGATGATGTCCGGCCGGTAGGCGGCGCTGACGTAGGCCACGTAGGGCAGGGCCTGCGGGCGCACTTCCTGGTCGGCGCTGCGCACCACGTCCAGGGTCAGGCCGTGCTTCTTGCCCAGGCCAGGCAGCATGGCTTCGAGGCGCGCCAGGGCGTCCCAGCTGCCGCCTACCTGCAGTACCAGGGCGCTGGTCTCGCCGTGGCGGCTCAGGCGCGAGGTGACCACCGCGCAGCGGTTTTCGAAGGCAGCGCGGCTGAGGACGTTGGCCAGCTCCATGGGGTTGGGGCCCAGGGCACTGATGACAAGGAATTGTTCGCGGACGGTGGGGGTGGACATGCAGCATTCCTAAAGCGATGAGCGGTCGGCACAGGACGGGCGAAAGCCTCCTGTCGGCAGGGCCCGGGGCTCGCATGCGAGGTCGTGGACGCTGGCGGGGAGCAAGGTCGACGGCCCGGCGGGCCGCGCTGCACCGATCAAAGCATCAAGGGTAGCGAAATAAGGCGCCGAGGGGAATGCTCCGCCCGCCTGCTTCGCTTGTGCAAGGCCGATGCCCCCAGTACCATTACCGCTCTCTTTTTCCGGCAGGAGCAGTTACATGATTGCGGGCAGTATGGTGGCATTGGTCACACCCATGGATGCACAAGGGCGTGTGGACTGGGGCAGCCTCGACAAACTTGTAGACTTCCACCTGGAAAACGGCACCCACGCGATTGTCGCTGTCGGCACAACCGGTGAGTCCGCCACGTTGGATGTCGAAGAACACATCCTGGTCATCAAGCACGTGGTCGAGCGCGTCAAGCGCAGCAACAAACCGATCCCGGTCATCGCCGGCACCGGTGCCAACGCCACTGCTGAAGCCGTGCACCTGACCCAGAACGCCAAGAATGCCGGCGCCGACGCCTGCCTGCTGGTGGTACCGTACTACAACAAGCCGACGCAAGAAGGCCTGTACCAGCACTTCAAGCACATCGCCGAAGCCGTCGACATCCCGCAGATTCTCTACAACGTACCCGGCCGCACCTCCTGCGACATGCAGGCCGATACCGTGATCCGCCTGTCGAAGGTCAAGAACATCATCGGCATCAAGGAAGCCACCGGCGACCTGGCCCGTGCCAAGGCCATCCTGGATGGCGTCGACAAGGACTTCATCGTCCTGTCCGGCGATGACCCGACCGCCGTCGAGCTGATCCTGATGGGCGGCAAAGGCAACATCTCCGTCACCGCCAACGTCGCCCCGCGCGAAATGGCCGACCTGTGCGAGGCCGCCCTTGAGGGCAATGCCGAGAAGGCCCGCGCAATCAACGAAAAACTCATGCCGCTGCACAAGGACCTGTTCTGCGAAGCCAACCCGATCCCGGTGAAATGGGCGCTCGTCGAGATGGGCCTGATGCAAAAAGGCATTCGCCTGCCGCTGACCTGGCTGAGCGAAGGCTGCCACGAAAAAGTCCGTACTGCCTTGCGCCAGTCCGGCGTACTGGTTTAAGAGGAAGTACACCGCATGAAGCGACTGGCTGGTCTTTCCGCCCTTGCCCTGATCATCTCCAGCACCAGTGGGTGTGGCTGGCTGTGGGGCGAGGATGGCTATTTCCGCGACCGCGGCAGCGATTACCTGCAGGCGCGCCCGACTGCGCCGATGCAGCTGCCGCCGGACGCCAGCAACGTCAAGCGCCTTGACCCGCTGCTGCCGATCCCGCGCAACGTCGCCGACGACAGCGCCACCGGCGAGTTCGAGGTGCCACGCCCGCAACCGATGACCGGTGGCGCCGCCCAGGTTACCGACTACAGCCTGCAGCGCAGCGGCAGCAGCCGTTGGGTGCTGGCCCAGCATTCGCCGGCCGAAGTATGGCCTGTGGCTCGCCAGTTCTTCGAAGACAACGGCTTCCGCATCGCCGAAGAGCGCCCGCAGACCGGTGAATTCAATACCACCTGGCAGCGTTTCGACGAACTGTCGGCTTCGCTCGGCCAGCGCCTGGCCAGCACTGCCAGCAGCGCTGACAGCGAAGTGCGCGTGCGTGTACGCATGGAGCCTGGTGTGCAGCGCAACACCTCCGAGGTGTATGTGGTCAGCGTCGAGCGCCCGGCTGGCAGCACTGCCGAACCCGATTTCCCGTCCACCTCCAGCAACACCGGTGCCGATGCCCTGCTGGTCGACGAAATGCTTGCCAGCATGAACCGCAGCGCGGAGAAGGGCGGTTCGGTATCGCTGCTGGCCGCGCGCGATTTCGACGCGCCAAGCCGCGTCAGCCTGAGCGAAGACGGCAGCGGCAACCCGGTGCTGTACCTGGGCGCCGACCTGGACCGCGCCTGGTCCAGCGTGGGCCGTGCCCTGGAGCAGGGTGGCGAGTGGCGTGTCGAGGACATCAACCGCAGCCTGGGCCTGTACTACATCAACCTGTCTGAAAAGCCTGAAGACAAGCAGAACCAGCCTGGCTTCTTTGGCCGCATGTTCGGCAGCGAGCCGACCAAGGAAGAGCGTGAAGCCCGTGCCGAACGCTACCAGGTTCGTCTGAGCAAGGTAGGTGAGAGCGTGCAGGTCACGGTCGAGAAGAACATCAACACCGTTGCCCCGGCCGATGTCGCCCGCCGCGTGCTGAGCGCCATTCAGGACCACCTGGGCTAAGTGCGCTTCGCGGTACTCGGAAGCGGCAGCCAGGGAAACGGCACGCTGATCGCCAGTGGTGACACGTTCATCCTGGTCGATTGCGGGTTTTCCCTGCGCGAGACCGAGCGGCGCCTGGCGCTGCTCGGCGTATCGGCGGCCCAGCTCAGTGCGGTACTGGTTACCCACGAACATGCCGACCACGTACATGGGGTCGGCTTGCTGTCACGGCGCTACAATGTACCGGTCTACCTCAGCCAGGGGACCTTGCGCGGCATGCGCAAGCCGGTGGAGGTGGCCGGTTTTCTCGCTTGTGGCGAAAGCCTGCGTATCGGCAGCCTGGAAGTGACCGCGGCGCGGGTCGAGCACGACGCCTACGAGCCGCTGCAGTACGTGGTCAGCGACGGCCAGCGGCGCTTCGGCATGCTGACCGACCTTGGCTCGTACGACGCGCTGCTGCTGGAGCGTTATCAGGGCCTGGATGCACTGTTGATCGAGGCCAACCACTGCCGCGACCTGCTGGCACGCGGTCACTACCCGGCCTTCCTGAAGCAGCGGGTGGGTGGCATGCAAGGGCATTTGAACAATCACCAGGCCGCGCGCCTGGTGCACGAGTTGGGCTGGAGCAACTTGCAACACCTGGTGCTGGCCCACCTCAGCAGCAAGAACAACCTGCCACAGTTGGCTCGCCAGTGCTTCGTCGACACCCTTGGGTGCGACCCGGACTGGCTCCAGGTGGCGAATCAGGAACACGGGCTCGACTGGCGCGAAATCGCCTAGCCCAACACCTCAAGCAAGCGGAGCCCAATCATGGAAAAACGCGACGAACTCTACCGCGGCAAGGCCAAATCGGTTTACAAGACCGACGACGCCGACCGCTTGATCCTGCTGTTCCGTAACGACACTTCGGCGTTCGACGGCAAGCGTATCGAACAGCTCGACCGCAAAGGCATGGTGAACAACAAGTTCAACGCCTTCATCATGCAGAAACTGGAAGAAGCCGGCGTGCCGACCCAGTTCGACAAGCTGCTGGGCGACAACGAGTGCCTGGTGAAGAAGCTGGACATGATCCCGGTCGAGTGCGTGGTGCGCAACTACGCAGCCGGCAGCCTGGTCAAGCGCCTGGGCGTGGAGGAGGGCATCAAGCTGGAGCCGTCCACCTTCGAGCTGTTCCTGAAGAACGACGAGAAGGGCGACCCCTTCATCAACGAATCTCACGTTGTCGCGTTCGGCTGGGGCACCGCCGAGCAGCTGGCCGAAATGAAAAAGCTGTCGCTGAAGGTCAACGAAGTGCTGAGCAAGCTGTTCGATGACGCCGGCCTGCTGCTGGTCGACTTCAAGCTGGAATTCGGCGTATTCCACGGCCAGATCGTGCTGGGCGACGAGTTCAGCCCGGACGGCTGCCGCCTGTGGGACAAAGAGACCCGCAAGAAGATGGACAAGGACCGCTTCCGCCAGGGCCTGGGCGACGTGATCGAAGCCTACGAAGAAGTTGCCAAGCGCCTGGGCGTGCCGCTGTAAGCGACATGTTCACGCAAGCGCCTGATACCACGCGATTTTTTTTAAAAAAAGGTTTGCGTTTTAAAAGAACGCTGGTATGATGCGCGGCATTGGAGAGATGCCGGAGTGGTCGAACGGGACGGATTCGAAATCCGTTGTACTGGCAACAGTACCTAGGGTTCAAATCCCTATCTCTCCGCCATACAAGATGAAGCCCCTGGGAACGAAAGTTTCCAGGGGCTTTTTCGTTGTGTGGCGCGAAGTTGTTCGTAGCGAGCATCCCATTTGCGCGGGCGAGCCTATGAAGACGCGGGGAGCTTCTTGAGCAGCCTGTAGGTAAGTTCTACGCCCAAGGCAAGCATCAGCTTCTGAATTGTAGAAAAACGGGTTTTATCGCCGCCCTTGGCCTACAAGGAAGGGGATTATTCTGAGTTTCAACTGTAGGACCGGGAGCGCAAAGCGCCCCCAGGGCCGTCAGCGCATCGCGGCCAGCTTGATGCCGAACCCCAGCAGGCAAGCCCCCGCCAACCGCTCGAACATATTGGATATCCGCGGATTGGCGCGCATGCGTTCGGCCAACTGGTGCGTCAGCACCACCGCAATCAACCCGTACAGGAAGGTCACCACCGCCACCGTCGCCGCGAGGAAGCTGAAAGTCACCAGCCCCTGATGCTTCACCGGGTCGACGAACAACGGGAAAAATGCCATGTAGAACATGATCGCCTTGGGGTTGAGCAGGGTGATCATCATGGTCTGGCGCAGGTACTGGCCGTTGTCCATACGGCTGGCCCGCGGCGCGCCACCGGGTTTGCTCAGCAGCATGCGCAGGCCCAGGTAGGCCAGGTACGCAGCACCGGCCCATTGCACCACGTGGAAGGCGGCAGGGTAGGCCGCCAGCAGGGTGGCAACACCAGCCACCGCCAGCCACAGCAGCACCTGGTCACCCAGGATAACCCCACAGGTCGCGGCCATGCCTGCCTTGATCCCGCCCTTGCCGGTGGCGGTGATCAGGGCGAAGTTGCCTGGCCCGGGGATGGCCAGGACGATGATGAAGGCGATGACGAACGCGCCGTAGTCGGTGACGCCGAGCATGGAAAACTCCTGTTGATGGTGCGTAGGCAGAGTTCAAGACTATCGTCGCCACCGGTCCGCTTTTCAACCATCTGCCCGAAAATTGAAAACAGGCGCTCAAATTTCAGAAGTGCGGGACATTTCCTACAACGGCAACTAGTTGTTGCACACGTGCAACCAACAACTGCACCTTGAAGCTTGGATCCAATGCTTGGGTTCTGTATCATCCCGCCGCCATCAGAATGATGGCCTTAGATGATTCATTTAAAGGACTTAGTATGAAAAAGCTGTTCAAGGCTACCGTTGCCGTTGCTGTCGTTTCGGGTGTTGCCCTGCTGTCGGGTTGCACCGGCCAGGTTTACAACCAGCCGAAAAACTGCAGCTACGACTACCTGTTCCACCCTTCGGTTTCCATCTCCAAGATCATCGGTGGCTGCGGCCCGATCGATAAACTGCCTCAGCAGCAGTAATCTTGGCGGTACCCTGATCGCGACGCTTGCAGCGTGATCCAAGGCCCCCGGTCATTTCCGTGATCGGGGGTTCTTGTTTTTCCGCGTGACAATCTGCCACTGAGGCAACCCGTCGCCTTGACGCTCCGGGTGGCAATTTGTTTGTGCTGGCATTTAAGCTACAATCGGAAAAACGATTCAGCCGTGTCGGTCAATTCGACAAAAGGCCGAGTCGTTTTCTGGTTCTCTGGCTGCTGAACAATGATCAACAACAAGCCTGCGCTGCAGAACACGCTTTACCTGGGCCAGCCACAGGCCCGCCCTCTGTTCTCCTGACTGGAATCGATCAATGTTCAAGAAAGCTGGCAAGACCTTGCTGGGTCTGGCTGTCGCTGCAAGCGTCATGCAAGCGCACGCCGCAGAAACCAAGAAAGTAGATGTGCTGCTGGTCGGCGGCGGCATCATGAGCTCTACCCTGGCCGTTTGGCTGCACGAGCTGGAACCAAGCTGGTCGATGGAAATGGTCGAGCGCCTGGATGGTGTGGCCGAAGAAAGCTCCAATGGCTGGAACAACGCCGGTACCGGCCACTCCGCGCTGGCCGAGCTGAACTACACCCCGGAAGACAAGGACGGCAACGTCAACATCACCAAGGCCATCGAAATCAACGAGGCCTTCCAGATCTCCCGCCAGTTCTGGTCGTGGCAGGTCCGCCAGGGCGTGTTGAAGAACCCGCATTCGTTCATCAACACCACGCCGCACATGAGCTTCGTGTGGGGCGATGACAACATCAAGTTCCTGAAAAAGCGTTATGACGCGCTGCAGGCCAGCCCGCTGTTCCGCCCGATGCAGTACTCCGAGGACCACGCGCAGATCGCCAAGTGGGTCCCGCTGATGATGGAAGGCCGCGACCCGAACCAGAAGCTGGCCGTGACCTGGACGCCAATCGGTACCGATGTCAACTTCGGCGAGATCACCCGCCAGTTCGTCGGCCACCTGAAAACCCAGGAAAACTTCGACCTGAAGCTGTCCAGCGAAGTGCAGGACATCACTCGCAACAAGGACGGCTCGTGGCACGTCGAGTACAAGAACCTGAAGGACGGTAGCGAATCGGCCACCGACGCCAAGTTCCTGTTCATCGGTGCCGGCGGCGGCGCGCTGAAGCTGCTGCAGAAGTCGGGCATTCCTGAAGCCAAGGAATACGCGGGCTTCCCGGTGGGCGGCTCGTTCCTGGTGACCGAGAACCCGACCGTGGCCATGCAGCACATGGCCAAGGCCTACGGTATCGCCTCGACCGGCGCACCACCCATGTCGGTTCCGCACCTGGACACCCGCGTGCTTGACGGCAAGCGCGTGATCCTGTTTGGTCCATTCGCCACCTTCTCGACCAAGTTCCTGAAGAACGGCTCGTACCTGGACCTGCTGAGCAGCACCACCACCCACAACGTCTGGCCGATGACCAAAGTCGGCATCGATCAGTACCCGCTGGTGGAATACCTTGCTGGCCAGTTGATGCTGTCTGACGACGACCGCTTCGAAGCCCTGCGCACCTACTTCCCGAACGCCAAGAAGGAAGACTGGCGCCTGTGGCAGGCCGGCCAGCGCGTGCAGATCATCAAGCGTGATGCCGAGAAGGGCGGCGTGCTGAAGCTGGGCACCGAAGTGGTCGCTTCCGAAGACCGCACCATCGCCGGCCTGCTGGGGGCATCGCCAGGTGCTTCGACTGCTGCACCGATCATGCTGAACGTGCTGGAAACCGTGTTCAAGGAGAAGGTCGCCACCCCTGAGTGGCAGGCCAAGATCAAGCAGATCGTGCCGAGCTACGGCACCAAGCTGAACGACTCGGCGGCGGCCACCCAGAAAGAGTGGAACTACACCGCTGAAGTGCTGCAGCTCGAGAAACCACCGGTGATCGACGAGAGTGTTGGCACCACGGCTGCACCGAGCCATCCGGTCGAGAGCAAGCCTGAGAATGACATGGCGCTGTAATCGGCCATTGTTTTGAAAGAAGCCACGGGGGAGACCTCGTGGCTTTTTTGTTGCCTGTACCGGCCCTTTCGCGGGTAAACCCGCTCCCACAGAAATAGCGCCAAGCCTGTGGCCAGCGCTATCCCTGTGGGCGCAGGTTTACCCGCGAAAAGGCCGGCACAGGTAAATCACTGCTGCCGCAGAATGCAGTCCAGCAACCCGGGAAACCGCTCCGCCAGCATCTCGCTACGCAACGAATTCATATGGGTAGTCCCCACATTGCGGGTATGCACCAACCCCGCATCACGCAGCACGCGAAAATGGTGGGACATGCTTGACTTCGGCCGGCCGCCGTCCAGCTCGCCACAGCTGGCTTCGGCCACGCCCGCCAGGTGACGCACGATACCCAGGCGCACCGGGTCGCTCAGGGCGTAGAGCAGGCGTTCCAGGGTAAGGTCTTCAGAATTGGGATGTTGATAGGCTCGCATGGTCGTCATGATAACGGGGCTATCATTAATTGCCATAGTTCGATTATGATCGAACTATCGTAATCAAACAGCTCTGGAGCTTGCCCATGTCCGCCTTGTTCGAACCCTATACCCTCAAGGACGTCACCCTGCGCAACCGCATTGCCATTCCTCCGATGTGCCAGTACATGGCCGAGGACGGCATGATCAACGACTGGCATCACGTGCATCTGGCCGGCCTGGCCCGTGGCGGAGCCGGCCTGCTGGTGGTCGAGGCCACTGCCGTGGCACCGGAAGGGCGCATCACCCCCGGTTGCGCCGGTATCTGGAGCGATGCCCACGCCCAGGCTTTCGTGCCGGTGGTGCAGGCAATCAAGGCCGCCGGTTCCGTGCCGGGTATCCAGATTGCCCACGCCGGGCGCAAGGCCAGCGCCAACCGCCCGTGGGAAGGTGACGACCACATTGCTGCCGACGACGCCCGTGGTTGGGAAACCATCGCCCCGTCCGCCATCGCCTTTGGCGCGCATCTGCCAAAAGTGCCGCGCGAGATGACTCTGGACGACATCGCCCGGGTCAAGCAGGACTTCGTCGATGCCGCCCGCCGTGCGCGCGATGCCGGTTTCGAATGGATCGAGCTGCACTTTGCCCATGGTTACCTGGGCCAGAGCTTCTTCTCCGAACACTCCAACAAGCGTACCGATGCCTACGGTGGCAGCTTCGACAACCGCAGCCGCTTCCTGCTGGAAACTTTGGCAGCGGTGCGTGAGGTATGGCCAGAAAACCTGCCACTGACCGCGCGTTTTGGTGTGCTGGAATACGACGGTCGCGATGAGCAGACCCTGGAAGAGTCGATCGAACTGGCGCGCCGCTTCAAGGCTGGTGGCCTCGACCTGCTGAGCGTGAGTGTCGGCTTCACCATTCCCGATACCAAGATCCCGTGGGGCCCGGCGTTCATGGGGCCGATTGCCGAGCGCGTGCGCCGTGAGGCGAAGCTGCCGGTTACCTCTGCGTGGGGGTTTGGTACGCCGCAACTGGCGGAAGCAGCGCTGCAGGCCAACCAGCTGGACCTGGTATCGGTAGGGCGTGCGCACCTGGCCGACCCGCACTGGGCTTACTTTGCGGCCAAGGAGTTGGGTGTGGAGAAAGCCTCCTGGACCTTGCCTGCACCGTATGCGCACTGGCTCGAGCGTTATCGCTGAGTTCAGAAGGGGGCTGCTGTGCACAGCCCATTCGCGGGTAAACCCGCTCCCACAGGATCTCCACTGCCCTCAAGGCCTGTGCGATCCCTGTGGGAGCGGGTTCACCCGCGAAGAGGCCAGCACAGGCTAAAACCGATCCAACCGGTAAGCCGCCATCTCCGGTCCACCGGCCATCTCAGCCAACCGTCCCACCCATTCCGCCGTCACTGCTGCCTGGGTCAACCCCAGGTGCTGATGCCCGAATGCCAACAGCACTCGCCCATCACACACCCGGTCGATCACCGGCAACGAATCCGGCAACGAAGGACGCAAGCCCATCCACGGCGTTGCTCCCTCCACACTCAAGTCCCGCTGGAACAACCCCTTGCTCAACCTGTGCAACTGCCACGCCCGTTGCATGCTCGGCGGCGCGTCCAGCCCGGCGAATTCCACCGTGCCGGCCAGGCGCAAGCCCTCGGCCATGGGCGTCATGATGAACTTGCGCTCCAGCGATGTGACTGCAAAGGGCAAACGCTGATGCTCGCCAGGCAACATCAGGTGGTAGCCGCGCTCGGTGTCCAGTGGCACCTGCTTGCCGGTCAGCGCGGCGGTCAACCGCGCAGAATGCGCGCCACAACTGATCAGTACCTGGCGGGCATCGAGCGAGCCCTGGTCGCTGGCCAGGCTGACCCCGCCGCCGTGCAGACGTCCGCCATCGACCTGCGCCTGAACAAAGCGCACGCCACTGGCCTTGGCTGCTTCGAACAGTTCGCACACCACCCGGTACGGGTCGATGAAGTGCCCGGTACGCGGGAAGAACAGCCCACCCAGCAACGACGGGCTCAGTTGCGGCGCCGCTTCGCGCACGGTGTCGGCTGACCAGAAGTCCACCGGCACCGCCTGCTGCAGCATGCGTGTGCGCAAGGCCTCCAGGGCCTGGCGCGACTCCGGGCGCTCGAAAACCAGCAACGAGCCATCTTCCTGGAACAGCTCGCTGCGCCCGATCGAACCCAGCAGCCGCTGCCAGGCACCCAGGCTGCCTTCGTTCAACGTGCGGATGCCGGCGACGCTGCGCTGAAACGGGCCCGGGCGCAGGTTGAGCAGCAAGCGGGTGAACCATGGCATGGCCTTGGGCAGGTACTTCCAGTCCAGGCGCAGCGGGCCCATCGGGTCCAGCAGCATGCGCGGCAGGCGTTTGAGAATCGACAGGTCTGCAATCGGAAATACCTGCTCGGTGGCCAGGTGCCCGGCGTTGCCGTAGGACGCGCCCTGGCCGGGTGCCTGGCGGTCGACCAGGGTTACCCGGCGGCCTTGGCGGGCCAGTTGCAGGGCACAGGCGACGCCGACAATGCCGGCGCCGACCACGGCGATATCGGTTTCAGCGGTTTCGACCATGCTCAGCCTTCCCGTTTACCGTCGAGCAGGCGCCGCAGTTGCAGCGGGTTGCCGTGCTTCAGCGCCTGCGGCAGCAGGGCATCGGGGAAGTCCTGGTAGCACACCGGGCGCAGGAAGCGCAGGATCGCCGCCGTGCCCACCGAGGTGCTGCGGGCATCGGAGGTGGCCGGGAACGGCCCGCCGTGGACCATCGCGTCGCATACCTCTACACCGGTCGGCCAGCCATTGACCAGGATGCGGCCAGCCTTGCGTTCAAGGGTCGGCAGCAGCGCTCGGGCGCCGTCGATGTCGGCGTCGTCCAGTTGCAGGGTGGCGGTCAGTTGGCCTTCCAGTTGCTCGGCCACCTGGCGGACTTGCTCATCGTTGGCGCAGGCCACCACCAGCGACGCCGCGCCGAAGACTTCGGCCTGCAACGCCGGGTCGGCGAGGAACGCTTCGGCCTGGGTCACGAACAGTTGCGCCTGGCACTGGTTGGGGCCTTGCCCGGCCTGGCCACTGGCGGCGGCCTGTGCATTGGCGTTTACGGCGAGGGCGCCGACACCGGCCTGGTAGGCACTGAAGATGCCCGGAGTGAGCATGGTCTGCGCCGCAGCCTGGCGCACGTGTTCGCTGGCGGCGGCGATGAAACGCTGCAACGCCGGCCCCTGGCGGGCAATCACCAGGCCGGGGTTGGTGCAGAACTGGCCGGCACCCTGGGTCAGCGAGGCGACGAAGCCTTGTGCCAGTGCCTCGGCGCGGGTCTGCAGGGCGGTGTCGAACAAAAATACCGGGTTGATCGAGCTCATTTCGGCGTACACAGGGATCGGCTCGGGGCGGGCTTGGGCCGCCTGGCAGAGCGCAATGCCACCACTGCGCGAGCCGGTAAAGCCAACAGCCTTGATGCGCGGGTCGCTGACCAGTGCAATGCCCACTTCACGACCGGAGCCGTACAATAGCGAAAACACACCGGCCGGCAAGCCGCACTGCTTCACGGCCTTTGCCACTGCCTGGCCGACCAGCTCGCTGGTGCCCGGGTGAGCGCCGTGGGCCTTGACCACCACCGGGCAACCGGCGGCCAGGGCCGAGGCGGTGTCGCCACCGGCCACCGAGAAGGCCAACGGGAAATTGCTGGCGCCGAATACCGCCACCGGCCCCAGGGCCACCTGGCGCTGGCGCAGGTCGGGACGCGGCAGGGGCTGGCGCTCTGGCAGGGCATTGTCGACCCGCACGTCCAGCCATTCGCCGGCCCGTACCACGCGGGCGAAGGTGCGCAGCTGGGTGCAGGTGCGGCCACGTTCGCCCTGGATGCGCGCCTTGGGCAGGCCACTTTCAGCCACCGCGCGGTCGATCAGGGCATCGCCCAGCGCTTCGATCTGCGTGGCGATGGTTTCGAGGAATTGTGCCCGTTGCTCGAGCGAGGTTTCGCGGTAGGCATCGAACGCCCCCCAAGCCAAGGTGCAGGCCTGGGCCACGTGTTCGCTGGTGCCGCCGAGGTAGGCCGGTTCCAGCGCCTGGCCGGTGGCTGGGTCGATGGCACGGATGGCTTCGCGGCTGCCGGTTATCGGCGTCTGGCCGATCATCAGGTTGCCTGTGAGGGTCATGGAGCCTCCTTTGGAAATCACATGCTGTTGCAGGGATGTAATACTCACCCTGTGGGAGCGGGCGGGCCCGCGAACACCGGCGAAGCCGGTGCCATGCACCGCGGCGCCTGCTTCGCGGGCACGCCCGCTCCCACAGGGACCGCGGCGCGGCCTTGAGGTCAGGCGATGTTCTGCTCACCCGACCAGCTGGCGTACCAGGTGCGGAACAGCGCGTACTGCTGCTCGGCATAATTGCGCTGGGCGTCGGTCAGCACGTCGGTCTCGTTGAAGTGCAGGCTGTATTCGCTGTCACCGTTCAGCACCATCAGGTGCTTGTAGTAGAGCACCAGGTCACAGCCTTCATCGAACGACGACAGCACCGCCAGCGCCGCTTCCAGTTCACGCGCCAGGCGGCGGGCCTTGGCATCACCCTTGGCCGCCTGCTTGCTCAGGCTCACCAGGTGCAGCACCTCACGCGGCAGGGCGTTGCCGATGCCGGTGATCGCGCCGGTGGCGTTGCAGTTGACGAAGCCATGCACCACCTGGGTGTCGACGCCGACCATCAGGGTCACGTCGTCATCCTTGGAGGTGATGTGCTCGGCGGCGTAGCGCAGGTCGGCGCCACCGCCGAACTCCTTGAAGCCGATCAGGTTGGGGAACTCGCTGCGCAGTTCGAAGAACAGGTCGGCGCGGGTGGCGAAGCCGTAGTATGGGCTGTTGTAGATCACCGCCGGCAGCTTCGGCGCGGCTGCCAGGATGGCCGAGAAGTGGTGCTTCTGGGCAATCAGCGAGGCACCGCGGCTTAGTACGCGGGGGATGACCATCAGGCCGGCGGCACCGACCTTGGCCGCGTGGGCGGCGTGGGATACCGCCTCACGGGTGTTCACCGCGCCGGTACCGACGATGGTCGGGATGCCGGCGGCCACCAGGCGCGCCACGCCTTCCTGGCGCTCGGCTTCGGTCAGCAGCGGCCAGTCGCCCATCGAACCGCAGTACACCACGGCACTCATGCCTGCCTCGATCAGCTCGCGGCCCTTGCGCACCAGGGCGTCGAAGTCCGGTTTGCGCTCGGCGGTGCAGGGGGTCATCAGGGCGGGCATGGTGCCGGTGAAGATGTTGTTGGTCATTGTTGTCACTCCTCGCGATATTCGATTTTTTGGAAAAAGCCGGGGTCAGATGCCCCAGGCGAATGGGTCCTGTTCGTCGATCAGCAAGGTGCTGTCGGCGGTCATGTAGGCGCGGCCGGTGATGAACGGGCGAATGCGTTCGCCGTCGCGCTCGTAGCGGCCCTGGAACTGGCTACCGGTGATACTGGCCTGTACCCAGGTCTGGCCTTCGTCGAGCTTGCCGTCGGCGGCCAGGCAGGCCAGCTTGGCGCTGGTGCCCGTGCCGCAGGGCGAGCGGTCGTAGGCCTTGCCGGGGCACATCACGAAGTTGCGGCTGTCGGCGTTGGCATCGTCGGCAAACAGTTCGACGTGGTCGATGGGGGCACCGTTTTCACCTGTGATGCCCTGGGCTTCGAGGGCCTTGAGCATCGTCCAGGTGTACTCGGTCAGCGCCTCGCGGTTGCCCAGCTCGATACGCTGGCCGTGGTCGGAGACGAGGAAAAACCAGTTGCCACCCCAGGCGATGTCGCCACGCACCAGGCCATGGCCGGGCACGTCCACCTGCACCTGCTGGCGGTAGCGGTAGGACGGCACGTTGCCAACGGTTATGGCGCCATCTTCATGCAGGGTGGCGGTCACCTGGCCGACCGGGGTGTCGATCTTGTGCACGCCCGGTGCGATCAGGCCAAGATGCTGCAGCGAGGCGACCAGGCCGATGGTGCCGTGGCCGCACATGTTCAGGTAGCCAGCGTTGTTGAAGAAGATCACCCCGCAGGTGGCGTCGGCCGATACCGGTGGGCAGTACAGCGCACCGACCAGCACATCGTTGCCACGTGGTTCCAGCAGGCAGGCGCGGCGCCACTGGTCGTACAGCTCGCGCAGCTCGTCGCGCTGCTCGGCCATGCTGCGGCCACGCAGTTGCGGGAAGCCTTTCATCACCAGGCGGGTGGGTTCCCCGCCGGTGTGCGAGTCGATGACGTGAACGTGTTTCATGGGCATATCCATTCGAGAGTGGGTCAGGAGGCGACGGCGGCAGGGCGCTGGCCTGGGTAGCTTTCGGAGGAGGCTTCGCTTTCATCCTCACCTTCCAGGCGCACCAGGTGGGCAGGCACGCCGGTGGCAGCACCCCAGTAGTAGATACCCAGTGCACAAGCGGCCACGACCACGGTGTCGAACGGGTGGCCGAGCACTCCCAGGCCACCGAAGCTGCCCAGCCACGACAGCAGGATGGTCACTGCGTAGAAGCCGATCAGCCACGCCGACGAGCGCACTTGCTGGGCCAGCGACAGGTGTTGGGTTGGCACGAAGCGGCCGCACAGCAGGTAGAGCACGAACATCACGATTTGCAGGGCCAGCAGCCACGAAACGGTCTTCCAGCCCGACCAGTACACGATCAGCGCGGCGATGATGAACGAAAGTGGGCCGAGCACGCCCATGCCCTTGACCCGGAACGGGCGCGGCATGTCGGGGGCGTTGCGGCGCAGGGCGGCGACGGTCACCGGGGCCACGGCGTAGCTCAGTACCAAAGCGGCTGAAACCACGTTGATCAGCGCTTCCCAGGACGGGAACGGCAGGGTCCAGAACACCGACAGGCCAAAGGTCAGCCACAGCGCCGGGCGCGGGATGCCGGACTCGGCGTCGATACGGGTGAAGTACTTGAAGAAGGTGCCGGTCTGCGCCCAGCCATAGACCACGCGCGGGGTGGCGTTCATGTAGATGTTGCCGCAGCCGCTGGGCGAGATCACCGCGTCGGCCACCACCAGGTAGGCCAGCCAGCCCACACCCAGGGCCAGGGCGATATCACGGTAGGGCAGGGCCAGTTCCGTGGTCACGGCGGCCCAGCCGTTGCTCAGCATTTCGGTCGGCACACTGCCGAGGAAGGCCAGTTGCAGCAGGGCGTAGATCGCGGTGGACAGCAGTACCGAGAGGATCAGCGCGATGGGGATGGTGCGCTGCGGGTTCTTCACTTCGCTGGCCACCGAAATGATCGGCGTCAGGCCCAGGTAGGCGAAGATGATGCCACCGGCCGATACCGCCATTTCAACGCCGGACAGACCGAACGGGGCAAAGCCCTGGACCTCGAAGTTTTCCGGCTTGAAGAAAGTGAACAGCACGCCGATCACCAGCAGCGGCACGATGAACTTGAACACGCTGACCAGGTTGTTGGCCTTGGCGAAGGTTTTCACGCTGCGGTAGTTGAGGAAGAAGAACAGCCCCAGCAGGGCGAACTGCACCAGCCAGCCGAGTACGGTCGGGTCGCTGGAGCCGGCCTTGGTCAGCCCGGGGAACCAGGCGGCGGCGTATTGGCGCGAAGCGACCACTTCGATGGCGATCAGGCTGGAAAAGGCGATCAGGGTAATGAAGCCCATCAAGTAGCCCAGCAGCGGGCCGTGGGAGTACACCGGGTAGCGCACCACGCCCCCGGCACGCGGCAGGGCGGCGCCCAGTTCGCAATAGACGATGCCCAGCAACAGTACGGCGAAGCCGCCAAGGAACCAGGACAGGATGCCGGCCGGGCCGGCGATGGCCGAGACATGGCTGGCGGCGAACAGCCAGCCGGAGCCGAAGATGGCGCCTAGGCCGATGAAGGTGAGGTCCAGCAATGACAACTGTTTTTTGAATTTGCCTGACATGGGTTCGCCTTTTTGTTGGTTATTGGATAGGCAGGTCTGATGTCACGAGATGCGGCTTTTTGGGCCGCGCTCTTGTAGGACTTGGGGCGGCTTGCGTGGGGCATAGAGTGGACCGATCGGGGCGCCGGTTCTTGATGGTTTTCTGCAGGGTGGATGACGAAATCGGCACAGTTTCAAAAAAGCAGTGACTAGGTGCCGGGGTGTGGAATAGGCTGTAAGCCATACCGAGCAAGGGCTGTAGAGGTATGTGGGTATCGTTGGCCTCTTCGCGGGCGCGCCCGCTCCCACAGGTACAGCACAGGATTCGAAATTTGTGGGGGACCTGTGGGAGCGGGCGTGCCCGCGAAAGGGTCGCCACAGCAAACCGAGATAGGGCAGATGACCGACACCCCCCTGGCAACCCTGTACCAGTCCCTTGACCAGCACTGCCCCGCCAACCTAGAGGCCCTGCTGGCCGGTGTGTCCCTGCTGCTGCCGATCCTCGACGCCATCCCCAACGCCGCGATCTTCATCAAGGACCCGGCCGCCCGCTATGTGCTGGCCAACAACACCCTGGTCCAGCGTTGTGGCCTCAAGCGCCTGCAGCCGCTGCTGGGCAAGACCAGCGCCGAAGTGTTCCCGGCACAGCTGGGCCCCGGCTACACCGAGCAGGACCGTCGTGTTCTCAAGGAGGGCCTGGTGCTGGAAGACCAGCTGGAGCTGCACCTGTACGGCAGCCGCGAGCCTGGCTGGTGCCTGACCCACAAGCGCCCGCTGTACAACCAGGCCGGCGAGATCATCGGCCTGGTCGGCATCTCGGTCGATTTGCAGTCAGCGGCCGATACCCACCCTGCCTACCAGCGCCTGGCCGCAGTGGATGAGTACATTCGCCGGAACTTCCACCAGCCGATCAGCATGGCCGAGCTGACCCGTATCGCCGGCATTTCCGTGGCCCAGCTGGAGCGCTACTGCAAGCGGGTGTTCCACCTCACGCCGCGGCAGATGATCCACAAGGCGCGCCTGGAGCACGCCCACCGCTTGCTGCACTCGGAACTGCCGATCACTGAAGTGGCGATGTGCTGCGGCTATACCGACCACAGCGCCTTCAGCCGCCAGTTCAAGCAGCTGACCGGCTTCACGCCGAGGCAGTATCGGCGGGCGATGGCGTAATGGGCGAGGGCGTTGCCTGTGGCTCGGACGGAGTGCGGTTCTGCCACTGCTGGTACAGCGATTGCGCCCTCTTCATACGGGCAAGCTTCAGTACCAGCAAAATCAACCCCATCATACTGGCGAACGCTATGCCAGCCAGTAACGAACGTTGCGCCTCAAGCCCTTTCGCCACGTGTGATTCGTAGGCAGGGTCCATAAAAAACGAGCAGACGGTGTCCAGCTCCTTTTCAGGAAAGTCTTCTATAAAGGGTTTCAAGGTTTCGGCTGAGCGGCATTGTTCTGGCATTAGAACCCTATCGGGCCACATTTTGAACTTGATGTTGTCTGAAGATAGGTAGAACGAGGGCGTGTCGGGTGAGTTCTTCAACGAAACCATCAAGTACTTCGAATCCCCGAAAAGCGAAAACGGCGTAAATGCCCCGATGAGCAAAAGCATCGACGTTACAACCAGCGTGTATTTCCACCAGGTGAACCGCTTGACCGCAAATGTTGGAGAATCAAAATCGCTCCAATCCATGTATCTGCGGCTGCGGCCGATATCGCTTGGGGCAAAACCGTTGGCGACGATCCAGCGATGAGCGAGTCGTGCTTCGCGCAAGTTGTTTGCAGGAATATTGAATTCGTATCTGAAAAACTCGATTTCACGTAGCTCTCTGCGCATCTGGTTCAGCTCTGAGAGGTCGTCGAACTCTTTTTTTCCACCAAAACTTCGCCAGATTAAATCGCGCAGAAAATAGAGCGACCCGGCTCTGCTTTGGATAAACCACACCAGCAAGAGAACCATCCCCAGAAGGCCGAGCCCTCCCAGCGGGGCTAAGTTTTCGGCACTCCATACCAATGGCGTGGAAGCGGTTGGAGGTGTCGTCATGTCAGATCCTTGGACAATGGTAAGAAACGGCTGCGCGTTCTCGCACCGCCTGGTGAGCGAAGGAGGATAAAAGCGGGGGGAGCGTCTTGTCGCTAGCGAAATGTCCTATGTCGCAGTAGGAAAATTCGCTAGCCAGCGAATTAGCACGTGACGAACAGCGCCCGCGCCTGATCGAAGCACTGCTCGGCAATTGCCGAACGCGGTTCGCTGCGGCGCAGCAGCAGGCCGACCGGGCTGTGGATGGCGGCGTCGGCCACCGGCAGGATGCGCAGGTGTTCGCTCAGGTCTTCCAGGCCGCAGCCCAGCGGCATGACTGCGCAGCACATACCGGTGTTGATGGCCTGGATAAGCTGGAAGCTCGAGTCGCTTTCCAGTACCGCATTCGGCTCCAGGCCACGGCTGCGGAAACTCAGATCCAGCGATTGGCGGTAGTGCATGCCCTTGCTCAGCAGGCCCAGCGGAATGTCGCCCAGCTCGTCCCAGCGCAGGGTGTCGCTGGCGAACTGGAAGTGCCGGGTATCGTGCAGCAGGCCCATGGTGGTGGTGCCCAGTTCGATCACTTCGAAGAAGCTGGTGTTGACCTGGTCCAGGTAGCAGATACCCAGGTCGAGCTGGTTGCGGCTGAGCCCGTCGATGACCTGTTCCGAGCTGAGCGAGCTGATCTGGAAGTGCAGTTCGGGGTATTTTTCACGCAGCGGCAGCAGCAGGTGCATGGGGTTGAAACTGGCCAGCGGCACCGTGCCCAGGCGCAGGCTGCCTACCACTTGGCCACGGCAGCTGGCGGCCTCGGCCTGCAGGCCGTCGTGGGCGGCGAGCAGCGTACGGGCCCAGGCCAGGATGCGCTCGCCGGCCTCGGTGAAGCCTTCGAAGCGTTGGCCGCGCTTGACCAGCACCAGGTCCAGCTCGTCCTCCAGGTTGCGCAGGCGCATGGACAGCGTCGGCTGGGTGATATGGCACAGCGCCGCCGCCTGGCCGAAGTGGCGGGTCTGGTCGAGTGCGATGAGGAATTTGAGCTGCTTGATGTCCATGGAAGTGCCTGGTAGCGGGTTATGCAGACCTTACCCCACGTCTGCGATAGATGTCATTGATCAGTCGGTACGCCATATCGATTGGACGCCCCCGGGCCATGCCTCTAGCGTGGCGGCAATGCCACTCGAGGAGCCCCACCGTGCGCGTCCAATCCGACGCGGTCTTCGTACCGCTCAACATCGCCGTGCTGACTGTCAGCGACACCCGTACCTACGACAACGACACCTCCGGTGAGCTGCTGGCCAGTCGCTCGGTGGAGATCGGCCACCGCCTGGTGGCGCGGGCGTTGCTCAAGGACGACCTGTACAAGATCCGCGCCCAGGTCGCCACCTGGATTGCCGACGAGCAGGTGCAGGTGGTGCTGATCACCGGCGGTACCGGTTTTACCGGGCGTGACAGCACGCCGGAAGCGGTCGAGTGCCTGCTGGACAAGCGCATCGATGGCTTTGGCGAACTGTTCCGGGCCCTGTCGATTCTCGATATCGGCACCTCGACCGTGCAGAGCCGGGCGCTGGCCGGGTTGTCCAACCGCACGTTGGTGTGCTGCCTGCCGGGCTCCACCGGGGCCTGCCGTACGGCGTGGGAGGGTATCCTGGCGGAGCAGCTGGATGCGCGGCACCGGCCATGCAACTTCGTCAAGCACCTGAAACCGATCGAGGCCTGTGCAAGCCGGGGCTGAGTTTTCTCCTGTACCGGCCTCTTCGCGGGTACCGCGCAGGGTTCGAAACCTGTGGGGGGCCTGTGGGAGCGGGTTTACCCGCGAAAGGGCCAGTACAGGCCACTGCATTCAGTCAGCTCAATACATGGTCCACCGGCAACAACGCCGGCGGTAGCTGTTGTTCCCCCAACCCCGCCAGCACATCACGCTCCACGGTCCGCACCATGGCATCGGTCGGCAGGTCGTTTTCATCGCGCCCGAACGGGTCTTCCAGTTCGTTGCCAATCGCATCCAGCCCGAAGAACGTGTATCCCACGATGGTGGTGAACAGCGGCGCCAGCCAGCCCAGCGGCTCGGCCAAGGCAAACGGCAGCAGCAGGCAGAAGATGTAGATGGTGCGGTGCAGCAACAGCGTGTAGGGGAACGGCAACGGTGTGCCCTTGATCCGCTCGCAGGTGGCCTGCACTTCGGTCAGGCCCACCAGCCGCTGCTCAAGCAGGCTGTAGCGCCAGTCACTGATCTGCTGCTGTTCGGCCAACCGCGAGCAGTGCCCGCCAATTTCGCGCAGGATGGCGTCGCACACGTTGTGCGGGCTGATCGCATCGGGCCGTGCCAGCCAGGGCCGGGTGGCGGCCAGTTCGTCCTCGTTGCGCAGCCGTGCATTCAGTGCATGGGCAAAGCCGCACAGGCTGCGCAACAGTTCGGCACGCAGGGTTTCGTCGGTAATCACCAGGCTTTCGCGCACGAACGAGCGGGTTTCGATGATCAGCTTGCCCCAGGCCTTGCGCCCCTCCCACCAGCGGTCATAGCAGGCGTTGTTGCGAAAGCTCATGAATATCGACAGCGACAGGCCCAGCAAGGTGAACGGGGTGGCGCTGACCGGGTAGAAGAACGCCGGGAAATGCCGCTCGACCAACACGATCAGCGCGGCCAGCAGGGTGATTGTCAGGCAGCGCAGGGCAATGCGTTTGACGATCGAACCCTTGAGGGTGAACAGCACACGCAGCACATCGGGGGTGGGGTGGACGATCATGTCAATCCAGAGACGGCTGGCTAGCCGCCGGTCATGTTCATGAAACGCAGGATCTGCACATCGCCACCGACTTCGAAATGATGGCGGTAGGGCTTGAGGTGCAGCGAGTCACGAATGGCCTTTTCCAGGCGTTCGGGGTTGCCGGGGTGGGCGCGCAGCACCTGCTTCAGGTCCACCGAGTGTTCATTGCCCAGGCACAGCAGCAGGCGGCCTTCGACAGTGAGGCGCACGCGGTTGCAGGTGGCGCAGAAGTTGTGGCTGTGTGGCGAAATGAAGCCGACCCGAGTGTTGGCGGCTTCGGCCAGGCGCCAGTAGCGGGCCGGGCCCTGGGACGACTCGGTCGATTCGATCAGAGTGTACTGCTCGGCCAGCAGCGCACGTACTTCATCGCTGGAGCAGAACGACTCGCCGCGCTCATGTTCGCTGATCACGCCCAAGGGCATTTCTTCGATGAAGGTGATGTCCAGCTCGCGGTCGATGGCAAAGCGCACCAGGTCGACCAGTTCATGATCGTTGCGGCCCTTGAGGACCACGCAGTTGAGCTTGGTGCGCTTGAAGCCGGCCTGGCGGGCGGCGTCGATGCCGGCGATCACCTGGTGCAGGTCGCCGGTGCGGGTCAGTTGCCTGAAGCGCTCGGCGTCCAGGCTGTCGAGGCTGATGTTCAGGCGCGTGACACCGGCGTCGAACAGCGGCTGGGCCAGGCGCCCAAGTTGCGAGCCGTTGCTGGTCAGGCACAATTCGCGCAGGCCGGGCAGGGCGGCGATGCGCCCGCAGAGGTCGACGATGCCTTGGCGCACCAGCGGCTCGCCGCCGGTCAGGCGGATCTTGCGGGTGCCAAGGGCGACGAAGCGCTCGGCCACCTGGAACAGCTCCTCGAGGCTGAGAATTTGCTGGCGCGGCAGGAACTGCATGTCTTCGGCCATGCAGTACACACAACGAAAGTCGCAGCGGTCGGTGACCGACATCCGCAGGTAGTCGATTTTCCGGTTGAAGCCGTCGATCAGGGCCCGGCTGTTCTGTTCCACGTTCGCGCTCGAATGGGTTGGGACTCGATTCAAGCTATAACCTGGGCGCCGGGGCGTCAAATTGCTTTGTCCGACCGTTTGATCGATGGCCTCTATCATGGCTGCAGGCCACGTATTTCAAAGTGTTGATCGCGGCGCCCAATTCGCGGATAAACCCGCTTCCACAGGTAAAGCGCAGGGCTCGGAACCTGTGGGGCCCTGTGGGAGCGGGTTCACCCGCGAAGGCCGTGACGCGGTTCCAACCCTTGATCGAAACCGCCTATCACCCCGTAAGATCTTTCGATTGGACGGCTCTACCTCACGCTCCATAGGCTGAAAAAAAGCATCGAAGCGTGAGGATTCATCGCATGAGCCAGGACCAACACATCAGGGACTACAAGGGCGCCGCCGCCGGCTGGGGGGCGCTCAAGAGCGTGACCAAGAGCTGGCTGGGCAGCGACAATGCGTTCAAGAACCTGCGGGCCATGCTCAAGACCAACCAGAACGGTGGCTTCGACTGCCCCGGCTGTGCCTGGGGCGAGTCGCCGGAAAACGACATGGTCAAGTTCTGCGAGAACGGCGCCAAGGCGGTCAACTGGGAAGCCACCGGCCGCTCGGTAGACCCGGCGTTCTTCGCCAAGTACAGCGTCAGTGCGTTGGCCCAGCAGACCGACTACTGGCTGGAGTACCAGGGCCGCCTGACCCACCCCATGCGCTATGACGCGGCCACCGACCACTATGTAGAAACCAGCTGGGAAGAAGCCTTTGCGCTGGTTGCCCAACACTTGCGCGCACTCGAATCGCCCGACCAGGCCGAGTTCTACACTTCGGGCCGGGCCAGCAACGAGGCGGCGTTCCTCTATCAGCTGTTCGTCCGTGCCTACGGTACCAACAATTTCCCCGACTGCTCGAACATGTGCCATGAAGCCAGCGGCGTGGGCATGTCGGAAACCCTGGGCGTGGGCAAGGGCACCGTGGTGTTCCACGACCTGGAGCTGGCCGATGCCATTTTCGTCATCGGCCAGAACCCTGGCACCAACCACCCGCGCATGCTCGAACCGCTGCGTGAAGCGGTGAAGCGTGGTGCCCAGGTGGTCTGCTTCAACCCGCTCAAGGAGCGCGGCCTGGAGCGCTTCCAGCACCCGCAGCACCCGTTCGAGATGCTCAGCAATGGCTCCGAACCAACCAACACGGCCTACTTCCGCCCGGCCCTGGGCGGCGACATGGCAGTGATGCGCGGCATTGCCAAGTACCTGCTGCAGTGGGAACGCGAAGCCCAGGCCAATGGCGAACCGGCTGTGTTCGACCATGCCTTCATCGCCGAGCACACCAGTGGCATCGACGCATACCTAGAAGCCGTGGATGCCACGCCCTGGGCGCACATCGTCGAGCAATCGGGCCTGACCCAGGCCGAGATCGAACTGGCCGCGCGCATGTACCGCAAGGCCGAACGGGTGATCATGTGCTGGGCCATGGGCGTCACCCAGCACCGCCACTCGGTGCCGACCGTTCAGGAAATCGTCAACCTGCAGCTGCTGCGCGGCAACGTTGGCAAGCCCGGTGCCGGCCTGTCACCGGTGCGTGGCCACAGCAACGTGCAGGGCGACCGCACCATGGGCATCGACGAGAAGCCCGGGGCGGCGCTGCTCGATGCCATCGAAAAGCGCTTCCGGTTCCGCGTGCCGCGTGCCCACGGGCACAACGCGGTGCTGGCGATCAAGGCCATGGAGGAGGGGCGTGCCAAGGTGTTCATCGGCCTGGGTGGCAACTTTGCCCAGGCTACGCCGGATACGCCGCGCACTCATGCGGCCATGCGCAATTGCGCATTGACCGTGCAGATTTCCACCAAGCTCAACCGCTCGCACCTGGTCACCGGCCGCGATGCGTTGATCCTGCCGTGCCTGGGCCGTACCGAAATCGACATGCAGGCCAGCGGGCCGCAAGGCGTGACCGTGGAGGACACCTTCAGCATGGTGCACATCTCCCACGGCCAACTGCGCCCGCGCTCGCCACACCTGCGCTCGGAGCCGTGGATCATCGCCGGCATGGCCCAGGCGACCCTGGGCAAGCAGCCGATCGACTGGGAATACGCAGTTGCCGACTACGGCCGTATCCGCAGCATGATTGCCGATGTGATCCCCGGCTTTGCCGATTTCAACGAGCGCCTGCAGCACCCGGGCGGCTTCCACCTGGGTAACAATGCCGCCGACCGTACCTGGCGCACGGCCACAGGCAAGGCGCGCTTCAGCCCGAGCCAGCTGCCGGAGCAACTGGTGAATGCCAAGGTGCTGGCGCGCGGTGACAAGCCTGACCTGATCCTGCAGACACTGCGTTCGCACGACCAGTACAACACCACCCTGTATGGCCTGGACGACCGTTATCGTGGGGTGTTCGGCCTGCGTGAAGTGGTGTTCGTCAACGAGGTCGACATCCGCCGGATGGGCTTCGAGCCGGGCGAGCATGTGGACCTGGTGTCGCTGTGGGAGGATGGCGTGGAGCGGCGGGTGTCGGGCTTCCGCCTGGTGGCGTATGACGTGCCCGAGGGGCAGGCGGCGGCCTATTACCCGGAGACCAACCCGCTGGTGCCGCTGGAAAGTTATGGCGAGGGGACCTATACGCCGACTTCGAAGTTCGTGGCGATCAAGGTCGAGAAAGCCAAGGCGGGGAACCGGATTGCGGCGGTGCTGGCCGCGGATTGACAGATAGCCTGCAAGGGCCCTATCCCCGGCAAGCCAGCTCCGACAGGGACCGCACAGATTTCAGAACCTGTGACGTGCCTGCGGGAGCTGGCTTGCCGGCGATAGGGCCGGTACTGCCATACAGGAATCAGGAACGATGCACCGGGTACGCCGTGGTGTACTTCATCTGCTCCATGGCAAAACTGGAAGTAATGTTCGACAGCCCATCAGTACTGGTAATCAGCTTCTTGTAGAACCGGTCATACGCCGCAATATCCCCCACCACCACCCGCAGCATGTAATCCCAGTCCCCCGACATGCGGTAGAACTCCATCACTTCCTCGAACCCGGTCACGGTCGCGGCAAACTGCTCCAGCCAGGCGCTGTCGTGGCGCTGGGTCTTGAGCTGGACGAACACCGTCAGCCCCAGCCCCAGCCGTTGCGGGTCCAGCAGGGCAACGCGGCCGACAATGTAGCCGTCCTCCTCTAGGCGTCTGACCCGCTTCCAGCACGGCGTGGTGGACAGGTTGACGGCCTCTGCCAGGTCCTTGAGCGAGATCGAGGCGTCGCGCTGAAGCAGGGTGAGAATGTGCTGGTCGAAGCTGTCCATATTGCGTGTGGGCCGTGGAGGAAAATTTTTCACAGATTACCCCAAGGCCAGAAGATTTGGGTTGTGCGATAGTGGCAACTTTCATTCTGCCAATGGGCCTGACCATGTCCGACAAGCCGCGCAATTTCGCCACCCGCACCATTCACGCCGGTGAACAGTTCAGTGTCGCCGATAACGCTATCTTCCCGGCGATCGTCACCGCCAGCTCGTTCACCAAGCGCAGCCTGGACGACAAGCCGGAATACTCCTACAGCCGCGTCGGCAACCCCACCCGGCATGCCTACGAAACCTGTGTCGCCGCCCTGGAAGAAGGGGTTGGCGCAGTGGCCTGCGCCTCGGGTGTGAACGCCACCGCCACCGTGCTGGAGCTGCTGCCCAAGGATGCGCATGTGGTGGTGATGAACGGTGTGTATGGCGGTACCTTCCGCATCCTCGAAGACTACCGCAGCCGTACCTCGGGCCTGACCACCACCTACGTCGACCTCAACGATCTCGAGGCAGTGGCCGCCGCCATCAAGCCGGAAACCCAGCTGATCTGGATCGAATCGCCGACCAACCCGCTGCTGCACCTGGTCGATATCAAGGCGGTGTGCGACCTGGCCAAGGCGCGGGGCATCCTCACCTGCATCGACAACACCTTCTGCTCGCCGTGGAACCAGCGCCCGATCAGCCTGGGTGTCGACCTGGTGATGCATTCGGCCAGCAAGTACATCGGCGGCCACTCCGACCTCACCGGTGGCGTGGTGGTAGCCGCCAATGATGCCCTTTTGGCGCGCCTGCGCCGCATCAGCATGGCAATCGGCGCGGTGCAGGGGCCGTTCGACTGCTACCTGGCCCTGCGCGGTCTGAAGACCCTGGATGTGCGCATGGAGCGCCAGTGTGCCAATGCCCTGCAGGTAGCGCGCTTCCTCGAAAGCCACGCGCAGATCGAGCAGGTGTATTACCCGGGGCTGGAAAGCCATCCACAGCACGAACTGTGCAAACGGCAGATGCGCACGGGTGGGGCGGTGGTGGCGATGAAGGTCAAGGGCGACCGGGCCGCGCTCAACCGGCTGGTGGAAGCGCTGCAGATCTTCGTGCTGGCCGATTCGCTGGGCGGGGTGGAAAGCATGATCAACCATTCCTGGAGCATGTCGCACTGCTCGCTGAGCCCGGAGCAGAAGGGCGTGATGGGCATCAGCGAAAACCTGCTGCGGTTGTCGGTGGGGATCGAGGATTACCGTGACCTGGTCGACGATCTGGATGGGGCGTTGAAGGCTGCGGCTGTTGTGTGAGGGCTGCTGGCCTCTTCGCGGGTAAACCCGCTCCCGCAGGAACTCGGCTGCTTTCAGGTCTGGCACTGTACCTGTGGGAGCGAGTTCATCCGCGAAGAGGCCGGTGGATTCAATGAATTCCTGTCAGGATTTGGGCGGATGAATGATCCGTTCGATCTTGTCCTTGATCAGCAACCGTTCCTTGCGCAGACGGTTGACGGCCTCGTCGTTGGTGCCGTTGGCTTCGGCGGCCACCACCTCTTTGTCTTTTGCGTTGTATTCCTTGTGCAGTGAGTGCAGCGTCTGGTCCTTGTCCATGAGCGCCTGGAATGCATCAGCGGTAACGTGCAGGTCAGCGAGCAGATCATGCGGAACTGGCATTTCTTCACCTCTGTCGGGGGTTGGCGGATGGTTCTGACCTTTGAGGATAGTCGTCTTTGCGCAGGTAGGGGACTGGGGTAGGCTGTCGCATCTCCCCCGTGACCCGGAACTGCGCCATGCCTCACCTGAACCTGGAATACAGCGACAACCTGCGCGAGCTGAACGTCGATACCCTGCTGCTGCGCCTGAACCATGCCCTGGTCGGCAGTGGCCAGTTCGCCGACGAGGCCGACATCAAGAGCCGCGCCGAAGCCTTCAAGCACTATCGCGTGGGCACCGCGCCCGGCGAGCGTGCCTTTGCCCATGTGCGCCTGGCCATCCTCAGCGGGCGCTCGCCCGAGGTGAAGAAGCAACTGTCCGCCAGCCTGCTGGATGTATTGCGTGAGGCCATCCCCAAGCAGCCTGGGCTGGACATCCAGCTGTGCGTGGAAGTGCTGGACATCGACCGCGAGCCGTACGCCAAGGAACGCCTGCCACGCTGAACAAGCGCTGAATGAACTTCTTTTAATGTATAAAAGGCGCCTGCTCACGAATTTGTTGGCGTCTTTTTCACAAAATATTGATGGCACGCTTTCTAGAGTTCAGCCAAGTTTCCCCGGTGCCGCGCAGGCCCTCGGGCTGATAATCACTCTTGATTGCGAACACTGATGCTCAACTTAAAATCCCTGCGGACTGAATGGGTCACGCTGCTGGCCAGCCTTTACCTGCTGATAGGCTTCAATGTCTTCCTCTGGCAGCATCTCGAACAGGTCGTGCCGCCCGGTTTACCGGGGCTTTGGCTGAGCCTGGCGTTTGCCGTGCTGATGCTGTTCGCGTTCAACCTGATTCTCACGTTGTTCGCCTTCCGTTATATATTGAAGCCAATACTTATCGTGTTGTTCATGAGTGGCGCGGGCGTGGCTTACTTCATGAACCAGTACGGCGTACTTATTGACGCGGGCATGTTCCGCAATATTGCGGAAACCAACGTGGCGGAAGTGCGTGACCTGCTTTCGTTAAAGTTTGCCTTGTATATCCTGGGCCTCGGTGTAGTGCCTTCGCTGCTGTTGTGGAAGGCGCCGATCGCCTATCGCGCCTGGCACCGTGAACTGCTCGGCAAGCTGGTGGTTGGCGGTGCCTGCGTGGTGGCCCTGGGCTCGGTGGCACTGGTCAACTACCAGGGCCTGTCGTCGCTGTTTCGCAACCACCACGAACTGCGCCTGATGCTCACCCCCAGCAATATCGTGGGGGCCTCCATCGGTTATGTCAGCGAGCGCGTCGGTACCGCATCACACCCCTTCCAGCATTATGGCGAAGATGCCAAGCGAGATGCCGCCTGGCAAAAGCATGAACGCAAGTCGCTGACCGTGCTCGTGGTGGGTGAAAGTGCGCGGGCAGACCACTTCGGCGTGCTTGGCTACAACCGCGACACCACACCGAACCTTGCAAGGGAACAGGGCCTGCTGGCGTTCTCCGATGTGCACTCCTGCGGCACGGAAACCGCCGTCTCGGTGCCGTGCATGTTCTCTGGCATGAAGCGCAAGGACTACGATGCCCGGGTGGCGAAGAACCGCGAAGGGTTGCTGGACATCCTCCAGCGTGTCGGCCTGGCGGTGCAGTGGCGTGACAACCAGTCAGGCTGCAAGGGCACCTGCGACCGTGTGCAGTTCATTGATGTCAGCAACCTCAAGGACCCGCAGTCGTGCGCTGATGGTGAATGCCATGACCAGATCCTGCTGCAGGGCCTGGGTGAGCTGATCGACAACCTCGACAAGGACACCGTGCTGGTGCTGCACCAGATGGGCAGCCACGGGCCTGAGTACTTCAAGCGCTACCCCGGCGCCGACCAGCGTTTTGCCCCGGTGTGCCAGAGCAACGCGCTGGACCAGTGCAGCGAGCAGGAAATCGTCAACGGCTACGACAACACCCTGGCCTATACCGACAAGGTACTGGCGTCGCTGATCGACACCCTGCGCAGCAAGCAGGACAAGGTCGACACGGCGATGATCTACCTGTCCGACCACGGCGAGTCGCTGGGTGAATACAACCTGTTCTTGCACGGCACGCCCTACGCCATTGCCCCCGAGCAGCAGAAGCACGTGCCGCTGCTGACCTGGTTCTCCGACAGCTACAAGGAAGACTTCGGCGTCGACACCGACTGCCTGGCCAAGCTCAGCGATGCACCGCTGTCGCAAGACAACCTGTTCCACTCGATGCTCGGCCTGTTGCAGGTGCACACCGAGGTCTACCAGCAGTCGCTGGACATGTTCGCCAGCTGCCGGCCGTGGCTGGCAGCCAAGCGCTGAGGCAAAGCGCATTCAAAAACCGCTAGCTTGCGCGGTCTTTGTGGGAGCGGGCATGCCCGCGAAGCAGGCGACGCGGTGGATGGCACGGGCTTCGCCCGTGTTCGCGGGCATGCCCGCTCCCACTGGGATCGCGAAGCTTGCGGATTTTGCGCACGAGAGTTGCTGCTGCCTGAACACGCACAACAGCACCACTGATCGATATCAAGGATGGCGCAGGTTTCACCAGCAGTGCCCGCGCCGTATATACTGCGCGCCAATGTTAGTGGGAGAGCCTCGTGGCCATCGAAATACACTGGATCCGTGACGACCAGAGCCTGGCCGAACACTGCGGCGACTGGCACCAGCTGCCCTTCGTCGCCGTCGACACCGAATTCATGCGGGTCGACACCTTCTACCCGAAAGCCGGGCTGATCCAGATCGGCGATGGCCAGCGTGCCTTCCTGATCGACCCGTTGCTGATCGGCAATTGGCAACCGCTGGCCGAACTGCTGGATGACAGCGGCGTGGTCAAGGTGCTGCACGCCTGCAGCGAAGACCTCGAAGTGCTGCTGCGCCTGACCGGCAAGCTGCCACAGCCGCTGTTCGATACCCAGCTGGCCGCCGGTTACCTGAACCTGGGCTTCTCCATGGGCTATTCGCGCCTGGTGCAGGAAGTACTGGGTATCGACCTGCCCAAGGGCGAAACCCGTTCCGACTGGCTGCAGCGCCCGCTCTCGGAAACCCAGGTCAGCTATGCCGCCGAGGATGCCGTGCACCTGGCAGAACTGTTCATCGTGTTGCGCCCGCGCCTGAGTGACGACAAGTACGCCTGGGTGCTGGAAGACGGCGCCGAACTGGTGGCCGCATTGCGCCGCGAAGTCGAGCCCGAAAGCCTGTACCGCGACGTCAAGCTGGCCTGGAAGCTGACCCCCCAGCAACTGGCAGTGCTGCGTGAGCTGTGCGCCTGGCGCGAGCGTGAAGCGCGCAACCGCGACGTGCCGCGCAACCGCATTCTCAAGGAGCACTCGCTGTGGCCCATGGCCAAGAGCCAGCCGAGCAACCTGTCGGCGCTGGCCAAGATCGACGAGATGCATCCGCGCACCATTCGTCAGGACGGTGAGTTCCTCATCGAGCTGATCAAGCGTGCCGCCAGCCTGCCAGCCGAGCAATGGCCCCAGGCCTTGCCCGAACCTTTGCCGATCGAGGCGGCCGGCATCCTCAAGCAGCTGCGTGCCATCGGCCAGGCCGAAGGTGAGCGCCTGGGCATTGCCCCCGAGCTGATGCTGCGCAAGAAAGCCCTGGAAGCGCTGCTCAAGAGCGGCTACCCCAATGGCCCCTATCAATTGCCCGATTCGCTGCGCGGCTGGCGCCGTGAGCGCATGGGCCAGGCCCTGCTGGACAGCCTGGCAGGCGCCGGAGAGACCCGATGAAACGCATTTGCTCTATCTACAAGAGCCCCCGCAAGAACGAAATGTACCTGTACGTGCTCAAGGCCGACGGCCTTGGGCGCGTACCTGAAGGCCTGCTGCCGTTCTTCGGCACCCCCATGCATGCCTTCGACCTGGTGCTTACCCCCGAGCGCAAGCTGGCCCGCGAGGACATCGCCAAGGTGCTGGAAAACCTCGACAACCAGGGTTACCACCTGCAGATGCCGCCGCCGGAAGACGACTACATCGAGCACCTGCCCGAAGAGTTGCTGCGCCGTAACGACCCTGCCTGATCATGCGAGTACTGATTGCTGAGCATGATCATGCTCGATACGCCGAGATTTTGCGCGCAGCCGCGCCAGAGCTGGAAATCCTGACCAGCGGCGACTCCGCCGAACTGGCCCGCCAGGCGCCTCAGTGCCCGGTGTGGCTGGGCCAGCCGGACCTGCTGGCAAGCCTGCTGCGCCAGGGCCACAAACCGGGCTGGATGCAGTCCACCTGGGCCGGTATCACCCCGCTGCTGGCCGAAGGCCTGCCGCGCGACTATCGCCTGACCCGTGCCGTGGGCATCTTTGGCCAGGTGATGGCCGAGTACATGCTCACCTACATGCTCGGCCATGAGCGCGAGGTGCTATCGCGCCTGGTCAGCCAGGTCGAGCGGCGTTGGGATGACCGCCCGGGGCGTACCCTGGAAGGGCGCAAAGTGCTGATCGTCGGCACTGGCGACATTGGCCAGCGGGTGGCCGAGTTCCTGCAGGCGTTTGGCGTGGTGCTGTATGGCGTTGCCAGCAGCGCCCGCGAGCAGGCGCCGTTCGTCGAGGTTGGGGCGCTGGCCGACCTGCCGCGCATGGTTGGGCAGGTCGACTACGTGCTCAACCTGTTGCCGGATACCCCGGCCACCCACGACCTGTATGACGCGGCACTGTTCAAGTGCTTCCAGCCAACGGCGCTGTTCATCAATGCCGGGCGTGGGGCGGCGGTGGTTGACGCTGACCTGGTCGAGGCGCTGAAGGAAGGGCACCTGGCGGGGGCCGTGATCGATGTCTGCCGGCAGGAGCCGTTGCCCAGGCAACACCCGTTCTGGACGGCCTGGGGCTTGCTGCTGACCGGGCACAGCTCGGCGCCCACCTCGCCGGCGGCGATGGTGCGGTTGTTTGTCGAGAATATGCGGGCGTATGTGGCGGGGCAGGGGTTGCGAGGTGAAGTGGACTTCGCCCGGGGCTATTGATTTTGTAGTACCTGTGCTGGCCTTTTCGCGGCTAAACCCGCTCCCACAGGATCTCCACTACCCTCAGGTCCTGTGGGAGGCTGGTGTTGGCTGTGCTGACACAGGATCAGCACAGGCCCCATGGGGCAGTGGAGATCCCTGTGGGGGCGGGTTTACCCGCGAAGAGGCCGGTACGGCCAATGCAAGGCTTATAGGCTGAAATCACCCTCGGCAGCCAGCTCGCTCAGTGGCTTGCGGGGGCTCGGTACTTCACGCGCCTGCAGCGCTTCGTTCAGGCTGGCCTTGTCGCCCAGCTTGCCGATCGCAACCATGGCATGCAGCACGTACCCCTCAGGAACCTTCAACTCCTGACGCGCCAGTTCCTGGTCGAAACCGGCCATGCCATGAGTATGCCAGCCGCTGATGCTGGCTTGCAGGGCCAGGTGCCCCCAGGCAGAGCCGGTGTCGAAGGTATGCCATAGCGCCGGTCTTTCTTCCGTGGCGCCCGGGGCGGCGTAGGTGGTCTTTGAAATCACCAGCACCAGCGCCGAAGCCTGTTGCGCCCAGCTGCGGTTGGCCGGCACCAGCAGGTTCAGGTAACGCTCCCAGTTCGGCGTGTCACGGCGGGCATAGAGGAAGCGCCAAGGTTGCGAGTTGTTCGCCGACGGCGCCCAGCGTGCAGCTTCGAGGAAACTCAGCAGGGTTTCTTCGCTGATCGGCTCGGCGGTGAAGGCACGTGGCGACCAGCGGTTGATGAACTGCTCGTTGATGGCGTAATCGGCAACGCGGGGGGTGGCGCTCATGGCGGCTCCTGCAAAAGGACGGGAAACGCGCACGCTACTGCGTCGCGTCGCGACTGACAAGCGGTCTGGCTTTGCCGAAGGCCAGGCTCTAGACTGGCGCCGCCGCGCGCCGTGGCCCCAAGATGAATGCAGGAAACCCGTGTGATGATCGCTGAAAACGCACCGTTCTGGCGGCGCAAGACCCTCGAACAACTCAGCCCGCAAGAGTGGGAGTCGCTGTGCGACGGCTGCGGCCTGTGCTGCCTGCAAAAGCTCGAGGACGAGGACGACAACAGCGTCTATTACACGCGCATCGCCTGCAAACTGCTGGATCTGCACACCTGCCAGTGCAGCGATTACCCCAACCGCTTCGTCCAGGTACCTGACTGCATCCAGCTCACCCCGGGCAAGGCCGACCAGTTCAAGTGGCTGCCGAGCACCTGCGGCTACCGTCTGGTCAGCGAGGGCAAGGACCTGCCGGCCTGGCACCACCTGGTCTGCGGCGATCGCCAACAGGTCCATGAACAGCGCATTTCCCAGTCGGGGCGCATGCTCAGTGAACATGAAGTGCACGAAGACGACTGGGAAGACCACCTGATCTTCCGCGCCAGCTGACCGGCGCGGCCCGCTGCCATGGGGAAACAAGGAGTTTCTGTATGCGTTGCCAGCTGTTGTTGCTGTTAGGCCTGATGGCCAGCTCGCCCGCCTGGGCGAAAAAGGTCGACCTCGACTACCAGGTGCGCCTGTTGCCAGCCAGTGGCCAGGCGGAGGTCCGCCTCACCTTGGCCGAAGGCAGTGCCGTGCGCAGCCTGGACTTCGACCTGGGCAAGGCCGGGGCCTACAGCGGCTTCCAGGCTGATGGCCAATGGCAACTGCAGGGCCAGCGCGGCGTGTGGCAACCGGCGGCCGGCAAGACCAGCCTCAGCTACCGCGTGCAGCTGGACCAGAAACGCGCCAGCGGCGCCTATTCGTCGCGCATCACCCCGCATTGGGCGCTGTTCCTCGGCGACCAGCTGGTACCACCTGCACGGCTCGACCAGCAGGATGGCACCGAGCTGGTGGCGCGTCTGGCGTTCGACCTGCCCGAGGGCTGGAAGAGCATCGAGACCTCCTGGCCGCGCATCGGCAAGGACAAGTTCCGCATCGACAACGTTTCGCGCCTGTTCGACCGCCCCACCGGCTGGATGCTCGCCGGCGACCTGGGCAGCCGCCGCGCCCGCCTTGGCGAAACCGAGGTGACCGTGGCCGCACCGGTGGGGCAGGGTATGCGGCGCATGGACAACCTGACCTTGCTGACCTTTGTCTGGCCGCAATTGCAGGCGGTGTTCCCGCGCAACCCGCCGAAGCTGCTGTTGGTCGGTGCCCGCGACGGCATGTGGCGCGGGGCGATGGCCGCGCAGGGCTCGTTGTACCTGCACAGTGCCCGGCCGATGGTCAGCGAGAATGGCAGCAGCCCACTGCTGCGCGAAGTGGTGCAACTGTTTGCGCAGATCCATGGGCGTGATGGCAGTGACTGGCTGGTGGAAAGCCTGACTGACTACTACGCCAGCGAGTTGCTGCGCCGTTCGGGCGGGGTGAGTGATGACCGTTACCAGGCCTGGCAGGCGCGCCTGAGCAAGCAGGGCGCCAAGGTCACCCGCCTCAAAGGCGAGCATGCCACCCCGGCGCAGGTGGCGCGCGGGGTGATGCTGCTGCAGGCGCTGGACAAGGAAATCCGCATCCACACCCAGGCCAAACGCTCGCTGGACGATGTTGCCCGCGGGCTGATGCGTCTGCCCACCGTCAGCACCGAAGACTTCATACAGATCAGTGAAAACGTACTGGGACGGCGCTCCGAGGTGTTGCAGAGCAAGGCGTTGCGCTGAGCACCTCTTTCGCCCGTACCGGCCTCTTCGCGGGTGAACCCGCTCCCACAGGTTTATTGTTGCCCTGTAGGAGCAGCCTTGTGCTGCGAAGAGGCAACTACAGCCACAGACCCTCTTTGATCATACTGGCCCTTTCGCAGCACAAGGCTGCTCCTACAGGTAATGTGCTGCCCTCAAGACGGTGCCGTCCCTGTGGGAGCGGGTTTACCCGCGAAAAGGGCCGGCACAGGCAGTGCAAAATCAATTGGCCAATGGATCCTTCCCGGTCACCGTCACCCCCCGCGTCGCTGCGTCGGCACTCGCCTTCAATGCCTCCAGCTCCGCCGCGCTGCGCTCGATGTCCGAACGCAAGCGGTGATATTCCTGCCGATGCCGCTGCCACCAGGCCTTGGTTGCACAGTGCCCGCTGAAGCCTCGAGCCAGTGCCAGGCCGCCCACTGCGATCTGCAACAACCCGACCAGGCCGCCGTGGCGCAGCCCCTTGCTGACCATCAGCGCGCCGCCAGCCAGCGAACTGGCGCGCTCCAGGCCATGAACGTTCTTGTCCTGCGATGTCGCTGCCGAATGGATATCAAGCATGGCAAGGTCTCCGTCTGAAGTGTATGCAGGTGACCTGTTGGCCACCGTCATCGTTCAGTCGGCTATTTGAACTTGGGCCCCGAACGGGTATTCAGCCCCTTGGCCATGCGGTCATACAGCACCACATTCACCGTCGCTGCCAGGTTCATGCAGCCCTCGGTCGGAATGTAAATGGTCTCTTCGCACCACGCCCGCACATCGGCACCGAGGCTGCCGTCTTCCGGCCCGAAGATATAGATGGCCCGGTCCGGGTGGGTGTACTCCGGTAATGGCCGCGCACCTTCCACCAACTCCACTGCCACCGGCGTGCAGCCAAGCGGGATGATGCGCTGCAGGTCGTCGATGCCGATCAGTGGGATGTCGTAGTGCACGCGCTTGGTGTCGGTGACGAAGTCACGGGCACGCTCGTAGCGTTTGCCGGTGTAGAACACCGAATTGACGCCGTAGCAACCCGCGGCGCGCATCACCGAGCCGACATTTTCTGCCGACTTGGGGTTGAACAGACCGATGCAGCTGTATCGTTTGTTTGCCACGTACCGGGGCCCTTCGCGAAAAAAGCGCGATTATACGGGCTGCCCGGTAGCAGCGGGGGGCGAATCGATGGTCAGTCTTTCTTCAGCATGCCCGCCAGCCCGGCGAACGGGTTGTGGGTGGCCTTGGCAATGCTCGGGGTGCTGGTGGAGCCTTCGCTGAAGTACTGCTGGTCGGTGTAGCGCGAGTGCTCGTTGTCGTGGCAGTACAGGCACAGCAACTCCCAGTTTGAGCCGTCCTGCGGGTTGTTGTCGTGGTTGTGGTCGCGGTGGTGCACGGTCAGCTCGCTCAGGCGCTTGCCAGAGAATTCGCGGGCGCAGCGGCCGCATACGTGCGGATACATTTTCAGGGCCTTGTCGCGGTAGCCCATTTCCTTGTCGCGCTTGGCATCGGCCAGGATGCGGTCCAGGCGCGCGGTGGCGGCGGCGGAAGAGGTGGAGCTCATGGTGTTTCCTTTGTTCTGATCTGGCAAATGACGGTTATGCCACTGAGTCTAGCGCGCTTGCGGGGCAGGCGGACAGGCGAAAGCTGTGATTTAGGCGTAGCCTGTAGGAAGGTTCCCGACAGGAGGTTGCTGATGTTTCGCGCGATCCTCGCTGCGCTGTTGTTGGCCGGCCTGCCCATGGCCGAAGCTGCCAGCACGCCACCCCGGTTGAGCACGCCGGTGCCCGGTGCACCGGGTACGCCGACGCCTACGCCATATCCGCAGATTACCCCGAGTACGCCGCCCAAGGCTTATGACAGCCAGCCGGGGGCGCCCCTGTTGCCACCGATGCCGGTGCCCGGGCCGCCGAAGGACCAGCCATTGCCGGGGTTGCGGCAGGACCCGCCGAAGCAGCCGGTGCAGGATGATTGACTGAGTGGGCCGTGTTGGCTGTGGGATTTTGGGGCTGCTTTGCAGCCCATCGCGACACAAGGCCGCTCCTACAGGTGATTGCGTTACCCCTGTAGGAGCGGCCTTGTGTCGCGAAAGGGGCGCAAAGCGCCCCCGGCTCTCTCAAGCCAGACCTAGCTCGCCGAACACGAACGCGTACTCAAGGGCCACATCCTTGAGCCCCTGATACCGCCCGCTCATCCCGCCATGCCCAGCCCCCATCTCGGTCTTGAGCAGCAGCAGGTTGTCGTCGGTCTTGCGCGTGCGCAGCCGCGCCACCCATTTGGCCGCTTCCCAGTACTGCACGCGGCTGTCGTTGTAGCCCGCCACCACAAGCATCGCCGGGTAGGCCTGTGCCTTCACGTTCTCGTACGGTGCGTAGGCCTTGATCCGCTCATACACCTCAGGCTCCTCAGGGTTGCCCCATTCGTCGTACTCGGTCACGGT
Source organism: Pseudomonas sp. TE3-3-F2023 (assembly GCF_036784815.1). NCBI lineage: Bacteria > Pseudomonadati > Pseudomonadota > Gammaproteobacteria > Pseudomonadales > Pseudomonadaceae > Pseudomonas > Pseudomonas sp. TE3-3-F2023. The sequence continues at coordinate 5,114,709 of NZ_CP145113.1, read as the reverse complement.
CAGCGGCAGCTCGGGGTCGAGCATGGTGTTGAGCACATCTACGAACGGCACTTCGGCAATCGCACAGCGGAACAGCTCGGGGCGAAGGTTGAGCACCGTGCCGATCAGCAGGCCACCGGCGCTGCCGCCACTGATGGCCAGGCGGTCGGCAGCCGTTACACCCTCGGCGATCAGGTGCTCGGCACAGGCGATGAAATCGCTGAAAGTGTTGTGCTTGTGCTCCTGCTTGCCGGCGCGGTACCAGGCTTCGCCCAGTTCGCCGCCGCCACGCACATGAGCGATGGCAAAGGCCACGCCGCGCTCCAGCAGGCTCAGGCGCGCGTGCGAAAACCACGGGTCGAGGCTTTCGCCATAGGCGCCGTAGCCATACAGGTAAAGCGGCACGGTCTGGCCCAGGTCCTGGCGGCGGCGCACCAGGCTGATCGGCACCCGGGTGCCGTCCGCTGCCGTGGCCCAAAGGCGCTCGCTGACATAGTCATCTGCATCGAACGGCCCCAGCACCGGGGTTTGCTTGAGCACCGCCTGGGCACCACTGGCCAGCTCCAGCTGGCGTACCTGGGCCGGGCGGTTGAGTGCTTCGTAGCGCAGGCGCAGGCATGGGCTGGCGAACTCCAGGCTGTCCTGCACGTAAAGGCTGTAGGCCGCGTCGGGCAGTTCGACGCGGTAGGCCGCCAGGCCCTGTGGGCGCACCTCGATGATCGGCAGGCCGCCTTCGCGCAGGCTCAGGGTCAGCGCGCCGGCATTCAGGCTCAGGCCTTCGAGCATGATCGCGTCGCGGTGCGCTACCAGCACCTGCCATTGCTCCCGGCTGGGCACTGGTGCGACCGGGGCGTGGTACAGGGCGAAGTTGATGCCGTCCTGGTTGGTGCGAATGAACCAGCGCCACTGGCCGTCGAGCTGGCCGTGGTCGGGGAAATATTCGTGACCTTCGACGCGTGGCGCCAGGCAGGTGAACGGAGCCTGCGGGGTCTCCGCGTCCAGCACCCAGGCTTCGCTGGTGGTCTTGCTGTTGAGCAGCAGCACCAGCTGGCGTTCGGAACTGGTGCGGTAGCAGTGCAGGAAGAAGCGCCCGTCGGGCTCCTCGAACACGGTCTGCGCGCCTTCGTTGCCCAGGGTGTGGCGACGCAGGCGCCATGGGCGATGGGTGTCGTCCAGTTCGGCGAAGAACAGGGTCTGGCTGTCGTTGGCCCAGGTCAGGCTGCCATCACAATCGTCGAAGGGCAGGGTAGTGACGCTGCCGCTGGCCAGGTCCTTCACATACAGGGTGAAGATTTCGTCGCCGCTGGTGTCCAGGCTATAGGCCAGCAGGCGGTGGTCGGGGCTGACGTTGAACGCGCCGAGGGACAGGAAACCGCCATTGGCCAGGGCGTTGGGGTCGAGCAGCAGTTGCTCCTGGCTTTCATCGACCGTGTTGGAGTCGTCGGCCGGGCGCGGGCAGCGGTAGTGGCGCGGGTACTCGTCGCCCGCGGTGGTACGGGTGTAGTACAGGTAGGGGCCCCAGGGCGTCGGCAGCGACAGGTCGGTTTCCAGGATGCGGCCCTTGATCTCTTCGAACAGTTGTTCGCGCAGTGGCGCCTGGTTGGCCAGGCAGGCTTCCTGGTAGGCGTTCTCGGCTTGCAGGTAGGCAAGCACCTCGGGGGTGTCACGCTGTTGCATCCAGGCGTACGGGTCGCTGGCCTGGGCCTGGTGGGCAATCGGGGGTTGGGGCTTGGTTGGCATTGAGGATCTCTTGATTGGGGTTGCCGTGCCGGCCTCTTCGCGGGTAAACCCGCTAAGAGGCCGGGACAGGCAAACACTGTCTGCGCCCGGAAAAGTGTTTATCATAGGCATCTCTTTGCCTGGCTTGCACGAACACCATGACCGAGAACGACTACACCCTCGCCTGGGGCCTATATGCCGTTGCCGCCCTGGGCTGCCTGATGGTGGGCTTCAAGCTCACCAACTGGATGTGGCGCTGGCTGCGCGAACCGCTGCGAGTGGTGCTGGCAGTGCTGCTGCTGACCCCGACCATCGTCGACCCGGTCAAGGACAGTTTCGCCCCGGCCATTGCCATCACCGCCCTTGATGTCGCCTTCAAGGTTGGCAACAACGCCTGGCGCGCAGTGTCCGACTTCGCCATGTACGGCATGGGGGCCTTTTCCCTGTATTTCCTTTTCGTACTGGTGCGCTTGCCGCTGGAAAAGCGCGCCCGCGAGCGCCGCGCGCGGGCGGAGGCCGCTACCCAGCGCCAGGCTGCCGAAGATGACCAGCTCGGCGCCCAGGCACCCTTGGCCGCCGAGCGCCGCGACCGTTACCGTGACGCGCCACCTCCAGCCGCCTCTGCCACCCTCCGTGGCGGCGGCCGGGTCGAGCCCCGTCTGTAAGCGGAGACATCTATGTGCGAACTGCTGGGCATGAGTGCCAACGTCCCTACCGACATCGTCTTCAGCTTCACCGGCCTGATGCAGCGCGGTGGCCGCACCGGCCCGCACCGTGACGGCTGGGGCATCGGCTTCTACGAAGGCCGTGGCCTGCGCCTGTTCCAGGACCCGGCCGCGAGCAGCGAGTCGGAAGTGGCCAACCTGGTGCAGCGCTACCCGATCAAGAGTGAAGTGGTCATCGGCCATATCCGCCAGGCCAACGTCGGCAAGGTATGCCTGTCCAACACCCACCCCTTCGTGCGGGAAATGTGGGGCCGCAACTGGTGCTTCGCGCACAACGGCCAGCTGGGCGACTTCAAGGGCCAGGCCAGTTTCTACCGGCCTGTGGGCGACACCGACAGCGAGGCGGCCTTCTGTGACCTGCTCAACCGCATCCGCAGCGCCTTCCCAGAGCCTGTGCCCGTGGAACAGCTGCTGCCGGTGCTGGTCGAAGCCTGTGCCGGCTACCGTGGCCAGGGCGTGTTCAACTGCATGCTCAGCGACGGCGACTGGCTGTTCTGCTTCTGTTCGACCAAGCTGGTGCACATTACCCGCCGGGCACCCTTTGGTGCGGCGCGCTTGAAGGATGTCGACCTGATCGTCGATTTTCACACCGAAACCACCCCTAACGACGTGGTCACGGTGATCGCCACCGAGGCCTTGACCGAGAACGAGACCTGGCAGCGCTACGAGCCGGGTCAGTGGGCCCTGTGGCGGCACGGCGAGTGCGTGGCGCACGGCCAGAGCTAAGGACGCGGCATGTTCAGAAGTTACCTGCGGTTGCTGCTGTTCACCTTCGGCCTGCTGGCCGGTATCCAGGTCCCGGGGCTGGTGAAGGACTACAGCCAGCGGGTCGAGGCGCACCTGTTCGAGTCACGCGAAGCGCTCGACGGCTTCCGGCAGACCGCCGAACGCTTCTTCAATGGCGACCTGCAGGCGCTGCTGCGGCATTACCGCAGCAGCGACGACCCGGTGTTCAACAGTGATGCCAACAGCATCGAAAGCCTGATGATCCGCAACGAACTGCTGGAAAACGAATGGCAGGCGCTGCAAGCGCCATGGGCGCAGCGTACCTGGCACGTGCTGGTGCAGGCCGACCCGCAGTTGCGCGAAGAAACCCTCAATGGCTACAGCTACCAGATCCTGCTGGCGCCCGAGGCGGTTGCCTGGGGGCTTGGTGCAGGTTTTGTGCTGGCCTTCGTGGTCGAAAGCCTGTTGCTGGGGATTGGCTGGGTGATCCTGGGCGGGCGGCGCGGGGCGGTGAAAGAGAGCTGGCGCTGATCTTTGCTGTGCCTGTGGCGGCCTTTTCGCGGGTGAACCCGCTCCCACAGGTACTGCGCAGCCCTCAAGACCTGTGGTGACTCTGTGGGAGCGGGTTCACCCGCGAAGAGGCCGGCAAAGGCAAAGAAAATCTGTCAGACCAACACAATCCGTTGCCCACCCACATCCCGCGCATACCTCTCCAGCACCTGCCGGCATACCCCGACCACTTCATCCACCAACGCCACCCCGGTCTGCCAGGCCACCACCAACTCCAGGCTCGGCGGCGGTTGCAGCCCCTGCAGCAACACCAGCTCACCCCGGCTCAACTCGGCATCCACCAGCGCCGGCGGCAACGCCCCAATGCCAAACCCGTCGCGCAACAGCCGGGTAATCGCCGCCACCGAGTTCACGCAGTTCAGCCGCGGCGTTTCGGCCCCGGCACTCAACAGCAGGCTCAGCACTTCCTGGTGCGGCCGCGAGTTCTTCGAGAAGGTGATGATGCGTTCCCGCCCAAGCTCGGCCAGCGAAGCGTAGTCGCGGTGCTGGTGCGAGCCGGCGGCCACCACCCAACCCATCGGGTAGCGCGCCAGGTCCAGGCTGCGGATCGACTGCTCGCGCAGCAGGTCGGTCTGCAAGATCACGTCGAGAAAGCCCTTCTGCAATTGCTCCCGAAGGTTCAGTGCAGTGTCGGCCACCAGTTCGATCTCCACCTGCGGGTACCGCTCGGTCAGCTCCGCCACCAGTGCGCTCATCCAGGTGTGGATCACCGTGTCCATCACCCCGATACGGATGCGTCCGACCTTGGCCCGGTCGCTGTCCAGCGACTGTTTCATGGCCTTGGCGGTTTCCAGCATGCGCTCGGCATATTCCAGTACCTTGCCGCCTTCCGGGGTCAGGCTGACGCCGCGTGAATCGCGCAGCAGCAGCTTCACGCCCAGGTCGGCCTCCAGCGCGGCAATACGGCTGGACACCGAGGCCTGGGTGGTGAACAGCTTTTCCGCGGTCAGGCGGAAACTCTTTAGCCGGGCGACCCAGACGAAGGTTTCGAGGAAGCGAAGGTTCATGATCAGTTTTTCTTGTTCCAGACCGGCGGTTTTTCTCGTTGGACGCAAACGGCGCGGCCTCTGAACAATGGCAGCCAGGCCGCGACTCATTGTCGCCCATAAAACAATACCAACAAGCCGAGGCAAGCATGAACCCCACCGGCGTGCAGCAGCAGGTCAGCTCCCCATCTTCGTCCGGGCCCTTCGCCTGGTATCGCGACATCGACTCACAGCAGCGCCGGACGTTCTGGAGCTGCAAGATCGGCTACGGCCTGGACGGCATGGACACGCAGATGCTCAGCTTCGTCATTCCGACGCTGATCATGCTGTGGGGCATCACCACCACCGAAGCCGGGTTGATCCACACCAGCACCTTGATCGCCTCGGCCGTGGGTGGCTGGGTGGCCGGCATTCTCTCCGACCGCATTGGCCGCGTGCGCACCCTGCAACTGACGGTGTTGTGGTTTGCCTTCTTCACCTTCCTCTGCGGCTTTGCACAGAACTACGAACAGCTGCTGATCGCCCGTACCCTGATGGGCTTCGGCTTTGGCGGTGAGTGGACCGCCGGCGCGGTCCTGATCGGCGAGGTGATCCGCGCCCAGGACCGTGGCAAGGCGGTGGGCATGGTGCAGTCCGGCTGGGCCCTTGGCTGGGGCCTTACCGCCATCCTTTATGCGCTGTTGTTCTCCTGGCTGCCGGCAGAGCAGGCCTGGCGCGCGCTGTTCCTGCTGGGCCTGGTACCGGCGATCTTCGTGATCTTCGTCCGCCGCCTGGTCAAGGACCCCGAGGTATACCGCGAGGCCAAGGCGGTGGAAAACGCCGAGGCGCCTGCGCAGTTCTATGAAATCTTTGCCCCAGGCATGCTCTGGACCACCGTGCGTGCGTCCCTGCTGACCACTGGCGCACTGGGCGGCTACTACGCCATTACTTCGTGGCTGCCGACCTTCCTCAAGAACGAGCGCGGCCTGAGCGTGCTGGGTACCGGTGGCTACCTGGCCATGGTGATCGTCGGCTCCTACGTCGGCTATGTGGTCAGTGCGTACCTGTCTGACCTGCTGGGGCGCAAGAAGAACTTCATCCTGTTCGCCGTGGGCTCGTTCGTCATCGTGCTGCTGTACACGCAAATGCAGGTCAGTGACGGCGTGATGCTGTGGCTGGGCTTCCCGCTGGGCTTCTTCGCCTCGGGCATCTTCAGCGGCATGGGCGCGTTCCTCACCGAACTGTTCCCCACGCGTATCCGCGGTTCGGGGCAGGGCTTCTGCTACAACATCGGCAAGGTCATCGCGGCACTGTTCCCGCTGCTGATCGGCGTGCTCGGCCAGAAGGTACCGCTGGGCCTGGGTATCGGCGTGTTCTCTGCCGTGTCCTACGGGGTGGTGATCTTGGCGGCGCTGAGCCTGCCGGAAACCCGCGGCAAACAGCTGCAGGCGCGTTAAGGTAGGCATATGAACAACGACAACGGAGGCCATGCGGTGGAACGCCTGCTACTCAATTGCGACATGGGCGAGAGTTTCGGCAGCTGGCGCATGGGCCTGGATGCCGAAGTCATGCCCTACATCGATTGCGCCAACATCGCCTGCGGCTACCACGCCGGCGACCCCGGCATCATGCGCCGTACCGTGGCCCTGGCGCTGGAGCACGGCGTGACCATCGGCGCGCACCCGGCCTACCCGGACCTGGTCGGCTTCGGCCGCCGTTCCATGGCCTGCAGCCCGGAGGAAATACGCGACCTGTTGCACTATCAGATCGGTGCGCTGGAAGGCATCTGCAAAGTGTTGGGCGGCCGTGTGGCCTACGTGAAACCCCATGGCGCGCTGTACAACGACATGATGGCCGACCCGCTCAAGCTGCGTACCGTACTGGAGGCTGTGGCGGCCTATGGCGGCGGCCTGCCGCTGATGCTGATGGCCACCGCCGACAACCGCGCCGCCCAGGCCCTGGGCGATGAAATCGGCGTGCCGCTGTGGTTCGAAGCATTCGCCGACCGCGCCTACACCGCCAGCGGGCACCTGGTGTCGCGGCGCCTGCCCGGTGCGGTGCACCACGACCCGGCGCTGGTTGTGGAGCAGGCCGTGCGCCTGGCCCGTGGCGACACGCTGGTGGCGGACGATGGCAGTGCACTGACGCTTGCAGCCAGCACCCTGTGCGTGCACGGCGACAATGACAGTTCGGTAGCGGCGGTGCGGCAGATTCGCCAGGCCCTCGATGCCCTGGAGTCGCGATGAAGCCGCGTATTGAAGTTGTGGCCATCGACAGCCTGATGGTGCGCCTGTTCGATTCCATCGACGAGGGCAACATGCCGTGGATGCTTGCCGCCAGCCAGCGTCTGCACGCGGCGTTCGGCGAGCACTTGCTGGACCTGGTGCCGTCCTATACCACGCTGATGGTGCAGTTCGACCTGCCACCAGGTGAGGCGAGGGCATTGATCATCCGTGCGCTGGAGGGCTTGCAGCCAGACACGGGCAGCGGTGGCCGCCGCCATGAGATCCCGGTGTGGTACGACGCCAGCGTCGGCCCGGAGCTGCCGGTGTTGGCGGCCCGCGGTGGCTTGAGTGAAGCAGAGGTGATCCGCTTGCACAGCGAGCGCGAGTACCCGGTGTTCGCGCTGGGTTTCGCCCCCGGTTTCGGCTTCATGGGCCTGGTGGACGAACGCCTGGCCAGCCCGCGCCTGAGCACCCCGCGCAAGCGCGTGGCGGCCGGCAGTGTCGGTATTGCCGAGCGCCAGACGGCGGCCTATCCGGCGGTATCGCCGGGTGGCTGGAACCTGATCGGGCGTACTCCGGTGCGCCTGTTCGACCGTGAACGCGAGGGCTATAGCCTGTTGCAACCCGGTGACCGGGTGCGCTTCGTGCCGGTTTCGCGCAGCGAGTTCGTGGCGTTGGGCGGTGATGTGGAGGCGCAGGCATGAAGCAGTTGAAGATCGAGGCCAGTACACCGCTGTGCCAGTTGCAAGATGCCGGGCGCTTTGGCGTACGCCACTTGGGCGTGACCCAGGGCGGGGCGCTGGACTGGGTGGCGATGCACTGGGCCAACTGGCTGCTGGGCAACCCGTTGACGGCGCCGGTGGTCGAGGTGGCGCTAGGTGGTTTCTGTGTGGTCGCAGAGCAGGATTGTATGCTGGCCCTGGCCGGTGCCGACCTGGATGCGCGGGTCGATGATCAGTCGCTGGCGCCCTGGTGCAGCTTTGCATTGGCCAAGGGGCAGCGGTTGACCCTGAAACAGCCCAAGCAAGGCGTGCGGGCATACCTGGCAGCACCTGGCGGGTTCCTGGGCGAGGCTGTGCTGGGCAGCCGTGCCACGGTCGTGCGGGAAGAACTGGGCGGTATCGATGGCCAGGGTTCTGCGCTCGGCAAAGGCCAGGTGCTGGCATTTGCCAGCGCTTCAGCGACCCTGCGTGAGGTACCGGCAGCGCTGCGGCCACGGTACGCACAAAAGCCAGTGCTTGACCTGGTGATAGGCGCACAGATCGGTGACTTCAGCGGTACCAGCCTGTTCGAGGCGTTCAACCGCGAGTGGACGCTGGACAGCCGTGCCGACCGCATGGGCATCCGCCTGCTGGGGCCGCAGCTGGTCTACCAGGGCGCGCCGATGATTTCCGAGGGGATTCCGCTGGGGGCGGTGCAGGTGCCGCCGGATGGGCAGCCGATCGTGTTGCTCAATGACCGGCAGACCATTGGCGGTTATCCGCGGCTGGGGGCATTGACGCCGTTGGCGCTGGCGCAACTGGCGCAGTGCATGCCGGGGGCTGTGGTGCGGTTCCGGGCGGTGGTGCAGGATGAGGCGTGGCGGGAGCAGCAGGTATACCTGGACCGTTGGCGTTGAGGCTGGCGGCCTCTTCGCGGGTTCACCCGCGAAAGGGCCGGCACTGGCAACATCACTTGGACAGGTAACGCATCCCTTCCTCCAACCCCTGCAAGGTCAGCGGGTACATCTTGTCCTCGATCAAGTCCCGCACCAGGTGGGTCGATGCGGTGTAGTCCCAGGCCTGCTTCGGGTACGGGTTGATCCAGATGATCTTCCTGAATTTCTCCATGAAACGCTGCATCCACACATAGCCGGCCTCTTCGTTCCAGTGCTCGACGCTGCCCCCCGGCTGGGTAATCTCGTAGGGCGCCATGGCCGCATCGCCGACGAACACAACCTTGTAGTCATCGCCGTACTTGTGCAGCAGGTCGAAGGTGGAATAGCGCTCCGAGGTGCGGCGCAGGTTGTTCTTCCAGACCGACTCGTACACGAAGTTGTGGAAGTAGTAGTACTCCAGGTGTTTGAACTCGGTCTTGCACGCCGAAAACAGTTCTTCGCAGACCTTGACGTGGGCGTCCATCGACCCACCGATGTCGAACAGCAACAGCAGCTTCACCGTATTGCGCCGCTCGGGGCGCATCTGGATGTTCAGCAGCCCGGCATCCCGCGCGGTGTGGTCGATGGTGCCGTCGATGTCCAGCTCTTCTGCGGCGCCTTCACGGGCGAACTTGCGCAGCCGGCGCAAAGCCAGCTTGATGTTGCGGGTGCCCAGCTCCACCTGGTCGTCCAGGTTCTTGTATTCGCGCTGGTCCCATACCTTTACCGCCTTGCCCTGGCGTTTGCCGGCCTCGCCCACGCGGATGCCCTCGGGGTTGAAGCCGCCCGAGCCGAACGGGCTGGTGCCGCCAGTGCCGATCCACTTGTTGCCGCCGGCGTGACGCTCCTTCTGCTCTTCGAGGCGCTTCTTGAACTCCTCGATCAGCTTGTCCAGGCCACCCAGCGACTGGATCTGCGCGCGCTCCTCATCGGTCAGCGAACGCTCGAACTCCTTGCGCAGCCAGTCTTCGGGGATCAATGCCTCGATATGCCGGTCGAGGTTTTCCAGGCCCTTGAAGTAAGCGGCGAAGGCGCGGTCGAACTTGTCGAAGTGGCGCTCGTCCTTCACCAGGATGGCGCGGGCGAGGTAGTAGAACTCGTCCATGTCGGCGAACACCACGCGCTTTTGCAGGGCCTGGTGCAGGTCCAGCAGTTCGCGTACCGACACCGGCACCTTGGCCGCGCGCATTTCATTGAACAGGTTGAGCAGCATGGCCCGGCTCCTGTCAGCGGTTGCCGCGCCGGCTCATGAAGGCCAGGCGCTCGAGCAGTTGTACGTCCTGCTCGTTCTTCACCAGCGCGCCGGCCAGCGGTGGAATGGCCTTGGTCGGGTCGCGTTCGCGCAGCACCGCTTCACCGATGTTGTCGGCCATCAGCAGCTTGAGCCAATCGACCAGTTCGGAGGTGGACGGCTTTTTCTTCAGGCCTGGTACCTTGCGCACGTCGAAGAACACGTCCAACGCCTCGCTGACCAGCGACTGGCTGATGTTCGGGTAGTGCACGTCGACGATCTGCTGCAGGGTAGTGCGGTCGGGGAAGGCGATGTAGTGGAAGAAGCAGCGGCGCAGGAAGGCGTCCGGCAGCTCCTTTTCGTTGTTGGAGGTGATGATGATGATCGGGCGCTGTCTGGCCTTGATGGTCTCGTCGATTTCGTAGACGTAGAACTCCATCTTGTCGAGTTCCTGCAGCAGGTCGTTGGGGAACTCGATGTCGGCCTTGTCGATTTCGTCGATCAGCAGGATGACCCGTTCCTCGGCCTCGAAGGCCTCCCACAGCTTGCCCTTCTTCAGGTAGTTGCGCACATCATGGACCTTGTCCACGCCCAGCTGCGAGTCACGCAGGCGGCTGACCGCGTCGTACTCGTAGAGGCCCTGGTGGGCCTTGGTGGTGGACTTGATGTGCCAGGTGATCAGGCGTGCACCGAACGAAGCTGCCAGCTGCTCGGCGAGCATGGTCTTGCCGGTGCCGGGTTCGCCCTTGACCAGCAAGGGGCGTTCGAGGGTGATGGCCGCGTTTACCGCCAGTTTCAGGTCGTCTGTGGCGACGTAGTCGCGGGTGCCTTCGAACTTCATGGGTCTGTCCTCTGCCGTATGCCTGTCAGGGCCTCTTCGCGGGCACGCCCGCTCCCACAGGGAATTGCACAAACTATGGATCTGTGGAGTACCTGTGGGAGCGGGCGTGCCCGCGAAGAGGTCCAACACCTGTTTACGATTTGTCACCGACTATAACGCGGGGTTCGTCGACTGGAAACGCAGACCAGGTATTCAGTCCCTGAATGCCCCGTCACGGCATTTTGGTCTCAATCCGGCGCGTCACGCTCATACCGCGCATTGAACGCCTGAATGAACCCGTTGCGCAGGATCTGCAGAAACGCCTCGAAGGCGCTGATATCCTGCTTGTGCACGCTACCGCTGAGCTCTACCCGGGTTGCGAACTGGTTCTTTGGCTGGTTCTTCAATACCGTCTCGGTCGCGCCCACCAGCGCTTCCCAGACTGAGCGGAAGAAGCCTTTGTCCTTTTCCTGCACATCCTGCTGCCAGTCGAACACATCCACATCCCGCAACAGTGGCTTGATGTACCCATTCAATCGGCCGTTGGTCGCCTCGGCCTCTATCACCACATCCCCGTGCCCGGCATTGAAGTCGAACTTGCCGTATGCGCTGGCGAAGTCGTTGAGCTTGCGCAACTCGATACCCGTGGCGCGCAGGCGGAACTCGAAGTCGTCGAAATCGCTGAACGGGTCGAAGGTGGCGCGACTTTCCACCTTGGCATCGCCTACGATCAGCGCCGTGCCATCAAAGCTGGCATCACGTCGGCCCTTTTCGTCACGGATGTTGGTGAGGTTGCGAATACTGGCATCGAGCTGAGTGGCCTTTAGGTTGACGGGTGGCTTGGAGTTGAAGTTGCGGAAAGTCAGCACGCCTTTGTCGATGCGAACCTCGTTGAGGGTGATCGGCAGCAGTTTTTCCAGTTGCTGGCGCCAGTCGGTGCCCTGGCCGGTCTGCGAGTTCTGTTTGTTGCCGCCATCGACGAAGTTGAGCTCCGGCCGGTCGAACACCACTTCGGCAACCACTGCGCGGTCGTACCACAAGGCGTGCCAGCTCACCGACAGGTCGATCAGCGGCGCGTCGAGAAACGGCACCGGCACCTTGCCGGTGGTCTTGACGATCTTCAGCCCATTGATCTGGTAAGCGCCGCGCCACCAGGCCAGGTCCACATCGGCCACCTGGCCACGGTAGTCGCCCATGTCGGCCAGTTTGTCGTTGAGGTAGTCGCGCACCAGATAGGGCAGGGCCAGGTGCAGCGCCACCAACAGCACGATCAGGCTGGCCAGGCCGATCAGCGGCCAGCGATAACGGGGTCTCATCGACGTGTCTCCAAGGCGGGATATGCGGTTGACCGCAAGGTGTCTGGCTGAGTTCGAACAGGCTTTACGGGCCCTCGGCCCGGGCTTACCCTTGAGGTCTTTCCCTGCTTTTTTTCATGCCAAGGACTCCTGCCATGAGCCGCATCTTTGCAGACAACGCCCACTCCATCGGTAACACGCCGCTGGTGCAGATCAACCGCATCGCCCCGCGCGGCGTGACCATCCTGGCCAAGATCGAAGGGCGCAACCCGGGCTATTCGGTCAAATGCCGCATCGGCGCGAACATGGTCTGGGACGCCGAAAGCAGCGGCAAGCTCAAGCCGGGCATGACCATCGTCGAACCGACCTCGGGCAACACCGGCATCGGCCTGGCGTTCGTCGCCGCCGCCCGTGGCTACAAGCTGATGCTGACCATGCCCGCCTCCATGAGCCTGGAGCGCCGGAAGGTGCTGAAGGCGTTGGGTGCCGAGTTGGTGCTGACCGACCCGGCCAAGGGCATGAAGGGCGCCATCGAGAAGGCCAACGAAATCGTCGCCTCCGACCCGGCCCGGTACTTCCTGCCGGGCCAGTTCGAAAACCCGGCCAACCCGGCGATCCACGAAAAAACCACCGGCCCGGAAATCTGGAACGACACAGACGGCGCGGTCGACGTGCTGGTGGCTGGCGTCGGCACCGGCGGCACCATCACTGGTGTTTCGCGCTACATCAAGCATACGCAGGGCAAGGCGATCCTGTCGGTAGCGGTGGAACCCGTGGCATCGCCGCTGATCAGCCAGACCCTGGCCGGCGAAGAGCTCAAGCCTAGCCCGCACAAGATCCAGGGCATCGGCGCCGGCTTCGTGCCGAAGAACCTCGACCTGTCGATTGTCGACCAGGTGGAAACGGTGACCGACGAAGAGTCCAAGGCCATGGCCATCCGCCTGATGCAGGAAGAGGGCATTCTCTGTGGCATTTCCTGTGGTGCGGCGATGGCGGCGGCCGTGCGCCTGGCCGAAAAGCCGGAAATGCAGGGCAAGACCATCGTCGTGATTCTGCCGGATTCCGGCGAGCGCTACCTGTCGAGCATGCTGTTCAGCGACATGTTCAGCGAGCAGGAAAACCAGCAATAATGGCCTTGCCGCTGATCCCGCGCAACGTTCGGCGGCTTGGTTTATTGCAAAATCTTCATGATTGAGTTGCTGCCCGGGCTGTTTTTACCCTGGCAGCATCAGTTTATGATGGCAGGATGATTTATCGGAGAGCAGGGCGCGCAGCCCTGTTTCTTCCTCAAGGAGTGAAAGCATGACCTTTTCCTTTGCAGCCAAGGCGGGTGTCTTGCTGGTGTTTTTTGGCAGCGTGCTGTTCGTGCACCTGCGCGGCAAGGCTCGCTTGCCGGTGTTGCGCCAGTTCGTCAACCATTCGGCGCTGTTCGCCCCTTATAACAGCCTGATGTACCTGTTCTCCGGCGTACCGTCCAAGCCCTACCTGGACCGCCAGCGCTTTCCCGAGCTGGACGTGCTGAAGGACAACTGGCAGGAAATCCGCGAGGAGGCCATGCGCCTGTTCGACGAGGGCTACATCCGCGCCGCCGAGAAGGATAACGACGCCGGCTTCGGTTCGTTCTTCAAGAAAGGCTGGAAGCGCTTTTACCTGAAGTGGTACGACAAACCGTTGCCTTCTGCCGAGGCCCTGTGCCCGCGTACCGTCGAGCTGGTCAGCAGCATCCCCAATGTCAAGGGTGCGATGTTCGCCCTGCTGCCTGGCGGCAGCCACCTGAACCCGCACCGCGACCCGTTCGCCGGTTCCCTGCGCTACCACCTGGGCCTGTCCACCCCCAACTCCGATGCTTGCCGCATCTACGTTGATGGCGAGGAATATGCCTGGCGTGACGGTGAGGACGTGATGTTCGATGAAACCTACGTGCACTGGGTCAAGAACGAGACCGACGTTACCCGGGTGATCCTGTTCTGCGACATCGAACGCCCGCTGAGCAGCCCGCTGATGACTCGCATCAACCGCCAGGTCAGCGCCTTCCTCGGGCGTGCCACCGCGCCGCAGAATACCGATGACGAGCGTGTTGGCGGGATCAACCAGGCGTATGCCTGGAGCAAGCGCTTCAGTAACCGGATCAGTGGCCAGGTGAAGCAGTTCAAGCGCGCCAACCCAAGGGCCTACCGCGTGCTGCGGCCGGTGCTGGCGGTGGTGGTGGCGTATCTGCTGTATCGCTGGTTGTTCTGATTCTGCCTGTTGGGGCTGCCAAGCAGCCCCTTTGCTATCTCAAGCCGGCTCCAACGCCTCCACCACTTTCCCCCGGCTAAGGTGCACCACCTTGTCCGCCGTATCGAAATACCGGTCATCATGCGAAATCACGATGATGGTCTTGCCCAAACGCTTCAGGTCCGGCAGCAGCTCGGTGTAGAACACCCGGCGGAAGGTCGGGTCCTGGTCCGCCGCCCATTCGTCGAACACCAGCACCGGCCGCTCGTCCAGCCAGGCATTGACCAGTGCCAGGCGCTTGCGCTGGCCGGTCGACAGGTCGGTAGTGGTAAAGGCTCCATCGCGCACGCTCACCTTGTGGGCGATTTCCAGTCTCTCCAGGTAGCGCGTGGCATCGCTGGGCAGGCTGTGTTCGTGCTCGGGCAAGTCGTCGAACAGGTAGTAGTCGGCGAACACCGTGGTGAACAGCTGGCGATAGTCATCCAGCCCCTCCGGGCCGACGGCCTTGCCGTTCAGGCGCACTTCGCCGCGTTGCGGGGTGTACAGGCCCAGCAGCAGCTTGATCAGCGAAGTCTTGCCGCAGCCGTTCTCGCCAACGATGAACAGGATCTCGCCCGGCTCGATGCTCAGGTTCACCGGCCCGACACGGAACGGTTCGTTGCCGTCCACCGGCGGGTAGGCGTACTCGACGTTGTGCAGCTCCAGGTGCGCGCTGGCCGGGGCGGCGCGCTTGACCGGCGGCTCCAGCAGCAGGTGCGGCTCGGGCGAGGAGAAGCGCTCGGACAGGTCGGCAATGCGGCGGAACGCCACCTGGGCGCGGCCGAGGATCGGCAGGTTGCCGATCAAGGTTTCCAGCGGGCCTTTCATGTACAGCAGCACCAGCACGAAGCCGCTCATCACCGCCGGGTCGTTGCTCGGCCATAGCGATTGCAGGGCCAGGGTCAGGCCGATGACCACGAAGAACAGCATCGACCCCAGGCTCTTGGCCGCGACGAAGATGTTGATGGCGCGGATATGGGTGTTGGCGATGAAGTCGGCGGTGCCCTGGATGTTGCGGGTCAGCATGGCATGGCGGCGGCGACGGTCGATGCGTAGCTCCTTGGCGCCCTCGGCGATGGCCGAGTAGTGCTTCTGCAGGTTGTCTTCGGCATCGCGGGCAGCGTTGAAGCCGGCCACGCCTTTCTGCCTGGCCACGTACTGAATGCCACTGCCGATGCCGATGGCCGCCAGGGTGATGAGGAAGATCGGCCACGACAGCCAGGCCAGGTAGGCCATGCAGCCAGTCACGGTGGTGAGCGAGATGGCCAGCGGGGCGAAGGCGAAGGCAAAGTCGCTGATGGTGTCGACGTCGCGGGTCAGCACCGGGATCAGGCGGTGGGTGCGGTAGCGCTCGATCTGCTCGATCGGCGCCGACAGCACCTTGGCGCCGAGGTCCTTGCGCAGCCTGGCGATGACTTTCTGCCCAACGTAGTTGGTGCCGCTGTCGGCTGCCACGCTGCTGACCAGGGCCAGCACGCACAGGCCGGCGAAGGCCAGGATCACGCCCTGGCTCATGCCGCCGGCGGCATGCAGGCCCTGGTTGACGGTGGCCAGCAGGGCGGTCACGGCCAGGCCGCCGAGCATGCCCAGCAGCACCGAGACGATTACCGCCGGGCGGTAAGGTTTCAGCAGGCCCAGCAATTCGCGGATGGCCCCGGGGGAGGAGGTTTTCATGAAGCGTGATCTCGCTGGTGAGGTTGGGGCGGGTCAGCTGCCGAGGGTCAGGGAGCCTTTCATCAAGGTGCTGTGGAAAGGGAACGAGCAGTAGAAGCTGTACGCGGTACCTGCCTTCAGCGATCGGGTGTCGAGGCTGACGCTGTCTGTTTCACCGCCGCCGATCAGGCGGGTGTGAGCGATCACCCTGGTGTCGCCGGGCTTAACGTAGTCCAGCGCTTCGCCGGCTTTCTGGCCGTCGTCCAGCACGCCTTGCATGTCGGCCTGGGTACTCAGCACCCAGTTGTGGCCCATCACGTTCTTCGGCATGGCGCCAGGGTGGGTGAGCGTGACGGTGAACACGGCGCAGGCCTTGGGCACGGTGATGGTGGCCTTGTCGAAGGTCATCTGGTCGGTGCCATGGATTTCCACGGCGCATGGCTCTGCCGACCACGCGGCAGGGGCCACGGCGAGCAGGGCTAGGAGCAGGAGCTGGCGAGTCATGTACGGTTCCTGGGCGATAGAAGGGTGCACATCGTTCAGACGAACCGGCGCGCACAGGCTTTACCTGTGTGTGCGGCCCAAGTGAATTTCCCCAGCGCCCGCTCGTTCATTCAGTCAGGCGCCGACATGGCGCACATCCCGATTTTGCCGCCTATGCGGCCCTGGCCTGAGGTGACCGGACATGAGTGAACTGCTGAGCTTTGCGATCGAACCGCTGGACGCCGCGCGCGGCAACCTGCCGCTGCTGGTGCGCGCGCCGGAGCCGGGTATCGACCTGCTGGAAGCCTTTGCCGATTTGCAGCCGCTGGTGGACCAGCACTTGCTGCAGGCCGGCGGCATTCTGTTTCGCGGGTTCGAGGTGGGTGGCGCAGAGGCTTTCCGCCAGTTCGCCGCTTCCTTCGGCCACCCGCTGCTCAACTACGAGTTTGGCTCCACCCCGCGCAGCAACGTGACCAAGGGCGTGTACACATCCACCGAATACCCAGCGCACCAGAGCATCCCTCTGCACAACGAGCAGGCCTATACCCTGGAATGGCCGATGAAGATCTGGTTCTACAGCGTGATCCCCGCCGAGACCGGTGGCGAGACGCCGATTGCCGACAGCCGCGAGGTTTACCGGCGCATGCCGGCGCGCATTCGTGAGCGGCTGGTGGAGAAGGGGCTGATGTATGTGCGCAACTACGGCAATGGCCTTGATGTGGAATGGTCGCAGGTGTTCAACACTGAAGACCCGCGCCAGGTCGAGGCCTATTGCCGGGCGCATGCCATCGAGTGCATCTGGAAGGATGACGGCGAATTGCGCACCCGCCAGCGCTGCCAGGTGGTGGCGCGCCACCCGGCCACCGGGGAGGATGTATGGTTCAACCAGGCGCACCTGTTCCATGTGTCGAACCTGCAGCCAGAAGTGCGCGAGTCGTTGATGGACATCGTTGAGGAGGAGGACCTGCCGCGTAACGTGTACTACGGCGACGGTACGACCATCGAGGATTCGCTGCTCGATGAAGTGCGCGGGGTGTTGGATGAATGCACCATCAGCTTCCCTTGGCTGGAGAACGATGTGCTGATGCTGGATAACATGCTTGCGGCGCATGCGCGGTCGCCGTTTACCGGCAAGCGCAAGGTGGTGGTGGCGATGGCGCAGGGGCATTCCGAGTTGTTGCGCTGACAGATCTCAAGGTACTGCGCTCCCACATCTGTTTCGGGCCAGTCCAGCCTGTTAAGTCACCTCTGTCCGCCTTGTCTGTCCCATTCGATATTGAAAGTGTCGCCACTGCTTTTCTGCAATCCCCAGGCATGCACCCCGGGTGCGAGTGCGGAGCAAGCAGGAGTGACTGGCCCGAAATAGATGTGGGAGCGGCCTTGCGTCGCGATGCGCCGCGCGGGCGGCGCTCGATCTCATAGGCGCTGAACCTGTCATGGCGAACACCTGTCAGCCCAGATGCATTCTCCAGACATGCCCCCAGCAACCTACAACAATCCCAGACTCTTCCTACGCCTCGGGACTGGCAACTCCACCCCCTGCGAAATACCCTACAACCTCTGTCGACACGCGTCTGATTGTTCCTGCAAATCCCGCACTCTAGGCTTTGCCTGTCGCTGACGGTTCAGCGATCGGGTGTGGAAACCTGGCAAGACATATGATGATTGTTGACACGACAGCTGTACGCGGGAGGCTTTCGGGCCTACCGGGTTCATCATATGCCTGGTTTTCCACCCCGTGTGCAGCTGTCACCCCAATGTGTGGAAACGGACGGGTGGCACATAACTCATATGATGACCATTCCATGACCGACGAAACCAAAACCACCCCCGGTGTCACCTACTTCTACCAAGGCGAAGGCCAAACCCATCCGCTGTTCCGTATCGCTGAGGGCATCCCCTGCCGCAGCGCCCGGGAGCAAGCCTCGGAACTGATGGGCTATGCACGCGACTTGTCACTGACCGGTTTGATGGACGGCGATCAGCAGATGCTCTGGGCTTCGCATTACTTCGCAGCCATGGCCAAGGCGCTGCTGGATGATGCCGAGTTGGGTTTGCTGCGCTGATCCTTGTATTGGTTGGGCTGGCCCTTTCGCGGCTAAAGCCGCTCCTACAGGGATTGTGCATGCCTCAGGTTAAGCAGAATGCCTCAGGGTATGCACAACTCCTGTGGGAGCGGGCGTGCCCGCGAACACGGGCGAAGCCCGTGCCATCCATCGCGCTGCCTGCTTCGCGGGTAAACCCGCTCCCACAGGTACTGTACTGACACTGAGGTCGGTGATGACCCTGTGGGAGCGGGTTTACCCGCGAAGAGGCCCGACAAGGCGACTTCCCAAGCCCAGGAATCCTCCACTAAATCAGCCCCCCACACCTTCGTCTGACAGTTACCGCTCGACTGCCAGGACACCGCTCGACATGAATGCCGACCAAACGCTCAAGCTCGCCCGCCGCTTCATCGAACTCAGCCCCGACAAGCGCCGCCTGTTCCTAAAGGCGCTGCAGGGCGAGGGCATGGATTTTTCCGTGCTGCCGATTGCGCCCGGGGTGGAGGTGGCCGAGCGTGATCAGCTGTCGTACGCCCAGCGGCGCATGTGGTTCCTCTGGCAACTCGACCCGCAAGGTGCAGCGTACAACCTGCCCATGGCCGTGCGCCTGACGGGCCCGCTGGACCTGGCCGCCCTGCAGCACGCCTTCGATGCCCTGGTGGCCCGCCACGAAACCCTGCGCACCCGCTTCGTCGCCGACGGCGATGACGTGCGCCAGCAGGTCGATGCCAGCGCTGCCCCGTTGCAGCTGCACCAGGATGCCCTGGCCGGCCTGGGCGAAGGCGCCCGTCAGGCCGCCATCGAAACCATCGCCGAAGCCGAAGCCCTGGCCCCCTTCGACCTGGCCAGCGGCCCGCTGCTGCGTGTGCGCCTGCTGCAACTGGCGGCACAGGAGCACATCCTGCTGCTCACCCTGCACCACATAGTCGCCGACGGCTGGTCGATGAACGTGCTGATCGACGAATTCCTGCACCTGTACGACGCCGCCGTGGCCGGCAGCGAAGCCCGCCTGGAACCGCTGCCGATCCAGTACCGCGACTACGCCCTGTGGCAGCGCAGCTGGCTCCAGGCCGGTGAGCAGGAGCGCCAGCTGGCCTACTGGCAGGCGCGCCTGGGCGACGACCATTCGCCGCTGGAACTGCCACTGGACCGCAGCCGCCAGGGCCGCCCCAGCTATCGCGGCGCACGTCACGAGTTCCCCATCGCTGCAGATGTTGCCGAACGCCTGCGCGGCCTGGCACGCAAACATAACGTCACCCTGTTCATGGTCCTGCTGGCAGCCTTCAAGCTGCTGCTGCAGCGCTACAGCGGCCAGTTGGCGATCCGTGTCGGCGTGCCCATCGCCAACCGCAACCGCGCCGAAAGCCAAGGGCTGATCGGCTGCTTCATCAATACCCAGGTACTGCACACCGAAATCGACCCGCTGCTGGACATCACCGGCCTGCTCCAGCGCGTGCGCGAAACCGCCGTAGGCGCGCAAAGCCACCAGGACCTGCCGTTCGAGCAACTGGTCGAAGCCCTGGACCTGCCGCGCAGCAGCGAGAGCCCGCTGTTCCGTGTGCTGTTCAACCACCAGGCGCAGGTGGCGGACGTGCAAGCCATCGAGACCCGCTCCGGCCTGAGCCTGGCGCCGGTCGTGCTGGCAAAGCACAGCGCCCGCTTCGACCTGGCGCTGGATACTCATGAGCGAGCGGGGCAGCTGCACGCAGCGTTCACTTATGCGACCGACGTATTCGATACGGCCACCGTCGAAGCCCTTGGCGAACAGTGGCTTGCCCTGGTACAGGCATTGGCCGACGAAGCGGGTGGCGCAGTCGGCGAGTTGCCATTGCCAGGCCTGGCCCCAGCCATTGGCGCGCCTGCGCAGGCTGACGCAACGCTGCTGGTTCACCAGCGTTTTGCCTCGGCCGCCAGCCGCCACCCCGAACGCACGGCGGTGATGGCTGCGGGCGAGCAGGCCAGCTTCGCCGAGCTCGATGCCCGCGCCGAGGCCATTGCAGGTTGGTTGGCGGGGGCCGGTGCAGGGCCGGACACACTGGTCGGCGTGCTGGCCGACCGCAGTGTGGGCATGCTCGCCAGCATCCTCGGCGTACTCAAGGCCGGTGGCGCCTACCTGCCGCTGGAGCCCGAGCAGCCGGCCGAACGCCTGGCCTACATGCTTGCCGACAGCGGCACGCGCCTGGTACTGGCGCCCGCTAACTGGCAGGCCGAACTGCCCGAGGGCGTGCAGTGCCTGGACTGGGCGCAAACCGGCAACGGTAGCGCCGCCCGCATCGCCCCGGCGCCGGCCAACCTGGCCTACGTGATCTACACCTCCGGCACCACCGGCCAGCCCAAGGGCGTGGCGATCAGCCACGGCGCCCTCGCCAACTACGTCGAAGCCATAGCCGCGCGCCTGCCGGTCGAGCGTATCCGCAGCATGGCTCAAGTCTCGACCCCGGCTGCCGACCTTGGCCACACCATGCTGTTCGGCGCCCTGTGCGGCGGCCACACGCTGCATTTGCTGCTACGCGAGCAGGTGCTGGATGCCGAAGGCTTCGCCGCCTACCTGGCCGAGCACCAGGTAGACGCGCTGAAGATCGTACCGTCGCACCTGGAAGCCATGTTGGTGGCTGGCCGCTCGGCGTTGCCGGCGCAGTGCCTGGTGCTCGGTGGCGAGGCCATCAGCCCGAGCCTGCTGGGCAAGGTCCGCAACCTGGCCCCGGCGCTGAAGGTGTTCAACCACTACGGCCCGACCGAGACCACCGTCGGTGTGCTGGTCGCCGAACTGAACGAGCAGGCCAGCCTCGGCCAGCCACTGGCCAACACCCGCGTCGCGGTGCTCGACCGCTGCCTGCAACCCCTGCCGGCCAAAGCGAAAGGCGAGCTGTACATCGGTGGCGCCGGCCTGGCCCGTGGCTACCTGAACCGCCCGGCACTTACCGCCGAGCGCTTCGTCCCCGACCCGAATGGCAGCCACGGCCAGCGCCTGTACCGCAGCGGTGACTGGGTACGCCAAGGCAGCGACCTGCAGTTCGCCGGGCGCATGGATGGCCAGGTGAAGATCCGTGGCTATCGCGTGGAACTGGCCGAAATCGAAAACCAGCTGCGTGCCCTGGGCGGTGTCACCAACGCCCTGGTCCGCGTGCATGGCCAGGCGCCGCAACTGCAACTGGCTGCCTGGCTGGTGCCGAGCCAGATGCCGGTCGACAGGCTGGCCTGGCAGGAATCGATCCGCGCCAGCCTCAAGAGCCTGCTGCCCGAGCACATGGTGCCGACCCACCTGATGGTGCTGGAGCACCTGCCGGTCACGGTCAACGGCAAGGTCGATGTCAAGGCGCTGCCGGAGCCCGTCGCCACCCAGGTGGCCTATCAGGCGCCGCAGACCCCACTGCAAACGCAATTGGCGCAGATCTGGGCGCAAGTCCTGCAAGTACCGCAGGTAGGCCTGAGCGACAACTTCTTTGCCCTTGGCGGCCATTCGCTGCTGGCCACCCAGGCGGTATCGCGGATACGCAAGCAACTGGACCTGGATATCCCGCTGCGCAGCCTGTTCGACACCGTCGACCTGCAGGCCTTTGCCCAGGCAGTGGCTGAAGGCGAGCAGGGCGCCGGCCTGGACATCGAGATCCTCGACCGCCAGCAACCGCTGCCGGTGTCCCGCTCGCAAAACCGCCAGTGGCTGTTCTGGAAGCTCAACCCCGAAAGCCTGGCCTACAACACACCGATGGCCGTGCGCATGCAGGGCCACCTCGACCACTGTGCAGTGCAGGCTGCACTGGATGTCTTGGTAACTCGCCACGAGTCGTTGCGCACGGTGTTCGTCGAGGCCGACGGCGTACCCTGGCAGCGCATCCTGCCGGCCACCACGGTAGCGATCGGTTTCGAAGACCTCAGCGGCCAGGACCACGCCGCGCAGATGCGCAAGCTGGAAGCAGAAGCCTTCGTGCCGTTCGACCTGGAGCACGGCCCCCTGCTGCGCGCGCGGCTGTTCAAGGTGCATGAGCAGGAGCACCTGTTGTCGCTGACGTTGCACCATATCGTCTCCGATGGCTGGTCGATGAGCCTGCTGGTGCGCGAGTTCGCCGCCGCCTACAACGCCGCCGCCACGGGCCAGACGCAAACCATCGAACCATTGCCGGTGCAGTACGCCGACTTCGCCGCCTGGCAGCGCAAGTGGTTGGCCGAGGGGCAGATGCAGGCGCAGATCGACTACTGGAAGGCCCGCCTGGAAGACGACTTCGAAGTGCTGGAACTGCCTGCCGACCGCGTTCGCCCGCAGGTCAAAAGCTACCAGGGCAGCCGCTTCGACGTGCGCCTGCCACAGGCCCTCACCGAGCGCCTGCGAGCCCTGGCGGTGGCATCCAACGCCACGCTGTTCCATGTGTTCCTGGCGGCCTATGCGATCGTGCTGTCGCGCTACAGCCGCAAGGACACGCTCAACATCGGCGTGCCGGTCACCAACCGCAACCGCCTGGAACTGGAAGGGCTGATCGGCTTCTTCATCAACGTGGTGGTGGCCCGTATCAGTGTCGATGGCAGCCAGCCTTTCCCGCAGTTGCTGGCGGCGATCAAGGAAACTACCTTGCAGGCCCAGGCCAACAAGGATGTGCCGTTCCTCGAAGTAGCCGAGGCCCTGTACCCCGATCGTGCCCAAGGTGTGAACCCGTTCTTCCAGGTGCTGTACAATCACCTGCGCGACCTTGGCGAGCAGGTGTCCGGCGATGCCCTGCACGGCCTGCAGGTCAAGGAAGTGGACCTGCTGGAGCCGGGCGCGCAGTACGACATCTCGCTCAACACCCTGGAACGCACCGATGGCGTAACCGCCTCGTTCAACTATTCCACCGACCTGTTCGATGCCGCACGTATCGAGCGCATGGCCGGGCATTGGCAGGCACTGCTGCACGCCATCTGCGCCGAACCGCAGCGCTGCATTGCCGAGCTGGACTTCCTTGGCAGTGCCGAACGCCAGCAGCTGACCTACGGCTGGAACCCGGCATCCCAGGCTGGCAGCGGCTTGTGCGCACACCAGTTGCTGGAGCGCCAGGCGCGTGAGCGGCCGGATGCACTGGCGCTGGTCTTCGATGACCAGCAGATGACCTACGCCGAACTGGACCGCAGCAGCAACCGGTTGGCCCACCGCCTGCGGGCGCTGGGCGTGGGGCCGGACTGCCTGGTCGGCGTGGCTGTCGAGCGCGGCCTGGGCATGGCCCTGGCGCTGATCGCCATTCACAAGGCGGGTGGCGCCTATGTGCCGCTGGACCCGGACTACCCGCAGGAACGCCTGGCCTACATGGTCGAGGACAGCAATATCGGCCTGCTGCTGGCCGATGCTCCTTCGCGTGAGCGCCTGCAACTGGGCAAGCAACTGCCCTGCGTGGTACTGGAGCCGGGCACCGAGTGGCTGCACGCCTGGCCCGCCGAACCGCTGGCCAACCTGGCGGCACCGCACAACCTCGCCTACGTCATCTACACCTCCGGCTCCACCGGCATGCCCAAGGGCGTGGCCATCGACCACCAGGCCCTGTCGCTGTTCTGCCAGGTGGCCGGTGACTATTCGCGCCTCAGCCCGGGCGATCGCGTGCTGCAGTTCGCCACCATCAGTTTCGATGGCTTCATCGAGCAGTTCTTCCCGCCGCTGGCCAAGGGCGCCTGTGTGGTGCTGCGCGACCTGCGGCTGTGGGACACCGCCACCCTGCTGGAGGAAATCAACCGCCACGGCGTGACCGTGGCCGACCTGCCGGCGGCCTACTGGCGGCTGCTGGCGCTGGAGCGCCGAGCCCCCGAGGCCTATGGCCGGCTGAAGCAGATTCACGTGGGGGGGGAGGCGGTACCGGAAGATGCCCTGCGCGCCTGGCTGGCCGACGGCCCGCCAGCGGTGCGCCTGCTGAATACCTACGGCCCGACCGAAGCCACCGTGGTCGCCACCACCTACGACTGCTCGCAGATGACCGTGGAGCAGGTCAGCCAGGGCGGCGTACCGATCGGCCGTGCCTTGCCGGGGCGTACCCTGCATGCCCTGGACGATGGCCTGGCGCCGACACCGGTGGGCGTGCCCGGCGAGCTGTTCATCGGCGGGGCAGGGTGCCTGGCGCGCGGCTATCACCAGCGGCCGTCACTCACCGCCGAGCGTTTCATCCCCGACCCGTTCGACCCGGTTGGCGGTGGCCGCCTGTACCGCACTGGCGACCTCGGCTGCTACGACGAAAACGGCCAGCTGGCCTATCGCGGCCGGGTCGACCACCAGGTGAAGGTGCGCGGCTTCCGTATCGAGCTGGGCGAGATCGAGCAGTACCTGCGGGCGCACCCGGACGTTCGCGAAGCCACAGTGCTGGCCATCGACCTGCCCAGTGGCAAGCAGCTGTGCGCCTATGCGGTGCCGGCCGAAGGCTACCGTGGCGATCTGCGCCAGGCCCTGAAGCAGTACCTCAAGGCCAGCCTGCCGGACTACATGATCCCGGCCTACCTGGTGACCCTGCCGAGCATGCCGCTGACCCCCAGCGGCAAACTCGACCGCAAGGCCCTGCCGCTGCCCGACCCGAACCAGCCGCAGCATGACTACCAGGCGCCGCAGAGCGAGCGGCAGCAGCAGCTGGCGAGCATCTGGGCGCAGTTGCTCAACGTTGCCCGGGTCGGCCTGAACGACAACTTCTTCGAGCTGGGCGGCCACTCCTTGCTGGCGGCCCAGGCCGTGTCGCGGATCAACGTCGAGCTGGGGCTGGACATCCCCCTGCGGCTGATCTTCAGCCACCCGGAACTACGCGCGTTCGCCCAGGCACTGGACGAGCAGGGCCTGTCGCTCTCCGACGATGGCCTGAGCGATATCGAACAAATGATGAATGCATTCACAGAGGCCTGACATGGAACTTACTGCCGCACAACGCATCGCCCAACGTTTCGTTGGCCTCCCCGTGGAGCAACGCCAGCAGATCCTGGAAAAGATGCAGGCCAGCGGGCAGAGCTTCCGCCTGCTGCCCATCGTGCCTGCGCGCCAGGGCCTGGCGCGTATTCCGCTGTCTTACGCCCAGCAGCGTCTGCTGTTTCTCTGGCAGCTGGAGCCCGACAGCCCGGCCTACAACGTGCCGATGGCGGTACGCCTGAAGGGCGCCCTGGACCAGGCGGTGCTGCAACAGGCGCTGGATGCGCTGGTGCAACGCCACGAATCGCTGCGCACGCGCTTTGCCTCGGAGGAGGGCGAGTTCTACCAGGAAATCCTCGAGCACTGCCCGTTGGCGCTGGAACGGGTGATGTTCGACGGTGCCGTCGATGAGGCAGCGCTGAGCGTGGCCGTGGATGCGGCTCTCAAGCAGCCCTTCGACCTGCTGACCGGTCCGCTGCTGCGGGTGACCCTGCTGCGCGTGGCCGCCGATCACCACGTGCTGGCGCTGAGCATGCACCACATCATCTCCGATGGCTGGTCCAGCGATGTACTGGTGCAGGAATTCATCCGGCTGTACAGCGCCCTGGCCGAAGGCCGGCAGGCCGAGTTGCCGGCGCTGCCGATCCAGTACGCCGACTACGCCATCTGGCAGCGCGCCTGGCTCGAGGCCGGTGAAGCGCAGCGCCAGCTGGCCTACTGGCAGGCCCAGCTGGGCGACGAGCAGCCGGTGCTGAGCCTGCCGCTGGACTTCGAGCGCCCGGCCACGCCCAGCCAGCGTGGCGCGGTGGTGCGCGTGGATATAGGCGCCGAGCAGGCCGAGGCCCTGCGCAGCCAGGCGCGCAAGGGTGGCCACACGTTGTTCGTGCTGGTACTGGCCGCAATGGCGGTTGTGTTGTCGCGTTACAGCGGCCAGGCCGATATCCGCATCGGTGCCCCGAATGCCGGGCGCAACCGCAAGGAGCTGGAAGGCCTGATCGGCTTCTTCATCAATACCCAGGTTTTGCGTGTGCAGGTGGACGAGCGCGCCACCTTCGCCACGTTGCTGGAGCAGGTCAAAGACGTGATAGGCGGCGCCCAGTCGCACCAGGAACTGCCGTTCGAGCACCTGGTCGATGCCTTGCTGCCCGAGCGCAACCTGGCCCACAACCCGCTGTTCCAGTTCAAGATCAACCAGCACGTGGCCGCCAGCGATGCAGGGCGCAGGCGCCTGGGCGCGCTGGAGGTGGAAGGTTTTGCCCGTGACGGCGGCGACGCCCGCTTCGACCTGGCGTTCGACTTCTCCGACAAGGCCGACGGCATCGAAGGCTACTTCACCTACGCCACCGACCTGTTCGAGCAGGCCACCATCGAACGCATGGCCGCTTCGCTGCGCCAGGTGCTGGATGCGCTGGCCCGCGACCCGCAGCAGGCGATCGTCGACAGCCCGCAAATGGCGACGCTGCTGCCAGCAGCCACGCAGGCCTACCCGCACGGCGACTTCCTCGCTTTGTGGCGCCAGGCAATGGCGCAAGGCCAGGCCCACGGCGGTGTGCGTGCCGGTGACCGGTTCATGACCCAGGCCGGGCTGGAGGCGGCGTCCAACCGCCTGGCCGACTACCTGCGCCAGCGCGGCGTCGGTGTCGGCAGCATCGTCGCCCTGAGCCTGCCGCGCTCCATCGAGTGGGTCGGCGCCTTGCTGGCGGTGCTCAAGACCGGCGCCGCCTACCTGCCGCTTGACACCCAGCAGCCGCAGGAGCGCCTGCTACAACTGGTTGCCGACAGTGGCGCCGCCGTACTTCTGCATGAGCCGGGCGACCAGCGCTTCGCCGGCCTGGACGGCGTGCAGCTGATTGCCTGCGATCACACCGCCTGGGCAACCTGCAGCGACAGCCCGGTCGAGGTAGCCATCGCCGCCGAACAACCAGCCTATCTGATCTACACCTCGGGCTCGACCGGCCAGCCGAAAGGCGTGCTGGTCAGCCACGGCGCACTTGCCAGCTACACCCAGGCGGTGCTGGAACGCTTGCAACTGCCGGCCGAGGCCAGCATGGCGATGGTCTCCACCACCGCAGCCGACCTGGGCCACACCGTGCTGTTCGGTGCCTTGGCCTCGGGCCGCCTGCTGCACCTGCTGCCACAGGAACTGGCATTCGACCCGGATGGCTTCGCCAGCTACATGGCGCAGCACCAGGTCGGCGTGCTGAAGCTGGTGCCGAGCCACCTGCAAGGCTTGCTGCAAGCGGCCCGCGCCACCGATGTGCTGCCCGCCGAGGCGCTGATCCTGGGGGGTGAGGCATGCAGCTGGGGCCTGTTGGAAAAAATCCGCGAGCTGCGCCCGACCTGCCGGGTCATCAACCACTACGGCCCGACGGAAACCACAGTCGGCGTGCTCACCTTCGAGCCGGGGCAGCCGCTGCCAGGTTGCCGCACGGTGCCGGTCGGGCGCCCGCTGGGCAACGCCTGCGCCCAGGTGCTGGATGGCTACCTCAACCCGATGGCGGCGCAGGTGCCCGGTGAGCTTTACCTGGGCGGGCAAGGCGTCGCCCAGGGCTACCTGGGCCAGCCAGCGTTGACCGCCGAACGCTTCGTGCCGAGCGAGGGTGGTACACGCCTGTACCGCACCGGCGACCGCGCGAGGCTGACTGCCGACGGCCTGGTCGAGTTCATCGGCCGTGCCGACGATCAGGTGAAGATCCGTGGCTATCGCGTGGAGCCGGGTGAAGTCGGCCGGGTACTGGCCGGTCTGCCCGGTGTCAGCGAGGCCGTGGTACTGGCCTTGCCATTGGAGGGTGACGCCGAGCGCTTGCAGCTGGTGGGCTACGGGGTGGCCGACGCAGGCGTGACCGTGCAGCAACTGCAGGCGCAATTGCAGGCGCGCCTGCCGGACTACATGGTGCCGGCGCAGATACTTTTGCTGGAGCGCCTGCCACTGACTGCCAACGGCAAGCTCGACAAGCGCGCCTTGCCGGCACCGGGCGCGGTCAGCCGTGGCTACGTGGCGCCGCAAGGTGATATCGAGGAAAAGCTGGCCGCCGTGTGGGCCGATGTGCTCAAGCTGGAGCAGGTCGGCAGCACCGACAACTTCTTCGAACTGGGCGGCGACTCGATCCTCAGCCTGCAGATCATCGCCCGGGCCAAACGCCAGGGCATCAGGATTACCCCCAAGCAGTTGTTCGAACAACAGACCATCGCCCAGCTGGCCCAGGTAGCCAAGCGCATCGAGGCCAAGCAAGCGGTTGCGGCCGCGGCAGCGGACACCGCCACCAGCGGCGATGTGGCGTTGCTGCCGGCCCAGGCGCGTTTCTTCGATATGGATATCGCCCAGCCGGCGCATTGGAACCAGTCGGTATTGCTCGAGCCGGCCAGCCCGGTGCAGGTGCAACACCTGGAGGCAGCCCTGCGCGCCGTGGTCGAACAGCACGATGCCCTGCGCCTGCGCTTCAATCGTGGCGAAAGCCAGTGGCAGGCGCGCTTCCAGCCGTTGGCCAATGCACCACTGCTGCGCCAGCGCAACCTGGGCGCACTGAATGAACTGGACGCCGCCGGCAACCAGGTACAGGCCAGCCTGAACCTGGAGCACGGGCCGCTGCTGCGTGCCGAACTGTTCGATTTCGCCGATGGCCAGCAGCGTCTGTTGCTGGTGGTCCATCACCTGGTGGTCGACGGCGTGTCGTGGCGGGTATTGCTCGAAGACCTGCAAGCGGCCTACCGGCAACTGCTGAACGGCCAGGCCGTGAGCCTGCCCGCCAAGACCACCTCGGTAAAAACCTGGGCCGAGCGCCTGGTCAGCCATGCCGGCAGCCCGGCGCTGCAAGCACAGCGGGACTACTGGCTGCAGGCCCTGGCCGGCGATAACGGCGAACTGCCGCGTGACAACCCGCAGGGCAGCCTGGCCAATACCCATGCCCGCACCGCCGCCACGCGGCTGGACGCCGAGCGCACCGCCAAGCTGCTGAAACAGGCCCCGGCGGCCTACCGCACGCAGATCAACGACCTGCTGCTGACCGCGCTGGCGCGTACCCTGTGCCGGTGGAGCGCAGGGGATAACGTGCAGGTACTGCTGGAGGGCCATGGCCGCGAAGACCTGTTCGACGACCTCGACCTCAGCCGCACCGTGGGCTGGTTCACCAGCCTGTTCCCGGTGCGCCTCACACCCGCCCAGGACCTTGGCCAGTCGATCAAGGCGATCAAGGAGCAACTGCGCGGCGTGCCGGACAAAGGCCTCGGCTACGGCCTGTTGCGTTACTTCGGCAATGCTGAAGTGCGTGACCGGCTCGAGCGTGCCACCCAGGCCCGTGTCACCTTCAACTACCTGGGCCAGTTCGATGCCAGCTTCGATGCCGAGGCCGGCGCCCTGTTCACCCCGAGCGGGGAAAGCGCAGGCCGTACCCAATGTGCCGGCGCACAACTGGGCAACTGGCTGAGCATCACCGGCCAGGTGTACGGCGGCGAGCTGTTCCTGGAGTGGACCTACAGCGCCGACGTTCATCACCCGGCCACCATCGAGAAGCTGGCCCAGGCCTACGGGCAGGCGTTGGCAGAGCTGGTCGAGCACTGCTGCGATGCCCGGCACCAGGGCGTGACGCCGTCGGACTTCCCACTGGCCGCGCTGACCCAGGCGCAACTGGACAGCTTGCCGCTGGAGCCCAGGCAGATCGCCGATGTGTACCCGCTGTCACCCATGCAGCAGGGCATGTTGTTCCACACCCTTTACGACCAGCAGGCCGGCAACTACATCAACCAGCTGCGCGTGGATGTGGATGGGCTGGATGTGCAGCGTTTCCAGCAGGCTTGGCAGGCCACGCTCGATGCCCACGACATCCTGCGCAGCGGTTTCATCCTGCAGGGCGAACTGGAGCAGGCCGTGCAGGTGGTACGCAAGGCCGTCGAACTGCCGTGCAGCGAGCACGACTGGCGTGGCCAGCCGGCGCTGGTGCAGGCATTGCAAGCCCTGGCCGAGGGTGAGCGCCAGCGCGGCTTCGACCTGTCTGCCGCGCCGCTGCTGCGCCTGGTACTGGTGCGCACGGGCGATACCCGCCACCACCTGATCTATACCAACCATCACATCCTCATGGACGGCTGGAGCACCTCGCGCCTGTTGGGTGAAGTGCTGCAGCGCTATGCCGGCCTGGCGCCGCAGGCCCAGGCCACGCACTACCGCGACTACATCGCCTGGCTGCAGGGCCAGGACGCGGCCGTTGCCGAAGCCTTCTGGAAAGGCCAGCTTGCGGCCCTGGACGAGCCGACCCGTCTGGCCCAGGCCATCGCCGGCAGCGCAGGCGCAAACGGCAGCGGCCATGGCGACCACCGACTGGCCTTCGACCGCGAGCAGACCGCACGCATCGAAGCCTTCGCCCGGGCCAACCGGGTCACGGTCAACACCCTGGTGCAATCGGCCTGGCTGCTGCTGTTGCAGCGCTGCACCGGTCAGGCCAGCGTCTGCTTCGGCGCCACGGTCGCCGGCCGCCCGGCAGACCTGCCGGGCATAGAGGAGCAGATCGGCCTGTTCATCAACACCTTGCCGGTGATTGGCGCCCCGCGCGCCGAGCAGACCGTGGCCGAGTGGGTCGGCCAGGTGCAGGCCGGCAACCTTGCCGTGCGCGAGTTCGAGCACACCCCGCTGTACGACGTGCAGCGCTGGGCGGGGCAGGGCGGTGACGCCTTGTTCGACAGCATCCTGGTGTTCGAGAACTACCCGGTGGCCGATGCGCTGCAACAGGGCGCGCCCGGTGGCCTGCGCTTCGGCGACGTGGCCGTGCAGGAGCAGACCAACTACCCACTGACCCTGGTGGTGGAGCTGGGCACGACGCTGTCGATGCAGTACAGCCACGACCGTGCGCTGTGGAGCGACGAGAGCATTGGCCGCCTGGCTGGTTACTTTGCCAACCTGCTGCAGGCGCTGGTGGAGAATGCTGACGCGGTGGTTGGCGAGCTGCCAATGCTGGGACTGCCAGAACAGCAACAGATGGTCGAAGGCTGGAACGCAACCCAGGCGACATACCCGAAGGAGCGCAGCATTCACCAGCTGATCGAAGCCCAGGTACTCGCCACCCCGGACGCCCCGGCGCTGGTGTTTGGCGAGCAGACCCTGAGCTATGCCGAGCTCAACCGCCGTGGCAACCAGCTGGCGCACAAGCTGCGCGAGCAGGGCGTGGGCCCGGACGTGCTGGTGGGCATCGCCATGGAGCGCAGCCTGGAGATGGTCGTCGGCCTGCTGGGTATCGTGAAGGCCGGCGGCGCCTATGTGCCACTGGACCCGGAATATCCCCAGGACCGCCTGAGCTACATGTTCGAGGACAGCGGCATCGCCCTGCTGCTGACCCAGTCGCACCTGCACGAAGCCCTGCCGATCCCGGCCGGCCTGCGCAGCCTGGACCTGGATACCGAGAACTTGGACGGCTACAGCGATGCCAACCCGAACATCGACGTGGCCCCGCTGAACCTCGCCTACGTGATCTACACCTCCGGCTCCACCGGTCGCCCGAAGGGCGCTGGCAACAGCCATCAGGCGCTGGTCAACCGGCTGTGCTGGATGCAGAAAGCCTACGGCCTGGATGCCAGCGACAGCGTGCTGCAGAAAACCCCGTTCAGCTTCGACGTGTCGGTGTGGGAGTTCTTCTGGCCGCTGATGACCGGCGCGCGCCTGGTGGTGGCCCAGCCGGGCGCACACCGCGACCCGCAGCTGCTGGTGGAATGCATCAACCATTACGGCATCAGCACGCTGCACTTCGTGCCGTCGATGCTGCAGGCGTTCATGACCCACGAAGCGGTCGAAAGCTGCGTCAGCCTCAAGCGCGTGGTGTGCAGCGGTGAAGCACTGCCGGCCGAGCTGGCCCGCCAGACCCTGCAGCGCCTGCCGGCGGCGGGCCTGTACAACCTGTACGGCCCGACCGAAGCGGCGATCGACGTCACCCACTGGACCTGCCAGCCGGACGAAAGCATCAGCGTGCCGATCGGCCAGCCGATCGACAACCTCAAGACCCATATCCTCGAAGGCAGCCTGCAACCGGCGGTGCGCGGCAGTGCCGGCGAGCTGTACCTCGGCGGCGTGGGCCTGGCCCGTGGTTACCACCAACGCCCGGCGCTGACCGCCGAACGCTTCGTGCCGGACCCGTTCAGCGACAACGGCGGGCGCCTGTACCGCACCGGCGACCTGGCGCGCTACCGCGCCGATGGCGTGATCGACTACGCCGGGCGCATCGACCACCAGGTGAAGATCCGCGGCTTGCGTATCGAGCTGGGCGAGATCGAGGCGCGCCTGCTGGAGCTGCCGAGTGTGCAGGAAGCCGTGGTGCTGGCCCAGGACGGGCCAAGCGGCAAGCAGCTGGTGGGCTATGTAGTGCCTGCCGACAGCTCGCAAGACGAAGGTGCATTGCGCGACAGCCTGCGCGAGGCGCTGAAGGCCGGTTTGCCGGACTACATGGTGCCGGCGCACCTGCTGCTGCTCGGCAAGCTGCCGGTGACGCCGAACGGCAAGCTGGACCGCAAGGCCCTGCCGCAGCCGGATGCCCGCCAGTTGCAGGACGAGTACGTCGCGCCGCAGAGCGATCTGGAACAGCAGATCGCGGCGATCTGGGCGGATGTGCTGAAGCTGGAGAAGGTCGGCCTGACCGACAACTTCTTCGAGCTGGGCGGCGATTCGATCATTTCGTTGCAGGTGGTCAGCCGTGCGCGCCAGGTGGATATCCAGTTCACGCCCAAGGACCTGTTCGAGGCCCAGACGGTGCAGGCACTGGCCCGGCTCGCCAATCGCGGCGACAGTGTATCGATCGATCAGGGTGCGGTAACGGGCGTGACGCCGCTCACGCCCATTCAGCACTGGTTCTTCGAGCAGCCCGTTGTCGTGCGCCATCACTGGAACCAGTCGGTGCTGCTCACGCCAGGTGAAACGCTGGCCCCGGCGACGCTCGATGCGGCATTGCAGGCATTGCTCGAACATCACGATGCCCTGCGTTTGCGCGTGTTCGACCATGGGGTGGGCTGGCAGGCTGAATTTGCCGATGTGGGCTACTCCCAGTTGCTTTGGCATCGAGATTTCGCCAGCGTCGAGCACTTGCAGCAAGCTGCCAGTGAAGCCCAGCGCAGCCTTGACCTCGAGCACGGGCCGTTGATGCGTGCCATGCTCGCTGTGCTGCCTGACGGTAGCCAGCGGCTGCTTTTGGTCATCCATCACCTGGCGGTAGACGGCGTGTCGTGGCGTGTGCTGCTGGAAGACCTGCAGCAGGCCTACCAGAACCTGGCTGCCGGGCAGCCACTGCAGCTTCCGGCCAAGACCACTTCGTACAAAGCCTGGGCCGAGCGTTTGCAAACCTATGCCGCTGCGCCCGCATTGCAACAGGAACTGGGCTACTGGCAGGGGCAGTTGCAAGGGGCCAGCGAAATGCTGCCCTGCGACAACCCGCAAGGCAGCCGGCAACTGAAGCATGCGGCCTCGGTCAGCACGCGCCTCGACGTGGCAAGCACCCAACGGCTGTTGCTGGATTGCTCGGTGGCTTATCGCACGCAGATCAACGACCTGTTGCTGACGGCCCTGGCGCAAGCAGTTGGCCGCTGGAGCGGCCAGCCCGAAGTGCTGGTGCGCCTGGAAGGGCATGGCCGTGAAGACCTGTTCGCGGGTATCGACCTGACGCGTACGGTAGGCTGGTTCACCAGCCTGTACCCGGTAAAGTTGAGCCCGCAGGCAGACCTGGCAAGTTCGATCAAGACCATCAAGGAACAGCTGCGCGCCGTACCTGACAAAGGCCTGGGCTATGGCGTGCTGCGCTACCTCGGTGATGCCGCGAGCCGCGAGGCCCTTGCAGCATTGCCTGAAGGCCAGATCGTCTTCAACTACCTCGGGCAGTTCGACGGCAGCTTCGATGGCGAAGCAGCTCTGTTCACCCCCGCCAAGGAGAACGATGGCGCCAGGCAGGATGCCGAAGCACCGTTGGCCAGCCTGTTGACCGTCAACGGTCAGGTATATGGCGGCGAGCTACGCCTGGAGTGGACCTTCAGCCAGGACATTCATCGCCGCGAAACCATCGAACAGCTGGCCCAGGCTTACCAGCAGGCCTTGGCTGAAATCATCGAGCATTGCTGTGAGGGTGGACATCGCGGCCTGACCCCGTCCGACTTCCCGTTGACCGACCTGACCCAGGCGCAGCTCGACCAGCTGCCGGTTGCCGTGGCGCAGATCGCCGACGTCTACCCGTTGTCGCCGATGCAGCAGGGCATGCTGTTCCACAGCATCTACGAGCAAGGCAGCGGCAACTACATCAACCAGATGCGCGTGGATGTGGATGGCCTGGATGTACAAGCCTTCCGACAGGCCTGGGATGCTGCCTTGCAGGCCCACGACATCTTGCGCAGCAGCTTCATCTGGCAGGGGGACCTGGGCCAGGCGGTGCAGGTCGTGCACAAGCAGGTGACACTGCCGTTCAGCGAATATGACTGGCGTGACGAGGATGAGCTGGCGCGGGAGCTGGACAGCCTGGCGGAAGCCGACCGGCAGCGTGGCTTCGATCTGGTCGAGGCACCCTTGTTGCGCCTGGTGCTGGTGCGTACGGCGCAGGCACGTCATCACCTGATCTTCACCTGCCATCACATCCTTCTGGATGGCTGGAGCACCTCGCAGTTGCTGGGTGAGGTGTTGCAGCGTCATGCCGGTAAACCTGTGGTGGCAGCGGCGGGCAGCTACCGTGACTACATCGCCTGGTTGCAGCGCCAGGACAGGGCGGCGGCAGAGCGGTTCTGGCAGGGCCAGATGGCCAGCTTCAACGAGCCGACGCGCCTGGCCCAGGCCGTACGCAAAGGTGAACCTGATGGCCAGGGCCATCAGGTTCATCACCAGGCATTCGGTGCAGGGCGTACCGAGCGGGTTGAAGCCTTTGCGCGTGCCCAGCGTGTCACCGTCAACACCTTGGTACAGGCTACCTGGCTGTTGCTGCTGCAGCGCTATACCGGGCAGTCGTCGGTCTGCTTCGGTGCAACGGTCGCCGGCCGGCCAGCGGAGCTGGCGGGCGTGGAGGCGCAGATCGGCTTGTTCATCAACACCCTGCCGGTGGTTGGTACACCGCAAGGCGAGCAAAGCGTTGCGCAATGGATCGGGCAGGTGCAGGCCAGCAACCTGGCCATGCGTGAATACGAACATACGCCGCTGTACGACGTGCAGCGCTGGGCCGGCCTTGGCGGTGAAGCCCTGTTCGACAGCCTGGTGGTGTTCGAAAGTTACCCGGTGTCCGAGGCCCTTCGGCAGGGCGCACCGAGTGGCTTGCAGTTTGGCCCAGTGCAGGTGCGCGAGCAGACCAACTATCCGCTGACCCTGCTGGTGAGCCTTGGCGACAGCCTGGCTATCCAGTACCGGCATGACCGTGCGCACTGGAGCAGCGAGGCAATCGAGCAGCTGGCCCATCACTTCGGTACGCTGCTTGACGCGCTGGTGAGTGACCCGTTTGCTGCACTCGGCGACCTGCCGCTGCTCGATGCCGCACAGCATCAGCGTATCGTGCAGGACTGGAACCGCACGGCGGCCAGTTACCCGGCCGACCGCTGTATCCATCAGCTGTTCGAGGCGCAGGTGGTTGCTGCGCCAGGCGCAGTTGCACTTATCCACGGCGAGCAGACGCTCACGTATGCTGCGCTCAATGTACGGGCCAACCAGCTGGCCCACAAACTGCGCGAGGCTGGCGTGGGCCCGGAGGTGCTGGTAGGTGTCGCCATGGAGCGTGGCCTGGACATGGTGGTCGCGCTGATGGCCATTCTCAAGGCGGGCGGCGCCTACGTGCCGCTCGACCCTGGCTACCCGCAGGACCGCCTGGTGTACATGCTCGAAGACAGCCAGTCGATCCTGCTGCTGTCGCAGTCGCACCTGCAGGAGCGTTTGCCGGCCAGCTTCCAGGCGCGAACGCTGCTGGTGGACCAGTTGCTGCTCGACGGCTACGAAGCGGCCGACCCGGTGTGCGTGAGCACGCCGGACAACCTGGCGTACTGCATCTACACCTCAGGTTCCACCGGCAATCCCAAGGGCGTCCAGATCGAGCATCGCAATGCCGTGGCAATGATCGGCTGGGCGCAGTCGGTGTACAGCCAGCAGGACCTGTGCGGCGTGTTGGCGTCCACATCGATCTGTTTCGACCTGTCGGTCTGGGAGCTGTTCGTGACCCTGGGCTCGGGTGGCTATGCGGTACTGGCGGCCAATGCCCTGGAGCTGCCGCACCTGCCGGCCAAAGACCAGGTACGCCTGGTCAACACGGTGCCGTCGGCCATCAAGGTGCTGCATGAAACCGGCCAGTTGCCGTCCGGTGTACGCATCATCAACCTGGCGGGGGAGGCTCTCAAGCAGGGGCTGGTCGACGCGTTGTACGGCACTGGCCACGTGCTCAAGGTGTACGACCTGTACGGGCCTTCGGAGGACACAACCTACTCGACCTTCACCCTGCGCACCCAAGGTGGCCAGGCCAATATCGGCCGGCCGCTTTCCAACAGTGCCGCTTACCTGTTGAGCGAGGCCGGAACGCCGCTGCCGGTAGGGGTGGTGGGGGAGCTGTACATGGCGGGTGCGGGGCTGGCGCGTGGTTACCTGGCGCGCCCCGGGCTTACCGCCGAACGCTTCATCCCCGACCCGTTCGGCGGGCAGGGTGGCCGCCTGTATCGCACCGGCGACCTGGCGCGCTATGACGCCGACGGAGTCATCGAATATGCCGGGCGTATCGACCATCAGGTGAAGATTCGCGGCTTCCGTATCGAACTTGGCGAGATCGAGGCGCGCCTGCAACAACAGGACGCAGTCCGCGAAGCCGTGGTACTGGCGCTGGATGCGCCGGGCGGCAAGCAACTGCTGGGCTATGTGGTGCCAGCCGATGCAGCGTCGGTTGCCAGCGAGGAAGCCCGGGCGGCGCTGCTTGACACCCTGCGCGCCAGGCTGAAAGCCAGCCTGCCGGACTACATGGTGCCCGCGCACCTGTTGCTGTTGGAACGCCTGCCACTGACACCGAACGGCAAGCTGGACCGCAAGGCCCTGCCACAGCCTGACGGCAACCTGCGCCGGGCGGCCCATGTGGCGCCGGAAACGGAGCTGGAGCGTCGGATCGCAGCGGTATGGGCTGAAGTTCTTGGCCTGGAAAACGTATCTCTTACCGACAACTTCTTCGAGCTGGGGGGCCACTCCTTGCTGGCAACCCAGGCGGTAGCACGACTGCAGATCGAACTGGGTACGAACCTGCCACTCGCGTTGTTGTTCCAGACAGAGAACCTGCAGGCCTTTGCACAAGAGGTCGGCAGTCTCGGTACCCGAAACGACGGAGACCTGGATGAGCTCCAGGACTTCATGGCAGAGCTCGAGGCGGTTTGAGATGCACACGGACAACAGAAACGCAGACCTGGTTTATCGCTTCATCCGTCTGCCCCTGGCGCAGCAGAAGCTGTTTCTCGAAAAACTGGCGTCCAAGGGCGTCACGCTTGCGCAACTGCCCATTCCGGTAGCCAGGCACGATGTCGAACGCCCCGTGCTGTCCTATGCCCAGCAACGCCAGTGGTTTCTCTGGCAGCTGGAGCCCACCGGCTCGGCCTACAACATCCCGACCGCGCTCAGGTTCAGGGGGCAGCTTGACCTGGCAGCCCTGCAGCGCAGCTTTGCGACGCTGATCCAGCGTCATGAAGCCTTGCGCACGACCATTGCCGAGGCAGATGGCCAGCTGATGCAGGTCATCCACCCGAACCAGCCTTTCCAGCTGGCCCGCCAGGCCTTGGGGGCCGTGGAGGAGCAGGTTTTGCAGGCGCAGGTCGCGCTTGAGGTCCAGCAGCCGTTCGATCTGGTCCATGGGCCGCTGCTGCGGGTGAAACTGCTGGAACTGGCGCAGGACGAGCACGTGCTGGTGCTCACCTTGCACCATATCGTCGCCGATGGCTGGTCGATGCCCTTGCTCATCGATGAGTTGGTGCAGCTTTATGAAGGCTATAGCCAAGGTCGCGAGGTGGTGCTGGCCGAACTGCCGATCCAGTACGCCGATTATGCAATCTGGCAGCGTGCCTGGATGGACGCCGGCGAGCGTGAGCGTCAGCTGGCGTACTGGATGGCGCAGCTGGGCGACGACCATCCGGTGCTGGAACTGACCACCGACAGGCCACGCCCGGCGCTGCAAAGCTATCGCGGTGAGCGGGTCGACGTTGACCTGGGCGAGGCGTTGAGCCTGTCACTCAAACAGTTGGCGCAGCACCAGGGGGCGACACCCTTCATGCTGCTGCTGGCGAGTTTCCAGGTACTGTTGCACCGCTACTCCGGGCAGGCCGATGTGCGCGTGGGCGTGCCCATCGCCAACCGTAACCGCGTAGAGACCGAGCGGCTGATCGGCTTTTTCGTCAATACCCAGGTGATGCGAGCCGAGTTCGACACGCAACTGACCTTCACCGAGCTGTTGGCGCAAGTGCGGCAACGAGCCTTGGGCGCGCAGGTGCATCAGGACCTGCCATTCGAACAGCTGGTCGATGCCTTGCAGCCTGAACGCAGCCTGAGCCACAGCCCGTTGTTCCAGGTGATGTACAACCACCAGACCCGGGGCAAGGGCGAGCGCCGCAGCTTGCCCGGCCTGGAGGTGGAGGGCCTGCAATGGAACGTGCACGCGGCGCAGTTCGACCTCACGCTGGACAGCTTCGAACATGAGCAGGGCATCAGCGCCACGCTGACCTTTGCAACCGACCTGTTCGATGCCTCGACCATACAGCAGATGGCGCGGCACTGGCTGAACCTGCTACATGGCATCGTCGCCAACCCAGGCCAGCGAGTGGCTGAGCTGCCATTGCTGGATGACGGGGAGCGACAGCAGATGGTGCATGGCTGGAATGCCACGCAAGCCGATTACCCAGGCGAAACCAGCATCCACCAGCTGATCGAGGCCCAGGTGTTCGCCACCCCGGACGCCCCGGCGCTGGTGTTTGGCGAGCAGACCCTGAGCTATGCCGAGCTCAACCGCCGTGGCAACCAGCTGGCGCACAAGCTGCGCGAGCAGGGCGTGGGCCCGGACGTGCTGGTGGGCATCGCCATGGAGCGCAGCCTGGAGATGGTCATCGGCCTGCTGGGTATCGTGAAGGCCGGTGGCGCCTATGTGCCACTGGACCCGGAATATCCCCAGGACCGCCTGAGCTACATGTTCGAGGACAGCGGCATCGCCCTGCTGCTGACCCAGTCGCACCTGCACGAAGCCCTGCCGATCCCGGCCGGCCTGCGCAGCCTGGACCTGGACACCGAGAACTTGGACGGCTACAGCGACGCCAACCCGAACATCGACGTGGCCCCGCTGAACCTCGCCTACGTGATCTACACCTCCGGCTCCACCGGTCGCCCGAAGGGCGCTGGCAACAGCCATCAGGCGCTGGTCAACCGGCTGTGCTGGATGCAGAAAGCCTACGGCCTGGATGCCAGCGACAGCGTGCTGCAGAAAACCCCGTTCAGCTTCGACGTGTCGGTGTGGGAGTTCTTCTGGCCGCTGATGACCGGCGCGCGCCTGGTGGTGGCCCAGCCGGGCGCACACCGCGACCCGCAGCTGCTGGTGGAATGCATCAACCATTACGGCATCAGCACGCTGCACTTCGTGCCGTCGATGCTGCAGGCGTTCATGACCCACGAAGCGGTCGAAAGCTGCGTCAGCCTCAAGCGCGTGGTGTGCAGCGGTGAAGCACTGCCGGCCGAGCTGGCCCGCCAGACCCTGCAGCGCCTGCCGGCGGCGGGCCTGTACAACCTGTACGGCCCGACCGAAGCGGCGATCGACGTCACCCACTGGACCTGCCAGCCGGACGAAAGCATCAGCGTGCCGATCGGCCAGCCGATCGACAACCTCAAGACCCATATCCTCGAAGGCAGCCTGCAACCGGCGGTGCGCGGCAGTGCCGGCGAGCTGTACCTCGGCGGCGTGGGCCTGGCCCGTGGTTACCACCAACGCCCGGCGCTGACCGCCGAACGCTTCGTGCCGGACCCGTTCAGCGACAACGGCGGGCGCCTGTACCGCACCGGCGACCTGGCGCGCTACCGCGCCGATGGCGTGATCGACTACGCCGGGCGCATCGACCACCAGGTGAAGATCCGCGGCTTGCGTATCGAGCTGGGCGAGATCGAGGCGCGCCTGCTGGAGCTGCCGAGCGTGCAGGAAGCCGTGGTGTTGGCCTTGGACGGGCCAAGCGGCAAGCAGCTGGTGGGTTATGTGGTGCCTGCCGACAGCTCGCAAGACGAAGGTGCATTGCGCGACAGCCTGCGCGAGGCGCTGAAGGCCGGTTTGCCGGACTACATGGTGCCGGCGCACCTGCTGCTGCTCGGCAAGCTGCCGGTGACGCCGAACGGCAAGCTGGACCGCAAGGCCCTGCCGCAGCCGGATGCCAGCCAGTTGCAGGGCGAGTACGTCGCGCCGCAGAGCGATCTGGAACAGCAGATCGCGGCGATCTGGGCGGATGTGCTGAAGCTGGAGAAGGTCGGCCTGACCGACAACTTCTTCGAGCTGGGCGGCGATTCGATCATTTCGTTGCAAGTGGTCAGCCGTGCGCGCCAGGTGGATATCCAGTTCACCCCCAAGGAGTTGCTGCAGCATCAGACAGTGCAGGGGCTGGCCTCGGTTGCCCGGTGCAGCGAAGCACAAGTGCTGGAGCAGGGCGCGGTCACCGGGCCTCTGCCACTTGTTCCGGTGCAGCACTGGTTCTTCGAGCAAGCGCTTGTAGTACGTGACCACTGGAACCAGTCGGTGCTGCTCGAACCTGTTGAGGCACTGGATGCGCACCTT
This sequence comes from Pseudomonas sp. TE3-3-F2023, assembly GCF_036784815.1. Classification (NCBI taxonomy): domain Bacteria; kingdom Pseudomonadati; phylum Pseudomonadota; class Gammaproteobacteria; order Pseudomonadales; family Pseudomonadaceae; genus Pseudomonas; species Pseudomonas sp. TE3-3-F2023. The sequence goes on along the minus strand of NZ_CP145113.1, from coordinate 5,073,803 downwards.
TTGAACATGGCGCTGGGCAACCTGCATGCCCATCACGACCTGCTACGGCTCAATGCCTGGCAGAGTGCCGGGCGCTGGCAGGCCACGATCGGCGCGCCGGTATCGACCGAGCTGCTATGGGTTCGCGAGTGTGTTGATAGCGAGGCGCTGGAACGCTTGGCCGATCAGGCCCAGCGCAGCCTGAACCTGGCTCAGGGGCCACTGTTGCGCGCCGTGCTGGCAACGCTGGCAGACGGCAGCCAGCGGCTGCTGCTGGTCATTCATCATCTGGTGGTCGATGGCGTGTCATGGCGGATCCTGCTGGAAGACCTGCAACAGGCCTACCAGGCGCTTGCCCTCGGCCAGCCGCTGAAGTTGCCGGCCAAGACCAGCGCGTTCAAGGTCTGGGCCGAACAGCTGCAGGCCTATGCCAGCAGCCAGGCACTGCAACATGAACTGCACTACTGGCGTGATCAACTGCAAGGCGCCAGCGATGCTTTGCCTTGCGATCATCCCCAGGGCGAAAACCGGCAGAAGCATGCAACGTCGGTCAGCACTCGCCTGGACCCGCTCTGGACCCGCAAGCTGCTGCAGCAGGCACCGGCAGCCTATCGCACGCAGATCAACGACCTGTTGTTGACGGCATTGGCCCGTGTGGTCAGCCGTTGGACTGCGCAGCCGCAGGTACTGGTACGCCTGGAAGGCCATGGCCGCGAAGACCTGTTCGACGGTATCGACCTGAGCCGCACGGTGGGTTGGTTCACCAGCATGTACCCGGTCAACCTCAGCCCTCAGCCCGAGCTGGCCAGCTCGATCAAGACCATCAAGGAGCAACTGCGCGCGGTGCCCCACAAGGGCCTGGGCTATGGTGTGCTGCGTTACCTGGGGGCTGGTGAAGCTCGGCAGACGTTGGCGGCGCTGGCCCAGGGGGCGATCATCTTCAACTACCTTGGGCAGTTCGATGGCAGCTTCGACCAGCAGGCGAGCCTGTTCAAACCGGCCAGCGAGAATGCCGGGCTGAACCAGGATGAGGCCGCGCCATTGAGCAGCCTGCTGGCGCTCAATGGGCAGGTGTACGGCGGCGAGCTGACACTGGGCTGGACGTTCAGCCGTGAAGTCTTCGATACCTCGACCATCCAGCAACTGGCCGATGCCTATGCAGAAGAACTCAAGGCCTTGATCGACCATTGCTGCCAGGATGACACCCAAGGCCTCACGCCATCGGACTTCCCATTGGCCCGTCTGAGCCAGGCGCAACTGGACGACCTGCCGGTACCTGCTGCTCAGATCGCCGATATCTACCCGCTGTCGCCGATGCAACAGGGCATGCTGTTCCATACCCTGCAGGAGAGCGACGCCGCGCTGTACATCAACCAGACTGCGGTCGATGTGCACGGCCTGGACATCGACCGCTTCGTCGCGGCCTGGAACCAGGTGATCGCCAGCCACGACATCCTGCGCACGGTCTTCCTGTCATCGGCCCGGTGGGCGGAGCCCTTGCAGGTGGTGCAGCGTCAGGCCAGTCTGCCGCTGCGCGTGCTCGACTGGCGTGGGCGTGAGGTGACCAGCGCCGCCTTGCAGGCGCTGGCAGCCGAAGAGGCTGCCGAAGGCTTCGACCTGGCGTGTGCCCCCCTGATGCGCCTGACGCTGGTTCGAGTGGACGAGCAACGCCTGCACCTGATCTGGTCGCGTCACCACATCCTCATGGATGGCTGGAGCAATTCACGGTTGCTGGGCGAGGTGTTGCAGGTTTATCACGGCCGGCCTGCCAGCCATGCGGGGGGGCGCTTCGGTGACTACATCCGTTGGCTCGCCGAGCAGCCGATGGGCAAGCTGGAGCAGTTCTGGAGCGAGAAGCTGCGTGCCCTGGAGGGGCCGACGCTGTTGGCCGAAAGTGTTGCGCCGCAGGCGGACGGCAAGCTTGTCGGGCACCATGCGCTGTACCTGCATTGGGATGCGCAGCGCACGCAACACCTGCGTGACCAGGCCCGGCGCCTGAGGGTCACGCCCAATACCCTGGTCCAGGCCACCTGGCTGTTGCTGCTGCAACGCTACACCGGCCAGGCCAGCGTGTGCTTCGGCGCCACAGTGGCCGGGCGCCCCAGCAGCCTGGCTGGTGCAGGCGAGATGCTGGGGCTGTTCATCAACACGCTACCGGTGGTGCAGGCGCCGCAACCCCAGCACATTGTCAGCGACTGGCTGCACCAGCTGCAGCACTACAACCTGGAGCTGCGCGACCACGAGCATGCAGCGCTGGCCGATGTACAACGCTGGGCCGGGCGGCCAGGGCAAGCGCTGTTCGACAGCATCGTGGTGTTCGAGAACTACCCGGTTGACGATCGCCTGCGCGAGGGCGGCGGCGGAACGTTGCGCTTTGGTGAAGTACGTAACCGCGACGTCACCAACTATGCCATGGACCTGGCCGTGCAATTGGGCGAAACCTTTTCGGTAGAGTTCCTGTACCTGCGCAACCGCTTTACCGAAGCCGCTGTCGAGTGCCTGCGCGGCAGTTTCGAAAGCCTGCTGAGCGCCATGCTGGACAATCCCCAGGCCACGCTGGGCAGCCTGGGCATGCTGACGCCGGCGCAGGCAAGGCACGCCGATCTGCGCAACCAGCTTGTGGCACCTGGGCGCGAGCAGCCGCTGCTCGCCGAGCGTATCGCCGGGCATGCCCGTGAGCGTGGTGAGGCCATGGCGGTAGTCTGCGGTGGCCAACAGTTGACCTATGCCCAGCTGAACGCTCGCGCGAACCGCCTTGCCCACCACCTGATCGCGCAGGGCGTGCGCCCGGAAAGCTGCGTGGGCATTGCCCTGGAGCGGTCGGTGGAGGTGATCGTGGCCTTCCTGGCAGTGATGAAGACTGGCGCAGCTTATGTGCCACTGGATATCGACTACCCACAAGAGCGCCTGCAGTGGATTGTCGAGGACTCGGCAATGCACCTGCTGGTCAGCAGCAGTGGCCTGCGCCAGCGCTTTACCCAGGTAGCGCGGTGCGTCGAGCTCGACCAGCAAGCGCTGGACCATCTGCCTGCTACTGCACCTGTACAGCGCGCGTGCGCGGATAACCTGGCTTATCTGATCTACACGTCTGGTTCTACCGGCAAGCCCAAAGGTGTGGCGGTGAGCCATGGCCAGATTCGCATGCACTGCCAGGCCATCGCCGGGCTGTACGAGATGGACCTGCACACCCGCGAGCTGCTGTTCATGTCGTTCGCCTTCGACGGGGCGCAGGAACGCTGGCTGTCGACGTTGTCCTCGGGTGGTTGCCTGGTGGTGCGTGACAACCGGCTGTGGACGGCAGAAGAAACCTGGCAGACCTTGCATGACCAGCGTATTGACATCGCCTGCTTCCCGCCGGCCTACCTGCAACAGTTGGCCGAATTCGCCGATAGCCAGCAGCAGCCCGCGCCAGCAGTGCGGGTGTACTGCTTTGGCGGCGATGCGGTACCGGACGCCCTGTTCGAGCACGTCAAGCGCACGCTGCGCCCGCGCTGGTTGACCAACGGCTATGGGCCGACGGAAACCGTGGTTACGCCTTTGCTGTGGAAGGTGCCGGTGCGACGAACCTGTGAGGCTGTGTACGCGCCGATCGGCGATCGCGTTGGCGAGCGCGCGCTGCACGTGCTGGACCAGCACCTCAACCCGCTGCCCGATGGTGTGGCCGGTGAGCTTTATATCGGCGGAGAGGGCGTGGCGCGTGGCTATCACCAGCGGGCCGCACTCACGGCCGAGCGCTTCGTGGCCGACCCGTTTGCCACGGGTGGCCGACTGTACCGTACCGGTGACCGGGTGCGTCGCCGCGCCGATGGCGTCATCGACTTCCTCGGGCGGCTGGACAACCAGCTGAAGATTCGAGGGTTCCGCATCGAGCCGGGAGAAATCGAGGCACGCTTGCGCAACCTGGCTGGCGTGCGCGATGCCGTGGTGGTGGCGCGTGACATCAGCACGGGCAAGCAACTGATCGGCTACGTGGTAACGGACAATGCCGATATCCGCGCCGAGCAATTACGTGATGCCCTGCGCGCCGACCTGCCGGATCACATGGTGCCGGCACAGCTTGTACTGATGCCGGCGCTGCCGCTCACCCCCAACGGCAAGATCGACCGCAATGGCCTGCCGGCACCCGAGTTTGCCGCAAGCCGGGCATGGGTTGCCCCGCGTAATGCGATCGAGCAGGCGCTGGCAGCGATCTGGCAGGAAGTACTGCAAGTCGAGCAGGTCGGTGTCGATGACAACTTCTTCGAACTGGGTGGTGACTCGCTGCGCGTGCTTAAGATGCTGTCCAAGGTCCGCGCCTGCGAGGATTTGCCTATCGAACTGAAACTGCGTGATGTGATTGCCCGGCCGACCATCGCCGAGTTGTCGGGTTATGCCCCCGACGATGCCAGCCTGGACCCGCTGTTGTTGCTGAACAGCCGAGTGAGCGTGAGTACGCCGCTGTTCTGCCTGCATGCCGGGTTTGGCACGGTGTTCGATTACGAGCCATTGGCGCGCCGGCTGGAAGGCCGTTGCACGGTTTATGGCCTGCAATGCCGGATGCTGCTGGATCACGCCTGGGTGGATGATTCGCTGGAAACGATGGCTATCGATTACGCACAGTACATTCGGCAGAAGCAACCCGAAGGGCCTTATCAGCTGGCAGGTTGGTCGCTGGGCGGCACCCTGGCGGTGTTGGTGGCCAAGGAGTTGGAAAGCCAGGGGCAGCGGGTTGCGGTGCTGGCCTTGGTGGACAGCTTCGTGCCCTCGGCCAGGCAAGCCGTGCAGGAAAGTGACTGGAGCGCCGACCTGCGTGGCTTCCTGGCGGTGATTCTCGGGGTTTCGGCCGATGCACTGGTGCTGCCGATCGTGCCCGCCGGCAGTACTCAGGATGCCCTGGAGCGCGTGATCGGAACGGCAAGGGCCGCGCAGGCTGCACAGTCGGCCTATGCCGAAATCGGCAACGCTGATCTGGCGCAGACCTTTGTTGTGGCAATGAAACTCAAGGCGCTTTCGCGTCAATTGCGCCAGCTACCGTCTACCGAGGCAGCGGCAAGTTGCTGGTGGGCGGGGGAGGGCGCGCACGCGGGTGGCATTTCGGGTAGCTGCCAGGACATTGCTGTTGATGCCGGGCACTATGACATCCTCGAACAGGTGGATGTCCTTGAGGGGATGATCGCCAGGCTGTTGCTGGCAGATACGATCAGCCCGTAAACCTGCTCACTCTTTGTAGGAGCGGCCTTGTGTCGCGAAAGGGCTGCAAGGCAGCCCCGGCAATTCCTGCATAACTGCTGAGCCGCCGGGGCCGCGTTGCGGCCCTTTCGCGACACAAGGCCGCTCCTGCAACGGACCGCGTACCGATGCGAAGACCATGCAGGCATGAAAAAGGCGACCTCCAGGGTCGCCTTTTTTCGTTCTGCTGATCAGAAATCGTAGCGCAGGTTCAGCGTCGCGTTTCTCGGCGCGCCATAGTGGCCATAGTTGCCGGCCAGGCCTGCGTAGTACTTTTTGTCGAACAGGTTGTCCACGTTCAGCGTGGCGGCCAGGTGCTCGCTGATCTTGTAGCGGGCCATCAGGCTGGCCACGGCGTAGTCTTCCTGGGTGATGCGCGTGTTGTAGCGGGTGGCCAGGGATTGCTGGGAGTTCCAGTTGACCCCACCACCAACAGTCAGGCGCTCCCATTCGCCGGGCAGGCGGTAGGTAGTCCACAGGCGGAATGTATCCAGCGGCAGTTGAGATGTCAGGCGAGTGCCATTGGCATCTTCCGTGCGGGAGTGGCTGTAACCGGTATGAACTTCCAGCCCGCGAGCCACTTCGCCGGACAGTTCAAGATCAATACCTTTGGTTTCGGCGCCGCTGACCGCGCGGTAAGCGGTGGAGTTAGGCACGCCCGGTACGCTGAAGCCGGTGTCTTCCTCTGCAAGGTTGTCGCGCTTGATGAGGTAGATCGCCGCGTTGGCGTTCAGGCGGCCGTCGTAGAATTCACCCTTCCAGCCCATTTCATAGTTCTGCCCGATTACAGGGTCCAGCACCTTGCCGGTACGGTCGCGGCTGGTCTGTGGCTTGAAGATATCGGTGTAGCTGGCGTACACCGATTGCTCATCGGTCAGGTCGTAGATCAGGCCGGCGTACGGTGTTACCTCTCCGCGCTCATTCAGTTGCGTGGGGTTGCCGTTGCCAGTGGTCAATACCACCTGGTTCGAGTCCGAACGGTAATTGGTGGTACGGGCACCGAGAATCATGTGCAGGTCGTCGGTGAGGTTGAGCCGGGTGGCAATGAAGTAGCCGGTCTGGCGGATAGTCAGATCATAATCCAGCAGTGGCGAATAGTTGCCAGGTTGCGGTATGCGATTGCCCCAGGTGTAGAAGTTGAATGTGGCTTCCCCAGCTGTTCCGGTGAAGTGGTTGTTCTCGTAATCCATGTAGTCGAAGCCGGTAACCAGTTCGTGGGTCTGGCCAAACAGCTCGAAAGGCCCCTGCAGCGTGATGTTCATGCCCCGCTGAACCTGATGGGCATCGACTTGCAGCAGGTCGGACTTGGCGTTGCCGGTGGCTTGATCGAGGGTAGAGACCCCGGCACCGGTGCGATAGAACGCCGACAGCGAGTCGCGATCGACATCCATGTAGTTGCCGGCCATTTTCAACTGCCAACCATTGCCAAGCTCCTGATCCAGGCCGAAGGAGTAGTTCTTGGTGGTGTAGTCTTCATACATCCAGCGCGGCCCGGAACTGGTCGAGCGGGAGAAGTTGGTGGGCTGGCCATTGCTGAAAAACAGCGGCACACCTGGCGCGCCATTGGCGTCGTAGGTCTGGTAGTCCATGCCGAAGCGCACGGTGGTGGTATCGGTCAGGTCTGCTTCGAGCACGCCGTAGACCAAGTCACGGTCCTGGCTGTACCAGTCCATGTAGCTCTGGTTGCTCTGCTTGGCGGCCACCAGGCGGCCACGCAGCTTGCCGCTTTCGATCAGCGGGCCGGAAACGTCGGCCTCGGTGCGATAGTAGTCCCACGAGCCCACACCGGCCTGCACATACGACTGGAATTCTCGCGTGGGGCGCTTGCGTACCATGTTGACCACACCGTTGGGCTCGCCCGCACCGGTCATCAGGCCAGTGGCACCGCGGACGATCTCGATGCGGTCGAACATGGCCATGTCCATCAGGGTGTTGGGCATGTTGCGCGTCAGGTAGTCTTGCGTGGTGTTCACGCCATCGAGCTGGTAGGTACTGATTTCCGAGCCGCGCGAATAGATGTGAAAGCGCTCGCCACCGTCCTGGGACATGGTGATGCCCGGGTTCTGCTTCAGCACGTCGGTAATGGTCGCCAGGTGCTGGTCGTCCATTTGCTGACGGGTGATGACGCTGATGCTTTGTGGTGTTTCGCGTATCGACAGGTTCATGCGGGTGGCCGTGCTGGTCACGCCGGTAGTGTAGGAACCCGTGCCTTCGGTAGTGGCCCCCAGGCCCACGCTATTGACGTTGGTCGCCGAAAGCTCGACCTGACCGTCCTTTGCGGCTGAACTCGCTGTTACCGTCACGGTGTTGCCGTCGATCTGATAACGCAGCCCGCTGCCGCCCAGCAGGATGCGCAGGGACGAAGCTAGGTCGTGGCGCCCTTTGAGTGCAGAGGAGCGCAGGCCACCGATATCTTCCGGGCTGTACAGCAACTGGGTATCGGTCTGCCTGGCCAGTGCCTGCAACGCCGAATTCATCGACTGCGCAGGAATATCCAGGGTCCACTCCTGTGCCTGCACCTGGGCAACCATCGCAGCGGATATCGCCAGGCCCAGGCCGATGCGTGTGAACGCGCGCTGGGGACGAAGGGAATGACGGATCAGTAATGCTTTGGCAAGCGGGTTGAGCGGGCCGGGGAGGGACTTGGACATCTATTGCGGTCTCGTTGGCAGAGGGTTTTTTTCTATGTCAGCTATAGGACGCAGCACCTGTTAAAAACCGGAACGATTCTTATTGGCGATTTTTTTGGCCGGTGCTGCGTTAACCGCGTCACAACTTCACAGTTCGCGTGCTACGCGAAAGCCGAGGAAGTCCCCCCGGGTGGTCTTGAGGCGGTCGTTGCGGTTGGCCGAGCGGGAGAAGATCGGCGGCTCGCCCCAGTCGTTGCCGCGCATGTGCGCGCGAATGCACTTGGGGTCCTGGATCCAGGCGCTGCCGTCGGTGGGGGCGCCTTCGTAGCTGTCGTGGTAGCAGTCGGCGACCCATTCGTAGACGTTGCCGTGCATGTCGTACATGCCGAAGGCATTGGGCGGGTAGCTGCCCACCGGGGCGGTGAAGGCATGACCGTCCTTGGGGCCATAGGTGTTGGCGTGCTTGCTGATCTCGTACTTGCCCGGTTCGTCGAAGGGGAAGGGGAACGGGCCGCTGGAACCGGCACGGGCGGCATATTCGCGTTCGGCTTCGCTGACCATGCGGTACGGTTTGCCGGTGGTTTTCGCCAGCCATCGGGTGTAGGCCTGCACCTCGTCGTAGTCGACGCACACCGCCGGCTGGCGGGGGCCTTGCTTGTAGCTGGGCTTGCTGGCTTCGCACCAGCGGCCGGGGCGCTCGTCGCCGCTCCTGATGACGGTGCCGGTGGCCTTGATGTAGGCATCCAGTTCGCCGGCGGTGACCTGGTAGCGGCTCATGGCGAAGGGCTTGGCGAAGGTCACGGTGTGCAGCGGGCCCTCGTCGGGTTGGCGGCCGACTTCGTCATCGGGGGCACCCATCACGTAGCTGCCGGCGGGCAGCACGACCATCTCGGGGCAGTCCTTGCAGTCCTTGAACACGTCGCCGGGCTTGGCGGCGTGGGCGTAGGCGCTGACCAGCAGCAGGCAGGTGATCTGGGCTGGCCGGTAGAGCCAGGCGGATACGTTCATCGGTGGTCCTCGAAACGGGTGAATGCGGGCTGCGTTTCGCATTCAGACGAGCCGGGGCGGTGAGAAATTAACCAACATCCAAGGTAGCGCGGTCTTACTGTGGGAGCGGCCTTGTGTCGCGAAAGGGGCGCGCAGCGGCCCCACACTCTCAGCTTCGCCGCAGATATTGCTGGGGCCGCTCTGCGGCCCTTTCGCGACACAAGGCCGCTCCCACAAAAGCTGTTCCCGCGAGTACCGTAGGCAGTGGTTGCAAGGCATGGGGCACCGGGCTATAGTCCAGCCCATTGTTCTCTTCCCGAAGACCTGTTCATGCCAGCCAGCCCTTCCACCACAAGCTTTGCCATCGCGCCAGTCGCGGGCATGGTCGTGCGTGGCTGCCAGCAGCCGGCGATGATCAGTCACTATCCACCACCACCTGTCAGTGGCGTCGTAGGCGGCGTAGCTCCGCCTCCTTGCGTGGTCGTGCTGGGCTGATCGGCTTCTGGCCGCAACCCTTCGCACACGCAACCTACTGAACACGGTCGGCGGCTTCCCTCGCTGAAGCGCACGCCGTCCGTCTGGCTTATTCGCCTTGAATCAGGTGGCAATACATGTCTGTCTTTAGCAAAGCATCCGTGGCCTCGGCGGCCACTACCAGCCTGTTCGTCCTGCTGTGGAGCAGCGGGGCGATCGTCTCCAAGCTCGGCCTGGCGCATGCCAGCCCGTTCGCCTTCCTGCTGTTGCGCTCGGCGCTGGCCCTGGCCGGCCTGCTGCTGATCGGCCCGTTGCTGGGGTTGCGCTGGCCGCGCAGTCGCGGGGCCATCCTTCGGGCCCTGGGCACTGGCTGTGTGCTGCTGGGCGCCTACCAGATCTTTTACCTGCTGGCGCTCGATACCCATGTCACCCCCGGCATCATGGCCACGGTGATGGGCGTACAACCGATCCTGACCGTGGTGCTGATGGAGCGCCAGCGCTCCTGGAGCCGCTTGTTCGGCCTCGGGTTGGGGCTTGGCGGGTTGATCATGGTGGTCTACCAGGGCATCAACCTGGGCGGGGTGTCGCTGGCGGGAATGCTGTTCGCCCTGCTGGCGCTGGCCAGCATGACCTTCGGCTCGATCCTGCAGAAGCGCATCACCGACAACCCCATGGGCACGCTGCCGCTGCAGTACCTGGCCGGCTTTGCCATGTGCGCGTTGTTCGCGCCGCTGCAGCCGTTGCATGTGGAGTGGACTGGCGGTTTCGTCGGCGCGCTGCTGTGGATGGGGCTGGTGGTCTCGCTGCTGGCGACCCTGCTGCTGTACCGACTGATCGCCAAGGGTAACCTGGTCAATGTCACCAGCCTGTTCTACCTGGTGCCGGCAGTGACCGCGGTGATGGACCTGCTGATCTTCGGCAACCGCCTGGCACCGCTCAGCCTGCTGGGCATGGGGTTGATCGTGGTGGGCCTGCTGTTCGTGTTCCGCAAGCCCGCCGCGCGCTTGGCCGAGGCGTAGGCCCTAGCGGAATTCTTCGGGGATGGCGTGGCGCAATACGCCCTCCTCGAAGTCCAGCAGGCCGGCTTCGCGCTGGGTGAGCAGGTAGTAGAGCAAGGTGTCGAGCGAGCGCTGCGGCGGGACCTCGACCGCCAGCATCTTCACCGCCTGCTCGGTCTCGCAGTTGCAGCCGAAGTCGTGCAAGGCCGCGCGTACCTGGTCCAGGGTTTCCGGGGGCCTGACGATAACCCGGAACACCGAACTGCCGCTGCTGTGGCGCAGTTCGGCGAACCAGGTTTCGCCGGCTTCCTCACGGGTGCCGATCACGTCGCCCGGGGCGATGCCGTAGACATGGAAGGGAATGTTGTCGACGGCATGGCCGCCTTCCACGGCCTTGGCCCACAGGCCCTCGACCGAGGCGGGCGGGTAGCCATTTTCGTCCTGCTCCAGGCGGAACAGGACCTTCTTGTACGCGTCGTTCATCCTGTACCCCGCTTCAGCTGCGCGCCGGGCGCAGCACCAGCCACAATGCCAGGCCAATCAGCAGGCCGCCGTACAGGTGCGCCATCGACAGCGGTTCGTCCAGCAGCCACGCACCCCACAATACACCGAATACCGGGATCAGGAAGGTCACGGTGCTGGCCTTGACCGGGCCGATTTCCTCCAGCAGGCGGAAGTACAGGATGTAGGCGAACGCTGTGCACAGCAGGCCCAGGCCCAGCAGCGACAGCCACACCTGCCAGCCGCCCCAGCTGGCAGGTGGCTGGCTCAGCGCGCTCCAGGCGAACAATGGGCTCAGCATCAAGGTGGCGCCGAGCATGCTGCCCAGTGCCGACAGGCGGCTGTCCAGGCCGCTGACCCAGCGGCGGGCGAGGAAGCCGGCAAAGCCGTAGCAGGTGGTGGCCGCCAGGCAGGCAAGGGCGCCTTGCAGCAGGGCCAGGTCCAGGGCCACCGGGCCGGCGCCGCTGAGGATGCCGACGCCGAACAGGCCCAGGAAGATGCCGCAGAGCTTGGCCAGGGTCATCGGTTCACGGAAGAACAGCACGCCGACCAGCACGCCCATCAGCGGCGTGGTGGCGTTGAAGATTGCCGAGTAACCGGCTGGCAGCACCTGGGCGGCCACGGAGTAGAAGGTGGCGGGGATACCGGAGTTGATCATGCCCAGTACCAGGCAGGCGCCGAGCTTGCCCTGGAAGTCCCAGCGCACGCGGGCGGCGGCAAGCAGGGCGACCAGGCCCAGGCAGGCGATGGACACGCGGAAGAACGCCGTCGGCACCGTGCCCAGTTCGGGGGCGATGATGCGCATGAACAGGAAGCTCGCCCCCCAGACGGCGGCAAGGGTCAGCAGACGGGCTAGGGCGATGGGGCTCACAACGGTCTCCGGAGGCAGGGCAGGGGCGCGAGTGTACGCCAGGGGGGCAGGGGATTCTTGTGCTTTCTTGCGGTGTAAACCTGTGCCGGCCTCTTCGCGGGCACGCTCGCTCCCACAGGTTCTCTGCAATGCTCGGCCCTGTGGTAATCCTGGGAGCGGGCGAGCCCGCGAAGAGGCCGGCACAGGCTCCGCAAAAACCAAGAGGCGACTAAGCTCTGTAACTCAACACCGCACCGAGGTCTTCGCATGTCCCAGCCCTGGCCCGCTGTCGAAATCGCCCGGATGATCCTCGCCGGCTTCGACAACTACCGCGACCACTTCCAGCGCATCACCCTCGGTGCCCGCAAGCGCTTCGAGCAGGCGCATTGGCAGGATATCCAGCGTGCCTCCGCCGCCCGCATCAATCTCTATGAAGAGAAGGTCGCCGAGGTCAACGGCTGGCTACGTCAGGGCTTCGCCGAGGATGTGCTGCTGGATGTGGATCAATGGCCCCTGGTGAAGAACGCCTATATCCACCTGATCGACCCACGGCTGGACGACGAGCTGTCCGAGACTTGGTACAACTCGCTGTTCTGCAGCCTGTTCAGCCACGACCAGATCAGCGACGGCTGCATGTTCATCCACACCACCCGGCCGTCCATGCGCAGCCGTGAGCGCGCCGCGCAAACCCGTACCTATCGGCCTGACGCTGGGCTCAAGAGCCTGCTGCGGGCGGTGTTCAGCGATTACCCGTTCGAAGTGCCGTACGGCGACCTGGAGGGCGACCTGGCGCGCCTGGAAGATCAGTTGCGCGAGTGCCTGCCGGACTGGGTATGCAAGGATTCGACCCTGGCGTTGGAGCTGTTTGTGCCGGTGCTCTACCGCAACAAGGGTGCCTACCTGGTCGGCCGGCTGTTCAACAGCGACGAGCAGTGGCCGCTGGTAATCCCGCTGCTGCACCGCGAAGGGCACGGTATCGAGGCCGATGCGCTGATCACCGACGAGGCCGAGGTGTCGATCATCTTTTCCTTCACCCGCTCGTACTTCATGGTCGATGTGCCGGTGCCGGCGGAGTTCGTCAACTTCCTCAAGCGCATCTTGCCGGGCAAGCACATTGCCGAGCTGTATACCTCCATCGGTTTCTACAAGCACGGCAAGTCGGAGTTCTACCGGGCGCTGATCAACCACCTGGCCAGCAGCGACGACCGCTTCGTCATGGCGCCCGGGGTGCGCGGCATGGTCATGAGCGTGTTCACCCTGCCGGGCTTCAACACCGTGTTCAAGATCATCAAGGACCGTTTTTCACCGTCGAAGACAGTCGACCGCGCCACGGTGATCGACAAGTACCGGCTGGTGAAAAGCGTCGACCGCGTCGGGCGCATGGCCGATACCCAGGAGTTCGCCGATTTTCGTTTTCCGCGCAGCAAGTTCGAGCCGGAATGCCTGGCCGAACTGCTGGAGGTGGCGCCATCGACCGTGGCGCTGGAGGGTGACACGGTGCTGATCCGCCACTGCTGGACCGAACGGCGCATGACGCCGCTGAACCTGTACCTGGAACACGCCAGCGAGGGCCAGGTGCTGGAGGCGCTGGAGGATTACGGCCTGGCCATCAAGCAGCTGGCGGCGGCGAATATTTTCCCAGGCGACATGTTGCTGAAGAACTTTGGCGTTACCCGCCATGGCCGGGTGGTGTTCTATGACTATGACGAGATCAGCTTTCTGACCGAAGTGAACTTCCGCCATATCCCGCCGCCGCGTTACCCGGAAGACGAGATGTCGGGCGAGCCGTGGTACTCGATCGGGCCGCATGACGTGTTCCCCGAGGAGTTTCCGCCGTTCCTGTTTGCCGATATCGGTCAGCGGCGCTTGTTCAGCCGGCTGCATGGGGAGTTGTACGACGCGGATTACTGGAAGGGGCTGCAGGCGGCGATTCGTGAAGGGAAGGTGATCGATGTGTTTCCGTATCGGCGCAAGGGGCGGTGACTTTGCTTTAGCAGGCCTGGCCCCTTCGCGGGTAAACCCGCTCCCACAGGTACGGCACAGGATTTGAAACCAGTGGGGTGCCTGTGGGAGCGTGTTTACCCGCGAAGAGGCCGTGCCTGCTTTCCACCTTCACCCTTTCAAACACTTCAATTCACTAAAATCGGTGCGCACCTTGCCCAACCGCTCCTGCAGGAACCGCCGCTGCTGCGGGGTACTCTGGTGCACCAGGTCCACCAGCAAGCTGCGGGCCTGTTGCTCGGTATTCTGATACGCCGCCCGGTACTCCGGCGTCCACAAGCTCTCCTTGCGCTGCAACAACGTCGCCAGGCGCGGCTCGAAACTGGCATCATTGCGCTGGTTCATCGCCAGCAGCAATTGCTGTTGCCAGTGCGCGCGGTTGGCGATCCATTCGCGGTTCTGGTCGCCCAGCGCCTGGGACCAGGCCTGCACGCGCTGCTTTTGTACCGCGGTCAGCTCGCCAAACCACGGCGTCAGGCGTTTCTCCATGCGTTCGGCACGGCGGGCAATCTGCTTGTCCAACGGCGTATCCACATACTTCTTCTGCCGTTCGCTGATGTCCTCGCGGAACGCCTCGCGCATCTCCGCCACCTGGGCATCGCTCATGCCGCGCAGCAGTTCGGTGGCCGAAGGGGTGATTTCCTCGGCCACCCGGCCAATCGCCTCGCGGGCTTCGCGGGTACGCTGCTGCAGGGCCTGGTCGGTCACCTGGTCGTCGGCGACCATGTCGCGTACCCGGTCCAGCCAGTCGAGATAGCCGGGCAGCTGGGTCTTGCAATGCCAGGCCAGGTGCTCCCGCAGGCGGTCGTCAAGCATGGCCTTCTGCTCGCTGTTCATGGCCAGGTAGTCGCCAAGCGACCACGGCACCAGGCGGTCGAGGTTGCGGTAGGCCAGGTCGATACGGCTGCAGGCGGCCAGGGCCAGGGCGCAGCCGATGGCGACGAGCAGGGCTTTGGACAGGCGTAGCGGCATGGGCTGTTCCTTGCGGGGGCTTGCCCGACGGTAGACGCAAAGAGGCGCTGACGGTTCCACTGCATCAGCGGTCGGGCGGCGCGCTGGCTTCAGGTGTAGAATAGTCGCCTTGTCTTGAGGAACATCGGAAATGGCTCTGCTTGGGCGTTACAACAGTTTGCAAATCGTGAAACACGTGGACTTCGGCCTGTACCTGGACGGCGGCGCCGACGGCGAGATCCTGCTGCCCGGGCGCTACATCCCGAAAAACGCCGAAACCGAAGTGGATGACTGGCTGAACGTGTTCATCTACCTGGACAGCGAAGACCAGCTGATCGCCACCACCGAAAAGCCCAAGGTGCAGGTTGGCGAGTTCGCCAGCCTCAAGGTCAAGGACATCAACGGTGCCGGCATCTTCCTCGACTGGGGCCTGTCGAAGGACCTGCTGATGCCGTACTCGGAAGAGGCGCGGCCGCTGAAGATCGGCGACTACTGCGTGGTGCACGTATACCTCGACAAGCGCACCCGCCGCATCACTGCCACCTCTCGCCTGGACCGTTACCTGGACCGCACCCCGGCGGACTACCAGGTAGGCCAGCCGGTCGAACTTCTGGTGGCCGGCGAGACGCCAATGGGCTTCAAGGCGATTATCAACAACCGCCACTGGGGCCTGATCCACAAGAACGAGGTGTTCAAGTTCCTGCGCTCGGGCATGCATGAGAAGGGTTTCATCAAGGAAGTGCGCGCGGACGGCAAGATCGCCTTGAGCCTGCAGCCGGTCGGCGCTGCCCTGGCCGATAGCCTGCAGGAGCAGATCATGGTGCGCCTGGAGGCCGAAGGCGGAGTGCTGGGGGTGTGCGACAAGAGCGATCCGGCGTTGATCAGCAAGCTGTTCAACGTCAGCAAGGGCAACTTCAAGAAGGCCATTGGCGGGTTGTTCAAGCAAGGCCGCATCGTCATCCATGACGATCGCATCGAGAAGGCCTGATCAGGCCTGCACGAAGGTACGGAAGTCCAGCTGCTCGCCACCCGGGCGGGTGTCGCGCAGCAGCGAGTCGCGGTCGGCGCTGAGGGCCAGGCTGATGGTCGAGCGGCGCTTGCCAGGGTTGCGCACTTCCATCTGTTCCTGGTGAGCACGCAGGAAGTTGGTCGGCACCTTCAAGTGCTGCAGCTCGTCGCTTTCCGGGGTGTGCAGCAGCAGGTTGACCCAGTCGGGCTGGCCCTTGCGCAGCAGCGCCACCGGCACCTCGAACCACCACAGGTTGCGCTTGCGGTCGAGGATGGCGAACAGGGTGTTGCTGCTGGTCAGCACCGGGCGGGCCAGTGCTTCGTTGCGCCGGGCGATGGCGGCGGGTTTGTCGAGTTTCATGCAGGTTCCTGCGGGTTGACGCTATGAAGGCCTGCATTGTGAGGGGTGGCGGGTAGCGGGGCAAGGTTTGCCAACCGCCTTGCCGTTCGGCTCGAGGGCGAGAAAACTGTTGGAACGCTTGGCGAAGGCGTTGGGTCCACCGACTGTCGGCACGGTCCACGTGCCCCCAATTGCAGGAGTTTTGCCATGAGCGGTACCAAAGACAAAGCGAAAGGCCTGGCCAACGAAGCGATCGGCAACGTCAAGCAGGGTGTCGGCAAAGTGACCGACAACGAGCGACTGCGGGCCGAGGGTGAAGCGCAGGAGCTCAAGGGCGAGGGGCAACAGATCAAGGGCAACGTGAAGGACGCGGTGAAAAAGCCTTGATGTAAGTGGCCTGTCCCGGCCTTTTCCCGGGCGAACCCGCTCCCACAGGTGCTGCACAGACTTCACGCACTGTGCAGCACCTGTGGGAGCGGGTTTACCCGCGAAGAGGCCGGTACTGGCGTAAGCAAATTCTTGCAGCATGGCCGGGATCAGCACAGTAACGGCATGGTCTATTAGACTTACCGTGGTACTCACGAATCGAGCGGCGAAAGGAGACGCTATGATTTTCCCCGACCTGCGCGGTCTGCCCCTGCACCGCGTGCTGGTACGCACCGTCAAGGAATTCCTCGACGACGAAATGTCGACCTACGCTTCCGCGCTGGCCTACCAGATGCTGTTTTCGTTATTCCCCTTCCTGCTATTCCTGATCGCCCTGATCGGTTTCCTGCACCTGCCGGACTTCTTCTCCTGGCTGCGCCTTCAATCGGAGCTGGTGCTGCCACCCCAGGCGCTGGAGCAGGTGAACCCGGTGATCGACCAGTTGCAGCAGTCCAAGGGCGGGCTGCTGTCGGCGGGTATCGTGATTGCCCTGTGGACTGCATCGGCGGGTGTGCGCTTGATGATGAGCGCGATGAACGCCGCCTACGATGTGCCCGAGGGCCGCCCCGTGTGGAAGCGCATCCCGTTGTCGATCGTCTACACCGTAGGCATTGCCGGCATGTTGCTGGTGGCTGCGGCGCTGATGGTGCTGGGGCCGCAGGTGATGGAGTGGATTGCCGCCCAGATCGGCATGCAGGAGGTGATCGTCACGGTGTGGACCATTCTGCGCTGGCCGGCAATCATCATCCTGATGATGGTGGCGGTTGCGCTGATCTACTACGTGATGCCCGATGTGAAGCAGCAGTTCCGCTTCATCACCCCGGGCTCGGTGCTGGCGGTGGTGGTTTGGATCGTGGCGTCGCTGGGCTTTGCCTACTACGTGAAGACCTTTGCCGACTACAACGCCATGTACGGCAGTATCGGTGCAATCATCGTGCTATTGCTGTATTTCTATATCTCTGCTGCCGTTTTGCTGCTGGGCGCGGAGATGAACGCAGTGATCGAACACATGTCGAGCGAGGGCAAGAACCCTGGCGAGAAGGACGTCGATGAGCACAAGCCCCGCGAGACCATTAGCGTGCTGGGCCATGAGCACCCGGTACCGAGCGAGCACCAATCTTCAGAGCCGACACCCCGATGATCCGTGACATTCTCAAGATGGGCGACGAACGCCTGCTGCGCATCGCCCCACCAGTGCCCGAGCACCTGCTCGGCAGTGCCGAACTGCAGCAACTGATCGACGACATGTTCGAAACCATGCGCCATGTGGGCGGCGTGGGGCTGGCCGCGCCACAGATCGGCATCGACCTGCAGCTGGTGATCTTCGGCTTCGAGCGCAGCGAGCGCTACCCGGATGCCGAACCGGTGCCGCAGACCATCCTGCTCAACCCGGTCATCACGCCGACATCCAGCGAGATCGAGGATGGTTGGGAAGGCTGCCTTTCAGTGCCCGGCCTGCGCGGTGTGGTGCCGCGTTTCAAGCACATCTGCTATGAAGGCATCGACCCCCATGGCAATCCGATCAACCGCTTTGCCGACGGCTTCCATGCGCGGGTGGTGCAGCATGAATGTGACCACCTGATCGGTCGGTTGTACCCGTCACGCATCCAGGACTTTTCCCGGTTCGGCTACACCGAGGTGCTGTTCCCCGGGCTCGACGCCAGCGACGACTGACCTCGTTGCAGTGCCACCAGGCGCTTGCTGCGCTGATAGCGTTGCAAGCGGCCAGCCAGGGCTTCCGGCAGCTGCAGGGCCATGTCGAAGCCCAGGCGCTGGTAGAAGGGCGCAAGGTCCGGGTGGCAGAACAGCCAGGTGGGCCCGCCAGCCTGCGCCAGCGCCGCCTCGACCAACCGCCCGGCCACCCCCTGGCTGCGCCGCTGCGGGTCGACGAACAACCCGGTCAGCCAGAAGCCATCGCCCACCGGGCTCAGGCTCAAGCCTGCGATGATGCCGGGGCCCCGCGCCACCCACAGCTCAGCATCGCCCGCAGCACGCATGCGTGAGCCGTGCTGACGGTAGAAGTGGTCCAGCAGCCGGCGTTCCGGGGCCGAAAGCTTCGAACAGTATAAATTTTCAGAAATTGCTCGCCCTGCCCTGAAAGGTGGCCAGAGGCTCTGGCCCGATGTTTTGCGGTGAACTTGTCGCAGATTGTTGCATATCTGGCAAGGGTGAATGTCCGAGTTCGGGGTTCAACTATTCCAGGCCGGGAGTAGACTTTTACTCATCCCCACTGGCAGTACGAAGCGGGATCGGTACTTCGTGCCATCTTCACCGCAGATGGCAACTTCTCCGCGCCGGGCACGGCAATAGAAGTCAATCGATCAGCTTGAATGCTCAAAAGGCAGACTCACATGAAACCATTACTGATTCTTGCATTGGTCGGTATGTCCTCGTTCGCCCTCGCCGATGAGGCCAGACCCGTCTCCAGCGAGCCCGTCGCCCAGCAGTACGACTACTCCATGAACCTGGACATCAAGCGGGTGATCAACCTGTCGACCATCCCCAACGTCTGCGAAGTGGTACCTGCGACCATGACTTACGAAGACCACCAGGGCCAGGTGCACACCATTCAGTACCGGGCCATGGGTGAGGGGTGCCAGCAGGGTTGAGCCCGCCAAGGACCCGCCACAGCATTTTCAGCACCTGTGGGATCGAGCGCCGCCCGCGCGGCGCTCGGTCTCACAGGCGCCACATCACCCAAGGCATGCACCTTGTCGCCCCTATGCAATTCCCCGATATGCATTTCAAACCACAATCAACCCAGAATAATTTCCTCGACCTGTCGATTCCTGCGTCCCCCGTTCGACCATAGGTGAGAGCACGTTGCACCCCCGTGCCCAATCACCCATGACCTGTCGGAGGAACCCCCGATGAGCACCGCAGCCGAAACCGAGATCCGCCAATTGATCGAGCGCTGGATGCAGGCCGTGCGCGACCGCGACATCCCCAACATCGTCGCTCCCTATGCCGACGATATTGTCGCCTTCGATGCCATCCAGGCCCTGCAATTCAAAGGCAAGGCAACCTACCAGGCGCATTGGGAGATGTGCATGAACATGTGCCCCGGCCAGATGGTTTTCGAATTCGCTGAACTTACCGTGCATGCCGATGGCGACCTGGCCCTGGCGCACTGGCTGAACCGCTGTGGCCCAGCGGACAACGAAAGCCAGTGCGGCTTCATGCGCGCCACCGTGGGCTATCGTCGTCAAGGTGGCCAGTGGCAGGTAATCCACGAACACTGGTCGGCGCCATTCGACATGGCAACTCAGAAAGCCCTGTTCGATCTCAAGCCCTGAGCCGTTATCGCCAAACGCACTTTGCCAATGCCCTGGAGGTGACCATGAAATACCTGTGCCTGGTCTATTGTGACGAGGGGCTGCTGCACAGCTTGCCCGACAGCCCGGAAGACGCCGAATGCATGGCGTATGCCGAATCCATCCAAGGCTCCGGGCGAATGCTGGCGGCCGAGGCGCTGAAGCCGGTGCAGACCGCCACCACCGTGCGCGTGCGCAACGGGCACATGAGCCTGACCGACGGCCCGTTCGCCGAGACCAAGGAGCAACTGGCGGGCTTCTACCTGGTGGAAGCCCGCGACCTGAACGAGGCGCTGAACATCGCCAAGGGCATCCCCGCCGCGCGGGTCGGCAGTGTCGAGGTGCGGCCGGTGCGCGAACTGCAACCCTGACAGCAATGGAGACTTAACAGCATGAGCCTTGCACACCCCGCGCAAGCGCAACACGAGTTGTCCATCAGCCGCCTGATCGACGCGCCACCGGCCAAGGTGTTCCGCGCCTGGACCGAGCCCCAGTGGCTGATGCAGTGGTGGGGGCCGCACGGCATGACCACCCCGGAGTGCGAGATGCAGCTGTGGAGCGGTGGCCTGTTCCGCACCCTGATGCGGGCGCCGGATGGCAGCGAGTATCCGAACCAGGGCGTGTTCCTGGAAATCGCCGCGCCGCGGCGTCTGGTGTTCACCGATGCCTTCGGCCCAGGCTGGGTACCTTCGGACAAGGCCTTCATGACTGCCGTGATCAGTTTTGACGAGGAGCAGGGCAAAACCCGCTACACCGCCCGCGCCTGGCACTGGAATGCCGCCGATTGCCGCGCCCATGAGGAAATGGGCTTCCACCAGGGTTGGGGAGAAAGCCTGGACCGCCTGGTGGAGGTGGTGACCCAGCGGATGCCCGACTGATGTCGGCACTGGCGCAGGTACGTGCCGAGGTCGAGGCGGTCTACCGGAGCGAGTCACGGCGCATCCTGGCGACACTGATCCGCCTTCTGGGTGATTTCGACCTGGCCGAGGAGGCCATGCACGATGCCTTCTTCATCGCCGTCGAGCGCTGGCAGCGCGACGGTATTCCCGATAACCCGCGGGCGTGGCTGGTGTCCACCGGCCGCTTCAAGGCCATCGATGCGTTGCGTCGACGGGCCCGATTCGACCGTTCCCAGGCAGACCTGAGCATGCTGCTCGACGGCCAGGCACAGGACCCCAGCGAGGAAGAACTGCTGGCTGACGACCGTCTGCGGCTGATCTTCACCTGCTGCCACCCGTCCTTGTCCGCCGATGCCCAGGTGCCGCTGACCCTGCGCGAAGTCTGCGACCTGACCACCGAGCAGATTGCCCGTGCATTCCTGCAGAGCCCGGCCACCATCGCCCAGCGCATCGTGCGCGCCAAGGCCAAGATCCGCGATGCCGGCATCCCTTATCAGGTGCCGGAGCTGAACGAACTGCCCGAGCGGCTGGAGAGCGTGCTGCGGGTGATCTACCTGGTGTTCAACGAGGGCTATTCGGCGTCGTCGGGCGAGGCGCTGTTGCAGCAGGAACTGAGCGACGAAGCCATTCGCCTGGCGCGGCTGCTGGTGCAGTTGCTGCCCGACCCGGAGGCGGTCGGCCTGCTGGCCTTGATGTTGCTGCAGGCGTCCCGGCAGCGGGCACGTACCGATGGCCGGGGCAACCTGGTATTACTGGAGTATCAGGACCGCAGCCTGTGGGACCGGCAACGCATCGTAGAAGGCTGCGAGCTGGTGCGTCAGGCCCTGCAAAGCCGGGCGTTTGGTGCCTATACCGTGCAGGCAGCGATTGCAGCGGTACATGCCGAAGCGGCGACCGCCGATGCGACCGACTGGGCGGAGATCGTCGGGCTGTATGACGTGTTGCAGCGGCATTGGCCGTCAGCAGTGGTAGAGCTGAACCGGGCCGTGGCGCTGGCGAAGCGGGATGGGCCGGAGGCTGGCCTGCGGGAGGTCGAAGGGATTCTGGCGCGGGGTGAACTGCTGGACTATCACCTGGCCCATGCGGCGCGGGCCGAGCTGTATTACCAGCTGGGGCATGTGGAGCAGGCGCGTGCGGCCTGGCGGCAGGCGCTGGCGCTGACCCGGCAGGAGCCGGAGCGCAGGCATATCGAGCGGCGGTTGCAGGCTATCGAATGATGTTTGCTTTACCGGCCTTATCGCCGGCAAGCCAGCTCCCACAGGGTCATCACAGGCTTGAACATTGTGGTGATCCGGTGGGAGCTGGCTTGCCGGCGATAGGGCCGGTGCTGCCTACATCACTTTTCAGCTAGCCACAAAATTCGGCGGCGAAACCAGTTCGACGGTCTGCTGCTTGCGCGGCGCCAGGATCTCGGCCTCGCCCTGGACCACCAGCTCATCATTCTGGTTGAACACATTGGTGGCGATGCGCACCTTGAACTTGGGCAGCTTCTCCAGGATTTCCAGGCGCACGGTCAGGGTATCGCCAATTTTCACCGGCTTCTGGAAGCTCATTTGCTGGCCCAGGTAGATGGTGCCAGGGCCAGGCAGGGTGCAGGCCACTGCAGCACTGATCAGCGCGCCGCTGAACATGCCGTGGGCAATGCGCTCGCGGAACATGCTCTTGGCAGCGAACTCGGCGTCCAGGTGTACCGGGTTGTGGTCACCGGACATCGCGGCGAACAACTGGATGTCGCGTTCTTCGACGGACTTCTTGTACTCGGCCTTCTGGCCGACTTCGAGGGCTTCGTAAGGCGTGTTGGTGACCTGGGACATCGGGGCTTCCTTAAGCGGTAGGCGAGGGCGGCTATCATTCACTGCGCACAGGGCGGCCTAGAGCCAGTGCCTGTTCGAGCCAGCCGAGAATATCGGCGGTGACCTCGTCACGGTTGGTTTCGTTGAGTACTTCGTGTCGCGCCTCAGGATAGATGCGCAGCTGTACATGTCGATTGCCGGTCGCGCGCAGGGCGTCGACCAGGTGGGTGAGACGCTTGCCGGCACTGACCGGATCACATTCACCACCGATAACCAGCAGCGGCAGGTTCGGATCGATCTGCGCGAGGTTACTCGGCTGGCTGATCTGCGCCAAGCCTTGCAGCAGGTCGAGCCACAACTGGTTGCTGCAACGAAAGCCGCAGAGCGGGTCTTTGACGTACAGGTCGACCTGCGCCGGGTCGCGGCTGAGCCAGTCGAACGCCGTGCGGTTGGGCTTGAAGGCCTTGTTGAACGAGCCGAACGACAACCACTCGATCAGCGCGCTCTTGCCCAGCGGCCCCTGGCGCCAGGCTTCCAGCCGGGCAATCAGCCGCGCCACGCGGTACAGCGCCGCTGGCTGATAGTTGGAGCCGCTGAGGATCGCCCCATGCAGGCTGCCACTGTGGTGCAGCAGATAGGCCTGGGCGATGTAACTGCCCATGCTGTGGCCGAACAGGAACAGCGGCGTGCACGGGTACTGCTGGCCGATGTGCTGCGCCAGCAGCCCGAGGTCGTTGACCACGGCATTCCAGCCATGATGGCGGGCGAACAGGCCGAGGCTGCCCAGTTCGGCGGTGCGCCCATGGCCGCGTTGGTCGGCGGCGAACAGGGCGAAGCCGGCCTCGCTCAAGGCATGGCCCAGGTGCTGGTAGCGCCCGGCATGCTCGGCCATGCCGTGGGCCAGCAACACAACGGCTTTTACCGGTGTGGCTGGCAACCATTGGTGCACATACAGGCTGCAGTGCTCGCTGGCGGGCAGCCAGAAGGCGTCGTGAGGCATGGCGGGTCCTTGTGCGCACAGATACCCGAACAGTGTATGCACAACCGACCGGATTGCAGGAAGGGCACAAATAAGATTCACAATGTTAATGGCGGCACTTGGCGTATATGCCGCCTTGGGCTTACCTGCTAACGTCGGATAAACGCCTTTTCGCTTTCGGGCGGGCAGGTGAAAGGACTACAGGACTCACAGCAGGTCCAGGCAGAGGAACAATAATAAATGCAAGCCGACTTCTGGAATGACAAGCGCCCGGCGGGCGTACCTTCTACCATCGATATCAATGCCTACACCTCGGTCGTCGAGGTGTTCGAGCGCTCCTGCAAACGCTTCGCCGACCGCCCGGCCTTCAGCAACCTGGGCGTGACCCTGACCTACGCGGAGCTGGAGCGCCACTCGGCGGCCTTCGCCGCCTGGTTGCAGCAGCACACCGACCTCAAGTCGGGCGACCGCATCGCGGTGCAGATGCCCAACGTGCTGCAATACCCCATCGCCGTGTTCGGTGCCCTGCGCGCAGGCCTGATCGTGGTCAACACCAACCCGCTGTACACCGAGCGCGAGATGCGCCACCAGTTCAAGGACAGCGGTGCGCGTGCGCTGGTGTACCTGAACATGTTCGGCAAGCGCGTGCAGGAGGTGCTTCCCGATACCGGCATCGAGTACCTGATCGAGGCGAAGATGGGCGACTTGCTGCCCACCGCCAAGGGCTGGTTGGTCAACACGGTGGTCGACAAACTGAAGAAGATGGTACCTGCCTACCACCTGCCCCAGGCGGTGCAGTTCAAGCAGGTGCTGCGCCAGGGCCGCGAGTCGTCGCACAAGCCGGTGCCACTGAGCCTGGACGACATCGCCGTGCTGCAATACACCGGCGGCACTACCGGCCTGGCCAAGGGCGCCATGCTCACCCACGGCAACCTGGTGGCCAACATGCTGCAGGTGCTGGCCTGCTTCTCGCAGCACGGGCCGGACGGGCAGAAGCTGATCAAGGACGGCCAGGAAGTGATGATCGCGCCGCTCCCGCTGTACCACATCTATGCCTTTACCGCGAACTGCATGTGCATGATGGTCACCGGCAACCACAACGTGCTGATCACCAACCCTCGGGATATTTCCGGCTTCATCAAGGAGCTGGGCAAATGGCGTTTCTCCGCCTTGCTGGGCCTGAACACGCTGTTCGTCGCGCTGATGGACCACCCGGGCTTCCGTCAGCTCGACTTTTCGGCGCTGAAGGTCACCAACTCCGGCGGCACCGCGCTGGTCAAGGCCACGGCCGAACGCTGGGAGGCGCTTACCGGTTGCCGCATCGTCGAAGGCTACGGGCTGACCGAAACCTCTCCGGTGGCCAGCACCAACCCCTATGGCCAGCTGGCGCGTCTGGGCACGGTGGGCATCCCGGTGGCCGGCACCGCCTTCAAGGTGATCGACGATGACGGCAACGAGTTGCCGCTGGGCGAACGGGGCGAGCTGTGCATCAAGGGCCCGCAGGTGATGAAAGGCTACTGGCAGCAGCCCGAGGCCACGGCCCAGGCCCTGGATGCGGAGGGCTGGTTCAAGACCGGCGACATCGCGGTGATCGACCCGGACGGCTTCACCCGCATCGTCGATCGCAAGAAGGACATGATCATCGTCTCGGGTTTCAACGTGTACCCCAACGAGATCGAGGATGTGGTGATGGGGCATCCCAAGGTTGCCAACTGTGCTGCCATCGGCGTGCCGGACGAGCGCTCCGGAGAGGCGGTGAAGCTGTTCGTGGTGCCGCGCGAGGGCGGGCTGAGCGTGGATGAGCTGAAGGCCTACTGCAAGGCCAACTTCACCGGTTACAAGGTGCCCAAGCACATCGTGCTGCGCGAGTCGTTGCCGATGACGCCGGTGGGCAAGATCCTGCGGCGGGAGCTGCGCGACATAGCTTGATACCGGGTTGGCTTCTTCGCGGGCTTGCCCGCTCCCACAGGTACTGCACAGCATTCGAGAACTGTGAGGTCCCTGTGGGAGCGGGCAAGCCCGCGAATGCCGTGAAACCGCTCTAAAAGGCTATTTATAGCCCGATCTGCGACATTTTGGATAATTACTCTAAAAATGACCTGTATTGTTCATTGAGTCATTTTTGTGACCGTGAGGCCTGTTTTGGCCTCTAGGCGACCCCAGGCAAAGCTGTTACTCTCGGCCCGCTTTCAGATGATCCGGTTTGCAACGAGCCGTCATCTCATATCAATAATAAGCGCATCGACGCGTGAATCGAACTTCGCTGTTGCTGAAGGAGTGGGCTTCCATGATCGAACATTTTTGGAAGGATAAGTACCCAGCCGGGATTACGGCGGAAATCAATCCTGACGAATTCCCCAATATCCAGGCGGTACTCAAGCAATCCTGCCAACGCTTTGCCGACAAACCGGCCTTTAGCAACCTGGGCAAGACTATCACTTATGGCGAGCTGTATGCGCTGTCGGGGGCGTTTGCCGCCTGGTTGCAGCAGCATACCGACCTCAAGCCGGGTGACCGTATTGCCGTGCAGCTGCCTAATGTACTGCAATACCCGGTGGCGGTCTTCGGTGCCATGCGTGCCGGGCTGATCGTGGTCAACACCAACCCGCTGTACACCGCACGGGAAATGGAACACCAGTTCAACGACTCCGGCGCCAAGGCCCTGGTGTGCCTGGCCAACATGGCCCACCTGGCCGAGAAGGTGG
Source organism: Pseudomonas sp. TE3-3-F2023 (assembly GCF_036784815.1). Lineage (NCBI taxonomy): Bacteria > Pseudomonadati > Pseudomonadota > Gammaproteobacteria > Pseudomonadales > Pseudomonadaceae > Pseudomonas > Pseudomonas sp. TE3-3-F2023. The sequence goes on along the minus strand of NZ_CP145113.1, from coordinate 5,047,760 downwards.
TGCCCAAGACCCAGGTCAGGCACGTCATCGTCACCGAAGTCGCCGACCTGTTGCCGCCGCTCAAGCGCCTGCTGATCAACAGCGTGATCAAGTACGTGAAGAAGATGGTGCCGGCCTACAATCTGCCGCGGGCCGTACGTTTCAACGATGCACTGGCGCTGGGCAAGGGCCAGCCGGTGACCGAGGCGAACCCGCAGGCCAACGACGTGGCGGTGCTGCAGTACACCGGTGGTACTACCGGTGTGGCCAAGGGCGCGATGCTGACCCACCGCAACCTGGTGGCCAACATGCTGCAGTGCCGGGCGCTGATGGGCTCCAACCTGCACGAAGGCTGCGAAATCCTCATCACTCCGCTGCCGCTGTACCACATCTACGCCTTTACCTTCCATTGCATGGCAATGATGCTGATCGGCAACCACAACGTGCTGATCAGCAACCCGCGTGACCTGCCGGCCATGGTCAAGGAGCTGGGCAAGTGGAAGTTCAGCGGCTTCGTCGGCCTCAACACCTTGTTCGTTGCCTTGTGCAACAACGAGGCGTTCCGTGCTCTGGACTTCTCGGCGTTGAAGATCACCCTGTCCGGCGGCATGGCCTTGCAGCTGAGCGTGGCCGAACGCTGGAAAGCCGTGACCGGCTGCGCCATCTGCGAAGGCTACGGCATGACCGAGACCAGCCCGGTGGCCGCGGTGAACCCGGCGGAAGCCAACCAGGTCGGCACCATCGGTATTCCGGTGCCGTCCACCCTGTGCAAGGTCATCGACGACAACGGCAACGAGCTGCCGCTGGGCGAGGTGGGCGAGTTGTGCGTCAAGGGCCCGCAGGTGATGAAGGGCTACTGGCAGCGCGAGGACGCCACCGCCGAGATCCTCGACAGCAATGGCTGGCTGAAGACCGGTGACATCGCCGTGATCCAGCCGGACGGCTACATGCGCATCGTCGACCGCAAGAAGGACATGATCCTGGTCTCGGGCTTCAACGTGTACCCCAACGAGCTGGAAGATGTGCTGGCGGCCTTGCCGGGCGTGCTGCAGTGCGCGGCTATCGGCGTGCCGGACGAGAAGTCCGGTGAAGTGATCAAGGTGTTCATCGTGGTCAAGCCGGGCATGACCGTGACCAAGGAACAGGTGATGGAGCACATGCGCGCCAACGTCACCGGCTACAAGGTCCCGCGCCAGATCGAGTTCCGCGATGCGCTGCCAACCACCAACGTGGGCAAGATCCTGCGCCGCGAACTGCGCGATGAAGAGCTGAAGAAACAGGGCTTGAAGAAGATCGCCTGATCAGAGCCCTGCACGCTCAGTGTGGGAGCGGCCTCGTGTCGCGAAAGGGCCGCGAAGCGGCCCCAGCAATTTCAGCATCACAGCTGAGACCCTGGGGCCGCTTTGCGGCCCTTTCGCGACACAAGGCCGCTCCCACAGAGACCGCGTAATCAGCGCAGTTTCTCCAGCATCTGGTAGTACCACATCCCCGCCGCCAGCAGCGGGTTGCCCAGCAAGTCCCCCATCGGCACCCGCACATGCTTGCACTGGGCAAAGGTGTCGAACTTCTCCAGCGTCCCGGTCAACGCCTCGGCCATGATCTCGCCCATGATGTGGCTGGTGGCAATCCCGTGCCCCGAATAACCCTGGCAATACCACACGTTGTCCGACAGCTTGCCCAACTGCGGGATGCGGTTGACCACGATGCCCATGGCGCAGCTCCACTGGAACTCGATCGGCACGCCTTTCAACGCCGGGAAGGTGCGCTCGATGCACGGGCGCAGTTCGCCTTCGATATCCCGTGAATCACGGCCGGAATAGTTGGCGCCACCGCCGAACAACAGGCGCTTGTCGGCGGTCAGGCGGTAGTAGTCGAGGACGAAGCGGCAGTCGTACACCGCCAGGTCCTGCGGGTTGATCTGTTCGGCCAGTTCCCCCAGCGGCGCGGTGGTGACGATGCCGCCCATGGCCGGGAAAATCTTGCCCTTGAGCTGGCGCTTTTCCAGTTTGTGGTACACATCGCCGGCCAGCATCACCTGGCGCGCCTCGACCCGCCCGTGGGCAGTGACCACCGCCGGGCGCGGGCCGTGGACGATGTCCAGCACCTCGGAGTTTTCGAATATCAGTGCCCCCAGGCCATGGGCGGCACGGGCCTCCCCCAAACACAGGTTGAGCGGGTGCAGGTGCAGGTTGCGCAGGTTCTTCAGAGCGCCCAGATACAGCGGGCTTTGCAGGTGCTCGGCGGTGCCATTGCGGTCCAGCAGTTGCACCTGCTCGCCCATGCCGCGCCGCCGGGCTTCGGCTTCGAATGCGCGCAGCTCCTCCATGTGCGAGGGCTTCATGGCCGCGTGCAGGTGTCCGTGCTTGAGGTCGCAGTCGATGCCGTACCGCGCCACGCGCTGCTCGATCACCTGGTGGCCGCGCCAACGCAAGTGCCAGATGAAGTCATCGACCTCGGCACCCAGGCGGTTGCGCATCTGCGAGCGCATGGCTTCGTCGCCCGACAGGCTGCCGGTGACCTGGCCGCCGTTGCGCCCGCTGGCACCCCAGCCGATGCGGTTGGTTTCGACGATGGCCACTTTCAGGCCACGTTCGGCCAGCTCCACCGCCGTGGCCACGCCGGTGAAGCCGCCGCCGATGATCGCCACATCCACCTGTACCGTGCCCTTGAGCTGCGGGTACTCGGTGTGGTCGTTGAGGGTGGCGCTGTAGTAGGACGGCGCGCGTTGCGCCGGGCCCTTGTTCAATGCTGCGTTCATGAGGGTTCCTTGTTATCTGGGGACTCAGGCCTGGTGCAGGTACCAGCGCCAGTCCTGCTCGCTGACTTCGGCCATGAACTGGCGGTACTCGGCGCGCTTGACCTTCAGGTATACGCCAAGGAAGTCCTCGCCCAGTGCTTCGCGAGCCCAGCTGGAGTGCTGCAGGGCGTCGAGGGCCGTCAACCAGTCGGTGGGCAGGTGTTCGGTGGCCTGGGCATAGCCGTTGCCTTCCACCGGCGCGCCCGGGTCCAGCTGTTCGCGGATGCCCCGATGGCTGGCGGCGAGGATCGCCGCAGCGGCCAGGTAGGGGTTGGCGTCGGCGCCGCAGATGCGGTGCTCCACATGCCGGCTGTTGGCTGGGCCGCCCGGTATGCGCAGGCTCACGGTGCGGTTGTCGACGCCCCAGGTCGGCGCCAGCGGGGCATAGCTGTTGGCCTGGAAGCGGCGGAACGAGTTGGCGTTGGGGCAGAACAGCAGCAGCGAGTCGCGCAGGTGGCGCAGCATGCCGGCCACGGCCTGGCGCAGCAGCGGGGTGCCGGCCTTGTCCTCACTGGCGAACAGGTTGTTGCCGGCGCTGTCGGCTAGGCTCAGGTGCATGTGCATGCCGGTACCGGCCAGTTGCGCGAACGGCTTGGCCATGAAGCAGGCCTGCATGCCATGGGCATGGGCCACGCCCTTGACCAGGCGCTTGTAGCGCACGGCCTGGTCCATTGCCTGCAGGGCGTCGCCGTGCTCGAGGGTGATTTCCACCTGGCCGGGGGCGTATTCCGAAATCGCCGTGCGGGCCGGGATGCCCTGAGCCTTGCAGGCGGCGTAGAGGTCAGCGAGGAACGGCTCGATCTGCTCCAGTTCACGCAGGCCATACACCTGGGTGGTGCGTGGGCGGCCGCCGTCGTTGTCCAGCGCCGGTTGCGGGCGGCCCTGGGCATCAGGTTGCTGGTCGAGCAGGTAGAACTCCAGCTCGCAGGCCATCACCGGACGGTAGCCGTCGTCCTTCAGGGCTTCGATGGTACGCAGCAGCACATGGCGCGGGTCGGCGATGCTGGCCGGCAGGCCCTCGCTTGGGTGCATGCTCACCTGCACCGCGGCGGTCGGCACCCGACGCCAGGGCAGGCGCACCAGGCTTCCTTCAAGCGGGTAGGCGCGGCAGTCGATATCGCCCACATCCCACACCAGGCCGGAGTTTTCCACGTCGTCGCCGTTCAGGGTCAGGCCAAGGATGGTGCTGGGCAGCGGCCGGCCGGTCTGGTAAACGGCCAGCAGTTCCTCGCGGTGCAGCAGTTTGCCGCGCGGCACGCCGTTGGCGTCGAGGATGAACAGTTCGAACAGTTCGATATCGGGGTTGTCGGCCAGAAAACGGCTGGCCTGCTCTACGGGTGCAAAGTGCATGATGGATTCGCTCACGGGCGCACGGAGCCACCGCGCATGCAGGCGGCCCGGCTGATTAAAACGGCCAGACGACGGCCGGGTTGGGTCAGGAAGGCGTGAGCGAGAAATCCGGTGGGCGTGCGTGACGGCAGTGCCAAAGGGCCCAGAAGGCGAGGATGATGTGGACCAGCGGATTTTCACCGGCATGGCGCCGGGCCTTCGGCAGCGAAGGGCGGGACAGCGGTGGGGCGATGGGCTGGACGGGAGTCATGCCTTTGATACTCACATGCGGCGTAAGGTTGATTAAAGCAGTGAATGGCAACCTTTACATCGCATATGGCTAAACATTTGGTTGCTTGTGCCGGCCTCTTCGCGGGCTTGCCCGCTCCCACAGGTTCCGCACAATCTTCAGTCACGTGGTGACCCCTGTGGGAGCGGGCAAGCCCGCGAAGAGGCCGGCACAGGCAGCAGAAAACCGGCAAATCTGCCACAATCGCGCATCCTTCGAATGCCGATCATGAAAAAGCAGGCCCACCTGCATCACTAAAAAGCCCCATGACTGACCACGCCATCGACAAACTGCTGCAAAACCTCGACCACGCCATGATCGCCGACCGCCATCGCCTGCGCCGGCAATTGCACGAACTGCGCAAGCGCCCCGACGAGGCGAAGCTGGCGCAGTGGGTGGAAAAGGTCCAGGCGTCCTGCGCCCAGGTCACCGCGCGCCAGCAGAGCGTGCCGACCGTGCGCTACGACGACAGCCTGCCCATCGCTGCCAAGCGTGACGAAATCAAGAAGGCCCTGGCCGAGCACCAGGTGCTGGTGATCGCCGGCGAAACCGGCTCGGGCAAGACCACCCAGTTGCCGAAGATCTGCCTCGAGCTGGGCCGTGGCAGCCATGGTTTGATCGCCCATACCCAGCCACGCCGGATCGCCGCCCGCAGCGTTGCCGCGCGGGTCGCCGAAGAGCTGGGCACGCCCCTGGGCGGGCTGGTTGGCTACCAGGTGCGCTTCGAGGACCAGAGCGACGCCAACACCCTGGTCAAGCTGATGACCGACGGCATTCTGCTGGCCGAAACCCAGCACGACCGTTTCCTCGAGCGCTACGACACGATCATCGTCGACGAAGCCCACGAGCGCAGCCTGAACATCGACTTCCTGCTCGGCTACCTGAAGACCCTGCTGCACCGCCGCCCGGACCTGAAGCTGATCATCACCTCGGCGACCATCGACCTGGAACGTTTCTCCAGGCACTTCGACGGCGCACCGATCATCGAGGTGTCCGGGCGTACCTTCCCGGTGGAAACCTGGTACCGCCCACTGACCAGCGAGCAGGACGAGGAGGGCAACCAGATCGAGGACGACCTCACCGTCGACCAGGCAATCCTCGCCACGCTGGACGAGCTTGCGCACCACGAACGAAGCGAGGGCAAAGGCCCCGGCGATGTGCTGATCTTCCTGCCGGGCGAGCGGGAGATCCGTGATGCCGCCGAGATCCTGCGCAAGGCGCAACTGCGCCACACCGAGATCCTGCCGTTGTACGCGCGCCTGTCGCCGGCCGAGCAGCAGCGCATCTTCCAGCCACACACCGGGCGCCGTGTGGTGCTGGCCACCAACGTCGCGGAAACCTCGTTGACCGTGCCTGGCATCCGCTACGTGATCGACACCGGTACCGCGCGCATCAGCCGCTACAGCTACCGCGCCAAGGTCCAGCGCCTGCCCATTGAGGCCGTGTCGCAGGCCAGTGCCAACCAGCGTAAGGGCCGCTGTGGCCGGGTCGAGCCGGGCATCTGCGTGCGCCTGTACAGCGAAGAGGATTTCAACAGCCGGCCGGCGTTCACCGACCCGGAGATCCTGCGCACCAACCTGGCGGCAGTGATCCTGCAGATGCTGCACCTGCGCCTGGGCGCAATCGATGCTTTCCCGTTCATCGAGCCGCCGGATGGCAAGGCCATCAGCGACGGTTTCAACCTGTTGCAGGAGCTGTCGGCGGTCAACCGCGAAAACCAGCTGACGCCGATCGGCCGCCAGCTGGCGCGCCTGCCGATCGACCCACGGCTGGGCCGCATGCTGCTCGAAGGCGCCCGCCTGGGCAGCCTGCAGGAAGTGCTGATCGTCACCAGCGCACTGTCGGTGCAAGACCCTCGCGAACGCCCGCCGGAGCGCCAGCAGGCCGCCGACCAGGCGCACGCGCAATGGAAGGACGTGGATTCCGACTTCGCCGCGCTGGTCAACCTGTGGCGTGGCTTCGAGGAACAGCGTCAGGCGTTGACCGCCAACCCGCTGCGTAACTGGTGCCGCAAGAATTTCCTGAACTACCTGCGCCTGCGCGAATGGCGCGATGCTCATCGCCAGTTGGCGCTGATCTGCCGTGATCTGCAGCTGACAGTGAACAAGGAGCCGTCCGACTACCCGAAAATGCACAAGGCCATTCTCAGTGGCCTGCTCAGCCAGATCGGCCAGAAGACCGAAGAGGGTGACTACCAGGGCGCCCGTCAGCGGCGCTTCTGGGTGCACCCGTCGTCGGGCCTGGGGCGCAAGCGCCCGCAGTGGGTGATGGCGGCCGAACTGGTCGAAACCACCAAGCTGTACGCACGCATGGTGGCCAGGATCGAGCCGGACTGGATCGAGCCGCTGGCCGGCCACCTGGTCAAGAAGAACCACTTCGAGCCGCATTGGGAGAAGAAGCGCGGGCAGGTGGTGGCCTACGAGCAGATCACCCTTTATGGCCTGATCCTTGTCGGCCGTCGGCCGGTGCATTTCGGCCCGATCGACCCGGTCACCTCGCGCGAGCTGTTCATCCGCGAAGGCCTGGTGGGTGGCGAAATCCAGTCGCGAGCCAAGTGCCTGACGGCCAACAAGCGCCTGCTGGAAGAGCTCGACGAACTGGAGGCCAAAGCCCGCCGCCGTGACATTCTGGCCGACGAAGAGACGTTGTACGCCTTCTACGAAGCGCGTCTGCCGGCGGAAATTCACCAGACCGCGACCTTCGACAGCTGGTACCGCATGGGCAGCCAGAAGGACGCCAACCTGCTGATCATGCGCGAGGAAGACGTGCTGGCCCGCGAGGCCAGCGAAGTCACCGCCGCGCAGTACCCCGACAGCATGCAGGTGGGCGAGCTGCGCCTGCCACTGAGTTACCACTTCGAGCCTGGCCACCCCCGCGATGGCGTGACCGTGCGGGTGCCGGCACCGCTGCTGCCGAGCCTGCCGGGCGAGCGCCTGGAATGGCTGGTGCCGGGCCTGCTGGAAGCCAAGTGCGTGGCGCTGGTGCGCAACCTGCCCAAGGCCCTGCGCAAGAACTTCGTGCCGGTGCCGGACTTCGTCAAGGCCTCGCTAGCGCGCATGACCTTCGGCCAGGGCGCATTGCCGCAGGCCTTGGGCCAGGAGCTGCTGCGCATGACCGGCGCCCGTGTGCCCGACGAGGCCTGGGACGAGTCGGTCAACCTGGTGGAAGGCCACCTGCGCATGAACATCGAAGTGGTCGATGGCCAGGGCAAGTTCCTGGGTGAAGGCCGCGACCTGGCCGAGCTGACCGCGCGCTTTGCCGCCGCCAGTCAGGCAGCGTTGGCCGTGCCGCGTGACGCCAAGAGCGAGCAGCCGGTGCAGGCCAAGGCTTTCAGCGAGGTGAAGCAGACCGCGCAGCAGAAGATCGCCGGCCTGTCGATGACCGTGTACCCGGCGCTGGTGGAAGAGGGCGGCACCGTGCGCGAAGGGCGCTTCTCGACCCAGGCAGAGGCCGAGTTCCAGCACCGCCGCGCCTTGCAGCGCTTGTTGCTGCAGCAGCTGGCCGAGCCGGCCAAGTACCTGCGTGGCAAGCTGCCTGGGCTGACCGAGCTGGGCCTGCTGTACCGTGAAATGGGTCGGGTCGAGGCGCTGGTCGAGGACATTCTGCTGGCAAGCCTGGACAGCTGCATCCTCGAAGGCGAACAGCCGCTGCCACGCGACGGTGCGGCACTGGCTGGCCTGGCCGAGCGCAAGCGCGGCAGCTGGGCCGAGCATGCCGAGCGCCTGGCACGGCAGACATTGGAAGTGCTGAAGCTGTGGCATGGGCTGCAGAAGCGCTTCAAGGGCAAGATCGACCTGAGCCAGGCGGTGGCGCTGAACGACATCAAGCAACAGCTCGGCAACCTGGTGTACCCGGGCTTCGTGCGCGAGACCCCTGGGGGCTGGTTCAAGGAGCTGCCGCGTTACCTCAAGGCGGTGGAACTGCGCCTGGAGAAGCTGGGTTCGCAGGTGCAGAAGGACCGTGTGTGGAGCGGCGAGCTGGCCAACCTGTGGGCGCAGTACAAGGCCCGTGCCGACAAGCATGCCCAGGAAGGCAAGCGCGATGAGCAACTGACGGTGTACCGCTGGTGGCTGGAGGAATATCGGGTGTCGTTGTTTGCCCAGCAGTTGGGGACCAAGGTGCCGATTTCGGACAAGCGATTGAGCAAGCAATGGAGCCAGGTGGAGGGCTAAACTTCCACAGTTGTGGCAATATTGATGCAATTTGGGGCCGCCTGGCGGCCCCTTCGCAGGTATAGCAGTGTCCTCAGGGAGCGGTGCGATCCCTGTGGGAGCGGGCATGCCCGCGAACGAGGGTACAGACCTCGCCTTTAAATTGGCACTAAAGTGCCATTAACCTGTCATGTTTCCCAGCCAGCGCCCCGTGGCGATGGCCTTTGACCAGAGGAACGACCGTGCATAACGTCGTGATCAGCGGCACCGGCCTGTACACCCCGGCCCAGAGCATTTCCAACGAAGAACTGGTAGCGTCCTTCAACACCTGGTCGCAGCAGTTCAACCAGGACAACGCCGCCGCCATCGAGCGCGGTGAAATCGAGGCGGCGCCGCTGTCCGATGCGGCCTTCATTGAAAAGGCCTCGGGCATCAAGAGCCGCTTCGTCATGGACAAGGCCGGCATCCTCGACCCGCAGCGCATGAAACCGCGCCTGCCCGAGCGCTCCAACGACGAACCGTCGGTGCTCTGCGAAATGGCTGTCGCCGCCGCCCGCCAGGCCCTGGAGCGCGCCGGTCGTACAGCGGCCGATGTCGATGGGGTGATCGTCGCCTGTTCCAACTTGCAGCGCCCGTACCCGGCCATTGCCATCGAAGTGCAGCAGGCGCTGGGCATCCAGGGCTTTGCCTTCGACATGAACGTGGCCTGCTCGTCCGCCACTTTCGGCATCCAGACCGCCGCCAACAGCGTGGCCCTGGGCCAGGCGCGCGCGGTGCTGATGGTCAACCCGGAGGTATGCACCGGCCACCTGAACTTCCGTGACCGCGACAGCCACTTCATCTTTGGTGATGCCGCCACCGCGGTGTTGCTCGAGCGTGCCGACAAGGCCACCTCGGCGCATCAGTTCGAGATCGTCAGCAGCAAGCTGTGGACCGAGTTCTCCAACAATATCCGTAACAACTTCGGCTTCCTCAACCGCGCGGCGGAAGAGGGCGAGGGTGCGGCGGACAAGCTGTTCATCCAGGAAGGCCGCAAGGTGTTCCGCGAGGTGTGCCCGAAGGTGGCCGAGCTGATCGGTGAGCACCTGCAGGAAAACGGGCTGCAGCCAAGCGATGTAAAACGCTTCTGGCTGCATCAGGCCAACCTCAGCATGAACCACCTGATCGTCAAGAAGCTGCTGGGGCGTGAAGTGGCCGAGGAAGACGCACCGGTGATTCTCGACCGTTATGCCAACACCAGTTCGGCGGGGTCGGTGATTGCCTTCCACCTGTACCAGGACGACCTGGCCAAGGGCTCGCTGGGCGTGTTGAGCTCGTTTGGTGCGGGGTATTCGATTGGTAGCGTGATCCTGCGCAAGCGCTGATTTATCTGGCGCCTGTACCGGCCTCTTCGCGGGCTTGCCCGCTCCCACAGGTACTCCACAGTTTTCAAGAGCTGTGGTGATTCTGTGGGAGCGGGCGAGCCCGCGAAGAGGCCGGCGCATTTCTGCCAGGCAAGAAAAAGCGGGAAATGCCGGATGGGGTCGGCATTTCCCGCTTCAGGTGAAACAGTGCAGGGTGTCGCTTAGAACTTGGCTTCCAGGTCGACCTGCAGGGTATCTACATCGGCATCGCTGTTGGGCAATTGCGACAGGTCGGTCTTGGCCATCAGGTAGGCAGCGCCCAGAGAGAAGTTCTTGTCGATTTCATACCCGACCTTGAACTTGTGCCCGCGCGAACCGGTAAAGCCGTTGCCAAAGTCAGAGTCGGTGAACAGGCTGACCACGGCGTTACGCTGCACATCGCGGTAGTTGTAGTCCAGACTCCAGGCGCCGACTTTGGTTTTCAGGCCCGCCAACCAGGCCTGGTCTTCCCCATCGGTGCTTTCGGTGTTTTTCACATACTGGCCGTAAGCAGAGAGCGGGATGGCAAAGCCGGTGAAGTCCAGCTGGCCGAAGCCTTCCACGAGGTTGAACTCGTTGGTGGTGTTGCCGAACGACTGCAGGATGGTGGCTTCCTTGTCGTTGTCGTAGCCATAGATACTGGCACCTACGGTCAGCTTGAGCACATCGGCCGGGGCGAATTTGGCGCCCAACTGGCCGTGATAGACCTGTGCGTCATGCTTGTATTGCACGCCGTCGCCATCGACGTTGTCCTTGAGGGTGTACTGACCGGCGCTGGCGAACACCTCGGCCCCGCCCAGGTCGGTCTTGTAGGTGGCTGCCACGCCTTCCGGGTTGATGTCGCTATCCCAGATGATGTCGCCCATGCTCACCCACGGCTGCGCCATCTTGCCGCCGATCAGGTGCAGGTTGGGAACTGCAGTCGGGTGCCAGTCGAGGTAGGCCTGATCGACCCACAGCGACTTCTTGTCGAAGTAGTTGTCGAAGCTCTGGTTGGTCGAACGGCGGTCGGCACTGCTGCCGGTGGCGATACGGATGCCCGCGTCTACCTGCGGGTTGATTTCGCTGTAGAAGCCGACACGGGCACGCACGCGCTGGCGGTCCTGGTTGCCGCTGCTGCTGTTAGGGTCGTCGACGTTGACGTCTTCGTAACGCAGGCGCACATCGCCCTTGACCTGGGTCTTGGCGGCCCATGCCACTTTCTGTTCAAAGGAGCTCATCCGTTCGGATTGCGCTTTCTGAGCGGCCTTTTCCTTGGTTTCTTGAGCCAGGTCCGCCTGCAGTTCGTTGTACTGCGCCTGGTTGATCGAGCCGTTGGCGCGGAGCATTTCGAGCAGCTTGGCGTCGACAGCTGCACTGGCCGGAGTACTCAGAGCCAGCATCATGCCGGTGAGGCTCACTCCGGTAAGTGTAGAAACAAGACGCATAAGGTTCTCCCTGTTGAATGAGATGGGGGAGGCTCAAGCGCCCGCCCCTGTGTTGGCATGTCTTCGGAAAGGGCCTGAATAGACAGGTTCTGGGGTTCCGGAAAACAGGCGCAAGTATTGCGGGGGCGAATGACAGATTAATGTCGAATTAGTGGCACTGCGGTTAAGTAATTGAGAATGAAAGGATCTGTGCCGGCTATCGTGATTTGAGTGGCGGGCCTTCCTTGGGGATACTGGGTACCTTGAAACAGCGAGCCAAAACCGTGACCAGCCTGTACAGCCTTGCCCATTTGCGTGATCTACCGGCGGCCACCTGGGATGCCCTGGTGCCGGCCGGCCAGCCGTTCCTGCGCCATGCGTTCCTCAGCGCCATGGAGGACAGCGGCAGCGTTGCGCGCAACACCGGCTGGGCCGCCGAGCACCTGGTGCTGGAGCGTGACGGGCAGGTACGGGCGCTGCTGCCGGCGTACCGCAAATGGCACTCGTTCGGTGAGTACGTGTTCGACCATGGCTGGGCCGATGCCTGCGAGCGGGCCGGCATTGCCTACTATCCCAAGCTGCTCGGTGCCGTGCCGTTCAGCCCGGTCAGCGGCCCGCGCCTGCTTGCCGCCGACACAGCCGATGGCTTGCTGATGCTGCAGGCCGTGCCGGAGTACCTGGGCAAGGGCGGTCTGTCTGGCGCGCATATCAATTTCACCGAGCCGGCGCTGGACGAACAGCTGGCCAGCCAGCCGGGCTGGATGGAGCGCCTGGGTTGCCAGTTTCATTGGCGCAACAACGGCTACCGCGACTTCCAGGATTTTCTCGACAGCCTGAGTTCGCGCAAGCGCAAGCAGATGCGCAAGGAGCGTGAACAGGTGGCCGGGCACGGTATTGAATTCCGCTGGTACCGTGGGGGTGAACTGGATGAGGCGCAGTGGGATTTCGTCTACCGCTGCTACGCCAATACCTACGCGGTGCGCCGCCGAGCGCCCTACCTGACGCGCGAGTTCTTCAGCCTGCTGGCCGAGCGCATGCCCGAGGCCTTGCGCGTGGTGATGGCGCGGCAGGGGGGCCGTGATGTGGCCATGGCCCTTAGCCTGGTGGGGGGCGACAGCCTGTTTGGCCGCTACTGGGGGTGCCTGGATGAATTCGACCGGCTGCATTTCGAAACCTGTTTCTATCAGGGCATGGACTTTGCCATTGCCGAAGGGCTGCAGCGTTTCGATGCAGGGGCGCAGGGGGAGCACAAGCTGATTCGTGGGTTCGAGCCAGTACTGACGCGGTCGTGGCACTACCTGCTGCACCCGGGGTTGCGGCGGGCGGTGGAGGATTTTCTGGTGCAGGAGCGGGAAGGGGTGCGGGCCTATGCCGAGGAGGCCCGGGGGATGTTGCCCTATCGCCGGGACTGATCCATTCATATTGCCTGTGCCGGCCCTTTCGCGGGTGAACCCGCTCCCACAGGTACTGCACAGACCGTGAAATTTGTGCGGTCCCTGTGGGAGCGGGTTCACCCGCGAAGAGGCCAGTACAGGAATCAGTCCACCCCGACAAACCCCCCCGTCTGGTGATGCCACAACCGGGCATACAAGCCTTGCTGCTGCAGCAGTTCACTGTGGCTGCCAATTTCTACAATCCGCCCCTTGTCCAGCACCACCAGCCGGTCCATCCGCGCAATGGTGGAAAGCCGGTGGGCAATGGCGATCACTGTCTTGCCCTGCATCAGCGTCTCCAGGCTTTCCTGGATCGCTGCCTCCACCTCCGAATCCAGCGCCGAAGTGGCCTCGTCCATGATCAGGATCGGTGCATTCTTCAATAGCACCCGGGCAATCGCGATACGCTGGCGCTGGCCACCCGACAGCTTGACCCCGCGCTCGCCCACATGGGCATCGAAACCGGTGCGCCCCTGGGCGTCCGACAGTTGCGGGATGAACTCGTCGGCGCGGGCCCGCCGCACCGCTTCATGCAGCGCCGCCTCGCTGGCACCGGGGCGGCCATACAGCAGGTTGTCGCGGATCGAGCGGTGCAGCAGCGAGGTGTCCTGGGTGATCATGCCGATCTGCGCGCGCAGGCTGGCCTGGCTCACTTCGGCAATGTCCTGGCCGTCGATGAGGATGCGCCCGCCCTGAACGTCATACAGCCTCAGCAGCAGGTTGACCAAGGTCGATTTGCCTGCCCCGGACGGGCCGATCAGGCCGATCTTCTCACCCGGGCGGATGTCCAGGTTGAGCCCTTCGATCACGTTGGCGGCCTTGCCGTAATGGAAGTCCACATCATCGAAGCGCACCGCACCGCGGCTTACCTTGAGCGCCGGTGCGTTGGGCCGGTCGGCGACGGTAACCGGCTGGGCGATGGTCTGCAGGCCGTCCTGGACCATGCCGATATTCTCGAAGATGCCGTTGACCACCCACATGATCCAGCCCGACATGTTGACGATACGGATCACCAGGCCGGTGGCCAGGGCGATGGCGCCGACGGTGATCAGCGACTGGCTCCACAGCCACAGTGCAAGGCCGGTGGTTGTGACCACCAGCAGGCCATTGAGGGATGTGATGACCACGTCCATGCTGGTGACCACCCTTGCGGCCAGCTGGGTTTTCTCTGTCTGTTCACGGATCGCTTCGCGGGCGTATTGCTGCTCGAAGTCGGTATGGGCGAACAGCTTGAGGGTGGCGATGTTGGTGTAGCCGTCGACGATGCGCCCCATCAGCTTGGAGCGGGCGTCGGAGGAAATCACCGAACGTTCCTTCACCCGGGGGACGAAGTAGAACAGCGCGGCGATGTAGCCGGCGATCCACAGCAACAGTGGCAGCATCAGGCGCCAGTCGGCTTCGGCGAACAGCACCAGCGAAGTGATGGCGTAGATCAGCACGTGCCATAGCGCATCCACTGCCTGCACGGCGGAGTCGCGCAGCGAGTTGCCGGTCTGCATGATGCGCTGGGCGATGCGCCCGGCGAAGTCGCTCTGGAAGAAGTTGAGGCTCTGCTTGAGCACATAGGTGTGGTTCTGCCAGCGGATCAGGCTGGTCATGCCGGGGTTGATGGTCTGGTGCACCAGCAGGTCGTGCAGGCCGAAGAACACCGGCCGCAGCAGCAGGATCACTACCAGCATCCAGATCAGCTCGCCGCTGTGTTCGCTGAAGAAATTGGCATTGGGCGTGCCCTGGGCCAGGTCGATGATGCGGCTGAGGTAGCTGAACATCGCCACCTCGATCAGCGAGGCGACCAGGCCCACCACCAGCAGGGCGACAAAGCTCGGCCACACCTGGCGCAGGTAGTACAGGTAGAACGGCCAGACCTGGCCGGGTGGCGACTCGCTGGGCGCGTCGCGGAAGATATCGATCAGTTGCTCGAAACGGCGGTACAGCATGGGTGACGACACTCCTGTTTCATCCGACCCTCAGGCGGTTTCACGTCCCTGTGAAGCCTGCGGTCAGTCGATGCGTTTGGCCGACTTGATGTAGACCGGATCGGCCGGTACATCGCGCATGCCTTTCCTGGTGGTGGTCGGCGAATTTACGATCTGGTCGACCACTTCCATGCCCTTGGTCACCTTGCCGAATACGGCATAGCCACGGTCACGCCCAGGGTTGAGGAAGTCGTTGTCGGCCACGTTGATGAAGAACTGGCTGGTGGCCGAGTTCGGGTCCTGGGTACGGGCCATGGACAGCGTGCCGCGGGTGTTCTGCAGGCCGTTGCCGGCCTCGTTGGTGATCGGGGCTCGGGTGTTCTTCTGCACCATCTGGTCGGTGAAGCCCCCGCCCTGGACCATGAAGCCCGGGATTACACGGTGGAAGATGGTGTTGTTGTAGAAGCCGCTGTCGACGTATTCGAGGAAGTTCTTGGTACTGATCGGTGCCTTCTCGGCATTAAGCTCGATTTCGACCTGGCCGAAGCTGGTGTCCAGCAGTACGTGCGGGGTCTTGTCGGAGGCCATGACGCTGGTGGCGAAGGCGACCGAGCAGGCGGTGAGCAGGAGTTTTTTCAGCATGGGCTCAAAGATCCTTGAGAGGTGGAAGCGGCTGCAAGGAACTGCAGCAGGGTCTGGTTGAAGACCTCGGGTTGGTCGAGGGGTGTAGCGTGCCGGGAATCGTCGATGACCACCAGCCTGGCGTGGGGCATGAGGGCGACGTAGCGTTCTTTCAGTTGTATCGGGGTGTAATCGTGGTCGGCGGCGATCACCAGGGTAGGACAGTGGATCTGGCCGATGCGTTCCTGCACGCCCCAGTCGACGATGGCGTCGAAGCTCTTGAGGTAGGCGCGCTTGTCGTTGCGTGCCCAGCGCTGGGCCATCTTGTGCCGCAGTTCGGCCTGCTGCGGTTTGGGAAACAGCCGCTCGGCCAGGCCCTTGCCGACGGTTTCGACACTGAGCAGGCGCGCCAGGCCCCAGCGCTTGAGCCACCATGCCCAGTCACTGCGGGTACGGCGCTTGACCTCGGGGGCGCTGTTGACGATGCACAGGCTGCGCAGCCATTGCGGGTGGTCGACGGCAAACTGGAAGCCGACCATGCCGCCCATGGACAGGCCGACGAAGTGCACGGGGCCGGTGTGCAGGTGTTCGAGCAGGGCCAGCAGGTCGGCGCTGAAGGTGGCGATCTGGTAACCGTCGCGTGGCTTGTCGGAGCGGCCGTGGCCACGGATGTCCATGAGGATTACCCGGTAGTGGCGGCTGAGCACCGGCACCTGCAGCTCCCAGTCCTGGCAGCTGGAGCCCAGGCCATGCAGCAATACCAAGGGTTCGCCCTGGCCATATTCCTCGTAATGCAGTGCGCATCCTTCATGTTCGAAATAGGCCATGGGCGCGGTCCTCTCAGGCTTGTGGGGGGGCTGCGAAGGGCACGTCCAGTGGCGCGGTGTCGAAATTGCGCAGCAGGTCGATGAGAATCTGCGTAGCCGGGCCCAAGGTCTTCTCTTTGCTCGAATAAAGGTAGAACAGTGGGTGGCGGCTGCCACCCTGATCCAGCGGCAACGGCTTGAGCACGCCCTCGCGCAGCTCGCGCTCGATCATGTGGCGGGGCAACCAGGCAAAGCCCAGGCCACTGCTGACGAAGGTGGCGGCGGTGCCCAGGCTGCCGACGGTCCAGCGTTGCTCGGCACCCAGCCAGCCGACATCGCGCGGCTGGGCGCGGCCGGAGTCGCGGATTACCACCTGCAACTGGCTTTCCAGGTCCTGGAAGGTCAGCTCGCGGCCCAGGCGGTGCAGGCTGTGTTCGGGGTGGGCAACGGCGACGAACTCCACCGCGCTCAGTTCGGCGCCCAGGTAGCCGCCGATGCTGTAGCTGCTGATGGCCAGGTCGGCGATGCCTTCGTGCATCACTTCCTCGACGCCAGACAGCACTTCCTCACGCAGGCGCACCCGGCAACCACGGCTCTGTGGCATGAACGCGGCCAGGGCGCGTACCAGGCGGGCACTGGGGTAGGCGGCATCGACCACCAGGCGTACCTCCGCCTCCCAGCCCTGTTCCATGTGGTGGGCGAGGTCCTCGAGCTGGCTGGCCTGCTTGACCAGGTGGCGCGAACGGCGCAGCAGGACATTGCCGGCCTCGGTGAGCACCGCCTTGCGGCCGTCGATGCGCAGCAGCGGCACGCCCAGTTGCTCCTGCATGCGGGCCACGGTGTAGCTGACCGACGACTGTGAGCGGTGCAGTGCCTCGGCGGCCTGGGCAAACCCGCCGTGATCGACCACTGCCTGCAGGGTTCGCCACTGGTCAAGGGTTACGCGCGGCGCTTTCATCTTTCGCTCCTGTTGTCCTAAGCTGCGCTCTTTCAAGGAGAGCGGCCCATGAAGAAATGTTGTGCGGCAATACTGATGTGCCTGCCCCTCGGGGCCATGGCTTATCCCATCGACGTTGAGAAGGAACTGACCGGGGTAAAGCTCGACTACACCGCCTATGACACGGCCTATGACATTGGCGCCATCACCCTCAACAACTATGGGCAGGTACCGGCCGCGTGCAAGGTGACCTTCCGCAACGGCCCGGAGGCGCCACGGGTGCGTCGGGTGAACGTACCGGCCGGTAAAAGCGTCGATGTCACTGCCAAGTTCAACCGGCAGATCATCAAACTACGGATCGCCTTGAATTGCAGCGCAGAATAAGCTGATAAATCGATAGATTGAACCCACTTTTTACGCTTTTTTATCGATAGGTCAAGCGGTAATCTCACCTCCATCGAATCGCAACCCTTTTTGCCGATGGAGGCACCCCATGTCCCGCGTACTGATCATCGAAAGCAGCGCCCGCCAGCAGGATTCCGTTTCCCGTCAGCTGACCCGTGATTTCATCCAGCAGTGGCAGGCCGCCCACCCGGCCGATCAGATCAGTGTGCGCGACCTGGCCGTGAACCCGGTGCCGCACCTGGACGCCAACCTGCTGGGTGGCTGGATGAAGCCCGAAGAACAGCGCAGTGCTGCCGAACTGGACGCCTTGGCCCGCTCCAACGAACTGACCGATGAGCTGCTCGCCGCCGACGTGCTGGTGATGGCTGCGCCGATGTACAACTTCACCATCCCCAGCACCCTCAAGGCCTGGCTGGACCACGTGCTGCGTGCCGGCATCACGTTCAAGTACACCCCCACCGGCCCGCAGGGCTTGCTGACCGGCAAGCGCGCCATCGTCCTGACTGCCCGTGGCGGCATCCATGCCGGTGCCACCAGCGACCACCAGGAACCGTACCTGCGCCAGGTAATGGCCTTCATCGGCATTCACGATGTCGACTTCATCCATGCCGAAGGCCTGAACATGAGCGGCGAGTTCCACGAGAAGGGCGTCAACCAGGCCAAGGCCAAGCTGGCGGCGGTGGCCTGAGGCTTAGCGAATTCCCAACCCTGACACCTGTTGTTGCTCCTTTGGGTGTACCTGCCCGGCCCGCATGGCCGGGCTTTTTTATGCCTGTGAATTTTGTGGGGGCCTGTGCCGGCCTCTTCGCGGGTAAACCCGCTCCCACAGGGACACCACTGATCTGAGGTGCCGTGATATTCCTGTGGGAGCGGGTTTACCCGCGAAGAGGCCTGCACAGCCCCACATTCCTCATGGTTGAACTCATTCATCGCAACCCGCTAAGGTCGCGGCCTTGATCCACGAGAGGCAACCATGGGCTACCTGATAATCGTCGCGCTGATCCAGGCGTTTTCCTTCAGCCTGATCGGCGAGTACCTGGCCGGGCACGTCGACAGCTACTTTGCCGTGCTCGCGCGGGTAGTGCTGGCTGGCCTGGTATTCCTGCCGCTGACCCGCTGGCGCCAGGTCGAGCCGCGCTTCATGCGCTCGATGCTGCTGATCGGCGCGCTGCAGTACGGCATCACCTACGTCTGCCTGTACCTGAGCTTTCGCGTGCTCACCGTGCCGGAGGTGCTGCTGTTCACTATTCTCACGCCGTTGCACGTGACGCTGATCGAAGACGCCATGAGCCGGCGCTTCAACCCGTGGGCCTTGTTGGCAGCGCTGGTGGCGGTGGCCGGCGCGGCGGTGATCCGCTTCGACACCATCAGCGGCGAGTTCTTCATCGGCTTCCTGCTGCTGCAACTGGCCAACTTCACCTACGCCGCCGGCCAGGTGCTGTACCGCCACCTGGTAGCACGCCACCCCAGCGACTTGCCGCACTACAAGCGTTTTGGCTACTTCTACCTGGGCGCGTTGATCGTGGTGTTGCCGGCCTTCCTGCTGTTTGGCAACGTCCAGCACCTGCCGACCACCAACGTGCAGTGGCTGGTGCTGCTGTTCCTGGGGCTGGGCCCGACGGCGCTGGGCCTGTACTGGTGGAACAAGGGCGCGTGCCTGGTATCTGGGGCCACGCTGGCGGTGATGAACAACCTGCATGTGCCGGTAGGGTTGCTGCTCAATCTGCTGATCTGGAACCAGGACGAGCCATTGGGCAGGCTGTTCATCGGCGGGGCAGTGATCCTGGCGTCGGTGTGGATGAGCCGCCTGGGTACCCTGACGTTATCAAGCAAGCCATGGCGCAGTCAGCTATGACGCGTTCGTTACTGAACCCAAATTCCGCCGGTCCCTACCCGATAATCCGGAAAACAAAATCGGGAGACCGGCGTGAAGCTAGAAACGCGAAGTATCGAATTTGTCCCACACGCAGAGCGTTATGGCACGCCTAAACGATTGTTCACTATCTGGTTCAGCTCCAACTTCCAGATAACCGCGCTGATGGTCGGCACCCTGGGCATTGCATCGGGGCTAAGCCTTGGCTGGACCTTGTTGGGCCTGTTGGTCGGCAACCTCATCGGTACCGTGTTCATGGCCGCGCACTCTGCCCAGGGGCCTCACCTGGGCGTGCCACAGATGATCCAGAGCCGGGCCCAGTTCGGTGTCCATGGTGCCGCGCTCCCTCTGCTGGTGATGGTCACGGCCGCAGTCCTGTTCCTTGCCGCCAGCGGCGTGCTGATGCGCAATGCCCTGCAGGCGCTGGTACCCATGAGCGATGACCAGGCGATCGTGGTGGTCGGCTTGCTGACCTTTGTCATCGGCTTTGTCGGCTACGAGCTGATCCACCGCCTGGGCGCGTGGATGAGCCTGTTGTCCACCTTGGTTTTTGCTGGCGCCCTGGTGCTGATTCTGTTGCACCCCGGCGATATGGCAACCACAACGGCGGTGAGTACCGGCTTCTCGTTCACCGCCTTCAACCTGATCGTGGCCCAGTCGGCCTCCTGGACGCTGGGGTATGGCCCCTATGTGGCCGATTACTCGCGCTACCTCCCGGCCAACGTCAACCCGCGCGCCACGTTCTGGGCCACTTATTGCGGTTGTGCGCTGGGCTCCTTCGCCATGATGGCACTGGGTGCGCTGGTGGCTGTGGAACTGCCCTCGGCACTGGGGCATGACCCGGCCACGGCCATTGCCGCGTTGTTTGGCCCGTGGGCGCCGTTGGCGTTGGCAGTGATCGCGCTGGGGGTGATCCAGTACAACGTCCTGTGCCTGTACAGCGCCTATATGTCGTCGGTCACGATCTTTGGCGCCTTCAAGACCATCCGGCGCGTTACCGCGACGGCCAAGGCCTTGGTAATGGCAGGGCTGACCGCAGCGGCAACGCTGATCGCCATCGCCACCCAGTACAATTTCGATACGTTCTTTGCCGACATCCTGATCGGCCAGCTGTACCTGTTGATCCCATGGAGCGCGATCAACTTGGTGGATTACTACTGGGTATGCAGGGGCCACTATGATGTGGGGGCGCTATATGACGCCAAGGGGCGTTATGGATGCTTCAATCGTCGAAGCCTGGCGGTGTACGCCGTGTCGATCATCGGTACCATCCCGTTCATGAAACTGTCGTTCTACACGGGCTTCGTGGCCGAGTGGCTGGGGGCGGATATCAGTTGGGCGATGGGGTTGATCCTGGCCGGTGCGCTGTATTGCATGGTCCATGGGCGCGAGAGCAACCGGCTTTCGACAAGCATGAATGCGCACCCCTGACTCGGCCCTGACACGGAAAGGGGCCGCTTTGCGGCCCATCGCCGGCAAGCCAGCTCCCACAGGGGATCGCGCCAACTTTTAGAATTTGAGCAAGACAGTTGCTCCCACAGGTACTGCACACCTCTCGAATTTTGCGCGGTGCCAGTGGGAGCTGGCTTGCCGGCGATGGGCTGCGAAGCAGCCCCGGCAATATCAAGCCTCGCTCATTTCTTCCAGCCGACGCGGCACAGGCTCTTGCGATACACGCCCGCTCAACCCCGCCCGCATGTCGTTGCCACTCGGCTGCTGATACAGGCTCAAGCCAAACTCCGGTAACACCGCCAGCAGGTAATCGAAGATATCCCCCTGAATCCGCTCGTACTCAGCCCACGCTGTGGTAGTGGTAAAGCAGTAGATCTCCAGCGGAACGCCCTCGGCGGTGGTCTGCATCTGCCGCACCATGCAGGTCATGTTCGGGTGCACGTTGGGGTGGTTTTTCAGGTAGGCCAGGGCGAATGCCCGGAAGGTACCGATGTTGGTCAGCTTACGGCGGTTGGCCGACAGCTCGGCCACTGGCCCCAGGGCCTCGTTCCAGCTTTGCAGTTCCTGGCGCTTGCCCGCCAGGTAGTCGCGCAGAAGGCTGACCTGGGTGAGTCGCTGTTCTTCCTCGCGAGTCAGGAACCGCACGCCGGCCGCGTCGATGAACAGGCTGCGCTTGATGCGCCGGCCACCGGACTGCTGCATGCCGCGGTAGTTGCGGAACGACTCGCTCATCAGGCGCCAGGTGGGGATGGAGACGATGGTCTTGTCGAAGTTCTGCACCTTCACGGTGTGCAGGGTGATGTCCACCACATCACCGTCGGCGCCCACCTGGGGCATTTCGATCCAGTCGCCCACGTGCAGCATGTCGTTGCTGGTCAGCTGCACACTGGCGACGAACGACAGCAGGGTGTCCTTGTACACCAACAGCAGCACCGCCGACATCGCACCCAGGCCCGACAGCAGCAGCAGCGGCGAGCGGTCGATCAGGGTGGCGACGATGACGATGGAGGCGAAAATCCACAGCATCATCTTGGCCAGCTGCACGTAGCCCTTGATCGAACGGGTGCGGGCGTGTTCGGTGCGGGCATAGATGTCGAGCAGGGCATCCAGCAGGCACGACAGCGCCATGGTCATGAAAAGCAGGGTAAAGGCCAGGGCAACATTGCCGAGGAAGTGCTGGGCGGTGTCGGACAGCTCGGGCACCAGTTTCAGGCCGAACTGCAGCACCAGTGATGGCGTGGTCTGTGCCAGGCGGTGGAACACCTTGTTGTTGCGCAGGTCGTCCAGCCACTTCAGCGCTGGCTGGCGGGCCAGCAGGCGGGCGCCATGCAGCACCAGGAAGCGTGCCAGGCGGCCGATCACCAGGGAAAGGAGCAGCAGCACCGCCAGGCCGATGGCCGCGTGCAGCATCGGATGTTGGTCAAGGGTGCCCCACAGGTCGAGGGAGTCACGCCAGATTCGTTGGATATCCATGGGCTTGCGTACAGTCTTGTTGCTAAACGAAGCGCCATTAGAGCCCGGATGGCGACAAAGTTGCCAAAAGAAATTCGGCTAAGGCGGCAGAAAACGTTACCCTATGCAACTGAATTTTCCGCACTTGCCTGAGGTTACCTCCGTGTTCTCCCAATTCGCCCTGCACGAACGCCTGCTTAAAGCCGTGGCCGAGCTTAACTTTGTCGAGCCAACCCCGGTGCAGGCCGCGGCCATCCCCCTGGCCCTGCAAGGGCGTGACCTGCGCGTGACCGCGCAGACCGGCAGCGGCAAGACCGCGGCCTTCGTGCTGCCACTGCTCAACCGCCTGGTCGACCTGCGCGAGCGCCGCGTGGAGATCCGCGCGCTGATCCTGCTGCCGACCCGTGAACTGGCCCAGCAGACCCTCAAGCAGGTACAGCTGTTCTCGCAGTTCACCTACATTAAGTCGGGCCTGGTTACCGGCGGTGAAGACTTCAAGGAACAGGCCGCCATGCTGCGCAAGGTGCCGGATGTGCTGATCGGCACCCCGGGCCGCCTGCTCGAGCAGCTCAATGCCGGCAACCTCGACCTGTCCCACGTGCAGGTGCTGATCCTCGACGAAGCCGACCGCATGCTCGACATGGGCTTCGCCGAAGACATGGAGCGCCTGTGCAAGGAGTGCGAGAACCGCCAGCAGACCCTGCTGTTCTCCGCCACCACCGGTGGTGCAGCCCTGCGCGAAATCATCGGCAAGGTGCTGAAAGACCCAGAGCACCTGATGCTCAACAGCGTCTCGCAGCTGGCCGAAGGCACCCGCCAGCAGATCATCACCGCTGACCACGACCAGCACAAAGAGCAGATCGTGCAGTGGCTGCTGGCCAACGAAACCTTCGACAAGGCGATCATCTTCACCAACACCCGCGCCCTGGCCGACCGCATCTACGGCCACCTGGTGGCCAAGGACGTGAAGGCCTTCGTGCTGCACGGCGAGAAGGACCAGAAGGACCGCAAGCTGGCCCTGGACCGCTTCAAGCAGGGCAGCTCCAAGGTACTGGTGGCTACCGACGTTGCGGCCCGTGGCCTGGACATCGACGGCCTGGACCTGGTGATCAACTTCGACATGCCGCGAAGCGGTGACGAGTACGTGCACCGTGTAGGCCGTACCGGCCGTGCCGGTGGCGAAGGCCTGGCGATCTCGCTGATCACCCACAACGACTGGAACCTGATGTCGAGCATCGAACGCTACCTCAAGCAGCAGTTCGAGCGCCGGGTGATCAAGGAAGTGAAGGGCACCTACAGCGGGCCGAAGAAGGTCAAAGCCTCGGGCAAGGCAGCTGGCAGCAAGAAGAAAAAGGTCGAGAAGAAGACCGGCGACAAGAAGGCGGCCGCCAAGCGCAAGCCAACCGCCAAGCCGAAGGCCAATGCACCGCTGGCCAGCGCTGACGGCCTGGCGCCGCTGAAGAAGCGCAAGCCTGCGGCTGAGTAACCTTCAGTATCGCTGTTGGTTTCTTCGCGGGCACGCCCGCTCCCACAGGATAATCACAGATCGAAGGCTGTGTTGTCCAAGTGGGAGCGGGCGTGCCCGCGAAGAGGCCAGCACAGGCGACCACTATTCAGCCTTTTTCTCCGCCTCTTTCAACTCCTTGATCCGCTTGTCGATCAGCTGACACTTGTCGGGCAAATCCTTGCTCGCCGTCCCAAGCTCCATCCCTTGAAGCTCGTCATTGATCTCCTTGGCCTTCTGCGGGTTCTGCTCGGTCAACTGGGTGACCAACCCGGCTAGCTCCTCGCGTTTCTGCGTCGCTTCTTCCGGTGTGCAGGCCCAGGCGGGCAGGGCGCAGAACAGGGCAGTGGCGCAGGCAATGGGCAGCAGCAGTTTCATCCTTCCTACCTCCGGCGGTGGTGATGCCCGGTGGAGGTATGCGCCTGGCCGTTAGTTCAGCGCCTTCGACCGGTGGCACTTCATGGTCAGCCTGTCCCCAGCTGGGCATCTGACCTAGCCTTGTGAGCCATTTGGCCAGGCCACTTCCCTCCAGGTTGTAATCCCTTTCCCAAAACCTCCTGAAGCTATTGAAGAGTGGGCGATCGCTCCCTAGCCTTGGCCTGGATCAGGAGGTATCGTATGTACAGATGTAAATACGGAGCGTCCCATGTTCTTTGAATGGGACGATGCCAAGAACCAGATAAATATCCGCAAGCACGGCATCGACTTCAGCGATGTTCCGGATATGTTCAATCATCCGATGCTGATTCGCCGCGATGGCAATCCGGACCACGATGAGGAACGCTGGGTCTGCCTGGGCTGGCTGAAGTGTCTGATAGGCGTGGTCGTGTACACGGAAAGGCAGGGTGATGTCATTCGCATCATTTCTGCACGCAAAGCCACCAGATGGGAGGCCAAACATTATGACCAAAGCATCGAAAACTGACTGGAGTCGCCTGGCTCGACAGGACGACCAGGCTATTGATACCTCGGATATTCCTGAGCTGGATGAAAATTTCTTCCGCGAGGCCGAGCTGCGAGTTCCAGCCAAGCAAACGGTGACCATTCGCCTTGATTCCGATGTTCTCGCCTGGTTCAAAGAGCAGGGTAGCGGCTACCAGACCCGGATCAACCAGTTGCTGCGCCAGTACATGCAAGCACAACAACGCCAGCGCTGAGATATTTCGGAACGCTGGGCAAGCTCGACAGGTCCCAACCTGTGTACCCCTTCCGTCCACAGCAGGAGCCTGTAGCCATGAGCATCGCCTACGACTGGGACCTGATCGAGCGTTTGCTGCACGAGGTGCAGAACGGCGCCGGTCACAGCTTCACGCCACGCCCCTATGCCGAGCAGCACGCTGCGGCACTGGCTGCCAAGGGGGAGCCGGTGGGCGACCTGGACCACCTGAAAACCCGTGCCTGCGAATACGAAAGGCTGCTGTTCGAGCGTGGTTTCATCGAAACCCGGCCCGAAGAGGATGGCGGCAATGGCGAGAACTTCGTGCTGACCGAGCGCGGTTCGCGGCTGATGAGCCTGATCGACAGCAGCATTCCCGGCTTCGAGCACCCGCGCCAGGTGCTGGACGAGCAGGAGGATGCGCTGGACGAAACCACCTTCGAGCAGGTGTCGGCGAAGGCACAGATTGCCTGAGGTCGTTTTGAGTCTGGCAAGGGCGGCCATGGAAACCCGATAATCGGTAGTTCCTGAACACTGCCGAGCCCTTGCCCATGCCAATGACTACCGCAGAGGCCCGCCTATGAGCGCGGTCCGCAAGAACCCCGACGCCTTTGCCTTCCAGGTGATGCTGGGGCTGTGCCTGATCTGGGGTTGCCAGCAGGTCTTGATCAAGACGGCCGCCATCGATATCGCGCCGGTGATGCAGGCGGCCTTGCGCAACGGCATCGCCGCCGTACTGGTAGGCCTGATGCTGTGCTGGCGCGGGGGCTGGGAGCAGGTCGGCAGCACCTGGCGAGCCGGGGTGGTGGCGGGCGGGTTGTTTGGCCTGGAGTTTCTGTTCATTGCCGAGGGGCTGAAGCTGACCTCGGCGGCGCACATGTCGGTGTTCCTCTATACCGCGCCGGTGTTTACCGCGTTGGGCCTGCATTTCAGGTTGCCCAGCGAACGCCTGCGGCTGCTGCAATGGCTGGGGATCCTGCTGGCCTTCGGCGGCATTGCCATGGCGTTTGCCGGCGGCATGTCGTTCGAGCAAATGGATGGCCGCACACTGTTGGGTGATGCCTTTGGCGTGATCGCCGGGCTGGCCTGGGGGGCGACCACGGTGGTGGTGCGTTGCTCGCGGCTGTCGGAAGCGCCGGCGACCCTGACCCTGTTCTATCAGCTGGCGGTGGGCTTTGCCGGGTTGCTGCTGATTGCCTTGCTCAGCGGCCAGATCGGCGCGGTGACGCTGACGCCGCTGGCAATGGGCAGTGTGCTGTTCCAAGGGGTTGTGGTGTCGTTCATCAGCTACCTGACCTGGTTCTGGTTACTGCGCAAATACCTGGCGTCGAACCTGGCAGTGTTCTCGTTCATCACCCCGCTGTTCGGGGTGACCTTTGGCGTGTTGTTGCTGGATGAGCCGCTGAGCCTGAACTTTGTGGTTGGCGCGTTGATGGTGCTGCTGGGGGTGATCCTGGTGAGTGCCGAGACTTGGGTGAAGCAGCAGTTGCGGCGGATTGTGGGATGATCGATAACCTGTACCGGCCTCTTCGCGGGTTTGCCCGCTCCCACAGGTATTGCACAGGTCTTGAAGATTGTGCGGCCCCTGTGGGAGCGGGCGAGCCCGCGAAAAAGCCGGCACGGGCAGCCACGATTCAGGATGCTGCCTTGGCCTGACAGGCGCTGCCCTGCTGTGCAGAGCTGCCAAGCAGCACCAGCCCCCCAGCCACCACCAACCCACCCGCAGCGACCATCAGCGCCGGCTGCAGCCCGCCGCTGTAATGGCTGCTGACCGCCGCCAGCAGCGGCCCGCTCAACTGCCCCAGGGCAAAGCAGGCCGTCAGCAGCCCGGCATTGCGCTGTGTGGCATGCGGCGCCAGCTCCCGCGAACGTTGCATCACCAGCTGCATGCAGGCCAGGAACGGCCCGCCACACAGCACCACGCCCAACGCCAGCCCGACACCCCCACCCATCAGGCAGGCCAGTACACCCAACCCCTGCAGCCACAGGGTGGCAGTGAGCCAGGCCGAGGTGCGGCCGCCACGCCGCAGGCTCACCAGCAGTACCCCCAGTGCCGCCGACAGGCCGAACGCCGGCCAGAACAGGTCGGCCAGCCACTGCCCGTGGAACTGCTGGTTGGCCATCTGCGACAGGAAGGTGGCCGGCAGGATGTAACCCACGCCATACAGTGCATACACCAGCCCCAGGCGGCCGATGCCGACACTGCGGGTCGGGCCCTGGCGTGCAGCCGACGGCACTGGTGCCGCTTGCAGCGCTCTTGGCAGCCAAGGCCGGACTGCCAGCAGCATCACCAGCGCGGCCACGGCATAGATCAGCCACAGTGCTGCCGAGCCCAACCCCCACAGATGCGCCACCAGCGCCAGCAAGCCAGTCAGCGCGATGCCCAGGCCGGGCCCCGCGAACACCAGTGCACCCAGGCGCTGACGGTTGTTGGCATTGGCCACCTGTTGGCTGAGGCTGGTGATCATCACCAGCACCCAGGCGCTGGCCATTCCGGTGCCAAAGCGCAGCAGCAGGTGGCTCCAGAACCCGTCTGCAGCCCATGACGCCAGGGTCAGCAGCACGCAAAGCCACAGCCCACCCTGCAGGCGCAGGCGCACATGGCCCGGCGAGCGGGCGAACATGGCATCGACCGCGCCGATGAAGTAACCCAGATAGTTGGCCGCGGCGACCAGCCCGGCGACCGTCAGATCGAACTGGCCTTCGGCGATCAGCTGCGGCAGCTGCGGGGTCAGGGCGAAACGGCCGATGCCCATGGCCATCATCAGCGCCACGGCGCTTGCCAGCAGTTGAATGAGTGGCGACATGACGATTCTCCTGCACGGATGTAAGCGATGGCTGGCAGGTTAGGGCGGTTTCTTTTTCAATAAAATTGAATAATGATGATTAAGTTGTTCTGTTTTGGAGAATGCCGTGGAATTCAGCCAACTGCGTATCTTCCAGGCCGTCGCCGAGGAAGGTTCGGTCACCCGTGCCGCAGAGCGCCTGCGTCGAGTGCCGTCGAACCTGTCGACGCGCTTGCGCCAGCTCGAGGAGCAACTGGGTGTCGAGCTGTTCCTGCGCGAACGCCAGCGCCTGCAGCTGTCGCCGGCGGGCAAGGTGCTGCTGGATTACGCCAACCGCATGTCAGCCTTGCGCGACGAGGCGCTGGCCGCCGTGCGGGGCGGCCAACCGGCGGGGGACTTTGTACTCGGGACCATGTACAGCACGGCGGCGACCCATTTGCCCGAGCTGCTGGCGCGTTATCACCAAGCCTACCCGGCGGTGAACCTGCAGGTGCGCGCTGCGCCCAGTGGCGAACTGCTGGAAGGCCTGCTGAACCACACCTTGGACGCGGCACTGGTGGATGGGCCGCCGAGCCTGGCCGGGCTGGATGGTGTTCCGCTGTGTGATGAGCAGCTGGTGCTGATCACCAGCCCCGAGCACCCAGCGGTGCTCACTGCCAAGGATGTGGCGGGCAAGGCGGTGTTCACGTTCCGCCAAGGCTGCTCGTACCGCATGCGCCTGGAGGCCTGGTATGCCCATGCCCATACGCCCATGGGCCGGGTGATGGAGATCGAGTCGTACCAGAGCATGCTGGCCTGCGTGATCGCCGGTGCGGGCGTGGCGATGATGGCCAGGTCGATGCTCGACAGCCTTCCCGGGCGCGACCGGGTACGGGCGCACCGACTGCAGGCGCCGTTCGATCAGGCGGTCACCTGGTTGATGTGGCGCCAGGGCATGTGCGGGGCAAATTTGCAGGCCTGGATCGACCTGCAACAAAGCGAAACGATTAACCAGTCGTCGGAATGCGCCGTTACGGCTTGATCCGTATCAAAATGGCCCGTATCTGTAGGTTTAGAGGCATGCGTAATACAGGACATAGGGCTATGATCTGTATGAAACATCGCAGGATTGAATTGCCGTGAGGCTGACCCGTCAAGGGGGCATTATGAATAAACCACTATCCAACTGGCTCCACGACCTGGCTGTCGCCTTGGGGCTGATTCCACCACCTTTGCAGCCGGTGCCGATCCCGACTGATGAAGAGCAGCGCAAACGCCAACCGCGTCGTCGCTGATACAGACAAAGGCCGCTGCACCTGGGTGGGTGCAGCGGCCTTTTTGTGTCTGCCAGTTGTGTGTTGCCTGTACCGGCCTCTTCGCGGGCTTGCCCGCTCCCACAGGTACCCCATGAATTTCAAGGCTTGTGGTATCCCTGTGGGAGCGGGCGAGCCCGCGAAGAGGCCAGTTCAGGCTGAAGGTCAGGCCAGCTTCACCGCCGCCACCGATTTACGTGACATCAGGCTGACCACCACAAAGCTCACCAGACCAACCGCCAGGCTGTAGTAGATCGGCGTATTGGCTTCCAGCCCATCCTTGAACATGAACAGCAGCGCGGTCGCGAAGCCCAGCGACATGCTGGCGATGGCCCCGGCGGTGGTAGCGCGCTTCCAGAAAATCGCCCCGATCAGCGGGATCAGCATGCCACCGACCAGCAGGTTGTAGGCCAGGGTCAGGGCATTGATCACATCGTTCACCACCAGGGCGATGCCCAGCACCACCAGGCCGGTGAGCAGGGTGAACAGGCGGCTTACGCCCAGGCTCGACGCCTTGCCGCCACGCAGCTTGGGCAGCAAGTCTTCGGTCAGGGTGGTCGACGCAGCCAGCAGGCCGGCGCTGGCGGTGGACATCATGGCGGCCAGCGCCGCTGCCATCAGCAGGCCACGGATGCCGTCGGGCAGGGTGGTCTTGATCATCTCGGCAAAGGCATTGTTCGGGTTGGCCAGGTCGGGCATCAGCACGTGCGCAGCCATGCCGATCGTGGCGCAGGCCAGACCGTACAGTACGCAGTACACACCAGCGGTGGTGCCAGCGCGCTGGCAGACCTTCTCGTCACGGGCAGTGAATACCCGCTGCCAGATGTCCTGGCCGATGAGGATGCCGAAGAAGTAGATCAGGAAGTAGGTGATGATGGTGTCCCAGCCAATGGTGGTCAGCTGGAAGCTGGCCGATGGCAGCTTGGCCACCAGGGTGTCCCAGCCACCGGCTTTGTACAGGCACACTGGCAGCAGGATGAACATCAGGCCGACAGTCTTGATCACGAACTGGACGATGTCGGTCAGGGTCAGCGACCACATGCCGCCAATGGTCGAGTACAGCACCACCACGCCACCACCCAACAGCAGCGAAGCCCAGAACGGAAGGTCGAGCAGCACCTGCAGTACGGTGGCCATGGCCAGGGTCGAGGTGACGCCGATCATCAATGCATAGGCCAGCATGATCACGGCGCTGGCCTGGCGTGCAGCGGGGTTGTAGCGCTGCTCCAGCACCTGGGTCACGGTGAATATGCGCAGGCGCAGCAAAGGTTTGGCGAGGAACAGGTTGAGGGCGATGATGCCCAGGCCCAGGGCTGCGCACAGCCAGAAGCCGGAAATGCCGTGGACGTAGCCCAGGCGTACTGTGCCGACGGTGGACGCGCCACCGAGCACGGTGGTGGCCATGGTGCCCATGTACAGGACCGGGCCGAGGTTGCGCCCGGCCACCAGGTAGTCCTCATGGGTTTTCGCGCGCCGCATGCCATACCAGCCAAGCCCGAGCATGCCGGCGGTGTAGATCATTACAACAATGATGTCCAAGGCCATTGGGGGTCTCCCGATTATCTTTATTATGGCGAGATCGACCACGCGGGCGGGTTCAAGGCGCCCGGCGGTCTTGTCGTGTTGTTGGCGGGCCTCTGTGGCCCTCCCTCATGGCTCCTGCCGGGGTGTAGCGGTATTAACGACGCACTACGCCCGGTAGCACGCAGAGCATCTCGAACAGCAGGTTGGCACCGAGCAGCGAGGTGTTGCCGGTGGTGTCGTAAGGCGGGGAGACTTCGACGAGGTCACAGCCGATCAGGTCCAGGCCGTGGCAGCCGCGAATGATCTCCATCGCCTGGATGGTGGTCAAGCCGCCGATTTCCGGGGTGCCGGTGCCAGGCGCCCAGGCCGGGTCGATGCCGTCGATGTCGAACGACAGGTATACCGGGCCACCGCCGACCTTTTCGCGCACCTCGGCCATCAGCGGTTCCAGCGACTTGTGCCAGCACTCTTCGGCCTGGACCACACGGAAGCCCTGGCGGCGGCTCCAGTTGAAGTCATCGGCGGTGTAGCCTTGGGCGCGCAGGCCGATCTGCACCACGCGCTCGCAATCGAGCAGGCCTTCTTCCACGGCGCGGCGGAAGGTGGTGCCGTGGGCGATCTTCTCGCCGAACATGTGGTCGTTGACGTCGGCATGGGCATCGATGTGCACCAGGCCGATCTTGCCGTGTTTCTTGTGCAGCGCGCGCAGGATCGGCAGGGTGATGGTGTGGTCCCCACCCAGGGTCAGCGGGATGATGTTGTGCTCTAGGACCTCGTCGTACGCTTCTTCGATGATGCGCACGGCGTCCAGCAGATTGAAGGTGTTGATCGCCACGTCACCGATGTCGGCCACCGACAGCGAGTCGAACGGTGCAGCCCCGGTGGCCATGTTGTACGGGCGGATCATCACCGATTCGGCGCGGATCTGCCGCGGGCCGAAGCGGGTGCCGGAGCGCAGCGAGGTACCGATGTCCAGCGGCACGCCGATGAAGGCGGCGTCCAGGCCTTGGGCACTTTGCAGGTGGGGGAGACGGAGCATGGTGGCGATGCCGCCGAAACGCGGCATTTCGTTGCCGCCCAGTGGTTGGTGGAGGATCTTGTCCACGGTGGGCCTCATCAGTCGGTCGATTGTTCTGTTTGTTCGAACCTGTTGCCGCCGCGCGCCTTCCAGGTGTGGTCTTGCTGGCGGGCAGGGACATTTCGGCCAAGTCTGCTGAAGGTAGTGCCGGGGAAAAATCGCTACCGGCAAATACTTACTTCAGGAATTTCTGAACTAAAGGCGGCAGAGCGGTTAGACTGCGCGCAAATACCCTTGCGGAACCGTTGCACCATGGCCTCGACCTTGCCTGACCTGAAACTGCTGCGCATCTTTGTCAGCGTTGTGCGCCACCAGGGCTTTGCCAATGCCCAGCGCGACCTCAACCTGTCGACTTCGGCCATCAGCACCTACATGAGCCAGCTGGAAGGCGCCCTGGGGATCGTGCTGTGCCACCGCGGCCGTGGCGGGTTCAGCCTGACCAGCAAGGGCGAGCTGTTCCATCAGGAAACCCTGCGTCTGCTGGCCGAGCTGGACGGTTTCGAGCAGTACGCCGCTGCCCTCAAGGGCGAGTTGCGCGGCACGCTCAATCTGGGGGTGATCGACTCCACGGTAGGTGATCGGGCCTTGCCGCTGGCCGAAGCCATCGGCGCCTATAGCCAGGAACACCCGGCGGTGCATCTGCACTTGTCGGTGTCCAGCCCTTACGAGCTGCAACTGGGCGTGCAGGACAACCGCCTGGACTTGGCGATCGGGGCGTTTTCCTCGCGCATGAGCGGGCTGCTCTACCAGCCGCTGTACCGTGAGCAGCACTGGCTTTACTGCAGCAGCCGCCACCCCTTGTATGCCGAACGGCGCATCCCCGAGCAGGTGGTGACCCAGCAGCGCATGGTCGGGCGTGGCTACTGGAGCCAGGCCGAACTGGCCCGGCATGGCTTCAAGCACAGCGCGGCGACGGTGGAGAGCATGGAGGCGCAGTTGATCCTGATTCTCTCCGGGGCCTACATCGGCTACCTGCCCGAGCACTATGCCCAAGCCTGGGTCGACAAGGGCGACCTGCGCGTGCTGTCGCCGTCCACTTTCGGCTATCAGGCACCGTTTTCGCTGATCATTCGCCGCGGTCGCAGCCGCGAACCGCTGATCCAGACCTTCCGCGACCTGCTGAAAAGCCAGCTCAACGTGGGCTGAAGCGCGGTACATGCTGTATTTCGTCGGCGCCCGTCAAATTTGTTGGTGCCGCTGACCGACAACATAATGGCGTCCTGCTATATATCAAATCAGCGTGTGCTGCTGTCTACCTCCCTTTCATCCTGCAAGGATTGCCCAAGATGCGCATGAATTTGCCCGTCACTGAGCACGAAAGAACCTTTCCCAACGATCAACGCCTGATTTCCACCACCGATCTCAACAGCCGCATCACCTATTGCAACGACGCTTTCGTGGCGATCAGCGGGTTCACCTATGACGAGCTGGTCGGCCAACCCCACAACCTGGTGCGCCATCCGGACATGCCGCCGGCCGTGTTCGGCCACATGTGGGAAACCATCAAGCAAGGCAAACCGTGGATGGGCGTAGTCAAGAACCGAGCAAAGAACGGCGATTACTATTGGGTCAGCGCCTATGTCACGGCCGTCTACGAACAGGGCCGCATCAGTGGCTACGAGTCGGTGCGCTCGGTGCCCACCCGCGAGCAGATCCGCCGCGCCGAGGTGTTGTACGCGCGCTTGCGGGCCGGCCGCGCGCCGGTGCCGTGGGCGGCCCGGTTGGGGCATGGCCTGGGCCATGGTTGGCCATTGATCGGTGCGGGCCTGCTGTCGGCGGCGGCCTACCTGTGGCTACCGCCTTATGCGGCGCTCGGGGTGCTGATGGCCAGCCTGCTGCTGGCCTGGTATCTGGTCGAGCACCGGCAGAACCAGGCCATCCGCCGCACGCTGGCCGAGCATCCCAAGGCCTTCACCAGCCCGCTGGTGGCACTGACCTACAGCGATAACCCAGGCCTGCAAGGCCAGTTGGACCTTGCCATCATCAGCGAGGAAGCACGCCTGCAAACGGCCTTGACCCGCCTGGTGGATGCCGGGGTCGGGGTGAAGTCTCGGGCGGCGCAGTCGTCCGACTTGTCCGGTGCCCAGGCACAGATGCTCGATCGCCAGCGCAACGAGACCGACCAGTCCGCCGCCGCGATCGCGCAGATGGCGGCGACCATCCAGCAGGTTACCCATAACGTGCAGAGCACGGCGCACGCAGCGGGCGATGCCGACCAGCTGGCGCAACAGGGTAGCGAACTGGCGATGCAGAGCCTGCAAGCCATGGGCAGCATGAGCAATGCGGTCAGCGACATCGGCCAGGCCGTCAATGCCCTGGCCGAGCAGACCCAGTCGATCGGCAGCGTGGTCGATGTGATTACCTCGATCGCCGAGCAGACCAACCTGCTGGCGCTCAACGCGGCCATCGAGGCGGCGCGTGCCGGCGAACAGGGGCGCGGGTTTGCCGTGGTGGCGGATGAGGTGCGTTCGCTGGCCCAGCGCACCCGTGCCTCGACCGAAGAGATTCATCAGATCATCGCCTCGTTGCGCGCCGGGGCAGAGCGTGCGGTCAGCACCGCCAGCCGCGGCGAGCAGATCTCGCGGGACAGCGTGCACAGTGTCGAGGCGGTGCAGGCAGCGTTGAGCGGGATTGCCCAGGCGGTCAGCCGTATCACCGGCATGAGCCAGCAGATGGCGACGGCGTCGGAGCAGCAGAGCCATGTGGCCGAGGACATCAACCAGCAGATCGTGCGGATAGCCCACCTGTGTGACCAGAGTGCCGGGCAGGCCAGGCAGGGCGCGGAAATCAGTCAGGACCTGGAGCGCATGGCGGAGTACCTGCATAGCCTGGCGGAGCGGTTCAATCGTTGAGATCGCCGGGGCCGCCTTGCGGCCCTTTCGCCGGCAAGCCAGCTCCCACAGGTATTGCACAAGGCTCAGGTCTGTGGTGATCCTGTTTTCGCTGGCAAGCCAGCTCCCACAGGTATTGCACAAGGCCCAGGCCTGTGGTGATCCTGTGGGAGCTGGCTTGCCGGCGAAAGGCCCGCAAAGCGGGCCCCGGTTCTGTGGCAAACTGTTCCCGCCAAGGAGAACCCCATGCCCAGACCCCGCTGCGAGCGCTGTCAGCGCCCGCTCGACCATTGCCTCTGCCCACTGATTCCCGCGCTCGACAGCCGCACCCGCGTCATCCTGCTGCAGCACCCCAGTGAAACTGCCCATGCCCTTAATACCGCCCGCCTGGCCGCCCTTGGCCTGAACAACGCCGAGTTGCGGGTAGGTGAGGTATTCGATGACCTCAACGAATTGCTGGCGACCCCCGGTTACCGGCCAGCCCTGCTGTTCCCGGGTGACGACGCGCAGGAGTTGGTGGCCTATGGAGAAACGGAAGTCCAACCATTGCTGTTGATCGTGCCTGACGGCACTTGGCGCAAGGCGCGCAAACTGCTGTACCTGAACCCATTGCTGGAGGCGTTGCCGCGGGTGACGCTGGGGGCTGTCGCGCCTTCACGCTACCGCTTGCGCAAGGCGCCGGAGGCGGGTGCGTTATCGACTATCGAGGCGGTGGTGGGAGCGCTGAACGCGTTGGAGCAGCCTGCCTGTTTCGATGCGCTGCTGGCACCGTTCGAGGCGTTGATCGAGAGGCAGATCAGGGCCATGGGTTTGGAGACGTTCCAGCGTAACCATGGTAGCGAGTGAGGGCAGGGGCCGCAAAGCGGCCCCGGTTATCTCGAACCCGATCAACGCATATCAGGCAAACGCGCCTCGGTGCGTACTTCGGTGGTAGCCAACGCTTCCGGCGGCAGCGAAATACGCTGCTTGCTCAGCAGCTCGCCCATGGTTGCCAGCACGCGGTAGCGCGAGAACTCCTCTGTATAACGCACCTCGGTGTAGCGGCGATCGGCGTTGTACAGCTCGTTTTCACTGTCGAGCACGTCGAGCAGGGTACGTTGGCCCAGGCCGAACTGGTCCTGGTAGGCGGCACGCACGCGCTTGGTGGTCTCGGCGTATTCACGCGCAGTCGGTAGCTGCTTGCTGGCGTTGTTCATGGCGTTCCACGCCAGGCTCAGGTTTTCGGTCAGTTCACGCAGGGCGTTGTTGCGGATGTCCAGGGCCTGATTGACCTTGTGCGCGTCGGAGTTCAGGCGAGCTTTGTCACTGCCGCCGCGGAACAGGTTGTAGTTCATTTCGACGCCGGCTTGCCAGTCGTTGTTGTTATGACCTTTCTCGCCGCCGGTGTTGTTGTTGGCACCTGTGGCCAGAATGGCATCGAAGCGAGGATAGAAGGTGGACTTGGCCACTTCGTACTGCTTCTCGGCGGCATTCACATCGGCCTGGGCCGACTTGATATAAGGGTTGTTCTGGCGCATGCCTTCACGCGCCTGTTCGAGGTCGGCCGGCATTTCCACCTTGATCGACTGCGGACTTTCCAGCTCGTCCGGCATGCGGCCGACGACGCTGAAGAAGTTGGCCTCGGCATCGGCCAGGTCGACTTCGGCGGTGTCCAGGTTGTTTTCTGCCAGGGCGCGACGTGCGCGGGACTGGTCAAGGTCGGCGGTGCTGCCGACGCCGCGCTCGTTGCGCAGGCCGATCTGGTCGTTGACTCGCAGGTGGGCTTGCAGGTTGTTCCTGGCCAGGGTCACCAGTTCACGGCGCTTGAGCACTTCCAGGTACACCTCGACTGCACGCAGGGCGACATCCTGGGCAACGGCCTGGGTGTAGTAGGCGCGGGAAGTGGAGACCGCTTCGGTGCGGCCCACTTCATTCGAGGTGTTGAAGCCGTCGAAGATCATCTGCCGCAGGCGCAGCTCGGACTGGGTGTAGTTGAGGGTTTCCTTGTTGTGGTTGCCCTCGGCACGAGTCGAGGTGTTGTCCGAACGCTGGCGGCCATAGCCGGCAACCAGATCCACGGAAGGGTAGTAGCCACCACGCGCGAACTTCACATCCTCATCGGCCGACAGCTTGCTGTTGCGGTTGGAGCTGACCTGTGGGTGGTAGTCCACGGCGCTCTGGACAGCCTCGGTGATCGACATCGCCTGTACGTTGGCACTCGCCAGGGCCAACAGTAATGCACTGGTGATGGGGTTCAAAACGCGCATGGTACATCTCCCTGATCCTGAAATTGATCCTGCTGCTCGCCAAAAAAATGACGATAAAGTTATTGCATATAGTGTTGCAGGTTTTTAATAACACAGCTAAGTACATTCAACGCGATATATAAGAAGATTTGTTCATATCAAATCGCCATATAATATATAAATTGTCTAATTGGCTAACAGCAGTAATCAGGAAATGGCAGCGGAAAAATCCATGAAAGCCAATGAATACGCGGGCCCCAAGGAGTTCCAGAATCATTCCGGATAAGGAGAATGGCGGTTAGGCAAAATTGATATTTGGCGACAGAATATTGTCACTTTGGCTTGTGAAGGGTTTTCTGGCTGAGGATGTACAGGCTTACCAGGACGGCGCTGATCAGCATGAAGGTGCGCGCCCAGAACAGGGGCACCAGATAGCAGGACAGGCCGATGCTGGCCCACATTAGGCCGATGGCGTAGACCTTGCCCTTGAGGGGGATGCCTTCACCACTTAGGTAGTCACGGATCCATGGCCCGAGCTTCGGGTGATGGACCAGCCAGTGATGAAAGCGCGGCGAGCTGCGGGCAAAGCAGGCGGCCGCCAATAGCAGGAACGGGGTGGTGGGCAATACCGGCAGGAATATCCCCAACACCCCCAATGCAACGCTGAGCCAGCCAATGGCCAGCAGCAGGTAGCGCACAGGCGACTTAGTGGTGGCGTGGCTTGAGCAGTGCCGGCTTTTCGTCAGGGGCATGCAGCAGCAGGAACAGCGCTGTCAGCGCTTCGGGGATCTGTACGATCATGTCGTCCTGCAAGTTGGCGTTGCTGGCAATGTCGGCGAATTCCGGCTGCTCGTCGAACAGGCCCGAGCCGACCATGATCGGCAGCAGCATTTCGCTGACTTCTTCCTCGGCGTTCTCGAACCAGGCCTCTTCACGCAGGAATACGCCTTCCATGAAGCCGATGCACCAGCCGCGCAGGTCGGAATCGTCCGGCTCGTCGGTCAGGTCGAGGTCGCATGGCAGCTCGAACTCGTCGTCGCTGGCCAGCTGGCGGGCGATGTGCGCTTTCAGCGCCACCAGGGTAGCCTCGATCTCGGTGCGCTGAGCGTCGCTGGCGTAGTGCGGCTCCTCAGCGAACAGGGCATCGATCCACTCGCGCTCGGGCACTTCCTCGGCATTGATCGAAAGGGCGGTGAGGTAGCCGTGGGCGGCGACATAGTCCAGCGCTTCCTCGTGCAGCTCGTCGGCGTCGAGGAAGGCTTGCAGGCGGGTCAGTTGCTCGGCGAAGGACATTACAGGGCTACCTTGGGGAATAAACGATAACGAATTCTAGCACCTTGCGACGGCAGCGGGGCAAAGGGAACGTCTATTGCCGTGGTGCCCTGCGCGAGGCAGTGCTGCGGTATACTCCGCGATTTTTCATCCAGGGGCAGGTATTACTGGCTGCCTGGCAAAAACCGCTTACGCATTCGGCGTGTGCGGGGCGGGTTTTTCGTCCAGCCTGTATCCGGGATGGTACGGCGATTTGTGGAGTTGCACATGCTCGAACAGGCTCAGCGCGTTCTCAAGGACGTCTTCGGCTACGACAGTTTCCGCGGGCGCCAGGCAGCGATCATCGACTGCGTGGCCAATGGCGGCGATGCCTTGGTTCTGATGCCCACCGGCGGCGGCAAGTCGTTGTGTTTCCAGGTGCCGGGGTTGCTGCGCCCGGGCCTGACGGTGGTGGTTTCGCCATTGATCGCGCTGATGGACGACCAGGTCGCCACGCTCGACGAACTGGGGGTGCCGGCCGCCGCGCTGAACTCCACGCTGACCCCGGAACAGCAGCGTGACCTGGCCGGGCGCCTGCGCCGTGGCGAAGTGAAGATGCTGTACCTGGCACCGGAGCGCCTGGTGCAGCCGCGCATGCTCGACTTCCTGCGTGACCTGGATATCTCGCTGTTCGCCATCGACGAGGCCCACTGCGTGTCGCAATGGGGCCACGATTTCCGTCCCGAATACCTGCAACTGGGCCAGTTGGCCGAGCTGTTCCCGCATGTTCCGCGCATCGCGCTGACCGCCACCGCCGACATGCGCACCCGCGAAGAGATCGTCCAGCGCCTGCACCTGCAGGGCGCCGAGCGCTTCCTGTCGAGTTTCGACCGGCCCAATATCTTCTACCGCATCGTACCCAAGGAGGCGCCACGCAAGCAGCTGATGGCCTTCCTCGGCGAGCGCCGCGGCAACGCCGGCATCGTCTATTGCCTGTCACGCAAGAAGGTTGACGAAACCGCCGCCTTCCTCTGTGACCAGGGTTTCCCGGCGCTGCCGTATCACGCCGGCCTGGCTGCCGAGACGCGTGCGGCCAACCAGCACCGCTTCCTCAACGAGGAAGGGCTGATCATGGTCGCCACCATCGCCTTCGGCATGGGTATCGACAAGCCCAACGTGCGCTTTGTCGCCCACCTTGACCTGCCCAAGTCGCTAGAGGCGTATTACCAGGAGACCGGCCGTGCCGGCCGCGACGGGCTGCCGTCCGATGCCTGGATGGCCTACGGGCTGCAGGACATGGTGATGCTCAAGCAGATGCTGCAGAACTCTGAAGGTGACGAGCGTCACAAGCGCATCGAACAGCACAAGCTCGACGCCATGCTGGCCCTGTGCGAAGAGACACGCTGCCGCCGTCAGTCGCTGCTGGCCTATTTCGACGAAATCCTCGAGCAACCCTGCGGGCACTGTGACAACTGTGTCGACCAGGTGCAGACCTGGGACGCCACCGAGCCGGCCCGCCAGGCGCTGTCGGCGGTGTTCCGCACCGGCCAGCGCTATGGTGTCGGTCACCTGGTCGATGTGCTTCTGGGCAAGGACACCGAGAAGGTGCGCAATTTCGGCCATGAGAAACTCTCGGTGTTTGGCGTCGGCAAGGGGCTGGCCGAAGTCGAGTGGCGTTCGCTGTTCCGTCAGTTGGTGGCGCGCGGCCTGGTCGACATCGACCTGGAAGGCTACGGCGGCCTGCGCCTGTCCGACAGCTGCCGGCCGCTGCTGCGTGGCGAGGTGACCTTGCAGCTGCGCCGTGACCTCAAGCCGCAGACCACCGCCAGAACGTCGTCCAGTGGCGGCAGCCCGGCCAGCCAGCTGGTGCGTGCCGAAGAGCGCGAACTGTGGGAAGCACTGCGTACCCTGCGCCGCAAGCTGGCCGAGGAGCACAGTGTGCCGCCCTACGTCATCTTCCCCGACTCGACGCTGCTGGAGATGTTGCGCAGCCAGCCGGTCAGCCTCAGCGACATGGCCCAGGTCAGCGGCGTGGGCGCGCGCAAGCTGGAGCGCTATGGCCAGGCCTTCCTCGAGGTGCTGAACAACAGCGGCGGCACCGAAGAAGCACCGAAAGTGGTGCTCGACCTGCGTCACGAACTGGTCAGCCTTGCCCGCGCCGGCATGACCCCGGCACAGATCGCCGGGCAGCTCAACTGCAGCGAGAAGAACGTCTACAGCCTGTTGGCCGAGGCGCTGGGCCGACAGGAACTGAGCTTGGAACAAGCCTTGGACCTGCCGGAAGACCTGTTGATGGAAGTGCAGGATGCCTTCCTCGATGGCGAGGGCGAGCTGCCAGCGGTGTCGGTGATAGCGCCGCAGTTCGGGGGGCGGGTGCCAGAGGGCGTGCTTTACTGCGTGCGTGCAGCACTGGCGGCAGAGTTCGAACTGTGAGTGGTGACAGGGTCGAAGGCAGAACTGCCAACTGCTGACCTTGGTCATGTTTTTTGACGATTATCGAGCATTCCAGAGGGCCCGAGCCTTGCCTCGTGGGACGGGCCATGGTTAGCTGCCTAATAATTAGATCTGTTCAATGAGTTGCTTATGCCCCTGACCGACAACCAACACCGCTTCGGCATGCAGCTGGCCCAGATGTCCCGAGGTTGGCGTGCCGAGTTGGACCGCCGCCTGGCCGGGCTCAACCTGTCCCAGGCGCGCTGGCTGGTGTTGCTGCACCTGGCCCGTTTCGAAGATGCCCCGACCCAGCGTGAGCTGGCCCAGAGCGTGGGCGTAGAAGGCCCGACCTTGGCGCGCCTGCTCGACAGCCTGGAGGCGCAGGGGCTGGTACGCCGGCAGGCGGTACTGGAAGACCGGCGGGCGAAGAAAATTGTGCTGTGCCCGCCGGCCAAGCCGCTGATCGACCAGATCGAGACCATTGCCAATCAACTGCGGGTTGAACTGTTCACCGGCGTGGACGAGGCGGAGCTGCAGGTGTGCATGCGGGTGCATGCCAAGATCCTGGCCAACCTGGAGAAGTCCTGAGAGGGCCTGTGAGAGCGGGTTTACCCGCGAACAATGCAACGGGGTGCATGGCACCGGCTTCGTCGGTGTTCGCGGCTAAAGCCCCTCCCACAATGTGTCCGGCACCTAGAAGGTATGCCCCAGGTTCAGGTATACCGCCTGCTCATGTGCACTGTTGGCACCATAAGTGAAGTTCAACGGCCCCAGCGGCGTCTCCAGCCCCAGGAAGATGCTCGCCGCGTTGATGTACCCGCTGTCGAACTCGTTGTCGTTGTTCCACGCACGCCCTCGCTCCAGCGACCCGCCGATGTACAGCGGGAAGTCCAGCGGCACGTAGGCCCTTGGCGTCAGGCGGCGGTAGTACACCATGCGCATCAGGCTCACGTTCTGCCCCGACACCGAGTCCTGACGGAAGCCTGACAGCTCCCGCGCGCCACCCAGCACGAAGCTCGACGTCACCACTTCGGTATCATCCAGCGTGCGCCCGTAGCGCCCGCCCAGCACGAAGGTGTTCGGCCCGCTGCTGATAGCCTTGTCCAGGTTGAACATCCACTGCCGGTAATCCTGGTCGGAATCCAGCGACTGGTCATATTTGCGCAAGGTCAGGCCGATATCCTCGCCGCGGTGCGGGAAGTACACATTGTCGAGGGTGTCGAACGAATACTTCAGTTCGTAGAAACCTTCGTTGAAACTGACCTTGGGCAGGTCCTGGTCGCCGATGCGCACCTCGGCTTCGCCCCAGGCCTTGCCCACGCCCAGGCGCACCTCACCACTGTTGCCGATCTGCCGCCCCACGTTCAGACCAAAACCGTATCGCTCCAGGCGGTACTCAGCCACCGGGTCGTTGTCCAGGGTGGCTTCGATGTTCTGCGAACCGAAGTCCAGGTATGGCGCGATGAAATAGCGCGAACCCACGTCCAGCGGCTGGTAGAACTCGCTGTAGAGCTCTTGCTGGTCGCCGATCTGGCCACGGGTCAGCCATTCGGCGCCGAGGCTGTTGATGCCGTTGACCCGGTAGCTGGCGCCCAGGTTGAAGGCGCTGTCGCCGCGCAGGTCGTCCGACAGGTTCAGGCCCAGACGCAGGTAGTCGGTGCCACCGCGTCGGCCACGGGCGTTGATCACCAAAGTGTTGTCGTCGCCCTTGTGCACCACGCGGTACTGCACCCGGTCGAAGTAGTCCAGGCCGTACAGCGTGCCCATGTCGGTCTGCAGGCGGCCGAGCTCCAGCGGTGCGTCGATGGGTTGGCGAATGTACGAGCGGATGACCTCGTCGCTGACCTTGGAGTCGTTCTCGATCCTGATCGCGGTGATCGTCGGCGTGCGCTGGCGCGGCGAACGGGCCACCGCCAGGCTGCTGTCACCTTCGGGCTGACGCAGG
This sequence comes from Pseudomonas sp. TE3-3-F2023, assembly GCF_036784815.1. Taxonomy (NCBI): domain Bacteria; kingdom Pseudomonadati; phylum Pseudomonadota; class Gammaproteobacteria; order Pseudomonadales; family Pseudomonadaceae; genus Pseudomonas; species Pseudomonas sp. TE3-3-F2023. The sequence goes on along the minus strand of NZ_CP145113.1, from coordinate 5,005,507 downwards.
GCGGCAAGGCGCGGGTCGAGCAGGCGGGTGGCGCGGTAGCCAGCCTCGATCATTTCCCGGGCGCGGCCAAAATCGGTAACGCCAAAGGCAGTCAGCGGTGGCTGGATGAGGATGTCGTCGCGGTGCAGGCTGGCCAGTTGTTCTTCCGAGTTGCGGCGGGTCATCAAAGTGATCGACTGGTTGAGCACGTCGACCACGGTGGCCAGCTGCTTGCGGTCACGCAGCGGCGTGCCGATGTCGACCACGATGGCCAGGTCCACCCCCATTTCGCGGGCGACGTCCACCGGGATGTTGTCGACCATGCCGCCGTCCACCAACAGCCGGCCGTCCAGCTCGACCGGGGCGAACACCGCCGGGATCGACATGCTGGCGCGGATCACCTGCGGCAGGTGGCCGCGGCGGAACACCACCTTTTCGCCACTGGCGATGTCGGTGGCCACGGCGCGGAACGGGATAGGCAGCTTGTCGAAGTCGCGGGTGTCGGCGGTGTGCGCCAGCTTGCTTTCCAGCAACAGCGCCAGGTTCTGGCCCTGGATCACCCCCAGCGGCAGGCCCAGGCTGCCGTCGTCGCGAAAGCTGAGCTTCTGCTTGACCAGGAAGTCGCGATCATCCTGCTTGCGTCGGAACGGCACGTCCTTGCGCGGTGGGGCGTCGGACAGCGCCTGCTGCCAATCGAGGGTGGTGGCGAGCTTTTCCAGCTCCTCGACACTGTAGCCAGAGGCATACAGGCCGCCGACCACCGCCCCCATGCTGGTGCCGGCGATGGCGTCGATGCGCACGCCCTGTTCCTCCAGGGCCTTGAGCACACCGATGTGGGCCAGGCCGCGGGCCGCGCCCCCCGACAGCACCAGGCCAACCTTGGGCCTGGCCGGTTCAGCGGCGAATACCGTCAGGGTGGTGAGGGCAAGCAGGAAACAGAACAGCAAACGGCGCATCGTGAGTCTCAAACCGTGGGCTAAAGACCGCTAGTATAAGCGGCCCCTCACCTGGAGATGCGTCACCATGGCCGACAGCAAACCGGAAATCGTCATCACGTATTGCACACAGTGCCAATGGCTGCTGCGTGCCGCCTGGCTGGCCCAGGAGCTACTCAGCACATTTGCCGACGACCTTGGCCGAGTGGCCCTGGAGCCCGGCACCGGCGGTATCTTCCGCATTACCTGCAATGGCGTGCAGATCTGGGAGCGCAAGGCCGACGGTGGCTTCCCCGAGGCCAAGGTGCTGAAGCAGCGGGTGCGCGACCAGATCGACCCGCAGCGTGACCTGGGCCATAACGACCGCTGAATCAGGCGCCCTCGGCCAATGGTCGCTGCCTGGGCGGTTGTTCGGCCGCCAGGCGGCTGGACAGCACGATGGCGAAGATGATCAGTGCGCCGCCCAGCAGCATGCGCAGTGTCGGAGTTTCGGCGAACACCACCCAGGCCACGGCGATGCCGTAGACCGGTTCCATGCCGAACACCACGGCGGCGGTGCGCGCCTTGATCACCGACAGGCTGGCGACGAACAGGCTGTGCGCCACGCCGGTGCAGAAGATGCCGAGCAAGGCGATCCACAGCCAGTCCATGGTGGCTACGCCGGCCAGGTCCGGCGCCGCGAACGGCAGCAGGCACAAGCCCACCACCAGATTCTGCCAGAGCGCCGCCTGCACCGCGGGCAGGCGGCCGGAACCGGCGCGGTTGGTGAGTGACAACAGGGAGAACAGCAGCCCCGACAGCAATGACCAGAGCAAACCACCGGTGGCTTCACTGGCCAGGTCGAATGCCGGTGTGACCAGTACCAGGCCGATGCTTACCAGCAACACCAGCAAAGCCTCGTTGCGGCGGATGCGTTCGCGGAACAGCAGGCCTTCGAGGATCACGGTAAAGGCCGGGAAGCTGGCGAAGCCGAGGGTGGCGATGGCCACGCCGGCGACCTTTACCGCGATGAAGAAACTGACCCAGTGCCCGGCCAGCAGCACGCCGCCGAGCAGCAGGCGGCGGGCGTCCTGGCCGTTCAGGCGTTGCCAGCCCGGCCCGGCCAGGCTGGCGAACAGGGCCAGGGCGAGCACGGCGAAGGCGGCGCGGCCGAAGACGATTATCGCCGGGCTGGCGCTGGTAGCCAGTTTGCCGAAGACGCCGGTGAGGCCGAAGAACAGCGCGCCGATGTGCAGGGCCCCGAGGGCGGTGCGGTGGTTCATGGGTGGTCCTTGCTCAAGATCTCTACTGACAGTACTGGCCTCTTCGCGGGCACGCCCGCTCCCACAGGTATTGCACAAGTCTCGAAAGCAGTGAGGTACCTGTGGGAGCGGGCGTGCCCGCGAAAGGGCCGGTACAGGCTCAGTGTATAGGCTCAGGAGAACGCATTCTGTCGCAAGACTGCTGTCAGTTGTCGCCAGACTCTCGCCGCAATGCCAACGGCGTACACCCGAACGCCCGCAACATCGCCGCCGAAAACGCACTCTGCGAGCTGTACCCCACCTGCGCCGCAATCTCCCCCATCGGCAGCAAGGTCTGCACCACCAGGCGCCGCGCCTTGAGCAAGCGCCGCTGGCGAATGTAGTCCATCGGCGTCATCCCGCATTCCGCCGTAAAGCGAGCATGCAGGCGGGCACTGGACAACCCGGCGATGCGCGCCAGGTCAGCCACTTGCAGCGGGTAGGCGGCATGCCGCTCGATATGCGCATCGAAGGCGGCATAGGGCAGGCGCTGGCTGGCTGCGACGCTGGCTGCCACCGTGGGGTTGAGGCTGGCCAGCAGCAGCGCTGCCCCTTGCCGGGCAATCAGCGGGTCGTGCATGGGGCTGGTCGCCAGCCAGTCCACCAATTGCTGCTGACGCTCGTCCAGGCCCAGTGCGGCGGGGCGGTCGAGCAGGCGGCGGCTGGCATCGGCATGTTCGCCCAGTTGCTCGCGCAACCAGTGGTCCCCTGGTACATCCAGCACCAGGCAATCGCTGCCGCCATCGCTGGCGCAGGTGTGATGGGCGCCCGCCGGTACCACGATCAGCCCCTGTCGATCGATCCCGGCGCCATGCCCCTGCACCTCGAACTCCAGGCGACCGCGCAGGCCGAACACCAGTTGCGGGTGTTCGTGGCTGTGGGCGATCAGGCTGTCGCGGTAATGGCGCAGCGAGAGGATCGGGCCGGCGGTCATGGGGAGAGTCGTCCTCGCAGGGCAGAACCGCATTGTGCCTCATTCCCTGCAGTCCATCACTCGTAACGGTTTTGCCACCGCGCTGTCATCCGCGGCTGCCAGTCTCCAGCAAACTGCGCCGGAGCCTGCCCATGACCCATGCCGAACTGTCACGTGCCTCGCGCAAGCAACGCGTGCGTACCCTGTGGATTTCCGATGTGCATCTGGGCACCCGCGATTGCCAGGCCGAACACCTGTCGCGGTTCCTGAAAGGCTACCAGGCCGACCGCATCTACCTGGTGGGCGATATCATCGATGGCTGGAAGCTGCGCGGCGGAATCTACTGGCCTCAAGCCCACACCAACGTGATCCGCCGCCTGCTGACCATGAGCAAGCGCGGCACCGAGGTGATCTATGTCACCGGCAACCATGACGAATTCCTGCGCCGATACTCCAAACTGGTCCTCGGCAACATCCAGCTGGTGGACGAAGCCGAGCACCTGACCGCCGATGGCCGCCGCCTGCTGGTGATCCATGGCGACCAGTTCGACGTGATTACCCGTTACCACCGCTGGCTGGCGTTCCTCGGTGACCGTGCCTACGAGTTCACCCTGGTGCTCAACCGCTGGCTCAACCACTGGCGTGCCCGCTATGGATACGGCTATTGGTCACTGTCGGCGTACCTGAAGCACAAGGTCAAAGGCGCGGTGAACTTCATCAGCGACTTCGAGGGTGCCATTGCCCACGAGTGTACCCGCCGCGGTTTTCATGGGGTGGTGTGTGGGCATATCCACCATGCCGAGATTCGCCAGGTAGGGGAGGTGGAGTACCTCAATTGCGGGGATTGGGTGGAGTCGTGCACGGCGCTGATCGAGCATTGGGATGGCACGATCGAGCTTTATCGGCTGGCGGAGGCGCAGGCGCGTGAAGCGCAGGCCGCGGCGGCGATGCGCGAACCGGCGTAGGGTTTGAGAGCCCTGAGGGCTGCGTTGCAGCCCTTTCGCGACACAAGGCCGCTCCTGCAACGACCCGCGTGAACCCGGAATTTACGCGGACCTTGTAGGGGCGGCCTTGCGTCGCGATGGGCCGCAAAGCGGCCCCAAAAAATCTACAGGCTGATCTTGCCCAACAGAATATCCCTGAACATCACGAAATCCCCGAACAGGCTATACAGCGGATGGGTAAAGGTCGCAGGCCGGTTCTTTTCGAAAAAGAAATGCCCGACCCAGGCAAAGCCATAGCCGAACACAGGCAAGGCCAGCAGCAGCAACCATTTGCCACTGCCGATGGTGTAGGCCAGCAGGGCAATCACCAGGCTGGTGCCGACGAAGTGCAGGCGGCGGCAGGTGGGGTTGCTGTGCTCGCCAAGGTAGTAAGGGTAGAACTCGGCAAAACTGCGAAAATGCGCTGTGCGGTTCATGGCAGTGCTCCGGGATTAATACTTCTGGACAAGATGCACGGCGTGGAGCCTGAATCGAGTCTAGAGTGACTGGCGAGGCCTATCAGTGACAATAGGCGCCAATTGAATATCCTTGGGGTTCACCGCAGGAGCGGTCAGCATAAAATGCCTGTCATGAGCGAAAGAACCACGTCAGCCAGCTGGGCATCAGGGATCGTGAAGGCACTCGAACTGGAAGGGCTGGACTGCCGGGCCATGTTCAAGCAGCTGGGGCTGGATTTCGCTGCTCTCGACGACCCCGATGCGCGCTTCCCCCAGGACTCCATGACCCGGCTGTGGCAACTGGCGGTGGAACTGTCGGGCAACGAGGCCATAGGCCTGAACATGGCACGGGTGGTGCGCCCGGCGTCGTTCCATGTGGTGGGCTATGCGTTGATGTCCAGTCGCACCCTGGCCGAAGGCTTCGAGCGCCTGGTGCGTTACCAGCGCATCATCGCCGAGAGCTCCGACCTCAGCTTCGTCCTGGGCCCCGAGGGCTATTCGCTGATCCTGACCGTACACGGCGACCATCTGCCACCGACCCGCCACAGTGCCGAGGCATCGCTGGCCTGCGCACTGGCGCTGTGCAGCTGGCTCAGCGGCCGGCCGGTGCAACCGCGCCGGGTGCTGGTGCAGGGGCCGCAGCCAAAGGACATCGAACCGTACAAGGTGGCGTTCCATGCACCGCTGGTGTTCGGTGCACCGCACGATGCGCTGGTGTTCGAGCGCGCCGACATGGAGGCGCCACTGCCTACCGCCAACGAAGCCATGGCCATCCTGCATGACCGCTTTGCCGGCGAATACCTGGCGCGCTTCTCGGAAAGCCGGGTCACCCACCGCGTGCGCCAGGTACTGTGCCGCATCCTGCCGCAGGGCGAACCCAAGCGCGAAACCCTGGCCCAGGCCCTGCATCTGTCACAGCGCACCTTGCAGAGGCGGTTGCAGGAAGAGGGCACCAGCTTCCAGACCCTGCTCGACGATACCCGCCGTGAACTGGCCGAACAGTACCTGGCGCAGCCAGGCATGACCCTGCTGGAAACCGCCTACCTGCTGGGTTTTGCCGACCCCAGCAATTTCTATCGGGCGTTCCGCCGCTGGTTCCATGCCACGCCTGGTGAATACCGCGCCCGCCTGTGTGCGGAGCCCGAGGTGGTCAGTGACGCCAGAACGCCGGCATGCACAACACTAGCACGGTGATGATTTCCAATCGGCCGAGCAGCATGCCGCTGGCGAGAATCCACTTGGCAGCGTCCGGCAGTGTGGCGTAGTTGCCCGACGGGCCGATCACTTCACCCAGGCCCGGGCCCACGCCCGAGACCGTGCCGGCAGCGCCGGTCAGGGCGGTCATCCAGTCCACGCCAAGCAACGACAGCAGCAGCGCCATGACGCAGATGGTGATGGCGAAGAAGAACGAGAAGGTCAGGATCGAGCGCACGATTTCTTCGTCGAGGCGGTGACCGTTGTACTTCTGCTTGATCACCGCGCGCGGGTGGATCAGCTGGTTGAGGCTGGCCTTCAGCAGGATGTAGGCGACCTGGAAGCGGAAGATCTTGATGCCACCTGCCGTCGAGCCGGAGCAGCCGCCGACGAAACCCAGGTAGAAGAACAGCATGAGCGAGAAGTTGCCCCACAGGCTGTAGTCACCCAGTGCGAAGCCGGTGGTGGTGACCACCGAAGTCACGTTCAGCGCCACGTGGCGCAGGGCGTCGAGCCAGTGCAGGTTGGTGGTGGCCCAGTACCAGGTGCCTAGCACCAGCCAGGTGACCACCAGCATGCCCAGCAAACCCTGCACCTGCTGGTCGCGGATCAGTGCCTTGCGGTTGCCGCGCAGGGTCGCCACGTAAAGGGTGAATGGCAGGCTGCCGAGGATCATCACCACCACCGCGACCCAGTGCACGGCTGGAATATCCCACTTGGCCAACGACTGGTCGGAGGTGGAAAACCCGCCAGTGGAAATCGCCGACATGGCGTGGTTGATCGCATCGAACGGGCTCATGCCTGCCCACCAGAAGCCCAGCGCGCCGAGGATCGAGAAACCGACGTACACCCCAACGATCGACTTGGCGACCATGTGCGAGCGCGGCATGACCTTTTCCGAGCGGTCGGAGGACTCGGTCTGGAACAGGCGCATGCCGCCGATGCGCAGCAGCGGCAGGATCGCGACCGCCATGCCGATGAAGCCGATGCCGCCGAGCCAGTGCAGCATCGAACGCCACATCAGGATGCCCGGTGACATGTTATCCAGCCCGCTGAGCACGGTGGCGCCGGTGGCGGTGATGCCCGACATGCTTTCGAAGAAGGCATCGGTGTAGCTGATGTGCTGGGTCAGCAGGAACGGCAGGGCGGCAAACACGCATACCACCAGCCAGCTGCTGACGGTCAGCAGGTACATGTCGCGCGGGCGCAGGTGCACATGCTCGGGGCGGCCCTGGAGCACCAGGGCCAGGCCGGCTATGAAGGTGATCAGGCTCGACCAGAGGAACGAAGGCATGTCACGGGTGCGTTCGAAGATCACCAGGGTCACCATGGGGACGGCCATGCTGACGGCGAGGGTAATCAGGAAGATGCCGATGATGAAACCAATGATCCTTAAGGTCGGCAACGCCATGTGATCTGCTCTGACTCGAAACGGAAGGGCGCCATTCTACCTATGGGTCTTGTGATGTAAACGCTAGAATGGCGGCACATTTACCTGCCAGGAGGGTAGCCGATGGAGGCTCTCGACGCATTGCTCAACCGTGTTTCCGTGCCACGCCTGACCGACCCGGCGCCCAATGCCGCCCAGCGCGAGGCGCTGTTCCAGGCCGCTCTGCGCGCCCCGGACCACGGCCAGCTGCGGCCTTGGCGCTTCCTCACCATCGAAGGCCAGGGCCGAGAGAAGCTGGGTGAATTGTTCGCCGAAGCGCTGCAGCACAAGGGGGACGCCAGCCAGGCTGCCCTGGACAAGGCCCGCGCCATGCCCCTGCGGGCGCCGTTGCTGATCGTGGTGATTGCCAAGTTGCAGGACCACTTCAAGGTGCCCAAGTCCGAGCAGCGGCTGGCGGCGGGCTGTGCGGCGCACGGCATCCTGATTGCGGCGCATGCCCAAGGTATCGGTGCAGTGTGGCGCACCGGGGACATGGCTTTCGATACCCATGTGCACAAGGGCCTTGGGCTGGCCGCGAACGAGGAGCTGATCGGGTATCTGTATGTGGGTACGCCGCTGACCGAGCCGCGTACGGCGCCTATTCTGGAAACCGCTGGTTTTGTCAGTGCCTGGGGCGAGTAACGCAGCCTTGGGCTGATTGCAGTATCAAGGCATCCGGCCCTTTCGCGGGTAAACCCGCTCCCACAGGTGTGGCGCAAATTTCAGGCCTTGTACAGTACTTGTGGAAAGGGCAGGTGCCTTTACAGCGCTTCAGCCGCCCGCTGCTTCCACAGGTGTGGCGCAAATTTCAGGCCTTGCACAAGTACCTGTGGGAGCGGGTTTACCCGCGAAGAGGCCGGGGGCATTTACATCAATCAACTGCCTGTCGCTTCAGTCACAGGCAACTCCAGTCGAGCCACAAAGCCCCCCTGCGGATGGTTCTCCAGTATCAGGGTGCCACCATGGCGCTCCGCCGCCTTGCGTGCAATCGCCAGCCCTAGCCCATGCCCCGGCGCTTCCTGCCCTGGCGCACGGAAGAACGGTTCCCCCAGCTGCGCCAAGTGTTCCGCCGCCGCCCCCGGCCCATGGTCACGCACGCTGATCACGATACGGTCCTGTTCGCGCACGGCGCTGATTTCAATCGGTTGCCCCTGCGGGTTGAAGCGCAGGGCGTTACGCAGCAGGTTGTCGACGGCACGCTCGATCAGGGTTGGCCAACCTTGCAAGGTCAACCCCGGCTGCGCCTCCAGGCGCACGTCCTGCTCTGGTGCGCTGAGCTGGGCGTCCTTGCGCACGCTGCCGAGCAGGGCGTTGAGGTCGACCGGCTCGGCGTGGGCCTGTTCGGCATCGACCCGCGCCAGGGCGAGAATTTCGCTGATCAGGTCTTCCAGGCGGTCGCATTCGCGGGTCAGGCGTGGCCACAACGCCTCACGCTGCTCGGGCTCGGCGCGCTCGGCCAGGGCCAGGGCGATACGCAGCCTGGCCAGCGGTGAGCGCAGTTCATGGGACACATCGCGCAGCAACTGGCGCTGGCTGCCGATGGTGCTTTGCAGGCGCGCGCCCATCTTGTTGAAGTCCTTGGCCAGCACGCCGAACTCGTCACGCCGCGCCGCCAGCTGCGCCAGGCTGTTCTGCTGGTAAGTGGTCTGGCCCAGGTCATGCACGGCGCTGCGCAGGCGACTGAGCGGGCGGGTGATGGACAGGGTGACCAGCAGGCTGAACAGTGTCAGCACCACCAGGGCAATGCCCAGCGCACTGAGCGGCCACAACAGGCTTTCGCGGTGCCAGGCATCCAGCGCCGGGTGAGGGATGCGGTAGATCAGCAGGTACGTTTCGCCGGTGTCGGGGCTGGTGTATTCCTCGGTCAACCGGCGCCACGGCAGGCGCCGCTGGTCATTGTGCTGGCGTGCCTCGAAGGCCGCCGCACGGCGCGGGAAGGTGCCGGGCACCACGGCTTCGCCACTGTCGTCGAGCACCTGCACGTCAATCTTGTAGCGGTCCTTGCGCCGTTCCAGGAAGTGCTGTGCCGAAGCCAGGCCTTCCTGCTCGTAGTGCTTGGCCCACTTGCTGGCCAGGGTATTCAGGCCCGGGTGGCGGCTGAGGATCCAGGCGTCCTGGTTGAGCATATGGCCCAGCAGGATCGACAGGCCCGCAACCAGGGTGATGGCCAGCCAGAAACTGGCCAGGATGCGCCAGAACAGTGAACGCAAGTGCACCTCCTGCAAACAAGAAAAGCCCGGCTCGCTCTGAGGCGGGCCGGGCATCGGGCGGACAGCTTACTGGGCCTTGTTGCCTTTTTCAGCTTTCCAGGCCTGGAACTCCTGCCACTCGGCCTTCTGTGCGGCGCGTTCCTTCTGCAGTTCGTCGAACTTCTTCTGCTGCTCAGGCTTGAGCAGGGCACGGACCGCGCTGTCAGTCTTGTCGCGGTTGGCCTGCAGTTCGTCCTTCATCGCCTTCTGGTCGGCGGCCGGCAGTTTGGACAGGTAGCGCTCGGTAATGTCGCGGCGCTGTTTCATCTGTTCGCCCATCAGCTTGCCGATCTGCTGGCGCTGGTCACGGCTCAGGTCCAGCTGGTGGAAAGGCGCATCACCGCGATGATGTGGGCCGTCGTGGCGCGGGCCGCCTTCAGGCATGGCCATGGCCACGGTCGGCAGGGCGGCGGCGAACATCAGGGCGATAAGGGTCTTGCGCATGGTGTCTCTCCTTTCATGGGCCGGTGGTTACCGGATGAGCACAGTCTAGGGAGATCACCGTCAAGCGCGGTCAGTGGATGGTAAAGGCTCGGTAAAGATGTTCAGAGGCAGTAGTAATAGCCACGGCTGCGCAGGGCGACGATGCGCGGCCGGCCATCGGCGTGGGGGCCGATCTTCTTGCGCAGGTTGCTGACGTGCATGTCCAGGCTGCGGTCGTACAGGGTCAGCTTGCGGCCCAGGCCGATCTGCGCCAGTTCCTGCTTGTCCAGCGGCTCGCCGGGTTGGCGCAGCAGCGCTTCGAGAATGCGGCTTTCGGACAGGGTCAGGGTCATTTCGCGGCCATCGATACTGGCCACGCCACGGGCAGGGCTGTAGACCAGGTCGCCCAGTTCCACCTGGCTGGTGGTGGCGGTGGGGTGGCTGCGGCGCAGCACGGCACGCAGGCGAGCGGTGAGTTCACGCGGGTCGCAGGGTTTGGCCAGGTAGTCGTCAGCGCCCAGTTCCAGGCCGAGGATGCGGTCCAGCGGCTCGCCGCGGGCCGAGAGCATCAGCACCGGCAGTTCGGCATGCTCGCTGCGCAACTGCTTGAGCAGTTCCAGGCCACTGCCGTCGGGCAGCATCACGTCCAGCACCACGGCCGCCGGGGCATGCGTGGCCAAGGCATGACGTGCGCTCTGGCCATCGTGGCAGGCGCGCACGGTAAACCCTTCCTGGGTCAGCCAGCTGCCGAGCAGCTCGCACAGCTCCTGGTCATCATCTATCAGTAACAGCTCGCTCATGACTCACTCAATTCAACCATTGACGGCGGCTATTCGGCCCGCCAGTGGCAAAGATACCGCAGACTGATGGCAACAGTATAACTGCCGGTACCGCGCGGCCTTCTTCGCGGGTTTAGCCGCGAAGAAGGCCGCGCGGTCTCAGGTCAAGGCAGCACTTGCTTGAACGGCTTGACCACTACCTTGTCGTACACGCCCGCGGCAATGTAAGGGTCGGCATCGGCCCAGGCCTGCGCCGCGGCCAGGGAGTCGAACTCGGCAACGATCAGGCTACCGCTGAAACCCGCTTCGCCCGGGTCGTTGCTGTCGATCGCCGGGTGCGGGCCGGCCAGTACCACGCGGCCCTCCGCCTTCAGCTGCTGCAGGCGTTCGATGTGCGCCGGGCGGGCGGCCAGGCGTTTTTCCAGGGAGTTTGCGACGTCGCTGGCGATGATGGCGTAGAGCATGTCAATCCTTGGGTTTGGAGGTAGAAGGGTCGTCGTGCAGGTGGCGCGACAGGTACACGCCCTGCGCCACGAGGAACATCACGGTCATGCCCAGGCTGCCGAATACCTTGAAGTCGACCCAGAAGTCCTGGAAGGTGAAGGCAACGAACAGGTTGGCCGCGCCGCAGAACAGGAAGAAGCCGATCCAGGCCAGGTTCAGGCGGGTCCAGATGGCATCGGGCAGGCTCAGGGCGTGGCCCATGATGCGCTTGATCAGCACCCGATCGCCGATGAAGTGGCTGCCGGCGAAGCCCAGTGCGAACAGCCAGTTCACCACCGGCGCCTTCCATTTCAGGAAGGTTTCGCTGTGGAAGGTCAGGGTCAGGCCGCCGAACACCAGGCAGGCTATCAGAGTCAGCCACTGGCCCTTTTCCAGCTTGCGCTGGCGCAGGAACAGCGCGCCGTAGACTACCAGCGAGCTGATGATCAGCATGGCCGTTGCACTGTAGATGCCGCCGAATTCGAAGCTGTGGCCGGCGACTTCCATGGGACGCGGGTCGAGCTTGTAGACGATGAAGAACAGCAGCAGCGGGATGAAATCGATGAATTGTTTCACAATGGCAGCCAGAATCGGGATGTGACGGCATAATAACAAACATCGATTCCAGCGAAAGCGCTCCTCCATGAATGTTGATCTGCACTGTCACAGCACGGCCTCCGACGGCGCCCTGTCGCCCTCGACACTGGTCGCCCGGGCCCATGAGCACGGGGTGCAAACGCTGGCACTGACCGACCATGACACCATCGAAGGCCTGCCCGAGGCGCGCCAGGCCTGCCGCGACAGGGGCATGCACTGGGTCAGCGGGGTAGAGCTGTCGTGCACCTGGGGTGGCGCGACCATCCATGTGCTGGGCTATGACTTCCCGCTCGACGCGCCACCCCTGCTGGCGGCGATCGAAGCGCTGCACCATGGCCGCTGGCTGCGCGCCGAAGAAATCGACAAACGGCTGGCGGCCAAGGGCATGCCTGGTACCCTCGACGGCGCCCGCGCCGTGCAGCACGAACTGGGCGATAGCGGCAACGCCCCGGCGCGGCCGCATTTTGCGGAGTACCTGGTGCGTGCCGGGCACGTCAAGGACCGCGGCGAGGCGTTTCGCAAATGGCTGGGGGCCGGCAAGCTGGGGGACGTCAAACAGCACTGGCCGACCCTTGACGAAACCGTTGCCACCCTGCGGCAGTCCAACGCTTGGGTGAGCCTGGCGCATCCCATGCACTACGATCTGACCCGCAGTAAGCGCAGAAGGCTGATTGCCGACTATATTCAGGCAGGCGGGCAGGCGCTTGAAGTGGTCAACGGGATGATGCCTGCCGAGCAGGTGGGCACCATGTCCATCCTCACCCGTGAGTTCGGCCTGCTGGCAAGCGCCGGCAGTGACTTCCACGGCCCCGGCACCTGGGGCGAGATCGGTGCCTACCGGCCTTTGCCCGAGGACCTGCCACCTCTGTGGCGCCGATTCAGCCATGAACAGCCTTTGGCGGTATGAACAGGATGACTACGTGAGCCAATTTTTCCAGATTCATGCGGAGAATCCGCAGGCGCGCCTGATCAAACAGGCCGTCGAGATCATCCGCAAGGGCGGCGTGGTGGTGTATCCGACCGACTCGGCCTATGCCCTGGGGTGCCAGATCGGCAACAAGGCAGCGATCGAGCGGGTGCGGCGCCTGCGCGGCCTGGACAAGACCCACAACTTCACCCTTATGTGCTGCGACATGTCGCAGCTGGGGTTGTACGCCAAGGTCGACACCGGCACCTTCCGCCTGCTCAAGGCCCATGTGCCCGGGCCTTACACCTTCATCCTCAATGGCACCCGCGAGGTGCCGCGCCTGCTGCTGCACGAAAAGCGCCGCACCATCGGCTTGCGCGTGCCGGACCATGCCATCACCCTGGCCCTGCTGGCCGAACTGGGCGAGCCGCTGATGAGCGTGAGCCTGATCCTGCCGGGTGACGACGAGCCGATGACCGACCCTTACGAGATCCGCGAGCGCCTGGAGCATCATGTGGACCTGGTAATCGACGGCGGTTTCGGTGACCTCAAGGCATCGACCATCATCGACCTGTCCGGCGATGAGCCGGAGCTGGTCCGTGAAGGCTGCGGCGACCCCACGCCGTTCCTGGTCAACGCGTGAGTCAGGCGGAAGCACCCGAGGCGCCGGCCGAGCAGGCCGAGGTACCTCGACAGCTGCAGTTGGCCCTGGTCTATGGCGAGGCCCTGACCGAGCTGCCCCTGGACCTGTACATCCCGCCGGACGCCCTGGAAGTCATCCTCGAAGCCTTTGAAGGCCCGCTGGACCTGTTGCTGTACCTGATCCGCAAGCAGAACATCGACATCCTCGACATCCCGGTGGCGGAAATCACTCGCCAGTACATGGGCTACGTGGAACTGATGAAGAGCGTGCGCCTGGAACTGGCCGCTGAATACCTGGTGATGGCTGCCATGCTCGCCGAGATCAAGTCGCGCATGTTGCTGCCGCGCTCGGCCGACGTCGAAGAGGAGGAGGGTGACCCGCGCGCCGAACTGATCCGCCGGCTGCAGGAGTACGAGCGCTTCAAGGCCGCCGCCGAAGGTATCGATGAATTGCCACGGGTTGGCCGCGAGGTAGTGGTGCCGCGCCTGGAGGCACCGCAGGCCAAGGTGCGCAAGCTGTTGCCCCAGGTCAGCCTGGAAGAGCTGCTGGTGTCGATGGCCGAGGTGATGCGCCGCAACGACCTGTTCGAAAGCCATCAGATCACCCGCGAGACGTTGTCCACCCGCGAGCGCATGAGCCAGGTGCTGGAACGCCTGAAGGGCGGCGGTTTCGTGCCGTTCGTCGACCTCTTTGCTGCCGAGGAGGGCAAGCTGGGCGTGGTGGTGACCTTCATGGCGATTCTCGAGTTGGTGAAGGAATCGCTGATCGAACTGGTGCAGAATGAACCCTTCGCCGCCATCCACGTGCGGCTACGCCCGGCGCTTGTTGAAGAACCTGATGAACCTGAATGAACCCCGCGACCTGGCGTCGCTGATCGAAGCCTTCCTGCTGGCCTCGGGCAAGCCACAATCCCTGGAGCGCCTGTACGAGCTGTTCGAGGAAGCCGAACGACCGGAACCCAAGGCCTTCAGGCACGCTCTGGAGCTGCTGGGCGAGTCGTGCAATGGCCGCGCCTTCGAACTCAAGGAGGTGGCCAGCGGTTACCGCCTGCAGATTCGCGAAGACTTTGCGCCGTGGGTCGGGCGCCTGTGGGAAGAACGCCCGCAGCGCTACTCGCGCGCGCTGCTGGAAACCTTGGCCTTGATCGCCTACCGCCAGCCCATTACCCGTGGCGAAATCGAGGATGTGCGTGGCGTGGCGGTGAACAGCAATATCATCAAGACCTTGATGGAGCGCGAGTGGATCCGTGTGGTCGGCTACCGCGAAGTGCCCGGGCGGCCGGCGATGTTCGCCACTACCAAGGCGTTTCTCGACCATTTCAACCTCAAGAGCCTGGACGAGCTGCCAGCCTTGGCCGAGCTGCGGGAGATGGAGCCCGAGCCGCTGCTCGACCCGGATGATGCGCCAGTGCCAGCGCACCTGCAGGCTTTGGCTGATGCCAGCCTTGCGGAAGAGGAGGAGGTTGCCGAGCCGAAGGAGGAGACCAGCTTCCGAAGCCTGCTGGTGGAGCTCGATGCGATGGAAGAAGGGCTGAAGACCGATTTCGATGATTTGCGCGAGGAAGAGACTGAGGCCTCGGTGGAGGAAGAGGGCAAGTTGCAGCCCTGATCTGCAGTTGCCTGTACCGGCCTCTTCGCGGGTGAACCCGCTCCCACAGGGATACCACAGCTTCTGAATGTGGTGCTGTACCTGTGGGAGCGGGTTTACCCGCGAAAGGGCCTGCATTGCCAATACACCACCATTAGGCAGAAACCCCTCGCAAAGCCCACAAAACCCTCTACCCTCCAGTGCGTTCCCCCGCCGAACCGCGTATGATGCGCGGCCTTTTGGCGTGTTCGTCGCCAGAACCCATATTTCATTCCTACACCGGGAGGTGCCCAGATGAGTGAGCAAGACCTGCAAGATACCGAAATCACCCCTCCATCCGGCGAAAAGCTGCAGAAAGTGCTGGCGCGCATTGGCGTTGGCTCGCGCCGTGACGTCGAGGCCTGGATCAGCCAGGGCCGCATCAAGGTCAACGGCGTCGAGGCCACCCTCGGCCAGCGCGTCGACCTGCACGACGCCATTGCCGTGGATGGCAAGCTGATCAAGCGCGAAGAGGCCGCCGAGGCCACCCGCCGGGTGATCATGTACAACAAGCCCGATGGCGAAATCTGCACCCGTGACGACCCGGAAGGTCGCCCGACCGTGTTCGACCGCCTGCCACGGCCGAAAGAAGGCCGCTGGATCAACATCGGCCGCCTTGACATCAACACCACCGGCCTGCTGCTGTTCACCACCGACGGTGAACTGGCCAACCGCCTGATGCACCCGTCCTACGAGATGGACCGTGAGTACGCGGTACGTGTGCGTGGTGAGGTCGATGACGAGATGATCGAGCGCCTGAAGGCCGGCGTTATGCTGGAAGACGGCCCGGCCAAGTTCACCGACATCCAGAAGGCGCCCGGTGGCGAAGGCTTCAACCACTGGTACCACTGCGTGGTGATGGAAGGCCGCAACCGTGAAGTGCGTCGCCTGTGGGAGTCCCAGGGCATGGTGGTCAGCCGCCTGAAGCGCGTGCGTTTCGGCCCGGTGTTCCTCAACTCCGACCTGCCGATGGGCCGCTGGCGTGAAATGACCCAGGGCGAAATCGACATCCTTGCTGCTGAAGTGGGCCTGCAGCCGGTGGCGCTGCCAGCCATGAAGCTCAAGGCCAAGGACAAGATGGAGCGCCTGCAGCGCAAGTCGACCCGCCCGCTGGGCCGTGGCGAGCGCGTGCGCAACCTGCGCCCGGCTCACGAAGGTGCTGTTGCCGGCGAACGCCCGGCGCGCCAGCCGCGTGAAGAGGCCCCGCGCAAGACCGGCCGTGGCAGCACCGTGGCCGAGCGCCCGAGCGAGATGCGCAAGCGTCCGGCCAAGCCTGAAGGTGACAAGCCGGCAGGGCGTGGCCGCGGCAAACCGCGTGGTTGATTGACCTTTGCGTTAAAAGAGAACCAGCCTCCGGGCTGGTTTTTTTATGCCTGTGAGAATTTGGGGCTGCTGCGCAGCCCTTCGCGACACAAGGCCGCTCCTACAGGGACCGCGCAATATTTGAAATTGACGCGGTCCCTGTAGGAGCGGCCTTGTGTCGCGATGGGTCGCAAAGCGGCCCCAAGATATTGAACAAAAAGAATTTTCGGACGACTGGCAAGTTCTCGAACCACCCCGTAAAGAAAACTGTACGAATGTGGTCGATTTCAGCGCGGATTTCAGATTAGGTCGAATCGTGTAAACAAACCTTGCCGCCGACAACCCGTCAAAACAGCCAGCCACGCCCCACCCACCCTTGCCCAAAGCCCCGCCCCACGGTGTTATAGCCGCCATTGCCGTGTGCAAAAGCCTGTCCACAGAGCCAGGCTGATAAAACAACAAATGGAGGCGCCATGTACGCCGATCACTCCGCCTTTCAAGGCCCACACCACAGGATCGCTGCGTTTTTTCCCGAGGAAACGATGCAACGCGTTGACGCCTGCGCGTTTGCAGGGGTATACAGTGCGCCGCGTTTTACCTGTGACTCCTTTGCGTACCGCGCACTCTTGATCACGCCTGGTTGACCCGCCCCGGCGGCACCTGAGATCAGGAAACCCAAGGTAACCACCTTGCCCATTCCGCTGCGCCACGAGCGCGGTGGGTCCGATTCCGTCACAGATAAAAACAATGCAGGTGACTTCGTTCATGAGTGGACAAAACATGCATTCAGGCGAGCTCAAGCGGGGCCTGAAGAACCGCCATATCCAGTTGATCGCCCTCGGCGGTGCGATTGGTACCGGCCTGTTCCTCGGCTCGGCAGGCGTGATGAAATCCGCTGGCCCGTCGATGATCCTTGGTTACGCCATCTGCGGCTTCATCGCCTTCATGATCATGCGCCAACTCGGCGAAATGATCGTCGAAGAGCCAGTGGCCGGCTCGTTCAGCCATTTCGCCCACACCTACTGGGGTGGTTTCGCCGGCTTCCTGTCGGGCTGGAACTGCTGGGTGCTGTACATCCTGGTGGGCATGTCGGAGCTTTCGGCGGTCGGCAAGTATGTCCATTACTGGTGGCCGGAGATCCCCACCTGGGTCACGGCGGCAGCGTTCTTCGTGCTGATAAATGCCATCAACCTGATGAACGTGAAGTTCTTCGGTGAGGCCGAATTCTGGTTTGCCATCATCAAGGTGGTGGCCATCGTCAGCATGATCGGCCTGGGTGCCTACCTGCTGACCAGCGGCAGCGGCGGCCCTGAAGCCACCGTGGCCAACCTGTGGTCTCACGGCGGCTTCTTCCCGAACGGTGTCAGCGGGCTGGTAATGGCCCTGGCCTTCATCATGTTCTCCTTCGGTGGCCTGGAAATGCTCGGTTTCACCGCCGCCGAGGCCGACAAGCCGAAGACCGTGATCCCCAAGGCGATCAACCAGGTCATCTACCGTATCCTGATCTTCTATGTCGGTGCCCTGGTGGTGCTGCTTTCGCTGACCCCATGGGACAACCTGGTCGCCAGCATCGATGCGTCTGGCGGCAGCTATGGCAGCAGCCCGTTCGTGCAGGTGTTCTCGCTGCTGGGCAGTGACGTGGCTGCGCACCTGCTGAACTTCGTGGTCCTGACTGCAGCGCTTTCGGTGTACAACAGCGGCACCTACTGCAACGCCCGCATGCTGCTGGGCATGGCCGAGCAGGGCGATGCCCCGGCGTCGCTGGCCAAGGTCGACAGCCGTGGTGTGCCGGTGCGCTCGATCCTGGTGTCGGCAGGCGTGACGCTGATCGCGGTGCTGCTCAACTACCTGATGCCGCAAAACGCGCTGGAGCTGCTGATGTCGCTGGTGGTGGCCACCCTGGTGATCAACTGGGCGATGATCAGCTACTCGCACCTGAAGTTCCGCCAGCACCTGGACCGCACTGGCCAGAAGCCGCTGTTCAAGGCGCTGTGGTACCCCTACGGCAACTACATCTGCCTGGCGTTCGTGGTGCTGATCCTGGGCATCATGCTGATGATCCCGGGTATCCAGGTTTCCGTGTATGCGATACCGGTGTGGCTGTTCGCCATGTTCGTGGTCTACATGGTCAAGCCGCGTCGCAGGGTGCAGGCCCTTGGGGCTGCTGGTAGCGTGGCCAAGTAAGGCCCTGCAGGTAGCGTACAAATAACCCGAAGTCAGGAACTGGCTTCGGGTTTTTTATTGCCTGTGCCGGCCCCTTCGCGGGTAAACCCGCTCCCACAGGGACATCACCTGATCTGAAAGCAGCGCTATACCTGTGGGAGCGGGTTTACCCGCGAAGAGGCCGGCACAGGCAAAAATCAGATCTGCTCCAGCAACCAACTGCGAAACGCCCGCAGCGACGGCAACGCCTCATTGCGCGGTGGGTAGATCAGGTAATAACTGCGCTGGCTGGCAAATGCCACCCCGGGGCTGTGCAGCTCACCCTTGGCCAGTTCTTCCTCCACCAGTATGCGCGGCACCAGGCCGATGCCGATCCCGGCCCGTACCGCCTGGATCAGGTGCGAGGTCAACTCGAAGCTCGGCCCCAGGCGCATCGCCCGGTGCGCCAGGCCATGGTGCGAGAACCACTCGCCCCAGGCATGCGGATTGTTGGCCACATTCAGCAGCACCTCTTCACTGATGCGTGCAGGGCTCCAGCCCTGGCTGTCCGCGCCAGCCTCCGGCGGCAATATCACCACCAGTTCCTCGGCATGCAGGCGATGGCAGATCAACCCCGGCAAGTCGTGGCTGGCCACGCCGATGGCGGCATCGATCTCGCTGGTGTCGAAGTTGATGGCTTCGATGCGTGAATGTATGTGCACCAGCATGCCCGGGTGAGCGCTGTAGAAGGCGTGCAGCCGTGGCAGCAGCCATTTCGAGCCGAAGGTGGGCAGTGTGGCCAGGCGCAGGGTGCCCACCCCCGACTGGTAGGCCAATGCCTGCAAGGTGGCACTGCGGATGCGCCCCAGTGCCTCGCTGAGCTCGCGCTGGTACAGGCGGCCGACATCGGTCAGCTGCACCTGGCGCCCCTCGCGGCGGAACAGGGTCAGACCCAGTTGCTGCTCCAGCGCCTGCACCTGGCGGCTGACCGCGCTCTGGGTCAGCGACAGCTCGGCGGCGGCGCGGGTGTAGCTTTCATGCCGGGCGGCAGCCTCGAAAGCCAGTAGCAGCGACATGGATGGGGTCAGATGGCGGTAATTCATTCATGAAAGTCATTGATAGCGGCAGGATTATCCGTTTGCCCCTGAAGCAAAACTACAGGAACATTGGCCTGCACGTCACCTCCGCATGCCAACACTCATGCCGGAACGACAGGAATCCCGTGAATTAGCCAATATCAAGAGGCCATCCTTCGATGATCGCCCAGCTGCCGACCGTTGCCCCGAGCGCCAACTACCCCGAATTCCTCGAAGCCCTGCGCAACAGCGGCTTCCGTGGCCAGATCAGTGCCGACTACGGTACCCGCACGGTGCTGGCCACCGACAACTCGATCTACCAGCGCTTGCCACAGGCGGCGGTGTTCCCGCTGGACGCCGACGATGTGGCGCGGGTCGCCACGCTGATGGCCGAGGAGCGCTTCCAGCAGGTCAAGCTGACCCCGCGCGGCGGTGGTACCGGCACCAACGGGCAGTCGCTGACCGACGGCATCGTCGTCGACCTGTCGCGGCACATGAACAAGATTCTCGAAATCAACGTCGAGGAACGCTGGGTGCGGGTGCAGGCCGGTACCGTCAAAGACCAGCTCAACGCCGCGCTCAAGCCGCACGGGCTGTTCTTCGCCCCCGAGCTGTCCACCTCCAACCGTGCCACTGTCGGCGGCATGATCAACACCGATGCCAGTGGCCAGGGGAGCTGTACCTATGGCAAGACCCGCGACCACGTACTGGAGCTGCACAGTGTGCTGCTCGGTGGCGAGCGCCTGCACAGCCTGCCGATCGACGATGCCGCGCTGGAACAGGCCTGTGCCGCGCCCGGCCGGGTCGGCGAGGTGTACCGCATGGCCCGGGAGATTCAGGAAACCCAGGCTGACCTCATCGAAACCACCTTCCCCAAGCTCAACCGTTGCCTGACCGGCTACGACCTGGCGCACCTGCGCGACGAGCAGGGCCGCTTCAACCTCAACAGCGTGCTGTGCGGTGCCGAGGGCTCGCTGGGTTATGTGGTCGAAGCCAAGCTCAATGTGCTGCCGATTCCCAAGTACGCCGTGCTGGTCAACGTGCGTTACACCAGCTTCATGGATGCCCTGCGTGATGCCAACGCGCTGATGGCGCACAAGCCGCTGTCGATCGAGACCGTCGACTCCAAGGTGCTGATGCTGGCGATGAAGGACATCGTCTGGCACAGCGTCGCTGAATACTTCCCGGCCGACCCCGAGCGCCCGACCCTGGGCATCAACCTGGTGGAGTTCTGTGGCGACGAGCCGGCCGAGGTCAATGCCAAGGTGCAAGCGTTCATCCAGCACCTGCAGAACGACACCAGCGTCGAGCGCCTGGGCCACACCCTGGCCGAGGGCGCCGAGGCGGTGACCCGCGTCTACACCATGCGTAAACGTTCGGTGGGCCTGCTGGGCAACGTCGAGGGCGAAGTGCGCCCGCAACCGTTCGTGGAAGACACCGCGGTGCCGCCGGAGCAACTGGCCGATTACATCGCCGACTTCCGTGCACTGCTCGATGGCTACGGCCTGGCCTACGGCATGTTCGGCCACGTCGATGCCGGCGTGCTGCACGTGCGCCCGGCACTGGACATGAAGGACCCGGCCCAGGCCGCACTGGTCAAGCCGATTTCCGACGCAGTGGCGGCGCTGACCAAAAGCTATGGTGGCTTGCTGTGGGGCGAGCACGGCAAGGGCCTGCGTTCGGAATATGTGCCGGAGTACTTCGGCGAGCTGTACCCGGCGCTGCAGCGCCTGAAGGGTGCTTTTGACCCTCACAACCAGCTCAACCCGGGCAAGATCTGCACCCCGCCAGGCAGCGCCGAGGGCCTGACCAAGGTCGATGGTGTGACGCTGCGCGGTGACCTCGACCGTACTATCGACGAACGCGTGTGGCAGGACTTCCCTAGCGCCGTGCACTGCAACGGCAACGGCGCCTGCTACAACTACGACCCCAACGACGCCATGTGCCCGTCGTGGAAGGCCACCCGTGAACGCCAGCATTCGCCCAAGGGCCGTGCCTCGCTGATGCGCGAATGGCTGCGCCTGCAGGGCGAGGCCAACATCGACGTGCTGGCGGCGGCGCGCAACAAGGTGTCGTGGCTCAAGGGCCTGCCGGCACGTCTGCGCAACAACCGTGCGCGCAGCCAGGGCCAGGAAGACTTCTCTCATGAGGTGTACGACGCCATGGCCGGCTGCCTGGCGTGCAAGTCCTGCGCCGGGCAGTGCCCGATCAAGGTCAACGTGCCGGACTTCCGCTCGCGCTTCCTCGAGCTGTACCACGGTCGTTACCAGCGCCCATTGCGTGACTACCTGATCGGTTCGCTGGAGTTCACCATCCCGTATCTGGCTCACGCGCCCAGGCTGTACAACGCGGTGATGGGCTCGAAGTGGGTGAGCAAGCTGCTGGCCGACAAGGTTGGCATGGTCGACAGCCCACTGATCAGCCGCTTCAACTTCCAGGCCACCCTGACTCGCTGCCGCGTCGGCGTGGCCAGCGTGCCGGCCCTGCGTGAACTGACCCCGGCCCAGCGCGAACGCAGCATCGTGCTGGTGCAAGATGCCTTTACCCGTTACTTCGAGACGCCGCTGCTGTCGGCCTTCATCGACCTGGCGCACCGCCTGGGCCACCGGGTGTTCCTGGCACCGTACAGTGCCAACGGCAAGCCACTGCACGTTCAGGGCTTCCTCGGTGCGTTCGCCAAGGCGGCGATCCGCAATGCCACCCAGCTCAAGGCCCTGGCCGAGTGCGGCGTGCCGCTGGTGGGCCTGGACCCGGCGATGACCCTGGTGTATCGCCAGGAGTACCAGAAAGTGCCGGGCCTGGATGGCTGCCCGCAGGTGCTGTTGCCGCAGGAGTGGTTGATGGATGTGCTGCCGGAGCAGGCACCGACCGCGCCGGGCAATTTCCGCCTGATGGCGCACTGCACCGAAAAGACCAACGTACCGGCCAGCACCAGGCAGTGGGAGCAGGTGTTCGCCCGCCTTGGCCTGAAGCTGGTGACCGAGGCGACTGGCTGCTGCGGCATGTCCGGTACCTACGGGCACGAGGCGCGCAACCAGGACACCTCGCGGACCATCTTCGAGCAGTCGTGGGCGACCAAGCTGGACAAGGAAGGCGAGCCGTTGGCGACAGGTTACTCGTGCCGCAGCCAGGTCAAGCGCATGACCGAGAGGCAGATGCGTCACCCGCTGGAAGTGGTGCTGCAGTACGCCAAGCGCTGACTATCAGGGCCTCGGGGCTGCCTTGCAGCCCCCTGGTTTACGCCGTCCCTATAGGAGCAGCCTTGCGCTGCGAAGAGGCCGGTAGAGCCAATAGGTTTTCTTCGCCAGTAATGGCCTCTTCGCAGCACAAGGCTGCTCCTACAAGTCCCGTGCATGCCTTGAAGATGATGCCTGCCGATACAGATACAGGCTCAACACCAGCCCGCAAGCCGCCGCCGCTGCCGCAAACAGAAACATCGAAGCAAACCCGAACCCCGCCGCCACCGCGCCAACCAGCGGCCCGGTCACCCCCAACGACAAATCGATGAATAGCGAATAAGCCCCCACCGCCGCCCCGCGGTTGGCCGCCGACACTTGGTTCACCGCCTCCACCCCCAGTGCCGGGAACACCAGCGAGAAGCCGAACCCGCTCAGCGCGGCCCCTGCCAACGCCAGTTCGGCGCTGGGCGCCAGCCACAGCATCAGCAGCCCAAGCGTTTCCACCGACAGGCAGGCAATCGCCACCCGGAACCCGCCAAGCCGGTTGATCAGGTTGCCGAACAGCAACCGAGCGCTGATGAAGCTGGCGCCGAACAGGCTCAGGGTCAGTGCCGCATTGGCCCAGCCGCGGCTGGCGTAATACAAGGTGATGAAGGTGGCGATGGTGCCAAAGCCGATCGAGCCCAGGGCAAGCCCCGAGCCGTGCGGGAACACCTTGCCCAGCACCCGCAGGAACGGCAGGCGAACGCCACTGACGATCGGCGCGGCCTGTTTGGGCCAGGCCAGCAGCAACCCGAGCGCACATAGCAGGATGATGCTCGCGCCCATGCTCCACAGCCCCAGGTTCCTGACCATCAGCACACCCAGCGGAGCGCCGATGGCCAGCGCGCCATAGCTGGCGATGCCGTTCCAGGAAATGACCTTGGCCGTGTTTTCGGCACCTACACGGCCAATGCCCCAGCCAATGGCGCCAGAGCCCACCAGGCTTTCGGCGCTGCCGAGCACCAGGCGGCCGACCAGCAGGCAGGCCAGGCTCAGCCAGGGCAGGTGGGTGAGGAAGGCGCAGGCCAGCATGAACACCCCGCTGAGCCCGCAGCCGGCCAGGCCATACATGACCGCCTTCTTGCTACCGTGATTGTCGATGATGCGGCTGGCGGTGGGGCGGCTGAGCAGGGTGGCCAGGTACTGCACGCTGATCACCAGCCCCGCGACCACGGCACTGAAGCCCAGATCGTTGTGCACATGGCCGGGCAATACGGCCAGCGGGATGCCGATGTTCAGGTAGCCGATGAAGGTGAAGAGGACGATGGAGACGACTTGCAGGGTGACCGCAAGGGGGTGCGGTGAGTGGGGCATGAGGGCCTACGTGGGTTCTGGACGGTGTGAAAACGTGATGACGGGGGTAGCCCGCAGGTCAGCCGTTTTCACACAGTCGGGGGATGCGCGGTTATTCCTGGTCAGCGCTGGATTGATCGTCACCATCCTGCTCGACGGCAGCTGCCGGTTCGGCGTGAACGGTCACGGTTGGCTCTTCTGGGTTCAGGCTTGGGAAGGGAAGATTCGGGATTTCATGCATCTCGTCGTTCCTCGCAAGTGTGAGTGAAAAGTCTGCGCCAGGCGCGTTTGAAGCTTTGCAAAGCTGGGGCAGGATACACAAGTCTGGATGACAGTTTGGATTTTTTAGCGGTCGCTTGTCGGTTTTGCGGGCGAACAGCGGACATGTTTTCCATAAAAAATGGGGCCATCGGGCCCCATTCTTTCAGTGCTTACTTGCGGCCTTCAGCCGTCTCCGCCACCTTGTCGGTGCGTGCGCACATGATGAAGTCATTGCGGTGCAGGCCTTTGATCGAGTGGCTCCACCAGGTCACGGTGACCTTGCCCCACTCGGTCAGCAGGCCCGGATGGTGGCCTTCGGCTTCGGCGATCTCGCCCACGGCATTGGTGAACGCCAGGGCGTGCTTGAAGTTCTTGAACAGGAACACGCGCTCCAGCTCCATGTGGCCGTCACGTACTTCGATGTTCCAGTCCGGGATTTCGCGAATCAGCTCGGCCAGCTCGTCGTCGGTGACCTTCGGTGCGTCGGCGCGGCAGGCTTCGCAATGGGCTTGGTTCAAGGCATTCATGTGGTGTTTTCCGGTTCGAGTTGTTATCGGCAAGGTCGCTCAGGCAGCGACCTTGGGTGGAAACTTCGGTGCGTGCAGGCCCAGCTGCATGGCTTTGTGAACCATGCCCATGATGTCTTCGTGGGCCAGGTCGAACAGGCGCTTCATGTTCGGCAGTACGAAATACAACGGCTGCAGTATGTCGATACGGTACGGTGTGCGCATGGCTTCGATCGGGTCGAAGGCCTGGTGCTCGGGTTCGCCAGACAGACTGTAGACGGTCTCCTTTGGTGACGAGAGGATGCCGCCGCCATAGATCTTGCGGCCCTGCGCGGTTTCCATCAGGCCGAACTCGATGGTCATCCAGTACAGGCGCGCCAGGTACACGCGTTGTTCCTTGGTCGCGGCCAGGCCGAGCTTGCCGTAGGTATGGGTGAATTCGGCGAACCAGGGGTTGGTCAGCAGCGGGCAGTGGCCGAAGATCTCGTGGAAGATATCGGGCTCTTGCAGGTAGTCGAGCTCTTCCGGGGTACGGATGAAGGTGGCCACCGGGAAGCGCTTGCTCGCCAGCAGTTCGAAGAAGGTCTGGAAGGGGATCAGCGCCGGGACTCGGGCAACCTGCCAACCGGTGGTGGCGCCCAGCACCTTGTTGATCTCGCCCAGTTGCGGAATACGGTCATGAGGCAGCTTGAGCTGGTCGATGCCGTCCAGGTATTCCTGGCACGCGCGGCCTTCGATCACTTTCAGCTGACGGGTGATCAGGGTGTTCCATACCGCATGCTCTTGCTGCGGGTAATCGATAAAACCATGCGCATCGGGCTCGCGTGCCACGTATTGCGTCTGTTTCATGTGGCTCTCCTGGTGAGGGCTTTTCTTGTTATGTGCAGGACATGCCTTAGGAATATCCCTTCACCGGCCGCTTTGCACGAGGTGGACCAGTGGGTTGGGCTGGCTTTGGGCAATGTTTTCGTAACGATAATTTTACAAAAAGGCGCAAGTGTCGGAAAATCCGAGGCATCTGGCCGAAGCTTCGGCTGGTTTTGTCAGCTTATCTTTACGACTTTTCCGCGCGGTGTTGAAAAACATTGGCGCTTCGAGAGCCCTCATGCGTATCAAAGTGCATTGCCAGAACCGTATTGGCATCCTGCGCGACATCCTCAACCTGCTGGTGGAGTACGGCATCAACGTGCTGCGCGGCGAGGTGGGTGGTGACCATGGCAACGCCATCTACCTGCATTGTCCGAACCTGATCAATTTGCAGTTCCAGGCGCTGCGGCCGAAGTTCGAGGCGATTGCCGGGGTATTCGGTGTCAAGCGCGTGGGGCTGATGCCCAGCGAGCGCCGGCACATGGAGCTGAATGCGCTGCTGGGGGCGCTGGACTTCCCGGTGCTGTCGATCGACATGGGCGGCAGCATCGTTGCCGCCAACCGTGCTGCTGCGCAGCTGCTGGGGGTGCGTGTGGACGAAGTGCCGGGCATGCCGCTGGCGCGCTATGTGGAGGACTTCGACCTGCCAGAGCTGGTGCGCGCCAACAAGTCTCGCATCAACGGCCTGCGCATCAAGGTCAAGGGCGATGTGTTCCTGGCCGATATCGCGCCGCTGCAGTCCGAGCACGACGACAGCGAGGCGCTGGCTGGCGCGGTGTTGACCCTGCACCGCGCCGACCGTATCGGTGAGCGCATCTATAACGTACGCAAGCAGGAGCTGCGCGGTTTCGACAGTATCTTCCAGAGTTCGCGGGTGATGGCTGCGGTGGTACGCGAGGCGCGGCGCATGGCGCCGCTGGATGCACCATTGCTGATCGAGGGCGAGACCGGCACCGGCAAGGAGTTGCTGGCGCGTGCCTGCCATTTGGCCAGCCCGCGCGGCCAGTCGCCGCTGATGGCGCTCAACTGCGCCGGGTTGCCCGAATCGATGGCCGAGACCGAGCTGTTCGGTTACGGCCCCGGGGCATTCGAAGGGGCGCGGGCCGAGGGCAAGCTGGGGCTGCTGGAGCTGACCGCCGGCGGCACGCTTTTCCTTGACGGGGTAGGGGAGATGAGCCCGCGTCTGCAGGTGAAGCTGCTGCGTTTTCTGCAGGATGGCTGCTTCCGTCGTGTCGGCAGCGATGAAGAGGTGTACCTGGATGTGCGGGTGATCTGCGCGACCCAGGTGGATTTGTCCGAATTGTGTGCCCGTGGCGAGTTTCGCCAGGACCTGTATCACCGGCTCAATGTGTTGTCACTGCACATTCCGCCATTGCGCGAATGCATGGATGGCCTGGAAGGGCTGGTGCAGCACTTTCTTGACCAGGCCAGCCGACAGATCGGCTGCGCCATGCCGCGCCTGGCGCCGGCGGCAATGGACAAACTCGGGCAGTATCATTGGCCGGGTAATGTAAGGCAGTTGGAAAACGTGTTGTTCCAGGCGGTATCGTTATGCGAAGGCGGCGTGGTCAAAAGTGAACATATACGTTTGCCGGATTACGGTGTGCGCCAACCGCTGGGTGAGTTTTCGCTGGACGGGGATCTTTCGCAGATTGTCGGGCGCTTTGAAAAAGCGGTGCTGGAAAGTTTGATGGGGGAATTCCCCAGTAGTCGGGCTTTAGGTAAAAGACTGGGTGTTTCGCATACGACTATTGCCAACAAGTTGAGGGATTATTCACTTGGCAAGTCTGCAGATTAATCCGCCTTTATAAAAGGCGGGACTGCTGCGCAGTCCTTTCGCGACACAAGGCCGCTCCTACAGGTACTGCGCAATGTTTGAAGCCTGCGCAGTACCTGTAGGAGCGGCCTTGTGTCGCGAAAGGGGCCCGCAGGGCCCCCAATTCACAAGGTGTCAGCCGTTCGAGCAGCCGTTCCCCATCACGCGGTATTCGAGAATGTGCTTCTGGCCCTTGGAGTCCTCGTAGGTCATGCGGGCTGGCACGACTTCGCACACATTGGGCACTTCGCTCATGGAAATGACGCGGGCAATGTCCAGGTGCTGCGAGTAACTGTACTGTTCAACCGGAATCTGCTCGGCATCTTTGGCTTCGCCGGCCATCGCCGCGCCGCAAAGACTGCCAAGTACCAATACCAGTAAAGCTTTCATTTTCAATTTACCTGTCTAAGGTCGTGAGGGGGCACGCGGCGCTTATGGCGCCGCGAGTATTGCTAGTTTCAACTATCGGGTTTGGATGGGGATTAACGCTTGCCTTCGTGGGGGCTGTTACCAGTTGTTAATCGCCTTGCCGTTGCTGGCGAGGTGAATTTTATGGCTGCCGCCAAGACTGAAACAGTGGGTCTTTTGATAAAGTGTTTTGACAGAATCTGTAACAATCCTCTGATAAACCGCCCCCGTATTTTCTCGTCTGGGCTGTAAGGTGCGTGCCAGAGCGCTTTGTCGGGACGGGCGTACCAAATTACTACCAACGTCGAATGGCTTTTGTCGCTCTGGTACAGTTACAAACGGTTCCATACAAAAACAACTATTACACCGAGGTAACACAGATGAGTGCGGCTCCACTGTATCCCGTTCGTCCCGAGGTTGCGGCCACCACCCTGACCGACGAGGCCACTTACAAGGCCATGTACCAGCAATCGGTGATCAACCCGGACGGCTTCTGGCGCGAGCAGGCCCAGCGCATCGACTGGATCAAGCCGTTCACCAAGGTCAAGCAGACCTCCTTCGACGACCACCACGTCGATATCAAATGGTTCGCCGACGGCACTCTGAACGTTTCCTCCAATTGCCTGGACCGCCACCTTGAAGAGCGCGGCGACCAGCTGGCCATCATCTGGGAAGGCGACGACCCTTCCGAGCACCGCAACATCACCTACCGCGAACTGCACGAGCAGGTCTGCAAGTTCGCCAACGCCCTGCGTGGCCAGGACGTGCACCGTGGTGACGTGGTCACCATCTATATGCCAATGATCCCCGAGGCCGTGGTCGCCATGCTGGCCTGTGCCCGTATCGGTGCGATCCATTCGGTGGTGTTCGGCGGCTTCTCGCCCGAGGCGCTTGCCGGCCGTATCATCGACTGCAAGTCCAAGGTCGTGATTACCGCCGACGAAGGCGTGCGCGGTGGCCGGCGTACCCCGCTCAAGGCCAACGTCGACCTGGCGCTGACCAACCCTGAAACCAACAGCGTGCAGAAGATCATCGTGTGCAAGCGCACCGGCGGCGACATTGCCTGGCACCAGCACCGCGATATCTGGTACGAAGACCTGATGAAGGTCGCCTCCAGCCACTGTGCACCGAAAGAGATGGGTGCCGAGGAAGCGCTGTTCATCCTTTATACCTCCGGCTCCACCGGCAAGCCGAAGGGCGTGCTGCACACCACTGGCGGCTACCTGGTATACGCCGCGCTGACCCATGAGCGCGTGTTCGACTATCGCCCGGGCGAGGTGTACTGGTGCACCGCCGACGTGGGTTGGGTCACTGGCCACAGCTACATCGTCTACGGCCCGCTGGCCAACGGTGCCACCACCCTGCTGTTCGAAGGCGTGCCGAACTATCCCGACATCACCCGTGTGTCGAAGATCGTCGACAAGCACAAGGTCAACATCCTTTACACCGCGCCAACCGCCATCCGCGCGATGATGGCCGAAGGGCAGGCTGCTGTTGAAGGTGCCGATGGCTCCAGCTTGCGCCTGCTGGGCTCGGTGGGTGAGCCGATCAACCCCGAAGCCTGGAACTGGTACTACAAGACCGTGGGCAAGGAGCGTTGCCCGATCGTCGACACCTGGTGGCAGACCGAGACCGGCGGCATCCTGATCAGCCCGCTGCCGGGCGCTACCGGCCTCAAGCCGGGCTCGGCAACCCGCCCGTTCTTCGGCGTTGTGCCGGCGCTGGTGGACAACCTGGGCAACCTGATCGAGGGCGCTGCCGAAGGCAACCTGGTGATCCTCGATTCCTGGCCGGGCCAGTCGCGTTCGCTGTACGGCGACCACGACCGTTTCGTCGATACCTACTTCAAGACCTTCCGTGGCATGTACTTCACTGGTGACGGTGCGCGCCGCGACGAGGATGGCTACTACTGGATCACCGGCCGCGTGGATGACGTGCTGAACGTGTCCGGTCACCGCATGGGTACTGCCGAGATCGAAAGTGCCATGGTGGCGCATGCGAAAGTTGCCGAGGCCGCGGTGGTGGGTGTACCGCACGACATCAAGGGGCAGGGCATCTATGTGTATGTCACCCTCAACGCCGGTATCGAGGCCAGCGAGCAGCTGCGCCTGGAGCTGAAGAACTGGGTGCGCAAGGAAATCGGCCCGATCGCCTCGCCGGATGTGATCCAGTGGGCGCCGGGGCTGCCGAAGACACGGTCGGGCAAGATCATGCGCCGCATCCTGCGCAAGATTGCCACGGGTGAGTACGATGCCCTGGGTGATATCTCGACCCTGGCCGACCCGGGCGTGGTGCAGCACCTGATCGATACGCACAAGGCCATGAGCCTGGCTTCGGCCTGATAGAGGGCTGGTGCACGCTGAAGGCTTTGTGCGATCCCTGTGGGAGCGGCTTTAGCCGCGGAGAGCCCAGCGCGGTGGATGGCACCGGCGTTGCCGGTGTTCGCGGCTGAAGCCGCTCCCACAGGGTAAGGCGTGTGCTGTACCAATAAAACCCCGCCCGGGAAACCGGCGGGGTTTTTGCTTTACTGTTACCCGACATTCATCGGTAACTATTCTGTCACCGGCGCCGCACAAGATCGGGGCGCCAGGAAACAATTCCGGCCTGTTTCGGTGCGTTTTCACAGCCTTTTTTTGCAACGCAGCACGCTGCACTTGCCGTAATACAAGGCTTTGCCAATAATAGGCCCGGGAATTGCTAGTGCTATAGGTTCTATTTCTTGCGCTCTTGCATATTTTGCAATGGCTGTCAACATCGCCCGCTTCGGTTTCAAGCGCTTCTGTAAGTAGTTGTCGCTTTGAAGAAATATCGACTACCGGGCTGTCGTTAAAATGCCACTCACTCGCTCGTGGTCTGCGACCTTGGTCGAACCCTGCGCGGCTCGCGTTGTACCCATTCGCATATCGGGCAGCCGTTACCTGCCTTGTATTGCCCAGTACCGATGGAGTTACCTGATGAAGAAGCTCGCACTGCTTGGCGCCCTGGCGCTGTCCGTGTTTTCCCTGGTGTCGCAGGCCGATGAAAAACCGCTGAAAATCGGCATCGAAGCCGCCTATCCACCCTTCGCCTTCAAGCAGCCAGACGGCAGCATTGCCGGTTTTGACTACGACATCGGCAACGCCCTGTGTGAAGAGATGAAGGCCAAGTGCACCTGGGTAGAGCAGGAGTTCGACGGCCTGATCCCAGCGCTGAAAGTGCGCAAGATCGACGCCATTCTGTCGTCCATGTCGATCACCGACGACCGCAAGAAATCGGTCGATTTCACCAAGCGCTACTACCTGACCCCGGCGCGCCTGGTGATGAAGGAAGGTACCGCCGTCAGCGACAGCCTGGATGAGCTCAAGGGCAAGAAGATTGGTGTGCAGCGCGGCTCGATCCACGACCGCTTCGCCAAGGAAGTGCTGGGCGCCAAAGGTGCCACCGTGGTCCCTTACGGCACCCAGAACGAAATCTACCTGGACGTGGCGGCTGGCCGCCTCGATGGCACCGTGGCTGACGCCACCCTGCTGGAAGACGGCTTCCTCAAGACCGACGCCGGCAAGGGCTTCGCCTTCGTTGGCCCATCCTTCACCGACGCCAAGTACTTCGGTGACGGCATCGGTATCGCCGTGCGCAAGGGTGACAAGGCCAACGTCGACCGCATCAACGCGGCGATCGATGCCATCCGTGCAAACGGCAAGTACAAAGAAATCGAGAAGAAGTACTTCAACTTCGACATCTACGGTCCAGACTCGAACTAAGGCGTCGGGTTTCACCTGTGCAATGGTGCAAACAGCAGAAGCTCTGAGGTTTGCACCATTTTTCATTCTCTAGGTCGAGGACCTCATCATGTTGAAAGGCTACGGGGCAGTCATCCTCGACGGGGCGTGGCTGACGCTTCAGCTCGCCCTGTCGTCGATGGCCCTGGCCATCGTGCTCGGCCTGATCGGTGTGGCGCTGCGCTTGTCGCCGGTGCGCTGGCTGGCCTGGCTGGGCGATCTGTATTCCACGGTGATTCGTGGTATTCCGGACCTGGTCCTGATCCTGCTGATCTTCTACGGCGGGCAGGACATCATCAATCGGGTTGCGCCGCTGCTCGGTTATGAAGACTACATCGACCTGAATCCGCTGATCGCGGGTATCGGTACCCTGGGCTTCATCTTTGGTGCTTATCTTTCGGAAACCTTCCGCGGTGCATTCCTCGGTATCCCGAAAGGCCAGGCCGAAGCGGGCGTGGCGTATGGCATGAGCAACCGCCAGGTGTTCTTCCGCATCCAGGTGCCGCAAATGATTCGCCTGGCGATCCCGGGCTTCACCAACAACTGGCTGGTGCTGACCAAGGCCACCGCGCTGATTTCAGTAGTGGGCCTGCAGGACATGATGTTCAAGGCCAAGCAGGCGGCCGACGCCACCCGCGAGCCTTTCACCTTCTTCCTGGCGGTGGCGGCCCTGTACCTGGTGCTGACCAGCATCTCGCTGCTGGCCCTGAAGTATCTCGAGCGCCGCTACTCGGTGGGCGTCAAGGTGGCTGAACTATGATCTTCGACTACAACGTCGTCTGGGAGGCACTGCCGATGTACTTCGGCGGCCTGCTGACCACCCTCAAGCTGCTGGCGATTTCGCTGTTCTTCGGGCTGCTGGCGGCCATTCCGCTGGGCCTGATGCGGGTGTCCAGGCTGCCAGCGGTCAACCTCGTGGCGTGGCTGTACACCTACGTGATCCGCGGCACGCCGATGCTGGTGCAGCTGTTTCTGATCTACTACGGCCTGGCGCAGTTCGAGGCGGTGCGCGAAAGCTTCCTGTGGCCGCTGCTGTCCAGCGCTACCTTCTGTGCCTGCCTGGCGTTCGGCATCAACACCAGTGCCTATACCGCCGAAATCATCGCCGGCAGCCTCAAGGCCACGCCCCATGGCGAAATCGAGGCGGCAAAGGCCATGGGCATGTCGCGCATGAAGATGTACCGGCGCATTCTGCTGCCGTCGGCCCTGCGCCGGGCGCTGCCGCAGTACAGCAACGAAGTGATCATGATGCTGCAGACCACCAGCCTGGCGTCGATCGTCACCCTGATCGACATCACTGGCGCTGCGCGCACGGTCAATGCGCAGTACTACCTGCCTTTCGAGGCCTATATCACGGCGGGCGTGTTCTACCTGTGCCTGACCTTCATCCTGGTGCGCCTGTTCAAGATGGCCGAACGCCGCTGGCTCGGCTACCTGGCGCCGCGCAAGCACTGACCGCTTTGTGAGAATCGACAGCATGTACAAACTCGAAGTCCAAGACCTGCACAAGCGCTACGGCAGCCATGAAGTGCTCAAGGGCGTGTCCCTGTCGGCCAAGGCAGGCGATGTCATCAGCATCATCGGCTCCAGCGGTTCGGGCAAGTCGACCTTCCTGCGCTGCATCAACCTGCTGGAGCAGCCGCACGCCGGCAAGATCCTGCTCAACAACGAAGAGTTGAAGCTGGTACCGGGCAAGGACGGCGCGCTCAAGGCCGCCGACCCGCGTCAGCTGCAGCGCATGCGCTCGCGCCTGTCGATGGTTTTCCAGCACTTCAACCTGTGGTCGCACATGACAGCGCTGGAAAACATCATCGAAGCGCCGGTGCACGTGCTGGGCGTGAACCGCAAGGAAGCCCTGGAAAAGGCCGAGCACTACCTGGCCAAGGTGGGTGTCGCTCATCGCAAGGACGCCTTCCCGGGGCACATGTCCGGCGGCGAGCAGCAGCGTGTGGCAATTGCCCGGGCGCTGGCCATGGAGCCGGAGGTCATGCTGTTCGACGAGCCGACCTCGGCGCTGGATCCGGAATTGGTGGGCGATGTGCTCAAGGTGATGCAGGCGCTGGCCCAGGAAGGCCGCACCATGGTGGTGGTTACCCACGAGATGGGCTTTGCCCGTGAAGTGTCCAACCAGCTGGTGTTCCTGCACAAGGGCCTGGTGGAGGAAACCGGCTGCCCGCGCGAAGTGCTTGCCAACCCGCAGTCGGAGCGCCTGAAGCAGTTCCTCTCCGGCAGCCTGAAGTAAAAACTGCAATTTTGCACCAGAATAGGGCATGCTGCGCGGCGAGCGCAGCCTGACCCGGCGCACAGACTCGAACGACCTCAGGTTTCGGACCGCACCCTATGACCACCCAGCGAATCGGTTTTCTCATCTGGCCCAGCACCAGGCCCTTGACCCTGGCGCTGGCCGAGGAAGTGTTGCAGGTGGCGCAGCGGGTGCACCCGGAGGTGGCCTACGAGCTGGTCTTCCTGCAGGCGGAGCCGGCGCAAGAGGGTAGCTGGCGCTTGCCGGGCGACCCGTGGAACGGTCGCCTTGAGGGGTGCCACAAGCTGTTTCTTTTGGCTGACCAGCAGCCGTCGGCGGTGGGGGCGGCGTTGTCGGCGGCGCTCAAGCAGTTGGCGCGCAGTGGCTGCATGATCGGTGGCCTGTCGGCCGGGGTCTACCCTCTGGCGATGCTGGGCCTGCTCGACGGTTACCGGGCTGCGGTGCACTGGCGCTGGCAGGATGATTTTGCCGAGCGCTTCCCCAAGGTGATCGCCACCAGCCACCTGTTCGACTGGGACCGAGATCGCCTGACCGCTTGTGGCGGCATGGCCGTGACCGACCTGCTGCTGGCGGTGCTGGCTCGTGACCATGGAGCGGAGTTGGCCGGAGCGGTGTCGGAGGAGCTGGTGGTCGAGCGCATCCGCGAGGGTGGCGAGCGCCAGCGCATTCCGTTGCAGAACCGCCTGGGCTCCAGCCATCCCAAGCTGACCCAGGCGGTGCTGCTGATGGAGGCCAACATTGAAGAGCCACTGACCACCGACGAAATTGCCCAGCACGTGTGCGTTTCGCGCCGGCAACTGGAGCGTATCTTCAAACAGTACCTCAACCGCGTGCCGAGCCAGTACTACCTGGAGCTGCGCCTGAACAAGGCGCGGCAGATGCTGATGCAGACCAGCAAGTCGATCATCCAGATCGGGCTGTCCTGCGGCTTTTCCTCAGGGCCGCATTTTTCCAGTGCCTACCGCAACTTCTTTGGCGCAACGCCGCGGGAGGATCGCAACCAGCGGCGTAGCAGCAGCCCGTTCGAACTGAGCTCGGCGCCTGCCGAAAAAGGCTGATTGCCCTGTAGTCTTGGCCCTATCGCTGGCAAGCCAGCTCCCACAGAATCACCACAGGCCTTGATGGTTACGGGGCACTTGTGGGAGCGGGCGAGCCCGCGAATCGGCCGGTACAGGCAACCACGCTTCTATATGTGTACACCCGTTCACCCAGCCCCCTCTCTCCCGTACACTGCGCGATTGCGACAGTGTTTGTCGCATTGCCGAAAGCCTTGTCAAAACTGGGTTTTGCGCTGTAACAAGTTGTCGCTTGGCCGCAAGGACAGGCGCGGATCAGTCCTTACAATCCCCCCATCGCTCGCCACTTCCAGGCCAGCGTTCCTCTTCAGGAGACTCAGATGTCCGTTGAGCAAGCCCCGGTGCAACGTGCCGATTTCGACCAGGTCATGGTCCCCAACTATTCTCCGGCGGCCTTCATTCCTGTGCGAGGCGAGGGTTCCCGCGTCTGGGACCAGTCGGGTCGCGAATTGATCGACTTTGCCGGTGGCATCGCGGTCAACGCCCTGGGCCACTGCCACCCGGCACTGGTCAAGGCCCTGACCGAGCAGGCCAACACCCTCTGGCATGTATCCAACGTGTTCACCAACGAGCCGGCCCTGCGCCTGGCCCACAAGCTGGTGGACGCAACCTTTGCCGACCGAGCGTTCTTCTGCAACTCCGGCGCCGAGTCCAACGAGGCCGCCTTCAAGCTGGCCCGTCGCGTTGCGCACGACCGCTTCGGCCCGGAAAAGCACGAAATCATCGCCACCGTGAACAGCTTCCACGGCCGTACCCTGTTTACCGTCAGCGTCGGTGGCCAGCCGAAGTACTCCGATGGCTTCGGCCCGAAGATCACCGGCATCAGCCATGTGCCGTACAACGACCTGGAAGCGCTGAAGGCACAGATTTCCGACAAGACCTGCGCCGTGGTGATCGAGCCGATCCAGGGCGAGAGCGGCGTGGTGCCGGCCGACAAGGCCTACCTGGAAGGCGCGCGCAAACTGTGTGACGAACACAACGCCCTGCTGATCTTCGACGAAGTGCAGACCGGCGTTGGCCGTACCGGTTCGCTGTATGCCTACCAGCACTACGGCGTTACCCCGGACATCCTGACCAGCGCCAAGAGCCTGGGCGGCGGTTTCCCTATCGGTGCCATGCTGACCACCACCGAGCTGGCCAAGCACCTGGCCGTCGGCACCCACGGCACTACCTACGGCGGCAACCCGCTGGGTTGCGCTGTCGCCTGCGCGGTGCTGGACGTGGTCAACACCCCGCAAACCCTGGCCGGCATCAAGGCCAAGCATGAGCGCTTCAAGGTCCGCCTGGAGCAGATCGGCCAGAAGTACAACCTGTTCAGCCAGGTGCGTGGCGTTGGCCTGCTGCTGGGCTGCGTGCTGACCGAGGCCTGGAAAGGCAAGGCCAAGGACGTGCTCAACGCCGCCGAGAAAGAAGGCGTGATGGTGCTGCAGGCCGGCCCGGACGTGGTCCGATTCGCGCCTAGCCTGGTGGTTGAAGACGCCGACATCGACGAAGGCCTGGACCGCTTCGAGCGCGCCGTGGCCACCCTGACCAAGGGCTGATCCGCCTGCAGTCCCTTCACCGGCCCTGGCCCAGGCTCAACCCGAGTCTGCACCGGGCCGGTGATACCCGATTCCAGTGCAGGTGCCGGTGCACCTGCCGTTTTCCCGTGCTGCCGTGAGCGGCCCGTATTCCAAAGGAGTGACACCATGCTGGTGATGCGCCCCGCGCAAATGGCTGATCTGAACGAAGTGCAGCGCATGGCTGCAGACAGCCCCATTGGTGTCACCTCGCTGCCGGACGACACCGCTCGCCTGGGCGACAAGATCGCCGCATCCGAGACTTCCTTCGCCGCCGAGGTCAGCTTCAACGGTGAAGAAAGCTACTTCTTCGTGCTCGAGGACAGCGAAACCGGCAAGCTGGCCGGTTGCTCGGCCATCGTAGCTTCGGCCGGCTACTCCGAGCCGTTCTACAGCTTTCGTAACGAGACCTTCGTGCACGCCTCGCGCGAGCTGAAGATCCATAACAAGATCCACGTGTTGTCGCTGTGCCATGACCTGACCGGCAACAGCCTGCTGACCAGCTTCTATGTGCTGCCGGAACTGGTGAACAGTGGCTGGGCCGAGCTCAATTCACGTGGCCGCCTGCTGTTCATGGCCGCTCACCCGGAGCGTTTCGCCGACTCGGTGGTGACCGAGATCGTCGGCTACAGCGACGAGCAGGGTGAGTCGCCGTTCTGGGATGCCATCGGCCGCAACTTCTTCGACCTCAATTACGCCGACGCCGAGCGCCTGTGCGGCCTTAAAAGCCGCACCTTCCTCGCCGAACTGATGCCGCACTACCCGATATACGTGCCGCTGCTGCCTGACCTGGCTCAGGAAGCCATGGGCCAGGTACATCCGAGGGCGCAGATTACCTTCGACATCCTCATGCGCGAAGGCTTCGAGACCGAGCACTACATCGACATCTTCGATGGTGGCCCGACCTTGCATGCGCGTACCTCGGGCATACGCTCGATCGCCCAGAGCCGGGTGGTGCCGGTGAAGCTCGAGGACACCCCGGTCAAGGGCGGGCGCCCGTACCTGGTGTGCAACGGCCAGTTGCAGGACTACCGCGCTGTACTGCTGGACCTGGACTGGGTGCCGGGCAAACCCGTCAGCCTGAGCCCTGCAGCCGCCGAGGCGCTGGGGGTGGGCGAGGGGGCCAGCGTGCGTCTGGTTGCGGTCTGAGGTCTGGCGACAGACGTTTCGGGATTGATGCGTTAGAAGAGTTTCGCGCCGGCCGCCGCCGCCGCAAAAGGAGATAGCATGATCGTTCGTCCTGTACGCAGCAGCGATTTGCCTGCGTTGATCGAATTGGCACGCAGCACCGGTACCACCGGGCTGACCACGCTGCCGGCCAACGAAGAGCGCCTGGGGCATCGTGTTGGCTGGGCGGAAAAGAGCTTCCGTGGCGAAGCCGAGCGTGGCGACACCGACTACCTGTTCGTGCTGGAAAACGACGAAGGCATGGTGGTGGGCATCAGTGCCATCGCCGGTGCCGTCGGCCTGCGCGAACCTTGGTACAACTACCGGGTCGGCCTGACCGTCAGCGCCTCGCAGGAGCTGAAGATCTACCGCGAAATCCCCACCCTGTTCCTGGCCAACGACCTGACCGGCAACTCCGAGCTGTGCTCGCTGTTCCTGCGCAGCGACTATCGCTCCGGCCTCAACGGCCGCCTGCTGTCGCGGGCGCGCATGCTGTTCATCGCCGAGTTCCCCGAGCTGTTCGGCAAGAAGATCATCGCCGAAATGCGCGGCATGTCCGACGAGCAGGGCCGCTCGCCGTTCTGGGAAAGCCTGGGCCGGCACTTCTTCAAGATGGAGTTCAGCCAGGCCGACTATCTCACCGGCGTGGGCAACAAGTCGTTCATTGCCGAACTGATGCCGAAGTTCCCGTTGTACACCTGCTTCCTCTCCGAAGCGGCGCGCAACGTGATCGGTCGCGTGCACAAGGACACCGAGCCGGCGCTGGCCATGCTCAAGCAGGAAGGCTTCAACTATCAGGGCTACGTCGACATCTTCGATGCCGGCCCCGCCATCGAGTGCGACACCTCCAGGATACGCGCCGTGCGCGAAAGCCAGACCCTGGTGCTGGCGGTGGGCACGCCGGGCGATGACGCGACGCCTTACATCATCCACAACCGCAAACGCGACGACTGCCGCATAACGGCCGCACCTGCGCGGCTGGCTGCCGGTACCCTGGTGGTCGACCCTCTGACCGCCAAGCGCCTGCGCATGGGTGCCGGCGACAACGTGCGCGCCGTGCCGCTGTCGGCAAGCCGGGAGGCCCAGTAAATGACCACGCATTACATCGCAGGCAATTGGCAGGTTGGCCAGGGTGAAACCCTGCAGTCGCTCAACCCGGTGACGCAAGCCGTCGTCTGGGAGGGGCAGGGAGCTGACGCCGGCCAGGTGGATGCCGCCGTGCAGGCTGCGCGACAGGCCTTCCCGGCCTGGGCGCAATTGAGCCTGGAAGCGCGTATCGATGTGCTGGAGAAGTTTGCCACGCAACTGAAAGCGCATGCCGAAGCCATGGCCCAGTGCATCGGCGAGGAAACCGGCAAGCCTCTGTGGGAGTCGGCGACCGAAGTCACCAGCATGATCAACAAGGTCGCGATCTCGGTGCAGAGCTACCGCGAGCGCACCGGCGAGAAGAGTGGCCCGCTGGCCGATGCCACGGCCGTGCTGCGGCACAAGCCCCACGGTGTGGTGGCGGTGTTCGGCCCGTACAACTTCCCCGGCCACCTGCCCAACGGCCATATCGTGCCGGCGCTGCTGGCGGGCAACTGCGTGGTGTTCAAACCCAGCGAGCTGACGCCCAAGGTCGCTGAGCTGACCGTCAATTGCTGGATTGCCGCCGGGCTGCCGGCGGGGGTGCTCAACCTGGTGCAGGGCGCGCGCGAAACCGGTGTGGCGCTGGCCGCCAACCCGGGGATCGACGGCCTGTTCTTCACCGGTTCCAGCCGCACCGGCAACCTGCTGCACCAGCAGTTCGCCGGCCGCCCGGACAAGATCCTGGCCCTGGAAATGGGCGGCAACAACCCGCTGGTGGTGGATGAGGTCAAGGACCTGGATGCGGCGGTGTATACCATTATCCAGTCGGCGTTCATTTCCGCCGGCCAGCGCTGCACCTGCGCCCGTCGTCTGCTGGTGCCGCAAGGCGCCTGGGGCGATGCGCTGATCGCGCGGCTGGTCGAGGTGAGCCGATCCATCACGGTCGGCGCGTTCGATCAGCAGCCTGCGCCGTTCATGGGCTCGGTGATTTCACTGCAGGCAGCGCGAGCGCTGATTGCAGCCCAGGCCGAACTGGTCGCCAAGGGTGCCGTTAAGCTGCTGGAAATGACCCAGCCACAGGCCGATGCCGCGCTGCTGACCCCGGGCATTGTCGATGTTACCGCTGTGGCCGAGCGCCCGGACGAAGAGTTCTTCGGCCCGCTGCTGCAGGTGATCCGCTATGCCGACTTCGATGCCGCCATCGATGAGGCCAACAACACCCAGTACGGCCTGGCCGCCGGCTTGCTGTCCGACTCCCGCGCCCGTTACCAGTACTTCTGGCTTCGCAGCCGCGCAGGCATCGTCAACTGGAACAAGCAATTGACCGGTGCCGCCAGCAGTGCACCGTTCGGCGGCGTGGGCGCCAGTGGCAACCACCGCGCCAGCGCCTATTACGCGGCGGACTACTGCGCTTACCCCGTGGCTTCGCTGGAGACCGCCAGCCTTGCCTTGCCGGCGACCCTGACGCCGGGCATCACCCTATAACAACAGGTCACGGAGCCTAGCCGATGAAATCCTACGAAGTGAATTTTGATGGCCTGGTGGGGCCTACCCACAACTATGGCGGCCTGTCCTACGGCAACGTGGCTTCGCAGAGCAACAGCCAGCAGGGGTCCAACCCGCGCGAAGCCGCGCGCCAGGGCCTGGCGAAGATGAAAGCGCTGGCCGACATGGGCTTCAAGCAGGGCGTGCTGGCGCCGCAGGAGCGCCCGGACGTGGCCGCACTGCGCCGCCTGGGCTTCGGCGGCAGCGACGCCGAAGTGATCCAGCGCGCCGCCAGGGAGGCCATGCCATTGCTGGTGGCCAGCTGCTCGGCCTCGAGCATGTGGGTAGCCAACGCTGCCACAGTCAGCCCCAGTGCCGACACCGCCGATGGCCGCGTGCACTTCACCGCTGCCAACCTCAACTGCAAGTACCACCGCAGCATCGAGCACCCAACCACCAGCCGCGTGCTGGGTGCCATGTTCAGCGATGACAAGCACTTTGCCCACCACGAGGCACTGCCTGCCGTGGCGCAGTTCGGTGACGAGGGTGCGGCCAACCACACGCGCTTCTGCCGTGCGTATGGCGAGGCCGGCGTGGAGTTCTTCGTCTACGGCCGCAGCGCCTTCGACAGCCGCTACCCGGCGCCGCAGAAGTACCCGGCCCGGCAAACCCTGGAAGCCTCACAGGCCGTGGCCCGGCTGCATGGCCTGCGCGATGACGGCGTGGTCTACGCTCAACAGAACCCGGCCGTGATCGACCAGGGCGTGTTCCACAACGATGTGATTGCGGTGGGCAACGGCGAGGTGCTGTTCTATCACGAGGACGCTTTCCTCGACACTGACGCGGTACTTGGCCAGCTGCGAGCTAAACTGGCCAGCAAGGGTGGCAACTTCCAGGCCATCTGCGTGCCACGGGCAGCGGTGACGGTGGAGGACGCGGTGCGTTCCTATCTGTTCAACAGCCAGCTGCTCAGCCGCGACGACGGCTCCATGCTGTTGGTGGTGCCGGAAGAGTGCCGCAACAACGAGCGGGTCTGGGCCTACCTGGGCCAGTTGACCAGCCAGGGCGGCGCGGTGAAAGAGGTCAAGGTATTCGACCTCAAGCAGAGCATGCAGAACGGCGGTGGGCCGGCTTGCCTGCGTTTGCGCGTGGCGTTGAAGGAAACGGAACTGGCAGCGGTCAACCAAGGCGTTATCATGACCGCCTCGCTGTACGACACCCTGCTGCTGTGGGTCGACAAGCATTACCGCGATCGCCTTGGCGAGGCGGACCTGGCCGACCCGCAATTGCTGGTGGAATGCCGTACGGCACTGGACGAATTGACCCAGATCCTGAAGTTGGGCTCGGTGTATCCGTTCCAACGCCAACCTTGAAGAGAGACTTTGCAATGACCGACGCCCTGCGCCTTATCCTGGAAGATGAAGACGGCACCCAGCTGGAAACTTCCTGCACCCGCTTTGCCGTGGTCTGGCAAGGCAAGGAAGTGTGGATTCAGCAGGATGGTCGTGGCCAGCTGTTGATCGGCGTGGATGTCGAGGAAGACGACACCGAGTACGCCAACCTGCTGCTGCGCCCGATGGCCACCAACCTGGTCAGCCTGCAGCTGGAAATGGAACCGGCGGAGGTCGGCGAAGACGACGATCACGTCCATGGCCCCGACTGCGGCCACCACCACTAAGGAAGTACCTATGCTCGCCCTTGGCAAATTGCTTGAGCTGACCCTCACCGATCACGAACCGGCCGAGAAGACCCAAGTGACAACCAAGGGCGCGCGTTTGCGCTGGCTGGGGGAGGGCGCGCTCGAAGTGCGCCCGGCCGAAAACGAGGATTGCGGGCTGGATTTGCTGTTGTCCGCCGGCATCCATGGCAACGAAACGGCACCGATCGAGTTGCTCGAGCGGCTGCTGCATGGCGTGGCCAACGGCAAGATCATACCCAAGGCCCGGGTGCTGTTCCTGTTCGGCAACCCGGCAGCTATCCGCAAGGGCGAGCGCTTCATCGAGCAGGACATCAACCGCCTGTTCAACGGCCGCCACGAGCTGTCCAGTGGCTTCGAGGCATTGCGTGCCGCCGAGCTTGAACAGTTCGCCCGGGTGTTCTTCAGCAAGCCGGGGCGCAGCCGCCTGCACTACGACCTGCATACCGCCATCCGTGGCTCGAAGATCGAGCAATTTGCCTTGTACCCTTATAAAGAGGGGCGCAAGCATTCCCGTCGCGAGCTGGTACGGCTGGCGGCGGCGGGCATGGAGGCAGTGTTGTTGCAGAGCAAGTCTTCCATCACCTTCAGCGCCTTCACCTACGAGCAGCTCGAGGCCGAGGCCTTTACCCTGGAGCTGGGCAAGGCTCGACCGTTCGGCCAGAACGAGCTGGTCAACCTGGACAAGCTGGAAGCGCGGCTGATCCACATCATCGAAGGCACCGAGCCGCAGGGCGAAAGCTCGCTGGATGGCCTGCAACTGTTCAGTGTCTCCCGCGAGATCATCAAGCACAGCGACAGTTTCCACCTGCACTTGCCGGCGGACATCGAGAACTTCTCCGAGCTGAGCAAGGGTTACCTGCTGGCCGAAGACCTGGCCGAGACGCGCTGGGTGGTCGAGGAGGAGGGCGCGCGCATCATTTTCCCCAATCCCAAGGTCAAGAATGGCCTCAGGGCGGGGATTCTGATCGTTCCTGACTCCGGCCAGCGACTGGGCTGAGCTGGCCCCGGTACCCTGGGCTCACGGCTGTGTGCGCAGTTCCAGTTGCAGCGCCTGGCGCAGCCCGTTTTCAGTGAAGGCGGGTGGGTTGGTGTTCAGGACGGTGCTGCCGCCAAATGTGAACTTGCAATCGGTGGGCAAGCCGATGCTCTGCAGCAGCAGGTTGTCCACCGGATAAGTGCCGTTTTTGCCTGTAACCTCGGTCTGGCCCGGAAAGACGGTGCCAGTCATCGAGTTCCAGCCTTGGCACAGACAGCGGTACAGGTCGAGTAGCGGCAGTTGCGCAGCGGTCGACCAGCCAGGGTTGTAGGCCAGGGTGCCGCCGCTGTAGCCCCAGCTACTCTGGTTTTCGTCGATGATGAAGTGGCCTTCGTCTTCATCTTCTTCGTCGTCACTGGGTGTATAGGTCGTGAATTGGTGTCTGGATGCTTCGATCAGGCTGATCGGGTTCCCGGATTGCCCGGCCTTTTTATCCAGGGCCGCCAGCAGCGCCTGGCCGCAGGGTAGTTTGCGCAGTAGCTCCATTGCATCCTCTGCCGCTTGCCTGAACGGGTCGCTACCCGTCACTCGCACACCGATATTGCCCAAGGTCTGATGCTCGGCCGTCACGGGCCGGGCCAGTCGTGCGTCGTTTTCGGCATCACGGTAGAGCTCGACCTTGGAGGACTCGCGGCCAAGCAGGCGATGCCCCGTGACGTCGACAACCGCGTTGCCCCTGTCGATGAGCACCGGGCCGCTACCGACCATGATCTGGTGCGTGCCGGTATGGGCATCGATGTGGACGATACCTGCGCCGGTCTCGATCCTGTTGCCGCTCCCTATCATGTCGATCAGTACCGTCTTCTTCACCTCCGGGGCGATGACGACGTGGTGATTGCCATCGGTGAGGCGAATGGCAATCGCTTGGGCTGCATGCGCGACGACCATGAATACCGCATCGTTGATGGTCACTTCCAGCAGGCATTCGCGAGGGGCAATACGTACGCGCTTTTGCTGCCCATCCGCGCGCAGCGCACGCGGGGCCACGTTGAAGACCAGCAGTTCGCTGTTCTGGGTGTAGCGGCGATAGCGTCGCCCCAGCGGGTAAGTGTGTTCCAGGGTGATTCGCACGTTGGGG
The DNA here is from genome assembly GCF_036784815.1 of Pseudomonas sp. TE3-3-F2023. Lineage (NCBI taxonomy): Bacteria > Pseudomonadati > Pseudomonadota > Gammaproteobacteria > Pseudomonadales > Pseudomonadaceae > Pseudomonas > Pseudomonas sp. TE3-3-F2023. The sequence goes on along the minus strand of NZ_CP145113.1, from coordinate 4,961,548 downwards.
TCAGCCTGGATGTACTTGACCTCGGTCTGCTGCTGGGGGTTGTCTTCATTGGGAAAGGCGGTCTGCGCGTAACCAGGTTCGCGAGCATCTATGTAGTAGATCGGGTTCGGATTGGCCAGGGTAGCCTCGTGAGGCAGTGGGTGTGGATCCGAGTGGAGTTTGGACAGGTTCAGCTCAGGCATGGAGTGCTCCGGCAGCGAAGGTGGGCCAGCAGGATCCCGTTCCGCTGCGCGGGTCAGGTGTTGCTTATGTACCGCATGGGCAGGCCTGCAGGTCCGCTTTGCCGCCTTGGGCGTGCTCATGAACGGCTTTTCATCCGCCGATTGCTGTTCTGGTGTACAAACACACTGTATCTCCCGTTCAGGCTGGCTATAATGGCGCCCTTTGCCGTCGTTTCGTCGATTCGACGTATTAGCCCAAACGGCCGCCGTTTCCGTGGAAGAACCTATGAAAAGCGCAGAAATCCGTGAAGCCTTCCTTCGCTTCTTCGAAGAGCAGGGACATACCCGAGTCGCCTCCAGTTCGCTGATCCCGAACAACGACCCGACCCTGTTGTTCACCAATGCCGGCATGAACCAGTTCAAGGACTGCTTCCTCGGTGCGGAGAAGCGTGCCTACACGCGTGCCGTCAGCAGCCAGAAGTGCGTGCGCGCCGGCGGCAAGCACAACGACCTGGAAAACGTCGGTTACACCGCGCGCCACCATACCTTCTTCGAAATGCTGGGCAACTTCAGCTTCGGTGACTATTTCAAGCGCGATGCCATTACCTTCGCCTGGACCTTCCTGACCTCGGAAAAATGGCTGAACCTGCCAAAGGAAAAGCTCTGGGTCACCGTCTACGCCACTGACGACGAAGCCTACGATATCTGGACCAAGGAAGTCGGCGTGCCGGCCGAGCGCATGGTGCGCATCGGCGACAACAAGGGCGCCCCGTACGCCTCCGACAACTTCTGGACCATGGGCGACACCGGCCCGTGCGGCCCGTGCACCGAGATCTTCTACGACCACGGCCCGGACATCTGGGGCGGCCCACCCGGTTCGCCGGAAGAAGACGGCGATCGCTACATCGAGATCTGGAACAACGTCTTCATGCAGTTCAACCGCACCGCCGATGGCGTGCTGCACCCGCTGCCTGCGCCGTCGGTGGACACTGGCATGGGCCTGGAGCGCGTCAGCGCCGTGCTGCAGCACGTGCACTCGAACTACGAGATCGACCTGTTCCAGAACCTGCTTTCCGCCGCGGCCAAGGCCATCGGTTGCAGCAATGAGGGGCAGGCCTCGCTGAAAGTGGTCGCCGACCACATCCGTTCGTGCGGCTTCCTGATCGCCGACGGCGTGCTGCCGTCCAACGAAGGCCGTGGCTACGTGCTGCGCCGCATCATTCGTCGCGCCTGCCGCCACGGTAACAAGCTGGGTGCCAAAGGCAGCTTCTTCTACCAGATCGTTGCCGCGCTGGTCGCCGAAATGGGCGAGGCCTTCCCGGAACTGAACAGCCAGCAGGCGCACATCGAGCGCGTGCTCAAGGCTGAAGAAGAACAGTTCGCCAAGACCCTGGAGCAAGGCCTGCGCATCCTCGAGCAGGATCTGGCCCAGCTGAAGGGCGACGTGGTGCCGGGCGACGTGGTGTTCAAGCTGTACGACACCTACGGCTTCCCGATGGACCTGACCGCCGACATTGCCCGCGAGCGCGAGCTGACCATCGACGAAGCCGGTTTCGAGCGCGAGATGGACGCCCAGCGTGAGCGTGCCCGTTCCGCCAGCGCCTTCGGCATGGATTACAACAGCCTGGTCAAGGTCGACAGCGCCACCGAGTTCCTCGGCTACGAGGCCACCGAAGGCCAAGGCAAGATCATCGCCCTGTACAAGGACGGCCAGGCCGTCGACCAGCTGGGTGAAGGCGAGCAGGGCGTGGTCGTGCTCGATCGCACGCCGTTCTACGCCGAATCCGGTGGCCAGGTGGGCGACACCGGCTACCTGCAGGCTGGCGCTGCGCGCTTCGATGTGCGCGACACTACCAAGACCGGTGGTGCCTTCCTGCACCATGGCGTGGTTGCCAGCGGCGCGCTGGTGATCGGTTCGCCGGTCGAGGCCAAGGTCGATGCCGAGGTGCAGCACGCCACCTCGCTGAACCACTCTGCCACCCACCTGCTGCACGAAGCGCTGCGCCAGGTACTGGGCGAGCACGTGCAGCAGAAAGGCTCGCTGGTCGACAGCCAGCGCCTGCGTTTCGACTTCAGCCACTTCGAAGCGGTGAAACCGGAGCAGATCAAGGCCCTGGAAGACATCGTCAACCGCGAAGTGCGCAAGAACACTGCGGTGGAAACCGAACTGACCGACATCGAAACCGCCAAGGCCAAGGGTGCCATGGCGCTGTTCGGCGAGAAGTACGGCGACACCGTGCGTGTGCTGAGCATGGGCGGCGATTTCTCGGTGGAGCTGTGCGGCGGTATCCACGCCAAGCGCACCGGTGACATCAGCCTGTTCAAGATCATCAGCGAAGGCGGCGTGGCCTCTGGCGTGCGCCGCATCGAAGCGGTCACCGGCGCTGCTGCGCTGGCCTACCTGAACGCTGCCGAAGAGCAGGTCAAGGAAGCCGCCCAGCTGGTGAAGGGTAACCGCGACAACCTGATCGACAAGCTGTCGGCTGTGCTCGAGCGCAACCGCCAGCTGGAGAAGCAGCTGGAACAGCTGCAGGCCAAGGCCGCCAGCGCCGCCGGGGATGATCTCTCCAACGCGGCCGTTGAGGTCAAGGGCGCCAAGGTGCTCGCCGCCCGCCTGGATGGGCAGGACGGCAAGGCCCTGCTGGCGCTGGTCGATCAGCTGAAGAACAAGCTCGGCCACGCAGTGATCCTGCTGGGCAGCGAGCATGAGGGCAAAGTCGTGCTGGTGGCCGGCGTGACCAAGGACCTCTCCAGCCAACTCAAGGCTGGCGATCTGATGAAACAAGCCGCTGCGGCGGTGGGTGGCAAGGGCGGTGGCCGTCCGGACATGGCCCAGGGTGGCGGCGTCGACGTCGCTGCACTGGACCAGGCCCTGGCGCTGGCCGTGCCATTCGCAGAGCAGGGACTTTGAGATGAAGGGGCCGGCGGTCTAGTCGCGGCCTCTTCATGTTGGATTGTTTTTTGGGGCCCTGTATGGGCTGAGGCACCATTGAAATGGCGTTGATCGTACAGAAATTTGGCGGCACCTCTGTCGGTTCCATCGAGCGGATCGAGCAGGTAGCCGATAAGGTCAAGAAACACCGTGAGGCGGGCGACGACCTGGTGGTTGTGTTGTCGGCAATGAGCGGTGAAACCAATCGCCTGATCGACCTGGCCAAGCAGATCACCGATCAGCCGGTTCCGCGTGAACTGGATGTGATCGTGTCGACCGGTGAGCAGGTCACCATTGCCCTGCTGACCATGGCCTTGATCAAGCGTGGTGTGCCAGCGGTGTCCTACACCGGCAACCAGGTGCGCATTCTCACTGACAGCGCGCACAACAAGGCGCGCATCCTGCAGATCGACGACCAGAAGATTCGTGCCGACCTCAAGGCAGGCCGCGTGGTCGTGGTAGCGGGCTTCCAGGGCGTCGACGAGCACGGCAGCATCACCACCCTGGGCCGTGGCGGCTCCGACACCACGGGTGTGGCCCTGGCGGCTGCGCTGAAGGCTGATGAGTGCCAGATCTACACCGACGTCGATGGCGTCTACACCACCGACCCGCGCGTTGTGCCACAGGCCCAGCGCCTGGAGAAGATCACCTTCGAAGAGATGCTGGAAATGGCCAGCCTCGGTTCCAAGGTGCTGCAGATCCGTTCGGTGGAGTTCGCCGGCAAGTACAACGTTCCGCTGCGCGTGCTGCACAGCTTCAAGGAGGGTCCGGGTACCCTCATTACCATTGATGAAGAGGAATCCATGGAACAGCCGATCATTTCCGGTATCGCCTTCAACCGTGATGAAGCCAAGCTGACCATTCGCGGCGTGCCGGACACTCCGGGCGTGGCCTTCAAGATCCTCGGCCCGATCAGCGCCTCGAACATCGAGGTCGACATGATCGTGCAGAACGTTGCCCACGATAACACCACCGACTTCACCTTCACCGTGCACCGCAACGAGTACGAGAAGGCGCAGAGCGTGCTGGAAAACACTGCCCGCGAAATCGGTGCCCGTGAAGTGATCGGCGACACCAAGATCGCCAAGGTCTCGATCGTTGGCGTCGGCATGCGTTCGCACGCCGGTGTTGCCAGCCGCATGTTCGAAGCCCTGGCCAAGGAGAGCATCAACATCCAGATGATCTCCACCTCCGAGATCAAGGTTTCGGTCGTGATCGAAGAGAAGTACCTGGAGCTGGCCGTGCGCGCGCTGCACACCGCGTTCGAACTCGACGCTCCGGCACGACAGAGCGAGTAATACGCTGCCTGGAAGGGCGCGGCTTGCCGCGCCCTTCGCGTTTCTGCTCGCCACGCAGGCCTGTCCTGCCCTGGGTGACGAGCAACCGGGCCCTGGTCGTCGTCCACGACCAGGCCCCGACACCCAAGACTGTTACCCCTGAATGTTTTGCGTAAGGAGAAAGCTATGTTGATTCTGACTCGTCGGTGCGCCGAGAGCCTGATCATTGGAGACGGCGAGATCACCGTGACGGTGCTCGGCGTCAAAGGCAACCAGGTGCGTATTGGCGTCAGCGCCCCGAAGGAAGTGGCTGTGCACCGCGAGGAAATCTACCTGCGGATCAAGAAAGAGAAGGACGAGGAGCCAAGCCTTTAATTTTTTTGAAGTTTTTTTCAAAAAAAGGGTTGCAAACGAGGAAGAGCCTGTTTAATATTCGCCTCGTGTTGCGGTGAGGTGGCCGAGTGGCCGAAGGCGCTCCCCTGCTAAGGGAGTATACCTCATAAGGGTATCGGGGGTTCGAATCCCCCCTTCACCGCCATTATTCGCTTAGGGCGCTGTAAACGGTAAGAACGCTAAGTAGTTGATTTTAAACGAAAAAGTTCTTGCAAAAATGTTTCAGCGACCTATAATGCGCGGCAAGACACGGACTCATAGCTCAGCTGGATAGAGTACTCGGCTACGAACCGAGCGGTCGGAGGTTCGAATCCTCCTGAGTCCGCCACTTTTGAAGTGGCTTTGTTTGCAAGGCTACTTCAATCAACCAGTGGTAATCTGGTCTAAAAATACCATCGCGGACTCATAGCTCAGCTGGATAGAGTACTCGGCTACGAACCGAGCGGTCGCAGGTTCGAATCCTGCTGAGTCCGCCACTTTTTGAAGTGGCTCTGCTTGCAAAGGCACTTCAGTCAACCAGTGGTAACCTGGTCTAAAAAGTACCACCACGGACTCATAGCTCAGCTGGATAGAGTACTCGGCTACGAACCGAGCGGTCGGAGGTTCGAATCCTCCTGAGTCCGCCACACAAAATCAAGAAGCCCGCTCAATAGAGCGGGCTTTTTGTTTTTCTGCGCCAATGAATTGTTGCTGATGTCCATCTACGCTCTTCTGTAATGATTGTGGTGTAGCTCGGGGCCGCCATGCGGCCCATCGCCGGCGAGCCAGCTCCCACAGGACTCGCGCTGCTCTCTGGACTGTGTCGTCCCTGTGGGGGCTGGCTTGCCGGCGAAAGGGCTGCAAAGCAGCCCCGAATTCGATCAGGTATCGCATACACATCCAGGCACACAACAAATGTGCTTTAACCGCCAGACCCACCGTCGCACTGATAGCTTCGAGCGTTGTCCCAGCTTTATCACGCAAACGATTGTTCTGGCCAAAATTTTAAGCGATCTGACAGCTTTAGCAGTGTATGATTGCGCCCGTCAGCCCCGCCGGGGCTTGTGGAAAACCACCATGGACTTACCCAGTAGTTACTCGCTAACAAGATTCATACAGAAAGATCTGACCGATTGATTCTCCCGGCGTGCTCCGCTGCTGGGAGTGGAGTTCGCCTATGACTGAAGTAGAAGTAAAAAAAGCGCAGGAAAGCCTGCAGGACCGCCTGGCCCAGGTGGTCGAACTGCTGCAACGCCAGCGCGTGGTCGAAGACCTGACCCACCGTCAGGAAGGCGCCCACAACGACCTGGTGGAAAACCTGGTCCACCGCCAGAACCTCGTCGAGCTGCAGCGCAAGCTCGATGACCTGCACCCCGCCGACATCGCCTACATCCTTGAAGCCTTGCCACTGGAAGACCGCCTGACGGTCTGGCAGCTGGTGCGCTCGGATCGCGATGGCGACATCCTGCTGGAAGTGTCCGACGCCGTGCGGCAATCGCTGATCGCCGACATGGACGATCACGAACTGCTCGCCGCCGCCAAGGAAATGGACGCCGACGAACTGGCCGACCTGGCTCCTGAGCTGCCGCGTGACGTTGTTCACGAGCTGATGGAAACCCTCGATGCGCAGCAACGCGAGCGCGTGCGTTCGGCGCTGAGCTACGACGAGGAGCAGGTTGGTGCGTTGATGGACTTCGAGATGGTCACCATCCGCGAAGACGTCAGCCTCGAAGTGGTGTTGCGCTACCTGCGCCGTTTGAAAGAACTGCCGAACCACACCGACAAACTGTTCGTGGTGGACTATGACGGTATTCTGAAGGGCGTATTGCCGATCAAGCGCCTGCTGGTCAACGACCCGGAGAAGAAGGTGGCGGAGGTCATGGCGACCGACCCGGTTTCCTTCCACCCCGACGAAGATGCCTATGACGCGGCGCAGGCCTTCGAGCGTTATGACCTGGTATCTGCGCCGGTCGTGGACAAGAACGAACGCCTGATCGGCCGCTTGACCATCGACGAAATGGTCGACCTGATTCGTGAAGAAAGTGAAAGCGAAGTGCTGAACATGGCCGGTTTGCGCGAGGAAGAAGACATCTTCGCCTCGGTCTGGCGTTCGCTGCGCAACCGCTGGGCCTGGTTGGCCATCAACCTGATTACCGCTTTCGTTGCGTCGCGTGTGATTGGCCTGTTCGAAGGTTCGATCGAGAAGCTGGTCGCCCTGGCTGCGCTGATGCCGATCGTGGCGGGTATTGGTGGCAACTCCGGTAACCAGACCATCACCATGATCGTGCGCGCCATGGCGCTGGACCAGGTGTCGCCGGGCAATACCAGCCGCCTGATGCGCAAGGAGCTGGCGGTATCGCTGCTCAACGGCCTGATCTGGGGCGGGGTGATCGGTGCGGTGGCGTTCTGGTTGTATGGCAGCTGGTCGTTGGGCTTGGTGATGACTGCGGCGATGACCTTGAACCTGCTGTTGGCGGCCTTGATGGGGGTGTTGATCCCGATGACCCTGACACGCCTGGGGCGCGACCCGGCGATGGGGTCGAGCGTGATGATTACTGCCGTTACCGACAGCGGTGGCTTCTTCATCTTCCTCGGGCTGGCCACACTGTTCCTGCTGTAACCGATTAGGTCTCTGTGGGAGCGGCCTTGTGTCGCGAAAGGGCTGCGAAGCAGCCCCGGAAATTTGTGCGGCACTGCAGACATCGTGGGGCCGCTCTGCGGCCCTTTCGCGACACAAGGCCGCTCCCACGGAAATAGTGATCCCACAGCCGTGGTGAGCCCACAAAAAAGCCAGCTTTCGCTGGCTTTTTTGTGTTCGGCTGCAAACCTCAGGAGGCGTCGGTAGCCATTTCCACATCGTGAGCGATGAGGGCGACCAGCGCGTTCTGCTGGCGGTGCGACAGTTGACGGAAGCGTTGCAGCAACTCGCGTTCATGCAGGGACAGTTCGGGGCTGTCCAGGCGCATGCTCAACTCGTCACCCAGCGCACCTTCCTGGATAAGGCTCTGTTCCAGGCGCGCGATGATTTCGGAGTTCATGCTGCGGTGATGGTTGCGCGCTACCTCGGCAATGCGCTCACGCATCCCGTCTGGCAGGCGGACGACGAACTTGTCAGCGGTGCGGCTCGAATAAATAGCCTGTTTCATTGGGCGCATATAAATTGACCGGATTTTGGTTCAGGGGAAGCGGTTCTCAAATTGGCCGCACGGGGTGGTAGTACGACCGTAGCGACGATGAAATGTTCAACCGTCTGTGAAAAATGGATGCTCATCTTGCCTCATGGTCGCCGTTTCCTTGGCGTCAATTCTGTGACAAATAGTGAGCCGAATAAAGGCTTTGTGCCAGTACCAATTATCAGAAATGAGTACTGGTTTGAAAAGTTTTACATGCTCAGGCTTACTCGATCGTCAGACTTTTGCCGTCAAAAACTGGTAAAACGCAGCAAAAGGCCGGTAAACACCCTAGAATGTGCCGATTTTCCTCCATAGAGCATAGTGGCTATGCAACATGACGCAAGCGACCGCCAATCAGGGACGGGCCGGTTGATATATCTGGTAGGACCGTCGGGTTCCGGGAAAGATTCCCTGATCGACGCTTCTCGTGAGCGGTTGGCAGCCGCGGGGGTGGAAATCGCCCGTCGCGTCATTACCCGGTCGGCCGAAGCAAAGGGCGAAGCCGCCCATGGAGTTACGTCCGAACAGTTCGAAGCACTGCGCGAGCAAGGGGCGTTTGCCATGCATTGGCGGGCCAATGGTCTGGATTACGGTATCCCACTACAGATGGACCGGTGGCTGGCGGAGGGCAGGGCGGTGCTGGTGAATGGTTCGCGGGCATATCTGGCCGAGGCACGCCGGCGCTACCCGAACCTGTTGGCAGTGCTGGTCGAGGTCAGGCACGAGGTATTGCGCGAGCGCCTGGTGGCCCGCGGCCGGGAAAGCGCAGAGGAAGTCGAGCAGCGCCTGGCACGAAATGCACGCTTGCAGGCGCTGGCCGATCCGTCGCTGCATGTGCTGGACAACTCCACCACCCTGGAAACCGCGGTCGAGGGACTGTTCGTGCTGCTGCGTGATGAAGGCGTGCTGCCACAGGTGTAGCATTGGCAGAAAAGGATTACGCGAAAAAGCCCGCTTGAGGCATGACAAACGCCAGCGTGCTGGTTAACATGCTGGCCGTCCTGCTGTGCAGCGTCCGCTGTCGGCACTTGCGTCTCAGTAGCTCAATTGGATAGAGCATCCCCCTCCTAAGGGGAAGGTTGCAGGTTCAATTCCTGCCTGGGACGCCATTTCCTTTCGTTCCCTTACCGCGTCCACCCAGTGATGATGACGCGAAATCGGGAAGCCTTGAACCTGCGTATTTCTACATCCCCAGATGCTTCAAGGCCCACAGCACTCCCATGCCCACAATCAGCGTCAGCATTGTGCTGCGCGTGCGCCACGCCACCAGCGCGGCCAGTATCGCTGCCGGTATCTGCGGGTTCATCCAGTCGATTCCCGCCTGCCGATCGGGCAACACCACTGCCGGCAGTACCAAGGCGGCCAGCACGCTGGCCGGCACATACGCCAGGGCGCGGCGAAACAGTGGGGGGATGCGCAATACCGTATGCAACTCGATGAACGACAAGCGGATGGCGAAGGTGCCCAGGCCGATCAGAATGAAGGTTATCCATTGGGTCGGTTCGCTCATGATGCTTCCTGTTCGGTATCGGCTGCTGCCGCAGATTGCTGCTTTTGCCAGTTCTCGATGCCCAGCCCGGCGATGATGCCGCCCAGGGCGCCAGTCAGCAGGCCTAGGTTGTAGGGCAGGTTGGTGGCCAGCACGGCGAGCACGCCGCCGGTCAACGCTGCGCCAAGCGTGGCCGCATTGCGAATGCCAGGTATCAACAGCGCCAGGAATGACAATGGAATTGCAAAGCCCAGCGACCAGTCCTCAGGGATGCTCGCGCCCAGGTACATGCCCGCCAGCACCGAGAGGTTCCAGCCGAAGAACATGGTGATTGCCGTACCGGCATAGTAGGGGTAGGCAGACTGCCCGAGCCCGCCCGAGCCCATCTTCAGCGTGCACAGGGCGAAGGACTGGTCTGACAGCATGTACGCCATCGGCCACTTGTGGCGACGCGGCAGCTGGCCCAGGTGTGGCGCCAGGCTGGCGCTGTACATCAGGAAGCGCAAATTGATCACCAGCGCGTTGACTACCATGGTCACCGGCAGGGCAGCGCTTTGCATCAGCTGCATCACTACCATTTGCGCGGACCCGGAGTAGAACAGCAAGGTCATGCCGATGGCATCGGTTGGCGACAGGCCTATGCCGATCGCCGTCACCCCGGTGATCAGGCCGAAGGGCACGATGCCGGAGGTCAATGGCAGGGCGCTGTGGGCACCTTGCCTGAACGCTTGGGTCCCGCTTGGATACGGCATTTGAAATCCTTGAAAGTGTGCAGACGGTGCAAGGGCGGCACGTCCACGTTAATGCGCGCGACAGTTGGCCTCAACGTCAGATTTCTGGAATAGTAGGCCTAAAAAAAATAGGCCTGAAAGCGTGTACCTCGATACTCCTACCCGGCACTCGCTGCAGCTCAATGCCCTGCGTGCCTTCGAAGCGTCAGCCCGCCTGGGCGGTTTTGCCCGTGCCGCACTCGAACTGAAGGTGACCCCGGGGGCCATCGCCGCCCTGGTCAAGACCCTGGAAAGCGAATACGGCGCGGCCTTGTTCGAGCGCCACGCAAAAGGCGTGCGCCTGACGCCCTTGGGCGAAAGCGTGAAAGGCCAGTTCACCGAGGCGTTCGACGCCGTGGAGGCCGCTGCGCGCACGCTGCGCCGTCTGGCCGCACCACAGCGGGTGCATATCGTCACATCGCCTGCCCTGGCGCAGTTGTGGATCGGGCCACGCCTGCCGGAACTGACCCGACTGCTGGCACCCATCGAGATCTCGGTGACGGCGGTGGATGAACCGCCCAACCTGAAGCGCAGCCCGTTCGACCTGTGCCTGTTCTACACCGAAAAAACCGAGCGCTGGCAACGCAGGATAGCCACGGAAGAAATCCTGCCCGTGTGCGTGCCGGCCTTGGCCGCCAGCATCGCCAAGCCCGAGGACCTTGCCGACGCCCGTTGCATTGCCGACGTGGGCTGGAACGACTGGGCAGTGTGGACGGGAGCGGTGATGCCCGGGCACAAGTTCGTTGCCCGTGGGCCGGGTTTTTCCCTGTACTCGATCGCCTTGCAGCAAGCCCTGCTGGCCGCCGGGGTGCTGATAGGGCGCAGAAGCCTGGTGCAGCGCTACCTCGACAGCGGCGAACTGGTCGCCCCCATCGACCTCGCGGTGCCACTGGGTGTGACCATCGCCGCATGGCGGCTGCCAGGTGCCAAGGGCAACCAGGTGGTTGCTGCAGTGGAGGAGGCGCTGTTGCATCTGGCTTGAGCGTCCTCAATCCATGCCCGTCCTCAGCACCGCCAAAACAGGGCGTCGGGGCTATTCTGTTCGGGTGCGCCAGGAGCCAGGGGGAGCGTCCATGAGTCAGGGAACCCGGCCGGTACCCACCGGCTTCAGTGAACACCAGTTGCATACGTTGTTCGATCTGATCAGCGATGGCATCTGGGACTGGAATGCTCTAACAAGCGCCTGGTGGCGCAACTGGAGCAAAGGAACCAGTCCCTGGAAAGCCAGGTGGCCGAACGCACCCGCGAGCTGTCCTGGGTGAACCAGCAACTGCAGCGGCAGCTGGACGAAAACCGCGAGCTGGCCGAGCGCGATGCATTGACCCGCATTGCCAACCGCTATCGGCTGGAGAAGGCGCTGCAACTGGAGTGCGAGCGTGCCCAGCGCTTTCGCCAGCCGTTGTCGCTCATTGCCATGGACCTGGACGACTTCAAACCGATCAATGACCGCTTTGGCCATGCCCGTGGCCATGCGGCGCTGGTGCGAGTGGTCGACGTCCTGCGTACCTGTCTGCGGCAGCAGGACCTGCTGGCGCGCTGGGGTGGGGACGAGTTCGTCATCGTATTGCCGCAGGCCTCGCTGGGCGAGGCGCTGGAGGTGGCAGCACGCTTGCGTCAGGCGATGGTGCAGGTGGAGCCGGTGGGCGATTGCCGGCTGACCATGAGCTACGGCGTGGTGCAATGGCAGGAAGGAGAGGACCAGCATGCACTGCTGGCGCGTGCCGACACGGCGCTGTACCGGGCCAAGGGGAACGGCAAGAACGCGATAGCCCGATAGATCGCGATCATTGTGGGAGCGGCCGCGGTGGTTTCAGGTTTTGTGTTGGACCGCCGTAAGGCCTGAACGAAAAAAGACCCGCAACGCCTTGGGGCGCTGCGGGCCAAATCGGCCTCGGCCGCTTCAGTGTCAGATATGCAGGGCGTGGCCCAAGGCGCGCAGTGCCGCTTCCTGTACCGCCTCACCCAGTGTCGGGTGGGCATGGATGGTGCCGGCCACATCCTCCAGGCACGCGCCCATCTCCAGCGACTGGGCAAACGCCGTCGACAACTCGGAAACCGCCACGCCAACCGCCTGCCAACCCAGGATCAGGTGGTTGTCACGGCGCGCCACCACGCGCACGAAACCGCTTTTCGATTCCAGGCTCATGGCCCGGCCATTGGCGGCAAACGGGAACTGCGCGACGATGCAGTCCAGCCCTTGCTGGCTGGCTTGCTCCGGGGTCTTGCCGACCACCACCACTTCCGGGTCGGTGAAACACACCGCGGCGATCGCGCTGGGTTCGAAACGGCGTGCCTTGCCGGCGATGATCTCGGCGACCATCTCGCCCTGGGCCATGGCCCGGTGCGCCAGCATCGGTTCGCCGGCCACGTCGCCGATGGCCCAGACGTTGCGCATGCTGGTCTGGCAGCGCTCGTCGATGGCGACGGCAGCGCCATTCATCTTAAGGTCCAGGCACTCCAGGTTGAAACCTTGTGTGCGCGGCCTACGGCCCACGGCCACCAGCACCTGGTCGGCTTCCAGGCGCAGTTGGCCACCCTGGCCATCACGGGCCAGCAGGCAGCCACCTTCGTAACCTTCGACGCTATGGCCCAGGTACAGGGTGATGCCCAGCTTCTTCAGCGATTCGGCCACGGGGGCGGTCAGCTCGCTGTCGTAGGTCGGCAGGATGCGCTCGCGCGCTTCCACCACGCTGACCCGAGCGCCCAGCTTGCGGTAGGCGATGCCCAGCTCCAGGCCGATGTAGCCGCCGCCCACCACTACCAGGTGCTGCGGCAGGGTTTTCGGCGCCAGGGCTTCGGTCGAGGAAATGATCGGCCCGCCCAGTGGCAGCATCGGCAGTTCGACACTGCTGGAGCCAGTGGCCAGCAACAGGTGCTCGCACTGGATACGCTGACCATCGACCTCGACCTGCTTGCCGTCGAGCACTTTCGCCCAGCCATGGATCACCTTGACCCCGTGCTTTTTCAGCAGGGCTGCGACGCCGGTGGTCAGGCGGTCGACGATGCCGTCCTTCCAGGCCACGCTCTGGCCGATGTCCAGGCGCGGCGAGGCGACGCTGATGCCCAGCTCCGACGGGCCGGCAAAGCGCGAAGTCTGGTGGAACTGCTCGGCCACGTGGATCAGCGCCTTGGACGGGATGCAGCCGATGTTCAGGCAGGTACCGCCCAGTGCCTGGCCTTCCACCAGCACGGTGGGGATGCCCAGTTGCCCGGCGCGGATGGCAGCCACGTAGCCGCCAGGGCCGCCGCCGATGATCAACAGGGTAGTCTGGATAGTCTGTTGCATGCTCACTCCACGAACAGGCAGGCGGGTTGTTCGAGCAGGCCGCGCACGGCCTGGATGAACAGCGCGGCGTCCATGCCATCGACCACGCGGTGGTCGAACGAGCTGGACAGGTTCATCATCTTGCGCACGACGATCTGGCCATCGATCACCACAGGTCGCTCGACCATGCGGTTGACGCCGACGATCGCCACTTCCGGGGTGTTGACCACCGGCGTGCTGACGATGCCGCCCAGGGCGCCCAGGCTGGTCAGGGTGATGGTCGAACCGGACAGCTCGTCGCGGCTGGCCTTGTTGTTGCGGGCAGCGTTGGCCAGGCGCGAGATCTCGCTGGCGTTGCTCCACAGGCTGCCAGCTTCGGCATGGCGCAGCACCGGTACCATCAGGCCGTTGTCGCCCTGGGTGGCGATACCCACATGTACCGCGCCATGGCGGGTGATGACCTGGGCTTCGTCGTCATAGGTGGCGTTGATCTGCGGGAAATCGCGCAGTGCCACGACAAGGGCACGCACCAGGAACGGCAGCAGGGTCAGCTTGCCGCGGCTGTCGCCATGCTTGCTGTTGAGTTGCTGGCGCAGGGCTTCCAGGGCGGTGACGTCGATTTCTTCCACATAGCTGAAGTGCGCAACCCGGCGCTTGGCGTCCTGCATGCGCTGAGCGATCTTGCGGCGCAGGCCGATCACCGGCACCTGCTCGCTGTCGGTGCGCTTGGCATAGCCGCTCGGGGCTTGTCCGCCGGCGCTGTGCGGCTTGCTCATGAAGGCGTCGAGGTCTTCGTGCAGGATGCGCCCGGCCGGGCCGCTGCCATGCACGTAACGCAGTTCGATACCTGCATCCAGAGCACGCTTGCGCACCGCCGGCGAGGCCAGCGGCTTGTCGCCTGGCTGGCGTGGCACGATCGGGGCTGCCTCGTGGTTGACGGGCGTCTGGTACGCGGCCGGTCTTGCTTCCTTCTGCGGCTCTAGCTTGGCGGCTACCGGGGCATCGGGGGCCTCGACCTGTTCGCGCTTGGGCACATCCTTGGTGGGCACATCCACATGGTTGCCGCTGCCTTCCACTTCGATGCGGATCAGCTCGCTGCCGACCGCCATCACTTCACCTGGTTGCCCACCCAGTGCCAGCACCTTGCCGCTGACCGGCGAAGGGATTTCCACGGTGGCCTTGTCGGTCATGACGTCGGCGACTACCTGGTCTTCGGCGATCATGTCACCGACCTTGACGAACCACTCGACCAACTCGACCTGCGCGATGCCTTCGCCAATGTCCGGCATCTTGATGACGTGCGTGCCCATTCAGACCTCCATGACCTTTTTCAATGCCGCACCTACCCGCGAAGGCCCTGGGAAGTAAGCCCATTCCTGTGCGTGTGGGTAGGGGGTGTCCCAGCCGGTGACGCGCTCGATCGGCGCCTCCAGGTGGTGGAAGCAGTGTTCCTGCACCAGCGACACCAGTTCGGCGCCGAAACCGCAGGTGCGGGTAGCCTCGTGTACCACCACGCAGCGGCCAGTCTTTTTCACAGACTCGACGATGGTGTCCAGGTCCAGCGGCCACAGGCTGCGCAGGTCGATCACCTCGGCGTCGACGCCGGTTTCTTCGGCGGCCACCTGGGCCACGTACACCGTGGTGCCGTAGGTCAGCACGGTCACGTCATTGCCGGGGCGGGTAATGGCCGCCTTGTCCAGCGGCACGCTGTAGTAGCCATCGGGCACGGCGCTTTGCGGGTGCTTCGACCACGGCGTGACAGGGCGGTCGTGGTGGCCGTCGAACGGGCCGTTGTACAGGCGCTTGGGTTCCAGGAAGATCACCGGGTCATCGCATTCGATCGAGGCGATCAGCAGGCCCTTGGCGTCATAGGGGTTGGACGGCATGACAGTCCGCAGGCCGCACACCTGGGTGAACATCGCTTCCGGGCTCTGGCTGTGTGTCTGGCCGCCATAGATCCCGCCACCGCAGGGCATGCGCAGGGTCAGCGGGGCGATGAATTCGCCGGCCGAACGGTAACGCAGGCGCGCCATCTCGGAAACGATCTGGTCGGAGGCCGGGTAGAAATAGTCGGCGAACTGGATTTCCACCACCGGGCGCAGGCCGTAGGCACCCATGCCCACGGCGGTGCCGACGATACCGCTCTCGGAGATCGGCGCGTCGAACACACGGGACTTGCCGTACTTGGTCTGCAGGCCTTCGGTGCAGCGGAACACGCCGCCGAAGTAGCCGACGTCCTGGCCGTAGATCACCACATTGTCGTCGCGCTCGAGCATGACATCCATGGCCGAGCGCAGGGCCTGGATCATGGTCATGGTAGTGGTGGCCATGGCGGTTTCCGGGTTGATGCTGTTGTTGTGGTCGTTCATCTCAAACCCCCAGTTCCTGGCGTTGACGGCGCAGGTGGTCGGGCATTTCCTTGTACACGTCCTCGAACATCGAGGCGGCACTCGGGATGTGACCATTGGCCAGGGTGCCGTACTGCTCGGCTTCTTTCTGCGCGGCGATCACCGCGGCTTCCAGCTCGGCAGTGGTGGCCTGGTGCTCTTCCTCGGACCAGTGGCCGATCTTGATCAGGTGCTGCTTCAGGCGGGCGATCGGGTCGCCGAGCGGGAAGTGGCTCCAGTCATCGGCCGGGCGGTACTTAGACGGGTCGTCCGAAGTGGAATGCGGGCCGGCACGGTAGGTGACCCATTCGATCAGGCTCGGGCCCAGGCCGCGACGGGCGCGTTCTGCGGCCCAGCGCGAAGCGGCGTACACGGCGACGAAGTCGTTGCCGTCAACCCGTAGCGAGGCAATGCCGCAACCCACGCCACGGCCGGCGAAGGTGGTCGACTCGCCACCGGCGATGGCCTGGAAGGTGGAGATCGCCCACTGGTTGTTGACCACGTTGAGGATCACCGGGGCACGGTACACGTGGGCGAAGGTGAGGGCGGTGTGGAAGTCCGACTCGGCGGTTGCGCCGTCGCCGATCCATGCCGAGGCGATCTTGGTATCGCCCTTGATCGCCGAGGCCATGGCCCAGCCGACCGCCTGCACGAACTGGGTCGCCAGGTTGCCGCTGATGGTGAAGAAGCCGGCCTCGCGTACCGAATACATGATCGGCAGCTGGCGGCCCTTGAGCGGGTCGCGCTCGTTGGACAGCAGCTGGCAGATCATCTCGACCAGCGACACGTCGCGGGCCATCAGGATGCTTTGCTGGCGGTAGGTGGGGAAGCACATGTCGGTGCGGTTCAGGGCCAGGGCCTGGCCGCTGCCGATGGCCTCTTCACCCAGGCTCTGCATGTAGAAGGACATCTTCTTCTGGCGCTGGGCGACTACCATGCGGCTGTCGAAAATCCGCGTCTTGAGCATGGCGCGCATGCCCTGGCGGAGAACTTGCGGGTCGATGTCTTCGGCCCACGGGCCTTGCGCGTCGCCTTGCTCGTCGAGCACGCGGATCAGGCTGTAGGACAGGTCCGCGGTGTCGGCAGCGTCGACATCGACTGGCGGTTTACGGGCTTGACCTGCATCGTTCAGGCGCAGGTAGGAGAAATCGGTCTGGCAGCCTGGCCGGCCGGTAGGCTCGGGCACATGCAAACGCAGGGGGGCGTACTCGTTCATGCTTTTTACGCTCGCTCGGGTATTTGTTTTTGTGAGCTCTGAAGCGGCCGCCGCTGAGTACCGGCTTGTGACTGGTAGGTCAGCGTCCCTTACATCTTAGTGGGCCAGCAGGAGAATTTTTCTCTCAAGTTGATTGCCTTTGCCGAGCAGGGCAGATAAACATTCCGCATAAACACAAAAAACCGGTGATTTTGTCTCATGCGCAAACTCGATCGTACCGATATCGGCATTCTCAACAGCTTGCAAGAAAATGCCCGCATCACCAACGCCGAGCTGGCCCGCTCGGTGAACCTGTCCCCCACACCCTGCTTCAACCGAGTGCGGGCCATGGAAGAACTGGGGGTGATCCGCCAGCAGGTGACCTTGCTGTCGCCCGAGGCGCTGGGGCTGGACGTGAACGTGTTCATCCATGTGAGCCTGGAAAAACAGGTCGAGCAGTCGTTGCACCGTTTCGAGGAAGAAATTGCCGAACGGCCAGAAGTGATGGAGTGTTACCTGATGACGGGCGATCCGGACTACCTGTTGCGGGTACTGCTGCCCAGCATCCAGGCGCTGGAACGGTTCCTGGATTACCTGACTCGGTTGCCAGGGGTGGCCAACATCCGTTCCAGTTTTGCCTTGAAGCAGGTGCGCTACAAGACGGCCTTGCCGCTGCCGGCCAATGGCATGACCTTGCGGGAGTAGCCGTCCGAGTACTGCGCTTGCTGGTCAGGTCAGCTGAATATCGCGCAGGAAGAATTCGAGCACGTCACCGGTACGCTCGCCGGCGTTGAGGTAGTACTGACGGCCCAGGTCAAGTACCGGGACATCGTCCGAGAGCGACTCCGCAACACGGTAGCCGTTCATGTCCCGCAGGTAGAAGGGAATAAGGCCGGCGCTCTCCACTGTGCCGTCCCATGGCTGGAGCGTTTCGATTTTCCAGTAAGGCCGGGTACGTAGCAGGTTGTACGGATGTGGGGCGTTGAGCACATCCCGGACCCGCCCGGCCACATGCGTACCATACAGGCCTAGCCAGCCATTGGAATTGCTTTCAAGCCTGGCGCCAATATAGGCCCAGTGTTCTGCGCAGGTAATGTAGTAGTGCGTGCGGTTTTCACGGTGTTCGATGAATTCGAAATGGAATGCAAGTCGTTGGAATTGATTCGCGCTGCGTGGCACGCTCCTGCGCGCGGCTGTCGTGCACAGCCAGCCGTCTTCATCCAGGCCAAGCACTGGGTGTACGTTGTTGTCTGCAACAACGATCTGGCCACGGTGGACGTTAGAAAGTGTAGCGGTGAAATTTGCCCTTATCATGTAAGTCTCCGATGATTGCTGAGGCGGTAGCCCAGGCTAAGGTACTGCCTGTCGACTTGGGACATGGATGCGTTTCAGCCAACGGAAGGGGGTGCCTGTCAGTCTGCTTACAGGCCTGATCGCGACATGACCTGCACCGGACGCGCCCCGGCAACAGCATTTTACCCGCCAATGCACTCATTCCCTGGCATTTGCCCTTATGCTTGGCTGCAACCCATCGCCACCTGACCCGGGAGCCGCAAGGGACTTATGCGAAATATCTGGAAGCCGTTTCAGTCGTTGTATTTCGCCGCGCTGATGATGTTGATCGGCTCGGGCCTGCTCAGTACCTACCTGGCCCTGCGCCTGGCAGCCGATCATGTCGACAGCCTGTGGGTGGGTGCCTTGATGGCGGCCAACTACTTCGGCCTGGCAGTAGGCGGCAAGGTCGGCCACCGGTTGATTGGCCGGGTAGGGCACATTCGCGCCTATGCCACTTGCGCCGGCATCGTCGGCGCGGCGGTGCTCGGCCATGGTCTGACCAGCTGGTTGCCGGCTTGGGTCGGGCTGCGGATGATCGTCGGCCTGGGGATGATGTGTCAGTACATGGTCATCGAGAGCTGGCTGAACGAGCAGGCTGATGTGAAGCATCGCGGCGCGGTATTCAGCGGCTACATGATCGCCTCGTACCTGGGCCTGGTGCTCGGCCAGCTGATCCTGGTGGTGCACCCACAGCTTGGCCTGGAGTTGCTGATGCTGGTGGCCATGTGTTTCACCCTGTGCCTGGTACCGGTCGCGATGACCCGGCGCATTCACCCGGCGCCGTTGCGCCCGGCACCCATGGAGCCGAAGTTCTTCATCAAGCGCGTGCCGCAGTCGCTCAGCACGGTGCTGGGTTCGGGGCTTATCGTCGGCTCGTTCTATGGCCTGGCGCCTTTGTATGCCTCCAGCCAGGGCATGACTACCGAGCAGGTTGGTCTGTTCATGGGTAGCTGCATTTTTGCCGGCCTGTTGGTGCAGTGGCCGCTGGGCTGGTTGTCTGACCGCTATGATCGGGCCGTGCTGATCCGCAGCGTGGCGGTGGGGTTGGCGCTGGCCTCGGCGCCGCTGGCAATGTTGCCCAGCGTGCCGCTGGAGTTGCTGTTTGGAATAGGCTTCGTGATTTCGTTGCTGCAATTCTGCCTGTATCCGCTGGCTGTGGCGTTTTCCAACGACCATGTGGAAAGCGAACGGCGGGTGTCGCT
Organism: Pseudomonas sp. TE3-3-F2023; assembly: GCF_036784815.1. Classification (NCBI taxonomy): domain Bacteria; kingdom Pseudomonadati; phylum Pseudomonadota; class Gammaproteobacteria; order Pseudomonadales; family Pseudomonadaceae; genus Pseudomonas; species Pseudomonas sp. TE3-3-F2023. The sequence continues at coordinate 4,941,990 of NZ_CP145113.1, read as the reverse complement.
GACCGCGATGCTGCTGGTGACCTACGGCGTGGGCGCGTGTATCGGGCCGCTGGCCGCAGGTGTGCTGATGAAGGTGCTGGGCCCGCAGATGCTGTATGCCTTCTTCGTGTTCTTTGCCCTGGTGCTGGTGTGGCGCATCCGGCCGAAGGCGGTTACCGGGCTGCATCAGGTGCAGGATGCACCTTTGGGCCACGTTGCCATGCCGGCTGCAGGTTCACCGTTGTCGGCGGCGCTGGACCCACGGGTGGATGAGCAGACGGTGCAGGAGGTAATGCAGGCGCCGGTGGCGGCGGAGGATACCGAGGCGGAAGAGAAGGGGGCTGACAAGCAGCCTGAGCCGGAAGGTGAGGTCAGCAAGTCGGTGTAGATCTATGCCGGCATCTTCGCGGGTGAACCCGCTCCCACAGGAAGCCGCGCCGGGCTCAAGGCATGCGCTGTACCTGTGGGAGCGGGCGAGCCCGCGAAGAGGCCGGCAGAGGAGACGCACCAATGACAACGCCACCTTGATAGGTGGCGTTTTTGTACTCGATCGACAATCAATAGTCGTCTTTGTCGAACCGCCGCGCTTCACGCTGCAACTGGTACACGAAGCTCTCGACCTTGCGCTGCGCCTGCCCGTTGAGGTTGTGGAAGCGCACCCCGGCAAAGGTAGTGTTGATCCGCTCTTCGTAGTGCAGGTGACGCAGTTCGACCATGGTGTCGACCAGGCCCAGCGGGTTACCCGCCTTGAATCGCTCGTACACCTGGCCCAGTTGCAGGCGATCTTCGACATTGCCTTCGAAGCGCAGCTTGCAGCCGGTGGCGGAGATGTCCAGCAGCTTGCCACGCAGGGCGCCGTTGCCCTTGAGGTGGGTACCATCAAGGATGATATCGACCAGCTGCGACAGCTTCAGCGCGGCACGGAAGGCGTTGCGGCGCTGGTGGTAGGTCATTTCCTGGGGCATGGCGCCGCGGTAGCAACGGTGGCCGTCGACTTCGCTGATCTTCAGCTCGTGGTTACAGTCCCAGGCGATACGCACGCCATCGTGGAAGCCTTCGACGCGAAAGTGTTCGCCGTTCTCGATGAACTTCTCACCGTCGCGCGGGATCATCTCGTCCAGCGCCAAGGTGTTGCTTTCACGGTCCACGTGCACCACGTAGCTCTGGAAGCGCTGGCTGCGGTCGTGGAAGGTGATGATCAGAGGGTCATGGCTTTCCTGCAGCTGCCGCAAGTTGGCCGCAATCTCCAAAGGGGTGTTCAGCACCTTTGGCGGCTGCGGGGCATCGGATTCATTGAACACGGCTTATCGTTCTCCAGGCAAAAGCGACACACGCAATTAACGGCATTTTGCCAGTATGTTCCGTGCCTTGATAGAAAAAATCACACTTGGCTGAGCGCCCGTGGCTTGGCCAGTGGCGAGGTGCTGCCGCGGCTGTCGTAGAGCGAAGGGGCTTCGCCGCCCATGAGGATCCGGATCTGGTTGTTGGTGACGTGTTGCTGCACCTGGATGATCCGGCCATTGGTCTCGTTGAGCTGCTGGCAGGCTTGCATCAGCTGGCTGATCACATCGAGTTGTTGCAGTAGCAGCTCACCGTTCGGCGATTGTGCCGCCACGGCTTCCACTCCGGCGCGATCAGGGCTCAGGCCAAGGCTGGCAAGCAGGTTGTTGCGCCGCAGGCCTTGCTGCTCCAGCAGCACGATCAAAGACTGCTTGCGGGCCAGGATGTTCTCCAGTGGCGCCATGTCGCGGCCATGCAGGGCGATCGCTTCTTTTTGCAGAAGCTCCAGCAGTTCCTGCATGGGGGCAATGTCATCTTCGATCAGTTGCAGCAAGGTGGTGTCGTGCATGGCTAACTCTTGGCTTTTCTAGCGTCCATGAAGTCAGCGCGCCGAACGGTCAGCGCTGGGCTTCGAAATCGAGCAGTTTGCTGGCGACCCGGCCGGCATCGACCTGGTAGCTGCCGTCGGCGATCGCCTGTTTCAACTGGGCCACACGGGCACTGTTGACCACCGGCTCGTCGCGCAGCTTGTCGCTGATCTTCTGCAACTGCTGGGCCTCTTGGCTGAGGTGTACCGCTTCTCCGCTGGCGCTGGTGGCGGTTGCCGCTTCCTGGCTGGCTGCCGGTTTTTCGGCGCTGCCGCTCGCGGTGTTGCCGCGCACGCCGCCCGTTACGGACGGAGAGTTATTCAAACGACTGAAGTCGATGACCATGATCAGAAACCTCTGGGTATTTGGACGCTTGCCTTGTTTTCGGCCAACCCGAAAGAAACTTTAGGCACAAATGCATAGCCGCCTGTCAGCAAGCTCGCGAACCCGTTTTCTGACACAGTTTAGGAAAAGCGGTTCCTCACCGCCAGCGCAAATCAATGGGCTGGCTACATACTTACCTCGACCTGGCCGGGGCCGGTCACCCTGGCTTTGATTACCCGTTTGGAATTGAGATTGCGCACCCGGATCTGTTCGCTCAGGCCGCCCTTGCTCAGGGCTTCTCCGGGCATGCGCACACTCAGGCTGCCACTGCGGGCGATGATCACCACGTGGTCGCCCTTGCGCACCACCTCGGCCTGTTCCAGGTGTTGCGGGGTGAGTACCTGGTCGATCACCGTGGGGCGCAGCATCTTCATGCCCACCGCCTGTTCCAGTTCGGTCAAAAAGCCTTGGCCCAGGGTGCCGACATCGCGCTCGCGCAGGGCCACGTCGCCTTCGCCCACCACGTTGTCGCGCTTGAGCGGCCGGGTCACCACGACCACATCGCGGAACAGCCGCACGGTGGCCGGCACGAATACGGTCCATGGCGCAGTGCCTTCGCAGCGGACCTTTACCGTGACGCGGCCCAGCGGCTGGGCCGGGCTTTCCAGCGAGGCGTCCAGCTGCTGGCTGCACAGCGGCATGCGCAGGCGCGGGTCCAGTGGGTTGACCTGGATCTCGTAACGGCCGGCGGTCTGGGTGGTGGCCAGATAATCTTCGACGCTGAATTCAAGAAACCCTTGAGTGACACCGATAAGCTGTTCAGGCAAGGTAAACGCGTCCGCTACCGTGCGAGCGCCGGGCACCATCAGGCACAGCATGGCCAGCGAGCCAGTCAGCAGGCGTGTCAATCGTCGGAAAAATGTCGTTTTCGTGTACATGGCGCTCAAAAAAGCAAAGCCCGTGCCGACTCGCTACCTGAGTTGCAACGAAAGGCTGAAACATAAAGGAGTCTGGCATGGCAGGTGTTATGGATTCGGTCAACCAGCGCACGCAGCTGGTGGGGCAGAATCGCCTGGAATTGCTGCTGTTCCGCCTCAATGGCGAGCAGCTTTACGGCATCAACGTATTCAAGGTCAGGGAGGTGCTGCAATGCCCTGCGCTGACCCTGCTGCCCAAGGCGCACCCGGTGGTGCGCGGTGTTGCCAATATTCGCGGGGCGACCATCCCGATCCTCGACCTGTCGATGGCCACCGGGTTGCGGCCGCTGCAGGAAGACACGCGCAACAGTTTCGTGATCATCACCGAGTACAACACCAAGACCCAGGGCTTCCTGGTGCACTCGGTGGAGCGCATCGTCAACATGAACTGGGAAGAAATCCATCCGCCACCCAAGGGCACCGGCCGTGACCACTACCTGACGGCGGTCACCCGGGTGGACAACCGCATGGTCGAGATCATCGATGTGGAGAAGGTGCTGGCCGAAGTGGCGCCGTCGTCCGAATCGGTGTCGGCCGGGGTGATCGATGCCGAGGTGCAGGACAAGGCCGTGCTGTTGCGGGTGCTCACCGTCGACGATTCGTCGGTGGCGCGCAAGCAGGTCAGCCGCTGCCTGCAGACCGTGGGGGTCGAGGTGGTAGCGCTCAACGACGGCCGTCAGGCCCTGAACTACCTGCGCCAGCTGGTGGATGAGGGCAAGAAGCCGGAAGAAGAGTTCCTGATGATGATCTCGGACATTGAAATGCCGGAAATGGACGGTTATACGCTGACGGCGGAGATCCGCAGCGATCCGCGCATGCAAAAATTGCACATCTGCCTGCATACTTCGCTTTCCGGGGTGTTCAACCAGGCGATGGTCAAGAAGGTCGGTGCCGATGACTTCCTGGCCAAGTTCAAGCCGGACGACCTGGCCCAGCGGGTAGTCGACCGGATCAAGGCAGCGCATTGAAGCAGCCGGGGGCAGGCCCCCGGCACCAGTGATTTAAAAGAGGCGGCAGTAGTGTCTACGGGTAATTTGGATTTCGAACAGTTCCGGGTCTTCCTGGAGAAAGCCTGTGGCATCCTGCTGGGCGAGAATAAGCAGTACCTGGTCTCCAGCCGTCTCAACAAGCTGATGGAGCAACAGGGCATCAAGAGCCTGGGCGAGCTGGTTCAGCGGATCCAGGCCCAGCCGCGCGGCGGCTTGCGTGAGCAGGTGGTCGATGCCATGACCACCAACGAGACCCTGTGGTTTCGCGATACCTATCCGTTCGAGGTACTGAAGAACAAGGTCATACCCGAGTTCATCCGCAACAACCCCGGCCAGCGCCTGCGCATGTGGTCGGCGGCCTGTTCGTCGGGGCAGGAGCCGTATTCCATCTCGATGGCCATCGACGAATTCGAGCGCAGCAACCTCGGCCAGTTGAAGATGGGCGCGCAGATCGTTGCCACCGACCTGTCCGGCACGATGTTGACCAACTGCAAGACCGGCGAGTACGACAGCCTGGCGATTGCCCGTGGCTTGTCCCAGGAGCGCCTGCAGCGCTACTTCGACACCAAGGGGGCGGGGCGCTGGGCAGTCAAGCCTGCGATTCGCAGCCGCGTCGAGTTCCGCTCGTTCAACCTGCTCGACAGCTATGCCAGCCTGGGCAAGTTCGATGTGGTGTTCTGCCGTAACGTGCTGATCTACTTCTCGGCGCAGGTGAAGAAGGACATCCTGTTGCGTATCCACAGTACCTTGAAGCCGGGCGGGTATCTGTTCCTCGGGGCTTCCGAGGCGCTGAACGGGCTGCCGGACCATTACCAGATGGTGCAGTGCAGCCCGGGAATCATCTACCAGGCGAAGTAAGCACAAAGGCCGGCAGCGAAAGTTGCCGGCCTTTTTGTTTGCCTGTGCCGGCCTCTTCGCGGGCATGCCCGCTCCCACAGGTACCGCGCCGACCTTGAAAGCTGTGCAGAACCTTGTGGGAGCGGGTTTACCCGCGAAGAGGCCGGCACAGGAGAAATGCTGACGTCAATTTTTTGTTTTGCCGCTTTTGCCGCCCGGCAATTGCCGCTTTCGCCGCCCAAGGCGGAAGGCCTTTGCCGCTTTTCTGGCATCACTCTGACAGCATCTCGCCCTGCAAGCCCGTATTTCCGGGGTTTCTGTTGGTTGGCACAGCACTTGCTATACCTTGCCCAACGATATTCCGGTCAACCTCCGAAGGTTTCCCCGACATGAGCATCAGTTTCGACAAGGCGCTTGGTATTCACGAAAAGGCCCTGGGCTTCCGCGCTCAGCGTGCCGAAGTGCTGGCCAACAACATCGCCAACGCCGACACGCCCAACTACAAGGCGCGCGACATGGACTTCGCCTCGGTGCTCGCTGCCGAAAGCGACAAGCAGCAAAGCGGCGGCCGTTTCAGCCTGGATCGTACCAACAGTCGTCATATCGAGGCCGAGGGCCTGGCCATGGCTGACGATACCCTCAAGTACCGCACGCCAACGCAGCCGTCGATCGACCAGAACACCGTGGACGCGCAGATCGAGCAATCGAACTACACCGAAAACGCCGTCGGCTTCCAGGCCAGCTTCACCTTGCTCAACAGTAAATTCAAAGGGCTGGTTTCGGCCCTGCGGGGAGAATGACCATGTCCCTTTCCAGTGTCTTCAATATTGCCGGTAGCGGCATGAGTGCGCAGAACACGCGCCTGAACACCGTTGCTTCCAACATCGCCAACGCCGAGACCGTTTCCTCGAGCATCGATCAGACCTACCGCGCCCGCCACCCGGTGTTCGCCACCACCTTCCAGGACGCGCAGGCCGGCGGCAGCCAGTCGCTGTTCGAAGACCAGGGCGAGGCAGGGCAGGGCGTGCAGGTAAAAGGCATCGTCGAGGACCAGAGCAACCTGGAGGCCCGTTACGAGCCCAACCACCCGGCGGCGAACAAGGATGGCTACGTCTACTACCCGAACGTCAACGTGGTTGAGGAGATGGCTGACATGATCTCCGCCAGCCGCGCGTTCCAGACCAATGCCGAGCTGATGAACACGGCCAAGGCCATGATGCAGAAGGTCCTGACCCTCGGTCAGTGATAAGGAAACCAGACCATGGCAATCGATACCAACGGTGTGAACCTCAATGACGTGCTGGCGGCGTCGGGTGTAGGTACCAACACCAAGAAGACCACGGACACCGCATCCAAGACCGGCAACGACTCGCTCGGCAAGGACGCGTTCCTGCAATTGCTGGTCACCCAGATGCAGCACCAGAACCCGCTGGACCCACAGGATAACGGTGAATTCGTTGCCCAGTTGGCGCAGTTCAGCAGCCTGGAAGGCATTACCTCGCTGAACGAATCGGTCAACTCCATCACCAGCGCCATGGCCTCGTCCCAGGCCCTGCAGGCGTCGTCGCTGGTCGGGCGTTCGGTGGTGGTGCAGAACGACAAGGCCGTGGTCGACACCGCAGAAAGCTTCAATGCGCAGTTCGTCGTACCACAAGCCATCGGTGAAGCGAAGATCACCATCAAGGACAAGGACGGCAATACCGTCAAGACCATCGAGCTGGGTGAGCAGAAAGCCGGTTACGCCGACTTCATCTGGGACGGTACCAACAACAGTGGCGAAAAAGTCGACCCTGGTACCTACACCTTCACTGCCACCACCACGGTGGATGGCAAGTCGGTGCAGATGAATACGCTGTTGCCAGCCAAGGTGACCAGCGTCAGTTTCAGCGCCGCCGGCGAAATGGTGCTCAACCTCGCCGGTGTCGGCAAAGTGTCCCTCTCCGACGTGCAAACCATCGGTATCTAAGGCCCGCTAGAGCGGCAAAAGGAGCGAATTCATGTCTTTCAATATCGGCCTTAGCGGTCTGTACGCAGCAAACAAGCAATTGGATGTCACTGGCAACAACATCGCCAACGTCAACACCAACGGCTTCAAGTCGTCGCGTGCCGAGTTCGCCGATGTCTATGCAGGTTCCAACCGCCTGGGCGTGGGCAAGAACCAGGTAGGTAACGGCGTGCGCCTGGCAGCAGTTTCCCAGCAGTTCACCCAGGGTGACGTCAATACCACCGGCAACGTGCTGGACATGGGGATTCAGGGGCAGGGCTTCTTCGTGCTGTCTGATAACGGCTCGCGCGTGTACACCCGTGCCGGTGCTTTCCAGGCCAGCAAGGACAACTTCGTGGTTACCTCGGACGGCCTGCGCCTGCAGGGCTATGCCGCCGACTCGACTGGCAAGATCCAGAAGGGTGTGCTGACCGATCTGCAGATCGATACGTCGTCGCTGCAGCCAAAGGCAACGTCCCTGATCGACCAGGGCATCAACCTGAACTCTTCGGCCGCCGACATTCCGTTGGAAGTGGACGATGGCACGGGCGCGATGGTGCCGAACCTGCCGTTCGATCCTTCCGATCAGACGACTTACACCAAGTCTTTCCCGACCAAGGTGTACGACAGCCAGGGTAACGAGCACACCATGGAGCAGTTCTATCGCAAGACTGGCACCAATGAGTGGACCATGTACACCCTGGTCGATGGGCGCAACCCGTTTTCGCCATCCTCCACCGCGCCGCTGACTGGCACCATCAGCTTCAACAGCGATGGTTCGGTCAAGAGCATGACTGCGGACAATACCGGCCACCCGGCGGGCTCGTCGTTCACCGTGACCAACAACACCTTCACCATGACTGGCTGGGTGCCGGCGGTTGAAGATTCTGCGGGTAACTGGATCTCCAACGGCGCGGTGGGCAATGCCGATGGCATGCGCCTGGCGATGAACAGCACCACCTCCTACAACACCGAGACCGCGCGCATGTCGCAGTCCCAGGACGGCTACGCGACCGGTATCCTGTCGAGCCTGAGCATCGACTCGACGGGTGTGCTGTTCGCCAGCTTCAGCAACCAGCAATCCCGCGCCATTGGCCAGGTGGCCCTGGCCAGCTTCGCCAACGAGCAGGGCCTGCAGCAGATTGGTGGTACCCGCTGGACCGAAACCTACACGTCCGGTATCCCGGGCATCGATGCGCCGAAGACAGGTACCCTGGGCAGCGTCGAGTCCAACGCGCTGGAAGGCTCGAACGTGAACCTGACGCAGGAGCTGGTAGAGCTGATCAAGGCGCAGAGCAACTACCAGGCGAACGCCAAGACTATCTCCACTGAAAGCACCATCATGCAGACCGTCATCCAGATGGCCTGATGGTCGCTGGCTGAGTGCATGTGGGCGAACCCCTTTGTCATGAAGGGGTTCGTCGTCTTTGCCGGAGGGGTCATGAAAAGGCTGGTTGTCACATTGGTCGCTGCTTTTTGCCTGTACCAGGCCCAGGCCGGTACCGCGCCCTGGTGGCGCTGGGAAAGCCAGGTGGATGGGCGCCTGGTCTGCTCGCAATGGCCGCCGGGGGAGGGCTGGAAGAAATTCGCCGGGCCTTACAGCAACGGTGGTTGCCGCGAGCCTTGAATAAACCGGTACCGGCCTCTTCGCGGGTGAACCCGCTCCCACAGGTGCCGCGCTGTACCGGTGGGAGCGGGTCCACCCGCGACGAGGCCGGTACAGGTTTGCCGCCATCGGCAACCAAGCGCCGGATAACCGGCGTCCAACACACCGACTGCCCCCTCGAAAGCCCGTATCCACGGGCTTTTTCATGATTTCGCAAAGTTGGTTCGGAACTTGCTTTCTAGCTCGCATAGCAACGGCGAGCGGCAAACGACCGCCAGTGCAATGGAGGATGACTGTGGACAAGATGCTTTACGTGGCCATGACCGGTGCCAGCCAGAATGCGCTGGCGCAGAAGGCGCACGCCAACAACCTGGCGAACATTTCCACCAACGGTTTCCAGCGAGACCTGGAGCAGGCTCGCTCGATGCCGGTGTTCGGCGACAGCTTTCCGTCGCGCGCCTTTGCCATGACCGAGCGCCCGGCCACCGACTTCAGCGAAGGTCCGATGGTGGAAACCGGCCGCGATCTGGATGTGACGGTGACCGGCAAGGGCTTCATCGCCGTGCAGGCGCCCGATGGCAGTGAAGCCTACGTACGCACCGGCAGCCTGAACATCGATGCCCTCGGTGTGCTGCGTGCCGGCAACGGCATGCCGGTAATCGGCAACGGCGGCCCGATTGCGATTCCGCCAGAGCAGAAGGTTGAAGTCGGCGCCGATGGCACCATCAGCATCCGCTCCATGGGGGAAGACCCGCGAGTGATGGCCGAAGTCGACCGCATCAAGCTGGTCAACCCCGATACCAAAGGCCTGACCAAGGGCCTGGATGGCCTGATCCATACCCGCGACGGCCAACCGGCCGACGCCGACGTCAATGTACGGGTGGTATCGGGCTTCCTGGAAGGCAGCAATGTCAACGCCGTGGAAGAAATGACTTCGGTACTGGCGCTGTCCCGTCAATTCGAACTGCACGTCAAGATGATGAACGCGGCCAAGGAAGGCGACGAAGCCATGGCGCGTGTTTTGCAAATCGGCTAATCACTTTTGAACGGGTGCCGTAAAACAGGCGCACGAGGAGAACTTACATGCTTCCGGCTCTTTGGGTCGCTAAAACCGGCCTGTCCGCCCAGGACACCAACCTGACGGTCATCTCCAACAACCTGGCCAACGTCTCGACCACCGGCTTCAAACGGGATCGCGCCGAGTTCCAGGACCTGCTGTACCAGATCAAACGCCAGCCAGGCGCGCAGTCCACCCAGGACAGCGAGCTGCCTTCCGGCCTGCAGGTCGGTACTGGTGTGCGCATTGTCGGCACCCAGAAGAACTTCCAGACCGGTAGCCTGCAGACCACGGAAAACCCGCTGGACATGGCGGTCAACGGTCGTGGCTTCTTCCAGGTATTGCAGCCGGACGGCACTGTTTCGTACACCCGTGACGGTACCTTCCACCTGAACTCCGACGGCCAGATCGTCACCGCCAACGGCTTCGCGCTGGAGCCTGCCATCGTCGTGCCGAACGACGCGCAGACCTTCACCGTCGGCCAGGACGGCACCGTGTCGATCACCACCGCCGGCAACCCGGCTGCGCAGGTGATCGGCAACATCCAGACCGCCGACTTCATCAACCCGGCCGGCCTGCAGGCGATTGGCGACAACCTGTTCCTCGAGACCGCCGCCAGTGGCGCGCCGCAAGTCGGCACCCCGGGCCTGAACGGTTTCGGCACCACCCTGCAGCAGACCCTGGAAAACTCCAACGTCAGCACCGTGGAAGAGCTGGTGAACATGATCACCACCCAGCGTGCCTACGAGATGAACTCCAAGGTCATTTCCACCGCTGACCAGATGCTGTCGTTCGTTACTCAACAGCTCTGAAGCAGGCAGCTCTAACCCCGTCACTCCGTTGCACCCGTGAGGTAAGCGTCATGAATCGTCTGTTGTCCGTTTTCGCCCTGGGGGGGGCGGTGTTGCTGGCAGGTTGCGTCGCGCCGACGCCCAAGCCCAACGACCCGTACTACGCGCCGGTACTGCCGCGCACCCCGTTGCCGGCAGCGGCCAACAACGGTTCGATCTACCAGGCCGGCTTCGAGCAGAACCTGTACAGCGACCGCAAGGCTTTCCGGGTGGGTGACATCATCACCATCACCCTCAACGAGCGCACATCGGCCAGCAAGAACGCCGGCTCGCAGATCCAGAAAAACAGCAACGCCAACATCGGCCTGACATCGTTGTTCGGCACCACGCCGAACACCAACAACCCGTTCGGCAGTGGTGACCTGTCGCTGGAGGCCGGCTACAGCGGCGAGCGCGCCACCAAGGGTGACAGCAAGGCCACTCAGGGCAACACCCTGACCGGTTCGATCACCGTGACCGTGGCCGAAGTGCTGCCCAACGGCATCATCGCCGTGCGCGGCGAGAAGTGGCTGACCCTGAACACCGGTGAAGAGCTGGTGCGCATTGCCGGCATGATCCGCGCCGATGACATCGCCACCGACAACACCGTGCCGTCCACCCGTGTGGCCGACGCGCGCATTACCTATTCCGGTACCGGCTCGTTCGCCGATGCCAGCCAGCCCGGGTGGCTGGACCGCTTCTTCATCAGCCCGCTTTGGCCTTTCTGAGTACGGATGACCATGTTCAACGTGAGGCAGCTGATTGCCGCAACCCTGCTCCTGTCCTGTGCCTTTGGCGCCCAGGCCGAGCGCCTGAAGGACATCGCCAGCATTTCTGGCGTGCGCTCCAACCAGCTGATCGGCTACGGCCTGGTGGTGGGGCTAAACGGCACGGGTGACCAGACCACCCAGACGCCGTTCACCCTGCAGACCTTCAACAACATGCTGTCGCAGTTCGGCATCAAGGTGCCGGCCGGCTCCGGCAACGTGCAGCTGAAGAACGTTGCTGCAGTGTCGGTGCATGCCGACCTGCCGGCGTTCGCCAAGCCAGGCCAGGTGGTGGACATTACCGTGTCCTCGATCGGTAACTCCAAGAGCCTGCGCGGCGGCAGCCTGCTGATGACCCCGCTCAAGGGTATCGATGGCAACGTCTATGCCGTGGCCCAGGGCAACCTGGTGGTGGGTGGCTTCGATGCCGAGGGCCGTGACGGTTCGAAGATCACCGTCAACGTTCCGTCGGCCGGTCGTATCCCTGGCGGTGCTACCGTCGAGCGTGCAGTGCCGAGCGGCTTCAACCAGGGCAACAGCCTGACCCTGAACCTCAATCGCCCCGACTTCACCACCGCCAAGCGCATTGTCGACAAGGTCAACGACCTGCTCGGCCCGGGCGTGGCCCAGGCCGTGGACGGCGGTTCGGTGCGTGTCACTGCGCCGATGGACCCGAGCCAGCGCGTGGACTACCTGTCGATCCTCGAGAACCTCGAGATCGACCCTGGCCAGGCAGTCGCCAAGGTCATCATCAACTCGCGCACCGGCACCATCGTCATTGGGCAGAACGTCAAGGTGTCGCCGGCCGCAGTGACCCACGGCAGCCTGACCGTGACCATTACCGAAGACCCGATCGTCAGCCAGCCGGGGCCGTTCTCCAATGGCCAGACCGCCGTTGTGCCGCGCTCGCGGGTCAACGCCGAGCAGGAAGCCAAGCCGATGTTCAAGTTCGGCCCGGGCACCACGCTGGATGAAATCGTCCGCGCGGTGAACCAGGTGGGCGCAGCGCCCAGCGACCTGATGGCCATCCTCGAAGCCCTGAAACAGGCCGGCGCCCTGCAGGCCGACCTGATCGTGATCTGAGGACGGCGCTCATGAACAGCAAAAGCCTGGTTTCTGGCAGTGCCGACAGCGGCGCCTACACCGACCTCAATCGCCTGAGCTCGCTCAAGCATGGCGACCGCGACAGCGATGCCAACGTGCGCAAGGTGGCCCAGGAGTTCGAGTCGCTGTTCATCAGCGAAATGCTCAAGGCCTCGCGCAAGGCCAGCGACGTGCTGGCCGACGACAACCCGATGAACACCGAAACGGTGAAGCAGTACCGCGACATGTACGACCAGCAGTTGGCCGTGAGCATGTCCCGCGAAGGTGGCGGCATCGGGCTGCAGGACGTACTGGTGCGCCAGCTGTCGAAGAACAAGGGCACGCCGGCCAACACCAGCCCGTTTCCGCGTATCGAGGGCAATGCACCGACGTTGTGGGGCAACAAGGTGGCCGAGCCCGTGCATGCCGTGCAGTCGACTGCCACCCGCAACGACGTCGCCGCGCTCAATTCACGACGCCTGGCGCTGCCGAGCAAGCTCACCGACCGCCTGATGGCCGGCATCGTGCCGTCGGCGGCCAGCACCAATACCGCAGCCGTACCGGCCCGTGACGGCCAGCAAGTGGCCAAGGCCTTCGCCGTGCCGGATAACGGCTTGCGCATCCTCGGGCGCGCCGTGGCCCAGCCACCGCTGGCACCGAAAAAGGCCTTTGCCGACAGCGACGAATTCGTCGCCACCATGCTGCCGATGGCCGAGCAGGCAGCCAAGCGCATCGGTATCGACCCACGCTACCTGGTAGCGCAGGCCGCCCTGGAAACCGGCTGGGGCAAGTCGGTCATGCGCAACACCGATGGCAGCAGCAGCCACAACCTGTTCGGCATCAAGGCAACCGGCAACTGGGAGGGTGGCGAGGCGCGTGCGATCACCAGCGAGTTCCGCGATGGCCAGTTCGTCAAGGAGACAGCGGCGTTCCGCTCCTACGATTCCTACCAGGACAGCTTCCACGACCTGGTCAGCCTGCTGCAGAACAATTCGCGCTATCAAGATGCGGTGAAGGCCGCCGATAAACCAGAGCAGTTCGTGCAAGAGTTGCAAAAGGCCGGGTACGCCACCGACCCGAATTACGCCAGCAAGATCTCGCAGATCGCAAGACAGATGAAGTCGTACGAGCACTACGCAATGCTCGGTACCGCAACGAAACTTTAAGGGCATGGAACCATGGCGAGTCTGATCAACATTGGTATGTCGGGGCTTGGCGCCGCGCAATCGGGGATGTACACCCTCGGTAACAACATCGCCAACGCCGATGTCGAAAGCTACTCGCGCCAGCAGAACGTGCAGAAGACCAAGGGCGGCCAGCAAGTCGGCCAGGTGTTCATTGGCAGCGGTACTACCTTGGCGGATGTGCGCAGGGTCTATAACGCGTTCCTCGAGAACCAGCTGCGCAGCACCACCTCGCTGAGCAGCGATGCCACCTCGTACCTGAACCAGATCACGCCGCTGGATACCGCCCTGTCGAGCAGCGACACCGGCATCACCGCTGCACTGAAAAGCTTCTTCAGCGCCATGCAGGATGCCGCGGCCAAGCCGACCGAGGATGCCTCGCGCCAACTGCTGCTGACCAGCGCGCAGTCCCTGGCCAAGCGCTTCAACACCCTGTCGTCGCAGCTGAACCAGCAGAACAGCGACATCAATGCCAACATGGCGTCGATCGCTGACAAGGTCAACGCATTGACCAAGTCGATTGCCGACCTCAACGGCCAGATCTCCAAGATGACGGCCGTCAATGGCCAGCCCAACGATCTGCTCGACCAGCGCGACGGCGCGGTGCGCGAATTGTCGGCGCTGATCGGTGCCGATGTTGTAGAGCAGAAGAACGGCAACTACGACATCTACCTGAAGAACGGCCAGGCCCTGGTGCTGGGCAACACCACCCAGACCATCGGCGTGCAGCCGAGCGCCACCGACCCGACTCGCATGAGCCTGATCCTCAATCGCGGCTCGACCAAGATGGACATCACCAGCAGCACTACCGGTGGTGAGCTCGGCGGCCTGATCCGCTACCGCAAGGATACCCTCGACCCGGCGCTCAACGAGCTCGGTCGCGTGGCCCTGGTAGTAGCCGATGCGATCAACAGCCAGCTGGCCCAGGGCATCGACAAGAATGGTGACTTCGGTGCCACCCTGTTCGGCGATATCAACAGCGCCGCGGCCATCAGCCAGCGTAGTGTCGCCAAGACCGGCAACAGCGCAGGTTCCGGCAACCTCGATGTGACCATCAAGGACACTGGCAAGCTCAGCACCAGCGATTACCAGGTGACCTTCACCAGCGCCACTGGCTACAGCGTGCGCAAGCTGCCAGAAGGCACCGACATGGGCAGTTTCGACCTCACCGACACCCCGCCCCCGGTGATCGACGGGTTCACCCTGTCGCTCAATGGTGGCGGCCTGAGTGCTGGCGACAGCTTCAAGATCACCCCGACCCGCAATGCGGCCGCAGGCATCGACACTGTCCTGACCGACCCAAAGCGCCTGGCCTTGGCTTCGCCGCTGACCGCCACCAGCGGATCGGGCAACAAAGGTACCGGCGTCATCACTCAGCCGACGCTGACCTCGGAGATGGACATCTACGATGCCGCCCAACGTTCGCAATTGCAGACTGGCCTGAAGTATTCGACCCCGGTCAAGCTGGTGTTCGGCGATGACACCAGTTCGCCTCAGGCCTACAAGATGTACGACGCCAAGGGTACCGAGATCGGCAGCGGCACCATCGTGCCTGGCCAGGAGAACAAGTTGCAGCTGTCGGTGCCGATGGTCGATGGCAGCGGCAATTCGCTGGGCGGCAATTTCACCTTCGAGATGAGCGTTTCCGGCGCACCGAAGAACGGCGACAGCTATACCGTGGCGCTGACCGGCGCAGGTTCGGCAGACAACCGCAACGCCTTGTCGGTGATCGACCTGCAGACCAAGTCCACGGTCGAGGTTGGCGCCAACGGCAAGGGCATCAGCTTCACCGATGCCTACGCCAAGCTGGTCTCCAACGTTGGCGGCAAGGCCGGCCAGGCGCAGATGGACAGCGATGCAACCACAGCCTTGCATACCTCTGCTGTGGAAAGCCGCAACGGCCTGTCGGGTGTGTCGATCGATGAAGAGACCGGCAACCTGATCAAGTTCCAGCAGTACTACACCGCGTCGTCGCAGATCATCAAGGCGGCCCAGGAAACCTTCGCCACCCTGATCAACAGTCTTTAAGGAGCCGTAGATCGTGAGCGTACGCATCTCTACTTCGCAGTTCTACAACACCAACCAGGCCAACTACCAGAGCAACTTTGCCAAGACGGTGAAGAGCCAGCAGGAGGCAAGCGATGGCATTCGCGTGCGTTCGGCCAAGGATGACCCGGTGGGGGCGGCGCGTCTGCTGCAACTGGAGCAGCAGCAGAACATGCTGAAGCAGTACAGCAGCAACATCGTCAACGTGCGCAATGCCTTGGGCACTGCCGAAAGCACCCTCAACTCCATCGGCACCATCCTGCAGCGGGTCAACGAGCTGGCGGTGAGTTCTGGCAACGGTACATTCACCGATGCCGACCGCAAGGCCAACGCCGACGAACTGGCGTCGCTGGAGGACCAGCTGTTCTCCTTGATGAACAGCAAGGACGAGAACGGCAAGTACATCTTCTCTGGCTCCAAGGGCGATACCCCGCCTTACGCGCGCAATGCCGATGGCACCTACAGCTACCAGGGCGACCAGGGCAAGCTCAACCTGCAGGTGGGTGACATGCTCAGCCTGGCGGCCAATGAAACCGGCTACGATGCCTTCGAGCAGGCGCTGAACACCAGCCGCAGCCAGACCAGCCTGACCGCGCCGGCGACCGACGATGGCCGCGTCAGCCTGTCCAACGGCCAGGTCTCCGGCAACAGCCTGTACAACGATCGCTTCCGCAGTGGCGAGCCGTACACCATCGAATTCCTCAGCAGCACCGAATACAAGATCACCGACGTCGACGGCAATGACGTCACGCTCGAGGCCAGCCAGGGCGGCAAGTTCGACCCCAATGGCGACAACACCAGCATCAGCTTCCGCGGTGTCGATCTGCGCCTGGACATCACCTTCAAGGATGGCGACAAGGGTAATGAAGATGCCGCTATCGCAGGGCATACGTTCAGCCTGAGTTCCAAGGCCGATGAGGTTTCCGGCACCCGTAGCCCCGGCAATACCTCTTCCGAGCAAGTGACGGGCGCGACCATCACCGATGAGGCTGCCTACAAGGCCGCTTTCCCTGGCGGTGGCGCGGTACTCAAGTTCACCGGCAGCAGCACCTTCGAGCTATACGCCGCACCGGTCACTGCTGACAGCCGCCCGGTGGCATCGGGTGCACTGGGCGGGCCGAACGGCACCACCGCCACCGCGGCAGGGGTCAGCTTCGAGCTGTCCGGTGCGCCGAATGCCGGGGACTCGTTCGCGGTCAAGGTCGATACCCACCAGACCCAGAACATCCTCGACACCATCGGCAAGCTGCGTACCGCACTGACCAGCCCGGTGGACAACGACCCGGTGGCGCGGCAGAACTTCCTCGCCGCGCTGGATTCGGCGGTTGGCAACATCGCCAGTGCGACCAACCAGGTGTCGTCGTCGGTCAGTGCGATCGGCGGCCGTGGCCAGGCGCTGGATGTGCAGGCCGAAACCAACGAGGCGCTGAGCACCGAGAACACCAAGACCCAGAGCTCGATCCGCGAAAGCGACCCGGCTGAAGTGATGCTGCGCCTGCAGATGCAGACCAACATGCTGCAAGCGTCGCTGCAGGCCTATGCCAAGGTCGCCAGCCTGTCGTTGGTCAACTACATCTGATTTCACCTCTCTCGCGTCATCCGGCGTGTGCCAGCCCATTCGGTGCTGGTCACGCCACCTCTTCAAGGTCTTCGCCGTGAATCAACAGACCCTCGTCAGCATCGCCATCCCAGCCTTCAACCCCGAGTTTTTCCGCGCCACCTTGCTCAGCGCGCTCAACCAGGATTACTCGACGCTGGAGGTGCTGGTCTGCGATGACAGCCGTGGCCTGGAGATCCAGCGTATCGTCGACGAGGTTGTGAGCCAGACCGGCAAGCCGGTACGCTACGTGCGCAACCCACAGACCCTTGGGTTCGCCCGCAACCTGCTGGCGTGCCTGGAGCATGCTGAAGGGCCGCTGATCAAGTTTCTCTGTGACGACGACCGACTGTTCCCTGAATGTGTCGGCCTGCAGGCCGCGGTCATGGAACAGCATGCCGATGTCAGCATGACCATCTGCCAGCGCATGCTGTGCGCAGCCGACGATGCCTTGCTACCGCCGCGCATGCTCAATGCAGTGATGTGCCCGGAGGATGCGGTAGTCAAGGGCAGCGACTTGCTCGAAGCGTTGGAGACGAACGCACCCAACCTGTTCGGCGGCCTCAGCCATGCACTGATGCGCCGTGACCTGGTGGCCGAGTTCCTGCCGGCGCTGGTGCAGGAGGGCAGCGGGTTTGCCGCGCGCCTGGACATGGCGCTGTACATTTGCCTCATGCGCCGAGGCAATCTGGGGCATCTGTCACGCTTTCTCAGCATGGAGCGTCTGCACCCTGCACGTTTGAGTCACCAGGCAGGCATGACCCTGGCCTTCCCGATCGAGACCGACTGGATAAAGGCAATGCTGGCTGCGCGGGCAAGCGAGGCCGCACCAGCCAGTGGCTGGGTGCGCTATCTGTCACTGGAGCGGTACCAGGGCGAGCAGGGCGCGCAGTGGGACGAATACGAACTCAACCGCCTTTACGGGGCTCAGCAGGCCCGCCAGGCGCAGCAGGTTGGCACTGACTGCCTGTCGTTTGAAGAGGTGTATGCCCAGTGGCTGGAGTGCCGTGACCTGTCGGCTGCACAGCTCAAGGCCCTGCCCAAGCGCTTCGAGCAGTGGGCCCGGCAGCCGCGTATCGTCCCGGTGATCTGGGCCGAGGCGGGTGATGAACTGGCCCTGCGCGCGACCCTCGACAGCCTTGCTGCGCAGTCCTATTCCGCAGCTGGCTGCTGGCTGCTGGCGCCTGCGACGCTGGAATTGGCAGGCCACCCGGTCGGGGTTGAGCGCATGCTGGTGCAAGGCAATGGCCTGGCCCAGTTGCAGGCGCGCCTGACACGCGCCGGCGATGCCGACTGGGTATTGCTGTTGCGCGCTGGCGACCGCCTCGTGCCTCATGCCCTGGCGATCATGGGCGAGCGCATGGCACTTCGCGAGCGGGCCTGTATCTATGTCGACGAAGGTAGCCATGACGGGCTGCGCCCGACAACCCCCATCTTCAAGCCGGACTTCAACCTCGACCTGATGCGCAGCCTGCCGTATGTAGGACGCGTACTGGCATTCAACTGTGCGGCGCTGCGCGAGGTCGGCGGCTTCGACACGGACTTCGATGCCCTGGCACCCCACGACCTGCTCTGGCGTCTGGCGGAAAGCCAGGGCCTGCAAGTCATCGAGCACATCGACGAACTCCTGGTGCATTGCCAGCATGACTTTGGCCAGTGGCTGCGCGACCCGCGTTGCGTGCAGCAGGCGCCACGCGTGGTGCGAGCCCATCTGCGGCGTCTGGGTGTCGATGCCGAGGTTGTCGGTGCCGAAGGCATGTCGTTGTGCCGGGTGGCGTACCGGCACCCGGAGCAAGCCCTGGTCTCGATCCTGGTGACGCTCGGTGACGACCTGAGCGCGGCAATGCGTTGTGTCGAGTCCCTGTTCGAACACACCCAGTATGGCCGATTCGAGGTACTGCTGATCGCCTCGCCGGATACGCCTGCCGACCTGCGTCAATGGCTGCAGGCCATGCAGGGGCTGGGCAGCAGCCAATTGCGGGTGATCGAGGTGGTCAGCGGCAGCCAGCTGGCGCAGTTGAACCAGGCCAGCGAGGCTGCCCGTGGCGACTACCTGCTGATGCTCGACAGCGCCTGCGCCGCCTTCGACCGGCCCTGGCTGGAGCAGTTGATGGTTCAGGCCCAGCGCCCGGAGGTCGGCGTGGTGGCGCCCAAGCTGTGTACCCAAAGCGGCGAAATCTTTGGCGCCGGGCTGGTCCTGGGGCTGCATGGTGGCGTCAGCAGCCCGTTCGTTGGCATGCCGGCTGACAGCGGTGGCTACATGCTCCGGCTCAATGCCGTGCAGAACTGGAGCGCGCTTAGCCTGGACTGCCTGCTGGTGCGCCGCGAGCTGTTCGCCACGCTGGGCGGTTTCGATGTGCAGGGGCTCAAGGGCGGCCTGCAGGACGCCGACCTCTGTCTGCGCATCCGCGAGCAAGGTTATCTGGCGGTATGGACACCCCATGCGGTGCTCGTGCGCTTCGCCTCGACCCGCGACGTGCGGACCGACAGCCAGCGCAAGGTGCTGGACAAGGACATCTTCCATGAACGCTGGTTGGCCAAGGTTGCCCGCGACCCTGCCTACAACCGCAACCTGAGCCTGAAGATGGCCAGCTTCAACCTTGATGCCGGACAGCGTCGTGGCTGGGACCCGTTCATCAGCCGTGTGCTGCCGTCGGTGTTGGCGCTGCCGATCAACACCTCGGCGGTCGGTCACTACCGGGTGGCACAGCCTTTCACCGAGCTGGAGCGTGCGGGCTGGATCCAGGGGCGGCTTGATTACAGTACCCCGGAGATGATCGATATCGAGCGCGAGAAGCCCGATGTGATGATCTTGCAGTGTCGCTACACGGTCAATTCGATCGATGAAATGACGCGCTTCAAGCGCCTGTCGAACGCCCGGCGCATCTACGAGATCGACGACTACATCATCGAGGTGCCGGAAAAGAACGCCCATGCGCGGAACATACCGGCCAACATGCGCGAGCTGGTCAGCCAAGGCATTGCCTTGTGCGACCGGGTGGTGGTGTCGACCCAGCCGCTGGCTGATGCACTGTCGAGCATGCACCACGATATCCGGGTAGTCCCCAACATGCTCGCCGCCCCGCTGTGGGCCGGGCTGGCCAGCGAGCGCCAGACTAGCGCGCGGCCACGCGTTGGCTGGGCGGGGGGCACCAGCCACCGGGGCGATCTGGAGCTGTTGCTGGACGTCATCAAGGCCCTGGCCGACGAGGTCGACTGGGTATTCTTCGGCATGTGCCCGGATATCCTGCGGCCTTATGTGAAGGAATTCCACAAAGGCGTGCCCTTGGCGTCGTACCCGCAGAAGCTGGCCAGCCTCAACCTTGACCTGGCGCTGGCACCGCTCGAACAGAACCTGTTCAACGACTGCAAGAGCAACTTGCGCCTGCTTGAGTATGGTGCGTGCGGCTTCCCGGTGATCTGCACCGACACCAAGGCCTATGACGGCTACCTGCCTTGCACGCGGGTTCGCAACAACACCTCGGAACAATGGCTGGATGCGATCCGCATGCACCTGGCCGACCCTCAGGCCAGCTACCGCCAGGGTGATGCCTTGCGCGAAACGGTGCTGCGGGACTATGTGCTGATGCCGCAGCATTTGCAGCAATGGTCGAATGCCTGGCTGGCGGATTGATTCTTTTCGCGTTCGTTGCGAGCGGGCGCCCAACTCTCCCTTCGAAGGTGCTTTATGGTCGATATCGCAAACGGACCGCGCAGTGATGTAACGGTGGTGCTGCTGGGTCATGATCAGGCCGCTCATCGTGAGCGAGCGTTGCATTACTACCGCCAGGCGGGCATTGCCTGTCTGGCACTGGAAGCCCTTGAAGCCCATAGTCCGGGCGCTGTGTGCAGCGCGCGTCTGAGTCAGGCGCTGCAGCAGGTTGCCACGCCGCTGGTCAATCTGGCCCTGGATGCCGACTTCGTGCAAGCCCCGGCACTGGACAGAGCTGCCGACTGCCTGAGTGCCAACCCACTGGCGTTGGGGGCTCAGGGTTACGCCTTGGGATATGTTCCGGGCAATGGTCAAGTGGCTTATTACAAGCTGGGCCACGCATTTCCCGCGCAGGAAGGGGAGGGGGCCTCGGCGCGTATTCGGGCGCATGCGTTGGCGAACCAGCCAGCCTGGCGCGCCGTGGTCAGGGTCGAGAGGCTGCGTTCGGTGCTGAAGGATTTGCCGGAGGATCTGGATTTCGCCAGCTGGCGGGTTGCGCTGTCGTTGGCGTTGCTGGCCGACGGGGCCATCATTCAGCTTGATCAGACCGACGTCATCTGTGAATTGGCGCCGCGCACTTTGTCGCCGGTAGCCCGGGAAGAGCAGTTGGTGCGGACTGTGCGTCTGTTGCGTGCGTGGGACGCCGAACGTGATGGTACATGCACCGGCGATGCGGGCTTTGTCGTGCTCAACCGGTTGGTGCGTGGCAGCTACGATGCAGGCGAGCCGCCGTTGCTGTTCACCTCGCGGTGGACCAGTGTGATCGCCGACCCGGACCGCCAGTTCGAACCCCGGCAGTACATTGAGATGCCGTACTACCAGAGGGACCTGTTCCAGCGCCTGGCGCAGCTCGAGTTCCTCTGCCATGGCTGGCCAACCGGGCAAGAGCACCGTCATGCACTTGAAGGCACCTGGGTGCGTCAGCGTGAACTGCTCGAGGTGCATCCCAATGACACCAAAGAAAGTCTGCAGCAGCGTTACTGGCAGGCCCTGGCATTGGGCTTGTTCAGCCGCGACGTCTGCCAGCGTCTGCTGGCGACCCTGGAGGACGAAGTGCAAGCGGAAAAAGTCCGCGAATTGAGTGCCTGGCTTGAGCGCCTTGACAGCCTTCCCTGTCAGGACGTGCCTGGGTGGCTGGCAACTACTGCCTCGGGACGGCTGTTGCAGGTGTTGGCGGACGCAACGCCAGCGTACGCGGTGCGTCAACGCGTGCTTGCACAATTGGCCAAGCGGCCCGGCCCGCAAATTGGTTTCGTGGTCGCGGACCTGCAGGACGATGACCTGGCCCTGCAGGCGACCTTCGACAGCCTGCTGGCGGCCGGGCTGCGCAATTTCAAGCTGGTGGTGCTAAAAGCCGGGAAACCGCCGGCCATCACCACCGCGCGGGACACCTTGCATTTCATCCAGGTGGAACCAGGTAACTGGGTTTCACACCTGAATCACGCGCTGCGCCAGTTGCCGAGTGAATGGGTGATGTTGCTGCAGGCGGGTGACATCCTTGCCGGCGGCGGCCTGCTGCGGCTGCAGTTGGAACTGGGAGAGTCTCCGGCCTGCGATGCCATTTGTGCCGATGAGATACAACGCGATGAAGAGGGGCGTTTGCTGGGTATCATGCGCCCTGGTAGCGACCTCGACCTGCTGCGTAGCCAGCCGGCCCTGATGTCGCGTCACTGGTTGCTTCGCCGCCAGGCTGTACTTGATCTGGGTGGCTTCGATAGCCGTTTCGGCCATGCGCTTGAATACGATCTGTTGCTGCGTCTTGTCGAAGAGCGCGGGCTCGGCGGCATGGCGCACATGGACGAATATCTGGTGATCGGCGGACAGGCGTCGGAGCCGATGCGTTCCGAGGCGGTGGACATTCTCGACCGTCACCTGAAACGACTGGGCTATCAGGCACAGGTCAGCGATCAGGGCGCTGCCGGGTTGGCCATCGATTTCCGGCACAACTCGACCCCGCTTGTCAGCATCCTGATGGTTCATGAGGGCGACCGGTCTGCGCTTGAGCGCAGCCTGACCAGTCTGTTCCAGCGTACTCGCTACCCTCGCTACGAGATCGTGCTGATCTGTACCCAGGAGCAACATGGCCTGCTGTCAGACGCACTTCGATCGTTCGCCGGCCGTCTGCGTCTGGTCGCCGCCGAAGTTGGAGAGAACCTGTTCAACCAGGCTGCCCGACACGCGCGCGGTGAATACCTGCTGCTGCTTAGCGAGCGTTGCCAGGTGATCTCCCCGGCCTGGATCGAGGCAATGCTCAACCAGGCACAACGACCGGAGGTTGGGGTGGTTGGCGCGCGCCTGGTCGGCATGGATGGCAGCCTTGCGCATGCCGGTTACGATCTGCTCGCAGGGCCGCGTGTGCATGCACCCTGGGCCAGCTCGCCGGAAGAGCCCGGCAGCCGGGATCACTGGTCTGGCGTCGTGCGTGGTTGCCCGGCGGTGTCGGGGAATTGCCTGATGGTGCGTGCCGGTGTGTTCGAGCAATGCGACGGGTTGCAGGGGAATGTGGCGGCCGATGTCGACCTGTGCCTTGCCGTCACCGCTGCCGGCAGCCTGGTGGTATGGACTCCTCAGGCGCAGCTGATGATTGATGGTGCAGTTTCCCCGGCACCCGAGGAGGCGGCCCAGGCGTTGCTGGCGAAGTGGCCGGGCGCATTTGCCCGTGACGTGGCGATCGATGGTCGGCGGGCCAGTGCCCAAGCAAGCTGGCTGGCGCCGTTCAAGTAGCTGGCGCGGGAATTGCAAAAGCCGGGCAGGAGCCCGGCTTTTTTGTGCCTGGCGGCAAATAATTGACAGGCGTGGCGCCTGGTTTCACGTGGTGTGGACGAGGTTGTGAATGCAAAAGAAAGTGGCTGTGCTGCAGTCCAACTACATTCCCTGGAAAGGGTACTTCGACCTGATCGGCAGCGTCGATGCGTTCATCCTCTTCGATGATGTCCAGTACACGCGCCGCGACTGGCGTAACCGCAACAAGATCAAGACTGCCCACGGAGAGCACTGGCTGAGCATCCCGGTGAAGAACAAGGGGCGCTACGAGCAGTTGATCAACGAAGTTGAGGTCAGTGAGCCTGGCTGGGCGGCTGCGCACTGGAAGACCATCGAAATGAGCTACCGCCGCGCGGCCTGCTTCCAGCAGATGGAAGGGCCTGTCAGGGCGCTTTACGAGCAGGCCGCCGAGCTCACTCATCTTTCGCAAATCAATCACCTGTTCATTGCCGGCCTGTGCCCTCTGCTGGGTATCCGCACACCGCTGTACCGTTCCGAAAATCTGGGCCATGCAACTGGCAAGAACGAGCGCCTCATCCAGTTGTGCCAGGCGGTAGGTGGTACGCACTACCTGTCGGGACCGGCAGCCAGCTGTTACCTGGACGAGGCCGCGTTCGCCACTGCCGGTCTTGGCCTGTCGTATATGGGTTATGACGGCTATCTCGAGTACCCGCAGCTGTACGGCGAGTTTCAGCATGCGGTGAGTGTCATCGACCTGTTGTTCAATACCGGCGCCGACGCGCCTGCCTTCCTGGAGCGGCGCCCATGAGCACGACCATTTTGCGAGAAGTCGAACAGTACTATTCCTCGCGCATTCGTGAGCATGGCGCCACTCCGGAAGGGGTTGACTGGAACGGAAGCGCTTCGCAGCACCTGCGCTTCGAACAGTTGCTCAAGCTGGTGTCGCAGGAAGAATGGCAGCGAGGCTTCAGTCTGGTCGACGTGGGTTGTGGCTACGGGGCATTGCTCGACTGGCTGCGCGAGCGCGGCGGCGTAGTGGACTATCACGGCTATGACCTGTCGCCCGAGATGATCGCGTCGGCTCGCGCCAAACACGGTGCGGATCAGTTCACCTGCTTCGAGGTCGCCGACCGGCCCACCCGGACTGCCGATTACGCGGTAGCCAGCGGTATTTTCAATGTGTCACAGCAAACCCCGCGGGAAGCCTGGGAACAATATATTGCCGAGGTGCTTCGCAACATGGATGCCTGCTCGACCAAAGGCTTTGCCTTCAACTGCCTCACCAGCTACTCCGACGCGCCATTCATGCGCGACTACCTGTATTACGGTGACCCGTGCTTCTACTTTGATCTGTGCAAAAGAACCTACTCCAGGCAGGTGGCACTCTTGCATGACTATGGCTTGTACGAATTCACCCTCCTCGTGCGCAAGGCCCCGTGACCTGCCGTTCGACTTCCCTGTTTCCTGGAGATATCTATGCTCAAGAAAGGCTCTACTTCCGTAACCCAGTCCAGCGACAGCCAGCTCGAGGCGCGGGAGCGACTCTGGCAGTCATTTGCCAATGCGCCGCTCGATGACGCCGAAAAAGAGCGCAACCTCGGCCTGTTCATCCGCTCGGCCTCCCTTGCGCGGATGCTGGCGATTTCCGACCTGTACCGCGAGATCGTCTCGCTGCCCGGCTCGGTGCTGGACTTTGGCACATGGCGTGGCCAGAACGCCGTGCTCTGCGAGAATCTGAGGGCCATTTTCGAACCGTTCAACAAACAGCGCCGCATCGCGGCATTTGATACCTTCGCCGGCTACAAATCGCACGCCAGCGACAGCAAGGTGACCAACGAGCACTTCCAGGACGGTTGCTACGATACCGGTAGCGGGTATGCCGATTACCTGCGCCACTTGCTGGCATTGCACGAGAGCATCAATGCCCTGCCACAGGTTTCCAGCGGACATCAGGTGGTCGAGGGTGATATCAAGGATACCTTGCCACGTTTCATCGAGGAGAATCGCAACCTGCTGGTGGCGTTGGCCTTTTTCGACATGAACCTGGAGGGGCCGACCCGCTTTGCCCTGGAACAGATCCTGCCGCGCTGCGTCCCCGGTTCGCAGTTGGTGTTCTTCCAGTTGCAGCGTGATTTTCTGCCAGGCGAGGGTTACGCCTACGTAGCTGAAGTGTTGGGCAAGGTGCGTCACGAGATCAAGCGATCGCAGACCTACCCGTCCCTGTGCATCGTCAAAGTGCTGTAAGAGGGCATGCCATGTTCCTGATCATTGGTAACGGCATGGTTGGCCTGGCGATCGCTGCCGGCCTTTCCCGTTCGGTTCCTGCCGAGCGCATTACAGTGGTAGGCCCGATGTCGCGGCCTTACAGCGCCTCCATGGCTGCTGCAGCCATGCTCAACTCGTTCGCGGAGCTGGAGCCAGGTGCGTTGGACAAACCGCGCGACCGCCTTAAGTTCGAATTGAGCCAGGCTTCCGCGCGGTTGTGGGGGGCGTTTGTCGAAGAGTTCGAGATTCCCGCAGAGCACTACCGGCTGGGTACCGTGCTGGTCAACAACAATGCCTCCAACAGGTTCGAGGACCAGGCGTTTGACGCCATCGCCGATTATCTCGAGGAGTTTGCCGAGCCGTACGAGCGGATCGAGCCGACATTGGAGCCGGCCTATTCGCCGGCTTCGGCCTACCGAAGCCGCAACGCCCTTTTCCTGCCCCGCGAAGGCGTGGTCAATCCCGATGGTGTCATCCAGGCCCTGCAACAGACGTTGGCAAGG
Source organism: Pseudomonas sp. TE3-3-F2023 (assembly GCF_036784815.1). Classification (NCBI taxonomy): domain Bacteria; kingdom Pseudomonadati; phylum Pseudomonadota; class Gammaproteobacteria; order Pseudomonadales; family Pseudomonadaceae; genus Pseudomonas; species Pseudomonas sp. TE3-3-F2023. The sequence continues at coordinate 4,915,658 of NZ_CP145113.1, read as the reverse complement.
CGCGGTGTGCGCTTCGTCGAGGGCGTGGTGGAGTCTCTCGACAAGATCGGAGGCCGAACCTGTGGTGCTCGCCTGACCGATGGCCGAGTGCTGGCTGCGGAACGTCTGGTGCTGGCCAACGGCAGCAAGGCGACCCGGCTGTGGGCCGAAGACGACTGCATTCGGGTCATCAACGGCGTCGGTGCTACTGTCGTTTTGAAGAACCCGGGGATCCAGGGACGTTACGTGCTTCGTACGCCAAATCGTGGTGGCGCCTGTGGTATCTACCATGCGCCGTACCAGGACGATCTGTTCGTGGTTGGAGCGACCAACCTGATCACCACGGTCGACGAACAGGTGCCACGCGCCGAGTCCGTGGCTGCCCTGATAAATGGAGCGATCAACCAGGTCAACCAGATGCACCGTGCCAGCGGTTTCGTGCGGTACAACTTCGGCTATCGACCGGTCAGCCTTGATGGCTATCCGGTAATCGGCCAACTCAATGACAACACCTTCATTGCGACCGGCACGCGGCGGGATGGTTATCACTTTGCGCCTTGGCTGGCCGATAACCTGTCGGCGCTGTTACAGGGACTGCAACTCTCGCCCCAGGCTCACGCGTATTTCGAATACACCCGGCCACTTCGGCGCGCAATGCTTGATGATTCAGTCGAAGCGTGCTGCCGCAAATACGCGGCAGTCAAATGTTCGGCGCTTTCCCAGCATGGCTATGACGCAGGGCATACCGATGCCGACCAGGCGCTTGAGGGCCACTACTACCAGCGTGCGAGGGATTTCTTTGCCCGTAACGGCCTGGAGAAGGCAGTACAGGTCGAGTTTCTCGATGCGCTCATCGGCGGCTACCTGCCGCTGAGCGATTTCATCTGACGCACGCGGTGGAGAATACGAACGTGAGCAATCAGGTCATACCTTTCAACAAGCCTTTCGTCGTTGGCAAGGAATTGTTCTATATCGCCCAGGCAGTGATGAATGGCGGCATCGCTGGCGATGGACAGTTCACTCAATCGTGCCAGCAATGGCTGGAAGACAACCTGGGTTGCCCGAAGGCGCTGCTGGCCCATTCCTGTACCGCTGCATTGGAGATGGCGGCGATCCTGGCCGATGTCGGTCCGGGGGATGAGGTCATCATGCCGTCTTTCACGTTTGTATCTACCGCCAATGCGTTCGTGCTGCGTGGTGCGGTTCCGGTATTCGTGGATATACGCCCGGACAGCCTCAACCTTGACGAGCGTCTGGTCGAAGCCGCGATCACCGAGAAAACCAAGGCGGTCGTGGCAGTTCATTATGCTGGGCAGCCTTGTGACATGGAGGCGCTGCTGCGCATCTGCAACAACCACGGCCTGATGCTTATCGAAGACGCTGCGCAGGCGATTCTCGCCAGGGAAAAGACCCGTGCGCTTGGTACCATCGGGCACCTCGGTTGCCTGAGTTTCCATGAAACCAAGAACGTCATCAGCGGTGAGGGAGGGGCGTTGCTGATCAACGACCCGAAACTGATCGAGCGCGCAGAAATCATCTGGCAGAAGGGTACCAACCGCAAGGCGTTCGCCCGGGGCGAAGTCAGCAAATACACTTGGGTCGATGTCGGCTCTTCGTTCCTTCCCAGTGAATTGACGGCTGCCTTCCTCTATGCACAGCTGGAGCAGGGGGAAAGCATCAACGCCCATCGGCGGGCTTTGTACGAAGCTTATTACAATCAGTTGCAGGCGCTGGAAGCCGATGGCTGCTTCCAGCTTCCCCGTACGCCGGGCGGACGGCCAGCCAATGCGCACATTTTCTACCTGTTGATGCGCAACAACCATGAGCGCAGCGAACTGATCCAGTTCTTGCGCGAGCGGGATATCCATGCGGTGTTCCACTATGTACCGCTGCACGATTCACCTGCCGGCCTGCGGTATTCCCGCAGCGTCGGAGAACTGCCGGTAACCTGCGATGTTGCCCAGCGTCTGGTGCGCTTGCCACTCTACTCGGACATGACTGCTCGCCAGGTTGCCCGTGTGTGTACAGCAATCGCCCAGTTCTTTGCCGAGCCACGTGCTGTCTGAGGCCGGCTGCCTGTATTTTCCTGATTCTGGAGTTTCCAAGCGATGCCCAATTCTGCCCGGGTTGACGCCCATTCGCTCGACCAGGCACTGACGCGCCTGAGGTTGATGTACGCCAAACCGGAGCATCCGTATTACATCCTGGCACCAGACTACCGGGAAACCTCCTCGGGCGTCGCGTCGCTGCACTATCTTTGCCACGTGCTCAACCTCAACGGGCGCGAGGCTTATATCTGTGGTGGTCAGGTGGTCAATCCGGACCTGAAAACGCCGTTGCTGGACCCGCTGACCCAGAAGCGGCATCAGGCCGAAGGCAAGGTACCGATCGCTGTCTATCCGGAAGTGGTGGTGGGCAACCCGCTTGGCTGCGATGTGGTAGCGCGCTTCTTGTTGAACTTCGAGGGTTTTCTTACCGGCCAGAGCATGCAGGCTGCAGGCAGAGACCTGTTGTTCTATTCCGGTGCCCTGATCGCCGCGCGGCATGGTTATCCCGATGGCGATTTGCTGTGCCTGCCGACGATCGATGTCGAACTGTTCAGTGCTCCGGCACCGGGCACGCTGCGTGAAGGCAAGTACCTTTACCAGAATCGCCACCCGCTGGAGCAGATCGACTATTCGCAGTTGCCTGGCGATATCCAACTGCTGAGCATGGCCAATGCCCTGACATTACCCGAGCTGGCAGTGCTGCTGCGCAAGGCCGAGGTGCTTTATACCCACGAATGGTCGATGACCTGTGTGATCGCGGTCCTTTGTGGCTGCCCGGTGATCTTCATTCCTGGGCACGGCATCGACGAGCAGTTTCTTGAAGCCAGCTTCATCGGCAGCCACGGCTTCGCCATGCTCGATCGGCCCGACGCGTTCGAGCGTGCCAGTGCAGGGCTGGAAGGTGCACTGCAGCGTTATGTGGAGCGAACGGCACCCTTCTGGCAGCAACTCGAGGTGTTCATCGCCAAGACCCAGTTTGCAGCCCGTCGCGAGACGGCCGGCAATAACGGCGGGATGCTGACATGGCTGCGCCAGCGTTACCCGCTGCCGCAGCAGTTGCAGTTGATGCAGGACCGGCTGGCGGCACCCGATGCGCCTTCGATTGCCGTGCTGGTGCTGGATCATGGCGATCCGGGAGCCTTGGCGCGTACCCTCGGGAGCCTGGACGACGTGCTGTATCAACGCATCCAGGTCTGTGTGCTGGGAGCGATGGAGCCGCGTCGTCCGAACGTGCAGTGGGTGCCTGCTGATGCTCGAGCGCCGCTGGCCGCTATCAATGGCCTGCTGGAAAGCAGCCCTTGTGATTGGTGCATGGTGGTTGACGCAGGAGTGGAATTCACTGCCAGTGGCCTGCTGGTGGCGGCCCTCGACCTGTCACAGGCCCAGGTGGCATTTGGTGCGGTGTTTGCCGACGAGGCTGTGCGTGGAGCCGATGACAGCGTTGAAGCTCGCCTGCGACCCGACCTCAACCTGGACATGTTGCTGGCACATCCGGCCGCATTGTCGCGGCATTGGTTGTACCACAGGCGCACGCTCGTGCAGCAGGGTGGGTTCGACCCGGCTGCAGGTGGCGCCTACGAACTGGCTTACCAGTTACGCTTGATTGTCGAGCATGGGTTGGGGGTGGTGGGTCATATCAGCGAGCCGCTGTTGATCGCCAATCGGCCAGACGTCACGGTATGCGACGATGAGCGAACGGTCATCCAGAAGCACCTGCTGGAGCGCGGTTATCCTGAGGCGCAGGTTGATTCGATCGAGCAGGCGGCGAATTGCTACCAGATCGACTATGGGCATTCGCGGCCGGCCTCGGTGAGTTTGATCATCTACATCGAAGGCGACTTGTCACGGTTGCAGCGCTGCCTTGAGCAGTTGTTGCAGAACACGGCAGCTGTCACGCATGAAGTGCTGCTGGTAGAGCCAGGCAATGACGATCCTGTGTTGCTCCAGTGGCTGGACATGCTGAGCCAGGTTGAACCAGGACGTGTCCAGGTACTGCGTTTCATGCCGGGGCAGTCTCGTGCGGCCATGTGCAACGCAGCGGCTCAGGAGGCGCAGGGCGAGTTTCTGCTATGGCTGGATGCTGCCGCCATGGTCAATGATGGTGATTGGCTACTTGCCTTGCTCAACCATGCGCAGCGCCCTGAGGTCGGTGCTGTGGGGTGCATGCTGGCGAGCCCCGATGGGGTGATTCAACAGGCAGGCCAGGTACTCGGAATGGGCGGCAGCGTCGGTCCTGCATTTGCCGGGCAGGTCCTGGGCGATAAGGGCGACCTGGCGGCGCTGGTGACCGAACGCAACGGTGTGGTCGTGGGTGATCGTTGTCTGATGGTGCGGCGTGAAACCTTCCTTGAATCGGGTGGTTTCTCCGTCGACCCGTTATTGGAACCCTGGGCTGAAGCCGACCTGTGCCTGCGTTTGCAGCAGGCCGGCTACCTGAATGTCTGGACTCCACGTGCCAGGCTGCTGCTGGAAGCAGCCCCCGCTGATGCAATCGGTGCTGAACAGGAAGATGCGCTTTACGCTCGCTGGTTGCCGCAACTGGTCAATGATCCCTCCTACAACGCCAACCAGTCATTGCTTGTAGGTCACAGCCATGCGCGGCAGGATAACGGGCTGTGCTGGCGACCATTGCAAGGCATCGCTCCGACAGTGCTGGCTTTCGCTGCTGACCAGCAGGCGGCTGGACAGGCCCGTGTAATACAGCCTCTCATGGCATTGCGGAATGCTGGCGTGATCGATGGTTCGGTGACCATCGGGGTTCTGACCCTGGTGGACATACAGCGCTATGCGCCTTCGAGTATTGTCTTGCAGCGTCCGCTGGCGGATGGGGGGTTGCAGACCTTGCGTCGTCTACGTGCCTTCTCTCAAGCGTTCAAGGTGTATGAGTTGGACGGTTATATCCCGGAAATGGGGTTCGCCGCCGGCCTGGGTGCGGATGAATTACTGCAGCGCATGCGCTACGGGTTGATGCAGGCAGACAGGGTGGTCGTCGCTGCCCCGGCGTTGGCGGAGCTGTTGCAAGGCCAGCACGATGACGTGCACCTGCTCGAAAGCGCACTACCTGTCGCCTGGGGCCAGTTGCAAGGCTTGCGGCGCATGGCGCAAAAGCCGCGTCTGGGCTGGATCGGTAACAAGGATGCCGTCTTGCTGGCCGAAGTAGTGCCGGCGATGGCGCATGAGGTCGATTGGGTCGTTCTGGGCGACTGCCCACCAGCGCTGCGGCCGTTCGTCCGGGAGCACCACCCGCATGTTTCTGATGAAAACCTGGGTAATAGCCTTGCAGCCCTGAATCTCGACCTGGCGCTGGTGCCGATGGCCGAGACCCTGGGCAATGCCTGCTCGGCCGACCTGCGGGTGCTTCAGCACGCTGCTTGCGCGCATCCGGTGATCTGTAGCCGGGTGGCCGGTTTTGCCGGCGCAGACACCTTGCCGTTGTCGAGGGTGGAAAACCAGACGGCTGACTGGCTGCGGGCCATCCGTCTGCATCTGGAGGACCGCGACGCGTCGGCAGCGTTGGGGGATGCCCTGCAGAATGCTGTCCGGTCGAACTGGCTGCTTCAGGGGGAGCGCCTGGAGGCCTGGCGCCGGGCCTGGCTTTCCTGAGCCACGATGCATGCCGGGTACCCGCTTGAGGCGGGTGTCCGGTAGCGCACACAGGGCCGTGGTTGCGTACGAGGGGCATTGATCTTGTCGGGCGATTGGCCGATCGTATGAACGATCGTGACTTGGCAGTCGAAACGTGCATCTCTAAGCTATCGAGTCTGCGGGCAGTCTCGTCGTCTTTTCACCCGAGGTATCTGAACCCGGCGCGAAAGCCCGCGAATTTTCGCCATATCTATCGGGAAGCCACAATGATTGGCATCAAAAGCATCGCCAGTTACGTACCTGTCGAGGGCGTCGACAATTACGCGCAGGGCGCGAAATTCGGCAAGGACCAGGATTTCATCTTCGGCAAGATCGGTTCGACCTTCCTGCCGCGCAAGGAGGCCACCCAGGAAACCTCTGATCTTTGCGTGGAGGCAGCAAGAAGCCTGTTTTCTGCCAACCCTGGCCTTGATCCTGCGTCCATCGATGTCGTGATCGTTGTGACCCAGAACGGCGACGCCGAAGGCTTGCCGCATACCGCTGCGATCGTGCAGCACAAGCTGGGCCTGAGCACCCAGGTTGCAGCTTTCGATATTTCTCTGGGCTGCTCGGGCTATGTCTATGGCCTGTATGCCATGAAGGGCTTCATGGAAGCGGCCGGGCTGAAAAACGGCCTGCTGATCACCGCAGATCCTTACTCGAAGATCGTCGATCCCGAAGATCGCAATACCACCATGCTGTTTGGTGATGCCGCCACTGCGACCTGGATGGGCGACGGCGCTGCGTGGCAGCTCGGCAAGTCGCTGTTCGGCAGCGACGGAGCCGGGGCTGAGCACTTGCGTACTACCGACGGCAAGTTCTTCATGAATGGTCGTCAGGTCTACAACTTCGCCTTGGTCAAGGTGCCTGCGCACCTTCAGCAGTTGCTCGATGCCAGCGGCCTCAAGGCGGGCGATATCGACCTCTATTGCCTTCACCAAGGTAGCGCGGCAATCGTGGATGCGGTTTCGGCGCGCTTTGTGGAGGGCGAGTACAGGCAGCGGTTCGTCAAGGACATGGTCGAGACCGGCAATACCGTCTCTTCGAGCATTCCGTTGCTGCTGGAAAAGCATGTGCTGGGTTCGCAGCACCAGCGGGTTGCCCTGAGCGGTTTCGGCGTAGGCCTTTCCTGGGGTTCGGCAATCATCGAGCGCCGCGATTGACCCCCTTTGTCGACTTCAAGACGCCGCCGCTTTCAGGCGGCGTTTTCTTTTCTCCTGCACAGTGAGTGCGCCTGTAATCTGGCGTCAAACCCTTGATTTCATTGGGATGGCCGGATGCCAGCAAAAAAAGTGAGAAATCGCCCTAAAGCAAACTGCCCTGACGACGATAAACATTACGAAGGTTCTCTGTGCCACACCCGGCGAATTGCCAAGGCCGGAAGCCGTAGTACCCAATCCAACGAGGAATTCGTCATGGCTTTGACTGTTAACACCAACACCACCTCTCTGGGCGTTCAGAAAAACCTGAACCGTGCTTCCGAAGCGCTGAGCACCTCGATGACCCGTCTGTCCTCCGGCCTGAAAATCAACAGCGCCAAAGACGACGCCGCCGGCCTGCAGATCGCTACCCGCATGACTTCGCAGATCCGTGGTCAGACCATGGCTATCAAAAACGCCAACGACGGTATCTCCATCGCCCAGACCGCTGAAGGCGCGATGCAAGAGCAGACCAACATTCTGCAGCGTATGCGTGAACTGGCCGTTCAGTCCCGAAACGACTCGAACAGCACCAACGACCGTGTCGCTCTGGACAAAGAATTCCAGTCGATGGCTTCGGAACTGACCCGTATCGCCAACAGCACCCAGCTGAACGGCAAGAACCTGCTGGACGGTTCGGCTTCGGTCATGACCTTCCAGGTTGGTTCCAACACCGGTTCGGCCAACCAGATCACCATCGACCTGAGCGCCAAGTTCACCGCTTCGGACCTGGGCGTTACTTCCTCGATCAACATTCAGGGTTCCGACACCACCACCGCCGAAGCCAACTTCAGCGCTGCTGTTTCGGCCATCGACGCCGCTCTGCAAACCATCAACAGCAACCGTGCTGACCTGGGTGCCGCGCAGAACCGTCTGACCAGCACCATCAACAACCTGCAAAACATCAACGAAAACGCCGAAGCTGCCCGTGGCCGCGTACAGGACACCGACTTCGCTGCTGAAACTGCCCAGCTGACCAAGCAGCAGACCCTGCAGCAAGCTTCCACCTCGGTTCTGGCCCAGGCCAACCAGCTGCCATCGGCAGTACTGAAGCTGCTGGGCTAATCTGCCTGGTTGCTGGCGGGGAAGTGCCGGTAAGGCACTTCCCCGCCTTTTCATTGCGAGGTGGTGGGCATGGACATGAGCGTCAAGCTGAACCTGTCTTATCCGGCCGCACGTCCGGCCGAGCAGGTTGCCGAAAAACCGGTTGCCCGGTCGACGGAAAACGTAAAACCCGAAGACGACAAGAAAGACGCCAAGGCGGTGCAGGATGCCGACAAGGTCAAACATGCCGTTTCGGAGATCGAAAAGTTCCTGAAGGCATCGCAGCGCAATCTGGAATTTTCCACGGATGAAGAATCCGGCAAGATCGTGGTCAAAGTCATCGCTACCGACAGTGGTGAACTGATTCGCCAGTTGCCCTCGGAAGAGGCCCTGCGGATCGCTCACAGCCTGAGCGATGTCAAAAGTGTTCTGTTCGACGCCAAGGTATGATTGGCGGCGAACACCAATGAAGTGATGCATGTCAGTCCCGCAGGAGCGGGTTGACGCGTTGATGAGAGGGACTACAGCATGGCAAGCCCGATTACTTCCAGTACAGGCCTGGGTTCTGGTCTCAACATTACCGATATCGTGACCGCGCTGGTCAAGGCCGATACATCCGCCAAGCAGGCGCAGATCACTCGGCAAACCAGCAACAATACTGCGATGATTTCGGGTATCGGCTCGCTGCGCAGTGCCCTCACGGCATTCCAGGACGCCATGAAGGCGCTCAACAACAAGGATGCGCCGTCGTTCAACGCCTATGCAGCGACCTCGGCCAACGAGTCGGTGGTCAAGATCAAGTCCAGCAACACGGCCGTGCCGGGTAGCTACGACATCGTGGTGGACAAGCTGGCCACCAGCTCGAAAGTCGCCAGCCAGCAGTTCGCCGGCGGTGCCAGCAGTGCGATCACGGCTGGCAAGCTGACCATCAGCCAGGGTGGCAAGACCTATGATCTGGATGTGGCCAGCGGTGCCACGCTGCAGAGCGTGCGTGACCAGATCAACAAGGAAATGAGCGCCAACGGTATTTCCGCTAACATCGTCAATGAAGAAGGTGGCTCGCGCCTGGTGCTCAGCTCGACCACCACCGGTGCCGGCAGTGACATTTCCCTGAGCGGTATCCCCGAGCTGACCATCGATGGCACCACGCAGATGTCCGGCACTGGCGCCGGCTTCATCACTGCCAAGGCGCAGGACGCCGAGCTGACCATCGACGGTCTGAAGGTCAAGAGTGCCTCCAATACCCTCGATAGCGCGATCAGCGGCATGACCCTCGAGCTGACCGGGGTCAGCCCCAAGGCCAGCGGCGTCGCCACTGGTACGCCGACCGCGGTCACCGTTGCGGCGGACAACGATGGCCTGAAGAAGTCGGTCCAGAGCTTCGTCGATGCCTACAATACGCTGCAGAAGGCGATCACTTCGCTCACGTCGACCAGCCGTGATGACGATGACAAGCTGGTGCTCGGCCCGCTCACCAACGACCCGACCACCCGCTCTCTGCTGGGTGATGTGCGCAAGGTGCTGAGTGAGGTGGGGGCCGGCGACCAGCTGACCACGCTGAGCCAGTTGGGTATCAACACCCAGAAGGATGGCACGCTCGAATTCAACAGCAGCAAGTTCACCTCGGCGATGAACGACAAGAAGCTCGGCCCGGAAGTGCAGGAGCTGTTCACCGGCACCGACGGTATCTTCGAGCGCATGAACAAGGCCATCGATCCTTACAACAAGACCGATGGTAGCCTTGCAACGCGCAAGTCGAACCTTGACAAGGCGGTCTCGGAACTGGCCAACCAGCAGGCCGCGCTCGATCGCCGCACCGAGTCCCTGACCGAATCGCTGACCAAGAAGTACGTGGCCCTGGACACCGCCCTGGGCAAGATGAAGGCCCAGGCCGACCAGATCACCTCGATCTTCGAAGCGATCAACGCCCAGGCCAAGAAATCCTGATCGGCTGAACATGCCAAAAGCCCGGCGGCGTCCCCAAGATGCCCCGGGCTTTTTGCTTTTTCCCTAAAGTTTTTTGACGTACAGGCGATACAGCAGGTACAAGCAACTTTTTACCGCAGCAACGAGGCAGATCCATGAACCCGATGTTGGCCCTTCGGCAGTACCAGAAAGTCAACGGCGCAGCGCAGACGTCCGAAGCCAGCCCGCACCGCCTGGTGCAGATGCTCATGCAGGGCGGCCTTGATCGCATGGCGCAGGCCAAGGGTGCCATTGCCCGCAACGACATCGCGCAACGGGGCATCCTTATCGGCAAGGCCATCGACATCATCGGCGGCCTGCGTGAAGGCCTGGACCTGGAAAACCATGCCGACAGCCTGGCTGAGCTGGACAGCTTGTACATGTACATGAGCCGCCGCCTGGTAGAGGCCAACGTCACAGGTGACCCGGCCATCATCGACGAGGTCGCGCGCCTGCTGATCACTGTGAAGGAAGGTTGGGACGCAATCGGCGATCAGTCGTCGGCTTCCTGATAAAGGAGGATGACATGAGCGAAGTAATCGCCCGGATCGAGCAGACTCGGGAAATGCTGCTGGCGGCACTGGCCGAGCGTAACTGGGAGGCTGTGGGCGAGCTCGACCTGGAATGCCGCTTGCGCATCGGTGACATGGTGAGCGAGGCGAAAGGCAACGAGGCCGATGTCAGTGCCAGCCTTGAGCAGTTGTTGGCCGTATATCGTCAACTAATCGATGTTGCAAGTGGTGAACGTCAATCCTTGGTGGACGAAATGACGAAAATCCGTCAGGCGAAGAACGCGGCAAAGGTATACCATTTGTTCACCTGACCACAGACGTTGCCAAAAGCCATGCGCCATTAATTTGACTGGCTGGTTTTTTTTGACTTTACTAGTGGCTGTTTTCGAATTTCAGACGTCCGAACACTGACCATTCAGTCGGAATGATGTCGAGCACGCCCTCGGGCGCCGATATGACTAGGGAAGTTGCTATTGCATGTGGCGTGAAACCAAGATTCTGCTGATCGACGACGACAGCGCACGCCGCCGCGACCTGGCGGTGGTGCTTAACTTCCTCGGCGAAGAAAACCTCGCTTGCTCCAGCCAGGACTGGCAGCAGGTGGTCGAGCCGTTGTCTTCGAGTCGCGAAGTGCTGTGCGTGCTTATCGGCACTGTAAATGCCCCGGGCAGTGTGCTTGGGCTCGTTAAGACAGTGGCTGGGTGGGATGAGTTCCTTCCGGTTCTGCTTTTAGGTGAAATTTCTTCTGCGGAGTTCCCGGAAGACCTTCGCCGCCGGGTGCTTTCCAACCTGGAAATGCCGCCAAGCTACAGCCAGCTGCTGGATTCGCTGCACCGTGCCCAGGTCTATCGCGAGATGTACGACCAGGCGCGCGAGCGTGGTCGCCAGCGCGAACCTAACCTGTTCCGCAGCCTTGTCGGTACCAGCCGTGCCATTCAGCACGTGCGGCAGATGATGCAGCAGGTTGCCGATACCGATGCCAGCGTGCTGATCCTGGGTGAGTCCGGCACCGGCAAGGAAGTGGTCGCGCGCAACCTGCACTACCATTCCAAGCGCCGCGAAGCGCCGTTCGTGCCGGTCAACTGCGGTGCGATCCCGGCCGAACTGCTGGAAAGCGAACTGTTCGGCCACGAGAAGGGCGCCTTCACCGGGGCGATCACCAGCCGTGCCGGGCGTTTCGAGCTGGCCAACGGCGGTACACTGTTCCTCGACGAAATCGGCGACATGCCGTTGCCGATGCAGGTCAAGCTGTTGCGCGTACTGCAGGAGCGTACCTTCGAGCGCGTGGGTAGCAACAAGACCCAGAGCATCGACGTGCGCATCATCGCCGCGACCCACAAGAACCTCGAGACCATGATCGAGGAGGGCACGTTCCGCGAAGACCTGTACTACCGCCTGAACGTGTTCCCCATCGAGATGGCGCCGCTGCGTGAGCGGGTGGAAGACATCCCGCTGCTGATGAACGAGCTGATCTCGCGCATGGAGCACGAGAAGCGCGGCTCTATCCGCTTCAACTCCGCGTCGATCATGTCGCTGTGTCGCCATGGCTGGCCGGGCAATGTGCGTGAACTGGCCAACCTGGTCGAGCGCATGGCGATCATGCACCCGTACGGGGTGATTGGCGTGTCCGAGCTGCCGAAGAAATTCCGTTACGTCGATGACGAAGACGAGCAGATGGTCGACAGCCTGCGCAGCGACCTGGAAGAGCGCGTGGCGATCAACGGCCATACGCCGAACTTCAGCAACCACGCCATGTTGCCACCTGAAGGCCTGGACCTGAAGGACTACCTGGGTAGCCTGGAGCAAGGCCTGATACAGCAGGCGCTGGACGATGCCAACGGTATCGTTGCACGCGCAGCTGAACGTTTGCGTATTCGCCGCACCACCCTGGTCGAGAAGATGCGCAAGTACGGCATGAGCCGTCAGGGCGGCGAGGAACAGGCGGAGGATTGACGCCTGTCGGTTGCCTGTACCGGCCTCTTCGCGGGCACGCCCGCTCCCACAGGATCGATGCACAGCTTGAATTCGGTGATATCCCTGTGGGAGCGGGCAAGCCCGCGAAGAGGCCGGCACAGGGAGCCAAAATCTCCAGTACTGCGCAAGGCTTGAAGCCTGCACGGTCCCTGTGGGAGCGGGCATGCCCGCGAAGAGGCCGGTACAGGGAGCCAAAATCTCCAGTACTGCGCAAGGCTTGAAGCCTGCACGGTCCCTGCGGGAGCGGGTTCACCCGCGAAGAGGCCGGCACAGCCAGCCAAAATCCCTATCTCCGGCACGGCTATTGCTACACCCTTGGCAACACACCGTTTTTATGACGGTCAGCCACGCGAGAGAGCAAGATGCCCCAGGCCGCCCACGTATCCCTAGCCCCCGATCCGCAGGGGCAATCCCTGGTCGAGCAGGAAAGCCGCCAGGGTGTCGAACAAGCCTTCGCCCTGTTCAATCAGGTGTCCAGCCAGCTGAGCCAGTCCTACAGCCTGCTCGAAGCCCGGGTCAGCGAACTCAAGGGCGAGCTGGCGGTGGTCAGCGCCCAGCGCATCGATGAACTGAGCGAAAAGGAACGCCTGGCCAACCGCCTGCAGAACCTGCTGGACCTGCTGCCCGGCGGGGTGATCGTGATCGATGGCCAGGGCCTGGTACGCGAAGCCAACCCGGCCGCCTGCGAACTGCTCGGCGAGCCGCTGGTCGGCCAGCTGTGGCGCCAGGTGATCGCCCGCAGCTTTGCCCCGCGCAAGGATGACGGTCACGAAGTCTCGCTACGTGATGGCCGCCGCCTGTCCATTGCCACTCGCTCGCTGGATGCCGAGCCTGGCCAGCTGGTGTTGCTCAACGACCTGACCGAAACCCGTCGCCTGCAAGACCAATTGGCCCGCCACGAGCGCCTGTCGTCGTTGGGGCGCATGGTCGCTTCGCTGGCGCACCAGATTCGCACGCCACTGTCGGCGGCGATGCTCTACGCCAGCCACCTGGCTGATCCCGAACAGGAGCTGGGCGCGGAAACCCGCCAGCGCTTTGCCGGCACCTTGAAGGAGCGCCTGCACGAGCTGGAACACCAGGTACGCGACATGCTGGTGTTCGCCCGTGGCGAGCTGCCGTTGAGTGATCGGGTCACGCCAAAAGCCTTGTTCCAGGCCCTGCAGCAGGCTGCCCAGGTGCATGTGCAGGGGCACGCCGTGCGCTGGCAGTGCGACAGCCACCTGGGTGAGCTGCTATGCAACCGCGACACCCTGATTGGTGCATTGCTCAACCTGATCGAAAATGCGCTGCAAGCCAGCGATGGCCCGGCGCGACTGAAGGTGCACCTGTTCCGCCGCGAGCGCAGCCTGCACCTGTGTGTAAGCGACGCCGGCAGTGGCATCGATGCCGAGCTGCTCGGCCGCCTGGGCGAGCCGTTCCTCACCACCAAGGCCACTGGCACCGGCCTGGGCCTGGCCGTGGTCAAGGCCGTGGTGCGCGCGCACCAGGGTACGCTGCGCCTGCGCTCGAAGGTTGGCCGTGGTACCTGTGTGCGAGTGGAGCTGCCGTTGATCGACGGGCAGCTGGCGGAGGGCATGTGATGGCGATCAAGGTGCTGCTGGTCGAGGACGACCGCGTACTGCGCCAGGCGCTGAGCGATACCCTGGAAATCGGCGGCTTCGCCTACCAGGCGGTGGGCAGTGCCGAAGAAGCGCTGGAAGCGGTGCTGGAGGAGGCCTTCAGCCTGGTAGTCAGCGATGTGAACATGCCAGGCATGGATGGGCACCAACTGCTGGCCCAGCTGCGCCGCCAGCATCCGCAATTGCCCGTGTTGCTCATGACTGCGCATGCAGCGGTGGAGCGTGCCGTCGAGGCGATGCGCCAAGGGGCCGCCGACTATCTGGTCAAGCCATTCGAGCCCAAGGCATTGCTCAGCCTGGTCGAGCGGCATGCCGCCGGGCGCGTGGCTGAAGAGGAAGGCCCGGTGGCCTGCGAACCGGCCAGTCGACAGTTGCTGGAATTGGCCGCACGGGTGGCGCGCAGTGACTCGACCGTGCTGATTTCCGGCGAATCCGGTACCGGCAAGGAAGTGCTTGCGCGCTTCATTCACCAGCAGTCGCCGCGGGCGGCGCAGCCTTTCGTGGCGATCAATTGTGCTGCCATCCCCGACAACATGCTCGAGGCCACGCTGTTCGGCCACGAGAAGGGTGCCTTTACCGGTGCCATCGCTGCCCAGGCCGGCAAGTTCGAGCAGGCCGAAGGTGGCACCTTGCTGCTCGACGAAATATCGGAAATGCCAATGGCCTTGCAGGCCAAGCTGCTGCGGGTGCTGCAGGAGCGCGAGGTGGAGCGCGTAGGCGGGCGCAAGCCGATCAGCCTGGATATCCGCGTGCTGGCCACCACCAACCGTGACTTGGCTGGCGAAGTGGCGGCCGGGCGTTTCCGCGAGGATCTTTATTACCGCCTGTCGGTGTTCCCCCTGGCCTGGCGCCCGCTGCGCGAACGCCCGGGTGACATTCTGCAACTGGCCGAGCGCCTTTTGGCGCGTCACGTGGCCAAGATGAAGCATGCCCCGGTGCAGCTGTCGCCCCAGGCCCGGGCCTGCCTGCAGGCGTATGCCTGGCCGGGCAATGTACGCGAACTGGACAACGCCCTGCAGCGGGCGCTGATCCTGCAGCAGGGAGGGGTGATCGAGGCGGCGGATTTTTGTCTGGCAGGCGCCATTCCATTGTCAGCTGGCATCGAGCCATCGCCAGAGGTGGTAGCCGAGGCTGGCGGGCTGGGCGATGACATGCGTCGTCATGAGTACCAGATGATCATCGACACCCTGCGCGCCGAGCGCGGCCGCCGCAAAGAGGCGGCCGAACGCCTGGGGATAAGCCCGCGTACCCTGCGCTACAAGCTGGCGCAGATGCGCGATGCCGGGTTTGACGTCGAGGCCAGCCTGTTCGGCTGACGGGCAATATATACCGCTGCTGGCGCGGTCCCCGTGTGGGAGCGGGCGTGCCCGCGAAGAATTCGACGCGGTGGCGGGCACCGGCTGCGCCGGTGTTCGCGGGCACGCCCGCTCCCACAGGGATCGCGTTGCTCGCCAAGGCTGGCACCTTTGTTGCTTTAGGTTGGCTATCCGCCGCATCACTGTCAAAAAAATGCGGCCGCAGGAGAGAGAAGGGTCATGAGCCAAGGTGTTGAATTCAATCGTCTGATGTTGGACATGCGGGCCATGCAGGCCGATGCCATGTCGCTGCCCAAGGTGGCTGCCGCCCCCGAGTTGGCACCGGGGCAGAGTACCTTTGCCGACATGCTCGGCCAGGCCATCGGCAAGGTGCATGAGACGCAGCAGGCTTCGACCCAGTTGGCCAACGCGTTCGAGATCGGCAAGAGTGGTGTCGACCTCACCGACGTGATGATCGCTTCGCAAAAGGCCAGTGTGTCGATGCAGGCACTGACCCAGGTACGCAACAAGCTGGTCCAGGCGTACCAGGACATCATGCAGATGCCGGTTTGAGGACGGACGTAAACCATGGCTGAAGCAGTCGTCGACAACCCCCCTGCCAAAAGCGGCCCGCCCGCGGCCAAGCCGCCGCTGTTCGGCATGGCGTTTCTGGAAAACATCGCGCAGATGCCCATGCTGCGTCAGATCGGCCTTCTGGTCGGCCTGGCCGCCAGCGTGGCGATCGGCTTTGCCGTGGTGCTGTGGTCGCAACAACCCGATTACCGTCCGCTGTACGGCAGCCTGGCGGGCATGGACACCAAGCAGGTCATGGATACCCTGGCCGCTGCCGACATCCCTTACAACGTCGAGCCCAATTCCGGCGCTCTGCTGGTCAAGGCCGACGACCTCTCCCGTGCGCGCCTGAAACTGGCGGCCGCCGGCGTGGCACCGAGCGATGGCAATGTCGGCTTCGAGCTGCTCGACAAGGAGCAGGGCCTGGGCACCAGCCAGTTCATGGAAGCCACCCGTTACCGTCGCAGCCTGGAAGGCGAACTGGCGCGTACCGTGTCCAGCCTGAACAACGTCAAGGGTGCGCGCGTGCACCTGGCCATCCCGAAAAGCTCGGTGTTCGTGCGTGACGAACGCAAGCCCAGTGCTTCGGTACTGGTCGAGCTGTACCCGGGCCGTGCCCTGGAAGCCGGGCAGGTGATGGCCATCGTCAACCTGGTTGCCACCAGCGTGCCGGAACTGGACAAGTCCCAGGTCACCGTGGTCGACCAGAAGGGCAACCTGCTGTCCGAGCAGATCCAGGACACCGCCCTGACTCAGGCAGGCAAACAGTTCGACTACAGCCGCCGGGTGGAAAGCATGCTCACCCAGCGGGTGCACAATATCCTGCAGCCGGTGCTGGGCAATGACCGCTACAAGGCGGAAGTGTCCGCCGACCTCGACTTCAGCGCGGTCGAATCCACCTCCGAGCAGTTCAACCCAGACCAGCCGGCGCTGCGCAGCGAGCAGTCGGTCGACGAACAACGTGCCAGCAGCCAGGGCCCGCAAGGTGTGCCCGGCGCGCTGAGCAACCAGCCGCCAGGCCCGGCCTCGGCACCGCAGACCACCGGTGGTGCCGCTACCCCGGCCGCGGCCATCCAGCCTGGCCAGCCGCTGGTGGATGCCAACGGCCAGCAGATCATGGACCCGGCCACCGGCCAGCCGATGCTCGCGCCGTACCCGTCGGACAAGCGCCAGCAAAGCACCAAGAACTTCGAGCTGGACCGTTCCATCAGCCACACCCGCCAGCAGCAGGGGCGCATGACCCGCCTGTCGGTGGCGGTGGTGGTGGACGACCAGGTCAAGATCGACCCGGCCACCGGCGACGCCACTCGTGCGCCATGGGGCGCCGAGGACCTGGCACGCTTCACTCGCCTGGTACAGGACGCGGTCGGCTTCGATGCCAGCCGTGGCGACAGCGTGACGGTGATCAACGTACCGTTCGCCGCTGACCGTGGCGAAGAGATCGCCGACATCGCCTTCTACCAGCAGCCGTGGTTCTGGGACATCGTCAAGCAAGTGCTGGGCGTGGTGTTCATCCTGGTGCTGGTGTTCGGTGTGCTGCGGCCGGTACTGAACAACATTACAGGGGGCGGCAAGCAGGCTGCCTCGGATAGCGACATGGAGCTGGGCGGCATGATGGGTCTGGATGGCGAACTGGCCAACGACCGCGTCAGCCTGGGTGGCCCGACAAGCATTCTGCTGCCTAGCCCGAACGAGGGTTACGAGGCACAGCTCAACGCAATCAAAGGCCTGGTGGCCGAAGACCCGGGCCGGGTTGCCCAGGTCGTGAAAGAGTGGATCAACGCCGATGAGTGATAACCGAGCCGTTACCGCCAAGCTGAGCCGCGTCGACAAGGCAGCGATCCTCCTGCTTTCGCTGGGCGAGACCGATGCCGCCCAGGTGCTGCGGCACATGGGGCCCAAGGAAGTGCAGCGGGTGGGTGTGGCCATGGCGCAGATGGGCAATGTGCACCGTGAACAGGTCGAGCAGGTGATGAGCGAGTTCGTCGAAATCGTCGGCGACCAGACCAGCCTGGGCGTGGGCTCCGATGCCTATATCCGCAAGATGCTCAACCAGGCCCTGGGCGAGGACAAGGCCAACGGCCTGGTCGACCGCATCCTGCTCGGTGGCAACACCAGCGGCCTGGACAGCCTGAAGTGGATGGAGCCGCGCGCCGTTGCCGACGTGATCCGCTACGAGCACCCGCAGATCCAGGCCATCGTGGTTGCCTACCTCGACCCCGACCAGGCCGGCGAAGTGCTGAGCAACTTCGACCACAAGGTGCGCCTGGACATCGTCCTTCGCGTGTCGTCGCTGAACACCGTGCAGCCGGCGGCGTTGAAGGAGCTGAACCAGATCCTCGAGAAGCAGTTCTCGGGCAACTCCAACGCGGCGCGTACCACCTTGGGCGGCATCAAGCGCGCCGCCGACATCATGAACTTCCTCGACAGCTCGGTGGAAGGTGCACTGATGGACGCGATCCGCGAAATCGACAGCGACCTGTCGGAGCAGATCGAAGACCTGATGTTCGTCTTCAACAACCTGGCCGACGTCGACGACCGTGGCATCCAGGCGCTGCTGCGCGAAGTCTCGTCCGACGTGCTGGTGGTGTCGCTCAAGGGCGCCGACGAGCGGGTCAAGGACAAGATCTTCAAGAACATGTCCAAACGTGCGTCGGAGCTGTTGCGCGACGACCTGGAGGCCAAGGGGCCGGTGCGGGTCAGCGACGTGGAGACGGCGCAGAAGGAAATCCTCACCATCGCCCGCCGCATGGCCGAGGCCGGCGAGATCGTGCTCGGCGGCAAGGGTGCCGAGGAAATGATCTGATCCACCAGGGCAGGCAAATGAATTTTGCGGCCTGGTGCGGTACTTGTGGGAGCTGGCTTGCCGGCGATGAGGCCGGCCCAGGCACCGCTGCTGTATGGCAAGGGCTTCGCCCTTGATCGCCGGCAAGCCAGCTCCCACAGGGCCCCGCATTTGTCGAACAGGCTTGTTGAGTACCTGAAAACATGTCCACCAAAGAACATCACCCCAGCGACCTGATCCGCGCCCGCGACCTCGAGGGCGTGGACGTATGGGCGCTGCCCAGCTTCGACCCGGAGCCTGAGCCCGAACCGGAGCCGGAACCCGAGGTAGTCGAGGAAGAAGTCGAGGAAGTGCCGCTGGAAGAAGTCCAGCCGCTGACCCTGGAAGAACTCGAGGCCATCCGCCAGGAGGCCTACAACGAAGGCTTCGCCACCGGTGAGCGCGAGGGCTTCCATAGCACCCAGCTCAAGGTCCGCCAGGAAGCCGAAGAAGCACTGAAGACCAAGCTGGAAAGCCTCGATCGGCTGATGACCAACCTGATGGAGCCGATCGCCGAGCAGGACACGCAGATCGAGAAGGCCCTGGTCCACCTGGTGGCGCACATGACCCGCCAGGTGATCGGTCGTGAACTGCGCGGCGATTCCAGCCAGATCACCCAGGTACTGCGCGAAGCGCTCAAGCTGCTGCCCATGGGCGCGGACAATATCCGCATCCACCTCAACCCGCAGGATTTCGAGCTGGTCAAGGCCCTGCGCGAACGCCATGAGGAAAGCTGGCGGCTGCTCGAGGACAGCGCACTGCTACCAGGCGGCTGCCGTATCGAGACCGCGCACAGCCGCATCGACGCAACCATGGAAACCCGCATCGAGAAAGCCGTGACACAACTGTTCGACCAGTTGCACGACCATTCGCTGCACCCGGCAGCGCCGGACATGACGATAGACCTGAATAGCCTGCCAGAGCACGCCGTGGGTAGCCCGGATGCATCTTGAGCGCACCAGTTTCGGCAAGCGCCTGGGCAGTTACGCCGAGGCCATCGAGCTGCCGGCCCAGCCCGTCGTCGAGGGCCGCCTGCTGCGCATGGTCGGCCTCACCCTGGAAGCCGAAGGCCTGCGCGCTGCAGTCGGCAGCCGCTGCCTGGTAATCAACGACGACAGCTACCACCCGGTGCAGGTGGAGGCCGAAGTCATGGGCTTTGCCGGGCCCAAGGTATTCCTCATGCCGGTCGGCAGCATCGTCGGCATCGCCCCCGGCGCCCGGGTGGTGCCGCTGGATGACAGCGGCCGCCTGCCCATGGGCATGAGCATGCTCGGTCGCGTGCTCGACGGCGCCGGCCGCGCGCTGGATGGCAAGGGCGGGATGAAGGCCGAGGACTGGGTGCCGATGGACGGCCCGGTGATCAATCCGTTGAATCGCGACCCCATCAGCAAGCCGCTGGATGTGGGTATTCGCAGCATCAATGGCCTGCTCACCGTCGGACGCGGCCAGCGCCTGGGCCTGTTTGCCGGTACCGGTGTGGGCAAGTCGGTGTTGCTGGGCATGATGACCCGCTTCACCGAAGCCGAGATCATCGTCGTCGGCCTGATCGGTGAGCGGGGTCGCGAGGTCAAGGAGTTCATCGAGCATATCCTTGGTGAAGAAGGCCTCAAGCGCTCGGTGGTGGTCGCTTCGCCCGCCGACGATGCGCCGCTGATGCGCTTGCGTGCTGCCATGTATTGCACGCGTATTGCCGAGTACTTCCGCGACAAGGGCAAGAACGTGCTGTTGCTGATGGACTCGCTGACCCGTTTCGCCCAGGCCCAGCGTGAAATTGCCCTGGCCATCGGCGAGCCGCCGGCCACCCGGGGTTACCCGCCGTCGGTGTTCGCCAAGCTGCCCAAGCTGGTGGAGCGGGCCGGTAACGGCGAGCCTGGTGGTGGTTCGATCACCGCGTTCTATACCGTGTTGTCCGAGGGTGACGACCAGCAGGACCCGATTGCCGACTCGGCGCGTGGTGTGCTCGATGGCCACTTCGTGCTGTCGAGGCGGCTGGCCGAGGAAGGCCACTACCCGGCCATCGACATCGAGGCCTCGATCAGCCGGGTCATGCCCCAGGTGGTCGATGCCGACCATTTGCGCCAGGCGCAAAAGTTCAAGCAATTGTGGTCGCGGCTGTCGCAAAGCCGCGATCTGATCAGCGTGGGTGCCTATGTGGCCGGTGGCGACCCGGAAACCGACCTGGCCATTGCCCTGCAATCGAAGCTGCTGGAGTTTCTGCGCCAGGGCCTGCGCGAGAGCGTGGACATGGCGCAAAGCCGCGAACAGTTGGGGGCGATCTTTGCGCCCCCGGCGGGCGGTTGATAGGCCATGGCGCTGCCCGGACGTGCCGCGCGCCTGGCGCCGGTGGTGGACATGGCCGAAGAGGCCGAGCGCCAGGCCGCCCAGCGCCTTGGGCAGTTCCAGCAGCAGGTGGCCACGGCCCAGGCCAAGCTGGCCGAGCTCGAGCGGTTTCGCGAGGATTACCAGCTGCAATGGATCAACCGTGGCGGGCAGGGGGTAAACGGTAGCTGGCTGGTCAATTACCAGCGCTTCCTCGGGCAGCTGGAAACGGCCATGACCCAGCAGCGCCAGAGCCTGGTCTGGCACCAGAACAACCTCAACAACGCGCGCGGCACATGGCAGCAGGCCTATGCCCGTGTCGAAGGCTTGCGCAAGCTGGTGCAGCGCTACCAGGAGGAAGCTCGGCGGGCCGAAGACAAGCGTGAGCAGCGCTTGCTCGACGAGCTGTCACAACGCCTGCCGCGGCAGAATCACTTATAGCCTGTACTGGCCTCTTCGCGGGTAAACCCGCTCCCACGGCTACGGGGCAGGTTTCGAATTCGCGGAGATCCTGTGGGAGCGGGTTTACCCGCGAAGAGGCCGGGACGGGCAGCCCCCATGCTTGCCACCCCCGCCATCGCCTGCTAAACCTGTAAGGAGTTGCATCCGCCATCATCGAAGGAATCGCTAGCATGGCAGTCGAGACTGATTTTTCGCAGGACGGGAAAAAGCTGACGATAAAGATCAAGGGGCGCTTCGATTTCGGCAAGCACCAGGAATTTCGTGATGCCTACGAACGCCAGCCCAGCCGGCCCGACTCGGTGGTCGTCGACCTGAAGGACACTACCTACCTCGACAGTTCCGCGCTCGGCATGCTGCTGTTGCTGCGTGACCATGCGGGCGGCGATGAGTCGGATGTGCGTGTGGTGCATGCCAGCTCCGACGTGCGCAAGATCCTCGCCATCTCCAATTTCGAAAAACTCTTCGATATCAGTTGAGCGCCGATATGCCGGCCGAACAGGCGTTGACCGTGCTGGTTGCCGAAGACGGTGCCGCCGACCGCCTGCTGCTGGCGCAGATCGTGCGCCGTCAGGGCCATCAGGTATTCACCGCGGAAAACGGCGAGCAGGCGGTGGCGCTGTTCATCGAGCGGCGCCCGCAACTGGTGCTGCTGGATGCGTTGATGCCGGTGATGGATGGCTTCGAGGCGGCACGGCAGATCAAGGCGCTGGCGGGCGAAGCGCTGGTGCCGATCATTTTCCTGACTTCATTGAACGAGGAGGAAGGCCTGGTGCGCTGCCTGGAGGCCGGGGGCGACGACTTCATGGCCAAGCCCTACAGTGCGGTGATCCTCGGCGCCAAGATCCGCGCCATGGACCGCCTGCGACGGCTGCAGGCCACCGTGCTGGAGCAGCGCGACCAGATTGCCCGGCACCACCACCACCTGCTCAATGAGCAGCGGGTGGCCAAGGCAGTATTCGACAAGGTGGCCCACTCCGGCTGCCTGGCCGCGCCCAACATTCGCTATCTGCAATCGCCCTATGCGCTGTTCAATGGCGACCTGATGCTGGCCGCGTTCACCCCGTCCGGTGACATGCGGGTGCTGCTCGGCGATTTCACCGGCCACGGCCTGCCGGCGGCGGTGGGCGCCATGCCGCTGGCCGAAGTGTTCTACGGCATGACTGCCAAGGGCTACGGCATGGCGCAGATCCTGCGCGAGATGAACGCCAAGCTCAAACGTATCCTGCCGGTGGACATGTTCTGTTGTGCGCTGCTGCTCAACCTCAGCATGCAGCGCGGTTCGGTGGAAGTGTGGAACGGCGGCATGCCCGATGGTTATCGCCTGGCAGTGGACGGTCAAGTGCTGTCGGCGCTGACTTCGCGACACCTGCCGCTGGGTATCCTGGATGCCGAGCGTTTCGATGACAGTACCGAAGTGTTGCCGCTGGCGCCGGGCGAGCGCCTGCTGTTGCTGTCGGACGGCGTGCTGGACACCGCCGACGACCGGGAACGCCTGTTCGGTGTGCAGCGCCTGCTCAGGGTGCTGGCCGACAATCGTGACCCGGTGCGGTTGTTCGACGAAGTGATGCAGGCCCTGGAGCGCTTTGGCGGGCGCCCGCGCGATGACATCAGCCTGTGCGACATTCGTATGTTCAGCGCCGAGGAGCGGGTGCCGGCGCCGATGATCTACTCTGATAGCGGCCGCTCCAGCCCGCTGGACTGGTCGCTGGGGTTCGAGGTTCGTGGCCAGAGCCTCAAGCGCTTCAATCCGGTGCCGTACCTGGTGCAGTTGTTGCAGGAGATTCACGGCCTGCGCGCGCGTACCGGCAACCTGCACAGCGTGCTCAGCGAGCTGTATTCCAATGCCTTGGAGCACGGCGTATTGGGGCTGGACTCGCAGCTCAAGTGTGATGTGCAGGGCTTTGCCGACTATTATCAGGAACGCGCCCGGCGCCTTGGAGTGCTGACCGACGGTTACGTGCGCATCGATTTCCAGGTTGAACCGCATGCAGGCGGTGGGCGTCTGATGATCGAGGTGCGTGACAGTGGTGCGGGGTTCGATGTGCAACGGGTGTTGTCGCGGCCCTCGCTGGAGCAGGGGCTGAGCGGGCGTGGCCTGAACCTGGTGCGGCGGCTTGCTACCAGCGCGCACTGGAGTGAGGGCGGGCGTTGCGCGCATGTGGAGTTCGTCTGGTGAGCCACGGGTTGGCTCGGGCATAATCTGGCTTGATCAAGGAGTGAACAAGTGACTGACTTGCATATTGACCACAAGGTACTCAGTGACCTGCGTGCGGTCATGGAAGATGGCTACCTGCAGTTGGTGCAGACTTTTCTCGACGATTCCGAACGGCGCCTGGGCCAGCTGCACGCGGCCAAAAGTGCCGAAGAGCTCGGTTCCGCAGCCCACAGTTTCAAGGGCAGCAGCAGCAACATGGGCGCGTTTGCGTTGGCCAGCTTGTGCCAGCAACTGGAGGAGCGTGCAAGGCAGCGTCCTTTGTATGGCATCGAGGACCTGATCAACCGCATCGACCACGAATTCATCGAGGTGCAGCGCTTCTACCAAAGTGAGCAGCAACGCATTTTGGCGGGTTGATACAAGACTTGGCGCGAGTCTTGCCTGTCTCTGGCTGGATGTTTTTTTTGTTTCTGGCGCGGAGACCGCTCGATGCCTGTCGCACCCAACCCATTGTTGCAAGGCAACGCCATTGCCAACACCTCGCGCTCGGCCCCCGTACAGGCCGACAAGCCGCTGCAGGCGCCGGGCGACAAGGGCGACGGCTTCGGCCAGGTAATGGCCAGGCAGGGTCGAGACAAGGCTGCCGGGCAGGACGACAAGGTCGCCCAGACCAAGCCCAAGGACAAGCCCGAGGCGGCACAGGGCGGCAAGAAAGACCCTGCCGACAAACCCGCGGTTGCCGATGACGGCAAACAATTGCCAGCCGACGACCAGGCCCAGGCCGACACCGGCTTGCGCGATGCCAGCCTGGTGGCCGGCCAGGTAACCGACGCCCAGCCTGGCGCACAACTGATCCAGGCCCAGGCCGAAGCGGTGGCGCCGGTGTTGCAGGCCGCCACGGCGCAGGCGCAGGTCACCGCCGAGCTGCCCGAGGAGCCGGTCGCCGAGGAAGCCTTCGACCCTGACTCCGACCCTTTGGCCAACCTGCCTACCCTGCGCCTGGCGCTGGAACAAAGCGCCCAGGCCAAGGGAGCGACGTCGGCGCATGCCTTGGACCCTTCGCAAGCTCAGGGCGAAGAGGGGCAGATGGCCGTCAATACCTTGGCGAATCTGGTCGAGAATGCCGAGGGTGAAACGGGCGAGCCTGGCGACAAGGCCTTTGCTGGCTTGCTCGAAGATGGCCTGAAAGACACCAAGAGCGCTGGCAGCGATACACGCGTAGACGATTTCGCCAACCGCCTGGCCAACCTGACCCAGGCTGCCACGGCCAAGACCGCCAATGCCGTGCCGGCCAATGCCAGCCCATTGCACCAACCGTTGCCGATGAACCAGAACGCCTGGGCCGAGGGCCTGGTCAACCGGGTCATGTACCTGTCCAGCCAGAACCTCAAATCGGCGGATATCCAGCTGGAGCCGGCGGAACTGGGCCGCCTGGACATTCGCGTCAATGTTGCGACGGACCAGTCGACCCAGGTCACCTTCATCAGCGGCCACGCCGGCGTGCGTGACGCCCTTGACAGCCAGGTGCACCGCCTGCGCGAGTTGTTCGCCCAGCAGGGGCTGGCACAGCCGGACGTCAACGTGGCCGACCAGTCGCGCGGGCAGCAGCAACAGCAGCAGGGGCAGGCACAGGGCAGCAACCTGTCCGGGGTGGCGGCGCGCCGGGCCGAGCGGGGTGGGGCAGAGGCAGTCGATAGCGCCCGGCCTGTGGAGCAGCAGGTGGTTGTTGGCGACAGTGCGGTCGATTACTACGCCTGATAACCGTTAGCCTGAGCCGGCCTCTTCGCGGGCGCGCCCGCTCCCACAGGAATTTCATCGGTTTCGAATCCTGTGCGTTGCCTGTGGGAGCGGGCGTGCCCGCGAAGAAGGCAGCACCGCAAAACCTGCTGGAACCCATCCTCTGCGAAATCTGGCATAACACTTGCTCAAGCCAAGCCATCCTCCCTTGAACCCCCGATGGACGACGGATTATTGGCATGGCGAAGAGCGAAGCAGTCAAAGACCCCGCCACTAAAGGCAAACTCAAGCTGATCCTGCTGGCAGTCGTTGGCCTGTTGCTGGCGATCGGCCTTTCGGTGGGCGCTACCTGGTTCATCATGCACAAGAGCGAGCCGGCCCCGGCCGCCGATCCTGCAGCCAGCAACGTCAAGCCAGCGGCCATCTACGAAGCGCTGGCCCCGGCCTTCGTGGTCAACTTCAACCAGAACGGCCGCCAGCGCTACATGCAGGTGAGCATCACCCTGCAAGCGCGCAGCCAGGCTGACCTGGATGCGCTCAAGGTGCACATGCCGGTGATCCGCAACAACCTGGTGATGATGTTCTCCGGGCAAGGCTTCGACACCCTGGCCGGCAGCCCGGTGGGGCAGGAAATGTTGCGCCAGAAGGCCACCGCAGTGGTTCAGGAAGTGGCGCAGAAGGAAGTCGGCAAGCCGGTCGTCGACCAGTTGCTGTTCACCAATTTCGTATTGCAGTAGGAGTCCGCAATGGCCGTACAGGACCTGCTGTCCCAGGATGAAATCGATGCCCTGTTGCATGGCGTCGACGACGGGCTGGTGCAGACCGAGAGTGCATCCGAGCCTGGCAGCATCAAAAGCTACGACCTGACCAGTCAGGACCGTATCGTGCGGGGTCGCATGCCGACCCTGGAAATGATCAACGAGCGTTTCGCCCGTTATACCCGTATCAGCATGTTCAACCTGCTGCGCCGCTCCGCCGACGTGGCGGTGGGTGGCGTGCAGGTGATGAAGTTCGGCGAATACGTGCACTCGCTGTACGTGCCGACCAGCCTCAACCTGGTCAAGATCAAGCCGCTGCGCGGTACCTCGCTGTTCATCCTCGACGCCAAGCTGGTGTTCAAGCTGGTGGACAACTTCTTCGGCGGCGACGGCCGCCACGCCAAGATCGAAGGCCGCGAGTTCACCCCCACCGAGTTGCGCGTGGTGCGCATGGTGCTGGACCAGTGTTTCGTCGACCTCAAGGAAGCCTGGCAGGCAATCATGCCGGTCACCTTCGAGTACATGAACTCCGAGGTAAACCCGGCCATGGCCAACATTGTCGGCCCCAGCGAGGCAGTGGTGGTATCCACCTTCCACATCGAGCTGGACGGCGGTGGCGGCGACCTGCATGTGACCATGCCGTACTCGATGATCGAGCCGGTGCGGGAAATGCTGGATGCTGGTTTCCAGTCCGACCTGGACGACCAGGACGAGCGCTGGGTCAAGGCCCTGCGCGAGGACGTGCTGGACGTTGCCGTGCCGCTGACCGCCACGGTTGCCCGGCGCCAGCTGAAGCTGCGCGACATCCTGCACATGCAGCCCGGCGATGTGATCCCGGTGGAACTGCCCGAGCACCTGGTGCTGCGCGCCAACGGCGTGCCGTCGTTCAAGGCGCGCCTGGGTTCGCACAAGGGCAACCTGGCGCTGCAGATCATCGACCCGATCGAACGCCGCTGACGGCGTGCCGGTCGCTCATAACGAATTGAATGCCTGTCGAGGAAACCATGGCTAACGAAAACGAGATCACCTCTGCAGAGGACCAGGCGCTGGCCGATGAATGGGCTGCGGCACTGGAAGAAACCGGTGCTGCCGGCCAGGCAGATATCGATGCACTCCTGGGTGGCGACACCGGTAGCAGCACTGGCGGCGCGGGCCGCCTGCCGATGGAGGAATTCGCCAGCTCGCCGAAGCCGAGCGAAAACGTCAGCCTCGAAGGCCCTAACCTGGACGTGATCCTGGATATCCCGGTGAACATTTCCATGGAAGTGGGCAGCACCGAGATCAACATCCGCAACCTGCTGCAGCTCAACCAGGGCTCGGTGATCGAACTCGACCGCCTGGCCGGCGAGCCGCTCGACGTGCTGGTCAACGGCACGCTGATCGCCCATGGCGAAGTGGTGGTGGTCAACGAGAAGTTCGGCATCCGCCTGACCGACGTGATCAGTCCCAGCGAACGTATCAAGAAGCTGCGCTGAGTGAAGGGCACGATGCGCGCCATCGCGGCGGTCGCCGCGCTGCTCGCCAGCCAGGCCTGCCTGGCCGCGGCCACACCGGCGGCAACCCCGGCAACCGCGCCTGGCAGCCTCGGTGGGCAGCTGGCGCAGATGGTCTTCGGCCTGCTGTTGGTGGTCGGCCTGATCTTCTTCCTGGCCTGGTTGCTGCGGCGCATGCAAAGCACGGCGGTGAAGGGCGGGCAGGTGATCGAGATCGTCGGCAGCCGGGCCATTGGCCCGCGTGACCGCCTGCTGCTGGTGCAGGTGGGCAAGGAGCAGATCCTGATCGGCCATACCCCCGGCAGCATCGAGACCCTGCATGTGCTGGCCGAACCCGTGGAAGTGCCGGAAAACGCCCGCCAGGCGACGCCGGAGTTTGCCCAGCGGCTGATGGAGCTGATGGGCAAGGACCCTAAGGACAAGAAGTGATGAGTGGCGCGCTGCGTGTGTTGTTGACTCTGGCGCTGCTGCTGGCTGCGCCGCTGGCCCTGGGGGCCGACCCGCTGTCGATCCCGGCCATTACCCTGTCCAATACCGCGGACGGGCAGCAGGAGTATTCGGTCAGCCTGCAGATCCTGCTGATCATGACGGCGCTCAGCTTCATCCCGGCGTTCGTCATCCTGATGACCAGCTTCACCCGTATCATCATCGTGTTCTCGATCCTGCGGCAGGCCCTGGGCCTGCAGCAGACGCCGTCGAACCAGCTGCTGACCGGCATGGCGCTGTTCCTGACCATGTTCATCATGGCGCCGGTGTTCGACCGGGTGAACCAGGACGCGCTGCAGCCGTACCTGAAAGAGCAGATGACCGCCCAGCAGGCCATCGACAAGGCCCAGGGGCCGCTCAAGGACTTCATGCTGGCACAAACCCGGCAAAGCGACCTCGACTTGTTCATGCGCCTGTCCAAGCGTACCGACATCGCCGGCCCGGACCAGGTGCCGCTGACGATCCTGGTGCCGGCGTTCGTCACCTCCGAGCTGAAGACCGCGTTCCAGATCGGTTTCATGATCTTCATCCCGTTCCTGATCATCGACATGGTGGTGGCCAGTGTGCTGATGGCAATGGGCATGATGATGCTGTCGCCGCTGATCATTTCGCTGCCGTTCAAGATCATGCTGTTCGTGCTGGTCGATGGCTGGGCCCTGATCATGGGTACCCTGGCCAGCAGTTTCGGCGGCGTCTGACGCCGTCAAGGAGAGCCGCCGATGACACCTGAAGTCGCAGTCGACCTGTTCCGTGATGCCCTGTGGCTGACCACCCTGATGGTCGCCATACTGGTAGTGCCCAGCCTGCTGGTGGGCCTGGTGGTGGCGATGTTCCAGGCCGCCACGCAGATCAACGAACAGACCCTGAGCTTTCTGCCGCGCCTGCTGGTGATGCTGATCACGCTGATCGTCGCCGGGCCGTGGCTGGTGCAGAAGTTCATGGAGTACTTCACCAGCCTCTACACCAGCATCCCGCAGCTGATCGGTTGACGTGCCGATGCTGGAGCTGACCGACACGCAGATCGGCACCTGGGTCGCCACCTTCATCCTGCCGTTGTTCCGGGTGACGGCGGTGCTGATGACCATGCCCATCTTCGGTACCCGCATGCTGCCTGCGCGGGTGCGCCTGTACGTGGCGGTGGCCATCACCGTGGTGATCGTCCCGGCCCTGCCGCCCCTGCCCGAGTTCGACCCGTTGAGCCTGCGCGGCCTGCTGCTGTGTGCCGAACAGGTCATCGTCGGCGCCTTGTTCGGGTTGTCGTTGCAGTTGTTGTTCCAGGCTTTCGTGATCGCTGGCCAGATCGTCGCGGTGCAGATGGGCATGGCCTTCGCGTCGATGGTCGACCCGGCCAACGGCGTCAACGTTGCGGTGATCAGCCAGTTCATGACCATGCTGGTGAGCGTGCTGTTCCTGCTGATGAACGGTCATCTGGTGGCGTTCGAGGTGCTGACCGAAAGCTTCACCACCTTGCCGGTGGGCAATGCGCTGGTAGTCAATCAGTTCTGGGAGATGGCGGGACGCCTGGGCTGGGTGTTCGGCGCCGGCCTGCTGCTGATCCTGCCGGCTATCGCCGCGCTGCTGGTGGTGAACATCGCCTTTGGCGTGATGACGCGTGCCGCGCCGCAGTTGAACATTTTCTCCATCGGTTTTCCGCTTACCCTGGTCATGGGCATGTTCATTTTCTGGGTCGGCCTGGCCGACATACTTTCCCATTACCAGGCATTGGCCAGCGAAGCGCTGCAATGGCTGCGTGAACTGGCGAGGGCGCGCTGAGCATGGCGGAAAGCGAAAGCGGTCAGGACAAGACAGAAGAACCCACCGACAAGCGCAAACGCGATGCCCGCGAAAAAGGCGAGGTCGCGCGTTCCAAGGAGCTGAACACGGTAGCGGTGACCTTGGCCGGTGCCGGTGGCCTGCTGGCGTTCGGTGGCCACCTGGCCGAGACGCTGTTGGCGATCATGCGCATGAACTTCAGCCTGACTCGCGACTTCGTCGTCGATGAGCGGGCCATGGGGGCACTCCTGCTGGCCTCGGGCAAGATGGCCATCTGGGCGGTGCAGCCGATATTGATCCTGTTGTTCGTGATTTCCTTCGTCGCGCCGATTGCCCTGGGCGGTTTCCTGTTTTCCGGCAGCCTGCTGCAGCCTAAATTCAGCCGCATGAATCCCTTGTCGGGGATCAAGCGGATGTTCTCGATGAACGCGCTGACGGAGCTCGTGAAAGCACTCGCCAAGTTTTTCGTGATTCTGGTCGTGGCGGTGGTGGTGCTGGTCAATGACCGCCAGGCGCTGCTTGCCATTGCCAATGAGCCGTTGGAGCAGGCGATCATCCATAGCTTGCAGGTGGTGGGCTGGAGTGCGTTGTGGATGTCGGCCGGGCTGCTGTTGATTGCGGCGGCGGATGTGCCGTTCCAGCTGTGGCAGGCGCACAACAAACTGAAGATGACCAAGCAGGAAATCAAGGACGAGTACAAGGACAGTGAAGGCAAGCCCGAGGTCAAGCAGCGAATCCGCCAGCTGCAGCGTGAGGCCTCGCAGCGGCGCATGATGGCGGCTGTGCCCGAAGCCGATGTAATCATTACCAACCCGACGCATTATGCGGTGGCCTTGCAATACGACCCGGAGAAGGGCGGGGCGGCGCCGTTGCTGCTGGCCAAGGGCACGGATTTCATTGCCTTGAAGATTCGCGAGATCGGTGTGGAGCACAAGGTCCAGATCCTCGAATCGCCGGCGTTGGCGCGGGCGATCTACTACTCCACCGAACTCGAGCAGGAAATCCCTGCCGGGCTTTACCTGGCGGTAGCACAGGTGCTGGCCTATGTGTTCCAGATCCGCCAGTACCGGGCTGGGAAGGGCAAGCGGCCAGAGCCGCTGAAGGACGACCTGCCGATCCCGCCGGACCTTCGCCGCGACAGTTGACCTTGTGTCAGGGCTTCTGGCCCTTTCGCGGGCACGCCCGCTCCCACAGGGGCCTCATGCTCCTCGAGGGCGACGCCGTACCTGTGGGAGCGGGCGTGCCCGCGAAGAGGCCGGAACAGGCAACATAAATCCCCCGTCGAGCAAAGTTGGAAGGCTTCTTGCAAAGCCAGCGCCAGGCGCTCCCTGTGCGTCAAAGTTTTGCATCAAGAGGACTCGCGGTGGATCGCACTCAGTTAATCAGCAACGCCCGTAACAACCTGGCCGGGCTCGGTCGGGGCAACCTGGGTGTGCCGCTGTTGCTGCTGGTGATGTTGGCAATGATGATGTTGCCGATACCGCCGTTCCTGCTCGACGTGTTCTTCACTTTCAACATCGCCCTGTCGATCGTGGTCCTGCTGGTCTGCGTCTACGCCTTGCGCCCGCTCGACTTTGCCGCGTTCCCTACCATCCTGCTGGTGGCCACGCTGTTGCGCCTGGCCCTTAACGTGGCTTCCACCCGGGTGGTGATGCTGCATGGCCAGGAGGGCCACGGCGCTGCCGGCAAGGTGATCCAGGCCTTCGGTGAGGTGGTGATCGGCGGTAACTACGTGGTCGGTGCCGTGGTGTTCGCCATCCTCATGATCATCAACTTCGTGGTGGTGACCAAGGGCGCCGGGCGTATCTCGGAAGTGAGCGCGCGTTTCACCCTCGACGCCATGCCCGGCAAGCAGATGGCCATCGACGCTGACCTCAACGCCGGCCTGATCGACCAGGCCCAGGCCAAGCACCGTCGTGCCGAAGTAGCGCAGGAAGCTGAGTTCTACGGTTCGATGGACGGTGCCAGCAAGTTCGTCCGCGGTGACGCCATCGCCGGCCTGCTGATCCTGTTCATCAACCTGATCGGCGGCATGCTGATCGGCATGCTGCAGCACGGCATGAGCTTTGGCGATGCCGGCAAGGTGTACGCCTTGCTGACCATCGGTGACGGTTTGGTGGCGCAATTGCCATCACTGTTGCTGTCCACCGCTGCCGCGATCATGGTCACCCGGGCCTCGGGCTCCGAGGACATGGGCAAGCTGATCAACCGGCAGATGTTCGATTCGCCCAAGGCCCTGGCGGTGTCCGCCGCACTGATGATCGTCATGGGCCTGGTGCCGGGCATGCCGCACGTGGCCTTCCTCAGCCTCGGCCTGCTGGCCGGTGGCGGCGCCTACCTGGTGTGGAAGAAGCAGCAGAAGGCCAAGGCGCAGGCGCTGCAAGAGGCGCAGCGCCAGCAGGACCTGCTGCCCTCGCCACAGCGCGCGCTGGAAACCAAGGAGCTGGGCTGGGACGACGTCACGCCGATCGACATGATTGGCCTGGAGGTCGGCTACCGGCTGATCCCCCTGGTCGATCGCAACCAGGGTGGCCAATTGCTTGCGCGGATCAAGGGCGTGCGCAAGAAGCTGTCGCAAGACCTGGGCTTCCTCATGCCCACGGTGCACATCCGCGACAACCTCGACCTGCAGCCCAGCGCTTATCGCCTGACCCTGATGGGGGTGATCCTGGCCGAGGCCGAGATCTACCCCGACCGCGAACTGGCAATCAACCCCGGGCAGGTGTTCGGTACCCTCAACGGCATTGCCGCGCGCGATCCGGCGTTCGGCCTTGAAGCCGTGTGGATCGATGTCGGCCAGCGCTCCCAGGCGCAGTCGCTGGGCTACACCGTGGTTGACGCCAGCACCGTGGTGGCCACCCACCTGAACCAGATCCTGCAGAAGCACTGCCACGAGCTGATCGGTCATGAAGAGGTCCAGCAACTGCTGCAGGTGTTGGCCAAGGCATCGCCTAAACTTGCAGAGGAGCTGGTGCCGGGTGTCATTTCCTTGTCGGGCCTGCTCAAGGTGCTGCAAGCGTTGTTGTCGGAACAGGTGCCTGTGCGCGATATTCGCAGTATCGCCGAGGCGATCGCGAACAACGCCGGCAAGAGTCAAGATACCGCCGCACTGGTGGCGGCGGTGCGCGTCGGATTGTGTCGCGCCATCGTGCAAAGCATTGTCGGCGTTGAGTCGGAGCTGCCAGTGATTACCCTGGAGCCAAGGTTGGAACAGATTTTGCTCAATAGTCTGCAAAGGGCCGGGCAAGGTCAGGAAGACGGTGTTCTTCTGGAGCCGAGCATGGCCGAGAAGCTGCAGCGTTCGCTGATCGAGGCGGCCCAGCGCCAGGAAATGCAGGGCCAGCCGGCCATTCTCCTGGTCGCCGGCCCGATCCGCGCCATGCTGTCGCGTTTCGGTCGCCTGGCTGTACCGAATTTGCATGTTCTGGCGTATCAGGAAATACCGGACAACAAGCAAGTCACCATCGTTGCCACCGTGGGCCCTAATGGCTGAGGTAGGGGATAATGCAAGTTAAGCGATTTTTCGCCGCCGATATGCGTCAGGCCATGAAGCTGGTCCGTGACGAGCTGGGCGCCGATGCCGCGATCATCGGCAACCGTCGCATCGCCGGCGGTGTCGAGCTGACGGCCGCGCTGGACTACAAGCTGTCCGCCCTGGCCCCGCGTGTGCCCAACGCCGAACTGGAAGAAGAGCTGCGCAAGACCCATACGCGCATCGCCACCGCCCAGGCCGAGCTGGGTCACCGCCAGGACAGCAGCGACAACAACCGCCAGTTGTTCGCCGGGCAGTCGCTGACCGCCGCCGAGCCGTTGATCGAACCGCACGTCGATGCGCCCGAGGCCGCAGCTGCAGCCCCGGCGCCGGCACCGGTCGACCCGCGCCTGTTCGATGCCATGCGCTCCGAGCTGTCAGGCCTGCGCGAGCTGCTGGAAGTGCAGCTCGGCTCGCTGGCCTGGAACCAGTTGCAGGGCAGCAAGCCGCAGCAGGCCACTGTCTGGCGCAGGCTGCAGCGCATCGGCCTGTCCGGGCCGATCGCCCGTGAGCTGCTGGACCTGACTGCCGAGATCGACGAGCCACGCCAGGCCTGGCGCATGCTGCTGGCGCACCTTGCGCGGATGATCGAAATCCCCGAAGTCGAGCCGATCGAAGAGGGCGGTGTGATCGCCATGGTCGGCCCGGCCGGCATGGGCAAGACCACCACCCTGGCCAAGCTGGCGGCCCGCTACGTGCTCAAGTACGGCGCGCAGAACCTGGCGCTGGTGAGCATGGACAGTTTCCGCATCGGTGCCCAGGAGCAGCTCAAGACTCTGGGTCGCATCCTCAACGTACCGGTGACCTACGTCGACCCGGGCCAGTCGCTGGCTGCGGCGCTGGAGCCGCTGCTGCGCAAGCGCGTGGTGCTGATCGATACCGCCGGCCTGCAGGCCAGCGACCCGGCCCTGCGCATGCAGCTGGACACCCTGGCCGGGCGTGGCATCGCCGCGAAGAACTACCTGGTGCTGGCCACTACCAGCCAGAAGCAGGTGCTGACTGCCGCCTACCACAGCTACAAGCGCTGCGGCCTGGCCGGTTGCATCCTGACCAAACTCGATGAAACGGCGAGCCTTGGCGACGTGCTGAGCCTTGCCATCAGTCATGAACTGCCGGTGGCCTACCTGACAGATGGGCCGCGCATTCCTGACGACGTGCACCTGCCTCGAGGGCACCAGTTGGTCTCCCGCGCGGTCAATGTGCAGCAACAGGACGAGCCCAGCGAAGAGGCCATGGCCGACATGTTCGCTGATCTCTATCACAACCCACGGCGAGCGGGTTGATGATGAAGCGTGTGCAAGGTAGCTATGCCAAAGGGTACGCAGAATTGCCCTACGTGTGGCCTGAGTCCCAGCGAGACAAGGTAAAGAACAGACATGGGTAGCATGCATCCCGTACAGGTGATCGCCGTGACCGGTGGCAAAGGTGGCGTCGGCAAGACTAACGTTTCAGTGAACCTGTCCCTGGCGCTGGCCGAGCTTGGCCGCAGGGTCATGCTGCTCGACGCCGACCTGGGCCTGGCCAATGTCGATGTGTTGCTGGGCCTTACCCCCAAGCGGACCCTGGCCGATGTCATCGAAGGGCGCTGCGAGCTGCGCGATGTGATGTTGCAGGGCCCCGGTGGCGTGCGCATCGTGCCGGCTGCCTCGGGCACGCAGAGCATGGTGCACCTGGCCCCGGCCCAGCATGCCGGGCTGATCCAGGCGTTCAGCGAAGTCGGCGACAACCTCGACGTGCTGGTGATCGACACTGCTGCCGGTATCGGTGATTCGGTGGTCAGCTTCGTCCGCGCCGCCCAGGAAGTGCTGCTGGTGGTATGCGACGAACCCACCTCGATCACCGATGCCTACGCCCTGATCAAGCTGCTCAACCGCGACTACGGCATGAACCGTTTCCGGGTGCTGGCCAACATGGCGCAGAGTCCGCAGGAGGGCCGCAACCTGTTCGCCAAACTGACCAAGGTCACCGACCGCTTCCTCGACGTTGCCCTGCAGTACGTGGGCGCCGTGCCGTATGACGAGTGCGTGCGCAAGGCCGTGCAGAAGCAGCGCGCCGTATACGAAGCCTTCCCACGCTCCAAATGCGCGCTGGCCTTCAAGGCGATTGCCCAGAAGGTCGACAGCTGGCCGCTGCCGGCCAACCCGCGCGGCCATCTGGAGTTCTTTGTCGAGCGCCTGGTGCAGCCCACCAGCGCGGGACCTGTGCTATGAACGCCAGCGGTTTCAAGATGTACAGCCGGGCGTCGAAAGACGCCCAGTACGAGCTGATCGAGCGCTACGCCCCGCTGGTCAAGCGCATCGCCTACCACCTGCTGGCGCGGCTGCCAGCCAATGTGCAGGTCGAGGACCTGATCCAGGCCGGCATGATCGGCCTGCTGGAAGTGGCCAACAAGTACGACGCCAGCAAGGGCGCCAGCTTCGAAACCTACGCCGGCATTCGCATTCGCGGGGCCATGCTCGATGAAGTGCGCAAGGGCGATTGGGCACCGCGTTCGGTGCACCGCAACACCCGCATGGTCAGCGACGCGATGCGTGCGGTTGAAGCCCGAACCGGTCGTGACGCTAAAGATCATGAAGTTGCTGCCGAACTCCAATTGAGTCTCGATGATTACTACGGGATCTTGAACGATACCCTGGGCAGCCGCCTGTTCAGCTTCGACGACCTGCTGCAGGACGGCGAGCACGAAGGGCTGCATGAGGATGGCGCCAGTGGCCAGGTGGAACCTGCGCGTGGCCTGGAGGACGAGCGCTTCCAGGCTGCCCTGACCGAGGCCATCGCCAACCTGCCGGAGCGTGAGCGCCTGGTGCTGGCGCTGTACTACGACGAAGAGCTGAACCTCAAGGAAATTGGTGAGGTGCTGGGGGTCAGCGAGTCGCGGGTCAGCCAGTTGCACAGCCAGTGTGCCGCGCGCCTGCGCAGCCGCCTGGGGGAATGGCGGGCGCGTTGAGCCCGCTGTCGTTGCAGTCGTTTTCTACGTTGTACCGAATTGTGAATGCGCGCTCGGGGCCGAGCGCGTTTGAGACTGCTTGGAGGTCTACTTGAACAAAGACATGAAAATCCTCATCGTTGACGACTTTTCGACGATGCGGCGGATCATCAAGAACCTGTTGCGTGACCTGGGCTTCACCAACACCGAAGAAGCCGATGACGGCACCACGGCGCTGCCGATGCTGGAGAACGGCCACTATGACTTCCTGGTGACCGACTGGAACATGCCCGGCATGTCCGGTATCGACCTGCTGCGCAAGGTGCGTGCCCACGATCGCCTGAAAACCATGCCGGTGCTGATGGTGACCGCCGAAGCCAAGCGCGACCAGATCATCGAAGCGGCCCAGGCCGGCGTCAATGGCTACGTTGTGAAGCCGTTCACCGCCCAGGTGCTCAAAGAAAAGATCGAGAAGATCTTCGAACGCGTCAACGGCTGAGTCACGTCAGGGGGCGCGCCATGGATTCATCACAAACGTCTTTGGGCGAGTTCGAATCGACCCTGAAGAAGCATGCCCAGGAGCTGGTCGAAAGCCTGGAGCGTGGCCGTTTCGGCGAGGCGGTGCAGCTGATTCACGAGCTGAACCAGACCCGTGACCGCGGCCTGTACCAGGAAGTCGGCAAGCTGACCCGCGAGCTGCACAGTGCCATAGTCAGTTTCCAGATCGACCCGACCATGCCGCAGGCCGAGGAGGTGTCGCAGATAACCGACGCCACCGAGCGCCTGTCTTACGTGGTCAGGCTCACCGAGGGCGCGGCCAACCGCACCATGGACCTGGTCGAGGAAAGCACCCCGGTGCTCAACGACCTGGCCAGCGAGGCCGAGGCCCTGAGCACCGACTGGCAGCGTTTCATGCGCCGCGAAGTGGCTGCGCCGGAGTTCCGAGACCTGGTCAAGCGCGT
Source organism: Pseudomonas sp. TE3-3-F2023 (assembly GCF_036784815.1). Taxonomy (NCBI): domain Bacteria; kingdom Pseudomonadati; phylum Pseudomonadota; class Gammaproteobacteria; order Pseudomonadales; family Pseudomonadaceae; genus Pseudomonas; species Pseudomonas sp. TE3-3-F2023. Next base: position 4,878,399 of record NZ_CP145113.1, on the reverse strand, counting down.
CGACAGTTTCCTGACGCTCAGCGCCGAAGGTAACCGCAAGGTCGCCGGCCACCTCAACGACATTCTGCTGGCCCAGGACTATCAGGACCTGACCGGCCAGGTGATCAAGCGCGTCACCACCCTGGTCACCGAGGTGGAAAGCAACCTGCTCAAACTGGTGTTGATGGCCAGCCAGGTCGACCGCTTTGCGGGCATCCAGCATGACCACGATCAACTGCGCGCAGAAAAAGATCGAGAAAAACATCCGACTCGGGGTGAAGGTCCGCAGATTCATGCCGATAAGCGTGAAGATGTCGTGTCCGGTCAGGACGATGTCGATGATCTGCTGTCCAGCCTGGGTTTTTAAGGAGCACGTTTGATGAGCTTCGGCGCCGATGAAGAAATCCTCCAGGATTTCCTGGTAGAAGCCGGCGAAATTCTTGAGCAACTGTCCGAGCAACTGGTCGAGCTGGAAAGCCGGCCCGACGATGCCGACCTGCTCAATGCGATCTTTCGCGGTTTCCACACTGTAAAAGGGGGCGCCGGCTTCCTTCAGCTGAACGAGCTGGTGGAGTGCTGCCATATCGCCGAGAACGTGTTCGACGTCCTGCGCAAAGGTGAGCGCCGGGTCGACGCGGAACTGATGGATGTGGTGCTCGAGGCACTGGACACGGTCAACAGCATGTTTGGCCAGGTGCGCGAGCGCGCCGAAGTGACCCCGGCTACCCCCGAGCTGCTGGCCGCGCTGTCGCGCCTGGCCGAGCCGGGCGGCGCAGAAGCCGTCGAGGCGCCTGCCGCTGCGGCACCGGAGCCGGTTGCCGAAGCGCCGGTGGAAGAGCAGGACATCACCGACAGCGAGTTCGAACAACTGCTCGATTCGCTCGATGCGGTCAAGGCACAAGCTGCGGCCGACGAGCAGATGCAGGGCGAGACCGTCAGCGGCGCAGGTGACGAAATCAGCGACGCCGAGTTCGAGTCGCTGCTCGACCAGTTGCACGGCAAAGGCCAGTTCAGCGCCGAGGTTGCCGCGCAGCCGGTTGCCAGCGCGCCGGAAGCGGCCAGCGACGAAATTACCGACGCCGAGTTCGAATCGCTGCTGGACCAGTTGCATGGCAAGGGTACCTTCCAGGCCGATGCCTTGCCTGGTGCCAAGGCGTCGGCGCCTGCTGCAACTGACACCAGTGCAGCCAGCGATGAAATCAGCGAGCACGAGTTCGAGGCGCTGCTGGACCAGTTGCACGGCAAGGGCAAGTTCGGTGGCGACGTTGCCGCCGTCGAAGCCCCGGCTGCAGCCAAGGCGCAAGCGCCGGTCGTGGCCAAGGCCGACAGCCAGCCCGTGGCCAAGCCAGCAGCAGCTGCGCCGGCACCGGCGCCTGCCAGCAAACCTGCCGCAGCACCTCGCGCCCCGGCCCCGGCCGCCGACAAGCATGGTGCCAGTGAAGCGGAAACCACCGTGCGGGTCGATACCGCGCGCCTGGACGAGATCATGAACATGGTCGGCGAACTGGTGCTGGTGCGTAACCGCCTGGTGCGCCTGGGGCTGAACAGCGGTGACGAGGCCATGTCCAAGGCGGTGTCCAACCTCGACGTGGTCACCGCCGACCTGCAGACCGCGGTGATGAAAACCCGCATGCAGCCGATCAAGAAAGTCTTCGGCCGCTTCCCGCGCCTGGTGCGCGACCTGGCCCGCCAGCTCAAGAAGGAGATCAACCTGGAGCTGGTCGGCGAAGAGACCGACCTCGACAAGAACCTGGTCGAGGCCCTGGCCGACCCGTTGGTGCACCTGGTGCGCAACGCCGTCGACCATGGCGTGGAAATGCCCGAAGAGCGTGAAGCCGCCGGCAAGGCGCGCACCGGCCGGGTGGTGCTGTCGGCCGAGCAGGAAGGCGATCACATCCTGCTGTCGATCTCTGACGACGGCAAGGGCATGGACCCCAACATCCTGCGTGCCAAGGCCGTGGAAAAGGGCCTGATGGACAAGGACGCCGCCGATCGCCTGAGCGAGTCGGACTGCTACAACCTGATCTTCGCCCCGGGCTTCTCGACCAAGACCGAGATTTCCGATGTGTCTGGCCGCGGTGTGGGCATGGACGTGGTGAAGACCAAGATCTCCCAGCTCAACGGCTCGATCAACATCTTCTCGGCCAAGGGCCAGGGCTCGAAGATCGTCATCAAGGTGCCGCTGACCCTGGCGATCATGCCCACCCTGATGGTGATGCTGGGCAACCAGGCGTTCGCCTTCCCGCTGGTCAACGTCAACGAGATCTTCCACCTCGACCTGTCGCGTACCAACGTGGTCGACGGCCAGGAAGTGGTGATCGTGCGCGACAAGGCGCTGCCGCTGTTCTACCTCAAGCGCTGGCTTGTCCAGGGCCAGGTGCACGAAGAGCAGCATGAGGGCCACGTGGTGATCCTGTCGGTCGGTACCCAGCGTATCGGCTTTGTCGTCGATCAACTGGTTGGCCAGGAAGAAGTGGTAATCAAGCCGCTGGGCAAGATGCTGCAGGGCACCCCGGGCATGTCCGGGGCCACCATCACCGGCGACGGTCGCATTGCGTTGATTCTCGACGTCCCGAGCATGCTCAAGCGTTACGCCGCGCGGCGTATTTGATTTCGGTGGCGCACCCTGGCGGGTTGCGCCACCTAATGGAGTGTTTATGGCAGTCAAGGTCCTGGTGGTGGATGATTCCGGTTTCTTCCGCCGCCGCGTCTCGGAAATCCTCTCGGCGGATCCGACGATCCAGGTAGTGGGTACCGCGACCAACGGCAAGGAAGCAATCGACCAGGCGCTGGCGCTCAAGCCCGATGTCATCACCATGGACTACGAAATGCCCATGATGGATGGCATCACCGCAGTGCGGCACATCATGCAGCGCTGCCCGACGCCGGTGTTGATGTTCTCGTCGCTGACCCATGAAGGCGCCCGTGTCACCCTCGATGCGCTGGATGCCGGTGCGGTGGATTACCTGCCGAAAAACTTCGAGGACATCTCGCGCAACCCCGACAAGGTCAAGCAACTGCTGTGCGAGAAGGTGCATACCATTTCCCGCAGCAACCGCCGTTTTGGCAGCTACGCCAGCCCCGCGCCGGTTGCCGCACCAGCGCCGGCAGGCAGCAGCCACGCACCCGCCAGCGGTTTCGCCAGCCCGGCAGCGGCGCGTACGCCTGCGCCTGCGCCTGCGCGTGCGGCGGCCCCGGCGGCAGCGCCAGCACACTCGCCGGCACCCAAGCGCAAGCCATACAAGCTGGTGGCCATCGGCACCTCCACCGGCGGCCCGGTCGCCCTTCAGCGCGTGCTGACCCAGCTGCCGGCCAACTTCCCGGCGCCGATCGTGCTCATCCAGCACATGCCGGCGGCGTTCACCAAGGCCTTTGCCGAACGCCTGGACAAACTGTGCCGCATCAGCGTCAAGGAAGCCGAGGACGGCGACATGCTGCGCCCGGGCCTGGCCCTGCTGGCCCCAGGTGGCAAGCAGATGATGATCGACGGCCGTGGCACGGTGAAGATCCTGCCCGGTGACGAGCGCCTGAACTACAAGCCGTGCGTGGACATCACCTTCGGCTCGGCGGCCAAGTCGTATGGCGACAAGGTACTGTCGGTGGTGCTTACCGGCATGGGCGCCGATGGCCGTGAAGGTGCGCGCCTGCTCAAGCAGGGCGGCAGTACGGTGTGGGCCCAGGATGAAGCCAGCTGCGTGATCTATGGCATGCCCATGGCCATTGTCAAGGCCAACCTGGCTGACGCGGTGTACAGCCTGGACGAAATCGGCAAGCACCTGGTGGAGGCGTGCGTCTGATGGACGTGCTCAGCCTGATCGGCCTGATCCTTGCCTTTGTCGCCATCGTCGGTGGCAACTTTCTCGAAGGCGGCCATGTCGGCGCCCTGATCAATGGCCCGGCGGCGCTGATCGTACTGGGCGGCACGCTGGCGGCTGCCTTGCTGCAGTCGCCGCTGTCGTCGTTCAAGCGTGCCTTGCAGATTCTGCGTTGGATCCTGTTTCCGCCACGGGTCGACCTGGCGGGCGGGATCGACCGCGTCGTCAACTGGAGCCTGACCGCGCGCAAGGAAGGCCTGCTGGGCCTGGAAGGGGTGGCCGACGGCGAGCCTGACCCTTATGCGCGCAAGGGCCTGCAGTTGCTGGTGGATGGCGCGGAGCCGGAGGCTATCCGCAGTATTCTCGAAGTCGACTTCCTGACCCAGGAAAGCCGTGATATCCAGGCTGCCAAGGTGTTCGAGAGCATGGGCGGCTACGCGCCGACCATCGGCATCATCGGTGCGGTGATGGGCCTGATCCACGTGATGGGCAACCTGGCCGACCCGTCGCAACTGGGCAACGGCATTGCCGTGGCCTTCGTCGCGACCATCTACGGGGTGGCCAGCGCCAACCTGGTGCTGCTGCCGATCGCCAACAAGCTCAAGGCCATCGTCATGCGCCAGTCGCGCTACCGCGAGATGCTGCTAGAGGGCCTGCTGTCGATTGCCGAGGGTGAGAACCCGCGCTCGATCGAGCTGAAGCTGCAAGGCTTCATGGAGTAACCCATGCGTCGCCGTCGTCATACCGAGGAACACGAAAACCACGAACGCTGGCTGGTGTCGTACGCCGACTTCATTACCCTGCTGTTCGCCTTTTTCGTGGTGATGTACTCGATTTCCTCGATCAACGAGGGCAAGTACAAGGTCATTTCCCAGGCCTTGCTCGGGGTGTTCAACGACCCCGAGCGCAGCATGAAGCCGATCCCCATCGGTGAAGAGCGGCCGCTGAGCGTGCGCCCGGCCGAACCGTTGGTGAAGGACAGCGAGCAGACCGATGCGGGACTTGGGGCGAGCAGTGCCGACCCGCTGAAAACCATCAGCGATGACGTGCGCGATGCCTTTGGCGACCTGATCAAGAGCGACCAGATGACTGTGCGCGGCAATGAGCTGTGGATCGAGATCGAGCTCAATTCCTCGTTGTTGTTCGGCAGTGGCGATGCCATGCCCAGCGACAAGGCGTTTGCCATCATCGAGAAGGTGGCCGGCATTCTCAAGCCGTTCGCCAACCCGGTGCATGTCGAGGGCTTTACCGACAACCTGCCGATCCGCACCGCGCAGTACCCGACCAACTGGGAGCTGTCATCGGCGCGGGCGGCGAGCATCGTGCGCCTGCTGGCCATGGAAGGGGTCAACCCGGCACGCATGGCCTCGGTCGGCTATGGCGAGTACCAGCCGGTGGCCAGCAACGACACTGCCGAAGGCCGTGCGCGCAACCGCCGCGTGGTGCTGGTGATTTCGCGCAACCTCGATGTGCGCCGCAGCCTGACTGGAACGGGCAGTGCAAATGCCACGCCGGATGCCGCATTGCGTCGGGCTGGCACACAAAGTGCACCAGCAACGCCTGCGACGGTGGCGGGGCAGTGATCCGTCAATTCCCCGACGTTGCTATGAACACGATGTTGAAGATGGCGCTGTCCCCTGTGGGAGCGGGCATGCCCGCGAAGCAGACGACGCGGTGAATGGCACCGGCTGCGCCGGTGTTCGCGGGCTCGCCCGCTCCCACAGGAATCGTGCAGGCTTTTAAAGAGTTGTTTTCTACAGTGTCCCTGCCAAATCAATAGATAGAGTTTGCTTGATGAGAGTCTGGGCAGTAGCCAATCAAAAAGGTGGCGTCGGCAAGACCACCACTACCATCGCCCTGGCCGGCCTGCTGGCCGAGGCCGGCAAGCGTGTGGTCGTTGTCGACCTCGACCCGCACGGCTCGATGACCAGTTATTTCGGGCACAACCCCGATGCCCTGGAGCACAGCTGCTACGACCTGTTCCTGCACAAGGGCGCGGTACCCGAGGGCCTGCCCGGGCAACTGCTGCTGCCCACCAGTGACGAGCGCATCTCGCTGTTGCCGTCGAGCACCGCGCTGGCGGTGCTCGAGCGCCAGTCACCGGGGCAGAACGGCCTGGGCCTGGTGATCGCCAAGAGTCTGGCGCAGCTGTGGCAGGATTTCGACTTTGCCCTGATCGACAGCCCACCCTTGCTCGGCGTGCTGATGGTCAATGCCCTGGCAGCCAGCCAGCAGCTGGTTATCCCGGTGCAAACCGAATTTCTCGCGGTCAAGGGCCTGGAGCGCATGGTCGGTACCTTGGCCATGGTCAACCGTTCGCGCAAACAGGCGCTGCCGTACCAGATAGTGCCGACCTTGTTCGACCGCCGTACCCAGGCCTCGCTGGCCACGCTCAAGCTGCTGCGAGACACCTACGACCAACATGTGTGGCAGGGCTACATCCCGGTGGATACGCGCCTGCGCGATGCCAGCCGCAAGGGCGTCACACCCTCGCAATTCGACAGCAAGAGCCGCGGCCTGATTGCCTATCGGGCGCTGCTCAAGCACCTGCTGACCTACAAGACTGCAGCGCAGGTGGCCTGATGACCCAGACTCGGCAAACCAATACCCGGCCACAGATGGCCCTGCAGTCATACCTCGACGGCCTGCTGCAGGAGGCCACCGAAGCTGAAGACCTGTTCGAGGCGCCAGCGGCGGCGGACGAGTTCGCCGAAGCGGTGCGCGAAGAGCAGGCGCGTGATGCCTTGCAGCAAGCCAGGCCTGCGCCAGCCGAAGCAACCGTCAGCCCCGCACCACGGCCATTCGCCGAGCCCAGGCTGGCGGTGCTGCCCCGTGTGATGCCGGTGGAAGCGCCGGTGGTGACGGTGGTCGAGCGCGAAGTGGTGGCCGAGGCAAGCATCCCGGTGCTGGTCGAAGAGCAAACCGTGGAACCGGCAGTGCCGCTGGTGGATGTGCACCTGCCGGCGCCGCAGGTGCCTGTGCCCCCGGCCACGGTCGATGGCCGCCCGGCCTGGGCCGCCGAGCCGTTCGAATGCCTGCTGTTCGATGTGGCCGGGCTGACCCTGGCGGTGCCGCTGGTGTGCCTTGGCTCGATCTACACCCTGGCCGGCCAGGAACTGACACCGCTGTTCGGCCAGCCCGACTGGTTCCTCGGCATCCTGACCTGCCAGGCCGGCAACCTGAAGGTGCTGGATACCGCGCGTTGGGTGATGCCCGACCGCTACCGGGATGATTTTCGCCAAGGCCTGCAATACGTGATTTCCGTGCAGGGCTACGAATGGGGGTTGGCCGTGCACCAGGTCAGCCGCTCGCTGCGTCTGGACCCGTCCGAGATCAAGTGGCGCAGCCAGCGTGGCCAGCGCCCGTGGCTGGCCGGCACGGTGATTGAACACATGTGTGCACTGCTCGACGTCGCGGCACTGGCCGAGCTGATCGCCAGTGGCGCGGTCAAGCAGATGCACGCCAAACAGAAATGACACCGAACACACCGCCGATGGCGGATTTTGAGGGTAGGGGAATGAAAAAGTCGTCTGCACAAGGTTCCGAAGATCCGATCCTGCAGTGGGTTACCTTCCGTCTGGACAATGAGTCCTACGGCATCAACGTGATGCAGGTGCAGGAAGTGTTGCGCTACACCGAGATCGCCCCGGTGCCGGGTGCGCCAAGCTATGTGCTGGGCATCATCAACCTGCGCGGCAACGTGGTGACCGTGATCGACACCCGCCAGCGCTTTGGCCTGATGCCGACCGAAGTCACCGACAACACCCGTATCGTCATCATCGAGGCCGACAAGCAAGTGGTCGGGATCCTGGTCGACAGCGTGGCCGAGGTGGTGTACCTGCGTCAGTCCGAGATCGAGACCGCGCCGAACGTGGGTAACGAAGAGTCGGCCAAGTTCATCCAGGGTGTTTGCAACAAGAACGGCGAGCTGTTGATCCTGGTCGAGCTGGACAAGATGATGACCGAGGAAGAATGGTCCGAGCTGGAGAATATCTGAGTTGATCCTAGAGGTTGCTGTCATCTTCCTGGCGCTGGTCTGGGCGCTGAGCCTGTGGTTTTTCCTCAACTACAGCAAGCGCCAGCGCGAGCTGGCTGCGCAGCAGGCGGCGGGTGATGCGCTGCGTGACCAGCGCATCAAGGACCTGGCCAAGCGCCTGGACGACTACCAGAACGGTACCGTGCGCATGGGCGAGGCGCTGCATGACCTGCGCGTGGCGGTTGCTCCGCTGCCAGACAAGATCCAGCAGCTGGAGCAACGCGACCCGCACAACGTCACCTTCACCCAGGCGGCCAAGCTGGTGGGCATGGGGGCCAGCGTGGCCGAGCTGACCGAAAGCTGCGGCCTCACCCAGGCCGAGGCCGAGCTGATGAGCAAGCTGCATCGCAGCAACTGATTGCCATGAGCATTGGGCGGCCATCTGCTGCAGCGGCCGTGCAGGCTCGCTCGGCAGTCAGTAGCCCTGTGCGTTCCCCGCCATTGCGACCTCTTCCAGTGGCAGCAAGCGCAGCTCTGCACGCCGTTGTGCTGCTTCATCCAGCAGCGCGTCGTAGTTCAGGGTGTGCATGTTTGCCAGGTCTGCCACCTGCCTGAAGGTGTACAGCTCAGGTAGACGTTGGTCGATCACGTGGTTGAGCACCGCAGGCCCGGTCAGCGTGTTGAGCCTTTCGGTATAGGCCTGGAATGCCGCCGCATACTGTCGCGGCGGCTTGGGGACCTGGTAGAACGCCTGGCCCTCTGGGGTGAGGTAGCGGGTCAGTATCTCGTCGGATATGGCATTCAGCACCGGATTGCCAGCACGGCTACCAATCATGCTGGTGTTGTAGCTGGTATACATGCCCAATTGCGCATTGCACACCGGGCTCCTCAGCAGCAGCCCGTCGAGTGGCGTGGTGAGCGGTACGCTGTCGATCTTTGCCCGCAGCTGCCCGGTTGCGTCCGGCTCGACCAGCAGATGGTCGTCAATATCTAGGTAGATGCCCCCTTCGCTGTGCAGGACGCGGTAGCGCAAGATGTCCGAGGCCGAGGAGAAGTTGCTCGCCACACCGCCATTCCCTTCCAGCGCAGCCTGGTACTGGCCGAAGTATTCACTTGCCTCGAACTGGCGATAGAAGGTCTGGTGCTCCAGCACCGCCACCTTCAGCCCCTCGGCGATGCGGGGCTGCAGCAGGGTCATGTTGCGTTCGAATGCCTGAGGGTTTGCATTGGAGAGGTAGAGCTTGAGCGTGAAATCGCTGTTGCGCAGTGCCTGTACGTTGTTGTGGAGCGCAGCCAGGTAATCACCGGCGATCGTCCTGTCACCCAGCCAGATGTGAAAAACCTGCCTGGGGACGGGTATGCCTGGTGCGGTCCCCAGGGCGTCGAGGTCGACGGGCAGCTGCAGATCGATACCCAGTGCCCGCAGCGTACGCGAGCGCGATGCCGGGCTGATTTCCCGCGACGGGTCCGTATCGGGCAGCAGCCGGCTGATCGAGGGCTGCAGCGGGTCGGTGCTGGCCACATAGTGCTGGGCGCCGCGTGTGCCGTTGGGGTACTTGAGCACGAAACTGTCCTGTCGGGCGTCGTAGTAGAGCGGGTGCGGGCCATTGCCCACATCGCCGATCAGTTCGTCACCCGTGCCGAATGCCCTGCGCCGCGTTACGCAGCGGGCAACGTGTGAGTCGGCGCCGGGCCAGGTGGCAGCCACTTGGTCACCTGCTTCTGCGAGGTCCCGGAAATAGGGTGTCATCGCAGGGCCGGGCCAGCGTGGCGGCGACACCGGGCTCAGCGGGTAACCTACGCGGCCATTGATCCTCACCGGTTTGATGAAGCCAATAGGGCGTCGGCCGAACAGCGCCTTGCTCGCCTTGAGCCCGCGCGCCAGCCCCGGGGCTGCGTTCAGCAGGCCGAACACGGCCTGCTCCGCGCCTTCGAGCTGTTGGTTCAAGTCCTTGCCGTGCAGCGCCTGGTCCAGGCCCACTGTAAATTGGGTCACCCCGGCCACGGCAGCCAGGGGTAGCAGTCCGGGAACCACCAGCAGAAACGGTGTGGCCAGGTTCATGGTCAGGTAGAAATAGCTGCGCCATGCGGCCTTGGTCACTTCACTGTCGCGCGTGATCAGGAAGTCGGCGTCGGATTGGCTGCGTTGACGTTGGGCCACCGTCAATGCGTCGAACAGGTTGTGTTCGACGCGTGGGCTGTAAGTGTCTGCCTTGTAGTTGATCAGGGTATGCGGGTTCCATACCCTGACCAGGCGATACACGCTGGTTGCAGGCAGGATGATCTGGCGGGGCGGGAAATCGCCCATGCCCTGAAGTACCCGACGCAACCCCGACCGGCCGATCCTGTCGGGAATATCGCAGGCACTGAAGTGGGCAAGCAGGGCCGCCCGTTTGTCGGCGTCGCGGCATTGCCTGGCAAGCCACGCACGCATGGCGCCCGGGTTGGCGAACTCATGCAACGGCGCCGCATTGCCCGGTATGTACAGCAAGGTCAGGCGGCTGCGCGTATCGCTCAGGCAGAGGATGTCGCTTGATGGGTAGCCATTGATGTTCAGCAGCCTGGCGTCTACCCCGTTGGCACTGAGGCTGGCGCCGTGGTGCCAGCGTTCCACGCCTGCCGCCCGCCACGCCAGGCTGCGCCCCTGTTCACTGAGGTTGCCCCGCAATGCCTGCCGGTTGCAGGCAGCGAGGAATGCGATGCACGCGCTGACGCTGTACTGGCTGGCGGCATGGGCCCAGAAGTCATCGAGCTGGCGTTTGAATACGCCCTGGAAGTCGAGTTGCCAGATGAAGGACTGGAAAGTCCTGGCATCGAACTGGACATAAGTGCTGGCGTCGTAGCGCATGGGGGCGGTCTGGCGAAAAAGGCCGTGGAATTCGGTGTGCACATCGATGTCGTGGTCCAGGCCGCTTCCTGGCAATTCATCGACGATCGTCACCTGACCATGGCTGAAGGCCTGGGCCCAGGGCGCTCGACCATGTGGCAGTGACAGCTCCGCCAGTACGCCTAGCAAGTCGACGGTGGCCGTCCCGCCTCTTAGCAGCAGCTGCGCGGTTTGCTCGGCAACCTTGGAGTAGCCGCTTTGCTGCCAGTTGCCAAGCAGCGCTTCGGTCAGGCTCATTTGTTGGACGATCTTGGCCAGCCAGCCCCGCTTGGGAACGAATTTGCAATGCAAGGTCACTGCAAGCGTGTTGTCGGGTTCCACGTCCAGACGCTGCTGGCTGGCCCATTCGCGGATGGCTGCACTGGCACTGCGGTCTGGGCGAGGCACGGAACCCAGCATCGCCTTGATGTAGTCTTGACCGGCTGCGCCGACCACAGGTTGGCGCGGGTTCATGTTCGGCTCCAGGAATGGTTGCCACCGACACTGGCGAAGCGGTTCAGGGGCAGGAGCGTACTTACCGAATCGCGCATGCGTGGCAGATCGACGAACCGGTAGGCGTTGATGCGCGGCATCCCATAGAGATTGGTGAGCTGGCGCAGGATACGCAGGCTCGGCAGTTGCCGATCGACCACGTCGCTTAGCAGGGCAGGGCCGGTGAGGTAGCTCAGGCGGCTGGCATACTTATAGAAATTCCTCGGGTCTTCAGCCAGGCTGGGCTTGCTGTCGTAGAAGTCGCGATTGAGCTGGTAGCGTGCGTACATCTCTTCGGAAATGGCCTCCAAGGTGGGGTTGCCGGGGTGGCTGCCGATAAGGCTGGAGTTGTAGAGGCTGTTCATGCTCATCTTTTCATTGGACATGGGCGGTGCCAGCAGCAGCCCATTGGCGTCGGTGCTCAACTCGACCTTATCGATGGTTTCACCGGCGGCACCTACCGGTTGCCCGTCGATGATCAATGAGTATTCGCCTGGCGCGAGCAAGGTGTCATCGACATCCATGTACAAGCCACCTTCGTGGTGCAGCATCGGGTAGCGCAGCACATCGCATGCCGATGCATAGTTGCGGGCAACACCACCGTTGCCATCCAGGGCAGCGTCGTATTGCGCGTAGTACCTGCTTTGGCGGAAAGCCCTGAAGAAGGCCTGCTCTTCCAGCGGCAGCACCTGCAAGCCCGGGGCATGACTGGCCAGCAGATCCAGGTTTTCGGCATACGCCTGCCGGGCAGTGCTGGAAAGGAACAACCGCATGCTGTATTCACTGCCTTGCAACCGCGCTGCGTTCTGGCCCAGGTTGGCCAGCAGCTCCGGGCCGATGATCTGGTCACCGACCCACAGGCAGGAGATGTGCTTGGGTATTGGCCAACTGCCCGGGGCTCTGGCCGGCACCTGTAGCGGCAATGGCAGGTCCACGCCCAGCGCCCGCAAGGTACGACTGCGCATCGCATGGGTCACCACGCGCCCTTGCGGCGCGGGGCGCAGGTTCCGGCTGCCGGGTACCGCCACGAAGCCGACAGGGTCGACCTGGTTCAGGTCTTCGGCCCGAATGAATACGTCCCGCTCCATGTCGTAGATCACCCTGGCGTTGTAGCCATCGATGTTCGCTGCCAGGGTGTCTGGCTCACCATCGTACTGGGGTGTACGAATGACGGCGTGGGCAACCGCCTCGTCAGCGTCCTCCAGTGGCTCTATCGGGTCGGTGATATGGAAATAGCGTGCGCCCTCGGGCTCGGGGAAGCGCGGTGGCGAGAGCGGGCTCAGGGGGTAGCCGATCTGTTCATTCAGCCGCATCGGTGGCGCGAAACCCTCGACCTTGAATTCGAACAACGCCTGGGCCCTTGCGGCAGCGCCTGCCGCCAGGGGCAAGGCGTTGAACAGGCCCCAGGTGATGTTGCCGATGCCTTCCTGCTGCTGCTGCAGTGACTTGCCGTTGATTGCCTGGTCGAGCCCCAGGCCAAGCTGGGCGATGCCACCGATGGCTAGCAGCGGCCCCAGGCCGGGTACCACCAGGCACAGTGGCGCCAGCAGGTTGAGCGTAGTGGCCAGGTAGCCACGCCACCTGGCCTTGATGACTTCGCTGTCAGCCGTGATCAGAAACGCGGCATCGTCGTAGCTGCGCTGACGCTGGCGCTCGGCCAACGCCTGGAACAGGTCGCCCTTGATCCTTGGGTTGTACTTGGTAGGTCGATAATTGACATAGGTCTGCGGCGGCCAGGTGCCGTCGTCGTTGAAATAGCCGTGTTCGGGCGGTAGCAGGTGACGCTCAGGGTAGGCACCCAGCCCCTCCATCGCAGTGTCCAGGCCGCTGAAATCTAGACCTTGCGGGCAATCGGCCAGGCGAAAGTGCTGTTTCAGGGCCTGGCGTTTGGTCGGGTCTTTGCATTGTTCGCCGACCCAGGCCTTCAATTCTCGTTCGCTGCTGAACGTCAGCAACGGTGAGCTGTTGCCAGGTACGTACAGCACCGTCATGTCTGTGGCGGGGTCGTTCAGGTACAGCAGGTCGGTCGCTGCATAGCCGTAGATGCTCAACGTGCTGCGTCGCAGCCTGTTGCGCCGTGGCATCAGCCCGGCCGCTTGCCAGACCAGTTGCCGCGCCGGCTCGCTGAGGCTGCCTTCGCTGACCTGTTTATTGCAAGCTGCGATGAAATTGAGCTTCAGCGCCAGCCTGTGACTGCGCAGATGGTCTCGCCAGTAGGCATCCAGCGCCGCCTTGAAAGGATGCTGGAAATCCAGTTGGGTGATGAACTGCTGGAAGGCTTCGGCGCTTACCGGCAAATGGGTGGAAGCGTCGTAGCGTTGCGGGGCAGTGCGCCGGAACAGGCCGTTGAATACTTCGAAGGGTGCCCCGTAGTTATTGAAGGCGGGTGCCGGGAGGGTGTCCACCAACCGTAGCGGGCCTGCGGGCAATGTACCTGCCCACGGTGCTTGCAGCAGCTTGCCGAACAGGTCACTGGCCGACTCGCCCTGCCAGTTGCCCAGCAGTGCCTGGGGCAGGCTGGTGCGTTGGCTGATCGCGGCCAACTGGCCACCTGCACCGTCCGGGCAGTAGTTGAGGGTAACGACGTCGAGCTGGTCAGGATCCAGGTCATGGCCTTGCTGCGCGAGCCATTGGCGGATGGCGCGGTTGGCTTCACGATCGGGGCGAGGCACATGGCCGAGGTGGTCTATAACGTAATGCGTGCCCATCACGTTGATGCGAGTCGAATGCATGGGGGTACCCTTGCGCTGAGAGGAAGCCGGCAAGGTTGAAGCAGGGGTACGGAAAAGCGGTGGTAGATATGTCGGTACGCGGCCTGGCCGATCTCGTCCCCCCCCGGCCCTCTGGCGCTGATGGCATTTTGGTCGTGCATGTCACTATCCTTCCGCTTCCTGTCCGGTTCCCTTCTTACCCGCCGTCGCCCTTAAACGTTTAAATCCCTGCTTGTACGCACAAGGGATTTACGCAATGAACACCCTCTCTTCAAAGCAGATGGCCCCTGGCGAGCCACAGTTGCAGTGGTTGCGCCAGGCCGACAGCGATACCGCGCCGGCCATCATGCAACTCATCAACAGCACGGTTGGCGATGGCGGTGTTCTGGGTTACGAGCACAAGATGTCTGCCGGGCAGAGCGTCGAATTCACTGCCGCGTTGCAAGAGCGCATCCAAGGCGGCAATACCCACGTCTTGCTCGGCCAGGCAATGGCCGGGCCTGCCTGCCTGGTCATTGTTTCGCGTAGCAGCATGCCGAACTGCCGGCATATTGCCGACCTGAGCAAGGGCGTGGTGCATCCGGCCTATCGCGGGACCGGCCTGGTGGCAAGGGCTTTCAGGGAAGTCGTGCGCCTGTGCCAGGCCCAAGGTATCGAGCTGTTGACCCTGGATGTACGCGAGGGCACCCGGGCGCACCGGTTATGGCAAACCTTCGGGTTCCAGACCTACGGCGTGCTGGACGACTACGCACGGGTCGACGGCGTGAAGCACCGCGGCCATTACATGGCCCAGTCCGTGGAAGGCCTTGCGCTGCGACTCAACCTGAACTGACTTGCCCTTCGTCGACACTGCCTGCGGCCATCGCCGTCAACGGCACCCGCCTTTCTGACCCAAGGAACACCCCCAATGGCCTTATCTACCGCAGACTTTCGCGATCAGTTGGAGCAGAAGCTGCACCACCATCTGACCTTGTCCCACCCGATTTTCAAGGAACTGCTTGCGCCTGAGGGCAACAGGCCGCTGCTGCGCAAGGTCGCGCTGCAAGGCTACCAGCTCACCAAGTATTTCCTGACCTATGTCGAGCACTTGTTCTTCCACTGCCCGCTGCCCGCTCACAAGCGGGCGCTGATCACCAATTGTTTCGAAGAAGAAACCGGTCGGCTGTCCCGCACCGACAATCATGTCGTGCTCATGCAGAACTTCCTGAGGGCGCTCGGTATCAGCGATGCCGAGCGTGATGCCGAGCAACCGCTGCCAGCTACATGGGAGTTGATCGATTTCCGCCTGCAAGCGGTACGTGACCCGGCGCGTTATCACATTGGTGCGGCAGCAGTGATGATCGCCAGCGAGGGGCAGAACCTCGAGACCGTCGCAGGTGATGCACGGCATGTGCTGCTGGGGCGTGCCTATGGCCTGGCCGAACAAGACTTGCTGTTCTTTTCGGTACACCAGAAGGAAGACGTGGGCCATGTCAATGAAGGCCTGGACCTTGTCTCGCAGTTGTGCACCACGGCGCAGATGCAGGAAGAGGCGTTGCAGGCGGTAGACCACACCTGCCAGCTGTTCTACGCGATGTACGAAAACATGTACCAGGCGTATTGCCGAGCTCCGCAAGCCGAGGCGGTGTAATGCCCACACGATAAGGATTGCCCATGAAACAGAAATTCAGCTCTACCTTGATCGTCTCGGTGCTGGTAGTCGGCTTCGTGGTGATGTTCCTGTCCAGCGCCTTGAAGGGGTTGTACCAGGTCTACTTCGTCGACCTGGCCTCCCACTTTGGCGAGGGGCGCGCAGCCTTGGCCACGGCAGGATCGCTGTTCGTCCTGACCATCGGCCTGGTATCGCCTGTGGTGGGTTGGTTGAGCGACAGGGTCGGCCCCTTGAGCACGGTGGCCCTGGGCAGTGTCAGCGGCGGGGTGGTGCTGCTGGGCGTGACCTTCGCGGGCTCGCACCTGCTGGTGTTCACCCTGTTGTATGGCCTGCTCGGCGCCTTTGCCCTTGCTGCGATGACCTATGTACCCATGGGTATTCTGGTCGATCGCCTGGTCGCCGAACGGTTCAAGGCCTTCGCTTTCGCATTCGTCACCAACGGCACCTCCATCGGCTTCATCGTGCTGTCGCCGTTGTGGATCATGCTGCAGCAGAGCGTGCCCTGGCAGTCGGTGTTCTCCTGGGTTGGCCTGATCTTCCTGGTGCCTCTGAGCCTGGCGCTGTATTGGGTATCCCGCACCGTGCCGTTGAAGCCGGACCCGCAGGCGGCAAAGGTCAGGCATCCGGTGACGTTTCTGCTGCGTGATCCGCGCTTCTTCGTGCTGGCCCTCAGTTTTGCCAGTTGTGGTGCCACCATGGCGTTCATCGATGTTCACCTGGTGTCGTTCTGGCAGGGTGAGGCGCTGCCCAGTTCGGTACAGGCCAGCGGCCTGAGCCTGTTAGGTGTGCTGGAGCTGGTCAGTGGCCTGCTGGCGGGCTGGTTGGCCACCCGCTACAACAAGGGGCTGCTGCTGATGATGTTCTACCTGCTGCGAACCGCTGCGGTCATCGTGCTGCTGACCACGCCTGGGCCTCTCGGAACCTACGTGTTCGCTGTGCTGTTTGGCGCCAGTTACCTCGGAACGGTGGTGCTCACGTCTGCCTTTTGCTTCGCGCTGTATGGCGCCGAAATCAAAGGCAAGGTGTTCGGGATGCTGTTCCTGGTACATCAACTTGGCGCGTTGGTTGCCACGCAGCTGGGCGCACTGGATTTCGACCGGCATCAAAGCTATCAGCTGACCTTGGCCGGCCTGGCCACGGCCACGGCGGTGGCTGCCCTGGCATCGTTGTGGCTGATAGCGGTTCGCCCATCAAGCGAAACCCTGGCCGCTCAACTCGCCGAACCTGAATAGTCCACCAATCAATTGCCCATTGTTCAATGCAAACAAGGAGGCGCAAACCCATGCAATCTACCGTGATTGGCCTGGATGATTTCAACGCAACTGATTTCAATGCAACCAGGGCGCTGCATGCTCACCGGGTCAGTGACCTGTCCGATGTGTTCTGCGAGCCTTTGGCCATGACGTCCGCCTATACCTTCGCTTCAGCGAAAGAGGCTTGCGAGCGCTTCAGCGGGCAACAGCAGGGCAATGTATACAGCCGGTTCACCAACCCGACCGTTCAAGCGTTTGAAAGCCGTGTGGCAGCGTTGGAAAACGCTGAAAGCGCAGTGGCGTTCGCTTCCGGCATGGGCGCTTTCACCGCGCTTTGTCACGCCTTTCTCCAGCAAGGTGACAACATTGTCTGCAGCCGTGACGTGTTCGGCACTACCGTCAATGCCTTCAGCTACTACATGGCCCGGTTCGGGATCGAGGCCCGGTTCGTCGATTTGACAGACCTGGCGCAGTGGACCTCGGCAATCGACGGCAGGACCCGTCTGGTGGTGTTGGAGTCGCCCTCCAATCCGCTGCTGAAAATCGGTGATATCCGCGCCATAAGCTTGCTGGCACATGAAAAAGGCGCGTTGCTGGTGGTGGACAACACCTTGCTTACCCCGGTTTTTCAGCGGCCCCACACACTGGGAGCGGACCTGGTCATCCACTCCGCCGGCAAGTACATGGATGGCCAAGGGCGTGCCTTGGCGGGCGTCGTGACCGGTTCGCAAAGCCTCATTCAGGTGTTGCGGGGTGTTCTGCGTACCTTGGGCATTTCCTGCAGCCCGTTCAACGCCTGGCTGCTGCTCAAAAGCCTGGAAACCCTTGAAGTCAGGATGATGCGGGCGCAGGAGAGCGCCTTCGAGCTGGCCCGTTGGCTTGCCCATCAGGACCTGGTGACGGCGGTGCATTACACCGGCCTCGAGCACCACCCCCAGCACGCATTGGCATGCCGCCAGCAGGACGGCCATGGCGGGCTGTTGGCTTTCGAGATCGTCGGGGGCCAGGCCGCAGCCTGGCAATGGATTGACCAACTGCGTTGCGTGGCGCGCTGTACCAACATTGGCGACACCCGCAGCATGGTCACGCATCCGGCCACAACCACGCACGGGCGGCTGGACGCACAGGCGCGGCATCAGGCGGGTATCACGGATGGTTTGATCAGGTTGTGCGTCGGCCTGGAGCGTGTGGACGATATCAAGGCCGACCTGCAACAGGCTTTCCACGCCGTGTCCTTGCAACCATCCATGACAGTGCCGGTCGGCCGTGCCCGGAACGCGGTGTTCAATGACTGAACTGCTCGCTTCAGGATTCGGCATTGGCGTGTTCGCCGTGGGGGTGCAGATCCTTGCACTGATCGCGGTGTATGGCACGGCCTGCGTGAAGGAAGTGCGCTTCTATGCCGTGGCTTTCGCGCTGGCGAGTTGCGTGATGACGGGCATGGCGATGCTCGACCCGTTGGCATTCACCCAATGGCATGTCGACGGCCTGGCAGTACTGGCGATGTGCGGCTGATGCCGGGCGCCGTCAATTTTCGATAACGGGTGCCGGTTCAACACCCGCTCATGACGTTCAGGGGTAACCAGATGTTCAAAGTAATGGCCATCAGCTTGGTGCTGGGCTGCGCCCTTCAGTTCGCAACGGCCCGGGCTGAGGTCGCCGCTGGCGACAGCGGCACCGTTGCCACGGTCAGCAAACGGCTGGTCTCTTTCTATAGTCAGCCACTGCCATCCGCTGGCAAGGCGATACCGATTCGGGTTCCGGCCGTGTTGTCGCTGCCGGCCAAAGCCGCGGGGCCGGTACCGGCCGTGATCATCCTGCATGGCTCGGCGGGGATGGATTCGCGCGGTCCGTTGCATGGCGGTGACCTGAATGCCCGCGGCATCGCAACGCTGGAGTTGGACATGTGGGGCGCGCGCAGGCTCACAGGCGGAGCACAAGGGCGGCCGCCACGCGTGCACGATACCCTGTCGGACCTGGCAGGCGCCCTGGCTTACCTGGCCAAGCAGCCTGGCGTCGACGGCCACCGCGTGGGGGTGCTCGGGTTTTCCTGGGGGGGCGTACAGGCCATGCTCGCCGCCTCTGCACCCATCAATGACGAGCTGGAGCAAGCCTCAGGCGTACGTCCCATCTCGATGGCCGCGTTCTACCCCGTGTGCTGGGGTTACAACCATGTGCCGGGTTATACCTTCAAGCACCTGGCCCCGGCGCGCTTGCTGGTGCTGGTAGGAGAAAACGACCAGTACGACGATGACCCGGGTGCCTGCCCGTCGCTTATTTCAACCCTGCCCAGCGAAGACCAGGCGCGGGCGCAGGTGCTGGTTTACCCCGGCGCAGAGCACGGTTTCAATGGGCTGGAGGCCGCCCAGGAGTATCAGGACCCGTTCCTGCATCGTGGCCAGGGCGGCGTGGGGCGTTCGGCACCTGACCCGGCAGCGCGCGACGCGTCGCGCCGGGCCGTGGTGGAGTTTTTCACCGAAAGCTTCGCCCCGACTGCGATAAGCGAGCGATAGCAGTCGAAATCTAGGCGCCCTCGTGGGCCAGAGCATGGCGAAACTGCAGTGGCGGTTGCGGCATTTCCTGACGCCATGCCAGGCGAAAGGCATGGCTGCTGCCGTAGCCGCAACGTTCGGCGATCTGTTCCACGTTCAGGTGGCTGCTGCGCAAAAGTTCACGGGCCAGGTCGATGCGTTGGGTGCGCAGGTAGCTCTGCAGCGTTTGACCGGTATTATCGCGGAACAGCCGCGCCAGGTGCCGGTAGCTGACATTGAACTGGCTGGCCAGTTGTTCAAAGCTGAAGTGGGTACCCAGGTGTGCATCGATGTAGTCCTGGGCCGCATGCACCAACGGGTGGATGTGGTTGCGCGCCAGGTCAGCCGCGCGCAGTTGCACATCTTCGCCAGCGCGGCGACGGTAGATGACCAGCTCCTGCGCCACCTGGTTGGCCACTACCTTGCCAAATTCCAGGCTGACGATGTGCAACGCCAGGTCGGTTCCGCTGGACACGCCTGCCGAGGTGAACACGCCATCGTCCTCGACGAACAGGCGGTTCTCCAGCACCTTGGCTGCTGGGTAGCGCGACCGAAGCAAGTCGACATAACGATGGTGCGTGGTGCATTGCCGGCCATCCAGCAAGCCAGCTTCGCCCAGCAGGAACGCACCGGTGCATATGGAGCACAGCTTTATATCCGGCGTTTGCCTGACCACCTTCGCCAGCCACAGGGCGGTGGCGGTCAATATCGCTGTTTCGGCGGGTGTCGCAGAGAGCTTGTTGCCTACCACGAACAGCAAGTCCTGCGGTGCGAGCCGCTCAGGCAACTGGTGCAGGCCACTCAATGTCACGCCCTGGAAACTGCTGACCTGTTGTCTGGCGGCTATGCAACGTACGTTGACCGGTGCCAGCTGGAGTTCTTCGAGGCTCGCCATGATTTGTAACGGGCCGCCGAGATCAAGGATGTGGGTGCCCGGGAGCAGCAAGAACCAGATGGTACGCATTACAGTATTCCTTACATCGCCAAGCGCCTGACCTTGAACGGCACGTTACCAAGATGGCGCAAAAAGGCAATTTGCATGAATACCATGGCGGTCAGGCGCCTTCGCCTCCGGGCAGCAGCCTTCCGAGCAGCGGTGGGGTTGCCTCTGGGGCGGCAGGTTCGTCATCGAAGCCCGCGGGCACTTTGCCCCGCAGGTGCCAGGCAAAGGCGATGATTTCGGCAATGGTCAGGTACAGCGCCTCCGGTATCTGGTCCCCCAGCTCCAGGCGCGCCAGCAGGCGCACCAGCTCGGCATTTTCGTAGATCGGCACTTCGTGCTCGCGGGCCAATGCCAGAATGGCCTCGGCCAGCGCATCGTCGCCCTTGGCGGTGAGGGTAGGGGCTTGCTGCCCGTCGTAGAACAGGGCAATTGCCTGCCGTGCAGGTTGGTGCGTCATGCGTTCTCATCCACCCAGCGTTGTTCTACCCGCGTACGCGGGCCTTGTGGCGGGATACCAGGATGGCATTCCAGATCACCCACATCCAGGCCCCGCGCCAACAGGCGTTCGCGCAAGCTGCCGAGCTGGCTGTCGATCAGCCGGGCTGTCGCCTCGCGTTCCGCCCAAAGCTGGCCACCCAGGCGGCCTTGGCTCAGTTGTGCCTGGACCTGCACCGGGCCAAGGGGCGAGAGGTCGAAAGCCAGCTCGATACGCCACAGGGCTTGCAGTGGGTCGGCTGATTCCTGTTGGCGGTCGGCCTGCTGTTGTGGCGTTTCCTCGCGCTGCAGCTTGACCTGCAACGGGATGAACTCCTGGCCGTGACGGATCGGCACTTCGGTTTGCCAGGTGGTCTGCAGGTTGCCATTTTCCAGCGTACCGGTTTGTTGAAGGCTGCTCATGGCATGGCTTTGCAGGCGCGAAACCGCAGCGGCGGCCAGGCGCAGCAGTTGTTGCAGGTCGCCTTCGTCTTCCATGGCCTTGAGCAGGCGCGATGGCAGCGGGAATGCGCCCGGTTGCGGCTTGGGGCTGACCCGTTCGAGCATGCCCAGCGCACTGCGGGCCAGGGCCGGCATGGTGACGACCAGGCTGGCGGGCGCCAGGTTGGGTGCTCCGGGTACGCTCGCCGGTGCGACGGCGATCAGCCGCAGCAAGTGCGCCTTCAGGTCGGTGGCGACGCTGGCCGGGAAGCCGCCCAGCAGTTTGGCTTCGAGAAAGGCACCGCTGTTGTTCAAGGCTTGAGCCACTGCCTTGGTATCACCCAGTTGCCGGGCTTCCGGCAGGCTGGCCAGCAGGCGTTCGGCGCTTGCTCGCAGTTCGCCATCGGCGCCTGGATCGCGCGCCACCTGTTGCAGGGCATTGAGCAGCCCGGGCAGCGAAGCCTGGCGGTTTTGCTGGGTCAGCAGCTGCTGGGCAATGCTGAGCTGGTCCTGGCGGCCACTGAGCGGTACAAAACGCAGAGACTGGTCGCCCTGCACCAGCGCGCTGAGCAGGCTGCCGACGGCCAGCGGTCGCGGGCTGTCCACGCTCAAGGTAGCGCCGGCCTGGGCACTGTTCAGCAGGCTGACCAGCGCCCGGTAGACGGCGGGCTGGCCGGGCGCCTGGGCCAGCGCCTGGTTGGTCAGGACCTTGCCCTGCAGCAGGGTGCCGACCGGCACCTTGCTGGTGTCCAATTGGGTGAGGGTGGCGACCTGGCTGGCGCTGGCCTGCTGCAGCATGATCGCCAGGCGGTTGCTTTCGGTCTGGCTGACGGTGACCTGGCTGCCCTGGGGCAAGGGCTGGCTGGCGCTGGCTTGCAGCTGGGTCTGGGTGCCGTTGGCCTGCATCAGCCGCAGCACCAGCTGGAAATCCTGGCCCACCTGGCGCAACGACATGACCTCGGCCTGTGCGGTTTCGCCGGGGGCCATCAAGCCGGGCTGCGGTTGCGTCAGGCGCAGCAGTTCGCCGGTCATGCCTGCCTTCAAGGCCTGGGGGCTGATCGCGGTTTGTGCGCCGAGACTATTGATTTCAGTCATGATTGTATACAACCTGTCGAACCCGCCCTCTTGGCAGCGCGGCGGCGCGTGTAATAATGCCGACCGTCCGTCGTTGCCAGTATAACGGCAGCGAGTGGGGCGACTTGAGATACAGGGCTTCAGTGCCGTGTCGCCTGCTTCGCGGGCATGCCCGCTCCCACAGGGTCTTGCGCAGCTTTCAAGCCTTGCGTGAAACCTTGTGGGAGCGGGCGTGCCCGCGAAGCAGGCGACACCGCTCCGGAACCCTACAAAGATAAGGCGAAACCGTGACCCTTCACCTCCAAGCCGCGGGCCTGGCCTGCGAGCGCGACTGGCGCCTGCTGTTCGAGCATCTCGCTTTTGAGCTGCGGCCGGGCGACATGCTGCAGATCAGCGGCCCCAACGGTAGCGGCAAGACCAGCCTGTTGCGCCTGCTGGCCGGGCTCATGCAGCCGACGGCCGGGCAGATCCTGCTGGGCGGCAAGCCACTGGCCGAGCAGCGCCACGCCCTGGCCAGCATCCTGCTGTGGATCGGCCACGCCGCCGGCATCAAGGACCTGCTCACCGCCGAAGAGAATCTTACCTGGCTGTGCGCCCTGCACCAGCCGGCCAGCCGCGAAGCGATCTGGGCGGCACTGGCGGACGTCGGCCTGCGTGGTTTCGAAGACGTGCCGTGCCATACCCTGTCTGCCGGCCAGCAGCGCCGCGTGGCCCTGGCCCGGCTGTATCTGGCCAGCCCGCCGCTGTGGATCCTCGACGAACCCTTCACCGCCCTCGACAAGCAGGGCGTGGCGCAGCTCGAGGCGCACCTGGCGGCCCACTGCGAGCAGGGCGGCACAGTAGTGCTGACCACCCACCACACACTGGAACGCAAGCCCTCCGGTTACCGTGAACTGAACCTGGGGCAATGGGCGGCATGAGCGTATTCATCCTGTTGTTGCGCCGAGAAGCGCGCCTGCTGTTCCGCCGCCCGGCCGAGCTGGCCAACCCGTTGGTATTCTTCGCCATCGTGGTTGCGCTGTTCCCGCTGGCAGTCGGCCCGGAAAGCCAATTGTTGCAAACCTTGTCGCCAGGCCTGGTCTGGGTGGCGGCGCTGCTGGCGGTGCTGTTGTCGCTGGACGGCCTGTTCCGCAGCGATTTCGAGGACGGCTCGCTGGAACAGTGGGTGCTGTCGCCGCACCCGTTGGCGCTGCTGGTGCTGGCCAAGGTGCTGGCACACTGGATCTTTTCCGGGCTGGCGCTGGTATTGTTGGCGCCGCTGCTGGCGCTGATGCTGGGGCTGCCTAGCCATTGCCTGCCGGTGCTGCTCGGCTCGCTGCTGCTGGGCACGCCGGTGCTGAGCCTGCTGGGCGCGGTGGGTGCGGCGCTGACAGTCGGTCTGAAACGCGGCGGTTTGCTGCTGGCATTGCTGATTCTGCCGTTGTATATCCCTGTATTGATCCTGGGCAGTGGTGCGTTGCAAGCGGCGTTGCAGAATATGCCAGCAACCGGCCACCTGCTCTGGCTCGCCAGCCTGACGGCGCTGGCCGTGACCCTGGCACCCTTTGCGATAGCGGCCGGCCTGAAGATCAGCGTCGGCGAATAACGAGTCCCGGGCTTTCAAGCCCGGCCAATACCCTGGATGTACCCTGATGAAAATAAGCTGGACGTGGTTCCACAAGCTGGGCTCCCCCAAATGGTTCTATGCCATCAGCGGCCGCATGCTGCCGTGGCTTGCCGGCGCTGCCGTGCTCCTGCTGCTGGTCGGCATCACCTGGGGCCTGGCCTTCGCCCCCCAGGACTACCAGCAAGGCAACAGCTTCCGCATCATTTACATCCACGTGCCGGCGGCGATGCTGGCGCAGTCCTGCTACGTGCTGCTGGCAGTAGCCGGGGTGGTGGGGCTGGTGTGGAAGATGAAACTGGCCGACGTCGCGTTGCAGTGCGCCGCTCCCATCGGTGCCTGGATGACCGCCGTGGCACTGGTCACCGGGGCCATCTGGGGCAAGCCCACCTGGGGAAGCTGGTGGGTCTGGGATGCCCGACTGACGTCCATGCTCATCCTGTTGTTCCTGTACTTCGGCATTATTGCGCTGGGCCAGGCAATCAGTAATCGTGACAGTGCAGCCAAGGCCTGTGCGGTACTGGCGATCGTCGGTGTGGTGAACATCCCGATCATCAAGTACTCGGTGGAGTGGTGGAACACCCTGCACCAGGGCGCCACTTTCACTCTCACCGAAAAGCCAGCGATGCCCGCAGAAATGTGGTTGCCGCTGCTGTGCACGGCGCTGGGCTTCTACTGCTTCTTTGGCGCGGTGCTGTTGCTGCGCATGCGCCTTGAAGTACTCAAGCGCGAAGCGCGCGCCAGTTGGGTCAAGGACGAAGTATTGAACAGCCTGGGGCGGAGGGCCGCACAATGAGTTTCGCCACCTTCGGTGACTTTCTCGCCATGGGCCACCATGGCCTGTACGTGTGGACGGCCTATGGCATCTGCCTGGCGGTGCTGGCGCTGAATGTTGCCGCGCCCGTGCTGGCCCGCCGTCGCTACCTGCAAGATGAGGCGCGCCGTTTGCGCCGGGAGAACAACCAGTGAATCCGCAGCGCAAGAAACGCCTGTTGCTCATCGTCGGCCTGCTGGTCGGCGTCGGGGTTGCCGTCGGCTTTGCCTTGAGCGCATTGCAGCAGAACATCAACCTGTTCTACACACCGACCCAGATCGCCAATGGCGAAGCGCCGCTGGACACCCGCATTCGCGCCGGCGGCATGGTCGAGAAGGGTTCGGTACAGCGCTCGTCAGATTCGCTGGACGTGCGCTTCGTGGTCACCGACTTCAACAAGTCGGTGCCGATCACCTACCGTGGCATCCTCCCCGACCTGTTCCGCGAAGGGCAGGGCATCGTCGCCCTCGGCAAGCTCAACGCCGATGGCGTGGTGGTGGCCGATGAAGTACTGGCCAAGCACGACGAGAAGTACATGCCGCCCGAGGTCACCAAGGCCCTGAAGGAAAGCGGCCAGGCCGCCACCGGCGGGGAGGCCAGGCCATGAACGCGGCGCTGGTGATCCCCGAACTCGGCCAACTGGCGATGATCCTGGCCATCTGCTTTGCCGCCGTGCAGGCCAGCGTACCGCTGCTGGGCGCCTGGCGTGGCGACAGCCTGTGGATGAGCCTGGCGCGGCCGGCGGCCTGGGGGCAGTTCGCCTTCCTGGCCTTTGCCTTCGCCTGCCTGACCCATGCCTTCATGACCGACAACTTCTCGGTCGCCTATGTGGCCAGCAATTCCAACAGCGCCTTGCCCTGGTACTACAAGTTCAGCGCCGTGTGGGGTGCGCACGAAGGTTCGCTGCTGCTGTGGGCACTGATCCTCGGCGGCTGGACCTTCGCCGTGTCGGTGTTCTCGCGGCAATTGCCGCAGGTGATGCTGGCCCGCGTGCTGGCGGTAATGGGCATGATCAGCGTTGGCTTCCTGAGCTTTCTGATCATCACCTCCAACCCGTTCCAGCGCCTGCTGCCGCAGGTGCCGACCGATGGCCGCGACCTCAACCCGCTATTGCAGGACTTTGGCCTGATCGTTCACCCGCCGATGCTGTACATGGGCTATGTCGGTTTCTCGGTGGCCTTCGCCTTCGCCATCGCCGCCTTGCTCGGTGGCCGCCTGGACGCCGCCTGGGCGCGCTGGTCGCGGCCATGGACCATCGTTGCCTGGGCCTTCCTCGGTGTCGGCATTACCCTGGGCTCGTGGTGGGCCTACTATGAGCTTGGCTGGGGGGGCTGGTGGTTCTGGGATCCGGTGGAAAACGCCTCGTTCATGCCCTGGCTGGTAGGTACGGCGCTGATCCACTCGCTGGCGGTGACCGAGAAGCGCGGGGTGTTCAAAAGCTGGACGGTGCTGCTGGCAATCGCCGCGTTCTCGCTGAGCCTGCTGGGTACCTTCCTGGTGCGCTCCGGTGTGCTGACCTCGGTGCACGCGTTTGCCGCCGACCCGTCGCGGGGCATTTTCATCCTGATCTTCCTGCTGTTCGTGGTCGGTGGATCGCTAACCCTGTTCGCCCTGCGCGCACCGGTGGTCAAGAGCCAGGTCGGCTTTGCCCTGTGGTCGCGCGAGACGCTGCTGCTGGCCAACAACCTGGTGCTGGTAGTGGCGGCCTCGATGATTCTGCTCGGCACCCTTTACCCGCTGGTGCTCGATGCGCTGACCGGTGCCAAGCTGTCGGTCGGCCCTCCGTATTTCGATGCCTTGTTCCTGCCGCTGATGGCACTGCTGATGGTGGTGCTGGGCGTGGGCGTGGTGGTGCGCTGGAAAGACACCCCCGGCAAATGGCTGGCCAGCATGATGACCCCGGTGCTGCTCGGCAGCGCCATCCTCGCACCGGTGGCGGGCTTTATTGTCGACGACTTCGACTGGCCGACCCTGACCGCCTTCGCCCTGGCCGCCTGGGTAGTGCTTGGCGGGCTGCGCGACATACTCGACAAGACCCGCCACAAAGGCCTGCTCAAGGGCCTGCCCGGCCTGGGTCGCAGCTACTGGGGCATGCAGCTGGCGCACCTGGGCCTGGCGGTGTGCGCGCTGGGCGTGGTGCTGTCGAGCAACAACAGCGCCGAACGCGACCTGCGCATGGCGCCGGGCGAGAGCGTGGAACTGGGCGGTTACCACTTCCAGTTCCAGGGTGCCCGGCACTTCGAAGGGCCGAACTTCATCTCCGACAAGGGTACCGTGGTGGTCAGCCGCGATGGCCGTGAAGTGACCACCCTGCACCCGGAGAAACGCCTGTACACCGTGCAGCAGTCGATGATGACCGAGGCCGGCATCGACGCCGGTTTTACCCGCGACCTCTACGTCGCCCTTGGCGAGCCGCTGGAGAACGGTGCCTGGGCGGTACGCGTGCATATCAAGCCTTACGTCCGCTGGATCTGGCTGGGCGGTCTGCTGACCGGCCTGGGCGGGTTGCTGGCGGCCCTCGACCGGCGCTATCGCGTCAAGGTCAAGACCCGGGTGCGTGATGCCCTGGGCGTGTCTGGAGCAGCTGCATGAAGCGTTGGATCATGGTAGTCCCCCTGGCGGTATTCCTGCTGGTGGCGGTGTTCCTCTACAAAGGGCTGTTCCTCAAGCCCGACGAGCTGCCCTCGGCAATGATCGGCAAGCCGTTCCCGGCGTTTTCCCTGGCCTCGACCCAGGGCGACCGTACCCTGACCGAGGCCGACTTGCTGGGCCGCCCGGCACTGGTCAATGTGTGGGCCACCTGGTGCCCGTCGTGCAAGGTCGAGCACCCGTACCTGAACCAGCTGGCCCAGCAGGGCGTGGTGATCCACGGGGTCAACTACAAGGACGACAATGCGGCGGCCCTGAAGTGGCTGGCCGAGTTCCACAACCCTTATCAGCTGGACATTCGTGACGAGCAGGGCAGCCTGGGCCTGGACCTGGGCGTGTATGGCGCGCCGGAAACCTTCCTGATCGATGCCAGGGGCATCATCCGCTACAAGCATGTTGGCGTGGTCGATGCCACGGTCTGGCGCGAGCAGCTGGCGCCGCTGTACCAGGGCCTGGTCGACGAGGCCAAGCCATGAAGCGGGGGCTGGCAGCTGCCGTGCTGGGGCTCTTCATGGGGTTGAGCCTGGCAGGCGTGGCCAAGGCGGCCATCGACACTTACCAGTTCCGCGACGATGCCGAGCGTGAGCGCTACCAGCAGCTGACCAAGGAGCTGCGCTGCCCCAAGTGCCAGAATCAGGACATCGCCGACTCCAACGCGCCGATTGCCGCCGACCTGCGTCGGGAAATATTCCGCATGCTCGGCGAGGGCAAGAGCAATCAGCAGATCGTCGACTTCATGGTCGACCGCTATGGCGACTTCGTGCGCTACAAGCCGGCGCTCAGCGGGCGTACCTGGCTGCTGTGGTTCGGCCCGGGGATTTTGCTGGCCGGCGGTTTCGTGGTGCTGGCGTTGATCGTGCGCCGGCGCCGCGGTGCGGCCGTGCAGGGCGCCAATGAGTTGTCCGCCGAAGAACGCGAGCGTCTCGTCAAACTGCTGGAAAAAGAACAGACCCATGATTGAATTCTGGCTTAGCGCGGGCCTGCTGCTGCTCGCTGCCCTCAGCTTCCTGCTGATCCCGATCCTGCGTGGCCGTGGCCGCCAGCAGGAAGAAGACCGCACCGCCCTGAACGTGGCGCTGTACCAGGAGCGCGTCGCCGAACTGGCTGCCCAGCAGGCCGCCGGCGTGCTCGATGAGGCGCAGATGGCCAAGGGCCGTGACGAGGCCGCCCGTGAGCTGCTGGCGGATACCGAGGGTACCGAGACTCCGCGCCAAGGCTACCTGGGCAAGACCCTGCCGTTGTTGGCAGCGTTGCTGGTGCCGCTGCTGGCATTGGGGCTGTACCTGCATTTCGGCGCGGCCGACAAGGTGGAACTGACCCAGGAGTTTGCCGAGGCGCCCAAGTCGATGGAGGAAATGACTGCCCGCCTGGAACGGGTGGTGCAGGCCCAGCCGGATTCGGCCGAGGCCGTGTACTTCCTGGGCCGAGCCTACATGGCCGAGCAGCGCCCTGGCGATGCCGCGCGTACCTTCGAGCGCGCCGTGGCCTTGGCGGGTCGCCAGCCCGAATTGCTCGGGCAGTGGGCGCAGGCGCTGTACTTCGCCGCCGACAAGAAATGGAGCCCGCAGCTGCAGGCGCTGACTGACGAGGCGCTGAAAGCCGACCCCAATGAAGTGACCAGCCTGGGCCTGCGTGGTATCGCTGCCTTCGAGGGCGAGCGTTACCAGGAAGCCATCGATTACTGGAAGCGCCTGTTGGCGCAGTTGCCGGAAGGTGATGCCTCGCGTGCGGCGCTGCAGGGCGGTATCGACCGCGCCGCCGAGCGCCTGGGTGGTTCGCCGGGGCAGGCTGCGGCGCCCGTGGCGGCTCGCTTGAAGGTGCGGGTGGAACTGGCGGCGGCGTTGAAGGACAAGGTCAAGCCGGACGACACGGTGTTCATTTTCGCCCGCGCCAGCAATGGCCCACCCATGCCGTTGGCGGCCAAGCGGGTGACCGTGGCGCAGTTGCCGATCGAAGTGGAATTGTCCGATGCTGACGCCATGATGCCGCAAATGAAACTGTCGGACTTTGCCGAAGTCCAACTCGTTGCACGTGTATCACGCGCTGGCCAGCCAACTCATGGCGAGTGGATTGGCCAGGGCACGCCACTGCCCAGCGCCACCCAGGCCATCCAGCACCTGACCATCGACAGCCCCGACCCGTAAGAGAGCAATGCCATGCACAGCATCGTCCGCCTGACCCTGATCACCCTGGCCCTGGGTTTGTCTGCGTGTACGGTGCATGAGCCGTACGAGCAGCCCGAACCACCGATCGAACGCCTGCCGCCGCCGGGGCCGGCGGTCAAACCCTTGCCGGACAGGCAACCGGCCCCTGCGCCGAGCAAGCCGGCGGCCACGCCCAAACCGATGCCACGCACCTCGGCCAGCTTCGCGCCGCCACCTGGCGGGGCGAGCCATTGGGACCCGAAGTTGGGCGTGTATGTGCTGGAGAAAAAGCCCAATACCTTCTACCGCCAGCGCACCTACTACCGCTTCGACAACGGCTGGAGCTGGTCGCTGAGCCCGGATGGGCCGTGGCAGGAGACTGACAGCAGCGGTGTGCCGGGTGGTCTGGGGCGTGCGTTCGCCCAATAATTGCAACGTTGCCGTTGCCGTTGCCGTTGCCGTTGCCGTTGCCGTTGCTTTTGCTTTTGCTTTTAAGCGCGCGGTAGTCCAGGCGCCGCCGATTGCGACTTCAGGAGGCCGAGCGAAGGGGCTGCGGAGGGAGGTGACGGGCATGGATGCCCGTCAAGCGCTGAGGCCCCATGGATGGGGCCTGCAGCGCGTACTCCCGGGAGCAGGCCCGTAGCGAGGGAACCCCGGAGCGTAGCGTAGGGGCCGGATGATAGGAGCCAGCGTTTTTTGGTTACTTTTTGTCGCGTTTGACAAAAAGTGACCCGCCGTAAGGGCGGAAAGGTGAATAAGCGCCACCTTCGAAAATGAATGTTGACCTTGTTGTTGATGCCCACGCTTGAAAGCGAAGAGCGAAGAGCGAAGAGCGAAGAGCAGAAAAGTACTGGTCTTGATTCCGCGCATAGTCCATTTACGATGGCGACGCATACTCACCTTTTCGCCCTTACGGCGAGTCACTTTTTGCCAAACGCGGCAAAAAGTAACCAAAAAACGCTGCGCTCCCATCATCCGGCCCCTGCGCTACGCTCCGGGGTTCCCTCGCGCCGGTCTTGCTCCCGGGAGTACGCGCTGCAGGCCCCATCCATGGGGCCTCAGCGCTTGACGGGCATCCATGCCCGTCACCTCCCTTCGCAAGACCTCTGCTCGGCCTCCTGAAGTCGCGAAGATCAAGATCAAGATCAAGAGCAAGAGCAAGATCAAGATCAAGATCAAGATCAAGATCAAGATCAAGAGCAAGAGCAAGAGCAAGAGCAAGAGCAAGAGCAAGAGCAAGAGCAAGAGCAAGAGCAGAGCTAAGCAGAACAGTGCAGTATCACCTCTTTATTTCGGTTGACTGTACTGGCCGGTGACTCCACATAATGTCGCTTCGAACTGACCCGGAGGTGGCATGCACAAGACAGTCCTGGTGCTGGTGGAAACCGTAGACGATTACCTGCCCATGCTGGAGCAGGCCGGCTACCGCTTGATCCGTGCCCCTTCGCCGCAACTACGGGCCGAGGCCATCCAGCGCCATGCCCATGAAATCGATGCCGTGCTCACCCGCGGCCCGCTGGGCCTGACTGCCAGCGAAATCGACACGCTGTCCAACCTGCAGATCATCTGTGTGATCGGTGCTGGCTATGAGCAGGTGGACCTGGCCGCCGCCGCTGCGCGCGGCATCACCGTCACCAACGGCGCCGGGGCCAATGCAGAGGCGGTCGCCGACCACACCCTCGCCCTGCTGCTGGCGCTGTTGCGCGACATACCCCGCGCCGATGCCAGCACCCGCCGGGGTGAATGGAACCGGGTGATCAGCCCTTCGGTGAGCGGCAAGCGCCTGGGCATTCTCGGCCTTGGTGCGGTGGGCCTGGCCATCGCTAGGCGCGCCCATCTGGGCTTCGCCATGCCCGTCAGCTACCACAGCCGCACGCCGCGCCAGGATGTGCCGTACACTTGGTACGACAGCCCGCAGCACCTGGCCGATGCCGTCGACATCCTGGTTGTGGCAACCCCCGGCGGTGCCAATACTCGCCATCTGGTCGATGCGCAGGTGCTCGAGGCTCTGGGGGCCGAGGGCTACCTGGTGAATATCGCCCGTGCCAGCGTGGTCGACACCCAGGCCCTGGTGGCCGCGTTGCAGCATGGCCAGCTGGCCGGTGCGGCACTGGACGTGTTCGACGACGAGCCGGCTGTACCCGATGCCCTCAAGGCCCTTGGCAACACCGTGCTCACCCCCCACGTGGCCGGCCAGTCGCCGGAGGCGGCGCGCGACACCGTGACCCTGGTGCTGCGCAATCTGCAGGCGTTCTTTGCCGGCGAAGCCGTGTTGACCCCGGTACGCCAGTAACCCTTTTCATACATCTGCCTGGCAGCGATCGGGCAACAAGGAGTGTGTGCATGCAACTTGAAATCTTCCAGGTCGATGCGTTTTCCGCCGAACCATTCGGGGGCAACCCGGCGGCAGTGATCCCGCTGCAAAGCTGGCTGCCGGACGATGTGCTGCAGCGCATCGCCGAAGAGAACAACCTGTCGGAAACCGCCTACTTCGTGCGCAACGGCGAAACCTTTGACCTGCGCTGGTTCACCCCGACCGTGGAAGTCGACCTGTGCGGCCATGCCACCTTGGCCTCGGCCTATGTGCTGTTCGAACAGCTGGGCGAGCAGGCGCAGGTACTGCGTTTCAACACCCGCAGTGGCGAGCTGCGCGTCAGCCGCAACGCCGACGGGCTGCTGGCCATGGACTTTCCGGCCAAGCAGCCGGTCGCCGTGGATATGCTGCCGGGCCTGTTGCAGGCGCTGGGCCTTGGCCAGGCACAGGCGCTGTACCGCAGTGACGACTACGTGGT
The DNA here is from genome assembly GCF_036784815.1 of Pseudomonas sp. TE3-3-F2023. Classification (NCBI taxonomy): domain Bacteria; kingdom Pseudomonadati; phylum Pseudomonadota; class Gammaproteobacteria; order Pseudomonadales; family Pseudomonadaceae; genus Pseudomonas; species Pseudomonas sp. TE3-3-F2023. The sequence goes on along the minus strand of NZ_CP145113.1, from coordinate 4,846,191 downwards.
GGTGATCGATGACGCCTTGCTGCTCGACACCCTGCAGCCGGACTTCGTTGCGCTATCGGCCTTCGATGTGCGCGGCATCGCCGTTACCGCGGCAGGGCGTGGCTTTGATTTCGTCACCCGCTGGTTCGGCCCGCGGGTCGGCGTGAACGAAGACCCGGTTACGGGCTCGGCGCACACCTCGCTGGCACCGATATGGGCCGAGCGTCTGGGAAGGAACGTGCTGAGCTGCGAGCAGGGAGGGGGGCGCAAAGGGCAGCTGCAGTGCGAAGTGCCGGGTAACGGCCGGGTGATCATCAGCGGGCGGGCGGCGTTGTACCTGCGCGGTACCGTGTACATCTGACCTTGGGCAACTGCCTTGTGCTGCCTGTACCGGCCCCATCGCCGGCAAGCCAGCTCCCACAGGTACTGCACTGGCCTGAGAGCGGCGCGGTCGTGGTGGGAGCCGGCTTGCCGGCGATGAGGCCGGTACAGGCATCTATACTTGCTGGCCCATCTTCCGCTCAAGGAGCCAGTCATGGCCCTGGAAAAACACGGCACCTGCCTGTGCGGCGCCACCCGCCTCAAGGTCACCGTCGACAACACCCATATCAGCGCCTGCCACTGCAGCATGTGCCGCAAGTGGACCGGAGGCCCATTGCTGGTAGTGCATTGCAGCCAGCCACCAGTGATCGAAGGGCGCGCCCCCAGCGTCTTTGAATCTTCCGACTGGGCCCAGCGTGGATTCTGCGGCCAGTGCGGCACGCACCTGTACTACCGGCTGAAAGCCAATGACTTCCATGCCGTGCCGGTCGGCCTGCTCGACGGCGACCAGGAATGGGATTTCGACCTGCAGATTTTCGTCGAAGAGAAGCCCGCCTGGTATTGCTTCGCCAACCAGACCAAGGAACTGACCGGCCAGGAAGCCTTCGAGCAGCTCGGTTGACGGGCACGCGAACTTGCCAAACCGGTGCATTCCTGCGAAAAGGGCGGCTTTGTTTCCAGTGTTGGAGTATGCCCCGTGAGCCAAGAACTGCAGATCATCGACCTAGTGCAGGGAGATGGCAAAGCCGCCGTCAAAGGCGCCCTGATCACCACCCAGTACACCGGCTGGCTGGCCGACGGCAGCGAGTTCGATTCGTCCTGGTCGCGCGGCAAGCCGTTCCAGTGCGTGATCGGCACTGGTCGGGTAATCAAGGGGTGGGATCAAGGCCTGATGGGGATGCGCGTTGGCGGCAAGCGCAAACTGCTGGTACCGGCGCACCTGGGCTATGGCGAACGCAGCGTGGGGGCGATCCCGCCGAATTCGGATTTGACCTTCGAGATCGAATTGCTGGAAGTGCTGACGCGGGATGATTGAGTGGCCTCATTGCAACCTGATGTTCTTGGGCCCTGCACATTTCAGCAACACCCATCCTCTAATCTAAGCCTTGCCTAGGGAACGGCATCACCTCCAGGGAGGAACCAAACGGGTTCAGGGCACTCTCACCCACACTCGTTGCCAGGGACGGCATTCACTACAAGGATGCCCCGCGGTGCTGTTGGCGGGGCGATGTGGCGGGTCTACCCGATTCTTTCTGCCACATGGGCCCGTCTTGATGAAGTTGCCAACGTTCTTCCGCCGCCGTCGTCACTGGTTGCTGAGCCTGACGCTTACAGCCATAGCCGTACCGCTGGCGCTGGAAGCTGTCGAAAGCCGGGCGCAACCGGTGGATGGCACACAGACCCTGGTGTTCCTGCGTCACGCCGAGAAGCCGGGCGAGGGGCTGGGGCAGTTGAACTGCCAGGGCCTCAACCGTGCGCTGGACCTGGCTACCGTGTTGCCCGAGCGCTTTGGCAAGGCCGACTACGTGTTCGCTGCCAACCCCTCGCGGCATGTCGAGGAAGGCAGCAAGGACGAAAGCTACAGCTACATTCGCCCATTGATGACCATCAGCCCCAGCGCCATTCGCCTGGGCCTGCCGGTAAACATCGATTACGGCGCCAACGACACCGACGCGCTGGCCGAAGAGTTGCTGCGTGACAAGTACCGTAACGCGACCGTGTACACCGCCTGGTCGCATGGCTACCTCCCCGACCTGATCAATGCCGTGGCTGGCAAGGCCCTCGGTGAAGAGCGGGTGATCACCGAGGACTGGAGCGGCGACGACTTCGACACCCTGTACGTCCTGACCCTGACCTGGCATGACGGCAAGGCCAGCCTGCTCAGCCGCAACGTGCGTCAGGGCCTGAATGATGGTGCGCATAGCTGCCCGACCTGATCCGCTGTTGATGGTTTGCCTGTACCGGCCTCTTCGCGGGCTTGCCCGCTCCCACAGGTACAGCACAGCCCTTGAGAGCGGTGGGGGCCTGTGGGAGCGGGCAAGCCCGCGAAGAGGTCGGCACAGGCAAATAGAGGGTTAGCGCCCGAACCGCATCGGCCAACCCACCACTTTCTTCGCCCGTGGCGTGGCATAGGTACGTACCTTGGAAGTACTCAAGCCCATGCGCACCAGCGATTCGGCTATGGTCACCGCCGCGCTCACGCCATCCACAACCGGCACGCCGGTGCGCTGGCGGATCTGCTCGTCCAAACCAGCCATGCCGCCGCAACCCAGGCAGATCACCTCGGCCTTGTCGTCACGCACGGCGCGTTCCGCCTGCTCGACAATCGCCTCCACGGCGCGCTGTGGGTCGGCTTCCAGCTCCAGCACCGCCAGCCCGCTGGCGCGTACCGATGCACAGCGGTCATACAGGCCGGAGAGCTTCAGGCGGTCCTCGATCAGGGGCACGGTGCGGTCCAGGGTGGTCACCACCGAGTAGGCATGGCCCAGGTACATCGCCGTGCTGGCGGCGGCATCGGTGATATCCACCACTGGCACGTTCAGCAGTTCCTGCAGGCCTTCGCGGCCATGTTCGCCGTAACCCGCCTGGATCACGGCGTCGTAAGGGCCTTCGTAGGCCAGCACCCGATCCATCACCGCAATGGCGGCCAGGTAACTTTCGAAGTTGCCTTCTACCGACTCGGCACCGAACCATGGGGTGAGGCCGATGATTTCGGTGCCGGGCGCGGCCACCGCACGGGCCTGTTCGGCAATGGCTTCGGTGATGGCTTCGGTGGTGTTGACGTTGGCGATCAGAATGCGCATGGGTAGCCCTCCCTGGTCAATGGCTGCTGTGGTCAACGGCGATGCATTCACCGCTGACGTCGTGGTAATGACATTTGCGTGGTGCGATCAGCAGGTACAGGGCGGCGGCGATACCGGCACCGATCAGCCAGGAGAACGGCGCGATGCCGTGGAAGTTGGGTACCAGGGCCAGGACGATGGCCAGCAGTGCAGCCGGTACGAAGGCGGCCACCGCGCGCAGGTTGATGCCCTTGGTGTAGTGGTAGGCGCCGGCCGGGTCTTCGCTGTACAGCTGCGGCACGTTGATGCAGCCTTTGCGCAGCAACCAGTAGTCGGACATGATCACCCCGTACAGCGGGCCGAGCAGGGCACCCAGGCCGGACAGGAAATACACGATCACCAGCGGGCTGTTGTACAGGTTCCAAGGCAGTATCAGCACCGCCAGGGTGGCGCTGATCAGCCCGGCGCGACGGAAGTTCAGGTGACGCGGTGCCAGGTTGCTGAGGACGAAGGCCGGGGCGACGAAGTTGGCCATGATGTTCACCGCCACGGTGACGATCAGGAAGGCCAGGCAGCCCAGTACCAGGAATGCTGTGCTGGGTATGGCGGCAACGATCTGGGTCGGGCTGTCGATGATCTGGCCGTTGATCTGGAACTGCGCGCCGCACAGCACCACGGTGATCATGGCGAACACCAGGATGTTTACCGGCAGGCCCCAGAAGTTGCCGACGCGGATGGTCTTGCGGCATGGCGAGGAGCGGGCGAAGTCACAGAAGTTCAGTACCAGGGTGCCGTAGATCGCCAGCCACAGTGCGCCGCCGGCAAAGATGTTGCGCCACATCTCGTAGCCGGTCAGCGGTTCGGCCACCGACCAGGCGATGCGGGCGTCGGCCTTGAAGTACATGAATACCGCCAGGGCGGCGACGGTCAGCAGGATCACCGGGCCGGCAAAGGCCTCGTAGCGGCGCACCATCTCCATGCCGTAGGCCAGGATCACCAGCTGTACCAGCCAGATCGACACGAAGCATACCCAGCCCAGGCTCGACAGGCCCAGGATGCTGTCATGGTCGTAGGCTGCCATTTGTGGCCATACGGCGGTGAGCAGCACGCGCAGCACCACCGAAGCCAGGTAGGTCTGGATGCCGAACCAGGCGATGGCGATGACCGCGCGGATGAGCGCCGGGATCTGTGCGCCGTGGATACCGAAGGCGATGCGGCTAATGACCGGGAACGGCACGCCGGTCTTCTGCCCCATGTAGCCGGACAGGTTCATGAAGAAGTACACCAGCGCCGCGCCGATGGCCAGCGACAGCAGGATCTGCCAGCCACCCAGGCCAAGGGCGAACAAGCCCATGGCGAACGAGTAGTTGGCGATGTTGTGCACATCGTTGGTCCACAGCGCGAAGATGCTGTAGCCGCCCCAGCGGCGGCCTTCTATGCGCGTCGGGGCAAGGTCGCGGTTATGCAGGCGCGGGCTCAAGGCAAGTTCCGGCTGGCTGCCGGCTAGAGGGGACGCGGGGTGGGTGCTGGCGACGGATAGTTCAGGGGCAAGGTCGAGGCTGGTACTCATTCCGGCGGGCTCCTGATGCACGTGGACTGCGATGAGCGGGCATGCGCACGGGCTCGCCAATCTCGTCGGTGCAGCGTTGGCATCTCAGGGTTTGGGGCGCGGCGGCCGATGTTTGGGCGGCGTCGCGGGTTCTTGTGTATTTATGTTTTGCTTGATTTGTATACAAAACACGAACACACAAAAGCGAGTTCCATGCCAAGCAAGTAGCAACTTTCAGTTTGCCATCATTTTGAATCTATCATTCTGAAATATAAGTTTATGAAATGAAGGGAATATAAGTTGACCAAATGAACAGTTTTAAATTTTTCGAAGATGATTTAGTTGATCATTTGGTCAGAATAAGTTGTGGGAAGTGTGTAACGTATTGGGGCGTGATCTGGGAAAGTGCACACAAAAACGGCACTTAAGGTGACATTCCTGTGTACAAAATTTAGTCAGCTTTTTCCTGTTCTGGCCTCTTCGCGGGCGCGCCCGCTCCCACAGGGGCCGCACAGCATCCTGGACTGTGGAGATCCTGTGGGAGCGGGCGTGCCCGCGAAGAGGCCAGAACAGGAAGAAATCAATCCATCGGCGGCAACCGCCGCTTCACCGGGCTTTTCTTGATGATGGCGGTGTTGGTCTCGGCCAGCACATTGATGCGGTCGAGCAGGGTATCCAGCTGCTCCATCGAGCGCACATGCAGCCGGGCAATGAAGCAGTCCTCGCCAGTTACCTTGTCGCACTCGGTGAACTCCGCAATGGCGACAATCTGCCGTTCCACCTCCTGCAACTGCCCGGGGAGCGGGCGGATGCGCACGATGGCCTGCAACTGGTAGCCAAAGGCACGCGGGTCGACCTCTACGGTGTAACCGCGCAACACGCCGCGCTCCTCCAGGCGGCGCAGGCGTTCGCTGACGCTGGGCGCCGAAAGCCCGCTGATTTGCGCCAGGGCCTTGAGCGAGCGGCGCGAGTCTTCCATGAGCGCGTTGATCAGCAGTTGGTCGATGGCATCGGTCATGGTTACCTCAATAAGGTTGTTCGATTGATTTGCCTTGATAGTAAAGGCAAACATTCCAATCTTCCTTCGTTATCCGCTGGAAGGTCGGCCAGCAACCTTTGCATACTGTTGCCATCTTCAACAGGAGGTATGAGATGGACAGTTCATTGCGTCGTGGCTCGCTGGAAATGATTGCTGCCATGCTGATTTCCGGGACCATCGGCTGGTTCGTGCTGGTGTCCGGCCAGCCGGTGCTCGAGGTGGTGTTCTGGCGCTGCGTGTTCGGTGCCGTGACCTTGCTGGCAATCTGCGCGGGGTTCGGCTTCCTGCGGCCAGGCGTGATCAGCCGCACTGCATTACTGCTGGCGATTGCCAGTGGTGTGGCCATCGTCGGCAACTGGGTACTGCTGTTCGCCTCTTACTCGCGGGCGTCGATTGCCATCGGCACGGCGGTATACAACGTGCAGCCATTCATGCTGGTAGGGTTGGCGGCCATGTTCCTTGGCGAGAAGATCACCCTGGCCAAGGTCACCTGGCTGAGTGTGGCGTTCCTCGGCATGCTGGCCATCGTCAGTGCCCATGGCGCGGGGCAGGGTGGCGGCGAGGACTATTTGCTGGGCATTGCGCTGGCGCTGGGGGCGGCCTTCCTGTACGCCATCGCGGCGTTGATCATCAAGCGCCTGAGTGGCACGCCACCGCACCTGATCGCGCTGATCCAGGTGGCCACGGGTGTGCTGTTGCTGGCGCCGTGGGTCAAGCTTGGCGGCTTGCCGGGTGAAATGCCGGCGCTGGCCAGCCTGCTGACCTTGGGCATGGTGCACACCGGGTTGATGTATGTGTTGCTGTACAGCGCCATCCAGCGCTTGCCCACGGCGCTGACCGGGGCACTGTCGTTCATCTACCCGATTGCGGCGATTCTAGTGGACTGGGTGGCGTTCGGGCACCGGCTGGCACCGTTGCAGTGGCTGGGGGTGGCGTTGATCCTGCTGGCGGCGGCGGGAATGCAGCAGGGGTGGTGGTTCAGGCCCAGGACGATAGCGGTCAAGGGCCATTGAGGCCGCTCTGCGGCCTATCGTCGGCAAGCCACCTCCCACCTCGACCGCATCGGGCTCAAGCCAAGCGCAGTACCTATAGGGGCCTGGCTTGCCTACAGGTACTGCAATGGACTCGAAGCTTGCCCAGGACCTGTGGGAGCTGGCTTGCCGGCGATAGGGCGCGAAGCGCCCTCAGGGGGTAGAATGCCGCTTTTGCCAGCTTGCGACCCATGATGACTTCGCCGATCCAGACTCTGGAGCAACACCTGCTCGCCGCCCTCGACCCTGCCCCGCAGGAAACCCGCCGCCTGTTCCACGGCCGCGGTCGCTGCTGGGCGGGCCTGGAGCAGGTTACCGTCGACTGGCTGCAGGGCGTGCTGTCGGTCGCCCTGTTCCGCGAGCCAGCGGAAGGCCAGCTGGCCGAACTAAAGGCCATGCTGCGTAATCTCGCCGAGCGCCCGCAGTGGACTGGCCAGGCCATCCTTCTCCAGCATCGCTACCTGCCCGACAGCCCGGGCCAGTGGCTGCTGGGCGAACCGTGCCAGCAGCGCGAGGTGGTCGAGGATGGGCTGACCTACCTGCTGGACCTGGGCGTGCGGCAGAACAATGGCCTGTTCCTCGACATGCGCTATGGTCGGCGTTGGGTTCGCGAGCAGGCGGCGGGCAAGCGTGTGCTGAACCTGTTCGCTTACACCTGCGGTTTCTCGGTGGCGGCGATTGCCGGTGGCGCCGAGCAGGTGGTGAACCTGGACATGGCCAAGTCGGCGTTGTCCCGGGGCCGTGACAACCACCGCCTCAATGGTCACGATGCGTCGCGGGTGGCGTACCTGGGGCACGAGCTGTTCAAGTCGTGGGGCAAGGTACGCAAGTACGGGCCTTATGACCTGATCATCATCGACCCGCCCACCTTCCAGCGTGGCAGCTTTGTGCTGACCCAGGATTACGCGAAGATCCTGCGGCGCTTGCCGGAGTTGTTGAGCGAGGGCGGGACGGTGCTGGCGTGCGTGAACGATCCGGGCATCGGGCCGGAGTTCCTGATCGAGGGGATGGCGGAGCATGCGCCGTCGCTGAATTTCGTCGAACGGCTGGAGAACCCACCGGAGTTTCCTGACGTGGACCCGGCGGGGGGCTTGAAGGCCCTGGTATTCCGCCAGGTCTGATGTCGCCTGTACCGGCCCTATCGCCGGCAAGCCAGCTCCCACAGGGACTCCACAGTACTCAAGACCTGTGCAGTACCTGTGGGAGCTGGCTTGCCGTCGACAGGGCCGGACCTGCCTGCATCAATTACTGATTGTTGGTGTAGATCTGGTCGAACACCCCACCATCATTGAAGTGGGTCTTCTGCACGGTGCGCCAGTCACCGAAGGTCTTCTCCACCGACAGGAAGTCCACTTTCGGGAAGCGGTCGGTGTACTTGGCCAGTACCGTCGCATCACGCGGGCGCAGGTAGTTCTGTGCGGCAATTTCCTGGGCGGCAGGCGACCACAGGTACTTCAGGTATTCCTCGGCCGCAGCCTGGGTGCCTTTCTTCGCCACTACCTTGTCGACCACGCTGACCGGCGGCTCGGCTTCGGCCGACACGCTCGGGTAGACCACTTCGAACTGGTCGCGGCCGAACTCGCGGGCGATCATTTCGGCTTCGTTCTCGAAAGTTACCAGCACGTCGCCGATCTGGTTGGTCATGAAGGTGGTGGTGGCGGCACGGCCACCGGTGTCCAATACCGGCGCCTGCTTGAACAGCTTGCCGACAAAGTCCTTGGCCTTGTTTTCATCACCGCCTTGCTTGAGCACATAGCCCCAGGCCGACAGGTAGGTGTAGCGGCCGTTACCCGAGGTCTTGGGGTTGGGCACGATCACCTGCACGCCATCCTTGAGCAGGTCGGGCCAGTCTTTCAGCGCCTTGGGGTTACCCTTGCGCACGATGAACACAGTGGCCGAGGTGAACGGCGCGCTGTTGTTCGGCAGGCGGCTGACCCAGTTGTCCGGCACCAGCTTGCCATTGTCGGCCAGGGCGTTGATGTCGGTGGCCATGTTCATGGTGATGACATCGGCCGGCAGGCCATCGATCACCGCTCGCGCCTGCTTGCTCGAGCCGCCGAAGGACATCTGCACGTTGACCTTTTCGTTGTGCTCGGCTTCCCAGTGCTTCTGGAAGGCCGGGTTGTAGTCCTTGTAGAAGTCGCGCATCACGTCGTAGGAAACGTTGAGCAGGGTGGGGGCGGCCTGGGCGAAATTGCCCAAGGCAAGGCCTGCGGCGAGCAGCGAGGCGGTGAAGAGTTTTTTCACGTTGCTTCCTTGTTATCGAGAAGGTGTTGGCAGTTTGCCTGCGACTATAGCGGGTGGGTTTGTAACGGCTAAAGAACTAAAACGACTTTGGTTATGCTGCTGACTGTACTGGCCCTATCGCCGGCAAGCCAGCTCCCACAGGTACTGCACAGGTCTTGGGCATTGTGCAGTACCTGTGGGAGCGGGCTTGCCGGCGATAGGGCCGGAACAGGCGACATCATTGCTTGGGAAACAGCACATTCCCGCAACGCGAACAGAACGCCGCGCCATGCTCATGGCTCTTCTTGCTGCAGGTCGGGCAGTCGTGCTGCAACTGTTCCCCGCGCATGGCATTGGCCAGCTCGGCGGTAAAGATCCCGGTCGGTACGGCGATGATCGAATAACCGGTAATCATCACCAGCGAGGACAGCACCTGCCCAAGCGGGGTTTTCGGCACGATATCGCCAAAGCCTACCGTGGTCAGGGTAACGATGGCCCAGTAGATGCCCTTGGGAATGCTGGTAAAGCCATGCTCAGGCCCTTCGATCACATACATCAAGGTGCCGAACACCGTCACCAGGGTCGATACCGTCACCAGGAACACGATGATCTTCTGCTTGCTGCCGCGCAGCGCCTCCATCAGGTAATAGGCTTGCTTCAGATAGGGGCTGAGCTTGAGCACGCGGAAAATCCGCAGCATCCGGATCACCCGGATGATCAGCAGGTACTGGGCGTCGCTGTAGTACAGCGCGATGATCCCCGGCACGATCGCCAGCAGATCGACCAGGCCATAGAAGCTGAAGGCATAGCGCAAAGGCTTGGGCGAGCAGTACAGGCGGGTGAGGTACTCGGCCAGGAAAATCGCGGTAAAGCCCCACTCGATGCCGGCCAGCAGGCCGGCGTAGCCCTGGTGTACTTCGTCGATGCTGTCGAGGATGACGGTAACCAGGCTGGCCAGGATGATCAGCAGGAGGATCTTGTCGAAGCGTCTTCCAGCCACGGTATCGGTCTGGAAGACGATGATGTAGAGCTGCTCGCGCAGGCTCGCAGGATTGTTCATTGGCTCGTTCCACAAAAGCGATGGGCTGAGCCTAGGGGCTGCATTTCAGCTGTGCAAGCGGCTGGCGTCACGCTGCCGAGGCTGGGCCAGGTGGTTGCCCAGGTGCATCAGCCAGCAGGCGGCGACGAAGGGCGCGGTCAGGCCGGGCACCGGTAGCAGCTTGAACAGTGGTTGCAGCAGCAGGGCCAGGGCGATGGCCAGCAGTGTCACCCACGGCTTTTCACCCTGCCTGCTGAACGCCAGTGCCGCCAGCGCAGCGTTGAAACCATACAGGCCCAGCCAGGCGGCTTGCGCCTGGTCGGTGAGCAGTGCCGCGCCGCCGCCGATGGCCGAACCGATCACTGCCCACATTGCGGCATAAGGGTTGGCGATGAACATGCCGATGATGATCAGCAGACCGGCCAGGGGCTGGTCGAGCAGGAAGATCTGGCCCACGCCACGCGCCAACGCGTAAAGCGGGTCGGCCTCGACGAAGCCGCTGGGCGAGGGGGTGGCTATCAGCAATACGGCCCAGCCAAGCAGCACGAAGGGGGCGGTGTAGGCGATCAACAGCTTGCCACCGCGTTTGCGCCATTGGTGGGTGATGATGCTGGACAGGCCGCCAGCGGCGATGATCAATGGCGGCAGGATGGCCGACCAGGGCAGTACGACGCTGATCAGGATGCCGATCAGGACGCCGTTGTAGCTGTACAGCCCGGCTTGGCGGTCGGCACGGTCGTAGCCGCGTGCCTGGGCGGTGAGCAGGCCGGCCAGGGCGCCGAGCAGGGCACCACCGACCAGGCCGGGGGCGGTCAGCAGGATGGCCAGCAGGCAGCACAGGCCGCACAGGGGGTCACGCAGCAGCAGCACCTGGCTGAAGCCGTTGAGTAACGCCGTGGCCCAGTCGGGGCACGGGTTGACGAAATTTTTGGTGTACATCGGGGCAGTCAGTGAGGTTGATGGGGCGCGGTGGGCCTCTTTGGGCCTCGGGTTTTCCGCAGCTCTGGTGTTTCTGTGTACAAGGAGGGCTTTGCCCTCCAATCGCCGGCAAGCCAGCTCCCACAGGGATTGCAAAGGCCTTTGAAGTGGTGCGATCCCTGTGGAAGCCGGCTTGCCGGCGATGCGGTCAGATCAAGGTCTCGATCCGCAGCGTGTTAGTCGACCCTGGCTTGCCGAAAGGCACACCGGCAGTGATCAGCAACGTGTCGCCACGGCTGGCCATGCCTTGTGCCTGGGCAATCTCCAGCGCAGTGGAAACCACCTCGTCCACCTGGCGCAGGCGGTCGTTTACCACCGAGTGCACGCCCCACGCCACGCTCAGGCGGCGCGCAGTGGTCAGGTTCGGGGTCAGGTTGAGGATCGGAGCCCGTGGCCGCTCGCGTGCCGCGCGCAGGGTCGAGGCGCCCGACTCGCTGTAGTTGACCAGCACCGCCACCGGCAGAATGCCGCTGATACGGCGGATGGCGCAGCTGATGGCGTCCGACACGGTGGCCTCGGCCTTCGGCCGGCCAACGTCGAGCTGGGCCTGGTAATCCGGGCCGTTCTCCACCTGGCGGATGATCTTGCTCATCATCTGCACGGCTTCCAGCGGGTACTCACCCGAGGCAGTCTCGGCCGACAGCATCACCGCATCGGCACCTTCGGCCACGGCGTTGGCCACGTCGGTGACTTCGGCGCGGGTCGGCGCTGGCGAGAAACGCATGGATTCGAGCATCTGCGTAGCCACCACCACCGGCTTGCCCAGTTGGCGGCAGGTGCCGATGATGCGTTTCTGAATCTGCGGCACGCTTTCGGCCGGTACTTCCACGCCCAGGTCGCCGCGGGCCACCATGATCGCATCCGCAAGCTGCGCGATGGCTTGCAGCTGTTCGACTGCCGATGGTTTTTCGATCTTCGCCATCAGGTAGGCACGGTCACCGATCAGCTGGCGTGCTTCGGTGATGTCTTCGGGGCGCTGCACGAACGAAAGGGCAACCCAGTCCACGCCCAGTTCAAGGCCGAAGGCCAGGTCGCGGCGGTCTTTCTCGGTGAGCGGGGAGAGGTCGAGCACCGCTTGCGGCACGTTGACACCCTTGCGATCGGACAGCTCGCCACCGGCCAGCACTTCGGTGTCGATGGCGTCGCTGTGCTTGGCGGTGACGCGCAGGCGCAGCTTGCCGTCGTCCAGCAGCAGGTCCATGCCCGGCTCGAGGGCGGCGATGATCTCGGGGTGCGGCAGGTTGACCCGGCGGCTGTCGCCCGGGGTGTTGTCCAGGTCCAGGCGCAGGGCCTGGCCGCGTTGCAGCTGCACCTTGCCTTCGGCAAAGCGGCCGACGCGCAGCTTCGGCCCCTGCAGGTCCATGAGGATACCCAGCGGGTAGTTCAGTTGCTGCTCGACTTCGCGGATCCACTGGTAGCGCAGGGCGTGATCGGCGTGCTCGCCGTGGCTGAAGTTGAGGCGGAAGATGTTCACCCCGGCTTCTACCAGTTGGCGGATGTCGTCGATGCCTTTGATCGCAGGGCCGAGGGTGGCGAGGATCTTTACTTTTTTATCAGGCGTCATGATTGGGCAGTCTCGAGGATCAGGATGGCGCGGAAGTCGTTGACGTTGGTGCGGGTCGGCTCGGTGACGATCAGCGCATCCAGGGCGGCGAAATAGCCGTAGCCGTTGTTGTTGTCCAGCTCGTCGCTGGCCGACAGGCCCAGGGCTTCGGCGCGGGCGTAGCTGGCCGGGGTCATGAAGGCGCCGGCGTTTTCTTCCGAACCATCGATACCGTCGGTGTCACCGGCCAGGGCGTACACGCCCGGCAGGCCTTTCAGGCTTTCGGTGAGGCTGAGCAGAAACTCGGCGTTGCGCCCGCCGCGGCCATTGCCGCGCACGGTCACTGTGGTTTCGCCGCCGGACAGGATCACGCAGGGTGCCTTCAGCGGCTGGCCGTGCAGGACGATCTGGCGGGCGATACCGGCGTGCACCTTGGCCACTTCGCGTGATTCGCCTTCCAGGTCGCCGAGGATCAGCGGGCTGAACCCGGCCTGGCGGGCTTTGACCGCGGTGGCTTCGAGCGACTGCTGGGGCTTGGCGATCAGCTGGAAATGGCTGCGGGCCAGGGCCGGGTCATCGGCCTTGACGGTTTCCGAGGCTGGGTTGTTGAGCCAGTCGATGACGGCCTTGGGCGCTTCGATGTCGTAGCGCTTGAGGATGGCCAGGGCATCGGCCGAGGTGCTTGGGTCGGCCACGGTAGGGCCGGAGGCGATCACCGTGGCGAGGTCGCCCGGTACATCGGAAATGGCATAGGTGTACACCGTGGCCGGCCAGCAGGCCTTGGCCAGGCGGCCGCCCTTGATCGCCGAGAGGTGCTTGCGCACGCAGTTCATCTCGCCGATGGTGGCGCCGGATTTCAGCAGCGCCTTGTTGATCTGTTGCTTGTCGGCCAGGGTCAGGCCTTCGGCAGGCAGGGCCAGCAGCGCCGAGCCACCGCCGGACAACAGGAAGATGACGCGGTCGTCTTCAGTGAGGTTGCTGACCAGTTCCAGCACGCGCTTGGCCACGGCCAGGCCGGCGGCATCTGGGACCGGGTGGGCGGCTTCGACCACCTCGATCTTCTGGCAGTTGGCGCCGTGACCGTACCGTGTGACAACAAGCCCGGAGACTTCGCCCTGCCAGCTTTTCTCGACCACTTCGGCCATGGCGGCTGCGGCCTTGCCGGCACCGATGACGATGACCCGGCCGCTGCGGTCGGCGGGCAGGTAGGGTTCGAGGACTTGACGGGGGTGGGCGGCGGCGATGGCTGTGTCGAACAGCTCGCGGAGAAGTTTTTGCGGATCGACCGACATGGCAGGCTCCCAATTATTGTTGTTCTGCAAAATCAAAAACGCCCCTGGAACTGCCTCCGTGCAGGCTGAACCAGGGGCGGGTGTTGCTCGGTGCCACCTTTGAACCTGTGGTCGCAGGTTCAGCGGTGTTGAATTCATCGCCGGCAAGCCAGCTCCCACAGGTACACCACAGGATTGAGGGATTGTGCGGTCCCTGTGGGAGCTGGCTTGCCGGCGATTGGGCTGCGCAGCAGCCCCCGAATTCGAATTACTTTTCGTCGCGGATCGAGAAGTTGGCCATGTGCTCCAGGCCTTTGATCAGCGCCGAGTGGTCCCAGTTGCCGCCGCCCAGGGCCTGGCAGGTGTTGAACACTTGCTGGGCATTGGAGGTGTTGGGCAGGTTGATGCCCAGTTCCTTGGCACCCTGCAGGGCCAGGTTCAGGTCCTTCTGGTGCAGGTTGATGCGGAAGCCTGGGTCGAAGGTGCCCTTGATCATGCGCTCGGCGTGCACTTCGAGGATCTTCGACGAGGCGAAGCCGCCCATCAGTGCTTCACGTACCTTGGCCGGGTCGGCGCCGTTCTTTGCGGCGAACAGCAGGGCTTCGGCAACGGCCTGGATGTTCAGGGCAACGATGATCTGGTTGGCCACCTTGGCGGTCTGGCCGTCGCCATTGCCACCGACGCGGGTGATGTTCTTGCCCATGGCTTCGAACAGCGGCAGGGTGCGTTCGAAGGCTTTCGGGCAGCCGCCGACCATGATGCTCAGGGTCGCGGCCTTGGCACCGACTTCGCCGCCGGACACCGGGGCGTCCAGGTAGGCAGCGCCAGTGGCCTTGATCTTCTCGGCGAAGGCTTTGGTAGCGGTAGGGGAGATCGAGCTCATGTCGATCACGACCTTGTTCGGGCCCACGCCTTCGGCCACGCCGTTGTCACCGAACAGGACGCTTTCGACCTGCGGGGTGTCGGGGACCATGACAATGATGAACTCGGCTTCCTGGGCAACTTCCTTCGGGTTGGCCAGGGCCACGGCACCGGCGGCGATCAGGTCGGCCGGGGCAGCGTCGTGGTGAGTGGAAACGAAGATGCTGTGACCTGCTTTCTGCAGGTTCTGAGCCATGGGCTTGCCCATGATGCCGGTGCCGATGAAACCGATTTTAGCCATGAGAGATTACCTCGTTGTATTTGTTGAATCTCGATGGAGCAGACAACACGGCCCCGTGTAGGAGCGGCCTTGCGTCGCGATGGGCTGCGCAGCAGCCCCGGCAATCTATGCCGTAGCTGAAATCCTGGGGGCGCTGCGCACCCCTTTCGCGACACAAGGCCGCTCCTACAAGGTGCGTGTGGTCCTTAAATAGCGTTATGGGTCTTCAGCCAGCCCAGGCCCGCTTCGGTGGTGGTCAGCGGCTTGTACTCCGCGCCCACCCAGCCCTGGTAGCCGATGCGGTCCAGGTGCTCGAACAGGAAGCGGTAGTTGATCTCGCCGGTGCCTGGCTCGTTGCGGCCGGGGTTGTCGGCCAGCTGGATGTGGTTGATCAGTTTCAGGTTGGCTTCCATGGTACGAGCCAGGTCACCTTCCATGATCTGCATGTGGTAGATGTCGTACTGCAGGAACAGGTTGTCGCTGCCAACCTCGGCCTGGATTTCCAGGGCCTGTTTGGTGGTGTTCAGGTAGAAGCCGGGGATGTCGCGGGTGTTGATCATTTCCATGACCAGACGGATCCCGGCGGCTTTCAGCTTGTCCGCGGCGTAGCGCAGGTTTTCCACGAAGGTCTTGCGCACGGTGGCGCAGTCCGGGCCTTGTGGGCGAATGCCGGCCAAGGCGTTGACCTGGGTGTTACCCAGCACCTTGGCGTATTCGATGGCCTTGTCGACACCGGCGCGGAACTCCTCGACACGGTCAGGGTGGCAGGTGATACCGCGCTCACCCTTGGCCCAATCGCCCGCCGGCAGGTTGAACAGCACCTGGGTCAGGCCGTTGGCGTCCAGCTGCTGCTTGATCTCGGCAGCGCTGAAGTCGTAAGGGAAGAGGTATTCGACGCCGCTGAAACCAGCATCGGCAGCAGCCTTGAAGCGGGCCAGGAAGTCCTGTTCGGTGAACAGCATGGACAGGTTGGCAGCGAAGCGAGGCATGTTGTGTCTCCTTGCGATGAAGGCCCCCGGCGCCCTCAGGTAGGGGCCGGCACGGGGGCGTCAGGCGATCAGTCCAGCAGCGAGATGGCGGTTGGCGCGTCGTTGCCGACCAGGGCCAGGTCTTCGAACTCGTTGACCGCGTTGATCTCGGTGCCCATGGAAATGTTGGTCACACGTTCGAGAATCACTTCGACCACCACCGGTACACGGAACTCTTCGGCCATCTTCTGTGCCTTGAGCAGGGCAGGGGCGATCTCGGCCGGCTCGAACACACGAATGGCCTTGCAGCCCAGGCCTTCGACCACGGCGACATGGTCGACACCGTACGTGGCGGCGTCGGTCGAGTTGATGTTCTCGAACGCCAGTTGAACACAGTAATCCATGTCGAAGCCACGTTGCGCCTGACGGATCAGGCCCAGGTAGGCGTTGTTCACCAGTACGTGCACGTATGGCAGGTTGAACTGTGCGCCCACCGCCAGCTCTTCGATCATGAACTGGAAGTCGTAGTCACCCGACAGCGCGACCACCTTGCGCTTCGGATCGGCCTTGACCACACCGAGGGCGGCAGGGATGGTCCAGCCCAGCGGGCCGGCCTGGCCGCAGTTGATCCAGTGGCGTGGCTTGTACACGTGCAGGAACTGCGCGCCGGCGATCTGCGACAGACCGATGGTGCTGACGTAGCAGGTGTCCTTGCCGAATACCTGGTTCATTTCTTCGTAGACGCGCTGCGGCTTGACCGGCACGTTGTCGAAGTGGGTCTTGCGCTGCAGGGTGGCCTTGCGCTCCTGGCAGTCTTGCAGCCAGGCCTTGCGGCATTTCAGCTTGCCGGCGGCTTTCCACTCGCGGGCCACTTCGAGGAACACGTCCAGTGCCTTGCCGGCGTCGGAAACGATACCCAGGTCCGGAGTGAACACGCGGCCGATCTGGGTCGGCTCGATGTCCACGTGCACGAACTTGCGGCCTTCGGTGTAGACGTCGACGGAACCGGTGTGGCGGTTGGCCCAGCGGTTACCGATACCGAACACCAGGTCGGATTTCAGCAGGGTGGCGTTGCCATAGCGGTGCGAAGTCTGCAGGCCGACCATGCCGACCATCTGTGCGTGGTCATCCGGGATGGTGCCCCAGCCCATCAGGGTCGGGATTACCGGTACACCGGTCAGTTCGGCGAACTCGACCAGTTTGTCGCTGGCGTCGGCGTTGATGATGCCGCCACCGGCTACCAGCAGCGGGCGCTCGGCGTCATTGAGCAGGGCCAGGGCTTTTTCGGCCTGTACGCGGGTGGCGGATGGCTTGTGTACTGGCAGTGGTTCGTAGGCGTCGATGTCGAATTCGATTTCCGCCATCTGCACGTCGAACGGCAGGTCGATCAGTACCGGGCCTGGGCGGCCGGTGCGCATTTCATAGAAGGCCTTCTGGAAGGCGTAAGGCACCTGGCCTGGTTCCAGGACGGTGGTGGCCCACTTGGTGACCGGCTTGACGATGTTGGTGATGTCGACAGCCTGGAAGTCTTCCTTGTGCAGGCGGGCACGTGGTGCCTGGCCGGTGATGCAGAGGATCGGGATGGAGTCGGCGGAGGCACTGTACAGGCCGGTGACCATGTCGGTGCCGGCTGGGCCGGAGGTGCCGATGCACACGCCGATGTTGCCTGGGTTGGCGCGGGTGTAACCCTCGGCCATGTGCGAGGCGCCTTCGACGTGGCGAGCGAGGACGTGATCGATGCCACCGACTTTCTTCAGGGCCGAGTACAACGGGTTGATGGCAGCCCCCGGGATGCCAAACGCGGTATCTACACCTTCACGGCGCATGACCAGAACGGCTGCATCGATTGCTCTCATTTTGCTCATGGTTTGTGCCTCATCGATTTTGTAATTGTATACAACTTGCTTTGTGCCAGAGTGTATTCACGGCTGGCCGCTCAGGTCAACGGGTTTTCGTCGGACAAGGTCGCTTTCGTTCAAGCGCCCGTGAAAACGGGCGTTTGCAATCTCGCATACGATCGTTTCAATTTATTGTATACAAAAATAGATTCAGTTGTGTTCTATTGGCTTACCGGTTTTTCACCTGCCCTCAGGGCTTCTACAACAAGAAGAGGACCTTTCCATGAACGCTTTGAACCTGAAAGTCGCGGTCAGCCTGGTAAATGCCGCGCTGGCGGCGGGCCGCAAGATCAACGCCGCGCCACTGACCGTGGCAGTGCTGGATGCCGGCGGCCACTTACTGGCGCTGCAGCGCGAGGATGGCGCCAGCCTGATCCGGCCGGAGGTGGCTACCGGCAAGGCCTGGGGGGCGATTGCCCTGGGCAAGGGGTCGCGTCTGCTGGCGCTGGACGCGCAGCAACGGCCGGCGTTTTTTGCTGCGCTGAACGGGTTGGGCGAGCGGCCGGTTGTGCCAGCGCCGGGTGGTGTGCTGGTGCGTGATCAGGACGGCAAGGTGCTGGGTGCGGTAGGGATTAGCGGCGATACGTCGGATATCGACGAGCAGTGCGCGATCAGTGCGATCGAGGAGATGGGGTTGAAGGCGGATGCGGGTGTAGCAGCCTGATTCTCTATTGCCTGTTCCGGCCCTATCGCCGGCAAGCCAGCTCCCACAGAGCCGCCACAGACCTTGAAAACTGTGGTGTACCTGTGGGAGCTGGCTTGCCGGCGATGGGCTGCAAAGCAGCCCCACTGGCCCTGTCAGGCTAGCTCAGGCTCACACCCCTTGAGCACCATGCGGATTATGGTCTCCGCCGCGGCGTCATAATCGCTGTCGGCCAGCTTGGCCTTGCCGGTCACCGCAGAGATCTGCCAGTCGAAATCGGCGTAGGTCTGGGTCGCAGCCCAGATGCTGAACATCAGGTGATGCGCATCCACATGGGCGATCTGCCCGCTGTCGATCCAGCGCTGGATGCACTCGATGTTATGCCGCGCCTGCTCGTTCAGCTGCGCTACCTGGTTCGGCGACAGGTGCGGGGCGCCGTGCATGATCTCGCTGGCGAACACCTTGGACGCATGCGGCAGGTCGCGGGAAATGCGGATCTTCGAACGGATGTACGCGCTCAGCACTTCCTTGGGGTCACCGTCGGCATTGAACGGGGTCGACGCCTGCATGATCGGCGCGATGATGCTTTCCAGGACCTCGCGGTAGAGGTTGTCCTTGGATTTGAAGTAGTAATACACGTTCGGCTTGGGCAGGCCGGCCTTGGCCGCGATATCGCTGGTCTTGGTGGCGGCGAAGCCCTTGTCGGCGAATTCCTCGCTGGCCGCGCGCAGGATCAGTTCCTTGTTGCGCTCGCGAATGGTGCTCATGGTCAGGGATCTTCCTCGTGTCTGGCCACCTCTAAGAGGGATCGGGCATGGTAGCACCGGGCTCGACGGGCGCTCAAGGCAGCGGCTTTGGGCTAGAATCCTCGACACTTATTCTTCTGGATGCAGGCAAACATGGCAGGAAGCAGTCTACTGGTACTGATCGACGACATCGCCACGGTACTCGATGACGTCTCGGTGATGACCAAGGTGGCGGCGAAAAAGACCGCAGGCGTGTTGGGCGATGACCTGGCACTCAATGCCCAGCAGGTCACCGGGGTGCGTGCCGAGCGCGAGCTGCCTGTGGTGTGGGCGGTGGCCAAAGGGTCGCTGGTGAACAAGGCCATCCTGGTGCCGGCGGCGCTGCTGATCAGTGCGTTCATCCCGTGGGCGGTGACGCCATTGTTGATGCTGGGCGGTGCATACCTGTGCTTCGAAGGCTTCGAGAAACTGGCGCACAAGTTCCTGCACAGCAAGGCCGAGGATGACGCCGAGCATGAAGCGCGCAAGGTGGCGGTGGCCGATGCCAACGTCGACCTGGTGGCGTTCGAGAAAGCCAAGATCAAGGGGGCGGTACGTACCGACTTCATCCTTTCGGCGGAAATCATCGCCATCACTCTGGGCATTGTTGCCGACTCGCCGTTGACCCAGCAGATCGTCGTGCTGTCGGGCATCGCGGTGGTCATGACCATCGGCGTGTACGGGCTGGTGGGCGGTATCGTCAAGCTCGATGACCTGGGGCTGTGGATGACCCAGAAGGCTTCACGCCTGGCCAGGGCGGTGGGGAGCGGTATTCTGCGGGCCGCGCCGTACATGATGAAGAGCCTGTCGGTGATCGGCACGGCGGCCATGTTCCTGGTCGGTGGCGGGATCCTGGTGCATGGCATCGAGCCTTTGCATCATGCCATCGAGGCATTCAGTGAAGGACGTGGTGGGGCGTTTACCGTGGCGCTGCTGAACGGCGGTGTCGGGGTTGTGGCCGGTGCCGTGGTGCTGGCCGTGGTGGGCATTGCGGGGAAATTGTGGCGGGCGGTTCGGCCGGCCAGTTGATGCTGCCTGGCCGGGGCTTCGCCCCGGTTCGCGGGTGAACCCGCTCCCACATGTATAACGTCTGCCATGAACCCGGTGCGGACCCTGTGGGAGCGGGTTTACCCGCGAATGGGCCGCAAGGCGGCCCCTTTACTCAGATCAGAAGTGAACCTTGACCAAGAAGCTCATGGTGTTCTGATCAGTGGTGAAGGCATCGCTGTCCTTGATGCCGTACTTGTTCTTCCAGTAGTCGTATTCCACACCCACATACAGCTGCTTCTCGCCCAGGTGCAAGGCCTTGCCCAGGTCATACTTGATCTGCGGGTTGAAGTGCAGGTTGGCCTGATAGGTGCCGCGGCGGTTTTCGTCGTTGTCCACCACCCAGTCCATGAAACCGTCGATCAGCACATCGGACGAACCGACCGGAATGGTGTACGACCATACCGGGGTGATCTGCCATACGTTGTCGCCGGCGCGGCTGCCGTCGGTGGTGCGGTTGTAGAAGTTAAGCTGGAAGTAGTCGAAGCCAGGGATGTCCAGGTCGAAGCCCGGGCCGATCAGGTACGACTCGGTATCACCTTCGCCGAACTCGTAGGTCATCGCCAGCAGCACGTCCTTGACCGGGCCGAAGGCCAGCTTCTGGTCGAAGATCTTGCCGAACGACAGGCGCGGGCTGATTTCGCCATAGTAGGTGTTCGGGCCATTGCCCTCATCTTTCTGGCCCTGGTAGAAGATCTTGTCGACAAAGATGAAGTTGTCGCCGTACTTCCAGCCATCAGCGTGCTCGAAGGTCACGGTTTGCTGGATCGACGGGTTGACCTTGAAGTTCTTGCCCCACAGGTAGGTCAGGCTGTTGTTCTGCCACTGCAGCAGGTCGCCGCCGAAGGTGGTGCCACAGGCCAGCAGGCCGCCGGCGAGGATCAGGCTGTTGATGGTACGCATTGCGAGTGTCGCTCCCTTGATTGATCTATTGTCAGCGCTCGTTGTTGGCGCTTTTTTTGTCTTGCGAGTCAGCTTTTTTCGATAGGCCACAGCAGTTTGGCAAGGGTTGAGCCAACTTTCCTGGGCTGGCAAAACCTTCCTGCTCGACTTCGTTCTGAACGGATGAAAAGGGTCTTTCAGGCTGGCAACACGTTGGCCAACCGCCCGTATTCATTGACTGAGCGGTCAGTAAACGCAGGCAGAATCCCTTCTGCCCTGATCGAGGGGGCGCGCAGATTACTGGCTTGCGCGCCTTGCCTCAAGTGCTCCGTCCTGGAGCAGGGTGGATCAAACTTGTGCGTTTGGTCAGTTTTCTAGAAGTGCACCTTGATCAGGGCACTGGTGACGCTCTGGTTGCTGTCGATGTTGCCTTGGCTGTCGATGCCGTACTTGTCCTTCCAGTAGCTGTACTCGATGCCCACGTACAGCTGCTTGGCGCCCAGGTTCAGGGCTTTGCCCAGGTCGTACTTGACCTGTGGGTTGAACTGCAGGTTGGCATGGTAGGTACCGCGGCGGGTCTGGTCGTTGTCGACCACCCAGTCCATGTAACCGTCGATCAGAATGTCGGATTTGCCCACCGGAATGGTGTACGAGAAGGCTGGGGTGATCTGCCAGACATTGTCACCGGGGCGGCTACCTTCGGTGTTGCGCAGGTAGAAGTTGAGGGTGAAGTAGTTGAAGCCGGGTATGTCCAGGTCGAAGCCGGGGCCGATCAGGTAGGCCTCGTTGTCGCCCTCGCCACGCTCGTAGGTCATGGCCAGCAGTACATCCTTGATCGGGCCGAACGCCAGCTTCTGGTCGAAGATCTTGCCGAACGACAGGCGCGGGCTGAACTCACCGTAGTAGGTGGTCACGCCTTTGCCCGGGTCGGGCTTGCCGTTGTAGAAGATCTTGTCGACGAACATGAAGGTATCGCCGTACTTCCATTTGTTGGCGTGCTCGAAGGTCACTGTCTGCTGGATGCGTGGGTTGACCTTGAAATCCTTGCCGTACAGGTAGGTCAGGCTTTCGCCATGCCACTGCAGCCATTCGCCAGCGTGGGCGGGGACGGTGGCCAGCAGGCTGCTGCCCAGCAAGAGGGACGAGGTGATGCGTTTCATGTTGTGGTTCCCGGACTTATTGTTTTTGTTTGGTTTTTTTGGCGCGCAGGCGCCCCGGACGGCCCATTCCGGCGGGCCGACGGTGTAGCGTTTACGGCGAATTCGAGGTGGGGCGGCAATGCGCCGCCCCCCTGTGCTCAATGCTGGTGACAGGCGTCGTTGTGCACCGCACGGTCGGCACCACCCAGGATGTTGAACAGCACGTTCAACACCAGGGCACTGACCGTGGCCATGGCGATACCACTGTGGGTGATGGGTTCCATCCACTGGGGCATCTGGGCGAAGAACTCCGGACGTACCACGGGGATCAACCCGAAGCCGACGCTCACCGCGACCAGCAACTGGTTGCGACGGTCGCCGATGTCCGCCTCCTGGAGAATCTTGATCCCGGTGGCGGTGACCATGCCGAACATGGCGATGGACGCGCCGCCTAGTACTGCAGGCGGGATCGAGGCAATCAGGAAGGCCGCCTTGGGCAGCAGGCTGAGCAGGATCAGCAGGGCACCGGCCACGATGGTGACATAGCGGCAGCGCACCCCGGTCATCTGCACCAGGCCGATGTTCTGGGCGAACGAGGAGTGGGTAAAGGTGTTGAAGAAGCCGGCGATGAACGACGCGCCAGCATCGCACAGCAAGCCGCGGCGCAGCATCCCCGGGGTAACTTCACGATCGGTCACCTTGCCCAGGGCCAGGAACATGCCCGTGGACTCGACGAAGATGATCACCACCACCAGGCACATCGACAGGATCGGCGCCAGGCTGAAGGTCGGCATGCCGAAGTGCAGTGGGGTCACCACTTGCAGCCACGGTGCGTCGTTCAGGCCCGACAGGTCGACCATGCCGATGGAGCCGGCCAGGATGTAGCCCAGGCCCATTCCCACCAGCACCGACACGTTGACCCAGAAACCGCGCATGAAACGGTTGATCAGCAGGATTACTGCCAGCACCAGGCCGGCCACCAGCAGGTAGATCGGCGAACCGAAGGTCCCTGCTTCCTGACCGCCACCGGCCCAGTTGACTGCCACCGGGAACAGCGACAGGCCAATCGAGGTGATCACCGTGCCGGTGACCAGTGGCGGGAAGAAGCGTACGACCTTGGACATGAACGGCGCGATCAGCATGCCGAAGAAGCCGGCGGCGATGGTGGCACCGAAGATCCCCTGCAGGCCTACGCCGGGCATGCCGGCCATGGCCACCATGCTGCCGACGGCAGCGAAACTGGCACCCATCATCACCGGCATGCGGATGCCCACCGGGCCGATACCGAAGGACTGGATGATGGTGGCGACGCCAGCGACCAGCAGGTCGGCGTTGATCAGAAAAGCGACTTCTTCACGGGACAGCCCGGCGGCCTGGCCGATGATCAATGGCACGGCGATGGCGCCGCCGTACATCAGCAGAACGTGTTGCAGGCCAACCAGGATCAGTTGGAACAGGGGCAAGGGCTCGCGCGGCGGCGCAACAGGGATATACGCCTTGCGTGACTCGGACATGCAGCACCTCGAGTTTTGTTTTTATTCTCGGATCCAAGCGCCGGCCTCAGGCGGCAGGCTTCCGGTTAAGAAAGCCTGAGGTTCCCGCTTGAGGCTGAACGCTCGATGCTTGCTTGTTGCGTATGTCTTGAAACAGAGGCCGGGAGTGCCGGCCTCTTCGCGGGTGAACCCGCTCCTACAGGGGCGGTGTTATCCCGACAATTGTGTTTCAGTTGACCGGGGCGCCTTTGGCGATCCAGTCACCGACCAGCTTGCGCTCTTCGGTGGTCATCTGGGTGATGTTGCCCAGCGGCATGATCTGGCTGGCGACCGCTTGCGCCTGGATGCGCGCGGCCTGGGCCTGGATCTGCTGCGGGGTGTCGAACATCACGCCGGCAGGGGCGGCGCTGAACAGTGGGCTGGTCGGCTTGGACGAGTGGCACACGGTGCAGCGTTCCTGGATGACATTGTGGATCTTGTCGAAGCTCTCGCCGCCAGCCTGGGCCGTGGCCTGGGCAGGGGCTTCTGCCGGTGCGGCAGGCGCTGCGGCAGCCTTGGCGGCCTCCTCGGCGCGTTGCTCGGCAGCGGTCTTGCCACCTACAGCGGTCGCAGGCAGTGGCTGGTACTCGACCTTCGCCGCGGCTTGCTCAGGGCTGACGGCCATCGGTTTCGGACCGGTGACGTAGGCCAGGCAGATCATCGCCAGGGCGCCGACCGGCAGGGTCCAGGCGTACTTGTTGCTGTCGTGGCGGGTGTTGAAGTAGTGGCGGATCAGGACCGCGGCTACTGCGATACCGGCCAGGATCAGCCAGTTGTACTGGCTACCGTAGGTGCTCGGGAAGTGGTTGCTGATCATGATGAACAGCACCGGCAAGGTGAAGTAGTTGTTGTGGCGCGAGCGCAGCAGGCCCTTGGCCGGCAGTACCGGGTCCGGGGTCTGGTTGTTCTCGATCGCAGCCACCAGCTGGCGCTGGGCCGGCATGATGATGCGGAACACGTTGCCGACCATGATGGTGCCGATGATCGCGCCGGTGTGCAGGTATGCACCACGGCCGCTGAACACCAGGCTGAAGCCCCAGCACGCGGCGATGATCAGCACGAACAGTACGGCACCGAGCAGCGCTGGTTTCTTGCCCAGGGGCGAATCGCACAGGAAGTCGTAGATGAACCAGCCGGCGATCAGCGAGCCGATACCGATGGCCACGCCTTCGGTACCGCTGAGGGTGCTGCCAGGGGCCAGCAGGTACAGGGCCGGGTTCCAGTAGAACACCACGCACAACAGGGCGATACCGGACATCCAGGTGAAATAGGCTTCCCATTTGAACCAGTGCAGGTTCTCGGGCATTTTCGGGGGGGCGAGCTTGTATTTCTCCAGGTGGTAGATACCACCGCCGTGAATTGCCCAGAGATCACCCGACAACCCATCGCGCGGGTTGCTTCGGTTCAGGTGGTTCTCCAGCCAGACGAAGTAGAACGATGCACCGATCCAGGCGACACCGGTGATCATGTGAACCCAGCGAATGCTCAGGTTCAGCCATTCGTGAAGGTGTGCTTCCACAGTATGTACCTCTTGCCGGTCACCCGCTCGGGCAAAGCCCTTGAATGACCGACCTTTTCTTATTGGTGGGGATTGAGGACCAGCATCTGTTCCTCGGTGAAGTAATGCTCGTCGCAGTTGTTGCCGGAACCACTGCGATCAACCACCAGGAAGTCATCCCGCTTTTCGATCGTCAGCACCGGGTGGTGCCAGACGCCGCGATGGTAATTAACGCCCTGCCTGCCATTACTGCGGAAGGCTCGGACCAAGCCTGATACAGGTGCATCGCCAACTGGCGCGACCACGATCAGAAAGGGGTTGCCGAGCAGCGGAATGAAAGCCTGGCTGCCCAGCGGATGGCGTTCCAGCATGCGCACGGTCAGCGGCATGTCCAGCGCGTCGGCGCGGAAGATGCTGATGATCGCCTTGTCTTCAGGCTCGGCGGTTTCGACCGTGGCGAGCTTGTGGAAGCGCATGGTCGAGCCGTTGTTGATCATGAAGTGGTCGCTGCCGTCGGTTTCGATCACGTCTCCGAAGGGGGCGAAGGCTTCTTTGGTCAGGGGCTCGATCATCAGGGTGCGCATGCGGATATCTCTTCTATGTTCGTTGTTCTGGATAAGGCTCAAGCGTTGCGGCGGCTTTACAGCTGCAGCAGGCGGAACAGGGCGATCAGGTTGATCTGCGCCAGGGCTTCCTTGAATTCGGCATCGGCATCGTTGTGAATGCGTTTTTCGAAGGAGGCGAGGATCTGGTGCCGGTTGCTGCCTTTTACCGCCATGATGAACGGGAACTGGAACTTGGCCTTGTAGGCGTCGTTCAGCTCGGTGAAACGGGCGAACTCTTCGGCGGTGCACTGGTGAATACCGGCGCCGGCCTGCTCGTTGGTGCTCGATTCGGTCAGCTCGCCCTGGATGGCGGCCTTGCCGGCCAGGTCCGGGTGAGCGTTGATCAGCGCCAGCTGGTCGGCGTGGTTGGCGCTGAGCAGGATGTCGCTCATGCGCTGGTGCAGCGCCTCGATCTCGTCCAGCTCGCCCAGTTGGCCCAGGTCATAGGCTTTTTCGGCTACCCACGGCGAGTGCTCGTAGATGTCGGCGAATGCCTCGACGAAGGCGTCACGGCTCAGGGCGGATGGCTTGAGGGTTTTGAAGGCTGTCATCAGGCGTTCTCTTTCTTGTACGGGTGGGTGGCGTGCCAGTGGCGGGCGATGTCCACGCGACGGGCGAACCAGACCTGGTCATGGCTTTTTGCGTAATCGACGAAGCGCTTCAGTGCGGCCAGGCGTGCCGGACGGCCGACCAGGCGGCAATGCAGGCCGATGGACAGCATCTTCGGGGCCTCGGCGCCTTCGGCGTACAGCACATCGAATGCGTCCTTCAGGTACTGGAAGAACTGCTCGCCGCAGTTGAAGCCCTGTACCTGGGTAAAGCGCATGTCGTTGGTGTCGAGGGTGTAGGGGATCACCAGGTGCGGCTTGCCGGTAGGGTTGTTCGGCTCCCAGTAGGGCAGGTCGTCGTCATAGGTGTCGCTGTCGTACAGGAAGCCACCTTCTTCCATCACCAGGCGGCGGGTGTTCGGGCCGGTGCGGCCGGTGTACCAGCCCAGCGGGCGCTCGCCGGTGATTTCGGTGAGGATGCGGATCGCTTCGAGCATGTGCTCGCGCTCCTGGGCCTCGTCCATGTACTGGTAGTCGATCCAGCGGTAGCCGTGGCTGCAGATTTCATGGCCGGCCTCGGCCATGGCGCGGATCACGTCGGGGTGGCGCTGGGCGGCCATGGCCACGGCGAAGATGGTCAGCGGCACGCCACTGTCCTTGAACAGTTTCAGCAGGCGCCACACGCCGGCACGGCTGCCGTACTCGTACAGCGATTCCATGCTCATGTTGCGCACGCCCTGCAATGGCTGGGCGGCGACCATTTCCGAGAGGAAAGCTTCGGACTCCTTGTCACCGTGCAGGATGTTGCGTTCGCCACCTTCCTCGTAGTTGAGGACGAAAGACAGCGCGATGCGAGCGTTGCCCGGCCATTGCGGGTGAGGAGGGTTGTTGCCGTAACCGATCAGGTCGCGAGGGTAGTCAGCGCTCACTGCAGTCTTCCTTCTTGTGCGTTAGTGCGGGTGGTGGGCGGGCCGCGTCGGTATGTCGCACCACCGGATGGGCTGATTGTATACAACTTCTGAAATCTTTTGTAAGCCTGTTTTTCCGCATTTCTTCCCTTTTGTCGCCTCGAAGCGACCTGGAAAAACAGTGCAAGAAACCTGCCTGATTGGTCAGCTAATGACGTTGGCGTCTTTGCGGCGCCTGTATTTGCGACCGATGGGTCGTTTATTGGCAAGAAACGGCGGGTGCGACGCATGGGTTCAAAAAATTGTGTACAATTTTTCGATGGAATGTCTTAATGGCGTCATTCCCGCACATCGCAGGCCCTTTGGCGTGATGATGGCCGTGTATTTTTTGCCCACAGATTGAACAAGAGGCGACAAGCAATGGGACGTTTGACCACACACGTACTGGATGCCGCGCATGGCTGCCCGGGCAGCTCGATCAAGGTCGAGCTGTACCGTGTCGAAGGCCAGCAGCTGGAGCTGGTGAACACTGCCCTGACCAACAGCGATGGCCGCGTCGACGCGCCGCTGCTGCAGGGTGACGACTACCGTACCGGCGTCTACCAGCTGCAGTTCAGCGCTGGCGACTACTACCGCGCTCGCGGTGTACAGCTGCCAGCCCAGGCGTTCCTGGATGTTGTCGTGCTGCGCTTTGGCATCGACGAGCAGCAGGAGCACTACCACGTGCCGCTGCTGATCTCGCCGTACAGCTATTCGACCTATCGTGGAAGCTAGTTGGTCGCTAGAAGAATCTTCGTAGGTCCTTTGGCCCGCTCTCACACTGGCGGGCTTTTTTTCGTCTGCTGTTTGTCGCCGGCAAGCCAGCTGCCATCTGATAGGTAGCGCGGGCCCTTGTAGGAGCGGCCTTGTGTCGCGAAAGGGCTGCGGAGCAGCCCCGGCAATTTGTGCATCTGCGCTGAAACCCTGGGGCTGCTTTGCAGCCCTTTCGCGACACAAGGCCGCTCCTACAAAAGCCGGTGCAGGTCAGCAGATTGATGCCGGCCAAATAAAGAAAGGGCGCCGAGGCGCCCTTGGTTGGTGCAGCAGGGGTCAGAGGAACACGAACTTGGCAATGAAGATTGCGCACAGCACCCACAGGCTGGCCGAGATTTCCTTGTACTTGCCGGTACCCGCCTTCAACGCGACGTAGCTGATGAAGCCCAACGCAATACCATCGGCGACCGAGAAGGTCAGCGGCATCATGATGACCGTGACGATTGCCGGAATGCTGTCGGTAGCTTCGTCCCAGTGGATATGCGCCATGCTGCCCATCATCAGCATCGCCACGTAGATCAGTGCGCCGGCAGTGGCATAGGCGGGAATCATCCCGGCCAGCGGCGCGAAGAACATTGCGGCAATGAACAGCAGGCCGACCACCACGGCGGTCAGGCCAGTGCGGCCACCCGCTGCGACACCCGCAGCACTCTCCACATAGCTGGTCACCGGCGGCACACCGACCACTGCGCCGAACACGCTCGAAGCACTGTCTGCCTTCAGCGCTTTGGACAGGTTCTCGATGCGCCCGTCCGGCGCCACCAGGTTGGCACGCTGCGCCACGCCCATCAGCGTGCCGGCGGTGTCGAACATATGCACGAACAGAAACGCCAGCACCACGCTGATCATGCTGACGTTGAACACGCCAGCCACATCCATCGCCATCCAGGTCGGTGCCAGGCTCGGCGGCATCGACATCACCCCGCCGAACTTGACCAGGCCCAGCCCCCAACCCGCCAGGGTGACACCAATGATGCTGATCAGGATCGCCCCAAACACCCGCTTGTAGCTGAGGATGGCAATCAGCAGGAAGCACACGGCTGCCAGCAGTGGCCCTGGCTCATGCAGCGAACCCAGCTTGATCAGGGTAGCGGGGCTGTCGACGATGATGCCTGCCGTCTTCAGGCCGATCAGCCCGAGAAACAATCCGACGCCGGCCCCCATGGCATGGCGCAGGCTGACCGGGATGCTGTTGAGCAACCATTCGCGCACTTTCGACAAGGTCAGGAACATGAACAGCACGCCCGAGACGAACACCGCCCCCAGTGCCGTTTCCCAGTTGTAGCCCATGGTTCCGACCACGGTGTAGGTGAAGAAGGCGTTAAGCCCCATGCCTGGTGCCAGGCCTACCGGCCAGTTGGCGTACAGCCCCATCAGCAGGCAGCCCAGCGCGGCGGCGATGCAGGTGGCGACGAAAGCGGCACCGTGGTCGATGCCGGCGTCGGCCATGATGTTGGGGTTGACGAAGATGATGTAGGCCATGGTGATGAAGGTGGTCACCCCGGCGATCATTTCGGTTCTGACGGTGCTGCCGTGTTGCTTGAGTTTGAAAATCCGCTCCAGCCAGCTCGTTTCGAGCGGTGGGGCAAGATCCAGCGTAGGGGCTTCGGATTTGCGGCTTTCCACAGCGAGTACTCCTCAAGTCTTTCTTGTTGTTATGGAGCCAGGGGCCTGCGCAATGCACTTGGCGGCTCCGCGAGGGAAGGCAGACGTCTGACCGGTTTGTTGACTTGCGGGTCAAGAAGTTGCTCGGTGGATTATCCTTTTGTGTACAAAGAATGCAAATAATGTTTTATCTTTTGTGTGCGCAATGCGTCGTACAACGGCTATATAGGTAAAAGGCCACCTGCAGAAACGGCTCAGCCTGTGTACAATGGCGCCATACTTTCCTTCGTGCCTCGAGAGCCCATGAACGAACAGCTGCAACCTCTGAAGAAACCTGCGCGTACCGGCAAGGCCGGCCGCAGTGGTACCCAGGACGACATCGTCTACGCGCATATTTTCGAGGCGATCCTCGAGCAGCGTCTGGCACCGGGCACCAAGTTGAGCGAGGAAGCGCTGGGCGAGATCTTCGGCGTCAGCCGCACCATCATCCGCCGCGCCTTGTCGCGTCTGGCCCACGAAAGCGTGGTGCTGTTGCGGCCGAACCGCGGCGCGGTGGTTGCCAGCCCTACGGTGGAAGAGGCCCGCCAGGTGTTCTTCTCCCGGCGCATGGTCGAAAGGGCCATTACCGAACTGGCCGTGCAGCACGCTACCCTCGAGCAGCTCAACGAGCTGCGGCAGATGGTGCGTGAGGAGCGCGACAGCTTTTCCCGTGGTGACCGCGGTGCCGGCATTCGTCTTTCCGGCGAATTCCACCTCAAGCTGGCCGAGGCCGCGGGTAATGCGCCGCTGGTCAGCTTCCAGCGCAGCCTGGTGTCGCAGACTTCGCTGATCATTGCCCAGTACGAAAGCGGCAACCGTTCGCATTGCTCGTATGACGAACACATGCAGCTGATCGATGCCATCGAGGCGCGCGATGCCGAGCAGGCGGTGAGCCTGATGATGCACCACATGGACCACATCGACAGCAAGCTGAACCTGGACGAGGAGAGTGCCTCGGACGATCTGCATGCGGTGTTCTCGCATCTGCTGAAAAAGCCCAAGGTTTCTGCCAAGGGTTGATCGTTTGCTGAAGTGAAAGTAGTGCGCCGTTGTGGGAGCGGGTTCACCCGCGAACACCGGCGCAGCCGGTGCCATACACCGTGTCGCCTTGTTCGCGGGTAAACCCGCTCCCACAAGCAGTACGGCCATCTCTCGCAGTTGACCAAACGTCTGCTAAATTCTTGTGAGCAAACCTTCATCAAGCAGTTGGGCTTGCGCGTCCGTTGCGTTCAACTTCTTGAGGAAAGGATTCATGAGCATGTCCCTCGGTAAACGCATGGGGGCCGAACTGGTCGGCACCTTCTGGCTGGTACTTGGTGGCTGTGGCAGTGCGGTACTCGCCGCCAGTTCCCCCGTCGGCATCGGTGTACTTGGCGTCGCCTTCGCCTTCGGCCTTACCGTGCTGACCATGGCCTTTGCCATCGGTCATATCTCCGGCTGTCACCTCAACCCCGCCGTGTCGTTCGGGCTGGTGGTGGGCGGGCGCTTCCCGGCCAAAGAGCTGTTGCCCTACGTGATCGCCCAGGTGATCGGCGCCACCCTGGCGGCAGGTGTGATCTACCTCATCGCCAGCGGCAAGGCAGGTTTCGAGCTGTCTGCGGGGTTGGCTTCGAACGGCTACGCCGACCACTCGCCCGGCGGCTACACGCTCGGGGCGGGCTTTGCCAGTGAGGTGGTGATGACGGCGATGTTCCTGGTGGTGATCATGGGTGCCACCGATGCCCGGGCGCCTGCGGGTTTTGCACCGATCGCCATCGGCCTGGCCCTGACCCTGATCCACCTGATCTCGATCCCGGTGACCAATACCTCGGTCAACCCCGCGCGTAGCACGGGGCCGGCCTTGTTCGTCGGTGGCTGGGCCCTGCAACAGCTTTGGCTGTTCTGGGTGGCGCCGCTGATCGGTGCTGCGATCGGCGGCGCACTGTACCGGGGCTTGGCAAAAGAACCTTAGCGCTGGTGCACGCAACGCCCGGCGGCGTAGGTTTCACGCACAGTGCGGTCGTCGCCGAGGGTGGTTAGCACGAACAGGGTTTCCTCGATGCTGTTGGACTGTTGGATGCGGTAGTCCAGCAGTGGCGTGGCCTTGTAGTCCAGTACCACAAAGTCGGCATCGTTGCCCGGGCGCAGGCTGCCGATGCGGTCGTCCAGGCGCAGCGCGCGGGCGCCGCCAAGGGTGGCCAGGTACAGTGACTTGTACGGGTGCAGGCGCGCGCCCTGCAGCTGCATCACCTTGTACGCTTCGTTCAGGGTGTTGAGCAGCGAGAAGCTGGTGCCGGCGCCAACGTCGGTGCCCAAGCCTACATTGACCTTGAAACGCTCGGCCTGGGGCAGGTTGAACAGGCCGCTGCCCAGGAACAGGTTGGAGGTGGGGCAGAAGGCCACGGCCGAGCCGGTTTCGGCCAGGCGCTGGCATTCGTCATCGCACAGGTGCACGCCATGGGCGAATACCGAGCGTTCGCCCAGCAGCTCGAAGTGGTCGTATACGTCGAGATAACCCTTCTGCTCGGGGAACAGCGACTTGACCCAATCGATCTCCTTGAGGTTTTCCGACAGGTGCGTGTGCATGTACACGCCCGGGTGCTCCTTCAGCAATTGGCCGGCCAGCGCCAGCTGTTCAGGCGTACTGGTCGGGGCGAAGCGCGGGGTGACTGCATAGTGCAGGCGGCCCTTGCCGTGCCAGCGCTCGATCAGTGCCTTGCTTTCGGCATAGCCGGACTCGGCGGTGTCGGTCAGGTAGTCCGGAGCGTTGCGGTCCATCATCACCTTGCCGGCAATCAGGCGCAGGTCCAGGCGCTCGGCTTCCTCGAACAAAGCATTGACCGATTCCGGGTGCACGCTGCCGAACACCAGGGCGGTGGTGGTGCCGTTGCGCAGCAGTTCCTTGAGGAAAATCTTCGCCACCTGGTCGGCGTGGCCCTTGTCGGCGAACTGCTTTTCGCAAGGGAAGGTGTAGGTGTTCAGCCAGTCCAGCAGCTGTTCGCCGTAGGAGCCGATCATGCCGGTCTGCGGGAAGTGGATATGGGTGTCGATGAACCCCGGGGTGATCAGCGCGTCTTGGTAGTGCTCGACCGGGATATCGGCATCCAGGGTCGGCAGCAGTTCGGCGGCGTGGCCAACGGCACGGATACGGCCATCGTCGACCACCAGCAGGCCGTCCTCGAAGTATTCATGGGAAGCCTCCAGGCCCACCTCGGCCGGGTCGGCGATGCTGTGCAGGATGGCGGCACGGTAGGCTTTGCGGGTAACGGTCATAACACACTCGTCAAATGGCTTGGCTGCGCCGGGAAGGCGGCAGCAACTGGGCAATGGGGCCGGCATTGGCGGCAGCATCGTGCTGGCCGAAGCAGGCGTTGTAGGTGGCGATGATTTCACCGGCGATGGACACGGCGATCTCGATGGGCAGCTTGCCCTTGACCTCGGCCAGGCCCATCGGGCAGCGCATGCGCGCCATCACGGCATCGTCGTAGCCGCGTTCGCGCAGGCGGTGCTCGAACTTGACCCGTTTGGTCTTCGAGCCGATCAGGCCGAACCAGGTGAAGTCGTTGCGCTTGAGAATGGCGGCGGTCAGTTCCAGGTCGAGCTGGTGGTTGTGAGTCATGACGATGCAATAGCAGCCTGGCGGCAGCTCTGCTACCTCGTCGACCGGCTCCTCGCTGACCACCTTGGTCACCCCGTCGGGGATCAGGGCAGGGAATTCCTGCTCGCGCGAATCGATCCAGCGCACCCGGCAGGGCAGCGCGGCGAGCAAGGGTACCAGAGCCCGGCCGACATGGCCCGCGCCGAACACCGCGATCTGCGCCTGCACCGCGGCCATGGGTTCGAACAGCAGCACAGTGACGCCGCCGCAGCACTGGCCAAGGCTGGCACCGAGGCTGAAGCGCTCCAGGTGCGGGGTGGTGCGGTGCTCTTCGAGCATCTGCCGGGCGATGTGCAGGGCTTTGTATTCCAGGTGGCCGCCGCCGATGGTGTCGAACAGGCCGCTGGCGCTGACGACCATTTTCGAGCCGGCATTGCGCGGGGTCGAGCCGCGCTCCTCGATGATGGTGACCAGCACGCAGGCTTCGCCACGGGACTGGTGGTCGGCGAGGGCGTTGATCCATTGGTGCATGATGCAGATCCTCATTTCAGGTGGCCTGTACTGGCCCTATCGCCGGCAAGCCGGGCTCCCACAGGTACAACACAGGGCTTGCCAGCGGCGCAGTACCTGTGGGAGCCGGCTTGCCGGCGATAGGGCCCGAACAGGCGCCCACCCAACCTCAGTGAGTGACGGTTTCCAGCTCCGGCTCGGCAGGTTGCGCTGCAGCCACCGCCTTGCGCATCTGCTCGCACCCCCACAACACCCGCTCCGGCGTCGCCGGCGCATCCACCTGTGGCTGCACGCGGTAATCGGCGATGCTGGCCACGGCGTCCTTGATCGCGCACCAGGCGGCGATGCCGAGCATGAACGGCGGCTCGCCCACGGCCTTGGAGTGGAACACGGTGTCTTCCGGGTTCTTGCGGTTCTCCACCAGCTTCACCCGCAAATCCAGCGGCATGTCGGCCACTGCAGGGATCTTGTAGCTGGCCGGGCCGTTGGTCATCAGCTTGCCCTTGGCGTTCCACACCAGTTCTTCGGTGGTCAGCCAGCCCATGCCCTGAATGAAGCCGCCTTCCACCTGGCCGATGTCGATGGCCGGGTTCAGCGAGTCACCCACATCGTGCAGGATGTCGGCGCGCAGCATCTTGTATTCGCCGGTCAGGGTGTCGACCACCACCTCCACGCAGGCGGCGCCGAAGGCGAAGTAGTAGAACGGCCGGCCACGTGCCTGGCTGCGGTCGTAGTAGATTTTCGGCGTGCGGTAGAAGCCGGTGCTGGACAGCGACACCTGGGCGAAGTAGGCCTGCTGCACCAGTTGCTCGAAGCTGACGATCTGGTCACGCACGCGTACATGGCCGTTGCGGAACTCGACGTCTTCTTCGGTCACCTGGTAGTGCCGCGCGGCGAACTCGGTCAGGCGCTTCTTGAGGATTTCGGCAGCGTTCTGCGCCGCCTTGCCGTTCAGGTCGGCACCACTGGAGGCAGCGGTCGGCGAGGTGTTGGGCACCTTGTCGGTATTGGTGGCGGTGATCTGGATGCGGCTGAAGTCGACCTGGAAGATCTGAGCCACCACCTGTGCCACCTTGGTGTTCAGGCCTTGGCCCATCTCGGTGCCACCGTGGTTCAGGTGAATGCTGCCGTCGGTGTAGATATGGATCAGCGCACCGGCCTGGTTGAGGAAGGTGGCGGTGAACGAAATACCGAACTTGACCGGGGTCAGCGCCAGGCCCTTCTTCAGGACCGGGCTGTTGGCGTTGAAGCGGCGGATAGACTCGCGGCGCTCGGCGTAGTCACTGCTGGCTTCCAGTTCGGCGGTCATCTCTTCGACAATGTTGTGCTCGACGGTCTGGTAGTAGTGGGTGACGTTGCGCTCGGTCTTGCCGTAGTAGTTGGCCTTGCGCACCGCCAGCGGGTCACGGCCCAGGTGGCGGGCGATGTGGTCCATCACCTGCTCGATGGCGACCATCCCCTGCGGGCCGCCGAAGCCGCGGTAAGCAGTGTTGGAGGCGGTGTTGGTCTTGCAGCGGTGGCCGTGCACGGTGGCATCGCCCAGGTAGTAGGCGTTGTCGGAGTGGAACATGGCGCGATCGACGATCGAACCGGACAGGTCGGGCGAGTAGCCGCAGTTGCCGGCCAGGTCGAAGTTGATGCCGTGCAGGCGCCCGTCGTCGTCGAAGCCCACATCATACTCGACGTAGAACGGGTGGCGTTTGCCGGTCATGGTCATGTCTTCGACCCGTGGCAGGCGCATCTTGGTCGGCTGGCCGGTCAGGCGCGCCACCACGGCGCACAGGCACGCCGGGCTGGCGGCCTGGGTTTCCTTGCCACCAAAACCGCCACCCATGCGGCGCATGTCCAGCACCACCTTGTTCATTGGCACGTCGAGTACTTCGGCGACCAGCTTTTGCACTTCGGTGGGGTTTTGCGTGGAGCAGTAGACGATCATGCCGCCGTCTTCGGTGGGCATCACCGAGGAAATCTGTGTTTCCAGGTAGAAGTGTTCCTGGCCACCGATGTGCAGGGTGCCCTGGATGCGGTGCGGGGCACTGGCCAGGGCAGCAGCGGAATCGCCACGCTGGTGGGTGTGGCTGTCGAGCACGAAATGTTTCTTGCGCAATGCTTCGACCACATCCAACACCGGCTCCAGGTCTTCATACTCGACGATGGCGGCCATGGCCGCACGGCGTGCGGTGTCAAGGTCGCGGGCGGCCACGGCGAGCACCGGCTGGCCGAAGAACTCGACCTTGTCGATGGCCAGCAGCGGGTCGCCGGCCACTACCGGGCCGATGTCCTTGAGGCCGGGGATGTCTTCGTGGGTGATGGCTATGCGCACGCCCTCGAAGGCATAGCACGGCGTGGTGTCGATGCGCAGGATGCGCGCGTGGGCGCGGTCGGCGGTGCGTGCATAGACATGCAACTGGTTGGGGAATTCCAGGCGGTCGTCGATATATACCGCCTCGCCGGACACATGCTTGTCGGCGCTGTCATGCTTGACGCTGCGGCCGACCCCGGTGGTCAGGTCCTGGCTGAACAGTTTGGCCATCTCGGCCTGGCTCTTGGCTACGTGATGGTTAGACATAAGCGGTCACCCGGGTTTCGATGTACGGCGTTTGCTGTTCGATGAAGTACTTGCGCAGCAGGTTCTGCGCGGTCAGCAAGCGGTATTCCTTGCTGGCGCGGAAGTCGCTGAGCGGGGTGAAATCTTCCGCCAGGGCCTGGCACGCACGCTCGATGGCGGCCTGGTTCCACGGCTTGCCGCGTAGAGCCGCTTCGCAGGCACGGGCCCGTTTGGGGATCGCCGCCATGCCGCCGAAGGCGATGCGCACACCGCTGACCACGCCGTCTTCGATGCTCAGGTTGAAGGCGCCGCACACGGCGGAAATGTCATCGTCCAGGCGCTTGGACACTTTATAGGCGCGGAATGCCCAGTCGGTGGTGGCGCGCGGCACGATGATCTTCTCGATGAACTCGCTGTCCTGGCGGGCAGTGATGCGGTAGTCGATGAAGTAGTCCTCCAGTGGCATCACCCGCTGGCGCTCGCCCTGGCGCAGGACGATCTGTGCATCCAGGGCAATCAGCAAGGGTGGCGAGTCGCCGATTGGCGAAGCGTTGCCGATATTGCCGCCCAGGGTGCCCTGGTTGCGGATCTGCAGCGAAGCGAACCGGTGCAGCAGGGCGCCGAAGTCCGGGTATTCCTCGTTCAGCGCGCCGTAGCAGTCGGTGAGCGGGGTGGCGGCGCCGATTTCCAGGTGGCTGGCGGTCTTCTCGATGCGCTTGAGCTCGGCCACATGGCCGACGTAGATCATCACCGGCAAGGTCTTGTGGAACTGGGTGACTTCCAGGGCCAGGTCGGTACCGCCGGCCAGCAGCCGCGCCTCGGGGTGCGAGCTGTACAGGTCGGCCAGGTCGGCGACGGTCAGCGGCACCAGGCAGCGTTTGTCGCCGCTGTTCAGCTCGCCAGTCTGGGTTGGCGCGATGGCCTTGAGGCGGCTGATTGTCTGCGCTTGCTGGGCATCGAACTGGTCGCGGCAGGGTTGGCGGCAACTCTGCTCGGCAGCATCGAGGATCGGCCGGTAGCCGGTGCAGCGGCACAGGTTGCCGGCCAGGGCCTCCTGGGCCTGGTGCAGGTCGGGGCCGCTGCTGTTCTTCTGCAGGGCGAACAGCGACATGACGAAGCCGGGGGTGCAGAAGCCGCACTGCGAGCCATGGCAATCGGCCATGGCCTGTTGCACGCTGTGCAGCTGGCCCTGGTGCTTGAGACCCTCGACGCTGATCAGTTGCTTGCCGTGCAGCGACGAAACGAAGGTCAGGCACGAGTTCAGGCTGCGGTAGCGCAGGCTGTCGTTGCCCTGGTCGTCCTGGGTCAGTTCGCCGACCACCACGGTGCAGGCGCCGCAGTCACCACTGGCGCAGCCCTCCTTGGTGCCAGGTTTGCCCAGGTGCTCGCGCAGGTACTGCAGCACCGTCATGTTTGGGTCCAGGGCATGCTCACTACGCAGCTCCTGGTTGACGAGAAACTGGATCACGGGGATGGCCTCGCAATGGTTTTATTGTTGTTGGGCGGACTCTAAGCAAGAGCTGTCCAGCTGGTCAATATTTTTCTGACTCAAAGGTCAAGAAATTGCTCATGTCCAGGCCCGGCCGCACACATTGCCCATATCCCAAGCATAGATCGCGCCGGGCATCGGGTTGCCTTGCAGCTCAAATAAACCGCCAGGCCCCTCTGCGCGATTACCGGCCAATTACGCTACAATCGGTTCCTTGTGCCCAGTTCAATGATTTTGAAGGAAAACCATGACGTTCAAGGCCCCGGACAGCCTCTCCGAGCAGATTGCCGATTACCTGGCCGAACGCATCATCCGTGGCGAGCTGGCGCCAGGCGAGCGTATCCAGGAGCAGAAGGTCACCCAGGCACTCAACGTCAGCCGCGGCTCGGTGCGCGAGGCACTGCTGATCCTTGAACGTCGCCACCTGGTGGCGATCCTGCCGCGCCGGGGTGCACACGTGACCGAGCTCGACGAGCGCAGCGTGCGCAGCCTGTGCGCACTGATGGGCGAGTTCTACATCCTGCTGGGTAACGCGGTTGCGCAAAAATGGCGCACCGATGCCGACCTGCGCCCGTTCCTGGAGATCCAGCAGCGCCTGCAGCGGGCCCATGACCAGCTGGACATCAAGACCTTCGTCGCCGACAGCTTCGCGGTCATGCGGGCGGCCTATCCGTTCGCCGACAACCCGTTCCTGCAGGAAACCGTGGAAAACCTGCAGCCGGCGATGAGCCGTGCGTACTACCTGTCGCTGGACCAGCGCCAGGCCAACATGATCGATTACCTGGACCTGTTCGCCCGCCTGCTCGACGCCGTGATCGCCCGTGACCTGCCGCGCATTCGCGAGGTACTCACCGCCTATGGCCAGCGCAGTTGCGAACTGGTGCTGGCGGCGTTGGCCCGAGGCTGACCGATGCGCCTGAAGTGCATTCGCCTGGCCGGGTTCAAGTCGTTTGTCGACCCGACCACGGTCAACTTCCCCAGCAACATGGCGGCCGTGGTCGGCCCGAACGGCTGTGGCAAGTCCAACATCATCGACGCCGTGCGCTGGGTGATGGGCGAGAGTTCGGCGAAGAACCTGCGCGGCGAGTCGATGACCGATGTCATCTTCAACGGCTCCAGTGGCCGCAAGCCGGTCAGCCAGGCCAGCATCGAGCTGGTGTTCGACAACAGCGAAACCACCCTGGTCGGCGAATATGCCGCCTATGCCGAGATCTCGATCCGCCGCAAGGTCACCCGCGACGGGCAGAACAGCTACTACCTCAACGGTACCAAGTGCCGTCGGCGCGATATCACTGACATCTTTCTCGGTACCGGCCTGGGGCCACGCAGCTACTCGATCATCGAACAGGGCATGATCTCCAAGCTGATCGAGGCCAAGCCCGAGGAGCTGCGTAACTTCATCGAGGAAGCCGCCGGCATTTCCAAGTACAAGGAACGCCGCCGGGAAACCGAGAGCCGCATCCGCCGCACCCAGGAAAACCTGGCGCGTCTGACCGACCTGCGCGAAGAGCTGGAGCGCCAGCTGGAGCGCCTGCACCGCCAGGCTCAGGCAGCCGAGAAGTACCGCGAATACAAGGCCCAGGAACGCCAGCTGAAGGCGCGCCTGTCGGCCTTGCGCTGGCGTGACCTGGACGAACGGGTGCGCCAGCGCGAGGCGGTGATCGGCGACCAGGATGTGTCCCATGAGGCGCTGGTGGCCGAGCAGCGCAATGCCGATGCCAGCATCGAGCGCCTGCGTGATGGCCATCACGAATTGTCCGAGCGCTTCAACCAGGTGCAGGGCCGCTTTTACTCGGTCGCTGGTGACATAGCCCGGGTCGAGCAGAGCATCCAGCACGGCCAGCAGCGCCTGCGCCAGTTGCAGGATGACTTCAAGGAGGCCGAGCGTACGCGCCTGGAGACCGAGTCGCACCTGGGCCACGACCGCACCCTGCTGGCGACCTTGGGCGAAGAGCTGGCCATGCTCGAGCCCGAGCAGGAGATTACCCTGGCCGCTGCCGAACAAGCTGCCGCTGCCCTTGAAGAAGCCGAACTGGGCATGCACGGCTGGCAGGAACAGTGGGACAGCTTCAACAACCGTTCCGCTGAGCCGCGCCGCCAGGCCGAAGTGCAGCAGGCCCGCCTGCAGCAGCTGGAAGCCAGCCTGGAACGCCACGCCGAGCGCCAGCGCAAGTTGGGCGAAGAGCGCGAGCTGCTGGGCAGCGACCCACAGGATGCAGCCCTGCTCGAACTGGCCGAGCAACTGGCCAGTAGCGAGATGTTGCTGGAAGAGTTGCAGTTGTCGGAAGAGCAGGTGGTCGAACGTCTGGAAGGCGCACGTGAGCAGCTGCAACAGGCCATCCAGGCCCAGCAGCAGGCGCAGGGCGACCTGCAACGCCTGGGCGGGCGCCTGGCCTCGCTCGAAGCCTTGCAACAGGCCGCCCTGGAGCCGGGTGCAGGTGCTGCGGACTGGCTGCAGGGCCAAGGCCTGGAGCAACAACCGCGGCTGGCTGAAGGGTTGCGGGTCGAATCGGGCTGGGAGCTTGCGGTAGAGACCGTGCTCGGCGCCGACCTGCAAGCTGTGCTGGTGGACGACCTCGGTAACCTGGATTTTGCCGGCCTGGAACAGGGCGAGTTACGCTTGCTGCTGGCCAGCGGTACCGGCTCGTCGCTGCCCGGCAGCCTGCTGGAAAAGGTCGAAGGCTGTGTCGACCTGGCGCCCTGGCTGGGCCACGTCAAACCCGTGGAGGACCTTGCTCAGGCACTGGCGCAGCGCGCCTCGCTCGGCGAAGGCCAGAGCCTGGTCAGCCGCGATGGCTACTGGGTTGGCCGACACTTCCTGCGGGTGCGCCGTGGCGGCGAAGCCGAAGGCGGCGTGCTGGCACGCGGCCAGGAGATCGAGCGCCTGGGCCAGGAGCAACTGGAGCAGGAAGCGGCGCTGGAGCAGTTGGAGCAGCAACTGCAGGCCCTGCGCGAGCAGCAGCTGGACCTTGAAGAGCAGCGTGAACAACTGCGCCGCCGCACCCAGGAAGAAAACCGCCTGCATGGCGAGCTGAAAGCCAACCTGTCGGCTGGCCGCGCACGTGCCGAGCAGGTCGAGCTGCGCCGCCGGCGCCTGCACGACGAGCTGACCGAGCTGGAAGAACAACGCGCCCTGGAACATGAGCAGCTGGGCGAAGCCCGCCTGCTGCTGCAGGAGGCCCTGGAGCTGATGGCCCAGGACACCGAGCAGCGCGAGCAGTTGATGGCCCGCCGCGACACCCTGCGCGAAAGCCTCGATCGCGTGCGCCAGGAGGCCCGCCAGCACAAGGATCACGCCCACCAGCTGGCTGTCCGCCTGGGCTCGCTGCGCGCACAGCATGATTCCACCCGGCAGGCCCTGGAGCGCCTGGAGCAGCAGGCCGCGCGCCTGATCGAGCGCCAGGAGCAACTGAGCCTGAACCTGGAAGAGGGCGAGGCCCCACAGGAAGAGCTGCGCCTGAAGCTGGAGGAACTGCTGGAGCGGCGCATGAGCGTCGACGAAGAAATGCGCCAGGCCCGCCTGCACATGGACGAAGCCGACCGCGAACTGCGCGACGCCGAAAAGCGCCGTACCCAGGCCGAGCAGCAGGCCCAGTTGCTGCGTGGCCAGCTGGAGCAGTTGCGCCTGGAGTGCCAGGGCCTGGATGTGCGACGCAAGACCCTGCAGGAGCAGTTGCTGGCCGATGGCTACGACCTGCAAGGCGTGCTCGCCACCCTGGAGGCCGAGGCCAGCGAGCAGGGCACCGAACAGGAGCTGGAGCAGCTCGAGGCGCGTATCCAGCGCCTGGGGGCGATCAACCTGGCGGCCATCGAAGAGTACGAGCAGCAGTCCGAGCGCAAGCGTTACCTGGACGCCCAGGACGCCGACCTGGTCGAAGCCCTGGAGACCTTGGAAAACGTCATCCGCAAGATCGACAAGGAAACCCGCAACCGCTTCAAGGATACCTTTGATCAGATAAATGCCGGATTACAGGCACTTTTCCCAAAAGTTTTCGGTGGTGGCAGCGCTTATCTGGAACTGACGGGCGAAGATCTACTCGATACAGGGGTAACGATCATGGCGCGACCACCGGGCAAGAAGAACAGCACCATCCATCTGCTGTCCGGCGGCGAGAAGGCACTGACCGCATTGGCGCTGGTGTTTGCCATCTTCAAGTTGAACCCCGCACCGTTCTGCATGCTCGACGAAGTCGATGCGCCGCTGGACGATGCCAACGTCGGGCGTTACGCCCGCCTGGTCAAGGAAATGAGTGAAAGCGTGCAGTTCATCTACATCACCCATAACAAGATTGCCATGGAGATGGCGGACCAATTGATGGGGGTGACCATGCATGAGCCGGGCTGTTCACGTCTGGTTGCCGTCGATGTGGAGGAGGCCATGGCCATGGTCGACGCCTGATGCTCGACGATAAGGGCATATTCTGTGGCGAAATGCCCCCGCCATGTGCCACAGACGGTGTAAAGTTGTCTTTGGTCGTGCTAGCTTAATGTCACTCGTTTTTTGCGTGGGTAAAACGCCTGTCAGAACATAGAGTTGGCGCCACGTGTTAAAGGGCTTTGAACCCTTTGTTTTCAAGCATATTTTTATAGAGGCACGGGATTACATGGAAATCGGTCTGCGCGAGTGGCTGATCGTCATCGGCATCATTGTCATTGCCGGGATTCTTTTCGACGGCTGGCGCCGCATGCGCGGCGGGAAAGGCAAGTTGAAATTCCGTCTGGATCGCAGTTATTCCAACCTGCCGGACGAAGAGGGCAATGCCGAAGTGCTTGGCCCGTCGCGGGTGCTGGATACCCACAAGGAGCCTGAGCTGGACGAAAGCGACCTGCCGTCGCTCAGCGCTTCTGCGCGTGATCGTGAGCGCGAACCCAAGCCGGCCAAGGCTGCCAAGCGCGGCAAGCGCGCCACCGCTGCTGCGGATGCGCAGCAGGGCGACCTGAACCTGAGCGCCGAGCCGCGCGAGCCTGACCTGTTTGCCGACAGCGATGATGACTTTGCCGCGGAAAATACCCGCAGCAACGGTGCCGCACCTGCCAGCAGCAGCGTCAAGGAGCTGCCGCCGGCCGAGGAAGTGCTGGTGATCAGCGTCATCTCCCGCGACGAGGGTGGCTTCAAGGG
This sequence comes from Pseudomonas sp. TE3-3-F2023, assembly GCF_036784815.1. Classification (NCBI taxonomy): domain Bacteria; kingdom Pseudomonadati; phylum Pseudomonadota; class Gammaproteobacteria; order Pseudomonadales; family Pseudomonadaceae; genus Pseudomonas; species Pseudomonas sp. TE3-3-F2023. Next base: position 4,803,138 of record NZ_CP145113.1, on the reverse strand, counting down.
CCCGGCGTTGCTGCAGAACATTCTGGAAAGCGGCCTGCGCTTCGGCGAAATGGACATATTCCACCGTCACGAGAGCATGGCCGGTCACGGCGAGGTGCTGTTCTCCATGGCCAACGCCGTCAAGCCCGGTGTGTTCGACCTGGACGACATCGACCACTTCAGCACCCGCGCGGTGAGCTTCTTCCTCGGCCTGCCGGGGCCGCGCCATCCGAAGCAGGCCTTCGATGTGATGGTGGCTGCGGCGCGCAAGCTGGCGCACGAACTGAACGGTGAGCTCAAGGACGACCAGCGCAGCGTGCTGACCGCCCAGACCATCGAGCACTATCGCCAGCGCATCGTCGAGTTCGAGCGCCGTGCGCTGACCCAGAAGCGCTGACAGATCCAGACGAAAGAGCAGCCTGAGGGCGTGCTGGTCGGTTCGGGTAATGCTGTTGCCTGCACTGGCCCTATCGCCGGCAAGCCAGCTCCCACAGGTGTATCACTGCCCTCCAGGCCTGTGGTTTACCTGTGGGAGCTGGCTTGCCGGCGATAGGGCCGGGGCAGGCAACACCAATCCAGGCCCCATGCACCACCTCAGGCTGCTCTTTTGCTTTGCAAGAGAAGACAAATCCCATGACCGCCGAAACCCGTATCCACGAACTGCGTGCCGAGCTCGACCAGCACAACTACCGCTACTACGTGCTCGATGAGCCAAGCGTGCCCGATGCCGAATACGACCGCCTGTTCAACGAGCTCAAGGCGCTTGAAGCCGAACACCCGCACCTGGTAACCCCCGACTCGCCCACCCAGCGCGTTGGGGGCGAAGCCCTGGCCGCGTTCAGCCAGGTACGCCACGAAGTGCCCATGCTCAGCCTGGGCAACGCCTTCGAAGAAGCCGACTTGCGTGAGTTCGGCCGTCGCGTGGTAGACGGCCTCGACCAGCCCGGTGCGGTCGACTACAGCTGCGAGCCCAAGCTCGACGGCCTGGCCGTAAGCTTGTTGTACCGCGACGGCCAGCTGGTGCAGGGCGCCACCCGTGGCGACGGCACCACTGGCGAAGACATCAGTGCCAACGTGCGTACCGTGCGCAACATCCCGCTCAAGCTGCAAGGCGAGGGATGGCCGGCGGTGCTGGAGGTGCGCGGCGAGGTGTACATGAGCAAGGCCGGTTTCGATCGGCTCAACGCCGCCCAGGCCGAAGCCGGTGGCAAGACCTTCGCCAACCCGCGCAACGCCGCCGCCGGCAGCCTGCGTCAGCTGGATTCGAAAATCACCGCCAGCCGCCCGCTGGAATTCTGCTGCTATGGCGTCGGCCAGGTGTCCGCGAGCATTGGCGACAGCCACATCGGTATCCTCGAGCAGCTCAAGGCCTGGGGGCTGCCGATCAGCCGCGAACTCAAGCATGCCGCCGGCATCGAAGAATGCCTGGCCTACTACCGCGACATCGGCGAGCGACGCAACAGCCTGCCATACGAAATCGACGGCGTGGTGTTCAAGGTCAACAGCCTGGCCGCCCAGCGCGAACTGGGCTTCCGCGCCCGTGAGCCGCGCTGGGCGATTGCCCACAAGTTCCCGGCCATGGAAGAGCTGACCGAGGTACTGGATGTCGAGTTCCAGGTCGGCCGCACCGGCGCGGTAACGCCCGTGGCACGCTTGAGGCCGGTCAAGGTCGCAGGTGTGACCGTATCCAACGCCACCCTGCACAACATGGACGAAATCGCCCGCTTGGGCCTGCGCATTGGCGACACGGTGATCATCCGCCGTGCCGGTGACGTGATCCCTCAGGTAATGCAGGTGGTACTGGAGCGTCGCCCGGAAGATGCGCGCCCGGTGCAGGTGCCGAGCGAATGCCCGGTATGCGGCTCGCAGGTCGAGCGTACCCAGCTGGTCAAGCGTAGCAAGGGCAAGGAAACCACCAGCGAGGGCGCGGTGTACCGCTGCGTCGGTCGCCTGGCCTGTGGTGCCCAGCTCAAGCAGGCAATCATCCACTATGTGTCGCGCCGCGCCATGGACATCGACGGCCTGGGCGAGAAGAGCGTCGAGCAACTGGTGGACGAAGGCCTGATCGGCTCGCCGGCCGACCTGTACAAGCTGGAATTTGACCAGATCGTTGGCCTGGAAGGTTTTGCCGAAGTGTCCAGCAAGAAGCTGCTGGATGCCATCGAAGCCAGCAAGCGCCCGAGCCTGGCGCGCTTCATCTACGCCCTGGGCATACCGGACGTAGGCGAGGAGACCGCCAAGGTGCTGGCCCGCTCGCTGGGCAGCCTGGCGCGCGTGCAGCAAGCGCTGCCGCAAGTGCTCACCTACTTGCCAGACATCGGCTTGGAGGTGGCCTACGAGATTCACAACTTCTTCGAGGACGAGCACAACCGCAAGGTCATCAAACAGTTGCTCGACAGTGGCATGCAACTGCAGGACGAAGGCGAGTTGGCTGCCGAATTCGCCGCCAGCACCACCCTGGCCGGCATGATAGCCAAGCTCGATATCGCCTCGGTTGGCCCGACCGGTGCCGAGAAGCTGGTGGCCAAGCTCGACAGCCTGGACAAGATCATCGCCGCCGACGGCATCGACCTGCGCCAGGCCCTGGCGACCAAGCAGGCCGAAGCCGTGCGCGAGTTCTTCAAGGATGAAGCCAACCAGAAGCTGGCCCGGGACATCGAGGCACAGTTGCTGGCGTTCGGCATGCACTGGAGCAGCGAGAAGAAAGTCGCCGAAGGCCTGCCGCTGGCCGGCCAGACCTGGGTGCTGACCGGCACCCTGGAGCGCATGAGCCGTGATATCGCCAAGGAAAAGCTGGAAAGCCTGGGGGCCAAGGTGGCGGGTTCGGTTTCTGGCAAGACCCACTGCGTGGTGGCGGGGCCGGGGGCGGGGTCCAAGCTGGCCAAGGCCAGCGAGTTGGGCGTGAAGGTACTTGATGAAGATGCCTTCGTCACCTTCCTGGGTGAGCAGGGCATCGCTGTCTAGCAGGCCAATGGCAGATCTTGCTGCTTGCACGGTCCTTGTGGGGGCGGGCGTGCCCGCGAACACGGGCGAAGCCCGTGCCATCCACCGCGGCGCCTGCTCCCACAGGTCCTGCGCTGATCTTGCTGTCAGCGCCAACCCTGTAGGAGCGGGTTCACCCGCGAGTTGGCAGCTCCAGGCCACCCCAGCCCGGACAAGTCATTGAGAAATGATGACTTTTTCTCCTCCAGAGGTTGTATCTGCCCCCAAGACCGGTACAATGGCGCCACTCGCTGTTCAGCGAGCCTTGTAGTGGTGGCCCCATCGGTCCCCCCGCATTGATTACCCGTTAACCTGGTCAGGCCCGGAAGGGAGCAGCCATAGCGGGAACATCGAGTGCCGGGGTGTGGCTGGTGGGGCCGCCTCCATTTCAGGTCCTTGAATTCTCGAGGATTTCTCGCTTTACCCAGCTCGACAACTTCGGCCTGGTGAGAGCCTCCCTCTCCTCAAGCGCATTGGGAAGCTACGCGAACGAGGTTTTCAGAAAAGAGCCCTCGCTGATAAACGTAGACTTTCCCGCCCGTGTCCCCTTTGAACGTCTCGATCACATTGTCCGCGGCAACAGGGCTGCTCAGGATCACGCGATAGCTTCGGCTCGTATGGGTAACGTTCGGCGATTGCTGATTCTCTTGCAGCTTCTGCATGACGCAGGCGGAAAAAACTTCCGGAGATTTAGCGGTCACCAGCTCCTTTGTCGGCTGGTTAGGCGCGGATGCGCACCCCGCCAGCAGCGTGAGAGTGAAGGAGGCAGCAGCAAGAGGCATAAAGCGCATCAGACAGTTCCAGATTTGAGTTCAGGCGCCATTCTCCATTTCATTCGGTTGATAGAAAACAAGTAAATGTCGATGTTATCTATCATCGATCTTGATGAGTAACGAGCGTCCGAGCACCTGCTACATTCTGGCTGATCCCCCATTCGCTCCCACCAAGCCTTCATACCAACAGAAGCACTTTCCGGCCGTAGAACGGCATGGAAAGCTCCAGCTGATCGCCTCGAAAACGCGGCAAGCCGGATCGCTGAAAATCCTCCAGGATACGAAAATCTATGCGGGCAACTTCTCACAAGGTGAGTCGCAGGTGTTGGTGTTCGATCTACGGGCAACAGGCTCGGCACCTTCCAGGAAGCAATCCTTCGGGGCTGCAAGACGCAGGCATGTGCCCGGCGCCGGTAGGTGCCATCTGACTTCCATTCCTGCCGCGACCGCGCCGATGCAGCGGAGTAGGCGCTGTTGTCCTACCCGCATCGAAAGCCCGGTATCAGCAGGTATCCGTTACTTTAGAGAAACCTGTCCGGCCTCAAGTTTGAGCGCCTTGAGGCGCTTCAGCAGCGTGCTGATATTTGTGCGTGCCGAACCTTCATTGGCCAGCCGCAGGCGCTTGATCGCGATAACGGAGTCGCCAACGCCGGCGGTAAAGGGCGTCCGAATGATCTCTCGGAAAATAACGGTATTTGAAGCAGACTCGGTCAACGTATATTCAGCCTCGCAGGTAACTTCGAAATCCAAGCCAAAAATGGGTTGGTCGACGCGCAGCAGGTTGGCGCGCAGAGTGTAGGCAGCAGGTGCTTCGCCAAGCAGGTCAGCACTGGCAAGTGATTGTTTGAGTGCGGCACCGAAGTCAGGGCCGTCGATTTCCGAAGTCCAGAGCGGGTTGGTGGCGTCTCCGCCATTTACTTCGGTTACCTGAATGTTGCGATGCAGCCGTTGATCATAAAACTGCGCATCGGCCTGGTCGGATGCCACGGACATTCCGGAAATTTGAGCAGGCGAAGCGCACCCTGTGCAAAGGGCAATAAATACCGAGACTAGAAGCACACGGAAGTAGGTCACTTGAATAATCCTTGAGTGATATGCCGGTAAAGCAAGACGAAAGCCTTACATCGTGTATGGCTTCAACTATTGAAAGGCGCGCCGCGTTATCGTTGGGAACGTACAGACCTCAGGCCGATCGTTGCGCTGTGCGGCAGATGCCTTTACAGGTTGTACTTCTCATCGATTCTGCGTTTGTCGAGCGTGTAGCGTTTGAGGTCGATCGAGTCAGATTCCAGCTTGGCATCGAGTTCGTCCATGTCGTGCTTTTTCAGCGTTGCAACATGGGCTTTGGTGGCTTGGTAGTTGATCATCTCTGCAGCGTCATGCCCACTCACCGGGTCCCACAGAATGGAAAGCGGCCAGAACAGCAGGTTCACCACACCAAAGCCATATGCGCGACCGTAGAACGAACCGCCACCTGGAAGCAGGCCAAGGCCGGCAGCAAGCCCTGGGCTTTTCTCTTCAACTGCGAGGTTTCTGGCGCGATAGCTGGCAAGTTCCGACTCTTGGGCCGAATTGAGGCCGGTAGCACAACCAGTGGTCAGCGCTATCAGTGCGGCAGCGGTGAGATTTCGAATTGTGGACATGCAACATTTCCTGAGTGTGAGTACTGTTCTCGGCGCACGGCTGGGCGCGGAGGCGCGTAACTCTACACTGAGTAGTGGCTTATTGATATCGTATTGCCACTACTCTATTCAGGCGATGATGCATTCAGGTGGTGGTTTTATCCTGGTCACTTAAAGGCAACTGTTGAACTGCCCTTTTTTTTCCCATGCCCCGCCGCCGACAGCTTCATCAGCCGCTGGAATTTCGGGCATGCCAGGTGATCTTCCTCAGGGCACTGCGCCGCATGCCGCAAGCCTTTGCTCATCGCCTGCAAGCGCCTGATTCGTGCATCCAGTTCGTCGGCCTTGGCGATCAGCATCTGGCGGTCGACCTGCAGGTCCACCAGCATCGCCCCCACTTCCTCCAGCGAAAACCCCGCAGCCTGGCCCAGGGCGATCAGCGCCAGCCGTTCTGCAACATCGGCTGCGAACTGCCGCCGCTTGCCAGGCCCGGCAAGTGACTTGAGCAGGCCTTTCTTCTCGTAGTAGCGCAGCGTCGAGGCGGGTACGCCTGTGCGTTTGGCGACGTCGGCAATGTCCATTTCGGGCCCTTGACTTGAAGTTGACTTCAACTTCTATGCTGCGCGGCATGGTGATGACCGTCAATCTTCGAGGGCTTGTTCAATGACGTTTACTGCGATGTTTTCCGCCGCCTTGCCAATTGGTATCGGGGCCACGATGGTGATGGACTTGTGGGGGCTGCTGCTGAGGCGGATGGGTGTCGCCACGCTGAACTTCGCCATGGTCGGGCGTTGGGCGGGGCATTTGCTGCACGGGCGTGTGCGGCACCAGGCGATTGCCAAGGCGGAACCGGTGCGGCATGAGCTGGCGTTGGGGTGGGGGATTCATTACGCCATCGGCGTGCTGTTCGCGATGCTGCTGGTCGTGATCGTGGGGGAGGGCTGGTTGCTGGCACCTACATTGTTGCCTGCGCTGGTTGTTGGTGTGGTGACGGTCGTGGCGCCTTTGTGCTTCATGCAGCCGGCGATGGGCGCGGGGTTCTTTGCGTCGAGGACGCCGACGCCTGCGCGCAACTGCCTGAAGAGCCTGGCCACGCATTCTGTGTTTGGCGTGGGGATGTTCTTGAGTGCGGGTTTGCTGGCTTTGGCGTGAGGGCAGGGTGCTTGGTTAACGCGAGCGCACAATCCTGTGGGAGCGGGCATGCCCGCGAAGAGGGCAACTCGGTGGATGGCACCGGCTTTGCCGGTGTTCACGGGTGAACCCGCTCCCACAACGGGCGTACAAGGGGCGGGGGGGGCATCGGGTATGCGTGGCTCAGGGGCGAGCCACAGACATGGGTTCTTGGTTGCCCATCCCCCCATACCGCTGCACAATCCGCTCGATCTCCCCCGACTGCTTCATCTTCACCAGTGCCCGCAGCAGCCCTTGGGTCGGTATCGCCGGGTCATTGCGTACCATGCACCCCAGGTCCTGGTCCTCCAGCACCGCCAGCGCCTGCAATTGCTGCTCGGCGGGTAGCCCCTGATTGAACCACTGCAACGACAGCTGGTTGCTTACCGCATGCCGATAGCGCCCGGCTTGCAGCTTCTGCAGCACCAGCAACTGGCTGCGGCTGTCCTCGCGGTGCAGACGGCCCTGGTCCAGCAGCGGTTGCAAGGTCGAATAGGTATAGCCAAGCACTGTGCCGATGGCCTGGACAGGCAGTTGTTCCGGCGGCAGCGGGGTACTGTCACCCGCGCGGCCTACCAGCAGGTCTCGCTGGTGCAGCAGCGGGATGCTCCAGACAAAATTCCCCGGCCGGTCGTTGAACCACTGGGTGCTGACATAGCAGCGCACATCTATGTCACCGTTATTCATCGCCTCCTGCAGGCGCAGGCGGGCCATGACATGGTATTCGGGGCGTACGCCCACCTCCTTGGCCAAGGCCTGCATCAGGTCGTACAGCAAACCTTCCACCGGCTGGTCGCTTTCGATGCGCACCAGCGGCATGCTCCAGCTCTCGGCGACAGAAAAACGCAACACGGGCTGTTCAGCCTGGCTGTAGGTGTTCCACAGCAGCAACAGGGCCAGCAGTCTTCGCAAAGGCAATCCTCCCTGGATGGCGCGCCAGTTTCAAAGCTTAGCCGACTTGCGCAGGGTGCAATTTTGCCCCCGCTCCGCTAGCATTAGCGATCTTCCGCTCGATCAGGCTACGATGGTTTTTCGATGAGTTATCAGGTTCTTGCACGTAAATGGCGTCCGCGCTCGTTCCGCGAAATGGTCGGCCAGACCCATGTGCTCAAGGCCTTGATCAATGCCTTGGACAACCAGCGCCTGCACCACGCCTACCTGTTCACCGGTACCCGGGGCGTGGGCAAGACCACCATTGCCCGTATCATCGCCAAGTGCCTGAACTGCGAAACCGGCATCACCTCCACGCCCTGCGGCACCTGTTCGGTATGCCGGGAGATCGACGAAGGCCGTTTCGTCGACCTGATCGAGATCGACGCCGCCAGCCGCACCAAGGTCGAGGACACCCGCGAACTGCTCGATAACGTGCAGTACGCCCCGAGCCGTGGGCGCTTCAAGGTCTACCTGATCGACGAAGTGCACATGCTCTCGACCCACTCGTTCAACGCCTTGCTCAAGACGCTGGAAGAGCCGCCGCCCTACGTCAAGTTCATCCTCGCCACCACCGACCCGCAGAAACTGCCGGCCACCATCCTGTCGCGCTGCCTGCAGTTCTCGCTGAAGAACATGAGCCCGGAGCGGGTGGTCGAGCACCTCAGCCATGTTCTGTCCGCCGAAAACGTGCCATTCGAGCCGGATGCCCTGTGGCTGCTGGGGCGCGCGGCCGATGGTTCGATGCGCGACGCCATGAGCCTGACTGACCAGGCCATCGCCTTTGGCGAAGGCAAGGTGCTGGCCGCCGATGTGCGGGCCATGCTCGGCAGCCTCGATCATGGTCAGGTCTACGGGGTGCTGCAGGCGTTGCTCGAAGGCGATGCCCGGGCCTTGCTCGAGGCCGTGCGCAACCTGGCCGAGCAGGGGCCGGACTGGGCTGGCGTGCTGGCCGAGATGCTCAATGTGCTGCACCGCGTGGCCATTGCCCAGGCGCTGCCGGAGGCGGTGGACAACGGCCAGGGCGACCGCGAGCGGGTGCTGGCGCTGGCCTCGGCATTGCCAGCCGAGGACGTGCAGTTCTATTACCAGATGGGCCTGATCGGCCGCCGTGACCTGCCCTTGGCGCCGGACCCGCGCGGTGGTTTCGAAATGGTCCTGCTGCGCATGCTGGCGTTCCGCCCGGCCGACACCGACGACGCGCCGAAACCGGTACTAAAGCCAGTGGGGATCAGCCAGGCCACAGCTGATCCTGCAACACCGGTGGCAGCGCCGGCGGTTGCCGTGGCGCCGCCGGTCGCTGCTGTCGTGGAGCCTGTTGCTCCGGCTGCCGCGCCACAAGTGCAGGCGCCCGCAGCGGCCGAGCCAGCGCCGCAGCCGGTTGTCGAGCCAGTGGTGGCAGCTGAGCCTGCCCCGGTCAGCGAACCTGAGCCAGGACTAGAACCCGTGGCAGAGGTGGTTGACCTGCCGTGGGAAGAGCCCGCGCCAGTAGTTGCCGAGCCTGTGCCGGCTCCAGCTCCGCCCGCTGCACCCACGCCGGCACCTGCCGCCCCGGCACACGACGAGGAGCCGCCCTTCGACCCGTCCGCCTATGCCGCCGTGGGCATGGACCGCGACGATGAACCGCCCCTGGACGAAGACTATTACGGCGGCGAAAGCGACCCGGTCGGCTTCAGCTACCTGGACGAACTGGCCGAACACGTCCAGGAAGAAGCACCCAAGCCGGCAGCCGAACCGCTGCCCGCAGCCAAGCCGGCTACCGGCCTGGCCCTGCAATGGCTGGAATTATTCCCACAGTTGCCTGTGTCCGGTATGACAGGCAACATCGCGGCGAACTGTACGTTGATTGCAGCCGATGGTGACGACTGGCTGCTGCACCTGGACCCTGGCCAGGGTGCGCTGTTCAACGCCACCCAGCAGCGGCGCCTTAACGAAGCGCTCAACCAGCACCTGGGGCGCACGCTGAACCTGCGCATCGAGCTGATCCTGCCTGAGCAGGAAACCCCGGCCCAGGCAGCGGCGCGCAAACGCGCCGAGCGCCAGCAGGACGCAGTCACCTCGATCGAGCAGGATCCGTTGATCCAGCAGATGATCAAGTTGTTCGGCGCCAAGGTGCGGCAGGATACTATTGAGCCTGTAGAAGCCCTGGTTGACCAGGGCCAGTAACGGATAACCATGCGGCCGGCCCGGTGCCGGGCCGCATCACATGACCCAATCGAGGTATACCCCCATGATGAAAGGTGGCATGGCCGGCCTGATGAAGCAGGCCCAGCAGATGCAGGAAAAGATGCAGAAGATGCAGGAAGAGCTGGCCAACGCCGAAGTCACCGGCCAGTCCGGTGGTGGCCTGGTTAGCGTGGTGATGACCGGTCGTCACGACGTCAAGCGTGTCAGCATCGACCAGAGCCTGATGTCGACTGATGAAGACGACAAGGAAGTGCTGGAAGACCTGATCGCCGCCGCGCTGAACGACGCCGTGCGCAAGGTCGAGCAGAACAGCCAGGACAAGATGGGCAGCATGACCGCCGGCATGCAGCTGCCGCCGGGCTTCAAGATGCCGTTCTAAGGGCATTTGCGTTACCGAAAACCGCCGCTGATGACAGCGGCGGTTTTTTGTGCGTTTCTGCAGCCTGCACGGTCTTTGTAGGAGCGGCCTTGTGTCGCGAAAGGGCTGCGCAGCAGCCCCGGCAATCCATGCTGCGAAGCTGACAACCTGAGGCCGCTTCGCGCCCCATCGCGACACAAGGCCGGTCATACAGGGACCGCGCAAGCCATGCGATGTGCGCATGGCTGATTTGACGCCACTGCCCCCGCTGGGTATAAACCGCCTCTTATTTGTTTGTCAGGCCTTTCCCATGAGCTTCAGCCCTCTCATCCGCCAACTGATCGATGCCCTGCGTATTCTGCCGGGTGTCGGCCAGAAAACCGCCCAGCGCATGGCCCTGCAACTGCTCGAACGTGACCGCAGCGGCGGCCTGCGCCTGGCCCAGGCCTTGACCCAGGCCATGGAGGGGGTTGGGCATTGCCGTCAGTGCCGCACCCTGACCGAGCAGGAGCTGTGCCCGCAATGCGCCGACACGCGCCGTGACGATACCCAGTTGTGTGTGGTCGAAGGGCCGACCGATGTGTATGCAGTGGAGCAGACCGGCTATCGTGGCCGCTACTTCGTGCTCAAGGGCCACTTGTCGCCGCTGGACGGGCTGGGGCCGGAGGCGATCGGGATTCCGCAGCTGATGGCGCGGATCGAGGAGCAGGGCACCTTCACCGAGGTGATCCTGGCGACCAACCCGACGGTGGAAGGCGAGGCCACGGCGCATTACATTGCCCAGTTGCTGAGCGAGAAGGGCCTGGTGGCGTCGCGGATTGCCCATGGCGTGCCATTGGGCGGCGAGCTGGAGCTGGTGGATGGTGGGACCTTGGCCCATGCGTTTGCGGGGCGTCGGCCGATTTCGCTCTGATCGAGAATTGTTGGGGCCGCTTTGCGGCCTATCGCCGGCAAGCCAGCTCCCACAGGGTTGCCGCAGGGCTGATGGCAGCGCCGTACTTGTGGGAGCTGGCTTGCCGGCGATAGGGCGCAAAGCGCCCTCGAATACTCAGTATTCGCTGAGCGAAAACTCGGTCAGGCAGAAAGTCGGTACCCCGGCCGCCTGCAGCCGGCGCGATCCGTCCAGCTCCGGCAGATCGATGATCGCCGCCGCCTCGAACACTTGGGCACCGGTCCGGCGCACCAGGTTGGCCGCTGCCAGCAGCGTACCGCCAGTAGCAATCAGGTCATCGAAGATCAACACCGAATCCCCTTCGCACAGGCTGTCGGCATGCACTTCCAGGAAGGCTTCGCCGTACTCGGTCTGGTAACCCTCGCTCAGCACGTCAGCCGGCAGCTTGCCCTGCTTGCGGAACAGGATCAGGGGCTTGTTCAGCTGGTGGGCGATGATCGAGCCGATCAGGAAGCCTCGGGCGTCCATTGCGCCGATGTGGCTGAACTCGGCTTCGACATAGCGTTCGATGAACTGGTCGGCCACATAGCGCAGCCCGCGCGGCGACTGGAACAGCGGGGTGATATCGCGGAAGATCACGCCCGGTTTGGGGAAGTCCACTACCGGGCGGATCAGGGCTTTGAGGTCGAAGGCGTCGCTGTGCATTGTTGCGGGTATCCTGGGAAAACGAATGCCCAAGTATACCCGCTAAACGCCGGCCTCAGGCCTCCATTGCGCCACCGGCCAGCGCGCACAGCTGGATCGGGTCGAGAATGTGCACTTCCTTGCCTTCGGCACGGATCAGGCCATTCTGCTGGAAGCGGGTGAACACCCGCGACACGGTTTCAACTGCCAGGCCCAGGTAGTTGCCGATTTCGTTGCGCGACATGCTCAGGCGGAACTGGTTGGCCGAATAGCCGCGGGCGCGGAAGCGTGCCGACAGGTTGACCAGGAAGGTGGCAATGCGCTCGTCAGCGGTCTTTTTCGACAGCAGCAGCATCATCTGCTGATCGTCGCGGATTTCCCGGCTCATTACCCGCATCAGCTGGCGGCGTAGCTGCGGCAGCTGCACCGACAGCTCGTCGAGGCGTTCGAACGGGATTTCACACACCGAAGTCGTCTCCTGGGCCTGGGCCGACACCGGGTAGGCTTCGGTGTCCATGCCCGACAGGCCGACCAGCTCACTGGGCAGGTGGAAGCCGGTGATCTGCTCTTCGCCGCTGTCGCTGAGGCTGAAGGTTTTCAGCGCGCCGGAACGTACCGCGTAGACCGAGCCGAAATTGTCGCCCTGGCGGAACAGGAACTCGCCTTTTTTCAACGGCCGCCCACGCTTGACGATTTCATCCAGTGCATCCATGTCTTCCAGGTTGAGCGACAGAGGCAGGCACAGGGGGGCCAGGCTGCAGTCCTTGCAATGGGCCTGGTTGTGTGGGCGCAGTTTGACTGGCTCGGACATTTTCATTCGATCCTTGTGGGAAAGCACACATAAGACGTAAGGGTAACTCACGGCGTAGGTTGTAGGCCAGCGTGCGCTGTTGTGGTGCGACCTGGCCAGGCCCCGGCGGGTGTACGCCGGGGCCTTCGCTGTGCCCATGGTGTGCCTGGCAAGGAACTTTGTCCATGCGGTTGAACGACTCGGTTTCAGATCACCCGCGAGAAGCGCTGGCGGTTGTGCATCGCCAGGTAGGCGTCGAACACCATGCACACCGAGCGCGCCAGCAGGCGGCCGGCCGGCAGGATGCGGATGCCTTTGTCGTCCAGGCGGATCAGCCCGTCGCGCTGCAAGGTCAGCAGTTCTGGCCAGAGGTCGTTGAAGTAGCCGCGAAAATCGATGGTGAAGGCCTGTTCGATCGGCTCGAAATCCAGCTCGAAATGGCAGATCAGTTGCTGGATCACTGCCCGGCGGATGCGGTCGTCGTGGTTGCACAGCAGGCCGCGCTGGGTGGCCAGCTGGGCGTTCGACAGGCTGTCCTGATAGGTGTTTAGGTCGCTGCTGTTCTGGCAGTACAGGTCGCCGATCTGGCTGATGGCCGACACGCCCAGACCGATCAGGTCGCAGTGCCCATGGGTGGTGTAGCCCTGGAAGTTGCGCTGCAGGGTGCCTTCTTCCTGGGCGATGGCCAGCTCGTCGTCGGGCAGGGCGAAGTGATCCATGCCGATGTAACGGTAGCCTGCAGCGGTCAGCTGGTCGATGGTGGCGTGCAGCATCTCCAGCTTGGCGGCCGCGCTGGGCAGGTCATTGCTGTCGATGCGCCGTTGCGGCATGAAGCGCTCGGGCAGGTGCGCGTAATTGAACACCGAGAGGCGGTCGGGTTGCAGGCGGATCACTTCTTCGACGGTGCGGGCAAAGCCTTCCGGGGTTTGTTTGGGCAGGCCGTAGATCAGGTCGAGGTTGATCGAGCGGAACTGCAGGGTGCGTGCGGCTTCGATCAGGGTGCGGGTCTGCTCGAGGCTCTGCAGGCGGTTGACTGCGCGCTGCACGGCCGGGTCGAGGTCCTGCACGCCCAGGCTGACGCGGTTGAAGCCCAGTTCGCGGAGCAGGCCCATGGTCGACCAGTCGGCTTCGCGCGGGTCGATCTCGATGCCATAGTCGCCGGAGTCGTCGTCCAGCAGGTGGAAGTGCTGGCGCAGGGTGGCCATCAGCTGGCGCAGTTCCACATGGCTGAGGAAGGTTGGCGTGCCGCCGCCAAAATGCAGCTGTTCGACACGCTGTTTAGGGTCAAGGTGGCAGGCGATCAGCTGGATTTCCTGCTCCAGGCGCTGCAGGTAGGGCGCGGCGCGGCCGCGGTCCTTGGTGATCACCTTGTTGCAGGCGCAGTAGTAGCAGATGTTGGCGCAGAACGGCACATGCACGTACAGCGACAGCGGGCGCGCGGCCCGACGGCTTTCGCGCAGGGCGTGGAGCAGGTCGAACGAGCCCACTTCGCTGTGCAGTTGCACGGCAGTCGGGTAAGAGGTGTAGCGTGGTCCGGCCAAGTCGTAGCGGCGGATCAGGTCGGTATCCCAACGAAGGTCGTCGAGCATGAGGGCGGTCCCCGGAAAGAGCAGCAGTGCCCCGGAGTCTATGGCCGTCTGTAGGAATCTGTGTTGATTTGTATCAAGGGCATTGGGGCTGCTCTGCAGCCCTTCGCGGGCTTGCCCGCTCCCACAGGGGTACACATGATCCTGTAGGAGCGGGCATGCCCGCGAAGGGTCGCAAAGCGGCCCCCCTCAATGCCCCATCAACCAGTGCTGGTGCGGCCCCGGCATGGTCCAGATACCAAACAGCATCACCAGCACCCCGCCAGCCACCCGCACACTGCGTCTTTTCAACAAAATGTTTACCCGCTCCGCGGCTAATCCGGTAGCCAGCAATACCGGCCAGGTCCCCACGCCGAACGCCAGCATCAGCGCCGCGCTGTACCCGGCATTGCCTTGGCTGGCCGCCCACAGCAAGGTGCTGTACACCAACCCGCACGGCAACCACCCCCACAAGGCCCCCAGCAACAACGCCCGCGGCACGCTGGACACTGGCAGCAAGCGCGACGCCACTGGCTGGATATGCCGCCACAGCCCCCGGCCCAGCGCCTCGATGCGGGTCAGCCCGCTCCACCAGCCGGCCAGGTACAACCCCATGGCGATCAAAAGCAGCGCCGCCACCACCCGCAATGCCAGCGCCGCCGGGCTGCTGGCCACGGCCCAGCCGGCCAGGCCCAGCAGCAGGCCGGCACAGGCATAACTGAGAATGCGCCCAAGGTTGTACGCCAGCAGCAGGCGCAAGCGCCGGCCACGTTGTTCGGGCGGTATGGCAAGGGTCAGCGCACCCATCAGGCCGCCGCACATGCCCAGGCAGTGGCCGCCACCGAGCAGCCCGAGGATCAACGCCGAGCCCAGCAGGGGCAGCAGGTCAGGCACGAGGTGGGGGTTCCTTGTCGGTGTCGGCCTCGTCAGGCTTCACCGCCGCCTGGTGGCGCGGGTCCTGGTCGTCGAACAGGATGCTGTGGGCAGGGCTTTCCAGGTCGTCGTACTGGCCGCTGTCCACCGCCCAGAAGAAGATGTACACGGCCACGCCGACCAGCAGCAGGGCTGCGGGGATCATGACATAGAGTGCGGGCATGACGACTTCCTCCCGGGCAAGGGCGCTTCGTTCGCTGGCAGGCCCGATGCCAGGTGCAGGCGGGTCAGGCGCAGGGCGTTGAGTACCACGATCAGTGAACTGACCGACATGCCGATGGCTGCCCAAACCGGGGTGATCCAGCCAAGCGCGGCGAACGGTAACATCAGGCCATTATACAAAGTCGCCCACAGCAGGTTCTCGAGGATGTTGCGGCGGGTGCGGCGGGCCAGCTCGAAGGCCTGTACCAGCGCCTGCAGGCGGTTGGACAGCAGCACGGCATCGGCGCTGGTCTTGGCCAGGTCGGTGGCGCTGCCCATGGCGATGCTGATGTCGGCGGCAGCCAGTACCGGCACGTCGTTGACCCCGTCACCCAGCATCAGCACCTTGCGCCCGGCCGCCTGCAGCGCCTTCAGCCGGTCCAGTTTGTCGTCCGGACGCAGGCCGCCGATGGCCTGGTCGATGCCTAGCTGCGCGGCCACTTCGGCAACCATCGGCGAGTTGTCGCCCGACAGCAGTACCGTGCGCCAGCCACGGGCCTTGCAGGCCGCCAGCAGGGCAGGGGCATCGTCGCGCAGGCGGTCGTCCAGGCCGAACCAGGCCAGTGGGCCCAGGCGGTCGCCCAGCAGCAGCCACTGGCCGCGCGGCTCTGGCACGGCGGGGATTTCCGCGCCGCTCAGGGCGCAGACGAAGGTGGCCTGGCCAATGCGCAGGCGCTGGCCTTCGACCAGCCCTTCCAGGCCCAGGCCCGGTACGCTCTGCACGTCTTCAGCAGGCGTTGCGGTGCGGCCGAAGGCGCGGGCGATGGGGTGTTCGGAGCGGTTCTCCAGCGCCGCGGCCAGGGCCAGGCAGCGGTCGGCGGGCAGGCTGCCGAGCGGGCGAATGCTGCGCAAGGTCAGGCGGCCCTCGGTCAGCGTGCCGGTCTTGTCGAAAATCACCGTGTCGATCTGGTTCAGGCCTTCCAGCACATGGCCACGGGTCACCAGCAGGCCGAGCTTGTGCAAGGTGCCGGTGGCCGCAGTAAGCGCGGTTGGCGTTGCCAGGGACAGTGCGCAGGGGCAGGTCGCTACCAGCATTGCCAGCACGATCCAGAACGCCCGCGCCGGGTCCAGGTGCCACCACCACAGGCCGATGGCCGCGGCGGCCAGCAGCGAGAACAGCAGGAACCACTGCGAGGCCCGGTCGGCGATTTCGGCCAGGCGAGGTTTTTCGGTCTGGGCGCGTTCCAGCAGGCGGACGATGGCTGACAACCGCGAGTCGTGGCCGAGGGCTTCGACTTCCACGTTCAGGGTGCTTTCGACGTTCAGGGTACCGCCGGTGACCCGCTCGCCGACCCGCCGTGGTTGCGGCAGGTATTCACCGGTCAGCAACGATTCATCGACGCTGGAGCGGCCTTCGACGATGCGCCCGTCGGCGGGGATTACCGCACCTGGCAGCACCTGCACCGTGTCACCGCACTGCAGTTCGCTGAGCAGGATACGCTCGCTGCGGCCGGCGGCGTCCAGGCGCAGGCACGAGGCCGGCAGCAGGTTGACCAGTTGCGCAGTGGCCGCAGCGGTACGTTCGCGGGCGCGGCGCTCCAGGTATCGGCCGGTGAGCAGGAACAGCGCGAACATGCCCACGGTGTCGAAATACAGCTCGCCGCTGCCGGTGATGGCGGTCCAGATTCCGGCGCCGAAGGCCAGGCCAATGGCCAGCGATACCGAAACGTCCATGGTCAGGTGGCGGGTACGCAGGTCGCGTGCCGCGCCCTTGAAGAACGGTGCGCAGCTGTAGAACACGATGGGGATGGTGAGGAACAGCGCCACCCAGCGCAGGATGGTGTGCAGTTCGGGCGACAGGTCGATATTGAATTCCGGCCAGGTGGCCATGGTTGCCATCATCGCCTGGAACCACAGCAGCCCGGCCACGCCCAGGCGGCGCAGGGCGCTGCGGTTCTCGCTGGCCAGCTGCTCGGCGGCCTGATCGGGCTGATAAGGGTGGGCGGCGTAGCCGATCTGGCGCAGCTCGGCGAGCAGGCGCGAGAGCGGCAGTTGCTTGTCGTGCCAGTTCAGCAGCAGGCGGTGGTTGGACAGGTTCAGGCGCGCCTCGGCGACGCCGGGCAGGTTGCGCAGGTGCTTTTCGATCAGCCAGCCGCAGGCGGCGCAGCTGATGCCTTCGACCAGCAGGGTGGTTTCGGCCAGGTCGCCAGCATGGCGGACGAAGGTTTGCTGTACGTCGCTGCGGTCGTAGAGGGCCAGTTCGTCCTGTAGCTGCCTGGGCAGGGCCTCGGGGTTGGCGCTGTTGTCGCTGCGGTGCTGGTAGTAGTGCTCCAGGCCCCCGGCGACGATCGACTCGGCTACCGCCTGGCAGCCGGGGCAGCAGAACTGCCGGGGCTGGCCGAGGACCACGGCGGTGAAGCGGCTGCCGGCGGGGACGGGCAGGGCGCAGTGGTAGCAGGGGGTGGGCTGGGTCATCACATCATTTGCCTTACACAAATCGGCTGGTTGGGCACGGGGCCTGTGGGAGCGGGTTCACCGGCGAACGCGTCAGATCCGGCGATGATGTTTTCAGGCCTGACGCCTTCGCGGGCAAACCCGCTCCCACAAGAAGCGGCGGAGGTGCGTTTATTGGTGCTCGGCCCCCTGGAGCGCTTCATCACCCAGCTGCAAGGTCACACCATGCTCCACCTTTTCTTCCTCGAACAGGCGCCAAACCTGGCCGCCTTCGCTACCCAGCAGCTCGACGAAGCGCCGCCCGTCAACCTTGTCCTCCAGCTGCCCCACATAGCGGCCAGCCTCGACCCGGCTCAGCAGCACCTTGCGGTCTTTCTCCGGCTGGGTTGGCGAGATCAGGTTCAGCTCCAGGCTCTGCGGGTCGCTGTCGCCGGCCAGGCGCACATCCACTTCGCCGGTCAGTTCGTCCAGGTGCACGCCGGCCTTCAGGCCCAGCGTCTGCGCCAGCAGTTCCCGGTCCAGCGAGCGGTTGATGCCCTTGCCAGCTTCGTAGTAGTTGTCGTTCACCAGGTTGTCCGGGTTGTGCACGGCGATGCTGACCATGGTCAGGCTCAGGCACACCGAGGTGGCGAGGATGCCGATGATGATCCAGGGCCAGAGGTGCTTGTACCAGGGGCTGGCGGCGGTGGCAGGCATTGTGGGTTATCTCTCTCAGCGGATCTGTGGGCCGATGAAGCGGCTCTTGGCTTCAACCTGGGCGTCGCTGTCATCGGCGCTCTTGAGGATGAAGGTGATTTCGTTGGTGGTCGACGGCAGTTTCTCGGGCGCGATCGACAGTTGCACCGGCAGGCTGACGATGTCACCAGCGTCCACGCGGATTTCGCGCTGGCCTTCAAGCTTCAGGTCCGGCAGGCCGGTGGCGTCCAGCACATAGACGTGGTCACGCTGGTCCTTGTTCATCACCTTCAGGCTGTACACGTTCTCGATCCGGCCCTGGGCGTTCTCGCGGTACAGCACGCGGTCCTTGCTCACATCGAAACCGACCAGCGAGCGGGTGGCAAAAGCGGTGGCCAAGCCGACCATCATCACCAGCAGTACCACGGCATAGCCGATCAGGCGCGGGCGCAGCAGGTGGGTCTTCTGCCCGGAAAGGTTGTGTTCGGTGGTGTAGCTGATCAGCCCCCTGGGGTAGTTCATCTTGTCCATGATGTTGTCGCAGGCGTCGATGCACGCAGCGCAGCCGATGCACTCGATCTGCAGGCCGTCACGGATGTCGATGCCGGTGGGGCAGACCTGCACGCACATGGTGCAGTCGATGCAGTCGCCCAGGCCCGCGGCCTTGTAGTCCAGGTCCTTTTTGCGCGGGCCGCGGGTTTCGCCACGGCGCGGGTCGTAGGAAACGATCAGCGTGTCCTTGTCGAACATCACGCTCTGGAAGCGCGCGTAGGGGCACATGTACACGCACACCTGCTCGCGCAGCCAGCCGGCGTTGCCGTAGGTGGCGAGCGTGAAGAAGCCGACCCAGAAGTAGGCCCAGCCGTCGGCCTGGCCGGTAAAGAATTCGGTGGCCAGTTCACGGATCGGCGAGAAGTAGCCGACGAAGGTCATGCCAGTGACGAAACCAATCAGCAGCCACAGGCTGTGCTTGGCGAACTTGCGCAGGAACTTGTTGCCGCTCATGGGGGCCTTGTCGAGCTTCATGCGCTGGTTGCGGTCGCCTTCGGTGACCTTTTCGCACCACATGAAAATCCAGGTCCACACGCTTTGCGGGCAGGTGTAGCCGCACCACACCCGGCCGGCGAACACGGTGATGAAGAACAGGCCGAATGCGGCCACGATGAGAATGCCCGAAAGCAGGATGAAGTCTTGCGGCCAGATGGTAGCGCCGAAGATGTAGAACTTGCGCTCGGGCAGGTTCCACCACACGGCCTGGTGGCCACCCCAGTTCAACCACACGGTGCCGAAGTACAACAAAAACAACACAGCCCCACCGACCATGCGCAGGCGTCGGAACAGGCCGGTGAAGGCACGGGTGTAGATCTTTTCCCGGGAGGCGTAGAGGTCGACGGAATCCTTCCCTTTGTTGGCAGGCGGGGTCACGTCATGTACCGGAATTTGCTTGCTCATCATCAAGTCCCACGGCAGTGGAGAAACGCCGCAGCCAGTGCGTGCCGGCCGCAGTCTCGCGCAATCTGCTAGCGCTCTGCGGCCCATGATACGCCGCTGATGGCAGTATGGGGCTGCACTGCGACCTTTAGTCGCGTTGGGTTCGTGGCACGAATCGTGTTATGGCGGGTGTCAATTGATCCAGGTCATGGAGCCTGCAACAAATGTGTTTTCAGTACCGGCCTCTTCGCGGGTTCACCCGCGAAGAGGCCGGGCCTGCCTTACTCGGCCTTGGCCGGTTCGGCCTGCTGCGACAGGCTGTAAACATACGCCGCCAGCAAGTGCACCTTGTCATTCCCCTGCAACTGCTCCTGGGCCGGCATCTGCCCCTGGCGACCGTAGCGGATGGTCTGCTGCAACTGGGCAAAGCTCGAACCGTAGATGAACGCCTGCGGATGGGTCAGGTTCGGCGCGCCCATGGCTGGCGTACCCTTGCCCTCTGGCCCGTGGCAGGCCACGCAGTTGGCGGCGAAGATCTTTTGCCCGTTCTCGGCATCGGCCTTCACGCCCTCTGGCAGGGTGCGGCCATCGAGCTTGCTGACCACGAATGCGGCCACATCGGCCACGCCCTGGTCACCGATCACTTCGGCCCAGGCCGGCATCACGCCGTGGCGACCGCCCATGATGGTGGTCTTGATGGTGTCTGGCTCGCCGCCCCAGCGCCAGTCGTTGTCGGTGAGGTTGGGGAAGCCGAAGGCACCCTTGGCGTCGGAGCCGTGGCACACCGAGCAGTTGGAAGCGAACAGCCGCGCGCCCATCTTCAGTGCCTGTGGGTCCTTGGCCACCTCGGTGATGGGCATGGCGGCGAACTTGGCGAAGATCGGCCCGAAGCGGGCGTCGGCCTTGGCCATTTCCTTTTCCCATTCGTGCACGCCGGTCCAGCCCGGCTGGCCGTTGGAAAACTCTGTCTGCTTGTCGTTATCCAGGTACGAGTAGCCCGGCAGGACGCCTTTCCAGTTGCCTAGGCCTGGGTACAGCACCAGGTAGCCGAGGGCGAAGACGATGGTGCCGACGAACAGCCAGAACCACCATTTCGGCAGCGGGTTGTCGTACTCCTCGATGCCATCGAAGGCATGCCCGACGGTTTCGTCGGTGACCTCTTCGCGCTGGCCCTTGCGGGTCGACAGCAGCAGCCAGGTCAACGAGAAGATGGTGCCCAGGGTCAGGACGGTAACGTACAGACTCCAGAAGGTTGTCATTGTTTTTTGCTCCCAGAAGCTTTTGCTTGCTCGACGTGCCGGCTGGCTTCGGGGTCATCCGCGAAGGGCAGTTGGGTCGCTTCGTCGAAGTCCTTCTTGCGCCGGGGGTTGAATACCCACAGCGCCAGGCCCACGAAGGCCACCATCACCACGACGGTGCCCAGGCCGCGAATCATCCCGATATCCATCAGCGTCACCGTTTGCTCTTGATGATGGTGCCAAGACCCTGCAGGTACGCGACGATGGCGTCCATTTCGGTCTTGCCCTTGACCGCCTCGCGGGCCCCGGCGATGTCGGCGTCGGTGTACGGCACGCCGAGGGTGCGCAGCACTTCCATCTTCTTCGCGGTGTCCTTGCCGTCGAGCTTGTTCTCGACCAGCCACGGGTACGACGGCATCTTCGATTCCGGTACGACGTTGCGCGGGTTGTACAGGTGCGCACGGTGCCAGTCATCGGAGTAGCGGCCACCGACCCGCGCCAGGTCCGGCCCGGTGCGCTTGGAACCCCACAGGAAGGGGTGGTCCCACACGCTCTCGCCGGCCACCGAGTAATGGCCGTAGCGTTCGGTTTCGGCACGGAACGGGCGGATCATCTGCGAGTGGCAGCCCACGCAGCCTTCGCGGATGTAGATATCGCGGCCTTCAAGTTCCAGCGCGGTGCGCGGCTTCATGCCTTCCACGGGTTTGTTGGTGACGTCCTGGAAAAACAGCGGGACGATCTGGGTCAGGCCACCGACGCTCACGGCGATGACCATGAAGAAGGCCAGCAGGCCTATGTTCTTCTCGACGGCTTCATGCTTCATCAGTGCGCTCCCACTACGACGATCTTGGCGGCTTCCTCGGCCTGTGCCGGGTTGGCGGCACGTACGGTACGGAACACGTTGTAGGCCATCAGCAGCATGCCGGTGGCGAAGAACGCACCGCCCAGGGCGCGGACGATATAGCCAGGATGGCTGGCCTGCAGGGCTTCGACGAAGGAGTAGGTGAGGGTGCCGTCATCGTTGATGGCGCGCCACATCAGGCCCTGGGTGATGCCGTTTACCCACATCGAGGCGATGTACAGCACTGTGCCGATGGTAGCCAGCCAGAAGTGCGCGTTGATCAGGCCTACGCTGTGCATCTGCTCGCGGCCATACAGGCGCGGGATCATGTGGTACACGGCGCCGATCGAGATCATCGCCACCCAGCCGAGGGCGCCGGCGTGGACGTGGCCGATGGTCCAGTCGGTGTAGTGAGACAGCGAGTTCACGGTCTTGATGGCCATCATCGGGCCTTCGAAGGTGGACATGCCGTAGAACGCCAGCGATACCACCAGGAAGCGCAGGATCGGGTCGGTGCGCAGTTTGTGCCAGGCACCGGACAGGGTCATCATGCCGTTGATCATGCCGCCCCAGCTTGGCGCCAGCAGGATGATCGACATGACCATGCCCAGCGACTGTGCCCAGTCAGGCAGGGCGGTGTAGTGCAGGTGGTGCGGGCCGGCCCAGATGTACAGGGTGATCAGTGCCCAGAAGTGCACGATCGACAGGCGATACGAGTAGATCGGGCGTTCGGCCTGCTTGGGTACGAAGTAGTACATCATCCCCAGAAAACCGGTGGTGAGGAAGAAGCCCACGGCGTTGTGGCCGTACCACCACTGGATCATAGCGTCGGTGGCGCCGGAGTAGGCCGAGTACGACTTGAACAGGCTTACCGGCAGCGAGATGTGGTTGACGATGTGCAGCATCGCCGTAACCACGATGAAGGCGCCGTAGAACCAGTTGCCGACATAGATGTGCTTGGTCTTGCGCTTGACGATGGTGCCGAAGAACACCAGCCCGTAGGTGACCCAGACGATGGCCAGCAGGATCGCCAGCGGCCACTCGAGCTCGGCGTATTCCTTGGTGGTGGTATAGCCCATCGGCAGGGTGATCAGCGCCCCGACGATCACCGCCTGCCAACCCCAGAAGGTGAAGGCGGCCATGCTGTCGGAAATCAGCCGGGTCTGGCAGGTGCGTTGCACCACGTAGTAGCTGGTGCCGAACAGCGCACAGCCCCCGAAGGCGAAGATCACCAGGTTGGTGTGCAGCGGGCGCAGGCGGCCGAAGCTGGTCCAGGGCAGGTCCAGGTTCAGTTGCGGCCATACCAGCTGCGAGGCGATGAAGACGCCGAGGCCCATGCCAAGGATCCCCCAGACCACCGTCATGATGGCGAACTGGCGGACGACCTTATAGTTATAAGCAGTCGGACTGATTGCTGTGCTCATTGCTAAGGTTCCACGGTTTTGATGTTCTTGTTGGTCGAAAAATCGGCGCCAGTATTGATAACCACCGAGGTTACCGCAACGCAACTTTGGTACGCCGACCCGTGCCCGAGCCCGTTCACTGATGTCCCGCAGTAATCGGGTCTTGGCGATTGTACACAAATAAATATTTGTAATGTGTACCGTTTTTCGCCTTTTTCTGATCGATCGGTCAAGCTATTAATCGGGACGGCGACAGGCTACGCGCCGCGTCTGCTTCGGTCCTTTCGGAGCGAGGCCCACTGAGGCAACAAGCTTAGTTGTGTTCGGAGGGGGTGCAAGGGAGGGTAGAGCGGGGGCAAGGTGGGATTGGGGCTGCTTTGCAGCCCGTCGCGACACAAGGCCGCTCCTACAGGGAGTACGCGGTCCCTTGTAGGAGCGGCCTTGTGTCGCGATAGGGCCGCAAAGCGGCCCCTGGGCGGTATTACTTGGCAGTCACGGTTTCAGCAGCACCATCCTGCGACAGGCTATACACATACGCCGCCAGCAGGTGCACCTTGTCGTTGCCCTGGATCTCCGCCTGCGCCGGCATCTGACCCTGGCGACCATAGCGAATGGTCTGCTGCAGCTGGGCAAAGCTCGAACCATAGATGAACGCCTGCGGGTGGGTCAGGTCTGGCGCGCCCATGGCCGGGGTGCCCTTGCCTTCAGGCCCGTGGCAGGCCACGCAATTGCCGGCGAAGATTTCCTTGCCCTTGGCGGCGTCGGCCTTGACCCCTTCCGGCAGGGGGCGGCCATCGAGGTTGGTGAGCACGAACGCGGCCACATCCGCTACACCCTGCTCGCCGATCACTTCGGCCCAGGCTGGCATCACGCCGTGACGACCGTTCATGATCGACGCCTTGATGGTTTCCGCCTCGCCGCCCCAGCGCCAGTCCTTGTCGGTGAGGTTGGGGAAGCCATAGGCACCCTTGGCATCCGAGCCATGGCAAACCGAGCAGTTGGAGGCGAACAGGCGGCTGCCCATTTTCAGCGCCTGCGGGTCCTTGGCCACTTCTTCCACGGGCATGGCAGCATACTTGGCGAAGATCGGGCCGAATCTTGCGTCGGCCTTTTCCATCTCTTTCTGCCATTCATTGGCAC
This sequence comes from Pseudomonas sp. TE3-3-F2023, assembly GCF_036784815.1. Classification (NCBI taxonomy): domain Bacteria; kingdom Pseudomonadati; phylum Pseudomonadota; class Gammaproteobacteria; order Pseudomonadales; family Pseudomonadaceae; genus Pseudomonas; species Pseudomonas sp. TE3-3-F2023. The sequence goes on along the minus strand of NZ_CP145113.1, from coordinate 4,778,950 downwards.
CGGTCCAGCCATTTTCATAGCCCGGCAGGATGCCCTTCCAGTTGCCCAGGCCGGGGTAGAGGATCAGGTAGCCGACCGAGAACACCAGGGTGCCGACGAACAGCCAGAACCACCACTTGGGCAGCGGGTTGTCGTATTCCTCGATGCCGTCGAAGCTGTGGCCCATGGTCTGGTCGGTGGTGTTGTTGCTCTGGCCCTTGCGGGTGGCGAGCAGCAGCCAGGTCAGGCCAATCAGGCTACCGATGGTCAGTACGCAGATGTACGTACTCCAGAAGGTGGTCATTGCCCGTTACTCCTTTTTGCAGCAGGTTCCTGTCCGGCAGAGGGCAGGCGGTCGTCGACGAAGGGCAGCAGGCGCGCTTCGGCGAAATCACGGTCGCGGCGGCGATTGAATACCCACAGGGTGAGGCCGATGAAGGCGATCATCACAACCAGGGTGCCCAGGCCGCGGATCATGCCGATGTCCATTCCCATCGCATTCACCTCTTGTTCTTGATCGCGGTGCCGAGCACCTGCAGGTAGGCGACCAGGGCGTCCATTTCGGTCTTGCCCTTGACCGCGTCGCGGGCGCCGGCGATGTCATCGTCGGTGTACGGCACGCCCAAGGTGCGCAGGGTGCGCATCTTGGTGTCGGTATGGCTGTTGTCGACCTGCTGGGCGACCAGCCATGGGTACGACGGCATCTTCGACTCCGGTACCACGTTGCGCGGGTTGTACAGGTGCGCACGGTGCCAGTCGTCCGAGTAGCGGCCACCGACCCGGGCCAGGTCCGGTCCGGTGCGCTTGGAGCCCCACAGGAACGGGTGGTCCCATACGCTTTCACCTGCCACCGAGTAGTGGCCATAGCGCTCGGTTTCGGCACGGAACGGGCGGATCATCTGCGAATGGCAGCCCACGCAGCCTTCGCGGATGTAGATATCGCGGCCTTCCAGTTGCAGCGCGGTGTAGGGCTTCATGCCCTCCACCGGCTTGTTGGTGACGTCCTGGAAGAACAGCGGGACGATCTGTGTCAGGCCGCCGATACTGACGGCAAATACCATCAGCAGGGCCAGCAGGCCGACGTTTTTCTCGATGACTTCATGTTTCATCAGGCAGGTCTCCTCAAGCCAGCTGGGCGTTCGCAGGGGCGACATCGAGCGCCGGCGAACGCACGGTGCGCCAGGTGTTCCAGGCCATCAGGAACATGCCGCTGAGGAAGATCGCACCGCCGACGAAGCGCACGATGAAGCCTGGGTGGCTGGCCACCAGGGTTTCCACGAATGAGTAAGTGAGCGTGCCGTCGCTGTTGACCGCGCGCCACATTAGGCCCTGGGCGATGCCATTGACCCACATCGAGGCGATGTAAAGTACGGTGCCGATGGTGGCCAGCCAGAAGTGGGCGTTGATCAGGCCGATGCTGTACATGCGCTCCTTGCCGAACACTTTCGGGATGGTGTGGTACAACGCACCAATCGAAATCATCGCCACCCAGCCGAGAGCGCCGGCGTGCACGTGGCCGATGGTCCAGTCGGTGTAGTGGGACAGGGCGTTGACCGTCTTGATGGCCATCATCGGGCCTTCGAAGGTGGACATGCCGTAGAACGCCAGTGACACCACCAGGAAGCGCAGGATCGGGTCGCTGCGCAGTTTGTGCCAGGCGCCGGACAGGGTCATCATGCCGTTGATCATGCCGCCCCAGCTTGGTGCCAGCAGGATCAGCGACATCACCATGCCCAGCGACTGCGCCCAGTCGGGCAGCGCGGTGTAGTGCAGGTGGTGCGGGCCGGCCCAGATGTACAGGGTGATCAGCGCCCAGAAGTGCACGATCGACAGGCGATAGGAATACACCGGGCGTTCGGCCTGCTTGGGCACGTAGTAGTACATCATCCCCAGGAAGCCCGCGGTCAGGAAGAAGCCCACGGCGTTGTGGCCGTACCACCACTGCACCATGGCATCGGTGGCGCCGGCATAGACCGAGTAGGACTTGGTCAGGCTGACCGGCAGTTCCAGGTTGTTGACGACGTGCAGCATCGCCACGGTGAGGATGAAGCCGCCGAAGAACCAGTTACCGACGTAGATGTGCTTGGTGTTGCGCTTCATCAGCGTGCCGAAGAACACGATGGCGTAGCTCACCCAGACGATGGTGATAAGGATGTCGATCGGCCATTCCAGTTCGGCGTATTCCTTGGAGCTGGTGTAGCCCAGCGGCAGGCTGATGGCCGCCAGCAGGATCACCAGTTGCCAGCCCCAGAAGGTGAACGCGGCCAGGCCCGGTGCGAACAGGGTGGTCTGGCAGGTGCGTTGCACCGAATAATAGGAGGTGGCGAACAGCGCACAGCCGCCGAAGGCGAAGATCACCGCATTGGTATGCAGGGGGCGCAGGCGGCCGAAGCTGGTCCAGGGGAGGTCGAAGTTGAGGGAAGGCCAGGCGAGCTGGGCGGCGATGAAGACGCCGAGCCCCATCCCGACGATTCCCCACACCACCGTCATGATGGTGAATTGGCGGACCACCTTGTAGTTATAGGCGGTACTGCTGGTTGTGTTCATGTATGGGTTCCCATCCACGGTTATTTGGCAGGCTTTACAGCGAGGCAAGCATGATTAATGGGCAATGTGCCGGTATTGACGGGGATCAATGGGCGAAGGTCGGAAATGTCCCAGGCTTGCGCTGCAATCCCCCGCACGTTCGGGGCAAGGACGGCTACAGGGGCTGCCTGATCCTGGCGCATGGCGCAGGTGCGCCGATGGACAGCGGGTTCATGGACGAAATGGCGCAAAGGCTTGCGGCGCTTGGGGTGGCGGTAGTGCGCTTCGAATTCCCGTACATGGCCGAACGCAGGGTTACCGGCGGCAAGCGGCCGCCGAACCCGCAGAAGGTATTGCTGGAATGCTGGCGCGAGGTGTACCGGCAGGTGCGACCTTTGGTCGCGGGCAAGCTGGCGGTGGGTGGCAAGTCCATGGGCGGGCGCATGGCCAGCCTGCTGGCCGATGAGCTGGGGGCGGATGCATTGGTGTGCCTGGGCTATCCGTTCTATGCGGTGGGCAAGCCGGAGAAGCCACGGGTCGAGCACCTGGCCGAATTGAAGACGCCGACGTTGATCGTGCAGGGTGAGCGAGATGCGCTGGGTAACCGCGAGGCGGTGGCAGGGTATGCGTTATCGCCGGCGATCGAAGTGAGCTGGCTGTTGGCAGGGGACCATGACCTGAAGCCGCTGAAGGCCTCGGGGTTCAGCCATGAGCAGCACTTGCAGGCCGCGGCTGAGAAGGTTGCAGCTTTCCTAAAAGACTAGTGCTGGATTCTTCGCGGGCTTGCCCGCTCCCACAGGTACTGCACAGGCCCGCAGCTTGTAGTGAACCTGTAGGAGCGGGCATGCCCGCGAAGAGGCCGGTACAGGCTACCGCTTAGTCACGGTACTCGCACAGGTAGGCAGTATCCACCGCCACCTTCAGCTGGAACTTGCTGTCGGCGGCCACATTGAACTTGTCACCGGCCTTGAAGGTTTCCCAGTTGTCGCTACCTGGCAGCTTCACGGTCAGCGCACCCGAAACCACGTGCATGATCTCGCGCTTGGCAGTGCCGAACTCGTATTCGCCCGGGGCCATCACGCCGACAGTGGCCGGGCCTTCTTCGCCCGCGAATGCGATCGACTTGACGGTGCCGTTGAAGTACTCGTTGACCTGGAACATGGGCGACTCCTGAAAAGGGGGGAGGAAAAAGGGCTGGCCAGTATGCCCAAGGCCACGGGCCCCGTCATCTGCTTTCAGGTAGCGTCCACCGGCAGGCTCAACGGCAGCAGCCGCGCAGTATTGCGCGCATCCTCCAGGGCCCGGTGCTGCTGCCCGCAAAAGTGCATGCCGGCCAGCTGCAGTGCACCATTGAGCCCGGCAGGGCGCTGCAGGTGGCGGGCCTTGGCGAAGCGTTGCTTGAGGTTGATGTGCGGCAGGGTCCGCAGCATGCTGTCCAGCCCATGCTGCTGCCACTCCTGGTGCAACTGCTGGCGGTCGTAGTCGCCCCAGCTGACCCAGGCCTGAAGCTGCCCGCGGTGGTGCCCGAGCCAGTGCTCGAAGCTTGCCCACACCTCGCGGAACGGCGCGGCACTGTCCACGCTGGCCTGGCTGATGTGGGTCAGTTCACGGCAGAATGGGGTCAGCTGCGGCCGCCGCCGGGGCTTCACGAAGCGCTGGAAGTGGTCGACCTCGCGGCCGTCGCGGGTAACCAGGCTTGCGCCGATTTCAATGACTTCCATCTCTGTGACCGGCCACCCACCATCGTCGGTGGTGGCTTCCAGGTCGATCACCAACCAGTGGCCCATATCAGGCTCCCTTGCAGATCCTGCTAGAGCGTAGCCAAACTCAGGGCATCCGGCACCCCCTGGCAATTTGCCCGCAGCTTTGGCGCAAAGGGCCATTAACCGGCAGTTGTGCCCGGCCCCGAAAACGCCTAGCTTAGGCGAACCCAGGCATGAACCGTGATGAGTGTCCGTCTTGACTCCAGCGCCCGGCCTCAAGGCCTTGTCTTCCCTGATGCTGCTGGCCGTGTTCTGGCTGGCGGTGCCGGCATGGGCGGCAAGTACTGTTGAAGTGAAGATTGGCGCGGCGCATTTTCCGCCCTACACCGTGCGCCCGGAGCAGGGTGCCGACACCGGTCTTCTGCCGCAGTTGGTCGACGCGCTCAACCGCGCGCAGCAGCACTACCGTTTCGTTCTGGTACCCACGTCCATTCAGCGGCGTTTCGGCGACTTCCAGCAAGGCCGTACCGACATGGCCATTTTCGAGAACCCGCAATGGGGCTGGCAGCAGATTCCCCACAAGACCGTGGACATGGGCCTGGAAGATGCCGAGGTGTTCGTCGCTCGCCAAGCCAATGGCGGTGACCCGCATTACTTCGACGACCTGAACGGCAAGCGCCTGGCGTTGTTCAATGGCTATCACTATGCGTTCGCCGGCTTCAACTCCGACCCTGAATACCTGCGCACCGCCTACAACGCGACCCTGACCTACTCCCACGACAGCAACCTGCTGATGGTGCAGGCAGGCCGCGCCGACATCGCCCTGGTCACGCGTTCCTACCTCAGCGATTTCCTGGCACGCAACCCGGCCAGCCGGGAGCGGTTGGTGCCCTCGCAACGCATTGACCAGGTCTACCATCACTACGCCTTGTTGCGCCCGGGGGCGCCCATCGGCGAGCAGTCGTTCGCGGCGCTGCTGCGGGCCCTGCGCGACAGTGGCGAGCTGGCGCGCATCTTCGAGCCCTACCGCATCACGGTGGCGGCCCCACGCGAGTAAATTCCCGTGGTGCGGCAACGTTCACAGCAGTGAGCCTTTTCTTCATTGCCGTGAGTAAAGCCCATGCCGTTCGATAACGCTTTGCAGCCCCGGTCAGCGCCACGCTGGCGCAGCCTCAGTGCCGAGGAGGGCGACAGCTGGCTGAGCCTTTCCCTCGAAGGCCGCCCGCTGATCCAGTTGCGCCTGGAGGTGGGCGCTTCCCTGCATGTTCACCTGGAGCGGCTGTGCCCCGAGCGCCCCTATCAGGCCTTGTGGGCAGCCTGTTATTGGCTGCTGGCCCGCGACACCGCCTGCCAGCGCCTGGCCTGGTACCTGCCCGAGGCGTTGCCCCAGGCATTGACCAGTGGCTTGCTGCTGGCCGGCGAGCAGCCTGGCCAATACCTGTGCGAGCGGGCGCTGTTCTGGCAGTTGCCGCAGCCATGGCTGGGTGAATCAGCCAGCGTGGCTTACCCGCAGCAGATGCAGATCAGCAACGGCAAGCGCCACCCACGCCGCGCGCCCAAGCCTCGTGGCGAGGTGTACCGGCGCTTCGATACGCGCCTGGGCAGCTGGGTATCGCTGCGTACCTTGGAAATCGAGCATGACCTGGAGCGCTTCAACCGTTGGCAGAACAACCCACGGGTGGAGGCGTTCTGGCAGGAGGCTGGCACCCTGGCGCAGCACCGCGAATACCTGGGCAAGCTCGAGGCCGACCCGCATGCCCTGACGCTGATCGGCTGCTTCGATGACCAGCCGTTTGCCTACTTTGAAGCGTATTGGGCCAAGGAAGACCGCATTGCGCCGTTCTACCCGGCCAATGACTACGACCGTGGCATCCACATGCTGGTAGGGGAAGAGAGCCACCGCGGGCCGCACAAGGTGGCCAGCTGGTTATCGGCGCTGGTGCACTACCTGTTCCTGGATGACCCGCGCACCCAGCGGGTGGTGGCCGAACCGCGTGCCGACAACGGCAAGATGATCGGCTACATGCACGACCAGTGCTTCCATTGCGACAAGGAGTTCGACTTCCCGCACAAGCGTGCGGCGTTGATGATTCTGGGGCGGGAGCGGTTTTTCGATCGCTGCAAACTGGCTTGATATCGAGGTGGCTTCTTCGCGGGCGCGCCCGCGAAGAAGCAGACTCTGCCTGATCAGGCCTGCCGACTGGCCGTCTTGCGGCAATGCACCAGCGCATCGCGGATCATGAAGTTGACCAGTGTCGGCGACACTCCCAGCTCCTTGGCAATGTCCTTCTGCGGCACGCCATGCAGGCGGTACATCTCGAAGGCATAGCGGGTGCGCTGGGGCAGTTCGTTCAGCGCCTTGGCAATGTCATCCAGCGCGGCAAGGTTGATGTGGGTGGCTTCGGGGGAGGCGTTTTGCACAACCACGTTCAGGCCTTCCTCCTCGCTGCCGGAGTACTTCAACTCCATCGCCTGCTTGCGATAGTGGTCGATGGCCAGGTTGCGCACGATCTGGAACAGATAGCTCAGCTGCGCCTTGAACGACGAGGTGATCTGCGGGGCGGCGCTGAGCCGGAAAAAGGCGTCCTGCACCACATCTTCGGCGCGCGACCGGCAGCCGGTGATGCGGGCAGCGATCTTGACCAGGATGCTGCGGTTGTCGACGAAGGCCTGCAGTAATGGTGAATCGCACTTACTTGTGGATAGTTGTTCCGCCATGGAAATCACCTTGTCACAGAGGGGAAAGGACGCACCCAAATTTGGGAAGCTTCCTACGACGGGCGACAAGCTATTCAGAATGATAATGATTGTCAAATGCGAAATGTAATTGGTTTCATGTGATTTCAGTTCTAAGGCGTGAGGGTGGCTGGGTGCATGTCAGGGCGTTTTCATCGCCTGGGAGATCGAGCGCTGCCCGGGCGGCGCTCGGTCTCCCAGGCGCAACATCTCTCATGGCAAACACCTGGCAACCCTCACGCGCCCCCAAAGCCTCACCGCCGCTAATTTCTCCCCCCGCCCATCCGTTCCCCTGTGTACACCTCAGGCCGCCACATGCCGCTGCGCCCACGTTCGTGCAGCAGCCGGCCCGACCCAACCAGACACTGGCAGGAACACCCCATGACGGACGCCTTCGAACTCCCGCTCTCGCTGGTCCAGGCCCTGGCGCAACGCGCCGTGCAGACCCCGGACAAAGTCGCCTTGCGCTTTCTGGCCGACGCTCCCGGCGAGCAGGCCGTGCTCAGCTACCGGGACCTCGATCAGCGTGCGCGCACCATCGCTGCTGCCTTGCAAACCCGTGCTGGCTTCGGCGACCGCGCGGTGCTGTTGTTCCCCAGCGGGCCTGACTATGTGGCGGCATTCTTCGGCTGCCTGTACGCCGGCGTGATTGCGGTGCCGGCCTACCCACCGGAGTCCGCGCGCCCGCACCACCAGCAGCGCTTGCTGTCGATCATCGACGACGCCGAGCCGCGCCTGCTGCTGACCGTCGCGGCCCTGCACGACAGCCTGCAGGGCCTGGAGGCCCTGACGGCGGCCAACGCCCCTGAACTGCTGGCGGTGGATGGTCTGGACCCGGCACTGGCTGCAAACTGGCGCGAGCCCGCGCTCAAGGGTGATGACATCGCCTTCCTGCAGTACACCTCTGGCTCCACCGCGCTGCCCAAGGGCGTGCAGGTCAGCCATGGCAACCTGGTGGCCAACGAACAACTGATCCGCCAAGGCTTTGGCATCGACCTCAACCCCGACGACGTGATCGTCAGCTGGCTACCGCTGTACCACGACATGGGCCTGATCGGCGGCCTGTTGCAGCCGATCTTCAGCGGTGTGCCCTGCGTACTGATGTCGCCGGGCTACTTCCTGGCCCGGCCGCTGCGCTGGTTGCAGGCCATCAGCGAATACGGCGGCACCATCAGCGGCGGCCCCGACTTCGCCTACCGGCTGTGCAGCGAGCGGGTCAGCGAGGCCTCCCTGGCCGGGCTCGACCTAAGCCGCTGGCGGGTGGCCTATTCGGGCTCCGAGCCGATCCGCCAGGACAGCCTGGCGGCCTTTGCCCACAAGTTTCAGGCCTGCGGCTTCGACCCGCAGAGCTTCTTCGCCAGTTACGGCCTGGCCGAGGCGACCCTGTTCGTCAGCGGCAGCCGCCGTGGCCAGGGTATCGCCGCGCTGGAGCTGGACGCCGAAGCCTTCGCCGCCAACCGTGCCGAACCTGGCAAGGGCAGTGTGCTGATGAGCTGTGGCTACCCGCAGCCCGGGCATGCCGTGCGCATTGTCGAACCACAAAGCCTGCAGGTGCTGGGCGACAACCAGGTGGGCGAGATCTGGGCCGGTGGCCCGAGCATCGCGCAGGGCTACTGGCGCAACCCCGAGGCCAGCGCCCGCACCTTCGTCGAGATGGACGGCCAGACCTGGCTGCGTACCGGCGACCTGGGCTTCATGCGCCAAGGCGAAGTGTTCGTCACCGGGCGCCTGAAGGACATGCTGATCGTGCGTGGGCAGAACCTGTACCCGCAGGACCTGGAAAAGACCCTCGAGCGCGAAGTGGATGTGCTGCGCAAAGGCCGCGTGGCAGTGTTCGCCGTCGAGCAGCAAGGCGAGGAGGGCATTGGCGTGGCGGTGGAAGTCAGCCGCAACGTGCAGAAGGCGATCAAGCCCCGGGAACTGATCAGGACCCTGCGCCAGGTGATCGCCGACGCCTGCCGCCAGGCCCCGGCCGTTGTCCTGCTGCTGAACCCGGGGGCGCTGCCCAAGACCTCCAGCGGCAAGCTGCAGCGTTCGGCCTGCCGCCTGCGCATGGACGATGGCAGCCTGGACTGCTACGCCCGCTTCCCTGAGGTGGGCGAGCCCGTTGCCGCGGATGCCGCCGGCGGTGAGCTGCAGGTGCGCATCGCCGGGGTGTGGCGCGACATCCTCAAGGTCGAGGCGGTGGCGGCAGACGACCACTTCCTGCTGCTGGGCGGCAACTCCATCGCCGCCACCCACGCCACTGCACGCCTGGCCGATGAACTGGGCATCGAGCTGGGCCTGCGCACCCTGTTCGAGGCGCCGATACTGGCTGACTACGCCAAGGCCGTGGCCGCGATCATCGCCGAAGGCGGTGGCCGGGTCGGCGCCATCGCTACTCTGGAGCGCACCCAGGCGCTGCCCCAGTCGCTGGCGCAAAACCGCCTGTGGCTGCTATGGCAATTGGACCCGCAGTCGGCGGCCTACAACATTCCGGCTGGCCTGCAGTTGCGCGGCGAGCTGGACGAAAACGCACTGGAAGCGGCCTTCCAGGCGCTGGTGGCGCGCCATGAATCGCTGCGTACCCTGTTTGCCGAAGAGAACGGCCAGGCCCTGCAGCGCATCCAGGCGCAGCAGCCGTTCGACCTTCGCCGCCTGGACCTCGAAGGCCAGGCCGCCGAACAGGTCGCCGCCCAACGTGAAACCGAAGCTCGCCAGCCGTTCGACCTGACCCGGGGGCCGTTGCTGCGCGTGACGCTGGCGCGTCTGGACGATGAACACCATCAACTGTGGGTGACCCTGCACCATATCGTCGCCGACGGCTGGTCGCTGAACATCCTGCTCGACGAATTCGCCAAACTGTACGCCGCCCATTGCCAGGGCATCGAGGCCAACCTGGCACCGCTGACCCTGGGTTATGCCGACTACGGTACCTGGCAGCGACAGTGGCTGGCCGCAGGCGAAGCCGAGCGCCAACTGCAGCACTGGAAGGAGCGTCTGGGGGATGAACTGCCGGTGCTCGACCTGTGCACCGACCACCCGCGCACCAGCCAGCGCGACCACCGCGCCGTCCGCTTCAACCTCAAGGTACCGGCCAGGCTAACCGAAGCACTCAAGGGCCTGGCCCGCGAACAGCAGGCCAGCCTGTTCATGGTGCTGCTGGCCGGCTGGCAGGCGCTGCTGCATCGCTACAGTGGGCAGGCAGATATCCGTGTCGGCGTGCCCAACGCCAACCGCCCGCGCCTTGAAACCCAAGGCATGGTTGGCTTCTTCATCAACACCCAGGTGCTGCGTGCGCAACTCGATGGCCGCCTGCCGTTCGACCAGTTGCTGGCCCAGGTGCGCCAGGCCACCCTGGATGCCCAGGCCAACCAGGATCTGCCGTTCGAGCAACTGCTCGAAGCCTTGCCCGAGGCTCGCGAGCAAGGTCTGTTCCAGGTCATGTTCAACCACCAGCAACGTGACCTGTCCGCCCTGCGTCGCTTGCCGGGCCTGCTCGCCGAAGAGCTGCCTTGGCACAGCCGTGAAGCCAAGTTCGACTTGCAGTTGCACAGTGAAGAAGACCACCAGGGCCGCCTGAGCCTGGCCTTCGACTATGCCGCCGAACTGTTCGATACCAGCACCATCAAGCGCCTGGCCCAACACCTGCTGGCCCTGCTCGAGCAGGTGTGCGCCAGGCCGCAGCGGGCGTTGGGCGAGGTGCAATTGCTCGACGAGCCTGGCCGCGCGCAATTGCTGAGCTGGGGCGAGGCACCCGCTGCGGCGCCCCAGCGCCTGCTGGTCGAGCAGCTCAATGACCAGGCATGCCTGACCCCGCAGCGTACCGCCCTGGTGTGGGACGGTGGCAGCCTGGATTACGCCGAGTTGCACCAGCAAGCCAACCGTCTGGCCCACTACCTGCGTGACAAAGGCGTGGGCCCCGACACTTGCGTGGCCATCGCCGTCGAGCGTTCGCCGCAACTGCTGGTGGGCCTGCTGGCCATTCTCAAGGCCGGTGGTGCCTATGTGCCGCTGGACGTCGATTACCCGGCCGAGCGCCTGGCCTACATGCTCGCCGACTGCAACGCAGGCCTGCTGCTGAGCCACAGCACCCTGCTGGGCAAGCTGCCACAGGTTGACGGCGTCAGCGCCATCGCCCTCGACCAGCTGCACCTGGACAGCTGGCCAAGCCATGCCCCTGGCCTGCACCTGCATGGCGACAACCTGGCCTATGTGATCTACACCTCCGGTTCCACCGGCCAGCCCAAGGGCGTGGGCAATACTCATGCGGCACTGGCCGAGCGCCTGCAATGGATGCAGGCCAGCTATGCGCTGGAGGACAGCGACGTGCTGATGCAGAAGGCGCCGATCAGCTTCGACGTTTCGGTGTGGGAATGCTTCTGGCCACTGGTGACTGGTTGCAAGCTGGTGCTCGCCGGCCCTGGCGAGCACCGCGACCCGCAGCGCATCGCCGCGTTGGTGCAGGCCCATGGCGTGACCACGCTGCACTTCGTGCCGCCGCTGTTGCAGGTGTTCGTCCAGGAGCCGCAGGCGGGTGCCTGCAGCAGCCTGCGTCGGCTGTTCTCCGGTGGCGAAGCGCTGTCCGCTGCGCTGCGTGACCGCGTGCTGCAGGTGCTGCCACAGGTGCAACTGCACAACCGCTATGGCCCGACCGAAACCGCCATCAACGTCACCCACTGGCACTGTCAGGCCACCGATGGCGAACGCTCGCCGATCGGCCGCCCGCTGGGCAATGTGCTGTGCCGAGTGCTGGACGACGAACTGGAGCTGACCGCCCCCGGTGTACCGGGCGAGTTGTACCTCGGCGGTGCCGGCCTGGCCCGTGGCTATCTGGGGCGTCCGGGGCTCACCGCCGAACGTTTCGTGCCCCGCGCCGACGGCAATGGCGAGCGCCTGTACCGCAGTGGCGACCGCGCCCGCTGGCAGGTACAGACCGAGGCGCTGGAGTACCTTGGCCGCCTCGACCAGCAGGTCAAGGTGCGTGGCTTCCGTGTCGAACCCGAGGAAGTCCAGGCCTGCCTGCTGGCGCAAGCTGGGGTCGAACAGGCACTGGTGCTGATTCACAGGGATGCCATCGGCGCGCAACTGGTCGGCTACTACAGTGGCAGCGCCCAGCCTGATGCATTGCTGACGGTGCTGGCTGAACAACTACCGGCCTACATGGTGCCGGCACAACTTATCCCGTTGACGCAGATGCCACTGGGCCCCAGCGGCAAGGTCGATCGCAAGGCGTTGCCGGCCCCGGTGTGGCAGCAGCGGGAGCACGTCGAGCCGCAAACCGGGTTGCAGCAGCAGGTCGCTGCCATCTGGCGTGAGGTGCTGAACCTGCCGCGCGTTGGCCTGCAGGACGACTTCTTCGCCCTCGGTGGCCATTCGCTGCTGGCCACTCAAATTGTTTCGCGCACACGCCAGGCCTGCGATGTCGAGCTGCCGCTCAAGGCCTTGTTCGAAGCCAGCGAGCTGGGCGCCTTCTGTGCCGAGATCGCGCGTATCCGCGCTGCCGGTGAGCGCAACCTGCAAGGTGCAATCGCCCGCGTCGACCGCCGCCAGGCGGTGCCGCTGTCGTACTCGCAGCAGCGCATGTGGTTCCTCTGGCAAATGGAGCCAGGTAGCCCGGCGTACAACGTCGGCGGCATGGCGCGCCTGCGCGGCACCCTGCATGTGGATGCCTTCGAGCGTGCGCTGCAGGCGCTGGTGGTACGGCATGAAACCCTGCGCACCACCTTCCCAAGCATCGATGGTGTGCCGTATCAGTGCGTAGCCGAAGACAGCAGCCTGCACCTCGATTGGCAGGACTTCAGCGCCTTGCCCGCCGATGCCCGCCAGCAACGCCTGCAACAACTGGCCGACGACCAGGCGCACCAGCCGTTCGACCTGGAGCGCGGTCCGTTGCTGCGTGCCTGTCTGGTCAAAGCCCAGGAGCGCGAGCATTTCTTCGTGCTGACTCTGCACCATATCGTCACCGAAGGCTGGGCCATGGACATCTTCGCCCGCGAACTGGGCGAGCTGTACGAGGCCTTCGTCGATGACCGCGAATCGCCGCTGGCGCCGCTGCCGGTGCAGTACCTGGACTACAGCGTGTGGCAACGGCAATGGCTGGAAAGCGGCGAGGGTGCACGACAGCTGGCCTACTGGCAGGCCCGCCTGGGCGATGAGCATCCGGTACTGGCGCTGCCTGCCGACCGCCCGCGCCCGGCAGTGCAGAGCTACCGTGGCGGGCTGTACCGCTTCGAGCTCGACCCGGCGCTGGTTGCCCGCGTACATGCCTTCAACAGCCAGCGCGGCCTGACGTTGTTCATGACCATGACTGCCACCCTGGCCGCCATGCTGCACCGCTACAGCGGCCAGCGTGACTTGCGCATTGGCGCGCCGGTGGCCAACCGCATCCGCCCGGAAAGCGAAGGGCTGATTGGCGCGTTCCTCAACACCCAGGTGCTGCGTTGCGAGCTGGACGGCCAGATGACCGCCGCACTGTTGCTGGAGCAGGTACGGCAGGCTGCCATCGAAGGCCAGTCGCACCAGGACCTGCCGTTCGACCAGTTGGTGGAAGCCCTGCAGCCACCGCGCAGCAGCGCCTATAACCCGCTGTTCCAGGTGATGTGCAACGTGCAGCGCTGGGCCTTCCAGCAAAGCCGTCAACTTGCCGGCATGCAGGTGGATTACCTGGTCAACGACGCCAGCGCCACCAAGTTCGACCTGTACCTGGAGGTGACCGACCTCGACGGCCGCCTGGGTTGCTGCCTGACCTACAGCCGCGACCTGTTCGACGAACCACGTATCGCACGCATGGCCGAGCACTGGCAGCAACTGCTGGCCGGCATGCTCGACAACCCGCACCAGCGCCTGTGCGAGCTGCCGATGCTGAGCGGCGCCGAGCAGCAGGCGCTGGCGGGCCAGTTGCAGGGCGAGCTGGATTTCGCTCTCGACCAGACCGTGCATGGCCTGTTCGCCGCGCAGGCTGCGCGCACGCCCCACGCTGGCGCGTTGACCTTTGCCGGCCGGCACATGACCTATGCCGAACTCGACCAGCAGGCCAACCGCCTGGCCCGCGCCCTGCGCGAGCGTGGCGTCGGCCCACAGGTGCGCGTGGGCCTGGCGCTGGAGCGTTCGCTGGAAATGGTCGTCGGCCTGCTGGCCATCCTCAAGGCCGGTGGCGCCTACGTGCCGCTCGACCCCGAGTACCCACTCGACCGCCTGCGCTACATGATCGAAGACAGCTGCATCGGCCTGCTGCTCAGCCAGCGCGCGCTACTGCAAACCTTGGGGCAGTTGCCTGAAGGCGTGGCGCGTTGGAGCCTGGAGGACGACAGCGCCAGCCTGTCGGCCTACAGCGATGCGCCGCTGGACAACCTCAACCTGCCGCAGCACCAGGCTTACCTGATCTACACCTCTGGCTCCACCGGCAAGCCCAAGGGCGTGGTAGTCAGCCACGGCGAGTTCGCCATGCATTGCCAGGCAGTGATCGACGCGTTCGGCATGCGCAGCGAGGACTGCGAGCTGCACTTCTATTCGATCAATTTCGACGCTGCCAGCGAACGCCTGTGGGTGCCGCTGCTGTGCGGCGCCCGCGTGGTGCTGCGCGCCCAGGGGCAGTGGGGCGCCGAAGACATCTGCCAGCTGGTGCGCGAGCAGCAGGTGAGCATCCTCGGCTTCACGCCCAGCTACGGCAGCCAGTTGGCGCAGTACCTGGCCGGGCAGGGCGAGCAGTTGCCAGTGCGCCTGGTCATTACCGGTGGTGAAGCGCTGACCGGTGAACACCTGCAGCGCATCCGCCAGGCCTTCGCGCCGCAGCAGTTCTTCAACGCCTACGGGCCGACCGAAACCGTGGTCATGCCGCTGGCCTGCCTGGCACCACAGACACTGCCGGCGGAGTTGGGCAGCGTGCCGATCGGCCGCGTCATCGGTAAGCGCACGGCCTACATTCTCGACGAAGACCTTGCCCTGTTGCCGCAAGGCGGTATTGGCGAGCTGTATGTCGGCGGTGCCGGCCTGGCCCAGGGCTACCACGACCGCCCGGGCCTCAGCGCCGAGCGCTTCGTCGCCGACCCGTTCGGCAGCGAAGGCGGACGCCTGTATCGCACCGGTGACCTGGTGCGCCTGGGCAGCGATGGCCTGGTCGAGTACGTCGGCCGCGCCGATCAGCAGGTGAAAATCCGCGGTTTCCGGATCGAACTGGGCGAAATCGAAAGCCGCCTGCAGGCGCATGCCGATGTCGACGAGGCTGTGGTACTGGCCCTCGACCTGCCGGGCGGCAAGCAACTGGTGGGTTACCTGGTGTGCAGGCAGGCCGCTGCCGACAGCGAGGCCCAGGGCCTGCTGCGCGACGCGGTGAAAGCCGAAGCCCGCCAGCACCTGCCGGACTACATGGTGCCGGCGCACCTGGTGCTGCTCGACAGCCTGCCACTGATGGGCAACGGCAAGCTCGACCGCCGTGCGCTGCCGCTGCCGGACCTGGAACAGGCACGCCAGCAGTACCAGGCGCCTGGCAGCGAGGTGGAAGCGCAACTGGCGCAGATCTGGCGCGACGTGCTCAACGTTGCCCAGGTCGGCGTGCAGGACAACTTCTTCGAACTGGGCGGCGACTCGATCCTGTCGATCCAGGTGGTCAGCCGGGCTCGTCAGGCCGGCTTGCAGTTCACCCCGCGCGACCTGTTCCAGCATCAGACCATCCAGACCCTGGCCGCCATCGTTCAGCGCAGCGAAGCCGCCAGCAGCATCGAACAGGGCCCGCGCCAGGGGCAGGCCGGCCTCACGCCGATCCAGCACTGGTTGTTCGACAGTGAAGTGCCACAGCCGCAACACTGGAACCAGGCTGTTCTGCTGGAGGCGCGCAAGCCGCTGGATGAGGGGGTACTGGAGCGCGCCTTGGCCGCCCTGGTCCAGCACCACGACAGCCTGCGCCTGCGCTTCAGCCGGGCCCAGGGCCGCTGGCAGGCCGAATATGCTTCGCCTGCCTCCGGGCAGTTGCTGTGGACAGCCACCGTCGCCGATTTCGCCGATTGCCAGCCGCTGTACACCGACCTGCAACGCAGCCTCGACCTGGAGCAGGGCCCACTGTTGCGTGCCTTGCTGGTAAATGACGGGCAGGGCGGCCAGCGCCTGTTGCTGGCGATCCATCACCTGGTGGTCGATGGCGTGTCGTGGCGCGTGCTGCTGGAAGACCTGCAGGCGCTGTACCGCGGCCAGCCGCTGCCGGCCAAGACCCACGCCATGGGCGACTGGGCCGCACGCCTGGCCAGCTATGCCGGCAGCGATTCGCTGCGCGACGAGCTGGGCTGGTGGCAGGACCAGTTGGGTGGCGTGCGCCGCGAACTGCCATGCGATCACCCGCAGGGCGGCAACCTGCACCGCCACGCCCGTACCCTGGCCATCGGCCTGGATGTGGCGCAGACCCGGCAGTTGCTGCAACAGGCCCCGGCGGCCTACCACACCCAGGTCAACGATCTGCTGCTGACCGCGCTGGCGCGTGCCTTGTGCCGCTGGAGCGGCGATGAAGAAGTGCTGGTACAGCTTGAAGGCCATGGCCGTGACGGGCTGTTCGAAGACATGGACCTGACCCGCAGCGTCGGCTGGTTCACCAACGCCTACCCGCTGAGCCTGCGCCCGCTGCCTGGCGAGGACGACGCGGCGCGGGCCGGTTCGATCAAGCGCATCAAGGAGCAGCTGCGCCAGGTACCGCACAAAGGCCTGGGTTACGGCGTGCTGCGCTACCTGGCCGATACGGCAGGGCGCGAGCAGATGGCGGCCCTGCCGCAGGCACGCATCACCTTCAACTACCTGGGCCAGTTCGACCAGCAGTTCGACAGCACAGCCCTGCTCCAGCCGCTGGACGCCCCAGCCGGCCTGGCACATGACCTGGATGCGCCGCTGCCCAACTGGTTGAGTGTCGATGGCCAGGTGTATGGCGGCGCCCTGCAGCTGCGCTGGACCTTCAGCACCGAGCGCTATGACGAGCGGACCATCGCCGGCCTGGCCGAAGCCTACCGCCAGGAGCTGCTGGCGCTGGTCGAGCATTGCCTGGCTGATGGCAACGGCAGTTTCACCCCCTCGGACTTCCCGCTGGCGCACCTGACCCAGGCGCAGATCGACGCGCTGCCGGTACCGGCAGCACAGATCGAGGACGTCTACCCGCTGACGCCTATGCAGGAGGGCATGCTGCTGCACACCCTGCTGGAGCCGGGCACTGGCCTCTACTACATGCAGGACCGCTACCGCATCAACAGCGCGCTCGACCCCGAACGCTTCGCCCAGGCGTGGCAGGCGGTGGTGGCGCGCCACGAAGCGCTACGCGCATCGTTCAGCTGGAACACCGGCGAGGCGATGCTGCAGATCATCCACAAGCCGGGCAACACGCCGGTGGACTACCAGGACTGGCGTGGCCTCGACGACGACGCCCAGGATCAGCGCCTGCAGGCGCTGCACAAGCAGGAGCGCGAGGCAGGTTTCGCCCTGCTCAGCGAGGCGCCGTTCCACCTGCGCCTGGTGCGTGTGGCCGACGAGCGCTACTGGTTCATGATGAGCAACCACCACATCCTCATCGATGCCTGGTGCCGTTCGCTGTTGATGAACGATTTCTTCGAGATCTACCAGGCCCTCGGCGAGGGGCGCCAGGCCCGCTTGCCGGTGCCACCGCGTTACCGCGACTACATTGGTTGGCTGCAACGCCAGGGCCTGGACGACGCGCGAGCCTGGTGGCAGGCGAACCTGGCCGGCTTCGAACGCGCCACCACCATCCCCAGCGACCGCCCGCTGCGCCACGACCATGCCGGTAGCGGCATGATCGTCGGCGACTGTTACACCCGCCTGGCGGTGAGCGACGGCGTGCGCCTGCGTGAACTGGCCCAGGCCCACCAGCTCACCGTCAACACCTTCGCCCAGGCGGCCTGGGCCCTGGTGCTGGCGCGCTACAGCGGCGACCGCGACGTGATCTTTGGCGTGACCGTGGCCGGGCGCCCGGTGAGCATGCCGCAGATGCAGCGTACCGTCGGCCTTTTCATCAACAGCATCGCCTTGCGCGTGCAGTTGCCGATGGCGGGTGAGCGCTGCAGTGTGCGCCAGTGGTTGCAAGGCCTGCTGGAGCGCAACATGGAGCTGCGTGAGTACGAATACCTGCCGCTGGTGGCGATCCAGGAATGCAGCGAACTGCCCAAGGGCCAGCCGCTGTTCGACAGCCTGTTCGTGTTCGAGAACGCGCCGGTGGAAACTGCCGTGCTCGACCACGCCCAGCACCTGAATGCCAGTTCCGACTCGGGCCGTACCCACACCAACTTCCCGCTGACAGCGGTGTGCTACCCGGGCGATGACCTTGGCCTGCATCTGTCGTTCGACCAGCGCTACTTCGACTACCCGACCGTCGAGCGCCTGCTGGCCGAGTTCAAGCGCCTGCTGCTGGCGCTGGTGCAAGGCTTCGAAGGGGAGATGAGCGCATTGCCATTGCTGAGCGCAGAGGAGCAGCGCTTCCTGCTCAAAGACTGCAACCACACTGCGCGCGCCTACCCGTTGGAACAGAGCTACATCGCGCAGTTCGAGGCACAGGTGGCCGCGCATCCGCAACGTACCGTGGCCCGCTGCCTGGACGCGTCCTACGACTACGCCGGCTTGAATCTGGCGGCCAACCGCCTGGGCCATGCCTTGATCGCGGCGGGTGTGAATGTGGACCAGCCGGTGGCACTGCTGGCCGAGCGTGGGCTACCGCTGCTGGGCATGATCGTCGGCAGCTTCAAGGCCGGCGCCGGCTACCTGCCACTGGACCCGGGCCTGCCGGCGGCGCGCCTGCAAAGCATCATCCAGCTAAGCCGTACACCCGTGCTGGTGTGCAGCGCGGCCTGTGCCGGGCAAGGGCGGCAGTTGCTGGGCGAGCTGGAGGCAGCGGTGCGGCCGCAGCTGCTGATCTGGGAAGACATCCAGGCCAGCCCGGTGGCCAGCCACAACCCCGGCATTCACAGCGGGCCGGATAACCTCGCCTATGTGATCTACACCTCAGGCTCCACTGGCCTGCCGAAGGGTGTAATGGTCGAGCAGCGCGGCATGCTCAACAACCAGCTGAGCAAGGTGCCGTACCTGGCGCTTGGCGAGCACGACGTGATTGCCCAGACGGCTTCGCAGAGCTTCGACATTTCGGTTTGGCAGTTCCTTGCCGCGCCGCTGTTCGGCGCCAGGGTGGAGATCGTGCCGAACGCCATCGCCCATGACCCGCACGGCCTGCTGGCGCATGTGCAGGCCACCGGCATCAGCGTGCTGGAGAGCGTGCCGTCGCTGATCCAGGGCATGCTGGCCAACGATCACCAGGCCCTCGATGGCCTGCGCTGGATGCTGCCGACCGGCGAGGCCATGCCTCCGGAGCTGGCGGCGCAGTGGTTGCAGCGCTACCCGCAGATCGGCCTGGTCAACGCCTACGGCCCGGCGGAGTGCTCCGATGACGTGGCGTTCTTCCGCGTCGATGCCGCCTCGACCCGTGGCAGCTACCTGCCGATCGGCACGCCAACCGACAACAACCGCCTCTATCTGTACGGCGAGGACCAGACGCTGGTACCGCTAGGGGCGACGGGTGAGTTGTGCGTGGCTGGCACCGGGGTGGGCCGTGGCTATGTCGGCGACCCGGTGCGCACGGCGCTGGCGTTCATTCCCCATCCTCATGGTGCACCGGGCGAACGCCTGTATCGCACGGGCGACCTGGCGCGGCAGCGCCAGGACGGGGTGCTTGAGTATGTCGGTCGCATCGACCATCAGGTGAAGATTCGCGGTTACCGCATCGAACTGGGCGAAATCGAAGCCCGCCTGCACGAACAGCCGGAGATCCGCGACGCTGCCGTTGGCGTGCAGGAGGGCACCAATGGCAAGCACCTGGTGGGTTACCTGGTGGCGCATCAGGGCGTTGCTGCCGACGCTGCGTTGCTGGAACAGCTAAAGCAGCGCCTGCGTGCCGAGTTGCCGGAGTATATGGTCCCACTGCACTGGGGCTGGTTCGACAGCCTGCCGCACAACGCCAACGGCAAGCTCGACCGCAAGGCCCTGCCGGCCATCGACATCGGTGGCCAGCACAGCCAGGCTTACCAGGCGCCGCGCAATGAGCTGGAAGAGGTACTGGCCGGTATCTGGGCCGATGTGCTCAAGGCCGAGCGGGTCGGGGTGCACGACAACTTCTTCGAGCTGGGCGGGCATTCGCTGCTGGCCACGCAAATCGCCTCGCGGGTGCAGAAGCAGTTGCAGTTGAACGTGCCGCTGCGGGCGATGTTCGAGTGCAGCACGGTGGAGGAACTGGCGGTGTATGTGCAGGGGTTGCAGGGCAGTGTGCTGGATGACGACAAGGTCGACCGGCTCAGCGACCTGATGGCTGAGCTGGAGGGCTTGTGACCTGAGCAGGTGAGGCCAGCACCGCCCCTGGATTGGTGCACAAAAGTTGAAATTGCTGGGGCCGCTATGCGGCCCTTTCGCGACACAAGGCCGCTCCTACAGCTACGGCGTTGTTCTCGAGGTTTGGCGCAGTACCTGTGGGAGCGGGCATGCCCGCGAATAGCGGCACAGCCGGTGCCATATCGCCCCTTTCCCATGGTTCTTCGTCATCATGATGCGGCCCCGATTTTTTCCTGCGACATCGACGCATTGATGAATGCTTCATCATAAGAGTTTGCATGGTAGCGAGCGAGAAACTCATGAGCATTTTCAAATGGCTCGAGGTATTGATGAGCGAGCATGTAGAAACGATGGCAGTTTGTGGCAATTTCCTCGGTATAGTGAGATGAAATCAAAACACTAGCCCCGTTTTTGCAGGCGTTCTTTATACCTAGCCAAATGTGGTGCCTGAATTCTGGGTCTACCCCCGCAGTAGGCTCGTCGAGGATGATCAGGTCGCTGCCCATGAGCAGTAGCGTCAGTGTGACAAAGCTCCGGACTTCGCCATAGCTGCAGGTAGATGCCTTTTTCTTGTAGATTTCAGCATACCGTTTCGACAGGGAAGGTGACCATTCAGAGAGGCGTGAAAGCACCTCGCAGTGATCCGGTGCTGATCTGGAGTTTAAATGTGTAATCAGTTGGTAGACTTCGCTCATCCTGAGCAAGGGCGGTGGTGTCAGCACTTGAGTCAGATAAGCCTGCTGTCTGGATGAATTTATGATTGTGCCGTTGCTTGGTTTTCTGATGTTGCAGATCAGGTCGAAAAGTGTGGTTTTTCCTGCTCCGTTACTACCCAGTACGCCTACGGCTTCTCCTTTTTTCAACTGTAGCGTGATGTTCTGTAGTAGAGGGCTGATGTTGTATGAGAAGTCCAGGTTTTTGATGGTGAGAAGGTACATTTTAATAGCGGCTCCATATGGGGTGGATTCTGAACAGCTTTCCTGTTGCATAGAGTCCCGCTGTTGAAATGGCAAAAGCTGTCAGAAAACTAATGGCAAGTGGTAACTCTCCGGTAATTATTCTTGTACTCAGGTGCAAGGGGTTGATCAACGTTGACCAGTGGGTCAGTTCGTCTTGTGTGGTACCCAAATAACCAGAAAGTAACATCAGGAATGAAAGTAGCGAAAATAGCGTCCCGGCTGTGCTGAACTTGATGGGCATCGCTGCGATTGCCAAGCCGATGCAGGCAAATATCAGGTAACTCGTATAAAACGCGGCTGTAAGGTACAGGAGTTCTGACAGCGAGTAGGATCCGTATAGAGGCTTGGAGATGAAGTAGAAAAAGCTAGAGTACACGACGCTGACCAACGTGTAGCTGACGGCATGCGATGTGAGGAAAAGTGCAATTGCCTCGCGTTGGTAAATGAATGATCGGACGAAGCCACTTTCTCGTCGTCCGATTAGATAAAAGCCGAGGCCGAAGAAGGCAACGTTTGCAGCGATGTAGGCGTAGAACCACGCAGCAGATGATATATAGAGAGAGTCTGGTGGCGCTGCAAGGGAACGGCTTTGCCTCAGTAGTATGAACATCAAGCAAGGCGCCGCCGCGGTCCACAGCAATGCAGTGGGTTCTCGCAGGTGTTCCAAGATCAACACCTTGGTGATCATGAGGAGCTGTTTTGTTCGCGTTTTGGGGTGTGGCTTTTTGTTCATTTTTCTCGCCTTTAGTGTCTTCGCGAATGCAGGGGGTAAGGTTTTATATTCACGCTGCATGTACGTCAAGTTTGATGGGGCGATGTATTGGAGGGGGTGTAATCTAGTTGTTTGAATTGCAGTTGGTATTGTGGGATCTATCTGAGGGGTATGTCTGATCGCAATCTGTTCACTGATCATGGGAGTGAAGAAGACTTCTGTCTTTTGTAGGGCGGATCTGAAGTTGTTGTGGGATTGTTATATGTTTTATTGTCGGCCGTTGTTTCCCGATGATCGGTTCGGAAAAGTGTTTGTCGCCTTGGGTGGTATAACTTAGTGTTGCCAAATGTAAAGTTGGCCATTAGCTGGCATCTGGGTCGATGTGCTCAAGGACGAGCTGGAGGGATTGTGACCAGAGCAAGTGAGTTCTGCATCGCCCCTTGTAGGGGCGGCCTTGTGTCGCGAAAGGGCTGCACAGCAGCCCCAGCAATTTCAGCTTTTATGCAGCAATTTGGGGGCCGCTATGCGGCCCTTTCGCGACACAAGGCCGCTCCTACAGCTA
Source organism: Pseudomonas sp. TE3-3-F2023 (assembly GCF_036784815.1). Lineage (NCBI taxonomy): Bacteria > Pseudomonadati > Pseudomonadota > Gammaproteobacteria > Pseudomonadales > Pseudomonadaceae > Pseudomonas > Pseudomonas sp. TE3-3-F2023. Next base: position 4,756,438 of record NZ_CP145113.1, on the reverse strand, counting down.
CGGCGTTGTTCTCTAGGTTTGGCGCTGTACCTGTGGGAGCGGGCATGCCCGCGAACACCGGCGCAGCCGGTGCCATAAACCGCATTGAGTTCTTCGCGGGCTTGCCCGCTCCCACAGGGCCGCCACAGCCTTGTGCTGCGAATGGGCTGCAAGGCAGCCCCGGCGATTTCACATCAGCGCTTGCCGAGAATCTTCCCAAGCAACTCCGGCCGCGGCGCGCCTTGCTGGCTCTGCAGGTTGCCCTGGTCATCCTGATAGAAGATCGCCGGGGTCGCCTGCAAGCCCATTTCTTCCATCAGCGCCATGTTCGCCGCCAGCTTTTGCTGCACCGCCTCCGGTACCTGCTCCAGTGCTTTCAACTTGCTGGCCTTGCCCGCTTTTTCATGCTCGTGCAGTGCCTTGGCCGGGTCTTTCGCCGCCAGCAGCGCCGCCGACTTGCCCGGGCTGTCCTCGCGGATGATACCGACCATGATATGGCGCAACTGCACCTTGCCCGACTCGACCCACGGCCGCGCCTGCTTCCAGAACATGTTGCAGTACGGGCAGTTGGGGTCGCTGAACAGGTACACCTTGCGCGGCGCATCGTCCTTGCCGTCGGCGATCCAGGAGGTTTTTTCCATCTTCGCCCATATTTCCTTGCTCATCGGCGCATACACCAGCTTTTTCAGCGGCTCGGCACTGAGGTCGTTGCCCTGTTCGTCGAACAGGCTGCCTACCAGTACATGCTTGCCGTCAGGGGTGAGGTACAGGGCCAGGCCGTTATTCTGGTACTCGGCGGCATACCCGCGCAGGCCGTTGGGGGCGTCGAAGCTGCCTTTGATCACGGCGCCCTTGGCTTGCAGTTGCGCAATCGCCTTGGGCAGCTCTTCGGCTTGCAGGGTGGGGGCAGCCAGCAGGGCCAGGGACAGGGGCAGCAGTGCAGTCAGTCGCATGTCAGTTTCCTTGTGCGGCAGGGGCGGGCGCGGTGGCCCGGTCGAAAGGCTCCAGGGCGTGGCGCAGGCTGGCCCGGGAAAGCTCGCCCAGATGGCTGCCGACCAGGCGCCCGTCGGCGTCGAAGAACAAAGTGGTGGGCAGGGCCATGGAGCCGACGCGCTGGGCCAGCAGACCGGTGCCATCGAACAGCACGTGGGTCAGGCTCAAGCCGGTGGTGGCGAGAAAGGTGCTGACATTTTCCGGGGTCTCGCCCTGGTTGACGAACAGGAAGGTCACGTGCGGGTAAGCGCTTTGCGCCTGTTGCAGCACCGGCATTTCGCGTCGGCAGGGTGGGCACCAGGTGGCCCAGATGTTGATGACCAGCGGTTTGCCGCGGTAGCTGTGCAACGCTACGGATTGGCCGTTGGCCTTGCGCAGGCTCAGCTCGGGCAGTTCGGTGCCCTTGCTGTACAGGTGGCCACCGAGGCTGGCCAGGCCCCAGAACAGCGCGCCGCTGAACAGCGCCCAGCCCAGCGGGCGGCGCAGGCCCGGATGGCGCCAGCCCTGCCACAGGGCGCCGAGCACGATGCCGGCGAGGCCCGACCAGAACAGGAAGCCGCCATCCCGGATATCGATGGTCTGCAGCGGGTCGTCCTGGTACATCGGCCAGTAGGCCAGCACGAAGCCGGCGCGTGCGCACAGCAAACCGATCAGGAACAGGTTGAACAGTGCCGATTCCGGGCTCTCGCCGCCACGCCGGGCGACCCACCAGCCGACCATGCTGGCGATCACCAGGGCAGTGAGCATCAGCAGGTGGTTGAGGGCCATGGTCAGTGGCCCGAGGGTTACGGTCAGCATCAGCCTTGGCTCCTGGTCTGGGTCCAGTGTTGCAGGAAGGCGGCTGCATCTACCTCACCGGTGATGCGCCGCGCGCGGCGTTCGTCGCCTTCCGGGCCGACCCAGATGATGCTGGGCGGGCCGGGTACCTGGTAGCGCTGGAGCAGGGCCTGGCTGGCCGGGGTGTCGGCGGTAACGTCCAGGCGCAGCAGGTGCACACCGGCCAGGCCGGCCTGCACGTCGCTGCGGGCGAACACCTGTTTTTCCATGACCTTGCACGACACGCACCAGTCGGCATAGTAGTCGAGCATCACCCACTGGCCACGGGCCTTGGCCGCATCCAGTTCGCGTTGCAGGTCTTCGGGGCGGCTGACGGTGACGAAGGCGTCCTCGGTGTGCTGGCCGCTGGCCTGCGTGGCGCCGCCACCGGCGAACGGGCGCAGTGGCTGCCAGAGGTCGTCGCCACCGGCCGCCGCTCCCACCAGCAGCAGGCCGCCCCACAGGGCACCCAGCAGCGGCAAGGCTCGCAGTGCCGGCAACCGCTGCAGGGCCGGCCAGGCAGCCCAGGCCAGGGCGATCAGCAAGGCGCCGCTCAGGGCCAGCAGCAATGCTGCGGGCAGCAGGCTGCGCAAGGTGTAAAGCGCCATGCCCAGGAACACGAAACCGAACACGCCCTTGACCCGGTTCATCCAGGCGCCCGGGCGGGGCAGGTAGCGGTTGCCGAGGGTAACCAGCAACAGCAGCGGCACGCCCATGCCCAGGCCGAGGCTGAACAGCACCAGCGCCCCTTGCAGCACATCGCCGCTCTGGGCGATGTACAGCAGCGCGCCGGCCAACGGTGCGGTCATGCATGGGCCCATCAGCAGGCCGGACAGCGCGCCAAGTAGCGCCGCGCCATACAGGTTGCCGCCACGGGTACCTTGCCCGGCGCGGTCGAGGCGGTCACGCACGGCGGCGGGCAGTTGCAGTTCGAAGGCGCCGAACATCGGCAGGGCCAGCAGCACGAACAGCCCCGCCAGGCTGCCTAGCAGCCAGGGTTGTTGCAGCCAGGCCTGCAGGCTGGCACCCAGCAGCGCGGCGACCACCCCCAGGGCGGCATACACCAAGGCCATGCTCAGTACATAGACCCCGGCCAGGATCCAGCCGCGCCTGGCGCTGGCGCCATTGCCCAGTACCAGCCCGGCGAGGATCGGCAGCATCGGCAGGGAGCAGGGGGTAAAGGCCAGCAACAGGCCCAGGCCGAAGAACGCCAGCAGGCTCCAGGCCAGGTGGCCTTGTTGCAGGTCGCTGGCCAGGGCCTGGTCACTGGCTTGTTCGGCCGCCGGGGCCCCACTGCCGCCCAGGTCGATCAGCGTGGTTTGCGGCGGGTAGCACAGGCCCGCATCGGCACAGCCCTGCCAGCCCAGGCGCAACTGACCCTGGGCACCGGCCGGGAGCAGCAGTTCGAGCTGGTCGCGGTACACCGCGCTGTCGCCGAAGAACTCGTCGTGATGGTTGAGGGCGGCTGGCAGTTGCGGGTGCTGCTCGGCAGGCAGGCCGTCGAACTTCAGGCGCTTCTGATACAGGTAGTAGCCAGGCTGGATCTGGAAGAACAGGCGCATTTGGCCGTCGGCCTGGCGGTCGTGGGTAAGCACGAAGGCCTGGTTGACCGGCAGGAAGTCCGGTTTGACATCGAACGGGTTGGCCTGCAACGGGCCGGCCAGCAGCAGAGTCAGTAAGAGCAGGAGGACGCGCATGTCTTTGCCTTGGCAGTACGTTGAAAGGGGTCATGCTGGCTTGGGTCGATTAACCCAAGGTTAACTCTGGTTTTTGGTCAGGGGGCGCATCAGGGCTTGGAGGTGCATGCCGTGGGATTGTTTGCGCCTTGGAGATCCCAAGACAACCACCTACCAGCCCCAGAGCAAATTCCCCCCCAGATCCCAGACATGTCGCGACATATTGTCGACTTGACTTTGCCTGCGCCAACACAATTGCTGTAAAGTTGACGTGCGGGTCAGCTTTTCAGGCTGGTACCAGAATCAAAAAAAGGGCAGACCCCCAGCTGTCCAGAGGATCAAGCATGTCCAACCGTGATATTTCCCGGCGCGCCTTCTTGCAAGGCGGCCTGATCGCTGGTGTCGGCGTGACCATGGCGCCGCTCGGCAGCCAGGCGTTCGCCGCGCTGATGGAAGAACGCGTCACCACCTCGCCGCAGAAGTGGATGAACCATGATGGCAAGGCACGTTTCCGTAACGACGCCCTGTCCAAGGTCTGTGGCGACAAGGTGTTCGCCCGCGACATCCGTGCCAAGGACATGCCTGGCTGGCCCGCGCAGCAGGGCCATGCGCTGCTGCTCAAGGCGACCAAGGCCGACCGTATCTATGCCGGTCATGACCTAAGCCTGCTAGGCGCCGACCTGCAGCCGGACCGCATCGTCACCGCTGCCGACCTGGAAAAGGACGGCATCGCCTGGCCCGAGGCCCACTCGCCCGACCCGCTGCTGCCGCCCGGCAAGGTGCCGATGTTCATCGGCCACCCGGTGGCGATCCTGATCTGGCACGACTTCGAGCGTTTCCGCCAGGCCAAGCGCAAGCTGCAGTTCAACGACCAGGCGATCCGCTATGGCGCCCAGGCGCCGCTGTACCAGCGCGACCCTTACGGGAGCTTCCGCTTCGTGCGCGTGGGCGGTGCCACGCCGTTCGACGACGATGAATTTTCCAGCCTGAAGAATTCCATGCTGTTCCCCACCATCCTCAACCGCAAGCCGGTGTGGTCGAAGCAGCCCAACCAGCATGGCGACCTGACCGAGCAGGGCCTTTTCCATGCCAGGCGCATGGCCGAGCAGCTGGACAATCCACCCGAGGACTGGCTGGTGTTCGACGAGCGCTACAAGACGCCGTCCATCGAGCCGGCCGCACTGGAGCCGGACAACGGCAACGGCTGGTACGACCCGGCTAGCGGCACGCTGCACTTCGTGGTCGCGACCCAGTGTCCGTTCGAAGTGGCGCAGGAATGCGTGCACATGATCAAGCCGTCGCGCTTCGCCCTGAACACCCTGAACATGCATCCGGGCTATACCGTGGGCTACGGCTCGAAAGACAACAACATCTTCGTCTTCTACGCCGCCGTGGCCGCGTTGTATGGCGCTGGTGTGCCGATCCGCCTGGCCAACGACCGCTACGAGCAATTCCAGAGTGGCATCAAGCGCCACGCATTCGATATCCGCTACCAGTTGGCGGTGGACAAGAAGGACAACAGCTTCAAGATCTTCCGCGCCGACATGACTTGCGACGGCGGCGGGCGTATCAACTACAGCCCCTCGGTGGCGGCGGTCGGCGCCACGGCGGCGCAGTCGATCTACTACATGCCGCAGAACGACCTGTCGGTCACTGCCTATCACTCCCGTGGCGTCGAGGCCGGCTCCATGCGCGGCTACGGCACCCTGCAGACCATGGCCGCCACCGAAATGATGGTGGATGAGATCGCCGGTCGCCTGGGCGTCGATGCCATCGACCTGCGCCGCGCCAACGCGCTGAAGTCGGGCATGAAGAACACCCAGGGCGCGGTCCCGGCCGGCGCCCTGCGCCTTTACGAGATTCTCGACAAGGCCGCCGTGCACGACTGGTGGCGCAACCGCGACGCGCGCAAGCAGCAGATGGATGCCAAGGACCCGGACCACTGGTATGGCGTGGGCTTTGCCATCTGCCAGAAAGACTTCGGCACCGGCTCCGAAGCACCCATGGCCAGCATCGAGTTCAGCCGCGACGGGCGAATCAGCCTGCGCCACATCGGCACCGAACTGGGGACTGGCATGTCCACCTCCCAAGCCTTGGTGGTCAGCGATTTCCTCGGCCGCTCGGCCGACGAGGTCAAGACCGCGGTCACCGAATGGCCGGAGCTGCAGCTGACCACCAGCGGCAACCCGTACCTGATCAGCCAGCCCGAGCAGGACGCCGCGCTGCGCAACCCGCGTTGGGTCGGCAAGCTCGCTTCGCCGTCGTCGGCGACCAACTCGGCCTTCTACTTCAGCCATGCCACCCGCGAAGCGGCGCGCGTGCTGTTCAATCACGGTCTGTGGCCGGCGGCCATGGCCATCTGGAGCCAGGGCCCGTACGGCGGCCAGGCCAACCCGCTGGTGGTGCGCCGCGAGAATGCGGTATGGGTCAACGGCGAGCTGACCGGCAACGGCCTGTCACCGATCCCGTTCGCCCAGCTGGCCCAGAAGGCCCACGAAATGGGGCTGGTAACCGGCGTCAGCGTGCACGGTTTCAACCGCTGGAGCTGGGCCGAAGCCGACTTCGTGATCGACGGCGTGCGCGAACGCTTCCCGCTCGACGCGGTGGCAGTGAAGTACGGCGATGGCGCGGTGAATGCCAAGAAGGCGCAGATGAGCAGCCACGGCTACCACCTGCTCGACCGGCAGAACGCCGCCTACCCCGACACCCAGCTGAACAACGCCATGGTCACCTACTACAGCCCGGTGGCGACCATTGTCGAAGTCAAGGTGAACAAGGGCACTCACGAAGTGCAGGTACTCAACCACCACAGCTGGGTCGAGTGCGGCCGGGTGCTGGTGCCGGAACTGGTCAAGGGCCAGCTCGAGGGCGGTATCGCCATGGGCATCGGCCATGCCTTGACCGAAGAAATGCCGTTGTACGAGGGCGGGCCAGGGGAGGGCGACTGGAACTTCAACCGCTACCGCCTGCCGCATGCACGCGACGTGGCGGTGTGGCAGCAGACCAGCGAAATACTCCCGCCGCTGTCACCGACCGACCCGTCCAAGGGTATTGCCGAGGTGGTGATGATCCCGGTCGTCGGTGCCATCGGCAATGCCGTCGCGCATGCCATCGGCAAGCGCGTTCGCGATCTCCCCATCACCCCAGCCCGTATCAAGGAGGCCCTCAATGGCTAACCGTCCACTGCAACTGACCCTCAACGGTCAACCGGTCGGCCCGGTCGAGGTCCCTGACGACCTGGCGATGATCGACTACCTGCACGAACACCAGAACCTCACCGGCTCGCGCCTGGGCTGCGGCCAGGGCATCTGCCACGCCTGCGTGGTGATCGTCGACAACCCCGACGGCACCTGCGAGGAGGTGCGTACCTGCATTACCGGCGCGCATTACTTCGAGGGCAAGAAGGTCCGCACCATCGAGGGCCATGCCAAACAGGACGAGGCCGGCAACCTCACGCTGAACCCGATCCAGCAGAAGTTCGTCGACCTGTTCGCCTTCCAGTGCAGCTACTGCGCGCCGGGCTTCGTCAATGCCGCCACGGTGCTGGTGGAAACCGCCCAGCGCCAGCCGCTGAAGAAGAGCGAGGTGGAAGACCGCATCGAGGCGAGCCTGGGCCACCACATCTGCCGTTGCACCGGCTACGTGCGTTACTACGACGCCACCCGCACGGTGCTCAACGACCTCGGCCTGGTCAAGGAGGGTTGAGCATGGGTCTTGTTCGTAGCGCACTGGCGCTGGCTCTCGGCCTTGCCTTTACCTCGCTTGCCCAGGCGGCCGACCAGGCGCAGGTCAAGCGCGGTGAATACCTGGCCCGTGCGGCCGACTGCATGGCCTGCCACACCGCCGAAGGCGGCGCGCCGTACGCCGGCGGCCTGCCGATCCATTCGCCGTTCGGCACCATTTACGGCAGCAACATCACCCCGGACAAGCAGTACGGCATCGGCAACTACAGCGCCGACGAATTCTTCGCCGCGGTAACCGAGGGCAAGCGCAAGGACGGTGCCAACCTCTACCCGGCGATGCCGTACACCTCGTACCACCTGATCAAGCGTGAAGATTCGGACGCGATCCTCGCTTACCTGATGACCGTGCCGCCAATCAACCGCCCGGCACCGCAGACTGCGTTGCGCTTTCCTTTCAACGTGCGCCAGGGACTTAGCGGCTGGAACATGCTCTACGGCAAGAGCGTGCAGTTGCAACCGACCGAAGGCAAAAGCACGGCCTGGCAGCGTGGGCAGTACATGGTCGAAGTCATGGGCCATTGCGGCGAGTGCCATACCCCGCGCAACCCGATCGGTGCGTTGCAGCAGGACCAGCGTCTGAGCGGTGGCCTGCTGGGGGGCTACCTGGCCCCGAGCCTGCTGGCCCAGGACCTGGCCGATCGCGGCTGGACCCAGCCGGACCTGACCACCTTCCTCAAGCACGGCATCAGCGCCCAGGGCAGCATGTTCAACGAAATGTTCCCGGTGGTGCACCACAGCACCCAACATCTGGAAGATGCCGACCTGGCGGCCATGGCCACCTACCTGCTGGGCGACCAGCCACCGCCGGCCAAGGCCATCCAGGCGGTGGCGCTGGAGCAGATGAGTGACAGCGCCAGGCGTGGCCGCCAGCAGTACCTGAATGTCTGCGCCGGCTGCCATGGAGTGGACGGCGAGGGCAAGCCGCACATCGCCGTGGCCATGCGCGGCAACACGGTGCTGCGCCAGGCCGACTCGCGCAACCTGGTCAAGGTGATCCTCGAAGGCATCCGTGAACAGCAGTTCACCGGCTTCGAGCGCATGCAGCCGATGCCGGGCTTTGCAGACAAGCTCGATGACCAGCAGGTGACGGATATGGTCAACTACCTGCGCCAGGCCTGGGGTGGATTGCCCGGTGACCTGAGCGTACAGCAGCTCGCAGAGCTGAAGGCGGAGTAAAGGGTGCAGCATCTCGATCTACAGGTGGTCCGCCAGGCGTTGCAGTGGTCGTGCGGCGGCCAGCGGGTGTGGTTGTGCACGGTGCTTGCCACCTATGGCTCGGCGCCCCGTGCGCCGGGCTCGCTGCTGGCGGTGAACGCCAGCGGGCAGTGGCTGGGTTCACTGTCCGGTGGCTGCGTCGAAGACGACTTTCTCGAGCGCGTGGGCCGGGGGGAGTTTCCCGAGCCAGTGGCCATCGTGCGTTATGGCGATGGCAGCGACTCACGTTCGAGCATCCGCCTGCCCTGTGGCGGCGTGCTGGAGGTGCTGGTGGAGAACCTGTCGGCCGAATGCGAGGTGCAGGCGCACCTGCGTGAGCTGGAAAGCGCATTGCAGGGCCAGCGCCGCGTGCTGCGTGAAGTGAGCCTGCCCGAGGGCAGGCGCCTGCTTGCCGATGACCACAGCCAGGGGCCGCGTGTGGAGCGTGAAAGTGCCCGTGTACGCTTGCGAGTGGGGGCCGCCCAGCGTCTGCTGCTGGCCGGGTACTCCAGCGTCGCGCATTTCTGTGCCGAGTTCGGCAAGGGCATGGGCTTCGAAGTCATCCTCTGCGAGCCGCGTGACGAAGTGCTCGACGGCGTGCGGCTGGATGGCATCGAGGTGCGCCGCGAGCTGCCATCGGAGTTCATCGCCCATGGTGGTTGCCATGCCGACACTGCGGTGGTGGCGCTGACCCACGACCCGAAGATCGATGACCTGGCGATGCTCGAAGCGGTGCGCACCGAGGCGTTCTATATCGGTGTGATGGGCTCCCGGGCGACCTCCGACAAGCGCCGTGAACGCCTGCGGCGGATCGGTGGCCTGGGCGAGGTCGAACTGAGTCGCATCCACGCCCCGATCGGCCTCAACCTGGGCAGCAAGACCCCGGCCGAGATCGCTTTGGCGGTGCTGGCCGACATCCTGCGGGTGCGCAACGGCATCGAGCGGGGGGCGCTGTGAGCGTGGTTGCGCTGGTATTGGCGGCAGGCCGCGGCATGCGTTTTGGTTCAGACAAGCGCCGGGCGACCTTGGCTGATGGTCGCAGCCTGCTGGTACATAGCGTGGAACGGGCCCAAGCGGTGTTCGATGATGTGCGGGTGGTGGTGCGCGCGGGCGAACGGAGCGAGGATTTTGCCTTGCCTGCCGATTGCCCGATTGTCGCCAGCCCGGATGCGGCGTCGGGGATGGGGCATAGCCTGGCTGCCGGGGCCAGGTCGTTGGGTAACAGCCAGGCGCAGGCGGTGGCGATCTTGCTGGGTGATATGCCTTGGATCGAATCGGCAACCTTGCGTCGGTTGGCCGAGGCGGCCAGTGCCTCGACCATCGTGTTGCCGCACCATGCGGGGCAGCAGGGGCACCCGGTGATTTTCGGGCGCGACTTCTGGCCGGCGCTGGGGCAGCTTGCCGGGGATGAAGGAGCTCGGTCGGTGGTGCAAGCGCATCGGGATCGTTGCGTGGTGGTTGACGTGGAGGATGCTGGGGTGTTGCTGGATGTAGATACGCCGCAGGGATTGATTTAGGCACTGGTGTTCGCCAGAACATCTTCAGCGCCTATCAGATCGAGCGCCGCGCGGGCGGCGCTCCATTTCGCGGGCGCTGCAAGGTGCAAGGTGAACAACCCTCCACCCAACAAAAGGTCCATAATCCCCCCTTAATCTGCCCAAGGTGCAATGCCAGCCACACCATTCCGGGAGCCCCACCATGCACGTTCTGCTCTGCGAGGACGACGACCTGATCGCCGCCGGCATTTGCGCCGGCCTTACCGCCCAGGGCCTGACCGTGGACCGTGTGAGCAACGCCGCCGATGCACGGGCGATGCTGCAGGCCGCGCAGTTCGACGTGATGATCCTCGACCTTGGCCTGCCAGACGAAGACGGACTGAAGCTGTTGCGTCGCCTGCGCGAGAAAGGCGAGACGCTGCCAGTGCTGGTGCTCACCGCCCGTGATGCGGTCACCGACCGGGTCGATGGCCTGCAGGCCGGTGCCGACGATTACCTGCTCAAGCCGTTCGACCTGCGCGAGCTGGCTGCTCGCCTGCACACCCTGCTGCGGCGGGTGGCCGGGCGGGCGGTGAATGTGATCGAACATGGCCCGCTGCGCTATGACCCGAGCAGCTGCGAGGCAACCCTGGCCGGCCAGCCGGTCGACCTGTCCCGGCGTGAACAGGCGTTGCTCCAGGCGTTGCTGCAGAACCCCGGGCGGGTGCTGTCCAGCGAGCAGCTCAAAGATTGCGTGTACGGCTTCAGCGACGAAGTCGAAAGCAATGCCCTGAACGTGCATATTCACCACCTTCGGCGCAAGCTGGGCAACGGCATCGTCGAGACCGTGCGCGGCCTGGGCTACCGGCTGGGCCCGGCGCAAGCGCCGGAGGAGGCGGCGTCATGAGCCTGCGGGTACGCCTGAGCCTGATCCTGGGCAGCGCCTTCGTGATCATCTGGGCGCTGGCCGCCGCGTGGATGCTGCGCGACCTGCGCCAGCAGATGATGTTTTCCCTCGACCAGCGGCTGGTGGCTTCGGCACGCATGGTCGCCGGGCTGATCGACCAGTTGCCGCAGCCGCTGACCGCCAAGGGCGGGGAAGCGCACTTTTCCGCCGACCAGTTCAGCGTGCCGGACGGCATGGCCTGCCAGGTCAGCTCGCTGCGTGGCGAGATTCTCGCCAGCAACCACAAGCACGATGGCGTCATGGACGATGAACGCAGCGGTTTCCGTGACCAGACCATCGACGACGCACTGTGGCGCACCTTCACCTACAACCATGGCGATGTGCGTATCACCACCGCTGACCGGCACATGGAGCGCGAGGCGCTGAACCAGTCGATCCTGCTGGCGGCCTCGGCGCCGGTGCTGATGGCCCTGCTTGGCAGCCTGGGGTTGTTGTGGATCGGCCTGGGCAAGGGGCTGGAGCCTCTCAACCGCATGCGCGATGCCCTGCGCCGCCGGCGCGCGGACAGCGTCGAGCCGCTGCAGGTGGCGGGCATGCCCAGCGAACTGCAACCGTTGCTGGAAACCCAGAACCAGCTGTTCCTGCGTATTGCCCAGACCATCGAGCGTGAGCGGCGCCTGACCGACGATGCCGCGCATGAACTGCGCAGTCCGCTGACGGCGATCAAGACCCACTTGCAGGTAGCGCGGATGACCGATGGCACCGTGCGCGAGCAGGCGCTGGAACATGCAGAGCAGGGGGCCGACCGCATGCACCGCACACTGGAGCAGTTGTTGATGCTGGCGCGGGTGGAAGGCAGCCTGTCGTTCGAGGATGGCGTGCAGTGCAGCGCCGAGCAGGTGGCCCGGCAGGCAGTGCAGGATGCCGGCGGCGGTGACAACCGGCGCATCGTGCTGCGCTTGCCTGAAGCAGCTACGCAGGTCTACCTGGGCATGCCGGCCCCCTTGGCGGTTGCGGCGCTGCGCAACCTGCTGGACAACGCCTTGCGCCATGGCGGCGACGAGGCGGTGGAGCTTGAGGTGCAGATGGCTGACGGCCAGGTGGGCTTCATGGTGCGGGACCATGGGCCGGGGATTGCCGAGGCGGACCTGGAGCACCTGACCGAGCGCTTCTGGCGTAACGGGCAGAGTGGTGGATGCGGGTTGGGGCTGGCGATCGTGCAGGCGATCGTGCAGCGTTGTGCCGGTAGCCTGAAGTTCGACAGTCGCAGTGATGGGTTGCGGGTGTTGTTGCAAGTGCCGGCGCGCTCGGCCAGCTGATCTTCACTGTCTGTGCCGGCCCTTTCGCGGGCTTGCCCGCTCCCACAGGTACTGCACAGGGTCTGAGATGCATGCGATCCCTGTGGGAGCGGGCAAGCCCGCGAAAGTGCCGGCACAGGCAGAGTAAAATAGAGTAACAACCGCTAAATCCTCCCCGCACTCAAGCGTTTTCCAAGCGACGAACACCCGCACTTTCGCTTGCTTGCGAGGATTCACCCATGTCCACCGCTTCCTGCCTTGCCCAGGTCCCGCCGGCCAGCGCGCCGCGTGCCTTGTACGAGTTCACCGATTCACCCTTGCTGCAACGCCAGCAACAACAGGAGTCCAACGCCCGCAGCTACCCGCGGCGCATCCCGCTGGCACTCAAGCGCGCCCGTGGCATCCATGTGGAGGATGTTGAAGGGCGCCAGTTCATCGACTGCCTGGCCGGCGCCGGCACCCTGGCGCTGGGCCACAACCACCCGGTGGTGGTCGAGGCGATCCAGCGGGTACTGGCCGATGAGCTGCCGTTGCACACCCTGGACCTGACCACGCCAGTCAAGGACCGCTTCGTCCAGGACCTGTTCGGCGTGCTGCCCGAGGCGTTGCGCCGTGAAGCCAAGGTCCAGTTCTGCGGCCCGACAGGCACCGATGCGGTGGAAGCAGCGCTGAAACTTGTACGCACCGCCACCGGCCGCAGCACCGTGCTGGCCTTCCATGGCGCCTACCATGGCATGAGCCAGGGTGCGCTGAGCCTGATGGGCAGCCATGGGCCGAAGCAGCCGCTGGGGGCCTTGCTCGGCAACGGTGTGCAGTTCATGCCGTACCCCTACGACTACCGTTGCCCGTTCGGCTTGGGCGGTGAAGCCGGGGTCAGGGCCAACCTGCATTACCTGGAAGCCCTGCTGCTCGACCCGGAAAGCGGCGTGCCGCTGCCGGCGGCGGTGATCCTCGAGGTGGTGCAGGGCGAGGGCGGCGTGATCCCGGCCGATATCGAGTGGCTCAAGGGGGTACGCCGTATCACCGAGCAGGCCGGCGTGGCGTTGATCGTCGATGAGATCCAGAGCGGGTTCGCCCGCACCGGGCGAATGTTCGCCTTCGAACATGCCGGCATCGTCCCGGACGTGGTCACCCTGTCCAAGGCCATTGGCGGCAGCCTGCCGCTGGCAGTGGTGGTGTACCGCGACTGGCTGGACACCTGGAAACCGGGCGCCCACGCCGGCACTTTCCGTGGTAACCAGATGGCCATGGCGGCGGGCTCGGCGGTGATCGACTACCTGGTCGAGCATCGCCTGGCCGAGCATGCCGAGGCCATGGGGCAGTGCCTGCGCCAACATCTGCAGCAGTTGCAGCGGGATTACCCGCAGTTGGGTGATGTTCGCGGGCGTGGGCTGATGCTCGGGGTGGAGCTGGTGGACCCGCAAGGCCAGCGGGATGCGCTCGGTCATCCGGCGGCCAACCGAGAGTTGGCGGCGAAGGTGCAGCGCGAGTGCCTCAAGCGCGGGCTGATTCTGGAACTCGGTGGGCGGCATGGGGCGGTGGTGCGCTTCCTGCCGCCGTTGATCATCAGTGGCGAGCAGATCGATGAGGTCGCGCAGCGCTTTGCCGAGGCGTTGATCGCGGCGGTCTGATCGATTGCCGAGGCCGCTGCGCGGCTCAATCGCCGGCAAGCCGGCTCCCACAGGGACTGCGCCAACCGGAAGGCTTGCACTGTACCTGTGGGAGCCGGCTTGCCGGCGATTGGGGCGCAAAGCGCCCCGTGATAATCCCGGCTACCAGCCGCGCCCGGAATTCACCCAGAAGTTCACCGACAGCGACGTGGTCACAGACTCCACCTGGTGGAACCACCCTTCGGGCAGGAATAGCAGGTCACCTGCCTGCAGCAACACGCGCAGGAAAGGCACTTCGCGCGCCGTCGGGAAACGCTGGTAGTCCGGGGCGTCAGGGTTGAAGTCGCAGCCGTCCAGGCCGCCCTTGGGGCTGGTCGACCAGGTGCCCAGAGCCGGGCGATGGTGCGGTGCGGCAAGGATGAACGACTTCTGCCCCCATACCTGTGCGAACAGGTTATCGGTGTCGTCGCGGTGCAGCGGCGTCAGTGTGCCCTTGGGGCCGATCCAGATACGCGGCGCAATGAACTTCTCGCGAGCGAAGTACTGCGGGTAGCGAATCAGCTTCAGCAGCTTTTCCGGCACGATGTTGTTGCCCATGTAGGCCGGGGTTTCGCCGGGTTTGGCAGGGGCATCGAGCGAGGCGATGAAGTCTGCCATGGAGGTGGAACGGAAGTCGCGGTCGGTGGAAAAGGTCTTCTTCACGTAGTCGCCGTGCCGGGTGATGCCCTGCAGTTCGGCAAAATGCTCCAGCGAGGCTTCGCGGCCCATGCTGAACAGCGGCCAGTCCTGCAGGGCATCGCTGATGACCACCGGTGTCCCGTGCTCCAGGTATTCGCCCTGGAAGCGCGCCAGCGGCATGTCGGCGCGGGCAATGCGTGTTACCTCGCGCTGTACCGGTTGTGCGGCCGATACCCGTTCGCTGAGGCGTGCCGGTGTCGGGTAACGTTGGTTCATCGATACCTTGGTCGCCGGTGCGCCGCGCCGGGCGTTGCTGATGATCTGTGGTAGCAGGGTGGCCAGGCCCATGTTGCCACTGATCTTCAGGCGGGCGCTGGCGAACAGCTCTTCTACGTTGGCAGTGCCGCCCATGATGCCCATGAAGTCACGCTCGGCCACCTCGATGGTGACGTCCGGAGCGCTGTGCCGGCCGGCACCGGTGCGGCTGCTGTCGCGCACCTCCGACCAGAAGGCCCGGTCCTGGCTGAAAACGAACTGGAAAACGCCTTCGATGCCGACGGCATGGGCGTTGGCGAACAGTTTGCTGAGGATGCTCTGAAGGTCCACGGTATGCCTCTGGCGGTCTTTCGTTGTGCAGGGATAACGAGTGCCTGCACCAACGATTTAGCCGTGTGGGCGGCTAATTTTTTGGCGTGCTGCTACGTCCCGTAGGGAGGCTCGAGTCACATTGTTCACCCAAGGAACCCACATGGCACTGCATCCTGATCTGGCGGCATTTCTGGAACTGGTCGAATTTGGCCGGCTGACGGGCAGGAGCCTGCCCATGCACGCAATGGACGTGGCCCAGGCCCGTGCCGAGTTCGAAGGCAGCTCGCAGGTACTCGACCCGAGCCCGCCCGGCAACGTCACGGCCAGCGAGCTGCAGATAACCGCGCGCGATGGTGCTCGCCTGGCTGCTCGCCTGTACCGTCAGGGCGATGCTGGTGCTGCCTTGCAGCCGGTGATCCTGTACCTGCATGGTGGCGGCTATGTGGTCGGCAGCCTCGATTCGCATGACTCGGTGTGCCGTCGCCTGGCGGCCCTGGGTGAGTTTGCGGTGCTGGCGGCGGACTACCGGCTGGCACCGGAGCAGCAGTTCCCGAAGGCCCTGCACGATGTGCTGGACGCCGCCAACTGGCTGGCTGAGCAGGCGGCGTCGCTGGGCCTGGACAACCGCCGGGTGGTGCTGGCAGGGGACAGTGTGGGCGCCAGCCTGGCGGCGGTGCTGGCCATTACGTCGGTGCAGCAGCCCGAGGCGCTGGCGTTCAAGCCGCTGGCACAGTTGCTGTTCTACCCGGTGACCGACATCTCCTGCCAGCGTGAGTCCCATCGCGAGCATGCCGAGGGTTACCTGCTGGAGACGCCCACGCTGGAGTGGTTCTACCAGCACTATGCACCGCAGCGCGAGCAGCGCCTGGACTGGCGGGTGTCGCCGTTGCTGTCGACGCTGCGCCAGCCTTTGCCACCGGCTTACCTGTCCGTGGCCGAGTATGACCCGTTGCATGATGAGGGCATGGCCTATCGTGACTGGCTGGTGGCGGGCGGGACGGCGGTGACCTTTGAGCGGGTGGAGGGGTTGACCCATGACTTCTTGCGCATGTCGGGGATCGTGGGGCAGGTGGAGGGGATTTACCGGGATGTCGGGGAGTGGTTGAAGCGGGTCGGCGGCCAGTCCTGACTTGAGCTCGCCGGGGGCGCGTTGCGCCCCTTTCGCGACACAAGGCCGCTCCCACAAAAGCACTGCGCCCACCGAACCATGTGGGAGCGGCCTTGTGTCGCGATGGGCCGCACAGCGGCCCCAGGGCCTCACCCGCGAAGGTGCTTCTTCAACACATCGACCAATCGCTCGATCTCCGCCTCGGTATTCAACAGCCCAGGCGCCGTCCGCACCACCGGCCCGACATCCCGTGATACCGCATCGACCACGATGCGCTGGCTATTGAGATATCGGGCCACCTCGTCAGCATCCTGCCCCGTGACCCGGAAGAAGGTGAACCCCGCCGAATATTGCGCACTGCGCGGTGTCACCAACGCTATCCCTGGCAATGCCTCGAGCCGCTGCCTGAGATAGCCATTGAGCCCATGAATCCGCGCCTGCACTGCCGCCTTGCCCAGCTGCAGGTGCAGCTCGAACGCCTTGCCCAATGCCCAGCGATGCTCGAACGCGTGGTAGCCCCCGGGCGTCATCACCGTGGCGAAGTCCTCGTTCTCGGAAAACGTGGCAATGGTCGGGTTCAGCTGCTTCAGCTCGGGGGACGCCGCACAGATGATCCCGGTACCCCGCGGCCCGAACATCCACTTGTGCGTGCCGGCGATGAAGTAATCACAGTTGAGATCGGCAAAGCGCATGTCTTCGACGCCGAAGCCATGCACACCGTCGATCACATAGATGATCTGGTCCTGCTCGTCACGCTGGCGATTGACCTCGCGCACCAGCGCGCCGATCTCGCCCACGGGCAGTTTCACGCCACTGCCCGAGTGCACCCAGGTCATGCCCAGCACCCGGGTTTTCGGCCCGATGGCCGCCGCGATGGTGGCCAGTACCTGGTCGCTGTTGACCTTGGAGGGGTCTTCGAACAGGCGCAACCGGTGCACCGGTGTGCCATCGCGCGTGGTGCGAAAGCCCATGGTATGGCGGGCGGCCGAATGCTCGTGCACGGTGGTGAGAATTTCCTGCCCCGGGGCAATCTTCAGCCCGCCATAGATCAGCCCCAGGCCTTCGGTGGTGCTGCCGGTCAGGGCGATTTGCCGGGGCGTCACTTCGAGGTAGCGGGCCGCCCATTCACGCACGGCGGCTTCGTGCTTCCACTCCGACTGGCTGTCCCAGTCGACCATGCGGGCCGGGTGGCGGTCGAAGCGGGCACGCAGCGCCTCGATGGCTTCTCGCACGGGCCGTGGGTGCGAGGTGATCAGGAAGTTGGCAAAGTGCGCGTACGCCGGGTCCAGCTCGAACAGGTTGCGAAACGCGGCCCAGTCGCTGGCGGTGGCTGGCTGCGCAGCCGCCGCTTGGGCGGCAGGCGGCAGTGGGCCGGTGAGGGGCAGGGCGGCCGCAAGCAGGCCGACCTGCTTGAGAAAGGTGCGACGATCGTTCATCAAATGGCTCGCAACGGTCAGGGGGATGGGGTGGCCACAGGTTGCGCGGCGCGCTGCACCTGCTCCCACACCCGCAGAAAATTGCCGCCCCAGAGCTTGGCGATATCCGCTTCGGAGTAGCCGCGGCTGATCAGTTCGGCGGTGACGTTGCGTGCTTCACTGGCGTTCTGCCAACCGTCGATGCCGCCGCCTTCGTTGAAGTCCGAACTCAGGCCGACATGGTCGATGCCGACCTTGCGCACGGTGTAGTCGATGGCGTCGCCATAGTCCTTGAGCGTGGCTGGCGGCTCTTCCTCGAGAATGCCGTACAGCGCGTTGGCGTACTGGCCGACCTTCTGCTCGGGCCAGCCGGCGATCACCGGGTCACCTGGCATCAGTGCGTAGTCGAGGTTTGCCAGTGGCGGCAGGTCGTAGTGGGCGCGCAGGGCGTTGAGTTTGTCCTGGGTCTTGCTGCTCAAGGGCTTGAGGTAGGTGGAGAAGGCCACCAGCTGGACCACGCCGCCGCTGTCCTTGATCAGCTGCAGCTCCTTGTCGGAGAGGTTGCGCCTGATGTCGACCATCGCCCGCGGCGCCGAGTGCGAGGCCACCACCGGCGCGCGGCTGAGGGCAACGGCCTGGGCCAGCGCCTTGCTGGACATTTGCGACACATCGATGATCACGCCCAGGTCGTTCAGCCGCTGCACGGCGCGCTTGCCGAGCGGCGACAGGCCGTCCAGGGCATCGGCGGTGTCATTGAAGAACGGCAGCGGGCGCGAAGAGTCGGCCCAGCTGTTGTTGCCCACGTAGCTGAAGCCGAACATGCGCACCCCGCGCGCGGCCCAGCGGTCGAGCTGGTCGATGTCATCGCCCAGCGCATAGGCGTTGAGCATGCTGAGGAACACCGCGAACTTGCCTTCGCCGTGCAGGCGCCGCATGTCTTGCGGGGTATAGGCAATGCCCACCTGCTGCGGGAAGTCGCGGACCATGGCGGTGATGGCGTTGTAGCGTACCTCCTGGGTGTGGCGGGCCGCTTCGACGAAGCCTGGGGTAGGGCGGTGCGGTCCACCGTCACCGGTCCAGGACTCTGGCCAGGCGAAGATGGTCAGGGCCGCGCCAGATAACCGCCCGCGTGCGGCCTTGGCCAGGTCGAAGCGGCCACCGCCATCCTTGTCGGCCTCGCTGCCTTCGGTGCCGAAGGTCAGCGGCAGGGTGACATGGCTGTCGAACGAGAGAATGCGTTCCTGCAGGTCGTTGGCCTGGCGGGTCACCTCCCTGGAATAGCCGGCGGGTGTGGCGAAGTAGTGCCAGGCGGCAAACCCGGCGCCAGCGGCAACCGCCGCGGCCAGGCTGATAAACAGGGCTTTCTTCCAGCGTGGAGTCGTCATCTTTGTCTCAGTAGGTTCACCGTCGAGGGATGGGCACAGAGGCCGCCGCTACTTGCAGTGAACGAGCTCGCACCCGGCAAATTTAGCTGCTGTCTGGTCGCTGGCGCAGGGCCCTGTAGGAGCGGCCTTGTGTCGCGATAGGGGTGCGCAGCGCCCCCAGGATCTTCGCACCCCTGCAAAATTGCCGGGGCCGCCTTGCGGCCCTTTCGCGACACAAGGCCGCTCCTACATTGACCGAGTTGCCCTCAGGGCGGGGGTGGCAAGCCGCTAAATTTCGCCTGCCGTGCAACGTTCTAGCCTTGGACGGGCCGTGCTCCATGGCCGCAATGAATGCACAGGTATGCAATGACGATTTCCCGACGCGGTTTCATCGCCAGTGTGGCATTGACGGGTGTGGTGGTGCCCGGTGCGCTGGGGGCGCTGTATGTGCAGCGCCAGCGTGCCGCCGAGGAATTCCCGGAAACCCCTGGCGAGGCCGTCGTCGAGTTGGCCGATACCCGCCTGCAGCAGTTGGGCGATACCCTGCGCGGCATCTGGCGCTGGACCCTGCAGGGCAAGGATGCGGGGCTGGATAGCCTGCCAACAGGTGAACTGGAGCTGTTCCTGGATGTGGCAACCAACGGGCGCGCCCTGCGCGGCTATCTGGATACCCCCGAGCGCCTGCGTGGGCGGGAGGAGCCACGCTACCGCGTGATAGGCGACCTGTTGGCGGACAAGCCGGGTACCCTGCGCTGGCGCCTGTTTTCGGCCCAGGCCCGCTATGAATGCCATATCGTGCTCGACGAGGTCTGGGGCCGGTTCGGCAACGCCGGGCCGGCGACTCTCAACGGGCGCATTGCACGCCTGGACCGCGCGCTGACATTGCCCGTGGAGGACAACCAGTTCCTGGCCCTGAAGCGTACCTTCCCCGAGGCGCGCGAGCGTACCCCGCTGAAACCGCAACTGCTGGCCTGGCTGACCGCCCCGGAGCATCGTCTGTTCCACCAGCTGTGGCACTCGTCGCGGGACAAATGGCACAAGCTGGGCAAGGACAAGCAGGACGCCCTGCGTGGTCTGGGCTGGCAGCCCGGGCCGCGTGACCGCGAGCGTGATGCGCGGGGCCGGCACAAGGACCGCAACGGTTCGGGCGAGGACTTTTTCTTCATGCACCGGCACATGCTTGGTAACGCCCGTGCCTTGCAGGACCTGCCGTCATGGACGCGCTTCCCGCTGCCGCAGCCGGAGCTGGAGCGCGACCGGGCCGGATTCGCCCGCTACTTCGACAACCATGACGGCAATGCCCTGCCGCCCACCTGGCTTGCCAGCGGTGATGCGGAATACACCCAGTGGGTGCGCGACATCAAGACGCCGGATACCTTCCATGGCAACTTCCAGGTCTGGGAGTCACGCTACACCGACCCGGAGTACCTGAGCACCTTGACCCTGGGCCAGTTCGGTTCGGAAGTGGAGCTGGGCCTGCACGACTGGCTGCACATGCGCTGGGCATCGGTGCCGCGCGACCCCTCCAACGGCATGCCGGTGCCGACGGCGCGCACCCCGGATGATTTTGCCGAACGCTGGTTCGCCGAGCAGAACGATTTTCTCGGCGACCCGTTTTCATCCCATGTGAACCCGGTGTTCTGGCACTTTCATGGTTGGATCGACGACCGCATCGAGGACTGGTTCCACGCGCATGAGCGGCTGCATCCGGGCGAGGTGCGGCGCCTGGAAGTCAATGGCGTGCCATGGTTTGCGCCAGGGCGCTGGGTGGAGGTGGCCGACCCGTGGTTGGGGCCGGATACCCATGGCTGCTCGACGGTGCCGGGTTTGCGGCCCGGGCGCAGTGTAGAGATGGACCCGGAGACCATGAAGCTGGCGTTGCGCATCATCTACAGCGATGACGACCTGCTCGACAAGCTGCGGCCCAAGATACCGCAGCGGCCGTGGTATGCGCGCAACCTGAAGGTGGCGCAGCGCTTGCGTTGAAGCCCCCGAGGCTTGCGCCGCCTTTTTGTAGGAGCGGCCTTGTGTCGCGATGGGCTGCGCAGCAGCCCCCGGATTTCAGCGTTGATGCGGATAATGCCGGGGCCGCTTTGCGGCCCATCGCGACACAAGGCCGCTCCTACAACGGGGCGCGCAGGTGTTCTAGTTGCCACCCACCCCCCAATGCCTTGTACAACGCCACGCTACCCTGCAACCGGGCCAGGCGCAGTTGCGCCTGCTGGTCCTGCGCCACATACAAGGTGCGCTGGGTCTCCAGCACGCTCAACAGCGTCTCTGCTCCCGCGCCATAACGCTGCTGCGCCAGGTTGAACGCCAGGCGCGCCTGCTCCACCTCTTCATCCTGCCACTGCCGCTGGCGGTCAACGCCCTGGATCGCATTGAGCGCTTTCTCGACATCGGCAAAACCGGCCAGGATGCTGCTGCGGTAGGTCTCCAGCAACTCCATCTGTTGCGCCTCGGCCAGTTCACGCGCGGCACGCAGCCGGCCGTTGTTGAAGATTGGCGCAACCAGGCCGCTGGTGAGTGTGTAGTAGGAGCTGTCGAACAAATGGGCAAAGGTATTGGCGCCAGCTCCCAGATTGGCCCCGAGGGTGAGCTTGGGCAGCATGGCGGCGCGGGCGACCTGCACGTTGGCGCTGGCGGCGGCAAGCCGCGCTTCTGCTGCGGCAATGTCTGGACGGCGGGTGAGCAGCTCGCTGGGCACGCCGCTGCCAATGGCGGGCCATTGCAGGGTGTCGATCGCGTCCTGGCTGGTGGGTAGCGACTGCACCGGGTCGCCGAGCAGGGTCGCCAAGGTAACGCGGCTGTCTTGCCACTTCTGTTCCAGTAACGGTAGCTGGCGTTGCTGTGCGGCCACCAGGCTGCGTTGCTGGGCCAGTTCCAGGCGCGTGGCGGAGCCGCTGCGCTGGCGTGCCTCGACCAGGCCCAGCACGTTCTGGGCATTGCGCAGGTTGAGGCGGGCAATGCGCAACTGTTCCCGCAGGGCCAGGCCCTGCAGGTAACTGTCGGCTACCGCGCTGACCAGGGTCAGCTCCACGGTCTGACGGTCGAAGCGGCTGGCATCCAGGCTGCGCAGGGCGCTGTCACGGGTCGCGCGCAGGCCGCCCCAGAAGTCGATTTCATAGCTGGCGCTGAGCTGCATGTCGAACGAGGTGCTGGTAGGTTCGCTGCGGCTGACATCCAGCTGGTCATAGCCGTCACCGTGCAGCAGGCGTTGGCGGCTGCCGTCCAGGCCCAGCTTCAGCTCCGGCAGCAGCGGCGCGCCGGCGATGACTGCGCGTGCCTGGGCCTGGCGTACCCGCGCCGTGGCGGCAGCCAGGTCGTGGGCATTGTGCAGGGCGTGCTGTACCAGGCGGTCGAGTTCGCGGCTGGCGAAGGCTTGCCACCACTGTGTCGTTGGCAGCTGGGCCGAGGGTGATGCGGCCTCGCCTTGCCAGGCGGATGGCGTGGCGATGCCGCTGGTGGGGGGTGGCGGCGTGCTGCAGGCGGCGAGGCATACGCATAAGGTCAACAGGCTGATGCGGCTAGGCAGAGTCATGGGTTATTCGCTGGTAAGGGCTTTGACCGGGTCTAGGCGGGCGGCCTTGCGCGCTGGCATGAAGCCGAACACGATGCCGGTGACGACGGCGCAGGCGAAGGCGCCGAGCATCGCGGGCAGGGCAAAGGCCACCGCCACTTCGGCCAGCATCAGGCCGCCACCGATGGCCAGGGCCAGGACGATGCCGGCCAGGCCGCCGACCATCGACAGCATTACCGCCTCGCTGAGAAATTGCCGCAGGATGTCGCGCTGGCGCGCACCGGTGGCCATGCGGATGCCGATTTCACGGGTGCGCTCGCGTACGGTCATCAACATGATGTTCATCACGCCGATGCCGCCCACCAGCAGCGAGATCGCGGCGATCGCCCCCAGCATCAGCGACAGGCTGTTCTGCGTGCGCGCTTCGGCCTGGATCAACGCCGCGTCATTGGTCAGCTCGAAGTCCCGGCGGCCGTTGTGACGCTGGCGCAGCAGCTTGTCGATGGCCGCTTCGGCCTCGTCGACCCGCGTGGAGTCGAGGGCGGCAACGGCGATGTAGTCCGGGTCGCGCTGGCCGAACAGGCGGATGGCTGCGGCGGAGTAGGGCACCACGATGCGCCCGTCGCTGTCCTGGTCGCCAGAGCTGGCGCCCTTGCCGGCCAGGATACCGACCACCTGAAACGGCACATTGCCAATCAACAGGTACTGCCCCAGCGGGTCGCGCCCAGGGTCGAGCATCTTTTCCCGCACTTTCTGGCCGATCACCGCCACCGCGGCAGCGTTGGCTTCATCGGCATCGGTGTAGAAGCTGCCTTGCACCGCCGGCCAGTTGAAAATCTCGGGGAAGCCGGTGTTGTTGCCACCCACATAGAACCGCTGGCTGTTGTTGCCGTGGCGCACCATCATCTTTTCGCCGATCACCGGCATCACGTGCTTGACCTGCGGCAGTTGGCCGATGGCGGCGACATCGTCGAGGGTGATGGTGCCGGCCTGCTCGCCCAGGCTCGCCGGCTTGCCGTTGAGGTAGAGGATGTTCGACCCGAAGGCTGCCATCTGCGCCATGACCTGGCGCTTGCTACCTTCGCCCACTGCCAGCATCACCACCACCGAGGCCACGCCGATGACGATGCCCAGCAGGGTCAGGGCGGTGCGGAAGCGGTTGACCCACATCACCCGCCAGGCCGCTTGCAGGGCTTCGAGCAATTCGCCTTTCCACGCCCCGTGCAAGGTCGCGCCACGGTCCAGGCGCTGGCGCAACTGGTCGGCCTGCAGCCCACGACCGTCGTCGACCGTGGGCTTGTCGGCGGCCGAGTCGCTGATGATCAGGCCGTCGCGAATTTCGATCACGCGCTGCGCCCGCGCCGCGACGTTGCGGTCATGGGTGATCAGGATGATCACGTGGCCCTGGCTGGCCAGCTCGTCGAGCAACGCCATCACTTCGGTGCCGCTGTGGCTGTCGAGGGCGCCGGTGGGTTCGTCGGCGAGAATGATATGGCCGCCATTCATCAACGCCCGGGCAATCGACACCCGTTGCTGCTGGCCGCCAGACAACTGGTGAGGGCGGTTGCCGGTGCGGCTGGCCAGGCCCAGGCGGCCGAGCAGGGCGCTGGCACGGGCGTGGCGTTCGTTGGCGGCGATGCCGGCATAGATGGCCGGCATTTCGACGTTTTCCTGGGCCGAACCCGAGGGGATCAGGTGGTAGCCCTGGAACACGAAGCCGAACGCTTCGCGGCGCAGCCAGGCCAGTTCGTCGCTGCCCAGTTCGGCCACATCCTTGCCGGCGAAGCGGTAGCTGCCGGAAGTGGGGCGGTCGAGGCAGCCGAGAATATTCATCAAGGTCGACTTGCCGGAGCCGGAGGCGCCGACGATGGCGACGAACTCGCCGGGATGGATGCGCAGGCTGATGCCATGCAGGATATCGACCTTGGGCGTTTCGACCCCGCCGTAGGATTTACGGATGTCGACCAGCTCGATCAGGGGTGTGCTCATTCAACCTCCGCTGACGCCAGAGGCGCCGATCACCAGGCGTTCGCCTTCGTTGAGGCCTTCCAGCACCTGCACCCGCAGGCGGTCGCTGAGGCCGGTGCGCACCTGGCGCTGTTCCACCTTGCCATCGCGGGTCAGCACATGCGCCAGGCGCAGGCCATCGCCGTCGTCCAGCGCAGCCAGGGGTACGGTCAGCACCTGGCTGGCTTTGCCTGCGACAAAGAACACCTGCGTGGTCATCTCGGCCATCAGCGCGCCGTCCGGGTTGTCGACATCCAGCAGCACGCTGTACTGCACCACCTGGCTGCCAGCACTGCCATTGCTGACGCTGGCCGGGCTGCCGCCGCCCTGGCTGGCCTGCTCCAGGGGCTTGGGCGGGATCGGCAGCACTTGCCGCACGGTGCTGGTCCAGCGGCGCTTGCCGCCGGCCAGGGTGGTGAAGTAGGCGGTCATGCCCGGGGTGACCTTGCCGATGTCGGCCTCCGACACCTGGGCCCACACGGTCATCGGCGAGAGCTTGGCGATGCGCAGGATCAACGGGGTTTGCTGTTGGGCATTGAGGGTTTGCCCTTCACGTGCATCCACCGCCACTACCGTGCCGTCCATCGGCGCATAGATGCGCGTGTAGCCCAGCTCGGCCTCGTCGCTGCGCAGGCTGGCCTGGGCCTGGCGGATCTGCGCCTGGAACATGTCGATGCGCGCCTGGGTGACCTTCAGCTGTGCGGCGGCCGTTTGCACGTCCTCGTCGCGGGTGGCGCCGGCGGCGGCCAGGTCCCGTTGGCGTTCGAGCTGCTGTCGGGCCAGTTGGAACTGCGCGCGTTGTTCGGCCAGCTGGGCCTTGAGGTTGTCGATCGAGTAGCGGCCGGCATCCAGCCGGGCCTGCTGGGTCGAAGGGTCGATCTCGACCAGCAGCTGGCCTTTGCGCACCGTGTCGCCGACCTCCACATGCAGGGTGTGGATCTGCCCCGACGCCTGGGCACCGACGTCCACGTAGCGCCTTGGTTGCAGGGTGCCCAGTGCAGTGACGCTGCTTTCGATGTCGGCGCGGGTCACGGCAACCGTGCTGAGCGGCTGTGCGCCGTAGGGCAGGGCTTTCCAGGCAAGCAGGCAACCCAGGCCGAGCAGGCACAGGCCGCTGAGCAGCAGCCGGCGACGGGTGTTGGTTAAAGGTCTCATGCAGACATCCAGCCGAGGGGGTGCCAGATAGACGAACGCGGCAGGGGGGGATTTAGCGGATATCGGATTGGGGCTGGCAGGTGTATGGCGGGAGGGGTGTGGCGCTAGGTCTCCCAGGCGCTGAAGCCCTCCAGCCATTCCCCTCTTGTTGCTGAGAATAATTATAATTTGTAAGATCGCACGCTGACATCACTCGGTCCCGCGTCGCTGCCTGAAAGGGCTTTCTGGCATAGGCTGGCAGGACGATCTCAGGTAACGTCGTGGAACATTACTATCGCGAACTGGTGGGCTTCCTTTCCGCGCGCCTGGGCAATCGTCAGGCCGCCGAAGATGTGGCGCACGATGCCTACCTGCGGGTGCTGGAACGCACCGACGCCGAGCGCATCGAGCACCCGCGTGCCTTCCTTTACCGCACCGCGCTCAATCTGGTGGTCGACCGCCACCGGCGGCATCAGGTACGTCAGGCCGAGCCGCTGGAGGTACTGGACAACGACGAGCGCTGGCACACCCCGGCGCCGACCCACGACATGCAGCTCGACCAGCGCCTTGCGCTGATGCAGCGCGCGCTGGAAGAGCTGAGCAAGGTCTGCCGCGACTGCTTCCTGCTGCGCAAGCTCGAAGGCCTGTCGCACCAGCAGATTGCCGAGCACCTGGGTATTTCCCGCAGCCTGGTGGAGAAGCACATCGTCAATGCCATGAAGCACTGCCGGGTGCGCATGCGCGAGTGGGAATCCTGATCGCCGGGTTGAATGCAGATGAAAATTCCGTCAGTCGATCACTTGATTTCCACGGTTTTCCCGACTTCTATCAAAGAAGACCCCTGCCAGGCGTAGCCTTGGCAGCAGCCGTTACTGGCGCAGTATGGTCATGGAGCCTACCCATCACCCAACTGCCCAGGTCCCACCATGGCCAACAAGACCCTGCGCATCCTCATCGCCGACGCACACCCGTGTCAGCGCCTGCAACTGGAGCGGCTGCTCAACGGCCTGGGCTACTACCGGATAGCGCCAGTGGACAGCTTCGAGGAGCTGCAGCGCCTGGTCCTGAGTGCCTTGCAGCCTTTCCACTTGCTGTTGGGCAATATCGAGCTGGCCAGCCATGTCGGGGTCGACCTGGCGCGCTTCTGTCGCGTCAGCACGCAGATCCAGCACGCCCTCCTTTATCACTCCAACCAGTTGCAAGTGCCCCTGGTGCCGCAGACCGAGCGCCAGGCCGTCAGCCTGAGCCTGCCCCAGGTGCCCGACAACGAGGCACTGGAGGCGTTCATGGCGATCATTGATACGCCACTGCTGGTCGGCAAGCTGCCACTGCCGGGCACCATGCCGGTTGCCACGGCTCGGCCGCGGCCACGGGCCAATTTCGTCAACACCATGTTCAACCGCTAAAGCGGCGACGTACGGGGCACGGGGGCCGCTATTTGCTATCCTCTTGCCCTTTGCCGATTTGCGGACCCTGCCATGACTGCCATCGATACCGCTCGCCCGCCCCGGTTCAGCCGCGGCGACCACCGGACCCTGGGCCTGGCGGCGTTGGGCGGCGCGCTGGAAATCTACGACTTCATCATCTTCGTATTCTTTGCGCTTACCCTCAGCCAGCTGTTCTTCCCACCCGAGATGCCCGAATGGTTGCGCCTGCTGCAAAGCTTCGGAATCTTCGTCACCGGCTACCTGGCGCGGCCGCTAGGCGGCATCCTGATGGCGCACTTCGCCGACCACCTGGGACGCAAACGGGTCTTCAGCCTGAGCATCCTGATGATGGCCCTGCCGTGCCTGTTGATCGGGGTGATGCCGACCTACGCCGACATCGGCTATGCCGCGCCGCTGATCCTGCTGGCACTGCGTATCCTGCAGGGCGCGGCGGTGGGTGGCGAGGTGCCGAGCGCCTGGACCTTCGTCGCCGAGCACGCGCCAGCCGGGCGGCGCGGTTATGCCCTGGGCTTCCTGCAGGCCGGCCTGACCTTTGGCTATCTGCTGGGGGCACTGACCGCGACCTTGCTGGCGCAGTTGTTCACCCCGCAGGAAATCCTCGACTACGCCTGGCGCTACCCGTTCCTGCTCGGCGGGGTATTCGGCGTGATCGGCGTGTGGTTGCGTCGTTGGCTCAGCGAAACACCGGTGTTCCTTGCCCTGCGCGCGCGCCAGGAGCAGCCGGTGAGCTTCCCGCTGCGGCGGGTGCTGGGTGAACACCGTCGGGCGTTGATCCCGGCGGCGCTGCTGACCTGCGTGCTGACTTCCGCCGTCGTGGTGCTGGTGGTGATTACCCCGACAGTGATGCAGCAGCGCTTCGGCATGAGTGCCGGGCACACCTTTGCCCTCAGCAGCGTGGGTATCGTCTTCCTCAACATCGGTTGCGTGCTGGCCGGGCTGCTGGTCGACCGCGTAGGCGCCTGGCGCGCGCTGATGCTCTACAGCCTGCTGCTGCCGGTGGGCATCGGCGCGTTGTATGCCAGCCTGGTGGGGCAGTGGGGCATGACCTGGCTGGCCTATGCGCTGGCGGGGCTGTCCTGCGGCGTGGTGGGCGTGGTGCCGTCAGTAATGGTCGGGTTGTTCCCGGCCGAGATTCGCGTGTCGGGCATCTCCTTTACCTACAACGTGGCCTACGCGCTTTGGGCCAGCACCACACCGCTGGCGCTGATTGCGCTGATGCCCTGGAGCCCGTGGGTGTGTGTCGGCTTTTGTCTGGTCATGGGCACAGTGGGGTTGCTGACGGCCTTGTATTTCGGGCGTCGGGAGCCATTGGCGTTTGCCGCGGAGCCGATGCCCATCATGTGTGGTGACAAATGAGCGTGTAATGGTCTTGGGGGCTGAGACAGACTTCCTGAGCCGGCACCACAGTGGGATGGCAGCGGACTTTGTAGGAGCGGCCTTGTGTCGCGATGGGCTGCGCAGCAGCCCCAGGACCTATGCTCCAGCGCAAACCATCGGGGCTGCTGCGCAGCCCATCGCGACACAAGGCCGCTCCTATACGGGCCAGTACAGCCAGAACAGGTAAAACAAAAAGCCCTCGGCTCGTGAGAACCGGGGGCTTTTCGTTAGCGCAGGGCAGGGGCCTTACATGTTCGGGTAGTTCGGCCCGCCAGCGCCTTCAGGGGTGACCCAGGTGATGTTCTGGGCCGGGTCCTTGATGTCGCAGGTCTTGCAGTGCACGCAGTTCTGCGCGTTGATCTGGAAGCGCTTGCTGCCGTCTTCCTGGGTGACCACTTCGTACACGCCTGCCGGGCAGTAACGCTGTGCCGGCTCGTCGTAAAGCGGCAGGTTGCTGGCGATCGGCACGTTCGGGTCGGTCAGCTTCAGGTGGCAGGGTTGTTCCTCTTCGTGGTTGGTGCTGGAGAGGAATACCGAGCTGAGCTTGTCGAAGCTGAGCTTGCCGTCGGGTTTCGGGTAATCGATCTTCTGCGACTCTGCCGCCAGCTTCAGGCAGGCGTAGTCCGGCTTGGTGTCGTGCAGGGTGAACGGCAGCTTGCCACCGAACCAGTTCTGGTCCACATAGTTGAACGCCGCGCCCAGCAGCGGGCCGAACTTGTGCATGGCCGGGCCGAAGTTGCGGCTGGCGAACAGCTCTTCGTACAGCCAGCTGGCCTTGAAGGCGCTGACGTAGCCGTTGAGTTGGTCACCGCCTTCGCTGCCGGCGCTCAGTGCGTCAGCCACCGCTTCGGCGGCCAGCATGCCGGACTTCATCGCGGTGTGGCTGCCCTTGATCTTGGCGAAGTTCAGGGTGCCCAGGTCGCAGCCGATCAGCGCGCCGCCGTTGAACACCATCTTCGGCAGCGAGTTGAAGCCGCCCTTGCAGATGGCACGGGCACCGTAGCTGATGCGCTTGCCGCCTTCGAGGTACTGGCTCATTACCGGGTGGTGCTTGAGACGCTGGAACTCGTCGAACGGCGACAGGTACGGGTTGGCGTAGGACAGGTCGACGATCAGACCGACCACCACCTGGTTGTTTTCCAGGTGGTAGAGGAACGAACCACCGGTGTTGTCCTTGGCCATCACGTCCAGCGGCCAGCCGGCGGTATGCACCACCAGGCCCTGCTCGTGCTTGGCCGGGTCGATTTCCCAGATTTCCTTCAGGCCGATGCCGTAATGCTGGACGTCGGCTTCGCTGTCGAGGTTGAAGCGCTTGATCAGCTGTTTGCCGATATGGCCGCGGCAGCCTTCGGCGAACAGGGTGTACTTGGCACGCAGTTCCATGCCAGGGGTGTACATGCCGTCTTTCGGGTTGCCTTCGCGGTCGACGCCCATGTCGCCGGTGACGATGCCACGGACCACGCCGTTTTCGTCGAACAATGCTTCCTGTGCGGCGAAGCCTGGGTAGATTTCCACGCCCAGGTTCTCGGCCTGCTGGGCCAGCCAGCGGCACAGGTTGCCCAGCGAGATGATGTAGTTGCCCTGGTTGTGCATGGTCTTGGGCACGAACAGGTCAGGCACCTTGGTCGAACTGGCGGCATCCTTGAGTACGTAGATGTCGTCACGCTTCACTTCGGTGTTCAGCGGCGCACCGAGCTCTTTCCAGTCTGGGAACAGCTCGTTCAGGGCGCGGGGTTCGAACACCGCGCCGGAGAGGATGTGGGCGCCGACTTCAGAGCCTTTTTCCACCACGCAGACGCTGATTTCGCTACCGGTTTCGGCGGCCTTCTGCTTCAGGCGGCAGGCGGCGGACAGGCCCGCCGGGCCGGCGCCGACGATGACCACGTCGAATTCCATGTATTCGCGTTCCACTGGTTCTCTCCTACTCATCAAGGCTCGTGCTGTTGCTTTGTCTTATGGGTGCGCGGGGCATTCGCGGCGGTTCTACGCAACGGCGGAACTGTAGCTGGGCAAATGACGGACTACACCGTTTTGTCTTGGCCGCGCATTATATCTACACCACTTGGCGGGTCCAATACAAACGTTTGTTTGAATTTGCCGCAGGCCAGTAAAATCACAGGAACGCGGCTGGAGGGTGACCGATTTGCCGTATTGACCGGATTGGGTGTTACGGTCAAGATACGAGCGGTTTTACGTTCGCCGTAGGCTTGCAGCCGGGCGCAGGTACACCTCTAAAGACCAGGTGTGGAGCAGGGTTTTGCGGCCTTGGGCCGGTTTGTAGTGGAGTTTACACGCCACGACAGGAAATGACCCGTGAGTATTTGTCGCAAGAGTCCGGACAAGACTGTTCGGTCACTGTGAAGTTACCGCCTCCCGGTACGTTTTTAGAGGTGCCCTTGTACCCACGCGCATCGCAGGGCTCTGCCCCTGGCGACTATCTATTCACCGGAGAGTAACGAGGAATCCATGAAGGTTCTTGTAGCTGTCAAACGAGTGGTCGACTACAACGTCAAGGTTCGCGTCAAGGCGGACAACTCCGGCGTCGACCTTGCTAACGTCAAGATGTCCATGAACCCCTTCTGCGAAATCGCCGTGGAAGAAGCCGTACGCCTGAAGGAAAAGGGCGTCGCGTCCGAGATCGTCGTCGTTTCCGTCGGCCCGGCCACTGCCCAGGAGCAACTGCGTACCGCCCTGGCCCTGGGTGCCGACCGAGCCATCCTGGTCGAAGCCGCTGACGAACTGAATTCCCTGGCCGTGGCCAAGGCGCTGAAAGCCGTTGTCGACAAAGAGCAGCCGCAGCTGGTCATCCTCGGCAAGCAGGCCATCGACAGCGACAACAACCAGACCGGCCAGATGCTGGCTGCGCTGACCGGCTTCGCCCAGGGCACCTTCGCCTCCAAGGTGGAAGTGGCTGGCGACAAGCTGAACGTCACCCGTGAAATCGACGGCGGCCTGCAGACCGTTGCACTGAACCTGCCGGCTATCGTCACCACCGACCTGCGCCTTAACGAGCCACGCTACGCATCGCTGCCGAACATCATGAAGGCCAAGAAGAAGCCGCTGGAGACCGTTACTCCAGACGCGCTTGGCGTTTCCCTCGCCTCCACCAA
Organism: Pseudomonas sp. TE3-3-F2023; assembly: GCF_036784815.1. Taxonomy (NCBI): domain Bacteria; kingdom Pseudomonadati; phylum Pseudomonadota; class Gammaproteobacteria; order Pseudomonadales; family Pseudomonadaceae; genus Pseudomonas; species Pseudomonas sp. TE3-3-F2023. The sequence continues at coordinate 4,724,998 of NZ_CP145113.1, read as the reverse complement.
CAAGACCCTGAAGGTTGAAGCCCCGGCTGCTCGCAGCGCTGGCATCAAGGTCAAATCGGTGGCCGAACTGGTCGAGAAGCTGAAGAACGAAGCGAAGGTAATCTAAATGACTATCCTGGTTGTCGCTGAATACGAAAACGGTGCCGTAGCCCCGGCCACCCTGAATACTGTTGCTGCTGCCGCCAAGATCGGTGGTGATGTGCACGTGCTGGTCGCTGGCCAGAACGTGGGCGGCATTGCCGAGTCCGCAGCCAAGATCGCTGGCGTGGCCAAAGTGCTGGTTGCCGATAACGCTGCCTACGCCCACGTGCTGCCGGAAAACGTCGCGCCGCTGATCGTCGAGCTGGCCAAGGGCTACAGCCACGTGCTGGCCCCGGCCACCACCAACGGCAAGAACATCCTGCCGCGCGTTGCCGCGCTGCTGGACGTGGACCAGATTTCCGAGATCATCTCGGTCGAGTCCGCCGACACCTTCAAACGCCCGATCTATGCCGGTAACGCCATTGCCACCGTGCAATCGAGCGCTGCCATCAAGGTCATCACCGTGCGTACCACCGGCTTCGACGCCGTGGCCGCCGAAGGTGGTTCGGCTGCCATCGAAGCCGTCGGCGCTGCGCACGACGCTGGCATTTCGGCCTTCGTTGGCGAAGAGCTGGCCAAGTCCGACCGCCCAGAGCTGACCGCTGCCAAGATCGTCGTTTCCGGCGGCCGTGGCATGGGCAACGGTGACAACTTCAAGCACCTGTACAGCCTGGCCGACAAGCTCGGTGCTGCCGTCGGTGCCTCGCGCGCCGCGGTCGACGCCGGCTTCGTGCCGAACGACATGCAGGTCGGCCAGACCGGCAAGATCGTTGCGCCACAGCTGTACATCGCCGTCGGTATCTCCGGCGCGATCCAGCACCTGGCCGGCATGAAGGACTCCAAGGTGATCGTGGCGATCAACAAGGACGAAGAAGCGCCGATCTTCCAGGTAGCCGACTACGGCCTGGTCGCTGACCTGTTCGAAGCGGTTCCGGAGCTGGAAAAGCTGGTCTGATCCGCCTGCTTCACTTATAAAGAACCCGGCCCTCGTACAGGGGGCCGGGTTTTTTTTGGTCAGTTTCCGCCCAATCGCCGGCAAGCCAGCTCCCACAGGTACAGCGCAGTTCTCAAGGGCGGTGCTGTACCTGTGGGAGCTGGCTTGCCGGCGATTGGGCCGGGCAAAGCAATACAAGGAGTGAGTAATGGTGCTGCGCAAAGCAGGCAGGGTGCTGGCATGCATGGCGGTGCTGGTTTCGCCGCTGGCCTTGGCGGCAGGCAAGTGCGAACGCCTGGTGGCGACCGGTAGCCCTGATGCGCCGCCCTATTCGTGGCAGGATCCGAACGACCCGAAACACCTGATCGGCGCCAATGTCGACCTGCTTCGCCAGGTGGCTGGCGAGCTGGGTGTGAAGGTGGAGGTGCTGAGCGCCGGCCGTCGTGACCAGGCGCTGGAAGAAGTACGTAGCGGGCGGATGGACCTGCTGCTCGATACCCCCATGCAGGTGGAGCAACTGACCGCTCTGGACTACATCCACCCACCCCTGCAGCTCAATGAATACCTGGTGTGGACGCGCCACGACGCGACACTGGCCTTCGAGGGCCCGGCTGACCTGGCCCAGTACCAGGGCAGTTTGTCCGAGCGCGCGCGGCTGACCCCGGCCTTTACCGCCTTCGCCAAGGCACAGCTGAAACTGGTGCCGGCACAGAACCTGACCCAGGCGTTCCAGAAGCTGGTGCTCGGCCAGGTGGATTATGTGCTCGCAGGCCGCTATTCGGGCATGGCCATGGCGCAGAGCCTGGGCATGAGCAATGACCTGATCGCCCGAGGCCTGCCGGTGGATCGGCCGGGCCTGTACCTGGCCGTGTCGCACAATTCGGCTTGCAATGACAGCTGGTTGCGTGGGCAATTGGCGAAAAAACTGACAGAATTGCCGATCTCCGGTGCGTCCGAGGCCGTGCTGCAACGTAATGTCGAGCGCTGGAAAGCGCAGCTGCAGGTGCCGACGGACGCCCCCAAACACTAGGAAGATTGCGTGAGAACCCAACCACTAATCCTTGCCCTGGCCGTGCTCGGCCTGGCTGGCTGCGCCAACGATCCGGCCCCTAACGAGCAGATGCGCATTTCCGAACAGGCACTGGAGCAGGCCAGGGCCGTCGGTGCCACCGAGCAGGTCGATGCGCTCAAGCTGGCTGAAGACAAGCTGGCCCGGGCCAAGACCAACATGCTCACCGAAGACTACCGCGATGCTCGTATGCGTGCCGAGCAGGCCGAGCTGGATGCGCGCCTGGCCGAGGCCCAGGTGCTGAACCAGAAGAGCGAAGAGCAATTGCAGCTGCTGCAGTCGCGGGTCAAGCGCCTGCGCAAGCAGCTGGAGGTGCAGCCATGATCCGTCGCATGCCGTTGGCCGCGCTGGCAGTGCTGGCGCTGGCGGCAGGTCTGCAAGGTTGCGCCAGCCAGCGCAGCAGCGCAGCGCTGGATGAAGCCACCGCAGCCTTCCAGAAGGTCAAGGATGATTCCAATGTGTTGCGCAGCGCACCGCGTGACGTGATTCGCGCAGGCGAGTCGCTGGCCCGCGCCGAGCGCCTGTCCAGCTACATCGGCACGGGTGCCGACGTTCGCCATTACGCCTACCTGAGCCAGCGTTACAGCGAAATTGCCAGCGAGCATGCCAAGCTGGCGCTGAATCAGGAGCGTCAGGCCAAGCTCGACCTGGAGCGCCAGCGCCTGCAGCTGGCATTGCGCGAGGCCAAACTGGCCAGTGTTCAGCAGCAGGGCAAGTGGGTCGAGTCGCAGATCGCCGCGCTGGCCTCGGAGCAGGCCGACCGTGGTCTGGTGATGACCTTGGGTGACGTGCTGTTCGACACCGGTCGCGCCGACCTGAAGAACTCGGCGAGCCGTACCGTGCTCAAGCTGGTGCAGTTCCTCCAGCTCAACCCGCGCCGGGTGGTGCGGATCGAAGGCTATACCGACAGCACAGGCCCGGCCGAGGACAACTTGAAGCTGTCTCGTGATCGCGCGCAGGCCGTAGCCGACATGCTGGTAGACCTGGGCATCGACGAGAAGCGCCTGCAGGTCGAGGGTTATGGCGACCAGTACCCGATCGAGGCCAACGCCTCGGAGCGGGGCAGGGCGCAGAACCGCCGCGTCGAAATCGTGTTCTCCGATGACAAGGGCAAGCTGGCGCCAGCACGCTGAATCATGTGAAAGGGGCTGCTTCGCAGCCCATCGCCGGCAAGCCAGCCCCCACCTTGACGCATTGACCTCAAGCCCTGTGCATCACCTGTGGGAGCTGGCTTGCCTGCGATGGGCCGCAAAGCGGCCCCGCTTTTCGTCGGGCTACCCGGGCTTGATCGTTTCTATGGCTGTCACGCAACTGTATTGTTGACTATCCTGCGATCTGTCCCAGTACACTTTGCAACTGTTACGGTATCCTCTACCGTCAGTGAGCCACACAAGAACAACGAGCCCGTACGCGCGTCGAGAGCCAGCCATGACCAACCTGCTGTTGTACCAGCGTATCGCCCAGCAACTGGCCGATGACATCCGTCGTGGTGTCTACCAGCCAGGCGAGCGGGTGCCCTCCGTGCGCAAGATGAGTGCCCAGCTCAATGTCAGCCACGCCACGGTGCTGCAAGCCTATGCCAATCTCGAGGACCAGGGGCTGATCCGTGCGCGGCCGCAGTCCGGCTACTATGTGCACCAGACCCCGGCCCTGACCGCGCAGACCCCGGACATCGCCCGGGTGGAGCGCCCCGGGCTGGTCACCCGCGCCAGTATCATCCAGCAGGTACTGACCGAGGCTCGCCGTGATGGCGTGTTCCCGTTCGGCGCTGCTGTGCCGCATGTCGACTACCTGCCGGTCCGTGCATTGCACCAGCAGATTGCGAAGGTCACGCGCTTCCACAGCCCGCGTGCCTTCAGCTACATGTTCAGCCCCGGTTTCGAGCCGCTGCGCCGGCAGATCGCCATCCGCATGCGTGATGCCGGTGTTCTGGTCGACCCGCGTGAAGTGATCGTGACCCATGGTTGTGTCGATGCGCTGCAGATGTCGCTGCGCGTGCTGACTCGCCCCGGCGACCTGATCGCCGCCGAATCGCCCACCTATTATGGGTTGCTGCAACTGGCCGACCTGCTGGGCCTGAAGGTGATCGAGATTCCCAGCGACCCGTCCACCGGCATCAGCCTCGAGGCGCTGCAATTGGCGGCCAACCAGTGGTCGATCAAGGCCCTGGTCCTGACCGCTCGCCTCAGCAACCCGCTGGGTGGCACTGTCCCGGAAGAGCGGCAGAAGCAGTTGCTGCGCCTGGCGTCGGATTTCGATATCCAGATCGTCGAGGATGACATCTATGGCGAGCTGATGTTCGAGCAGGGCAAGACCAAGGCGCTAAAGGCATTCGACCGGCTGGACCGGGTGATCTATTGTTCGAGCTTTTCTAAAACCCTGTCCCCCGGCGTGCGCGTTGGCTGGATGATCGCCGGGCGCTATCAGGACGAAATCCAGCGCCTGCAAACCTTCACCACTCACTCGGCCTGCAGCGTGACGCAGATGGGTGTGGCAGCCTACCTGGAGAATGGCGGCTACGACCGGCACCTGCGTTACATCCGCCAGGAGTACCGCAAGAACCTCAGTGCCTACCAGCTGGCGGTGCAGCAGCACTTCCCCGAGGGTACCCAGATGACCCGGCCGACGGGCGGTTTCATCCTGTGGGTGAGCCTGCCGGGGCGGGTCAATACCCAGGAGCTGCATGTCCGCGCGCTGGAGCAGGGCATAAGTATTGCGCCGGGGCTGATCTTCAGTAACACCGAGCAGTTCAACCACTGCATACGCCTCAATTGCGGTATACCCTGGAACAAGGAAGCGGAGCGCGCGGTGATCACTCTCGGGTTGCTGGCCCAGCAATTGTGTCGAGAGCCAGCGGCGCTTCTGTAGGCTTGCCACGCGCCCGTGGAACAGGGAGCATAGGTACTTTTCCTGCCAGTCTGTCCATTTGCCATGAATGCTTTGCGCCGTTTTGCCTTGATCTTGTGCCTTGTATCGCTCTGCAGCCTGGCCGGTGTCGCCCAGGCTGCGCAACCGGCAGGCCAGGCGCAGGCGGCCAAACCGGTGCAGAAAGCCAAGCCGGTGCAGAAGGCTGCAGCCAGGCCTGCGCACAAACAGGCGGCAAAAAAAGCCGTTAAGAGAAACGCCAGGCCCGCACGCAAGCCGGTGAGCAAGGAGGTTGCCCGGCCGCTACCCAAGGCAAGGCTCGACCTCAGCCTGCCGGCCGATATGGTCGATAACCTTGAGCCGAATGTGGGCAGCCCCTCGCCGATACAGCGACGCAAACCTTTGCTGCCTCCCATGTTCACTGAAAAGCCGGAGGCTAGCGACAGCCCGTTCCAGCTCAATGGCCGGTTGATCAGCAACGAAATGCAGCTGCAGCTGCGTAACGACAGCCGTCGCGACGTGGAAGGGGCGGCCATCGATTTCGAGTACCGCCAGTAGCAGGTGAACTGACTGCCGGGTCACGGCAGATTTCATCATGCCAGCAATTTCAAACGCCTGTTTGAGCGGTTACTATCCAGGGACGTTCGTCCCGTTTTGTTCCAGGGAGTCCTGATTTTGGTGAATAGCCATGAATTGCCGTGAGGGTTGTGGTGCCTGCTGCATCGCCCCGTCCATCACCTCTGCGATGCCGCGCATGCCCAATGGCAAGCCGGCTGGCGAGCGTTGCTTGCACCTGACTGTCGACAACCTCTGCGACCTGTTCGGTAAACCCGAGCGGCCGGCAGTGTGTGGCGGTTTCAAGGCGGATGTCGAGGTGTGCGGCAATGACCGTGACGAGGCCATCAGGATTCTTGGTTGGTGGGAGCAGATGACGGCGGCGTGACAGGCTGGATCTTCGACAACAAGGATAAACATGATGAGATCGTTCAAGCGTATTGCTCTGCTGTGTGGCATGGGTGTTCTGCTGTCGCCTGCGGCCTGGGCCGAAAACTGGCAGGTGGCAAAGGACGAGGAGGGGATCAAGGTTTCCCTCAGTGAAGTGGCCGGTTCCAAGTACAAGGCCTATCAAGGCGTCACCGTGATCAAGGCGCCGCTGGCCAAGGTGCAGGCGTTGCAGGAGGACGTGGTCGGGGCTTGTGCATGGATTCACGAATGCAAGTCGCAGAAGCTGCTCAAGCACGAGGGTGACCAGAGCTGGACCTACACCCAGTTCAATACGCCATGGCCGGTGACGCCGCGGGACTCGGTGTTGCATGTGACCACGATGAAGCAGGCTGATGGCAGCCTGGTACGCAACCTGAAGGAAGAGCCGACCTACATCCCGGAAGAGAAGGGCTTTGTACGGGTGGCGAAGGTCGAAGGCTTCTGGAAGCTGGTGCCCAAGGGTGACAGCACGGAAGTGACTTATCAGGTGCACACCGAGCCGGGTGGTAGCGTGCCGGCGATGGTGGCCAACAAGTTCGTGGTGGATGCACCGTTCAATACCCTGAAAGGGTTGCGGGAGCGGGCTGAGAAAAACTGAGGCCGGCACAGGATGAATAAAAAAGGCTGCCCGAAGGCAGCCTTTTTGCGTTCGGCTATGGAGGCTTACTTGCGGTCCTGCAGCGCAACGATGTCGCGCTTCTGCTCGCCGGTGTACAGCTGGCGCGGGCGGCCGATCTTGTACGGGCTGGAGAGCATTTCTTTCCAGTGCGAGATCCAGCCCACGGTACGTGCCAGGGCGAAGATCACGGTGAACATGCTGGTTGGAATGCCGATCGCCTTGAGGATGATCCCCGAGTAGAAGTCGACGTTCGGGTACAGCGAGCGCTCGATGAAGTACGGATCGGTCAGGGCGATCTCTTCCAGGCGCATGGCCAGTTCCAGCTGTGGGTCGTTCTTGATGCCCAGCTCGCGCAGGACTTCGTCGCAGGTCTGCTTCATCACGGTGGCGCGCGGGTCGCGGTTCTTGTACACGCGGTGACCGAAGCCCATGAGCTTGAACGGGTCGTTCTTGTCCTTGGCCTTGGCGATGAACTTGTCGATGTTTGAAACATCGCCGATTTCATCGAGCATGGTCAGTACTGCTTCGTTCGCACCGCCGTGGGCCGGGCCCCACAGTGCGGCGATACCGGCGGCGATACAGGCGAACGGGTTGGCACCCGACGAGCCGGCCAGGCGAACGGTGGAAGTGGAGGCGTTCTGCTCGTGGTCGGCGTGGAGGATGAAGATCCGGTCCATCGCCTTGGCCAGCACCGGGCTGATCGGTTTGATCTCGCACGGGGTGTTGAACATCATGTGCAGGAAGTTTTCCGCGTACGACAGGTCGTTGCGCGGGTACATCATCGGCTGGCCCATGGAGTACTTGTAAACCATCGCGGCCAGGGTCGGCATCTTGGCGACCAGGCGCACCGCGGAAATTTCGCGGTGTTGCGGGTTATTGATGTCCAGGGAGTCGTGATAGAACGCCGACAGGGCGCCGACCACGCCGCACATCACCGCCATCGGGTGGGCATCGCGGCGGAAGCCGTTGAAGAAGGACTTCAGCTGCTCGTGAACCATGGTGTGGTTCTTAACGGTGCTGACGAACTGGGCCTTCTGCTCGGCGTTCGGCAGTTCGCCGTTGAGCAGCAGGTAGCATGTTTCGAGGTAGTCGGACTGTTCGGCGAGCTGCTCGATCGGGTAGCCGCGGTGCAGCAGGATACCTTTGTCGCCGTCAATGTAGGTGATCTTCGACTCGCACGAGGCAGTCGCCATGAAACCAGGGTCGAAGGTGAAGTGACCAGTGGCCCCCAACCCGCGGACGTCGATTACATCAGGACCAACGGTGCCGGTTAAAATGGGCAGCTCGACGGGGGCAGCGCCCTCGATGACCAACTGCGCTTTTTTGTCAGCCATGTGGCCTCCTATTAATGCTTGAAATCATCAGACAGACCCCCCACGCAGGGCCCGCACCACTATAGAGGGATAAATTCAGATGTCAATTTGCCTAAAGGCTTGTTGAAACAGGCATTGAGGCCTGATTTTTCGCGAAATTCTCGCCCATTTACGCCTTTTGTGCGTTAAAGGCAATGCGCTATTTGGGCTACCCCGTCACGTTGTCATAAGCAGCCTAACTGTCTATACTCGCAACCCGACCGCCAGGGGCTTGCAAGCCCGAACTGCTGGGGGTCGCCGTTCCCTGGGTGGTGGGTACCTGACCAGTACACTTACCAACAACTTTGCCCTGATTCGCTAGGGGCTCTTCAGTGTGAAAAAAGCCGTGAAAAGCCAACGACCTGTAAACCTAGACCTAAGGACCATCAAGCTCCCCGTCACTGCGTACACGTCCATCCTGCATCGTATCTCCGGCGTCATCCTGTTCCTCGGCCTTGCCATCATGCTTTATGCACTGGGCAAGTCGCTGGGTTCCGAGGAAGGCTTTGGTGAGGTGAAGGCGTGTCTGACCAGCCCGCTGGCCAAATTCGTGACCTGGGGCCTGCTATCCGCCCTGCTTTATCACCTCGTGGCAGGTGTACGTCACCTGATCATGGACATGGGCATCGGTGAGACGCTGGAAGGCGGCAAGCTGGGCTCGAAAATCGTGATCGTCATCTCCGTGGTGCTGATCGTTCTGGTGGGAGTTTGGGTATGGTAACCAATGTCACGAACCTGTCGCGTTCGGGCCTCTATGACTGGATGGCGCAGCGCGTTTCTGCGGTCGTTCTCGCGGCTTACTTCCTCTTCCTGATCGGCTACGTGGTCGCCCACCCAGGCATCGACTACACCCAGTGGCATGGTCTGTTCTCCAACAACGCGATGCGGATCTTCAGTCTGCTGGCCCTCGTTGCCCTGGGCGCTCACGCCTGGGTCGGCATGTGGACCATTGCGACCGACTACCTGACGCCAATGTCGTTCGGCAAGTCGGCAACTGCGATTCGTTTCCTGTTCCAGGCGGTATGCGGCGTTGCGATGTTCGCTTACTTCGTCTGGGGTGTGCAGATTCTCTGGGGTATCTGATCCATGGCTAGCATTCCAACCATTTCCTTCGACGCCATCATCATCGGTGGCGGCGGTGCCGGCATGCGCGCAGCGCTGCAGCTGGCTCAAGGCGGCCACAAGACTGCCGTGGTCACCAAGGTCTTCCCGACCCGCTCGCACACTGTATCCGCCCAGGGCGGCATCACCTGCGCCATCGCTTCGGCCGACCCGAACGACGACTGGCGCTGGCACATGTACGATACCGTCAAGGGCTCCGACTACATCGGTGACCAGGACGCTATCGAATACATGTGTCAGGAAGGCCCGGCTGCGGTCTTCGAACTGGACCACATGGGCCTGCCGTTCTCGCGTACCGAAACCGGTCGTATCTACCAGCGTCCGTTCGGTGGTCAGTCCAAGGACTTCGGCAAGGGTGGCCAGGCTGCCCGTACCTGCGCCGCTTCCGACCGTACCGGTCACGCGCTGCTGCACACCCTGTATCAGGGCAACCTGAAAGCCGGCACCACCTTCCTCAACGAGTACTACGCAGTTGACCTGGTGAAGAACCAGGACGGCGCATTCGTTGGCGTGATCGCGATCTGCATCGAAACCGGCGAAACCCTGTACATCAAGTCCAAGGCCACCGTGCTGGCCACTGGCGGTGCCGGCCGTATCTACGCCTCCACCACCAACGCCCTGATCAACACCGGTGACGGCGTGGGCATGGCCCTGCGTGCCGGCGTGCCGGTGCAGGACATCGAAATGTGGCAGTTCCACCCGACCGGCATCGCCGGCGCCGGTGTACTGGTCACCGAAGGTTGCCGCGGTGAGGGTGGCTACCTGATCAACGCCCACGGCGAGCGCTTCATGGAGCGTTACGCGCCGAACGCGAAAGACCTGGCCGGCCGCGACGTGGTCGCCCGTTCCATGGTCAAGGAAATCATCGCCGGCAACGGCGTGGGCCCGAACAAGGACCACGTACTGCTGAAGCTGGACCACCTGGGCGAGGAAGTGCTGCACAGCCGCCTGCCAGGTATCTGTGAACTGTCCAAGACCTTCGCCCACGTCGACCCTGTGGTCGCACCGGTACCGGTCATCCCGACCTGCCACTACATGATGGGCGGCGTTGCCACCAACATTCATGGCCAGGCCATCACCATGGACGCCGAAGGCAACGACCAGATCATCCCTGGCCTGTTCGCCGTAGGTGAAGTGGCATGCGTATCGGTACACGGTGCCAACCGCCTGGGTGGCAACTCGCTGCTGGACCTGGTGGTGTTCGGCCGTGCTGCCGGTCTGCACCTGGAGAAGGCGCTGACCGAAGGCGTGGAATACCGCGACGCCAGCGACACCGACGTCGATGTTGCCCTGAACCGCCTGAACAAGCTGAACGAGCGCACCACTGGTGAAGACGTTGCCAGCCTGAAGCGCGAGCTGCAGAGCTGCATGCAGAACTACTTCGGTGTATTCCGCACTGGCGAATACATGCAGAAGGGTATCGAGCAACTGGCCGGTCTGCGTGACCGTATCGCCAACGTCAAGATCAACGACAAGTCCCAGGCCTTCAACACCGCGCGTATCGAGGCGCTGGAGCTGCAGAACCTGCTGGAAGTCGCCGAAGCTACCGCCATCGCGGCAGAGGCCCGTAAAGAGTCCCGCGGCGCTCACGCCCGTGAAGACTACGAAGACCGTGACGACGAAAACTGGCTGTGCCACACCCTGTACTACCCGGGTGAGAAGCGCGTCGCCAAGCGTGGCGTCAACTTTGCGCCGAAGACTGTTCCAGCCTTCGAACCAAAAGTCCGGACTTACTAAGGGTGGCCGCTATGTTGCAAGTCGAAGTTTATCGTTACAACCCGGACACCGATTCGGCGCCGAAAATGCAGACCTTCCAGGTCGATACCGGCGGCAAGGACCTGATGGTGCTGGACGTGCTGGCACTGATCAAGGAGCAGGACGAAGGTTTCTCCTATCGTCGCTCGTGCCGTGAAGGCGTTTGCGGTTCCGATGGCATGAACATCAACGGCAAGAACGGCCTGGCCTGTATCACCCCGCTGTCGGCGGTGGTGAAGGGCAACAAGCTGATTCTGCGCCCGCTGCCGGGCCTGCCGGTCATTCGTGACCTGGTCGTCGACATGAGCATCTTCTACAAGCAGTACGAGAAGGTGAAGCCGTTCCTGCAGAACGACACTCCGGCACCGGCCATCGAGCGCCTGCAGTCGCCGGAAGATCGCGACAAGCTGGACGGCCTGTACGAGTGCATCCTGTGCGCTTGCTGCTCGACTTCCTGCCCGTCGTTCTGGTGGAACCCGGACAAGTTCCTGGGCCCGGCCGCACTGCTGCAGGCCTATCGCTTCCTGGCCGACAGCCGTGACACCAAGACCCAGGAGCGCCTGGCGTCCCTGGATGACCCGTTCAGCGTATTCCGCTGCCGCGGGATCATGAACTGCGTCAACGTTTGCCCGAAAGGTCTGAACCCGACCAAGGCAATCGGTCACGTACGTAACATGCTGCTGCAAAGCGGCACCTGATACAAAGTGTTGTACCTGCAGTAAGCCGAGGTGCGGGTGGTGAGCCCGCACTGAGGTAAAACCCGAACAAGGGCCCACAAAGCCCGCGTTCATTACCTATGAAGATATGAGACCAGCAGGGGCTTTCCGGGCTGGTACCCGGAAAATCAGCAGGATCCAAGTGGCGTGGTTCAGTCGCTGTATTCGGACTTTTCCAGGTTTGCTGTGGCTCTCGCCGATCAGTCCCCTAACCGAGGGTGACCAAGCATGCAAGAAAGCGTGATGCAGCGCATGTGGGAAAGCGCCCACCTTTCAGGTGGTAACGCTGCATATGTGGAAGAGCTTTATGAGCTCTACCTGCACGACCCTAACGCTGTGCCAGAAGAGTGGCGCACCTACTTCCAGAAGTTGCCCGCCGACGGCAGCACCGCTACCGATGTATCGCACTCGACAATCCGCGACCATTTCGTACTGCTGGCAAAGAACCAGCGCCGCGCCCAACCGGTTTCCGCCGGGAGCGTGAGCAGTGAACACGAGAAGAAGCAGGTTGAAGTTCTGCGACTGATCCAGGCCTATCGTATGCGCGGCCATCAGGCTGCCAAGCTCGACCCGTTGGGGTTGTGGCAGCGTCCTGCGCCTGTAGACCTGTCGATCAATCACTACGGCTTGACCAATGCCGATCTTGATACGACCTTCCGTGCCGGCGACCTGTTCATCGGCAAAGAGGAGGCGAGCCTACGCGAGATCTTCGAGGCGCTCCAGAAGACATATTGTCGCACCATCGGCGCCGAGTTCACCCACATCGTCGATTCCGAGCAGCGCAGCTGGTTCCAGCAACGCCTGGAAAGCGTGCGCGGCCGTCCGGAGTTTTCCGCTGACGTGCAGGCCCACCTGCTTGAGCGCGTGACCGCTGGTGAAGGCCTTGAGAAGTACCTGGGCACCAAGTACCCAGGCACCAAGCGTTTCGGTCTCGAGGGCGGCGAGAGCCTGATCCCGATGCTGGACGAGATGATCCAGCGTTCCGGTTCCTACGGCACCAAGGAAGTCGTGATCGGCATGGCCCACCGTGGCCGCCTGAACGTTCTGGTCAACACCTTCGGCAAGAACCCGCGCGAGCTGTTCGACGAGTTCGAAGGCAAGAAGATGAACGAGCTGGGCTCCGGTGACGTGAAGTATCACCAGGGCTTCTCCTCGAACGTGATGACCCCGGGTGGCGAAGTGCACCTGGCCATGGCGTTCAACCCGTCCCACCTGGAAATCGTCTCGCCAGTGGTCGAGGGTTCGGTGCGCGCCCGTCAGGACCGCCGCAACGACACCGTTGGCGACAAGGTACTGCCGATCTCGATCCACGGCGACGCAGCATTCGCCGGCCAGGGCGTGGTCATGGAAACCTTCCAGATGTCGCAGACCCGCGGTTTCAAGACCGGCGGTACCGTGCACATCGTGATCAACAACCAGGTTGGTTTCACCATCAGCAACCCGCTGGACGCGCGCTCCACCGAGTACGCCACCGACGTTGCCAAGATGATCCAGGCGCCGATCCTGCACGTGAACGGCGACGACCCGGAAGCCGTGCTGTTCGTGACCCAGCTGGCCATCGACTACCGCATGCAGTTCAAGCGTGACGTGGTCATCGACCTGGTCTGCTACCGCCGTCGCGGCCACAACGAGGCCGACGAGCCGAACGGCACTCAGCCTTTGATGTACCAGCAGATCAGCAAGCAGCGCACCACGCGTGAACTGTACGCCGAGGCACTGATCCAGGCCGGTCGCATCGATGCCGAGCGCGCCCAGGCCAAGATCGACGAGTACCGCAACGCGCTGGACAATGGCCTGCACGTGGTGAAGAGCCTGGTCAAGGAGCCGAACCGCGAGCTGTTCGTCGACTGGCGTCCGTATCTGGGCCATGCCTGGACCGCGCGTCACGACACCCGCTTCGACCTCAAGACCCTGCAGGAACTGTCGGCCAAGCTGCTGGAACTGCCGGAAGGCTTCGTCGTTCAGCGCCAGGTCGCCAAGATCTACGAAGACCGCCAGAAGATGCAGGCCGGTGGCTTGCCGATCAACTGGGGTTACGCAGAGACCATGGCTTACGCCACTCTGCAGTTCGAAGGTCACCCGATCCGCATGACCGGCCAGGACATCGGCCGTGGCACCTTCTCGCACCGTCACGCGGTGCTGCACAACCAGAAGGACGCCAGCACCTACGTACCACTGAAGAACCTGTTCCCGGGCCAGCCTAGGTTCGAGCTGTACGACTCCTTCCTGTCGGAAGAAGCGGTACTGGCATTCGAATACGGCTACTCGACCACCACGCCAAACGCGCTGGTGATCTGGGAAGCCCAGTTCGGTGACTTCGCCAACGGTGCGCAAGTGGTGATCGACCAGTTCATCACCAGCGGCGAGCACAAGTGGGGCCGCCTGTGCGGTCTGACCATGCTGCTGCCACACGGTTATGAAGGGCAGGGCCCGGAGCACTCCTCCGCGCGCCTGGAGCGTTACCTGCAGTTGTGCGCAGAGCACAACATCCAGGTTTGCGTACCGACCACCCCGGCCCAGATCTACCACCTGCTGCGTCGCCAGGTCATCCGTCCGCTGCGCAAGCCGCTGATCGTGCTGACGCCGAAGTCGCTGCTGCGCCACAAGCTGGCAATCTCGACCCTGGAAGACCTGGCAGAAGGTTCGTTCCAGACCGTGATCCCGGAAATCGACAGCCTCGATCCGGCCAAGGTCGAACGCCTGGTCCTGTGCGGCGGCAAGGTTTACTACGACCTGCTGGAAAAACGCCGTGCCGAAGGCCGCGAAGACATCGCCATCGTGCGTATCGAGCAGCTGTATCCGTTCCCTGAGGACGACCTGGTGGAAATCCTGGCGCCGTACACCAACCTCAAGCATGCGGTCTGGTGTCAGGAAGAGCCGATGAACCAGGGCGCCTGGTACAGCAGCCAGCACCACATGCGCCGTATCCTGGGCCGCCACAACAAGGCACTGGTCCTGGAATACGCCGGTCGCGACGCGTCTGCCGCGCCTGCTTGTGGTTACGCCTCGATGCACGCCGAACAGCAGGAAAAACTGCTGCAAGACGCGTTCACTGTCTAACGCCTTCGCGCACCTGAAACCGAATTTAAGGAAACACAGATAATGGCTATCGAGATCAAAGCCCCAACCTTCCCGGAATCGGTTGCCGATGGCACCGTTGCCACCTGGCACAAGCAGCCGGGCGATGCCGTCAAGCGTGACGAGCTGATCGTCGACATCGAGACCGACAAGGTCGTCCTGGAAGTGCTGGCCACCGCCGACGGCGTGCTGGGCGCCATCGTCAAGGGCGAGGGCGACACCGTCCTGTCCGACGAAGTGCTGGGTTCGATCGTTGAAGGCGGTGCTGCCGCCGCTGCGCCAGCTGCCGCTCCGGCCGCTGCTGCCCCGGCTGCCGCTGCTGCGGACGCTGGCGAAGAAGACCCGGTTGCCGCCCCGGCCGCGCGCAAGCTGGCTGAAGAGAACGGCATCGACCTGGCTACCGTTGCCGGCACCGGCAAAGGTGGTCGCATCACCAAGGAAGACGTCGTCGCTGCCGTCGCCAACAAGAAGTCGGCGCCAGCTGCAGCTGCCAAGCCTGCTGCCGCTACCGCTGCCGCTCCGGTTGTCGTTGCCGCTGGCGACCGCACCGAGAAGCGTGTGCCGATGACCCGCCTGCGCGCCAAGATCGCTGAGCGTCTGGTCGAAGCCCAGTCGAGCATGGCCATGCTGACCACCTTCAACGAAGTCGACATGACCGAGGTCATGGCCCTGCGTTCGAAGTACAAGGACCTGTTCGAGAAGACCCACAACGGCGTACGCCTGGGCTTCATGTCGTTCTTCGTCAAGGCCGCCACCGAAGCCCTGAAGCGCTTCCCGGCTGTCAACGCCTCGATCGATGGCAACGACATCGTCTACCACGGCTACGCCGACGTCGGCGTTGCCGTGTCCAGCGACCGTGGCCTGGTGGTGCCGGTACTGCGTAACGCCGAGTCGATGAGCCTGGCGGAAATCGAGAACGGCATCGCCACCTTCGGCAAAAAAGCCCGTGACGGCAAGCTGGCCATCGAAGAGATGACCGGCGGCACTTTCACCATCACCAACGGTGGTACCTTCGGTTCGATGATGTCGACCCCGATCGTCAACCCGCCGCAGGCCGCCATTCTCGGCATGCACAACATCATCCAGCGCCCGATGGCCATCAATGGCCAGGTAGTGATTCGCCCGATGATGTACCTGGCGCTGTCGTACGATCACCGCCTGATCGACGGCAAGGAAGCGGTAACCTTCCTGGTCACCATCAAGAACCTGCTGGAAGATCCGTCTCGCCTGCTGCTGGACATCTAACCCTCTGGCTGCGTACCGTGCCGGCCCTGGCTTCGCAGGAAGCCATGCCGCGCGGTCCGCGGCTTGTAGCTTGTAGCTGATAAGGAATCTTTTATGACCCAGAAATTCGACGTAGTGGTGATTGGTGCAGGTCCTGGCGGCTATGTGGCTGCCATCAAGGCCGCACAACTTGGTCTGAAGACTGCCTGTATCGAGAAGTACACCGACGCCGAGGGCAAACTGGCTCTGGGCGGCACCTGCCTGAACGTAGGTTGCATCCCTTCCAAGGCGCTGCTGGACAGCTCCTGGAAGTACAAGGAAGCCAAAGAGAGCTTCAACGTCCACGGTATCTCCACTGGCGAAGTGAAGATGGACGTCGCCGCGATGGTTGGCCGCAAGGCTGGCATCGTCAAGAACCTGACCGGTGGCGTTGCCACCTTGTTCAAGGCCAATGGCGTCACTTCGATCCAGGGCCATGGCAAGCTGCTGGCCGGCAAGAAAGTCGAAGTCACCAAGGCTGACGGCACCACCGAAGTCATCGAAGCCGAGAACGTGATCCTGGCTTCCGGCTCGCGCCCGATCGACATTCCGCCGGCTCCGGTCGACCAGAACGTCATCGTCGACTCCACCGGCGCACTGGAATTCCAGGCCGTGCCGAAGCGCCTGGGCGTTATCGGTGCTGGCGTGATCGGCCTGGAGCTGGGTTCGGTATGGGCTCGCCTGGGTGCTGAAGTCACCGTCCTGGAAGCCCTGGACACCTTCCTGATGGCTGCCGACACCGCCGTGTCGAAAGAAGCCCAGAAGACCCTGACCAAGCAAGGCCTGGACATCAAGCTGGGCGCGCGCGTTACCGGCTCGAAAGTCAATGGCAACGAAGTCGAAGTGACCTACACCGACGCCAACGGCGAGCAGAAGATCACCTTCGACAAGCTGATCGTCGCGGTCGGCCGTCGCCCGGTGACCACCGACCTGCTGGCTGCCGATAGCGGCGTGACCATCGACGAGCGTGGCTACATCTTCGTCGACGACTACTGCGCTACCAGCGTGCCAGGCGTGTACGCCATCGGTGACGTGGTACGCGGCATGATGCTGGCCCACAAGGCCTCGGAAGAGGGCATCATGGTGGTCGAGCGCATCAAGGGCCACAAGGCCCAGATGAACTACGACCTGATCCCATCGGTCATCTACACCCACCCGGAAATCGCGTGGGTCGGCAAGACCGAACAGGCCTTGAAGGCCGAAGGCGTTGAGGTTAACGTGGGCACCTTCCCGTTCGCGGCCAGCGGCCGTGCGATGGCCGCCAACGACACCGGTGGTTTCGTCAAGGTCATCGCCGATGCCAAGACCGACCGCGTCCTGGGTGTACACGTGATTGGCCCATCGGCTGCCGAACTGGTGCAGCAGGGCGCAATCGCTATGGAATTCGGCACCAGTGCCGAGGATCTGGGCATGATGGTCTTCAGCCATCCGACCCTGTCCGAAGCGTTGCATGAAGCAGCGCTGGCAGTGAATGGCGGCGCCATTCACGTGGCCAACCGTAAGAAGCGTTAATTATAAGAAACCACGGCGGGCTGCCCGTCGTGAGTCTTGCGTGCATGACTCACCGCGGAAAGTCCGCCGGACCGGATCACACGGGAAAACCCGGGGTCAACGGTCACAGGTGGTGCGGCGCCAGTGATGGCGCAGCGCCGAAGCGCAGTACCTAACGAAGACGGTAAAAAGCATGAATCTTCACGAGTATCAGGGTAAGCAGCTGTTCGCTGAATACGGCCTGCCAGTTTCCAAGGGTTTCGCTGTCGATACCCCTGAGCAAGCTGCAGAAGCCTGCGACAAGATCGGCGGGAACGAGTGGGTGGTAAAAGCCCAGGTTCACGCGGGTGGTCGCGGTAAGGCGGGCGGCGTCAAGCTGGTTCGCAGCAAAGAAGACGCCAAGGCGTTCGCTGCACAGTGGTTGGGCAAGAATCTGGTTACCTACCAGACCGATGCCAACGGTCAACCCGTCTCCAAGATTCTGGTCGAATCCTGCACTGACATCGCCAAAGAGCTGTACCTGGGCGCTGTAGTCGATCGTTCGAGCCGCCGTATCGTGTTCATGGCTTCCACCGAAGGTGGCGTGGACATCGAGAAAGTCGCTCACGAAACGCCTGAGAAGATCCTCAAGGCCACCATCGACCCGCTGGTCGGCGCTCAGCCGTTCCAGGGTCGCGAGCTGGCATTCCAGCTGGGCCTGGAAGGCAAGCAAGTTCAACAGTTCGCCAAGATCTTCGTTGGTCTGGCCAAGCTGTTCAAGGATCACGACCTGGCCCTGCTGGAAGTGAACCCGCTGGTGATCAAGGCCGACGGCGACCTGCACTGCCTCGATGCCAAGATCAACATCGACGCCAACGCCATGTACCGTCAGCCTAAGCTGAAAACCTTCCACGACCCGTCGCAGGACGACGCCCGTGAAGCCCACGCTGCCAAGTTCGAACTGAACTACGTTGCCCTCGAAGGCAACATCGGCTGCATGGTCAACGGTGCCGGCCTGGCCATGGGTACCATGGACATCGTCAACCTGCACGGCGGCAAGCCGGCCAACTTCCTCGACGTTGGCGGTGGTGCTACCAAAGAACGCGTTACCGAAGCGTTCAAGATCATTCTGTCCGACAGCAATGTCGCGGCCGTTCTGGTCAACATCTTCGGCGGCATCGTTCGCTGCGACATGATTGCCGAAGGCATCATCGGTGCAGTGAAAGAAGTCGGCGTGAAAGTTCCGGTCGTCGTTCGCCTTGAAGGCAACAACGCCGAACTGGGCGCTAAAGTACTGGCAGAAAGCGGTTTGAACATCATTGCGGCAACCAGCCTGACCGACGCTGCTCAACAAGTTGTCAAAGCTGCGGAGGGCAAGTAATGAGCGTCCTGATCAATAAAGACACCAAAGTCATCTGCCAGGGCTTCACCGGCTCGCAGGGCACTTTCCACTCCGAACAGGCCATCGCCTACGGCACCAAGATGGTCGGCGGCGTAACCCCAGGCAAGGGTGGCACCACCCACCTGGGCCTGCCAGTGTTCAACACTGTGAAAGAAGCTGTGGAAGCTACCGGCGCTGACGCTTCGGTCATCTACGTTCCGGCTCCTTTCTGCAAGGACTCGATCCTGGAAGCAGCCTTCGGCGGTATCAAGCTGATCGTGTGCATCACCGAAGGCATTCCTACCCTGGACATGCTGGATGCCAAGGTCAAGTGCGACGAACTGGGCGTGACCCTGATCGGCCCGAACTGCCCAGGTGTCATCACCCCGGGCGAGTGCAAGATCGGCATCATGCCAGGTCACATCCACCTGCCAGGCAAGGTTGGTATCGTTTCGCGTTCCGGCACCCTGACCTACGAAGCTGTGAAGCAGACCACCGACGCCGGCTTCGGCCAGTCGACCTGCGTCGGCATCGGCGGTGACCCGATCCCGGGCTCCAACTTCATCGACATCCTGAAGCTGTTCCAGGAAGACCCGAAGACCGAAGCGATCGTCATGATCGGCGAGATCGGCGGTTCGGCTGAAGAAGAAGCTGCGGCCTACATCAAGGCCAACGTCACCAAGCCTGTCGTTTCCTACATCGCTGGTGTTACCGCACCTGCGGGCAAGCGCATGGGCCACGCTGGCGCCATCATTTCCGGCGGCAAGGGCACTGCGGACGAGAAGTTCGCCGCCCTGCAGGACGCTGGCGTGAAAACCGTGCGTTCCCTGGCTGACATCGGCAAGGCTCTGGCCGAGCTGACTGGCTGGGAAGTCAAGAAGTAATACTGCTACACCCCCCACGCGCACAGAGGCCACCTTCGGGTGGCCTTTGTCGTTTCCGGGGTTTGGGTATTCCTGTGCCGGCCTCTTCGCGGGTACAGGCAACATGGATTTTTCGATGGGTTTGATAGGAATTTTCACGCAGACGAATGTTTAAATCCGAGGATAATTCTTGCTGTCCTCGGTCGCACAGACGACAAACATGTACGCACATCGGACAAGCAGCACTGTGCCAGTGCGTTTGACTGACAAAACAGTTACATTACGCGTTCACTCTGTGCCCGTACCCCAAAAGGGAACGACACGCTAAACGGGTCTGGCCTATCAAGCCGGGCAGCATTTCCCCTCATCCAAAGGGAAATCCCCTCTCGAATCCCGATTTCAGCAGTGTGGTACTACCTTAAATGAAAGTTCTCAAAGGCCAGGATATCCTGGCGCTTGGCTTTATGACGTTTGCGCTTTTCGTGGGCGCTGGCAACATCATCTTCCCGCCTATCGTCGGCCTGCAGTCTGGCCCGCATGTATGGATGGCGGCCCTGGGTTTCCTGGTTACCGCTGTGGGCCTGCCGGTCATCACCGTGGTTGCCCTGGCCAAGGTCGGCGGCGGCATGGATGCCCTGAGCAGCCCCATCGGCAAGTTCTTCGGTGGCCTGCTGGCAGCTGTGTGCTACCTGTCGGTCGGCCCGCTGTTCGCTACCCCGCGCACCGCGACCGTATCGTTCGAAGTGGGCGTTGCGCCGCTGACCGGTGAAAGCCCGTTGGCGCTTTTCATCTACAGCCTGGTGTACTTCCTCGTGGTACTGGCTGTGTCCATGTACCCGGGCAAGCTGCTCGATACTGTGGGCCGCTTCCTGGCGCCGTTGAAGATCATCGCCCTGGCGGTGCTGGGCATCGCCGCCTTCGCGCTGCCTGCCGGCACCATTGGCGAAGCGCAGCCCGCCTATGCCGCCGCAGCGTTCTCCAAGGGCTTCTCCGATGGTTACCTGACCATGGACACCCTGGGTGCCCTGGTGTTCGGTATCGTCATCGTCAACGCCATCCGCTCGCGCGGTGTCGAGTCGCCGAAGCTGATCACCCGCTACGCCATCATCGCTGGCCTGATCGCCGGTGTCGGCCTGGCCCTGGTGTACATCAGCCTGTTCCGCCTGGGTGCAACCAGCCACGACATCGCGGCTGACGCCACCAACGGCGCGGCGGTACTGCATGCCTATGTGCAGCATACCTTCGGCTCTCTGGGCAGCGGCTTCCTTGCCGTGCTGATCGCGCTGGCCTGCCTGGTGACCGCGGTTGGCCTGACCTGCGCCTGCGCCGAATACTTCAGCCAGATCCTGCCGCTGTCCTACCGCGCACTGGTGGTTATCCTGGCGGGCTTCTCGCTGCTGATCTCCAACCTCGGCCTGACCAAGCTGATCATGTTCTCGATCCCGGTACTCACGGCGATCTACCCGCCGTGCATCGTGGTGGTAGGGCTCAGCTTCGTGAAGGACCTGTGGAACTCGCCAACCCGCATCCTGGCGCCAGTGATGCTGGTGTCGCTGCTGTTCGGCATGGTCGATGCGATCAAGGGCAGCAGCATTGCCCATGTGCTGCCGGACTTCATGGCCCACCTGCCGCTTGGCGACCAGGGCCTGGCCTGGCTGGTGCCTTCGATAGTGACCCTGGTTGGCGCCGTGGCCTGCGACCGCATGCTTGGCAAGCCGCGCGAAGCGCTGGCCTGATAGTCGAAGCCTGAGGGCGGCACTGGCCACAAGCCGAAGGGTGCTCGCCAAGGGTGGAAACTCAAGAGCCCCGTATCCGAGAGGATGCGGGGCTTTTTGTTTGCCTGTACCGGCCTCTTCGCGGGCACGCCCGCTCCCACAGGTCAAGCGCAAACCTCAGAATTGGCGCTGTATCTGTGGGAGCGGGCGTGCCCGCGAAGAGGCCGGGATGAGCAGTGCAAATATCAGGATGGATGTGTGCCTTTTGCCGCTTGCCAGCGTCGAAATCCGGTCCCTATCCTTCAGGTATCTGGCCCTCCCGGGAACCCTGCATGAACTTCATCCAAAGCAACTTCAACAATCTGTTGGCCATCGCCTGGTTCGCCCTGTGCTGGGGCGGTTACACCCGTTATGCCATCTGGAAGGGCCGCGATACCGCGTGCCTGGCCAGCGTGCTGCACCTGTACCGCGAAGACTGGATGCGCCGCATGCTGCTGCGCGATAACCGCATTGCCGATGCCAGCGTGATCGGCAACCTCGAGCGCAATGCCTCGTTCTTCGCCTCCAGCACCCTGATCATCCTCGCCGGTATCCTGACTGTGCTCGGGGCCTCTGACCGGGCGCTGTCGCTGCTGGCCGACCTGCCGCTGGTGCAGCAGACCTCCCAGGGCATGTCGGAGATCAAGTTGCTGTGCCTGGCCATGGTCTTCGTCTACGCCTTTTTCACCTTCAGCTGGTGCATGCGCCAATACAACTTCGCTGCAGTACTGGTGGGGTCGGCACCGATGATCGGTGAGCGGCTGGTTAATGAACTTGAGCGCAAGGCATTCGCGTCGCGGGCGGCGCGGGTGCTGTCGCTTGCCGCCAACCAGTTCAACCTGGGCCTGCGTTCCTATTACTTCGGCATGGCCATGTTGAGCTGGTTCATCAGCCCATGGTTGTTCATGGTCATGAGTGTCGGGGTAGTGCTGATTCTGTATCGCCGCGAGTTCCATTCGGATGTGTTGGATGTGATGGTGTTCACACCTACCGAAAGTGTTTCGAGTGAAACCGCCAAGGAAAACACTGTTTCTGGTACCTGAAACGTTTAACCCATAAGTTTCAGGCACAAAAAAACCCGACGATGTCGGGTTTTCTTGTTTTAGCCGATTACTGCTTGGCAGGTTCGGCTGGAGCAGCTGGAGCGGCTTCCGGAGCCGGAGTAGCCGGAGCGGCTTCTTCGGCGGCCTTCTGCTCGGCTTCGGCCTGATCTTTGGCGGCTTCGGCGTTTTCCTTGGCAGCCTCGTTCATTTTATCCTGAGCTTCGCCCGCTTTTTCCTGGGCTTGCTCGGCGTGTTGCTGTGCGTCCTGGGCTTTGTCTTCGCTCGCTTTATCGCAAGCGGCCAGGCCCATGGCAGCGGCCAGCATCAGAGCAAAAGCAAAAGGTTTACGCATGGGGGTGTTTCTCCTTGGTGGAATAAGTGACTTGTTCCTTCGAGTGCAACTACACGGAATAAGTTCCGCGAAGATTACACATATATAACAACCCGTTCTATATAGACTTTTTAACGATTTTATGCCGCTGCGGCAATGCGCAGGGAAACAGCCGATGAGCGATTCAACCTTGATGGCCATGGCCGAGCGTTTTCTCTCGGCCCTGAAACATTGTCAGTTGTTGCAAATGCGTGTGGCGCAAGCCGATACCGATGGCATGACCCTGGTGCTGCCCTGGTCACCGGCCATCGTCGGCAACCCGCAGACCGGCGCCGTGCATGGCGGCGCGCTGACCACGCTGATGGACACCACCTGCGGCATGGCCACGCTGTGCGTGCTGCCGCGCTTCGAGGTGTGCCCGACACTGGACCTGCGCATCGACTACATGCACCCGGTCGAGGCCGGCAAGGACATCTACGGCCATGCCCAGTGCTACCGGGTTACCCGCGATGTGATCTTCACCCGTGGCACGGCGTACCAGGACGACCCCGCCCAGCCGATTTGCCAGGTGGTGGGCACGTTCATGCGCCTGGGGCAGGAGATCAAGGGGGGCATCCGCTTCGGCAACAGCCTGAAGGAGGGCGAGGCATGATTCCGCACGAGGTTCGCCAACAGCTCAACGCCGCTCACGCAGAGGGAGACTATCGGCCCTTGCTGGCGCTGATCCCCTATGCCGGCCTGATCGGCATCGAATGCGAGCGCGAGGGCGATGACCTGTTGTTCCGCCTGCCGGCCAGCCAGGACAACATTGGCAACCCGCTGCTGCCGGCCATCCACGGCGGTGTGATCGCGGGCTTCATGGAGCTTTCGGCAGCGCTTTACCTGCTGATCTTCAGCGAGAGCGCGAGCATTCCGAAGATTATCGACTTTTCCATCGATTACCTGCGTGCCGGGCACTTTCGCGATACCTACGCCCAGTGCCAGCTGTGGCGCCAGGGCCGGCGGGTAACCAATGTGGCCATCACCGCCTGGCAGGGTGACAGGCAGGCGCCGATCGCCACGGCTCGCGCGCATTTCAAGATCGAACCGGAAAAGCCCTTGAAATCATCCGCTCAGCCCCCATCTGCATGACATCCGCCGCTAAAGCAGGCCAACCTGGCCGCAGGCGTCAACTGCCATCAGATCGGAGTTTTGAAGACCATGAGTGTGGAGACTCAAAAAGAAACGCTGGGCTTCCAGACCGAGGTGAAGCAGCTGCTGCACCTCATGATCCATTCCCTGTATTCGAACAAGGAGATCTTCCTGCGTGAGTTGATCTCCAACGCCTCCGACGCTGCCGACAAGCTGCGTTTCGAGGCCCTGGCCAAGCCAGAGCTGTTCGAAGGCGACGCCGACCTGAAGATTCGCCTGAGCTTCGACAAGGACGCCGGTACCGTGACCCTCGAGGACAACGGCATCGGCATGAGCCGCGAAGACGTCATCACCCACCTGGGTACTATCGCCAAGTCCGGCACCGCCGACTTCATGAAGAACCTCACCGGTGACCAGAAGAAGGACTCGCACCTGATCGGTCAGTTCGGTGTGGGCTTCTACTCCGCGTTCATCGTTGCTGACAAGGTCGATGTGTACAGCCGCCGTGCCGGCCAGCCGGCCGCTGAAGGCGTGCACTGGTCGTCGAAAGGCGAGGGCGAGTTCGAAGTTGCCACCATCGACAAGCCACAGCGCGGCACCCGCATCGTCCTGCACCTGAAGAAGGGCGAGCAGGAGTTCGCCGATGGCTGGCGCCTGCGCAACGTGGTCAAGAAGTACTCCGACCACATCGCCCTGCCGATCCAGTTGCCGAAAGAGCACGCTGCTGTTGAAGGCGAAGAACAGCCGGCCGAAGAGTGGGAAACCGTCAACCGTGCCAGCGCCCTGTGGACCCGTCCGCGTACCGAGATCAAGGACGAGGAGTACCAGGAATTCTACAAGCACATCGGCCACGACTTCGAAAACCCGCTGGCCTGGAGCCACAACAAGGTCGAAGGCAAGCTCGAATACAACTCGCTGCTGTACGTGCCGGCCCGCGCGCCGTTCGACCTCTACCAGCGCGAAGCGCCACGCGGCCTGAAGCTGTACGTGCAGCGCGTGTTCATCATGGACCAGGCTGAGTCGTTCCTGCCGCTGTACCTGCGCTTCATCAAGGGTGTGGTCGATTCCAACGACCTGTCGCTGAACGTGTCGCGTGAAATCCTGCAGAAAGACCCGATCATCGACTCGATGAAGACCGCGCTGACCAAGCGCGTGCTGGACATGCTGGAAAAGCTGGCGAAGAACGAGCCCGAGCAGTACAAGGGCTTCTGGAAGAACTTCGGCCAGGTGCTGAAGGAAGGCCCGGCCGAAGACTTCGCCAACAAGGAAAAGATCGCCGGCCTGCTGCGCTTCGCTTCCACCCAGGACGACAGCGGCGAGCAGAGCGTCGCCCTGGCCGACTACCTGGCCCGCGCCAAGGAAGGCCAGGACAAGATCTACTACCTCACCGGCGAGTCGTACGCGCAGGTCAAGAACAGCCCGCACCTGGAAGTCTTCCGCAAGAAAGGCATCGAAGTGCTGCTGCTGACCGATCGTATCGACGAGTGGCTGATGAGCTACCTCAACGAGTTCGACGGCAAGGCCTTCGTCGACGTCGCCCGTGGCGACCTGGACCTGGGCAAGCTGGATTCGGAAGAAGACAAGAAAGCCCAGGAAGAAGTCGCCAAGAACAAGGAAGGCCTGGTAGAGCGCCTGAAGGGCGCGCTGGGTGACAGCGTGGCTGAAGTGCGCGTGTCGCACCGCCTGACCGACTCGCCAGCGATCCTGGCCATCGGTGAACAGGACCTGGGCCTGCAGATGCGCCAGATCCTCGAAGCCAGCGGGCAGAAGGTGCCGGAATCCAAGCCGATCTTCGAGTTCAACCCGACCCACCCGTTGATCGAGAAGCTGGACAACGAGCAGAGCGAAGACCGCTTCGCCGAGCTGTCGCACATCCTGTTCGATCAGGCTGCCCTGGCGGCCGGTGACAGTTTGAAGGACCCGGCGGCTTACGTTCGTCGCCTGAACAAGCTGTTGGTCGAGCTGTCTGCTTGAGTTGATGCACAGGAAAGCCCGCTTCGGCGGGCTTTTTTCATGGCGAGCATATTGATGATGAGTGCCAAAGGAGTGCTTGATGAGCAAAGTAATCGTCGAATCGCTGGTTTACCACCTTTCCGGCAAAACCTACGAAAGCCGTCTGGTCTATGAGCCAGGGGCACTGGGCCGCCCAGGCTTGGTGATGGCGCCGAACTGGATGGGCATCGGCGAAGGTGCCGAGCGCATCGCCAAGGAAGTGGCCGAGAAGGGCTATGTTGTGCTGATTGCCGATCTGTACGGGCAATCGGTGCGCCCCTCCAACGCTGACGAGGCCGGCGCGGCGATGATGCCGTTGAAGAATGACCGTGGCGAGCTGCGCAAGCGCATGCAGGAAGCCCTGGCGCAGTTGCTGGGGCAGTCGAAGGCGTTGCTGGAGCCGGGCAAGGTCGGCACGTTTGGTTTCTGCTTTGGTGGCTGCTGTGCACTGGAGCTGGCCCGTACCGGTGCCGATCTGCGTGCGGCGGTATCGTTCCATGGCACGCTGGACACGCCGAACCCGGAAGATGCCAAGCGCATCAAGGGCTCGGTGCTGGTGCTGCACGGCGCTTCTGACCCACTGGTGCCGAAGGAGCAGTTGCCGGCGTTCGAGGAGGAGATGAACGCGGCCAAGGTTGACTGGCAATTGCTGAGCTATGGCGGCGCGGTGCACTCGTTTACCGACCCGAATGCCAATGTGCCGGGCAAGATGCAGTATGACCGGCGCACCTCGGAGCGGGCGTTCCGCTCGATGCATAACCTGCTGACTGAAGTGTTCCAGCGCTGAGATTGCACGGGGCTGCTTTGCAGCCCATTCGCGGGTAAACCCGCTCCCACAGGTACTGCGCTGTCTGTGGGAGCGGGTTTACCCGCGAATGGGTCGCAAAAACGCCCCCCTTTCACCTAGGCAACTCGATTCGCGAGGTTTCCCCTGGCACCACCGGCCAATCCCCCGCAGCCCACTTGGCCCGGGCCTGTTCGATCAGCTCCGCATCACTGGCGACGAAATTCCAGTTCATCCGCCGCGGCCCATCCAGTGGCGCGCCACCAATCAGTACCAGCTGGCACTCACCCTCCGCATACAGCGTCACCTCTTCGCCTTCCGGCAGAACCACCAGGCTGCACGGTTCCACGTCCTCATCGTTCATCAGCAGCTCACCATCGAGCAGGTACAGCGCCCGCTGCACATGCTCGTTCGGCACCACTAGCGTGGTTGCCGGTTGCATCTGTACATGCGCGTAAAGGGTAGGGGAGAGCACCGGCACCGGCGATTCCAGGCAGAACCCGCTGCCGGCAATCATGCAGATGCGCACCCCCAGGCTGTCGCTGACCGGTAGGCTCGCTGCCGGGTGGTGGCTGTAACTTGCCGCGCCTTGTTCATGCTCGCGTGGGGATGCCAGCCATACCTGCAACCCGTGCAGGCGTGAACCATGGGCCAGGGCATCTTCTGGCGTGCGCTCGACATGGGCCACGCCGCTGCCTGCAGTCATCCAGCTGACATCGCCCGGCAGCACCCGTTGCACCGAGCCGAGGCTGTCCTTGTGCAGGATTGCCCCCTCGAACAGGTAGGTAAGGGTCGACAGGCCGATATGCGGGTGCTGGCGGATGTCCATGCCATGCCCCGGGGCATAGTCGGTTTCGAGCATATGGTCGAAAAACACGAACGGGCCGACGCTGCGGCACTGGGCCGACGGCAGCGGGCGCAGGATCGGCTGGCCCTCGACCGATTCGGCGCGTGGGCGGATGACCAGGGGGCTGCTCATTGGAAGGCTCCAGGCAAGGTGGAAATGCCTCAAGCATAGCGGTTTGCCCGCCGCGGCTGAACCGTCTGGTTGGCTGGCCGGTCTAGAGATCTGGTACACGGAAAAGGAAGCTTCATCATGATCTTCAGAGCGCTGGCCTGCGTGCTGTTATCCACCTGGCTGTGCCAAGCGGCGCAGGCGCGCGACTACCGCTACAGTGATGCCCACCTGCACTACGTCGACTTCTTCCAGGAAAGCGAAGGCATGCCCGCGCTGATCCAGGCCATGGACGCCGCCGGTATCGAGCAGTCGATGATTTCCGGCATCCCGGTGGCCAAGAAGTGGCACGAAGACGAGCCCAAGCGCCCGCGCTATTACGCTGGGGACGACGCCGAAGCCTATTGGTACAGCGCCACCGACACCTACGTCGCCGCGGCGTTGCAGCAACTGCCCGACGAGCAGCGCAAGCGCTTTCATCCGTTCCTGGCCGGCTTCAATCCGGTGGACAAGAATGCCGCCAGCCATATCGAGCGCATGCTCGATCTGCATCCGGGGCTGTGGCAAGGCATTGGCGAGGTGTTCACCCGCCACGATGACCTGACGGCACTGACCAGCGGTGACACGCCGCGCGCCAACAACGAAGCCATGACGCGTATCTACCACCTAGCGGCCGAGCGCGACCTGCCGGTGCTGCTGCATTCCAACATCACCTCCAAGCGCGAGCGCAACCCTTTGTACCTGGCGGAGATCGAAGAGCCGCTGCGCAATCACCCACACACGCGGTTCATCTGGGCGCACGCGGGCAGCAGCATGGAGATTCACCGGCACCAGACGCAGATGGACTTTCTGCTGCCGGTGCTGACGCGGTTGCTGGAGGATTACCCGAACCTGTATGTCGATTTGTCGTGGAGCGTGCTGGAACCCTACCTGCTGGATGACCGGGGTGTGCCACGAAAGGAGTGGCTGGCACTGGTCGAAAAGTTCCCTGATAGGTTCATGCTGGGTTCGGATGTGGTGGGGCGGTTTGGTAGCCTTGGCGAGCAGATGCATGGGTTCAGGCCGTTTCTGGATGCATTGCCGGAACAAGTTGCCAACAAGGTGGCCAGGGAGAATTTTCTGGCTGTACTGCCCAGGCAGAAATAAGGGTTTTCCTGTGCCGGCGATAGGGCCGGTACAGGCGATACAAATGAAAACGCCCCGAACCAGTCGGGGCGTTTTCGTTTACCGCAGCAGCGTCTTACTTGCCTTCCCAGCGCTTGAGCACCAGGGTGGCGTTGGTGCCGCCGAAGCCGAAGCTGTTGCTCATGACCGTGTCGATCTTGGCGTTTTCTTCGGTCTTGCGCAGGATCGGCAGGTCGGCGACCTCCGGGTCCAGCTCATCGATGTTGGCGGAGCCGGCGATGAAGTTGTTTTCCATCATCAGCAGGCAGTAGATCGCCTCGTGTACGCCGGCAGCGCCCAGCGAGTGGCCCGACAGGCTCTTGGTCGAGCTGATCTTCGGTGCCTTGTCGCCGAACACGGCGCGAACGCCCTTGATCTCGGCAACATCACCGACCGGGGTCGAGGTGCCGTGGGTGTTCAGGTAGTCGATCGGGGTGTCGACGGTCGACAGCGCCTGCTGCATGCAGCGGATGGCACCTTCGCCGCTTGGCGCAACCATGT
Source organism: Pseudomonas sp. TE3-3-F2023 (assembly GCF_036784815.1). Lineage (NCBI taxonomy): Bacteria > Pseudomonadati > Pseudomonadota > Gammaproteobacteria > Pseudomonadales > Pseudomonadaceae > Pseudomonas > Pseudomonas sp. TE3-3-F2023. The sequence continues at coordinate 4,695,791 of NZ_CP145113.1, read as the reverse complement.
CGTAGCCGTCGGAAGTGGCGCCGTAGCCGACGATTTCCGCGTAGATCTTGGCGCCACGGGCCAGGGCGTGTTCCAGCTCCTCGACCACCACCATGCCGCCGCCGCCAGCGATGACGAAGCCATCACGGTCGGCATCGTAGGCGCGCGAGGCCAGTTCCGGGGTTTCGTTGCGCTTGGTCGACAGGGCGCCCATGGCATCGAACAGGAACGACTGGCTCCAGTGCTCTTCTTCACCGCCACCGGCGAAGACGATGTCCTGCTTGCCCCACTGGATCTGCTCCAGGGCGGTGCCGATGCAGTGTGCCGAAGTGGCACAGGCCGACGAGATCGAGTAGTTGATGCCCTTGATCTTGAACGGGGTGGCCAGGCATGCCGAAACGGTGCTGCCCATGGTGCGGGTAACGCGGTACGGGCCGACGCGCTTGACGCCTTTCTCGCGCAGGGTGTCCAGCGCTTCCATCTGGTTCAGGGTCGAGGCGCCGCCAGAGCCAGCCACCAGGCCGGTACGCGGGTTGGAAACCTGCTCTTCGGTCAGGCCGGCGTCCTTGATCGCATCCTGCATCGCCAGGTAGGCGTAGGCAGCAGCGTGGCCGACGAAGCGGTAGACCTTGCGGTCGATCAGTTCTTCGAGGTTGAGGTCGATGGACCCGGAAACCTGGCTACGCAGCCCCATTTCCTTGTATTCCGGGTTGTAACGGATACCCGGACGGCTGTTGCGCAGGTTTTCGGTGACGGTAGCTTTGTCATTGCCCAGGCACGATACGATGCCCAGACCAGTGATAACGACGCGGCGCATGCGAATAACCCTTAGAAATTGTCAGTGGAGGTGAACACGCCGACCCGCAGGCCTTCGGCAGTGTAGATCTCGCGGCCGTCGACGCTGACCGAGCCATCGGCGATGGCCATGTTCAGCTTGCCCTTCAGGACGCGCTTGATATGAATGTTGTAAGTGACTTTCTTGGCTTCCGGCAGTACCTGGCCAAAGAACTTCACCTCGCCCGAACCCAGGGCGCGGCCGCGGCCTGGCAGGCCCTGCCAGCCGAGGAAGAAACCTACCAGCTGCCACATGGCGTCGAGGCCCAGGCAGCCCGGCATTACCGGGTCGCCTTCGAAGTGGCAGGCGAAGAACCACAGGTCCGGATTGATATCCAGCTCGGCGACCAATTCACCTTTGCCGTACTTGCCGCCTTCTTCGCTGATATGGGTGATGCGATCGACCATCAGCATGTTCGGCGCGGGCAGTTGCGCATTACCTGGGCCGAACAGCTCACCGCGACTGCAGCGCAGCAGGTCTTCCCGAGTAAAGGCGTGTTGTTTGGTCATGCGAGCTCCTCAATAACCCCCTGCGGCAGGGGATGAATCTTCCCGGCCGGCCCGATACGCATCGCGTCCGAGGCGGCAGCCTACAGGTAGACTATTGCGTTGTGGTGAAAGTCACAGTGCACCCGGCGAAAGAAGTACAGGTGTGCACTGAAACGTCTATTTTCAGGTCCGATGAAGGTCCTGTCCAGTGTTTAAGACTGCCGCACTTTAGCATTTATCGCCAGTCGCGGTTGTCTGACCGGGTAGCCAGCGCTGCAGCACCCGCTGCAGTTCGGTGCGGCGCAAGGGTTTGCTCAGGTAGTCGTCCATGCCGGCCGCCATGCAACGCTCGCGGTCGCCCTGCAAGGCGTTGGCGGTCAGCGCGATGATCGGTAGCCTGGCGCCGTTGGGCAGCTGGCGGATACGCCGAGTGGCTTCATAGCCGTCCAGGAGCGGCAGGCGGCAGTCCATCAGCACGGCGGCAAAACGCTGCCGGCTGACCCGTTCGACCGCCTCCAGGCCGTCCTCGGCCGTGCATACCGCCAGCCCCAGGCTACGCAGCATGGCCTCGATGACACTTTGGTTGACCGGGTTGTCCTCTACCAGCAGTACCTGATCATTGTCGGCCACCGCCGGCGGCGCAGCGCTCGGCAGCGTCAGCGAGACCGGGGCAGGGCTGGCCAGAGCCAGAGGCATCTCCAGGGTAAAGGTGGAGCCCAGGCCTTCACGGCTTTCGCCGCGCAGCTTGCCGCCCATGCGTTCGGCCAGGGTGCGAGCAATCGACAGCCCCAGCCCGGTGCCGCCATAGCGGCGGGAAATCGAGCTGTCGGCCTGCTGGAAGGCGACGAACATCATTTCCAGGCGCTCGTTGTCGATGCCGATACCGGTGTCACGCACACTGCAGGTCAGCCAGATCAGTTGCCGGTCGAGCACTTGCCAGCGCGCCTCGACCTGTACCTGGCCGCGTTCGGTGAATTTCAGCGCGTTGCCAATCAGGTTGAGCAGGATCTGGCGGATGCGCGTGGGGTCGCCGTTCACCTGCAACTGCTCGATACCCGCTGGCAGTTGCAGGTGCAGGGCAAGGCCGCGCTGCTGGGCACTGTGCTGGAATGACTGGACGCTGCTGGTGATCAGCTCGCCCAGGTTGAAGTCGATGTGTTCCAGCTGCAGCGCGGCGCGTTCGATGCGCGAGAAGTCGAGGATGTCGTTGATGACCTTGAGCAGGTGCCCTGTGGACTCGCTGGCCACTGCGGTGTACTCGGCCTGTTCGCTGTTCAGCTGGGTGGTTTCCAGCAACTGCAGCATGCCCAGCACGCCATTCATCGGCGTGCGCAGCTCGTGGCTCATCATCGCCAGGAAGTCCGATTTGGCGCGGTTGGCCTGTTCGGCCTCCTCGCGGGCCTGGATCAGCTCGGCAATGGCCTGCTTCTGTTCATTGCTGGCCTGCTCCAGGGCGTGGGCCAGGTTATTGATGTGGCGCGCCAGGTGGCCCAGTTCGCTGTCATCGACCACCGGCAACAGGGTGTGGTACTCGCCCTGCTGGATGGCCTTGACCGCATGGCCCATGTCGCTGATCGGCTTGGCCAGGCTCAGGGCCAGGCGGCGCGCCAGCAGGAAGGTGAACAGCAGGGCGAACAGTGCGAGGATGCCGGCCTTGATCACGATTTCCTGCTGGCGCTGGCTGAAGGCGTCATCGGACATGCCGACGATGACCCGGCCCAGGTAATCGTCGCCGATGGCCGGGGTGGTGGCTTTGCCCTGTTGCAGGAAGTCGCTGTCCAGGCGGATCTGCTGCAGGCGGATGGGCGCCTGAAACACTTCGACGCGCTGCGCGCGGTTGGCGCTTTCGTCGGACTGCTCCACATAGACAAGGATGTGGTTGCGGCTGTCCTGCACCTCGAGGAAGCGCACGTGGGGAATGCTGAGCGTGGCGCGCATCAGGCCCTCGAGCACTTCGTTGTTGCCCGAGATCACCCCGTATTCCGAGGCTGGCGCCAGCTGGTTGGCGATCAGTTGCCCGGTGTGGTTCAGTTCCTGGCGCAGGTCCTGGATACGCACGAAGGTGAAAAAGCTGATCAGCAGCAACGTCAGCAGCAGGGCAGGGCCGAGGCTGATGATCTGGGTGCGGGTGTGGATGTCCCAGCTCAGGCGTTTGCTCATGGGGTGGGTTCTCCTTCGGCCAGGGCCTTGGCGGCGGCGTTCGGATCGATCGGTTCAAGGCCCAGGGCGCGCGCCACCTGCTGGTTGCCGCTGACGCCGAAGCGCACCGGGTACAGGCTGCGTGGCCAGCGCGCCGGTGGCTGGTCGAGCAACTGGTCGAGCACCGCCAGCCAGTCGTCCTGGTCACTGAAGGTGCTGGCCAGGGCGCCGGCGCGGACGAACCCGGCGTTCGGGCCGATAAGCGCCATCTGACGGCCGTAGCTGCTCAACAGCAGGTTCTTCGCAGTCTTGGAGTTGAACAGGTCGGCGTCGTCCAGGCCCAGCAGAACGTCACTGTTGGCCAATAAATGTTGCAGAGGGCGGCTGTCGCGAGGGTCGGGCCAGTCCTGGGCGATAATCTCCAGGCCCAGCGGGCGGGCGGCATGGCGCAGCTCTTCGAGCAGAAAGCTGCTGTGCTCACCGTACAGCACACCAATGCGCCGGGCCTGCGGCAGCAGGTAGCGCGCCAGGCGCAACTGCCGGCCCAGCGGCGGGTCGCTCCACAGCAGCGTGAGGAACGCGGGCCGCGACTTTCCCAGGCGCTGTTCAGCCTGTACCCGGCTGACCCTCATGGCCAGGGCCGGCGGGCCGGCATTTTCCCCAAGGCGCCATTCCAGTGCGGCGTTGTCCAGCAAGATCAGGCGCTGGTCAGCCTTGAGCTTGCCCGGGCGTGGCAGGTCGGCGGTAGTCTGGAAATGCACGTGATCGTGCGGCCTGCGGTTTTCCAGCGCAGCGACGAAACTGCGAATGCCGGGCTGGTCTTCCGCGCCTACCAACACGATTTCGCTGGCGGACAGCGGCCCCATTGGCCACAGGCACAACAGCAACAGGCGCAGCAGCAGGGCCATCAGAACTCCAGCTCCGCGCTGACGCTCAGGCGGTGGCGGCTGTCGTAGCGATTCTGGATTGCCGTGGTCGGCTCGTCGTCCAGGCGCTGTTGCCACAGCGCGGCCAGTTCCAGGTTGCTGCCATGCACCCGGAAACGCTTGGCCAGGCGCAGGTCCAGGCGCTCGTAACGGTACTGGTTGAGCGCATCGTCACCGTAATAGAACAGCGCGCTGGACCAACCGTCACCCCATTCGCGCATCCATCCGGCCGAGCCGCTGTTGCGCGCGCTGAGGCGTCGGTCGGCGGGGTTGCTGGCCCAGGCATCCACGTAGGCGTAGGTAAGGCGCAGGCGGTCGCGCAGGGTCGGGCGCCAGTCCAGTTGCGCCTCGCTGCCGCTGAAACGGGCCTTGTTGGCGTTGCTGGCGATGTACTGGTTGTTCTTCAGGGGCTCGCTGATCATTCCAGTGATCTCGTCGTAGAACAGCTTCACATCCATGTTCAGGTCGATGTCGCTGAAGTAGCCGTTGTAGCCCAGCTCGCGCGAGCGCATGCGTTCCTGGTCGAGGTCGCCCGGGCCGCGGGTCTTGACGAAGTATTCGCCGTTCTGCAGGCCGAAAGCGTTGGGGGTCAGGTTCTTGACCGTGTAGCTCCAGTTGACGTTGTTCTCGAACATGTCTGGCGAGCGCACCGCCTCGGAGTACACCGCACGCAGGCCATGGCGCGGGGTGATCAGGTAGTTGACTGCCACGCGCGGGGTCAGCGAGTTGCCGGACAGGCGCGAGTCCTCGAACATGGCACCGCCCTGCAGGATCCAGTGCTCGTCGGCGCGCCATTCCAGTTGGCCGAACAGGCGCCAGGTCTGGTCGTCGATGCTGCCATTGAAGTAGGTTTGCGAGTCGGCACGATCATAGCGGTAGTTCATGCCGCTGAGCAGGCGCAGGCTGTCTGTCAGGCTCAGGGTATCCTGGATTTCCAGGTCGTAGCGGGTTTCGCGGGTGCTCTGGTCGACGTCGCCGCAGACCTGCTGCTTGCCACCGTTCGCCCATTGCTGCTGGACCTTCTCCAGAAGCCCTTTCATGACGGGATCGTTGGTCGAAAGTGGCGCGCCGGTAGCAATGCCACGCGCCACCTTTTCGGCGAAGTCAGGGTTCATCTGCCAGAGCTGGGTCAATTCCGGGCTGAACGACTGCAAGGCGTCACAGGCGCGCCACACCTGCTGGCGGTCGAAATGCTGGGCAGAACCCTGGATATACAGGCTGTGCTCGGAACTGAAGTCCTTGGTCCAGCGCAATGAGCCGGCGTAGTCCTTGGCATTGACGTCAGCGTTGTTACCGGCTTCGTATTTGGCGAACACCGGCTGGTAGGTATAAGGCCGCTGGTTGCTGCCTTCCTTCGCCGCCAGTTGCCATTCCAGGGTCTGGTCGTGCGCCAGGCTATGGCTGGCGTTGATATTGAAGCGGGTCAGCCGACGGCTGTCGCGGTAGTCCTGGCCGAACTGGTTCTCGTCGAAGCCATCGTCCTGCTGGCCAGACAGCGACAGGCGCATGTCGCCACCCTCCCAGCCGAAGCCATGGCTGGCGTAGAAATCGTTGATGCCGTCCTGGCCGCGGGTCATCTTCAGCCGCGTGCCATGGCTGTCGGCGGGGTTGCGGGTAAGAATGTTGACCACTGCCATCAGCGCGTTGGCGCCGTAGCTGACCGTGTTGGGGCCGCGGAACACCTCGATGCGCTCGATATCCTCCATTGCCAGCGGAATGTCGCTCCAGTCCACCGTGGCCAGGCCGGCGCGGTACACCGAACGGCCATCGATCAGCACCTGCATGCGTCGGGCATCGTTGACGTTGCTGCCGTGGTAGTTGACCGTGGGTTGGTTGCCGGCGTTGTAGCCCACCATCATGCCCGGCACCAGGCGCAGCAGCTCGGGGATGTCGCGGGCACCGCTGGCGCGGATCAGCTCGCTGTCGAGCACGGTCATGCTGCCCGGGACCGCGGCAGGGGATTGTTTCAGGCGCGTGGCGGTCAGAACCTGCGGCAGGTCCGTGTTGTCGATGAACAGGTCATCGGCCACGGCCGGGCCACCGAGCAGGGCAGTCAGTATGAGCAGGCGCGGGTACGGGGGCGTGCCAGGGAACACAAAGCGGCCTTGTATCAGGATTGAAACAGGCATGGTAACTGACCTTGGCGTATTTGCCAGTGATCTGCATTGCCTGTGATGGCCCTTTCGCGGGTAAACCCGCTCCCACACAGAGCGCACCGCTGCTGAAGGCTTCGTTGTACCTGTGGGAGCGGGTTTACCCGCGAAGAGGCCAGTACTGACACTGGTTCTGTCGCAGGCGAGCCGTATAATGGCCGGGTCGCCACTTAATTTTTGGCTTTAACGGATTGGATATGACTGAACAGCAACCTGTTGCAGTTCTGGGAGGCGGCAGCTTCGGCACCGCCGTGGCGAACCTGCTGGCAGAAAACGGTGTGCCGGTCCGCCAATGGATGCGCGACCCGGAACAGGCCGAGGCCATGCGCGTCAATCGCGAGAATCCGCGCTACCTCAAGGGCATCCGCCTGCACGACGGCGTCGAGCCGGTCAGCGACCTGCTGGCCACCCTGCAAGCCAGCGAGCTGATTTTCGTCGCTTTGCCATCGAGCGCCTTGCGCAGCGTGCTGGCCCCGCATGCCGAGCTGCTGCGCGGCAAAGGCCTGGTCAGCCTGACCAAGGGCATCGAAGCGCAAAGCTTCAAGCTGATGAGCCAGATCCTCGAGGAAATCGCCCCCGAGGCGCGCATCGGCGTGCTGTCCGGCCCCAACCTGGCTCGTGAAATCGCCGAACATGCGCTGACCGCAACGGTGGTTGCCAGCGAGGACGAAAAACTCTGCCAGCAGGTGCAGGCCGTGCTGCATGGGCGCACCTTCCGCGTCTACGCCAGTGCCGACCGCTTTGGCGTCGAGCTGGGCGGGGCGCTGAAGAACGTCTACGCCATCATCGCCGGCATGGCGGTGGCATTGGGCATGGGCGAAAACACCAAGAGCATGCTGATTACCCGCGCCCTGGCCGAGATGACCCGCTTCGCCGTCAGCCAGGGTGCCAATCCCATGACTTTCCTCGGCCTGGCCGGTGTCGGTGACCTGATCGTCACTTGCTCCTCGCCCAAGAGTCGCAACTACCAGGTCGGTCACGCGCTTGGCCAGGGCCTGAGCCTGGAGCAGGCGGTCAACCGCCTGGGTGAAGTGGCCGAAGGCGTCAACACCCTCAAGGTGCTCAAGGCCAAGGCGCAGGAAGTGCAGGTCTACATGCCGCTGGTGGCAGGCCTGCATGCCATCCTGTTCGAAGGCCGCACGCTGAACCAGGTGATCGAGCACCTGATGCGTGCCGAGCCCAAGACCGATGTCGATTTCATTTCCATCAGCGGTTTCAACTGAGCCTTCAGCGGCTCTGACAACAGCAAGGAGCAACACATGAACGATACGCCCGAACGCGCCCAGCGCGAGTCGATCATCCTGCGGGTCCTGTGGATGGTGGTGTTCCTGGTGGTCTGGCAGCTGGCCGAGCTGCTGCTCGGTGGCCTGGTGCTGGTACAACTGATCTACCGCCTGGTGTACGGCGCCCCCAGCGCCAGCCTGATGAACTTCGGTGACAGCCTGAGCCAGTATCTGGCGCAGATCGGCCGCTTCGGCAGCTTCCACAGCGACCAGAAGCCCTGGCCGTTCGCCGACTGGCCGGCACCGCGAGCCCCGGAAGGCGAGGCACCGCACGCCGTGACCCCGGCCCCGCACCCGGTGCGTGACGAGGAGCCCAAGCTGTGAAGCTGTGGGTACTGCGCCACGGTGAAGCGGAGCCGCGGGCCAACAGCGATGCCGAGCGCCGGCTGACCGCCCATGGTCGCGAGCAGGTGCTGCACAGCGCCGCCCGCCTGCTGGGTCAGCCGCTGCAGGCGATCATCGCCAGCCCTTACGTACGCGCCCAGCAAACGGCCGCCCTGGTGCACGACACCCTGGGTTTCGCCGAGCCGGTGCGCACCGTGCCCTGGCTGACGCCCGACAGTGATGTGCAGCAGGTCATCGGCGAAATCGAGCGCCTAGGCCTGGAGCATGTGCTGCTGGTCAGCCACCAGCCTTTGGTGGGTACCCTGGTGGGGGTGTTGCAGCATGGCCACCAGCAGCAGCCGGCAGGCATGAGCACTGCAAGCCTGGCGGAGCTGGAAGGGGACTGGCCGCTGGCTGGGCTGATGAACCTCCGGGCGATCAAATCGCCGGCCTGAGCTCTCAGCCTGACCTGATAGCCCTCGCCGATGACCTATCCGGACGTTGCCGAACTGCCCCGCGATACCGACAATGGGCCATCATCCCCCACCCGGACCCGGCGCCATGTCGCAGCAGATCTTCTTCGCCCATGCCAACGGTTTCCCCTCGGCCACCTACGGCAAGCTGTTCGCCGCTCTGGCACCGGACTACCAGGTGCAGCACCTGGCCCAGCACGGGCACGATCCGCGCTTTCCGGTGGACGACAACTGGCAGAGCCTGGTCGATGAACTGCTGCACCACCTGGCTCGGCAAGACCAGCCGGTGTGGGGCGTCGGCCATTCGCTGGGCGGGGTGTTGCACCTGCACGCAGCCTTGCGCCGCCCTGAGTACTACCGCGGCGTGGTGATGCTCGATTCGCCGGTGCTCACCCGCGCAGACCAATGGCTGCTGCGTACCGCCAAGCGCTTCGGCTTCATCGACCGTATCACCCCGGCTGGCCGCACCCTGGGGCGCCGCGAAACCTTCAATGACCGCGACAGTGCCCGGGACTATTTCGCCGGCAAGTCACTGTTCCGCCATTTCGACCCCGATTGCCTCGATGCCTACATAGAGCACGGCCTGCAGGCGATGGAGCAGGGGCTGCAGTTGCGCTTCGACCCAGCCACGGAAATCAGCATCTACCGCAGCATCCCGCATACCAGCCCAGCGCCCGCGCGGCAATTGCAGGTGCCGCTGGCCATGGTCCGCGGCGAGCGCAGCAACGTCATTCGCCGCCACCACACCCTGGCCGTGCGCGGCATGCCCAGGGGCGAGTTTCACAGCGTGCCGGGTGGGCACATGTTCCCGCTGGAGCGGCCAACCGACACCGCCAGCCTGATCAAGGGCCTGTTCGACCGCTGGAGCCAGGCATGAGCGCGCAGGTCGAGGAAGTCCGCCTGAGTCTGGGCCATATCGAACTGGCGGCGCACCTGTTCGGCCCTGATGACGGACTGCCGGTAATCGCCCTGCATGGCTGGCTGGACAACGCCAACAGCTTCGCCCGCCTGGCGCCGCAGCTGAAAGGCTTGCGCATCGTCGCCCTGGACCTGGCCGGGCATGGTTACTCCGAGCACCGGCCGCTTGGCGCCGGCTATGCCCTGGCCGACTACGCCCATGATGTGCTGCGGGTGGCCGAGCAGCTGGGTTGGCAACGTTTCGCCCTGCTGGGCCATTCGCTGGGGGCAATCATTTCGGTGCAACTGGCTGGCGCGTTGCCGGAGCGGGTCAGCCATCTGGCCCTGATCGACGGGGTCATCCCGCCGACCGGCGCCGAGCAGGATGCCGGTGAGCGGCTGGGCATGGCACTGCAGGCCCAGTTACGCCTGGATGGCAAGCGCAAGTCGGTGTACACGACCCTGGAGCAGGGCGTGCAGGCACGCATGAAAGGCATGGTCGCGGTCAGCCGCGAGGCGGCCGAGCTGCTGGCCCAGCGCGGCCTGATGCCGGTGCCCGGCGGTTACAGCTGGCGCAGCGATAGCCGCCTGACCCTGCCTTCGCCAGTGCGCCTGAGCGAGGCCCAGGCCATGGCCTATGTGCGCCGGGTGAATTGCCCGGCGCGCCTGGTGGTGGCCGCCGACGGCATGCTGGCGCGCCACACCGGGTTGCTGGAGCAGCTACCCTTTGAGCAGGTGACACTGCCCGGTGGCCATCACCTGCACCTGAACGATGAGCAGGGCGCGGCCCTTGTCGCAGACTGTTTCAATCGCTTCTTTGGCTTTGCTTGACTTGCACCGGACAAGTGTCGAGGCTTGGCGGGTTGAACAGGGAGACAACCATGCAACTGCCAGACATCCTGGAGCTTCACCTCGGCGCTGAGCGCCGCCTGGTTCGCCAATGAGCGCGCCTGTTGCCATCCGTAATGCCTTCGCTGCCTGCCTGATGCTCGCCAGCCCCGTTTTGTGGGCCGGCAGCCTGCCGGTACCGGTGGACGCCAAGGTGGTCGACCAGCGCCCGGCCGTGGAGCAGGAGCGTGTCTACCCCATGGGCCCGCTGCGCAAGATCAGCGGCCGCCTGCGGGTCGAGGACAAGGTCGAAAGTCGTGGCCAGGTCAGCTCGGTAACCTACGAACTGCCGGTCGAGCGTACCGCCCGCGAAGCCTTCACCAGCGCTCGCGAAGCACTACAGCGCGACGGGGGCTACCCGCTGTTCTGGTGCCAGGGCCGCGATTGCGGCGAGGCCAGCCTGTGGGCCAATGATGTGTTCGGCAATGCCCGCCTCAACGGCGGCGACGAGCAGCAGGCGTTCATCCTGCTGCGCCGCTCGGCGGAGCAGGCCGACACCCTGGTCGCGCTGTACAGCGTCACCCGCGGCAACCGCCGCGCCTACCTGCACGTGGAAGAGTTCGTCGCCGGCAGCCCGCTGGGCGAACTGCTGCCGACCGCCGCCACGGTGCTGCGCGAAATGCGCGACACGGGCAAGCTCGACTACCCTGACCTGGCCGCGCCGCAAGACGCCTGGGCGAACCTGCTGGCCCGCAGCCTGAACCTCGACAGCACCCTGCGTGCCAGCCTGAGCGGCGCCCAGGCTGAAGCCTGGCGCGAGGCCTTGGTCAAGGCAGGGGTGCGCGGTGGCCGCCTCGAAGTCGGTAGCGCGCCTACCGATGGCCTGCACCTTGAACTGATCCGTTGAACGAGCACCACCATGGCTAACAATGACCGCTTGCTGGTACAGATTCTGCTGCTGGCGCTGCTGGGGGCCGGTCTGTGGGTAATGGCACCTTTCATTTCAGCGCTGTTGTGGGGGGCCATCCTGGCCTTTGCGAGCTGGCCGTTGATGCGTTTGTTGACGCGTGCACTGGGCGGGCGCGAAACCCTGGCGGCCAGCCTTCTGACCACTGCCTGGATACTGATCGTGGCGCTGCCGCTGGTGTGGCTGGGGTTCAACCTGGCCGATCACATTCGCGATGCGACGGCGTTCGTGCGTGACGTGCAGGTGGACGGCCTGCCCGATGCTCCGGCGTGGCTGGGTGGCGTCCCGCTGGTTGGCGAGCGTCTGGTCAGCTGGTGGCAGTCGCTGGACCAGCAGGGCGCGGCCTTGCTGGCCTCGGTCAAGCCGCACCTGGGGCAGGTGGGCAACTGGTTGCTGGCGCGCAGCGCGCAGATCGGCAGCGGCGTGCTGGAGCTGACCCTGAGCCTGGTGTTCGTGTTCTTCTTCTACCGCGACGGCCCGCGCTTGTCGGCGTTCGTCCTGCGCTTGCTGCACCGCCTGATGGGCGACCGCGCCGAGTATTACCTGGAGTTGGTGGCCGGTACGGTGCAGCGGGTGGTCAACGGGGTAATCGGTACGGCCGCCGCGCAGGGCGTGCTGGCGTTGATCGGCTTCCTGATCGCCGGCGTGCCCGGGGCCATCGTGCTGGGGCTGGTGACCTTCATGCTCAGCCTGATCCCCATGGGCCCGCCACTGGCCTGGATCCCTGCCACCGGCTGGCTGGTATGGAAGGGCGAATACGGCATGGCGGTGTTCCTGGGGGTCTGGGGCACGTTCGTCATCAGCGGCGTGGACAACGTGCTCAAGCCGTACCTGATCAGCCGTGGCGGCAACCTGCCGTTAGTTATCGTGCTGCTGGGTGTGTTCGGCGGTTTGATTGCCTTTGGCTTCATTGGCCTGTTCATCGGGCCGACCTTGCTGGCGGTCGGTTACAGCCTGCTGCTGGACTGGAGCCGCAACGCCGTCCCGCAGCCGCCTCGGCAGTAAATCTGTACTGGCCTCTTCGCGGGTGAACCCGCTCCCACAAGGATCTCCGCAGCCCGGGAGAGTGGTGCGGTCCCTGTGGGAGCGGGTTCACCCGCTAAGAGGCCGGTTCAGGCAGCCTCAATACCCGATTTTTACGCCTTCTTTATTCCCATCCCCACCCCACAATCTCGCCCCTTTACGCCGTTCGCTCGGACAATTTCCCCAAAGCGGCCCAAGCCGCACCACGGGGAGAACCACACATGAACATGCTCGACGGGCTGTCACTGCTGCTGGCAGTGGCATTGGCGTTTTATCTGCTGGTGGCGCTGTTGCGCGCCGATCGCAGCTAGGGAGCGGCCATGCACAGTTACGATTTCGCCTTGCTGTTGGCATTTTTCGCCATCGTGCTGCTACCGGCACCCTGGCTTGGGCGGTTCTACTTCAAGGTCATGGAAGGCCAACGCACCTGGCTGTCTCCCATCCTGGGCCCGGTCGAGCAAGCCTGCTACCGGGTGGCGGGCGTGCGCGCCGGCCAGGAGCAGAACTGGCAGCAGTACACCCTGGCCCTGCTGGCCTTCAACCTGGCCGGGTTCCTGCTGCTGTTCGCCGTGCTGCTGTTGCAGGGCTACCTGCCGTTCAACCCGCAGCATCTGCCCGGCCAGGAATGGTCGCTGGCGTTCAACACCGCAGTCAGCTTCGTCACCAACACCAACTGGCAGGCCTACAGCGGTGAGGCGTCGGTCAGCTACCTGAGCCAGATGCTAGGCCTGACCGTACAGAATTTCGTCAGCGCCGCCACCGGCCTGGCGGTGCTGGTCGCCCTGTGCCGTGGCATCGCCCGGCGCAGCGCCACGACGCTGGGCAACTTCTGGGTCGACATGACCCGCGCCACCCTCTACGGCCTGCTGCCGCTGTGCCTGCTGCTGGCGTTGCTGCTGGTATGGCAGGGCGTACCGCAAACTTTGGCCGACTACGCCCACGCGGTCACCCTGCAAGGCACCGAGCAGACCATCCCGCTGGGCCCGGCCGCCAGCCAGATCGCCATCAAGCAGCTGGGTACCAACGGCGGTGGCTTCTTCGGGGTCAACTCCGCGCACCCGTTCGAAAACCCCACGGCCTGGAGCAACCTGTTCGAGGTGGCTTCGATCATTCTCATTCCGGTGGCGCTGGTGTTCACCTTTGGTCACTACGTGAAGGACCTGCGGCAGAGCCGCGCCATCCTCGCCTGCATGCTTGCCCTGTTCCTGATCGGCGGCAGCACGGCGTTGTGGTCCGAGTACCAGCCCAACCCGGCCCTCGAGAGCGCGCAGGTACAGCAAAGCGCCCCCATGGAGGGCAAGGAAAGCCGCTTCGGCACCACCGGCTCGGTGCTGTGGACAGTGACTACCACCTCTGCTTCCAACGGTTCGGTCAATGCCATGCACGACAGTCTCAACCCACTGACCGGCATGGTGGCGATGGTCAACATGATGGTCGGTGAAGTGATCTTCGGCGGCGTCGGGGCAGGGCTGTACGGGATGTTACTGTTCGTGCTTATCGCAGTGTTCCTGGCCGGGCTGATGATCGGCCGCACCCCGGAATACCTGGGCAAGAAACTGCAGGCCCGCGAGGTGCAGTTGCTGGTGGCGACCCTGCTGGTGATGCCGGTCGGCGTGCTGGTGCTCGGCGCCATCGCGGCCAGCCTGCCAGGCCCGGCAGGTGCAGTGAGCAATCCGGGGGCGCATGGTTTCAGCCAGCTGCTGTACGCCTACACCTCGGGCACGGCCAACAACGGCTCGGCCTTTGCCGGCTTCGGTGCCAACACGGTGTTCCACAACCTGATGATCGGCCTGGCCATGCTTGTCGGCCGCTTCGGCTACATCCTCCCGGTGCTGGCGCTGGCTGGCTGTCTGGCGGCGAAGAAAAGCGCGCCTCAGGGGCTGAACAGCTTCCCCACCCATGGCCCGCTGTTCACCGGCCTGCTGCTGGTCACCATCCTGCTGGTAGGTGGCCTGACCTTCCTGCCGACCCTGGCCCTTGGGCCGATCGCCGAACACTTGAGCCTGGGTTTTTGAGGACCGACCATGAACATGCCCATTCCTGAAGTACAAGCCCGGCACAGTGCCAAGGACCAGACCCGCTTCGCCGCGTTGTGGCGCCCGGCGTTGGTGCAGGCATTCGTCAAGCTCGACCCGCGCCAGCTCAAGCGCTCGCCGGTGATGCTGGTAGTCGCCTTGACTGCGCTACTGACCACCGTCCTGTGTTTCGCACCCGGTAGCGGCGTGAGCACCGGCGTTGCCGTGCAGATCGCCCTGTGGCTGTGGTTCACCGTGCTGTTCGCCAACTTCGCAGAGGCCCTTGCCGAGGGCCGTGGCAAGGCCCGCGCCGACAGCCTCAGGGCCGGCAGCCAAGGCCTGACCGCCCAGCTTCGCAAGCGTGATGGCAGCTACGAGACCGTCGCGGCCAGCGCGCTGCGCAAGGACGATGTGGTGCGCGTGGTGGCCGGTGAAATGATCCCCGGTGACGGCGAGGTGCTTGAAGGTATCGCTGCGGTCAACGAGGCCGCCATTACTGGCGAGTCCGCGCCGGTGATCCGCGAGTCCGGCGGCGACCGATCGGCGGTGACCGGTAATACCCGGCTGGTCTCCGACTGGTTGTTGATCCGCATCACCAGCAACCCGGGTGAATCCACCCTCGACCGCATGATTGCCCTGGTCGAAGGCGCCAAGCGGCAGAAGACCCCGAACGAGATCGCCCTCGACATACTGCTGATCGGCCTGACCCTGATCTTCCTGATCGTGGTGGTGACCCTGCAGCCGTTCGCCCACTTCGTTGGTGGCAGCCTGCCGCTGATCTTCCTCGCCGCATTGCTGGTGACGCTGATCCCCACCACCATCGGTGGCCTGCTGTCGGCCATCGGCATTGCCGGCATGGACCGGCTGGTGCGGCTGAATGTCATCGCCCGCTCCGGCCGCGCGGTGGAGGCGGCCGGTGACGTGCACACGCTGATGCTCGACAAGACCGGCACCATCACCTTCGGCAACCGCCGCTGCAGCGCCCTGCACGCCGCGCCGGGCATCACCGCCCGCGAGCTGGGGGAGGGCGCCTTGCTGGCCTCGCTGGCGGACGACACCGCCGAGGGCAAGTCGATCGTCGAGTACCTGCGCCAGTTGCATGACTTCGTCGAACCGGCCGCCGGGCAATTCGATGCGGTGGCGTTCAGCGCCGAGACGCGGCTGTCGGGCATCGACCTGCAGCAGCACCGCTATCGCAAGGGCGCCGTCGACGCAGTGCTGGCATTCGTCGGCATGCAACGCCTGGAAATGCCCCCGGCGCTGGCCCGCGAAGTGGAGCGCATCGCTCAGAGCGGCGGCACACCATTGCTGGTGTGCATCGACAAGCGCCTGCTCGGCGTGATCCACCTCAAGGATGTGGTCAAGCCCGGCATCCGCGAGCGCTTTGCCGAGCTGCGCAAGCTGGGCATCCGCACGGTGATGGTGACCGGCGACAACCCGCTGACCGCCGCCGCCATCGCTGCCGAGGCCGGCGTGGATGACGTGCTGGCCGAGGCCACGCCAGAGAAGAAGCTGGCGCGCATCCGCCAGGAGCAGAACGACGGCCGCCTGGTGGCCATGTGCGGCGACGGCGCCAACGACGCCCCGGCCCTGGCCCAGGCAGATGTGGGCATGGCCATGAACGACGGCACCCAGGCCGCGCGCGAGGCGGCCAACATGGTCGACCTGGACAGCGACCCAACCAAGTTGCTGGATGTGGTGCAGGTCGGCAAGGAGCTGCTGGTGACCCGTGGCGCGTTGACCACCTTCTCCATCGCCAACGATGTGGCCAAGTACTTCGCCATCCTGCCGGCGCTGTTCGCCGCCATCTACCCGCAGCTGGGCGTGCTCAACCTGATGCACCTGGCCAGCCCGCAGAGTGCGATTCTGTCGGCCATTGTGTTCAACGCGCTGATCATCATCGTTTTGATCCCGCTGGCGCTGCGCGGCGTGCGGGTGCAGGCGGCCAGTGCGGCGCACCTGCTGCGGCGCAACCTGCTGATCTACGGGCTGGGCGGCATTGTCGTGCCGTTTGCCGGGATCAAGCTGATCGACCTGCTGCTCAATGCTCTGCACCTGGTCTGAGGAGGCCACCATGAATGCTTATGTACGCCCGGCATTGAGCCTGGCCCTGTTGATGACCCTGGTGACCGGTGCGCTGTATCCGCTGGCGGTGACCGGTATTGCCCAGGTGGCTTTCCCCAGCCAGGCCAATGGCAGCCTGGTGCGCGATGGCCAGGGCCAGGTACGTGGCTCCGCTCTGATCGCCCAGGATTTCCAGGGCGATGGCTGGTTCCACGCGCGGCCATCGGCGGGCGCCTATGCCACCGTGGCCAGCAGCGCCAGCAACCTGTCGCCGAGCAATCCGGCACTGGCCGAGCGGGTCAAGGGCGATGCGGCTGCGTTGTACCAGGCGCAGCAGGGGCCGGTGCCCCAGGCGCTGCTCACCACTTCGGGCAGCGGCCTCGACCCGCACCTGCCGCCGGAGGCAGTGGCCTATCAGATCCCGCGGGTGGCGGCGGCACGGCAGTTGCCGGTGGAGCGCTTGCAAGGCTTGCTGGAAGAGGCCACCCTCCACCCATTGATCGGCCCGCCGGTGGTCAATGTGCTGGCCTTGAACCAGGCCTTGGAAAACCTCAGCCATTGATAGATGACTTGGGGGGCTAGCAGGGACCCTGTGGGAGCGGGTTCACCTGCGAATGCGATAGTGGCGCCACCATCGTATTCGCGGGTGAACCCGCTCCCGCAGGTACGGTGTTTGTCCCTGAATTTGCTGCTTGCTGGAAATAGCAAAGGATGAAAGATGAGTGACTCCGCCCGCGCAGACGCGCTGTTGGCTACCCTCCCGCGATCCGGCCGGGGCCGGCTGAAGGTGTTCCTTGGCGCCGCCCCCGGCGTCGGCAAGACCTTCGCCATGCTCCAGGCCGCCCACGCCCAGCAACGCCAAGGCGTGCAGGTGCTGGCCGGGGTGGTCGAAACCCATGGCCGCGCCGAAACCGAGGTATTGCTCGCTGGCCTTCAGCAGCAACCCCTGCTGCGCAGCCAGTACCGCGGCGTCACCCTCGAGGAAATGGACCTCGACGGCCTGCTCAAGGCCGCGCCGGCCCTGGTGCTGGTCGATGAACTGGCCCACACCAATGCGCCCGGCAGCCGCCACGCCAAACGCTGGCAGGACGTGCAGGAACTGCTGGCCGCCGGCATCGATGTGTACACCACGGTCAACGTCCAGCACCTGGAAAGCCTCAACGACAAGGTCCGCGACATTACCGGCGTGCAAGTGCGCGAAACCCTGCCGGACTGGGTACTGCAGGAAGCCTTCGAGCTGGTGCTGATCGACCTGCCACCCCGTGAGCTGCTCGAACGCCTGCGCGAAGGCAAGGTGTACGTGCCCGAGCAGGCGCGGGCCGCCATCGATGCGTTCTTCTCGCAAACCAACCTTACCGCCCTGCGCGAACTGGCCATGCAGACCGCCGCTGCCCAGGTGGATGCCGACCTGGCCCACGGCTATCGCCAACGCGGCCAGGAGGCCCCGGCCCTGCGTGGGCGCTTGCTGGTGGGCGTGGATGGCGACGACCAGGCCGAACGGCTGGTGCGCCATGCCAGTCGCGTGGCGCAACGCCGCCACCTGCCTTGGAGCCTGGTGCATGTGGACAACGGCCGCCTGCGCGACGAAACCGCACGCCAGCGCCTGCAAGCTGCCCAGCAACTGGCCGAACGCCTGGGCGGGGAGGTGGTACTGCTGCGTGCCGGTGAAGTGGTGCGCACGCTGATCCAGCATGCCGCCGAACGGCGGGCCAGCCTGGTGCTGGTCGGGCAGTCCCGCGACCGCCTGCGCCGACGCCTGTTCGGTGCCGGTGTGGCCGCGCGGCTGCTGCGCGAAAGCCACGGCCTGGAAATCAACGTGCTGGACCGGGACGCACAGCCGCAAGCGCCACGTTCGGCGGTGCGGCGGGTGTGGGTCTGGCGCCATTACCTGCTGGCGCTGCTGGCCACGCTCATGGCCGCGGGCCTGGCCTGGGCGGTGTCGAGTGTGCTGGCCCTGCCCAACATCTCGCTGGTGTTCCTGGCCGCGGTGTTGCTGGTGGCGGTGCGCAGCAGCCTGGGGCCTGCGCTGGCCTGCGCGGTGCTGTCGTTCCTGACCTACGACTTCCTGTTCATCCCGCCCAACCTGTCGTTCAGGATCCAGCGCGAAGAAGACGTGCTGACCTTGGTGTTCTTTCTGTTGATGGCTGCACTCACCGGCAACCTGGCTGCGCGCCAGCGCCGGCAGTTGCAGGCGCTGCGCGAAACCCAGGCGCAGACCAGCCAGTTGCTCGACCTGTCGCGCCGGCTGACCGTGGCCACCGACCGCCAGGCGGTGTTCAACGCCGCCGGCCAGCACCTGAACGGCTGGCAGGACATGCAGGTATGCCTGCTGGAGCGCAATGTCGAAGGTCAGTTGCAAGTGGCCACCGGCGAAGCCCATGCCTTCAACGATAACGAGCGCGCCGCCGCAGAGTGGGCCTGGCAGCATGGCCAGGCCGCCGGTCAGGGCAGCGACACCCTGCCCAATGGCCGCTGGTGGTGGTGGCCGCTGGCGGTGGATGAACAGCCCCTGGCATTGCTCGGTGTGCGCCCACGTTCCGGCCAGCCGCTCAGCGACCCGCGCCGGCGCCTGCTCACCGCCCTTGGTCAGCCGCTGGCCCAGGCCCTGGCCCGCGCCCGGCTGGCCGAACAGCTGGAGGCCGCGCGCCTGCATGGCGAAACCGAGCAGTTGCGCAGCGCCTTGCTTGCGTCCGTTTCCCATGACTTGCGCACCCCGCTGACCGCCATGCGCGGCAGCATCGACAGCCTGCTGGCGCTGGGCGAGGCGATCCCCACCGCCGACCGCCGCGAACTGCTGGAGGGCACCCGCAACGAGGCCGAACGCCTCGACCGCTACATCCAGAACCTGCTCGACATGACGCGCCTTGGTCACGGTGGCCTCAAACTGGCCCGCGACTGGGTCGCCCCGGCCGACATTGTTGGCAGCGCGCTCAACCGCTTGCGCGCGGTGCTGGCGCCACTGCGGTTGCACACCGACGTGCCAGCCGAGCTGCCGTTGCTGTTCGTGCATGCGGCGTTGATCGAGCAAGCCCTGGTCAACGTGCTGGAAAATGCCGCGCGCTTCTCGCCAGCCAATGGCCGGCTGGAGCTGCAGGTGTCGGTGCAGGACGCCCGGTTGTGCTTCGCCGTCAGCGACCAGGGCCCCGGCATTCCCGTGGAAGACCGCGAGAAGATCTTCGACATGTTCTATACCGCCGCTCGCGGCGACCGCGGCGGGCAGGGCACCGGCCTGGGCTTGGCGATCTGCCAGGGCATGATCGGCGCCCATGGCGGACAGATCCTGGTGGGCGAAGGCATCGATGGCCAGGGCACCAGCATCACTTTATGCTTGCCGCTGCCTCCTCAACCTGAAACCGAAAGCGAAACCCCATGAGTCAGTCCGCCACCCTCCTGGTCATCGACGATGAACCGCAGATCCGCAAGTTCCTGCGCATCAGCCTGGCCTCGCAAGGCTACAAGGTGCTCGAGGCTGCCACCGGCGCGGAAGGGCTGGCCCAGGCGGCCCTGGGCAAGCCGGACTTGGTGGTGCTCGACCTGGGCCTGCCGGACATGGACGGCCAGCAGGTACTGCGTGACCTGCGCGAATGGAGCGCGGTGCCGGTGCTGGTGTTGTCGGTGCGTGCCAGTGAAGTGCAGAAGGTCGATGCGCTGGATGGCGGTGCCAACGACTATGTGACCAAGCCGTTCGGCATCCAGGAGTTTCTGGCGCGGGTGCGCGCCTTGCTGCGCCAGGTGCCCCAGACGGGTGGCTCGGAAGTGGCGGCCAGCTTTGGGCCGCTGATGGTGGACTTCGCCTTCCGCCGGGTGACCCTGGATGGCGTGGAAGTGGCGCTGACCCGCAAGGAGTATGCGCTGCTGGCGCAACTGGCCGGGCATCCGGGGCGAGTGATTACCCAGCAGCAGCTGCTCAAGGATATCTGGGGGCCTACCCATGTGGATGACACCCATTACCTGCGGATCGTGGTCGGGCATCTACGGCAGAAACTGGGCGATGACCCCACGGCGCCGCGGTTCATCATCACCGAGCCAGGGGTGGGGTACAGGTTGGTGGCGCCGACCATGTAACCCCGGTGGGTGCTGGCTTGCCCCGCGAAGAATCCAGAGCGATGCATGGCACCGGCTGCGCCGTTGTTCGCGGGCATGCCCGCTCCCACAGGGTCCCTGCTAATTCAATGAGTCATGCGCAGTCTAAGAGAAATTGCCCAGCCCTTTGGGCTGCGCTGTCGCGTAGAAAACTGAATTCGCAAGCGGCCCGCGTACCCTGTGGGAGCGGCTTTAGCCGCGAAGAATCCAACGCCGTGCATGGCACCGGCTGCGCCGGTGTTCGCGGCTGAAGCCGCTCCCACAGAGTCCCTGCTAATTCAATGAGTCATGTGCAGTTCTATGAGAGCTGGCATGCCGGCGATGGTGCCAGAGCAAGCAGTGTAAGACAGTATCTCAGGGGGCGGTTCTCGACTCCAGATCCATTTCCGCTGGCCACTCTACTCGGGGTGCAAGGCGCAGGGCGAACTCACACCAGAGCACATCGTTGTGATCCTTGGGTTCCCCGGGTGGTGGCAGAGCTGAGGGGCCTTCCTGCATGTAGGTGCAGATGTAGGCCCAGGCATGCTGGTCGGCACCCATCGTACTCAGGTGAAAACGGTCGATGACGTTGTTCGTGCCCGGCGCGACGACGGACAGCATGACACCCCATTTGAAAATGACCCCACCGTTTGGCAGGGCGCCGGTTTGTGACCAGCGCTCGGCGCGGACTTGAGACCATTCGTAACTGACCGGCACGACCTTGCCTTTGTCGAAGGGGTTCCACCATTGGCGTTTGAAGTTGTAGGCGTAGATTTTCTGGCGCGCACGGTTGAACCTGATGGGTTCGTCGCGAGGTGGAGAAATATCCATGCGAAGGCCTATAGTAACCAGCCAGCTAACCAGGAAGACTTCAGGTATTGAGAGCAGCAGCGATTTAAAATTTCGGGGATCGAGCGTAAGTGTCATCATGTAAAGGCTAAAGGCAAAAAATATGCACAAGAGGAAGGCAAAGGCTGAAATCACCCCTCGTGAGGATACGCTTTGTCGCGGAATCTCTAAGTAAGTCATGCACTGATGGTTAGGTATTTGATTGCCCATATATTTTTCTATTGAGTTGACTGTGTAAGGGTCGGGGAGGTCTTCCTTCCAGCCCGGGCAGGCAGGATTTAATAAGGGTCGGGCCATTTTGTCAGGGGCTCCAAGCTGTGCATGTAGTTTTCTGTTATTGTTACATGGGCATGCCCAAGTTCGTCCTGCTTGTCTGGCCAGTAACGCAGGCTAAGTTCAATTGCGTTGATGTGATGATCTATCAGTAAAGGCAGAGCTCCCTGTATGGTCAACGTATTGTTCTTGTTGTTGAAACGCACCAAAGGTTGTGGGTTGTCAATATGGCCAAAGACTCCCTTCCCCTTTGGTAGGCTGATCTGCAATTGGTTAGTCGGAGTACTATCACCCGATACGGTGATGATTTCTCTTTGAGCGCCAGTACGATGAATGCTTAAATGCCACTCATGGCGAGATGTACCCTCGGCGTATTTAGGCAAGAGGAAGTAATAATTGAGTGTGTATTCTGCGGGTATTGCAGGCTCGTTGCCGATTATCATCCCTTTTGGTTCGGAAGTCTGCATGTTCGTATGATTGGTGAGTTGAGTCCTTATGGAAATCTCGGCTTGAACGCCAATTGCTGCCGCATTCAAAGCACCAATTGCAGTGTCAAGATGCTTCGCTTCGGTCCAGAGACGGTTGTCTTCAGATAATCCCCATCTGCTTTGACGAGCCCAAAGCTCTGTTGAAGAGGATTCGTTTTGCTTTGCCTCGGAAGCTATTGCATAGGCGGCCAGTCCTAGAATGATAGCTATACCGATTGGGCCAAATAATGTGGCGGGTCCGAAAGCTCCAAGTACACCTGCAATGGCGGAAGCGCCAGCCATTATGCCCGCAGTCCTGTATCCATCTGCGGACGTTAAATCTCCGCGCTTATGAGTACGCAGGCTGGCGAACAGGTACTGTGCCCCATCCATCATTCCAGCTATTCCCGCAATGCCGGCGCCGTATCGAGCAATACCGGTTCCCAAAGACGTTGTCGTCACTGTTCCGGGCCACGGTATCTTCGGGCGTATGAGTGCAACAGCCAGTCCTGCCGCCTCCACACTCGCCCCCAACAAACCCAGGGAAGAAGACCAGATCGCCGCAAGCGCCTCCGGGTTGTCCTGATGTGTCTCTTGCAACGCTCGATAGTTCTTTCCCAGGCTGTCCTGATGGAACCACATGCTGCCCAAGGCAAATAGCAGCCCGACGCTTCCGCTACTCGCTGCAGCATCCCGCAGGCTGCGCATCGCATCGCTTGCCAGGCTTTGCGCGGCCGTAGAACTGATCTTCAAACCACTCGTAACCTGCGCACGCAGCGTACCCGCACCAATCGCAACATTGCGTACCAGCGCCCCGACGCCACCGGCTGCACCTTCGTGCAACTGCACCAACCGCGCCTGCAAACTCTCGGCGCTTTCGAGCGTCCAGAGCATCACCTCGATCATCTGGCTACGGTTACCCGCTGCCGCAATATTGATCGCGCCACTCAGCACCATGGCCCGCACCTTGCGGCCCAGTGGGTCACGGAACTGCTTGTCTACCTGCTGCAGAAACGCATCGGTCCGCGCCTCCAGGGCTTCATTGAGCAGGCTCATGTATTCGTCCACTGTCAGCGACACCCGCAGCGGCGTTACCTGCTGCCCGGCAAACAGGGCAAACGCCGAGCGATGCACATGGCCGATCAGGGTCTTGGTCCGTTCACTCAGGTGCTGGCTGAGCGCATTCCCGGCGCTGTTGGTCGCGGCCAGCAACTGGCCAACGGCATCCTGTATCGGCTTGATCATCAACAGCTGCCCGTCGGCGGTGCCGGCGATGCCCTTGATGATGTCGTACACCTTGCCGAAGTCATCCCCGGCCAGCGCGCTGGCCACCTGCTGCATCAGCTTCTGGTTCTTGGCCAGCAGTGCCTGGTAAAGCAGGCTGCGGTCGTCTTCCAGCAGCTGCTGCCAGATATGCTGGGTAATCCCGAGCGGCTGACCCTCCTGCGGCAAGGTTTCAGTGGGCCCGCCGGCCAGGCAGGCGGCCATCATCTGGATGAAGTACTCCACCGAAACAGGGGAGGTCGCGTCATAGTCGTAGTAGCCGATCTGCTGAAACGCCCGCTTGGCATAGTGCCGCGCATACAGATCGCCAACCTGGTCGATCATCGACTGCCAGTTTTTCAGTTCGCGGTCGTAATCGGCCTGGAACGCCGCGCGGGCGCTTTCGTCGTAACGCTCTTCCAGCCGCTCGCGGGCGTCCTGCTGTTTGCGCGCGATGTTGCGTTCGGTCTGCGCGTCGATGTCCACTGGCGGCAGATACGCCTTGGCCGCGATCGGGCTGTCGTTCCACTGCTCGACCTGCCGGGCTTGCCGCTGCGCGTCCTCGGTACCCTGCGCGGCAGCCATGGCAGCGTGCAGTTCGCGGATGCCCAGTAGTGCTTGCGAGGTGAAGTACTCGAAGTGCCGCTGCGGTTGCGCCCGCCATTCCTGCAGGGCCTGCACCCAGCCAGTGCGTTGCGCGTTGAGCTCCATGACCATGCCGACCGGGTCGGGCAGCGTCAGCGCCAGCAGCCCATTGGGCAGTTGTTCCTGCTGAATGACATTGCGTACATGCGTGCGGGTTTCATGCCAGCGGCCCAGGCGGCTGTAAAAGCCATGAGCGCTGGTAAACCTGGCAGAGGAAAAGGTAGAGAACTCCAGCACCTGTTCCAGGCCGAAGCGGAAGCTGTCGGTCATGGCGATGCCGAGGCTGGCAGGGTCGTTGCGTGCGGTGTTCAGGTCCACCTCGACGAAGCGGGCGAGGGTGCCCGGGTCACTGTCGACGATGCCTTGCCGATAGCGGTCGAGTACGGCACGGGGCCAGGGGTCGTTGGCGAAGGCGATCCAGGCCTTGCGGTAGAGCAGGGTATCGATGTTGATGAACGAGGCGATCACATCGTGGCCTTCGGTGGCGCATACCTTGGGTAACGACCTGGGTGGCCCCAAGGGCATCTGTGATACCGGAAAGCGCTGCAAGGTACCTTCCGCCGCTACCTCGTAGGCCTGCCAGATTTCCTGGTCGAGCAGTACGTAGACATAACCCTGGCGCAGGAGGCGCAACTGGTCGGTGTGCATCGGGTGAAAGATGATTTCGCTATCGTCTGCCAGGCGATAGGGGTGCCCTGTATCCGGGCGCGGGGCGTAGGCCTCGCGCAGCAGCAGAATCGGCAGGCCGGAGCGTTCGCAGGCATTACAGGTGCCGTAGGTGTTGGGGATCTCTTCCTGCATGGCGATGTGGATGGCTTTGCTGATGCTCATGAGTAACTCCTTGCCTGCGGCAGGCCGGCGACGATGTGCGACCAGGTACAGTCGTCGTAGCTGGCGAAGCGGTCCGCCAGGCGTTGCTCGCCGGCAGCTGCCTTCTCCACGTCGTGCTGGATGGTCGGGTGCTGAAGGAGCAGTGGGTGGATCATGAGCATGTGCAGGCACATGCACTGGATATCGGCGCGGTCGCGCAGGCCCTGCCTGAAGGCTTTGAGGATCAGGTTCATGGCATGGGTGGGTGCGTTTTCCGGCAAGCCTGAGGTGCCTGCGAAGTGCCAGAGTGCATGGGGATGCTGCACGGCACTCAGGCGATGCCAGGCACAGAGCAGTTGAATGATCTGTGGTGCAACATGCTGGGTCGCCCTCACGGCCTCGGGGACGGCCAGTTCGCCAGCCATGGGTTTCCGCTCGAATACCTCGCAACTGCCACAACCATCGGGATGTAACCAGCTGCGAACCGGCCCGAGGACTTCGCCCGCGTTTTTCAGAGTCGCGCGCAACAGCGCCATCCGCACGGGTTCGAACCAGGCGGTGATGCCGTGTGGTTTTGGTTCGTGCAGCACCTGACACTGCTGGCTGATGTGCTGGGCGATGAGGGCGGCGGGTTGATCGCTGATCAGCCAGCCACACACGTAGTGCCAGGTAGCCGCTGATTCACGAGCGGCGCAGGTCGCGCTTAATGGGGCAAGGGCTGTGGGTGCATCCCCGGGTTTGGCAAGCCGCACCAGAGCTGGCCAGCACTCGGGATCCTGCACCAGCCCGCTGCAGTCGACGCGCGTTACGGCATCACTACCCAGCGCTTCGCTGAGGGCAGCGATGCCTAGCGGGTGCTCAGGGGGGCAACCAGCGAATGGGTCGAGTAAAAGGTAGAGGGCCTCTTGTGGCTTGCGCTGCCGAGTGGCGAAGTGATCGACCGACTGCACGTAGCCCTGTGCGGACTGGCTCGACATGAGAAGTTCCTTTTCTTCTTGATGGCGAGCAGAAACCTAACGGGGAATCAATACTGCAGGTAGTTATTGGCTTCCTAACCAGTTGTAGGATTTTTCGCTTTCGGACGAGATGGTCGTATCGCTCAGGACCTAGGGGATTCCGTTTCAAAGCATTGGCGCATCACGTCAAGGTAACGCCGCGCGCCCAGGCCCAACGGGCGCGACTTGACCCAGATGATGTCCACCCACAAGCGCAACCGGCTTGCCATGTTGTCGAAGCGCACTTCGGCCAGCGCGCCCGAAGCAATCAACGGCTCGACCAACGGCTGCGGCAGGTAGGCCCAACCAAGGCCCGATTGCACCAGGTCCAGCGTGGCCAGGTAGCTGTCGGTCAGCCAGATGCGCCGCGACAACACCATGCGCGGGTCCGACCCGGTGGCCTTGCCCGAAGCCACGATTATTTGCCGCTGTTCGGCGAACGCCTCTTCCGGCAACGGCATGCCGTTGTTCTGCCCGGCTGGATGGCGGGGTGAGGCGACGGCCACCAGCAATTGGCTGCCAGCCTCCAGGAATGACTCGCGCTCGTCGATGCCAGGCCGTTCGAAGACCAATGCCAATTGCACGCTGCCGTCATGCAGCAGGCGGATGGCTTCGGCCTGGGTGGCCGAGCGCACCTCGATTTCCAGGCTGGGAAATTCCTGGGCGAGCGTTTCCAGCGGCTGGCTCCAGCGGCCAGTCTGCAGCTCTGGCGCCATGGCGATGGTCAGGCGCTTCTCCAGGCCCTTGTGCAGTTGCAGGGCCTGGGCGTCGAGCAGGTTGAGCTGGCAGATCACCTGCCTGGCCTGGGGCTCCAGGGCCAGGGCGGCGCTGGTGGGCAAGGCTTTGCGCGTGGCCCGGTCGAACAGCACCAGGTCCAGCTCCGCCTCCAGTTGGGCGATGGCCATGCTCACGGCCGAAGGCACACGCCCCAGCTTGCGCGCGGCGGCAGAGAACGAGCCTGCCTCCAGCACCGCGAGGAAGATTGCCAGGGAGTCGCTGGTAAAGGCCATTGTCAGTAAACCTGATGACGAGGAGGCGTTGTGGCCGAAAAGTATGAACATTCCTCGGCCAGCTTCGCAATTCTTTACAGGTCTTCGGAGAGCACCCGATCAATGCTGTCGACAAAGTAGTCCACGCTCGCCCGGGTGGTGCACATCGGCGGCTTGATCTTGAGGATGTTCAGGTAATCGCCGGTCGGCTGCATGAAAATGCCCAGGTCACGCAGGCGGTTGCACAGGGCCATGGTTTCCTCGGTTGCCGGTTCCAGCGTTGCGCGGTCGCGCACCAGTTCCAGCCCCAGGTAGAAGCCCGAACCATGTGCCGCGCCGGCCAGCGGGTGCTTGTCCACCAGTGCCTGCAGGCGCGCCTTGAAATAGCGCCCGGTGTCTCTGGCGTTATCCCACAGGCCTTCCTCCTGCATCACATCCAGCACCGCCATGCCGATGCGGCAACTGACCGGGCTGCCGCCGGCCGAGGAGAAGAAGTAGCCCTCGGCCTCCAGCGCTTCGGCGATCTCGCGGCGGGTGATGACTACGCCCAGTGGCTGGCCGTTACCCATACCCTTGGCCATGGTGATGATGTCGGGCACCACGCCCTGTTCCTCGAAGCCCCAGAAGTACTCGCCCAGGCGGCCATAGCCGACCTGCACCTCGTCGGCGATGCACACGCCGCCACGGGCGCGAACCTTGGCATAGGCCTCGCGCAGGTAACCGGCCGGCAACGAAATACCACCGGCATTGCCGTACACCGGCTCGCAGATGATGCCTGCCAGCTGGCGGCCACGGGCGTCGAGGTCGGCCAGCTTGGCGTCGACGTCGCGCAGGTAGTCGGTGGCGCTGTCGGCACCACGGAAGCGGCCGCGGAAGGTGTTCGGCGCCTCGACCGGGTGCACCCAGTCCGGGCGGGTTTCCAGGGCCTGCGGGTTGTCGGCGATGGAAGTGGAAATGGCATCGGTGGCCACCGACCAGCCGTGGTAGGCCTCCAGCACGCTGAGCAGGTCGCGCCCGCCGCTGTAGGCCCAGGCCAGGCGAATCGCCAGGTCGTTGGCTTCGGTGCCGCTGTTTACCATGAACACCCGGTCGAAGCCTTTGGGTGCCAACTCCAGCAGGCGTTCCGAGAACTCGGTGATGGCCGCGTAGTGGAAGCGCGAGTTGGTGTTCAGCAGCGACCACTGCCGTGCCGACTCGGCGACCATGCGCGGGTGGCCGTGGCCCAATACAGCAACGTTGTTGAGCATGTCCAGGTACGAGCGGCCCTGCATGTCGATCAGGTAGTTGCGCCAGCCGCGTTCGATGTGAGGCGGTTGCGCGTAGTAGTGCTTCTGCGAGCGGGCAAAGCTGGCATCGCGGCGGGCCAGCAGGGCCTGTGGGTCCGGCAGCGGCTCGGCATTGCAGTCGAAGCCCAGCAACGCAGCTGGTGACGGGCACAGGGCCAGCCAGGCGGCCGCCTGGGATGGGGTGGCGAAGAACGGCGGCTGGAGGCCGCTATCCAGGCACAGCTGCACGCTGAGGAAGCCACAACTGCTGCCCAGCGACTGGCCTTTTTCCACGGCCTGGCCATCTGCAGGCGCATCTTCCAGGCCTTGCAGCCACAACGCCCAGTGCGCGCTGCGCAGGCAGCCACGGCCGTCGCCATGGCGTTGCCAGGTACCGGCATCTGGCGCTTGCACCAGGCTGCCGTTGGGTACATGAAGCTCGACGCCCAGAGCACAGGTGGCAGGCTCTTCGGGGCGGTCGATATGGGTTTGCGACAGGCGATACTGCCCGTGCAGGCTGCAGGCAGGGGCCGGTTGCGTGGTCAGCAGGTGCTGGTCGAAGCCCGGTTGCTCCCAGTTGCCCGCCTCGCAATGCACGCTGAGTACACCCAGGTCGACGCGCGTCACTGCCTGACCATCCAGGTCCGGCAGCAGGAGGGCGCAGCCGCTCAGGTCCGGCGTGGCTGGCTGCAGGCCAGCAGCTTGCAGGATGGCCGCTTCCATCAACGCGTAAGGCACGGCGGTGGCAGTGTCGAAGATCTCCCATTCATGGGCGATGTTGTCGCGGGTGTACTGGTTGCCGGGGTCGACGGCAAGTTGCTGTTCGCTGCTCAGCACCAGCACGGCAGCGCGATTGAGCACCAGTGGCCACAGCGCCCGCAGTTCGGCTTCGCTCAGAGGGTTGAGCGCCTGGTAGGCACGCACGGCCGGCAGGATGCGCAGCGGGTCGCCCTCGGCGTGGTGCAACAATGCAGCGCAGGTCACCGACAGGTCGGCGATGCGCCAGGTGCGCAACAAGTCGCCGAAATCGATCACCCCTTGCAGCTGCCATTGGCGCTCGCCATCGCGGGCCCAGACGGCGTTGTCGTCGGTGATGTCCAGGTGCACGGCCTGGCTTGGCAGCTGGTCGATCAGCGGCGCCAGGTGCTCGGCGGCCAGCTGGGTGGCCCGCTCGATGCGGGCGCGTTGCTCGGCGTTGCGCAGCACGGGCAGCAGGTGCTGGATCAGTGCCTGGGCGTGCTGCGGGTCCCATTGCAGGGTGCGTGTAAGGCCCGGGTGCTCGAAAGTGGCCAGGGCTTTGTCCAGCCGCGCGCAGAGCCCGCCGAGTTCGGCCATCAGGCGTGGTTCCATGTGCTTGAGGCGGGTCAAAGGCTGGCCTTCGATGTAGTCGAGCAGGCGCATGCGCAGTGGTTTCCCGTCTATTTCCAACGCCAGCAGCATCTGGCCATCGCTGGCCGGGCGCACGGCGGGCACTGGCAAGCCCTGTTCGCGCAGGTAGGCCAGGGCCGCGTGCTGGGCCTCGAGCTCCAGCTGGGCGTAGCTGCCGTGGCAGGCCTTGAGCACGAAACGGCCTTGTGGTGCGTCTACACGGAAGTTCAGGTCCTGTTGGCTGCCCAGTGCCGTCAGGTTGCCGGCAATGCCGTAGTGCGTCTGCAGCACGGCATGTGCCTGGGCTTCGGTGAGCGACGGGCTGGGCAGGCCGGAGCGCTGGATCAGCGTGGTCAGGGCAGGGGAGGCGGGCTGGTGTTGTGGGCTGGACATGGGGCTCTACCGTTGCTGCTGGGGTTGACGGTGGAGAATTTATGCCCGATCTGGCTGATGATGGAAGACGATTGTTGTCAGAAAATTTGATGATGGCTTTCGAACCGACCTGCCTGTACGCCTTTACATTAAATTATTCTCTGCCAATAATTATTGGTATTCAATAATTTCGGATAAAGCCATGATCGACATCTTCCCGCGCCGTGAACTGGCTGCCGACTTGGCCAGGCAGCTGTTGAAACCGTCCGCCCTGGATATCGGCTTGAGATCAGGGCTGTTTTTCTCCGGGCTGCGCAGGACTGGCAAAACCACCTTTTTAAAGAACGACTTGATCCCTGCCCTGGAGGAAATGGGTGCATTGGTGATCTATGTCGACCTCTGGAGTGATACCCAGACCAGCCCGGTCGTGCTGGTCCTCGCCGCAGTGCGTAAAGCCCTTGCTGATCTTCAGAAACCTACCTCGGCTTTCTTGCAGAAACTCAAGGCCCTGCGTGGCGCGGAGGTCGAAGTGGCTGGGCTGAAGTTTGGCTTTAACCTGGAAACCTTGGGCACAGAGGGCGGTGTCACACTTGCGGAAGCGCTGACCGAGGTTGTGGACCAGGTCAGGACTGACGTTGTGCTGGTCGTCGACGAGGTGCAGCAGGCAATCACAACCGAGGACGGCCAGCAGATGATGCTGGCGCTCAAGGCTGCGCGCGATGCCATCAATCCGCGCCCGAACACGCCAGGGCACTTCCTGTTCATCGGTACCGGCTCTCACCGGGCGATGGTCAACGAGTTGACCACGCGGCGTAACCAGGCTTTTGCCGGTGCCACAAACGTGCCGTATCCGGTGCTGGACAGGGACTATGTCGAATTCTGGCTCAAGCGGCTCGCAAAAGATGGCCTGGGCAACTTGCCGTCGCTGGATGTCGCGGCACAGGCATTCAAAACGCTGGGCAGCAGGCCCGAGGAGTTCATTCGTGCACTTCGGCAGTTGGTTCACTCACCTGCGTCCGGGATGGGGCCGGATGAGGTGCTGCCGGTAATCGCATCAACGCTGCGGTCGGCGGCTGCTGACCTGGAGCTGATGAAAGTAGAGGAGCTGGGCGTCCTGGCTGAGGCGATTTTTGCCCGGATCGCATCGGTCGAAGGCGATGCGCGTGGGGTATTCTCCAACGAAGCGGCGGCCGAGTATTCGAAGTCTGTGGGGCGTGAAGTGCGTGTCGAAGAGATACAGCCGGTTGCCAACGAACTGCTGGCCGCTAACCTGATCATGCGTCGGGGGCATGGGCTGTATGGGGTGACCGACCCCTTTGTACAGGAGATCTGGCGCGAGCGGCAGGAGTTGTTGGGCCGGCTCTGAGCTGCATCTACGTAGGCCAGCTGGCGCGGGCCTCCCGGGGTGTGCAATCTCTCGTGGGGAGGGCCTTGTGTCGCGAAACGGCCGCAGGGCGGCCCCCAGATTTCTGCATGAAAGCATAAATCGCCGGGGCTGCTTTGCAGCCCTTTGGCGACACGAGACCGCTCCCATATGTGCGTTATGGCCTGTGATGCCAATCAGCGCATCATGCCCAGCTCGGCATCATCCATCAGCGCCTTGGCCATCGCACTCAGGTAGTAGGCAGCCCAGATCATCATCGGTTTCTCGTCCATCAGGCCGGTGATGGTCAGTTCGCGTACATAGCCCATCAGCTCTGAGGATTGCTCGCGGGCATCGCGGCAGGGGATGCCGGGCTCTATTAACCGTCACAGCCTGTCAAAGCTGTATCGCTGATCTTCAGCGACCAACCGAGACTAGAGCCCAGCCAGAGCAGCCGCAACGGAAAACACGCGGCAGGAGTATGTTTGGGAAATGGCCTGCAAGGAAGGGGATAAGTCTGTTTTTTAGCTCGCCGAAAGCGGGCCGCTTTGCGGCCCATCGCCGGCAAGCCAGCTCCCACAGGGATAGCGCACGGCTTGAAGCCGGCGCGGTCAAAAGCTAACTAGCCGCATCCACTTCCAAGAACGCCGCCTCCAGCAACTGCCGGGTATACGGATGCTGCGGCGCATGGAAGATCGCCTGCGCATCCCCTTGTTCCACCACGTGCCCATGCTTGATCACCATCAACTGGTGGCTCAACGCCTTGACCACCGCCAGGTCATGGCTGATGAACAGGTAGGTCAGGTTGTATTTCTGCTGCAGATTGCGCAGCAACTCCACCACCTGCCGCTGCACCGTGCGGTCCAGCGCCGACGTAGGTTCATCCAGCAGGATCAGCGCCGGCTTCAATACCAACGCCCGGGCAATGGCAATGCGCTGGCGCTGCCCGCCGGAAAACTCATGTGGATAGCGATGCCGCGTGCGCGGGTCCAGCCCCACTTCCTCCAGGGCCGCAATAATTGCAGCTTCCTGTTCCTGCGCGGTACCGATGCGGTGGATGCGCAACCCTTCGCCGACAATGTCCTCCACGCACATGCGCGGGCTCAGGCTGCCGAACGGGTCCTGGAACACTACCTGCATTTCCCGGCGCAACGGGCGCACGGCCTTCTGGTTGAGACCTTCCAGATTCTGCCCATGAAAGCGAATGCCGCC
The DNA here is from genome assembly GCF_036784815.1 of Pseudomonas sp. TE3-3-F2023. Classification (NCBI taxonomy): domain Bacteria; kingdom Pseudomonadati; phylum Pseudomonadota; class Gammaproteobacteria; order Pseudomonadales; family Pseudomonadaceae; genus Pseudomonas; species Pseudomonas sp. TE3-3-F2023. The sequence continues at coordinate 4,663,464 of NZ_CP145113.1, read as the reverse complement.
CTGGCTGGAGATCAGCCGCAAGATCGCCAAACCCAAGGTCGACTTGCCCGACCCGGACTCGCCGACAATCCCCAGCGTCTGCCCTTGCGGCAAGCTGAAGTTGATCCCGTCCACTGCCTTCACATGGTCGACCGTGCGCCGCAGCAGGCCCTTCTTGATCGGGAACCAGACCTTGAGGTCAGCCACCTCCAGCAACGGCGCGCCTACCGGGTTGTGCGCCGGCAGCCCGCTGGGCTCGGCATTGATCAGCATCTGCGTGTAGTGGTGCTGCGGGGCGCTGAACAGCCTGGCGCATTCGGCCTGCTCGACAATCTGCCCGTGCTGCATCACGCACACGCGGTGGGCGATGCGTCGTACCAGGTTCAGGTCATGGCTGATCAGTAGCAGGGCCATGCCCAGACGTGCCTGCAGTTCCTTGAGCAGGTCGAGAATCTTCAACTGCACGGTCACGTCCAGTGCCGTGGTCGGCTCATCCGCAATCAGCAGTTCCGGCTCGTTGGCCAGGGCCATGGCGATCATCACCCGCTGGCGCTGCCCGCCGGACAGTTCGTGCGGCAGGGCCTTCAGGCGCTTGCGTGGCTCGGGAATGCCGACCATCTCCAGCAGTTCCAGGGTGCGCGCCGTGGCCTCCTTGCCGGTCAGGCCTTTGTGCAGCAGGAGAATTTCGTTGATCTGCTTCTCGATGCAGTGCAACGGGTTCAGCGAGGTCATCGGCTCCTGGAAGATCATCGCAATGCGGTTGCCGCGAATGCGCTGCATGGTCTTCTCGTTCTGCTGCAGAAGGTCCTTGTCCTCATAGCGGATGCTGCCGCTGGGGTGGCGCGCCAGGGGATAGGGCAGCAGGCGCAGCAGCGAGTGCGCGGTGACCGATTTGCCCGAGCCACTCTCGCCCACCAGTGCCAGCGTCTCACCCTTGCGGATGTCGAAGCTGATGCCGTTCACCACGCGGTGAGCCTGGTCACCGGTGACGAACTCCACCGCCAGGTCGCGCACTTCGATCAGGTTCTGTTCACTCATGTCACTTCCTCGGGTCGAAGGCATCGCGGGCGGATTCGCCGATGAACACCAGCAGGCTCAGCATCAGCGCCAGCACGGCGAAGGCGCTGATGCCCAGCCATGGGGCCTGCAGGTTGGACTTGCCCTGGGCCACCAGTTCGCCCAGTGATGGTGCGCCCGGCGGCAGGCCGAAGCCGAGGAAATCCAGGGCGGTGAGGGTGCCGATGGCGCCGGTGAGAATGAACGGCATGAAGGTCATGGTCGAGATCATGGCGTTCGGCAGGATGTGCCGGTACATGATCGCGCCGTTGCGCATCCCCAACGCTCGGGCTGCGCGCACGTATTCCAGGTTGCGCCCACGCAGGAACTCGGCGCGCACCACGTCCACCAGGCTCATCCACGAGAACAGCAGCATGATGCCCAGCAACCACCAGAAGTTGGGCTGCACGAAGCTGGCGAGGATGATCAGCAGGTACAGTACCGGCAGGCCCGACCAGACTTCCAGGAAACGTTGCCCGGCCAGGTCGACCCAGCCGCCATAGAAGCCCTGCAAGGCACCGGCGATCACGCCGACGATGGAGCTGAGCACGGTCAGGGTCAGGGCGAACAGCACCGAAATGCGGAAGCCGTAGATCACCCGCGCCAGCACGTCTCGGCCCTGGTCGTCGGTACCCAGCCAGTTGTCCGCCGACGGTGGGGCCGGGGCGGGTACGCGCAGGTCGTAGTTGATGCTCTGGTAGCTGAACGGGATCGGTGCCCACAGCACGAAGCTGTCTTTCTTCTCCAGCAGGTCGCGGATGTACGGGCTCTTGTAGTTGGCTTCCAGCGGGAATTCGCCGCCAAAGGTGGTTTCCGGGTAGCGCTTGAACGCCGGGAAGTACCATTCGCCGTCGTAGCGCACGGCAATCGGCTTGTCGTTGGCGATCAGCTCGGCGCCGAGGCTCAGGCCGAACAGGATCAGGAACAGCCACAGCGACCACCAGCCACGGCGGTTGGCCTTGAAGCGCTCGAAGCGCCGGCGGTTGAGGGGGGACAAGGCCATGTCAGTGCTCCCGGCTGGCGAAGTCGATGCGTGGATCGACCAGGGTGTAGGTCAGGTCGCCGATCAGTTTCACCACCAGCCCCAGCAGGGTGAAGATGAACAGGGTGCCGAAGACCACCGGGTAGTCACGGTTGATGGCTGCCTCGAAACTCATCAGGCCGAGGCCGTCGAGGCTGAAGATCACTTCGATCAGCAAGGAACCGGTGAAGAAGATGCCAATGAACGCCGAAGGGAAACCGGCAATCACCAGCAGCATCGCGTTGCGGAACACATGGCCGTACAGCACCCGTGGCCGGCTCAGGCCCTTGGCCTTGGCGGTGACCACGTATTGCTTGTTTATCTCGTCGAGGAAGCTGTTCTTGGTCAGCAAGGTCATGGTGGCGAAGTTGCCGATGACCAGCGCGGTGATCGGCAGCACCAGGTGCCAGAAGTAGTCCAGCACCTTGCCGGTGGTGCTCAGCTCGTCGAAGTTGTTGGAGGTGAGGCCACGCAGCGGGAACCAGTCGAAGTAGCTGCCGCCGGCGAACAGCACGATCAGCAGGATGGCGAACAGGAACGCCGGGATGGCGTAGCCGACGATGATCGCCGAACTGGTCCACACGTCGAAATGGCTGCCGTGGCGTACGGCCTTGGCAATGCCCAGCGGGATCGACACCAGGTACATGATCAGCGTGCTCCACAGCCCAAGCGAAATCGACACAGGCATCTTCTCGATGATCAGGTCGATGACCTTGGCATCGCGGAAGAAGCTGTCGCCGAAGTCCAGCCGGGCGTAGTTCTTGATCATGATCCACAGGCGCTCGGGCGGCGACTTGTCGAAGCCGTACATGCGTTCGATCTCGGCGATCAGTGCCGGGTCCAGGCCCTGGGCGCCACGGTAGTTGGAGCCGGCCACGGACACTTCGGCACCGCCACCGGCAATGCGGCTGGTGGCGCCTTCGAAACCTTCGAGCTTGGCGATCATCTGCTCGACCGGGCCGCCGGGTGCGGCCTGGACGATGATGAAGTTGATGATCAGGATGCCGAACAGGGTCGGGATGATCAGCAACAGGCGGCGCAGGATGTAGGCCAGCATGTTATTCGGCCTCGTCCGCAGTGGTTTCGCTGACGGCCGGGGTTGCGCCGGGTTTGATCCACCAGGTGTCGATGCCGATGTCGTACTTGGGCGAGACGTCCGGGTGGCCGATGTGGTTCCAGTAGGCCACGCGCCAGGTCTTGATGTGCCAGTTGGGGATCACGTAGTAGCCCCACAGCAGTACGCGGTCGAGAGCCCGGCAGTGGTCGATCAGGCTCTGCCGTGAATCGGCGTTGATCAGCTGTTCCACCAGTTGGTCGATGGCAGGGTCGCGCAGGCCGATGAAGTTGCGGCTGCCGGGGTTGTCGGCGGCGGCACTGGACCAGAACTCGCGCTGCTCATTGCCCGGCGAGTTGGACTGCGGGTAGCCACCGACGATCATGTCGTAGTCGCGCGAGCGCAGGCGGGTGATGTACTGGGAAACGTCGACCCGGCGGATGTTCAGGTCGATGCCGAGATCGGCGAGATTGCGTTTGAACGGCAGCAGAATGCGTTCGAACTCGGTTTGTGCCAGCAGGAACTCGATGCTCACCGGCTTGCCCTGGGCGTCGACCATCTTGTCGTCGACGATTTTCCAGCCCGCTTCCTGCAGCAGCTTGTAGGCCTGGCGCTGCTGTTCGCGGATCATGCCGCTGCCGTCGCTGACCGGGTTGCGGAAGGCTTCGCTGAATACCTGCTCGGGTACCTTGCCACGCAATGGTTCGAGGATTTTCAGCTCGTTGGGGCCGGGCAGGCCGCGGGCGGCCATTTCCGAGTTTTCGAAGTAGCTGCCGGTGCGGGTGTAGGCGCCGTTGAACAACTGCTTGTTGGTCCACTCGTAGTCCAGCAGCAGGCTCAGCGCCTTGCGCACGCGCACGTCCTGGAACACCGGGCGGCGGATGTTGAAGATGAAGCCCTGCATGCCGGTGGGGTTGCCGTTGGGCAACTCTTCCTTGATCAGGCGGCCATCGCGTACGGCGGGTACGTTGTAGGCGGTGGCCCAGTTCTTCGCGCTGACTTCCAGCGCATAGTCGAACGCACCGGCCTTGAGTGCTTCCAGGGCGACGGTGGTGTCGCGGTAGGAGTCGAAGGTCATGACGTCGAAGTTGTAGAAGCCACGGTTGATCGGCAGATCCTTGGCCCAGTAGTCCTTGACCCGCTCGTAGCGCACCGAGCGCCCGGCCTTGACCTCGGCGACCTTGTACGGGCCGCTACCCAGCGGGATTTCGAGGTTGCCGCGGTTGAATTCGCGGCTTTCGTACCAGTGCTTGGGCAGTACCGGCAACTGGCCGAGAATCAGCGGCAGCTCGCGGTTGTTCTTGTGCTTGAAGGTGAACAGCACTGTCAGTGGGTCTTCGGCGACCACTTCGGCGACGTCGGCATAGTACTGGCGGTACAGCGGCGCGCCGTCCTTGATCAGAGCATTGAAGGTGAACACCACGTCTTCGGCGCGCATAGGGTGGCCGTCGTGAAAGCGTGCCTCGGGGCGCAGGTAGAAGCGCACCCAGCTGTTGTCCGGGGCCTTTTCGATCTTGCCGGCCACCAGGCCGTACTCGGTGAACGGCTCGTCCTGGCTCTGGCGCATCAGAGTGTCGTAGATGCTGCCGATATTCTCGGCCGGCACGCCCTTGTTGATGAACGGGTTGAGGCTGTCGAAGCCGCCGAAGCTGGACTGGCGGAAGGTACCACCCTTGGGGGCGTCAGGGTTGACGTAGGCGAAGTGCTTGAAGTCGGCGGGGTACTTGGGGGGCTCGTCGTACAGGGTGAGCGCGTGTTGCGGTGCAGCCAGGGCGGGAAGGCCCAGGCAGGCAAGCAACAGGCTGCCAGCCAGCCGGCGCAGTCGGTGGGTTGGCGTCATTGGGCTTTCTCCGAAGTCTTGATCCACCAGCTGTTCAGCCCAAGGGTGTAGGGCGGCGTGGTGACGAAGGCGAACCGGTTGCGGTAGGCCAGGCGATGATTGTCGAGGTACCAGTTTGGGATCATGTAGTACTGCCATGAGAGCACGCGGTCCAGGGCGCGGGCGGCGGCGACCTGGTCATCGCGGGTGCGGGCGGCGAGCAGGGTGTCGAGCAGATGGTCGACCACCGGGTCCCTGACCCCAGCATAGTTCTTGCTGCCTTTGGTCGTGGCCTGGCTGGAGTGGAAGTACAGCCACTGTTCGAGACCGGGGCTCAGGGTCTGGTTCAGTGTCATCAGAATCATGTCGAAATCGAACTGGTCAAGGCGTTGTTTGTACTGGGCGCGGTCCACGGTGCGCAAGCGCGCATCGATGCCTATGCTGGCCAGATTTTCGACATAAGGTTGCAGGATGCGTTCAAGGTTGGGGTTTACCAGCAGCAGCTCCATGCGCAACTGCCGGCCCTTGCTGTCGACCAGGCGCTGGCCGTTCAGCTTCCAGCCGGCCTGGTCGAGCAGGCCGAGGGCCTGGCGCAGGGTCTGGCGGCTGATGCCACGGCCATCGGTGCGGCTGACCTTGTAGGGTTCGCTGAACAGGCTGGCCGGCAACTGGTCACGGAACGGTGCCAGCAGCAGCCACTCCTTGCCGGTGGGCAGGCCGGTGGCGGCGAATTCGCTGTTGGGGTAGTAGCTGGTCGAGCGGCGGTAGGCGCCACTGAACAGCGCGCGGTTGGTCCACTCGAAGTCGAGCATCAGCCCCAGTGCCTGGCGTACCCGTGAGTCGCTGAAGGTGGCCCGCCGGCTGTTCATGAACAGGCCCTGGGTTTGCGTGGGGATACGGTGCGGGATCTGCGCCTTGATCACCTCGCCTCGGCGCACGGCCGGGAAGTTATAGCCGTTGGCCCAGTTCTTCGCCTGGTGCTCGATATAGATGTCGAACTCGCCGGCCTTGAATGCTTCGAAAGCGACCGTGGCGTCGCGGTAGAACTCGTACTCCACGCGGTTGAAGTTGTACTTGCCACGGTTCACCGCCAGGTCCTTGCCCCAGTAGTTCTTCACCCGTTCGAACACCAGCCGGCGCCCAGGCTGGACCTGGGTGATGCGGTAGGGGCCGCTGCCCAGCGGGGGCTCGAAGGTGGTGGCCTTGAAGTCGCGCTTTTGCCAGTAGTGCTTGGGCAGCACCGGCATTTCGCCAAGGCGCAGGATCAGCAGCGGGTTGCCTGCGCGCTTGAAGACGAAGCGGATGCGCAGTGGGCCGAGGATGTCCACCCGCTGCACTTCCTGCAGGTTGGTGCGGTAGATCGGGTGGCCATCCTTGAGCAGGGTGCGATAGGAGAAGGCCACGTCTGCCGAGGTGATCGGCTTGCCGTCATGCCAGTGGGCTTCCGGGCGCAGGTTGAATACCACCCAGCTGCGGTCCTCGCTGTACTCCACCGAGCGGGCGATCAGGCCATAGCTGGAGGTCGGTTCGTCGCCGGACGGGTCGTACTGGCCGGTGCCGACCATCAGCGGCTCGTTCAGCTCGCTGATGCCGTATTGCTGGAAATTGGGCGTGGTAATCGGGCTCGACCCCTTGAAGGTGTAGGGGTTGAGGGTGTCGAAGGTACCGAAAGCCATGGCCCGCAAGGTACCGCCCTTGGGCGCTTGCGGGTTGACCCAGTCGAAATGGGTGAATGTGGCTGGGTACTTGAGCGTGCCGAACTGCGCGTATCCGTGGCTTTCGCTCACCATCGCGGCTGCGGGAAAGCTCAAGGCCAGGCTGAGTGACAGCAGGAGGGGACGTATCAAGTCGGCATCCGATCCAGAGGCGTTGGGCTTTGATCGGGGTACAGTAACAGCTTGGTGGGGTTGGAAAAAGAGTGCGAACTTGAGGATGCAAGGGGCTGCCTTGCAGCCCATCGCCGGCAAGCCAGCTCCCGCAGGTACTGCACAGGACTTGAAGTCGATGCGGCCGGTGTGGGAGCTGGCTTGCCGGCGATGGGGCGCGCAGCGGCCCCGCACTACATCAATGCGAGAGGTAGACGGTGAGGGTCTGGCCTGGCTTCAGGGCATGGCCGCTGCGCGGGTTCCAGCGTTTGAGGTGCTTCATTTCCACGTTGAAGCGCTTGGCCACCAGGTACAGCGAATCGCCCTTGCGTACCTTGTACTGCGTGGAGCGCTGCCCGGAGGCGGCTACCCGATTGCCAGCGGCGCTCGGCGCGCTGCCACCGCGCAGGGCCAGGACCTGGCCAGCGCGAACGCTGTTTCCGGAGAGGCGGTTCCAGCGCTTGATGTCTTTGACCGAAACTCGGTTGGCCTTGGCGATGGCGCCCAGGTTGTCGCCGCGCTTGACCCGGTAGCTGCGTGCCGCCACCGGGGCCTTGGCTTCGGCCACCGCGCGGGCGAACACGGCCTTGTTCGGCTGCAGGCTGACCAGTTGCTCGGGCTTGAGGTTGGACAGGCTGTCGCTTAGCAGCTGTGCCTTGGCGGTGGGTACCAGCAGCTGCTGCGGGCCATCCACGGTCATGCGCTTCTTGAATGCCGGGTTGAGCTGGATCAGCTCGTCTTCGTCGATGTTGGCGAAGGCCGCTACCCGCGACAGGTCGAGGCGGTCATTGATGGCCACCGCCTCGAAGTAGGGTTCGTTGGCGATCGGGTTCAGGTTCACGCCATAGGCTTCCGGCGTGAGTACCACCTGCGACAGGGCCAGCAGCTTGGGCACGTAGTCACGGGTTTCCTGCGGCAGCGGCAGGTTCCAGTAGTCGGTGGGCAGGCCGAGCCGCTCGTTGCGCTCGATGGCGCGGCTGACCGTGCCTTCGCCGGCGTTGTAGGCAGCCAGGGCCAGCAGCCAGTCGCCGTTGAACATGTCGTGCAGGCGGCTGAGGTAGTCCAGTGCGGCGTTGGTCGAGGCGGTCACGTCGCGACGGCCATCGTAGAAGTTGGTCTGGCGCAGGTTGAAGTGACGGCCGGTGGAGGGGATGAACTGCCACATGCCCGCGGCATGGGCGCGCGAGTAGGCCATCGGGTTGTAGGCGCTTTCGATGGCTGGCAGCAGGGCCAGCTCCAGCGGCATGTCACGTTCTTCGAGGCGCTCGACGATGTAGTGCAGGTAGAGGCTGCCACGCTCGCCGGCGCTTTCGATGAAGCTTGGGTTGCTGGCGAACCACAGGCGCTGCTGCTCGATGCGCGGGTTGACGTCGATGTTGTCCTGCAGCGCAAAGCCCTGGCGCATGCGTTCCCACACATCCTGTGGTGCCTGTTCGGCCGGCTTGACCAGCAGCGGTGAAGGCTTGTGCTTGATCCGCGCCTGGTAGTTGTGCGCGCGAACGCTATCGGATTCGTCGAGCTGACGGGTGCTCTGGCAGCCCACCAAAGTGGCGGCCAGGGCCAGCGCACTGATTTGGGCCAGGCGCGTCAGGGCGACGGAATGAGAGGTTCTGCGGCTACGGGAAGACATCGGCTGACACAGGTTTCCGGGCGAAAAATTTCGGCGATTCTAGAAACCGCTCCGGGCCTGGTCAACCTTTGACCATCGCTTGCGATATATCTTGAGGTTATCAGAAGGTGTCCTTCCAAGACCTCAAGGCAGCAAAAACAGCGACATGCGAGGGGTTTGAATGTCCCTTCCATTCGTCTGCTTTTTGTTTAACTAATGTTTCAGAGGTGCGCAGGAAGGGGTTGGTCAGGCGCTCCAGACCGATCGTTGATGGCAATGTGATGCGATTGTCGGCGCGCAAACGGGTAACGTCCTCGAACCGCTGCTGAACGTGCATGTTGTCAGGTTCCACCGCCTTGGCGAAACGCAGGTTGCTCAGGGTGTATTCGTGGGCGCAGTACACCTCGGTCTGCTCTGGAAGGGCTGCCAGGCGGGCGAGGGCAGGCTGCATCTGTTCGGGGGTGCCTTCGAACATGCGCCCGCAGCCGGCGGCGAACAGCGTGTCGCCACTGAACAGCACCGGCGTTGCCGGCTGGTCGCTGAACAAGGCGATATGCCCCAGGGTATGGCCGGGCACGGCCAGCACCTGGAAGGTCACGCCCAGCACGGTTACCTGGTTGCCTTCGTCCAGCGCCAGGTCACGGCAGGGAATGCGCTCGTGGGCCGGGCCGCATACCCGCGCGCCGGTCAGTTGCTTGAGCCGTTCCACGCCGCCGACGTGGTCGTTGTGGTGGTGGGTGACCAGGATGTCACTCAGTACCCAGCCAGGGTTGGCCGACAGCCAGCGTTCCACTGGGCCGGCGTCACCCGGATCGACCACCGCGCAGCGGCGTTTGGCAGTATCCTGTAACAACCAGATGTAGTTGTCGGAGAAAGCGGGGAGAGCATCGATCTGTATCATGGTGCGGATCCGATTCGCCTAGCGTGGCACATGAGGGCATCTTATCCGCGATGGCGCGGTGCGAGAACCTTCGAGGGAGAGCGCAATGACCGACCAAGCCTTTGCCCAGGCCGACCCGGACTGGGTCAAGCTGATCAGCCTGGCCCGTGAGTGGTTCAACGGCCCACTCGGCCAACTGATGCTCAAGGAGGAGGAAAAACTGCTGGAAGAAGAGCTCGGGCGCTTCTTCGGGGGTTACCTTGTGCACTACGGGCCCTGCGCCGAGCCGCCGCCCAGCGCGCCCCAGGTGCAGCGCAACGTGCGCCTCGGCGCGCCGCTGCCGGGGGTGGAGATCGTCTGCGAAGAGCAGGCATGGCCGCTGAGCGAGCACGCCGCCGACGTGGTGGTGCTGCAGCATGGCCTGGATTTCTGCCTTTCGCCCCACGGCCTGCTGCGCGAGGCGGCCAGCGCGGTGCGCCCTGGCGGGCACCTGCTTATCGTCGGGATCAACCCCTGGAGCAGTTGGGGCATGCGCCATTTCTTCAGCCACGGCGCCTTGCGCAAGGCCCGTTGCATCTCGCCGTCGCGGGTAGGCGACTGGCTCAACCTGCTGGGCTTCGCGCTGGAGAAACGCCGCTTCGGGTGCTATCGTCCGCCGCTTGCCTCACCGGCCTGGCAGCAGCGCCTGGCGGGTTGGGAGCGGGTGGCCGGCGGCTGGCAGAGCTCTGGTGGCGGGGTATACCTGCTGGTAGCGCGCAAGATGGTGGTGGGGCTGCGGCCGTTGCGCCAGGAGCGTCGCGAGCCGATGGGCAAGCTGCTGCCGCTGCCACTGGCCAAGGTCAACCGCACGGCGGCCAACCCGGATACTGAAAAGCACTGAACATGAGTGGTACATGAGCGAAAGCGTCGAGATGTTTACCGATGGTGCCTGCAAGGGCAACCCTGGCCCTGGCGGCTGGGGCGTCCTTATGATCTACAAGGGCGTCGAGAAGGAACTGTGGGGCGGCGAACGCGAAACCACCAACAACCGCATGGAGCTGATGGCCGCGATCCAGGGCTTGATGGCGCTGAAACGCGAATGCGAAGTGGTGCTGACCACCGACTCGCAGTACGTGATGAAGGGCATCAACGAATGGATGACCAACTGGAAGAAGCGCGGCTGGAAAACCGCGGCCAAGGAGCCGGTGAAGAATGCCGACCTGTGGCAGCAGCTGGATGAGCAGGTCAACCGCCACAAGGTGACCTGGAAGTGGGTGCGCGGGCATATCGGCCACCCCGGCAACGAACGTGCCGACCAGCTGGCCAACCGTGGGGTCGATGAGGTGCGCGCCAAGCGTTGAGCTGGGGTACAATTCCGGCCTTTGTAACTGATGCAAGTTGGAGCGCCCCGCGTGGAGCAGCAGCAAGATAAACGGTTCGTCATTCTCGATACCGAAACCACGGGCATGCCGGTCAGCGAAGGCCACCGGATCATCGAGATCGGCTGTGTCGAGGTCATCGGCCGGCGCCTGACCGGGCGGCACTTCCACGTCTACCTGCAGCCGGACCGCGAGAGTGACGAGGGCGCCATCAACGTCCACGGCATCACCGATGCCTTCCTGGTCGGCAAGCCGCGCTTTGGCGATGTCGCCGAAGAGTTCTTCGAGTTCATCCAGGGCGCCACCCTGGTCATCCATAACGCGGCGTTCGACGTTGGCTTCATCAACAACGAATTTGCCTTGCTGGGCCAGCAGGACCGCGCGGACATTTCGCAGCACTGCACCATCCTCGACACCCTGCTGCTGGCGCGCTCGCGCCACCCGGGGCAGCGCAACAGCCTGGATGCGCTGTGCAAACGCTACGACATCGACAACTCGGGCCGTGAACTGCACGGCGCATTGCTCGACTCGGAACTGTTGGCTGACGTCTACCTGGCAATGACCGGTGGCCAGACCAGCCTGTCGCTGGCCGGGCATGGGGCAGAGGCCGGGGATGAAGGGGCGGGTGCTGGTGGCAGCGAGATTCGCCGTATTACCGGGCGTGTGCCCGGGAGGGTGATCATGGCCAGTGCCGAGGAGCTGGAGGCGCATGCCGAGCGCCTGGCGGCCATTGCCAAGTCGGCGGGTGGGCCGTCCATGTGGCAGGCTCTGACCGAGACACCTGCTGGCTGATCTTTCGCCTGCTCCGGCCACTTCGCGGGCTCGCCCGCTCCCACAGGTATTGCACAGGCCTTGAGCCTGTTGGGAATCCTGTGGGAGCGGGCAAGCCCGCGAAGAGGCAGGTCTTGCCCACACAGGTTCTACTACCCTGAAATGGACGCCATGTCCTTCGGAGGTAGCCACCTGATGTACAAGGACCTCAAGTTCCCCATCCTCATCGTGCACCGCGCCATCAAGGCCGACAGCGTCGCTGGCGAGCGTGTGCGGGGCATCGCCGAGGAACTGCGCCAGGACGGCTTTGCCATCCTCGCCGCCGCCGACCATGCCGAGGCCTGCCTGGTCGCCGCCACCCACCATGGCCTGGCCTGCATGCTGATTGCCGCCGAGGGCGTCGGCGAGAATACCCACCTGCTGCAGAACATGGCCGAGCTGATCCGCCTGGCCCGCCTGCGTGCCCCCAACCTGCCGATTTTCGCCCTGGGCGAACAGGTAACCCTGGAGAACGCCCCTGCCGAAGCCATGAGTGAGCTCAACCAGCTGCGCGGCATTCTTTACCTGTTCGAAGACACCGTACCGTTTCTCGCTCGCCAGGTGGCGCGTGCCGCACATATCTACCTCGACGGCCTGCTGCCGCCGTTCTTCAAGGCCCTGGTGCAGCACACCGCGCAGTCCAACTATTCCTGGCACACCCCGGGCCACGGTGGCGGCGTGGCCTATCGCAAAAGCCCGGTGGGCCAAGCCTTTCACCAGTTCTTCGGGGAAAACACCCTGCGCTCGGACTTGTCCGTTTCCGTGCCGGAGCTGGGCTCGCTGCTCGATCACACCGGCCCCTTGGCCGAAGCCGAAGCCAGGGCCGCGCGCAACTTTGGCGCCGACCACACCTTCTTCGTGATCAATGGCACCTCCACGGCCAACAAGATCGTCTGGCACGCCATGGTTGGCCGCGACGACCTGGTGCTGGTGGACCGCAACTGCCACAAGTCGGTGGTGCACGCGATCATCATGACCGGTGCCATTCCCCTCTATCTTTGCCCGGAGCGCAACGAGCTCGGCATCATCGGCCCGATCCCGCTCAGCGAGTTCAGCGCCGAGGCGATCCAGGCGAAGATCCAGGCCAACCCTCTCGCCCGTGATCGCGGGCAGCGCATCAAGCTGGCGGTGGTGACAAACTCCACCTACGACGGCCTGTGCTACCACGCCGGGCTGATCAAGCAGACCCTGGGTGCCAGTGTCGAGGTGCTGCACTTCGACGAGGCCTGGTTCGCCTATGCAGCCTTCCACGACTTCTTCACCGGGCGCCATGCCATGGGCACGGCCTGCGCGGCAGACAGCCCGCTGGTGTTCAGCACCCATTCCACCCACAAGCTGTTGGCCGCGTTCAGCCAGGCCTCGATGATTCATGTGCAGGACGGGGCCAGGCGCCAGTTGGACCGTGACCGCTTCAACGAAGCGTTCATGATGCACATCTCGACCTCGCCGCAGTACAGCATCCTCGCTTCGCTGGACGTGGCCTCGACCATGATGGAAGGGCCGGCCGGGCGTTCGCTGCTGCAAGAAATGTTCGACGAGGCGCTGAGCTTTCGCCGTGCCCTGGCCAACCTGCGCGAGCACATCGCTGCGGACGACTGGTGGTTCAGCATCTGGCAGCCGCCGAGCGCCGAAGGCATCCACCGCCTGGCCGCGCAGGACTGGCTGCTGCAGCCGGGGGCGGAGTGGCATGGCTTTGGCGAAGTGGCGGACGACTATGTGCTGCTCGACCCTTTGAAGGTGACCCTGGTAATGCCGGGCCTGAGCGCGGGCGGTGCGCTGGGGGAGCATGGCATCCCGGCGGCGGTGGTCAGCAAGTTCCTCTGGGAGCGGGGGCTGGTGGTGGAGAAAACCGGCCTGTACAGCTTTCTGGTGCTGTTCTCCATGGGCATCACCAAGGGCAAATGGAGCACCTTGCTTACCGAATTGCTGGAGTTCAAGCGCCACTATGAGGGCAATACCGCCCTGAGCGACTGCCTGCCGAGCGTGGTGGCGGCCGATGCCTCACGCTACTTGGGCATGGGCCTGCGCGACCTGTGCGACCAGTTGCATGGCTGCTACCGCGCCAATGCCACGGCCAAGCAATTGAAGCGGCTGTTCACGCGCTTGCCGGAGGTGGCGGTGAGCCCGGCCCGGGCCTATGACCAGATGGTGCGCGGTGAGGTGGAGGCGGTGCCGATCGAGGCGCTGCTGGGGCGGGTGGCGGCGGTTATGCTGGTGCCGTACCCACCTGGTATTCCGTTGATCATGCCAGGGGAGCGGTTCACCGAGGCGACCCGCTCGATAATCGATTACCTGGCCTTTGCCCGGGCGTTCAACCAAGGCTTCCCTGGTTTCGTCGCCGACGTGCACGGCCTGCAGAACGAAAGCGGCTGCTACACGGTGGATTGCATCAAGGAATGCGAATGATCTCGACGCCGCTGCGCGCCAGTTCGAAGCGGTTTTCACCCAGGTGGTTGACCTTGTCGCCGATGGCCAGGCGATAGGTGGTGATGGGGGCGCCCAGCGTGCTGCCGTCGGTTTGCAGGGTCGACTCCTGGAACTCGTGCACGGGGTAGATGCGGCCTTCGGCGTCACGGGCGTGGAATTGGCCGACCATTACTGCTGCCATTTGGGTGGAAACCTCTGAATTACGTGAGAAATGTCTGCAGGCATAGACCGTGCAACAGCGTCGGAAGTTTTCGCCCCGCGGAAAAAAAACCAAAGCGCCGAGGAACGGTCATCTATAACTACAACGTCCCTTTACCCAGCAGAGGTTGGAAATTGCCATGAGCCAGGTGTATTCGGTAGCAGTGGTCGTCGGTAGCTTGCGCAAGGAGTCCTACAACCGCAAGGTCGCCCGCGCACTCTCAGAGCTGGCGCCGTCCAGCCTTGCCCTGAAGATCGTCGAGATTGGCGATTTGCCGTTGTACAACGAGGATGTCGAGGCCGAAGCGCCGCCGCAAGCGTGGAAGCGTTTTCGCGAAGAGATCCGCCGCAGTGATGCGGTGCTGTTCGTCACCCCGGAGTACAACCGCTCGGTGCCCGGCGGCCTGAAGAATGCCATCGATGTCGGCTCGCGGCCCTACGGGCAAAGCGCCTGGAGTGGCAAGCCGACGGCGGTGGTCAGTGTGTCGCCGGGGGCCATTGGTGGCTTTGGCGCCAACCATGCCGTGCGCCAGTCGCTGGTGTTTCTGGACATGCCGTGCATGCAGATGCCCGAGGCCTACATCGGTGGCGCGGCTAGTCTGTTCGACGATGCGGGCAAGCTCAGTGACAAGACTCGGCCGTTCTTGCAGGCGTTTATCGACAAGTTCGCTTCCTGGGTGAAGTTGAACAGGGCGGTTTGAGGCCTGTTCGTTCGGTGTCAGCTTTCAAAAGGGGCTGCTGCGCAGCCCATCGCCGGCAAGCCAGCTCCCACACCGACCGGGTTGGCTCTGGAGATTTGCTTCTTCAGGAAATTCACATGGATTGAGAACGATGCGGTCGGTGTGGGAGCTGGCTTGCCGGCGATGGCCGCGCAGCGGCCCCCAGCGGACTAGCGGAAGCTGTAGGAAACCCCGGCATATACGCCAAAGCCCTCGCCCGGCGTCGAACGGGCCTCATCCTTTCCAGCATCGTTGTAGCCAGGTGTCACCGTCGCCGCATAACGCTTGTTGGTGAGGTTGCGCAGGTCCAGCCAGGTCTGCCAGTCCTGTTTCGGTGAATCCCAGCCCAGGCGCGCGCCGAGCAGGGCATATTCATCGGCGTGGTAGCTGTTGGCGTAGTCCACCTGCACCTTCGACGCCATCTGCGTGTTTACCCCTGCATAGAAGCCGCTCGGCCAGTCATAGCGCAGCTCGGCCTGGTAGTAGTGCATGGGGATGCCCGGCAGGCGGTTGTCGCCGAACCTGTCGTCATCGCGGTAGTGGAAGTCACTGAAGGTATAGGCCTGACGCAGGCTGAGCTTGCCAGTACCGGCGCGTTCCCACAGGGTACTGTCGAGGCCTGCCTCCACGCCCTGGTGCACGGTGGGGCTGGCGTTGAATTCCTTGGCCGGAGCGCCTTGAACGATCTCCACCGCCAGCAATTCATGGCGAACCTG
Source organism: Pseudomonas sp. TE3-3-F2023 (assembly GCF_036784815.1). Taxonomy (NCBI): domain Bacteria; kingdom Pseudomonadati; phylum Pseudomonadota; class Gammaproteobacteria; order Pseudomonadales; family Pseudomonadaceae; genus Pseudomonas; species Pseudomonas sp. TE3-3-F2023. The sequence goes on along the minus strand of NZ_CP145113.1, from coordinate 4,647,953 downwards.
CGAGTAGTACCACGCCAGGTCCCAATGCCCCAATGCCGATTCGCCGCGTGCGCCCAATTCCAGTGTGGTGGCCGTCTGGTTTTGCATTTCGATCGGTTGATTGGCTGTGGGCGCACTCCAGATCAGGGCCCAGGGATGGGGTGGTTCGACCGAGCGGCTCAGGTTGCCGTACACCTGCAGGTCCGGGCTGATGTCATATCGCAGCCCCAGGCGTGGTGCATAGTCCCAGTCATGCTGGCTCACTTTACCGCCCCCGGCAGGGTGGTAAGTGACATCACTTTCACGGCGGGTATAGATCATCGCCAGGCCAGTGGTCAGCCACAGGTTCGGTACCAGCTCCAGGTCATTGCCCACATGTAGCACGGTGTCCGAACCCTGGTAGCTGAAGTCACGGGTTCGCTCACCGAACACGTCGCCATTGCGGGTGAACTGCGAAGCACCGCTGTTGGGCAGGTGCTTGGTGGTGCGCCAGCCGATGGTGGTCTTGCTCTCGTGGCCGAACAGGGTGTCGCGGCGGAAGTAGTTCAAGGTGCCGCTCACATCGGTATAGGCCACCTTCAGGCGCATTGGGCCTTCGCGCAGGTCCATCGGGTAGTCGTGGTAGACCAGGCCGACTTCCAGCCGCGCATCGTCGTCGAGGTAGAAGGTGGTCTTGTTGCCCGCCCAGGTGCTGCCCGGTTGCGGGCGGCTGTCGTCGCGGGCCAGGTAGGCCGGGTTGGCCGCGCGGGGGTGGTGCTTGATCTGATCCTTGGTCAGGCGCCCGGCCAATTCGTTCTCGGTTTCCCGATAGCGCAGGTAGAAGCGGGTTTCCAGGTTCGGGTTGAAGCGGTAGCCGATGTTGGCGGCAACGCCCTTGGCGCTGCCGCTGCTGTGCGCCTGGTAGCCGTCATATTCCGAATCGGTCAGGGCCACGTAGTAGTCGAGGTTGCCCAGCACCTGTCCCGAGCTGATGTGCCGATGCTGGTAGCCGCGGCTGCCGACTTCGTAGCGCACCTGCAGCGGTGCGGCGTCGTAGCCGGTGTGGGTGACGTAGTTGATTGCACCGCCAAGGGCGAGGGCACCCTGGTCGAAGCCGTTGGCACCGCGCAGCACTTCGGCACGGCTCAGCCACAGCGGCTCGAACAGCTCGTAGGGCGTACCGCCCGGGCCGGTCAGCGGCAGGCCGTCGAACATCGTGTACACCCCGGAACCGTGGGCCCCAGGTGCGCGGTTGATGCCCGAACCGCGGATCGAAAGCTTGATGCCATCGTTGCCTGCCGATTGGGCGAATACTCCGGGCTGGTAGGCAAGTACATCCTGGTTGCTGGCAACCCGGCCTTGCCCGACACGCTGCATGTCCACCAGGTTGCTGGCGCCCGGTACTTCGTGCAGGCGTTCGCCGGCTGCGGTCAGGTCGTTCTGCTCCTCATCGGTGATCAGCACCTGGCCCAACTCGACCGAAGGTGCCGCCAGGGCGGGCTGGGAGGCAGCGAAAGCAGCCAGCAGGCCGAGGCAGGATGGCGGGGGCAAAACGCAACGCATTGTACGACTCCAGGCGAAAGGCGATTGGACAACGGCGTTGAGACGAGCGAAATGCCGCTTGGAGCACGAGGAAAGTCGACAAATATCGCGCAACCTTCGTCAGACGGTTTTGTACGAAAGTTCTTTACAAGCCGTAGCGATGGAGCAGAGCGACCTGCGCTTCGTAAGGTGATTGCAGACCGGCAGCGATGCCTCGCTCAATCACCCGTGGAGTTCAAACATGACTGACAACGCACGACACTCGCAGCAACCCCTGGTGGACGCCCCGGTTCGCCTGACGCCACGTGAACGGCAAGTACTGTTGTGGTGTGCCTACGGCAAGAGCTCGTGGGAGATTGGCCAGATCCTTGAGTGCAAGGAATCGACAGTGAACTTCCATGTGTCGAACATCCTGCGCAAGTTCGACGTGCCCACGCGGGTGGCTGCGGTGATCAAGGCCATTCGCTACGGCATGCTGGCCGAGCAGTGAGGGGGTGAAGCATGGGCAACGATCCTCGGTTACCCCGTTTTGCCGATTGCCATGACCCATTCTGGCCACGGGTGGACCTCGGCAGGCTGCGTGAGCGCCTGAACCTGCAGCGGCCTGTCAGTGAGGCTGCGCTGGAAGTGGCCGCACGCTGCGCCGCCATCGACGCGGCACGCGAATTCGCGCGCTGGCGGGCGGTGTTGCGAGAACGGGGCTACAAGCGCCTCGAGGATGTGGCCGGGCATGACCATGGGCGTGCATTGCGGGTGTGCTACATCCGCTTTGTCGAAGCAGCGGTCATGCATAACCTGGGCTCGGCGGGCTACCTGGCCGCTGCACACCGAGGGGCTGCCCATGACTGAAGAATCTGTTTTCGACAGCCTGGCCCGGGCGCTGGTTGAGTTGCTGGGCGTGGATGGCAACGTATTGTTCGCCGCGCTGCTGGGGGCTTTGCTGGTGAGCGCGGCGCGCGACCGGTTGATCACCAACAAGGCCAGGCGCCTGACACTGGGCAAGAAACTTTTGCTGGTGTTCGTTACCGTGGGGGTGGGCCACCTGTTCGAGCCGCTGGTTTCGTCACTGATGCCCTTGCTGAGCCGCGGCATGGCGGGGTTCGTGGCTGCCGTGGTGGTGATCCCCATCAGCCTCAAGGTGATGGTCTGGCTGGATACGCTGGACCCGCGCGAACTCATTCAGCGCTGGCGCCGCCGGGGCTAGCCGCTGGCGGCATTGGGCGAACGACTGGTCAGCGCGCTCAATTGCCGTTCCAGCTGCTGGATGCGCTGTTTGTCCTGGACCAGCAGGAGAACGGCCTGGCGATCGGCAAGCGACAGGGTGCGCAGGCGCGCGAGCATGTCCTGTTCCCAGCCTTCGTTGTCCAGGCCTGCGCGATTTCGTTCGGGCTCACCCAGCAGAAGCCAGTCCAGTGAGCATGCATACTGCCTGGCGATGTCTATGCAAAGTGAATAAGGAATGCTGTCGCGCACCTTCCAGCTGCTCAATGTCTGCGGGCTGATCGAAAGCGCTCTGGACAGCTCGGCGTCAGATTCCGTAGCGGTCAGAAGCTTCAGTCTGGTCAGAACCGAAGCAAGTACTTGGGTACTCATAACAAATATCCATGACTGGTTTAATGATATTCCATGGGCTTAAACTACTCGTTATGAATACAGCCCTGCGTTTTAAGGAGCATTCCTGCAATGAGAAGCATCAAACTGAAGAATACACCTATACATGCAGCCAATACTGACAAAACCGGAAGACTATTCTCACAGAGGGTAAGCCTGAACAATGCTTGCAGGTACTTGCCGTGAGTACATACAAGCTGGTTTGCCCGCATTGCCACAGCCGGATGCGCATACGCACCAGTGAAGGGCGTCATATTTTCCTGCGGATCGCCTATTTGCAATGCACCAACGAGGCATGTGGCTGGTCGGTGCGCGCCGAGTTCGAAATGACCCATGAACTCTCGCCCAGCGGCATGCCCAACCCGGAAGTGTACCTGCCCTCTGCCAATGGTGATTTACGCAAGGCAGCGCTGCCGGGGGCCGTCCAGGACAAATCTGATGAATGAGCCTTCAAGCTCACGGATGAAAAGCGCGCAGATAAAAAAACACCCCGCATGAGCGGGGTGTCTTGTCTTGCCAGGGCGATCAGCCGATCAGTTGCAGGCCGGCTTGCTGAACCATTTCCAGCAGCGGTTGCGGGTACACACCCAGCACGAACGCGAGAATGGCGATGGCCAGCAGCATGACGCCACCGGTGCGCTGTTCCCACTTCAGCGGAGCGTCGTGACGACGCAGGTTCGGCTCGACCAGGTACAGGGTGACCATGACGCGCAGGTAGTAGTAGACGCCGATGGCACTACCGATCACCAGGGCACCGACCAGCCACCACAGGTGCGACTCGACGCCGGTGGCGATGATGTAGAACTTGCCGATGAAGCCGGCGGTCAGCGGAATGCCCGCCAGCGACAGCATCATCACGGTCAGCACCGCAGTCAGGTACGGACGGCGCCAGAACAGGCCGCGGTACTCGTACAGTGCATCGGCGTCACGGCCGCCGTAAGGCGAGGACATCAGGGTGATGACGCCGAAGGCGCCCAGGCTGGTGATCACGTAGGTGACCAGGTACACACCCATGGCTTCCAGGGCCAGGCCCTTGCTGGCGACCAGGGCGATGACCAGGTAACCGAAGTGGGCGATGGACGAATAACCCAGCAGGCGCTTGAGGTTGCTCTGGGTCAGTGCCAGCAGGTTGCCGATCAGGATCGAGGCCACGGCAATCACCGCCAGAACGGTGCTCAGCACGCCGCTGCTGGCAGCAGGGGAGAGCATGAACAGGCGCACGACAACGGCGAACACCGCAACCTTGCTGGCGGTGGCCAGGAAGGCGGCGACCGGTGCCGGGGCGCCTTCGTATACGTCCGGGGTCCACAGGTGGAAAGGTACCAGCGACAGCTTGAAGGCCAGGCCGACCAGCATCATGCCCAGGCCCAGCTGGGCCACCAGGCTTGGCATGCTGGTGGCGGCCAGGGCCTTGCCGATCTGGTCGAAGCTCAGGCTGCCGGCGTCGGCGTACAGCAGGGCCATGCCGAACAGCAGGAAGGCCGAGCCTGCGGCCGACAGCACCATGTACTTGATGCCGGCTTCCAGCGAGCGCTTGTTGAAGAAGGCATACGCCACCAGGCCGTAGACCGGTACCGACAGCAGCTCCAGGCCGATGAACAGGCCGGCCAGGTGGTTGGCGCTGACCAGCACCAGGCCACCGAGAGCCGACATCAGCAGCAGCAGGTACAGTTCTTCACGGTTGCCCGGGAAGCCCTTGGAGCCTTCGCCGAGGTAGGCGTGGGCGAGGGTGACGCAGGCCAGCGTCGCCACCAGGATGATCGCCATGTACAGGCAGGCGAACTTGTCGATGGTAATCAGCGGGGTGACCGCCAGCGGCGCAACCTTCAGCGCCGGAAGGATCGACAGCAGGGCCAGGTTGAGGCCCACGGTGGACAGCAGGAAGGTCTGCGAGTGGTTGCGCTTCCAGGCGATCGCCAGCATCACCACCACTGTGGTGATGGTGGTGATCAGCATCGGCGCCAATGCGATGAAGTGTTGAGTGGTGAATTCCATAGCGCTCTTACCGGGCCGAAGCGAGTTGAGTGAAAGCGGAACCGAGCCACTGCTGCACACCACTCATGGTGGCGGCAGAGGTGTCGAGGAACGGCTGCGGATACACGCCCAGCAGGATCAGCAGTACCGCCAGGCCCAGGACCATGATCAGCTCGCGACCGTCCATGCCGGCCAGCACGGTATCGGTCTTGGCCGGACCGAAGTAGGCGCGGTGGATCATGATCAGCGAGTACACCGAACCGAACACCAGGCCAGTGGTGGCGATCACGGTGATCCACGGCACGCTGGCGAAGCTGCCGATCAGGATCAGGAACTCGCCGACGAAGTTGCCGGTACCGGGCAGGCCCAGGGAGGCGGCTGCGAAGAACAGGCTGATGGCCGGCAGGTAGGCGATGCGGTGCCACAGGCCACCCATCTGGCGCATGTCACGGGTGTGCAGGCGCTCGTACAGCTGGCCAGCCAGGATGAACAGCGCGGCAGCGGACAGGCCGTGGGCCAGCATCTGGATCACCGCGCCTTGCAGGGCCTGCTGGCTGCCGGAGTAGATACCGATCAGTACGAAGCCCATGTGCGAGACGCTGGAGAAGGCGACCAGGCGCTTGATGTCGGTTTGCGCAAAGGCCAGGAAGGCACCGTAGAAGATACCGATCAGGCCCAGGGTCATGGCGATTGGCGCGAACTCGGCCGAAGCGTTCGGGAACAGCGGCAGGGCGAAGCGCAGTAGGCCGTAGGCCGCAGTCTTCAACAAGATACCGGCCAAGTCCACGGAGCCTGCGGTCGGCGCCTGGGCGTGAGCGTCAGGCAGCCAGGAGTGGAACGGCACCACCGGCAGCTTCACCGCGAAGGCGATGAAGAAGCCCAGCATCAGCAGGTATTCGGTACCGGCTGGCAGCTCGGCCTTGAGCAGGTCGCTGTAGTTGAAGGTGATCACGCCGGTGTTGGTGTAGTTGACCAGCACCAGGCCGAGAATCGCCACCAACATGATCAGGCCGCTGGCCTGGGTGAAGATGAAGAACTTGGTCGCCGCGTAGATCCGGGTCTTCTTGCCGTCCGCGGAGCTGTGACCCCAGAGCGCGATGAGGAAGTACATCGGCACCAGCATCATTTCCCAGAAGAAGAAGAACAGGAACAGGTCCAGGGCAAGGAACACACCGACCACGCCGCCGAGAATCCACATCAGGTTGAGGTGGAAGAAGCCGACGTGACGCTGGATCTCTTTCCAGGAGCACAGTACTGACAGCACACCGAGCAGGCCGGTGAGCAGGATCATCAGCAGCGACAGGCCGTCGAGGGCCAGGTGGATGCTGATGCCGAAGCGCTGGATCCACTGGACTTTGTATTCCAGGGCCCAGGCAGGCTCGGCGCCCGGAGCGGGGGCCAGGGTGTAGTCGCCGTTACCCCACAGCCACAGGCCGATGCCGAGCAGCAGGGACATGGTCAGCAGCGCGATCCAGCGCGGCAGGGTGGCGCCGAAGCGCTCACCCAGCCAGCACAGGAAGCCGCCGATGAAGGGGATCAGGATCAGCCAAGGCAAAATCATGACGGGTTCGTTTCCTTTTGCAGGGTCGCAAGGTTCGCAAGGTTCATGGTCATACCGCGGCCACTACCACAGCGCCGAGTACCAGCACTGCGCCAACGGCTATCGAAGCGGTGTACCAGCGCAGCTGGCCGGTCTCGGTCTTGCTCATGGCGACGTGGCCGCCGCGAGCCAGGCGAGGGATCAGGCCGATGCTGCGGTCAACCGGGTCCTTGCGCAGGATGTGGCTGATCAGCAGGTAAGGTTTGACGAACAGCTTGTCGTAGATCCAGTCGAAGCCCCAGGCGGCGAACCACCAGGCCGACAGGACACGGCCGATACCGCTGTTGGCGATGGCGCTGACGAAGCGGCGCTTGCCCAGGAACAGCAGGGCCGACAGCAGGATACCGGCGATGGCGATGGCGCCCGAAGTGAGCTCCAGCGCGTGCTTGGCTTCGCCACCAGCGTGGCCGGCGCTTTCAGGCAACACACCTGCCAGCGGCGGGGTGATCCAGGCGCCGACGAAAGTCGACAGCACGATCAGCACGCCCAGCGGCAGCCAGTGGCTGATGCCGTGGCCAGCGTGGGCTTCGGTCTTGGCTTCGCCGTGGAAGGCGATGAAGATCAGGCGGAAGGTGTACAGCGAGGTCATGAACGCACCGACCAGGCCGGCATACAGCAGGCCGGTGTTGCCACTGGCGAAGGCTTCCCAGAGGATCTCGTCCTTGGAGTAGAAGCCCACGGTCACGATCGGCAGGGCAGCCAGGGCAGCGCCACCGACCACGAAGCTGGCGTAGGCCAGCGGCAATTTCTTCCACAGGCCACCCATCTTGAAGATGTCTTGCTCGTGGTGGCAGGCAACGATCACCGCACCGGAGGCAAGGAACAGCAGGGCCTTGAAGAAGGCGTGGGTCATCAGGTGGAAGATCGCCGCGTCCCAGGCGCCAACGCCCAGGGCCAGGAACATGTAGCCGATCTGGCTCATTGTCGAGTAGGCGAGGATACGCTTGATGTCGGTCTGCACCAGCGCGGCGAAGCCGGCCAGTACCAGGGTCACGCCACCGACCACGCCTACCAGGTGCAGGATGTCCGGTGCCAGCAGGAACAGGCCGTTGGTACGAGCGATCAGGTACACGCCCGCGGTCACCATGGTTGCCGCGTGGATCAGTGCGGAGACCGGAGTTGGGCCGGCCATCGCGTCGGCCAGCCAGGTCTGCAGTGGCAGCTGGGCCGATTTACCGACCGCACCACCCAGCAGCATCAGGGTTGCCAGCACCATCCAGGTGTCGCCAGCCTGGAACTTCTGCGGTGCCAGCACCAGCAGTTCCTGCACGTTCAGGGTACCCAGCTGGACGAACAGGATGAACAGGCCGATGGCCATGAACACGTCGCCGATACGGGTGACGATGAATGCCTTGAGTGCCGCGTTACCGTTGTTGCGGTTGCTGTAGTAGAAACCGATCAACAGGTACGAGCACAGGCCCACGCCTTCCCAGCCAAAGTAGATGAACAGCAGGTTGTCGCCCAGCACCAGGAACAGCATGCTGGCGATGAACAGGTTGGTGTACGCGAAGAAACGCGAGTAGCCGGCTTCGCCACGCATGTACCAGGAGGCGAACAGGTGGATCAGGAAGCCGACACCGGTGACCACGCCGAGCATGGTGACCGACAGGCCGTCCAGGTACAGGGTGAAGTTCGGCGCGAAGCCGTCCACCGACATCCACTGCCACAGCAGCTGGCTGTACGTGCCGCCTTCAGGCGGGGCGACGTTGAATTGCCAGATGACGTAGGCGGCAACGGCGGCCGAAAGGCCTACCGAGCCGACGCCGATCAGGGCGGAAAGGTTCTCCGAGAACCGCCCGCGCGAGAACGACAGCAGCAGGAAGCCGACGAGGGGGAAGACGAAAGTCAGGAAGAGAAGGTTCATCCGCGCATCTCACTGGCAGCATCGATGTCGAGAGTGTGGAAGCGGCGATACAGCTGCAGCAGGATGGCCAAGCCAATACTGGCTTCGGCGGCTGCCAGGCTGATCACCAGAATGAACATCACCTGGCCGTCGGGCTGGACCCAACGGGCACCGGCGACGACGAACGCCAGGGCAGAGGCGTTCATCATGACTTCCAGGCTCATGAGCACGAAGAGGATGTTGCGGCGGACCATCAGGCCAACCAGACCTAAGCAGAACAGGATGCCGGCGACCGCCAGACCATGCTCGAGAGGGATAGCACCCATGATTTACTCCTTCGCCTCGTTGCGGCCCAGGTGGAAGGCGGTGACGGCCGCGGCCAGCAGCAGCATCGAAGCCAGTTCGACCACCAGCAGGTAAGGGCCGAACAGGCTGATGCCGACTTCTTTCGGGCCCACGGTGGTACCGCTGATGCCGGCGCCGCTCGGGGTGACGAACAGCACGTACAGCAGCTCCAGCAGCAGCAGGGCGGCGAGGATCACCGGCCCGGCCCAGATGCCGGGCTTGAGCCAGCCCCGTTCCTGGGCGACCGAAGCCGGCCCGAGGTTGAGCATCATCACCACGAACACGAACAGCACCATGATGGCGCCGGCGTAGGCGATCACTTCCAGGGCGCCGGCGAACGGCGCACCCAGGGCGAAGAAGATCATGGCCACGGAAATCAGCGAAATGATCAGGTAAAGCAAGGCGTGCACAGGGTTGGTGCCGGTCACCACCCGAAGGGTGGAGACCACGGCGATCCCGGATGCGAAGTAGAAAGCGAATTCCATCTTTCTGTCCTTATGGGAGCAAGCTCTTCACGTTGATCGGCTCGGCTTCGTTCTGCGCAGCGCCCTTCGGCTTGCCAGCGATTGCCATACCCGCAACACGGTAGAAGTTGTAGTCAGGGTTCTTGCCGGGGCCGGAGATCAGCAGATCTTCTTTCTCGTACACCAGGTCCTGACGCTTGAACTCGGCCATTTCGAAATCCGGAGTCAGCTGGATCGCGGTGGTCGGGCACGCTTCTTCACACAGGCCGCAGAAGATGCAGCGCGAGAAGTTGATGCGGAAGAACTCCGGGTACCAGCGGCCGTCCTCGGTCTCGGCCTTCTGCAGCGAGATGCAGCCGACCGGGCAGGCCACCGCGCAGAGGTTGCACGCTACGCAGCGCTCCTCGCCGTCGGGGTCGCGGGTGAGGACGATGCGGCCGCGGTAGCGCGGCGGCAGGTACACGGGTTCTTCGGGATACTGCAGGGTGTCGCGCTTGCGGAACCCGTGGGAGAACACCATTGCCAGGCTGCGCAGCTGGGTGCCGGTGCCCTTAACGATGTCGCCGATATACTTGAACATGGGTCAAATCCTCACTGGGCCGCGACGGCTGGCGTGTTGTAGAGCACGATCGCAGCGGTCACCAGCAAATTGATCAGGGTCAGCGGCAGGCAGAACTTCCAGCTGAAGTCCATCACCTGGTCATAGCGTGGGCGCGGGATCGAGGCGCGCAGCAGGATGAACAGCATGATGAAGAACGCGGTCTTCAGCGCGAACCACAGGAACGACAGTTGCGGCAGGATGCCGAACGGGCCGTGCCAGCCACCGAAGAACAGGGTTACCAGCAGCGCCGAGATGAGGATGATGCCGATGTATTCACCGACGAAGAACATGCCCCATTTCATGCCGGCATACTCGATGTGGTAGCCGTCGGCCAGTTCCTGCTCCGCTTCTGGCTGGTCGAACGGGTGACGGTGAGTCACGGCGACGCCAGCGATGAAGAAGGTGCAGAAGCCGAAGAACTGCGGAATGATGAACCACAGGTTCTGGGCCTGGTATTCAACGATGTCGCGCATGTTGAACGAACCCACCTGCACCACCACGCCCATCAGCGCCAGGCCCAGGAACACTTCGTACGACACGGTCTGTGCCGAGGCACGCAAGCTGCCCAGCAGGGCGTACTTGTTGTTCGACGACCAGCCGGCGAACAGCACCGCGTAGACCGACAGGCCGGCCATGGCGAAGAAGAACAGCAGGCCGATGTTCAGGTCGGCGACGCCCCAGGTCGGGGTGATCGGGATGACCACGAAGGCGATCAGCAGTGCGCTCATGGCCACTACCGGTGCCAGGGTAAAGATCACGCGGTCGACGAAGGGCGGGTTCCAGTCTTCCTTGAAGAACATCTTCAGCATGTCGGCAGCGATCTGGAACATGCCGAACGGGCCGACGCGGTTCGGACCGTAACGGTCCTGCCACCAGCCCAGCAGACGGCGCTCGACGAAGCTGAGCAGCGCGCCGCAGACCACCACCGCCAGCAGGACCACGATGGCCCGCAGCACGGAGAGGATCACATCGATCACTTCGGGGGTGAACCAGCTCATTGTGCTGCCTCCTGCAGACCTTCGACGGATGCACCGAAGATGGCAGGCGGAATGCCGGCCAGGCCTTTCGGCAACGCGACCAGGCCAGCGCCCAGCTCTTCATTGATGCGCAGCGGCAGGCGCAGGGCCACACCGCCCACGTTCAGGCTCAGCAGGGCACCGTCGTTGACGCCCAGACGGTCGGCTTCGGACTTGGCCAAGGCCACATAGGCTGCCGGGATGCGTTCTTGCACCGGGGCGGCGCGCGAGGAGCTCTCTTCGCTGCCGAACAGGTGGAAGAACGGCACGGCAGTCCAGGTGCCACGGGCTGGGTTGAAGGCGCCCGGAATGGCGTTGAACCAGTGCAGACGGTCGCCTTGCGATTCGATCAGGCGCACGCCCGGGTCACCGGCACGCAGGTGACCGCCGACCTCGTCCTGGAACTTGTTCCAGGCCTGCGGCGAGTTCCAGCCCGGCGACCAGGCGAACGGAACCTGCTGGCGCGGTTCGGCCGAACCCGAGTAGCCTTCCATGGAGAAGGCGAACGCAGTGTCCTTGTCTTGCGGGGTGCGTGGCTCGTGCACGCTGATGTTGGCGCGCATGGCGGTACGGCCGGAGTAGCGCAGCGGCTCACGGGCCAGTTTCAAGCCCTTGATGCGGAATGCGGCGCCTGGTGCGGCGTTGACGATGCCGGCCAGTTGCGGGACGGCTTCGGCGCAGGCGCTGGTGACGTGGTCCAGCTGGGTCCAGTCGACTGGCTTGTTCAGCAGGGTGGCACGCAGGGCGTGCATCCAGCGCCAGCCTTCGTGGATCTGGATGCTGCTGTCCAGGTACTGCGGGTCGAAGACCTGGAAGAAGCGCTGGGCACGGCCTTCCTGACTGACCAGGGTACCGTCGCCTTCCGCGAACGAGGCAGCCGGCAGCACCAGGTGGGCGCGGTCGACAGTCGGGGTTTTCGAGTGGTCGGCAACGATCACTACCTTGGCTGCGGCCAGGGCTGCATCGACCTTGGCGGCTGGTACGCGGGTGTACAGGTCGTTTTCCAGTACGACGATGGCATCGGCCTTGCCGCTGATGACCGCGTCCAGCGCGGCATCGACCGACTCGCCACCGAGCATGGCCAAGCCGAGGCTGTTGGCTTCAGGCACCACCAGGCTCAGCGAGCCGTTCTTCTCGCGCAGTTTCAGCGCTTTGGCGATGTTGGCGGCGGCTTCGATCAGCGCCGGGTCGGCCAGCGAGGTACCGGCTACGACCAGTGGGCGCTTGGCTGCGACCAGGGCGTCGGCGATGCGCTGGGCCAGGGCTTTCGCTTCGGCGTCCAGGCCTTCGACGGCAGGGGCGCTCGGGTCGATGGCGTGGGCCACGGCGAAACCGATACGGGCCAGGTCGGCCGGGGCGGCGTGCACGCATTCTTCGGCGACGTCGTCCAGCTTGGTTTCAGCCAGCGAAGCGATGAACAGCGGGTACAGCGCGTGCTGGCCGATGTTCTTCACGGCGGCGTCGAGCCACGGTTGCACCTTCATTGCTTCGGCCATGGCCTCGGCCTTGCCCTTGGTGGCCTGGCGCACGGCCAGGGCAACGCGGGCAGCGGTCTGGGTCAGGTCTTCACCAAGCACGAACACGGCGTCGTGATCTTCGATGTCGCGCAGGGTCGGGACCGGCAGCGGGCTGTTGTTCAGCACGTTCAGGGCCAGGCGCACGCGGGCCAGTTCGCCGGCTTCCATGCCCGAGTAGAAGTACTCGGCACCGACCAGTTCACGCAGGCCGTAGTTGCTTTCCAGGCTGGCGCGTGGCGAGCCGATACCGACGATGGTACGGCCGCGCAGCAGGTCGGCAGCCTTGTCCAGGGCGGCGTCCAGGCCCAGCTTGGTGCCGTCGGCCAGGTGTGGCTGGCGTGGGCGATCCTTGCGGTTGACGTAGCCATAGCCGAAGCGGCCGCGGTCGCACAGGAAGTACTGGTTGACCGAACCGTTGAAACGGTTTTCCACCCGACGCAGTTCGCCGTAGCGCTCGCCCGGGCTGATGTTGCAGCCGCTGGAGCAGCCGTGGCAGATGCTCGGGGCAAACTGCATGTCCCACTTGCGGTTGTAGCGCTCGGAGTGGGTCTTGTCGGTGAACACGCCGGTCGGGCAGACCTCGGTCAGGTTGCCGGAGAATTCGCTTTCCAGCACGCCGTCTTCGACGCGGCCGAAGTACACGTTGTCGTGGGCGCCGTAAACGCCCAGGTCGGTGCCACCGGCATAGTCCTTGTAGTAACGCACGCAGCGGTAACAGGCGATGCAGCGGTTCATCTCATGGGCGATGAACGGGCCGAGGTCCTGGTTCTGGTGGGTACGCTTGGTGAAACGGTAGCGGCGCTCGTTGTGGCCGGTCATTACCGTCATGTCCTGCAGGTGGCAGTGACCGCCTTCCTCGCACACCGGGCAGTCGTGCGGGTGGTTGGTCATCAGCCATTCGACGACGCTGGCGCGGAACGCCTTGGACTCTTCATCGTCGATGGAGATCCAGGTGCCGTCGGAGGCAGGGGTCATGCAGGACATGACGATACGACCGCGGGTGTCGTTCTCGTCGGTGTACTGCTTGACCGCGCACTGCCGGCAGGCACCAACGCTACCAAGCGCCGGGTGCCAGCAGAAATAAGGGATGTCGAGGCCGAGCGACAGACAGGCCTGTAACAGGTTGTCTGCACCGTTGACTTCGAGCGCTTTGCCGTCTACGTGGATAGTGGCCATTGTTCAAAGTTCTTCGTTGGCCCGCGTGAGCGGGCGTGGCTAATGGAAATCGGTGAGCTTGCGACACGCCACGATTTCTCGGGCCTGCCGGCAAGCTGGCGAGTGGCACGGACCACCCGCCTCAATCATCTTGTTATGCGCCGACCACGATCGGCTTGGCCAGGTTGGGGCGCAGGGCATCGCCAGCCGCAGCGGGAGCGACACCGGCCTCGAACTCGGACCGGAAGTATTTGATGGCACTGCCCAGCGGCTCGACGGCACCCGGTGCATGAGCACAGAAGGTACGGCCAGGGCCGAGGAAGTTGACCAGGCCCAGCAGCGTCTCGATGTCTTCGGCGCGGCCCTGACCTTTTTCCAGTGCGCGCAGCATCTTCACGCTCCACGGCAGGCCGTCACGGCATGGGGTGCACCAGCCGCACGACTCGCGGGCAAAGAACTCTTCCATGTTGCGCAGCAGCGAAACCATGTTGATGCTGTCGTCCACCGCCATGGCCAGACCGGTACCCATGCGGGTGCCGACCTTGGCGATGCCGCCGGCGTACATCTGCGCGTCGAGGTGCTCGGGCAGCAGGAAGCCGGTACCGGCGCCGCCTGGCTGCCAGCACTTGAGCTTGAAGCCGTCGCGCATGCCGCCGGCATAATCCTCGAACAGTTCGCGGGCGGTCACGCCGAACGGCAATTCCCACAGGCCCGGGTTCTTCACCTTGCCAGAGAAGCCCATAAGCTTGGTGCCGTGGTCTTCGCTGCCTTCGCGGGCCAGCGACTTGTACCAGTCGTTGCCGTTGGCGACGATGGCCGGGACGTTGCACAGGGTTTCGACGTTGTTCACGCAAGTCGGCTTGCCCCACACGCCAACGGCGGCAGGGAAGGGCGGCTTGGAGCGCGGGTTGGCGCGACGGCCTTCCAGCGAGTTGATCAGTGCGGTTTCTTCACCGCAGATGTAGCGGCCGGCACCGGTGTGCACGAACAGCTCGAAATCGAAACCGCTGCCGAGGATGTTCTTGCCCAGCAGGCCGGCGGCCTTGGCTTCCTCGATGGCGCGGTTGAGGTTCTTCGCTGCGGTGGTGTATTCGCCACGCAGGAAGATGTAGCCACGGTAGGCCTTCAGGGCGCGGGCGCTGATCAGCATGCCCTCGACCAGCAGATGGGGCTGTTGCTCCATCAGCATGCGGTCCTTCCAGGTGTTCGGCTCCATTTCGTCCGCATTGCACAGCAGGTAGCGGATGTTCATGGATTCGTCTTTGGGCATCAGGCCCCACTTCACGCCAGTGGGGAAGCCTGCACCACCGCGACCCTTGAGGCCGGAGTCCTTGACGCTTTGCACGATGTCGTCGGCCGACATTTGCGCCAGCGCCTTGCGGGCGGCAGCGTAGCCGTTCTTCGATTCGTACTCGGCAAGCCAGACCGGCTCGCCGTCGTCACGCAGGCGCCAGGTCAGCGGGTGGGTTTCGGCCGTGCGCGCGATGCGGTTGGCCGGGCCGAAGGAAGTAATGGTCATACGTAACCCTCCAGCAGTTTGGAAACGCCAGCCGGCTGCACGTCACCGAAAGTGTCGTCGTCGATCATCAGCGCCGGGGCCTTGT
Organism: Pseudomonas sp. TE3-3-F2023; assembly: GCF_036784815.1. Lineage (NCBI taxonomy): Bacteria > Pseudomonadati > Pseudomonadota > Gammaproteobacteria > Pseudomonadales > Pseudomonadaceae > Pseudomonas > Pseudomonas sp. TE3-3-F2023. The sequence goes on along the minus strand of NZ_CP145113.1, from coordinate 4,632,723 downwards.
CGCAGTTGCCCAGGCAGCATACCGGCAGCAGGGTGAAGCGCCCGTCGGCGGTGGTCTGGCCCAGGCCGATGCCCAGTTCGCTCTGGATCTGGCTGACCACGGATTCATGGCCGCCGATGTAGCAGACCATGCTGTCGCACACGCGGATGATGTGGCGGCCGACCGGCTGACGGAAGATCTGGCTGTAGAAGGTGGCGACACCTTCGACGTCGCTGGCCGGGATACCCAGTACTTCGCCGATGGCGTGAATGGCGCCGTCCGGCACCCAGCCACGTTCCTTCTGGACGATCTTCAGGGCTTCGATGGACGCCGCGCGCGGGTCCTCGTAGTGATGCATTTCGTGCTCGATGGCCGAGCGCTCGGTTTCGCTCAGGGCGAAACGGTCTGTCTGGATAAGCGTGCTGTTCATGCTTAGCGGTCCACGTCAGCCATAACGAAGTCGATACTGCCCAGGTACGCAATGAGGTCGGCGACCATGCTGCCTTTGATCACCGAAGGGATCTGCTGCAGGTGCGGGTAGCTCGGGGTACGGATCCGGGTGCGGTAGCTCATGGTGCCGCCATCGCTCGTCAGGTAGTAACTGTTGATGCCCTTGGTCGCCTCGATCATCTGGAACGACTCGTTGGCCGGCATGACCGGGCCCCACGAGACTTGCAGGAAGTGCGTGATCAGGGTTTCGATGTGCTGCAGGGTGCGCTCTTTCGGCGGCGGCGTGGTCAGCGGATGATCCGCCTTGTACGGGCCTTCCGGCATGTTGCGCAGGCACTGGTCGATGATGCGGATACTCTGGCGCATCTCCTCGACACGGACCATGCAGCGATCGTAGGCATCGCCGTTGTGGGCCAGCGGTACTTCGAACTCGAAGTTCTCGTAGCCGGAGTAGGGGCGGGCTTTGCGCAGGTCGAAGTCGCAACCGGTGGCACGCAGGCCGGCACCGGTGGTACCCCAGGCCAGCGCTTCCTTGGTGTTGTACGCGGCAACGCCGATGGTACGGCCCTTGAGGATGCTGTTCTGCAGGGCGGCCTTTTCGTACTCGTCGAGGCGCTTGGGCAGCCATTCGACGAAGTCCTTGACCAGCTTGTCCCAGCCGCGCGGCAGGTCGTGGGCGACGCCACCGATGCGGTACCAGGCCGGGTGCAGGCGGAAACCGGTAATCGCTTCGATCACGGTGTAGGCGCGCTGGCGGTCGGTGAAGGTGAAGAACACCGGGGTCATGGCGCCGACGTCCTGGATGTAGGTACCCAGGAACAGCAGGTGGCTGGTGATACGGAAGAACTCGGCCAGCATCACGCGGATGGTGTCGACCTTCTGTGGCACCTTGATGCCGGCCAGCTTCTCGACCGCGAGCACGTACGGCAGGTTGTTCATCACCCCGCCGAGATAGTCGATACGGTCGGTGTAGGGGATGAAGCTGTGCCAGGATTGGCGTTCGGCCATTTTCTCGGCGCCACGGTGGTGGTAGCCGATGTCCGGTACGCAGTCGACGATCTCTTCGCCGTCCAGCTGCAGGACAATACGGAAGGCACCGTGCGCGGAAGGGTGGTTGGGGCCGAGGTTGAGGAACATGTAGTCCTCGTTCGCGCCCTGGCGCTTCATGCCCCAGGCTTCCGGGTTGAAGCGTGCCGATTCCTCTTCAAGCTGCTGCTTGGCCAGGGTCAGGCTGTAGGGATCGAACTCGGTGGCGCGGGCCGGGTAGTCCTTGCGCAGAGGGTGGCCTTCCCAGGTGGGCGGCATCATGATGCGGCTGAGGTGCGGGTGGCCGGCAAAGTCGATGCCGAACATGTCCCAGACTTCGCGCTCGTACCAGTTGGCGTTCGGCCAGATACCGGTCACGGTCGGCAGGTTCAGATCGCCTTCGCTGAGCGACACCTTGATCATCACATCGCTGTTACGCTCGATCGACAGCAGGTGGTAGAACACGCTGAAGTCGGCGGCTGGCAGGCCGCGACGCTGGGTGCGCAGGCGCTCGTCGACGCCGTGCAGGTCGTACAGCATGCTGTACGGTTTGGCCACGCCGCGCAGGAAGCTGAGCACTTCCTTGAGCTGCTCGCGCTTGACCCACAGCACGGGCATGCCGGTGCGGGTTTCCTGGGCGACGAATGCTTCGGCGCCAAAACGGTTATGCAGTTCGACGACCACATCCTGGTCGTCAGCCTTGTAGGGCGGAATGAAAATAGCGTTGTCCGCTGTCATGGTCTCGGTCGCTTTGGGTCAACGTTAAGAATGAAGCCAGGCCGCCGGCTCCAGGGGAGCGGGCGGCAGGTCGCTGGATCAGACTTCGTCGGGGCTGCGCAGGTTGGTTACTGCAATGCGCTGCTCACGACGCAGGTCTTTCTGGGCTGGCATCTCGGCACGGTAAATACCTTGATCACCAACAACCCAGGAAAGCGGGCGTCGTTCTTGGCCGATCGACTCCTGCAGCAGCATCAAGCCTTGCAGGAAAGCCTCAGGGCGTGGCGGGCAGCCAGGCACATAGACGTCCACGGGGAGGAACTTGTCGACCCCCTGAACGACCGAGTAGATGTCGTACATGCCGCCGGAGTTGGCGCACGAACCCATGGAGATGACCCATTTCGGTTCGAGCATCTGCTCGTACAGGCGCTGGATGATCGGCGCCATTTTGACGAAGCAGGTACCGGCGATGACCATGAAGTCGGCCTGACGCGGCGAGGCCCGGATGACTTCGGCGCCGAAGCGGGCGATGTCGTGGGGTGCCGTGAAGGCCGTGGTCATTTCCACGTAGCAGCAGGACAGGCCGAAGTTGTACGGCCAGAGGGAGTTCTTGCGACCCCAGTTGACCGCGCCACGCAGCACATCTTCAAGCTTGCCCATGAAGATGTTCTTGTGGACCTGGTCCTCCAGCAGTTGGTCGGTGACGGTTTCCCGTTCACCGACCGGGTACTGCTCGTTGGGCGCATCCGGATCGATTCTGGTGAGATTGTATTGCATGCCAAAGCCTCATTGTTTCAGCTTCGCTTGCCGCTTGCGGCGACCTTCGGGAGCCCAATCAAGTGCCCCGACGCGCCATAGGTAGACAAGACCAGCCAACAGAATTGCTATGAAAACGAGTGCTTCGACGAATCCGGTCCAGCCGCTTTCGCGGACGGACACAGACCATGCAAAGAGAAAGAGGGCTTCGATATCGAAGATCACGAACAGCATCGCGACCAGATAGAATTTGGCGGATAGGCGCAGGCGGGCGCTGCCGACGGGCAGCATGCCGGATTCGAAGGGTTCGTTCTTGGCGCGCCCCCAGGCCTTGCTACCGAGCAGGCTGGACAGGCCGAGCATGAAGGCGCACAGGCCGACGACACCCAGGAGGAAGATGGCAAAGCCCCAGTTGTGGGCGATGAGTCCTGCCGAATCGGACATGCTAGAGATCCTTATACAGAGACCCAGCTCTGCAGTCTGAAATAAGTGTAGAGCGGCGACCTGGTGTCGCACATGCAGTGACCAAATGTCGCAGCTGAATCAATCGCGCTGATTTTATGGGTAAACCCCGTGCAAGTAAAATTTCTGTCGCAAAATTATTCGTAGGATTAAGTACAAAACCTGCGTCTAACTGGCTGAAAGCCTTGATATTCGGGCATTGCGCGCGTTTTTGTTAATTATGTTTCTTGCGGCGGGTAACGAATTGCAAGTTTCGTAATGATAATTAATATCATTTGGCCTGAGGCCTGATATTTCTTCTGTTCTGCGCCTTGTAAAGTTCATCTGGCGATTCCCTCTACTTGCAAATGTGAAAAACGTCTGTTCTAGCACCGTTCGACACCGCTCGTACCGCTCTGGGTCAATTCTTTATCGATTGAGCGATGACTGGCTGATGAAGCGATCGCCCACTGGCCGAGCCAGTAGGTGAGGATGATCAGGTACGGCGCGGCGGCGAACGGGCTGACGAAGCGGTCGATACCGATCAGGCTGTCGGAGAGCACGAACAGGCAGGCGCCGAGCGCGGCGAGCCCGCCACAGGCCAGGGCGCGCCAGAGCATGGCGCTGATGGCCAAGGCATAGAGCACGACCGGGATCAGTAGCGGGCCGAGGCCGTGGCTGACCAGCACGCCGAGCAGAGTGATGCCGGTGATGGCGCTCAGCAGCAGTGCGGGCAGGGCTGGGCGCAGGGTCTGGCTGCAATAGGCGCGCAGGTAAGCCAGGTGGGCGCAGAGGAAGGCGGCCAGGCCAAACACGAACAGGTCAGCGGGGATGGCCAGCAGGATGTCGCCGAGTACCGAGAATGCCAGGCCTAGGGTGATCCAGCGGCGATAAGGTTTGTCGGGAGCACTGCGCAGCCAGGCGATCAGGGCCAGTACCGGGATCGGTTTGGCCAGCAGGGCGAGCAGGGGGTTGTCGCTGGCCAGTGCATATATATAGAAGGCCGCGGCGACCAGGGCGATTGTGGTCAGGTGGCTTGGACGGGGCATGGACGGTCCTTGCTGCTGGGCTGCCACAAGCATAGACCTGATTGTGATCCTGATGATGATCTCGATGCATGAGCTTGAGGTACTGCGGGCTTTGCTTGAGTCTGCATTGATTCAGGTGCAGATGCCTGCTGAGCCTCGGACATTGCACTGAGGCTTGAATGAGGTGTTGTCTGGGCGGGCCTCTTCGCGGGTAAACCCGCTCCCACAGGATCACCACAGTCTTCAACACTTGCACAGTCTCTGTGGAATTGAAGGGTTACGTTCGCGAACTGAATTGCTTTGTAGGAGCGGCCTTGTGTCGCGAAAGGGCCGCAGAGCGGCCCCGGGATTTAAGCATCGAGGCAAAAAATGCTGGGGCTGCTTTGCAGCCCTTTCGCGACACAAGGCCGCTCCTACAGGTTCGGTGTATTCCTGATAGGTGTGGTACAGACCAAAAAGAAAGGCCCGGGGCTTCAGCAAGCCCCGGGGCCTTTCTTCAACAGCAACCCACTATCAGTGGAACTGCTCTTCCTCGGTCGAACCGGTCAGTGCAGTCACCGACGATGCGCCACCCTGGATCACGGTGGTCATGTCGTCGAAATAGCCAGTGCCCACTTCCTGCTGGTGCGCCACGAAGGTGTAGCCTTTGTTGGCGTCAGCGAATTCCTGCTCCTGCAGCTTCACGTAGGCGGTCATGTCGTTGCGGGCGTAGTCGTGCGCCAGGTTGAACATGCCGTGCCACATGTTGTGGATGCCGGCCAGGGTGATGAACTGGTGCTTGTAGCCCATTGCCGACAGCTCGCGCTGGAACTTGGCGATGGTCGCGTCGTCCAGGTTCTTCTTCCAGTTGAAGGAAGGCGAGCAGTTGTACGACAGGATCTGGTCCGGATACTCCTTCTTGATCGCTTCGGCGAAGCGGCGGGCTTCGTCCAGGTCCGGCTTGGCGGTTTCGCACCAGATCAGGTCGGCGTACGGTGCGTAGGCCAGGCCACGAGCGATAGCCTGGTCGAGGCCGGCGCGTACCTTGTAGAAGCCTTCACGGGTGCGCTCGCCAATCACGAACGGCTGGTCGTACGGGTCGCAGTCGCTGGTCAGCAGGTCGGCGGCGTTGGCGTCGGTACGGGCCAAAATGATGGTCGGCACGCCCGATACGTCAGCTGCCAGGCGCGCGGCCACCAGCTTTTGCACGGCTTCCTGGGTCGGTACCAGCACCTTGCCACCCATGTGGCCGCATTTTTTCACCGAGGCCAGCTGGTCTTCGAAGTGCACGCCGGCGGCGCCTGCTTCGATCATGTTCTTCATCAGCTCATAGGCGTTGAGTACGCCACCGAAACCGGCTTCGGCGTCGGCCACGATCGGTGCGAAGTAGTCGATGTAGCCATCGTCGCCCGGGTTCTTGCCGGCTTTCCACTGGATCTGGTCGGCGCGGCGGAAGGCGTTGTTGATGCGCTTGACCACGGTCGGTACCGAGTCGACCGGGTACAGCGACTGGTCAGGGTACATGGACTCGGCCGAGTTGTTGTCGGCGGCAACCTGCCAGCCGGACAGGTAGATGGCCTGGATGCCGGCCTTTACCTGCTGCACTGCCTGGCCGCCGGTCAGGGCGCCCATGCAGTTGACGAAATCTTTTTCTGGGCGGAAGGACGGGTGGGCACCTTCGGTGACCAGCTTCCACAGTTTTTCTGCACCCAGGCGGGCCAGGGTGTGCTCCGGCTGCAGGGAGCCACGCAGGCGAACGACATCAGCGGCGGTGTAGGTACGGGTCACGCCTTTCCAGCGCGGGTTCTCGGCCCAGTCTTTCTCGAGGGCTGCAATTTGCTGTTCGCGTGTCAGTGCCATGGAAATAAACCTCGTCGCATCGATCTTGGGGTAATTGTGCTGATGCTCGGAGCAGATCAGGAGCTGGCGGCTGTCCTGTTCGCAGGAGTGCGGCGGCGAACGCGAAGGCTCGAAGGGGAAGGGTGTGCAGGCCGGGCGAAAGAGTGCTCCGGCAGGTCGGCTCGTGGTTGCCTTGCTGCGGTGCTACGCGATTGCCGTTACTGCGGTGATGCGCTTCCGTCCCTCGGGACAACTTCTTCGTTGCAGTCGCAATCCCGTCGAACCGCCTTGTGGGCCGTATAGACACGAGACGCCTCCAGGGGTGGGAGGAGCGCGCCTCGAAGGCCCTTGCCAGGGCCCCTGATTAGCGGGAGCGAGGCCATCATGCCCTTGGGAAAAAGACCCTGTCAAATGTTTTGTAGTGGTTTTTTTCACTTACTACATCTTTGGTCTAATGCGACTTGGCAGTCAGTTTCAAGGCCTTTGGTCGAGGCCTTGAATTGCCTGGGATCAGTCGAGAAGGTCGACTTTGACACGCAAAGTCATGTTTTCACCCCGTTGGGTGCTGTAACTATGGCTTGACGCGCTACGGTCGGCTTGACTCTGCTGGTTGTAGCCCGCCAGGGTGATCCATTCTCCGAGCTTGCCGGTGATTGTCGTGTCGGTACTTTGCACTTTCACTACATCAGCACGTTCCTGGCTGATGCGATCATTATTGGTGCTTATTTGCAGACGAACCGTGTCACCACTCAAGCTGGGGGTGACATAGAAACCCTGGGTCACGTTGCGGTATTCGGTGTTGCTCTGGATGCGCCCGTAGCCGTCGGTGCTGGTGCTGGTGATCGGGATGCTCTGGCCAACCTGGATCAGCGCCGGCTGGCCTTCGCTGGCCTGAATCTGCTGCAGGCCGCCGTCACGGTTGCTGGTGCCGTAGTGGATGACACGTGCATTGCCACGGTTGTCCTGGAAGTTGCTGTCGTTGTTGTCGACGCTGATCAGCAGGCGCTTGGGTGCGGTGTCCAGCTGTTGCAGCAGGGTGCGCAGGTCGTCGATGCGCTCGGGGCTGGCGTTGACGATCAGCTTGTTCTCGAAGGCGCTGACCGTGCCATCCTTGCCAATGAACGCCTGGGCGGCGGGCAGCAGTTCGGCGCTGCTGCGGTGTTGTAGCGGCAATACCTCGGTGGCGGCCTGGGCGGTGAGGCTGGCGGCCAGCAGCAAGGCGGCGAATAGGGGGCGTAGCGGCATGTCCATGATCTCCGCAGGTGGAATGGACATGATGGCAAATTTACTGACTTCCTGCCGGGTCTGGATCATGTCGATGATGGGGAAGTGGCTACCAAAGCACCTGGGGCGAGACGGCTGTCCGCCATAGCTGAACCTTTGATCTTTCCCGTCAGTCGCATTCACAGGGAGTGAGTGGGGCTGATGGCATGAAGCGTGGTCTGATCCTGTTGTTGTGGCTTTGCAGCCTTGGTGCCCAGGCTGCAGCTGATTCGTTGCGCATCAAGCAGCTGCAGCGTTGCGGCGAGCTGCTTGGCGATGGCCAGCAGCAATGGTGCCTGCGCGCCGAGGGGCTCGGGGCGCAGTTGCCGACGGTCTGGCTTGGTGGTGCGCGGTTGCCGATAGCCGATTTCGAGCGGCACGGTGACCGGCTTACGCTCAAATTGGCGGAACAAGCCCTGCGCAGTGCTCCGCTGTGGCTGGAAGACGGCGAGCGCACCAGCAACCCGGTTTGGCTCACCCGCCAGCGCAGCCATGTTGTGGCCGCCGGGCCTGATGAAGTGGCGAAGAACATGGATGGCCTCACCACCTATGTGGACCTGGTAAGCCTTTTGATCGAGGAAAAACATGATGGCTACGGCGAAGCCCGACGGATCGCCGCGAAGTACGGCGCCCAGGTCGTGGGTGCCATACCGCCGCTGAATGTCTACCAGTTGCGCTTGCCAGTGGGCGACCTGGTGCAGCGCGACGCGATGATCCTGCGCATGGGCAGTGAAGTCAGCGTGGATGCAGTGATTGTCGAGGAGTCTGCCCCGGAGCGTGGCGAGGAAGGCAGCGGACGCGATGCCCTGGCCATCGATCAGGCGGATGAATGGGCCGCCAACCGCTTCATGGACGCGCTGTATTACTACCAGCGGCGAATTGCCGCTTCCAGCTTGCCGGTGCAACCGGTGCGGGTCGGGGTGATCGAGCGAGAGGTGGATTTCGACGCGCCAGGCTTCAGTCATTATCGAGGGCGCTGCGAGCAGGCGCAGACGTGCCTGTATGCGCGCGACGGTGACCGCCCAGGCAGTCACGGCAGCCATGTGGCCGGTATCCTGGCGAACCAGGATGAAGGCTTTTTGCCAAGGCTGGGCAAGCACAGTCCTGGCTTCGAGGTGATTGTCGAGCGCAACACGGATGCCGGTATCACCGCCAACATCGCTGCATCGGTGAACCTGGTCGAGGATGGGGTGCGGGTGTTGAACTGGAGCTGGGGCATCCATCGGGTAGGGGCGCGCGACGTCAAAGGTGACGAAGTCGATTCGCTGGTGCGTTCCGGGCTGGCCATGAGTGGCTATGAGGAACTTCTCGAGGAGTTCTTCCTGTGGCTGCGCGCCGAGCACCCTGATGTGGTGGTGGTCAACTCGGCGGGTAATGGTGCGTCCTGGTCGGGTAAGGATGAATATCGCCTGCCATCGTCGTTCATCACCGAACAATTGCTGGTGGTGGGCGGGCACCAGCGCAGTGACAAGTCAGTGGCGGTCGAACACCCTGGCCATGTGCGCAAGCGTCATAGCTCCAACATCGACATGCGCGTGGATGTCAGTGCGGCGGCCTGCATTCGCCCGGGTGCGGGCGCTGCGCATTGTGGCACGTCGTACGCAACACCGCTGGTGACTGCAACCGTGGCGACGATGCTGTCGATCAACCCGGCCCTGACCCCCGAACAGGTGCGCATGCTGTTGCGACGCAGCGCCTTGACCCTGGGCGCCGAGCAGGATTTCGAAGCGATGGACGCCGAGGACCTGACGGCGCCGATCCTGCCGTCTGAGCGTGGCGGCCAACTGAACCACCCCGACCTGGGGCGTTCGGCGCGCCTGGACATGCAGCGCGCCCTGGACCTGGCGGTGCAAAGCCGGGAGCGGGTGCGCTGAACGGTGGCCGCTGCTGGACAAATTCCGTAACATCGCGCCCGCTTGTTTTCGATCCGTCCATCCGGACTGCACCACAGGATATCCATGAAACCCGCCCGACTCCGTGCCGACGTGCTCGCCGGCCTGACCACCTCGTTCGCCCTGGTGCCCGAGTGCATCGCCTTTGCCCTGGTGGCTCACCTCAACCCGCTGATGGGCCTGTATGGCGCCTTCATCATCTGCACCCTGACGGCGCTGTTCGGTGGTCGGCCGGGGATGATTTCCGGTGCCGCCGGCTCGATGGCGGTGGTGATCGTTGCGCTGGTGGTGCAGCACGGTGCGCAGTACCTGCTGGCCACGGTCTTGCTGGGCGGCGTGGTGATGATCCTGTTCGGCTTGCTGCGCCTGGGCAAGCTGGTGCGGTTGGTGCCATACCCGGTGATGCTCGGCTTCGTCAACGGCCTGGCTATCGTCATCGCCATGGCCCAGCTGGAGCACTTCAAGGAGGGCGGGCACTGGCTAGGCGGTGTACCGCTGTACCTGATGATCGGCCTGGTGGCGCTGACCATGACGGTGGTCTATGTGCTGCCGAAGTTGACCCGTGCGGTGCCGCCAGCGCTGGTAGCGATCCTGGGTGTTGGTTTGCTGGTGTACCTGCTAGATCTGCCTACCCGCACCCTGGGCGACATGGCGCGCATCGCCGGTGGCCTGCCACAGCTGGCCCTGCCAGACGTGCCGTGGAACCTCGAGACCCTGAAGATCATCGCCCCCTACGCGGTGCTGATGGCCATGGTCGGCCTGCTGGAAACCCTGCTGACGCTCAACCTGACCGATGAAATCACCGAGAGCCGTGGCTACCCGGACCGCGAGTGCGTGGCACTGGGCGCGGCCAACATGGTTTCCGGCCTGTGCGGTGGCATGGGGGGCTGCGCGATGATCGGCCAGACGGTAATCAACCTCAGTTCCAATGGCCGCGGCCGGCTGTCGGGCGTGGTGGCCGGGGTGATGGTCCTGCTGTTCGTGTTGTTCCTGTCGCCGCTTATCGAGCGCATTCCGCTGGCGGCGCTGGTCGGGGTGATGTTCGTTGTGGCGCAGCAGACGTTTGCCTGGGCGTCTTTGCGGGTGCTGCACAAGGTGCCGGTCAGCGATGTGTTGGCGATCATCGCGGTGACCGTGGTCACGGTGTTCACCGACCTGGCGGTGGCGGTGCTGTTCGGCATCGTCATCGCGGCGGTGAACTTTGCCTGGCAGCATGCGCGGGAGCTATATGCCGACAGCCGTGAGGATGGGGAGGGCGGCAAGCGTTACCAGGTGCACGGCACACTGTTCTTTGCCTCGACTACGGTGTTCCTGAACCAGTTCGACCCGGCTAACGACCCGGCCAAGGTGACCCTGGACTGCCAGCATTTGAGCTTTGTCGATTATTCGGCGATTGCGGCGTTGAAGACCTTGCGGGAGCGGTATGCGAGGGCGGGCAAGCAGTTGCGGGTGGTGCATCTGTCCGAGCGATGCAAGAAGCTGTTGAAGCGGGCTGGGGAGCAGCACTGAGAAGGGTTGTTGCCTGTGCTGGCCTCTTCGCGGGCGCGCCCGCTCCCACAGGGATCGCATAACCCTTGTGGGAGCGGGCATGCCCGCGAAGAGGCCGGTGCAGGAGAAGGATTTATTCCCCGCGGTTCTTCTTGACGATGGCATCGGCAATGCTCGCCGGTGCCTCGGCATAACGGGTGAACTCCATCGAGAAGCTGGCCCGGCCCTGGGTCATGGAGCGCATCGAGGTGGCGTAGCCGAACATCTCGCCCAGCGGTACCTCGGCACGGATCACCTTGCCGGCCGGCGTTTCATCACCATCCTGGATCATCCCGCGGCGCCGGCTCAGGTCGCCAAGGATGTCACCCTGGTACTCCTCCGGGGTCACCACTTCCACCTTCATCACCGGCTCCAGCAACACCGCACCACCTTTCTGCGACAGCTGCTTGGTGGCCATCGAGGCGGCGATCTTGTAGGCCATTTCGTTCGAGTCGACATCGTGGTACGAGCCGTCGTACACCGCCGCCTTCAGGTTGATCAGCGGGTAGCCGGCCAGCACGCCGTTCTTCATCTGCTCCTCGATGCCTTTCTGGATCGCCGGGATGTACTCGCGTGGTACCACGCCGCCAACGATCTCGTTGATGAACTCCAGGCCTTCCTTGCCCTCGTCGCCGGGGGCGAAGCGGATCCAGCAGTGACCGTACTGCCCTCGGCCACCGGACTGGCGGACAAAGCGGCCCTCGATCTCGCAGGTGTTGCGGATTTTCTCGCGGTAGGCCACCTGCGGCTTGCCGATGTTGGCCTCGACGTTGAACTCGCGGCGCATGCGGTCGACGATGATGTCCAGGTGCAACTCGCCCATGCCCGAGATAATGGTCTGGCCGGTCTCCTCGTCGGTGCGCACGCGGAATGACGGGTCTTCCTGGGCCAGCTTGCCCAGGGCGATGCCCATTTTTTCCTGGTCGGCCTTGGTCTTGGGCTCCACCGCCACGGAAATTACCGGGTCGGGGAAGTCCATGCGTTCGAGGATGATCGGCTTGTCCATGTCGCACAGGGTGTCGCCGGTGGTCACGTCCTTCATGCCGATGAGCGCGGCGATGTCGCCGGCGCACACATCCTTGATTTCGGCGCGCTGGTTGGCATGCATCTGCACCATGCGGCCGATGCGTTCCTTCTTGCCCTTTACCGAGTTGAGCACCGCGTTGCCGGAGCTGAGCACGCCGGAGTAGACCCGGGCGAAGGTCAGGGTGCCGACGAACGGGTCGGTGGCGATCTTGAATGCCAGGGCCGAGAACGGCTCGCTGTCGTCGGCGTGTCGCTCCAGGTGCTTTTCTTCATCATCCGGGTCGGTGCCCTTGATGGCCGGGATCTCCGACGGGGCGGGCAGGTAGTCGATGACCGCGTCGAGCATCAGCGGCACGCCCTTGTTCTTGAACGACGAGCCGAGGATGGTCGGCACGATCTCGTTGTTCAGGGTGCGTTTGCGCAGGCCGGCCTTGATCTCTTCGATGCTTAACGCTTCGCCTTCGAGAAACTTGGTGAGCAGTTCGTCATCGGCCTCGGCCGCTGCCTCGACCATGTGCGCGCGCCACTCGTCGGCCAGTGCCTGCAGTTCGGCGGGGATGTCTTCTTCGCGGTAGCTGGTGCCCTGGTCGGCATCGTTCCAGTAGATCGCCTTCATCTTCACCAGGTCGATCTGGCCAATGAAGTTCTCTTCGCTGCCGATCGCCAGCTGGATCGGCACCGGGTGGTGGCCCAGGCGCTGACCGATCTGCCTGACCACGCGCAGGAAGTCGGCGCCCTGGCGGTCCATCTTGTTGATGTAGGCAAGGCGGGGCACGTGGTACTTGTTGGCCTGGCGCCATACGGTCTCGGACTGAGGTTCGACCCCGTCCGCGCCGCTGAACACCACCACCGCGCCATCGAGCACGCGCAGCGAGCGTTCCACCTCGATGGTGAAGTCGACGTGGCCCGGGGTGTCGATGATGTTGAAGCGGTACTTGTGGGCGAACTGCTTGGTCGAGCCCTGCCAGAAGGCAGTGGTCGCCGCCGAAGTGATGGTGATGCCGCGCTCCTGCTCCTGGGCCATCCAGTCCATGGTCGCGGCACCATCGTGCACTTCGCCCATCTTGTGATTGACCCCGGTGTAGAACAGGATCCGCTCGGTGGTCGTGGTCTTGCCGGCGTCCACGTGGGCGACGATACCGATATTGCGGTACAGCTCGATGGGCGTTGTACGGGCCATGGCGGACTACCTGCGGATGAACGGATTCTCCCACGGTAGCAGAACGGGAGAATCCTGCTTTACCGCCGGGCCGTCAGTCGGCCTGGGCTTGCAGCAGCCACTGGCCATCCACTTCGCGGGCCAGGCCGCTGGCAGGCAGCAGGGCCAGCAGGCGCGCGTGCAGGGCAGCCTCTGTGAAGGTCTTGAGGGTGGCCAGGTCCAGTGCGCCGACCAGGTTGAGATCGGCCTTGGTGTATGACAGCCAGGCCTTTTTCAGGGCCTGGGCGACGTCGCTGCCGGAGGTGCTGGCAAAGCGGCGGTGCCATTGGCTGCCGTCGAACGTGAAGGTGTGGGCGTGGCTGTAGGTGCCTTGGTCGCCACCTTCGGTGCAGCGATGGCAACGGCACGCGCCTTCGCCGAAGGCGTTGCGCAGGTAGCTGTTGAAGTCCACCACGGGCTTGAGGGACAGGCGTTTGTCGACTTCGAACAGGTCGGCGATCAGGGGTTCTTCGGCGCTCACTCGGTATCCTCGTGTGGTGTGGCATGCATCGGCGGGCACCCTAACAGATCGGGCCCTTCAGATCACCTTTTGCAGGCCCGGCCTCTTCGCGGGTAAACCCGCTCCCAGAGGTACTGCGCACGCCTTGGGCAATGTGCGGTCCCTGTGGGAGCGGGTTTACCCGCGAAGAGGCCAGTAGAGACAATAGAGATCACCTGCCGTACTCTACGCGCCCATATGCCTACACACCCACAGAGGTAACCCGCTTGAGCAACAAGTACCCGTACATCGCCACCATCACCGTCAGCGCCGAAGACCGTGGCGGCGACGCCGAGGCCTCGGAAAACCCCAACATGCGCGTTGGCCTGGAAGCGGTGACCGAAACGCTGAAGAAGGTGCATTTCGTCGGTACGCTCGCAGCCCCCGAAAAGAACGCCACGCACATCTGCGTGACCCTGGAGAACGGCCTGACCTACTACGGCCCGATCGTAAACGGCCACGCCGAACTCGAAGGCGGCTGGATTGCCTTCGAGTCCGACATGCTCACTCCGGCAGAACTGGGCTTGTAAGTATCAGTTCAGCTCGGTCAGGCACTGCTCGAGGATATCCAGGCCCTCCTCGAGCACTTCGGCCTCGATGGTCAGCGGTGCCAGCAGGCGGATGATGTGCCGCGCCTTGCCGCTCGGCATCAGCAACAGGCCCTTGGCCCGCGCCGCTTCCATCACCTTGGCCAGTTGCGCCGGTGCCGGGCTGCCGTCGGCATTGACGAATTCGATCCCGCGCATGGCGCCGACGCCGGTCAGGCGGCCGATGAACGGGCTCAGGCCCGAGGCCTTCCAGTGCTCGAAGCGGCGCACGATTGCCTGCTCCTGGCGCTCACCCCAGGTAGCGATGTTCTCGTCGGTCATCTGCGCCAGGCTGGCCAGGGCCGCTGCGCAGGCGATCGGGTTGCCAGAGTAGGTGCCACCCAGGCCGCCTTTGGGCAGCGCTGCCATCAACTCCTTGCGCCCGACCACTGCACCCAGCGGCATGCCGCCGGCAATGCTCTTGGCCAATAGCAGCAGGTCGGGCTCGAGCCCTAAGCGCGGGAAGGCGAAGCGCTGGCCGGTGCGGCCGAAGCCCGACTGGATCTCGTCGATGATGATCAGGATGCCGCGCTCGTCGCAGAAGCGGCGCAGGGCCTGGGCGAAAGCTGGGTCAAGGGCGAGGAAGCCGCCTTCGCCCTGCACCGGCTCGAAGATGAACGCCGCCACGTCCTCCACTGCCAGCTCGACGCTGAACAGGCGGTCCATGGCCTTGAGGGCCTGTTCGCAGGTAACCCCAGTGTCGGCGCTGGGGTAGGGCAGGTGATACACCGGCCCCGGCAGTTCACCGACCCGCTGCTTGTACGGGGCGACCTTGCCGTTGAGGTTCAGGGTGGCCAGGGTGCGACCGTGGAAGCCGCCGTCGAAGGCAATGATGGCGCGTTTGCCGGTGGCACCACGGGCCACTTTCAGGGCGTTTTCCGCAGCTTCCGCGCCACTGTTGGTGAGCATGCCGGCCAATGGGTAGCTGACTGGTACGAATTGGCTCAGTTGTTCCATCAGCGCCAGGTATGGGCCGTGGGGGGCTGCGTTGAAGGCGTAGTGGGTCAGGCGAGCGGCCTGGGTCTGGATAGCCTCGACCACGGCCGGGTTGCAGTGGCCCAGGTTGAGTACACCGATACCGCCGACGAAGTCGATGTAACGTTTGCCGTCGGTGTCCCAGACTTCGGCATTGCGGCCATGGGAAAGTGTGATCGGATGAACGATGGCAATGGACTGGCTGATACTTTCCTGGTTCATGGGCACGCGGACCTTTGTTCGAATTTCTTATTATCCAAGCGTGTTGGCAGGTTATTCCGCAAACGAATTATTCGATTGCGATCATTCCATGGATTCGTGATCTCGCCATTTTTTTTGTTGCCTGTGCCGGCCTCTTCGCGGGCTTGCCCGCTCCCACAGGTACTGCACAGTGTTCAAACCTGCAGCGATCCTGTGGGAGCGGGCAAGCCCGCGAAGAGGCCGGTGCAGGCAGCATCAATCCCCCTCGGCCACCCGCTCCCGAATCCACTGCACGAAGGCCCTGACCTTGGGCACTTCGGCCGCATGCTCGGCATGGGCGATGAAGTGCCGGCCATTGCTCGCCACCGGGTGGTCCCAGGCCACCACCAGCTTGCCCTCGCTCAGCTCTTCGGCCACCAGGTAGCGCGGAATCAGGGCGATGCCGCAGCCGGCAATGGCCGCGCGGATGCACAGGTAGAACGTGTCGAAGCGGGGCCCGTGGTAGCTGTTCTGGCTGTGCAGCCCCAGCCCCAGGAACCATTCGTGCCAGGCCTCCGGGCGCGACACGCACTGCAACAGGCGGTGTTCGGTCAGCGCCTGGGCACTGTCGAAACGGTAATTGGCCAGCAGTTGCGGGCTGCACACCGGCACCACTTCCTCGCTGAACAACTCGATGCAGGTTGCCCCGGGCCAGGTGCCCTGGCCGAAGAAAAACGCAATGTCGGCCTTGGCCTGCACCAGATCGAACGGCTCCAGCTCGTTGCGGATATCCAGGTGAATGCGCGGGTAGCGGTCGCCAAAACCCTTCAGCCGGGGCACCAGCCAGCGCGCGCCGAAGGTGGGCTGGGTGGCGATGCGCAGCACTTCGGTCTCGTCGCCGTAGCTGAGGATGTAGCGGCTGGAAATGTCGATCTGGGTGAGGATCTTGTTCACTTCGGTGAGGTACAGCGCGCCTGCCGGGGTCAGGTGCAGGCGCCGGCGAATGCGCTGGAACAGCGAGTGCGACAGCATGTCTTCGAGCTGCGCTACCTGCTTGCTGACGGCGCTCTGGGTCAGGTGCAGTTCCTGGGCCGCGCGGGTGAAACTCAGGTGGCGGGCGGCCGCTTCGAAGCACTGAAGGGCGGTGGTCGAAGGCATCAGGCGTTTGGACATGACGGGCAAATACCGAGCAAAAAAGGAAGGAGTTCATTCCATAACGGAATCATGTGTTTCGAAAAGGTCGTTTGTTGACCCCGCCCTATAGATTAATACTGACCTGGATCAACGATTACAACCGGTCGTGCGAAGAGGAGGTCAGTACCCGCTTCCGGCATCTGCAAAACAACAACAACGAACATCAGAAATTTATAAGAATTCTGCTCCAGTCTTCAGCCGCCTTGCTGCGGCCGACCCATTCGAGGGTTCTTCATGGCTTCGCTACACAACAACAAACAGCGCTCCCTGCAGCACGGCCTGACGTCCCGTCAGGTATCCATGATCTCCATCGCCGGCATCATCGGCGCCGGCCTGTTCATCGGTTCCTCCAACGCCATCGCCACCGCCGGCCCGGCCATCCTCATCTCCTACGCCATGACCGGGCTGCTGGTCCTGCTGGTGATGCGCATGCTGGGCGAAATGGCCATCGCCAACCCCAACAGTGGCTCGTTTTCCACCTATGCCTCCGAAGCCATCGGCCCTTGGGCGGGCTTTACCATCGGCTGGCTGTACTGGTGGTTCTGGGTACTGATCATTCCGGTCGAGGCCATTGCCGGTGCCGACATCCTGCATGCCTACTTCCCTGGCGTGCCGTCGTGGCTGTTCGCCTTCCTGATCATGCTGGTGCTGTCGGGTACCAACCTGATCAGCGTGAAGAACTTCGGTGCCTTCGAGTACTGGTTCGCACTGGTCAAGGTGGTGGCGATCATCGCCTTCATCGTGGTCTGCAGCCTGGCGGTGTTCGGCGTCTGGCCGCTGGCCGAGGTGTCGGGGGTCAGCCGATTGTGGGACAACGGCGGCTTCATGCCCAACGGTTTCGGCACTGTGCTCGGTGGTGTGCTGATCACCATCTTCTCGTTCTTCGGTGCCGAAATCGTCACCATTGCGGCTGACGAAACCGCCAACCCGAAAGACAAGATCCGCCGCGCCACCAACCTGGTGGTATACCGCATCGCCATCTTCTACCTGGCGTCGATCTTCCTGGTGGTGTCGCTGGTGGCGTGGAACGACCCGGGCTTGAAAGCCGTGGGGTCGTTCCAGCGCGTGCTGGAAGTGCTGAACGTGCCGGGCGCCAAGCTGCTGGTGGATATCGTGGTGCTGGTGGCTGTTACCAGTTGCATGAACTCGGGCCTGTACACTGCGTCGCGCATGCTCTATTCGTTGGGGGCCCGCGGCCAGGCACTGAGCGTTACCAAGCGTATCTCCGGCTCTGGCGTACCGACCGTGGCGGTCATCTTCTCGACCCTGGCCGGCTTTGCCGGATGCTTTGTCAACTATGTGTTCCCGGGCAAGGTATTCGGCTTCCTGCTGTCCACCACCGGCGCCATCGCCTTGCTGGTGTACCTGGTGATTGCCGTCTCGCAGCTGCGCATGCGGGCCCGTGCCGAGCGTGAAGGGCGGCCGCTGGAGCTGAAGATGTGGCTGTTCCCATGGCTGACCTGGCTGGTGATCGGCACCATCGTCATGGTGCTGGGCTACATGCTGTTCAGCGATGCCTACCGCTACGAGACGCTGATGACCGCCGGGGTGACCGCGTTCATCCTGCTGGTTTCGCTGACCCAGCGGCGCGCCAGGGTGGTTGCCCAGGCGGCCTGATGTTTCTGCTTTAATGTGGGGGCGTTGCGCGCCCCCCATATCAATAAGCACAGGAAGCGTATGAACGACCACCCCCTTTCCCTCCAGGCCCTCGCCGCACCTGACGGCACTTGCTACGGCTGCGGTTGCTCCCACCCCAGCGGCCTGCACCTGCAAAGCCACTGGGACGCCGACGGCATCCACCTGGTGTGCCGGCACGCGCCCGACAGCACCTTCATCGGCTGGCCCGGCCTGGTCTACGGCGGGCTGCTGGCGATGCTGGTCGACTGCCACTCCAACTGGACGGCAATGGCTTACCACTACCGCAACGAAGGTCGCGAAGCGGGCAGCCTGCCGCGCATCGACTGCGTCACTGGCAGCCTTGGCCTGAACTACCTCAAGCCCACGCCCATGGGCGTCGAACTGTTGCTCAAGGCGCGTGTGGAAGGTGAAGTCGGGCGCAAGACCCGGGTGATCTGCGAAGTCTGGGCCGATGATGTGCTGACAGTGACTGCCGACTCGGTATTCGTTCGCGTCGATACCGAAAAGCTCAAGCTCAAGGCCCACGGCCAGGCGTGAGGTGCCAGTGCTGATGAGTGGTCGGTGATGGTCAGCGGCCGGGGATGTCTCTAGAGTGAGAGCTTCATTCCCCAGGCAAGGTTGATCATGACCGATCTCAGTGCTTTCCCCATTACCCGCAAATGGCCCGCCAGACACCCCGAGCGCCTGCAGCTTTACTCGCTGCCGACGCCCAACGGCGTCAAGGTGTCGATCATGCTCGAAGAGATTGGCCTGGCCTATGAGCCGCACAAGGTTAGCTTCGACAATGATGACCAGCTGAGCCCTGAGTTCATCTCGCTCAGTGCCAACAACAAGATCCCGGCCATCCTCGACCCCAATGGCCCTGGCGGCCAGCCGCTGCCGTTGTTCGAGTCCGGGGCGATCCTGCAGTACCTGGCGGAGAAGAGCGGCCAGTTGCTCAGCCAGGACCCGGCCCAGCGTTACCAGACCTTGCAGTGGCTGATGTTCCAGATGGGTGGCATCGGGCCGATGTTCGGCCAGGTCGGGTTCTTCCATTTCTTCGCTGGCAAGGAATACGAGGACAAGCGCCCGCGGGACCGTTATGTCAACGAGTCCAAGCGCCTGCTCGGTGTTCTGGACCGGCATCTGAACGGCCGGGAATGGATGGTCGACGAGTACAGCATTGCCGATATCGCGATCTTCCCGTGGGTGCGTAACCTGGTTGAGCGTTACAACGCCCGAGACCTGGTCGGCTTCGATCAGTTCAAGGAAGTGCAGCGGGTGCTGGCGGCGTTCCTCGAGCGGCCGGCCGTGCAACGCGGGCTGAAAATTCCAGGTTGAGGTTGGCTGTAAGGGCCCTATCGCCGGCAAGCCGGCTCCCACAGGTAATGCACAGGGCTTAAGGTCTGTGGTGTTCCTGTGGGAGCTGGCTTGCCGGCGATAGGGCCAGTGAAGGCGAAACTGTTTTCAGGCTCAGAAGATGTGGTGCAGCAGCCAGTACAGGCTGCCTGCCAACAGCATCGCTGCCGGCAGGGTCAGCACCCAGGCCATCAACAGGTTGACCAGCGTACGCTTCTGTATCCCCGACCCGTTGGCCACCATGGTCCCGGCCACCCCGGAACTCAGCACGTGGGTTGTCGACACCGGCAGCCCGAACATGTCCGCCGCACCAATGGTGCACATTGCCACCACTTCGGCCGAAGCCCCTTGGGCATAGCTGAGGTGGGTCTTGCCGATCTTCTCGCCTACCGTCACCACGATGCGCCGCCAGCCGACCATGGTGCCCAGCCCCAGTGCGATGGCCACGGCCACTTTCACCCACAGCGGGATGTAGCGGGTGGCATCGTCCAGCTGGGTCTTGAATAGCAGCACCTTACTGCGCGTGTCTGCATCGAACATCACCAGCTGATTCTTCTCGATCAGGCGGATGGCTTCGCTGGTCAGGTACATGTCGTTGCGCACGTTGGCCATGGCTTCTGCCGGTACCCGCTTGATCGAGCCATAACCTTTGACCTCTTCGCCGATCATACCGGTCAGTGCCGCCAGCGCCGGTATCAGTTGGGGGTTGGCCCTGGGCTCGGCAATGAACGTGGTCAGCACCTGGCGTGGGTCGGCCGGTGCTGCTTGCGGGGCGTCGCGCACCAGTGCCTGGCGGGTAACCTCGGCGACTGCGGAAAACTGCAAGGCCTGTTCATTGGGCATGGTCTTGTTCAATGCATAAGCCATCGGCAGGGTGCCAACCAGAATCAGCATGATCAGGCCCATGCCTTTCTGGCCGTCGTTGGAGCCGTGGGCAAAGGACACCCCGGTGCAGGTCAGGATCAGTACACCGCGAATCCACCACGGTGGTGGTGTCTGGCCTTCCGGCGCCTGGTACAGCGCCTTGCGCTTGACCAGCGCGCGCAGGGCCAGCAGCAACAGGGCGGCACAGGCAAAGCCGATCAGTGGCGAGAACAGCAGGGCATAACCGACCTTGCTGGCCTGGGCCCAGTCCACGCCGCTGGTACCGTCGCGCCCGTGCATCAGGGCATTGGCCACGCCCACACCGATGATCGAACCGATCAGGGTGTGCGAGGATGATGCCGGCAGGCCCAGCCACCAGGTGCCGAGGTTCCAGATGATCGCTGCCAACAGCAGGGCGAAGACCATGGCGAAACCGGCCGAGGAGCCGACCTGCAGAATCAGCTCCACCGGCAGCAGGGCGATGATGCCGAACGCCACCGCGCCACTGGAAAGCAGCACGCCGAGGAAATTGCACAGCCCGGACCAGACCACGGCGACGGGGGCCGGCAACGAGTGGGTGTAGATGACGGTGGCCACCGCGTTGGCGGTGTCGTGGAAGCCATTGACGAACTCGAAGCCCAGGGCAATCAGCAACGCCAGGCCCAGCAGCAGGAATGGCGTGACCGTGGTGATTACCGTGCCGCTGGCCGTCACATCCTGCTTCAGGCTCCAGGCGGTGTAGGCGATACCGGCCAGCAGCAGGCCGAAGAACAACACCAGGGTGGCTCGCCCGGGCTTGTGGGCAAGTTGCGGGCGGGCATCGCGTTGGGCCAGTTGCGGCAAGCTGGCCAGTGAGGGGGTTGCCATGGTGGCTCCGGTCGGGGTGGGCAAGGGTGCCGAAGGCCTTGAGCATAGAAACAATTCGTAACCCGGCCGTGACCTCGATCAATGATTTATCTAGGCTCAAGACGGACGGTAATGGCAGGAGAGACCCATGATTCGCTGCAAGCGTGTCTACGATGCGGTTGAGCAGGACGACGGCCTGCGCGTACTGGTCGATCGCCTGTGGCCGCGCAACAAGCGCAAGGAAGACCTGCACGGGCAGTGGTTGCGCGAAGTTGCACCCTCGGATGAGTTGCGCAAGGCGTTTCACCAGGGTGAAGTGGATTTCGCCGGCTTCACTCAGCGTTACCAGCAAGAGCTGGCGGCCCACCCCGAGTATTGGTACCCGCTGCTGGACCAGGCCGGAAAGGGCACGCTGACATTGCTTTATGCGGGCAAGGATACCGAGTACAACAATGCCCGGGTGTTGGCTGAATGGCTGGAGGACGAACTGGACCGGCGTGGGCCCGGCAGTTCGCCCGTGTGCTATGCCCCATGATTGTTATTCGTTGTGCTGGCCCTATCGCCGGCAAGCCAGCTCCCACAGGTACGGCGCTGCCTTCAAGACTATCGTTGTAACTCTGGGAGCTGGCTTGCCGGCGATAGGGCCAAAACAGGCAACACAAGACAGTTGCTCCACAGGTACGGCGCTGCCTTCAAGACTATCGCTGTACCTGTGGGAGCTGGCTTGCCGGCGATAGGGCCAAAACAGGCAATACAAGACAGTTGCTCCACAGGTACGGCGCTGCCTTCAAGGCTATCGCTGTACCTGTGGGAGCTGGCTTGCCGGCGATAGGGCCGGGCCTGGCAAACCGAAGAGTCCGAAATGTGATGTCTCTGAAACTGACCCCCGCCAATGACACTCACCGCACCTTCGCCCGTGACCTCACGCGCCGCGCCATGCTGCCGTACTACCGCGAATACGACCTGCTTTGGCTAGAGGAAGCCTTCGACGAAGCCTGGGGCTGGCGCGAGCAGTGGCTGGTGACTGAAGGCGACGCCGTGCTCGGTTTCTGCAGCCTCAGCCAGGACCGCCAGGCGCTGTTCATCCGCGAGTTGCACCTGCTACCCGAGCACCGTCGACGTGGGGTCGGCAGCTGGGTGCTGGAGCAGCTGGCATTGTGGGCCCGCCAGCGGCACCTGCCGCTGCTGCGGCTGATGGTGTTTCGCAGCAACCCGGCGCGTGTGCTCTACCAGCGCCATGGTTTCGTCGAAATGGGTGAGGACGAATGCTTTGTGCGCATGCAGCGCATGATCGACTAATAGCTCAATGATGGCTTGTCGCGACTGGTGAGCATCGGCATAGTGCCCAGGCGTTCACGGCCGCCTGCAGGTAGGTAGGCCGTACATGACTGTGATCAGGGATAAGGAGACCCCCCATGAATGGAATCGGTCCGCGGCTGCGGGAAGAGCGAGAACGTCTGGGGATGACCCAACGCGTGTTTGGCGATATCGGCGGGGTCGAACCCAATGCCCAGGGCAAATACGAGAGTGGTGAACGCACGCCACGGGTTGATTACCTGGCGGCATTGGCAACCCGAGGTGTAGATGCGCTATATGTGCTCAGCGGTATCCGCACCCCGGTACCGCTCGAGGGGCTGAGCGCCGATGAGTCCTGTTTGCTGGGGGCTTTCCGGCAGTTGTCGTGCGACGATCGGGCGGCACTGTGGCATTTGTTGCGGCGGTTGACCAACAACGACAAATCCCGGCAAACAGTGAGGCCGCTTACGGTTTAACGTCAGGCGTTTCTTACGGAAGGAATGCGTTAGGTCCGCCGTGAAAAATTTTGTTAAGGTGGCAGGATCCAATCGCCCTGCTGACGAGGTGTGTGCTTGATTAGGGTCTTAGTGGTCGACGATCACGATCTGGTACGAACCGGTATTACACGCATGCTGGCCGACATCGATGGCCTGCAGGTGGTGGGTGAGGGCGATTCGGGCGAGTCGGCACTCAGGCTGGCCCGTGAACTGAAGCCGGATGTGGTGCTGATGGACGTGAAAATGCCCGGCATCGGCGGCCTGGAGGCCACCCGCAAGCTGCTGCGCAGCCACCCGGACATCAAGGTGGTTGCCGTGACCGTGTGCGAGGAAGACCCGTTCCCCACGCGCCTGCTGCAGGCCGGCGCTGCTGGCTACCTTACCAAGGGCGCCGGCCTTGACGAAATGGTCCAGGCCATCCGCCTGGCCTTCGCCGGCCAGCGCTACATCAGCCCGCAGATTGCCCAGCAGATGGCGCTGAAGCCATTCCAGCCACAGGGCTCGCCGTTCGATGCCTTGTCGGAGCGGGAAATCCAGATTGCCCTGATGATCGTCGGCTGCCAGAAAGTGCAGATCATTTCCGACAAGTTGTGCCTCTCGCCCAAGACCGTCAATACTTACCGTTATCGGATCTTTGAAAAACTCTCGGTCACCAGCGACGTCGAACTGACCTTGCTGGCCGTTCGCCACGGTATGGTCGACGCAAGCCTGTAAACCTCATGTCTCAAGTTTTCGATGCCAGCGCATTCCTGGCGACCTGCAGTGGTCGCCCGGGCGTCTACCGGATGTTCGATGGCGAAGCCCGGTTGCTTTACGTGGGCAAGGCCAAGAACCTCAAGAAACGCCTGGCCAGCTATTTTCGCAAGACCGGCCTGGCGCCCAAGACCGCCGCGCTGGTGGCGCGCATCGCCCAGGTCGAAACCACCATCACCGCCAATGAAACCGAGGCGCTGCTGCTGGAGCAGAACCTGATCAAGGAATGGCGGCCGCCGTACAACATCCTGCTGCGCGACGACAAATCCTACCCCTACGTGTTCCTTTCCGACGGCGAGTTCCCGCGGCTGGGTATTCACCGTGGGGCGAAGAAGGCCAAGGGCCGCTACTTTGGCCCGTACCCCAGCGCCGGGGCCATTCGTGAAAGCCTCAGCCTGCTGCAAAAGGCCTTTTCGGTGCGCCAGTGTGAAGACAGCTACTACGCCAACCGCACCCGGCCATGCCTGCAATACCAGATCAAGCGCTGCAAAGGGCCCTGCACGGGCCTGGTGACCGCCGAGGAATATGCCGAGGACGTGCGCCACTCGGTGATGTTCCTCGAAGGGCGTAGCCAGCAACTGGGCAATGAGCTCAATGCCGAAATGGAGAAGGCCGCCATGGCCCTCAATTTCGAGAAGGCCGCCGAGTTGCGTGACCAGATCGCCTTGCTGCGCCGCGTCCAGGACCAGCAGTACATCGAAGGCGGCAGCGGCGACGTCGACGTTATCGCCGCCTTCGTCAACCCCGGTGGCGCCTGCGTGCACCTGATCAGCGTGCGTGGCGGGCGGGTGCTGGGCAGCAAGAATTTCTTTCCGCAGGTGGGCATCGAGGAGGAGGTAGCCGAAGTGATGGCCGCGTTCCTCTCCCAGTACTAC
Source organism: Pseudomonas sp. TE3-3-F2023 (assembly GCF_036784815.1). Lineage (NCBI taxonomy): Bacteria > Pseudomonadati > Pseudomonadota > Gammaproteobacteria > Pseudomonadales > Pseudomonadaceae > Pseudomonas > Pseudomonas sp. TE3-3-F2023. The sequence continues at coordinate 4,608,060 of NZ_CP145113.1, read as the reverse complement.
CTGGGCAATGCCGAGCGCGAATTGCCGGGCGAACTGATCGTCAACGTGGTGCACGAAGACTTCGCAGCCATCAGCGAGGCCCTGCAGACCCTGCGCGGCCGCGAGCTGACCATCAGCCACCGGGTACGCGGTACCCGCGCCCGCTGGCAGCAACTGGCGGTGACCAACGCCGAGCAGGCGCTCAATGCCCGCCTGGCCAACCGCCAGCACATGGCCGCACGTTTCGAGGCCCTGGCCGAGGTGCTGGGCCTGGACGAGGTGCCGCAGCGCCTGGAGTGTTACGACATCAGCCATTCCAGCGGCGAAGCCACCGTGGCCAGCTGCGTGGTGTTCGGCCCCGAAGGCCCGCTCAAGTCCGACTACCGCCGCTTCAACATCGAAGGCATCACCGCTGGTGACGACTACGCCGCCATGCACCAGGCCCTGACCCGCCGCTACGGGCGCATCAAGGATGGCGAGGGCAAGCTGCCCGACGTGCTGCTGGTGGACGGCGGCAAAGGCCAGCTGAACATGGCCCGTGACGTGATGCAGGAGCTGGGCTTCAGCGACCTGACCCTGCTTGGCGTGGCCAAGGGCGTGACGCGCAAGGCCGGTTTCGAAACCCTGTACCTGAACGACGTGCACCACGAGTTCACCCTCAAGGGCGACTCACCGGCCTTGCACCTGATCCAGCAGATCCGCGACGAGGCCCATCGTTTCGCCATCACCGGCCACCGCGCCCGCCGTGGCAAGGCCCGCCGGGTGTCCAGCCTGGAGGATGTGGCCGGGGTAGGGCCCAAGCGCCGGCGCGACCTGCTGAAACATTTCGGCGGCCTGCAGGAGCTCAACCGCGCCAGTGTCGATGAAATCGCCAAAGCACCCGGCATCAGTAAAAAGCTTGCCGAGTCGATTTATGCCAGCCTGCATAGCGAGTAGAATGCGGGCTCAACTTGCGGCCAGTCGTACCGATGAATATTCCAAACCTGCTCACCGTTCTACGCGTCCTGCTCATCCCGATCTTCATACTGCTGTTCTATATGCCGTACCACTGGAGCTACATGGCCGCCAGCAGTGTGTTCGCCGTTGCCGCCGCCACCGACTGGCTGGACGGCTACCTGGCGCGTCGACTGCAGCAGAGCACGCCGTTCGGTGCCTTCCTCGACCCTGTGGCCGACAAGCTGATGGTGGCGGTGGCCCTGGTGCTGCTGGTGCAGACCCACGCCAACTTCTGGCTGACCCTGCCGGCCGCGGTGATCATCGGCCGCGAGATCGTGGTGTCGGCGCTGCGCGAGTGGATGGCCGAGCTGGGCGCCCGGGCGCATGTAGCGGTGTCCAACCTTGGCAAGTGGAAAACCGCGGCGCAGATGCTGGCGCTGGTGATCCTGCTGGCCAACCCGCCGGCGGTGACCTTCTGGGTAATTCTTGGCTACGCGCTGCTGCTGGTGGCGGCGGGGCTGACCCTGTGGTCGATGGTGCACTACCTGCTGGCCGCCTGGCCGCACCTGCGCGAAGGCTCTGAGCAGAAATAAAAGTTTTTTGAATCAAGGGGTTGACGCTGTTTTAGAAATCGCTAGAATGGCACCCATCACGACGCGGGAATAGCTCAGTTGGTAGAGCACGACCTTGCCAAGGTCGGGGTCGCGAGTTCGAGTCTCGTTTCCCGCTCCAAATATAGATTTACAGGGTTCCATGGAAATCTGTAAGTCATTGAAAAAAGACGCTTCGGCGTCTTTTTTCGTTTCAGTCAGATCCATCAGGATCCATGGCATTCGGGCCTTTCCAGGCTTTGTACGAAATCCCAAGAAACCCAATCACCGCCCCTCGAACGCTGAAACTTTGCAGAGTCCCCCCGCATCGACGGAAAGGCATTCTGTGATGGCTAGGCGTTACGAATACTCGGACGAGGTGTGGGGTGTGGTCTCCGAGCTCTTCATCAAGCCCCAGCAGCTACCGGCCTAGCCTTAGGATACCCGCCCCAACAGGAGCTGAACTCGTTGTTCTGGCTTTCACGGTCCCAGGGAAAGCTGACCTTTACTCGGCCCCACTCATCGCAATAGATCTCTTCTCCCTTCGGGCCGACCACGGTAGCCATGTGCGGGCCGTCGATTCGCGGTTTTGCCAGTGGGGCAGGGCGCCATTCGGTCCGACCGGGGACCAGCACGGCGGTCTGCTCGTAGCGCGTGCTCTGATCGACGCCAGCGGCTTCCTCCTGCAGGCTGGTGAACTGGCTGCCTTTATGGATAACCGTGTTCACCCGCCAATGCGCATTGAGGTCGTCACGTGGGTGACCTGTCAGGGTGAAGCTCAGGCCCGGTTGCAGGCGAACATCGTCACCCTCAACCTGCGCAATACGGACATCATGGCGCAGCGCGGTGATGCGGTTTTCGGTGAACGGCTTGCCCACGGCATCGCGCTTGTAGCGGCCTGGGTAATCGAAGTATTCGTATTCTTTGGACTGATGCTCCAGGAAGGGCCCAGCCGCTCTGTGCTCCTGGCGGTAGGCCGGGTTGGTAAAGGTGTAGTCACGCTGAACCTGGCGAGCGGTGCGCACCTGCTCGCTGTAGCGCAGGCGTACAAGGCAGGGTCTGGCTTGATCGCCACCGCTGTTGGCTTGGTACAGCACATTGTTAGGGTCTACAGGCTCGCCGTCATCGTAGAAATCCTCGTCTTCATCTTCGGCCTTGATGGCGCCACGTGCTGAAAGAGCTCGACCGGAACGTGTTCCAGAACAATCATCTGGAACTCCGTGCTGTGTGGTTTTCGTATCCGTGTGACAAAGTTCCCAAGCAGCTCGAATGTCCGGCTAACCTTGGCTTGGTCGGAGCTCTTGATATTGCTAGCTCGGCAGGTCGTTTTTTGAAGTGACTGGGATATCGGACTCGGAAAGTTGGGACTAATTCAGATCATCCTTAGATTTTCGAGGTCGACGCTAGAGAATTGGGAATTTGGGTGTGTCGAAGTTGCGAAGGATAAGTAAGTGCGGGTCCATCCTCAAACGGCGTAAATTTTCCAAGATGGGGTTTCCGCCGAGAATAAGTGCGGGTTCGAAGCCGTACATTTCATCTGGGCTTAGAGGTCCACATCTTTTCAGTGCCCGATTGAAAAGCAATTTTCCATTAGGGTTTGAATTGTCAAAGTCATCTGGATCGCTAGCGCCAAATAATGATTGGATTGTAATGTTTTGAGCGGTTAGGGTTTTGGGCTTTAGCCGATTTTTTAAGGCGAGTATTTCATTGTGGTTGCAAATTATTGATACGCTGCGCCCGGTTCTCTCTCCACACAGATAAAGATTGCCAAATGCACTTCTAGCTATTACATGGAATTTATCAAAATTCTCAAGTGAGGTGCCTTTTAGCCAGCTGTCTTTAAGGTGCTCAAAGTCATCTGGGTTTACCGTCCAAAGTAGTCCATTTCCATAGCCAGCCCATCCTTCATGCCTCCAGTAGTCAATTAGCACGGGAGGTAAAATATCTCCCCATTTTGTGAGGGTGCTAGCTGGGACCGGAGTTCGATGAGTGGCCTCGCCAAAGCACTCTATAAATTGCGAAAAATCTTCATCTCGCATTTCTCATTTTCCTTTTTTGCTAGGTGGGCAAATGGTTTATGCGCCTGCAATTCATCGGCGTTGAGATAAACATTTGGCGCCCGCTTCGGCGGTGGCGGATCAGGGAGTACTTGCTTGGGACGGGTTGATGTAACACGGACACCGGCTTCCCACGAAGTTGCAGGTTGGCCAGCCGGCATGCATAGGAATGGCCGACGACAATGACATCGTCGCGTGGCTTGAATGGAGCTAGGCCACTCTTGGAAGCTGAAAATTGAGAGCTAATTCAAGTCATTCCTGGTAGGGTCCTTCTCGATCAGATTATCGAGATCTATTGGGGTTGGAGTGATGTCAGCATCGACTGCTCGTTTCAACATTCCTTTGATGCGCTTAAGCGAATATCCACGCATAACGAAAATGGGTGAAAATTCAAGGCCTTCTATAGGGGAATGCCCAGTAATAACAGGGGTGTTGAAGTTGACGTTGTGAGGGTCGTCTAGTGGGAGAGTCCATTTGCCGCCATATCTAACCCTCACAGCTTCACCAAGGTAGCGTGCAAAGGTGACTATAAGTCGAGAGGTCATATCCTTGGTTTCATCTTTTGAAAGTAAGTCAAAAAGGTTTTCAAGTTTGGGGAAGCAAGTCGTGTTTAGGTTCAAGGTAATATCTCGCCTTGCTGCCTCTAACTCAAGCCATTCGAGTTGATCATCCATGATGAATAGAAAGTCATCAAAATCTTCCAGTGCTTTTTCTTTGTTGAATGTCATTTTTTGCCTTTCGGTTTAGGGGTTTGAGGGGTGAGTTTATATTTGATCCCGGCTTTTTCTAGTGCTTCAAGATAAGGTTTTGATGCGCCTTTTTCAAGTATGTGTTCAACCGTCCAGGTACGCTTTACTAATTCAGCATCTTTTGCAATTGCTAATAGATTGTCTTTTGTTAGGCTGACTGGGCCGGTTTTTAATTGTCCGGCATACATTTCTTCCTTTTTTAGAATGTCAATTTGGCGCATTGTTAGCGGCGTTTTCAATGTGCCCTCAGTCGCGCCCATGGCATTGCGGTACGCAGCCTCGCGCGCGGCACCATATTTGTAGTTCCGCATATTAGTGTCATACTGCTTGCTCCAGCGATTATAGTCTTTCTTGCCTCCCCGCCCTTGATATTTTTGCCAGCGGTCTGCTTTGTGCTCGAGTGTTCCTGGCTCCAACTTTTTCTGTAAGACCTTTCCGCCCCCTTCTGCTGTTGCTTTGGTCGCCTTTGAAGGCGCCTTCGCCACCTCTTTGGAGGCTTTGGCCGAGGCCTCCGCCGTTGTCTTCGTCGCATGTTGTACGATTTTGCCCGCGGTGCCGACATATCCCGCAAAGGGAATGGCCGAAACCAACGACAGGGCTGCCCCCGCATAGTCCCCTCGGGCAAGGCTGATACCTGCGTTGGCAATGTCGGCGATCTCGCCCACCACCGGTATCAGGCCAACTATATCCAGCCCTAGCTGAACACCATCCAGTATCTCATCGCCTGCAATGCCTTCTGTCGGTGTTTCGTTCTCGACCTCCGCGTTGGCGTCATTGGCGGCTTTACCGGAAGCGGGCGTTTCCCCATTGACCCGGCCCAAGGTATTGCCATTCGGGGTGGTGGTGGCGCCGCTGTTTCTCGATGATGAATAAAGCTCAGTGTAGGTGGGGATGTCCTCCAGGCCAGCCAGTTCCATCTGAAACGCTTCCTGACGAATGGCCTCGTACTGCGCTTCATTCAACTCCAGGGCTTTGCCCCAAACGTCCACACCGTCGGCAAAGTCGACCAGAACTTTGCCGGTGCCATCGGTTTGCACGAACATCCTGTCCGGTCCGCCTCGAATCTTACGCAGTGGTATTTCGCGAACCCGAACGACAAGTGTGTCCAGTTGAATGGGCTGCTCGCTCATAGCATCAGCTCCCATTCATGCAGAACAGGTCCCCATGGCGAACCAAGTGATGCCCTTCCGCCCGCACGGAACCGCTGTGCTCCAACGGGTGGCATTTGCCCTCGACGGTACCGCTCTTGACGCCTTTGGCTTGGCCGGCGGCGTCACCGATGGTTTTGGGTGTGAAGCTGCGCTTGTACACGACTACCGGATGCCCATTGGCGCGAACGCTCTTTGCTACACCGGTGCTGGTATCCAGCTCGGCCGTGACCGGATAGGGAACGGGTGGAACGCTGCTGCCCATCGGTGTTTTGCAAACGTCTGGCGCGATGCTGATGACCGTCCATTTCGTCTGTTGCCGAGCCATTACGTTATCGGCCATATCAGACGTGCTCCCTGCTGCGGTGTGGGGCGCGCCGAATGATGGGAGCGTCGGGATTGGTTTCGAAACGCGCTTCGAGCACCCGAATATCAAGCGAGCTGGGCAGGCTGATGCGGTGCGTCATCGACAGGGTCATGGCATCGGTGTCGATGCGCAATGTGTCGGTGAGCATCGGCAGCGGCAGCATTACGCCGTTGGTCATGCGCATGAGCACGAAGGGGCGATGGCCTGGAAGCTGGACTTCACATTGCCCATCCTGGCTCAGGGATGGATCAATCAGGTTGAACAGGGCAACGCGTGCATCTGGTGTAGGAAAAGCAACTTGCTGGTCAACCGGGGCTCCGTTCCAATAGCCAAAATCGAAGTCCTGCGGCAGTCCCGGCCATTGGTTGTCTTCCCAGCTTTCGTCATAAGTGCCAGCAAGTGCCAAGCGCGGTGCCCACGCGCGGCCAACGATGCCGAAGCCGGCCGGCCTGCAGCCATAGGAGGCCGCCAGCTCCGCCATGGCAGCGGCATTTAGCGGGCCAGATGGATGCCGCGAGCGCAGCAGGCGCTCGATGGGCTCGTCCAAATGCTCGATCTGAGGCGCTGGCAGGCTGGCGAGCTTTTCGCCGGTCTGCTCGTAGTGCAGCTTCTCATGGCGATGTTCCAGCCAGCCACAGCCCAGCGGATTACTGAAGCAGACTTCATTGATCAGGAACTCAGAGGCATCGGGGTTATGCCCATGTTCGGGGTTGGCGAACTGGCTTGCGCCACCAAAAGCATGTTCCCAGCGCAGAGGAACGCGTGTGGCAAGCTCTGGGTCGGTGAGATGCCAGCCGAAAAAGTTGTGATGAAACTCTCGTGGACCGGTGAAGCGCAGGGTCTTGTCCAACAATATGTGTGGTGTAAGTTGCTCTCTGTTGCGTTGTCGAACCTCGAGTATTCTTGCTTGGTGCGCCTGTAATTCATCGGCTGTGAGGTAAACATTTGGCGCCCGCTGCGGAGGTGGCGGATCAGGGATCACTTGCTTGGGACGGGTTGATGTAATACGGACACCGGCCTCCCACGAAGTCGCAGGTTGCCCTGCCGGCGCATAGGAATGGCCGACGACGATGACATCGCAGCGTGGCTTGAATGGCGCTAGGTCGCTTTCTTCGAGGATGGAGCTGCTGCCAGTCTCTGCGTAATAAGTGTCGGCCATGCACAGCGGCAGTGGTTCATCATCGATGACGATGGCCCGGAGTCGGCCAGGACAGCCCTCAATTGGTCTGAGTCGATATCCGACCTTCATAGCGATGACAGGATGTTCCTGACCGTCGGGCGCGAGCGCACTGAAGCACATGACGTCAAATGGCGTCAGGTTGCGAAATTCCATGTCGGTTTGCCCCCTTCAGTTGAGATCGACATCCTTGCCGTTGATTTGCACAGGCCCTGTGGCACTGAAGTCAAAGTTGCTGCCGTTGATCAGCACGGCACCGTCGGACTTCATCACCAAAGTGGCCTTGCCAACTGTGATGCTCAGTTCGTCGCCTGCGGTGATGCTGAACCTGTTGCCGACCACCACTGACTTATGAATCCCCACCTGTTCGCTCTGGCTGAGCCCAACCGTTGTGTTCATGGCCGCGCCCACGCTCACCTGGTATCCCGCACCGATGGTCAGGGCCTTGGCCAAACCGATGGTTTCTGCCTTGGCCAGCTTGACGGTTTCGGTCTTGTTGGCGCCGATGGTCACGCTGCGGTTGGCACCAATGCTGATGGTTTCGTTCTTGCCAACGTCTTCAGTGCGGTGGTCGCCGATGGAGATGGTTTCGTTGTGGTCAACCCGTTCACTGCGGTCGTTGCCGACGAAGGTGGTTTCGTTGTGCTTGACGACGTTGGTTTGGTCCTTCTCGGCATGGATGAACACCTCTTGCCGACCCAGCTCATCCTCGAAACGCAACTCGTTGTAGCCATCACCTTTGTGGGTCTGGCTCTTGATGGTCATGCGGGTCTTGTGGTCGGGCAGGTCGTAGGGCGGGAGCTGATCACCACAGTAGGTACGCCCGGTAATCATCGGCTGGTCGGGGTCGCCATTGACGTACTGGATGATCACGTCCTGGCCGATGCGCGGGATCGCCATCGCGCCCCAGCTGCCACCGGCCCAGCCTTGCGACACACGTACCCAGCAGGAGCTGAACTCGTTGTTCTGGCTTTCACGGTCCCAGGGAAAGCTGACCTTCACCCGGCCCCACTCATCGCAATAGATCTCTTCTCCCTTCGGGCCGACCACGGTCGCCATGTGCGGGCCGTCAACGCGTGGTTTTGATAGTGGGGCAGGGCGCCATTCGGTCCGGCCGGGGACCAGCACGGCGGTCTGCTCGTAGTGCGTGCTTACATCTGCGCCGGCGGCTTCTTCCTGCAGGCTGGTGAATTGTTTGCCTTTGTGGGTAACCGTGTTCACCCGCCAATGCGCGTTGAGGTCGTCACGTGGGTGACCTGTCAGGGTGAAGCTCAGGCCCGGTTGCAGGCGAACATCGTCACCCTCAACCTCGGCAATACGGACATCGTGGCGCAGCGCAGTGATGCGGTTTTTAGTGAACGGCTTGCCCACGGCATCGCGTTTATAGCGGCCTGGGTAATCGAAGTATTCGTACTCTTTGGACTGATGCTCCAGGAAGGGCCCGGCAGCTCTGTGTTCCTGGCGGTAGGCCGGGTTGGTAAAGGTGTAGTCGCGCTGAACCTGGCGAGCGGTGCGCACCTGTTCGCTGTAGCGCAAGCGGCGAAGGCACGGCATGGCTTGATCGCCACCGCCGGTGGCTTGGTACAGCACGCTGTCAGGGTCTACAGGCTCGTCGGCATCAAAGAAGCCCTCGTCGTCATCCTCGGCCTTGATGGTCCCATGGCTGATCAAGCCGAATGATTGCAGCCGATCGGTAATGATCAGCTTGTGCAGCTTTTCACTGTGCGCAAAGCGGTAGACGAAGCCTTCTTCAGCCGCCAGGCGGGCGATGAACGCCAGGTCCGTCTCACCGGCCTGAACGCAGAACTCGCGGACCTGATGGTCCATGCTGGCGCGCAGTTCGTACTGGTTGATGCCCTGGCGCTGGAGCATCAGCTCAAGAATTTGCGGGACGGTCTTCTGCTGGAAGATGCGCCAGTTCGAGCGCAGGTCGGCACGGGCCAGCTGGGGCTCGACCAGCGCGTGATAGTAGGTGCGGTAGAAGCCGCTTTCAGCCTGGCTGAATCGGCTGACCAGGCCGTGCACGTAGCGCACCGGGCGTTCGCCGTCCCAGATGGTAAAAAGTACGGGCTTGTCGAGCAGGTGGCCGAAGTCGATATCGTTTTCGAAGCTGATGAGTTTCAGCTCCAACTCGAAGGGCATGCTGATCCCCTCTCGGAGTTCGAACGACACCACTTCGAATTCAGCTTTTCCAACCAGCGGCTGGAAGCTGTAACGCAAGTCAGATTGGCTAGGCATAAGCAATCCTTGTCCGCCGTCTGAGGTGACACAAAGTCCGGGCAGGTAAACCCGCCCGGAGCATTCATGAATATCAGGCGACTGGTGCTCGCCAATCATCAGAGCCACCGGTACCGGCTACGGTGTGCTCCCAGACGATCTTCCGATAGGTCATTGCAACCTCGACCAGCTGCGTGTAGTTCTCGTTTACCTTGTCTTGAGCGTGGGGGAGGACGGTGTTGATGCTGACGATGGTTGCGTCTTCAAGCGTTGTGGAGAAGAAGTGCTCTTGTTTGCCTTCCGTCGAGGTGCGGTACCAATTGACTTCGACCATCGGCAGCATTTCGCCTGTGACCAACGCTTGATACAGCAGTGGCGTGGCCTTGTTGAGCGAACTGGTGAACTTGAACGGCTTGTGTACGCGTTGACCGCTGGGTTGACCATTCTGTGGATCAGTGGGCGTGGTCACTTCATGCTTGATCTCCTGAACCAGGATTTGATCTTCGTGGCCTTGCTGGTAACCATTGCCGACGGAGTCAGCGGTATATGCACCAGCTGTGATGTTGCCTTGGGTTTGGCCTTCGATCTTGATGTAAGCGGGTGTTGGCATGGCAGTTTCTCCTGCGTCCATGTGGATATAAACACGCGCACCCAGGGTGGCGTGGCCATCGGGAATGATGGGCTTGTCAACGAAGCAAACGCTTCGCTAATTCCTTAAAGTCAGTTGAGCCGTGTGTGGGCTCGCTACTGCTGCAAGATGCCGTTCAGCGACTCCAGCACCTCGGTGGTAATGAGGTGCAGGCGGTAGCTGTAGATGCCGTAGGCCACCGCCATGGCGAGGGCGGAAATGACCAACGGGCTCCACCACGGCCATTGCCGGTTCATGCGGAAGTTGCTTGGGGCGACGTTGGTGTACGGATCGCAGACTGTCTCCGGCGTAGGGCCGCGCAGCTCGCGAATGATCCCGTGGAGTTGGTGTATCAATGCGTTGAGGGATTCTTCGCCCTTCGGCGCGATGGCGTACTTGCCCTTCAAACCGAGGCAAAGCGCGAAGTACATGAACTCCAGCACGTCCTTATAACGTTTGGGTTCCTGCATGAGGCGCGACAGTACGGTGAAGACTTTCTCTCCACCCCAGGTTTCGTCGTGGAAGATGCTGAGCAGGGGCTCCTGGCTCCAGCAGCTGGTTTTACCCCAAGGCCTGTCCATGACAGCCTCATCGATGAAAAGGCAAAGACCGTATGAGTACGCCAGCAACTGAGCGGGCTCGTAGCCGTGCTGGCGCATCTCTTCCCGCACGTTTTCGATCTGGTTGCGCACCTGCTGGTGCACCTCCTTGATGTTGGGCAGCGCATCCAGTGTGCGCAGGCGTATCACCAGGCCGAACAGCGGCGCGGCGGCATCCAGCATCAGGTTGTCGTAGCCGCCACGTAGCTGGAAGTCCGGGTCTGCCGGGTAGCCTTCATACACTGGCTCTGCCTTCGGCTTTCGCTCAGCGCCATCAGCTGCTGTTGGTGCGGATGAGTCGTTGGACAATGACGCATCGAGCATCGCGTGCAGTTGCTCGCTTTCGACCTGTTCGGTATCAGTTGGGGGGCTGTTTTCTTGTTTCATTTCATTCACTCCTGATCGCCCAGAACTGAAGTTCCAACCCCGGGAATTCCCCCGCGACATGGATACCGAAGCCACTGGATGCCTCCATGCCCGCCCAAGCCGGGGAGCGACGGTCCAGCTCGAAGTAGGTGAAGCCTGCATGGAAGGGCAGATCCCGAGGAGCCACGGGCAGCGGCACCAGTGGAATACCTGGAAGCTGCAGCGGCACTACCTCGTTCAACGACTCCAGCGAGACGACCTTTGCCTTCTGCACGAACATCCGACGCAATGTCTGAGGCGGCATGTGGGCTCGCACTGCCAGAATGAAGTCGGCCTCGTCGATCAGGCGGCGATCCTCCAGCGTGGTTGTCAGCAAGCCGTACTCCAGCGTCTCCAGCGGCAGCGAAACGGCGCGGGGTTGCAGCACCGTGCTCAGTGCCCGGCGTAGCGTGTCCTCCAGCGGCTTGAAGGAGGTGCGCAGCGCGGTATGGTGATAGGCGGGGTATTCCTGCGGCAGCCGGCTCTCGTCGGTAAACGTCACGAACTCGCCACAGGCCTGGCTCATGCACAGGTACAACTGTTCGGGATGGGTCTGCCCTTGCCTGGCCAGATGCTGGAAGCATGGCCACCAGCGGTTCATGGCCTGCAGCAGGTTGAAGTCGCGAATGTCGGCGATGCCGGACTGCCCTGAGGCGCCAATGCGGGCGGCGAGGTTGCGCGCACGTTCGCGCAGGGAGTTGGTGATTTCTTCCAGATACCGTTGCAGCGCGGGTACGGCGCGCACTGAAACGCTGGTGGGATAGAAGCCTTCATCCAGTTGCAGGCTGCCATCGGGGCGCCGTTCCAGAATGCGCGTCACGGCCAGGCGGGTGTAGGCGCTGCTGTCGTCGGCCTTGCGTTTGAGCTGCAGGTTGGGTACCGCCAGGTCAATCTGCACCAGGTCACCGTCGGCGCTGTGCGTGTCCTTGATTTCCTGGGCCTGGGCGCTGTAACGGAAGTTGGCGGGGTTATCGGGCCAGCTCACCTCACGGCCACCTTCGGTGCGCAGCGGCAGGCACAGGTAGATCTCGCTATCTTTCGCGCCGTCGTCCTCGATTTCCAGCGGTGGCGGTGGTGGCATGTCTGCAGGTATATCGAACACCGTGCCGTCCGGCATGATGCCCCGCGCACGGGTGATGGCGACCTTGCCCAGGCTCAGGTACTCATCGTTCAACTGCAGCTCGCTGAAGCCATAGAAGGCGGCGTTCAGGCTGCCAAGACGTTGATGCAAAGCCGCTTCGGCGGCACGGGCAGCTTGCTGGAAGTGCTGCGGTTTGACGAACAGGCCTTCAGGCCACAAGACGGGGTTACGTGAACTCATGAGCGCTCCGTGTCAGCGTGATTGAGCGGGAAGGGCAGCGTTACAGGCGCCATCAGTCTTCCTCCTTGAGCAGGAGCTGCGTGTCGTTGAGCAACACCGACAGGATGATCTGGTGCCCGCGGGGCGGAATGCGCAGCACTTGGCTCCAGGTGGCGTTTTCCTGGTTCCGGTAGTCGGCGATCACCGCGACGAAGCGCGTTTCGGGCTCGATGGGCGCAAAGGGGATGAACTTGAACTGCCCAGGGCGCAGCAGGTAATCGTCATCGCGTATGTAGGTGCTGCGCAGCGCCTCGGCAGGGTCCTTGTCCAGCAATTCGTAAACACTGTTGCGCAAGAGAGAGTCGTCGCGCAGTTGCAGGATCTTCACGGCCATGGGCGTAGCGACGGGCTCGGCGGCCATGGTGGTGGTGCGCGGCAAGGTCAGCACCACGGTAGGGTCGTCGTAGCTACCCGGGGTACTTTCTTCCATGGGGGAGCGCGCCGGATCCTCGCCATCGTCAACTGGCGAATCGACGGGCGACATGGCTGGGAATTGTTCCAGCAGGTACTCGAACAGGGCCCCGACTTTCTCGGTCAGCACGTAGGGGTCGCCTGCACTCAGGCTGACCGCGTAAGGGCTGGGCTCCACAACCGGCCCGAGCTCGGGCGCCACCTCAAGGCTGTTCGGGTTGCCATTGAGCGTTGGGCTGGCGTTGATGCTGAACGCGACCTGGGTGGGGTGCTCCCCGGGCGGTCCGACGGGTAATGAGGGGTCCATCACCACCTGGCCAATCTTGCTCAGGGACGTGCAACCCGAGAGCCCGATCAACGCCGTCAGCAGGCCGGCCATGAATGTTGGACGCATCATGGGCGGTCTCCTGCAATCAAACGTTCCAGTGGGCTCTGCTGCGCTGGTGCTGCCTCTGTGTCCAGTGCCGCCAAAGGGTCGTTGCCCATGCCCGGTTCGAATGCCGAGCAGATGTCTGCGACAGCCTGGGGAGCGGCTGCAGCGGCATGGCAAGTCTTGGGTGGAACAGCCAGCAACCAGTGATCGAGGGTTCGTTGTTCAGGGCTGAACAGGTCCTCCAGTGAGCGTGCATCGGCCTGCGAAAGCTGGGCCTTCAGTCGATAGGCGCCAATGCGCAACTGGTCACCCTCGAGCAGCCGCCTGGCGGTAAGCGACCCCAGGCTGTGGGGGCTGTCGTTCAGGTAGGTACGCTGGCAGCGATCGATGATGCAGAAGCTGCCCTCGATCCAGCGGATCTCGCAATGGATCGGTGCAATGGTCTGCTCACGATCGTTGATCTGCCAGGTGGCTTTCGCGCTGCCGATGGTGCCGCCTGCGCGGTCGAACTGATGTCGGGCAGTGACGTTGTGCTGCAACTGATCCAGGTTGGTGATGCTCAAGGTCAAAGTGCTCATGAGCGCCCCCGGAACCGCACGACAGGGCTGCTCTGGCCGTGACGGTCATCGACGAAGCTGGTCCAGCCCAGGTAGGCACCCAGGCTGCGGTGCAAGCAGAAGGGAGGCAGTGCGTTCTGCTTCAGGCGCAGCTCCAGGTCATAGGCCAGGCCATCACGCAGCAGGAAGTCGATCAATGCCCGTAACCGGCCGAAGTTGATGCCGCTGGGCAGCAGGTCGCGCAACTGTGCAGGGTCGAGTTCGCTGATCACGATGGTGAACTTGCTGCTGCGTGTTCGCGTGCGGCTGCCCACCATGAAAGTACTGCCCAGCTCACCGTTGCTTCTGCCAAGGCTGACCAGTTGCTTGGCGGCTGTGGGGACCGAGCGGGTTTCGAACTCGCGAATCTGTACCTGCTTCAAGTCGAAGCAATGGGCAATGATGCCGGCGACCGTGCCTGGCGCACGGCTGCGGCTGGCAATGACGCCGGCGAAACTGAGCAGCCGGCTCCACGGCAGTGCCGTGTCCCCGCGCAACTGCCTGTCATTCAACCCGAGCAGGGCAAAGATGTACTGGGAGAACCCATCGGTAGCTCCCGGCTGAAAGCGGATGTAATAGCGATATTTGCGCCAGATGCGATGCAGCAGGCTGAGCAGGTAGTGGTTGAAGAAATCGAAGAACGCCGGCCGCACGCCGATGCCCTGTGCATGCTCGTATGCCACCTGCTCCAGGTAATAGGTGGGCAACGGCGAGTCGGTGCCATGCAAACCCATGAAGGTGGTGCACACGCGATAGCGGTCAGCTTCCCCGGGCATGCGTTCGACCTTGTACACGTCGGAAACCGGGAAACTCAGCCGTGGGTCGCTGGCAAGCCGCACCCTCAGCCGGGTGGCCTGGTCTGGCCAGCGTGGTTCCAGGTCATCCCCGTGCAAGCCGTGCAGGCGCTCCAGCAACTGGAAAAAGTTGTACTGGTGTGCTTCGGCCAACAGCTTGTCGGCTAGATCAGCGGTTGTTTGCCGGTCTGGATTGGCCATGTGTAGTGCTCGTTGTTGGTGGTGTTGATCACTTCCAGTTGGTGGAAGGAATTGATGCTGGCGTACAGGGCGAAGAAGTGCGCGAGCACGCAACCGAACAGGTACAGGTCGCCTTCGCAGAGGAATGCGCTTTGATCCAGCTTCAGCCGCGTGCGCAAGCCACGAATGGGCTGGCCCTTGATCAGCCAGTCCAGCGGTTCCGTTTGCACTTCGCGGATGCCATCGAGGCGTTTGCGGGTGGTGCGTGTCTGCTGGATGTCGTGCAAGGCTGCGAAGTCGTAAGCGCGGATGACCGCTTTGAGCGGCTCGGCCGAGAGCAGCGACAGGTAGTTGAGCGACATGTTGGAAATCAGGGCCCATTGCAGCTGGCCGTCCAGTACCGGCCTGTACGGGCGGGTGGGTGTACGGATGTTGGTATAGGTGGCCAGGGGCGGCGTGATCTCGGTGAGTACGTTGATGTCATCGATACCCAACGCCAGCGGCAGGTCGCGGTTGGTGCAGGTCAGGTCGATGGACGCTGTTTCCAGTTCGCCGATGTAGGCGTTGGCATCGGCGCGCACGAAAGCAATGCGATGGGTGACGCCATCGCCGCGCAGGGAGTCCTCGAGTGTGTAGCGGTAGTACAACGCTGTACGCCCCTGCACATGCTCGATCTCATGGGCGAAGGACTCGAAGGGGCGGAAGGTTCTCAGGTGTTCGCCGGTACTCCCGTCAGTCGTGGTGCGGGTGCTGATGACCCGATCGACACTGAAGATTTCATAGGCGTGCCGCTCCTTGCCTCTGGGCACAAGCTCGACCTGGGCGGGCCGGCTGGACAGGTCGATGGGCTCGGCGCTGTGCTCGAACAGGTTCACTGCCGGGGCGCAGAACAGGCTGAAGTCTGCTTTGCCGACACGCAGCGAATCAGGTAACTGCCGGGTGAAGTGAAATTCGAGGCCGACACGCTGAGCCGCTTGATCAGGCCAGACTTTCTCCAGGCCGGTCATGCTGACGAAGTGAAAACGCTCGGGAAATATGAAGTACTCCTGCAGGATCCGGTAACCGTCAAAGACGTTCTGTGGGTATGGCAGCAGTGCTTCGTCCGTGCTGAAACCCGGGAAGACGATGCTGCTGGCCGGCAGCCGGCGTACCTCACCATTGACTGTCACCGAGACGTGCTTGAGGTATTGAGCGATCCACAGGTACAGCGTGCGGGCAGTTTGGGTATCACCACTCAGATGAAAGTCGAAGCTGGCGCAGCCCAGGGTGTTCAACGGGCGCTCGACCAAGCTTTGCAGGTCGATGCGAACCACCGAACTGTCAAGTGTCTGGGTAGCGCTTACCGACTCGATCTCGAACGGGTGAATGTCCACTGCCGTGCAGGTGCGGAATTCGCAGGGCACTCCATCCACGGGGCTGGAAAACAACCGCGAGCCTTTGGCGATGGTTTGCGACTGGCTGAGCGCTTGCTTGCGCGGCGTGAACTGGATGATCGTGGCGCTCGGCAGCGGCCGCAGGTAGTTGGGCCACAGCAACTGCAGCATGGGGTGCGTCAGCTCGGGCAGGTCGTCCTCCAGCTTGAGCCGCAGTTTGGCCGTGAGGAACGCAAAGGCTTCCATCAGGCGCTCGACATCCGGGTCGCTGCCACCCTTGCCTAGCAGGCGGGCAAGTTGTGGGTTGTCCTGGGCGAAGTCGTTCCCCAGTTCATATAGGTAACGCAACTCTTCGCTGAATCGATCCTTGAGTGACATAGGTCACCTCACTCGGGTGTGGCGGTTATGGCCATTGACCAGCAGCTCCAGTTGCAACTGCTCCGTGTGGTTGTTGACCTGCACGTGGCAGTCCAGCCTGAAATGCAGTTCCAGCGGGGCATGACAATCGGGTACAGCCTTGAGCGCGCGCACGTGCACACGCGGCTCAAAGCGCTGAATGGTGCGGCGGATGTCCGCGCTCACCTGTTTCAGGAGGTCGCCACTGCTTGCGTCGTGCCCGTTGAAGTCACTCAGGCCCAGTTCAGGGCTGCTTTGCGAGCAACCCTGGCGAGCATTGAGCAGCGTTTCCAGGTGGCGCTTGATGGCGGCGAACTTCTGGGTAGCGTTCTCTTGCCTGGAGGGCACCCGGTTTGCGTGTTGATCTGTCACCAAACGGTCGAAAAAACCACTCATTGGGTATCAAGCCGACCTACCAGGGAAATCTCGAAATTCGCCCCCATGTACTTGAAGTGCGGGCGCACGGCGAGCGAGACCTGATACCAACCCGGATCACCGGCAACGTCCGACACCTCAACCTTTGCAGCACGCAACGGGCGACGGCTGCGCACATCGGCTGACGGGTTCTCCTGGTCGGCAACGTACTGCCTGATCCATTTGTTCAGTTCGGACTCAAGGTCCTTGCGCTCTTTCCAGCTACCGATCTGCTCGCGCTGAAGCACTTTGATGTAGTGGGCCAGCCGGTTGACGATGAACAGGTAGGGCAACTGGGTGCCGAGCTTGTAGTTGGTTTGCGCTTGCAGGCCTTCCGGGGTCTTGGGGAAGTTCTTCGGTTTTTGTACCGAGTTGGCCGAGAAGAACGCGGCGTTGTCGCTGTCCTTGCGCATGGTGAGGGCAATGAAGCCTTCTTCGGCCAGTTCGAACTCCTTGCGGTCGGAAATCAGGACCTCGGTCGGAATCTTGGCCTGCAGCTGACCCAGGGACTCGTACAGGTGCACCGGCAGGTCCTCGACGGCACCACCCGACTGCGGGCCGATGATGTTCGGGCACCAGCGGTAGCGGGCAAAGCTGTCATTGATGCAGCTGGCCAGCAGGAAGGCGGAGTTGCCCCACAGATAGTTGTCGTGCCGCCCGGCGATGTCCTCGTCGTAGGTGAAGCTCTGGACCGGGTTTTCTTGCGGGTGATAGGCAGAACGCAGCATGAATCGCGGCCCGGTCAGCCCGGTATGACGGGCATCCTCGCTTTCACGGAACGCACGCCACTTGGCATGCCGGGGGCCGGCGAAAATGTCCTTGATCTCCTTCAGATTGGGCAGCTCTTCAAAGCTGCTCAGGTTGAAGAACTCAGGAGAGGGCGCAGCGAGAAAAGGTGCGTGTGCCATGGCACCGACCGAGGCCATGTAACTCAGCAGTTTTATATCGGGAGAAGATGGGCCGAAGCTGTAGTTGCCAACCATCGCTGCAACGGGTTCACCACCAAATTGGCCATAACCTGCGGTGTAAACATGCTTGTAGATGCCGCTGCAAGTGATATCGGCGGCATTCTCGAAGTCATCGAGCAAGTCATCTTTGCTGACATGCAAGACTTCAAGCTTGATGTTCTCGCGGAAGTCGGTTCGGTCGACCAAGAGTTTGAGGCTGCGCCACGCGGATTCAAGTTGCTGGAACTCGGGTTGATGCAGGATGGCATCCATCTGCTTGCTTAGCAGCCGATCCAGTTCAGCGATCATCTGGTCGACGCGATGTTTGTTGATGAGTTGATCAGGGTCATGGCTTTTAAGGATTTCGGCGATAAAAGCAGATACACCCTGGCGAGCGACTTGATAGCCCTCTTGAGTAGGCACCAGCCTGGTTTCTGCCATGATCTGATCGAGCAGGGTGGCGTTGCTCAGTGTTTCGGTTGTTGTTTCAACCGCGACGGTCGTGCTGTTTTGCTTTGGCATGGGGACGCTCCGTTGTCTCAGTCTTCTTTTGGCGCCTCGAGCACCAGGTCAAGTTCTTCTGCCAGTTGTTTGCGCGCCTGTTCGTTATTCAGCAGGTGCTGCAGTTGCTTGCGGAAAGTGGGCACATTGCCCAGCGGGCCTTTCAGCGCGACCAATGCCTCGCGGAGCTCCAGCAGCTTGTTCAGCTCCGGTACCTGGCGGGCGATGCTGTCTGGCCCGAAATCGTTCATGGACTTGAACTGCAGGTTGACCGCCAGCTCTGCGTCGGGGGCAGTGCTGAGCATGGATGGCACTGACATGGCGAGGCTGACATCGGCGTCGCTCAACACATCGTTGAAACTGTGTTTGTCGATTCGCATGATCGAACGGTCTTCCAGCGCGCGGGCATCATCCAAGCCGAAATCGCCTAGTACCAACATCTTGTGTGGCAGCTCCACCTCGGCTTGTTCGCCGTCGGTGGCCGGTACGTACTTGATGTTTATGCGTTCTTTGGGTGCAACGGAGCCCGAGCGTTTATTCATGGGTGTCAGCCTTCGTGAAGTTTTGATATATGTAGGAAGCATCCTACAAAGTTGTGTTTAAATTTAAACGTAGTTGGCTTCTCGCTATGTGCGTGTAAAAAACCATGCACCGAAAAAATATTGTGCGTCGAGCGTGAAAGTGTAAGGAAATATTTGGTTGTGAATATTGTTTTGTCTGTACTAGCCTTTGTTTTGTTTCGATGCTCCACTATCCGGTAGTTATATTTGATGACTACTGTAGAAGCGTGACTGATCAGTCGGATAGCGCTGTTGCCATATTTGATGAGTGAGTGAAATCAATGATTGTCCGCTATGCATATGGCGTTGGGCTTTCGATGTTGCTCTCCCTGGCGCCAAGTTTGGCAAGCCAGACTAGGGACTGCCCGCGGATCGTTTCCAACGTCGAGCGCCTGGCTTGTTTCGACCAGGCCGCTGGCACGCCGGCGCATGTGACGAAACTGCAATGGTCCGCGCCGGAGCAGGATTCGCCCACGCTGCGTCGTGTGATGACCCATGAGGCGGGGCGGCCGCCGGAGGAGCTGACGTTTCGCCTCGAAAAAGGGGATGACGGGCTGATGATCTCAGCGCCCGCAATCGCTGCGGTCGCACCGTACCCCTACCTGGTGATCAGTTGTGTGCAGAACATTTCCAGGTTGCAACTGGTTACCGCACAACCCATCGATTCCCGTCGGGTGATGGTGCGATTGCAGGGGGAGCGTGGCTCCACTCTCGCTACACCCTGGCAGGTGACGGAAAACGGTCAGGTGCTTGACGCTGGCAGGGGATTGCCGGGCATCGAGCAGATCAAGCCACTGATCGGGGCCCATCGTATTCAGGTCGAGAGCGACAACCCGGCCGTCGATGGGCTGGTTTTCGACGCTCAGGGGCTGGACCCACTCATCGATGAGGCGCGCAAGGCATGTCGCTGGTAGAAGAGGTCACCGCAGAGGAAATTGCCCGGTTGCTTGCCCCCATCGACGCGCAGAACCCTGCCGGGCTGTTCGACGTGGAGAACGAAACCTACCAGGCCATCGACCAGGAAATGGTCAAGCTGGGTGGGTTGCAGGAGCCGTCCATCGACTGGGCGTATATCGAAGAAGCGTCCCGCCAGTACCTGGGCCAGGAGTGCAAGCACCTGCGCATCGTCGCCCATCTCGGTGTCGCCTGGCTGCGCAGCCAATGCTGGGAGCGCTGGGTTTTTACCCTCGCACTGCTGGCCGGCATGGTCGAAGCCTATTGGGAAAGTGCATACCCGAAACCGGGCCCCAAAGGGTTCCTCGGCAAGCGCAAGCTGGTTGGCCTGATGCTCAACCGTCTGCTCGTGGCGTTGCCGCGCCTGGACCGCTTCACGTTCAGCCCCGCGCACGCCGCGGCGGCTCAGGGCGCGCTGCAACGTCTGCACCAGCAGCGGGAAGCAGCGCAGCTCGATGAAGCGGCCCTTGGCGAACTGGAGCGCCTGCTACGCAAGCACACGGAGCTTTCAAACGGCCGTGCCGAGCCTGCCACGGACAAGCCCCCTGCAAAGGGCATCAAGGCTGCGCCACTGGCCGAGGTCATCGCCACGCCGACTCCCCGTGTGTCGTTGGGCAACGAGCGGGAATCACGAAGGGCCATGCTGACCATGGCCGAGCTGATCAATCAACAGGACCCGTACGATCCTGCTGGCTACCAGTTGCGTCGGTTCGGCTTGTGGGCACACATCCAGGCGCCGCCTCAAACCAGGCAAGGCAACCGCACGGAGCTGATGGCGGTGCCGCAGGACATTGCCGGTGACTATGAAGATGCCATTGCCGCTACTGCAATCGACGCGGCACTGCTCCAGCGGATCGAAAAGAGCGTGACGGCTTGCCCCTACTGGATTCGCGGCAGTTTTCTGGCAGCGAGTGCTGCCACGCGGCTGGCGATGGGCGAGGTAGCTGAGGCCATTCGCGCTGCGACCGCGCGGTTCGTGCAGCGCATGCCCGCGCTGCAGCAGTTGTGCTTCAGCGACGGCAAGGTATTTGTCGATGACCAATGCCTGGCGTGGCTCAGGGGGGCGCAAGGGCAATCCGATTCGGGCGCAGCCTCTCAGGAATTCGCCACGTTGCGAGAGGAACTGGCCTGCCAACTGGAAACGAGCGGCGTAGAAGCGGTGTTGCTCAGGCTGCAGGGCATGCAGGTGGACTTCCGCAGCCTGCGTGAGCGCTGCCATACCACCGTGATCGCGGCTGATCTGCTGGCTGCTCGGGGCGTGTCCTGGCTGGCCCAGGACTTGTGCGCAGGCGTTGCCCGAACGATGCAGGAAAGCACCGCCAGCGCCTGGGAGCCTGAGGTGTTTCAACGCCTTCAGCAGCACGCGTGCACTGTCCCTCGCGGGTTGATTGGAACAAGGAACGGGAGTCACGATGAATCAACTGTGGAAGCATCTTAAACGTTGGGGCTTGCCCTTGGTGGTCCGTATCGGCCTGGCCATGCCGCTGCTGCTCGGGCTGGGGGCCGCATTGATGCTGGTTGCAATCTGGTGGCTTGGCCCGCAATGGGTCTGGCACGAGCAGCAGCCGCTGGCTAGCGTGGCGCATCGCGGTTTGGCCAGCCTGACGCTTGTATTGGTGCCGCTACTCTGCTGGCTTGTGGTGCTGCGCAGGCGTTTTCGCCGTTTGCAGGCCGAACGCAAGCAGGCGGTGGACGCTGAACTGGACAACGTGTTGCCGTTCGTCCAGGCACAAGAGAAAGCCTTGGACCAAGGGCTGGCACGCTATCTGGACAATGCGGGTGGCAGGCGTGCCTTGTACCGACTGCCGTGGTATCTGGTGGTGGGGGACCAGCAGGCCGGCAAGACCAGTTTCATCGACCGTACCGAACAGAGTTTTTCCCTGACCCGCATCGACAAGGCACAAGCGCGAGGCAGGCAAGCGCAGGTGCTGGCTTATCCGATAGGCTGGTGGGTCAGTAACGATGCGGTGATCATCGACCCGCCGGGCGCTTTCGTCCGCCAGGAGTCGTTGGCAGGTTCATCAGCCGAGGAGTCGGACACGTCGAAAGCACCACCCGCAACCTCGGCCAGGTTGTGGGAACACATGCTGGGCTGGTTGGTGCGTAACCGAAGCCAGAGGGCACTCAACGGCTTGCTGTTGGTCGTTGACCTGCCTGCGCTATTGCATGGCACGCCTGAGCAACGTGTCGCCTTGGCACATGTGCTGCGCACGCGTCTGTATGAAGTGAGCAGTCAGTCGGGCTCGCGCCTGCCGCTGTATGTGGTCCTGGCCAAATTCGATCTGCTGGACGGTTTCGATCAGCTGTACGCCGGGCTTCCCGCCGCCATGCGGGAAAACATGCTGGGGTTCACCTTCAAACTGGATGCGGTCGGCACGTTCGATGCCTGGCTGGATGAATATGGCGATCATTACGACCGGCTGATCAGTCAATTGTTTGAACAGGTAGTGGATCGGCTCGATGTATTGGGCGGTGCGCCATTGCGTGTTCGCTTGTTCTCGTTGCATGCCCAGTTGATCGGGCTGCGTCCGATACTGCTGGATTTCCTGAAGGAAACCCTCGCAAGTGACCGCTTCACCACGCCTGCCTTGGTACGTGGCGTGTACTGGTCTTCGGTCTTGCAGCAGGGCGACATGCTCAATGCGTTCGTGCGTGAGGCGGCACAGCCGTACAAGACCGAGTTTCCGCTGCGTGAAGGCAAGGCGCAGGGGCAGGCGCTGGTCTACTTCATTCAGCACGCCTTCCGGCGAGTCATCTACCAGGAGGCCGGCCTTGCCGGGGACAACATCAAGGTAGCGCGCAACAAACGTCGGTTGCTCTGGGTTGGTTCTGCAGTAGGCGTGCTGGCCTTCTGTGTCGCTATCGCCAGTTGGCAACGCTACTTTGACATCAATGGCGCCAAGGCCGCCAACGTGCTTGCCAAGAGTAGGGAGTACAGTCATCACGAAGTGGACCAGCGTCTGGACCCCACCGGGCGCAACCTGCTGGAGCCGCTGGACCAGATACGCGATGCCGTGTCGGTGTTTGGCAACTATCGTGCCGCGTGGCCGGGTGTTTCCGACCTTGGCTTGTATCAGGGGCGCGCCATTGGCCCTCGCGTCGATGAGGCCTACCTGAGCCTGCTCTCCAGGCGTTTCCTGCCAGCCTTGGCCAGCGGTGTGATCGATGCCATGGACGCCGCGCCGCCGGGCAGCGAACAGCAGATGGCTGCACTTCGGGTTTATCGAATGCTGGAGGACCGCCAGAGCCGCCGCCCCGAATGGGTCGAGGACTGGATGGCCCGGCAGTGGCAACAGAAGTTCCCCGGGCAGGGGCAATTGCAACGCGACCTCATGCGGCACCTGAAGTATGCCTTGGCCTATGCCGATACCGAACTTCCGCAGTACAGCCAGCGTATGGCGCAGGTGCAGCAGGTGCTGCGCAAGGTACCGTTGCCAGAGCGGGTCTACGCGAGCCTGAAACAGCAGGCTGGCGAGCAGTTGAATGCTGGCCTGGACCTGCGTCATCGGGTGGGGCCAGCGTTCGATGTGGTGTATCAGGCCTCTCCCGGCCTCAAGCAGGGCGATGGTGTCCTGATAGCACCAATGCTCACCGCCAAGGGCTTCAAAGAGTACTTCGAGCCCCGTAGCCAGCGCTTTGCAGATATGGCGATGATCGACCAGTGGGCACTGGGAGAGCGCGACCAGTTCGATTACTCGGATGCCGACCGGGAGGCGCTGGGCGAACGGCTACGGAACCTGTACAGCGCCGATTTCATTGACAGTTGGCGTCGTGCCTTGAACGCCTTCTCGGTGGCCGACTTCCGCGACCTGGATCATGGTGTCGCGATCCTGGAGCAGTTGACCGGGCCAGCAGCACCCCTGCATCGGTTGTTGGACACAGTGAGGGACAACACTTCGCTTTCATCAGCCTTTGGCGCTCAGGCGCCTGGAGAGGTCGAAGAGGCGCGACCCACAAGTGGCAGGCCTGATCAACAACAAGCCTGGGCGATTCAGCGGGCCTTTGCCGGGCTGAGTGCCATGCTGCAGGCAACCGGTGAGAAGCCCAGCTACTACGATGAGACGCTCGGTGCCATCGCGGCCGTGCACGACTATGCCAAAGCGGTTCAGGACAGCCCGGACCGAGGCAAGGCCGCACTCCAGGCCGTGCATCAGCGATTCTCGATGACCGGGCAAGACCCCATCGGCACCCTGCAGAGGGTGGCCACCGGCTTACCGGAACCGATCAACCACCAGGTCAGAAAAATGGCCGATCAAACAGCACAAGTGCTGAATGTCGAAGCCCTGCGCGAGTTGGAGCGACGCTGGGACGCCGAGGTTTACAGCTTCTTCCAGCAACGCCTGGCAGGGCGCTACCCCTTCGTCGTGAAAGCTCCCGACGCTTCGCTGGACGACTTTGAAGCCTTCTTCGGGCCGAAGGGGCGGCTGCAGCAATTTCATGATCAATACCTGAGGGTCTTCCTGAAAGATAACCTCGAAGCGTTGCAGGCCGGCCAGCATGGGCAGTCACTGATCCGCAGTGATGTGCTCGAACAACTGGAGCGGGCAGATCGTATCCGTGAGACCTTTTTCGATCAGCGCGGCAACCTGAGTGTGCAGTTCAGCATCGAGCCGTTGGGCCTGAGTGCCAACCAGCGTACAAGCTTGCTGGACCTGGACGGTCAACTGATTCCCTACACCCATGGCCCAAGCCAGATCACCGGTATCGTCTGGCCCAATACCTTGGGGCAGCAGGTGCGCAGTAACCTGACCTTGCTCCGGCAGAACGGAAACAGCAGCAGCCTTGAGTACCGTGGCCCCTGGTCGATGTTCCGCTTGCTCAGCCGTGGTTCGCTCAACGGTCGCACGGCGACCAGCGTGGACCTGAGCTTCAGGGCCGGCGATGGCGTGATGCGCTACAGGCTTAACGCGCAGAAAGCCTTCAACCCTATCACGCAAGAGCCTTTCAAAGGTTTCCAGTTGCCACGAGGGTTGTTGCAGAAGTCGCCCAAGCTGGGGCCGACCACGCAGGCCGGCTTGTGAGGGTTGGCTTGGGAGTACGGTGCGTACCCGTCACCCATTGCGCTGGCGCCCCCAAAGTTGCGCCGACAGCAGTTGAAGGCGCTCGGCCAGCTTGGCGACATGGGCGGCAGTGGTGCGACTCTGGTTGCTGGCAAGCACGCTTTTCTGGGTGGTTTGACTGATATCGGCCAGGTTGCACTGAATGCTGTCACCCACCGCGCTTTGTTCCTCTACGGCGGCAGCGATCTGCACACTCATGCCGCTTATCTCATCGACGCGCTGGGTGATCCCGTCCAGCGCCCGGGCGGCCAGCAGTGCCTGCTCGACACTGACGCCGGCCTTGCTGTGGCTGCGCTGCATCGCAAGTACGGCATCCCCGGTGGAGCGTCGCAAGGTATCGATGGTGCCCTGGATATGCGCGGTGGATTGCTGGGTCCGCGAAGCCAGCCCGCGCACCTCGTCGGCGACCACTGCGAAACCGCGGCCGGCCTCGCCGGCGCGGGCAGCCTCGATGGCCGCATTGAGGGCAAGCAGGTTGGTCTGTTCGGCGATGCTTTGAATGACCTCGAGTACGCGGTCAATTTCATTGCCATGCTGTTCCAGTTGATGAATCACCATGCTGGTCTGTTGTACCTCGCCGGCGAGGCTATCAATGTGCTGGCGGGTCTGCTCGACCAGTTGGTGGCCGCGGTCGGATTCCTGGTTGGCCAGGTTCGCGGCGCTGGCGGTGAGCTGAGCGTGGCGCGCCACTTCCTGCACACTGCTGGCCATCTGCGTTATCGCGCTGGCTACCTGGGCAGTTTCCCCCTGCTGGCGGAGGGTCGCGCAATTGTTGTTGTCCACTGCGCAGACGAGCTCTTCGGCTTCCTTGCTCAACTGGCGGGACGAATCGGCAATGCGTCCGACAATTGCCCGGGTCTCGGCCTCGAGCATTTGCAGGGTGAAATCGATCTGGCCAAATTGGTCGCGGCGGCCACTGTAGAGTATCTGGCTCAGAGGGTTGTTGGCGATATTCCTGGCTTTTCGGGCAAGGGCGTCCAAGGGGCGCAGGCTGAAGCGCAACACGCCGCCGAGCAGCAAGCTCGATAGCATCATGGAGAGGGCGGCATGATTCCAGGACAACGCGCCCAGCAAGCCCAAGGCCGCAAAACACAGCAGGTTCACGCCAGTGCTGACAAGTGCCAGGCGCATGCCGACGGACAGCCGTGACATACGCAGGCAGTTGGTGTTTTTACCACTACGCAACTGTGCGTAGAGATGTTCAGCGGCTTGCACCAGCGCTTTGGCCGGTAGCGTGCGAACCGATTGGTATTCCACTGTTTCGCCATTGCGCTGCATCGGCGTGACGTAGGCACTGACCCAATAGTGGTCACCATTCTTGCACCGGTTTTTTACCAGCCCCATCCACGAGCGCCCATCCTTGAGTGTCTGCCACATATGCGCAAAGGCTTCCGGCGGCATGTCCGGGTGGCGCACTATGTTGTGATTGACGCCGAGCAATTCCGCTTCACTGAACCCGCTGAGGTTGATGAAGTCGGGATTGACGTAGGTGATGGCGCCCTTGGGGTTGGTTGTTGAAAGAATGTTCGCGTTTGCGCTGAATTCGACGGCACGACCACTGACCGGAAGATTGTTTTTCATTGTTTTTCTCCTGAACTGACTGGTACGCGCCGCGTAATTGCGCTTCCCTCGAAACGGTCTTCTGTGCTGAGCAGGTGTTGTATCTGGGCGGCGGGTTGTGGCCGGCTGAACCAGTAGCCTTGTGCGTAGTGGCAGCCTTCACCGACCACGAATTCGAGTTGTGCCGAACTCTCGATGCCTTCGGCCACTACTTCCAGGCCGAGGCTACGGCCGAGAACGATGATCGCCTGGCTGATCGCGCGCTGTTTGTTCTCGTGAGGAACGCCGGTGATGAAGCTCTTGTCGAGCTTGAGGATGTGCAGCGGAAAGCGCGTGAGGTAGCCAAGCGAGGAGTAACCCGTGCCAAAGTCATCCAGCGCCAGCAGGACACCAAGGCTGGTCAACTCATGCAGGCAGGCCAATGTGTCCATGTCGTCATGCATCAGTTGGCTTTCGGTGATCTCCAGGATCAGGCTGGCGGGAGGCAGGCCGCTTTCTTGCAGGATATCGATCAGCCAGAGGGTGAAGTCGGCTTGTTGCAATTGGGTGCTGGAGATGTTCACCGAGCAGCGCAGGTGCTCATGCCCGGCCAGTTGCCAGGCCCGGGTCTGTTGGCAGGCCTGGCGCAGTACCCATTCGCCGACGCGGATGATCTCTCCCGATTCCTCCAGCGCAGGAATGAACTCCAGTGGCGAGATCAAACGTTCGCCGTGGCGCCACCGCAACAGCGCTTCGACCCCGGTCACCAGCGGTGCCCCTTGGTCCAGGCGATAGATCGGTTGGTAGTACAGCTCGAATTCGTTATGTTGCAGTGCCTGGCCTAGCGCGGACTCCAGTTCCAGATGCTGTTGTGCGGTGTCTTGCAATGTTTCGTCGTAGTGGGCGAAGCGCGCCTTGCCGGCGGACTTGGCTCGGTAGAGGGCAAGGTCGGCAGCCTGCAGGACATCCAGGGCTTTGCCATTGTCGTGCAATGGCGCGATGCCGATGCTGGCGCTGACTACCAAGGTACGACCGTCCATGTGCAGCGGTTGATGCAGATTGTCGAGGATGCGTTGGGATATCTGCTCGGCGTCGCGGTCGCAGGTGAGGTCATGAAGCAGGACGATGAATTCGTCGCCGCCGAAGCGGAACAGTTGGTCAGTAGGGCGCAGCGACTCTTTCAAGCGCATTGCCACTTCCACCAGCACGCGATCACCGACATTGTGGCCGAGGCTATCGTTGATCAGCTTGAAGCGGTCGAGATCGATGAACAGCAGCGCCTCGTAGTCACCGCCCTTGCGCTGCTTCCTGAAGGTCTTCTGCATCTGCTCGTCAAGCCGGATGCGGTTGGCCAGGCCGGTCAACGGGTCGTGCTGGGCGGTATGTTGGAGGCGCTGCTCGGCATCCTTGCGTGCACTGATATCGGACTGCGAGCCGGCCATGCGTAGCTCACCAGGGGGCGTCATTTCGGCGACCCCTCGCACGAGGACCCAGATGTAGTCACCGTTGTGCTTGCGGATGCGGTACTCATGGTGAACGGACGATGTCAGCCCTTGTAGATGCGCATCGATGGCATGGCGAAAGTCCGGCAGGTCGTCCGGGTGCACGCGACCGAACCAACTGGAACTGCTCTCGCCGATGCTATCGCGGCTGAGGCCGAGCATGCTGGCCCAGCGCTCCGAAACGTAAAGCCGATCCTGATCGACATGCCAGTCCCACAGCCCATCGTTGGCACCGCGTAGCGCGCGGGCGAAGCGAGCCTCGCTGTCTTCCAGCGCCTTGTGCTGGGCCGCGCTGTAGGTATCGATGGCCAGCGTCATGTCGAAGAACACCGCCTTCAACAGGCTTGAATAGAGCGTGGCATCCGGGCTGTCGCCGAACACGCTTTCAAGCATGTCGTCGAGGTACAGCCGATAGCTGCCGAGGTACCACTTCAGTTCCAGGCCGATCTGCTGATGGATCACCCCGATGCGCAGGCGGCCGTTGACGTAGGTTTCATCGTATGGACCGCCCCACAGGCACTGATAGTACTGAGCCTGGCTCTGCTTCAAACGAGCGGTGACCTCCGGCGTGCGTAGCAATGCAGAAGGGGTGGAGAATTGCGCCAGGTGACGGTACAGATGGTCGACGAAAGCCTGCTGGGACGGGGCCATGTACCGAGCTGCTGCGCCTAGTCGCCTGGCATCTTCGGCGCTCCAGTCGAGAAAGCGAAAGCGTTCGGCAATCTCCGCCTGGTCGAGACGGATACGCTTGAGTAATTCCTCGAGGTCTTTTGTCACCTTCATTCACATCCCCCGGTGTTGGAGAAGATTCCTTTTTGCTGAACAAAAAAAAGCGCCGTGACAACAAGTTCAGTTCGAGAACTTGTTGTCACGGCGCTTCGTCTTTCAGGCCTATTATCCTGCTCGGCAAAGCCGGTTCCCGCAGGGCGGAACCTGGTGATGGCACATTCACATCATTGGCGATCTTCCGACAATTTATCCAGCAATGCAACCAAGCGTCGCCGCAGTAGCCCCAGTTCGCGGGATTTGAAGGCGTGTCGGGTCTGTTCGAGCACCTCGGTGGCATCCAGCAAAGCAGCCTGTACCTGCCCGGCCGAGCCCAACTGAGCTTCGCCGAGCCAGCGGCAAAGCGGGACGGCGCTGCAATTGCCAGGTGTACTCAGCACCTCACAATCGGGTGCTATAGGCGCCAACAGCTGGCGCAGTTGATCGGCCAGTTCAAGATTGTTGCAGATAATTCTGGTTGCCTGGTTGGACTCGCTCATCAAACTGCATTCCCATATGTTTGGTGTGCTGTTTACAACACCGCCTATGGTGTTTGATTGATTCAGGTCAGTGCTGAAACCTTTCCACTTGCCCTGTGAGGCCTTTCAGTGCGAACAGCGCTCCTTGAAACCGAGCGCCGTGTGGCGGCGCTCTATTTCGGAAGCGTAATGGACGTGCCATCAAACACATTGCTGCATGGTCAGTACCTGAACTCGACCCCCACGTAAGCGCCAATCCCATCCCCTGGCCAGAACGACGCAGTATCCTGCCCGCGCGCGTTGTATACCGGCGTCACCGCCGTCACGTACGCCTTGTTCGCCAGGTTCTTCAGGTCCAGCGACACCTTCCAGTTGCCCTTCGGCGCCTCATACCCCAGGTTTGCCCCCCAGATGGTATACGACGGCGCATACAGGGTATTGGCATAGTCCACTGCCGTGCGCGAGGCCGACTGCACGTTGACGCCGGTGTACCAGCCGCTGTGGTCCTGGTACTGCAGCTCGCCCTGGTAGATGTGCTTGGGCACGCCCGGCAACTGGTTGTCGCCGAAGGTTTCGTCATGCCGGTAGTAGAAGTCGTTGTAGGTGTACACCTGGCGCCAGCGTACCAGGTCGCCCTGAGAGTTTTCCCAGAGTCGGGTGTTCAGGCCGGCCTCGACACCCTGGTGGATGGTCGGTGAGGCAGTTCTCGACGTTGGGGGCTGCCAGTTATCAGGACGTGCCCGGTGAGCGCTCAGCGGCGGCCAGTTCGTTGTCGGCGATGTCCGTGCAGCTGACCATGGCCATGTCGGTGAGCCTGGCAGGGGGGGCTGTTGGGGATGCTGGCCGGGTTGGATGGGCGTAGCGAAACCTCGGTGGCAGATATCGCAGCGGTGATGTTGCTGTGCGCTGCCATGTGCGGAATTTCCGGTTTGGTGTTCCGGCGTTTGGCGGACTAGTCAGCATGCGAACACCACGTTCGTGCGCGATGCCGCGCTGCGGATATGGTCCTGCATCGCACGCTGCGCCCCGGCCTGGTTGCCACGGGCAAGCTGGCGCAGGATCTTGCGGTGCTCCTGCCAGGTCTCCATGGCGCGTTCCGGGCGAATGAACGGCAGCTTTTGGCTCTCCAGGAAAATGTCCTGGTTGGTGGTGATCACCTGCAGCATGGCGTGGTTGCCACTCGCTTCCAGCAGGCGACGGTGAAAGGCGAAGTCCAGTCGCGCTGCGGCCTCGAAATTGCCGGCGCGCAGCTCCTGGCGCATCGACTCGACATTGGCTTCGAGCGCATCGATGTCCGCTGCCGTCAGGTACAGCGCCGCCAAGCTGGCGGCAAACCCTTCGAGTGCATAGCGCAACTGGAACGTATCGATGGCGGATACCTGTTCGGCATAGGGCCAGGAGAAACCGGTAACGGGTGGCGGCGCCTGGACGAATACCCCCTTGCCCGGCTGTACGCTCACCAGCCCCAAGGCGCTCAAGGAGGACAGCGCCTCGCGCAGTGAGGCGCGGCTTACACCCAACTGCTCTGCCAGGTCACGTTGGGAGGGCAGGGCATCACCAGGCTGGTAGTCGCCGTCCTGGATCAGCCTGCGGATAGCCTGCAAAGCGATTTCCGGAACTGCACGGGGGAGTGTGTCGAGCATCTGTTCAGACCAGCTGGCAAGGGGTCTGCGCTTTTTAAAGGCTTTACCGGTTGCCTGGCAAGCCTCGCCCCACGCTGACGCAACGGGGCAGGTGGCTGCACGAAAGGGGGGCGAAGGCAGAGCGATTGGCGCTATCTGTTCAGACCAGTAAGACCGCGTGATGCCCACGGGCGAAAGCGTATTCCGGGGCTGCCGGGCAACACTGGCACGGCCTGTGCTTTTCGGGCTAGGCAACTTCTTCGCATGCACCCGAGGCATTTTCCATGAAAAACATCCGTACCCTGTTTCTGGCCACCCTGCTTTGCGGCGGCGTCATGAGCGTTTCCCATGCCCAGGCCGATGCGCTGGCCGACATCACTGCCCGGGGCGTGCTCAAGGTTGCCGTACCCCAGGACTTCCCTCCCTTCGGCTCGGTAGGGCCGGACCTCAAACCCCGCGGCCTGGACATAGACACCGCACAACTGCTGGCCGACAGGCTCGGCGTCAAGCTGGCGCTGACCCCGGTCAACAGCACCAACCGCATTCCGTTCCTCACGACCGGCAAGGTCGACCTGGTGATTTCCAGCCTGGGCAAGAACCCGGAGCGAGAAGCGGTGATCGATTTTTCCCGCCCCTACGCACCGTTCTACCTGGCAGTGTTCGGGCCGGCCGAGACGTCGGTCGACGATATCGGTGCCGTTGCCGGCAAGACCATCAGTGTCACGCGTGGCTCGATCGAGGACATGGCGTTATCCGCGGTCGCCCCACAGGGTACGATCATCAAGCGCTTCGAGGACAACAACTCGACCATTGCCGCCTACCTGTCGGGCCAGGTCGAACTGATCGCCAGCGGCAGTGTGGTGATGGCTGTCATTGCCGAGAAGAATCCGGGCAAGGTGCCGGTGATGAAGGTCAAGCTCAAGGACTCGCCCGTGTATGTGGGCTTGGCCAAGCAGGAGCCGGCCTTGCTCGAAAAAGTCAACGCCACCCTGGATGCGGCCAAGGCCGACGGCAGCCTCAATCGCAATGCCGAAAAATGGCTGAAGCAGCCATTGCCGGCCGACCTTTGAACGGCCCTGGAGTCGCTGACCCATGGCCTATCAATTTGACTTTTCCCCGGTGCTGGCTCAAGGCGGCCTGCTGCTCGAAGGGGCTGTGTTCACGCTTGAGCTGACGTTGATCGGCACACTGTTCGGCGTGGCCATCGGTGTGCTTGGCGCGGTGGTGCGCGCCTGGCGACTACGGCCGTTCGATGCCCTGTTCGGCCTTTACGTGGAGCTGATCCGCAACACGCCTTTCATCGTCCAGTTGTTCTTCATCTTCTTCGGCCTGCCCGCGCTTGGCGTTCGTTTGACGGAATGGCAGGCGGCGGTACTGGCGATGGTGATCAACCTTGGCGCCTATTCCACCGAGATCATTCGGGCGGGTATCCAGGCAATCCCCAGAGGGCAACTGGAGGCTGCTGCGGCGTTGGCCATGAGCCGTTTCGAGGCTTTTCGCCATGTGGTGCTGCAACCGGCACTGGCCAAGGTCTGGCCGGCCCTGTCGAGCCAGATCGTGATCGTCATGCTCGGGTCGGCGGTGTGCTCGCAGATCGCCACGGAGGAACTGTCGTTCGCTGCCAACTTCATCCAGTCGCGCAACTTCCGGGCTTTCGAGACATACCTGCTGACCACGGCCTTGTATCTGGTCATGGCCATCCTGGTTCGTCAGCTGCTGGCATGGTTCGGCCGGCGCGCTTTGACGGGGAGACGCTGAATGGATTTCACCTTGTGGGACATCGTGCGCAACCTGCTCGCAGGCTTGCAATGGACCTTGCTGCTGTCGCTGGTGGCATTCGTCTGCGGTGGTATTGCCGGGCTGTTGCTGCTGTTGGCGCGCATCTCCGCTAGCCGGTTGCTGCGTGGCGCGGCGAGGAGCTACATCGAGCTGTTCCAGGGGACGCCACTGCTGATGCAGCTGTTCATGGTGTTTTTCGGCATCGCCCTGTTCGGTATCGATGTGTCGGCCTGGATGGCGGCGGCCATCGCCTTGACGCTGTTCACCAGTGCCTTTCTCGCCGAGATCTGGCGGGGATGCGTCGAGTCCATACCACATGGCCAGTGGGAGGCCTCCGGCAGCCTGGCCATGAGCCGTCTGGAGCAGTTGCGCCACGTGATCCTGCCCCAGGCCCTGCGTATTGCCGTCGCACCGACAGTCGGGTTCTCGGTGCAGGTGGTCAAGGGCACGGCGGTGACCTCGATCATCGGTTTCACCGAGCTGACCAAGACCGGCGGCATGTTGGCCAACGCCACCTTTGAACCGTTCCTGATCTACGGTCTGGTGGCCGTGGGTTACTTCGTCCTTTGCTACCCGCTCTCGCTGAGCGCCCGTTACCTGGAGAGGAGGCTGCATGCCCCTGCTTAGAGTGTCCGCATTGCACAAGTACTATGGCGACAACCACGTGCTCAAGGGTGTCGACCTGGCGATCGAGGAAGGCGAGGTGGTTGCCATCATCGGCCGTAGCGGTTCCGGCAAGAGTACCTTCCTGCGAACCCTCAACGGTCTGGAGTCGATCAGCGACGGGGTGATCGAGGTGGATGGCGAATACCTGGATGCCAGCCGCGCCGACTTGCGCTCGCTGCGGCAGAAGGTCGGCATGGTGTTCCAGCAGTTCAACCTCTTCCCTCACCTGACCGTGGGCCAGAATGTCATGCTTGCGCCCCAGGTGGTGAAGAAGGCCGGCAAGGCCGAGGCCCGCCAGTTGGCCGAGCAGATGCTCGCCAGGGTTGGCCTGGGCGACAAGTTCGACGCCTACCCGGACCGCCTTTCCGGCGGCCAGCAGCAGCGGGTGGCGATTGCCAGGGCGCTTGCCATGTCGCCCAAGGTATTGCTGTGCGACGAGATCACCTCGGCGCTCGACCCCGAGCTGGTCAACGAGGTGCTCGGTGTGGTGCGCCAGCTGGCCAGTGAAGGCATGACCCTGATCATGGTCACCCATGAAATGCGTTTTGCCCGGGAAGTCGGTGACAAGCTGGTCTTCATGCATCAGGGCAAAGTCCACGAGACGGGCCATCCGCGCGAGGTTTTTGCGGCACCCCGAACAGCAGAGCTGGCGAACTTCATCGGTAGCGTGGCAGGAGGTTAAGGAGCATCGTGTTGCCCTGCGATGGCGCCAATGCCGATTCGGCGCGGCCTCTTACCCCGCGTGCCTCAGGATGTAGCGAATGAAGGCATCCAGTTTGGGTAGCGCGCTGCGCTGGCGCAGATAGACCAGATTGACCGGGCGGGTAGCGGGCAGGAAGTCGTCAAGCAACGTGACCAGACGCCCTTCGCGAAGGTCTTCGGCTACCAGGAACTCGGGTTGCAGCAGGATCCCGTTGCCTGCCAGGGCGGCCAGCCGCAGTGCCTGGCCATCGTTGCTTTTCAGCACCCAGTGTTCCGGCCAGGGGTATTCCTTCCCAGCGTCCAGCAAGGGCCAGGTGAAACGGTTGGTCCATGTGGAGTGCGCCAGTAACCTGTGCCCGGCCAGGTCTGCCGGTACGGCTGGGTGCCCGTGCCTGTCCAGGTAGCCGGGGGCGGCGCAGATTACCATGCGATAAGGGCGCAGCCCTTTCGCCACCAGATCGACATCGCCCAGGTTGCCAATGCGAAAAGCCGCATCGAAGCCCTCCGCCATCAGGTCGACGACACTGTTGCTGAGCACCAGGTCAATGCGCACGTCCGGGTGCTCGGCGAGGAAGCCGGCAACCAGCGGCGCAACCAAGGACGAGCCCAGGGTCATGGGGGCACTGACGCGCAGTAATCCGCTAGGGGCCTGTTGCAAGCTTTCGACGCGCTCATATGCCCGGCGAACCTGATCCAGGGCCTGCTTGGACTCTTCGTAGAACATGCGACCTGCTTCGGTGACATGCATGCGCCGGGTACTGCGCTGGATCAGTTCGACCTGCATCGCATCTTCAAGCTGGCGGATATACCTGCTCACCATCACCACGGACAGTTCCAGATGCTCGGCCGCCTGGCTGAAACTGCCCTGTTCGGTGACGCTGACAAATACCTCCATGGCGCGCAGGCGGTCCATCTTTTAACTCCAGGTTAAAGATAATTGAACGGTAGCTTTATTTATTAACAAATTGTTTTTTCTTAACGTGATGAGTGTCAAGTCATCAATGAGGTACGCCCGTGGCGCCCTTGCACTCTCTGCTCGATCATTTCCCACAAATCAGCCTGGTTGACCGGCCAACACCTATCCAGCGGCTTGAAGGCCTTGAGCGTTCGCTGGGGCTGGTGAAGCGCGGTATCAAGCTGTTCGCCAAGCGTGACGATTACATGGCCCTGGGCGGCGGTGGCAACAAGCTGCGAAAGCTTGAGTTTCACCTTGGCGAGGCCCTTCGAGACAAGGTGGATGTGGTCGTGACAATGGGCGGGCTGCAATCCAATCATGCACGTTTGACTGCGGCAGCCTGTGCGAAGCTGGGCATGCGTTGCGAACTTGTGCTGGGCCGTGCCGTCCCCCGGGACGATGAAGAGTACGAGCACAACGGCAATATGCTTCTGGATGCGCTGTTCGGGGCCGTCGTGCATATCGTGCCTGAAGGCTTTACCACGGCGAGTTGGGCCGACACCCGTGCGCAGGAGCTGCAAATGCAGGGCTGCAAGGTCAGGGTTATTCCTACCGGCGGCTCGACAGCCGTGGGTTGCCTGGGCTACGCCAAGGCTGCGCTGGAAATTGCCCGACAAGAAGCCAGCATGGGCCTTGAGTTCACGCACATGGTCATGGCCAATGGCAGTTCCGGCACCCATGCGGGCATGGCCGCCGGGTTTGCTGCGATGGGGCGTGCGCCGGGCTTCATCAAGTCCTTCGCGGTACTGGCCGAAGCGCCTGAGTCGCACCGTCGCACGCTTGAGCTTACCCGGCAGACCTTGGAGCTGCTTGGCAGCGAGCAGGTTATCGAGCCGTCAATGATTGCCGTCGATGGTGCACATCGCGGCGCGGGCTATGGTGTGCCAACGAAGGCCATGCTGTCGGCGTTGCAACTCATGGCCCGTTCCGAGGGGCTGTTGCTTGATCCGGTCTACTCCGGAAAAGCGTTCGCCGGCCTGGTCGCCGACCTGGAAAGCGGCTTGTACGCACAGGGCGACAACATCTTGCTGCTGATGACCGGAGGGGCACCGGGGATCTTCGCCTATCGGTCGGCCCTGCAGGGCGCATAGATACAAGTGCGCAGGGTATTTATGCCTGCGCATGATGAATGTGGGGCTACCTTGAGTAGGCGCACCCGCGGCTGTCGTTTCAATTACCTGAGGTCGTGTGAAATGAGTAATCCGATTCAAGTGCCCAGGATCGCCGATCAAGGTACTGAAGATGTTGATGCCGTCGAGACGAACGAATGGCTGGATGCCCTGGAGGGCGTCGCTCGCACCGAGGGCAGTGGGAGGGTGGAATTCCTGCTGCAACGCCTGGCCGAGCATGCCGGCCACCTGGGGGCTCGAATCGCTGCCAACCCATACTCGCTTTACCAGAACACCATCGCCGTGGAACAGCAACCGGAGTACCCCGGTGATCTGGCGATGGAAGAGCGCATTACTTCGATCATCCGCTGGAACGCGCTGGCCATGGTGGCCAAGGCGAACATGGCTTATGGCGAGCTGGGCGGCCATATCGCCAGTTACGCCTCTGCCGCGGAAATCTTCGAAGTGGGCTTCAACCATTTCTTCCGCGCCGATACTGCACAAGGCAAAGGCGACCTGGTGTATTTCCAGCCGCATTCCGCGCCAGGTGTCTATGCGCGCGCTTTCCTGGAGGGCCGGCTGGAGCAACAGCAACTCGAGCGTTATCGGCAAGAGGTGGATGGCGGCGGGCTGTGCTCCTATCCCCATCCGTGGCTCATGCCAGACTTCTGGCAGTTTCCGACAGGCTCCATGGGCATCGGCCCGATCAGCTCGATCTATCAGGCCCGCTTCCTGCGTTACCTGCAACACCGTGGCATTGCCTCGACCGAAGGCCGCCATGTCTGGGGGGTGTTCGGCGATGGCGAGATGGATGAGCCGGAGTCGGTCGCAGCATTGTCGCTTGCCGCTCGGGAGAAGCTGGACAATGTCACCTTCGTGATCAACTGCAACCTGCAGCGGCTTGACGGGCCTGTGCGCGGTAACGGGCAAATCATCCAGGAGCTGGAGTCGCTGTTCAAAGGTGCTGGCTGGAACGTTATCAAAGTGGTCTGGGGCTCGGGCTGGGATGCCCTGTTCGCCCGGGACCACCACCACGTTCTGCTGCGCCGCCTGGCCAGCACCGTCGATGGCCAGTACCAGGCCCTGGGTGCCAACGATGCAGCCTACAACCTTGCGCATTTCTTCGACCTCGACCCGGAGCTGCACGCGCTGGTCGCTCACATGAGCCCGGCCGAAATCGATGGCCTGCGTCGCGGCGGCCACGATTTTCGCAAGTTGCACGCTGCATTCGACGCAGCGAAGCGCCACAAGGGGCACCCGACGGTCATCCTGGCGAAGACCAAGAAAGGCTTCGGTATGGGCCAGGCCGGGGAATCGCGCAACACCGCGCACCAACAGAAGAAACTGGACGTCGAGGCCCTCAAGGCGTTTCGGGACCGTTTTGCGCTGCCACTGGATGACCAGGCGGTGGAGGAGATGCGCTTTTATCGACCGCACGATGACAGCCCCGAACTGCGCTACTTGCATGCCCGCCGGCAGTCGCTGGGTGGCTACCTGCCTCGACGCAGCAGCCTGGCCCCCAGCATCGCCGTACCACCACTTGCTGACTATGCCCGGTTCGCCCTGGCCCCCGACGATCGGGAAATCTCCACCACGATGGCTGTGGTACGGCTCTTCACCAACCTGCTCAAGGACAAGCAACTCGGCCCACGCATAGTGCCCATCGTGGCCGACGAGGCGCGTACCTTTGGCATGGCCAATCTGTTCCGCCAGGTTGGCATCTATTCACCCGTTGGCCAGCTCTACGAACCGGAAGACGCCGGTGCATTGCTGTACTACAAGGAATCCACCGACGGCCAGTTGCTGGAGGAGGGCATTACCGAAGCCGGTGCTGTCTCTTCGTGGGTCGCCGCAGCGACTTCCTACAGCGTCAACGGCGAGCCGATGCTGCCGTTCTATATCTACTATTCGATGTTCGGTTTCCAGCGCATCGGCGACCTGATCTGGGCGGCTGCCGACCAGCGCGCCCGTGGTTTCCTGATCGGCGCCACCGCTGGCCGCACCACCCTGGCAGGCGAGGGCCTGCAACACTAGGACGGTACCAGCCAGCTCATCGCCTCGACGGTGCCTAACTGCCGCGCCTACGACCCGGCGTTCGCCAGCGAAGCGGCCGTGATCATCGACCATGGCAGCCGACGCATGCTCGAGCAGCAGTGCGATGAGTTCTACTACCTGACGGTGACCAACGAGAACTACACCCAGGCCCCGCTGCAGGACAGCGAACACGACGATGTGATCCGCGGCATGCGCCTGTACGGCATGCGCGGAACGGAAGAGCCAGCGGTACGCCTGTTGGGTTCCGGCGCAATCATGCGGGAGGTGATTGCCGCCGCCGAGCTGTTGCTGCAGGACTGGGGTATCAGCAGCCAGATCTGGAGTGTCACCAGTTTCTCGGAGCTGGCACGCGATGCTCGCGAGGTAGAGCGCCAGCGCCTTTTCGGCAGCCAGTGCGAAGGGCAGAGCCACTTGCAGCATTGCCTGCCCGGGCCTGTGCCGGTGGTGGCGGCGAGTGACTACGTGCGCGCCTATGCCCAGTTGATCGCTGCCCATGTCAGCGCGCCGTTCACTGCCCTGGGTACCGATGGCTTTGGCCGGAGCGACACGCGCTCGGCATTGCGTCGCTTCTTCGAGGTTGATCGTCAGCACATTGCCCTGGCGGCATTGGCAGGCATCGATCCTGGCAAGCACGCCGCAGCGCGGCTGCGTTATGGCATCGACGCACATGCCGAGGCACCCTGGAACCGCTGAGCCTCGGCCAGCCTTGGCGTGGCTTATGCCATCCGGCGTAACGCCACGGCCTTGGCCCCGCCAGGTACCAGCATGCCGCAGCAGCAGTTCGAATGAAGATTTCTCGGTGTTGCATAAAAGGTCTCAAGTCGTTCGAAATATGACTTGGACGGTCTTGGTGGGTGGCGCATAGGATTGCAGCCACTGGAGTTCACAACCGACTCCCTCATCAGGAAAATGCACATGAACCTCAAATCCCTTATCGCCAACCCGCTGGGCTTCGGTACCGCCCCACTGGGCAACATGTTCCGCAACGTGCCTGAAGACGAAGTACAGGCTACCGTCGATGCCGCCTGGAACAACGGTGTGCGCTACTTCGACAGCGCGCCTTTCTACGGTGCCGGCCTCTCCGAAAGCCGCCTGGGCAATGCCCTGGTCGGTCGCCCACGTGACGAGTACGTGCTCAGCACCAAGGTTGGTCGCATCATCCTCGACGAACTGGAAGACCCGGCTGCCCGTGAACTGGGCGAAAAAAGCGGCCTGTTCGAGCACGGCAACCGCAACCGCATCGTCAACGACTACAGCGCCGACGCCACCCTGCGCTCGATCGAAGACAGCCTGCGCCGCCTGAAGACCGACCGCCTGGACATCGTCTGGATCCACGACATCGCCCAGGACTTCTACGGTGACGAATGGCTGAGCCAGTTCGAAGTCGCCCGTACTGGTGCCTTCCGCGTACTGACCCGTCTGCGTGAAGAAGGTGTGATCAAGGCCTGGGGCCTGGGTGTGAACCGCGTCGAGCCGATCGAGCTGACCCTCGACCTGGAAGAAGCCCGTCCGGACGGCTTCCTGTTGGCCGGCCGCTACTCGCTGCTGGACCACGACCGCGCACTGCAACGCGTCATGCCGCAAGCGGTGGAGCAGGGTGTCGGCATTGTCGTGGGTGGCCCGTACAGCTCGGGTGTTACCGCCGGCGGCGAGCACTTCGAGTACCAGAAAGCCACCCAGCCGGTGCTGGCCAAGCTCGAGCGCATCCGTGCCGTGGCCCGTGCCCATGGCGTGGATGTGAAGGCGGCGGCCCTGCAGTTCGCCCTGGCACACCCGGCCGTGGTCTCGGTGATCCCGGGCTCCACTCGCCCGGCGCACGCCCACGAAGACCTCGCCGCCCTGAGCAAGGTGATTCCGATAGCCTTCTGGAACGACCTGCGCCAGCAAGGGCTGATCAACGCCCAGGCTCCGGTACCTGCTGTTTGAACCGATCTTGCAGGGCCGCATTGCGGCCCTGTCTACCCCGAATCAATGGGGCCACGCCCCGAGGAGAATCACCATGGCAACTGCACAAGCTTCCATCACCCTGGCAACCGATGCCAACCGCGTCTGGCAACTGATTGGCGGTTTCGACGCGCTGCCCGACTGGCTGCCGTTCATCCCCGAAAGCACCCTGAGCGAAGGCGGCCGCGTTCGTACCCTGAAGAGCGTGGCTGGCGACACCATCATCGAGCGCCTGCTGGACTTCAACGAAGCCGGCCGCAGTTATAGCTACACCATCCTCAGCGGCCCAGCGCCAGTACGTGACTACCAGTCGACCCTGCGCGTGGTGGCTGAAGGTAGCGGGTCTCGTGTGGAATGGTCCGGGTCGTTCGTGCCGGTGGGTATCAGCGATGCTGAGGCAACTGCGCTGTTCGCTGGTATCTATGAAGACGGCCTGGCGGCGCTGAAGAAAGGGCTGGAAGGCTAAGCGGTTTTCTGGAAGGGCTTGCCCGGCGACAGTGTCAGGATCCGAATCCCGAGACGTCGCTGGGCGCTCGCTGTCCAGTCAGCAGAAAGCTATATGGCATCTGACCTCATCGGTAATAAGTGATAGGGAAAGGTCCTACAACTCCATCGGAGGTTTCGCTGCCCGGTCCGGGTTGTACATCTTCAGGGTATCGCTACCATCAGGGCTCGGCGCTTTCAGGGAGATTCCAGTGACTATTTCCGGGCCCTTGGGGTCACTCAATAGCTATCTGTGCTCGGCCTTGTTGATTCTGTTGTGTCTATTGGGTGTATTCCCGCTGGATGTAATCCTGCCATCATTCCCGGCGCTCGCAGACGAGTTTCACGTCGAGTCACAGCAGATAGCCTACTCGGTGAGCTTCTTTGCGTTTGGTGTTGCCTTGGCGCAACTGGTGATCGGGCCATTGTCGGATGGTATGGGGCGCAAGCGGTTGTTGCTCGCTGGGCTGGGTGTGTCCATTGCAGGGGCGGTGGGTTGTGTATTTTCAACCCGCTATGAGACGTTCTTGGCGTTCCGTTTGCTGCAGGCCGTGGGGTGCGGGAGTTTCGTGCTGGGCCAGGCGCTTGTGCAGGATCTGTACAGTGGTAAACAGCGCAATGCCATGCGGATCCTGCTGACCAGCGCAAGTGGGCTGTTCATTTCGTTGTCACCGGTCGCAGGCGCTTTTCTCCAACAATTCTTTGGCTGGAAGGGCAGCTTTACGGTATTCGCTTTCATCGCCGTGATCGTTTCATGCCTCTCCTGTGTATTGTTGCAGGACACGCCTGTATCCCGAGGCCGTTCAGGCATGAGCAGCTATTGGGTCCTGCTGCGTGATACGACCTTTCT
The DNA here is from genome assembly GCF_036784815.1 of Pseudomonas sp. TE3-3-F2023. Lineage (NCBI taxonomy): Bacteria > Pseudomonadati > Pseudomonadota > Gammaproteobacteria > Pseudomonadales > Pseudomonadaceae > Pseudomonas > Pseudomonas sp. TE3-3-F2023. The sequence continues at coordinate 4,566,839 of NZ_CP145113.1, read as the reverse complement.
TGCGCACTCCCTGCTGTCCAGTTTCGCGTTTGCCTGCCATTTTTCCTTCATCGTTGTCGCGCCATTGGCGTTGATGGACAGCCTGGGGCTGACGCCCTATCAATTCTCGGTGGTATTTATTGCCTATGGGCTTGCGTATATCGCAGGAGGGGCAGCCGCGACCTACTTGAACAATCGTGTAAGTCCGCAGGTTCAGATCAAGACAGGGTTCCTGCTTATAGCTGCCGGGGGCATCACACTGGTGATCTGGGAACAGGTAGCAGGATTGACGGTGGCGGGGCTGCTGCTGTCGATGATCATCTGCACGACCGGGACAACGCTGGTGCGTCCGGCTGCAACGACCCAGGCCTTGGCGCGTTACCCGCAGCAGGCCGGTGCGGCTGCGTCGCTCAATACGACATTGTTGTTCGCAGGTGGTGGTCTGGCTGGCAGTCTGGTTGCTGGCGTCGAAAGCGCGTTGCCGATGGGCCTGGGGCTGCTGTTCCTGGGTGCCAGCTTGTGCGGATGGCTACTGCTTGCATGCCTGATGGAAACGCTGACCAGCACTCGAACTTGATAGCAAACGAGCCATCCTCGTTGAAAGCGATTACGGCGTAGCTGAGGTGTTGATCAGGCCCAGATACCGAACAGCACCAACACCGCCACGCCAAGCCCGACCGCAACTGAACAGCCGCCCAACGACAGCGCCGCCCGACCTTGCTGGTACCAGCCGTCCTGGCCCAGTTGCCGTGCCGGTGCCAACAGGCTGCGCCAGTGCAGTTCCGTGTCATGGAACGCCTGCAGATTCGCCATGTCCGCATCCAGCCAACGGCGAAAATCAATCCGCTCGCAGGCCGTTACCTGTGGGCTCTGCAAGCGCACGTACCATTGCCCGGCAACACTCGCCAGCACATCCCGGCGCGAGCGGCCGGCCTGCAGTGCCTGGTCCATGTGCCGCTCGATACTCGCCAATGGCAGGTCGAGGCGGGCGGCGATGCTGGCGAAGTCCAGTTGGTCGAGGCGGTTGAGCAGGAATACTTGTTGCACACGCCGTGGCAGGCGTTTCAGGGCGTGCAGCAGGGCGTCGTCGGCATGATGTTCGGCAGCAGGGGTTGGGTGCTCAAGGGGCAGCAGCAGACGGCTCATGGACAGCTCCTTGCTCTATGGAGGGGGAGGGATGGGGGCATCTTCCGTGATGCGTGATCAGCGTAGGTGAAACGAGATTGATTCTCAAGTGCTGATTCCGCAAAGTTTTGTAATGAGCGTTCACGCCCTGAAACACTTTTGCTATCATGCGCGCCATCACGATCTTCATTAGCCTGAAGAGCCAAAAAAAAGACCCAGCAAAAAGCCGGGTCAAAAACCGTGATTAGCCTGATGAGGAGATAATCTGAGAGCGACCTAAGCTCCAGGTTATCCAGCAGATCTTGCGATCAGCTGAGTGCAATAATAATCGTTATCATTTGCCAGTCAAATGAATTTTCGCTAATCCGGTAAAAAAGTTTTACCGATGCGCTTCCTTGTCCCGGCAATCGGGGCCTTTGCCGTTACCCGGCCATCACGTTCTCTCCCTTCTCTTCGTGTCTACAAACCCGGTTTCCCGGTGCGTTTGTGCTCCAGCAGTGCGCGGGCCATGTCCATCATGTGCATCAGGGCGAAGGTCAGCTCGCGCTGGCTGCCCTGCTGGTGGGTGGCGGTTTCCTGTGCGGTGGCGGCGGCGCAGCGCAGCAGAGCGATGGCGTGCTCCTGGGCCTGGTCGGTGGTTACGCCCTCGTGCAGGGTCCAGATCTTGTTGTCCAGAGTGGGACGCGGCGGGTTGGGGTTGAGGTAGTAGTCGAGAGCGCGGCGGGCGGCTTCGCTGTCGAGATCTGTTTCGTCGTTTTTCGGATGTTTCATCGCGATACCTTCTGATTTCCCTTCAAACACGCGGGAATCACAGGATAGGTCAGTCTGTACTATCTATCTAAAAATAAATAATTCAGATTGTGTATTGCTGCGAGTAATACAGTCCGTATTGTTGCCGCTCATGGAAAACTGGAACGCATTTCTCAAGCGCTACAAGCGCGAACACAATCTCAGCCAACTGAAGCTGGCCGAACGCCTGGGCATGACTCAGGGGGGCGTGGGGCATTGGCTGCGTGGCACGCGGCGGCCGACGCTGGAAACCATCAACGAAAAGCTCGAAAAACTTGGGCTGGTGTTTCTGGAAGCCCAAGTGATGGTGGTGGAGCGCGATATCGTGCGCGAATCGCCTGGTCACTATGCGGCTGAACAGCCGGTTTCGGCCGAAGCGCTGCTGTATGCGAGCTTTCGCTTCCCGGTGCTGAGTTGGGCTGACTTGCAGGGGCCTTTGCCAGAGGCAAGCAAGGCCCACGAACAGACGGACTATATGCCCGCAGGCAATGCATTCTGGTTGGTGGTGGAAAACGACTCGATGAATGCCGCCAGCGGCAAGAGCGTGCCTGAGGGCATGCGTGTGCTGGTGGATACCGGCCTGCCCGCAGAACCAGGGAGGTTGGTAATCGCGCGGCAGCCCGGGCGGCCGGCAGTATTGCGGCAGTTGGTCGAGGAGGGCGGAGACAAGATGCTCAAGCCGCTGAATACGCGCTATCCGACAGTCCTGTGTGAAGAAGGCTGCGAGTTTCTGGGCGTGGTCGTGCGGGGGCACGAGGTTTTCTAGCTTGCCGGGGGCTGCTGTGCAGCCCTGTCGCGACACAAGGCCGCTCCTACAGCGGTCGCGTCGGGTTTGATCGTGACGCACGCCTTTGCAGGAGGCTCATGGCAGCGATGAATATGGATAAATGGATCGCCCTGGTCCGTAACCGGATGGAAGAGCTAGGGCTCACTCAAGAACAGCTGGCCGAGCGCGTTGGCGTGTCTCAAGGCAGCGTGGGGCATTGGGTGAACAAGCGGCGTCAGCCGAAGATCGAGTCGATGAATCGCACGCTCGTCGAGATTGGCATGCCCCATTACAGCGTCAGCTTGCAGCTGCGTATTCAGGGGCAGGACGGGGAGCCGAGCGTTTACGAGGTCGATGACTCCGATGATGACCTGGACCTCATGCAATACATCGTGTGCTTCCGCTACCCGGTGCTGGGCTGGGATGAGCTAGGTATCGCAGAGGGGGCGAAGCCAGGTGTGTTCGAGCAGACGGACTACCTGGCCCAGGGCAAGGCGTTCTGGCTGACCGTCGAGAATGATGCGATGAGTGCCGCCAGTGGCCGCAGTGTGCCGCAGGGCATGCGGATGTTGGTGGACCCTGGGGTAGATGTCGAGCCAGGGCGTCTGGTTATCGCTCGTCAGCCAGGCAAACCGGCGATTTTCCGTGAGTTGGCGGAGGAAGGTGGGCAACGGTACCTGAAGGCACTCAACAGCAACTACCCGACGCTGTTGTGTGAGGAAGGCTGCGAGTTTCTGGGTGTGGTCGTGCGAGTGCATGGCTCCTTCTAGATTGCCGGGGCTGCTGCACAGCCCTTTCGCGACACAAGGCCGCTCCTACAAGTACCGCACCAACCTCAGGGCATGCACCGTACCTGTAGGAGCGGCCTTGTGTCGCGAAAGGGCCGCAAAGCGGCCCCCAGGACGCTTACTCTGCCAAATCGACCAGTACCGTCCCTTCGCTGACCATATCCCCTTCCTGGCAGAACAACGCCTTTACCGTGCCGCCATGCGGCGCGCGAATGCTGTGCTCCATCTTCATGGCCTCCAGCACTACCAGCGCCGTACCTGCTTCCACCACCTGCCCAGGCTCCACCAGCACCCGCACGATGCTGCCGTTCATGGGCGCACCCAGGCCGCCTTGATGGCTATGGCTGGCCTCGGCCTCGGCAATCGGGTCGAAGGCTTCGATGGCATGCATCTCGCCGTCCCAGTGCAAGTACAGCGTGCCACCGCGGCGGATCGCCAGATGCTGGCGACGCACGCCCGCCTGGTCATGTACCAACTGCTCGCCCACCAGCTGCCAGGTAGACGCAGCGCTGCGCTCCAGGGCAACCGCCTGGTCCTGCCCGCCACTCACCAGATGCAGGCTGCTGCGCGCCGGCAGGCCAAGGCGCAGGCCGTTGCGCTCGGCCCATGGCGAACTGCGGTCGTCGTCCCGCTGATGTGCGGCCTGACCCTGCAGCCAGGCCTCGGCCGCTGCTTCCCAGAAGCCTGCCGGCAGCGCTTGTGGCGCGGGCAGCAAAACCTCCTGATGACGCGGAATGAAGCCAGTATCCAGCTCCGCTGCAGCAAACGCCGGGTGGGCGAGAATGCGCCGCAGGAAGGCGATGTTGGTCTTCAACCCGCCAATGGCAAACTCGTCGAGCATGGCCAGCAAGCGCAGGCGCGCCTGCTCGCGGTCTTCGCCCCAGGCGATCAGCTTGCCCAGCATCGGGTCGTAGAACGGCGACACCACATCACCTTCGCTGACCCCACTGTCCACCCTTCGGCCTTCGCCGACTGCCGACTCGCGGTACAGCGCCAGCTTGCCGGTCGCGGGCAGGAATTCGTTGGCCGGGTCTTCGGCATACAGGCGCACTTCGATGGCATGGCCGATCAGCGGCACCTGTTCCTGGGTGATCGGCAGGGCCTCGCCGCAGGCCACGCGAATCTGCCAGGCCACCAGGTCGAGCCCGGTAATGGCCTCGGTGACCGGGTGCTCCACCTGCAGGCGGGTGTTCATTTCCATGAAGAAGAACTCGCCACGGGCATCGAGCAGGAATTCCACGGTGCCTGCGCCCACGTAGCCGATGGCCTGGGCCGCGCGTACCGCCGCTTCACCCATGGCCCGGCGCAATTCGGGTGAAAGGCCTGGCGCAGGGGCTTCTTCCACCACCTTCTGGTGGCGGCGCTGGATCGAACAGTCACGCTCGTTGAGGTACAGGCAGTTGCCGTGCTGGTCGGCGAATACCTGGATTTCCACGTGGCGAGGCTTGAGCACGTACTTTTCCACCAGCATGCGTGCATCGCCGAACGACGACTGTGCCTCGCGCTGGGCCGAGGCCAGGGCGTCGGCCAACTGGCTTTCCTCCTCGACCACTTTCATGCCCTTGCCTCCGCCGCCGGCGCTGGCCTTGAGCAGCACCGGGTAGCCGATGCGTTCGGCGGCGGCGCGGAAGGTGTCAAGGTCCTGGGCTTCGCCGTGGTAGCCCGGCACCAGCGGCACGCCAGCAGCTTCCATCAGTGCCTTGGCCGCCGACTTGCTGCCCATGGCGTCGATGGCACTGGCCGGAGGGCCGAGGAAGATCAGCCCGGCCTCTTCGATGGCGCGGGCAAAGCCTGCGTTCTCGGACAGGAAGCCATAGCCCGGGTGGATGGCCTGGGCGCCGCTGGCCTTGGCGGCAGCCAGCAGCTTGTCGACCAGCAGGTAGCTTTCGGCAGCCTTGGTGCCGCCGAGGTCGACGCGGATATCGGCTTCGCGGCTGTGCCGAGCATCACGGTCGGTGGCGCTGTGCACGGCCACGGTGGTCAGGCCCATGGCCTTGGCGGTGCGCATCACCCGGCAGGCGATTTCGCCGCGGTTGGCGACCAGCAGGGTGGTCAAAGCGGGGCGGCTCATGGGCGCGGTTCCTTCTTGTCGTCGGTTTGCCAGGCGGGTCGGCGTTTTTCCAGGAAGGCGCGCAGGCCCTCCTGGCCTTCGGCGCTGACGCGGATGCGGGCGATGGTGTTTTCGCAGTAGCGGCGCAGGGCCGGGCTGAGTTCACCGTCGTCCACTTCACGCAGCAGGTCCTTGGTGGCGCGTAGCGCTTGGGGGCTGTTCTGCAGCAGGTTGCTCACCCAGGCTTCGACCTGGGCGTCCAGCTCGCTGGCTGGGTAGACCTCGGCCAGCAGGCCCAGCTCGCGGGCCCGCACACCGCTGAAACGCTCGGCGGTGAGGGCATAGCGGCGCGCGGCACGCTCGCCGATGGCCTTGACCACGAACGGGCTGATCACTGCCGGTGCCAGGCCGATGCGCACTTCCGACAGGCACAGCTGGGCGTCTTCGGCGCCGATGGCCATGTCGCAGCAGCTGATCAGGCCCAGCGCACCGCCAAAGGCCGCGCCTTGCACCACGGCCAGGGTCGGCGCCTTGAGGCGGTGCAGGGCATACATCAGCTCGCCCAGCTCGCGGGCGTCATCCAGGTTGGTGTTGAAGTCCAGCTGCGCCGACTGCTGCATCCAGGCCAGGTCGGCACCGGCACTGAAGTGCCGGCCGCGGCCGCGCAGCAGCACGAAGCGCAGGGTGGCGTCCTCGGCCAACTGGTCCAGGGCGACAATCAGTTCGCGGATCATCAAGGCGTTGAACGCGTTGTTCTTGTCCTCGCGGCTCAGCCACAGGGTGGCGAAGCCGCGCGGGTCGCGGATCACTTCGAGGGTGCTGAAATCGCTCATGGGTCACATCCGGAAAATGCCGAAGCGGCTCTGTTCGATCGGTGCGTTCAGCGCTGCGGACAACGCCAGGCCGAGCACGTCGCGGGTCTGTGCCGGGTCGATGACACCGTCGTCCCACAGGCGGGCGCTGGAATAGTAGGGGTGGCCCTGGTGCTCGTACTGGTCAAGGATCGGCTGCTTGAGCCGGGCTTCGTCTTCCGCGCTGAACGGGTGACCACTGCGCTCGCTCTGTTCGCGCTTGACCTGGGCCAGCACGCCGGCGGCCTGTTCGGCCCCCATCACGCCAATCCGCGCGTTGGGCCACATCCACAGGAAGCGCGGGTCGTAGGCACGGCCGCACATGCCGTAGTTGCCGGCGCCGAAGCTGCCGCCGATGATCACCGTGAACTTCGGCACCTGGGCGCAAGCCACGGCAGTGACCAGCTTGGCGCCGTGCTTGGCTATGCCGCCTTCTTCGTACTTCTTGCCGACCATGAAGCCAGTGATGTTCTGCAGGAACAGCAGCGGGATGCCGCGCTGGCAGGCCAGCTCGATGAAGTGCGCGCCTTTTTGCGCGGCCTCGGCGAACAGGATGCCGTTGTTGGCGAGGATCGCCACCGGGTAGCCGTGCAGGTGGGCGAAGCCGCACACCAGGGTGGTACCGAACAGCGCCTTGAACTCGTCGAACACCGAGCCGTCGACCAGGCGCGCGATCACCTCGCGCACGTCGAACGGTTGCTTGGCATCGGCCGGCACCACGCCATACAGCTCATCGGCGGCATACAGCGGTGCCACCGGGGCCAGGCGCTGCAGCTTGCCCAGCTTGTGCCAGTTGAGGTTGGCCACGCTGCGTCGGGCCAGTGCCAGGGCGTGTTCGTCGTTGTCGGCGTAGTGGTCGGCCACGCCGCTGGTGCGGCAGTGCACATCGGCACCGCCGAGGTCTTCGGCGCTCACCACTTCACCGGTGGCGGCCTTTACCAAGGGTGGCCCGGCGAGGAAGATGGTCGCTTGCTGGCGCACCATGATCGCTTCGTCGGCCATCGCTGGCACGTAGGCACCGCCGGCGGTGCACGAGCCCATCACCACTGCAATCTGCGGAATGCCCAGGGCGCTCATGTTGGCCTGGTTGAAGAAGATCCGCCCGAAGTGCTCGCGGTCGGGGAACACTTCGTCCTGGCGTGGCAGGTTGGCGCCGCCAGAGTCCACCAGGTAGATGCACGGCAGGCGGTTCTGCAGGGCGATGGTCTGCGCACGCAGGTGCTTCTTCACCGTCAGCGGGTAGTAGGAACCGCCTTTGACCGTGGCGTCGTTGGCCACGATCATGCATTCCACGCCTTCGACGCGGCCGATGCCGGCGATCACGCCCGCAGCGGGCACGTCTTCGCCATATACCTCATGGGCAGCCAGTTGGCCGATTTCGAGGAACGGCGAGCCCGGGTCCAGCAGGCGGTCGATGCGCTCGCGCGGCAGCAGCTTGCCACGCGAAGTGTGCCGCTCCTGTGCCTTGGGCCCACCGCCCTGGGCCACTTGGGCGAGCAGGCCGCGCAGGGCCTGGACCTGTTCGAGCATGGCCGCGCTGTTGCTGGCGAACTCCGCCGAACGCGGGTTGATCTGGGTGTGCAAGGTAGCCATGTGCGCCCGTCCCTTGTGCTCAGCGGGTTTCGTTGAACAGTTCGCGGCCGATCAGCATCCGGCGGATTTCGCTGGTGCCGGCACCGATCTCGTACAGTTTGGCGTCGCGCAACAGGCGGCCGGCCGGGAATTCGTTGATATAGCCGTTGCCGCCGAGAATCTGGATCGCTTCCAGGGCCATTTGCGTGGCACGCTCGGCGGTGTACAGGATCACCCCGGCGGCGTCCTTGCGGGTGGTCTCGCCACGGTCGCAGGCCTGGGCCACGGCATACAGGTAGGCGCGGCTGGCGTTGAGCTGGGTGTACATGTCGGCGATCTTGCCCTGGATCAGCTGGAACTCGCCGATGCTCTGGCCGAACTGTTTGCGGTCGTGAATGTAAGGGACCACCAGGTCCATGCAGCTTTGCATGATGCCGGTCGGGCCGCCGGACAGCACCACGCGCTCGTAGTCCAGGCCGCTCATCAGCACGCGCACGCCACCGTTGAGCTGGCCGAGGATGTTTTCTTCCGGCACTTCGACGCCATCGAAGAACAGCTCGCAGGTGTTGGAGCCACGCATGCCCAGCTTGTCGAACTTGTTGCTGCGGCTGAAGCCTTTCCAGTCACGCTCGACGATGAATGCGGTGATGCCGTGCGCGCCCTTTTCCAGGTCAGTCTTGGCGTAGATCACGTAGGTGTTGGCATCCGGGCCGTTGGTGATCCAGGTCTTGCTGCCGTTGAGCACGTAGTGGTCGCCGCGCTTTTCCGCGCGCAGTTTCATCGACACCACGTCGGAACCGGCATTGGGCTCGCTCATGGCCAGGGCGCCGATGTGCTCGCCGCTGATCAGCTTGGGCAGGTACTTGAGCTTCTGTTCGTGGCTGCCGTTGCGGTTGATCTGGTTGACGCAGAGGTTGGAGTGGGCACCGTAGGACAGGGCCACCGAGGCCGAGCCACGGCTGATTTCCTCCATCGACACCACGTGGGCCAGGTAGCCCAGGCCGGCACCGCCATATTCTTCCGGCACGGTGATGCCCAGCAGACCCATGTCACCGAACTTGCGCCACATGTCGGCAGGGAACAGGTTGTCGTGGTCGATTTGCGCGGCGCGCGGGGCCAGCTCGGCGGCGACGAAGGTGCGCACCTGGTCGCGCAGCATGTCGATGGTTTCGCCCAGGGCGAAGTTCAGGGTGGGGTAATGCATGCTGGGGCACCTTGTTGTTCTTGAAATTGGGTAACACCGTAGCTCAAGGGCTATCCACCGACCCTGTGGAGCGGGTCGGTGATACGCCGACAAACCCGATGTCGTTTTCACCTTTACGTTAACGTAAACCTGCAGATGCTCACTGTCAATCGGATCATCACCTTTACGTAAACGTAAATCTGCGCCAAAGTATTCCCGCTTGCTTCAGTCGTGCCCAGAACAACCACAAGAAGGGACACCCATGAGTCAACCAAGCTATACCCGCGGTCGCCAGGACCAAGCCTTGCTGACCCAGACCATCGGCCAGGCCTTCGACGCCACCGTGGCCCGTTGTGCCGACGGCGAGGCCCTGGTGTCGCGCCATCAGGGCCTGCGCTACAGCTGGCGGCAGTTGGCCGAGCAGGTCGAGGTGCATGCTCGTGCCCTGATGGCCCTGGGCGTGAACACCGGCGATCGGGTCGGCATCTGGTCGCCCAACTGCGCCCAGTGGTGCATCCTGCAGCTGGCCAGTGCCAAGGTCGGCGCGATTCTGGTCAACATCAACCCGGCCTACCGCGTGGGCGAGCTGGAATACGTGCTGCGCCAGTCCGGTTGCCGCTGGCTGGTATGTGCCGATGCCTTCAGGACGTCCGACTACCACGCCATGGTCCAGGAACTGGCGCCGGAGCTGGCCAGAGCCACCACCGGTGAAATGGCCAGTGAACGCCTGCCCGACCTGCGTGGTGTGGTCAGCCTGGCCGCCAACCCGCCGGCAGGCTTCCTGCCTTGGCAAGCGCTGGCCGAGCGGGCAGGGCAGACCTCCGTCGAGGCTTATGCGAAGCGCCAGCAAAGCCTGCAGTTCGACCAGCCGGTGAACATCCAGTACACCTCCGGCACCACCGGCGCACCGAAGGGCGCCACGCTCAGCCATTACAACATCCTCAACAACGGCTTCATGGTCGGCGAAAGCCTGGGCCTGACCGCACGCGACCGCATGGTGATCCCGGTGCCGCTGTACCACTGCTTCGGCATGGTCATGGCCAACCTGGGTTGCATCACCCATGGCAGCACCATGATCTACCCCAACGACGCCTTCGACGCCGAGCTCACCCTGCGCGCGGTGGCCGAAGAGCGCGCCAGCATTCTCTATGGCGTACCGACCATGTTCATCGCCATGCTCGACCACCCCGCACGTGCGCAAATGGACCTGTCGCCCCTGCGCAGCGGCATCATGGCCGGCGCCACCTGCCCGATCGAAGTGATGCGCCGGGTCATCGACCAGATGCACATGGCCGAAGTACAGATCGCCTACGGCATGACCGAAACCAGCCCGGTGTCGCTGCAGACCGGCCCGGACGACGACCTGGAACTGCGCGTGACCACCGTCGGCCGCACCCAGCCGCAGCTGGAAAACAAACTGGTGGACGCCGACGGCTGCATCGTCCCGCGCGGCGAGATCGGCGAGCTGTGTACCCGCGGCTACAGCGTGATGCTCGGCTATTGGGACAACCCCCAGGCCACGGCGGATGCCATCGACCCGGCCGGCTGGATGCACTCGGGCGACCTGGCGGTAATGGACGAGCACGGCTACGTACGCATCGTCGGGCGCAACAAGGACATGATCATTCGCGGCGGCGAGAACATCTACCCGCGTGAACTGGAAGAGTTCTTCTACACCCACCCGGCGGTGGCCGATGCGCAGGTGATCGGCATCCCGTGCAGCCGTTATGGCGAGGAGATCGTCGCCTGGATCAAGCTGCACCCTGGGCACAGCGCCACGGCCGAGGAATTGCAGGGCTGGTGCAAGGCGCGCATTGCACACTTCAAGGTGCCGCGGCATATCCGCTTTGTCGACGAGTACCCGATGACGGTGACTGGCAAGGTGCAGAAGTTCCGCATGAGGGAGATCAGCGTGGCGGAGATCTCGGCTTTGACTGCTGGTTGATGTATTGATGCTGCCGGCCCTTTCGCGGGTGAACCCGCTCCCACAGGTATAGCGCCGCTTTCGAGGTTGGCGCAGTCCCTGTGGGAGCGGGCGTGCCCGCGAAGAGGCCGGCCCTGCCAGCACAAGATCCTGGTCTACCCTTAAACCTTCACCGGTGGTTCCTGGCTCGGCGGGTCGCCCACCGTCGGCGGCACGGTCGGCTTGATCGGCAGCTCGTCCGGGTCTTCCTCCGGCACGGGCGGCGGCAGGCTCGGGTCGTCGATGTTGGGATCGGGGGTCTCCGGTGGAATGGGAATGTTCATGGCCTGACCTCGCTTGGGTGATTGAAGAGGTGCTGCAGGCTTCGACTCCTGGCAGCTGCCGTTCGCTCATTTTTTTTGAACCCCACGCCTGTGCCCGGCTCTGAACCCTTACCGCCACCAGCCTGAGGGAGCAAGGTCCGATGTCACGAAACGAGCCCTTCGAAAGCGTGCCCATGGCCAATGATCACCCGGACCAGGCCATCAGCCTGTCCCAGGCGCTGCTGGCGCCGCGCATCGTGATCGAAGACACCCAACCCGTGCTCGAAGCCGGCACCTTCGCCGTCAAGGCCATCAGTGGCCAACCGGTGGCGGTCAGCAGCAAGGTCTACAGCGACGGCCACGACCGCCTGGCAGTGATGCTCAACTGGCGTCAGGCCCACAGCCGGCGCTGGCATTGCGTGCCCATGCACTCGCCGGGCAACGACCTTTGGCTGGCCGAGTTCACGCCCACCGAACTGGGCCCGCACCTTTTCAGCATCGAGGCCTGGATCGACCCGTTCGCCACTTATTGCCACGACCTGGAGAAGAAATACCACGCCGGTGTCGAGGTGCGGCTGGAGCTGGAAGAAGGCCGATTGATGCTCGGCAAGGGCATCGAGTTGTGCAGCGGTGCCCTGCGCGAGGAGCTGCAGGCCTTGCAGCAGCGCCTGCCCACGCTGAATGCCGACGACCAGGTAGCGCTGTTTCTCGACCCCGCCACCGCCCGCCTGATGAGTGACGCCGAGCACCGCAGCTACCTGACCCGTAGCCGCGACTTCCCCGTCGATGTCGACCGCCCGGCAGCGCAGTTCGCCAGCTGGTACGAGCTGTTCCCGCGCTCGATCACCGACAGCCCCGAGCGCCACGGCACCTTCAATGATGTGCACGAGCGGCTGCCGATGATCCGCGACATGGGCTTCGACGTGCTGTACTTTCCGCCCATTCATCCCATCGGCATGCAGCACCGCAAGGGCCGCAACAACGCCCTCACGGCAGAGCCCGGCGACCCGGGCAGCCCGTATGCCATCGGCAGCGCGGAAGGCGGCCACGAGGCGATTCACCCGCAGCTGGGCAGCCGCGACGACTTCCGCCGCCTGGTGGCCGCGGCGGCCGAGCATGGCCTGGAAATCGCCCTCGACTTTGCCATCCAGTGCTCCCAGGACCACCCCTGGCTCAAGGAGCACCCCGGCTGGTTCAGCTGGCGACCGGACGGCACCATCCGCTATGCCGAGAACCCGCCCAAGAAGTACCAGGACATCGTCAACGTCGATTTCTACGCCCCCGAAGCCGTGCCCTCACTGTGGCTGGCCCTGCGCGACGTGGTGGTCGGCTGGGTCGAGGAGGGGGTGAAGACCTTCCGCGTCGACAACCCGCACACCAAGCCACTGCCATTCTGGCAATGGCTGATCGCCAACGTGCGCAGCCAGCACCCCGAGGTCATCTTCCTCGCCGAAGCCTTCACCAAGCCGGCGATGATGGCCCGCCTGGGCAAGGTCGGGTACGCGCAGAGCTATACCTATTTCACCTGGCGCAACCACAAACAGGAACTGCGCGAGTATCTCGAGCAGCTTAACCAGCCGCCATGGAGCCAGTGCTACCGGCCCAACTTCTTCGTCAACACCCCCGACATCAACCCGTACTTCCTGCACACCTCAGGGCGTGCCGGCTTCCTCATCCGCGCGGCGCTGGCCACCATGGGGTCGGGCTTGTGGGGTATGTACTCGGGCTTTGAACTGTGCGAAGCGGCGGCCTTGCCGGGCAAGGAGGAGTACCTGGATTCGGAGAAGTACGAAATTCGCCCACGCGATTTCAGCCAACCCGGCAACATCATTGCCGAGATTGCCCAGCTCAACCGCATCCGCCGGCAGAACCGCGCCTTGCAGACCCACCTGGGCGTGGCGTTCTTCAACTGCTGGAACGACAACATCCTGTACTTCGCCAAGCGCACGCCCGAGCGCGACAACTACATCCTGGTGGCAATCAGCCTCGACCCGCACAACGCCCAGGAAGCGCATTTCGAGCTGCCGCTGTGGGAGCTGGGGCTGGATGACAACGCCAAAACCCTGGGGGAAGACCTGATGAACGGCCATCGCTGGTCGTGGTACGGCAAGACCCAATGGATGCGCATCGAACCCTGGCATCTGCCGTTCGGTATCTGGCGCATCGAAAAGGCCCGTTAGCAAGGTACACGCCATCCCCTGTGGGAGCGGGGTTACCCGCGAAGCAGGCGCCGCGGAGCATGGCACCGGCTTCGCCGGTGTTCGCGGGTAACCCCGCTCCCACAGGGATTGTGTCAAGTCAGTTGCTTGTGCATTGGGGCCAGAGCAACCTGGAATTGAAAGGAGTCGCACATGGCCAAGCGTTCCCGCCCGGCAGCCTTCATCGACGACCCGCTGTGGTACAAGGACGCCGTCATCTACCAGCTGCACATCAAGTCGTTCTTCGATTCGAACAACGACGGCATCGGCGATTTCGCTGGCCTGATCAGCAAGCTCGACTATATTGCCCAGCTTGGCGTCAACACCCTGTGGCTGCTGCCGTTCTATCCCTCGCCACGCCGCGACGATGGCTACGACATCGCCGAATACAAGGCCGTGCACCCCGACTACGGCAACCTTGCCGATGCCCGCCGCTTCATCGCCGAGGCGCACAAACGCGGGCTACGGGTAATCACAGAGCTGGTCATCAACCACACCAGCGACCAGCACCCCTGGTTCCAGCGCGCCCGCCACGCCAAGCGCGGCAGCAAGGCACGGGACTTCTACGTGTGGTCGGATGACGACCAGAAGTACGACGGCACGCGCATCATCTTTCTCGACACCGAGAAGTCCAACTGGACCTGGGACCCGGTCGCCGGCCAGTACTTCTGGCACCGCTTCTACTCGCACCAGCCCGACCTCAACTTCGACAACCCGCAGGTGCTCAAGGCAGTGATCGGGGTGATGCGCTTCTGGCTGGACCTGGGTGTAGATGGCCTGCGCCTGGATGCCATCCCCTACCTGATCGAGCGTGACGGTACCAACAACGAGAACCTCGCCGAAACCCACGACGTGCTCAAGGCGATCCGCGCCGAAATCGACGCCAACTACCCCGACCGCATGCTGCTGGCCGAGGCCAACCAATGGCCCGAGGACACCCGCCCGTACTTCGGCGAAGGCGAGGGCGACGAATGCCACATGGCCTTCCACTTCCCGTTGATGCCACGCATGTACATGGCCCTGGCCATGGAGGACCGCTTCCCGATCACCGACATCCTGCGCCAGACACCGGAAATTCCCGCCAACTGCCAATGGGCGATATTCCTGCGCAACCACGATGAGCTGACCCTGGAGATGGTCACCGACCGCGAGCGCGACTACCTGTGGAACTACTACGCCGAAGACCGTCGCGCCCGCATCAATCTGGGCATCCGCCGTCGCCTGGCGCCGTTGCTGCAGCGTGACCGCCGGCGCATCGAACTGCTCACCAGCCTGCTGCTCTCGATGCCCGGCACGCCCACCCTGTATTACGGCGACGAACTGGGCATGGGTGACAACATCTACCTGGGCGACCGTGACGGTGTGCGCACGCCCATGCAATGGTCGCCGGACCGCAACGGCGGTTTTTCCCGTGCCGACCCGCAGCGCCTGGTGCTGCCACCGATCATGGACCCGCTGTACGGTTACCAGACGGTCAACGTCGAAGCCCAGGCCAACGACCCGCACTCGCTGCTGAACTGGACCCGGCGCATGCTGGCGGTGCGCAAGCAGCAGAAGGCTTTCGGCCGCGGCAGCCTGCGTACCCTCACGCCTAACAACCGGCGCATCCTTGCCTATCTGCGCGAGTACACCGACGCCGATGGCAACAGCGAAGTCATCCTGTGCGTGGCCAACGTCTCCCGCGCCGCCCAGGCGGCTGAACTGGAATTGTCACAGTACGCCGACAAAGTACCGGTGGAGATGCTCGGCGGCAGCGCCTTCCCGCCAATCGGCCAACTGCCGTTCCTGCTGACCTTGCCACCCTACGCCTTCTACTGGTTCCTGCTGGCCAGCCATGACCGCATGCCCAGCTGGCACATCAAGGCCACCGAGGGGTTACCCGAATTGACCACACTGGTATTGCGCAAACGCCTGGAAGAACTGCTGGAGGCCCCCTCCAGCGATACCCTGCAAAGCACCGTTCTGCCCCAGTATCTGCCCAAGCGGCGCTGGTTCGCCGGCAAGGAAGGGCCGATCGACCAGGTGCGCCTGTGCTACGGCGTGCGTTTCGGCACGTCGACCACACCGGTGTTGCTCAGTGAAATCGAAGTGCTCAGCGACGGTGTGGCCAATCGCTACCAACTGCCGTTCGGCCTGCTGCCCGAAGAGCAGATCAACAGCGCACTGCCACAACAGCTGGCCCTGTCACGGGTGCGCCGAGCCCATCAGGTTGGCCTGATCACCGACGCCTTCGTCCTCGAGCCGTTCATCCGCGCGGTGCTGCGTGCCTGTGAGAATGGCATGCATCTACCGTGTGGCAACGGCGAGGGCGAGTTGCGTTTCGAAAGCACGCAGCAGTTGGCGGGCCTGGCGTTGAACGACGAAAGCAGCGTGCGCTATCTCAGCGCCGAGCAGTCCAACAGCTCGGTGGTGATCGGCGACCAGGTGGTGCTAAAGCTGATTCGACGGGTCAACCCGGGTGTGCACCCCGAGTTGGAAATGAGTGCCTACCTGACTGCCGCAGGCTTTGCCAACATATCGCCCTTGCTGGCCTGGGTCAGCCGGGTGGACGAGCAGGGGGCGCCACACCTGCTGATGATCGCCCAGGGCTACCTGAGCAACCAGGGTGACGCCTGGGCCTGGACCCAAAACACCCTGGAGCGGGCCATCCGCGACCAGATGGAGCCCTCCAGCCTCGACGCCGATGCGCACACCGATGCATTGGCCGAGCTCACCGGCTTTGCCGCCTTGCTCGGCCAGCGCCTGGGCGAGATGCACCTGCTGCTGGCCGCACCGACCAATGACGAGGCCTTCCAGCCGCGCCCGAGCGATGCCGACGACAGCGAACGCTGGAGTGCGCAGATCAGCGCAGAGCTCACCCATGCCCTCGACCTGCTGGCCCAGCACCGCGACAGCCTCGACAGCGAAAGCCAGGCGCTGGTCGACGACTTGCAGCAACAGCGCGACGGCCTGGCCCAGCACATCGCCGAGCTGACCCGCCAGGCCCAGGGTGGCCTGCTGATGCGCGTGCATGGCGACCTGCACCTGGGCCAGGTGCTGGTGGTGCAGGGCGACGCCTACCTCATCGATTTTGAAGGTGAACCGGCCCGGCCGCTGCAAGAGCGTCGGGCAAAACACAGCCCGTACAAAGATGTCAGCGGCGTGCTGCGATCCTTCGACTATGCTGCTGCCATGATCTTGCGCAGCGCGTCTGCGGTCGACCTTTCCGACCCGGCGCGCCAAGCCCGGCAACGGGTTGCCAGGCAGTACCTGCACCAATCGCGGCATGCCTTTGTCGAAGCCTATGGCCTGGCCACCGCGGCCATGCCTCACGCCTGGCAACAGGCCGAGGGCGAGCGTGCCGCACTGGAGCTGTTCTGCCTGGAAAAAGCTGCCTACGAAATCACATACGAAGCCGAGAACCGTCCGAGCTGGCTGGCCGTGCCTTTGCATGGCCTGCATGGACTGATCAGTACCTGGGGAGAGTCATAGATGAATGCAACCACGCGTGAAAACGGCGGCCTTCGGCAACGGGACCTCGACGCCCTGGCCCGCGCCGAGCACGCCGATCCATTTGCGGTACTCGGCCCCCATGGCGACGGCGCGGGCGGGCAAGTGGTCCGAGCCTTCCTGCCCAACGCCCTGAATGTGCGCATACTGGCCCGACATGACGGGCGCATCCTCGCCGAAATGGAGCAGGGCAGCCTGCCGGGGTTGTTCACCGCGCACCTCGATGAGGCACACCCGTACCTGCTGCAGATCGGCTGGGCCGGTGGCGAGCAGGTCACCGAAGACCCCTACAGCTTCGGCCCGCAACTGGGCGACATGGACCTGTACCTGTTTGCCGAAGGCAACCACCGCGACCTGTCCGGGCGCTTCGGCGCCCAACCCATCCAGGTCGATGGCGTCGATGGCGTGTGTTTCTCGGTGTGGGCACCGAACGCCCGGCGGGTGTCGGTGGTGGGTGACTTCAACAACTGGGATGGCCGTCGCCACCCCATGCGCCTGCGCCACAGCGCCGGGGTGTGGGAGCTGTTCGTGCCGCGCCTGGGCGTGGGCGAAACCTACAAGTTCGAGGTGCTGGGCAAGGACGGCATACTGCCCTTGAAGGCCGACCCGCTGGCGCGCGCCACCGAACTGCCGCCGAGCACCGCATCCAAGGTGGCAGGGGCGCTCAGCCACGACTGGCAAGACCACGACTGGATGGCGCAACGTGCGCAGCGCCATGCCTACAGCGCGCCGCTGTCGATCTACGAACTGCACCCAGGGTCGTGGCGCTGCGAGCTGGATGAGGCGGGCGAGGTCGGGCGCTATTACAACTGGCGCGAGCTGGCCGAGCGCCTGGTGCCGTACGTTCAGGAACTGGGCTTCACCCACATCGAACTGCTGCCGATCATGGAGCATCCGTTCGGCGGCTCCTGGGGCTACCAGCCGCTGTCGCTGTTCGCGCCTACTTCGCGCTACGGCAGCGCCGAGGACTTCGCCGCCTTCATCGACGCCTGCCACCAGGGCGGCATTGGCGTGCTGCTCGATTGGGTACCGGCGCATTTCCCCACCGACGAACATGGCCTGGCGCGTTTCGACGGCACCGCCCTGTACGAATACGACAACCCCCTGGAGGGCTACCACCAGGACTGGAACACGCTGATCTACAACCTTGGCCGCAACGAAGTGCGCGGCTTCATGATGGCTTCGGCGTTGCACTGGCTGAAGCACTTCCATATCGACGGCCTGCGCGTCGATGCGGTGGCTTCGATGCTGTACCGCGACTATTCGCGCAAGGCCGGCGAATGGGTGCCCAACCGCCACGGCGGGCGCGAGAACCTGGAGGCCATCGACTTCATCCGCCACCTCAACGGCGTGGCGGCCCACGAGGCCCCGGGTGCGCTGATCATCGCCGAGGAATCCACCGCCTGGCCCGGCGTCAGCCAGCCGACCCAGCAGGGCGGCCTGGGCTTTGCCTACAAGTGGAACATGGGCTGGATGCACGACACCTTGCATTACATCCAGAACGACCCGGTGCACCGCACCTATCACCACAACGAGATGAGCTTCGGGCTGATCTATGCCTATTCCGAGCACTTCATCCTGCCCATCTCCCACGACGAAGTGGTGCATGGCAAGCATTCGCTGATCGACAAGATGCCCGGCGACCGCTGGCAGAAGTTCGCCAATCTGCGTGCCTACCTCACCTTCATGTGGGCGCATCCTGGCAAGAAGCTGCTGTTCATGGGCTGCGAGTTCGGCCAGTGGCGTGAGTGGGACCATGACGGCGAACTGGACTGGTACCTGCTGCAGTACCCTGAGCACCAGGGCGTACAGCGCCTGGTCGGCGACCTCAACCGCCTGTACCGCGAGGTGCCGGCATTGCACGAACAGGATTGCCAGCCGCAAGGGTTCCAGTGGCTGATCGGTGACGATGCGCAGAACAGCGTGTATGCCTGGCTGCGCTGGAGCAGCAGTGGCGAGCCGGTGCTGGTGGTGGCCAACTTCACCCCGGTGCCGCGCGAGGGGTATCGCATCGGTGTGCCGTTTGGCGAGCGCTGGCAGGAACTGTTGAACAGTGATGCAGAGCTGTATGCCGGGTCCAATGTCGGCAATCTGGGGGTGGTGCAGAGCGACGCGATTGCCAGCCATGGCCAGCCGCTGTCGCTGGCCCTGAACCTGCCGCCGCTGGGTGTGCTGGTGTTGAAACCGGTCTGATCTTCTGCCTGTACTGGCCTCTTCGCGGGCATGCCCGCTCCCACAGGTACGGCGCCAGCCTCTGGCCTTGTGCTATCCCTGTGGGAGCGGGCGTGCCCGCAAAAGGGCCGAACCTGCCTACCACCGCATCCGCACCCCAAGGCTGCCAATCAACCCATTCAGATCATTGTCGTCCACGTCACTGCTGTAATCGGCACTGACAAACAGCGCCACCGAGGGCGTCACCCGCGCCACCAGCCCCAGCCCCAGTTCCACCGTGGTCGAGTAGCGTGAGCTGGAGATCTTGTCGACCTGGTCCAGCTTCACCTCATCGGCATTGCTGAAGTCATACCACACGTTGGTCCGCACATAGGGTTCGATTGGCATGCCGCGTACTTCATAACGCCCGGACAGCCTGGCGCCGACCCTGCCGCTCCAGCTCGGCTGGCTGTCGAAGGCCTGCAAGGTCTCTTCCTGCGCCCGGCTGCCGGGGAAGAACTGCTGGTTGATCAACTGCGCCTGCGGCTCGATCACCCAGCCGCCACCCAGGCCGATGGGGATGCCGCCTTCCAGCGAGAAGGTCATCGCGTGGCCGCTGTCGTCCAGGCGCTGGCCGTTCTCGCCACGGCCATTGACGTCGATGCGCGAACCCATGGCCACGGCATCCAGGTGCCAGCCCTGTTCATGGGTCATGCTCCAGTACACCCCCAGGCTTTCACCGCTGAGGTTCACGGCGTTGCGTTGCTTGTCGCCCAGCAGCCGGCGCGTACCGTTGAAGTTGGTCTGCAGGTTGTTCTGCCCCACGAATATCCCCGCGCGGTGCACATTGCCCGCTGCAGTTTCACGCACGAACAGGTCCGGGCCGATCATCAGTTGCTGGCTGGGTGCCTCCAGCTGGTCCGGGGGCTGCGCGATACCGCGCGCAGTGTTGGGGAAGAACTGTGCCCACTGGCTGGCGACCAGATCCGGTGCAGGCTGCCCATGGCGCTCGCTCATCTTTTGCGAAAACGCGTTCAAAGTGCCGATACTCAAGCCACTGGCGCTGACCGGGTCGAGCGACAGCTGTGATACTGCCGGTTGGTGCAGGAAACCGGGCGAGGTCGGGTCGCCCTGCAGTTCATACGCGATAGTTTCCACCGGGGTTGCCAGAAGCAGCGACGTGGAAACCGCGCAGAAAATGCTGTCGAAACGCAAGAGGTTCGAGGTTCTTTTCATGGCGGATCTCCTTTGTTTTTGTGTTACAGCCCGAGGACCTGGCCTGTTGTCACGAGCTGTACGGCAAAAACAGTGGGCGACCCAAACCAGCACGCCAGGCTTTCGCCAGCGCGCACGAAGGCGCGAGCTAGACGCCCGGCGCGAGATCTTTACTGCTTGATATGTTCAGCTAAGGAGAGGCGGCCGCTTGCGTCAAGAAAGTGTGAAGGAAGTGTTCAGGATGTGTGTGTTTGTTCAACGTGTTGAATCTTCTGATAAATCTGTCGGGTATAGCGGGGTTCGCTATTTGCCGTGGCATGGCTATGAAGAATGATTGCTAAGCCTGACTTCGACGGACAGCGGCAGGTGGTCCGAAAGGTGCGACCAAGGTTTGTGCCCCAGAATCCGCGGCCCATGGCTTTCGGCGTTGCGCAGGTAAACGCGGTCCAGACGCAACAGGGGCAGGCGCGCAGGATAGGTGCGGGCCAGGTGACCGTGGTGGCGCTCGAAAGCCTCGTGCAGGTCGCGCTGCAGGTGCAGGGTACGGTTGCCGTGGGTTTTCCAGTCGTTGAAATCGCCGGCGATGATCACCGGGGCGTCGGCAGGCAGAGATTCGAGCAACTTGCGCAGCAGTTGCAGCTGCTTCTGGCGGTGGCTTTCCAGTAACGACAGGTGCACGCAGATGGCATGCACCTGGTGCTGGCCGGGCACGTCGAGAATGCAGTGCAGCAGACCACGTCGTTCGGGGCCAGTGATCGACACGTCGAGGTTGCGGTGTTCGATGATCGGGTATTTGGACAGCAGCGCGTTGCCGTGGTGGCCGTCGGGGTAGACCGCGTTGCGGCCGTAGGCGAAGTCGCTCCACATGCTGTCGGCGAGGAACTCGTACTGTGAAGTCTGCGGCCAGCCGGGGTAGCGCGCGGCGTGGCGGTCGTGGCTGCCGAGCACTTCCTGGAGGAAGACGATGTCGGCCTGGGTGCTGCGCACCGCCTCGCGCAGTTCTGGCAGGATGAAGCGCCGGTTGAAGGCGGTGAAGCCCTTGTGGGTATTCACCGTCAGCACCTGCAGGCGCTTCACGGCCGGGGCCTGGTTGATACTGGCGAAACCTTTACTGCCGGCTTCGGGGTTCACGGTTACTCCTCAATGGCGGGTGCATGGGTGTTGTATGTCCCGGCCCTATCGCCGGCAAGCCGGCTCCCACAGGTAACGCACAGGCCCGTCGGCCAGCGGATTACCTGTGGGGGCTGGCTTGCCGGCGATGAAGCCAGTACAGGCAACCGATACACAATGGGACCGACGAGGGTCCCCCGGGGTTCACTCCTCATCACGCTGCAACACCATCAGCAGCAACGATCGCCCCTTCACCTCGAAGGTGCTGTCGAACTGCAGATGCTGCCCCTTGCGCAGCTCTGGCCGGTCGGTATCGACCAGGCAGCTCCAGTAATCCCCTTCGGGCACGGTCGGCAACTTGAACGGCACGGTGTCATGATGGGCGTTGACGATCAGCAACACGGTGGCCTCGGCACCTGGCCGGGCAATGCCGCTGACCTGGGCGCGGCCATCGATCAGCATGCCCAGGCAGCGCCCGTGCGGGTCTTCCCATTGCTCCACGCTCATCTCGTTGCCGTCCGGTGCCAGCCAGGTCACATCCTTGACGCCGATCGCCTCATTGTAGTCGCCCACCAGGAAGCGCGAACGGCGCAGTACCGGGTAGGCCAGGCGCAGGCGGGTCAGGCGTTTGACGAAGGCCAGCAGCTCTTCGCCCTCCTGGTCCAGGTCCCAGTTCACCCAGCCGATCTCGCTGTCCTGGCAATAGGCATTGTTGTTGCCGTGCTGGGTGCGGCTGAACTCGTCACCAGCGACGATCATCGGCGTGCCCTGGGCCAGCAGCAGGGTAGCGAAATAGTTGCGCATCTGGCGCATGCGCAGGGCATTCACGGCCGGGTCGTCGGTTGGCCCCTCGACACCGCAGTTCCACGACAGGTTGTTATCGGTGCCGTCCTGGTTGTTTTCGTCGTTGTCTTCGTTGTGCTTGTGGTTGTACGACACCAGGTCGCGCAAGGTGAAACCGTCGTGGGCGGTGACGAAGTTGACCGAGGCATAGGGGCGCCGGCCACGGTTGTTGAACATGTCCCCCGACGCGGTCATGCGCGAGGCAAAGTCGGCCAGTTGACCCTCGTCGCCTTTCCAGAAGGCCCGCACGGTGTCGCGGAAGCGGTCGTTCCACTCTGCCCAGCCCGGTGCGAAGTTGCCCACCTGGTAGCCGCCCGGGCCGCAGTCCCAGGGTTCGGCAATCAGCTTCACCTGGCTCAGCATCGGGTCCTGGCGGCAGGCGACGAGGAAGCCGTGGCGTTCGCTGTAGCCGTCGTGGTAGCGGCCAAGGATGGTCGCCAGGTCGAAGCGGAAGCCGTCCACGTGCATTTCGCCTGCCCAGTAGCGCAGCGAGTCGGTGACCAACTGCAGCACGCAGGGGTGGCTCAGGTCCAGGGTGTTGCCGGTGCCGGAATCGTTGATGTAGTAACGCTTGTCGTCCGGCATCAGGCGGTAGTAGGAAGCGTTGTCGATGCCGCGCATCGATAGCGTGGGGCCGCGCTCGTTGCCTTCGGCGGTGTGGTTGTAGACCACGTCGAGGATCACCTCCAGCCCGGCATCGTGCAGGTGCGCGACCATTTCCTTGAATTCGGCGATCTTGCCGCTGGCCAGGTAGCGCGGGTGGGGGGCGAAGAAGGCGATGCTGTTGTAGCCCCAGTAGTTGTTCAGGCCCTTGTCCAGTAGGTGCTGGTCGTTGACGAAGGCGTGAATCGGCAGCAGCTCGATGCTGGAAACGCCCAGCTCCTTGATGTGCTTGAGCAACTCGTCATTGGCCAGGCCGGCGAAGGTGCCGCGCAGTTCTTCGGGTACCGCCGGGTGGCGCATGCTGATGCCACGGGTGTGGGCCTCGTAGATGATCGTGCGCTCCCAGGGGATCAGCACGCGCTGGTCGCGGCCCCAGGTAAAGGCAGGGTCGATCACCTTGCACTTGGGCACGAACGGCGCGCTGTCGCGCTCGTCGAACGACAGGTCGCCGTCGGGGTGGCCGATGGTGTAGCCGAACAGTGCTTCGGACCATTGAAGGCTGCCGACCAGTTGCTTGGCATAGGGGTCGATCAGCAGTTTGTTGGGGTTGAAACGGTGGCCGTTTTCCGGCTCGTACGGGCCGTGCACGCGGTAGCCGTAGACCAGCCCTGGGTGCGCGTCGGGCAGGTAGCCGTGGTAGATCTCGTCGGTGTATTCGGGTAGCTCGATGCGTTCGATCTCGTGCTCGCCAGTGGAGTCGAACAGGCACAGCTCGACCTTGGTGGCGTTGGCCGAGAACAGGGCAAAGTTGACCCCAAGGCCATCCCATGTGGCGCCGAGGGGGAAGGGCAGGCCTTCGCGGATACGCGACGGGGCGACCGAGCGGGTTTTCTTCGGGGTGCGGGGGCTCATGGTGGTCCTCTAGTGGCCGTGGTGAAGGGGAGGGTTGTGTAGTCCTGTCCTGGCCCTATCGCCGGCAAGCCAGCTCCCACAAGGTCTTCACAGGTCTCAAAACCGGCGCTGTACTTTGGGGACCTGAGCTTGCCGGCGATAGGGCCAGGAAAGGCTTAACCGGCAGAAGGCTTTTTCACCGCCCGGGTCTTTTTCGCCACAGCCGGTTTAACCCCCGGCAGGGCAGCCACTTTGGGCTCGGCAGGCGCCTTCGGCTCAGCGGCTGCCTTGGGCTTGGCCGGGGCCCGCTTGCGCGGCGTCGCCTTGGGTGCCAGCGCCTCGGCTTCGGCCAGCTTGCGCGCCATGTCCCAATGACGTTCTTCCTGGCCGGCGGGCTTACCCTCGGATTCCCAGATCTGGTAGGCAAATTCGCGGATACGCTTTTCATCAACACTCATCATGACGCTCCTGATGCTCAAGATTGTTGTATCAGCAGGTTGACCGGAAACTCCGCCAGCACGGCGCTCAACATCAGCTCCCTGGAAGAGCTGACCGCAGTACCGGGGAAAAGTCCCGTCGAATTGGCAGGCGACAAGGCAAACGGCAGGCTCACCCGGGTATCGTCCCAGTTCTGTGCCGGGATCAGGGGTATCGGTGCGCCTGCCAGCAGGGTACTGGCAAGGCGTGGCGCGATGATGACGGCCCGTTCGCCTTCGCCAAGGCGAGCGAACGCGACCACCTTGTCGGCATGCCGGCCGTGCACGGTCAGTGGCAGGTAGGCGCCACGGCGGAACAACTCGGCATGGGCCTGGCGGCAGTCCAGCACCCGGGCGATCAGCGCCTGCTTGAGGCGGCCATCGCGCCAGTGTTCCAGCAGCTCGGCTACCGGCGTTGCATCGTCCAGGGTGCGACGCCGGCAGGCGTAGTCCACGGCGCGGCGGTTATCCGGGTCGACCAGACTGAAGTCCCAGTATTCGTTGCCCTGGTACAGGTCCGGTACGCCCGGCGTGGTCATGCGCAGCAGGGCCTGGACCAAGCCGTTGAGGGCGCCGGGGCAGGCCAGCAAGTGCGCGGCGTCGGCCAGCGACTTGCGCAGCTGCTGGTTCTCGCCGTCCAGCAACAGCCCATCGATGTAGCGGGCGCAGGCGTTTTCGTATGCTTCGTTCGGCGCGCTCCAGCTGCTGCGTAGCTTGGCCTCGCGCAAGGCCTTCTGCTGCCACTGGCGGATGCGTTCGGCGTAGTGGCCAAGGGCGTTGTCATCGTGCAGCTCGAGGTCCAGCGGCCAGCTGCCCAGCAAGGTCTGCAACAGCATCAGCTCGTCGCCGGGGCTGGGTGCCGGGCCGTCATCCAGTTGCGTGCGCAACGGGGTGGCCAGTTCGCGCCAATGTTCAATGCGGCTGGCCAGCCACGGGCCGCGCTCGCTGAGCACGGCCAGGCGTGCACGGGTGTCTTCGCCGCGCTTGTGGTCATGGGTGGCGCTGGCCAGCAGGTTGTCGGGGAAATCGCGCAGGCGCCGCTGGGCCTCGTTGTGGAAGTGCTCGAGCGGGGCGCTGAAACGCTCGGCGTCGAAGCCTACATCGTTGCGCGACAGCAGCCGCGCGCTGCGGTAGAACGCAGTATCTTCCACGGCCTTGGCGGCACTGGGCGCGGTCAGTTGCTGGAAGCGCACGCAGGCGTGGCGTAGCTGCTTGCGCGCCCGGCCTGCTGGCAGGCTGCGCCAGGCTTGCCCGCCCAGCCATTGTTGCAGGTGCTCCAGCAGCGGCCAGTCGGCTTCGCCCAGATCCTGCCGGGCATTGGCCAGGGCCTGCTGGAAAAACCCTTCGTCCTCTGCCGGGCGCCCGCAGGCATTGAAGTAGGTGCGGTACACCGGGTAATGCGCCACCAGTGCCTGCAAGGCGCGGCGGATCGCACCCAGGGTCAGGTCGCGGGTCATCAGATCGTTGCGCGCCACCTGCAACAGCGCCTGGGCCACCGACTCGCAGTCGCCGGCCAGGCTGGCATTGAGCACCAGGTGGCGGGCCTGACGCACTTCTTCGGGGAAGTCGGGGCGTTCGCTCACACTGGCCCACAGCTCGGTCAGCGCGGCTTCGCCCGCCGGGTCGTGCTGCAGCAGCGAGACCTGGTTCATGAATTCATAGCCGGTAGTGCCGTCGGTAAGCCAGTCGCGGTGCAGGTGCTCGTTGGCGCCGAGGATCTTCTCCACGTAGATCGGGAAGTGCTCCAGGGCAGCGTTCAACGGCCGCCGTGCCAGCAGGCCATCGACCCGCCGGCGCAGCTTGCGACAGTAACCGCGCGGGTCGGCCAGGCCGTCGATATGGTCGATACGCAAGCCGTCCACCAGGCCGCGCTCGATCAGCTCGAACAGCTTGGCGTGGGTGGCCTCGAACACCGCCGCGCGTTCCACCCGCAGGCCGCCCAGCTCGTTGATGTCGAAGAAGCGGCGCCAGTTGATGTCGTCGGCGGCGGTGCGCCAGCTGGCCAGCCGGTAGGTCTGGCGCTCCAGCAGCAGGTGCAGGCGCTTGAAGCCATTCTCGCTACGGCTGTCGAACGCCATCAGGGCCGATTCGAGGTCGGCGCCTTCGCCTGCCAGGCGCACCAGTTCGGCTTGCAGAGGCAGGGCGTCGGCGAGCGGCGTGGCCGATGCGTTCAACGCGGTGAAGCGTTCGGCCAGGGCCTTGAGTGCCGGCTCCGGGCTGAGGGCGAGAATCCAGCCATAGTCGACCGGGCAGATCGGGAAGCGGTGTTGGTAGTGGGCAACCTGCAGTAGCCCATGGTGCTTGTCGAACTCGAGCGGTATCTCGCCGTTTTTCAGCGCCATGCCATAGTCGCTGGCGAGGAACGGCAGCAGCAACTGGCCGGCCAGCAACGGGTCGCTGGAGTGCCACTGGATGTCGAAGAATTCTGCATACGGGCTGCGCCGGCCCCAGGCCAGCAGGCTCTGCCACCAAGGGTTGTCGGCACCGCCCACGGCCATGTGGTTGGACACCGTGTCGAGGATCAGCCCCATGCCGTGCTGACGCAGGGCGGCGACCAGCCGTTGCAGCGCCGCTTCGCCGCCCAGTTCGGGGTTGACGCAGGTCGGGTCGACCACGTCGTAGCCGTGGCGCGAGCCGGCGCGGGCCTTGAGGATGGGCGAGGCATACAGGTGGCTGATGCCCAACTGGGCGAAGTACGGCACCAGCGGCACAGCGTGATCGAGGGTGAAGTCACTGTGAAACTGCAGGCGCACGGTCGCGGTCAGCGCTTTCATCGGTCACGCTCCCAGGCCTGTTCGCGAGCCTGGGCCAGGAGCTCCAGGCGCCGCGCGGCGTCTTCGTCGTCGAGCAGTTCACGTACCGGCCGGGCGAAGCGCCGGCGCCAGTTGGGGTGGCCGGCGGTGGTACCGGGCAGGTTGGGTTGCTCGTCGCAGCCCAGCAGGTCTTCCAGCGGCACCAGTACCAGCGGTGCGCGGGTGTGGCCAACGTAGCGGATGGCTGCGTCGATCAGCGCGTCGTTGTCCGGCAGCGTGCCGTAGTTGGCTTCCAGGGTACGGCGCAGGCCATCGTGTTCCTTCTGCCGGTCGTGGCGCCAGTGCAGTTCGGTGGCGGCATCGATCAGTTGCAGGCGGTGGCTCCAGTCAATGTCGCGGTTTTCCAGCCAGCCGGCCAACGGCGCCAGGTCGTGGGTGCCGGTGGTGGCCAGGGCGTTGTCCGGCCAGTCGAGAATCGGCTTGAAATGGCCGGGCTGGGTCTGCTCGAAGGGCAGCACGCGCATGCCCAGCACGGCCTTGGCCGCCAGTTGCTCGCGCAGGCCTTCCGGCACGGTGCCCAGGTCTTCGCCGAGGATGATTGCCTGGTGGCGCACCGACTCCAGCGCCAGCAGGCGCAGCAGGTCGTCCAGCGGGTAGTTGAGGTAGGCGCCTTCGCTGGGCTTGGCCCCTTGCGGGATCAGCCACAGCCGGCGCAGGCCCATGACATGGTCGATGCGCAGGCCGCCGGCGTGGGCGAGGTTGGCCCGCAGCATTTCGATGAAGGCGCGGTAGCCGTTGCGCTTGAGGCCCTCGGGCGAGAAGGCGCAGATGCCCCAGTCCTGGCCGGCACGGTTGAGGATGTCGGGCGGTGCGCCTACATTCAGCCCTGCCAGCAGCTCGTCCTGGCGGCTCCAGGCCTGGCTGCCGGCACCATCGGCGCCCACCGCCAGGTCAGCGATCAGGCCGATCGCCATGCCGTTGCCGCGTGCCGCTTCCTGGGCGCGTTGCAGGCCCCGTTCGGTCAGCCATTGGCAGAAAGCATGGAACTCGACCTTGGCCGGGTAGGCGTTGGCGAAGGCCTCCACTTCCGGGTGGTATGGGTCGTGCCAGGCCTTGGGCCAATGGCGCCAGTCGGCGCCCAGGCCATGCTCCACGGCCTGGGCCTGCAGCACCTCGAAGCGGCAATGGTGCTCCAGCGCCTGGCCACCGGCTTCGCGGAAGCTGTCGAAATCCTTGCGCAGTGGGTGGTCGCCCTGGCTGAAACCCTGGTACAGGGCTTCGAGCAGGCGTTGGCGGGCGCTGGCGGCACGCGGCCAGTCAACCAGCGGGCTTTGCTCCAGGTCTTCCAGTTGTTGCTCCAGGCCGCAGGCTTCGATGGCCACGCGCACCTCCCGCTCGCCCAGCAGCGCGGCAGGGCTGGCGTACAGGGTATTGAGCAGCAGGCGGCTGGAGGGCGAGTAGGGGCTGTAGTGCGTCTGGTCGATGGCCGACAGCGCGTGGATCGGGCTGATGGCCAAGGCATCGGCACCGCGCTCGGCGGCCGCGCGGGCCAGTTGTTCCAGGGCCAGGCAGTCGCCATAGCCGCCATCGCCGGGGCGGCGCAGGCTGTACAGCTGCACCGCCAGGCCCCAGCAGCGCGGGGGCGGCTGCTGCACCCGGTCTTCGAGGCTGTAGCAGCGTGGCGGGGCCACGGCCACGGTGAAGCGGCGGCTGTCGATTTCCACTTGGTGGTAGCCGATGGGCAGTGCACCGGGCAGGCGGGCCTGGTCGTCGAGGTTCAGGGTGAGGGCGCTGTGGTCCTCCAGGGTGCAGTGTGCGACGCTGGCAGCGCTGAAATAGCGCGCCAGTGGCAGCGGCTGGCCGAGGTCGGCGGTCAGCAGTGGCGGCAGGTGCTCACTGTCTTCGGCAGCGTCCACGGCGCGCAGGCTGGCGGCAATGGCGGCGTCATCGGAGGCTGGGTGACCAAGGCCTTCAAGGATGTTGCGCAGTACCTCGTCGCTGACACGCTGGGGCCGGGCATTGGCGTCGATCCAGTCGCGGCTCAGCCCGACGCGGGTCGCCAGCCGGTGCAGGGCGGTTTCGCTCATGGGCGCTCCTTGGCAGGGGGAAGCAGGCTGACCACGCAGCTGTACGCGGCCAGATGGGTGTCGGGGTGACGGGTGTCGCTGCTGTCGAACAATCGGGTTGCTGGTGCGGGCAGCTCGGCGGGCTGCGGGGTGGCGGCCAGGTTCAGGTCGATGCGCAAGGTGCTGCCATCACCCAGGCGCCAGCGTGCGGTCAGTGCCTTGTCGCCGAGCACCTCGGCGCCCAGCGCGCGACTGCCTGGCAGGCGCGGGATCACATGGCGGCGACGCAGGTCAAGCAACTGCTGGTACAGACCGTGCCAACCGGCGACGACTTCCCGGGCCTGCGGGCGGGACGCCTCGAAGGTCTGTTCGGCGTTGGGGTCGGGGATGCGTTGGCGCTGTTCGGGGTCGGCGAAGGCGGCGAAATGGGCGAACTCGCCGCGCCGGCCTTCGCGCACGGCGTCGGCCAGTTGGTCATGGAAGTCGGTAAAGAACAGGAACGGCCGGCAGCTGCCGTCTTCGTCGCCCATGAACAGCAGCGGGATCATCGGCGCCAGCAGCAACAGGGCGGTGGCTGCCCGCAGCGCCGGCGGCGGGCACAGGCGGGTCAGGCGCTCGCCGAGGGCACGGTTGCCGACCTGGTCGTGGTTCTGCAGGAACAGCACGAAGGCGCTGGGTGGCAGGTGCCCGCTGGGCTCGCCGCGGGGCGTGCCATGGCGGTTGGCCTGGCCCTGGAACACGAAGCCTTCGCCAAGGCAGCGGGCCAGCTGGTCGATGGGGCGATGCTGGTAGTCGGCGTAGTAACCTTCGGTTTCGCCGGTCAACAGCACGTGCAGGGCATTGTGGCCGTCGTCGTTCCACTGCGCGTCGAAGCCTTGTTCCAGCAGGAAGGCCTGGTTGTGCTCGTTCTCCAGTACCAGCCACACCTGGCGGCCCGGCTCCACTGCAGCGCGTACCCTTTGTGCCAGCTCGACCAGGAAGTCGGGCTGGTCGATGGCGTGCACGGCGTCAAGGCGCAGGCCATCGAAGCGGTAGTCGCACAGCCACATCAGGGCGTTCTGGATGAAGTACTCGCGCACCTGCGGGCGACGAAAGTCGATGGCTGCGCCCCAGGGGGTCTGCCGGTCTTCGCGGAAGAACGGGCTGGCATACTGGTGCAGGTAATTGCCGTCGGGGCCGAAGTGGTTGTACACCACATCGACCAGCACCATCAGCCCATTGCCATGGGCCTGGTCGACCAGCGCACACAACTGCTCGGGGCTGCCGTAGGTGTTTTGCGGTGCATAGGGCAGCACGCCGTCGTAACCCCAGTTGCGCTCGCCTGGGAACTGCCCCAGCGGCATCAGCTCGATGGCGCTGATACCCAGCTCGGCCAGGCGCGGCAGTTGCCGGGCGACCCCGGCGTAGCCGTCGAGCAGGCCGACATGCAGCTCCTGGATGACCGCCTCGTGCCAGGGCCGGCCTTGCCAGGGGTGTTGCCAGGCATAGCCGACCACATCCACGACCTGGCTCGGCCCCTGTACGCCGTCGGGCTGGTAGCGCGAGGCCGGGTCGGCTACCTGCAGTTCACCGTCGATACGGTAGTGGTAACGGTCACCGGCCTGGCACGGGGCCACGCCGCTGTACCAGCCCTCATCATCGGGCAACAGCTCGATGGCCGGCTGCTGCTCCAGTTCCACGCTCACGCTGCGCGCATCCGGCGCCCAGAGGGCGAAGCGCGCCGACGTGGCGTCCAGCAGGTGTGCGCCATGTCTGTGCATCTTCAAATCCCCGTTCAGTAGTGGCTGTGCTGCGCCTGCTTGACCAGGTCTTCGTACAGGCGTGCGTAGGGTTCCACGGCCTGGCACCAGTTGAACGGTTGGGTCATCGACAGGCAGCGCATCGCATTCAGCAGGTCCTTCTTGCCATAGACATAGAAGGCGCGGCTGAGGGCCTGGCGATAGCTCTCGACGGTGGACTCATCGAACAGGAAACCGGTGACACCGGACTCGATGGTGTCGGCCAGGCCGCCGGTATTGCGTGCCACCGGCAACGAACCGAAGCGCTGCGCGTACATCTGGCTGAGGCCGCACGGCTCGTAGCGTGACGGCATCAGCAGGAAGTCGCTGCCGGCGAACATGCGCCGGGCATCGGTTTCGTTGAAGCCGATGCGCACGCCGATACGGCCCGGGTGGCGTAGCGCCAGCTCGCGCATGGCTTGTTCTTCTTCCGGCTCGCCACGGCCGATGATCGCGATCTGCCCGCCTTGCTCGACGATGTAGTCGGCGACACCGAGGGTAAGGTCCAGGCCTTTCTGGTAGACCAGGCGCGAAACCACGGCGAACAGCGGGCCTTCGGAGGGCAGCAGTTCGAACAGCTCGCGCACTGCCTGGGCATTGCGCGCCTTGCCTTCCCAGTCATTGATGCTGAAGTTGTGCTGCAGGTGCTTGTCGGTGGCCGAGTCCCAGCTTTCGTCGATGCCGTTGGGAATGCCGCCGAGCAGGCCTTGCTGGGCCTTGCTGGCGAGGAAGCCGTCCAGGCCGCAGCCGAATTCCGGGGTGGTGATTTCCCGGGCATAAGTGGCGCTGACCGTGGTGATGTGGCTGGAATAGGCCAGGCCGGCCTTGAGGAACGACAGCTTGCCGTAAAACTCCATGCCTTCCTGCTGCATGGCATGTTCGGGGATTGCCAGCTCCGGGCTGCAGCCGCGGCTGTACACACCCTGGTAGGCCAGGTTGTGAATGGTGAACAGGGTAGGCGTGCTCAACCCGCGCCAGTGCATGTAGGCCGGCGCCAGACCGGCGGGCCAGTCGTGGGCGTGCACCACTTCGGGCTTCCAGTGGATCCTGCCTTCGCCGGCGGCGATTTCGGCGGCGGCCAGGCCCAGGCGGGCGAAACGGATGTGGTTGTCGGGCCAGTCGCGGCCGTTGTTGGCACCATAGGGGGTGCCGTCGCGCTGGTACAGTTCGGGGCAGATCAGCACATAGATGACCAGGCCGTCGGCCATGTCCATGCGCCCGATCTTGCATGGCGGCAGGGCGGCGTGGCCACCCAGCTCACCGACAATGTGGATGGGGTTGTCGCTTTCCATCACCTGGCGGTAGCCGGGGATCAGCACTCGCACGTCGTGCAGGTGGGCCAGTGCCCGGGGCAGGGCGGCGGACACGTCACCCAGGCCACCGGTTTTCACCAGGTCGGCGATTTCCGAGGTCACGAACAAAATCTTGCGCTTGTTGCGGTTGTGCTGGCGCTGGGCGCCGGGTGCCTTGCCTGTCGTGGCGAAGTCCGGGGTGAGCGGTTCGCGGTTGTCCGGGTTGAATGAATCTACGTGAGGCTCGACAGCGGCACTGATCATACTTCTCTCCATCCCTATGCTTGGCCGGGTGCTGGCACCCGTGGCAATGTTTCGTGTTGGTTCTCTCTGTTTCTGGATTCTGCGTAGTGCGTTCCATGCCCCAAGGTCGTGCGCGCAGGCACGGCGCGATCGGCATTCCCGCCGAAGGCGATTGGGCTGGTGGGGTGTGTGGGCCGAGGCTGGGAAGTCCCTTTGCGTTTGGCCTACTTAGTTCCTGACCTGCCCGCGTTCCGTAAAGTTCGACTTTTTTTCGTCACTCTTCCGTTGAGCAAATGGCGGGCCGAAAACCGAGTGTAGGAGAGAAAGAGATAAAAATGTGACCCACTGGTCACCATTGTCGTGCCGCGGAGTAGACGCAAACGTTGGCGGTTGTGACCGGATGTGACGATAGGTCTGGCGCGGTGGATGAGGGGCAGACGGCATGCCCCAATTCTTGCCACTCATGCACCTTTTTGGTGCGATTGAGGGGTGCCAAGGTCATCGCCCTCCAACAGAATGGTGCATTTCGGAATTCAAGTGATTTCAGGATGAATGAAAGGGGCTGTTTCGCGAACTTTTAGTAACTGTATTTATTATTTTTCTGGCTTGAATTGCTGGTTTTTCAGTGAGCGGACTCGCACGCGCAAAAGTTTGTAAGTTGATGCTTTAGGAAATTTCCTACGAAGTCGTCAATGCATGAAACCCATCGTTCCTGTCATGGCGGAGCGGTACGGTTTAAGTTGCTCTTCATTCACTGCCTCATCCTCACTGTCGTCATCGGTCAAGTCCGCCAATACCACGGATCTAGCCGGCTTGGGCGTTGGCGACGGGCAATTTTCATTCGACGTACTCATCTTGAAGAAAGCCAGGATGTGGTTGTTTTTTCGCCGGTAAACATGATGGCGGGTAGAGCAACTCATGAAACAGTCGGACTTTCGTTTCGGATTTCAGGCGCTCGCCGGGCGCACGGAGTTCGAAGTGGTTTCATTCAAGCTGGAAGAAGCTATCAGCCAGCCATTTGTGCTGAGCCTTGAACTTGTCAGCTACGACAGTGATGTCGACTTCGGCCAGTTGCTCGACAAGCCTGCGCTATTCACCCTTTATTGCGCAGGCCGGCCACTGCGTCATGTGCATGGCTTGGTCAGTGCCTTCAGCCAAGGTGAAACCGGCTTCTGTCGCACGCGCTACCACGCTGTGGTCGAGCCGCAACTGGCCCGCGCCCGCTTGCGTTCGAACTGGCGCATCTTCCAGCAAAAAACCGTGCCGCAGATTCTTGAACTGATGTTCAAGCGTCAGGGCATTGCCCGGTTTGAGCTCAATAGCAGCGCCGAGCACCAGGTGCGTGAGTTTTGTGTCCAGGCGGGGGAAACCGACCTCGACTTCATCCATCGCCTTGCCGCTGAAGAGGGCTTCGTCTACCGCTTTGCACACTGCGCCAGGCACCACACGCTGATCGTTACCGATCGCCTGCTATCGCTTGGGTTGCTCAGCCGGGGCACGCTAAAGCCCGTAGATGATGAAGCGCTTTGGCTGGATGAAGATGATCTCGGCCCCGACAAGGTGCTGTACCACGCCAGTAGCGGTGGCGACCAGGCCCGTGCTTGCCTGCGGCGTTTGCGCTACTGCGAGCAGGTGCGTACTGCGCAGCAGGTGCAGCGCGACTACACCTTCACCAACCCGGCCTATCGCCAGGAGCACAAGGCCCAGGCCAGCGGAATCACGCACCAGTCGCTGGACTATGAGTTTTTTGATTACCCGGGGCGCTACAAGCGCGATGCGGTCGGCAAGCCCTTCACTGAAACGCGGCTGACGGCGCTGCGCCATGACGCCCGCCTGGCCGAAGTACAGGGCGATGACGTGCGCCTGCAGCCAGGCCTGAGCTTCACCCTAGTCGGCCACCCGCGTGAAGACCTTAATGTGCACTGGCGCGTAATCAGCCTGTGCCACGAAGGTACGCAGTTCACCAGCCTGCAGGAAGAAGCCGTCGGCGCCGAACAAGGTACCCGCTATGTGAACGATGCGCAGCTGGTGCAAGGCATGGCCGAATGGCGCCCGGCACCCTTGGCCAAGCCGCGTATCGATGGCCCGCACATGGCCACCGTGGTCGGCCCGCCGGGCGAAGAGATTTTTTGCGACCAGTGGGGGCGGGTCAAGGTCAGCTTCCCCTGGGACCGTGAAAGCAGCAACAACGAATTCAGTTCCTGCTGGGTGCGGGTGTCGCAAGGCTGGGCCGGTGGCAGTTGGGGTTCGATGGCCATTCCGCGTATTGGCCAGGATGTGATTGTCCAGTACGTCAATGGCGACCCGGACCAGCCGATGATCACCGGGCGCACCTACTGCGGTGACCAGCTGCCGCCTTACGACCTGCCCGAACACAAGACCCGCATGACCATCAAGAGCCAGACCCATAAAGGCGATGGCTTCAACGAGTTGCGCTTCGAGGACGAACTGGGGCGCCAGGAAGTATTCATTCATGCCGAGCGCGACCAGAACAACGTCGTGAAACACAACGAAACCACGCTCATCGGCAATGATCGTAGCGAGCGCGTCGAGCATGACGAAGTGGTGCACATAGGTGGCAACCGCAGTGTCAAGGTCGGCGCCAGCAAGAGCGAAACGGTCGCCCTTGGCAAAGTCGAAAGCATAGGCCTGGGCAAGTCGTTGGCCGTTGGCGGGGCGTTGAGCGTGATGGTTGGCCTCGAGGCCAGCGAGCAGGTCGCGCAGGACAAGCGTGTGCAGGTCGGCGGGCAACTGCGGGTCGATGCCAATGACGATGTGTCGATCACCAGCCATCACGGCCATGTGCACATCGACAGCCGAACGTCGCTGACCCTGAGTTGCGGCGGGGCGTTCATCAAGCTGGTTGATGGCCGCATCGAAATCGGTTGCCCCGAGCCACTGCTGTTGCATGCCATCGCCCAGGTAAAGGCGCCTGCACGTTACGGCGAGCCGCCTGCACCGTCGCAGGAGGAAATCGAGTTTCGCCTGGTGCATGCCGACGGTACGCCGATTGCGGGCACGGCCTACGTAGCGACGTTGTCCGATGGCACCCAGCGCCAGGGTATGGTCGACCAGAACGGCTATGCCCGCCTGGCTGGCGTTACCCCCGGTTGTAGCGCCCAGGTGCGCTACGAGGTTGGCCAAGGTTCGCTGCAGCTGACGACCGCAACCGAGCCGGATGCTGCCCTGCAGGCATTGCTTGCCGGCTGTACCTCGGCAGGTGGCCAGTCATGAACTCCGCTGCTGACTGGCTGGATGAAGCGGTGGAAAGGGTGGCAGGTGGCTTTGGCTGGCTGCGTGATCTGGTGCTGGGCGAGTTTGCCGAGGAACGGCCACTGAGCGTGGTCATTGCCGACATGCTGCTGTCGTTGGTGCCTGGGGTGGTGATCGTGCTCAGTGCCCGTGACCTGGCCGCAGTGTGCCTGCGCCTGGGCAAGCGCTACACAGCGGATGACAGCCAGGCAACGGCGCAGCCGCCACAGTGGCAGGAGTGGGTGCTGCTGGTCGCCTGCCTGATTACCTTGATCGCGCCGATCATCGGTGCCGTGGTGGGGGCGGTGGGTACGCCCGTGGGCTCGGTGGCAGGTGCATTGGTCGGCCAGGAAGCGGCAGCGTTTCTGCGAGGTTTGTGCCTGCTACTTATCCGTGAAAGCCAGATCATCTTGCGGACCGTGGTTGCGTTTCTTGGCAAGTTCACCCGCGGCAGCGTGGAGTTCTGGCTGCGCCAGGTCAGGTTCACGAGCTATGAAAAGGATTTGCTGGCCTATCTGAACCAGTTCTTGACCAAGGTCATCGCTGCAACGGCAAAGCTTCGCAGCTACCTGGGCAACTGGCCCTTCAACCAGGCGGCCTCGCACCTGTTGGTGCGGCTGCAGGCCATGGAAGCGCAGTTCTACGCGGTGCAGGTGCATGCAGTGCGGGAAATCCCACAGGCGCTGATGCAACTCGACGCCAGGTTGGCCAAGGTGCTGGAACAGGCCAGCGATCTGCCCGCGCAGGTTGCGCAGGCCGGGGTGCATGCGCCTAAGCCGGTGCCCATGGCGATGAGTGGTGGGCGGGTGACTTCTGGCATTGGCATGCGTCCGCGTTACCTCGAGCGCCCCGAAGGTGCGCTCGGCCCGCCGGTGCCCACCTCTGCGGCTGCCGCCACGCATGGCGCCAATGTGCACGTGTTCGATCATTCCACGGCGACCCGGGCGCAGAAGGGCATTTATGGGGAGGTGGTCAGTGATCAGTACATGCTCGGCAAAGGCCATGAGAACCTGCTGTCGGTCGCTCGTGGGCCTCGCAGCCTGGAAATGAAACCCACCGGGCGCGGGCTGGATGGCGTCTATCGTAATGCCCATCCACCGCCGCCGTTCATCATTACCGAGACCAAGTATCGAACGGGGGGCGCGTTTTCGCCGGGTAGTTTGCCGGTTACAAAGGGGAGTAAGGGGTTTCCGAGCGCCAGGCAGATGAGTGATGCGTGGATTCGTCCAAGGCTTTCCGAAAGTTTGGGGAAAGAACAGGCAATGAATATTCGCTCGGCTGGATATGAGCGTTGGTTGATAACCGTAGATGAGAAGGGTGCTGTAACCCAGGTAGTCAAGCTTGATGGGCATGCTAAATCTATAGGTGATGTAATTCAGTAGGATCTGAAAATGAAGAAATTTGATGAGATCAAACGTGAGCCTTTGCTGCAAGAGACAGCCTATCTGGACTCTGTTGATTTTTGGAAGAAATACTATGTGCAGCTAAAGGCTGAAGAGTGTCTAGCGTTGGAACGCCCAGATTACGTAAATATTGAAGGGTTGAGTTGGGATTGGTGCTTTGAATCTCTGGAGTTACTAGTAGCACTTTATTCGGGGGGAGAGCCCGTTGAAGCGCTTGAGTTTTACGTGGATCACATGTTTTCCCAGTTTCAACGTCACAAGCAAGCTTATCCGGCTTTCAGCTTGAAGCTGTGGGAGCCGGATGCGTATCAGTACACACTCTGGCTTCTATCGTTTGCAGTGCTGTTCAACAAGCCCGGGCGCATCAGGCAAATCGCAGGTTTTTTGAGTGAAGCCCCAGATGACGGTGAGGACATCCTGTTGCGGCAACTGTTTTCCCGTGTGGGGGTGACGATTCCCGGGAGTACGTTGATTCATGAGCGCCCCTATCATGAATTGCTCAATGCCGTAACTACCGAGAAGGATGAGCAGCAACAGGCGGTGCGTAGTTACCTGAAGCAGTGGTATCGAGGCATGCGCAACTGTTATTGGCATGACCGGCACAAGGCACGAAGCGATGCGGGTTTCTTTGGCTATTGGGCCTTTGAGGCAGGATTGGTCACTGTGTTGTGGGGCGTCGACGATACGCCCTATAGAGATCTTCCTTTCTACCCGAAGGATTTGGTAGACGATGCTCGCAAGCGTCAAGTTATCAAAAGCTTCCCTGAACAACTGCAAAGCGCGCCATATTCGGATGCGCTTGCCAGGTCGGGCGAAATCTGCCCGCGCACGGGTGTGTGGGTATGTGATGAATGGGCGGTGGGGCCTCAGACATTCATGCAAGGCGTAGAGATGCCGAGCGAAAATGGGCGCTCTCTGGTTTGGCGCTTGGTGAAAGGCTTATAGCGTGCGGGAGGGCCGATGGGCCAGTTCGACAGCATCAAGCGCGACCCGTGGATGGTCGAGCAGCATTACCTGGCTTCGACCCGTGAAAAAGAGCAGGAATTCGCCGACCCTGACGCCCAGGCATTGCTGAGCGGGCCAGCCGAGCACAGGCACCACTACCGTGGCCTTAGCCGTGACTGGGCCCACATGGCACTGGAGCTGGCAGTGCAGCGGTATTCCGGTGGCGAGCCGATGGAACTGGTAGAGGCCTATGCAGACTATGCGTTCGCCCAGTTCGCCCGGCATTTTTCGGCGTACCCGGCAACCAGCGAGCAGTTGCGCCCCTGGGTGTCGGATGAATACCGGCTTGCCTTGTGGCTATTGTCGCTGGCGGTGCTGTGCGGTTACCCCGAGCGTGTCGACCAGGTACTGGGCTGGCTGAACCAGGACGACGAGCGCAGCCCCGACCTGCTGCTGCATCGCCTGTTCCAGCGGCTGGGCAAGGCCTACCCTGGCACCTCATTGCTTCACCCCGAACCTTATGGCGCCTTGCTGGAGAGCCTCGACCTGAAAGGGCCCGCGCAGCATGACGCGCTCATGCAATATCTCGGGCAGTGGTACGCCAATGCGCACGTTTGCTACTGGCACGAGCGCCACACCCGGGCACGGAGTGACCACTTGGGTTACTGGGCCTTCGAGGCCGCACTGGTGGCGTTTTTATGGTCTGTGCAGGGTGATGGCCTGAAAAGCGCTCCTTACTTTTACCCGCAGGCGCTCATCGAAAGGGCGCATTACCGACGCCTGGGCAAGCAGTTCCGCGACCCGGAAACCGCCAGGCGCGAGGATGCCCCAGGCTGGCCTTCCGGCACGCCTTGCCCATGGCCCGGGTACTACGTCTGCGTCGAGCGCATGGTGGGCGAGCAGGTGTTCATGCACCAGGTACCTTTCCCTGAGATCGATGGCCAGGTCGTTCACTGGCGGCTGTCGAGAACGTTCTGATTGGCGCTGCCGGCATGCGTGCCTGGCGCCTCACATGATTCGGGAGTGGCAACAATGCCCGCCATCGTTCTGCTGGGTCACCCTCACCACTGCCCATTGTGCGGCCCGACCAGCATCAGCAGCGGCTCCAGTCTGTTCTTCGTCAACGGCAGGGCAGCCGCCAGGGTTGGCGACAGGCTCGGGTGTGGGGCGGTGATTACCAGCGGCTCGGCACTGATGATGGATGATGGGCAGCCGCTTGCCAGGGTCGGCGATGCCACCAGTCATGGCGGTACCCTGGAAAATGGCGATAATAGCTGGCTGCTCGATTGAGCGATGTGGGAGCAGTTCAGCTCCCACAGGGACGGGGCAACTTCAGAGGCTGACGGCCTTGCCGTCTGTGCGTGCTTGCGCCAGCAGCAGGTTCAATTGGGCGACCTGCTGGCGCAGCTGGTCACGTTCGTCCTTCAGTTTACGCAGCTCATCACGGCGCACGGAGACATAGAGGGTCTGGGTTGGGGTTGCAGGCATCAAGGTACCCATGAGCACACCTCGCGGTTTTGGCTGGTGACAAGTTAAAGCGTAGACGCTTCAGGCGGGCGCATTTTGAATTCTTTCGCAGGTCTTGGGAACTTTTTTGTTTATTGTGGTCTCGCCGTTCGTCGCTGAACCCTCGAGCGGTTCGCTGGACTAAGCTGAAAAGCTAATTTGTGTTGTCATTTATTTCGAAAGGGGAGCATCGGCTCATGCAACTGGGAATCATCGGGCTGGGCCGCATGGGCGGCAATATCGCAAGGCGCCTGATGCGCGCAGGGCACCGCACCGTGGTACACGATCGCAACCGCGAGGCCATCACCGGCCTGGAGGGCGAGGGCGCCCAGGGTGCGCACGACCTCGGTGCACTGGTGCAGAAGCTGAAAGCACCGCGTGCGGTGTGGGTCATGCTGCCCGCCGGCGAGCCCACCGAGCAGACCATTGCTCAACTGGCCGAGCTGCTGGAGCCGGGCGATGCGATCATCGACGGCGGCAACACCTTCTACAAGGATGACGTGCGCCGCGCCGTCGAGCTGGCCAAGCGCGGGCTGCATTACCTGGACGTTGGCACCTCGGGCGGCGTGTGGGGCCTGGACCGTGGCTACTGCATGATGATCGGTGGCGAAAAGGACGTGTTCGAGCGCCTGGAACCACTGTTCAAGGCGCTGGCCCCGGGCGTGGGTGACATCCCGCGTACCCATGGCCGCAGCGGCGAGCACCAGCGTGCCGAACACGGCTACATCCACGCCGGCCCACCCGGTGCCGGGCACTACGTGAAAATGGTGCACAACGGCATCGAGTACGGCCTCATGCAGGCCTATGCCGAAGGTTTCGATCTGCTGCGCAGCAAGGGCGGCAACGAACTGCCGGAAGACCAGCGTTTCGACCTGAACGTGGCCGAAATCGCC
Organism: Pseudomonas sp. TE3-3-F2023; assembly: GCF_036784815.1. Taxonomy (NCBI): domain Bacteria; kingdom Pseudomonadati; phylum Pseudomonadota; class Gammaproteobacteria; order Pseudomonadales; family Pseudomonadaceae; genus Pseudomonas; species Pseudomonas sp. TE3-3-F2023. The sequence goes on along the minus strand of NZ_CP145113.1, from coordinate 4,526,403 downwards.
GAAGTGTGGCGGCGTGGCAGCGTGGTCACCTCGTGGCTGCTCGACCTCACCGCCGATGCGCTGGTGGCCGACCCGCAGCTGTCGCAGTTCAGTGGCTCGGTATCCGACAGTGGTGAAGGCCGCTGGACCATCGACGCCGCCGTCGAGCAGGCGGTGCCGGTGCCGGTGCTGTCCAGCGCGCTGTTCGCCCGCTTCCGCTCGCGCCAGCAGCAAGGCACCTATGGTGACAAGATTCTCTCGGCCATGCGCCTGGGCTTCGGTGGCCACGTCGAGAAAAAAGCCGAATGACCAAACAGAGCATTCCGGCCGCTCCGCCATGCACCCTGTTCCTGTTCGGCGCCAATGGCGACCTGGTCAAGCGCCTGCTGATGCCGGCGCTTTACAACCTCAGCCGTGACGGTCTGCTGGACCGCAACCTGCGTATCGTTGGTGTCGACCACAACCCGGCCACTGCCGAGGAATTCGCCGGGCGCCTGCATGCGTTCATGGTCGAGCGTGACAAAGGTGGCGAGGGCACGGCCAAGTGCCTGGATGAGAAGCTCTGGGCACGCCTGGCCAAGCGCCTGGATTACCAGACCGGCGATTTCCTCGACCCGGCTACCTACGAGGCCCTCGCCAAGCGCATCGACACAACCCGCCACGGCAACGCCATCTTCTACCTGGCGACCTCGCCGCGCTTCTTCCCCGAAGTGGCGCAGCGCCTGGGGCAGGCCGGGCTGCTCGACGAATCGGCCGGCGGTTTTCGCCGCGTCGTGGTGGAAAAGCCCTTCGGCACCGACCTGGCCAGCGCCGAGGCGCTCAACGCCTGCCTGTTGAAGGTGATGGGCGAGCGGCAGATCTACCGCATCGACCATTACCTGGGCAAAGAGACGGTGCAGAACATCCTGGTCAGCCGGTTCTCCAACGGTTTGTTCGAGTCGTTCTGGAACAACCACTACATCGACCATGTGCAAATCACCGCTGCGGAAACCGTAGGTGTCGAGACCCGTGGTGCGTTCTACGACAGCACCGGCGCGTTGCGCGACATGGTGCCCAATCATCTGTTCCAGTTGCTGGCGATGGTAGCCATGGAGCCCCCGGCGGCGTTTGCCGCCGATGCCGTGCGCAGCGAAAAGGCCAAGGTGATCGGCGCCATCCGTCCGTGGTCGACGAAGATGGCCTTGAAAAACTCCGTGCGCGGCCAGTACAGCGCCGGCAAGCAGGGGCGCAAGCAGTTGCCTGGCTACCGCCACGAGGCCAACGTCGCGGCGGACAGCCAGACCGAGACCTATGTGGCGCTGAAGGTGATGATCGACAACTGGCGCTGGGCTGGCGTGCCGTTCTACCTGCGAACTGGCAAGCGCATGAGCGTGCGTGATACCGAAATTGCCATCTGCTTCAAGCCCGCGCCTTATGCGCAGTTCCGCGAATCGGAGCTGGAGCGGCCCAAGCCCAATTACCTGAAAATCCAGATCCAGCCCAACGAGGGCATGTGGTTCGACCTGCAGGCCAAGCGCCCCGGGCCGGAGCTGGTAATGGAGAATGTCGAGCTGGGCTTTGCCTACAAGGACTTCTTCAAGATGACCCCGGCGACCGGTTACGAGACGCTGATCTACGACTGCCTGACCGGTGACCAGACCTTGTTTCAGCGGGCTGACAACATCGAGAACGGCTGGCGCGCGGTGCAGCCATTCCTGGATGCCTGGGCCCAGGGCGGCGAGGTGCACGAATACCCGGCCGGTGAAGACGGGCCCGAGGCCGGCAATGAATTGCTGACCCGGGACAAGCGGGAGTGGCATCGGTTGGGGTGAGTTGTTTGTAAAGCCTGTGCTGGCCCTTTCGCGGGTTCACCCGCGAAAAGGCCAGCACAGGCAACCATACTAAGGAGCCTCAATGCCGGCCCACATCGAAGACTATGCCCTGCTGGGCAATTGCCGCAGCGCCGCCCTGGTCAGCCGCGATGGCTCGCTCGACTGGCTGTGCCTGCCACGCTTCGACGCCCCCGCGGTATTCGCCGCACTGCTGGGCAACGAGGAAAACGGCCGCTGGCGCCTTGCCCCCAGCGACCCGGTCGAACACAGCAGCCGCCAATACCTGGACGACACCCTGGTACTGGAAACCATCTGGGTCACCGCCACCGGCCGCGCCCGCGTGCTGGACTTCATGCCGCTGGGCGAGGTCAACGCGCTGGTGCGCATCGTCGAAGGCCTAGCCGGCGAAACCAACTTCGAAATGGACCTGGTAATGCGCTTCGACTACGGCCGCAGCGTGCCCTGGGTAGAACGGCTCGACCCGCTGACCCTCAGCGCTGTCGCCGGCCCCGACCGACTGATTCTGTGCAGCACCGTTCCCCCGCATGCCCGCGACCAGCACACCGTCGCCCGCTTTCGCGTCGGTGCGGGCGAACGCCAGGTGTTCAGCCTGCGTCACCAGCCATCGCACCTGCCGGTGCAGCCCGGCTGTGATAGCGACGAAGCGCTGGCGCAGACCATCGACCAATGGCAGGCCTTCGCCGCCCGCTGCCCACAGGTGGGCCCATACTCCGCCTTGGTGCGCCGCTCGCTGCTGACCCTCAAGGCCATGACCTATGCGCCCACCGGCGGCATCGTTGCCGCCGTCACCACCTCGCTGCCCGAGCGCATCGGTCACGAGCGCAACTGGGACTACCGCTTCTGTTGGCTGCGCGACGCGACCATGACACTGCTGGCCTTCATGAACCTCGGCTACTTCGATGAAGCCCAGGCTTGGCGCGAGTGGTTGTTGCGCTCGGTGGCCGGCAACCCGGAGCAGATGCAGATCATGTACGGCCTGGCCGGCGAACGCGACCTGCAGGAATACACCTTGCCGTGGCTGGCCGGCTACGAGCACTCGCAACCGGTGCGGGTGGGCAATGCAGCGTCAGCGCAGATGCAGCTGGACATCTACGGCGAGCTCGCCGATGCCATGACCCAGGCAATCAAGGGCGGCTTGCCCCGCCACTCGCGCAGCGCCGCCATCGCCCGCTCGATCCTGCCTTACGTCGAGCGCATCTGGCGCCAGGCGGACGAGGGCATCTGGGAAGTGCGCGGCGGCCGGCAGCAGTTCGTGCACTCCAAGGTCATGGCCTGGGTGGCGTTCGACCGTGCCGCGGGGCTGGCCGACACCACCGAGGAGGGCCGCGAGCGCGGGCGGCATTACCGCCAGGTGGCTGACGAGATTCGTCGTGAAGTGTGCGCGCAGGGCCTGGACCCCAGCGGCCGCTTTTTCGTCCAGGCCTATGGCTCGACCGAGATGGACGCCAGCTTGTTGCAGATCGCCCTGACCGGCTTTCTGCCGGCGGATGACCCGCGCTTTTTGCGCACGCTCGAACAGGTCGAACAACGCCTGCTGAAAAACGGCCTGCTGCTGCGCTATGACAGCGATCGCTGCAGCGATGGCCTGACGTCCGGGGAGGGCACCTTCCTGGTGTGTTCGTTCTGGCTGGCCGACGTGTATGTATTGCTGGGCCGCCAGGCAGAAGCGCAGGCACTGTACGAACGCTTGACCGGCCTGTGCAACGACCTTGGCCTGCTGGCTGAACAGTACGACCCGGCGGGCCAGCGCATGCTTGGCAACTTCCCCCAGGCGTTCAGCCATATCGGCATCATCAACACCGCACTGAACCTGCACCGCGCACAGTGCCCGGTGCGTGATCGGGCGAGCTGTAGCTAAGTCAGGTGGCGGTCTCCTACAGGGATTGCGCTGGCTTGGAGTAAGCGGAGTAGACTAGGGCAAACCCCTTTGGCACGGAGCACACATGGGCATTCGCGGTACTGACCGGCAGATCGGCAACATCGAGTTCAATTTCATCTACTCAGACGGTCATGAGCTGGCGGTGTGGACGGCCCAAGCCTGATGGCCAACCACAAGATCGAAATCCGCCGACGCAATATCGAGAAGATTCTGCAGGCAGCGGAAAAGGTGTTCGCCGAGAAGGGCTATGGCGCCACCTCGATGGGTGATATCGCCGAGCAGGCCGAGTTGCCGCGTTCCAACCTTCATTACTACTTCAGCACCAAGGACGACCTGTTCCGTGCTGTGCTGCAGGACCTGCTGGACGTGTGGAAGCAGGACGCGCTGTGCTTCGAGAACTTCGACGACCCGCGCGTGGTGCTCACCAGTTACATCCGGGCAAAGATGGGCCACTCGCGCTCGCGGCCGCTGGGCTCGAAGATCTGGGCCGAAGAGATGCTGCATGGGGCGCCGGTGCTGGGGGTGAACCTGGATGAAAGCCTGGTGCCCTGGGCCAAGCTGAAGGAAGCCAAGATCCGCCGCTGGGTGGAGGAGGGGCGCATCCTGCCGGTGGAGCCGTCGGCGCTTTTGTACATGATCTGGGCCTCGACCCAGCACTATGCCGACTTTGGTTACCAGGTGACGTTGCTCAATGGCGGGGAGGCGTTGTCGGACATGGCCTTTGAAAATGCCGTGCAGACGGTGACCAGTGTGATCTTGCGGGGGATCGGGCTGGAGCCTTGAGGTCGGGGCCGCCGCGCGGCCCCAATGGGTTTCAGCTGGCCTCGCGGTAGGGGTTACGCGGGTCCTGCGTCCAGTTCAGGTAAGGCTTGCCGGTATCCTGAGCCACCATTTCGATGCAGCTCTCCACCGGGCAGGTGATCTGGCACAGGTTGCAGCCCACGCATTCTTCCTCGATCACACTGTAGGCATGCGTGCCATCTGCCTTCAGCGTACTGGCAATCGCCTGGTGGGAAGTATCCTCACAGGCAATGTGGCAGCGCCCGCAGCCAATGCATGCTTGTTGGTCGATGTGCGCCACCGACTTGTAGTTCATGTCCAGGTACTTCCAGTCGGTGGTATGCCCTACCGCCTGGCCGCGGAACGCCTCGATGTTGTGGTGCCCATGCTGGTCCATCCAGCGCGCCAGGCCGTCCTTCATGTCCTCGACGATGCGGAAGCCGTGCAGCATCGCTGCCGTGCACACCTGCACGGCACCGCTGCCCAGGGCCATGAACTCGGCTGCGTCACGCCAGCTGCCGATGCCGCCAATACCGCAGATCGGCAAACCGTGCGTCTGCGGATCGCGGGCGATTTCCGCCACCATGTTGAGGGCAATCGGCTTCACCGCCGAACCGCAGTAACCGCCATGGGTGCTCTGGTCACCGACGATGGGGTGGGCGACCATGCGGTCGAGGTCGACGCTGGTGATCGAGTTGATGGTATTGATCAACGACACCGCATCGGCCCCGCCACGGTGGGCGGCGCGGGCCGACTGGCGGATGTCGGTGATGTTCGGCGTGAGCTTGACGATCACCGGCAGCGAGCAGTACGTCTTGCACCAGCGGGTGACCATTTCGACGTACTCCGGCACCTGGCCGACCGCCGCACCCATGCCGCGCTCCGGCATGCCGTGCGGGCAGCCGAAGTTCAGTTCGATGCCATCGGCCCCGGTGGCTTCCACCAGCGGCAGGATGAACTTCCACGAGTCTTCCACGCACGGCACCATCAGCGACACGATCAGTGCGCGGTCGGGCCAGTCCTTCTTCACCTGGGTGATTTCGCGCAGGTTGATGTCCAGCGAGCGGTCGGTGATCAGCTCGATGTTGTTGATGCCCTGCACCTGGCGGTTGGGGCCGTAATGCGCCGAGTAGCGCGACGACACGTTGACTGCCGCCGGGTCTTCGCCCAGTGTTTTCCACACTACGCCACCCCAGCCGGCCTCGAAGGCGCGGACCACGTTGTAGGCCTTGTCGGTTGGCGGTGCGGAGGCCAGCCAGAAGGGGTTGGGTGCCTTGATGCCGGCAAATTCGATGGACAGGTCGGCCATTTACGCAGCCTCCACGTTGAGCATGAGTTGGGCATGGATGGCTTCGGCGGCCAGCTTGCCGTGTTGCACGGCCTGGACGGTAAGGTCCTGGCCCAGGGCGGTGCAGTCGCCGCCGGCGTATACGCCCGGCAGGCTGGTCTGCATCGTTTCGTCGACGCGGATGCGCTCGCGGTCGCGCGCCAGCTGTGCGGCCACCGGGTCACCGAGGCTGGTGTCGTCGAAGCGTTGGCCGATGGCCTTGAAGATCGCATCGGCGGCCAGTTCGAAGGTGTCGCCGGTGTCGCGCAGGTGGCCGTCTGCCAGTTCGGTGCAGGCGAAGCGCATGCCGCGCACCTTGCCGCTGTCGTCCAGCAGCACGGCATCGGGGCGGGCCCAGGTGTGCAGGCGTACCTGGTTGGCCTTGGCGATGTCCTGCTCGTGGCCGGTCGCACCCATGTCGGCATGGCCGCGGCGGTACACCAGGTTGACGTCGCGAGCACCCAGGCGGCTCATCTGCACGGCCATGTCGATGGCGGTGTTGCCGGCGCCGATCACCAGGCAGCGGTCGGCCAGGGGCAACTGGCTCAGGTCGTCGGCCTGGCGTAGTTCGCGGATGTATGCGGTGGCGGCGAGCAGGCCGGGGGCCTCTTCATCCGGCAGACCGAGCTGGCGCACGGCATTCAGGCCGAGGCCGAGGAACACTGCGTCGTACTGGTCGCGCAGTTCGCCCAGGCCGAGGTTGCTGCCCAGGCGCTGGCCATGGCGAATTTCAATGCCACCGATACCAAGCAGGAATTCCACTTCACGCTGGGCGTAGTCGTCCACCAGCTTGTAGCGGGCGATGCCGTACTCGTTGAGGCCCCCGGCCTTGTCGCTGGCCTCGAACACGACCACATCATGCCCGTGCATGGCCAGGCGGTGGGCGCACGACAGCCCGGCGGGGCCGGCACCAACTACGGCGATGCGCTTGCCAGTGGCCGGCGAGCGCTGAAACGGGTGCTCGGTGAAGTGGGCGTTGTCCAGGGCATAGCGCTGCAGCTGGCCGATCAGCACCGGTGCGCATTCCTGCGCGTTGTTGCGTACGCAGGCTTGCTGGCAAAGGATTTCGGTGGGGCAGACGCGGGCGCAACTGCCGCCGAGGATGTTGGCCGAGAGAATGCGCTCGGCGGCGCCTTGCAGGTTTTCGTCGCTGATGCGGTGGATGAACGACGGGATGTCGATCTCGCTGGGGCAGGCGTTGACGCAGGGAGCGTCATAGCAATACAGGCAGCGTGCGCTTTCGACGGCGGCCTGGCGGGCGGTGAGGGGTGGGGCCAGGTCGCTGAAGCGCTCGGCCAGCTGGTCGGCACCGGCCCGGGGGCGCGGCAAGTGGTTCAGAGCGTCGATCACGGTTGTAGCCTCTCTATTTTTTATGGATGCAGGCGACAAGCATTGCGGTGGTTTCTGGGGCCGCTGCGCGCCCCATCGCGACACAAGGCCGCTCCTACAAGGAACCGCACACTCCTGTAGGAGCGGCCTTGTGTCGCGATGGGCTGCACAGCAGCCCCAATGGCCTTAACGCTTCACAGGCGTCGGCCGCTGCACTTCAGCCCTGCGCCCCAGCACCTCGTACACCGACGGATACGCCGGCCGTTCCACATACCGCCCCGCGCCTTTTTCCGCACGCAGGTCGCCATCGGCCCAGAGCACCTTGCCCTGGCTGATGGTATGGCTGGGGATGCCGCGTACGGTACGGCCTTCGAAGATGTTGAAATCCACCTGCTGGTGGTGGGTCTTGGCCGAGATGGTACGGGTGCCTTGCGGGTCCCACAGCACCAGGTCGGCGTCAGCGCCAACACGAATGGCACCCTTGCGCGGGAACAGGTTGAAGATCTTCGCGGTGTTGGTGGAGGTCAGCGCGACGAACTCATGCATCGACAGGCGCCCGCTGTTCACCCCGGCATCCCACAGCACCGCCATGCGGTCCTCAATGCCGGCAGTGCCGTTGGGGATACGGCTGAAGTCGTCGCGGCCCATGGCTTTCTGTTCGGCGCAGAAGCAGCAATGGTCGGTGGCGGTGGTGTGCAGGTTGCCCGACTGCAGCCCGCGCCACAGCGCCTCCTGGTGTTCACGCGGGCGGAATGGTGGGCTCATCACATAGCCTGCGGCGGTGGCCCAGTCCGGGTCGCGGTAGACGCTGTCATCCAGCAGCAGATGGCCGGGCAGGACTTCACCGTACACCGGCTGGCCCTTGCCCCTGGCATAGGCGATTTCGTCCAGCGCTTCGCGGCTGGAAACATGCACCAGGTACAGTGGCGTGCCCAGGGTCTCGGCAATGCGGATGGAGCGGCTTGCCGCCTCGCCCTCGACCTGGGACGGACGTGACAGCGGGTGGGCCTCCGGCCCGGTCAGGCCCTGGGCCAGCAGTTTTTTCTGCAGGTGGTACACCAGTTCGCCGTTCTCGGCATGCACGGTGGGCACCGCACCCAGTTGCAGGCAGCGCTCGAAGCTGGCCACCAGGGTGTCGTCGGCGGCCATGATCGCATTCTTGTAGGCCATGAAGTGTTTGAAGCTGTTCACCCCATGGTTGGCCACCAGCTCGCCCATCTCTTCGGCTACCTGCTCGCTCCACCAGGTGATGGCGACATGGAAGCCGTAGTCGCTGGCGCTTTTCTGCGCCCAGCCGCGCCAGGTGTGAAAGGCCTCCAGCAACGACTGCTGAGGGTTGGGGATGACGAAGTCGATGATTGAGGTAGTGCCACCGGCCAGGCCCGCGGCGGTGCCGCTGAAGAAGTCCTCGCTGGCCACGGTGCCCATGAACGGCAGCTGCATGTGGGTATGCGGGTCGATGCCGCCGGGCATCAGGTACTGGCCGCTGCCGTCGAGGGTTTCGCAGCCGGTGGGCGGTTCGAGGTTTTGCCCGATGGCGCTGATAAGGCCATCGGCACACAGGACATCGGCGGGGTAACTCTCTTCGTGGGTGACCACGGTGGCGCCACGGATCAACAGGGACATGCCGTTTTCCTCGCAGGCTGACCGGTCTGGGCCGGTTCTTGGAATTGTCTTGGTGCAGGGCGGGCAGGGGTGGTTAATCCTGTCAGGCCTGACAAGATTCGAGGCTAGATGCAGATCCTGGATTCGGCAAGAAGATTTTCACATTAAATTTGTGGTTTTTAAGATATTGATATTAAAGGGTTAATTTATTTCAGTGCGCTGACTGCGCGGTTCTCCAAAGCGTTGACTAACTTGACAAGATGAAAATCTGGTCGAGATTTTCAAACACATGAATGCGTGTGTACTCCGGCCATCGAGTGAACCCGATGGGCAAACAACTACAAAAAATCTGGAGAAGGCTCCCATGCAGCAAAGCAGATCGGAAGTGGTCGAGCAGGATGGCTTGTTCGAGCTGTCCGAGGGCAGCGATGTTCTCGACAGCCCGCGCTACAACCACGACATCGCCCCGACCAAGGTGCACCAGCGTACCTGGAACAAATGGCATATCACCGCCCTGTGGGTGGGCATGTCCATCTGCGTGCCCACCTACACCCTCGGCGGCGTGCTCACCGCCTACTTCGGCCTCAGCGTGGGCGAAGCCTTGCTGGCGATCTTGCTGGCCAACCTGATCGTGCTGATTCCGCTCACCCTCAACGCCTTCCCTGGCACCAAGTACGGCATTCCGTTCCCGGTGCTGCTGCGTTCGTCGTTCGGCATCATCGGCTCAAACGTGCCATGCCTGATCCGCGCGGTAGTCGCTTGTGGCTGGTTCGGCATCCAGACCATGTTCGGCGGCTTGGCCATCCACCTGTTCCTCGGCTCGGTGTTCGACGGCTGGAAGGCCCTGGGCGGCACTGGCGAGGTGATCGGCTTCATGATCTTCTGGTGCCTGAACCTGTGGGTGGTGCTGCGCGGCGCCGAGTCGATCAAGTGGCTCGAAACGCTGTCGGCACCGCTGCTGGTGGCGGTTGGCGTAGGCCTGCTGTTCTGGGCCTTGCCGCACATGTCGATGACCGAACTGCTGGCCCAGCCGCCCAAGCGCCCGGAAGGAGCGAACATGCTCGGCTACTTCTGCGCCGGGCTTACCGCCATGGTCGGTTTCTGGGCCACGCTATCGCTGAACATTCCCGACTTCAGCCGTTACGCCCGCAGCCAGAAGGACCAGATTCTCGGGCAGATCTTCGGCTTGCCGCTGACCATGTTCCTGTTCGCCGCGCTGGGCGTGGTGCTGACCGCTGCCTCGGCGTCGCTGGTTGGCGAGACCGTGTCCGACCCGGTCAGCCTGATCGGCAAGATCCACAGCCCGTTCTGGGTGGCCCTGGCCATGGCGCTGATCGTGATCGCCACGCTGTCGACCAACACCGCGGCGAACATCGTGTCGCCGACCAACGACTTCCAGAACATCGCCCCACGCCTGATCGGTCGCAGCCGAGCGGTGTGGCTGACCGGCTTCATCGGCTTGGCGCTTATGGGGCATGAGTTGCTGAAGAAGCTGGGCTGGATCGTCTCCGACCTGAGCCTGGAGAGTGTGTACTCCAACTGGCTGCTGGGTTATTCCAGCCTGCTGGGGCCGATCGCCGGGATCATGGTGGTGGACTACTTCCTGATTCGCCGGCAGAAGCTGGACCTGGCCGGGCTGTACCGCGACGACGTGTACCCGGCGTGGAACTGGGCCGGTTTTGCCGCCTTTGCGTTGCCGGTGGCGCTGACCGTCATGGCGATTGGCAACAACAGTTTCAGCTGGTTCTACGACTACGGCTGGTTCACCGGTTCGCTGCTGGGTGGGGCGCTGTATTACCTCTTCGCCGGCGTGGTCGCGCGCAGCCCGGCGCGAGTGGCCAAGCCCTTGCCGTGAGACCGCGCTGGCTTTTTCGCGGGTAAACCCGCTCCCACAGGTACAGCGCAGGTCCCGAGGCCAGCGCTGTCCTTGTGGGAGCGGGTTTACCCGCGAAGAGGCCAGCACAGACAACAGAAAAGCCTGAAGGAGAAACCCGTGACCCCAGTCAAAGAGATCCTGAAGACCACCACTCACCATATCGACAGCACCCGCCTTTGGCAGTCCCTGATGGACCTGGCCCGCCTCGGTGCCACCGCCAAGGGCGGCGTGTGCCGCCTGGCCCTGACCGACCTCGACCGCCAGGCCCGCGACCTGTTCGTGCAGTGGTCCGAGGCCGCCGGTTGCACGGTCAGCATCGACGCCGTCGGCAACATCTTCGCCCGTCGCCCGGGGCGTAACCCCAAGCTGCCCCCGGTGATGACCGGTAGCCACATCGACACGCAGCCCACCGGTGGCAAGTTCGACGGCTGCTTCGGGGTGATGGCCGGGCTGGAGGTGCTCCGCACCCTCAACGACCTCGGCGTGGAAACCGAAGCACCGCTGGAAGTGGTGGTGTGGACCAACGAGGAAGGTTCGCGCTTTGCGCCCTGCATGATGGGCTCCGGGGTGTTCGCCGGCAAGTTCACCCTGGAGGAAACCCTGGCCAAGCGCGACGCCCAGGGTGTCAGCGTTGGCGAGGCGTTGAACGCCATCGGCTACGCCGGCCCGCGCGTCGTGTCAGGCCACCCGGTGGGGGCCTATTTCGAAGCGCATATCGAGCAGGGCCCGATCCTCGAAGATCAGCGCAAGACCATCGGCGTGGTGCTGGGCGCGCTGGGCCAGAAGTGGTTCGACCTGACCCTGCGCGGTGTCGAGGCGCACGCCGGCCCTACGCCCATGCACCTGCGCAAGGACGCCCTGGTTGGCGCGGCGGCGGTGGTGGAGGCAGTCAACCGCACCGCCCTCGGCCACCAGCCCCATGCCTGTGGCACGGTGGGTTGCCTGCAGGCCTACCCAGGTTCGCGCAACGTGATCCCGGGCGAAGTGCGCATGACCCTGGACTTCCGTCATCTGGAGGGTGAGCAGCTGAATGCCATGATTGCCGATGTGCGCGCGGTGATCGAGGCGACCTGTGCCAGGTATGGCCTGAGCCACGAACTGGTACCCACGGCCGATTTCCCGGCGTTGTACTTCGACCAGGGGTGTGTCGATGCTGTGCGTGAATCTGCGCAGGCGCTGGGCCTGCCGCACATGGACATTGTCAGCGGCGCGGGGCACGACGCGATCTTCCTGGCCGAACTGGGGCCGGCGGGGATGATTTTCGTGCCGTGCGAGAACGGTATCAGCCATAACGAGATCGAGAACGCCACACCCGAGGACCTCGCCGCGGGCTGCGCGGTGTTGCTGCGCGCGATGCTGGCGGCGTCCGAGGCGATTGCCAGTGGCCGGTTGGCGGCATAGTGGAGCAGCGGGTTGTGGCGAGCACCTGCGAAGCTCCACAATTCATCCCGCGGGCTCAAGACAGCCATCGCGCCCAATGTGATAACGCTGCAGGTCCTGCGCCAGGGTCAGCCGCCCGCTGTAGTGGGCGAGGGCTTCGTCGCGCACGTTGTCGATGCTCGGGCTGCGCCGTGGGTCGCTCTGGTAGCGGGCGCTGAAGTGCGTCAGCACCAGGTTGCGCACGCCCGCAGTTTCGGCAAAGCGCGCCACTGCAGCCGCGGTGCTGTGGCCGAAGGTGACCCCTGTGCGCTCGACCACCGCCAGGGTGAACGTGGCCTCGTGCACCAGCACGTCCGCGCCCTCGGCAACGTCGGCCAACAGCTCGGGGTTGTCGTTGTCGCCGCACACGATCACCCGCCGTGGCGGGCGTGAAGGGCGTAGGTAGTCATTGCCGTGCAGCAGCCTCCCGCCATGCGGCACCGTCAGGCCCTTGGCCAGGTCGCCCCACAACGGGCCGCGGGGGATGCCTTCGGCTTCCAGGCGCGGGATGTCCAGCCGCGGTTCGGGTTTTAGTTCGGTGAACACGAAGCCGACGCTCGGCACCCGGTGCGAAAGCTGCACGCTGGTCACTTGCAGGGCGTCACTGCGCCACTCCACCAGTTCTTCCACGGCCAGCAGGCGCAGTTCGAACGGCAAAAAGGTATCGCTGGCCACCAGCCCCTGGCGCACCCAGTCGTGCAGGGCGGCGGGCAGAACAAGGTCCAGTGGCTGGGTGCGCCCGCTCATGCCGGCGCTGGCCAGCAGGCCCGGCAGGCCGAAGCAATGGTCGCCATGCACGTGGGTGATGAAGATGGCACGCAAGTCGCGAATCGACAGCGGCGTATGCAGCAGCCGGTGCTGGGTGCCTTCGCCGCAGTCGACCAGGTACCAGTGGCTGCCACTGGCTTCGATCACAGCGGTGGCACTGACGTTGCGCGCCGTGGTCGGCACGCCGGCGGAGGTGCCCAGAAACAGCAGGTCCATGGTCTGCCTCCTTGTTTCAGTCCGGCAGTGACGCCAGTACCAGCGGGCCGATGTGCGTCAGACGAAGACAAGGTGCTGATGGCGGCGTGGTACTCAACGGGCTCGTTCCTTCAAGGTGTACGGGGGCGCACACCTTAGCCGGATTGCCGCATGTCGTCGATGGCGCGCCAGGTCTTGCCTACTCGGCCTGCCGCCAGATGAGCTTGCTGGTGTCATAGCCTTGCTCCCGGGCGATCGTCAGCAATTGCTCGCGCAATTGGTCGGTGACCGCGGGCGTGCGCGAAAGCAGCCACAGGTATTCGCGGTTCGGGTGGCCGACCAACGCCACGCGGTAGTCCTGGTCGTGGTACAGCACCCAGTACTCGCCCTTGGTCAGGCCGGGCGCGAGGCGGCTGAACCAGTTGTCGAAGCGCACCCAGAGCTTGTCGGTGCTGCCCGGTTGCTGGGCTTCGGCGATGCCCTTGGCCTGGTTCCACTGGCCGTCCTTTTCCCGGCAGCGGTTGGTCACGTCGATGCGGCCGTCCTCTCGCAGCCCATAGCGCGCCTCGGACTGCACGCAGTTGCGCTGAAAGAACATCGGCAGCCGCGCGAGTTCGTACCAGGTGCCCTGGTAACGTTGCAGGTCGACCTGCTGGGTGCGCGGCGGCGCCGGGTGATCGTTGCCGGCGCAGCCGAGCAGGGCCAGGGTCATGCAGGAAAGTAGCAACGTGTTGCGTAGCGCCATGGTGAACCTCCTTGATACGGACAGGGCTTACCTGTGTTTCGATGCGGGCGAGAGGCAAAAGTTGTACAGAATCGTGCCTTTCAGAACGAACCGGTCTGCACTTCGCCGGCACGCACGTAGCGGGCGATGACCACGCCCTTGGGCGAAACCTGCGAGTGCTGCAGGGTGAAGGCCGCCGCTGCCGCATCGTCGCCGAACAGGCGCTTGCCGTGGCCGAGCAGCAACGGGTGGATCAGCAGTTGCAGTTCATCGACCAGGCCCGCCGACAGCAGTTGTTGCACCAGATCGCTGCTGCCCTGAGTCAGCAGGTTGGCGCCGTCCTGTTGTTTCAGCGCGCGGACCGCTGCGGTGACGTCCGCGCCCAGGGAGTGGCTGTTGTGCCAGTCGAGGGTTGCGGGGGTGTGGGTGGCCACGTGCTTGGGCACGCTGTTGAACAGGTTGGCGATGGAGAAGTCTTCCGAGCTGTCTTTTACCTTTGGCCAGTAGCCGGCGAAGATGTCGTAGGTGCGACGGCCCAGCAGCAGCTCGAAGGGCTGGCTGAACAGGGCCTGCATGGCCTGGCCGAAGACTTCCTCGGCGTAGGGCACGATCCAGCCGCCGTAGGTGAAGCCGCCGCTGGTGTCTTCCTGCGGGCCGCCGGGGGCCTGCATGACACCGTCGAGGCTGATGAAGGCGGCTACGATGAGTTTGCGCATGGGGACTCTCCTGTTGGCAGCCGGGGTGGCTGTGGGCATGGGATAGTCGAATGGCGGGCAGCAGAATCGACGGGGCCTTGTGCTGTGTCTGCACTGGCCCTATCGCCGGCAAGCCAGCTCCCACAGGTACACCACAGTCCTTGGGTGCAGCGTAAAACCTGTGGGAGCTGGCTTGCCGGCGATAGGGCCGGTACAAGCTACATCACAGCCAGTAGGTGACCGCCCACCACCCCAACCCACCCATCACTACGGTATAGGGCAAGGCCATCCACACCATTCGCCCATACGACAGCCGGATCAGCGGTGCAATCGCCGAAGTCAGCAGGAACAGGAACGCCGCCTGCCCATTCGGCGTAGCCACGCTCGGCAGGTTGGTGCCGGTGTTGATCGCCACCGCCAGCGTCTCGAAATGCTCGCGGCTCATGCTGCCATTGAGAAATGCCTGCTTCACCTCGGTGATGTAGATGGTGGCAACGAATACGTTGTCGCTGATGGCCGACAGCAGGCCGTTGGCCAGGTACAGCATGCCCGGCTGCTGCTCTGCCGGCAGCCCCAGCACCCAGGCAATCAGCGGGCTGAACAGTTGCTGCTGATGAATTACCGCCACCACGGCGAAGAACACCACCAGCAAAGCGGTGAACGGCATGGCGTCCTGGAAGGCACGGCCCAGGCGGTGTTCGTCGGTAATGCCGGTGAATGCCGTGATCAGCACGATCACCATCAGGCCGATCAGGCCGACCTCGGCAACATGCAGGCCCAGGCAGACGATCAGGATCAGTGCGGCGAACCCTTGCACCCAAAGCGCGATGCGCTGGGCAGTGGTACGTGCAGCATCGTCCTCGGCGGCGTAGGCGGCCAGTACCTGACGCACCGGCTCGGGCATCAACGTGCCGTAGCCGAACAGGCGCAGCTTCTCCAGCAGTACGCAGGTCAGCAGGCCGGCGCCCAGCACCGGCAACGACACCGGCGCCACCTTCAGAAAGAAATCGGCAAAGTGCCAGCCCATCTCATGGCCGATCAGCAGGTTCTGCGGCTCGCCCACCAGCGTGCACACGCCGCCCAGGGCGGTACCCACCGCGCCATGCATCAGCAGGCTGCGCAGGAAGGCGCGGAACTGGTCGAGGTCTTCGCGGTGCAACTGTGCGACCTGCTGGTCGCTGTCCAGCGCACTGTCTTCGCGCGGGTTGGCCCCGGAGGCTACGCGGTGGTACACCGCATAGAAACCGACCGCGGCGCTGATGATCACGGCGGTCACGGTCAGCGCATCGAGAAACGCCGACAGGAATGCCGACAGCACGCAGAACAGCAACGCCAGAATCGCCTTCGAACGCACCCCCAGCAGGATGCGCGAGAACAGGAACAGCAGCAGTTCCTTCATGAAGTGGATGCCCGCCACCATGAACATCAGTAGCAGGATCACCGGGAAGTTGTGTTGCAGCTCTTCATACAGGGCTTGTGGGGTGGTCATCTGCAACAGCAGGGCCTCGACCAGCAGCAGGCCGCCAGGCATCAACGGGTAGCACTTCAGCGCCATGCCAAGGGTGAAGATGAATTCGAGCACCAGTGCCCAGCCGGCGGCCACCGGGCCGACGGTCATAAGCAGCAGCGGGTTGAGCACCAGGAACAGGCAGATGACTGCCTTGTACCAAAGCGGCGACTGGCCCAGAAAGCTGTGGGCCAGGGCGCCGGTCAGGGAGCGCGACATGAATTTGTATCCTTATGATTCGGCGATGGCGCACGGTGCCGGATCAGCGCGCCTTAGGCAAGGCGTAAAGTCCCGTTTTTGGCACAAGTGCGGTCACCCGGCTGGGTTACCATCCGTGCCATGAACCCTTCACCCGCAGGAGTGCCGCCCGTGACCGAGTACAGCGCATTCAAGGTCGAACTGACCGACAGCATCGCCCACGTTCAGATCAACCGCCCAGAGAAGGTCAACGCGATGAATGCGGCCTTCTGGGAAGAGATCGTGGATATCTTCCAGTGGATCGACGACACCGATGCGGTGCGGGCGGTAGTGATCAGCGGGGCAGGCAAGCATTTTTCCGCTGGTATCGACCTGATGATGCTGGCTTCGCTGGCCGGGCAGATGGGCAAGGACGTGGGTCGTAACGCACGTTTCCTGCGCAGCACAATCCTGCGCCTGCAGGCGTCGTTCAATGCCGTGGACAAATGCCGCAAGCCGGTACTGGCGGCAGTGCAGGGTTACTGCATTGGCGGCGCCATCGATCTGATCTCGGCCTGCGACATGCGTTACTGCAGCCGCGACGCGCAGTTCTCGATCAAGGAAATCGACATGGGCATGGCCGCCGATGTCGGCACACTGCAACGTTTGCCTCGTATCATCGGTGACGGCATGATGCGTGAGCTGGCTTTCACCGGGCGCAATGTCGAGGCCGAAGAGGCGCTGCGCATCGGCCTGGTCAACCGGGTCTATGATGACCAGGCCGCACTGATGGAAGGGGTCTTTGCCATCGCCGGCGAGATTGCCGCAAAATCGCCGATTGCCGTGGCCGGCACCAAGGAAATGCTCAGCTACATGCGTGACCATCGCATCGACGATGGCCTGGAGTACATCGCTACCTGGAACGCCGCGATGCTGCAGTCCGAAGACCTGCGGGTGGCGGTGGCGGCGCACATGAGCAAACAGAAACCGACGTTCGCCGACTGATCGGGCCGGGGGACGCGCAGTAAAGGAACCCCGACATGTCAGCACGCTGGACTACCGCAGTAATCGACCCGCAGATCAACGGGGGGCTGGCCGTGGCCCGCAGCCCGGAAGGGTTCCTGGTGGACGACAACGGCGCGCTGTTCCCTCGCGACTGGCTCAAGCGCCAGGACCTCGACGTACTGTGCGAGCACGGCATCGGCCACTTCGACGGCCATCCGGTGTTCCTGCTGGAGCTGCGCAGCGCAACCCACGTGCCTGGCTGCATTTGGCGGGGCCTGCGCGCGTTCATGCTCGAGGGTGATTTCGACACCTACAAAGTGCTGGGCTATGCCGCGCAGATCGGCACCTGGGCCCGCGAGCACCGCTTCTGCGGCAGCTGCGGCCAGGCGATGACGCAGATTCGCTGGGAGCGGGCGATGTACTGCCAGCCGTGCGACCTGCGCAGTTACCCGCGCATTTCACCGAGCATGATCGTGCTGGTGACCCGTGGCGACGAAATCCTGTTGGCGCGCTCGCCGCGTTTCGTCACCGGGGTGTACAGCACCCTGGCAGGCTTCGCCGAACCGGGCGAGTCGGCCGAGGACTGCCTGGTGCGCGAAGTGCGTGAAGAGGTGGCGGTGGAAGTGAAGAACATTCAGTACGTCGGCAGCCAGTGCTGGCCGTTCCCGCATTCGATGATGCTCGGCTTCCACGCCGAATACGCTGGCGGCGAGATCGTCATGCAGCCGGACGAGATCGAGGATGCCAAGTGGTTCAGCGTCCACGACCTGCCGCCGCTGCCGGCCGGGCGGTCGATTGCCCGGTACCTGATCGATCTGTACGTTGCGCGCCGCCTAGGCTTGGCCGAACCAGTGCTGCCACGCTAGGCGCACGGTCAATGCCAGCACCACGGTGATGAACACCGGGCGGATGAACTTGCTGCCGCCACTGATCGCCGTGCGTGCGCCGAAGAACGCGCCGACCATCACCGACAGGCCCATGCAGAGGCCGACGATGTAGTCCACCTGCCCGGAAATGATGAACACCGTCAGCGCCGCGATGTTGCTGACGAAGTTCATGCTGCGCGCCACGCCGCTGGCACGGACCAGGTCGATGGGGTAGAGCAGCAGGGTGCTGACCGTCCAGAACGCCCCGGTACCCGGGCCGGCCACGCCGTCATAGAAGCCCAGGGTAAAGCCTTGCGGCGCCTGCCATTTCTTCCTGATCGGTGCATCGGCATCGAGCGGCGCCTTCGGCGTGCCGCCGAACAGCAGGTAGACGCCACAGGCAAAGACGATCACCGGCAGCATCTTGTTCAGCCATTCGGCCGGCATGAAGTGGGCGATCACTGCGCCGAGCAAAGCGCCTACGAGGGTGGCGAACAATGCCGGGCGCCATTGCGCTGGGTGGAACAGCTTGCGCCTGTAGTAGGTGAAGCCGGCGGTGGCCGAGCCGAAGGTAGAGCTGAGCTTGTTGGTGCCCAGTACCAGGTGCGGCGGCATGCCCGCGGTGAGTAGCGCCGGGGTGGTGAGCAGGCCGCCACCGCCGGCGATGGCATCGATGAAACCGGCGACGAAGGCGACCAGGGCCAGGATCAGCAGGGTAAGGGGTTCTACAGTGAGTTCGAAGGGCATGGTTTCTTGGCAGGCAGGGAGGCAAGGGGCGGCAAAGGGCCGCGCTAGAAGGGAAGCATGTTAATCCTGAGGTGTATGGGTTGCCAGTGCCGGCCCTTTCGCGGGTAAACCCGCTCCCACAGGTTACCTGCACATTTCAATACCTGTGCAGTACCTGTGGGAGCGGGTTTACCCGCGAAGAGGCCGGTGCAGGCGATCACATCAGCTACGGATAAACGCCAGCAAATCCGCATTGATCACATCGGCATGGGTGGTCGGCATGCCATGCGGGTAGCCCTTGTAGGTCTTCAGCGTGCCATTGGGCAGCAGCTTCGCCGACAGCACCCCGGAGTTCTCATACGGCACGATCTGATCATCATCGCCGTGCATCACCAGCACCGGTTGCTGGATGCCCTTCAGGTCTTCGGTAAAGTCGGTCTGGGAAAACGCCACGATGCCATCGTAATGGGCCTTGGCACTGCCAATCATGCCCTGGCGCCACCAGTTGCCGATGATGCCTTCGCTGGCTTCGACGCCCGGGCGGTTGTAGCCGTAGAACGGCCCGGCCGGCACATCCCGGTAGAACTGCGCACGATTGCTGGCCACCTGGGCCTGGAAGCCGTCGAACACCGATTTGGGCAGGCCACCCGGATTACCGGGAGTCTGCACCATCAGTGGCGGTACGGCGGCGATCAACACTGCCTTGGCCACCTTGTCCTGAGGGTGCCGAGCCATGTAGCGCACCACTTCACCGCCACCAGTCGAGTGACCGACATGCACGGCGCCCTGGATGCCCAGGTGAGCGACGACCGCCGCCACATCGTCGGCATAGTGGTCCATGTCGTGGCCGTCCCATACCTGGCTGGAGCGGCCATGGCCGCGGCGGTCGTGGGCGACCACGCGGTAACCCTGGGCGAGGAAGAACAGCATCTGCGCATCCCAGTCGTCCGCGCTGAGCGGCCAGCCATGGTGGAAGTGGATGACCGGTGCATCGCGCGGGCCCCAGTCCTTGTAGAAGATCTGTACGCCGTCCTTTGTGGTTACATAGCTCATGGTTGTGTCTCCTGAGTGCAGGAAGCGAAGGGAGCTATTGATGATAGGAGAAATTTCTGGGCATCAAGCGCCGGCGTCTTCATACACGATCGCGCATCCGGTACCAGGCCTTGGCGGCGGCTTCCAGCGGTGCCGCCAGCAGGTCGCCGCCGGGGAAGCGGCCGTTGTCGATGCCTTGGTACAGCGTCAGCAGGTCGTCGTCGCCAAGAATGGCATCGCTGACCGCCCGCGCCGCCGCCAGTGTAGGCAGCACGCCATGACCAGAGAACCCCTGCAGCCAGTAGCGCTGGCCCTCGCGGCCGACATCCGGGGTGCGCTGGATGCTGCAGTCGATGTGGCCGCCCCAGGCATAGTCGATGGCCACCCCGGCCAACTGCGGGAACACCCGCTCCAGATAGGGGCGGGTGGCGCTGGCGACATCTTTGGGAATGCCGCCGAGGTAGGTGCAACCGCCGCCGAACAGCAGGCGATGGTCCGGGGTGAGGCGGAAATAGTCGGGCACGAACTGGTTGTCGATCACGCAACTGTTGCGCGGCAGTAGCGACTGGGCGAAGTCGGCACCCAGCGGTGCGGTGGCTACCTGATAGGAGCCAACCGGCAACAGGCGGCGCGACAGGTTGCGGTCGAGGCGGTCGATGTAGGCGTTGCAGGCCAGCACCAGCACCTGGCAGCGTACTTCGCCGCGGTCGGTACGGGCCACATAGCCGTCGCCGACATTCTGGTAGTCGAGTACCTGGCTCTGTTCGTAGATCTGCCCGCCAGCCGCCTCGATGGTGCTGGCCAGGCCCTGGGCCAGCTTCAGCGGGTTGAGGTGGGCGCCTTTGGCGTCGTATAGCGCGGCCTGGTAGCGCGGGCTGTCGATCCATTGTGGCAGCTCGTCGCGGCCGATCAGGCGCAGGGCGTCGTAGCCCCATTTGTGTTCGGCCTCGTGCAGGGCTTCTTCCAGCATCTTCACCCGGCGCGGCAGCACGGCGGTCCACAGGCTGCCCAGCCGGTAGTCGATGTCGAAGCCATGGCGCTCGGGCAGTTCGCGCATTTCATCGGCGGCCCAGCACATGCTGGCCCACAGGCGTTGGGTGCGTTCGACGCCCAGGGCCTTTTCCAGCGGCGGCATGTCGCACGACCAGCCGAGCAGTGCCTGGCCGCCGTTGCGGCCGGACGCGGCCCAGGCCACGCGGCTGGCTTCCAGCAGCGTTACGCGCTTGCCGGCCTGGGTCAGGCGCAGGGCGGTGTGCAGGCCGCTGAAGCCGGCGCCAATGATCAGGACTTCGGTGTCATGGCTGCCTTGCAGGGTGGGGCGCAGGGGAATGCTGGTGGGGTAGGTCTGGGCGTAGTAGCTGGCGACGTGCTGGGCGGATTGTTTGAACATGCAGGGGTCTCATGAAATTTGTTTTGATTATTTTCATGAAAATTTAGCAGGTAAATTTCATGTCGCCAACGCATTGGCCGCCTTTGTGGTTTACCTGGGGTTGTTGTGTTGCCTGTCCTGGCCCTTTCGCGGGTAAACCCATTCCCACAGAGTCATCGCAGGTCTTGAGGTCGGCGCTTTAACTGTGGGAGCGGGTTTACCCGCGAAGGGGCCTGACGTGGGAGGGCAAAATCTTCAGGTTGTCGCCTTTTTTCGAGGCTGCCTTGGCTTGCCTGCGGCCGCTTTGCTTTTCCCGCCGCCCCTGCGCTTCTTCTTCCACGGCGGCGCAGCCCCGGCTGCTGGCCCGCTGATGGTCATGCGCATGCCGCTGCACCGTTCGACCAGCTTGCCCATCCATGCCGACTGCCGGGCGACGAACTCCTCCAGCGTCATCTCGCCACTCTGCACCATGTCCAGCGCCTGCTCCCAGATTGCCGTGGTGCCTGGGTCGGCAATGGCGCGGGGCACGGCGTCGATCAGGCTGAAGGCCGCAGGGGTGGCGGACAGGGCTTTGCCGTTCTTCACCAGGTAGCCGCGGTCAAGCAGGCCCTGGATGATGCTGGCGCGGGTGGCCTCGGTGCCGATACCGGTGGTTTCCTTGAGCTTCTGCTTCAACCGTGGGTCCTCTACCAGCTTGGCCACGTTCTTCATCGCCTTGATCAGGTCGCCTTCGGTAAACGGTTTGGGTGGCTGGGTCCACAGGTCTTTCAGTTGCAGGCCCTGCACTGTGCAGTCCTGGCCTTCGTGCAGCGCCGGCAGCACCTGGGCCGGTGGTGCCTCGCGGCCCTTGGCCGGGTTCAGCGCCTCGGGCAGCGCACGGCGCCAGCCTGGTTCGACGATCTGCTTGCCTACTGCACGCAGGGCATGGCCGGCGCAGTCGAAATCGGCCTGGGTCCGGTCGTACTCGTGGTTGGGCAGGAACTGCGCCAGGTAGCGAGCGCGGATCAGGGTGTACACAGCCTTGTACTTGGCCGGCAGGCGCGACGGGTCGCTGGCGGCGGCAGTGGGGATGATGCCGTGGTGGGCACTGACCTTGGCGTCGTTCCACGCCCGTGAGCGGCGTTGCGGCTCCAGATAGGGCTGCAGCGGCGCCAGGCTGGCATCGGCCCGTTGCAGGGCGGCGAGGATGGCGGGCGCTTCAGCGTGCTGACTTTGCGGCAGGTAGCCGCAGTCGCTACGGGGGTAGGTGATGAGCTTATGGGTTTCGTACAAGGCCTGGGCGATGTCGAGTGTTTCCTGGGCACCGAGGCCGAACTTTTTCGAGCACAGCTCCTGCAGGGTGCCAAGGTCGAAGGGCAGGGGTGCCGCTTCACGCACGCGCTCGGTGGCCACCTTCACGGCCCGGGCAGTACCCGCATTGCCGATCTCGGCGGCAGCCTGCTGCGCCAGGGCCTGGTTCAGGCAGCGGCCCTGATCGTCGCAGGCGTCCTCGGGGGCGCGCCACTGGGCGTTGAAGCCAAATCCTGCGTGTTCGAGCTGCACGTCGATGGCCCAGAACGGTACCGGTACGAAGTCGGCGATGCTGCGGTCGCGGTCTACCACCAGGCGCAAGGTAGGCGTTTGCACCCGGCCCACCGGCAGCACGCCCTGATAGCCTGACTGGCGACCCAGCAGGGTGAACAGCCGGCTCATGTTCATGCCGATCAGCCAGTCTGCGCGCGAACGGCCCAGCGCCGAGTGGTACAGGTTGAAGGTTTCGTGGCCCGGCAGCAGCCGCGCCAGGGCCTTGCGAATGGAGGCGTCGTCCAGTGCCGACAGCCACAGGCGCTGGACCGGGCCGCGGTAGCGGCAATGCTCGACCAGTTCGCGGGCGATCATTTCGCCTTCGCGGTCGGCGTCGGTGGCGATCACCAGTTCGCGCGCTTCGCCGAGCAGGCGCTTGACTGCCTTGAACTGGCTGGCGGTCTTGGGCTTGACCAGCATCTTCCACTTTTCCGGGATGATCGGCAGGTCGGCCAGGTTCCAGCGCTTGTAGCGCTCGTCGTAGCTGTCGGGCGGGGCGGTTTCCAGCAGGTGGCCGATGCACCAGGTCACGCAGACGTCGGTACCTTGCCAGCAGCCATCGCCCTTGCGGTTGGCACCGAGCACTTTGGCGATATCTTTTGCCTGGGAGGGTTTTTCGCAGAGGAACAGGCGCATGGCCGGGGACGCTTCATCGGGGGTGATGGGCGATAGGATGCGCAAGCGAGGGCGCGGAGGCAAGTTTTATCTGGATGGATGTACAGGTTTTTTTGTCAGGGGGATGTCTTGGCTGTGTTGGCCTCTACGCGGGTGAACCCGCTCCCACAGGGGCCCCTCCACAATTTTGAGAATTTGTGGGGGGCACTGCGGGGAAGTCGTGGATCAGGCGCGCGAGTCGCGCACCATGTCCACGTGCGGGATGCCGGCTTCGAGGAACTCTTCGCTGACTACGCGAAAGCCCAGCCGCTCGTAGAACGGCGTGGCGTGCACCTGGGCGCTGAGCATCTGCTGCTTCAGGTCGCGGTTCTGCGCTTCGACAATCACCGCGTTCATCAGCGCGTCACCCACCTTCAGCCCGCGCCAGTCCTTCAGCACCGAGACCCGGCCGATGGTGCCATCAGGCAGCAGGCGCGCGGTGCCGATCGGGTAGTCGCCTTCCAGGGCCAGGAAATGCGCGGCGGTCGGGTCGTCCGAATCCCACTCCAGCTCCGGCGGCACGTGCTGTTCGGCAATGAATACCGCTTCGCGGATGCGGCGGATGTCGGCGTTGTCCTTGTGCCAGTCGGCGAGGCGCACACGAATCTTATTCATTGGCGAATCCCAGGCTTCCTTGTTTGACCAGCTGCTGTACCAGCATAAGGCCATCTTCATCCTGCAGCCATTCGCCCAGGTTGTCGATGTGCAGGGCGTCGGCCGCGCAAACCAGCTTCAGCAGGTCGCGCAGTTTGCCCGGCAGCGGGCAGCTGCGGCCGCTGGCGAACAGCAGCAGGTCTTCTTCGAATTCCGACCAGGCCAGGCGCGCGCTCGGGTTGCGGATCAGGATGGCGCCCTGTTCCAGGGCATCGATCAGCTCTTCCTCGGACAGCTCTTCACCGACGATCTGCTCGGGGTAGCGCGGCTCGGTCATGAACTGGCCGAACCAGGTCAGCAGCAGGTCCTTGTCGCCCATGTGCTTGTCGAGCAGCGCCTTGAGGCGGTCGAGGGCGTCGTGCTGGATCTGGTGCGGGTCGCTGACCGGTTGGGCGTCGGCGTCGCTGTAGCGTTCTTCGTCGGGCAGGAACTGGCCGAGGAAATCGGTGAAGTGGGTCAGCACTTCGGCGGCGCTTGGCGCGCGGAAGCCTACCGAGTAGGTCAGGCAGTCATCCACGGCCACGCCATAGTGGGCCAGGCGTGGCGGCAGGTAGAGCATGTCGCCCGGCTCCAGGGTCCACTCATCGCTCTGTTCGAAGTCGGCGAGGATGCGCAGGTCGGCGTGCTCCAGCAGCGAGCTTTCGCTGCTGCACATCTGGCCGATTTTCCAGTTGCGCTGGCCGTGGCCCTGCAGCAGGAACACATCGTAGTTGTCGAAGTGCGGGCCGACGCTGCCACCGGGAGCGGCGAAGCTGATCATCACGTCATCGATGCGCCAGCTGGGCAGGAAGCGGAAGTTTTCCAGCAGTTCGGCCACTTCCGGGACGAACTGGTCCACGGCCTGCACCAGCAGGGTCCAGTCCTTTTCCGGCAGCTCTGCGAAGGTGTCCTCGGTGAACGGGCCGCGACGCAGCTCCCACGGGTGCGCGCCGTGCTCGAGCACGATACGCGACTCTACTTCCTCTTCCAGGGCCAGGCCGGCCAACTCGTCGGGGTCGATCGGGCTGATGAAATCCGGGAATGCCTGGCGCACCAGCAGCGGCTTCTTCTGCCAGTAGTCGCGCATGAATTCGCGGGCCGAGATGCCGCCCAGCAGCTGCAGTGGAGTATCAGGATTCATGTTCAACCTATTGAAAAAATGTAATTTTCGTTCGGGAATAAAAACGCCCGGCCAGGCCGGGCGTTGAACGCGACGGTCAGCTTAGATGCGTTTGGCCTGTGCTGCCGCGTTGCCGATGTAGGTAGCAGGGGTCAGCTGCTTGAGCTCGGCCTTGGCTTCGGCTGGCATGTCCAGGCCGTCGATGAAGGTCAGCAGCGCTTCCGGGGTGATGCCCTTGCCACGGGTGAGCTCTTTGAGCTTCTCGTAGGGGTTTTCGATGTTGAAGCGGCGCATCACGGTCTGGATCGGCTCGGCCAGCACTTCCCAGCAGGCGTCCAGGTCGGCGGCGATGCGGGCTTCGTTGACTTCCAGCTTGCCGATGCCTTTCAGGCTGGCTTCGTAGGCGATGACGCTGTGGGCAAAGCCCACGCCCAGGTTGCGCAGTACGGTGGAGTCGGTCAGGTCACGCTGCCAGCGCGAGATCGGCAGCTTGCTGGCCAGGTGCTGGAACAGCGCGTTGGCGATACCCAGGTTGCCTTCGGAGTTTTCGAAGTCGATCGGGTTGACCTTGTGCGGCATGGTCGACGAGCCGATTTCACCGGCAACGGTCTTCTGCTTGAAGTAGCCCAGCGAGATGTAGCCCCACACATCGCGGTCGAAGTCGATCAGGATGGTGTTGAAGCGGGCGATGGCGTCGAACAGCTCGGCGATGTAGTCGTGCGGCTCGATCTGGGTGGTGTACGGGTTGAACTGCAGGCCCAGCTCGTCTTCGATGAAGGCGCGGGCGTTCTGCTCCCAGTCGATCTGCGAGTAGGCCGACAGGTGAGCGTTGTAGTTGCCCACGGCGCCGTTGATCTTGCCCAGCAGCGGCACGGCGGCAACCTGGGCGATCTGGCGCTCCAGGCGGTATACGACGTTGGCCAGTTCCTTGCCCAGGGTTGTCGGCGAAGCCGGCTGGCCGTGGGTGCGCGACAGCATCGGCACGTCGGCGTGGGCGTGGGCCAGGGCGCGGATGGCGTCGGCGATCTGGCGCATCAGCGGCAGCAGCACTTCGTCACGGCCGGCGCGCAGCATCAGGGCGTGGGACAGATTGTTGATGTCCTCGCTGGTGCAGGCGAAATGGATGAACTCGCTGACCTTGGCCAGCTCAGGCAGCTTGGCGGCCTGCTCCTTGAGGAGGTATTCGATCGCCTTGACGTCGTGGTTGGTGGTGCGCTCGATTTCCTTGACGCGTTCGGCGTGCTCGAGCTTGAAGTCGGTGGCCAGGCTGTCCAGCAGGGCGTTGGCTTCGGCGGAGAACGCCGGCACTTCGCCGATCTGCGGGTGGGCGGCCAGGCGCTGCAGCCAGCGCACTTCGACCAGGGCGCGGAAACGGATCAGGCCGAATTCGCTGAAAATGGGGCGCAAGGCCTGGGTTTTGCCGGCATAACGGCCGTCTACAGGGGAAACCGCAGTGAGCGAAGAAAGCTGCATGGGGTGTTCTCGGACAGTCAGGCTTTTGGAAGGGCGCATATCATACATGAATTTTGCGCCCGAGTCGGGTGGCTGACCAAAGGTCGGGCCATAAATAAGCTGTGCATTGTGCATTGCCTGTTCTGGCCCTATCGCCGGCAAGCCGGCTCCCACAGGTACTGCACCGGCCTTGAGCACAGTGCAAGTCCTGTGGGAGCTGGCTTGCCGGCGATAGGGCCGGAACTGTCAAACCCCTGTCAGGAGGGGTTGCGCATCATGTCGTACAGTTCGTTCAACAGCTTGCGCCGGCTGAACACCAGCTGCCAGCGGTGCCCGCCCAGCTGGCGCCACAGGCGGGCGGCGCGGATGCCGGCCAGCAGCAGGGCGCGGATCTTCGAGGCGTTGCTGGCCTGCTGCAGGAAGCGCATGTCACCATGCACCTGGATGCGCTGGCGCAAGGTGCTCAGGGTGTCCTGGTACAAGGCTCCACTGGAAGCGATGACATTTTCATGAACCAGGCCGAAATGCTCGGCCTGGGCCTGGATTTGCGGCAGGCGGTTGCCGATGGTGTCGAGCAGGTCGCCGCGCTTGTTCAGCTGGCGCTCCAGGCCCAGCATCGACAGGGCGTAACGCAGCGGCTCGCGCTGCAGGCTGCTGGGGTCGCGCTCCAGCGCGCCGACCAGCGCGCGGTAGCCGTCGCGCAAATTCAGGTCGTCACCGCCGAACACCTCCAGGGTGTCCTTGGGGTCGCGCACCAGCAGGCTGCCCAGCATGCAGCCGACGTTGGCCTCGCTGGCCTGGCCGGTGCGGGCGATGCGGTCGACCAGTACGGCGGCCTGGAACACACCGCCCAACGCAATCAGCTGCTCCTGCAGGTTGCTCATGCGCGCGGGCTCCAAGGCTCGGCGGCTTCGATCACGCCGCCGCCCAGGCACACTTCGCCGTCATAGAACACCACCGACTGGCCCGGGGTAACGGCACGTTGCGGTTCGTCGAACACTGCGCGGTAACCGCTATCGGTCAGTTCCAGGGTGCACTGCTGGTCGCTCTGGCGGTAGCGCACCTTGGCGGTGAGCTGGCGCGGGCTGCTGAGGTCGACCGGGTTGACCCAGAAGATTTCCGAAGCGAGCAGGGCACGGGAGAACAACCACGGATGTTCATTGCCCTGGCCGACCACCAGCACGTTGCGGGTCAGGTCCTTGTGCAGCACGTACCACGGCTCGTCGCCGGCGTCCTTCAGGCCGCCAATCCCCAGGCCCTGGCGCTGGCCGATGGTGTGGTACATCAGGCCGTGGTGGCGGCCGATAACTTCACCGTCGGTTGTTTCGATGTTGCCCGGCTGGGCCGGCAGGTATTGCTTGAGGAAGTCGCTGAAGCGGCGCTCGCCGATGAAGCAGATGCCGGTGGAGTCCTTCTTCTTTGCGGTGGCCAGCCCGTGCTTTTCGGCAATGGCGCGTACTTCGGGCTTTTCCAGCTCACCGACCGGGAACAGGGTGCGGGCGATTTCCTTGCCACCGACGGCGTGCAGGAAGTAGCTCTGGTCCTTGTTCGGGTCCAGGCCCTTGAGCAGTTCGGTGAGCTCGCCGGTATCGCGGCGACGCACGTAGTGGCCGGTGGCGATCAGGTCGGCACCCAGCGACAGGGCGTAGTCGAGGAACGCCTTGAACTTGATTTCGCGGTTGCAGAGGATGTCCGGGTTGGGCGTGCGGCCGGCCTTGTACTCTTCGAGGAAGTGCTCGAACACATTGTCCCAGTATTCGGCGGCGAAGTTGGCGGTGTGCAGCTTGATGCCGATGCGGTCGCACACGGCCTGGGCGTCGGCCAGGTCTTCACGGGCGGTGCAGTATTCGGTGCCGTCGTCTTCTTCCCAGTTCTTCATGAACAGCCCTTCCACCTGGTAGCCCTGCTCCATGAGCAGAAGGGCGGAGACGGAAGAGTCCACGCCGCCGGACATGCCGACGATGACGCGGGTCTTGGCGGGGTCTTTGAGTGCTGGGCTGGTCATGGTTACCGGTGTGTATCAAGGGGGAAAAACGCCGATTCTATCAAACCCGCGGCGGCGCGTCAGTCGCGCAGCAGGCCGAGGCTGTGCAAGGGGCCTTTGAGGTAGTCGTCCAGGCAGCGTGGCACCAGCTCGCTGCGCCAGCGGGCGGGGTCGGCCAGCAGTTCGTCGCGGGTCAGCCACACGGCGCGGACGATGTCGCTGTCCAGCGCCAGGTCGGCGTGATGGCGCACGGGACGGGCGGCGAAGCAGATGCGCTGGTAGGTTACGCCGTTGCTTGGGGCGGTGTACAGGTAGATGCCGACCACGCCGGTGAGCTCGACTTCCCAGGCGGTTTCTTCGAGGGTTTCGCGCAGGGCGGCCTGGGGCAGGGTCTCGTTGGGTTCAAGGTGGCCGGCGGGCTGGTTGAAGACGTGCTTGTTGGCTTTGAATTCCTCGACGAAGAGGAACTTGCCTTCGTGTTCGACGATGGTGGCGACGGTGATGTGGGGTTGCCAGGTCATGAACAGCTCCATAAGGGCCGGCACGGGCCCTGTGGGAGCGGGTTTACCCGCGAATGCGTCGGTAGCTTCAGCATCGCATTCGCGGGTAAACCCGCTCCCACAGGGTAGGTGTTGGCCGCTAGATATCATTTGTCCAGAAAGCACAAACCCCGGTGCGTGGCCGGGGTTTGTGCTGTTACTTCAAGCGAACCTTACAGGGCGGCAATGGCGCTGTTCAGGGTCTGGCTTGGGCGCATCACCTTGGCGGTCAGCTCGGCATCCGGGGCATAGTAGCCACCGATGTCGGCCGGCTTGCCCTGGACGGCGTTGAGCTCGGCGACGATGGTCTCCTCGTTCTCGGTCAGGGTCTTGGCCAGTGGTGCGAAGCGTGCCTGCAGGGCAGCGTCGTCGTTCTGCGCGGCCAGGGCCTGGGCCCAGTACAGGGTCAGGTAGAAGTGGCTGCCGCGGTTGTCGATACCACCGACTTTGCGCGAAGGCGACTTGTTGGTGTCGAGGAACTTGCCGGTGGCCTGGTCCAGGGTGTTGGCCAGCACTTTGGCGCGCGGGTTGTCGTAGGTGTTGCCCAGGTGCTCCAGGGAAGCGGCCAGGGCCAGGAATTCACCCAGCGAGTCCCAACGCAGGAAGTTCTCTTCCACCAGTTGCTGCACGTGCTTCGGTGCCGAACCGCCGGCGCCGGTTTCGAACAGGCCACCGCCGTTCATCAGCGGCACGATCGACAGCATCTTGGCACTGGTGCCCAGTTCCATGATCGGGAACAGGTCGGTCAGGTAGTCACGCAGCACGTTGCCGGTCACCGAGATGGTGTCCTTGCCTTCGCGGATGCGGGCCAGGGAGAACTTGATGGCGTCGACCGGTGCCAGGATGCGGATGTCCAGGCCGCTGGTGTCGTGGTCCTTCAGGTACTTCTGCACCTTCTCGATCATGACGCCGTCGTGGGCGCGGGCCGGGTCCAGCCAGAACACCGCCGGGGTGTTGCTCAGGCGGGCACGGTTGACGGCCAGCTTGACCCAGTCCTGGATCGGCGCGTCTTTGGTCTGGCACATGCGGAAGATGTCACCGGCTTCGACGTTCTGCTCGAGAACGACCTGGCCTTTGCTGTCGACCACGCGCACGACACCGTCGGCCTTGATCTGGAAGGTCTTGTCGTGGGAGCCGTATTCCTCGGCCTTCTGTGCCATCAGGCCGACGTTCGGTACGCTGCCCATGGTAGTCGGGTCGAAGGCGCCGTTGGCCTTGCAGTCTTCGATGGTGGCCTGGTAGATGCCGGCGTAGCAGCGGTCCGGGATGATCGCCTTGGCATCCTGCAGTTCGCCGGCGGCGTTCCACATCTTGCCCGAGTCGCGGATCATGGCTGGCATCGAGGCGTCGACAATGACGTCGCTCGGCACGTGCAGGTTGGTGATGCCTTTGTCGGAGTTGACCATGGCCAGGGCCGGACGCTGGGCGTACAGGGCCTGGATGTCGGCTTCGATCTCGGCCTGCTTCTCGGCTGGCAGGTCCTTGATGCGGGCGTACAGGTCGCCGATGCCGTTGTTGGGGTTGAAGCCGACTTCAGCCAAGGCGGCGGCATGCTTGGCCAGCACGTCGTTGTAGAACTCTTCGACGATGACGCCGAACATGATCGGGTCGGAGACCTTCATCATGGTGGCTTTCAAGTGTACCGACAGCAGCACGCCGGAAGCCTTGGCATCGGCGATCTGCTCGGCGATGAAGGCTTTCAGGGCCTTGCGGCTCATGGTGGCGCAGTCGATGACTTCGGCAGCTTTTACCGCGGTCTTATCTTTCAGTACGGTGGTGTTGCCGTCTTTGCCGACCAGCTCGATGCGCAGGCTGTCGTCAGCTTCGATCAGTGCGGCTTTCTCGCTGCCGTAGAAGTCGCCCTGGGTCATGTGAGCAACGTGCGACTTGGAGTCGGCAGCCCAGGCGCCCATCTTGTGCGGGTGCTTGCGGGCATAGTTCTTGACCGACAGCGGCGCGCGGCGGTCGGAGTTGCCTTCGCGCAGTACCGGGTTCACGGCGGAACCCTTGATGCGGTCGTAGCGGGCGCGGGATTCTTTCTCTTCCGCGGTGGCCGGCTCGTCGGCGTAGTCAGGGATGTTGAAGCCCTTGCCCTGCAGTTCCTTGATCGCGGCTTTCAGTTGCGGTACCGAGGCGCTGATGTTCGGCAGCTTGATGATGTTGGCTTCAGGGGTGGTAGCCAGCTGGCCCAGTTCCGCCAGGTGATCGCCTACTTGCTTCTCTGCGCCCAGTTGCTCCGGGAAGGCGGCGAGGATGCGGCCAGCCAGGGAGATGTCGCGGGTTTCGACGGCGATGTCGGCCGAAGCGGTGAAGGCTTCGATGATCGGCAGCAGCGAGTAAGTGGCGAGGGCGGGGGCTTCGTCGGTGAAGGTATAGATGATCTTGGAACGGGTGGGCATGCGGGTTAACTCTCTGTGTGCTGAGCGTGCTCGAGTCTCGTGGTGCGCAGGGTAGGCGCATCGCCCTGGCAGCGCCATGAGCGGAAAGTCGAGAGGCTGCGAGCGGTGATGGTGGATGCATCAGTCGAGCGTCAAGTGCTGAGCT
This sequence comes from Pseudomonas sp. TE3-3-F2023, assembly GCF_036784815.1. Classification (NCBI taxonomy): domain Bacteria; kingdom Pseudomonadati; phylum Pseudomonadota; class Gammaproteobacteria; order Pseudomonadales; family Pseudomonadaceae; genus Pseudomonas; species Pseudomonas sp. TE3-3-F2023. Next base: position 4,494,824 of record NZ_CP145113.1, on the reverse strand, counting down.
GCGGTAACAGCCCGGGCTTTACGGCCTTTCATGGCCAAGGGCGGTCCGCATTTTTCCAAGGGATCGCCCCAATGACCCTTCGGTCGCGGCGGAGTATACCAAACCATTCGGGCTAATCAGCAAGGCCAAGTGATATCGGCCCACTTATAAGACCAAAGACTAAGCGGCAATGTGGCGAAACGCCGCAGCGCCGGCGGTGCATTCTTCACAGGCCAGTCGGATCGCCGCACCGCCGCTCCTGCAGCTTGCAGGTCGACAGATGTGGTTTAGGCTCAGTGGATCGCATGATGTCCAATCACACCCGACAGCGGAGTAGTGCAAGCATGGGATACCAGAAAATCAAGGTTCCGACCGACGGCGCGAAGATCACCGTCAATGCCGACCATTCGCTTAACGTTCCTGACAACCCGATCATTCCTTATATCGAGGGCGACGGGATTGGCGTCGATGTTTCGCCGGTAATGATCAAGGTGGTCGATGCCGCCGTGCAGAAGGCCTACGGCGGCAAGCGCAGGATCGCCTGGATGGAGGTGTACGCCGGTGAAAAAGCCACCCAGGTGTACGATCAGGATACCTGGCTGCCCCAGGAGACCCTCGATGCCGTGCGTGATTATGTGGTGTCGATCAAGGGGCCGCTGACCACCCCGGTGGGCGGTGGCATCCGGTCGCTCAACGTGGCCTTGCGCCAGCAACTGGACCTGTACGTGTGCCTGCGCCCGGTGCTGTGGTTCCAGGGCGTGCCCAGCCCGGTGAAAAAACCCGGCGATGTGGACATGGTGATCTTCCGCGAGAACTCCGAGGACATTTATGCCGGCATCGAGTGGAAGGCCGGTTCGCCCGAGGCGAACAAGGTAATCAAGTTCCTGAAGGAGGAAATGGGCGTTACCAAGATCCGCTTCGACCAGGACTGCGGCATTGGCGTCAAGCCGGTGTCCCGCGAGGGCACCAAGCGCCTGGTGCGCAAGGCCCTACAGTATGTGGTGGACAACGACCGCGAGTCGCTGACCCTGGTGCACAAGGGCAACATCATGAAGTTCACCGAGGGTGCCTTCAAGGACTGGGGCTATGAAGTGGCGCGCGACGAGTTCGGGGCCGAGCTGCTCGATGGTGGCCCGTGGATGAAGTTCAAGAACCCCAAGAGCGGCCGTGAGGTCATCGTCAAGGACGCCATCGCTGATGCCATGCTGCAGCAGATACTGCTGCGCCCGGCCGAGTATGACGTGATCGCCACCCTCAACCTCAACGGTGACTACCTGTCCGATGCCTTGGCGGCGGAAGTGGGCGGTATCGGCATTGCGCCGGGTGCCAACCTGTCCGACACCGTGGCCATGTTCGAGGCCACCCACGGCACCGCGCCCAAGTATGCCGGGCAGGACAAGGTCAACCCGGGTTCGGTGATCCTGTCGGCGGAGATGATGCTGCGGCACATGGGCTGGACCGAGGCGGCGGACCTGATCATCAAAGGCACCAATGGCGCGATTGCTGCCAAGACCGTGACCTATGACTTTGAACGCCTGATGGACGGCGCCAGACTGGTGAGCAGTTCTGGCTTTGGCGATGAAATGATCAAGCACATGTAAGGCAACGGAAAACCGGCCGCTTCCAGTCAGGAAGCGGCCGGTTTTTTCGTGCCGGCAGGCGGCGCCGCAGTTCAGGCGTCGGCAGTGCTGCTGGTCTGCGGAGCCCTGGCGGTCGCGGCGGCAGTGGCGCTGCTGATATTCACCGCGTGCAGGCCTTTGGGGCCCTGGACGATGTCGAAGCTCACGACCTGGCCGGCCTTGAGCGTCTTGTACCCGTCCATCTGGATGGCTGAATAATGAGCGAACAAGTCGTCAGTCTTGCCCTCTTCATTGATGAATCCGTAGCCCTTGGCATTGTTGAACCACTTGACTTTACCGCTTGCCATCCCTATGTCCCTCTGCAAAGGACTCCATCACTGGAGTATCATCCACGTCATCCGCATACGAACCATGCGAAAAATCTGGTTGACTGCGCGGATCTTTATCGACCACGGTGGGTTCTTATTGGTTGTAACACCGTTTTGCCGATAGTCAAGGTCGCCCGGCGCCTGTGCTGGCCGTGCCTTTCGCAGTCAACCCACAACCTTAACCTGTCGCTCATGATGAAATTCTTTCCATGCATGCACCTAGTGAGATTCGACTAACATTCAATCAGGATCGCCCGCAATCGAATGAGGACGACGGCTCAGGTCTTGCAGTTCAGGAAGCCAAGCCGATCCTGCAGGCGCCACCGATGTACAAGGTGGTTTTGTTCAACGATGACTACACGCCGATGGATTTCGTCGTCGAAGTGCTCGAGACGTTCTTCAATCTGAACCGCGAGCTGGCGACCAAGATCATGCTGACCGTCCATACCGAAGGGCGGGCAGTGTGCGGATTGTTTACCCGTGACATCGCCGAAACAAAGGCTATGCAGGTCAACCAATACGCCAGGGAAAGCCAGCATCCGCTACTCTGTGAAATCGAGAAGGACGGTTAATCGCCGACCACTTGGGTATGAGGTGAAGCTATGTTAAACCGCGAGCTCGAAGTCACCCTCAATCTTGCCTTCAAGGAGGCTCGTTCGAAGCGTCATGAGTTCATGACTGTCGAACATCTGCTGCTGGCACTCCTTGACAATGAGGCTGCCGCGACCGTTCTGCGCGCCTGTGGCGCCAATCTCGACAAACTCAAGCACGACCTGCAAGAGTTCATCGATTCCACCACACCCCTGATCCCGGTCAATGACGAAGATCGCGAAACCCAGCCGACCCTGGGCTTCCAGCGTGTACTGCAGCGTGCCGTGTTCCACGTGCAAAGCTCCGGCAAGCGTGAAGTCACCGGCGCCAACGTGCTGGTTGCGATCTTCAGCGAACAGGAAAGCCAGGCCGTGTTCCTGCTCAAGCAGCAGAGCGTGGCCCGCATCGACGTGGTCAACTACATCGCCCATGGCATCTCCAAGGTGCCGGGCCATGGTTCGCATTCCGAAAGCGACCAGGAAATGCAGGACGAAGAGGGCGGCGATACCGCTTCCTCGAGCAACCCGCTGGATGCCTATGCCAGCAACCTGAACGAACTGGCCCGTGCCGGCCGTATCGACCCGCTGGTAGGCCGCGAGCAGGAAGTGGAGCGCGTGGCGCAGATTCTTGCCCGTCGGCGCAAGAACAACCCGTTGCTGGTGGGCGAGGCAGGCGTGGGCAAGACTGCCATCGCCGAGGGCCTGGCCAAGCGCATCGTCGATGGCCAGGTGCCCGATCTGCTGGCGCAGAGCGTGGTGTATTCCCTCGATCTCGGCGCGCTGCTGGCCGGCACCAAATACCGCGGCGATTTCGAGAAGCGCTTCAAGGCGCTGCTCGGCGAGCTGCGCAAGCGCCCGCAGGCGATCCTGTTCATCGACGAAATCCACACCATCATTGGTGCCGGTGCGGCGTCGGGTGGGGTGATGGATGCGTCCAACCTGCTCAAGCCATTGCTGTCGTCCGGTGAAATCCGTTGCATCGGCTCGACCACCTTCCAGGAGTTTCGCGGCATCTTCGAGAAGGACCGTGCCCTGGCGCGGCGCTTCCAGAAGGTCGATGTCAGCGAGCCATCGGTCGAAGACACCGTGGGCATCCTGCGTGGCCTGAAAGGCCGCTTCGAAAGCCACCACAACATCGAGTACAGCGACGAAGCCTTGCGCGCCGCTGCTGAACTGGCCTCACGCTACATCAATGACCGGCACATGCCGGACAAGGCCATCGACGTGATCGACGAAGCCGGTGCCTACCAGCGCCTGCAGCCGGAGGCCAACCGCGTCAAGCGCATCGATGTGCCACAGGTCGAAGACATCGTCGCCAAGATCGCTCGGATTCCGCCGAAGCACGTGACCAGTTCCGACAAGGAACTGCTGCGCAACCTCGAGCGTGACCTGAAGCTGACCGTATTTGGTCAGGACCAGGCGATCGATTCGCTGGCCACCGCCATCAAGCTGTCTCGCGCGGGGCTCAAGTCGCCGGACAAGCCTGTCGGTTCGTTCCTGTTCGCCGGCCCGACCGGCGTCGGCAAGACCGAAGCTGCACGGCAGCTGGCCAAGGCGCTGGGCGTTGAGCTGGTGCGCTTCGACATGTCCGAGTACATGGAGCGCCACACTGTGTCGCGCCTGATCGGTGCGCCTCCTGGCTATGTTGGCTTCGACCAGGGTGGTTTGCTGACCGAGGCGATCACCAAGCAGCCGCACTGCGTATTGCTGCTCGACGAAATCGAGAAGGCCCACCCGGAAGTCTTCAACCTGCTGCTGCAGGTTATGGACCATGGCACCCTGACCGACAACAACGGGCGCAAGGCCGACTTCCGCAACGTGATCCTGATCATGACCACCAACGCCGGCGCAGAAACAGCCGCGCGGGCCTCGATCGGCTTCACCCATCAGGACCATGCGTCCGATGCAATGGAAGTCATCCGCAAGAGCTTCACGCCGGAGTTCCGCAACCGCCTGGACACCATCATCCAGTTTGGTCGCCTGAGCCACGAGACGATCAAGAGCATCGTCGACAAGTTCCTTATCGAACTGCAGGCGCAGCTGGAAGACAAACGGGTGCTACTGGAAGTCAGCGATGATGCACGTGGCTGGCTGGCGGCCTCGGGCTACGATGTGCAGATGGGCGCGCGGCCGATGGCGCGGCTGATCCAGGACAAGATCAAGCGGCCGCTGGCCGAGGAGATCCTGTTTGGCGAACTGGCCGAGCATGGTGGCGTGGTGCATGTCGACCTGCGTGATGGCGAGCTGGTGTTCGACTTCGAGACGACGGCCGAGGTTGCGTGACAACGGGGCAGGGCTGTACCTGTGGGAGCGGCTTTAGCCGCGAACACCGGCGCAGCCGGTGCCTTCCATCGCGTTGGGCTCTTCGCGGGTGAACCTGCTCCCACAGGGCTGCTACGCAGCCCCTGCAATCTGACAGGTACAAAAAAGCCCGGCACATGGCCGGGCTTTTTCATGGCTTGAGCTTAGCGCGCACGATAAGTGATGCGGCCCTTGCTCAGGTCGTACGGCGTCAGTTCGACGCGGACTTTGTCGCCAGTGAGAATACGGATGTAGTTCTTGCGCATCTTTCCGGAGATGTGCGCGGTTACGACGTGCCCGTTTTCCAACTCCACGCGGAACATGGTGTTGGGCAGGGTGTCGACGACAGTACCTTCCATTTCGAAGCTGTCTTCTTTCGACATGCAGTAGAGCCCTCGGATCCAGTGTTGGCCCGACGCATAACCGCACCGGGCAAAAAAGTGGCGTGGATTATGCCCGAAAACTGTGTGTCAAGCCAATGCCTTTCAGTTGAGGGTGACCCAGCGCTGATTTATCAACAATTCGATAGGCCGATACTGCGTCTTGTAGTTCATTTTCTTGCAGTTCTTGATCCAGTAACCCAGGTAAACCGCCTCCAGGTCCTGGCGCAGGGCTTCGGTGATCTGCCAGAGGATGGCAAAGCGGCCCAGGCTGCGGCGTTCTTCCTCCGGCTCGTAGAAGGTGTACACCGCCGACAGCCCGTTGGGCAGCAGGTCGCACACGGCCACTGCCATCAAACGGCCTTCCAGGCGGAATTCGTAGAACCAGCAGAACGGCAGGTCGCGCACCAGGAAGGTGGAAAACTGGTCGCGGCTGGGCGGGTACATGTCACCATCGGCGTGGCGCGTTTCGATGTAGCGCCGGTACAGCTCGAAGTACTCTTCCTTGAACGCCGGGCGTGCGGCGGTCACGGTCAGGTCGGCGTTGCGCTTGAGAATGCGCCGTTGCTGGCGGTTGGGGATGAAGCGCGCCGCCGGGATGCGTGCCGGCACGCAGGCATTGCAGTTCTGGCAGTGCGGGCGGTACAGGTGATCGCCACTGCGGCGAAAACCCATTTCCGAAAGGTCGGCGTACACGTGCACGTCCATCGGCTGGCTGGGGTCGAGGAACAGCGTGGTTGCCTGTTCGTCGGGCAGGTAGCTGCAGGAGTGGGGCTGAGTGGCATAGAACTTCAACCGCGCCAACTCTGTCATGATCAACCCCCTCGGTGAGACTTTGCTTTAAGTGTAAGCCAGCTATGGGAACTCGCCTAGGGAAGCCATGTGGCGCTGTTGGGCTGGTCGAGGTGGCGTGCCAGGTAGGCGGCGAACTCGGCGCGGCTGATGGCATGTGCCCCCAGACTGTGCAGGTGGTTGGTCGGCATCTGGCAGTCGATGAGGACGAAACCGGCTTGGCGCAGGTGGTTGACCAGGGTCACGAAGCCGACCTTGGATGCATTGTCGGCGCGGCTGAACATCGATTCACCGAAGAACAGCTGGCCGATGGCCAGGCCGTACAGGCCACCAACCAGCTCGCCGTCCTGGCGCACCTCCACCGAATGAGCGATGCCGCGTCGGTGCAGCTCGCAGTAGGCGGCGCGCATGGTGTCGGTGATCCAGGTGCCGTCGGCGTAGTCGCGTGGCGCGGCGCAGGCGGCGATCACCGCCGGGAAGTCGGTGTCGAAGCTGACCTGGTAGCGGCCCTGGCGCATCAACTTGGCCAGCGAGCGCGACACGTGCAGCTGGTCCGGAAGCAGCACGGTGCGCGGGTCGGGTGACCACCAGAGGATCGGCTGGCCGTCCTGGTACCACGGGAAGCAGCCATGGCGATAGGCCTGCACCAGGCGCTCGGGGCTCAGGTCGCCGCCAGCGGCGAGCAGGCCGTTGGGGTCGTGCAGGGCCTTTTCCAGGGGCGGGAAGGTCAACGAGTCGCGGGTCAGCCAGGTGAGCATGGTCTATCGTGCGGTGGGGGAGGGGAGAGGGCAGCATGGCGCGGGTGAAAAGCAGGGTCAATCTCTTTGGCTTCTTCGCGGGCTTGCCCGCTTCCACAGGCCATTTACAGGCTCTGAACCCTGCGGGGTACCTGTGGGAGCGGGCGAGCCCGCAAAGAGGCCGGCACTGGCGATGAAAATAGGCAATTTCCTACACATTCATGAAACCGCAGGCACCATCCGCTACATTTGCTGTCACACCTGTGCAAAAACACAGCATAAGCCTTTGTCACAGAAGACAATGCGTGCTCAAATTGCAGGTATACGAAAGTCGCCCCCACTCAAGCTCCTTACGGCGTGCTGCCATGGCGGCTGGCGGGCAGTAATGTTAAAAGTAGTGGTTCATTGGCCGCACCGTCGGCCGATCACTATTGGACGCGCAGCACGCGCAGGAATAGACGCGTTTTGAAGAAATCCACCGCAACTCCAGCTCCCTTGCCCGTCCCTCTGTGGCGGCAGCAGCTGCATTATCGCCTCAAGGAAGGTGCGTTGATCGCTGTCGGCGCCCTGTGCCTGTACCTGTGGATGGCGCTGCTGACCTACGATACGTCGGACCCGGGCTTCAGCCACACCAGCAACGTCGACCAGGTGCAGAACGCCGCCGGGCGTGCCGGTGCCTACTTCGCCGACATCCTGTTCATGGTACTGGGGTACTTTGCCTACATCTTCCCGCTGCTGCTGGCGATAAAGACCTGGCAGATCTTTCGCGAACGCCACCAGCCCTGGGACTGGAGCGGCTGGCTGTTTTCCTGGCGGCTGATCGGCCTTGTATTCCTGGTGCTGTCGGGTGCGGCGCTGGCGCATATTCATTTCCACCCGCCTGCGAGCATGCCGTTCTCCGCCGGTGGCGCACTGGGCGAGAGCCTGGGCGACCTGGCGCGCAACCTGCTGAACGTGCAAGGCAGCACGCTGATGTTCATTGCCCTGTTCCTGTTCGGCTTGACCGTTTTCACCGACCTGTCGTGGTTCAAGGTGATGGACCTGACCGGCAAGATCACTCTCGACCTGTTCGAGCTGGTGCAGGGCGCCGCCAACCGTTGGTGGGAAGCGCGCAACGAGCGCAAACGCCTGGAGGCGCAGTTGCGCGAGGACGAGCCGGTGGCGGTCAAGCCCGCGCCGATGGCCGCTGACAGGCACGAGCCGGCCAAGCCGGGGCTGCGCGAGCGTATCTTCAAACGTGAAGAAGCATCTGCACAGCCAGCCGAGCCACGTGAGCCAACCCTGTCACGCGAGCCCGTGGTGCCGCGCGAGTCGCCGGCACCGCGTGAGCCGATAATCTCCCGCGAACAACCTGCCGCGGCCCCGATGATCGTGCCGCCGACACCCGCCAGGGCGCCGGAGCCGAGCAAGCGGGTGATGAAGGAGAAGCAGGCGCCGCTGTTCGTCGACAGCGCGGTGGAAGGCACCTTGCCGTCGATTTCCATCCTCGACCCGGCCGAACAGAAGAAGATCGAGTACTCGCCGGAATCCCTGGCCGGTGTCGGTCAGCTGCTGGAAATCAAGCTCAAGGAATTCGGCGTGGAAGTGGCGGTGGACTCGATCCACCCGGGCCCGGTAATTACCCGTTACGAAATCCAGCCGGCCGCGGGCGTGAAGGTCAGCCGTATCGCCAACCTGGCCAAGGACCTGGCGCGTTCGCTGGCGGTGACCAGTGTGCGTGTGGTCGAGGTCATCCCCGGCAAGACCACCGTGGGTATCGAGATCCCCAACGAAAACCGGCAGATGGTGCGCTTCTCCGAAGTGCTGGCCACGCCGCAGTACGACGAGCAGAAATCGCCGGTCACCCTGGCCCTGGGCCACGACATCGGCGGCAAGCCGGTGATCACCGACCTTGCCAAGATGCCGCACCTGCTGGTGGCCGGTACCACCGGTTCCGGTAAGTCGGTGGGTGTGAACGCGATGATCCTGTCGATCCTGTTCAAGTCCAGCCCGGAAGATGCGCGGCTGATCATGATCGACCCTAAAATGCTCGAACTGTCGATCTACGAAGGCATCCCGCACCTGCTGTGCCCGGTGGTCACCGACATGAAGGACGCTGCCAACGCCTTGCGCTGGAGCGTGGCCGAGATGGAGCGTCGCTACAAACTGATGGCGGCCATGGGCGTGCGTAACCTGGCCGGCTTCAACCGCAAGATCAAGGACGCCCAGGAAGCTGGCGAGATTATCCATGACCCGCTGTACCGCCGCGAGAGCATGGACGACGAGCCGCCTGCGTTGAAAACCCTGCCGACCATCGTGGTGGTGGTCGACGAATTCGCCGACATGATGATGATCGTCGGCAAGAAGGTCGAAGAATTGATCGCCCGTATCGCCCAGAAGGCACGTGCAGCCGGTATCCACCTGATCCTCGCTACCCAGCGCCCGTCGGTAGACGTGATTACCGGCCTGATCAAGGCCAACATCCCGACCCGCATGGCGTTCCAGGTGTCGAGCAAGATCGACTCGCGGACCATCATCGACCAGGGTGGTGCCGAGCAGTTGCTGGGCCACGGTGACATGCTGTACATGCCACCAGGCACCAGCTTGCCGATCCGTGTCCACGGCGCGTTCGTCTCCGACGACGAGGTGCACCGCGTGGTGGAGGCGTGGAAGCTGCGCGGCGCTCCGGACTACAACGACGACATCCTCAACGGCGTCGAGGAGGCCGGCAGCGGCTTCGAAGGCGGTGGTGGTGGTGGCGATGGCGAAGATTCGGAAAGCGACGCCCTGTATGATGAGGCTGTGCAGTTCGTGCTGGAAAGCCGTCGCGCATCCATCTCGGCCGTGCAGCGCAAACTGAAGATCGGCTACAACCGCGCCGCCCGCATGATCGAAGCCATGGAAATGGCCGGCGTGGTCACCCCCATGAACAGCAACGGCTCGCGGGAAGTGATTGCCCCGGGCGGCCCGCGCGACTGACGTACACCTTGCCGGGTGCCAACGGTGGCGCCCGGTCTTTTCAATGCTCGATGAGGACTCCCATGCGCGCGATTCGCATGCTGTTGGTTTCTGCCCTGGCCGCGGCTTCTGTGTCGGCCACCGTATCGGCTTTTGCCGGTGAGCAAGACGTACAACGCCTGACCCAATTGCTGGAAAAGTCGCAGACCATCGAGGCCAACTTTTCCCAGCTGACGCTGGATGCCGGCGGCACCAGCCTGCAGGAAACCTCCGGCAAGATGACCGTCAAGCGCCCAGGCCTGTTCTACTGGCACACCGATGCGCCGCAGGAGCAGGTGGTGGTATCCGACGGCAAGAACGTCACCCTGTGGGATCCGGACCTGGAACAGGCCACCATCAAGAAGCTCGACCAGCGCCTGAACCAGACCCCGGCGCTGCTGCTGTCCGGTGACGTGTCGAAGATCAGCCAGAGCTTCGACATCAGCTCGAAGGAGCAGGGCGAAGTGATGGACTTCACCCTCAAGCCGAAGACCAAGGACACCCTGTTCGACTCGCTGCGCGTGTCGTTCCGCAAGGGCCTGATCAACGACATGCAGCTGATCGACAGCGTCGGCCAGCGCACCAACATCCTGTTCAATGGCGTGAAAGCCAACCAGGCGGTGCCGGACAGCAAGTTCAAGTTCGACATCCCCAAAGGTGCGGACGTCATCAAGGAGTAACCAGAGCTCGCCATGGACCTGTTTCGAAGCGAACCCGTCGCCCAGCCCCTGGCCGCTCGCCTGCGCCCGTCCAACCTGGACGAGTATGTCGGCCAGGAGCACCTGCTGGCGCGCGGCAAACCGCTGCGCGAGGCGCTGGAGCAGGGTGCGCTGCACTCGATGATCTTCTGGGGGCCGCCGGGGGTGGGCAAGACCACCCTCGCGCGGCTGCTGGCGCAGTTCTGCGATGCGCACTTCGAAACGGTATCGGCAGTACTGGCCGGGGTGAAGGAGATCCGCCAGGCGGTCGAGGTGGCCAAGCAGCAGGCTGGTCAGTACGGCCGCCGCACCATCCTGTTCGTCGACGAAGTGCACCGTTTCAACAAGTCGCAGCAGGATGCCTTCCTGCCCTATGTGGAAGACGGCACGCTGCTGTTCATTGGCGCCACTACCGAAAACCCGTCGTTCGAACTGAACAACGCATTGCTGTCGCGGGCGCGGGTTTATGTGCTCAAGAGCCTGGATGAGGCAGCGCTGCGCAAGCTGGTCAACCGCGCTCTGACAGAAGAACGCGGCCTGGGCAAGCGCAACCTGCGGGTTGGCGACGACGCCTTCAAGATGCTGATGGCCGCCGCCGACGGCGATGGCCGGCGCATGCTCAACTTCCTGGAAAACGCCTCGGACCTGGCTGAAGACGGCAGCGAGATCGACGTCGAGATGCTGCAGAGCCTGCTCGGCGACAGCCGCCGCCGCTTCGACAAGGGTGGCGAGGCGTTCTACGACCAGATTTCCGCGTTGCACAAGTCGGTGCGCGGCTCCAACCCCGATGGAGCCCTTTACTGGTTCGCGCGCATGCTCGATGGCGGTTGCGACCCGCTGTACATTGCCCGCCGCGTGGTGCGCATGGCCAGCGAAGACATCGGCAATGCCGACCCGCGCGCACTCAGCCTGTGCCTGGCGGCGTGGGATGTACAAGAGCGCCTGGGCAGCCCCGAGGGTGAACTGGCGGTGGCCCAGGCCATCACCTACCTTGCTTGTGCGCCGAAAAGCAACGCGGTGTACATGGGCTTCAAGACCGCCCTGCGCGAGGCCGCCGAGCATGGCTCGCTGGAAGTGCCGCTGCACCTGCGCAACGCCCCGACCAAATTGATGAAGCAACTGGGCTATGGCGACGAGTACCGCTATGCCCACGATGAACCCGACGCCTATGCCGCCGGCGAAGACTACTTCCCCGAGGAGCTCGAGCCGCGCCAGTACTATCAGCCGGTGCCCCGTGGCCTGGAACTGAAGATTGGCGAGAAGCTGCGCCACCTCGCCGACCTTGACCGCAACAGCCCCCGTCAGCGGAGAAAACCGTGATTGCACTGATTGCCGCTGTCAGCGCTGGTGGTATTGCCGGTACTTTGTTGCGCTTTGCTACCACCAACTGGGTGGCTGCCCACTGGTCACGACACTTCTATCTCGGTACGCTGGCGGTCAACCTGGTTGGCTGCCTGCTGATCGGCCTGCTCTATGGCCTGTTCCTGCACAAGCCGATCGTGCCGGTCGAGCTGCGCGCCGGGCTGATCGTCGGCTTCCTCGGTGGCCTGACGACTTTTTCCTCCTTTTCGCTGGATACCGTACGCCTGCTGGAGAGCGGGCAAGTGCCGCTGGCTCTGGGCTATACCGGTATCAGCGTGGTGGGCGGGCTGCTCGCGACCTGGGTCGGCCTGTCCCTGACCCGATTCTGAACCAACACCTACACATAACGAGAGAACGATATGCTCGATTCCAAACTGTTACGCGGCCAACTTCAGGAAGTGGCGGATCGCCTGGCCTCCCGTGGCTTCAGCCTGGATGTCGCGCGCATCGAATCACTGGAAGAGCGCCGCAAGGCGGTGCAGACCCGCACCGAGCAGCTGCAGGCCGAGCGTAACGCCCGTTCCAAGTCCATCGGCCAGGCCAAGGCCAAGGGCGAAGACATTGCGCCGCTGATGGCCGACGTCGAGCGCATGGCCAACGAACTGGCTGCCGGCAAGACTGAACTGGACGGCATCCAGGCTGAACTGGACGGTATCCTGCTGAACATTCCCAACCTGCCGGACGCCAGCGTGCCGGTCGGTGCCAGCGAAGACGACAACGTCGAAGTGCGCCGTTGGGGCACGCCAAAGGCTTTCGACTTCGAAATCAAGGACCACGTCGCCCTCGGCGAAGTCAGTGGCGGCCTGGACTTCGAAGCCGCCGCCAAGCTTTCTGGCGCGCGCTTTGCCGTGCTGCGTGGCCCGGTTGCCCGCCTGCACCGTGCCCTGGCGCAGTTCATGATCAACCTGCACACCGGCGAGCACGGTTACGAGGAGCACTACACCCCGTACCTGGTCCAGGCCCCGGCCTTGCAGGGCACCGGCCAACTGCCGAAGTTCGAGGAAGACCTGTTCAAGATCAGCCGTGAAGGCGAGGCCGACTTCTACCTGATCCCGACCGCCGAAGTTTCGCTGACCAACCTGGTGGCCGGTGAAATCCTCGACGCCAAGCAGCTGCCACTGAAGCTGGTTGCCCACACCCCCTGCTTCCGCAGCGAAGCCGGTGCTTCCGGTCGTGACACCCGCGGCATGATCCGCCAGCACCAGTTCGACAAGGTCGAGATGGTGCAGGTGGTCGAGCCGTCCAAGTCGATGGAAGCCCTGGAAGGCCTGACTGCCAACGCCGAGCGCGTGCTGCAGCTGCTGGAACTGCCATATCGCGTGCTGGCCCTGTGCACCGGCGACATGGGCTTTGGTGCTGTGAAGACCTACGACCTGGAAGTGTGGGTACCAAGCCAGGACAAGTACCGCGAAATCAGCTCGTGCTCCAACTGCGGCGACTTCCAGGCGCGCCGCATGCAGGCCCGCTGGCGCAATCCGGAAACCGGCAAGCCAGAGTTGGTGCACACCCTCAATGGCTCCGGCCTTGCCGTAGGCCGTACCCTGGTTGCCGTGCTGGAAAACTACCAGCAGGCCGACGGTTCGATCCGTGTGCCGGAAGTGCTGAAGCCTTACATGGGTGGCGTCGAGGTTATCCGCTAAATGGATTACCTGCCGCTGTTCCACAAGCTGCAGGGCGGCCGCGTGCTGGTCGTCGGCGGCGGTGAGATCGCCTTGCGCAAGGCGCGCCTGCTGGCCGATGCCGGCGCCGCGCTGCGCGTGGTTGCACCGGACGTCGACGGCCAGTTGGCCGCGTTGGCCCGGGAAGGTGGCGGCGAGGTGCTGGTGCGCGGCTATCAGGCAGCCGATCTGGTCGGTTGCCGGCTGGTGATCGCGGCCACCGACGACCCTGGGCTCAATGCCCAGGTGTCGGCGGATGCGCAGGCCCTGAGCCTGCCCGTCAACGTGGTGGATGCGCCGGCCCTGTGCACGGTGATCTTCCCGGCGATCGTCGATCGTTCGCCGTTGGTGGTTGCGGTGTCCAGTGGCGGTGATGCCCCGGTACTGGCGCGTTTGATTCGCGCCAAGCTGGAAGCCTGGATCCCGTCCGCCTATGGCGAGCTGGCCGGCCTGGCCGCGCGCTTCCGCGACAAGGTCAAGGCCTTGTACCCGGACGTCAACCAACGCCGAGGCTTCTGGGAAACCGTGTTCCAGGGGCCGATTGCCGAGCGCCAGCTGGCCGGGCAGGGCGCCGAGGCCGAGCGCCTGTTGCAGGCGATGGTCGACGGTGCGCCGGTGCAGCAAGGCGGTGAAGTGTACCTGGTGGGGGCGGGCCCGGGCGATCCGGACTTGCTGACCTTCCGTGCCTTGCGCCTGATGCAGCAGGCCGACGTGGTGCTGTACGATCGCCTGGTAGCACCGGCGATCATCGAGATGTGCCGCCGCGATGCCGAGCGTATCTACGTGGGCAAGCGTCGCGCCGATCATGCCGTGCCTCAGGACCAGATCAACCGACTGCTGGTCGATCTGGCCCAGCAGGGCAAGCGTGTGCTGCGCCTGAAGGGCGGCGACCCGTTCATCTTCGGCCGGGGCGGCGAAGAGATCGAAGAACTGGCCGAGCATGGCATCCCATTCCAGGTGGTGCCGGGCATTACTGCGGCCAGTGGGTGTTCCGCCTATGGTGGGATTCCGCTGACTCACCGCGACCATGCCCAGTCGGTGCGTTTCGTGACCGGGCACCTGAAGGACGGCACCAGCAACCTGCCTTGGCATGACCTGGTGGCGCCGGCGCAGACTCTGGTGTTCTACATGGGCTTGGTAGGCTTGCCGACCATCTGCGCCGAGCTGATTCGCCATGGCCGCGCGGCCAGTACCCCGGCAGCACTGGTGCAGCAGGGGACTACGCGAAATCAACGGGTGTTCACTGGCACACTGGCGGACTTGCCGGACCTGGTGGCCCAGCATGAAGTGCACGCGCCGACCCTGGTGATTGTCGGGGAAGTGGTGCAGTTGCGTGACAAGCTGGCGTGGTTCGAAGGCTCGCAGAACAGCTGAAATCGTGGGGGCCGCTTTGCGGCCCATTCGCAGCACAAGGCTGCTCCTACAGAAAAAGCTATCCGCTGTAGGAGCAGCCTTGTGCTGCGAATGGGCTGCAAAGCGGCCCCGACAATCTCAAGCCTGCCAGATCCCCTTGCCTGCCAACCGCTCCCGATCATGCGCCAGGTTGAAGTCCTGCAGTGGCCCCTTGGGCACGATTCCGTTCGGGTTGATGGTCTTGTGGCTCATGTAGTAGTGCTTCTGGATATGCTCCATGTCCACTGTACCCGCCACCCCTGGCCACTGATACAGCTCGCGCAGCCAGTTCGACAGGTTGTGGTAATCGCTCAGGCGCCGCAGGTTGCACTTGAAGTGCCCGTGGTACACCGCATCGAAGCGCACCAAGGTAGTGAACAGGCGCACATCGGCCTCGGTCAGGTATTCCCCGGCCAGGTAGCGATTGCGGCCGAGCAAGTCTTCCAGGTAGTCCAGTTCGTTGAACACTTCGTCAAATGCAGCCTCGTAGGCTTCCTGCGTAGTGGCAAAACCTGCGCGATACACGCCGTTGTTCACCGCAGGGTAGATGCGCTCGTTCAGCGCTTCGATGGTCGGGCGCAGCGGCTGTGGGTACAGGTCGAGCGTATTGCCGGTCAGCTCGTTGAACGCGCTGTTGAAGATGCGGATGATCTCCGACGACTCGTTGTTGACGATGCGTTTCTCTTTCTTGTCCCACAGTACCGGTACAGTTACGCGGCCGGTGTAGTGCGGGTCATCCTGGGTGTAGCGCTGGTGCAGGTACTGCAGCCCGTCGAGGTGGTCACCGCTGGAGCCTTGCTGCTGGTCGAAAGTCCAGCCATGGTCCTGCATCAGCCAGCTGACCACCGACACGTCGATCAGTGGCTCCAGGCCCTTGAGGGCACGGAAGATCAGGGTGCGATGTGCCCATGGGCAGGCCAGCGAGACGTACAGGTGGTAGCGGCCAGCTTCGGGAGCGGGTAGCTGATTGCGGCGTTGGGCGTTTTCGCGTTTGAACGTGCCGTCCTTGCCGTTTTCATACCACTGATCATGCCAGCGGCCGTCGATCAAAAGGCCCATGGTGAGCTCCTCGGAACAAAGTTGTTTGTCGTTGGAGCCCAGTCTAGGGGAAATCGTTCGAATAACTAGCGCAAAGAATGCCCCCTTAGTATCTAGTTATTCGATTGGTTCCGTGCGCTCCAGTAACCACGTGCGGTGGCGAAAGCCTGCTCACGGTCCTGGCCAAGGCCGCGCAGGGCCAAGGCCATGGTCGCGACCACGGCCATTTCACCGTAGCTGTCCTCGGCCTCGCCGCGCCAGACCACCAGCAATTGCTCGGGCTGCAGGCTTGGCGGCTTCACGTGGCGGCGTTCGCTAAGCGCTGGCCATTCCTCGTCCCAGGCTTCGCCGGCAGTGGTGCCGTACAGGTGGCTGATGACATCGGGGTTGACTTCGATCTCGCCGCCATCACCCTTGATCACCACGGCATGATCGCCTAGCAGGCGGCTGGCCTCGCGATGCACCGCCTGGTAACCGGGGTGGAAGATGCTCTGCAGGCCGCAACGCGCAGCCAGCGGGTTGAGGACCCGGGCCAGCGAATGGATGGGCGACCGCAGGCCCAGGGTGTTGCGCAGGTCGATCATGCGCTGCAACTGCGGCGCCCAGTCCTGCAGCGGGAAAAAGGCCAGGCGCTGCTGGTCCAGGGCCTGGCTGACGGCAGCCCAGTCACGGCACAGCGGGATGTCCAGCAAGGACAGCAACTGCTCGGTGTACAGGCGCCCGGCGGTGTGCGCACCGCCACCGTGCATCAGGATGCGCACGCCATTGTTGGCCAGGCATTTGGCAGCCAGCAGATACCAGGGCAGATGGCGTTTCTTGCCGGCGTAAGTGGGCCAGTCCAAGTCCACGGCGATACGCGGTGCCTGCAGTTGCGCGCGCAGGGCTTCGGTGAAGCCGGCCAGTTCTTCGGCGCTTTCTTCCTTGTGCCGCAGCAGCATGAGGAACGCACCGAGCTGGGTGTCTTCGACCTTGTCTTCCAGCAGCAGCGTCATGGCCACGCGGGCTTCGTCACGGGTCAGGCCGCGCGCGCCGCGCTTTCCTTTGCCAAGAATACGCACGAATTCGGCGAACGGATGTTCGGCTGGTGTTTCAAGGGTAAGCGGGCGAGGTGCTGTCATATGCAATTGGTCGGCTTGGGCAGGCCCGCCAGCTTGGCGGCCAGTTTGGCGGGAGTGCCGTTGAACAGGCGGTTGAGGTGCGGGCTGTTGCCCTTGTCCGGGCCCAGTTTGAGGGCCGTGTACTTGATCAGTGGGCGCGTGGCCGGGGACAGCTGGTATTCCTGGTAGAACTGGCGCAGCAGTTCGAGGATTTCCCAGTGGTCTGCCGTCAGCGGGATGCCCTCGCGTGCGGCCAGGGCCTCGGCGGCGGCATGGGACCAGTCTTGCAGGTCGACCAGGAAGCCGTCCTTGTCCAGGGCGATCGCCTGATCGCCAACGTTGAGGGTATTCATAGCCAGCTGTTGACCTTGTCGTAATGCAGCGACAGTTCGACGAACCCGGCGTAATCCACGGCCTTGGCCAGCTCGTTGCCGACCGCCCGGGCCTGCACGTCCTCTTCCAGGGCGAACAGGCGCTGGGCCAGGCCGGCGGCTTGCAGCTGGCGGTGCGGTTCGCTGCCGCTACGCAAGGCATATACCGCATCGCCACACAGCAGCAGGGCGTCGTCGGTGCCGAGCAGGCGCAGGCAGCTGACCAGGCGCTCGTCGCCAAACGGGGAGTGGGCAATAACATGCAGGGTCGTCATCAGAGCGTTACCACCTGGTCGAAACGGGAGATCAGCGCGGTCAGTGCCGCGTCGTCCAGCACTTGCACCGGCAGCGTCAGGTTGTCGGCTGCCAGGCCGCGGCGAGTGAGGCTGTGACTGCAGGCGAACAGTTCCTCGACACCGAACATTGGCAGCGCCTGCAAGTTGGCGGCCAGGTTCTTCTGTTGCACGGCGGTGGGCTGCTGGTCCGCAGCGAGCTGGAATACGCCGTCATCGAGGAACAGCATGCCCAGCGGCAGATCGAACGCGCCGCCAGCCAGGGCGATGTCCAGTGCCTCACGGGCCGATGGGCCGTTCCACGGCGCCTGGCGGCTGATGATCAACAAGGATTTGGCCATTTCAGTCGCCTCCGAAGCAGACAAGGCGATCGGCAAGTTGCGCCGCCTCGTGCAGTTGGCCAAGCCCCGACAGTTCCCAAGGCTTGGGCAGGTTCACGGCCTGGCGCTGGTAGCGGTTGGCCTCGGCCTCGTCGAGCACGCCACGGCGCAGGGCGGCGGCGATGCACACCACTGCGTCCAGCTGGTTGGCTGCAATGAAGGCGTGCCATTGGCCGGCGACGTCCAGCTCATCCTGGGGGGAGACCACGTTGGCAGAGGCACTGTGTACCCCGTCCTGGTAGAAGAACAGCCGGGCAATCTCATGCCCGCAGGCCAGTACCGCCTCGGCGTAGCGCAGGGCGCGGCGCGAGGAGGGCGCATGGGCCGGGGAGAACACCGCGATAGCGAATTTCATGGATAACTCATGCAAAAGGAATGGTGCCATGATAAAGCAAAAAAGCCCGCGCCCGCTTGTGCATGGCGGGGCGGGCTTTCTGTCCTGAACCAATATCCAGATCTGCGCGACCCCGTGTAGGAGCGGCCTTGCGTCGCGCGGGCTGCAAAGCAGCCCCATGGCCCTAACAGAAGGACGCTAGGCTCAAGCCTGTTCTTTGCTCTCCGGCAAGAACCAGTTCAACACCAGGGCACAGATACCCCCGGTAGCCACGCCCGACTCCAGCACATTGCGAATCGCCGCCGGCATGTGCGCCAGGAACTCCGGCACCTGTGCCACACCCAGGCCGAGGGCCAGGGATACAGCGATGATCAGCAGGGCACGACGGTCCAGGCGAGTGCTGGCCAGGATATTGATCCCCGAAGCCGCAACCGCACCGAACATGACCATGGCCGCACCACCCAGCACCGGTTCTGGCACCGCCTGGATCACCCCGGCAACGCTCGGGAACAGCCCCAGCAGCACCAGCATCACGGCAATCCACATACCGATATGGCGGCTGGCGATACCTGTCAGCTGAATCACGCCATTATTCTGGGCAAAGATCGAGCTCGGGAAGGTATTGAACAAACCGGCCAGCAGCGAGTTGGCTCCGTTGACCAGCACACCGCCCTTGATCCGCTGCATCCACACCGGCCCTTCGACCGGCTGGCGCGACACCTTGCTGGTAGCGGTGACATCGCCGATGGCTTCAAGCGAAGTTACCAGATAGATCACGAGCATCGGGATAAACAATGCCCAGGAGAAGCCCAGGCCGAAGTGCAGCGGCGTCGGCACCTGGAACAGCGCGGCTTCGTGCATGCCGGTGAAATCCAGACGGCCCAGGTAGCCGGCCAGCGCATAGCCGACCGCCAGGGCGATAACGATGGCGCAGCTGCGCATCCACACCACCGGGATGCGGTTTAGGATGACGATGATCGCCAGCACCACGCCCGACAGCAGCAGGTTCTCGCCATTGGCGAAGGTGCCATTGGCCATGGCGCCGAAGCCACCCCCCATACTGATCAGGCCGACCTTGATCAGAGTCAGGCCGATCATCAACACCACGATGCCGGTTACCAGCGGGGTGATCAGGCGTTTGACGAAGGGCAGGATGCGCGACACGCCCATCTCGACGAACGAGCCGGCGATTACCACGCCAAATATGGCTGCCATGACGCCTTCCACCGGCGTACCTTGCTTGACCATCAGCGCTCCGCCGGCAATCAGCGGGCCGACGAAGTTGAAGCTGGTGCCCTGGACGATCAGCAGCCCGGCACCGAACGGCCCGAAGCGTTTGCACTGGACGAAGGTGGCGATACCCGAAATGACCAGCGACATGGAGACGATCAGATTGGTATCCCGTGCGGAAACACCCAGTGCCTGGCAAATCAGCAGGCCAGGGGTGACGATCGGGACGATGATTGCCAGCAGATGTTGCAGTGCTGCCAGCAGGCCGATCAACAGCCGTGGCTTGTCCTCCAGACCAAGCACCAGTTCATTGGCAGGCGCCGCCGCGCCTGGGCTGTGTTCGTGTGAGCTCATTGCGAAAAGCTGCCCCGGACTAAAAAAGGAGCGCATTCTACGGGGTGATGGCGGATTGGGGTAGAGAAAAGCACGATGGCGGCATGATCGACGACCATTCGCCTTATTATTTGACCTTATGGTCAGTTATTGGGTGCTATCTGCCAATAAACCATCTGTGGGAGCGGGCATGCCCGCGAAGAATGCGACGCGGTGCATGGCACCGGCTTCGCCGGTGTTCGCGGGCTTGCCCGCTCCCACAAAAAAGCCCGCCGAAGCGGGCTTTCTCACGCAGCAATCAATCAGTCAGTCATCACGACCCATGATGCCAAACAGCTGCAGCAGGCTGACAAACAGATTGTAGATCGACACATACAGGCTGATGGTCGCCATGATGTAGTTACGCTCGCCGCCATGAATGATCGCGCTGGTCTGGAACAGGATGCAGACCGACGAGAACAGTACGAAGCCAGCGCTGATCGCCAGTTGCAGGCCGCTGATCTGGAAGAAGAAGCTGGCCACGACAGCACCCAGCAGGACAAAGAAGCCCGCAGTGATGAAGCCGCTGAGGAAGCTCATGTCCTTGCGGGTAATCAGCACATAAGCCGACAGGCCGCCGAACACTAGGGCAGTCATGGCAAATGCCGAGCTGACCACCTCGGCGCCACCGGCCATGCCCAGGTAGCGGTTCAGGATAGGGCCGAGGATAAAGCCCATGAAGCCGGTGAGAGCGAAGGTGGATACCAGGCCCCAGACCGAATCACGCAGTTTGTTGGTAAGGAAGAACAGCCCGTAGAAGCCGATCAATACCACGAACACGTTCGGGTAGCCGACGCGCATCTGCTGGGCCACGAAGGCCATGACACCGCTGAAGGCGAGGGTGAGCGCCAGCAGGCTGTACGTGTTGCGCAGGACCTTGCTGATCTCCTGCTGCTCGACCTGCTGGCCGTGGTGTACGGCGTAATCCTGTTCGCGCATGGCGACACTCCTTGGTAAACCTGTGGTTTCAAACGTTCAGATGCTAGGAGTCTATCAGAGCTCCCGCAACCCGCGACACAGAGAGTTTGACAGCTTGTTTCATTACGGTATTATGGCGGCCGCAAAACGAGCTGGAAGCGTGGCCGAGTGGTTTAAGGCAACGGTCTTGAAAACCGTCGATGGGCAACTATCCTAGAGTTCTTATCTAAGGTTCCTTCCAGTTGCAGCTTGTTGTATCGCGTCATCGGAACAAACGGGGAATTGGCAGAGTGGTTGAATGCACCGGTCTTGAAAACCGGCGAACGTTAATCGCGTTTCCAGGGTTCGAATCCCTGGTTCCCCGCCGCGAATTCAGTAAAATCAAGGGTTTAGATGAAAATCTAGACCCTTTTTTTGTGCGTTTTGCTTTTGAAAAACGCCCATTTTTCTATCAAATCCGTGCCTGATCACCCTCCGCTTAAAGGTGCAATCATCCAGTTGCACGTTGTTGCGTTCTATTGCATCTTGCGCATGTCCTTTGACCTCTCGGATGCCATGGAGCCAGGGTATTGGTCGGTTATGTTGAGTGACTAAAACGCTCAGCGCTGGTCGACGTCCCCAACAAAAAGCAAGCGTGATTCGGCCCTATGCGTTGCCTTGGTGAGGGAGGGGCGTGAGTTAAGGTCTACCCCTCAACCTTGAGATTGCACCAGCCTGAGGCGGTCGGAGCTGTTGCAGTCCGGCAGGATGCTTTCAGCTTTACCTCGCTGTGGGTTATGTCGCTCCTAGGAGGAGAGGCCAAAGGGTTGATCCAGTTTTGGCTGAAAGATCCCAGGCGAAATCCTGGAGAAGTCCAGCCTTCCCTCGAATCCGCTGCAAGTGGCTCACACTCGCCCAGCTGGCCTGCAGTGGTCTATTGAAAGGCTTGTGTCCGTTCGCAAAACCCTCCCAGCCGTCTAATCCACCCCAAAGGCCACCTTACCTGCGTGACTGGTACTCGTACTGGTGGCTGGCGTGGTTAATCCATCAGTCCCAATCAAATGAATTGCGTCAGGCTTCCTTTGTTGGCAAGCGATGCTAGGGGGATGCGTTGTCCCAATAACCGGTCAATCTCCATCACCTCACAGCTAAAGATTAATAATTATCATTATATTTTTAGGCAGCAGAATCCTGTTGCCTGCACGGCTATCTGCTCTCAGTCCCGTAGACAACGTTTTTATGCGGTTTCTGGAAAATGCGTATCCCTCCAGTATCCGTCCTTTCTCGTGATTAAAAAGCGGTAAAGAACGCGTATTAAAAACGATATACTTTTGGCATACCCTAAGTTGCAATTAAATAATTGCATCTTGTTGATTTGTGAAAATTCCTGTGGAAGGATGCGCCGAAATTCGGAGCGATACGGTGCCGAATTATCTCCATAGGTGATAATCAGTTTATGAAACACGTTGAGCTATATGAGACCGTGCGCAATGGAACTCCTACGTTTAGGATTCTCTCGCCGGACTCAATGTTGTGTGAGTTTTTTGATAGCTGGGCATATCAGCTGGCAAAAGCGAAAAAATGGTTGACCGTTAAGGCGTACTGCTATGCGGTTGCGGAAAAACTTAATTACATCCATCAAGTTGGTTTAAATAATGGTGGCCTGACGCCGTTGTTGCTTAATGAGGCACTGGATTGCTACGAAAGCTACTTGGTGTTTGGGGGTGATAGCGATTCTGAAATTGCACGGGATGCAGCAAGGGTTCTCGGGTCTCGTAATTTGAGCGGGTCTTCGGTTGCTGTGAGTTTGGCCGGCTGTAATAACTTCATTGCATCAAGCGAGGCGATGCGAGATGGATTGTTGCAAATGCAGGAGAGTGGATACATTACAGGTGTGGCACTTTCTATGGTGCCGCTTACTGTAGCGAAGTATGCCGATGCGCCTAGAAATATTAGCGCCGCTATTAAGGCGAATAGCTGGTTTGCAGGCTGTTTGGCCGGAGGTGCTAAAAAGATAAAAAGACAAAGGCTTGCGGCAACATCAAAGCCACAATTGATGGCGCGCACTGACGAATTCGGAGGTGACCAGACTGCGTTCCCTATCGACAAATGTGTCGAGTTGATCGAAAGCGCAGAGTGCTTGCGGGATAAAGTGCTTTGGTCTTTCCTAGCTGCAGCAGGGTGTCGAATTTCTGAAGCGCTGACCATCATCATGGATGATATTGTGGTGAACCCAGAAAGCCCACAGAACAATCGGGTTCACATTGTCGATCCCGACACTCGGCGAGAAATTCTGATCAAGTACATCCCTGAGGCAAAGCTGAACAAGCTTGAGCACAAAGGGCGAGACAAACCAGATACTTTCCTGATTGAACCGTTTGCATCCATTTTTTGGGCAAATCTTGGCCTTTATCATGAAGAAGAGATTGCAAAGGAAAAGGCGAGGCATAGACCTGTCGTCCATCCCTTTTTGTTCCGCAATATGCGCGACGGCGGAGCAATGCCGTCATCCTACCAGGCAGTGTGGGAGCGTTTTAATAAAGCAGCATTCAATTTGACGGGTACTAGCTACGGGTTTCACTCACTTCGTCATATGTATGCTTACTACTTGGTAAATCACTGCCCAAACCCGAGAGATCCAAATCGGTTTGGACTTGACTTGAAAATGGTACAGCTTTTGATGGGCCATAAGTCGATCAAGTCCACAGAGCGTTACGCCCGGAAGGATGCAAAGATGCTTGAGGCGACTTTTGCTGCTATGAACATGATTCGTATGTCGGCTTCAAATTTCAGTGTTGTAAAAGTACAGCTTCAGCACTTTGAAAATGAGGTTGAGCAAATCAAAAAGCATCTTGAAGGGGGCGCCCAGTGATGATCAACCTCAGTAAGAATAAGGCAGTCTGGTTGGTGCCTGAAGGCGAAGTGATCGCAGCGTTCAAGAAGGCAGTCTCTTTTGTTCGACAGATATATCGGAGATCTTTGGGAAGTAGGGGTGGTTCAACAGAGAAAATTGATAGTCTATTCAATAGTCATGGTCTTGATTTTAGTCATTGGGAGTTGGCTCATGTTGAACGGTTGCTTGAGTCGACATATCGTGGGTCAACTACCCGGATTGGGGATATTGATCGCTCATATCATGCGTTGCCGGAGAGTTATGATGCGTCATTGTCTCAATTCATTCGTATGGTCTTCGTCACCTTGTGGGCGCGCAAGGTTTTCATTGCTCCATTGTCTATGCAGACGATTAATCATCAGGTAGAAATTTTCGACGACCTATGCCGTAATCTTGATGTCGAGTGCCTTACTATCATTCGTGGTGTTCATCCTGATTCGGAAATCGAGAGCATTTTCAAACGTGGTGAGTTTAACGACGGAAGCAGTCGAGTAAGCTTTTGGTTGAGACTTTTGCTGAGTACCGACTTCTATACCGTTGATGACATTACTGAGGAAGGTTGTAAGGTGCTCTTTGATGGCGCTAATGGTTCGGGTACGTTGCCGCTTCGAAGATATTATGTAAATGATTTTTTGTTGACTATCACCCACCCCCGCCCATCTAGTAAAAAAATGGTAGAAGATATCATTAGCGGGTATCAGGTCGTTAAGCGAGAGAGTCGGTCTGAGAGGGTGTACAAAGGGCGCAGAATCGGGACGAAGAAAAAGCACATTAAAAGCCCTGCGCAACAGGCTCATGAGGCGGCGCTTGGAATGGCTCGCTCTCTGGCCAATGGTGAGCTTGAATTCAATTTCGAAGTGATGTTCAAGACACATTTTCCTACGCACCGTATCAAGGGGCTATTCAGCTTGGGTGAGGAAAATGATCGACTGCCTTTCATCGAGGAGTCGCATCCTAAAGTGAAGAATTTTGCCATTTATATAAATCAGGTGTTTGGCTCATTTATGAAGTCAAAGCGCCTGCAGCGCTCAAGTGGTTATGGGTTCTTGAGAAACCTATTTATGAGCTATCTCACGGCTTATTTGCCGAACTTTTACATGCGACGGGATGGCTCGCTTGAGAACTATCCGGGAACTCTCAATGAGTTTAACTGTAGCTTGTACTTTACTCATGAGTCGGTTTTTTTGGATGGTGTGATCAAGTTTGAAAGGGAGCCACCGAGGACTTTTTTGGGGTACATGGAAGAGTTCGCCAGTGCGCACGGTTGGGTTAACGAAACGCATTATGCGCGAGTGTTGGTGGTTGATCATTTTTGTCAGTACATTGAAAGTAATAAGCTTGTGCTGCCGGATGCGGATAAGTTCAAATGCAATTTTACTAATGCTTGCTATCCAGCTATTGAAAAGAAGTCGGGTACGAAAAAAAGGCCGATCCCAAGGCCTTATTTTGCAACATTCTTGAGTATGTTATACAGTCTAGAGTACCTGATGGATCACATCAATAAAATGCCATTCTATGAAGGTCAGCTTGAAGAAGATGTAAACTACGGTGTCCTGAATGGTCAGCTTTGCCAGCCCAGTCTGACAGACTTGTTGAACAGCCACGCCTGGGCTGGGCTTTTTTCAAAGGAAGTGCGGGGGTTTGGGGAGGTGAACCAATCACTGCTTAACTACACGCCAATTTTCTACCATGAGGGGAAAATTCATCGGTTTGAGGTGCTTCCTAGATTTTATAAAATTGTTGATTTTGAGTTTATGGGTAATGTGGTTCAACGCATTTCGCCAAACTCAGTTCGCTTGACCATCCTAATGTGTGAAACAGGGCTTCGCCAACAACACCTGATCTGGCTTAATAAAGAAAAGTATGACTGCGTGTTGGATAGGTACTGGAAAAGTCCGCTGGCGCCTCTTTTTGTTAGCTCGGATAAATCGCATGGGGAGTGGACGGCGATTGTTTCGCGCCATGTGATCGATGTTTTGGATCGACAAAGGGCCTGGTATGACTCCTGCAGCTCTGAGTCTTACAACGAGGATCTCTGGTATGGACTCACCAAAGGCTCAAAATTTGGTCAGTTCAAGCCGCTCTTCAGAGAAATGGGAGTTGGTGATAGCCAGTGGGCTAATTATCGACATTATCCTGTTTACCTACTGATGCTCCAACATTTCATCAGAGAGGTCATGCAAGACGATACTGGTGATGACATCGTGTTTCTGAAGGGGGAAGACGGTAAGCGTGACCCGGTTAAGGGCTATGATCATGCCTATCTGAGCACACTTTCTGCCGATAGCTTCACCAGTCCTCATACCCCGCACGGATTGAGGGCTGGGTTTGTGTCCGAAGCTATGCGTTTTCTGCCGCCATCGTTGATCGGGCAGTTCATGACAGGCCAGACTGAAGAGCTGGTTTGGTACTACACCTTGTTTGACGGCGAGAACATGCCAGATCATCAAAAGCTGCTGGCTGATTACATGTTGAAGAATATGGATAAGCTGAGCGGCGGCGAGGCTCCAGAGCTAGCAGAGGCTGCATTGCGGCTGAATGCAAGGCTGGGAGCAAGCATTCATAAAGACCCTGTGAAAGCTATTGATATGCATGGCCTGATTAGCTTGACGGGGGTCAGGGAAGGTCAGAGCGGCTTAGAGGTATTGCGTGCCAAGCGGTACACCAAGCTAGCCTATAACTTGTGCCATATCTGCCCGTTCGATAACCATTGCCCTGAAGAAGTGGTAAAACAACTCGGAGTAGGTCGACCTTGCGCGCTTTGTCCATACGCCATCCGTGGGGTAGACCATCTGCCAGCTATCTGCGCAGAGAAAGATAAATCTAAGGAGATTATGAAGGAAATCCTGGATAAATTACGCGAGTACCGGGCGCTGAAAGCTTCCGCACGCAATCCTCAGGCTCTTGAAAACCTGAACATGGAATATGATCATCATGCTAGAGAGGCGTATGCTCTCGAGGCGATTGAACAGCAGCTTTATCTCATGGCCAAACGCGGTGAATACAAAAGTTATTTTATTCCTGAGAAGGAGGGGGTCGTTGCGCACCTTGAGAGGGTTAATGTTTCGGGGGCTGAACACATTCTGAAGCGTTTAGTTGATGTCCAAAACTTCCCAGATGCGACAAGTGAGAGCCTGAACAAAAAATTTGCCTATATGCGTATGGCTATGCTGGTGCAGCAGGGTAAGTTTGATGAGCTTCTCCGCGTTGATCCAAGGCCGCCGTGCCATCAACTAACCTCTCAAATCTCCAGTATGATGACTGCCGGGGTGCTTGATGTGCGGGATGTGATTAAGATCGGCCATACAGTTGCTAAGCCGTCAGTGGAAGCTAAGCCTGTTCGTTTGATCGCTTCAACTCTGGGTGTTGCTGAAGTTGAAGACTGATGGCTGTGGCTTTGAACGCAAGACTGGACTGACCTGGTAACACGCTCGCCCCACTACTATATATTTCTGTAACGGGGCTCGCTATATCAGCATTATTTTGGTTGCCCGCAACAAATGTTGATGGGGCTGTAATTGTCACAGAGCTATCGCATGGGGCTCGATTTTATGCAGCGTAAAGACACTTTTCAGGAACACAGGAATTCGCATAGGGCAGCACGTATTGCCCATATTAATAGTGCTCTAAAGGTACTATCTAGAGCTAATTACAAGAACATTACCAGCCTTGCTAGGGGGGTGGCTGAGATTGTTACGGAATATGAGCTTAGCCAAAATCTTAGCTTGCCGGAGCATGATAGAGATAGTGAGTTAAGGCCAGTAAGTCACGTTACGCTGCTTAGGAACTCTGACTATCGAAAAATACTGGAGAAGACTCTTGAGTCGGAGGAGGTTTCAGCTCTACCGACATCGATTAGCTCTTCTGATTATGAGGCGTTGAAGATACGGAATGCAGGGCTTGAAGGGCAGATCGCTCAGCTGAAGCATACTATAATAAATCTAGACTCTGGTGGATTAATGGTGTCTGGTGATTCGGAGCAGTTTAAGGAAGAGATTGTCAAACTTAACGACGACATAAGATTTTTGATGGCATTTATCGATGGTATGCAGAGCGAAGCTATGGATGTATTTGTAATTATTAAGCCGGGTGAGGAAAATTTTGAGTATAGTGAGGCTGGGTATCATGGGGTTATGAATATGGTCGCAACTTACGATGATCTTATACGTCTTGAAGTGCTGCGGCGGAAGTTCGATGTATAAAAATTAGGGTTTAATAAACTTTCCAACGATGGCGCCAAACACCGCCATTGCAACCGTCATCTTGCCAGCGTCCGCAATGCCGCTGGTGCACTGCGGGCACAGCTCATCGTCGTAGTATTCCCCACCCTTAGCGTAATTGTTGCACCCTGGGCTGCGGCAGACGTAGACGCCTTCACCGCAAGCCGTACAGGCACATTTGTCACGTCTGACCAGGTTCTCCTCCGTGACGGAAGGGGTGACCATCTCAGCGCAGAAAGGACAGATACCCTTCGACTTTGTGCTCATAATGCTTCCCTACAGAGGACGCACAGCGATTCGAGTGGAACGGCACTTAGGGCAGTAGTTAGGTGTGCCGAAGCCTGCGCGGCTCTTCCATTTGTTGCCACAGACGGGCTTTTTGGGATCCAGGCATTCAGCCCAGTAGACCTGATCTTTTTTCGCGATAGCCATGGAAACGTCTCCTGTTCGGTTTCTCTAATGTGTCTGAGCATAGGAAACGCATTGTGAGATGTACACTGACAAAATGATCACAAAAAACCTTATAGAGTCAAAAGCTTAGCAGGCTGTTTAAATGTACAGTAAAGTATCCTACTGATTTATATGGATAAATTTAGAGAGTTGTGTATTTGAGTTATGGCTTCAAAATGCCATTATGTGAAGTGGGTCACATTTTTCTGTCCTTGGCCAGTAACGCGGTAGCCGTCGGCCCACAGCACACGAGCAGGGCCCTAATTTTTTCCTCAGCCTCTCCTGCCCACTCCAGCTCCTCCCTGGCAGCACAGCTCGAATTTTGGAGCGGGCATTGAGGGCATGGATACCGCCTGCAAGCTGGAATTGCTCACCTGGATCACCGTCGGATTTGGTCACTGCCCACGACGTGGTGTTAAAATGCCACCAATCTTGGGTTGGAAGGGATTTCTCGCGTGAAGCTTGATTTAGGCTGGTGGAAAGAGCGCTGGGTATGGATCGCTATGATCTTGCTCATTGTGGTGTTGGGCTACGTCCTGTTTTCTACCTACGCTGAAAAGCTGCCTTACGTATCAAACAACCATTCTGCGTGGGCGAGTTTTGGTTCCTTGCTCGCTGGCTTTTTCACACTCACGAGTACCCTTGCCACTGTCGCCACTCTCTTGTTCCTGGCCCGTCAGAACAAGGGGATGCAGAAGGTTACTCAGGCCCAGCTCGAGGCGATGACGTTCGACCGATATATCAGTCATCGAAAGCTCTTCATTGAGTTGCTTAATGAGCAAGAGGAGAGCCTGCAGAGGAGCTTTAGATTCCGCGACCCTACGCTCCTGTACAATGCTGTGTTCCCAAGTAATTCGCTACATAACTGTGATCTTATTATTAATCCAGAGTTTGATGAAAATGGCGACGGTACTAATCACCTAGGAAAGGTTTCAGCTAAGCTAGAGCGAGTAAAGAAAGCCTTGGCTAATTCAACTGCCAGCGAATCGGAGCATCTAGCGTTTGTTCTTGATCTTATTAGCCTGCGGCAGGATTTGCTCATGATCGAACAGTGTCGCGACTCGCGTGAAGGGGATATTATATTCCACGGTAGGGCTCAGGGTATCAATGTCTTCATGCTCGATAGCTTTGTTCGAGATGCGGTAAAGCTGGCCAATATAATTTTCACATTCACCAAAAGCCCTATGGTCGATGAGGCGGGATTCCTCGGCTGTTCCTTGGATCTGAAGGCCTGGATTGTGAGTGAATTTTACACTCCACGGAGGCAAGCTGAGTTAACTGTCTTCAGTAGT
This sequence comes from Pseudomonas sp. TE3-3-F2023, assembly GCF_036784815.1. NCBI lineage: Bacteria > Pseudomonadati > Pseudomonadota > Gammaproteobacteria > Pseudomonadales > Pseudomonadaceae > Pseudomonas > Pseudomonas sp. TE3-3-F2023. Next base: position 4,465,144 of record NZ_CP145113.1, on the reverse strand, counting down.
AATTCTCTCCTTCCCGATTTAGTATGGATAAGGCGCTCTCTTTCGGAGGTTCTAGAGGTTGATGAAGCGTTTGTCAGTGCTAAGCGGCGGCTAGATAAGGTCTTTTCTACGATTCAAAGCGTGGAGCGGTTGAGGGATAAGTCTGTTCTCAAGAGACTCGTTGAGGAATGTATTACTGATGTCAGGTCGAAGTTTGACAAGATGAGTGGTGGCGAGCATTTCAAGCTTATAGGTGAGATTTCATCGCGTCTTCATCGGATAAAAAATAATTTTGACTTAAATTAAGGCTATTTCAAAAGGAGTTGCGTATGACTACGCTTGTGGATCAAGGTGATACGAATTTCGGCTATCTGCCATTGAAGACGCTAGGGTTGGCGTTTGCTGCAGCTCTATTTTTTAGAGTCATTGGGGTGGGGAGTGAGTTTCTGGCGAGTAATGCGTCATGGCCTAATGTTGCAATGGCCATAATGATGACCTCTGTACTGCTGGTTATATACTTTTTTACTTCCGTGCATCCTTATGATGATAGTGCCCTCCTGCAGGGGGCGCGCAAAGTCCTCGTTGAGTACATTAAGTTTAGCTTCGAGCTAGGGTTTTTTGCAGTTGGCTTTATCATGGTGGTCGAGTTCGGGGATCCGGGTTACTGGATATCTCTGGCGTTTTGGTTTCCCGCCTACCTGCTTATATTTGTTCTGTTTAATCATGTGTTGTTGCTGGTGCATGGTGGGTCGGGCTCTACTGTGCGCCTGGCAAATTGGGTGGACAAGAAGATGGGGTGGGAAACGAACATCACAATTGTAGGTAATCGCAGTGCATGTATGCTCCTAGGAGCATTTTTTGCGATTGTGATCGGCGCTTTGTTTATCTATATCTGACACCATTAAAGATCATCACATATGGCCGGAGTGTTCCGGCCATTCAATCACCCACCTAGCAGCAATCGGATAACATGCCTCGGTAGCGACGGCCATGACAAGTGCTTTGCTCCAGCTTTCCTTGCACCCCAAATCGTCAAGACTTCTTCCAGTAATCCCTGACACTCGTCAACGCCAGGCCAAGCTGTTCAGCCACCTGCTGCTGCTTCATGCCAGCGGCTTTGAGGGCCAAGACAGCTGCTTCGTTGTCAGCGTTGAGTGGCTTGCCGCGCTTCCGCTTGATGAGATTCCCGCCATCGTCGAATTGTTCGGCGAGGGCCTTCATCCCTCCCTCTGCTTCAAACGCAGCGACGTGAGTCAGTGCCCGGCCCACTACTGTGAGAGCTGGCTCACCCTGTTTTTGGGCTATCGACATCGCGAGCATGGCGATCGGGTCGACGCCCAGGCTGTCCGCAATCTGCTCGAGCTGCTCAATGGTGATGCTTGTCTTGGCGTTCTCGAGTGCGCTGATTTTCGTGCGATCTGTAGCCTCTGAAAGGTCGGCGTACCGAGCGCCCCGGACGAGACGAAAAGCACGTAGTACCCCCGCGAATGCGATCCTGAGCTGCATAGTCCATCCAAAAATCAGGATATAGCCACAGCTTCGCTTTGCGGATAAACGGTAAATCACTGTATTATCCGTTTTGTGTGGATGGCCTTGGACGGCACATCGTGGAGAGAGGCAAGTGGTCGGATGCCACAAGAGTTCTCTCAAGCTCCCCCTGCGAGGTGAGGAATTGGACAACGCAGATATCGAGCTCTTCAGCGAGCCTTCAGAGCCCCGCGAGGGCGCCCATGCTGAGGAGGGACAGTTGATCGAGCTGGTCGCCCATCGCTATCCAGGGAAAGCGTACTGTCTCGTCCGGGATTGGACGTTGTTCCGTGCGGAGCTCACTGAAGCTGAGCTAGCGAAGGTGGCGGCTGCTGGCAACATCCCCTTGTTTCTCCTTGCTCACAATGTGCGGGCGGATAGCGCTGGCCGCTTTCAGCCTGGCAGTTGGGTGCGGTCGAGCATCGGGGTTGCGCTCGTGGACGGGTATTTTTTTGAGACTCGAAACACCGTGTATGTGCTCGTCGGGAAAGGGGCTGAGCAGAAGGCCTCGCTCAAGACGATTTTTTCATTTTATTGACGTTGACGAGCCTAGGCTCGCGGTTGAGTTATCCTACTGATGTTTAGAACCAGCACCACTGACCTTGCAGGTGTTCCAGGTATGTTCGGTGACGGACTTGCTCATTGGCATGGCGTGTCGAGAGCGCTTTCGACGCATTGGTATCACGTAAGCGTGAAGCGTTGGATTGAGGGTAGGTTCGTGCGAGGCGAAGAGATGCTCAACGACGAGCCACGGCTGCACGAGATGCTCCAGGCCCAGGATGATCAGTTCATCGTTGAAGATGTCCAGGTCGTTACACCGGCGCGGCTTAACGGCGGTGAGCATTGGCGGATGGAACGGTTAGCCTCTCTCGCACTCGGGTATGACAAGAATGACTGCCCTGTGTGCTTGCTCGAAGTAGAGAGCGGGAGCGTTTACAACGACTCATGTGATACCGACTTCGATCCAGCCAACCTGAGTAAAGTCAGGGAGCTGTACCGAGCGTCGGCTTAGTTTGTCTCTGACTCCTACCAAATACATAGCCTGAGCGAGGAGTTTTTCTTTGGCAGTCTCAAATGTCTACGCCGTTGACCTTCACAGCCGGCGGTACACAGATTTCGATCTCTTGCGCATAGGTCGTGCCGCTGGCCAGGGCTATGCACAACCTGTGACCGCGTTTCTGGTAAATGTCCAGATCATCGCCTGCAGCGCTGTGGGTGTGGTCTTCGGGCATGTCCGTGCAGCAAATCCGATCGGACGATTTGCTGATGGGCACTACCTACGCACATCCGACATCCAGAGCGTTCAGAAAGAAGGCCGCTTTTGGGTCGTTACTACGCTGAATTCACGGTATGTCCTAGCGTCGTTTCGCAGGGATGGCGGCCGTGCTGGATTGCGCGATTTTTTGAAGTTGGGGTCGAAGGGGTTCTTTATTAGCCCTGGCCGCTTGCACTAAAAAATAGTTTTTTGAAATAAGCGGCTTCCTGGTGAAGCTGCTGACGCTCTCCCTTTGCCTGAAAACGGGTGATGGAAGATTTTATGACAGGAGTTAGTCATAGTGATTGCTGATTACATCAAGGTCTCTGGAAAGCTTGAAGATATTCGAGTCTTTGAGCACAGGGAGGGTAGTGTTCAAGTAATAATGAAGATTGATGGTGTTCTGGTGCCGAATACCGTCATTCCAATTCAGCTGTACGAAGAAATCGAAGCTGGTAAGCACTATGATTTTTATTGTGTCTACAAAAAGTCAAGGAACAAACTCAAGAACACGGGTGCGATGTATGGCTTCAGGGAGGAGGGTGGACGGATTCGCACTTTGACGAAGCTCCGCTTGGCGACACCGATTTATATGCTGTTTTACGGAGCTATCTGGTTCGCGGCGGCATACGTAGCAGTGTTTATTCTTGCTCTTCTACCAGTTCTCGCAGATCACCCTAGGACGGGAGCTATGCCTGTATTGCACAGCTATTCAATGCTTGGTGGTGCAGTGCCCGCATTGTACTTTGTCTGGAGCATTATCAATTTCTGGCGCAAGTCTGGGAATCTTGAGGCATGGCCTAGCGTCGCACCAAGCGTCGTGATCGAGCGTTTCAGTAAGCTCCACAAGTAAGCGATCTTGCCTGAGAGCTACAGCTTGGGCGTGCCGCTGCGCGGCCAGGCTGTCGTGAATCGAGCCCGCATTACGGTCTCGACCCTGTCGGGCTTCCATCCTTTCACGTCTTCGGCCTTCCTGGCCTGCGCGCTCCGCTTGCGTAAGTGAGCTGGTTGCAGGCCTGGGTAGGAGGTATGAACCTCAGTTTTGTAGGTGGCCTTTTTCCGAGTTGTTGGTGTAGCCATTTTCTAAGCTTGCCTCAACTAGCCGGGAAAATAAAAAAGCCCGCAATTTTGCGGGCTTAAATTTGGTGTTAGAAGAATAAATTAACGTTTCCAGGCTCGCTCAAATCTTAGTATTGTATCAACGGTCTCTATGGCATCTTTTAGCATTTTCTCATCGGTCGGTGCATGTCCCATTACATGACCTCCATGCTCGCCAGGCGCTTTTGGAGTTGTATCTGGACTCTGGTTGTGGGCGGTCTGCCAAGCCGCATAACATTCATCAATCCAACCATGCAGCTGGTAGAAGACCTTATTTCGATGGGCTGTAGACGGGCTACCCATGCTGAAGTCCCTAGCCAAACCATTCCCTTCCTCTATATAGCTAACCGCACCATGTGCCAAATCATGCAATCCAGCCCCAAATTCTTGATTGTCATCTGGGCACGGCTCCATGAAAGCCCCGAGTTCGTCAAGGGAGCCTGATTTTATCAATTTATCAATTTCTTTACTTCCCGCGTTGACGTGTCCTGCAGATACATTAAAGTTTTTCTCTATGAAATTCGCTACATCATCGGGTATTGAAGTCCATGGCTGGTAACTGATTTTCACGTCAGGAAACTGTTCGAGGAGCCACTTATATTCACGCATCATATCCCGGTGGAAAGTGAGGAATTCTGCACCTGCTCCTGGTTCATCGCGAAATTTTAATGTCGGAAACATTTGCCTAGCAGCTTTCCAGGCAGCTCTGGCGGAAGCGTTTGGCATTTCACTTTCTCGCACCCGTGCGAGGTGCCAGTATGGATGGTGCCCGTCAAATAGTTTTTTGACTGCAGAAAGAAGTGGCTCAGGAAGTTCCATGGTATGCACCTGTCGTTAGAGTTGGCATTTCGGAATGCGGCGGGCCTTGAGCAACTGGCTTGAAACCAGCTGTATAGAAACGCTGCATTCGAGAGAACGATAGACCCAAATCGCCATCATCATGAGGCGCCACTGGAAGCTCTAGCCAAGTCGCCACATTCCGTAGCGCCTGCCCTGACATAGCCCTTCGCAAACAGGAGTCAAGTTCACGCGCAGCTCCGTCTTGCTAGTGAATCCAGCGTTTTTCTGGATAAGCGGTACGGTATCGCTGTACTCTTGCAGCCAGCCAACAACCAACAGGATTCACAAAATGTCGCGCCTTGCCGAGTACCGTCGCCTGGAACAGCAGCTCGCAGCTCAGCTCGCAGAGCTGGAAGCCTTAAAGGAAGACAACGGCCTCAAAGAGGAGATGGAGTTTGAAAGCAAGCTGCGTACTCTCCTGGGCGAATACGGTTTCAGTCTGCGAGATGTCATCAACATTCTCGACCCGCAAGCCAGCAGCCGTCTGGGCGCGGTAGTGGAGCCTGTTAGCACTCGCAAGCCTCGCGAAGTTAAGACGTACAAGAACCCACATACGGGTGAAGTGATTCAGACTAAGGGCGGTAACCACACCGTTCTCAAGTCGTGGAAGAATGAGTACGGCGCAGAAACTGTAGAGACCTGGCGTCAATAAGCTCCTCAGAGGCCTCCTTCGGGAGGCCTTTTCATTTGTCGGCGAATCCTTCGCTGAGGCAGGCTCTAAGCGTGATACGGGCTGCTAGCCTGCATCGACTACTGATGATGACGGCTCCTCTCGGTGGTGGCTTGCGGTTGTCCTGGGCATGGCTGCTAGCTGTTCTCTAGCCGTCAGCCTCTTGGCATCATCGCCATGGCTCACCACTTCCCACCAAAGCTTGATGTCACCAAGCTTTTTGACAACGCTCTGACTGTGATCCAGCTCGGGATCAAGTTGACTTCGCTATGATGGCAATTATCTGGCCTGTGGTTTGGCTGCAAGGATCGAATGCCGTATGACTACTCCAAAATACGACCTCCACCTCTTGGGTTGGCACAGCTTTCAGCAGTTGTGCATGGCAGTGGCTTCCACCGTGTTGGGGCAGACGGTGGAGACGTTTCTTGAGGGGAACGACGGGGGGCGCGACGGAGGATTCAAAGGTAGGTGGTCGCCTCAGCCAAATGAGTTCTATGAAGGTGAATACGTCATCCAGTGCAAGTTCACATCACGCCGTGAGCACAATCTTTCGCTGTCCGATGTGGCAGCAGAGCTCACCAAGGTGCGCCGCCTTGTCGCTCAGGGAGTGTGTGACGTCTATGTCCTCATGACCAATGCTGATTGGACTGGGGAAAGTCATCTCAAAATCAAGCAGGCATTTGAAAGCGAGGGTGCAAAGCACGTTCTCTTGCTGGGCTCGACGTGGATATGCGAAAAAATCCAACTGAACAGTAGCCTCCGCATGAATGTGCCTCGGCTCTATGGTCTGGGCGACCTCAGTCAGATCCTGGATGAGAGACGATACAAGCAGACAAAGGCGCTGCTGACTGAGCTGCCCGATCTGGCAAAGCTGGTAGTGACCGGTACCTATCGAAAAGCCCTTCAGGCTCTGCAGCAGCATGGCTTTGTGCTCTTGGTTGGGGAGCCCGCTGCTGGCAAAACGACGATCGCCTCGCTTATGGCCATGTGTGCGATGGACAAGTGGGAAAGTCTTGTTTTGAAGCTGGAGAGGCCTGAGCAAATACGAGATCACTGGAATACCGAGGAAACATCCCAGCTCATATGGGTTGATGACGCCTTCGGGGCGATGCAGTACGAAGCTGACCTGGTGATGGAGTGGAACCGAATACTCCCGGCGCTCTCGACGATGATTCGAGCTGGCCATCGAGTAGTCCTGACTAGCCGTGATTACATCTACAAAAACGCACGACGCGACCTCAAGAGAACGGCGTTTCCTTTGATAGAGGAGAGCCAGGTGGTCATTGACGTCAAGGAGCTGACCTCCCGGGAAAAGTCAGAGATCCTCTACAACCACATAAAGCTAGGGAACCAATCTCAGCGAGTTCGGACAGCCTTGAAGGAGTTCCTTCCTGCGGTGGCGGCGCACAGCCGGTTCGCTCCCGAGACAGCTCGGCGCTTGGGCAGTGTTGAGTTCACCAAGAGCCTCAAGATCGGCCAGAAAGGTATCGACGAGTTTGTCGCTAAGCAGGAACGATGGCTCGTCGAAACGATGCAGGGTATGGATGACGAAAGCCAAGCTGCATTAGCTGTGCTTTACATGAAGCACGGCGCTCTTGAAAGCCCGGTCAATCTCTCTGTGGATGAGAACCATGCAGTTGGGAGGCTAGGTAGTAGCCAAGCCGGTTGCATACGGGCTCTAGAAAGCCTCCGGGGAAGCTTTGTACAGCTAGCAGATACAGCCGAGGGACGCTTCTGGAAGTACAAGCATCCTACGATTGGAGATGCGTTTGCGTTGATACTTGCCCAGAGTCCAGATCATCTGCAAATTTTTGTGAATGGCACACCCATTGAGCGATTGATGGAACTGGTGACGTGCGGCGACACAGGCGTTCAGAACGCTACGATTTTGCCCTCAAGCATGTTTGCAGTGATCGCGAAACGATGCTGTGAATACGTCACATGTGAGGCTGATGTGGAGCGTGCGAGGCGGGGAAGGCTGTACTCGTTCCTGCTGCGTAGGGCTGACGACGTTTTTCTACGCACCTATTCGAAGCTTGACGGAAAGCTTCACTCCGGTTTGGTTCGTGACTTCGCGAGAAACCTGTTCACGAATTCGTCTGACCTGGCTCTTCGTCTGCTTCGGCAAGGTCTTTTGCCGAAGTCAGCCAGGGATGCAATCTCGATCAAGATCCACGATTTTGTATTTGATGATGATGAGCTAGGGTACATCCACGACCAAGAGATGCACGAGTTCCTTAATGACGAGGAGCGGGAGAATTTCTACAACGATGTACAGAAGTATGTGTTGACTGATTTAGACAGGATTCGCAAGTCTCAGCAGGAGTCATACAGTTATGAGAACGATCCTGACTACCACCTCTCTGAATTCATCGAGGAGCTAGAGGGGATCCAAGCGGCTTTCCCTGAGTGGCCTGGTGTGGAAGATGTGGTCGATACCCAAAGGCGTCGAGTTGACGATTGGGTGAGTGAGGTATCCCAGGAAAGGGGAGACGAGCCTGCGGTCGGCCGAAGCGATTTCATGCGCCCATCTGCACAGAATGGCGGAAGGAATATCTTTGACGATGTAGATTTATAGGCGAAGGGAACGGGGCTATGGCGTTGCCAGAATTGTCTGATCGCGAGCTGGAGAAGCGAGTAGAGAATGCACAGATCGACATCAAGTCATGGGCGGAGAGAAATGACCTCTGGTACGACAGTGGATTCACATCCTATGCCGAACGCGTAGATGGTGAGCCCGGAGAAGAGGCTGTGGTCTTCATCCTATACAGCAGCGGAGATCTCGCCCGGTTGCTGGATGAGGATCTCGATCCCCGGTTGCGGGCAGAGCTTGACCAGATATGCGAATCGCATGGTTTCTGGTTCGATAACAATGACGGTTGCTCCTACTACTTCTTCGCAACGACGGAAGAAATGCAGGCCGCATACGATCAATACTTCCATTGGAAATGGGTCTGTAGCCTGATCGTCGAAGATTTCAGCGATATCTATGCTGAGCTCTACCAGTATTTCCAAGCTCGTCCCGAGCGCTTGTACAACCTCACCCCCCGGGAGTTCGAGATTCTGCTCTACCGTGTGTTCCAAGCCCAGGGCTATGAATCACAGGTAGGGCCTGGAGTAGGAGACGGCGGTGTCGACGTTCGGTTGCTTCAGCGGGGCCCTCTCGGCGACACGCTGACATACGTGCAGGCGAAGCGGTATTCACCCAGGCATCCTATCCGGCTCGATGCTGTTCAGGCATTGCGTGGCGTGGTCGCGAACGACGGAGTCAGTCACGGCATTTTCGTGACGACATCCAGGTACCTCCCTAGTGCTCATAAGTTCGCGCGGGCTTCAAATGGCGTGCTTGAACTCAAGGATTCAGGTGACGTTGCCGAGTGGTGTAATCAGGCCCAGCAAGGAATCGTCCAGGATAAGTCGACGTTGGTTTCCGACTCGCATGTGCTGTCTTTGTTGCGACGCGTCCAGGCCGGAGAGAAGGCATTGGTAACCCATGCCCATACTGGCTACAGCACCATCACCAATTCGTTCGCACTGGTTCTCAAGGAAACCAAGCAGGCCGCATTGCTCATGTGCTTACCTAGGCGGAACCTGTTCCAAGACGCTCATGGCTTGGAAGGGCATGAGATACCTGTGCTTGATCATCAGATACTGGCGATGAGGCGGATAGAAACTGTATTCCGTGCCAAACGCTCTGTGGATGATCAGGGGAGGGTGAGCTATTGGGACGGCAAGAATCTGTATTCCGCTTGGGATCAACAGCCTTGCCGCTTCAGTCACTTGGATTGACTACGAATGATCGGCTTCCTAGGAGCAGTTCAAAGCCCGCCTGGCTTTCCATTGGTCAGTGATGATTGTGGCCAGGAGTGAACCAAAGACGCCGATGATGAAATCGTAGAAGTAGTTCAAGAAGGTCTCCATGGCGTTGGTGGCGCTAGCAGCCTTTTTGAAGCGGTTGATCTTTTGGTCTGTGAAAGACTTTAGCTTGAGCACCTCTTCGTATGCGAGTTGAGTCCGCGCTGTTCCGGTGGATTTCTATTGAGGCTTGATCTTCATTTACCGCCATGGTGGCCAAATGGTACTGTCAGTCTGTTGTCGCCTTTCGCGACTCGCCGGCATAGGAGAAGCCAGCTTGGGAGCATCAGCAAATGTGCCCGGAACATCGCCATTCCTTTCGAGGTTCGCCACACCAAGGACAGGGGAAGATAAGATTCCCGGCTACTACTCCTCTGAGCTCAACATGTGGGCGGTCGACTCGCCGGCAGGAGTAGTGCCGATCATTGCAGATGGGGCTCTGAATGAGCTCATGACCAAGACCAAGGTCAACGCAGAACAAGATGACGAGGCGTGCTGGCAGGTTGAACTCCTGACCAAGACCTACCAAAAGGTCGAGAGCGACGATGACGACCCTTCTCCCTATCGTGGTCAGTCCTCCGTTGAGCTGCGTGACTTTGATTCCAGCAATCAGCTGCTGCAGTTGGTGACCAAGACAGATGCAAACACCGAGCGCGATGATCGGTGCGAGGCCAATCATATTCTCGAGCTGATCACCAAGACCAATGTCGAGTTGGAGCGTGACGACAATGGCGATCCAACATTCGGGCTCGACACTCGCTACTACTCAGACTGATCTGGACGCGCACCATGTTGCTGCTGGTTACTAATCGTCGTGACATCACGATGGACTATGTCGTGGCAGAGCTCCGTCGGCGCGGTGAACCTCACATGCGACTGAACACCGAGATGCTCCCGCAGGCGCTGTGTACGATGGCGGGGCATCCGCGTGATGCTTGGTCAATTTCACTGGGCGGGGAGGCTGTCCGGGGTTCTCAGATTTCAGCCGCCTATTTCCGTCGGCCAGGCGCACCATCAGTATCTGACCAGGTAGAGGATGCAGGGGAGCGCGCCTATATCGAGGCAGAGTGGAGCAGCTTTCTCAAAAGCTTGTATTCGCGTTTGGAGGGGCGCTGGCTGAATTCTCCCGCCAAGATCTTCATGGCTGAAGACAAGCCGATGCAGTTGCTGTTGGCTCATGAAATTGGCTTCCATGTCCCCCAAGCTTTGATTACAAACGACATCTCATCGGCTCGGGTTATTACTGAGGGCGGCCAGGCCATTGGCAAGCCGCTTCGCCAAGCTGTGCTCACGGGGGAAACTGAGCGTGTCATCTTCACCTCTCGACTCGGGCAGATTGACGACGACCAGGCCGAAGCCATTGCGTTGACCCCCTTCATTGTCCAGACCGAAGTCCTGAAGCAATACGATGTGCGGGTTACGGTGGTTGGTGAGCGAGTTTTTGCAACGGCGATCTGGTCTCAAGAAAACCCCGAAACTGAAACTGATTGGCGCCAAGGCAGTCGTCCTGATCTACGGCACGAAAAAATTGTTCTCCCTGTACAGGTGCAACGGCAGTGCATCGAGTTAGTGGCTCGCCTTGGTCTGCGCTATGGGGCCATTGACTTGATCTGTGATCGCTCCGGCAAGCTCTGGTTCCTGGAGATAAACCCTAACGGCCAGTGGGCCTGGATTGAGAACCTCACGGGGTATCCAATCGCTTCTGCAATCTGTGATGAGCTGACGGGGAAAGCAGTTGTTCATGCTTAAGCAGCGACTCCAGTGGCTCTGGCCAACCATCATTCCTCTGTCATCCGATGAGCAGCAGGGAGACGATGAGTGGCGTCGTAGCATGGCGTTGTCCGTGCGCGATGGTGATTGGTCTCGAGACAGTGATGTGGTTTTAGAAGAGGCCCGACGACTGTTTGATGCGGAGGTTGATCGACGTAAAGGTGCTGATGCTAAAGCAGGTATCTACCTCGCTGCGATCACGGCACTGATACCGGTTTTGGTGTCACTGATACCCAGCTTGTGGAACGACAAATCAAGCAAGTGGCTGAGCTGTCTTGGTCTGTTTGTATTCGCCTGGGCTGTTGCATATCTGTTGAGGGCAGGGGGCTGGGCGTTCAAAACGCTTAAAGTCGATGGCTTTGATGTGGTGAGTCCATCGGATCTAGCTCGTAGCTGGAAAAAAGGATCACCGAAGGCAGCGTTAGCCAAGGAGCTGTCTCACGCTGTGCTTAACAACTACCCCAAGGTGAATCGGAAGGTAACAGGCATCAAAATGACCCATGAGTTTCTGCTCCGGGCGTTTCTGACTTTCACGATTCTGATGGTTTTGCAGGTGGCGTGGCCGGTAGGAACATGGGTTGTCGGAGAGGCTACGAAGCTGGTCAATCCGGAAGTGATAGCCCCCCTGATCATGTGCTTCTCGTGATACTGCGAAGCGGCTGATTCCGAGTCTGAGCAAAGCAAAAAAATGGCCACCACCCGCGTGGGGGTGATGGCCACATGGCACTGAACTCCGTCAGAACAGTGCCAGCCCGGTCAGCAGGGAAGTGCGGCTAGCAGCCGCAATTTTGAGCCGACCATCTGCCAAGGTAGAACTGGCCCACCTCGGCCTGGACTCGGAGTGATGCTCGACAGGCGACCGCGCAATGGGATCTGCTGTCATGCATCACAAGGTGCTTCAGGGAAGAGTTTGCGTATCAAGGTTTCATAGCTTCCGGATGTTATAGCAGGGCATGTTGGCACGGGAAGGCTCGACCAGCGGGTGGAGAGGTGAACCTATCCTTGGATAGAGTCGAGTTGGTTATTTAAGTGGGTGTTTCGGGGGCATAGTCAACGCTGAGCAGAGGAGTGGCGAGACTTGGGCTTGTCGGCGTAGGTATGACGCCTTGTTTGCTCTCAGGGGTTTGTTGCTTAGGTCTACAATTAAGGAATTTTTGACGTCATGGATCTTGTGCTTTTGCCTTATAACAGTGGCTCCGATCTCCAGAGTCTCTATCACCGAGCGCTGCAGGAATCAGAAGAGCTCTACATCCTTAGTGCGTATCTTACTGAGTGGGACACCAGTGTTAAGCTGGGGGCTCAGTGTAAATCCTTCGCGTTTATCGTAGGGAAAGATTTTGGCATTACTAGGAGAGCGGCCTGTGAGAAGGTTATAGGCTGGCTGCCTCGATCGCGACAGGCGCACTTTCTGGTTGCAGAATTGATTGATGGTTTTCACCCCAAGGCTATGTTCTGGCGCGAACCTGGTGGAAGTTGTCATGCGCTCGTAGGTTCTTCGAACCTCTCGAAAGCAGCATTTGCCACTAATCATGAAATTAATGGATATTCTGAGATATCGAGCTCTGTGTTTGAAGCTGCTAAGACATGGGTTTTCGAAGCAAAAAAATCTTGCGTGATCCTTAATAAGAGTTGGCTGGATGGTTATGTGGAGGCAGTTCAGACTAGAAAGCCTGGTTCGGCTCGAAACACTTCTGACCCAGCGGGACGCGTGTTTAACCTTCGTCTGCCGACAAAGAAATCTATAACTGCTATGGGTTCAATTTTGGATTTTCGCAGAACGCAGATGCTTACGTTTAGAAATCTGAAGAAAGAGTTGCGAGCGCATTTTAATAGTGCGGCTGAGGTACAGGCGCGGTACTGGACACCTAAGAAAAATGAAGCGTTCTATCACGAATTACGTAGGCTCTGGGATTTTGGCGACGGAAGCCGATTCCAGGCCAATGGATGGGAGCGTCAAGGTAAAAGCAGTAATTTCCGCGAGCTATCTGTTTCGCTTATGCGCGTCATCGGAGCCGATCCGCGCCATCGGGACGATGTAGTCATGACTGAAATTGATCGTTTGACAGTGTTGGGGGTTGAAACGCGGAGGTCGGTCTTCACTGAAATGCTGTGCCAGTTTTTTCCTAATGCTTATTACCTTGATAATGAGCCGATTCGGGCCTGGATGACGTTAACCGGATGTGAAAGTCCTTATGGTGCCTCAGCTGGATACAAATATCTTCAAACTGCGCTTCTACTGCGTGCAGCTCTACTCGACGCGCAGAACGGTAGAGGAGGTTACCCAGTCGAAAATCTCGGCGTGCTTGATGCAGTTATCTGGGAGGAGACGAGGAGACGCCGAGCCTTGGCATCCGATTAGCCTTGTCACTGCTCAACGAGCGAGCAGTGCGTGTCGGAAGCGGTTAGCCACCAGTGGCAAGGGGCGGGGCACAGCTGATGATGAGAAATCATCATCAGTTCTTCTAGGTAAGGCTATTCATAGCCGCAACATGATGGATCACCCTGGCATCGGGATGAGCTTCCAGTCGGCTGAGCCGATTTGGTCGGGCGGTGGTTCGGTGCAGATGAACTCTATCACGAACTTCGGCGATGGCCCGTTCCGAGCGGATTACTCCGCCATCCAAATCGGGTACAACAACACGGCTCAGAACTCGCGCGCGGGCATGAAGGCTCTGTCGATGGGCCTGGTCGGTCGGAAACTGGACGAAGAGATTCGCCGTAGGACTGCTCATGGTGTCGACATGTACGTCAACCATGAGAGGCTCGCTCATCCTGATAACCGTCTGGTGCTGTCGAAGACTCACCGTGATGCGCTTGGCATCCCGCACCCTGAAGTGACCTACGACGTGGGTGAGTACGTTCGCAAATCCGCGACGCTGTCTCGCGAGCATTTGAAACGAATTGCCGAGGCGCTCGGCGGTACCGAGATCGAGATGACATCATTCTTCACCCCGAACAACCACATTACTGGCGGCACGATCATGGGGCTTGATCCCAAGGACTCCGTGGTAGATGGCTGGTTGCGGACTCACGACCATCCCAACCTGTTCCTCGCAACTGGTGCTGCGATGGCGGCGGCGGGCACTGTGAACTCGACTCTCACAATGGCTGCTCTGTCTCTCCGGGCAGGGGATGCCATTCTGCGAGATCTGAAGCACGTGTAAGCAGTGTTTTCTAGCGTCTGGTCGTAAAAACGCCCGAAGCCAAGTTGTTGGTTTCGGGCTTTTTTGATTCTGCATTGCAGTTGGTGATTGACCAGTTCCAGGCTTCACCGGGTGCTGGATCACATCCATGCGAACTTCGCTCAACAGCTTTCTATCCCGGCGCTCGCCGACATGGCGTGCGTTAGCGTTTCGGCATTCCACCGGATGTTCAAGCGGCATACCCGAAGCAGTGCTCTCGATTACATCGCCAGGCTCAGGGTTGGACGCGCGTGCGCTTTGTTGATGGAGGGCGGTTCAGTGATTGCCCAGGTTTCTGAAGAGGTCGGCTACACCTCGGTGGCCTTCTTCAACCGGCAATTCAAGGCACTGAAAGGCATGACTCCCACAGAGTTTCGCAAGCTCCATGGTCACCATTTCAAGTGACCGCAGGGCGTACCAATCTCTAAACCTCACTGGCAGGATGAGTCCTGTTATCGGGACGCGGCCGGTGTCTTCAGCACTCATCAGACCACCTCGTCAACCTCCCGCCTCGACTTCAATCTCTGGCATGGCCTGCAATCGTTCGTTCAGCTCAATGAGGGTCTGCTGATGGTCTGCGAAGTTCGGACTCCAATTGACGGGCAGTATGTAGGCCTCTGATTTGCCCATCCTGCGTTCTCGGTCGGAAGACCAAATCTCAACCGAACCGTTGCAGTACATGAGGAATCTGAACTCCTGGAGTAAGATCTCGGACTGAATGTCGCTTCGGCTCTCCCTTCTCGCATTGAGTAAGCCACAGCCCCGAATAGGGTCAAAGATAAGCCGCTCATTTGCGAAATCCATCCAGAACACAAAGAACACTCGACCATTGGCGGAATCAAGCTGTATGCCTAACTTTCCCTCGTCCATGCGACTGGCTGTCATGCGCATGAGACCGAGGTGAACAGCAGTCTGCCCCTTACGCGCTACCACATAGAGTTCGTCAGGGAACTCGTAGTCTCGGCCTTCGGTGAAGGCCCCTCCACGAAGCCCTGCTAGCTGCTCGTCATCAAACAAAGCGCGGAACCCCTCTAGCTCGTAGAGGTGATCTCGTTCGTATGCCGACGGAGGTGTTACACCGAGCCGCTCTTCCATTGCCAGCTCCGCGAGATGGCGCATCAGTGGCTTGTCGAGATGAATTCGCTGGTGGTCGTCCGGATCGTCTGGATCGACGATATCCTCACGCTCGGCGTGGGCGATCGCATGACGTCCTTGTGTGGCCAGGTACTCAGAGATGTTGTCACCCTGCGCTTGCAGCTCTTCACGTCGCGAGATTGCCTCTCTGTCCGTCATGCGAAGCAGGGCCTGCTGAATCCATGGCCCTCGCTCCCGGCCATTGGGAAGAGAGCGTGCAAAGGCCTTGTAGAAGCCTAGGAAGGAGTAAAACGGATTACCCAGTGATAGCCCTTCACGGTAGTAGGCCAGCGCTTTCCGAGCCTCCTCGCTCTGTGGGACATGAAGGTTTTCGCCCGAGAAATACTCGGTATAAGCGTTATTGAGCATCCTACCCACACGGTGGGGGTGACTCCCTCCACCCCACATCACGATGTCTACTTTCTTGCTTTCACGCCAAGCGATAGCCGTCGCCAAGCGCATGACAGCTGCACGGCCCTCGTTAACCGTTAGCCCAAAGCCATTTGCTCGAATCGCGATCGCAGGAAGACTGCGGTGCTGGTCATCGACCACTGCCGGCTGCAGAAGGAAATCAAGGCCCTCGAACCTGACGATTTGAGGACGATTTGGCCAGAAGACTTGGGTCTCTAGTCCACCTACCACCCATTGCCCTCGCTGGTTCTGGTACCGCTCGGCCAGTTCGAAAGGATCGTCGGTTGCCAGCATTGAGGAACTCCTTGTTGGTAAGGGGAATAACCCGTGGGTGGACTACAGTATCGAATTGGGTAACAAACACTTAAACTTAGGCCATTTTCAAAATTTGAAGCTAAAGCCCACTCAAATCAAGAGTGCTCATTGGCCGTTCTTCTGCGAGGGCAGGGTATACGATTAGAAGCCAGTCGATCGGTTTGTCTGGAGGGAATGATCTAGCGAATTCTTGAATTTCCAGGATTTCCGGGTAGTCGAGCGTGGCAGATTTTAGTTTCTCGACAGCTTTGGGAAGTTCGCCGGATTCCCTGTAGCGCTCGGCAAGAGCTAGTTCTAGGCAGGCTTCTAATTTGCGTGGTATTTTTATTTCATATGCTTTGTATCGTTTTTTGAAATAGCCCTCATGGTACTTTATTTGCTCAGTGATAGGCCAGTCGATGGCTTCTCCGGTAGCTATGTGCGTTATGAGGGATTCGATCGATGGTGTATTTATTTTGTCGAAATCTGTCTTCTTTAATTTGGTTTTTGGGTGGTTGGAAGCGTGGGTGATCATTGTGAATATTAAGTATAGGCCGATGAGCGATCTGTGTTGCTCCGGCTTCAGCTGGGCGCGTTGCTTTAAACCCGTTTCAAGTAGGCGCTTCACATCATAAGGTTTTTTGTTTGGGAAATCTTCAAAAAACTGATCTAGGAGGGAAATGTATCCATCAAAATAGAATCTGTAGCTATTTGCTGACAGACCGTCAGTCCTGGATATCCACGTGCTTGGGCACATTCTTGCCCTGATAATGTTTGGGCTTTCTAGGGAATAGTTGTACGGTTCTTTGATGATTTTCTCTTGATTAAGTATGAAGGATTGGATTACTGTTTTCGCTATTCTTCGCAAGCCCCTGATTGTAAATATAAGATCGTCACCTATGTGGACGGCCTCTCTAGAATCCGAGAATGCCAAAAATTCGTTAGGCAGAGGTCTTAGAGTGTGTACATATTTAGAGCGAATGTCATACACATTGCTCAATGCAGTTTCAAAGTCGCGCTTGCCCACAGGTGCGGTTTCGCCAGATGCCTGAGGGGAGAAGTGATCATCAGTAATGTGCTTTTTTATGAATGCTTTGAATCTTTTGCTTGCTGCGACATGCTCTACTTTTACTAGAGTATTTTTGATGATGTCGGCTTGAACGGTGTCAACCCCTTCGAGTGCCTTTTCCAGTGGGCGGCGTTTACGCTCTTCGATGTCAGACCAGTTGCTTTCATACCCATCAAAGTCTTGAACCAGTGTTTCAAGTGACATTACCAGAAGCGTGTAAGCCAGGTTTACATCTTCTTCCAGGCGGTGGAGTGCTGCTACATATGTCCGGATGGATTTCATTACGCCTGTAAATTTTGCGCGGGGCAGACCTATTAGATCTTTGGTCAATGCTTGAAATTGTGGGATTAGCCCCTGGTGTACATAGATATCTTCTTCAAAGAATTTTGGTAAAAGTTTCTTTGCTGAGTCGCGGCTGCGGCGGCCGCCTTTGTTTAACAGCCTTTCCGCGACTGTTGAGCTCGGCGTGCAAATGCAGTCCAAAGAGAAAGAGATTATGTCGGCGCAATCGTCGATATATGTATCTATGCCGTTTGAGATTAAAATTCCCGGGCCATTTTCAGTCCCCTCCACCTGTTCTGTAAAATTCCAGCTAATGGCGTTGCCATGGCGAGAGTGAGCCAGAGGGGTGAACGTGCCTATAGCAGTTTCCACGCTCGTATCATGGGGTAAATGAACATTTGTGTAGAGCACGCCCCTAAGCAAATTTGAGCGCGCGGGGTGGGTGAAAAGCTTGCCGCTTGCAACCTGAAGCATAACTACTCCATTAGTGTATGACCCAAGCATCGAGCCTATCAAACTGGAGGGTGTCAGACGAGGTTAAGCCGCCATTTAGGCCGTTCTAAGCCTAGCGAAGTGTTTGATCAGCCTGGCTGGTACCGTAGAAGCCGGGTTGGAAGGCACTTGAGGTATTGAGCTCACAGTGGCGGCTCTATTTTGCACACCGGTTTGCCTTGTTTGGTGATCACCACCGTCCAGCCCAGCTCAACCAGCCGTAGGATACGACGCCATCGGCGCCGGGCCTGGCTAAGGCTAATCATCTGTTCCATGTAACCACCTTACCCAAGGAGCCGGCGTAGCAGGCTTTCAGTCTGGCTTCCGGCATGCTTGCTGCAAAGCTCATCGAGCATGGCGCTGCGCCGCTCACCATTCACTAGGCTTAGGCCGTGAAGAGCATTTACCAGCTTCTGCTGCTCAACCACGCCCTCTTGAACCTGCAGCCACATTGAAGTCACCTGCTTCAAGGTCACGTCGACCGTTACGGCATGGATCTGGGATTCAATTAGCTTGTTTCCGTTCAAAGCTGTCTTCAGCTACTGAGCTTTCTTCTCAAGCATCTGTAGCTTTTCAGTCAGACGCTCTGCTTGATCGAGTGATGCAGGCAACCCGTCAATGTAAGTCATGTCGTCCTGAACGCAGTAGATCGCCAGCGAACCATCCCCGCCCCCTGTGATGTCCAGGGCGAGGACGTTACCGAGCCTCAACGGACGTGGCACCCACGTATGGCCTGTGCACACTCTCCAGACTTCCGAGACGCCATCCCGAAAGTGCTTTTTCACCCGCTCTCGCCCCCAAAGCGCCACATCCTCAAAGGCTTGGTTATCCAGTTCTGCCAAGAATTTGGGCCATGTGACTCCTGCTGGCACGTCCGCGTGTACGATCCCAACGATCCCGTTACTGCTTTCAATTTCGATCGCGAGAGGAAGGCTACTCAGCTTATCGATGATCATGCCTTTTGATTCATCAGCGATTGTTGGCCACCAGCCGGCGCCATGAGCTGCATAGCGGGCTAACGGGTTTTCACGGTAAGCGTCGATCAGCATCCGTTCGTGATTGCCTTGGACAGTGTAGAACCAGGGCTCACCCAGAAGCTTCAGGCCGTCCAGCACGCCGGGCCCGCGATCAATAAGGTCACCTACTGCGATCACCCGATCCTTCGTTTTATCGAAGCCTAACGCATGCAAGCCACGGTGCAGATCCATCGTTTTAAAGTGAATGTCGCCGACCACAAAATCCCGGCCAGAGGGGTTGATTGGAAGGCGTAGGATCTTCGAACTCATAAGGGAGGGCCGGCTCCAGTCTTCGCTTGCGGTAAATTCTTGATAAGGCTATTTTCCGCCTAAGCAAGGTTGGGGTCTACAAAAAATGCGCCGTGATTAACGTCCTCCGTAATGATCCCAAAATGGCACATTAACGGCGTTTATAGGGATTAATGATCCCAAACGGGATCATTATGGGAAGCGTTGTACTGGCTGCATTTGCTCACTCTCCGTGTTCAATGATCTCGGCGCTACCCCCAACGCTGTGCTCAACCGGGAGGGGAGGACAGTTGAAAATGCCTCCGAATCCAAGGCTCCCCAGAGTGAGGAGGACTAATCCATGGATGATTTAATGGATGGCGAGCGTCTATTACGGCGGCTGCTTTGGGCGCTCTTCGCAATTCAACCTGGCGATCCAAAGGCGATCCCCTTGCTCCAAGAGTTGGATTTGGTTGAGCGAGATCTGGGAGCGGTCGCTGAGTCATGTAGGCATATCCTCTCCCGCGTGAAGACGTCGACTCGTATCTCAGGACGCGAGATTGTCGACGTGCAGAGTATTCCCACGCCATGGCGCGAGCGATTTGCACAAGCGAGCATCGGCTCTACACGGCTCGCTGCTGGGCCCTACCGGAGTGACCTAGAAAAATTCGTGGAGGAGTGGGAGCGGGAAGTCATTCATATTCGTGCGCACCGGCACGCCATGAGATCTGTCTAAATGGGCTTACGGCAGCTATTCCCGTAGATGGCATTCTCAATTCGTCGTATCAAAGTGAGTTGGAGGAGTTATGGGCCGAGACGGCAGAGACACCGTGTACTGCAACATCCAGATGCCTTTGGCTAAAGGGCGAGATCTCGTGCGACTTGTAACAGAGCTACGAGCTTCGGGGACGCATCCAGACCTCGAATCTGTGTTTGAGGAGATACAAGGCGAGCTCGAAATGTCGATCGAGTTTGTTGAGGAGATGCTGACTGGCGGCAGTGTTGACCAACACCGACATTGAGTGCCATGCGGCTTGCTCATGAACCTGTAACTCAAATTTTGGAATGTAACATCGCGAACGTTACATTCCTGAAAGTACGTTACAAAGGCAGTTGGCCGGGCATTTCACGCCAGAGGAACGACGTGATTTCACACCAATCGCACCTACGGCTTGACAGGGTACGATTCCCGGTTCATCGGGCCGGTACGTCGAGTACGTGCCTGCGGAACACCTTACCGCCGTCGACTCCCAAAGCCAGCCGGTCAAATATGGCTGGTCTAGACGTCGAAATCTGGATTTTGTTTGCGATGCAGCGGTGAGATGAGATCCTTATAGGACTCGCGACTCTGCAGTACCTGGTCGCGAATTTCTTCTGGGTCGATCGACATGCGTCCGTGGGAAGTGACCCTGAGCGTCTTGAGCTGATTGACAGCCTGAATGAACTCCCGCTCCTTCTCTTTCTCAGCTTCTGACCTCTTGTCCGGGAAGGCCCAGTCCCAGATTTGCTCGAGAAATTTCAGCATGTTTGTATCAACCACTTACCGGGAAGGAGCTGATGGTATAGCGGCCAAGCTAGGATGGCCAAGCTCGGTTTCTGCCAGGGCGTTGGGTCACACCCAGTCTAGGAGGACAGGCCGTTAGGGAGGCCAGCAGTGAGGGAGAGCGTGGCTCCAGATGTGGTAATTTCTCTGGTTCAAGCGAGTCAGGTAGACAAAGGAATTCGTGTGGATAGGGATTGGATAAGAGATTTCATTGAGAATTTTTCGTCAGCCACTATCGGTGATATGGACATCCCGTCGCTCATCAGCGAGAAATACCTTCACACGCCCAATCAACTGTTCAAGATCAGAGCCTGCAGTGACCTGGCGCTGGAGAACCTAGCTAAGAAAACTCTCTGGTTGAGCTTAGCCAGTGAGTTCAATGACCCTTACGACACGGCGTTCTGGATTGACTACAAGAAGCTCGCTGCGTGGGAGAAACTCGTTGAGCTTGGTTTCAGCGATGATCAGGTCGTCACCGCACTGGCGTGCGAAGATCCCATTTCATCGGCGGTGGCGCTTGCTTCGGCACAAGAGCCGTGTCTCCTAGACGTTGAGCAATGGCGACACGAAGTAGAGGTGTTGACGTCGAATCACCAGGCTGGGCAGCTCTCGACCCTTATTGATCAGGTCAAAAGCAGCTACAAAATCTGCAGCCTGAGTGAGCGCGTGGATTCAGTGCTGATGTGGAGTCACTATGGCCACAACCATACCGGCTTTGCCATGGAGTACGACTTCACAGGCCTTCATCGAAATCACCTTTCGACTCTCACTCTTTGGCCGGTGGCCTACACAAATAAACTGTTCGACGCCACCCACATCCAAAGAGCTCAACGCTTGGGCAAGGACTACAACGCCCTTTTTGGCATTGCGGCATCATTGTGTAAGGCTGTCGATTGGCGGTATGAGCGGGAGTGGCGCTGGGTGGTTCCTGAAGACGACAGAGAGGTCAAAGGTATCAATGTCGCTGCACCCCTCAAGGCAGTTCATCTCGGGGCCAAGATCTCGGAGGCTGATGCGCTCAAGATCTTGAAGATCTGCAGAGACATCGAT
Organism: Pseudomonas sp. TE3-3-F2023; assembly: GCF_036784815.1. NCBI lineage: Bacteria > Pseudomonadati > Pseudomonadota > Gammaproteobacteria > Pseudomonadales > Pseudomonadaceae > Pseudomonas > Pseudomonas sp. TE3-3-F2023. The sequence goes on along the minus strand of NZ_CP145113.1, from coordinate 4,443,449 downwards.
ATACCAGTCTTCAAGGTAACGCTTGAACGCAATGAGTACAAGATGGTCTCGTTGCCTACCAGCCTGGACGATTGGTGTTCCATGGATGGACGGCAGCAGGGCAACATGCCTTGGTAGTCAAAACCCACGAAAATTAAGGAGAGATCCATGGATGTGAAATGGGAGCCACTGGTGGTTCACAACACTGGGCTGGGCGTGCTTCGAGGCTACCTGACAGAAGAAGGGAAGCTGCTTGTAGAGAACACCTCGGAGGCCAAGCTCGTAGGATTCATGCCAGGCGGGGAGCGCCCAGTGGGTGAGCATCTGAAAAATCCCGATAATGCCCTTATCGTTGCTGGCCCGCAGGGGTTTGCGGGGGAGTGGCTGTATGAAGGCCGGGACAACAAAAACGCAGATGCATTTACCCCTCCGTCCTTCATTTTCACGCTTAGGAGTAAGGGCGCCTGACCAAAGTCAGATACTACCCGCTCCGAGCCACCATCAACACTTAACTATTGATGGTGACGGGAGGTACGTCATCGACGTTCTTTCGCAACGGACGCCCCATACAGGGGCGCTCGACATTCTGGGCTTAGCTATTCAGTGAGCTTGGGCCCGGCTCCAGCCGTGAATGATGTAGTCAACGACCACGATGGCAGCAGCATCGGAGGCGACTCGATGGAAAAGATCATCCTTTCTATCGTCGCCGAAATCGCTGATACCCCGGACGACCAAGACTGGCACGTTTTGTTTCTCGCAGGCATCCACTACACCATATGCCTCCATCTCTGCGACGCAGGCTTTGTCGTGGATCTGTCGCAGCCGTGCGAAGAATTCGGAGTCTCTGATGAGCTTTTCCCCGGACACGATCGTTGCAGTTGAAGCTTTGAATTTCGGTGCAACCTCGCCGGCTGTGGACTCTTTCGGCAAGCTTACACCGAGCGCTTTTGCGCGCTCCTGCAAGCGATCAGAGAGTGATGGAGAGGAGAAGTAAGTGCTGAGATCCTGCAATGTTGCCATGCCAGGCCGTTGCATTTCAGGGCGCGCGGCCAGGACTCCATCTGCCAACGCGGCAGCGCTTTCGTAGTACACAACACGCTCCGATACGATGGCTTCACCCAAGGTCATCTTTCCACGCAGGCCGCCAGCGATGCCCATCATCAGCACTTTTTTCGGTTTCAGCTCGGACAAAAGCTGGGTAGTGATGTTGCCGGCGTTCACATTACCTGCCGAGCCAAGCGACGCGATCGCACACGAAACCGGGCCATCGTGTCTGTCCAGGATCGTCGTCCAATAGTGGATATGGTTCGCAGAGCGCCGATGCGGCGTCTCATCCTGAATCCCACAGGCAAGCTTGGCTGCGGCCAGCTCCACTGACAGAGCAGTCAGAATCAGAACATCTGGAGTCCGAGAGGCTTGTTCAGCTTCCCTTTCTGCCTGGAACAGCTCCACGGTCATATCTGCCAGCTCTTCCAGCGGGAAAATAGGTTCCTGCAAAGACAGTGTCCCCAGTTCCCCTTTCACCTGCTCTCCAGTGATCGGGAACATCGAGAGTGGGTCACTGAAGAATGCCTTATGCAAGCCGATCGCCCCGACACCATCATCGCTGAAGCCTCCGAGCTGCAGATCGAAGGGCAGAACGGGTAGGCGCTTCTTGCGCATTTTGTGCGCTCGGTCGGATACTCCACGGCCTCCACCCATGGCAATCATGGCAGTGGCCACATCGACTTGCTCATCCCCGATGTTGCCGCCGGTCACAAGGTCATCATCGATATAGATGATCTCAGCGAACTTCTTAGCCTGCAGTCGCCGAATGAACATCCGCTGTTCTTCGGACATCTTGTCCGACATCGCTTTGAGAGATGTGACGATCTTCAGCTGGCGTGCCGGCGTGTAATTCGAGGCAAGTGCGCTTGCCTCGTTAGCTACCGTCCAATCGAAGGTCAGCAGGTCACCATCATCATTTTTGGGTTCACCGGCAAGGTACACAACAAGTCCGCCGTTAGCGTCCAAGATGCTTTTGGTGAGCGCCCGGGTGAAGGCGTGGGCCCGATCGACGAATCGCTTCTCCGTTTTGGGAGAGATGCTGCCCGCAATCAAAATGAAATCATTTTCAAGGTTTGCCATCGTGACAATTCCGGTAGCTAAGGTGTTAAGTGTTGGCTGATTTTCTAGGTGTTAATACTGGATGAGGTCTTTGATCTCATCCCTATTCTTCAGGGCCAGCTGGATGACCTCGGGCCTCTGATCGGCTTGGTCTTCATTCAGGTTGAGCTGGAACAGGAGGTACAAGAGAAGGGCTCGGCGACACTTCACGTGCATCTCGCCGTTCTCCATCAGGAAGTCGGACTCGATCAATTTGCGCTGGGCTGGGGTGAGACCGGGGTGCGGGATGAGAATCACATTCACGATGGTGTTCCAGGCGTAGTCTTCGTCATCCCGATCCCGATCTTGCCCCACATATTTGCAGTGTTTGATGCGCGTCAGAGAGAAATCCCGGAAAGCCTTACGCTTGTGGCAGTACGCCCGGACGTGCCAGCGGTTACCGTCATGCACCAAGGCATGAGGAGACAGCATCCGCTCACCGCCTTCAGGGTCTGTCAGGGATTGGTAGAAGACCTCGACAAGTTCTTTCTCGCGAATCGCGCGGAGAATTACCCCAACGATGTCTGCGTTCAGGCGCCGACCCAGCTTGGGCACGGCAGCGACAGGGGATTGCCAGCCCAGAAAGCTGCCGTAGGGGATCTCTGGCTGAACGGCGACGCGCAGCAGATCATCCAGGTAGCGCTCAACTGCGCTGGACGGGAAGACTGCTTTGAATGAATCAGTAGCCCTGTAGACCCTGGCTCGGGTGTCGTACTCGAGGTTGCTCTCAGCGAGTTTCGCGTACTCAGTGATGTCCAGTGACGCCTGGGGTACCGAGATTCCGAAGAAGTCAGTAAGACTGCTGCGGTTGATTTGGCCATCCCACCGCAGTCGATAGTCGATGAATTCCAACCGACGTTCCTGGCCCCAACGTGCTCCTTGCCGTCCCTTGCTGATGGGTTGGTTGTCCGTGGGTTTGGACTCGTTTGTCATGCTCGAACCTCGATAGCGTATAAAAACTAGACTACATCTAAAAACTATGCGTATAGTAATCATACGCTAGCGAGCTGAGGTTCGCAATTTTCCTGGCCGGATTCTTCGGATGGTGCGGGATGGTTGAACTGCAGTGAGCCGTAAGGGCGATTCGGGCCTGGTGCTCGAGTGGCCGCGCCATCTCATCCGTCGGCATGTGGTGTAGCTGCTGGTAGGGATGCTTTGCGACTAACACAACATTCTTAGGAGGGGATGGCACATGCCACTCACCAACACTCAGATCAAGTATTACGACAGTAACGTGCTGCGCCTGCCAAAAGAGAAGCGGGAGACCTACAACGCCCAGGTCGATCGCCTGATCGCAGCGCTGAAGGACAGCCTGAAGAAGCAGGACAAAATCACCATCAAGAAGGTGGTGAAGGCAGGCTCCTTTGCCAAGCACACCATCCTGCGGCCTAACGCTCAGAATCCCGCCGACGTGGACGTGGTTTTCTACATCAGTGGGCAGAAGGTGGATGAAGAGACCTTCGCGACCCTGAGCCAAAAAATCTACGACGCGCTGGTCAACCTGTACCCCAACAAGTCTGTTGAAGACTTCGAAATCCAGCGTAAGGCTGCGAAAGTGACCTTCGTGGGTACCGGGCTCGAGGTGGATATCGTTCCGGTTATCGAGAACCCGAACAAGGAAAACTATGGCTGGCAGTTCGACCGGATTGACGGCTCGAAGACTGAAACCTGCGCACCGTGTCAGGTGAATTTCGTGAAGGTTCGGAAGGATGAGGATCCGGACTTCCGCACCTTGGTTCGCCTGGCTAAGCGCTGGCGTACTTGGAAGGAGGTGCCGCTCAAATCCTTCCACATCGAGCTGATCATGGCCCACGTGCTTGAAGTGAACGGCAAGGCTGGCTCGCTGGAGAAGCGCTTCCGGGACTTCCTGCTGTACATCGTTCAATCCGGGCTCAAGGAGGTCATCAAGTTTCCTGAGAACGGCTGGGTGTCTCAATTCCAGGACGCAGTAGTGATCATCGACCCGGTATCCGACACCAACAACGTCGCGAGCCGCATCACCGAGGATGAGCGCAAGGAAATCGTTCAACTGGCCGAGGAATCGTGGGAAACCGCGCACTTCGCCTCGATGGAGGATGATTTCGAGGTGTGGAAAGAGCTGTTCGGTAAAGGCTTCAAGGTGGAGGACGCAGCATGAGTTCTACCTCTACCCAAACCAGCACCTTCACCACGACTGATATTGAAGCGGTCATGCGGCGTATCACGGCTGACCTCGTGATGATCGCTTCCAGCAGCGGCGCGATCACCGAAGCCGAGGCTCGTCAGTGGGGGCACGACATTGAGGTTCTGGCCAAGTACGGCTACCTCGAGTACGTCGATATCACCTTGTTGAGTTACGGAGTCGAGTACAAGGCTGCGCGATTCTACGTCAATGAGTCTGGCTCGCTTGCGAACCAGCGGCCAGGAAATGCCCTCTGGCCAAGACTCTCGAGCCCGGAACTGCGGATCGTTCTCGGCACCGTTGACGCCTACGATGCGAATGCTCAGGAAAAGATGGCCAGCAAAATGAAGTGCAGTTGGTCGACCAGTTACGCGGACATTTCTCACTCTCAGCTGACCCAGAGTGGTGGGCGTGAATACTCCAGCAATGGCTACGGCATGGAACGTAAGGACTACACCCGATGAGCACTACCTCCGTTTTTGACTCGGCCATTGAGCTGCCGGATATCCAGCTGACTGATCGCGAGAAAGTGTTGCTCGGGTTTGCCGGCCGCTATGAGCGTGTGCAGAACCAACTCCAACTGCTGCTGAACCAAGGTCAGCTGTCCGAGTGGAGCAAGCAGCATCATAAAAGTGTGCTGCCGATCTGCAACCTCGTAGCCGATCAGTACCCCCTAGTGATCTTCCATGGCGACGTCGGTACCGGCAAAACCGCAACAGCGGAGTGCATTGCTAACCGTATCGTCCGGGATTCGCGTGCTGAGGACTCGGTGCTGTTCAAGCTGAGCAACCGCGTTCGTGGTTCCGGTAAGGTCGGCGAGATGGGCACGTTGTTGACCCAGGCCTTCGCAGAGGTTGCTGAGGCTGCAGGTAAGAAGCGCCGGGCAATTCTGATCATCGACGAAGGTGACTCGATTGCGGCCTCCCGATCGCAGAGCCAGAGTCACCACGAAGACAAGGTGGCAGTGAACACCTTGATTCAGGGTGTCGATGAGTTGCGTAAGTATGGCGGTCGCATTGTGGTGATCCTGTGCACCAACCGGCTTTCCGTGCTGGATGCGGCCCTTCGCCGTCGTGCTGCCATCGTTGAAGAGTTCACTCGCCCGGATGCTGCGGAGCGGAAGGAGCTGTTCAGCATGGATTTGGCTGGCATGGGGCTTTCGGACAAACAACTGACCGACCTGGCAACTGTCACCGGTGAGCGCAACGGTCAGCCTGCTTGGACTTACTCTGATATCCGGACTCGCCTGTATCCAATGGCAATGGCGAAAGCGTTTCCGAATCGCCCACTGGACTTCAAGGATCTGACCGAGTCCATTCTTTCGATGCGTCCTTCTCCAGTGATGGAAGATAAGTAATCGACCAGGCGTGTGCACGGTTCAATGATTCGGTGGGGGAGGGGCGAACTGCTCTTGCCCTCATCGAGCCTCGTTTCCGATCATTCCAGGCGTTTTGGTGTCTGCTAATGGACGCTGTGGTTGCCAGCCAGGCAGCTGCTCAAACGGAGTAGTTATGAAAGCCGACAAAGAAATTTTCGTCTCCGTAGATATCGAGGCATCAGGCCCCATCCCGGGCAAGTACAGCATGCTGTCGATCGGCGCGTGCCTCACCTCCAACCCTGAGGAGCAGTTTTCTTGCTACCTGAAGCCGATTTCTGAGGAGTTCGTTCCTGCGGCTCTGGAGGTTACGGGTTTGTCCTTGGATAAGCTGCGCGAGGAGGGGATGGAACCCGCTGAGGCGATGTCACAGTTCAAGGCTTGGGTTGAGTCTCTTGAGGGCGCAGACCAGTCCGTAGTGTTCGTGGGGTTCAATGCATCCTTCGACTGGAGCTTCGTGAATTACTACTTCCACCTGTACCTCGGTGAGAACCCATTTGGCATCGCCGCGTTGGACATCAAGTCGATGTTCTTCGGTACCGCTCAGTGCACCTGGAAATCGACTCGGTCGAGTGAGATCGAAAAAATTGTGAGTCCTGAAAGCTCTGGCAATCACGATGCGTTGGACGATGCCGTGTACCAGGCGGAGCTGTTCAATTTGATTCGAGAGAAGCTGGTAGCTAGTAAGCGGTCATAGGCTTTTCTGGAAGCGCTGCTCGGTACCCTATGGTTACGTTTACTGGCAAAGCTCAACCACTTTCCAGGCTTGCAGAGCCAAAAAGCAAGTGTGGTGACCGGGCGCACCCGAGTGTTACCACGGATTAGGTAGCCTCGGGTGCGAGGGCTTTCAGTGGCTTTTAAAGAAGCCCGGCCTGGTTGTGATACTCGAAAAATTTTCGAATGATTCCAGAAAGCCGGGAGCTGGGTTCGGCTCTCAAAATGCTTCGGCATGCCTTAACAAAGCGATCACCCACATCGCCAAAGTCCTGGTATGCAGCCTTGTGAAGCACGAACTGCATGCTTTGATTGAAGATCATTTCAAGGTTACGACCGTTGGCCTTAGAAATCTCAGCTTGGTACTCAGTTGCCTTGATGTGCTTGAGCAGATGCTCCTCAGCGTCGCCCCACCCTTGGGTCTTGCGGATGTGAGAGCATGCCTCGGCAAGGGTTGTTGTGGAGGACAGGCGCGCATATGCGGCGTTCAACACAGCTTCCACCTCAGGGCGAATCGGCCGAGTGGATGGCCACTGTGGAGGTACTAGCCCGTCGGGATGGGCGGCGTCTAGAGCTGTCGACCAGGAAGATAAAAATTCTTCGCTCAATTCCGGGCCGCCTGTAAGCTCCTCTGACAGATCCATGAGGTAGCTGAGAGTCGGTGGCTCGATAAATTCTGCGCCTGGAACCAAGCTGCGTAGCTCAGCTACCAGTTGCTCTGTAGTGAGCTCGGGATACCAGTTGTAATGCTGAATGAACTGCGCGACGCCCTTGCCTGAAATCAGCAGCCTGCTGTCGTGTCGGTAGCGCTCGACCAGATCTTGGACTGCCTGTGTATCCAATAGCCCAGTACGAAGAACCTCAACGACCAGTTTTTCGAACTCACCACAGCTGTAGATACCCAAGTCGCTCAGCAGTGAGTCCCACTGTGCATGCTGAGCATCATCTTCGCTTTCATCTTGATCGCCTTGCCGCGCTCGGATGGCTCTGAGGGTTGCCGATACCGTACCGTTATAATCAAGTAGGTACTCGAATGTAGGGCCATCCGGAAGCGATTTAAAATGAATAGTGCTCAGTAGGACTACTGAGGGGATAACTTTCTCGATAACCTCGGCTGGAAGGGGGCCGTGCCCCTCGAGCAGTCGATTGGCGACGCGGATGATTTTGCAAAGGATTCGAATGTTGGTGACGCCGCAGGTGACTGTGGCCTTCTCCAGTGCTTCCTCCCATTCGGTTTTGATGATGCCTTTGGCTATGCCGAACGCTTCTGCCGGAGATGTGTCGAGCCGTAGCTCCTGATCGATTACCTTTTCTCGGAACTGCTCCCAGATTTTCTTATCCGTCAGCTTATCATCGTTGAGCACGAGCAGTACCCGACATTTGTGAACTTGGACGCACTCATCAATGAAACCGAGAATTTCGTCAATGTGCAGCTTGTCGTGCTTGCGCTCAATGTCATCGATAACAAGGAATTTGTTCTTAAGGAGAGTGGGTAGAATGACAAGGGGGAGGTTGTCCATCGCGTTAAAGCTACGATGTAGTCCCTTAGCTAGCTTAGTGAGCCCTTCGAAAGCTTCAGTAATTTGAGTAGCGACACCCTTGTCAACAAGTCTCGGCATTAGGGCGTAAGCAACCTTCGTCTTCAGGTCATTAACTGAACTCACCCCAAAAAGTGAGATGGCAGCTGCTTTTTTTATCGTCTCGTCTACCGAGGTGTCACGAACCTGCTGCCAAAGGTGCGTCTTGCCTGTGCCCCATTTGCCTGTCAGAGCAATGACTCGATTATCCTGAGAAGCAAGGGTCAGCAACAAATTGTGCTTGCAGCGTTCGATGGTCATCTAAACTCCGAATAATATAATGCGTCCTTGTGTAGTGAGGTGGTGGCGGGCTCAAGAATTTCAAGTGTCTCAAGGCGAAATTTTTTGCAATGATGTGGAGCGTTGAATGTCAGGAGGATTTTATGAGTAACCGAGAAGCGGTTGTGAGCTCGAAAAGCAAGGGGATTTTTAAGGCTGCAAACTGGAAAAAAGAAGGTGACGGTCTTTTGGTGGCGGCAAAGGCACTGAGGCAACAGTGGTTATTGAATAAAGAAGAAGTTATTAAGATTATTGCTGATCAGAGCCCTAGGTCTTCTGAGGTATTTATCAAGGACTCCGCTCTGGCTCGGTCATCAATGTTGCTGCTTGGCTATGCGGTTGAAATGTTCTTGAAGGGCGGGGTGGTCAAACTTTATTCACACTGTCCAGAAGACCTGGTTGAGCGTGTAGTTCGCAAACTCGGACATGACTACGAGTGCATGGCCGAGCGGCTGGATATAAACCTTGAGCCTGATCAGTTAAAGCAATTGAAAGATCTGTCTAGAAGTGTCGTTAACGACGCGCGATACCCAATCACACCTTCACTGGGTACAGACTTTTTCGAACAGACCAACCAAGTCACCCGATTCAACAATCGACAGCCAAACTTTGAGAGCCTAGTAGGGCTGGTCGAGCAGATACGCGATTTCGCTCGGAAGATTGACTCGGACAGTTCCAATCCTGCCTGGTTTCAGCATCGCTGGACAGACTGGGGTTACGTGGTTGCAAGGTCGGGTGGGAACTTGCCTCCTACCATCGTATTTAGACATGAAGATCAACTGGTAGGGTCTGATTTGCGCAGTGCAATCGAAGCAGTGGTAACGCTATCTGCAGACTTTGATTGCTTTCAGATTTACGAGGACAGGGGTAATGGTAGAAATCGTCGATGCGAGCGGTGGAGTCTGTAGGAGTGAGTGGTATGAGAAAAACTATCCGGCATATAAGTTTGCGCCACACAGGTTTCTCGTGATGGCAATTCTTCTGAGACCGAGACACTCAAAGCTTTTCGTGCTTCAACACTGGGGTCGTGTCTGTCTGGAAAGTTACTAACCGTATTTTGGCGATAAAAATTCGCTCAGAACTACCGTTAGGGGAGTACGGTAGAGGTGGTTTTTCTTATTTTTTGGTGGCAAAACCCTTTAGATAAATTTTGGGGATTTCATAGCTTTGGTGTCTCATGATTTTTTTAATCTCTTCTGCCGAAAGGCTAGAGAGTTCGAGTGCATATGCTTTTGCCACGGCCTGTCTCGATTTGTGGTCGGTCAGCTGATGGAGGTGGTGAAAATATGAGGTTTCTGTATTGTCGTATTTCATTAAATGCCTCCAAGGTGAGGGCTCCATTAAAATGGCTTCATGGTGGGCGCGTCAAGAGGTTTAGGAATTTTTCGTGATCGGTCATATATATTAAGAGTACGCTATAAATGTACTCTTAATAATCGTGATGTTGAGTTTTTGGTTTGACATTTCCCTTGGGATGCTCGGCGCATTGGTGACATTTGCGCTGCCGTCAATTCTTCAAGAAATAGCGGGACTTCCTATTCCCGGCTTGATCTAGCTTCACGTTAGGTGCTTGGTATAGGGGCGAAGAAGAAAGGTGCCACGTGGATAGGCAGCTGGAAATTGGTGAAAATTGACACCTGGCTTTCCAAAAGGTTGGCACTACACGTTGGTGCTCCCTTCGAGAGTCATCGTTGGGCATGGCGCGGCCGGCGGAGCCGGCTGAGTCATTTCTACAGTGGTGAAAATGATTGGGCGACAATGGAAATTGAGCCTGTGGTAGGGACGTCCACAAGGGTCAATAGGCAAGCGTCATGACAGGGCTTCAAGCGCTGCGGGCCTTGAAATAAGGCGCAACTGCTAAGGTGCAACGAATTGCATCTTGTGAGACGGCAAGGCTTCAGAAATGGGGTTTCGTTGGAGGCCGCGAATTATTTGGTGTTGACAGCTGAGGTGGGTGAGGTCATCATGTCGGCCAAGGAAAGGGTAATAGGTTGAACCAGATATAACCGTTCGAATCTCTACGCTTCCGCCACATTCAAAGCCCTGATTATTCAGGGCTTTTTGCGTTTTTGGGGCATAGGAAAACCATCCATGGGAACATCCGTGGGAATGGTTTGTTTCGGCGCTTCCGATACTTCCTGCTTGGTCGGTTTCGCCAAGGCTCCAACTTACCTGGCTTCATCCCATTCTTACAGGCACGAAAAAGCCCGCCAAGGCGGGCTCCTCGCTTGCTACTGAGCGCTAGCCGCAGCCTCTCAAGCCAAATTGCATTACTGACAACTGCGCGGAAATCTGATCCGTAGGCTGGACCCAAACCTTGTCTCCCACCGTTTCCATACGGTAGTTAATGGAAATAACGCTGTCGTTCCTCCCGGTAATGTAAAGAACGGCGGATCCCTTCATGCCAAGCAGTCCGTCAGTATCAAGGGCGACCGAGTCGATTCTGGCCACGGACCTGCAAGTGGCATTCATCTGCCCAAGATTGGTGACGATTTGTGAGCCCAGCTGGCGGACCAGGTCCTCCCCAGTCTTTTCAAAGTCTGCGTGCCTCTTCCATTCCACAGCTGCATAGCCGGAACCCACGAGCAGAATGATAAAAACACCAAGCTTTTTGATACGTGACACGGGTGATCCCGATAGATGTAATGTGGCTACGAAATGCGGGGCAAATCAGACTAGACAGGCGTTCCACGCCAGCAGCATCCAGAACTGGATACAGGTTACGTCCAGGCGGATGAGCCGATCCTTGTGCCCGGTGTTCTACGAGATTTCGAAATGCTCCACATCAGTGGCCTGCAGGCGTTTGATGCAGGAGTGGTCATCCTAGTAGAAGAGGTAGATCCCGTCACCTACAAAAGCGCGGACGTTGATGTTCACGATCCGTGGCGCAGCGCGCAGGTGGGTAATATTCTGCAGAGATTGCGTAAAGCTTGAACTCTGCACTGTATCTGTGGGAGCGGCATCCAGCCGCGAACACCAGCGCGGCCGGAGCCATACACCGCTTTGCATTCTTCGCGGGCATGCCCGCTCCCGCAGGTTTTATTGCAGGGTCACTGGCTTCATGTCATCCGGTAATTGACGAATAGCTGCCTCTATCCGCTCGATCGGTGCTGCGAGTTTGTCCGCTTCCGTGTCCTTGCCCTCCCTTCTCAGGCGATCGCGCTCAATGCGCAGGTTAAGCAAATTCTTCTGCAGCTTCAGAGCCGAGGTATTGAACGGATCCATGCTTTTCTCATGCTGTAGGCTTCCGTGCCGTTGTAGGAAAACTGGACCGTAGCAGCTCGAATTTGCTGGAGAAACTGATGTTTCATACAGGCAAAGCTCACTGCTTCGATTCTTCCTACATTGCGAGGTAAAAAGATCCTACAGGTCGCATTTCAAATCGTGTATTTCAAATCCGCCTCAACACCACGTGGTACCTGGCCGCAATCGGTTTTCGCCTATGCAGGCCCTCGACGCGGCTCAACCCAGGGCCTGCCGTTCTTTTCGAAACCTTATGTAGCAATTGCCGCCAGCAAGCTACAGGTGGTCCGCATCCACCACCGCCTGGGTGAACGCCTGCGGCGCTTCCTGCGGCAGGTTGTGGCCGATACCGCCGCTGATCAGCCGGTACTCGTACTTGCCGGTAAAGCGCTGCGCATAGGCTTCGGCCGGCGGATGCGGGGCGCCGTTGGCGTCGCCTTCCAGGGTGATGGTCGGTACTCCGATACTGGGGAAGTTGGCCAGTTTGGCTTCGAGCGGGTCGTAGCGCGTTTCGCCCTGGGCCAGCCCCAGCCGCCAACGGTAGTTGTGCACGGTGATCGCCACCTGGTCGGGATTGTCCAGGGCCTTGGCGCTGCGCTCGAAGGTGGCGTCGTCGAAGGACCACTTGGGCGAGGCGGTTTGCCAGATCAGTTTGGCGAAGGCATGGCGGTTCTTTTCATAACCGGCCTGGCCGCGCGCGGTGGCGAAGTAGTACTGGTACCACCACTGCAACTCGGCACCAGGGGGCAGGGGGGCCTTGGCGGCTTCCTGGCTGCTGATCAGGTAGCCGCTGACGGATACCAGCGCCTTTACCCGCTCTGGCCATAGCGCCGAGACAATGTCGGCGGTGCGTGCGCCCCAGTCGAAGCCGGCAAGCACGGCACGCTGGACATGCAGCGCGTCCATGAAGGCGATCACGTCGCTGGCCAACGCCGAGGGCTGGGCATTGCGTGGGGTTGCCGCAGACAGGAAGCGGGTCTGCCCGTAACCACGTACATAAGGCACCAGCACCCGGTAGCCTTTTGCCGCCAGGGCGGGTGCAACTTGTTCGAAGCTGTGAATGTCATACGGCCAGCCATGCAGCAGGATCACCACCGGGCCGTCGGCCGGGCCTTGCTCTACGTAGGCCACATCGAGCACGCCAGCGTTGACGTGTTTCAGCGGGCCAAAAGCATCCGCCGTTGTGGCGGCTGGCTGGGGCTGCTGTGGTGCAGCCGTGGCCATGTTTGCCGCCATCAGGCCAAGCGGCAGCAGGGCACAGGCGAGCAGCGTACGGCTGAAGCGGTGTGGCAGGGCGGTGGTCGAGTGGCGGACAGGCATCGGGCATCTCCTTGGCGAAACCATCGGGGCAGATCGATGGGTACCAGTAAAGGTGACGGCTGTATCGCAGATGTGTCCGTTGCACCTGCATGAAACGTTCTTGTGTATCACATCTCACTTTACATACATGAAGATACAAATGCCGTACGGCAGAGAGTTTTGCTGCTTCTGCTACGATCGCCAGCTTTCCCGGCCATGGAGAGGCCCATGCATTACGTCGTGATTGAATCTCACCGCAGTGAATACCCGCGGCCCATCCGCTTCGCCAAGGGTACCTTGCTGGACATTGGCCCGCGTTACGAGGGCGAGGCAGGGTGGCAGGACTGGTACCTCTGTACCTGCACCGGCCAGGAACCCGGCTGGGTTCCAGCCCAATTGATCGAGCGGCTCAGCGTCTGCCAGGGCAGGGCGCTGGACCACTATTCGGCGCATGAGCTGGATGTCGACCCGGGGCAGTTGGTGCAGATGGTGCGCCAGCTCAATGGCTGGGTCTGGTGTCGGCGCCATGGCGATGACGAGCTTGGCTGGTTGCCAGAGCAAAAGCTTCAGCGGCTGACCTGAAGTGCCCCATCGGTCAGCACCTGCTCCGTGCACAGGATGCGCGCGTAATCCATAGCCAGGTTGCTCAACGACAACGCATGTACATCCTCCGCGGGCCAAAGCCGTCCTTGCAGGTCGTGCTGGTCAAAGGTAAAGCAGGCATCTTCAACCACCACCACATCGAAACCGAGATTGCCCGCCGAGCGTGCGCTGGCTTCCACGGAGTTGTTGGTAATCACCCCGGCGATGACCAGTGCTTTGATGCTGCGCGCGTGCAGCCATCGCTCCAGGCCGGAGTTGGCGAAGGCATCGGGTACATGTTTGTCGAACACTGTCTCGTTGGCCAGCGGGGTAAATGCGGGCTGGAATTCGCAGCCGGACTGGCCCGGCCAGAACACTGAGTCCACCGACCGGGAGAGGTGGCGCACATGGACCACCGGGCGTCCTGACTGACGCCATGCCGCCAGCAGTTCGCCCATGCGCAGTTCTGCCTCGGGGTTGTTGCGCCGGCCCAGGCGCGGGTGATGGATGCCAACCTGAAGGTCGATCAGCAACAGCGCTGCGTTGGTGGTTAAAGCGGTCACGACGAGATAGCACTCCTTGGCAGGTTCGAGCGATTGCCTTTGGCACAGCGTAGCGTGGATGACCGTAAAAAAAAATTGCAGCAACGCCCTGCCAGTCCATGGCACTGGGCGGTGCCGTGGCCGGGTTGGTGGGGATCGCAGCGCGCCAGTCATTACATCTGATCCGCTTTTTTTCCACAAACCTGAATCTGTAACGGTATCAGCGCTGGCCCGACAATAAGCCCATTCCCGTATCACACTTGTAGAGGTTCCAATGGGCAAGCTCGCGCTATTCCTGGGTGGTTTTTTGCTGCTGACCATTCTGATCGGTATTCTTGGCACCATTCCGCCAAGCTGACGTTCACCACCCCCATCCCTCGCGGCCTGCCTGTCCTCCGGGCGGGCCCTTTCCTCTTTCTTGTTGGCCGATTCACCCTACCCGTTTGTACGATAAGTCGTTCTTTGCACTAGGAAAACTGTCCACAAAAAACGTGGGTAGGTCTGTGGATAAAGTGCTGCAAGCCAAGCCTGTGGCGGGCTCTGTTAAATTGAGCAGAATTTGAACAGTGATTTCAGAGGGTGTTTCAGCAGGCCAGGCCGGCGCGGCGCAGGGCCGCCAGCAGGTCGCGTACCCGTGCCGGCAGTTCGCCGGCTGGGTACACAGCATGCATTTGCGGGTTCTGGCCGTTGCTTGAGGTCAGGCGGTACTGCGGGCATACCCGCACCAGTCGCCCGGCCTTGACTTGTGCTTCGCCGACCCAGGCGGCCAGGCGGGCGATGCCGGCACCGGCCAGGGTACTGTGATACACCGCGTTGCCAGAGTCCAGGCGCAGCCTGGGCCTGGGGCGCAGGCTGGTAATCTGGCCGTCGCGGCAGAAGTGCCAGGCCTTGAGGATGCGCGGGGCAGTGTGCAGGATCAGCGCGTGGCCTTCGAGGTCCTGCGGGTGTTGTGGTGTGCCGGCCAGGGCCAGGTATTCAGGGCTCGCATACAGGTGGCGCCGGTAATCCCACAGCGGGTAGCCGATCAGTTCGCTCGACTGTGGGAATGCACCGCGCACAACGAAATCGAATTTGCCTTGCAACGGGTCCAAGGCCCCGTCGCTGTACTGCACATCCAGGGTTACCTGGGGGTGGCAGCGGGAAAACTCGGCAAGTACCTGCGGCAGAATATGTTCACCCAGTACCTGCGGCACGGCGAAGCGGATCCAGCCTTGTGCGCTGCCACTGAGCGCGGCCAGTTCGTCGGCGGCATCACGTTGCACATCCAGCAAGCGTTCAGCGTGTGGCAGCAGGCGCTCGCCGGCTTCGGTCAGGGTCACGGCATTGGCGTTGCGGTTGAGCAGTTTGTTCCCGGCGTTGTCTTCCAGGGTTTGTACCGCGCGGGTTACCGCGCTGGGGGAGCGCCCCAGGGCGCGGGCGGCGGCGACAAAGCTGCGCTTGTGCGCCACGCTGACGAACGCCTGAATTTCCCGCAACATGTCCAAAGCCATTGCCTGCTCCTTATTGCAGTTTTCGCAATACGGCATTTCAACACAAGCGCGGCGCTTTGATTAGCCTTGCAGGCGTCTTCACTGCCTGGAACCGCGTCATGATGGATATCGCTGTGCTTTCCGTGTTCGCTTTCGCCGCTGGGTTGATCGACGCCGCCGTGGGTGGCGGTGGTTTGATCCAGATCCCCGCCTTGTTCAACGTACTGCCCACCGCGCAACCTGCGGCATTGCTCGGTAGCAACAAGCTGGCGTCGGTGTGTGGCACGGCCTTCGCTGCGCGTTCATTCATCCGCAGGGTGACGCTGGACTGGGGGGTGATCGTGCCGGCGGCGCTCAGTGCCTTCATCATGTCGTTCGCTGGTGCCGCCACAGTGTCGCTGGTGCCGCCCAGCGTGATGCGCCCGGCGGTGCTGGTGCTGATCGTGCTGATGGCCATCTACACATTTTGCAAGAAGGACTTCGGCACACTGCACAAACCCGCAAGTATCGGCCGCAAGGAGCAGTGCCTGGCGCTACTGATCGGTGGCGCGATCGGTTTTTACGATGGCCTGTTCGGCCCGGGCACTGGCAGCTTCCTGATCTTCCTGTTCATCCGCTTCTTTGCGTTGGATTTCCTGCACGCCTCGGCGTCGGCAAAGGTGGTGAACATCGCCACAAACCTGGCGGCACTGGTGTTCTTCGTGCCATCAGGCAACGTGCTGTACGCCATCGCCTTGCCCATGGCGCTGTGCAACATCCTCGGTGCGCTGACTGGTACCTGGCTGGCAGTGCGCAAGGGCGCGGGCTTTGTGCGCGGGCTGTTCCTGGTGCTGTTGTGCGTGCTGATCGCCAAGTTGACGTGGGACTTGCTGGCCGCCTAGATCACATCACCTGGCGTTGCAGTTCAGCCTGCTCGACACGGTTGCGGCCATGGGCCTTTGCCCGGTACAGCGCCTGGTCGGCGCGCGCAAGCAGTTCGTCGAGGGTGGGGGCCGGCATGTCGGCGGCGCAGCCGGCCAGGCCGATGCTGACAGTAATCCGCAGGTGCTGCTCGGCTTGCATCACATGCAGGTCCTGCACGGCGCGACGCAGGCGTTCGGCAGTGAACCTGGCCCGGTCTGGCGCCATGCCCGGGAGTACAACGACAAATTCCTCGCCGCCCAGGCGGGCGATCAGTTCGCCATCGTGTAGCTGGTCCTGCAGGGTGCCGGCGAACTGGCGCAGCACCTGGTCACCGACCGCATGGCCGTGGGCATCATTGATCGACTTGAAGTGGTCGATATCCAGCATCATCAGGGTCAGCGGCAGCGCCTGGGCGTGTTGCTGGCGGCTTTCCAGCAGCGTGTTTGCGCGGCGGGTGAAAGCACTGCGGGTGAGCACGCCGGTGAGGTGGTCGATGGTGGCCTGATGCGCCAGGCGGGCCATGAGGCTGCGGTTGGCCTGGCTGACGCAGGCCACCACCAGCGGCCCGAGCACCAGCATGGCGATGCCCAGGCGCGCCGACAGCAGCGTGGTCACCCCGGGCTCGCTTTGCGGAACGCTGAAATGCATGAGGTTTTGCGCCACCGCCACGATCAGCGTGCTGCCGGCGGTGAGTGTCAGCAGCGAGACCAGGAACGGCGAGTACGTCCAGGCACACCACAGCAGCGCGGCAATCGGGAAGGCAATGGCCCCGGGGCCACCGAAGGCAATGCTGAACGCCAGCGAGGCCAGCAGCACCAACAACGGCGCCAGTCGGATGGCCTGGGCACCACCGCGTACCAGGGCGCGTGCCGAGGGAGCCGTCAGCAGCACTGGCAGCACCAGCACGCTGGTGGAAAATTGTTCACTGAACCAGGCCAGCCAGGTGGCGCGCAGGGACTGTTCGAACCACGGCGTGGCCATTACCGCCGCCATGCTGGCCGCCACTATCGCCGCGGCGGCACAGGCACCGAACACGCTCAGCACGCCGTGGGGGGTACGCATGCGCCGGTGCAAGCGCGGCAAACGCGAGAGCAGTAGCCAGAGGGTGACCACCACGCCCAGGTTGCACAGGTTGAACCACAGGGCCGGTAACCAGGTGCTGCCACACAACAAGTCGGCGCCGACCATGGCCAGCCAGACCAGGGTAAAGCCTGTCGGCGTGGCTTGGCGGGGGTAGCGCAGCAGCACGCCGGCCAGTACCGCATTGACCGGCCAGAACAGCGACAGAGATTCGATCGGGCGGGCCAGGATGCCGCCCAGCGTCAGGGCGAAGGTCAGGCCAAGTAGAACGACGTAGTGCAACAAGCGCGAATGGGCTGGAAAAACCATGGGCTCGACCGGCAAAGCGGAAACGAAATCCAGGACAACGGCTTGAAGCACCTGGGGCGACTGCGCATAAGTGTGTTTCGTCAAGGGACTTGATGTCAATCTGCCGCGATCGGTCGAGATAATGCCAAATTGCCTTCATTCGAGACGGGTCACCTCACAGCCCGAAGAACCACGGCACCATCAACACGGTCACCAGCATCACCAGTACGGTGAACGGCACGCCAACTTTGACGAAATCGGCGAAGCGGTATTGCCCTGGGCCCAATACCAGGGTGTTCACCGGCGATGACACCGGGGTCATGAACGCCGCCGAGGCGGCCAGCGCTACGGTCATGGCAAACGGGTAGGGTGACATGCCCAGCTGCGTGGCGGTGCTGACGGCCACGGGTGCCATCAATACTGCAGTGGCCGTGTTGGAGATGAACAGGCCGATCACCGCCGTGACTGCGAACAGGCAGGCAAGGATGGCGCTGGGGCCGGCACCGCCCAGCACGCTGACCAGGCCGCCCACTGCCAGGTCGATGCCACCGGTCTTCTGCAGTGCCTGTGCAAAAGGCAGCATACCGACGATCAGCACCAGGCTTTGCCAGTGGATGGCCCGGTAGGCGCTGTTCATGTCGATGCAGCGGCCTGCGCCCATCAGCAGGCAGCCGATCAGCGCGGCAATCACATTGGGTACCGCGCCGCTGACCA
Organism: Pseudomonas sp. TE3-3-F2023; assembly: GCF_036784815.1. Lineage (NCBI taxonomy): Bacteria > Pseudomonadati > Pseudomonadota > Gammaproteobacteria > Pseudomonadales > Pseudomonadaceae > Pseudomonas > Pseudomonas sp. TE3-3-F2023. The sequence goes on along the minus strand of NZ_CP145113.1, from coordinate 4,425,099 downwards.
TCAGCCCGACCATCACCGCCAGGCTCAGCAACGCCTGTGGTGCGCGGGTGCGGGCCGGCGCGACCAGGTCTATTTCCGCAGGCAGGCTCAGGACCAGGAAGTCCTTGGGCTTGCTTTGCAACTGGCGCACGGCTTTCCACGGGCCAACTACCAGCAGGGTGTCGCCCAGGCGCAGCTTTTCCTCTACCAGCTGTTCTTCGATCGCCACCTGCTCGCGGCGCAAGCCGACCACGTTGAGGTCGAAGCGAGTGCGGAAGGCCAGGTCGAGGATACTCTTGCCGAGCAGTTTCGAACCTGGTGGCAGCATGACCTCGGCCATGCCCAGCTCCTGGGACTGGTCGATGAAGTAGGCGGCCTTGAAGTGCAGCGGCTCCAGTTGCATGGTCTGGCACAGGCTGCGCAGGTCGTCGCGGTTGGCGAACAGGTCGAGCAGCAGTACATCGCCCTGGTGCAGCACGGTGCTGGAGTCGGCGGCGATCACCCTCGTGGTGAACTTGTGCTGGCGCTCGATGCCGATCACGTTGGCGCCATGTCGGGTGCGCAGCTCCAGCTCACCCAGGGTATGACCGATCAGCGGTGAGTGGGGACGGATGCGCAGGCGCCGTTCACGGCCGTTGAGCTTGTAGTCCAGCACCAGGTCCAACAGGGTGCGGCGGCTTTCCACGCGGCCGTCCTTGCGCACTTCGCCATTCAGCCAGTGTCGGGTCAACAGCATGTAGCCGATGCCCAGCACCAGCACCACCAGGCCGAACGGGGTGAAACTGAAGAAGCTGAAGCCCACTTCGCCATGGCGCACCAGCTCGCTGTGCACCACCACGTTGGGCGGTGTGGCCACCAGGCTGAGCATGCCGCTGATCAGGCCGGCGAAAGCCAGCGGCATCATCAGGCGGGCGGGCGAAAGCTGCAGGCGTGCGGCGATGCTCAGCACCACCGGAATGAAAATGGCCACCACGCCGGTGGAGCTCATCATTGACCCCAGCCCCGCCACGGCCACCATCAGCAGCACCAGCAGGCGCGCCTCGCTGTTGCCGGCCCGCTCGCTCATCCATTCGCCGATACGGTAGGCAATGCCGGTGCGCACCAGGCCTTCACCGATCACGAACAGGGCGGCGATCAATACCACATTGGGATCACTGAAACCGGCCAGCGCCTGCTCCACGGTGAGGATGCCCGATAGCGGCAGGGCGAGGATCACCAGCAGCGCGACCACGTCCATGCGTGGACGGTTGATGACGAACAGGGTGATGACGATGGCCAGCAGGCCGAGGACCCAGAGCAGCTCTTGGTTCATGGGGAGGGGGTGTTCCTTCACACGGGGGCACGATAGACAGTAGCAGCCAGTGTGCCGGATTGTGCTGAAGGAGGTGTTGATGTGCTGCAAGAAAAGGGGCTGCACAGCAGCCCCGGAGTCACCCGATCAGTGACGGTGGCGGTGACGGTGCTTGCCATTGTTGTCGCCCAGGTGGTTGCCGATGGCACCACCGGCTGCGCCACCCAGGCCGGCACCCACGGTGGAGCCGGTCCTGCCGCCTACCGCGCCGCCCAGCAGCGAACCGCCGGCCGAACCCAGGCCACCGCCGATGGCTGCTTCGGTACGGTTGCCCTTGCGTGCACCTACCGCACTGCCGGCTGCGCCGCCGAGGCCGGCGCCGATGGCCGCCCCCGTCTTGCCGCCGATCTGTTGACCGACAACGTTACCCAGAACACCACCCAGGCCACCGCCAATGGCGGCGGTACCGTCACCGGCGAAAGCGCCCTGGCACAGCAGCAGGCCGAGGGCAAGGGAAGGCAGAGTCAGACGCATGATACGAACCTCAAAGGAATCATCAGGTTAAGGTGCCGCGCAACGGGCGGCTGGCCAGGGTTGAAAAAGACGCTTCAGCGGTAATAGCGGTCACCACGATAGCGACGATAGTCATCATCATCGTCGTCACGGTCATGCCGATGGTGGTGGCGATGGTCACGATCACGGTCACGCCAGCCATCGTCGTCGTCATGATAGCGATGGCTATGGCACCCTGCGGTCAGCAGGACAACGGCAATCAGCGAAAGGCTTGCAAGACGGGTCATCACGATATAGGTCCTTGATCCGCAAAGGTTTACGGCACACCTTCTGAGACTGGAAAGGATCCATTTGGTTTCGCTGGCAGGCAAAAATTTGTCGTGCCAGCGATGAGCGGCGGGCAGAGTTTGGAATCAGTGGGTTGGCTGAATCGCCAGAACCACGCCGTTGGTGATCTGCACCAGCACGTAGCGCCCCCCCATGTTTACCCAGTGGCTTTCCTTTTCCGGTGCGGGCAGGCCCTTGGCTTTCCAGTCCTTGATTGCCTGGTCATCCCGTTTGTATTGGTCCGGTGCCTTGTCGCCGACCTTGAGTTCGCGGTTGTGGGTTTCTGGCGCGGTGATGCTTTCTTCGCTGGAGGGAGCTGCGGTAGCAGCGAGAGGCAGGCAGGTAAGGGCGGCGAACAGCAGGTAGTGCAATTTCATGACGATCTCCTTGTGACGGAATGCCTTATCTGCGACAGCCTCCTGCGCGCGACAATTCACTCTCGATGCTTGCCAGTGCTAGAGTCGCCTTCTTTTTTACCCTGAGGATGGAACATGCGTGCGATTCTGCCGATGGCCGTGGCGCTGATGCTGGTCGGTTGTGCTTCTGCGACCATGGAAACGGCCCGCGGCGGCAAGCCGACCGCGCAGCTCGACTCGCACAAGGCGCCGGAACTGGTGGCCCAGTGCATCCAGTTCAGCTGGCAGGAAGAGAAGGTGTTCGGAGACGACGCCAGTGGTTATCTGGAACCACGCAAGCAGGGGGGCTTCACGGTATATACCCGTGAGGCGGAGGCATTCGTGGATGTGTACCCGCAGGCGGGTGGGGCGCGGGTGGATTACTACGCGCAGAAGAACGACGGTGTGGCCCTGCAGCGCCGGGCGGCGGCGGCGACCTGCCTGTAACGTCAAAACACATTCCCCTGTGGGAGCGGGTTCACCCGCAAATGCGTCGGTACATCAACACCGCATTCGCGGGTAAACCCGCTCCCACAGTGAACGCACCAGCTTTACAATTTTTAGCAATGCAGTCCTGTCGCAGGGAGATTGGTGGGGGCTAGCATGAGCCCCCACGAATCAAGGAAGACACCATGGACCGCTCATTGCAACTCAACCGCGCCAGCTGGGATGAACGTGCCCCGCTGCACGCTGCTTCCAACGACTATGAAGTCGAACGGCTCGTCCAGCATCCCGAGCACCTTTCCGACACCGTACGCTTCGACCTGCCATTGCTCGGCAATATCGACGGGCTCAACGTCGTCCACCTGCAGTGCCATATCGGCACCGATACCCTCTCGCTGGCGCGCCTTGGCGCCAAGGTCTGTGGCCTGGACTATTCCGCGGCTTCGCTGGCCGAGGCGCGTGCGTTGGCCCAGCGCTGTGCGGCACCCATCGCGTATGTCGAGTCCGATGTCTACGCCGCCGACAAGGTGCTGCCGGCTGACACGTTCGACCTGGTCTACACCGGTATTGGCGCGCTCTGCTGGCTGCCTCGCATCGAGCCGTGGGCGCGTACGGTCGCAGCCCTGCTGAAGCCCGGCGGGCGGTTGTTCCTGCGCGATGGGCACCCGATGCTGATGGCGGTCAACGAAGACCACCAGGACCGCCTGCAACTCGAATACCCGTATTTCGAGCACGAAGAACCGACGGTGTGGCACAACGACCAGACCTACGTCGAAACCGAGCAACGCCTTTCCCACACCGAAACCCATGAGTGGAACCACGGCCTGGGCGAGGTGATCAGCGCCTTGCTGGCCCACGGCCTGCAGCTGACCGCCCTGGTCGAGCACCAGAGCATCCCCTGGGAGGCGCTGCCGGGGCAGATGGTCAAGGGCGATGACGGTGAATATCGCCTGCGCGAGCAGCCCGCACGCCTGCCCCTGAGCTACACCCTGGTGGCAGTAAAAGTCTGATCAGGACAGGTAGCCACCGTCGACATTGAGCGCGGTACCGGTGGTGTAGCTGGAAGCATCGCTGGCCAGGTACAACACGGCACCGGCCATTTCCTTGGGGTCGGCCACGCGCTTGAGCGGGATATGCTGCAGCGCGGCATTGAGAATGGCGTCGTTCTTCACCAGTGCCGAAGCGAACTTGGTGTCGGTCAGGCCCGGCAGCAGGGCGTTGCAGCGAATACCGAACGGCGCGCACTCCTTGGCGAAGACCTTGGTCATGTTGATGACCGCCGCCTTGGTCACCGAATAGATGCCCTGGAACAGGCCGGGTGAAACCCCGTTGATCGACGCCACGTTGATGATGCTGCCGCCGCCTTGTTCGCGCATCAGCTTGCCGGCCTCGACTGACATGAAGAAGTAGCCACGGATGTTCACGTCCACGGTCTTCTGGAAAGCACCCGGGTCGGTATCCAGCACGTTGCAGAACTGTGGGTTGGTAGCTGCATTGTTGACCAGGATGTCGAGCCGCCCGAACTGTTCGCGGATGACGGCAAACACATGCTGGATCTGCTCCAGTTCACCAATGTGGCAAGCCACTGCCGTTGCCTTGCCGCCGGCGGCGATGATGGCTTCGGCCACCTGCTGGCAACCGTCGAGCTTGCGGCTGGACACGATCACGTGGGCGCCTTGCTGGGCCAACAGGTGGGCGATGGCCTCGCCGATGCCACGGCTGGCGCCGGAAACGAAGGCAATCTTGCCGTCGAGGTCGAACAGGTGGGTCTTGGACATGTTTTTTTCCTTGTTATCCGTCGTCGAGGTCGGGGCTCAGAGGCTGGACTTGGCAATGACCTGCAAGGTCATCTGTTCCAGCAAGCGGTTCATGTGGATGAACTGGGCGAAGCGCTTGTCCTGGGTCTGGCCGTGGTAATAGCGGTAGTAGATCTGCTGGACGATGCCGGCCAGGCGGAACAGGCCATAGCAATAGTAGTAATCGAAGTTGTCCAGGCGGATGCCGGCGCGCTCGGCGTAGTAATCGACGAACTGGCGGCGGGTGAGCATGCCCGGCGCGTTGCTCGGCTGGCGACGCATCAGCTGCACCGGCGCCGGGTCGTCGGCCTCGATCCAGTAGGCCAGGCTGTTGCCCAGGTCCATCAGCGGGTCGCCGAGGGTGGCCATTTCCCAGTCCAGCACACCGATGATGCGCATGGGGTTGCCGGCATCGAGGATCACATTGTCGAAACGGTAGTCGTTGTGCACGATGCCGGGCCGCGGGTGGTCGGCGGGCATTTTCTCGTGCAGCCAGGCGGTCACCTGTTCCCAGCGCGGGGCGTCGGGGGTCAGGGCCTTTTCATAGCGGCTGGTCCAGCCCTCGATCTGGCGCTGCACATAGCCTTCCGGTTTGCCCAGGTCGGCCAGGCCGCAGGCGTTGTAGTCCACCTGGTGCAGTTCCACCAGCCGGTCGATGAAGCTCTTGCACAGGGCTTCGGTGCGGTTGGCGTCAAGGTCCAGTTCGGCTGGGATGTCGGAGCGCAGGATGATGCCCTTGACCCGCTCCATCACATAGAACTCGCCGCCGATAAGGCTGCTGTCGGTGCAATGCACATAGGCCTTGGGGCAGTAGGGGAAGCCGCTGTTCAGTTGGTTCAGGATGCGAAACTCGCGGCCCATGTCATGGGCCGACTTGGCCTTCTGCCCGAACGGCGGACGGCGCAGCACGAAGTCGCGGCCTGGGTAGCTGACCAGGTAGGTGAGGTTGGAGGCGCCGCCAGGGAACTGGCTGATGCTCGGCAGGCCATCCAGGCCGGGGATATTGGCCTTTAGGTAAGGGTCGATGACAGCCGCGTCGAGTTCTTCGCCGGGGCGTACCTGGGTGGACTGGTCGGTGAGCGTCATGCGTTTTCCTTATTCTCGATCGCAAGGACTATTGGCTAATCTAATGGTCGGCCGGTGATGGGACAAGCGTGCCAGATGGCATATAGGTGAGGGTGTTGCTGCCTGATCAACTGCCTTGATAAGGCGACTGGCTTGCCGGCATAGGGCCCGAACAGGCGGGCAAAAAAAAACCGAAGCCGGTCAGGCTTCGGTTTTTCGATCATCCGCTATTTCCAGCCCTCAGGACGGGAACAGCTCGCTGAGCTTCATCGACAGCATCATGTCACCTTCGACGCGCAGCTTGCCGCCCATGAATGCCTGCATGCCATCGGTTTCGCCGCTGACGATACCCTTCAGGGTTTCGCTGTCCATCACCAGGGTGCAGTTGGCATCCGGGTTTTCGCCTTCCTGCAGGTCGCAGGTGCCATCCTTCACGATCAGTGCGTAGTGCTTGCCTTCGTCGGTGATGTTGAAGCCGAACACCAGGTCCAGGCCGGCGGCAGCGGATGGGTTGAACTTCTCTTGCATCTTTTTAACGGCATCAGCTACGGAGGTCATGGCGCATTCCTTATAGAGTGATTTACACGTCCCCGCAGGGACACAACAAGCCGGGCTCATCGATAGGTGACAAGCTCCGGCGCCCTCAACAGCTGCACATGGGCCTGGCTGTTGAAGGAGGCCAGTGCCACGTCGCGGCCGCGGAACTTCAGCTGGCTGAGCGACGTGTTGATGATCTGCCAGTTCAGCGCGAACGCCTGGCCGGGGGTAATACGGGTAACCAGGTGGAGCAGGGCGGCAATGGTGCCGCCCGAGGTGAAGATGGCGATATTGTCGCCGCTACCGGCGGCATCCAGTACACGCTGCAGGCCGCCTTGCACCCGAGCGGTGAACGCCTGCCAGGTCTCCAGGCCATCGTCGGCATGTTCGCCATCGTGCCAGCGCTGCACCATCAGTGCGAAAAGGCGCTGGAACTCGCTGCGGTGCTGCGCGCCATTGCGCAGGATGTGCAGGGCGTCGGGCTCCTGCGGCAGCAGCCCTGGTAACAGCGCACGGATCACCCCATCGGCATCGAACTCATTGAATGCTGTATCGGTCTCAACAGCCGGCACCGGGCAGCCATTGGCGCGCAACGCTTCCAGGGCCAGGCGCGCGGTATCCTGCTGTCGGCGCAGATCGCCTGCCACGCAGCGGTCCAGCCGCAAACCGAGCTGGGCCAGGTGCTCACCCAGGGCCTGGCTCTGGCGCACGCCCACGGGCGAGAGGACATCGTAGTCATCGGCGCCGAAGGAGGCTTGGCCATGTCGTATCAGGTAGAGATTGCCCACGAAAGGTTCCGGCCTGTTGGAGGTTGCTGCGAGGTTAGGATGCGGCACACGGGCTGTCAACGAAAAAACATACAAGCGTTTGAAAAGGTTGTTTGAAAGGTGTTGCCAGCGTTTGCCACGGCTGGCAGCACCTCAGGCGCAACGGTATGCTTGCTACAGTTACGCGCCGTAGTGGCGCATGTCTTTAAGGAGTCAATGTGGAGTTTCTTGCTGAATACGCAAGCTTTCTCGCCAAAACCGCCACCCTGGTCATCGCCATCCTGATAGTGCTGTCGGCTATCGCCGGGCTGCGCGGCAAGGGGCGGCGCAAATCGGGTGGGCAATTGCAGGTCACTCGCCTGAACGAGTTCTACAAGGACCTGCGCGAGCGCCTGGAATCCGGCCTGCTCGACAAGGCCCAGCTCAAGGCCTTGCGCAAGCAGCAGGCCAAGGCGGAAAAGCGGCAGAAGAAGGGCAAGGCCGAGGAAAAGGGCCGGGTCTTCGTGCTGGACTTCGATGGCGACATCAAAGCTTCTGCCACCGAAAGCCTGCGCAACGAAATCACCGCGCTGCTGACCCTCGCCACCCCGCGTGACGAAGTTGTGCTGCGCCTGGAAAGCGGTGGCGGCCTGGTGCACAGCTACGGCCTGGCCGCATCGCAGCTGGCGCGCATTCGTCAGGCCGGCATCCCGTTGACCGTGTGCATCGACAAGGTGGCCGCCAGCGGCGGCTACATGATGGCCTGCATCGGCGAGAAGATCGTCAGCGCACCGTTCGCCGTACTGGGTTCCATCGGCGTGGTGGCGCAACTGCCCAACGTGAACCGCCTGCTGAAGAAGCACGACATCGATTTCGAAGTGCTGACCGCCGGTGAATACAAGCGCACCCTGACGGTGTTCGGCGAGAACACCGAGAAGGGCCGGGAGAAGTTCCAGGAAGACCTGGACATCACCCACCAGCTGTTCAAGGACTTCGTTGCCCGCTATCGCCCGCAGCTGCATATCGACGAAGTGGCCACCGGCGAAGTCTGGCTGGGCGTTGCGGCACTCAACCGCAAGCTGGTGGACGAGCTGCAGACCAGCGACGAGTACCTCAGCGAACGCGCGCGCAACGCCAACCTGTTCCATTTGCACTACGCCGAACGCAAGAGCCTGCAGGAGCGAATCGGCATGGCTGCCAGTGGCACCGTGGAGAACACAGTGGTGGGCTTGTGGAGTAAACTCGGCCGCCTGCGCTAACACCTTGAACCCGTTGAAATTTTTTTTCGTTCAGGGGGTTGCAAGGTTAAAGGAATGAAGACATAATGGCGCCCATCGAAACGCAGCAAACTTTGAAAAAGGTTCAGCGTTTCAAGGAGATAGCGAAGCGCAAGCTGCTAGATCCGACCTTTGAGGCCGAGTAGCAAAGTGGTTATGCTCCGGATTGCAAATCCGTCTACGCCGGTTCGATTCCGACCTCGGCCTCCACCATTCGAAAGCCCCGCAGATTGACGTCTGCGGGGTTTTTCTTTGTGGGTAAAAAAATCCAAGTGTTTCGAAATAAAAGGCATGGAGTTCCGAAACTTAAACCTTTCGAGCGCTTGGCGATAGCGCCGACGCGGCGGTAAAGGCGCTCGGTGATTCCCTCTTTCGAGTGTCCCAGCAGCACGCTCGCATCGCTCAGATCGTGAGTTTCAGAGGATTTGTTCGCGCTCAAGCAATCGGCTGCCTATGACCGGCTGATGCAGATGGTGGACGACATAAATGTGCGCTGGGGAGGGGGACGATGCGAGCCGCCATCGTGCCGGCGACACCGGACTGGGGGATGGGGAGGGAAACGATGAGCCAATCCTATGCAACGCGGAACAATCAACGTGGACCGTCAAATGTTAAGCCTGCCATCGGCCTGTCTGGCCCAACTCAATGATCAGCCCGCTCTGATAGCCGATCCGGATGGCCGAGCCGGGATGCTTACCGAGCTCGCGATTTCCGCACCGACGCGGGGACGTTGATGCGGGGCAGTTGGCCGACATGCTGGAGTTTGCCGAGGCGGCTAGGCTGTGGCCGCTGATTGAGGATGAAGGGGCAGCTTGAGCCGCTCGATGCTCCCAGCGGCTAGGGAGCGTTAGTTGCCGGTCGTGAATGGCTGATTTCGACCCAGAGCGAACATCTGTAGCCGGGGCCGCTTCGCGACCATCGCCGGCAAGCGCGGCTCCCACAGGTACAGCGCATGCCTGAAGGCTGGTGATGTTCCTGTGGGAGCTGGCTTGCCGGCGATGAGGCCTGCACTGACAAAAGAGCTCTGGATCAGTGTTCGCTCCGGGTCGAAAGCTGCCTTACGTGACAGGCCGCTATCGACCCATAGCGGCCGCTCAGCAGTGGGCAGACGTCCATTCAACATCGCTAGGCTTTGGCAGTATTCCTTTGGCAGCAACTGACTTTGAGCCTTTTATCAAACGGTTCCCTGTTCTCAACAAGGTCGCGTATAGCGTTTGCGGTATTCCGCAGGGGTAACGCCCATATGACGGACGAAAGCTCGGCGCAATGTGTCTGCGTTAGCAAATCCACACATGGCAGCTACCTGCTTAGGCGCGTCATTTCCAGCCTCCAGCCGTTCGCGAGCAGCATTCACCCTCGTCTGTTCCACCCACGCTGCCGGCGTCATGCCCACATCATTTCGAAAGATCCGGGCGAAATGCCTAGGGCTTACGCCCATACGCTCTGCCAGATTCGCAACCCCATGATCCAGAGCCGGATTGGCAGCGACATACCGCTGCAACGCCTGTAGAGCAGAGCGCCCTGTGGGTGAGGTAGATCCTTGGCGACTGAACTGCATCTGCCCACCGGTTCTTTTGAAGTACATGACCAGGTGGCCTGCTACGTCCTTCGCAATCTCATCGCCCAAATCCTCCTGTACCAACGTAAGCGCAAGGTCCAGCCCAGCCGTTACACCCGCAGCTGTCCTCAAGTTTCCATCATGAACCTGGATGGCATCCGCCTCCACGGTGACTTGGGGGTATCTCTCAGAGAGAGGCTGCGCCACAGCCCAGTGGGTAGTGACCCGGCGGCCATCAAGTAACCCCGCAGCTGCAAGCGCAAATGCGCCAGTGCACACAGAACCGAAGCGCCTGCTCATCGGAGCACGCTGACGGAGCCAATCCAGAATCCCTGATCGAAGGTACTGATCGGCGGCTTGAGGGGTTCCGGCTATCAGCAAGGTATCAATTGCATCAATCTCCTCTCCGATCCAAGCATCAGGAATTAACCGGGTCCCCGAAGAGCTCACCAACGGTCCAGGTTCACAAGCGAGCAGAAGCAATCGATAGGCTTGATACCCAGCTTGCCGGTTGGCTTCCGCGAAGACGTCCAACGGGCCGCAAGCGTCGAGAAGCTGAACCCCTGGCATGCCCAGGATGGCGAGAGTTATTTGGGGGCGAGGCATGACGGCTCCTAAAAGCGTGGGCAGGGCGCCCAGGTCCGATACCGGCTGACAATGGCAGAATATGACGTAACAAGTCAATTGATGACATTTAGTGTGGCACTCAGACTGGAGTCCTCACTCACCCTCCTAGGATCTCAAGATGACTAACGCTATTGCTGGCATTCACGTGCCTGACAGTTCGATGGCCCGAGAAATCACCGAGCTGGTTCGGGACACCGCTTCGCCCCTCCTTTTCCATCATTCGAGCCGGGTCTTTTATTTCGCATCGCTCGCCGGTAAGCGACTGGGCCTGAAGTACGACGACGAGCTTCTCTACGCTGGCTGCATGTTCCATGACATGGGCCTTACCCACCAGCACAGCAGCGATTGCTGCCGTTTCGAGGTCGATGGAGCGAATGCTGCGCGTGATTTCCTGGAAGGTCATGGCGTCAACGAGCGCGACATAGAGCGCGTATGGACTGCAATTGCACTTCACACCACTCCAGGCATTCCGGAACATATGCACCCGCTCATTGCATTGGTCACTGCTGGAGTGGAGACCGATGTTCTCGGGTTGCACCATGAAGGACTCAGCGCTGACGACCGGGACGCCGTCGTTCTTGCACATCCTCGTGGCGATCAATTCAAAGAAGCGATTATCCAGACGTTCTACAACGGCATCCGCCACAAGCCGCATACGACATTCGGCAACGTCAAGGCTGATGTGATCGCCGACAAGGAGCCTGGCTTCCAGCCTGGTAACTTCTGCAGCATCATTCGCCAGTCCTGCTGGCCAAGCTAAATGAAAGGGGCCGCATTTGCGGCCCCTTCGTTTGACTAAGGCGAAATCTTGGCAACAACGATCAGGCGAGTAGCTTAGCTCCTAGCCCAACGAACAATGCCCCTATAGCGCGATTAAGCAGCAGTGCCTTGGTCTGGCTTGTCTTCAGTTTCCGTCCCAAGGCACCAGCAAACCACACGACACCACTCGCCCAGATACCTGCAGTAACTGCGAAATAAATTCCAAGCACTAGATATGCCGCGGGCTTATGAACACCCTCAGGATCGACAAATTGAGGAAAGAATGCGAGGTAGAACAGGATCACTTTCGGATTCAGGACGTTTGTGAGGAAGGCCTGTGTGAACAACCTGCGATATGAAAGCGAAGCGTGTAACCCACCGCCCTCCGCTGAAACCGACGGCTTGCTGAGTATCAGCCTGACGCCCTGATAAGCGAGGTACAAGGCACCGAGAATACGCACAGAATCAAATGCGGCTGGAACCGCCGCGATCAGTGCACTGAATCCTAAAGTGCTAGCAAGCGTGTGAACCAGACAACCCGCCGTTATACCTAACGCCGAGATGAGGCCAGCCCCCCTACCATGGGCAAGGGTGCGTCCGACAACATAGGCTGTGTCGGGCCCTGGGGTGGCATGGAGTGCGATGACAGCGGCGGCAAAAAAGGGAAAATTGATGATGTCCATGGGCGATAGCTTTATTCACAAATGAAAACGCCACGAACAAGGTTCGTGGCGTTTTAGGGATCAATCAGTTGATCGAGTCGCCCAGCACTTCGACGATCCGGTCAGCGATGTACTGGACGTGCGTCTCCAGTGCGAAATGCCCGGTATCCAACAGCTCGACGACGGCATTCGGGTTGTCCCGCTTGAAGGCTTCGGCTCCTGGTGGGATGAAGAAAGGATCACCCTTGCCCCAGATCGCCAGGGTCGGCACCTTCGTGGTTCGGAAGAACTGCTGGAATTCAGGATACAGCTTCAGGTTGTTCTGATAGTCATAGAACAAGTCGAGCTGAATCTCTTTGTTGCCCGGCCGCTCAAGCAGAAGGGCATCGAGGTAGTAAGACTCAGGGGCAATTTGGCTAGGATCACTTACCCCCTCCACATACTGCCAGCGGGTCCCCTCCAGATGCAGAATTGCATCGTTGATGACTTGGCGGCTTTCCGGCAGGCCATCTTCCCAGTACTTACGGATCGGTGCCCAAGCCTCTCCAAGACCCTCCAGGTAAGCATTGCCGTTCTGGGAAATGATCGCACTGACACGTTCCGGATGTGCAAGAGCCAAGCGCAAGCCAGTCGGCGCACCGTAGTCGAAGAAGTACATCGCGTAGCGCTTGAGGCCCAGCTTCTCGACGAAATCGCCGATCGTCTTACCGATCGCATCGAAGGTGTATACGTACTCCCGCTCGGCTGGGACTTCGGTGAAGCCGAAGCCAGGCAGATCGGGAGCAATGATCCGATAACGGGATGCCAGCAGAGGGATCAGATCACGGAACTGGTGCGATGAGCTCGGGAAGCCGTGCAAAAGAAGGAGGACAGGAGCGTCAGGAGCACCGGCCTCTCGATAGAAGACACGGACGCCATCAGCTTCGGCGAATTTGAAAGCGACATTGGTGTGCTTGGACTGGGTCATTGCTTTAGCTCCTGTAACTGGTTTGGTTGGTTTTAGCGGTTACGTGGCTTCATTTTGCACAGCTTTTGTAACTAGTCAAATCTTTTTTATAGGTTACAATCACTGAAGACACCCAAAGGAGGCCTTATGACCCCCCCTAATCCTGCAGCTAACCTTCCGGCGCCCTACGTGCTGGCAGACCACCCGGCGCTCGACCTTCTCAATACTGTGATGATGGTGGACGGACAAAAGACGGACCTTTTGAACAGTGATGAGCAAGCCTTTACATGGCTGGCTCAAGCTGGATTTGGTCCTGCATCTTTACCGTCAGCGAAAGGCGGAGTGCTCCTATCGAACCTCCGCACTCTGCGGGATGCGGTTGAAGTCCTTGTTCATGCACGGCGCGAAGAACGCGACGCCGACCCTTCGGTGCTCAACAGTTTCTTGCGTGATGCCGTACCGCAGTTGATATGGGGTGCTCACCAACCAGAGCTGGACCGTTTTCATCACAAAGATGAATCCAGCCGCCAGCTCGCCAGGTTGGCGTACTCAGCAGCAGAGCTGCTGGCAGAAGGTGATTTCAGTCTTGTCAGGAAATGCGAGAGCCCGGACTGTTCACTCATGTTCTATGACCGAACCAAATCTCATAAGCGACGCTGGTGCAGCATGGCCTTGTGCGGGAACCGTCATAAGGTGGCTGAGTTCCGAAAACGCCGCCAAGGCCAAGCGGGATGAATCAGCTCAGCAGCAGGTCTCGCAACGATTTGAAGGCCGGGGTGTTGTAGCCAGCACGGCAAACCAACTGGGTATCAATCTGCATAATCGGATGCAGCGTCAGGTTCGTCGTGCCGCCAATCAGTTCTAGTACAGAACGCGGCACGATGCCAAAGCACGACCCGGCCGTCACACATGCCAATATCCCGTGATACGACCCTAGTTCCTGCACCTTCAAAGTTCGAAAAGGCCGCCCATTCCCGCTGTTGAACCACTGCTCGGCGATTTGGCGGTATGAACAGCTGGAGGCGAAACCGCCTAGTGTCGTCAACGACACATCATCGGGCCCATTCACTACCGGATGACCTTCAGGCAACACCAATACGAGTTCTTCGGTGAAGACTGGGAGGCTCTCAATTTCAGGCGGGAACGGCTCTGCTTCCCAACGCCCATCCTTGAGGGAAGAGGGTTGTGCGACCAACGCACAATCCACACGCCGCTCCATCACAGCATCAAGCATTCGCCCCGTCGGTCCGGTTGTAACGGTCAACTCCACCTCTGGATGCTCGCGGTGAAAGCGAGCCAGTTTCTGTGGCAGGCGACTGGCAGCAGTACTTTCCATTGTCCCCAGGCGCAGTAGGCCAGCCGGGCGATCGGGATGCATGGACTGCTTCGCTTGTTCTGTGAGCGCAAGAATCTGCTGAGCGTAGACAAGGAACTCCTGGCCCCGCTCGGACAGTTTCATGCGTTTTCCATCACGCAGGAAAAGCTCAACACCCAGTTCGTCCTCAAGCTGCCGGATCCTGGTCGTGACGTTCGACTGCACGCGATTAAGGGCCGCGGCCGCTCGCGTCACGCTTTGCGCTTCCGCTACAGCACGAAAAATTTCCAATACCGCCAGATCCATCAATCACCTCAAATCTCTTGCGGAGAACGTATTGCAAGAAATATTCTCCATGGGAGATAGTAAGTCAAGCTCATGGTAGGGCCTGACGAGATAACAGAGGTAAACGCGATGCCAAACCCGCTGCAGTCGCTTCTTGAGATCGAAATCCCTGTCATCCAGGCCCCCATGGTCGGGGTCTCAACGCCCAAATTGGCCGCAGCGGTTTCCAACGCAGGCGGACTGGGGTCAATCGGCATTGGAGCCAGTTCGGTAGAGCAAGCTAGGGAAATGATCCGCGAGACCTTTAGGCTGACGGACAAACCGTTCAACGTGAACGTTTTTTGTCATCGCCCCGCTGAGCGCGATGAGGATTCGGAACAAGGCTGGCTTCGCGGTCTTGCACCTCTTTTTGCCGAATACAACGCTGATCCGCCAAGCTCGCTGAGAGAAATCTACACCTCCTTCGTAGAAGATGTACCGATGCTGCAGATGCTCTTGGAAGAGCGGCCTGATGTAGTCAGCTTCCATTTCGGTCTTCCTCCCCAGTCGATGATCAATGCACTCAATGCAGCCGGAATCGTGACGATGTGCTCCGTCACAAACCTCGATGAGGCGCAGTTGGCTGAGCGCGCTGGCGTGCATGTGCTCGTAGCCCAAGGTATCGAGGCCGGGGGCCACAGAGGAGTCTTCGAGCCGGCGAACGATGATGCGATCGGTGTCATGGCATTGGTTCGGTTGCTGACATCGCGATGCAAATTACCAGTGATAGCGGCCGGCGGAATTATGGATGGGGCAGGGATCAAAGCTGCAATGGCGCTCGGCGCTTGCGGTGCGCAGCTTGGCACAGCCTTTATCCTCTGCCCTGAGACATCCGCAAACGCTGCCTACCGGGAAGCAATGAAAAGCCATCGCGCGTATCACACCCAGGTTACCAGTGTGATTTCTGGGCGACCTGCCCGGGGCATGGTCAATCGGAACTTCACGGATCTACCTTCGGAGCACGCCTCTATACCGGCATATCCCGTCACCTACGATGCTAATAAAGCTCTGAATGCCGCAGCAAACGCGCAAGGTAATTTTGATTTCGCGGTGCAATGGGCGGGGCAGGGGGCTCCGCTTGCTAGGGAAATGCCAGCAGCAGCTTTGATCAAGTTGCTAGCGGCTGAAATCAACTGTGAGCATTGAACGAGGAGCGGGTATGTCATCCAAGATTCAGTTGTACGTCGATCATTTGTTCGCCAGCCCCTACTCCATGTCGGTATTTGTCGCCTTGGTGGAGAAAGGTCTGGATTTTGACATCATAAACATCGACATCGACGCTGGTAAGCAGAACAGCGCTGAATACGCCAAGCTATCGATCACGCGCCGTGTGCCCATGATCATTGATGACGGTTTTGCATTGACTGAATCTTCAGCCATTACCGAGTACTTGGATTATGTTTACCCCGACGGGCCTTTGTATCCTCGTGCTCCCCGTGCTAAAGCACGTGCTCGGCAACTTCAGGCATGGATACGCAGTGATTTCATGCCCATTCGTGAAGAGCGCTCCACTGCTGTGATCTTCTACCGACCAACCAACAATCCGCTATCCGAAAACGCCCAACAGGCCGCGCATCGGCTATTCGAAGCGATCGATCCGCTGATAGAAGATCCAGAGGCCAATCTCTTTGAGGAGTGGAGCATCGTCGATGTTGACCTGGCTCTTCTTCTGAATCGGATGGTCATGAACAGTGACGATGTACCACCGAAGCTAGCCGCCTATGCGAAAAATCAGTGGAAACGGCCATCGGTAGTCCAATGGACGGCTCAAGCTCGGCCTGATATTGACTGAGCCCGCCTGGGCCTAGCCTTCATGAGTGCCCGCAGAGGCATTCATGAGGCAACATTCGGAGACGCCCCATGCACCGCCCAGACAGAACATTTCCCTGACGGCATGGATGGTAGTCGGCCTAGGTTTCATCACCAGTGGGGTCATTGAGACCCATTTACTACCCTACGCAGCGATGTGTGGGTTCGCACCCGTACCCAGCGCAACGGCTGCTTCGGGCTTTTGCTGGTTATTGGTGACAGCTATGAACTGTTGCTGGCATTCGCCGTCTTGTTTGGCATTTTTGACTACTCCACGGTTCCGGTCACGGCGAGCCTAATGGGTAGCCGGTTGGGTCTACGGAATTTAGGGCTATCGCTTGTTCTACTCTCTGCCGGGCACGCGATCGGCGATGCATCCGGCGCATTTTTCAGAGGGTGGATATTCGATCACACGGGTGAGTACGTTACCTTATGGTACGTCTCCATCATGCTTGCCGGCCTGGCAGCAGCTTTGATCATCCTATTGAAAGAAGAGAGGGAGCCTGCCGGTACCATTCAGGCTCAGGACGCTTAGTTTTCAGGCACTGAGCGAGACCCCAGCTATTCGCTTCCCTTCATAGCGTCCACTTCCAATTCAAACATGTCAGTACAGGAAAGCCTCTTAGCCTCAGCTACTTCCGCTTGAAGGCTTCACGACGAGACTCGCGTTCGTCGAGAAAACGATCGCTGATCAGCGCTTCCAAGTCCTTGCGTTCCACAGCGTCGCCGCAGTGAGGACAAACGCTGGCCACCCCCACATCAAGGCCGCAGGCGCGGTGCACGAAATGCACGGCCAACCCCTCATCCGGGTTCTTGCACCACTTCTCGCCCCAAGCGCGTAGCGCGTAGATCACGGGATAGAAGTCCCAGCCCTTGTCGGTCAGATGATATTCGTAGCGCAGAGGCTTTTCGCTATAGGGCCGGCGTTCGACCAGACCGTTCGCCTCCAGCGCTTTCAGGCGCGAAGTCAGCATCTGGGGCGTAGCCGTGGTCTGGATCTGCATTTCCTCGAAGCGTGTCGCGCCCATGTACAGCTCACGCAGGACCAAAATGGTCCATTTGTCGCCCACCAAATCCATCGAGCGTGCCACCGGGCACACCGTATCGCTTGTCACGTCCAGCATCGACATCACGCTGCTTTCTCCGTAGAAACTATTGTTTTCATAGTAACGCAGCGAGATTAACCATGTTGCATGGATTAACGCTCAAAGCCTCATCCTCGTTGACACTATGATTTTCATAGTTAATATGAAGCCTCTGCGGCATGCGCTGTCGCAGCGCGGCATTTGCCGGTAAAGCAAACGTCCCAGAACGCCTCTCTCACCTGGAGCACCATTATGACCCATCCTGTGTATGCCTCGGAGCGGACCGCTCTGCTGCTGGTCGACCCCTACAACGACTTCCTGTCCGATGGCGGCAAGCTTTATTCCATGCTCAGAGGCGTTGCGGATGAAGTGCGACTGCTCGACAACCTGCGCATGACCGTTGCCGCCGCGCGAGCACAAGCAATTCAGGTGTACTACGTGCCTCATAGGCGCTGGCAGCCCGGCGACTACACCCGCTGGGATCACCCCAATCCCACCCAGCGCCTGATCCAGGAACGTCACACCTTTGCCAAGGGGTCCTGGGGCGGCGAATGGCATCCCGACTTCGTGCCACAGGAGGGCGACATCATCATCCAGGAACACTGGGGACAAAGCGGGTTCGCCAATACCGACCTCGATTTCCAGCTGAAGCAACGAGGCATAACACATGTAATCGTCGTAGGCCTGCTGGCGAACACCTGCATCGAATCGACCGCACGCTTCGCCATGGAGTTGGGTTATCACGTCACGCTGGTCCGCGATGCGACTGCCGCTTTCAGCAAGGAAATGATGCACGCGGCGCACGAACTGAACGGGCCGACGTTTGCGCACAGCATCGTCGACACCTGCGGGCTCGTGCAGACTTTGCAACAGTAGTGAAGGAGCTGCGTCATGTCTGCCTCTTGCGCATCACCAATGGGAGTTTCCAGCCGCCTTGTCACGCTTATGGCTCTGTGCTGCGCGCTGGCGGTCTCGACCATCTACTACCATCAGCCGCTTCTGCCGCAGATGGCAGCGTCGTTTGGCATGGCGCCGACACAGGCCGGCCTGGTCGCCACGCTGACGCAGCTTGGCTATGCGCTAGGCCTGCTGTTCATCGTGCCACTCGCCGATTGCCGACAACCACGCCAACTCGCGCTGCTGGCTATCGCGGGAAATGCCGTTGCCTTACTTCTTTGCGCGGTATCACCGACTTTCATGATGCTGTACATAAGCAGCCTTCTGGTCGGGGTGACGGCGATTACTGCGCAGCTCATCATTCCCTGTCTGTCGGGGTTGGCCACTCCGGCTGAGCGAGGTCGAATCGTAGGGAGCCTGCTCAGCGGCCTCTCGGCAGGCCTGTTACTGGCCCGCATGCTCGGGGGCTTCGCCGGTGCACATGTGGGGTGGAGAGTCGTCTTCGTGCTGGCCTCGCTCAGCGATGTCCTACTGCTGTTCATCGTTGCCAAGCGCCTGCCCGCCACCGCGAGTCTGCAGACGATAAGCTACGGGCGGCTCTTGGGTTCGTTAGGCAGCCTGGTCAAACAGGAAAGCGTGCTGCGTTACTGCGCGGCGAGCGGCCTATTTATGTTCGCTGCATTCAGTGCGCTGTGGGCTTCGCTTGCCGCGCTATTGGCACAACCTCCATACGGACTCGACTCTGCTACCATTGGTCTCTTTGGCCTGGTCGCGTTGTTGGGCATCGTTGCGTCACCTTGTATTGGCACGCTGACCGATCGCCTGGGCAGACACACCATGGTTCTAGCCGGCGCGATGACCCTCGTCCTGGGCTTCGCATGCATTGCAGCGGGCGGGCAACATCTTGGCTGGCTGATCCTCGGCATGGTGCTGCTGGACCTGGGCAATCGTGCTGGGCTGGTTGCCAACCAGGCACGCGTATTCACCCTGGGGACCGAGGCCAGAAGTCGGCTAAATACCGTATTCATGGGGTCGTATTTTCTGGGGGGAGCGATCGGCGCCGCATTGGGGAATTATGGCGTGCACGAGGCCGGCTGGATCGGCCTTGCCGCGGTTGGCATTCTGCTGTCTTTAGCGGCCACAGTTATCAATGCGCTTGCACCCCGTGAATTGAGCTCGACGATGGGCGAGGTTCGCCTCTGAGCGATTAAAAGACGACTGGACAGCGCATCTTTTGCTGGTTTGCTTAGGCTTCCAGCCATGCCGTAAGCTGGCATTCAACTCCCAGGCTGGGGCAACACTCATCCAAGAATCGAGGCATCCAATCCGCTTGGCTCCCCATTAAGCTCTCAAAACTGGATGGGGATCCTGCGTCGTGTTTCGTTCGCCCCAACTCGAACACGGAACGGGGACCAACTTTCGTGCTAGAGCGAAGCCCACTTTTCGCGATACTGAACCAGGAAATCCACAAAAGCGCGCACCCTCTGCGGGATGTGACGACCTTGAGGGTACAACAACGTGTACGGCCTTGATCGCCCACTAAACGGTTTCAAGACTTCGACGAGTCGCCCATCAGCGAGCTCTTGTTCCACGATGAATTTGTAGGTTTGGAATAATCCGGCACCGTTCCTGGCAAGTGTCACTCCGCCCAGCACGTCGTCGGAACAGGAATAGCTTCCAGCAGTAAATACCTCACGCTCTCGACCGTCCTCTTGGAACAGCCAAGAGATACGCCGCCCGCTACTCGGAAGCTCAAATTGAATGCATTCATGCTGGTCCAGGTCCTGCAAGGTATGCGGTGTCCCGACTTTCTCCAGGTAGGCCGGAGACGCTACGACAACCAACTTGGCATCCTCCAGCAACCTCGCAATCATCGTGGAGTCAGGCTGAGCTCGTACTCGAATCGCCAGATCGTACCCTTCTGCAACGAAGTCGATATTTCGATTACCGAGGTGGATATCAACGGTTACCTCAGGATAAAGCTCTCGAAATTTTGGCAGCAACGGCAGGATGCGGTGGTGCCCATAGGTCGTAGGCAGGCTGATACGAAGGCGGCCTGAAGGTGTTGCTTGAGCGCCCATAACTGCCTGCTGGGCCTCCACCAGTTGCGTGAGCGCCTGGCTGCACTGCTCGAAAAAATCCTTTCCCGCATCGGTCAATCGGATGCTTCGGGTAGTCCTTGCAAACAGCCGAGAGCCAAGCCTTTTTTCCAGGCGAAGGATCGACCTACTCACTGCGGCCGGAGTAACGCCAGCGAGCTGAGCTGCGGCAGTAAAGCTGCCCGCTTCTGCGGACAGGCAAAACAGCTCAATACTTCCCAACTGCAAATCGTCAAAATGCCGCTTCATAGGATTTATCCTTACGGGGGCTGGTAGGAGTCTGGGTGCCGGACTCTGCAGTAGGCAGATACACTGACCTGAGAGCGCTGCTTGACATTTAGACTGCTCGGTCTAATTATCCTTGGATGGACATTCCAATGAAAGCCCCCAGGCGCGGGCGCCCCCCAAAAATCTCGCGTAGCGATCCCGATACCCGGCGTGCATTGATCCGTTGTGGCGTGGAATTGCTGACCGAGCAAGGGTTCAACACTACGGGTATTGAACAGGTACTCAAACGGGTTTCCGTACCGAAAGGGTCCTTCTACCACTATTTCGACAGCAAGGATGCCTTCGGGCGTGAGGTCCTCGCTGAATACGGAAAGTTCTTTGAGCGCCGCCTGCGCCGAATCCTGCTCAACCCCCATCGAGAGCCGTTGGAGCGCATTCAAGATTTGCTGCAGGAGTCGCTCATCGGCATGGAAAAGTACAACTGGCGTCGCGGCTGCCTGGTAGGCAATCTCGGCCAGGAAGTGACTTTGCTGCCCGATGATTTTCGCGATCAGATAGAGAAGATTTTTCGAGACTGGGAGGCACTGCTCAGCCAATGCCTTCAGGAAGCGCAGGCCAACCTATCAATAGCCCAGTCCGTGGAGTGTGAACAACTGGCGGCTTTCTTCTGGATTGGCTGGGAGGGCGCAATCACGCGCGCACGTCTCTGCGAAAGTGGCCACCCACTGTCGATCTTCGTCAGGGGATTTCTCGCCGGCATTGCCCGGTGAGTTTTTATCGTCGATTACTAGACAGCCGGTCTAAAAGGAGTCGCTATGTTCAATGCAGTCGTTGTGGAGAACCAGGAAGGCGCTAAGCAGGCCCATTACAGAGAGCTATCCGATGACCAATTGCCAGCCGGCAGTGTCACCGTTGCGGTTTCTCACAGTACGCTGAACTACAAAGATGCCCTTTGCATCACAAGCCGGAGCCCGATCGCCCGGCACTTTCCCATGATTCCGGGGATTGATCTTGTAGGGGTGGTGGAGCGCAGCGAAGACAGCCGCTATCGCGAAGGCGATTCTGTTTTACTCAACGGCTGGGGTGTTGGGGAAAGTCATTGGGGCGGCCTGTCCCAGAAGGCCCGGGTGAGCGCAGATTGGCTGATTCCTCTTCCGCAGGGGATGACACCCCATAACGCCATGGCGATAGGCACCGCGGGTTACACATCCATGCTTAGCCTGATAGCCCTGGAGCGCGCCGGGCTAAAGCCTGATGCAGGGCCTGTTTTGGTAACCGGGGCGAATGGTGGCGTCGGCAGCATTGCCGTAGCGCTGCTGGCCGCCCGAGGGTATCAGGTCATTGCCTCGACCGGCCGGTTAGATGAGGCAGACCACTTGGTCCGGCTGGGCGCGACGGAAGTGATTGATCGAAACACGTTATCTACACCTGGTAAGCCTTTGGGCAAAGAGCGCTGGACAGCGGCGATTGACTCGGTTGGAAGTCACACCCTTGCGAACGTATGTGCTCAGACCAAAGCCGACGGCTGGGTTGCCGCCTGTGGCCTGGCACAGGGTATGGATTTCCCGGCGACAGTAGCACCCTTCATTCTGAGGGGGGTGAGCCTCTTGGGGATCAACAGCGTGACACGTCCATACGCCGAACGAGTCGAGGCATGGGCTCGATTGAACGCGGAACTGGATCTGTCGGTTCTGGGGCAGTTAACACGGGAAGTACCGCTTTCAGAAGTCATCCCTGTTGCAGATGACCTTTTGGCTGGAAAGATTCGCGGACGCCTCGTTGTTGATACCAGCGTTTAATCCATAGCCCAAACACGCTCGATGCTTTCAAAGAGGCCAGCCCTCCGTGTTGGGGGCTGGATCACTCTTGAGGCAATTGCATCTCTAGCTAAGGCCGAAGGTATCTTGCTTAATCCGGTTTACTCTGCAAAAGCCTTTGCCGGCATGCTTCATGACATCGCTGCGGGAGATTTCGTCGAGGGGGCTAACCTACTATTCCTGTTCACAGGCGGCGGACCAGGCGTTTATGCCTATCGCAGCGCATTCGATTTCTAAGAAACCAGTGTTCACAGAGAAACTGCTCATCACCGGAATGTGCCGGTGATGAGCATTCTGTCAATCAATGGCCTGCGCTCTGACCGCCGTCGACGTGCAGGATCTCGCCAGTGACAAACGAAGCGCTGTCCAAGTAGAGAATCGCTTGAACGATGTCGTTGATCTCGCCCATGTGACCGACGGGATGCAGCTTGCCCAGGGCATCGTGAGTTTCGGCGCCATGCATTGGGGTCTTGATGATGCCAGGCGACACGGCGTTAGCGCGGATGCCTCGCTTGGCATACTCAATCGCGATCGATTTGGTGGCAGCGTTGATGCCACCTTTGGTGAGGGATGCCATTACCGACGGAACGCCGTCGATTGCGTGGTCAACCAGGCTGGTGGTGACGCTGACCACATGCCCGCTACCATTCTTTTCCATTTCCGCTATGGCGAGCTGGGAAATGTAGAAGAAGCCGCTCATATTGGTCGCAACGACCTGCGCATAGTCTTCTTTGGTGTAGCTGGTGAATGGTTTGGCGACGAAAATCCCGGCGTTGTTGACGAGCGTATCGATGCGCCCGAAGCGGGCCACGGCTTCGCGCACAACTCGTTCCGCTGTGGCCGGATCCGCAATATCACCGGCAACAGTCAGGATATCTGTATCGGTCGATGGTTGAATGGAGCGCGAAGTCGCTACCACTTTGTGGCCGAGGGCTCGGAACCCTTTCACTACACCTGCACCAATGCCTTGAGATGCGCCAGTTACGATGATGACTTTTTGATTATTGCTCATGATATTTCCTCTACGATGGATTAAGTTTTCAGTTAGACGAAGCGGCTTGTGCCGCCTGCCTTAACACTTGCTCGTAATACTCAACAGACTGTGAGCCTGCGACGACTTGCCGATTGTTCAGTACCATTGCGGGTACAGAGTTTATGCCGCGGTCCAAGTAAAAATTTTCGAGCGCTCGGACTTCATCGGTGAATTGCCCGCTTTCAAGTACTACCTGCGCTTGCTGGGCGTTCAAACCGACTTTCTGAGCCAACGCCACCAACGTCTGATGACTGCTAGGGTTTTGCCCGTTCACGAAGTAAGCCTCAATAAGCGCTCGGTGTAGCTCGCTTTGGAGCCCTTCGTTCGCTGCCCAGAACAGCAGGCGATGTGCATCATGGGTATTGAAAAAGTGAGTTCGACTTTGGAGATTGAACTCAAAGCCGAGCTCCCGTCCTCTTTCAACAATCATCTGATTACGCGCCGCCACCTGCTCCGCAGTTCTTCCGTACTTGCGAATCATGTGCTGGATGGCGTCCTCACCTTCGGCAGGCATATCGGGATTGAGCTCAAACGGTTTAAACGTCAACTTGACGTCGATTTCGGCGGCTACGTTGGCGATGGCTTGGTCCAAGGCAGTCGAGCCCAGTGCGCACCAGGGGCAGACGACATCAGAAACGAAGTCGATTTTTACCGTGTGCTTCATGACTTTGACTCCGACAATTGCTTTCTGTACTCGGTAGTCGTAATGCCGGAGTAGCCCCAGTTATCAGTGTCGACTTCTTCGATCACGATGTGGGTCAACTTAGGGTCTTTATGAAGCACGCGCTCCATAGTTTCAGTAATTTCCTTTATTACCTGAGCCTTTTGCTCTCGGGTAACACCATCACGAGTGATGCGGACGCTGATGAATGGCATGGGAAGTTCCTCTATCAAGTGTGCATTTGGGTGATGAGCAGTTGATGGAGAAACTTTAAGAATTCAGAGCAAACTGATAAATATGCCCTGAGGTACTTCATTTGTGACCTCGTGTATCGAATCACGGGGCACTGGGTAGGATTTTCTGGCCTGGTACCTGCCTGGGCCCAGCTATGGCAGGCTATAGCTGCCAGTCGTGCTTCGCACAGAAGAAGGGGTTGGGATGGATCGTTTGCAAGCAATGCAGGTTTTTGCCCGAGTAGTGGAGACCAATAGCTTCAATAGAGCAGCTGAGGCCTTGGGGATCATGCCGTCATCGGCCACCCGCATGATCAAGAATCTTGAGGATTACCTGGGGGTCCGCTTGCTCAATCGGACGACACGGCAGCTGAGCCTGACAGCGGATGGTGAGCATTACTACCGTCATTGTCGGCAGGTGCTGGCGGACATTGATCGTGCGGAATCCACCTTTCCGGGCGGGAACGCCACCCCGCGAGGCAGATTGCGTGTGGATATCTCGAATTCTTTAGGTCGTCTTTTCGTTCTACCTGCAGTGCGCGAGTATCAGCAGCGATTTCCTGAGGTCGAATTGGTTATCGGCCTGAGTGACAGGACCGTAGATCTGGTGCAGGAAGGCATTGATTGCGTGATCCGAACCGGAGTGCCGCTCGACTCTGCAAGCCTGGTAGCTCGGCAAATTGGCAGTTTCGACTGGGTAACGTGCGCCTCTCCACAGTACCTTGAAGCGTATGGCGTACCCAGGTCCTTGGACGATTTGCAGAAGCATCAGTCAGTGGGTTACCTGTCTAGTAGGACTGGGCGATCCATCGAATGGCACTATGTGATCAACGACGCTCCTGTCTTTGTTCGAGTTCCTGAAAAGCTAACCGTAAATGACACAGACGGCTATGTGACATGCGGGCTGGAAGGCCTTGGCCTGATACGGGTGGGCAGCTACATGGCTTGGCCCCATTTGAATTCCGGCAGATTAGTTTCGGTGCTTGAGGGTTATACCGCGCCGCCCGTGCCGATCTCAGTGATGTATCACCACAGTAGCTACCATTCACCGACGCTGAGGTCGTTTGTAGACTGGGTCATTGAGCTGTTTAAAAACTCAAAATTAGGGCTAGGCAATTAACCCATCACACCTCCTCACTGCATACCAAGCGTTGAAAGCCAAATGGGGGTAGTGGTCGACGGTCATAATTCGACTTTTTGCAATTGTGAAATCGAGTTTCGGCACAGACATAATGAATGCTTTTGGCCAAAATCCTTAACTGACTAGCGACTGCAAGAGTCGCCGACTGCTCATACTGAGGGTTTTCAGTTCTAACGAGGTGGCTTTATGACTAATGAGACTACTTTTAACAAGCGCAAGATACTCGTGCTCGGCGCAGGTGAATTGGGGCTAGAGGTTCTGAGAGAGTTATCTGCACAAGGGGTGGCCATCGGAAAGGCAGATGTTTCGGTAATGCTGAGGACATCATCCAGCAGTTCTTCAAGCCAACGGAGTCAACTGCTCACTGAACTGGATGCTCTTGGGGTTAGCGTGATTGCGGGGGATGTGGTGGGTGACAACCTGGAAACCATCGCCGAAACTTTTGCCAAATTTGAGGTAGTGGTTAGTTGCGTAGGCTTTGCTGCTGGTCCAGGCACTCAGCTAAAGCTGGCCTTGGCAGCTATCGAGTCAGGTATCAGAAAATACTATCCTTGGCAGTTTGGTGTTGACTACGACGTGATCGGGCGCGGTAGCGCTCAGCCACTCTTCGACGAGCAACTTGATGTTCGTGATCTATTGCGCTCACAAAGCAGGATCGACTGGACGATTATTTCTACTGGTATGTTCACAAGCTTTCTCTTCGAGCCATCCTTTGGTGTCGTAGATCTCGAAAGCAAAACAGTTAATGCACTTGGCGACTGGGATACGTCCGTTACTGTCACCACGCCTCAAGACATTGGTAAGTTGACAGCGAAAGCAGTACTTTCCGAGCCTGAAATTACCAGCAAAGTAATCTACACTGCGGGCGATACCGTTTCCTATCGTCAGCTGGCAGATCTCGTAGATGAGGCGCTGGATTGTTCCGTTGCAAGGAATGTTTGGACGATTCCTTTCTTGCAGGACGAGCTCAAAAAGGATCCCGCCAATGTTTTGAAAAGATATCGACTGGTATTCGC
The DNA here is from genome assembly GCF_036784815.1 of Pseudomonas sp. TE3-3-F2023. NCBI lineage: Bacteria > Pseudomonadati > Pseudomonadota > Gammaproteobacteria > Pseudomonadales > Pseudomonadaceae > Pseudomonas > Pseudomonas sp. TE3-3-F2023. The sequence goes on along the minus strand of NZ_CP145113.1, from coordinate 4,398,519 downwards.
GCAAGGCAACGACAACGGCGCTGGTGTAGCGTGGAAAAAAGAGGTATCTTATAACTATATGGAAAATGTAAAAGTTTCTACTATAGCAGATTGGCTTAAATCCAACGCAGCGGTATAGCTCAACTTATGACTGCTATCGCTTGCCAAATACAGCAGTTAAAGCTTTTTTGCTTAAAGCGGTAGCAGTCGCCGAATTCTATACCCGCTTTTTTCTAGCTTTAGCGTTTGGACTGCAGAGCGATCCGTGATACGGAGAAGAAACCATTCGCATTAGTAACAAATTTAAAATCGTAACCGAGCTGCTGTGCCATATGTCGAAATGCGGCCATTTCACGTCGCGCTGGATTGCTTTCGTTGTCATCCTCAATGGTGGCACTCAGCTCGACTAAATGCTGCTCAATCATCGCTAAAACGCTATCCACGTAAGGAGATGGAATCGTGATCTGCCTGTCGCCCAGTATGCTCATTGAGTCAGCTTTCCTTTGTTCCTAACTTCTGTCATCGAGAAACAATCTTCGAATATTCAGTTGATGAAGCCTGAAGAATGACGACCCATAGCTCTGAGCTGGTACTCGTTTACAGCTCGAAATTGCGACTCCGCTATTTGACGTAGCCGCTCGATTTCATCCCCCGGGTCGAGCCGAAGCTTGAGCCTCATAAAGCCAGTCCGCCAGTAGCTGAAGGCGCTCTACCTCATGCTTTGCCAACCCGAAGGCCTCCGCTGCTTGAGCATCGCGGATAGCTCGAAGCGCTTGCCGCATCAGCGGCTCGCCTGCTTCGACCCTTCCCTTTAATGTGCGTTTCACAGCCATGGTGCTTCTTGCCACCGGTACCGCACAGGAATGGCAGCCGCTCAGGGGATTGCAGCCACGCCGTCATTGTTGCACCCTCATCACTCATTCTGGCACGGGAGGGCAGCATGGACTGGAGTGACATGCGGATCTTCCTGGCGATTGCTCGCAGTGGCTCGTTGGGAGGGGCCGCCAGGGCGCTGGAGGTCAGTCACCCGACGGTCGGGCGACGCTTGCAGGTGCTCGAACAGGCCAGTGGGCAAGCGTTTTTCCTGCGCACTGCCCAAGGGCTGGTGCTCACCGACAATGGCGAGCGGATTCTCGACCTGGCCCTCGCCATGGAGCACAGTGCCCTGGCCATCGAACGTCGCCTGGCGGGGCATGGCGATCAGCCGGAGGGGCTGTTGCGCATCTCCTCGGCCGACTGGTTCGCCTGCCATGTGCTGTCGCCGGTGCTGGCCGAACTGGCACGGCGGTATCCGTTGATCGTGCCCGAAGTCATCGCCGGGCATCGGCTGTTCGACCTTGCCCGCCGCGATGCCGACATCGCTTTTCGCATCGTGCCCTTCACCGAACCCGACATCGTCCAGCGCAAGCTGACGACCTTGCCGTACGGGCTCTACACCGCGTTGCATGCTCCGGCGCCACAACCGGGCGGCGAGGGGCTGGGGTTGATCCTGATGAACGTTGCCCAGGCCCATTACCCGGATGTGCACTGGCTACAGCAGCGCTACCCGCTGGCCCGCACCGTGTTCACGAGCAGCAGCCGGACGGTCCAGGCGCAGATGTGCGCGCAAGGGCTTGGGGTCGCCGTGTTGCCACGCGTGCTCGGCGACGCGGTGCCGGGCCTGCGGCTGCTGGATGAGCACCAGCCACCCCCGGGGCGGGACATCTGGATGGGCTATCACCGCGACATGCGCCAGCTGGACCGGCTGCGCGCCCTGGCCGACCTTGCCTCCAGCATGATTGGCACGGGGTAGCAGGTTGCCGACGCTCAGCTCGGGCGCATCGCCGCTGCCTCCGCCAGTGGTGCCGGCTGTCGCGCCAACGTCAGGCTCAGCGCAACTCCCACGGCCAGGCAGGCGGCCATGCACAGCACGGCGATCATGAAGGCGTGGGTGATGCGGGCGGCCGTTGCCTGCTCACCAAGCAGGCTGTAGAAAACGCCGCCGATGAGGGCTACGCTCAGCGAGGTGCTGATCTGCAAGGTCGCACTGGTGATGCCTGCGATCATTCCGGCATATGCCGGTGCGACCCGGCCCGTGACCAGGCGCATCAAGGTCGGCAAGGCCAGCCCTTGTCCCAGCCCGATCAGGAACAGAGTGGCCGTCACGGACGTGAAGGGCGGGGCAAGGCCAGGCGCAGTCACCGACATCAGCCAACCCAGCCATAGCAACCCGATCACCTCCAGCCCCATGCCTACGGGGTTCAGGTAACCGCCGAGGACGCGCCTGAGCAGGGGAACCGAGAGCGGGCCGATCAGGAAGCCGGCGCCGAACGGCAGGAAGACCAGGCCGGCATGCAGTGCGGTCATATGCAGTGCGCCTTGCAGGTAGATCGAAAACAGCAGGAAGAACACGCCAATGGCGTAGAAGCACAGCGCTACCAATAACGCCCGGCCCAGCCCGTGGGCTTGCAGCGCGGCCGGGGCCAGCAAAGGGGTTCCGCCGGTGCGGTGCAGGCGCGCCTCGTAGCGCCAGAACAACGCCCCCAGTACAGGCGCTGCGGCGAGCGACAGTACCGCCCACCAAGGCCATCCCGCTTCGCGGCCCTCGATCAACGGCACGACCAGGGCGCCGAGGGCCAGCATCGACAACGCCGTGCCCACCAGGTCCAGCTTGCTCGCCTGCAGCGCACGGGTGTCCTTGAGCACGGGGATACCGAATGCAATCACTAGCAATGCAATCGGCAGGTTGACCAGGAATATCGCGCGCCAGCCCATGCCGAACAGGTCGAGCGCAATCAGCACGCCGCCCAGCGCCTGGCCGAGCACAGACGCCAGGCCAAACACGGCCCCGTACAGGCTCAGGGCCAATGACCTTTCCGCTGCCGGGAAAATCGCCTGCACCGAGGCGAGTGCCTGCGGCGCCATCACGGCGGCGCTTACGCCCTGCAAGGCGCGCCCGAGCACCAGTACCCATGGTGCAGCCGCCACGCCGCACAGCAGCGAAGCAGCGGCAAAGCCCAGCAGGCCCATGAAGAACATCCGCCCGCGACCGTACAGGTCGCCGAGTCGTCCGCCGGTGATCAGCGTCACGGCATAGAGCGTCGCGTAGGATGCGATCACCAGCTGCTCGGCAGAGGCACCTGTGCCCAGGTCGGCCTGTATCGAGGGCAGCGCGACGTTGACGATGAAGAAATCCAGCGGAGGCAGAAACGCACCGACCAGCAAGATGGCGAACATCAACCAGCGCCGGGGTTCGCTGGCTTCGTTTTCGATTCGAGACATGACAGGCATCCTGTGTGGCAACTCAGGTTCGATACGCGTGCAGGCCAGGTTTCCTGGAGCAGGGTTGTCGACCCGCTCGTGCCTGGCCGATGGGCCACACTCTAGGGAATCACATCCCGGCGCGCGCCTTACGAAACTGCACGGGCAACGTTCATTGCTGTCAGTCTCGCTGGCACCTCAGCGTGGGGTAGGGTGGTTGGGCTTGCGGTCATCGCGGCCGGCTTGCCGGGCCTCGGCGCGTACCACCAGCCAGATACCGACCGCCGACAGCGCCATTCCCGCTGCCATCTGCCAGGACAACGGCTCATCGAACATCGCCCAGGCCCAGAGCAGGGTGATCGGTGGGCTGAGGTACAGCACGCTGGCGACGCGGGTGGCTGAGGACCTGCGCAGGCAGGCCCAGTACAGCCCATAGCCGCCAAGCGTCGACAGGGCCACGGTCCACGACACGCTCAGTGCAAAGCCTGCGCTGGCAACCGGTGCCAGGCTGCGTTGGCTGCCTTCGATGGCCGCGAAGGCGAAACTGGAGACGAAACCGGTCTGGGTCGGGCCGATGAACGCGGCGGCGGTCCTGCGCGACCCGTTGCCGCTGGCTGCCCATGCCTTGCAATGCCCCTACCGTGAGGCCATGGTCGAATCACTCAAGGCCTCGGGACGCCGATCGCGCATTATCCTTGAAAGCCACTCCAACCAGGCCGTCAAGGCCTGTGTGGAAGCCGGCTTGGCCATCAGTGTGATCGACCGGGCCAAGGTCACCGAGCGCATGCAGATCCTCGAGGGGCTGCCGGCCATTCCCGACCACGACATCCTGTTCGTGCGCAGCCCGGCATCGGGCGGGGACGGCGCCGTGACTTTGCTGGCGCGGGCGATGCGGCAATCGTTTCGGTTGTAAGCAAGGGGCGGACGCTTCGATGCGCCGCCAGCGGGTATTGACTTATCGAAGAATCTCGATATCCTCGCGTCATGGAATTGCTAGAAGTCTTCAAAGCCCTGTCGAACCCGATACGCCTTCAGATACTGAAGGGGTTGAAGGATCCCGCAAAGAACTTCCCTCCTCAAGACGAAGGGGACGTTCTGACGGTGGGCGTGTGCGTCAGCAGTATCCAGGAAGGCATAGGGCTTTCGCAGTCTACGGTGTCGAGTTACCTCGCAACGCTGCAACGGGTGGGTTTGGTTGAGGTCCGGCGCATAGGCCAGTGGACATATTACAAACGCAATGAAGCCGCCATCAGCGCGCTTGCCGAGATCATCGGGAAAGACCTGTAACTTTTTTTGCTTCATCATATCGAAATATCTCGATATCCCTTATTCCAGATATGGAGGTTTACCGTGAAGGCGATGTTGCTCAAATCCTACGGCGGGGCAGATGCCTTCGAGCTCTGCGAGGTGCCGAAGCCTGTACCGCTGGCGGGACAGGTGCTGGTCCGGGTACACGCAACATCCATCAACCCGTTGGATTATCAAGTCCGCCGTGGTGACTACTACGACCTGGTGCAGCTGCCCGCAATTACCGGGCATGATGTGTCGGGGGTTGTAGAAGCCGTTGGTGCGGGCGTGACGGCCTTCGCTCCAGGAGACGAAGTCTGGTACACGCCGCAGATATTCGGCGGGCCGGGGAGTTATGCCGAGTACCACGTGGCAGCCGAAAGCATTATCGCCCGGAAGCCTGCGTCACTGAGCCATCTGCAGGCGGCTAGCCTGAGCCTGGTCGGTGGCACGGTGTGGGAAGCACTGGTCGTGCGTGCGGCGCTTCGAGTGGGGGAAAGCATCCTCATACACGGCGGTGCAGGGGGCGTCGGTCATGTGGCGATCCAGCTGGCCAAAGCCATGGGCGCACGGGTGTTCACCACGGTGCGCGAGACCAACGCTGAATTCGTACGTGGGCTGGGCGCCGACGTGGTCATCGATTACGAAAAAGAAGACTACGTTGCTGCCGTGATGCGGGAGACTAACGGACAAGGTGTCGATGTGGTGTTCGACAGCATCGGAGGCAACACCTTGGCAGGTAGCCCTGATGTGCTTGCACAACTGGGCCGCGTCGTGTCGATCGTGGATACGGCACAACCACAGAACCTCATCCAGGCCTGGGGCAAGAACGCCAGTTACCACTTCGTGTTCACCCGCCAGAACCGCGGCAAGCTCGATGAGTTGAGTGCGTTGGTGGCGCGTGGGCAACTGCGGCCGCATATCGGCGCCGTCTACTCCCTTCGCGACATAGCGCTGGCCCATGCCCGTCTGGAGAGCCCCAATAACGGTATCCAGGGAAAGATCGCCATCGCCGTTGTCGAGGAATTGCCATGATCTATGAAATCGCTCTGCTTCCCGTTCATTCGCAACACATCGAAGCGTTCAGGGAGGCATTTGCCGAGGTCGCGCCTTTGCTCACTCGCGCCAAGGGCTACGGCGGGCACATGCTGGCGCAGGGGGTAGAGACGCCACACGTATTCAACCTGATCGTGCATTGGGCGTCACTTGCAGACCACACGCCTGGTTTCGAAGCCAGTGAAGACCATCGCCTGTTCATGCTGGGGCTGGCGCCGTACTTGTCGGAAGAACCGCAGGTTTATCATGTGGACGGTGCCGGCTTTCCCACGGGTGTTTGATCGACTTACAGGGGGGGCGAGCAAGGCCGTCGGGTCAGGACGCACTTGGTTTTTTCTCGAATGCGGCCTCCAGTACTTGCTCGATCTCGGCCAGCTTGTGTTCGGTGCCTGCCACCACGACCGCAGTCTGATTGGCGCAATTCACCAATAGCTCCAGTGTCGCCGGATGGTGATCGCCCGGAAATTTCCGGAGCACGAAATGAACCGTCGCATGACTGCGCCAGGTGGCCTGATCCATGGACCAACGAGGGTCGGCGAATGCAAAAATGACCGCCTGGGTTTGCCTATCAAGGAGTGAGGGCACATACACCCATTGGCTGTTGCGCGCTTCCCAGGCGGCGACCTTGACCGCGAATCTGCCGCCTGGGGCGAGGATTGTTTCCATTTCTTCCATTTGCCACAGCTCCTGGGGCAGGTTGTTCAGCGTCTGGAGGTAGGCTGCGGCAATTAGCCGGCAATGGATAGCGAAGCCGTAGAATTGCTGGCCTTTGCGACTGTCCGCTTTCGCCCCATAGCTGTCGCTCATGGCTTCAGTAGAACGACAGGCGCTTCAAACATAATCGGCCGAGGATCGACTCACCTGTCGACATAGTGACGCGCCCCAAATAGCATGCCTCAATCCAATATGCCCGAGCTGGTAAAATGATCTCAGATCCTGGCACACCAACTCTAGACCAGCTGAAAGTTCTCCTGACGGTCGTAGAAGTGGGAAGCTTCGCTGGCGCTGCAAGGAAATTGCATCGTGCAACGTCAGTGGTGAGCTATGCCATTTCCAATCTGGAGATGCAGCTCGGCGTATCACTTTTTGACCGCAAGACGACACGTAAACCACAGCTGACAGAGGCTGGCCGTACAGTGTTGGCCGAAGCACGAACCATCATCAACGGAGTCAACGGACTGCGATCGAAGGTGTCTGGACTGCTGCACGGTCTCGAAGCAGAGGTGCATCTTGCTTTGGATGTAATGCTGCCAGCGGAGCGGGTGGTCGATGCGCTCAGGACTTTTAGACAGGTGTTTCCCACCGTGGCTTTGCATCTACACATGGAAGCGCTCGGTGCGGTCACGCAATTAGTACTTGAGAAAAAAGCCGGCATTGGGATCAGTGGCCCCCTGGACCCGGGAAGGGATGGCCTTGAGCGTGTCGGTGTAGGGAGTGTTGAGTTAGTACCCGTTGCAGCCCCGGCGCACCCACTTGCCCTCGCCAGCCGCAACGAGCCTGGTGCGGCAAGAAATCACATCCAATTGGTTTTGTCAGACCGCTCACCGCTTACCGGGGACAGAGATTTTGCCGTAGTGAGCCCCCGTACATGGCGGCTCGCTGACTTAGGCGCAAAACACATGCTCCTCAAGGAGGGCATTGGCTGGGGCAACATGCCCTTACCTATGGTCCAAGCGGACCTCAATGCGGGACACCTTATCCATCTCGATCTTCCTGATTGCAAAGGCGGCTCTTACGCGTTTGACGCTATCTACCGGACTGATTCGCCGCCTGGGCCGGCTGGGCTATGGCTCATCAAACGCTTCGGCCAGCAAGCCGAAGCTCTCTAGACTTGTCGAATAAGTCGTATTAACCGTTCGATATTCTTCTGGTTTTTAGCCAGCTAAGCCCCTGTTAGGGTGTTGCTCATAGACCAGACACGCGCACCTTCGGTGCCTGGGCCTCAATAATCGCAAGACTCCGGTGCTACAAAGGTGAACTTATGTGTTCAGCAGCCGAGCTTCTCCACCACCATTTCGAAATGTTTGTTGATGACCATGAAAAGTGGAAATCCCTACTCGCTCCGGACATCGTCTGGGAGCTGCCTTTTGCCCCGAGTCTCGGTCACCCGGAGAAGCTGGTCGGCCGCGAGCAAGTGCTCAATCATGTCGGATGGTTTGTCGGAGCGGTGGAGTCGTTTCAATTCCACAATCTACGTATTCAACAATTCACTGATCCACTAACCGCCGTCGCGCAAGTCAAGGCACAGGGGATCATCACTGAGACGGGTAAACCCTACTCGCAAGAATATGTCGTTTTCGTTAGCGTTCGTGAGGGTAAGCTGACGCATATTCGTGAGTACTTCGATCCTGTCCAGGCGGCTTACGCCTTGGACTCCCCCGTGGTGATGCCAGGCTAGCGGCGCAGCCGAGTGCACGAAAGAAGCAAAACTCCGACAGGCAAAGCAAGGTCGCCAAGGAGTCGCATGTCAAAAAGAGAGAAATTGGCACCGTCGAAAGCGACAACCAATTCCTGACTTGGAGACATCAAAATGACTGACTTCATCCCAACCCCAAACGAAGTGGCAGGCAAAGTGGTGCTGGTAACCGGCGCGGCTAGCGGCATCGGGAAGGCCATCGCCGAGCTCCTTCACAGCCGTGGAGCGAAAGTCATTGCCGAGGATATCGACCCGAAAGTCAACGCCCTTGAGCGTCCCGGCCTGGTTCCTTTCGTCGCCGATATCACCGTTGACGGTTCTGCCGAGCAAGCGGTGGCGTTGGCGGTAGAGAAGTTTGGCAAGCTGGACGTCCTGGTCAATAACGCCGGTCGCATCCTATACAAGCCCCTCGTCGAAATGACCCGTGAAGATTGGGAATGGCAGATGCAAACCAACGTGACGGGGGCGTTTCTTCATTCCCGAGAGGCGATGAAGGAGATGATGAAGAACAAGAGCGGCGCGATCGTGAACATCGCCTCGTACGCGTCCTACTTCGCATTTCCCGGTATCGCGGCCTATACCGCGTCCAAAGGCGCATTAGCACAGTTGACTCGTACCCAGGCACTGGAAGCAATTGAGCATGGCATTCGGGTCAATGCCATTGGCGTGGGAGATGTGGTTACCAACCTTTTGAACCATTTCATGGAAGACGGTCGTGGGTTCCTGCAAGAGCATGGCAAGTCCGCGCCGATCGGTCGAGCTGCAGCACCGGAAGAGATTGCCGAGATTGTCTCTTTCCTGGCTTCCGAGCGCGCCAGCTTCATTGTCGGTTCGGTGGTCATGGCCGATGGCGGCATGAGTGTCCCGGTAGGTTAATCCTTCGCCTCGTCCGCGTTGTGCTGAATTGGCAGCACAACGCGTTTCCTTGCTAGCAGACCTTTTCAGCGGAGGCGTCATGACCGCACTTCGAAAATCCGACTTTCCCCTCATCGACGTTCGCCAGCATCTGGAAACCGGGCCCATCGTGCTCGTGACCTCAGCCTGGAACGGCGAAAGCAACATCATGACCATGGGCTGGCACATGATGATGCAATTCGATCCAGCCCTTTTTGGCTGCTACATCTGGTCGGGGAACCATAGCTATGAACTGATTCGCAACAGCCAGCAATGCGTGATCAACGTACCCACTCTGGAGCTGGCGGACCAGGTGGTCGCGGTGGGAAACAGTACGGGCACTGACGTGGACAAGTTTGGTAAATTCGGACTTACCGCGACAGCGGCGACGCGGGTTGCAGCGCCGCTGATAGCCGAATGTTATGCCAGCTTCGAATGCCAGCTGTACGATTCGAAGCTGATTGGCGATTACGGTTTGTTCATCTGGGAAGTCGTCAAAGCGCACGTAGATCGCTCCGTGGAGCAGCCTAGAACGCTGCACTACAGGGGAGGCGGTCAATTCATGGTGGCTGGAGAAACCTTGGACTTTCGCCAGCTATTCCGTCCCCAGAACCTCTGACTGGCATAGCCCACTCACTATTTACGGTATTGAGTGGGCGTGATGCCAACCTCACGTTTGAACACCTGCGAAAAATGGCTTGGGCTGCTGTATCCGATCTCCAAGCCTATATCGATCACGCTCCGATCCGTTTCGACCAGGAGCTGCCGGGCTCTTGCCATCCTCAGTCTGATAAAGAACTGCGACGGAGAATAACCAGCGGCTTTTTTGAACAGCCGGCTGAAGTGGTACTCGCTCATCCCAGCTATTTCGGCCAAGTGCCCGAGATTGAATTCCTCAGCCAGATTCGCCTCCATCGCCGACAGCACGCGGCGCAGCTTGTAAGCAGGCAATGCGTTGCGGCGCACGATATCGTCCGCTGAGCTGTCTAGGTAGCTGCGGGCAAGGTGAATGGCGATGCACTGGGCCAGACCCTGCAGATAAAGTGGACTGGCCCTGTGCCCCGTCAGCTCCAGGCGAACTTGCTCCAATAGAACGGACAACCCATCGTCACGCCCGCCTGAGACTTCACGTAGTCGAACCGCTTCCACAGACCCGCCCAAGACCTCATGGATGGCTTTTTCCAAAAGCGGGATGCCGAGGTAGATATGCATGACTTCAAATGGTTCTACACCGTCTACGTGCCAGCGCATCTCGTAAGGCTGTGACGAGGTAGTCAGGAAGAAATCACCTTTGGACACCTGGCTACATTGCCAGTCGCCATCAAGCTCACGCTCCTGAACGGCAGCATTCCCGGAGATGATCCACACGAGCAAGGGCTCAGCTACGGCGGGCACGATAAAGCTCTCTTCGTTACGCTCCCGGTTGAAGATCTGCACCAACATATCCCTATCGGCCAGGACGTCCGAGGCGGCAAGCCGCTCACCCCGAATGTAAGCCTCCAAACCATGGGCTGAAGTCCGCTCTATGACATCCATGGGAATTGTCACCTCAGTCAGTACGCGTGCTCAAACGAGCCACCTCGGGCATTGGTCTCACAGGGTGGACTTGAAGTTCAAGCCTAGGCTTTCAATGGTGAAGGCCCATCGCGGACCCGTTTGGGGATGTAAAGAACCCGCTCTGGATGCGTGTTCTGAAAGGTAAAGGTCGAAAAAAAGCCGGAATGTCTCCATTCCGGCCGGGCCTTCAACGCTCGGGATATAGAATCATCCCTGCGTGATACAGCACGTTGCTACGAAACTCCCCGTCGGCAGTAAATCCGCTGTCATCCACATACTCGATGTGATCACCCTCTAGCCAGTATCGACCTTGGTACGCGCTTTGTTGCTCTCCGCGGGCTTCGTCATAGCGGCCGCCAGGCAGGAGCTCATGGCGAATGCGACCGTCAGCCGTCACCCACATGCCAACGTATTTATCCTGCTCTCCAAGTGGTTCACCCATGGCATTTCCTCGCTGTCGACCAAACATTCAGAATGGACTTGCGGTTGGACGCACGATCAGTTCGCTGACATCGACATCTGCAGGCTGTTCTACGGCGTAGGCGATCGCCCGGGCAATCGCCGAGGCTGGAATCGCGATCTTGCGGAACTCGCGCATCTCGGTTCGCCCGCCCTCATCGGAAATGCTGTCGGCCAGTTCGGACTCGGTGACGCCTGGGGCAATGACGGTGACCCGGATGTCCCCCCCCACCTCCTGGCGCAAACCTTCGGAAATGGCCCGTACGGCATATTTGGTAGCGCAGTACACCGCAGCGGTCGGGCTCACGGCGTAGGCTCCAATCGAGGCAATATTGATGATCTGACCGGCACGCTGTTCTTGCATGAGCGGCAGAGTTGCGGCAATGCCGTGCAGGACGCCGCGAATGTTCACATCGATCATCCGATTCCACTCATCTACCTTGAGCGCTTCGAGTTTCGAAAGCGGCATGACGCCGGCATTGTTGATCAGCACGTCGACGCGTCCGTGCAGTTCGATAGCGAAGTCGATAAAGGACTGCATGTCATCCAGGTTGGTGACATCCAGCGCCAGGACATCAGCGACACCGCCTGCTGAACGAATCTCCCTGGCCAGAGTTTCCAGGCGATCGGTGCGGCGGGCGCCCAGGACCACGCGAGCGCCTTTGCTGGCAAGCAGGCGGGCTGTCGCTTCGCCGATACCACTGCTGGCGCCGGTGATGACGATGACTTTTTGTTCGATGCCGTGCATTTTCGTACTCCTGTTTCTGGCTTAAGGGGCCACCGCCGGCAGGCAGGTGGTGAAGCAAGAGTAAGAAGCCTTGGCTGGGCTGGGTTATCCGATTCCTCCGGTCAACATGCACGATCCTGCGTAAGCGGTCGGCGTTTGAGGCCATGCAATGACAGCGGGCAAAAAGCAAACATGCTTGTCGATTTCATCGAACGTAAACAACGAAATTAGGCGTCTATTCAGCTATGTGAGGCTGTTCCAAACTTACTCATACCAGCGTTCCATTCCGGAATGCTTATATCAAGGAACGTATGCCATGCCTCACGCCGCCACCATTTCAAGCTCAGTCTCTCATCCTTCGGCTGCAACAGCTGGTGCCGCCGCACTAGTAGGACGCGTTTTTCTGAGCGCGATCTTCATCCTCTCAGGCGTATCCAAGGTAAGCGCGCCGGCCATGATGATCGGCTACATCAGTTCAGTTGGTCTGCCGTTTCCTTCCTTAGCGCTGACGCTTGCCATCCTTGTGGAAATAGCCGGCGGTGTTGCTCTGATCGCCGGCTATAAAACCCGTGTTGTCGCAGCAGTTTTGGCGCTTTTCAGTGTCCTCACTGCGGTGATCTTCCACAGCGCTCTGGCCGATCAAAATCAATTCATTCACTTCTTCAAGAACATCGCGATGGCCGGCGGTTTGTTGCAGATCGTGGCCTACGGCGCAGGCCGCTTCAGCTTGGACGCGCGTCGCCAGTAACTGACGCGCGCTGGCAACTATCGACTAGATAAACCATTACCTACAGACGGGGAAGTTCATGAAAGCTATACAAGTGGCAGAGTACGGTCAGGTTGAGCGGCTTGAGCTGATAGAGCTTGAAGAGCTGGTGCCCAACGATGACCAGGTTCTGATTGACGTTGCCGGGAGCGGAATCAATCCGATCGACTGGAAGATTCTCTCGGGGGCCATGAAGCAGTTCATCCCAATGTCCTTCCCCTACACACCGGGTGTCGAGGTTGCTGGCACCATTGCAGCAGTTGGAAAGAATATTCATGAATACGCTGTGGGTGATGAGGTGTTCGGATTCATTGGAATAGTCGGTGGTTACGCCACTCAGGCTCTTGCAACGCCCGACAGGCTTGCGCACAAACCCGATGGGCTATCACTTGTTCACGCCGGTGGAATTCCTGCCGCAGCGCTTACTGCTTGGCAGGCGCTGCACGAACAAGCCGAAATCCAGCCAGGCCAGACTGTTTTGATTCACGGTGCCGCAGGCGGGGTGGGTAGTTTCGCGGTCCAGTTAGCACGGCTGGTCGGCGCTCATGTAGTGGCAACGGGCTCGACCAGAAACCGAGACTACCTCCGATCACTCGGCGCCCATCAGTTCATGGATTACACCGCACAACAGTTCGAGAACCTCGTCAGCGATGTCGATACCGTCATTGATCTGATCGGCGGAGAAACTCAGGATCGCTCCTGGGCGGTGATCAAACGCGGTGGGGTATTAGTCTCGCCTGTCAGCACGCCCAACGTGCAGAAAGCTCTTGAGTACGGCGTAGTGGGCAAAAACTTCGCAACCCGGTCGGACGGGCGCCAGTTAGCGGAGATAGCGAAATTGTTTGCTGAGAAGAAGCTCCACGTCGAGGTTGAGGTCGTTCCGCTTTCCAACGCGGCTGAGGCTTTGATGCTAAGCCGGGGAGGACATACTCGCGGCAAACTGGTGTTCGATGTGAATCGGTGATTAACCTCGAAGGCCCTGCGCTCGAGTGAATCCGCCAGAAAGCAGCCCTGCGCAGGAATATGCAAAAGCCTCGCAGGAACCAAATAACGGCCTGCTTATCGCCGCCGTAATCTGAGCCCAAGCAGAAAGCGAGCCCGCTTCTGCCGCCGGCCATCAGAGCGACCTAGCCTGCAACAAACAGGAATCCACGTCACGCTTTGCACTGAAAAACCGGCAACGAATCCATCGCAAATTACGGAGTCGCTGTCATGAAAACTGTACATTCAATGATGATTGGAATTGCCTTATCTGCTCTCAGTGCAAGTTCGATGGCACTGCCGGCCAAAGAAATTGGCCGTTGGACCAATCAGACCTGCAAAGAAGTGATGGCTCCCCTTGTGGTGGAGGGTGGAGCGGATCGTCTCAATGACCGCCGTGTGGCTGAGGGTGGTGCTGATCGCCTGAATGACCGGCGCACGGCCGAGGATGGTTCGGATCGCCTGAATGACCGCCGCATGGCTGAGGGTGGTGCCGATCGCCTGAATGACCGCCGTGTGGCTGAGGACGGTGCTGATCGCCTGAATGACCGCCGTGTGGCTGAGGGTGGTGCTGATCGCCTGAATGACCGACGCATGGCCGAGGATGGTTCGGATCGCCTGAATGACCGCCGTCAGGCTGAGGGTGGTGCTGATCGCCTGAATGACCGCCGTGTGGCTGAAGATGGTGCGGAACGTCTTAATGCCCGTAGAGTGGCTAAAGTCGATGTGGATCGTACCACCAATGCCTGACGCATATAGCCCTTCCTATCGAGAGCCCGGCCCGCCGGGCTCTTGCATTTGAAGGGAGACCATTAGCATCTACCCAAAAAGCAGCGGGCCAATTTATTCTTTGCAATAGAACCAGCCTAATGGGAGGTAATGGCAGTGGATGATAGGGACGAAGAGCTGACGCGTCTGAGGGCCGAGCTGGCATCAACCATGCTTCGTTATGCTCCCACCTATGGCGTGTTTCAGACGGGAATTGCTCCGCTGCATTTCATACGCAGTGATACTCCAACCGACGTGATCCATACTGTCCATAAGCCGGGGCTATGCATCGTTGTGCAGGGCCGTAAACAGGTGCAGTTGTGGGAAGAAAGCTATGTCTACGACCCTTTGAACTATCTGGTCGTCTCGGTAACCCTGCCTCTAGCGGGTCAAGTGACAGAGGCATCCTCAGAACAGCCCTATTTCTGCATCCGCCTGGATATCGATCCGGCAGAAATCGCTCAGCTGATCGCAGACGTCAGCCCTGTCGGCGTGCCGAGCCAACACCCCCACCGAGGGCTATATCTGGATAAGATCGATAGCTCCTTGCTCGATGCAATGCTGCGATTGGTACGTCTGTTGGATGTGCCATCGGATATCCCAGCGTTGGCGCCGCTAGCACTAAGAGAAATTTTCTACCGACTGCTCAAAGGCCAGCAGGGTCAGCGTTTACATGAGATAGCCATAACCGATAGCCAGACCCATCGCGTCACTCGGGCCATTGAATGGCTGAACAACAATTATGCACAGCCGTTGCACATTGATGAGCTAGCGAGCTATGTCAATCTGAGTAACTCGACGCTTCACCATCGATTCAAGGCTGTCACCGCCATGAGTCCTTTGCAGTATCAAAAACAACTTCGCCTGCAGCATGCACGCAGGTTGATGATCTCAGAGGGTCTGGATGTATCTACAGCCGGATTCAAGGTGGGCTATGAAAGTCTCTCACAGTTCAGCCGTGAATACAGCCGGATGTTTGGGGCCCCACCGAGCCGAGATATCGCGAAGCTTCGCTCTCTCGGGTAAGGTGCTACTGAAGGCTTGGCTAAAATAACCCTGATGGCGGACGCCGAGCATAAGGCGCTGCAGCACCTTTTCGGCCGCTATCGACATGCTCGAAATTGCTGACGCGGCTAGGCTATGGGCGCTTGATGAGTCTGAATCTGAGAGGGGTTTTGATTAGGTTGGCAAAACGCCGGGGAGAGGTTTTGCAGCTCGCCAAAGCGCTGGTGGGCCCGCATCGTTATCGTCTCTTACGGATGGCCAAACAACCAGGCAAAGAAAGCAAGTTCCGGTAAAACTAGCGCGGTCAGCACCTTACGTAAAAATACAGATTTCCTCCTTGGAGTGCCCGAGCGGCCAGCTGACGAGGCTGATGTCCTAATCTCCGACGCTGCCTTCGGTCGATTACCGCGGAACTGGAACTGCCGAACTTTCGTTTGTGTTGCCATCGGCGGATCGTTAGGTTCGTGGCTTTCTAAGCCAAACATGCGGAAATTAGTGTTCATTATGCTGGCATTTCCGAGCACCTTGTCGCAATTCAAACGGATACAGCCAAATCCTTGTATAGTGACCACGTAGCCGTGCTCTGCGGCTTCTCACTTTGAGGTAGCTTTATGCACCAGGCCATATCCCCCGAGACGCAGCGTGCCCATGAGCGTTTGAATGAACAGACCGAGTTGTTCATCAAGCTGGGCGGCCAGATTGAAAGCGTTCCTTCTGGCGTCAGCGGAGTGCTAGCGAGCAAGCCGAAGGTCGTTTGGACCAGTCCTCACACGGCCAAGCCCACCTACAAGCGATAGCGCGTCCAAATGCACTGCTCGGTTGGACCATTGCGAACACCAAGGGCGCAGGTCTTCGCAATGCCCGGAGAGCTATACCAAAGCCTTACTGGTACTTTAAGAGACCGTGACGACAACCCTCCCTTTCGAAGAGGGCAGAAGCAGGGGGCGCCGGCCCCATGCACGCCCGGATCTCGTTGCCCACAGTCCATTCGCCACAGGTGCAGGCCGCAGCAGCGCTGCGACCACGGACTATCAAATGCTGCGTGTTACGCCGCCATCGACCCTGATGTTCTGCCCGGTGATGTAGGCCGCGCCTTCGCTAGCAAGGAACGCAATGGTCGCAGCGATTTCTTCGCTGGTGCCGTAGCGCTTGAGCGGCACGCTGTCGCGGCGTTGCTCGGTGCTCGGCAAGCTGTCGATCCACCCAGGTAGGACGTTGTTTATGCGCACGTTATCGCCGGCGAAATTGTCGGCGAAGATCTTGGTGAACGCGGCAAGGCCCGAGCGGAATACCGCAGAAGTCGGGAACAGCTCGCTGGGTTCGAACGCCCAGGCGGTGGAGATGTTGATGATCACTCCGTTCTTCTGACGCTGCATGTAAGGCGTCACCAGGCGAGTCGGGCGAATGACATTGAGCAGGTAAGTATCCATACCCTTGTGCCAATCCTCGTCGCTGATTTCCAGGATTGGCGCGCGTGGACCATGGCCGGCGCTATTGACCAGCACATCGATACGGCCCCACTTCTCCACGACAGCGTCGACCAGGCGTTGCAGGTCTTCAACCGACTGGTTGCTACCCGTTACACCAATACCGCCGAGTTCGGCAGCCAACGCCTCGCCCTTGCCCGAAGAGGAGAGAATCCCAACCTTGAAGCCGTCGGCGGCCAGGCGTCGTGCTGCAGCTGCGCCCATGCCGCTGCCACCTGCCGTTATAATCGCAACTTTTTCTACTGACATGCTGCCTCCAATCTTTCAATGCTGATTTTTCAGGTGCATTCACCTTAGCAGCAGCCCCATTGGTGAGGGAGACAGCTAAACTTTACTATTGCGATAGATTAACTATCGACAGCTTGCTGCTTGAGCCAGTGTTGGACCACGCTCAATGAGTCCGGCTGTTTCATCTTGCGTGGCCAGACCAGATAAAACGACTTGTCGACCCTGAGTTGTTGGGTAAAAACCTGCATCAGTCGACCTGCGGCAATGTCATCACCGACGAACGCAGGGCTGGCCAAGGCAATGCCCTGGCCACTGATTGCCGCTTCAATGGCCAATGAGGTTTGATTGAAGCGCAGATTTCTGGCTGTGGGTTGCAGGTGATGCGGGAACAGCTCTGCAAGGAACTGAGGCCAGAAATTATGGGCATCGTGCAACATGACGAAGTCCTGCAACTGCGCAAAGCTGGCAGGTATTTCGTTGCCTTCGAACAGCCTTGGGCTGGCCACCGCAACGATACGCTGCTCCATCAGCAGCTCGCTATTCAAACCCGCTCCGAACTCGGGGTTGCCATAGCGGACAGCGATATCCACACCATCGTTGCTGAAGTGCGACAGCCGATCGGTTGCCAGCACACGCAAATCGATGTCTGGATGACTCTGCGCAAAATTGCCGAGCCTGGGAATCAGCCATTTCGAGGCGAAGGTAGGTGTAACGCTGACTGTCAGGTGAGAAGTCTGTGGCCGAAGCAGGCGTGTTGCCTCGTCGATCATGGCCAGCGCACTGCGAATGCTTCCGCTATAGCTCAGGCCCGCATCGGTCAACGCCAAGCCACGGGGCAGGCGTTCAAACAAACGCAGATCCAGGCTCGCCTCCAATCCGCGTATCTGCTGGGCAACTGCTGCCTGGGTCACGCCCAGTTCCTCGGCAGCCACACGGAAGTTCAAGCGGCGAGCCACCACTTCAAAAACACGCAACGCGTTCAGCGAGGGCAAGTCAGGGAAACCGTCTGGCATGGCAATGAAGATTCTATCGAGTTTGGCAATTTTTCTGTTTCTCTGATGCCTTCACACGGTTGATAACCTGATCGGGCCCGAAGGATTCACTGTGCCGAGGCTACTCCCTGAAAATAGCTAAAGAAACCCGTGCCAATCGAAAGCATCTCTTTGGTTAGCTTGCTGAAACGTTTCTTCGTGTCTATAAAGGGGAACAACTCCAAGAAAGGCCCCCTGTCATGCCCCTTCTCAAATTCTTCGTTGCTCTCGCCGCCCTGTCCGCAACCTCCCACACCATGGCCTGGGATTACGTTCTGCTCGACACCGACAAAGCCGCCCAGAACTGGCAGATCAGCAGCCAGCAACTTGGCGTAAAAACCGACAAGCCCTTCAGCGTTACCTTGCGCACTTTGCACGGAGGCCGGCAAGAGGGTGTCAGCATCGTCGACATCGATAACGGCACGATGAAACTTTCGGTAGTGCCGACCCGTGGAATGAACGTCTTGCAGGCGTCGGTCGGTAATGTGCGCATGGGCTGGGATTCGCCGGTCAAGGAAGTGGTCAACCCGTCCTTCATCGAGCTCAATGGGCGCAATGGCCTTGGCTGGCTGGAGGGCTTCAACGAACTGGTCGCCCGCTGCGGTTACGAATGGGTCGGCCACCCAGGCGTCGACAATGGGGAACTGCTGACCCTGCATGGTAGGGCTGCCAACATACCTGCGAACAAAGTCACCCTACACATCGATGAGAAACCACCGTACGCCATCAGCCTGCGTGGCGAACTGAAAGAGCAGGCGTTCAAGAAGGTCGACTTCTCCGTCGTGACCGAATTGGTCACCGAACCGGGCAGCGTGATGTTCGCCCTCAACGACACCCTGACCAACAACGGCGATTATCCGAAGGAATACCAGGCGCTGTATCACAGTAACTTCAGTACCCCGTTTCTGGACCAGGGCGCTCGGTTTGCCGCGCCAGTGAAACAGGTGTCGCCGTTCAACGACAAGGCAAGGGAAGATCTGGCCGATTGGCAAACCTACCGAGCGCCCACCAAGGACTATGACGAAACGGTTTATAACGTGGTGCCGTATGCCGATGACCAGGGCAATACATTGGCCGTGTTACATGACAAAGCTGGCAATCTGGGCGTTTCGGTCGGCTTCAATACTCGGACGCTGCCTGTATTCTCGCTGTGGAAAAATACCGATACCCAAGGTCAGGGCTATGTGACCGGGCTCGAGCCGGGAACGAGTTTTTCCTACAACCGCCGTTACCAGCGGCCACTGAAGCTGGTGCCGACAATCGGACCGAAGGAACACAGGCAGTTCCACATCAGCTACAGCTTGTTGGCGGACAAGGTTGCAGTGGACAAGGCCTTGAAGCAGGTTGGCGAGATACAAGGAGGGCGCGAAACCGAGGTGCGGCAGACGCCATTGGTTGATCTGACCGAGGGGTAACGCCGACTTGGGCATGTCGGCCGATGTTGCTAAGCATCGGCCAGATGTTCATGTCTGGTCACATCGATTTCGCAGATCTATCAAGTTGTTGACTTCATAGCTTAGCTCGAAGGCTGCTTTCGATCCGTAGCAGAAAGAACCCACCAAAAGACCATTTGCATCCCGCCCATCGCTTGTAGAAAATCCCCCTCTTTTGCACGAATGGATACGCGCATGAAGGTGGAGACGACCACGCAGTACAAAACGGATGAAGGGATCGTCTTCAGCCTCTCGAAAATCACACTCATGGAAAGCGATCGAGGCCGCCTGCGTGAGCTGCACTTTGGTGAAGCGAAACGCGCCCATTATCAAGTCAACAGCATGGTCGTCGATATGTACGACCGGATGCAGGCCCGAAATTTGCCATGTCTGCTGACAGTCCGCATTTCCAATCCCCTGACCCGGCAGCAGGCTGACGCCATCAACACCGTGCGAGGCAACGTCGCAAAGGGGGTCGCTGCGGCCTCAGGTGGTGTTGCCGGGAAGGTGGGTGGGTTGGGAGGCCCGGTCATTGGCTGGGCTTCGGGTGCAGTCGTGACCGCAGGTATGAACTGGTACTTGAAAGGGGCGTTGCCTAGCTTGCATGCAGGTGATGTGCTGATCAGTATCGAGGGAGAGGTCCATGGCGGGATTGGCCCACAGCACTCCGGCGTGACGCTGGTCATCAAGGTCTGAGGAATTGCACATGCCCTACATCCTGCAAACGGTCGCCTTGATGATTCTGGGCGCGATCCTCGTTCAGTTTCTAAAACCATACCTGCTGCGCAAGTGGCTGGGTTTGGTACTACTTGCAGCAGGCTTGATCGGGATCTTCAACGTCGGCCAGCAGCAGTTCCTGGGTTTTGACTTGGAGCTGCTGATGTTGCTAGCTGTGCCGTTGGGCGTAGTACTGTTCCTGACGCGGCGGCGGTTCACGGACATGTGAAGACAAGGAGGTGCTGTAGTGTGCCGGCTGGCCAGTGTTCAGACCGGAAATGAACCCGGTACACGCTAGCCTTCAGGCGGGGATATCCCGCAAACGAATTCATCCGATCCCAGGCGGTGCGAGCCGAACTCCACAACATAGCCAACCCCGCGGCGCTCCGCCTCGGCCCTGGCCGTGTTCTGGTCGGCAAACACATCGACGAAATGCCAAGGATGCCGGTCTCTCAGCACACCCCAGCCAAGTACCCAGCCGTCATTGCCCGGGTCGGGCGGGAGGTTTTTCGCCAAGCTGCGGATGCTCATATGTTGACCCCGATGTGCTAGCCGGTTTCTGCTTGCGAAGCAACTGCAAGCCACGACTTGGATAAAACCGTATATGAAGCATAGCGCTTACCCGAAACCAGAGCCCAAGACATGCCCATTGGTTCGCTTTACAAGGGGCCGGAAGCCATTCTGACCGCCTGCGCTTGAATGCAACAGGGTAGCGTGCGCTGCGCCAACAGCCAGCGCACTTGAGCCATCACCCTTCGAACTGAATCACCATCCGCCCTTTGATCTTGCCCTCCAGCATTTCTTCGAAGATCTGGTTGATATCCTCGATCGGCCGCAGGGTCACCTTCGGCACCACTTTCCCTTCCGCCGCAAACTGGAAAGCTTCCTGCAGGTCCTGCCGGGTACCGACCAGCGAGCCGATCACTTCGATACCGTCCAGCACCAGGCGAGGAATGTTCAGGTTCATCGCTTCCGACGGCAGGCCGACCGCAACCAGGCGGCCCCCCGCACGCAGGGCATCAACCGCCGAGTTGAAGGCAGCCTTGGCAACGGCGGTAACCACGGCGGCATGGGCGCCACCGGTCTTGGCCTGGATGACCTTGGCGGCATCCTCGGTGCGTGAGTTTATGACCAGGTCAGCGCCCATCTCGCTGGCGAAGCGCAGTTGCTCTTCGTTGACGTCGATGGCGATCACTTTGGCGTTGAAGACGTTCTTGGCATATTGCAGGGCAAGGTTGCCCAGGCCGCCGAGGCCGTAGATGGCGATCCATTGGCCGGGGCGGATGTTGGAGATCTTCACCGCCTTGTAGGTGGTCACGCCAGCGCAGGTAATGCTGCTGGCGGCAGCGGAGTCGAGACCGTCGGGCACTTTTACCGAGTAGTCGGCCTTGACGATGCAGGCTTCGGCCATGCCGCCGTCCACGGTGTAGCCGGAGTTCTTCACCTCGCGGCACAGGGTTTCGTTGCCGCTGGTGCAATACTCGCAATGCCCGCAGCCCTGGTAGAACCAGGCCACGCTGGCGCGGTCGCCCGGCTTGAGCGAGGTGACGCCTGGTCCAATTTCCTGGACCACACCGATGCCTTCGTGGCCTAGCACCACACCGGTCTTGTCACCGAAGTCGCCATTTTTCACGTGCAGGTCGGTGTGGCAGACACCGCAGCATTGCATCTTCAGCAGCGCTTCACCGTGCTCGAGGGGGCGCAGGGTTTTCTCCACCACATCCACGCGACGGCCTGGTGCAACAACAGCAGCTTTCATAGGAGCCTCCGTGTCTATCTGAATGATATCGGCGGGGTTAGCATAGCCCTCGCCTGGTGGGGTAAAGCTGCTTCAGGTCATGGTCTTGGATGGGAGGCTTGGACGCAGCAGGTACCTGCCCTGCGCGGGCACTTGCAGCAGCGGCCTTGTATCGCGAAAGGGCCGCAGAGCGGCCCCGGGATTTCAGCGGTGGCGCATAAGTTGTTGGGGCTGCTTTGCAGCCCTTTCGCGACACAAGGCCGCTCCTACAGGGTTCTGCGTAAGGCTCGCCACAAAAAGAAAAGCCCGCGGCAATAATGCGGCGGGCTGCAAGAACATACGGAGCAGGGTCAGTGTGCCCACCCGGATGTCAGTATTTCGTGAAGGTCAGGTCATGAGCTTGTCATGCATGGCTCAGTTCCAGTTGGCTGATGACGCACACCGAACCGTCCTCGGCAGGCGTGTCGGCGGTGTAGTCCACCTGGTTGTATACCCCACCATGGAAGTTGAGCGTGCGCGTTGCCCAGGTCGCACCCAATTGCAGGGGCGATGTGCTGCCAATACGGCCGTTGCAGCTTGCACTGACCGTGCAGGCGCCGTTGTTCGTCACGTCGATGCTCACATCGAAACGGGCGCCGAGCGGTACGTCGGCCAGCACCGTGCTGCTGCTCGTGGCCGTCTGGTTGAAGTCGGTCCGGAAGCCCACGGTGATCTTGCCCTTGTTCCAGAACACCTTGATGGGCGGGTTGTCGTCGTCTTTGACGTGCATCTGGGCAATCACCACCTTTTGCGCAAAGTTCACTTTCTTCAGTGTCATGGTCTGGTAATTGCGGTGCCGGGCGCCGCTGTTCAGCGCCCAGTACGCCGGCTCCTTCCACTCGCAGCGGGTACGGTGGGTACTCTTGCTGGATGCGCCCTTGGTGGGGGCGGTCATGCGGATCGAGCCGTCACTCAGGCGGGCGATGACTTCAGGCAGGGTCGCCAGCGCCTGGGCACCGGTCAACTCCAGGGCTACCGGGTTGGTCGCGGACTTAGGCACGGGGGTGGTGATGATGAGGTTGTCGATATATACAGCCATGGTCTTTCTCCTTGAAAAACGACAGGTCCTGCATCATTTGCGAGCCTGGCCAGCATGGGCGCAGTTCACTGTGATTTGCCAAGGCTGGACGAAGGGAAAACCCAAGGGGATAAAAAAGCCCGCCATGGGAGGCGGGCAAGCAACGTTTGAAGGGAGAGCCAGCAGAGTGGACCCGGCCGGTTAACCGAGCATTAAGTGGTAACGCATTGACCTGCGCAGCCGATCAGCCTATACAAGCCTGCCACCAGCCCAGGAGCCAGCATGCACGACGAAGACGACTTGCACGAACCCGAGCACGATCACCTGCTTGACCACGAATTCCTCTACGACGATTCGGAGCCAGAAGCGGATGCCCAGGGCGCCGAGGATGAGGTCGAGGAGGACGAGGAAACGCTGGATGACCTCGATGACGAGGAGCGCGATCACCCAGCCTGGTTCGACGACTGCGAAGACGACTGACTCAGCGCCCGTCTACCGAAAAACGCCCTGGGCCGCTCACTGCCAGCATCAGCAGGCCACCCATGATGCTGAGGTTTTTCAGGAACTGCGTCATGTTGGCGCTGCGCTCAGGGTCGACCATGTTCCAGAACGGGTGGCCCAGCAGCGCCGTACCCAGTACGAAAAGCGCAAGCAGGAAGGCCAGCGGTCGGGTGTAGAAACCGAGGATCAGCAGGATGCCGACGACGAACTCCATGAGCACGGCAACTGCCGCTGCCAGCATGGGGGCAGGGGCGCCCAGTGAAGTCATGTAGCCGACCGTGCCTTCGAACCCGGTCAGCTTGCCCCAGCCAGACAAGACGAACAGGATCACCAGCAGCACGCGGGCAATCAGGATAAGGATGTCGCGTTGACTATCGAAAAGGGAGTAGCGCATGGCGGCGTTCCAGTGGGCGGGTACAAGCACCACTCTAGCAGCTGCGCAAAGGATTGCCGGCGGGCAGCAAAAAGGCGCCGCAAGGGCGCCTTCGCAAGGAATTTGGTGCGAGTGGCGGGACTCGAACCCGCAAGGCTCACGCCGACAGATTTTAAGTCATTCTGCCCCTCATTCCGCTTAGGAGAGCTGTTGAGAGCTTACGAGAGCTGAGCTTGGCTTACTTGAGCTTAAAAGCTTTGAGATTCAAGGCTTTGAGGTGAGTATTGCACCGCTGCCGAGGGCTTGTGAGAGCTGAGCAGAGCTGTTGAGAGCTGAGTTGAGCTGCTGGCGCAGCTACCAAGCCAGCTACCAAGAGCTACCAAGCTATCGAGTCGGATGCATTGATCGTTATTTAGGCAGCCTCAAGGCATGTGAAGGCCCACATAGCTTAGGCACGAGAGACAGATCAGTGGGAAAGCGGCGCTGACGGCTTGGTATTGCGAGGGAAGGGGTGTTTCGTGGTGCCCCGAGCCGGACTCGAACCGGCACACCTTTCGGCGGCGCATTTTAAGTGCGATGTGTCTACCAATTTCACCATCGGGGCGCGATGTGAAGCAGGCGATTAGACACGAAAATCATGCGGAAATCAACGGTTTAGACGCTGGAAAGGAGTGTGGGCGTGGCATTGAAGATCAATTTTACTAAGGATGCGCTTAGAGACCTGGCTTGCCCGGAGGGTAAGTCTGAGATTTATGTGTATGACACTCATACAAAGGGCCTAGCTGTACGCGTCACTAAAGCCGGTGGGAAAACGTTTTATGTCATCCGAAAGGTTAATGGCAAAGATCAGCGGCGCAAGATTGACGTCTTCGACTACAAGTCTACGAAACTTCCAGTTATCAGGGAGGTTGCGGAAAAGACCTACGCTAACCTCGATGTGATTTTGGTTGAGGAACATAAAAAATGTCTGAGGGAAAGCATTACTGTTAATGAGGCGTTTGAATCGATGATTGCTAATAAGGCTAAGCTTGCTAAAAGCACAATTGGCGATTATACGAAAACCTACGATAACTACATCAGACCCATGTATGGTGATCTAGCGTTGATCGCAGTGACGAATGACGTTGTCCTTGAATTACATGCTAAAACAACTGCCCCGGTTATCAGGGCCAGTGGGAAAATGAGTCCGCCGCGCAACCGTTCGGCTAATAAGGCGGTTTCGTTATTGGGCGCAGTTTTCTCATATGCAATCGTTTTTTATAAGGATGAAGCAGGGGCGCGTATTTACACTTACAATCCAGTGGATATCATGACTGCTCTTGGCAATTGGCATGACAACAAGCGTGACAAGATTCGGGTAAATCCAAACGAGCTTGGAGCTGTTATCTCAAATACAATCGAGATTGGTGATGCTCAGCCACAGCGCGAAGTCCCAACCTCATTTAAAACTGCATCAGCAGCTGTTCTCTTTATGCTTTTTTCGGGTGTTCGCCCTGGTGAAATCGAGAAGATTAGGAAGGACTACGTTTGTCATAAAACCAGGTCTATTGTATTCCCTCCTCGCGACAAAGCTGATGAATCTGATGCGCTAAAAAACTCCGAGGAATTCCACTTGGTACTTAATGACTCTGCATATTGCCAATTGCTATATGCGATGAGGCAAGCTAGCGGTGATTACGTATTTGCTGGAGTCGACCAGCCTAAGATTAGTGAGTCGAATGTCAGGGATTTTTTGTCTAAAGTTTCTAAAAGTCTTATCGATAGGAAGCATCTCCCACGGAAAATTCTTCGTGCCAGTTTCATTTCTATTGCTGAGCGTGCTGAGGTTGGAGCGTTTTACATCAAAGTCCTCTGCAATCATGATGGTAAGGGACAGTCCGTGGACGTTACCGACGGCTATAAAACTGCATATCTCTCAGAGATTCGGCGAGCTACAAGTAGGGTCGAGGATGAGATTTATTCCAACGCCAAAGTTAATAAAGAATACGTTTGTCGTGGCCTTCTGCAAACCTTGAGACCACTCGACACTAAAATACTTGACGCAAAGTCAGTATCGCTCTAGCGCCGGTTCGCACTACCTGTAAGCGAAATCGCAATAGTTGCTTGCGACGCCGCAGTATTGTCTTGTGATTTCGCACTTGGTTGCTGTGATTCCGCTTTGTGCTCTTGCAGTTTTGCACTCTTGCACTGCGATTTCGCATTCACACCTTGCGAAGGTTTGGTTATACATGAAGCTTTCTTGAGTTAATTGTTGAGACACCAAAATCTCCAATTGCACAATAAGTCTAGAGCTTTTTTTAGCCAGTTGTGTCTATGTCAGACAATAGGCGACTGGATACTCACATCCCTCCGGGTGTTGCGTAAAAGGCTTGATAACTAGAATAATAAAGGTGAGTCAAGATGAAGAGCATTGAGAAGCAGAGCAAAGAGACCAGAATCACATTTAGGCTTAATAAGTCTGAGCTCGAAACTCTGAATGCAAAGATGGCTGAAGCTGGCTACAAGTCTGCAAGCGCGTTTATAAGAGACTTCGTTGCCAGTGGCCAGGTTAAGCCAAAAGTCACCCAAGACGTTGTGCAGATCGCCCGCGAGCTGATGAACCTTGCATCCATGATCAACGCCGACCGCCCAAGCTGCGAACTTTTAATGAAGGTGAAGTACATAGCCCAGATAAATCTTGGGGGTATGCAATGATTGGCAAGATATTTCCCAAGTCTGCTGGCTCATTTAAGGGGCGCATAAGGTACATATTCGGATGCACAAAGCACGACCACGAGATCAGCGGCATCCGAACGATCAGCTTTAACACAATGAGCAAAGACCCTCTGCCAGGCGTCCTCCAAGGCAACGAGTCGGAGTTGTCAGAGATGATCAGGGAGTTCGATCAGGTCGAGACCTTGAGGCGCCTCTCGATAGACTCGGGCAAGCTCATTAAACCGGTATTTCACGCGATGCTGTCTCTGCGCCCCGGTGAGTCCCTAACAACCGCTCAGTGGCGCACAGCAGTCCAGACCTACCTGTCAGATCTTGGGTTTGATGAGTGCTGTCAGTACGTCGCAGTAATGCATCAGGACAAGGATCACCAGCATGTCCACATCGTCGCCAACAGGATCAGGCTCAACGATGAGTTCTCCATGGTAAAGGACAGCAATGAGCGCTCAACGAGCCTTGACTCTGTATCTAGGATCGAAGATCGATTCAACCTGCAGAAAGCGCCAAAGCCAAAGGACACATGGGGCGTATCGATTACCCATGCAGAACTGCAGGCATCAATCCGCGACGATGATCTACCGCTGAAGCACAAGATGATCGCCAAGATCGCCGGAGCAATCGAAGCAACCAACGCCCAGGACGGCGACATTTTCCACTTCGTGAGAGCCCTGAGAAAGCAAAAAGTCTACATCCACCTCACGCTCAACGATGAAGGACAGCCCAAAGGCATCTCGTTTGAATTTGATGGCAAACACATTAGTGGCAGGCAGCTCAAGCGCTCAAGACTTACATGGCACAAGCTAACGACACAGGAAGGAATACATTATGACCCAAAAACAATTCGCGAACTTCAGGTTGAAATTGCAAAAAGAGATAGAGAAAAGCAAGAAACAGCTCGATTCTACTACTACGAGTTCTCAAGTAGAGGGAGAGGTAAAAGGCTCTACATTAGATACACCGCTAAGCAGGTCGAAATCTTCAAGCTGATTGAGGATATGCTTCGGCTGCTTAATTTGTTCTTCGGTGAGGATTTTAAGGCGAGGTTGAGACAGCCTGCTAGCTATTTCGTTGAGTATTCCCCTGGGCGTGGCAAGCAATATTATGAAGGGCTAATGTCGAGTTTTTCGTCTCACTTATAAGGTCGAGCTGTATATGAAGATGAACTTAGGTTTTGATGTGGTCAGTTGCATGAGGTTGAATGTATTGCTTTGTTGTGTTGCGTCATTGCTTGCTTGTATCACGGCTGTGTCGGTAAGTATTGGGTTGTATACGTTAGTTGAGAATAAAGGGTTTGCATTGTTGTTTGCGTTCGCTGCTGTGTTGCTTGACTTATTTAAGTGTCTTGCGTGGTCAGTTCTTCCCAGACTTCGCAGCATCTTGACGAAGGGCGGAATCGCGATCTCAGCGGTCATCTTGAGCGTGGTTAGTGGGTGGGCTACATACGACCGTCTGATGTCATCGATTCTGGATAGTCAGAGTCAGGTTAAGGCGTTGTCTATACAACGAGCCAGTTTTTTGGAGGGTAGGGTGGCAAGTGATACAGCACTTATCACTCGCTTAGACTCAGAAGCCGAAAGCGTCCGCAAGCAAGCCGCTGGACTTAGGTCTACAGGGGTTGTCTCCAAAGCGCTGTTTTATGAAGAGTCTTCCCATGCTCGAATTTCCAAGGAGCGAGATAGCGCTATTGAGAGAATGAATCAGGATTCATCAGAAATTGCGCGAATCCAATCTGTTAATGGCAAAGCATCATCTATTAGCCCTGAGTTTTCTACGTTGCTATGCTTGGGTTTCTCCCTGGCATTGGAAATTGTGCCTGCTTTGATTTTGATTTCTCTTCGTGACCTCTCGAAATCCAGAGTTTCTGACAGTTTCCCACCAGCTCAATTTATGCAAAGTTCACAGCCAGAGCAATCTATGGAAACGCCAGCCTTTCCGCAGTCGGACGACCTTCGAGAAACGCAAAAAACTGTAGGAACTGCACCGTTGACCAATGATGATTTTTTGGTTTCTCTGCTTAAGGATTTGAGCGTAATGGAAACTGGCACGCCGGTTCCGTTGAAGGAGTTCGCAAAAAATAACAGGATCGGAAATGTTAGAGCTGGGGCTGTTTTTAAGGCCGCAGTTGCTGAGGGTAGACTGCGAAAAACAACCGTCGGTTATGTTGTATCCTGATTTTAAGTGGGCGGGCGATACTTTATGTTATCGCTCTCAATCTACAGCTTATCAAGCTGAGCGATTTATGGTTCTCCGCTACTTTTTTGGCCGGCTTCCGATGCCCGCTGTGGATCATTGGAAAAATTGCCGCCCGACACTTGGCCACCTTAATGGCCCGCCTCCGAAGCCTTCTCCCGGTCGTTTACGAAATTACCAGGTTTGTTTTGTGCGGTGCCGCTTCGCTGGCCAGCCTTGTCTTGATCGTTTGCCATGATTCCGCACCTCGTCTGTTCACACAGAGAGCCTGTGTTTTTCTTCGGATGCCGGATAAGGACGGGCGCTTTCTTAACTTCGTACTAGCCAACCAGGTGCGCGAAAGATCGTAACGCGCGACCTATCGCGTGATAAAGGTCGTGACAATCTGAATGAATACCGATGATGCAGGGATCTGCACCATTGCAAGCGGAGCGCGCCGGCCTACGGATGGGCCAGAGGCGTGAGGATGGAAGCCGGATAGGGCCGTAACCTTGCGGTTTACGACAGCCGTCCCTAGAGCATAGGTACCTGCCTTTGCCCCAAATGCTATTGGCTGAAACGGCTGTTGGAATTCACCGGAGGCGATGTAGCAGGGCCGGGCAGATGCGCGCAGGTTGGAACGGTGATATGAATCGCTTTGCGGTGCCGCCAGCCATCCGCCTGATCAGTTGCAGGGATTTGAATTTCAGCCTTTTGCAGCATCTACACCCAGGCGCCGATTGCGCTGTTCTACCATCGCCGGGTCAGATTGCCCATCTGCGGTAAAGCCGATCATCAACTTCGGCAGAACTAAAAGTAGCGCTTTGTCTTGATCGGTGTGTCAGGTATGCCAGGTTTTCCCATAGGTATGCGCCAGGCGTTCCATCAGGGCATGCTCAGCAGGTGCAGGAATGCCTAGGGCGATCAACTACCCAGAGGAGGCCTCATAGCCATGGCCAATGAAGCTGACAGCCCAACGAACGAGTGGGTCGAGTCGATGAGGATTGCCGGCAAAAGAAAGCCCGCTGCTAGGCGGGCGAGGTCTATCACACGTAGGGATAGCTAAAGTTCCCACACCGCATGTGAAAAGGACGTGAATATGCGGCATCAGGCGACAAGGACAGTGACTAGCCCTGCGCGACGTTTAAGGTTAGTCGTCCAATACATGATGCCACAACCGACGCAACGTCGACTCTGGCATCCCCAGCTGCCTTGCAGCCTCAACCTGAGTGAGTCCTTTTGCTTTTAGCTTTTGGACTGCTTCCAGCTTTTCCCTTGCTCCTGAGATGTTCATGGGAGTCAGCCGTTCTGGCTCGGCAGGGACAGCGACATCAGCTAGATCCAGGCCCTCAACCTCAGCTAGCGATGCAAGAAGAATATCTCTAACCGTGCGACGGTCGTGAGAAGCAATGGTCAGGGCGACAAGGGTCACAGTCTCAATCTCGAGCCCGGCAGCGAGTTTATAGCTGGTTTCCAAGGAAACGGAACTCCTAGCCAGCTCCAACTTACTCACTGTCTGCTGATTCACATGCTTGGTCATGGCAGGCTGAGTTATCCCTTTACGCAGGCGCAACAACTGAAGCACTGCAGCGAAGGAGTACCGGAGCGACATTACGAATCCCCAAAAACCAAGAGGTATGCCCCGATTGCCCGCCGCCAAACAAACGTCTATAGTTGTTCTTTTGGCGATTCGCTGGCCAAGCTGGCAATTTATGGTTGATGAAATGCGGGGACATGCTTGATGGAAGGCCCACTCAGCCACGTGTTATTGGGGGAGGGAGGCGTTGACTTGGTCGGCTCTGACCTGACCCTTGAGGGTGTGCTTCTCGCCGCGCGGGGGCACTACAAGCGGATGCCTCTTTGCGTTGTAGAAGAGTGGGTGGTCATGGATGCCATTCTCACGGAGGATGAACTGGCCAAGGTGGCTGCAGCTGGATGTCAGCCCATGTTCCTGTTTGCCCACAAGGTTGTTCACGACGAGCAGCGGCGCTTCGAGCCAGGCAATTGGGTCAGGTCAACCATTGCTCGAGCATTCAAGGATGGGTACCTCTTCGAGACAAGGAACACGGTCTACGTGTTGAAGGGCCCTGGGTACCGTAAGTCCTCAACCCTGCAAGGCATCTTCTCAATTTTCTAGGTCTCACGGCATCGCTCGTGACGACTCGACTGTTTTAGAGATCAAGATATGTTTCGTTCCCACCAAGCCGACATGGCTGGCATCCCCGGCATGTTTGGCGACGGGCTCATGCATTGGCATGGCGTTTCCCGAGCGCTTGCTACCCACTGGTATCACGTAAGTGTGAAGCGGCGGATAGATGGCCGTTTCGTTTCAAGTCAAGAAATGTTGAATGACGAGCCCAAGTTACATGAGCTTGTCAGTGCCCAAGGCGATGATTTGCAGATTGATGATGTTCAGGTCGTTACGCCTGCGCGGCTGAATGGCACTGCGACGTGGCGTATGGAGCGACTGAAGTCAGTGTCTATGGGGTTTGACAGGAACGACTGCCCGGTGTGCCTGCTCGAGGTCGAGAGTGGTCAGATCTACAACGACTCCCATGAGGGTGGGTTTGATCATGACTCTCTGCGACAGGTGAGAGAGCTGTACCGGGCTCCGGTGTAATTCCATTTCGTGATCAGTATTTGGCTGGGCTCAGCCATCCAAGGAGCTTTACGTGGCAGCATCAAATACCTACTCCATCGATTTGCACAGCAGGCGGTACACGGATTTTGATCTTCTGCGCATTGCGCGCGCCGCAGGCCAAGGTTATGGAGAGCCTGTCACCGCATACCTGGTGAACGCGCAGATCATTGCTGCTAGTGCTGTTGGTGTTGTTTTCGGCCATGTAAATGCTAGCCCGGATGGGCGATTTGCTGACGGGCACTACCTACGCAGCTCTGACATCCAGTCGTTGCGTAAGGAGGGGCGCTTCTGGGTAGCGACTACTCAACATTCCCGTTACGTGATTGCTACTTTCCGGAAGGACGGTGGGCGTGCGGGACTGCGGGAGTTTTTAAAGGGCGGGGCTAAAACCTTTTTCACAATCCCGAACCGGCTCCACTAAGCCCTGGTTTTTAACTAGGTAGCTCTACTTAGAGCTGCCTGCGGTTTCCCTTTGCCTATCGCTAGGTATCGGATATTTTTGACAGGAGTTGTACTGTGGCAGGCACTGATTACATCAAGGTCTCTGGCAAGCTTGAAGATATTCGTGTTTTTGAGCATCGAGAGGGAAGTGTCCAGGTCATCATGAAAATTGATGGTGTGCTGGTTCCAAACACTGTCATTCCCACTCAACTCTATGAAGAGATTGAAGCTGGTAAGCACTACGACTTTTATTGTGTTTACAAGAGGTCGAAAAATAAACTCAAAAATCACGGGGCGGTATATGCGTATAAGGAGGAGGGCGGGCGGATTCGCAGCCTGACCAAGCTTCGGCTGGCTACGCCTGTATACATGATGTTCCATGGAGCGATTTGGTTTGCTGTGGCTTACGTGGCTGTGTTCCTCCTTGCGCTTCTTCCAGTCCTCGCAGACCACCCTACGTCGGGAGCTATACCCGTTCTGCACAGCTATTCGATGATGGGTGGGGCAATTCCTGGAATGTACTTCCTTTGGCGCGCTATTGATTTCTGGCGCAAGTCGGCGGATTTGGAAGCCTGGCCAAGCGTTGCTCCGAGTGTTGTGGTTGAGCGGTTCAGTAAGCTCCACCGGTAAACCATTAGCGGGCCGCTGCGCGGACGGCTGGCGTAAACCAAACCCCGCCCTGTGGCGGGTTTTGGCCCTGCGGGCTTTCATCCTCCCGCCTGCGCGCTCCGCTTGCCTGTGAGCGCGGTACAGGCGCGTTCAGAGCCACGCTTTCTCGGACTGTTAGTCGTCTAGGCCCAGCGCGATATGCCGCATCAAGTCTCGCGGGTTTTTGCTCTCGGCTATGTCTTGCATGAGGCCACGCTTGCTGCGGGGGAGTCGCTTGGCCATATTCTTTGCCGCCCTACGTATGGCCTCTTCTGTGCCGTGAATTTTTTCGGCCAGGAGGACAATGATCGCATCTGTAAGCGTCATGATCTGTTCAAGGTAAACGTTGTCGGATCGAAGTATCGCATGCCTGGCACGTACCTGCTTGACCAGGACGCCGGCTTTGCATCTGACGCAGTGAGCTGGTAGTCGGGGAGCGAAAGCGATAGCTTAGCGGACAAACACAGCCTAGTGTCGTCCTGCCATTATACGGTTCGAGGCGCATAGGGCTTCAGCATTCAAATGGAGCTTTGAAATGCCGTTGACCGCTTTCTCCGTTTCCCGCCAGCAGGAGCTGGATGTAGATCAACTGCTCCAGCTTTTTGCTGACCAACACCAGCGACCTAAGCTGAAGCGCTCTGAGCCCATTCCAGAAATCTGGAAGCAGGTCATTCACGCTGATGTCGAGTGCCCTGCGTGCTTTGCGAAGGGGGCCGAGGTGGTTCGTGCCACCAGTTCCAAGGTCACTGGGGAGGCCATCAAGCAAGCCTACTTCCGGTTTCCAGGTGGTCATCATGACTTCTGCGACTTTGCCGCTCTGCCACCTGGGGAGGCTCCGGAAGGCTTGGTGCAGTTCAGCTCAACTGCTCGTGATGGTTTGTCTCGGGCAGTTCGGGATCTGGTATGCAAAGGTATCCACCTCGGACTTCTCGACCAGGCCAGGATCAGGAGCATGCGTGAATGGTTCCACAATAAGAAAGTCAGCGCCGTATTTCAGGTGACTCTAGATCACCGAGTTTTTCAGTGGGTAGCAGCCGTGCAAGCGGCAGCTTGGCCTGTGAGATATCAGCCGCAGTGGCTGACTATCAACAGGGAGCTTCTGGGAGTACCTGGTTTCCAGATGAAGACGGCGATGGAGGTGATGCTAGCCCGTCGTCACGAATCGCTGCTGACTTTCCTGAGCGACCGGACAGTGATGCTGAGGCCTCTGGTGGGTCGAATTGAAAAGCTCCTGAATGCCAATAGCTCAAGGCTCGTGTTCGACCCAACCATCCTGAAGGTAGAGTACGACGCCACCTTTGAGCTCGCTCGCTTTATGTCCCACCACTATCATCCGGTTCAGAAGGCACTTGGCAGGGGCTACGTCGATGTCAAGGCGAGTAAGCCGCTAATGGCGTTTACCGCGCTTCTCCTTTTCTTGAGCGACTGGGATCTGAATAAAGCGGCTTCGCTTTTTGCTCGAATCGCCAGTTACCGAGGCGATGTCGACCAAAATCTGGGCAATGTCATGGGGCTCAATCCATTCCATGATTACGACGCTTGGGCGGCGCTTAAGGTGCTCCAGGAAATCCCTGTTCGTGAGTATGAGGCCTACGATCTCGAGCACCGCACGAGGGAGTGGATGATTGAGGCGGACGCCGCATTAGCGATGGGTCAGTCGTTCTAAAGAATACAGATTTAGTAAAGTTGCTTGGCGCGGGTCGGGAAATAAACTGTGGAAATGCTGCTGGTAGTTTTCAAAATTGTCGGGATCCTGATGTCTGGGGTTCTCGGCGTCTTGAGTAGTGTTTTGAAAATCAGGGATGCCTCTGGGCAGTTTACGGTTAAAGGTAAGGTCTTTATTGCTGGTAGTGTGGCTGGCTTGTGTATTGCTCTGATTTCGCAAATCCTGGAGACGTATATTCAACGTCAGTCACAGGCAGCCTCGCAGGCGGAAAGTTTGGAGTCGACGCGAAAGCTACAACAGATTATGTTGGATCTAAACAGAACTCTTCAGCCGCTTGGTAAATTTAGTGTTTTTGTATATCGTGCCAATGTTTCTCTAGAAGATCCCCGTTTTGATAGTTATAAGAAGCGTCTAGATAAGCTCGTTTTCACCCATCTCAAGAAGAGCGAGCGGGAGCGAATGATCGATAAAGATATTTCCACGATTACAGGCTATATGAGTGGAGGGGGAATAAAACCGACCGCCCTTCAAATCAGGCCTGACGGGAAATACTATCCTAGCCATAAGGATGATAAAGACATAGGGCTTTTGTCCCCTATTTGCTACAAATTTGTGTTCTTTAGAGAGCCTATTGATCCTTCTAAGTATCAGCCAATGCATCATTACGGTGATGGGTTGGGCGACCTTCGGGCGGACGCGTTCATGCCAAAACCGCTCGCGCTGATTAAGGACTTAAGTGATGGAAGCTTTTCTCTCGGGGGGATGATCGAGTTTCGGGACTGGGAGGACGTAAGTGGGAAAGTCGTGTCCATTCCTGATTTGGTTGGTTCCCAGCTCTTCATTTCTGCATGCAGCAAACCAATGAGGGGTTGGACTTGGGTTGGAAAGAAAAAAATTTATCACGAGCCCATAGATACGAAATTTGAAATGGGGACGATGATGCTGCACTTTGAGAAGCGCAAAATGTGGGTAAAAAAGTCAGAGTTGAATCGGTTTGAGAGGAAAGGGGAGGTGTACTGGGAATATCGTTTTCCTGATACTCAGGAAGCGCTAGGCAGGCGCTTAGCCGGCTCAGATCCGCAATGAGCAACTTTCCCTATTGAGCGACCTTGCTTGACTCTTCTGAGGAGTCACGATGTCACCGACACCACAATCACGTTCACAGCGCGATTCAGAACAAGACTTCGCCACCCTTACTGAGCTGTTCGCAGCGATGATCGAATCACAGCGCGGCCAACCCCTGACGCCAGATGATGCTTGGATCAACCATGCCCAGATCTTGGCGGTGAAGCTGTTCAAGCAGGCGTGTGCTCATTAACACGACTCAACTGAGTTTCCAGGACGGTAAAGAGATCGTCTTCGTGGATCATTCCTCCGCTACGATCCTTGCCCGGGCCTGCCTCGAAACCTTCATCGTGTTCCATTGGATTTTCCGGAGTCAGGATCCTGGCCTGAGAAAATTTAGGCACGGGGTCTGGCGGTTGGGTGGTCTCAGAGATCGGCTCAGGCTGCACCCGTCCACTGAGCAGGCCAGGAAAACGATCGATGCCACACGACTACAGGTTGCACAGCAAGTCGCTGAGATCGAGGGGGCACCTTACCTTGGAGACTACAACGCTGAACAAGCAAAGCGGCTGCTCAAGGGGGAGTGGAGGGTAGGGTGGTCGTGGACGGACGAGGCGGTGAGGGCGGGCTTCAATAAGAAGTATTTCCAGAACGTCTACTCACATTTTTGCGGGTATGCCCATAGCTCCTACATCAGCTCTATGCAGATGGGGGAGGCTCAGTCGATGGAGGATCAGCGCATGCTGGCCCTGGTAGCTTTGCAGACCTCCGTGCACGTCATGGCGAGAACGGTGGCGTTCTATGCGGAGCTGTTCCCAAGAGGCCGGGCTGTCTTGGAATCGGCGCCGGCAGAGGCTCAGAAGGTGGCCTATTTCTGGGGCTTCACGAGTGAAGATATGGATCACCTTTTTGACGAGTGACAGGAGGTGAGGGCATGCCGCTTCGCGGCCAGGCTGTCGTAAACCGAGCCTCTGCGTTCCGCATCGTCTCGGCCCTTTCGGGCTGACATCCTTCATGCCTTCGCCCCTCCTGGCCTGCGCGCTCCGCTTGCCTAAGTAAGCCGTTCAAGGCGTACCGAGTCGCTCTCTTCGAATAGGTCTTGATGCGATTTCTGGGGGCTACTTGGTGCGGTTAATCGCCTAAGCCGAAAGCTTCTATCCCTGAGCGTGTGCGACGGTCTGCGGTTGATCCCAGCCTTTCACGAACCAACTCTCCTCTAAGGGTTCGACCCTAAGCACTTTAACAGTGGCGCATGGGAACGTTACCTCGTTATGGTTGGTCTGGTAATTTCTCAGGCGCTCAAATCGTGCTTCGATGTCACTGATGGTTGCGCAGTCTGCATACGCAGGATTCTCTAAAGGCGATACGATTTGGTACTCGGGATACCCAATGGTATCAGTAGTGCCAAGCAATTTATAATCGACCGAAGTATCGAAGCAGATGTATGTCACGAAATATCTCATGGTGCCCTACGCTTACCCGGAAATTTCGAATATTTTTGGGTTATTTGGATGATTCGTCAAGGCACGATTAGAACAGTCTCCCCAGAGCGTACTTATAAATCAGGCATCTGTCGTATCCATACGTCGCCGCTCAGTGTCTGATTGGCATGCCGCTAGCTGGCGGTAAGATTTGCTATTCATTGAAGGCTGTTAGAGACGAGCAGCAAATAAATCAAAATTGCACTCAAGGTTTCTCGAAAATTATCCGTTTATACAGTTGTGAGAAAATTTCGAGAGTATTATGACTTCCAGCAAGCCTCGCAAATCCAGTTTTTCGTTCAAGGCTGAGAAGTTTTTCACTTTCACTGGCGGGCTTGAAGAATACGAAGCGGCTGTGAAACTGGAAGCCTCAGGCCTCATCAATACATGGTTACATGATTTCAGAGTGGGGTATACACTCCCTCAAGCTGTACAGGTGGCTACAGACTTGAGCTATTCACTGGTTCATCTGGCTGATCAGCGGCATTCTGTCGACGCTGAGCGCAAGCTTTAACATCGAATCGCATGCTGGAATGGTCTTATAGCATTCTACCTGCCAATGCCCAAACCAGGTGTTGATGAAATGTATTCGGACATGTCTGGAGAAAAAATTATCGGGTATGGAACCTTCCATGACCCTGATCCGCTATTCGAATTCGAGGGTGCCAAAGACGCTGTCTTCGATTTGGCAATTATGCTCGAAGACGGAGTGGTTATAATGAAGTTCGGCTGGGTTGCGTGGATGCTTTATCCCTCTGAAGCTGAGTGGCTGGCCGATTAGCTATGGACTGCGGCGTTTTTGGCAGCAAAGCAAGCTGAAGGTGTCAGCTGATTTGGATTATCCATGCGATCCGGAGAAGGGCGATCCGCTCCGGAACGCATTAGGTAGACGGCACGAACCTGTAATTACTGAGCTTTACCAACGTTGCTCACAGCTGGCCCCAGTACGCTGACACGTATGCCATCTCTGCATTGACCATTGAAAGCAGTTTCGGATCTGCGTGGCCCGGGCCCGCGAATAGCTTGCTATTTTTTACGTCCAGTATGGCCATGCAGCAGCCATCTGGAGCGTCTGGTCTCAGAGAGTGCTCCATCAGGGCGAGCACTACATCAATCCTGAGCTTCTGCAGTTTTTCGTCTTTAAGGTACAGCTTGACGAAGTGAGGCACCCCGTCGACCATCAGGCCAAGCTCTGGTTTAACCGAAATGTCGATGTCACCTACCTGGTAGGTCACAGCGTAAGGTGCGTGCCATTCGATCTGCTTTCGCCCCCACCATCTCTCATACCCTTTAATCGCTCGAGGATAATTGCTTAGCTTCTTCTGGTCGCTGATCCGAGTGAGGATCGACTTGAGCTCCCCTTTATCTCCTCCCTTCTCATGGACAGCAACAATGCCCTCTCGAAGAGCCTTGTAGAAATCAGTAACCGGGCTGTAGGGCGGCCTGTTCTTGATCTCTGAAACCTTGTTGGCTTTTGGCGCTCCGGCTCTGGAAACAACCTCAACCACATCACCTAGTGTCAGCCTTGGCATTATCCCCTCCCATGAGAAAACGTCGGCGCAAGAGAGCGCAACGAATGACCTTACAATGCTAAAACGTAGCTCAAAAGGTACTGAGCGTTGCTAGATTCCGAAGGTTAGGGTGGGCCTGCCCCGTGATTCAGCTATCGAGTCTCAATGCCTGAGCTCGTCCAGACATAGGTCTTGGGAATGACCTGGCTCGGGGGAGATGAGGGCACAACCTGATTTACGTTCCGCAACGAGCGGATGATTGTACTGGTGCATCGAAATCGCTATGGTGAAGTGGTGACAACAACCGAGACTCCCTATGGACGATCAATCATCAGTACCTCAAGACGCCGTCGATTTGATGGATGAGCCTATGTCGCTAGATGCGATGACGGCTGAGCTCAAAGCCGAATTTGCCAGGCTGGAGCTAGCAGCGCAGGAGGAAGATAGCGAGGCCGTGCGCCGGGCCAAGTCAGCCTTGGATATGCTGGACGTTTCCCATCTTTCGGGCCGCAGTGCACGCTGCACTCTCACCGGCGCAATTGATCGAGCAATGCTCGCCCTAACCGCTCTCAGTGAGGTAGAGGGGCTTACTTCTGGCAGCTTGTTCAATCGCCACTCCCGCTACTGGTCAGCTGTTCTCGCCTACTGCCTCAGCGCCTTGGCAAAACTCAACTCCCTTCTTGCTCGTTCGCAACGAGCGTTCCTCCGCGCCCCCCTTCTCGCGGACGGCCCTGAGCTCAGCGGGTACAAACACCGCCTTCGTTGATTCCTTTCGAAAAATTTCTCCAATTTCGAACGGGATGACCATCATGAGCACCAACCATCGTTGCATTTGCGCTACCTGCTCCAGGGAAATGAAGCCGGGTCAGGATGTCGCGTCTATCGAGTCATACTACAAGCTGGCGATTGAACGTAATCAATCGCCTGGTAAACCGCCGAATGTTTCTCGCGCCTGGGGTGATCGGTTGCTCGAATGGGCCAAGGTCATAGTGAAGTTCGGCTACTTGCTGCTCGCATTTTTCAAGCTGTAGTCACTCTTCACCGCTCTCAGTCGTGGTCTTGATCCTAAGGGAGAAAAGGGCTGCCTCATCAGGGCCATTGCCAGCAGTACGACAATGGCCCTTTTTTCCTTTTGCCGGTGACTGGAGTGGCGTTGGCTCACCGCAGAAATTGGCCAGGCTGTCGCAAATCGAGCCTTGGCTCCGCCCAGTCTCGCCCCTCCGGGCTTCCATCCTTTTCGCCTGCCGCCCTAAAGGGCCTGCGAGCTCCGCTCGCTTAGGTAGGTGTTAGGAGCTGAGACAGCAAGGCTCAAGTTTGAGGTGTGGGCGTGGCGGAAACTGACACAGACGGCATCCGTTGAACAGGTTCTACAAACCGCGAATGTCCTATAGGAATGATGCGCGGTGAAAGCGTTCTGGCCATGGATTGGGAGCTCACCATTGGTCTGCTCGGGTATTCACGCCAGGCTTGAATTGGTTGACAGAGCGGGCTCAAATCCAAATACTGACCGAGGGGTATGCAAAACAGTCTTTCGGGTATGTTCCGTTTTGGAGCTCCGCGAAGCCGATTGCGGGACATACCAGCACTGGCAACCACGAGGTACGCGCTGTGGATAAGTACGTTGGACTGGATGTGATCATCATCGGAGGGGGAGCCGTTGGGATTTGCTCCGCCTACTTCCTGCAAAAGGCCGGAATGAGGGTCACCCTGATTGAGCAATCGAAGGTAGGCACTAAAGGGCCGCGTACCCCCTTCGTTGATTGCATCGGCAGCGGTGATAAGAGCTCAGAGCTGGCCAAGCGCGGGAAAGAGCTACTGTTCCCCCTCTTCGAGGATCTTGGTTACAACATGCGCCTGGTGAGCCGGTTCTGCTTCACCTCCCAGTCCACGATCACTGCCAACAGTGTGCGTCGAGGAACCTTGGGTGATGAGCTATCCATGCATGAGATGCTTATGGACTTGAGGAGTATCGTGAACGATCGAGGCGGGCGGATTTTTGAAGACCTCGAAGTAACGGAGCTTCTCGTGACTGGCGATAGGGTGGTCGGTGTGTCGACCTCCGCTGGGCAGTTCCTGGCAGATGAGACCGTCGT
This sequence comes from Pseudomonas sp. TE3-3-F2023, assembly GCF_036784815.1. NCBI lineage: Bacteria > Pseudomonadati > Pseudomonadota > Gammaproteobacteria > Pseudomonadales > Pseudomonadaceae > Pseudomonas > Pseudomonas sp. TE3-3-F2023. The sequence continues at coordinate 4,358,392 of NZ_CP145113.1, read as the reverse complement.
AGCTGCTGGTGCGCTCAGCTGCAGATTCGAGGGCTGTTTGAACCTTGATTTGGGGCTCAAGGAGGAGCGTGTGGCTGCAGGTGATGATCTGGTTGATGTTCCCGTTACACCTTTTGGTAAACCCTACGTGGGGCGGCCTGAGGGGGTACTCGGCGCAATCGTGGCCGTAGGGCATGACGTGAACGCGATCTGCGCTGTAGGTGTGGGGCAGGTCGTCGCGGAACTGGTATCCACGCCTGGTGCTGGAGTTGGCTACGAGCTGCGGCAAAAGATGCCAGCACAGGAAATACCCTGGGCTGGTGTTTGATTCCCAACAAAAAGGGCGCTGAGCGCCCTTTTTTGTTATGCCGTTTTCATGAGTCCGTTGGATCTTGTCTCAGGTGCCATGAGCACGGTAGCTATCAGGCCGATCAGCGATATTGCCGCAGCGGCATACATCGTTGGAGAAATGCCGAACGACGCTACGGACATTGGCACCAGGTAAATCCCGATAGCGGCACCCAGTTTGGAAAATGAAGTTCCGACGCCCAGGGCAGAGGCCCTGATAGAGGTCGGGAACAATTCCGTCGGGTAAACGAAGAGCAGAACCTGGGTGCCACCAATGCAGATGGCGTACACGCTGAACAGAATCAAAACGGCGACGGGGGAGGCCTCTGGGAAGGCCCCAAGCAGCAGCAGGGGGATTGTCGAGCCTATGAAGCTCTGGGTCAGCAATTGGCGCCTGCCCATCATGTTGAGCATCTTGGATGCCAGCATCGATCCGACAACGAAGAGCAGCATGATCATGATTGAGCCAAGGCTCGCCCAGCGCCCGGAGAGTGCCAGGGCCTGCATGACTTTAGGCGCAAAGATGTTGACCGCGTACAGAGGGATGATCGAGCAAGTCCAGAAGAGCGTCACGAACAGCATGTTGCGGCCATGGCCAGCGCTGAAAAGGGAGCGAAGTGACAGTTTTTTCTCTTCTTCCTCAGGCATGTCGCTGATTGAGTATTGCTGGCCGTAGACGCTTTTAACGATGTGATCTGCTGCCGCCAGGTTTCCGCGATCTGCCATCCAGCGAGGGGATTCTGGACTGCCCAGGCGCATGAAGAAGAACAGGGCGCATGGGATTCCTGCCGCCGCTAGCACTATCCTCCAGCTCTCATCACCCCAGGTGCTCATGATCAGCTCACCGCTGATGTAGGCAGTAGCCGAGCCCGCAAACCACATGATCACGAGCCCGCCGATCATGGGGGCGCGATGTTTCTTGGGCATGAACTCAGAGAGAATTGTGGAGGCCACTGGGTAATCCGCGCCTACTGCTACCCCGATGATGAAACGCAGCAGACACAGCGTCAGCGCTGTCTCGGCGAACATGTGCGCTACCGAGAAGACGAAAATCAGCACCGGATTAAGAAGGTACAGAAACTTTCTGCCGAAATTGTCGGTAATCCATCCCCCGAGCGTGCCGCCAAAGAACACTCCCAGAAGTGCAGCCGCAGCGATCAGGCCTTCCCACATTGTCGAGAGCTGCAGCTCGCCTGTGATCTGAGCAATAACGACACCAATCAAGCTCAGGACGTAGCCGGCAATGAAAGGACTACCTAGGGCTGAAAGGAAAATACGTTTGTGGGTACGCGTGAGCACCGCGTCATCAAGCGAGTGTGAACGAGCCATGAAAATATCCGAATTGTCTCTATGTACTGCTGCAGCGACAGCGGTAGAAATTTTTAGTCTTGTAAGAGAGAGCGTTCCGTTGGCCTGCAACGGATGGAGTCAACTGTGCATCGATTCTGACTGGGAGAGGGGGCGTAATTCATCCGCTGTACCTTTAGATTTATTTGGGCAGATGTATCAAAGGCTCAGGTAGCCAAGCTACGGCACCACCATTTTTTCGATGGTTGCTCGCGGGTTTCGAGCTCGTCCTGAGGAGAGGCACGATACCTGAAAAAACCCATTGGTCAAACATTCTGAATATCGGGTACGTTCATTTTGCTGGCTTCCACTGATCCTCGACGCCCCCCTTCCTGACCCACCTACGGCAGCTTCGCTCCTACTGCATTCACCACCTTTTGGGCACCACCTGGATGGCCTTCCGGATGCGATCAAGACCCATGAATCATTTTTACGTACCCGCTGGACAAAAAAATATACCTGGAATACAGTCGAACCATGCGATCGTCCAAGTGGGCGATGCAGGCACTCTCGATAGGAACCAGCAATGACTACAGAAAAGCGGTATTGGAGCACCTCGGTAAGCGATGTTGAGGAGTCCGCTGTCTACATCCGGGGTTACGACCTGGGCGACTTGATCGGCAAGCTGAGCTTCGCTTCGGCCACCTACTTGGTGATCCGTGGGCGCCTGCCGAATGCCGGCGAGTCCAAGATGATCGACGGCATCCTGTGCTCGGTTTTGGATTACGCGTTGAAGAAGCCAGGCACTGCAGCTGCCCGTTTCTGCGTTTCCAGCAACCCATCCATGGTCGCTGGCCTGGCCACTGCTGTGCTGTCCGCTGGTGAGTATTCGCTGGCCCCTGATCAGACTGGCAACTTCCTGAACGCCACCTTCTCGGCAGACACAAGCGACTTCGAAGCTTCTGCCAACGCCTTGGTGGAAGGGATGCGTGCTCGCAAGGAACGCGTGCCAGGCCTGGGTCACCCAGTCTTCCGTTACACCGACCCGCGTGCTCAGCAACTGAAGGCCCTGGCAGTCGATACGGGCGTATGGGGTGATATCTGTGAGTGGTATGAGGCGGTGCATAAGGCCTTCACCACCCAGGCCAACAAGCCCGAGATCGTGATCAACGAGGTCGGCATGATGGGGGCGATCCTGGCCCAGATGGGCTTTACCCCTGCAGAGATGACTGGCCTGGCTGTCATCTCCACCATGCCAGGTGTGGTCGCACACATTTCTGAGGAGCTGCAGAGCAAGGTGCGCATCCGCGCAATCAGCGACAGTGAGGTCGACTACGCTCGCGACCGTCGTAACTTTGCTGAAGATCTGGCGAAAAGCGGCCTTTAAGCGGTACTGCTGCCGCTCCTTGAGGCGGCAGCATTTTCATTGAAACTCTTTCGTTATGTACAACGGCATCATGTTGTACGAGATTGGTGGTATCAATATGGGAAGTCTTGCCAGTTCGTTTGCCACCAATGCCAATATTGAAAGCGGCTCATGCAAGTCGCTTGTTGTGCGTCGCACTGCGTTGGAATTATTCGTTACCAAGGGGTTTCAGTCAGTCAGCCTTCGGCAATTGGCCGATGCTGTGGGAATTCAGGCTGGCTCTTTGTACAACCACATTGAGAGCAAACAAACGCTTTTGTTTGACTTCATTGAGGAGCTTGACTCGCTGTTATTGCATGCGGTCATGAAGGAACTCAAAGGTCGCAGTAATGCGATTGATGCGCTCGGTGCCTTCGTCAAAACCTACATGAGCATAGCGCTTGAAAACCGCTCGCTTTATGTCCTGTCGCGACGTGAAACCTGCAACCTGATGGTTGATCAGCAGGCGGATATCAACAGAATCCGAGTTCGAGTTGAAGAGGTGTTGTCTGGTGTTATCGCTTCAGGTCGAAAAAAGGGCGTCTTTCATATCCAGGATGACCGTCTGACTGCAGGGACGATTTGCGCCACCTTGGATGGCGCGCTCACCAAGGAGTGGGGAAGCGACCTTTGTGTCGACTCTCTGGTGAGGCAGATCCAGAAATTCGTGCTTCAAGCTGTGACGAGTAAGTAGTAGTTGGCGCGAGCTACGCTTCATTTGCCGAAGCTCGCGTTCCCTCGGTTAATCCAAAAAGCTAGGTGAGACGATGAAAAAAAATAGCATTAAAGGTCTGCTGGGCATGGGCGCTTCGGTTTTGGCTCTGGCCATTTCGGCTTCTGCGGTGGCGGAGGATTGCAAGCCTCTGCACACCTTCAAGACCATCCAACCAGGCGAACTGACTGTTACTTCTGTAGTGTTGCCACCGTTTGCATATGATGACCAGGCTCGTCGCTTCAGCGGCGTGGACGGGGAAATCATTCAGCAGATTGCCAAGGACAACTGCCTGAAGGTCAATCACATCGTCACCGACTCCGCAGCTTCGATTCAGTACGTCGTGGCATCCCGTTCGGACATCTCCGTGGGCGCCTGGTACCGCACCTTCGAGCGCTCGAAGGTTATGGGCATCTCCGATCCTGTCTACCTGGAGCAGACCGCCATCTACTCGCGTGACGGCGCCGACACCTTCGATCAGCTTAAAGATCGCAAGGTCGGTACCGTAACTGGCTACCTCTGGGTACCGGAGCTGAAAAAACTCTACGGTGGCAAGCTGTCGCTGTATCCGAACGCTGTGGCGCTTTCTCAGGATCTGAACAGCGGGCGTATCGACGCTGCGGTCAACACCTATGCAATCGGCGCTGAAAGCCAGAAGAAAGGCGGTATCGGCAACGACATCCAGATCAAGGTCGCCAAGCCGGACGAGAAGGTGAAGTCCTCGGTCTATCCAGCCCAAACGGCGTTTATTTACAGCAAGGGCAACCCCGAGCTGGGCGCGGCCATCAACGCTACCATCAAAGGCATGCGTGAGTCGGGCAAGCTGGGCAGCCTGCTCACCGACCAGGGCCTGCGTGCTGATGGCGCGGACGTCGGCGAGCCTCGTTACGCTGACCAGTAATTGAGCTGAAACAAAAAGCGCCTCCTGTGAGGCGCTTTTTTTATTTCCGGTAACCGCCGGCCATCATGTCCACGTAGGTTTCGGCGATCTGCTCTGCTGTCATCTTGCCGTTCTCGTCGAACCAGGTGTGGAGCCAGTTACACATTCCCATGAAGCCGCTTACCGCGATGTGTGTGGGCACTGGCTTAAAGAAGCCTTCGTCCACGCCACGCTGGTAAACGCCTTCGATCATCTTGTCGTACTCACGCTTACGCTTGCGAATCAGCAGGCGCTGCGCTTCTTCAAGCTCGCTTTCGTCCCGGAAGTAGATCGCCGTCCAGTCCTTGCGCTGCATCACGTTGAGGGCGTGCTGGCACAGGATCTTCTTAAGGGTCTCATCAGTCGGCAGGTCTTCCTGCAGGATCCCTACGATCGTGTCTTCGTAGCACTGGTGCATGCGATTGAAGATTTGCCACAAGATCTCGTTCTTGTTCTTGAAGTAGTAGTAAACGACCGATTTCGTGTAGCCCAGGCTGGCCGCAACATCATTGATGGTGATGGCACGGAACCCTTTGTCAGCGAAAAGGGTAGCGGCGGAAGAGAGGATCTCGTCCTGGACGTAGGCTTGTTTTTTTTGTTTGAGTTGGTCGCGCATATCGACAGTATTCAAGGTAACCACCTGGATTAAGGTTAAAGATCGCTAGGCAGTTGAATTCTGCTCATGGCTGCTTCTTTGATGGCGTTCGGTATGGCCTTGGAAGTCCGCTGCTCGAGATCGAAATAGACAGAGGTCATTTGGATTTCTGCGCAGAGCTCATCGTTGGCGCTGAACATCTGATGGTGAGTGACAATAGAGGCATTACCCACTTTCTTAACCGTGCTCGCCACTTTGAACAGGTCACCGACCTTCAGTTCGGCCCTGTAGTCGATTTCGTAGCGAACATCTGCCCAGCCTTCCTTGCGCTCGAAGCGCCAATCAGCGTTATAGCCCAGCGAGTGGATCAGATGCCAGAAGGCCTGGTCGAAGGCTGCCACATAATACTGCACAGTCATGTGCCCCATTGCATCCGTTTGCGCAGGGTAAACAACACCTCGGTACGTGATTTCCATTCAGTCATCCACTCGATACTGGCATGCAATTGAGAGCGAATGAAGTGGTTCTTCACGCTCCTTGAATGTCCATTGTCAGTTTTATAGACCGATACGTCAATTTTTTTATCTTGTTAGTCTGTCTCGGTTTAGTGGCATTTAGGTGCCTATGAGAGCATGCAGGATCGTATGTAAGTGGCCAGAGAAACCGAGAGAGAGGGAGGAGGTAGAGGTTGAGCGGGGAGGGGGACGGGGGAAGAAAAAGGCCCCCTCTGACGAGCAGAGGGGGAAGCTGACACAACAAGAACTAGATTTCGCTGAGGATGACCTGGGCAGCATTGTGGCCAGGAACACCCGTTACACCACCGCCAGGGTGAGTCGATGCACCGCACTGATACAGACCGGCGATCGGCGACCGATAGTCGGCGTAGTGGGCAATAGGGCGACGGAAGAAGATCTGGTCGATGCTCAGTTCACCGTGGTGAACATGGCCGTCTGGGAGGTCGAACATCGCCTCGAGGTCAGACGGTACCAACACCTGTTTATGCAGTACCAGCTCACGGAAACCAGGTGCGTAGCGCTCGATCTGATTGACCACGATGTTGAAGAGCTCCTCCTTCGTGGTCTCGTCCCATGGCCGGCCATCCCGAAGGGCGTAAGGCACGTGACCGCCCAGCAGGCTCAGCGTGTGTTTGCCTTCAGGGGCTGCAGTCGGATCGAACACGCTTGGGGTCAGAATCCACATATAGGGATGCTTCGCCATCTCACCGTGCTGAGCCGATTCATACGCGGTCTGCAGCTCTTCCAGGTTCTCGGCGATCGTGATCGAGCCAGGAGTCTGATTGTCCGAAGCCTTCAGGCCTTGCCATTTGGGCAGACCGGACAGTGCCATGTTGATCTTGAAGGTGCTCGCCTTGGTGCGAATGCGCTTCACGGCATCAATGACTGCCGGCGGCAGATCCTGAGGTTTAAGCAGTCGCAAGAACAAGGTCTTCGCGTTCGCGTTGCTGACGACAGACTTGGCGTGGATGATCTCACCACTTTCCAGGCGCACCCCAACTGCCCGTTTGTCTTTGACAACGATCTCTTTCACGGGAGCGCTGCAGCGGATGGTGACACCTTGATCCAAGCACGATTGCTTGATGGCGTTCGCCAGGGCGCCCATACCCCCTTTAACCAGGCCTCCTGGGCCGGCTTTAGTGGTGCCGTCTCGCAAGTATGGGCGCGCGAGCACATACGCGGTTCCAGGAACCATAGGGCCAATGTTGCCACCGCTGCCGGAGGTGTAGCAGCCGAACATGGTGAGCACCTGAGGGCTCTCGAACCAGCGGCGCAGGAAGTCGTGGCAGCTCAGCGTCAGCAAATCCCAAATGTCGTAGAACATTGGGCCTGCCGATTTCATGCGCCACAGAAGGGCAGCTGACTTGGTGAGATCTTTCACCTTACCGGTCGAGATGTCGACCGGTACTTCGAACAGCAGCTTGCGAAGGTGGCCCACGAGTTTCTTCATGTGCTCGACATAGCCCGGGTAGGCATCCGCATCTTTCTCGGAGTACCGGCGGATCTCAGCACACATGCGGTCGACGTCCGACCAGTGAGTGACGACCGAGCCATCTTGGAATGGATGGATGCCCGGCGGGGTCGGAATCACTTCGACGCCATATTTGAGCAGGTCAAGGTCAAGCATGATCTTGGGCTGCATCAACGACATCCAATAGGATGCAACCGAAAGGTGGAAACCGGGCCAAAGCTCCTCGGTGAGAGCTGCTCCGCCTACGATGTTACGCCTTTCGACCACGCAGACCTTTTTCCCAGCCTTGGCCAGGTACGCAGCGCATACCAGGCCGTTGTGGCCGGCGCCGACAATTACAGCATCGAATTGAGACATTCTGGCAACTCGCTTATTTACTTCGGTTGACGTGGTACTACTGCGAAGCCATCGATTTCGATCAGTACGGCTGGGTCGTAGAGCATCGGTACGGTGACCAAGGCGCTCGCTGGCGGGCACGCCTCGTTCACATATGAGTTTCGCACCTTCTTGAAGATAGGGAGCATCGACGGCTCGAAGTGCGCGACGTAGGTGGTGAGCTTGGCGACTGCTTCGAAGCCTACCCCGGCCTCGGCCAGAGTGGCCTTCAAATTTTCAAATACTGCTCGAACCTGAGCTTCGAAATCACCCTTGACCACGTCGCCATTGCTATCCGTTGGGCAATGGCCGCTCAAGAAAAGAATCTCGCCTTCCCCCGAAAGGGTGGCAGTGGATACGCCAGGGAAGCCCGCGCCCACGTTTACTGCCTTGATCATCCGTTGCTCCTCACATCGTTTCTTGGAGTTGGAGGTGTGAGTCACCTCTGATTGTTCTCGCCATACTAAAAAACTGACCAGCGGGTATAATCTATACAACAGACCTTCAGCGTGCAAGGGGCGCGTGAGCAGATTCCGTCGCACCTTCATGGAGCGCTATGCCGCTATCTGGTGCGGCCTGGGGCGTACCTCAAAGCGTCTGATTGACGGCGTACCAACACCGCTGCGACCTATTGACACGACGCAAGATTCAATCATACTGACTCAACGGTCTAATTTTTAATACGACCGGTTGGTTTTTCCGAAAGCTCCGTTCGAAGCGGGGCACATAACAATCGCGGAGCTTTTCTCATGGGTGTTCGTGTCAATTTCATCAACCCCTTCGGTACGCCGGCCTACAACGGTTTGATCTCTGAAACCCTGACGCCGTACCTCAACCAGGGGAACGAGCTGGTGGTCACCAATACCGAAAACGTTCCTGAAAACTGCGACTGGTGGTACCCAAAGCACCTGGTCGAAGAGGAGCTTTTCGAGTGCGTGATCCAGGCTGAGAAAGATGGCTTCGATGCCGTGATCATTGGTTGCTGCAATGATCCAGGCGTTCGTGCGGCCCGTGAGTTGGTTGACATTCCAGTCATCGGCCCGCTTGAAGCCGCGATGCAGCACGTCAGCTATTTCGGCTACGACTACCTGCTGGTCACCGACCACCGCAAATCTGCCGCGTACATGAAAGACCTGGTACGTCTGTATGGGGCTGAGCAGCAGTGCCGCGACGTGCGTTACATCGACTGGCACATCACCGACATGATCAAAGACCTGGAAGGCGTCGCACGTGATGCGCTTTCGGCGTCTGAAAAGGCCCGCGAGGTCGGCGGCGTAGAAGCCGTCATTCTGTCCTGCACCATCATTTCTGCAGCAACAGAGAAATGGCTGCTCAGCAACGGCCAGTACCGCGACCCCACTATCCTCAATCCCAACACCTTCGCACTGAAGATGGCGGAGTCGCTGGGTCTTCTGAAGCAGATGGGCGCATACGGCATCAGCCGCATCGGGTACTACGAGCAAATGACCCAGAAACGTCCAGAAGAATTTGCTGAGGTTCGTGAGCGTTTCGGACGTCGTCAGCGCTTCACTAAATAAGTCTGTTTGAGGGGCTGCGTCCTTCGACCCGGCCCCGTGATGTGGAGATAACCATGTTTGACCTCAAAGGCCGCGTAGCGGTCATCACCGGCGGTGAGTCCGGTATCGGCTTAGCGCTTTCCAAGACGTTCGCAGCTGCAGGCGTGAAAACTGTCATTGGCGGGATTCTCGCTGAGCGCGGTGAGGCCGTTGCTCGTGAGCTGGCAGAAACCGGCGCTGAAGTTCGGTTCGTCAAGGTAGATGTACGCAACCAGGCAGAAGTGGAAGCGCTGGTGCAGGGCGCTGTCGACCAATATGGCCGCGTCGACATTCTGGTCAACAATGCCGGCGTCTTCGACGGTATGGCTGATATCGAGGAGACCACCGAGAACCTGTGGGATCACATGGTTGATATCAACCTCAAAGGCACCTTCTTCGGCTGCCAGGCCGCGATCAAGCACATGGTCAAGCAGAACTATGGTCGGATCATCAACACCTCGTCCATTGGTGGCCTGATCGGTGGTGCCGACGGCGCTTCCTACACCGCTTCGAAATTTGGTGTGGTTGGCCTGACCCGTCAAATCAGCAAGACGCATGCGAAGCACAACATCACCGTCAACGCAGTCTGCCCTGGTGCGATCGACACTGATGTTCGCGGCAACTCGGCTGCGATCGTTAGCTCTGCTGCAGAGTTCATGAACCGTGGTGTCGGTGCGAATCCTGAATGGATCACCCGAATCATCCCAGCTCAGCGCAAAGGTACTGCGCAGGAGATCGCGAACCTCATTTATTTCCTGGCCACTGAAGAGGCGAGCTACATCACTGGCCAAGCTATTGCTGCGGACGGAGGGTGGACTGCATGAGCCAATTCAACGACTTCAACGACGTCGAGAAAGAGATTCTCGAAACCGTTCGTAAGTACATCGCCAAAGAAGTGCGGCCCAACGTCCAGCAGCTTGAACTGAGCAAGACGTTCCCGGCAGAGATGCTCGCTGCGATGAAGGAAATGGGCCTGTTCGGTCTGGCCATCCCGGAAGAGTACGGCGGATACCAATTGCGTTTGCCGGTGTTCGCTGCCGTGATGGAAACCATTGCCGCCGGCTGGACAACCTTGGCTGCCTTCATCAACAGCCACTGCACCGTGGCGTATGCGATCAGCAAGCACGGTACCGAAGAGCAAAAGCGTCAATACCTGCCTTTGATGGCGACCGGTGAGCACCGTGGCGCACTCTGCCTGACCGAGCCAGCAGCTGGCTCTGACCTGCAGTCGATCACCACCGTTGCGTCGTCTGACGAATCGGACTTCGTGATCAACGGCACCAAGATCTTCGTAACCAATGGTGAGCGTGCCACGCTGCTGCTGACGTTGGCTCGTACTAGCGTCGATGCCGAAACTGGTCGTCCACGTCTGAGTCTGTTCCTGGTCGAAAAAACTTTCCCAGGCGTCACTGTGGAAAGCGAATTCCACAAGATGGCCTACACCCAAGTCGACACTGTCGAGATCCTGCTTTCCAAGGTCAAAGTGCCTGCGACTGCTGTCGTCGGTGGCAAAACTGGTCTGGGCATGCGCCACCTGCTGGACTCGCTCGAAGTCGGTCGTATCGCTATCGCTGCTAGTGCTGTTGGCTTGGCCGCGAATGCCCTTGCAGAAGCCAAGCGCTATGCAAGCGAGCGTAGCTCCTTCGGCGTGACCATCGACAAGCACCAGGCCGTTCAGCTGCGTATGGCCGACATGGCCACCAAGCTGGTCGCTGCTCGCCTGATGACCGCAGAAGCGGCTCGTGCGAAGGAAGCGGGTCATCGCGCAGACATGCTGTCTGGTATGGCCAAGCTCCTCGCTAGCGAATCGGCCAAGGAAATCTGTGAAGACGCGCTGCGTATCCACGGCGGCTACGGCTACATCAACGAGTTTCCGGTAGAGCGCCTGTACCGCGAAGCGCCTCTCTACATCGTGGGTGAAGGCACCAACGATATTCAGAAGATCGTCATCGCTCGTCGCATCATCGACGGTAGCGAAGTGGACGCCCTGGGGCTGCCAGCATGACCACGACCGTCTGCTTGACTTTCGACTTCGATGGTGTGGCCATCTGGCTCAGCACCTTCAACCAGGTTTCGCCCACTCCGCTTTCGCGGGGTGAGTACGGCGCTAACGTGGGTATGCCGAGGCTCCTGGATGTTCTGAAACGTCGTGGGGTGCCAGCCACCTTCTTCGTGCCAGCGCACACGGCGACCTCCTATCCAGACCTGGTGAAGCAGGTCGTAACGGACGGTCACGAGGTCGCGTGCCACGGATTCTTGCATGAGTCTCCTGTGAACCTGGAACTGGCCGAGGAGCGTGAGCTGCTGGCCAAGAGCATCAAGGTTCTGCAGGACGTCACAGGCGTGCGGCCCCAGGGTTACCGTTCGCCGGCTTGGGACTTGAGCCCGAACACCATCCCTTTGCTGGAAGAGTTCGAGCTTCGCTACGACAGCAGCATGATGTCGAACGACTTTGCACTGTTCTATGCGCGTACTGGTGATGTCCTTACCGAAGAAGGTTTCACAAAAGGCCCCGAAAGTTCGGTGGTCGAGTTCCCTGTTGCTTGGGAGCTTGATGACTATCCGTACTTCCAGTTCATGGTGAAACCGATGAACACCGGCAATCGCCTGCCTTCGGATGTTTACAAGTATTGGGCTGCCGAGTTTGATGCCGCACGCGCTCAAAACGGTGTGTTCACTCTGACTTGCCATCCGGAAATTATTGGACGCGGCCCACGTATCAAGATGTTGGAAGAATTGATCGAGTACATGCAGAGCTTCGATGATGTTGTGTTCTCGACCATGATCAACGCTGTACCCCTGATTAATAAATAAAGGCTGGAGATAATCATGACTGCTGCTGTTAAACAAGAAGCTGGTATCGGCCAAAACGCTCTCTACTTCGATGAGCTGTATGAAGGTCAAGAGTGGAACTCCCCACGTCGCACTATCACCGAAGCAGACATCGTGATGTTTGCAGCACTCACCGGTGACCATAACCCGGTGCACACTGACGAGGAGTTCGCCAAGAACACCGTATTCGGCGGTCGTATCCTCCATGGCCCAGCTGGTTTCGCAATCGCAACCGGTCTGGAAAGCCGCCTGGGCATCAAGGAAGGCACTGCAATTGCATTCCTTGGCATGACTTGGGATCTGCGTGGCCCGATCAAGATCGGCGACACTATCCATGTCAACCAGAAGGTCGGCTCCAAGCGTGAGACCAAGAAGCCAGGCGTGGGTATCGTCAACTTCCAGGTGGCTCTGGTGAACCAGCGCGGCGAGTCGGTTCAAGAAGGCGAGTGGAAGGTCATGATGCACTGCAAGCCTGAGTAATTGATTTGCCCGCCCGCTAACGTACTATTTTTGAGGTTTTGCAAGATGATCGTAGGTTTTGTCGAAGAGCACGCTACTGAGCGAAGCGATAGTGTTGCTTTGCGGTTTGATAACAAAGTGCTCAGTTATAGTGCGTTGGCGCGCGAAATTGATCGAGCTGTTGTCCTGTTGAAAAAAGCAGGCGTCAGCGCAGATACCACCATCGCGGTTTACTGCGAGAACAATATTGAGATCATGGTGTTGTACTACGCCATGTCGAAGATGGGCGGGACATTCGTTCCGATCAATGCGGTGCTCAGTGCAGCTGAAGTCAGCTATATCCTGGGCCACGCAGATGTAAAATTCTTGTTCACCGACAAGAAGCTGCATGAGAACGCCGTTGCGGCGGTCGGTGATACAGCATGCAGCCTGGTTGAAGTCAGTGAATTTTTCAGCAATACCCTGGCCGGCACTGAAGAGGTCGAGCAGGCTGAGGCGATCAAGAACGACTTCTTGATCATCTACACCTCGGGCTCCACTGGAGTACCTAAAGCGGTGCTCTACAGCCAGCCGGCTGAGGTGGCAGGCAACGCTTCCCTCATCGATATGTGGGATGTCACGCCAAGTGACAAGCTCCTGGTCGCGCTGCCGCTGGGCTTCCTCTACGGGCTCTCGACCGCTGCCTCCATGGCACTGCAGGCCGGGTGCGAGACCATCATCCAGCGTCGATTCCACCCGCGTGAGGCCCTGGAGGCCTTTGTTGAACATGGTGTCACCGTATTCCAGGGTGTGCCTACCATGTTCTCCATGATGCTGGAGTACGCAGAGCAGAACGGCTTGGACTTCGACTTGTCCTCCATGCGTGCTGTCATCTCTGCGGGCGCTCCACTGGCAAGCGACCTCCGCACCCGTTTCAAGAGCAAATTCGGCGTCGAGATCCAGGATTATTACGCTCTCACTGAGGTGCGTCCGGTCTTTGGCAAATTTGCCGGGGATAGCACTGCAGTACCTGCAGGTGCGATTGGCAAAGCAAGCCCTTGCGTTGTGATCAAGATTGTCGACGGTGATGGCCATGAGGTTGGGCCAGGCGTGACAGGCGAAATTCTGGTGCGTGCTCCAGCTACCACCTCGGGTTACTACAAAGCGCCTGAGGTTAGCGCTGCAGCCTTTGTCGATGGATTCTTCCGCACCGGCGACCTTGGTCATGTCGATGCTCAAGGTTTCTATTACCTGACTGGTCGGATCAAGGACATCATCATCAAAGGCGGAGCCAACATCGCCCCGGCTGAGGTGGAGGAGGCGCTGCTGTCTCACCCTCAAGTCGTACAGGCTTCTGTCATCGGCGTTCCTGACCAGAAGTTTGGTGAGCTGCCGGTTGCCTACTTTGTGCCGGCGCAAGGTGCTCAACCCAAGCCAGAAGACCTGGCTGACTACTGCCGTCTGATGCTGGCTGAATTCAAAGTACCGAGCGAATTCATCGCGCTTGCAGAAATGCCCCTTGGGAATACCGGGAAAATTGACAAGAAAGTGCTGCTGAAGATGTGGAAGGAGAAAGCAAATGTCTGAGAACTTGAAAGTATCTGTTTCGGTATTCCGCATTCAGCACTACCAGCAGTTTGCTCAATTCGCTGAGCACGTTGAGCGCTTTGTCGTGGACGCCAAGGCGGCAGGCAGCCGCGTGCTGGTGTTGCCTGAGTTCCTGGCAATGGGCTTGCTGTGGACTCATTCCAGCGCTGCTGAGATCGACAATGCGAAGGTGTCGGATTTCTACCGCGAAGTGTTCAGCCCGATGCTTCCGGACTTCCAAAGCCTGTTGGCTGGCCTGGCGAAGAAACACGACATCTATCTGGTAGGCGGTACCTTCTGGCATGAAGAAGACGGTAAGGGCCTCAACAGTGCCTTCGTTTTCAGCCCGGATGGCTCCCAGTTGCGTCAGGACAAAATCCACTTGACCCGTGGTGAGCGGGCCATCAAGAGCTCGGGCGGAGAAACTCTGTCGGCGTTCGAGATCGATGGCGTCAAGTGCGGCCTGTTCGTCTGCTACGACGTCCAGTACCCAGAGCTCACCCAGGCATTGGTGGCCGAAGGAATCGAAGTCCTGTTCGTGCCGACCCTGACGGAAAAGCGCGGAGCATGGCGTAGCTGGTACAGCGCACACGCCAGGGCCCTGGAAAACCAGATTTTCGTTTGCGTGTCGCCACTCGTAGGCAACCTGGGCATTCCAAACGACTACCCGGTTAGCGGTACGGGTGAAGCATTCATCGCGTGTCCGATCGACAACCGAATGAATGTTGTGGATGGCACCTACGCGGTCTCCGATTTCAGCGAGGGTGAGGAGGGGCTGATCCATGCAGACCTCAATCTCGCCACCCTGCGGCTATCCCGGGAGCGTGGAGAGGTTCGACACCTGAAAGACCGCAGGCCTGAATTTTATAAGAAGTTGGCTGCTGAATAACTTTTGGTAGCGCGGAGCAGGTATGCCCCGCATCAAAGATACGATAGTAGCTGCGCTATAATATCGAATAGGGATTTTACTTTTACAGTGCTGCCGTGATGTGTGCTGGCCTAGCGGCCAGGCGTTTAGATTCAGTTAATAAGATAGAGAACAAAATGACTAAAGTCGCGCAGATAAAAGATGTGGGCCGTCGAGAAAACGTCTCGCCAATCCTGACTGTTGAAGGTCTCGGTAAATCCTTTGGTTCCGTTCGTGTATTAAACAATGTCGATTTCTCAATGGCTTCGGGTGAAGTGGTTGCCATCATCGGCCCAAGCGGTTCCGGTAAAAGTACATTCCTGCGATGCATCAATCAGCTTGAGCCTCCAACCGAAGGCACCATCTGCATCGGTGGGCAGACGATCGATGCGAGCAAAGGGGCTACGAAGCAGCAACTGGCATTCCTGAATCGCAAGCTCGGCATGGTCTTCCAGTCTTTCAATCTATTTCCTCACCTCACCGTTCTGGAGAACGTGAGTCTGGCCCAGCGCCGAGTGCTGAAGCGCAGTGCCAAGGAGGCTGACGAGCGCTCCATGCAGCTGCTAACTCGTGTAGGCCTGGCCTCCAAAGCGAATATGTATCCATCGCGGTGCTCCGGTGGCCAACAGCAGCGTATCGCGATCTCGCGTGCCTTGGCCCTGGATCCTGAAGTCATGCTCTTCGACGAGCCTACTTCAGCACTCGACCCGGAAGTAGGCCTGGAGGTGCTTGCGGTAATGCGTGAGCTGGCTAACGAGGGTATGACGATGATCGTCGTGACGCATGAAATGCGTTTTGCCGAGAACGTCTCTGATCGCGTGGTGGTGATGGCTGATGGCGGCATCATCGAGCAGGGGCGTAGCGCCGATGTCATGCGTAATCCTCAGCATCCACGGGTGCAACAGTTCCTGACCGCTGTGAGGGATCGGTGATGGAGACGAGCCAAATTCTGGCGGCGATGCTGGCCGCCTTACCTTGGACGATCGCTCTCACATTCGGGTCGTTCATCGGTGGAGCAATCATCGGGATCCCGATCTGTGCCATGAGGATTTCCAAACACAAGATCCTGCGGAATATCGCGATCGCGCTCATTCTGACCTTGCGCTCGATTCCGCCCATTGTCTGGCTGTTCTTCATCTTCTTCGCGTTCAGCCAGTATGTGATTCAGCTGAGCCCCTTCGTGGCGGCAATCATCGGCCTGGCACTGATCACCTCTGCAAACATGGCCGAGATCTATCGCGGAGCGTTGAGTGCAGTGCCGAAAGGGCAGTACGAAGCGACCAAGGTGCTGGGTTTGAGCACCTGGCAGAAATACGTCCACGTGATTGTTCCACAGGTAGTCAGGATCTCGGTTCCAGCGGCTAGTACCTATTGCATCGGTTTGCTTAAAGACACCGCCATTGCTTCCACGATTGGCGTCTCTGAACTGGCCCAGGTGGCAAACCATATCTCTCAGGAGACGTTCCGAGGCCTGAGTGTGTACGCCATCGCTGGCCTACTGTACTTCGCTGTCAGTGTTGTTATGGCTCTGTTGTCGCGACAGCTTGATATCCACCTTCGTGCAAAGGTTGAACGGTAATGGAGATCATTGACCGCTGGATTGAGTGGTTCCCTCAGCTGATGGATGGCTACTGGCTGAGCCTGCAGGTCACCGCCGTCAGCTTGCTGATCGGGATTCCCCTGGGACTGCTGTTTGCGTTGTGGGTTGGGTCGAAGAAACGCGTGAACCGTGCCCTCGCTCTCATCTTCATCGAGGTGGGGCGAGGTGGGCCGGTGCTGATCCTGCTGCAGTTCTTCTACTTCGGACTGCCAACGACTGGACTCACCTTGTCGTCATTCACCGCCTCGATTCTGGCTTTGGCCTGGAGTACCGGTTCGTACACCAGTGAAATTATTCGCGGGGGACTTGGGGCGGTGCCTCAGGGGCAAAGAGAGGCGGCTCGGACGCTGGGGCTCAGTAGCTGGGACGCATTGCGGATCATCATCCTGCCTCAAGGGTTGAGGATTGCGCTCCCGCCCTTGCTTGGCTTCTCCCTGGTGATCCTGCAAACCACCTCGCTTTGCTTCACCATCGCGCTACCGGAGCTCGTGGGTGTGGCGAATGACATTGGTTCTGCAACCTTTGAATATATGTCCGTGTTGCTGTTGACCGGGATGATGTATGCGGCGGTGTGCATACCGGCAACTATTTTTGTTGGACGTTATGAGAAACATTTGTCTCGGTACGAAAGTGCCTGATAAATAGTGGTTGGCGAGGTTGACTAATAAAAATATTAATTGATATTGTTAGTTTGCGTCACCACTGCGCTGGCGTATTAGTTTGCGGCTTTTCACCTGTCTTATGTACCAGCATACAGACTGGGCTTTTGCTTGTCGCTGCTAGTCTCTATCTTCGTTTTTGGGCTCCTTCGCTAATGTTTGTTAGCGTAGGCAGCCCGTTTTTTTTGAACGGGGTTTCTGATGCATTATCTTCCGAAGGCATACCTTCACTACTTGGTAGATCGCGGTGAACCTGAACGTGAGTCGGACGGCAAGAGTGAGGTATCGCAAGCAGCACTGTCGTTGTTCTTGGAATTCGGATATGCCTCGGTCAGCCTTCGCCAGATTGCAGATCTTGCCAATATCAGGCAGGGATCGATTCATAAGGTTAGCGGGGGAAAAGAGCAGGTTTTTGTCGGCTTGTTCATGGACGCGGCCACAAGCTTGCTCGAAGAGGTCAGCGCTGCGAACCCAAGGAATATGTCCGTGCCAAAGGCCATCTCAAGTTACGTAGAGTCGTATGTGCGGTGTGGGCTGCAGTACAGACTGCACCATATGCTGTTCAGGCGTGAGGGTCATCTCTTGAGCGGTGATGTTCGCTCGACGCTCAATGAGCTCCGGGATCAGAAAGTGACCCGCTTATGGGAAGTCTTGGCGGTAGGCCAAGCCAAGCAAATCTTTGCTGTCCAAGATGCTCGTTTTGCGGCAAAGGCTATCGTGGCAATGCTCGATGAGCTGATAAATAACTCAACCATCAGCGGCGATAAGCTTCAAGACTCGATAGAGGATTTGCAAAGCATGGCGCTTAGGCTGGCAGGCGCAGCGTAAAAAGGAAGATCGATGCGCTCTGATCAGAAGGTTTCAGCACTCATTGCATGCTCGCTGGCCTATGGTCTGGTGCTCATGGATCCAGGGCTCATCAGTGTGTCGTTGGGCGCTATCGAGCGCGACCTTGCTCTAAGGGGTACAGATCTCCGGCACCTGGTCAGCATGTACAACGTAGCGCTGGCCTCGTGCTTGATCTTGGCGGGGGCACTCTGCGATTTCATAGGCTCGAGGGGGGCGCTCGTCCTGGGCGTCGCGGTTTATTCTGCTGGCTCCATCATGTTTTCCCTATCTGACGACCTCACGCTGCTTCTTGCGGCCCGCGCAGGTCAGGGAGTAGGGGCGTCCTTGTTGATTCCTGGATCACTGGCGCTGTTGAGTTACATTTTCGAAAGCCCACGCGAAAAGATGAAGGCAATCGGATGGTGGGGAGGATTCGGCAGTATAGCGATGGCGCTCTCTCCATTGTGCGCCGGGCTCTTGCTGAGCCAATTGGGTTGGGCGAATCTATTCTACTTGAACGTCGTGTTATCCGCCGTCATCTTGATTCTGCTGGCCCCATTACCAGCAGCCAAGCTTTGTAGGGATTTTGCTTGCTTCGATTCTGTAACGCATTCCTTGTGTGTCGCTTTTTCAGCCGGCTTCGTTGTAATGCTGACCGAGCGAGGTTCGCATTCATACTGGTTGTGGGCCGCAGTCTTAATGGCTTTTCTCATAATCGTGATCAGAGAAAGCCGAGGCCCAGTCAAGGTTTTCCATCGTCCACTGGTCTTCAAACCTTCCCTAATGGCCTGCTATTTCGCTGGAGCAGTAATCAACTTCAGCTTCTATGGCGTCCTCTTCTACTTCAGCTTGAGCTTGGCACGTGATGTCAGGGTAACCCCAATCTCCACCGCCCTGGCGTTGTTGCCGGGCACGGGCGTACTTGTCGTGGGCTACATGATTGCAGGCAGGTATGCATCACCGCACAGGTTCAATCTCTTCCTGAGTGCCGGCGGATTGATCACCACCTTGGGGCTGATGATCTTCGCGATGTTCGACCTCGGCAGTGGCTTTGGCTTCCTCATGGCAGGCCTTGCATTAGTGTCGTTTGGATTGGCGCTGATCACTCCTATTGTCACGGGGCTCGTGCTTACTCTGGCGACTTCAAAGGTGGTCGGGATGGCCAACGGGATCTTCAATACGTGTCGGCAGTTCGGCATCTGTCTCGGCATCGCGATTTTCTTCACCGCACACGGCGCAGGGGGCTCAGCGGGGTTGATCCCCTTGCTTTGGCTCACGATCCTGTTGGTGATTACGGCGGTAGGAGTGACATGCTTGGTGAACTCTCTGAGGCGAGAGCAAACAGCATAAAAAGGGCCCGTGAGGGCCCTTGAGGTTTCAGGATTTGAATTGCTCGGCCAGGCTGAACTGAAGATCTGCCTGGGAGCTCAGGTGGTCGCTGATGGCCGCCGTCTCAGTGGCGCTGACACTCAGATCGTCAGTGACCTGCCGGATGTTCGTGATGTTGCGATTCACATCCTCCGCGACAGCGCTTTGTTCCTCAGCGGCAGCGGCAATCTGGAGGTTCATCTCGCTGATGACAGAGACAGCATCGCTAATGGTTCTGAACGAACGGGCTGTGGCTTGGATCGTCTCATGGCTGACCTCGGCCTTGCTGTAGCTGCTCTGCATTGAGTTGACCACGCCCTCGGTACCGGATTGCAGGCGCTCTATCACCTCCCGAATCTGTTCAATTGATTCCTGTGTGCGCATGGCCAGGTTCCGCACCTCATCCGCCACGACGGCGAAACCTCTCCCGCTTTCGCCTGCACGGGCGGCCTCGATCGCGGCATTGAGAGCGAGAAGGTTGGTTTGCTGAGCGATGCTCCGAATCACTTCCAGCACGCTTCCAATTTCTTCGCTGTTGTCTGACAGTGACCGGGCTTCTGACATCGCGGCAGACAGGTTCTCCACCAGCGCGGTGATGTCCTCAGTGCTTCGTGCGATTGCTTGCAAACCATTCTTTGCAGACTCATCGGCACCTTGGGCTGCGTTTGCTGCCCTGGCTGCACTTGCTGCTACCTCATGCGCAGTGGCACTCATTTCGTGTGAGGCTGTAGCGACCTGCTCGATTTCTCGAAGCTGCGACTGCATACCGATGCTGGTTTCTTTGGCTATCTGGTTTGACCGGCTTGCAGTAGAGCGGGTTTCGACTGTTGCTGATCGGATCTTCTGAATGGTGGGCTGCAACTTGTCCAGGAAGAGGTTGAACCAGCGCACCAATTCACCGAGCTCGTTTTTACTGGTGTAATGCAGCCGCTTGGTGAGGTCTCCCTCGCCTTCAGCGATGTCCTTCAGCATGGCCGCCACGCCGCTCATGGGCTTAGTCAGCCCAGCTGCTATGAACCACATGGCCACGGCCCCGATCAGGGCAGCAATCACGGCAATGATGGTCGAAAACACGGTGGAGTCTTGTTGCAGGTCTGACTGGGCTTTCTTCAGGGCTAGTGAGTCAGCGCTGGCTACCTCATTGGGAAGCGCCACACTGATCTTCCAGGGTGCGGAGCTGCTCAACTCCAGATTTTTGATGACCTTAAGTGAGTGGGGCTGTGCAGAGGAGGGGAGGTTGGAAGTCGACTCATCGAGCAACTGAGTTTTCTTGCCAATAGATGCAGCATCGGCGCTGTTGGCAGCAATCAATCCCTGCCCGGTAGTGATGAGCAGGTCACCTTTTCCATCATAGAGCTGGCGTTTCGCGTCTTCGGCGATCGTCTGCAGCGACGAAAGCGAAACATCAATGCCTGCTACACCAATGACCTCTCCGTCGGCCATGATCGGCGTTGAAATACTGGTCATCAAAATATTGGTGCCGGAATCCGAACCATAGAACGGCTCCAAGACACAGGTACTCTTGTTTTTGTGTGGGCAGGACATGTAGTAGTTGGCAGGAAAGCCGGACTCGCCGACAGTTGCGTTCTTCAGGCTTTCTTCTTTAGTGGCTATGTTCACTGATCGGCCATCAGGCCTCACCCAATAGCTAGAAAACCTGCCTGCCTCATTGGAGCCTGCAGCCATGGAATTAATGAAACTGCTGTCGTCTCCCAGCTGGTTCGGGTACATGATGATCCAAAGCCCCAAAATACTGGGGTGGGCTTCGAACAGCTTTTTCAATAAAATGTTCTGTTCCATGCGGATTTTTCTTACATCAGCTCCGATGCTGATGAGGGCGTGCATGGAGGACGTCTGATGAGCCAGAAACTCAACGAGATTGATCTGGCTGTTGAAAGTGCCTCTAATTTTTTCTGTCTGTTCAGCTGATTTCGAATCTAAGACTTGCTGAATATTCTGAGAGATTGTTTGGTTGCTGCTGCGGTAAGTCTGTTCGTTGTTCTCAAAGTTCCTTGATATCCCTATCGATGTGATCAAGATGATTATTGCTAATATGATAGTTAGTGATGCTAGGGTGATCTTTGTTTTGATTGCAAGGTTGTGAAGCATCTGATTCTGGCCCCTGTGTTTGTTGTTCTGGAACGGCAGTGTGATTCTTCTAATGGTTGCAACGATCATGCGTGCTAGGCGAACCTCGCACGCATGGGGCACTTCTAATTTATTTATGTGCTTCGGCCTGTTCGTATACGTTGAACTAACCTGTGGCGCTTAACTCTTCAGCTTGGTCTTGAAGGGTTAACCATTGCTCTTCAAGATTGCTAATGAGCTGGCCAATGCTCTCCAGCTCCAGGGCAATTGTCTGGACTTCTGTATAGGGCAACATGGGGCGCAGCCGACCTTCAGCCAGAGCTTTATCCTTTTGTGCTTGTGTCAGGATCTGCTCTATTTCTTCCAATTCACGTTCGATGCTTTTTAGGCGCTTCGAGCCTACGCCGTGAGGCTGGCTTTTCGGTTGGCCTTGCGTCTCGGCAACGGAGTGCTCAGCCCGTCTAGCCTCAGTGTTCCGTTTGGACTCATCAATGAGGTAGCGTTGATAGTCTTCGAGGTCACCCTCGAAGGGAGTTACATCTCCTTGACCTACTAGCCAGAATTCATCGCAGACCGCGCGAAGCAGAGCCCGATCGTGGCTTACAAGCATCACGCTTCCCTCGAATTGGTTGAGTGCGAGGGAGAGGGCTTCGCGAGTGGCAAGATCCAGGTGATTGGTAGGCTCATCGAGTAACAACAGGTTTGGCTTCTGCCAGACGATCATGCAAAGCACCAGGCGTGCTTTCTCGCCACCACTCAGTGTCCCAACGGTCTGAGTGACCATGTTTCCGTTGATGTTGAATGTGCCAAGGAAATTCCGTAGCTCCTGCTCCCGGACGCTATAGCCGGCTTGTCCTGATTTGCGTGCCAGCTCCAGCATATGGTGGAGAGCGGTCTGCTCAGGATCCAAGACGTCCAATTCCTGTTGGGCAAAATAGCCAACCGTCAGCCCTTTTCCCTCGGTGATAGATCCAGCAAGTGGTTCTAGGTCACGCGCGATGGATTTAATGAAAGTCGACTTGCCTTGGCCATTTGCACCCAACACACCAATCCTCTGTCCAGCCAGTACGGCTTTGCGCACGCGGGTGAGGACTTTATGGCCAGGGCCGCCATTTGCTGTCCGATAACCGAAATCGGCATCGTCGATCGCGATCATGGTGTTTGGGAGATGGTCGGGCTCTTTGAAGGTGAAGGAAAATTCGGCGTCGGCGACTACCGCAGTGATCTTCTCGATGCGATCCAACGCTTTGATACGGCTCTGAGCTTGCCGTGCTTTGGTTGCCTTGTAGCGGAACCGATCAATGTACTTCTGCAGGTGCTGCATCTTCTCCTGCTGCTTTTCGTGGGCGGCTTGCTGCTGTTCAAGCTTCTGAGCACGCAGGAGTTCGAATGCGCTGTAGTTACCGCTATATCGGTTGAGTTGGGCATGCTCAAGGTGAATGGTGACATCGGTGACGGCATCCAGGAATTCACGATCGTGGCTGATGACCAGCAGCGTGCCTTCATACTTCTTCAACCAAGCCTCAAGCCAAACCAGGGCATCAAGATCCAGGTGGTTGGTGGGTTCGTCCAGGAGCAGCAGATCGGATGGACTCATGAGAGCCCGGGCCAGCTGTAGCCTCATCCGCCAGCCACCGGAAAAGCTATTCACTGGTTTTTCGAGGTCGCTTGGTTTGAAGCCAAGACCGAGGATGAGGGATTGAGCTCGGGCTGTTGCATCATGGTCGCCGGCATCAGCCAAGTCACTGTAGGCCTGTGCGATTGCCATTCCATCGTCGCTTGCGGTCGCACGCTCAAGCTCCTCCCTGACGCGCATGAGTACGACATCTCCCTGTAGGACGAAGTCTGTCGCGGCGTCCGCCGTCTCTGGCATGTGCTGGTCAACCTGAGCAATACGCCATTGACGGGGGAGGTCGAGCTCGCCAGCCTCTTCTTGAAGGATGCCGCAGATAAGGGCGAACAGCGTTGATTTGCCCGCTCCGTTCCTCCCGACCAGAGAGGCCTTCTCACCCGCATTGATCGTCGTGGTTGCGTCCTGCAGTAGCACCTTTGTGCCTAATCTCAGTTCAATTTTCTTCAGAGAAATCATTTGAGTGCCTGACTGCGGTGTGAGGTTCGACGGGCGCTACGGTCGAGTTGTTTGCTCGAAAATACCGACGGGTCAGAAAATGATACCATTAGGTTTTAAAATATGCATGATGGGTTCATGACTTGAGCCTGACGTGTGTGGGGCGGACGTCGCTGTGATTGCCACGTGCAGCTCTAAGCCTTGAAAGGAGCTGGGTACATGACAAGGGACAGTGATGCACATAGGCTCATTCGAGCGCTCCATCTCGCTTTTGAAAATGCTGCAGGTGATGACCGTGCTCTGGCGGTGGTGACCCAGGCGTTCACTGGTTACCAAACGAGCCCCTCGAAGGTTCAGCGGCTCAGGCAAACCTTGCCTGCATGCTCCCATCTCGGTGCCGCCCTGACCTCGGCATCGCGGGAACTGGGCCTTTGGGGAATTTCTGAGGCCTGCAAACTCATCGCGAGCGATCTGGACTGGTACCAGACCCACTCACCGTCCCATCCAAAGTCGGCATCAGCGAACTTCTGGATTGGGCACGCAAACGCCACCCTTTATGGCCCTGGCAGCCTGGTGAGCAGTGATAGGTTGAGAATTGGGATGAGCTTGCTCGCCCCAGACGTTCGTCACCCAGACCACAGCCATGCACCTGCCAAAATGTACTTGGTCGTCTCTGAAGGTGAGTTCCGCAAGGATGGAAGCGATTGGGCGGCGCCTGGATACAGAGGTTCGCTTTACACCGAGGCCGAGGTTGTCCATGCCATGCGCTCGGGGCCGAAGCCATTGTTGGCTTTCTGGGCGTTAGGTCACGATTTGTAGAGGTGTGCGAGTGGAGCGTCTTGGCGCGTGTGTAGGGGAGGGCAAAATTGCCCTCCCACTTACCTCAAAACGACTTCTCGACGCCGAAAATAACAGTGCTTGAACAAATGTCGTCGTAACCATTGAAGCTCATGCACTCTTGTCGCGAGAGATTTGTATCGCCATACGCTGCAGACCAAACGAAGCCAAAGAGCGGCTTGCTAACTTTGGCCAGCCATAAATTGTAGCTGTCTCGGGTCTGCCCACTGCCATTGACAAAAACTGGATCTTTGTAATCCACCTTGCCATAAGTGAGGTCTAGCTTAATCTCGTGTGGAAGATTGGCTGTATAGCCCGCAAAGCTGTAGAGATAGCTTTGATCATCAAAGAGATCGTCTGAGTAATATCCACCGATGTTGAAGCCGTATGCGGACAGCTTGGCATAGTATTCAGAGTAGTTGGAAAAAGATTGCTTTGGGTACTCGTATTGGTAGTAGGCGAGGTCAAGAGAGACATCGTCCGAGATCTGCCAGAAATATCCCGCGTAGTAATCTATTTCCTGGCGTGTCTTGCTGCCGTTTCCGAAGTCGACGTTGGACGACCACACGCCGGCGTACAGGCCGCTTGAGTGGATTAGCGTGGCTGACGCTTGTAAAGCAGGGTCTCCCTTGGTTTGCGACATACCTCGTGACCAGTAGTCGCTGAACACTCCAGCCGTCAGTGCAATCGAAAAATCATCGCTAAGTTGGGCGGCACTGGCGAGACTCGATGAAGCACCAATAAGCGAAGCTGCCAAGATGCTGAATCTTTTATTCACGTTTTTTTTCCTATTGTCGTGTATGCAGATTTCGGTGGATTGTTGTTTGCGCAGCTAGGTTGTTAACTGAAAATAAACCACTGGGTATGTTAAGGTCATACTCGGTAGTCAGTATTTTTGGCGAGCAAACATGTGGTGCTCGTTCAGAGAACCTTTAATGGTTTCTTATGGAAATTGAGTTGCCCAGTCTCTGGCTGAAAGCCGGCTATTGATGTGTATCTGAAAGGGCTGAATCAGCCCGTTACTCAAGAAGTATTGCTCTCCAGCCGGTGGATGAAACAGGTTGGCCTGATTCAAGATATGTGTGATTGAGAGAGCCGACTGGAGCACTCGCTGTGTTAGACACAACAACCCGCCCCTCGTGATTGCAGAGTAGGCACTCCCGAGTTATACGTGACAGAGGCGTGGCCACGATTCGCTCAAAGTCACTGAGTCGAATATCTGCGGCACTCACCCCCAAGAATTGCTCTTGGACAATGATAGGTGTTGCTAACGTGATGATGTGTTTGTCGAAGTCAACATAGGGCCCTACAATTGCCGGGCGCCGTTGCGTCTTCGGGATTACCATCCAGTCAGCATTTGGGTACTCATAAAAATTGCCGCGCCATGGGTATCTTATGTTCGAATCATCTTGAATGATTCCGTCTGCATCGATCTCGATCCAGTTGAGCCAGAAGGGGGAGTTTTCAATTACGCCCTCATCCAGCACTATGCCCAAGGCATAAGCGTAGCTTCCCAGGTTTGTCAGGGAGCGAACCAAGTCTGGGCGGATTTTTGACAAACCAGATTCCGAAATGCCTTTCTTGGTTTTCTTTGAATTCGAAACCAGCAACTCAAAGCGATTTGCAAGCTTTTCCAACTCGACGAAAGTCGACTCGAAAACAGCACTGGCTGATTCTACCAACGGCTGCAACATTATGCGGTCTCTAACTTTTCGCCTAAAGTAGACTCTGAGCTCTGAGCAATCAGTTTCAATCTTAAGCGTACAAGATTGTCAAAAGACACACGAGTCCGTGACCGCGCCACATTCCCGGCTTCGATGCCTTCACCTAGAGTGATTTTCTCAAGAATCTCACCGACGGTGGCAGCGCACAGGTCGGTATATTCTTGTTCTTCATGGGCCAGGGCCAATAACCAACCAAAATCTTCGTATACCTGCAGTGCCGCAGCGCTCAGCCGGACTGATTGCGCAACGGACGCTAGCTCGACGTCAAAGCGCGCATGGGCACGACAGGCTGTCAACGCATCCTTGGCCTCAGCAATCCTGATTTTATACAAAACCAGCCGAGCAATATTGGCCGGTGAAGCTCTAGTAGCCGCAAGCTCTGCAGACTCGCCAAGCAACATGGCTTTCCAGTCCGCCAAATCTCTCAGTGTTACTGCCGAGAGCTCCTGTAGCCGACTCATGGCTTTCTCTCTCACGAGCTTTGAGGCGTGGTTTACAAACGTTCCTCCGCCTCGACCAGGCTTTGTATCTACCATGCCCTCCGCTCGGAGTTGAGCTAGTGCCTCCCTTAACGTGAACGCTGTCACGTGAAGCTCTTTGGCAAGCAGCGCTTCTTTGGGCAGCATCTCGCCATGCTGAAGAAACCCAAGATCGATGGCCGTGCGCAATCTTGCTATCACGGAGTCAACGCCAAATGTTTGCTCTGCTCGCAAAGCAAACATGGTCAGGCGCTGGGGATGGTTTACACCACTGATCATTGAGTCCTCATGGGAGTGCATTCGAGCCGGTTTCCTATTCTACCTAACTAAAGCTCCGGGTCGAGGCTAGCGCTTGGAACCCTGGCCGGCCTTGCAGTGAGCGCCGGCTAGGGTTGTGGCGGTTAAGCGCCGTATCCAACGATCGCTTTGATCTCCAGGTATTCAGTGAGGGCGTGTGGCCCACCTTCTCGCCCATTTCCAGAATGCTTATAGCCGCCGAATGGGGCCATCACATCCCAGTGCGGGTAATTGACGAAGACCGATCCGGCGCGGAGCTTCCTGGCAACCGCGTTTGCTTTCGCTTTGTCACCCGACTGAACGTATGCGGCCAGGCCGTAATGGCTGGAGTTTGCATAGTCGATTGCCTGTTCTTCGGTATCGTAAGGGGAGATCACAAGCACAGGGCCGAAGATCTCCTCCTTCACAATGGCCATGTTCTCATGTGCATCAGCGAAGATGGTCGGCTTGGCGTAGAAACCTACAGCCAAGTGATCAGGTCGTCCCAGACCGCCTGCGACCAAGCGAGCGCCGTCCTGAATGCCGGACTCGATGAGGGTTTGCACCTTGTCGAACTGCATCCGGCTGGCGAGTGGGCCATATTCCGTTGAGGCGTTGCTTGGCTTGTCCACCACGGCTTCGTTTGCGATTTTCGCCGCGATTTCCAGTGCTTGCTCGTAGTGCTCTGCTGGAACGAGCATGTGAGTAGGGGCATCACAGGACTGCCCGCTGTTGCTGAGGCATACCGTTACGCCAGTCGCGACTGCTTGCTCCAGATCGGCATCTCGCAAAATGATGTTGGCAGACTTGCCGCCCAGTTCCTGGGTAACGCGTTTGACCGTGTCTGCAGCGGACTTGGCCACCTGAATGCCTGCTCGCGTTGATCCAGTGAAGGAAACCATATGGATGTCGGGGTGCCGCGAGATCGCGTCCCCCACTGTTGGCCCATCACCGTTCACCAGGTTGAACACACCTGCGGGTACGCCAGCCTGCTCAAGAATTTCTGCGAAGATGATGGCGTCGAGTGGGGCAATCTCACTCGGCTTGAGCACGACTGTACAACCAGCGGCAATCGCTGGAATGACTTTGCAGATGACTTGGTTGAGTGGCCAGTTCCAGGGCGTGATCAGGCCCACCACCCCGATAGGCTCTTTGAGGACTTGTGTGGTACCCAGCGACTCTTCGAATTTGTAAGTCCGGAGGATGTCGATCATCGCTTCGACGTGAGCGATACAGGTGAAGGTTTGTGCCTCTCGGGCGAACGTGATCGGTGCGCCCATTTCGCGGCTGATGATCTGAGCAATCTCTTCACGTCGCTCCTCCAGTCCACGTCGAATGGCGTCCAGCAAGAAGATACGATTTTCGACCGTGCTTTTCGAGAAGGTTTCGAACGCTTTCGAGGCTGCTTTGACGGCGAGATCAACGTCTTCTTTTGTACCCATCGCGATTTCGGCAAACGCTTCCTCGGTCGCTGGATCAATCACAGCAAGCAGCGAGGGTGTGGACAATGCAGGTGCTACCCACTGTCCATCGATGAAGAACTTCGAATACTTCTGCATGTCGCTTAACTTCCATTCCTAAGGTGGCGTTGTTGGGCCGCAAGTGATAGCAACCCGTTGTAAGGAGTCAGATCTCTTGACGTCCGATCGCTCTGTAAACCAGAGGCGATGAGCGTTTTAGCCACAGGGCATAGACGCAGCCGAAGAACAGCGAGCCGAAAAGGAATGCGAGCAGGATCATGGCAACACTCTCGCTACCTGTAAGCAGCCCGATGTTCTCGGTTGCCAACCACGCGGTCACGGACAGGCCGATGAGCGCGAGGGCAGGGGCTAGCTTCGTCTTCATGGCACTCACGCTGTTGGGCGTTTTGATGAAGAACACGATGACCGCCACCGTGGTCAGGATCTGGAGGATCAGCAACGTGTAACCGGCGATGCCGATGAGTGAGGCGTATCCCGAGTAGGGCTCCACTGCTGAGTAAATGGCGGCGAGCAGGCTGGCCACAGTAATGACGGCGACCAGTCCAGAGGCGCGGTACGGCGACTCATGAGTGGGATGCACCGTGCTCAGTGCTTTGAACAAGACGCCGTCAACACTCAGTGAGTAGATGTACCGAGCCAGGATGTTATGGATGGCAAGTACACACGCGAAAATGCTGCTGCATACCAGGGTGTGGACGATGCTGACCCCCACATTACCCAGGTAGGCCTCAATGACAGCCATGCCGGCATTCGAAGGGTCGTTGATCGACTTATCTAGAGCTACGTCCGGCCCCCATCCCCAGATAAAGCAAAGCGTGGCCGAGGCGAACATCACCGACATGGCAATAATCGAGATGTAGGTTGCCCGGGGGACAGTGATTTCCGGATCGCGCGCCTCCTCACGGAAGACAGCGGTGGCTTCGAAACCTGCGAAACACGTGACACCGAAAAGAACCGCCAGGCCAATCGAGCCGGAGGTGAGGACTTCAGGGGTCATCCACGACAGTGACAGCCCGTTAGCTCCCCCATCTTGAAACACAGCGGCTTCCCAGACGAAGGTGATGATGACTTCGCACACGAGTGCCAGGGAAAGCAGCTTTGCTGAAAGCGAAATTCGGAAGTGGCCGAGCACTGCGACAATGGCCGCGAATCCTAGCGACCACTGCCACCAGGGCAGCTTCTCCAGACCGAGCCATGACAGCGAAATCGTCGAGAAGGTCACCCCCACGTAGAGATACGCCCCGATCAACATGAACGTGTAGGCCAAGATGGCCATGAATGCACTGCCCAGCCCCAAAGAGCGGCCCAGGCCGGCAGTGATGTACGCGTAGTACGCCCCAGCGTTGGGAACGTGCCGAGCCATCGTGGTAAAGCCGACGGCAAAAAGAAGCATCAATCCGCCTGCCGCCAGATAGGTGAGAGGAGCGCCCAGGCCGTTTCCCATGCCAATGATCACTGGAATCAAACCAATGATGATGGTCAGTGGAGCGTTATAGGCCAGCACAGTGAAAACGATGTCGAAGGTGCCGAGATTGCCACGCAGACGCTGTGATGATTGGTGCTGTTGTCGGGCCGTCATTGTGAGCCCTGCAGGTTCCGAATAACTCATAGATTCTATCCCCGTCTATGCAGAGGTGCCGCCAAGGTGAGTTGGTGCTTGATGCGAATGCAGGCGTCTCAGGACTGGTATTAGCCCGTCCGAGCGTTTGTCTGCGTGGGTGAGATCAGCCGCACGGGCCGCCCTGGCAGTAGGGGAAGGAAATCATTAGAGGAGCGGGACTCTGCCGTCCAGGCCAAGCTGCCGGCGGAACCTGTTTTTATTGTTCGAACACACTGTTGGACATCCCTGACCGACTCTTCGCGCATGCCACAGCTGTTAAGGCCCGGCTCCAATTCGCCCCCTGATGGCGGGGTTAGGAATGCCGTCACTGCGTCACGTCCGATGACGTTGATCGTTGTCATTTTCATGCCTCTTATTTTTGTGAAGCGCAGGAAAACCTGTGCCGGCTTTAAATCTACGTCCACAAATATTTTTAGACAAGTGCTTTTTTGCTTGGTAGCTTGAAGGGGTGGTCAGGCGAATCTTAAGTCAGCTAGGTCTGGCGATATCCTGGCCAAAATTGGGCAATTTCATGCTATTTCGCATCTTTTTGAGGCGAAATTTGCATGGCTCAGTAGGGCCAGGTGCTGTCGTCAACCGAGAGGCCTATGGCTTTTCCAGTTGAAATCGTGCTGAAGCCGGGACTGCTCCAAGGAGCGCATGACTGACGTGAGTTGCCGATCTGGCAGTGAAAAATCGAACAAGAAGGTGAGCGAAATGAGTGCAGTGAAGGGTGGCGGGTACGACTACATCATCGTAGGCGCCGGCTCGGCGGGGTGTGTGATGGCTAACCGTCTAAGTGAGGATCCCAACATCAACGTGCTGGTCATCGAGGCAGGTGGGCCTGATCGGAAATGGGATTTTCGCATCCAGATGCCTGCTGCCCTTACGTACCCTTTGGTCGGAAAAACCTACAATTGGCAGTTCCTGACCGAGCCCGTTCCGGAGTTGCGCAACCGCAGGGTTCCGTACTTCAGAGGAAAGGTATTGGGTGGCTCGTCGACCATTAACGGGATGGTTTACATCCGTGGTAACCCGATGGATTTCGACAACTGGGCGACGGATCCAGAGCTGGCCCATTGGTCTTACGCACACTGCTTACCGTATTTCAAGAAATCGGAAAGCTATGACCAGGGCGAGAACGAGTATCGCGGTGGGGCGGGCCCATTGCATGTGACCAAAGGTTTCGGTGCGAGTCCGCTGTACCAAGTCTTCGTTGAAGCGGCCCAAGAAGCCGGCCACGCGCACGTTTCCGACCAGAACGGCTACCGGCAAGAAGGCTTCGGGCGGATGGATATGACCATTCACAAAGGGGTCAGGGAAAGTGCTGCCCGCGCATACCTTCACCCTGTGATGTCGCGCCCGAATCTCACGGTGATCACCGGGGCTCTGGTTCGTCGTGTCGTTTTCGAGGGCGACAAAGCGGTCGGTATCGCACTGCGCAGCGAGAACCGCGAACAGGTCATCCGCTGTGATGGTGAGGTCATCTTGTCAGCGGGTGCGATCCAGTCGCCTCAGTTGTTGATGTTGTCTGGTGTGGGCCCGGAAAACGAGCTGAAGAAGCATGGGATTCCGGTGGTATGTAACTCCCCAGGCGTGGGCAGGAACCTCGGTGATCACATCGAATATATCGTGGCCTATGACTGTCTCAAGCCGGTTTCGTACTACAAGGAGTTGAAGCTGCATCGCCAGGCTGCGATTGGTGCGGAGTGGTATGCGACCCACACCGGGTTGGGAGCATCCAATTTCTTTGAAGCTGGTGGTTTCCTGCGCTCGTCTCCTGATAAACCCTGGCCAGACGTACAATGCCACTTCGTTGGAGTCGCGGCGGAATACAGCGGGCGAATGGCAGCCGAAGGCCATAGCTATCAGGTTCATCTCGGCCCGCAGCGCCCTCTGAGCCGTGGGTGGATCAACTTGGCGTCCTCTAATCCTGAGGATGCGCCGCTGATTCAGCCCAACTGGCTCACAAAGGAGCAGGATTGGATTGACTCAAGAAATGCCATTCGCTCGACCATCGAGATTATGGAGCAGGATGCCTTCAAACCGTATCGCGGGAAGATGCTCAAGCCGTTGCAAACCGCCATGCACGATGAGGGCCTGAACGACTTTATTCGTGACCATGCTGAAAGTGGCTACCACTTCTGCGGAACCTGCAAAATGGGCAGTGGTGCTGATGCTGTCGTCGATGGCCAGCTGCGGGTCAAAGGGGTGCGTGGCTTACGAGTTGTCGACGCCTCTGTGATGCCTGAGGTGACCAATGGGAACACTAACGCGCCGACGATCATGATCGCTGAGAAGGCAGCGGACATGATTCTCGGTCGCCAGCTACCGCCATCCAGCGCGAAATTCTTCAAGGCGGAACCGGAGTACGCGTAACTGGAGAGGGGGGAGCCGGACGACATCGTGTTTGCCATTCTCTCCCTGGAATCGGAAGATTCAAAGTTCATGATGGGCAGCGAGCTCGTATCGATGGCGGTTACGCCGCCGAGTAACATTGAGGCCACTCGTCCTTGGGTCGGATTGTAGCTCTGACTTACAAGCCACTCGGCAGCCATAAGGCACGAGTGGCTTTTTCTTGCTCCAATGAAGCTGAGCTCGGGCACTCCTTTGCATCGCGCCATTTCCGCCCATCTGGCGGATATGGATATTCGCACCGCCTGGGAGCTGGCCCATGCCGACGCCTGGTCGCTCAGAAAGCAGTTCAGCGTGGTGCTGGAAAAGACAGTCCGCGAGCTTGGTGGTACCACCTGCCTCGAACTCGACGAGCCCGATCCGCCGAAACAGGAGATTTGCTCTAGCCGCATGTTCGGTACCCGGCTGACCGAGCTGGCTCCGATCAAAGAGGCCGTGGCCACCTACACATCGCGTGCCGCTGAAAAGCTCCGCTCCCAGCGGTCGCTTTGCAAGCGCCTACGGGTGAGTATCCGCACGGGGATGTTCAATCCGGATGAGGCCAAGTACGCCAACGGTGTCTTGATCAAATTGCCTTATCCAACGGACGACACGCGTTTGCTGACAAAAGCGGCGCAGGAGGGCGTGGAGCGGGTGTACCGGGAGGGCTTCCGGTACAGCAAGGCAGAGGTGCTGCTGCTCGACCTCAGCCAGCCGAACGAGATCACCGGTGACCTGCTCGCGGCGGCTCAGCCAATAGCGAGTGAAAAGCTGATGGGCGTGCTCGATGCCGTAAATGGTAGATGGGGTAGGGGTACCATGCGGCTGGCCAGCGTGCCTATCGATCCCAGCTGGGGTATGCGCCGGGAGATGATGAGCCAGAGCTACACCACTCGGATGGACGAACTTTGGACGGTGTACTGCAAGTGATCTCAGCAAAAGTCCAGAGCAGACCCGAACCAGTTTAACTGGCAGCGTATGGCTTGGACGGTACCGTGACGACTCTGAGCCACCCATGAAGTGTGGCCAGGTGACAAGGAGGATGTGTTCGCTGGGCGGTCAGGCCGTCTGCGGCAGAAGGGACTCTCGTAAAGTATTCACTGATGCCACCCAGTTTCGGCGGCTGTCGTAGGTCGTGAAGCCCAAGCGCTCCGCAAATGCAGATGCCTTGGCATTAGCACATTCGATGAGCAGGTGCCGGTAGCCAAGGGTAGGTGCCAGTTCTACCAGGCGTCCAACTAAGGCCCGGCCATGTCCAACGCGCTGTTGCTCGAACATCAGCCGAGCGATCACCGGTGATTCCCGTGGGCAGTTAGGGTCTGGCCTTGCGAAAAGGCGAAAGTAGCTTGCTCCGTGCCCGAAGCTGTTGCGAATGATCTCCAGACCTTCTGTTGAACGTATCTAGGCTTGTAAGTGAATCGCTCGAGGATGAACTCCCTCAAGTGGGGCAGGAGATCCTCCGCTCTTGTTTGGGCAAATTCGAACCATTCATCATCACTGGCATCTGCAGCCGGGAGGATCAGCATCGTTGCGCTCCTGTTCTCGGGAGGAAGACCGAAGTGTAGGTGGCAAACACGTGACTCACTCGAGCTCGTGCCAGGATGGGGGCGGGGAGGGAGGTGAAAGCTGAGGGCGCTTCCCAAGCTGACATATCTTTTGCCAAGCCAAGGCTATCGTTTGGCAACAAAGTACGCCTCGATGGTTTACGATGTGATCCTGTTTCTTACAAATCGTATCAAGGATTGCCTATGTCTCGTCTTGCCGAATTCCGTGAACTTGAAAAGCAACTAGCCGCCCAGCTTGCAGAGCTTGAAGCCCTCAAGGGCAGCTCTGAGCTCCAAAAAGAAATTGCGTTTGAAACCAAGCTGCGTGACCTCCTTGCCTCGTATGGCTACAGCCTTCGTGATGTGATTAGCATTCTGGATCCTCAAGCTAACCGACGTGCCTCTGCTCCTGCAGCGGCTGAAAAGGCCCCGCGCCGCGCCCGTCAATTGAAGCAGTACAAGAACCCGCATAACGGTGAAATCATCGAAACCAAAGGCGGCAATCACAAGCTGCTGAAGGAGTGGAAAGCTCAATATGGTGCTGATGAAGTCGAGTCTTGGCTTGCCTAATTGCTAAGCTATCGGCGTGGTACGCAGGTATTGCGACCACGCCATGATGGTTGCCAGTATACATCTGGCAATTGCTAAGGTACTATTGGTTTGGAATGCCTAGGTACATAGCATCCTCTCCATTGCCAAATTTTGGAAGCCATTCTTTGTCAGTTGCTGGGTCGATTTGATATCTATAGCTCGAGGTTGAGAATATAACTTGGGCATTATTTTTCGAGGCGAGCGACTTAAGTTCTTCTATGTAATCAGACAGATGAATGTCGGGAATGTCCTGCTGCTTTGGGGTGTCCAGGATTAATATCCTGAAAGGAGAGTTTTTGTCTTCTAGACATATTTCGAATAGTGCGGCGTGGAATGCAAGAACTGTACGGGTCTTTGAGCTGCCTTTGAATATTTCAAGCTTCTCATCTCCCATCATTGGTTTTAGGTTGGAGTCGATTTTGATTTGATTCGATACATTGCGCGCATGCAAAGTATCCAGCCATTTGGTCATGGCCTGCGACAGCCGTAGACGGAATGTAATTACCTCAGCAGATTGTTCGCTTGGTTTTTGGGCCGCCTCTAAGAGTGACAGCGTCTTGTCGCGACGAGCCAGCAAATTGGCGTGGTTGGTTTTCTGAGCTTCTACCTTTTTTAGCTTGCCCAGCTCAAGTTGAAGCTCGAAGATATCTGATGTCGTGGTGCTAATTGCCTCAATGAATGCATCTATTCCAGCCTCGCGCTCGGCGATTGAACGCTTGTGTATAAAGGATTCGATATGGCGATTGGTTAGCGATTTCGCGATCTCCAATCTTTCTGCGGCTTGAATGTTTGCGGCAGTAGAAATCTCTAAATCCTTTATCTGGTCTCTCAAATAGAGAAGGCTCTTGCCATATGACTCGGCGCTGGCCATGAACATGCCGCAGTTCGGCGTGGTGCATAGCTCGGAGAAAGATATGAAGGCTCTTCGAGCGTCCTCATTCAAGTTTAGTGTTTGAATTTCGCTTTCTATTTCGTCTCGAATTAGCTTGGCACTGGATATCTTTGACTCGAGCTGTATGGATTCATTGCTAAGTTCGCGGTATCGTACTCGTTGCTCTGCTATCAAATCGTCAAGACCAGACAGAGCTTCGCTCTTAACATTTTTAGTGTTTTTCAGCTCTTCCAGTCGTGTTTTGGAACGTTCTAGTTTTTTCTCTAGCGTATCAATTGTGCGGATAGGAGCTGTCAAGTCTTGCTGTAGACGTTCCAAAAGTTTTCGGCTCGAGACGATAGATGTATCGAGATAGTCAGCCTCTTTTTTTAGTTCTATACCAGTGCGTTTCTTGTCATATAAATTGAAAGGTGGGAGGCCTACCAACAATCTAACCATTTCGGAGTATTGGTCTTTGACGAAAGACTGACGTGCTGCGTAAAACTCCAAATATCCATGATCTTGATCTAAGTAAAAAAGCGGTATTAAGCTTGAAAAATATGGGAGGGTAGGTGTGCCGCTAGTGGTGATTAGTTTATTGGTTTTGATATTTATGAGGTTTAAAAAGAATCGCGAAAAATCCTCGTCATTATAAAAGCGATTGATGGTTTTCGAGCTTTCGTGGACAGTTAGGTCAAACTTTTCTCCGATGGAGCGCTCGAGAGTTATCTTTTTATCATTTATCGCGATTTGTAATATTGCTGACTTGCAATTTCTAGTGATGTCTGCACGAAATTTTACATCCATTCCCAAGCAGAATAGGGTGGACATTATGAGCGGTGTTTTTCCGCTTTCATTCTCTGCAAATAGTTGAGTTATATCACTGCCGAACTCAAGCAGGCCTGATCCCCAGCCATTAGGGCCATTGGCGACAATCTCTAAGGATTCGAATCTCATAGTTTTTCCTCTACTGCGCGTTCCTTGCAAATGTTCCTGTATTCCCGTTGGATGGTTAGGAGGAAAACGCAAAGCTCACCTTCCGACTCGATTGCTCCATCGACGATTTTTTTGCCAGTCGAGGTTGCCTCAAGTCTGGAAGTATTTTTATTTATGGTGATTAAATTAGTCGACTCTAAAAAGGTTAGGGCCTTCACCGTTCGGATTCGAAGGTTGGCCGACCAGCCTAGTTCTTGGCTCGAGCCGCTGAATGTTGCGAGACTATGTTCAAAGCATTGGCCTATGAGCTTGCCAATTTCATCGGCTTTAGGTTTCGATCTACCTTTGGCTAGGCTCAATATCGAAAGTGCAATAAGTGGCATATGGAACAAGCTTTCGTTCTGAAGTGCATCCCTTCGAGAGCGCGGAGCGCTTCGAGTAATGATCAAGGGGGCTTCAGTGGAGGCGATTTCTATAGCTTCAACGAGTTTCATGTTGCTTCGCCTCTTACCAGTTCCGAGAGGACTGCGCCAAAGGTCAGTTCAAGGGTTATGTCAGTTCGCATCAATTGGTTGCAAAGCTTGGTTTGTAGTGTAGTTACTTCGGTAGTGATTTCTGCTGTCTTAATGGCACCTAAAGCCAGTTTTCTAGCGCTTTCAACTACGAGCTCAATGGCTATGGTCATCAGGAAGTCTGGTATGTCATGGCGATACTTTCTGTGCCAAGCTTCCCATTGGCACTTATAGCCCGCAAACGCGTCAATGGTGTTGGAAGAGAATCCCGAGCGTTTCAAGGTTCGCTGAAGAATTGATGCCGACTTGATGGCTTTTTCATCACCGCCGTCTCGTAAAATCTCATAAGTTGATGTAGAGATGGAGAGCACATCCAAGACATCTTTCATGCCAATACTGGCCTTTCGATCTAACTCGGCTGCGGAAATATCTTTAATTAAGATTTCGGCGGATTTAGATTCAATTGTTGAAAGAAGTCGGACTATTATTTTTTGAACTTCGTCAGGCTTTAAGTGGACTTCGCTAAATTTATATATTTGATTGGACGCCATTGAGACGAAAAGATCGTCTTGCTCACTCAGAATCTGTTGCCTTGGTTCCAGGCAGAGGTGCGAAAGAAAATGAAGATGCACATCTTCGGATTCAAAGGCTAGGCTAGGTATCAGTTTTTGAGTTTCTGCTATCAATGTCTTTGTGTGCGCACCTACTGGGCGCTTTCCTCTTACTTCCTCGAGGATTTGCTCCACTTCGTCTTCAAAGTTAATGTTGGTTCGGATTTCTACCGAGTGACATGATTTTCCAAAATTCTTGATGTGGGGTAACAGCTTTCCGGCAAAGCTGTCGGGTAAATTGTGCTCCGTGTTACGGCGTTTTTTGATCCCGAAGATATCAAGTATCGTGTACTGGTCGTTAAGCTTCGTCTTGGTTTTAACTTGGACAAAGCGATATCGAGTTTCACCATCAATAACATATTTTACGACGTAGTCTTCATGGTAATCGCAATATATGCGCTCAATTTCGCTTTCTTCTAGGATCGCTAGGCTTTCGATTAGTGCCGCTCGGAACTGAGCACGAAATCGGTTTATCGTATCCCTGCCTGCCTGCTCCCGGAGGTCAACTTCATTTAGTTTCATGTCGTTTCATTGCTCCAGGTGAAACACATACTTGCTGCCAAGTTTGGTCTGAGTCAGAGATAGTTTTTTGCATGAATAGCGAGACATCGCCAGCAAATAAATAAGGCATGAGCCATGCTTTAGCTGCGAGAGTGGTATGTAAAGGCGCGAGTACCCACTATCTCTTTTCTGAGATCCGTGACCCATGCTAGTCGAACTGAAAGGTTGTAGACGAAGATCCATTCATATCTGTCCCTGATCACCCAACTTTTCCTTTGTCCCTGCTGCTGGCTGGCACATAGCCAGCTTAGCTTAACCTTTTCCAACCTAAGGGCGGAAGTCGAAACCTACGCTCTAGGCCTCAGGTTTCAGTGTTAATGATGGTTGATAGCGAGAAACCTTTCCACTCCTGTAAAAAGGTTTGAGGTTTTCGTTAGGCATCGCTATGCTTGGCCAGGAAAGGAGAGAAAAGGAGTAGGCTCATGAAGGTTTTGGTTGAGATTCGCGATGACCTGATGGCTGCTGTCCTGGGTCTCAGCAGTAGCTCGGGAAGCACTGCAGATGAGGTTCTTAACAACCTTCTAGCGGTTGCTTTGGATCAACCTGAGGCAGAGGCTGTTGATTTGGTGCACGCCGTTCAGGTGACCCTGAAAGCGGTGGAGAAGGTGCCTTTTGGAGACACCTTCCTCGTTGAGGATGTGATCCCAAATGACCTTTGGCATTTGATGACCACTGGTGACAGGAAGTCGTTTGGAAAGGCGTTTCGAAAGCAGGTCGACCTAGCTGGTCTAGCAGAATGGGTCTCACGTAACAGCGGCAATAAAGCCGTATACCGTCGTTCTCTCAAGTAAGGAAGTGCACAATGACAGACCTCGCGTTTGCTGATCGATTCCTTGATGCGGTAATTGATGGTCATCTGGGAAGCGGCCTGGTTATCACCCGCCAAGAACTGATTAGCTTTTTCCCTGAAGATCCCGAGACTACCACCGGGTGTTTTCTGTCGAACTCGGAAATCTCCAGTGCTACACATAGTCCGACCTATCGCAAAATGACACTCCGCGTTAGCCCTGGGGTTTACCGTGTTCACCCTGAGGCTCTCCTGGAACGCATGAAACAGCGAGGAATTGCAGCGTAGTGGGCACGGGTCACCTGAGAGCCGAGTGGAGCGGATGACGTGATCAGGGATTACATATCATCGACTGTTCCATGCTTTCAGGGTGCTGGTCAGTGGGCACATCTAGTGGCACAGGTTTGCCATTTAACGAGTGAACATGCCTGCGATGATTCGAGCGTCCAAGAGAGCATGATGCGGCAACGGGGCTCCATCGTTGCAAGCTTCCAGAGTCGTAGCGTCAGTGGGGCTGTTCAGCACGTTGCTCGGCCAGCGTCCGTTGGCATAAGCCAGCTCGCAAAAAAGCTCCCAATCGTACTGTGGTGCGTCGGTCACAATCTCTAGCGTCTCCGCGAAGCCTTCGAGGAAGCTCTGGAGCGCGTCACGTGCAGCCAAAACGGGCATCGCATAGCTCCCATGCCAGAGCTGTGGGAGTACAATCTCGATCACGAAATCGCTGCAGTCTTGAGTGACCCACGTGTCCAACAATTCCACGTAGAATTCCTTACCGTTTCAGCGACCAAGGCAAGCGAGATCAGTTTGGCTGCCGGCGACAGCTGGGTGAATTCGCAATCAAGGTAGAGCTTCAAGATAGTGACTCCTTTCGCATGAGTGGCAACCGCATCGACATTTCACAAGAGGCCCTTCTCTGGAGGGCGGCTCTGGATCATTTCGGGGAATCTGAGCTGTACCAGATCGTCGTCGAACTGTGGCAAGGGGCAGGGCCTCCTGCAAGACCAACTGTCGAATACCTCGACGAAGATGAGGTGGGCCCAGTCGTGATTAATTTGCTGAAAATTGCCCAGGTGGAAGTGGACGGTGTCGTGCCTTTCAGAGAGGACTCATCAAACCGCGTAACGCTGTACAGTCGACACGCCCAGCACCTGGTTGATGGCCTGCTGGAAAGGATGCCTGCCAACATGCTGACGCGGCAAATGCGGACGGCTCGCGTGTCCAATGATCTGGGCGTCTAATGGGCCAAGCGGAGCGGCGATGAACGGTCATTGAAGGGCAAGCGAGATACGGTCAGGATGGCTCATCGCCATCATGAAAGGGATTTTCGTTATGCCGCCGTATCAGCATCAGTTCGTTTGCTTGGCCACATCTAAGAAGCCGGGAGGTCGGTGTATCGCAGGTAAAACATGGGGCGGACAAAACCATGGTAACTGGATCCGACCGGTCAGCAACCGCGACCACGACTCAGTTTCAGATCTGGAGCGCAGGTATGCAAACGGCAATTACGCTTGCCTGTTAGATTTGACCACTTCCACGTTCTCCGGCGCCCAGAATCACCGCTATCAGATTGAGAATCACGTTATCTGCCACCCCCCGCAGTGGTCATCTGCACGGCGCTTGCTCTTGGACGAAATAGCTGAGTTTGAAGATCGACCTGAGCAGCTCTGGGATCTCACTCATCACAGCCGCTGCGGAGTAAATGATCGAGTACCTCCAGACCTACTGAATGCTCAGCGTCAAACGCTTTTCCTGATTCGCCCAGAAAGGATATCTGTTACGGTATCCGCCGAAAGTGCCGATTGGGGCGATCCAAGGCTCAAGGTACGGGCCTCGTTCACCTACGGCGGACAGCCCTATGCTTTCAAGGTCACCGATGACGTGGCCGAAGGGCATTTCTTGCGGCTTGGCTCTGGCACGCATCATCCCCAAGGCATTACCTATTTCACGGTGAGTCTCGGGGATATAGATCCGAATACCGGATATGCATATAAGCTCGTAGCAGGGATTCTCTGAACGGATGACCATGAAAATTCTGACTATTGGCTTCACCGAGAAGAAGGCCGAGCGGTTCTTCTCTCTGATAAAGCTCTCAGGTGCCAAGCGTGTCGTGGACGTTCGCCTGAACAACATCTCGCAGCTTTCCGGCTTCGCCAAGCGAGACGATTTGAAATATTTCCTGGCGGAGATCTGTGACGTCGACTACGTCCATCTACCTGACCTGGCTCCTACCAAGGAAATCCTCTCGCCCTACCAGAAGAAGGACATTACCTGGCAGCAGTACGAGGAAAAGTTCATGAATCTGATGGCGAAGCGCAATATCGAAAAGCATGTGCGCCGGGATCTCATGGAGGGTGGCTGCCTCCTGTGCAGTGAGCACCAACCTCATCAGTGCCATCGCCGGCTTGTGACCGAGTACCTGAAAGAGCATTGGAGCGACGAGTCCATCGACGTCAAGCATCTTGTATGAGTGATACCAAGACCATCCTCATCGCCTATCCGAAGGAATTCCTCTGCTACTCGAAGCTGCAGAGGAAGGTGCAGTTCTACACCAGCCAATCACCCGAGGTTCAACTCGTGGCCATGGTCGATCCCAACGGCTACGTGAGCGCTTACGCGGAAGAGCAGGGCATTCCGTTCGAGCTGGTAGAAGACCAGGCCGGCGCCGTAGAAAAAGCAACGCACGCGATTCTCTTTGAGGATCGCGAGTGTTTTGCTGGATTGAGAAACACTTTGGGCCTAGCTGCCATACCAACCCGGGTAGTCCCGCTGCAGCTCACCTTGGTGGTGAACAAGGATCGAGGAGACCTTTACGACGTCTATATCGGTCGAGGCACTATCTGGGGCAACCCATACCAGATGGGCCAGGACGGTGACCGAGACGAGGTCATCCGCAAGTTCGCTTACGACTTCGGTCGTGGCTTCCTGAAGGCATCTGAAAACTTTGAGCACAACCTGGGCATCATCAGGGGCAAGGTTATTGCGTGCCACTGTAAGCCTGCAGCTTGTCATGGGGACGTCCTAGCAGCTCATCTAAATGCTCAAGATGATGGACTATAAAGATATAAACCTGGCTCAACTTGAGGGGGTTATGAGATTAATTTAAGTTTCTCTGCGGTTCTCGGTGCTTCTGGTATGGAGTTTTATAGTGCTGGGAAGTTAAAATGCTTCGCCGAGAGATCACCTCGGCGCCGCATAATTAGCAAAGTGCTACAGGTCAATCGCCTCGCCCCAGTATTGGGCTTCATATAGGCTTTTCATGTTTCGTGTTTCGACGTGTCTTTGACGAATGGTATGGTCAGGGAGCTCAAAGATTTTTGGGGCTTCAACGACCTCGCATTCACTTTTGAGTTTGTCGATAAGTTCTTGAGTTTTTTTCGGGAGCTCTAAAAGGGAACTACATTCTGGAAGTACGTTCTTGAGAATGTTGCAGTTAATCGGTGTGATGTTGTTTTTGGAAAGCAGCTGCCAGCTGTGCGTTGTTCCGAAGCCA
Organism: Pseudomonas sp. TE3-3-F2023; assembly: GCF_036784815.1. Classification (NCBI taxonomy): domain Bacteria; kingdom Pseudomonadati; phylum Pseudomonadota; class Gammaproteobacteria; order Pseudomonadales; family Pseudomonadaceae; genus Pseudomonas; species Pseudomonas sp. TE3-3-F2023. The sequence goes on along the minus strand of NZ_CP145113.1, from coordinate 4,316,161 downwards.
GAGTTTGTGAGTATCCCGCGTAGGTGATTTACTTTGTCCGGGGCTTGAATTTCGGGAAATGCTTTTTTGTAAATTTTGCTTTTGGCGTCTATGCTCAAATTGTCAAAGCGAAGAGTTTGGTCTACGGCCTCTTCAATCCGGCCATCAAGCCTTCTGGCCATTCTGGCAGACTCAGGATAAAGAGTGGCCTTAGCTTGAATAGTGATGATGGTGTGAGAATTTTTGCAATAAACCAAAAGGTCAATCTCACCGCCCTCAAAATTTCTTTCCAGGCATGTGCTAAATCCATTGCTTTTAAAATGTTTTTCGGCTCGCTTTAATAGCTCAGGCTCGAAAAGGTTTGAGATCATGCTGTCATATTTGTATTTCTTGTTTTTGGATTTGTCGTTCTGAATAGCAATTAGGAGATTTCTTGCGCCGAGCAAGGTCGGCACGGCTGCAGGTAAAAAGTATACGTACTCTTCGATTCGCCAAAATGGTGGAAGAAATTTATTTGAAATGTTTGTGTGCTCACCTTGGGAGCAGAAGAAGAACTCTGAAAATTTATCAAAATCTGCATCCGATGCACTTGTCATCTTCTGAATAAACTTTTTAAGTTCAGAATGTTTCATTTTAGCCATGGCTAAGCCTTGCCAAAGCTTTTTGCCAAGAGGTGTGTCGTGCAGGGCATTTGCGGTCAGGTATTTGTCGACAACAACAGATACATCTATGTAGGTCTGGCCGAGACACATATAGGCAGTTCGGATTTTTTTAAACTCTTCCGAGGAAGAGAAGCCAATGTGGTTGTAGAATGAGTCGGGTATTATGTCGGCTTCAACGAAAGCGCTCTGGGAGCTGGAGTACATTTTTGAAATGTAGTCATAATAGGCGGTTGGGTCTATCGATCTTTTGGACTTCAGCCTGTAAACTATTTTATCAAGTAAGGTCTTTGGGCTTCTCTCAAGTCGAGTCACTGCCGGCAGCGAAAGATTAGTGAGTATAATATCAGTCAGTTCGTGATCTTCTGCCGCTTGGTCGAAGTAGTCGATAAATGACTCGTTTTCGCTTTTTCGTGTGAAGCTGTAAATTTTGTTATGAATAAAAGGGAATACAATATTAAGGTTTGCACATGCAAAAAGATTTTTGAAATCTTCTTGTTTAATGTGGTAACCCGATTCGGTACAGGACTCCAAGCTTTGGTTGCTAAAGTCCTTTGCTTTCTCAAAAATGAAGGTGTATGGGATGAGCGTGCTGTAAGGTAATTCCATGTTGTCCAGCATGTCGCGCATCACGATCTGGCAAAAATGATTATAAATGTGAGGAAATGGCAGCTCTAGAATTGGGTTTGTATCAAATAGAGTGTCTACTTGTGGTTCTAAAATTTTCATTAACTGTCCTTTGAGGTGGTACTTTGCATCGAATTCTGAGAATTATTTGCTTCGCTTTAGAGTGTGTCGATATCGCCTTTGCCATTGACGAAAGTATACGTTAGTGCTTGGCGTCAACTCGAGATGCGACCTATTTTATTATAAATCATCCGCTACGGATACTTCGATAACCCTGGCCGACCGTCTAAATCTTCCAGGAGGTCATCGTCATCATTTTCCGCGCCCTGGCTGTTCAATAATGGGCGAGAATCGAGCGCTTAGGCGCCTGGTGAGGATTTATCGTCAGAGGCCTAGCAGCATCAATTCTAAGCTCAATCAATCGCTGGGCGGAACAGGTGGGTGGGCGGATAACCTGTTGGGGGGGGCTGCATGCGCCTCTGGAGTAACGAACTTGTATGCGCATCGCTATCCAGGCGGAAGGCTAACTCATAACGAATTAATATATTTGCATGACCGCGATATCGTCAACGAGGTTGATAAAGAGATCAGCACTCAGGATCTCACCCACCATGCGCCTATTCCTGGTGCTACCGGCGAGCACTGCATCCGATTTTGCGGCAGTCGAATTCTTCGCCTAAGCCAACATCCAAGTTCTGTTCTGGGAGGCTGGCGTTTTCGAGAACAGTGAGGGCGAGAGCCTGGAAGAGCTGGCACCATCTTGTGGAAGCTGGCCAAGCCGCTGCTCAGTTTGTAAATGCCAACTCGGTTTGCAGCGATGTTGGCAATACGGCTCCCCTGGAGGCTCGTGGCCTTCGTTGAGCCGCTGGCGCACGGACTTCTTGTGCAACATTCACCGTAAGTTTCAGGCCTGCTAGACCTCCATCTCGCTGCAGGTCTGCAAGCTCTGCGCTTAGCTTCGAGATCAAGTCGACTGCCGACTCACCGGTATCTTCACTCAATGTGAGAGTCATGATTGTCAATGGACTTAGCCCAAGGCGCTCACTCACCTGCTCAAGCTTGTCCAGGGTGATACTCGATTTACCCAATTCAAGTTTTGAGAGGTAGGTACGGCTCGTCGTGTCGGCGAAATCTCGCTGGGTGATATTGCGCTTGCTACGCAGTGCACGAAGCACGCTGGCGAAAGAGGCTTTGAGCGTCATGCTGCAGTCCCGGGTATAGGCTGTTTCGATAGGAGGCTATCCATTCGTCCATCAGCCTACCACGACTGGCAAAAGAGCACTCCCATGCGTATACCTTGAAGGACGTCACTATCGGCCCCCATGAGGCCGCTACTCGAGGACAAGAATGTGAACGTGGTCGAGCTAATTGAAGAGCTGCGCAAGTACGACCCTGACCTACCTGTTCTCCTGCCGAGATCTGACTGCTCAGCCTTAGAAGACGCCGTTGCGTGTTACCCAGACGTCGTGCGGGAAGGCCAGATCATGGGCTACGAGTCGCTCAGTTGGTTCCCCTGGGAACCCGATGACCCTGCCACTGAAAAGCTTCAAGTCATTGTTATCGACTTCAGCCAGCAATTCCCGATGGCAGCGAAATGACTATGAAGCGTAAGAATCTCAGCGATGTCTTAATGCCGGATGACCAGATGTACGTCGAGGCCGTGAATGCCTTGAGGCGGTATCACGAAGCTGAAGCAGCTGGGATCAAGGGTGCGGAATTGGAGCGCTTGCGGAAGATTGCTGAAAGTCAGTTTCAGGCGGTGACAGATTATCAGCTCGGCGCCCTCGGTGGCTTCACACCTAGTAGGCATTAGCGTCAGCGGCCAGCCTGATCAGCCCGCACGCAGGATCTCACCCATCAGCGCGCCTAGGTTGCGAGCGTCGTCGATCCCTCTGTGGTACCGACCAGACCATTCAAGGCCCCAGTCCTCAACGGCGGGCCGGAGAGCCATTGCAGGGCAGTTCAGGATTTTCCAGTGCCATTTCTTAGCATTGGTGTGGCTGAGGTCGGACAGCATGGGTTCGCAGCGATTCCGCACTGCATCCCTTGCCAACTGCTTGGCATCGTAATCACCCCAGGAGCACCACATCAGCCCTTCGGCCTTGAACGCAGCCAGGTAGTCATCCAGCTTCTGGCGTACCTCGTCATATGTACCGGCGTCGTCGACGTTGACCTGTTCAATGGTGGTCAGCCCCCTACAAAAATTGGTGAGACTTGGATTTAGCACCGGTCGCACGAAGCTGGTGTACTCGCTGACGATCTTGCAATCCTGATGCAGATCCAGAGCCACTGCTCCGACTTCGATGGTTTCCATGTCGTCACGACGCACAGCCAGATCGTGTTCCTGCTTTTGCTCGTCTGTCAGGTCTGCAGGATACTCGTCGCACGTGGCTTCGAGATCTACGCAAAGGAGATATCGAGAGCCTGCCAGTAGCTCGCGGAGCGCCTGGAGGTGCTTTGGTTTTTTGATCTGCATGCTTCTTCCTTCTCGGAGGGCCCTCGTTCGTTACGAAGGGGAGTCGAAGAGCCGAATGAGCAACTCGCCTGTAGGAGTGCCAGCATACCGCCCCTGCAGCTCTTCAAGCTTGGCAGAGCGCCGCTCCCCGGACAGCAGACTCAACCCGTGAAGGGCATTCATCAACTGCTGCATGCCAGCTATATCCTCAGCCAGATTCAGCCAAGTGGAAGTGATCTGCTGAGCACGAGCCTCTGCCTCACGGCTCGCGATCTGGGTTTCAATGAGCTTGTTGGCGTGCGCCAAGGTTTTGAGCGAGGTGAGCGACTGCTCAAGCTCTTCCAACTGCTCGCCGAGGCGCTCTGCCTGGTCGAGCCCCGAGGCTTTACCATCCACGTACACGACGTCGTCATGCAGCGAGTAGATCGCCAATGGGCCATCCCCGCCGCCAGTGGCATCTAAGGCAAGGACATTCCCGAGGCGCAGAGAATGCGGGATCCAGGTGTGCCCGACACAGACACGCCAGGCACCTGGAATACCGCCACGATGATGCTTCTTGATCCTCTCGCGCCCCCACAACGCGACATCCTGAATCTGTGGGTTATCGAGGTTCTGGGTGAAGTCATTCCAGGATAATCCCACGGGCACATCTGCGTGCAATACCCCGACCACGCCCTGAGCCGTCTCCACCTCAATAGCCAGCGGCAAGCTATCCAGCTTGTCGATGACCATGGGCTTGGACTCGTCATCTATCGTGAGCCACCACCGCGCTCCATGGGCTGAATAGGGCAGGTGTGGGTTAGCTCGATAGGCGTCGATTAGCATCTGTTCATGGTTGCCCTTCACCGTGAAGAACCAGGGTTCGCCCAGCAGCTTCAGCCCATCCAGCATCCCTGGGCCACGGTCGATGAGATCTCCCACGGCAATCAGCCTGTCGACAGACTTATCAAAACCGAGAGCTTGCAGGCCCTTATGAAGCTCTCGGGTTTTGAAGTGAATGTCACCCACGACAAAGTCGCGGCCAGCGTGATTATGCGGGAGCTTAAGCAGATGGGGCATGAGCTACGAACGCTCCAAAAATCGGGCTGGAAGACCTCAATATTTTACCTGATGATGATGCGCGTATGGGCTATTGATGTAGGTGTAGATGGGGAGGAAGCGACCTCAAACGAGCTGATGCCCATGACCCGCGAGCGGCAAGCGGAGCGCGCAGACCAGGAGGGTCGGAGGTGCGAGGATGGAAGCCCGAAGAGCCGAGCCACACAGTGGCTTGGTTTACGACAGCCGTCCCCAACGGGGCGCGCCATAGAGCTGCTAGAGTGCTTTTAACATTCGCTCCAGGCTCTGATGCTCCCAGGTCGACAGCAGCGCAATCGGATCTGTACGAGCACCTGGATCAAAGTCCCAGCGCTGGCCATTGGGGCTCACCACTTGCTCGCAGTAGTCGAGCTCATCGCAGTCGTTGTAAATCGTGATACGCCATCCCTCGATGTCTACTACGAAGTGGTACGCATAGACTTCATCCCACGCCTGTACGCCCACCTTTGTCATATGCCGACGCCCAAGGACGACTTCACGGAGCACCTGGCAAACCTCGCGTGCCGTAAGCGCTCCAAGGGGCTCGTTACCGCTTTGGTCTAGTGTCATATGAGGATCCAACTCCCTCGGTCATTCACCCGAGGATACCAGCCTCCATGCACAGGGAAGACGCCATGGCATCAGTTGACGACCGGTTGAATGAGGCTCGCCTTATAGAAAAGGCGCTCACACGCATCAAGGACATCAGCTCCTCGAGAAGCGCGGATGAAGTGACGTATCGATTTGGCCTCGCGACTGGATACATCGCCGCCATCCTCCATGCTGGAGTTATAGATGAAGCCCGAAGGGAGGAGCTCCTCATTCTGGTCGAGCAGACGCAAGAATCCCACCCGCTTTCAAACGGAGCATCGGGCAGGTTTGACCTATAGGTGCCAGCACATCTTCATTAGAGAACCGGCCAGGGAAGGCCACGGTCGTATCTGCATGGGTATACCCGACGAGGCCACCATGCCGAAGCATCCCCAGACCCAGGACGGTCGATATTTCGTCGTCAAAGAGACGCTGTGGCGCTGCGCTAACCCAGGTCTCTCTGAGGCCACCAGACGAGCCCTGGTCGGCGACCTCATGCGAGCTCGTCGCGCCGTTAAGCAAGCCAAAGCAGAAGACGACGCGTCAGCACTGCAACGGGCCAGGGCAAGTGTCCATGCCGCTAAGGTTGCCTTGGGTGAGCGCGGTGAGGTCTGGTGGACTGATGGCAGTCCGGACTACAACCGCCGCAAGGTCACCAACACCCCCTACGCTGAATGGTTCGCCTTGCTGACCACCTCTGGGTAGAGCAAGGCTTAGCGAGCCGCGTCGTATTAAAACGGCGCGAAGCTGAGCTACCGTCTGGGGACATATCGAACAGCCTGGGAGCTTCTGATGACCATCATCCGAGAAGAAAACTGGAGCTATTGCCCCACGCCAGGGAACGCGCAGCGGAGCAGGGTTGGCACCATTTGTGATGCTGGCCCTTTCAAGAAATGCTCTTGGCTGCTGACATCGAAAAGCACCGGGTTGACGTGGACGACCGTTGCGCCATTCCCTAGGGCGCGAAGCGGAAGCTCGGCTGCTGGGTAGACGATCCCTGAAGTCCCCACCGATAGAAAGAAATCGCAATCCTCTACTGCCTCCAGGGCTTCGCTCCAAGCTTGCTCAGGCAACATCTCTCCAAACCAGACGACCCCCGGACGAATACACCCATTGCACCCGCTGCATCGCGGCGGCTCCAGGCGAACCCCACCTTCGGGAAGGGTATCCAAGGGGAGGGCAAGCGTATGCGGTAGCCCACAGTCGATACACCTGGGAGAGTTCAGGCTGCCGTGCAAATGGATCACCTGAAGACTTCCACCACGCTCATGTAAATCATCGACGTTTTGCGTGACGACTGTCAGCTTAGGCACACGCCTGGCGAGCTCAGCTATCGCATGGTGTGCAGCATTTGGCTGCGCTAGAGCTACTTTTCGACGGCGCCACTCGTACCAGCCCCAACAGAGTGAAGGGTCTGCACGATAAGCATCAGGGGTCGCTAACTGAGCAGGATCGAATCGTTCCCAAAGTCCAGTCAAAGCATCCCTGAAGGTCGGGATCCCGCTCTCAGCTGACGCGCCCGCCCCGGTAAACACTACTACGCTTTGCGCGCCTCGAAGGTGGAGTGCAGCAGCGTCCATTGTCATGACATCCCTCCGGGAACGTAGCGTGAGGCAGAAAAAAACCGCCAAACGGCGGTTCAGGGGTGTCGCTCGGGGTCTCTGACTCTTCCTGGCGGGCTTTCGGCGTGCCAGTGAAGAGTTCTTTTCCTCAGGGTGTAGGCGTTGGTGCCAGACACATACGCAGCAACCCTATCGGTAAAACGACTTCGTATCAACCTCGGCTAGGTCGTAGCTACCGAAAGGCCTGGGCGGCCCGTTCTCCGAAGGAGTGCAAATGTACTCCAATGCTTAATCAGGTGGACAAACCTTACATACTGGCTTGCCGAGCCTGGTGATCACGAACGACTCGCCTTGCTGGACGAGCTTCATGATCCTACGCCAGCGGCGCCGAGCTTGGCTCTTGCTCATGACCAGCTCCATTCAATCCCCCAAAGAACAGTCGACTATCAAATTTCTAGTCTGCTTGCCGGCAAGCTTTCTGCAAAGCTCTGCCGCGTTTGAGCAAAGACGCAACGTCTCGCGTAATGTTCCCAAAATAGAGCATTAATGGCGGTTTGATGGGTTAATGTCCCCAAATGGGATCATTATGAATAGCGATGATCTGCCGGTTCTTTGAGAAAGCATCAGCTCACAGCTTGGTAGGTGAGCCTCCGGAAACAACGTAAGGTCATGATCATCCCTCTCGTGAACCTAGCGTATGTAACGCGTTTTTTGGAATGTAACGTCGTCGCTGTTACATTCCCAAAAGTACGTTACAACGACTATTTCTAGGCAATCTGGCGCATGTGGGAGCATACAACCACGAGTACCTCGCCCGGATGTTCTGGCCACCGAGCTATTGTGAGGTGTAAAGGTAGGCTTCAGCAGTTCGAACTGCACACCTTCGGCAAGCGGAGCGCGCAGGCGCGAAGATGGAAGCCCAGCGGGCCATGACGCCACCGTAGGTGAGCGGCTTGGTTCACGACAGCTGTACACGAGAGGGGCGCGCTCAGAGTGCAGAGTGGAAACGAGTCCGAGAATTCATGAGCCGAGATGTCCAAGAAACGCTTCACAGCAGTGCTGCTGATGGCGACCTCCATCTTCTTGAGGTTGCAAGGCGGAAGGCACTCTGGGCACTCGCTCACTTGATACCTGGCGATCCACGGGCTGAGGCTGTAATCCAAGTCCTGGACGACATTGAGCACCAAGAGCAATCCTCGCCCATCTACCGGCAGGCCCTGGACGCTGATGAGGTTTTAAATCTTGTACCCTCGGAGCCGCATCCTATTGGCATAGCCATAGTCCGAGATGAAAACATCCCCCAGCCGTGGCGGGAGCGATTCGAGTGCGCGAGCCGAGGTTCGACCCGAGTAGCTGAAGGCGCTTATCTGAGTGATTGGTTGAAATTTCTTTCAGAATGGCACCAGGAAATGACTCACCTTGAACGCCACAGAGCAGCCTGTGATCGATAGGGCGCCTTACCCCGATTCAATAAGGGGAGGCGGCCCATATTATCCGTATACCCTTACGGGGACAGGTCAGATTAGGCTGGTCTAGGCGTCGGATTTTGGCAAATTTTTGCGATGCAGCGGTGAGACGAAATCTTGATAGGCTTCGCGACTCTGCAGTACCTGATCGCGAATTTCCTCCGGATCGATAGCCATCCCACCTCGGGCCGTAGTGCGGAGCGTCTTGAGTTGATTGACAGCTTGAATGAACTCCCGCTCCTTGGCTTTCTCAGTTTCAGATCTGTTGTCCGGGAAAGCCCAGTTCCAGAGTCGATCAAGAATTTTCAGCATACTCATACCAATCACTTACCAGAAGAGGGCTTATGGCATAAGACCTAGGGTGGCTAAAGCCAGTTTGAGTCAGGGAACCGGGTAGTATCGAAGCGGTTGCAGGTGCACAGCGAGCACATTGATCGGCATACCAATTTGAAAGGCTGATCTGATTTCTGGGTCTCGAGGCTGAGAAGAATTTTTAGATTGCACGGAAGTTACTTTGTCGTTGAGTTAACGATACGTTGATATGGTTTCACGATGGTGTGACTTTAGCACAGTAAATCCGGAAAAACGCGCGTCGATATTGGTTTTTTGGCAAATGAGCCGGATTTCGCGTCGTAAATAAACCATCAGTATAGTTTGGCATCAACCGTTAGTATATTTTTGGACGGTGAATGGATTTGCTTTGATCCGCTCGTTCTGAAGCCCTCATGAAATTTTTTTTCATCCCCCCCCTTGAAATCATTTTTCAAAAACGGAGCTCTATTATTTTGTTAGCAAAAAAAAGCAGGGATCTCTTATTTTGCAAATTTTTTGATGCCATTTTGAGATCGTGAATTCTGCTGTTTGAGATAGATGCTGATAGCTCAGATCTGAATGCCTCCCTTGCCTCGCCCCTTTGCTCGCTACTTCACCTCACGCGCATGCGCGTGAGCGTGGCTTGCTTTTGAGCGCCGTAGGCGCATCGCTTTTTTCAGCGCCGTAGGCGCTGGCTTGATTTTGACCTCAAAAAAAGGTACTCATTTTTTAAAAAAAAGTACGCGGAAGATATACCGTTAAATTGTTGAGTTTCCAGTGCTTGGCGCATACCCGTACAGGTCGCTAACAACCGAGTGGTAGCTAATGCTGGTAAAGGCGGCGTCGCTGTATTTACTTGAAGCGGATGGTGTGCGGTTGCAATTTTGTAGTCGTAGAGTTGGTGCGGGGTGTTCCATTGCGGTGATGATCAATCCTTGAGCACCCAGCTCGCGCCGGTCTCTTCCACCTTTCGGCAGGTTGTCTATTAGCTGCATTAAGGTATGCGTCTGGCATACCCATCTGTGTTTGCTGGGGTTTCAGGCCTATAAGTGAGTATGCTGCTGAGACACCCTTTGAAAATGTGTCTCTCGTGCCTTGACGTTTAGATGCTCAAACATTTAGCTTTAATTGACACCTAGGGAGGGGTGCTCCAATGGAAGCGAATATTTTGAGAGGTTTTTATGATTGCGGCTGATAAGTTGGCTAAAGAGTTTCTCGACGTGCACGAGACTGCGGACGCCCTTGGTGTGTCAAAGGAAACCTTGAGGTTCTGGCGATATACTAATAAGCACGCGACAGAAATTCCTGCGTTAAAGCATGTGTCTCGTCGTATTTATTATCGTACCCAAGATGTCGTGGCATTTTCCAAAACTATGTATTGTCCTTCCAGTTGCTGACCGCTGCCGAGCTGCGAGCATGATGCTCATAAAGGCCTTGGCACGATGCCCTGGCTAGCAAGAAGCCCAGATCGATCTGGGTTTTTTTGTGCCTGCAAAGCGGGTTTGGTAGCCGATAGGATGATGCAAAATATTTTAAAAAAATATGATGTTTTTCAAAGAGGAGGCGCTTTGGGCTTACGAGAGCTGAGGAAAGCTTGCGAGAGCTGAGCTTAATTTTGAGTACCGGCTACCAAATCGCTACCAAGCTCTCAAAAAGACCAAAGATACTGAAGGATTTAGGGAATAAGGGCAAACGCTAGAAGCTTCGTGGGACGTGGCCTACAGCTGCTTATGAAGGTGTGATGGAATGACAGAAAAGGTGTTGACAGTCAGCAGATTTTAAGTCTGCTGTGTATACCAATTCCACCACACTCGCACGCATGAAGGGGTCGTAACGACCAGCTCGCTTCTAAGCAGAAGGGCTTCGCAATCAAGCGCGCTTTATAACCCATTGTTATAGTTGAGTCAACCACAGCGCCTATGATCAACAGAATGAAGGGTCGATCGAATGGGCAATTGACACCTTGCTGTCATTACGCCACTGTTGCCCTCTATTGGATCCAAGAGTGTGGTGATGATTCAGTCCAGTGCTTCCGAGCGTATCGTGCGCCCGCGGCTGTTCTGGCGACTGTTGTTCGTGCTGGTAGTCGTGTTGGGGGCGTTTCTCTACCTCAGCCTGATCAGTCTTGGCGGTTACCTGCTGCTGCTGGGGCTCGATGCAGAACACCCTCAATCGCAGCGGCTGATGGCCCTGGCCGGTGGCGGGTTTATCCTGCTTGTTGGCCTGTGGCTGCTGAAAGTGGCGATGCCGCGGCGCATCAGCCCGGTGCTGGTTGAGCCACAGCGTTGAACCTCGCCCTATCTTCCGTCCTGCCGTACCGGTGGAGCTCGCATGGTTTCAGCTGATTGTCTCGACCACCCCGTCATGCCTGCACACCGCTATGAACAGCTGGTTCAGTCGGTAGTGGATTACGCCATCTACATGCTCGACCCGTCCGGCCATGTGGTGTCGTGGAACGCAGGTGCGCAACGCATCAAGGGGTATCGTGCCGATGAAGTGATCGGCAAGCATTTCTCGTTGTTCTTCACCCCGCAGGATTGCACCGAAGGCCGCCCGGAGCGCTTGCTGCGCCAGGCGCTGGAGCAGGGCGTGGCGCAGGATGAAGGCTGGCGTGTACGTAAGGATGGCACGCAGTTCTGGGCGCTGGCCGCGCTGGATGTGATCCGCGATGACCAGGGCCAGGTCGTCGGCCTGGCCAAGGTGACCCGGGACATCACCGACCGGCGCGAGTCGGCGCTGCAACTGGATGCGGTGCGCGCTCAGCTGTTCCAGGCGCAGAAGCTGGAGGCCCTCGGCCAGTTGACCGGTGGCCTGGCACATGACTTCAACAACCTGCTGACCATCATCATCAGCTCGGCGCGCCTGGCGCTGACCACCCAGGACCCGGTACGCGCCCAGCGCATGCTGCAGCATATTCTGGATGCAGGGCAGCGGGGCACCGAACTGACCCAGCAGTTGCTCAGCTTTGCCCGCCACCGCAAGCTTGATGTGGCTTGCGTCGCCCCGGCGAACCTTATTGCCGCCACCCGTGGTCTACTGGAGCATGCGCTGCCTGGTTCGATTGACCTGGAGGTGGTGTTGCAACCGGACCTGCCCCTGATCGAGGTAGATGCCGGTCAATTGCAGATGGTGCTGCTCAATCTGTTGTTCAATGCTCGCGATGCCATCCCGGGGCAGGGCCGGATCGGGTTGACCGTCGATGTGGTCGAACTGGCAGGCGAGGTGGAAGGCCTGCACGGCGGGTTTGTGCGTTTCGAGGTGGAAGACAGCGGTGAGGGCATCGCGCCAGCGGTGCTGCCGCGGATCTTCGAACCGTTTTTCACTACAAAGCCCTTTGGCAAGGGGACTGGCCTGGGCCTTAGCCAGGTGTATGGTTTTGCCAGGCAGAGCGGTGGTGCCATTTGCGTCGACAGTGAGCCCGGCCGGGGAACTTGCATGCAGCTTTACTTGCCAATCTATCAGCGGACGGAAAGCCAACTCGACAGGTAGAACACCATGGCACAGGCACTCAGGCGGCTGGTGACGGGGATCGATGGGCTCGATGCGTTGCTCCAGGGTGGCCTGGTGGCTGGCGCGTCCTACATCATCCAGGGTCCGCCGGGGGCGGGCAAGACCATCCTCGCCAACCAGCTGGCCTGCGGGCATGTGCGCGGCGGTGGCAGGGTGCTGGTGGCGACCTTGCTGAGCGAGTCGCACGAGCGGCTGTTCCAGTACCTGGCGACTCTGGAGTTCTTCGACCCGGCGCTGGTCGGCGACCCGATCCAGTTCGTCAGTGCCTTCGATGCTCTGGAGCAGGAAGGCCTGGACGCCGTGGTACGGCTGCTGCGCCAGGAAATCGCCCGTCAGCAGGCCAGCCTGCTGATTGTCGATGGCGTGCTCAATGCCCGGGTGCGTGCGGAAACCGCGCTGGACACCAAGAAGTTCGTCTCCGAACTACAGGGCCATGCGGCCTTTGCCGGTTGTACCGTGCTGCTGCTGACCAGCGCCCGGCTGGAAGAAGGCAGCCCGGAGCACACCATGGTCGACGGTGTTATCGAACTGGGCGAGCAACTGTTCGGTAGCCGCGCCGTGCGCCATATCCAGCTGCGCAAGACGCGGGGCAGTGCGGCGTTGTCGGGGCGCCATGAATGTCTCATCGATGGAGATGGCATGCACGTATACCCGCGCCTGGAGTCGCTGTTCAGCCACCCCAGCCATATGGGCAGCGCCACACTGGAGCGCGTCGGTAGCGGGGTGGAGACCCTGGATGAGATGCTCGGTGGCGGGCTGGCCACGGGCTCGGTCAGCTTGCTTATCGGGCCTTCGGGTATTGGCAAGACGTCATTGGGCCTTGCCTTTCTCGGCGCCAGTAGCCCACAGGCGCCGGGGCTGCATTTCGGCTTCTACGAAACGCCGGAACGCCTGCGAATCAAGGCTTCGTCGCTGGGTTACGATTTTGCAGCCATGGAGCAGGGTGGCAGCCTGCAGCTGTGCTGGCAGCCGACCACCGAGGGCCTGCTGGACCAGGTCGGTGCACGTCTGCTCGAGCGGGTCGCGGCGCAAGGCAGCAAGCGTGTGCTGATCGACAGCCTGGGGGCGTTCAGCCGCCTGGCCACCGACCCGGCGCGGCTCAATGCGTTTTTCCGCGCCCTGGTTGGCGAGCTGCGCGCGCGCAATGTCAGCGTGATGCTGACCTGGGAAATGCGCGACATCTTCGGAGCGGAAATCAGCGCTCCGGCCCCGGACCTGTCGAGTATCGTCGACAACCTGATGCTGATGCGCTTCGTCGAGTTGGATTCGCAGCTGCGGCGCATGCTGTCGATCCTGAAGGTGCGTGACAGCCACCATGACCCTGCCTTGCACGAGCTGCTGATCGGGCCGCAGGGCATTACCCTGCGCAAGGCGTTCGAAGGCGCCTGCGGTGTGCTCTCGGGAACGCCGGTGCCGCAGGGGGGCGGGTGACGGGGCGGGCGATGAACACCATCCTGATCGTCGATGACGAGTACCTGATTGCCGACATCCTCGGTTACGCCCTGGAGGACGAAGGTTTTCTGGTGGAAAAGGCGAGCAACGGCCGCAAGGCGCTGGAGGCACTGAAGGAAAAGCGCGTTCAGCTGGTCATCACCGACTACATGATGCCGGTGCTCAACGGTGAGGAATTGGTGCGCTCGATGCGTGAAGACCCTGCCTTGAGCAAGTTGCCGGTCATCCTCATGAGTGGCGCGCAGGCCAACCAGGGATGCCCGCAACTGTTCGCCGCGGTGTTCGACAAACCGTTCGACATGGACTGTATGATCGCCAAGGTGCACGAACTGCTGGGCACCTGAGGCGTGGGGCGATCAAGCGCGTCCGTGCGGCTTGAGGCAGGTCGCTCAGTGCGAGTCGTCGTGCTTTTCCGGCGCGGGGCTGCCGGCCTGGATACGCTTGAAGATCTCTTCGCGATGGACCTGGACATCTTTCGGTGCATCGATCCCGATCCTCACCTGCATCCCTTTGACGCCCAGAATGGTGACTTTGATGTCATCGTTGATGACGATGCTTTCGCCAACCTTGCGGGTGAGTATCAGCATGTAGTTCTCCTTGGTGATGTAAAAGTCCGTCGGGCTAGTTGCCACGGCGGCGGGAGCTTGTCCCTCTTCCTTCTCATTAAAGACGCTTTCGGCGGATAGTAATTCCCCGACAGACAAATTCTGTTGCGTGTCTTCGGTCGCAGGTGCCGAAGCAAACCGCCAGCGGTTTGTCGGCCAAGGTGCTCGGTGGCAAGAATAGGGTGCTTGGCGGCCAATGGGAAATTTCTTCGCATCATGGTCTGAATAGACCGGGTTAATGGTCATCCTGTTCCTCGAGTGCCTGAAGAAACAACAGCAAGGCCACCTCTTCACGGTCCAGACCTTTGCGTACACGGTTCTTCGGCAAGTTGGCCAGGCGCCCAAGGGCATAGTGTTCAAGTACCGCCGGGTGAATGTAGCAGCGCCTGCAAACTGCCGGTGTATTGCCCAGGCGTGATGCGACCTGGCGGACGATGGCGGCAACCTGGCGTTTGGCTTCGCTCTCGGGCTCCCAGGCCAAGGGCCTGAGCAGGGCCAGGGCCAGGCTGCTTCCGGCCCAGGTGCGGTAGTCCTTGGCGGTGAAGTCGGCACCGGTCAGCTGCTGCAGAAACTGGTTGACCTCGCTGGAGCCGACACTGTGACGCTGGCCGTCGTCGTCCAGGTACTGAAACAGCGCTTGCCCGGGCAGCTCCATGCAGCGCTTGAGCAGGTTGGCCAGGCGCCGATCGTTGAGGCTGACGCTGTGCTCGACGCCACGCTTGCCGCGGAACTGGAAGCGGATGCTGCTGCCTTTCACCTCGACATGACGGTTGCGCAGGGTGGTCAGTCCATAGGACTGGTTGTCACGCAGGTAGCGCTGGTTACCGATCCGGATCAGGGTGTGGTCCAGCAGGCTGACCACCAGCGCCATCACCTTTTCCCGGTCCAGGCCCGGCCGGGCAAGGTGGGCGTGCAGCTGTGCACGCAGTTTCGGCAGGGCCTGGGCAAACGCCAGCATGCGCCCGTACTTGTGCTGGTCGCGTACTTCGCGCCACTGCGCATGGTAGCGGTACTGCTTTCGGCCACGGGCATCGCGACCTGTCGCCTGCAGGTGGCCTTGCGGGTCGGCGCAGATCCACACTTCGGTATAGGCCGGTGGGATTACCAGTGCAGCGATGCGGGCGAGAGTATCGCTGTCGCGCACCCGCTGGCCGTCGGCATCCAGGTAGATGAAGCGGCCCCGCCAGCGCCGCCGGGTCAGGCCTGGCTGGCTATCGTCGACGTAGTGCAGGGTGCGTGGAAGGGGGCAGTCAAGCATGGCTGGCAGGCCTCGATCAGGTCACTGATCAATGGACACCAGCGACGGGGCCGATGCTCAGCCTAGCAACGCCACCGATTTGATCTGCGCAAACAGCACCTGGCCCGGGTGCAGGCCGAGCTGGTCTGCCGAAAAGCGGGTGATGCGCGCTAGCAGGGCGTTGCCGCCGGCATCCAGGCTGACCAGTACATGGGCCCGGTTGGCGGCCGGGCGGCTTTCGCGCACGCGCACCGGCAGGCGGTTGAGGATGCTTGAAGTGCTGTCGGCTGCCAGGGCCAGGCTGACGTCACGTGCCTGTACCTTGACGCGCAAGGTGCTGCCCACCACCTGGGCCGGGTGGGCGATGCGCAATAGCGGCCCGTTATTGCCGGACAGGCGCAGGTCGAGTAGTTCGTAGTGCGGGTCATACCCCACCACCAGGCCCTCGAACACCACGCCGGCATCCTCGCCCTCGGCCAGCGACAGGTCGAGACGGGCCAGGGTTTCGCCGATCGGGCCGCTGGCCACTGCCTGGCCTTGCTCCAGCAACACCAGGTAGTCGGCCAGCCGCACCACTTCCTCTTGGGCATGGCTGACATACACCAGCGGGATGTCCAGTTCGTCGTGCAGGCGTTCCAGGTAGGGCAGGATCTCGCGCTTGCGCGGCCCGTCGAGGGCAGCCAGCGGCTCGTCCATCAACAGCAGGCGCGGGCTGCTGAGCAGGGCGCGGGCAATGCCCACCCGCTGCGCCTCGCCACCGGACAAGGTCGCCGGCCGACGTGCCAGCAAGTGGCCGATACCCAGCAACTGGCAGGCCTGGTCGAGGCTGACCTTGCGCTCGGCGGCGGCCACCCGCCGCCAGCCGAACTCCAGGTTGCCGCGTACCGACAGGTGCGGGAACAGGCTGGCCTCCTGGAACACATAGCCCACCGGGCGCTGGTGCGGTGCCTGGAAGAAGCCCCGGGCGCTGTCTTCCCAGATTTCGCCGTTGACTTCGATGTAGGCGCTGGCGGCCCGCTCCAGCCCGGCCAGGCAACGCAGGCAGCTGGTCTTGCCAGAACCGGAGTGGCCGAACAACGCACTGATGCCGCGGCCGGGCAGGTGCAGGTCGACGTCCAGGGTGAAGTCGTCGCGCGCCAGTTTCAGGCGCGCCACAATCGATGCGCTCATATCAGCTCCAGCCAGCCTTGCCGCGGCGTCCAGCGTACAGCAGGAGCAGCACCAGGAACGAGAATACCAGCATGGCACCGGCCAGCCAGTGCGCTTGCGAATAGGCCATGGCTTCGACATGGTCGAAGATCTGCACCGAGACCACGCGTGTCTTGTCGGGGATGTTGCCGCCGATCATCAACACCACGCCGAACTCGCCCACCGTGTGGGCGAAACCGAGGATGCTGGCGGTGATGAAGCCCGGGCGGGCCAACGGCAGCACCACGTGGACAAAGGTGTCCCAGGGGCTGGCGCGCAATGTGGCAGCCACTTCCAGCGGCCGCTGGCCAATTGCGCCAAAGGCATTCTGCAGCGGCTGGACCACGAACGGCATGGAGTAGATCACCGAGCCGATCACCAGGCCTGTGAAACTGAAAACCACGCTGCCCAGGCCCAGCGCCTGGGTCGCCTGGCCCAGCCAGCCATGCGGGCCGAGGGCGATCAGCAGGTAGAAGCCGATCACCGTGGGTGGCAGTACCAGCGGCAAGGCCACCACCGCGCCCACCGGCCCGCGCAGCCACGAGCGCGTGCGCGCCAGCCACCAGGCGATGGGCGTGCCGACGATCAGCAGGATCAGGGTAGTCAGGCTGGCCAGTTTCACGGTCAGCCAGATGGCACCCAGGTCGCTGGCGTCCAGCGGCATCAGATTTCATAACCGTAGGATTTGATCACTGCCGCGGCTTTCGGGCCCTTCAGGTAGTCGACCAGGGTCTTGGCGGCGGGGTTGTCCTTGCCTTTTTCGAGGATTACCGCGTCCTGGCGGATGGGCTCGTGCAGGGACGAGGGCACGATCCAGGCCGACCCGCTTTCGACCTTGCCATCCTTGTAGATTTGCGACAGGGCGACAAAGCCCAGCTCGGCATTGCCGGTGGAGACGAACTGGAACGCCTGGGTGATGTTCTGCCCTTCGACCAGCTTGGGCTTGGTGGTTTCGGTCAGTTTCAGCTTGTCCAGCACCTGGGTGGCGGCCAGGCCGTAGGGAGCGGTTTTCGGGTTGGCGATGGACAGGTGCTTGAACTGGTTCTTCTTCAGCACTTCGCCGTTGGCGTCGACATAGCCGGGCGTGGCCGACCACAGGGCCAGGGTGCCGATGGCGTAGGTGAAGCGCGAGCCCGGAACAATGGCCTTTTCCTGCTCGAGCTTGGCCGGGGTGCTGTCGTCGGCAGCCAGGAATACCTCGAACGGCGCCCCGTTCTTGATTTGCGTGTAGAACTGGCCGGTGGCGCCATAGGCGGCGACCAGCTTGTGGCCGGTGTCTTTTTCGAAGTTCTTGGCAATGGCCTGGATCGGCGCTGTGAAGTTCGCTGCGACCGCGACCTGGACTTCATCGGCCCAGGCATTGTTGAAGGCGAGCAGGCTGGCCAGGGCGGTGGCAGCCAGGTGGGACGGGCGGATACGCATGAAGACAGTTCCTTGGGAGTTATCGTTATAGCCTGAACTATATAGCGATAGGCCATGGGCCGGAAAGGGGGCAGGATGATGCATGGGCAGGTCCGGCCCCTTCGCGGGCTTGCCCGCTCCCACAGTACTGCGCAGCATTCAAAACCAGTGGTGAACCTGTGGGAGCGGGCAAGCCCGCGAAGAGGCGGCCGAGCCTGCTTATGCAGACGCCTGGCGGCCGATCACGGCCAGCGCCTTTTCGGCAATCTCCCGGGTCAACTCGCCCGCCGGCATATGCCTGCCCAGCCGCAACGCCTGCCCCGACCACAGGTTGCTGAAATCGCTGTTGCCTTGCGGATCCGTAATCGCCCGCAAAGGCATCAATGCCCCACCGGCCAGCGGGAAGCGCGGTGCCAGGTCGCTCATTGGCCCCAGCTCACGCATGATGCGGTTGTTGATGCCACGCGCCGGTCGGCCGGTGAACAGGTTGGTCAGCGCCGTGTCGCTGGCAGACGCGCTGTCCAGGGCCAGGCGATGCGCCGGCGAGACCTTGGCCTCGGGGCAGAACAGGTAAGCCGTGCCGATCTGCACGGCCGAAGCCCCCAAGGCCAGTGCCGCCAACAGGCCGCGGTGGTCAGCAATGCCGCCGGCGGCAATCACCGGCACGCTGACCGCATCGGCCACCTGCGGCACCAGGGCGAAGGTACCGATCTGGCTGGTGATATCGTCGCTGAGGAACATGCCGCGATGGCCGCCCGCTTCATAGCCCATGGCAATGATCGCATCACAGCCGTGGAGCTCCAGCCACTCTGCTTCTTCTACGGTGGTGGCGCTGGACAGCACCTTGGCACCACTGGCCTTCACCCGTTGCAGCAGGTCGGCCTGAGGCAGGCCGAAGTGGAAGCTCACCACCTCCGGGCGCAGTTGCTCGACCAGCTGGCAGCTCTGTTCGTCGAAAGGCGCGCGGTTGGACACCGGCGTGGGCGCCGCGAAGTCGGCACCCACTTCGTTGTAATAGGGCTCGAGCGCCTGCTTCCAGCGTGCATCGCGCTCGGCATCGGGCGCAGGCGGCTGGTGGCAGAAGAAGTTCAGGTTCAACGGGCGGCCCGGGCAGCCGGCGCGGAAGGCGGCGATCTCGGCGCGCACCTGGTCGCCCGTGAGCATGGCGCAGGGCAGGGCGCCCAAACCGCCCGCCAGGCCGACGGCAATGGCCATACCCGAGCCCGTCGCACCGGCCATGGGGGCCTGCAGAATTGGCAACTCGATGCCAAGAAAGTCGAGGATGCGGCGGTCGGGCCAGTGGCTCATGCGATTCTCCTTGCGCGGGCGAGCGGTAAGGCGAAGCGGGGGCTTACAAGGCTTTGCTGACCTGGATGTCGCTGATCTTCTCGGCGTCTTCGCCGTGAATCTTGCGCAGGGCTTCCAGGGCTTGTTCGAGGGAAGCGTCGGGCATCAGCGCGAAGTCCCAGCGGCGCTGGCCGTCGAGTTTGTACTTGATGACGTACTTGGTGGTCTGGGTCATGGTGGTCTTATCTGAGTTTCGATGATGAACGACGGACGATCTTGATCTTGTGGGTCAAGGTTGGCTTGCGGGTGACCGAGATCGGGCGGGTTGTCACGGTATCGATGGTGATGTTCCAGAAACCGGTGCTGGGCACGGTGATCTTCGCCGGGAACTTGTCGAAATGGCCACCGTGGTAGGTGTGACGGCCGCCGTTCTTGAAGCTGCGGAAGTTGGCGTCGTTCATCAGGCGGATATTGCAGCGCTGGGAGCACTCGATGACGACAATGTCGTCCTCGTTCAGATGCTCGCGCTGGTGTACGAATTTCATGTGATGCTCCGCAAGGATTGGTTCTGCAAACGCGAAAGATACCACGATGTCGAGTTACACTGCCGCGCTGTTCCGCCAGGCGTAGATAAATCTGCCAAAGCAGGGAGCAAAACGGCCTGGCTGTGGTCGAAGCGGATTCTTGAAGGCAGAGGTGCTGCAAATGAAGTGGATGGTGGCGGCGTTGGCGGTGACGCTGGGTGGCTGTGTGAGTGTTACCGAACTGGAACAGTCGCGTGAAACGCTGGATGTGATCTCCGGCAAGTCCCCGCGCGCGTATGCCGATTGCGTCAAGCAGAAGCTGGCCGATACCCGCGACCCGCTGGTGGAAGAGCAGCGCGGCGATGGCCTGCGGCTGATCGTGCCACAGAAGATCAGCTCGGGCGTGGGCCCGGCGGCGCTGGTGGATATAGACAAGCGTGGCAGCGGCAGCAGCATCAAGCTGCACGAGCGGCTGAACAACTTCCCGCTGCGCCTGGGCGACGTGCGCACCGCAGCCACCCAATGCATCTCCGGGAGTTGATCCAGCGCAACTGATCACGCTCCTTTTGCTTATATGTTTTAGGCCTAAGCATATAACAATAGAAAAGGAGATTCGTGATGACACCGTTGAGACGCGTCGTGATCGGCAGCCTGCTGATCCTGGCCTGGCCCGCGGCGCATGCCGCCGATGGCCAGAAAGTCTTCACCCAGGGCGGGGCCAACCCCGCCGCCATGGCTTGCCTGGGTTGCCATGGCCCGGACGGCAAGGGCATTGCCGCTGCCGGCTTCCCACGCCTGGCCGGGCTGCCGGCCGCTTACCTCAGCAAGCAATTGCATGATTTGCGCAGCGGCAGCCGCAAGCAGCCGGTGATGGAGCCGCTTGCCAAGGCCCTGAGCGAGGATGAGATCAAGGCTGTCAGCACCTATCTGGCCAGCCTGCCGGCAGACCCTGCAAGCGACCTGCGTCGCCAGCAGATTGCCGATGACCCGACCACCCGCATGGCCCTGTACGGTGACTGGAGCCGGCAGATTCCTGGTTGCGTGCAATGCCATGGCCCGGGTGGTGGCGGGGTTGGCGAACACTTTCCGCCCCTGGCCGGCCAGCCCGCCAGTTACCTGGTGGCGCAGCTCAATGCCTGGCGTGACGGCACCCGCAGCAATGACCCCAACCAGCTGATGGTCGGTGTGGCAAAGGCCATGACCGATGACGAGATCAAGGCTGTTGCCGAGTTCTTCGCCCGCCCCGCCAGCCAGGAGGTCAAGCCATGAAACCGATGATTCCAGCCCTGTTGCTGCTGGCCATGGGCAGCGCCCAGGCCGCCCAGATCGCCATGGAAGACCAGTCGCAGTTGAAAGTGCCTGGCGTGCAGGCCGCGCCGCAGTTCGTGCCGCCAGCGGAAAGCGAGTTGCCTGACAATGCCTTTGGCAAGATGGTGCGTGAGGGGCATGCCTTGTTCGTCGACACCCGCAGGTTGATGCCCGAGGCCGTGGGCAATGGCATGAACTGCAGCAACTGCCACCTTGACCAGGGGCGGCTGGCGCATTCCGCGCCGATGTGGGGGGCGTACCCGATGTACCCCGCCTACCGCAAGAAAAACGACAAGGTCAACACCTACGCCGAGCGTATCCAGGGCTGCTTCCAGTTCAGCATGAACGGCAAGCCGCCTGCGGCCGACAGCCCGCAGATGACGGCGTTGGCGGTGTATTCATACTGGCTGTCGACCAAGGCGCCGACCGGCGTGGAGATTGCCGGGCGTGGCTACCCGGAGGTGCCGCAGCCCAAGGGCGGATACGACTTCAAGCGCGGCCAGCAGGTTTATCGTGAGCAGTGTGCGATTTGCCACGGCGACAACGGCGAGGGGCAGAAGGTGGCGGGCGAGTATGTGATGCCGCCGCTGTGGGGCAAGGACTCCTACAACTGGGGCGCCGGCATGCACCGCATCAATACTGCGGCGTCGTTCATCAAGTACAACATGCCGCTGGGCAAGCCGGGCAGCCTGAGTGACCAGCAGGCCTGGGACGTGGCGGCCTGGGTCAACCGCCATGAAAGGCCGCAGGATCCGCGTCTGGTGGAAGGCTCCATCGAGAAAACGCGGGTGAAGTTCCATGCCAACGATGGGGTGAACCTGTATGGGCAGAAGGTCGATGGGGTGCTGATCGGGCAGGGCACCGGTAGCTGATTGCCTGCCAGGCCAATACAGGCACCCCCATTTGCTGTCATCCAGCTGTCGTGGATGACAGCAATATTTACGATCCCCCGGAACTATCTACACTGGGTTATCTCTATCTTCCCATCGATCGGCCACAGGTGGGGCATTGTAAGGTGACTGCCGCCTGATTAGACTGCGCCGAATTCCACAGGCCTAGCCTTTTTTAAGGACGTATATGATCAAGAAATGCTTGTTCCCGGCAGCCGGTTACGGCACCCGCTTCCTGCCCGCTACCAAAGCCATGCCCAAGGAAATGCTGCCGGTGGTCAACAAGCCACTGATCCAGTATGGCGTTGAAGAGGCACTGGATGCCGGTCTGAACGAGATCTCCATCGTCACCGGGCGCGGCAAGCGTGCTCTGGAAGACCACTTCGACATCAGCTATGAGCTGGAAAACCAGATCAAGGGCACCGACAAGGAAAAATACCTGGTTGGTATCCGTCGCCTGCTCGACGAGTGCTCGTTCTCCTACACCCGCCAGACCGAAATGAAAGGCCTGGGCCACGCCATCCTGACCGGCCGCCCGCTGATCGGTGACGAGCCTTTCGCCGTGGTGCTGGCGGACGACCTGTGCGTGAACCCGGAAGGTGACGGCGTACTGACCCAGATGGTCAAGCTGTATAACCAGTTCCGTTGCTCGATCGTCGCCATCCAGGAAGTCGATCCGCAGGAAACCAACAAGTACGGCGTGATCGCCGGCGACATGATCCGTGACGACATTTTCCGCGTCACCAACATGGTCGAGAAGCCAAAGCCGGAAGATGCCCCGTCGAACCTGGCGATCATCGGTCGCTACATCCTGACCCCGGACATCTTCGACATCATCGCCAACACCGAGCCGGGCAAAGGCGGCGAGATCCAGATCACCGACGCCCTGATGCAACAGGCGCAGAACGGCTGCGTGATCGC
The DNA here is from genome assembly GCF_036784815.1 of Pseudomonas sp. TE3-3-F2023. NCBI lineage: Bacteria > Pseudomonadati > Pseudomonadota > Gammaproteobacteria > Pseudomonadales > Pseudomonadaceae > Pseudomonas > Pseudomonas sp. TE3-3-F2023. Next base: position 4,293,110 of record NZ_CP145113.1, on the reverse strand, counting down.
CTACAAGTTCAAAGGCAAGCGTTTCGACTGCGGTGGTGCCGAAGGCTACATCGACGCGACCAACTTCTGCTTCGAGAACTACTACAAGACTGGCAAGGCTTACTGATAAGCCGCTAGTTGCTTGAGACTGGGGCCGCTTTGCACCCCTTCGCAAGCTCGCCCGCTCCTACAGGTATTGTGCAGACCTTCAAGGTTGCGCCGGTACTGTGGGAGCGGGCGGGCCCGCGAAGGGGCGCAAAGCGGCCCCAGTGCGTTATGCTGGGCGCCTGCCTAGGGGAGTGAATACATGGCCTACGATTTTGATCTGTTCGTGATTGGTGCCGGGTCCGGCGGTGTACGCGCGGCGCGGTTTGCCGCCGGCTTCGGGGCAAAGGTGGCAGTGGCCGAGAGCCGCTACCTGGGCGGTACCTGTGTCAACGTCGGCTGCGTGCCGAAAAAACTGCTGGTGTACGGGGCACATGTCGCCGACGAACTGGAGCAGGCCGCAGGCTTCGGCTGGACCCTGGAAGAAGGGCATTTCGACTGGGGCACCCTGATTGCCAACAAGAACCGGGAAATCGAGCGCCTCAACGGCATCTACCGCAACCTGCTGGTCAACAGCGGGGTCACCTTGCTGCAGGGGCATGCGCGTCTGACCGGTGCCAACGAAGTGGAAGTGGACGGCCAGCGCTACACCGCCGAGCACATCCTAATCGCCACCGGTGGCTGGCCACAGGTGCCGGATATTCCGGGCAAGGAACTGGCCATCACCTCCAACGAAGCCTTCTACCTCAAGGAGCTGCCACGCCGAGTGCTGGTGGTGGGCGGTGGCTATATCGCGGTCGAGTTCGCTGGCATCTTCCAGGGCCTGGGGGCGGCTACCACGCTGCTGTACCGTGGCGACCTGTTCCTGCGTGGCTTCGACGGTTCGGTACGCACGCACCTGAAGGAAGAACTGGAAAAGCGCGGGCTCGACCTGCAGTTCAACGCCGACATCCAGCGCATCGACAAGCTCGAGGACGGCAGCCTCAAGGCCACCCTCAAGGATGGGCGCGAGCTGGTCACCGATTGCGTGTTCTATGCCACCGGCCGGCGCCCGATGCTGGACAACCTGGGCCTGGAAAACACCGGCGTCGAGCTGGACGCACGGGGTTACATTCGTGTTGACCAGCAGTACCAGACCACCGCGCCGTCGATCCTGGCCATTGGCGACGTGATTGGCCGCGTGCAACTCACTCCGGTGGCTCTGGCCGAAGGCATGGCCGTGGCCCGGCGCCTGTTCAAGCCCGAGCAATACCGCCCTGTGGACTACCAGAACATCCCCACCGCAGTATTCAGCCAGCCGCCGATCGGCACCGTGGGCCTGACCGAGGAGCAGGCGCTGGAGGCCGGGCACAAGGTACAGGTATTCGAGAGCCGCTTCCGTGCGATGAAACTGACCCTGACCGACATCCAGGAAAAGACCCTGATGAAGCTGGTGGTCGATGCCGAGACTGACAAGGTACTGGGTTGCCACATGGTTGGCCCCGACGCCGGCGAGATCATCCAGGGCCTGGGCATTGCCCTGAAGGCCGGTGCGACCAAGCAACAGTTCGACGAAACCATTGGCGTGCACCCGACCGCGGCCGAAGAGTTCGTGACCATGCGCACGGTCACCCGCTGACGCCACTGGCCCCATCGCCGGCAAGCCAGCTCCACAGCTATCGCACAAGTCCAGAGACCTGCGCTGTACCTGAGGGAGCTGGCTTGCCGGCAATGGGGCCCTTGAATGCCCCCCGCAATCCTTTGCTCAGCCCATTCCCTTCTATTAATTATCCTCGGTTATAGCCAAAACCAATCAAAAGCATGAGCTTTGCCAATGAGCCTTTCGCGGGATCAGCGGTTAGGATTCTCTCCATCAAATGTTTCCAACCCCATGAAGGAGCGTCTCTCATGCCAATCATCAACAGCCAGGTCAAACCGTTCAACGCCACCGCCTACCACAAGGGCGAATTCGTCCAGGTCAGCGAAGCCGACCTGAAAGGCAAGTGGTCTGTCGTGTTCTTCTACCCGGCCGACTTCACCTTCGTCTGCCCGACCGAGCTGGGTGACCTTGCTGACAACTACGCCGAGTTCCAGAAGCTGGGCGTGGAAATCTACGGCGTGTCCACCGACACCCACTTCACCCACAAAGCCTGGCACGACACTTCGGACACCATCGGCAAGATCCAGTACCCGCTGATCGGTGACCCGACCCACGTCATCTCGCGCAACTTCGACGTGCTGATCGAAGAAGCCGGCCTGGCCGATCGCGGTACCTTCGTGATCAACCCGGAAGGCCAGATCAAGATCGTCGAACTGAACGACGGTGGTGTAGGCCGCGATGCTGCCGAACTGCTGCGCAAAGTGAAAGCTGCCCAGTACGTTGCCGCTCACCCAGGCGAAGTTTGCCCGGCCAAGTGGAAAGAAGGCGAAGCCACCCTGGCGCCATCGCTGGACCTGGTCGGCAAGATCTAATTTTCGCCCGATAAGCGCCTGCGCGACGACCATGCTGCGTTGAAAACAGGCTCGGAATGCTCATTGACAACCTGTCAACTCCGCTTCCTCGCCTGTTTTCGCCTTGCCTGATCGCCGCGCAGGCACTTCTCGAACGAAAATCCGATCATGCGCTTGACGCGGGCGGTGAGCAGCCGCCAAAGCTGAAGTACTTACCGCCCCGTCAAACGCCCGGGCGACCTCGCCTGGGCGTTTTTGTATTCGAGTTTTGAAAAAGGAATCGCCCGTATGTTGGACGCCACGCTTAAATCGCAACTGAAAACCTACCTGGAGCGGGTCACCCAGCCGATCGAGATCGTTGCCTCCCTCGACGACGGCGCGAAATCCCGCGAATTGCACGACCTGCTGGCGGAAATTGCCAGCCTGTCGAATCTTATTACCTTCAGTGCGGACGGCAGCGATGCCCGTCGTCCATCGTTCTCGCTGAACCGCCCGGGGGCCGACATAAGCCTGCGCTTCGCCGGCATCCCCATGGGCCACGAATTCACCTCGCTGGTGCTGGCACTGCTGCAAGTCGGCGGCCACCCCTCGAAGGCCAGTGCCGAAGTGATCGAGCAGATCCAGGCACTGGAAGGCGAGTTCACCTTCGAAACCTACTTCTCGCTGTCGTGCCAGAACTGCCCGGATGTGGTCCAGGCGCTCAACCTGATGGCGGTGCTCAACCCCAACGTACGCCACGTGGCCATCGACGGCGCGCTTTTCCAGGCGGAAGTGGAATCGCGCAAGATCATGGCGGTGCCGAGCATCTACCTGAACGGCGAAGTGTTCGGCCAGGGCCGCATGGGCCTGGAAGAAATCCTTGGCAAGATCGACACCAACGCAGGCAGCCGCCAGGCCGAGAAGATCAATGCCAAGGACGCCTTCGACGTGCTGGTGGTAGGTGGTGGCCCAGCCGGTGCTTCGGCAGCCATCTATGCCGCCCGTAAAGGCATCCGCACCGGTATTGCGGCCGAGCGTTTCGGCGGCCAGGTGCTCGATACCCTGGCCATCGAGAACTTCATCTCGGTACAGGAAACCGAAGGGCCGAAGCTGGCCACGGCGCTGGAAGAGCACGTCAAGCAGTACGACGTGGACATCATGAACCTGCAGCGCGGTGAAGCCTTGATCCCGGCCACCGATGGCGGCCTGCACGAAGTGCGCCTGGCCGGCGGCGCATCGCTCAAGGCCAAGACCGTAATCCTGGCCACCGGTGCACGCTGGCGCGAAATGAACGTGCCGGGCGAGCAGGAATACCGCGCCCGTGGCGTAGCCTACTGCCCGCACTGCGACGGCCCGCTGTTCAAGGGCAAACGCGTGGCGGTGATCGGTGGTGGCAACTCCGGCGTGGAAGCGGCCATCGACCTGGCGGGTATCGTTGCCCAGGTAACACTGATCGAGTTCGACAGCCAGCTGCGTGCCGATGCCGTGCTGCAGCGCAAGTTGCACAGCCTGCCGAACGTGAAGGTGATCACCAGTGCGCTGACCACCGAAGTGCTGGGCAATGGCGAAAAGGTGACCGGCCTGCGTTACAAGGACCGCACCAACGACCAGCAGCATGAAGTGGCGCTGGAAGGCATCTTCGTGCAGATCGGCCTGCTGCCGAATACCGACTGGCTGAAAGGCACCCTCGAGCTCTCGCCGCGTGGCGAGATCATCGTCAACGCCAAGGGCCAGACCAGCATCCCGGGTGTGTTTGCGGCGGGTGACGTGACGACCGTGCCGTACAAGCAGATCGTGATCGCGGTGGGTGAGGGGGCCAAGGCATCGCTGGCGGCCTTTGACCACCTGATTCGCACTTCGGCACCGGCGTAAGCCCGTACCGGCCTCTTCGCAGCGCAAGGCTGCTCCTACAGGGAATTCCACAGTATTCAAAAACTGTGCGGAATCTGTAGGAGCAGCCTTCTGCTGCGAAGAGGCCAGTACAAACAAAGCAGTACATGAGGATGTCTATGATTACTGCAGACACCCTCAGGAATCACACCCATGACCCTGATCAGCCGCGAACCCTGGTGGCTAGTCCCCCCGAAACCCGGGCAGCAAGAGCAGGACCTGCACTGGGGCTACCTGGAAATCTACGCCGACGGCCGCACCGTGTTCGTCGACCAGCGCCCGAGTGACCGAGAGCTGGCCGAGCGCAAGAGTTGCCGCAACTTCCCAGACCCCGAGCCGTGACGGCTCAGCCTTCCAGCTCGGCCAGGCGTGCCTCCAGCGCCGCGATGCGGGCTTCGAGGGCTTCGATGCGTTCTTCCGACACATTGCCGCCGCTGCTGCGTGCCCCGCCTTCCTGCTGCCGTGCAGCCAGGATCGCCTCGATTTCCGCCGGGTCGCCCAAGGCATGGGTGTAGCGGTCTTCGCGCTGGCCGGGCTGGCGTGGCAGGTGCAAGGCCAGGCCGCGCGAGATCAGGCGTTCCAGCTGGTGCTGGATCTGCTCGGTGTCGTCGAAGTCGTGCAGGCGGTTGCTGCGGGTCAGCAGTTCGTTGAGGGTTTGCGGCCCGCGCAGGAACATCAGGCCCATCAGCACCAGTTGCGCCGGTACCAGCTCCAGTGCTTTGTCCACCCTCTGTTCCCAGCGGTCGGCGCGGCTGCCCATCTGCAGGCGGGTCATGTCTTGCCCTTCGAGGGCGCGCAGGGCCTGGCCGACCTGGCCTTGGGTGAGGTTCATCACCGGTTCGCGGCTGGTCTTCTGGTTGCAGGCCAGGACCAGGGCGTTGAGGGTCAGCGGGTAACTTTCAGGGCTGGTGGCCTGCTTCTCGATCAGCGAGCCGAGAACACGGATCTCGATGCTGTTGAAGCGGCCTTCGCCGACGGTTTCGTGTTCTGACATGGCCCTGTCTCATTGCTGGGGAAAGGCCACTAGCCTAGGTAAAGCGCCAGGCTTAAGCAATCACTGGGATCATCGCCGGCAAGCCAGCTCCCACAGGTACAGCACAAGCCGTAAGGCCGGCACTATCCCTGTGGGAGCTGGCTTGCCGGCGAAAGGGCCGCAAAGCGGCCCCGGCAAACTCAGGCTTTACGCTCTTCAGCCTGGCACGCCGCCGCGGTAAACAGCACATCGGTCGAGGAATTCAGCGCCGTTTCCGCCGAATCCTGCAGCACGCCGATGATGAAGCCAACCGCCACCACCTGCATGGCAATTTCGCTCGGGATGCCGAACAGGCTGCACGCCAGCGGAATCAGCAGCAGCGAGCCACCGGCCACGCCCGAGGCGCCGCAGGCACAGACCGCCGCCACCACGCTGAGCAGCACGGCGGTCGGCATGTCCACCGGGATACCCAGAGTATGCACTGCCGCCAGGGTCAGCACGGTAATGGTGATGGCGGCACCGGCCATGTTGATGGTCGCGCCCAGCGGGATCGACACCGAGTAGGTGTCTTCATGCAGGCCAAGGCGCTCCGACAGGGCCAGGTTGACCGGGATGTTGGCCGCCGAACTGCGGGTGAAGAACGCGGTGATACCGCTTTCGCGCAGACAGAGCAGGGTCAGCGGGTAGGGGTTGCGGCGGATTTTCCAGTACACGATCAGCGGGTTCATCACCAGCGCCACGAACAGCATGCAGCCGATCAGTACTGCCAGCAGGTGCAGATAGCCGAGCAGGGCATCCAGGCCCGACTGGGCCAGCGTGGCGCTGACCAGGCCGAAGATGCCCAGCGGGGCGAAGCGGATGACCACGCGCACGATCAGGGTTACGCCGTTGGACAGGTCCTCGACCACGGTGCGGGTGGTTTCGCCGGCATGGCGCAGGGCCACGCCCAGGCCGATGGCCCAGGTCAGTATCCCGATGAAGTTGGCGTTGAGCAGGGCGTTGATCGGGTTGTCGACCGCACTCAGCAGCAGGTTCTGCAGCACCTCGGTGATGCCGCCCGGCGCGCTCAGCGTAGCGTCGCTGGTGCTCAGCACCAGGTTCGACGGGAACAGCATGCTGGCGGCCACGGCGACTACCGCGGCGCCGAAGGTGCCCAGCAGGTACAGCCAGAGGATCGGGCGGATGTGGGTTTCCTGGCCGTGGCGGTGGTTGGCAATCGAGGCCATGACCAGGATGAACACCAGCACGGGTGCCACCGCCTTGAGGGCGCTGACGAACACTTTCCCGAGGAATGCCATGTCGCGGGCGATGGCGGGCGCAAGCATGGCCAGGGCTATGCCGGCAATCAGGCCGATGACGATCTGCGTCACCAGGCTGGTGCGGTTGAGGAAGCGGAGGATGGGGGTCATGTGCAGCGATATCCCAGCATGTTCAAAAAGGGCGCGACTTTACCATAGACCTTCGTCGAGCAGGGCGGCCTGAAGAACTCAGCGCCCGCGCCGACGCGACACCCGCGCTTCGATGTTCTTGCGCCCGATCAGCAGTGGCGGCTTCTCCACTACCGGCTCGTCTGCCAGCCACTTGTACATCACCAGGCAGTCCACCAGCCCAAGTCGGGCATGGCGGTAGGCCTTGGGCAAACGGCCAACGGTTTCGAAGCCCAGCTTGTGCCAAAGCGCCACTGCCACCTCATTGGTGGCCACCACCGAATTGAATTGCAGGGCCAGAAAACCCTCCTGGCGCGCCTGTTTCTGTGAGTGCTCGCACATCAACCGCGCAACGCCGCGGCCGCGTGCCGGTTCACAGACCATGTAGCCGCAATTGCCCACGTGCCCACCAGGCCCTGCGGTATTGGCCTTGAGGTAATACGAACCCAGCAGCTCGCCGTCTTCCTCGGCCACGAATGTGCGCACGGGTAACTCCAGCCATAGCTGGCGGGCCTGATCGAAACCGAGGTCGGGGTCGAATGCGTAGGTTTCACGAGCCTGTACTACGGCCTGAAAGGTGGGCCAGAAGCGTTCGAAGTCTTCCGGCGTCATCGGGCGGATGTGGATCATGCGGGTTCCTGCAAGGGCTGGGCCGCCCAGTCTGGGTGGCGCGGCGCCGTCGCGCAAGGGCGGCGACGCCATTTGCGTTCAGCCGTTGGCCTTGCCTACCGCATCCATGGCACGTGCCGAGTAGACCAGCGCGGCACCGGCGTTCATCGCCACGGCCACGCCGAGGGCTTCGGCGATTTCCTCGCGGCTGGCGCCGTGCTTGACGGCCTGTTGCGAGTGCACGGCGATGCAGCCGTCGCAGCGGGTGGTCACGGCCACGGCAAGGGAAATCAGCTCGCGGGTCTTGGCGTCCAGGTGGTTGGTCTTGGCCCCTGCGCCGCTGGCGGTCATGTAGCCGGCCACGGTGTCAGGGGAAAGCTGCTTGAGATCGCCGATGCCGGCCATCAACTGCTTACGGTAGGCGTCCCAGTCCATCATGCTCATCGTCTTCACCTTGGAGAGGTTGCGAGTGGAGCTTTCAGGCTAGTCGAAGAGTGGGAAGGGTGAGACTTGTACTTTGGTTGGTTGCGCGCAGGCCCTTGGGCTGCGCGCAACCACAGCGATCAGATGTAGATGAACACCAGCACCAACGCCGCGACGAACGCCCACTTCTCCAGATAGTAGCGCGTGCGGTTGCGCTTCTTCAGTGCCTTGCCACGTTCGCGGATCTTGTAGATACGGGTGAACAGCCGGTTGATGCCACCGGTCTTGTCCCCGGCATCGTTGGGTGCGGCGGCAGCGGCCATGACGTTGCGGCTGAACCAGCGATTGAACGCGGTTGCCCAGCGGTACTTGAGCGGGCGTTCCACGTCGCAGAACAGGATTATGCGGTTGTGCTCGGTGGTATTGGCCGCATAGTGGATGTAGGTCTCGTCAAAGACCACGCCCTCGCCGTCGCGCCAGGAATACTTCTCACCATCCACATCGATGTAGCAACCGTCGTCGTTCGGCGTGTCCAGGCCCAGGTGGTAGCGGTACGAACCGGCATACGGGTCGCGGTGGCGCACCAGCTTGGCGCCCGGCGGCAGGGTGGCGAACATGGCGGCCTTGACCGTGCCGATACCTTTTAGCAACTCGGTGGTGCGTGGGCACAGGGTCATCGCCGATGGGTGGCTTTCGCCGTACCACTTCAGGTAGAAGCGCTTCCAGCCGGTCTTGAAGAATGAGTTGAAACCGACATCATCATAATTGTCGGACTTCTTGATTTCGCCCACATGCAGCAGCTGTTGGGCTTCCTCGCGGATCTCCTGCCAGTGGTCCTGCAGCGTCTGCAGTTCGGGGAAGGCCTCCACCGGCAGGTAAGGCTTGGCCGGGTGCCTGGAAAACAGGTACAGGAAGCTGTTGACCGGAGCCAGGAAGCTGGAGTGATCGCCCAGCTGACGGGTCAGCTTGTGACGAACCCGACCGCGCAGGTGAACATAGGCGATCGAGAGGGCGAAGAGGAGTACGAGTGCAATTTTCATGGACGTTTACTTGTCGAAAAATGGCCATGCGCCATGGCATAAGCCCGCCAGCATAAACAATCATGGGGGTAGTTTGTACTTATTGTTGCGAAACGACGGGGCGACTTAGGTGTAATGCCCTACAGCCTTGCGCAAACGTTTCATGTTGAGGAGTTCGTATGATTCAGGACGTACGCCCCGGCGGAACCCCCTTCAAGCGGTTGTTTTTCGCCTTGCCGGTCAGCGAGGCTCAGCGTCGCGCCCTGGCTCAGTGGCGACGTGGCTTGAACCTGCGCAGCGGCAAGCCGGTGCCGGCCGCCAACTTCCACGTGACATTGCTGTTTCTGGGCGATGTGGATACCGCCCAGGTGCCTGCAATTTGCGCGGCGGTCGACCAGCTTTCGCTGTCGTCCGCAGCACCGCGGCTGGTACTGGACCGCTTGCAGGTGTGGCAGCGGGCCAGCGCCTTGGTGCTGGAGGCACAGCAGACGCCGCCGGCCCTGTTGCAGCTGGTGTACAGCTTGCAGCAGGCGCTGCTGCCGTTGGGAGTGGAAGCGGCCGACCGTGAGTATCGCCCGCACCTGACGCTGGCCAGGGATTACCGCGGCCAGCCGCCAGAAGCCAGCAGCGCGCCGGATTTTTACCTCGCCGCCCGCCATTTCACACTGTACGAGTCGCGCAAGGGCGCTTATTGGCCATTGGCGCAATGGCCGCTGTCGAGCTGATTCAGGCCATGGCGCCAGGGCAGGCGATTACACCGGCAGGCTCTGGTACGGCAATTCATCCCCGGGGCTGCGGTCGAACTGGCGCTTGTATTCGCGGCTGAACTGCGAGGTGCTCTGGTACCCCACCCGGTGCGCGGTCTGTGCCACCCCCAGGCCTTCGCCGATCAGCATCTGCTGCGCCTTCAGCAGCCGCAGGCGCTTGAGGTACTGCATCGGTGCCATGTCGGTGCAGCGCTTGAAGTGCTCGTGGAAGGTCGAAACGCTCATGTTGGCGCGCGCGGCCAGCGCTTCCACGCTCAGCGGCTCGGTGTAGTGTTCGCGCAGGTAGGCAAGGGCGGCGCCGATGCGGGCGAAGTGCCCTTGTTGCTCCACCAGCGCCCGCAACACGCCCGCCTGTGGGCCGCGCAAGGCGGTGTACAGCACCTCGCGTACCCGCGCCGGGCCCAGTACCCTGGCGTCCACTGGGTCCTGCAGGCAGCGCAGCAGCCGTTCCACGCATTCGCGCATCGGCGCATCCAGTGCCGCCGAGGTCATCGACTGCGGGGTTTGCGCCTGCACTGCGGCATCCGGCGCCAGGGCCATGCTTTGCACCAGTTCACCCAGCACGCTGCGGTCGATATCCACCGCCACGCCCAGCAACGGTGCTTGGGGAGTGGCGAAGGTTTCGCACATGAACGGTACCGACAATGCCTGCACCAGGTAATGCCCGGCGCCGTACTCCAGGGTACGCGGCCCCAGGCGTGCCAGCTTGCTGCCCTGGGCCAGAATCATCAGGCTGGGTTCGTAGATCTGCGGGCTGCTGGCCACATAGTGATCCCAACTCAGCACCTGCACCTGGGGCAGGTGCGTAGGCACGAAGCCCGGGCGCGTGGCGAGGCTGCGGATCAGTGTGCAAAGCGGCGCATTGGCGTCGACGTGTCGGGTCAATTGCATGATGGACCTGGGCAGAGGATCAGACAGTTTGATCATCGCAGAATGAACGCTCGGCGCCAGATGTTGCATGGCATCTTCGGAGAATCAGGCATCGATACCGGAGAATCAGCCGTGGGCGGAGCCACGCATGGCGCGCAGAATGCGCAGCCTGAATCGTTTCACTTCATAGCGAGGCCCTGCATGTACACCGCCATCGGTTACGCCGCCCAGACCCCCACCAGCCCTCTGGCTCCCATGACCTTCGAACGTCGCAGCCCGCGCCCTGACGACGTCGCCATCGATATCCTGTACTGCGGCGTGTGCCACTCCGACATTCACCAGGCGCGCAACGAATGGGGCATCGCCGTGTACCCGCTGATGCCTGGCCACGAGATCATCGGCCGCGTCACTGCGGTGGGCGACAAAGTGACCGCGCACAAGGTCGGCGACCTGGTCGGCGTTGGCTGCATGGTCGACTCATGCCGCCACTGCGAAGCCTGTGCCAAGGACCTGGAGCAATATTGCCTGGAAGGCCCGACCATGACCTACGCCACCCCGGACCGGGTCGACGGTAGCAACACCATGGGCGGTTACTCCAGCAGCATCGTGGTCAGCGAGCACTTCGTGGTGCGCATCCCGGCCGGCATGGACCTGCCCAGCGCCGCGCCAATTCTCTGCGCCGGCATCACCACTTATTCGCCGCTCAAGCACCACGGCGTCGGCCCTGGTCACAAGATCGGCATCCTCGGCATGGGCGGCCTGGGCCACATGGCTATCAAGCTGGCCAAAGCCCTTGGCGCCGAAGTGACCCTGTTCACCCGTTCCCAGGGCAAGGCCGAGGAAGCCCGTCGCCAGGGTGCCGACCATGTGATCGTGTCCACCGATGCCGAGCAGATGCACGCCGCGGCGGGCCGTTTCGACTTCCTGCTCGACACCATCCCGGTGCAGCACGACCTCAACCCGTACCTGGAAACCCTGAAATTCGATGGTGTACACATCCTGGTCGGCCTGATCGAGCCGATCGCCCCGGCGGTGCACGCGGCCAATCTGGTGATGAAGCGTCGGGTGCTGGCGGGGTCATTGATCGGCGGAATTGCCGAGACACAGGAAGTGCTGGATTTCTGTGCCGAGCACGCGATTCGTTGTGATATCGAGTTGCTGGATATCCGCAATATCAACCAGGCGTATGAGCGGATGATTGCCGGGGACGTGAAGTACCGGTTCGTGATCGACATGGCCACTTTGCAGGGCTGATTGGTTGCCTGTCCCGGCCTCTTCGCAGGCTCGTCCGCTCCCTCAGGTACAGCACAGGCTTCGTGAGCTGTGATTTGCCTGTGGCAGCGGGTTTACCCGCGAAGAGGCCGGCACAGGCAATGAAGACGCTGGATCTGTTACCAGGCCAATGCCCTGTCCCAGCCTTTCCAGAACAACCACCGCCGTACCTCGCCATGCGCCCCGGTACCGATCTGCCAGGCAGGCCGCCCGCTATCCAGGGCAACCACCGAAACAAACCCGGCATGGCTCGCTGCCACCAGCGTACGCCCGTCAGCACTGATATCCAGCGCACTGATGGTCGACCCCAGGTAATGCTGCCAATGCTCCACGCCATCTTCGCCAAACGCCCGCAGGTAACCATAGGCATCCCCCACGATGTACTCACCGTCGCGCGCCACGCCGGCATACACCCGTGCACCATCCTGTACCAGCGGGGTACGTGGGTCCTGGCTGTAGTAGTCGGTGTCCAACCCCGGCAAGTCGGCCACCCTGACGGCAAGTGTGGCACCGCTGTAGAAATGGCAGGCATTGACTATCAACTGGTCACCCGCGTGGTTGAACAGCGCAAAGTGCGGATACTCGCTGGCCGGGCCGATTGCTGCTACGGGCCTGAGCTGGTCGTCCAGTACCAGATGACGGCTGCCTTGTTCGCCGACCACGATCAACCGGCCATCCACCGACACCGCACCATGCTCCATGCTCAGCCCGAGGCTGATGTCGTCCGGGTCGGTGCCTTCGTCCAGTTCGTCGAGCACCCGCGCCTGTTGCGGCAGCAAGCGGGTCGCGCCGTGGCGGGCCAGCAGGAAGATACCCTCGGCACTCACCAGCAGCACCCGCTGGCCATCCGGGAAGGGGATCAGTGCGGACGGCGTGGGCGGCAGTTCGAATGGCTCGAACGGGTAACCCGGCGGCAACCCCTCCAGCCCCGTGGGCCAGCTCAGGCGCAGCACCTGCGGGCCCCCCCAGCCATCGGTCACGCGTATGCCCTCTGCATTGGCCAGGGCGAAATAGCGCCGGGCCGGACAGCGGCCGAAGTGATCGACGCCGATCACCGGGGTCACCCCGAGATTGTCAATGCGCACCACCTGGCCTTTGTCATGCGGCATGCCGATGCGTGCCAGCAGGCTGCCATCCTCCAGCAGCAGGACGTTGCCGATGCCTTGCCCGTGCTCCTTGATCAGCGGTAGCAATGGGTGGTGGGCGGGCGGCCAGGCTTCGCGGAAGGCTTGCTGTTCGGAGGCTTCGACGCCAGGCCGGTTGGCTGCTTGCAGGGCTTGCAGCCAGGCATCGAGCAAATGCTCGGTGGCTTGCGGCAGGGGCTCTTCCAGGTCATCCCAACCTTGCGCGCGGCCCTGCGCGACATAGTCGTTGACGGCCTGCGCATAGGCGATGACCGCCTGCTGCCACTGCTGCTGGGTGTGCTGCTGGTCCATTAGCGGATCGGGCTCCTTGTTGCATACGCGTTCGTACAAAGCGCGCATGTTACTCCTTCTGCCCGCTTCGCGGTTGTGAGCCCCCGGCTTGACGCGTACCATGCCGGGCATTCCTTCCAATAACAAAGCGTGCGTCCACACCCCGGCAAGCGGGTGACTGGCGTGCGTCCTGTTGCCTTGCCTGCGGAGAAGCGGTTTGCACCCATGAATGGACCCATACCCACCAACATGCCACCCACGGCGGGTAGCGGCAGCTGGCTGAGCGTCATTGCGCTGGCCCTGGCGGCCTTCATCTTCAACACCACCGAGTTCGTCCCGGTGGCGCTGCTCAGCGACATCGGCCGCAGCTTCGACATGAGTACCGCGCAGGTCGGCCTGATGCTGACCATCTACGCCTGGGTGGTGGCGCTGGCCTCGCTGCCGATGATGCTGCTGACCCGCAACATCGAGCGACGGCGCCTGTTGCTGTTCGTGTTCCTGGTGTTCATCGTCAGCCACTTGCTGTCGTGGTTGTCGCAGAGCTTTGCCATGTTGCTGGTCAGCCGCATCGGTATTGCTTTGGCGCATGCGGTGTTCTGGGCCATCACCGCTTCCCTGGCGGTGCGTGTAGCGCCGCCCGGCCAGCAGGCCAAGGCGCTGGGCCTATTGGCCACTGGCACCACCCTGGCCATGGTCCTGGGTATCCCGCTGGGCCGCGTGGTGGGCGAAGCGCTGGGCTGGCGCATCACCTTCCTGAGCATTGCCGGGGTGGCGCTGGCGACCATGCTGTGCCTGATGAAGTCGCTGCCGCTGCTGCCCAGCCAGAACTCGGGTTCGCTGCGCAGCCTGCCGATCCTGTTCAAGCGCCCGGCGCTGGTGATCACCTATGTGCTGGTGACGCTGGTGATTACCGCGCAGTTCACCGCTTACAGCTACATCGAACCGTTCGCCCTGCACGTGGCGCAGATAGGCGGTGAGCGCACCACACTGGTGTTGCTGCTGTTCGGCGGTGCCGGGGTATTCGGCTCGTTGCTGTTCAGCCGTTACAGCGACCGCTTCCCGCATGGCTTCCTGGTGGGCTCGATCGGCCTGTTGGCGGCGTGCCTGTTGCTGCTGTTGCCGCTGTCGGGCAACTTCTACGTGTTTGCCGCGTTGAGCATGTTCTGGGGTGTGGCGATCCTCAGCTTCAGCCTGTCGCTGCAGTCCAAGACCCTGAAGCTGGCGTCCGATGCCACCGATGTGGCCATGGCGCTGTTCTCGGGTATCTACAATATCGGCATCGGCGGTGGTGCTTTGCTGGGCAGTATCGTCAGCAGCCAGCTGGATGTGGCGGATATCGGCCTGGTGGGCGGTAGCGTGGCGGTGGCCGGGTTGCTGCTGGCTGTGGCCAGCACCCGGCGATTCCGCGAGGCGATGGGCGGGGGGGCAGGGCATTCCTGAATGACCGCGCTGTTTTTTTCGCGGGCACGCCCGCTCCCACAGGTACTGCATCAACTTCAGGCACGATGCAGTACCTGTGGGAGCGGGCGTGCCCGCGAAGAGGCCGGTACTGGCAATAGCGGGCTCAAGCCAGTACGGCAGCCCACGCAGAAATCAACAACATCCCCGCCAACACCTGGTTGAACACCCGCAACCGCCGCGGTGCCTGCAACCAGCGCGCGCTGCCCACTCCCAGCAGCGCCCAAGCCGCCATGCTTGGCAGGGCGATCAGCAAGAACACCAGCGCCAGTTGCCATACTGGCACCGACGGCGCGGCAAACACCCCGACCACCGCCACGGCCATCAACCAAACCTTCGGATTGACCACCTGCAGAGCGGCCGCGCTGAGTGCACTGAGGCCTTGCACCGTGGCTGCCTGTAGCGGGGCGGTGGCACTGCGCAACATCTTCCACGCCAGCCAACTCAACCACAAAACCCCGGCCCAGCTCATCAACTGCTGGGCCAGCGGGTGGCGCAGCAGCAGTTCACCCAGCCCCAGGCCCACCATCAGCACGATCGCCGCTGCGGCACCGCAGGCCGCAACGACCGGCGCCAGGCTCGCGCACAGGCCAAAGCGGGCCCCATGCGCAAGAATCAACAGGTTGGTCGGCCCCGGGCTGATGCTGGATACCAGGGCAAACAGGATGAAGGGCAACAACGACTGCGACATGATCAAGGGCTCCGGATAAACGAAGCACCATGCTCGCTGCCCGCCGCCTTTCAGTCTGGAAGGTTTGAGCAGCGCCTGCGGTAGTCGGCCGGGGTCAGCTGGTAGGCACGGCGGAACCAGCGCCCCAGGTGGCTCTGGTCGGCAAAGCCCAGGGCCATGGCCACTTCGGTGGGAGTCTGGCCCTGGGCGAGCAGGCGCCGCGCCCGGGCCAGGCGCAGCTGGATCAGATAGGCATGCGGCGCCAGGCCGAATGCAGCCTTGAATGCGCGGGTGAGGCGGAAGCGGTCGATGCCACAGGCCTGGGCCAGGTCTTCCAGGCCGATGTCGCGCTCCAGGTTGGCGTGCAGGTAATCCCGCGCGCGCTGCGCGGTCAGCGGCAGGCGCGGGTCCGGGTTCAGGCGCCGGCGCCAGTGCAGGTGGCGGGTCAGGCAGGCCAGCAGGTCGTCCATGGCCGTCTGCCGGACAATGCGCAAGTCCTGGGTATGCACGGCCTGGAAGGCGAGGGCAGTGGCACGCGCCAGGCGCTCATCGTGGCACAAGGTATCGGCGAAGCTGGGCAGGCTGTCGCCCGGCGCGTGTTCGAAAAGTGCCCGCAGTTGGCTGTCCACCCAGGTGGGTTCCAGGTACAGGGTCGAATAGGTGAAGCCGTCCTCGGTGGGCGCATGGCCGTCATGGATTTCACCGGGTTCCAGCAGGAATACGTGCCCCGGCGTGCTGCGATGGCGTACTCGCCGGCAATCGAACTGCTGCACACCCTGCTCGGTAACGCCAACCAGGAAGCTGTCGTGCCAGTGCGGGTCGTAGGCATGCCCGACGAAATGCGCGCGGACCGACTCGATGCCGGTGTCGGCGTCTTGCTTGAGGTCGATCCAGTTGCTCATGGGGGCGTGCCGTGGCGCAAATCGCTACCTTAGCGCAATGGCCAGGCTCAGTCTGGAACGATTGTGCAGCCGTTGGTCAGCGCCCGGTTACGCAAGGCCTCGAAGCGTTCGCGCAGCCACAGGTGCAGTTGTGCCACCGCTGGGCTGAGTTGCTTGCGGTGCGGGCACACCAGAGTGACCGGGGCGGGCTCACCATGGTGTTCGGGGAGGATGATTTCCAGCTCGCCGGCCGCGATGTTGGCGCTTACGTCCAGCCACGACTTGTAGACGATGCCTTCGCCCTGCAAGGCCAGGCGGCGGATCACGTCGGCATCGTCGCTGACCAGCGGCCCACTCACCTGCACGGTGCGGTTGCCCACCCGCCACTTGTCGTAGACCCGGTTGTACTGCATGTACAGCAGGCAGGCATGCTGCTGCAGGGCGTCGGGCGTGAGCGGGCGGCCGTGGCGGGCCAGGTACTCGGGCGCAGCCACCAGCACCCGGCGGTTCCAATCGGCCAGCGGCAGGGCAATGTAGTTGGCGTCCAGGTTGAGGCCATAGCGGATCGCCACATCTACCGGGTCGCGGTTGAGGTCGGCGATCTGGTCGGACAGGAGGAAGCGCAGGTGCAGGGCCGGGTGCTCGCGGCGGAAGGCGCTCAGCCACGGCAACAGCATGTTGCGGCCAAGGTCGGACGGTGCCGAAACCTGCAGGTTGCCGCGCAGGGTGTTGGCGTTGCCATGCAGGTCTTCACGCCCCTGGCGCAGGCTCTCCAGCACATTCAGGGCAGTCGGCAGGTACAACTCGCCTTCGGCGGTCAGGCGCAGGCTGCGGGTGGTGCGGGCGAACAGGCGCACGTCCAGGTCGCGCTCCAGGCGCTTGATCGCGGCGGCAACCTGCCCTGGCAGCAGTTCGGCCTCGTGGGCGGCGGCGGTGAAGCTGCCCAGCACGCTGCTGCGGACGAACAGTTCGAGGTCTGCGATGCGCAGCATTTTCACTCCTAGGGTGAAAGTGTTGGTGAATTATGCCGGTTTTTCTTTTCTGCAGGAAAGATAATATGCTCGGCAAATCCCCTGTTCATCCCGGAGTTGTTGCATGGATACCGTCTCGCTGGCCAAGCGCCGTTACACCACCAAAGCCTACGATGTCTCGCGCCGAATTCCCCAGGCCACTGTCGATGCGCTGCTCGAGCAACTGCGCCACAGCCCGTCTTCTGTCAACTCGCAAC
Organism: Pseudomonas sp. TE3-3-F2023; assembly: GCF_036784815.1. Lineage (NCBI taxonomy): Bacteria > Pseudomonadati > Pseudomonadota > Gammaproteobacteria > Pseudomonadales > Pseudomonadaceae > Pseudomonas > Pseudomonas sp. TE3-3-F2023. Next base: position 4,275,775 of record NZ_CP145113.1, on the reverse strand, counting down.
CTTGGCATTTCATCGTTGCCGACAGCGCCGAGGGCAAGGCCCGCCTGGCCAAGAGCACCGCAGAGCGCTATGCCTACAATTCGTCGAAGATCCTCGATGCCTCGCATGTGATCGTGTTCTGCACCCGCACCGAAATGACTGAAGCGCACCTCAATGCCGTGCTCGACCAGGAAGCTGCCGATGGCCGCTTCCGTGATGAGCAGGCGCGTGCCGGCCAGAACCAGAGCCGCCGGCACTACGTCGACCTGCATCGCTTTGACCAGAAGGACGTGCAGCACTGGATGGAAAAGCAGACTTACCTGGCGTTGGGTACTGCCTTGCTGGGGGCTGCGGCACATGGGCTGGATGCTACGCCGATCGAAGGCTTCGACAGCAAGGTTCTCGATGCCGAGCTGGGCTTGCGCGAGCGTGGGTTCACCAGTGTGGTCATTCTCAGCCTGGGCTATCGCAGCGAGACGGACTTCAACGCTGGCTTGAACAAGTCGCGCTTGCCGGCTTCGCAGGTGTTCACCTTCCTGTGAGGTTGCCGGGGCCGCCCTGCGGCCCCGTTCGCGAAGCAGGGCCGTTCCCACAGGATGGCATCGCCTTCAAGGCTTTCACAGGCCTCATGAACTGGCATATGTCCGGCATATGCCGCATACTTGTCGGCAAACGCCGGAAAGGAGAGAGCCATGCTTGCCGAAGTGCTTCGCGACAACGGTTACCACGAGTACCGGGCGCGCCTGCATGCACTGCTGGAAATCCCCGAACTCGCCAGTGACTTCGAAATCCACACCCGCATCACCCATGGCTTCGCCGCCACCTGGCTGGTGAAACTGACCGAGCTCGGCGTGTTCACCCCCGTGGAGCGTGACCAGATCATTCCCCTGCGCACGCTGAAAACCCGAATCGAACGTGACCAGCCACTGACCGTGGAAGAAAGCGACCGGCTGTTCCGTTCGGCTCATATTACCGCCATGGCCGAAGCCGTGTTCGGTGAGGCGGGCAAGGCCAAGCGCTGGCTGTCCAAGCCCAAAGAGCGCTTCTCGGGGTTGACACCGATGCAGATGCTCACCACCCAGCAGGGCACCACCCAGGTCGAAGAAATGTTGCTGCAGATCGCCGAGGGCTTCGGCCTGTGATTCTGTGGCGTATCAGCGCCTATGCAGACTTGAGCGGAACGGGCGGCTTGCGTGTCAGCGGCCGCTGGCACCAGGCCGGCCGGCCAGTGGTGTACGCCGCCACCAGCCCGGCCGGGGCGATGCTGGAGGTGCTGGTGCACCTGGAGATCGACCCTGAGGATTTCCCCACCACCATGCGGCTGCTGCGTATCGAGTTGCCCGACACCGTTTCGCAAGCGCAGTTGCCCGCCTTGCAGCCTGGCTGGTCGAGCCAGACCGAACTGACCCGGGGCCTGGGCAACCGCTTTCTGGACGAGTGCTCGGCATTGCTGCTGCCGGTGCCGAGCGCGATCATGCCCAGCACCACCAATTACCTGTTCAACCCGCGCCATCCGCAGGCAAACAGTGCCAGGCTCGAGGTCGAGGACTTCACCCCGGACAGCCGGCTGTTCTAGGGAAGGCTCACCAAAGTGCCGCTGACGCCGCTGTCAGCACCCGGCCAAACACTTCGAGCGCCTTGTCCACTTCAGCCTCGTTGCTGAAACGCCCGATGCTCAGGCGCACGCTGTTGCGTGCCTGGCGCTCATCCAGCCCCAGCGCGAGCAGCACATGCGAGGCCGCATTGCTCGCAGAGTTGCAGGCCGAGGTGGTCGACAACGCCAGCTCGCTGGCCAGCGCCGCGCTGTTGAAGCCCTTGCTGTCGATACACAGGTTCAGGGTATGGGGAATGCGCTGGTTGGCGCAGCCGTTGAGGGTGACGCCGGGCAGGGCCAGCAAGCCTTCGCGCAGACGCCTTGCCAGTTGCTCAAGGCGCAGGTTTTCGCTGTCGCCGGGTTGGCCGGCCAAGGCAAAGGCGCTGCCCATGCCGGCAATCTGATGGGTCGCCAGGGTGCCGGAACGCAGGCCCTGCTCATGGCCACCGCCGTGCATCTGCGCACGCATCAGCATGCGGGCGCGTGGCCCCACGTAGAGCGCACCGATGCCCTTGGGCCCATACACCTTGTGCGCCGAGAACGACATCAGGTCCACGGCCATCGCGTTCAGGTCGATGGCCAGTTTGCCCACCGCCTGCGCCGCATCCACGTGCAGCAGGGCACCATGGGCACGTACCTGTTCGCCAATCGCGGCAAAGTCAGTGATCGTACCCAGTTCATTGTTGACCGCCATCAGCGACACCAGGCGTGTGTCGCCGCGCAACGCTGCCTGCACCGCCGCAGGCTGAATCAGGCCGGCGGCATCCGGTGCCAGGCGGGTAACGGCCCAGCCCTGGCGCTCCAGTTCGGCCACCGTGTCGAGCACGGCCTTGTGTTCCAGTTGGCTGGTGATCAGGTGCCCGGGCTGGCCGAGGCCCTGGGCAATGCCCTTGAGCGCCAGGTTGTTGGACTCGGTCGCACCTGATGTCCAGACCAGTGCAGCGGCCTGTGCGCCGACGCGTTCGGCCACTTGCTGGCGGGCCTGCTCCACGGCGTGGCGGGCGGCCTGGCCAAAGGCATGGCCACTGGATGCCGGGTTGCCGAAGTTGGCCTGGCTGCCAAGGCAGGCAAGCATGGTTTCGATGACCCGGTCGTCGACCGGAGTGGTGGCGGCGTAATCGAAGTAGAGCGGGGCGCTGGGCATTGGGGCGGGTCCGTGTCTGTCGCCGTGAAATCGACGATCGTTGGAGCAAGCGTACCCGCTGCTTGAGAGATATTTTTCGCTTCCAGCGGCTCTATTCTCAAGATGCTCAAGAAAAATTTCTATCTCCTGAGGTTTTCTTGGAAATTTTTTCTCCCCGTTACGAGGGCTCAGCAAAAGGCCCTCGTCAGCCTCTTCAGGCGGGTGCCAAGGCCCTTTCTTCCTCGGCCACCACACGTTCGCACAACTCGGTGATCTGCTCGCGCATCCAGCGGTTGGCTGGGTCCTGATCGGTGCTTTCATGCCAGTACAGGTGCGTTTCCAGCGCAGGCACCTCCACCGGCAGTGGCTGGTAACGCAACTGATGGCGACGGGCGAAGCGCTCGGGGACGGTCATCGCCATGTCGGTCTGCTGCAATACCTGCGAGGCCATCAGGTAATGCTGCGAGCGCAAGGCAACCTTGCGCTGTACGCCCATCTTGCCCAAGGCCAGGTCGACATAGCCCAGGCCGTTGCGACGGCTGGAAATATGGATGTGGGTCATGCCCAGGTAGTTGTCGAGGGTCAGCTTGCTGTCGGCCAGCGGGTGGCCCTGGCGCAGGGCGCAGACATAGCGGTCTTGCATCAGTTTGACGTGGCGTACCTGCGGGTCGGTGTTCAACGGTGCGTCGATGGCGAAGTCCAGGCGGCCGGCGGCAAGTTCCTTGGTGGTCTCGCGGCGCTTGCACAAAAAGCTTTCGATCAGCACCGCCGGCGCCAGGCGGCGCAAGCGCTGGAACAGCGGTGGCAGGATCACCGCTTCGGTAAGGTCGGTCATGCTGATGCGGAAGGTCTTGTTGGCCTGTTGCGGGTTGAAGATGCGGCTTTCCTGCACCGAGGTGCGCAGCAGTGCCAGGGCATTGCGCACCGGGCCGATGATGTTCTGCGCCATGGGCGTGGGCACCATGCCTTGCGCGGTACGCACGAACAGCGGGTCGTTGAAGGTTTCGCGCAGCCGCGAAAGGGCGTTGGACACTGCCGGCTGGGTGATGCCGACGATCTGCCCGGCGCGGGTCAGGTTGGCTTCGGTATAGATCGCATCGAACACGATGAACAGGTTGAGGTCGACCTTGCTGAGGTTCATGGGCGCCGCTCTTTGTTGGAATTATTGGCCGATCATATATCGGTTATGAATGTTTATACACGCGGAAAATAGACTAGGTGGATGGGGCCATGCTGCTCTAGGCTCTGGCCCATGTACTCCGAACCGTGAAGGTAGCCCCGATGGATTTCGCCTATTCGCCCAAGGTCCAGGCACTGCGTGAGCGCGTCAGCGCGTTCATGGACGCCTATGTCTACCCCGCCGAGGCGGTGTTCGAGCGCCAGGTCGCCGAGGGTGACCGCTGGCAGCCCACCGCGATCATGGAAGAACTCAAGGCCAAGGCGCGCGCCGAAGGGCTGTGGAACCTGTTTCTGCCCGAATCGGAATACGGTGCCGGCCTGAGCAACCTGGAATATGCCCCGCTGGCGGAAATCATGGGCCGTTCGTTGCTCGGCCCGGAGCCGTTCAACTGCTCGGCGCCGGACACCGGCAACATGGAAGTGCTGGTGCGTTATGGCAGCGAAGCGCAGAAGCGCCAGTGGCTGGAGCCGCTGCTGCGTGGCGAGATCCGTTCGGCATTCGCCATGACCGAACCGGACGTGGCGTCCTCGGATGCCACCAACATGGCCGCCACTGCAGTGCGTGACGGTGACCAATGGGTAATCAACGGCCGCAAGTGGTGGACCTCCGGCGCTTGCGACCCGCGCTGCAAGGTAATGATCTTCATGGGCCTGTCCAACCCTGAAGGGCCACGCCACCAGCAGCACTCGATGGTGCTGGTGCCCACCGATGCGCCTGGTGTGAAAATCGTGCGCCCACTGCCGGTGTTCGGCTATGACGATGCTCCCCATGGCCACGCCGAGGTGCTCTTCGAGAACGTGCGGGTGCCGTATGAGAACGTGATCCTGGGTGAGGGCCGTGGCTTCGAGATTGCCCAGGGGCGCCTTGGCCCCGGCCGCATCCACCACTGCATGCGCTCGATCGGCATGGCCGAGCGCGCGCTGGAGCTGATGTGCAAGCGCTCGTTGGAGCGTACCGCCTTCGGCCGGCCACTGGCGCGTCTGGGCGGCAACGTCGACAAGATCGCCGACTCGCGCATGGAGATCGACATGGCCCGGCTGCTGACGTTGAAAGCGGCATACATGATGGACACGGTCGGCAACAAGGTCGCCCGCAGCGAGATTGCACAGATCAAGGTAGTGGCGCCGAACGTGGCACTGAAGGTGATCGACCGGGCTATCCAGATTCATGGCGGGGCAGGGGTGAGTGGCGATTTCCCGCTGGCTTACATGTACGCCATGCAGCGTACCTTGCGCCTGGCCGACGGGCCGGATGAAGTGCATCGGGCAGCGATCGGCAAGTATGAGATCGGCAAGTATGTGCCGGCGGAGATGATGCGTAGCGGGCGGTGATTTTGCCCGCCTGTTCCGGCCTCTTCGCGGGCTTGCCCGCTCCCACAGGAACTGTGCCGCCTCCAAGCTGTGCGCAATACCTGTGGGAGCGGGCAAGCCCGCGAAGAGGCCCTTGAAGGCTCACTCTGGATGGTCAGACCCGCATCTGCGGGTCTTCCTCCTTCTCGCTTACTGTGCGATCGGCATTTGAAGGCTGTCTGGATTGAGCACCCTCGATTTCCGGCTTCTCCCCCCGCGTCTTGACCAGCGAAACAACCACCCCACCCAGCAACAACCCGAACGTCACCCCCAACGACAACAACGCCGGCACCTTGCCCACCATGCCGTGGTAGAAGATCTTGCAGCCAATGAAGATCAGCACCAGTGCCAGCGCGTACTTGAGGTAAACGAACCGGTGCATCAGTGCCGCCAGCGCAAAGTACAGCGAGCGCAAGCCGAGGATGGCGAAGATGTTCGAGGTGTAGACGATGAACGGGTCCTGGGTGATGGCGAAGATTGCCGGGACGCTGTCGACTGCGAACACCAGGTCGGCCAGTTCGATCAGTACCAGCGCCATGAACAGCGGGGTGGCATGGCGTAGCGCCTTGTGCTGCCCAGGCGGGGTGTGCTGCACGAAAAAGTGCGAGCCGTGGATCTGCTCGGTGACCCGCATGTGCCGACGCACGAATTTCAGGACCGGGTTGTTCGCCAGGTCCGGGCGGCTGTCCTCCTTCGACAGCGCCATCTTGACCCCGGTAAACAGCAGGAAGGCACCGAAGATATACAGTACCCAGGCGAAGTTCTGCACCAGCGCCGCGCCCACGCCGATCATGATCGCCCGCAGGAAAACCACCCCGAGGATGCCCCAGAACAGCACGCGGTGCTGGTAGCGGCGGGGGATGGCGAAATAGCTGAAGATCATCGCCATGACGAACACGTTGTCCATCGACAGCGACTGCTCGACCAGGAACCCGGTGTAGAACTCAAGCGCAGACTGCGCGCCCAACTGGTACCAGACCCCGACGCCGAACAGCACGCCGACGCTGAAATAGCCCGAATACAGCAGCAGGCTCTCGCGCATTTCGATTTCCCGCTCGTGGCGGTGCAGCACGCCGAGGTCGAGTACCAGCAAACCGATGACGATGGCCATGAACACCAGCCACAACCAGGCGCTGGTACCGAGGAACGGGGTGGTGAGGAATGTCTGCAGAGCTGTCATGAGCCCCTCCTTCAATGTCGACGTTGCATGGCAACAGTGATCCGACATGGCGGCCTGGCAGCCGTCAGAGGGGCCCGGTATCACATGGGCTTGAGCCTAGACCCGTTTGCCGGTGATGCCGAATGGGGAGCTGTTACATTTCTTTGCCAGGCAAGGCCTGCAGGGATATGGGCCGCTTTCGGATCAATACACCCACACTTCCACCCGGCGATTGCGCAGCCGCCCTTGCTCCAACTCGTTCCCTGCCACTGGCAGGTCATCCCCCATCCCCGTCACCTCCAGCACCTCCACGCCATCGCGCGCCAGCTCGCGGCGCACCGCCTGGGCCCGCAGGCGGGAGAGCAGCGCGGCGCGGCCTGGTGTCTCCTTGGGGTCGCCAAAGCCTACCAGCACCGCCTTGCGCTGCAACTTGCCTGCTTGGCGCAGGTAGTCGGCCACCCGCTGCACATCGCGCAGGGCCTTGTTGTCGAGGCTGGCACTGCCTTCCTGAAAGCGGAAGTTAACGCTCAACCGCTGTGCCTGCTGGACCAAGGTGCGATAGCGCGGCGGCATGTCGGCCTGGGGAGCTACAGGTTGGGCCTTGATCTGCTGCGAAACGAAACCCTGCTCAGCGACGATCACCTGGCCCGCCGGGCTCTGGGCGAAATCGGCCAGGGCCTTGGCCTGGGGCTTGGGGTTGGCCGGAAGGTAGAAGTACAGGCGCCGCGATAGCGGGTAGTCCTCGCTGGCCACCAGTGCACGCTCCGGCAGCATGGCCGGCGCGTCACCCTCGGCCACCGCCAGCACCTTGGCACCATGCACCGCCGCCAGGCTGCTGAAACCGATGGCCTGGCGGTCGGTGCTTACCCGCGCGGCCAGTTCGTCGCTGGACTCGAAGCGTTGGGCCTGGGGGGAAAGCTCGGTGTGCTGGGGTTCCAGCACCAGGGCCTTGAAAGTCTCAAAGGTACCGGAGCGGTCGTCGCGGGCGTACAGGTGGATGGCCCCGCCGGAAACACCCAACTGCTCCCAGCGCTGGATCTGCCCGGCAAAAATTTGTGCCAGTTGCCCTGTGGTGAGCTGTGGCAGCGGGTTGTCGGGGTGAACGATGACGGCGACGCCATCGAGGCCGATGACTTGTTCGGCGGCAGCGGCGCGCAGGTCGCCCAAGGCCTGAAGTTGGCTTGCTTCGTTGTCGTTGATCGGCCGTGACGCGGCGGCCAGGTCGGCCTCGCCATGGCCGAGGGCGACGAAACCGGTGCTGGAACCGTGTGCGGCGATTTCGATGCGCAAAGGCTGGCCACGCGTATCGCGCGCAGTGATGACAGTCTCGTTGGCCAGATTGCCCGGGTATTGTTCGATGGCGGTAGCTTGCTGTGCGCGCAATTGCCCTTGCACCAGCGCCGGCAGCAAGGCCGCGCCGATGGTGTTGGAACCTTGCACGCGCAGGTGAGCGGGCTCGGCCAGGGACGCCAGCGGTAGCAGGGAGAGCAGCAAGACAAGCAGGCGGTGCATGCCGGGAGGCCTGTGGCATAGGGTTGGCCGGCAGATTACGACAGTGGCGTGATGATGATGTGACAGTCCATAGGGCAGTGGGCTTTGCCTGATGCCTGTATGTTCGCGTCAATGGGGCTGCTGTGCAGCCCATCGCCGGCAAGCCAGCTCCCACAGGGGCCTTCCAATCCTGAAACCTGCGCTGTACCTGTGGGAGCTGGCTTGCCGGCGAACGGGCCGCAAAGCGGCCCCAGCGGTATCAATGCGCCCCGGCAGACTTGCTCAGGTCACTTTCTGCCCACTCGGTATAGATGCACGCATCCGCCACTGCCCAGCGCACCTTCACGGTATCCCCCGGCTGCATCGGCATGCCAGCCGCCGACAGCGCCTTGACCGTCAGCTCGGTACCGCCCGCAGTCACCACATGGCAGGTCTGGCTCTCGCCCAGGAACAGCACTTCGCCAACCTTGGCGCTGACCTCGTTCCAGCCCGCCGGCAGCGGCTCGCGCGCGGCCTGTTCGGTGGTCAGGGCCAGGGCCTTTTCCGGGCGCACCATGATCAGCGCATCCTGCGAGGCGGCCAGGCCCGGGGTCAGGCGGATAGCCACCGGCTGGCCCTCGAAGCTGCCCGCGCCATTGCTGCTGGCCTTGATCCGCAGGAAGTTGGAGTTGCCCAGGAACGAGGCGACGAAGGCATTTGGCGGGTTCTGGTACAGGTCGTAACCGGTGCCCAGGCCGACGATCTTGCCATGGCTGAAGATGGCGATGCGCTGGGACAGGCGCATGGCTTCTTCCTGGTCGTGGGTGACGTAGACGATGGTGATGCCCAGGCGCCGGTGCAACTGGCGCAGTTCATCCTGCAGGTCTTCGCGCAGCTTTTTGTCCAGCGCGCCGAGCGGTTCGTCCATCAGCAGGATGCGCGGTTCGTACACCAGGGCCCGGGCAATCGCCACGCGCTGCTGCTGGCCACCGGACATCTGCGATGGCTTGCGGTGGGCGAACTTCTCCAGCTGTACCAGCTTGAGCATGGCGTCGACGCGCTTGCTGGTTTCGCTGGCGCCGAGCTTGCGAATGGCCAGCGGGAAGCCGATGTTGTCGCGCACGTTCAGGTGCGGGAACAGCGAATAGCGCTGGAACACCATGCCGATGTCACGCTTGTGCGGCGGCACGTTGACCAGCGACTGGCCATCGACCAGGATCTCGCCGCTGCTCGGTGTTTCGAAGCCAGCCAGCATCGACAGGGTGGTGGACTTGCCCGACCCGCTGGAACCGAGGAAGGTCAGGAACTCGCCGTCCTGGATTTCCAGGTCGAGGTTGTCCACGGCGGTGAAGTCGCCGTAGTGCTTGTTCAGGCCGCGCAGGCTGACCAGGGTCTTGCCGTGCGCGTTGTCTTTGATCACTGCACTCATTGTTGTTTTCTCCGCGCGCTCAGGCGTTGGCTTCGGTGCGCCGGCGCAAGGCGGCGGCAATGAACATGACAAGCAGCGACAGGCCGATCAGCAGGGTCGAGGCCACGGCGATGACCGGGCTGAGGTCCTGGCGCAGGGTGGTCCACATCTTCACCGGCAGAGTCTGCAGGTCGGGGCTGGCCATCATCACGCTCAGCACCACTTCATCCCACGACACCAGGAAGGCAAACAGGCCGCCAGCGATCATCCCCGGGCGAATCGCCGGGAAGGTCACCTTGAAGATTGCCTGCAGGCGCGAGGCGCCGCAGATCACCGCGGCATCCTCGATCGACTGGTCGAACAGCTTCAGCGAGTTGATGATCGAGATGATGGTGAAGGGCAGGGCGACGATCACGTGGCTGACCACGAAGGCGAACAGTGTGCCGGTGTAGCCGAGCTTGAGGAACAGCGCGTACACCGCTACGGCAATGATCACCAGCGGCACGATCATCGGCATGGTGAACAGCCCATACAGCAGCTCGCGGCCGGGGAAGCGGCCACGCACCAGGGCAAACGCGGTGGGCAGGCCGAGCAGCACGGCGGCGATGGTGGTCAGCACGGCCACCTTCAGGCTGGCCAGCGCGGCGTCCATCCACTCCGGGTTGGAGAAGAACTGGCCGTACCACTTGAAGGTCCAGCCCGGTGGCGGAAACACCAGCCACTGCGACGAGCCGAACGACAGCAACACGATGAACACCACCGGCAGCAGCAGGAAGGCCGCGATGACCCCGGTGGTCAGGTACAGGCCCGTGCGCAGCGGGCGACCCATGGCGTTGGGAGACAGGAGCATGGCGGTTTACCTCGCGTTGCCGACCGGGGATTCCGGCTGCAGCTTCAGGTACAGGTAGAAGAGCACCAGGGTGATCACCACCAGCAGTGCGGCGGCGGCGCTGGCCAGGCCCCAGTTGAGGAACGACTGCACCTGCTGGATGATGAATTCGGGCAGCATCATGTTTTGCGCACCGCCCAGCAGGGCCGGGGTGACGTAGTAACCGAGCGACATCACGAACACCATCAGCGCCCCGGAGAACAGCCCCGAGCGGCACAGCGGCAGGAACACCTTCCAGAAATTGGTCCACGGGCTGGCGCCGCAGATCGAGCCGGCCTGCAGCACCATCGGGTCGATGGCGTGCATGGTCGCCTGCAGCGGCAGCACGATGAACGGGATCATGATGTAGCTCATGCCGATCACCACGCCGGTCAGGTTGTGCACCATTTCCAGCGGGGCATCGATGATACCCATGGCCATCAACGCCTTGTTGATCACCCCCGAACTCTGCAGCAGCACCAGCCACGAGTAGGTGCGCGCCAGCAGGCTCGTCCACATCGACAGCAGCACGATGTTCAGCAACCAGCGGCCCCAGCCCTTGGGCACCAGGGTAATTGCCCAGGCCAGCGGGAAGCCCAGCAGCACGCTGATCAGGGTGACCACGCCGGCCACCGAGAAGGTGTTGAACAGCACCCGTGCATAAGCCGAGTTGGCGAACAACTGCTCGTAGTTGCCCAGGCCCGGCGTCGGCTCCAGCACCCCGCGCAGCAACAGGCCGGCCAGCGGGGCGAAGAAGAACAGGCCAAGGAACAGCAGGGCCGGCAGTAAATTGCGGCTGCCTTTCCAGCGCTGGCTCAGGCTGACGCGGCGCGGGGCAGTTCCCGGAGCGCCGGTGCCCGTGGGGGCACCTTGCGCGTCATGCAGGGCGTTGATGGCGACTTTCATTTGACCAACCACTCATTCCAGCGGGCTGCGATGGCCTGGCCGTTCTTGGCCCAGTAGGCGAAGTCGAGGGTGACCTGGTCCTGGGCGTAGGCGGTCGGCAGGTTCTGCGCGAGGTCTTTGTCCAGCTTGGCCACGCTGTCGACGTTCACCGGCGCGTAGGCGGTCTTGTTGGCGAACTCGGCCTGGCCTTCGGCGCTGCTGGCATTGGCCAGGAACTTCATGGCCGCGTCCTTGTTCTTGGCACCTTTGGGGATGACCAGGAAGTCGGCCATGACCAGGTTCTGCTTCCAGCTCACACCCACCGGTGCACCGTCTTGCTGCAGGGCATAGACGCGGCCGTTCCAGAACTGGCCGAGCGAGGCTTCACCCGAGGCCAGCAGTTGCTGCGACTGGGCGCCACCGCCCCACCAGACGATGTCTTTCTTGATGGTGTCGAGCTTCTTGAAGGCGCGGTCCAGGTCCAGAGGGTACAGCTTGTCGGGGGCTACGCCGTCGGCCAGCAGGGCCAGTTCCAGTACACCCGGGCTGGGCCATTTGTACAGGGCGCGCTTGCCGGGGTAGGTCTTGGTATCGAACAGTGCGGTCCAGTCCACCGGTTTGTTGGCACCGAGCTTGCCTTCGTTGTAGCCGAGCACGAAGGAGAAGAAGAACGAGCCGACGCCATGGTCGGAGACGAAGCGCGGGTCGATCTTGTCGCGCTTGATCTGGGTGAAATCGAGGGGTTCGAGCAGGCCTTCGCTGGCGGCACGCAGGGCGAAGTCGGCTTCGACGTCGACCACGTCCCACTGCACGTTGCCGCTCTCGACCATGGCCTTGAGCTTGCCGTAGTCGGTAGGGCCGTCCTGGACGACCTTGATATCGGTGGCTTTGGTGAAGGGTACGGCCCACGCTTCTTTCTGGGCGTCCTGGGTGGTACCGCCCCAGCTGACGAAGTTCAGGCTGTCGGCGGCCTGGGCGGCCTGACATGCCAGGGTCAGCAGGCTGGCGGACAGCACTGCGGTTACACGTTTGCTCAACAGCATGGTTACGCCCTCGTTGCTTTTGTTATTCGAGGCGGGGCTTGTGGTGCGCCCGCCAACAGTGTTCGGGGAGCAGCTAAAACAAAGTGTCTTGTGGCCGTTTTTGATTGTAGGTGCCGGCCTGCAGATTCAAGGTCTACGGGATATCATATTATGGTATTCCAAACTTTTGGCAAGAGGCATGAGGCTACCGGCCATCACTCCGTCCTCTGCAATTTGCCGCTCCTACAGGGGGCCGGGCTCGAAGGGGATGCTTTGCACCACCTCCAGCTCATACCCCGCCAGCCCCGCGTATTTCAGCGGCGGGCCCAGGTGGCGCAGCTTGCCGACGCCCAGGTCCTGCAGGATCTGCGCGCCTGTACCCACCTCCGAGTACACCTTCGATTGCCCGCGCTGGTAAGGCCGCACCGGCTGGGTCAGCTGTGGCACGCGCTCCAGCAGCGCCTGCGAGGACTCATGGTTGGCCAGGATCACCACCACGCCGGCGCCTTCCTCGGCCACCTTCTGCAGCGCCGCCCAAAGCGTCCAGTTGGCGGGGCCGGCGTATTCGGCGCCGACCAGGTCGCGCAGCGGGTCGATCACGTGCACCCGCACCAGTGTCGGCTGCTCGCGGCGGATATCGCCCATGACCATGGCCATGTGTACGCCACCTTCGATGCGGTCTTCGTAGGTGACCAGGCGGAAGGTGCCATGCACCGTCGGCAGTTCGCGTTCGCCGATACGCTTGATGGTCTGCTCGGTGCTCAAGCGATAGTGGATGAGGTCGGCGATGGTGCCGATCTTGATGCCGTGCCGGGCAGCGAACACTTCCAGGTCCGGGCGCCGGGCCATGGTGCCGTCGTCGTTGAGCACTTCGACGATTACCGACGCCGGGGTGAAGCCGGCCAGGCGTGCGAGGTCGCAGCCGGCTTCGGTGTGGCCGGCGCGGGTCAGCACACCGCCTTCGCGGGCGCGCAGGGGGAAGATGTGGCCGGGTTGCACCAGGTCTTCGGGGCGGGCGTTGGGGGCCATGGCCGCCGCCACGGTACGCGCTCGGTCGGCGGCGGAAATACCGGTGGTAACGCCCGTGGCCGCCTCGATCGATACGGTGAAGGCGGTACTGAACACGCTGCCGTTGGCCGGCACCATCTGCTCCAGGCCCAGGCGTTGGCAGTGTTCGTCGGTCAGGGTCAGGCAGATCAGCCCGCGCGCTTCACGGGCCATGAAGTTGATGGCGTGGGCGTCGCAACGCTCGGCGGCGATCAGCAGGTCGCCTTCGTTTTCCCGGTCCTCGTCATCCACCAGCAGGACCATCTTGCCTTGCCGGTAGTCCTCGAGAAGTTCGTCGATGGTGTTGAAAGCCATGTTGCACGCTCACTGTGGTGGGGTGATTATTATGGTATACCATCATACACAAATATCGCCGTAACAGGAGAGCAGCGCATGAAGGCCTATTGGATCGCCCATGTGGACGTGACCGATCACGAGCAATACCAGCAGTACACCCAACGCGCCCCGGCTGCCTTCAAGGCATTCGGTGGCCGTTTCCTGGCCCGTGGCGGGCGTAGCGAGGCAATGGAAGGGCGGCTTACCCCTCAGCGTAGCGTGGTGATCGAGTTCGATTCGTACGAACAGGCGCTGGCGTGCTACCGGTCCGAGCTGTACCAGGAGGCTTGCAGCCATCGTCAGGGGGTGGCGAAGGCTGAAGTGATCATCGTCGAAGGGTTCGAGCCCTGAGTTGGATTTGCGGCCCCTTCGCGGGTAAACCCGCTCCCACAGGTACGCCACAGATTTCGAAGTCTGTGGCGTTCCTGTGGGAGCGGGTTTACCCGCGAAAGGGCCGGACCTGCCTTATGGCATGCCAGGCAACTCATGCGGCCGCAGGTCGAACACCAGCACCTCGGCATCCACCCCATTGCCCAGTTCCAGCACCTGTTCCTGCCTCACCCGCACCCCATCCCCTTCGCTCAGCACTTGCCCATTCAGCTCGATGCTGCCCCGGGCCACGTGCACGTAGGCATGGCGGTTTTCCGGCAAGGTCAGGGTGGCACGCTCGTCACCATCGAACAGACCGGCATACACCCGCGCGTTCTGCCGTACCTGCAGTGACCCCTCGGCGCCATCCGGCGAGATGATCAGGCGCAGCTTGCCGCGCTTTTCTTCAGTACTGAAATGCTGTTGCTGGTAACGCGGTGTTGCCCCTTGCACGTTCGGCACGATCCAGATCTGCAGGAAGTGCACCGGCTGCACCTGGCTGTGGTTGAACTCGCTATGGGCCACGCCGTGGCCAGCGCTCATCAGCTGCACATCGCCCGGGCGGATTACCGAGCCGGTGCCCAGCGTGTCCTTGTGCTCCAGCGCGCCTTCCAGCACGTAGGAGAAAATCTCCATGTCGCGGTGCGGGTGCTGGCCAAAGCCCTTGCCGGGGATGACGCGGTCGTCGTTGATCACCAGCAGGTCGGAGAAACCTTGCTCGTCCGGGTTGCGGTAGTGGCCGAAGGAGAAGGTGTGGAACGATTTCAGCCAGCCATGGAAGGCCAGGCCGCGGTCTTTGGCGTTGCGGACGGTGAGCATGACGGGTCTCCTGAGCCGGCAGGGCACCAGGCCCTGCCGCATGGGTGGATGAGGTTATTGCAGGTGCACTTTCAGCTCGCCAGCGGCCTGGCGCATGGCCGCTTGCACGGCAGGCACCTGATGTAAGGGGTTGAGCAGCCCGTAGTCATGAATCATGCCGTTGTAGCGTACCGAGGTAACGGTCACCCCAGCAGCGTTCAGCTTGCGGGCATAAGCCTCACCCTCGTCACGCAGCACATCGAACTCCGCCGTTTGCACCAGCGCTGGCGGCAAGCCTTTCAACTGTTCACTGCTGGCCCGCAACGGCGAGGCGTAGATCTGCGCCCGTGCCTTGGCGTCGGTGGTGTAGTTGTCCCAGAACCACTTCATCATCCCGGTGGTAAGGAAATGCCCCTCGGCAAATTGCTTGTACGACGCAGTTTCGAAGCTGGCATCGGTCACCGGCCACAGCAGCAGCTGGAAGCGCAGGGCCGGGGTGCCGGCCTCTTTGGCTTTCAAGGCCACTACTGCCGCCATGTTGCCGCCGACGCTGTTGCCGGCCACGGCCAGGCGCTTGCCGTCCACGCCGATTTCCTTGCCATGCTCGGCTACCCAGCGGGTGGCGGCGTAGGCCTGGTTGATCGCCGTCGGGTAGTGCGCTTCCGGCGATGGGGTGTAGTCGACGTAGACCGCCACTGCCCCAGAGCCAACCACCAGGTCGCGGATCAGCCGCTGGTGGGTCGGGAAATCGCCGAGTACCCAGCCGCCACCGTGGAAGAACATGAACACCGGCAACTCGCCCTTCACGTTGGCCGGGCGCACCACTTGCAGTTTGATCGACTCGCCGTTGGCCTGGATGGTGCGCTCCTGCACCTCGATACCCGAGAGATCGACCTTGACCGAGGCCTGGGCACCGGTCAGCACTGCGCGGGCGTCTTTCGGGCTGAGCTGCTCCAGTGGCTTGCCGCCGCCTTGCTCCAGGGCTTCGAGGAAGGCCTGGGTGTGCTGTTCTATACCCGGGCTGCCAGCAGCGAAGGCGCTGGAGACGGACAGGGCCAGAAGGGAAGCGGTAAGGGTTTTGTGGACAATGTTCATGAGCGAATCCTTATCTGTTGAATGTTGGTAGTGGGCGTCTTGCCTGGCCTTCAGGGCCATCGCTGCGACTTGTGCGTAGATTAGGGAGATGCGCTGATGGGAAAAAGCCGCTATAAAGCGTTTGACTGTCACCAAGAGCGAGACAATGAACCCTTACGAAGACATGCGGATCTTTGCCCAGGTAATGGAGGCCGGCAGTTTCACTGCTGCGGCCGACCGCCTGGGCATGTCCAAGCAATCGGTCAGCCGGCGCCTGATGCAGTTGGAGGAGCGCCTGGGCGTTCGCCTGCTCAATCGCTCCACCCGGCGCCTGGACGCTACGCCGCTGGGCCAGCACTACTACCAGTCGGCGCTGCGCCTGCTGGGCGAAGTGCAGCAGGTGGAGCACGACATCAGCGGCCAGGCTCAGGCCTTGCGTGGCACCTTGCGCCTGAGTGCGCCGCTGTCGTTCGCCATGGCGCACCTGGGCTGCCTGCTGACCGAGTTCCTGCAGTTGCACCCGCAGGTGGATGTGGAAGTGGATCTGAGCGACCGCGCCGTTGACCTGATCGGCGAGGGCTATGACCTGGCGCTACGGATTGGCGCGCTGGAGGACTCCAGCCTGATCGCGCGGCGCATCGCCAGTGTCGAGCGGGTGTATTGCGCGAGCCCGGCGTACCTGGAAGCACGGGGTGTACCGGCCAGGCCGGAGCAGTTGGCGGGGCATGATTGCCTGCCATATGGGCATTCGCGGCAGGTGCAGTGGCAGTTCAGCCAGGGTGGCAAGGCACAGGTGATTCAGGTGGCCGGGCGGATGCGGGCGAACAATGGCGAGCTGCTCAGGGATGCCGCGATTGCCGGGATGGGGGTGACGTATCTGCCAACCTTCATCGTGGGCCAGGCACTGGCGGATGGGCAGCTGGTGACGGTGCTGGATGAGTGGCGGCCGCCGGCGCTGCAGCTGTCTGCGGTGTACCCGCAGCACCGGCAGGTGGCGCGGCCGGTGCAGGGTTTTGTGAACTTCCTGCGCGAGCGGTTGGTACAGCTCTGACCTTCGGCACCGGGTGAACTTCTTCGCGGGTGAACCCGCTCCCACAGCTACTCCACAGCCCCGAGCCCAGTGATGACCCTGTGGGAGCGGGTTTACCCGCGAAGAGGCCGGTACAGGTTATTGCATCAATTCCTCCACCCCGGCCCACCCACCATCGAACTCGTCCATGGCATCCAGCACTGCTTCACGGAAATACGCCAGCGACGCCCGATCAAACAGCAACTGCAACGCCGGCCTCTCATCATTCCCCACATTCAGCACGATCACGTTGATCCGCGCCGCCGATGTCTGCGCCACCGCCCCAACGGGAAACGCCTGGGCACGCAAGTCCACCCCGCACAACTTGGCCATCACCGCGCTGCATTGCACCCCCGACAGCTGCAGCCAGGCATGGCTGTCCTGGCGCGGCAGCAGGTAATGGCGGCGGGTATCCTGCACCCACCCGGCCTCTTCGGCAGCCACCCGTGCACCGCCGTCGGCCAGGCTGCCCAGCAGCAGGTACTCGGTCTGCGACAAGCGCGCTACCCAGCCACCGTCTTGCTGGCGCACGGCCTGGTTGGGTAGCGACGGCAAGCGGTAGCCACGCGCCTGCAGGCAAGCGGCACTGTCGCCACCACGAAACCCGACCCTCGCCAGATCGGTCAGGTCAGTCAACGCGCAGTTGTGCAACAGCTCGGCCTGCGGGCTGCGTGGAATAAAAGCTTCAGCTTGCAAACTGGTCATGGCTCAGAGCTCCTGGCGCAGGTTGTCGGGATCGTGGAAAGGCAGAGGCACCACCTTGGCATTGACCATCACGCCGCCCTCCACGCGGATCGGGATGTGCATGCCTGGCGTGGCCTGGTGGGCACCGGCGTAAGCCAGGCCGATGATCTGCCCCAGGGTTTGCGAGTATTCGCAGGATGTGACGTTGCCGCTGATGTCCGGCCCATCCAGCACCAGGTGCCCCTCCAGCGGCTGCGGGCTGCCCTTGGGTAGTGTGAAGCCGACCAGCTTGCGCTTGAGCGGCTGCGCTTCGAGGATCTCGATCGAGCGCTTGCCGACGAAAAATGGCTTCTTGCGCCCGATGGCCCACTGCATGTCGATCTCCGCCGGGTGGGTCATGCCATCAGTGTCCTGGCTGATGATCACATGGCCCTTTTCCAGGCGCAGCAGGCGCTGGGTCTCGACACCGAACGGGCGAATGCCCAACCCTGCGCCGGCCTGCATCAAGGCATCCCACAGGCGCTCGGCGTGTCGCGCCGGCACATGCACTTCGTAGCCCAGTTCACCCACAAAGCCGACCCGCAGGATGCGCGCGGCAATGCCGGCCACAGTGCCCAGGCGTACGCCGAGATAAGGGAAGGCCTCGGCCGACAGGTCCACATCGTCACACACCTTGGCCAGCACCTGGCGTGCCAGCGGCCCGGCCAGGTTCACAGCGGCCAGGGCGGCGGTGACGTTGGTGACGTCCACATCCAGGCGCCATTGCGCGTTCCACTTCAGCATCTGCTGGTAGATGCGGTCGACGCCGCTGGTGGTGGCGGTGACGTAGAAATGCTGCTCGCCCAGCCGGGCGCAAACGCCGTCATCGATCACCACGCCGTGCTCGTTGGTCATCAGGGCGTAACGGGTGCGGCCGACGGCCAGCTTGGCGAAGCCGAAGGTGTAAAGGCGCTCCAGCAGTTCGGCGGCGTCGGGGCCGCGTACATCCAGGCCACCGAGGGTGGAAACGTCGATCAGGCCGACCTTCTCGCGCACATGGCGGGCTTCTTCCTGCATGCAGCGCTCGCGTTCCTCGGGCTTGCCATAATAGGCCGGGCGCTGCCAGATGCCGGCCGGCATCATCTTCGCCCCGGCTTCCAGGTGGCGGCGGTGCATCGGTGTTTGCCGGTACGGGTCGAAGGCGCGGCCGGCAACGTGGGCCAGTCTTTCCGCCTGGAACGGTGGCCGGGCGGTGGTCACCCCGGTTTCGCTGATGCTGCGCCCGGTGGCGTGGGCCACCAGGCGTGCGGTCGGCAGCGCCGAGTGGCGGCCCTGGGACGGGCCCATGCCGACCGTGGAAAAGCGCTTGACCAGTTGCACGTCGCGGTAGCCGCTGCGGGTGGCGTTGACGATGTCGCGCACTTGCAGGTCTTCATCGAAGTCGACGAAATCCTTGCCCTTGGGGTGGGGGAAGATCGGCCAGGGGAAGTTGACCTTGGCTTCGGCACTGAACACGGGCTGCACCGGCGCTTCCAGGCCCAGCGCTGCCAGCGCATCGGCAGCCCCGCGAGTGGCGTCGGCCAGCACATTGCCCAGTGCGTGACGGCCATTCACCGAGCCGGCGATATCCAGCCCGGCCGGCAGGTCGCTGATGACGAATTCGTCGCGGTTCACATCGTACGCCAGCTTGCCGCCAGCCTGGCACAGCAACTGGTACACCGGCATGTAGCCTGCCGACATGCACAGCAGGTCGCAGGCCAGGCGCAGGCCATGCGGGCCGACCTTGCCCTGACCGGTGATCGGGCGAATATCCACGCCACTCACGTGGCGCATGCCCGCTTCGTGCAGGGCTTCGTACACGGTGCTGCCCAGGTGCACGGGTATATCGCGGTGCTTCAGTTCGGCGGCCAGTGCAGCATCGGCTGGCGCGGCGCGCATGTCGACCACCGCAGCCACCGCCACGCCTTGCTCCTGCAGGTCGAGGGCGGCGAGGTAGCCGTCATCGTGGCCGGTGAGGATTACCGCGCGCTGGCCCGGCTTGACCGCGTACAGCTTCATCAGCCGCTGTGCGGCACTGGTCAGCATGACCCCCGGCAGGTCGTTGTTGCGGAACACCACCGGCTGGTCGAACGAACCGGCCGCCACCAGGCAACGACTGGCACGCACCTTGTAAAGGCGGTTGTGCTGGATCACCGGCAGGTAGTTGTCGGTGAACCAGCCGTTGCAGGTGGCTTCCAGCAGCACCTGGATATTCGAGTGGCCCTCGACGGCAGCCAGCAGTTCCTGGCGCAGGCTGGTCGCGCGGGTGCCGGCGATGTCGAAGCGGGCGTAGGTGAGCGAGCCGCCAAGTACCGGCTGTTGCTCGACAAGCAACACCTTGGCCCCGGCATTGGCCGCGTCCAGTGCCGCACGCAGGCCCGCCGGGCCAGCGCCGATGACGGCCAGGTCGACGAACAGATAGGCCTTGTCGTGATACCGCGGCCTGAAGCCTGGGTCGAGTACACCCAGGCCGGCCTTCTTGCGGATCAGCGGCTCCCACACCTTCCACATGCCCTTGGGCTTGTAGAAGGAGCGGTAATAGAAGCCCACCGGCATGAAACGCGAAAACTTGCCCAGGTAGGCATCGCGGTCGTGCATCAGGCTACCGTTGAAGTTCTGCCCCGCGACGATCTGGCCATCGCGGGCGGCTTCCAGGTCGGCGAGTACATTGGGCTCGTCCGGTAGCTGCACCAGGGTGTTGGCATCCTGCCCGGCCATGCTCAGCGGGCCGCGCGGGCGGTGGTACTTGAACGAGCGCGACAGCAGCCAGCGGCCGCTGCCGAGCAGGGCGCTGGCGATGCTGTCACCAGCAAAGCCCTGGCAGGCCTGGCCGTCGAACTGAAAATGCAGGGGCCGCTCGCGATCGATCAGCAGGCCCATGGGCGCGGGGAGGCGATTGTGGCTGTTCATCCGGCGATCTCCGGGGTGGCGGCAGGGATGAAATCGACGCGGCGGTCGAACAGTTCTTTCGGGTCGAAGGTGCGCAGTACCTGGTCGCTCACGGTGTGGCGTTCGGCCAGGAACCAGTAGCTGGAGGCGTTGTGCAGCCACCATTCAGTGACCACACCGGCCAGGTTGTCGCTGTTGAACACGTAGTCGGCCCATTCGCTGTCGCTGCATGTGGCAGGGTCGGGCATCGCCTTGAATTCGCCTCCGTAGGTGAACTCGCTGATATTGCGCGGGCCGTTCAAGGGGCAGGTCAGGATCTTCATCGTCGTCGCTCCTTAGTGGCTGGCCGCAGTAGCGCCCATTTCGTTGACTTGCTGGAAGCGGCTGAAGCGCTCCAGGGCAAAGGGTGCGATCAGCTCCGGCACCTTGCCGCCACTGGCGACCAGCTCGGCCATGGTCTTGCCGCAGATCGGCGTGGCCTTGAAACCCCAGGTGCCCCAGCCGGCGTCCAGGTAATAGTTGCGCACCGGCGACAGGCCCATGATCGGGCTGTAGTCCGGTGTCATGTCGGTGATCCCGGCCCACTGGCGCATCAGCTTGGCGTTGGCCATGAACGGGAACATCTCGATGGCGTGGGCCAGCAGGCTTTCCTTGAGGTCGAGGGTGGAGCGGGTGTTGTACAGCGGGTAGGGGTCGGAGCCGCCGCCAAAGACGATCTCGCCACGGCTGGTCTGCTGCACGTAGCAGTGCAGCGCCGACGAGCTGACCAGCGGATCGAGGAACGGCTTGAACGGCTGGGTGACCATCGCCTGCAGCGGGTAGGTATGGATCGGCGCACGGATGCCGGCCTTGGCCATCAGCAGCGAACTGGCCCCGGCCACCGCCTGCACCACGCAACCGCACTGCACGGTGCCACGGTTGGTCTTCACCGCTTCGATGCGCCCGTTACGGATAAGCAGGTCCTGCACTTCGGTCAGCTGGTGGATCTCGACGCCGCGCTTGGCCGCCTGCCTGGCGTAGCCCCAGGCCACTGCATCGTGGCGCGCGGTGGCGCCGTCGATATGCCACAGGCCGGCGAGCACCGGCAGGTGACCCGGGTCCAGGTTCAGGCTGGGCACCAGTTCGCGGATCTGCTGGCGGTCGATCATTTCCGTGCGGCCACCGAAGTGCTTGTTGACCTCGGCGCGCTGGCGGAAAGCGCGCACGGTGGCGTCGGTGTGCGCGAGGGTGAGTTGGCCGCGCTCGGAATACATGATGTTGAAGTCGAACTCGTTCGACAGGTTCTGGAACATGCGCACCGATTCTGCGTAAAAGCGCACACCCTCACTGGTGAGGTAGTTGGAGCGGATCACCGCAGTGTTGCGCGCAGTGTTGCCGCCGCCGAGGTAGGCCTTTTCCAGCACGGCGACATTGGTGATGCCGTGGTACTTGGCCAGGTAGTAGGCGATGGCCAGGCCGTGGCCGCCACCGCCGATGATCACCACGTCATAGCGTGGCTTGAGTTCGCACGGTGGTGGCAGGTCGACCTCCACCGGGTAGTCGGCGCTCAGGCCGTATTTCAGCAGGGCGAAAGGCATGAGGTGCGCTCCTGGTGGGCGGCCTGTTGTTGCAGGTCGAGGGCGAGCAGGGTGTTTTTCATCAGGTAGGCGATGGTCATCGGGCCGACCCCGCCGGGCACCGGGGTGATGCCGGCCACCTGGGGCAGGGCTGCGGCGAAGTCGACATCGCCGACCAGGCGGCTGTGGCCGCCTTCGTCGATGCGGTTGATACCGACATCGATCACCACCGCGCCGGGCTTGAGCCAGTTGGCACCGATCAGCCGTGGCTTGCCCACTGCGGCCACCAGGATGTCGGCCTGGCGACACAACGCCGGCAGGTCGCGGCTGCGCGAGTGCACCACGGTCACCGTGCAGTCGGCCTGCAGCAGCAGGGCGGCCATGGGCTTGCCGACGATGTTCGAGCGGCCGACCACCACCGCATGCTTGCCACGCAGCTCGCCACAGGCATCGCGCAGCAGGCGCATGCAGCCGCTGGGCGTGCACGGGGTGAGCACATCGCGGCCCTGGGCCAGGCCGCCGACGTTCTCGCTGTGGAAACCGTCCACATCCTTCAGTGGGCTGATCGCCTGGAGAATGCGGTGCTCGTCGATATGGGCCGGCAACGGCAGTTGCACGAGGATGCCGTTGACCTCCGGGGCGCGGTTGAGGCGCCCGATCAGGGCCAGCAGCTCGGCCTGGCTGGTGTCGGCGGGCAGGCGATGCTCCAGCGAGCGGATGCCCACTTCTTCAGCACGCAGTACCTTGTTGCGCACGTACACCTGGCTGGCTGCGTCGGCGCCTACCAGCACCACCGCCAGGCCCGGCTGCACACCGCCCTGGCGCAGTTTCTGCACCTGCTCGCGTACCTCGGCCAGCACCCGCGTCGCAGTCGCCTTGCCGTCGATCAGCTTGACACTGGGAATGGCGTTCATTTGAAGATCACCGTGCGGTCGTGGTTCAGGAACACCCGATGCTCCAGGTGGTATTTCACGGCGCGAGAGAGGGCGATGGTCTCGGTGTCGCGGCCGATGGCCACCAGGTCGTCCGGTGCGTAGGCGTGGTCCACGCGCTGCACTTCCTGCTCGATGATCGGGCCTTCGTCCAGGTCGCTGGTGACGTAGTGGGCGGTGGCGCCGATCAGCTTCACACCGCGCTGGTAAGCCTGGTGATAGGGTTTGGCGCCTTTGAAACCGGGCAGGAAGGAATGGTGAATGTTGATCGCCCGGCCCGACAGCTGGCGGCACAGGTCGTCAGAGAGGATCTGCATGTAGCGCGCCAGCACCACCAGTTCGGTACCTGTGTCTTCGACGATGCGCAGCAGCGCGGCTTCCTGTTCGGCCTTGGTGTCCTTGCTGACCGGCAGGTAGACGAAACGGATGCCCTGGCGCTCGGCCATCGGACGCAGGTCCAGGTGGTTGGAGACCACGGCGGTGATCTGCATGTCCAGCTCGCCCTTGGCATGGCGGTACAGCAGGTCGGACAGGCAGTGGTCGAACTTGCTCACCATCAGCAGCACGCGCATCGGCCGGGCACTGCTGTGCAGGCTCCATTGCATGTCGAAGCGCTGGGCGACATCGGCAAAGCCGGCTTCCAGCTGCGGTGTGTCGCCCACGACACCGGTGTTGTAGCGGAACACCGCGCGCATGAAGAAGCGCCCGTTGTCCTCGTCGTCGAACTGCGCCATCTCGCTGATGTAGCAACCGTGCTCGGCCAGGTAGGTGGTCACCGCGGCGACGATGCCCGACACGGCCGGGCAGCTGACGCGCAGGATGAAGTGATCGGGAGCGGAATGCATGTCGGATACGCCTCGTGATGGAGTGGGGCAGGTCGGGCACAAGGGCAAAAGAGGCTTCGCGATGCGAAATTGTTTTCTTGTCAGGAATATAAATTTCCTTTTGGCGATTTATAGGCGAAGTGAGGGGTGGCGGTCTAGAGGTTTGTGAAATTTTTTATCCTGACAGGAAAGTTCTTATCAGCCATCGCGGCTTCTGTAGGAGCCGGCTTGCCGGCGATAGGGCCCCCACAGGCGGCATGAAAACTGGCTATGCTTGCCCCATGACCCATTCTCCTTCCCTGCGCCAACCTTGCCCCCCTGGCGCCTGCATTTGTGGTCGCGAACACCTGGCCGACCACCCGCAGACAGCCCAGCGCATCCTCCTGCTGACCCGCCAGGAAGAAAAGCGCCTGCTCGACCGCCTGGAAAACCTCAAGGACCTGGAAGACCTGCAACGCCTGCAGCAGCGGATGTACGAAAACCTCGGCATCCGCGTGCATATCGCCCCCGGTTTCAACGAGGTGCGCACCATGCGCGGCATCGTCATCGAACTGGACGACCAGCCCGGGCTGTGCCGCAAGACCCGGCAGTCGATCCCGGCGGCGATCCGCCGCGGGCTGGAGCGCAACCCGCAGGTCGCCTTCCGCTTGCTCGATACCCACGACCTGTTGCGGGATACCTGAGGACCGCGTCAGGCCTACTAATTTTTCCGCCGCACGCTACGTCTACTTGAAAGCCCCCCCTGCGCCAAGCGCACAGCGGCATTCATCACTCAAGGAGACAGGCAATGACTTCCGTTTTCGACCGCGACGATATTCAGTTCCAGGTAGTGGTCAACCACGAAGAGCAATACTCGATCTGGCCCGACTACAAAGCGATCCCCAACGGTTGGCGTGCCGTAGGCAAGAGCGGCCTGAAGAAGGACTGCCTGGCCTACATCGATGAAGTCTGGACCGACATGCGCCCGCTGAGCCTGCGCCAGAAAATGGCCGAAGCCGCCGCCCAGTGACTGCGTTGAACCTGCTGTGCCTGCCGTATTCGGGGGCCAGCGCCATGGTCTACAGCCGTTGGCGGCGCAAGCTGCCGACGTGGCTGCAGGTACGCCCGGTGGAACTGCCCGGGCGTGGTGCGCGCATTGCCGAGCCACTGCACACCGACATGCAGGCCCTGGCCCGGCAACTGGCCGCCGAACAGCGCCTGGCGGCCAGCACCCCCTACGCGCTGCTCGGCCATAGCCTGGGCGCCTTGCTGGCCTTCGAGCTGGCCCATGAGCTGCAAGCGCTGGGTTGCCCGGCACCACTGGCCCTGTTCGCCTGCGGTACCGCAGCGCCGACCCGCCGTGAGGACTACGACGGCAAGAACTGGCGTGAGCCCAAGAGCGACGCCGAGTTGATCGGCGAGTTGCGCGAGCTTCAGGGCACGCCCGAGGAAGTGCTGGCCAACGCCGAGCTGATGAGCCTGACCTTGCCCACCCTGCGCGCCGACTTCCTGTTGTGTGGTACCTACGCCTACCGCCAGCGGCCAGCCTTGCAGTGCCCGCTGCACGTGTTGGGCGGCATGCAGGACCGCGCCAGTGACGAGCAGTTGCAGGCCTGGCGCAAGGAAACCCACGGGGCGTTCTCGCTGCAGATGTTCCCTGGCGGCCACTTCTTCATCCATGAGCATGAGGACCGGGTGCTCGCTGCGCTCACCGCGTCGCTGCAACCGCTTCGGCTGTCCGCCTGATTGACGTCACCGCTTGCCTGGGGGAGGCTAGGTCTTTTCCCAGGCAAGAGGCAGACAATGCTGATCCATCCTCACAAGGCCACGCTGCTGGTCGTCGACATCCAGGAAAAACTCATCGGCGCCATGAGTGACCCTGAAGGCACCCGCGCGCGGGCCCGCTGGTTGCTGGCAGCTACGAACGAGCTGGAGCTGCCGACGGTGATTTCCGAGCAGTACCCCAAGGGCCTGGGCCATACCCTGGCCGAGCTGCTGGCTGCAGCGCCGGCTGCCGAGGTGGTGGAGAAAAGCCATTTTTCCTGCGTGGCCGCCGAGTGCCTGCCAGCGAGTTTGATGGCGCGTGAGCAAGTGATTGTGTGTGGCATGGAAACCCACGTCTGTGTGCTGCAGACCGTGCTCGGCCTGCTGGCGCTGGGCAAGCAGGTGTTCGTGGTCGAGGATGCCTGTGACAGCCGTACCCCGGCGAGCAAGGCCGCAGGGCTGGCCCGCATGCGGGCTGCAGGGGCGCAGGTGGTGACCCGCGAAATGGTTTTGTTCGAGCTCATGGGCAGTGCCAGCCACCCGCTGTTCCGGCACATCAGCAAGACCTACCTGATCGGTGAACAGCCCTGAACGGCCGGTTACTGGCCGCCGGGTTGATGGCCCTGGCGCTGCTGCAAGGCTGTGCCGGGCGCCGTGAGGAAGCGCCCGAGGCGGACCCGGCCAAGGTCCGTGCCCAACTGCTGCGGCTGTTGCCCGCCCAGGCCAAGGACCGCGAGGGCTGGGCCCGGGACATTCAGGTGGCGTTCGAGGCCCAGCGAATTGCCCCCAGCAAGAGCAACCTGTGTGCGGTGCTGGCGGTGACCGAGCAGGAATCGACCTTCAATGCCGACCCGCAGGTGCCCAACCTGGGGCGTATCGCCCGGGAGGAAATCGACCGCCGCGCCGCGCGCCTGCATATCCCCAAGCTGCTGGTCGATGGTGCACTGAAGACGCCGTCGGGTAATGGCAAGAGCTACCAGCAGCGTTTGCAGGCGGTGCGCAGCGAGAAGCAGTTGAGCGAGCTGTATGACGAAGTCATCGCTCGCGTGCCACTGGGCAAGACCTTGCTGGGTGGGCTGAACCCGGTGCATACAGGTGGGCCGATGCAGGTCAGCATCGATTTTGCGGAAAAGCATGCGCGGGATTACCCCTACAGCCACGACGGTAGCATTCGCCAGGAAGTGTTCACCCGGCGCGGCGGCATGTATTTCGGCATCGCCCACTTGCTGGGCTATTCGGCCAACTACGATCGCCAGCTGTACCGCTTCGCCGATTTCAATGCGGGCTGGTACGCCAGCCGTAATGCGGCATTCCAGGCAGCACTGAGCAAGGTGACAGGGGTGACGCTGGCGCTCGATGGCGACCTGGTGGCGCCGGGCTCGATCATGCCCGGGACCACGGAAAAGGCCGCACGCAAACTGGGAGGGAAACTGGGCCTGCGCAACCCGCAGATTCGCAGCCAGCTGGAGGAGGGCGATAGCTTGGCCTTCGAGGACAGCAAGCTGTACAGCGGGGTGTTTGCCCTGGCCGATGCCGCAGCCGGCAAGCCGGTGCCACGGGCGGTGCTGCCGGGGATCCAGCTGAAAAGCCCGAAGATCACCCGCAAGCTGACCACGGCGTGGTTTGCCGGGCGGGTGGATGAGCGTTATCAGCGGTGCATGAAGCGCTAGCCTGTCATCCAACGCGGTCAACTGTGGGAGCGGCCTTGCGTCGCGAAAGGGCTGCGCAGCAGCCCCAGAAATTTGTGCATCTGTGCTGAAATCCTGGGGCCGCGATGCGGCCCTTTCGCGACGCAAGGCCGCTCCCACATTGACCGTGCCAGCCTGCCTGATCAGCTTTCGCCCAGTGCTCCAACCACCTGATCCACACTGGCCTTCAACCCGGCAAACGCATCCTCAGGGTCACTTTCCACCACCACCAACTTGGCCCCGGATGCCTTGATCACCTCGGCCACAGCCGCCCCCGGCTGCCGATGGTCCAGCACCAGCGCCACATCCTGAGCCTTCAGGTTGTCCCCCAGCGCCTTCAGCGCAGCCGCATCCCACTCGGCTGGCAGCGGCTGCTCGACCACGTCCAGGTTCAACCCGCTGGCCAGATAACCCAGCCGCTCCGACAGGCTCACCACCGTCAGGTTGTCGACCTTGGCCAAGCGTGTCTGGCTGCTGGCCGAAAGCTCCAGCAACTGGCGTTTGAGCCCGGCCAGGTTGCCCTGGATCTTCGCCTTGTCGCCTGGCGCCAACCGCTCCAGGTCATTGGCTACCACGTCGGCCATGCGCCCGAAGTTGGTCGGGTTGAGCCAGGGGTAGGCGCCATAGGCCTCCTCGCCGCTCACCGCAATACCCGGCAGCGCACCATCCACCGGCCGTGCGGCGTCGATCTCGACGATCCGGATATTGCTGCGCCTGGCCATCGGGTACAGCGGGTCGTCACGCCAGATCGAGCGCACGCCGATCACCGCGTCGGCTTGCTGCGCGGCCTTGTGCAGGCTGGCGCTACCGCGCCCGCTGAAATAGGAAGGTTGGCGGCTGGCAGGCAGGTTGGCGGGGGCTGCACGCGTGAGCTGCACCGTGGTGCCGTCGAGCAGGGCGCTGGCCAGGCTGTGGGTGACGGGCAGGGTGGCCAGCACTTGCGTGGCGTTGGACAGCGACGGTAGGCCGGCCAGGGCCAGCGCCAGGGTCAGGCGTTTCAGGTTCATGCCGGGTTTCCTTGCAGGCGGGGAACGAGGGCGCGGGCCAGCGCCGCCAGAGCGAAGCAGATGCCGGCGACCAGGATGATCGCGGCGCCGGACGGCACCGGCAGGTCGAACACGATCGGCAGCAGGATGCCGAGCAGCGTGCTCAACGTGGCGATCAGCAGCGACAGGAAGAAAAAGCCCTTCAGCGACTGGCTGACCAGGCGGGCGGCGGCAGCGGGAATCACCAGCAGCGCCCCGACCAGGATCGCCCCGATCACCTTCACCGAGGCCACGGTGACCAGGGTCACCAGCACCACGAACAGGTAGTCCAGGGTTTTCACCGCCACCCCGCGCACGGCCGCCAGCTGCGGGTTGAAACTGGCCAGCATGATGCGGTTGTACAGCGGCACGGCCAATGCCAGCACCAGCACCGCGACGATACCCAGCACCACCAGATCCTGACCGCTGACGGTCAGCACCGAGCCGAACAGCACGTTCTCGAGGATGTGCACGTTGATCTTGCCCGCCAGCATCAGCAGCAGGCTGGCGCCCAGCGCCAGCGACACCGACAGAAACACGCCGATCAGCGTATCCGGCGACAGCCCGGTGCGGTTGCGCAGGAAGTTGAGCAGGATGCCGAACAGCAGGCAGTAGCCGAACAGGCTGCCGTAGGGGCCAGTGTAGGGTTCGCCCAGCAGGATGCCGATGGCCACGCCGGTCAACGCGGCATGGCCGACCGCCTCGGAGAAGAAGGCAAAGCGCTTGACCACCACCAGGGTACCCAGGCCGCCCAGCACCGGGCCTATCATCAAACCGGCCAGCAAAGCATTGACCACGAAGCCGTAGGCCAGCGCCTCGGGCAGGTAGCCGGCAGCGGCCCAGTCCTGGACCGTTTGCCGAAAGATTTCAAAACTCATCAGGCAAGGCTCTCGCTACGCGGGTGAACGGAGAACAGGCCGAGCAGGCGCTGCGGGGTAAGGGCCTGGGCGGGTGGGGCGTCGAACAGTACCTGGCGGCTCAGGCCGGTAACCCGATCAGCCAGGCGCATCACAGCCTCCAGGTCGTGTTCGATCCACAGCACGGTGGTGCCTGCCTGACGCCAGCCCTGCAGCAGTTGCTCGAACACCTGGATGCCGGCTTCATCCAGGGCCGACATCGGTTCGTCCAGCACCAGCAGTTGCGGCTCGGGGATCAGGCCCTGGGCCAGCAGCACGCGTTGGCGTTCGCCACCGGAAAGCGCGCCCATGCGCCGTTTGCGCTTGTCGAGCATGCCGACCCGCACGAGGGCCGCGTCGATGGCTGGCTGCACGCGGCGCGACAGGCCCAGGAAGGCGGGGCGACGCTGACACATGGCAGCCATGAAATCGTCCACGGTCATCGGCAGGCCACGGTCGAACTCCAGCGCCTGCGGCACATAGCCGATCACTTCGCGTTCGCCGGGCCAGTCAAGGGTCAGCTGGCCCTGGTGCGGCATCTGCCCGAGCAGGGTCTTGATCAGTGAACTCTTGCCGCCGCCGTTGGGGCCGACGATGGCATGCACGCTGCCGGCGGCGACGTTGAAGCTGACCTGTTCGAGGATGCGGGTGCGGCCCAGGGTCAGGTCGATGCCAGCGAACTCGATGCGCGGCCCGCAGGCTGTCACCAGGTTGGCGGCGGCGGTCATGCGCGGTTCTCCTGGATGGCGCGGACCACGGTGTCGAGGTTGCGCTTCATCTCCACTTCGTACTTGTCCTTGGTGTATTCGCCGTAGGAAATGTGCGTCAGCGGGTACAGGCGCACGCCGGATTCACGCTGGATGGTTTCGACATAGGCCGACGGGAAGTCCATTTCCGAGAAGATCACCCGCACGTCCAGCGCCTTGAGCTGGTCGATGGTCTTCTTCAGCTGGGCCGGGCTGGGTTCGATGCCATGGGCTGGCTCGACCACCGCAGTCACCTCCAGGCCGAAGTCACGTACCAGGTAGTCGTAGGCGGCATGGATGGTGGCGACCCGGAAGGTGGCGCTGGGCGCCTCGGTGACCTTGGCCAGGGCATCGGCACGCAATGTGCGCAGGCGCTTGGCATAGGCGCGGGCGTTTTGCGTGTACAGCTTGGCGTTGTCCGGGTCGAGCTTGCCCAGTTCGCGGGCGATATTGTTGACCTGGGCGATGGTGGTGCTGATCGACAGGAAGGTGTGCGGGTTGACCACCTTGCCGGCGCCGCGGGCGGCAATGCCGGTTGCGGCCAGCAACGGTACGTTCTGGTTGGCCTCGATGGTGGTGATGCCGGGCTTTTCGCTGGCGGCGATCATGCGGTCGGCGAAATCGTCATGGCCGACGCCGTTGAGCACCACCACGTCCAGGGTGCCGATACGCTTGATGTCCTCGGCCCGTGGCTCGTAGGCATGGGGGTTGAACCCTGCCGGAATCAGCGGCACCACTTCGGCCTTGTCGCCGACGATGTTGCTCACATAGCTGTAGTAGGGGTGCAGGGTAATGCCGATACGCAGGGGCTTGCCGTTATCGGCCAGGGCCTGTGCCGGCAGGGCAAGGGCCAGGAGCAGGGCGAGGGCGGAGCGGAGCATGGGGGAGTCCTTGGGTTCAGTGACGGTGTTCGCGGGTGACCCCGGCGTCGTAATGGCTGACCACCTGCTGCCAGCCGGCGGCGATCAGGGCGGCCTGGCCAAGGTCGTCCGGGGCCACTGCGGCGCTGTCGCGGCGCAGCCAGACATCGGCCTGGCCGGTGCTGTCGGCCGGCAGGATCAGCAGCAGGCTGCCGGCCACTTCCGGGGCCTGGCTGCGGCCAAGGTAGGCCCCGGGCTGCAGCCACGACCATTGGTGGCTGCCGCGGCTCTGGCTGCCGGCATCGACCACGAACGGCGGCAGGCCTTCCTCGGCCAGCGCCTGCACGCTGGGCGCGGCGGCGTTTTCTTCACGCAGCAGCTGGATTTCGTCGAAGGCCACCCGCAGGTCGGTATACAGGCCTTGCTCGGCGGCGGTGAGGTCGCGACGCGCGTCGATCTGGTGGCTGGCGATGGCTTGTTCGTCCTCGCGCTCGCCGCGCAGCAGCACCACGCTGGCGGCGAGTACCACGATCATCAGGCTGACCAGCAGCACGTAAAGGGTTTCGTGCCCGGCACCGGCCGGGCGAATCACTTGGACGCGGCTCATGGCTGGCCGATATCGGCGTGGTCGACTTCCACCACGTGCCCGGGGCCGGCATCGAACAGCACGTAGAACTCGCCGTCCGGGCGCTTGAAGGTCAGGGTCGAATCGTCACCGAGCTTGCCGCCTACCAGCACCTGTTCGTCGTAGCCGATCACATCCAGGGTGACCCCTGGGGCACCACTACCATCCGAGAAGCCACCGGTACACTTGACCTGGCCGCCAGGCAGTTCTTCGCATTCGCACATCGGGTTGTGCGCCAGTGCCGGGCCGGCGGCCAGCGCCAGCAAGGGCAGGGCGAGGGTGCGCATCAGGTGTTTCATTTATTGCCTCCTTGTTTCTCGAGCCAGGCCACGGTGGCTGGCGATGCCTTGGCCAGGGGGACCGACGCCTGGTGCATGCTGCCGTCCCAGCCCTCCAGGGTGATCCAGATCTGCGCGTCGGGCTTGGTGCGTGGCGGGATCGGCAGCGAGGTGCCCATGTTGTACGGCGCACCGAAGAAAATCGTGCCGGCGGCGCGCAGGCTGCGCGGTTTGCCGATGCGCAGGTAGGCTGCCTTGACGCCGTTGACGCAGGCCTTGCACAGCGATGCATTGAAGACCTTGAAATGGCCCGCCGGGCCGTCGGCGCGGGGGGGCTCGTCACGCATCTCGGCCAGGTCCAGGGTATAGGGGCCGACCTGGATGTCGTTGATCACATTGGCGCCGAGCCCCGCTTCGCCGCGGAACAGCTTGGCGTCGGCGAAGTACTTGGGCATGAAGCCCAGCGGGATGAGGATCAGCAGGATGTTCAGGTGAAAACGCCACTTCAGCCACAGTTGCTTCAGCGGGCTGACGGGCACGGCTTGGGCCTGGCTCATGGGCGGATCTCCACGGTGGGTTCATGGCGCGCCATGCGCGGTGCGCGTTCGCTGCGCTTGAGGGCGGCGGCGGTGGCCTGGGCGGTGCGTTTGGTCCAGATCAGCAAACCGCTGAACACCATCAGGGTGAGGATCAGGCCGAAGAAGAACCACACCAGCTTGATCGGCAGGCCGCCGAAATCGCCGGTGTGCAGCGGGCGCATGGACTCGGTGACGAACTCCAAGGCCGAGCGGTCGCTGATCAGGAACCGGCTGTCGACATTACGCGTGTACGGGTTCACCGAGGCGCTCTGGAACATCAGCGGGTACCAGCCTGGCCCCGCCAGGGTGACGTGGCTGTAGGCGGTGGCCGGCAGCGAGATAAAGCTGATCTCCAGCCCCGGGACCGCCAGGCCGGCGATGCGTGCCGCTTCATCCAGGTCGATACGCGCTGCCGGGCTGCCATTGGGGGTTTGCGGCACGTCCTCACGGGCGATGACCGGCACGATGGGCCGGCTGGAAATGGTGATGTGGTTGTCGGCAAGGATCGCCTGGATCAGGAACCAGGTGCCGGTGATGGAAATGACGGCAATGAACCAGATCGACCAGACCCCGGCCAGGCGGTGCAGGTCGCCCCAGAAAATCCGAGAACCATGGCCGGTGCGCACCGGCTTGAAGAAGCCCTTCCAGAACTTCTTGTACACCACCAGGCCCGTGACCAGCGAAACCAGCATGGGCAGGCCGAGCAGCGATACCAGGTACCAGCCCCAGCTGAAACCGTTGGTGAACGGCACCAGCCACCAGCCGTGCAGGGCGCGGGTGAAGGCTTCGAAGTTGAAGTCCGGGGTCTTGCCCTGGATGGCCCCGGTGTAGGGGTTTACATACAACGTCGGGCTGGTGCCGTCAGGCAGAGTGACATTGGCTTTGACCGCGAAGTGCGAACCGTCGGGCTGGATCAGCCGCTCCACCACCATGTCCGGCTCGGCCTTGTGCAGGGCGTCCAGCACCTGCTGGAAGCTCAGGCGCTCGGCGTCGGCGTCGGGCTTGTTGGCGCGAACATCCGGGTTGGCCAGCCAGACGATTTCCTGGCTGACCACCGCCAGCATGCCGGTGAAGCAGACGATCAGCACAAAGAACCAGATCGGCAAGGCGAGCCAGCTGTGGACCAGGAACCACAGCCTGGATTTGGATTTTTTCGGTGATTTGGCCATCTGACGGTCTTCTGCAATGGGGAGTCGAGCGTGTGCCCAGCCAAAGAGGGGCTGTATTGATAAGGACGAATGAGAATCGAAAACCTGCCGTTTTAAATGCAAGCAAATGTTTCAGGCAAAGAAACCTGAAAGCTGGCGCGACCCTGTAGGAGCGGCCTTGTGTCGCGAAAGGGCTGCGCAGCAGCCCCAGGGTTTCAGCGCAGATGCACAAATTGCCGGGGCTGCTTTGCAGCCCTTTCGCGACACAAGGCCGCTCCTACAGGACCTGTGCATGCCTTGAGGGCAGGGGATCAGGCGTGGGTCAGGGCCAATGCCGGTTGCGGCTTGTCGTGCAGATGCGCCAGGTCCTGGTACAGCGCGCGGCCAATTTCTGCAGCGCGCGCCGGCAGCACCGAGAGCAGGGTGTCACTCAGGCCGTGGCTGTTTTCGCAGAAGCCCTGGAGGTACACCGAGGCCTGCAGGTCGGGGCTGGCCAGCATGCGGTAGTTGCGGTCGACGCTGAAATCTTCCACGTAGCCGGCCAGGGGCGCCAGCAGGTCACGGTGTGAGCGGCGCTCGTAGCCGGTGGCGAGTATCACTGCGTCGTAGCGGTGGGTCTGCTGCTGGCCGGTGGCAAGGTCGCGCAGGGTCAGCTCCAGGCCTTCGCGGGTGGCCACGACGGCTTCGACCTGGCGCCGGCACAGCACGTTGTGGCGGTACTGGTGGGCAACCTTCTGCCGGTAAAGGATGCCGTAGATGCGTTCGATGAGGTTTAGATCGACCACTGAATAGTTGGTGTTGTGGTATTCGCCCAGCAGCTTGCTGCGTTGGTCGGCCGGTTCGTTGTAGACCAGGTCGGTGTAGTCCGGCGAGAAGATCTCGTTGACGAACGGGCTGTCATCGGCAGGCTTGAGGGCCGAACCGCGCAGGATTATGTCGACCTTGACCGACGGGTAGCTGTCATTGAGGTCGATGAACGCCTCGGCGGCGCTCTGGCCCGAACCGATCACGGCAATGCGCATCGGCCTGCCCACGGTGCATGGCAGCTTGTTCAGGCTGCTCAGGTACTGGGAGTGGTGGAATACTCGCGGGTCGTCCTTGAAGGCGCCGAACTTTTCCGGAATTTTCGGCGTGCCGCCGCTGGCGACCACCACCGAACGGGTGCGACGGCTGTATTCGCGGCCCTGGGCGTCGCGCGAGACCAGGCGCAGGTGCTCGACCCGACCCGCCTGTACGTCCGGTTCGATGCGCAGCACTTCCTCGCCATATACCGCCTGGGTGGCGAAGTGCTCGGCGGCCCAGCGCAGGTAGTCGTTGTACTCGAGGCGGCAGGGGTAGAAGGTGCCGAGGTTGATGAAGTCGGCCAGGCGCTGTTTCTGGTGCAGGTAGTTGACGAAGCTGTAGGGGCTGGTGGGGTTGCGCAGCGACACCAGGTCCTTGAGGAACGAGATCTGCAACTCGCTCTGGGTGGCCAGGGTTTCGCCGTGCCAGCGATAGTCCTGTTGTTTGTCGATGAACAGCGCGTCGAGGGCATGGCCCTGAGACTCGGCGAGTTCTTCCAGGGCGATGGCCAGGGCCAGGTTGGAAGGGCCGAAGCCCACGCCGATCAGGTCCTTGATGGTTTCCGGTTTTGCAGACTGGCTCATGGCTGCGGTTCCATAATGGTCGAATGTTGACGCACGCCGGGAGAGGCCGGCGCCTGCGCTTGTACATTGGGTGGAACGAGCCAAACGATGGGGAATTTACTGGCGGGCGACTGGCCGCTTGCAACGGGGGGCTAAAGGCTTGCGCCTGCCGGCCGATAGGCAGAACAACCCAAGGACCCATTTGCAACGCAGGGAGAAAGACATGACAGGTATTGCAGCAGTCAGCATCAGCACCACGCCCCAGGCGGTGATTGCAACCCAGGCTGCCGACAGCCAGGATGCGCAGAAGACTGAAGAGAGTGGGGCCGGCACTCAGGCCGACACGTCGAAATTGAACGGTGGCGCCCAGGCTCAGGGTGCCCAGGGCAGCAGTGAGAGTTCCGAGCCTGCGCACATCAGGCAATTGCGCGAAATGATCAAGAAGCTGCAAAAGCAACTGGCCGAGGAACAGAAGCAACTGGCCCAGTTGATGGCGCAGAAGATGGACGAAACCACCAAGCTGGCAGCTGTGTCCGCCAAGCAGGCGAGCATCGCCACCATCAATGGTGAAATCCTGCAGGCCACCGCGCAGTTGCTTGAAGCGCTACAGAAAACAGGTGGCAGCAGCGCGGGCGGGATGGTCAGCACCACGGCCTGACAGCGGATACGGTCCCCTGTAGGAGCGGCCTTGTGTCGCGATGGGCTGCGACGCGGCCCCGGGATGTTGGCATCAATGCACAAATCGTCGGGGCTGCGTTGCAGCCCATCGCGACACAAGGCCGCTCCTGCAGGGGCCGGGTAGCATCAGGTGGCGGTCATTCGGCCGCCAGGCGGCCCTTGTTCTGCCGCTCCGCCTTGTACTGCATGGCCACTGCCGGCGCCGGTTTGGCAGCGCCGGTTTCCAGCCACTGACGCATGCGGCTGGCATCGGCGAAGTGGGTGTACTTGCCAAAGGCGTCGAGGATCACCATCGCCACCGGGCGGTTGTCCATGCGGGTCAGCAACACCAGGCAGTGCCCGGCTTCATTGGTAAAGCCGGTCTTGGTCAGCTTGATGTCCCAGTTGCTCTTGTTCACCAGGTGGTCGGTGTTGCGAAAGCCCAAGGTGTAGTTGGGCTTGCGGAAGGCCACGGTCTTCTCGCGGGTGGTCGACAGCTCGCTCAGCATCGGGTACTTGCGCGAAGCCATCAGCAGCTTGGCCAGGTCACGGGCCGTGGACACGTTCTGCGTCGAAAGGCCGGTCGGCTCGACGTAGCGGGTGTGCGCCATGCCCAGGCTGCGGGCCTTGGCGTTCATCGCCTTGATGAACGCCGGGTAACCGCCGGGGTAATGGTTGGCCAGGGTGTTGGCCGCGCGGTTTTCCGACGACATCAGGGTAATCAGCAAGGTTTCGCGGCGGTCGAGTTGGCTGCCCAGCCGCACACGCGAATACACGCCTTTCATTTCCGGGTTGTTGGCAATGGTCATGGTGAGCATCTCATCCATGGGCTGCTTGGCATCCAGCACTACCATCGCCGTCATCAGCTTGGTCACCGAGGCAATCGGCACCACGCGGTCAGCGTGGCTTGAATACAGCTCCTGGTTGGTGTTCAGGTCGATCAGCAGGGCGCTGCCCGAGGCAAGGTGCAGCTTGGACGGGTCGCGTTGAACCTGGGCCGGGGGTTGTGCAGCAGCGGTCGACGGAAGGGTCGCAGTACCTGTGAGCAACAGCAGCAGGCTGAGGATGGACAGGGATGTTTTCACGTTGAGGCTCACTAAAAGTTGGTATGTCGTTGGCTGTGCAAGGGTTTTCCCCCAAAAAACCGCTGCATTCTGGAGTATGGCTGAATTGCTGTCGAATGCCTTATGACTAAAGGGCGCAACGTGAACGAAATTTAATCCTGTACCAATTCTGTACCAATTACGTTCGCTTCCAGCTTCGCCAGTTCGGCCCAGTCGTTGGCGGAATTCAGCCATTTGGCGTAGGTCGAGAGGAGGACCTGCACCGAGTGTCCAAGCTGCCCTGCAATGAATGCCGGATTCATCCCTGACATGAGGCACATCGTGGCATAAGTGTGCCGGCAGTTGTACTGGGGGCGATGCCTGAAGCCCTTCGCTTCCACTGCTTGGTTGAAGTGCTTACCGGCGGTCTCGGGTACGGTGATGTGTGGCGACGAGCCTGCTGGCTGGAAGATGAACGGCGACTCGGTCGACACCCGGCGTTTTTGCTTGGAGCGGTAATGCGCGATGTCCTTGGCCCTGGCCAGCGCGCCTAGGGCCCGGCTGTTAAGCATCACGGTGCGGGTGTACTTGGTCTTGGTCCGCTCGACCACCTGCTTCTCGACCACGATCCGGCAGATGTGAGCCGTCTTTTTCTCGAAATCGATCTCGTCCCAGCGCAGCGCCATGATCTCGCCGGTACGCATCCCGGTGTAAAAGGCGAACTCGTAGAACGCTGCGAACACCTGGTTGCACCGGGAAAAGTTTTCGTACATCCATTCGATCAGGGCCTCCGCTTCTTCCACCGTGAAGGGGTCGACCTGCTTCCTGTTCTTCTGCGGCAACTGAATCGATGCCGCCGGGTTCCTGTCCACCACCTCGTCAAACACAGCCGCGCGGAACATCGCCTTGACCCGGGCGATAGCGGCGCGCTTGACTGTCGAACTCTTCCACTCGGTCTTCGCGACCACCTCTCTCAGCACCATCGGCGTGACCGCTTTGATAGGCAGCGTTGCCAGATGGGGCATCCAGTAGTTGTTCATCAAGCCTTTGTAGTTGACCCGCGTGTCGTGCACCACCTCCAGGCGGTCCAGCCAGCTCTGAGCGTATTCGCCAAACATCAGTTCGCTGGCTAGCGCCGTGTAGCTCGAGTTAGGGAAGAGCTCGGCGTATCGTTTTTCATCCAATACGCCGTGCTTGGCCAGGCTGATTACTTGAGCGCGTAGATCGGCTGCCGCTTTGATCCCCTTGGCGGTCTGGGGGTACGCGAGAGTTTCGGACCGACGCTCACCGTTCCAAGTAAAACGGATCCGGATTGACTTGCCGATGAATTCGACTCCAGTGGGTAGCCCCAGCTTCCTTCCAGCCACGCTTCGTATCTCCTGATGCTGTAAAAAATTCGGCCGTCGATCTTCTTCCAGACCCCCTCGGGTATCACGCCGCGGCTTCGTTTGCCTTCCAGGGCCCGCTTGGTCGTACCGACCAGCTCAGCCATTCTCTCCTCCGGGACCTTGTCGGACACATAGGCCAC
This sequence comes from Pseudomonas sp. TE3-3-F2023, assembly GCF_036784815.1. NCBI lineage: Bacteria > Pseudomonadati > Pseudomonadota > Gammaproteobacteria > Pseudomonadales > Pseudomonadaceae > Pseudomonas > Pseudomonas sp. TE3-3-F2023. The sequence goes on along the minus strand of NZ_CP145113.1, from coordinate 4,237,702 downwards.
CGGCTGGCGTTCTTCGTCTTGCATGATGGTCTCCACGCCGCCGGTGGCGGCAGGTTGTGGTCAGGCCAGCAGCACTTCGCGCACGACTTCCCAGAGTCGAGCGGCGGGCCATTGGTAGCGGTCGAAATCCGTATCCGGCTGGACACCGTAGCGGCAGGTGGAGTGGGCACCTTCCGGGAACTCGGCATCCTTACGCATGATGGTCGCTACTCGGCCGTCACCACCTGGCTCGGTTCTGTGGTAGTCGTAGGCGTAGGTAAGGTATTCACCGCCTGCATAGATCAGGTCGGTTCCTTGGTGGGCCATATCGGCACGGCCATCCGGCGTCCAGGGGCGCCCGCCACCGGCTTGGCGCTTCCCTTCATGCAGGTACAACACGAACTCGCCCTCGGCGTGCCGCACAGGCTCGTATCGATGGTTGATCTGTTCGCCGACAAGCACACGGGACACGAAGCTGAAGCGGTGATCGTGAATGGCCGAGTGCTCGAAGCAGCTGCGCCGCGGCAGTTCGGGGTGCCACACGTGCAGGCGTTGGTCGCCCTGCAGCTGCACCTGGACGAAGCCTAGGCCGTGGAGCGTGATCTTGTCGGTCATCACATCGTCGATGATCATGGCAATAGCTCTCCATGCCCGCGCATGTCGGCGGGCTTGAGTAGTGGGGGAAGGGTTAGGCTGGAATCAGCCGTAGTCGAAGTCGTACTCAGCGAAGCAGGGCGTGCATAGCGGGCGTTGTCCGCGCTGAGCCCATGCCGAGGCCTTTAGCAGCCAGCGGCTCTTGTCGACGAACCGGCCACAGTCGCGGCAGTGGGTGTGATGGTCCTCGGCCTTGAGCATCGAGAACTGGGCGATGCGCTGACGCTCTTCCTCTTCGAGCAGTTTCCGGAAGTGCTCTCGCTCTTCCTTCTCCGTCATGTGCGGATAGATCTTGCTCATTTCGCTCATCGCGGCCCCCTGTAGATCAGGTAGGCCATGTAGGCGAGGGCGATCATGGCTGTACCTCCTTGTTTGCTGCGATCACGGCGTCGGCGCGCCTATCAAGATCGTGGCCGTTGATCACGATGTTGTCGGGCGTCAGTCCGGCGAATAGGCCGCCGTTATGGATTGTGTCGAGGTCTGCTTGGCGGAGGACGCGGTACCGCTCGGCGTCCTTGCGCAGCGCCTCGTTCTCGGCGGCGAGCTTGCCCAGCAGGCCGTAGCACTCGGCCAGCAGGTTGTTGGCAGCTTCGATGGCCTGGCCTTTGCCGGCCACGCCGCGCTGGCAGGCTTTCATCAGGCCCTGAACGTCGGTTGCTTCAGTGGTCATTGATCAGCTCCGTCGGCACCTGGACGGTATCGCCGAGGGCGGCGGAGACGATCGCGCGTCCGGCGGCAAGCAAGTGGGTTTCTGCGCGAGCCGCCCCGACAGACTGACCAACCGAAACAACTGCCCTCAGCATTCCAGGGCGCACCCATTGAAAGTCAGCCTCGTACTTATCGATCAGCGGCCCGCCCAGCGCCCAGTCTTCCCACGGGTTGTAGCGCCTGGTGTGCTCGATCGCCTGACCCTGGTACCGCGCGAACACACGCCACGGCACGCCGTTGTAGCCGGGCGGGGCCAACTGCAGGTCCAAGCTTTCCGCCTTTCCTACTGCCCAGCCCAAGGCCTCGCCGACCAGGTTGGATACCCTCACTTCGATCAGGTCGGTCATGGCAGTACCTTCAGGCCTTGAGCCTTGATCGCAGCAGTGAGGTGGCCGAGGTACTTCGGGAAGAGGAACGACTCACCTTCCACATCCTCGAACTGCTCCCAGTACTGCTCGCTTTTCATGTCGGGCATTTGAATGACCACGGCCTCGCGGGAGGCGCGCCATGACACCCATCGGGTTTGGGTTTCGGCGTAGTAGTAAACGTCTTCGGCATTCACGCACTTCCTCAGGCGCTCGACGCCGCCGCAGTAACGGTCGAGGTGCCACGCCTCGAACTGCTCACGCATCTCTTCGCTCACAGCTGATATCTCTCATCAATCCAGCGCCCAGGCGCCATAGCGGGTGTAGGTTCGGGTTGGGTTTCGTGCGGGGAGAGCTGGCGCTCGTTGCCGGCCTGCAGCTGGCTGTCGGGGATGCAGCTGATGCCTTTCCCGTACCAGCTACTTGCTACCCAGCATGTAACCTCGCGGCGATCGTCGTGAATGATGGTCACGCCATCGCCAAAGCTCATGTCTTCACGCTCAATCCGGCGTATTTCTGCATCGGGAGTTGCAGCGCTGGCGCCGGTGGCCAGCAGCAGGAGGCAGAGGGCGAGGCGGGTCATCGGTTCACCTCCACACTAGGCGTGTGCTCGTCTGCCAGCGCCTTGGCCAGGCCTACGGGCCACCAGTAGAGCGGACGCTGGTATCGCGGGTTGTAAGTCTCGCGAATGATCAGCCCCTTCTTCTCTAGGGCTTTGAAGGTGCTGAGCACCGCCGCCGCGGCAAGCCCCAGCCGCTCGCCTACCTGCCAAGTCAGGCCGCCAAGGCCAAACACACACGCCTCGTCCCCTTTCAGAAGCTTCTCGCAGTCCTGCTGGTAGAGGTGGGACGTCTTGCTGCGGTAACGGACAGCGTTGTCCCGGCCGATATCTCGCAGTGTTTCGAGAACATCTTGCTGGCGCTCAGTGAGCTTCATGGCTGCACCTCGGCGTTGTAGCGCTTGTAGTCCTCGCCGAACTCCCAGCAGTAGGTCGCCGGCCATGCGCCTGGCGTGCCTTCCTCGACGAACACGTATCGGTGCGCGAACTCGCCAGAGCGATCCGGCACCGTCTTGCACCATTTGTGCTGCGGGCCTCCCAGGAACCAACCAGGGTATTCCTTCACGGCTTCAGCCATGAATACATCGAGGTCGTGGTGACCCTTGCTCATTGCGATGTAGGTGTCGCTGCCAACGCTTTGCACGTCCAGCGGATACTGTTTCAGCCTCATGCCGCCACCTTTTGGCGGACCCAAACGCAGAGTGGGCCGTCCTCGGTGTCGTGGATGGAGAAGATGAACCAGCCGTCGCCGGACGGCTTGCTTGGCTGCCACTGATTGCAGTCGTAGTCGCCGTCATCCATCCAGGCCTCGATCATCTCTTCCGGCCCGTCGCTCTCCATTTCAACCAGGCACAGCTCCAGCCCGTGCTCGGCAAACCAGGTCTTGGGCAGCGCGCATTCGTCGCCGTCGTCCGGCCAGGCCGGGTGAGTCCAGAAGCCGTATTCGTCGCGCTCAACCTGCAGCGGCTGGATCAGTTGCTTTTCTTCAGACATGACTTCGTCCTTGGCCGCCATATCGCGGCAGTGAGTTGTACAAGGGGTTTGGTTCGGTACAAGAAAATCGGCCGGTGGTCCGATTCAGTTCTCAAGCTGCGATACCGAGATTGCGTCTCGCCTCGCTTTGGCTATGGTGAGGGTTCACCTGTGGCATACAACTAAAGTCGTAGGAGGCCGACATGAGGATTCGCGGTGAAGTTTTCTGGGGGTGGGCTGATCCAACGCTTCACCATCGTGCTCACGACGAAACCCTCAGCGATGGAACGCACATTGATGTTCAGGTGCGCCTGTCGCGAACGGGTAACACGCAGATGTTCATTGGGGTGTATGCCGCGAGTGGCATGGCCCTTCACGAAGAGGCGTTCGATTCCCGTCCCGGTGAATCCATGACCAGGGCTTTAGCCTGGGGTGTTGGACGGGCCCGCCGCATTGCTACAGACACTCTCCCAAAATTCGACCAGGTCGCCTGCTCGGGATAGGGGAAAGGGGTGGCAGCTGGGCGGAGTACAAATGTGCTCTGCACTGCATTTAGCTTACCGGGCGGTGTTCGGCTGAAGAGCGAGACCCTTCACGGCCTCGCTGTAAATGAACTTGATCTGATCCCACGGAATTGTGTGGCGCTGTGCGTACTCATCCTCGCCATCGCATATCTCGCAGCCTTCAACTGGCTCATCCAGTTCGCGGCATTCCGGGCATTCCTGGGTGACCTCCAGCTTGAACTCGCCGAGCAGCAGTGCCTTGGCTCCGTTCTCCGCCGTGAGCCGCTTGGGCATCAGGCAGTACTCGTCGGGGATGGATACCAACGGCCCAACGGGGACAATAGGCAGTCCAGTCGCCGCCGCGTCCCTCTCTGCCTCTTCTTTGGTCCACCAGAAGGCAGTACCAACCATCCAGGCTATGGGCTCGGCGTGGGGCTGCTGGGCTGGCGCTGCGGCAACCATTGCACGCCATGTGGGGAATATGCCGTTTACATCTCGAGCTGCTGCCAGCATTTCCCGCGTAGGCTCGCGAGGCACGCTGACCATCTCTGTGTTGCTGGATCGGTTTTCTGGGGCATGGGGATACCTCTGCTAATCAGGGTTATGCCAATATGTTGGTTTAACAGGCATTTATGAGGCTGTAATGCGAAGGTCGCTATTTTGGTTTGGGGTTGCTCTAAGTGTGTTCTACGCAGTTTTTATGTACTGGTCCGTTGGGGATAAAATTGCAACCTTAAAAGGTATGGAATTGAACGCTGTTGGAGACTTCATGGCGGGCGTGTTCAGTCCATTAGCCTTTCTTTGGCTAGTGCTTGGCTTCGTGCAGCAGGGGTTCGAGCTTCGAATTAGTTCAGATGCTCTGATCCTTCAGGCTAAAGAACTAAAGGCCTCTGTCGAGCAGCAAACTGAACTTGCGATCGCAACCAAGAAGTCCCTGATGTATCAACAGTTGTCGCTGGAGCCCGTTTTTCACCTTAAATTCGGAGGGCTCAGCGAGGAGTTCGATGAAAGTGGTCGATGCGAAATCTGTAGCTTTACGCTATCTAACGTTGGAGCGATCTGTGAGCAGGTCGTTGTTTACGTGATTGGGGCGAGTTCTATGCCCTCGGCTGTGTTCAACTTCGCTATTATGGAAAGGAATAGTGCATCCAGTTTTAATGTGGTCGATATCATCGGAGAGGAAGAGAAATGGGAGTTCATGATCAGGTACATGAAGTCTGATGGGCAGTATGGCAGCCAGTATTTTGAAGTGGTCCCTACGGCAAGCTCCGAGCCAGGTGAGTGGTATGTCTCGATTCAGAAAATGATTAGATAGGCTTGAGAGTTCACACCGTACTTAACAGCGCTTCAATCACCCGCTGACCCGCCAGTGTCGGTACCGCATTGCCTGCCATATGCATGGTCAACCGGTGGTTGTCCGGCCGCAGAGTGTCATCCGGGAACGACATGGCAGCTAGGGCCTCGCTGGCGCTGAGCATCCGCATCCGGTCACCGTCGACCAGGGCCCAGCGGTCCAAGGTAGTGATGGTTCCGATCGGCCGGTTGATGTCGCGGCCAGTGGTGCCGGAGCCCTTGCCGTAATAGGGCATGATAAAGCGGTCGCCGAAGCGCTGGCGCCCGTTGCGAACTCGGTTGAGTGTGGCCTGGGCCCGGCCTGGTTTCTCGATCTGTGACCAGCGCCCGGCGTCGAAGTCGAGGAAGCTGCTGGCCGGCACGTGCTCGCAGTGTTGCAGCTGCAGCTGAATCGGAGCCTTGCTCTTTGTGCAGATCAAGAAGAGGCGCACCCGGTGCTGCGGCACGCCGAGGTCGGCGCAATCGACAATGTGCGGCGCCACCTGGTAGCCCAGGCGCCTCATCGCATCCACCCAACTGGGGTAGAGCACCCAGTTCACGAACTCAGGGACGTTCTCGACCACCCAAGCATCCTGATCCAATACTTCGGCAGCAGAGGGAACGGCCCAGGCTGTCGAGCGCGATGCATCATGCTCCGGGTTTCCGCTCTTCTTGCCACGGGCGTTGGTGAAGCCTTGGCAGCATGGAGAGGCGATGCCGATGTCCGAGCGCGGCACTTTCGCCCAGTTCGCTTGCTGAAGGTCCTGGCAGACGTGTTCGGTGTCTTTGTGGTTGGCCGCGTGCCACTTCACTGCCTCTGGCCAGTGGTTTGCCGCCCAGAGAACCTGGACGCCGGCGGCGCGCGCGCCGGTGCTCCATCCGCCGAGGCCGGCGAATAGGTCAATTGCTGTGGGCATGGGAAAATCTCAAGTGCATGCTAAAGTGCCATCACTTTCACCAACGGAGGGTTAGAGATGGTCCAGGTAGTTGAAGTAGTCGCGGAGTTCAAAGCTGACGGATTCATCAATGTGGGGCGGGGAACCCGTGCTCGAGTGGTCCGCCTTCACGATGCTGAGCAGTACGGAATCGAAGTTGACGATGTGGTGAGAGGAGTAGCCATACCATCTGCTCTTTTCGATACCGCGGAAGATGCCAAAGCAGCGTTGCTTCAATTCTGGGATGATTGCAACGAGGCACTTCAAAACAATCCGTCATGGATGCAAGTTCGGTAGCAAGCCGTAACTGGACGATGGCGCCGCCCTCGCCGGGGAGGCGTTATCGTTGAATAGGGGAAGGCGCTGGCGGGCAGCGCCGGAGGGTCAGGCGGCTTTGCGGACCGGTACGGCGCGGAGGTGGCCTTTCTCGTCGGCATCGCCCAGGTATGGCTTCAGCTCTGCCCGGGTGTACTTGCCAGCCTGGGTGGTATCGCTGGTGTAGCCGCTGTAGTTCGGGCCGAAGTAGCCGCCGCCGTGCTTGTCGCTCCAGATCATGAATAGAGGCTCGGCCTTCGGGAACAGGATGTCCCGCAGCTTGGCGGCGCGCTCGAAGTTCATGGCGGCCACTGCCGTCGACAACTCCCTTTCAAGCCTGCTTCGACCCTTGTCGTCGTTGCGCTTACGGCGGAGGTCGCCAGGGTTGTTCACGAACACCTTGTTGTGCCAAACGTTGCTGATCGTTGAGTACTTGCCTGTGACGATCTTCCATTTACCGCCGAGGTCGTACAGGGCAATGCCCGTCACGACGCGCCCGTGCCAGTCCAGCGCGTACACACGCATGCCGTCCTCGATAACCAGCCCATCCCCCGACTGCTGCGCATCGTTGGTGTACGGGGCGCGGCCCAAAGCCTTGACGTAATGCCCGGTGTGCTTTCGGTCTTCAAGCACTGCTTCCATGGCTGTGACGCAGTTGCGGCCTGGTCCGACCTTCAGGTCACGGCCAGGATCAAAGGTGTAACCGGTGAAAACATTCATGAGGTACTCGCGCAGGCGTCGGCGAGTGTGCTCCATGAGCAAGCGCAACATGTACGGCATGCGCTTCTCCTTGTCGAAGTCGTAGCGGCCGCCGTTTCGGTTCTGTACGTTGGCAACGTCCTGCCACATTTCAAATTTCAGCGTGCCGAAGTCCATCTTCAGATTTCCCTGAAGATCGCCGCGCCGGCACTCGCGCTCGCTGCGCCGGCAGTCCTCGTAGATGGTCGGGTATTGATCCTTCTCGCGCTGATTGAAGGCTGGAAGCTGGCATTTCCAGCCCATACGGTTCAGCTGCTGCACCACACGGGCGAAGACTTCGCGCTTGAACTTGCCTTCCCAGGCCTTCTGGTCAGCCCAGGCCGTGCGATGAGGGTAGCCTTCGGTACGAACTACGATGCTTGCATCGCCGAAAGAGATAACGCCGGTACGGTCGATCTGTGGCATTGGTGTTTCTCCATGCATGCGCCGCCCTCCGTGGCCGGATGCGGCATGGTGGCAATTTGGTGTTGGATGGGGTATTTACGGGTGACCGGCATGGGGCCGGGCACAGGGAGCTCTATATGTCTTGGGTTGTTAAAATGACCGATTCATCAGGAAACGTGATGTGGGGATCAGCACCTGATTACGAAGGGCTACGGTATGCAGCCTATGAGCCAGCATACGGCGAAAAATTTGACACCAAAGAGGCTGCCGAGGCCGTGTTTTACTGGTTCCATCAGATCAAAGATCTTCAGAAATACACCCTCGAAGCTGTGCCATTTGACTGATAGGAGCTAAGACAACCTCGAGTGATCAGCGTGCCTCACAGCAAAGCAGCAGTCCTGTATCGTCCGGGTCGTCGCCGAGTTCCAGGCCGGGAGCGCGCAGCTCTCGGCTCAGCCTGAACTGGTCCAGCTTGCGCACCACAGAACTCGATATCGTGATTTCGTGGCGCGGCGCACTTAGGAAGTGGCGGGCCGCTTCAGGGCCTAATTCATGGATGCGGTGGATCAGCAGGGTCATGGCCTCGCCGTTTTCCTCGACTTCGGCCCACTGCATGATCTCGGCTAGGGCCTGGCGGGTGCCGGCGCGGGTTTTCATGCGCAGCTCTTCAACCCCGGCCTTGGCCTCTTTCTTTTTGCGCTTCTCGTCGCGCTCTTGCGGCGTCATCGCCATACGGCACCTCCTTCAATCCGCTGGGCGGTAGGTTGAACTGCTCACGCCGCCTTGTTCTCTGCAGCGCGCTTCGGATTTTTCTGTTCAATCTCAAGATCCATGTCGTTCCAGCCGGCCAAGAACCAGGAGCCGTGGAACGTGTGAGAGGCGAATGGGTTGGCCATCTTGCCGCCACCGTTGCGGCGGCATTCCCGGCCAAGGTAGTAGACGCTGGGGTGCTCGCCGTGGTCGTTCATGGCCTAACCCCTATGCCGCTGAAGCGGGAAGTTGATCTCGTAGGCAGCCAGGATTCGCTCCAGCTTGCGATTTCCGATTCCGAGTACTGCAGTTGCCCGGCAGCGGGACATACCCTCATCGCGTAAGGCAATGATCCGGTCTGCCAATTCCCGATCAGCGGCCTCTTGAGCGGCGGCGTCCTTCACAGGCTGCACCTGGCGCGGGGGCTTGCAGAACCTGAATCCTTCGCGAGCGGCTACACCCCAAAGCGCTCCCTTGGTTTCGCCGAGGAGCTTCGCGACCTCGCCACAGGTCATGGTCTTGGCGAGTTCGGCGATCTGTGCCGCGCGAGTCCTGGCACGGCTTTGCTGTGGGTGTTCCGACTTGTGCGCGGTGGGCTTGGCCCGCTTCGGCTTGGGCTTAGGGTGCTTGCGCTGCGGCAGCGGCCGGTAGGTGAAACCCTCCAGCACGATCAGCTGGCCGCCAGACGCGAAGAAGGCCGCTTTGGCGGCCTCCAGGTCGATTGATTGGTTCATGCTCACCTCATGCTGCGATTCCGAGCACGCGATTCATGCGCTCGTCGAGGATTTCGTAGAAGGTTTTTACGCGCTCCGAGAGCTTGCGGATCATCGCCTCGTCCCGGTAGGCACGCTTCGCGAACAGCGGCATGCCCGGCCAGTAGCAGATGAAGTCGATCCATTCGCGCTCGGACACCCAAAGGCCACCCTGGCACTGAGCGACATGCTCTTTCGGGATCTCGCCACCCAGGATCACGTCGACCTGCAGCTTTGGTAGCTTGGTCTTGATCTCGGTCAGGCCGTTGTCGCCGACCAGGGCGTCTGGTGAGTAGCCAATGCCATGATTCAGGATGATCCCCACCTGGTGGGTCTGGACGTCCTCGCGGTCGCAATACAGGGCCCGGGCAGTACCTTCCAGTTCGTGCCCGCGCTCTGTGTGGCGGTTTCCGGTGAAGGGATCAGCTGCCTCACCGGTGATGCGCTCACCGATCAGGGTGTTCATGTAGGTGAAGGCGCCGGCGCCGAAACCTGCCTCGCCCTTGCCGTTCACCAACAGGCAATCCAGCTCGCTGCAGGTGATGATGCCCAGGCGCAGGTCCAGCCAGGCCTGAGTGCCTTGCTCCACATCACTGATGATCTGCATTTGCGGCCTCCGCGGCCCTGATGGCCTTGTTCAGTTGCGCGACCAGGATGTCGTGGCGACCCTTCGGCACGCATTCGGCCGAACCGTATTCGCCGGTGAACCAGTCGCGGGTCTTCTGGGTGCAGCGATCGAGCAGGGCGCTGATGCCGGCCGCCTGCACGCTAGTTACGTTCGCCGTTGGCACGGCAGCGTGGCCGTCGTCATCCTCGCCGCGGGTGGTGAGGTTGAGCAGGGCGCTCATGACGTAGCGCTTGCCGTAACTGGTGGACGAGCCGACCGCCTGCACAGCGTTCTTGCTGCCGCTGGTGTCGAGCGGGAGCAGCATGGTTGTGCTCTCGCGGTGTCCGGCCCGGTGCATCAGGATGCCGGTGACGCTTAGGCCAGCCGGCACGTTCTCGACCTTGAAGGTGATCGCGAAGCCGTGCGTCTGCATGATCGGCTTGATCACATCGTTGATGTCTTCAAAGGTGGCGTAGTCGCTGCGCTTTTGGCCATTCACGACGATGGCGCCGCGCTCGGCGATGCTCGGTATATCGCTCTGCATGGCCGCCATTGCTGCGTTGAACTCGGCCTCAGCGTCGCGGGCCTGCATACGCTCGTGCATCGCCATCAGGCGCTCAAGCTTGTCGATGTCGCAGGTTGGGTCGGTAGCGGCCCGGCTGATGACGGCCAGGATGCTGCTGTCGGCCTGCGGAGGCGCGGCCACCTGGCGGCGCTGCTCCGGCACAATGATCGTGCTGCTCATGGTCGGTGCCTCAGTAGGAAATGGCGATGTTCGGGATCTTGCGCTGCGCGATCAGGGTGACCGCTTGCTTGGCGCAGGCTTCAGGCATGCCCTCGGCCATGAAGGCTTCCAGGGCGGCGCGGTTGATGCTCGCCCGGTGCGCCTTGTGGGCCTCTCGAGCTTCTTGCTGGCGAAGAATCTCCGCGGCAGCGGCATCAGCGCGGCGGCGCTCGTCCTGGCGGGCCTGCTCGGCTGCTTCCTCTTGCCGGCGGGCGGCCGCCTGACGCTCCTGCTCCATCCGCTGCTCGGCGGCAACGCGGTCGGCTTCAGCCTGAACCCGGGCACGTTCGGCTTGCTCCGCCTGCAACTTGAGCTGGAGACGCTGGTTCTCGGCTTCGCGCTCTTGCGCAGCGGCCTGGTCCAGCAGTTCCTGCTCTCGGCGGGCTGCGGCTTCGCGTTCTGCTTGCTGCTGCTGGGCCGCGCGCTGGCGCTCGGCCTCGACAGCGGCCTCTTGTGCCGCTCGAATCCGGTCCTGCTCGGCGCGCTCTTCGGCTTCGCGGCGCAGCCGGGCCAGCTCGGCCTGCTCTGCGTCGTACTTCTGCCGGGCCGCCAGCGCTTCACGAAGCACGGCTAGCACTTGGTCTTTCACCTGTCCGGCCTCGGCGGTGAATTCCTCCCAGGCGTCGTCCAGGGCAACGCCTTCAACCCTTCCGATCCTGGCCAGAAGGTCCTCGGCGGTCAGCAGGCCGAGTTCGGCGCCTTCCGCTTTGATGGCTGCAATGCCTTGCTCATGCCGGCCGACACGGGCGGCTTCTGCCTGCTCCCACTCGGTGAGCGGCCGGCGCGTCTCGTCTCGCAGCGCGTCCATCGTGGTCACGAACTCACGCAGCTCGGCCTCGACCACCTTCGGCATTTCCTTGAGCCGGCGCAGGTAGTCGCGGCCCGGCTTCTCGACGGCGGTTTTCGACTTGCTCACCTTGGCGGCCAGGCTGGCGATGCGTTCGCGGCCCTTGCGGGTGGTCAGGTCGGGCACTTCGCCTTCGACCTCGGCCTTCACCAGGTCGATAAATTGCTTCAGGCCGCCGGCCACGTAGATGGCCGGGGCGTTCTCCTCGCTGATCTCTTCGATCGCGATCAGTTTCTGTTCTGCGGACATTAGAAAACCTCGCGCCAGGCCGGCGCCGTTAGTTGAAAGGGGAAATGCCAGGTCACCCGGATTGGAGGTGCCACCAGGCCCTGGCTGCGGTGGATGGTTGCGCGCTCTCGCCGCTTACGCTCCCGAAGGGGTACGGTTATCCCGAAGGCCCGCCGTGCGCCGGGTGTGAATTCAGGAAGTGATGCTGCCGGCCAGTGCGCTGGCAAGCATGAAGAAGGTGCAGGCGAAGAGCATGCAGAAGGAGCCGCGCCAGAACGCCCAGCGTCTGGCCTGCTGGCGGCTCACGTGCGGACCTCGTAGGCCAGGGTGCACATTCCGCAGAGGTAGGCCCGGCCCGACCAGGCCGCCGGGTTCTCGATGTGAGCGAGGCGCGCCTGATTCATGGCGTCCTCCATGGTCAGGCCCTTGAACACCAGCAGGATTCGATCGTCTGGCACGGCCTGAGCGACCTCGGCCACCTGGTCGTCGATGATCGACGGGAAGATCGGTGTGGTCATGATGCCTCCCGCTTTTCGTATCCGGCGTCAATCATGGCTTCGATTACAGTCCTGGCCGCCGATTGGCCGGGGATATCCTGCTTGAACTGGTCGAGCGTTCTTGCGATGCGGGAATGAGCATTCCTGATCTTGTGCAGGCGCTCATCGGCTGCGATCTGCTCAGGCGTGCGCCGAGGGCGAACACGCTTTGCCTCGTCTCGGTACATGGCGATCTTCTTGCCGCACTGAACCACGCAAAAGTCCTCGCGGCCTTCAGGGTCTTCGCCTACGGCAACGCAAACCCCGTCGTGCCAGTTTTCGAAGTCTTCGCAGGCAAACGATGCTTCTACCAGGGTTCCAACTGGCGGCAGGCCTTCACCATCCCAGCGATCCGGGCGCCGAGTGATGTATTGGACCTGCCCGCGAGTGTGGTTGTGCCGGGTATCGCCAGTGCCGCCACCCCATGGGTAAGGACCGCCAGGTCGCCCAACCACGGCGTACTGATCCATGCTGACCCAGACCTCGGTGATGCCTTGATGGGCGATCAGTCCGTGCCCATCCGCCCATTCCGGGGCCATGCTCCAGTCAATCTTGATCACGCAGCCTCCTTGCGCCGCTCAGCAATCCGCCGAACGCGCTCGCAGTAGTGTTTGAACTCCTCGGCGTCGATAGCGAGGAGAGAGAAGTAGGCGACGACCATGGATTCGGCCTTCCCATCCTCCACCGGGCCAGAGCCCGGCAGAAGCATCGTCTCGATTGCGGCCTCGATGGCGCGAACCGCCACGCTGTGAGGATTCATTCCGCGTCCTCGGCCTGGGCCAGGACTGCTTCCTTGGCGAAGGGCGTGAGCAGCTGGCGGGCGATCTCCTGTAGTGCTGCCTCAGGGCTCGCCACGCTCATGATTTCGTCGGCAGCTGCCGCGGCATCGCTGGTGACCTTGCAGCGCGCGGACAGGACCAGACGGCCCAGCACCGAATTGCTGATGCCAGACAGCCCAAGCTGCCCCATAACGAACTCATCCACCGCCTGAGCGAAGCGTTCGTAGGTCACGCCACGCTGGCGGAAGTTGCGCTGGAACACTACGTCGCGGCGCGCCATCAACTCGGCAATGCCGTCGTCTATCCAGCGCGCCTCAGCTTCCTTAGCCGCGCTCTCGCTCACCGCCGGCGGCATCCGGTTGTCGTACTCAAACTGTGCTGCTCGAAGTGCGCCCATGGTCGCCTCCAGGTGGTGGGTTACTCGGTGGGTGGGGAAGGAAGGGGTTGCCAATGGGTGGCCGTATTCGTCCAAAACTCGAAGTGCCCCTGACGATGTTGGCCGCGGCCCTTGTGCCAAACATCTGTTTCCGAGATGAGCTGTCCTGCGTGATTGAGCGCAGCAACGATCACTGCGACACCGTCGTACTGATCACCAGGCAGAGCATCGCTGCACTTGATCCAGCCGCTCATGGCTTCACCCGGGCGGCGAGCATGGCATCCGCTTCGATGTAGCGACTGATCGCACGGTAATCTGCCCAAAAAGCGATGTTGTCCAGCGGCGCCGATGCGAAGTCAGGCATTGCGCGACCGACAATTGCTTCTGCGTAGCGGACGCCGACTTCGTCCGAAACATCGACCTGAGCCGCGAAGTAGTCGCGCAGGGTCATGCCCGGATAAGCGCTGAAGGTGTACGGCTTGATCTCTTCGCCATTGAACCCTTTGATCGCTGCGTTGCCGCCGTTGTTGATTTGCGCTGGAAAGGCAGGGCCGCCTGTATCTTTGCTCATCGTGTGAACCTCGGTAGCCAACCGCATTGGCCAGGAGCCAGGCGCGGGTGACCAAACCCACCGTGAAAGGTGGCCTGGCGCCTGCCAATGCGGTCGATATGTTGGGATTGGGGTAGGAAAGAAACGGGGGGGCTGGATCTGGGGTGAAGTAGCAGAGGAGCCGGCGGTAGAGGCCTACTCTGAGCCGCCGGCAGTGAGAATGGTCACTCCACGATGCAGATCCAGCGGTGGTTATGCCGGTAAGGCGCTCTGGTAAATGCGATGTCTGAAACTAGGTACATACCGCGCTCCTGGAGCGCTTCGGTAAGTTGAGCGAGTGTCTCTGCTTCGATAGTCATTGCTGTTACCTCGTCAGATTTACTGCGTTCATAAATCCTGACCCAGTAGGCAAGTGTCTGATTCAATATTTTTGGCTCACTCGCCTTCGCGACGCCGGCTGAGCAATCGATTTCCCGTCTGGCCCTGTCGCCAAGGCCAGCCAGTGAAATCGCTCAGCCATGCGCATATGGCACGCTGTTCTCAATCAGCCATTCCTCCATCCAGCCGTTTGCTGAATTCTCGATGCTCCGGCAGTCGAAGTTGAGGCAGTCGCCGAAGTTACTGCCGATGAAGCGACCGTCTGGGATGGTCACCTTCAGCCAGGCCCGCGGCTGCCCTGCGCCCTCAAGCCTAAGCAAGCAGCCGGCGTTGAGCAGCGGCTGAAGGTCTACGGTTATTGCTCGTCCCATTTCCATGATCTCCAGTGGATTCCCAAAGCACCCGGTCGCCCAGGTGCTTCAGTGAATCTCGTGGTGTTTCCTCACTGCTCGCGCTGTGCCAGGTACCGACGCCCGTTCTAAGGGCATCCCGGCAGGGAGCGTTTGCAGCGCAACCCTCCATCCGCTTTCCGTGGCCCGGCCTGTGTTCCTGCCGCGCTGACGTTCCGCCTGATTTCGAGCTGGCCAGTTCCAGAGCTGGCATGGGGATCGAATTTATTGCTCGCGCTGTGCCGTTGCCGGGATCGATCCGCGAGGTTCCCATCAATGTGAAAGAGCGGCGGCCTGTGAGGGCCTCTGCAGTCCCTGGTGAGTGACTGCTGACGGAATGAACGATAAGCCATTGCCTAATTCTTGTAAATAGGTAATGCCTAATTTTTTCGTGGGCGCCTAATCTCGTGCCGGGCTTGCATCGCTCGATGACTCAGGTAAGCTCTGCCTGACACTGGATGGATGTACAGTTAGCGAGGAAGGAATGGCCAAGCAGAAGAAGTCTGCGCCGCAGGCGCGCCAGGAAATGACCGGACTGGAGCGCCTTGGGCTGCGGGTTTCGTCGATGATTAATCACCCGATCGCGCAGGCTCAGCGCTGGGTGACGATCCATCGCCTGGACACGGATGGAGACATGGAGTGGGACGAGGTAATGGGGCTGCTGGCCGAAACGCCGGAGCTGGATTTGACGTTCAATGACGACGAGAGCGTGACGGTTCGGTGGGAGCCGCAGAGCGCAGATGATCGAGACGACCTGGTCGTGGAGCGAGATTGGGAGGAGGAGAGGGTGGAGGAGGAGGCGCCTTTCTAGCGGCCGGAATCTATAGCCTGCCCACCCATCCAGCATGGATGGAAAGCCAGTAGCGACTTCTATGGTGGCGTAGTACGGTCCGCCTTCAACAAACCGCCCGGTTCGTTGCCTCCAATCCCACGGACCGGGACTCTCATGACCTGGGAGGTCGAATGGAAGTCGCTCGAAAGATCAGCCAACAAGAATTGGATAACGCCCTGGTAGCCTTCGCTCGCTACAAAATCGGAGAAATCAAAATCTTCGACTTGGAGCGGGCAATCAGCTTCGAAGCGGGCGAAGCCTTATCCCAAAGCGGGCTGGTCCGGTTCACAATCACCAAGATGGCGTCCGGACGGTATCGCATTAGCGATGAAGGGGAGAACGCCATCACACCGGCTGGTCGGGATCGCCTTGAGGTACTCCGCCCCTGACTATAGGCCAGCCGGGCAACGGCCGCAGACAGCTCCTGCGGCCATTTGCAAATACAGGCAAAGAAAAGCCCGCACTGCTATGCGGGCTAACGTAGGGAAGCGGATGAGGCTTCACTGTGCAGAGTAGGGCGTGAAAAAAGCGTGAAGGCATGAAAAAGCCCGCCGAGGCGGGCTATCTGCGAGGGGTAGTGATCCTAAGGTTAAGCGGCTTCCGCAGCAAATAAGCGTTCAGCTGCCTGCTCAGCGGATTCGACAGTCTGTACCCGAAGAGAGTGCTTGTCGCCCGCTTCTTCAAGCGCCTCAATAGATCGCTTGAGCGAATCAACTTGCCTCTCGCTGTAGGTGGGGTCTTCGAATCCAGGTCGGAAAACCACTAATTCGTAGTGAGCCCTAGGAAGCATTCGGTCATCGCGATCGCGAACGGTAAGTAGATCAAGCAGCCTGGCCTTGTTTCTTTCAAGCATGCTGGACAGATTGGAGCCAGGGATCAGCTTTCCTGTGTTAAGCGCAACCCGCTCACTCAGATAGAAAATCTTTGAGGGCCTAGCTCGCTCCGAGACATGAAACGTCGCGTTGAAATATCCGGAAAGGCGTGGGTTCTTTCCAAGAACAGCTGACTCGAATTGCTTAGGCCAAGGATCCTTCTTTGAGCCCGCGTCACCCATGACGATTTCAGATATCTCATCCGATTCTTCGTCATCCACATCTAGATCCATAGCTGCAAGGCTTGCGGTCAACGCCACGGCTTGCCTCAAAAGCCCCAAAATGTCGGATGACACTGTCTCGCGAACACGGCCGACGCGCATTCCGGAAACAGGAGGGACCCACCCTTCGAAGCTTCCATTGGCCTGCAGATGCCTTTGAAGGCTTGAGCATGCAAGCGCAATAATTTTCCCAACTCCAGCTGACTTTTGACCAAACATTGCGTCAAGCACATGCGGCCTTATCGCTGGGCAGACCCTGCACTCGCTATTTCGGCCGCGAGCCGCTACGGCAATGGTCAAGCTCTCGCCGGATGCCATCATTGGCTCTAAATAAATCGGAGCCCATTGGCCAGGGTAGGTCGGGGTGGGTGGCAGCGAGCTGAGTAGTGAGTCGAAGCTAATCAAAACTCAGTCTCCTTTGCTGGCTGGGCTTGATCCTGTCGTGCAGTAGATCGCCCAAGATGGCGACCCTTCCTTTCAGGAAGGATAACAGCTGCTGTTGTGAGGCACCATCTAGCCCTTCAGCTGCCGCCTGTGCAGCTTCACCAATCGACCGTTCTCCGTTTTCCATTACCCAGGCTCTAGAAGAATTGACGGACCGCTGCTTGGCGACCTCATCTCGGCACGTGTTGATATGGAGATCAAGCAACTGATTGGAATGGTAGTCATCAGAAAGCTCAGCGGCTGGCATTCCGTGCGGGATGCACAGGCCGTGATCGATCAAGAAGAATCCAGCTCCGTCGTAAAGCAGGTTCCCATCGTGTCGATCAGGATTGGCGATCAGTTCATCAAAGCATGCGGCAGAAAGAAGCCCTGGCCATTTCTCCAGTTCATCCAGAACAGATGAGTCCTGGGTGCTTACGTACTGGGCAAGGTTGGGGTGGCCGATATCAGCACTCGCGTAATGCCATACGTTATTGGAGTCAATAAGGAGCAACGGCTCTGGTATGGGAAGGCCGGCAGCCCTACCCAGCACAGCGCAGATCACTTCAACAGCGATCTCCCTGCTAGATACCTGCTTGGCAATCACTGCGACCTCTCCGGCTTGAGTTGCCGCAATGCCTCTAATCGGTCTGTTTGCGCCTTCGCCGACCTCTGCCCCACCAGGAAGCAGTCGACCCACTCGAACCTTGGAAACCCCTGCGCTCATTTATTCTTCCCTGCTGCCGCTTCTGGCTTTGACTCGCACAACCAACCCATCTTTCACCTCATCCCCATACCCCACCAAACGATCCTTACCAGCCAGCATCACCTGGCAGAGACCACGGCGCAGCCTCTGGTTGGGTTTGGAGAAAAGCATGAAAAAATACAGGTTACCGGCAAGCTTCTGCGCCGACGTAATCGGCGATCGATCCGGTCACAATGGGGCCCATTCGCAGATCAGGCTGGGAGGCCTTCATCTGCTCTAGGGTTTCGCCGCTACCGAGGTACTTCACTGTGCGATCTGCGCAGTTGTAGAGACGGCGAGAATAGGAGGTTCCGCTTGATCCAACGCGCTTCGTGGTGATCGTACGCTCATTGCCCGTAGTATCGCGGTCCAAGACCGTGTAGGTGGCCTTGGAGTCGGATGGCACGTACAGTGATGCCGCAGCCGAAACCGCAGGAATCAAAGCAAAGCCAAATACCGCCAAAATCATCCGCGACATATAATTTCCTTTCTAATGGCGCTTGTAATAAAGCTGCCTGCTCGCTAACTCTTTACCGATGGTCGCGGCTCACGGACGGTTCACACTAGGTGCGCATTCCACACCAGTAGAACCCGTGCCTGAATGTAGGTCATATCCCTACGGATCAGCCGATCCTTGTGTCGAGGGTTATCGGAAATCATCTCGTAGTGCTCTTCATCAGCCACCTGCAGGCGCTTGATGTAGAGCAGGTCATCCCAGACGAAGAGGTAGATCCCGTCGCCCACGAACTCGCGGACGTTGATGTTCACGATCAGCGGGTCGCGGTGCTTGATGGTGGGCTCCATCGACTGGCCCCAGCCGGTGACCACCTTTAGGTGAAAGTGCTCTTCGAATTCAACGCCCAGCTCACGTAGATGGCTCGGGCTGACGCGAATGTCCTTGAGCATTTCCGGGTAGTCATGCGTGGCCTGGCCGTTGCCCATGGCCGCGCGCACATCGTAGTGAGCAATCCGAACCTCATCCCCGACGAGCCCCGGGCGGGAAAAGTCGACGGTGATAACGTTACCCTGGTCCGAAGCTTCGGCAGCTGCCATTAGCTGCGCGCGAGCACTTTCCGGCAGGTTCTTCCCCTGCTTGGCGAGCATGTTGCGAACCATATCCGCAGCCGAGGTGGGCACCGGTTCTTCAACCGTTGCTGAGGCGACGTCCGGCAGGCTCTCGTAGGTAAAGCCTGGGCGCAGCCCCCAATGCTCAGGGCCTACAACGTCAGCGAAGTAGGCGATGACGTCCATCAGCTTCGACTTGTCGATCCGGCCGTTTTTCACCCAGCCCTGTACCGACGGAGGCTTCACCTGGAAGTCGTCTGCGAGTTGTTTCTTCGATACGCCCTTGGCGATCCGCGCTGCCTCAATGGCTGCGCCTAATTCCGGTCCGGTAAGCATTGCCTAATTAGGCCTATCGTGGCGCCGATTAGGCAATGGCTTGTACAGAATAAGGTAATGCCTTATATTCATCGGTAAATCTCCAGGAGAGAACTCATGAAATCAGCAGAAGCAGCCAAAGAAGCATCCCGCTTGCTGGGCAGCCAGGCGGAAATGGCGCGCCGGCTGAATGTGGCGGCGCCGACCGTCAACCAATGGTGTTCCGGGGAGCGCGCAGTCCCAGCCAAGCGCGCGCTGCAGATTGAGGTGCTTACGAATGGCGCCGTGAATCGTGCCGACCTGTGTCCGTCGTTCCCGTGGAACCAGATCGACAGCAATCCGAGCCACGCGCTTTCCGCCGCTTAACCACTTTCCCAAGCAAGGAGCCACCACTCAATGAGCTACGACGATAGCCGCCATCTGAAAGACCGGGAGATTAAGTCCCGTTACGACGAGGACACCTATGAGGCTGTGAGGGCGGTTGCAAAGCTTCACCGCCTTCAACCAGCGGTGTTCGTGCGCATGTGTGTAGAGGAGAAGCTCGCTCTGCTAATTGCTCAGGATGATAACGAGACTGCGCACACGGCCTGAAGGCCCGCAAGGGGGACTCATGGCCGAAACGTTGATTTGTCACGGCCTCGAGGAGCGCTTCTACCGAAAGCTTGAAGAGATGGCGATGAAAGCCGGGATGACCCCCGAGCAATACGCCGTCCAGTTAGTACGGGAAAGCCTCCTCGAGAAAACGAGGCCTAAAGGCGCCGGGAAGCTCCGGCATATGCCTCGGCCTTAAAAGGCCCTGAAAAGGGAAGGCCTGGCTACAGGCAGCGCAACCGGAATGGCGTCATTTTTCCGCGCATGCGCGGATCGGTGCCCATGGGTTTCGCACTATCAAAGTACGAACCCCGGGCACAAAAAAAACCGCCTGGCGGGGCGGTTTCTTCTAATACTGCTTCGAGGACGATTATGCATACCTCCTTCCCTCATGTACAGGCCCTGTCCAGGGCCGCGCCACAAAACGCGAACCACGATTTCGTGGCGCGCACGGAAATTGTCACGGTGTTCGATGGCGAAGCTGTCACCAGCACCGTCACCGTCGCCCGCGAAACTGACAACGAGCACGCCAGCGTGATCGCGCTGGTTCGCAAGTATCAGGCCGATTTCGGAGAGTTTGGAGGGATCAGATTTCAAATCGAACCCTTTGAAACCGCTGGCGGCGCCCAGTCCCGCGAGATCGCGCTGCTTAACGAGCAGCAAGCGACCCTCTTGCTCACCTACATGCGCAACACCTCGATCGTCCGCGACTTCAAGAAGCGCTTGGTCAAGGAGTTCTGGCACTTGGCGAAAGCCGCCCCGGCCCAGTCCGCCGACCTGAGCAAGCTGGAGATCCTTCAGATGGCCCTGGAGTCGGAGAAAGCCCGCGTCCTGCTCACTGTTCAGGTCGAGGCCCAGGCCAAGAAGATCGACCGCCTGGAGAACCTGTTTAAGGAAGGCATGAGCCATGTTCAGTACTGCAAGGGCCTCAATGGGGTCAATGTTATGCAGGTGGGCCACTTCCTCGAGCGCCGCAACTGGCTCTACAACGAGAGCAAGTCCGGTACCCGGTACCGCGTCGCCGCCTACGCCCGCGACAAGTACATGACCGAGCATCAGCAGGAAATCACCCCGCACGGCAAAGAGGCGTTCATCAGCTACACGCCGATCCTTCTGCGCAAGGGCGCCGTGCGCCTGTACGAGCTGTACCTGGCCGGCGAGCTGCCCATGAAGAAGAACTGGGACGGCCTGCACACCCACGACAAGGCCGTGCGGGGTGCAGCATGACCAGGCAAGAACTGCGCGACGACATCATCGCGTACATGAGCAAGCCTGAATTGTCCTCCCGAGGCTGGTACTGCACCTGGTGGTTCCGCCACCACATCCAGCATGGCGCCATCGGCACTCGTCGCATCCGGCAGGAGCTCGATCGCATGGAAAAGATGGGCCTGGTCGTTTCCGATAAGGCGATGAGCAACAACACGCTCTGGCAGCTCGCGCCGCAGAAGGTGACGCCATGAGCATGGAACTGATGGTCAAGGCCATGAAGACCAAGGTCGGCAATCCGCTGCGCAAGCTGGTGCTCATCAAGCTGGCCGACAACGCGAGCGACCAGGGCGAGTGCTGGCCGTCGTACCAGCACATCGCCGATCAGTGCGAGATCAGCAAGCGCTCGGTCATGAACCACATCAACACCCTGTGCGATGCCGGCCTGTTGCGCAAAGAGATCCGCAAGGGTGGCCCTAAGGGTAACTCCTCGAACGTCTACTACCTGACCTTGAGTGGTGCAGCAGATTCACTAGGGGTAGT
The DNA here is from genome assembly GCF_036784815.1 of Pseudomonas sp. TE3-3-F2023. NCBI lineage: Bacteria > Pseudomonadati > Pseudomonadota > Gammaproteobacteria > Pseudomonadales > Pseudomonadaceae > Pseudomonas > Pseudomonas sp. TE3-3-F2023. The sequence continues at coordinate 4,216,448 of NZ_CP145113.1, read as the reverse complement.
GCAGGAGATTCACCAGGGTAGTGCAGCAGGTTCACCCCCTAGTGCAGCAGATTCACTAGGGGGTAGTGCAGGAGCTGCACCCAGAACCAGTCACTCTTTTGAATCAGTAAAGGAACCAGTCACTGAACCAGTTGCGACCCAGGCTGAAGCCGTGGTCGCGGAGGGTATCGTGGTTCCGTTTACGGCTCAGCAACCGCGCTGCGAGATTCCGGAAGATATGCCAGGGCCCAAGGACCAGTCCTGCAAAACGTTCAAGGCCTGGGCGAACTACGCCATGGCCTACCGCAAGCGCTACCACGCATGGCCGGTATGGAACGCCAAGGCAGGCGGGCAGGTTGGGCAACTGATCAGCCGGCTCGGCATCGACGTTGCCCACCATGTGGCTGCGTACTTCCTGACAATCAACGACGCACGCTTGATCAACGGCTGCCACAACCTGGGCGACCTGCTGGCTAAGGCTGAGGCCTACCACACCCAGTGGGTAACCAACCGCCAGATGAACGCCACCACTGCTCGCCAGCAGGAGCAGACCCAGGCGAACATGAACGCGGCACAGGAAGCGGCTGACGCGATCCGCAACGGCCAGCGGGGTAAGCGCAATGCTTTCCTCTGACCAGCAAGCCGAATTGGCCGTGGCCATCTGCGCCACCGCTGAGGCGATGGGGCAGGCAATCAGCTCTGGAGGCGCTCAGCTCATCGCTGAGGACCTTTCGGCCTATGAGCCTGGCGTGATTATTGTTGCACTGCGAGCGTGCCGTAGAGAGCCAGCCGGGCGCCTTTCGCTCGGCATGGTCCTCAAGCACATCCACGCGGCCGACACCCGACCCGGCAAGGATGAGGCGTGGTCGATTGCCCTGGCGGCCAGTGACGAGCATGAAACGGTCGTGCTCACCACTGAAATCCGCCAAGCAATGATCGCCTCCGAGCCGATTCTTGAGGCTGGCGACAAGGTCGGCGCCCGGATGGCCTTCATGAGCGCCTACGAGCGCCTGGTCAGCTTTGCCCGAGCCGAGGACCAGCCCGTTAAGTGGGAGGTGTCGCTGGGTTACGACGCTGGCCGCCGGGTAGTGGCGATCGAATCCGCAGTCCGCGCCCAGCTCATCAGCCACGAGACGGGGACCAAGTACCTGGCCGACCTGCGTATTGCACCAATCACCCAGGACGGCCAGGCCATTGCCGGCCTGCTCACCGGGGAGGTGCGCCCTCAGGCCAGCGCCAAGACTCGGGAAAAGCTCGCCGAGGTGCGCTGCATCCTCAAGGCCGCCAAGGCCAAGAAAGACCGCGAGCGCGCCAAGGAAGACCAACGGCGCCGCATCGAAACCTATCTGCGCAAGCGGCAGACACGCGTCGCCATAGCTCAGTTGAACATCAAGCGCGCCGGGCAGCCGGCTGGGGAGGGGGTGTGAGCCTACTCCAAAAAGATCTCCTGATTCGCAGGCAGGTGGATAACGCTCTTTTGGTCCTCGGAGGCTGGTACCTGAGTTGGGAATTCTACTCCAGCAGTGCGTACCCAGCTCTGCGCGCTCACGCGCTCTACTCGAAGGCCAGAGGCCTTGTTGAACATGACCGCGCGCTGAGCAAGTCGATGGATCGTTTTGAGGGCCGCGTACATGGCTGAAAAAATCAGCGTAAACAGCCAGGCAAAGCTCTCCGAGGCCGTGACCATGCTCACCCGCCTGTTCCGCGACAAGAAGTTCGTCGTGGTCACCATGCGCCCTGGCAAAGACCGCACCCTGAACCAGAACGCATTGTGGTTTGCGATGTACGACCGAATCGCCAAGAGCACTGAGATGGGCGACATCGAGGATGTCCGCCGGTACTGCAAGCTGCACTTCGGCGTGCCGATCATGCGTGCCGGCTGTGCCGAGTTCCGCACCGGCTGGGCCGAGTCGTTCATCCACTTGTCGTATGAGGTGAAGCTGCGCCTGATGGGGCCGTGCGCAATGTTCGGGCCGGATGGCTTCCCGGTCACCCGGCTGTTCGACCGGGCCCAGGGCTGCCAGTACACCGACCGCATCGTGGCCGAGTTCGCGCCGCAGGGCGTGGTGTTCAGCGACCTTCTGAGCGAGGAGGCGGCATGAGTCATGAATTCAAGCCGGGTGACCTGGCGCTGGTTATAGGATCGAGCCAAGGCACTTCCCCAAACATCGGCATGGCAGTGGAGCTGGTTCAACAGCTCGAAACGGATGCAGGGTTCGTCATGCCAGATGGCCGCACCATTTTTAACCGCGGACCGCTGTGCTGGGTGATCTACGCAGACGGGGCCGCCGCACAGCTCAGCAATGGCGGAATCGTGGATATAGGCGGATTCGCGTTGTGCATGGAGATCTACCTGATGCCCCTGCGCGGCGACTTCGAGCCCGAGCAGCAGAAGTCCAAGGAGGCCGAGCCATGCGCGTAGCCGAGATCAAGCCCAAGAAGTGCAAGGCGCCAGGTTGCGGCAAGCCCTTCAAGCCGACCATGACCACGCAGAAGGTGTGCAGCATCGCCTGTGCCAAGGCCATGGCCAAGGACCCGAAGCTGCAGAAGATCGCAGCCAAGGCCATCACCAAGCAGGCCCGCCAGGACCTGCAGGAGCGCCGGGAGAAGCTGAAGACCCGCCGCGAGCATATGGCCGAGGCGCAGACCGCATTCAATGCCTACATCCGCGAACGCGACGCCGGCCTGCCGTGCATCAGCTGCGACTCGCTGCCGAGCGACCACGACCTCATCACCGGCAGTCGCTGGGATGCCGGCCATTACCGGTCGGTGGGTGCCTGCCCAGAACTGCGCTTCGAGCCGCTGAACGTCCACCGGCAGTGCGTGAAGTGCAACCGCAACCTGTCGGGCAACGTGGTCGAGTACCGCATTCGTCTGGTGAAGCGCATCGGCGCCGACCAGGTCGAGTGGCTGGAAGGCCCTCATAAGGCCCTGCGCCTGACCATCGAAGACCTGCAGGCCATTAAGGCGCTGTACAGGCAAAAACTCAAAGACCTGCGGAGGGCGGCAGCATGACACCAGCATGGGCATTTCTGATTTTAGCGGCGTTGATCGTGGTGTCGGGCGGGGCGCTGTCCTGGGCCATTGCGGTGCGCCGCAAGCGTTACTACGAAGAATTCATTTCGAGGAAGGCCAAACGAGGCGGGGGTGGGCAATGAGCTATCAGAACGTTGTATCAGCGGTGGTTCGCGCCCTGGCGGCCGAGACGATCAATAGCGCCGGCGGCTGCAATGTCGAGCCTCGGGTGCAGACCAGTAAGCTCAAGGGCGAGATATCGGGGAAGGATGCCGCGCTGCTGGCTGACTCCATCGTGCACAAGCTGCTGCACGCCCAGCTCAGCCCGCGACACTGGAATGCGCTCGTGGCGAAGTACAGCACGCACAAGGGGCGCAAGATTGATTCTATTGGCCGCCTGGTCGCCATCGTGCCAACCCCGGCGCCAAAGCGCTTCACTCAGCAGGCAGTACTGGTCTGGGCGGTTCCGCAGCAAACGAAGGGCATTCAGCGCAAGGTGCCCCAGTTCAAGGCGCCTGACCCGCGCGAGAACGAGCGGGAGGGGCAGTGGGACTGGCGCAACAAGGCTGCTGCTGCCGCTGCTGAGCGTGCCAACAAGCACGCCCGTGCCATGGCCGAGGTGAAGCCGGGGGAGATGATCGTCCTGGCCGAGTCGAACTACGACATGAGCAACTGGGATTCCCAAGGCCTGACCGAACGCACCTACCAGCGTTGGAACCGGGCAATTAAGGGCGCCCTGGAGTCGCTGGTGAACGAGGCGCTGACCGAGGCCCAGCACATGCTTGAGGTGATTGGCGTGCTGTTCGACGAGGCGGCGTAAAAAGGCCCTCAAAAGGGCTTGCAATATCATGTCGCCATGTCGTAAATTTGCTCCATCCTGTCATTCCTGCGCGTGTTGAGGAGTGACTACAAAAGCCCCGCCAGAGAAATCTGCCGGGGCTTTGTCGGCTTTGGCTTAGGAGGATGAAATGTCCAGAGCACAACGCCGACACGATACGCGTCGAATCAAGGCTCGCTTCTACCAGAAGCAAAGCTCCCAAGAGTTGTGGTCGACTGACCCGCGTAACGCAGGCCTATTCGCCAATCATGGAAAGGTCTGCTCCTGTTGGATGTGCGGCAACCCACGCAGACTGGGATGCCTGACCATGCAGGAGAGGCGCGCGGATTTGCAGATCGCAGAATAGGTGCCAACAGCCCAGTAAATCTGGGCTTTTTTGTGCGCGCAAGAAACGCAACTGCAGCCAGGGCAGCCCCTAACGGGATAGCCTGGACACTGCTAGCCGGTAGTGTAGTGACACGGAAAAACACCGGCAGCCCGCGCACCCTGACCTCACATGCTTTCAGGGTGGCACGTGACCGGATCAGCGAGACTGGTGCATTGGGGGGCCAGCGCTGCGATGGTCTTCGGCGGACAGGTGGGGAGAGACCCACACAAATTCAGGCCGGCTCGACAGACACCACCAGGCGTTTACCGAGCGCGGCCAGTGCATTCTCGAGAGCCTCCAGCTTCGTGCCGTGCATGAAGTCCACTAGCCGGTCGCCCTGGCTCTGACTTACGCCGAGCAGGCGGCACAGATCAGCTTTGCGCATACCTTTTTCAACCATCGAGTTCCACAATTCGATCTTCGCCACGGTGAGTGCGGTCAGCGTTACTACGGGCTGGCCCTCTTCAGGGGCTGGTGCTTTGGGGATCGCTCGACGTTGGTCGACGTAAATCGAAAGTGCGGCAGGCATCAGGATGCTGGCTTCGGCCAAGGCTTCCTCCAGGTCATCCCCGGCGGCGTTGAACTCGGGGATGGTGTCGCAGGTGAGCGCAACACCTGGGCTGTCTTCGGTATGCACAGTTACCGGGTAGTCAAACATTTCTAGCCCTCCCTTGGGCGGCTCTCTGAGTGATGTTCGCGAGGCGAGGTGATGATTCGAGTCAAACGGTGGTAGGGGCTCATTTGAGCCCCAGTTGCTTGATGATTCCTTTCCGGGTTCCTTCTTTCATTTCTTTTGCACCGTGATCCGGAAAGATCGTTTGTTTGCCTTCGAAGTAGAGTTTGAAATGGCTCGTTCCGTTTAACGATTCGAACCTTACTCCTCTGGCTTTCAGCCACCGTTTGAACTCGTTGTAACTCATCACCTCGCCTCGTTGTTGTGTGAGTTCATTATACAGCAAATTTGCTTTATGTACAGCAAATTTGAGTTATTAATTTCATTCCAGAGGGAGCCGAGCGCATGGAGCTTTTTCACCGCCTGCTCGAAAAGCTCGACTGGGCTATTGCGGGCCTATTGGGGGCCTTGGTTGCCACCCGATGGCACAAGGACGATCTACTCGACCGAAAAGCGTGGATTCTTTTCCTGCTCACAGGTATGGCCTGCGCCCACTACCTGACCGGAATGGTTAGCGCTTACTTCGGTATCGTCGAGCCGCGCAGCGTCGCGGGGGTAGGGTTTCTGCTGGGCACCTTCGGTGGCTCCCTCATTGCCGCCGTCACCAGGGCGATCAAAGCCGCCGACCTCTGGTCTGTCATCAGGTCCAAGTTCGGAGGGCCTAACGGATGATTCTTGAATACATCAATGCGTTGGCGGCTGGGGTGATTGCCCTATGGGCCTCCTGGGCTGTGCTGAGCGGCAAGGTCCGAGACGGCGTAATTGGCAAGATCCTGTACTCGATCATCGCCCTGAGCGGCTACGCCATCCTGGCCAGGTCGGACCGCATGTTCTTCACCCCGAACACTGCCGGGGTAACGATGCACGTCGCCCTGGCCCTGGCAGGCCTGCGCCATATGTTCGTGGTCACCTACTGGCCAAGGGTAAAGCGCTGGGTTTGCCGACACCTTGATTGCGAGAAGTGCCGTTCGGCGGAATAGTGCCCACAGACAATTAGCGTGTATGGCCAAATGATATGATTTCCTCTCCTTGAGGAGATCGCCATGGGAACAGCAATTCACATCGAAAACTGCGGCAATGTAAAGATCACCAACACGAGGGTCCGCGGATGGCCTGTTGGTGCCAACTTCGTAGACTGCGGCAGTGTTGACTTGCAAGAGGGCATGTTTATTAACGTCGAGACCGCTGTTCGTGCTCGAGGTGTTAAGCAATTCCGTGCTTCGGATATCACCCATGAGGCAGGCATTGGCCGCCTGGCGATGTCTCCACTCGCTATGGCGGTATGGAGGATTAGCCATGGCCATGTTTGACCTTGAAGACACCGATGACGTCAATCTCAAGCGCTGCAAAACGGATGGAGAGCAGCTGCTTCGTGGTCGGCGACTTGGCGAAGTTACAGCGGAAGACTGCGAAGCTGCTGGCCAAAAAAGTAGTGATAAGAAGCCATTCTGGAAAGCATGCATTGCATGGCTTTCATCCCACGCGATGCAAGTTGTGGTTGGTGTAATAGCGGCCGGGATCGCGGCCTATCTCGGGTTCAGCTAGTCATTTGGCCGCCGCGCCACAAAATCTAAAGCGCGTTTTCGTGGCGCGGGAGTGAGCATGAGCAACGTCACACGAATTCGCCACGAGCTTCCGGTGGGCCTGGATATCGTCCATGCGGTGGCCGAGTTCGATGCTGCCCTGGTGAAGGCGATTGATTCCGCCAAGGCAGCCGGCCTTCCTCAGGGGCTGCTGGTCGGCCTGCTGCATGGTCACGCGCATGCCGAGACGCACAAGATGGTGGCCGAATGAACGTGGTCGAGTTCCAGCGCGAGAATTGGCGCGATGCATCCAAAACCCTGCGTAAGATCGCAGATCAGCTGGATAGCGGTGAACTCCCGGTGTGTAGTGTCGGAGTCATGGCCATGCGCGACCCATCGGGCAAGGTTGAGCTGTTTGCCTTCGGCCCGGTAGCCGACGACCTCCAATCATTGGCCATGTTCAGGCTGGCGGAGCAGAAACTGGCTGATGTTTTGCTGGATTGCGGAGAAGAGTAGGTGCGCCGCAGTAGAATGCGGCGCTCAGACTTATACCTGACCCAGTGCAGCCTGGATTTGGTCAGCGTATTTCGAGAGGTTCTCCAATTCGCTGCTCAGTTGGCTGTTATTGGTCGGCGCATTTGCAACCTTGGCAGCAATTAGCTCTAGGGCAGCTGCTACAGCGGTTGCCCGAGCTATAGCACCGCCGCGATTGCTTGCTGCGTTGTTAATCAACATTTCAGGAATAGTTGCCATGTGTAGCTCCTACTGAGATTTGAAACCCATCAATACCGGCAACTGGCCATCAATTCAAGCGGTAGACATCCATGACTTCAAAGCAACCCGACTGGGAGGCGATAGAACGAGCCTTCCGGGCCGGGTCGCTTTCGGTTCGAGCAATAGCCGAGAACAACGGCGTCACTGAAGGCGCGGTGCGCAAGCGAGCCAAGAAGGAAGGCTGGACGCGTGACCTTGCCAGCCAAGTCAAGACAGCGGCCCGCGACAAGCTGGTACGCAGCACGGTACGCACGCCCAGTACGCAGCCGCGTACCGATGCGGAAATCATCGAGGAGGCGTCTGACCAGGCTGCCTCTGTGGTGCTGGCTCATCGAACTGGCTTGGCCAACTGGCGATCGATTGCCGACAAGCTTTCGGTGGCTCTGGCCGAGATGGACGTCAACGAAGAGAACCTGGGCGACTTCTCCCGGGCGCTGAACGCTGGCGTCGATGCACAGCTCAAGGTCATCAAGGGCGAGCGCCAGGCGTACGGCCTGGATAGCGAGGAAGGTAACCGCACGGTCGATGATCTGGCCGCCCTGATGGATGAATTATCGAAGGATGCCTGACCATGAAGCCCGAGCACCTGAAACTGCTCCGGGACCGGTTCTGGCGGCTGAACAACCTGTACTTCATCACGGACAAGCAGGGGAAGAAGGTCCGCTTCCGCATGACGCAGGAGCAGGTCGATTACTTCCAGGGGATGCACACCCGCAACATCATCCTCAAGGCCCGGCAACTGGGCTTTACCACGCTGGTTTGCATTGTCCAACTGGATGCCGCTCTGTTCGAGGCGGCCAAGTGCGCCCTGATTGCTCACACCCTGAATGATGCCAAGCGCCTGTTCCGGGAGAAGGTGAAGTACGCCTACGATCATCTGCCCAAGGAGATCAAGGCAGCCAACCCAGCGCGAAACGATGCCGCGGGCGAGCTGGTATTCAGCAAGGGCGGGTCGCTGTACGTGTCCACCTCCTTCCGGGGTGGCACGCTGCGTTACCTGCACGTTTCCGAGTTCGGGAAGATCTGCGCCAAGTTCCCGCACAAGGCGCGGGAGATCGTCACCGGTGCGTTCGAGGCCGTGGCCGCCGAGTGCTTCGTCACCATCGAGTCCACTGCGGAGGGCCGGGCCGGGTATTTCTTCGACTACAGCCAGTCTGCCGAGAAGCAGCAGCTGGCCGGCGTGCCCCTGGGCCTGCTGGACTGGAAGTTCTTCTTCTTCAGCTGGTGGCGGAACCCGCTCTACTGGCTTGATCCTACCAATGTGGTAATCCCGGACCGGCTGGTCAAGTACTTCGATGACCTGGCCGCCAAGCACGGCATCGTCACCAATCCAGGCCAGCGCGCCTGGTACGTAGCCAAGGAGAAGACCCTCGGCGACGACATGAAGCGGGAGTACCCGTCGATCCCTGCCGAAGCATTCCAGCAGACGATCGAAGGCGCGTACTACGCCAAGCAGTTCACCAAGCTCTACGCTGCCCAGCGCATCGGCAAACTGCCCGACAACAGCCACCTGCCGGTGCACACCTTCTGGGACATCGGCGTGGGCGACTCCACGGCCATCTGGTTCGTCCGGATCGTCGGCGAGGAGTACCACGTTGTCGACTTCTACCAGAACAGCGGCGAGGGTCTGCGGCACTACATGAAGGTGCTGAAGGATCGCGGATATACCTACGGGGAGCACTGGGGCCCGCACGACATCGACAACCGGGAATTCGGTAGCGACGGCAAGACTCGGCGCGAACTCGCACGAGAGGGCTACGAGATCGACGGACAGCGCTATTCGCTGACCTTCCAGGTGGTGCCAAAGCTCGGCGTGGACGAAGGCATCGAGCAGGCCCGGGAAATCCTCCCGAACTGCGCCTTCGACGAAGCCAAATGCGAGGAGGGCATCACCGCCCTGGAGAGCTACAGAAAAGAGTGGGACGACAAGCGCGGCTGCTGGAAAGACAAGCCGCTGCATGACTGGTCATCCCACCCTGCTGACGCATTCCGCTACTTCGCCGTGGCCAAGACCAAGCGCTCCGTAGTCAAGCACGTACCCATCACGTTCACTTTCTGAGGCCACCCATGCCGAACTTCATTCCCCGGGCAGAGTACTCGGAGGCCTTGCCCGGCTGGCAGCTGGTCAAGCGCTGCGTGGCCGGCGCCCGAGAGGTGCGCAAGCACGACGAATACCTGCCGATGCCGGACCCAGAGAACAAATCACCGGAGAACCTGGCGCGGTACAAGCAGTACAAGAAGCGGGCGATGTTCCTGAACATCACCGGGCGCACCCGTACCGGCCTGCTGGGCGCGGTGTTTCGCAAGACTGCTGAGCTGGAGTTGCCCACCGGTGTCGATTATCTGAAGGAGAACGCCAGCGGCGACGGCACGAGCCTGGAGCAGCTTTCCAAGGATGCCGTGGGGGAATGCCTGGATGCTGGCCGTGGTGGCTTCCTCGTGGATTTCCCTGCGGTTGAGGGCGTGTCCTCGATGGCGGACATGCAGGGCCGGCGGGCTCTGATCCATCACTACGGCGCCGAGTCGATCATCGACTGGGATGAGCAGGTGATCGATGGTGTGAAGCGCTTGGTCTACGTCTGCCTGCTGGAATGCGTATCTGAGTTCAGCCCGGAAAACCTGGAACGGACCACTGGCACCCAGTACCGTGTGTTGCTGTTGATTGGTGGCCGCTATGTTCAGCGCATCTACAGTGAGGACAAGACCAACTTCACGGAGGTCTCGCCGCTCGACAAGAACGGCCAGCCTTTCGATCACATCCTGTTCAGCTTCTACGGCGCCCAGAACAACGACGCCAGTATCGACAAGTCACCGCTGGAAGACCTGGCCGACGTGAACATCCTGCACTACGGAAACAGTGCCACGGTGGAGGAGAGCGGGTTCATCAGCAGCCAGCCCACGCTGTTCATCACCACCGACATCAGCGCGGACGATTTCGCCAAGCTGAACCCCAACGGTATCCACATCGGCTCTACCCGCGGATTCAACCTCGGCAAGTCCGGTGACGCAAAGCTTGTCCAGGCGGACGAAAGCCAGCTCTCTCGCACGCTGATGAAGGACAAGGAAGAGCAGATGCTGATGATCGGCGCACGCATCGTCCAGAAGGCGGGCGGTGCCGAGACAGCAGAGGCCGTGCGCATCCGCTACAGCTCGGACAACAGCGTGCTGGGTACCATCGCCGGCAACGTATCCGAGGCCCTGAAACGGGCCATCCTCGACGCCGAGCGTTTCATGATGGGCGAGCCGGACGAGGACGGGACGGTCTTCTGGCTCAACCAGTCGTTCTTCGACGAGACGATGACCGCCCAGGACATCCTGGCCCAGGTCCAGCTCTGGCAGCAGAGCATCATCGCCAAGTCCGACCTGCGTACCAACCTGCGCCAGGGCGGCGTGCTCGAGGCCGACCGCACCGACGAGCTCATCGACGATGAGCTGGCCGAGCAGCCGCCGGTAACCGGCAACGACACCGGAGGCGGTGAGGATGAGCAGTGACGGCTACCTTTCCGATGCAGCGACTCGCCACCAGGTGCACGTGCAGCGCTACGCCGGGGGAAGCCTCAAGCGCCTGGCCAAGTTCATCACCAAGGCCATCAGCACCGCCAAATCGCGCGTATCAGAGGGATTGAGCCGTTACGGCACCCAACGGTACGAGAAGCAGATTCAGGAGCTACAGGGCGAGCTGGCGGGCGTATACGGCGAGATGAAGCAGCAGGTCGTGCTCGACCTGACGGAATTCGCCGGGTACGAGGCCGAGTTCAACATGACCCTGCTGGGCAAGGTCGTGAAGACGGTCGTGCAGCTGAACAAGCCGAGCATTGAGCAGGTCGCCGCCGCAGCGCTGGCCGATCCGCTCGACCTGGAGGTCGGCAAGGGCCGGCAGCGCATCAGCATCGCCGGTGCGCTCGACCAATACGGCACCAAGAAAAGCGCCGAGATCATCAGCGAGATTCGCATGGGCTCGGCACTGGGCGAGACAACCGGCCAGATCAGTCGCCGGCTGACGTCACTGGGCGTCCAGCAGCGCGATCAAGCTCAGGCCCTGGTCAACACCATGACCAACCACATCGCCACCACGGCGCGGGTGGAAGTGCTCAAGGATAACGACGACATCCTCAAGGGGATGCGCCGGATCGCCACCTTGGACAGTCGAACCACGCTGTTCTGCATGAGCATCGACCAGACGATCATCCCACTGGATGGTCCGAAGCCGCCGTATCACTGGCGGTGCCGGACTACGGTAATCCCGGTGCTGAAAGACCAGTTCGCCAGGGAGATCCCCGGTTCGACCAGGCCAGCTATTGGCCCGAATGGCGTTGAGCAGGTGAGCAGCAAGACCAGCTACGGCGAATGGCTGGCGCGGCAGCCCGCGGCGTTCCAAAAGGATGTGCTCGGCCCTGAGCGCTACAAGCTGTTCAGCAAGGGCGAGCTGTCCATCGACCGGTTCGTGGACGACGACGGCAAAACCCTGACCCTCAAGCAGCTGCGCGAGCGTGAGCCTATGGCGTTTGAGCGTGCGGGATTGGTATAACCCCTCCCTTCAAAGGAGGTGGCATGAAATACGTTTGGGGTGTATTGGCGCTCTTGGCTTGCCTGTTGAGCGCCCTGGCCGGGTTGACTGCAGGTATAAACCTCAACCCCATTTCGACAGTCCGGTTCGTTCCGAATTGGGGAAGCGTAGGCGACTGGATAGCCGGGCTTGGGGCGTTCTTCGCCGTTGGTGCTGCTATGTGGCAGTTCCACATACAGCGGAAGGAGGATGTGGAGGATCTAGTTATTGACCAGTCCCAGGGCAGGGATCGCTGGAGATTCTCGATCACATCTAAAGGCAAGCGGCCTGCTCGAGTTCAGTGGGTAGGGTTCTACTCCAAAAAAATCGATACGATTTTGCCAATCAAGAGCTTCATCTTCCATGAGAGAAGCGCCGTTCTTCCGCAGACGCTTGGGTATGCGGAAAGCATTGATTTCATAACTCATCCAGATATGTTTTTGGACCTTGCCTTGAATGCGGGCAACACGTTCAGCGGAGAGATGAGTGATTTAGAGATTCACGTTCAAACAACGTTAGGATTTTTCAGGGCGCCGGTGACTGAAAAAACAAAACTGGCATTCCGCAATGCCATTCAGAAGAAGTTCGATGAAGCCAGGCAGTAGCTGAGCTGGTGATATCTACTCACAAACCCGCTTCGGCGGGTTTTTTAATGCCTGCAGGCAGGGCCTGCTCATCGTCTCTGGGAGACAGCAATGACCTTGAAATTCCAACTGGACAGCCTCGAAGGCGTCGATGAATCGGTAGCAGCCCTGTATGTCGAGAAGGACGGCAAGTTCGTCCTCGGCATCGATGGTCTGCCGCAGCAGGAGGATGTCACCGGCCTGAAGGCCAAGGTGGAGGAACTCTTGGGCGAGAAGAAGGCGGCCGAGAAGGCACGCCGCGAGGCTGAAGATAAGGCTCGCGCCGAGGCCGAGGAGGCTGCCCGCAAGGCAGGTGACATCGAGGGCCTGGAGAAGTCCTGGTCCGACAAGTTCAACCGTCGCGAAGCTGAGCTGACCTCGGCTCTGGAAACTGAGCGTTCAACCTTGCAGGGCCAGATCCGGGATCTGACCGTGGGGCGTACCGCCACCGAGCTAGCCACCGAGTTGGCTGTGCCAGGTACCGCAAAGGCATTGCTTCCCCATATCGAACGCCGGCTGAGTGTCGAGCAGCGCGACGGTAAACCAACCGTTGTCGTGCTGGACCCAGCCGGCAAGCTCTCGGCGGCAACGCTGGACGAGCTGAAAGCAGAATTCACCAACGATCCGGCCTTTGGCCCGCTGATCGCTGGCAGTAAGGCATCAGGCGGCGGGGCCGGCGGTGCTGGAAAAGGCGGCGGGGCCGCACAGAAACGCTCCGAAATGACCTCTGTCCAGAAGCGCGAATACATCGAAGCGCATGGGCAGGAGGCATACCTCAAATTGCCAAAATAGGAAGTAGCAGATGCCTACCACCCTCAACTCGGACATGATCATTTACAACGATCTTGCCCAAACCGCCTACCTGGAGCGTCTGCAGGACGTTCTGGAGGTGTTCAACGCCTCGTCGGGCGGTGCGCTGATCCTGCGTAACGAACTGATCGAGGGCGACCTGCGCAAGCGTTCGTTCTACAAGATCGGCGGCACGTTGGGCCACCGTAACGTCAACTCCGACGCCACTGTAGCCGGCATCAAGATCGGCGCCGACGAAGCGGTCGGCGTGAAAACCCCGTGGAAGTACGGCCCGTACGAGACCACGGAGGAGGCCTTCAAGCGACGTGCGCGAAGCCCCGAAGAGTTCTCCATGCTGGTTGGCCAGGATATGGCCGACGCAGCCCTGGACTACTACATCCAGACTGCCTTCGCGGCTCTGGGCGCGGCTATCGGTGCTAACGCCAACATGGTCGCCACCGGCTCCTTCGCAGTCGATCACAAGAAGGTGCTGACCAAGGGCATGCGCAAGTTCGGCGATCGTTTCAATCGCATCGCGCTCTTCGCCATGGACTCCGCCACCTATTTCGACCTGGTTGACGACGCGATCGACCAGAAGATTTACGAAGAAGCGGGTGTGGTCATCTACGGCGGTTCGCCTGGCACCATGGGCAAACCGGTCCTCGTCTCTGACAAAGTCACCGAAGAGCGCATCTTCGGCCTGCAGGTGGGCGCTGTTTCGGTGACTGAGTCCCAAGCCCCGGGTGTGCGCTCGTATCCGGTAAACACCCAGGAAAACTTGGCGATCGGCTATCGCGCGGAAGGCGCCTTCAACGTCGACATCATGGGCTACTCCTGGAAGGACACCGCAGGCGTAAACCCGAACCTCGCAGCGCTCGGCACCGGCGCGAACTGGCGTAAGCACGCGACCAGCGACAAGGCTACTGCCGGCGTCCTGATCGACCTGTCCGCGCCTTAATCTGCCACAGCAAAGGCGGGTCCAGCGGGCCTGCCTTGGAGATAATCCATGGAACTGATTTACACCGCCCAGCGTGACGGCTTCGAGCAAGGTCGGACCTATCGCAACCCACGACACTTTGATCAGGCCGAACCAGGCGTCGAATCGGTTGTGGTGATCGGCGATTGGCCCAAGGTGGTCGATGCTTACGAAGCCGCTGGCGCTGATGTGTCAGTGGTTGAGGTACCGACACGTGTGGCTCTTGTCGAAGGTCCCGATCATGCAGCGCTTGATCGCTTGGTCACCGAGCTTGCATCAATCGGTGTGATCGTCGACTCCTTCGCGGCGCAGCGCCTGGAGCGCCCTGAAGGCGAGCTTGGCGAAACTGCCGACCACCTATTCCAGGTGTTGGAAGCGGTCAACGCCGGAATCGCGAGCCTTCAGCGCGAGCGCGACGGCGAAGTCGAGAAGGCCAGAGTGCTGCAGAAGCAAGTGGACGATCTGCTGGCCAAAGCAGCCAAGCGGGAGCTCGAGACCGACGAAAGCCGCGAGGCCAAAGAGGTCGCCGAGCTCAAGGCCACGCTGGATGCTGCGAACGTCACCTACCGCGCCAACGCCTCGAAAGAGTCGTTGCAGAAGCAGGTCGCCGACCTCGACAAGCAGTAATCTCGGGCTGTGGCCCCACTCATTCAAGCGGAGGCCTGATGGCTACCTACATCACTGTGGCCGACGTAGACGCCATCCTTGGGCCTGACTGGGCAGCTCCAGAGCTGAAGGACGAGGCGGTCTTCGAGGCGAATGCCTATCTGACCGCGCTCAACCTAGTCGGTATCGACATGGACAACATCCCTGACGATGTGAAGCAGGCTGGCGCCAGGCTGGCCAAATGCGCCTCGCAGGGCAAGCTGTACCAGCAGCAGACCGAGGGTACGCTCGAATCGAAAACGGTCAAGGCTGACTCGGTATCGACAAGCAAGACATTTGGCTCGATCGATAAGACGGGCTCTCTCGCCCAGCCAGCCGCCGTACAGCTTGCGCTGGCCATTCTGGCACCCTGGCGCAGTAACCCATTCGCCTTTGCGGTGAAAAGGGGATAGCCATGGGCTTGCGTGAAGATATTCAGTCCGACTTGGCCGAGTCATTCGATGATCCCGACGGTTTGGCTGATGCTGTAAGACCAGTCGCCGGCATTCGCACGGTGAAAGGGATCTACGACCCAGGTTTAGGAGGTGCTGCCCCGGCCAAGACCATCCAATACTCTGGCCGCGGGGTGTTTGGCAGTTACCTGGCCAAGGAGATCGACGGATCACGCATCCAGACTGAGGATGTGAAGCTGCTGGTACTGCAGAACGAACTGTTTGAGCAGCAGGCCGGAGTGGTTGGGGAAACCCCGGCGGTTCCCAAGATTGGCGATCAAGTCAGTGGTTATCGGGCGCTCAACGTATCTGAGGACCCGGCTAGGGCTACTTGGACCATCCAACTGAGGAAGTGACATGCCGCGCGGCTCGCATATGGCTCAACGATACGGAGGGCTTGAAGGTGGTTTTGCAGACAGCATTCGAGCATTTACGGAGCAAGCTCAGCAGGCGTTGGACTCCACCTTCAGGACAATTGTGATCGAGATCGGCAGCAGCGTCATCCTCATGTCGCCAGTGGGCAACCCGGAACTATGGGCGGCCAACGTGGCCCACCGGGCCAAGGCCAACAAGGCTGCCGACGACTACGACTTCAAGGTCTCGGTGCGCAATACGCTGATCAACCTAAACCAGGACAACTTCACCAAGGCCGGCAGGTTGCGCAAGGGCGTGAAATACGCCAAGCCCCTCACCAAGACCGAGCGCGAGCAAAACTTTGCTGTGAACGGACTGGTGGCGGGCCAGGGCTATGTGGGCGGACGGTTCCGGGGCAACTGGCAGTTCTCCATCGATTCTCCGGCGGCAGAAGAGCTCGACCGCATCGACCCGTCGGGCAGTCAAGCTATTGCCGAGCTCATGGGCCAGGTGCAGGCGCTGACCATCGGCCAGACCGCGTTCATTGTGAACAACTTGCCGTATGCCATCCCGCTGGAATACGGGCATTCGTCGCAGGCTCCGGCCGGCATGGTCCGGGTCACGCTCGCAAACTTCCAGCGCATCGTCGACGAAGCCATCAGGAAAAACCGCGTATGAGCCAAGCAAAGGCCCGCCAAGCTATTGAAATCAAGCTGATGGCTTGGGCCGCTGCGCGCCCGATCCGTGTTGCGAACTTCGAACAGGAGTTCGTGGCTCAGCAGGGTGAAACATACCTGCACGCGTTTCAGCTACCCGGAGCGACCACCTGCCGCTATCTGGGCGGCGATGCCTACGAATACACCGGCATCTACCAGGTGAGCATCGTTTGCCCGGCGGGCCAGCCTCTGGCGGCCGCCGAGACACTGGTAGGAGAGCTTTCGAGTCTCTTCCGGGTGGATTCCGAACTCAGCCGCAACGGCTTCGAGGGCCTGGTCACCGAACCAATTGACCAGGGTCCAACCATCACCGAGTCGGCGACCTACACGGTCCCGGCCAGCTTCACCTACCGCGGAGTCGCGGACCAACCGCCCGCTGGGGCCTAACCAACCGCCGCCCGGCGGGCTTTCAAAAGGAACCACACCATGGCCGCACGCTTCCCGCTGCCGAACGGCGCTATTGTCGAGATCGCCGCGACTTTGGGGACCGCAGTCCCCTTCACTGCAATCACCAACGCGGCGCCACCGGTGCTGAGTGCTGTTGGGCACGGTCTCGATGCCCAAGACATCGTGTTGATCGACTCCGGGTGGGCGAAACTCACCGATCGTGCTGCGCGTGTAGTGAACCCCCTCACCGACAGCTTCGGCCTGGGCAGCATCAGCACCGCCAACGCTGATATCTACACCCCTGGCGCTGGCTTGGGCTCCGTCATCCCAGTCACCGACTGGGTGCAGATTTCCAAGGTCACTGGCTTTACCCCGTCGGGCGGTGAGCAGCAGTTCGCTACTGTGGGCTACCTCGAAGACGATGACGATCGCCAGTTCCCGACCAACCGCAATCCTCTGAGCCTGGCTATTGTGGTCGAGGACCAACCGGCCGCTGCCTACGTGGGCGCCGTCGAAGGCTTCGACGAGTCCAAGGAACTGACCGTGGTGCGCCTCAAGCTGCGCAACGGCGACCAGATTCTCTACCCGGGGTACGTGAGTATCACCACCACCCCGACCATGGAGCGGAACAACGTCATGACCCGGACCATCAGCGTAGGTTTGTCGGGTCGCCCGCTGCGCTACCTGGCCGCGTAAGGAGCCACGATGCCAAAGATCAAAATCGCGCAGAACCCCACGTTCACTGCTGAGGTGAAAATCCCGCGCGTGGGTGGCGACCCAGTGGCGGTAGAGTTCACGTTCCGCTATTTCGACCGTACCGCCCTGGCTAAGCTCTACGACAGCTGGAACCAGGCCGCCGAGGCCAATGCTGAAAAGGCTAAGGCCGAGGGTGCGAGCCTCGAGCAGTTCACTGCCGGGCAGGTGCAACTCCAGGCTGAGCAGATCAAGGCCGTCACCGTAGGCTGGGGCTTCGACGACAAGTTCAACGATGAGGCGATCCTCAAGTTGGTCACCACCTGCGTCGGTGCGCCTCAAGCCGTACTAGATGCCTACCAGCAAGCGTACAACCCGGCCCGCCTGGGAAACTGAAGGCGGCGGCGCGGGCCTTGTATGAGCAAGGTCCGTCCGCCGAGCAGCTAGCGTTTCTGGGGCTCACCCTGGACGACATTGAAACCGAGGATGTAGAGGTCTGGCCGGATGTATGGCCGGCCTTCTGCCTATTTGAAGCGCTGGGCACCCAATGGCGCTTGGGGCCGGGCGGGCCGTCAGGGCTCGATTACGCCGCTATCCCCGGAACCGCCAAGATGCTCGGCCTGAAGCGGCGTGATTTGTCCGAGGCTTTTCACGACCTTCGCTTCATGGAGAACGAGGCGCTGGCAGTGATGGCCGAGGCAGCGGAGTAGGGCAGGCCAGCAAATCACCCTGTGCGGCGCACCCTGGTTCAATCGGACGCGTCTTGCGTTGCGTCATCGGGACGCAACAGGATCGCCCTATGATTCGGTGAGTCCACGTCTGATAATGCCTGGGATATCAATATTCAAGGCAGGGCCAATAATGGACTACCGTGCAACTCGCTACGCCCTATTTGCCTTTCCCTTCTTCGTAATGTGCCAGCCAATACAAGCATCGACGTGGCAAATTTGCCGTATGGAGCTACAGATCACTGATGTGTTGAAGCTTCCCTATCCAAAGCTACAGGCCCAGGTCGTGAAGGTAAGCCAGGCATCGACCACGGCAGAATGTCCGGAAAAGGGGGCGACTATCACATTCGTACCGGAAGCTGCTGATTACCAAAGCACGCTCCCACGCAGGCAGTGGCCCAAAAAAGGCCAGTTGATGCACATCAACTACCGATATCTGGACGGGACGTGTAAAGGCGATGGCCATCCCCATGAGTGCCGTATTGAACACTACCCCTTAGCGGGTACTTGGTAAGCGTCCGACGAACACATGTCCGCCACATTCAGGTCGAAGCTCTTGCGGCTTGCATGCGCCATGCAGCCGATTTCGGTGATACCCATCCGATAGTCCTTTTGGATGCGATAGCCTGGGTTTTGGCGCTTCCTAGTGATGGTGGTAGATTGCCACATTTCAGGGAGGGTGAGCGGTGAAGCACTGGATTCTGATTGGTCTGGCCTGTATTTCGGTTGCAGGGTGCGAGACAACGAAGGTTTCGCCAGGCAGCGCTGCGCTGGTACCAGCTGATGATGTGTTCGCCTTCAGCCGTCCTGCGGGACCTGAGGATGCCAGGATTGTCTTCACGCAGGATGCCAGCGTGCTCAGTTGCTTTGGCGCCGGAATGCAAGTTTTCCTGAATGAGAAGCTTGCTGCCGAGACCAGCAGCGGGAAATCCGTGACCCTCTACCATCAGCCCGGCCCGGTGCAGCTGAGCATTAAGAACAACATGGGCTGCGCCGGCGGAGACCTGCGAGGGCTGCTATTGGAGCTGAAGCCGGGTTATTCGTACCAGGTCAGGGGGTATCGCGGCACATGGGATAAGGCTGAGCCGCTGCTTACTACACCCGCTCCGTTTAAATATCGCTGATGCTCAAGCTTGATTGGTGAAATGAAGAGGGCATCTTCGGGTGCTTTTCCTTTCGGCGAAGCTACTCAGTTTTGCGCTGAAACGACGCGATGGTAGATTGCCCTCATCAACAAGGAGGGCGCGCATGAAGCGTTTGGCATTGGTGGCGCTGGCTGGATTTGTCCTGGCCGGTTGCGGGAAAAGCGACATCGACAGGGCGCGCGAGGCCGTTGCTGAGCAGCTCACTGATCCGTCGTCTGCTCAGTTCAGAAATGAGCGGAGCAAGAAAGATGGCTGGGTGTGTGGTGAGGTGAACTCGAAAAACGCCATGGGCGGATATGTCGGCTTCAAGCGTTACACCGTGATCTGGAAAGATGGCGGTGGCCAAACGGTCTCCTTCGAGGGCGAGGGTGAAACATCATTGGACCGCGCGCTATGCGAGGTCAAAGACGAGGGATAGGCCTCGGAAGAAAACTAAACCCGCTTCGGCGGGTTTTTTGTTGGCCGGAGAAAAGTATGAGCCAGGGTGATATTGCCGTTCTCGGCATCAGGGTTGAATCAGGCGAGGCTGTATCTGCTGCTGACGATCTCGACAAGCTGACGAAAGCCGGCGAGCGTGCCGAGGTTGCTACAGGCAGCGTCGGCGCCCAAGCAAAAAGCTCCGGCGTATCGATCAAGGACCTTGCGGCCAGCACTCAGTCCACCGAGCAAGCAATGGATAGATATGCCCGCCAGGCTCAGGCGGCAGGTATGTCAACGAAGGCTTATGCAGCTGCTTTGCGGACGGTGCCAGCACAGCTGAGCGACATAGTTGTCGGATTGCAAGGCGGCCAGTCGATCATGACTGTCGCCTTGCAGCAAGGCAGTCAGTTGCGAGACCAGTTCGGTGGGGTAGGTTCCGCAGCTCGCGCACTAGGTGGCCATCTCCTCAGTCTTGTGAATCCATATTCTGTGCTTGCGGCAGCTGTAGCGGGGGCTGGACTCGCATATTACAAAGGCCAGCAAGAGGCAGAGGAATTTAGAAAGGCGTTAATCCTAACTGGCAATGCGGCTGGAACGAACTCCGGGGCTCTTGCGGACCTGTCGAGACAGATCAGCACCACTGTTGGAACTACCGGGGCCGCGGCAGAGGTGCTCGCACAGCTTGCAGGCAGCGGGAAGATTGCCGGAGATAGTTTTAGCACCGTCGCAACTGCAGCCTTGCAGATGAAGGACGCAACAGGTCGCGCGATTGAGGAGACCATCGCCGACTTTGTGAGGATCGGTAAAGATCCAGTGGCAGCCGCAAGGGAGCTGGAAGAGCAGTATGGCTTTTTAACCGCGAGCACGTATGCCCAAATTGCGGCGATGAAGGACCAGGGCGATACCGTTGGCGCTGCGAAATTATTGACTGACGAGTACGCTCGAACTATCGACACCCGGTCGAAGGAGATCGTCGAGAACCTCGGATGGATCGAGAAGGCATGGCGCGGCGTATGGGGCATGACGAAGAATGCCGGAGATGCAGCTCTCAACTTTGGCAGAACTCAAGGAATTGCTCAGCAGTTGGCAGCGGCACAGGCTGACCTGGCCGATCTTGAAAAAAGAGCTGGAGAGAACAAAATTGTCGCCGCTAGTGCCCAGGCGAAAGCAGAGCGCGAGCTACTACAGAGCAGGATTACTGCGTTAGGCGATCAGCTCAAAACCCAGCAAGCCATCGACCAAGCCCAGGAGAACTACCGGCAGCGCCAGAGAGACTCGATCATGTCTCAGGAAACCCTGAACGGGCAGCTGCGCACCACGGCGAGCAACCAGGAAAAGCTGGCCAAGCGGCTCAAGGAGATCGACGAGCTGGCCAAGAAGTCTGCCGCCGGCGATGGCGGACGGGTGTACACCGAGGCCGAGTTGAACCAGCTTCGCGACGCAGCTCGCGAGCAGTTCAAGGATAAGCCCGAACACAAGGGGCCCGCCTATCACGAAGACGCCGGCACCAAGGCCCTCGACCAAGCTCGCCAGCAATACTCGGTGCTCCAGCAGCAGAATGGCCTAATCGGTGCCCAGCGCGGCGAGATGCAGAAGCTGGGCGAAGCTGGCCAAGCCCTGGTGCGCTGGGAGCAGCAACTGGCAGACATCAAGGACAAGAAGACCTTAACCGCCGATCAGAAGTCGCTGCTGGCGCATCAGGATCTGATCACTGCTCAGCTGAAGCGCAACGCAGGGCTCGAGCGCGAAATGCAACTGCGTAAAGTAGCCACGGAGGAAGCGCAGAAACTGGCGGCTTTCGAAGCAAACCTGAACAGCCAGCTGCAGCGCGCATCGGTGGGCTTGGACAACAACCTGGCCGGCATGGGGCTTGGCGACCAGGCCCAGCAGCGCCTGCAAGAGCGATTCAGCATCGAGCAGCAGTACCAGCAGCAGATGGACAACCTGTTGCAGCAGCGCAACGAGGGGCGGATCAGCGAAGAGCTTTACCAGAAGCAAAACGCGGCGCTGCAGAATGCGTTGGATCAGCGCCTGGCCATGCAGGAGCAGTACTACCTGCGTGTCGACGAGCAGCAGTCCGACTGGTCGCTGGGCGCACGCGCCGCGTTCAACACCTACCTCGAGCAGGCGCAGAACGTTGCCGGGCAGACAAGAAGCCTGTTTACCAACGCTTTCTCCAACATGGAAGACGGCATCGTCACCTTCGTCAAAACCGGGAAGTTGTCCTTCAAGGACTTTGCGGATGGGGTCATCGAGGACCTGATCCGCATCCAGGTGCGGCAGGCGGCTGTCGGCTTTCTTGGTACTGCATTCGGCTTCTTGGGCGGTGGTAGCCAGGCGTTAGGCCAAGGCACCATGACTGGATTCAGTGAGCCGCTAAAGCAGCTTTCCACCGGCGGCTACACCGGTGACGGCGGCAAGTTTGAACCGAAGGGGGTGGTGCACGGTGGTGAATTCGTCCTCCGTAAGGAGGTGGTGGCCCAGCCAGGTATGCGCAACTACCTGGAGGGACTGAACGTCAGGGGTTACGCCTCCGGCGGATTCGTGACGCCGCGGATAGCCTCGACCGCTACGCAAATGGCTGCCAGCCAACCCGAAGCGTCGACCAATTCGCTGCCCGGGATCGTTCAGCACATCAGCGTTCAAGGTACTGCTGATGACGCCACCCTGGCCCGAATCCAGCAGGCCGCACAGAAGGGGGCCCAGGACGGCTACAACCTGGTGCTGCGCGACCTCAAGATGAACGGTCCGGCGCGTCAGCTGATCGCCCGAAACCGATAGCAAGAAGGAGTACTGCATGGCTATCCAATGGCCGGCATCGCTGCGCCCGTCTGAAATGACGTGGGGCATAGTCAATAACAGCCGCGCCTTCACCTCAACGCTCTCCAACGCCCAGCAGATCGTTGGGCAGCCGGGCGCCTATTGGCAATGCACCATCACGTTCGGGTTGCTCACGCGCAAGCAGGAGCGGCAGCTGTCGTCGTTCCTGGGCGAACTGGACGGGATGTTCGGTACGGTCAATGTGCCAGCCTTCACGCGGCGTCGTGGCAATAGTGTGGGGGCTCTGAAGGTAGTGAGTGGCCCGTCGCAGTCCCGCTCTATCCACGTCGGCGGTGCCACACCAAACGCTCAGATGTTCTCGGTCGGGGATTACATGACGATCGCCGGCGAGATGTTTGAAGTGATCAAGCCGGCCGCAGCCAACGCCCAGGGGCAGGCATTGGTGCAGGTGAACAAGCGCATTCGCCAAACCTTGGCGGTTGGTTCGGCCATCGAATACCTCAACCCGTATTCCGAAATGCGCATGACCCAGGACACCTGGAGCATGACCGTGCGCCAGGCCGTGTCGAATGGCAGCTACCAGTTCAGGGAGGCCTTCTAATGCCCTCGACGTTTCCATTCAGCCAGAGCGTGGTCGATATCATCGCCACGGGCAGGTTCCTCAGCGTGTACGCCTGCCAGCTCGACTTCGAAGACGGCCCTGTATACGCGCACACGGGTACCGGCGACCTGGTGATCGGCGGCATCACCTATCTGGGGGTAGGGCAGTTCGGCGAGGTAGGGCAGTCGCAGGAGAGCGACAACTCGAACTCCCCCATGTCGATCGACCTAGCACTCACCGGCCTGGACAGCTACATCATCACCGAGACCAATATCCGCGGCTGCCGCGGGCGCTCTGGCAAGCTGATGTTTGTGGTGTTCGACGAGCAGGGCAACTATGCCTCCGACATTCTGTTCTCTGGCCGCATGGACGCAGCCACCTTTTCATACGCCGGCAATGGCGAGGACGGCAACAAGATCACCGTCCCGATCGTTGACCGGATGGCCGAGTGGAGCCGCACGGGTACCGAGCGCTTCACCGACGAGAACCACCGGGCCCGCCACCAAGGCGACCGCTTCTTCTATGCCATCGCACAAATGTCCGAATGGCCCATCTACTGGGGCTCCAAGAAGGACGCTCCGACGTTCACCTACGAGAAATAGTCATGCGCTACCGAGACTGGACCACACGCCTCAGTGAAGTGATCAAGGCCGCCATAGAGCGGCCTTTTTCATGGGGCGAATTTGACTGCTGCCTGTTCGCGGCGGACTGCGCGGTAGCGGTGTGCGGTACCGACCCGGCTGAAGCGTACCGCGGCACCTACAAGACCGAGGCAGGGGCGAAGCGGGCGCTGAAGAAGCGGCACGGCAGCCTCGAGGCAGCATGGGATGCCTGCTTCGCCCGGGTGGCGCCAGCTTTCATCCAGCGCGGCGACATCGCCATCTACGAAGCGCCCGGCGGACGGTCGATGGCCGTGTATTGGGCAAATGAATTCTGGGCGACCACTGACGACGGGGTCGCCCGCGTGGTGTGCGATCCGCTTGCAGTCTGGAGAGTTGAATAATGTCCGGTGGCGTCAAGAAGATAGCTCAGGTAGCTGTTGGTGCGGTGATTGGCTTTATCCAAGGCGGACCGGTGGGGGCGGCTATCGGCGCCGGCATGGCCTTCTACATGGCCGAGCAGCAAGAGAAGCTCAACACCAAGTCGCCGATGCGTGACAACGAGCCGTCGGCGCAGACCGTCCGCTCATCTAAGGCCCCCGCGCGCTTCATCCTTGGCCGCGTCAGTACCGGCGGCGTCTTGGTCTGGGCGCAGGAGCAGGCCGGCGACCAAACCGATGGCGAATGGCTGCACCTGGTCTACGTCCTTTGCGAGGGCCCGGTCGATGCTCTGGAGAACATCTACCTCGGCGAGGAGGAGATCGCCACCTACGGCGAGCACGCCACCTATGAGCTGGTTGTAAACCCGACCCAAGTGAACGCGTTCCTCAAGGCCAACTGCCCGGACTGGAAAGACGAGCAGATCGGCCGTGGGCTGTCGTTCGTGCGCCTGTCGCTGAAGTACAGCGCCGAGAAATTCCCTTCTGGCATCCCTGACGCACGCTTCATCGTCCGTGGCCGCAACGACATCTACGACCCGCGCAGCGGAACGGCCGTTTATACCGAGAACACAGCCCTTCACATCCTGTGGTACCTGCGCAATCGTTGCGGCGTGCCGGACGATGAGATCGTGTTCGAGACCTTCGCAAGCGGTGCCAATATCTGCGACGAATCTGTCGCCAATCCTGACAACACCACTAGCCCGCGCTACCGCAGCAGCTGTGTGATCGGCGCCGACGAGCAGCGTACCAACGTGCTGCAGAAGCTCGAGGTCGCCTGTGGTGGCCGGACTATCCGTGTCGGTGGCCGCTGGATGTTCCAGGCTGGGGCGTACTACGGCCCTTATGACTTCGAGATCACCGAGGACATGGTGGTCGGCACCATCACCGGCAGCACCGAGCCGACCAACGACGCCGCGATCAACACGGTGCGCGGCACGTTCATTGACACCTCTCAATCGTGGACTGAGACCGACTACCCTGAGGTCAGCATTGCAGAGTGGGTTATCGAGGACGGCGGCGAGGCTGCAGAAACGCTGTCCTTTTCCTACGTCACTGATGCGTACCAGGCCCAGCGCTTAGCGAACATCGAGCTGCGCCGCCGGCGTGCGGGCGGCACCATCAGCGTGCCGATGAACTTCATGGGCTACAACTGCCGGCCGGGCCGCGCCGTGCGCGTGAACCTGCCATCGCTGAACATTCTGGGCGAGTTCATCGTCACCAACTGGAGTATGGGCTCGGACCAGGGGTGCACCGCCCAGCTGCAGCAGTACGATGCCGCGCAGTTTCACGACGCTGTTGGCCAGCCCTACAACCCAATCGGGTTTATCAAACTGCCGACTGGGGGGCTGGGTAGTCCCACCGGGCTCACTTGGTCGACCGATGACAACGCCGAGTCGGTACAGGGCACTCTGTCGTGGGCGGCCCCCTCTGGTGTGGTCACCAGTTACGCCGTCACTGTCCGCCAAGGCGCGATCGCAGTCCAGGCTCAGCAGGTACCGGCCACGGCGCTCAAGCTGCCACTGTCGGGCTTGCCGTCTGGTAGTTACACCATGAGTGTGGCCGCTCTCGGTCCGCTGACCCGCTCTGGCGAGGCCAGTATCACCGTGAGCATCGACGGCCCGCCTATCCCGGAATCGTGCGTGGTGCAGGCGACTATCGACACCATCACGCTGATCCCGGGCAACACACTGCATGGACTTAATGGCGGCACCTACGAGTACTTCTTCTCGACGAACCCACAGGCAACCGAGGGTGAGTACCTGGGCCAAGGCCTGTCCCTAACCCACACCGGTCTGGCGTTTGCCACCAACTATGCCTATTTCGTTCGCTCGAAGAATGCCTACGGGGTGAGCGCCTTCCTGAAAGTGGTGGCCTCTACATCGACTAATGTCGAGAACATGCTCGATGCGCTGAAGGACAAGATCGAGGGTGGTCAGTTGGCGCCCGCGCTGAAACAAGAGATCGAACTGATCTCAGGCCCGCCAACGCTGGACGGCTCCGTGGCACAGCGATTGGCAGCGGAAGCAACGGCACGCACCCAGGCGATCGACGCAGAGGCGGCGGCGCGTGCTCAAGGCCTGCTGGCCGAGGCCCAGGCGCGCGGCACTGCCATCACCAGCGAGGCGCAGACTCGCCAATCGGCCGATGCCGCCTTGGGCCAGCGTATTGACACTGTTACTGCCTCGGCGGGTGATAGCGCTGCTGCCATTCAGTCGGAGATCACCGCACGCACCAATGCGGACACGGCTCTGGGGCAGCGGATCGATACTGTGGCGGCCAGTAGCGCGGCCAACTCGTCGGCAATCAGCAACGAGACAACGGCGCGAACCAACGCGGACGCGGCCCTGGCTTCGCAGATTGCAACGATCCGGGCCGAGTCTGGAGGGTTCGATACTGCCCTGAACTACGGCTTCGCTTCGACCGTTGAAGGCTGGTCGGGCACCCGCTGCAGCCTGGCTGTGGAGAATGGGCGTTTGATCGTCACCAACACTGACACCAGCGCCTACCTCCACAGCCCGATTGTGTCGATCAATGGGCGCGATCATGACCGCGTTCGCTGCAGGGTCACACGTCGAGCCGGTACCGGATGGAGCGGGCAGATCACTTACGTGACAGCTAACCACGCCTCGAGCACGTCGTACCGGAAAGTCATTCCGGACCCGGGCCTAGCGGTCGGTCAGAGCATGGTGTTGGAGTGGGACATGTCGCAGCTGACTGCCGGCGGTTCCGACTGGTCGGACAGCACGATCACCAGGTTGCACCTGTGGCTGAGCTCAGTGGCGGGCGATGCGTTCGAGATCGACTGGATCGCCGTGGGCCAGGTCGCGCCCTCGGCGTCCGTGGCCTCGGTTGTGGATGAGCGTACCGCCCGGATCAGCGGTGATGAGGCGAACGCCTCGGCCATCCTGGGCCTGAGCAGCAGCTTACAGACCACAAACGGTAACGTGACGGCTGCGCAGCAGGCTGCCCAAGCGGCATCCGACAAGGCCGGCGGCAAAGGGGAGGTGATCTACAGTAGCACCGAGCCGGCAACGGACAAGCGCCTGGCGCAGAACCTGTGGATTGATACCACGGGGGCGGCGAACACGCCGAAGCGCTGGACCGGGTCCGCCTGGGTTGCGGTGACCGACAAGGTGGCCACTGATGCAGCGGCTGCTGCGGCCAGCGCACTTGCTCAAGTGGCGGCCAAGGCTGACGCCTCTGCACTGCAGGCGTTGCAAACTGCAGTCACCAACCAAGGCAACACGCTGACGGCCCAGGGCACCTCGCTCACTCAGATCAAGGCGTCCATCGGTCAACAACCTGACAACCTGATCCTGCGTGGCAGTTTCGAGGATGGCCTGACTGACCCTTGGACCGGTGATGCCCGGATAACCAACGTCTCGGCGCATCCCTCCGCCGGCAAAGGCGTGTCGTTCTATACGAACAGCTTCTGCGGGGCGGCAGCAAACGTAGTAACTGCTGGCGGCGAGCAGTTCGACCTGTCGGCAGATATCTGGCCGGGCTACATGACCGCTGGCCAAACTGCCCGGCTGCAGATGCAGTTCTTTGACAAGTCCGGGACCAACCTGGGCTATTTCAACGCATTCTCGGTAGCGGCTGCGGCGACAGGATTCAAGTCTTACGCCGGGCGCATTACTGCGCCGGCGGGAGCCGTATCGGCGCGGTTTTTAACCCGTACTGAACCGGCGGACGGCACAGGTCGATCGCTGTGGTGCAACATCGTCGCGCGCCGCGTCACCGCTGCCGATACAGCGAACGCGGATGCCATCAGCACCCTCGGCGCGAGTGTCACCCAGCAAGGCAACACGCTGACCAGCCAGGGCCAGGCTCTGACGCAACTGCAAAGCAGCGTGGGAGGAATTGGGGGGAGCGGCGCCAATCTGCTCGACAGTGCCTACAGCTGGCTGACTTCAGCCGCGTTGCCAGTCACTGGGGGCGCGTTGTTGACCAAGACTGGGGTGGCGGTGCCCGAGGCTGACTCCGGGTTCGGCTACTCCCTGGAGGCAGACACCGACAGCCTGTTTTCGTACATCGTGCTAGCTCCGACCAACAATCCGGCGGCCTTCAACATCCGGGTTGAACCTGGAGTTTACCTCGTGTCGATGTATGTGAAAGGCGGCACGTCCGGCTCAATGATGGTCAACCTGTACAACGGAGTGACCTCTCGATCCGCGACCCAGCTGTATACCACCGAGCGTACGCGCATCACGTTCCCAATCACCATCCCTGAAAGCGGCAAGGTCGGTCTACTGATTTACCCGAACCGGCATGCAGCGCCAAGCGCCTCGATGGTGGTGGACTCGATCATGGTCGAAAAGCGGGTCGGAGAGAGCAACACCCCGTCGCCGTTTGTCGCTGGGCCTAGCGCCCGGGCGGTCACCGCTCAGGCTACTGCGATCAGCCAGATGGACACGGTTGTGAAGCAGCAGGGCACGGCCATAACCGCGCAGGCCAGTCGCCTGGACGGGCTTTATGTCCAGGTGAACCCGGAAATGGAGGGTGATGCGTCCGGCCTGGCTGGCGCCGCGGGTGGTCTGGTGGGCGTCTGGACTGAGCAATCGGCCCGGATCGAGGACGGTATCGCAATGGGGCGGCAGGTTGAAACGGTCCAAGCGCAGATGGGCCAGACCAATG
This sequence comes from Pseudomonas sp. TE3-3-F2023, assembly GCF_036784815.1. NCBI lineage: Bacteria > Pseudomonadati > Pseudomonadota > Gammaproteobacteria > Pseudomonadales > Pseudomonadaceae > Pseudomonas > Pseudomonas sp. TE3-3-F2023. Next base: position 4,187,746 of record NZ_CP145113.1, on the reverse strand, counting down.
CGTCGGTCCAGCAGGTCAGCGAGGTCATGGCTGACATCAATGGCAGGGTGTCGGCTCAAACCACACTGAAGGTCGAGACAAACCAGGGCGGCCGCAAGGTCGTCTCGGGCATCGCGATCGGCAGCAATGGGGAGGAGGGCGAGATCCTGCTGATGGCCCAGCGGCTGGCGATCATCGACAGCCTGAATGGTCAGACGATCCTTCCCTTCGTGGTCGAAGGTGGTCAGGTCTTCATCAACCAGGCGGTGATCAATACCGCCTTCATCCAGCAAATTGTGGCCGGTATGACCATTCGATCTGCTGCGCTGAACGCCCAGGGCCTACCGCTGCTTGAAATCAACTTCGCAGCGGGCACGTTCACGCTAAGGGGGCAGGATGCCAATGGTTCGACGCTGCTCAACAACGGCGGCCTGTACGTCTATGACGCCAACGGCATTGAGCGGACAGCAGTGGGGAGGCTTACCTGATGGCTGATCTGTATGGGCTCCGGACGCGCGATGCGTCCGGGGTTACCACCCTGGACACCACCATCACCTCGGTGCGGTCTCTGAAAATGATGCAGGTCGCTGGTAACGGAGCGTTCGACCAGTACATCTCCATTCCCGAGATCCAGGCGCAGTCGTTCGTGGTCGTGGATGCACTGTATGACGGAGGAGAAAACACAAGTAGTCCTCAAGCATGGTACTCCACGGGGCAACTGCAACTGCGGCAACCCTACACCCAGACCTGGCAGGTGATGATTCTGTCGATGGGGGGCGAGCCATTTGCTGCTCCTGGTTCTTATGGCATCCGCGCTTCGAACAACAACATCCGAACGCAGATCGATTCAATCAACCAGGTGCTAACGGTTCGTTATAACGGCAGGTTCAACATTGGCTTCCAAGGACCTGGTAGCCGGAACCAGATTCAATGGGCAGATGTGAACTTTGTTGCGCCGATCACCACGTATGAAAGACCCATGGTCTTTCTGAATGCCGATGACTACATGATGGTCGGTAACTTTTCGGTGAAAGGTAGCCCGGGGAACTGGACCGGATTCAGGCTGAAAGCCTGGAACAACCAAAGCGGGCATGGAGAGGCTGCCCTTTATCCGATGATGATCAACTGGTTCTGTGCGAGTTACATGGTGCCGGATGCAGCTCCGGGCCAATACGGAGCCTCGGTCCGGGACGCCGCAGGCAACCGGACCTTTATCACCACCGCTAATCTGGCGCTGCTAAACGGCCAACCTGCGTCCAATTCCTTCGTTGTGGCTGGAGATCCGCTGACAGGTGGGGCTTGGTATGCACCTAGCAATCAAATGCCCTGGACCGGCAGTTACCAGGACTACGTCCTGGCGAATGCTTTGTTTTCTGTCACTGCCATTGGACAAACAACCCAACCATTTCGCGCCAATTTTGGCGGCTTTCTGCCTGGAAACAGATCTGTCCTGCAGATGTATTGCGACAACGGATCGGGGATCAATCCGCTCACAGCCAACGGACGAACGCTGTTCGCTTCCAGGCCAATGAAACCGCTTTAAGGAATCTATATGGCAAAGCAAGTAATCAACCTAGGAAGCGCGCCTAACGGCGTCGGAGGGGACGACCGTCGAAGCGCCTGGTTGAAGGCTATCAACAACTTCAACGAGCTCTACAGCGCTTTGGGAGCGCCCGCCAATGGAGCAATTCCGGCAGGTATCGCTGCAGCAGCACCGATCATCGGTGACCCGGCAGCCGGAGCACTTATGCGGTCAGGCTCAAATGCCAATGGCTACTACTTCCAGTTCGCCAGCGGCCTACTGATCTGTGTTGCGACGTTCACCGGCTATTCCGCCAACGTGGTGAAGAACGTGACTTGGCCATTCGCTTTCCAGGCCAGTACTAATGTTGGGTTAGGTGTCTCGAACGTGCCAGTCACTGGGTACGACAATTCATCACCGACTGCGTGGGCCACTCCTAGCGGGGCGGCGTTCATCTCTAGCGTCACCCGTGCACAAAACGTCGTGTCGCTCACTGGCACTGGCTGGTGGAAATAGGGGCATTCATGATCATCAAACTTACACCCCAGGAAATGTACCCGCCGCAGCAGCTCGCTGTATGGAAGAACGGCGAGCAGCTCAACATCAACGGTTTGACGATTGACTTAGCCAACTTGGTGGACGGGGCTTTACTGCCGGCCCACGCTATCGGCTCGGCATGGGTAGCTGGGCCCATCCAGCGTGTTGGCGGACAAGTGGTGCTGACTCTTTTCCTCCCGAACAGTCCTGAGTCAACCGAAGCCGAGCGCTTCCCTCGCGACCTGGTAGATGTTCCCGACGGGCGCGTCGCTCTCCCCGGCAAGGCGGTCGAGGACCATTTCCCGACCCTTGGCTTCGCTCAGATCGACTGGAGCCTGATGCAGACTCCGGCCCAACAGGCTGAGGCGCTGGCGCTCAGGACTATTGCCCAGCTCCGCAGGGAAGCTGACCAGGCCGTAGCGCCGTTGGCCGATGCCGTGGCCCTGGGGATGGCCAGCGAGGCGGAGGCGAAAACACTCACGGACTGGCAACGGTTCCGCGTACTGCTCAACCGAGTGCCAGAACAGGCCGGCTGGCCGACTGATATCGACTGGCCTGCACCACCGGCCTGACTCGCAGCAACACTTAACTCAACCGCCGCCCGGCGGTATTTTTTTGCCCGGAGAAAGCCCATGCCTTTCATCGTCATCAACAGCAGTAACAACTTCGATCCGATCCACCAGATCGAGTACGCCACGGAACAGGAAGCGGATGCCGCGGCCCGCAAACTGCTGGAGGAGCAGCCAGCTGCGATCGTCCGCACTGCCCAGGTGCTCAAGCGCTACAAGGCTCAGGTTACCGTCTCCGTGGAGGAAGCTGCAGGTCAACCAGTACTGGAGGTCACTGAATGACTACTCCCCGCGGTGTACGCAACAATAACCCCGGCAACATCGATTTCAACCCACGGAACGCCTGGCAAGGCCAGCTGGGCATAGAGGAGGGCGTGGCCAAGCCGCGCTTCGCCAGGTTCGACCAGGCCGAGAACGGCATCCGCGCCCTCGGCAAGCTGGTTATCAACTACCGCGGCAAAGACGGCCTGCCTGGAGTGGGCGAGAAGGGAATAGATACCGTGCTGGAAACCATCAGCCGCTGGGCGCCGAGCAGCGAGAACGACACCCAGGCTTACGCTGCAGCAGTGGCCAAGCGCATCGGTGTGCGACCCACCGACCCGATCAACATCAAGGACCCGGCCACGCTGCGCGGCATGGTGCTCGGCATCATCGTGCACGAGAACGGCGGCAACCCGTACCCGGATCAGGTGATTGACGAGGGTGTGCGGAGGGCGCTGGCGTGATTCGGCTCGGTGCGGTACCAGCCTGGTGCTGGTGGCTCCTCGCACTGGTACTGGTCGCCGGTGGCCAGCAGTACCGGGTGGTGGTTGCTGACGGGGCTGCGGCTGATGCGCGCGCGGAAACTGCGCGGTCCGAGAAGGTCTTGGCCGACTACCGCCTGGAGGTGGCCGAGCGTGACCGGCGCGCCGCTGCCCAGGCCAGAACCGAAGAACAGCGCCGCCAAGCCGTGGCGGACGAGGAGGGTGAGAGTGCGCGTAAGAAACTGGAACTGGCCCAAGACCGCGCCGATGCTGCTGAGTCTGCTGCTGGTGGGCTGCGCGGTGAGATCGCCCGACTGCGGGTCGGTCACCGAGCCACCTGCGACACCATCGCTGCCCAGCAGCGCCAAGCAGGAACCTCTGCCGTCGTGGTGCTCGGGGGATTGCTTGAAGAAGCTGACCGAATGGCGGGAGACCTCGCGACGGCGCTTGAGCGAAGCCGAATAGCCGGCCTGGCATGCGAGGCGGTGATCGACGGTTTTGGAAAGTTCTCTCCATAGCAAGGAAGCAGGGAAGCAGGGAGGCAGAAAAGCGCCCTAGCCACCTATTGGAACCCAGAAATTACAGCGGATTGGACCCATGAGCCGAGCCGCGTACGCAATAAAATGCGTCTGTGTTTACGAAAGCGCTTATGGAGTATGTATGACTCGTATGAATTGGTTTGAAAAGTCTCCCGGTGCAGCAAAAGCGCTGACCGGGTTACACCACTATGTAACCACCGGAACGAATCTACCTCCGGAGTTGATACATCTGGTCTTCCTTCGAGTATCACAGATCAATGGTTGCGCGTTCTGCATCGATCTTCACTCTCGCGACTTGATCAAAGGCCGCATGTCAGTTGACAAGGTGCTGCTAGTCGCGGTTTGGCATGAGGCGGAACACTTATTCTCTGATCTAGAGCGCGCTGCATTGAAGTGGGCAGAAGAGGTGACCAATGTGGGAGAAACCCATGTTTCGGACGAGGCCTACGCTGCCGCCTCCGCGGTCTTCAACGAGCGAGACTTGGTAGATTTGACTGCCACGATTGCTGCAATGAACGCTTTCAACAGGATGGGGGTTACGTTCAGACTCAAGCCTGCCGCGAAGGCGTAGCTGTCAACCGCCTAACCCTGCTAAGGAAGTCGCCAAGGTGGAGCTCGGTTTTCCGCCTTATCGGGGTGTGAAGTCAGGGTCAATTGTAGCCGCATCGCCTCGATCCACTGAATAGCGGGCACTGGGGCGAAGCGGCCTATAATGCACTGACTTCCACCAAAGGATTAATCCGTGAAAAGAACGCTGGAAGGGATGGCGCTCGCTGGTGAGCCCTTGCTACTGAAAGCTCTGGAAGCGGTCCGGGCCCATCGTGATGCGGAAACAGGTGGCGCGCCGCCTGAAGAGGTCGAGCGCCTACGCCTATTGGCGGATTCGCTATACCAAGCGGTTATCGATTACCAGTTAATCCAAGCAGGTCGGGCACCGGCTACCATTCAGTGATGGCCTTCTTAGGATGGAACCCCGATGAAGTGTAAGCCGCCGATCCTTTACCCTGACCATCCCATGTACACCAACGCCGTGGACGCTATGAAGCGTTATCACGAGGCCCAGGCTTCGGGTGAGCCGGCGGAAGAGGTGGAGCGTCTGCGGCTAATTGCCGAATCGCAGTTCCAGGCGGTAACCGACTACCAGCTCAGAGCTCTAGGTCGCCCTGGCGGTTCTGTTCACTGACCGGCTCAATCAGCTCATGGCCTTGGTTTTTAACATTCCCCACCGCCTTTCCAACTGGAAACCACCGGAAGTCCTGTGCTGGCCGGCATCCAACCTCGACAATTGCTTCCAAGCGTTCGCCTGATGTGGCTGGATCCAGCCATTCCTTAGCGGTTTCAGGCGAGAGCACCAGGGGTTTTCTGTCGTGGATGTCGACCAGGCCTTGATCAGCAGCGGCTGTGATGACAACAAATCCATCCCGTTCATCTGGCTCCAGACCCTGATGTACTTCTGCGAGCGCGGCAAAAAATAGAGGTCCGCCATCGGCGCTCGTGATGTAGTACGGCTGCTTTCGCTTGGGGTCTGCAGGATCTGGAACCCATTCGAACCAGCCATTTGCCGGCGCCAAAGCCCTTCCGTTCGGCCACAGAGCCTTAAAGAATTTTCCCATCACCACCGTCTCGGCCCGAGCATTGATCGGGTTCGGGCGTTTCCCCTTCGCCCAGAAAGGCGACCATCCCCACTTGACTCTATCCACACTCAGCCCCTCGTCTACTCTGCGGATTACCTCGACCCGGGTCGAAGGCGCCACATTGAAACGACTGATGGGTTCACGGTCGTACCCATTGATCACCATCAGGTCCAGCGATAGCTGGCGCAGGTAGTGATCCATCGACTCATAGATCGAGTATCGTCCGCACATATTTCCCCCTCTCGCCCGTCAGAATTTTCACCATCCAGGATTGACCGGGCAGCCGATGCCGGATTTACTGTATATGCATACAGTCTGCTTCGGACCTTCCACCATGACTATCACTTTCTTGGGTACGCCAACTGGCGGTACCGAACTGCTCCCGTTGTATTCGTTTCGCGTGCCGGCCGGGTTCCCGTCGCCTGCTGCGGACCACCTGGAAGGCCATATTTCCCTTGATGAGTTATTCGACCTCCGTGCGCCCCATGTGTATCTAGTGAAAGTCGAAGGCGACAGCATGCAAGGGGCAGGCATCTATTCCGGGGATATCGTCATCGTCGATCGCGGCCGCGAGGCTGAACACGGCGATGTGGTGATTGCCGCGGTTAACAGCGAGCCAGTTTGCAAGCGCCTGCACCGCCGCGATGGGGTGGTCATCCTGCAGTCCGAGAACCCGGCATATCCGCCGCGGTACATCATGGAGGGCGACGAGCTCGTGATATGGGGCGTTGTGCGTTACAGCGTTCGTGACCATGCGCAGTGACCAAGTGTTTGCATTGATCGACTGCAACTCGTTCTACGCGAGCTGCGAGCGCGTATTTCGGCCCGACCTGACCAAGACCCCGATCGTCGTGTTGAGCAACAACGACGGCTGCGTGATCGCTAGGTCATACGACGCTAAGCCATTTGTGAAGATGGGCGAGCCGTTTTTCCAAGCGAAGGAAAAGCTGCGCCGACACGGCATCATGGCCTTCAGCAGTAACTATGCGCTCTACGGCGACATGAGCGAGCGTGTCATGACGCTGATCGAATCGATGGTGCCGGCAACAGAGGTCTACAGCATCGACGAGTGTTTCGCTGACCTTTCCGGCATTCAGGAAAACCTGACCCAGTTCGGACGAAAGCTGCGCTCGAGGATCTTCCAGTGCACGGGGATTCCTGTGGGTGTCGGGATCGCCGGAACCAAGACGCTTGCGAAACTGGCCAATCACACCGCCAAGCGCCTGCTGGCGCAGACAGGTGGCGTCGTCGACATCACCGATCCGTTCAAGCGCGATTGGGTGTTGCGCAATACCGAGGTGAAGGAAGTATGGGGCATTGGTCGGCGTATGACCGCTCACCTTGAAGCGATGGGCATCCGCACAGCCATGGACCTGGCCAAAGCTGACGCCTGGACACTTCGCCAGAAGTTCAGCGTTGTGGTTGAAAAGACGGCCCGAGAGCTCGCTGGCACACCATGCCTTGAACTTGACGAGGCCGAACCGCCGAAGCAGGAGATCTGCTGCAGTCGGATGTTCGGAAAGCGGTTGACCGAGCTGGCGCCGATCAAACAGGCCGTGGCCACTTATGTTAGCCGCGCTGCGGAGAAACTGCGGGCTCAAGGGTCAGTGTGCAAGCGCATGCGGGTCAGCATCCGCACAGGCATGTTCAATCCGGAGGAGGCGCATCACGCCCAGGGTGCGCTGGTGGAGCTTCCTTACCCAACCTGCGACACGCTGCTGATGACTCGACTGGCCACCGATGCGGTCGGGAGGATCTTCAGGCCTGGGTTCCGCTACAGCAAGGCCGAGGTGCTGCTGATGGACCTGCGGCAACCAGGTGAGTTTTCAGAGGATTTGTTCGCGCTCAAGCAATCGGTGGCATGTGACCGGCTGATGCAGGTGATGGACGACATCAATGAGCGCTGGGGAAGGGGGACAATGCGAGCCGCCAGCGTGCCGGCGACACCAGACTGGGGGATGAGGAGGGAGATGATGAGCCAATCCTATACAACGCGGATCGATCAACTGTGGACGGTCAAATGTTGAGCCTGCCAGCGGCCTGGCTGGCCGAACTCAATGATCAGCCCGCTCTTGTAGCCGATCCGGATGGCCGAGCCGGGGTGCTTGCTGAACTCGCGATTTCTGCGCACCGACGCGGGGACGTTGATGCGGGGCAGTTGGCCGACATGCTGGAGTTTGCCGAGGCGGCTAGGTTGTGGGCTCTGATTGAGGATGAAGTGGCAGCTTGAGCCGCTCGATGCGCCCGGCGGCTAGGGGGACGTTTGTCGCCGGTCGTGAATGGCTGCTTTCGACCCATAGCGGCCATTCATCGAGGACATCAATCGGCCAGAAACGGCCCTTCGAGGAGCACTTCAACTAGAACGCGCTCCTACCGATTGATGCACCGCCATCAACGTAGAGTGTCTGCCCAGTGATGAATGAGCTCTGCTCGCTAAGCAGGAATGTTGCTGCGGCAGCTACTTCATGAGGCTTCCCTAATCTCCCCATAGGTACTGCTGCAATGTAAGCGGCCTCGCCGGAGCTTCCTTCAGGATTTCCACCTCGGAACAGATCTGTCTCGATAGGGCCGGGGGCGATCGCATTGACTGTGATCCCGGTTTGCGCCAGCTCCAGCGCCCAGCCTCGCGTGAAGCTAATCAAGGCGGCTTTTGCGGCGGCGTAGGATGTGCGTTGCCGGATTCCGAGAACCGTCAGGCTGGAGATATTCACTATTCTGCCCCAGCCCCTTTCGGACATACCCGGCAGGAGAGCCTGGGTTGCCAACAGTGCAGGATGCAAATTGACCTTCATGACCTCGTCGAAGCTCGTTAGGTCGACGTCAACGACGCCTTGAGGCTTCACCAGCCCTACGTTGTTAACGAGCCCGTCGAAGGTATAGCGAGCCTTAAGTCCTTCAAGCGCCTGGATGGTGCTATCTGTATCGCTCAGGTCGGCAGCAATCAATTCTCCTGGGAAATGACTGTCTTCCACCCGTCGAGCGATGCCAACAACTTGGTGCCCACTGGCCGCAAGCTGCTCGGCGATAGCCCGACCGATGCCCTTACTGGCGCCCGTTATTAGGAATGTACGTTCCAGCATGCCGCTCATACTGCTCTCCTTTCGCCTAGGTGCTTCTACGCCGCTATGCCCTACGTCGGGCATAGCGTTCGAGCCCGTCAGCAAGAAGGTCATTTAATCCTTCGTTTGCGGGCAGACTTTTTTTCATCACGCAACGGATTTAGACGATGGTCTGCACAGTGCCGCCTTCTGCACGAATTGCCGCACCATTGATCACCGCAGCACGTTCACTGGACAGGAACGCCACTACGTTTGCGACTTCGGCTGGTTTGGCCAGACGGTAGATCAGCGAAGAGGGGCGATTCTCTGCCATGAATTTCTTCTCGGCCTCAGCATAAGGCAGTCCCGGATTCACAGACTCGATGAAACCCTTGAGGCTTTCTGTCTCGGTAGGCCCTGGCAGCACGGCGTTGACGGTCACCGAGGTGCCCTTGGTCAGCTCGGCAAGGCTGCGGGAGATCGACAGTTGCGTAGCCTTACTCGCGCTGTAATGGGCCATCGCGGCCATCGGAGTCAGTGCAACTTCGCTTGAGATGAAAATCACCCGGCCATGGCCGCGCTCCAGCATGCCCTTCATGTAGGTACGGGCCAACCGCACCCCACTCCAGACATTGGTCTCAAACATGCGCTGCCAGTCTTCATCAGTGGTGCTGAAGAAGTCGCTCAGCCCATAGGTGCCCATGTTGTTGATCAGGATGTCGACTTGCGGATATGCGGCGGCTGCGACCGCCTCGCCACCAGCCTGACTGACATCTGCAACTAGCGGCAGAGCACGCCCTTCGCCAAAACGCTTGTTTAGCTCGCTGACGCGCTGCGCCACGCCAGCTTCACTACGCCCGTTGATGATGACGCGAGCTCCATCTTCTAGGAGTTGAGTGGCAATCGCCAAGCCGATGCCTGCAGTGGAGGCGCTTACCAATGCAGTTTTGCCTTCTAAACCAAGGTTCATACCATTCTCCAACGTTGAATTGAGGGGCGGATCAGTCCGCTGGGGAGAAGTATGGAGGTGTTCGAATGCATTGATTAGCGCATGCAATGGAATATGATTGCAGAAGAAAATTCACATATAGGATGAGTTCATGGACAGCCGTAGCGGAGAGATGCTGGTCTTCAGCAAGGTCGTCGAAACCGGCAGTTTCTCTGCTGCAGGAAAGCTACTGAACCTGACGCCTTCAGCGGTAAGCAAGCTCATCTCCCGGCTTGAAGAGCGATTAGGTGTGCTCCTTTTTGAACGCTCTACACGTCAGTTGGCAATCACTGGTGAAGGTGCTCGTTTCTACGATAGTTGTGTCCGGATACTTAACGACATCGAGGAGGCGGAGCACGACGCCTTCGGCTCGTCTGCGGCCCCGAGTGGCCTCCTGCGAATCAATACGTCGGTGCCTTTTGGCACGCACCAGCTCCTCCCGATTATCAGTAACTTTAACCTTACGTATCCCGACATCACACTCGATCTATCGCTTACAGACGCCTTGGTTGATTTGAAGCGCGAACGCATTGATGTAGCGATACGCATGGGGCCGCTGGACGACGCAAGCTTTCGTGCACGCATGTTGGGTAGCAGCCGCCGCGCGGTCGTGGCTTCACCGGGCTATTTGGCTCGTCATGGTGTACCGAGAACACCGGATGAGCTGGAGAATCATCGTTGTTTCAATTTCAACTTCCGCCGATCCCGTGACGAGTGGCCGTTCAAGCTGAACCAGCAAACCCAGTACTTGGCGGTGCGCGGCGATATGCTGACCAACAATGGCGAAACCATGCGCCAGATGACGGTCAATGGGCTGGGGATTAGCCGGCTAGGAATGTTCCATGTCGCAGAGGATCTGAAGGCGGGTCGGCTCGTCGAGCTGCTCGCTGATTTCAATCCAGGGGACACCGAGGAGATCCATGCGATCTTCAACAACCAGCGCTACATGCCGCAACGGGTGAGAGTCTTCATCGATTTCCTGGTTGAGCGAGTCGGGCCGTTGTTGAGGTCGCTTGGCTAAAAGGAAAGGCCGCAGTCTGGGATGCGGCCAATATATGCTGCTGGCGGTTTGAGCCTTGCCTCAGCCCGTCCGGCTTTACGAATTTTGACTCAGGCCACTTGGTGCATTTCATCAAGCTCGAACTCGCCTATGCAGTGTCCAGCTGTTTGGCGAAATGCGCGTATAGCATCGCCCTGCATATGTGCTCTCCAAGCGGTTGCAGACTCCCAACGTTCGAAGAACGTCACCAGACCAGGGTCTTGGACGGATACGAAAAGCTCATAGCTGAGACAGCCCGGCGCCTCGCGACTTAGGGTTACAAGCGTCTTCTGAGCAGTGATCATCTGCTCCTCAAAGCCTTGCCTGGCCCGCGCACGGGCGATGATCACCAATGATCCATGCATCATCCTTTCTCCTCCCGACAGTTACTGGGGTGCTTTCGGCGGGTACTGATCGATGTCCTCAGCCGATGGGCCACCGTTCAGCCAATCTACTACCCAACCGCTTTCCAAAATGTTGAAAGTTTGCGATCCAGCCGGTAACCAGGCTTCATGCACGACCCCACCAGGAGCTCGGAAGAAGCCACCGTTCTGGATGTTGTAGTGGACCCCGTTAGATTTGAAGACGTGTGTGCCGCCCACCAACACCACATGAGTTTCTGCGCGTTGATGAGTGTGCGGTTTGATGTGTACCGCCACAGGCGTACGGAACATCAATGTGGTAAGGCCGGTTTCCTTGTCTTCATGAAGAATGGCGTACTCAGGAGATTTCTCTCCCAGCTGCGGAATGGTCTTCTGCCATTCAAATTGGCTGGGATTGATGAGCTGCAGCACCGATGGCGTCGGTGGTTGCTGCTACGTAGATGCAGTTGCGTTCGTAGTCACGCCTTGCAGCGCGATCAGCATCACACCGAGGCTAAATAGTTTCTGGAATACATGTTTCATGGTGGCTATCTCGTGGGGCATTGATGGATGGAAGTATCCATCGGCTCACTGAGGGGGATTAGCCACCAGGCCGGAACATGTTTCTTGAATCAAATTCAAATCGCCGAGCTAGGCAGCCAGGTGGCAATTGAAATGACGGCATTACCCGATAGTCGCCTTGAGCGAATGGCAGCTATGGGTCGAAAGCGGACGGTGCAGATAGGAATGTTGTCTTGGCTACATGAGCCTGTTTCTCTGAGCTGAACAACTAGTTTGCCTTGGGGGCTGATCCTGATGGGCGAAAGAGTCGAACAGGAACGGGAAAACGGACTTGACCCTGACGTTACGGGAGGGTTGACCATTTCTATGGTCAACTGAAATCAATGGGATGTGATTGAAACATGAACCCGCAACCACTGCTCGATGGCATTCCCCGCCGCCAGTCAGCGCTTACCATGGCCCTTGCACGTGCGGTCCATCAACTGCTCGATGAGCCCACGCTTTTGCAGGATAGACACGCGTTCGACATATTGGGCAGCAACCTGGCGCGACAAACGCTCGTTGACCCCTATGTCCACAACGCTCCCATGCTTCGAACAATGCGCGCCGCTGTGGTCGCACGCACCAGGCTTGTGGAAGACAGGGTCGTTCGCGCTATTGGCACCGGAGTTCGCCAGGTCGTGATCTTGGGAGCAGGCCTGGACACGCTGTTCCTTCGCATCCCTGACAACGTCAGATGCGTCGAACTGGATCAAGCGCAGACCCAACAATGGAAACTTGACCGTCTGAAGGAGAGCGGCATTTCCGTTCCTTCCAACGTGGTCTTTCTGACTGCCGACCTGGCTGAAGCCCCCCTGATGGAATTGCTCGGTAACCATGGAATTGATCCGAAGCTGCCGACCATATTCAGCTGCTTGGGCGTGCTTCCTTACCTGGAAACCTCAGTCGTTTCGGCGATCATCCGCCAGGTTTCCCTTTATTCTTCCCAGAGCGAGATTTTGTTCGATGCCCGCATCTCACGCGAGTTTCTGTCTCCGGTAGAGCAATGGATGGAAGATATGGCTGCGCGGTCTTTCGCGGCCGCAGGGGAGCCCTGGCTAAGCGCGTTTGATCCCGCTCAATTAATGGAGATGCTCCTTTGTAACGGGTTCTGCGATGTGGAATGCCTGGATGCGGAAGCAATTAACACACGCTACTTCATGCGTCGGCGAGATGGGCTCCAGGCCGTGGATGGTGGCTTGCGCCTGTTCACCGCAACTGTAGGCTAATGTGCATTGAATTGGCGTGAGGGGACATTGCTGTGCAGCTAAAAGTCGGCGAACTTGCCAAGCGGGCGGGGCTTTCGGTACGCACATTGCACCACTATGACAACCTCGGGCTGCTTGAACCGTCAGTTCGCTCCGATGCCGGTTATCGGCTTTACGGAGCGGCAGACATCCAACGGCTCAACAAAATCCTGGCGCTTCGCGAGCTGGGCATTTCTCTGGGTGAAATCCGCCAGATCCTGTGTGAAGGAACACTTTCAACCCCGGCCATTCTTTCTGCGCAGCTGATCCGTGTCGATGCCGAGATAGCGCATCAGCACAAACTTCGCACCCGTCTGGAACGTTTGCAACGTGCACTACTTGAAGAAGACCTGTCGGAGGCGGGTTGCCTCAATACGCTGGAAGCGATGGCGTTCTATCGCCACCATCTCAGTGAAGATGATCTCAGTTTGCCCTTGCTTGGAGCTAACGGAAGATTTGCGGCTCCTTGGCAAAAGCGTATTGATGGTCTCAGGGCATTGTTTGAAAGGGGAGTGTCTCCACGCGCATCGGCTGCTCGCCGTGCGGCACGCGATTGGATTGCGCTGGTGGAAAAAGACACGCGGTCAAACGCTGGAATGTTCGTGCGCGTGGACAATCTGCTCACTTCGCGCGGGGAGGACCTGTTTAATACGGGGTTTTCTCCACAGCTTGGAGAGTACATCCTGAAGGCGTTCTGCGAGCACCGCCTGCTGATCTATCGCAAGCATTTGAGCCCCAACGCCTATCAATACCTGCGACGCACTTACATCGGCGTGATGCGGGAGTGGCCAGGCCTGCTTGATAGCCTGGAAGTCCTGCGCAACGCTCATTGTCCAGCCACGAGCGCCGAGGTGCAGCTGATCGCAAGGTCGTGGCTGGCCATGCGGCACAAGCTGGCACTGGACGACGCCGCACTCCAGGCCATACGCCGTGCAGAGGAGTCCGAAGAAGAATTGCGCGTCGGTACCTGGCTCCATCCCTGTCTGCTGAAGTTTCTTGAAAAGGCCGTCGCTTCGGTTTCTGCAAGCGCGAATGTCCAGGCGCCCGGCGCATGATGAATACACTAAAACCATAGATTATGTTTTCGAAATATCCTTTACGTCCAGGCACCGAATCGCAGGCAACAGGTCCCGTTATCCAGTTCTGCGAAGCGCGTGGTATCCCGTACACTCATTTTGGAGAAAAGCCGCCGGAAGTCGTTGTGATTAACGGTGGACAAGGATTTATGCGGCAGCAGACGCCTCGCCGTCAGCGCAGGGATTGTCGGCGAATCGCCCGAATTCTGCCTGCAAATACTTCGTTCGTCTTGCTTGGGTATCCCGATGCAGTACCAGGTGCGACCTTGCAGATACTTGCGGAACGTATGGCGGAGCTGGTCGCTCGACGATTTGGGCCCATTATCCTGGTCGGTATATCATTCGGGGGCATCCTGGCATTGCGCCTCGCTTCTCGGAACGCTGCCCTTGTCCGCAGGCTCATTCTTGTTTCAAGCGCTCACGAGCTTGGCGAAACCGGCAGGGGGTTGGTTCGTCAGCAAGTGTCCCACGTCCTGGCTCAAGATTACGTTGCATTGATGGAAAGTTTCACTACTGTCTTTCGGCGCCCATGGCGAAACGCCTTGCTACGCGCGGCACTTTGGCTTGGTCGTAAGCGACTGGCTCAGCGAATGGGGAATACCCAAACGATTGTTCGTTACCTGAATGCTTTGTTGGAATGTTCCGGCGAGCGTGCAGATTGGCTGAACAGCATCGAGGCACAGACTTTGGTTATTGGCGGAAAGGATGACCAGTTCTTCGGAGAAGGCGCGATGAAGCGAACAGCCGATCGAATAGCAGGTTCGACGCTGCATCTAATCGAAGGAGAACAGCACATGATGATGGTTGAGTGTTCGTGCATTGTCGCACGCGCCATTGCCAACTGGCTCGCTGATGCTCAAGGTGCTCCATCGATAAAGGCAAAAGATGGTGTTGAACCGTAAGCCCAGCGTCTCGGTCACTTGTGCTTCGGGAAAAGGGCGGAAAGAATTTGCCACCTTTTCATTGAATCGGCAGGGCAGGGCGCCCATAACTCTTCTTCGATGAACTCGGCGTATCGGTCGACAACTTCTGCGCAGCCGTTCATGCCCAGGTCATGGGATGTACCGTCTGGATCGAGCCACTGACCGGAGACCACACGGAACTCTAACTCCCTGTAGCCATGGGCGTCCCAGTCGCTCGACCAGGCGCCGGTCTTCGACTGCTCGTCAACGAGGTCGGTGATCTCGCATTGCAGCACACTGGCCTCCGCTTCAACCAACACCTCGTACACAATGCCTCCTAGGGCATTCGCCCCGCCTACTGCGGCTCCATGTCGCTCTCCAAACTGATGCCCGCCGCCGGCCATCGTCATCCTGCACAACCACCTCGCCGTCGAGCCAGGCCGAGTGGACGGCCATCCGGGCCAGGTCCGCGGCCACCAGCGGCATACGGTCCGTCCAGTCGTACCCGTTCTTGGTGAGCAGCTGAACCGAGCCATCGATCCTGGCCAGCATCCGGTACCCGTCATACTTAATCTCGTATCGCCAGGCGCCGGCGGGTGGCCGGCCGACCAGCGTAACGAGCTGCGGCGCGATGCGTTCAGGGCACGGTACCGTCGGGGGCTGCATGACGGCCACCTCTCAGCTTCGGGTTGTTCCCGATGGAGTTTGTCGGGCAGGAAAGGTGCCTGCGACCCGACAAGCAGTGAGCAGCTACACAAAGGAAGGGAATCGTTCGGCAGAACGCCGGGGAGGGTGGTTCAGGTGTCTAAAACCGCTCAAAAGCATCTCGGTTTTGCTGGGCGAAAGTCGCTGAAACTGGCAGAACCATATTAGACAGGCTCGATTCGCAGGCCGCATTGGTCGCGGTCTGAGGTCGATTATTTCCGCTACTGCTGCATTACTGGAGGCAAGCCCGCTAGCTGACGACAAGTGTTGCGCTGTGATGGCTCATGCCTGAGGAAAAAAGGGCTTCTTCATCTTTGGACGCCTCATGAAGCTTTGCCAAAACTAGCGCTACGTCCTCTCGAGCGCGTATGGCGAAAGAGCTGTCCTTAATGCATCGCTCCCAAGGGGTGCTCAACAGCTCATGATGTGCGGCCAGATAATTGCCTACATTCCTTTTAAGCGGTGGCGGGTTGAGCTCCGTAGTTCTGCCGTGCGCGATCGTATTTCTGAACTTGAAAAGCTCCGTTATCGTCTGCAGCGGTCTGGCCCCAGAACCTAGTGGAAAGGTCGCTCCAATTTCCCGACAGAGCAGGTTGAATTTTTCATCAGTCGGAAGGCGATCATAATCGCTCCATCGATCCATGGTTCGAGATCCAAGGTGATTCAGATATGCTTCGAATGTGAACGCCGTTAGCAAGATGCTGGACAAAAATTGCCATGACGAGCCTTCCGGGTTCGAAAGGCCTACGTTGAGTACGCATTCTGAGGCATGCCAAAGTTCCGAGTAAGTGTGCACAGTACGTCGTTTTTCTACGATAACATCAAGCGGCTTCGACATTCACAAAACCTTTGGTTAGGTAGGGTTCTATCGCCTCTCTGGCGCAGCGTAAACCTTACAAAAATCGATTCCAAAACAGAAGTGGCGACCCTTGCTGCATGCGGCCTGTAGCGGAGCCATTTCGTTTTAGTTTTGGAATCGATATCGCCTTTGGAACCGCATGAACCGGGCGCTCATACCACGGTCTTGAAATCCGTTGACAAATTTCGACTTATTTCACGGACGTTTTCGGTCGCCAGGTTAGGATCTGGTTCCGACCTCTTGCAGCGATGCCGTCCACACTACAGAATCTGGCGATTAGCCGCGATGTCAGGATGTGCGATGGTCACAAGTGATGCTATATCGATTCTTCGAACTCAAGTAGACGCAGCCAAGCAGAATGGGTTGTCTGAGGTTTCACTGGATAGCCTGTCCAAGCTGATTGATCTGATAGAACAGGAAGATCAAACCACGCCGACTGGTGTCGAGCACGCTCAAGCAGCGCTGGAGAAATTCAAGTCAGATCTCTCTGATTGGCAGGCTTCAAACCAGCGAGACCACGAAAGCAATTTGGAGATGTTGCGAGCAACCATCGGGACCTCTCATCTTGCTATCAAAAGTGCGTTGCTCATCAACGGCGGAGCCGCTGTCGCGTTCTTGGCATTTCTAGGGAATGCTTGGTCTAGGTTTCCAGGGCTAGCTGCCAAATCTTTGCTTGCTTGCTCACTTGGCTATTTCACGTGGGGAGTGCTGTTTACCGGCATAGGTGCATGTGTTGCCTACGTATGCCAGGCAGCTATGAGTGGGGAGTTTGGGGAATTCAGCCAGAAGATCGGGGAGGCCTTGCGCTGGGTTGCCGTGATTTTAGTAGTGGGATCGTTTGTGCTTTTCTATTTCGGCTGCAGCACGGCGATCAAGGCTTTTGAGGTGGCTGGATAATACGCCTTTTCTCGCTTACCCGCCTACTCCAGTGATTCCGAGCCGATACCAATTTTGATACCACTAATAGGGGAATGGAGGAGGGTGTAGGGGTATTTTGTCCAGTAAAATCATCCCTCAAGCACCGCCAAACACCCCTATAAAACTGCATGGTGATGTCGGCCGAAGAGGGCATAGTGGCTCCGGAAAAGCGCTGGATGGGCGTACAGCCACTTCGTACCAATTTTCGTACCAATAGCTGTGTTTTCGCGAGGGATGCAGTGTGGTGGGGAGGGCTGGAAGGCCCGTAAACACGGGCTTTCTCCACTTTCATAAACTTGCCAAAACGCAAAAAACATCTCTGGAGTATGGCTGATTTGCTGTCGAATGCCTTATGACTAAAGGGCGCAACGTGAACGAAATTTAATCCGGTACCAGTTCTTTCCTATCATCATTCTGTCGAAGCCAACAGTACAACCTCGCTCGGCCTGCCGCTGGATCAGCCCGCCAGCCATGAGTATCGCGCCCGAGGGCGACCGCAAATCATGACCGCGCACGGCGATCCCGATGCAACCTGCACTGGGGGGCAGGGGCATCGGGATGCCTTGCCGGTTGCCTGGGTTCAGGCATGGATCAGCGAGAGGTCGCTGATGATGCAGATCGAGCCGTCATCGGCAGGCGTGGTATCGGTGTAGTCCACCTGGTTGTAGACCCCGCCATGGAATTCGAATAGCTGCGAAGCCCAGGTGCTGTCGAACTGCAGATCGCCGGACGAACCGCTCACTCCATTGCACCTGGCTGTGACGTTCACCACGCCTGCGGAGGTGGCGTGGATGCTCACCTCGAACTTCGCCCCTAGCGGTACCCCCTTGAGCACCGTGGAATTTACGGGATCTGCCTGGTTGTAGGTCTGTCGAAACCCCAGGGTGATGTCGCCCTTCTTCCAGAACACCTTCACGGGCGGGCTGTCGTCCCCGTAGACGTGCATCTGCGCAATGACCACCTTCTGCGCCCAGTTGACCTTGGTCAGCGTCATCTCCTGACGATTCCAGTGATCTGGGGCGCTGCCCAGGGTCCAGTATCTGGGCTCCGACCATTCGCAGCGGGTCCTGCGGGTGCTTTTGCTCGAGGCGCCTTTGGTGGGGGCAAACAACTGGACCGAACCATCGCTGAGCACTGTCACGTAGGTCGGGTACAGGGCAATCGCTTCGCTGCCGGTGAGTTCGCCCGCTACGGTGCTGATCGATGATTCGGCTACCGGAACGGCGATGGTGAGGTTGCGGATATCTACGCTCATGGTGTAACTCCTGAATGAAATGACGGTTGATGCCACAGCAGCACGGTGGCGGCTGCTGGAACGAAATTTAGCCTCACGCTAAATTTGTGTCAATAGCTCATGGCTAAAATTATTTCGCCGGGCGACAAATTACCTGTTGGCGAAAATTTTCCGCAGCGGGGCTTTACGCTTGATTTGCCAGTGAGATAAGCTTTCCTCGAATACTGTACGAATATACAGCTGTCAGGATAACAATATGTCTAAGCAGATGAAGTCGACGCCCCATCAGCGCCAGGAAATGACCGGAATGGAGCGGCTGAGCTTGCGGGTATCAGCGATGATCAACCACCCGCTCGCGCAGACGCAGCGTTGGGTGACGGTACATCGCCTGGATACCGATGGTGATGCCGAGTGGGAGGAGGTGATGGGCCTGCTGGCCGAGACGCCCGAGTTGGAACTGACCTTCAACGACGACGAGAGCGTGACGGTGCGCTGGGAGCGCGGCAGCGTGGAGGAGCGCGAAGACTTTATCGTCGAGCAGGACAGCGAGCAGCCGGTAGAGGAGGCGGCACCTTTCTGAACATCGGAAAATGCCCGCTTCGTAGGAGCAGCCTTGTGCTGCGAAAAGGCCGGGACAGGCATGCCTTGTCAGTACTGGCCTGTTCGCATCACACGGCTGCTCCTGCAGTACCCCGCTAGATCAATGACGCTTACACAAGGTGCGCATTCCACACCAGCAGCACCCGTGCCTGGATGTAGGTCTCTTCCCGGCGAATCACGCGGTCCTTGTGCCGCGAGTTGTCGGAAATCATCTCGAAATGGTCTTCGTCGGCAATCTGCAGCCGCTTGATGTAGATGTGGTCGCCCCAGGAGAAGAGGTAGATTCCATCGCCGACGAACTCGCGGATGCTGACGTCCACGATCAGCGGGTCGCGGTGCTTGATGGTCGGCTCCATCGACTGGCCCCAGCCGGTCACCATCTTCAAGTGGTGGTGCTCGCTGAACTCCACGCCCAACTCACGCAGATGGCTTGGGCTGACGCGAACATCCTTGAACATCTCGGGGTAGTCGTGGGGAATCTGCCCGCCGCCCATTGCCGCACGGACGTCGTAGTGGGCAATCCACACTTCGTCGCCCACCAGGCCTGGCCGAACAAGTTCAGCTGCCACCAGCGTCGAGTCTGCCGGCTCCTCAGCGGCGGCCAGTAGCCTTTGCCGGGTTTCTTCAGGGATGCCTCTGCCGCTTCTGGCAAGCATCTGCTTCACCAGGTCGGCCGCGGAAAGCTTGCTGTCGCCAGCCTCGACCGGCGACTGCGCCTGGTCGCCCGCTGCCATCGCGTCGAACCACCCCCGCGGCAGGCCTTCGATGCCCTCGATTCTGCGGGCCACGTCATCGCCCAGGTTCTTCGCTGTCTTGTCCGAAAGGATCTGGCTCAGGTGCGCAGGCGCCATCCCCCAGCGCTCTGCGCAGGATCCCTTCCTCTGGCTGCCGATCAGCTTGACCAGGTTGTGCTTGCGAATTTCGTAGATGTCCATGGGGCGAAGCATGCCAGTGTTTAGCTCGCTGCTAAATATGCTCAAAGCTAAATTTCGCTTGTCATTACATTAGCTGTAGGCTAAATTTAATATGCAAGCAAGGAAAGCCTCCGAGAAGCTGTTCTCCAGGGCTTACGACATCACCATCGGAAATGAGGTTTTCATGGATCCGACTGACCTCGGCCCAGGCACCATCACCTGGCTGGGCGGAACAGGCACCGTTTTGCTGGGTGCATTCCTCTGGCTGCGCAAGTGGCTGTCCAGGGATGCGGCTGACCGTGCCATGGACAACGCTGATATTGGCGTGGTCCGGCGCCTGAACGAGCTGCTCGACATCGAGCGTGACGCACGAAGGGAAGCGCAGGCCAGGGCCGATCAGTTTGCCAAGGAACGCAATGAGCTGGTGGTCACCGTAGGGCGCCTCGAGGGCAAGATCGAAGCGCTGACCAGTCGGGGCAGCCATCCTCCCCGGCAGGTCATCGTCCAGGGTGAGGGGGTCGCCCGCCTGCGCGGGAAGCAGGGTGAGTGAGGCGGCCCGCAAGACAAATTCTGTTCACGCCCATGCGTATGGGCCTTTTTCTGTATGGAGACAACATGGCTCGATTGGATTCTGCCGCTGCCGGCGGCGCGAACGTGCTCGCATTCCTGGACATGCTGGCCTGGTCCGAGGGTACCTCGACCATCGTTGCCAGTGATGATGGCTACAACGTCCTGGTCGGCGGTCAGCTTTTCAATGACTACAGAGGGCACCCGAGGCAGAAGGTATGGTTGCCCAGCTACGGCATCCACAGCTCCGCAGCGGGGCGGTACCAGATTCTGGCCGGTACCTGGGATGCCATCGTGAGCACTTATGGCTTCAATGGCCGCTTTACCCCTGAGGCCCAGGACCTTGCGGCAATCAAGTTGCTGAGCGAGTGCGGCGCACTGGCACTGATCAAGGCCGGCCACATTACCCAGGCCATTGCCAAGGCCGCGCCCATCTGGGCCAGCCTGCCTGGCGCTGGCTACGGTCAGCATGAGCACCAATTGGCCGCGTTGTTGGCAATGTTCATCGCCTGCAGCGGGGAGGTGCAGGCGTAGCGCCCAGGCAAAAAAAGACCCGCCAGGTAGGCGGGCCAGAAGGGCGTAGGGAGCAACGCACAACAAATACGGGTCAGGCGACCAGGGTGCCTGGTTGCAACTGTTCGACCAGCGCCTGGGCCGAGGCGAGGGTAGGCATCGGGCCGCTTACGGCTTCGCCGTTGCGCACCAGGTACCAGCATGCCAGCAGGCCCTGCTGACGCAGCGAAGCGGGGACGGCACTGCCGACGACGGACATGATCTGGATAGTGGCCATGTGGACCTCCTGTAAAACATGGCCCTACCTTACGCAGCAGCCGGGGCGGTTTGAAATTAACTTCCTCGATAGTGGTCATTGGTTCTATCAACATTTACCACCGCGGCGGGCCGTAATACACCGGTGGCGGGCCGTAGTAGGTTCGGTAGCCCGGGGGCGGTGGTACTGGCGCGTAGTACGGCTGGTAGTACAGCTGAGCATGGGGGAACGGTAAAGGTTGTGTAAGCGACGACCAGCGGTTACCTCTGTTACGCTGAACAAACGTTTCAGTTATGGCAAAGGAGCAGGTTATGTCGACAACTCCCAGCAGAGACACCGTGCTGTGCATTTCCCTGGCCGGCCGCCCCGGCACCTTCGGGGTACGGTTCCACAACCACCTGTACCAGCAGTTGGGCCTGGACTTCTATTACAAGGCCATGCGCACCGATGACCTGCCGGCGGCGGTGGCGGGTATTCGCGCCTTGGGTATCCGCGGTTGTGGTGTATCGATGCCGTACAAGGAGGCCTGCATGGCCTTGGTCGACGAGATCGACCCATCGGCGGCGGCCATCGAGTCGGTCAATACCCTGGTCAATACCAATGGCCACCTGAAGGCCTACAACACCGATTACCTGGCCGTGCGCCAGCTACTGGCGCAGCACCAGGTCGACCCGACCACGGCGTTTGCCTTGCGCGGCAGTGGCGGCATGGCCAAGGCCGTGGCAAGTGCCTTGCGCGACGCCGGGTTCGCCGAAGGCATCATCGTTGCGCGCAACGAGCAGGCCGGGCGGCAGTTGGCGGATGTCTGTGGTTATCGCTGGGTGCCGGAGCTGGAGGACCTGTGCCCACCCATGCTGGTGAACGTGACGCCGATCGGCATGGCGGGCGGCCCCGAGGCCGAGGAACTGGCGTTTTCCGAGAACGCCATTGCGGCGGCGGCGCGAGTGTTCGACGTGGTGGCGATGCCAGAGAGCACACCGTTGATCCGCCGGGCGCGGGCGCTGGGCAAGCCGGTGATCACCGGGCTGGAGGTGATCGCGCTGCAGGCGCTGGAGCAGTTCGTGCTGTACACCGGGGTGCGGCCGACCCGGGCACAGGTGGAGGCGGCGGTGGCGTACGCCCGGGATATCTGATTATTACTGTGCCGGCCCATTCGCGAGTAAACCCGCTTCCACAGGGATAGTGCCGGAATGTAGCGGCGGCATTACCCCTGTGGGAGCGGGTTTACCCGCGAAGAGGCCGGTACAGGCATCGACAAGGTCAGAACACCTTGTGCCCTTCATCCAGCTGCTGGTCGACCAGCGCCCGGCCATGGGCCAGCGACACATGCTGTGCGTTCTCGAGGTCGGAGAAGAACTTCATCGGCATCGACATGCGCCTGCTGGTGTGTCCGTCGGGGTCGGTGATCAGGCACCCGGCGGCATAGGGCAGGGGGGAATCGGGGTGGGGCATCACGCTGGCGGTGATGGTGTGCTTGCGATATTCACAGTGAAGAGATTGCATCGTCCTTACCTCGCTGTGGCATGTGAAGCAGTTACCTTCATATACCACAGCAAGGGGCCGGGAGTTCCCGGCCCGACGAGCGAGCCGCGATGAGCGCTCAGCCTTTGAGTTCGGTCGGCTGGATGACTTCAACCCAGTAACCATCCGGGTCCTTGACGAAGGCCAGGTGGTTCATGCGCCCGTCCTGCAGGCGTTTCTGGAACGGTACATCCAGTGCCTCGAAGCGTGCACAGGCAGCGCGTACGTCTGGTACCGAAATGCAGATATGGCCAAAGCCGCGTGGGTCGGTATTGCCGTTGTGGTAGGCAAATTCGGCATCGTTTTCGGTGCCGTGGTTATGGGTCAGCTCCAGCACGCCCGGGATCGACTTCATCCATTGGTGGCGTTCGTTGTCATCGGCCGGGATCTGCGCCGGGTCGACCAGGGCCAGGAAGTACAGGCTGAAGGCAGCTTCGGGGAAGTCGCGCTTGTCCACCAGGCGGAAGCCCAGCACGCGGGTGTAGAAGTTCAGGGACTTCTCGATGTCCTTGACCCGCAGCATGGTGTGGTTGAAGACAAACTGGGCAGTGGCGGCGTCCGGTTGGGCGGTGACGCCAGGCAGGGTTTGCAGATCGTGCAGGCTCATGGGAACTCCTGAGACGGGGCCGGGCGCAGGGCGCCGGCAAAACAGACAGGCTGGCCATGATACGGCAGTGTGTCGATTGCGCAAATGAAAGCGCCCTGCACGAGGCAGGGCGCTGGAATTAGAGGCCCGCATGTGCGGGCGCGTGATGGGGTCGCTAGTCCTTTAGCTGTCTCGATACTGAGCCAGCCCTTGTGAAAAAAGTGTGAAGTACGTGTGGACGTTTCATCAGCGTACCCAGCTTTCTACCGTGGCGGCTCCGTATTGTTCTTTCCAGGCCTTGAGCCCACGGTGGTTGCCCCCTTTGGTCTCGATCCGCTCGCCGGTGTGCGGGTTGGTGTAAACCTTCACCACGCGCGCGCGGCGCTGTTGCTTGGGCGCTGCACTGGTAACCCGGGCCACTGCCTTCGGGTCGAGGATGGCGATGATATCGCGCAGGCTCTTGTCGTAGCTTTTCATCAGGCCGACTAGTTTCTGCTCGAATTCGATTTCGCGTTTGAGGCCGGCATCCTTTTTCAACGCTTCCAGTTGCGCCATCTGTTCCTGGAGCGCTTTTTCGGCAGCACGAAACTCTGCAAGTCTGGACACTGTAATCACTCCTGTACGTCGGTCGTGGCAGGGCGTGACGAACATTGAAGAAGAATAAAAACGCCGGCCACGCGGGTGGGTTCCGCTGTTCGCTGATATCGAGTGTAGTCATTCGTGGGTACTGGGTAAACTGCAAACTTTTTGTAAGTAAGCCGGGAACTTTCCTAGTTTTGTGCGCGGTATTTTCCGGTTTTTCCGCGGTTGCCTTGCGGGTTGCTTAGACCATGGTCCAATGGCCCATGCCAGAGCCTTCGCGCGATCATTTCAGATGATGGCTGGCTATTGTCCGGCCCCCTCGCAGTACCGTGGCCAGTACGTGCCACAGGTTGTTTACTCGCCTTGATTCTGGATGTTCTCTCCCATGTTTGCCCCTTTCCCCCTCGCCCCCGGGCGTCGTGTTGCCGGCCTGTTCCTGTTGTGTGCCGGCGTCAATGCCCAGGCCGCCGGTTTTCTTGAAGACAGCAGTGCAAAGGTCGAAGCACGCAATGTCTATTTCAACCGGGATTTTCGTGACGGCCACAGCAGTTCCAGCCAGGGTGCGTCCAAACGCGAAGAATGGGCACAAGGTTTCATCCTCAATGTACAGTCGGGTTATACGCAGGGGCCGGTAGGTTTTGGTGTGGATGCGCTGGGCATGTTCGGCTTCAAACTTGACTCCAGCCCGGCGGACAGTAACAGCGGCCTGTTGCCGTCTTCCGGCCATGACCCACGGCACTCGGCGGACCAGTACGCGAAGATGGGCCTGGCGGCCAAGGTCAAGGTTTCCAATACCGTGCTCAAGTACGGTTCGATGATGCCGGATTTGCCGCTGCTCAAGTACAACGATGGTCGCCTGCTACCGACCATGTTCCATGGCGCCATGCTCACCTCCGAAGAAGTGCGCGACCTGAAGTTCACCTTGGCCCGCCTGGACAAGTACACCGCACGGGATTCCACCGACCGCCAGGACATTCGGGTGCATTGCAAGAACAAGCGCTATGCCTGCGATATCGAGGCTGATCACTTTGACCTGGCCGGTGTCGATTACCGTTTCAACGAGCGCTTCAGCGCCCAGTACCAGGTGGCCAAGCTGGAGAACATCTACCGCCAGCACTTCCTCGGCCTGGTGGCCAGCCAGCCATTGGCCGTGGGCAGCCTGACGGCAGACCTGCGCTTGATCAAGAGTGACGACATCGGCAATGCCCGCGCCGGCGAAATCGACCATCGCGCGTTCAGCGGCATGTTCGGCTACAGCCTGGGTGGACACAAGCTCAGTGCCGGCTGGCAGCGCATGTATGGCGACAGTGCCATGCCATACCTGGATGGCACCAACCCGTACCTGGTCAACTATGCCCAGGTCAACGATTTCGCCGCCGCCCAGGAACGTTCCTGGCAGGTGCGTTATGACTATGACTTCAAGGCCCTGGGCGTGCCCGGCCTGACCTTCTTCACCCGCTACATCAACGGTGACAATATCAAGGTGCCGGGCAGCACGGCCGAAGGCAAAGAGTGGGAACGCGACACCGAGTTCAAGTACCAGGTGCAAAGTGGCACGTTCAAGGATGTCAGTGTGCGCCTGCGTAATTCCACTTACCGCAGCAACTATGAAAAGTGGGCGCGTGACATGGACGAGACTCGGGTGATTGTCAGCTACAACTTCTCCGTCTTCTGATGGGGCGCTTTGCCAAATACCGGCAGCCACCTGACAATGGCTGCTGGTTCCCGCAAAGGGCAGGGCAATGAAAGACCTGTTGTTGATCGGCATCGGCCCGGGTGACCCGCGCCAGGTCACCTACGAGGCGGTCGATGCGCTGCGCCAGGCCAGCGTGTTCTTCGTACTCGACAAGGGCGGCGACAAGGACGAACTGGTGCACCTGCGCAAGGCCATCCTGCAACGCTACAGGCCCGAGGGCGGCTACCGCCTGGTACAGGTGGCCGACCCTGCACGCGATGGCCAGGCGGATGACTATCTGGGCGCGGTGCAGGACTGGCACCGGCAGCGCGCAGCGCTGTATGCCCAACTGATCGAACAGGAGATAGGCGACGGTGAAACCGGCGCTTTTTTGCTGTGGGGCGAGCCGACGCTTTACGACAGCACCCTGCGCATACTTGGCCTGGTCCGCGAGCGTGGTGTGGCGCTGCGCCTGCGGGTAATTCCGGGCATCAGCAGCGTGCAGGCGTTGGCGGCGCGCCATCAGGTGCCGCTCAACCGCATCGGTGAGCCGTTGACCGTATTGCCGGGGCGGCGCCTGGCCGGGCAGGGGCAGATCGACAATGTGCTGGTGATGCTCGACGGGCAGTGCGCGTTTGCCCGGCTCGATGATCCGGCATTGATGATCTACTGGGGGGCGTACCTTGGGACCGCGGATGAGGTGCTGATTGCCGGGCCATTGCAGGCGGTAAAGGCGCAGATAGTGGAAGTGCGTGAGCGGGAGCGGGCGCGCAAGGGGTGGATCATGGATAGCTACTTGTTGCGCAGGGAGCTGTGAGGTGTGTTACCTGTTCCGGCCCTTTCGCGGGTGAACCCGCTCCCACAGGTACAGCGCCAGCTTCAGGGGCGCGCGTTCCTGTGAGAGCGGGCAAGCCCGCGAAGCAGGAGACGCCGACTTCAGGGGTTACCCAGAAGGGCCTGCACCTTCTCCCGCAACTGGTCGATGCTGAACGGCTTGCCGATCAGGTGCATGCCCTCCGGCACTTTGATGTTCTCGGCATAGCCACTGGCGAACAGCACCGGCAGCAGCGGGCGCAGCTCGCGCGCCTTGCCGGCCAACTCTTCGCCGCGCATGTCCGGCAGCCCCACGTCGGTCAGCATCAGCGCCAACTCCTGGCCCGGGTCCTCGAGAATGCGCCGCGCCGCGTCGGCACTGGCCGCCTCGATGACCGTGTAGCCCAGTTCGTCGAGCACTTCGACCATCAGCATGCGTACGATGTCGTCGTCTTCGACTACCAGAAGGTGCATGGTTCGGATCCTGTGCTAATGAATGTCTTTAATCTGTGCTCCAGATGGCAGCAGAAGTTCCCGAGGATACCGGGCACTGCAATCAGATGGAACGTTTGGCGCACGCTACCTTCAAATACTGGCTAAATGCCCTGCCAGACCCGTCAAAGCTGGTTAGACTCGCTTTACGGGACAGAGCAGCGGCAGACAACTACAACGATCGATTTGCCACACTTTCAATGGACTTTACTTGCTCGGGCGTTTTCACATGATTCAAGTAGCCACGATGGACCAGCGGAGCTTCCGCAAGCTGTTGAGCCGCAACGTCGGCCTACCCCTGGGGGTTGGCCTGCTGGGGGCCGTTGCCTTTGTCGCGGTGATCAACTACCTGCTTTCGGCCTTGCAGTGGGTCGAGCACACCGACCGGGTGATCGGCAATGCCAACGAAACGGTCAAACTGTCGATCGACATGGAAACCGGCATGCGTGGCTTCCTGATCACCGGCGACGAGCGTTTCCTCGACCCCTACGAGGTGGCCAAGCCACGCATCTTCGGCAGCCTGCAGAGCCTGCGCGGCATGGTCGAGGACAACCCGCAGCAGGTCGAACGCATCGACCGGCTGATCGCCCTGCAGCAGGCGTGGAACACCTTCGGCAGCGAGATGATCAACTTGCGCCGCAGCCAGGGTGATTACAGCGCCTTGATCGGCAACGGCCGCGGCAAGCGCCTGACCGACGAGATCCGCAAGGAGTTCGACAACCTGATCGCCAGCGAACAACAGTTGCGCATGGCGCGCAACGAGCGGGTCAACAGTGTGACCGTCACGGTCATGTCGTCCTTCGTGCTGTTCATCGTCGGCCTCAGCGCCTTGCTGGCCTACCTCGGGCGGCGCGACCTGCTGGCGCTGTCCGGTAGCTATGACGAAAACCTGAAAGCCCAGCAGCGCGCGGCCGAACACCTGGAATACCAGGCATGGCTGCGCAACGGGCAGACGCAACTGGCCGAACAGGTGCTCGGCCAGCTGACCCTGCCCATGCTCGGTGACAACATCCTGCGCTTCTTCGCCGGTTACCTGGGCAGCGTGGTCGGCGCGTTGTATGTGCGCGACGAACATGGCCGCCTGGTGCGTGTGGCCAGCTATGGCCTGGATGCCGAGGAGCAGGCACGCGAGCAGGTGCTGGGCGATCACGAAGGCCTGCTGGCCCAGGCCGTGCGCGAAGCGCGGCTGCTGCGCCTGGACGACTTGCCCGAAGGCTATTTCCACCTCAGTTCCGGCCTGGGCCGGGGCCTGCCGCGCAGTGCCATGCTGATGCCCTGCAGCGATGACGGGCAGATCAACGGCGTGCTGGAGCTGGGCTTCCTGCGGCCGCTGCAGGAGCGTGACGAAGAGATGCTGCAGCGGGTCCGTGGCAACCTCGGTATCTCCATCGAAAGCGCTCGCTACCGGCAACGCCTGCAGGAAGTGCTGGCCGAGACCCAGCAACTGAACGAAGAGCTGCAAGTGCAGCAGGAAGAGCTGAAAACCGCCAACGAAGAGCTCGAAGAGCAATCCCGCGTGCTCAAGGAGTCCCAGGCCCACCTGGAAACCCAGCAGGCGGAACTGGAGCAGACCAACGAGCAACTGTCCGAGCGCACCGAGGCGCTGGACCGCAAGAACGACGAACTGCTCCAGGCCCAGGACGAGCTGCAGGCGCGCGCCGAGGAGCTGCAGCGTTCGAGCAAGTACAAGTCCGAATTCCTCGCCAACATGTCCCACGAGCTGCGCACGCCGTTGAACAGTTCGCTGATCCTGGCCAAGCTGCTGGCGGAGAACGGCGAGGGCAACCTCAGCGACGAGCAGGTCAAGTTCGCCGAATCCATCTATTCGGCCGGCAACGACCTGCTCAACCTGATCAACGACATTCTCGACATCGCCAAGGTGGAAGCCGGCAAGCTCGAAGTGCGCCCCGAAAACACCCAGGTGGAACGCCTGGTCGAAGGCCTGCGTGGCATGTTCGAGCCGTTGGCCGGGCACAAGGGGCTGGCCTTCGAGGTGACCGCCGAGGCGCAGGTGCCGGCCACTCTGTTCACCGACCGCCAGCGGCTGGAGCAGATTCTCAAGAACCTGTTGTCCAACGCCATCAAGTTCACCGAGCGCGGCCAGGTCAGCCTGAACATCGGTTACCAGCCTGGCACCGGCATCGTCTTCGCCGTGCGCGATACCGGCATCGGCATCGCCGCCGACCAGCAGCAGGCAATCTTCGGCGCCTTCCACCAGGTCGATGGCACCAGCAACCGCCGTTATGGCGGTACCGGCCTTGGCCTGTCCATTTCCCGCGACCTGGCGCACCTGCTGGGCGGGCAGATCAACGTCGACAGCAGCCCCGGCCAGGGCAGCGTGTTCAGCCTGATCCTGCCGGAGCGCTATGAGCGGGTGGCGCAGGATATCGAGCCGCTCAGCCTGCGCCCGGCGGTCGACAGCCTGCCACCCCCGCCGCAGGCACCGGCGGTGGCGGCGCCGAAACGGCAGGCACCGGTGTTTGACGACGACCGCGAGCGTGCGCCGTTCGGCAACCGCTGCATTCTGGTTATCGAGGACGAACCGAATTTCGCCCGCATCCTCTTCGACCTGGCCCACGAGCTGGGCTACAGCTGCCTGGTGGCGCAGGGCGCCGACGAGGGCTTCGAACTGGCCGCCCAGTACATCCCCGATGCCATCCTGCTGGACATGCGCCTGCCTGACCATTCCGGCCTGACCGTGCTGCAACGCCTGAAGGAGCAGGCGAGCACCCGGCACATCCCGGTGCATATCATTTCGGTGGAGGACCGGGTCGAGGCTGCCATGCACATGGGCGCAGTCGGCTACGCGGTCAAGCCCACCAGCCGCGAACAACTGAAGGAAGTGTTCGCCCGCCTGGAGGCCAAGCTGACCCAGAAGCTCAAGCACATCCTGCTGGTCGAGGACGACGACCTGCAGCGCGAGAGCATTGCGCGCCTGATCGGCGACGACGATGTCGAGATCACCGCCGTGGCCATGGCCCAGGATGCCCTGGCGTTGCTGCGCGAGAACATCTACGACTGCATGATCATCGACCTCAAGCTGCCCGACATGCTCGGCAACGAGCTGCTCAAGCGCATGACCGCCGAGGATATCCGTGCCTTCCCGCCGGTGATCGTGTATACCGGGCGCAACCTGACCCGCGAAGAAGAAGCCGATCTGCTCAAGTATTCGCGCTCCATCATCATCAAGGGCGCCCGTTCGCCGGAGCGCCTGCTGGACGAAGTGACGCTGTTCCTGCACAAGGTCGAGTCGCAGTTGTCCAACGAACGCCAGCGCATGCTCAAGACCGCGCGCAGCCGCGACAAGGTATTCGAAGGCCGCAAGGTGTTGCTGGTGGACGACGATGTGCGCAACATCTTCGCCCTCACCAGCGCGTTGGAGCACAAGGGTGCGATCGTCGAAATCGGCCGCAACGGCCGCGAAGCCATCGAGCGCCTGGAGCAGCATGACGACATCGACCTGGTGCTGATGGACGTGATGATGCCGGAGATGGACGGCTTCGAGGCCACCCGGCTGATCCGCCAGCAATCGCGCTGGCGCAAGCTGCCGATCATTGCCGTGACCGCCAAGGCGATGAAGGATGACCAGCAGCGTTGCCTGCAGGCCGGCGCCAACGATTACCTGGCCAAACCGATCGACCTGGACCGTTTGTTCTCGCTGATCCGTGTGTGGCTGCCGCAACTGGAGCGAATTTGACTAGCGAACGTAACACCGATATCGAAATCCGCTTGCTGATCGAGGCCATCTACCTCAAGTACAGCTACGATTTCCGCAACTATTCCGGCGCGTCGATCAAGCGTCGGATCCTGCATGCGCTGCGCCAGTTCGACTGCCTCACGGTGTCGGCGCTGCAGGAGCGCGTGCTGCACGACCCTGGCATGTTCATGCAGTTGCTGCAGTACCTGACGATCCCGGTCAGCGAGATGTTCCGCGACCCGGGGCACTACCTGGCGCTGCGCAACGAAGTGGTGCCGCTGCTGCGCACCTGGCCTTCGATCAAGGTGTGGATTGCCGGTTGCAGCACGGGCGAGGAGGTGTATTCGATGGCCATCCTGCTGCGCGAGGAGGGCCTGCTGGAACGCACCATTATTTATGCCACCGACATCAATCCGCATTCGCTGGACAAGGCCAAGCAGGGCATCTATTCGATGCAGAGCATGCACGAGTACGCCGAAAACTATCGCATCGCAGGCGGCCGGCGTGACTTTGCCGAGTACTACACCGCGGCCTACGGCAACGCCATCATGGATAGTACCTTGCGTGACAACGTGACCTTCGCCGACCACAGCCTGGCCACCGACAGCGTGTTTTCCGAAACCCAGCTGGTGTCGTGCCGCAACGTGCTCATCTACTTCAACAAGGAGCTGCAGGACCGCGCCCTGGGCCTGTTCCACGAGTCGCTGTGTCACCGCGGCTTTTTGGTGCTGGGCAGCAAGGAATCGGTGGATTTTTCCGCCTACAGCGAGCGTTTCGAGCCGCTGGTCAAGCCCGAACGGATCTACCGCAAGTCATGAAAGGCGTACGCGCGATGGTAGTCGGCGCCTCTGCGGGCGGCGTGACGGCGCTGTTCAGCGTGCTGGGCGCATTGCCGGCCGGCGTCGCCATTCCGGTGATATGCGTGCTGCATCTGCCGGATGACCGCCACAGCCAGCTGGCCGAAGTGCTGCAGCGCCGCCTGCGGCGGCCAGTGTGCGAAGCCCGTGACAAGCAGCCGCTGCGCGCCGGGCAGATCTACGTGGCCGGGCCGGGTTACCACCTGTCCGTGGAGCGTGACCTGACCCTGTCGCTGAGCCAGGAGCCGCCGGTGCATTTTTCCCGGCCGGCGATCGACTACCTGTTCATGTCGGCGGCCGATGCCTACGGAGCCGGCCTGCTGGGCATGCTGCTCACCGGCGCCAACGAAGATGGCGCCGAAGGCCTGGCCTATATCAAGCGCAACGGGGGACGGACCGTGGTCCAGGACCCTTGCGACGCACAGGTGGCGCTGATGCCGGAGGCCGCACTGGCCCTGCACCAGCCCGACCATATTCTTTCTCTGAGTGGCATCGAGCAATTGCTCGCGGCCCTGGAACCCAGCGCATGCTAAGCCACACCATCGCAAAACTGCTGATCGTCGACGACCTGCCAGAAAACCTGCTGGCCCTCGACGCCCTGATCCAGGGCCAAGACCGCGAGGTGCACCAGGCCCAGTCGGCCGAGGCAGCGTTGTCGCTGTTGCTCGAGCACGAGTTCGCCCTGGCCATCCTCGACGTGCAGATGCCGGGCATGAACGGTTTCGAGCTGGCCGAGCTGATGCGCGGCACGGAAAAGACCCGCAACATCCCCATCGTGTTCGTCACTGCCGCCGGGCGCGAGATGAACTACGCGTTCAAGGGTTATGAAAGCGGCGCGGTGGACTTCCTGCACAAGCCGCTCGACACCCTGGCGGTGAAGAGCAAAGTGTCGGTGTTCGTCGACCTGTACCGCCAGCGCAAGGTGCTCGACCGCCAGTTGGAGGCCCTTGAACGCAGCCGCCAGGAGCAGGAGCTGCTGCTGGCCCAGCTGCAAACGGCGCGGGCTGAACTGGAACATGCCGTGCGTATGCGCGATGACTTCATGTCGATCGTGTCCCATGAGGTGCGCACCCCTCTCAATGGCCTGATCCTGGAAACCCAGCTGCGCAAGCTGCACCTGGCACGCGGCAACCTGGCCGCCTTCAGCGGCGACAAGCTGCAGGCCATGGTCGAGCGCGACGAGCGCCAGATCAACAGCCTGATCCGCCTGGTCGAAGACATGCTCGATGTGTCGCGCATCCGCACCGGCAAACTGTCGCTGCGGCCCAAGGCGTTCGACCTGAGCCTGCTGGTGCGTGGCCTGGTGGAGAACTTTGCCGCCCAGGCCAGCGCACTGGAAACCCATATCGAGTTGCAGCGCTGCGAGCCGCTGCAAGGCGAGTGGGACGAGTTTCGCATCGAGCAGGTGCTGGCCAACCTGTTGTCCAATGCCTTGCGTTATGGTGAGCGCAAGCCGGTGCAGGTACGGGTGTTCGAGCAGGACGGCCTGGCTTGCGTACAGGTGCAGGACCATGGCATCGGCATCTGCGTGGCCAACCAGCAGCGCATCTTCCAGCAGTTCGAGCGGGTCGCCACCCAGCAAGCCAGTGGTGGGTTGGGCCTGGGGCTGTACATATCGGAGCAGATCGTCCAGGCCCATGGCGGGCGCATACTGGTGCAGAGTGAAGAGGGCAAAGGGGCCACCTTCACCTTGCAATTGCCACTGGCAACCTACGAACAACAAAACGACCAGGCACGGGCAACCTCTGCCTGAGACTGGGGTCTGATGGCCAGCTGTAAGTATTTCAAGGCGTTGACATGAGTGAAGATGCACAAGACGTAGTACTGGTGGTCGAGGACGAACCGGCGATTCGCATGATCCTGCGTGATTACCTGGCAGGGGAGGGCTACCACGTGCTGGTGGCCGAAGATGGTGAACAGGCATTCGCGATCCTGGCGAGCAAGCCGCACCTGGACCTGATGGTGACGGACTTCCGCTTGCCGGGCGGGATTTCCGGGGTGGACATTGCCGAGCCGGCGGTGAAATTGCGGCCGGACCTGAAGGTGATCTTCATCAGCGGCTACCCGGCGGAGATTCTCGAATCCGGCAGCCCGATCACCCACAAGGCACCGATCCTGGCCAAGCCGTTCGACCTGGATACCTTGCACGAGCAGATCCAGTCGCTTCTGCGCTAGCCTGCACTGGCCCTTTCGCGGGTAAATCCGCTCCCACAGGAACTGTGCAAGTCTCAAGGTTTGCACAGTTCCTGTGGGAGCGGGTTTACCCGCGAAAGGGCCGGAACAGGCTAGCGCAGTGTCCGCTCCAGCCCACCCACCAGCATGCTTTCCATCAACCCCAGCCCCTGTTCTTCGGGCAAGGCCTTCAACAGCCCCGGCAACTGGTTCAGCAGCGTCGCTACCACATGCGCCGTGGCCACCAGGGCTTCCCCTTGCAACTTCGCCTGCGGTGCGATCAACCTCAGCAACCCCGCCTCATAGCGCTTGCGCAACAAGGCCAGGCGTGCCTGCTGGTCTTCGCTCAGGCAACAGAAGTCGCGCTCTGCCAGGCGAAACTGCATGGGCCGTTCGGCATGCAGCTGCCAATGTGCGGCAATCAGGCTGCTCAACGCCGACGCCCCGCGTGCCATGGCCCGCCGCCCCTGGTCCAGGGTGGCCTGCAGCTCCTCGTACAACTCCTCGATGAGGTCGTACAACAAGTCCTGCTTGCTGGGAAAGTGGTGGTACAGCGAGCCTGCGGTAAGCCCAACATGGGCTGCCAGCTCGCGCATGCTGACCTGGCCAAAGCCCTTTTCGGCAAACAGCGCCATGGCCCGGTCACGCCGCTCTTCGAAGTTGGCACAGCGCATCGCGGCATTGACCGGGGGCATGGCGTTCGCTCCTCAGTAGGTGAAGAAACCGCGGCCGCTCTTGCGCCCCAGCCAACCGGCCGCGACCATTTCCTTGAGCAACGGGGCAGGGCGGTACTTGCTGTCGTTGAAGCCTTCATGGAAGGCCTCCATGATTGCCAGCAGGGTGTCCAGGCCGATCAGGTCGGCCAGGGCCAGCGGGCCGATCGGCTGGTTGCAACCCAGGCGCATGCCGGTGTCGATATCCTCGGCACTGGCCAGGCCTTCCTGGCGCACGAAGATCGCTTCGTTGATCATCGGCACCAGGATGCGGTTGACCACGAACCCCGGGCGGTTGCCGGCGGTGATCGGGGTCTTGCCGACCTTTTCGGTCACCACGAGCGCCTGGGCGTAGGTGCTGTCGCTGGTCTGCAGGCCGCGAATGATCTCGACCAGCGCCATCATCGGCACCGGGTTGAAAAAGTGCACGCCGATGAAACGCTCGGGGTGCTCGATGCTGGCCGCCAGCTGGGTGACCGACAGCGACGAGGTGTTGGTGGCGATCAGGCAGTCGGCGGCGACGTTGGCAGCCACCTGCTGCAGGATGCGCTGCTTGAGCTGCAGGTTCTCGGTGGCGGCCTCGATCACCATCTGCGCACTGCTGAGCTGGGTGTAGTCGGTGCTGGTGCGAATGCGGGTGCGGGCGGCTGCCGCCTTGTCGGCGTCGAGGGTACCTTTGCCGACCTGGCGCTCGAGGTTCTTGCTCAAGGTGGCCACGCCGCGCTCCAGCGCAGCGTCGGAAACGTCCACCAACAGCACCTGGTAGCCGGCCACCGCACACACCTGGGCAATGCCGTTGCCCATGGTGCCGGCGCCGATCACGGCAATCTGTTCAATGCTCATGTGTCAGTCTCCCTCAGACGCGCTCGAAGACCACGGCGATGCCTTGGCCACCGCCGATGCACATGGTGGCCAGGGCGTAGCGGCCCTGGATGCGCTGCAGCTCATGGATGGCCTTGGTGGCGATGATCGCGCCGGTGGCGCCCACCGGGTGACCCAGCGAAATGCCCGAACCGTTGGGGTTGACCTTTTCCGGGTCGAAGCCCAGTTCGCGAGCCACGGCGCAGGCCTGGGCGGCGAAGGCTTCGTTGGACTCGATCACGTCCAGGTCCTGCACCTTGAGGCCGGTCTTCTCCAGCACCTTGCGGGTGGCCGGGATCGGGCCAAGGCCCATCAGTTCAGGCTCCACGCCGGCATGTGCATAGCCCACCAGGCGTGCCAGCGGTTTCAGGCCCAGGCGGCGCACCGCATCACCACTGGCCAGTACCAGGCCGCCAGCGCCGTCGTTGATGCCACTGGCGTTGCCGGCGGTAACGGTGCCGTCTTTCTTGAACACGGCCTTCATCCCTGCCAGTTGTTCGGCGGTCACCTCGCCACGCACATGCTCGTCGGTGCTGAACTGCACGCTGCCCTTGCGGGTTTTCAGTTCCAGCGGGACGATCTGGCTGGCGAAGCGGCCTTCGGCAATGGCGCGGGCGGCGCGGCGCTGGCTGGTCAGGGCCAGTTCGTCCTGCATTTCGCGGGTGATGCCGTGCTTGGCCGCAACGTTCTCGGCAGTGATGCCCATATGGAAGTGCTCGAACGGGTCCTGCAGCACGCCGACGGTGTAGTCGATGCCTTGCAGGTCACCCATGCGAGCGCCCCAGCGTGCCTGCGGCAGCAGGTACGGGCCACGGCTCATGGATTCGGCGCCCGCCGCCACGGCCACATCGGTATCGCCCAGCAGCAGGCATTGTGCCGCTGATACGATGGCCTGCAGGCCCGAGCCGCACAGGCGGTTGACGTTGAATGCCGGGGTTTCCTTGGGGATGCCGGCGTTCATTGCCGCCACGCGGGCCAGGTAGGCGTCACGTGGTTCGGTCGGGATCACCGTGCCCATCACCAGGTGGCCGACTTGCTCGGCGGCCACGCCCGAGCGCTCGATGGCGGCACGGGTGATGGCGCTGGCCAGGTCGGCCAGCGGCAGGTCCTTGAGGGAACCGCCAAAGCCACCAATGGCTGAACGGACGGCACTGACGACGTAGATTTCTGCGCTGCTCATAGGGGCTCCGATTGCGAAGGCATGGCGGGACCGGGCCAGGCTCTGCGAGAATGGCCGGCGATCCCGGAGTGGGACCGAGTCTAGGCAAAGGCTCTGTTGCAGCCTATGCCGGAACTGTTCAGACAACCTGGCACTTTTTGCCACTCAGCATAGACAGCGAAAACCGCCATGCGCGATAGCGATTCGGTCGCCGTGTACTTCCTCAATGCCATGCTCCACGCCCTGCGCGACTGCCCCGCCGAACGCGATGCGCAGCTGCGCGCGGTGGGCATCGACCCGCAACTGCTCGAGCAACCTCAGGCTCGTGTACCGGCCAAGGCCTTCGCCCAGCTGTGGCTGGCGATGATCCAGCACCTGGACGACGAGTTCTTCCGCCTCGACAGCCATGGCATGCCACCGGGCAGCTTCGCCCTGATCTGCCGGGGCCTGATCCTGGAGCCGAACCTGGAGAAGGCCTTGCGCCAGTGCATGGGCGGTTTTGGCCTGTTCCTGCGCGATTTGCGCGGCAGCCTGACGCTGCGTGGCGGGCGGGCGCTGATCAGTGTGCAGTCGAGCATCGCCGACCCGCTGACCCGGGTGTATGCCGAGGAAACCTACCTGGTGCTGATGATCGGCATGCTGTGCTGGCTGGCCGGGCGGCGGATCGCCATCGACCGCACCGAGCTGGCGGTGTCGCGCCCGGCCCAGGAGGACGACCTGCTGCTGTGGGGGCCGGACCTGCGCCTGGGCAGCGGGCGCACCGAGGTGGAATTTGACAGCGCCTACCTGCGCCTGCCAGTGGTGCAGGACCTGGCAGCCCTGAAAACCTTCCTGCGCAGCGCGCCGCAGGGGCTGGTGATTCGCTTTCGCAACCAGAACGGGCTGGTGGCCGAGGTGTACCGGCACCTGCGGGCGCGGCGCTATGGGCAGTGGCCGACCCTGGCGGCGCTGGCGCAGCAGCAGGGGATCAGTGCCAGCACTTTCCGTCGCCAGCTGGAGCGGGAAGGGCGTTCGTACCAGCAGATCAAGGACGAGGTGCGCCGGGCAATGGCCTTCGAGCGGTTGCGCGAAGGGGAACTGAGCATTGCCGAGATTGCCGAGCAGACCGGGTTCCAGGAGCCCAGTGCGTTTCACCGGGCGTTCAAGAAGTGGACCGGGCAGAGCCCCGGCAGCTACCGCGCGCGGTTGGCCGGGCGGTAGCGTTCACCTGCACTGGCCCTTTCGCGGGCTTGCCCGCTCCCACAGGTGCAGCACAGCTTTCAGGCCCTGTGCGATCCCTGTGGGAGCGGGCAAGCCCGCGAAGAGGCCGGTACAGGCTACCGATCAATGATCAGGCCGGCACCATGGCAAACCCGACCCCGAAGCGGTTCCAGGCATTGATGGTGGCAATTGCCAGGGTCAGGTTGGCCACCTCGGCCGGCTCGAAGTGTTCCTGCAAGGCTTCATATTCCCCCTGCGGCGCGCCGTGCTCGGGCAGCCGGGTCAGGCTCTCCACCCAGGCCAGCGCAGCACGCTCGCGCGGGGTGAAGTAGGCGGTCTCCTGCCAGACGCACAAGGTCTGCAGGCGCGCCTCGGTCTCACCGGCCTTGCGCGCGTCGTTGGCGTGCAGGTTGACGCAGTAGGCGCAGCCGTTGATCTGCGAGGCCCGCAGGCGCACCAGCTCCAGCAGGGAATTCTCCAGGCCGCTCTTGGCCAGGGCCTGCTCCAGGCCGACCATGGCTTTGTAGGCCTCGGGGGCGTGCTTGGCCCATTCGATACGGTTGTGCATGTTTATCTCCAGTATTCGAGGCTGGCATCGTCCCCGTAGGAGCAGCCTTGCGCTGCGAAAGCGCCCGTGCGGCCAGTGCCGATATGGCGCATGGCGCTTTCGCAGCGCAAGGCTGCTCCTACAGGGAAATGCGTTGCTGGTTGAAAGTGAGCTCATGGTAGCGCTGGCCCAGGGCCTCCCCGATAGCCAATCGCGCGTATGAGCGGGAGGCCAATCGCCATTTGGGTGGCCACTGACAGGCATCCAATCTCTTCATTTCTGCCAGGCCGCCCAAGGCCGGATAATGACCAGGTCTTGCAACAGGAGAACCGATTCATGTCCGAAGAACGCTACATGCGCGAAGCGCTCGACCTGGCCCGCGCCAACATCAAGGCCGGTGGCCGGCCCTTCGGCGCCGTGCTGGTGTACCAGGGGCAGGTGCTGGCACGTGCGGTCAACGAGATCCACAGCACTCAGGACCCGACCGCCCACGCCGAGATGCAGGCCATCCGCAAGGCCAGCCACGCCCTGGGCCTGGCGCGCCTGGATGGTGCCGAAATCTACGCCAGCGGCCACCCGTGCCCGATGTGCCTGGCGGCCATGCACCTGTGCGGCATCGAGCGGGCCTGGTTTGCCTACGACAACGCCGAGGGCGAACCCTATGGCTTGTCCACCGCGACGGTATACGCGCAGATGGCCCGCCCGCCCCAGCAGCAGAGCCTGCCGCTGCGCGCCCTGAAACCCAGCGGCGAAGCCGGTCTGTACCTTGAATGGAAACAGGCCAACGCACAATGAGAGCGGCATTGAACCTGTTGCTGGTCATGCTGCTGGCAGTGAACCTGCGGCCGATCCTGACCAGCATCGGCCCGTTGCTCGAACCCATGCGCGCCAGCACTGGCCTGGGTTACCAGCAGGCGGCCTTGCTGACGGCATTGCCGGTGCTGTGCATGGGCCTGGTGCCCTTGCTGCAACCCTGGTTGCGGCGCTGGATCAGCGAACATGGCGGCATGCTCGCTGGCTTGTCTGCCATCGCCCTGGCCTGCCTGTGGCGCCTGCAACTGGACAGCGCCTGGGCACTGATTGCCAGTGCGGTGGTCGCCGGCCTGGGCGTGGCGGTCGTGCAGGGCATGATGCCGGGGCTGGTCAACCGCTGGTTCCCCAGCCGCCTGGCGGGGGCGATGGGCCTGTATTCGGCAGCGCTGATGAGCGGCGGCGGCCTGGCCGCCGTGCTCGGGCCGCACATCAGTGGCTACTTCGGCCACTGGCAGGTCGGCCTGGGCGTGTGGGCGATCCCGGCGGTGCTGGCGGTGCTGGCCTGGGCCGTGCTGCGGCCACGCCAGCAAGCGCCGAGGCTGGCCGGTGCCGCCGGCGGTCATTGGTTCGGCACGCGCCGGGCCTGGTTGCTGGCGCTTTACTTCGGCTTGATCAACGGCGGCTACACCAGCATGGTGGCCTGGTTGCCGGCCTATCACATCGAGCATGGCGGCAGCGCCCAGGGCGGAGCCGACCTGGTGGGCCTGATGACCATCTTCCAGGTGGCTGGCGCACTGGGTCTGCCGCTGTTGCTGCGGCGCTGGGCAGACAGGCGCCCGGGCCTGTGGTTGGCCTTGGCGATCCAGCTGGTGGGATTCCTAGGCCTGCTGCTGGTACCCACGCTGGCTTCGGGGGTGTGGGTGGCGATGATCGGTTTCGGCCTGGGCGCCTGCTTCAGCCAGAGCCTGACGCTGACCCTGGAGCACCTGAAGACACCTGCCGAAGCTGGCAGCCTGGCGGCGTTCGTGCAGGGCATCGGCTTCATCATCACCGGCATCGTGCCGTACGTCACGGGCTGGTTGCGCGACATGAGTGGTGATTTCCAGGCTTCGTGGACGCTGCTGACCGTGACCGTGGTGGCAATGCTGCTGGTTACCGCGTGCTTCAACCCACGCGGTTATGCCGCGGCCATTGCCCGCCCGGTAGCGGCGGGCAAGGCCGCGCAGGTCAACTGAGGCGTTGCAGGGTGTCGCGCACCCGGTCCAGCGCCGGGTCGATGTCCAGCAGTTCGATGGCGCCGAAGCCCAGCAACAGCCCCGGGCGCACTGGCACTTGGCTGAAGAACGGCGCCAGCGAGTACAGGCCCACCTCCACCTTGCGTGCGAGGTTGGCCAGCAGCTCGACATCGACCCCAGGTTTGGCCAGGGCGCTGAGATGAAAGCCGGCGCTGGCGGGGATGGCGCTGAACCACGGTGCCAGGTCGCCGCCCAGCCGCGCGAGGATGCGTTCGCGACGGGCGCTGTAGACCTCGTGGCAACGGCGGATGTGCTTGTTCAGGTGGCCTTCGCCGAGAAACCGCGCCAGTGCCCACTGCAACAGGGTCGGGCTGTGCCAGTCGCTTAGATGCTTGGCCACGCAAGCGGCCTTCAACACGGCGGGCGGCAGTACGGCGTAGCCCAGGCGCAGCTCGGGCAGCAAGGTCTTGGAAAAGGTCCCCACATAGGCCACCAGGCCGTGGCGGTCGAGGCGCTGCAGTGCGTCCGCGGCTGGCCCGTGGTAGCGGAACTCGCAGTCGTAGTCGTCTTCGATGATCAACGCACCCAGCTCGGCGGCCCGTGCCAGCAGGGCGTGCCGGCGTGGCTCGCTCATTGGCATGCCCAGCGGGAACTGGTGCGAGGGCGTCACGTAGATCAGCCGGGTGCCGTCGGCGATCTGCTCCACGCACAGGCCTTCATCGTCCACCGGTACCGATTGCAGGCGCGCGCCCAGGGCCAGGAACAGTTGCCGCGCCGGCGGGTAGCCCGGGTCTTCCATGGCCACCTGGCAACCCGGCTCGACCAGTACCCGGGCGATCAGGTCCAGAGCCTGCTGGGCGCCGTTGCACACCAGCAGGTCGGCGGCGCTGCAGTGCACGCCGCGGGCGTAGGCGATGTGATGGGCAATGGCCTCGCGCAGCTCTGGCAGGCCCTGGGCGGGGAACTGTCGCTCGGGGTGGCGCTGGCTGCGGCGCAGGGCATAGTTCAGGCAGCTGCGCCATTGGTCGAACGGGAACTGCGCCTTGCTCGAGGCCCCGCCGATGAAGTCGTAACGCGAGGGCGCCTCGAGTTGACGTTGGCTCAGCACGGTGGCGCGCTGCTGCCAGCGCTCGAGCGACGCGGCAGCGGCCAGGGGAATGGCGCTCGACTCGCCGCTGCGCAGCGGCTGGCGCGGGGTGATGAAGGTACCCCTGCCGACCACGCCGCTCAGCAGGTTGTCGTAGGTCAGCCGCGAATAGGCCTCGGACACGGTCTTGCGCGACACACCCAACTGCTCTGCCAGCAGGCGGCTTGGCGGCAGTTGGGTACCGGCGGCCAGGTGGCCGCTGTCGATGCCGGCGCGCAGTTGCTGGTAAAGCTGGTCGGCCAGGCCTTTGCGGCCTTCCAGGCGAATGTGCAGTTCCATGGAGCGGTCCGGAGCGGGGAAGTGCTCAGGATAGCGGATTGGCCGGGGAAGGGCATGGGTCCGCTTTGCCGGCGATGGGCTGCAAAGCAGCCCCCCGGCAAGCGGTCGGTAATCAGAAGCGTGCCGTACTCACCGTAATGTAGCCCTTGTCCTCCAGCGCGATACGTATAACGGTCTCGTCCGCCGGCGCCTTGCGGTTGCGCTTGATGCGCACGCCTTCCACCGCCGCCGCTTTCATATGCTCGGTAATGGCCCGCCCGTTCGGGTCAAAGAACAACTCGCTGGCCAGCAACTCTATACGCTCGATCAGTTGGCGGGAGCGTTCATCGGTAGCGCAGAAGAACATCACCCCCGACAGGTGCGGGTCGTCATCGGGGTTGTTCATGTCATGGGCCAGCAGTTCGCGCAGGGTGCTGCGCAGTTCGGCAGTGGGGCGGGCGTACAGGTGCATGCGGAACCTCCTCTGGATCGCTACCTTGCGTCATCCAGTGCCGATCATGTTTTCCGAGGGCAGAGGCAACAAGTAGGACGCTTCCGAGCGCCGAATAGGAAATTTCTGAAGGTGCCGGAATACCACCTGTTTTCATGCAGTGGGGGCCGCATAGCGGCCCCTGTCAGCTTCAGCGCCCGACCTCCTGCTTGAAGCGCAAGCGCCAGCCATGCAGTAACGGTTCGGTATAGCCACTGGGCTGCTGCCGCCCTTTGAAAACCAGCTCCCGCGCAGCGCGGAAGGCATGCGATGCCTCGAAACCGGCGGCCATCGGCCGATAAGCCGGGTCCCCGGCATTCTGCTGGTCGACCACGCCGGCCATGCGTTGCAAGGTCGCTTCGACCTGCTCGGCATCGACCACCCCGTGGTGCAGCCAGTTGGCAATGTGCTGCGCCGAAATCCGCAGGGTTGCGCGGTCTTCCATCAGGCCCACGTCATGGATATCCGGCACCTTGGAGCAGCCGACCCCTTGCTCGACCCAGCGCACCACGTAACCGAGGATTCCCTGGCAGTTGTTGTCCAGTTCGGCCTGGATGTCGGCTGCGCTCCAGGGCCGCTCCGGGCTCACCGGGACACTGAGCAGACCCTGCAGCAATTCGGCGCGCTGGGCAGTCAGGTCAACCTGTTCCAGCGTTTGCTGCACGGCCGCCACATCCACCTGGTGGTAGTGCAGCGCATGCAGCGTCGCGGCTGTGGGCGAGGGCACCCAGGCGGTGTTGGCGCCGGCCCTGGGCTGGGCGACTTTCTGTTCGAGCATGGCCGCCATCAGGTCGGGCATGGCCCACATGCCCTTGCCGATCTGCGCCTTGCCGCGCAGGCCACAGGCCAGACCTACCAGCACGTTGCTGCGCTCGTAGGCCTGGATCCAGGTACTGCCTTTCATGTCACCCTTGCGCAGCATGGCACCGGCTTCCATGGCCGTATGCATCTCGTCACCGGTGCGGTCGAGGAAGCCGGTATTGATGAACACCACCCGTGATGCGGCGCTGGCGATGCAGGCCTTGAGGTTGACACTGGTACGCCGCTCCTCGTCCATTATGCCCATCTTCAGTGTGTGTGCGGG
Organism: Pseudomonas sp. TE3-3-F2023; assembly: GCF_036784815.1. Taxonomy (NCBI): domain Bacteria; kingdom Pseudomonadati; phylum Pseudomonadota; class Gammaproteobacteria; order Pseudomonadales; family Pseudomonadaceae; genus Pseudomonas; species Pseudomonas sp. TE3-3-F2023. Next base: position 4,144,602 of record NZ_CP145113.1, on the reverse strand, counting down.
CAGGCCCAACAGGGCTTCGACGCGGCCGAACAGCTGGTCGGCAAAGGCCACCTCGGCCGGCCCGTGCATCTTCGGCTTGACGATGTACAGGCTGCCCTCGCGGGAATTGCCACGGCGCTTGAGGTCATGCAGGCCGATCAGGCTGGTGACCACGGCATCGAGGATGCCTTCCGGGATTTCCCGGCCATCACGGTCGTGGACGGCCGGGTTGGTCATCAGGTGGCCGACGTTGCGGATGAACAGCAGCGAGCGGCCCGGCAGGGTCAGTGGCTGGCCGTCTGCGCCGTGGTAGTGGCGGTCTTCGGCCAGGGTGCGTTCGAAGGTTCTGCCGCCCTTGCTGACCTGTTCGCTGAGGTCGCCCTTCATCAGGCCCAGCCAGTTGCGGTAGATGTTGACCTTGTCGTCGGCATCCACGGCGGCTACCGAGTCTTCGCAGTCGATGATGGTGGTGAGCGCGGCCTCCAGCAGGATGTCCTTGACCCCGGCCGGATCCTGCTGGCCGATGGCGTGGGCCGGGTCGACCTGGATTTCGAAATGCAGCTGGTGATGCTGCAACAGGATTGCGGTTGGCGTGTTCGGCTCACCCTGGTAGCCACGCAGTTGCGCGGGCTGCCTGAGGCCGACCTGGCGGCCATCGGCCAGGGTTACCTGCAGCGTGCCCTGGTTGATCGCGTAGGCCTTGGCGTCGTTGTGCGACGCACCGTCGAGCGGGGCAGAGGTATCGAGGAACTGCCGGCCATAGGCGATCACCTTGGCGCCGCGTTGCGGGTTGTAGGCCTGGCCGCGTTCGGCGCCATCGGTTTCGGCGATGGCATCGGTGCCGTACAGGGCATCATACAGCGAGCCCCAGCGGGCGTTGGCGGCGTTGAGGGCGTAGCGGGCGTTGCTTAGTGGCACCACCAGTTGCGGGCCGGCCTGCACGGCGATCTCGCGGTCGACGTTGCGGGTGCTGACCTGCACGCTTGCCGGGGGCTCGACCAGGTAGCCGATGCCTTGCAGGAAGTGCTGGTAGGCGGCCATGTCACGGATCGGGCCGGGGTGCTGGCGGTGCCAGTTGTCCAGTTCTGCTTGCAGGCGCTCGCGTTCGGCGAGCAGGGCGCGGTTTTGCGGTGCGAGGTCGTGGACCAGGCTGCTGAAGCCTTGCCAGAAGGTGCGGGCTTCGATGCCGGTGCCGGGAAGCACTTCGTCTTCGATGAAACGCTGCAGGGTGGGGGCGATCTGGAGTGAATGGTTTGGCATTGTCTGTTCGCTCGATGTTCAGGCTTCTGGAAAGTTTTTGCTTGTACCGGCCTCTTCGCGGGCTTGCCCGCTCCCACAGGTACTGCACAGGTTTCAGGTCTTGTGAAGGCCCTGTGGAAGCGGGCAAGCCCGCGAAGAGGCCGGTACAGGATTCAGAGGGCAGCCGCCCCGGCCTTGGCCACCTGGGCATCCTGTTCGGCCTTGACCCCGGACACGCCGATCGCCCCCACCACCTGCCCATCCACCCGCAGCGGCACGCCGCCTTCCAGGCTGGTCAGCAGCGGCGCGGTGACGAAAGCGGTACGGCCACCATTGACCATCTCCTCGTAGTCCCGCGTCTCCTTGCGCCCCAGCGCGGCCGTGCGGGCCTTTTCCATCGCGATGTAGGCGCTGGCCGGCGCGCAGCCGTCCAGGCGCTCCAGGGCCAGCGGGTGGCCCCCGTCGTCGACCACGGCAATGGTCACGTTCCATTGTTGCGCCTGAGCTTGCTGACGGGCGGCGGTGAGCACGCGAGTGACTTCGGCCTGGCCGATCACGGATTTGCTATGCATGGTGGTTCTCCGGGTTCAAGGCTGCTTCGACGATTTCGATCCAGTGCCGCACCGGTGTGCGCCCGGCCCCGTCGAGGTGGGCCTGGCAGCCGATATTGGCGGTGGCGATGACTTGCGGTTTGCCGCTTTCCAGGGCGTTGAGGCGGTTGTCGCGCAGTTGTAGCGACAGCTCGGGCTGGGTCAGCGAATAGGTGCCGGCCGAGCCGCAACACAGGTGGCCGTCCGGTACCGGAGTCAAGGTGAAGCCCAGGCGTGTCAGCAGTGCCTCCACCACACCCCCCAGCTTCAGCGCGTGCTGCAGGGTGCATGGGCAATGGAAGGCCAGGCGCTGTTCGACGCACAGCCCCAGTTGCTCAATCGGCTCGTCACGCAGCACCTCCACTAGGTCGCGGGACAGGGCGCTGACCCGTGCGGCCTTGGCGGCGTAGCGCGGGTCTTTTTCCAGCAGATGGCCGTAGTCACGCACGAACGCGCCGCAGCCGCTGGCGGTTTGCACGATGGCCTCGGCGCCGGCTTCGATGGCTGGCCACCAGGCATCGATATTGCGACGCGCCCGTTGCAGGCCTTGCTCCTGGGCATTTAGGTGATAGTCCACCGCGCCACAGCAGCCGGCCTGCTGGATCGGCACCACGCTGATGCCCAGGCGGTCCAGCAGGCGTGCGGCGGCGGCATTGGTGTTGGGCGACAGGGCCGGTTGCACGCAGCCTTCCAGCATCAGTACCCGCCGCGCATGGCGCGGTGCGGGGCGGTGGCCGGGGGCGGTGACCCGCGCCGGCAGCTTGCGCTTGAGCGTGGCCGGTAGCAGCGGGCGCAAAGCCTGGCCGCTACGGGTCAGGGCCTTGAACAGCGCCGGGCGTGGCACCACTGCACGCAGGCCCTGGCGCAGCAGGCGCTGGCCGAGCGGGCGTGGCACCTGTTGATCGACCACGGCGCGGCCGATGTCCAGCAGGTCGTGGTACTTCACCCCGGAAGGGCAGGTGGTTTCACAGTTGCGGCAGGTCAGGCAGCGATCCAGGTGCAACTGGGTGCTGGCAGTGATCGGCGCGCCTTCGAGCACTTGCTTGATCAGGTAGATGCGCCCGCGTGGGCCGTCCAGCTCATCGCCCAGCAGCTGGTAGGTGGGGCACGTGGCGGTGCAGAAACCACAGTGCACGCAGGAGCGCAGGATGCTTTCGGCCTCGTCGGCGCGGGCCAGGTGCCGGGCGGTTTCGCTCAGGTTGGTTTGCATGGTCTGGCCTCACAGGTCCGGGTACAGGCGGCCGGGGTTGAACACCCCCTGGGGGTCGAGTTGCTGCTTGAGTGCGCGGTGGTAGCGCATCAGCGCGGTGGGCAGCGGTGGGCTGCTGGCAGGGCCAGGGGCATGGCAGGTGGCGTGGCCGCCGACCTTGGCAACCTGATCGCGGATGTGCTGCGCCGGCGCCGTTGACTTGAGCCAGCGCTGCGCACCACCCCAGTCGATCAGCTGCTGGCCGGGCAGCTCCAGCTCGCCGGTGACGATGGGCACGGACAAGCGCCACAGCGGCGCGGGGCCGGCAAAGAACGCCAGGCGCTGCTCGCGCAGGTCGCTCCAGAAGCGGCTGTCCAATGCCTCGCCGCCCAGGCGCTGGCGTGCCGACTGGACCGAGCCTTCGCCGCCTTCCAGGCGCAGGTACAGCGCGTCGCCGTCATGGCAGGCCGCGCTGATCGGCAGCGGCTGCTGGCCCCATTCAGCCAGCTCCGCCAGTGCCTGGTGGCGGCCCATCGGCAGGCGCAGGCTGAGGCACTGGCGCGGGCGTGGCAACACTTTCAGCGACACCTCGGTCAGCAACCCGAGGCAGCCGAAGCTGCCCGCCATCAGCCGCGACACGTCGTAGCCGGCAACGTTCTTCATCACTTCGCCACCAAAGCGCAACAGCTTGCCGTGGCCGGTGATCACCCGCGTGCCCAGCACATAGTCGCGCACCGACCCGGCCCACGGCCGCCTGGGGCCGGACAAACCGGCAGCGACCATGCCACCCAGGGTGGCTTCTGGGCCCAGGTGCGGTGGTTCGCAGGGCAGCATCTGGCCAGCTTCGTGCAGCGCCGCCTCGATCTCGCGCAGCGGCGTGCCGGCGCGGGCAGTCAGCACCAGTTCGGTCGGGTCGTAGCTGACGATGCCACGGTGGCTGCGGGTGTCGAGCACCTCGCCAGCCACCGGGCAGCCGAGCATGGCCTTGCTGTTGCCACCCTGGATACGCAGCGGCGTGGCCTGGCTCAGCGCCTGGTTGACCTGCTCCAGCAGGGCCTGGCTGTTGTCGCGGTCCATGCTCATCAGAAACGCTCCAGTTCGGGGAAGGGCAACTGCCCATGGTGCACGTGCATGGCGCCGAATTCGGCGCAGCGGTGCAGGGTGGGGATGTTCTTGCCGGGGTTGAGCAGGCCCTGTGGATCGAAAGCGGCCTTGACCGCATGGAACAGGGTGATTTCGTCGCTGTTGAACTGCGCGCACATCTGGTTGATCTTCTCCCGCCCCACACCGTGTTCGCCGGTGATGCTGCCGCCCACGGCCACGCACAGTTCGAGGATCTTGCCGCCAATGGCTTCGGCACGTTCCAGCTCGCCTGGCAGGTTGGCATCGAACAGGATCAGCGGGTGCATGTTGCCGTCGCCGGCATGGAACACGTTGGCCACGCGCAGGCCGTATTCGCCGGACAGTTCGCTGATGCCCTTGAGTACCCGTGGCAGTTCGCGGCGCGGGATGGTGCCGTCCATGCAGTAGTAGTCCGGGGAGATGCGCCCCACCGCCGGGAAGGCGTTCTTGCGCCCGGCCCAGAAGCGCACGCGCTCGGCCTCGTCGCAGGCCAGCCGCACATCACGCGCGCCGGCCTGGGCCAGCACGGCGGCGACCCGTTCGCAGTCGTCGTGCACATCGGCCTCGACGCCATCCAGCTCGCACAGCAGGATCGCCGCCGCGTCCACCGGGTAGCCAGCATGGATGAAGTCCTCGGCCGCGCGGATCGCCAGGTTGTCCATCATCTCCAGGCCGCCGGGGATGATCCCGGCAGCGATGATCTCGGCCACTGCCCGGCCGGCGTCCTCGACGCTGTCGAAGCTGGCCAGCAGCACCCGCGCGACCTGGGGCTTGGGCAGCAGCTTGACGGTGACTTCAGTGACGATGCCGAGCATGCCTTCGGAGCCAGTGAACAGTGCCAGCAGGTCGAAACCTGGGCTGTCCAGGGCATCGCTGCCAAGGGTCAGGCGTTCGCCCTCGACTGTGAGGATTTCCACCTTGAGCAGGTTGTGCACGGTCAGGCCGTACTTGAGGCAGTGCACGCCACCGGCGTTCTCGGCGACATTGCCGCCGATGGAGCAGGCGATTTGCGAGGACGGGTCCGGCGCGTAGTACAGGCCGTGGGGCGCGGCCGCCTGGGAGATGGCAAGGTTGCGCACGCCGGGCTGCACACGGGCGAAGCGGCCCTGCGGGTTGACTTCGAGTATGCGGTTGAACCGTGCCATCACCAGCAGGATGCCTTTGGCCAGTGGCAAAGCGCCGCCCGACAGGCCGGTACCAGCGCCGCGTGCCACCACCGGCACGCCCCGCTGGTGGCAGAGCTTGAGCAACGTCTGCACCTGCTCCAGGCGCTTGGGCAGCACCACCAGCAGTGGCACCGTGCGGTAGGCCGAGAGGCCGTCGCATTCATAGGGCTTGAGGTCTTCCTCGTGGTGCAGGATCTCGAGGTCGGGCAAGGCAGCGCGCAGCGCTTGCAGCAGCGCCGCCCGGTTCACATCGGGCAGCGCGCCATCGACGCGTTCGTCGTACAGGATATTCATCGGCTCACTCGGCAACGGTTTTGTTGTTGTTGGCAAAGCGCTCACCCTTGCAGCCTGCGCGTGGCCACGGCAGGGGTCGAGTACGGGTTGAACTGGTCCTACCAGTTTTTGCCGTGAGTACTGGTTATTGATGGCTTTGCCCGGCTAGATTGAGGCAAGTGGTCTAAGTGGTCCTACCAGCAGGAGGGTACGCAGTGGGTACTGAAGGCAAGGCCAAGGTTGCCGACCAGGTGGCCGAACGGGTCGAGCGGCTGATCGTCGAAGGCGTGCTCAAGGTGGGCCAGGCCCTGCCGTCGGAGCGGCGCCTGGTGGACAAGCTGGGGTGCTCGCGCTCGGCGCTGCGCGAAGGCCTGCGCATCCTGCGCGGGCGCGGCATCATCGACACCGAGCAGGGGCGCGGTTCGTTCGTTGCCGACCTGACGGGCCATGCGGGCGCCACGCCTTTGATGCACCTGTTCGGCTCGCAGCCGCGCACGCTGTTCGACCTGCTGGAAGTGCGGGCGTTGCTGGAGGCCGAATCGGCGCGCCTGGCGGCGTTGCGGGCTACCGAGGTCGACCGTTTGCTGATCCGCCGGCGTTATGAAGAAATGTTGGCTGCGCACGAAGCCCCGGAAGCGATCGATGCCCGTGAACATGCTCGCCGCGACCATGCCTTTCACCGGGCGATCAGCGAGGCGTCGCACAACCCGGTGCTGGTGCATACCTTGCAATCGCTCAGTGACCTGACCTTGAGCACGGTGTTCGCCTCGGTCAACAACCTGTATTGCCGGCCGGCGCAGAAGCGCCAGATCGATCGCCAGCATGCGCGGCTGTATCACGCGGTGATGGAGCAGTTGCCCGAGCAGGCGCAGCGCGCGGCGCGCGAACACATCAACGGCATCCGCGACAGCTTGCGGGAGATCGAGCAGGAGGAGCAGCGCCTGGTAAGGGCTACCATGCGCATGGATGGCTGGGGTTGAAGGCTGGGGTTGAAGTTTAGTCTGTGCCGGCACTTTCGCGGGTAAACCCGCTCCCACAGGGGACCGCACTGGGTTTGAAGTCGGTGCGGTTCCTGTGGAAGCGGGTTTACCCGCGAAGAGGCCGGTGCAGGATTACCTCAATCAATGATCGGCTATGCGGTCATCCTGCGAGAGGAGGGCCCGGGCCAGCTCTTCATCATTGGCCTGCAGGCCTGGGTTGTCCTTGCGGGCTTGTTCCAGCGCCGACTCCACATAGGCGCCACGGATTGCACCACCGCTGGCGACGTAGGCCGAAAGCTCGTCACGCGCCGGGATGATCCGTTTGTCGTCCTTGAAGGTCGAGTAAAGCGAGGCGGAAACACCGGCCGAGGTTGCGACGTCGCCTGCGTCGACGTCAGCCAGGGCAGCACCGGCAGGCAGCAGGAGCAGCAGCGCAGGGGCGAGGAGTAGGTGGCGCATGGTGTGTTCTCCAGTAGCATGAAGCCCAAGTAATTGAACCACTCAGTGTTTAAGAAAGCGCAGGTGGGGTGGTAGTTCCCTTGTTCAACGCTGGAGATTGCCGGGGCTGCTGCGCAGCCCATCGCCGGCAAGCCAGCTCCAACTGGGACCATTGACCGTTGCGGGCCAGGCGTGATCTGCTCGGGCTGATGGCCCAATCATTCAATGGATACTGAAGGTTCTTACCCATGCCCGACTACAAGCTGCATTGTTTCGCCGAATCCGGTAACGCCTACAAGGCTGCCCTGATGCTTGAGCTCACAGGCCTGGACTGGCAGCCGGTGTTCGTCGATTTCTTCAATGGCCAGACTCGCGAACAAGCCTGGCGCGACGAAGTGAACGAGCAGGGCGAGGTGCCGGTGTTGGAGCACGCCGGCAAATCCTTCACTCAGTCTGCGCTGATCCTTGACTACCTTGCGGAGAAAACCGGACAGTTCGGCCCCCGCGACGAAGACGAAAAGCGCGAGATCTGGCGCTGGATGCTGTTCGACAACCACAAGTTCACCAGTTACTACGCGGCGCTGCGTTTTCTTTTCTGCCTGAAGAAAACCGGTGAAACGGACGTGACCCGGTTCCTGCGTGAACGTGCCATGGCAGCCTACCGTATTGTCGACGCGCACCTGGCGAAGACGCCGTTCATGGTCGGTGGCCGGTTGACTATCGCTGACCTGTCGTTGGCCGGGTATGTGTTCATGCCTGAGGACACTGGCATTGTGTTGGCGCAGTTCACCCACATCGAGGCATGGAAGACGCGAATCCAGACGTTGCCAGGGTGGAAGCACCCGTATGAGCTGATGCCCCGCGCGGCATCCTGAGCAATCCGGCTCGCCAGGCCATGGTGCAGTGGCCTTTGGCGAGCAAGCCATTCTGATGACCGGTCGGTGACAGGCGCAGCGGCGTGGCTACGCTCAAAAAATCAAGAAACATCCTGAAATATTTGGCCGGCAAGGCCCTGAAGGATCTCGTTCACCGCTGCAGATGGAAGGCCGCACTGGCTAGCAAGTCGCCCCATGGGGGCCGGAAATCACAGGGTGCGTAATGCAACCCGGTGTTACTCCAAGCGGAGGCTCATGATGCTCAGGAAATGCTTGTTGGCTTTGGCTATCGGTGCAGTATTGTCGGCTTCGGCCGTGTTGGTGCCTGACTCCTTTGGCGTTACCTCCAGCGCGTACGCGAAGGATGGTGGCGGTGGCGGTGGTCACGGTGGCGGTGGAGGAGGCAGCGGCGGTGGCGGTGGCCATGGCGGCGGAGGTGGTGGCGGTGGTGGCCATGGTGGCGGCGGAGGCGGTGGTCATGGCGGTGGAGGTGGTGGTAGCGGCGGCGGTGGCTCGGGTGGTGGCCACGGCGGCAGTGGCAGCGGGCACAGTGGCGATGGTGGAGGGCATGGTGGCCCGGGTCATGATGGCCGCGGGCGCAATGGTGCTGATGATGGTGCCGACCACGAGGCCAACCACGAAGCAAATCATGAAGCCAACCATGAGGCGAATCACGAAGCGAATCACGACGTGGGCGAGCCCCACGGTGTAGGGCATGGCGCTGATGATGGGGCTGACCATGATGTTGGGGATGATCGCGGAGGCGACCAGAACTAGCAGTTTGGGTGCCTGTGCCGGCCTCTTCGCGGGCACGCCCGCTCCCACAGGTATCGCGCCGCTTTCAAGGTTGGCGCAGCACCTGTGGGAGCGGGCGTGCCCGCGAAGAGGCCCGAACAGGCCATACACCATTCAGATCGACAACCGCACCACCCGGTTATCCAGCACCTGCTGCTCCTGCCCCCGCCGCTTGTTCACCACCAACTCACCGATCGCAATCAGCCGGGTGCGGGTGATGTTGCGCGACAAACCCAGCAACTGCGCGGTATGCACCTGGTTGTAATGGCAGAACCGATACGCCGACCGCAGCAGGGTATTTTCCACCTTTTCGTACAGGTCACCCGACTGCTCTTCGAACAAGCGGCTGAACGCCCGCTGCAGCAGATCCTCCACACCATTGCCCGCCGGCTCTTCCTCCTGCCGTTCGATACGCAGGTTGGACAAGCGCAGGTCCTGCGCCTGCACCGTGCCGTCGCCGCAGGTCAGCAAGCTGTGGTGAATCACGTTCTCCAACTCGCGGATGTTGCCCGGCCAACTGTATTCCACCAGTTTGGCCTGGGCCTTGGCGCTCAGTTCCACCGGCCCGTAGCCCAGCCGGTCGCTGTAGCTGCGGATGAAGTGCCGGGCCAAGGGCAGGATGTCGCCCGGGCGGTCGCGCAATGGGTGCAACTGCAAGGTCACCACGTTCAGCCGGTAGTACAGGTCTTCGCGAAAATGCCCGGCGTTAATGGCCTTTTCCAGCTGCACATTGGTCGCCGCCAGTACCCGCACATTGATCGGGATGCTCTTGCGCGACCCCAGCCGCACCACTTCGCGCTCCTGCAGCACGCGCAGCAGCTTGACCTGGATCGGCAACGGCAGGTCGCCGATTTCGTCGAGGAACAGCGTGCCGCCGTTGGCTTCCTCGAACCAGCCGGCCTTGGCCGCCAGGGCACCGGTGAAGGCGCCTTTTTCATGGCCGAACAGCTCCGCCTCGACCAGCGATTCGGAGAAGGCTCCGCAGTTGACAGCGACGAACGGGCCGTTGCGCCGGCCACTGAGGTTGTGGATGTGGCGTGCGACCAGCTCCTTGCCCGTGCCGGTTTCGCCGATGATCAGCACGCTGGCCTCGCTGGGGGCGACCTGTTGCAGGTGGGCAAGCAGCGCCTGCGACCTGGGGTCTTCGAAAACCTGTGCGGTGGCCCGGATCGAGGTGGCCAGTGTCGGGGACGGGGGGAGGGTCAGCAGTTGCATGGGCAATCCTCAGGAATAGAAGGATGGGGCAGGGCGCTTGTTGTTGAGGGCCCACTCGCCGAGTTCGTGGATGCGGTAGTCCACTGGGTCGTGCAGGGTTTGCGTGCGCAGGTTGCGCCAGTGCCGGTCGAAACGTAGTGAGGCGTGGGTGGCGCGGGCGCCGGTGACCTCGAACAGGCGGTTACAGATGTCCAGGCCATGGCGGCTGGCGGCAACCTTGGCGGTGCCGATGGCCAGGGCCAGGTCGCCGCGCTCTTGCGCCGTGAGGGCGTGCTCCCTGGCCCAGGCGGCATCGAGCTGGCGTGCGGCCCGTTCGATCAGCAGGCGCACGCTCTCCAGGCCGACCCAGAACTCGCCGTAATGGCGCAGCACGTAGGGGTCTTCGGCGCTGCTGGCGGCGCTTGAGCGGAACCACGGCCGGCTTTCCTTGAGCGTGTACTGGCGGGCCTCCTCGAACGCCCCCTCGGCGATGCCGAGGAACAGGTTGGCGAAGTGCAACTGGGCAATCAGCGGGCGCAGGGCGGCGAACGGCGTGCTCAGGGGGCCAGGGTCGAGCAGCAGTTCGTTGTGCTCCACCCGTACCCGCTCGAACGTGGCGCTGCCGCTGTCGGTCTGGCGCTGGCCGATGTTGTTCCAGTCGCTGTGCAGGCTGATGCCGGTGCGGCCACTCGGGATGGCGGCAATCAGCAGCTTGCCACCGGCACGTTCGTCCACCGCCGAGGCGATGAGCATTTCCGAGTCGCTGGCGCCGGAGCAGAAGCTTTTCTTGCCAGAAAACTCGCACCAGCCATCGAAGTGCTTGACCACGGTGCGTGTGTCCAGCGGGTTCAGGGCATTGCCCCAGAACCACTGCTTGCGGGCGGTCTGCTCGAACCACGGTTGCCATTGGTCAGGGCGCGAGAACAGGCGCACGGTGGCCAGCATCAGGTGATGGAAGCCGAACACGTGGGCGATGGAGCTGTCGACCCGGGCGAACTCGCGCACCACCGCGAAGGTGTCATGCCAGCTGGCGCCCTGGCCGCCGAAGGCCTGCGGGATCACCAGCGACAGCAGGCCGCTGTCACGCAGGGCATCGCGCTCGGCTTTTGGCGTGCCGCCACGCTCGTCGCGTTCGACGGCGGTCTGGGCAAACTGCCCGGCCAGTTCGCGGGCGATGATCATGGCAGGGCGCTGGGCTGTATTCACAGGTGCATTCATGGCCGCTCCTCAGGCGCTCTTGCGCAGCGCATGATGAGCGCCGAACAGCGGCACGGCGCGCTCTGCGGCCAGGCGGATGCGGGCGGCAAGGGCTGCGCTGGACACCCGGTAGTCGGCCATTTCCGCCTGACTGGCGAACACGCCGATGGGCAGCGTCAGGGCTTGCAGGAAGCTGAACAGTGGGCGCAGCTGGTGGTCGAGCACCAGCGCGTGGCGCTCGCTGCCGCCGGTGGCGGCGAGCAGCACCGGGGTGTCGACCAGGGCGTCCTGGCCGATCAGGTCGAACAGGTGCTTGAAGTGGCCGGTGAAGCTGCCGCGGTACACCGGCGTGGTCACCACCAGCAGGTCGGCTTTTTCCACCAGGCGCAGTTGCTGCTCGACGGCCTCGGGCAGTTCGCTGCGCCACAGGGCGCTGCCCAGCGGGCGGGCGATCTCGCCCAGTTCGATCAGGTGCGGCTTGATGTGCAGGTGCTGGGCCAGTTCGGCGAGGATCGCCTCGGTCAGGGCCAGGGTGCGCGATGGGCGGGCAGTGCCGCCGGACAGGGCTACGACGTTCAGTGGGGTGCTCATGGGCAGGTCTCCGGTGCTTGTTGAGCGGGGGACTTTGCTTGAGCAATCGTCGTGCCGAGTATGAATGTTCTTTTATTTCAACAGGTTAGCGCATTTATGATGCTTGCGGCGCTGTTGCCGTGTGGGCGTTGCCTGTTGATCCTGTGTTGCGCTGCAGACAGTTGGCCAGGTGTTGGCGGCTGTGCAGTTGGGGATTTATAGAGGATTACGGAATGATAAAAAAAGGAATAAGATTTTATATTCTTATTCCTTATTTTGATTTTCATGGGCTGGGGCCGCTTCGCAGCCCATCGCGACACAAGGCCGCTCCTACAGGCGGACGCGGTCTCTTGTAGGAGCGGCCTTGTGTCGCGATGGGGCGCGAAGCGGCCCCAAATATCCTAAGTGTGCGGCACGCTGCGAGGCACTACCCCACCCGCATACTGCGGCTTCAGATGCCCCTGCTCATCCAGCAGATAGGCATCCATCACCTCCCGCACCACCGGCCCTGCCACCCGGCCACCGGCTTCACCGTTCTCGATCATCACCGCCACCACCACACTCGGGTGATCAGCTGGGGCAAAGCCGACGAACAGGGCATTGTCGCGGTGCCGCTCCAGGGTCTTGTCGCGGTTGTAGCGTTCGCCCTGCTTGATCGCCACCACCTGCGCGGTACCGCTCTTGCCGGCAATGCGGTATTGCGCACCGGCCGCGGCCGCGCGGGCGATGCCGCGCGGGTCGTGCATGACCATCTGCATGCCCTGGCTGACCTGGTCCCAGGCGTGTCTGTCGTGCAGCACGATATCGGGCATCGGGTTGGGGTCTACCGGCGCATCGCCACCCACGGTCATGGCCAGGTGCGGGCGGTGCCACACGCCCTTGCTCGCCAGCAGGCTGGTGGCCTGGGCCAGCTGCAGTGGGGTGACCTGCATGTAACCCTGGCCGATGCCCAGGATCAGCGTCTCGCCCGGGAACCAGGCCTGGCGCCGTGTGGCGCGCTTCCACTCGGCCGACGGCATCAGCCCGGACGCTTCCTCGAACATGTCCAGCGACACCTTCTGGCCCAGGCCGAACTCGGCCATGTAGTCGTGCAGGCGGTCGATGCCCAGCTTGTGCGCCAGGTCGTAGAAGTAGGTGTCGTTGGAACGCATGATGGCAGTGTACATATCCACCCAGCCATCGCCGCTGCGGTTCCAGTTGCGGTACTTGTGGTCGTAGTTGGGCAGCTCGTAGTAGCCCGGGTCGAACACCCGGCTGCCCGGGGTGATCACGCCGCTGTCGAGGCCGGCGATGGCCACCTCCGGCTTCACTGTCGAACCGGGGGCATACAGGCCGCGCAGTACGCGGTTGAACAGCGGGCGGTCGATGGAATCGCGCAGGGCGGCGTACTGTTTGAAGCTGATGCCCTTGACGAACAGGTTGGGGTCGAAGCTGGGGTTGCTGACCATCGCCAGCACGTCGCCATTGGCCGGGTCGAGCACCACCACCGAGCCGCGGCGGTCGCCCAAGGCCTTTTCCGCGGCCAGTTGCAGGTGGGCGTCCAGGGTCAGGACGATGTCCTGGCCCGGGGTCGGGGCCTTGTGGTTGAGCACACGCATCACCCGGCCCTGGGCGTTGGTCTCGACCTCCTCGTAGCCCACGTGGCCATGCAGCTGGCTTTCGTAGAAGTGCTCGATACCGGTCTTGCCGATCGACTGGGTGCCCCGGTATTCGGTGCTGTCGAGGGTCTTGGCCTCTTTCTCGTTGATGCGCCCCACATAGCCCACCGAGTGGGCGAAATGCTCGGCCAGCGGGTACTCGCGGATGAACTGTGGTTCCACCTCCAGGCCTGGCAGGCGGAACTGGTTCACCGCCACCAGGGCGATCTGCTCTTCGCTCAGGCCGACCATCAGGGTCACCGGTTCGAACGGCTTGCGGCCACGGCGCAGGTCCTTGTCGAACTGCTTGCGGTCGTCGTCGGTCAGGCTCAGCACCTGGGCCAGGGTATCGAGCACCTTGGCCGTGTCGCCGCCAGCCCGCTCGCGGGTCATGGTCAGGTCGAAGCTGGGCTTGTTGTCGGCCAGCACCACGCCGTTGCGGTCGTAGATCAGCCCGCGCTCGGGGGCGATAGGCAGCACGTGCACGCGGTTGTTTTCCGATACGGCGGTCTGCTGGTCGTGTTGCAGCACCTGCAGCACATAGAGCCGGCCCACCAGCACGGCGACCAGGCTGAAGACCAGGGCGGCGCAGGCCAGAAGCCGGCGGTTGACCAGGTGCTTTTCCTTTTCGTGGTCCTTGAGGGGGATCGGTTGCGGCATCAGGGGCTCTTTTCTACGGGGTCGCCTTGGCCGTGCGGGCGCACGAATGGGCGGGGGATGCTACGCAACCCGCTATGCCGCCTCAAGGCGAGTGCCGTCGGACGATAGCGTGGCATCGGCTGTGAGCCCCGTGATCAGGGCGCTGGCGGGCTATATGAAGATTTGTTCATGGCTGACCCTTCGTGAAGGTTTAAGGGAGATTTTTGGCGCTTTTATGGATCCATAAATTTTGTTTGTTCGATAATCGAACATTAATTCTTGGTTCGTTTGATCTAATAAAATATTGAAAATCATATATTTATGTTGATTATGTCGAGCATGTAGTGGCGTTTTGCTAAGAGAAACCCTGTTTTCTTGTGTGCGCACTGATTGTTTGTGGATCCATTATCTGGTTGATTAGCGCCTGGCAACGGCCAGAAACCTCCGGCCGTATGCAACAACAATTACAAAAAAAGGGCCCAGTCATGAATGGCTTTTCAAGGGTGTGGAGCCGCCAAGGTTCCTTGCGCTTTGCCTGCACGTGCGCATCTCCTCTCTCACCTGTGAACCGGCAGGTGAGCCCATGAATCCCGACCTCAAGCAACGCCTGGACGCCGAACCGATGGGGCGCTTCCAGTGCCTGGCCATTGGTATCTGCATCATTCTCAACATGATCGACGGCTTCGACGTATTGGTCATGGCCTTTACTGCTGCCTCGGTGTCTGCTGAGTGGAGCCTGAACGGGGCGCAAGTGGGGTTGCTGCTCAGCGCCGGCCTGTTCGGCATGGCGGCGGGGTCGCTGTTCATCGCGCCATGGGCCGATCGCCTTGGTCGTCGCCCGTTGATCCTGTTGTGCCTGGCGCTGTCCGGTATTGGCATGTTGCTCTCGTCGCTGAGCCAAAGCCCGCTGCAACTGGCAATGTTGCGTGGACTGACCGGTTTGGGGATCGGCGGCATCCTGGCCAGTAGCAATGTGATTGCCAGCGAGTACGCCAGCAAGCGCTGGCGTGGCCTGGCGGTCAGCCTGCAGTCCACCGGCTATGCGCTGGGCGCGACCTTGGGCGGTTTGCTGGCGGTATGGCTGTTGGGGCACTGGGGCTGGCGCTCGGTGTTCCTGTTCGGCGGTATTGTCACCGTCCTGGTGATTCCGCTGGTGCTGTTGTGGTTGCCGGAGTCATTGGACTTCCTGCTGGCACGCCGGCCAGCCAATGCCCTGGCGCGGGTCAACCGCCTGGCGGCGCGCCTCGGCCAGCCGACACTGGAGCAACTGCCAGCACTGGCGGTAAGGGAGCAGGGCGCAGCCAGCGGTTTCAAGCAGCTGCTGACACCGGTCATGCGCCGTACCACGCTGGTGATCTGGTTGTTGTTCTTCCTGGTCATGTTCGGCTTCTACTTCGTCATGAGTTGGACGCCGAAGCTGCTGGTGGCCGCCGGGCTGTCGGCCGAGCAGGGCATTACTGGCGGGGTACTGTTGAGCGTTGGCGGTATCCTCGGTGCGGCGCTGATAGGCGGCCTGGCCTCGCGCTGGCCACTGACCCGCGTGCTTGCGCTTTTCATGCTCATCACCGCAGCGCTGCTGGTGCTGTTCGTGACCAATGGCGCCTCGGTCAGCGCGGCGTTGGTATTGGGGTTGTTGATCGGGTTGTTCTCCAACGGCTGCGTGGCCGGGCTGTATGCCTTGTCGCCCGTGGTCTATGGCGCTTCGGTGCGCGCCACTGGTGTGGGCTGGGGCATCGGCATCGGTCGCATGGGCGCGATCCTGTCGCCGACCGTGGCTGGTGTGCTGCTCGATGGCGGCTGGCAACCGTTGCACCTGTACGGGGTATTCGCCAGCGTATTCGTGCTGGCCGCAGGTTGCCTGCTGTTGCTGCGCAGCGGAACAAGGCCGACGCCAGGCTTGGCTAGCGATGCACTGAGCCACTGAGCCACTGAGTACTGCCCGGTCAGGTCGGGCACCTGAATGCAGCTTTTCGCCCTGTGCCCACGCCGGCACGGGGTGGTCGGCTGCGCCTACGAAAAGCGGAGAACAATAATAATGATGCACACGACTTGCACACTGACCCGTTCGGCCCTGGCGGTTTCGCTGGCGCTGGGCCTGGGGTTGCCGGCCTGGGCCGAGGAAGGGGGGTTCTTCGAGGATGCCAAGGCCGGGTTGACAATGCGCAACTACTATTTCAATCGTGATTTTCGCGACCCAGGGGCGGCCAAGAGCAAGGTTGAAGAGTGGGCCCAAGGCTTCATCTTCAAGTTCAGTTCAGGCTACACCCAAGGATTGATTGGTTTGGGCCTGGACGGCATCGGCATGTTCGGCGTGAAGCTGGACAGTGGCCGCGGTACCAGCGGCTCCGAACTGCTGCCGGTGCATGATGAGGGGCGCGCGGCTGACGACTATGGGCGCGCCGGGCTGGCGGCGAAGCTGCGCATTTCGGCCACCGAGTTGAAGGTAGGTGAACTGCTGCCGGACATTCCATTGCTGCGCTACGACGATGGCCGCCTGTTGCCGCAGACCTTCCGCGGCGCAATGTTCGACTCACGCGAAATCGAAGGCCTGAGGTTGCAGGCTGGCCAGTACCGTGAGGTTAGCCTGCGCAACTCGTCGGACATGCAGGACCTTTCTGCCTGGGCTGCGCCAGGGGTGACTGCGGACGGTTTCAACTATGCCGGTGCCGAGTACCGTTTCAACCAGCAGCGTACGCTGATCGGCGCCTGGCATTCGCAGCTGGAGGACATCTACCAGCAGAGCTACTTCAACCTGCTGCATAGTCAGCGAGTAGGGGATTGGACGCTGGGTGCCAACCTTGGTTACTTCATCGACCGGGACGATGGCCAGGCGCGCATCGGTGATATCCAGAGCCGTACAGGCTACGCCTTGCTTTCTGCCACGCGCAGTGGTCACACGTTGTACCTGGGGCTGCAGAAGGTGAGTGGTGATAGCCAGTGGATGTCGGTGTACGGCAGTAGCGGACGAACCTTGGGCAACGACATGTTCAACGGCAACTTCAGCAATGCTGACGAGCGCTCGTGGCAAGTGCGTTACGACTACAACTTTGTCGCGTTGGGCGTGCCAGGCCTGATGGCCATGGTGCGTTACGGGCACGGCGAGAACGCGACCACGGCGGCAGGCAGCAATGGCAAGGAGTGGGAGCGCGATACCGAGGTCAACTACACCTTCCAGAGCGGGGCATTGAAGGACCTCAACATCCGGCTTAACAACGCGACCAACCGGCGTAGCTTCAATGCTGATTTTGACCAGACACGGTTGATCATCACCTATCCGCTGACGTTGTAAGCGCGTCGTATCCTTGAGGTTGCGGGGGGGCAAAACGGGTCGCATGCCCCGCGTCGTCTCCTTTGCGGCCAAACCCGCTCCTGCATCTGCAGCGCATGGCTTGAGGCGGGGGCGTTGTCATGCAACCCGCCAGCCTCAACAGGCCAGCAGCAACCTCTCGGCTTGCGCTAAAATGCCCGCTCATGTCTCTGGAAGCTGCCTGGATGAGCAAACCCGGTCAAATGGTGCTGGTCGCGTTGCGCAAGATGATCGCCTCGGGCGAGCTGGCGGCCGGCGAGCGCTTGATGGAAGTCCCCACCGCAGAATTGTTCGGTGTCTCACGCATGCCGGTGCGCATTGCGTTCCGTACCCTCGAGCAGGAAGGCTTGCTGGTGCGCTTCGGTGGCCGGGGGTTCCAGGTGCGTTCTGTCAGCGCCGATGACATCGCCGGAGCTGTCGAGGTGCGAGGCGTGCTGGAAGGGTTGGCTGCGCGCCAAACCGCAGAACGTGGCTTGTCCGCGCAAGCTCGCGCGGCCTTGCAACAATGCCTGGTTGATGGCGACCAGCTGTTCGACAAGGGCTTCGTGACCGAAGCAGACCTGGAGGCCTACCACGATCTCAATATGCGCTTTCACCAGGTGATCATCGAGGCCAGCCACAACCCGGCCATTGCCGTAGCACTGGCGCGTAACGATCACCTGCCGTTCGCTTCGGTCACCGCGCTGGCTGTAGACCGCCATAACCTGGCCCGCGAATACCGGCGCTTCAATTTCGCCCACATGCAGCACCATGCGGTGTTCGATGCCTTGATCAACCGCCAGGGTGCCCGCGCCGAAGCGATCATGCGCGAGCACGCCAATGCCACCCTTCGTTACGCCGAGACCTTCGGCGGCGCTGCTCCAGACCCAGGCATGAAGGTCATCCTGCCGACTTCTTGAGCCGGCTCAGATATCCAGCACCAGCAACGGCGTTTTCGACCGCGAGCAACAAGGCGTGAACTGGTCGTTCAGGGCTTGCTCCTCCTCGGTGAGGAACATGTCGCGATGGTCGGGCGTACCCCGTAGCACACGGGTCAGGCAGGTACCGCAAATACCTTGCTCGCACGACATCGCGACCTCGATGCCGTTCTGTTCAAGCACCTGCACCACGGTCTGGTCGGCCGGCACCTCGAACACTTGCCCGGTACTGTTGACCTGCACCGAGAAACTACCGTCGTTACTGGCATCCACTGGCGCAGCTGCAAAGTACTCGCGGTGCAGGTTGGCTTCCTGCCAACCCAGCTTCTTGGCATTCTCGAGCACATGCTGCATGAAACCACCTGGCCCGCACACATACAGGTGCATATCGCCTTGTGGGTTGCCCAGCACTTGAGCAATGTCCAACGCCGTTTCCGGCTGCTCGTCAAAATGCACGAACAACCTATTGGCAAACGGCGCATTGCGAATACGCTCGACAAACGCCGCACGCTCGCTGGAGCGGGCGCAGTAGTGCAGTTCGAAATCATGGCCACTGTGGGACAACTGCTCGGCCATGCACAGGATCGGGGTAATGCCGATGCCTCCGGCAAACAGCAAACTGCGCCGTGCATCCTCGGCCAGCGGGAACAGGTTGCGCGGCGCGCTGATACGCAGCCGGGCACCGGCCTGCACCTGCTCGTGCAGGCTGCGTGAACCGCCCCGCGAGGCCGGGTCGTTGAGCACGCCGATCAGGTAGCGGTGGCGCTCTTCGGGGTGATTGCACAGCGAATATTGGCGCACCAGCCCGTCGGGCAGATGCACATCGATGTGCGCGCCAGCGCTGAACGCCGGCAGCAGGCTGCCATCCGCCGCCGCCAGCTCGAAACTGCAGATACCCTGCGCTTCATCGTTACGGGATACCACAACGGCATCGATCATGTTGGCAGTTCCTCAGGCAGGGGTGGCGCTGGTAGCGATCAGTTGCGGCTGGGGTGCACGTTCTTTGGCGATGAGCCGCTCCAGCACCTTGCGCGACTGCACGCCGCCGGCATCAATGTTCAGCTTCAGAAGGCTGCGCTCGGGGTTGGCCAGCAGGTTCTGTTGCTGGCGTTCGAGCATCTCCAGGTCTTCGCTGAAAATCTTGCCCTGGCCTTCGCGAATGTTGTCTGTCAGGGTCTGGTCGTGTGCCGCGAAATTGCGCGCCATGCCCCAGAAATACCAGATCGAGGTATCGCTTTCCGGAGTGATGAAGTCGACCACGATGCTCGACGCCTTGTGCTGCGCCTCGGCGTGGTAGCCACCTTTGCCAGCATGCGCCACGCCGACTTCGATCAGCACATGGCTGGGCGGGGTGAAACGGCAAATCTGCCAGCGGTCCACTGGCACATCGTCGGCCAGGCCGTTGCCGCGCAAGGCCATGCGCCAGAAGGGCGGGGCCATGATGTTTTCCATGTGTCGGGCGGTGACTACTTCGTCGCCGGTGACGGTGGTGACCGGCGGCGCCTCGTCGATTTCTTTCTGGCCGATGCTGGAGGCGTGCACGTAGGTTTCGTGGGTCAGGTCCATCAGGTTGTCGATCATCAGGCGGTAGTCGCAGCCGATGTGGAAAAGCCCACCTCCATAGGCCCACTCATCACTCACCGCCCATTCCAGGTGCGGGATCAGCGCCGGGTCGGCTTGTGCCTGATCGCCCGGCCAGACCCAGATGAATCCATAGCGCTCGACTGCAGCAAAGGTCTTGTTGCAGGGGAAGCCTCGTACCCGCTGGCCCGGCATCGACACGGTCTTGCCGTCGCAACCCATGACCAGGCCGTGGTAGCCACATACCAGATTGCCGTCCTCGACATAGCCCAGCGACAACGGCGCGCCACGGTGCGGGCAGAAGTCCTCGACGGCCGCTACGCGGTTCTCGCGGCCACGGTAGAACACGATCTTCTCCCCGCAGATCTGTCGGCCCAGGGGCTTGGTGGCGATTTCGTCGGGGGTGCAGGCAACGTACCAAGTGTTCTTGGGGTACATGGGTAGGCTCTCCGGGGGTTTTGTTTTTATTTAATGGATCCATTAGAGCCGTACGAGTACGCATGGTCAATATAAGCAGCCCGTTATTTCAGGGTTTTGTGCGGTTATCGGATAATTAGTGGATCCATTTGTAGTGCGCATGGGCACTTTCATGCTCCAGCAGCGCTTGACCTGCTATTACTAAACAGACCTCACCCACCAAGGCCTCTCGATGCTGGTCATCGAAAACCTCTACAAGTCATTCCCTACGCCCCAAGGCCCAATCCCGGTCTTGCAAGGCGTCAACCTGCGCCTGGCGCGCGGCAGCAGCCTGGCGCTGATGGGCGAGTCGGGCAGCGGCAAGAGCACCTTGCTGCACCTGGTGGCCGGTCTGGACCGTGCCGACAGTGGCCGCATCCTGATCGACGACACCCCGCTCGACAGCCGTTCCGAGGCGTCGCTGGCGCTGTGGCGGCGGGAGGGCATCGGCCTGGTGTTCCAGCAGTACAATCTGATCAGCAGCCTGGACGTGGGGGCCAACCTTGCGTTTCAGGCCCGGCTGGCCGCTCGGCATGATCCCGATTGGCTGGCGTACCTGGCGCAGCGCCTGGGGCTGGCAAATTTGCTGGCGCGTTACCCGGAGCAATTGTCTGGTGGCCAGCAACAGCGGGTTGCCATCGGCCGCGCCCTGGCCGGGCGCCCGGCCTGGTTGCTGGCCGACGAACCCACCGGCAGCCTCGATGAAGCCAGCAGCGATGAGGTGTTGAGCCTACTGTTGCAGCTGGTCGCCGAGGCTGGCAGTGGGGTGCTGTTGGTGACCCACAGCCCGCGGCTGGCGGCGCGCTTGCAGCAGTGTTGTTACCTGCAGGCCGGCCGCGTGCGGCCCGAGCTGGGCGGATGAGGCTTCTATCGCTGGCCCTGCTGGCGCTGCTCAGCCACTGGCGGCGCCATCGCGTGCAGTTTTTCAGCATCTTCACCGGCCTGTGGCTGGCCACGGCGCTGTGGACCGGCGTGCAGGCGCTGAACAGCCAGGCACGCAGCGATTATGCCCGGGCCAGCGCCGTGCTGGCCGGGCCGTTGCAGGCGCAACTGGTGCCGCGGGGAGGCGAGCGCTTCGACCAGGCACTGTACGTGCAGTTGCGCAGGCAGGGCTGGGCGGTGACGCCGGTACTGGAAGGGCGCTTGCGCTTTGCTGGTGAGCCGGCGCGCAGCGTGCGGTTGATCGGCATCGAGCCGTTGAGCCTGCCACCGGCCAGCAGCATCGCCGGTGTGCAGCCCGGAACGTTCGACCTGCAGGCCTTTGTCGGCATGCCCGGGCAAGCCTGGGTCGGGCCGGACACCTTGCGCCAGCTGCATGCAGGCCCCGGGGCCTCGGCACGCGACAGCGAAGGGCAACTGCTGCCATCGTTGGTTCTGCAGCCAGCGCTGGCCCCAGGGGTGATCGTGGTCGATATCGGCCACGCCCAGACGCTACTGCATGCACCCGGGCAGTTGTCGCGCTTGCTGGTGGCTGCCACGCCGGGTCCGTTGCCAGCGGATATCGCGCCTTACCTTGAGTTGCAACCCCGGCAGGACGATGGCGGCTTGCAGCGGCTGACCGACAGTTTCCACCTCAACCTGACCGCCCTTGGCCTGTTGGCGTTCGTCGTCGGCCTGTTCATAGCCCATGCCGCAATCGGTCTGGCACTGGAACAGCGGCGCGGCCTGATCCGCAACCTGCGCGCCTGTGGCATCGGCCTGCAAACCCTGTTGTGCGCGTTGGTGCTGGAGCTGGGGCTGTTCGCGGTGCTGGGCGGGCTGGCCGGCGTGGCCAGTGGTTACGGGCTGGCCGCGTGGTTGCTGCCCGATGTGGCCGCCAGCTTGCGCGGCCTGTATGACGCCCAGGTCGCCGGGGCGCTGAGCCTGCCCGCAGGGTGGTGGCTGCTGGGCATGCTGATGAGCGTGCTGGGGGCGCTGCTGGCGGGTTTGGGCAGTGTACTGCGTGCGGCGCGGTTGCCGTTGCTGGCGCTGGCGCAACCTCAGGCGTGGCGGTTGGCGCAGGGGCCTTGGTTGCGGCGCCAGGCCCTGGTGGCCGGCCTGTTGCTTTTGCTGGCCCTGGGCTGTGGCGTGCTGGGCGACAGCCTGCCCAGCGCGTTCGGCCTGCTGGCAGGCTTGCTGCTGGCGGCGGCGCTGCTGCTACCGGCCTTGCTCGACCGGGTGCTGGCCTGGTTGGCGCGCCATTGCCGGCGGCCTTTGGCGCAATGGTTCGTCGCCGACAGCCGCCAGCAATTGCCGGCCCTGAGCCTGGCGTTGATGGCACTGCTGCTGGCGCTGGCGGCCAGTGTCGGGGTGGGCAGCATGACCGAGGGCTTTCGCAAGACCTTCGTCGGCTGGCTTGACTCGCGCCTGTCCGCCGACCTGTATGTCACGCCAAGGGACACCGCCCAGGGCATGCAGATAGCCGAGTGGCTTGGGCAGCAACCTTCGGTGGGTGTGGTGTTGCCCGGCTGGCGTGAGGAAACACAGCTGCAGGGCTGGCCGGTGCAGGTCCAGGGCATCGTCGATCACCCCGTCTATCGCACACGCTGGCCATTGCTGGCGCAGCAAAAGCACGCCTGGCAGCAACTGGCTGCCGGGCAGGCCGTGATGCTCAGTGAACAGCTGGCCAGGCGACTGAACCTGCAACTGGGCGATCGCCTGAGGCTGCCTGCAGACACTTCGCCAGCCCTTAGCGTTGTGGGCATCTATGCCGATTATGGCAACCCCAAAGGGCACATGCTGGTCAACGCCGGCTGGCTGCGCGGGCACTGGCCACAGGCAACCCTGACCGGCTTGAGTGTCGATCTGGTGGGCGATCAGGTGTCGGCGCTCGAGGCTGCATTGCAACAGCGCTTTGCCCTGGACGACAGCCGCGTGGTCGAGCAGGCGCGTCTCAAACGTTGGTCGACCGACGTGTTCAACCGCACCTTCGCCGCCACTGCCGCGCTCAACAGCCTCACCCTTGGCGTGGCAGGCGTGGCGCTGTTCATCAACCTGCTGACCCTGGGCCAGACCCGCCTGCGCCAGTTGGCGCCGCTGTGGGCACTGGGTGTGCGGCGTACGCACCTGGTGTGGCTGAGCCTTGGGCAGACACTGTTGCTGAGCAGCCTTACCGTGCTGCTGGCGATCCCGCTGGGCATCCTGCTGGCCTGGTGCCTGGTAGCGGTGGTGAACGTGCAGGCATTCGGCTGGCGTTTGCCGCTCTACGTGTTCCCTGGGCAACTGCTGCACCTGACACTGCTGGGCGTGCTTACCAGCCTGTTGGCCAGCGCCTGGCCACTGTGGCAGCTGGCGCGTCGCCAGCCGCGCGAACTGTTGAGGCCGTTTGCCGATGAAACGTAGCGCCTGGCTGTTGCTGTGTGGGTTGCTCGGCGGCTGTGACCAGCCCGCCGAGCAGAGCTATGCCGGGCTCGGGCAGCAGGCGGGCGAATTCAGCCAGGTAAGCCGCGGCCATCGCCTGGAATTTCCGCGTGACCACGGGGCCCACGATGGCTTTCGCATCGAATGGTGGTATGTCACCGCCAACCTCCAGGACTTCCTGGGGCGGGACTGGGGCGCGCAGTGGACGCTGTTTCGCTCGGCCCTGCGCCCAGGCCCCGAGACTGCCGGCTGGAACAGCCCGAACCTGTGGATGGGACATGCGGCGTTGACCGGTCCCGGTGGCCATCAGTTCGGCGAAACCTTGGCGCGTGGAGGTATCGGCCAGGCCGGCGTGCAGGCCCAGCCGTTCCGGGCGTGGATCAATGACTGGTCGTTGCAGGGCAGCAGTGGCATCGAAAATCTGCAAATGCTCGCCGGTGGTGACGGCTTTCGCTATGACCTGCAACTGCACAGCGAGCGGCCCTTGGTGCTGCACGGGGACCAGGGCTACAGCGAGAAGTCCGGCAAGGGACAGGCTTCGTACTATTACAGTCAGCCGTTCTATCGGGTGAGTGGGGAAGTGCAGCGTGACGGCCAATGCATTGCAGTCAGCGGCCTGGCCTGGCTGGACCGGGAATGGAGCAGCCAGCCGCTGGCTGCCGGGCAGACGGGTTGGGACTGGTTTTCCCTGCACCTGGACAGTGGTGCCCGATTGATGCTGTTCCAGGTGCGCGAAGTGCAGGGGCAGGCGTATCGCGCCGGGACCTGGGTTGGCCCGCAGGGTAAGGTGGTGGCACTGCAGGGTGCGCAGATTCAGCTGCAGGCGCTGGCCTGGGCCCGGCAGAAGAACGGCAAGCAGGTGCCGACGCGATGGCGGGTGCAGGTGCTGGGGCATGGCGTGGATGTACAGGTCGAGGCTGTGGAATCGCAAGCCTGGATGGAAACGCGGTTCCCGTATTGGGAGGGGCCGGTACGCTTGACCGGGAGTGCGGGTGGGCGTGGGTATCTGGAGATGACCGGCTATTAGCAATACTGGGGTTTCTGAGTTTTACCGGGGCTGCGTTGCAGCCCATCGCCGGCAAGCCAGCTGTCATGGAACAACCCAGGGCTCATCGGTTCAGTGAGGCTGCTCCTACAAAGGACGCTTCAAGCGAGCGATATTTGTGGTGGGAGCAACTGGCTTGCCGGCGATGGGCCGCAACGCGGCCCCAGGTTTTCAATCCTTGATCAACCCTCGCAACACCGCTCGCGCTTCTTCAGTGCGCAAGCACTCGATGAACAACCGGGCCTCCCGCGCCACTGTCGTCTCAAGCTCGGCCCGTTGGCCATCCTTGAGCAGCCGCTTGCTGATGCGCAGCGCCGCCTGCGGGTAGCCTTGCAGCTGCCGCGCCAGGCGCCGGGCAGCCGCCAGGCACTGTTCCCCGTCTTCATGCAGTTCATTGGCCAGCCCCCAGGCCACCACCTGTTCGCCGTCGAGCAACTCGTTTGCCAACAGCAGGCGAGCTGCCCGGGCATGGCCAAGCAAACGCGGCAGCAGCAGGCTGGAACCGAACTCTGGGCACACGCCCAAGGGCGCGAAAGGGATGCGCAGCTTGGTGGTACGGCTGACCAGTACCTGGTCGCAATGCAACAGCAAGGTGGCGCCAATGCCGATTGCCGCACCACTGACCGCGGCAATCAGCGGTTTGTCCAGGCCCATCACCACCCGCATCAGGCGAAACACCGGGCTGTCCAGGTCGGCAGGCGGGTTGTCGAGGAAGTCGCGCAAGTCATTGCCGGCGCTGAAGCAGTGCGGCCCACCGGTGATGATGATGGCTTCGACATCAGGGTCTTCACCTGCCGCCAGCAGCAGGTCGCCCAGCCGTTGGTACATGGCGGTGTTCAAGGCGTTGAGCTTGTCGGGGCGGTTGAAGGCCAGGGTCAGCAGGCCCTGGTCCAGGTCACGTGTGATCAGGTCGTTCATGGCAGCCGCTTTTGTTGTTGTAGGCAAGGGTGGCAAGGGTTTATCACGCAGTCCGGCTTGTTGTACAGTCGTTCAGCCCAGCCCATAGCCCGAGAGCCGCCGATGAACCAGGAAGCCCGCTACCACCGCATGCTGCCGGAATTGCGCAAAGCCAACCTGGTCGAGGCAACCCTGGCATGCCTCAAGCGCCATGGCTTCCAGGGCGCGTCGATCCGCAAGATTTCGGCCGAGGCCGGGGTTTCGGTCGGGTTGATCAGCCATCACTATGCAGGCAAGGATGAGCTGGTGGCCGAAGCCTACATGGCGGTCACCGGCCGAGTGATGGGCCTACTGCGCGAGGCCATGGCCCAGGCTGCGCCCAATGCCCGCGAACGGTTGTCGGCGTTCTTCCGCGCCTCGTTCTGCGCCGAGCTGCTCGACCCGCAATTGCTCGACGCCTGGCTGGCGTTCTGGGGCGCGGTGAAGACCGCCGATGCGATCAACCAGGTGCATGACCATTCCTATGGCGAATACCGCAATGAACTGAGCGGGCTGCTGGCCACGCTGGCCGGGGAGGAGGGCTGGCAGGGCTTCGATGCCGACCTGGCGGCCATCAGCCTGAGCGCCTTGCTCGATGGCCTGTGGCTGGAGTCGGGGCTCAACCCCGGTACCTTCACCCCCGAGCAGGGCGTGCTGATCTGCGAGGCCTGGGTCGATGGCCTGCAGGCCGGTGGCCGGCGCCGCTTCAGCCTGCCGGAGGGCTGTTGATCGCCTGTTCAGTAACGAGTACGCTGCTGTCGCGAGTGTGTAGAACAAACCAATAAAAAAAAGAGACGACACGCAATGACGCCTCGGGTATTGATCGTCGATGACGATCCGCTTATTCGTGACTTGCTGCAGGCCTATCTGTCCCAGGAAGGCTATGACGTGCACTGCGCCGACACCGCGGAAAAGGCCGAAGCCCTGCTCGGCAGCCAGGATGTCGACCTGGTGCTGCTGGATATCCGTCTGCCCGGCAAGGACGGCCTCACCCTGACCCGCGAGCTGCGGGTGCGTTCGGAGGTCGGCATCATCCTCATCACCGGCCGCAACGACGATATCGACCGTATCGTCGGCCTGGAATGCGGCGCCGACGACTACGTGATCAAGCCGCTCAACCCCCGCGAACTGGTGTCCCGCGCCAAGAACCTGATCCGCCGCGTGCGCCATGCCCGCGAGGTGCACCCGGCGCCGGCCTGCGCGCAATCGCTGAAGCAGTTCGCCGACTGGGCGCTGGACACCGACCGCCGACGGCTGATAGACGCCCGTGGCGGGCAAACCCTGCTGACCCATGGCGAGTTTCAGCTGCTCAGCGTGTTCCTGCGCAACAGCGGCCATACTCTCAGCCGCGACCAGCTGATGGACCAGATCCGCAACCGCGAGTGGGTACCCAACGACCGCTCCATCGACGTGCTGGTCGGCCGCCTGCGGCGCAAGTTGCACGATGACCCGGCCGAGCCCCAGCTGATCATCACCATCCACGGCACCGGCTACCTGTTCACCGCCAGCGTGGCGGCATGACCCGCAGAGCCTGGGTGCTGGCCTTGGCATTGTTCGCCTTGCAAGCCAGTGCAAGGCAGCCAGTGCGCTATTGCGACTACCCGGTGTACCCGCCGATTTCCTGGAGTGACGGCCACCAGGTGCGTGGCCTGGCCCCCACCGTGGTGCGAGAGCTGTTCGCGCGCATGGGCTACGAAGTGCAGACCGTGGTGCTGGGCAACTGGAAGCGCTGCCTGATGGACGCCGCTGCCGGGCGGGTGGACGTGGTGCTGGCCTACAACAGCGACCAGCGTGACCAACGCATGCGCTTTTCCACGGTGCCGGTGGTGCGTGAGGAAGTGGCGGTGTTCTACAACCGCCTGCGGCCAGTGCAGTTCCAGCGCCTGGAGGACCTGGCCGGCTACCGCGGCGGCCTGCTTTACGGGGAAAGCTACGGCGCCGATTTCGACCGCTTCGTCGCCCGCCACCAGAACATAGAACGGGTGTCGTCCAGCCAGCAGAACTTCGGCAAGCTGATCCGTGGGCGCATCGACTACGTGATCCAGGAGCGGCGCACCGGTCAGCTGTTCATCGAAAACCTGCCCGGGGCGCAGGACATCCGCGTATTGCCCACGGCCCTGAGCGTGGACTACCTGCGCGTTGCGATATCACGGCAATCGCCTTTGAGCCAGCATATGGACGAAATCGACGCGCAGTTGCTGCGCATGAACCAGACCGGCGAGATCGAGCGCTGGCTGGAGCAGAGCGAAGTGACCTACCGCGACATGGTCAACCTGCCGGCGGACTCCCGATGATCCGCCTACGCACCGATGGCTTGCTGCGCCGCCTGCTGCTGTTCATCCTGCTGTTCAGCCTGTGCTTCACCGTGCTGGCCAGCTCGGTGCAGCTGTATTTCGAGTACCGCCGCGAGATGCGCGATATCGAGGCGCGCATGGCGTTGATCCGCGCCGGTTACCTGGCCAGCCTGGAGCGCAGCCTGTGGGACCTGGACGAGGCCCAGCTGGACACACAACTGCGCGGCCTGGTGGACTTTTCCGATGTCGCCCGGGTGCGCCTGGTCAGCGACGATTTCCAGCTGCTGCGCGGCGCCGCCGAGCCCAAGGGGCCGGTGCGCATCGAACGCTTCCCCCTCGATTACCAGCCGCCCTCGGGGCCGGCCAGGCACCTTGGCGAGCTGGAAGTGAGCATCGACCTGGGCGCGGTGCACAGGCGGCTGTATGCCACTGGCCTTGCCAGCCTGCTGTGGATGGGCGTGTTCCTGTGTGGCCTGGCGGTGGCGCTGTCGGGGCTGTTCTATCGCCTGGTCACCCGCCACCTGCAAGTGATGGCCGAGTTCGCCCGGCGAATTGGTGCCGGCCAGTGGCAGGAACCATTGCGCCTGGGGCGCCGCCCGTCGACACGCCCGGACGAGATCGATACCGTGGCCAATGCCCTGGATGACATGCGCCGCGCCATCCTCAGCGACATCGAGCGCCGCGAGCGCGACCGCCTGGCGCTGCAGGACAAGCGCGACGAACTGCAGGCCATGGTCGAGCGGCGCACCGCCAGCCTGGCCCGGGCCAAGGACGAGGCCGAAGCCGCCAACCTGGCCAAGTCACGCTTTCTGGCGACCATGAGCCATGAGTTGCGCACACCGCTCAACGGCATTCTCGGCATGGCCGAGCTGCTGCGCGGCGGCCGGCTGGAGGTGGCCGACCGTCAGCGCGTCGAGGCCTTGTACAAGGCCGGCGAGGGGCTGCTGGCGATTCTCAACGAAGTGCTGTATTTCGCCCGGCTCGAGGAAGGCGAGAGCCGCGCCGAGCTGGTCGGATTCTCGCTACGCCAGTTGTGCCAGGAAGTGCTGACGCTGCTCGAACCCATGGCCAGGGACAATGGCGACGCCCTGCAGCTGCACATCGACGAGCAATTGGCCGAATACCAGCATGGTGCCGAACAGTACCTGCGCCAGGTGCTCAGCAACCTGCTGGCCAATGCCATCAAGTTCACCGAACACGGCCAGGTGCGGCTTGTGGTGCAGGTACTGGCCAGTGACCAGGGCGCGCAGCGCGTGCGGGTGTCGGTCAGCGACAATGGCATCGGCATCGAGCCGGCTGTGCAGGCCAGGGTCTTCGACCGCTTCGTCCAGGCCAGCGAGGAGGTGGCCCGGCGCTATGGCGGCACCGGCCTGGGCCTGGCGATCTGCAAGCATCTGGTAGAAAAACTGGGGGGCTGCATTGGCCTGGACAGCGTGCAAGGACAGGGGAGTCGCTTCTGGTTCGAACTCGACATGGCCTGCGGGCAGCCAGTGAAGGCCAACTCACCAGCCCCTTCGCCCCTGGCAAGCCTGGACATCCTGCTAGTCGAGGACGTGGAATTGAACCGCGAGGTGGCCGGTGGGTTGCTGCTGCGCGATGGCCACCGGGTGAGCTTTGCCGAGGACGCCGGGCAAGCCCTGCTGGCCTGCGCGCAGCGGCGCTTCGACCTGATCCTGCTCGACGTGCACCTGCCCGGCATGAGCGGGGTGGAGCTTTGCCGGCAACTGCGTGCCACGCCCGGGCCGAACCGCCACAGCCGGGTCCTGGCACTGACGGCTGGCGTGCAACCGGGGCAAGTGCCAGGGTACCTGGATGCCGGCATGCAGGGAGTGCTGGCCAAGCCCCTGCGACTGGACAACCTGCGCCAGGCGCTGGCCGAAGCGGTGCCCACCGAGGTGGCGTGTATCGACGCGAGAATGGACTGGTCATTGCTGGACACCCACCGCTCGCTGCTGGGTGAACAGAAGCTGCAAGGCCTGTTGAAGGTGCTGCGCCAGTCGCTGGAACATCACGCCACGGCATTGGCCGAGGCGCTGCCGGCCCAGGACCATACCGAAGTGCTGCACCTGGCCCACCGCCTGGCCGGCAGTTGCGACTCCCTGGGTTTTTCTGGCATGGCTGCGCTGTTGCGTCGTCTTGAGGACGCTGCCCGGCAGCATGACGAACAGGCATTGAACGCGCTCGGCGAGCCGCTGGCCATGGAGCTTGCCCAGGCCCGCGCCACCCTGGAACAGTTGATCCAGAGCTGACGTACAAAATACTTACGACTTTTTACATCTTCGATCCGTTCGTACAACGGCACCTTACATCCGTTTCCAATAATCCATGGCAACCGTGTTGCACGCGGTCCATGAGGCTTATTGGAGACAAGAATAATGACATGCCGTAGCGCTCAGCCCCTCCTTCCTACCACAACGCGCGGCACCCCCGCGCGGCCTGGCACCGGCCGCAAAGCCGAGGTGCGCCATGACTGACAACCGCGAAAAGATCCAGCTCACCCGTGCGCTGAAAAGCCGACACATCTTCATGCTGTCGCTGGGCGGGGTGATCGGCACCGGGCTGTTCATGGGCTCGGGCGTGACCATCAACCAGGGTGGCCCGATAGGCGCGATCCTGGCCTACCTGGTCGCGGGTTTGCTGATGTACCTGGTGATGGTCTGCCTGGGCGAGCTGTCGGTGCAGATGCCGGTGTCCGGTTCGTTCCAGGCCCACGCCACCAGGTTCATCGGCCCGGCCACCGGCTTCATGATCGGCTGGGTGTACTGGATGAGCTGGGCCACCACCGTGGGCCTGGAGTTCACTGCCGCCGGCATGCTGATGACCCGCTGGTTCCCGGAGGTGCCGATATGGTATTGGTCGGCGCTGTTCGTGGTCGTGCTGTTCGGCCTCAACGCCCTGGCCACCCGTGCCTTCGGCGAGGCGGAGTACTGGTTCTCGGGGATCAAGGTGGCAACCATACTCGGCTTCATCATCATCGGCCTGCTGGTAATCTTTGGCGCCATCCCGCTGACCAGCGGGGCGCCGGCACCGATGCTGGACAACCTGGTGGGCGAGTCGCTGTTCCCCCATGGCCTGTCGGCAGTGTTCGCAGTGATGATGACCGTGGTCTATGCCTTCCAGGGCTGTGAAATCATGGGAGTGGCGGCCGGCGAGACCGAGCACCCGGAAAAGAGCATCCCGCGGGCCGTGCGCAACGTGGTGTTCCGCGTGCTGATCTTCTACGTGCTGGCGATTGCCGTGCTTTCGGCCATCGTGCCGTTCGAGCAGGCCGGGTTGATGGAAAGCCCGTTCGTGCAGGTGTTCGACATGGTCGGCATTCCCTTTGCCGCCGACCTGATGAACTTCGTAATCCTCACCGCCATCCTTTCGGTGGGCAACTCCGGGCTGTATGCCTCCACGCGCATCCTCTGGGCCATGTCCAAGAGCGGCATGGCGCCGAAAAGCCTGTCGCCGTTGAGCAAGCGTGGCGTGCCGTTGCGGGCGCTGAGCATCACCCTGTGCTTTGCGCTGATCTCGCTGATGACCAGTTTCATTGCTGCCGACACCCTGTTCATGGTGTTGATGGCGGTGAGTGGCATGTCCGGCACCGTGACCTGGATCGTCATCGCTCTGGCGCAGTACCGCTTCCGCAAGGTCTACCTGCGTGAAGGTGGGCAACTGCAGGACCTGAAGTACAAGGCGCCGCTGTACCCGCTGGTGCCGCTGCTGTGCATCACCCTGTGCAGCTCGCTGTTCGTGTTCCTGGCGCTGGATGAAACCCAGCGGCCGTCGTTGTACTGGGGCTTTGGCTTCATTGCCCTGTGCTATGCGGCGTACTTCTTCGTCAACCGCCGTCGGCAGGGGGCTTTCGAGCCGAGCGTGCCGGGGGTTTGATTCGGGTGTTGGGCTGAAGATTGCCGGGGCCGCAAAGCGGCCCCGGCAATCCGTCAGTTGTACAAAGTTGTAACAACCACCTCCTATCTAAACCTTGATCCAACAAATAATACTAATAAAAACAACGACATATTCGTTTTCAAGCGTTGTTACAGCCCCATCCTCGCCCAATTGCCGCCTTGTTGAACACTCGTTTAGTATCTCCCTCGTCAAGCCCTCTCAAACCATCACAACAACACCGAGGCCCCCCATGACCACCCCGTCGTCGTCACTGTTGAGCAAGGTCGAAGCCGGCGTTGCCTGGATCACCCTCAACCGCCCCGAGCAGCGCAATGCGCTGGACATCCCCACCCTCAAGCAACTGCATACTCTGCTGGAAACCTGCAACAGCGACCCGGCCGTGCGCGTGGTGGTGCTGACCGGCAGCGGCCGCAGCTTCTGCGCCGGTGCCGACCTTGCCGAATGGGCCGCGGCCGAGGCCCAGGGCACCCTGGAAAGCTACGGCTGGACCGAAACCGCCCACGCACTGATGTTGCGCCTGCACAGCCTCGACAAGCCCACCATCGCTGCCATCAACGGCACCGCCGTGGGCGGTGGCATGGACCTCAGCCTGTGCTGCGACCTGCGCATCGCCGCGGCCTCGGCGCGCTTCAAGGCCGGCTACACCAGCATGGGCTACAGCCCCGACGCCGGTGCCAGCTGGCACCTGCCACGGCTGATCGGCAGCGAGCAGGCCAAGCGCCTGTTGTTCCTCGATGAGCTGTGGGGTGCCGAACGTGCCTTGGCGGCCGGGCTGGTCAGCGAAGTCTGTGCCGACGAGCAACTGCCCGCCGTGGCCGCCGAGCTGGCCGGGCGCCTGGCCAATGGCCCTACCTTCGCCTACGCGCAGACCAAACGGCTGATCCGCGATGGCGCCCGGCGCACCCTGGCCGAGCAGCTGGAAGCCGAGCGCCAGGCCGGCCTGCTGTGCGGCCGCAGCCAGGACGGTGCCGAGGCGCTGCGAGCGTCGGTGGAGCGCCGCGCACCCCGTTTCACCGGCCAGTAACCCGATAACCGACCCTCACCAGGACCTTCGCAGATGAATTTCCAACTGACCCAAGAACAAGAAATGTTGGTGGAAGCGGTACGCAGTTTTGTCGCCAAGGAGCTGCTGCCCCATGAGGAGGCAGTGGACCGCGCCGATGCCGTGTCGCCCGAGCTGGCTGCGCAGATCCGCGGCAAGGCCATCGCCGCCGGGTTCTATGCCTTCAACATGCCCGAGGAGGTCGGCGGCGGTGGCCTGGACTATCTGTCCCAGGCGCTGATCGAGCGCGAACTGTCCAAGGTGTCCTGGGCCCTGCACGTGTTCGTCGCGCGGCCATCGAAAATCCTCATGGCCTGCAAGGACGAGCAGATCAACGACTACCTGTTGCCCTGCGTGCAGGGTGAGAAGATCGATTGCTTCGCCCTCACCGAGCCGGGCGCCGGCTCCGATGCCAACGCCATCAAGACCCGTGCCGTACGCCAGGGTGACGACTTCGTCATCAACGGCAGCAAGCACTTCATCAGCCATGCCGGCCACGCCGATTTCGCCATCGTCTTCGCCGTCACCGACACCTACGAGCACAACGGGCGCAAGCGCAACGCGGTAACGGCCTTCCTGGTCGACCGTGGCACGCCGGGCATGACCATTCGCCGTGGCCCCAAGTGCGTGAGCAACCGTGGCTACCACACCTACGAGCTGTTCTTCGACGACTGCCGGGTGCCGGCCAGCAAGGTGCTGGGCGAGGTCGGCAAGGGCTGGGAAGTGGCCAACGCCTGGCTCACCGCCGGCCGGGTGATGGTCGCCGCCAACTGCGTGGGCCAGGCCCAGCGTGCCCTCGACCTGTCGCTGCAATGGGCTGCCGACCGCAAGCAGTTCGGCCAGGCCATCGGCAGCTACCAGGGCGTGTCGTTCAAGCTGGCCGACATGGCCACGCAGATTCGCGCTGCAGAAATGCTCACCCTGCACACCGCCTGGAAGATGGACCAGGGCAGCATGACCGATGGCGAGGCCGGCATGGCCAAGCTGTTCGCCAGCGAAGTGCTGGGCAAGGTTGCCGACGAAGCCGTGCAGATCTTCGGCGGCATGGGCCTGATGGATGAAGGGCCGGTCGAGCGCATCTGGCGCAACGCACGCATCGAGCGCATCTGGGAAGGCACCTCGGAAATCCAGCGGCACATCATCGCCCGCGAACTGCTGCGCCCGCTGCTGCGCTGAGCGCCAGGAGAACACCCATGTCGCATTCGATTCGTGACAACCTCAAGCGCCTGCTGGCACCCCGGCACCTGGCCTTCGTCGGCGGGCGCAGCATGGCGCGGGCGCTCAAGCGTTGCGCCGAAGGTGGCTTTGGCGGCGAGCTGTGGCTGGTCAACCCGCAGCATGACAGCCTCGAAGGTATCCCCTGTGTGGCGCGGGTGGCCGACTTGCCCTATGCCCCGGACGCGGTGTTCATCGCCACCAACCGCGAACTGACTCTGCAGTGCGTTGCCGAGCTGGCCGCACGCGGCGCCGGTGGCGCCATCTGCTATGCCTCAGGCTTTGCCGAAAGCGGCGAAGAGGGCGGCCAGCTGCAGCAGCGCCTGCTGGCCGCCGCCGGCAACATGGCCTTGCTCGGCCCCAACTGCTACGGCCTGCTCGACTACCTGCACGGCGCTGCCCTGTGGCCGGTGGCCCATGGTGGCCAGCAAGTGGAGAAGGGCGTGGCGATCCTCACCCAGAGCGGCAACTTCGCCTACAACCTGTCGATGAGCGACCGCTCGCTGCCGGTGGCCTACATGGCCTCTGTCGGCAACCAGGCACAACTGGGCGTGGCCGAGCTGATGGACGTGCTGCTCGACGACCCACGGGTAACCGCCATCGGCCTGCACCTGGAAGGCCTGAAGAACGTGCCGGGCTTCGCCCGTGCCGCCTGCAAGGCATTGCAGCAGGGCACGCCGATCATTGCGCTGAAGACCGGCGTGTCGCAGATCGGCGCCGAACTGGCGCTCAGCCACACAAGCTCGCTGTCCGGCTCCGATGCCTTGTACGACAGCCTGTTCCAGCGCCTGGGCGTGATCCGCGTCAGTGGCCCGGTGAGCTTCGTCGAAACCCTCAAGGCCGCTGCCTGTGGCCGCCTGCCGGTGAATGGCGAGCTGATAGCCCTGGCTTGTTCCGGTGGCGATGCCGGCTTGATCGCCGACTATGCCGAGCGCAACCAGCTGGTCCTGCCAAAGCTCGAACAAGGACAGGTGGCGCAGTTGGCCGAGGTGCTGCCGGCCTATGCCAACCTGGTCAACCCACTGGATTTCACCACTGCCATCTGGGGTGATGCAGCGGCCCTGCAACGCATGCTCGACAGCACCCTGAGCGGCGCAGCCGACGCGGCCATGCTGGTGCTGGACTACCCGGCGGCGTTCACCGGCGAACGCAAGGAATGCGACCTGCTGCTGGCACTGTACTGCGATGCGTTGGAGCGCCACGGCAAGATCGGCTTCGTCACCTCGGCATTCCCGGAGCTGTTGCCCACCTGCGCGCGCGAGCGTTTGCACGCGCGCGGCATCGCCGCCCTGCAGGGTGTGGAGGATGGCCTGGCAGCCTGGGGCCGCATCGTCGCCTACCAGCGCAACCGCCAGCGGCTGCTGGAACAGGGTGAGGCCGCACGGGTGCCGCTGTGCCCCCAGACCATCGCGGGCGAGGGCCAGCTGCTGGACGAATGGCAATCCAAGCAAGCCCTGCGTGCCTTCGGCCTGCCGGTACCGGCAGGGGTGTTGAGCACACCCGAGCGTGCCGTGGCAGATGCCGCCCGCGTCGGCTACCCGCTGGTATTGAAGGCGGTCAGCGCGCAACTGCCGCACAAGACCGAAGCCGGTGCGGTGGCGCTGAACCTGCGCGATGCCGCTGCCCTCGAGGTTGCGCTGGTGCAGATGCGCCAGCGCATCGCCGCCTATGCCCCGCAGGTAGCGTTCGACCAGGTGCTGCTCGAACCGATGGCCGAGCCGCCGCTGGCCGAATTGATCGTCGGCATCAAGCGCGAGCACGACTTCGCCCTGGCCCTGGTGATCGGTGCCGGTGGCGTGCTGGTCGAGCTGCTCAAGGACAGCGTCAGCCTGTTGTTGCCGACCACCGACGACGCCATCCGTAGCGCGCTGCTCGGCCTGCGCAGTGCCAGCCTACTGCAAGGCTTCCGTGGCCGCCCGGCTGCCGACCTCGACGCATTGGTTGCGGCTATCCGCGCGGTGGCCGACTACGCCTGCGAAAACGCCGGGCAATTACTGGAGCTGGATGTGAACCCATTGATGGTAGGTGCCCACGGCACCACTGCGGTCGATGCGCTGATCCGCCTCGGCCAGGCGCAAGGAGAACGACATGAATAAGCACACCCCAACCGCCGGGCAGGCGTTGGTGCGCCTGCTGGCCAACTATGGCGTGGAAACGGTATTCGGCATCCCCGGCGTGCACACTCTGGAGCTGTACCGCGGTCTGCCGGGCAGTGGCATCCGTCATGTGCTGACCCGCCACGAGCAGGGCGCCGGCTTCATGGCCGACGGCTATGCCCGGGTAAGCGGCAAACCGGGGGTATGCTTCGTCATCACCGGCCCGGGCGTGACCAATGCCGCCACGGCCATCGGCCAGGCCTATGCCGACTCCATCCCTATGCTGGTGATTTCCAGCGTCAACCACACTGCCAGCCTGGGCAAGGGCTGGGGCTGCCTGCACGAAACCCAGGACCAGCGCGCTATGACCGCGCCGATTACCGCGTTCTCCGCCGTGGCCCTGCGCGGCGACGATCTGCCCGAGCTGATCGCTCGTGCCTGGGCCGTGTTCGACAGCGAACGGCCGCGCCCGGTGCACATCTCGGTGCCGCTGGACGTGCTGGCCGCACCGGTCAGCCGTGACTGGAGCGATGAGGTGGTGCGCCGCCCCGGGCGCGGCCAGCCGTGCCGTGACATCCTCGACCAGGCTGCCGTGAAGCTGGCAGCCGCCAGGCGCCCGATGATCATTGCCGGTGGTGGGGCATTGCACGCGGCCGAGCAGTTGCAGCAACTGAGCACCCGGCTGGCAGCCCCACTGTTCACCAGCGTGGCCGGCAAGGGCCTGCTGCCAGCGGACGCACCACTGAATGCCGGCGCCAGCCTGTGCGTCGAGCCCGGCTGGCAGCTGATCAGCCAGGCCGATGTGGTGCTGGCAGTGGGTACCGAAATGGCCGACACCGACTTCTGGCGCGAGCGCCTGCCGATCAGCGGCGAGCTGCTGCGCGTGGACATCGATCCGCGCAAGTTCAATGACTTCTATCCCTGTGCCATTGCGCTGCACGGCGATGCCCGGCAAACCCTGGCCGGCCTGCTCGAGCACCTGCCAGCGCTGGACCGTGACCCGGCCCAGGCCAGCGAAGCCGTGGCCAACCTGCGGCTGGCCATCCGCAACGGCCATGCGCCGCTGCAGGCCGTGCACCAGGCAATCCTCGACCGTATTGCCGCCGTGCTGCCCGATGACGCCTTCATCAGCAGCGACATGACCCAACTGGCCTATACCGGCAACTACGCCTTCGCCAGCCGGGCGCCGCGCAGCTGGCTGCACCCCACCGGTTACGGCACCCTCGGCTACGGCCTGCCGGCCGGCATCGGCGGCATGTTCGCCAGCGACCACCGCCCAGGCCTGGTGCTGGTGGGCGACGGCGGTTTCCTTTACACCGTCCAGGAGCTGGCCACGGCAGTCGAGGAGCTGGACCGACCGTTGGTCGTGCTGTTGTGGAACAATGACGCCCTTGGCCAGATCCGTGACGACATGCTCGACCTGGACATCGAGCCGGTCGGCGTACTGCCGCGCAATCCGGACTTCATCGGCCTGGCCCGTGCCTTTGGTTGCACGGTGCGCCAGCCGCGTGATCTGGATGCGCTGCAGGCCGATCTGGCCAGCGGTTTCGCCACCCCCGGCGTCACCTTCATCGAGCTCAAACACACCTGCGTCTGCTAAGCGGCAGACACCACGAACAACAAGAGAAACCACCATGCCATTTCGCCGTACCCTCCTGGCTGCATCCCTCGCTCTGCTGATCACCGGCCAGGCCCCGCTGTACGCCGCACCACCCCTGTCGATGGACAACGGCACCACGGCCCTGACCGTGCAGAACAGCAACGCCTGGGTCGAAATCAGTGCCGGCGCCCTGCAACACAACATCCGCACCCTGCAGGCCGAGCTGGGCGGCAAGTCCAAACTGTGCGCCGTGCTCAAGGCCGATGCCTATGGCCATGGCATCGGTCTGGTGATGCCGTCGATCATCGCCCAGGGCGTGCCTTGCGTGGCGGTGGCCAGCAACGAAGAGGCCCGGGTGGTGCGCGCCAGTGGCTTTACCGGGCAACTGGTGCGGGTACGCCTGGCCAGCCTCGGCGAAGTTGAAGATGCCTTGCAGTACGACATGGAAGAACTGGTCGGCAGCGCCGAGTTCGCCCGCCAGCTCGATGCCCTCGCCGAACGCCACGGCAAGACCCTGCGCATCCATCTGGCGCTCAATTCCAGTGGCATGAGCCGCAACGGCGTGGAGATGGCTACCTGGTCCGGCCGTGGTGAAGCGCTGCAGATCACCGACCAGAAGCACCTCCAGCTGGTCGCGCTGATGACCCACTTTGCCGTGGAAGACAAGGACGATGTGCGCAAAGGCCTGGCAGCGTTCAACGAACAGACCGACTGGCTGATCAAGCACGCCAAACTTGATCGCAGCAAGCTCACCCTGCATGCCGCCAACTCCTTCGCTACGCTGGAAGTGCCCGAAGCGCGCCTGGACATGGTGCGCACCGGCGGCGCGTTGTTCGGCGACACCGTGCCGACGCATACCGAATATCAACGTGTCATGCAGTTCAAGTCGCACGTGGCAGCGGTGCACAGCTACCCGGCTGGCAACACCGTCGGCTACGACCGCACCTTTACCCTGGCGCGTGATTCGCGCCTGGCGAACATCACCGTCGGCTACTCCGATGGCTATCGCCGGGTGTTCACCAACAAAGGCCATGTGCTGATCAACGGCCACCGTGTGCCAGTAGTGGGCAAGGTGTCGATGAACACCTTGATGGTCGATGTCACCGACTTCCCCGATGTCAAGGGTGGCAACGAAGTGGTGCTGTTCGGCAAACAGGCCGGGGGAGAGATCACACAGGCCGAGATAGAGGAAATCAACGGCGCGCTGCTCGCCGACCTCTACACCGTATGGGGCAGTTCCAACCCGAAGATTCTCGTCGACTGAAACCGCCAATGAAGGGAGATTGCCATGCGCTACGCCAAGCTCACTCAACGCATCGCCGGCGACGGGGCCGCGGCCTGGGACATCCACTACCGCGCCTTGGCGCTGCAGGCCGAGGGCAAGGATATCCTGCTGCTGTCGGTGGGTGACCCGGACTTCGACACCCCCGCGCCGATCGTCGAGGCGGCCATCGACAGCCTGCGGGCGGGCCACACTCATTACGCCGATGTGCGCGGCAAGCTGGCGCTGCGCCAGGCCATCGCCAACCGCCACCGCCAGCGCAGCGGCCAGGCCGTCGATGCCGACCAGGTGACGGTACTGGCGGGGGCCCAGTGTGCGCTGTACTGCGTGGCCCAGTGCGTGCTCGACCCGGGTGACGAGGTGATTGTCGCCGAGCCCATGTACGTGACCTACGAGGCGGTGTTCGGGGCCTGTGGCGCCAAGGTGGTGCCGGTGCCGGTCAAGCCGGAGAACGGCTTCCGCGTTTGCCCCCGTGACGTGGCCGCGCGCATTACCTCGCGCACTCGCGCCCTGGCCCTGAACAGCCCGCACAACCCCTCGGGGGCAAGCCTGCCGCGTGCCACCTGGGAAGCGCTG
The DNA here is from genome assembly GCF_036784815.1 of Pseudomonas sp. TE3-3-F2023. NCBI lineage: Bacteria > Pseudomonadati > Pseudomonadota > Gammaproteobacteria > Pseudomonadales > Pseudomonadaceae > Pseudomonas > Pseudomonas sp. TE3-3-F2023. The sequence goes on along the minus strand of NZ_CP145113.1, from coordinate 4,105,139 downwards.
GCCGAATTGTGCATCGCCCACGATCTGTGGCTGATCTCCGACGAGGTGTACAGCGAGCTGCTGTACGACGGCGAGCATGTCAGCCCCGGCAGCCTGCCGGGCATGGCCGAGCGCACCGCCACCCTCAACAGCCTGTCGAAGTCGCATGCCATGACCGGTTGGCGGGTGGGTTGGGTGGTTGGTTCGAGCGAACTGGCCGCCCACCTGGAGAACCTGGCGCTGTGCATGCTGTATGGCTCGCCGGACTTCATCCAGGACGCCGCCGTGGTGGCACTGGAGCAGCAACTGCCCGAGCTCGACAGCATGCGCGAGGCCTATCGCCAGCGCCGCGACCTGGTGTGCGAGCAGTTGGCCGGCTGCCCGGGCATCAAGGTGCTCAAGCCCGATGGCGGCATGTTCGTGATGGTCGACATCCGCGAGACCGGCCTCAGCGCCCAGGCCTTCGCCGATCGCCTGCTCGACAGCCAGGGCGTATCGGTGCTCGCCGGCGAAGCCTTCGGCCCCAGCGCTGCCGGGCATATCCGCCTGGGCCTGGTGTTGGGCAACGAGGCCTTGGCCGACGCTTGCCAGCGCATTGCCCGCTGCGCCGCGGCATCGATGCAGGGGCAGGCCCATGCGTGAGTATGCGCGGCTGTACATCGACGGCGCCTGGCAGGTACCGAGCGGGCAGGGCATGGCCGAGGTGATCGACCCGGCCACCGAACAGGTCATCGGCCGGGTGCCGCTGGGCGCGGAGGCCGATGTCGAGCGGGCGGTGACGGCCGCGCGGCGGGCCTTCGATGGCTGGTCGCGTACACCGTCCGGCGTACGTGCCGGGTACATAACGGCGCTGGCCGCACAGCTGAAAAGCCGCGCGGCGGAAATGGCCTCGGTCATCACCGATGAACTGGGCATGCCGGTGCAGTGGTGCCAGGCGGTACAGGTCGAGGGCCCGATTGCCGGGCTGGAGCAGTATGCCGAACTGGCCGGGCTGATGGATGAGGTGCGCGAAGTCGGCAACTCGCTGGTGTACCGCGAGGCCGTTGGCGTTTGCGCGTTCATCAACCCGTGGAACTATCCGCTGCACCAGATGATCGGCAAGCTGGCGCCGGCCCTGGCCGCCGGCTGCACGGTGGTGGTCAAGCCCAGCCAGGAAACACCGCTGCACGCGTTCCTGCTGGCCGAGATGATCGAGGCCATCGGCCTGCCGGCCGGGGTGTTCAACTTGGTCAGCGGGCCGGGCGCCAAGGTTGGCGAGGCCCTTGCCCGGCACACGCAGGTGGACATGGTGTCGTTCACCGGTTCCACCGGTGCCGGGGTGCGCGTGGCCCAGGCGGCCGCGCCGACGGTGAAGCGGGTGTGCCTGGAGCTGGGCGGCAAATCGCCGCTGCTGATCACCGCCGACGCCGACCTGCACGCGGCGGTGCGCCATGGCGTGCAGGACGTGATGATCAACTCGGGGCAGACCTGCACGGCCCTGACCCGCATGCTGCTGCCGGCCAGCCGCTACGCCGAGGCGCTGGAGATTGCCGAGGCCGAGACCCGTGCGCTGGTCATGGGCGACCCGCGTGACCCGGCCAGCTTCCTAGGCCCGATGTGTTCGGCAGGCCAGCGGCGCACCGTGCTCGACTACATTCGCCTGGGGCAGGAGGAGGGCGCGCGCCTGCTGTGCGGCGGTGATACGCCAGCCGGCTTCGAGCGTGGCTTCTACGTGGCGCCGACGTTGTTCGCCGATGTCGACAACTGCATGCGTATCGCCCAGGAGGAAATCTTCGGCCCGGTGCTGTGCCTGATCCCCTATGCCGACGAGGCCCAGGCGCTGGCCTTGGCCAACGATTCGCCGTTCGGCCTGTCCAGCGCGGTGTGGGCAGGTAGCCGCGAACACGGCCTGGCCCTGGCGCGACAGATACGCGCCGGGCAGTGCTTCATCAACGGTGGCGGGTTCAACTACCAGGCACCGTTCGGTGGTTACAAGCAGTCTGGCAATGGGCGCGAGTGGGGCGAGGAGGGCCTGGCGGAGTTCGTCGAGGTGAAAGCGGTGCAGTGCTGAGCCACAGCTGGAAGACAACCTGTTTTGTGTGAGGAGAATGTTTGTGAATGTACTGATCGTCCACGCTCACCCCGAGCCGCAATCGTTCACTGCCGCCCTTCGTGACCAGGCCGTGGAAACCTTCCGCGCCCAGGGCCACCAGGTGCAGGTCAGCGACCTGTACGCCATGGGCTGGAACCCAGTGGCCAGTGCCGATGATTTCACCCAGCGCGAGAACCCCGAGTACCTGGTGTATGCCCTGGAGCAGCGCCAGGGGGTCAAGCGTGGCGCCATTGCCGCGGATATCCAGCAGGAGCTGGACAAGCTGCTGTGGGCCGACTTGCTGGTGCTGAACTTCCCGATCTTCTGGTTCTCGGCGCCGGCCATGCTCAAGGGCTGGATCGACCGGGTGCTGGTGTCGGGGGTGTGCTATGGCGGCAAGCGCTTCTACGACCAGGGCGGGTTGGCAGGCAAGAAAGCGCTGGTGACCGTGACCCTGGGCGGGCGCGAGCACATGTTTGGCGACGGGGCGATTCACGGGCCGCTGGAGGACATGCTGCGGCCGATCTTGCGCGGTACGCTGGCCTACGTCGGCTTCGAGGTGCTGCCGCCGTTCGTGGCCTGGCATGTGCCGTACATCAGTGACGAGGCGCGGCAGGCGTTTTTGCAGCAGTACCGGCAGCGCCTGGAGCAGCTCTCGGACGACCAGCCTTTGGTGTTCCCGCGCCTTGAGCAGTTTGATGAGGCGTTGTATCCGTTGGCGTGAGCTTTTGCTCGAACCACTGGGGCCGCGTTGCGGCCCTTTCGCGACACAAGGCCGCTCCTACAGGATCCGCGCACCCTGTAGGAGCGGCCTTGTGTCGCGAAAGGGCTGCAAAGCAGCCCCAGAATTCTGTCGGCATACGACATTCTGCCACCTGCCAAAAAACGACCACCCACACATTCGGGGTATGTTCCCCTTCGGCAAATCCCTCGATAGTGCCTGCATCGGCTCGATCCCGAGCATTCACACGATGGAGTTGCCATGCGCAAGGTACTGAAGGTGATTGGCGGTCTGCTGCTGGCGTCTGGCGCCAGCCTGGCCCAGGCGGCAGAGGTGGACAGCGGTAACACGTTGCGGTTGTACAACTGGACCGACTACATCGGCGAAACCACCCTGGCCGACTTCGAGAAGGCCACCGGCATCAAGGTCATCTACGACACCTTCGACGGCTACGAAACGGTACAGACCAAACTGCTCACCGGCCGCTCCGGCTACGACCTGGTCATGCTGAATGCTTCCCTGGTACCCCCGCTGATCAGTGCCGGAGTGTTCCAGGCACTGGACAAGCAGCAACTGCCCAGCTGGCACAACCTCGACCAGCAGGTGGTGAACAACCTGCAAGGCTACGACCCCGGCCTGAAATACTCGGCGCCCTACACCTGGGGCAGCTCGGGGGTAACCTACAACGTCGACAAGATCACCGCGCGCATGCCCGATGCCCCCATCGGCTCGCTGGCCATGCTGTTCGACCCCAGGATCGTCTCGCGCTTTGCCGACTGTGGCGTCACCCTGATGGACGCGCCGACCGAAGTCATCCCGCTGGCCCTGCAGTACCTGGGCAAGGACCCACGCAGCGCATCGCCTGCCGACCTCAAGGCGGCCGAACAACTGCTGCTGGGCATTCGCCCGTACATTCGCAGGTTCGACTCGGTCAACTACCTCACCAGCCTGCCCAACGGCGATGTCTGCCTGGCCCTGACCTGGTCCGGCGACTACGCCACCGCCCAGGCTCGTGCGGTGGAAGCGAAGAAGAACATCAAGCTGTCGTTCTTCATCCCCCAGGAAGGCTCGCTGATCTGGTTCGACAACTTGTACATCCCCAAGGATGCACCGCACGTGGCCAACGCCCACCGCTTCATCGAGTTCCTGCTGCAGCCGCAGACCATGGCCAAGGTCACCGACTACATCCACTACGCCAACAGCAACGCTGCCGCCACGGCGTTGGTGCGCGAGGAGATCCGCCAGGACCCGGCCATCTACCCCGACGCGCAAACCCGCGAGCGCCTGTTCGCGCAGAAAACCCAGAGCCCGAAGGACATGCGCGCCATCACCCGGGTCTGGAGCACGGTCAAGACCGGTTTCTGAACACCGCCCAACGATCACTGCCAAGGAGCTGCCCATGGCTACCCCAAGCAAAGCATTCGCCACTGCCAACGACCCGCTGGTGGAAGCCGACAAGGCCCACTACATGCACGGCTACCATGTGTTCGACGAGCACCGCGAGCAAGGCGCGCTGAACATCGTTGCCGGCGAGGGCGCCTACATCCGCGATACCCACGGCAACCGCTTCCTCGATGCAGTCGGCGGCATGTGGTGCACCAACATTGGCCTGGGCCGTGAGGAGATGGCCCTGGCCATCGCCGACCAGGTACGCCAGCTGGCCTATTCCAACCCGTTCTCCGACATGGCCAACGATGTGGCCATCGAGCTGTGCCAGAAGCTCGCGCAGCTGGCGCCGGGTGACCTGAACCATGTGTTCCTCACCACCGGCGGCTCGACCGCGGTCGACACTGCCTACCGGCTGATCCAGTACTACCAGAACTGCCGTGGCAAGCCGCACAAGAAGCACATCATCGCCCGCTACAACGCCTACCACGGCTCCACCACGCTGACCATGTCGATTGGCAACAAGGCCGCTGACCGGGTGCCGGAGTTCGATTATCACCACGACCTGATCCACCACGTGTCCAACCCCAACCCGTACCGTGCCCCGCACGACATGGACGAGGCCGAGTTCCTCGACTTCCTGGTGGCCGAGTTCGAGGACAAGATCCTCTCGCTGGGGGCCGACAACGTGGCGGCGTTCTTCGCCGAGCCGATCATGGGCTCGGGTGGGGTGATCATTCCGCCCAAGGGCTACTTCCAGCGCATGTGGCAGCTGTGCCAGACCTACGACATCCTGTTCGTCGCCGACGAAGTGGTGACCTCGTTCGGGCGCCTGGGCACCTTTTTCGCCAGCGAGGAACTGTTCGGCGTAACTCCCGATATCATCACTACCGCCAAGGGCCTGACCTCGGCCTACCTGCCGCTGGGGGCATGCATCTTCTCCGAGCGCATCTGGCAGGTGATCGCCGAGCCGGGCAAGGGCCGCTGTTTCACCCACGGCTTCACCTACAGTGGCCACCCGGTGTGCTGCACCGCGGCGCTGAAGAACATCGAGATCATCGAGCGCGAGCATTTGCTGGAGCATGTCAAGGACGTTGGCGCTTACCTGGAACAGCGCCTGCAAAGCCTGCGCGAGCTGCCGCTGGTGGGGGATGTGCGCTGCATGAAGCTGATGGCCTGTGTCGAGTTCGTTGCCGACAAGGCCAGCAAGGCGCTGTTTGCCGACGAGGTGAACATTGGCGAACGCATCCACAGCAAGGCCCAGGCCAAGGGGCTGCTGGTGCGGCCGATCATGCACCTGAACGTGATGTCGCCGCCGTTGATCGTCACCCATGCGCAGGTGGACGAGATCGTCGAAACCCTGCGCCAGTGCATCATCGAAACCGCGCGCGAACTCACGGCGCTTGGCCTGTACCAGGGCCGATGAACCTGGCGCAAAGGCCTGTGCGCGGGCGTGCCTGGCAGGCTAGACTGCCGGGCATGACCCAGGCCTCTCCCGACACCCCGCTTACCCTTTCACTGGGCGCGCTGCAGCAATGGCATGCGGCGCTGCAACGCGCATTGGCCCACAGCGAAACGCCCGAGGCGCTGGCCCATGTGGCGGCAGCCATCGGCCAGCTGGTGCAGGTGGAATCGATGATGATCAGCCTCGAGTGCCAGGGGCGGGCACCGCAACTGCTGTACCAGCAAGGCATCCCCGACCTGCACCGCGCCGCCGTGCTGGAGCGCTATTTCACTGCCGGCTACCTGCTCGACCCGTTCTGCCTGGCCGTGCAGAGCGGCCTGGCCGAGGGCTTCTACCACCTGCAGGAAATCGCCCCGGACAACTTCTTCGACAGCGATTACTACAAGGCTTATTACCTGGGCACTGGTTGCAGTGAAGACAGCTACTACATCGTCGACCTGAGCGCTGGCCGCAAGTTGTCGCTGAGCCTGTTCCAAGGCTGCAGCGGCACGCGCCTGAGCGCGGGGCAGATCGACCTGCTGCGTGCGCTGGAGCCGATGGTGCGCGAACTGCTGGGGCGCTATGCCCGGCACCATCTGGAGCCCGGCCCCGCGCCGGCGGAGCGTGGCGGCCTGCAGGCGGCGTTCGACAGTTTCGGCTGCCAGGTGCTGACCGACCGTGAGCGGGAGGTGGCGCACATGATCCTGCGCGGGCATTCGGTGAAGTCCACCGCGCTGGAGCTGGGCATCTCGCCGGAAACCGTGCGCATGCACCGCAAGAACCTGTACCTGAAGCTGCAGATCAACTCGCAGTCGGAGTTGTTTGCGCGGTTTATCGACTGGCTGCGCGGCGATCATCTGCCGGCCTAGCAGCAAAGGAGCAACTGCCTTGCTCAAATCTGAAAGCTGGCGCGGTCCCCTGTGGGAGCCGGGTTCACCCGCGAAGCAGGCACCGCGGTATATGGCACGGGCTTCGCCCGTGTTCGCGAGTGAACCCGCTCCCACAGGTACAGCGCTGCCCCTCCCTATAATTCTCAGCCCCTGCCTTTGGCCAGATAGGCCGCAAACTCTGCCTCCGGCACCATGCTGCCACCGGTCCCCCACACCAGATGCGTGGCCCGCTCCATGCGCCCGGCCGACAGGCCAATGCGCGCCAGGTACTCAGGTGATTCAAGCACCTTGACCATGCCCGGCATCCCCGCCAGCGCCGAAGGCTCCAGCCGCGTGTTCTCATGGTCATGGGCCAGTACCAACAGCCGGTACAGCGCCTCGTCGCTGACCGTGTAATAACCATCGAGCAAACGCTGCATCGCCTTGCCGACAAAGCCGGAAGGGCGGCCCACCGCCAGGCCATCGGCGGCGGTCAGGTTGTCGATGCCGAAATCCTGCACGCTGGTGGCATCATGCAAACCGCTATACACCCCCAGGAACATGCACGGCGAGTGGGTGGGCTCGGCGAAGATGCAGTGCACATGGTCGCCCCAGATCAGCTTTAGGCCGAACGCCACGCCACCTGGGCCGCCGCCGACCCCGCAGGGCAGGTAGACGAACAATGGGTGCTCGGCGTCTACCTTGATGCCCGCAGCCTCGAACTGGGCGGCCAGCCGCTCGGCCGCCACTGCATAGCCAAGGAACAGGTGTGGTGAATTCTCGTCGTCGACGAAGTAGCAGCTCGGGTCCGCCGCCGCCTGCTGGCGCCCTTGCTCCACTGCCACGCTGTAGTCGCTTTCGTACTCGACCACGCACACGCCGTGGGCGCGCAGCTTGTCCTTCTTCCATTGGCGGGCATCGGCCGACATGTGCACGGTGGCCTGAAAGCCCAGCCTGGCACTCATGATGCCGATCGACAGGCCGAGGTTGCCGGTCGAGCCGACCGCAACCTTGTACTGGCTGAAGAATTGCCGGGCCTGGTCGCTGGCCAGTACCCGGTAATCGCTGTCGAGGTGGATCAGGCCGGCCTCCAGCGCCAGGTCCTCGGCATGCTTGAGTACTTCATGAATACCGCCCCGGGCCTTGATCGAACCGGAGATCGGCAGCTCGCTGTCGGCCTTGAGCCAGAGTGAACCGCTGGCGGGCAGGCCCGCTGCCTGCAGCAAGGTGGCGTGCAGGGTGGGCAGCGGGCGCAGCGGCGACTCGATGATGCCGCCGCTGGTGGCGGTGTCCGGGAACACCTTGGCCAGGTACGGGGCAAAGCGTGCCAGCCGGGCACTGGCGGCACTGACATCGGCGACGCCAAGGCCGACATCGGCCAGGGCCTGGGCGGCAGGGGCGATGTGCGGGTTGAACCAACGGGTTTCGCGCAGGGCCAGCAGGTCTTCGATCAGAGGATGGGAGCTGCACCATGCTTGCAGTGTCTTGCCGTGAATCATGCTGGGTTTCCTGTTGGTTGATGATGACCGGGGAGCGCACGCTCATTCGGCCTGCTGCGCAATCAATGCCAGGCAGCGCTGTACGATCGGGCTCACATCGCCCTTGCGCCGGCTGAGGATGATCGGGCTGACGGCGCCGCTGTCGAGCAGGCTTACATATTCGATATCGGTGCGGTGCTGCTGCTGCACCGACGCCGGCACCAGCGTGACGCCTACGCCGACGGCCACCAGGCCGATGGCAGTCTGCAGTTCGTTGGCCCACTGGCTGACGCGGATGCTCATGCCGTGGTGCGCGAACAGCGCCAGCACATGGTCTGCATAGCTGGGCCGCGGGTTGGCCGGGTAGAGGATGAACGCCTCGCCAGCCAGCTGGGCGAGTGTGAGCGGGCTGCTCCCCAGCGGGTGGCCCTTGGGCAGTACGGCCACCAGTGGGTCTTCGCACAGCACTTGCTGGTGAATGGCCGGGTCATCGATGCGAATGCGCCCGAAGGCGATGTCGATGCGCCCGCTTTTCAACGCCTCCACCTGCTGCAGCGTGGTCATCTCGTTCAGGCCCAGCTCCAGCTCGTTGTCCTGACGCAGTTCGCGGATCAGCTCCGGCAGCACCTTGTACAGGGTCGAGGGGGCAAATCCGATCCCCAACCACTGACGCTGGCCCTGGCCGATGCGACGGGTGTTGTCGCTGATGTTCTCCAGCTGCTGCAGCACGGTGCAGCTCTGCTCGTAGAAGAAGCGACCCGCCTCGGTCAGCCGCAGCGGGCGCTCGCGCACCACCAGCAAAGTACCGAGCTGGTCCTCGAGCTGGCTGATCTGCCGGCTCAGCGGTGGCTGGGCAATGTGCAGCAGCTCGGCGGCGCGAGTGAAGTTCAGGGTTTCGGCCAGGACCTTGAAGTAACGCAGGTGGCGCAGCTCCATCAGACCTCCAGGGTATGGTGGGAGATTCATTCGATATTGGACGGCTATCAGGGTCTCGCGCAATCCTTGAACAAGCAAGTAAATGCACCACTCGGGCCTGCGGCTGGCAGCCCGAAACTACGGGACCTGGCAACAATGACAAGCGCGCTGATTGAACGTATAGAGGCAATTATCGTCGACCTGCCGACCATTCGCCCGCACAAGCTGGCGATGCACACCATGCAGCAGCAGACCCTGGTGGTATTGCGTGTTCGCTGCAGTGATGGTGTGGAAGGCATCGGCGAGGCCACCACCATTGGCGGCCTGGCCTATGGCTACGAAAGCCCCGAGGGCATCAAGGCCAACATCGATGCGCACCTGGCGCCTGCGCTGATCGGCCTGCCGGCAGACAACATCAACGCCGCCATGCTCAAGCTGGACAAGCTGGCCAAGGGCAACACCTTTGCCAAGTCGGGTATCGAGAGTGCCTTGCTCGATGCCCAGGGCAAGCGCCTGGGCCTGCCGGTCAGCGAACTTCTGGGTGGCCGCGTGCGCGACAGCCTGGAAGTGGCCTGGACCCTGGCCAGCGGCGACACCGCCCGCGACATTGCCGAAGCCTTGCACATGCTGGAGATTCGTCGGCATCGGGTGTTCAAGCTGAAGATCGGCGCCAACCCGTTGGCCCAGGATCTCAAACACGTGGTGGCGATCAAGCGCGAACTGGGCGACAGCGCCAGCGTGCGGGTCGACGTCAATCAGTATTGGGACGAATCCCAGGCCATCCGTGCCTGCCAGGTGCTTGGCGACAACGGCATCGACCTTGTCGAGCAACCGATTTCGCGCATCAATCGCAGCGGCCAGGTGCGCCTCAACCAGCGCAGCCCGGCGCCAATCATGGCCGACGAGTCGATCGAAAGCGTCGAGGACGCCTTCAGCCTGGCAGCCGACGGCGCGGCCAGCATCTTCGCCCTGAAAATAGCCAAGAACGGCGGCCCTCGCGCTGTGCTGCGCAGCGCGCAAATCGCCGAGGCTGCCGGCATCGCCCTGTATGGCGGGACCATGCTCGAAGGCTCGATCGGCACCCTGGCTTCGGCTCACGCCTTTCTGACCCTGCGCCAGCTCACCTGGGGCACCGAGCTGTTCGGGCCGCTGCTGCTGACCGAAGAAATCGTCAATGAGCCGCCGCTGTACCGCGACTTCCAGCTGCACGTGCCACACACACCGGGCCTGGGCCTGACCCTGGACGAACAGCGCCTTGCGCGCTTCGCCCGCCGCTGAGTCACGCTGGCTGAAAGAACACACAACCCCTGTGGGAGCGGCTTTGGTCGCGAAGCAGGCGACGCGGTGGATGGCACGGGCTTCGCCCGTGTTCGCGGGTAAACCTGCTCCCACAGTGTTCGCGCCAAATCAGAGAAAGGAGATACCAGCATGCTGTTCCACGTGAAGATGACCGTGAAACTGCCGGTCGACATGGACCCGGCCAAGGCTGCCCGGCTCAAGGCCGACGAAAAGGAACTGGCCCAGCGCCTGCAGCGCGAAGGCACTTGGCGCCACCTGTGGCGCATTGCCGGGCACTACGCCAACTACAGCGTGTTCGACGTGCCCAGTGTCGAGGCGCTGCACGACACCCTGATGCAGCTGCCGCTGTTCCCTTACATGGACATCGAGGTCGACGGCCTGTGCCGGCACCCCTCGTCGATTCACAGCGACGACCGCTGAGACGCACCTGTCAACCTGACAAGAACAAGATGAGGCAAGCACGATGACCGTGAAAATTTCCCATACTGCCGATGTTCAGGCGTTCTTCAAGGAAGTGGCCGGCCTGGGCCATGCCGAAGGCAACCCACGCTTCAAGCAGATCATCCTGCGTGTGCTGCAAGACACTGCACGCCTGGTCGAAGACCTGGAAATCACCGAAGACGAGTTCTGGCATGCCGTCGACTACCTCAATCGCCTGGGTGGCCGTAACGAAGCCGGCCTGCTGGCGGCGGGCCTGGGCATCGAGCACTTCCTCGACCTGCTGCAGGATGCCAAGGACGCCGAGGCCGGCCTGACTGGCGGCACCCCGCGCACCATCGAAGGCCCGCTGTATGTGGCAGGGGCGCCGCTGGCGCAGGGCGAAGCGCGAATGGATGACGGTAGCGACCCGGGTGTGGTGATGTTCCTCCAGGGCCAGGTGTTCGATGCCGAAGGCAAGCCGTTGGCCGGCGCCACCGTCGACCTGTGGCACGCCAACACCCAAGGCACCTATTCGTACTTCGACTCGACCCAGACCGAGTACAACCTGCGCCGGCGCATCATCACCGATGCCGAAGGGCGCTACCGCGCGCGCTCCATCGTGCCGTCGGGTTACGGCTGCGACCCGCAGGGGCCGACCCAGGAATGCTTGAACCTGCTCGGCCGTCACGGCCAGCGCCCGGCGCACGTGCACTTCTTCATCTCGGCGCCGGGGCACCGCCATCTGACCACGCAGATAAACCTGGCTGGTGACAAGTACCTGTGGGATGACTTCGCCTATGCCACCCGTGACGGGCTGGTCGGCGAGCTGTGCTTCGTCGAGGATGCTGCGGCGGCGCGTGATCGCGGCGTAGAAGGTGAGCGTTTTGCCGAGCTGACGTTCGACTTCCATCTGCAGGCGGCCAAGGCGCCAGACGCCGAGGCACGCAGCCATCGCCCGCGTGCGTTGCAAAACAGTTGAGCCCTATCAATCGATGACTGGTTTTGGCCTGGGCCTTTCCGTGCGGGGAGGGCCTGGGCTTTTTGCTGCCAGGAGCTGTTGATCTAGAATCCGCCTTTTTACCCGAGCCCTTCGCATCATGCTGCCCATCGAACTGCTGGCGACCACTGCCGACCAGGCCCCGCTGATTCGCAACCTCTACCAGTTCTACGCCTACGAGTCCTCGGACTGGGAGCAGGAAGACGTCGAAGTGGACGGCCGCTTCTATATCCATGACGAGCACCTGCAACGATATTGGCAGGCCGATGGCTGGGGCGCGTATCTGGTGCTGGCAGATGGTTTCATCGCCGGTTTCGTGCTGGTCGAGCGCAGCGAACTGCCGGGCATCGATGCGTTCGAACTGGCCGACCTGTTCATCCTGAAAAAGTACCGCCGACAGGGCATCGGCCGGGCGGTGGCGTTGCAGCTGCTGGGCGGCGATGGTGATTGGCTGATGCGCTGTTACGCAAAGGACGCGCCTGCCGTGGCCTTCTGCAATGCCGTGCTGGCCGAGCTGTCGCGCCCGGCGCAGCCCATAGCCCTGGATGACGAACCAGGCTTGCTCAATTTCCTGGTCACGGGCGCACGTCATTGAGGGTGGCCAGCCTTCGTTCGCAAATTGAAGGGATCGTGGCTTTTTGTGAGCTACTTCACAAAATCGTCATCGGAGGCATAATGCCACCAATCCTTTTCACGCCTTTCGAAGGCCCAGGTAAAGTTCATGTCGCTAGTCGCAAGCCCCGACATCATGTACCGGCTGTTGATCCAGAGTGTGGTGGACTATGCCTTCTACCTGCTCACCCCCGAAGGGATCGTCGCCAACTGGAACCCCGGCGCCCAGCGCGCCAAGGGCTACCTGGCCGAGGAAATCGTCGGCCAGCACTACTCGTTGTTCTACACCGATGCCGAGCGCGCCGCCGGGCTGCCCGCGCTCAATCTTGAGCAGGCGCGCAGCACCGGGCGCTTCGAAGAGGTCGGTTCGCGCCTGCGCAAGGACGGCACGACCTTCCATGCCCATGTGGTGATCGACGCGGTTTACGATGATGCCGGGCAACTGGTGGGCTTCGCCAAGGTCACCCGCGACATTTCCGAGCGCCACCGGCAAGAGCTGGAACTGCTGCAGGCCAAGGAACTGGCCGAGCAGTACAGCCAGGAAATGGCCAAGCTGTCGCAGTTTCTTGATTCGGTGATTGCCAACATCCCTGCCAGCGTCATTGTCCAGGACCTGGAAAGCCAGCGCATCCTGCTGGCCAACCAGCAGGCCGAACGCCTGTTCGGCGGGCCGCAGCGCAGCATGATCGGGCAGCTGCCCGGCGAATGCCTGGCACCGGGTGCTGCCGGCTACCTGGAACAGCAACTGGCCCGTGGCGCCCGCAGCACCAAGGGCCATGCCGCCGAAACCCGGGTCGACACAGCCTGCGGCCCACGCACCCTGCGCAGCCGCACCTTGCTCAGCCAGAACCGTGAAGGCCAGGCCGACTACGTGCTGTTCGTTGCCGAAGACGCCACCGAAGAGCTGGCTGCCCACGCGCAGATCCACCATATGGCGCACCACGATGCGCTGACCGGGCTGCCCAACCGCACCCTGTTCAACGAACGCCTGCGCCAGGCGCTGGTGCGTGACAGCGAGCACGCCAAGCTGACCGCCGCCCTGTGCCTGGACCTGGACAACTTCAAGAACATCAACGATTCGCTGGGCCACGCCTTTGGCGACAAGCTGCTGCGCGCGCTGGGCAAGCGCCTGCGCCGCGAGCTGCGCGAACACGACACCCTGGCCCGCCTGGGCGGCGACGAGTTTGCCGTGGTGCTGACCGGCCTGGAAGGCCGGGAGGCCGCATGCAACACTGCGCAGCGCCTGATCAACGCGGTCTGCCCACCGTTCCAGATCGAGGGGCACCAGTTCACGGTGGGGGTGAGCATCGGTATTGCCATTGCGCCTGACGACAGCCACCAGGCCGAGCAACTGCTGGGCTACGCCGACATGGCGCTGTACGAGGCCAAGCGCAATGGCCGCAACCGCTACGAGTGTTTCAACGTCGAACTGGACGTCGCCGCCCGCCAGCGCCGCCTGGTGGAAACCGACCTGCGCACCGCGTTGCACCTGGGCCAGTTGCAGTTGCATTACCAGCCGGTGGTCGATCAGCAGACCAGCAGCGTTACCGGCTATGAGGCGCTGCTGCGCTGGGAGCACCCGACCCGCGGCATGGTCATGCCCATGGACTTCATCCCCATCGCCGAGGAAACCGGGCTGATCCATGAACTGGGCGCCCGGGCGCTGAACCTGGCCTGCCAGGAGGCGGCCAGCTGGGACAGCGAGCAGACGGTCTCGGTCAACCTGTCGGCGGTGCAGTTCAAGAATGCCAACCTGGTGCACACCGTAGCCTTGGCGCTGGCCGACTCAGGCCTGCCGCCACAGCGGCTGGAGCTGGAGGTCACCGAGTCGGTGCTGCTGGGCAACAGCGAGGAAAACGTGCGTACCCTGCGTGCACTGAAGGACCTGGGGGTGGCCATTTCGCTGGACGATTTCGGCACCGGGTATTCCTCGCTGGGCTACCTGCGTTCGTTCCCGTTCGACCGGATCAAGATCGACAAGTCGTTCGTGCATGACATGTGCGACAGCCGCGAGGCGATGTCGATCATCCGCGCCATTACCGACCTGTCCAACAGCCTGATGATCAAGACGACGGCCGAGGGGGTGGAGTCGGAGGAGCAGATGCGCCGGTTGGCGGCGGAGGGTTGCTCGCACTTCCAGGGCTACCTGTACGGGCGACCTGCACCGGCGAACGAGCGCTTGAAGCAGGTCATGACGCCGGCGTAGTACCCGTTGGCCTGCCTCGCCCATGTAGGAGCGGCCTTGTGTCGCGAAAGGGCCGCAAAGCGGCCCCGGCGATATCAGCGGCACAGCTGAAAATGTGGGGCCGCTGCGCGCCCCTTCGCGACACAAGGCCGCTCCTACAGGTTCCAGTCCGGCGCAAACGCCGGGCTCACCACCCGCTGGTTTTTCGGCAACCCGGCAATCGCCGCGCGGTCCTCGTCATCCAGTTGCACGGTCGAGGCCGCCAGGTTGGCCAGCTGGTTCTCGCGGCTGCCGGCCTTGGGGATCACCGCCACGCCGTCCTGGTCCAGCAACCACTTCAGCGCCACCTGGCTGGGCAGCACGCCATGCTTGCGGGCGATCGCCTGGATCACCGGCTGCGCCGCCGCCTGCCCACGGGCCAGCGGGGTGTAGGCGGTGAGCAGCAGGTCGTGGCGGCGGGCATAGTCCAGCAGCGGTTGCTGGCCGAGCAGCACGTGGTATTCCACCTGGATCGCCGACAATGGTGCGCCCAGCGTTTCCACCACCTGGCGCAGCAGCCCCAGCGGGAAGTTGGCCACGCCGATGCTGCGCGCCTTGCCCTCGTCACGCAGGGCCACCAGGGTTTCGATGCTGCGGGCCAGGTCCCAGTCCTGGGCGGGCCAGTGGATGTGGAACAGGTCGACCTGCTCGGTACCCAGCGCGCGCAGGCTGTCCTCCAGCGACTGGCGCATGGCCTTGGGCGCCAGGCGATCCCACCATACCTTGGTGGTCAGGTGAATATGCTCGCGCGGTACATCGCTGTCGCGCAGGGCCTGGCCGACGGCGGCCTCGTTTTCATAGGCAGTGGCGGTATCGATATGCCGGTAACCCACTTCAAGCGCCTGGCGCACGGCCTGGGTGCACTCGCTGCCTGTCATTGGCCAGGTGCCCAGACCGATCGCGGGCAGGTCCAGGCCGTTTCGGGTGGTGAGCCTTTGCATGTAAATTCCTTGTAGGGGGTGCAGGGTTCGCATTGGATGGTCGGCGATCAGCACGGCACGGGCCATGCGCGCGGGGCGGAAAGTGGTCGATCAGCGAACAGAAACTGCAGTCGGCCTTGGCTGGCGGCAATTGAACTTCCTTATTCTTCGGCATCTCTTCTAGAATCCGAGCTGTTGCATCCGCCAGGCTATGCCTGCGCGGCCTTCACTGGGCGCCGCATCCAGCCGCGCCGTCATCGAGAGTGCCATGAGTTCCAGCACACCGCTGTCCGGAGTCAACCAACCCCTGCGCGGCATCGCCCTGGTGGTGGTGGCGACATTCCTGTTCGCCAGCCACGATGCCCTGTCCAAGTTCCTCGGCGGCCTGTACCCGATCATCATGGTGGTGTGGGCGCGGTATGTGGTGCATACGCTGCTGATGGCCGGCATCTTTCTGCCAAAGGCCGGCCTCAACGTGCTGCGTACCCGCCGCCCGCTGTTGCAGACGTTACGTGCCCTGAGCCTGCTGAGCACCAGCCTGCTGTTCACCACCGGCCTGCAGTACCTGCCGTTGGCCGAAGCCACGGCGGTCAACTTCCTCGCCCCGGTGCTGGTCACCGCACTGTCGGCACCACTGCTGAAGGAGCGGGTGACGGTGGGGCAATGGGTGGCGGTGGTGATGGGCTTCATCGGCGTGCTGGTGGTGGTGCACCCGGGCGGGGCGATGTTCACCCCGGCCATCCTGTATCCGTTCGGTTCGGCGCTGGGCTTCTGCTTCTACCAATTGTTGACGCGTATCCTGGCTTCGCACGACAGCCCGACCACCAGCAACTTCTATGCGGGGTTGTGCAACACCCTGGCGATGAGTGCGCTGGTGCCGTTCTTCTGGGAGATGCCGCGTTGGGACCATGCGCTGCTGATGCTGGCGCTGGGTGGCTTTGGCATGACTGCGCACCTGTTGCTGACCCAGGCCTTCCGCCATGCGGCACCGGCGTTGCTGGCGCCGTTCAGTTATTGCCAGATCGTGTTTGCCGGTTTGCTTGGGTTGGTTGCCTATAGCCAGGTGCCGGATACCTTGAGCCTGGTGGGCATCTCGGTGATCTGCCTGAGTGGGCTGGGGGCGGCGTGGATGCAGCGGGGTAAGTAGCAGCCTGTACCGGTCCTGTGCCCACCTGATCGATGAACGCTGGCCCTTGTAGGAGCGGCCTTGTGTCGCGAAAGGGCTGCGAAGCAGCCCCGGCAATATATGCATTTGCGCTGAAGCCCTGGGGCTGCTTCGCAGCCCTTTCGCGACACAAGGCCGCTCCTACAAGGGGCCCAGGTTTTCGTGGTCCTCAAACTCGACCCTTCAACAACGCCTGCAACGAATCGTCAAAGTCCCGCAGCGCATCTGCCTGCACCGCCCGCTCATCCTCGACCACCCGCGCCACATCGCCCAGGCGCTTGCTGGCCCGTCCTTCAGCGCGGCCGATATAGGTCAACTGGTCATCGAAAAAGCGAGCTACCACCCGGCTTTCGATATCCGCGCTGGCCAAACGGCTTTCGGTGTCCAGCAGCACGATCACATCCGGGTGGTCGCCCAGCAGCGTGTCCAGGTCGTCATAGAACGTCACTTCGGCAAACTGCTGCGCCAGTGACCGCGCCAGCCAGTCATACGCCTGGCTCTCGCTGCGCAGGGTCGCCACCGGGACGCGCTGGCCCTGGGCCGGCGCGGTGGCCTGGGTGCGATGGCTGCCGAGGTATTCGAGGGTCGCTGCGGCATCACGTCCCAGCAGCACGGCCACCCGCTGGCCAGGGCCCAGGATGACACTGGAAATGGCCGTGGCCGAATAGAAGTGCCCGTAGGGCTGCGTGTCGGTAGCCGCCGGGCTGGCACAACCGCCAAGGGCGGCCAGCAAGGCGAGCAGGGCTGCGATCATGCCGGTTTTCATGGGAGGCCTCATCAATCAGTGAATGCCGCCATCTTCCAACCGGGCTGTTCGCAGCGGAACTTGATGGCATTCATGGTAGCTATCGATGAGGTCGATGAATCACTGCGTGGCCATGAATTGCAGGATGCGTTCGCGCAGCCAGCGCTCGGCGGGGTCATTGTCCTGGGCGCCGCTCCAGACCATCGACAGTTCAGCCTCGGTGATGTCGAACGGCGCCGGGTCGGCGCGCAGGCTGCCGTCGTCGGCCAGGGCGCAGGCGGCGTAGTCCGGCACCGTGGCGATAAGTTCGGTGTTGCGCAGCAGGGCGCGCAGGCTGCCGAACTGCGGCACCGCCAGCACCACCTTGCGGCAACGGCCGATGCGTGCCAGGTCAAGGTCGATATTGCCGCTCATGTCGCCGGAGAACGACACCATTACATGTGGGCGGGCGCAGTATTCGTCGAGGGTCAGCGGGCCTGGGCGGTCATCGGCGCGCAGCACCCGCACGCCGATGTTGCGCAGCTTTCGGCGCTTGGCGGTGGCCGGCAGGTCAGTGGTGTAGCTCACGCCCACCGAGATCTCGCCGCTGGCCAACAGCCCTGGCATCAGCAGGAAGTTGGCTCGGCGCACCACCACGCTGATGTTCGGGGCCTCTTCGCGCAGGGCCTGCAGCAGGGCCGGGAACAGGCCGAACTCGGCATCGTCCGACAGGCCGAGGCGGAACACGTTGCAGCTGTTGACCGGGTCGAACTCGCGGGCGCGACTGATGGCGGCGGAAATCACGTCCATGGCCGGCCCCAGCTCGGCGAAGATCTGCATGGCCCGTGGGGTGGGCTCCATGGCCCGGCCGTTGCGGATCAGCAGCGGGTCGTCGAACAGCTCGCGCAGGCGGGCGAGGGCGGCGCTGACGGTGGGTTGGGTGATGAACAGCTTTTCGCCGACCCGGGTCAGGTTGCGTTCGATCATCAGGGCTTCGAACAGTACCAGCAGGTTCATGTCGACGCGGCGCAGGTCGTTGCGGTTCATGAGTGGGCGGGTTCCGGAGTAGAGGGGGTGGCGGTGTATTGAAGCATGTGGCCAGCCTGATTGCCTTGTATGGATGTGCCGGCCTCTTCGCGGGTAAACCCGCTCCTACAGGATCATCATGGGAAAGCTGACAGAGCCAACCTATCACCCCTCAATAGCCACTCTATTAGAACTCTGTCCAAGCTCGGCTAGTCTTTCCCCTGGCCCCGCGAGTTCCGCGAGCGGGCGGCGTGTCAGCACCTGCGTGCAAGACCGCACCAACCCCATCGTGACAGCTTCGCAAGCCCCGTGTAGACCTGATGAGGGGTAGCACGAGCCCACGCGCTCGGCTGAAAGAACACCTGGCAATGACCGGAAATCTGGATAACCGACCCAAAGGTACCCGCAGATGTCGAACGAATCGAAATGCCCGTTCCATCAAACCGCAGGTGGTGGCACCACCAACCGTGACTGGTGGCCTGACCAGCTCAACCTGAGAATTCTTCACCAACATTCCTCCAAGTCCGACCCGATGGACCCGGGTTTCGACTATGCCAAGGCGTTCAAGAGCCTCGACTTCCAGGCCCTGAAGCAAGACCTGACCGCCTTGATGACCGACTCCCAGGACTGGTGGCCCGCCGACTTCGGCCACTACGGCCCGCTGTTCATCCGCATGGCCTGGCACAGCGCCGGCACCTACCGCATCGGCGATGGCCGGGGTGGTGCAGGCTCTGGCCAGCAGCGCTTCGCCCCGCTCAACAGCTGGCCGGACAACGTCAGCCTGGACAAGGCCCGGCGTCTGCTGTGGCCGATCAAGCAGAAGTACGGCAACAAGATTTCCTGGGCCGACCTGATCGTGCTCACCGGCAACGTCGCCCTCGAATCCATGGGCTTCAAGACCTTCGGTTTCTCTGGCGGGCGTGCCGATGTCTGGGAGCCGGACGAGGACGTGTACTGGGGCTCGGAAAAGGTCTGGCTGGGCGGAGACATTCGTTATGGCAATGAGCAGGTCAAGGCCCAGCCGCCAGGCCAGGGTGACCTGGTAGCCGAGCCAGCCAAGCACGCAGAGGAGCAAAGCCGGGACCTGGCCGGCGAGCGCAACCTGGAAAACCCGCTGGCTGCCGTGCAGATGGGCCTGATCTACGTGAACCCGGAAGGCCCGGACGGCAACCCCGACCCGGTGGCCTCGGGCAGGGACATCCGTGACACCTTTGGCCGCATGGCCATGAACGATGAAGAAACCGTGGCGCTGATCGCCGGGGGCCACGCCTTCGGCAAGACCCACGGTGCCGGCCCTGCCGACAACGTCGGCCCCGAGCCGGAAGCAGCAGGCCTGGAGCTGCAAGGGTTGGGCTGGGCCAACAAGTTCGGCAGCGGCAAAGGTGGCGACACCATCACCAGCGGCCTCGAAGTGACCTGGACCTCGACCCCCACCCGATGGAGCAACGAATACCTCAACAACCTGTTCAACTTCGACTGGGAACTGACCAAGAGCCCGGCCGGTGCCCACCAGTGGCGGCCGAAGGAGGGCAAGGGGGCAGGCACTGTGCCGGATGCCCATGACCCGGCCAAGCGCCACGCGCCTTCCATGCTCACCTCCGACCTGGCACTGCGCTTCGACCCGATCTATGAGCCGATCGCCCGCCGCTTCAAGGACAACCCTGACCAGCTGGCAGACGCCTTCGCCCGCGCCTGGTACAAGCTGATCCACCGCGACATGGGCCCATTGGCGCGCTACCTCGGCCCGGAAATGCCCAACGAAGAGCTGCTGTGGCAAGACCCGCTGCCAAAAGTCGACCATCCGCTGGTAGGCGAGCAGGACGTTACCGAGCTCAAGGCCAAGGTGCTGGCGACGGGCCTGAGCGTTGGCGAGCTGGTGGCCACAGCCTGGGCGGCGGCGTCGACCTTCCGCGGTTCGGACAAGCGTGGCGGGGCCAATGGTGGCCGCCTGCGCCTGGCGCCGCAGAAGGACTGGCCGGCTAACCAAGGCACGGGCAAAGTGCTGGCGGCGCTCGAGAAGATCCAGGCCGAGTTCAATGCCGGTGGCAAGAAAATCTCCCTGGCCGACCTGATCGTTCTGGCTGGCGCCGCCGCAGTGGAAAAGGCTGCCAAGGACGCCGGGCACAACGTCAGCGTGGCGTTCCGCCCGGGGCGTACCGATGCCTTCCAGGCGCAGACCGACGTCGAGTCGTTCGCCGTGCTGGAACCGCTGGCCGATGGCTTCCGCAACTTCACCAAGGCCCGCTACAGCGTCAAGGCCGAGAAGCTGTTGCTGGACAAGGCCCAGCTGTTGACCCTGACCGCACCGGAAATGACCGTGCTGATCGGCGGCCTGCGCGTGCTCGGTGCCAACCATGGCGGCAGCCAGCAGGGCGTGTTCACCGACAAGGTCGGTACCCTGAGCAACGACTTCTTCCGCAACCTGCTGGACATGGGCGTTGAGTGGAAGCCGACCTCGGTGGATAACGAAGCCTTCGAAGGGCGGGACCGCAAGACCGGGCAGGTTAAATGGACAGGTAGCCGGGTTGACCTGGTGTTCGGTTCCCATGCCCAGTTGCGGGCGTTGAGCGAGGTGTACGGCAGCAGTGATGGCCAGGACAAGTTCGTGCGGGACTTTGTGGCGGCCTGGGAGAAAGTGATGGAGCTGGATCGCTTTGACCTGAAATAGCTTCGTCAGAAATGGGGGCTGCGAACCAGCCCCCATGCTCTCCGGGGGCTGGACCATTTCAATCTTCCTGTGCAAGCTGGTGCACGACAGTGATTGCACACAGAAGGTAATCGTTCGTGAACCCCGAAACCATGCTGGCGGCATTGCCAGGCTACGCCATGTCGGCAGAGTCCATCCAGGTGCTGCCCGATGCCAAGGCCTACCGCGCCTGCCTGCTTGAGCGCATCCGCGCCGCAACCCGGCGTATCGTCATCGTTGCGTTGTACCTGCAGGAAGACGAGGCTGGCCAGGAAGTGCTGGATGCCCTGTACCAGGCCAAGGCCGCGCGGCCAGGGCTGGAAATCACCATCGTGGTCGACTGGTTCCGTGCCCGCCGTGGCCTGCTGGGCGCCGGCCGCCAGCCGGGTAACGCCGCCTGGTACCAGGCACAGCGCCAGCACCATGGGCTGGACATCGTCATCCATGGCGTACCGGTCCAGACCCGCGAGCTGTTCGGCGTGTTGCACCTGAAGGGCAGCATCATCGACGACTGCGTGATCTACACCGGCGCCAGCCTCAACAACGTGTACCTGCACCGTTTCGACCGTTACCGCCTGGACCGCTACCACCTGTTCCAGTCACCAGAGCTGGCCGATGCGATGGTCGGGCTGGTGCGACGCCTGCTGCACCACACCGCCACACCGCGCCTCGACCTGCCGGCGCCACCCTCTACCCGCAGCCTGCGCGGTGACATCCGGCGCTTGCGCGCGCGGCTGCGGCGCATGGCCTATGAGGCACCGGCCAGCGCAGCAGGGCAGGGCCTGCGGGTTATTCCGCTGTTGGGTGTGGGCCGTGGCAACCCGCTGAACCGGGCGCTGTGCGCCTTGCTGGCGGCGGCGCGCACACAGGTCATCATCAGCACGCCGTACTTCAACCCACCCCGGGTGCTGATGCGCGAGCTCGACCATGCCCTGGCGCGTGGCGTGCGGGTGGAGCTGATCGTTGGTGATCGCACGGCCAACGATTTCTATATCGCCCCTGGCGAGCCGTTCAGCGCCAGCGGCGCGTTGCCCTACCTGTACGAAGACAACCTGCGCGCTTTCACCCGACGTCGCCACGCTGCGATTGCAAGCGGCCAGCTGCAGGTGCGGATCTGGAACGACCCCGGGCATACCTTCCATGCCAAGGGCGTGTGGGTCGACCAGCGCTATTCGCTGCTGACCGGCAACAACCTGAACCCGCGCGGCTTCAACCTGGACCTGGAGAACGGCCTGCTGATCGATGACCCGCAAGAGCAATGGCTGGGGCCACGGGAGGCAGAGTTGGCCGAGTTGCGCCGGCATGCGCCGAAGATCGGCTCGGCAGAGGAATTGGGAGTCAAGGCCGAGCACCCCAAGGAAGTGCGCAGGTTCCTGCGGCGGCTGCGCTATAGCCGGCTGGAGCCGCTGATCAAACGGGTGCTCTGAGGGAATTCAAGCGTTTTTGTGGGAGCGGCCTTTTTGTCCGGGCAACGGCTTACTGCGCCGGGGCCAGGCGAATACCACTCACCTGCACCTGATCACCGGGCTTGAAGCGGGCATTGGGCGAGCGATAGCGCTGGGTACTGCCGTCGTCATGGCGTACCACGTAGGCTGCATCGCTGTGTCCACTGCCTTGTTGCACGGCGGCTCCGCCAAATGCACCCAGGGCTGCACCGGCGATGGCGCCGAACGGGCCGCCGAGCGCGGCACCGACCATCAGGCCGGTGACGCCCCCGACGCCA
Organism: Pseudomonas sp. TE3-3-F2023; assembly: GCF_036784815.1. Classification (NCBI taxonomy): domain Bacteria; kingdom Pseudomonadati; phylum Pseudomonadota; class Gammaproteobacteria; order Pseudomonadales; family Pseudomonadaceae; genus Pseudomonas; species Pseudomonas sp. TE3-3-F2023. The sequence continues at coordinate 4,082,480 of NZ_CP145113.1, read as the reverse complement.
TGGCCCACCGTGTTGTCGGGGCTTTCCGAGAGCACCTCGTCGGCGCAGGCGGGCAGGGCGATGGACAGGGACATCGCCAGGGGGAGAAGGATATTTTTCATGATGGTTATTTCCGCAAGGCAGGTAGTGGCGAAGAGAATGGTTCAGCTTTCGTGCCAGCTGGGCAGCCCTTGCAGATGGGGGTGTTACGCTGGTGTGTTGTCATAACGACAGCAGTTTTTGTGGTGCAAATGACTGGCTGATGTCAATATGACATTTCGCCCGCACGGTATTGGCCAGGGCTGGGCTATCATTTGCAGGCTGGTGGTGTAAGGCTCCTCTGAAAAGTCATCACGAGCGCATACAATCGGGCCTTTTCCTCGTCAACCAGATAGGCCGAACCGTTCATGGCGCTTGATCCACCCACGATGCTGACTATCTCGATCGCCCTGGCTGCAGCGGCTGCGTTGTACCTGGCGATCGAGTGGCGCAGCGTCCGCGAGCCGTCACTGCTGTTCTGGAGCGCAGGCTTTGCCACCATCACGATTGGTTCCACTCTGGCCTTGCTGCGCGGCATCGGTTTGTTGCTGATCGGTATCTGGTTCGCCAACGGCCTGCTGGTGGTGGCGCACTGGTTCTTCCTGATGGGTGTGTTGCGTTTCACCCAGGAGCGGCTGTCGCGTATCTGGTTATCGGTCGTGCTGGTGTGGTTCGCCTTGCTGCTGTTGCCTGTGGGGCCGCAGTGGTCGAAGGTGATGCTGATGGTCAACTCGTTGCTGGTGGCGCTGTTGACGCTCAAGGCCAGCTGGCTGTTGCGGCCGCATGGCAGGTCTTTGAGTGTTGGCGCGGTGCAGTTGCGCTATGTGTTGCTGGTTCATGGGTTGTTCTATGTGGCCAAGGCGATCATTGCGATCACACCGGGTACGTTGATTGACCTGGCCACCTTCGGCGGGCTGATCATTCAGGTTTCGTTGGTCGAAGGTGCGATGGCGATCATGCTGATTGCCTTGTCGATGACTGGCACCGTGCGCTACCGGCGCGAGGAGCGGATTGCCCGCCTGGCAGCTCGTGACCCGTTGACAGCGCTGTACAACCGACGTGCACTGGAGGTGCGGGCGGGGCCTTTCTTCAAGGCAGTGGACTCGGCGCAACCCGGGGCCTTGCTATTGATCGACATCGACAATTTCAAACTGGTCAACGACCTGCACGGGCATGTTGCGGGGGACCGCTTGCTGATTGCCCTGAGCGAGATGATTCGTGCGGTGCTGCCCGAGCGCTCGCTGGCGGCGCGGCTGGGTGGTGATGAGTTCGTCATTCTGCTGTGTGGTGCGAGCAGCGAGCGGGTCATGGAGCTGGGAGGACTGCTGCGCGAGCAGTTCCAGCAGTATGCCAGCAAGACGGTACCTACGCCGCAGCCGGTCACCTTGAGCATCGGCGCCAACCTGTTCGACCAACCGCCGACGAGCCTTGCAGCCTTGATCGAGCAGGGGGATGTCGCCTTGTACCAGTCCAAGCGCGGTGGGCGCGACAGCATCCGCTTCGTCGAACGACCGATGGCCGATCTCAGTTAGCCATATCCAAAAAGCCAAATAGCTGCAGGCCCCGTCCGTGGGGCCTCAGCAAGAATGGCGACTCAGGTCACCACCTGGTAGCACGGTACATACGCCGCGCCGCCAGGTAACTTCATCCGATGCTGGTCGACGAACGCCTGCAACAGCCGGCCCAGTGGGTCCAGCACGGCGCTGTCGCCACGGATCTGGTACGGCCCGTGTTCCTCGATCAGGCGGATGCCCTTGTCTTTCACGTTGCCAGCAACGATGCCGGAAAACGCCCGGCGCAGGTTGGCGGCCAGTTCGTGAGCCGGCAGCTCGCGGCGCAGGTCGAGGTCGGCCATGGCCTGGTGGGTCGGGTCGAACGGGCGCTGGAAGCTCTCCTCGATCTTCAGCAGCCAGTTGAAGTGGAAGGCATCGTTGCGCTCGCGGCGGAACTGCTTCACCGCCTTGAGCCCTTCGACCATGTGCCGGGCAACTTCAGCCGGGTCATCGATGATGATCTCGTACAGGCGGTGCGCCGCTTCACCCAAGGTGGCGCCCACGAAGGCATGCAATTGTTGCAGGTACGGCTCGGCGCTGCGCGGGCCGGTGAGTACCACCGGGAAAGGCAGGTCCTGGTTGTCCGGATGCATGAGGATGCCCAGCAGGTAGAGGAACTCCTCGGCCGTGCCGGCACCGCCCGGGAAGATGATGATGCCGTGGCCGACCCGGACGAAAGCTTCCAGACGCTTCTCGATGTCCGGCAGGATCACCAGTTCGTTGACGATCGGGTTGGGCGCTTCGGCGGCGATGATGCCCGGCTCGGTGAGGCCCAGGTAGCGGCTGCCGTGCATGCGTTGCTTGGCGTGGGCAATGGTGGCGCCCTTCATAGGGCCCTTCATCACACCCGGGCCGCAGCCTGTGCACACGTCCAGCTTGCGCAGGCCCAGCTCGTGGCCGACCTTCTTGGTGTACTGGTATTCCTCGCTGCTGATCGAATGGCCACCCCAGCACACCACCATCTTCGGCTCCACGCCCGGGCGCAGGGTGCGGGCGTTACGCAGCAGGTGGAAGACATAGTCGGTGATGCCCTGGGAGCTTTCCAGGTCGATGCGCTGGCTGGCCAGCTCGCTTTCGGTGTAGACGATGTCGCGCAGTGCGCTGAACAGCATTTCACGGGTGCTGGCGATCATTTCGCCATCGACGAAGGCGTCGGCCGGGGCATTCAGCAGCTCCAGGCGCACGCCGCGGTCCTGTTGATGGATACGTACCTCGAAATCCTGATAGGCCTCGAGTATGGTCTTGGCATTGTCGACATGGGCGCCGGTGTTGAGGATGGCCAGGGCGCACTGGCGGAAAAGGGTGTAAAGGCTGCCGGTACCGACTTCACTCAGTTGCTGCACTTCACGTTGTGACAGCGTCTCCAGGCTGCCTTTGGGGCTGACGGATGCATTGATGACATTGCGTTGAGGCATCTAAGTCTTTCCTGTGCGGGTAAAACATCCTTCTTTGACAACACCATACCGAGAAATGTGGACGGCAACGAGGGGGGAGTGGAAAAAGCTTGAGACCAGGCTGGCTTCTTCGCGGGCTTGCCCGCTCCCACAGGGGCCGCGCCGCTTTCAGGCTTGCGCTGGACCTGTAGGAGCGGGCAAGCCCGCGAAGCAGGCGACTCGGTCTCAAGTCATCCCAACAGCTTCTGCACACCCAGGGTAATGGCCACGCCACCAAACACCAGCCAAAGGTTGAGAATCGCCCCGGTGGCCAGTGCCCGCGGCCCGGCCTGGCGAATCTGGCTGAGGCGCGTCTCCATCCCCAGCGCGGTCATGGCCATGGTCAGGGCGAAGGTATCCAGGCTGTTGATCGTCTGGGTCAGGCTGCCCGGCAACACCTGCAGCGAGTTCACCAGTACCAGCGCGAGGAAGCCGAAGGCGAACCAGGGCATGGCGATGCGCCCATTGCCCTGTGCCTGGCCCGGCTGGCGCGCGCGGCTGATCCAAAGGCCCACCACCAGCAGTACCGGTACCAGCAACATCACCCGGGTCATCTTGACGATGGTGGCGATATGCGTGGCCTCGGGGCTGACGTTGCTGGCCGCACCGACCACCTGGGCCACTTCGTGAATGGTGCCTCCCAGGAACAGCCCGGCGCCCATGGTGTCCAGGTGCAGCCAGCTGGCATTGATCGCCAATGGGTAGAGGAACATCGACAGGGTGCCGAACAGCACCACGCTACCCACCGCCATGGCACTTTTATGCGGTGCACTGCGCAGGGCCGACTCGAAGGCCAGTACCGCGGCGGCGCCGCAGATGGCGCTGCCGGCTGCGGTCAGCAAGGCGGTATCGCGGTCCAGCTTGAACAGCTTCATGCCGCACCACAGGCCGATCAGCAGTGTGCTGGACACCACCAGCAACGACACGATGAGCCCGGACCAGCCGACTTCGGCAATTTCCTGCAGGCTTACCCGCAGGCCAAAGAAGGCCACGGCAATGCGCAGCAGGCCGCGGGCCGAAAAGTTGATACCCGCCGCCCAGCTTGCCGGTACACCGTCACGCAGTGCATTGCCGTAAAGCGCACCGGCGACGATACCGACGATCAGCGGGCTGATGCCCATGTTGGCAATGGCGGGCAGGGCAGCCAACTGGGTGACCGCAAGCGCGAACAGCGCGACGAACAGGATGCCATTGAGCCGCCCTCGGGTAGAGAGGGTAGGAGCAAAGGCGGGGTTGGACGGAGCCGTGGCCATGTGAGTCCTCCGGAAAAGTGTTTCGACATGGCTTACGTTAGTCTGGTTATAAGCTTATAAAAAATCGTAATTTAGGATGGCAAATATCCGTTTAGCTGATATTTTTCATTCATGACCCCAGAACAACTGATAACGTTTGCTACCGTCGCCGAGCACGGCAACATCAGCCATGCGGCCCAGGCCCTGCACTTGTCGCAGCCGGCGGTGTCTGGCCAGCTCAAGTTGCTGCAGGAGGCCTTTGGCGAGCCTCTGTATCAGCGCGCCGGCCGTGGTGTGCGGCTGACAGCAGCCGGCGAGCAATTGCTGGCACATGCCGAGCGCTTGCGCGAAACCTTCCGTCAGGCCCAGGCATTGCGCGAGGCCATGCGCGGGCTGGAGCGCGGCACCTTGCGCATCGGCGCCAGTACCACGCCGGCAAGCTACCTGCTGCCTTACCTGATTGCCGATTTCCATGCCCGCTATCCGGAAGTGCTGGTGAGTACTTCCAACGGCAACACGGCGGAAATCGTCGCTGCGCTGGATAGCGTCGATATCGCCCTGATCGAAGGGCCGCCTGGGCAGGAACTGCCATTGGGCACGGCGGTGACCGCGTGGCGGGAAGACGAGATCGTGGCCATCGTGCCGCGTGCTCATCCGCTGGCTGGCAGTGACCGGCAGACACTGGAATCACTGGGGGCCTACCCGTTGGTGTTGCGCGAGAGCGGCTCGGGTGTGCGGCAGATCGTCGAGCGGGCATTTGCCCGCAGCGGCGTGGCGATGCGCGTGGCGCTGGAAATTGCCGGGGTGGAAGGGGTGAAGGAAGCGGTGCGGGCCGGGATGGGGATCGGTTTTGTATCGGCGATGTCGATCCGGCATGAGGATGGGGCGTTGCAGCGGTTGCAGGTCGTGCCGCAGGCGCTGGTGCGGCGGTTTTCCATTCTGGTGCCGCATGCCGCCACCCCCTCGCGGGCTGCGGCGCGGTTTCTGGAGTTGTGTGTTGGTCTGCAAGAGGTGGGGTGACTGTGCAGGCCTCAATCCACCCGAAAGACATGCTTCAGATAGGCCACGAAGTTCTCATCCCGGCACTGTGTCTTGCCCGGGCTGTCGGAAATCTTGGCCACCGGGGCCCCATTGCACGCGGTCATCTTGATCACGATGTTCATTGGCTCCACCCCCGGGATATCGCAGGTCAGCCTGGTACCAATGCCAAAGCTCACATTGATCCGCTCATGCAACGCCCGGTACAACCCCAGCGCCTTGGGAAGGTCCAGCCCGTCGGAAAAGATCAGGGTCTTGCTCTTCGGGTCGATCCCCAGCCGCTCATAGTGGGCAATGGCCTTGTCCGCCCAGGCCAGCGGGTCGCCCGAATCGTGCCGCAAGCCATCGAACAGCTTGGCGAAGTACAGGTCGAAGTCGCCCAGGAACGCGTCCATGGTGATGCAGTCGGTCAGGGCAATGCCCAGCAGTCCCCGGTATTCCCGCACCCAGCATTCCAGCGCGGCAGCCTGGCTGTCGACCAGGCGTGGGCCAAGTTGCTGGTGGGCCATGAACCACTCGTGGGCCATGGTGCCGATCGGCTTGAGCTGGTATTCGCGGGCCAGGTGCACGTTGCTGGTGCCGACAAAGCGGCCCGGGAAGTCACGCTTCAGAATGTGCACCACCTCGTCCTGCACCCGGTAGGAGAAGCGCCGCCGGGTGCCGAAGTCGGCCAGTTGGAAACCGGCCAGTTCATCGGCGCTGGCTGCGGCCTTCAGCCAGTCGAGGTTCTGATACAGGCGCTCGCGGACTTGCTCGATCACCACCTCGCGATACCGATAGCGGTTGCGTACCTCGCTGATGATCGCCAGTAGCGGGATCTCGTAGAGAATCACGTGCAACCACGGCCCGCGCACGCGAATCGCCAGTTGGCCGGCATCATCCAGGCCTACCTGTACATAGCGCAGGTTGAAGCGGAACAGGCTGAGAAAGCGGATGAAGTCCGGTTTGATGAACGGGATCTTCTCCAGGTAGGCGAGCTGGTCATGCGTGACGCTGACATCGGCCAGTTGCTCGACCTGGTAGCGGATTTCCGCCAGGTAAGGTGCGAGGTTCTCGCCGTTACGGCAGCGGAATTCCCATTCCACCTCGGCGTTGGGATAGTTGTGCAGCACCGCCTGCATCATGGTGATCTTGTAGAAGTCGGTGTCCAGCAGGTTCTGGATGATGCGTGGGCCGAAAACGCTGTCGCTCATGGGCGGTCTTCCTTGATCAGAGAGAGCTGGTGGTCGAGCGCGGCTTCGTCGCCGCAGAGGATCACGCCCTCGGCAGCCAGGGCGCCACATGCCTCGATGGCGCCCGCCTGGGTGAGGGCGCGGCAGGCCGGCAGGTACAACAGCACCCGAAAGCCAGCCTGGCGCAATTGGCGAGCGGTGGTCCTGACGCAATAGTCCAGGGCCAGGCCACCGACGATCACCGCGCCCACCTGCTGTACCTTGAGGTACTCGATCACCCCGGTGGAGCGGCGCTCGGCCAGGTCGTGATAGCAGGCGCCGTAGGGGTGCAGGTCGGGCTCGACGCCTTTCCACACGAAATAGTCGTAGTCGATGGGGGCAGGCAGGCCGGGCAGCAACTCGAAGCCGGGCGTGCCGGGGACACAGTGGCTGACCCAGGTCAGGTCAGCGTTGGCCAGTTGCAAGGGCTGCAGCATGTGCGCGGGGTCGGCGACTACCCAGGCGGCGTTGGCCGGGTGGGCGTCCTTGCTGCCCAGGCGCAGGTCGGCACGCAAGGCCATGGTATTCAGATCAGCCGCGATTTCGTCACCCTCGGGGACGGGCAGTTCTTGCGGCACATTGCTGGTGAAGCCGTTCTGGGCGTCGACATCGAAACTGGCGATCTTCATGGCGGTTCTCCTCGCTGGAATGGCTATATAATTCACCTGGTGTATTAAGTGTGTCAAGTGGCATTTGAAATAGGCTTTTTGCTTGCCTTACTTAGATTCCCTGGTGGATTATGGGGCGCTTGAACAAGGAGTCGCCCGGTGAATGCAGTAGAAGTTCTGGCCAGCGTCGATATCGTGGCGCTGCGCATGGCCCCCGAAGCTCAGCATCTGCAGGTGCTGTTGCACCGTCGTGAGCGTGAACCGCATGCCGGCCAGTGGGCCCTGCCCGGGGTGATCGTCAATGGCCGCACCCCCGACACCAGCCTGGAAGCTGCCGCCGAACGCGCGCTGCGCGAGAAAACCCAGGTAGTACCGTGCTACATGGAACAGGTGGGCACCGAGGGCAATGCTTTCCGCGACCCGCGTGGATGGTCACTCAGCACCTATTACCTGGCATTGCTTGATCCGAGGCAGGTCGTCGAAGGCGAGCAACTGGCGTTTTTCGACTTGGACAGCGTATTGGCGCGCAAGGTGCTGTTGCCCTTTGATCATAACCTGCTGGTGGAGCGCGCCCGTGAGCGGCTGGCGGCGAAGACGGTGTACAGCAGCCTGCCGCTGTACCTGCTGGCGGAGAAGTTCACTGTGCTGGATGCGCTAGGTGCAGTGCAGGCTTGCCTGGGGCAGGCGGTGAACAACACCTCGCTGCGCAAACGCCTGGAGCGCTTGCGCGAGCTGGGGTGGGTGAGTGATACCGGTGAGAAGAACCAGCCGAGGCTGGGTAGGCCGCAGCAGTTGTATCGATACACACCACAGGGGGAGCGGGCGTTCATGTTTGATCGCAGTCTGCTGCCTGAGGGCGCTTAGTCGCCTGTATCTGTGCGTGCAGCGGTTGGCATCCTGTTGATCCGCGGGTGCCTTGCTGCACCGCGTCACTCGTCGCCGTAGTTCATGATCGACAACAGGCGGATGGGTACCTGCACCAGCTTCTCGGGGCCGTGCGGGGTCTCGCCGTCGAAAGTCAGGCTGTCGCCCGCCTGCATGTGATAGAGCTGGTTGCCGTGGCGGTACACCAGTTCACCCTCCAGCAGGTGGAGGAACTCGGTGCCGGGGTGGGCGAAGGTCGGGAACTCTTCGCTGGCGTCATCCATGGTCACCATGTACGCCTCGAAGTTCTTCTTCGGCCCCCTGGCGTGGTTGAGCAAATGGTAGGTGTGGCCTTTCTCGGTACCGCGGCGCACCACCTCCAGCCCTTCACCGGCTTTCACCAACAAGGCATTACCGTCGGGCTGGTCATATTGGCTGAACAGCTTGGCCATCGGCATGCCCAGCACGTCGCACAGGCGGCTGAGGGTGTCGAGGCTGGTGGACACCTGGGCGTTCTCGATCTTGCTCAGCATGCCTTGGCTGATGCCGGCGATGCGCGCCACGTCGGCGAGCTTGAGGGACTGGGCCTGGCGCTGGCGCTTGATCTGCATGCCCAGGTACTGCTCCAGACGAAGGCGCGGTTCGGTTTCGGTTGGCATCGAATGTCCTGCACGGTTTCAGTTCAAGAATAATGTTTTCGCACTAGGAAAGTGCGAAATGGCAGCTGCGGTGGACGCATCTTTCCTCGGGTGAAAACAAGTTTCCCATAAACGGAGCGTGGAAATCTGCTTGGTTTTGGGTTGTCGGTGCCGGCCTCTTCGCGGGTAAACCCGCTGCCACAAGCCCGCGAAGAGGCCCGAACAGGCAACACAAGGTTGCACCTGAATGAAGTTGGCAAGCGCATTGCATTCCTGTGAGGAAAGTAAGTTTCTCTTGCGGAATCATTGCCCCTTGCTCAGGAGTGTCCAACCCATGTTGCCAGCAGAAACCCAGCGCACCCTCGATCAGCACGGCATCAAGTACGTGCTGGCGCAGTTCGTCGATATCCATGGCTCGGCGAAGACCAAATCGGTGCCGGTCTCGGGCCTGAAGATGGTGGCCGAGGAGGGCGCCGGCTTTGCCGGGTTCGCCATCTGCGGCATGGGCATGGAACCGCACGGCCCCGATTTCATGGCCCGCGGCGACCTTTCGACCTTGATCCCGGTACCCTGGCAGCCGGGGTACGGCCGGGTGGTGTGTGTAGGCCACGTGAACGGCCAACCCTGGCCCTACGACAGCCGCTACGTGTTGCAGCAGCAGGTGCAGCGCCTGGCTGACAAAGGCTGGACCCTGAACACCGGCCTTGAGCCCGAGTTCAGCCTGTTCCGCCGCGACGAGGAGGGCAAGCTGCAACTGGTGGACGCTTCCGACAACCTCGACAAGCCCTGCTACGACTACAAAGGCCTGTCGCGCTCGCGGCTGTTCCTCGAGCGGCTGACCGAGGCGTTGCAGCCGGTGGGCTTCGACATCTACCAGATCGACCACGAGGACGCCAACGGCCAGTTCGAGATCAACTACACCTACAGCGACGCCATGGAGTCGGCCGACCGCTTCACCTTCTTCCGCATGGCCGCCGGCGAGATCGCCAACGACCTGGGGATGATCTGCTCGTTCATGCCCAAGCCCGACCCCAAGCGCGCCGGCAATGGCATGCACTTCCACCTGTCGCTGGCCAGCAGCACCAACAAGAACCTGTTCCATGACCCGTCCGACAGCAGCGGCATGGGCCTGTCGAAGCTGGCCTACCACTTTGCCGCGGGCCTGCTGGCCCATGGCCCGGCGCTGTGCGCCTTCGCTGCGCCCACGGTCAACTCGTACAAGCGCCTGGTGGTCGGCCGCTCGCTATCCGGCGCCACCTGGGCCCCGGCGTTTGTCGCCTACGGCGCCAACAACCGCTCGGCGATGGTGCGTATCCCCTATGGCCGCCTGGAGTTCCGCCTGCCGGACGCTGGCTGCAACCCGTACCTGGTCACCGCCGCGATCATCGCCGCCGGCCTCGATGGCATCGACCGTCAGCTGGAGCCGGGCGAGATGTGCAACGAGAACCTCTACAACCTGAGCCTGGAAGAGATTGCCGCACGCGGTATCAAGACCTTGCCGCAGTCGTTGAAGGAAGCCGCCGACGCCCTGGAGGCCGATCCGCTGTTCCGCGAAGTGCTGGGCGGCGAGATCGTCGACGAGTTCATCAAGCTCAAGCGCATGGAGTGGGTGGAGTACTGCCGCCATGTCTCCGACTGGGAAATCCAGCGTTACACCGAGTTCTTCTGACCGCCCCCAATCCCTTGGGCGGCCAGCACGAAAACGGTCGCCCACTGCCTTGTAAGGAGCATCACCATGTGTGGAATCGTAGGTCTGTACCTGAAAAAGCCCGAGCTGGAAGCCCAGCTCGGCAAGCTCTTCGAACCCATGCTCGAAGCCATGACCGACCGTGGCCCGGACAGCGCCGGTTTTGCCATCTACGGCGACGAGGTGGCCGATGGCTGGGTCAAGCTCACCCTGCAGGCCACTGACATCAACTACCCCTGGGCGGCCCTGATGGGCCAGCTGGAAGGGCGCCTGGGCTGCTCGCTGGACTGGTTCCAGAACGCCAGCGCCGCCGTGCTCAAGGTGCACACCGGCGAGGCGTCGGCCCGCCATGCCCTGAGCGAACTGGCCCCTGACGTGCGCATCATGAGCGCCGGACAGAGCATCGAGATCCTCAAGGGCATGGGCCTGCCGGCGGAAATCTCCAGCCGCTTCGGCCTGGCCGGAATGAAAGGCAGCCACATCATCGGCCATACCCGCATGGCCACCGAAAGCGCCGTGACCATGGAGGGCAGCCACCCGTTCTCCACCGGCGCCGACCTGTGCCTGGTGCACAACGGTTCGCTGTCCAACCACTTCCGCCTGCGCCAGGAGCTCAAGCGCGAAGGCATCTGCTTCGAGACCGACAACGACACCGAAGTGGCCGCCGGCTACCTGACCTGGCGCCTGCAGCAGGGCGACAGCCTGGCCCAGGCCCTGGATGGCGCCCTTGAGGACCTCGATGGCTTCTTCACCTTCGCCATCGGCACCCGCAATGGCTTTGCCGTGATCCGCGACCCGATCGCCTGCAAGCCCGCCGTGCTGGCCGAGACCGATGACTACGTGGCCATGGCCTCGGAGTACCAGGCGTTGGCCAGCCTGCCGGGCATCGAGAACGCCAAGGTCTGGGAACCGACCCCGGCCACCCTGTACGTCTGGGAACGCGAAGGCGCCTGACCTGCCACCGAACCACTGGAGAACCACATGAAGACGATCGACCTTTCCAGCACCTCGGTGCGAGTCCTCAACCAGTCCTTGCACGGTGAGGTGCAGGACCACGAATGGCGGGTGACCCACCCCGACGGCAAGCACAACCTGGCCGTGGGCATCAACGCCGCAGTGGCCGTGGATATCGAAGGCCACGCCGGCTACTACTGCGCCGGCATGAACCAGCAGGCCAGCGTCACCGTGCATGGCAACGTCGGTGTCGGCGTGGCCGAGAACATGATGTCCGGCTCGGTGCGGGTCAAGGGCAGCGCCTCCCAGGCCGCCGGCGCCACCGCCCACGGCGGGCTGCTGGTGATCGAGGGCGACGCCGGCGCGCGTTGCGGTATTTCCATGAAGGGCGTGGATATCGTCGTCGGCGGCAGCATCGGCCACATGAGCTGCTTCATGGGCCAGGCGGGGCGTTTGGTGGTGTGTGGCGATGCCGGCGATGCGCTGGGCGATTCGCTGTACGAAGTGCGCATCTACGTCAAAGGTGCGGTGCAGTCGCTGGGCTCGGACTGCATCGAGAAAGAGATGCGCGCCGAGCACTTGCAAGAGCTGCAGGAACTGCTGAACAAGGCCGGCCTGGACCACAAGGCTGCCGATTTCAAACGCTACGGCTCGGCTCGCCAGCTGTACAACTTCAAAGTCGACAACGCCAGCGCGTACTGATTCAGGAGCATTCCCATGAGCGAGCAATTCCCCCCGGTACTGCGTGAGTCGGCCACCTTCGATCGCCTGACCATCCAGGAAATCCAGCGTGCTGCCGAAACCGGCATCTACGACATCCGCGGTGGTGGCACCAAGCGCCGCGTGCCGCACTTCGACGACCTGCTGCTGCTCGGTGCCAGCGTGTCGCGCTACCCGCTGGAAGGCTACCGCGAGAAGTGCGGCACCGATGTGTTGCTGGGCACCCGCTTCGCCAAGAAGCCGATCCACCTGAAGATACCGGTGACCATCGCCGGCATGAGCTTCGGCGCGCTGTCGGCCAACGCCAAAGAGGCGCTTGGCCGTGGTGCGACCATCGCCGGCACCAGCACCACCACGGGCGACGGCGGCATGACGCCGGAAGAGCGCGGCCAGTCGCAACACCTGGTGTACCAGTACCTGCCGTCGCGCTACGGCATGAACCCCGATGACCTGCGCAAGGCCGATGCCATCGAGATCGTCCTCGGCCAGGGTGCCAAGCCGGGCGGTGGCGGCATGCTGCTGGGCATGAAGGTGACCGAGCGCGTGGCCGGCATGCGCACCTTGCCGATCGGCGTCGACCAACGCAGCGCCTGCCGCCACCCGGACTGGACCGGCCCGGATGACCTGGCGATCAAGATTGCCGAGATCCGCGAGATCACCGACTGGGAAAAACCCATCTACGTGAAGATCGGCGCCAGCCGCCCGTACTACGACGTAAAGCTGGCGGTGAAGGCCGGTGCCGATGTGATCGTGCTCGACGGCATGCAGGGCGGTACCGCCGCGACTCAGGAAGTGTTCATCGAGCACGTTGGCATCCCCATCTTGCCGGCCATTCCACAGGCAGTGCAGGCGCTGCAGGAAATGGGCATGCACCGCAAGGTGCAGCTGATCGTCTCCGGTGGTATTCGCAATGGTGCCGACGTGGCCAAGGCCATGGCCCTCGGGGCTGATGCGGTGGCCATTGGCACTGCGGCGTTGATCGCGCTGGGTGACAACCACCCGCGGCTGGATGCCGAACTGAAGAAGATCGGCTCGGCGGCCGGTTTCTATGACGACTGGCAAAATGGCCGCGACCCGGCCGGCATTACCACCCAGGACCCGGAACTGGCCGGGCGCCTGAACCCGGAGGAGGCCGGGCGCCGTCTGGCCAACTACCTGCGGGTGCTGGTGCTGGAGGCGCAGACCATGGCGCGGGCGTGTGGCAAGTCGCACTTGCACAACCTCGACCCGGAGGACCTGGTGGCGTTGACCGTGGAGGCTGCGGCGATGGCGCGAGTGCCTTTGGCGGGGACTGCCTGGGTGCCGGGGCAGGCGCGGTACTGAGTTATCGGTAATTGGGGCCGCTTTGCGGCCCATTCGCGGCACAAGGCCGCTCCTGCAGGGGACCGCGTCTCTGTGCCTGCGCGGCCCCCTGCAGGAGCGGCCTTGTGTCGCGATGGGCTGCAAGGCAGCCCAAGGGCACCCCCACCATTCACACAGGAGTGACTCCATGAAGCACCTCACCCTCGCTGTAATGTTGTTGGCCCTGACCACCCGGGCCCACGCCGCCGATCCCACCCTGGACACCGGCAACACCGCCTGGATGATCTGCGCTGCGATGTTCGTGCTGATGATGTGCATCCCGGGCCTGGCACTGTTCTACGGTGGCATGGTGCGGGCCAAGAACTTCCTCTCGGTGTTCACCCAGCTGTTCGCCGTTGCCGGGGTGATCGGCATTCTCTGGGTGCTGTTCGGCTATAGCCTGGTGGTAGACACCACCGGCATGGTCGAGGGGCAGTTGACCGTCAACAGTTTCATCGGCGGGCTGGACAAGGCGCTGATGCTGGACATCGGCCATGACAGCCTGGTCGGTAGCATCCCCGAAGGCGTGTTCGCGGTGTTCCAGCTGACCTTCGCCATCATCACCCCGGCGCTGATTGCCGGTGGTTTTGCCGAGCGCATGAAGTTCAGTGCTTCATTGCTGTTCATGGCCGCCTGGTTCGTGCTGGTGTATGCGCCGATCGCGCATATGGTCTGGGGCGGGCCGGGGGCATTGTTGGTCGACTGGGGCGTGCTGGACTTTGCCGGTGGTACCGCCGTGCATATCAACTCCGGTGTGGCAGCGCTGGCTGCGGCCTTGATGCTGGGCAAGCGCAAGGGCTACCCGCAGGTGGCCATGCCGCCGCACAACCTCGGTTTCACCCTGGTGGGCGCCGGGCTGCTGTGGGTGGGCTGGTTCGGCTTCAACGTCGGCTCGGGGCTGGCGGCCAACCAGGCGGCGGGGGTGGTGATGCTGGCGACCATGGTGGCGGCCTGTGCGGGGATTGTCGGCTGGTTGCTGACCGAGAAGGTGGCGCATGGTCGGCCGACGGCCTTGGGTGCAGCTTCAGGGGCTTTGGCAGGGTTGGTCGGGATTACCCCGGCCTGTGCATTTGTCGGGCCGCTGGGCGCGCTGGTGATCGGGCTGTTGACCGGGGCCATCTGTTTCTTTGCCGTGACCCGGTTGAAGCAGGCGCTGGGCTACGACGACAGCCTGGATGTGTTCGGCCTGCATGGCGTGGGCGGAATGGTCGGCGCGATCCTTACCGGGGTCTTTGCCGCGCCTTCGTTGGGCGGTTATGTGGAGGGTGCGTCACCCGTCGGGCAGGCATTGGTGCAGTTTAAGGGGGTGGCGTTCACCTTCGTGTATTGCTTTGTAGTGAGTTGGGCGATTCTGGGGGCGATCGAGCTGACCATCGGGCTGCGGGCCAGCCGGGAAGAGGAAGAACAGGGGCTGGACCTTGCGGAGCACAATGAGCGGGCCTACAACCTCTGACTGATGTGTTGCCTGTACCGGCCTGTTCGCGGGTAAACCCCCTCCCACAGGGGAATCACAGATCCTGAGACGTGCGATATCACTGTGGGAGCGGGTTCACCCGCGAACAGGCCGGTACAGTTTGAATCAATGCCCCATGGCCACCTTGGCGCTCATCTGACGGCGACGGTAGGCGCTGTCACGGCTGGCCAGCCACCAGTACAGCGGCGAAGTAACGGCCAACCCCACCAGCCACGACAGGTCCGCTCCGTTGATATGTTCGGAAATCGGCCCGACATACAGCGGCGTGTTCATGAACGGGATCTGCACCACGATGCCCACGGCATAGGCAATCAGCGCCTGCGGGTTGTAGCGCCCGTAGATGCCGCCATCGACCTGGAAGATCGACTGGATATCGTAGTCACCCTTGTGGATGGCATAGAAGTCGATCAGGTTGATCGCTGTCCACGGCACCAGCACCACCAGCAGCACCAGCACCATGTCGACGAAGTGGCCGATGAAGTCCGCCGAGGCGA
Source organism: Pseudomonas sp. TE3-3-F2023 (assembly GCF_036784815.1). Lineage (NCBI taxonomy): Bacteria > Pseudomonadati > Pseudomonadota > Gammaproteobacteria > Pseudomonadales > Pseudomonadaceae > Pseudomonas > Pseudomonas sp. TE3-3-F2023. The sequence continues at coordinate 4,067,215 of NZ_CP145113.1, read as the reverse complement.
ACACCGCCACCACGCAGCAGGCCGTCAGCACTACCAGCGACAGCACGGCGCGGCTCTTGGCGGTGGGGATCCAGCGGTGGGCGAAGGTTTGCACCAGGGTGATGATCGACAGCACGGCGCCATACAGGTTGAGGGCGTTGTGGCTGATCACGCTGAGCAGGAACAGCACCAGCATGATCGGGCCGAGGGTGCCGGTGGCCAGCTTGACCGCGTCCATGGTGTCCATGCCGGCCGGGATCGCCAGCACCGCCACGGCGCCGAAGATGAACGACAGGCTCGAACCCAGGGCCGAGCCCAGGTAGGTAGTCCAGAACGTCGAGCTGACCTTCACGTCCGCCGGCAGGTAGCGCGAGTAGTCCGACACGTAGGGCGCAAAGGCGATCTGCCACAGCGCCGCCAGCGACACGGTGGCCAGCCAGCCGGCCAGGTTGAAGCCGCCGCGGGTGAGAAAGTCGTCGCTTTGCACGTGGCTGAAGATGTAGCCGAAACCGACCACGATGCCGATACCCAGCACCCAGGTGCCGATGCGGTTGAGCACGTGGATGAAGCGGTAGCCGATGATGCCGATGATGCCCGAGCCCAGTGCACCGATGACGATGCCCACCGGTACCGGCACGGCATCGACCACGCCGTGCAGCGACTTGCCGGCGAGGACGATGTTGGAGGCGAAGAAGCCGATGTACATGACCCCGGCGATCACCACCACCAGCAGCGCGCCGAGCGAGCCGAACTGGGCGCGGCTCTGGATCATCTGCGGGATGCCCATCTGCGGGCCCTGGGCCGAGTGCAGCGCCATCAGTACACCACCAACCAGGTGGCCGACCAGGATGGCGACGATGCCCCACACCAGGTTCAGGTGGAACAGTTGCACACCCAGTGCACCGGTGACGATGGGCAGCGGCGCGATGTTGCCGCCGAACCACAGTGTGAACAGATCCCTTACCTTTCCATGGCGGTCTTGCGGGGGCACGTAGCCGATCGTGTGTTTTTCTATGAGGGGTGCCGAATTGGCTGCACTGGTCATGACTGACTCCAAGGCAAGGTAGGGCATCGGGAGCTGCCCGGGGGCGTGCCGGCGAAGGGCGACGCGTTCTTGTTGGAGCGATGATGCGGGGCGCGGGGATAACGAGAAATTAGTAAATATGTGCCCATAAACCTTAAAAAACCTAAGGCTGACAAAAGGTCAAGCGGAGGACGATAGCAAGGAGGGTGCCAGGGAGCGGGAGGGCTTGGGCTAGCGGGGTTCGGACCTTGTGGAGGCGAGAGGTGGTGTGCTTTGGTGGGGCGCCGTGCACGTTTTCAGGGCAGATAAAAAGGTTGCCAGTGCCGGCCCTATCGCGGGTGAACCCGCTCCCACAGGTACTGCGCATGACTTGAAATCAATGCGGCCGAGGTGGGAGCGGGTTCACCCGCGAAATGGCCGGCACTGGCAACAACGCTACATCGGCAACAACCGATCCTGAATCACCTCTTTCATCACCAGCGTCGAACTCAAGCGCTTCACATTGGGAATGCTGGTCAGCTGCTCGTCATACAGTTTCTGGAACGCCGGCAAATCCTTGGCCACCACATGCAGCAGGTAATCCGGGTCGCCAAACAGCCGCTGCGCCTCGACGATCTGCGGGATCTCGGCCAGCGCCGCTTCAAAGTCCGCTACCGGCTGACGAGTGACTTCGCGCAAGGTCACGAACACCAGCGCGGCAAAGTTCAGCCCCAGGGCGCTCGGCGCCAAGCGGGCGTGATAGCCAAGAATCGCCCCGGATTCCTCCAGCGCCTTCAAGCGCCGATGGCAGGGCGACAGGCTCAGCCCCACACGGTCGGCCAACTCGGTCACAGATAGCCGACCGTCCTTTTGCAGCTCGGCAAGAATTTTTCGATCAGTCCTGTCCATCAAGAAGAATCTTCCAGCAATTGAGGGCTGTTGGGGAATATACGAAAGAAAATCCCTCGGCGGAATCCGTAATCTTTCGACATCCCAAAGCAGTGGAAAAAGGAAGATTCAAGTGGCTCTCAGTGTTCTGACGGCGTTCTGGGCCGTGTCGATGCTGTTCGTGATTACCCCGGGCGCGGACTGGGCCTACGCCATTTCGGCCGGCATGCGCGGGCGCTGGGTGATGCCTGCGGTGGCGGGAATGCTGTCGGGGCATTTCCTCGCGACCCTGGTGGTGGCGGCCGGGGTCGGTAGCCTGCTGGCCGGCCACCCGCTGGCGCTCACCTTGCTGACGCTGGCGGGGTGCAGCTACCTGCTGTGGCTGGGTGGCAACCTGCTGCTGAGCCCCGCATTGCCGGCGGCCGGGCAGGATGGTGCGGGGGAGTCGGGTTCCCGCTGGGCGTTGAAAGGGTTTTGCGTCAGTGGCCTGAACCCGAAAGTGTTCCTGCTGTTCCTGGCCCTGTTGCCGCAGTTCACAGACCCGCAGTCGAGCTGGCCGGTGCCGTTGCAGATCTTGCTGCTGGGCCTGGTCCACCTGTGCAGCTCGCTGGTGATCTACTCGCTGGTCGGTTATGGCGCCAAAGCCGTGCTGAGCACCCGGCCGGGGGCGGCGAAGCTGGTTGGCCGGGTGTCGGGGGTGGCGATGATCACGGTGGCCCTGGGTTTGATAGCCGGTCAAATAGGTTGAATTCACTGGCCTCATCGCCGGCAAGCCAGCTCCCACAAGTACCCCGCATGGCTCAGGCCTGGCAGTGAACCCGTTGACCGTCACGCCTCAGGCGGTGGCTCCTGGGGCAGGTACAGGGTAAACGTGGTGCCCTGGCCCAGGACGCTGTTCACCTGCACATCGCCCCCGGACTGCCTGGCAAAACCGAACACCTGCGACAGCCCGAGCCCGGTGCCTTCGCCCGGCGCCTTGGTGGTGAAGAACGGGTCGAAGATGCGCTCCAGCAGTTCGGTGGCAATGCCGACACCGCTGTCGCTCACCGAGATCGCGGCGAACGGGCCCGGCTGTGGCGCCTGGCCGCGCAGGGCGGGCAGGCGCTGGTCGGCCTGCAGGCGCAGCTGCAAGGTGCCTTCGCCGGCCATGGCATCGCGGCCGTTGAGCATCAGGTTGATCACTGCGGTTTCCAGCTGGTTGAGGTCGGCGCGGATATGGCAAGGTGCCTGCGGCAACTCCAGCTCGACCTGGATCCGCGCACCAGTGGCCGTGTCGAGCATGTCGGCCATGGCCTCCAGCCTTGGTCCGGCCTCGAACACTTGCGGGCTCAAGGCCTGGCGACGGGCGAAGGCCAGCAACTGGCCGGTCAGCCTGGTACCGCGGTCGACGGTGTCGGACATGGTCTTGAGGTAGCGCTCGCGGCGCTGTGCGTCGAGGTTGGGGCGCTGCAGAAAATGCAGCGACGAGCGAATGATGGTCAGCAGGTTGTTGAAATCATGGGCCACGCCGCCTGTGAGTTGGCCGATGGCTTCGAGCTTTTGGGCCTGGCGCAGCACGGCTTCTGTGTGCAGCAGCTGGCTGGTGCGTTCTTCCACGCGCTGTTCGAGGGTGGCATTCAGCGCCTCCAGTGCCGCCATGGCTTCGCGGACTTCGGCGTGGGCCTGTACCCGCTGGATGTGCGCCCAGGAGCGCTCTGTGACTTCGCTGATCAGCGCCTGTTCGTAGTGGGTCCACTCCCGTGGCGCCTTGTCGTGAATGGCCATCAGCGCAGTCAGCCGGCCGCCTTTGATCAGGGGCATGCAAATGGTCGCAGTAATGCCGATGGCCTGGAAGGTGGCAGCTTCCTGCGGGGGCAACTCGCTCAGGTTGTCCTGGATGACCAACGGCAGGCCACTGCGCAGGCGTCCGAGCGCCAGCGTGCCGAAATCCTGCAACCGATAGCGGCCCAACAGATGCGGCGAGCCGGGCGCCACGGAGTCACCGCAGATGGTGAAACCGTCTTCGTCTGGTTCCATCACCGCATAGGCGCAACTCGACAGTTGCAGGTGCTCGACCAGCATGCGCGTGGTAGTGGCAAGGATCTGGTCCGGGTCGGTAGAGTCGGCCACGGCGCGGCCCAGGTTGTCGAGAAAGTTCAGGCGCTGGTTGGCAAGCACGCTGGTGGTGGTTTCGGTAACGGTATCCAGCATGCCCAGCACCTTGCCGTCGTGGTCGCGGATGGGGCTGTAGCAGAAGGTGAAATAGGCCTTTTCGGGGCCACCGTTGCGGTCGATGACGAGCGGGAAGTCTTCTATGTACACCGCCTCGCCAGCCAGAGCACGGTTGGCCAAGTGGCCGATTTCGGCCCAGGCCTCCTGCCACACGGCGCGGAAGGGGATACCCAGGGCTGAGGGCTTTTGCCCGAGGATCTGCGAGAAAGCGTCGTTGTGCAGGGTGAGCAGGTCAGGGCCCCAGAGCACGGCTTGCGGGAAGCGTGAGGCCAGGCACAGAGTCAGGCTGGTTTTCAGCGGGTCGGGCCAATGCTCCAGCGGGCCCAGCGGGGTGGCAGCCCAATCGTGGTTGCGGATGCGCTCGGCCATCAGCCCGCCGCCGTCTAGCCATTTTGCCATGTGCTCTGCTGGTCCTTTTGCGTAAGGCCTTAAGGGTGCATCCAGAATAGACGTTTGGCGAGAATTTTTGGTGGCTGTACCGGCCCTATCGCCGGCAAGCCAGCTCCCACAGGACTGCACATGACTTGAAGTCGATGCGGTCCAGGTGGGAGCTGGCTTGCCGGCGATAGGGCCGGCCCAGGCTAGCGAATGAAGTGCACCTTGCCAGTGTCGTCATTGCCCATGTAGATGCCATAAACCCCGGCCTGCCGCTCGAGGATATAACGCTCGAGAATCTGCCGGATTGCCGGGTAGTAGATTTCGTCCCACGGGATCTCGTCCGGCTCGAAAAACCTGTACGCCAGCGTTTCCGTCCCGTACTGCCCGGTTTCCTCGGTGGCGATGGCGCGGAAGATGATGTAGACCTCGCTGATCTTCGGCACGCTGAAGATCGAGTACGGCGAGACGATCTCGGCGCGTACGCCGCTTTCTTCCCAGACCTCGCGCAGGGCTGCCTGCTCGGTGGTTTCGCCGGCCTCCATGAACCCGGCCGGCAAGGTCCAGGTGCCGGGGCGCGGGGGGATGGCGCGCTGGCACAGCAGGTACTTGCCATCACGCTCGATGATGCAGCCGGCGATGATCTTCGGGTTGATGTAGTGGATGTAGCCGCAGCCTGTGCAGTGCAGGCGTTCGTGGGTGTCGCCTGTGGGAACGCCCCGGGCCAGTTCCGTGGTGCAGTGCGGGCAGTAGCGCGGGGCGTTGGGCATGATCGCTGGCCTGTGGGTGGCTTAAATGCGTGGGTCCTTCAAGGCCAGGGGCTCGACCATCTCGCGCACCTTGACGTTGTCATCCTGCTTCTGGCGCAGGTAGTCCAGGGCCACCTTGGCGGCGGCGCGGACGTGGTCGACCGAGGCCTGATGGGCTACCAGCGGGTCGCCGCTCTTGATCGCCTCGACGATCTTTTCCATTTCGCGGTTGCTGGCGCCGCGGCGGTTCTCCTGCGACACCGAGGTGGCACGCAGGTAGCTGATGCGCGCCTGCAACTGGCGTAGCTGCTGGGCCGCCACCTGGTTGCCGGAGCCTTCCAGCAGCACATCGTAGAAACCTTGTACCGAGTCCAGCACCTGTTGCAGTTCGCCTTCTTCGAGGGCTTCGCGGTTGACCTCCAGCGCCCGTTCCAGGGCGCGGATGTCCTTGGCCTTGGCGTTGAGGGTGAACAGCTGCACGATCAGGCCTTCGAGCACGCAGCGCAGCTCGTAGATGTCGCGGGCGTCTTCCAGGGTGATGATGGCCACGCGCGGGCCCTTGGCGTCGGCGAATTCCACCAGGCCTTCGGATTCCAGGTGGCGCAGGGCTTCACGCACCGAGGTGCGGCTGACGCCGAGGCGGTCGCAGAGGTCGCGCTCGACCAGGCGGTCGCCTGGCAGCAGGTGGAAGTTCATGATCGCGGCGCGCAGCTTGTCGAGCACGATTTCGCGCAGGGTAACGGGGTTGCGGTTGACCTTGAAGCTGTCGTCGAGTGGCTGGCGTTTCATCAAGTGCGCTCTTAAAGAGGCTGCCCGGCCGCAACCGCAACAGCACCACGAACCTTGGGTGCTCCTTGCGTGGGTTCGAACAGCCCGGTGTTAACGGGTTGACTCCGCATCGGCTTCAGCGAACGCTTCGCGGGCCAGGCGGAAACTGTCCACCGCCGCGGGCACGCCGCAATAAATGCCGACCTGGAGCAGGATCTCGCGAATCTGTTCACGGCTCAGGCCATTACGCAAGGCGCCGCGAATGTGCAGCTTGAGCTCGTGGGGCCGGTTGAGCGCGGAAATCATGGCCAAGTTTATCATGCTGCGCTCTTTGAGCGACAAGCCTTCGCGGCCCCAGACGTGGCCCCAGCAGTATTCGGTGACCAGCTCCTGCAATGGCCTGGTGAAGTCGTCGGCGTTCTGGATCGAGCGGTTGACGTAGTCCTCGCCCAGCACTTGGGTGCGGATCTGCAGGCCTTTTTCGTACTTTTCATTACTCATGTGCAGTACTCCGGAATAAAACAGGGGACGCAACCGAGGGTGAGACGATAACGCGGCCCCTAAAAAAGGGTGAAACAGGGGCCGCTGTGCGGCCCATCGCCGGCAAGCCAGCTCCCACAGATACAGCGCAGGGCCACAGGCCTGTGGAATCCCTGTGGGAGCTGGCTTGCCGGCGATGGGCTGCACGGCAGCCCCGGCGATCTCAAGGTCAGCCCAGGGGCGGCAGGGCGCCCAGCTTGCCCTTGTGGTAGACCATTGGCGTCACCGGCTCGGCCGGCAGCACCAGGTTCTTCACCGCGCCGACGATGATCGCGTGGTCACCGCCGTCGTACTCGCGCCACAGTTCGCACTCGATGATCGCCGTGGCCTTGGCCAGCAGCGGGTTGCCCAGCTCGCTCAGGTGCCAGTCGATGCCTTTGGCCTTGTCCTTGCCCTTGCCGGCGAAGGCATAGGCCTCGGCGGTCTGGTCGGCAGACAGCAGGTGAATCGCGAACTGCTTGCTGTCACGCAGGATGGGGTAGGTGTCGGAGGCGTAGTTGGGGCAGAACAGCACCAGCGCCGGGTCGATCGACAGCGCGCTGAACGCGCTGGCAGTGATGCCGACGATGCCGCCGTCGGCGTCGAGGGTGGTGACCACCGTGACGCCGGATGGGAAGGAGCCCATCACGTCTTTGTAGATGCCTGGTTCGATCATCTTGTGCTACCTCTTAGCGCATCACAAACGGGTCGGGCATCGGCGCGGTGGACAGGTTGATCCACACCGTCTTCAGCTCGGTATAGGCCAGCACCGAATCGATGCCGCTCTCACGGCCGTAGCCGCTGTTCTTGAAGCCGCCGATCGGCGCCATGGCCGACACGGCACGGTAGGTGTTGACCCAGATGATCCCCGAACGCACGTCGCGGGCCAGGCGGTGGGCACGGCCCAGGTCGCGGGTCCAGATGCCGGCGGCCAGGCCGAACTGCGAGTCGTTGGCGATGGCCAGGGCCTCTTCCTCGGTCTTGAAGCGGATTACCGCAGCAACCGGGCCGAACACCTCTTCCTGCATGATGGTCATCGAGTTGCTGTCACACTCGAACAGGGTCGGCTCGTAGAACCAGCCGTCACCCTCGACCTCGGCACGTTTGCCGCCCATGTGCAGCTTGGCGCCTTCGGCCTTGGCAGCGGCAACCAGGCCTTCGACCACGGCCAGCTGCTGCGCGGTGGCCATGGGGCCCATTTCGCTGGCGTCGTCCTGCGGGTTGCCGATGCGGATGCGCTTGGCGCGGGCGATCAGGCGTTCGACGAATTCGTCGAAGATCTCGTCCTGCACCAGCAGGCGCGAGCCTGCCACGCAGCTTTGCCCGGAGGCGGCATAAATGCCGGCCACGGCGCCGTTGATGGCGCTGTCCAGGTCGGCGTCGGCGAAGATGATGTTCGGCGACTTGCCGCCCAGCTCCAGCGACAGCTTGGCGAAGTTCTCGGCGCTGCTGCGCACCACGTGGCGGGCGGTGGCGGCGCCGCCGGTAAAGGCAATCTTGCGCACCAGCGGGTGGCGGGTCAGCGCCGCGCCGGTGCTGGGGCCGTAGCCGGTGACCACGTTGACCACGCCTGGCGGGAAGCCGGCTTCGAGGACCAGGCGGGCCAGCTCGAGGATGGTCGCCGAGGCGTGCTCGGACGGCTTGAGCACGATGGTATTGCCGGCGGCCAGGGCCGGGGCCAGCTTGATCGCAGTGAGGTACAGCGGGCTGTTCCACGGGATGATCCCGGCCACCACGCCGATCGGCTCGTGCACGGTGTAGGCGAACAGGTCGGGCTTGTCCAGCGGCAGGGTGCCGCCTTCAAGCTTGTCGGCAAGGCCTGCGGTGTAGTGGAAGAACTCTGGCAGGTAGCCGACCTGGCCGCGGGTTTCGCGGATCAGCTTGCCGTTGTCACGGCTTTCCAGTTGGGCCAGGTGTTCCTTGTTTTCGGCAATCAGGTCACCCAGGCGACGCAGCAGCTTGCCGCGCGCGGTGGCGGTGATGCTGCGCCACTCCTTGCTGTCGAAGGCACGCTGGGCGGCCTGCACGGCCAGCTCCACATCGGCCTCGTCGGCGTCGGGCAGTTGCGCCCAGGCCTGGGCGGTGGCCGGGTTGAGGCTGTCGAAGGTCTTGCCGCTCTGGGCATCGCGCCATTGGCCGTCGATGCACATCTGGAAACGAACGAGGGTCATGCAACAATCCCCTTGGCGGATTCGGTGAGGGTGCGGGCTTGCGCGAGGAAGTCCAGCAGCATCTTGTTGACTTCACGCGGTGCTTCCACCGGCATCATATGCCGTTGCTCGGCGAGGACCACGCTATGCGCGCCAGGAATGCTGGCGGCGAGCTGGCGGGTCATGGCCGGGGTGGATCCCGAGTCGAGTTCGCCGGTGGCGATCAGCGTCGGCACCTGGATACTGGCCAGGTCGGCGGCGCGGTACATGTCCTGGGTGGCGAACAGCGAATAAGTGGTGTGGTAGCCCTGCGGGTCGTTGCTCGCCAGCACCTGGCGAATGGCAGCGACCTGCGCCGGGTTGGCAGCCTTGTATTCTCGGCTGAACCAGCGGTCGAGCGCGGCGTCGACGTTGGCGTCGGGGCCAAGCTGTGCAGCCTGGGCGGCGCGGGCGATGACGCCGGCACTCTGCTCGGGGGTGCGGTTGAACACGCTGTTGAGCACGACCAGTGCAGCCAGGCGCTGCGGGTAGTTGAGGGCAAATGCCCGGGCGACCAGGCCGCCCATGGAGAAGCCGATCACGGTGGCTTGTTGAATCTGCAGGTGGTCGAGCAGTTCGGCGAGTTGGTCGGCGTAGCCTTCCAGGCCGATGTCGGCGGCCGGCAGCGCGCTCTGGCCGTGGCCGAGCATGTCGTAGGTGATGACGCGGTAGTCGTTGGCCAGGCCCACGATCTGACCACCCCACATTTCCTTGTTCAGGCCCACGCCGTGGATCAGTACCACGGGTTGACCCTGGCCGACGGACAGGTAGCTGGTGCCGGCGGGTGTGCGTTCAGCGACAGGCTGAATCATGGAGGGCGCTCCTTGAAGGTCGGGCGCGGCGGGTAAGCACGCCACGCCCCGGCCCGTCTTGGTTGTTGTTATTGAGCGTTGGCTTTTTCGGCGGCCAGTTCTTCCAGGTCGATATAGCGGTTACCGATGCGCGGGTGCAGGCGGCCGCCGTCGGAGGCGCCCAGGACCACGACGATTTCATCGGCACGCGGGGCATCTTCGATCTGCATTTCCAGGGTGATGTAGTGCGAACGCAGGCCTTCGTCGTCCTTCTGCATCATCGGGATCTGGATCGAGGTGCCCGGGCCGCCGCGCTTGTTGGTGAAGCTCAGGTAGCTCTTGGCCTGTACCGCTTCGCGGTAGTGGTTGCCAAAGCGCAGGGTGTGGATCACCGCCGAGGCGTGTTCGATTTCGCCGTCGGCGCCGACGACTGCGGCCTTGCCGTAGGCTTCGATCTTGTCGGCGCCGCCGATGGCAGCCGTCAGGCGCTCGACCATCAGGGCACCCAGGTCCGAGCAGTTGGCACGGATTTCCGGCTTCAGATCCTCAACAAAACCGCGACCAGCCCATGGGTTCTTGATCACGACGGCCAGGCCGACCATGGTCACCGGCTTGTCGGTGGCCTTGCCGCCTTCGATGCGGGTCTCTTCGGAGTAGGTGACGATCTTGCGGATTTCGAAACTCATGGGTGGCTCCTGGTGAGGGTTATCAGCTCTTGTTGTCTGATGGTATACCATAATATTTGTTGTGCAAGAGGTGGCTGGAAATTTCTCTTGCGAGGGGACGAAAGGTGGCCTGATGCCTTGATTCCTGCGGTTTCTGTACTGGCCTCTTCGCGGGCTTGCCCGCTCCCACAGGGATCGCACGGCATTCATGGCCTGTGCTGTCCCTGTGGGAGCGGGCAAGCCCGCGAAGAGGCCGGTGCAGGCTTCAAAAAAAAGCCCGCTCACGCGGGCCACGGGGCCCACGGGAGCGGGCGCGTCCCGCAATGTTTCAGGCAATGGGAATTCAGGCGAACGCCGGCACCACTTCCTTGATGAACAGCTCCAGCGATTTCTTCTTCTCGGCGTGGGGCAGGCTGTTGTCGCACCAGAAGCTGAACTCGTCGACGCCGAGTTCCTGGTAGTACTTGATACGCGCGATGATCTCTTCTGGCGTGCCGATCATGGTGTTCTTGCGGATGTTCTCCAGCTCGAACGCCGGCACTTCGGCGAACTTCGACTCCGGGCTCGGCTCCAGGAAACCGTTGACCGGGGTGGTCTTGTTGCCGAACCATGCATCGAAGGTGCGGTAGAAGCGCGAGATGGCCTGGGCGCCGACTTTCCAGCCTTCCGGCTCGGCCGGGCTGTGCACGTGGGTGTGGCGCAGCACCATCAGTTGCGGGCGTGGCACGCCAGGGTTGTTGTCCAGTGCGGCCTGGAATTTGTTCTTCAGGTCCAGCACTTCCTCGTCACCCTTCATCAGCGGGGTGACCATGACGTTGCAGCCATTGGCCACGGCGAAGTTGTGCGAGTCCGGGTCGCGGGCAGCGATCCACATCGGTGGGGTGGCGTTGAACGGCTTCGGTACGCTGGTGGACGTGGGGAACTTGTACACTTCGCCGTCATGGGCGTAGTCGCCTTCCCACAGCTTGCGCACAACCGGCACCATTTCGCGCAGTGCCTTGCCGCCGTCGGTAGCCGGCATGCCACCTGCCATGCGGTCGAACTCGAACTGGTAGGCGCCACGCGCCAGGCCCACTTCCATGCGGCCCTTGCTGATCACGTCGAGCAGGGCGCATTCGCCCGCCACGCGGATCGGGTTCCAGAACGGCGCGATGATGGTGCCGGCGCCCAGGCGGATCTTGTCGGTGCGCGCAGCCAGGTACGCCAGCAACGGCATCGGGCTTGGCGAAATGGTGTACTCCATGGCGTGGTGTTCGCCGATCCACACGGTGCTGAAACCGCCGTTCTCGGCCATCAGGGTCAGTTCGGTCAGGTCTTCGAACAGCTGGCGGTGGCTGACCTGTTCATCCCAACGTTCCATGTGCACGAACAACGAAAATTTCATGGGGCTTTCCTCAACGCTTGAAAGGGGCTGGCGCCTGGCAGGGTTGGCACCAGCGGTCTCGATTCAGTACAGGTTTCAGGCAAAGGCCGGCAGGCTGGCCATCTTGCCGCGGCAGTACACCATCGGCCGTGGCGCCTCTTCAGGGACGATCAGGTTGTGTACCTTGCCGACCATGATGGCGTGGTCGCCACCTTCGTATTCGCGCCACAATTCGCATTCGATGACCGCGGTGGCACCGGCCAGGATCGGGTTGCCCAGTTCGCTCAGGGACCACTCGATGCCACTGGCCTTGTCCTTGCCCTTCTTGGCGAACGCATAGGCTTCTGCCTGCTGTTCACCGGACAACAGATGAATGGCAAAGCGCTTCTGCCTGATCAGCACAGGGTAGGAGTCGGAGGTGTAGTTGGGGCAGAACAGCACCAGCGGCGGGTCCATCGACAGGGAGGAGAAGGCGCTGGCGGTCAGGCCGACGACCGAGCCATCGTCGTCCAGGGTGGTGATGACGGTAACGCCGGACGGGAAGGAGCCCAGGACATGCTTGTAGACGGTTGCGTCGATCATCTGGTGTACCTCTGTAGGGCTGCGGTGGTCCGCGGTTTTTATCGTTGATGTGTCTGATGGTATACCGTAATACCTATTTTGCAAGCGGAATTTTCAAGCGAGGGTATTGCGCGATGAACGGCTCAAGCCCTTGTATGCCGTGGGTTTGAGCGGTAAGGCGGTTTGCCGCAGAGGTTGTGCGAGCGGATCAGTGGGTGTTTTTTCCTACGGATCAGTGTTGTCAAAAGTTTGGAATACCATAATATGGTCTTCAGCTGAGAGGCCGCCTAGATGCGGTTTCCTTACAAAGATAAAAACGACCTTTCGAGCTGAATCCTATGTCCCAACCGTCGTCGCAACACCAGTTTGTCGAGAATCACACGGTCGATTACGTTCCACCTGCCGAGCGCCACGGGAAGGCGCGCGACCTGTTCACCCTCTGGTTCAGTACCAACATCGCGCCACTGCCCATCGTCACCGGCGCCATGGTGGTCCAGGTGTTCCACCTGAACCTGTTATGGGGGCTGGTCGCCATCGTGCTGGGCCATCTTTTAGGGGGCGTGGTCATTGCCCTTGCTTCTGCGCAGGGACCGCAGCTGGGCATTCCACAGATGGTGCAGAGCCGTGGCCAGTTCGGCCGCTACGGCGCCTTGCTGATCGTGTTCTTCACCGCGCTGATCTATGTCGGTTTCTTCATTTCCAACATCGTCCTGGCGGGCAAGACCATCCACGGCATCACCCCGAGCGTGCCGATGCCGGGTGCGATCGTGATCGGTGCGCTGAGTGCCACCGCCATTGGCGTGATCGGCTATCGTTTCATCCACATCCTCAACCGTATCGGTACCTGGGTGATGGGTTCGGCGCTGCTGGCCGGCTTCATCATGATGTTCGCCCAGGAACTGCCGGCCGACTTCTTCAGCCGTGGCGCGTTCAACCTGTCGGGCTTCATCGCCACCGTGTCGCTGGGCACCATCTGGCAGATAAGCTTCTCGCCGTACACCTCCGACTACTCGCGCTACCTGCCGCGCGAAGTGGGCATTGCCAAGCCGTTCTGGGCCACCTACTTCGGCGCTACCCTGGGGACCATCCTGTGCTTCAGCTTTGGTGCGGTGGCAGTGCTGTGCGTGCCGGAAGGTACCGATGCGATGGACGCGGTCAAGCAGGCCACCGGCTGGTTGGGCCCGATCCTGATGGTGCTGTTCCTGCTCAACATCATCAGCCACAACGCCCTCAACCTGTATGGCGCCGTGCTGTCGATCGTGACTGCAATCCAGACCTTCATCGCCGATTGGACGCCGAGCATCAAGGTACGGGTGGTGCTGGCTACGGTGATTCTGGTGGGCTGCGGCATGGTCGCGCTGAATGCCTCGGCGGACTTCATCGGCCAGTTCATCGGCTTGATCCTGGCGCTGCTGCTGGTGCTGGTGCCGTGGGCATCGATCAACCTGATCGACTTCTACCTGATCAAGAAGGGCCAGTACGACATCGCTTCGATCTTCAGCGCCGACGGGGGCATCTATGGCCGCTTCAACCACCACGCGATCATTGCCTATGCCTGCGGCATCCTGGTGCAGTTGCCGTTTGCCAATACGTCGCTGTATGTGGGGCCGTATTCCAATATCGTCGAAGGGGCTGACCTGTCGTGGCTGTTCGGCTTGCTGGTGACGGTGCCGCTGTACTACTGCCTGGCGACTCGGGGCACGGCTGCCGGGAAGGCGGGGCGGGTTGTGAGTGCCAGTGACTGATAGATTGGCGTTGCTGTAAAAGGGGCTGCGTTGCAGCCCATTCGCAGCACAAGGCTGCTCCTGCAAAGCAATCGCGTTGCCTGTAGGAGCAGCCTTGTGCTGCGAATGGGCCGCAACGCGGCCCCGGCTATTTCAGCTCACGCCTTGCTGCGGTCAGACGATCGCGATCAGTGGGTCGGCAGCGGCCAGTGCCAGGGCTCGGTCAGCCGCCGGCGGGTAGATCCACACCGAGTTGATCTGGCGTTTGAGGTCCTTGCCTTCCTGGCCGTGCAGCTTCAGTTCGCGCTCCCAACCCTCGCTGAACGTCGCGCCCCATTCGCCCAGGTCCAGGCAGGTGACGTACTTGGGCTGGCGGTACACCACCGGCTGCAGGCCGAGCAGGTCGGCTGCGGCGTTGTTGCCGGAGTGGCGCCCCATGGGGATGGCGTGCTGGCAGGTCATCAGGGCGTGGTTGCCCAGCTCGTCCACCGCGGCCCAGGCGGTGTCACCCGTGGCGTACACATGCTCCTGGCCCAGCACCTTCAGGTGACTGTCCACTTTCAGACGGCCGAAGTTGTCGCGTTCGCCGGCAACCTGTGCAGTCAGCGGGCTGGCCTTCACGCCAACAGTCCAGATCACGGTGTTGCTGGCGATATGGTCGCCGTTGTCCAGGGTAACGCCACCGGCATCGACAGCCACCACCGAAGCCCCGGCCTTCCACTCGACCCCGGCCTGCTCGCAGGCGGCGATGATCGACGGCGTGATACCCGCGCCCAGCGCCGCACCAATTTGCGCACCACGGTCGACCACCACCACCCGCAGCGCCGCACTGGCGCCGAGGATGGCACGCAGGCGGGCAGGCATTTCCGTGGCGGTTTCAATACCTGTGAAGCCACCACCGCAGACCACCACAGTATTGCGTGCAGGCGAAGCGGGCAGGGCGGCCAGGCCGACCAGGTGCTGTTCCAGGCGCATGGCCGATTCCATCTGGTCGACATCGAATGCATGTTCGGACAAGCCAGGCACTGCCGGTCGCGCGACCTGGCTGCCCGCGGCAAGGATCAGACGGTCGTAGGCGATCTGTTGCTGGTGCCCCTGGGTGTCGGTGTAGCTGACGCTGCGCCCTTCGGTATCGATGCTGTCGGCGTTGCCTGGGATGAAGTAAATGCCCACGGCTTCGAACAGCTCGCCCAGCGGGGCCTTCATGCCGTGCACATCGGCCTCGTAGAAGCGCGGGCGAATGCGCAGTTCAGGCTGCGGAGCGAGGACACTGATGCTGATGTCGGCACGTTGGGCCTGGTCGAGCAGGCGCGCGGCGCTCAGGGCGCTCCATACACCGGCAAAGCCGGCACCGATGATGAGGATGTTCGATTTCATGAGGGTGCTCCGCAAGGTTCGAAGAGGGCTTCGAGGGCGAGTTGTGTGCCACTCGAATAACTACGACTGTATTTGTCGTAGTTATTGCGTGCAAGTTTTTTTTGCACGCAGGCGACATTGCGCACCACCGTTTCCTGGCCGAAATAGCCGTATTTACTGGGACGAATGAAAAAAGCAGGCCGACCGGCGGCAGCTGCGAGCTTTGCGGCGCAGGTACTACAGGCGTATCATTTGCGACAAGATTGGTCGGAGATAGATATGTCGCTCTACAGTGCTGGCGTCGAATACGGTATCCATTGCCTGCTGTTCCTGGTGGACGAGCGGGGCGACTCGCGTGAGTCCAGCGTGCGCGACCTGGCGGAGCTGCAGGGTGTACCTCAGGAGTACCTGGCCAAGGTATTCACCAAGCTGGCCCGTGCCGGTCTGGTGGCCGCCACCGAAGGCGTGCGTGGTGGCTTCAGGCTGGCGCGGCCGTCGGATGAAATCACCGTGCTGGATATCGTCAATGCCATCGACGGGCCGAAGAAGATCTTCGACTGCCGCGAAGTTCGCGAGCGTTGCAGCCTGTTCGAGGGTTCGCCCCCAGGTTGGGCAACCGAGGGCACCTGCGCGATCCACGCGGTGATGCTGGGTGCGCAGAAGCGCATGGAAGAGGCCTTGGCGCAGCAGACCATTCTTGACCTGGCGCGGCGGTTCGGGCGCAAGGCGCCGGCCGAATTCGGGCAGAAGGTCAATGCCTGGATGGGTGAGCGGCGGGAGGGCAAAGGGGCAGGGGATATTCCAGTCAGTCAGGTCTGAATCTGTTGCCTGCACCGGCCTCTTCGCGGGTAAACCCGCTCCCACAGGGGCATCACAATCTCTGAAACTTGTGGGGTACCTGTGGGAGCGGGTTTACCCGCGAAGAGGCCAGTCCAGGCTAACGCCCCTCATGCTCTCGCCGATACGCCCCCGGCTGTACCCCCATCGCCTTGGCAAACGCCCGGGTAAACGCCGCCACCGATTGATACCCCGCCTGCGCCCCCACCTGCTCCACGGTATGCCCCGCCCGCAGCAACTGGCTGGCATGGCGCATGCGCAACGCCAGCAGTACTTGCCCCGGCGACTGCCCCGCCAGCTCATTGAAACGCTTGAAAAATGCCGACCGCGACAACCCGGTGCAGGCGGCCATGCTTTCCAATGTCCATGCTTGCCCTGGTTGCTCGATCAACTGCTCCAGCAACCCGGCAAACGCCGGTTGCCGGGCGAGGGCGACCAGCCCGCCCAGCGATTGCCCGGCATGCACCTGCTGGCGCAGCACATACAGGAACAACAAGTGCGTCAGCCGCTCCAGCAGCGTCTGTGACGGCCCGGCGGCGCGCCGGCATTCCTCCAGGATCAGCTCGAACAACGCCCGCGCCGCATGCCCGGCCGGTTCATCGGCGCGCAGCAATATCCAGTCAGCCAAGCCCTCGACGATCAGCGCCGACAAGCCCGGCCTGAAATGGAAGAAACCACATACCAACCCCACGCCATCGACCGCTTCGGCGTCCAAGGCCTGCATGTGTTGGCGCGGCTGGGCGCAAGCACTGGCCGGGTCCTGGTCGCTGGCCAGGCGATAGCCGAGATCGCGCAGCAGGAACACTGCATCGCCGGCCTCCAGGCGCAGTGCCTCGGGCTGGCCATCGATGTGCAGCCAGCAATGCCCTTGCACCACCAGGTGGAAGCTGGCCCGGCCCATGCCTTCGGTGCTGGCGTGCCAGCCGCCGCAATAGCGGCCAACATGGAACAGGCTGGCATCGAGCTCCAGGCCCTCTAATAACCAATCGACAAGGTGGCTGGACGAAATCATCTAATGCAAAGACTCAAGAGCAAGGAAAGGCGACTGATGAATATGGAGGGTAGTTCTTATAACCAACAGACTGTAGTGACACCCATCAAAAGGAGACCACTCCATGTCCTCGCGCATTACTTTACACACGCTGCAGAGCGCCCCGGAAGCGGCTCGTCCGTTCCTCGAGAACGCCCAGAAGAATTCCGGCTTCATCCCCAACCTGCTGGGCGTGCTGGCCAATGCCCCGGCGGCACTGGAAACCTACGTGACCGTTTCGGCACTCAACGGCAAATCCGAACTGAGCCTGGCCGAGCGTGAAGTGGTGCAGTTGATTGCAGCCACCCAGCATGGCTGTGACTTCTGCGTGGCCGGCCACACGGCTGTGGCCCTGAACAAGGCCAAGCTGCCGCAGGAGGTGGTCGATGCCCTGCGTGCCCGTGGCGAGCTGCCCGATGCCCGTTATGAAACCCTGGCTGCGTTCGCCCGCGAAGTGATCGCCACCCGTGGCAATGTCAGCGAACCCACTTACCAGGCCTTCCGCGCAGCCGGTTTCAGCGAGGGCAATGCCCTTGAGGTGATTCTGGGTGTGAGCCTCGCAACCCTGTGCAACTTTGCTAATGTGTTCGCCCAGACGCCGCTCAATGACGAGCTCGGCAAGTACCGCTGGCAACCTTCTGCATGATCCGCGTGCGATATCGGTCGTAGCGCGATCGTTGTAGGAGCGGCCTTGTGCCGCGAATGGGCCGCCAAGCGGCCCCGGCGTTTTCAAAGGAGCAAGACCATGCAAGATTGTGCATTTCGACACTGGCTGGATGCCAATGCCGAGGCCATTGACCGGGGCCAGTGCGAGCCGCAGCTGGTGCTGGCGCAAATCGCCGAATCGCAACTGCTGCGTGTCGGTGTCGACCCGGCCTTGGGCGGCGCCGGTGGGCAGGTAACCGACGCGGTCGAGGCCATCGCCGCAATCGCCAGCCGCTCGCTGGCAGCGGCGTTCGTCTGCTGGGGTCAGCGCGCCTTCATCGAATACCTGTTGCACAGCCCCAACCAGCCCCTGCGCGAGCAGCTGTTACCGCGCCTGCTGACTGGCGAACTGGCTGGTGCCACCGGGCTGTCCAATGCCATGAAGTTCCTGTCCGGCATCGAAGCGCTGCAGGTTCGAGGGCGCCCGCAAGCCGATGGCTGGCAGTTGGAAGGGCGCCTGCACTGGGTGACCAACCTGCGCAAAAGCGGCTTCGTGGTGGCTGCGGCTATCGAAGACGAAGCCGGTGGCGCACCGTTCGTGCTGGCCATTCCGTCCGACGCACAGGGCCTGGAGCGTTCCGACGACCTGCAACTGATGGGCCTGCAGTCGAGCAACACCGCTGCACTGGCCTTCCACCAGGTGCAATTGCAGCGTGGCTGGTTGCTGCACGAAAATGCCCGCGAATTCCTGCCCCGGGTACGCCCGGCGTTCCTGGCGCTGCAGTGCGGCATGGCCATTGGCCTTGCGCGGCGGGCGTTGGCGGAAGTGCAGGCACACCTGCATGGCCGTGCCTCGTTCCTCGACGAAGCACGCCAGGTGCTCGGCGAGCGCCTGGAAAATACCGTGAGCGAGCTCAAGCAGGGCCTGCTCGATGGGCGCTTCCAGCAGCAGCCAGCAGCCTTGTTCAAGCTGCGCATCACCCTGGCCGAAAGCGCGGCCGACGCCGTGCAACTGGAGTTGCAGGCCAGTGGTGGCAAGGCCTACCTCAGCGAGTATGGCGAAGGCTTTGCCCGCCGCTGGCGCGAGTCGGCCTTCGTGCCGATCGTCACGCCCAGCCTGGTGCAACTGCGCGCCGAACTGCAACGCCAGGCGGGCGCGGCATGAGCCAAGTGTTGCTCGAAGCCCGCGACATCAGCCTGGGCTACCCGCGCGAGGGGGGCTGGCAGGCGGTGCTGGCGCAGTTCGACCTGCAGCTGGCCCCCGGCGAAGTGGTGACCATCCTCGGCCCGAGCGGGGTCGGCAAGTCCAGCCTGTTGCGGGTACTGGCCGGCCTGCAGCAGCCCCGCGGTGGCAGCGTGACCCTGCACGGCCAGCCGCTGCAAGGCCCGCACCCACGCCTGGCGGTGGCCTTCCAGGACCCGAGCCTGTTGCCCTGGTTGAGCCTGGAGAAGAACGTCGCCTTCGGCCTGGACTTTGCCCGTCAGCCAAAAGTTGCCGCCGCCGAACGGCGCGCACGCATCGACCATGCGATTGCCGCCGTGGGCCTGGCCCATGCTCGCGGCCAGTACCCGGCGCAGTTGTCCGGCGGCATGGCCCAGCGCACCGCGCTGGCCCGCTGCCTGGCTCGTCAGCCCGAAGTGCTGTTGCTCGACGAGCCGTTCGGCGCGCTGGATGAAGTGACCCGGGCCGACATGCAGCTGCTGCTGCTGCAACTGATCGCCAACCACAACACGGCGGCGGTGCTGATCACCCACGATATCGACGAAGCCCTGCTGCTGTCCGACCGCGTTCTGCTACTGGGCAACCACCCAGCGCACACCCTCGGGCAGTGGCACATCGACCTGCCGCAACCACGGACGCAGCGGGTCGAGGAACTGGGCGCCTTGCGCATCGAAATCCTCAAAACCCTTCGGCGGGCAAGCCGCACAGTCGAACCTACCCCAACCCCGTTGCCCTCGGAGGCTGTCCATGTGCATGGATGACTGCTGTTCCTCTTCTTCGCGTCGCGATTTCCTCAAGCTCGGCGCCATGCTCACGGCTGCCGGTGCGCTGCCGCTGCTGTCGAGCCTGCAAGCCCGTGCCGCCACCGAGCCGGACGCGCCGGTGCGTATCGGCTACCTGCCGATCACTGACGCCACGCCGCTGCTGGTGGCGCACAACAACGGCCTGTTCGAGGCCGAAGGCATCAAGGCCGAGCGCCCGGTGCTGCTGCGCAGCTGGGCGCAGGTGATCGAGGCGTTCATCTCTGGCCAGGTCAACGTCATCCACTTGCTGTCGCCGATGACCGTATGGGCCCGCTACGGCAGCAAGGTGCCGGCCAAGGTGGTGGCCTGGAACCACGTGGGCGGTTCAGGCCTGACCGTGGCCCCGGACATCAGCGACATGAAACAGCTCGGTGGCAAGACCGTGGCCATCCCGTTCTGGTACTCGATCCACAACGTGGTGCTGCAACAGATGCTCAACGACAATGGCCTGACCCCGGTGTCGAAGCCTGCCAATGCGCCGCTGGCTGGCAATGAAGTCAACCTGCTGGTATTGCCGCCGTCCGACATGCCACCAGCGCTGGCCAGCAAGCGCATTGCTGGCTATATCGTCGCCGAGCCATTCAACGCCCTGGCCGAGAACCTCAAGGTTGGCCGCGTGCAACGCTTTACCGGCGATGTGTGGCGCAACCACGCCTGCTGCGTGGTGTTCATGCACGAGCACGACCTGAACAACCGCCCGGAGTGGTCGCAGAAGGTGGTCAACGCCATCGTCAAGGCGCAGCAATGGACCCGTGATCACCGCGCCGAGGCCGCCGCATTGTTGTCCAAGGCCGGCCCCAACAAGTACACCCCGCATGAACCTGCGGTGCTCGGCAAAGTGCTGGCACCGGCCGCCGAGGACCGTGCCGGTTACATTGCCAGTGGCGCCATTCGCCACCAGCAGTGGGACGAAAAGCGCATCGATTTCCAGCCTTACCCGTTCCCCAGCTACACCGAAGAGCTGGTCAAGCGCCTGAAAACCACCCTGATCGAGGGTGACAGCGCGTTCCTGGCCGGCCTGGACCCGGCACTGACCGCCCGCGACCTGGTCGACGACCGCTTCGTGCGCAACGCCATCGCCAGCGTTGGCGGGCCGTCGGTGTTCGGCATCGGCGATAACTTCGAGCGTAGCGAGGAGTTCGCGGTCTGATGCGCACGCATTTCGTTCATGCCGGCCTGGGGCTGGCCGGGTTGCTGGGTTTGTTGCTGTTGTGGTGGGCCGGTATCGCGTTGTTTGGCCAGGCCGATGGCCTGTCGGCGCGCTTTTCGCCGGCAGCGACCCTGGCCAGCCTGGTCGAGTTGCTGGGGCAGGGCGAGGTGTACGGGCATATCTGGGTCAGCCTCAAACGTATCCTGGTAGGGCTGCTGCTGGCGCTGCTGATCGGCGTGCCGCTGGGCTTGCTGGTGGGCAGCTACCGGCACCTGGAGGCTGCGACCACGCCGGCGTTCCAGTTCCTGCGCATGATCTCGCCGCTGTCGTGGATGCCGGTGGTGGTGATGCTGATGGGCGTGGGGGACCAGCCTATCTACTTCCTGCTGGCGTTTGCCGCGTTGTGGCCGATCCTGTTGAACACGGCGGCCGGGGTAAGGCAGCTGGACCCACGCTGGTTGCAGTTGAGCCGCAGTTTGAGTGCCACGCGCTGGGAGACCTTGTGCAAGGTGATTGTGCCCGGCGTGATCGGCCATGTGCTGACTGGCGTGCGCCTGGCCATCGGCATCCTGTGGATCGTGCTGGTGCCGTGCGAAATGCTCGGGGTGAGTGCGGGGCTTGGGTATTTCATTCTCGATACCCGCGACCGGCTGGCGTATTCCGAGCTGATGGCGATGGTGCTGCTGATCGGGGTGCTGGGGTTTGTGCTGGATGCCCTGGCGCGTGGGCTGCATCGGCGTTGGGTGCATGGCTGAAGGGCCGGTGGGGCTTCTTCGCGGGCTTGCCCGCTCCCACAGTTTGGACTGCCCCCGAAAAGTTGGACAGTTTTAGCCAGTAGCCTGAGTCCTGTAGCTGACAGGGCTCAGGCCATTGAGTTTCAGCCTGATGCGATCATGGTTGTAATAATGGATGTACTCCTCCAGGCCAGCCTTCAGCTCTTCGACGCTTTCAAAGCGCTTCAGGTAGAAGAACTCTGACTTCAGTGTGCTGAAGAAGCTTTCCATCGCCGCATTATCCAGACAATTACCCTTGCGAGACATGCTCTGCTTCACACCGCGCGCTGCGAGCTTATGGCGGTATTGGGGCTGCTGGTAATGCCATCCTTGATCTGAGTGGATCACTAGCTTGGGCTTTTCACCCAACCCATCGAGCGCCTTTTCCAGCATGTTCCCGACCAAGCCATAGGTCGGCCGGCAAGCTGTTTCATAGGCGATGATCTCACCGTTGTACAAGTCCATCATGGGCGACAGGTAGAGCTTTTGCTGGGCCACTTTGAACTCAGTGACATCGGTCACCCACTTCTGGTTGGGGCGTTGCGCGACGAAATTACGCTCCAGCAAATTCATGGCCACCTTGCCGACAATGCCGCGATAGGATCGATACTTCTTCGGGCGTACAACGGACTGCAAACCAAGCTCAGCCATCAACCGTTCAATGACCTTCTTGTTGACCAAGTTCCCTGGTTCCTGATGGCAAGGGCAATTCGGCGGTAGCCATACAGCCCTTTCTCCTCGTGATAGACACGCTGCACCAACTCCTTGAGCGAAGCGTGCCTGTCCGGCTTTTGCTGGCACTTGACCTGGTAATAAAAGGTACTGCGTGCCAACCCCACCATCTGCAAGAGGTCAAGCAGCGGATATTTATGTCTGAATTTGCAGACGATCAGGGCTTTTTCGTCCGTGTTCGCTCCTTCTCCTCTCGCAGAGCCTTTAACTCCTTTAGGACATCATTCTCCATGCGCAGATACTCGAGCTCGCTCAACAACTGCTCACGAGATTTCTCTGCGTCATTGGTGTCTGTCGGCTTAATGGGCTTAATTTTCTTCGGCACGGCTGATTTTCTTTGTTTGGCGAGAGTGGCTACAGGACTGCCACTGTAGTGCTGCCGCAGCCAAATGCCTATCTGTGAGGACTGTCCAAGGCCAAAGTGCGCCGCTGTTTGGCGCAAGGACAGACGATGCTCAAGCATGTACTTGAGCACCCGTCGCTTGAATTCCTCGGTGTAGCGGCGACCATGCGAGCGAGGGCTGAGGCTGGCATCGACTTGGTAGCCAGCAACCCAGCGCCGAAGTAGGCTGAAATCGATGCCAAAGTGTTGTGCCACCTTGCGAAAGCCCCGGTTGCCCTCTAGGTAAGCGGTGATAGCCGTGAGCTTGAACTGCTCTGTGTATTTACCCATAGATCCCCCAAAGGGTTGGATTGGTGTCCAACTTCTTGGGGGCAGTCCAGGATCCCTGCTAATGCGATGAGTTATGGGCAGTTCCATGAGAGCTGACTTGCCGGTGCCATCCACCGCTTTACCTGATCAGGCTCGAGCGGGCTATTTGCGCTGCCATACTTCGCCCTGTTCGCTGACCACCCAGGGCCTGTCCGCGGCATTGATAAGCACTCCACCCACCCATCGCTGCGCAGGGTTGTGGTCAAGCCAATGCGCCTGCCCCGCGAGCAGCTGCTCGGCAAGAGCAGTCAGCCGCAACGGCCGTTGTGCCCAAGACTCGCCCGGGCCTTCCAGCAGCAGCGGGTGCGGTGCATGGATCAGGGGCTGCAGCAAAACATGGAACATCATGTCGCCCAGGTAAGGCAGCGGTTCATCCCGCATCATCAACTGGGCAAACACACGTCCGGCCGGCAGCTCGCCGTGTGACTCCAGAACGCGTAATAGCAGGCGCTCGGTGAGGCTCAAACCGTCGTTCGCCCCCGGCAGCTCCTGAAGTTGCCGCGCAAGGGCCCGGCCCAGCAACGGCAAGGCGGTATGCTGGATGTCTGCCAGGGCAGCCCAGGCCCTTGGGTCCGGTGCGGTATAGGCCGCCCATGTCTGCCGGGCCAGGGCCAGCACGTCCTCACCCAGCGCGCGACGTTGTGGCCATAGCCAGGCGAGCAGGTCCGGGGCCAGCTGGCCGATACCAATGAAGCGCTCGACGCCAGGTACTTGGGTGATTTCGATCAGCTCCAAGCGGCGCGGCAGGCTGGGCAGGCTGGCGAGTACGCGGATCAGGAACAGCTGGTCGTAAGCGTCACCCTCGCACCACAGCACGATCTTGCTGTCGCTGTTCAATCCGGCCAGGGCGGTGCGTTGCGCCGCTAGGCGTTGCTCGACGTCCTGGATGCTCAGGTTGAACGCCTGCTGTATGTAAGCGGCCCGAACCTGCCAATACTGTTCCTCGGGCAGTGCGCAGACGGGCCCCATGACCATGGGGTCGTCGAACATCTGGAACGCACCGGCAAAACCGGCCGTGCGCAAGCTGTGGGCGATGTCGTTGCCGCAGCGCCAATGCTGCACGGCTGCTTCGTCATCGGCGGTAAAGCCAGGGTGGCGTGCCGCGAAAGCGACGGCATCGGCATGGGCCTTGAGCTTGGGCCAGCTGGCAAAGCCGGCCTGGCGGGCCACCAGCCATTGGGTATCGGCAAGCCGGTAGTCAGGGCCGGACAGGCCGAGCGCGCGCAGCTGCTCGCCGGTGTCGTCGGCCTCGTCGTTTTTCAGGGCGGTGAGCAAGCGTTTGGCACGTTTGCGCAAGGCGGGCAGGTCGAGCAGGCCATGGTGGCGGGATGCATTGGTGGCGGGCATGCCAACTCCTTTGGGGCTCGGTCCGCCGACAAGCCGGGAGCTGGTATGGAAATATGATGACGCATGGCTCGGGAAACCCCTTGGCGCGGACCGCAGGCGCAGCCAGCGCCCTGGCGCCGACTTTACCGGGTAATGCGCGTGGGTGCAAAGCAGGTCGATGGTGGCCTGACGCGCAGCGTCTGATCACCGTCAGTGTGCAGCCGTCGGCAGCATGCCGGAGCCTTGGGCCTTGTGCGCGGCTTCTATCAACTGCAGGTTGCGGCTGCGCAGGGCGTGATTGTTGCCAACCCGCAGGTTGGAGCGCAGCGCCAGCGTTTCGGCCTGTTCATACTGCCCTTGCTGCAGGCGCAAAACGCCAAGGTAGTGCAGCGTTGCCGGGTTGTTCGGCTGAATGTGCAGCGCGCGCTCCAGGGTGGCCGCCGCCTTGTCCAGTTGGCCGTCGGCATACTGTTGCGAGGCGGTTTCGATCAGCACGGTCGAGGCATTGTTGCTGCGTGCGGGCGCGTAGCGTTCACCAGCCAATGCGCCCTGTGCCGTGATTGTGCTGAACAACAGGAGCAAGGTCGACAGAACAGGTGTGCTGGGCATCGGCGGCAGACTCGGCAGGGCTTGGGCAAGCCCTTGGCTTGAGGGCGAGGGGATGTTATCGACCGAGTCCGAGCGTTGAAGTTCCCGCCTGGTCGATTTGTTGCCTGTAGCCCGGTCTTTGCCTCGACAACATCTGTTCGGTTACCGCCCAAAACCGCACTCCGGCGCCTCAAGCCTGGGGCAGTACCTCCGATAGCAGCACACCCACCGTCGAATCATCGACCAGAAGTGGTGCCAACAAGGAGTACTGCCCGCATGCTTGCCAACCTGAAGATCCGCACCGGAATGTTCTGGGTGCTGTCGCTGTTCAGCGTGACCCTGCTTTTTTCCACCGTCAGTGCCTGGCGGGCTGCAGTGGGTAGCGACCAGCAGATCACCGAACTGGACCAGACCGCGCACCAGTCGGACCGGTTGAACAATGCGTTGCTGATGGCGATTCGCGCCAGCGCCAATGTATCTTCAGGCTTCATCGAGCAGCTGGGTGGCCATGAGGAAAGTGCCAGCAAGCGCATGGCGATGTCGGTCGAGCTGAACGACAAGAGCCAGAAGCTGGTGGACGAGTTTGTCGAAAACGCCCGCGAGCCTGGGCTGCACGCACTGGCAACCGCCCTGCAGGCCACCTATGGAGAGTATGCCAAGGCGGTCGCGGGGCAGCGTGAGGCAACCCGTCAACGTTCGCTCGAGCAGTATTTCAAGGTCAATACCGACGCCGGTAACGCCATGGGCCGGCTGCAGGCTTTGCGCCAGCAACTGGTAGGGGCATTGAGTGAGCGCGGTCAGCAGATCATGCTGGAATCCGAGCGGCGCCTGGCGCGCGCGCAATTGCTGAGCCTGGGGCTGTTGGGCGTGACGCTGTTGTTGGCGGTGCTGTGCTGGGCCTTTGTTGCCCAGCGCGTGCTGCACCCGCTGCGCGAAGCAGGGCGGCACTTCCAGCGCATTGCCGGTGGCGACCTGAGCGTGCCGGTGCAGGGGCAGGGCGGTAACGAGATCGGCCAGCTGTTCCATGAACTTGAACGCATGCAGCAGAGCCAGCGCGACACCCTGGGGCAGATCAGCAGCTGTGCCAGGCAACTGGACGCAGCTGCCGCGGCGCTGAATACCGTCACCGAGGAAAGTGCCAACAACCTGCGCCAGCAGGGCCAGGAGCTTGAGCAGGCCGCCACCGCCGTCACCGAAATGACCACGGCCGTGGAGGAGGTCGCGCGCAATGCCATCACCACCTCGCAGACCACCAGCGAATCCAACCAGCTGGCAGCGCAAAGCCGGCGGCAAGTCAGCGACAACATCGACGGCACCGAGGCCATGACTCGGGAAATCCAGGCCAGCAGCGCTCATCTGGAGCAACTGGTCGGGCAGGTGCGGGATATCGGCAAGGTGCTGGAAGTGATTCGCTCGGTGTCCGAGCAAACCAACCTTCTGGCGCTCAATGCCGCCATCGAGGCCGCCCGTGCGGGCGAAGCCGGGCGCGGCTTTGCGGTGGTGGCCGATGAAGTGCGTACGTTGGCGTACCGCACGCAACAGTCGACCCAGGAAATCGAGCAGATGATCGGGCGCGTGCAGGCGGGTACCGAAGCGGCCGTGGCCTCGATGCAGGCCAGTACCAGCCGCGCCCAGTCGACACTGGACGTGACCCTGGCTTCGGGGCAGGTGCTGGAGGGTATCTACAGTGCGATCGGCGAGATCAACGAGCGTAACCTGGTGATTGCCAGCGCAGCCGAAGAGCAGGCCCAGGTGGCGCGAGAGGTGGACCGCAACCTGCTGAACATTCGCGAGCTGTCGACATCCTCGGCAGCGGGGGCGCAGCAGACCAGTGAGGCGAGCAAGGCGTTGTCGGGGTTGGTGGGGGAGATGACGGCGTTGGTAGGGCGGTTCAGGGTCTGAGGTCTGGCGGGCACCAGACTGCAGGCGCGGGCGAGCCCCCGAACACCGGCGCAGCCGGTGCCATCAACCGCACCGCCCGGTTCGCGGGCACGCCATGTGCGCTTTCAGTTATCGATCATGCTTCGAAGAGGAGCGCCCGGCCTTGTTGTGTTCCTTGGAATGGGCAATACCGGACCGGGTAGTGCCACGGCCGTTGTCATCATTGCGCAGGCTGCCATAGTGATTGCCGCTCTCGCCATGGTTGCGGGTGGCCTTGCCGGCATGATCACTCTCGTAGCCGGCGCCATTACCATTGAACCCACCTTTGCCGCCGCCATTGCCATTACCTTTGGCATATGCGGAACCAATCGGCGAGACATCGGCAGGCAACAATGCAGTTGCGCCGAGCGCCAGGGCACAAGTAAAGACGGCTACCAGGGTTTTTTTCATGTTTGTTTCGCCTCCAGAAGGCGCAGGGGGAGCTTGAGTGCGGATACGACATAAGGTTGCCTTTTAAGTTCCGCGGTGCGCAGCCGTTCGACGAAGCGGCTGCCAGGCCCATTCAGTACCTGGCAGCCTTCAGTTCATCGATCATTCTTGGAGGAGTTTTGTACCGCGCCGCTCAGCCCCTTGGCATTATGATCACCGGGCGTAGTCCCCGAGATAGCGGTAGATTTCGTCAAGCCGCGAGTATCCTTGGACTGGGCAATACCTGAGGTGGTAGTCCCATGGCCGTTGTCCTGGTTACGTGAGCTTCCATAATGATTGCCGCTCACACCATGATCGCGCGTAGCCTTGCCGGCGTGATCACCCGCGAGGCCCGCACCATTGCCAGTGCCATTGTGCCCACCCATGCCGGCGCCATGTCCACCGCCATTGCCGCCGCCGTGGCCACCACCACCATGGCCGCCACCGCCACCGCCACCGCCACCGCCACCGCCACCACCGCCCTTGGCATACGCAGACCCCATCGGCGAGATATCGGCAGGTAACAATGCCGTTGCGCCGAATGCCAGAGCACACGCAAAGACGGCCACCAGGGTTTTTCTCATGTTGTTTCGCCTCCAACGGCGCGGGTAGAGCTCAGGTGCTGGTAAGACATGCGGCGGCCTTGGAAGTTCTGCCGCCCTGACAGAAGGACCGTGGCTCCTGACTGCTCATATCTCGACCTGCGTGCCAAGCTCGATCACCCGGTTCAGTGGCAGCTTGAAGTACTTCAGGTTGCTGTTGGCATTCTTCAGCAAGAAGGCAAACAGGTGCTCCCGCCAGCGAGCCATGCCCATCTGCCTGCCTGCAATGACCGTTTCGCGGCTGAGGAAATAAGTGGTGCGCATGGGGCCGAACTCAAGGTCGGCACGTTGGCAGCGGCTTAACGCCAACGGCACATCGGGCTCCTCCATGAAACCGAAATGCAGGTTCACGCGGAAGAAACCGTCCCCAAAAGCCTCGACCTCAAAGCGCTTGCCAGCGCTGACCCGTGGCTCGTCCTCGAACACGACAGTCAACAGCACCACTTGTTCATGCAGTACCTGGTTATGCAGCAGGTTATGCAGCAAGGCGTGAGGCACCGCCTCGGGCCTGGCGGACAGGAACACGGCAGTGCCGCCCACGCGGTGAGGCGGCTGGGCTTTGAGGCTGGTAATGAACAGCTCCAGCGGTAGCGAGCTTTCGTCCAGCCGTTCGACGATCATCCGCCGCCCGCGCTTCCAGGTAGTCATCAGGGTGAACAGCGCCAGGCCCGCGATCACCGGAAATGCACCGCCCTGTAGAATCTTCGGCGCATTGGCGGCGAAATACAGGCTGTCGACCAGCAGGAACGCCAGCAGCATCGGCACCGCCAGCCAGCGTGGTGCCTTCCACAGCAACAGCACCACCGCCGAGGCCAGCAGCGTGGTGATCAGCATGGTCCCGGTCACGGCTACGCCGTAGGCTGCCGCAAGCGCCCCGGATGACTCGAAGCCGACCACCAGCAGCACCACGCCAACCATCAGCGCCCAGTTCACCATGCCGATGTAGATCTGCCCTTGTTCCTCGCTGGAGGTGTGCTGGATGAACATGCGCGGTACGTAACCCAGCTGGATGGCTTGGCGCGTCAACGAGAACGCACCGGAGATCACGGCCTGGGAGGCGATGATGGTGGCCAGCGTGGCCAGCCCGACCATGGGCAGCAGGGCCCATTCGGGCGCCAGCAGGTAAAACGGGTTGCGCACTGCCTGCGGGTCGCCGAGGATCAGCGCGCCCTGGCCGAAGTAGTTCAGCACCAAGCCGGGCAGCACCAGCAGGAACCAGGCCCGGGCGATGGGTTTGCGGCCGAAGTGACCCATGTCTGCATAGAGTGCTTCGGCGCCGGTCAACGCCAGCACCACCGCGCCCAGAATCGCCACCCCCATGCCTGGGTGCAGCACGAAGAACTTTACCGCCCAGAGCGGGTTGAGTGCCTGCAGCACCTCCGGCCGCTGGACGATGCCGTGCAGGCCAAGCGCACCCAGCACGACGAACCACAGCACCATGATCGGCCCGAATAGAATGCCGATGCGCGCGGTGCCGTGCTTCTGGATCAGGAACAGCGCCACCAGCACCACCACCGAAAGAGGAACGACCCAATGTTCGATACCGTCGAAGGCCAATTGCAGCCCCTCCACGGCCGATAGCACGGAAATCGCCGGCGTGATCATGCTGTCACCGTAGAACAGCGCAGCGCCGAACAGGCCGAGCAGCACCAGTATCCTGCCCAGTCGCTGGTAGGGAGCCGCTGCGCGATGCGCCAGGGCAGTCAGGGCCATGATGCCACCTTCGCCCTGGTTGTCGGCGCGCAGGATGAACAGTACGTACTTGAGCGATACCACCCAGAGCAACGACCAGAACACCAGTGACAGTACGCCGAGTACACCGGCAGTGTTGGCCTGCACACCGTAGTGTCCGGCGAACACTTCCTTGAGGGTGTACAGCGGGCTGGTGCCGATGTCGCCATACACTACGCCGACAGCGGCGACGAGCATGCCGATGGGGTTGGACTTGCCGGGAAGAGACTGATTTGCGATGACGGTGGACTGGCTCACGAAGGGCTTCTCTGGACTGGCGGGTAGAAAATGCATGCCATCCCTGAGCATCGCGCGCCCAGTATTCCTTCTGCGTGTTGGCTCAGCCGTAAAAAGAGCGTAAAAAAATCAGCCAGCGCCCCAATACCTGTCAGTCAAGCAATTCGGGAACCGCTTTGCCGCCCATCGTCGGCAAGCCAGCTCCCACAGGTACAGCGCAGACTTCAAGAGTTACGCGGGCCCTGTGGGAGCTGGCTTGCCGGCGATGGGTTACTCAGCCAGGTTGCGCCGCCAGGCTGTTGCTGACATTACGGCCCAACACCAGCACCGTAGCGAAACCGCAGCCCACCAGGGCCGTGGCCAGGCTCAACAGCACCGAGCTGCCCAGCTGGTCGACGATCCGCCCGCCGAAGAACGAGCCCAGCGCAATGATCACCTGGAACATTGCAACGAACAGCGGCATGCCACGTTCGACATCCTTGGGCGCGACGACGAACATCCAGATACTGGCGCAGGCCGGGAATGCGCCGAAGGCGAAGCCCCACAACCCGATCAGCATCGCCGCACCGGTCATGCCGGTAGCGAAGTGAGGGAACAGGGCGGTGCTGCTGCCAATCATCAACGCTACCAGCAGCAGGGTGTGACGTACGCTGCGGTTGGCGGCGAACCCGGCGAAGATATTGCCGAATACCCCGGCCACGCCATAAAGCAGCAGCAACGAGCCAATGGTCGGCCCATCGAAGCCGGAGCTTTGTTTGAAGAAAGGGGCGACATAGGTGTACGCGGCAAAGTGCGCCAGACCGATCAGCAACACGGCGATCAGGCCAACCCGCGCCTGTGGGTTGATGAACAGGGCTGGCAGGTCGCTGATGCGAATGGCCTTGTCCGGGTTGAGCCGCGGTAGCAACAGGATCTGCGCCAGCAGCACCGGTACGCCCAGTAGCGCGGTTACCAGGAAGGTCATGCGCCAGCCCAGCAGGCCGCTCAACCAGGTGCCTACCGGCACGCCCAGCACGGTGGCCAGGGTTACGCCGACCATGATGATGGAGGTGGCCTGGGCTACGCCCACGCCCCTGGGCGCCAGGCGACCGCTGAGGGCAATGGCTGTCGCCCAGAAACCGCCGATACTCACGCCCAGCAGCACGCGGCCGAACAGCAGCAGGTTGAAGTCACTGGCGTACGCCACTACCGCGTTGGCGATGATCATGATCAGTGTCAGCCCGATCAGCAGATAGCGACGGTCCAGAGCGCCAATCCCCACTGACAGCAGTGGGGCGGCGAGGGCGGCCATGATGCCGGGCAGGGTGACCATCAGGCCGGCGTGGCCTGCACTGATGCCCAGGTCGCTGGCGACATCGTTGAGTACGCCAACCGGCAGGAACTCGCTGGTCACCAGGGCGAAGGCGCCGACGGCGACCGAAAGGATTGCCAGCCACTGCTGGCTGATGCTTTGTTGATCATGTTCGGGGAGGCCGCTAGGGGCCTGGTTGGCACTTGGCATGGTATTGGATTCCAAGAGAGGGATGTCGCCTGAAGCAGGCGCAAGGAGCGGGGGAAATTTGCTGGCGATTATAGGGGGCGCTTTCGCCTGGCCAACATGCGGGTCGCTCGATAGTAATCATCAGCGTAATCGATGAAACGCCTTGTGCAGAGCGCCCATCGCCGCTCGAAGCTTCTTGCAGGAGCAGTACAAGGCTACTCCTGCAAAACCTCACTGAACCAATGAGTCATGTGTTGTCCGCGAAGGACACGCAAGCGTCCTCCACATCACCTGCATCCTATGGCGACACCAGCACATCGCACTGGGATTCGTTCAGCACATGCTTGGTGACGCTGCCTATCAGCAGCTCTTCAAGCGCGCTTTCCCCTTGCTTGCCGACCACGATCAGGTCGCATTCCAGCTGTTGTTCCTGCTCGGCAATCCGCCAGCCTGGGTCGCCATGCACCACGATTTGCCGAGCATCTGCCACTCCGGCGGTTTCGCTCAAGGCCGCGAGCTGCTTCAGCGCATCCTTGCGGATGACATTGCGGTAGTGCGTAAGCGTGTCATGGTCGATGTGGGCGAAGCGCATGCTGCCTTCGAACGGTGCCTCGTACACATGCAACAGAATGATCTCGGCCTGTGGAGCAACGGCCCTTGCCAGTTCGATGGAGCGCAGTGACGAAGGCGAAAAATCAACTGCAACCAGCAAGGTCCGGTAGGTATCGCGAGGCGCCTGCTTGACCACCAGCAAAGGGCAGGGCATGCAGTTCAGCATCTTCTGTACAGTGGAGCCCAGCAGCAGGCGCCGCGCCACGCTCTGGCCCTTCGCCCCACACACCAGCAGGTCGCTGCGCTTGTCCTGCACTACACGGGTGATCTCTGTGGTCACCGAACCATGCGCGACCTGCACGCCAGCGGCGATGTCATGGCGCTGGAACAGCATTGCAGCCAGCGCGCGAATTTTTTCGCCAGCGGTATCCAGTACGCGCTTCAGCAGATCGTCACCCGGTGCCACCAACTGCTTCAGGCGCTCGAAGGGGGCCGGATTGGCAACGTACAGCAGGTCCAGCGCTGCCTGCTGCTCCTTGCTCAGGTGCGCAGCGCGCTCTGCCGCGTTGCGGGCGGAGGTAGACAGGTCGGTGGCTACCAGTATGTGGTCCAGCGGGCTCA
The DNA here is from genome assembly GCF_036784815.1 of Pseudomonas sp. TE3-3-F2023. NCBI lineage: Bacteria > Pseudomonadati > Pseudomonadota > Gammaproteobacteria > Pseudomonadales > Pseudomonadaceae > Pseudomonas > Pseudomonas sp. TE3-3-F2023. The sequence goes on along the minus strand of NZ_CP145113.1, from coordinate 4,034,684 downwards.
TGTGGGGGGCTCCTTGTCCAAAGCCGCGCGCGGTGATCGATGGCGATGACCTTGAGCACGATGCGCATGGCGGTTGTCGATTCGTTCCTTGCTGACAGCAATCGTCGCGCGAACCGGGGCCGGCGGCTTGATTTGCATCAATGGAGTGGGGCACCGATCTCGAGCTCACCACTCGCCACCAGCATTCTCCTCTGCATTGGCCAAATGGTCCCCCAGGCCGCCAGGGTGTGGGCTAACGACATGGAAAATATCCCGGTATTCTTCGCGCTCTGCGGGCTCGCCATTGCCCTCGAGACAGCGGCGGGGCCCAACGTCTGGTTGAGCATCGTGTTCACTGCGGCCAGGGTCTTGCACACGTGGGCCTACCTGGCGAGGGTGCAGCCGTTGCGTACCGTGCTTTATGGCATCGGGGTGATCTGCTTGCTGGGTTTTTGCGTGGTTGTCACAGCAAGGGTAGTGAGTATTTTTACCCTCTGAGGCAGTTCTGCTGCCGGGCTCGTAGTGGCATCTACCTGTCTGCATGAGTCGATTTTTTCAGGCGTGCTCGGTCCCTTTGGGAGCGGGTTCACCCCCGAACACCGGCGTAGCCGGTGCCATGCACCGCGTTGCATTCTCGCGGGCACGCCCGCTCCCACAAGGTCGCGCTTGGCCCAGGCGGCGCTATTGCGCGGGTGCCCAAAGGCTTGCGTCATGCGTGCTTGAGCGCTTCCACCAATTGTGCCTTGGTCATGGTGGAGCGCCCCTTGATGTCTTTGCTGCGCGCTTCCTTCATCAGGCTTTGCTTGCTCTGGGTTTCCAGGGAACTGTCCGATGTGCGGGAATGACCGTGACGTGACTTCGCCGCCCGTTTGGCCGAGTCCGAGCGGGCAGTCTTCTTCTCGCTGGAAGAGGTGGCCTTGCCCGAGCCGCCTTTCTTCTCACCACCCCCGGACTGTTTGTTTACGGTGGCCCAGGCGCGCGCTTCAGCCTGGTCTTTCGGTACGCCTTTGTGCTCGTAGCTTTCTTCGATATGTTCGGCTTTGCGCTTCTGCTTGTCGGTGTATTTGTCCTTGTCGCCGCGTGGCATGGCATTCGCTCCCGTCTGGTTTGCATGACCGGTTGAATGCCGCAGCGACGCCCGAGTGCCCGATATCCGACCAGCGGTGCCCGGAAACCGGTTGCCCACTGCAAACAGTCATTCAACCGACACATCGAGGCCTTAGGGTTGAGACAGGAACCCGTCCAGGGCTCTGGTTACTGATGTTGCCGTGATGGCGCCGCCAGACGGCTCTACCGTGCGGCCTGCCATTCATTGGTCACAAAGCTGTAACATTGCTGCTGCAAAGTGTGCCGGCCATCACACGGAGCACTTTTCGATGATACGCCTGATGAAGTCTGCTGCACTCGCCGTTGCCGTTTCTGTTTGCGCCACCTCGGCATCCTTCGCCGCAGAGAACGTCCGCCTGACCGGTTCCGGCGCCAGCTTCCCGGCACCGATCTACCTGACCTGGTTCAAGGCCTTCAGCAAGGAAACCGACGGTGTCACCGTTGACTACCAGTCCAAGGGGAGCGGGGCGGGTGTCCAGGACTTTCTGAACAAGACCGTCGACTTCGCCGCCAGCGACTCGGCCATGAAAGCCGAAGAAATCGCCAAGGTCGGCGAGGGCGTGCAGTTGCTGCCGATGACCGCCGGTGAAATCGTCCTGGCTTACAACCTGCCAGGCAACCCTAAAGGGTTGAAGCTGCCACGTGATGTGTACTCCAACATCTTCCTCGGCAAGATCACCCAGTGGAACGACCCGCAGATCGTCGCGGCCAACCCTGAGCTGAAACTGCCAGCTACCCCGATCACCGTGGTCGTGCGTGCCGACTCCAGCGGTACCACTGCGGTATTCACCAAGCACCTGTCGGCCATCAACGCTGACTTCAAGCAAGCGCTGGGTGAAGGCAATACCGTCAACTGGCCGGCCAGCGACAAGTTCATCAAGTCGCCGAAAAACGACGGTGTAACCGCCACCGTCCGCCAGACCCCAGGTGCCATCGGCTACATCGAATACGGCTTCGCCAAGCTGGCCAAGGTCGACTTCGCCCAGCTGCAGAACAAGGCCGGCCAATACGTCGTGCCGAACGCCGAGAGCGGTGCCGAGGCTCTGGCGGCGGTGAAGATGCCGGAAAACCTGGTGGCCTGGCTGCCTGACCCGGACGGTGCCAAGTCCTACCCGATCACCTCCTACACCTGGATGATCTTCCGCAAGGACAACGGTAACCCGGCCAAGGCCAAGGCCATGCGCGAAATGGTCGAATACAGCCTGACCGAAGGCCAGAAGATCGCCGACTCGATGGGCTACATCCCGCTGCCACCGTCGGTTGTCGATCAGGTACGCAAAGCGTCCGCAAACATCCAGTAACACGCCCAGGCGCTCCCGGTGTGGTCTGGTGGCCATACCGGGTGTGTTTGCCCTCTGTCCCGGAACTTGCCAATGAACACTCCTTTCGCCATCCCGGCCAATCCCGACTCCGCGTGCCAGCCACCGTCTGCGAAAGACTTCCTGGTTGATCGCACCTTCCGTGCGCTTGCACGCATCGGTGTGGTGCTGGTGCTGGCGCTGGTCTTCGCGCTGGTCTACGAAGTGGGCCGCAAGGCACTGCCTGGCATCGAGAAGCACGGCTTTGACGTGCTGTTCGGTAGTGTCTGGGACGTCAACCAAGGTAAGTACGGAATTTTGCCAGCGATCTGGGGCACGCTCTACAGCGCCCTGATCGCCCTGTTGATCGCCGGTTTCTTCGGCGTCAGCATGGCCATCTTCCTGACCCAGGACTTCCTCCCGGCCAGGCTGGCGGCGGTGTTCCGCACCATCGTCGAGCTGCTCGCAGCCATCCCCAGCGTCGTCTACGGCCTGTGGGGGATCTATGTGGTCATCCCGGCCATTCGCCCGCTGACCACCTGGCTGAACAGCGAGCTGGGCTGGATTCCCTTTTTCGGCACTTCCCTGAGCGGCCCCGGGCTGCTGCCTGCCGCGCTGGTGCTGGCGATCATGATCCTGCCGACCATCGCCGCCGTTTCGCAGGACGCCCTGACCAGCGTGCCGATGAAGACCAAGCAGGCCGCCTACGGCCTGGGCGCCACCCATTGGGAGGCCATCCTCAAGGTAATGGTGCCATCGGCAGCCACCGGCATCTTCGGTTCGCTGGTGCTCGGCCTGGGCCGTGCGCTGGGTGAAACCATGGCGCTGGCCATGCTGGTGGGCAATGCCAACAACATTTCCCTGTCCTTGTTCGCCCCGGCCAACACGCTGGCGGCCTTGCTGGCCCTGAACTTCCCGGAGGCCGGCCCGAACGAGGTCGAGGTGCTGATGTACGCCGCACTGGTACTGATGTTCATCACCCTGCTGGTGAACGTGCTCGGCTCGATGATCATGCTCTACGCCCAGCGGGGTAACAAATGATGACCAACCTCACCACCCCTGCAAACGCGTTGCCCAGCCTGCAGCGCAAGCTTGAAGGCCGTTCCCTGCGCAGCCTGTTGTTGACCACGCTGGCATGGTTCGCGGCACTGGTGGCCAGCGTGCCGCTGATTTCCGTGCTGTACATGCTGATCACTCGCGGCGGCGCACGCCTCAACCTGGAGGTGTTCACCGAGCTGCCACCCACCGGCTTCGAGATGGGCGGGGGCTTTGGCAACGCCATGGCCGGTACTTTCGTCATGGTCGGCATCGCTGCCGCCATCGCCGTGCCGGTCGGTATCCTTGCCGCGGTGTTCCTGGCCGAACTCGGCCCGGACAGCAAGCTGGCCAACGCCGCGCGCTTCGCCGCCAAGATGCTAACCGGCCTGCCGTCGATCCTGGCCGGCGTGTTCGCCTACGCCCTGGTGGTGATGACCACCGGCACCTACTCCGCGCCGGCAGGTGGTGTGGCCCTGGCGGTGCTGATGCTGCCCATCGTCGTGCTGACCGCTGAAGAGTCGATGAAGATGGTGCCCAAGATCATGAAGGATGCCGCCTACGGCATGGGCTGCACCCGTGCCCAGGTGATCTGGAAAATCGTTCTGCCCACCGGCCTGCCGGCCATCCTCACCGGTGTCATGCTGGCCGTGGCCCGTGCTGCCGGCGAGACCGCGCCGCTGCTGTTCACCGCGCTGTTCAGCAACTACTGGATCCTGCATGACGGCGACCTGGCGGTCATGAACCCGACGGCTTCACTGGCCGTACTGATCTACAACTTCTCCGGCATGCCATTCGACAACCAGCTCGAGCTCGCCTGGGCGGCCTCGCTGGTACTGGTGATGATCGTGCTGGTAATCAACATTCTGAGCCGAGTATTCGGCAAGCCCAAGTATTGAGAAAGGGAGCATCCGACCTTGAACGTATCCACTGCGCCAAAAGCCGCTCCCGTGGTCAGCGAAGCCCCCATCGTCATGGACTGCAAGCTGGACAAGATCTTCTACGGCAATTTCATGGCCGTTCGCGACAGCCATGTGCCGATTCGCAAGAACGAGATCACCGGTTTCATCGGGCCGTCCGGCTGCGGCAAGAGCACCGTGCTGCGTAGCCTCAACCGCATGAACGACCTGGTGAAGGGCTTCCGCTTCGAAGGCCATGTGCACTTCCTGGGCCAGGATGTCTACGGCAAGGGCGTCGACCCTGTGGTGGTGCGCCGCTACATCGGCATGGTGTTCCAGCAGCCCAACCCGTTCTCCATGAGCATCTTCGACAACGTCGCCTTCGGTCTGCGCCTGAACCGCTACAAGGGCGACATCGGCGACCGCGTCAAGCACGCGCTGCAGGGCGCCGCGCTGTGGGACGAGGTGAAGGACAAGCTCAAGGTCAGCGGCCTGGCCCTGTCCGGCGGCCAGCAACAGCGTCTGTGCATCGCCCGCGCCATCGCCACCGAGCCGGAAGTGTTGTTGCTGGACGAACCCTGCTCGGCACTCGACCCGATTGCCACCCGCCGGGTGGAGGAGCTGATGGTCGAGTTGAAAAAGGACTACACCATCGCCCTGGTGACCCACAACATGCAGCAGGCGATTCGTGTGGCCGACACCACCGCGTTCTTCTCGGTCGACATCTCCAAAGGCACTCGTACCGGTTACTTGGTCGAAATGGGCCCGACCACGCAGATTTTCCAGAACCCGCGTGAGCAGCTGACCGCCGACTACATCAGCGGCAAGTTCAGCTGAGGCCGTACCTGCCAAGGTGGCCGGGTGTTGCAGTCAGGGAGGCTGCAACACCCGGCCGCGTTACCTTCCGTCAAGTGTTACCAGGGATTTCCAATGCCAGCGACGCGTCGTCTTGATCTGCCAGCGGTAGAGCGCGCACTGCGTGAGGTGCAGGCCCGCTTCGCCGAACTCAGCCAGCATTTCACCGAATCGCGGGATCCATTCACCGACGAGGTGCTGCTGAATGTGGTTGAAGGCTATGCCCTGATTGACGACTATGTCGCCCGGGGTGTCGACCTTTTCGACCTTCAGCAACTGAACCTGATGCTGGAGATCAATGCCACCGTGCTGTGCGGCAGCGACCCGGCACGCCGGCTGGAGTTCGCCCCGCACCTGGCGGCGACCGAGGCGCACTTTTTCAATAATGTGGAGGGCGGCATCAAGGACCTCTACAACTGGTATTGCTCGTATGGCAGCGATTCGATCTGGAAGCGCGCGGCGGGTGTCTACGTTCGAATTCTGAGCAAGCCGCAGCTGTTCATCGAAGGCAACAACCGCACCGGGTCGCTCATTGTCAGCTACTTGCTGATGCGCGCGGGGCTACCGCCATTCGTGCTGTCGCTGGACAACGCCGAGGGTTACTTCAACCCGTCCTCGGTCATACGCAACTCCGCCAAGCATGGTGTAAAGGCTTTGTACGAACTACCCAAGATCAAGAAAAAGTATGCAGCTTTCCTTGAGGCGCACGCGCCCGAGCCCGGCAAGTTCTTCCTCGGCGGCACATCCATGCCTGCGCGCGAGAGGTGCCGCTGATGCAAAGCCCTTCTCTGTTCCAGCGCGGGCGGCAAGCCTTCGAGCGCGCGTTCAATCGCCCGCAGGTACGCATTTCGTTCGATATCGACGACACGCTCGCCTGCCAGGCCGACCACGCCGCCGCCGAGGACAGCAAGCTGCCGGCGTTTGTCCACCGCTGGTTGGGTGAACCCCTGCGCATTGGCACGCGTGCGCTGATCCGCGACCTGCGCCGCCAGGGCTGCAGCATCTGGATCTACACCTCGTCGGGGCGCACCCCGGCCTATATCCGCCGTTGGCTGATGCTCTACGGCATCCGTGTCGATGGCGTGGTCAACAGTGACCGGCACCAGCATATCCTTGCCGTGAACGGGCTTGAGAATGCGCCCTCGAAGTTGCCGTCGGCCTTCGATATCGACCTGCATGTCGATGATTCCGAAGGCGTGCGGCTGGAAGGCGTCGACCACGGTTTTCGCGTGGTGGTGGTGTGCCCCAAGGATGAGAACTGGGCGCAGAAAGTGATGGATGCGGCGGTCGATGTCCAGGCACAGCTGGCCTGGCAGCAACCGCACCGCTATGAAATGCCAGTACGGCCGCGTTCGCAGGCCCTCGCTTCCTGAGGGCTTCAAGGTACTTTTCTCGTTACGCCTCTTCGCTGCTAGTTGCCCCCCACATCTCCATTCGCGGCTTCCCATTTTCAGCTTCGGCTTGACTCGTGAAATTTTTCATGTAATTTTTCATGAAAAATAACTCTAAAAATTTCACGGCAGTCTCAAACGATGAAGATGCACGAAGAGGTTGAAGCCCTCGCGATCCTTATTCACGACCTGCGCAAATTCAAGAACCTGACCCAGGGCGAACTCGCCGAGCGCATCAACCGCTCGGTCGGCTTCATGTCCCAGGTCGAGCGCGGTGTATCGCGCCCTACCGTGGCGGACCTTACCGCCATCAGCGAAGCGCTCGGCGTTTCCACCGCGTACTTCTACAACCTGAGCAAGCCACGCAGCGTCAGTTGGGTCACGCGCCCCCACGAGCGGCGCACGCTGTACCTCGAGTCGGGTATCACCGATGTGCTGGCCTCGCCCACCATCGGCGGCGCGTTCTCCATGCTCGACAGCCATCTCGAACCAGGCGCCAGCAGTGGCGAGCTTTACCTGACTGACCGTTCCGAGCAGGGTTGTTTCGTGCTCGAAGGCGAACTCACGGTCTGGCTGGACCACGGTGACGCCGTGACCCTGCAGGCCAATGACTGCTTCCAGCTGCACCCCCACGCGCAGTTCCGTTACGCCAACCTGACGGAAAAAGCCACCCGCGTGCTCTGGGTCTTCAACTGAATTCGTTCACCTCACAAGGACAAGAAGATGAGTGTCGTCTTTCCGGATCTGCTGACTGAAGTGCGCTCGTTCCGAGCGCAGCACCCAGAAATACGCTATGTCGACCTGATTGCGCTGGATATCCCCGGGCACTTCTACGGCAAGCGCTACCCCATGGACATGCTGGAAAAAGTCGCAGCCGGCGCGCCACTGAAGTTGCCGCAGAACTGCGTGCTGCTCGGCACCCAAGGTGGCCTCTACCCGATCGGTGACTACTGCTTCGCCGATGGCGACCCGGATGCCGCCCGCCGCCTGGTGCCGGGTACCCTCAAGCCGGTGCGCTGGGAAAAGGAACCGATCGCGCAGATGCTCATCACCTCTGACGGCACCGCCAAGCCCATCGAGTTCGAGCCCCGTGAAGTGCTGGCCCGGGTGATCCAGCGCCTGGCCAGGCGCGGCATTCGCCCGGTGGTGGCCTTCGAGCTGGAGTTCTACCTGTTCGACCGCAAGCTCGATAACGGGCTGCCACAGTACCCTCGCGACAAGGCGACCGACGACCACGACGACCAGCCGAACATGCACATCGAGCGGCTGTCGCGCTTCGCAGCGGTGCTGCACGAGATGGTCGATGGCGCCAACGAGCAGGGCGTGCCGGCGAACGTGATCACCGCGGAGCTGGGCCCGGGCCAGTTCGAGATCAACTTCTCGCACAGCGACGATGCCATGAGCGCGGCGGACTGGTCGGCGCTGTTCTGCCGCAGCACCCGCGGTATCGCGATGAAGCACGGCTACCGAGCCAGCTTCATGAGCAAGCCGTACCTCGACGCGCCGGGCAGCGGCATGCATGTGCACGTCAGCCTGTACGACAACGCCGGCAACAACATCCTGGCCGGCGATGACCAGCGCAAGCTGCGCCATGCGGTGGCAGGGTGCCTGGAGCTGCTGCCGCACTGCATGCCGATCTTCGCCCCCAACCACAATGCCTACCGCCGTTACGGCGCCATGGTCAACGCGGCGAGCAAGGCCAGCTGGGGTTTCGAAGACCGCGATGCGTGTATTCGCATCCCTGAGTCCGACCCGCGCAACCTGCGCATCGAACACCGCCTCGCCGGTGCCGACGCCAACCCGTACCTGGTGCTGGCGGCCATCCTGACCGGGATGGAGCATGGCCTGGAACGTGGCGTCGAGCCCATCGCCCCGCTGAACGACAACCGCCAGAGCGGCATCGAGTTCCCCAAGGATGCCTTCAGTGCCCTGGCCGCCATGCGTCACCACCCGGTGGTGAACGAGGGCCTGGGCAGTGAATTCGTGATGGTCTACTGCGAAAACAAATACCAGGAGCAACTGGACTTCATGCGCCACATCGATGCCCGCGAATACCGCTGGTTCCTGTAGGTGCGAGGTTGGGGCAGCCCCGCTGCCCCCTGCCTTTCTACCGTTTCAATACAACGCGCAATATGGATTTGCCGGAGGAAGATATGCCACGTGTGCCCGTTATCGGCATTACCGCATGCACCAGCATGATCGAGCTGCATGCAACCCAGACCATCAGCGAGAAGTACGCGCGCGCGGCGGCCCAGGCAGCGTGTGGGCTGCCCATCGTGATACCCAGCCTCGCAGACCTGATGGACAGCGCCGATATTCTCGACGTGGTGGATGGGCTGATCTTCACCGGTTCGCCGTCCAACATCGAACCGTTGCACTACAACGGCCCGGCCAGTGCAGCGGGCACCCATCACGACCCGCTGCGTGATGCCACTACCTTGCCGCTGATGCGTGCGGCCATCGCCGCCGGTGTGCCGGTGCTCGGCATCTGCCGTGGTTTCCAGGAAATGAACGTGGCGCTGGGCGGCACCCTGCACCAGAAGGTGCATGAGACCGGCAGGTTCATGGACCACCGCGAAAGCAAGGGTGAGCCCATCGAAAAGCAATATGGCCCGCGTCACGCCCTGCATATAGAGCCCGGCGGCATGCTCGACCGCATGGGCTTGCCGGCGGTCATCGATGTCAATTCCATCCACGGCCAGGGCATCGATGTACTGGCCCCCGGGTTGAGGGTGGAGGCGCTGGCACCCGATGGCCTGGTGGAAGCGATTTCGGTCGAGAACAGCAAAGGTTTTGCCCTGGCCGTGCAATGGCACCCCGAATACCAGGTCATGGACAACCCGCACTACCTGACCATCTTCCAGTCCTTTGGCAAGGCTTGCCGGCATCGCTCGGTATTGCGCCAGATGCTCTTGAAGTCCGCCTGACAGCATCTTTACCAATTACAAAAAAGTACCTGCGCAGCACGGCTGCGCAACCTGATGGAGTGAAGTCAATGAGTGAGCAGAATTCGCAGACCCTTGCCTGGCAAACCATGAGCCGCGACCACCACCTGGCCCCGTTCAGCGATGTTCGGCAACTGGCCGAGAAAGGCCCGCGCATCATCACCTCGGCCAAGGGCGTGTACCTCTGGGACAGCGAAGGCCACAAGATTCTCGATGGCATGGCAGGCCTGTGGTGCGTGGCGGTGGGCTATGGCCGCGATGAGCTGGCCGACGTCGCCAGCCAGCAGATGAAGCAGTTGCCGTACTACAACCTGTTCTTCCAGACCGCGCACCCGCCCGCGCTGGAACTGGCCAAGGCGATCGCCGATGTGGCCCCGCAAGGCATGAACCATGTGTTCTTCACCGGCTCCGGTTCCGAAGGCAACGACACCGTGCTGCGCATGGTCCGCCATTACTGGGCGCTCAAGGGCCAGAAGAACAAGAAGGTCATCATCGGCCGCATCAACGGCTACCACGGCTCAACCGTGGCCGGCGCGGGCCTGGGCGGCATGAGCGGCATGCACCAGCAGGGCGGGCTGATCCCGGATATCGTGCACATTCCGCAGCCATACTGGTATGGCGAAGGCGGCGACATGACCGAGGCCGACTTCGGCGTGTGGGCGGCCGAACAGCTGGAGAAGAAGATCCTCGAAGTCGGCGTGGACAACGTTGCCGCTTTCATCGCCGAACCGATCCAGGGCGCTGGCGGGGTGATCATTCCACCGCAGACCTACTGGCCGAAGGTGAAGGAGATCCTGGCCAGGTACGACATCCTCTTCGTCGCCGACGAAGTGATCTGCGGTTTCGGCCGTACCGGTGAGTGGTTCGGTAGCGACTACTACGACCTCAAGCCCGACCTGATGACCATCGCCAAGGGCCTTACCTCCGGCTATATCCCCATGGGCGGCGTGATCGTGCGAGATGAAGTGGCCAAGGTCATCAGCGAAGGCGGTGACTTCAACCACGGTTTCACCTATTCCGGCCACCCGGTGGCGGCTGCGGTGGGCCTGGAGAACCTGCGGATCCTGCGTGACGAACAGGTCATCGAGCAGGTACACGACAAGACCGCTCCTTACCTGCAACAACGCCTGCGCGAGCTGGCCGACCACCCGCTGGTAGGTGAGGTACGTGGCCTGGGCATGCTCGGCGCGATCGAACTGGTGAAGGACAAGGCCACCCGCGCGCGTCATGAAGGCAAAGGTGTCGGCATGATCTGTCGCCAGTACTGCTTCGACAACGGGCTGATCATGCGTGCCGTGGGCGACACCATGATCATCGCGCCGCCGCTGGTGATCAGCATCGAGGAGATCGACGAACTGGTGGCAAAGGCCCGCAAGTGCCTGGACCTGACGTACGAGGCTGTTCGGTAAGGGAAGAGCCCTGTGGCTGGTGCCAGTCAGTTGAATGGTTTTGGGTCGCTTTGCGACCCTTCGCGGGCACGCCCGCTCCCACAGGTGCGGCGCCGGGTTCAGGAGAAGCGAGATCCCTGTGGGAGCGGGCGTGCCCGCGAAGGGCTGCAAAGCAGCCCCAATATCGCGATGAAGAATCTTGCTTTGTGAGTTGAATCATGTACTTTTCAGGGCATCAATTTTCCCATCCGAAAGTCGCGATTCAACCATGAAAGTGCACGAAGAGATCGAAAGCCTGGCCGTACTGATTCGCGACCTGCGCAAGTTCAAAGGCCTGACACTGGGCGAACTGGCCCAGCGCATCGGCCGTTCGGTGGGCTTTCTTTCCCAGGTCGAACGGGGCGTATCCCGCCCAACCGTGGCCGACCTCACGGCAATCAGCGAAGAGCTCGGTGTTTCCACGGCCTATTTCTACAAGCTGGACAAGCCACGCGAGCTCGACTGGGTCACCCGCCCTCACGAGCGCCGTACCCTTCACCTGGCCGGTGGCATCACCGATGTGCTGGCATCCCCGACCATAACGGGCGCGTTCTCCATGCTCGACAGCCACCTGGAGCCGGGGGCCAGCAGTGGCGAGGAGTACCTGGATGACAGCTCGGAGCAGGGCTGCTTCGTGCTCGAAGGCGAACTGACCGTCTGGCTGGATGGCGGCGAGCCTGTAACGCTGCACGCCAGTGACAGTTTTCAGCTGCAACCCCACGCAAGCTTTCGTTACGCCAACCTCACCGACAAGCCCACCCGCGTGCTCTGGGTGTTCAGCTGACAAGAGAAGCCAAGCCATGCTGGCTCTGGCGTCACCAGGCAATCGGTGTGCCGTCCCACGCCCAGAATGTACCGCTCTGGTCGGGACCGTGTCGGCTCACCAGCGCCAGGATGCATGTCGCTGCAAATGCCGGTGAGAACAGTTTTCCCGGCGGTACATTGCCCTGAAAGGGCTGGGAAAGGCGGGTGTCGGTGGTCCCGGGATGCAGCAATAGTACCGTGGAAGCAGGGTTCAGTCGCTTGAGTTCGATGCTCGCAGTGTGCAGAAGCTGGTTGAGCGCGGCCTTGCTGGCGCGATAGCTGTACCACCCGCCAAGATGGTTGTCGCTGATCGACCCGACCCGCGCCGACAGTGTCACATAGGTCATCGGTTGCTGTCGCAACAAGGGCAGCAAGTGCCTGAGCAGCAGGACAGGGGCGAAACAGTTGGTCGTGAAGCTGGCCAGCAGCCCAGCCATGTCCACCTGTGTCAGCGCTTTTTCGGCCCGTGCGGGTGCCTCTTGCAGCACGCCAAGCGTGCACAGTACAAGGTTCAGCTGGTCGCAGCAGGCGCCCACCCGCGCCGCCAGCGTTTGCAGTTCCGCTTCGGAACAGGCGTCGCAATCGATGCGAACCAACTGTCGCGGGTGCTCGGCGAACAAGGCTGCCAGCGCGGGGCTGCTGGTGGCATGTCGCGAGACGGCAAACACCCGCCCGATGTCGGCGCGCCCCAGCAACTGCGTGCACAGTGCAAGGCCAATCCCCTGGCTGGCTCCGCAGACCAGTACGTTGGCGGGAGAGTGAAGGTCATTGACAAGGCTCACTGAACTGCCTCCTTTTCCTGGCACCACCGTATGTCCGCCTGTTCACAACTTGCGCCGACATGTCGCTACGGGGTCGGCACGTAAAATTGTACAATACGGGTAAAAGCTGTACATAATTGCCAATATTGTACAGGTATTTTGGAGTGCTCGAGGTCACCATGGGGCGCACTGCTCGTTGGACCTGGCTTTGCCTGCTACTGACAGGCCTGTCCGAGGCGGCGGACTGGCGAGCGGAGCTCCCGGCGGCGCAACGGCTGGGCTCCGGTGAGTTCACCTGGTTTGGCCTGCGTCTTTACACCGCACAGCTATGGGCAGCAGGGCCGGTTCAGGACTGGAACCGGCCTTTTGCCCTTGAACTCGCCTATCACCGAAGGCTGTCCAGAGACGTGCTGGTGAAGGCCAGCCTCGAGGAAATGTACCGCCTGGATCCTGATAGCCTGACGCCGCAGCGGCGCGCGGCGTGGTCCCAGGCCATGCAGCAGGCGTTCGTGGATGTACGCCCTGGGATGCGTATCACCGGCTTGTACATGCCGGGGCAGGGCTGCCGTTTCTACGTCGATGGCAAACTCAGCCGGGTGATCGCCGACCCGGACTTTGCCCGGGCGTTCTTCGCCATCTGGCTCGATCCACGGGCCAGGGATCAACAACTGCGTCAGCGTCTGCTGGAGGGGGTGCCATGAATCTGCGTAGCGGTAACGTTCACCAGCCTGGGGTAACCTGAACGATGCGCCTGGGCCTGGTACTGGGTGACCAGCTTTCGTTCGACCTGGCAAGCCTGAAAGCCCTCGATCCTGACCGCGATGCTGTGCTGATGGCAGAAGTGGAAGGGGAAGCCAGGTATGTGCCGCATCATCCATTGAAGATCGTCCTGATCTTCAGCGCCATGCGGCACTTCGCCCAGGCGCTGCGTGAGCGCGGTTGGCAAGTGCATTATGTGCAACTCGACGATGACGGCAACAGCGGTAGCATCGTTGGCGAGTTGCGGCGCTGGCAGCAAGCCCTGGGAGCCACGCACATTCACCTGACCGAATGCGGTGAGTGGCGCCTGGAGCAGGCGTTGCGCGATGCCGCACTGCCACTTGTGTGGCATCGCGACACGCGATTTTTCTGTTCTCGCGAAGCCTTCGCGCGCTGGGCGCGGGAGCGCGGCAAACTGCGCATGGAGCACTTCTACCGTGGCATGCGCAAGCGTACCGGCCTGCTGCTGGAGCCTGACGGTAGCCCGGCAGGTGGAACCTGGAATCTCGATGGCGACAATCGCAAGGCCTTGCCCCGACAGCTGCGTGGCCCCTTCGCCGCGCATTTCGAGCAGGACCAGATCACGGCCGCGGTAATAGCCCTGGTACGCCAACGCTTCAGCGACCACTACGGAGCCATCGACGGTTTCGACTACCCCGTGACCCATGCCGAGGCGCTGCAGCTCTGGCAACACTTTCTGGAGTTCGGCCTGGCGGCGTTCGGTGACTACCAGGACGCAATGGCCGAGGGCGAGCCGTACCTGTTCCATGCGCGCATCAGTGCGGCGCTGAACATCGGGCTTCTGGACGTACGTTGCCTGTGCGACGAGGTCGACAAGGCCTGGCGCGAGGGGCGAGTACCGCTCAATGCAGCAGAGGGCTTCATCCGCCAGTTGATCGGCTGGCGCGAGTACGTGCGCGGCATCTACTGGCTGCGCATGCCGGAGTATGCGGCGCTCAACTACCTGGGCAACGAGCGAGCGTTGCCGGAATTCTACTGGACCGGGCGCACCCGCATGCGCTGCATGCAGCAGGCCATCGGCCAGACCCTTCGCCTGGGCTACGCTCACCATATCCAGCGGCTCATGGTCACCGGCAACTTCGCCTTGCTGGCCGGTATCGCCCCAGCCGCGATTTGTGAGTGGTACCTGGCGGTCTACATGGATGCCTTCGACTGGGTCGAGCTGCCCAACACGCTTGGTATGGTGATGTACGCCGACGGCGGCTACCTGGGGTCCAAGCCTTACTGCGCCAGTGGTCGTTATATCCAGCGCATGTCCGACCATTGCAAGGCGTGCAGTTACAGGGTTGACCACGTGACCGAGGAGGATGGCTGCCCGTTCAATGCCTTGTATTGGCATTTTCTGATTCGCCATCGCTCCGAACTTTCGGCTAACCCGCGTCTGGCGCTGGTCTATCGAAGCCTGGATGGCATGGCGGCTGACCGTCGCGATGCCGTGTGGCAGCGTGGCCAGTCACTGCTGGCACAACTCGATGCGGCGCAGCCGATATGAAAAAGGGTCTTTTGCCCAGCAAGATCTGCGTGGTGTGTGGGCGGCCGTTCAACTGGCGCAAGCGCTGGGCGCGTTGCTGGGCGCAGGTGCGCTACTGCTCCGAACGATGCCGCAAATCAGCACCGCACCGCGAGGCGCGCGAGCAGGGGCAGGGTAGCGGCCCATATCGGCACCAGTAACAGGCCGGTTTCCAGCGTGCCCATGGGCAAGTCGACATTTGCCAACCTCGCACCGCTCAGATAGGCCAGAGGGCCGCCAACTGCACCCACCAGCGCACCGAGCCGCCAGTGCCTGTCGGCCCATGCCAGGCTGTGGCGCATGCCGCTGGCCAGCACCAGCCACAGCAGCGCAAGCCACAGCGGCAGTGGCCAGGTGTCGAAACCGAACACGCCCAGCGCGCCCAGCACGCTGTCCAGCACACATCCCACCGGCGTTACGCGCAACAGCGCCTTGACCTCTGCGTGGACGTCCGGACACAGGCTCAGGTGCACGGCCAGGCCAGGAATCACAAGCAATGACAGGAAGGGTTTTTCGGCCCCCAATACGCACAGCCACCAGCCAGCCTGTAGCCACAAGGCATTGGCGAGCAGCCAGCGACGGCTCATCAGGCACTGCCAGGCAAGGGCGCGCGCCGTGCCTGGGGCGCTGCCCAGAGCAGATGCGCGACACCGATGGCGCGCTCCTCGAAACCGCCTTGGCAGTAACACAGGTAGAATTCCCACAGGCGCTGAAACATGTCGTCATAGCCCAGGTCCGTCAACGCAGCGCGTGCCTGGCGCAGGTTTTCTCGCCAGTGCCGCAGGGTGCGGGCATAGTCCTGACCGAAGTCTTCCATGTGCAAGAGGTTGAGTGCGGTGTGCCGGCTGGCAGTATCCAGCAACACGCTCAACGAAGGCAGTGCGCCACCGGGGAAGATGTAGCGCTGGATGAAATCGACCGACCGCCGCGCCTGTGCATAGCGCTGATCGCGGATGGTGATCGCCTGCAACAGCATCAGCCCGTCGGGCTTGAGTAGCGAGGCACACTGGCGGAAATACACCGGCAGGTAACGATGGCCCACGGCTTCGATCATTTCGATGGAGACCAGTTTGTCGAAGGTGCCTTGAAGGTCGCGGTAGTCTTCGCGAAGCACTTTCACGCGCTGCTCCAGCCCCAGCGCCTGAACGCGCTGCAGGGTGTGGCTGTATTGCGCCTCGGAGAGCGTCGTCGTGGTCACCTTGCAGCCATATCGGGTGGCGGCGTGGATCGCCAGGCTGCCCCACCCGCAGCCGATTTCCAGCAGGTGGTCGTCAGGGCACAGTTCCAGCTTCTGGCAGATGCGCTCCAGCTTGTGCAACTGAGCTTGTTCCAGCGTTTGTTCAGGGTGTTCGAACTGGGCTGCCGAATACATCATGGTGGGGTCCAGCAGCCGCTCGAACAGGGCATTGCCCAGATCGTAGTGCGCCAGGATATTGCGGCGGGCACCGCGCCGGCTGTTGCGGTTGAGTTTGTGCTGCAACCGCAGGGCAGGGCGGCCGAAGCGGGCCAGGCCGCCCTCGAGGGTGTCAAGTACCTCAAGGTTTGCGACAAACAGGCGAGTCACCAGCGCCAGGTCGGGACTTCGCCAATAGCCGTGGATGTAGGCTTCGCCAGCACCGATCGAGCCATTGCCGGCTATCAGGCTCCAGGTGATGTCATCAAGGATTTCCACCTCGGCCTGCAGCGGGCTGTCGGCGTCACCGAAGCTCCATTGCTGCCCGTGGCTGAGCAGGCGCAAATGGCCATGGCGCAGACTGCCCAGGCGGGCGAGCACGGCGTTTCGTGCCAGGCCACCGAACAACGGCCCGAGGCCGGCGAACTTGCTAACGCTCAGGGTGGGGTTCGACATCATCAGGGTCCTCGCAGGAATGGCCGAGCGCCAGGTCACTCTGGCTGGGCGTGTGGTCATGGATGGGCGTGCGTTTGAACAACAGGCGCAGTGCCTGCCAGTAGATGGCCGCGACGGTGCGCAGGCTCATCCAGGGGAAGGCCAGTACGTATCGGTGCACGGCGGCTTTATCCAGCGGCTGGCGCTGCAGGGCCAGGTCGGCCTCGAAGACCTTGCGATCGGCTTGCCAGTTCTCCATGTGGATGCGCACACGCTCTGGGTCCAGGGCAAAGTGCAAGCGATAGTCCATGTGCAGTGGCATGAAAGGCGACACATGAAAGGCCTTGGTGACAGTGAAGGGCCTGGCAAGGTTTTCCCTGACCGGCAGCACGTAATGGAAGCGTTCGCGCCATGGCGTGTTTCGCACTTCCAGCAGGATTGCCGTCAGTCGTCCGTCGCGGTCATGGCAGAAATAGAAACTGACCGGGTTGAACGACAGCCCCCAGCAACGCAATTGCGTGAGCAGGTGCACCGGCCCCTCAGGCATCTCTCCCGTCGCGTTGTGCACCAGCGAACGTGCAGCCTGGGCCAGCGTCTCGCCGCGGCGGGTCCGAGCTGGCAGGTAATCTGCCGGGTGCCAGCTGAGCGGCGCCAGACGCCAGCGCCACAGCCAACGTGACAGGCCTGTCAGCCAGGCTTGCTCGTCCAGGTCCAGGTAGAACATGCCGATCCTGTAGCGGAAGGCGTGGGGGCGCGGCGCCAGGCGCCGGTGGCTGACCCAACCCACGCAAAGGCTGCTGTTCACAGGTGCTCTCCGAAAAGCGCGGCCACCTTCAAGGCACTGACCACGCCATCCTCGTGAAAACCGTTGCCCCAGTAGGCGCCGCAGAAGTAACTGTGGCGATAGCCCTGCAGCTGTTCCTGGCGCGCCTGCGCGGCGCACGCCGCAAGGCTGTACTGCGGATGGTCGTACTGGAAGCGGGCAATGATCTGCGCCGGATCCACCAGCGCGGTCTGGTTGAGGCTCACGCAGAACGTCGTCGGTGCCTGGATGCCTTGCAGAATGTTCATGTTGTAAGTCAGCGCGGCAGGCGCCTGCTGTGGCCCGCCGAGCCGGTAGTTCCAGCTGGCCCAGGCGCGTTTGCGGCGGGGTAGCAGACGGGTATCGGTGTGCAGCACCACATCGTTGCTGGCATAGCCGATGGCGCCGAGCACTTCCCGCTCCTGCACGCTCGGCGCTTCCAGCAGCGCCAGGGCCTGGTCGCTGTGGCAGGCAAACACCACATTGTCGTAACGTTCGGTACCGGCAGCGCTCATCAAGGTGACGCCACCTTCGTCGCGGCTGACCCGGTAAACCTTGCAGCCGAGGCGGATGCGCCCGGCAAACGGTCGGCACAGCGGACCGACATAGCTGCGCGAGCCCCCTTCGATCACGCGCCACTGTGGGCGTTGGTTGACCGACAACAAGCCGTGGTTGCGACAGAACCGCACAAAGAACGCAAGCGGGAAGCCGAGCATGTCCGCGCGGGACATCGACCATATCGCCGAGCCCATCGGTACGATGTAATGATCGATGAAGCGCTGCCCATACCGCTGCATTTGGAGGTAGGCGCCCAGGGTAGCGTTGGCATCGATACGCTGGTTATCCAGGTCGGCGAGCGCCTGACGGTTGAAACGCAGAATGTCCCTTAGCATCCCCCAGAACCCCGGGGACACCAGGTTGCGGCGTTGGGCAAACAAGGTGTTCAGGTCGTGCCCGTTGTATTCCAGGCCGGTGGCCGGATCATGCACGGAGAAACTCATTTCGGTCGGCTGCGAGGCGACTTTCAGGTGATCGAGCAAGCGGATGAAGTGCGGATAGGTCCAGTCATTGAATACGATGAAGCCGGTATCTATTGCATGGCGTTCACCCTGCCAGATCACATCGAGGGTATGCGTGTGGCCCCCGATCCATTGCTCGGCTTCGAAAACCGTAACCTCATGCCTGCGTGACAGCAGATGAGCGCAGGATAGCCCTGCGATGCCGCTGCCGATGATTGCTATACGCATGGATCATCATTCCTGTTCATGACGGGCAAGGTGTTGCCCTAGCGCCAGGCGCAGGCGTGCGGGCAGTGCGCCGAGCAGTCGCAATACCAGGGTGAAAAGCAGGGGGAAGTTGATTTCCAGCGGGCGCTCGGGAAGGCGTCTGGCGATATGGCTGGCTGCGCGCTGTGCCGACCATAGCTGGGGCATGGGGAAATCGTTGCGACGGGTCAATGGCGTATCTACAAAGCCAGGGCTGACGAGGGTGACGGCGATGCCTTCGCGGGCCAGGTCGATGCGCTGCGATTCCACCAGATAGCGCACGGCTGCCTTGGACGCGCCATAGGCACCGGCGCGGGGCAGGGCCAGCCAGGTTACCGAACTGCCCATCACTACCAGGTGAGGGTGCTGACCGGCGCGAAGCAAGGGCAGGGCCGCAGCCAGGCAGTAGCTGACGGCAAGGAAAT
Organism: Pseudomonas sp. TE3-3-F2023; assembly: GCF_036784815.1. NCBI lineage: Bacteria > Pseudomonadati > Pseudomonadota > Gammaproteobacteria > Pseudomonadales > Pseudomonadaceae > Pseudomonas > Pseudomonas sp. TE3-3-F2023. Next base: position 4,015,573 of record NZ_CP145113.1, on the reverse strand, counting down.
TGGTACGCACCACGCGCTCGACAAGGGCTGGGTCGAAATGGCCCGGCTCCAGGTACTCGCAGGTGCCGGCATTGAGGATCACCCGGTCCAGCGCTCCCCAGGCCTGCTCGATACGGGTTGCGATCCCGGATACCTGTACAGGGTCGTCGAGGTCGCCAATGGCCAGCAGCACCTGCCCGGGAAAGTGTTCAGCCAACGGCGCGAGACGATCCGCATTGCGTCCGCCCAAGGCAACCTGGTGGCCTTGCTCCAGCAGGCATCGTGCAAGTGCGGCACCGATACCGCTGCTTGCGCCAGTCAGCCAGCAACGGCTCATGCGACCCTGCCTTTGAGCCATCGAATCGCACTGCCCATGACCGGAACGTGTTCGTAGAGCAGGGCTGCTGCGTCGAAATAGTCCTGGTGGAAATGGACCCGTTCATGCCATTGCAGGTAGCTGCATCCCTGCAAGGTGATCTGCTCACCACCGGCCAGGCGTGGATGGCGGAACTGCAGGGTCCAGCGCAGGTAACCTTGCCCGGGCGTCACTTCGTCGATGCTGGAAAAGGCATAGCGGATATCGTGAGCGTTGGCGTACAACTGCGCGAAATAGGCCCGCAGAGCCGGCAGCCCCTGGATCTGATGCAACGGATCGCGAAAGGTGACATCGTCGCTGTACAGCTTTTCAAGGGTGCCGAGGTTGCCCCCGTCGAGGCGGGTGAAATGCTCGGCGAATTGCTGCAGATACGCTGACATGCTGGGCTCCAGGAAATCCTGTACAGAAATGGCTTGCTGTACAGGTATAGCTGAAGTCTAAGCGTAAATCTATACAAGTCAACGACCTTGTATAGGTTTTGGTCAGCGCTCCGCCTGGCCCAGTTGCCGGCGCAATTCAGCTACCTCGGCCTCCAGCTCGCGCAGCTTTTCCTCGGCGAAAACCTGCGCTGTAACGTCGCGCTGGATGCCGATGTAGTACGTCAACTGGTCCGCTTCGTTGTGCACGGGCGTGATGGACAACTCGTTCCAGAACAGGCTCCCGTCCTTGCGGTAATTGCGCAGCACCTGGCAGCACGGGAGGCCTCCACGGATTGCCTCGCGGATGCTGTCGAGGCCCGCCTGGTCATGATCTTCGCCCTGCAGAAAACGGCAGTCCTGATACAGGATTTCCTCGGCGCGATAGCCGGTCAGGCGCTCGAAGGCGGGGTTGACGTAGATAAGGATGCTGTCGTCGCCTTCTTGCTCTGCGACGACGATGCCATCGTTGGAATGCTCGACCATCAGTTGCAGGAGTTTCGCGTTGATCATGGGGCCCACCTACAGGCATTTGTATGCGAAGTGCGCAGCCTGGCCTGCGTGCAGAAGGCCTCGGCGCCGTTTGTTGCATGATGAACCAACGAGGCTCGCCGCAGAAGGTGCATATGGGTTTAGAATGTGCCACCCCCCAGATAAACCCTCATCATGACTGACGCCACCCCAGCCGATTTGTTACCCATGCGCGATGTGGTCAGCCTGACCGGCATCAATCCGGTGACCTTGCGGGCCTGGGAGCGGCGCCATGGGTTGATAAGCCCGCAGCGCACCGAGGGTGGCCATCGCCTGTACACGGCCCGGGATGTCCAGCGCATACGCGACATCTTGCACTGGACCGGCAATGGCGTGCCCATCAGCAAGGTAGGCGACATCCTCGCAGGTCAGCCAGATGCGCCGGTGCAGCAGCACTCGGGCTTCGACGACTGGCGCGTCGCCGTGGAGCGCGCCACCAAGGCATTCGATACACAAGCGCTGGAAGCCATCCACGGGCAGTTGTTCACCATCCTGCCCAAGGCCAGCGTGCTGCGCGAAGTGCTTATGCCGGTCTGGCATGGCCTGGCTTCAGGCATTGCGCCGGGCCAGCGTAGCCAATGGCTGTTTCTGGACATGTTCCTGCGCGCCCGCCTGCTGCTGCGTCTGCAGATGAACCAGGCCGATGCGCCGCGCGTGCTGCTGGCAGGCACCGAGGGGCAAGCCGAACTGCAGGTATTGTGTACCGGGCTGTTGTTGAGCGGCGAGCAGCAACGCATCGAAGTACTCGGGTGCGGGCAGCCGCTGGAAGAAATCCCCATGCTATGTGCGGCGATGCAGCCTGCGGCACTGGTGATCAAGGTTCAGGTGCCGGTGGACCCTGCCTTGGCCAGGCGCCTGCGTTCGCTGCAAATGCAGATCGCTTGTCCGCTGGCCTTGATTGGCGAGGGGCTGGCCGATTCGCCACCCGCCTGGCAAGGCCTGCCGTTGTGTCTGCTGGACGAGCAACGGGCTGATGCCTCAAGCACGCTAGGCGCGTTGCTCAGTGGTGCCCTGGACCTTTGACCGGGGCCCGCTCCAGTCTGCCGTATTGATCCTCGCCTGCTCCTGTGGGTTACGCCAGAAGTCTTGGCTCTGGGTGTAACCCGGTCCTGGGCCGGAATCATCACGCCCCATGCGCTGGCCCAAAGCACCTGGCAGCCCATTCCAAGGCAGCGTTTCTGGCTGTTTGCCTGCTTCTGATAATCGCCTCCGACATCCCGTCCCCGTTTCGGAGCGCGCCATGTACAACAATAAGAAACTGTCCCCACGCTTGCTGGCGGCTGTTACCGTCAGCCTGTCGACCCTTTGCCTGAGCAGCTTAGCCAAGGCCGAGATCATGCTGTACGACAAGGACCAGACGACGTTTTCCACCGACGGCTATATCAACGCCTTCTACGTCAACAGCGATGTCGACCGGCAGGGCGAGCAGTTCGATCGCCGCCAGTCTCGGGTGAAAATGGGCTTTCTGCCCAACTACCTGGGCTTCAACATGGGCAAGCAGGTGGATGACCTGAAGCTCGGCGCGCGTGCCTCGTTCTGGGTGACCATCAACGACAGCGAAACCAACGGTACCGACACCGCCATCGATGTGCGCCAGTTCTACGGTACCGTGGCCAACCCCGAGTGGGGCGAGGTGCTGATCGGCAAGGACTTCGGGTTGTTCGCCCGTTCCAACATCCTGCTCGACGAACTGCTGGCCGGTTATGGCCAGGTCAGCGACACCCTGGGGCTGGTGGACGGCGGCGGGGTATCGTTCGGCAACATCGGTAGCGGCTACCCGTACCCGTTCCCCACATCGCAGATCACCTACCGCACGCCAGTGATGGACGGCCTGCGGGTGGCGGTGGGCATCATGGACCCGGTGGACACCAACGACAGCAGCCCGACCGGCAAGGCCTACCAGGAAAACCCGCGTACCGAGAGCGAGATCACCTACCAGTTCGACCTGGGTGGGGCGCAGATCTACAGTTGGGTCAACGGCAGCTACCAGACCTCCGACAACACCGACCCGGCGGTGCAGTCGGTCACCTCCAAAGGGGTCGGCTACGGTGTGCAGGCGAAGATGGGAGGGCTGTCGCTGACCGGCTCGGGGTTCCAGGCCAAGGGTATCAACCCGTTCTTCACCAACAATGCTGGCGAACCGACCTTGCGCAATGTCGACAGCGATGGCTACTTGCTGCAGGGCTCCTACAAGGTCGGCAAGAACCGGGTGGCGCTGTCCTATGGCAAGACCAAGGACGATGGTAACGGCGCGGTGGGCAGCGGTGCGGATTACGAGACTCGTGGCGTGGCGCTGTTCCATGACGTCAACGACAACCTCAAGCTGGTTGCCGAGTACAACCAGTTCTCCATCGATGGGCATGAAACCAGTGACCAGAACGAAGACACCGATACCTTTGCGGTGGGGGCGGTGCTCACCTGGTAGCCCTCGGCCTCGGCTCAAGATTGCTGGGGCTGCTGTGCAGCCCTTTCGCGACGCAAGGCCGCTCCCACAATGTCCGCGCAGGGTTCGTGAATTGGGCTTGCGCGGTCGATGTGGGAGCGGCCTTGCGTCGCGAAAGGGCCGCGCAGCGGCCCCGGCAATCTTCAGGAAAGGCTATTACAACCATGGAACTGCCCACCCGCTACCCAAGTAGCATTCGTCCTCGATGATCGCCTTCGTACACTCATCACTCAGCCACCCCGCGCCGGAGACCACGATGCAGCAGGCTCACAACGACGGTGTGGTCAGCGCCATGTCCCAGGCAACCGACGCCCGGCAGGCAGCCGAGGAGCTGGCGGCGCAGTTGCTGCACCCGCACCTGGGTTTCGTGCTGTTCTTCTGCTCCGCCGAATACGACCTGCAAGCCTTGGGCGAAGCCCTGGAGCAGGGTTTTGGCGGCATCCGCCTGGTCGGCTGCACCAGCGCCGGCGAAATCACCCCGCTGGGCTACGGCCGCAATTGCATAACGGCAGTCGGGTTCGATCATCGGCACTTTTCCATCGCCACCGAGCTGATCGATGAAATGGAGCGCTTCAGCCTGATCGACGCCCAGCAGATGGTCGAGCGCCTGGTCGGCACCTGCCGCAGCAATACCCTGGCGCCGATCAAGGGCCACAGCTTCGCCCTGACCTTGCTCGACGGCTTGTCCAGCCGCGAGGAGATGGTGCTCGCCGCCCTCAGTGCGGCCCTGGGCGATATCCCGCATTTCGGCGGTTCGGCTGGCGACGACAACTACCTGACCCGCACCCACGTGTATTTCGGTGGCGCGTTCCACCACGGCGCGGCCGTGGTGGTGCTGGTCAACACCTGGCTCGACTTCGAAGTGTTCACCACCCACCACATCCTGCCGCGCCAGGAAAAGCTGGTGGTTACCGGCGCCGACAGTGCCCAGCGCCGGGTATACGAACTGAATGCCGAGCCTGCTGCCGAGGAATACGCCCGGCACATCGGCGTGCCGGTGGCCGAGCTCGATCATCAAGTGTTCGCCGCCCATCCGCTGGCCGTGCGTATCCATGACCAGTATTACGTGCGGGCAATCCAGCAAGTGCACCCGGACCTGAGCCTGAGTTTCTACTGCGCCGTGGAAAACGGCATCGTGCTCACCGCGATGACCCCAGGCCCGCTGTTGCCGAACCTGCACCAGTTGTTCGACGGCTTGCAGCAGCGCCTCGGCCAGCTGCTGCTGACCATCGGTTGCGATTGCTTCCTGCGGCGGCTGGAGCTGGAAGCCCGGCACGGCCTGGAACCGATTGGCGCGTTCCTGCGCGAGCAGCGGGTGATCGGCTTCAACACCTACGGAGAACAGTTCAATGGCATGCACATCAACCAGACCTTCACCGGGGTCGCCATTGCCCGCAACCGGCCTCGTGTCGGTCGCTGAACTGCAGGCCGAGGTCGCCCGGCTGCAGCACCAGAACCACAAGCTGCAGCGTATCAACGGTGCGCTGATCGAGCGTATCGAGTCTGGCGTAACGCGTGGCAACGACCCTTATGCCGCATTCCAGCATTCGGTGGTGCTGGCCGAGCAGGTGCGCGAACGCACAGAAGCGCTGAACCAGGCCATGGCCGAGCTCAAGGCCGTCAACCACCTGCTCAGCGAGGCCCGGCAGCGGGCCGAGACGGCACACCAGCACCAGATTCGCCTGATCACCGACCATGTGCCGGCGCTGATCGCCTACCTGAATGCCGACCTGGTCTACGAATTCACCAACAAGGTCTATGAAGAATGGTACTGCTGGCCTCGCGGCGTGATGCTGGGCCAGAGCCTGCGCGATGCCCACAGCGAACAGCATTACCAGCGCCTGGAGGCCTACGTGGCGCGGGCGCTGGCGGGGGAGAGCGTAACCTTCGAGTTTGCCGAAACCAACATCAACGGCCAGGAACGCTACATGCTGCGCTCCTACGTGCCGAACCGCCTGGCCAATGGCGAAGTGGTGGGCATCTTCGTGTTGATCCGCGACATCACCGAGCGGCGCAATACCGCGCAGGCGCTGCACCAGGCGTATCAGCACCTTGAGCAACGGGTACGCGAGCGCACTGCCGAGCTGACCAGCCTCAACGAGCAGCTGCTGCGCGAAATCGAGGAGCGCAGCCGGGTGGAATCGCGCCTGCGCGAGGCCAAGCGCGAGGCCGAACAGGCCAACCTGTCGAAAACCAAGTTCCTGGCCGCCGTCAGCCATGACCTGCTGCAGCCACTGAACGCGGCGCGGCTGTTCACCAGTGCCTTGCTCGAACACCGCGAGCCGCACAACAGTGCTCACCTGGTGCGTAATGTCAGCAATTCGCTGGAGGATGTGGAGAACCTGCTAGGTACCCTGGTGGACATTTCCAAGCTCGATGCCGGGGTGATCAAGGCCGATGTCGCCCCGTTCGCCCTGCGCGAACTGATGGACAACCTCGCTGCCGAATACGCCCAGGTGGCACGCAGCGAAGGGCTTGAGCTGCATTTCGTGGGCTGTTCCGCCGTGGTGCGCAGTGATATCCAGCTGCTGGCGCGGATCCTGCGCAACCTGCTCAGCAATGCCATCCGCTACACCCGCAGTGGCCGTGTGGTGCTGGGCTGCCGGCGCCTGCGTGGCGGCTTGCGGATCGAGGTATGGGACAGCGGGATCGGCATTGCCGAGGAGCACCTGGAAGAAATGTTCCAGGAGTTCAGGCGCGGTGATGTGCAGCGCCCGGACCAGGACCGCGGTTTGGGCCTGGGCCTGGCGATCGTGGAAAAGATCGCCGGCATCCTCGGCCACCGGATTCGGGTGCGTTCATGGCTTGGCAAAGGCTCGGTATTCGCGGTCGAAGTGCCGCTGAGCGCCACCGCGCCGAAGGCCCAGCCCAGCCTGGCGATCAGCGAGCCGATGCTCGAGCGCCTGCGCGGGGCGCGGGTGTGGGTGCTGGATAACGACGCGGCTATTTGCGCCGGCATGCGCACCCTGCTGGAGGGTTGGGGCTGCCGGGTGGTCACCGCGCTGTCAGAGGAGGACCTGGCGCGCCAGGTGGACAACTACCATGCCGAGGCCGACCTGCTGATCGCCGACTACCATCTGGACAACGACTGCAATGGCGTCGACGCCGTGGCGCGGATAAATGCCCGCCGCGCCCAGCCGCTACCGGCGATGATGATCACCGCCAACTACAGCAACGAGCTCAAGCAACAGATCCGCGAGCTGGGCCACACCCTGATGCACAAACCGGTGCGGCCGATGAAGCTGAAGGCGGCGATGAGCCATTTGCTGGGCAGCAGCGTGGCATAGCCGCCGGCCTCTTCGCGGGCTTGCCCGCTCCCACAGGATTCCCGCAGGTTTCAGTGTTGCGCAATACCTGTGGGAGCGGGCAAGCCCGCGAAGAGGCCGGAACAGGTCAACGCCGCAGGTAATCACCGAAATCGATATCACCGGCACTGAGGATGGCCTGCACCCGGTTGTGCACGTTGAGTTTGCGCAGGATCGCCGAAACGTGGGCCTTGACCGTGGTCTCGGCGATATCCAGGGTGTAGGCGATCTGTTTGTTCGACTCGCCCTTGGTCATGCGTTCGAGTACCAGCAGCTGCTTGCGGGTCAAGGCCTGGAGCATCTCCGGCGGGAAGCTCGGGGCATCGTTCAGGCGCCGGCTGGTGCTGCTTTTCTGGGCTCGGATGATGTCGGGCGGCAGGTAGACGTTGCCGTTGAGGATCTGCTCGATCGCTTCGATCATCTGTGAGCGTGGCGAGGACTTGGTGATGAAGCCCACCGCACCATAAGTGATGGCCTGCAGCACGATCTGCTTTTCCTGCTCGGCCGAGACGATCACCACCGGTGTGGTCGGTGCCTCGTTGCGCAGGGTGATCAGGCCATTGAGGCCATGCATGCCGGGCATGTTCAGGTCGAGCAGGATCAGGTCGAGGTCGTCGTGCTCGTGCGTCAGCGCCAAGGCGCTGTCCAGGTCAGCGGTTTCCATGACTTCGCTGCCCTGGAAGCCATCGCTGATAACGTTGTGGATGGCTTCGCGAAACAGGGGGTGATCGTCGGCAATCAGAATTTTGTACATGGCCTTTTCACCTCGTTTTTATTGGATGGAGCGGGCACGCGTTTGCAGGCGATGAACTCAGGGGAAGGGTTCTGGCTGCGCTGGCTGCAGCGGCAGGTTGGCCTGCTGCCAGGCGTCCAGGCCATCGCGGTACCAATACAGGTTCTTATAGCCCAGGGCTTTCGCGCGTTTTACCGCGTTCCAGCTTAACCAGCAATCGGAGCGGCAGTAAAAGACCAGCGGTTGCTCCGGGCGCCCGGCGGTGGCTTGTTGCAGGTTGCGCACGAAGTAATCGTGCCACGCCGGGCTCAGCTCGCCGTCGCCGGTGTTGGCCAGCCAGCGGCTGCCGGGAATGTTGGCGTGGGGTTCATCTTCGATGAAGCGGCCTTGCAGCCATTGGCGGCGGTAGACGTCGATCAGTACCGGCCTTGGGGTGTGCCCCAGCAGGGCTTGCAGGGTGGCAGTGTCGATGACCTGGCCGCCCTCGACCTGTTGTGGGGTCGGGCTGCGGTAGAGGGTGGTGCGATAGCCGTCGGCGGAGAATAGCGGCGTGGTGTCGGCCTGGGCGATGCCCAGCGTCAGGCTCAGGGAAAGCGCCGCCAGCAATGGGCGTGGCAGCCGGGGCAGGGCACGTGGCATGGGGTTTATCCTTTTTGTTATGGACCCATTACATGCCAGTGGCGGTGCATTGTGAATGCGACGATCAGACAGCAAAGGCAGTACCAAAGTAGTAGAAAGCCGGGCGCGCAAACCTGTGGGAGATTGCCCAACCCTTTGGGCTACGCTGTCGCACAGGGAACAATGTTCGAGAGCGTGTCACCTTCCCTTGTGGGAGCGGGCGTGCCCGCGAACACCGGCGAAGCCGGTGCCATACACCGCGTCGCCTGTTTCGCGGGCGCGCCCGCTCCCACAGGGTTCGCGCTAAGCGATGGATCGCTGCCGCTCAGCGCGGCTTGCGCAGCGCCGCATGCTGGGGGTTGAAGGTAAGGATCGCCAGCAGGGTGAACAGCACGGTCAGCCCCAGGCATACCGCCAGTGCCAGCGGGTTGAAGCGCTCATACAAGGCAAAGCGCACCAGCTCCACGGCATGGGTGAACGGGTTCACTGCACACAGCCAGTACAGCCACTGGCTGGCCTCGCGCATTTTCCACAACGGGTACAGCGCCGAGGACAGGAAGAACAGCGGGAATATCACGAAGTTCATCACCCCGGCAAAGTTCTCCAGCTGGCGGATCGCATTCGACAGCAACAGCCCCAGGGCGCTGAGCATCAGCGCCACCAGCAGCAACGCGGGCAGCGCCAGCAACAGGCCCGCAGCCGGTGGCCGCACGCCATACAACCAGGCGATGGCAAGGAAGGCGTACACCTGCAGCAGGGAAATCAACGAGGTTGCCAGCAGCTTGCTGCCGAGCAGGAAGGGCCGCGGCAACGGGCTGGTCAGCAATACGCGCATGCTGCCCATCTCCCGGTCATAAACCATCGACAGCGAGCCCTGCATGCCGTTGAACAGCAGGATCATGCAGGCAAGGCCCGGAATGATGTACACCTCGTAGGGGATGTAAGTGTCGTAGGGCTCGATGATCGCAATGCCCAGGGCCGCGCGAAAGCCGGCAGCGAACACCAGCAGCCACAGCAGCGGGCGCACCAGGGCGCTGAGGAAACGGGTGCGCTGCAGGACGAAACGCAGGCATTCGCGCAGGAGAATGCCGCTGAAGCACTGCCAGTAAGCGTTCATCGGGCATTGGCTCCTGTGGGGGCGCTGGTCAGACGGGCAAAGGCATGGTCGAGGTCACCGCCGTGCTCCAGGCTCAGGGCGTCGGCCGTGCCGCTGGCCACCAGGCGCCCTTGATGCAGGATCAGCAGGTCATCGCTGGGCTGCACTTCGTCCAGCAGATGGGTGGTCCACAGCACACTGAGGCGCTGCTCGCGACACAGCAGCCGCAGGTGCTGGTTGAGCGCCAGGCGGCTGGCCGGGTCAAGGCCGACACTGGCCTCGTCGAGCAACAGCAAGCGCGGTTCATGCAGCAGCGCGCGGGCAATTTCCACCCGGCGCCGATGGCCGATGTTCAGCGCCCGGACCGGCTCACGCCGCCGTTCATCGAGGCCTTGGCGGGCCAGCTCGGCATCGACCCGAATATTGCCCTGGCGCCGCGACAGGCCATGCAGCGAGGCGTGGTAGCGCAGGTTCTGCTCCACGCTCAGGTCCAGGTCCAGGGTGCTTTGCTGGAACACCACGCCCAGCTGGCGCAAGGCCGGGCGCGCCGCGTTGCGCAGCGAGCAGCCGCATACGTGGATGTCGCCATGCTGCAGGTCGTACAACCGGGTGAGCAGGGCGATCAAGGTCGACTTGCCTGCGCCGTTGGGGCCAAGCAAGGCGGCGAAACGTCCGGGCGCCAGGCTGAAGCCGACCTGCCTGAGCGCCTCGCGCTGGCCGTAGGCAAAGCTCACGTCACTGACATCGAGGGTATTCATGGCGTCACCACCACGCCCCAGGGGTAGCGCCCGACCTTCACCGACTTGAGCACCTTGAGGTTTTTGGCATCGATCACCGAAACGTCACCGCTGACCCCGTTGGTGGCCAGCAACTGGCTCTGGTCCGGGGTGAACGCCAGCTGCCAGACCCGCCGGCCCACCAGCAGGTAGTCGAGTACTTCATAGGTCTTGGCATCGACTACCGCCACATGGTTGGCCGGGCCCAGGGCGACGAACGCGTACTTGCCGTCGGCGCTGAGCTTGATGCCCACTGGCTGGACTTTGTCCGGGTGCACGCCCTTGATCTGGAAGTTCAGGGTTTTCAGCACCTGGCGGCTGGCCACGTCGAGGATGGTCACCGTGCCGCCGATTTCCGCCGAGGCCCACAGCCGCGAGCCGTCCTGGGTGAACTCGACGAAGCGTGGTCGCTGGTCCACCGGGGTACTGTCCGCCAGGGTCTGGGTGCTGGTATCGATCCAGTGCAGCATGTTGGTGGTTTCGCTGGTATTGACCGCCCACTTGCCATCCGGGCTCACCGCCATGCCTTCGGGCTCGATGCCGACGTCGATCTGCCCGAGCACTTTGTCGGTCTGGGTGTCGATCACTGTCACCAGTGCGTCGTCTTCGTTGGACACGTACAACCAGCGGTCGTTGGGGTGCAGGGCGAACTGCTCCGGGTCCTTGCCGGAGGGCAGTTCCTTGATGATCTTGCGGGTGGCCACGTCCATCACCTGCACCCGGTCCGAATCGCTGGCGCAGATGTACAGCAGCCTGTTGTCGTGGGACAGCAGCAGGCCGCGCGGACGCTGGCCCACCGGCAGGGTCTGGGTGACTTGCAGGGTCTGCATGTCGATCAGGCTGAGGCTGTTGTCCTTCTCGTTCGACACCCAGGCGGTGGCGGCCACCGCATGCCCGCTGGCAAGCGCCAGGGCGCCCGACAGCAGGCTGGGGTAAAGCAGTGCCCGGTGAAACGGGGAGCGACGCATGGCGAAATCCTTTTTGTTGTGGTTATCGGGTCAGGGGTAGCCGCAGGTCACTTCGGGCTTGTCGTAGCCCAGGCTGTCCATTTCGTTGAACGGGTGCAGGAAGCCCTCCTGCGGCGAAGTGCTGACCAGGGCCCGCGGCTGCACCAGCGGGATCGGCTGGCGCAGCTCGCCGTTCCACGGGCGGTAGCTGAGCTTGCGGCCCTTGAAACCGTCCAGCGGCAACTGCTCGCTGAGCAGCAGTTGCTGCAGGGCGCGGGGCTCGGCCTGGCGCAGTTTGCTTGCTGCGCTGGCGATGCTGCGCACGGCCATCCAGGCGGCGAAGTCGCGGTCGTTCATCCAGCGCCCGGCCTGGGCTTCGAAGCGCTTTTGCAACTGCGCCGCGCCGAAGGTTTCCACGGTCCTGTGCCAGCCGGTAGGGGTCAGGCCCTGGGTGCCGGCCACCGGGCGCGGGTACCAGGTCTGGTAGGGCAGGTACTCGCCGAAGTCGCCGCGCTCGTCGGCCACCAGCACCACGTCGTACTCGGCGGTTTGGGTGAACAGCGGCATGTCGGCCTGGGCGCTGCGGCGCTGGTCGTTGTCGAATGTCCAGGCTTTCTCCGCGACCAGCTGCATGCCGAAGCGCTTCATGGACCGGCGCAGGGCCGAGGCGTAGGCGCGGTCGTCGTCGGTCTGGCCGACGACCAACAGCGCCCGCTGCCATTTGCGCAGCACCAGGAATTGCGCCAGGGCATCGGCCAGCATGGCACGGCTTGGCAGGCTGTGCAGCACATTGCCCAGGCACTGGTTGCTGCGCAGGCTGTCGTCCGGGCTGCCGGCGTTGAACAGCAGGCTGTCGGGCAGGGCGTCAGACAGCGCGCGCAAGCTGGCGGCGGGGGCATTTACCACGAACAGCCGCAGGCCCTGGTCATGCTGGGCCTTGGCAGCTTGCAGCAGGGCTTCGGGGCTTTCGACGGTGGCATTGGCCAGGTGGAATTCCTGTTTGAGAAAACGCCCGCTGCTGTTGCTGTCGACAATCGCCAGTTCGGCGCCCTGCAGCCCGGCATCGGTGGGTTCGGGAATGATGTTGGACAGCAGCGGGCCGGGATCGGGGCGATAGCCGAGATAGCCGATGCGCACCTGCAACGGTTCCCCGCCTTGGGCCTGCGCGGCGGGAGCCGGGCTTGCAGCAAGCGTCGCGGCCAGGGCCAGCAGGCAGGTCATGGCAAGGTGGGCAGGCAGGCGCATAAGGCAACTCCACGGCAGATGGCGCCAGCATAGGAAGCCCGCCGGGAGCGGGAAATATGCAGAAAGTAGCGCTCGCCCGGTACCAAGGTAGTAATTCACCACATGGGCGCGGGTTTTACGATGGCCGCAGCAACCCCGAGGAGAACTGCCAATGCGCCTTGTCAACCTTTCGGCCCTGTGGCGGATCAACCTCTGGGTCACTTGTTGCTTCGCGATGTTGACGCTGGCCTGTGCCGGGGTGCTGTTGCACCAGGCGGTGGCTGATGTGGAGCGGGAGTTGCAGTCGGCGCAAGCCGTGGTGGCATACCTCGGCGACACTGCCGAGCGCGACCCGCAGAGCCTGCAACCACGGCTGACGCAAAGCCTGCGCCATGTGCGGGTGCACTGGCTGGCGGCGGATGAACCTGCGCGGCTGCCGCAAGAAACCGGCCTGGATGCCTGGCTGGGCCGCCAACTGCTTGGCCAGCGCCACGACAGCAGCCGGCTGCTGGAGCTGGGGGATGGCCGCCGGGTAATGATCACCGTGGATGCACGGGATGAGATAGACGAGGTGCGTGATTCCCTGCAGCAGTTGTTGATCCTGTGCGGTCTGGCGTTGCTGCTGAGCTTGTTGACCATCCGTTGGGCGGTGCGGCGGGGCATGGGCTTGCTGGACGATCTGCTGCAGGCCTTGCGCCAGGTCTCGGGTGGGCAATTGACCACACGCCTGCGCGAGGCCGGCCTGCCAGAGGCGCGCCAACTGGCGGAGCACTTCAACCGCATGACCGCGTCTCTGGAGCAGGCCCGCTGCGACAATACCCAACTTACCCAGGCCCTGCTGGCGGTGCAGGAGCAGGAGCGCACCCAGCTGGCGCAGACCCTGCACGACGACCTCGGACAATACCTGGCGGGTATTCGGGCCCAGCTCTGCCTGCTGCGCATGGTGGCCGACCAGCCAACCGCGGTGGCGCAGACGACCCGCACCCTGGAGCTCGATTGCGAACGCCTGCAGCAAGGTTTCCGCGCCCTGGTACACAACCTGTACCCGCTGGCGCTGCAGCACATGCCACTGGCCGAAGCCTTTGGCCTGCTGGTTAGCCAATGGCAGGCCAGCCAGGGTATCGATTGCCGCCTGAGGGTCGGCGAGCGGCTGCCGGCGTTGCCCGGGCCGAGCCGCACGCATCTGTATCGCTTGCTGCAGGAGGCATTGACCAACGTCGCCCGGCACGCTGGCGCCAGCCAGGTACGGGTGCGCCTGCAACGCAGCGCCAAGGGCTTGCGCCTGTTGGTTCGCGACAACGGTTGCGGTGCGAGCCAGCCTCAGCGCCCCGGTGTAGGCCTGCATTCGATGGCCGAGCGCGCCCGCAGCCTTGGCGGCGAACTGCGCATTCTCAGCCGCCCGGGTGCCGGCTGGGCGCTGGACCTGAACATTCCCATGGAGGTGTGATGAATATCGTGTTGGTCGATGACCACGCCGTGGTCCGCCAGGGCTATGCCAGCCTGTTGCGTGCGGTGCTGCCGACAGTACAGGTGCGTGAGGCTGCCAGTGGCGAAGAGGCGCTGGCCCGGGTTCAGGAGCAAGTGCCCAACCTGGTGATCATGGATTTCGGCCTGCCAGGTATCAGCGGCCTGGAAACCACCCGGCGCCTGCGTCAGCGCCTGCCGCAACTGCGGGTGCTGTTCTTCAGCATGCATGACGAACTGCCGTTGGTACGCCAGGCGCTGGATGCCGGGGCTTCGGGATACCTGACCAAGAACTCGGCGCCCGAAGTGCTGATCGAGGCGGTGCAACGGGTGTTGGCCGGGCATGCCTATATCGAACAGCCCCTGGCCACCCAGCTGGCCTGCACCTCACAGCACAATGCCAGCGACCCGCGCCTGCAGCGCATGACCCAGCGTGAGCTGGAGATTTTCGTGATGTTGGCCAAGGGCACACCGGTACGGGGGATTGCCGAGCAGCTGTGCATCAGCGCCAAGACCGTGTCCAACCACCTTACTTTGCTCAAGAGCAAGTTGCAGGTCAGCTCCCATGCCGAGCTGGTGCATCTGGGGATTGATCTGGGGGTGGTGCGGGTGGCGGGGTGAGGCATTCTGCTATCTGGACTTTGCGCAGAGCCTTGTAGGAGCGGCCTTGTGTCGCGATGGGCCGCAAAGCGGCCCCCAGGGGCTTCAGCGTCAACGCAGCAATCGTCGGGGCTGCTTTGCAGCCCATCGCGACACAAGGCCGCTCCTACAGGGGGGCCTGCGTAACGCAGGAATATCGGGCTCAATTGTCCCAGGTCTCGGGGCACCCCTTGCACCCCTCCATGTTGGCCTCCTGAAAATTCCCGTAGTGCTGGCGCGCCCCGCGCAAGTCGGCGCGGGCCAGGTTGCTCTGGCCAAACTTGGCCTCCTGCAGGTTGGCATCGCCAAGGTCGGCCTCTTGTAGGTCAGCCTTGCTCAGCCAGGCCATTTCCAGGTCCGCCGCCCGCAGGTTGGCCTGCTGCATCTTTGCCCCTGACAACCTGGCGAACTGCAGGTACGCAGCGCTGAGGTCGGCCTTGGCAAATTGCGCGCCCTGGGCAAACAGGCCCCAACCCTGAACGGCCACGAGCCGGCCATGGCTCAGGTTGGCCAGGCGCAGGTTGCTCTGCTGCAGGCTGGCGCGAGTCAGGTTGGCGCCTTGCAGGCTGGCCCTTTCCAGGTTGGCCAGGTCCAGCCGGGCATGGCGCAGGTCGGCATCGCGCAGGTCGGCGCCGGCCAGGTTCATCTTGCGCAGGTCCTGGTTGGCCAGGTTGGCGCCCCGCAGGTCGGCCCCCGGGCACTGGCTGGCTTCGGCAATCACGCAGCCGTTGATGGTCAGGGGGGGATCGTTGCCAACGTCGTCGGCATTCTCGGCCATGGCAGGGGCCAGCACGATCAGCAAGGCAAGTGGCAGGTAGTTCATGGCGAAAGGCTCTCAATGTGAAGTCGGGTATGCACCCTGGGGCCGCTTTGCGGCCCTTCGCAGCCCCAGTGATGCGTCAACTCATGCAGTCAACGCTGTGCAGTCTTGTTGTCCCAGCTGGGGATCTTGAACACCCAGAACGAACCACCCTGGGCCACCGGCTTGGTCAGTTCGGCCATATCGCCGCCCCATAGCGGCACCGCGCCGCCGTAGCCCACGGTCACGCCGATGTACTGCTCGCCGTCCTGTTCCCAGGTGATCGGCGGCGAGACGATGCCGCTGCCGGTCTGGAACTTCCACAGCTCCTTGCCCGTCTTGGCGTCGAAGGCCTTGAAGAAGCCGTCGCCGGTGCCGGTGAACACCAGGTTGCCCTTGGTCGCCAGCACGCCAGCCCACAGCGGCAGGTGCTCCTTGTGCTCCCAGACCAGCTTGCCGGTGGTCGGGTCCATGGCGCGAAGGGTGCCGACGTGGTCGTCGTACATGCGCTTGATGCGGAAACCCATGCCCAGGTAGGCCGAGCCCTTCTTGTAGTTCACTTCCTCGGTCCAGTACTCCTCCTTCCACTGGTTGCCGGGGATGTAGAACAGGCCGGTGTCCTGGCTGTAGGCCATGGGGTTCCAGTTCTTGCCGCCAAGGAAGGGTGGCGAGACCTCCACCGGCTTGCCCTTGGTTTCGCCCGGCAGCGGCTTGGCCGGGCGCTGCCCTGGGTTTTCCACCGGGCGCCCGGTCTTGAGGTCGATGTGGCTGGCCCAGGTGATGTTGTCCACGAAGGGGAAGGCGTTCTGCAGTTTGCCGTTGTTGCGGTCCACCACATAGAAGAAACCGTTGCGGTCGGCGTGGCCAGTGGCCTTGACCAGCTTGCCGTCCTTGCCTTTGTAATCGAACAGCACCAGTTCGTTGTTGCCGGAGAAATCCCAGGCATCGTTGGGTGTGTGCTGGTAGAACCACTTCACCTCACCGGTACTGGGGTCGACGCCGACCTGCCCTGAGGTATACAGGCTGTCGAAGTCTTGCGGGTTGCCATCCTTCGAGGTGCGCGCCCAGGTATTCCAGGGGCCGGGGTTGCCAGCACCGACGATGATGGTGTTGGTCTCGGGGTCGAAGCTGGCGCTTTGCCAAGGCGCGCCACCGCCGTGGCTCCAGGCTTCGACCTTGCCG
Source organism: Pseudomonas sp. TE3-3-F2023 (assembly GCF_036784815.1). NCBI lineage: Bacteria > Pseudomonadati > Pseudomonadota > Gammaproteobacteria > Pseudomonadales > Pseudomonadaceae > Pseudomonas > Pseudomonas sp. TE3-3-F2023. The sequence goes on along the minus strand of NZ_CP145113.1, from coordinate 3,999,045 downwards.
GTTTCGGTGGTGGGGTCGTCCGGCCAGGACGGTGCCTTGACGTCACCGGTCGGCGTGCTGTCCTTGCCGTTCAGGCGGCCCATGTGGCCCTCGACGAAGGGCCGCATCCACACCTCTTCGCCGGTGTCCGGATCGCGGGCGAACAGTTGGCCGACCACGCCGAATTCATCGCCGGAGCTGCCGTGGATCAGCAGTACCTTGCCGCTGGTCTTGTCCTTGATCAGCACCGGGGCGCCGGTCATGGTGTAGCCGGCGGCGTGGTCGCCGAACTTCTTGTTCCACACCACTTTGCCGGTGCGCTTGTCGAGGGCGATGACCCGCGCGTCGAGGGTGCCGAAGTAGATCTTGTCGCCATAGATCGCCGCGCCGCGGTTGACCACATCGCAGCAGGGGCGAATGTTGTCCGGCAGGCGGTGGTTGTAGGTCCACAGGCGCTTGCCGGTCTTGGCATCGAGGGCGAACACCCGCGAATAGGAGCCGGTGACGTAGACCACGCCGTCACTGACGATGGCCTGGGATTCCTGGCCGCGCTGCTTCTCGTCGCCGAAGGAATAGGACCAGGCCGGGGTCAGCTTGAACACGTTCTGGTCATTGACCTGGGCCAGCGGGCTCCAGCGCTGGGCGTTGGTGCCCATGCCGTACTGCAGCACGTCCTGGGTGGTCAGGTGGTCGTTGGCGATGTCTTCCCAGGTCACGTTCCTGCCGGCAGGTGCGGCTGGGGCGGTGGCGGCTATGGCCGCGTTGCTCAGGGCCAGGCTACCGGCCAGCAGCAAGGCCCGCACGCTCAGGGCCAGAGGGGAAAGGGCGGGTAGCGTTCTTGTTGTCATGGTTGCAGTTCCCAGTGGAGGTTTTGGCCTGCACAGGGTGGGACGGCACGGGCGTCGCCGGATACGGAAAATGTCCCGCCCTTGCCGGGAATAATTCCCGCAGGGCACCTCATTTGGCCCTTCGCCACAAGCCCTACTACCAAGGGAGTAAGGCGCGGCCACCAAAGCAGCATTCGGCCGCTTGCGGGCTGTTTCTAAGATGGCGACACGGCCTCTGTGGTTGAGGCCTTGCGTGCAATCGTGAGGGCATAAAAATGACAACAAAACGCAACGTCTTGCTGGCTGCCGGGCTGCTTGCCAGTGCAGTGCTGACCGGCACGGCCTGGGCACATGGCAATGTGGTGCCCCAGGCCGTGGAAACCAAGGGCCTGACCCCCATCAAGGACGCTGGCGTAACCCTGGACGGCGATGGCTGGGCATCGGTTAACCCGTACCGCAGCTCTCCCGAGCACGACAAGGCCGTGGAGATCGGTGCCTCGGCCTACAACCAGAACTGCGCCGCCTGCCATGGCCTGGAGGCCAAGTCGGGGGGTATCGCCCCGGATCTGCGCATGCTCGATGCCGGCGAGGCCGGGGATGAGTGGTTCGTCGAGCGGGTACGCCACGGTGCGGTCCGCGACGGCCGGGTGTACATGCCGAAGATGGCCGACTACCTGAGCCAGGAGGCCCTGTGGGCGGTGCGCACCTACCTGGACAGCGTACACGTCGAGGAATGACGGCCATGCGTCTGTTGGCGGTGCTGTTCAGTGGCTTGCTGCTGTGCTGCGCAGCGGCGCAGGCGCAGGTGCGCAGCTACGACGCGATCATCGCCGCCGGCGAACTGAAGGTGGCGGTGTACAAGGACTTTGCGCCCTACAGCTTCGAGGACCACGGCCAGCCGCGTGGTGTCGACGTGGAACTGGCGCAGGCCCTGGCCACGGCGTTGGGAGTGCGCTTGCAACTGATCTGGGCGCCACCCGGAGAAAAGCTCGACGACGATCTGCGCGACTACATCTGGCGTGGCAGCCCGCTGCGTCACCAGCAACTGGCCGACCTGATGATGCGGGTGCCGTACGACCATGCCTACGCGCAGCGGCGCAACGAGGTGGGCGAGCTGGAAAACGCCCAGGTGGTGATGTTCGGCCCCTATCAGGAGGAGCGCTGGCAGGTCGCCTACGATCGCCGCCGCCTGGCCTCGGTGGCCAGTGTCGCGGTGTTCCGGCAGCACCCGATCGGGGTCGAGGTGGACAGCGTGCCGTCGTTCTACCTGACTTCCGTGTTCAACGGCATGCTCAGCGCCAGGACCCATCATTACCCCAATGTGCAGCAGGCCTTCGGTGCCATGCAGGCCGGCCAGGTAGACGCGGTGATGGCGATGCGCGGCGAGGTTGACTGGCAACTGCACCAGGCCGCCGACCCGCAACTGGCACTGGCGGAGAACGCCTACCCGAACCTTGGCAAGCAGGCCTGGGAGATCGGCATGGCGGTGCATGAAAGCAACCGGCAGCTGGCCTATGCGGTGGAGGAGGCGCTTGAGGCGTTGATTCGTGATGGGCGGATGAAGGCGATTTATGCCCATTACGGCCTGCGCTATCAAGTCCCGGAAATGTATCAGTAGCGCATGCGTATCCTGTGGGAGCGGGCATGCCCGCGAAGCAGGCTCCGCGGAGGATGGCACGGGCTTCGCCCGTGTTCGCGGGCACGCCCGCTCCCACAGGGGCGGCCCTGGCTCAATGGACAACTGTTTCATCAAGGAGTGGGCGATGAACTGGCGAGCAACTTTCCTGCTGGCCTGCTGGATGCCCTGGGCCGCACAGGCCCTGGCCAGCGAGCCGAGTAACCAAAAGGACCCGGTGCCGTCGGTGATGTGGGACTTCTACCACAAGCAGTTGCTGGGCCAGGCCGCGTTCGTGTTCGATGACCGGGTCAAGCTGCTGGCGCCGCCGTTTGCCGAAGACGCCCGCCAGGTGCCGCTGGAGATCGACGCCCGGGCGTTCAGCGGCGAGGTGGTGCGGATTCTCGCCTGGGCCGAACTCAACCCGCTGCCGCGCATTGTCGACTTCCAGCCCGGCGAGCGCGTGCTGCCCTGGTTGTCGATCCGTATCCGCATCGAGCAGGCCACACCGCTGCGCGCTGCGGTGCTGACGCGCGACGGCCTGTGGCATGTCGGCTCGGCCTTGATCGACGCCGCTGGCGGCGGTTGTACCGCGCCCAGCGTGGTACGCACCCAGCCCGGTTGGGAGGAGCACCTCGGTGAAGTCCTGGGCGGGCGCTACCCGCGCGGCGACAGCAGCCGCTTGCGCCTGCAGGTGGCCCACCCGATGGACAACGGCCTGGTCAGCGGCATTCCCGAATTTTTCCTCAACCATGCCGAGCTGCAAGGCGCGGACGGCCAGCGCCTGGCCAGCCTGGAACTGTACCCGGCGGTTAGCGAAAACCCCAACCTGGGCTTCGACATCCAGGGCCCCGGGCCGACCCGGTTGGTGTTGCAGGACAACAGCGGCAACCAGTTCGAGGCGGCAGTGCCCTGAACGCGTTGCCCGACTCCATCCCTGACCAGAGGCGCCCGTCATGCGTTGCATTCTGCTGTTGCTGCTGTGCCTGGGCCTGCCGGCCTGGGCAGACCTGGACTATCGCCTGAAGCCTCGGCAGATCGCCAAGGGCACCTGGCTGCTGGAGGGCAGCACCGACAATTTTGCCAAGGACAACGGCGGCAATATCGTCAACACCGCGTTCATCGTCACCGACAGCGGGGTGGTGGTGATCGACAGCGGGCCGTCGAAACGCTACGGCGATGCCTTGCGCCAGGCCATTGCCGCCACCACCGACAAGCCGGTGGTCGAAGTGCTGCTGACCCATCATCACCCCGACCATGTGCTGGGCAACCAGGCCTTTGCCGATGTGCCCATCGGCGCCCTGGCCGGTACCGGCGAGCTGTTGCGCCAGCAGGGCGAGGCCATGGCCGAGAACATGTACCGCCTGGTCGGCGACTGGATGCGCGGTACCGAGGTGGTGCTGCCGACCCGGGTGCTGGAGCCGGGTATTCACGAGGTGGGTGGGCACCGCCTGCGGCTGCTGGCGCTGGGCGGGCATACCGGTGCCGACCTGGCGATTCTGGATGAAAGCACCGGTGTGCTGTTCGCCGGCGACCTGGTGTTTCACGAGCGCGCGCTGACCACGCCCAACACCCCGGGGCTGGAGGTGTGGCTGAAGGACCTGGACACCTTGCAAGCGCTGCCCTGGAAGCAGCTGGTACCTGGTCACGGGCCGCTGGCCAGCGATGCCCGACCGTTTGCGCAGATGCGTGATTACCTGGGCTGGCTGGATGGGTTGATGCGTGACGGCGCGGCGCGCGGCGATGACATGGCCGAGATGATCCGCAGCCCGATACCCGAGCGGTTTGCTGGTATCAGCCTGACTCGATACGAGCTGATTCGCAGTGTCAGCCACCTGTACCCCCGCTACGAACGCCAGCAGCTGCGGCGCGTGGACAGCAAGGGCTGACACGGCCCCCCGGAGGGCCGCGTAGGTTCACTGATACCAAGGAACTAGAAAACTCAGCACTGCGGGCAATTGTTGGCAAGCAGGTCGGGACCAAGAATTCCCGACACACCGGGAAGTTTTCCCGGATACAACAAAAAAACCAAAGGTAGCCGTCATGACCCGATCCACACGTCGTCCCGTGTTCGCCTTGAGCCTGCTGCTCAGCGCCATGCTGCTTGCCGGTGCAGCCCACGCCGCTGTCAGCAATGAAGAAATTCTCCAGGACCCGAAGAACCCGCAGCAGATCGTGACCAATGGCCTGGGCGTGCAGGGCCAGCGCTACAGCCCGCTGAACCTGCTCAATACCGACAACGTCAAGGACCTGCGGCCGGTCTGGGCGTTTTCCTTCGGTGGTGAGAAGCAGCGCGGCCAGCAGGCCCAGCCGCTGGTCAAGGACGGGGTGATGTACCTGACCGGCTCCTACTCGCGGGTGTTCGCCGTGGACGCCCGTACCGGCAAGAAGCTGTGGCAATACGATGCGCGCCTGCCCGATGACATTCGCCCGTGCTGCGACGTGATCAACCGTGGCGTTGCGCTGTACGGCAACCTGGTGTTCTTCGGCACCCTCGATGCCAAGCTGGTGGCATTGAACAAGGACACTGGCAAGGTGGTATGGAGCAAGAAGGTGGCCGACCACAAGGAGGGCTACTCCATCAGCGCCGCGCCGATGATCGTCAACGGCAAGCTGATCACCGGCGTTGCCGGCGGCGAGTTTGGCGTGGTGGGCAAGATCCAGGCCTACAACCCGGAAAACGGCGAGCTGCTGTGGATGCGCCCGACCGTGGAAGGGCACATGGGCTACGTGTACAAGGACGGCAAGGCGATCGAGAATGGCATTTCCGGCGGCGAGGCGGGCAAGACCTGGCCCGGCGACCTGTGGAAGACCGGTGGTGCGGCGCCTTGGCTGGGCGGCTACTACGACCCGGAAACCAACCTGATCCTGTTCGGCACCGGCAACCCGGCACCGTGGAACTCGCACCTGCGCCCGGGCGACAACCTGTATTCCTCGTCGCGCCTGGCCCTGAACCCCGACGATGGCACCATTAAGTGGCACTTCCAGAGCACGCCCCATGACGGCTGGGACTTCGACGGCGTCAACGAGCTGATCTCGTTCAACTACAAGGACGGCGGCAAGGAGGTCAAGGCCGCCGCCACCGCTGACCGCAACGGCTTCTTCTACGTGCTGGACCGCACCAACGGCAAGTTCATCCGTGGCTTCCCCTTCGTCGACAAGATCACCTGGGCCACCGGCCTGGACAAGGACGGCCGGCCGATCTACAACGAGGCCAGCCGGCCGGGGGCGCCGGGTAGCGAGGCCAAGGGCAGCTCGGTGTTCGTCGCGCCGGCATTCCTCGGTGCCAAGAACTGGATGCCGATGGCCTACAACCAGGACACCGGGCTGTTCTACGTGCCGTCCAACGAGTGGGGCATGGACATCTGGAACGAAGGCATCGCCTACAAGAAGGGCGCGGCGTTCCTTGGTGCCGGCTTCACCATCAAGCCGCTCAACGAAGACTACATCGGCGTGCTGCGCGCCATCGACCCGGTCAGTGGCAAGGAAGTATGGCGCCACAAGAACTTCGCGCCGCTGTGGGGCGGGGTGCTGACCACCAAGGGCAACCTGGTATTCACTGGCACGCCGGAGGGCTTCCTGCAGGCGTTCAACGCCAAGACCGGCGACAAGGTCTGGGAGTTCCAGACCGGCTCCGGCGTGCTCGGCTCGCCAGTAACCTGGGAAATGGACGGCGAACAGTACGTTTCGGTGGTTTCCGGTTGGGGTGGTGCGGTGCCGCTGTGGGGCGGCGAAGTGGCCAAGCGGGTCAAGGACTTCAACCAGGGCGGCATGCTCTGGACCTTCAAGCTGCCCAAGCAGCTGCAAACGGCAAGCGCCAGTCGCTAAGCCGACAACCTGCCGCTTGCTGCAGGAGACCCTGCGGCAAGCGGCCCTACTACCAAATGACGAGAGCCCCGCTGCCAACGATGCATTCGCCCGGCAGGCGGGGCTTTTTACCATCGGCCCATCGCCTGTCGCCGGACAGGCATCGACCCGCAGAGGCTCAGCATGATCTACGCACAACCCGGAACCCCAGGCGCCATCGTGTCCTTCAAGCCACGCTACGGCAACTTCATCAACGGTGAATTCGTGCCGCCGCTGGGCGGCCAGTACTTCACCAACAGCTCGCCGGTCAACGGCCAGCCGATTGCCGAATTCCCGCGCTCCGGCGCCCAGGACGTCGAGCAGGCCCTGGACGCCGCGCATGCTGCTGCCGAGGCCTGGGGCAAGACTTCGGTGCAGGACCGTGCCCTGGTACTGCTGAAGATTGCCGACCGCATCGAACAGAACCTCGAAGTACTGGCCGTTACCGAAAGCTGGGACAATGGCAAGGCCGTGCGCGAAACCCTCAACGCCGACGTGCCATTGGCGGCGGACCACTTCCGTTACTTCGCCGGCTGCATCCGTGCCCAGGAAGGCGGCGCAGCCGAGATCAACGAAGGCACCGTGGCCTACCATATCCACGAGCCGCTGGGCGTGGTCGGGCAGATCATCCCGTGGAACTTCCCGCTGCTGATGGCCGCCTGGAAACTCGCCCCGGCCCTGGCCGCCGGCAACTGCGTGGTGCTCAAGCCGGCAGAGCAGACGCCACTGTCGATCACGATTTTCGCCGAGCTGATCGCCGACCTGCTGCCGGCAGGCGTGCTGAACATCGTCCAGGGCTTTGGCCGCGAAGCCGGCGAGGCCCTGGCCACCAGCAAGCGCATCGCCAAGATCGCCTTCACCGGTTCCACCCCGGTGGGCTCGCACATCATGAAGTGCGCGGCCGAGAACATCATCCCGTCCACCGTCGAACTGGGCGGCAAGTCGCCGAACATCTTCTTCGAAGACATCATGCAGGCCGAGCCCGCGTTCATCGAAAAGGCAGCCGAAGGCCTGGTGCTGGCGTTCTTCAACCAGGGCGAAGTGTGCACCTGCCCGTCGCGGGCGCTGATCCAGGAGTCGATCTACGAGTCGTTCATGGCCGAGGTGATGAAAAAGATCGCCAGGATTACCCGTGGCAACCCGCTGGACACCGCGACCATGGTCGGTGCCCAGGCCTCGGAGCAGCAATACGACAAGATCCTTTCCTACCTGCAGGTTGCCCGGGAGGAGGGCGCGCAGCTGCTCACCGGTGGCGCTGCCGAGCGGCTCGACGGCGACCTGGCCAGCGGTTACTACATCCAGCCGACCTTGCTCAAGGGCAACAACAAGATGCGGGTGTTCCAGGAGGAGATCTTCGGCCCGGTGGTGGGCGTGACCACCTTCAAGGACGAAGCCGAAGCCCTGGCGATCGCCAACGACAGCGAGTTTGGCCTGGGCGCGGGGCTGTGGACCCGTGACATCAACCGTGCCTATCGCATGGGGCGTGGGATCAAGGCCGGGCGCGTGTGGACCAACTGCTACCATCTGTACCCGGCGCATGCCGCGTTCGGTGGCTACAAGAAGTCCGGTGTGGGCCGCGAGACGCACAAGATGATGCTCGATCATTACCAGCAGACCAAGAACCTGCTGGTGAGCTACGACATCAACCCGCTGGGCTTCTTCTAAAGCCTGGGAGGGCCTCGGGGGCTGCCTTGCAGCCCATCGCAGGCAAGCCAGCTCCCACAGGTACTGCACAAGGTTCAAGGCCCATGCAGTACCTGTGGGAGCTGGCTTGCCGGCGATAAGGCCAGCACAGCAACACATCAATCCTCGGCTTTTCCCTGCCTTCCTACCAACGCACCCCGCAAACCTGTCCCAAAGTAGCATTCGGCCCCGTCGCCCCTCGTGCATTAATGCCTCTACCGGAATCGCCCGGCACCAAGAAGAGGAATGCCCCATGTGGACTAAACCCGCCTTTACCGACCTGCGCATCGGCTTCGAAGTGACGATGTACTTCGCCAATCGTTGATGCCTGTCCGGCCATCATCGCGATGGCCGGGTCTTCATTGCGCAAGCCCGTTGTGAACCTGATCGATCGCGAACAAGCCCTGGCCTTGCGCAAGGGCTTTCGCCTGCGCTGGGAGTCGCGCCAGGCGTGCCATGTGCTGCTGTACCCCGAGGGCATCATCGAGCTCAACGCCAGTGCCGGTTGGGTGCTCGAGTTGCTGGACGGCCAGCGCAGCGTGGCGGCTGTCATCGACCGCCTGGCACAGCGTTTCCCCGGTGTGCCGGGGCTCGACGAGGACATCCTGGCGTTCCTGGAGGTGGCCCGTGCCAAGTACTGGATCGAATGAGCCGTGGTCACGCTTTGGTCTGGTTGCTTTCGCTACGGGATGCTTTACGCTGGCGGTTACCTTCCAGAACAATAAGAACAGGCTTCCCGATGAGCCAGAGTTTCAGCCCGCTTCGCAAGTTCGTTTCGCCCGAGATCATCTTTGGTGCCGGCTGCCGGCACAATGTCGCCAATTACGCCAAGACCTTCGGTGCGCGCAAGGTGCTGGTGGTCAGCGACCCCGGTGTGATCGCCGCCGGTTGGGTGGCGGACGTGGAGGCCAGCCTGCAGGCCCAGGGTATCGACTACTGTCTGTACAGCGCCGTATCGCCCAACCCGCGGGTCGAAGAGGTGATGCTCGGTGCCGAGATCTACCGGCAGAACCACTGTGATGTGATTGTCGCAGTCGGCGGCGGCAGCCCGATGGATTGCGGCAAGGCCATCGGCATCGTGGTCGCCCACGGGCGCAGCATCCTCGAATTCGAAGGCGTGGACATGATCCGCGTGCCCAGCCCGCCGCTGATCCTGATCCCGACCACGGCTGGCACCTCGGCGGACGTGTCGCAGTTCGTGATCATTTCCAACCAGCAGGAGCGCATGAAGTTCTCCATCGTCAGCAAGGCGGTGGTGCCGGACGTGTCGCTGATCGACCCGCAAACCACCCTGAGCATGGACCCGTTCCTGTCGGCCTGCACCGGTATCGATGCGCTGGTGCATGCCATCGAAGCCTTCGTTTCCACCGGCCACGGCCCGCTGACCGACCCCCATGCGCTGGAGGCCATGCGCCTGATCAACGGCAACCTGGTGGAAATGATCGCCAACCCCACCGATATCGCCCTGCGCGAGAAGATCATGCTGGGCAGCATGCAGGCGGGGCTGGCGTTTTCCAATGCGATCCTGGGGGCGGTCCACGCCATGTCGCACAGCCTGGGCGGGTTCCTCGACCTGCCGCATGGTTTGTGCAATGCGGTGCTGGTGGAGCACGTGGTGGCGTTCAACTACAGCTCGGCACCGGAGCGTTTCAAGGTGATTGCCGAAGTGCTGGGTATCGACTGCCGTGGCCTCAACCACAAGCAGATCTGCGCGCGCCTGGTGGAGCACCTGATCGCCCTGAAGCATGCCATCGGCTTCCACGAAACCCTGGGCCTGCACGGGGTACGCACGGCCGATATCCCGTTCCTGTCGCAACATGCGATGGATGACCCGTGCATCCTCACCAACCCGCGTGCGTCGAGCCAGCGTGATGTCGAGGTGGTCTATGGCGAGGCCCTCTGACGAGCAGCAACGGGCGCTGGCCGGGTTGCTGGGGCTGGGCGACCACTCGGCACGCAAGAGCCATTACCCGGAGCTGGCGGCACGCCTGGACGAACTGGAGGCCGAACGCAACCGCTACAAATGGCTGTTCGAAAACGCCGTGCACGGGATTTTCCAGGCCAGCCTGCAAGACGGCATGCGTGCCGCCAACCCGGCGTTGGCACGCATGCTCGGTTACGACAACCCGCAAGCGTTGCTGTTTCCGCTGACGGACCTTGCCGCCAACCTGTTTGTCGGCGGGGCCGAGGAGCTGCACGCCATCACCGCGACCCTCGCCCGTGAACGCAGCCTGCACGGCTATGAAACCCGCTTGCGGCGCAAGGATGGCAGCCACCTCGATGTGCTGATGAACCTGTTGCTCAAGCCCGGCCAGGAAGGGCTGGTGGAAGGGTTTGTCGCCGACATCACCGAACGCAAGCTGGCCCAGCAGCGCCTGCAGCAACTGAATGACGAACTTGAGCAACGGGTGGCCGCCCGCACCGATGAACTGCTTGAGGCCAACCGCAACCTGCAACAACAGATCGCCGAGCGCAAACAGATCGCCCGCGCCCTGCGCGATGCCCGCGACGCCGCGGAAACCGCCAACCGCAGCAAGGACAAGTACCTCGCTGCCGCCAGCCATGACCTGCTGCAACCGCTGAATGCCGCGCGGCTGCTGATTTCGACCTTGCGCGAAAGGCCACTGCCAGACGCGGAAAAGGTGCTGGTGGAGCGTACCCACCAGGCCCTGGAGGGCGCCGAAGACCTGCTGACCGACCTGCTGGACATTTCCCGGCTCGACCAGGCGGCGGTCAAGCCGGACGTGGCGCTGTACCGCCTCGACGAACTGTTCGGGCCGCTGGTCTCGGAGTTTCGCACGGTGGCCGATGCTGCAGGCCTGAAGCTGCGCGCGCGCATTGGCGACTACGCCATCAGTACCGACCTGCGGCTGATGACGCGTATCCTGCGCAACTTTCTCAGCAACGCCTGCCGTTATACCGACGAGGGCAGGATCCTGCTGGGGGCCCGGCGCCGCGGCGATCACTTGCGCCTGGAGGTGTGGGATACCGGGCGGGGCATCGCGGCGGATCGGCTGCAGGCCATATTTCTCGAGTTCAACCAACTGGACGTAGGCCGCGCCGCCGACCGCAAGGGTGTGGGCCTGGGGCTGGCGATCGTCGAGCGGATCGCCAAGATTCTAGGCTACCGCGTCGGGGTGCGTTCGTGGCCGGGGCGTGGCTCGATGTTCAGCATCGATGTGCCGATCGGCGAAGCCATGCCGCTGCCTATCCATCAGGCCGCGCCGCAGTTTGGCGCAGGCAACCCGTTGCCAGGCCGCCGCCTGCTGGTACTGGACAACGAAGTGAGCATCCTCGAGAGCATGGGCGCTCTGCTCGGGCAGTGGGGCTGCGAAGTGGTTACCGCGACCGACCAGGTTGGCGCCCTGCTGGCATTGCAGGGGCGGGCACCGGAATTGATCCTGGCGGACTTTCACCTGGACCACGGTGTTGTCGGCTGCGAGGTGGTCAGGCACTTGCGTGAACATTTCGGCGCCGCCATACCCGCGGTGATCATCACCGCCGACCGCAGCGATCAGTGCCGACGCTCCTTGAACAAGCTCGGTGCGCCGTTGCTGAACAAGCCCGTCAAACCGGGGAAGTTGCGAGCGGTGTTGAGCCAGTTGCTGGGCTGAAGCTTGATCCCATGGTCTTGCGCGGGCCTTTGCAGGAGCAGCTTTGTGCTGCGAAGAGGCCGGTACAGGCAACAGATATGCATAATCAGTACGGGCCTCTTCGCAGCACAAGGCTGCTCCTACAGGGGGGGCGCGCAATGCCAGGTGGCTGTTCCCGAAATGGGAGCTCTACTGCGCGCGCTGCACCTCGCACGCTTCCTGCGATGGCACACCGTAGGACACGTAATACGCCAACCCCACGAAGATCGCCCCACCCACCGCATTCCCAAGGAACACGGCCACCAGGTTCTCCACCAACTGCCCCCAGCTCAAGTACCCGGCAAAGATCGCTGCCGGAATCAGGAACATGTTGGCCACCACGTGCTGGAAACCGATGGCGACGAACGCCATGATCGGGAACCAGATGCCGAGAATCTTGCCGCTCATTTCACGGCTGGCATACGACAGCCACACTGCCAGGCACACCAGCCAGTTGCAGCCGATTCCGGACACGAAAGCGTGGAGGAAGTCGGCGTTGGTCTTGCTGGTCGCAGCCGCCAACATCTTGTTCAGGTAGGCCCCCTCGGTCAGGCCCAGCAGGTGACCGAAGCACCCGGCAACGAACAGTGCACCGAACAGGTTGGCGAGGGTCACCAGCAGCCAGTTGCGCGCCACGGCGCCTGGGCCGATGCGCCGGGCGAACATCGCCAAGGGCAAGCTCATCATGTTGCCGGTGAGCAGTTCGCCACCGGCCAGGATCACCAGGATCAGGCCGATGGGAAATACCGCGGCGCCCAGCAGTGTGCCGAACGAGGCCCACTGTACCGGGATCATGGTGCTGACGTGGATAGCCAGGAGAAACCCCAGCGAAATGAATGCACCTGCGAGAAACCCCAGGACCAGCGTCGCATGGGTGGATAGATGGGCTTTTTTGACGCCGCTCTCGATGACGAGCTCGGTGATACGGGTGGGGCTGTTGACGGACATTTCGGAAACTCGAACACAGTGACGGCGATGCAACTGGCATGCACGCCGTGGTGGGGCTTGATCAGTACGGGGTAGGCTGCGCCGCTTGCGCGAAAGGTGTGACACCCAGCTTCGGGCCAGCGGCGAAGAGGGCGGCAAGCTACATGAGGCAATTTGACGCGGTCAAATCGATGGAATGGATGAGCTGATAGACCGCGTCGATGAGGCCCGCAGGTCAGCGCGCATAGATCAGCTTCCCGGCAAACCAGGTCTGCAGCACCTGGGTATCGCGCAGCGTTTCGGCATCGACGTCGAGCACGTCGCGGTCAACCACGATCATGTCGGCTTGCTTGCCAACCTTGAGCGAACCGATCTGCTGCTCCAGGCGCATGGCGCGGGCGGCGTTGAGGGTATAGGCCTGGAACATTACCTGGCGGTCGATGGCTTCAGCAGCGTTGAGCACACCTTTAGGCCCCTTGCGGCTGATGGCCTGGTAGATCGCCTGCCAAGGGTCCGGTGTGGTGATCGGCCAGTCGCTGGCGCCAGCAAGGGTGGCGCCATGCTTGAGCAGCGAACGGGCCGGGAACGTGTGCATGAAGGCCATGGCGTTCACGTACGGCTTGACCAGCTCCATGTTCGATTGGTCGGCGCTGGCCCAGTACAGCTGCATTGCTGCAATCACGTCGAGCTGCTTGAAACGGGCGTATTCCGTGGGGTTGACCATCTGCAAGTGGGTGATGGAGTGGGGGATGCCGCTGTGGCGATCACGCCGTGCCTGCTCGATGCCGTTGAGCGCCTCGCGCACGGCGCGGTCGCCGATGGCGTGCACGTGCACCAGCCAGCCACGGGCGTCGGCGGCACTGACCAGCTCGCCAAAGTGCTTCGGGTCCAGCAGCAGTTCACCGTGCTTGCCGGAGTTGCTGTAGGGCTCGAGCATCGCCGCCGTTTGCGCTGGCGCTTCGGCAACGCCGTCGGCAAACACCTTTATGCCCGGCAGGGTTAGGTTGTGTACGCCGAGAAATTGCCGACGTACCTTGTCCAGTTCGTCCAGGTCGGCCGGGCGGGCCCTGGAATCGGCCATCAGCAGGGCGGCGACGTGGGCGGTCAGCTCGCCGCGCGCGGAGAGGTCCTTGTATACCGGCAACACGCCCAGCGAATGGTTGTTCACATCGGCCCCCGGTAGCTCGTTGGCCAGCGGGTCCATCCAGCCGGTGATGCCCAGCTGCTTGTAATGGTCAAGGGCCATGCGCCCCGCGCTCAGCAGGGTGGCATGGGGCAGCGCGGGCAGCAGGTCGGTCACCGGGTAGTAGCTGGCATCGGCGAGGAAACCGTTCGGTGTCCCGTCCGGGTGTTGGCCGATGGTGTTGCGTGCCTCGGCAGGCAGGGCTGCGATGGTATCGGCATCGATTGCGGCACGCTTGAGCATGGCCTGGTTGGCCCAGCCGGTATGCATGTCGTTGGCGGCGAACAGGATCGGTTGTGCGGCCCATTGGCCGTGGTTGAAGCGCTGTTCCAGCGCCGGAATGTCGTTCCAGTAGGTGCCCGGTACACCACCGACGACAAGGAACTCGCCGCGCACGGCCTTGCCATCGCTGCGCCACTGGCGCAGGCGCCGTTCCAGTTCGTCCAGGGCAACCTGCTCACCAGCGAGGTCGGCCAGCACCAGTTGCAGGCCACCCTTGATGGCATGCGAGTGGGCGTCGAGCATGCCTGGCATCAGTACCTTGCCGCCCAGGTCGATGACCCGGGTGCCTTCGGCCCTCAGGCGTAGCACGGCCTGGTTGGAGCCTACCGCGACGATTTTCTCGCCTTCGACGGCCACGGCCTGCTGCAAGGGTTGGCCGGGCTCGGCGGTGTAGACCTTTGCGTTGTGCAGGATCAGGTCCACGGCCGCGAAACCTGGCATGCAGGTGCAGGCCAGGCCGGCGCTGATTGCCATCTTCAGGAGCTGCTTCATGCTGTGCCTCGTTCTTGTCGTGATGACGCCGCAGACTAGCCAGGGGGCAAGTGCGGATAAAGGCGAGGGCAGGCACAACTTCTTTCGTGATGGGGAAAGAATCCGGCGCCCGTATTTGCCAGAATGCAAGCAGCGGGACCTTGCCGTGCCTATTCAAGTCGCCGGCATTTGCGGGTTTGATAGGAGGGGCAGATACTCGCCACCCTCGCATCATCCACACTGTTTGTGCCGAACAGGAAGAAACCATGGACAAGATGATGGCCCTGACCATCTTCGTCGCTGCAGCCGAACACGGCAGCTTCAGCCGTGCGGCCGAGCAACTGGGCAAGACGCCGTCTGCCATCACCAAGGCTGTTGCGCACCTGGAGAGCGAACTGGGCGTGCGCCTGTTCGAACGTACCACCCGGCGCATGGCGCTGACCGAGGCCGGCACCTTGTACCTGGAAGGCGCGCGCCAAGCGTTGATGCACCTGCAGCGGGTGACCGAAGAGGTGGAGCAATTGCAGCACGCGCTGCGCGGTACCCTGCGTATCACCGCGCCGCCGTCGTTCGGCCCCGCGTTTCTCAACCAGGTATGTTGCCGTTTCATGCGCGAGCACCCGCAAGTGCGCCTGGAGGTCAACCTCAACGATGCCAACGAAGACCTGATCGATGGCGGCTACGACCTGTCGCTGCGCGACGGCCCCACCGACCAGCCGGAGCTGATCGCCCAGCCGCTGATCGAGAACCGCGTGATCCTTTGCGCCAGCCCTGCCTACCTGGCCCGTCACGGCGAGGCGATCACTCTGGAGAACTATGCCCGGCACGACTGGCTGCTGTTGCGCCACCCGCTGCTCAACCGCAGCTTCTGGTGGATCGAACAAGGCGGCCAGACGCTGCGAGTGCGTCAGCCCACCCCTCGGCTGGTGAGCGACAACTTCGACTTCCTGCTGGCCTGCCTGCTCGATGGGCAGGGCTTGCAATTCGTACCCACCTGGTGTGCCGCCCCCTACCTGGCCAGCGGGCAACTGGTGGAGGTGATGCCCGACTACTGGCGGGCGCTGAGCGCGTTCGGCCCCTGGGTGCACGTGCTGTACTTGCCGCACCGGCGCAATACCCGCAAGGTGCAGGCGTTCATTGCCTTGCTGCATGAACACCTGCACGGGCAGGGCGCGCAGAGGCTGGCACGGGGCTGAGTTTTTCCATCGGGGCACAAAAGTTGTGCGGGTTGTGGCGATGATCGATTGGGGGATGCCTCGTTAGGCTAGCGGTGCTTGCCTACCACCGCGGCCTGTACCAGGAGTTCCCCGCCTTGAAGATCCACACCCATGTCAGCGACATCCGCAACCCCCTCGAGCGTGGCCATCAGATTGGTGCGCGCTTCGCCGAGCAGATCCGTACCATAACTGCACTGTATCTGGGCTTTTTTCCGCGGGTTGGCGTGCCCTTGAGTGAGGCACAGCGTATCGGCGAAAACAGCTTGGCAGCCCTGGAAGCCTGGAGCCCGGGCCTGGCCGCTGAAGTGGCCGGCATGGCCAGCGGTGCCGAGCTGCCGCTGTGGCAGCTGGCGAGCCTGAACGCCCGCACAGAAGTACTGGCGGCCCGAACCCGCCACAGCGAATGCTCGACCACCGTGCATGCACCCCGTGGCGCGCGTGCGCCGCAGACCCTGCAGACCTGGGATTGGCATGACAGCCTGTGCCCCCATGGCCTGATGTTGGCGCTGCACACCGAGCGCGGCATGAACGTCAAGCTGTTCTGCGAGTTCGGCATGCTCGCCAAGCTTGGTGTGAACAGCGCGGGCCTCGGCCTGCACTTCAATATCCTCCACCACGCCAGTGACAACGACAGTGGTGGTGTGCCGGTGCACGCCATCGCCCGGCGCCTGCTGGAGGAGGCCAGCAGTGTCGAAGAGGCCATCGAGCTTGCCCGTTCGGCGCGGGTCAGTGCCTCTACCGTGTTGACAGTGTTCTCCCGCCAGGACCGCAGCCCGCGTGCGGCCAGCATCGAATTGAGCCCCGCGCGCACTGCCTTGGTCCTGCCACGGGAAGACGGCTGGCTGCTGCACACCAATCACTTCCTCGACCCACAGCTGAGCCTGGGCGAGCAGGTCGCCGACCATGCCGATACCCAATGCCGCCTGGGCCACCTCGAGCAGGTGGTCGGCCAGATGGCCAGCCCTGACCTGCGTGCCCGGGCCGAGGCCATGTGCGGCGCCGAGGGCGACAAGGCGCCGATCTGCTTCCACCCGGACATGGCCATGCCCGATACCGAACGCTGGGAAACCTTGCTCAGCGTCGGCATCGACACCGAACGCTGTGCCCTGCAATACGTGGCCGGCACGCCCGTGCAACTGGCCAAGGCCGGCTTCGACACTTTCTGAGCCAACCCGGTGCTGCCAGCTCAAGGCGGCGCCGCTGAACGAGAACAACAACAATGCATGCGCAACATTTCCGCCCTGCGTCATCCCGTTCCGCCTTGCGAACCTTCTGCGTCTCCGGACTGGGGACGGCGCTGGAATTCTACGACTTCATCATCTACGGCACTGCCGCCGCACTGGTGTTTCCCCAGGTGTTCTTCCCGCAGATGGACCACCTGACAGCCACGCTGGTGGCCTTCAGCGCTTTCGGTGCGGGCTTTCTTGCCCGACCGTTGGGTGGTCTGGTGTTCGGCCACTTCGGCGACCGCATCGGCCGGCAGAAGGTACTGGTTGCCACCTTGCTGCTGATGGGCATGAGCACCTTCCTCATCGGCTGCCTGCCCGGGCATGCCAGCGTCGGCGTGGCCGCGCCGATCCTGCTGGTGCTGCTGCGCCTGGTCCAAGGCTTTGCGGCAGGCGGGGAATGGGGCGGCGCCGCGCTGTTCGGCATCGAGTCTGCGCCACCGGGGCGGCGCGGGCTGTGGGGTAGTTTCACAAGCATGGGCATCGGGGTGGGTGGCATCCTCGGGGCTGGGGTGTTCGCCATCGTCAGCGCGGCCTTCGACGACAACCTGGTCGATTTCGCCTGGCGCATCCCGTTCTGGCTGGGCGGCACCCTGGTGCTGATCGGCCTGTACGCGCGCCTGAAGGCACCGGCAGCGGCCACCACGCCCGTTACCAAACCAGTACATGCGCCGTTGGCCGCGGCCCTGCGCCAACGTCCGCGGCAGCTGATGCTGTGCACCGGGATCGCCTTCGGTTACTGCACCATCGCCTACATCGGCAGCACCTTCTTCCTGACTTACGCCACGCAGGTGGGCTTCGGCAGTACCGAGGCGTTGATGTTCGATTTGGCGCTTTCGGTCGCTATCGTGCTGTCGGCGCCGTTGTTCGGCTACCTGTCGGACCGTTTGGGGCGGCGTACGGTAATGGGGTTCGGCGCAGTGGCCATGGCTCTGGGGCTGTTCGTGTTCTTTTCTCTGGTGGGCATGGAGAGCTTCGCCATCGCCTTGTGCGCCTACAGCCTGACTGGCCTGCTGATGGGCGCGACCCAAGGGCCTATCCCAGCCTTCCTAGGCGAGCAGTTCCCGCGCAGCATGCGCTATTCGGGTATCTCGGCCAGCTACCAGATCGGCGCCGCGCTGGGCGGAGGTACCGCGTCGAGCATCGCTACGGCAATCCTGATCCTCACCAACCAGGACCCACTGGGCGTGGCGCTGTATGGCGCGGGAGCCCTGGCACTGGTTGCGGTGTGTTCGCTCATGCTGCGCGAGACATCGCGGTTGAGCATGGCGCAGATCGATGAGGAGGGGCCGGCCGGGGCGCGTGGTGTCCTGCAACGCGATAACTGCGAAACAGCGGGATAGAGCATTCAAAGACATCTACTAAGTTTGGATCCAGTTGTTGGTAAAACTTTCCATTCGGTCAAGTTGCAATAACTTAGCAAACTAACTAACTTTATTTAGTGTACCGCCTGTCGGTCGTTTTGCTCGAGAAATGAACGATTTGGGCGACGCTGACTCCTATTTGCCAGCAGGTGCCTTCAATGTGATCGCACCTCGCGCCTTTCCCCAGAACTTATGGACGTTCAACCTCATCGGCATCGCAGGGATGCTCATGGGGCTTTTTTTTTCGAATAGTGGAGCAATGCCATGACCAACCGAGGCTCTTCGGGTGAGCCACTGTGTGTATTGAATAACAATCTGCTTTTTCATTTAACGATTCGAATTTGGCTTTGCCGCTGCGATTAAATCGTTCGCACGCCTATTGCAAAGTCATCTAGCGCTAACGCATTACGTGGAGAAAACGTCGTGGAGATTAATACAATTATTAGCCTGTTCGGGCAGAAAGAATCCATGGAGCTGGTGCGGTTGTCGGTGATTTACGTTCATTTGCTGGCGTGTTGCATTGCCATCGGCCTGGTGTTCGCCAGTGACGCCGAGATGGTCAGGAACTTGTTGAAAGGTCATAAAGAGGCCGGGCATGACAGTAAGCATATGACGAGCTTGCAGAAGTCCGTGGCCAATGCCCTGATATTCTTGTGGCTCACGGGCGCCGCAGTGATTGGAATTGACTACCTTGATAAAGGTATGAACTATTTTGCCAATCCGAAACTTCAAGCGAAGGTCATTATTGTCATGCTACTGACCTTCAACGGCATGTTGTTGCATCGTTATGTATTGCCTGCCTTGCTCAAGGCGGGCAACTTGCTGGACCTTAATTTTGGCGTGCGGATGTTCGCGCTTTTCTCCGGCGCACTGTCGGGTGTGTCCTGGCTGTATGCGGCGATGCTGGGCGTTGGCCGGCCACTGGCCTGGAAATACTCGCTGACCGAGTTGCTGCTGGCCTATCCGGTACTGATCCTGCTTGGCTTTGTCATGATGGCTGCCCTGACCCAGTGGGCACGCAACCGTAGCCAGGCCGAACCGGTCCCGGCGCCTGTCTGGCGATTGGCAGGCATTCCTACCTGATTGCCTGAATTACGCTTCAATTGCGCCGCGAACCGGGAAACGTGGTTCGCGGCGAGCTCGTTTCATG
The DNA here is from genome assembly GCF_036784815.1 of Pseudomonas sp. TE3-3-F2023. NCBI lineage: Bacteria > Pseudomonadati > Pseudomonadota > Gammaproteobacteria > Pseudomonadales > Pseudomonadaceae > Pseudomonas > Pseudomonas sp. TE3-3-F2023. The sequence continues at coordinate 3,979,643 of NZ_CP145113.1, read as the reverse complement.
CGCAGCGTCCGGGCGGTTCGCCTGGCGGCTCCCACACCGAATGCGGCGGGCTTGCGGGCGGAGTTCACTGCTCGACAGCGCAGTGAGGAAGGGCTGGGTGATCTCCAGGACGCGCCAAACGAGCGATATCTGTTGCTCTGCGCGACAGTAGTACACCCACCCGAAATCTTCACAGTACTCAAGACTTGCACATGCCCTGTGGGAGCGGGCTTACCCGCGAAAGGGCCGGAACAGGCAGTCGAGAAATTTCAGGAGTTCAACAATGGCCATACATGGCAGGCCCGTGTCGTTGAATTTGAACGTCGCGCCTGGGGAGGGCTCTTAAATGCAAAGGACATTGTGAGGGCTCCCTTATGAGCATTGAACGCAGCATCCCCGAGCTCGAGGCCTGGTACGCCCAGTACGACGACATCAGTTACCGCCGTGAGTCGCCGGATGCCTACCACCATGAACTGCTGCGCACCGCCGAGGCCCTGCGTGACGATGGCGCGATCGATTGGGACGACTGGCTGGCACTCAAGGCATTGGCTGATGACGCCCATGTGCGCGCCCTGGAAGATGCCGTGCAGGCCCATGTCAGCGACCCCGACGCATGAAAGCGCTGAAGATTGCCACGTTCAACATCAACGGCATTCGTAGCCGGCTGCCGGCACTGCTGGCCTGGCTGGAGCGGGAGAAGCCCGACATTGCCTGCCTGCAGGAGCTCAAGGCGGCGGATCAGCAGTTTCCTCGCCAGGCGCTCGAAGCGGCGGGTTATGGTTGCCTCTACCAAGGGCAGCCTTCGTGGAACGGCGTGGCCATTCTGGCGCGGGGCAGCGAACCGCTGGAAGTACGTCGTGGCCTGCCCGGCATGGAGGACGACAACCAGAGCCGCTACCTCGAGGCAGCGGTGCAGGGAGTGCTGGTTGCATGCCTGTATCTGCCGAACGGCAACCCGCAACCGGGGCCGAAATTCGATTACAAGCTCCGCTGGTTCGAAAGCCTGATCGCCCATGTGAAAGGGCTGCATGACAGTGACCATCCCACGCTGCTGGCGGGTGATTTCAATGTGGTGCCTACCGACATGGATATCTACAACACGCGCTCCTGGATGAAGGACGCGCTGCTGCAGCCCGAATCACGCGCGTGCTACCAGAAACTGCTTCAGCAAGGTTGGGTCGACGCCATCCGCCATCTGTATCCGGACGAACGCATCTATACCTTTTGGGATTACTTCCGCAACCACTGGGCCCGCAATGCCGGGTTACGTATCGACCACCTGCTGCTCAACCCCGAACTCGCGCCTTACCTGAAGCAAGCAGGCGTCGATGCCTGGGTGCGTAACGAACCCAAGGCCAGCGACCATGCACCAGTGTGGATCGAGCTGAGCACGCGTCGTCGGCCGTAGGGCAGTTCGAGCGAACCTTCAACTACCGGAACTACCGCTGGAGCCCGAACCACCGGAGCCTCCGGTCCCGTTGCCGCGTTCCGATCCATTGCTGTCACTACCCGATCGGTCGGTAGTGCCATCGCCACCGGTATTGTCAGTATCATTGCTATCGGTGCCGCCAGAGCCCGTGCCCATGGCATCCGCAGGCGTGCCGGAACCAGTCGCTCCACCTTGGCCGTTCATATGCCCGCTGTCATGCGGTTGCGTGCCAGGGGCACGCTGATCGTTCAGGTCGGTGGCTGCAAACACCACAGGTGCGCTGGCCCCCAGGCACAGTGCGAGCAGTAACGAATGAGGCTTCAATATCTTCATGGCGATGCTCCTTTGCAGATGGGTCACCTTCTGTTCGGCCAGCATCGTCCGCGACCGTGCCGTTTATTCGACGGAATGCATGGGGCGCTGAAATGCACCGCGGTGGGTTATCCCACGTGAATGCTTTGAGGCCCTCGCTTCGATTCCTCTGGCAAGGCCGTGACCTTGATCGCGCGTACCGGTACGGCGAACTTGGCACCAACCTTCGAGAAGCGCTCGAGCAGGTGGAAATTGATCGCTTGCTGGATGTCCATGTACAGGTTGTAGCCGGGGTCCTTGACGATGTACACGCACTCGAATTCCAGCGCTTCCTTGCCGAAGCCGCGCAGGTGGGCACGGTCGAAGCGCACCTGCTGCTGTGCCTTGATCGCTTCCTCGACGATAGCGGGTGCTTTCTTCACGGCCTCGGTTGGCGTGTCGTAGGACAGGCCGAACTCGAACACGATTCGTCGTTCCTGCAGGCGCTTGTAGTTCTGGATGGTGCTGCTGATCATGCTGGCGTTGGCCATGACGATCTGCTCGCCGCCCAGGCTGCGGATGCGTGTGGTCTTCAGCCCCACGTGTTCCACCGTGCCGGCCAGGGGGCCGATGACGATGAAGTCGCCCACCTCGAACGGCTTGTCCACGGCGATGGATAGCGAGGCGAACAGGTCGCCGAGGATGTTCTGCACGGCCAGTGCAACAGCGATACCGCCTACCCCCAGACTGGCGACGAAGGCGGTGATGTTCACGCCCAGGTTGGAGAGCATCGCCAGCAGCACCACTGACCACAACAATACGCGCGCGCCCCATGCCGACAGCGTGGCCAGCGCGCTGCCCTGGTTCAACCCGTCGGTGCGATGCCGGGCGAAGTAGCGACTCAGGCCAAGGCCGATGGCGCGGTTGGCCCATAGCCCTATCTGCAATGCCGCGACCACGAACCACAGGCTACCAACCCGGGTCAGCCAGCGCTCGGGCAGGTCGAGCATGCTCAGGCCCACCAGCAGCGAGGCAAGGAACAGCAGAAAGTTGCTGGTTCCGGCAAGCACCTTGGCCAGTACGTGGCTGAGCGCGCCGTCGTGCTCGGACCAGCGCCTGACCCGATGCAGCATGAAACTGATGGCCGCCCGCGCCACGAGGAATGTCAGCACGGCTACCGTCAGCGCCAGCAACAGGTTGAGAACGGAAACTCCAAACAGTGTGGTATCGGTGAACAAGGCGATGATGCGATCACTCATGAGACATTTGCCTCCTTGCGTGGGACCGGGTGACTGGGGGAGCGGCATTGCCGGTGAAGCAGGCAATGCCGCTGGATCGGTGAGCCTCAGCCGTCGGACTGCTCCTCTGGCGGCACCTGGCCTTCGGGCCAGTCGGGTGCTTCCTGCTCCTGCTCCTGTTCAGGCACGGGCTCGCCTGGGTTGTGTGGTACGTCGTCCACGTAAGGGTCGGGGTGGTTGGGTTCGATCATGGTCTGGTTCCTCGCTGTCGGGCTATCAGGCATGTGTTCAGGCGTTCAGCCGGATTCCACTGCGGTGTTTTTCTTCCAGCCCCGCAGGTTCATGGCGCACAGGCAACCCTGCAGGATGATCAGCGCCCAGGCCTGCGCCTGCCACCCCCACACGGCCCACAGTACATTGCTGCCAATGAAGCAGCAGAAGCCCAGCTTGCGCCGGCCTGGGCGCCGTGAGCCGATGCACCAGGCGGCAAGTACCGTCAGGGCCATGGCGGGCCATTCAAGAAAGTCGATCCAGGCCTCCATCACGCGGCACGCTGTTCGCCTTTGAGCAGTTTCTTCTGCGCCTCCATGGCCTGGCCGAGCTCATCCAGCTGCTGCTTGCCCAGCAGCTTGCGGGCAGTCGGGAACAGCTCGCTTTCTTCTTCCTCGATATGGTGTTCCAGCAGCTCCTTCATCACCTTGACCCGCCCGGCAAACTCGACGGTGCCGGTCTCGGTTTGCAGCAGGTCCGGCAGCACCAGCGAATCTACGGTGCGGTGCTCTTCCTTGGCTTCGTAATACATCTTCGCTTCTTCCTTGCCGCCGGCCTGCTTGATGGCCGGATACAGGATTTCTTCTTCCAGAGCGGTGTGGATTGTCACTTCCTGCTTGATGCGTTCAAGCAACTCGGCGCGTTTCTTCACCGCGCGCTCGGTGGTGGAGGAGAGTTCCTCCAGCAGCTTCTTCACCAGCTCATGGTCCTGGATCAACAATTCGATAGCGTTCATGCAACACCTCTTCGGGGTTGGAAAAATCACGATTGCCTTCGATGGAGTAGGGGGCGGGCGCCAAGGTTCAAAGCGGATGATCAACGTACCGGTGTGTGGGAGGCCAGCCGCACGAGGTCCCGCGCAGGTTGCACCGGCCGGGCAGGGTCATTCCTGCGCAATGATCGAGATCTTGCCGTTGCGCTCGACGATGGCGAACTTGATCTGCTCGACGCTTTCGATTCCCTGGCTGTCCCGAGCCGATTCGAGAATGTCGTCCTCGGTCAGCCGCGCCCGCCGCATTCGGTGGTGGAGAAAGCGACCTCGATCCACGACCAGTGTCGCGTGGCCATCGACCAGCCGGGCCAGGCGCCTGGAATTGAGCTTGGCCAGCGACAGGCCGACATCCAGGACGATCAGCGTGGCGATCACCAGCATGGCGTTGGTGAACGAGAAGTCCTCGCCGAGCAATGCCTGCTGGGTTGCTTCGCCGATGATCAGCAGCAGGACGAAGTCGAAGGTGGTGAGGTCTGCCAGCGAGCGCCTGCCAGCCACGCGAAACAGCAGCATCAGCGCGATGTACATGCCTGTCGCACGAAGAATGGAGTCCATGGCGCGCTCCTACGGGTAGAGGAAGGTCGAGAAGTGCACTGTGCTGTCCGGGCCCGCGCTGACAACACCGTCGAGAGTACCGACGTATTCGCTGCGCAGGGTCAGGTAGAGGGTTGCGATGCCCTCTTTGCTGGTGCCGAGCTGGAGCAGCAGCGACCTGCCATGGGAACGCGACACTTGCGGCTCTGGCTGCAGCGTTTCGATACTGGCTTCGCGAAGGAGGGTCCCCCCGAGCAGCAGCATCACAGGCTCCCCGGCAGTACCGCGAACCGTAATGCGCAGGTTGTCGGTGGTGCCTGTGCGGCTGAGGCGCTGATACTCCACATGCACCCGGCCGTCCTCGCTCGTGACCTGCGCGTCACTGAGCGGACCATTGCCGAACACCCCGGCCAGGGCCAGCAGCACGACCAGCACCAGGGCATACCATCCCACCCGTTCGAAACGCCAGACCCGCTGCTGCATCCGCATGTCTTCCTCGACGGGGTGGCGCCTTGAAACCAACTCCTCTTCGTCCATGCCCGTAGCCCCCTCAGGTAACCCCTCAGGCGCGCTCACCACGCAGCCAGCGTTGGTGGTAATGCGCCAGGTGCGACAACCCGTAGAGCGCGCCCTGGCGGATTACCTCCGCGCGTTCGCCGAAAAAGCGCTGGCTACGCGTGAACACCGCCAAGGGCTCGCCGGCGAACGCCCAGGCAAAGCACACGGTGCCTGGGGCGATGGCATCCTGCGGCTCCGGCCCGGCGACACCCGTGCTTGCAATGGCAACGGTGGCATCGCTGTCTTTCAATGCGCCGAGCGCCATCTCCCAGGCTACCGCCTCACTGGTCAGGCCGTAGCGTTCGATAGTTTGTGGGCTGACGCCGAGCAGGCGCTTTTTGGCACTTGGCGAGTACACCACGTAGCCGCTTTCCAGTACCTCGCCGGTTCCCGGCACTGCTGCCAGCAGCGCAACCATGGCACCGGCAGTGCAGGACTCTGCCGTGGTCAGCACCAGTTTGTGGACCTTGAGGTAATCAAGGGCCTCGAGTACGGGGTCGGTCGCCATGGCGGTCACTCGTGCGTTGTTTTGTGGTGGACGTGTTTCCTGCGGGATTGGTTCATTGCGTGTGTACCACCCATCAACGGCGGGTAAAGCTTCCTGAACTTTGTTCCGCTTGCTGGCTTCCTCTTGGTAGGAGGTGGTGGCGCGGACCACGCGCTGCTGCTGGAACAAGCAGAGGAGAAGCGATCATGACCGAGCCTGTGACGTATTTCTGGATCGCTGTGGCGGCGATCATTGTGTTGCTCGATCTGTGGGCCATCGTCAGTGTTTTCCGCAGTGACAAGAGCGATGTGACGAAAGCGATGTGGGCACTGTTGCTGTTGGCGCTGCCCATTGTCGGCCTGGCTATCTGGGGCGTGCTTGGGCCGCGTGGAATCAAACGCGGTACCGGGCCGTCTTCGCCTGAACACAGCAAGGGGTAGGAGGGGGAGATGAAGAAAGAATCGGATGCACCTCGCAGCGGAACCCAAGGTGAAGAGGAACGGGACAATGATGCGCAGCGTCCTGATGGGTCAACCGGCACGTCCCATGATTCCACTGCACAGAAAGCAGCTCGTGATGAAACGCAACGCAAGCGTTGAGCGGGCCGGCTTTAAGAAATGAATTCGCAAGCGGTCCGCGTATCCTGTGGGAGCGGCTTTAGCCGCGAACAATCCAACGCGGTGCATGTCACCGGCTGCGCGGTGTTCGCGGCTAAAGCCGCTCCCACAGGGTCCCTGCTAACTCAATGAGTTATGGGCCGTTCCAGGAGAGCGGGTAACCCCGGGTGCAGCGCCGATCATCGCTGTATCCCACCGAATGTATGGTCAGGCCCCAATGTACCGGCGGCAGCGCCCGGCACGAGGATGACCTTGCGGCAGTCGTCCTGCTTCTGGTCGAACAACTTGTAACCCAGGGCCGCTTCTTCCAGGGCCAGGCGGTGGGTGACGATAAGTTCCGGTTGCAGGCGCCCGGCCTCGATATGTTCGAGCAGTTCGGGAAGGAATTTCTGCACATGGGTCTGGCCCATCTTGAACGTCAGCCCCTTGTCGAAGGCATCGCCAAACATGAAGGCGTGGATAAAACCCGCATAGACCCCAGGCACGCTGACCACGCCGCCCCTGCGCACCGCGGCGATGCTCTGGCGCAGCGCCTTGCCGCTGCTGCCCTCGATCTTCAGTGTGGTCAATACTGTTTCGGTGGTACTGCCCTTGGCCTCGAAACCGACCGCATCGATAACTGCGTCCACACCGCGCATGCCTGGGGTCAGGCGGATGATGCTGTCGGCCGGGTCATCATCCTGCTCGAAGTTGATCGGCACCACGCCGTAGGCGTCGCGAGCGAACGCCAGGCGGTAGTCATTGTCGTCGACCATGAAGATCGTCTGGGCGCCCAGCATGCGCGCGCAGGCTGCGCTCAGCAGGCCGACCGGCCCGGCGCCATAGATGGCCACAGTCGAGCCTGGGCCGACCTGCGCATTGGTAACGGCCTGCCAGGCCGTGGGCAGGATATCCGAGAGGAACAGAACCTTGTCGTCCGGCAGGGCGGTAGGCACCTTGAACGGGCCGACGTTGGCCTTGGGCACCCGCACGAAATCCGCCTGGCCGCCGGGCACGCCGCCATAAAGATGGCTATAGCCGAACAGTGCGGCGCCGGGTGGGATGCTTTTCTTGTTGATGATTGCACCGCGGCCGGTGTTGGTGGTTTCGCAAGCGGCGAACTGGTCGAGTTGGCAGAAGAAGCAGCTGCCGCAGGCGATCACGAAGGGAATTACCACGCGGTCACCGACCTGCAGGTTGGTCACCCCGCGGCCGGTCTCTTCGACGATGCCCATGAACTCGTGGCCGAAGATATCGCCCGGCTCTGTCTGTGGAATCTTGCCATGATAGAGGTGCAGGTCGGAGCCGCAGATGGCGGTAGCGGTGACCCGAAGGATGATGTCGTCTTCGTCCTGGATGAGCGGGTCGGGGACATTGTCGACCCTGACGTCCTGGGTGCCGTGGTATGTCAGTGCTCTCATTGGTTCATCTCCTGCAGAGGCGGGTCCGGATGGTCTATGCAGGGGAAGCCAAGGAGACAGGGAAAGTTCAGGTGGAATCGTCCAGTGGCAAGTTTCAGTGTTACTGCCCCCAGCCAACGTCACCAAGTCGTTGGGCAGACATGGCATCAGCTGAAACCAGCCCATCCATAGTCATTCGACCTGGTGACGGGGCAGGGTGTGCAACCGGGCTGTATCTGGGCTAGGCATCATGCGTGTTCTGCTGTAGCCACTCCCTTGGGCTTGCGCCCACCTTGCGGCGAAAGGTACGGGCCAATGCAGACGGACTTTCGTAGCCGACTTCATCGGCAATCAGGGCGATGGGGCGGCCTTCGCGCAACCGTTTCTGTGTCAGGCTGATTCGCCAGTTCGTCAGATAATCCGCTGGGGTGACACCCACGGTTTGACGAAAGTGCGCAGCAAAGCTCGCGCGCGACATGCCTGAGCGCTCAGCCAACTCCCCCACTGACCAATTACGCTGTGGCTCGCTGTGGATACCCACCAGTGCACGGGATAGCTGTGCATTGGCCAACCCGGCCATCATCCCCGAGGCGATACTGCGGCTGGCGATGAGATGGCGAAGTAGCTGAATCACCAACAGCTCGAACAATCGATTCAGGATGATGTCCCGGCCACATTCGTCGCCGAAGGCTTCTTCGAATAGCCAGTCGAGGGTGCCATCGAGGCCCTGCAATTCGCGCAACGGCTTGATGATGAAATCCGGCAAGGCCAGGGTCAGCGGATTGTTGGCGCCACCATCGAACTGCAAGGTGGCGCACACCAACTCCGCTTCGTCTGCTTCGATCGCCAGCAACTGATGCTCCTGCGGACGTACCGCCAGTATCAGGCTTGGCTCCGCCAGTTCCATGAGCTGGCCACGTTTGTCACTGAAGGTCAGGCGACCCGAGCGAAGCAGGTGCGCGTGGCCGGAACTTTGCTGCCCATGAAAGCGGGTCGTTCCACAAAAACCACCTTGGTGGAAGGTGGACGCATGCAGGTTGAAGTGCTTGAGCAGTGTCGATAGTCGGTCCATGGGGCGCTCAGGTTTGGACGATCGGTTGCATAGATTCGACGATCTGAAGCCGAAAGGATAGTCGTCTTCCCTAGTATTGACTTCAGGCTTGATCGACAAGCTGGTAATCACCCTACTGGAGAAACTGCCATGACTCGTATCGCTGCTCTCTCGCTTGACCAGGCCCCTGCTGGCTCGCGCACTGCTCTCGAAGGCATTCAGAAAGGCCTTGGTTTCATACCCAACGCCTTCAAGACCCTGGCTCACTCCCCAGCCGCTCTCAATGGATACCTTGGCCTCGCCCAGGCCCTGGGCAAGAGCTCACTGAGCGCCGCAGAGCGTGAAGTGGTTGCGCTTGCCACCTCGGAAATCAACGGTTGCGACTATTGCCTGGCTGCACACAGTTTCTTTGGCGCCAAAGCCGGCTTGAGCGATGAGGACATTAGCCAGGCGCGTAGTGGCACGCTCAGCGCGGTCGCAGCGTTGGCGCATCAGATCACCGAAAGCCGCGGCCAGTTGAAAGACGATCAGGTCGCTGCAGCACGCGAGGCTGGTCTTACCGATGGCAAGATCGTGGAGATCGTGGCACAGGTCACGCTGTTGACCCTGACCAACTACCTGAACAATATCGCCACTACCGATATCGACTTCCCGCCGTCGGCAAACTAGTAGGGGAACCGCAATGAGCCAAGTGACAAGCTGAACCACCCGGCACTGCCCTTCAAGGACAAGGATGTTCTGCCCATCCAGAGTTCACCGGCCCGTGGCGCAGCCTGACATGCGGATCTTCCTGGCGATTGCCCGCAGTGGCTCGTTGGGAAGAGCCGCCAAGGAGCTGCGTTCGATTCAAAACGGCCAGCCCTCTGAGTTACAAGCTCGTCAAGGAGTGGGTCTGAGTCTGCGCCAGCTGGCACTCCCTGCCACTATTCCACACGCGATCAACGCCACGCCTGCTGCACACAGGAATCCATAGGATTGACCCCCTGGTACGAACTCCATGAACGAAGAGAGGAACTGCCCGCCGAAGATTGCTACAGAAAGCCAGGCCAGATGGCGTCCCCGCTGGGCAGCATGACTCAGCTCGATGGTCATGTGGTTGAGCAATGGCACGGTGAGCCCAAATCCTAGGCCAAGGCAAAGTCCGCCCTCGATCATCAACGTCAGGCCATCTGCGGTCACAAACGCCAGGTGCGCCAGCGCGTAAAAAGCAAAACCACAAAACAGTGTTCCGTGTTCGCCTATCTTGCGGGCCGCAATGGGCATGATGGCCGCTGCCCCCACCGCAACCAGTGACACATAAGACAGAAAATACCCGACTTGGGCTTCATTGAGACCAATGTGATGCTGCCGCAGTGGCAGCATGATGATGGCGGTGAAGAATACGATCATGGACAGCGTGGCTAACGCATACACAAGCCTCAGAGCAGCCGAGGGAAAGCGGGTGATCTCGCCTGCCTCCGTCGAGTGCCTGGTTACGGAAGGCTGAGGTACGCATATCAGCACCAGCGCAACCAGCCCCCACGCGCACAGGTACAGCGCGAATGGCCATTGCCATCCAACGTTTGCCAGAAGACCGGCAGCAAAGAGAAAGATCACGCCGCCCAGCTCGATCGACATGCCTTGCCTGGCAATCATGTTCAACCTGGCATTACCTTCGTAGAACTCCGAGATCAGCCCGGTTCCGGCGGCCATGATCATGGCCGTCGACCCTCCCAGAAGGAGTCGGTCTACAAATATCACTGGGCCGTGAAGCAGAAAACCAACGATGCCTAATAGCCCATAGACGAACAGGCCAAAGCACAAGCTCTTGTACAGCCCGATTCGGTCGATGAGTTTGCCCACCATTGGCCCAAAGACGATGACCCCCAGCGACGGTACGGTAACCAGCCAACTGGCAGCGTTACCGACGCCCAGTTTGTGAGCAATGGTGCGCAGTCCCGGTACGATGACGCACCCGACCATGATGGTCAGCGACGCAACTGCCAGTAGTACGAGAGATCCTGATCGAGAAAGTGGTGGATTCATAGGGTTGACCGACTAATGGAACACTTATCCGAATAACGGAACAAAGCATGTTGGGTTATCCTGTCGATGTCAACGAGAGGAGCGACGAATGGCAAAGGGGGATGAAGTGACATCTGAAACAGAGGGTGCTGGAAAGCAGGTCATCGCGCGTGCCGCTGCGGTGTTGAAAACGCTGGAAAATCAGCGCGATGGATTGAGCCTGAGCCAGGTTGCCAAGGCGTCCGGGTTGCCGCGCACGACAGTGCATCGCATCGTGACGGCGCTGGAGGCTCAGCAGATGGTGATTACCGGAGGCTCGGGAATTCGCCTGGGGCCCGCACTTGTTCGGCTTGCGGCGTCTGCCCACACAGATCTGGTGGCGATTGCCCGGCCTTATGTCGAGAGCCTCGGGCGGCGTACCCGTGAGACTGTCGATGTATCCGTTTACAAAGGGCTTCATGCCATTTCGGTGGATCAATATCCCTCGGATCAGGAACTGCGCGTTGTTTCCCCGGTGGGGACAGCTTTTCCCATCCATTGCACCGCGCACGGCAAAGCGTTGCTGAGCACGTTCTCGGAAGCGCTCTTGACTCAGATGCTGACGGCACCCCTTGAACGTCGCACAGGCTCGACCATCGTCTCTCTCAATACTCTGATTGAGGAAGTGAGTGTCGTCAGAGAGCAAGGGTGGGCCATTGATCAGGAAGAGCACGCTCAAGGTGTTTGCGGTATCGGCGTGAATATCCGCAGTGGGTTATCGGAGCACTACGCGATCTCGTTGGCAGTCCCGGCACTACGCTTCCACGACAATCTGGAAGCGCTGAAGGCGGCGTTACTTCAATGCAAGGCAGAAGTTGAAGCAGTGATTGGAGTGTGAACATCCCATGATGGGCCCGTTGAGAGCAGCCGCCTGCGGTCGCTCGCTTATGACCTATTGCGGCCCTTCGCGAATGGCAGCCATGGGCATGAGCAGTCGGTCATTTCAAGGGCCGACGTGGCAAATCAAGCTTATTTCTCGCTACCCCTTGCCCTTTGCTTATCTTCGATGGGTTTCGAAATGGGCTGATCGAACGGGGGGCGATCCAATAGGCAGTCTATGAACGCACCCAGGGCGGCTGGCCGGTGTTGCCTGTTCGGGTAATAGAGGAACAGCCCTGGACGCGAAATCGACCAGTCAGCAAGGACTGGGATCAGCCGCCCCTGGGCCAAGAGTTCACCCACGCCTTCTTTCTCGAAATGATAGGCAATGCCGAGCCCATCTAGAGCGGCAGCAATGCCGATGTCAGGGTGATTGGTGACGATGGGGCCGTCAACCGCCACTTCCAGCGGTTGCCCTCGTTCCTGGAATTCCCAGCGATAGGGCCGACCGTCCATCTGCAGCCGCCAGTTGATGCATTCATGATCCTGCAACTCAGCAGGTGACTGGGGGATGCCTCTACGTGCGAGATAATCTGGAGATGCCACAGCGACCATGTTCAGGTCTGGAGTGAGGCGGACGGCCACCATGTCTTTCTCAAGCCGGCCACCCACACGGATGCCCGCATCAAAACGGCCAAGAACGATATCGGCCAATGCGTCGTCGACCACGATGTCGAGCACCACGTCCGGGTATGCCTGATGGAAGCGTGCCAACCGGGGCGCAATGAGGGTTCTCGCGGCGATCCCCAGCGTATTGATACGCAGTGTGCCGCTTATCTGCCCTGTGGCATCACTGGCTTCGGCGACGGCAGAAGCCATCTCTCGAAACAAGGGGGCGATACGCCTGTAGAGCCGCTCGCCACTCGTGGATGGCGCGACGCTGCGGGTCGTGCGATTGAGTAGCCGTGCGCCAATTCGACGTTCTAGCTGTCGAATGGTCTGGCTGAGTGCAGACGGTGACAAGCCCAGATGATCGGCGGCCCGCGCGAAGCTCTGACGCTCCACGACGGCCACAAAGGCTTTTAGCTCAGCAAATTCGGATCCGCGCATTATGGCTTACTTTCTACACAGTCCATCAAGATTCTAGAGCATTCAATTAATTTTGTCCGGTACGCATCCTAAGGCTGTCACTGACCCCATGGAGCCACCAACATGCATACCCTGACCCTACCTGAACCAATTGCTGCGTACTTCGCTGCCGAACACAACGTTGAGGCCTTGCCACATTGCTTTACCGCGCAAGCCGTCATGAGGGACGACGGTCACATCTACACGGGTATCAACGCCATCAAGGCCTTCATGGCCGAGGCATCGGTCAAGTACAGCGCGACGAGTGTGCCCTTTGCCATTGAGCGAGAGGACGGATTCGAAGTCGTCCGCGCCAACGTTACCGGCAACTTCCCTGGCAGCCCGATCGTTCTGTCCTACCGCTTTCGTCTTGAACGCGGCCTGATCGCATCGCTGGAGATCACGGCATGAGCTTCGACCTTCACCTCGATGGTCTGCGCACAGTCGTCACCGGCGGCACGATGGGCCTTGGCGCTGCAGTCGTGCAGACTCTGTGGAGGCCAGCGCGCGGGTAGCATCGGCGCGCAACGTGTCAGTTCGATCTGTGGATGGCGTCACCTGTATCGGTGCCGATCTGACGACGGCGCAAGGCGTGGCTCACGTCGCGCAGACTGTGCTCCATCGCTGGGGGGGCGATATCGTGATTAATCCTCTTCCTCGCGTCCCCCCGTGCAGCCTCGATCTCAGGATCCGAGCACCGTATCGACGGCGGTACCATCTCAACGCTGTAGTCGAAGCCGCAATCAACTGGACGCCGGCAAGCGCTCACGGCTTGCCGCTTCCCCACTATCGATGCAGGCACTCGCGGTCAACCCGCTGCATGGGGTAGTGGCGTCAATCCACTCTCTTTGATTGCTGCGTCGGCTTCTGGTGATGCGAGATAGTCGAGGAGCGCCTTGGCTGCGGCATGATGCTGGCTCTTGCTGACAACCGCGCCTGAATACATGGTCATTTTCTGCACTTCAGCTGGGATCAGACCAACTATGTCGATGCCTTTCACTGGCTTGAGCTCGCTTAGCTGTTGGAAGCCGATCTGCGCTTGGCCTCGAGCGATCACTGCGCCGACGGGCTCGCCAGGTATCATGTGAGCCTTGGCGTCGAATTGGTCACCGAGCTGCATGCGAGGGAACAGAGTCCTGGAGAGATAAACGCCGCTTGCACTGTCTGAGTAGGCGACAGAGCTACTGTTTTGCAACACTGTGCGCAAGGCTTGCAGGGTGCCAATGTCCGGCTTCGGTTCGCCTTTGCGTACGGCCATGGCGATGAAAGATTTTCCTAGATCTGTTCGGCTGGTCTTGTCGGCTTGACCGCTGGCAACCAAGTTGTTGAGCGCCGAACCTACCATCAATACGACATCCGCCTGCTCACCGCGGGCGAGCCTGTTCGGGACGGCCTCAGGGGTCCCCCCCATCGACGGGGCGGCCAGGATATCCAGCTTCACGCCATATTTCTTTTCATAAACTGGCGCCACGTTCCGGATAGCGCCCATGATGCCGCCGGAACTCAGAACGGTAAGGGTTTGCTCGCCTCCTTGTGCAACGTCAGCAGCCGAGCAGACGAATGAAGTGGTCAAGAGGGCAGCGCAAAACAGCATTCGAAGCATTGGGGGCTTTCTCCACCTGTAAAAGCGCGAGATTTTACCGGGCGAGTAGCAAGCTCGAGATTAATCATTGGTTAAGAATGTTTTACATTTAGGTTCGCAAGTGGCACGTGCTGAGTTGCCTCGGTGGGGGGAGCAGTCTTGCGCCGCTATCGTTCAATTGCCGATCCATTCGTATCGTCAGTTGCCCTGTATCTGCACAATAAAGATTCAGCGATATCTGAAATTGAGGACAACATAGCAGATCATGGTTGCTGTTAGGCCGTACAATATGTAATCGACTCGGGGCAGGAATATGACCAGTCCAGATAGGGATAGCACGATCAAGGTGTTCTGTATTATGTACTTCCTTATTTTGGATACGGCTATGAAATAGCCATACTGCTTGCCCAGGAAGAATAAGGCCATGCCGATGAATGACATGATCCGGAAATCAACTATCGCAATGTCTTTCAGGATCGCATGCCTGATCAGGTTTGCCAGGAGTGCCAACCCTATAAACAGAAAAAGGTGCGAGTAGATCAGCGAATGCCCGCTTATGCTGCTATCATTTTCTTTCAGCAGGTAAAAACTATCAAAATAGATCCACCAGATACTACAAATCATGATAAATCCGATGATTGCTGTCGTCACGTTGTAATGATCCCATTGAATGCTGGATAATCCTCCTGAAAGGCTGAATACGGACTCGCCCAATAAAATGAGTGTGAGTAAGCCTAATCGTTCAGTCAAGTGCTCTGTATGTGCTGGCAACGGCTTTATTGTTCCCCAGGAAAATACAGGGAACAGAATGTCGAGAAAAATTCCAATGTAAGCGACCAGGTAACGCATGGGGGGATCAAAAAGAATGGATGAAAGGCTAACAGTTGCGCTGACTAATAGTGCCAAGCCAAGCCTGGAGGAGGATTCGCTACGGGAGTCGAGTTTGCTTATGGGCAAGATGTACATCATGCTGATGATGGCGCGCATTCCAAAATAGCAAGTAATAACAAGCGGGTAGTTTGTTTTCAGGTCTTCCCCGATTCGTGCGGAAAGTACAATGAGCAGCAGCATTATGAATAGTGTTGCCAAGCGGTGAAGATTGCTGTCTGTGTCATACCTGTTGGAGTAAATCGTGTGGCTGGACCAGATCCACCATAATGGAACAAAAAGCAGTAAGAAAGTCCATAATTGCTCGTGTTCAAAGTGGCCTTGATGAACATGTTCGAGCGTATGCGTAACCTTGCCGATTGCAACAACAAAAATCAGGTCAAAAAACAACTCCAGCCATGTCGCGTGTCGGTTTTTTTCATAATACTTCAAAGGTTTCATTCGCTGCTCGCTCCGTGTGCACCTTTTCATGGGATAGGTGGGTTGTTGGGGCGTGCTCATGGAGAAACGACGTGCCTGGGGATACTCCATCCACCATCAAGGATTAAAAAAGGCAATGCTGTCTCTCTCAAGCTGTGGCTGAGTTGTTTTGGGAGTGAGACGTTCACGTTCCGCATCAGGGAACACAAGGAGATCCGCCGTGTATTCGCGGAATTGGATTGAGGCCCGGCTGGCAAGGAAACGGTTGGATTCGCTCCGACTCCCGATGATTATAGTCGATATTGGCGCTTACCCTGGCCGCTGAACGAATTTTCGGTACAAGCGACGCATCGCGCGCTTATCTTGCTGCCCCGTTTTCTCATGACGGCGAAAATAATTGGGCGCTACCCTTCATTACCGCCACGCTGGATCGAGGTGGCAAATTGACGAATATCGTATTGGGCGTGCTGGAAAGCATGGCGCATGATGATGCAGTCCTTACAAAAGGAGACACGTCATGGTCAAAGTAGCGTTGTTCGTTCGTCTGGAAGCAAAACCCGGGAAAGAGAAGGCGGTAGAAAGCTTTCTCCTGGGCGGCCTTACCTTGGTTGAGGAGGAGCCAGCCACAACGGCTTGGTTCGCTATCCGCCTGGGGCCGTCCACCTTTGGCATCTTTGACGCCTTCCCGGATGAAGCCGGCCGGCAGGCTCATCTTTCGGGCAAGGTCGCAGCGGCGCTTGTGGCAAAGGCTGCCGAGCTGCTTGCCGAACCGCCTGCAATCGAGACGGTAGACGTCCTTGCTGCCAAGCTGCCTGGCTAACCCCTCTTTCTGCGAACAATGGCTATGGGGCGAAAGCAGCCGGTAGCCATTGACGACACTCGATCCATCATGGTCAGTGGTTGCAGTTCTTTTGGGTCAAATCACCTTCACCGCGCGGCCAATGAACTTCACCGGCCCCGTGGGCAGGCCGGTAGGCGAACCTCCGGATTTCTCCAATGTCAGCTCGAACAACTGGTTGGCCTCGAGCGGTGGCAGGCTCTGTAGCGGAACACGATAGGGCTCTCCGGGTTTGACCAGGCCCAGTGAAACCGGTGCTTGCCACTTTTCGCCCTTGGTCCAGAACTGAAGAGCCATGCCTTCGGGAACAGTATCCTGGCCAAGCGGAATCAGCTCGATCATGCGGCTGTCGCTGGTCTGCACCACCCAGCCGGCGGTCTGGTTAGTCGGCGCCACCAATACCACAACGAATTGGGTGGTGGGCGGGGGGGCAGTAAGCAATGTAAACGCCAGGACCGCGCTTGCAGCCAGCCCCGCAGCACTCAGCCCTTGCCACGGGCCGAGGCGTCGCCACCATTTGACTCGCCGTTGTGCGGTGGGTGCGCCCAGTTCATTCAGGCTGCGCTGGATACGGCCCCACAGGCGGGCACTCGGTGGCTGCGGCGCAGCCAGCGCGGTCAGCTCCAGCAAACGTGCCTCCCAGGCATCCACTGCGGCGCGCAAAGCCGGATCACTGCCCAGGCGCTTGGTCACTGTGGCGTGTTGCTGTGTAGACAGGGTTCCCAGCACAAACTCGCCGGCGAGGCTGTCCAATTCCTCGGCAATGCCCGGCTTCATTCCAGGCACTCCCGCAATGCCTTCAGGCTGCGCTTGATCCAGGCTTTGACGGTGCCCAATGGCGCCCCAAGCAGCCCGGCGATTTCGGCATGGCTGCAGCCGTCCACGTAGGCGTGCAGGATGCAACGCTGCGGTGCAGGCTGCAGTTTTTCGAGGCAACGGTAGATCTTCGCCGACCCTGACCAGGGGGCGATTTCATCGAATCCCCCGTGCAATGCGGGCGTCGTATCCATATCGGCTTCGTCCAGTACAGTTTCACGGCGCGAATCGCGGATCGAATTCAGTGCCAGGTGGCGGGTGATGCTGTAGATCCAGCCGCGAGCCGAGCCGCGCGTCGGATCGAAGCTGGCGGCGCGGGTCCAGATGCGGATAAACGCATCGTGGACGATGTCTTCTGCGCTAGCGTCGTCACGCGTGATACGCCTGGCAACCCCTAGCAGGCGTGCGCCTTCGTGGTCGTAAAGCGCCTGTAGAGCGCGCCGGTCGCCCTGTGCGCAGGCCTCCAGGCAGCGGTGGAAATCGAAGGGGGCGACAGGCGAGTTCAACGTGTGCAACTTCCTTGGGTCATGCAAGTTACCCCAGCTATTCAGCCGGGGGCTTGCCAACGAGCGTAGATGAACGATTGCAAGGTGTCTGCTCAAGTACGCCTTACTTGGCTGTCCAGAAAACATAGTCGGCCTGGTACTGAACGACCTGCTTGGTACCTTTGTTCTGCGCCGTGCAGCCGCTTGTCGGCGCCACACCGCCGCGGGTGGCCAGGCGCTGGATATAGCTGACTCCCTGCATCGCGCCTTTGCCTTCGGCCGGGTTGGCCTTGATCAGTTGATAGGGTATGGCGTCCTTGTCTGCAGGTGCCACCGCCAGCTGGGTGCCGGTGATCTTCGATCCGTCCTTGGCCTGCCAGGTGGCGGGTGGGCCGAAGTAGTCGCCGACCTGTTTGCCTGCACGGTCATTGAGCACGGCCTTTGGGCCGACGAAGGTCCATTCGGTCTGGCCGGGTGTGTTGGCCTTGTCGCGGCACTCGTAGGTGATCTCGCCGATGCCGACGGTCTCGAGCAAGACGCGATGGCCGTCGGGGACCTTGACCGCATCTGGGAGTGCGGATTGGGCGTGAGCGGGTGGCAGCGCCAAGGTTAGGCAGCCGGCGAGCAGGCAAGCGGAGGGTTTGAGGCTCATGGATAGTGCTCCTGACAGGTCATTTGGCTGGGCAGTCACAGGCCGCCCATAAGCAATACCCGCCAGCCGCCGGACTGGATGCACTGAATGGACAAAAAAATGGTTTCGCCCATAAGGACCGGCAGCTAACGACCCATAGCTGCCCTTCGTGGAGGACAGCTAACGGCCACAAGCTGCCGGTCGAGTCCGGGCCCTTACGACCAGAAGCAGCCGTTCGGATGTGTCTACGAAACTAGGGCCGATTCAATTCCCGCCCTGGCCCAGAACGTTTCTGCAGACTCACTGAGGGTTGCTTTTGGCCGGGTCAAATGAATTTCCAGGGGAATGTCCCAGCTTTCATCGAGGGCCCGGATCAAACGCCCGTCCAGTATCTCCTGCTCCGTAAGGCTCTTGGGTAACCACGCCACGCCCTTGCTTTCCAAGGCCATGGACATCAACACCGCTGCAAGGTGGCTGGTGAACAGGGGCTTGAGTTGAAGGTAATCTTCTTTGCCCCGCAGTCTGTGCGCGACGATACGGCCCAGTCCGGATTCATGAGTGTAGGCGAGGTAAGGTAATGCCGCAGGAGAAGTACCGAAGTCAGCGCGGGCACTGGCAAGCGGAACAAGAGTGTCTTCGCCTACCTTCTTGCTGGTGAACTGTTCGGGTGCCAAGAGCGGCGGTACGTCGGGGTGGCGGTGGCATAGCAAAAACTGAACCTGGCCATGAATCAGCATTTGCTCACAAGCGGCCATGCTATCTGAGTGCAGTTGAACTGCTTCGATTGGCGCACCACTTTCGGAACTCCGGAGCCACTTCGGGAAGAATGTAAACGAGAGGGAGTGTGTCGCTGCGAATTGTAGTGACCTGGCCGCTACCCCTGCGACCTCTTGAGCTTCGCTGCGTAGTCGGTACAAGGATCGGGCCGCTTCCTGGGCACTGGGCAAGATGTGCCTGCCAGCCTCGGTGAGCGTGGCTCCATGTGGTGAGCGCACGAACAGCTCAACTCCCATCCAATTCTCGAGAGAGCGGACTCTGCGGCTGAAGGCCGGCTGGGTTACGTGTCGCGCTTCGGCAGCCCGCACGAAGCTTCCGTACTCCGCCAGCGCTGAAAGATCTTCTAGCCAAACAAGTTCCAAGGGCCATGCCTCCTGTGCATAGGGTCCGGCATTAATAGCATTGGGCGAGCGCTACCTCAACGCATAACGTGGGGTCACATACAACAAGAGGAACCCGTCATGCGCATCGTCGACATCCGTGAAAAAACCGTTTCCATTGCCTCTCCAATTGCCAACGCCTATATCGATTTTTCCAAGATGACCTGCTCGGTTGTCGCTGTGGTCACGGATGTGATTCGCGACGGTAAGCCGGTCATTGGCTATGGCTTCAACTCCAACGGTCGCTATGGCCAAGGCGCATTAATGCGTGACCGTTTCTTGGCACGTATCACTGAAGCAGACCCAGAGACTCTCATCGACCACGAAAACAACAACTTGGACCCGTTCGCCATCTGGAAAACCCTGATGACCAACGAGAAACCAGGAGGTCACGGTGAGCGCTCCGTCGCCGTGGGTACTATCGATATGGCGGTCTGGGATGCCGTAGCAAAAATCGAAGGTAAACCGCTGTACCGCTTGCTCGCTGACCGTTACCGCAACGGCGTTGCCGATGACAAAGTCTGGGTGTACGCAGCCGGCGGCTACTACTACCCTGGCAAAGACCAATCCAAGCTCAAAGCCGAGATGCAGAGCTATCTCAACCGCGGCTACGATGTCGTGAAAATGAAGATCGGCGCGGTCCCACTGGACGAAGACATCCGCCGTATCGAAGCAGTGCTTGAGGTGGTTGGCGACGGCCGCCGCCTGGCCGTCGATGCCAATGGGCGCTTCGATCTGCAGACCGGCATCGCTTACGCCGAAGCCATCAAGAAATACAACCTGTTCTGGTACGAAGAGATCGGTGATCCGCTCGACTATGCGCTGCAGGCTGAGCTGGCAAATCATTATGAACTGCCTATGGCCACTGGCGAAAATCTGTTCTCTCATCAGGACGCCCGCAACCTGCTGCGCCACGGCGGCATGCGACCAGATCGTGACTATCTGCAGTTCGACTGCGCGCTGTCTTACGGCCTTGTCGAATACATGCGTACCCTCAAGGTGATGGAAGAAATGGGTTGGTCTTCCCGCCGCGTTGTACCCCACGGTGGCCACCAGATGTCGCTCAACATTGCCGCAGGCCTGCACCTCGGTGGTAACGAGTCGTACCCGGATGTGTTCCAGCCGTTCGGCGGCTTCGCGGACGGCATCAAGGTTGAAAACGGCTACGTCGGTCTGCCCGACATCCCAGGTGTGGGCTTTGAAGCCAAATCCGCCTTGTACGCAGTGATGCGTGAGCTGGGCGAGGGCTGATCATCCTCGGTGTGCGGTCTCTGAAGAAGAGCCCTCAGTACCAGGCGGCGCGCAGCGCCGCCAAACCACATGCCCATCACAAGAATAAAATGAGGTGCTTTCGTGGAAATTTCCAAATCCCGCTGGTACAGCCAGCTGTATGTTCAAGTGCTGATCGGCATCGTGATCGGCGCGGCAATCGGTTACTTCTTACCCGACATCGGCGCCAAGCTCCAACCCTTCGCCGATGGCTTCATCAAACTGATCAAGATGCTCTTGGCACCGATCATCTTTGGTACTGTCGTTGTTGGTATCGCAAAGATGGGCAGCATCAAAGAGGTTGGTCGAATTGGCGTTAAGGCACTTATCTACTTCGAGATACTGTCGACCATTGCCTTGGTCGTTGGCCTCATTGTGGTCAACATCGTTAAACCCGGCGACGGTATGAACATCAATGCCAACGCCCTCGATGGCAGTGCCATCAGCAAATACAGCCAAGCCGCGAGCGAACAAGGCGGCACGATCGAATTCTTCCTCAATATCATCCCGCATACTTTCGTCGGCGCTTTCTCCAACGGCGTAATGCTGCAGGTGATCCTGCTTTCTGTCTTGATGGGCGTCGCCCTGGTGCAGATGGGTGAAGCCAGCAAGCCGCTGATCAATACCGTCGACTTGTTCCTTCAAGGCCTGTTCAAAATCGTCGCAATGGTCATGCGCCTCGCTCCGATTGGCGCCGGTGCCGGCATGGCATTCACCATTGGCAAATACGGTATCGGCACGTTGCTGTCACTCGGCCAATTGCTGGTCGCACTGTATATCACCACTCTGATATTCATCATGGTCGTGCTCGGTGCCGTGGCCAGATGGTCCGGAATGCCGCTGATGCAGTTCCTCCGTTACTTCAAAGATGAAATTCTCATCACCCTCGGCACATGCTCAACCGAAGCCGTGCTTCCGAGAATGATGGTGAAACTGGAGAAGCTTGGCTGCAAGAAGTCTGTGGTCGGCATGGTGCTGCCTACGGGCTACACCTTCAACGCGGACGGCACCTGCATCTACCTCACAATGGCTGCTATATTCATTGCTCAAGCGACCAATACGCCGCTGACATTCATGGATCAAATGATTCTGCTGGCCGTATTCCTGCTGACCTCCAAAGGCTCGGCTGGCGTTGCGGGTGCGGGGTTCGTAACGCTGGCTGCAACGCTTACAACTATCCATTCCATTCCGCTGGTGGGTCTTGTGCTGCTTCTGGGCATCGATCGATTCCTCAATGAAGCGCGGGCGGTGACCAACCTGATCGGTAATGGCATCGGCACCATAGCGATTGCCAAATGGGACAACTCGTTTGATGTCGATGCTTGTGAACGAGAAATCGCAGCCATGAAACAGGAAAAGGCGGCAAGAAAGGCCTTGCTGGCGCATAAGTGACTCGCCGTCACTTCCGATCATCGCGCTTGAAGGTCGGCGATGATCGGTCGTGATCTGGTTTCTTTAGCCTCGCAAAGCGTGCTCTGCATCAGCTGAATGTATTTAATGGAGCCGAATATGATCGAGCGATCCCATCATGAATTGCGCAAGGCGTTTGGTGATCTGGTTCAAGGACATGTCTGTAAATTTGCTGCTTCTGTATTCGATCCCATCTCTGTGCGTATGGCATCCGACCTCGGTTTCGAGGTGGGCATACAGGGAGGCTCTGTCGCCTCGCTTCAAGTGCTTGGGGCACCGGACATTGCACTCCTGACGCTTGATGAATACGTCGAGCAGGTCACCAGAGTTGGACGTGCGAGCCAAATACCTGTAATCGCAGACGCCGACCATGGGTATGGAAATGCGCTGAATGTTATGCGAACAGTCAGTGAGTTGCAGAAAGCCGGCGTTGCCGCGTTAACATTGGAGGACACTCATCTGCCGGCCAAATACGAAGAACAATCGCCGGTGCTGATCGCAGAGGACGAGGCAGCAGCCAAGATCTACGCTGCTCGATTTTCCCGCTCGGATGATAGTCTCAGCATCATCGCCAGAACGAACGTAGCCGCAACCACTCTGGAAGATTCTATCTCTCGTACTGCGGCCTACGAGAAAGCGGGTGCAGATGTTATCTGCTTGGTTGGGGTCAAAGACTTCCATCACCTGGCAGCACTCACGGAACACCTCACCACGCCGATCATGCTTATCAACTACGATAATCCCGCGCTCAGCGATGTTAAGAAACTTAGCGCTGCCAATGTGCGCATCGTGGTCAATGGGCATGCCCCTTATTTTTCTGCGATCAAGTCGATCTACCAAACACTGCGTGAGCAAAGCGGTTCACAGGGTTGCGAACTCTCCCTCCCTGAACTGATTTCGAAATACACACGCGTTGAGAGATATCGAGAGTGGACAAAGACGTATCTGAAGGTGGGGCACGACTCACCACGTTGAGAAACCCAACAAAGATTCTTTGGCACGCTGCCCGCTTAGCTCGGCCATTGATGAAACCACCACATAGCTGCCTGCCGCTTGCCGAGCCCTCTAAGTGGGCATGCAAGCCGTCGTTTCTGGAGCGACAAGTGTAATTCTCTACAACAGGTTGTAACAGAAGCTGCGCAGGCCGCGACCCAATTCCAGCCGCTAGCTCTGGACGATGAAGGTCCGCTAAGGGTCGAAAGCTGCCCTTCGGCGCGGAGTGCAAACCGTCATCAGGGGTTGTGGCGTGTCTGCTAAAGCCAGGTAATTCATTACCCTGAATAAATCCTCTAGTTACCCACTAGTGATTGAAGATCACCCTTCACTTCGATACCGCAGCGAATGAAGATGAAGCCATCCTGCGGTGCTTTCTGAAAGATGGATGGGTCCCCCCCAAGTTGGTCAGTGAGAAGAATCGCTTCTTTGATAACAGTTGATACGAGGTCGTGGATGCCGTCGGCAGTAGTCCGATAGATAGGAACAGATACACCGATCGCTCCGATGGCCCGCAGTCCGTGATCAAAGACTGGAGCGGCTACCGTCGCCAGATCCGGATCATTATCAGCGAAGGTGATGATGACACCGGCAGAGCCAGGCTCAGCGGTATCTTCAAAGCGGGTTAGTACCCTGCCAAACGCACCCCTTGGAAGAGGTACCCGGTCACCAACTTGTGTTTGGGCCCGGACGCGATGCTGTGAGTCTATCCGGAAAAGGCAAACACGATGATCAGCTTCCCGCCGGTAGAACGCGGCACTTTCCCCACTCTGACGTGCGAGTCGCTCCAGACTGGGCAGAACGTACTCCTCAAGGCTCAACGCTGAATTGTATACGTGCGCTAGACCGACTACTGCGCTACCGAGTCGATAGCCGCCTGAAGCGAGACGATCAACGAATCGCGCCTGCTCGAGCGTGGCAAGCAGGCGCATGGCTGTCATCTTGTTCAGCTCCGCACGGCGGGCGATTTCTGAAAGCGTGACGGCTTTATCGTCACTTTTGAATGCTTGGAGTATCGAGAGGGCGCGGGCCACAGCTCGAATCGTGTCTTCGCTCATGGGTGGTCTGCAGCAATGGAGTGGCCGCGTAGTATGAGACCACTCCTTCATTGCGTCACCCCATTTGCGCGCGACCAAATACGCGTCTGGCGTTGCCACCCAGGATCAGCTCGCGTTCGTTGTCGCTGAGCCAGTCAATGGCACGCACCAGCCCCAGAGTGTCGTCGAAAGGCTTGCCAGTGTGGGTGTTACAGCACTTGGCAGTGCCGAACATCTCGCTCGAGTACATCACTCGTTCCGCTCCTACGCGGCGGATCAACATCTCCATGGAGTCTTGGTCATAGATGGCCAAATCGAAATACAGGTGACGTATCTGTTCCTCGAATGGTGGCGCTCCCCAATTGATATTCAATGCGCGATGTCGGCTGAACTGATAAGGAACCGAGCCTCCTCCATGAGGGATGATCAGCTTCAGGGTCGGGAAGTCCTGGAACACGCGAGACCGACAAAGCTCGACCACCGCAGCAGTGTCCATGTTCACGTAATGGCAGCCGTTGACATCCAGCGCCGGGTTTAGCGTTGAGCTTGCGTGGATCATGCCTGGAACATCCAGGTCCACCATCTTCTCCCACAGCGGGTACCACCACTCGCTGCCCAACCCAGGAGTAAAGGGCTCGATGCTGCCGGAAACGTCTGGGTTGATGTTGCAGCCTACAAAACCCAATTCTTCAACGCAGCGCTCTAATTCCTCAAGACAGTTGATGGGGCTGACACCTGGCGTCTGGGGCAACTGGCAGACAGGGGAAAACTGTTCTGGGAACAAACCACATACTTGAGCGATCAGGTCATTGTTGACTTCAGTCCAGTAGCGGCTGATCAGTTCGTCACCAAAGTCATGGCCCATGCCCGAGGCGCGTGGTGAAAACATCAGGTGGTCGATCCCGCGTTCACGCATCTGGCGCAGGTTGGGCAGTAATGACGCTGTGACCTCGTCGTCGCTGAGGCTCAGTTGCCCCTTCGTCGGCCGATTGCGTCGGGTGATTTGCTGGCCGCGGTAAGCATCCAGTTTTGAAGGTGCCTGGGTGTAGTGCGCGTGGATATCGATGATCATGTGGAACCCTTATTGTACTGCTGGTTCTGAGGTGGAATCCGCCGTGCTGTTTCTGTCCACTTCGGGGTTGAGGGCGTCGCCAGTGCTGCGCATGTCGATTCCCGTTGCATCCGGCAAGATCGAAGCGGCGAAAAAGCCGACGGCATAGGCGCAGATAGCGCAAATGCCCATGGCAGTGCCTAGCGGCATGCTGGTGGATAGAATCCCGACCAGGGCTGGAACGATCGAGCCAATTCCACGACCGAAGCTTGTGCAGAAACCTGCTCCGCTAGCCCTTATGGCAGTTGGGTAGAGTTCGGCAAAAGACGGTGTCAAGCCCGATGCCAAACCGGCTTGCAGCAGCCCCAGCAGGAAACCAAGGGCCAGCGTCACTGAAGGGTTGAGCGGGTAGAAGATGTAGACAGAGACATTAATCGCTTGCAGAAACAGAAACAGCATGAAGCATCTTCCGCGACCCACACGATCGCTGAGCAAGCCATAGATGAAGGGGCCTACAAGAGAGCCAAGAATGTTTACGGCGAGGTACCCGGCAGTGGATGTCAGGGGTAAGCCCAGTGACATTCGAAGGTAGGTCGGCAGCCAAGTGATCATGACATATGCACCGCCAAGGACGCCGCTGGCGAGCAGTGTGCTGGTGAGGGTTACGCGTAAAAGGGGGCCACGGAAAATAGCCCTGAAATCGTGTGCGTCATTCTTGCGGGAGGCTGTATTTCGTATTTCCTGGAAGACATCGGACTCCACCACAAGGCGACGAATGATCCAGACGAACAGCGCGGGCAACACGCCGATTGCGAAGAACAGTCGCCATGCCAAGTGTTCGGGCGCCATTGCGAAGACCAGCGGCATTGCGATTACCGATGCGCCATACCCCACGGCGTAGCCACTTTGTACCGAGGCTGCGACTCGGCCCCGGAGCCTGGGCGCTACCGTTTCACTGATCAGTACAGCCCCGACCGCGGCTTCACCCCCGTAGCCGATACCTTGAAGGGCTCGTGCGATGAAAAACTGCCAGAACTCGGAGCACGCCCCTGCCAGTAGCGTGGAGAGCGCGACCCACACCACCGTGATTTGCAAGAGGCGCACGCGGCCGTAGCGGTCAGCCAGCATTCCAGCACCCCATCCGCCGATCGCGCTGCCAACCAGTGCAACCGATCCGAGGATGCCCGCTTCACCATGAGTAATGCCCAACGTCACGATCAAAACCGGCATCACCAGCGCAAAGATCGTCGAATCCATCGAGTCGAGTGCCAATCCACCGAAGCACGCCCAATAGGTCCGTCGCTCGCGTCCGTTCAGCTCTGAATACCATCCTAATTTTTTCATCCTACTCTCCGTCTTGTTGTATTTGTAACGTAGAGAGTTACGCGGTAACGCATAACGTTACAGATATTAAGACCGAGGATTATTTTTTTGCAAGTAGGAGGAACAGCAGCGCGAGGGATTGCCGCAACCCGCCAAGATCCGTTGGTATCGAGGCGGGTATGGCAGGTGATCAGAAGCCCAGCCCATCTAGTGCCTGGCTGCAGACGCTGAGGTTGAAGCGGAAACCGCGCACGCCAGACTGGTGCAGTTCGGCAAGTTCTGCGTCGGTAGTGGCATTCGACACAACCGCTACGCCCCGTGCATCGCCGCGACTGCACAACAAGCCATCGAGCACACCCGGTTATCGGTGCCGTAGGTTGACGCCAGTCCAGCGGACGGGGCCGTATCGGTGGCACCGTTCGCGGGTTGCCAAGTCAGTGGTGACTCAGCGCCCGGCGTTGAGCGGCCACATCGCTGACGCTCACCGCTTCGCCAACGTTGCCCCAGCCGGCGCGAATGAACGACACCACATCCGCCACTTCCTGATCGGAAAGCCGCCAGGCGAAGCCAGGCATGCCGTAACCGGTCGGCGCGTGCTGGTTGCCCGGCAGATAGCCGCCAGCCAGCACGATGTGGATCAGTGAAGTTGCATCCTTGCCATTGAGCACCGGGTTGCCGCCCAAGGCAGGGAATACCTCGGCGTAACCACGGCCGTCACTGCGGTGGCAGGCCATGCAGTTATCGATATAGGTTCGTGCGCCAGGGGTGCTCACGTCCATGTTGCTCAACTGCTGGGTGGTGTTGCTGGCGGCAGCCTTGGTTACTGCTGGTTGCGGGTTCGCGGCAGGCAGGCTTTTCAGGTAGCTGGCGATGGCCAGACGGTCGGCATCTGTCAGATGCTGCATGCTGTGCTGGATCACATCGGTCATGCTGCCGAACACCGCTGTGCGTTCCGTTCGGCCGGTCTTGAGAAACTGTGCAAGCTCATCCGTGTTCCAGCTGCCCAGGCCGTCATGAGCGTCACCGCGCAGGTTCTTCGCCACCCAGCCTTCCAGGGGCGCACCGCCGGCCAGAAAGTGTTCGCCATCGCTGTCGCTCAGCGATTTTTCCTGCATGCCAATGCCGCGCGGGGTGTGGCAGCTACCACAGTGGCCAAGGCCGTTGACCAGATAACGGCCGCGCTCCAGCTGTGGGTCAGACGAGCTGCCGGCTTCAGTGGCGACCTCGGGAGCGAACGTCCAGCGCCAGAATGCCAGCGGCCAGCGCATGCTCAACGGCCATGGGATGTCGCTGTCACGATTCGGCTCGGCCACTGGCTGCACACCTTTCATGAAATAGGCGTACAGGTCGGCAACGTCCTGGTCGGTCACCTTGGCATAGGACGGGTAGGGCATCGCCGGGTAGAGCGTGCTGCCGTCCTTGCGAACGCCGTGGCGTACTGCCTTGTCGAAATCGTCCAGAGAGTAGCCGCCGATGCCGTGTTCACTGTCGGGAGTAATGTTGGTGGCGTATACCGCACCGATTGGCGTTTCCAGGCCAAGGCCGCCAGCATAGGGTTTGCCGCCTTTAGCCGTGTGGCAGGCCATGCAGTCACCCGCGCGTGCCAGGTACTCGCCACGCTTCACGGCGTCGTCGCTGGTTGCGGCCATCGCCGCGGTGCTGATGGCCAGGCCCAGTGCCGTCAGCACGGGGAGGGTCAGGTTCTTCATGGATTACACCTCCACCAGCGGGCGGCCCGGGTTTTTCAGGTAACGCTCACGGATGGCATTGGCCGACCAATAAGCCAGCGCACCGACCAGGCCGGTAGGGTTGTAGCCGATGTTCTGCGGGAATGCCGAAGCGCCGATGACGAACACGTTCGGTACATCCCAGCACTGCAGGTAGCGGTTGACCACGCTGGTTCTCGGGTCGCTGCCCATGATCGCGCCGCCGGTAGTGTGCGTACTCTGGTAGAAGCGGGTGTCGTAGGGCGTTCCGATCTTCTTGGCGTTCACGGTGTAGCTCGACGGGTTCATCGCCACGGCAATCTCGGCGGCCTTGTTGGTCACGTACTGCGACATGCGGATGTCGTTGTCGTGCCAGTTGAAGGTCACGCGCAGCAGGGGTTGGCCGAAGGCGTCCTTGTAGGTCGGGTCTAGGTCCAGATAGGAGTCGCGGTACGCCATCACCGAACCCTGGGTGTACAGATTCATGCTGCGCTGGTAGTTGTCAGTGACTGCGCTCTTCCAGCCCTTGCCCCAGTTCGGCTCGCCTTTGGCCACGGCGGTCTGGCCGATCGGGCGTCCGCCTGTGCGATGGTGGCCGATGTTGGCGCCGCCCAGGAAACCCAGGCCGCTGTGGTCGAAGTTGTCGCCGTTGTAGTTGTCGATGGCAGTGCCGCCAGCACCTGTCCCGATGAATGGGTTGAGGTAGGTGCCCTTGGGAAGTTGCACGGTTACCGACCCCAGCATCTGGTAGGCGTAGTTACGGCCGACCACACCTTCGCCCGTATGCGGATCATAGGGCTTGCCGATTTTCGACAGCAGCAGCAGGCGCACATTGTGAAGCTGAAAGGCGCTCAGGATGACCAGGCGCGCGGGTTGCTCAACCTCATTGCCTTGGGCGTCGACGTAGGTTACGCCGGTTGCCTGTTTGCCCGATGAGTCGAGGTTGACCTTGGTGACCTGGGCCAGAGTGCGCAGTTCGAAGTTACGGCGCTTGCGCAGTACCGGCAGGATGGTGGTCTGCGGCGAGGCCTTGGAGTACATGTAGCAGCCGTAGTTTTCGCAGAAGCCGCAGAAGTTGCACGGGCCCAGGCGCACGCCATATGGGTTGGTATAGGGCGCGGATGCGTTGCCGGCAGGGATCGAAAAGGTCGAGTAGCCCAAGCTGCGGGCTGCCTTGTCGAATAGCTGCTCGCCATACACCTTCTTGAGTGGCGGCAGTGGGAATTCCTTGCTGCGCGCACCTTCAAACTTGTTACCACCCTCGATCAGGCGGCCTTTGATATTACCGGCCTTGCCTGATACCCCGGCCACTTCTTCGAAGCGGGTGAAATAGGGTTCGAGTTCCTCGTAGGTCACGCCATGGTCTTGGATGGTCATGCCATCGGGGATGAACTTGCTGCCATAGCGCTCGGTGTAATGGCTATGTAGTTTCAAATCGCTGGGCAACGGCCGCCAGGTCAGGCCGTTCCAGTGGAAGCCTGCGCCACCTACACCATTACCCAGGAGGAAGGTGCCTTGCTGACGGTAGGGCAGGGCGACCGCCGCTGGGTTGTGACGGATGGTCACGGTTTCCTTGGACAGGTCCTGGAAGAGCTTGCCGCGGATGGTGTAGGCCAGCTCGTCGATCACCTTCGGGTAGTTGGCATCGGTCGGCGTGTCCTGGTCGGGGCCACGTTCCAGCGCCACCACGTTCAAGCCCGCCTCGGTCAGTTCGGCGGCCATGATCGAGCCTACCCAGCCGAGGCCGACAATGACTACGTCTGTTTCAGGTTTTTTGACTGCCATTCCCTTACCCCCGCTGGCCGTTGATTGAAACTGGACCCAGTGGATAACGTTCGTTCGGGCGGTCAATCCAGTCCATGAAGTCGGCGCGAGCGCCAGGGAAGCCAAGCATTGTCCACGCCGCCATTTGCTTGTTGCCGCCGTAAAGCGGGTCGGCGAAATAACCTTCCTTGACGTTTTTCAGCAGCAGGGCGAAGAAGGTAGCGGCCGGTACGCGTGCCAGTTCCAGCTTGCCGCTCTCCAGCTGTTTGAACACCTGGGTCTGCACGCTCTCGTCCAGTTTCGCGAAATGCTTGCCGAACTGCTCGAGGCAAGCGGCGTCGAGGTCGGCAATTCCCAGGCGGTACAGCTCGCGGGGTACCAGTTTCATCTGGTAACCCAGTTCGGCGGGCTGGTCGGTGATGAATGGCGCCTGCATGTACCACAGGCGGCCGTGCGCGTAAGGCGTTTCCATCTGGCGGTCGAGAAACTCAGGCACACCGGCGGTCACTGCGCCGGGGCCTTCGTCGTCCTCGGGAATGAGCACGGCGCAGGCCGCGTTCACGAACAACCACTCGCTGTCGGTGAAGTACGTTGGATGGTAGGGCTCGGCAGGCCCGCTTGGCGTGGGGGCGACAGCGGTGCTGGCATGCGTCGAATTCGAATCGATGGCCTCATAGGCTGCATAGCCCACCAGGCTGACCGCTGGAATGAGGATGGCACTACGACGCAGAAATTCGCGCCGTGAGTTGGGTGTGTCGGACATCAGGTGCTCGCTCGGTTCAGGAACAGTCTCGGTTTCGGTCCTGGCCACCATTGTTCTGTTTTTATCGGGGGGGAGTGACCGGCCATGGGCGCGCGGCATTATGCCTCGCAATGCGCAAAAATAGAATTGCGTTGCGAAATAATGATTTTCGACTGTGTCAATTACGTGGGGTCAAGTCCGGAACCGCGTGACCAGAGCATTGAGCTGAGTGCCCAGCTGTTCCAGGGCCTGGCTCGCTGAAGCGGTCTGGTTCGCTTGGCTGGTCGACACCGCAGACAAGTCGCGGATGTTGATCAGGTTGCGGTCCACTTCGCGGGCCACCTGGGCTTGCTCCTCGGCGGCGCTGGCAATGACCAGGTTCTGTTCGTTGATGCGGGTGATGTGCGCCATGATCTGTGCCAGGGCCTGCCCCGCCTCGTGTGCGGCCTGCAGGGTATGCCTGGCGCGGGCGCGGTTGTCGTTCATTGCAGTTACTGCCTGGCTGGACTCGGTACTTATCGCGCTGACCATGCTCTCGATTTCCAGGGTGGATTGCTGGGTGCGATGGGCCAGCGCGCGCACTTCATCGGCGACCACGGCGAAGCCGCGCCCGGCCTCGCCTGCGCGTGCGGCTTCGATGGCGGCATTGAGCGCAAGCAGGTTGGTCTGCTCGGCAATGCTACGGATCACATCCAGCACCTTGGCGATGTCCGCCACGCTGGTGGCGAGGCTGTCCACTTGCTGAGCGCTCTGCTGAATGTCGAGGCTCATCTGCTCGATGGCTGCTACGGTTTCTCCCACCCGGGCATTGCCGGCCTCGCTCGCGGCTTTCGATTGCTCCGATGCCTGCGAAGTGTTCACCGCGGTACGGGCCACTTCGTCCACTGCCGCAGAGAGTTCGGTCACCGCAGACGCTGCCTGCTCGATCTCGTTGGCCTGCATCTGCAGGTTCTCGTTCGATTCGACCGTGACCGCGCTCAATTGCGTAGAGGAGGCTGCAATCACTGAGGCTGATTGCACGATCTGGTCAATCGCTGCGCGCAAGTTCGCCTGCATTTGCTGCAGCGCGCCGAACAGCCGCGTGACTTCATCGTGGCCTTCATTTTCCATGGGTTGGGTGAGGTCCCCCGAGGCGATGACTTCGGCGCTCGATGCTGCCCTGTTGATCGGCAGGATGATACTGCGGCTGACCAGCCAGGCCACACCGATGGTGATCAATGCAGCCACGGCCATCAGCGCGGCCACGCTGGCCCGGGAGTTGGAGTAGGTGCTGCTGGCGCTGGAGAAGGCCTGGTTGATGTTGCGCTGGTTGAGATCGCTCAGGGCGTACAGGCGGGGGAAGGATTGCTCGGAATTTTCCCGTAGAGGTCCGTTGAGCAGGCTCACCATTTCGCTCTCCCGGCCTTGTTTGGCCAAGCCGATCAGCTCGCGAATACCGGGTGCGGTGGCGTTGAGGTAAGGCTCGACCTCCTTGTACAGCGCACGTTCATTAGGGTCTGCCAGCTTTGCCAGGTATTGCGCTTGGGCCTTGGCGAGCTTGTCGAGTTGTAATTCCAGGCGCCGGCTGCTGTCAGCGCGCATGGTGTCGGTGGGGTAGAACGCCAGCTTCAAGGAGTTGACGCGGATACCCAGTACGGCTTCACGCATGTTGCCAAGCGCGTTAGCGGTCGGCGTGCTGATCGTTTCGATGGTGCGGTTGATCTGGTCGACGCGGGACATCTGAATGAGTGCAAACACTCCAACGATGATGATGATCGAGGCGATCAGGCCGAAAGCGAGCGTCGAGCGCATCGCGATTGAGAGATTTCGCATGTCTTTCCTCTGGGCGGCGAAATGGGAAGTGATGGCGAAATGCTTTCGGCCGTTCAGCGAGAAAACTTGAGAAAAAATAGAACGCCATTGCAATAAATTGGTTTGCAGTGCACTGTGTGGCCCGCGTTTCGAGCGCTCGAACGCCTGCCATGCAGGGCGTTCGCATCCCGATGACCGTAGGTGAGATAAGAAAGATGGCCAAAGCCGCCGATGTTGTTGTGCAATGCCTGGAAAACGAAGGTGTCGAGTATGTGTTCGGCATTCCTGGTGAGGAAAACCTGGACCTGCTGGAGTCCCTGCGCAAGTCGAAGATCAAGCTGGTACTGACCCGACACGAGCAGTCCGCAGGTTTCATGGCTGCCACCTATGGCCGCCTGACCGGCAAGACCGGCGTCAGCCTGTCGACCCTCGGCCCTGGCGCCACCAACCTGGTCACCGCCAGCGCCTACGCCTACCTGGGCGGCATGCCGATGATGATGATCACCGGCCAGAAGCCTATCAAGAAGTCCAAGCAGGGCCGTTTCCAGATCATCGACGTGTGCGGCATGATGGCCCCCATCACCAAGTACACCCACCAGTTCGCTTCCGCCGACAACATCCCGTCGCGCATGCGCGAAGCCTTCCGCCTGGCCGAAGAAGAAAAGCCGGGTGCCGTGCACCTGGAGCTGCCAGAAGACATCGCCGCCGAGCAGACCGACGCACTGCCTATCCCGCCAAGCCTGCACCGCCGCCCGCTGGCCGAGCACGTGGCCATCGAAGCCGCCATCGAGAAACTGCGTACTGCACGCAGCCCGATCCTGGTGATCGGCGCCGGTGCCAACCGCAAGATGACCGCCAAGGTCCTCAAGCAGCTGATTGACCAGACCGGCATCCCGTTCGTCACCACTCAGCTGGGCAAGGGTGTGGTCGACGAGCGCAGCCCGCGTTTCCTGGGTAACGCAGCGCTGTCGTCCGGTGACTTCGTGCACCGCGCCATCGAAGCCGCCGACCTGATCATCAACATCGGCCACGACGTGATCGAGAAGCCGCCATTCTTCATGGTCCGTGGCGGCACCGAAGTCATTCACATCAGCTTCCGCTCCGCCGAAGTCGATGCCGTGTACTTCCCGCAAGTTGAAGTGATCGGCGACATTGCCAACGCCGTCTGGCAAATCGCTGAAGGACTGGGCGACACCTCGCACTGGGACTTCACCCGCCTGATGGCCATCCGTGAAGCCAACGAAGCGCAGATCGCCGAAGGTGCCGATGACGACCGTTTCCCGGTCTACCCGCAGCGCATGGTCGCCGACATCCGTCGCGTACTGCCGTCCGAAGGCATCGTTGCCCTGGACAACGGCATCTACAAGATCTGGTTCGCCCGCAACTACAAGGCGCACAAGCCGAACACCGTGCTGCTGGACAACGCCCTGGCGACCATGGGCGCCGGCCTGCCATCGGCCATGGCGGCGCACCTGGTGCACCCGGACCGCCCGGTTATTTCGGTTTGCGGCGACGGTGGCTTCATGATGAACAGCCAGGAGCTGGAAACGGCTGTGCGCCTGGGCATGCACATCACCGTGGTGATCCTGCGTGACGACGGCTACGGCATGATCCGCTGGAAGCAGGCCAACATGGGCTTCACCGATTTCGGCCTGGACTACGGCAACCCGGACTTCGTCAAATACGCAGAAGCCTACGGCGCCAACGGTTATCGCGTGGAAAGTGCAGATGCCTTGCTGCCGCTGCTGGATCACTGCATCTCGAACCCGGGCGTGCATGTGATTGACTGCCCGGTCGACTACAGCGAGAACGACCGTATCCTCAATACTGAGCTGCGGGCGCGGGCGCTGGCTGTATGAAGCGCTGATCAGAGTACGCCGAAAGCCTCAAGCCCATGTTCTTCGAAGCGGCTCAGTAAGCAAGCTGTCGGGCGTATGCCTGCGGCGGCCACGGGATCGGGTTTAATTGGGTCGTCCTCGCCAGACATTACCGGTAGCATCCATGGGAATTTGGCAGGCAGCGAAGCATAACCAGTAGCCCGTAGGCTTGAGGTCTATTTCGGGGGGCAGCATCTAGCTGTTAGCTGTTAACACGATGCTCACCACGAGTGTTTCATTGCCAACTCGGTCAACTTCACTATCAAATGTAGGGCTGTTATCAACTATCGAAACTCATCCCTCAAAGGCGCTAGCGTCGGTATCGGCCCGAACATCTAAATGTCTGCATGGGGTCGATGGCAGCCACCCGAGAACGGCTGCTTTCGACCCAAAGCGGCCATTGCGCAAGTACTGCTATTGCTCATTTTTCGAGGCCGGCGCAAACCCTGTGGGGGCGGGTTTACCCGCGAAGCAGGCAACGCGGAGGATGGCACGGGCTTCGCCCGTGTTCGCGGGTAAACCCGCTCCCACAAAGATCACCTCAGATACGAATGTCCGCTACGGGTCGAAAGCTGCCGTACGTGACAGGCCGCTAACGACCCAAAGCAGCCCTTATCGAAGGGCTGCTAGCAGCAATGAACGGCCACACTTCCAGGCCCGGGCCGTGCGGTGTCACACACCTTGGTGTGTATCCAGAGGCGCCTGTTGCACGCTTAGCTTTTCCCACTCAGGCTCTTTGCTGGCGTTGGGCCTGCGATTGGCACGCAACACCAGGGCGCAGAGTGCCGGTAGATAAAGCAGCGTCAGCACTGTGCCCACCTGGATTCCGCCGATCAGCACAAACGCCAGGGATGACCAGAACACCGAGAATGTCAGTGGGATGAAGGCCAGCGCGGCGGCCAGAGCAGTTAGCAGCACCGGTCGGGCGCGGCGCACCGTGGCTTCGATGATCGCCTCGCGCAGAGGTCGGCCTTGGGCCTGCTCTTGCTCGATCTGGTCGGTGAAGATCAGGGTGTTGCGCATCAGGATGCCGCCGATGCCGATCAGCGCCAGGATGGCGTTGAAACCGAAGGGCTGATCGAACAGCAGGAGCACGGGCACCGCGCCGATCAAGCCCAGCGGTGCGGTGGCGAAGACCATGAACATCAGGGCGAAGGAGCGCACCTGGAACATGATCACTACCAGCGTCAGCATGATCATCACCGGGAACAGGACTGCCAGAGCCTTGTTGGCCTTGGCACTTTCTTCCACCGGGCCGCCAATAGTCACCCGATAGCCAGCCGGCAGTTTGGCGATTAGCGGCTGCAGATCGGCGTACACGGCCTTTCCTACATCCGGCGGCTGCGTGCCTTTGATGATGTCGGCTCGTACCTCAAAGGTCAGGTCGCGGTCGCGGCGTTTGAGGATCGGTTCCTCCATCACCGGCTGGAAGCGACCCACCTGCTCCAGCGGAATCGAAACGCCAGCGGCGTTGGTGATGGTCAGCCCCTCGATACCACCGAGATTCTCTCGCTGGGCATTCTGTGCTCGCACCATCACCGTCACGGTGCGGGTGCCTTCGCGCACTTCGGTCGCTGGGTTGCCGGTGAGCAGGGCATTGAGCTGGCTCTTCACCTCATCGGGTGTGAAGCCGAGCAGGCGCAGGCGATCCTGGTCCAGCACCAGGCGATAGGCGCTGACCCGCTCGCCCCAGTCGACGAAGGTGTCGCGGGTCTTGGGGTTGGCGGCGACAACCCGGCGTACCTCTTCGGTGATGTGCCGAAGCTGTTCCAGGTTCTGGCCGGATACGCGGAATATCACTGGGAAGGGCACCGGCGGGCCGAACACCAGTTGAGTGACTCGCACCCGCGCGGAGGGAAACTCGCCAGCGGCGATGCGTGCCTGCATGCGTTCGCGCAGGGCGTCGCGGGACTTGGAGTCCGCCGTCTGCACGATGATCTTGGCGAAGGAAGGGTCCGGCAGCTCGGGATTCAAAGAGAGGAAGAAGCGCGGCGCGCCGCCGCCCACGTAAGCATCTACCAGTTTCGTCTGGGGCTCCTCCAGCAGTGCCTTCTCCACCTGGGCGACCACGCTTTCAGTTGCAATGAATGCGCTGCCTGGCGGCATGTATACCTCCACCAGCAGCTCGGAACGGTCGGAGTTTGGGAAAAACTGCTTATTCACTGCACCCATGCCGAGGCCGCTGACGAGGAAGGCAACTACCACCAATGCGGTAACGATCTTGGGGTGGTTCACGCACCAGGTAATCAGGGCGCGCAGGCGCTGATAAAGAGCCGTGGCGTAGATCGCGTCATGACCGCCGGCCACCGGCTGGATCTTCGGCAGCATCTTCACACCAAGGTAGGGCGTGAAAAATACTGCCACTAGCCAGGA
Organism: Pseudomonas sp. TE3-3-F2023; assembly: GCF_036784815.1. NCBI lineage: Bacteria > Pseudomonadati > Pseudomonadota > Gammaproteobacteria > Pseudomonadales > Pseudomonadaceae > Pseudomonas > Pseudomonas sp. TE3-3-F2023. The sequence continues at coordinate 3,942,895 of NZ_CP145113.1, read as the reverse complement.
GGCGAGCAGAGCGAAGCCGACGATCCAGAAGATGTTGCCGGCATACTCCCCAGCTCCGGATTTGGCAAAGCCCACCGGCAGGAAGCCGATCACGGTTACCAGGGTGCCGGTGAGCATGGGGGCTGCGGTGGAGGTCCAGGCAAAGGTAGCGGCCTGGATGCGGTCGAAGCCTTCTTCCAGTTTCACCACCATCATTTCGATGGCGATGATCGCGTCGTCCACCAGCAGGCCGAGGGACAGAATCAGTGCGCCAAGGGTGATGCGGTCGAACTCGCGCCCAGTCATCAGCATGATGACGAAGACGATGGCCAGGGTCAGCGGCACGGCGGCGGCCACCACCAGGCCCACGCGAAAGCCCAGGGCCAGCAGGCTGATCAGCATGACCACGCCGAGGGCAACGAAGAATTTGAGCATGAACTCGTTCACTGCGATGCGGATTTTCTCGGCCTGGTCGGAAACCTTGTCAAACATCACACCCAGCGGCAGTTCGGCATGGATGCGGTCTTCTTCAGCTTGCAGTGACTTGTCCAGCTCCAGGCCGTTGAAGTGTGGCTCCATGATCACGCCTAGCATCAGAGCGGGCTTACCCTGGTGGCGAATGCGGTAGGTCGGTGGATCTTCGTAACCACGCTTAACCGTTGCAACGTCGGCTATGCGCAGCAGTTTGCCGCCCGCACTGATAGGCACATTCTCGATCAGCTTCAGGCTGTCGAAGGCACCGTCCAGACGGATGTAGGCGCGCGGCCCGCTGGTCTCGACGAAGCCGGCCGGGGCCACACCGTTCTGCTTGCCCAGGGCTTCAAAGATCTGCTCTGGCTTGAGGCCCAGGGTGGCCAGACGCTCATAGGAGAATTCGACGAAAATGCGTTGGGCCTGTTCGCCGAGAATGTTGACCTTCTTTACGCCGGGCAGGCGCAGCATGCCTTGGCGCAGATCCTCGGCCATCTGCACCAGTTGGCGGTGCGGCATTTGCCCGGCTTCCAGGGCGTAAAGGGCGAAATAGACGTCGGAGTATTCGTCATTGAAAAACGGACCGATGACGCCACGGGGCAGGCGCTTGGCCTCGTCGGAGAGCTTCTTGCGGGTCTGGTAGAACAGTGCCTGGATGTCGCCCGGGCGGGTGGAGTCCTGGTACTGCAGTTTCATGGAGACGAAGCCGGGTTGGGCGATGGTTTCCACCCGATCATAGAAGTCCAGCTCCTGCAGACGCTTCTCCAGGCGATCGGCCACCTGCTCCTGCATTTCTTGCGCGGTAGCGCCCGGCCAGGCAGCAGTGATGGTCATGGTCTTGACCGTGAAGGACGGGTCTTCGGCGCGCCCCAGCTTGCCAAAGGCTATGGCCCCGGCAACCAGCGTGGCGAGGATCAGGAACAGGGTGACTGCCTGGTTGCGCACCGCGAAAGCGGAGAGATTGAAGCGGCTCATCTCAGTGCTCCACGGCCAGGGAGGGCACTGGCAGTTCACGCACGCTGTCGCCGGGGCTGAGCAGGTTGGCACCGAGGGCGACTATACGTTCACCCGGCTGCACGCCGCCTTGCAGTACTGCTTCTTCCTGTTCCAGGCGCACCACCTTGACGGAGCGAAGATCGACCTTGTCGTCGTTACCAATGACCCAGACGCCAGTGCCTTGACCCCTGTCATGCAGGGCACCTAACGGGACACGCATCAACTGCTGCTCGCTCGTGCTATCGAGGCGCAAGGTGATGGTAGATCCGATAGCCAGGGTTGCAGCTTCATCCCCTAGGGTGTAACGGGCGCGGAAAGTCCGGGTGATGGTGTCCGCTGCGGCGGAAAGTTCTCGCAGGGAGGCAGGTAGGGCGACGCCGGAGGCGCCGTAGGGATAGGCCCGTGCCGGATGATCGGCTAGCGTACGCTGGGTTTCCGGAATATCTATCACCGCCTCGCGGGCACCGTCGTGGGCCAGACTGGCGACGATCTGGCCTTCGGCGACAACCTGACCGCGGTCCACCCGTACATCGGTGATCACCCCGTCTCCGTCGGCATTCAGGCTGGAATAGGTTCTACGATTTTCAACCTGGGCCGCATCCGAGGTGGCGGCGGCGTGCTCGGCTTCTGCCACCCGCAGACGCGTATTGGCCTGATCATAGATTTGCCGAGAGACCGCCCCGGTTCTGGTCAGGCGACGGTAGCGTGCTTCATCGTCACGAGCCTGGCGCAACTCTGCTGCGGTGGCGGTAACTCGGTTACGTGCTGTGCGCAGGGCCAGTTCGAAGTCGGTGTTATCCAGCACCAGCAGCACGTCGCCTCGCTTGACACGAGTACCCGGGTCCACCTTGCGGGCAATCACCTTACCACTAACCCGAAAGCCAAGGTCGCTGGTCGTGCGAGCGGCCACCACACCGGTATAGAGCGAGTCCTGCTGGGAAGCCTGTTGCACATGCGTTGCGATTACTGCTCGTGGTTGGGCGGCGAAGGCCAAGGCGTCGGCCTGGCTGTCGCAGCCGCTTGAAGCCAGCGCAGGCGCAGAAATCAGGGCAAGTCGGACTAGGTGTTTCATAGTGCGATCCTTGGGGTAGGGCGGCTATGGGGCGGAGTGCCATGCGTCAAAAATATGATACTCATAATATAATTTCGTGTATATATGATGGTCATCATATTTTCCGTCCTGCCGAGGACGGAGCGACCAGTGGAGGTGTGATCGATGAGTAATGAACAACAAGCGGCGCGGTGCGATGCGAAAAGCGTTTTGGCGCTCGCCCTTGGCAACGACGACTGGAATGCCAAGCAATGGCAGCTGATTTCCCAGGCATTGAAAGCTGCAGAAGGAACCAGGCCATGAACCCGTCCCGTCTGCTGCTTGCAATCCTGATGGTACTAACCGCGCTGGGGGAAATCTCCACACAGCTGTTGATTCCTGCCCTGAGCAGGATCGAACAGGGCCTCGGTGCGATGCCTGGGGCCAGTGTTGCGGCGTTGTCCGGTTTTGTCGCGGCATTTGGTCTCGGACAGTTGCTGCTCGGACCGCTATCCGATCGGATTGGCCGGCGACCGGTTCTGATCGGCGGCCTTACGCTGTATTTGGCCGCCACAGGCTTGATGCTTCTGGCCGACAGCATGACCGGCTTTGTCCTTGGGCGTGTGGCCCAAGGTCTTGGCGCCTGCGCCGCTTTGGTCCTTGCGCGAGCGATTGTCCGCGATGCTTGGAAGGCTCAGGCCGCGCCGGCCTTGGCGCTGACGGTCATTGGTATGCTCAGTGCAATTGCCCTGGCTCCGATGGTCGGTGGTCTGCTGACCCAATGGGGGGGCTGGCACGCCCCCGTTCTGGCGTCGATGACTATAGGTAGCACTGCGTTGCTTTTGGTACTGGCGTTTTACCGTGAATCCAATCTCAGCCTTGATCCCACAGCTGGGCATCCGGCGACCTTGGCACGGGACTACTTCGACCTGCTCAAGCAGCGTTCCAGTCGTGCCCTGGCCTTGACCCTTGCGGGCACCTACGGAGCGATGTTCGCTGTTATAGCAGGCTCATCCGCGGTGTACATTCATTTGCTGGGACTGAGCTCGGCGCAGTACGGAATGGTGTTTGGAGTAACAATTTCTGGCCTGATCGCAGGTGCCCTGTTCACGCAGCGCAAGATCATGCAGTTGGGGCCGCAGCGCATTGTCGGGTTTGGCATCAGTCTGGTCGCTGCCGGCGCCGCACTCTCTGTTGTGGTGCACTCCGTATTAGGTTTGTCGGTGCTGGGCGTCTCCCTGCCGCAGGTACTGGTAACCTTGGGCGGGGGCATGCTGATCCCTGCGTCGGTTGCTGGCGTTGTCATGCCCAATGCTCACCGTGCTGGGCTTGCTGCTGGTCTCATGGGTTTTTCTCAGATGCTCGGTGCTACCTGCAGTGGCTTACTGCTGAGCGCGCTGCAGGATGGCACTGCCTCGCCGATGATAGGGCTACAGGGTGCGTTCGCTATAAGCGCCTTTTGCTTGTTCCATCTGATGACCCGCAAGCCGCGTAGCGCGAATGTGACATCAGCGAGTTAGATGGCCGCACAGATCTCAGCGAGTACAGTTACGAGCGCGCAGGCCGCTGTGGTCAGTACGCGCGTAGACGGTCAACCTGCCGACTGTACCCTGATGTATCTCGGCACCTTGCGCATACGCAGGCATACAAATCTGCACCTTTTCGACATATCGACGCTACGGAGGTTGGTCAGAGTGGCGCCTCCCTCTGACAGCTCTGAAAGGAGACGACCATGCGTTATCCCCATTTGCTCGCCGCCTTGACGCTTACCGCATTTGCCGCGCTTGCCCAGGCCGACCAGCATCAGGCCGAAAGCGCCAGGAGCGCCAACTGGAAACAAGGTATCCAGCGCACGGATCTGACTCGCGATGATCTTGGCGACTCGGTTCACGAAGTGATTCAGGCGCGGGTCGATTTCGACCCGGGAGTGGCATCGCCGAATCATTCACATCCGGGAGTGGAGGTCGCCTACGTGATCGAGGGCACCTTCGAGTATCGGCTCAAGGGGCGGGCACCGGTGATTCTCAAGGCCGGCGAGTCCCTCTACATCCCTGCCGGCACGCCGCATATCGCCACCAATGTCGGTGAGGGCAAGGCCTCTGAGCTGGCGACTTACATCGTCAGGAAAGGCACACCGCTGCTCGTGCTGGAGCAGTGATCCCTGCCCGGCGACGGGATGGCATATCCCGTCGCCCGGTTCCTGTTCCTCCTTCAGGGTGTGACCTGAAGGAGTTGCCGAATCTTGGTTTCGGTTTCGGCATAGGCACCTTCGCCGAAGTGCTGGTAGACGATTCGACCGCCCTGGTCGATCAGGTAGAGGGCCGGCCATTCGCGGTTGCAGAAGGCGTTCCAAGTTCTGTAGCCATTGTCCTGGGCGACCGGATACGTGATGCCGAGTCGATCTACCGCCTCATCGAGATTGGCCGTGACCTGTTCATGTGGATGCTCGGGCGTGTGCACACCAATCACGACCAGCCCTTGATCGCGATAGCGTTCGTGCCATTGCTGCACATTTGGCAGGGTGCGCAGGCACTTGATGCAGTCATAGGTCCAGAACTCGACGAGAACGACCTGTCCGCGCAACTGTTCCAAGGTCTGGGGCCCGCTGTTGATCCAGTGGGTGATCCCCCTGAATTCAGGAATCAGGGGGGCAGGTGACGCACTGCGTGGATTGAGAGGGTCGTCCTGGGCGCCTGCGCTGCAGGCGGCAGTCATCAGGCAGGCCGCAAGGAGGCTGAAAAGAGGCTTGATCATGTTGGAGATCCTGCTCGTGGAAAGAGCGCGCAAGGCGGACGGTTGCAGGGGGGAGAATGCCGACCGCTGCTGTCCGCCGGCGCGCGGACAGCAGCGCATGCCGGGTCAGATCAGGTTGATTTCGACGTCTATGTTGCCGCGAGTGGCCTTGGAGTACGGGCAGGTGCCGTGCGCGGTATCGATCAGCGCTCGAGCGACTTCCGGATCCATCCCGGGCAGGCTGACATTGAGCCGCGCCTGCAGGAAATAGGCAGTGCCTCCGGTACCCAGGTCCACTTCGGCATCCACCGCCAGGCCGTCAGGGAGGCCAACCTTGAGCGCGGCAGCCGCCTTGCCGATGGCGCCGATGAAGCAGGCCGACCAGCCGGCTGCCAGTAGCTGCTCGGGATTTGTGCCGGGGGCGGACGAGCCGGGGACGGACAGCTTGATGTCCAGCCTTCCATCCGAACTGCGCGACTCGCCGTTGCGGCCTCCGCGGGTGTGGGTCTTGCCGGTGTAAAGCACCTTCTCGATAGCGTTGATCATGGGGTGTACCTCGTTCGTGGGGCTGCGCCATTCTCTTCATTGAGTATCTCGGGCGATGGCGTGAGCCCGAGGTGGCTCAGACTTTCATCCCCTTGTAGTGCGCATGTGTCCTGACACGGCCGGTGTGTAAGCTTGTGTATGATTTCGCGCTGTAATACAGAGCGTTACAAAGCGTGGCCGTGCCCCTTGAGGGGCCCGGCCCGTTTTGCCTTGTGATTAACAAACCAGCGTATTCCGGCGCAGCGAGGGGTAGGGGGGAGGGGACCCGGTTTGGGAGCAGGTCTTCAACGGTAAGGTCGAAAAAAAGCCGGAATGTCTCCATCCCGGCCTGTCCATCAACGCTCGGTACAACGATCAGAATGGACTTGCGGTCGGGCGTACGATCAGTTCGCTGACATCCACATCTGCAGGTTGCTCTACTGCATAGGCAATTGCCCGGGCAATGGCCGAGGCAGGAATCGCGATCTTGCGGAACTCGCGCATCTCCGCCCGCCCGCCTTCATCCGAAATGCTATCGGCCAGCTCGGACTCGGTAACGCCCGGCGCAATGACGGTGACCCGGATATCACCACCCACCTCTTGACGCAAACCCTCTGAAATGGCCCGTACGGCATATTTCGTAGCGCAGTACACAGCAGCGGTCGGGCTCACGGCGTAGGCTCCAATGGAGGCAATATTGATGATCTGGCCGGCGCGCTGTTGCTGCATGAGCGGCAGCGTTGCGGCAATGCCGTGCAGGACGCCGCGAATGTTGACATCAATCATCCGGTTCCACTCATCGACCTTGAGCGCTTCCAGCTTCGAAAGCGGCATGACGCCGGCGTTGTTGACAAGAACGTCGACGCGGCCATGCAATTGGACAGCGAAGTCGATGAAGGACTGCATGTCATCCAGGCTGGTGACATCCAGCGCAAGCACATCCGCGATACCGCCTGCCGAACGAATCTCCTTGGCGAGTGATTCCAGGCGATCGGTGCGGCGAGCGCCCAGAACCACGCGAGCGCCTTTACTGGCAAGCAGACGGGCTGTTGCTTCGCCGATTCCACTGCTGGCGCCAGTGATCACGATGACTTTTTGTTCGATGCCGTGCATTTTCGAACTCCTGTTGCTGGTGGCCCCGCCGATAGGCAGGTGGTGAAGCAAGAGTAAGAAGCCTCGGCTGGATTGGGTTATGCGATTCCTGCGGGCGACATGCACGATCCTGCATGGCTTGTTCGGCGTGTATCAGACGGCGATTGATCCGCTGCATTTCATACGCAGCGATACGCCAACCGATGTGATCCACACGGTACATAAGCCAGGGCTATGCATCGTTGAGCAGGGCCGCAAACAGGTGCAGTTGTGGGAAGAGTGTTATACCTACTATCCGTTGAACTACCTGGTCGTCTCTGTAACCCTGCCTCTGGCGGGTCAAGTGACCGAAGCATCTCCAGAAAGGCCCTATTGTTTCCACTGCCGGATTCAAAGTGGGCTATGAAAGCTCATCACAGGTCGAATGTGGCTTCGCTCAATCTTCAATTCTTGATATCGCTGCCGCAGGGGGCAAGTTGTCCTGAGCAGATGCCTGATTTTTCCCGGCTGGAGAAGTGTGCGCCCCCAAACTCGCCAGAAATACCCTGGCGTCCCGATCGGACCGCACACAGATCACTTGGCAATCCGACGGAGCGGTTGCCACGAGTTGCTTCATCTTTTCCCGTGCCGAGGTTCTCGTTTGCCACATGAATCTGAAGAATTCCGGCAGGTTGGCAAGTCGTTCCGGGCAGTCCTCCGGCAAGTCAGGCCGAGAACGGCCATGGTTGAGCAGCGTTCTGAGCAATACGCGCCAGAATCGAAGCGGTGCCGACCGGTCGAGCCAGATCAGCGTGTCCGCCCGGGACAACCGGTTGTTCCATGTGGTCGAATGCCCTCCTTCGAAGACCCAGTGCTTACCAGCCTCGACCTCATGGCAAAGACGCGTCTTCTCGTCGCTGCTGCGTTCGACCCAGCCTGGCTGCCAATGAATGGTGTCGATATGAACGACCGGCAAGCCCGTGCGCGCGCCAAGTTCACGTGCCAGCGTGCTCTTCCCGGAACCGGGCTGGCCAATAATCATCACCCGTTGCATCGTTGAAACTCCTTCTCGCCTTGCCTGCAGATTTCGGGGTACGCGATTCTATGGCACAGGCTGAGTGGATCAATAGCAATCGGTGACATGCCTTGGCAATGCAATCGATATCAGGGCTGCCAGCAGGACAAACATTGTGGAGATCCACAGGCAGGCTCCCAGCCCGTAAGCCTGGAACACCCAACCGGAAAGCAGCGTACCGACCAGCCGCCCTAGCGCGTTGGACATGTAATAGAAGCCCACATCCAGCGATACCCCGTCTTCCTTGGCATAGCTGACGATCAGGTAGCTGTGCAGCGATGAATTCACGGCGAACAGCACGCCGAACAGCATCAGCCCGCCCACTAGCACCACCTGCGCCGACCAGCCTGCCGACAGGCCCAGGGCGATGAGCGCCGGCAGCCCGGCAAGGGCGATCGCCCAGATGAAGGCCGCGCGACCGTCGGGCACATGGCCGCGTTTCTTGCCAGTGATGTGGGGCGCAAGTGACTGGACGATGCCGTAGCCGATTACCCATGCAGCCAGGAAGCCGCCGACCAGCCAGAAGTCCCAGCCGAAAGCCGTGCTCAGGTACACCGGCAAAGCCACGACGAACCAGACGTCACGGGCACCAAAAAGAAACAGCCGTGCGGCCGAGAGAATGTTGATGGCCCGGCTCTTGGACAGCATGTCGCGGAATTTCGGTTTGGCCTTGGCCTTGCCCAGGTCCTTCTTCAGCAGGATCAGGCTGCCGATCCAGATCAATGCCAGTACCGCCGCCATGGCCAGCACCGCCAGGGTGAAGCCGAGCAGGGCGAGCAGGGCGCCGCCAAGGAAGAAACCAACGCCCTTGAGCGCGTTTTTCGAGCCCGTCAGGATGGCGACCCACTTGTACAGCGTGCCTTGCTGGCTGTCCGGCACCAGAAGCTTGATGGAGCTCTTGGCGCTCATCTTGTTCAGGTCCTTGGCGATGCCGGAAAGCGCCTGGGCCATCATCACCCAGGCCACCGTGAGCCAGGCTGCCGGTACCGTGAGCATCAGCAGGGCCAGGACCTGCAGGCCCAGGCCTATGTTCATGGTGCGATTCAGCCCCAGGCGGGCGCCGAGGTAGCCGCCTGCCAGGTTGGTGATCACGCCGAACACTTCGTAGAACAGGAACAGCGCCGCGATTTGCAACGGCGTGTAGCCCAGTGAATGGAAGTGCAGTACCACCAACATGCGCAACGCGCCGTCGGTGAGGGTGAAGGCCCAGTAGTTGCCGGTAACCAGCAGGTACTGACGCACTTCCATGGACAGGGCTGACAACGCCTTCATGATTGCCGTCTACTCCGCCATGCCGACCATTCGCGCCAGTTCCGCTGCGCGGTTGGCGTAGCCCCACTCGTTGTCGTACCAGGCATAGATTTTTACCTGGGTGCCATTGACCACCAGGGTCGACAGCGCATCGATGATCGAAGACCGTGGGTCGGTTCGGTAGTCGATGGACACCAGTGGTCGTTCTTCGTAGCCGAGGATTCCGTTCAACGGGCCTTCGGCAGCAACCTTCAACAACGCATTGACCTCTTCAGCCGTGGTCTCACGCGCCACCTCGAAAACGCAGTCGGTCAGCGAGGCGTTGGCCAGCGGTACACGCACGGCATGGCCATTCAGCTTGCCGCGCAGTTCAGGGAAGATTTCGGCGATTGCGGTAGCCGAGCCCGTAGTGGTCGGGATCAGGCTCATGCCCGAGGCACGGGCGCGACGCAGGTCCTTGTGCGGCGTATCAAGGATGCTCTGGGTATTGGTCAGGTCGTGGATGGTGGTGATCGAGCCGTGGCGGATGCCAAGGCTCTCGTGAATCACCTTGACCACCGGGGCCAGGCAGTTAGTGGTGCAGGAGGCGGCGGTGACAATACGATGCTGCGCCGGGTCAAACAGGTGCTGGTTGACCCCCATCACCACGTTCAGGGCGCCTTTCTCCTTCACTGGAGCGCAGACCACCACACGTTTGACGCCCTGATCCAGGTAGGCCTGGAGCACCGCTACCGACTTCATCTTGCCGCTGGCCTCGATGACCAGGTCGCAGCCCGACCAGTCGGTGTCCGCAATGTTCTTGTTCGCGGTGACCTTGATGCGCTTGCCCTCGATCACCACCGAGTCGCCATCTGCCCCGGCTTCACGATCCCAGCGCCCGTGGACCGAGTCGAAGTTGAGCAGGTGGGCGTGGGTCTGGGCGTCGCCGGCCGGGTCATTGATCTGGATGAATTCGAATTCCGGCCAGCCCCAGGACGCGCGCAGCGCCAGGCGACCGATACGGCCAAACCCATTGATGCCTACTTTGATTGCCATGGTCTTGTTCTCGAGTTGTGACTTCAGATGGATCGTTGATTGACACGCCTGGACAGTTCCTCGGCCGACTCCTTGCGCTCGGAGTAGCGGTCGACGAGGTAGTCGGCGCGGTCGCGCAACAGCAGGGTGAACTTCACCAGCTCTTCCATGACATCGACGACACGGTCGTAGTACGGGGACGGTTTCATGCGGCCCGTTTCGTCGAACTCCAGGTAGGCCTTGGGTACGGACGACTGGTTGGGGATGGTGAACATGCGCATCCAGCGGCCAAGCACACGCAGCTGGTTGACCACGTTGAACGACTGCGAACCGCCGCATACCTGCATGACCGCAAGGGTCTTGCCCTGGGTCGGCCGTACGGCGCCCATGCTCAGGGGGATCCAGTCGATCTGCGACTTGAACACACCAGTCATGGCGCCATGACGTTCCGGAGAGCACCAGACCATGCCTTCCGACCACAGCACCAGGTCGCGCAGCTGCTTGACCATCGGATGGTCATCGGGCGCGTCATCCGCCAATGGCAGGCCGGACGGGTTGAAGATTCGCGTCTCGGCACCGAAGTGCTCCAGCAGGCGGGCGGCTTCTTCGGTCAGCAGGCGGCTGAAGGAGCGTTCGCGGGTCGAGCCGTACAGCAGCAGGATGCGAGGCTTGTGGGTGGACTTTTGCTCGACTGCCAGCTTGTCTGCTGTCGGCAGGTCGACCAGATCGTTGTCGATGTTGGGAATGTGGTGTTCGGTCATGATTTACTCCTGAGACAAGGCGCCAGATGGCTGATCGAACCAGCGACGCTTGAGCCACCAGGCCACGCCAACCAGCGAGATCAGTACCGGCACTTCCACCAAGGGCCCGATGACGGTGGCAAACGCGACCGGCGAGGCGAGGCCGAAGGTGGCGATGGCCACGGCAATGGCCAGTTCGAAATTGTTGCTTGCCGCAGTGAAGGCCAGCGCAGTGGTGCGGGGGTAGTCGGCCTCCAGCAGCTTGCCCATCCAGAAGCTGATGAAGAACATCACCACGAAATAGATGGTCAGCGGGGTGGCGATGCGCAGCACTTCCAGCGGCAGTTGCAGCACCATGTCGCCTTTCAGGCTGAACATGGCAACGATGGTCAGCAGCAACGCCACGAGGGTCAGCGGGCTGATTTTCGGAATGAAGTGCTCCTGGTACCAGGTGGCACCTTTCCGGCCGATCAGGGTCTTGCGTGTCAGGAAACCGGCAAGGAACGGGATACCCAGGTAGATCAGCACCGATTGGGCTATATCGAGGAAACTAGTCTCGATGACGCTACCTTCCAGGCCGAACAGTGGCGGCAGCAGGCCCAGGAAGATCCAGGCGTACACGCTGAAGAACAGGATCTGGAAAATGCTGTTGAAGGCGACCAGGCCAGCCACGTACTGGTTATTGCCGCCAGCGATCTGGTTCCATACCAGCACCATGGCGATGCAACGCGCCAGACCGATGAGTATCAGGCCGGTCATGTACTCGGGCTTGTCGGAAAGGAACACTACTGCCAGCCCGAACATCAGCACCGGGCCGATCACCCAGTTCTGGATCAGCGACAGGGCGAGTATGCGCTTGTCCTTGAAGACCTGCGGCAACTCCTCGTATTTCACTTTCGCCAATGGCGGGTACATCATCACGATCAGGCCGATTGCGATGGGGATGTTGGTCGAGCCCACCGACAGGCTGTTCAGCCACGCTGGCAACCCCTGGAACAGGCTGCCGAGAGCGATCCCCAGGCCCATGGCCAGGAAGATCCAGACCGTCAGGTAGCGGTCGAGGAAGGAAAGCCGGCTTTTGCTCATGGTGTATCTCCCTGAACGTCAGAGCGTTTCGATGATCGCCAGCTCGGCCTTGAGCCGGGCGGCATCCAGTCGTTCGAAAGGCAATGCGAGAAATGCCTTTTTTCGACAGTGGTCAGCAGCAGGCAGCGACGCGCTGAGGGCGGTCACCCATGGTGTCCAGTCGTTTGGCGCTGGTGCTCAACCATTCGCGATTGGCTTCCAGCGTGGTTACCAGGACATCGCGTACCCAGGCGGGCAGTTCTGGATGCAGGCGGTAATACACCCATTGCCCCTGCCGGCGATCTTCAAGCAGGCCGCAGGTGCGCAGTTGTGCGAGGTGCCGGGAAACCTTGGGTTGGCTTTCTTCCAGGGCGCAGATCAGTTCACACACGCACAGCTCTTCCTCACGAGCGATCAGCAGCATCATCCGAATGCGGTTCTCGTCGGCGAGGCATTTGAATACCTGGGTCGGGGTCAGCGAGTCAGTCATGGTGGTTCTCGGTGTTTGCTTTTCATGCTTGATATATATGGTTTTTCAAATATACGAATTTTTGCATGTATTGCAAGGCCTGCCAGATTGATTCCTGCAGACGAAAGAAGGCCTTGCAGGAGATCGCCCAGCTTGTGGGCTGCGCTGACGCTTGGCGAACTGAATTCGCAAGCAGTCCGCCTACCCTGCCAATTCAATGAGTCATGTGCGGTTCCATGAGGGCGGGCCAGTTCCACCGTAGCGTCCTGTCGATCAAGGCTTGACCGCCCACGCTGTGCAAATACGTTTAACATGCGCCAGGCCTGCCCCCATCGTTGAAGAGATCTGTATGGAGTTACGTCAGCTTCGCTATTTCCTGAGTGTTCTGGAGTACGGCAGCCTTGGCAGGGCTGCGGTCGAACTCGGGGTCGGCGCCTCGGCATTGAGCCAACAGCTGTCCAAGCTGGAGAGCGAGCTGTGTACCCGGCTTTTGACACGTTCGAGCACAGGCGTGTCGCCGACGGCGGCGGGCCTGGCCTTCGAATATCATGCGCGGCTGGCGCTTCGCCAGGCGGAGCATGCTGTGCTGGCGGCACAAAGCGGCCGCATGAGCGGCTACGCCAGCGTGGGGTTGGCACCGACCACCGCATCGATTCTTGGCCTGGCGTTGATGGACCGTATGCGCGAACGCTATCCCGACATCCGTCTGCACCTGGTGGAAATGCTGTCCGGTTATCTGATGAACCAGCTCAATGCCAGGCACCTTGACCTGGCGGTGCTGTTCCAGGCAGAGACGGGGCCGCGGCTGGAGGTGCGGGCGCTTCTCACGGAGCGGCTGTTCGTGCTGGTTCCCGCCCCGCTGGTCAAGGCCGAGTGGGGCGAGTCGCTCACATTGCAACAGATCGCGACGCTCCCCTTGGTGATGCCCAGCACGCAGCATGGCCTGCGCACGACGTTGCGCTCGATCTTCGAGCGGGCAGGGCTGGAGGCCAGCATCGTCATGGAGGTCGATGGTTTGTCGTTGTTGATGGATTGCGTGTATGCGGGTCATGCCGCGACCATCCAGCCCGGCGCGACGGTGGCCCGTGCGCATCAGGCAGGCTTGCGCGTGTTTGCCATCGATGAAGCACAGGCGCAGCGTCGCAATGTAATTGTCAGCCTGACCGATGACGAGCTCTCGCCGGCAGCGCTGGCAACGCGGATCGTACTGCAGGAGGTCGCTCGGGATCTGGTGGAACAGGGCCGATGGCCCGGGGCCCGGCTGCTTTGACCCAGACGCTGGGTGCGCTCATCCAGCCCCTTTAGAAAAACTGAATGCCTCCCCCCGACGATCGCGTTTCGCACCCATAAGGCACTCATTAAAGTCCCCGGTCACGAGGAGCAGCCGAACATTCGGCTCTTCGTGATCTGGAGGCGAAATGATCGATGTGCTAGTCATCGGAGGGGGCAATGCCGCCCTCTGTGCCGCGCTGATGGCGCGAGAGGCCGGAGCCAGCGTGCTGCTGCTCGAGGCCGCACCCCGCGCCTGGCGTGGTGGCAACTCACAACACACGCGTAACCTGCGGTGCATGCATGATGGCCCCCAGGACGTACTGCTCGAGGCGTACCCGGAAGAGGAGTTCTGGCAGGACCTTCTGAAGGTCACCGGTGGCCAGACCAACGAAAAGCTTGCGCGCCTGGTGATTCGCGCATCCTCCAGCTGCCGCGGGTGGATGCGCCGGCATGGCGTGCATTTCCAGCCCTCATTGTCTGGTGCGCTGCACACCGCACGGACCAATGCCTTCTTCATGGGCGGCGGCAAGGCGCTGGTCAATGCCTACTTCCGTAGCGCCGAAAACCTTGGCGTACAGATACGCTACGACACCCCCGTAGCCGACATAGAACTGCAGGACGGACGCTTCGTCGCGGCCCATGTGCCTGCGCGCGAGGTTCGGGGGCGTCAGCTGCCCGCCGAGCGCATCGAGGCGCGTACCTGTGTGCTTGCTGCCGGTGGTTTCGAGTCCAACCGCCAATGGTTGCGCGAGGCGTGGGGGCAGAACGAGCGAGGGGAGTGGCCTTCGGACAACTTCCTGATCCGTGGCACGCGTTTCAATGACGGTGTTCTGTTGCGCCGCATGATCGAACAGGGTGCCGACACGATTGGCGACCCGACGCAGGCGCACATGGTGGCGATCGATGCCCGCGCTCCGCTATACGATGGCGGTATCTGCACGCGCATCGATTGTGTGTCGCTAGGCGTGGTGGTCAACCGCGACGGCCAGCGCTTCTACGATGAAGGCGAGGACTTCTGGCCCAAGCGGTATGCCATCTGGGGGCGCCTGGTGGCGCATCAACCAGGGCAGGTGGGGTTCTCGATCATCGACCAGAAAGCGCTCGGTCGCTTCATGCCGCCGGTTTTCCCGGGCGCCACCGCCGATAGCCTGGAGGCGTTGGCCGGCCTGCTCGGTTTGCCTGCGCAGGCCTTCCTCGAAACCGTGCATGCCTACAACCGAGCCTGCCAGGTGGGTACCTTCGACCACACCCGCCTGGACGACTGCCACACCGTTGGCCTGGAACCTGTGAAAAGCCACTGGGCTCGCCCGATCGATACACCCCCTTACTACGGCTACCCGTTGCGCCCTGGCGTGACTTTCACCTACCTGGGGCTGCGCACCGATGAAACCGCCGCGGTTCATTTCGACAAACGTCCCAGCCCGAACCTGTTCGTTGCCGGCGAGATGATGGCGGGCAATGTACTGGGCAAGGGCTACACCGCAGGTGTCGGCATGTCCATCGGCACCGCCTTCGGCCGTATCGCCGGGACCAGCGCCGCTGCGGCGGCAGGTTACGAACATCCAGAAAAAGAGAACCGCCATGACTGCGCAACTGCCTGAACCACGCCAGCCTGATGCCGCCGGGTCGGCCCTCGAACTGATCCCGGTATTGAACCTGGAAGAGCGGGAAGTGGACCGGCAAATGCGGATATGCAACGCCTGTCGCTACTGCGAGGGCTTCTGCGCCGTTTTCCCGGCGATGACCCGCAGGCTGGAGTTCGGCAAGGCCGACATCCATTACCTGGCCAACCTGTGCCACAACTGCGGTGCCTGCTTGCATGCCTGCCAGTACGCGCAGCCTCACGAATTCGCCGTCAACGTACCCCAGGCGATGGCCAAGGTGCGCGGGCAAACCTACGCCGAATACGCATGGCCGGCCCTGTTCGGCCGGCTGTACCGGCACAACGGCGCCTATGTTGCCAGTGCCTTGGCAGTGGCCTTGTCGCTGTTCCTGCTGCTGGCGTTGTGGATCAATGGCACGCTGCTACCTGGTCGGCTGGCGGGCAATTTCTATGCGATCTTCCCGCACAACACCCTGGCGCTGATGTTCGGTTGCGTCTTTGTCGCTGCAGGCTTGGCACTGACGGTGGCGGTACGTCGCTTCTGGCGTTCGGTCTCGCCTGCCGAGGCGCTGGCGCAACCGGCAAAAGGGGCAGTGCTTGAGGCATCAAGCGCGGCGTTGACCCTGAAATACCTGGACGGCGGGCACGGCCAAGGTTGCAACAACGCCGATGATCGCTACACGCTCTGGCGCCGTCGCTTCCATCACTTCACCTTCTACGGCTTCATGCTGTGCTTTGCCGCCACGGTGGTCGCCACCGGGTATCACTATCTGCTGGGCCAGCAGGCGCCGTACCCGCTGCTGAGCGCACCGGTGGTGCTCGGAACCCTGGGCGGAATTGGCTTGATTGTCGGGCCGGCCGGGTTGCTGGCACTGAACCTGCGCAGGGCGCCGGAGCAGGGTGATGTGGCCCAGCGCCCCATGGACCGGGCCTTCATTGTGCTTCTGCTGTTGGTAAGCGCAACCGGCCTTGCCTTGCTGGGCCTGCGTGATACCGCCGCGATGGCGATCATGCTGGCGATTCACCTGGGTACCGTGATGGCGCTGTTCATCACGCTGCCCTATGGCAAGTTTGCCCATGGGCTGTTCCGCAGCGCGGCATTGCTCAAGTTTGCAATCGAGAAGCGCCGGCCCAACCGGCTGGGCCTGGGAGGGGAGTGAGCCATGAACACAGCTCGTATTTCCCCTGCACCGCGTCGAGCCAGAAGCACGCCGCTGCGTTCAGCGATTGGGCCACTTGTCCAGCAGGATCGATACGAACTTCTCCGCT
Organism: Pseudomonas sp. TE3-3-F2023; assembly: GCF_036784815.1. NCBI lineage: Bacteria > Pseudomonadati > Pseudomonadota > Gammaproteobacteria > Pseudomonadales > Pseudomonadaceae > Pseudomonas > Pseudomonas sp. TE3-3-F2023. The sequence goes on along the minus strand of NZ_CP145113.1, from coordinate 3,926,332 downwards.
GCTGGCGACAGCGACGCCCCTCTGCGGTAGACCAACCCCAGGGTACGGGTTACCTGGGGTTCGATCAGCGGCACGCTGACCAGCGTCGGGTGGTCGGCGTTGGGCATGGCCAGGCTGGGCATGGCCGATACGCCCAGCCCGGCCTCGACCATGCCCAGCGAGGTGGACAGGTGCTGAACCTCATAGAACCACTTGGGCCGCAGGTTGAGCCCGGACAGGGCATGGTCCAGCAACATCCGGTTGCCACTGAGCCGGCCTACGCCGATCAGGCGGTAGTCGGCCAGTTCTGTCCAGGTGACGGCTTCACGGTTCGCCAGCTTGTGGTCCCTGCGGCAGGCCAGGACGAAATGCTCCTGTACCAGGGAGACGAACTCGATGTCTGGGTGCTGGCCGCTCATCATGTTGATGCCGAAATCGGCTTCACCGCGCAGCACGGCTTCGAGCCCGTCGTTGGCGCTGAGGTCCAGCAGGCGAATGCGGATCTTGGGGTATTGCTCGTTGTAGTCGCGGATCACCGACGGCAGGAAATAGAACGCTGCGGTCGGAATACAGGCGAGGGTCACCTGACCGGTCTGTCGTTCTGCGAGTTCGCGGATGCTCAGGATCGAGTCTTCGAAGTCATCCAGCAGGCGCCTGGCCTTGGGCAGGAAATCGCGCCCGACGCTGGTCAGGCTGACGCGACGAGTAGTGCGTTCCAGCAACGAAGTGCCCAGGCCTTCCTCGAGCTTCTTGATTCGTCGGCTCAAGGCGGGCTGGGACAGGTGCAGCGCTTCTGCGGCTTCGTGGAAGCTGCCGAGTTCGGCGATTTTCACGAAAGATCGTATGTCTTGCAGCTCATATTCCATCTCGGATCGCTCTTGGCATTGGGCTCTGTATTGATGCTCAAATCGGAACAATGACTACGATATTTGCATTGGATTGATTTATCTATCCCTGTCAATCTTTTGTCCACAGCATCAATGATGTCCATTGATCAACAAGAGTGCGAAATCATGCAACGAATTCCTTGCGTACTCATGCGCGGTGGCACCTCCAAGGGCCCCTTTTTCCATGCATGGGACCTTCCTGCCAATGTGGTCGAACGCGACGAATTGCTGCTCAACCTGATGGGTTCCGGGCATGAACTGGAAATCGACGGCATCGGTGGCGGTAGCCCGCAGACCAGCAAGGTAGCGATTGTCAGCCCCTCGCTGCATGCCGACGCCGACGTCGACTACCTGTTCGTGCAGGTCATGGTCGCCCAGCGCCGGGTCGATACTGCGCCCAACTGCGGCAACATGCTGTGCGCCGTTGGCCCTTTCGCCATCGAGCAAGGCCTTGTCAAAGGGCAGGACGGCAAGACGCTGGTACGCATTCGCAACCTCAACACCGGCACTTTCGTCAATTCGCTGGTGGAAACCCCCGGCGGCATCGTGCGCTATGAAGGCCGCACGGCGATCGATGGTGTACCGGGCACTGCCGCCCCGGTGCACCTGACCTTCCTCGATGCGGTCGGCAGCAAGACCGGCAAGCTGTTCCCGACCGGCAAGGCCAAGGATGTGATCGATGGCGTACCGGTCACCTGCATCGACATGGCCATGCCGATGATGGTGATAGAGGCCAGCCAGCTGGGTGTCACCGGCTCGGAAACCCCGGCCGAACTCGACGCCAACGGCGGATTGCTCGAACGCCTCGAGGCGTTGCGCCTGAAGGCCGGCAAGGCCATGGGCCTGGGTGATGTCAGCGGCATGGTCATCCCGAAGCCTGTTCTGGTGTCCAAGCCCCGCTATGACGGCACGTTGCAGGTTCGCTACTTCATGCCGCACAACTGCCATCGCGCCCTGGCCATCACCGGAGCGATAGGGCTGGCGACTGCCTGCGTCAGCCCAGGTACGGTAATCGGCGAACTGCTGGGCGAGGGTGCCGAGCAACTGGCCGAGGTGCGCCTGGAACACCCAAGCGGCGGTATCGATGTCGCGCTGTCACGCAGCGGTGCCGATGGCAAGACGATTCAGGCCTCGGTGGTGCGAACTGCCCGGCGGCTGTTCTCAGGCTTCGTTTATGCCCCTACATTCCGCAGGTTGGCGGGGTAGGTCGGGCGACAGCCCACACTTTTACATTTGCAACAAGCGCATCCGCACAATTTCAACAATGGGTGATGCCTCATGAGACTCGCCAAATCGCTGTACTTCCAGATCCTCTGCGCCGTCCTGCTGGGCGTGGTGGTCGGTCACTTCTGGGCGCAACAGGCCGTTGCGCTCAAGCCCCTGGGTGATGCGTTCATCAAGCTGATCAAGATGATGATCGCGCCGGTGGTCTTCTGCACCATCGTCACCGGCATTGCCGGGATGACCGACAAGCGCTCCCTCGGGCGTTTGATGAGCAAGACCTTGCTGCTGTTCTTGGTATTGACCGTTATCAGCCTGATGATCGGCCTGGCAGCGGTATACCTGTTCCGCCCCGGGGTCGGCATGAACATCGACCCGGCCACGCTTAGCACCGAGGGGCTCGGCCAGTACGCCGCGTCTGCGGCGAAACTCAGTGTTGTCGATTTCTTCATGCACATCATTCCCGACACTTTCATCGGGGCGTTCAACAAGGGTGAAGTGCTGCCGGTGCTGTTCATCGCGGTGCTCAGCGGTTTTGCCCTGTCGTCCATGGGCGAGAAGGGCAAGCCGGTACTCGATGTGCTGGAGTCTGCCTCTAGCATGGTGTTTCGCATCTTTGGCTACCTGATGCGCTTCGCCCCGGTCGGCGCCTTCGGTGCGCTGGCGTTCACCGTCGGGCAGTACGGTGTGACGTCCCTGGGGGCGCTGGCCAAGCTGGTCGGTACGCTCTACATCGCCTGTGCATTCTTCGTGCTGGTGGTACTCGGCGGCATCTGCCGTGCCCATGGCTTCAGCCTGTGGAAGCTGCTGCGCTATTTCCGCGAGGAGTTTCTGGTGGTGCTCGGCACCTCGTCCACCGAGCCCGTGCTGCCACGCATGCTGGAAAAACTCGAGAAACTGGGCTGCAAGAAAGGCGTGGTCGGGCTGGTGCTGCCAACCGGCTATTCCTTCAACCTCGACGGTACTGCCATCTACCTGTCGTTGGCGGCGGTCTTCATCGCTCAAGCCTGCAACATCGACCTGAGCCTCGGCCAGACGGTGACGATGCTGGCGATCATGCTGTTGTCGTCAAAAGGCGCAGCGGGCGTGACCGGTAGTGGCTTCGTTGCACTGGCTTCGACCTTGACCGTCATTCACGACATCCCGTTGGCAGGGCTTGCCTTGCTGATCGGCATCGATCGCTTCATGTCCGAGGCGCGTGCCCTGACCAGCCTGGCCAGCAACGCCGTGGCCACCGTGGTCATCTCGCTGTCGGAGAATGCCTGCGAACGGGAAACCTTGCTGCGCCGCTTGAACGGCGTTCCGGTTGTACCGGACAAGGCGGATGCTGCGCAGGCCGACTGGTCTGCCGAGCCCCGGCATCACGGCTGAAAAGCCACTTCCACCTCCCACTGTTGAATTAGAATCCCACTCAGCATCCTGGCGATGCCGAGTGGGGTAGGGGGCCGTCTGCCTTGCCGATGGCCGCAATAGAATAAAAACAAGAGAAAAGACCATGCTCGCACTCCTGGGCCTGATCATGGTGGTGACCTTCACCTACCTGATCATGAGCAAACGCCTGTCGCCAATCGTTGCGCTCACCGTGGTACCCATTGTCTTCGCTGTGATCGGTGGCTTCGCCCCCGAACTGGGCAAGATGATGCTTGATGGCTTGAAAATGGTGGCGCCCTCGGCAGCGCTGCTGCTGTTCGCCATCCTGTTCTTCGGCCTGATGATCGATGCCGGCCTGTTCGACCCGCTGATCCGCAAGATCCTCAAGCGCGTCAATGGCGACCCGGTCAAGATCGCCATCGGTACCGCGCTGCTGTCGTTGCTGGTGGCGCTCGACGGTGACGGCACCACCACCTACATGATCACCTGCGCCGCCATGCTGCCGCTGTACAAGCGCATTGGCATGAACCCGATGATCCTGGCCACGGTGTCCATGCTGTCGCTGAGCATCATGAGTGGCATGAGCCCTTGGGGTGGGCCGGCAACCCGGGCCATTGCCGCGCTCGGGCTGGATGCGACCGAGTACTTCATCCCCATGTTGCCGACCGTGATCGGCGGTGCCGCCTGGGTGGTGTTCACCGCCTTCCTGCTGGGCCGAGCCGAGCGCCGACGCATCGGCAACATCGCCCTGGAGTCGGGTGGCGGCAACTGCTACATCAAGGAAATCCTCGGCGACAATTCGCACAAGCGCCCGCGTCTGGCGTATGTGAACCTGGTGCTGGTGATTGCCGTCATGACGGCGCTGGTGATGGGTGTCATGCACTCCGCTCTGTTGTTCATGATTGGTTTCGTCGCAGCGCTGATGATCAACTACCCGCAGTTGGAGCTGCAGAAAGAGCGCATCCTCGCCCACTCTGGCAACGCCATGACCGTGGTACTGCTGGTATTCGCCGCAGGCATCTTCGCGGGGATCTTCTCGGGCACCAAGATGGTCGATGCGCTGGCGCAGACCCTGGTCGACTGGATTCCCGAGGCGTGGAGCCACTGGTTCCCGCTGGTGGTGGCGCTGACCAGCATGCCGCTGACCTTCGTACTGTCCAACGACGCTTACTACTTTGGCGTGGTGCCGATCCTTGCCAACGCTGCGGCCGCCTACGGCATCGACCCGGTTGAAATCGCCCGTGCCTCGGTGCTGGGGCAGCCGGTGCATCTGATGAGCCCGCTGGTGGCCTCGACCTTGCTGCTGGTGGGCATGGTCGATCGCGACATCGGCGACTTCCAGAAGGCCACCGTGAAATGGGCGGTGCTGACATCGCTGGTCATCACCGCACTGGCCCTGGTCACGGGTGCCTTGTCCTTCTTCGTCTGATCTGCTTCGGGCGCCGCTGGCGCCCACCTCATCCAAGAACAACAACAGAGTATCGAAAATGTCCCGAACTGTTTTCCGTGGGGCCACCTGTGGCCTGCTTTGCGGCTGGCTGCCTGTGGCCGGCGCTGCCGGATTCATCGACGACGGCAAGCTCAAGCTGCAGCTGCGTAACGTTTACTTCAACGAAAACTTCCGCGACGAACAAGGCATGAGCGCCCGCGCTGCTGCAAATGCCAAGAGCGAGCGGGTGGAATGGGCGCAGGGGTTTCTGCTCGACTACCAGTCAGGGTTCACCCAAGGCCCGCTCGGGCTGGGGCTCGATGCCCTGGGGCTTGTAGGCGTAAGGCTCGATTCGGGCCGCGGGCGCAGCGGTACCGGCTTGCTGCCGGTGCATGACGATGGCCGTGCCGCGAACGAGTTCGCCAGTGCCGGGGTGACGGCCAAGGCGCGCCTGGGGCAGACCATCGTCAAGCATGGCACCTTGCTGCCCAAGACACCGGTGCTGGTGTACAACGATGCGCGATTGTTGCCGCAAACCTACCAGGGCACGCAACTGACCAGCACCGATGTCGATGGCCTGACCCTGACCGCCGGCCACCTGAACCGCTTCAAGCAGCGGGACTCCTCCGACAGCACCGGCCTGTTCCTGGATGGTTACAGTGGCGGTGAGTCTGGCGATTTCAACTTTGCCGGGGCCGACTATGCCGTCAGCAAGCAGCTGCGCTTGAGCTATTTCCACGGCCAGCTCGAACACTTCTATCGTCAGGACTATTTAGGCCTGGTCCACGACCTGCCATTGGCCGGCGGCGTGTTGACCGCCGAATTGCGCTATTTCAAGAGCCGCGACAGCGGGGCCGCTCATGGTGGTCAGATCGACAACGACATGTTCAGTGGGCAGCTGTCCTACGCTCATTCCGGTCATACTTTCGGCGCCGGTTACCAGATTCTCGATGGCGAGGCTGGGTTGCCGTATATCAGCGGTGCGACGGTCTACTCGTTCAGCAACGTGGGCATCGGCAAGTTCATCGAGGAAGAAGAGAAAACCTGGATGGCGAGCTATGCCTACAACTTTGCCGCGGCCGGTGTCCCCGGGCTCACCTTCATGGCGCGCTACCTGAGCGGGGACAACGGTCGCTCTGCTGACGCCGGCCTCAGCGAGTGGGAGCGTGACGTGGAGCTCGCCTACGTGGTGCAGTCCGGGCCCGTGAAAGGGCTGGGCGTGAAAGTTCGCAACTACGTCTACCGCTCTGACTTTTCCCGAGGGCGCGACAGCAACCGGATCTACCTGACCTACGATATAGCGATCTGGTAATGCGGCCGCGCGAGCATGCGCGCTTCGGGGCGCTTGTTCGCACGCGCTTCACGCTTCGGACGGCTGTGGCGCTTTCTTGCCCAGTCGGATCAACTCATTGGAGAAACACAATCCGAAGAGGATCAGCCCGGCCCCCAGGTACAACGTGTCTCGCGGTACCTCATTGAGGACCACGAACGCCAGCAGCGCGGCGAACAGCGGCTCAGTCAGTTCCAGTGCCTGGACTTGCGACGGCTTCAGATATTCGATGGCCTTGGTGGTACAGAAGAAACCGAGGATGGTCGGCAACGCGGCCAGAGCCAGCAATGCCATGACTGCCGCCAGCGACAGCTCTCCCACGATGAACCCATCGGTCGCAGCCGGCATCAGCAGGTAGAGGCTGCCGAAAAACAACAGTTGCCGGGTGAAATGCAGCCCCCCGGAAACGCCCATGCGCTTCATGGCAACCGAAAATGCGCCATAACCGCAGCCTCCGATCGAAGCGAGCACTGCGCCTTGCAGGGTGAAGCCTTGTTCCAGGTCGGCTCCAAAGATCACGGCAATACCGGCTATCGCCAACCCGGCGCCTACTGTCGCATTGGCGGTGATGGGGTCCTTGAGGACTATCCGCCCCAGCAATATCGAAGAAATGGAGGCGCTTGCCATCAGGATCACCACGACGCCTGCCGCGGCGTAATGGCTATAGGCCGAGGTTTCAAAATGGAACAGCACGAAAATGCCGAGAAAGGCGCAAACGGCTGCAGGAAGCCACTTGGCCGTATGCAGGGGCCGCTTGAGGAACATGAGCAAGGCTGACAGCAGCAGGCAGCCAAGTACGGTTTTTATCAGGGCGATGCTGCTGGAGCTGAATCCACTGTTCATCAACACCTTGCTGAGTACGCCGATCGTTGCATTCAGTGCCGCGGCGCTGAGTGCAAAGAGGACGCCTTTGCCGAAATGAGAGTGCATCAATACATTCCGTGTCATTGGCTTTGTACATTCGTTTGGTCGACATGCAGGCAATTACGGCCTGCTTGCTTGGCGATATAGAGCGCCTGGTCGGCGCGTTCAATCAGCGATGGCGGACTGTCGAGGGCCGTCCCATCGGAGCAGGCGATGCCGATACTGGCGGTCACATGTCCGAAAGGGCTGCCTTTGTGAGGGACGGGTTGCAAGGCCAGGCGCTCGATTATCAACCTGGCAACGACAGCTGCTCCGTCATTGTCGGTATCGGGCAGGATCACCGCCATTTCCTCACCGCCGTAGCGTGCCAGCAGGTCGCGAGGGCGGCGGATACAGGAAGAGAGCAGGGTAGCCATCTGCTGCAAGCAGGCGTCGCCAGCCGGATGCCCGTAGGTGTCGTTGTAGCGTTTGAAGTGATCGATGTCGATCATCAGCAAAGCCAGCGTGGTCCCGTTTCGATGAGCCGTGCGGATTTCCTGGGTCAGCGCCTCGTCAAAGCAGCGCCGGTTGGCGAGCCCCGTCAGCGCATCGTGCATCGCCAGGCTTTCCAGCCGTTGATTGCTCTCAAGCAACCGCTGCTGGGTCAGTCGCAGCTCGTTTTCGACCGCGCTTCGCCGGCTCATGGCACGTATCAGCAGCCAGCCAATGGCCCCGATCAGTGCGAGCAGTGCAGCGACCACCAGCGATGACAGCAGCGCTTCGAACCGCCAGGCTGCGAGTGCTTCCTGCTTGCCCAAGGCAACCGCTGTCACCAGCGGTATCTTGTCACTCTTGCGAAACGCATAGAGGCGCTCCACACCGTCCAGGCTGGAAGTGAACGATGCAGTGCCCACCGGCTGATCGATGAGGTACTTGGTGAAGATTGGCGACTTCGAGAAGTTGCGCCCCATGTCCTGTTCCCGAAACGGATAGCGCACCAGCATGGAACCGTCGGTGTAGGACAGTCCGATTGCACCGTCATGGCCGACGTCCAGCTTGCCGAAAAGCTGCAGGAAGTTTTCCACGCCAAGCGTCATGGCTACAACGCCGGCGAATTCGCCGCGGCCATCGTTGAATCGCCGGCTGATGGTGATCACCCATTCCTGATTGACGCGGCTACGGATTGGCAGGCCGATAAAGGGGTCGCGAGACGGATCGTCACGGTGGTGGATGAAAAAGGCCCGGTCGCTGCTGTTTGCACCGTCGGGGATCGGCCGGCTGGACGACATCAGCCAGCGCCCGTCCTTGGCGTAGATGGTGATGCCGCTCATCGGCGGCATCAACGGCTGCTGACGCTTGACCAGCTGACCCAGGCGTTCGATCTGCGCAGGTCCGGCGCCCTCGGTTTCCAGGCGCTCGACCAGGCCGAGCAACAGCATCGAGCTCTGTCGGACGATACCTTCCGAATAGGTGGACAGTGCCTGGGTCAGGTTAAGGCCATGGACATTGACGTCTTCCAGGGCGCGCTCGCGAGAAGCCATGACTTTCCACAGCGTTAACGAGGCGAGAGAGCAACCGATGACCGATAGCAGTAGCACAACGAGGTGGATGTCACGCTTCACGTCAATTCACACGCCTTTTTCCCCAAGGACCAAGTTGAGCGTCGACACGCTTTAACTAACCAGACGGTCAGGAAGTAACCATCTGGTTCACGCGCAATAATATAACACCTGTATTGCTGGAATGTCCGACAGAATCACGCGCTCTTTCAGGCCCCGTTGGTTATCTGCCGGCAAGGTCTGCAGAAGTGTGAACGTGACGATTGGGCAAGTTACCCTGGATGTAGCGCACGGTCCTTTCCAAAGTTCGCGCCATATCGGGATGTGCCAACTGATACTTCTGTTCCAGTTTCAGGCTGTCACTCATGTCGAAGCGCTGCGTCTGAATGAAGTTCAATGACTCGGCGCTGATCGATAATCCGGTGGCCAGCCCGGGAATCGCCAACAGCCACTTGAGCAACCCTATGGGTACATGGCGGCGGGGTGCCTTGATGTCCAGCGTTTGTGCCAGCTGCTCGAGCATCCCCTGCAGATTCGGGGTGTGTTCATACAGCGCCAGGACCTGCCGGTTGGCCATCGAAGGGTCGAACGCCACGCAGGTCATCATCTTTACCAGATAATCGACGCTGACCAATGGCAACCAGTGCCTGGCGGAACCCGGGACAGCCTTTAACCGGCCCAGTGCGAGATTTCGAATGAGGTCGGCCAGAGGTTGCCCTTCAAGAATATGCCCACTTTCGCTATGGCCACATACCGTAGCAGGATGAACGATCGTGTAATCCGTACCTACCTCCTGCATGTAGCGGATGACTGCGAACTGAGACTCAAGCTTGCTGCCTTCGTAGCCCCCCACACGGCCGTATACTGCAGGCCAATTGGTGTTTTCTGGGTGTTCGTTATCAACCCCGATACTTGCCAGATGGGTAAGGTTCTGCAGCATGTAGCCGCCCACCATCAGCAAGCGGATTCGCTGGCTCGCCGCGAGCCTGGCGACTCTCAGCGCCCCTTGCACGTTGACTGCACGGGCCTGCTCCATTGTCAGGCCCCAGGTAAACTGCGCCGCGAGGTGGAAGATTACGGTGGACGATGACACGCATTGCTTGTCTGCTTCGCTGAGTCCAAGTTCTTCCCGGCTGATATCTCCTTCGACTGCATGGATATACGCAGGGTCACCTCCCAGTTGCCGTACTTGCTCTTTGAGGCGCTCGATGTTTTCAGGGTTGCGCATGAGCACCCAGGTCTTGTGCCCTGTAGCAGTAAGACCGGCCAGTAAGTGTTGGCCGACAAACCCACTGCCGCCCGTGACGAAACATTCCACGCTCATATCTGAATCCTTGTCTGGATGATCGGCGCAGGCTAAGGTGTAGAGCGTACTCTACAGTCAAGGAATTTCTACTGTGAATGTTGGAGAGTTGGAGCGCCTGAGTGGAGTCGGCCGCCATACCTTGCGCTATTACGAGCAACTCGGGCTTATCGTGGCCCATCGGCAAGCCAACAATTACCGCAGTTACAGCGAACAGACCGTTATTGATCTGGCTTTTATCCAGAGTGCCCAGAGCGGCGGTTTTTCACTCGCCGAGATCGCCGACATCCTTGCGGCCAAGCGGGGTAACACGATCGATTGCGCTCAAGGCGCGGCCTTGGTGGCCAGCAAGATGGCCGAAATTCAAGCTAAGATCACCACACTGCAAGCCGCCTATGTCTTTCTGGATGCGGAGCGTGCAAAGCTCGAAGCCAGTGCCATTGCCAACGGCCTGACGATTCCTGACCTTCCTGCGATTTAGCATGGCTCGACGCCTTGGCTTGTTTATTCGCAATTATTTCTCATTTACACTTGTGTCTTGTTTCGGGGCCTCCCTCTCATCCAGGATGCATCGTGTCGTTCGATCCCGCCAAACCGACGCTGCTGTCTACATTGGTACGTCACTACGACGATCTGGTGGACCACATTCGCCGACGCTTCGGCGACAGAAGCATGGCGCGCGATGTAGTGCATGACGTGTGCGTGCAGTTGCTTGAGCGCGGTGAGAAAGACGACGTTCGAACCCCACTTGCCTTGCTACGAAAAATCTCCCACGACACCGCCGTGAGTCGCTATCGTAGCGATCGCCGTCGAGACGCCTGGGTAGAGGCTATCTCCGAGCTGCCTGAGGTGGCCTGCCCGGCAGCCACCCCGACGACCAGGTATGACAGCGAGCGCGAGCTTCAACTGCTCGTCAACGCTATCACAGGCCTCCCACCTCGCTGCCAGGCTGTTTTCGTCATGCACAAGATTCACGAAATCCCCCAGGCAGAAGTAGCCGCTCGCCTCGGTATTTCCGTCAAGACAGTGGAAAAGCACCTGCGGCTGGGGTTGGCGGCGTGCAGGCAAAGGCTTGGGCGCGATGAGGTGCATCCATGACGAAGCAGCCCGAACAGGCGCCACTGGACGAGGCTCTGGGGCGACATCGTGAAGAGCTCAAACAGCTGTTCCCCATGCCGCCAGCCAGGCCAGCGCCCTCGAAAGCGGTAAAGTCGGCAGGTATCACGCTGGCGCTTGCGATCGCCTTTGCAGCCTTGGCGTGGCTGAACCCTGCCTACAAGAGCGAGCGTTTCGCTACCGCCATTGGTGAGCGGCGCGCTGTGCTGCTGAGCGATGGAAGCAATCTGCTGCTCGACAGTGGCACGCATGTCGATATCCGTTGGCGTCTGCTCAGCCGCGAAGTCGACCTGCGTGCAGGGCAGGCGCTATTCGATGTGTCCTCGGCCGTGTACCGCCCCTTCGTGGTGTCTGCTGGCCAGGCGAAAGTCGAGGTGCTCGGTACGTTGTTCAATGTCCGCCGCCTGGATAACGACGCGGTGCGTGTGACCTTGGCCCGTGGGCGCGTGGACGTTGCGGCAGCTGCAACACAAGCACCAGTTACCCTCAGGCCAGGGCAACAGGTCGACTCGATTGGCGGGCGACTGACGCCGGTTGCGAAGGCCGATGTTTCCAGGGCGATGGCATGGAAAGATGATCGCATCGTGTTCGAGCAGACGCCGCTGGATGAAGCGGTGTCGTTGCTGCGCCACTATCGCAAGGCGCCCATCGAGCTGAGCGACCCAAGCCTTGGCGCACTCAAGGTGACAGGGGTGTTCGAGGCGCACAATGTCGATCTGCTACTGGATCTGCTACCGAGCATCCTGCCCGTCGCCGTACTGCAACAAGAGGATGGCAGCGTCCGGATCCAACGCAAACCGACAAGAAAATAATTCTCAGGTGCAGGTAGGGTTTCTCGATCCCCATGGCGGCTAATGAAAAAAGCCCAACCAGAAAAAGGAACTCGAGAAGTGCATTTTCCCCTCCGCAGTCGCCAACTTCGCCTGTCATTGCTCGCCAGTAGCCTGCTTATCGCAATGTCGGCCCAGGGCCGGGAAAAGGTGAACGTGGATCTCCCCGCCGCACCGCTGGGCGAGGCCATAAACGCGCTCGCACAGCAGTCTTCGGTTCAGATCATCTTTGCCAGCGATCTCGGTGCAGGTTGGAACGCGCCTGCGGTGAAAGGGCGGTTCACACCTGAGGAAGCCCTTCAAACGCTGCTCAAGGACAGTGGCTTGCAGGTACAGGCCAAGGATGAACGCACGTTCGTCATCGTCGCGCAGGGTGCCCCTGCAGCCAGCCCCGCAACCCAGAGCGTGCCCGTGGAAATGGCACAGATGGAGATCACCGCCTCGCGCACCAGCAGCAGCCTGGTTTCCGCAACGCGGCAATCCACCGTTCTGGAGCATGAACAACTGCAGGAGCTGCGCCAGGGTTCAGAGAGCCTGGCCACGGTACTCGCCAAGGCGATTCCTGGCATGTCCGACTCCAGCCGCACCGTCACCGAGTATGGCCAGACCCTGCGCGGGCGCAGCATGCTGGTCATGGTCGACGGGGTGCCGCTCAATACCAACCGCGACTCTTCGCGCAACCTTGCCAACATCGACCCGGCACTGATCGAACGGGTCGAAGTCATTCGCGGCAGCAGCGCCATCTATGGCAGCGGCGCCACGGGGGGCATCATCTCCATCACCACACGGCCTGCCGGTGGCGAAAACCGTGCCGAAACCAGCCTGAGCGCCACCTCGCCACTTAGCCGCCTGGGCAGCGATGGCCTGGGTGGGCAGTTCCAGCAGTATTTCGCAGGCTCCCAGGGCGCGGTGGACTACTCGTTCGATTTCGGCACCCGCCACATCGGTGCCTCGTACGATGCGCACGGCGACCGGATCGCTCCGGAGCCCAGTCAAGGCGACCTGTTCGATTCGAACATCTACAACATTGGCGGCAAGCTGGGGCTGCACATCGACGAGAACCAGCGAATCCAGCTCGCAGTCAGCCACTACGACGCCCGCCAGGACACCGACTACGCGACAGATCCAAGCGTCGCGAAACTTCCCGCAGGCTCTGTGCCGGCCAATGCGATCAAGGGCCTGGACCTCGACGAGCAGAACCGCATTCGCAACACCCTGGTGAACCTGGAATACGAGAATCTCGACATTCTCGGAAGCCGGCTTTCTGCCCAGATATACTACCGGGACTACTTCACTCGCTTCACCCCGTTCGACGCCCGGGCCGTCGCCACCCGCGGCGGCAACGTCGACCAGATCATGCAGAACAGTGAAGTCTTCGGCAGCCGCCTGACCCTGCGCACGCCACTTGGCGACAGCGGCAGTACCGAGCTGGTGTGGGGTGGCGACTATAACCAGGAGCGCAGCGACATGCCGCTCGACGTCTTCGACCCTGCGGCTTATGACGCCAGTGGTGGCCTGGTCTTCGACAAGACCGGCAAGCTCACCTACATGCCCCCGCTGAGAACGAGAAGCGCCGGTGCGTTCGCCCAGTTGCAGCATCGCTTCGACGAGCATTGGTCTATCGACGGCGGCTTGCGCTACGAATATTCCACCGCCGAATTCGATGACTTCGTTCCGTTGTCCGAATCCACGGCTGCGTCCCCGGTGGCGGTGAAGGGAGGTGACATTCATTACGATGCGGTGCTGTCGAACCTGGGTATCGTCTACTCACCAGTACTCGGCCAGGAAATCTACGCCTCTTTCAGCCAAGGCTTCCAATTGCCCGACGTGGGCATTCAGTTGCGCAATGCGCGCCGTGGTTTCGATATCGACGCATCGAACCTGGAACCGGTCAAGACCAACAATTATGAGCTTGGCTGGCGAGGAGAGCTGGGCAGCAACACCCTCGGCACTCTGGCGCTGTTCTACACCACCTCCAAACTGGGGGACGTGCAAAGTTTCAACAATGGCCTGATTCTGACCCGCACCAAGGAGCGCATCTACGGTGCTGAAGCCAGTGCCGATTGGCTATCGGACGATGCGGTGTGGGGCGCAGGGGGGAGTGCGACCTGGATGCGCGGGCGAGAAAAACCGGACGGCAAAGGCTGGCAAGACATGACCGGCTATCGCGTTCCGCCGCTGAAGCTGACCGCCTACGTGCAATACAAGCCGACCCTGGACTGGAGCAACCGCTTGCAAGCCACGTTCTTCGACGGCAAGGACTACAGGCTCGATGGCGTGGACAGCTTTGGTCGGCATCAGGTGAGTACCTATACGACAGTGGACCTGGTCAGCCAGTACCAGATCTCCGCTGACGACAAGGTAAGCGTCGGTATCCAGAACCTGTTCAATCGCGATTATTACCCGCTCTACAGCCAATTGCTGCGCAATAACAACAACACCAGCCACTTGCCGGCACCCGGCACTGTGTTGACTGCCAGCTATACGCACAATTGGTAAGGTGGTGAGCAATCACCGGGCCGGTATCGAGCCCGGTGGTCTTTACATGTTTCGCTCTACCAGGCATGAGGAAGGTGGAGCGGACTATCTATATTGGGTAGCCGCGGTCGATCCGCAGCTGGCATGCTTGTCTCATTGCTAGTGGGAAGACGCAGGGAATCAATGATGGAACGTTCTTGCATTACTTATTACCTGGAAATGACTTCGGTTTCCGAGCTCAAGGAAAAGCCGCAGCGCCACGACCTTCAGATCATCGAATGTGAAGTGCCCCAGGGAGAATTCAATCGGTTTCTCTACAAGCTGGTAGGCGCGCCTTGGGGTTGGGTCGATCTTGATAGCTGGAGCAGTTCCCAATGGCAGGCGCTGGTTGAACAGGAGTGCCATCGCACCTGGGTTGCCTATCACCGTGGTGCGATAGCCGGTTACTACGAGCTTTATCGCCCTGACGGTTGTAACTGCGAAATCCGCTACTTCGGGTTGGCACCTCAGTTCCTGGGAGGTGGGTTCGGCGGAGCGCTCTTGAGTCACGCTATTCGATCTGCGTGGGAATGGCACGGTACAGAGCGGTTGTGGGTACACACGTGCACATTGGACCATCCTGCCGCGCTGCAAAATTATCAAGCGCGCGGATTGCGTATTTTCAAACAGCAGGAGGCAGAGCCAAGCCAATCAGCTCCGGGTTGAATCTGCTCCATGCCAAAGGAGGCCATGGGGTGAACGCAGCAGGACGCGACTGACCGTTTCCGACCCAGAGCGAACACTGACCCAAAGCTCTGTTGCCAGTGCAGGCCTCATCGCCGGCAAGCCAGCTCCCACAGGAATATGACCAGCCTTCAGGCATGCGCTGTACCTGTGGGAGCCGCGCTTGCCGGCGATGGGCCGCGAAGCGGCCCCGGTTACAGATGCCCGCTATCGACCCAAAGCGACGCCTTTTTCAGTCCCGCTCCGATCCATCACTCTTTATTGGCATTGAGCTTGCGCAGATCTTCATAGGTAGCCGAGTGCACAAACCAGAAGCCGGAAACAATGCACCCACTCAAGCTGCCCAAAGCGGGCAGCGCACCGAGAGTGGTTAGCTGCCATTCTTGACTGAATCTGGAACAGCCCGCCCAGGGAAATCGTCGCGCCAGCACCGGCCTGCAGCCCTGCGTTGAGTCCGGCAGCCATGATCACGTCCTTGGCCGAGCGCAGCAGGCGCACGGCACTGTCGTTTGGCAGCAGCAGGTTGCCTATCGGCGTTAGCGTAGCGGCAGTCATCGCTAACAGCTTGGTGTCCAGGCCGAACAGCATTGCCGCTCCGCTGGCGCCACCAATCAGCCCTACGCCGCCTTCGATGAACATACAATGGCCTTCAAGGTCCTCGCGAACCAGGCCCCGGGCAGCGACCGAATCAGCCACCAGCACCCTGCCGACTGCGGGGAAGTCCTCGCTACCCTTCGGCGGTCATCGCCCCATGGCAAACCTTGTAGAGCATGCCGGCGGGGGTGATTGGTAGTCATCCTTGTCCCCGTGTCTTGTCATCAACCGTCTATGGCGGGCAGGGTTACCAGCCTGTCGATCAGCGAGGCCAGATCAGGGATACCCCACGGTTTGGCCAGGAATGCGGCCCTCACGGGAAGTGAATGGGTATCAATGATCGTGTCGCCTGAAGTCAGAATCACGGGTAGGGTCGGCCACCTGCGCCAAATAACGTGCGCCAGGCCTAATCCGTCCATGCGGCCAGGCATGTGGATATCGGTCATGACCAACGCAGGAGGTTCTTCATGCGAAAGGTGGAGAAGCGCCTCGTCAGCATTTGCTGTGGATGTGATGCTTACCGCGTAAAGTGACGAGAGACTCTCTGCAGTGAGATCTCTGAGTAGCTCGTCGTCTTCCACGATCAGAATGGTTTTGGGCATGCGTCGTTCGCTCGCTTCTCGTATGCGTTAGGGCGTCCTGGCCTTACGACGTTGCTCCCAAGCGATGAGTGGTGCTCCAAGCGCCGTGAAGGATCAGCGGCTATCGTAGAAGGGCGCCAAGTGAACCGCCTTCACGCTCTGCACGGTTTCCGGGGGCGTAAACCGTCAATCCGAAAGGGAAGACCATGCAGCAGCTACCAGTTGACGAAACCATCCGAGCGGCCTTGAAAAAGACCCATGTGCGCCTGCAACGCCAACATGAACTGGTGGTGGAATTTGGCGTGATGGCCTTGAAAGCGACTGACCTGGACTTGTTGTTGACCCATGCCTGTGAAGTCGTCGCTGAAGGGATGAGCACTCGCTTCGCCAAGGTGCTGCAGCCGGCAGAGGAGGGGGAAGGTTTCATCTTGTCACACGGCGTGGGCTGGGACGCTTCTGACATCGGTCGGGCTGCCGTGGGTGCCGATGAAGCAAGCCCGGCAGGCTATGCATTGGCTACCTACAGGCCCGTGCTCTCGAACCATCTGGGCATGGAGAACCGCTTCCGAACACCGGAGCTGCTGAAGAAATACGGAATCGAGCGGGCTATCAACGTCCCGATCCGGGGCGTGCTTGGCCCCTTTGGCGTCCTCGAAGCCGACAGCAGTGACGGGGACGACTTTGTAGAAAGCGATCTGGTATTTCTGGAGGGTATCTCCAACGTCATTTCCATGGCCCTTGAGCGAATATCTGCGGGAGCAGATGTCTCTGTTCCCGATCCTTATTCGGAAACCCTTCTGAACGCGAGCCCCGATTGGGTCGAGATCCTGACGTCAAGCGGTGAGATCGAGTTCATGAACGAAACGGGGCTCCTCTTCCTGGCTACCCATTTGGCGGACGTGAAAGGTCAGCAGTGGCATGATTTGTGGCCCGAGGAGTCTCGTTCGCTCGTTTGGGAGGCATTGGCAAAAGTGAGTGGTGGCGAAACCGCTCGATTCGAGGCATATCACCCCATCTCTGCAGATGATCCAAAATGGTGGGACGTGACGGTGGCGCCAATCCTCGGAGTGGACGGCAAGGTCGAGCGGATCATCGCAGTATCGCGAGATATCACGGAACGTCATCAGTATGAGGCTCAATTGCTGTCGCTGATCGAGGCTCAGAATAGCAAGCAAAACCGAAGCGACCTCTACCTCGAAGAAATCCACCATCGCGTCAAGAACAGCCTTCACCTGGTAAACACGCTATTGTTGCTGCAGGCCAATCTCACGCCTGACGCAGCGGTCAAGTTGCAACTTGAAACCGCCGCCGGGCGAGTGGTGACCATTGCCACGGTTCACGAGCGGCTGTATCAAGCTGCCGAAGACCAGGAACTGCGCGCTCGTGATTACCTCGATGCTCTGCTGGGGGATCTGGGCAGAGCCTTGGCCGACCGGAAAATTGTGCTGGAGGCTGACGATTTCGTCTTGCCCCCAGAAAGAATGGCACCTTTGGGATTGGTAATTTCTGAACTGATCACGAATGCCCTCAAATACGGCAAGGGCGCCATCGAGGTGATCGTCAAGCATGCCGGCGACCATGCCCTGCTCACCGTCAGGGATGAGGGCGATGGATTCCCTGATAATTACCCTAAGCCGACGGGCACGGGCCTCGGCATGCGCTTGGTCAAAAGCTATTCCGGCTACGGCAGTGCGGCTGTCGAGGTGGATCGGACAGATAGTAAAAGCTGTATACACGTCCGTTTCAAGCTGTAGACACCGAGCGTTTGAAAGTGGCCCCATTGTCTTGCCCGGTCAGGCTGAACGAGGCTGTTGATCGCGTTCTTTCATGAGGGCGCCACAGGTCGATCCGATTTCACAAACCGAGCATGTTGTAGTGCACGTAGTACATGATCCATAGCGACAACCCCACCAGCAGCACGATGATCACTACCGTGAACACCAGCGCCACCAGGCTCCAGCGTTGCTCACGCGCCGTGGTCAGGTGCAGAAAGAACACCATGTGCACCAGAATCTGGATCACCGCGCAAGCCAGCACCAGCAGGAACGTGGCGGTGCGCGGTAAGCTTGGATACATGGCCAGCCCGAAAGGGATCAGCGTCAGCAGGGCAGCCAGCACAAAGCCGACGTTGTAGGACTTGTGGCTGGACTGGCTGGCCCCGGCGCTGCTATGAACCTGGCTTTCGCTGCTCATTGGATCACCCCGAACAAGTAGACGACGGTAAACACGCACACCCACACAATGTCGAGGAAATGCCAGAACAGGCTCAGGCAGCTCAGCCGTGTGGAATTGACGCAGCACAGGCCGCGCTGCTGCACCTGAATCATCAGCAAGGCCATCCACACCAGGCCGATCAGTACATGCAGGCCGTGGGTGCCAACCAGGGTGAAGAAGCCGGTGAGGAACGCGCTGCGCTGCGGGCCGTAGCCTTCGGCGATCAAGTGATGAAATTCGTTGAGCTCCATGGCGATGAAACCCAACCCGAGCACGAAGGTGACACCAAGCCACTGCAACACGCGGCGTTTGTCGTTGCGGTGATTGGCGAGCATGGCGTAGCCGTAGGTGATACTGCTGAACAGCAGCAAGCCGGTTTCACCGAGCACGTAGGGCAATTCGAAGATGTCTGCCGCGCCCGGGCCGCCTGCCACCGACTGGCCCAGCACGGCGTAGGTGGCGAACAACGTGGCGAACAGGATGCAGTCGGTCATCAGGTAGACCCAGAAGCCAAACAGGCTCAGCGAGCCCGCATCCTCGTAACCTTGCTCTTGCTGATGGGCAGTTTCGTTCAGGACGATATGCGACATGGCTCAAGCCTCCGCCATCAGTTGGCGCCGTTCGGTTTCCACGCGTTCGACTTCCTCGGCCGTCACGTAGTACTCGGTATGCTGGTCGTAGCTGCGCACGATCAATGCTGCCACCGTAGCCAGCAGGCTGGCGATCACCAGCCACCAGATGTGCCACACCAGGGCGAAGCCCAGCACCGTGCTCAACGCGCCGATCACCACGCCCAGGCTGGTGTTGCACGGCATGTGAATCTTGCGGAAGTCCGCCTCGACAAGTGTCTTGACCCCGCGTTCCTTCATGCCCCAATAGGCGTCGATGCCGTGCACTACCGGTTGTTCGGCGAAGTTGTAGAACGGCGGCGGTGAGGCGGTGGCCCATTCCAGCGTGCGGCCGTCCCAAGGGTCGCCGGTGCGGTCGCGGTTTTCGTGGCGCTTGCGGATGCTCACGATCAGCTGCGTCAGCTGGCAGGCCACGCCGCAGAGGATGATAAGCACGCCAACCATCTCAAGCAGCAGAAACGGCCGCCACTCGGGCACATTGAAATGGTTCAGGCGCCGGGTCATGCCCATGAAGCCGAGGAAGTAGGACGGCATGAAAGCGAAATAGAAACCTGCCAGCCAACACCAGAACGCCGCACGCCCCAGCGGGTCGTGGAGCTTGAAGCCGAACGCCTTGGGGAACCAATAGGTCAGGCCACACATGTAGCCGAATACTGCGCCGCCGATGATCACGTTATGAAAATGCGCGATCAGGAACAGGCTGTTGTGTAACAGGAAGTCGGCGCCTGGCACTGCCAGCAGCACACCGGTCATGCCGCCGATGCTGAAGGTGACGATGAAGCCGACGGTCCACAGCATTGGTGTCTCGAAGCGCACCCGCCCGCGGTACATGGTGAACAGCCAAGTGAAGATCTTAACCCCTGTGGGCACGGCGATGATCATGGTCATGATGCCGAAGAATGCGTTCACGTTCGGCCCGGCACCCATGGTGAAGAAGTGGTGCACCCAGACGACGAACGACAGCACGGTGATGACGATGGTCGCCCATACCAGCGAGTAATAGCCGAACAGCCGCTTGCGCGAAAAGGTCGAAGCCACCTCCGAGAAGATGCCGAATGCCGGCAGGATCAGGATGTACACCTCAGGGTGGCCCCAGGCCCAGATGAGGTTGATGTACATCATCGGGTTGCCGCCCAGTTCGTTGGTAAAGAAGTGCATGCCCAGGTAACGGTCCAGGGTGAGCATGAACAGCGTCGCGGTGAGGATGGGGAAGGCGGCCAGGATCAGGATCGACGTGCACAGCACGGTCCAGGTGAACACCGGCATGCGGAACAAGGTCATGCCGGTGGTGCGCATCTTGAGAATGGTGACGAAGAAATTGAGCCCCGTCAGCAAGGTGCCTATCCCCGATATCTGCAACGACCAGATGTAGTAGTCCACGCCCACGCCGGGGCTGTAGGCGATGCCGGATAACGGCGGATAGGCGACCCAGCCCGTGCGGGCGAACTCACCAATGCCCAGTGAGATGTTGACCAGCACCGCGCCGGAAACGAACAGCCAGAAGCTCACTGCGTTGAGGAACGGGTAGGCCACGTCGCGGGCGCCGATCTGCAGCGGCACCACAATGTTCATCAAACCGACCACGAACGGCATGGCCATGAAGAAGATCATGATCACGCCGTGGGCGGTAAAGATCTGGTCGTAGTGCTCCGGCGGCAGGTAGCCGGGCGAACCGTCCGAGGCCATGGCCTGTTGGGTGCGCATCATCAAAGCGTCGGCGAAACCGCGCAGCAGCATTACCAGGGCGACGACGATGTACATTACGCCGATACGCTTGTGGTCGACCGAGGTGAACCACTCCTTCCACAGGTACGTCCACTTGCGCTTGCAGGTGATGGCCGCGACCCCGCCTATACCCATCAGCCCGACCACGGCAAGGGTGTACATGATGATGGGCTCGTCAAAGGGGATGGCATCCCAGGTCAATTTCCCGAACATGTGTGTCACTCCTTGCTGCCTTGCGGCGATTCATCCTGGGGGGCACTCAAGCGCCGCTCGACCTCGCGGGACCGGTTGATGCCCTGGTACTTGTCGATCAATGACTGGAACAGGCCGGCATCGACCGCAGCGTAATGCTCTACCGGATGGCCGACGCTGGGTTCGGCCAGCTGCTTATAGCGCCTCTGATCGAGCTGGCGTTGCGAGCCGCGGACCTTGGCCACCCAGGCATCGAAACCGGCCTGGTCGAGTGCAAGGGCCTTGAAGTGCATGTCGGAGAAGCCGGGGCCGTTGTAGTTGGCGGCGATACCGGTATAGCTGCCCGGCTCATTGGCGATCAGGTGCAGCTGGGTCTGCATACCGGCCATCGCATATATCTGCCCGCCCAGCGCAGGAATGAAGAACGAGGTGATGGCGCCATCGGAGGTCACCCGGAAATCCACGGGTGTGTCCACCGGCATGGCCAGTTCATTGACCGATGCGATGCCCAGTTCGGGGTAGACGAACAGCCACTTCCAGTCGGTGGCGATGACCTGCACCTTGACCGGCGCCTTGTCGGCATCCAGCGGACGATACGGGTCGAGCGCGTGGGTAGAACGCCAGGTCACCACCCCGAGCACGATGATGATGAGCAGCGGCACGCCCCAGACCACTGCCTCGATTGCGCGCGAGTGGCTCCACTCTGGCGTGTAGCGCGCCTTTTCGTTGGAGGCGCGGTAATGCACCGAGAACACCAGCGCCATGATCATGACCGGGACGACCACCACCAGCATCAACAGCGTGGCCAGGATGATCAGATTGCGTTGTTCCAGCCCGACCTGGCCCTTGGGGTTGAACAGCACCATGTCGCAGCCCGAAAGCTGCAGCGTGATGACGCCCAGCATCAACAGGCCGAGTAGTCGTGTGGCTTTAGTAGTTCCCTCTGCCATGCGCGGATCCTGTAATTGTTGCCGAATGTTTGTTGTGTTGATGTAGAAGGACGACCCGGGCAGGAAGGTTGTATGTAAATCCCGTAATCACGACGAATGGTGTTATGCAAACTCGAGGAATTTTCTTTCCACAGCCTCGGCGAGGGGCGGGCGGTGTTTGCCCCAAAGCAAGCGGATCAAACTTTTTGCCGCCGTCGGACTCTTCTGCAAACATTCATTGATGCGAGGAGAAGCGCATGAAACCTGATGAAGGCAAGACCGGCGACAAGGTCCCAAGGCCGCTGTCTTCTGAAGAGGCGCAGCAAGGGCACCGGGCGCCAGACCCGCTGCTCGAGCGCCCTGACCCGGATACCGAAACGGTGGACAAAGTCATTACGCCCACCTCCATTCATGAACAGGAAGAACAGACGCGCCAGATCAACCAGCACCTCGAGGAGGCCGACAGGAAACGCCGCCGCTGAGGCAACGGCAACAGATCAAAGGCGCGACGATGATTAGCGCCACTGATCTGCTATTCACGTACAGCACTGAACACCGGGGTAAATCGATTACCCCAACAGGGTAGGGCGCTTTCCATCGCCCCTGACTTCTGGGAGTTCAGCATGAAAGCAATCGTATACAACGCACCGCGCGACGTGGCCGTCAAGAATGTCACCGATGCAAGAATCGAGAAACCAACTGATGTGCTGGTGCGCATCACCACCACCAATATCTGCGGGTCCGACCTTCACATGTATGAGGGGCGCACATCGTTCGAGGCCGGGCGTGTGTTCGGCCATGAGAACCTCGGTGAGGTGATAGAGGTCGGGGCAGGGGTGGACCGCGTCAAGGTCGGCGACTGGGTCAGCCTGCCTTTCAACATCGGCTGTGGGTTCTGCGAAAACTGCGAAAAAGGCCTTACAGGGTTTTGCCTCACCGCCAACCCGGGGACTGCCGGGGCCGCATACGGCTTTGCCGACATGGGACCCTACCAAGGTGGCCAGGCCGAGCTGTTGCGTGTGCCATACGCTGATTTCAACTGCCTGGTGTTGCCGGAGGACGCCCAGGAACGTGAAGATGACTACGTCATGCTTTCGGATATTTTCCCCACTGGCTGGCATGCAACAGAGCTTGCCGGCCTGCAGCCGGGCGAGAGCATTGCGATCTATGGAGCGGGCCCTGTCGGGTTGATGGCGGCTTATTCGGCAATCATCAAAGGTGCCTCCGAGGTATTCGTGATCGACAACCAGCCGGATCGTTTGAGGCTGGCCGCGCAGCTTGGGGCAACCCCCATCAACGCGGTCGAGCAAAAGGCCGTGGACGAGATCATGAACCTGACCCACGGCAGAGGCACCGATCGGGGATGCGAATGTGTGGGTTACCAGTGCTGCGACAAGCATGGCCATGAAGCGAACTACCTCACCATGAACAACCTGGTTGCCTCAACCAAGGCTACCGGTGGCATAGGTGTCGTGGGTGTGTTCGTGCCAGAAGACCCGGGTGCGAAGAACGACCTGGCGAAGCAGGGCAAGATGGCTTTCGATTTCGGAGCGTTCTGGTTCAAGGGCCAGTTCATCCGCACAGGCCAGGCGAATGTGAAGGCCTATAATCGCCGCCTGGCGCAGCTCATTCATCATGGGCGCGCCAAGCCTTCCCAGATAATTTCCCATCGTTTGACGCTTGCTGAAGGTCCCGACGCCTACAAGCATTTTGATGCGCGCGATGATGGCTGGACGAAGGTGGTGCTCAAGCCTGCTGCCTGACTCGCACCCCGAAGCTTCCAGGGAAGGAAACTCGGCGAGGGAGGGGTTCGTCTGGTGAGCTAACTGGCACCTGCTTGAAACAAGCCCCGAACCACCTCCCTCATCCAGCGATTCCCGCTGTCTTGCTGGTAGCGCGCGTGCCAATGCTGCTTTACCGTGAAACCCTCCACTGCAAACGGGCAATCGTGCACCTGCAGACCATGCATGTCGGCAAGTGTCTGCCCGATGTGCCGTGGCAGCGTAGCCACCAGGTCGGTCGACCCGACAATCATGCCTAACCCAAGAAACGCCGGCAGCTCCAGCATTATCCTGCGTTCGATGCCGGCCCGTGCCAGCCCAGCCTCGAGCAACTTCTGCCCGGTCCCGGCACTGATTTGTACATGCCCCTCGGCCTCGTAGCGCGCCACGGTCATGCCTTTGCCCAGTCGAGGGTGTCGCGTGTCGCTCAAGCAGACCCAGTCCTGTTCGAACAACACTTGCTGATACATCCCCGCACCCAACCAAGGCACGAAGCCGATGGCCAGGTCCGCCTCGCCCGACTCCAGCGCGCTTTCGGTATTGCCATCTATGCGCGCCGCCTCCAGGCGAATACCCGGCGCATGCGTACGCAGGTGGTTGAGGATGCTGGGCAGCAGGGTGATATGGCTGGCATCACTGACGCACAGGCGAAAGCGCCGTTGCGCTGTGGCCGGAACGAATTGCGGCTCCCAGGTAGTCAGGCGCCGCAGCGATTCCAGCACCTCGCGGCATGGACCGATCAACTGGTCTGCCCGCGGGGTAGGGGCCATCCCCCCAGGGGTACGCACGAACAGCGGATCGTTGAGTTCTTCACGCAAGCGCCCCAACCAGATACTCACGGTAGGTTGGCTCTGGCCGAGCTGTTCGGCGCTGCGGGTCACACTACGGCATTGGTAAAGCACATCGAACAGCTGCAGCAGCTTGGGATCAGGCAAGGCATCGAGCGTACTCATTATTGCAAAACTCAATAGGTCTATTGATCTCATTGTATAGCCGAAATAAGCCTCGCTGCATAAGGTGGTCGCAAACCACAGGAGGTCCGCGATTTGAAAATCTGCATTCTGGGCGCCGGCGCCCTGGGTTGCGCCATTGGTGCGGCCTTGAGCGAGGCGGGGCACGAAACCTGGCTGTTGAATCGTGGCCAGGCACATGTCGAGGCGATGAACCTGCGCGGGCTGCGGGTACAGGACGAGCGCGGCGAGCGGCAGGTCCGGGTTAGGGCGGCTTGCGATGCGGCAACCGTGGGCGTGGCGGACCTGGTAGTGGTGCTGGTCAAGTCGTTCCACACCAGCGAGGCGATTGCCGGTGCCAAGGCGCTGATCGGGCCGCAGACGCTGGTGCTGTCACTGCAGAACGGTCTTGGCCACGAAGACATCCTGGCCGAGGCCGTGGGGCGTGAGCGGGTACTGGCCGGCAAGACCTATGTCGGTGGCGTGCTGCTGGCGCCGGGTTCGATTCGTGCCGGTGTAGCAGGCAAGCACACCTTCATCGGCGAGCTCGATGGCCAACGGACCTCCCGTGTGCAGGCCATTGCCGAGGTCTTCAATGGCGCCGGGCTCGCCACCACGGTAAGCGACAACATTCTCGGCACCATGTGGGACAAGCTGCTGGTCAACGTCGCGACAGGCGCGCTCAGCGGCATCACCATGCTCAGTTATGGCCAGCTGTACAGCGAGCCGCTGCTGGAAAGCACCGCCAAGGCAGCGGTGAGCGAGGCCATCGCCGTCGCCGAGCGTGCCGGCATCCGCCTGAACCTCACCAGCCCGGACGCTGCGTGGCGCCTGGCAGCTGAAGGCCTGCCGGCAAGCTTCCGTACCTCGATGCTGCAGAGCCTGGAAAAAGGCTCGGTCACCGAGATCGATTTCATCAACGGCTCCGTCGTGCGCTGGGGCCAGCGCCATGGCGTGGCTACGCCGGTCAACGCGACCCTGGTTGCCTGCATCAAGGGTATCGAGCGCGCCATGGCCGATCAGCAGAAGGGAAGTAATCCATGAGCCAGCCAAAAGCCTACCTTGAACACGTTGCGTTCTGGGTGCGGGACATCCAGTGGCACATCCGCTTCTTCAGCGAGGTGTGCGGCATGACCATGCGTGAAATACAGGGCGACGTCGAGCAGCCTGCGCAGTACTGGACCCTTGGTGGCCTGCAGTTCATACACCAGCCGGACTTTGCCGGGCCGGAAGGGCGCATGGCACACCTGGGCATCATGTGCGAGGACCTCGAAGCAGCCCTGGCCGCCGCACAGCGCTTCGGCGTCAGCGAAATGCCCCAGGGCCGCAACTGGCTGCGCCTGCCTGACGGCCTGGCGGTCGAGTTCATTCAGGCATTGCCGGCGAAATGCGTCGCCCAGGCTCTGGCCATCGACCCACGTGCAGAGGTGGTGGCATGAGCGTGGTTGAAAAATACTGGGACGATGCCCGTGAGGGCGATGAATGCATCAGCCCCACCTATACCGTGACGCGCGAACGCATCCTGGCCTACGCCGAGCTCACCGGCGACCATACCCCGGTGCATGTCGACGAGGCGTATGCCAACGCTAGCCACTTCGGCTGCCTGGTTGCCCATGGTCTGTTCGGCCTGTCGATCGCCGACGGCCTGAAGACCCAGTGCGAATACCGCTTTGTACCGGGCATGTCGCTGGGCTGGACGTGGGACTTCGTGCTGCCGATCAAGGTCGATGATGTGCTGCACGTGCGCATGCGCGTGGGGGCGATGCGCCCGAGCAACAGCCGACCGGGCTGGGGCATCGTGGTCTTGCCGTCGGAGCTGATCAACCAGCACGGCGAAGTCGTGCAGCGTGGCGAGCACCGGCTGATGGTGCCGAGGAGGGTGCAGGCATGAGCCAGGCATTGCCATTGGCGGGTATCCGCGTCATCGACTATAGCCACTTCCTGGCCGGGCCCTATGTGGGCCGCTGCCTGGCAGCACTGGGCGCCGAGGTGATCAAGGTCGAACGGCCGGGCAGCGGCGATGCCGGCCGCCAGCACGCGTTTACCCTTGATGAACAGCAGAGTGGTTACTTCCTGCAGCTGAACATGGGCAAGCAGGGCGTCAGCGTGAACATGAAGGACCCACGTGGCAAGGCGTTCATGCAACGCCTGACCGACTCGGCCGATGTGTTCGTCGAAAACTATCGCCCCGGCGCCCTGGACAAACTGGGCCTGGGCTATGCAGAGCTGTCGACGCGCAACCCGCGACTGGTGTACTGCTCCATCTCCGCGTACGGCCATACCGGGCCGGATGCCCACCGCGCCGGTTTCGGGCTGATTGCCGAGGCCAAGAGCGGGATCATGCAGATGGTCGGCGTGCCAGGCGAAGCGCCGCCGTTGCTGCGCATTTCCCTGGGCGACATGTACACCGGCATTCATGCCGTGGCGGCGATCAATGCGGCGCTACTGGGCCGGGTGAGCAGTGGTCGTGGCCAGCACATCGACATGGCCCTGTACGACACGCTGGTGTCGATGCATGAATACGCGGTGCAGTGCTACACCTTGTCCGACGGCACCGTCCTGCCCGAGCAGACCGGCCATGACATGCCCACCTCCACCCTGTACGGCGTGTTTCGCGCGGCCGATGGCGACCTCGTGATCGCCGCCCAGGTAGACGACGCCTGGAAGCGCTTTGCCGCGATGCTCGAGGCCAACGGTGGCCCGCCCGGGTTCGGCAGTGACAACCGCTACCACAGCCTCAATGGTCGCAACACCCATCGGCAGGCGATCCTGGCCGTGGTGCGTGACTGGGTCGGTGCGCGCCGGGTAGCCGATATCCTGCAATTGCTCGATGCCATCGACATCCCCAGCGCCAAGGTGCAGCGCATCGACGAAGTCGTGGCCGACCCGCAGATCCAGGCGCGCAACATGGTCATCGAGCAGCAGCACCCGCGCTACGGTACCTTGCGCCTGCCCAACCTGCCGTTCCGCTTTTCCGACTGTGATACCACGATCCACCAGGTGGCCCCGGACCTCGGTCAGCACAATGCCGAAGTGGCCGCCGGCCTAGGTTTCAGCCCTGAAGAAATCACCGCCATGCAAGCAGACGGTGTGCTGTTCACCCACGGAGATGCCCGATGAGCGACCGCTATGCAGTGATCGGCCGACCGATCAACCACACCAAGTCCCCGTTGATTCATGGCCTGTTCGCCCAGGCCAGTGGCCAGTGCCTGGAGTACGGCGCCATCGAGGGCGAACTCGAGGGCTTCGAGGCCCAGGTGCTGCAGTTTCGCGATGAGGGCGGGTTGGGCATGAACATCACCGCGCCGTTCAAGTTGCGTGCCTTCGAGCTGGCTGACCAGCGCAGCGAGGCCGCCCAGCTGGCGCGGGCGGCCAATGCACTGAAGTTCGAGGATGGCCGAATCGTTGCCGAGAACTTCGACGGCATTGGCTTGTTGCGGGATATCGAGGAAAACCTCGGTGAACCGCTGGGCAATCGACGGGTACTGTTGCTCGGCGCCGGTGGTGCGGTGCGTGGTGCGCTGCTGCCGTTCCTGCAGGCAGGGCCGAGCGAGCTGGTACTCGCCAACCGTGACATGTCCAAGGCGCTCACCTTGCGCAACGAAGTGGATCATCCGAGGCTGCGCATCAGCCGTTATGAGGAGCTGGAGGGACAGTCCTTCGACATCGTGGTCAACGCCACCTCCGCGAGCCTAACCGGCGAGCTGCCGCCACTGCCCGAGGGCGTGCTGGGCGAGACGCGGCTGGCTTACGAGCTGGCGTATGGCAAAGGCCTGACGCCGTTCCTGCGCATGGCCCAGGCGCAGGGTGTGGCGCGCCTGGCCGATGGCGTCGGCATGCTGGTCGAGCAGGCGGCGGAGGCTTTCGCCTGGTGGCGCGGGGTGCGGCCAGAAACTCGGGCAGTGATCGATCGCCTGACCATTCCCCTCAAGTAGGATCACGGTCCCTGTGGGAGCGGGCCAGCCCGCTACATGGAACTGCACATGGCCTATTGAATCAGCAGGGCCCCTGTGGCAGCGGTCGCTTTCGAATTGAGTTCTTTACGCGACAGCGCAGCCCACAGGTACCCTGCCAATCAGTAGGGCGGCGCAGGCAGTTCGGCCAACAGCCTTCTCAGCCCGTCGCTCCACTGCCTGCGTATCTGCTCGTAATAGGCATCGTCGCTGGTGATGCGCTGGCGTTTCGGTATTTCCAGGCTGTCCTTCTGATACACCAGCAGGTCCAATGGCATGCCCACCGACAGGTTGCTGCGAATGGTCGAGTCGAACGAGATCAGACCGCAGCGCAACGCTTCGTCGAGTGGCATATGGTAGCCAAGGTTGCGATCGAGAATCGGCCGCCCATACTTGCTCTCGCCCAGTTGCAGGAACGGGGTGTCCGGCGTGGCCTGGAAGAAATTGCCCTGCGCATAGACGTTGTATATGCCCATGGGGCCACCGGCTATCTGGCCGCCGACAATGAACGAACTGCTCAAGTCGATTCCGGCCGACAGCTTGCTGCGATCACGGCTGACCACTTCACGCAGTGTATCGGCGACCAGTACCGTTGCATCGTAGAGCGTGGCAACGTTCAGCAGGTGGGGGCCGGGGCCCCGTGTGCGTTGCTGGAGCAGGTTCACCACCGATTGCGAGGTCGCCAGGTTGCCGGCGGTCTGCAGCACGATCAGGCGCTCCCCCGGCACGCCGAACACGAACAACTTGGCAAAGCTGGCGATCTGGTCGATGCCCGCATTGGTGCGAGAGTCGCTGATGAAGACAAGCCCGTCCGCCAAGTGCATGGCGACACAATAGGTCATGCTGTTTCCCTTTTTTTATGAACGGGTGCTGCGTCTGTCACTGGCGGTGCACGTGCACGCTGGCCTGCATCGATTCGGCGCCACCCCCGCGGCGCACGCCCCTGACCGGGCAGGCATCGAGGTAGTCCAGGCCCACTGCCAGCTTCAGGTGACGCTCTGGCCGAACAAGGCGGTTGGTGATGTCGAAGCTGTACCAGGCGTCATCGACCCAGGCCTCGGCCCAGGCATGGCTGGCCAGGTGCTGCTCGTCTTCGGTGCACAGGTAGCCGGAGACATAGCGTGCCGGAATACCCAGGCTGCGTGCGCAGGCAAGGAACGCGTGGGTATGGTCCTGGCAAACCCCGGCCGCGCCGTTGAACGCTTCGATGGCAGTGGTGCCCACCGATGTGGCGCCGGGGCTGTACGGCATGTGCTCGGCCAGGCCTTGCATCAGCCCGATCAGCGCCGCCCGGTCGCGGTGTTCGCCACAATGTCGGCTGGCGAAGGCCTTGAGTGCGTCATCGGCCTGGGTCAGGTGGCTGCCGCGCAGGAATGGCAGGGGGGAATGTTCGCCGGCCTCCTGCTCGCGCTCCGGGTCGATCTCCACCTGGCCGCTGGCGGTCAGCGCCAGGTGGCCATGGGGTTTGTCCAGGGTCAGTACATGCAGGATGTTGCCATAGGGGTCGATCTGGGCCTTGACCTTGCAGGGCAGGTCCAGTTGCCATTCATTGATGCGCTGGCGCTCGCTGCTGCGTGGTGTAAGGCGCAGGAACTGGATGCTGTTGCACACATCGCTGGCATAGCTGTAGGTAGTGTCGTGGCGAATGGACAGTTTCATACGACCTCCAGATAGGAGTGATGGACCGCCTGGCCCAGTTGATTGATGCGCCCGATGAAGTCGCTCAACCACGGGTGCAACCCCGCTTCGAGAATTTCGTCGATCGCGGTGTAGCGCAGGCGAGCGTTGAGTTCGGCGGCCATGCGTTGGGCGGCGCGCCCGGTGCTGCCGGGCAGGCTGGCAAGGATCTGGTCCAGTTCCTCGATACAGGCATGCAGCGAGCGGGGCACGTCGACCCGCAACAACAGCAGCTCCGATACCGGCCGTGCACTGGGCGCGGCGCGATAGAGTTCGTTGAAGGCTTCGTAGGAGGTCAGCGCGCGCAGCAACGCGCTCCATTGGTAATAGCCACGGGCGGAGTCATCGCTGACCTCCTCGGAGGCCTCACCGAACATTTCATAGCGTGCATCGAGCAGGCGCAGGGTGTTGTCGGCTCGCTCCAGGAAGGTCCCCAGGCGGATGAAACTGTACGCGTCGTTACGCATGATGGTGCCTGAGGTCGCACCGCGGAACAGATGCGAGCGTTCCTTGACCCAGTCGCAGAACTGGCTGATGCCATAACGGCCAAGGCCATTGCTGGCAATGTTGCGCATCTCGATCCAGGTAGCGTTGATGTTCTCCCACATGTCGGCGGTGATGCGGCCACGCACTGCGTGGGCATTGGTCCTGGCCGCCTGCAGGCAGCAATAGATGCTGCCGGGGTTGGTCGCGTCGAGGGCGAAGAAGTGCAGCATGCGCTCGGTGTCGAGTTCGGTGTGCCGGCGGCGGTAGTCGTCCAGTGTTCCGGATGCCAGCAGTGACATGGCCAGCTCGGCATGGCCGTCACTGCGGCCGGCCTGGGGCATCAGCGATAGCGAATAACTCACCTCGAGCATGCGCGCAAGGTTTTCTGCGCGCTCCAGGTAGCGCGACATCCAGTACAGGTCGGAAGCAGTTCTCGAAAGCATGGTTCAGTCCTCCACCACCCAGGTGTCCTTGGTACCGCCGCCCTGCGACGAGTTGACCACCAGCGAGCCTTCCTGAAGGGCCACCCGGGTCAGGCCGCCTGGCACCAGCCGCGTTTCACTGCCGGACAGCACGAACGGGCGCAGGTCGATGTGGCGCGGGGCGATGCCGTTGTCGACGAAGGTCGGGCATGTGGAAAGGCACAGGGTGGGTTGGGCGATGTAGGCGTGCGGACGGGCCTTGATGCGGGCGCGGAAGTCCTCGATCTGCGCACTGGTGGCCGCTGGCCCGACCAACATGCCGTAGCCACCGGAGCCCTGGGTTTCCTTGACCACCAGCTCGGGCAGGTGGGCCAGGACATGGGAAAGCTCTGCAGGCTTGCGGCACTGCCAGGTCGGGACGTTGTTCAGCACTGGCTCTTCGCCCAGATAGAAGCGGATCATGTCGTCGACAAAGGGGTAGATCGACTTGTCGTCCGCCACGCCGGTGCCTACCGCGTTGGCCAGCACCACGTTGCCGGCGCGGTACACCGAGATCAGCCCCGGCACGCCCAGCATCGAGTCAGGGTTGAACGACAGCGGGTCGAGGTAGTCGTCGTCCAGGCGCCGATAGATCACATCCACCTGTTGTGGACCGGCGGTGGTGCGCATGTAGACATGCTCGTCGCGGATGAACAGGTCCGCGCCCTCCACCAGTTCGATACCCATTTCCCGAGCCAGGAAGGCATGCTCGAAATAGGCACTGTTGAAGCGACCAGGGGTGAGCAGCACGGCGGTGGGGTTGTCCAGTGGGCTGGCGCTCTTGAGCGTGTCCAGCAGCAGGTTGGGGTAGTGGTCGATCGGGGCGATCCGCTGTGCGGCAAACAGCTCGGGGAACAGCCGCATCATCATCTTGCGGTCTTCGAGCATGTAGCTGACCCCGCTGGGGGTGCGCAGGTTGTCCTCCAGCACGAAGTAGCTGCCGTCCCCGTCGCGGACCAGATCGACCCCAGCGATGTGGGCATAGAGCCCACGGTGCAGCCCCAGGCCCTGCATGGCGATCTGGTAGCCTTCATTGGCCAGCACCTGCTCCGGCGGGATGATGCCGGCCTTGAGGATGCGCTGGTCGTGGTAGATGTCCTGCAGGAACAGGTTCAGGGCGTGCACCCGCTGGATGCAGCCGCGCTCGACCATGCGCCATTCACTGGCACGAATGCTGCGCGGGATGATGTCAAAGGGGATCAGGCGCTCGGTGTCCTGTTTGTCACCGTACAGGGTGAAGGTGATACCGGCGCGGTGAAACAGCAGGTCTGCTTCGCGTCGCCGTTGCTCCAGCAGCTCCAGCGGGGTGTTTGCCAACCAACGGGCGAACTCCTGGTAATGCGGGCGGCAACTGCCGTTCGTTTCGTACATTTCATTGAAAAATGCCCGGGACATACCCACTCCTTGCCACCGTTGCCGGCAGCTTCATTGCGGTTCATCTACGTGTTTCAGGGTGCGGCCTTGCGGGTAGGTGGGTGCTGTGTCTGTGGCGAGCCTCGAATCCGATCAATTGCTGGTGCGTTGTGCACGCAGAAGCCGTTGCAATGAAGGTGCCGAAAGCCCGGCGTAGTTCCGGGATGACAACCAGGGGGCGCTAAGGCATTGAAACGGTAGGGGTTTATTGCCGCATACAACGATTGAGCCGCACGCAGAGCACTGGAGCGGCCCGCAGGCGTGCCTCAAAAAAAGGCGTGGCATGCACCCAGCTGCAGTTTTTGGCCTGAATTGGAGCAAGCCCATCCTCGCCTCGGTAGAAACTGTTGATTTTCCGAAGCTTCGGTTTATTGTAGAGATGCAAACATATTATGTTGAGTAGTCTACATGATCGATTGGTCGCTACTGATCCTCGGGTTGCCGACGGCCAATGCCACCGAGCGCATGCGTGCCTGGAGAAGCCTGAAGGCCTCAGGAGCCGCAGTGCTGAGGGATGGTGTTTACCTGCTGCCCGAACACTGTGCAGGCCGGGAGGTTTTCGCAGCAGTCGAGCGAGACGTGCTGGCTATAAACGGCACGGCATTTCTCCTGTCGCTGCCTGAGCGTGAAGAGCGCTTCAGCAGCCTGTTCGACAGGAGCGACGAGTACGCCAGGCTGATGGAAGAAATTGCAGGCTGCAGGGCCGAGTTGGCGCCAGAGAATGCGCTGCAGACCGCACGGCAGGTGCGCAAGCTCAGAAAGGCCTTCAGCCAGTTGGCGTTAACCGATTTTTTCCCGGGCGAGCCCAAGGCGCAAGCCGATGCGGCGCTGCAAGAGCTCGAGGCCGCGATTGGCCGCGCACTGTCTTGCGATGAGCCGAGTGCCCACGACGAGGCGATCACCCGACTGGAACGCAACGATTACCAGGGTCGCCTTTGGGCCACCCGCAAGCGCCCATGGGTGGATCGGTTGGCATGTGCCTGGTTGATTCGTCGCTTCATCGATGCCGACGCTCGATTCATCTGGCTGGACAGGCCTGAAGACTGCCCGGACGATGCGCTGGGCTTCGATTTTGATGGGGCCAGGTTCAGCCATGTCGGCCAGCGGGTGTCCTTCGAGACCCTCATCGAGAGCTTTGCCATACAGCAGCCGGGCCTGGCACGCTTGGCCGCAGTCATTCACTACCTGGATGTGGGAGGCAACCAGCCCTCGGAAGCGCCAGGCATCGAACGTGTCCTCGCGGGCTTGAGACAAGGCATTGGCGATGACGATCAACTGACAACGGTCGCCGGGGGCATCTTCGATGGCCTGCTGACGGCTTTCGCAAGTGAGGAAACCCCAAATGGTTGATAGCACCTCTGCAGTGGGCGAACAGCCACCATCGCAAGCGGTTCAGCGGCCGATCGGACTGTTCGAAGCATTCCTGTTCTGGCTCAAGCTGGGCTTCATCAGTTTTGGTGGGCCCGCCGGGCAGATCTCGATCATGCACCAGGAATTGGTCGAGCGTCGGCGCTGGATCAGCGAGAAGCGGTTCCTGCACGCGCTGAACTACTGCATGTTGTTGCCAGGCCCCGAGGCACAGCAGCTGGCCACCTACATCGGCTGGCTCATGCACCGCTCCTGGGGGGGCGTGATTGCGGGCGTGTTGTTCGTATTGCCCTCGCTGTTCATCCTGATTGGCTTGTCCTGGGTTTACATTGCCTTTGGCGAGGTCCCTGTGGTGGCGGGGATTTTCTACGGCATCAAGCCTGCAGTCACGGCCATTGTCGTCCACGCGGCGCACCGGATCGGCTCGCGCGCGCTGAAGAACGGCTGGCTGTGGGCCATGGCCGCAGCGTCGTTCGTGGCCATCTTCGCCCTCGATGTACCGTTCCCGTTGATCGTGCTGGTTGCCGGCATCGCAGGCTATGTGGGCGGTCGCTTCGCGCCAGGCAAATTCGTGATCGGTGGCGGTCATGGGGCTGCCAGGAACAGCTACGGCCCGGCCCTGATCGACGATGACACCCCCGCACCTGAGCATGCGCGTTTTCGGGTGGGGCATTTGCTGCGCCTGGTGCTGATCGGCGCAGTACTTTGGTCCTTGCCCATGGGGCTGCTGACGCTGGCGTTTGGCTGGGCTGGCACTCTGACGCAAATGGGCTGGTTCTTCACCAAGGCCGCACTTTTGACCTTCGGTGGCGCCTACGCCGTCCTGCCCTATGTCTATCAGGGCGCTGTCGGGCATTACGGCTGGCTGTCACCCACCCAGATGATCGATGGCCTTGCCTTGGGGGAAACCACGCCAGGTCCATTGATCATGGTGGTGGCCTTCGTCGGCTTCGTCGGTGGCTACGTGCATCCGATGTTCGGTGAGCAACACCCGTTCCTGGCTGGTGCAGTCGCGGCGAGCCTCGTCACCTGGTTCACCTTCCTGCCGTCGTTCCTGTTCATCCTCGCCGGTGGCCCGTTGGTGGAATCGACCCACAACGAGATGAAGTTCACCGCACCACTGACGGGTATCACGGCCGCAGTCGTGGGGGTGATCCTCAACCTCGCCATGTTCTTCGGCTACCACGTGCTCTGGCCAAAGGGTTTCAGCGGGGCGTTCGACTGGCCTTCCGCGTTGATCGCCATTGCGGCCGCCGTGGCGCTGTTCCGCTTCAAGCGTGGCGTGATCCAGGTACTGTTCAGCTGCGCCCTGGCCGGCGTGGCGGTCCATATGTTGCGAGGTTGATACCGGTTGCCGGCCGACATCGTCGGCCGGCTTTCCATGATTCAGAAGGTGTAGGTCACCCGCCCGAAGTAATAACCGCCGGTAAAGCCATAGGGCGAGTACACCCCGTATCCCTTGGCGGGGCGCCAGGCGCCCCTGCGTGGTCAACCCAAAAGCCTGTGCCCAGCCACCTCGCCGAAAAGCTCGACGGGTTCCTGCAGGTTGCCCAGGTAACGTGGATGGAACAGCCACAGATCTACCTGCGGCTTGAAATCACTGACGTTGATCACATCCAGCGCATCGCGGTGGCGGCTGGCCTGCAATAGTGGTTCGGGCACCAGACCCAGGCCCTGGCCATTGGCGACCAGGCCCAGTTGCAACTCGGTGCCGAAGGTTTCCAGGTTGATCGACAGCCTCAGGCCCTGTTCGCTCAGCGCTCGCTGCAGGCCGGCGCGGAAACCACAGCCATCGGGGTTGAGCACCCAGCCACGGGTGTAGCAGTCCTTGAGCTTGTAGCTGCGCTTGGTGACGCTGCCCTTGGCAGCTACCACTTTCAGCGACATGCGTGCGATCGAACGGCTGGCGATGCCTTCCGGGAAGATCTTGCCCGGTGGGAACAGCGCGGCGGCTGCGTCCAGTTCGGCGTTTTCCATGCGCGCAATGAGGCTGCTGCCCCAACCGCTGCTGACCTGGGTGCGCAATTGCGGGTAGGCCTCGCGAATCTGCGCCAGCGCATCCAGCAGTACCACGTCACCCAAGGTCTGCGGCACACCCAGGCGCAGGGTGCCAGAAGGGGCGCCATCGTTGGCCACCAGTTCGCGCAGCGAGTCGATCTCGCGCAGGATCGCCTTGCACTGCTCTGATGGAAAATAAGCCATTAGCATAATCTGCCTGACGGGTAATGCTATCGGTTCGGCTTTGATAGACGAAAACGCATACTAGGTTATTCCTAAAATCAATTTAATTTATATGATGGTTCTCGCTGGAGTCGCCTGGCACGGGTAGCATGAGACTGCCTGCCCAGACACCGAGCAACGCCATGTCCATCCGATCGAAGCTGCTGACCCTGGCCGCGGCCCTGCTGCTGGCCAGTCAGCCCGGCGCCGCTGAGCGCCTGACCCTCGCATCGGCGACCAGAAGGGCAACATGCGCGCCCAGCTGGAAGCCGCAGGCGCCTTGCGCGACCTGACTTACGACATCCACTGGGTCGAGTTCCCCGCTGCCGCGCCGCTGGCCGAGGCGCTCAATGCCGGGGCGATCGATGCCGGCATAATCGGCGATGCGCCGCTGCTGTTCGTGCTGGCTTCGGGGGCACCGGTCAAGGCCATTGCCGTGGACAAGTCCGACCCCTATGGCACGGCGCTGCTGGTGCGTCCTGATGCGCAGCTGCACAGCGCGGCCGAGCTCAAAGGCAAGCGCATCGCCACCGGTCGCGGGTCGATCGGCCATCATCTGGCTCTCAAGGCACTGGACCAGGTCGGCTTGAGCGAGAAGGATGTTGAGTTCCGCTTCCTCGGGCCGGTGGACGCCGGCGCAGCTACGACGTGCAGCCGGTGAAGCCGGAGAACCTGGCTGAGCAGCAGCGCTTCGCCGATGCGTTCTACCGCGAAGGGTTATCGCCCAGGGCGGTGGATGCCAAGGCGGTGAGCTTGTATGAGCCGGTTGCAGACTAGCGTGGGTAGTCTGTCTGGTTTGTTCTTTCTTCTTTTCAATGTCCGCTCTCAGGTGAAAGCGGTCACTATCAACTAATGGATTTGGCCATTTCCGAGGTTCCAGTCCAACCGGTTTGCTCGTAGACAGGTTTACCCGTCTCGGTGGCGTGCAGGACAGCGAAGGTGATGCCTCGGCGGGCGAACTCGGCGTCGGCTGCCTGCATCAAGGCTGAAGCCAGGCCACGGCGGCGGTAGGCCGGCTGGACGAACACATTCAGCACGTACCCACGCTTGTCCAGGGTCGGGTGCGATGGATGGGGAGGCCAATCAATACTCATCAGGCCAATGGCTGCGATCGCTTGGTCGCCATCCAGGAGCTTGAAACCGTAGTACCGACCGTCAGCAAGCCGCTCCTCCAACCATGGCCGAAAGTGCTGAGTCATGACTTGCAGTTTTTCAGGATCGCCACCTGCCTCAAGAAACATCTCCTGGCGATGCGAGCAGATCATTTCTGCGTCAGCGGGCCCGACCGGGCGGCAGGCCAAGCCCGAAAACTCTCCGCATCCTTGTAGTTCGCTCATCGTTTATCCAGTGTCGGTGGCCGATTCATGAGAAGGCAGCCTATGGCACCTTCAGGCCTGTTTGCAATGGCTTGGTTCAATGCCCGCCGGGCCAAAAGAACCAATGGCTAACGATCGACCTTGGCAAACCATTCAGCTCGTGTCATCTCCCATATTTCGACGCGCATCGGCCCGCAGACAAAATCACCTTCTCGTACGCCGACCATACGCATACCCTCATGCTCCGAGACCCTGCGTGAAGCGTGGTTGGCAACCGCTTTGGGAACCTGCATGACCGGCCGTGACAATGTCTCGAACCAATACGCGTTGATGACCCGGCATGCTTCGCGCATATAGCCTTTTCCCCACCACTGCGGTGCAAGCCAGAAGCCTCTGTTGTTACCCGGCTGCTCAAACAAACTGATGCTGCCAAGGATGCACTCGGCATCGTCGCGCCTGCGGATCATCCAATGCCATTCACGACACGCTGCCATGGCTGGCAGGGCGACATCGCGTACATAAACCAGCGCACCATCTTCTGGATATGGCCATGGAACACGACGATCCAGGTAGCGCACTACCTCCCATTGCGGAAACAACTTCTGAATGAAGGGGGCATCCTTCAACTGGAGTGGCGTGAGGACAAGGCGATCGGTGAGCAGTGTCGGAAGGCGATCCATGGCATTCGTTCCTGGGCATCCTTGCGGAGGGCTTTCAATCTGCTATCGACCCATCGCCGGCAAGCGCGGCTCCCACAGGTACAGCGCATGCCTGAAGGCTGGTCATATTCCTGTGGGAGCTGGCTTGCCGGCGATGAGGCCTGCACTGGCAACAGGGCTTTTCCGAAATTTGAGCCTTTCGGTGGCCATCCGGGCTCGTCACAAGCCCGGCGCCACGTGACACTACTGGGGAACGGCAGCGGTAATGATCACTTCCACCAGCAGCTGCGGATCTGCCAGCTTCGCCTCGCCGCAGGCTCGCGCCGGTGCATGGCCGCTGGGTACCCAGGCATCCCATACGTTATTCATCTCGTCAAAGTCTGCCATGTCGGCCAACCAGATAATGGCCTGAAGCAGGTGCTGGCGAGTGGTGCCGGCCTCATCGAGCAGTGCATCGACCCGCGCCAGGGCTTCTCGGGTCTGTTCCGCCACCGTCTGGCCGGTCTCGCCGACCTGGCCGGCAAGATAGACGGTGTCGCGGTGGATCACGATCTGGCTCATGCGCGGGTCGATCTGTTTGCGTTGAATGGTCATGGGTCAATCTCCTTGGGTCAGAAACGGCGTGAGGAAAACGCGTCTAGCCATGCAGGCGCTGTTCCTTCGATGAGTTGGCTTACCAGTTGCCCTGTTACTCCCGCCAGTGTCAAGCCAAGGTGCTGATGACCAAAGGCGTGAATCAGGCGCGGTTCGTTCGGCGAGACGCCAATGACCGGTAGCGAGTCCGGCAGCGACGGGCGAAAGCCCAGCCAGCGCCTCGCCACTGGCTGGCGAAGGCCAAGCACGCGCCGTACCCGTTGCTCCAGGTACTCGTAGCGCTTGGGGTTGGCTGGGTCATTGATCGAACCCAGCTCCACGGTGCCGGCCACGCGCAGGCGACCCGCCATGGGGGTCATGTAAAAGGCGCTTTCGACCGGGCAGCAGGGGCGTTCGAGCAAGGTATCCTCCAGGTCGAACTCGATATGGTAGCCACGCTCGGTATCCAGCGGGATGCGATCGC
This sequence comes from Pseudomonas sp. TE3-3-F2023, assembly GCF_036784815.1. Lineage (NCBI taxonomy): Bacteria > Pseudomonadati > Pseudomonadota > Gammaproteobacteria > Pseudomonadales > Pseudomonadaceae > Pseudomonas > Pseudomonas sp. TE3-3-F2023. The sequence continues at coordinate 3,887,058 of NZ_CP145113.1, read as the reverse complement.
CCAGTTGCTGCGCGAGGGCGGCAGACCAGGCTCCGCCGCACAGCACCACGCGTTCGGCGAGCAGGCTGTGGCCATCGGCGCAGTCCAGTTGCAGTGCATTGCTGCGTCGAACAAGGCGCTGCACGGTGCTGAAACACAGGGTGCCATCGAGCAGCAGTGGCGCTGCCAAGTCCTCGAAGAAGCGCTTTGGATCATCCAGATGGGAGGATTTTGGGAAGAGGATGCCGCCTACCGTCTTGCCGGCAAGTGCGGGCTCAAGTGCTTCGAGTTCGTCGCGACTCAAGCGCTGTTGAGGGATGCCGAAGCGGTCACGCAGCGCATAACCGCCTTCGGCGCCACGCAGGCTGTCCAGGCTGGAGTAGGCATAGATGCAGCCTTTATGGCGCAAGTGCTTTTCGGCCACAGGCGCCTCATCCAGCAGTGGTGCATACCCCTCGTAGGTGTGTTGCAGCAATTGTGCAAGGGCCGTCGCGTTGCGCTGGAAATGATGAGGCCGGCACTGATTCAGGAAGCGGGCAAGCCAGGGCATCAAACGCGGCAAGCGAGACCACCGCACCACAAACGGCGAGTCCGCCGAGAAGAGCAGGCGTGGTATGTCGCGCAGCAGGCCAGGTTGTGCGATAGGCATGCAGCCATAGGGCGCAAATGTGCCCGCATTGCCATAGGAGGCACCTGCAGCGACCGCATCGCGCTCCAGCAACACCACATGGTAACCCTGGCGGCGCAGCCACAAGGCAGTGGCAACGCCGACCGCACCGGCACCGATTACAGCGACTTCACAACGCTCTGGCATCTTCATCTAGGCTTCAGACCCTGTCGAACATATGCAAATGGCCTTGCTGCGCGAAACGGGCAATGACATCCAGGGCCTGGACGAGCTGCGCGCGAGACTTGGCCGCGGAAAGGTTGATGCGCACCGCATTGGGCGACTGGTCATGGCGCAAGCTGAACGCCCCGCCGGGCAGTAGCCCGACGCCATGCTCTCGGCAAAGGCGGGCGAAACGTGACGCGCTCCAAGGTTCAGGCAGCTGCAGCCAGGCATGTGTGCCAACATCGCTGGCCTGGTAATGCAGGCCCTTGAGGTGCTCTGCGAGCAAGGCCTGGCGTTCGCGCAACTCCTCGCGCTGATGGGCAATCAGTGCCTCGCTGACGCGATCCTCGATCAAGCGTGTCGCGATCAGCGCGTTAAGCGGCGAAATGCTCCAGCAGTCGATGCGCAAGGTGGTGGCGATGTTCTGCAGCTGTTCGGGCGGCGCGACGACGAAGCCGATGCGCAGGCCCGGTGCGATGCATTTGGAGAGGGCGGTGACATAGAACGTTCGCGCAGGGCGGCGCAACATGAATGTCTCGTCCCTGTGCTCGAGCAACGGGCGATAGACATCGTCCTCGATCAGCCAGAGGTCGTCGTGTGGTGCAAGTACTTCAAGAAGGTCCGCGCGACGTTGCGCGTCGAGGGTGATGGCGGTCGGGTTGTGGATCGACGGCACGAGGAACAGCACCCGTGGCGCGTAGGTCGCGATAGCCTCGCCCAGGGCTTGAGGGTTCATGCCCCGCTCATCCCCCTCTACGCCAATCAGGTTCAGCCCCAATGACCGGCACAGGGCGTTGATGCCCTGATAGGTAATGCTGTCGGCCAACACGGTGTCACCTGCCACTGTCATGGCGCGCAGGATGCAGGCGATGCCGTGCTGGGCCCCCTCGGTGATCACCACATTGCTGGCTTGAGCGGGTACATCCAGTGAACGCAACCAGGTCGCCGCGGCTTCTCGCGCCCAGGGCATGCCTTCGGAGGGGTGATACTCCTTCATCCCGGTAAAGCGCGGGTCGCTGGCCAGACGCGGCAGGAGGGTGGCCAGAGCCTGGGTGTAGGCATCGGTAGCGGGGCGGTTGACGCTGAGGTCGATCATGCCGGGGGCATCGCTTGGCGCCGACTGGAACTGCACCTGTACCTGGCGCGGCACCGCAACCTGGGTGCCCCGGCCTGGGCGACTCTCGACCAGGCCTTGCTCCTGCAGCACGGCCATGGCGCGGGTCACGGTGGTGATGTTGATACCCAGTTCGCCGGCCAGCTCGCGATGGGGTGGAAGCCGTTCGCCCGGACGCAGGGCGCCACTGCGAATGGCTTCGGCAAGGGAGGAGGCCAGTTGCGCGTAGAGTGTTTCGGCGCTGTCGCGCTGCAGCAGGGTATCCGTCTTTAGGGCAGCAAGTAGCTCTTTGAATGGGCTCATGGCCTGATTTTTCCTTGTGCTTATCCTGCGCGTAGCAGGATAACAGCTGGGCTTGTCCTGTATTCTTACCCATGACAAACGATATTGACAAGACATATATGCGTTGATAGCTTCGAGTTGTACTGCTTGTCATGCATTACAATAATACGAACCCCTACGGTAGGAATTCGCCATGACAGATCAGCCGTTCCACAGCCTGGCGCGCAGCCCGCTTGCGGCTCCAGGGGCCCACGGCAGGCGCCCAGAATATCCGGCGTCGCATCACATTTCATCATCCGATGTCTCGTTCGGCGAGACTAGCTTGTACGGCAACACGCAGGATCAGGAGGTGCACCCATGAGCAATTCGCTGAAGCTGGATGAACCGCGTGAACGCCGGCTGAGTGGCGCTTTGCGCCAGCGGCACATCACCATGATTTCGCTGGGCGGCATCATTGGTGCCGGCCTGTTCGTTGGCAGCAGTGCAACCATTGGCGCGATCGGCCCCGCAGCGTTTCTCAGTTATCTTGCCGCCGGCATCGTGGTGATGCTGGTCATGCGCATGCTCGGTGAAATGGCGGTGGCGATACCGGGCGTTGGATCGTTTACCGAGTACGCGCGACTGGGGCTGGGCAACTGGGTCGGTTTCACCAGTGGCTGGTTGTACTGGTACTTCTGGGTCATTGTCGTGGCGGTGGAGGCGGTGGTTGGAGCCGACATATTGAAGCAATGGATTCCGTTGCCCGCCTGGGCCATCGGCCTGAGCCTGCTGGCAATCATGACCGCCATCAATTGTCTGTCGGTGAAGTCCTATGGCGAGTTCGAGTACTGGTTCGCATCACTCAAGGTGTTCGCCATCATCGTGTTCATTGGCCTGGGTTGTGCCTATCTGTTCGGGTGGGCGCCTAGCACCGGCGCCTTGCTGGACAACCTGGTCAACGACCGCGGCTTCATGCCTTACGGCATCAGCGCCGTGCTCGCCGGCGTGCCAACAGTGATCTTCGCGGTGGGCGGCGCAGAAATCGCTACCATCGCTGCAGCCGAATCGGATGACCCTTCCAAGAGTGTCGCAGCGATGACCCGCTCGGTGATCTTTCGGGTGATCACGTTCTACGTCGTCTCTATTCTGCTGATCGTCTGTATCGTGCCCTGGGGCAGTATCGAGGCAGGGCATTCACCTTTCGTCACCGCCATGGAAGTCATGCATGTACCGGGTGCGACGCTGATCATGGAGGCCGTGGTTCTGGTTGCCGTGCTGTCGGCGCTGAACTCCGGGTTGTATGTGTCTTCGCGCATTCTGTTCGGCCTCAGCGAGCGTGGCGATGCGCCGGCCGCATTGTCGCAACTGACCGGGCACCGGGTACCGCGCTTGGCGGTATTGCTGAGCAGTGTGATTGGCTACATTGCCATCGCCGCAGCGATCGCGTCACCGCAAGGTGTTTTCCTTTTCCTGGTGAACGCCTCGGGCGCCATCATGGTGTTTGTCTACCTGGCCATCGCGGTCGCTCAAGTGCGGCTGCGCCGTCAACTGGAGCGCGAAGCGCCACAGCGCCTGACGCTGCGCATGTGGCTGTTCCCCGGTCTGTCCTACGCGGTTATCGCCGCCATCGTCGGGGTGCTGGTGGCCATGGCGTTCCAGGAAGGGCTGCGCACGCAATTGCTTGCCAGCCTGGTCAGCCTGGCGGTGGTTTCGGCGGCGCATCTGTTGGTGCGCAAGCGCCGGTTGCACGCCGGGCCGCGTGATACGCGCGTTGCATAATCGCACCGTCGGATCGAAACCCCGCCAACTGGCGGGGTTTTGTCATGAAGCGTCATTGGCAAGCACGGCTCCCACAAGTACATCGCATGCCTGGAGATTGTTGATATTCCTGTGGGAGCTGGCTTGCCGGCGATGAGGCCTGCACTGACAACAGAGCTTTGGATCAGTGTCCGCATTGGTCGAAAGCGGTCATCCCCGACCGGCAGCTAACGACCCATAGCGGCCGTTCGCGGAGGACAGCTATGGGCCAATAGCGGACGGTATTGATTGCACACACGGAAACTGTCGCCCTCCTTCTCTACCAGGAGCATTTTGAGAGTGTGCCCGCAGCACTGTATTGACAACTTTCTAAACTGAGCCAGTCGAAGAGGACTCGCTCACTTTGAAGCTATTCCGAGCGAAGCTCGCGCACGCCTCGGCCCAGCCTTCTACGCAGCAGATTTCGCAAAGTTGCCGCATCGGAGTAGCCGACAAGCTCGGCGATGACCTCCAACTCTTGGCCTGTAGCGACGAGCTGCTTAGCCCGCTCCACGCGAAGGTCTTGGAAAAATGCTAGGGGGGATTTACCCAGTACCGCTTCAGAGCGGCGCTGCAGTGTACGTGGATGTATGTGCAGCGCTGCTGCTGCGTGTTGCAATGAAAACCCACTGGCGAGATTTGTACGCGCCCAGCGCTCGAAGCGCTCGATCAGTGGATCGGCGTGGGCCAGGTAGTCGGGAATGATGTATTGCGCCTGCGATGAGCGCGAGTCAATTAGCAGGAAGCGCGCCACTTGCGATGCGAGTTCTGGGCTAGCCTGGCGCACCAGCCATAGCGCCAGGTCGAGATGCCCCATTGCAGCCCCTGCGGTAGCTACGCCGGCGGATGCGACCACCATGCGCGTATCATCGAGGTGCACGCTTGGGTAGCGCTGCCGGAACAACGGGGCCAACGACCAGGTTGTCGTCGCAGGTCGTGCGTCCAGTAACCCGGCGTCCGCGAGAATGAAGGTACCCAGGCACGCTGCTGCGATGCCAATGCCTTCTTCATGCCACCGGCACAGTTGAACCTTGGCTTCCATGACGTCGCGGCGACTCAGCGCTTGAATCAACAGTTCCGGTTGCTTGGTGTTCAGTGCTGGAACCACCACCCAGTCCGGGCGACGGGCTGGGGTTTCAACTGTTGCCTTCAGTCCCAGGGCGGTACGTATGCGCCTGCGCACGCCTATGAGCCTGATATCGAAAGGTTGCGCGCCTGGTTTGCCCGCTGCGGCCAGTTCATTAGCGGTGGAAAGCGTATCCATCAGAGCGGCGAGCCCGGTATCGAATACACCGTCGAGGGCAAGAATGTCGATCTTCATGTCGTAAACGATCCTAAAAATGTCATTTAAGAACATAGCCCAACCACCCCGGAGGGGGCAGACTTTCTCCATTCCGGCTTCTTCCCGGCCTTGGCCAGGCCACCCCATCGAGCTCCACCATGAAACCAACCGCAGAACTCTTCTTCCTTACGCTAACCGCATTACTTACAGGCTTAATGTGGGCTCCCTACATACTCGCGAGAATTCGCACGCGCGGGTTACTGGTCACCATGGGCAACCCCGTCTTGGGCGTTGCTCCAGAGGCGGAACCGGAGTGGTCGCGGCGTGCTCGCCTAGCTCACGCCAATGCGATCGAAAACCTTGCAGTGTTTGCCCCCCTAGTCCTAGTGGCCGCGCTCTTGGGCATTAGTACCCCAGCGACGGTGTTCGCCACCAAGCTATACATGGCCGCGCGCGTTGCTCACTACCTCGTGTATTCAGCAGGCATCCCGGTGGTTCGTACGTTGGCGTTTTTCGCCGGTGTAGCAGCGATGTTGATATTCGCTTTCACGCTGCTCAGTCACCTGGCTTGATTTCCCATTCTGCTACCGGAAAAGACACCATGAATGATACTTACAGTGCACTCGACAACCCTGTTTGGAATGCAGTGAGTAAGGTGCAGCGCCAACTCAGCCTGACCAATTCCCTCGCCTGTCGCTATTTGCCCGAAGTCGCGCCTTTCGCGGCCACTTCCACGCTGACTGCTGAAGCGTTCCGGCAGCTTCGCGAGCTCATGGGCCAGGATGATCACGTTATTGTGCAGTCGCTCACCACTCTGCCCCCCACCGAAGGTTTGAACTTGACCAGGCTGGGTGTTGTCCGGCAGATGATTGCACCGGGAATGCCATCTGGAGTGCAGGAAGACAACCTGCTTAGATTAGGCAAGGGCGACGTAGGTGACATGCTACGCCTTGCACAGTCGACGCGCCCGGGCCCCTTTGGCAAACGCACACTTGAGATGGGCAACTACCTAGGCGTCCGCGACCAAGGCCGCTTAATAGCAATGGCGGGCGAGCGCATGCGCCTGGAAGGATTCGTCGAAATTAGCGCGGTTTGTGTGGAGGGCACCCATCGCGGCAAGGGGTTGGCGGGTCTCCTGATGAACGCGCTGCGGAGGGATATTGTATCGAGGGGGGAGATCCCTTTCTTGCATGTCCTCGACGACAACAAATCCGCCTATCTCTCTACCGCCGCCTAGGGTTTGAAGACCGGGAGGATTTTCTTCTCTATCGTCTGGACCACTGCGCCTAGGGGAACGCTAGCGAGCATCGGATGCGCAGAGCAGAGCGTCCGCTTGTGGCCGTAAGCGGCCCCTCCTGAGGGGCAGCAATGGGTCGACAGCCGCCATTCGCGATCGATCGCCTACGGCTCTAAGCGGACGCCAAGGATAGCTGTTGTCATAAGCGCGGCACGTACTCTGTGGGAGCGGGTTTACCCGCGAAGCAGGCGCGGCCGTGGATGGCACCGGCTGTGCCGGTGTTCGCGGGTAAACCCGCTCCCACAGAATATGCATCTGGCTTACGTCTAGGTTGCCTTTCGCCAACCACCGATCGTCAGCTCCATCGACCTCCAGGTCTGCCGCCCGGTCAACCGGGAGACCCTAGGCCGCGATGGTGAACCAATGGACGTCTTTGCTGACAATGAAATGTCGAGCCGCAGTGATGTGGTCGGGCAACTGATCGTGGCGTTTTCCCTGATTCTGCTGTTGGCCTTGTTACTGGGGCTGTTCTCCCTCTACCGCCTCGCCGGGGCGCTGGACGCTCGACAAGTGGAGCAAAGCCGCTTCTATGCTGAATCCGCCATGGCCCAGCTGCAGAAGAACGACAAGACATTCCTGCTGACCCATGCCAACTGGCAGGCCGCCTACGATCACTTGGGCGGGCAGGTCGATACACATTGGGCATACGACGAGGACAACGTCGGCGCCACGCTCTATACCTCCGATGGATACGAAGGCGTATATGTGCTCGATGACGACGTTACCCGGTACGCAATACTGGACGGTAAGCTCAGCCCGCAGGGCCTGGAGCAGCATACCGTCAGTGCCGGGAAGATCCTGCAGGAGGCTCGTCAAGCAGCGCAGCACGAACAGGCGACTTCAGGTTACCTGGTGTTTCGTGGCCAGCCGGCAGTGTACGTCGCGGCACTGATCCGCCCGCAGACCCAGCCAGCCCGCCCGCCGGGACCAACTGCGGTGTTGGTGTTCATTCGGGTTCTATCGCCACAGGTGCTCTTGCCGCTAAGCCAGTCCGCGGGGCTGTCCGGCCTGGCCGTGGGCGATTCGGCCGAGCAGCGCCAAGGGCGCGGCGCCCTGCCACTGGAAGGCAGTGGCCACGCGTTGACATGGGATATACCGCAGCCTGGCACCGAACTGATCCAGACAGTGATCGCGCCCTTGGCTATTGCAGTGCTACTCATCGCACTGAGCCTGGCACTGTTTGCACGCTATGCGATCCGCGCCAGCACCAGGATCGATCGCAGCCACCGTGCGCTGATGACTTCCAGGGCTGCCCTGCAGTCGAGTGAAGAGCGCTTCAAGGCGGTGGCCGAAGCTGCCTCGGACTGGATCTGGGAAACGGATGTGCTCCTTCGCCTGACCTACCTTTCGGACCGGTTCACCGCGCTCACCGGGCACCCAGTCGAAGCGTGGCGACAGCGCCCGATTACCGAGTTGCTGTCGTGTGATACCAGCAACCTGCGAACCAGTCTGCACAGCCTGGCCGCAACAGGCTCTTCCGGCACGCTGCGCTGCCAATACCAGGACCATCTGGGTCAACAGCGTATCTGCAGGATTTCTTCGCGCGCGATCGTGGCCGAGGGCGTGTGTACCGGCTTTCGTGGCACGTGCACCGACATCACCGACGAAGTGGCCGCCCATGCCCAGATTCAGCACCTGTCCTTGCACGACGCACTGACCGGCCTGCCGAATCGCAACAAGCTATTCCGTTTCCTCGAGCAATCGACGCCTGGCGCTGAGCTGCCCCAGGTGGCGCTGCTGATGCTCGACCTGGACAACTTCAAGCCAATCAACGACAGCCTTGGGCATCCGGCCGGCGACGCGGTGCTGCTCGAGGTAGCGAGCCGCCTCGGCCAAGTTACCCGAGACAGTGATCTGGTCGCCCGTCTGGGAGGCGATGAATTCATCGTCGTGCTGACCCGGCCAGGCGATCACCAGGACCTGGACCGATTCTGCATGCGCGTGATCGAGGCGATCAGGCGCCCCATACAAATCGAAGGGCATGTCGTGCAAGTGGGAGTAAGCCTGGGTGTCGTGCTGTCGGCCGAGTACCCCGGTACGCCAAGCGATCTGATCCGGCACGCCGACGTGGCCCTTTACAGCGCCAAGCAGGCGGGCAAGAACACCTGGCGCTTCTTTTCGGCACAGATGAACGCCGCTTTGATGGAGAAGCGTGTGCTGGAAAGCGAGCTGCGCGAGGGCATACCGCGTGGCGAGCTGGTGCTGCATTTTCAGCCGCGCTTCAAGGTCGATGGGGTCTCGATCGCGTCGGCCGAGGCCCTGGTGCGCTGGCAACACCCGCGCCTGGGCCTGCTCCGCCCGGACCATTTCATCCCGCTTGCCGAAGAGTCCGACCTGATCGTGCTGCTTGGCAACTGGGTGCTGCAGGAAGCCTGTATCAAGGCGCGGGGCTGGCCGCAGGCAGTGATGGTCTCGGTCAACATGTCGCCGGCCCAGTTCAGCCGCAGCGATGTGGTCCGCGACGTCGGCGACGCATTGCGCGCCACCGGGTTGCCGGCCCACCGCCTTGAGCTGGAAATTACCGAGAACGTCATGCTCAACGATGTTGAAGGCGCACTGCACACCATGCTTGCGCTGAAGGAGCTGGGCGTGCGCCTGAACATGGACGACTTCGGGACCGGTTACTCCTCGCTGGGCTACCTGCGTACCTACCCGTTCGACAGTATCAAGATCGACAAGCGCTTCGTGCAACACCTGGGCAAGAGCGGCAGCGACCGTAGCGTGGTCCAGGCCATCATCAACCTTGGCAATGCAATGGGCATGACGGTGACGGCCGAAGGTGTCGAGACCGCCGAGCAACTGGCCTTGCTCAGCGATGACCAATGCCATGAAGTACAGGGCTTTTTGCTCAGCAAACCGCTGGAAAACGAGGCGCTGATGGGGATGATGAAAGACCAGGTATCGGTAGCGCAATGACGCCTCGCAGGGGAGGCAGGTTCATTCGGATGCAAACGAAGGCCGTTCCGCGAACCATGCCACCGCCAGCTCCTTGAACGCCTCAGCCGAAGGCGTCAGCGGATAGCGTTGATCATGCGCCAGCACGATGCTGTGCGTGGGCAATTTCTCCTCGGTCGGCCGGCATACCAGCGCTTGGCCATCATAGCTGCGATCACCAAATGGCCGTGTGTAGATCAGCGCCACGCCAAACCCGTTGGCGACCAGGCTACGCTGCATCTCGAAGGTGCGCACACGGTGCACAGCGGCGGGCGAAAGATCGTAGAAGCTGAACAGATCCAGCACATGCTGCCAGCTGTGGACCTGATCGGTGACTACCAGGGTGTATTCGGACAGCGCTTTGAGGCTGACACGCGACTCCTTGGCCAACGGGTGATCGGCAGCCAGCAGTACCTGAGCAGTCAGCTGGCACAGCTGGGTGCATTGAGTGTTCGGCGGCAGGCCCAGGTCGTAGGTGATCGCCAGCTCTATCGCGCCCTCACTCAGCCGCTTGCCAACATAATCGAAGCTGCCTTCGCGCATATCGACCGTTACCCTCGGGCAGGACTCCTGCATCCGGCGCACGATCTGTGGCAGGCAATAGGGCGCCAGGTCTTCAAAACATCCGACCACCAACTCACCGACACACTCTCCGGCATTGGCATTGATCTCGGCAAAGGTCCGAGCCTCGCTCAGCACGCGGCGGGCCTGGACCATGACGGTACGCCCGAACGGGGTCAGCGATATGCCGAGGCCACGTTGGCGCACGAAAATCGATTGGCCCAGCACCTCTTCCAATTCGGTGATGGCCGCCGAAATGGAGGGCTGCGAAACATGAAGCTCCATGGCGGCAGTAGTCAGGTTCCCGTGCTTGGCCGCTGCGAGCGCGTAGCGCAGTTGTCGCAGAGTGAACTTCATAGGTTTTTCCGTTGTGATACATCAGGACATATTATTTTATCCTTTTTTGAGGTTGTGAAATATTTCCTCTGTGCAGTGGCCACCGATCACAGGTGCCACGCCGATGCCGATTGCAAGGCTGATCAGCCAGTTTGGCGACCCTCTTGGGGCCGGATGCCCTCAACTACTGCAATCCATGTTCTTGTTTGGGAGCGTCACAATGAAAATTACAAAGGCTCTGCTGACCACGACACTGTCTTTCGGGCTGCTGGCGGCCACTGGTGCCAGCCAGGCAGCCGGCTGGTGCGAGTCTGGCAAACCGGTGAAATTCGCCGGATTGAACTGGGAAAGCGGGATGCTGCTCACGGACGTGATGCAGTTCGTGCTGAAAAATGGATACGGCTGCGAAACCGACAGCCTGCCGGGTAACTCCATCTCCATGGAAAACGCCCTGAGCAGCAACGACATTCAGGTGTTTGCCGAAGAGTGGGTAGGGCGCAGCGAGGTCTGGAACAAGGCCGCTGCTGCCGGCAAGGTCGTTGGCGTTGGCGCGCCGGTCGTTGGCGCGGTCGAAGGCTGGTACGTGCCGCGTTACGTGATCGAAGGCGACCCCAAACGCAAACTCGAAGCCAAGGCACCAAACCTCAAGACCATCGCCGATCTTGGCCAATACGCCCAGGTCTTCAAGGACCCGGAAGAGCCGGACAAGGGGCGATTCTACAATTGCCCGGCCGGCTGGACATGCGAGCTGGACAACAGCGAGATGCTCAAGCACTACGGCCTGGAAAACAGCTACACCAACTTCCGCCCGGGCACCGGCCCGGCACTGGATGCTGCGGTGTTGTCGAGCTACAAGCGTGGCGAGCCGATCCTGTTCTACTACTGGTCACCGACGCCGCTGATGGGCCTGGTCGACCTGGTGAAGCTGGATGAGAAGCCAGGGGTGGATAAAACCCTGACCATCAAAGTGGGCTTGTCGAAGGCCTTCCACGAGCAGGCGCCGGAACTGGTGGCGGTGCTGGAAAAGGTCAATCTGCCGATCGACCTGCTGAACCAGAACCTGGCGCGCATGAGCAAGGACCGTATCGAGTCGCCGGAACTGGCCAGGTTGTTCCTCAAGGAGCACCCCGAGGTCTGGCACAGCTGGGTCAGCGAAGACGCAGCCAAAAAGGTGGACGCGGCACTCTGAGCGTGTGGGCTCGTCCGGCTCCTGCCGGACCAGGCACGCGACAGTCCGTTTCATGCACTTGTTCGAGAGAATTCCATGTTTCCCAAGAACTTCACGTTTTCCATTGCCGACTGGGTCAATGGCTGGGTCGATGCGCTTGTAACAAACTACGGCGACGTGTTCCGGCATATCTCCGACACCCTGCTGTGGGCCATCGTCAACCTCGAAGGCCTGCTGCGCGCAGTACCCTGGTGGCTGATGCTGGCCATCGTCGCCGGTATCGCCTGGCACGCCACCCGCAAAGTCGTGACCACTGCCGTGATCGTCGGCTTGCTCTTCCTGGTCGGCGCGGTCGGCCTCTGGGACAAGCTTATGCAGACCCTGGCGCTGATGCTGGTCGCAACGCTGATATCGGTCCTGGTCGGCATTCCGCTGGGGGTGCTGTCGGCACGCAACGATCGCTTGCGGGCGGTGTTGATGCCGCTGCTCGACATCATGCAGACCATGCCCAGCTTCGTGTACCTGATACCGGTGCTGATGCTGTTCGGCCTGGGCAAGGTGCCGGCGATCTTTGCCACCGTCATCTATGCCGCGCCGCCGCTGATTCGCCTGACCGACCTGGGCATTCGTCAGGTGGACGGCGAAGTCATGGAAGCGATCAACGCTTTCGGTGCCAATCGCATGCAACAGCTGTTCGGCGTGCAGCTGCCACTGGCGTTGCCGAGCATCATGGCCGGTATCAACCAGACCACCATGATGGCCCTGTCGATGGTGGTCATTGCCTCGATGATCGGTGCCCGTGGCCTGGGTGAAGACGTCCTGGTCGGCATCCAGACCCTGAATGTGGGCCGCGGCCTCGAAGCGGGCCTGGCCATCGTGATTCTGGCGGTCGTGATCGACCGCATTACCCAGGCCTATGGCCGACCACGGCATGGGGTGGGCAAATGAGCGCCAAACAGACAATGAACAAGATCGAAGTCAAGAATGTCTTCAAGATATTCGGTGCACGCGCCGAAGATGCCCTGAAACTGATCCGCCAGCAAAAAGCCAAGGATCAGGTCCTGGCCGAAACCGGCTGCGTGGTCGGGGTCAACGATCTCTCGTTGTCCATCGGCAGCGGCGAGATCTTCGTGATCATGGGGCTGTCGGGCTCGGGCAAGTCGACCCTGGTGCGCCACTTCAACCGCCTGATCGACCCGACCAGCGGCGAGATCCTGGTCGATGGCGAAGACATTTTGCAGTACGACATGCAAGCCCTGCGCGAATTCCGCCGGCACAAGATCAGCATGGTGTTCCAGAGCTTCGGCCTGTTGCCGCACCGCACCGTGCTGGACAACGTCGCCTACGGCCTGAAAGTCCGTGGCGAGAGCAAGGCCAGGTGCACAGAGCGTGCCCTGCACTGGGTCAACACCGTGGGCCTGAAGGGTTACGAAAAGTCGTACCCGCACCAATTGTCGGGCGGTATGCGTCAGCGCGTCGGCCTGGCCCGCGCCCTGGCTGCCGACACCGACGTCATCCTGATGGACGAGGCCTTCAGTGCGCTCGACCCGCTGATTCGCGCCGAAATGCAGGACCAGTTGCTGGAGCTGCAAAAGACCCTGCACAAGACCATCGTCTTCATTACTCATGACCTGGACGAGGCGGTGCGTATCGGCAACCGGATCGCCATTCTCAAGGACGGGCGCCTGGTCCAGGTCGGCACGCCGAAAGAAATCCTCTACCAGCCTGCGGACGAATACGTCGATCGTTTCGTGCAACGTCGCGTAGCTTCGCTTTAAGGAACCGCGTGTATGTCGTTTGCCGAAAGAATCATCATCGCCGACGCGCCTGTGCGTTGGCAGGACGTGGTGGCTGTGGCCCGGCATGGCGCGAAGCTTGAGCTGGCCCCATCGGCCTGGGCGCGGATCGAGAACGCCCAGGCGATTGTCCAGCGCATCGTTTCCAGCGGTGACCGCGCCTATGGCGTGAACACCGGGCTTGGCGCCTTGTGCAATGTCTCGTTGCAGGATGAACAACTCAGCCAGCTGTCGCACAACACCTTGCTCAGCCATGCCTGTGGCGTGGGTGCGGCGCTGTCGGACGAACAGACCCGGGCGATCATGTGCGCCGCGATCATCAATTTCTGCCAGGGCCGTTCCGGCCTGCAGCGCAAGGTGGTCGACGCACTGCTGACCTTGCTCAACCAGCACATCACCCCGCAGGTGCCGAAGCAGGGGTCGGTGGGGTACCTGACCCACATGGCACATATCAGCATCAGCTTGCTGGGCGTCGGCCAGGTCAGCTATCGCGGCCAGATCATGCCGGCGCAGCAGGCTTTGGCCGAGGTCGGCCTGGCGCCGGTCAAACTGGGTGCCAAGGATGGCCTGTGCCTGGTCAACGGTACCCCTTGCATGACCGGCCTGAGCTGCTTGTCTCTGGACGACGCCACTCGGTTGAGCCAATGGGCGGACGTTATCAGCGCCATGAGCTTCGAGGCCCTGCGCGGCCAGCTCGATGCCTTCGACCCTGAAATCATCGCTATGAAACCGCACCCCGGCATGCAGCGCGTGGGCAGCAACCTGCGTCGCCTGCTCGATGGCAGCGAAATCATTGCCAGCAGCCAAGGCATTCGCACCCAGGACGCCTTGAGCATTCGCTCCATTCCGCAGGTTCATGGCGCCGCTCGCGATCAGTTGGAGCACGCTGCGCGGCAGATCGAAACCGAACTCAACTCCACCACCGACAACCCGATGCTGCTGGGTACGCCCGAGTCGTATCGGGTGGTTTCCCAGGCGAATCCGCACGGCCAGTCGGTGGCCATGGCGGCCGACTTGCTGGCCATCGCGGTGGCCGAGATCGGGGCGATTGCCGAGCGTCGTCTCGATCGCTTGATCAACCCGTTGGTCAGCGGCTTGCCGGCCTTCCTGGTCAGCCAGCCGGGGGTGAATTCGGGCATGATGATCGTCCAGTACGTGGCCGCTTCACTGTGTGCGGAAAACCGTCAGCTGGCACAACCGGCAGTCGTCGATAATTACGTCACCTCCGGCCTGCAGGAGGACCATCTGAGCATGGGCACCAATGCCGGGTTGAAGCTGCACCGCGCCCTGGAGAACTGCACGCAGATCCTTGCCATCGAATACCTGTTGGCGGCCCAGGCCTTCGAGTTTCTCAAGGAGCAGCGCTTTGGCGCGGGTACCAGCGTTGCCTGGCGGTTGTTGCGCGAACGCGTCCCGGCGTATGCCCAGGACCGTTGGCTGGCCCCGGATATCGCCAGCAGCGCATCGATCCTGAAGGATCCAGGCGTGCTTGGCGCTGCGTTCCCCGACCTGCTATGACCGATGCTTCCGCGCGCTGTGCAGGCGTTTTGGCTGCCGGGTGCCGTACGGGATGTGTCCGTACGGCATGTTTTCCTTGCCGCCTGGCGAGAACGTTCATACCGGCTTGAAAGGATTGGCCCTGGTCTTGTTGGTTTCAATCTGCATTCGGCACGATGAGCTGTGCGGGGTACATAGCCCAATGAGTTACTTGCAAATGCCGCGGAACGACCTGTTTCGCCGGGAAGTCGAAAAGTAGTCGAAAGCTCTTTCAAGGCTTGTGCGCAGATGACCTTCATCGTCTGGTTCGCCATGCTGGGCGCGGTCTTGCTGTTGCTCGCGCTCTCATCCTCCTACCTGCGATGGATCCCTGTGACTTCGTCCGTGGTGTGCCTTGCCCTGGGTATCGGCCTGGGCACATCGGGGTTGGGGTTTCTACAGCTGGACGTGAGCAGGTCGAGCGGCTGGATGGAGCATCTCACCGAAGTCGCCGTATTGTTTTCGCTGTTCTTCAGTGGCTTGAAGTTGCGCCTGCCCCTGCATGACCGCAGGTGGTGGGGCGCCTTCTACCTGGCTGGGCCGGTGATGTTGATCTGCATCGGCGGAGTAACGCTGGTATTGCATTACGGCCTGGACCTGGGGTGGGGTATGTCAGTGCTGATCGGGGCGATACTCGCACCCACCGACCCCGTGCTTGCCACCCTGGTGCAGGTGGTTGATGCCCGGGATGATGATCCGGTGCGTTTCAGCTTGTCTGGCGAGGCAGGGCTCAACGATGGCGTGGCGTTTCCCTTCGTCATCCTCGGGCTGTTCCTTCAGCAGGATACCGGCCAGGCATGGTTCAGTGACTGGTTGTTCAAGGACATGCTGTGGGCAGTGACCGCGGGCCTGTTGCTTGGTTACTGGATGGGGCGCGGCCTGGGCAAGCTCACGCTCTTTTTGCGCCTGCGCAACGACGACAGTACCGTGTCGCCCAATGACTACCTGGCCCTTGCCCTGATTGCGCTGGCTTACGTGAGCGCCGAGTCGGTTCAGGCCTATGGGTTTCTCGCGGTGTTCGCTGCTGGCCTTGGTTTGCGTCAGGCGGAGGTTCAGACCTCCAATAGCCCCGAAGAGCCGGCTGCAGAACACTTGGTACAGCCTGTGGTAGGGCACCAGCACGTGGCGCCGGAGCTGGCCGTCAAAGGTGATGTGCAAGGCCTCGACGATTCGCAGGTGGCAGCGGGCATCATGTTGGGGGACATGCTGGCATTCGGCAGCTTGATCGAACGGGCAATGGAGGTGTTTCTGGTGACCATGCTCGGGGTAGTACTCGTCGAGCATTGGGACTGGCGTGCCTTGCTCGTTGCCGGAGCGCTTTTCCTGTTGATTCGCCCTTTGAGCATCCTGCTGTTTCCGGCTCGAGGAATGCTGGATATCCGGCAGCGTGGGCTATTGGGATGGTTTGGCATTCGAGGCATCGGCAGCTTCTACTATCTGTTCTATGCCCTCAATCATGGGCTGCTTGGCACGCCAGCCGCGCAGAGCATGAACCTGGTTCTATCGGTGGTGGCGTTGAGCATTCTGCTGCACGGTTTGAGCGTTCAACCGCTGCTTGCCAGGTACGAAGCGTGGAAGGGGCGGCTCACTGCGTCGTTGTAGCTTGAAGCCGACGCACGGCGTTTGCTGGGCACTGCGTTCAAATCCAGAAAAAAGGCCAGGGTGCAAAGCACCCTGGCCGAACTCACTTCAAGTTAGCGATTTTCGCTACCACGACCGCCACCGTGACTGTTCTGTCCGCCTTTGCGTCCAGCCTCGGAGGCGCGCTCACGGTCGTTGGCAAAATTGCCCCCAGAGCTCTGGCCGCCTTTGCGACCTGCCTCTGACGCCTTCTCACGGTCATTGGCAAAGTTGCCTGGGTTGTTCTGTGCGGTACCACCTTGGTGGCCACGATTGGATTGGTTGTCAGCCATGATCTTTCACCTCATGTCGTCACACAGGAAAGTCTGTGTTCAACTCGGACGTGAGGCAGGGGGGCGTTTGCTCCACTGCTTTCTGCTCGGCCCGACGGGTTGCGCGAAAGATACCGTGCGGGCGACTGTGGCGCCGCAGAGCTTTGTTCGCCAACCTTTGGGGGATGACTTGCGTCGAGTTTGTCGGCCCAATCGTTCAGCTCCTGCGTCGTGAATGGGTGATTGCAAAACCTACGATCATTCCAAGCGCCGCTGCGCCGACCAATAGAGGTGTCTTGTCCTTTGGCTTCCTCCAGCCTCCGTCGACGCTCCTCATGCCACTCGGCGGCTCAAAGAGGTTGCCTGATGATGTTTCGGCTTTGGGGCTACGGCTTATCCCCCGACGCGTCAGCCACCCCGATAACAGAGGCAGACCTGGTACCAGGTAACTGGCCAGATGCGCCAGGCGGGCCGTGGCACCAACCGTGGTGTGAGCGCGTGGTGAGATTGCGCAGGCCACCATGGCCTTCGCCACAAGTTCAGGATCATATACAGGGCCTGGAGGCGTCAGCGCATGGCCTGTGTAGTTGCCGCCATCTCGGAAGCCCGGTGTGTCCATGACTGCCGGATAGATATCGCACACGTGGATGTCGGCAAACGCCGTCAATTCCCCTCGCAGCGCCTCAGTCAGCCCACGCAAGCCGAACTTGCTCGCAGAGTACGCTGCTGCATAGGGTTGGGCCACCCAACTGCCCAGTGACAGCGTGTTGATCAGGATACCGCTGCCTTGGGCCTTGAACAGGGGAAGGGCTACAAAAGCGCCGCGCAAGTACCCCATCAGGTCAGTCTGGATGACCTGCTCATGGGCCTCCAGTGGTGTTTCCTCGAAATTGCCGACTGCGCCGACGCCTGCGTTGTTGATCCAGATATCGATCCGTCCGCGTCCAAATTCTGCTGCCTGCGCGGCCAGCGCTTGCACCTGGTCGTTGCGCGTGACATCGGTCGTGATCGCTATGGCATCCGTCCCGCAGTCGGTGCATTCATCCAATACGTCGAATAACGCCTCTTCGTCGCGCGCGGCAAGCACCAGGCGAGCACCCTTGCAGGCAAATGCGTGCGCGGCGGCACGGCCGATACCGCTGGAAGCGCCAGTGATCACCACGACTTTGCCGCGCAGCGGCCCCTTGGTTGGGTAGCCCTCGCGGGGCGAGTTCTGTTCCGTGCCGGACGTATCCTGGTCATCAAGTGGCGCGATCGTTTCGCTGGCTTCGATCCGAGAGATTTCAAGAACGGTGCCGTCGACCAGGGTCAACGTCAGCCCTTCAACCGTGCCAGCCTCTCGGTTCGGAAACACGGGTTCTCCTTCGGCATCCACGCTGTCGTAGATGAAACGCGTGCCTTCGATCCACCCAACGGCGGTCAAGAGTTCAGGGCCGAGGTAATACTTCCCGTCCTGGAAGAAACCTGGGAACTGATGTGCCCGCTCGATGTTTTCCACGCGATAGCGTTCACCTGATTTCATACCTGTCGCTTGATCGATCATATTGCGAACCTCTGTAGGTGGATCTCGAAAAGGTCAGCCTTTGCTGTGCTCGTCAGAAGCAGGCCCGTTGCGCTTGTCGCCTAGTGGGCCAGCAACGCCCCGGATACCAAAGCGCTCGTTGGCACCTGCGGCAGCAGGCGCATCTTTGCGTGTTGGATATGCAGGGGAAGCCAGGGCGGACGGCAAAGTTCAGACCAACAAGTCCGGTGGTACCAAATGCTGCTTCGCTGCATCCGTGTGTCACGGGATGATGTCCTGAACCGCCGCGGCCGGGGCTGATGCCTTGACGGTGCGCGGCTGGCGAACATGCCGTCCTCAATGCAGCAGTGGGCGTCTGAATGCCAGAGGCGGGGAGAGATGTCTTTCTCGAAGGGCTATGAACGAGTGGTTATGCCTGTGGACGGCGCGGCGGCAACGAGACGGCTCTCTACATAAAGATGTGCCTCGTATCAGGCGGCCATCCTAGCCGTTCACATCAACAATCAACCGGCCACGGATCTTCCCTTCCATCAGTTCAGAGGCGGCTGCAATTGCGCTCTGAAGGCAAATTTCTTTGGTCATCAACGATAGTGCGTCGATGTTCAGTTGTTTGGACAGCCTTTCCCACGCTTCGACTCGTCGCTCGAATGGTTGAGTGACGCTATTGATGCCGAGCAGGCTTACCCCTCGAAGAATGAAAGGGGCAACCGTTGCCGGAAAATCCATGCCTTGAGCCAGCCCGCACGCAGCCACGAGGCCTTCGGTCATTGTGCTCGCGCACGCATTGGCCAGCGTATGGCTGCCGACCGAGTCGATAACAGCCGCCCATTTTTCTTTTGCCAATGGACGCCCCGGGGCTGAAAGCTCGGCCCGATCGATGATGGCCGTTGCCCCGAGGCTTTTCAGGTAGGCGGCTTCGCTAGCTTTTCCGGTTGCGGCAGTGACGGTATAGCCGGCTCCGGCCAGAAGGCTGATGGCTAGGCTACCGACGCCGCCTGTGGCGCCTGTGACCAACACAGGCCCATCGGAGGGTTTCAATCCATGGCGCTCCAAAGCCATCAGGCATAGCATGGCGGTGTAACCAGCGGTGCCGATGGCCATGGTCTGGCGTTCGTTCAGGCGCTCAGGATGAGGGATCAGCCAATCGCCGTTCAATCTCGCCTTTTGTGCAAGCCCACCCCAATGGCTTTCACCCACCCCCCAACCATTGAGCAGTACGCGGTCGCCTGGCTGGTATCGTGGATCGTCACTGGCTTCGACGGTTCCCGCGAGGTCGATGCCCGGCACCATCGGAAATTGACGAACAACCGGCCCTTTGCCGGTGATAGCCAGCGCATCCTTGTAGTTCAAGGTGCTGTAGGCCACCTTAACCGTCACGTTCCCGGTGGGCAGTTGGTCATCCATCAGCTCGGTGAGTCGGGCCGAGTACTTCTCTTCCAGCTTCTCGATCAGAATGGCCTTGAACATTGCTTGTCCTCATTTAGACCGGTTGTCTTTAAATTGTCCGACAGAAATCACCGGGTGATTCCCGTCAGAAAGCCTTGGAAAAAAATGTCCAGAGGGCGGACCTGCTGCGTCAGCCGCGCACGAAGAACGGCACCCTCCCAGCCAACCCAGAAGTAGGCCGCGAGGGCTTTGCAGTCATGCTCGCGAGACACTTCACCCAGCTCGACCGCTTCCTCCAGGCAGGCAGACAAGCGCTGCTCCCAGTCCTGCAGGGTCAGTTCCAACTGTTCACGGAAGCTGTCGGGGAGAACCAATACTTCCTGGCCAAGGTTGCCCACCAGGCAGCCTCTTCGGAACTGATACTTGGCCATCCCGACCTTCGCCTCTTCAACGAAGTTGGAAAGCCTCAGCAGTGGCGACACGCTCAGGTCGCTGAAGCAACGATCGAGCTTTCGAGCGAAGTAGTCGGCATAGCGCTGCAGTACCGCTTGGCCGAATGCCTCTTTGCTGTCGAAGTAGTGATAGAACGAGCCTTTGGGCACCTGCACGCGTTTGAGCACAGTGTCGATACCGGTGGCAGCAAAGCCCTGCTCTGTGAGGATTTCCATGCCACAACGCAGCAAAAGCTCAAGCGTCTCGCCATGCTCACGTGCAACTTTGGGTGGTCGGCCTCTTCGAGGGACAGGTTTGGCGCTATTCATGCGTTGTAATTTAGACTGTTCGTCTCTAATGTCAACCATCGACCGACATGATTCCCGATTAACCTTAGCGTTGGATGCGTCATGAAAATGCGTTTACCTCCCCTGAACTGGCTTCGAGCTTTTGAGGCTTCTGCTCGGCTTCTGAATTTCACCCATGCCGCCGAAGAACTCAATCTCACTCAGGCAGCGATCAGCCAGCAGGTCAAGGCTTTGGAATCGCAGTTAGGCCAGGCGCTTTTCAAGCGTCTCCCGCGCGGGCTTGAGCTTACGGAGGCGGGAAAATCCTACTTTCCAGTAGTGAGAGAATCGGTTGAGCGCCTCGCTGCATCGACGGATGAGATCTTTGGGCAGGGGCATCGAAGCGCGCTCAGCATTCGCAGCAGTCTGGTGTTCTTCACTCATTGGATCGCCCCGCGGTTACCCCGATTCAAAGCGTTGCAGCCGGATGTGAGCATCCGAGTCGCGAGTAACATCTGGGTAGATGAAACAGAATTCGATGCCGATCTCGAAATCAGGTATGGACAAGGGCGCTGGCCTGGCATGAAGGCCGAGCGCCTGACGTGGGACACGCTGGTGCCGGTGTGTTCACCGGCATTGATCACTGCGCAACGTCCGTTGGAGCGTCCACAGGACCTTGCAAAGCACCCGTTGCTGCACGTGCTGGGCTATGAAGAAGGCTGGGGCTATTGGCTCAAGAGGAGCAACGCAGAGAGCGTCGACTCTTCTCAGGGGATGCAGTTCGACACCCTTATTTCGGCATTGGCGATGGCTGAACTGGGCCAGGGCGTTGCGTTGGCGCGGTCTTCATTGGTCAGGCATCTTCTGGACGATGGCCGGCTCGTCGCCCCCCTTGGGCGCCATGTACCGACCAAGGAGGCGTTCTACCTGGTTTATTCAGCACACAGCATGGTCAATCCCGATGCGGCGGCGTTTGCCCAGTGGCTGTGCGAAGAGGCGCAGGCTTTCAAGGTCGCGCCCGGCACGGACGAGGACGAGCACCCTTAGCGATAAGCAAAGCACCCGAGCAATAAAAAAAATGGCCTCTTAGGGCCATTTTTTATTGCTTTCGCGATGCCTTCGAATTTCTGAAAGTAGCAATCACATCGCAAGCCCTTGGATGGTGCAGTCGTCCAGGTGACCGGTTAGTACGAGGTCTCAATAACAACAATAACCGCGCCGACGAATCTCGTTGGTACGGGGCTACCTAGGGTTATCGTCATGGAACACTCCAACCAATTGCCTTTGCAAGGCGTCAATGTCATCGATTTCGGACAATACATCGCGGGCCCCGCAGTAGCGATGATCCTCGCTGATCTGGGAGCGACTGTCGTTCACATCGACCCGCAGGGAGGGCCTCTTTGGGATAGCCCGGCAAATGCCACGCTCAATCGCAACAAGCTGTGCATGCGCCTGGATCTGAAAACGCCAGAGGGGCTGCATCAGGCTCGCGAACTCATCTCCCGTGCCGATATCGTGATCGAAAATTTCCGGCCTGGTGTCATGCCCAGGTTGGGCCTCGATTTCGCAGAGCTGCGGCGTGCTCGTCCTGAGTTGATCACGTTGTCGATTCCAGGGTTTGCCAGTGATGACGAACTGCGTGCGCAATGGCGTGCTACCGAGGCGGTGATCGCTTCGGCCTCCGGTGTGTTCACCGACATGGGTCAGAACCGCGTACTGATGGGTATCAACCCTAGTTTCTCGCCGCTTCCCCTGGCGTCTGCGTACGGCACCATGCTTGCTGTATCTTCTGTAGTGCTTGCTCTGCAGGCGCGTGAAAAGAATGGCGTTGGCGATCAGATCGAAGTTCCCTTGGCATCAGCGGTGATGGAAGGTCTGTCGTACAACTCGATCAAGATCGATGGTTACCCGCTGCGCTACAAGACCCTGCGAGAGAAGGAGAGTGAGCGTCGTCGCGCCGAGAACCTGCCGATGAACTTGAGCTATCAGGATCTGCAGGAGTTCCTTGACCCGTTCTACCGTACCTATGAATGTGCGGATGGTCGTAAATTCTACGCCGTTTGCCCATCGCATCGTGAGCATGCCAAGCGCTGTCTGCAGGCTATGGGCATCTACGAGGAAATGGTTGCCGCCGGTTTGCCCAAGGTTGATGACCCCTACCTGCCCATTGACCAGTGGCAAGGTAATGCATCGTTGGGTGTCTACCCGTTGCCTGCTGATTGGGCCGCACGCATTTCCGCGCGGATGAAAGAAGTATTTCTGACCAAGACAGCGGCGGAATGGGAAGTCATCTTCGGTGAGGGGCGTTTCCCTGGCGCTCCGCACAGGTCGACCCAGGAGTGGCTCCATGACGAGCATTCGAATACTGCCGGGCTGATCGTTGAGGTCAATGATCGCGAGTTTGGCGTCATGAAACAGCCTGGCCCAATTGCCTGGTTGGAGGGGTGCTCAGAGCCGATGCTGAAACCACTTTCGCGTCGCGAGGTGAGCTATGAGCAAGCGTTGGCAACACTTTCCGAGCGTTCGGCTCCTGCCTTGCCGCCTGCCAAGCTCGACAAACCTGCCGGCTGGCTTGAAGGCGTCAAGATTCTAGACCTGACCAACGTCATCGCGGGGCCCCACTCGACGTCGTTCCTGGGCCGCTTCGGGGCAGATGTCATCAAGCTCGACCCCGTCGTTCCTAACTATGATCCCTGGAATACCGTGGTCTTCGGTATGTCTTCGGCACGGGGCAAGGAAAGTGTACTGGTTGACTTGAACTCTCCCGAAGGGCGAGAGGTGTTCAATCGTCTTGTGCGGGAGGTCGATGTCATCGTCATGAACGCGCCCGATCGCCAACTGGCACCGCTGGGCCTGGATGAGGCCAGCCTTCAGGCGGTGAATCCTGGGGTGATCTTCTGCCAGCTCGATTGTTTTGGTGGGCCCCGCCGTGGCCCTCGCACCGATTATCTGGGGTATGACGATCTCATCCAGGCCACGACCGGGATTATGCTGCGTTTTGGTGGTGGCATGGAAACCCCAGAAGAACATGCCCACGTCGGTACCATCGACGTAATGTGTGGATTTGCTGCCGCGCTGGGCGTCGCAACGGCGCTTTATCGCAAACACCACTCCGGCGAAGTCTACCGGGCGCGCACCTCTCTGGCTTCACTGGGGAATCTGGTGCAGATCCCGTTCTGCTATGACTACGCAGGTCGAGCGCCATTCAATGAACCGTCCGGGCGCGATGTGGTTGGCTACAGCGATCTTTCTCGCTTCTACAAGACGGCGGATGGCTGGATCTACCTGGATGCGTCCGAGCCAGAACTGCACAAATTCGCCGACATCAAAGAGTTCAGCGGCTTGGCGTCCGCCAGTGATCGCGCCGCCTATCTGCAAGCGGTCATTGCCCGCATGAGCAGCTCTTTCCTTCAAGAACGTCTGCAGGCGGCCAACATCGCTGCCGCGGTGCCGGACAACATCGATCACCTGCGCAGCCAGTACAGCCGTGCCGCTGATGGCCTGCCAGGTACCGAGAATGGCAGCTACTCCTTCAGCGTCTACAGCGACCATCCGAGCGGTCATCGGGTCACGCAGCTGGACCCCTACGCCATTCGCCCACGGGTAGCGCGTATTCGAGCGCTGCCACCCGCCGAGAAGTTTGGCACTTCGACTCGCAAGGTGCTGGGCCGCTACGGCTATACCGAGGCTCAGATTCAGTCACTCCTGGACGCCGGCGCAATCGGCGAATCCTGGAGTGAGGAATATCTGCCGAGCTGACTGCTGAAGGCAGGTCAAGGGGCAGGCCTTTGAAACGCCCCCTTGCTTGCCGATTGACCGATCAAGCGAACACGAGCCCGAGGCTGCTCGCGGGCGCGTTCATGCCCAGGAAATGAGATAGAGCCATGACTTACAACAGCATCCTCCCACGTATCCTGCAAACCGGTGCCGGTGCCAGCCAGCAGATCCATCAGGTACTGGCCAGCCTCGGCTGCCATAAACCACTCATCATCACTGACCGAATGATGGTTGAGTTGGGTTATGCCGGTCGTATCAGCGCAGTTCTGGCAGAACACGCAATAGAGGTCGACGTATTCTCCGACACCGTCCCCGAGCCTACCGTCGCTTCGATCCAGGCCGGCGTCGCGACCGCCAGGGAAGGGGGCTATGACAGCATCATCGCACTGGGCGGCGGAAGCCCGATCGACAGCGCCAAAGCGATCGGCATCCTGGCCAGATTCGGCGGAGTCATGCGCGACTACAAGTTCCCGCGCAATGTCACCGAGATGGGCTTGCCGATCATTGCCATTCCAACGACTGCCGGCACTGGCTCCGAAGTCACCCGTTTCACCATCATCACCGATGAGTCGACTGACGAAAAAATGCTGTGCGTCGGCGCAGGCTTCATGCCTGTTGCGGCACTGGTCGACTATGAGCTCACTCTCTCGTTGCCGCCCCGCGTGACGGCGGACACCGGTATCGACGCGTTGACGCATGCCATCGAGGCTTACGTCAGCAAAAAAGCGAATCTGTTCAGTGATGCCCAGGCACTGGCCGCCATGCGCCTTATCGGGCCAAACCTTCGCAAGGTCTACCACGACGGGGCCGACCGTGCCGCACGGGAGGCTGTGATGCTGGGATCGACCCTGGCGGGCCTGGCATTCTCGGCGGCCTCTGTTGCCCTGGTGCATGGCATGAGTCGCCCAATTGGCGCCGCATTCCATGTGCCTCATGGTTTGTCGAACGCCATGCTGCTCCCCGAAGTGACGGCATTTTCGATCCCCGCTGCCCGTGACCGGTATGCCGATTGCGCGCGTGCAATGGGCGTCGCCACTCAAAGCGACACGGACCAATCCGCCGTGGAAAAACTGCTGGAAGAGTTGGTGGCTATCAACGAAGAACTGAATGTGCCCACCCCTGCGCAATTCGGAATCGACCGCGAGAAATTCTTCGAGCTGATGCCAACCATGGCCGCCCAGGCGCTGGCTTCCGGCTCACCTGGCAATAACCCGCGTGTGCCGACCGAGGCAGAGATGGTCGAGCTTTACCGCAGCCTTTGGTAACCCGGCACCAACGCATTATCTGAATAACAAAAAGTGGAGTTTCACATGAGTACTGTCGGTCATCTGATCAACGGCGAAGTCGTTGTCGAATCCAAGCGCACCCAGGATGTTTTCAATCCCGCCACCGGCCAGGTGGCACGCCAGGTCGCCTTGGCATCGAGCCAAACACTAGAGCACGCCATCGCGACTGCTGAAGCTGCTTTCCCGGCCTGGCGTGATACGCCGCCCATCAAGCGGGCCCGCATCATGTTCCGTTTCAAAGAGCTGCTGGAGCAGAACGCAGATGCGATCTGCAAACTCATTGGTGAAGAACACGGGAAAATTTCCCATGATGCTGCAGGCGAACTGCAGCGTGGCATCGAGAACGTCGAGTACGCCTGCGGGATCGCCGAGCTACTCAAAGGCGAACACAGCAAGAATGTCGGCCCGAACATCGATGCCTGGAGCGAATTCCAGCCGTTGGGCGTGGTTGCAGGCATCACGCCATTCAACTTCCCTGTGATGGTACCGCTGTGGATGATCCCTGTGGCCATTGCAGCGGGGAACTGCTTCATTCTCAAGCCTTCCGAACGCGACCCAAGCTCCACGCTGTTCATTGCGCAACTGCTGCACGAAGCCGGTCTGCCCAAGGGCGTGCTGAACGTGGTGAACGGGGACAAGGAGGCGGTCGACATCCTGCTGCGCGACTCGCGCATTCAGGCGGTCAGCTTCGTGGGTTCGACGCCGGTTGCCGAGTACATCTACGCCACCGCCACCGCCCACGGTAAACGCTGCCAGGCACTGGGTGGGGCCAAGAACCACGCCATCGTCATGCCAGACGCCGATATCGACAATGCGGTCAACCAGCTGCTGGGGGCTGCATTCGGCTCGTCCGGTGAGCGCTGCATGGCGCTGTCGGTCGCCGTTGCGGTGGGTGACGCGGCAGCCGATGCCTTGATCGGCAAGATGAAAGAAGCCATGAAAACCTGAAGGTGGGCGCTTACACCGACAGCAAGAACGACTTCGGCCCGGTGATCACCCGGCAGCATCAGCAAAAAGTGGTTGGCTACATCAACAGTGCTGAACAGCAGGGTGCAACCGTGGTTGTCGACGGGCGTGAGCCAAACGTTGCTGGCTACGAGGAAGGTTTCTTCGTCGGTGGCACGCTGATCGATCACGTTACCCCAGACATGCAGAGCTACAAGGAAGAGATCTTCGGGCCGGTACTGCAGGTCGTACGTGTCAACAGCATGCAGGAAGCAATGGCGCTGATCGACAAACACGAGTACGGCAATGGTACGTGCATCTTCACCCGGGACGGCGAAGCAGCACGCTATTTCTCCGACAACATCAAGGTGGGCATGGTTGGCATCAACGTTCCTTTGCCAGTGCCCGTCGCCTACCACAGCTTCGGTGGCTGGAAGCGCTCGCTGTTCGGTGATTTGCATGCATACGGGCCGGATGGCGTGAGGTTCTACACCCGACGCAAGACAGTCACCCAACGCTGGCCATCGTCAGGTGTCCGGGAGGGCGTTGAGTTCTCCATGCCGACGATGAAGTAAGGATTGGACAAGGTGAGTGCCTGACTGCCGCCAGGCACTCATCTTTTTGTGGCAATGAGTGCCGCTCGCAGTCGTGCCGAATACCGGTGGTGTCAGTTGCGGGTTGAGGTTTATTTGGTTGTGCCGCTGAAATAATAATTAAATACAATTAGAGGCGAATATGAATAATAAGCACAATATATGTTCGGGAAAGGCTAGCGGCCTTTCATCTCTCCAAGGGACTAGATCTGTTTGAGCAGGGGCTGTAATCGTGCTTGACATATTTGTATTCAACAGATGCCTGGTGTTGAATCGAACGTTCTGAGGAGATATGCCAAATGAGTAAGTTAAAAGATGGTGCCTCGTTGGATGGTCGTGTATTTTGGCCATCGATTGCAGTGATACTTGGCGTTACGATTCCGCTTATTGTGTTTCCCGAAGCGGGGAATGCGGTAATAAATCAGATGTTTGCGTTTGCGACCGGGAAGTTTGGTTGGCTCTACCTGGTTTCCGGTTTGATGACTGTCGTGTTTCTGCTGTGGATGGCGTTCGGGCGTTACGGCAATATTCGCCTTGGACGAAAGAGTGACGTTCCGGAGTTTTCCTATTTCAGCTGGGTCGCCATGATTTTTTGCGGCGGTATCGGCATAGCCATTGTTAACTGGGCCTGGGTTGAGCCAATTTATTATTTTAATGCCCCCCCTTTGAATGTGGCTGCTCACAGTCGTGAGGCGGCAGAGTGGGCGTTGACCTATGGTCAGTTCCACTGGGGGCTGACCCCGTGGGCATTCTACTGCTTGCCGGCCTTGCCAATTGCCTACTCGATGTATGTTCGTAGACAGCCCGGTGTGAGATTGTCGGTGGCCGCGCGTGGTGTCTTGGGCGACAAGTCGAACGGTTGGATGGGTATTACGCTTGATACCGTGGTGGTTTTCGGTATTGTCGGCGGCGTGGGCACGTCCCTTGGTTTGGCTGTGCCCCTGGTCTCGACCTTGGCCGGTGACATCTTTGGAATACAGCAGTCCTTTGTATTTGACATGTGCGTTTTGGCACTCTGGACATTGATGTTCGGCATGAGTGTCTGGTTTGGGCTGAGCAAGGGGATAAAGATACTCAGTGATATAAATGTCTATTTGGCGTTTGCGCTTCTTTTGTTCGCTGCGGTTGTTGGCCCCACCTTGTTGCTCATCAATGGTTGGGCCAACAGCCTGGGCCTGATGGTCAATAATTTCATCCACATGAGTCTGTGGACGGACCCAGTTGCAAAAGGTACGTTCCCTCAGGACTGGACAATTTTCTATTGGGCCTGGTGGATTGCCTATGCACCCATGATGGGATTGTTTGTTGCTCGTATTTCTCGAGGTCGGACAATCAAGGAACTCATCTTGGCGGAGCTTGTGTGGGGCAGCCTGGGTTGCTGGTTGTTCTTCGCTGTCTGGGGCGGCTACTCGCTTAATCTGCAGCTGACAGGCGAGCTGGATGTCAGTGCTATTCTGTCAGCACAGGGTATTCCGGCGGCAGTACTCGCCATCTTGAAAACCATGCCGTTTTCAAGTCTCGTTATTGGCGCTTTCGTTCTTCTTTGCTTTGTATTCCTGGCAACGACGCTTGATTCGGCAGCTTATGTGCTTGCGTCAGTTACATCCAATGAGCTGAGCGGTTATGAAGAACCTCAGCGCTGGCTGCGGATTGTATGGGCGCTGTTACTGGCGGTCATTGGCATCGGGCTTCTCAAGGTCGGCGGGCTGAAAGCTGTTCAGACTTCTACCATTGTCGTCGCGCTGCCTTTGATACCTGTGCTCGGTGTGCTGACCTGGTCGTTGCTTCGCATGATTCGTGCCGACCTTAAACATGAACTAGGATCCAGGGAAATTGTTTTGGAAGATGCGGTCGCGCTTGGCAATACGCCTGAGATTGATGCGAGCCCGGTTGGGGAGGTTGATTTCTGCGCGACGTATCCTGAGCCTAGGCGTTAAAGCCGCCATCCAAGGTACTACTTGCAAAAAACCTAGGTTTTCCTAGGTTTTTTTGCTTTTTATTCGGCAGGGTATCGTCGAGCGTGTCTGTTGGATTGGCTGATATTCGATGATTGTTTTATGTCCTGTTATTGGCACGCGCCGTAGAGGCATAAGGAAAACGCACCCTCAGAGGTGTTTTTTATTGTTTGATACTCAGGGATTTATTGAATAGTGTTGCAGGTTTTTCTCGGTGACTGGTGTGCCATTTGCGTCGCGAATCTCTCCGATATGTCGCGACTGATCAACTGTCTATCTGAGTCGTGCGTTATGTTTCGCGAACCTTCACTTTGCGTTGTTGGCCATTAGGCTTTCAGGGCTTTTGATAAGCCGGGTGCGAGAGTTGGTTTGGATTTGGTAATGCCTCTGACTGGATAAGAATTAGACAGGAATTTTTCATGGCGCATGTCTTGCGAGATAGCCGGTGGGTATTGTTGGGTAGTGCAGTGATATTGTCATTGTCGCTAGGGATTCGGCACGGCTTCGGGCTTTTTCTGTCGCCAATGAGTGCTCAATTTGGATGGGGACGGGAGGTCTTTTCGTTTGCGATCGCAATACAAAACCTGGTGTGGGGGTTCGCACAGCCATTCGCTGGGGCTCTGGCCGATCGATATGGTGCGGGTAAAGTCGTTGGAGTAGGGGGCGTGTTCTACGTCTTGGGCTTGGTCTGCATGAGTTTCTCCGACTCGGCGTCGACTTTGATGATGAGTGCGGGCGTGCTCATCGGCATTGGCCTTTCCGGCACATCCTTCTCAGTGCTCCTGGGGGTGGTGGCACGGGCACTACCAGCTGAAAAACGAAGTACGGGAATGGGGCTTGCGAGCGCAGCGGGATCCTTTGGCCAGTTCGCGATGCTCCCCGGCTCTCTGGGGCTCATCCAAGGAATTGGCTGGGAGAAAGCACTTTTGGTTCTCGCCCTGTTCGCCTCGCTCATCATCCCCCTGGTCGCTATGTTGAAAGATGCCCCGACTGAGCGAAAGCCCGGTGACCAGAGTATCGTGCAAGCGCTTCGGGCGGCGAGTTCGCATCCTGACTTCTGGCTTCTTACATTTGGATTTTTCGTTTGTGGTTTTCAGGTCGTTTTCATTGGCGTCCATTTGCCTGCGTACCTGATGGACAAGGGGCTTACTGCCCAAACGGGCACCACGGTTCTTGCACTCATTGGGCTTTTCAATATTCTGGGGACCTACACAGCCGGCTGGCTCGGCGGGCGAATGTCCAAACCGAAGCTGCTAACGGCGCTCTACCTGATGCGAGCAGCGGTCATCGTCGCCTTTGTCGCTATCCCGGTGAGTAATGTCACGGCTTACCTGTTTGGGATGGCTATGGGCTTTCTTTGGCTTTCAACCGTTCCATTGACAAATGGGGTGGTGGCTTCGGTATTTGGTGTTCGCAATCTCTCGATGCTTGGCGGACTCGTCTACCTCTTCCATCAGGTTGGCGCCTTCTTGGGCGGTTGGGTCGGGGGGGCGGCTTACGATATGACGGGGAGCTATGATTTGGCCTGGAAGACCGCGGTTGTTCTAAGCCTGATTGCTGCTGCAGTCAACTGGGCCGTGAGAGAGGCGCCGATCAGTCAATTGAGCACGAGTGCCACTTGATTGATGTCAAAGAAATTATTATCGGTCCGAAGACAGCGAGCAGGACGGCAGCAACCCGTATTTCCGCTGGTTCCTCAGCCCTGGGCAGTAAACGCTGTGCTATCACTACCTGCATGGTTTTCGCCATAGGGGCCCGGGGATTTCATGATGAAGCGCCTTTATTGCCTGCTGTTGATTCTTTTCACCCTGCAGCCCATGGCCGGGCACGGTATCGAGGTTGCAGGCAGTGCCACAGATGGCGTGCCCGGTGAGCCGGCCGAGCTGACCATCGCCAATCGCGGCATCTTCATCTTCCACGCCACCTTGCTGGGGGAAACGCCGGCGGCGCGGGTGCAACGGGCTACAGCCGTGATCGACGAGGCCTTGCGCGGGACTGATGAGCTGAAGGTCAGCGTCGCCCCCATCCTGAATAGCCACCTGGTGCTGTTGGGAGGGCGGCGTGCCTTCATCATTGCGCCGCAGGACCTGGGCCTGGCCGGTGGCGATACTCGCGAAGCCGCCGAGCAGGCAGCCGCTATGCTGCGCCTGGTGGTCGACGAGACCGGTCAGGCCCGCAGCCTGCGCTTTCTGCTCAAGGCAGCAGGCTACTCGGCGCTGGCCACGTTGATCTACGTGGTGCTCATCAAGGGCACCAATCTGGCTCGGCGCAAGCTCCAAGGCCTGTTGCCGCAGCTGATGCGCGAGCGCGCCCGGCAGATACGGCTCGGGCAGATGCCGCTGTTGGACATGCAGCTGGTCTACACCGTGATCGAACGCCTGTTGCGGCTGCTGCACTGGGGCGTAGTACTGTTGCTGAGCTACCAGTGGCTGAGCTTCGTGCTGTCGCAATTCCCCTACACCCGGCCTTGGGGGGAAAGCCTCAACGTCCACTTGATCGACCTGTTACGTTATCTGCTCGACGGCATTTTGCAGGCAATTCCCGGCATCGCCGTGGCTATCATCATTTTTTTCATCGCCCGCGGTATCAGTGGCTTCAGTCGCCGCCTGCTGGAGCGAATGGCTCGGCCGGGCACCCTCAAGTGGCTGACCGAGGAAACCCTGCAGCCAACCACACGCCTGACCTCGCTTGCCATTTGGCTGTTCGCCCTGGTGATGGCGTACCCGTACCTGCCGGGTTCCGGCACCGACGCCTTCAAGGGGCTGTCGGTGCTGCTCGGGCTGATGATTTCTCTCGGCGCCTCCAGCATTGTCGGGCAGGCGGCAGCGGGCCTGATCCTGACCTATTCACGCACCTTGAAGGCTGGCGAGTATGTGCGGGTAGGTGACCACGAGGGCACGGTGACCGAAGTCGGCATGTTCAACACCACGATCCGCACTGGACTGGGCGAAGTGTTGACCTTGCCCAACTCGATGATCACCGGCTCGGTGACACGCAATTTTTCACGTGTTGTACAGGGGCAGGGCTACATCGTCGATACTGGGGTCACCATCGGTTACGACACGCCGTGGCGCCAAGTGGAGGCGATGCTGGTGGAGGCGGCCAAGCGTACCGACGGCATACTGGAAAAACCCAGGCCGCAGGTGTTTCAGACCGGGCTTTCGGATTTCTACCCCGAGTATCGCCTGGTGGCGCAGGCGGTGCCGAGTGAGCCACGGCCACGGGCAGAACTGCTGAGCCTGTTGCACGGCAACATTCAGGATGTGTTCAACGAGTACGGGGTGCAGATCATGTCGCCGCATTACCTGGGCGACCCCGCGCAGGAAAAGTGGGTGCCGCACGAGCGCTGGTTCACGGCACCTGCGCGGAAACCTGATGTTGGCCAGCAGGGGGAATAGCGTCATAACCGGCGATCACGGGGTCGCCATGCTGCCGACGGTGCTCCCGAACCCGCGTTGGCCAGGCCGTTGCCTTCCTGGCCGGCTTCGTTGCGGGCACGCCTCTTCAGGTTGCTGATACAACCTCATATCAAAAGCCCCAGCCACATTGCACCGAGGATGACCAGTTGGCCGGGAACAAGGTATCTCCCGAAGCTGCAGCCGCCGCTACCGAGGGACAGAATACATTTGGTCAAGGTATTGCCGGTCAATGCCAGTAAACCGGGTACTACCAGGCCATCTACACCGAGTCTACCGGCAACGACCAGGGAGGCGACCGACGCTGTCGCTACGTGAGCATCGGCCAATCCGCTGATGAAGGCCGCGATACTGACCCCGTTGTGGCCCAGATGGTGAAGTAGAAATGCACAGAACAAGGCGATTCCGGTCAGCGCGACGGTGATGATCAGGGCTGTGAAGAGATCGAAGGCACCATCGCCCTGATGCGCTGTTGAAGTGCCTTGGTCGCTGCGCCAGGGCGCAAGCAACAAAGTGCCGTAAACCACCGTACTCACGGTACCGAGCCCGATCGAGGCCACGAAAGGCTTCAACAGGTGTCGGTCGACGATGCCTAGCACCAGGGCGAACTGCGCGATGCTGGCGAGGTTCGACAGTACGGCTGCGGCGGCCAAGGGCCTCACGGCTGTGACTTGCCGACGTGCCTCACGGGCAAGCAGCGCAATGGTTGCCGTGCCGGAGGCGAAACCTGAGGCGATCGCGCTCAGGGGCAAGCCGTAGCGTGGGCCCACCAGACGCAAGGCGATATGCCCCAGTGCACCGACGGTCATCAGCAGGACGACCAGCGTACAGATGGTGCGAGGGTTGAGTGCGTCATACGGCCCCATGAACCTGTCCGGTGTCAACGGTAGCACCACCAGCGCTACCGTCAGCAGCATCAAACCATCGCGCAGCTCTTCCTCGCTCAGCTGCTGGAGCACGAAATGGTGCAGCTCGCGGCGCAGTGCCAGCAGCACGGTCAGCACCACGCCGACCGCCGTGGCAAGTTCTGGCTCGTCAAGGCTCAGTGCGCCCAGCGTCAGCACCAGTAGCAGGGCGATTTCGCTGGTGACTTCGGGGTCTTTGTCGGCGTGTTTGCGGTAATGCATGCACAGCATCAGAACCAGGCCCAGGCTGGCGACCCCGACCAGCACCGGCCCGGCCAGCAACATGCTGACGTAGCCCAGCAGGGCGGTGATGGCGAAGGTCCTAAGGCCGGCAGCGGCATGATCTTCATTGCGGCCTTTCTTGCGCTCGCGCTCAAGCCCCACCAGCATGCCGATGCCCAGCGCGACGGCACCGTGGCTGACATTCACCGTGTCGAGCATGGCGCCTTCGAGGTGTGCGTAGGGCTGACTTCCGCGCCGCCTTGCTCGAGGGCTATCAAGGCTGGCAGATCGAGTATCTCGACAAGCCTGCCACGCATGCTGACGATGCCCAGCGCGCGCAAGCGGGCGACCGAGCGACACACCGTTTCCAGGCGCAGACCCAGGTACGAAGCCATGTCTTCCCGGGACATGCGCAGCATGAAGCCGTGGGCAGAATAACCGCGGCTGACGAAGCGCCGTGACAACCCGACCAGGAAGCTTGCCAGGCGTTGTTCGGCGGTGAGGTTGCACAGCATCAGCACCCGCTCATGCTCACGCACGATTTCTCGGCTCATCAAACGGTTCAGGCTTTGCTGCAGGACGGGAAAGTCACGCGCCAATGCCTGCAGCCGGCGATAGGGGACAGGGCACACCTCGCTGTCTTCCAGGGCAATGGCATCGCACACGTGATGTTCGGTGGCGATGGCGTCGAGCCCAAGTACATCGCCCGGCATCCAGAAGTTGATCACCACGCCCTGGCCTTCGGCGCTGTTCAGGCTGGTCTTGAAGCTGCCGCAGCGCACGGCATAAAGCGTCGTCAGCGGATCGTTGGCGTTGAACAGGGCGGCGCCCTTGCGAATACGCATGCGCGGGCCGATCAGTGCGCCCAGGCAACTGTTGTCGTGCACGGGCAGACCGGTGGGCAGGCACAGCCCGCTGACACGGCACTCTGTGCACAGGGTCGTCAGCGGTTTCAGGTGAATCGGTGTTGCCGGGCTCGACGCTGCAGGTTGGTCGAGCAAGGTCACTTTCAGTAGGCCAGTCATTTTCAGGCCTCCTTCGCGCATCGGAGACCTGCCTGGGCTGCCATCCGTGCATTGGCTCTGCCCACGCTGCCTATATCTGGGCGTGGTGACCATTCGGCGAGCATGTCCCGTGAATGGGGCGCGTTGAGACGCGCATTCAACCGATCGACGAAGGCTTGCGCTTCGTCGGGCGTATTGAAGCTCACCCGGCAGTCGTCCATGCGGACCCACCAGCGGTCCTGTTCAGGATTATTTTCGACGTATATGTTCATGGAAGCCTCCAAAGAGCATGCATGAGCAAACCAACTGCAAATCCATGCGGAACGAAGGCATCCCTGCCGGCAACAGGGGTGGTTCAGGGCGTGATGGCCATTTTCATCACGCCATCGCGCTGGCTGGCGAACGTCTCATGGGCGACTTCGATGGTTTTCATGTGCGCCATGGCACGCCTCCGGTGCATTCGATGATTGTTGTTGGTGTAGGGTCAGATTGCGCCGTTAACGGCCAAGAGCTTTGACCAGCATCAAATTTCCGCGCAGCGGGCGTTGCCGTTTGTCCGCCCAGTGGTTCAGTTGATAAACATCAAATCCGCCAGGTGCGGTTGATGGATGATCCAGCAACACTTCCCAACCGCTGAGGTGCGCCATGGACAACCCGCAAAGACTCCTGCTGATCGCCTCGCCGCTGATGCGGCGCACCCCGGTCTACGACCGTGCGGCTGCGCTGGCCAAGGCCAAGGGCATGGCCCTGCATATCGTTGCTTTCGACTATCTCGAAGGCCTTGCCACGGCGGGCCTGGTCAACGACCAGGCACTGGCTGTGATGCGTGAAGGTTATGTACAGCAACACCGTGGATGGCTGGAAACCCAAGCGCTTTCGATGCGCCGTAACGGGGTCACGGTCACCACCGAAGTGGTATGGGTGCAGCATCCGCTGGACGAGATCCTCGTCCACCTGCGCGAGCAGCCGTTCGCCATGCTGATCAAGGCCTTCGAGCATGAACCCTGGTGGGTGCGGGCGATGTTCACCTCGCTCGACATTCAGTTGCTGCGCGAAACCCGCATCCCCCTGCATCTGGTGCATCAGGCCAGCCACGCGCTGCCGCGCAAGATTCTGGCTGCCGTGGACCTGTCCCGCCCCGAGGACCAGTTCGAGGGGTTCAACGACCAGATCATCAGCGAAGCGTTGAAACTGGCATTACAGTGCAACGCCCAGATCGAACTGCTATATGCATACGACCTGGGGTCCATGTATCTGGACTCAAGCGGCAGCCGCGAGCATTCGTTTCTGTTCGAATCCAACCTCGCCCAGACACTGCACGAGGCGCAAAGCGAGGCCTTCCAGGCACTTGCCGAACGCAACGGTATCGCCCCCGAACACCGCCACCTGCGGCTGGGAGACCCGGCCAAGGTGCTGGCGCTGTTCATGGAGAACAATGATATCGATGTACTGGTCATGGGCAGCTACCACCATCACGGCATTGGCTGGTTCATCGGTACCACTGCAGAGCGGGTGTTGCATCGGTTGTCCAGCAGCGTGCTGGTGATTTCACCAGAGCATTCCCAAGGCTGAGAGACAAGGCCCGAAAGGGCCTTGCTTTCAGGCGCGAAGATCGAGCTCGTGAATGATTTCGCTGACATCGCCACCCAGGTAGCGGGAGGTGAACCCCAGGGCCTTGGTCAGCCGGTGCATGGCGTAGTTGTTCGCAAGGTCCCTGGAGATCATGGAGTGAAAGCCATTGCGCTTTGCGGCTGCGATCAGGTGCTGCATCAGCAGTCGGCCCAGCCCCTTGCGTTGCCACTCTTCATGTACGGCTACGGCGCATTCGCACAGGCGGCTGCCGGGAACACAGGCATACCGACTGACCCCGATCTGGCGCAACTGCCCATCTGCATGGACCAGGGCAACGTAGGATTCACGCTGGTGATGGTCCACTGGCATATGCTGCGCATCCAGGCTCGGGACACCGCCACTGAGCCCGGCAATAAAGCGGAAACGCCGGGTCTCGAAGGCGATCGTGCTGAGAAAGCGGCGGTCTCTTTCGCGGTCTTCCTCGCGCAGGGGGCGGATCAGTACGGCAGTGCCGTCAGAAAGCTTTTCGATCCAATGTTCGCACGCGTCTGGCTTTTCGGTCTGCTGCCTGTTCATGTCGCCTCCCGCTCACCTGATCGATGCTTGCCAGAGCTTTTGTACCGTGCTGGGCGGCGCCGGTTCTGACAATCGTCAAGTTCAGGCTCGGCTGGTGGTTTTCTGATCTGTATCAAGCGCGAACAGGCCTGCTTTCGGACAATCACCTACATCATCACGCCAGCCGCGCAAGCCCGGAGGTTCGCCATGGGTCAATATCGACAACTGTTGGTGCTGCTCACCGAGCTCGATCCGCATTCGGCCGCGCTACGCCGGGCCCTGGCCCTGGCGCATGTGAGTGGTGCCAGTGTGCATGTACTGGGCTTGTTCGAACCGACGCAGGAGCACCTGCTGCGCGAAGAGCGATTGAACGAGGCCGATATCCAGCGTCAGTTCGACCACTACCGTATTCGGCTGGCAGGTTTGGTGGAGCGCCACCGCAGCAGCGGTGTCGCCTTGACGGTCGACAGCCTGCAGGCGGGCGATATCCGCAGCCAGGCCATCGACTACATCAGCGAACTACAGCCTGACATGGTCATCAAGGACAGCGAAGCGACGCCAACCATGGTGCGACTGTTCAGCACTCCCCTGGATTGCGCGTTGATGCGGGGCTTTAAGGGCATCATGCACTTCGTACCGGCGGCAGCGGCGTCACTGCCCCAACGTGTGCTGGTCGCCGTTGACACTTCCTTCAGCGAAACGCCCGAGGTCCAGGCGTCCTTCAACCGTGGTCTGATCCGCGCCGCGCAGGCACTTGCATTGCAATGCGATGCGCAGTTGCACCTGCTCTCGGCCTACAACCTTACGGGCGTGTTCGCTTCGGACATGAACGTCACCCAGGCGTGGATCGATGAGATGCGCAGTGCCCTGAAGGAGCCGTTCGACACCCTGGCGGACGCCGAGGGGGTCGCGGCGGAACGCCGCCACTTCATGGAAGGAAGCCCGGTTCAGGTGATTCGCGAGCAGGTCACTGTGCTGGATATCGACGCAGTGGTCATGGGTGTCGTTCAGCCCAAGGGCCTGGACAAGCTGCTCGGCGACACCACTGAACGCATAGTCAGCCGCCCGCCGTGCAGCGTGCTGGCAGTTCACCCTCAAGCGGCCGAAACCCTGGAGCCCTAGCCATGCAGCTGACCTTCCTCGGTGGTACCGGGACCGTGACCGGCAGCAAGTTCCTGCTGACCCGCGGCAGCAGCCGTGTGTTGATCGACTGCGGGTTGTTCCAGGGCTACAAGCAACTGCGCCTGCGCAACTGGGAACCGCTATCGGCGGCGCTGCGCGCGCTCGATGCCGTGGTGCTGACCCACGCCCACCTCGACCACAGCGGTTATCTTCCGGTGCTCGCGAAGGAAGGCTATAGCGGGCCGGTCTACGCTACGCCGGCCACCTGTGCCTTGGCCGAGATCCTCTTGCTTGACAGTGCCCGGTTGCAGGAAGAGCAGGCCGAGCATGCCAACCGGCACGGCTACTCCAAGCATTCCCCGGCACGCCCGCTTTACACCGAACAGGATGCAAAGCGCGCCTTGGGATTGTTGCGCCCTGTGGAGTTGCATCACCCGACCATGATCGCGCCGGGGATGGAGCTGCTGTTGCGCACGGCTGGGCACATACTCGGCGCGGCGACGGTACAGATCAAGGTCGACGGCCATACGGTGGTCTTGTCTGGCGACCTGGGTCGACCACAAGACCCGATCATGCGCGCGCCGGAACTGATCAGGACGGCAGACGTGCTGCTGGTGGAGTCCACCTATGGCGATCGCCAGCATCCAGCCGAATCGACCGAGCAATTCCTGGCCCAGGTCATCAACCAGACTCTCCTGCGCCATGGCATAACCTTGGTACCGTCGTTCGCCGTTGGACGTGCACAGTTGCTGATGTACCACCTGTACAAGCTCAAACGCGATGGCCTGATACCCGACGTCCCGGTCTACCTCAACAGCCCGATGGCCACCGACGCGACCACCCTGTACCAACAGTTCAGGAGCGAGCATCGCTTGACGCCGGCGGAGTGCGCTGCAATGTGCAGGGGCACGCATATCATTCGTACGGTCGATGAGTCCCGGCGTCTGGATCAGTTGCGTGAGCCTTCTGTAATCATCGCCGCCAGTGGCATGGCGACCGGTGGACGGGTTCTGCACCATCTCAAGGCGCTGGCTCCCAACCCACGTAACAGCATCCTGTTCTCGGGTTTCCAGGCCGGTGGTACGCGTGGCGCCGACATCGTCGCCGGTGCGCACAGTGTCCGCCTGCATGGCGAAGACGTGCCCATCCGGGCCCAGGTGCATGCCATGGAGAACCTGTCTGCTCATGCTGATGCCGACGAGATCATGGAGTGGCTGCGCGGATTCGCCCGCCCGCCACGCCAGACCTACGTCATTCATGGCGAGCCCCATGCCGCCGACACGCTGCGGCGACGTATCAGCATCGAACTCGGTTGGCAGGTGTACGTGCCCGAGTATCAGGAAACCGTTGCCATTGACCCAGTGCGCTAGCCTGGGCCGGGAGGTTGTCATGGAAACACAAGCAAGGTCGAAGCTCCGGGCCTGGATGCATCGGCCACGGGGTAGCCTGGGTTTGATCGTGGCCATCTTCGCGTTGCTCGCCGTGGTCGCTGCCTACCGGGCGTTGAGCCCGAACTGGCGCCTGCCGATGCAACATCCACTCGTGCTGCTGGCTTTGCTCGCCTTGTGCGTGGCGTTGGGGTGGGTGGTGCAGCGTGGCGTGAAACGCACGGTAGGCAAGACCATATTCAATGGCAAGGCCACGGGCTGGCAGGCTCGGCTTGCCTTCCTGCGTTCGGTCACCCAGGAGTCGAATGTGCTCTTGGGCATGTTGCTGTTCCTGGCGTTGCTCGCTGGCGGCACGGTTTGGCTGGCGGGGCGCTCGGTGGACCGAATCGTGGAGAATTGCACAGACAGCCTGCAGGCCCGGGTGAACACCCCTGAGGATGAAAAGCTCACGGCATTGGTCGGCAAGCCGGTGTGTACCTGCCTGGCGCAAACGTTTCTGGACCGTAATGGGGTGATACGCCTGGCCTTGTTCGAAACGCCGATGCGGGAAGTGAGCGCATACAAGGCGTTGACGGCAGACGATGAACAGCGCTGCCTCGAGCAGTTCGACCTGCTGCCTGAAGAGGCCCGGGCGACGCTGCCTTGAATGGCGGTAGTGCTTGCCAGTAGCTGAAACGACAGGCGCCCGTCGCGGCGCGGGAGGTTTCCATGTCGCATGATCTTGCTCGTCGCACCCTGTACCCCGACCGTGCTGAAGCCGGTCGCTGCCTGGTGGCGTCGTTGAGCCGATATGCCGGACGGGCTGATGTGATCGTGCTCGCCTTGCCACGAGGCGGCGTGCCGGTGGCTTACGAGGTCGCTACCGCCCTCAAGGTTCGCCTTGACCTGCTGGTAGTGCGCAAGCTTGGAATACCGTCGCACCCTGAATATGCCATGGGTGCGATCGCCGGGGGTGGGGTGAAGATTCTCAACGACGATGCACTGCGGACTTACCCGGTCGATCGCACCTTGCTGGAAAGCGTGGTTGCCAGGGAAACCCAGGAACTGATACGTCGCGAGCGCGCCTATCGAGGTACCCGACCACCGCTTCGGCTCAAGGACCAGACCGTAATCCTGGTTGATGATGGCCTGGCAACCGGGGCCTCGATGATGGCGGCCATTCAGGCGACACGGGCGTTGTCCCCTTTGCGTATCGTAGTCGCGGTGCCAGTCGCGCCACCAGAAACGCTGGAGGCCATGTGGGGCGAAGTGGACGAGGTGGTCTGCCCGCTGGTGCCTGAGCGGATGGTTTCGGTCGGCTACTGGTACCAGGATTTTCCCCAGACGTCGGACGAAGAAGTCATCGCGCTGATGGACAAGGCCGGGCTCGCGGAGTCCTCCAGGGCGCGTGCCGGGGAGGCTGAAGATGAATGAGGTGCAGCTGCGTTCGATGAAATGGCCGGGCGTAGAACTGCTGGCGGACCTACGGTTACCTACCGACACCCGTGCCTTGGTCATTTTTGCCCATGGCAGCGGCAGCGGCCGGCTGAGCGCCAGAAACCAGTATGTGGCGGACGTGCTCGCCAGTCGCGGCCTCGGCTCGTTGCTGTTCGACCTGTTGACCGAGCAGGAGCTGAGGCTGGATAACCAGACTGCAGCGCTGCGCTTTGATATCCCGCTGCTGACGAAGCGGCTTACGGATGTCATCGACTGGGTGGCGCAGGACCCCGAGCTTCGCTCATTGCGAATCGGCGTGTTCGGCGCCAGCACGGGTGCGGCGGCGGCACTGTGTGCGGCGGCTGACCGCCCGGATGTGGTGGCAGCGCTGGTCAGCCGGGGAGGGCGTGCCGATCTGGCAGGTGAAGCGCTAAGTCGTGTGCAAGCCCCAACCCTGCAGATCGTCGGTGGCAGGGACGTGCAGGTCCTGGAGTTGAATCGCCTGGCCAGCGAGATGCTGCGTTGCGAGCATCGCCTGGAGGTGGTGGCGGGCGCTTCGCATCTGTTTGAAGAGCCAGGTACCCTGACCGAAGTTGCCGTCCTGGCAGGCGACTGGTTCGTCACCCACCTGCAAGCCTCTTCCCCCTGAGGCTTGCAGGCCGGATATTCAGACACCGAACGGATAGGTTTCGTCTTCCGGTTCGAGGTGCTGTTGTTTCGGTAGTGGCAGGGCGTTGACCGGCTGGGTCTGTTCGATCCAGAGCATGGCATCGAATTGCTCGGCCAGCACTGCTTCGAAGTAATGGCTCAGCCGTTCACTTTCCGGTCGGTAGATGACGCCGATCGCGCGCTCGAGCAGTGGCATGGACAAGATGCGACGCAACTCCTTGCGCTGTGGGTCTCGCCAGTCGGTCAAGGAAGCCGGTACGCCTGCCAGGCGGAACTGGTGCTCCCAGCTGTCCGACCGCGAAGGGCGGACGTCCTTGATCAGCATGTCTCCATCCCAGTCACTGGCGGCGGCCACTTGACCGCGGTCAGTGGTCATGCCGATCAGCACGGCCTCCCGGCCAAAGGCTTTACGGCACAGTTGGCCGATGTTGAACTGGCCTTTCCAACCCATTTCCGTGGCATCTGCGTTGCCGATGTGGGAATTGTGTGCCCAGACCACGGCTTTGGCGTGTGGCCCGCGATGTTCCAGCAGTGCGCGCAGGGTATCGAACATATGCCGGTCGCGCAGGTTCCAGGAGGCGGTCGAGCCTCGGTAGATCGCGCGGTAATATTGCTCCGCAGCGATGATCACCCGTGCGTTTTGGGTGGCATTGAAGAACGCTTCGTCATTGCGGATCAGGCCCGACAGCTGTTCGGCCAGCATCACATTCAGTTGTTCTACCACAGGCTGCTCGCACGGCATGACGCCACCGCGCTCGACGAAGTGGCCGTACAGGGCCGGGTCATCCTGCCAGGGCGTCAGGCAACCATAACGGTGGCGCGCTTCGCGGGCCAGGTGCGGATCAGCCCGGTCCAGAAAGGCCAGCACTTCATGAATGGAGTTGCGCAGGCTGTAGACGTCCAGGCCTCTGAACTCCACGCGGCGCTCGACGGCCAGCAGGCGATTGTGTCCATGCAGCCAGTGGGCGAATGCCTTGACCTCGCTGTTGCGCCACATCCAGGTTGGGAAACGGCTGAAAATATGGCGCTTCCATGCCGAATGGGCCAAGCCCCGCACGTACTGGTCGACGTGCCCGGCATCCGGCCAGTCGGCTTCGACGGCCACGATGTTGAAGCCGTGCTGTTCGATCAACCGGCGGGTAATTGCCGCGCGGGCGCGATAGAACTCGCTGGTGCCATGGCTTGCCTCGCCCAGCATCACCACACGGGCGTCGGCGTAGCGGTCGAACAGCGCAGCGAAAGCGGGGGAGTCCAGGTCAGGCAAGGGTTCGGCGAATTGATGCAGCAGGGGGGCGATCTCAGCGCTGTCGACCTGGTATTGCTTGCCGTAGAGCTTTTCCATCAGTTTCCGCGAATTACCGTTCATGGATACCCTCCTCGTGCGGATAGGGCCGGAGGTCGTGGGGCTTGCAGCGGGCGGGGCAGCACGGTGGCTGCCCCAGGCGCTGGCGCAGCGGCGCTTCAGGTCAGGTTGAGGCGATGGATGACCTGGGCCGGATCATCCGGATCGGTAGTGGTGGTGAATCCTGCCGCCTTGGCCAAGTCGCGCATCGCCAGGTTGGCGGCTGAGTCGATCGAGTACATCTGCCGCAGGCCCTTTGCCCGGGCATGATCGGTCAGGTGCTTGAGCAACAGGCGGCCCAGGCCATGGTGCTGCCAGCTGTCGAGCACCGTCACGGCGCATTCGCATTCATCCTTGCCGGCAATGGCGGCATAACGCGATATGCCCACCTCCTGCAGCTCGCCGTCCACATGGGCGAGGGCGACATAAGCCGCTTGTCGGTCCTGGTCGACCGCCATCAACTGGTCGAGCATCGCCTCACCGGGCTCTTTGATCTGACACAGGAAGCGAAAATGCCGCGACTGCGGTGACAGCCGTTCGATGAAGGCCCTCTCGCGCTCCCGGTCCTTGGCTTGTAGCGGCCTGATCAGTACATGGGTGCCATTGTCGAGGGCTTCGATCCAATGCTCGCCCGCAGGCTTGGGAAACGAGGGGGCGGTGTATTGACGGGAGGGTTCTGTAGGTGCCATGGCAATGATCCTCGTGGGTCGGGAATGAACATTGGAGGTTCAGTTTCGACGCTCGGCCCTGAGCGGACTTGATACATGTCAATTGCCCGGTCACCGGTCACTGTCATCTGTCAGGCGGGGAACAACGATGGATCGTAATGGCTCCCCCAGGCTCCGTACGCTTGCTGCATTTCCCTGTCCGGTGCATTGACCACCAAAAGGCCGCATCTGAGGTGGTTCAGCAAATAGCGCAGGGTCTCTTGCTGACGAGGGTTATGTGCATTGGCGATTACCACCAGGTCGTATTCACAACGATTGGCATAGGCGCAGATGGAATGGGCGCAAGAGCCGACGATCAGGTGATGGTGGAGTGTCGCAATCCCAAGCTGCCCGACAAACGCCTTGCACATCGCGGCCAGGGTTTCGTACCTCGGGATGTCTGCAAGGCTGTAGTGCTCACTATGGCGCAGCAGCGCCGCCTGGTCGTAGACTGAAAACAGATGCATCTTGCCTTTGCGAGCCTGGCATACCGCCTTGGCTACCTCGATGACGTGGGTGTTCAATGCCCGTTCGTCGAGGTCTTCGCAGCTCGCAGGGGCGGCAACGAA
Source organism: Pseudomonas sp. TE3-3-F2023 (assembly GCF_036784815.1). Taxonomy (NCBI): domain Bacteria; kingdom Pseudomonadati; phylum Pseudomonadota; class Gammaproteobacteria; order Pseudomonadales; family Pseudomonadaceae; genus Pseudomonas; species Pseudomonas sp. TE3-3-F2023. The sequence continues at coordinate 3,843,203 of NZ_CP145113.1, read as the reverse complement.
GAGCTTCTCCAGGCGGAGCGCGACATGCTCGCGAGCGAACAGCACCGGGCAGGGGGCCTTTTCCAGCAGTTTCAGGTCCAGGTCGGCCTGGCGCACCGCAGAGTCGGCGGCATGGTCCATGATCACCAGGTCGGCCTTACAGAGTGTGATTTGCGTAGCGACGCTTTTCGCCGTGGGTTTGAGTACCGTGACATCAGGACCGACACCCAGGCCCCTGGATGCAAGATCGTCAGCGCGCTGTTTCAGGTACGACTCGACGGACGGTTTCTGCGCGCCGAGCGAGGGGACCGGTAGCGCTGCAAGCGAAACACTGGCGTCCATGGCCATTGCCAGTTCGGCGCTTAGCTCAACGGCCGGGCTGTAGCGATCATCGCAGGGGGCGATCAAAAGCAAGTGATTGATTTTCATGGATTCCGCCTTCTGTCTGGACTGGGCGTCAATCAAACCGTACTAGCTGCTTGCAACCGGTCGATAGTCGAGCATGAGTGCAACTCGGCGGTTTGACTTGATCTTCATCAAGCCTTGATCGACATGGCGCAACCCTTTGTCAGAACACCTGAAAAAGTCCGGGCGAACCAGCTAATTTGTATTAATACCCGCATGTAAACAGCGGAGACATGATCATGTCAGGCCCTCTGGATATGGGGAAAAGGCCCCATGTGAAGTGCCTTGCGTGTTCGTTGAGCCGGCTTTGCCTGCCCGCCAGCCTTGGTACCGAAGAAGTGGACAAGCTGGAGCGAATCGTGCGCCGTAACCGGCCTTTGAAGAAGGGCGAATATCTGTTCAAGGCCGATGAGCCCATGGAGCATGTGTACGCCCTGCGTTCAGGGGCCATCAAGAGTTTCTTGCTCGATGCCGAGGGCAACGAGCGGGTTACCGGCTTCGTCCTGCCGGGGGAGATGCTGGGGCTGGACGCTATCGGTGCCCGGCATTATCGAAGCTATGCACTGGCGCTGGAGGTTTCGCTGGTGTGCTCCATCCGGCTGGATCAGCTCGTCGACCTGTCGGGGCAGATCCCTGGCTTGCGCTACCAGCTGTTGCATATGCTGAGTCTGGGGATTCAGGGCAAGGACGAACACTTGCGTTGCTGCCATGGGCGAGCCGAGCAGCGGCTTTCGATTTTCCTGCTCGGCATGTCGGAGCGATATCACGAACGCGGTCTGCGCGCAGACGTCTTCAACCTGCCGATGTCCCGAGGCGATATCGCCAACTACCTGGACCTTACTCTGGAAACCGTCAGCCGGTTGTTCAGCCGTTTCACCCAGGCAGGGTTCGTGAAGTGCGTCGGGCGGGAAGTTCGACTGGTCGACTTGCAAGGCCTGCTGAACCTCAGTCGGCTGGAGGAGCCCTCTTGAGCGCCGTCAGGACCCTGTCGTAGCGTTGGACCGGCCCATCCAGAGGACCTTGATCCCCCCAGATTGGTCGAGGCATATGATCGGACCGCAGCCAGATGCGCTGGGGAGAAACTCCTTTTTGCCAACACATTCGCGCCGCCTGCCGGGCCACCTGAGCCGGCGCGCAACCATAGACTGTATCTGGCATGAACTCTTGCAGTTGATGTGTCAGTTGCCGCCATCCGCTGGAGCTGTCGCGCGGCGCCGTCTCTTGTTTGTGAAGCCACGCCCGGCATTCGTTGGGCAGGAGCTCCAGCGGAAAGCCGTCGTGCAGTAACCGCACCCGCACCCAAGGTAGCCAGCAGCGGATTTCATCAAGCATGCACAGTAACGCCAATATTCCTTCACCACGTGTGATCGCCAGTAGCCGTGCGCTCTGCAAGGGCACTGGCCAGGCGCTGCCCAAAGGGCCTGAATACCCCAGCAGCTCGCCTGGCTGCCCCAGAGAGTGTGCGCTGCGGGTGGTCACCAGGAACCGTCCGTCCATCCCGGGCAGGCTGACGTAGCTGCATGGCCAGTGCTCGGTACGATTGGCCAGCAGGCAATACTGGCCTGGCATCGCCTCGCTGAACTGCGCGCTGCACAGTGCAAGGCGCAGGCACTGTTGAATGCCCGGGCCGGGTAAGGTTTCAAGCAAGCGGACACTTTTGCTTTCGTCCCGCTCCATGGATCGCCTCGATCTTGTCTGGATGTACTGCGTAGTTTTCAGGCTAGCCGCATGCCAGAGCGGGACTTTGATCAGTATCAATCCGAGAAGCGATGGCGGCAGTCAGCTGATTGATAAAGGTCAAACGCGGGCTCGCCTGCCAGCGCAATATCGAGGCGTCTCCCAGGGAGGCATTACTCATTAGAGGAGGTCGCCATGTCCGAAACAGCGAAGAAAGTACCTGTCACTTCCGCAACCACCCAACCTGCCAAGGCTACGCCGCCAAGTACCGAGCCATCGGACCTGTGGCGCCCATTCCAGCAGTTGCGGCGTCAGATCGACAGCCTGTTCGACGATTTCGGTCGCCGGCCATTGCGCATGCCGTTCAGCCATACCCCGTTCGATGTCGAGCCATTCTGGCGCCGTGAACTGTTCAGCCATGGCATGCCGGCGATGGATATCAGCGAACTGGCCGATGAGTTTCGCATCAGCGCCGAACTGCCTGGTGTGGACGACAAGGACATCGAGATCAAGCTGGTCAATGGCAACGTTGTGATCCGCGGCGAGAAGCAGGAAGAGGTTGACGAAAAACGCAAGGAGTACCACTTGTCAGAGCGGCACTACGGCAGCTTCGAGCGGGTTTTCCAGCTACCCCGTGAAGTAGATGCGGAAAAGATTAATGCACAGTTCGCCAAGGGCGTGCTGCTGGTGCATCTGCCCAAGCGTGCAGAAGCGATTCACCCTGAAAAAGTGATTCCTATCAAAAGCAGCAAGTGATTGACCTGACCGATTTCAGGAGCAGGGACGCTCCGTCTTCGCATTCCAAAAAGGTGAAACATCATGTCCATCGGCAAATACTGCAACCGGGATGTGGTCACTGCGCTCCCCAGCATTTCGATCTTCGCCGCAGCGCGGATGATGAGTCGGTACCACGTCGGTGACCTGGTGCTGGCCGAGCCTGTCGATCGAGACCGTTACCGGCCTATCGGCCTGATCACCGACCGTGACCTTGCGCTGAGGATCATCGCCTGCAACCCTCCTGACCAGGAAGACCTCCAGGCCATCGATGTCCTGCCACGCCCATTGATTACCGCAAACCAGAATGAAGACCTGTTCGATGTGATTCTGAACATGCGACGGGCCAACATCAGGCGGATCCCGGTGGTCGATGACTTTGGCCTGTTGGTCGGCATTGTCACTGCAGACGACCTGGTGGGGCTGTTGGCCGACCACCTGCACGAGCTGACCTTGCTGATCCGTCAGCAGAGCCGACGGGAAGAAGATATCCGCGCCGGGGATATCTGAACGCGTACACATACGCGTGCGCGCCATCGACAGAGAGGGCGATCATGAACGATTATCCAGGTACCGAGGAACTCGAATGGCTGGATGCCTACTGGCGGGCCGCGAACTACCTTACCGTTGGCCAGATCTATCTCCAGGGCAACCCCTTGCTGGCCACCCCGCTGAAGTTGGCCGACATCAAGCCCCGGTTGCTGGGGCACTGGGGCACATCGCCGGGGCTGAACCTGATCTACACCCATCTGAACCGGCTGATCCGCCATTACGATCTCAACATGCTCTTCGTCACCGGCCCTGGCCATGGCGGCCCGGCCATGGTTGCCCAGGCGTATCTGGATGGTACCTATACCGAGCTGAACCCTGCGATAGAACGCAATGCGCAGGGGATGGCACGGTTGTTTCGTCAGTTTTCATGGCCGTATGGCATTGGCAGCCATGTCGGCCCGCATGTCCCGGGTTCTCTGCACGAGGGTGGCGAGCTTGGCTATGCCCTGGTCCATGCCTATGGCGCTGCCCTGGATAACCCGCAGTTGATCGTGGCCTGCGTCATAGGCGACGGCGAAGCGGAAACCGGCGCGCTGGCCGCAAGTTGGCATTGCAACAAGTTCCTCAATGCCGCGCGCGACGGTGCGGTACTGCCGATCCTGCATCTCAACGGCTACAAGATCGCCAACCCGACGGTGCTGGCGCGGATCAGCGAGGACGAGCTGACCAGCCTGATGTATGGCTATGGCTATGACCCCTATTTTGTCGAGGGCGACGAACCGATGGAGGTTCATCGGGCGTTGGCCAGGACGCTTGATGTGATCTACGAGAAAATCTGCCAGATTCAGCGCCTTGCCCGGCACACCGAGTCGGGCGTAGCCATCGACCGGCCGTTGTGGCCAATGCTGGTATTGCGCACCCCCAAAGGCTGGACGGGGCCGAAATTCGTCGATGGGCAGCGGGTAGAAGGGACCTGGCGCTCCCACCAACTGCCCCTGGGTGATCTTCGCAAGCCGCTGCACTTGCAGCAATTGCAGCAATGGCTGGAAAGCTACCGCCCTCATGAGCTGTTCGATGCCCAGGGCGCGTTGTTGCCGGAACTGGCCGCACTGGTCCCGACCGGACGGCGGCGCATGAGCGCAAACCCTCATGCCAATGGCGGGCTGCTGTTGCGGGCGCTCGACCTTCCGCGCTTCAGCGATTACAGCGTGAAGATGGACGCCCCTGGACAGGTGCGTGCAGAGGCGACGCGGGTTCTTGGCAGTTACTTGCGCGATGTCATGAAGAACAGCCTGGTGTCCCGCGATTTCCGCCTGTTCGGGCCTGACGAGACGGCGTCCAACCGGCTGGACGCCGTGTTCGAGGCGACCAGCAAGGTCTGGTTGGATCCCCACGGCGTCGAAGATAACCACCTCGGGCCAGACGGCAGGGTAATGGAGATACTCAGCGAACATATATGCGAAGGTTGGCTGGAAGGTTACCTGTTGACCGGTCGGCACGGCCTGTTTTCCTGCTATGAAGCATTCATTCATATCGTCGATTCGATGATCAACCAGCATGCCAAATGGCTCAAGACCGCCGCCGAAGTGCCTTGGCGCAAGCCGATCGCCTCGCTGAACATCCTCCTGACTTCGCATGTCTGGCGCCAGGACCACAACGGCTTCTCGCACCAAGACCCAGGTTTCCTCGACCTTATGGCGAACAAGAAGGCCGATCTTGCGCGCATCTACCTGCCACCGGACGCCAACTGCCTGTTGTCCGTGGCTGACCATTGCTTGCGCAGCCGTGACTACATCAATGTGATCGTTGTCGGAAAACAGCTGGAATGGCAGTGGCTGGATGGGCAGGCGGCGAATTTGCATTGCCAGGCCGGCATTGGGCGTTGGGCATGGGCCAGCCATGACGATGACCTGCCGGAGGTGGTCCTCGCCTGCGCAGGCGATGTGCCGACGCTGGAAGTGCTCGCGGCCGTGACCCTGCTTCGTGATTACGTTGGCGATCTGCGGGTGAGGGTGGTGAACGTGGTTGACCTGATGGCACTGCAATCACCGCAACAGCATCCGCACGGGTTGCCCGACAGTGACTTCAACGCGCTGTTTACCGAAGAGCAGCCGGTGATCTTCGCCTTCCATGGTTATCCTGCCCTGATTCACCGCCTGATCTACAAGCGTGCCAACCCGCAGCGCTTCCATGTGCATGGTTTCCGTGAAGAAGGGGCAACCACCACGCCGTTCGACATGGCAGTCATCAACAACCTCGACCGCTACCAGCTGGTGCTTGATGTGTTCGAACGCGTGCCTCGCCTGCGAGCGCAGGTGGAGCAGGCGCGAACCCGCTACTGGTCGACCATGGAAAGGCACAAGCTGTACCTAATCGAGCATGGCGAAGACATGCCTGAGGTTGCGCAATGGCACTGGACGCCACACCCAGACGCCTGAACAGGCGTTATTTGGCTTTCCAGTATTTCTGCATTTCGAGGAACAGGAACGACGCGGTCCAGGTGATCAGCACCAGGCCTGTCAACGCTTGCAGGCCGGTGAGGTACTTCAGATGGCCGTTAGGCGCTATGTCGCCAAAGCCTATCGTGGTGTAGGTGGTGAAGGAAAAGTACACGCAATCCAGGAAGCTGCCGTCGAAGTTGCCACTGAGCGTGCCCCAGCCTTCGGCGTGAATCATCAGGTAATACACCAGGGCGAAACACCAGACCTCCAGCGCATGAGCCAGCAGCGCGCCGAATACGCCTGCGACGATCCGGAATCGGCTCCACAGTTTCAGCCGCGGTAGCCAGTCGTTCAGGCGCAGCAGGCATTCGTAGTGGATGATCACCACCAGGACCACCACCAGCATGTTGATCAATGTGACGGTGAGCATGGTCGGTACTCGGACTGGATTGGAGTGTCATTTGGCCGCATCGACCAGATTATAGGTGGCAGGGTCCTTGGCCACCGGCAGCAGCGCCGGGAATTCTTCCGGGGTGATGGTTTCCCTGGCCAACAGCAGGCGTGCCCCAGTGTCCAGGTCGGCGCGTCGTTGCTCGAGCAAGGTCCGGGCACGGGCGTAAGCGTCTTCCAGCAGGCCTCGAATACCCAGGTCGATTTCGCGCGCGGTCTGCTCTGAGTAGTCCTTGCGCTCCTGGCGCAACAACGATTCGCCCAGGTAACTGGCCTGTTGGCGCTCCAGCACTGCCTGGCCCAGTTCCGTGCTCATGCCGAATCGGGTGATCAGCTGGCGGGCGATGTCGGTGGCGCGTCCCAGGTCGTCGGCAGCCCCGGTGGACACCTGGCCGAATACCAGGCTTTCGGCGGCTCGTCCGGCCATCAGCACGACGATCCGGTCGCGGAGCATCTGCGCGCTGATCAGGTAGCGGTCATCGGTCGGCCGTTGCAGGGTGAACCCCAGCGAGCCAGCGGCCCTGGGGATGATCGACACCTTGTGCACCGGGTCCATCGCCGGCAGGCTGCTTGCGGCCAGCGCGTGGCCCATCTCATGGTACGCCACGACCTGGCGTTCATCGTCGCGCAGCACGTTGCCCTTGCGCTCCACGCCTGCCACCAGGCGCTCGACGGCAGCGGTGAAGTCCTGCAGCTCGACCCATTGGCTGGCACGTCGGGTGGCGACGATGGCGGCCTCGTTCACCAGGTTGGCCAGGTCGGCGCCGGTCAGGCCGGGGGTGATGTCGGCGATGCGTTCGCAGTCCAGGTCGTTCTTGTAGACGATCTTGTGCAGGTGCACCTTGAGGATCGCCAGGCGACCCTTGCGGTCAGGCCGGTCGATCAGGATCTGCCGGTCGAACCGTCCGGCTCGCAGCAGCGCGGGGTCCAGTATCTCAGGGCGGTTGGTCGCTGCCAGCAGCACGACGCCTTCGCGTGGGTCGAAGCCATCCAGTTCGGCCAGCAGTTGATTGAGCGTCTGTTCCTTTTCGTCATTGCCACCCAGGCTGCCGATGCCACGCATCTTGCCCAGGGCGTCCAGTTCATCGATGAAAATGATGCAGGGCGCGGCGCGTCGGGCCTGGTCGAACAGGTCGCGCACCCGCGCCGCGCCCACGCCGACGAACATCTCGACGAACTCGGACCCGGAGATCGAGAAAAAGGGTACCGCCGCTTCGCCGGCGATCGCCTTGGCCACCAGCGTCTTGCCGGTGCCCGGGGGGCCGACCAGCAATGTGCCCTTGGGCACATGCGCCCCCAGACGGGCATAGAACGCCTGGTTCTTGAGGAAGGACACCACTTCGGTGAGTTCGCCCTTGACGTCGTCTATGCCCGCCACATCGGCGAAGGTGACCTTGATGTCACGCTCGACGTAGACCCGGGCGCGCGACTTCCCCACACCCATCAGACCGCCCAGGCCTTGTTTATCGATTACCCCACGAAACAGGAAGAACCACAGCGCCAGCATCATTATCAGCGGCATGAGCCAACCCACCATGGCAGCCAGGTTGCTGTCCTCGGCAACTCCGGTGAAGGTCACGCCCGTGCGGCCCAGTTGCTCGCTCAGTTGCGGGTCGATCCGCACCGTGGAGAACATCGAGCGGCCGGCGATGGGTTCCTGCAGCTTGCCCAGGATACGGTCGTGTTCTACCCGAAGGTCGCTGACCTTCTGCTGCTCCAGCAATTGCAGGAACTGGCTATAGGAGATGGTCTGCACGGCCGCACGGTCGAATAGGCCGAACTGAATGGCGGCGAGCACGGAAAGCCCGATCGCCAGCAAGTACAGCTTCCAGGGCTGATCTTTGTTCATGACCATATCTCGTGGTGGGCAGCCGGGTCAGGCGATCAACAAGTAGTCTTCGACCTTGCTCACGCCCGGCACCGCCCAGGCGGCGCGCTCGACCAGCTCCCGTTCGCGAAGCAAATGCACCTTGCCTTCCAGCCTGACCACACCACCGTTGACGGTGACGCGAATGCCTTCGGCCTGAATCTCGGCGCTGCGCTTGAGTGCCTGTTCGATGTGGTGGCGAATATCGCTGGCATCGGCCCGCGCCTTCAAAGTGATGCGGTTCTGCACGCTGATCACGCCCGACAGACGCCACACCGCCTGTTCGATCACTTCCTTCTGGTATTGCCAGTCCAGTTCGCCTTCCAAGGTCACCGTGCCTTTGTGAACGGTGACCTTGATGCCCTCGACATTGGCATCCGAGCTCCAGGCGATGATCTTCAGGGCACGGCTGGCAATGGTATCGTCGGCGGTGCCTTCGAGTTTGTTCAGCCGGACTTCGATTTCCTCGGCCAGCCCACGCACGCCTTTCATGGCTTTTACGGTGCGCTCGGCACTGATCTTCTGGGCATAACTGCTGACATGGCCTGACAGTGTGACCACACCGTCCTGCACCGTCACACCGATGCTGGCGGCATTGATGTCAGGTTGAAACGCCAACTCTTCGAGCACCAGGTCGCGCAAATCAAGGTCGTTCATGATGGTCTCCGCTATCCATTGGAAAGGTGGGCTGAGATGTTCTCAGCCCATGTTTTTACCCCCCAGCGGTATTACGTGATTGACAAAGGTCAAAACCGGCACGCTGGGCGAGATTGATAAATGTCAGGCTGCGCTGAGTGGCGATGCCGATACTGAGGGTGTCTTGGGCATGCGCGAGGGCACCAACATGCAACGCTATCTGCTTGCCGGATTGTCCAGTTTGCTGCTGGCATCGGCTTCGGGCTGTACCCCTTGGCACGCTGAAGAATACGACGCGCGCCTGGAGTCGGCCGAAAACAACGCGGCTACCGCCCGTTTACGGGCCGACCAGGTGTGCTACCGCATCGACCTGGTCGAGCAGACCGCCAACGAGGCACTGCGCAGAGCGACCCAGGCCCAGGAACAGGTCCAACAGTTGCTGCAGCAGGCCAAGCGCAAGTGACCGCCATGTCACGTCGATGGCTGGACCCAAGCCTGTTGCTGGTCTGCGTCCTGGCCTTGCTGCTCGGAGGGCTGGCCTATGCGGCGCAACAGCCGACCTGGGCTGCGCTGATCTGGGCCGCCGGCAGCGCGATCATGGCAGCGGTGCTGGCGGTGGAAATGGCTCGGCGCCTGGCCAGGCGTGAGGCGGGCATTGACCTGATCGCGCTGATGTCGATTGGCGCGGCCCTGGCCCTTGAGCAGATGCTGGTAGGCGCCGTGGTTGCGCTTATGCTTGCCTCGGGCCGTGCATTGGAGACTCTCAGCTTGCGTCACGCCGAGCGCGAGTTACGGGCACTGATCGACCGGGCCCCTCAGCGGGCCTGGATTCAAGAGCAGGATGGTTTGCGTGAGGTACCGGTGGACGAAGTCCGCGCTGGGCAGAGTGTACTGGTGCGCCTGGGCGAGATCGTACCGGTGGATGGGTGGTTGCAATCCGAGCAGGCGACCCTGGACGAAGCTGCGCTGACTGGCGAATCGTTACCGGTTACCCGCCATGCTGGTGAGCCGGTGGCCAGTGGGGTGACCAACTCCGGTGCGCCGCTGCTGTTGCTGGCCACGCATATCGCGGCGCAAAGCACCTACGCTGGCATCGTGAAACTGGCCGAAGCGGCACGTCAGTCACGGGCACCTTTCATGCGCCTGGCCGACCGCTATGCGCTGGCGTTGATCCCGCTGACATTGCTCATTGCTGCGCTGGCGTGGTGGGCCAGTGGCGATGTGCAGCGAGTGCTTGCCGTGCTGGTGGTCGCTACTCCTTGCCCGCTGATACTGGCGGTGCCAATTGCCATCATCTCGGGTATTTCGAGGGCTGCACGGCGCAACATACTCGTGCGTGACGGCGAGGTGCTTGAAGCCCTGGCCGGCATCCGCCAGGTGTTCCTCGACAAGACCGGTACCTTGACCAGTGGTCACGCCCAGTTGCAGTCGATCGAACTGAAGGGGCAAGGCGCGCCGTTGCAGATGCTGCAGTTGGCCGCTTCGTTGGCCCAGTCATCGACCCATCCGATTGCCCAGGCCATCGTTCATGCTGCCCGCCTGCGCAACCTGACGCTGACCGCACCCGAGCAGGTGCAGGAAAGCCCCGGCCAGGGGCTTGCCGGGATCGTTCAAGGCAAGGCTGTACGCTTGGGCGCCCTGGCCTATGTGCAGAACGAGAAGGACGATGGCCGGTGGGCACAGGCGCGTTTGCAGCAACTGGACTACCTGGCAAACAGCGGCAGTTTCGTGGCGGTTGACAGTGAGTTGAAAGCGGTACTGCGACTGGCGGATGACCTGCGCCGGGAAACCCCCCAGACATTGCGCCGCCTGCGGGCGCGCGGGATCGAAAAGGTCGTCATGCTCACCGGTGACCGCCCGGAAACTGCGGAAATGGTTGCGCTGGCGGCGGGTATCGACGAGCTTCGCTCGGGGCTCTCTCCAGAAGACAAGATTCGCCTGGTGCAGGACGGCTGCCGCATGGCGCCCTCGCTGATGGTCGGCGATGGCATCAACGATGCGCCTGCATTGGCGGCGGCCGATGTCGGGGTTGCAATGGGCGCTTCTGGCGTCACGGCCTCTGCCCAGGCGGCCGGTGTGGTGTTGCTGGTCGATCGCCTTGATCGATTGGTCGATGCCTTGGATATCGCCCGGCACGCCGTGCACATCGCCCGGCAGGGGGTATGGGTGGGCATGAGCCTGTCGTTGCTGGCCATGCTGGTTGCAGCCGCCGGTTACTTGCCCGCGCTAATGGGGGCAGTGTTGCAGGAAGCTATAGACCTGTTGATCATCGTCAACGCCTTGCGTGCGCTGGGCCCCTTGACGGCCAGGCGACGCAGTGGGCTTGCCGTCGAGGACCTGGATCGGTTGCAGGATGAGCATCGGCAACTCGACGGGTTGCTGACGGAGCTGAGCCAGATGGCCTGCGATTTCGCCAAACGCCCCATCGAGCAGGCGCGGGACGACCTAGGCAAACTGGTCACCGGCCTGCATGACCTTCTGGAGCGCCACGAGCGCGATGACGAGCGTCGTTTGTATCCGCTGCTGAGCCACTTCATGCAGGGCGAAGATCCGCTCTCGGCGATGAGCCATACCCACCGGGAAATCTTCCGCCTCATCCATCTTCTTTCCTGCATGAGCCAGGATTTCAACCGGGCGGCAGCGAGCCCGAGCCCTGATGACATCCAGCACCAGCTGATACGCCTGGACACCTTGGCCAAGTTGCATTTCGACCAGGAAGAAGCCCTGTACCGGTACCTGGATCAACGCTGAGCGCGGCGTTCAGCGCCCTGTAGGATTGATAAAAATCAAGCACCCAACACGGTGCAGCGGGATGCTGGCAGCAGTTGTTCTCTGCCCTGGCCTGAACGGGAGGCAATACCATGCCCCACAGCAAAATCCTGTTTCGCTCCGCAGCGCGGGAGAAGATCCTCAGTGGTGCCACCCAGCTCGCCGATGCCGTGCGCGTTACGCTAGGGCCCAAATCGAAATCGGTACTGATGCAAAGCAGTTGGGGTAAACCGACTGTCTGCAACGATGGCGTGACCATCGCTAAACGCGTCTTTCTGCAGGACCCGGAGGAAAACCTCGGCGCGCAGATGCTGCGCCAGGCGGCCGAGCGCACTGGTGAAGCGGTGGGTGATGGCACCAGTACCGCAACTGTGCTCGCTCACGCGATCCTGGCCGACGGCGTGCGCAACGTGGTGGCCGGAGCCAGTGCCATCGATCTCAAGCGAGGCCTGGACAAGGGCTTGGCGCTGGTCATCAAATCGTTGCTGGCGCAGTCACGACAGGTCTGCACTGCCAAGGAAAAAGCACAAGTGGCGACGTTGTCAGCGCACAACGATCCGTTGATTGGCCAGTTGGTCGCCGATGCCCTGGAGAAGGTTGGCGTGGAAGGTGTGGTCAGCATCGAGGAATCCAAGACCACCGAAACCAAGGTCGAGATCATGGATGGCATGCGCTTCGACCGAGGCTATGTGTCGCCTTACTTCGTCACCGACACCGAGAAGATGCAGGTCGAACTGACCGATGCCTGTGTCTTGCTATGCGATCACAAGATCGGCGCACTCAACGATCTGCTGCCCCTGCTGGAACAGGTGGCGAAAAGCGGTCAGCCGCTGGTGGTTATTGCCGAGGACATCGACGGCGAGGCCCTGACCACGCTGGTAGTCAACCAGATCCGCGGCGTACTGCGCGCGGTGGCGGTGAAGGCTCCTGGGTATGGCGACCGGCGCAAGGAAATACTTCAGGACATCGCGGTGCTCACGGGGGCGACCCTGGTGTCGGCAGAGCTTGGCGTCACGCTCGATCAGTTGCAGCTGTCCCAGCTTGGCCAAGTGCACCGTGCGGTGGTGTTGAAGGACAGCACCGCGTTGATTGGTGGCAGTGGCACCCAGCAAGCGGTGGCTACCCGCGTTGGGCATATCCGCGCCCAGATCGAGGCCAGCACCAGCGATTATGATCGGGAAAAACTGCACGAACGCCTGGCCAGGCTTGCCGGCGGTGTGGCAGTGATACGTGTCGGGGCACCCTCCGAGGCGGAGATGAAAGCGCGCAAGGACGCGTTGGACGATGCCCTGGCCGCCACCCGTGCAGCCATCGCCGAAGGCATCGTGCCTGGCGCCGGCCTGGCTTTGCTGAAGACTGTGTCGGTGTTGCTCACTGAAGAGGCGAACAGCGAAGGCGATATGCGTACGGGCCTGCAGATACTACGCCGTGCGCTGGAGGCCCCGGCGCGGATGATTGCCGATAATTCCGCGGTGGACGCGGGTGTGGTGGTGGCACGCATGCTCGCCGAAACGGGCAGTATCGGGTTCGACGCGGCGGCCAACACCTATGTCGACCTGTACGAGGCCGGCATCATCGACCCCACCAAAGTGGTGCGCATCGCCCTCGAGAATGCTGTTTCGGTCGCCAGCATCCTGCTGCTGACCGAGGCAACCATGACCGATATCCCGGAAAAACCAGCACCTTTGATGCAACCCCCAATCCCTGAGTGATCAGGCGAACCGATCATTGGAGGCTACCATGAGCCACTATCAACGCCTGTTGCTGATCCTGCGCCCGGCATTGTGCCAGTCCTGTGCCTTGGAACAGGCTGCCGCCCTGGCCGGGTCAAGTTCGGCAAGCCTGCACATAGTGGGTTTGCTGGAGTCGCTGGACAAGCTCAGGTTCCTGGAGACAGGTGACCCTCGGAGCGAGCGGCAGGCTTACCTGCAATCCCAGCAAGACCAGCTCGAGGCCCAGGCCAAGGTGCTACGAGCCTCGGGTGTGCAAGTGACGACGGAAGTCGCCTGGAGCAGCGATCTGCAGGCGGATATTCTCGAACATGCCCTGGAGATGCAGCCGGATGTACTGCTCAAGCAGGTCGAGCACGAGCCGGTGCTCAAGCGGGCCTTCTTTACCCCGTTGGACTGGCAGTTGCTGCGCCATTGCCCGATCCCGGTCTACCTGTTGGGTGCCGCCAGACCGGCCTTGCCTCGCCAGATCGTCGCGGCGGTGGACGTGGCCGATCAATCGCCCGAGGGCCAGGCGCGCAATAACAGCATCGTCCAGCAGGCCAATGCGCTGGCCTTGCAGACCGGCGCGCAACTGGACCTGCTGTTCGCCTGTGACCTGACCATGGCCTACATGGGCGACATGGGATATGGCGCCTGGGCCATTGGCGACGTCGGCGAGTCCTTGCGCCATGCCCTGGAGGACGATTTCAAGGCGCTGGCCGACCGCTACGGTGCGCCGGCCGAGCGCAGGCACTTCCTGCTGGGCCGCCCGGTCGCGGTGCTGAGTGAATATGTCGAAACCCACCCGGTGGACGTGATCGTCATGGGCAGGCCGCTTGCCCGTGGGCTGGACCGACTGTTCGGCAGCACCACGGAGCACGTGTTGTACCAGATACCCTGCAATATCCTGGCGGTGTAGGGCCATGCCTGGGGTTCATGCGCCCCAGCCCCGGCGGTTGGCAAGCAACTCGGCGACCAGGGCGCTGGTATCGACGATATCCAGCTGCTGCAGGCATCGCACGGGCAGGCGAAAGGGCGCGATGCTGTCGGCCACCAGTACCCGTTCGAATACCCCGCTGTCGAATAGCTCGCCACCAGTGGTGAACAGGCCATGGGTGGCAGCGGCCAGCATGCGACTGGCTCCGGCCTGTCGGCAGGCCTGGGCTGCGCGCAGCAGCGTCTGCCCCGTGCTGATCAGGTCGTCGAACACGATGACAGTGCTGCCTGCCACGTCACCCACCAGGTGTTCGCCGCTCAGGCCCGCCTGCTGGCGGTGCTTTTCCATCATGGCCACAGATACCGGGCGCCCCAGCAGGTCCGCCAGAACCTGACGAAACTGCTCGGCCCGTTTGATGCCGCCAATATCCGGCGACACGACCGTGACTGTCTGCTCACCGAGCAGCGGGGCCAGGTGTTGGGCGAACAGCTCGGTGCATTGCAGGTTCCAGCTCGGGATTCGGTAGGCGTTGTCGAAGGCGCTGGGGTTGTGTACGTCCAGCGCCACCACGCGGTCGACACCGCAGCTTTCCATCAGGCAAGCCACATGGCGGGTGATGGTCGCATCCTGAAACTCCACCTTGCGGTCCTTGCGGCCATAACACAGGTAAGGCGTGACTGCTGTCACCTGGCTGGCACCGGCGTCCTTGAGCGCACCACAGAAGAACAGCAACCGGCACAGCTTGTCGTGTGCGCTGTGGTGCGCGTCGCCATAGAGCGAGTGAAAGACGATGACCGATCGACCGTCGACCGATTCGCCAGGCCAGCATTTGTGCTCTCCGTCCTCGTAGTCACGCTCTTCATGTGCTGACAGTGTCCAACCCAGGCGTTGCGCCACGGCATTCCCATAGGCCTGGCTGCCTCGCAGGGCGAACAGTAACGGCGGTGTGTCATTCATGCCCTGCGCTCCATTGGTCGTACATAGCAACATAAGCTGAGTTGGACTGTGGGGTTTGACGTTTATCAAGTCGAGCATAGCCAGCAGGCGGACACTGGGCAGGTCAGAGCATGCCAAGGCCTGCGCACCTATACCCTGCACGGAGAGTACGCCAATGGACAAATACCAGAAAAGCCACAAGGACAAACTGTTCAAGCCACACCCGTTCGACCCCTATGCCACGCCGCTTCGTTCTGGCGGCAGCGCGCGTTGTCCGCAATGTGGCGCTGCCTACCATGGAGGAGAGTGGCACGCCCATGGGGCTATGGGGCCTGGGCCGGTAGATTCGATTGTCTGCCCCGCATGCCGACGTATCGAGGACCGTGCTGCTGCCGGACAAGTGCGGGTATCGGGCCGTTTTCTGGCAGCGCACGAAGAGGAAATTCGCAAGCTCATGCATAACGTGGAGCAACAGGAAAAGCAGACGCATGTTCTTGAGCGCTTGATAGCCATCGAGTACCAGCAGGATCAACTGGTAGCAACCACCACTGGTACCCACCTGGCCAACCGCATCGGTCATGAGCTGGAGGCCGCCTACGATGGAACTTGCAGCTACCGTTACAGCGACAGCGATGTGTACTTGAGTATCGATTGGCATCGCGACTGAGGTCAGTTCGCCTGGTTTCACTCCAGGGAGAAGGTGAAACCAGGCAGGTGATCGTTCAACCGTGGATTGCCAGAATGCTGGAGTGAACCTTGTACAGGGTTTGCTCTGTAGTGCTGCCAACGACCTTGCTCACCCCCTCGTGGTAGAGCGTACCCATCACCACCACATCGAAGCCATGCTGGTTCGCGTAGTCGCTGACCACGTTACGGGCAGCGCCTCGCACCAGGTGCAGGTGATCTGGCTTGATGCCGTAGCGGCCGCCGAACGTCGCCATGCGCTCGCGCGCGCGACCGGATATTTCCTCTACCAGCTTGTCAGTCCAGGCCACGGGTGCGGCGGCATAGGCAACGAAGCTGGTGGTGGGTTCATAGGCCTGCAGCAGATGCAGTTGCGCCTTGCATCGCTGTGCCAGTGACTGCGCCGATTGCAGGATATGGTCGTTGAGCTTTTCGATCACCGGGTCGCGCTCGACAAGATCCACTGCGACTAGTATGCGCGCTGGCAGCTTGGTTTCAGCCTGGGCCACCAGGTGCATCGGGATCGGACAACGGCGCAGCAGCTGCCAGTCCAAGGGGGTGAGCAGGGCACGGCTCAAGGCGGTTTCGTGCCTGATGTCCTTTATCACCATCGCCACCCGGTGCAGTTGGGCCAGCCGGATCAAGTCCTTGAGCGGGTCTTCATCGTCCAGCGTCTCGGCGTAGGCGGTAATACCCAGTTCGCCCAGCGCCTTTGCTTGGTCGGCGAGCCAAGCCTTGCGGTGCTCGGCGTCCTGCTTGCGGGCATTGCTGCGCAGCACCTGGTCCAGTGTGGTCAGGCGTGAGGGCAGTTGACTGAGCACCACCAGGTGCAAGGTGGCGCCTGTCGTACTGGCCAGCGCCTGAGCACGCGTCAGGGCAGGCGAGGAGTGCAGGTCTGGATGGCAGATCAGTAGCAGTCGCGAGTAAGCGTTCATGATGGCCTCCACGGCGACGGCAGCCTCGATGAAGGCCCACCGGTACAGGCCAAGGGTGACGCTCTGGGGCTTGATAGTCTTGATATTTATCAAGATTGGCTGAGCGGCAGCTTCGATAATGACAGCGGTGCAGCACCGCATGTTCGCGCCAGGAGGTGGCTGATGAGCCTGTACCGCCGGATTCTTCTGGTCATGACCAAGGTCCAGGCCCATGCCGCGATGCATCGGGCCATGGCATTGGCTCAAGCGTCAGGTGCCTCCCTGCACGTACTGGGCATCCACACCCTCACAGAACCTGGCTTGCCCGAGCCAGGGCAGCAAGCTTCAGAACCTTCAGCCGCGTTCGCGCACTTCAGTGCCGGGCTCAAGGCATTGCTCGACGAGCAGGCGCCCGTAGGGTTGCACACTACCTCCGAAGCGCTGGAAACCTCCAAGGCGCGTGACCTCGTACCGGCGTGTATTGCACGCTTTGCGCCTGACTTGGTGATCAAGGGGCTCCCCGCCAGTCCGGTACCTGGCTTGAACGACAAATTTTCGGTTGACCATGTGTTGCTGCATACCAGCCAAGTGCCATTGCTGCTCGTGCCTGCCGAGGCCAGGGCCATGCCCGCGAACATTCTGGTGGCCGTGGATGTGGCCAAGGCGGACCTTGCGCAGCAGGCGCTGAACCATGCGCTGGTGGAGGCAGGTCGGCAACTGGCTAGCGCATGCAACGGCCAGGTCCATCTACTGTCGGCCTACGATTTGCCGTTGGCCATACTGGCCAATCCCGACCTTGCAGCGCCATGGGCGGAGCAAGTGCGCGAGTCGCTCCAGCTACCATTCGATGAACTGGCCGATACCCATGGCGTTCCCTATGCGCAGCGCTACTTTATCGAAGGTGCGCCGCTGCGCGTTATTCAGTCCCTCGTTCCCACACTGAAGATCGATGTGGTGGTGGTCGGCGTGGTGCAGCCCAGACGCTGGGCCAAGCTGATCGGCGATACTACCCAACGGCTCGTCAATCATGCCCCGTGCAGCATTCTGACAGTCAGGCCCCCGTCAGCAGATTGATTCAGGCGGTATCGCCGGCTGGGCTGTGGCGATCACTTCCACGCTGAAATCTGCTTCGAAAGGCGGCACATGACATTCGACGATGTCCTGATTTTGTTCATCATACAGGCGAACGCGGGAGTGGGCGGGGGCGGGGGCGGTTCATGATGCTTTTCCGTTGCCGGCCAATGGTTATTGGCAACTTACGCCGCCATCCCCAATTTGACTTGATAAAAGCCAAGCACAGGTCAGTTTGACAACGATGCCCGCGGTCGAGGTGTTGGGCCCTGGAGTGGCGCCGCCTGATGCGTGGCTGATATTTTCAGGTATGTCCTGGTTCAGACGCACCAGCAGCTGCAGCGTGTCATTGGCGGGCCTGCTGATCTGCCCGGTGCTGCAGAGCCACATTGCCCTGACGACGCTCTTGACCAATGTCAGCGCCCGGTTCAGCAAGCTGGTCAACCTGGCTGCCGTGACCAACATCGTTCCCTGAATCACCTCACTGACGGGGCTGTTGGTCATCATTTACAGGCTATCGGGATCCCCGAAGAACATCTGTATCCGCGACCGCAACCACCGCTCCGCCGGGTCATTGTCCTGCGCCCCGCGCCAGGCCATGTGCAACTCGAAACTACGCACCTCCAGCGGCAGATCCTCGGCCCGCAGCCCACCCGCCGCGGTCAGCGCATCCGCCGTGTAGTCCGGCACCGTGGCGACAATATCGGTGCCCGCCAGCAAGCTCCCCAGCCCGTTGAACTGCGGCACCGCCAGCACCACGTGGCGCTTGCGGCCTATCTCGTCCAGCGCTTCATCAATGAACCCCGACAAGTCCCCGGCAAACGACACCAGCGCATGCGGCCGCGCGCAGAAGTCGTCCAGGGTAATGGCGCCGGGCACGCTGTCGGCGCGCAGCAGTTTCGGCATGCTGCGGCGCAGCACCTTGCGCTTGGCGTTGGCGGGCAGTTCGCTGGTGTAGCTGACCCCCACCGAGATCTCGCCCGAGGCCAGCAGCGTCGGCATCAGCAGGTAATTGACCCGGCGCACCACCAGCACGATACCCGGCGCTTCGGCGCGGATACGCTTGAGCAGCTGCGGCAGCAGGGCGAATTCGGCGTCGTCCGACAGGCCGATGCGGAACACCGCATTGCTGGTGGCCGGGTCGAATTCGGCGGCGCGGCTGACGGCGGTGGAAATCGAGTCCAGTGCAGGAGACAGCAGGGCGAAGATTTCGTGGGCCCGGGCCGAGGGCTCCATGCTGCGGCCGGTGCGCACGAACAGCGGGTCGTCGAACAGGTTGCGCAGGCGCGACAGGGCCGCACTGATGGCGGGCTGGCCGAGGAACAGTTTTTCCGCGGCACGGGTCACGCTGCGCTCGTGCATCAGCGTTTCGAACACGATCAGCAGGTTGAGGTCTACGCGACGCAGGTCGTTTCGATTCATCGGTGCGCTTCGCCTAAAGTGGGGCAAAGGTGAATCTTAAGGCCAAAGGCTGGTACCCTGCACGGGTTTAGGGGGACCAATCGCAGGGAATGTCAGGTGCCCAATCGATGACAGGCATGTCGACTATTAATGACCACTGATGGTCTAACCGGCAAAGCCCGGATAAAGTCCGTGGTAATTAGAGGTTCACAAAGGCGAGGTATGCGATGTCCCGCATGATCCGTTTCCACAAGTTCGGCGCTGCCGATGTGCTCCGTTGCGAGGAGCAGGCCGAACCGTCACCTGCTGCCGACGAGGTACAGATCCGCGTCGAGGCGGTTGGCGTCAGCTGGTATGACGTGCTCTGGCGCCAGAACCTGGCACCATCCCAGGCACGCCTGCCAGCAGGGATCGGCCACGAGATGGCCGGGGTGGTGACCGCGGTCGGCGAAGGGGTCGAGGATATTGCGGTGGGCGACCGGGTTGCCAGCTTCCCGGCCACCAGTGCCAACGACCACCCGGTGTACGGCGACGTCATTGTGCTGCCGCGTACGGCCATTACCCGTTATCCGGATGTGCTCACCCCGATCGAGGCCAGCGTGCACTACACGCCGCTGCTGATCGCCTATTTCGCCTACATCGACCTGGCCCGGGCGAAAGCCGGGCAGACCGCGCTGGTTACCGATGCCAGCCACTGCGCGGGCCCTGCCTTCGTGCAGCTGGGCAAGGCCCTGGGGCTGAAGGTGTTCGCCGCCACCAAGGAGGCGGAGCAGCGTGAGTACCTGCTGGGCCTGGGCGCCGACAAGGTGATTGTCACCGAAGAGCAGGACCTGCTGCTGCAGGTCGGCAAGTACACCGATGGCCGTGGCGTGGACATGGTCCTCGATGGCATGGGCGGGCCGCAGATGTCGCTGTTGGGCGATGTACTGGCACCGCGTGGCAGCCTGGTGCTTTATGGCCTGCAAGGTGGCAACCAGACGCCGTTCCCGGCTTGCGCCGCGTTCCAGAAGAACATCCAGTTCTATGTGCACTGCATCGGCAACTTCACCGGCAAGCCGGAGCTTGGCATCAGCCAGGATCAGGTGGCGTTGCAGCGCGCTCTGCGCGATATCAACCAGTTCACTGCCGACCAGTTGCTGACACCGCAGATCATCAAGGTGTACCCGTTCGAGCAGGTGGTCGAGGCGCATCGCTACATGGACCAATGCCCGTGCGGCGGGCGTGTGGTACTGGACATGGCGCAACACTGACAACGGTCTGGATTATCAGGAAGCCCGGGCAGAGTCCCGGGTTTTTTGTGCCCAATACAAACTGGTATGACGTTAAAAAAAGAAAGTTCCTACAACGAAATACGACACGTCTTATATTTAAAACCATTGCTCGGTGGCCCGTGGAAATATTCCGCCAAGCTTTTGGGCTTGAACTGTTCTTGCCTGGCAGTCAATGTGTTTTCTCACTTCCGCTGAATGGTTTTTTTACCCTGATCTGTATCTTCTATTCGCTTTGCATCCCTCGATAATGGCTCAATGATAGTTTGCGCAAGGAGCGTGGAATGAGCATGGCTATGCCCAAGCCAGGGCGGTGTTTGGCAGCGGCAGGGCGTCGCGACGATGCGTTTTTCTCGATGTCATGGCGACAGTGATGGTTACGTCATTAATTCCAATTAGTTGTAGGAAGTTTCTTCTGGAAAAGTTCAGGGCATGTTGATGTTCAGATCCTCTGATCAATGTGCGCTGGCTGCATGAAGTTGATGAGGTGATCTCGTGACTGCTATTCACGACCAGGCAATGCACTATATCTACCAACAAGTACTCGAGCGCTTGCTCAGTCATATGTCACAAGCGCAGCGTGCTTCCCTGCAGTTGCTTATACAACGGCTGCTGGTTGCTGCGGGCGGGCCCGAATACATCGGCACCTACCGCTTGCTGGTGCTGCAAGGCAACGATCGCTGCAGCACCCGGCTGCTGGCCATGCTGCGTGCCGCACAACTGAGTATCGCCCTGCGGGCGCCGTTAACTTTCCAGCTGCGGGTCCTGGTGGTGAGCCTGCCTGTGGCTGACAGTGCCACGCTCGAATGCCATGAGCGCAGCTTCAATGCGCTGTTCCTGCAGGATGACCCGCGGGTACAACTGCAGATGATCAAGGGGCGTGAAGTAGTGCCGTTCAGCCGGCATGCCCCTGCCGCGCCTGACAACTGGCTGTTGCCGAGGGACGCCATGCTGATGTTCGGTCATCTGGTCGAGGCCGGGCCCGAAGCGCTGCTGGGTAGTCGCCTGCACCTGGAACTGGCGGCCGCCGTCGGCTTTGCGCTGCAAGCACATTCACCTGCGGATGTATTCGTCACCGCCATTCCTGCGTGCCAGCGCCGCCGGTACCTGGCCTGGGCACGGCGCAGCCTGCGCCTGGCAGGGGAACATGGTCCGCATGTGTTACACCAGTGCCTGGCGACGCTGGCACAGGGGCTGAGTCGACTGCACGGCAGCATCGGGCTGCCACCCGGCGCTTTGGCGGAGCCGACCTCGGTGGGCGTGCCGCAGAGCACGCCGGTGCGGTTGATTGCCATTGACGACCTGATGCCGCCGTTGCTCGAAGAGCAGCAGCTGGACCTGATGCTCGGTTGTCGCGTCGAAGGGGGGCAGGACGCCTGGCAATTGGCCGCGTTCGTCGAGCCGTTGGCCCCGGTGCAGCTGCGGGAGCTGCATGCACGCAGTCTCGAGCCGCAAGCCAGTCGCCCGGCATTGCGGCTGGCTGGCCAGCCGGGCGCCAAAAAGCGGCGCGATGTGCATCAGCTGCAGTTCGGCAAGGCATATGGCATCAATCAGATCCAACAGGTGTGCCTGCTGTTCAGCCCGTTTGCCAGGCAGGGGAAGAATCTGGAGCGTTTTCTGCAGTGCTGGCATGCCGACATGCTGGTGGCGCTGCCATACCTGCATCGAGCCTTGCAGGGTAAACCCTGCCCTGACGCGGTGAAAAACTGGCTCGTGAACACCAGCGGCCTGCCGCTGGGGCAACTCAGGTTGATCTATGGCGGGGGCCTGCCGCTGGCCTGCTGGCGGCTGATGAGCCATCTGGCACGTCGCGATGTACAGCTGAGGTTGCTGCCGCGGCGGTTGGCGGGGCGGCGGCGTGGTCATGCGGGGCCACCTTGATGGAGCAATCGGGCTCCGGCGAATTCGCCTATCGCAAGGTCTATCGTTATCTGGAAGCCCTGATCGACCAGGCTCCACGCAGCGGCCCGTGCCGTTTGCCGTCGTTGCGCGTGCTGGCCCGGCGGTTGCGGGTGTCATTGGCCACCGTGCAGAGCGCCTACAGCCTGTTGGAAGAAGAGGGCCGCGTGCAGTGCCTGCCCAGGTCGGGCTATTACGTACAGGGCGCTGCCAAGGGGGAGGCTGCAGCCATGCCCCGGCAGGCACCCCTGCCAGCACAGCCGATGCTCGAGCGCACCCTGTTCACCCACGAGCGGCGCCTGGCCCGTCAGCGCACGCACAGTGTTGCCCCATGGGAAGCGCCCGGCAGCGCCCGTCTGCGCAATGCCCTCGCCGAGCGCTATACCCGCTCCTCAAACCAGTACTGGCGTGCCGAGGACGTTCAACTGGCTCCGGATGTGCAGGCGTTGCTGGAGACAATGCTGGCGGCGCTGGCCCTGAAAGGCGGTACCGTGGTGGTGCACTCGCCCTGTTGCTGGCAGGTGCTGCGCGCGTTGGCACGTGCCGACATGCGAGTGTTGGAGGTACCACTGGATACCCGTGGCAACCCGGACCTGCGCGCCTTGGCCCGACTGCTGGCCAGCGAGCCGGTGTGCATGCTGGTCATGCCGTCGTGCCTTGGCATGCCGCAGGGGCGGCTGGTTTCACCTCACTATCAGCAGCAGCTTGGCCAGTTGCTTGACCAGCACCCTGTATGGTTGCTGGAAAACGACCTGGACAGCGAGCACTGTTACAGCGGGCCGCCGAATACACGCCTGCGCGATTGGGTCGACTCCCGCTGGTTGTTGGTGATGGGGGCGTTCGATGCCGCAGTGGGGAACGAGGCGCCCTATGCCTACCTGCTGAGCCTTGATGCCGGGCTGGCCAGGGCTTTCGCCGAGCGTGCATTTCGGCTTGCACCGCTTCGCCTGCAAGCGCTTGCGCACATGCTGGGCAAAGGAGAAATCGAGGCGCAACTGGTGCGGCTGCGCACGGACCTGCAAAAGCGCATGCAATATCTGGCGCGTGAGTTGCAACAGCATTTCGGCCAGCGGGTGATGCTGGAAACGCCGGACGGTGGCCGGACACTGTGGGTGCGCTTTCGCCAGCCGCTGCCGTGGGAGGGTATTGCCGCAGCGCTGGCTGGTTCATCACTGCAAGCACTGCCGGGCGAGCAGTTCAGCCTGCAGGGCCGCTACCAGCAGTGCCTGGCGATGGCGTGGCTGGGGGATCACCCGGGGGAGCTGCAACAGGCGGTAGAGCGCCTGGCCCATGCGCTGGAACTGCGCTGTGGCCGGCCTGCCGGGGTTACACCTTGAGCCGCCGGGGTCGCTTGGGCTGCTCCTACCGAACCTCGCCGAACCAGTGATTCGTGGAGCGCTCGCTAGTCAGCGATTCGCTTGCTCCTGCCCTTGCCGCAAGCGGGTACTGACCAGCGCTGCCACCACCAGCAACGCGGCGATGATCCACAAGCCATTGCGGGTACTGCCGGTGGCCTGCTCGATCAGGCCCATCACCGATGGGCCGACGAAACCGCCAAGCAGGCCGCAGGTGGTGACAAAGGCCAGACCTGCCGCCAGGGCACTGCCACTCAGGCGGCTGGAGGGGAAGACGAAGATGATCGACTGCACCACGAACAGCATCAGGGCAGTCAGCGAAAACCCGATCAGGCCGATGAACGAGTTGGCCAGCGACGCCAGCAGCAACCCGGCCGCCATGGTCAGCAGGCCGCAGAACAGCAGCGTGCGGCAACGGCTCGGCGAGGTGGCCAGGCGCGGGAGGGTGGCGGCGCCGATGGCGGCAGCAATCCACGGTACGGCGGTCAGCAGGCCGACCTGGAAGGGCGACAGTGCGCTGTAGGTGCCGATGATACCCGGCAGGAAGAAAATCACCGTGTAGATGGTGATCTGGTGCACGAAGTACACCACGATCGCCAGCCAGATCTGCCGGTCGCGGAACATCTGCCCCAACTTGCTCTGCTGCGGTGCGGTGGCGCGCTCCGCAGCCAGGCGGCGCTCGATGTCCTCGGCTTCGACGGCCGACAGCCAGGGCGCCGAGGCCGGGCCATCGGGCAGTTTCTTCCATACCACATAAGCCAGGGCCACTGCCGGCAGGCCTTCGAGCACGAACAGCCATTGCCAGCCGTGCCAGCCCAGCACACCGTCCATTTCCAGCAGGGCACCCCCCAGCGGGCCGCTGAGGATGTTGGCCAGGCACACGCCCAACAGGAAGTAACCCGTGGCGCGGGCACGCTGTTCACGATCGAACCAGTAGGTCAGGTACAGCATCACGCCGGGGAACAGGCCCGCTTCGGCAACCCCGAGCAACAGGCGCATGACGTAGAACGAGGTTTCGCCCTGGACGAAGGCCATGCCCGCCGAGAGCAGGCCCCAGGTGATCATGATGCGGGTGATCCAGAAGCGTGCGCCGACCCGATGCATGATCAGGTTGCTGGGTACTTCAGCCAAGGCGTAGGTGAGGAAGAACAGCCCGGCGCCCAGGCCGTAGGCCGCTGCCGACAGGCCGAGGTCTATACCCATGCTGGCCTTGGCCAGGGCAATGTTGGTCCGGTCAAGGAAGCTCATCACGTAGACAACGATGAGCAGTGGCATCAGTTTGCGCAGCAGCAGGCCGTTCAGGCGCTGTTCGGTGTTGGCGGCAGGGGCGGGCGCCGCCGCAGTACCGGTGAGGATTGTCATTGTTTTTTCCCCGTGAAAAGAGCTGGTGGCGTGCCGCGCAGAGGCGGCACACCCAGGTAGGTGGGTCAGGAGCGGTTGATGTCGAGCCACACCGCGCCGTTGGGGTACTGGTAGCGCGCGAGGGTCTCGGCATGCATTTCGATGCTGTAGCCCGGGCGTTGTGGTGGCATGTAGCGCCCGCGGCGGATCACCACCGGGTCGATGAAATGCTCGTGCAGGTGGTCGACGTACTCCAGCACTCGGTTGTGCAGCGAGGCCGACACAGCGATGTAGTCGAACAGGGCAATGTTCTGCACGTATTCGCACAGGCCGACACCGCCGCCGTGCGGGCACACGGGTACGTCGTACTTGGCCGCCATCAGCAGCACAATCAGCACTTCGTTCAGGCCACCCAGGCGGGCCGCGTCCAGTTGGCAGAAGTCCAGCGCGCCGGCCTGGAACATCTGCTTGAACATTACCCGGTTGTGGCAATGTTCACCGGTGGCCACGCCAATCGGCGCAATGCGCTGGCGGATGGTGGCGTGCCCGAGGATGTCGTCCGGGCTGGTCGGCTCTTCGATCCACAGTGGCTCGAACGCGGCCAGGCGGCGCATGTTGGCGACGGATTCCTCGACGCCCCATACCTGGTTGGCATCCATCATCAGGGTGCGCTCCCAGCCAATCTCGTCGCGCAGGATGCTGGCGCGGCGAATGTCTTCCTCCAGGTCCGCACCGATCTTCTGCTTGATGTGGGTCCAGCCATCTTCCACCGCCTCGCGGGCCAGCTTGCGCATCTTTTCTTCGCTGTAGCCCAGCCAGCCCGGCGCGGTGGTGTAGCCAGGGTAGCCTTCGCGCAGCATCTGCGCTTCGCGCTGAGCCTTGCCCGGCGCCTGGCGGCGCAGCAGGGCGATGGCTTCTTCGGGGGTGAGCACATCGGTGACGTAGCTGAAGTCCAGGCAGCGCACCAGCTGCTCGGGCGTCATGTCGGCCAGCAGCTTCCACACCGGCTTGCCCTCGTGCTTGGCCCACAGGTCCCACACGGCATTGATGATCGCGGCGGTGGCCAGGTGGATCACGCCCTTTTCCGGGCCCAGCCAGCGCAACTGGCTGTCGCTGACGGTGAAGCGGTGCCAGAAACCGCCCATGTCGGCCGTGATTTCCTCCAGGGTGAGGCCGACGATCAGCGGCGCCAGCGACTGCACCGCAGCAGCGCAAATCTCGTTGCCACGGCCGATGGTGAAGGTGAGGCCGTGGCCTTCCAGAGCCTCGGCGTCGGTGTGCAGCACCACGTAGGCCGCCGAATAATCGGGGGCGCTGTTCATGGCGTCGGAGCCGTCCAGCGACAGCGAAGTGGGGAAGCGAATGTCGCGAACGCTCAGGTGGGTAATACGTATGCTCATGGTCGGCTCTTGTTCTGTTCAAGCACTGGGAGACCTGACTGTAGGTTGTCGAGCGATACAGGCATAATCGCCAAATCTTAATCAGTGATACCGGATTCGATATGTCTCGCTTGCCACCCGACAGCGCCCAGGCGCCTGCCAGTCTCGGCGCATTGAAGATCTCCAGCCGGCAGGTCACGCTGCTCAACGCCTTGGGCGAGTTCGCCAACCTGCGCCGTGCTGCCGCGGCGATGCACACCACGCAACCGGCTGCGAGCCTGTTGCTGCAACAGCTTGAGGAGCGCCTTGGCGTACGCTTGTTCGAGCGTTTGCCACGAGGCATGCAAGCGACGCTGTATGGCGAAGTGATGATCCGCTATGCGCAGAACGCGCTGCATGAGTTCGAGCACGCCCAGGCGCAGATTGCCGAGCTGGCGCGCGGGGCCCAGGGCCTGGTGCGGGTGGGCAGCGTAATGGGCCCGGTGCCGGGTGTGCTGACCAGGGCAGTACTGGCCTACAAGCGCGATCACCCCAAGGTGCGCATTTCTCTGGAGGTCGGCACCAGCGACACCTTGCTGCCGGCCTTGCTGCGTGGCGACTTCGACATGGTGGTGGGGCGCCTGCCGGACCAGAGCGACAGCCAGGACCTGAACATCGAACTGTTCGAAGGCGGTGAGCAGATGCGTGTTATCGCCCGCGCAGGCCACCCGCTGGCCAATGCCGCCGGGCTGCAACTGACCGACCTGGTGGCCTTGACCTGGATCCTGCACCCCATCGGCAGCCCGATGCGCCGCCGCGTCGAAAGCGCGTTGCAGGCCGGCGGCATGGTGCAGTCGCTGGATATCGTCGAAACTGCCTCGATCCTGGCTACCACCGCCATGCTCGAAGCCTCCGAGATGATTGCGGTGGTGCCCGATGACGTGGCCAAGCATTATGCCCGCTATGGAATGGTCGCTATCCTGCCGGTAGAACTGCCGCTGGCAATGGCCAACCTGGGCGTGTTGACCCTGCGCTCGCGGCCCAACTCGGTTGCCCTGGACACCTTGCTGCACTACCTGCGGGCGCAATAGCCCTGCCTTTTCACTTGCCTGAGGCCCTGCGTCAATGCCGCCGGACATGACCCATTCCAGCTTTTGCAACTGGATCCGCTACAAGCACCTGGTGCTGATCGACACCTTGGCGCGCACCCGCAACATGCACGCCACCGCCACGCGCATGAACCTGAGCCAGCCGGCACTGAGCAAGATGTTGCGTGACCTTGAGGAGCAGTTCGGCTTCGCCCTGTTCGAGCGCCTGCCGCGGAGCATGCCACCCACCGAACTGGGCCAATATGTGGTGCGCTATGCCCAAGGCGCGCTGGCCGAGTCGCAACAGTTCGTCGACCAGGTCAACCGCCTGCGCAACGGTGGGCACGGCTTCATCCGCGTCGGCGGGATCTTTGCCGCCACCGCGCTGGTGCTGCCGCAGGCCATCGCCGCGATAAAGGCGCGCAGCCCGTTGCTGTCGATCGAAGTGGTGGAGCATTCCAGCGATCACTTGTTGACCATGCTGGAGCAGAACAAGCTCGACATCATGATTGGCCGTTTCACTGAAGAACGCTTCGGCCAGCTGTTCGACTTCCAGCCCCTGGAGCCGGAACCGTTCAGCCTGGTGGTCAACAGCGAGCACCCGCTCAATCAGCTGGAAAGCACGCCGCTGGCAGCGCTGGGCGACTGGCCGTGGGTGCTGTACCCGGTGGGCACGCCGATCCGCAACCGCCTGGAACAGGCATTTCGTGTTGCCGGCATCGCCACGCCTGCCGACAGCGTCGAAACCATCTCCATGCCCATGTTCCTGCAATTGCTGCAGGCGGCGCCGATGATCGCCATGTTGCCGCGCTCGATGGTTGCAGCGCAGTTGGCCAGCGGCCAACTGAAAGAATTGCGCAGCCCGTTGCACCTGGCGGCGCTGGAGTACGGCGTGGTTACCCGAAAGGACGAGCCGCTGAGCGCTTCGGCCCAGGCGTTTGTCGAGATTTTGCTGGAGGGGGCTCGGCGCCGTCAGCAGGAACAGGAATGAAGCCCCTGGGGCTGCGCAGCGGCTCCAATGGCCCTCAAATGTGATTGATAAACACGCCCTGATACCGGTTTTTGATAACCCAGGGTTATCGCACGATCGGATCATCTCATTGGGAATGTTGCTCAAGGCTTCTTACAGTGGTCGCAGCCATAACAAGAAGCCAGCCGCACCCTGAGAGGTCCCATGCAACTGATTGCCAAGTCCGGCGACCTTGCCGTCATCCGCCTCAACCCGCTGGACAACGTGCTAATCGCCCGCCAGGCCCTGCCGCAAGGCCTGCGCCTTGACGCCGAAGCGATTACCGTTCGCCAGCCCATCCCCTCGGGCCACAAGCTCGCTACCGAGCGTGTGGAGCAGGGCCAGCCCCTGCGCCGTTACGGGCAGATCATCGGTTTTGCCTCGCAGGCCATCGACGCCGGCGAACACGTGCATGTGCACAACGTGCAGATGGGCGATTTCGCCCGTGACTACGCGTTCGGTGTCGATACCCGCAGCCAGCCCGGCCGCGAGGCGCAGTTCCAGGGCATTGTGCGTGCCGATGGCCGGGTCGCCACCCGCAACTACATTGGCGTCCTCACCTCGGTGAACTGCTCGGCGACCGTGGCCCGGGCCGTGGCCGACCATTTCCGCCGCGACATCCACCCTGAAGTGCTGGCCGATTACCCGAACATCGACGGCGTGGTGGCACTGACCCACGGCGCCGGCTGTGCGGTGGACCCCGGCGGTGAAGCCCTGGGCCTGTTGCGTCGTACCCTGGCCGGGTACGCCGTACATCCCAATTTCGCTGCCGTGCTCATCATCGGCCTGGGCTGCGAGACCAACCAGATCGAGAGCCTGCTGGAAACCCAGGGCCTGCAGGCCAGCGCCCAGCTGCGCGCCTTCACCATCCAGAGTATCGGCGGCACCTCCAAAGCCATCGCCGCC
This sequence comes from Pseudomonas sp. TE3-3-F2023, assembly GCF_036784815.1. Taxonomy (NCBI): domain Bacteria; kingdom Pseudomonadati; phylum Pseudomonadota; class Gammaproteobacteria; order Pseudomonadales; family Pseudomonadaceae; genus Pseudomonas; species Pseudomonas sp. TE3-3-F2023. The sequence continues at coordinate 3,813,834 of NZ_CP145113.1, read as the reverse complement.
GGTATAGAGCAGGTCAAGGCTCTGTTGGCCGAGGCCAACCAGGTGCAACGCCAGCCGGTCAGTGCGCGGCACCTGGTGGTCGGCCTGCAATGTGGCGGTTCCGATGGCTATTCCGGCATTACCGCCAACCCGGCATTGGGCAATGCCGTCGACCGCCTGGTGGCGGCCGGTGGCACCGCGATCCTCTCCGAGACCCCGGAGATCTACGGTGCCGAGCACCTGCTGACCCGCCGTGCGGTCAGCCGCGAGGTCGGCGAAAAGCTGCTGGCCCGCATCCGCTGGTGGGAAGACTACTGCCAGCGCATGAACGCCGAGCTGAACAACAACCCTTCGGCTGGCAACAAGGCCGGGGGCCTGACCACCATCCTCGAGAAGTCCCTCGGTGCGGTGGCCAAGGCCGGCTCCAGCAACCTGGTCGATGTGTACCAGTACGCCGAAGCGGTGCGGGCCCAGGGCCTGGTGTTCATGGATACCCCCGGCTACGACCCGGTTTCGGCCACCGGCCAGGTGGCTGGCGGGGCCAACCTGATCGCCTTCACCACCGGCCGTGGCTCGGCCTACGGCTGTGCCCCGGCGCCGTCGATCAAGCTGGCGACCAACAACCGGGTGTTCGAGCACCAGGAAGAAGACATGGACGTCAATTGCGGCGGCATCGCCGACGGCTCCACCAGCATCGAGGAGTGCGGCGCGTTCATCTTCGAGCAGATGCTGCGCATCGCTTCCGGTGAACGCAGCAAGAGTGAACTGCACGGCTACGGTCAGAACGAATTCGTGCCCTGGCAGATCGGTGCCGTGACCTGATCGCCAGCCCCATCCCTTTTCCAAGGCAACTGCAATGACTCAAGCCACACTTCACAATGTGCAAGCACTCACCACCTTCGTCGAGCGGCTGTTCGAAAAGGCCGGCGCCGATGCCGAAGTCGCCCAGGCAGTGACCCGGGTACTTCTCGAAGGCGAATTGCTGGGCCATCGCACCCATGGCCTGAACCTGGTCAGCCGCTACATCGACGGCATGCTCGGCGGGCAGGTCAAGGCCCGCGCCCAGGTACTGGAGCAGGTGTCGGACAGTGGCATCTCCAGCCTGTTCGATGGCCACTACCTGTTGGGGCCGTACTGCGTCAGCCGTGCCCTGGACTGCGCGGCAAAGGGCGCCACTTCGCAGGGTATCGGCATCGCCGTGGTACGCCGCGCTGCGCATATCGGTTGCCTGGCAGCTTACCTCAAGCCCTATACCGATCAGGGCCTGGTGGCGATGCTGTATTCCTCGGACCCGTCGGTAGGGCTGGTCTGCGCCCATGGTGGCGTTGACCCGATCTACACCCCCAACCCGATTGCCGCGGGCATCCCGACCCGGGGCGAGCCGATTCTGCTGGACGTCAGCATGTCCACCGTCACCCTCGGCCTGGTCGGCCAGTGTCGCGACGCCGGCAGCCGCCTGCCCCACCCGGTGCTGGTGAGCAATGACGGGCAACTGAGCGACGACCCGCGCGACTTCTTCACCAGCCCGCAAGGCAGCATCCTGCCCTTGGGGGGCCAGGCCTTTGGCCACAAAGGTTTCGCCCTGGCGCTGCTGGTCGAAGCCCTGACCTCGGGGCTGGCCGGCCATGGTCGCAAGGATGCACCAGACCAGTGGGGTGCATCGGCCACCGCCGTGGTCATCGATCCGAGTTTCTTCGGCGGCCTGCAAGCGTTCACCGACGAAACCAGCTTCCTCGGCCGGCTGGTCCTGGCCAGCCGGCCACTCGACCCCGAGCGCCCGGTGCGCCTGCCTGGGCAGGCTGGCCTTGCCTTGCGCCGCCTGGCCCTGGAGCAGGGCGCAAGCCTTTCTTCACAGCTGGTGGCCGACCTTGACCGGCTGGCCGGGCAGCTGCAATTGCCGGCACTTTCCCAATGAATGACAGTAAGGGTACACAGATGACTGAACGAGCGAACGGCAAGCGACTGCCTCTGACTCACGATGCCAGCGCGTTCGACAGCGGCAGTTGGGTAGGGCGGGTCTGGCTGCCGGACCAGGGCCCTGCGGTGGTACTGATAAAGGCCGGCGCCGTGCACGACATCAGCGCCCATGTAGCCACCGTCTCGGCCCTGCTGGAAGTGGCCGACCCCGTGGCCTACCTGCGCAGCCTGCCGCTGGCCGAGCCGCTGATCGGGCTGCCAGCCTTGCTCGGCAACAGCGACCCGGCCCTGCGCGACCCGCGCCAGCCATGGCTGCTGGCACCTGTCGACCTGCAGGCGGTGAAGGCCGCTGGGGTAACCTTCGCCACCAGCCTGCTGGAGCGCGTGGTCGAAGAGCAGGCCAAGGGCGATCCGGCCAAGGCCGATGCCATCCGCGACACCCTGGCCAGCCGCATCGGCGCCGACCTGTCGCAGATCGTACCAGGCTCGGCCCAGGCCGAAGCGCTGCGCAAGGTGCTGGTGGAGCAGGGCCTGTGGTCGCAATACCTGGAAGTGGGTATTGGCCCGGACGCCGAGGTGTTCACCAAGGCCCAGCCACTGTCGGCGGTCGGCCACGGCGCCGACATCGGCATCCACCCCAAGTCGAGCTGGAACAATCCGGAGCCGGAGGTGGTGCTGGCGGTGTCGAGCGATGGTCGCATCAAGGGTGCGACGCTCGGCAACGACGTCAACCTGCGTGACTTCGAAGGCCGTAGCGCCTTGCTGTTGTCAAAAGCCAAGGACAACAATGCCTCCACCGCGCTTGGCCCGCTGCTGCGTTTGTTCGACGAAAGCTTCGGCCTGGACGACGTGCGCGCCGCCGAAGTGGACTTGCAGGTGGTGGGCGAAGACGGTTTCATCCTCGCCGGCCGCAGCTCCATGCGTCAGATAAGCCGCGACCCGCAGGACCTTGTGCAGCAAACCCTCAACGAGAACCATCAATACCCCGACGGCCTGGTGCTGTTCCTCGGTACCTTGTTCGCCCCCAAGCAGGACCGCGACCAACCGGGCAACGGCTTCACCCACAAGCCGGGCGATGTGGTGAGCATCAGCAACCCGCAACTCGGTACCCTGTGCAACCGCGTGACTACCAGCGACCTGGCGCCGCAGTGGCATTTTGGCCTGCGTGCGCTGATCGACAGCCTCGGCCGGCGCGGGCTGCTGGACGTAGCAACCACCGCGCGCCAGCCTTGAGCGGCGCGCTGCGTCAGGGAGGGCGCAGCTTGAACGAAGGACCGCCAAGGCGCTGACAGCGCGGCAACAATAATAATAAAGGTCATCACATGAACCCTATGAAGAAGTACCAACGCATCACCGTCGTGTTCCTGCTGCTGATCGGCATCGTCAACTACCTGGACCGTAGTGCGCTGTCGATCGCCAACACCTCGATCCAGAAAGACATGATGATCAGCCCGTCGCAGATGGGCATTCTGTTGTCGGCGTTTTCCATTGCCTATGCCTTTGCCCAGCTGCCGATGGGCATGATCATCGACCGCCTGGGCAGCAAGATCGCCCTCGGTGCCTCGCTGCTGGGCTGGTCGGTGGCCCAGGCAGCGTTCGGCATGGTCAACAGTTTTGCCGGCTTCATGGGCTTGCGGGTGTTGCTGGGGATTGGCGAGGCGCCGATGTTCCCATCCGCGGCCAAGGCCCTGTCGGAGTGGTTCGATGCCAACGAGCGTGGTACTCCCACCGGCGTGGTCTGGTCCTCTACCTGCCTCGGCCCTTGCCTGGCGCCACCTTTGCTGACGCTGTTCATGGTCAACTTCGGCTGGCGCGGCATGTTCATCATCACCGGTGTGATCGGCGTGGTGCTGGCGCTGTGCTGGCTGACCTTCTACAAAAGCAAGGCACGCTACCTGGCGGAGCTTGCTGCCGAGGGCAAGCCGTTGCCAAGCGGGCAGCAGGTGCCGGCAGCCACTGCACAAGCGCCGAAGGCCTCGTACTTCGCCGGCTGGCTGGACCTGTTCAAGCACCGTAGTACCTGGGGTGCGGTACTGGGCTTCATGGGCGTGATCTACATGCTCTGGCTGCACCTGACCTGGCTGCCTGGCTACTTCGAGCGCGAGCATGGCCTGGACCTGTACAAGACCGCCTGGGTAGTGTCGCTGGCCTATGGCTTTGGCGCAGCGGGCACGATCGTTGCCGGTCGTTTCTGTGACTTGCTGGTGAAACGGGGCATGAGCGTGCTGGCCAGCCGCAAGTTCAGCGTGATCACCGGGCTGGTGCTGGCGGCGCTGTTCACTCTGCCGCTGTCGTTCGTCACCGGCCTGACCGGTTGCATCATTTTGCTGTGCCTGGCGCTGTTCAGCATCAACATGGCCAGTGCCACTGCCTGGATGATCGTCAACACCATCGTCGACAGCCAGCGCGTGGCCTCGTTTGGCTCGATCCAGAACTTTGGCGGCTACATTGCCGGCTCGGTGGCGCCGATCGTCACCGGCTTCAGCATCCAGTACTCGGGCTCGTTCACCACGGCGTTCATGATCAGTGCGGTGGTGGCGCTGTGTTCGGCGTTGGCCTACTTCCTCCTGCTGCAGGCGCCGATTGGCAGTGCCAAGGTCAAGGCGGCGGAGATGGTCGGGGCGACGGAACAGGTGTGAATTCCGGGGGGGCGCTTTGCGCCCCAATCGCGACGCAAGGCCGCTCCCACAGGTATCGCGCTGGTTTCAACAGCACTGCAATACCTGTGGGAGCGGCCTTGCGTCGCGATTGGGCTGCAAAGCAGCCCCCAAGCCGATAGCCGATTGTTGAGCGACCCACGGCACTTGCCAGGCATATTGGTCTGTATGTATAACCAGTACCCATTTCAGCCGCCTGACCCCAGCCCGTGATCGCCCATTCCGTCGACGACCCGTTCTACTACCTGCACAATTTCCGCCAGGTGCTGCTGTGGGTCGAACAGCGCTACGAAGACCTGCTCGACGATCAGGAGCTGGCTTTCATCCGCACCTTCGGCCAACTGGACGCCCCGGCGCAGGCCCTGATGGTGCGCATGGTCATGCGCAAAGGCGAGCTGTTTCGCAGCGACCGCCTCGACTATGCCGAAATCGGCGATACCGGGCAGGCCCTGCACCCGTTGCTGGCCCTCGGCTGGGTACGGGAGCCCGCGCAACTGGAACTGGAGCAGCTGTTCGCCCTGCTGCGCAAGGACGAATTCGCCCGTTGTTTTGCCCCACAGCTGAGCCGCCCCCGCGCCGCCAAGCATGATCTGCTTGCACAGCTGCAACCCTTGGGCCTGCAAGCCCGGTCATTGGCCGAGTGGTTTCCGGACAGCGGCGTGCGCATCCTCCAGTGGTGCCTGCAACCCTTGTGCGACCGCATGCGCCTGCTGTTCTTCGGCAACCTGTACCAGGACTGGTCGGACTTCGTCCTCGCCGACCTCGGCTTGTTGCGCTACGAGCAGGTGCCGTTCAGCACCGATTCGCGTGCCCTGCAACAACGCGCCGAAGTCGACCTGGCCATGGCCTTGCACCAGTGTGCCGAGCGCCTGGAGCAGGGCGACGACCCGCTGTCGATCCTGGCAGCCATGCAGGGCCTGCACAGCGACAACCCATGGTTGGCCCGGCGCCATGCGCGCCTGCAATTCGCCCTGGGCCAGCATTGCGAGCGCCTGGGCGACTGGGCGCAGGCCATGGCTGTGTACACGCAATGCAGTCATGCCCAGGCGCGTATCCGCCAGGTCCGGGTGCTGGAGCGCAGCGAGCAGTGGCCCCAGGCCCATGCGCTGGCGCTGCAACTGGCTGCGGCACCGGCCAACGCCCTGGAAGTGCAGGCGCTGGAACGCATGTTGCCACGCCTGGCACGCAAGCTCGGTGGCCCGCCACAGCGGCGTCAGCGTGTCGCTCCCCTGGAGCTGATCGAGCTGGAACTGCCTCGGGAACGGGCAGCGCTGGGTGTAGAGGAGGCGGTACGCCAGCACTTGGCCGAAGCCGACGGGCCGGTGCATTACGTGGAGAACACCCTGTTCAACAGCCTGTTCGGCCTGCTGTGCTGGGAGGCGATCTTCGCCCCGGTGCCTGGCGCGTTCTTCAACCCGTTCCAGGCCGCCCCGCAGGACCTGCACGACGGCGACTTCCAGCAACGCCGCAGTGCTCTGTTCGAACGGTGCCTGGGGCGGCTCGACGATGGCAGCCATCACCGGGCGATTCTCGACTGCTACACCGCCAAGCAAGGCCTGCAGTCGCCATTCGTGTTCTGGTCTGTGCTCAGTGAAGCATTGCTTGAGCAAGCCCTGGCCTGCCTGCCGGCGGCCCATTTGAAACAGTGCTTCCTGCGCCTGCTGCAGGACATCCGCAACAACCGCGCCGGCATGCCCGACCTGATCCAGTTCTGGCCCGAACAGGGTCGCTACCGCATGGTCGAGGTCAAGGGGCCCGGTGACCGCCTGCAAGACAACCAGCTGCGCTGGCTGGAGTTCTGCCGGGCCCACGGCCTGCCTGTCGCAGTGTGTCATGTGCGCTGGAGCGAAACGCCTTGAGCTACAGCGTGGCGGTACGCGCCTTGTGCGAATTCAGCGCCAAGGTCGGCGACCTGGACCTGCGCTTCACGCCATCACCTACCGCCCAGGAGGGGATCGAGGGGCATCGGCGAGTGGTGGCGCGACGTGCTGCGGGCTACGAGTCGGAAATTGCCCTCGAAGGCCAGTTCGAAACGCTGAAAGTGCGTGGCCGCGCCGACGGTTACGACCCCGCCTGCAACCGCCTGGAAGAAATCAAGACCCACCGTGGCGACCTGTCGCGCCAGCCGGCCAACCACCGCCAGTTGCACTGGGCGCAGGCCAAGGTCTACGGCTGGTTGATGTGCCAGGCACGGCAACTGCCGGCCATCGAGGTGGCGCTGGTTTACCTGGACGTGGACAGCGATGGCCAGACGCTGATCAGTGAACATTGCACGGCTGCCGAACTGCAGGTGTTCTTCGAAACCCAGTGCCAACGCTTTCTGGCTTGGGCACAAGCGCAGGAGCAGCGCCTGGCCGAGCGTAACCAGGGCCTGCAAGCACTGGGCTTCCCCTATCCGGTGTTCCGCCAGGGCCAGCGACAACTGGCAGAAACCCTGTACAAGGCGGTGAGCACCGGCCGTTGCCTGATGGCCCAGGCCAGCACCGGAATTGGCAAGACCCTCGGTACCTTGTTCCCCCTGCTCAAGGCCATGGTGCCGCAGCAGCTGGACAAGCTGTTCTTTCTCACCGCCAAGACTCCGGGCCGGGCCCTGGCCCTGGATGCCATGCGCCAGATCACCGACGCCACGCCGCAGCCGGCCTTGCGCACGCTGGAGCTTATCGCCCGCGACAAAGCCTGCGAGCACCCCGACAAGGCCTGCCATGGTGAATCCTGCCCGTTGGCTGCGGGCTTCTACGACCGCCTGCCGGCCGCACGCGCGGCGGCGGCAGCGTTGCCTATGCTCGACCGCGCCCAGCTGCGCGAAGTGGCCCTGGCGCACCAGGTGTGCCCGTATTACCTGGGCCAGGAGATGGCGCGTTGGGTAGACGTGCTGGTGGCGGACTACAACTACTACTTCGATGCCCACGCCTTGTTGTACGGCCTGACCCAGGCCAACCAGTGGCGGGTCGCGGTGCTGGTGGACGAGGCACACAACCTGGTCGAGCGCGGGCGCGGCATGTACAGCGCCAGCCTGGACCAGGGCCAGTTGCTGGCCCTGCGCCAGAGCAAACCGCACGGGCTGGTCAGTGCGCTGGACCGTTTGAACCGGCAGTGGAACGCTCTCTACAAGGAGCAGCGTGCGCCGTACCAGGCCAGCGATTCGCTCCCAGACGCATTGCTGCGTGCCCTGCAGCAATGCATCGGGCTGATCCAGGAACAGATGAACCAGGCGCCTGCGCAAATGGACCCGCACGTGCTGCAGTTCTTCTACCAGGCGTTGCAGTTCAGCCGGGTTGCCGAGCTGTTCGACGAGCACTTCCTGTTCGACATCAGCCAGCGCCAGGGGCCACGCAAGCGGCGGCTGGCCACCCTGTGCCTGCGCAATATCACCCCGGCGCGCCTGTTGGGCCCACGCATGCAGGCCGCGCGCAGCGTGACGCTGTTTTCCGCCACCCTGAGCCCACGGCATTTCTACAGCGACCTGCTGGGCATGCCGGCCGATACCGCCTGGCTGGAAGTGGCCGCGCCGTTTCGCGCCGAACAGCTGGAAGTGCGCATCGCCAGCCAGGTATCCACCCGTTACCTGCAACGCCAGGCTTCGCTGGCGCCAATCGTCGAGCTGATTGCCAGGCAGTATGAGCGTATGCCGGGCAACTACCTGGCGTTCTTCAGCAGTTTCGAGTACCTGCAACAGGTGGCCGGGCTGCTGGCCGAACGGCATCCGCAGATTCCCATGTGGTCCCAGCAACCGGCCATGGACGAAGCAGCTCGCCAGGGCTTTCTCGACCGTTTTGTGGCGGATGGCCGCGGGGTGGGCTTTGCGGTGCTGGGTGGTGCATTCGGGGAGGGGGTGGACTTGCCGGGCACGCGGCTGATCGGCGCGTTTGTCGCCACCCTCGGGCTACCCCAGGTCAACCCGGTCAATGAGCAGTTCAAGCAGCGTCTGGGGCGGCAGTTTGGTGCGGGGTTCGATTACGCCTATCTCTACCCGGGCGTGCGCAAGGTCATTCAGGCAGCAGGGCGGGTCATCCGGGGCGACCAGGACCGTGGCGTTCTGGTCTTGATCGACGAGCGCTTCGCCGAGCCCCGGGTGCAGCAGATGTTCCCGGGGTGGTGGCCGGCGCCGGGAGGTTAACGCGGCCCCGGCGATGAGCCGCAAAGCGGCCCCAATCCAGGCATCAAGGCTAGCCTTCGTTCGTTCAGAAGGCTCAATTGGGGTAAGATCACGATCCGTGCCAGCTCCGAACCCTTTGTATATCAAGGTGATGGCACCTCTCCGGGTCCGAATGACATGCGTTTTCTGCTGTTATTGGACCTGCTGGTATGTCGTATTGACTTGCTTCATGGTTGGCCCGGTTCGCTGCTGGCCACGCTTCGCTACAGGATTCACGTTTTGTCCGATCTCTCGAAAAACCCGCTGCTGCAGTACATGGCCCGCCTGGCCCCATCCAGCCAGCAAACCATGTGCTACATCCTTCAGGACGCTGCCGACCGGCTGGGTTTTGTCGACTGCAATATCGTCGATGTGCCCTGGCATCGGCTCGAGCCCGGCCATGTGATCGGTCTGGTGGCGGCGCTGCGTGCCGACGGTTACGCACCCAACAGCTCCTCTCTGTACGTCAACGCCATCCGCGGTGTGATGAACGAAGCATGGCGCCAGGGCCTGATCGATCACGAGCAGTTGCTGCACATTCGCGAGGTCAAGCCGGCCACCGGCAGCCGCCTGCCGCCGGGGCGCAACCTGCGCCGCAGTCTGATTCGCGAGCTGATGGATGTGTGCGCGGCCGACCCACGGCCGCAGGGTGTGCGTGACGCGGCGATCATCGCCTTGCTGTACGGCACCGGTATGCGCAAGTCTGAATCGGTGGACATCGACCTGGACCAGGTCGACTTCGAGGCGCGCAGCCTGCAGGTGCTGGGCAAGGGCAACCGCCAACTGATCAAGTACGCCCCGCCATGGGCGTTCGAGAAGTTGCAGGCGTGGCTGGACCTGCGCCGCCAGGACTTGCCGGCAGGGGCCGAAGACGACCCGTTCCTGTTCAACCGCATCCGCCGTGGCAGTCATATCACCCGGGCGCGTATCACCAAGCATGCCATTTACTACATTGCCCGCCAGCGTGGTGCGCAGGTGGGTGTGAAAATCATGCCGCACGACTTCCGCCGGGCGTTCATCACCCGGGTGATCGAAGAGCACGACCTGTCCATTGCGCAGAAGCTGGCGCATCACGCCAATATCCAGACCACGGCCATCTATGACCGGCGTGACGACAATGAACGCCGGCGTGCGGTGGACCGCTTCGATTACTGAGTTTCGTCACACTTTGGGCTGCTGTGCAGCCCATCGCCGGCAAGCCAGCTCCCACCCCGACCGCGCTGACCTCAAGTCATGCGCGATCCCTGTGGGAGCTGGCTTGCCGGCGATGGGCCGCGTAGCGGCCCCAGCATTCTCTCAGTCCAGCACCTAAACAGGGCCTGAGTGCGCCCCCACTTTGTGCGCCATCTGCCCGTATGCCCGATGCCAGAGCGGCTGTGGCAAAAGTTTCATCTTCGTTCACCTGCGGAGTTGGCCCGCAACCTGCTATATCCAGCCTGCGAATTTGATCGAGTGGTCAGGCCACGCATGCCGTAGTCATGCGTGCCTGCCTCTCTAAACGGCCAGCAGGCCACGGATTTCAGGGGCCGCAGGATGTCGCTCGCGGAGCAGATCGAACAACAACAAGATGATGCGGGCTGGAGCGCTCACCTGCAGTTGCGCTTCGTCAGGCGCGACGAAGTGACCCGCCTTGGTGCATGGCGGCATTTTGGACCTCTTTTGGTGCAGCGGCCGTTCTATCCGGAAGGTGCACCGTGCCATGTCTACGTGCTGCACCCGCCCGGTGGGATTGTGGCCGGCGACCGCCTGGAACTGGATATCCAGCTGGAGCCGGGCAGCCACGCTCTGCTGACCATGCCCGGCGCCAGCAAGTTCTACCGCAGCATCGGCCCGACCGCGCGTCTGGCCCAGCGCTTTCACCTGGCCGCCGGCAGCACCCTGGAGTGGCTGCCGCAGGACAGCATCTTCTTTTCCGGCGCCCGCGCCAGCCTCGACAGCCGTTTCACCCTCGAGCCGGGGGCACGCCTGCTGGCGTGGGAAACCCTGTGCCTGGGGCGCCCGGTGATGAACGAGCGTTTCGACCACGGTGCCCTCGACAGCCGCCTGCATATAGAACTGCCCGACGAAGTGGGCCTGCACGAGCGCCTGCGCGTCGAAGGCGGGCGCCTGGACAAGCTTGGCGGGCATCCGCTGCTGGCCACCTTTTGCGCCGCACCCGCCGACCAGGCCGTGCTGGATCTGGTGCGCCCGCTGCTCGACGAGATGGTCAACCCGGCCGGCGCGACCCTGGTTGGGTCGTTACTGGTGATCCGCGTGCTTGACCATGACAACCAACACCTGCAACGCACCCTGCAACGCCTGTGGCATGTGCTGCGCCCGGCCGTCCTCGGCCTGCCGGCCTGCCCGCCGCGTATCTGGGCCACCTGAGAGAGCGCCATGGAGCTGACCCCGAGAGAGAAAGACAAACTGCTGCTGTTCACCGCCGCGTTGCTGGCGGAGCGGCGCCTGGCCCGAGGACTGAAGCTCAACTACCCGGAAGCGGTAGCGCTGATCAGTGCCGCCGTGCTCGAAGGCGCCCGTGATGGCCGCACCGTCGCCGAGCTGATGAGCCTGGGGCGCGAAGTATTGAGCCGCGAGCAGGTGATGCCTGGCATTGCCGAAATGCTCCACGACGTGCAGGTCGAAGCAACCTTCCCGGATGGGACCAAGCTGGTGACCGTGCATGACCCCATCGTCTGAAACTGCCCAGGAGCCCCGCATGATCCCAGGTGAAATCCAGGTCGCCGCCGGCGACATCGAGCTGAACAGCGGCCGTGCGACGGTCAGCGTCAGCGTGGCCAACCATGGCGACCGCCCGGTGCAGGTCGGCTCGCACTACCACTTCTACGAAGTCAACGAGGCGCTGGTGTTCGAGCGCGCGCCGACCCTGGGCTTTCGCCTGGACATCCCCGCCGGTACCGCCGTGCGTTTCGAGCCCGGCCAGGCGCGCACCGTGCAGCTGGTGGCCTACGCCGGCAAGCGCGAGGTCCATGGCTTCCAGGGCAAGGTGATGGGCGCGCTGGAGGGCAGGGCATGAGCCGCATTTCCCGCCAGGCCTATGCCGACATGTTCGGCCCCACGGTAGGTGACCGCGTACGCCTGGCCGACACCGCGCTATGGGTCGAGGTGGAGCGCGACTTCACCATCTATGGCGAAGAGGTAAAGTTCGGTGGCGGCAAGGTCATCCGCGATGGCATGGGGCAGGGCCAGATGCTGGCCGCCGATGCCATGGACCTGGTACTCACCAATGCCCTGATCATCGACCACTGGGGCATCGTCAAGGCCGATATCGGCATCAAGCACGGGCGTATCGCGGTGATCGGCAAGGCTGGCAACCCCGATGTGCAACCGGGCGTGAACGTGCCCGTGGGCCCCGGCACCGAGGTGATCGCGGCCGAGGGCAAGATCGTCACCGCCGGCGGCGTCGACTCGCACATCCACTTCATCTGCCCGCAGCAGGTGGACGAGGCGCTGACCAGCGGTGTCACCACCTTCATCGGCGGCGGCACCGGGCCGGCCACCGGCACCAACGCCACCACCTGCACACCCGGCCCCTGGTACCTGGCGCGCATGCTCCAGGCCGCCGACAGCCTGCCGATCAACATCGGCTTGCTGGGCAAGGGCAACGCCTCGCGGCCGGAAGCGCTGCGCGAGCAGATCGCGGCCGGCGCCGTGGGGCTCAAATTGCACGAAGACTGGGGTTCGACGCCAGCAGCCATCGACTGCTGCCTGGGCGTGGCCGAGGAAATGGACATCCAGGTGGCGATCCACACCGACACCCTCAATGAGTCCGGCTGCATCGAAGACACCCTGGCGGCCATCGGCGACCGCACCATCCACACCTTCCACACCGAAGGTGCTGGTGGCGGCCACGCCCCGGACATCATCCGCGCGGCGGGGCAGGCCAACGTGTTGCCGTCCTCGACCAACCCGACCCTGCCGTACACGATCAACACCGTGGACGAGCACCTGGACATGCTCATGGTCTGCCACCACCTGGACCCGAGCATCGCCGAAGACGTGGCCTTTGCCGAGTCGCGCATCCGCCGCGAAACCATCGCCGCCGAGGACATCCTCCACGACATGGGCGCCTTTGCCATGACCTCGTCCGACTCCCAGGCCATGGGCCGGGTTGGCGAGGTGGTGCTGCGCACCTGGCAGGTGGCCCACCAGATGAAGCTGCGCCGCGGGCCACTGGCGCCGGACACCAGCTACAGCGACAACTTCCGGGTCAAGCGCTACATCGCCAAGTACACCATCAACCCGGCACTGACCCACGGCATCGGCCACGAAGTGGGCTCGGTGGAGGTCGGCAAGCTGGCCGACCTGGTGCTGTGGGCACCGGCGTTCTTTGCGGTCAAGCCGGCCCTGGTGATCAAGGGCGGAATGATTGTCACCGCGCCGATGGGCGACATCAACGGTTCCATCCCCACGCCGCAACCGGTGCACTACCGCCCGATGTTCGGCGCCCTGGGCGCGGCGCGGCATGCCACGCGCATGACCTTCCTGCCCCAGGCAGCGATGGACCGTGGCCTGGCCGAGGAGTTGAACCTGCGCAGCCTGATCGGCGTGGCCCACGGCTGCCGCAGGGTGCGCAAGCCCGACATGGTCCACAACACCTTGCAGCCGCTGATCGAGGTCGATGCGCAGACCTACCAGGTGCGTGCCGACGGCGAACTGCTGGTCTGCGAACCGGCCCGCGAACTGCCGCTGGCCCAGCGTTACTTCCTGTTCTGAAGGAGCCCCGATGATTGTCTTGACCCGCCGTATCACCGAACCCGGCAAGCTGGGCGAAACCGGCAGCGTTACCCTGGACGTGGACAGCCGCATCAAGAGCCGCCTGCGGGTGACCCTGGATGATGGTCGCGAAGCCGGGCTGATGCTCGAGCGCGGCCACCTGCTGCGCGGGGGCGAACTGCTGGCCGATGCCGAGGGTACTCAGCTGATCCGTGTGCTGGCGGCGCCCGAGGCGGTGTCCACGGTGCGCTGCGCCGACCCGCTCCTGCTGGCCCGCGCGGCCTATCACCTGGGCAACCGCCATGTGCCGCTGCAGATCGAACCCGGCCTGTTGCGTTTCCAGCACGACCACGTGCTGGACGACATGTTGCGTGGCCTGGGCCTGACGGTAGAGGCCGAACAGGCGCCGTTCGAGCCTGAAGCGGGCGCCTACCAAAGTGCACCGCACAGCCACAGCCACAGCCACAGCCACAGCCACAGCCACAGCCACAGCCATAGCCATAGCCACGCCCACGGCCACGATCACCCGTTCGTGCGCCTGCCTGCCCATTCCTGAACTGCCTGGAGCAACCGATGAAAAAGACTTTCGCCCTGTTTCTGCTGATGCTGGCTCTGCCTGCCTTCGCCCACCCTGGGCACGACGCCAACCCGCTGCACGACGGCCTGCTGCACCCGCTGACTGGTCTTGACCACCTGCTGATGCTGCTGGGCACCGGTGTACTCGCCGCTTTGACCCGGCGCAGCCTGACGCTACCCCTGGCAACCTTGGCGGCGATGTTCGGCGGCGCGGTGTGCGGCCACCTGTTCGGCGATGTACTGGGCATGGAAACCCTGATTGCCGTGTCGCTGCTGGTGGCTGCCGGTGCAGTGCTGTTGCCCAGCCGCCAACTGCTGCTGGCCATGGCCATGCCGGTGTTCGCCCTGTTCCATGGCTGGGCCCATGGCGTGGAAGCCACGCCAAGCGCGTTCTGGCAGTTCAGCGCCGGCTTCGTCACGGTGAGCGGCCTGTTGCTGGCGGCCGGTTTCGCGGTCGGTTGCCTGTTGCGCAGGCACAGCGGCCTGCAGAAGGCCTTTGGCGGTGGCCTGCTGGCCGGCGCCGCGCTGGTCCTGGCCGGTTGATGGACAGCGACCTGGCGCTGTTGCGCCTGCTGCAACTGGCCAGCCCTGGCTTGCCGGTGGGTGGTTTTACCTACTCGCAAGGCCTGGAGTGGGCGGTCGAGGCGGGTTGGGTACGGGACGTGGATGGTTTCGCTGCCTGGCAGCGCGAACAGATCGACGACACCCTGGCCTGCCTCGACTGGCCGGTGCTGGCACGCCTGTACCAAGCCTGCCAGGCCGAGGACACCGAGGCCTTCGGCCATTGGAGCCGCTTTCTGCTGGCCAACCGCGAAACGGCCGAGCTGCGCCTGGAAGAACAGCAGCGCGGCGCGGCGTTGGCACGGCTGCTGGACGGCTGGCAACTGGGCCAGGCGCCGGCCTGGCGAGCCAGCCTCGAACTCACCCAGCTGGGCGGTATGGCCTGGCTGGCTGCGCACTGGGCTATCCCACTGCGCCAGTTGGCCCTGGGCCATGGCTTTGCCTGGCTGGAGGGCGCGGTAATGGCTGGGGTCAAGCTGGTGCCGTTCGGCCAGCAGGCTGCCCAGACCTTGCTGCGCGACCTGGGAGCAGAGCTGCCCGCGGCGCTCGACCGGGCACTGGCCCTGGGCGATGACCAGCTTGGTGGCGGCCTGCCGTTGCTGGCCATTGCCTCATCGCGTCACGAAACCCAATACACCCGTTTGTTCCGTTCCTGAGGACTGCCTGCATGCAAAGCTATCAACAACCCCTGCGCGTCGGTGTCGGCGGCCCGGTCGGCTCCGGCAAGACGGCGCTGCTCGAGGCCTTGTGCAAGGCCATGCGCGACCACTACCAGATCGCAGTGGTCACCAACGATATCTACACCAAGGAGGACCAGCGCATCCTCACCGAAGCCGGGGCCCTCGAGCCGGAGCGCATCGTCGGCGTGGAGACCGGCGGCTGTCCGCACACGGCGATACGTGAAGACGCCTCGATGAATTTGGCGGCGGTCGAAGCCCTGGCGCGCAAGTTTGGCAACCTCGAGGTGATCTTCGTCGAAAGCGGCGGTGATAACCTGAGTGCGACTTTCAGCCCGGAGCTGGCCGACCTGACCATCTACGTGATCGACGTGGCCGAAGGCGAGAAGATCCCGCGCAAGGGTGGGCCGGGGATTACCAAGTCGGACTTCCTGGTGATCAACAAGACCGACCTGGCGCCCTACGTGGGGGCTTCGCTGGAAGTGATGGAGCGCGATACCCAGCGCATGCGCCCGCAGCGGCCCTGGACCTTCAGCAACCTGAAGAAGGGCGAGGGGCTGCAGACGGTGATCGACTTCATCGTCGAGCGCGGGATGCTGGGTGTGCGTGGCTGACATATCGCGGCCCCAGTGGGAGCGGGCGCGCCCGCGAAACAGGCGACGCGGTGCCTGGCACCGGCTTTGCCGGTGTTCGCGGGCATGCCCGCTCCCACAAGGGATATGTGTTGCCTCCCGTTATTTGTGGCAGCAGTGAGGTTTATCCGGCTGCCCTTCATAACGGTCATGGTGCCGCACCCAATCCATGGTCGCCCCCTCGTTGCGCCCCAGTGGCGCAATATCGAGAAAGTTGTAGGTATTGACCAGGATGTCCAGCCCGCGGGCATAGGTTGAGTAGGTGTGGTACACGCTGCCATCGGGCTCGCGGTAGAACGCACTCAGCCCGGGAAGCTCGCTTTCATCGCCCTCATATGGCTCATAGTTGTACTGCCGCTGGCCCTCGCTGCCGACGCTGACGCCAAAGTCCTCGTTGAACCCGCTGCCATGTGACGAATACCAGGGGAACTGCCAGCCCATGCGCCGGCGGAAGGCCTGGAACTCGGCATACGGTGCCCGCGACACCGCCACCAACGACACGTCGTGATGCGCCAGGTGCAAGTTGGCGCCGTCAAAGTGGTCGGCCAGGAACGAGCAGCCGGGGCAACCTTCGCTCCAGCCCTCGGCGAACATGAAGTGGTAAACCAGCAATTGGCTGCGGCCCGCGAACAGGTCGGCCAGGCTCAGTTCGCCGTCCGGCCCCTGGAAGCGATAGTCCTGCTCCACCTTTACCCAAGGCAGGGCGCGACGGGCTGCTGCCAGCGCATCGCGGTGGTGGGTGAAGGCCTTTTCGTGCAGCCACAGCTGCCGCCTGGCCGCCAGCCACTGGCTGCGGGAAACCACCGGGTGCCTGCTTTCGCTCGTGCTCATGGTGCTGTCTCCACATTTGGGATTCACACACTAGTCGAGCACGGGCAGGTCGGATCGACAGGCCGCGGCGGCCAGGCGATGAGTGGTATTGCTCAGCCCGAATGGGCGATATGCCCTTCGCTCAGTTCATCCGCTGCTTCATCTTCCCCAGGCAGCGCGGTGATCACGCTGAAGTCGCTGATTTCCACCTGGCCACCGCCATAGCCCAGCAGATGGAAGGAAAACGCCTTGCGCGCGGTCGGGTTGTCGAAGCTGAACTCCATCTCCAGCGGCTCGTCGGTAGTGACTTTTACTTCGTCAGGCAAGCCCAGCGGTACGTCCTGCTCCAGCTGCTTTGCCTTGAGCTGGATATAGGCTGCGCGCCTGGGGTCCAGCGAACGTACCTTTACCCGTACGCGGGTATGCGAACCCTCGGGCATTTCCAGGTACTGGGCGCCGATCAGGTTGTCGGCCCAGTCATCTTTGATGCGCTTGCGCAGCTGGATCGGCGATGGGCCACCGAACTGGTAACGCAGGTTGAGCGGTGTTTGCAGCAGGGACTGGTCTAGCACCCCGGCAAGGGCGCCGATCTGCTGGCCGAGCAGGCTATCGCCCGGGCCCAGGTAACGTGCCTGGTCGGCGATGAAGCCCTCGCTGGCGTAGCGCCGGCAGCGCTGCTGGAAGTCGCATTCGGTGAAAACACCCTGGCCGTCGTGATAGCGCAGCATGCCATTGGTGTAGGAGATCATCTCGCGACCGCTGTCGTAGTCGCGGTACAGCGAGCGACCGCCGAGCGCCATGGGGATGGGCAGGGCAAAGTAGTCGAGCAGGGAGGTGGCCAGGTCGATATGGCCATAGGTACCGCGCTTGATCCGTGGCAACTGCGCCTGCTCGGGTGCCAGGGTGAGGTTGAAGCCCCAGGACGAGGCCAGGCGCACACCGTCGATGCCGTGGGACTCGTCGGAAGTCACCACCACCAGGGTGTCCTTGAGTACGCCCTGGCGTTCGAGGTTGTCGAGGAATGTACCGAGTGCGTCGTCCAGGTAGGCGACTGCCGCCTGTTTCGGCGTGTCGTAGCGCTCCAGGTACTCGGTCGGTGCCGAGTACGGTTGGTGGGTGCCCACGGTGAGCAGGGTCAGCATCCATGGCTTGTCCTGCCTTTGCAGCTGGCCGACGTAATCCAGCGCACCTTCGAAGAAGGCGCGGTCATCCTTGCCCCAGGGGAAGTCCAGGTAGTTCTTGTTACGGAACCACTCCTGGCCATGCACCGCGTCAAAGCCGATGTGCGGCATGATGCGGTCCTTGGCCATGAAGCGCAGGCCGGCGCCTTGCAGGTAGTGGGTAGTGAAGCCGGCCTGGCGCAACTGCGCCGGCAGGCAGGCCTGGTTGCGTTCGTTCTGGGTCAGCAGTTCCATGCCTTTGGGCGTGCCGTTGGCCAACTTGTCGTAATCACCGCACAGCATCGCGTACAGGCCACGGATGGTCTGGTGGGTGTGCAGTACGTAGTCCGGGGTGTTCATGCCGCGCTCGGCCCACTGGCTGAGCTTGGGCATCAGCTCTTCGTCGAAGCGGCTGTGCAAGGCCTGGCGGTTGGGCCGCAAATAGGCCCCGGGGATGCCTTCCACGGTGATGACCAGCAGGTTGCGGGCGTTGCCTGGCCCGGCGAGCAGGCGCTGGCCATGCAGGTCGGACTGGGTCAGACCAGTGCTGGCCATAGGGGTGAAAGTTTGTGTCCGGCCCATCCAGCCTTGGACCTGGCGCTGCAGGTTGCCGGCTCCGGCCGACAGCAGCTGGTGGGTGAGGTTGTATTGCCGCCATTGGTCGGCGTCGGAAGGTACCAGTTGCTGGCTGCCCCAATGGGCGCCGAACAGCAGCAGCGGAATGGCCCAGGCCGTGCGTGGCAGCGGCTGGCTGGGGTGGGTACGGCTGCGCCAGGCGCTGGCCAGCCAGGCCAACAGGCCGGCGCCCATGGCCCAGGGCAGCCAGGCATGGGCCAGGCCGCCACCGGTCGAGTTTTCCATGAACTGCGGGTCGACCAGGTAGGTCAGGTCGGCGCTGGTAGGCAAACGACCCACCGCGCTCACCAGTTCGGCCGAAGCCACCCAAAGGGCCGACCAGGCCAGCAATACGGGGAGCGCCAGCCACCACGGCCGACGGTGCAGCAGCAAGACCAGCAAGCTGCCAAGGGCGAGGTCGGACAGGTAACCGAGCGGGTTGGACCAACCCAGCATGGCGCGCGTACCCAGTGGGATCACCAGTACCAGGGCCGCCAGGGCGACAAGCCGGGTACGTGGGTGGTCTGACAGGTTCTTCACAAAAACATCCCTTTTGCCATTAAATCGTCATGCAACTGTGCTTGATGATAACAGGCCGCGGCAGGGAAGGCGGGCCGGGCAGGGGTGGTAACCAGGCGCGGGGCCCGTTCGCGCAGGCCCGGCCGATGGCAAGTATCAGAAGTAGTAGGGGAATTTCAGGCTGAAGGAAAAGTCCGGTGCGTCATCGGTCAGACCAATGGCCAGGTTGGGCACGATGGTCAGGTTGTCGGTGGCGGCGAAGGTCATGCCGATGTTGAAGTTGGCTGCGTTGTAGTCGCTGTTGGAGATCGACTGCCAGTCGCCGCCATCCGGTTTTATCTTGCTCTTGCGGGCGAACTGGTCGGACACCGAGAACGACATGCTCATCTTCTCGTTCAGGGCAAAGGCGATACCGCCGCCGATCTGCCACGAGTCGCCCAGCTTAACGTCGCCGGGCACCTTGCTGTTGACCTGTGGGCTGATGTCACTGAACGAGTCCTCCATGTTGTAGGTGTAGGACAGGCTGCCGAACAACACGGCCGGGTCGAACGTCTTGACCAGCGAGATGCCCGGCGTGATCGACCAGACGCCGTTGCCGGTCGGCAGGCTTTCCGGTACCGACAGGTTGTCGTTGCCCTCCACCTGGCGCAGTTTGATGCCATAGGGGTCTTTGCCGGTCGGCGCCTTGATGCGCAAGGTAGCGACGGCGTCAGGCCAGGTCTCGTCTTCGTCGAGGAACTTGTAGGCGATGCCGACGTTGACGTCGCCGATCTCCGGGTCGCGGGTTACGGTTTCGTCCGAGGTGCTCGCCCCGGCGCCCCCTGCACCGCCGGAAGAGTAGGTGGATTCGCGGTACACCACCGGGACGTTGATATCGAACTGCCAGCGCTGGGCTAGGTTGTAGCGGGCAGTCATGTCCAGGGTCCAGTTATCTGCCTTCACCCGGTCAAGGTTGATACTGCCGAGGAAGATCGAGTCCAGTGCCAGGAAGCCGTTGAGCACCAGCGCCCGGGTATCGTAATGGGTATAGGTGACACCGGTCTCGAAGCTGAACTTGCCACCGCCGAAAAAGCCGCTGGCCTCGTCGTACAGGTTGGACACGCTCTGAGCCGGTTCAGCGTCAGCGGTGAGCGCCTGGCCATAGGAGCTGCCGGTGGTACCCGGTGCGCCCGAAGCCACCGTCTGTGCGCCCTTGACTCCTTCAGCCGGGGACCTGACCAGGCGTTTGGGCGGTGGTGCAGTCGGGGTTTCCTCTACCTGGCGCACGCGCTGCTCCAGCACCATCAGCGCTTGCTGCTGGGCTTCGTAGCGGCGTTTCAGCTCCATCAGTTCCTGCTTGAGAGCCTCGACCTGAGGGTCGGCTGCGGCGTAGAGCAATGTGGCCGGGGCCAAGGTGGTCAAACACACAAAAGCTTTGAGCGATAAAGATCGGTGCATGGAATTGCCGTCCCTGCCGACTACTTTTGATGAGACTGAGCGTAGATCAGTATCCAAATGTGCGAAGACCTTTGAGCTGATCGAGGCTACCGTTCAGCGACGCGGCGGTTGGCACGCTTTCGCGCATCACCACATTGAGGGTGGTGACGTTATTGACCCGGTTGCCATTGCCCAGCAGCGTCGAGTTCTGCATCAGGCCACCCTGCGCCAGGCGCTGCATGCTGTTGCCCTGGTTGTTGCTGGCACTGATATTGAACTGCACCCCTGCGCCGCTGGCGGACACGCTCAGCGCACCTGCGCCGTTTGCCCCCGTCAGCGTCTGGCCGTTGGCCAGCGCCTGGCCCTGTGGCTGCCCGGTGGGCGCCTGGTCGGCCTTGGAGACATTGATCGCAACATTGTTGTAGGCGGTATTGTTGTCGCCAGCTGCGCGTACCACCTGGGTCACACCCTCTGTGGTGTTGAGGCCGGCACCGCCTGTAACGGTACCGGTACCCGGTGCCGTGGCTCCAGCAGATGCCGTGCCAGTGCCGCTTTCGTCAACCAACGACACATAGAATTGCGGTTTGATGGTCGACTGCTGAATCTGCATCGTGCTCGTCGCACCGATCATGTCCCCTTTGGCATTCTGCCAGGTGCTGGACATGACGATACCGAAACTCACGATCCGCCCGGGCATCACGTAGCGGCCACGCAGGCTCGCCAGCTCGTGGTCCTTCAACTCGATGGGCTTGAACGTTTCGGCATGGGTAGGAAGGCTGACGGTCAGGCATGCAATTGCAAGCCAGAATGCATTCTTCATTGGGGTACTCCCCGGAGCCTCGTGCTCCTTGTCGTTGCAAGAAGTTAGAAGAAGTCGCTTTTGATGAACCCGAAATCCAGCAGTTCTGCATCACGTACCGGAGTGAAGGTGCTCACCCGGCCCTTGGCAGTCAGGGGTAGCGGCGGGTCGAGCAGGACATTGTTCTTGTCGTAGCCCTGGCCGATGACGGCGAAGATGATGCCGTTCCAGCCCTTGAGAAAATCGTCGACCTTGTAGCGTTTGTGGCCCAGTACCGGGTCACCGATGTACACCCAGCCCTTGTCGACCTTCTGCATGACCACGAAGTGCTTGTATCCGCGCACCTCCATCAGCACCACGACCGGAATCCGCACGCTGTGCAGGGTCTCGGGTGCTACCCGGTAGCCACGGGCACGCATCCCCAGGCTTTCCACGTAGCGTTTCATGTCGAGCATCGAGAAGCCTTGCGTGCGCACCAGGTCCTGGTCGGCGTGGGCCAGCATGCCTTCGATGATCTGTTGTTCGTCCACGTCCAGCCAGTAGGCCTGGCGCAGGATGGTGGCCAGCGCGGCTGCGCCGCAGCTGAAGTCGGTCTTCTGTTGCACCAGGTCGGCGAACTTGCGCTCGCGTATGCTCTGGATGGGCTTGAACACCACGGCGCCGCCCGGCAGGACGGACAGCGGCATTTGTGCCGCTTCGCTCACGCTGGCCAGGCACAGCAAAAACGCCAGGGCAATGATGCGCATGATCGGATGCCTTCCGGGTCTGTTGAAGAAAGGCCCCCCGAAGGGGGCCTCAAGCACAGCGATCAGAACGAGGTGTTGGAGATGGCCAGCGAGTTGCTCTGCTGGTTGCCCACACCGGCCGCCACGTTCACGCCCAGGTTGCCGCTGCCACCGTTCACCGAACCGCTAAGGGTTGCAGTGTTGGTAACAGGGTTGGCCCAGCCGGTCGGGGTCAGCACTTGGAAGGACACGGTATTGCTCAAGTCGTAGGCACTGCTTTCGCTGTAGCTCTTCGACACGTCGTTCGACGATTGAGACGATTTCTCGCCAGACTTTTCAAACGCCGATTCCGATGCGTTGGCATAGGACGACTCGTGAGCCTTCTCATACGAGGAGTCGCGAGACTTCTCGTAGCTCGATTGGCGAGACTTGTCGTACGACGAGTCGAATGCCTTCTCGAACGACTTGTCGTAAGAGCTTTCCCGCGAGTGGTCGACATCCACATTGAGCGATGCATTGAGCGAGGCATCGAAGCTGTCGGTGCGAGTGCGCTCGTGACGGCCGTAATCGGTGGTCCTGGTGCGGGTCGCATCGGCTGCCGCGGCCAAGGAGGCGCTCAGGCTGGCACTGCTGGACGAACTGGCGTTGCCAGCCATCGAGCCACTGGCATTCCAGCTGTTGGAGCCGCTGGCACTGGAACTGTGCGAACCGCTGGCGTTCATGCTGCTCGAACCGCTGGAGTTCCAGCCACTGGAGCCACTGGAACTGGCGCTTTGCGAGCCGGCCACGCTGAAGCTCGAGGACGAGCTGCGGTCGTCAGTCGAATTGAACGTGCCCTCACGCGAGCTGGAGCCGCTCTTGGTAGTGGTGATGGTCAGCGTATCCACCCGGTAGGTGCGGTCGGCGCCGTTGTTCACCGTCAGGCCTGGGCCGTTCTGGTCGGCAGTGGCGGTGGCAGTGGCATTGCCCAGCGGGGCGCCGGTGTTGGCGATGGCCATGGTGTTCTTCTGCTGGTTCAGGTCGCCGCCAGCGATGTTGATGCCGACGTTACCCTCCGCACCATCGGCCGAGCCGGTCATGACCGCTGAGTTCTGGGTGGACCAGTTGTCGACACGGTTGTTGTTGCTGAACTGGCGTACGTCAGCTGTGGCTTCGGCGGTGCCGAACACGAAGCTGTTGTCCAGGCTGGACTCGGACGATGCATTGGCAATGGCCGCAGCATTGTCCTGCTGGTTGCCGTTACCGGCTGCCACGTTGACACCCACGTTGCCACTTGCGCCCGTGGCCGAGCTGCTCATTTCGGCTTCGTTGATGGTGCCTTGGTTGGTGATGGTATTACCCGTGCTGCGTTGGCTGTCCATGGCGTTGGCTGTGGCATACACAGGGATCTTGGTGGGAGGAGGGGTGTGATGCCCATTATTGTGGTGACCATTGTGGTGCCCGCCACGCCGGTCGTTCTGATCAGCTTGTACAGCAACAGCCATGACCGCAGCAATTGCGAAAACCAGAGGCTTGATTGCCATCGAGGGTTTCATGGTGATTCTCCGTACGATTAGGTTAAGTGTCGTTCTTGACTGGAAGGGTCAATCCGCGACCCGGATGCTCAGGGTGTTGGCCATGCGGTTTCCCACCCCGGCACTCTGGTTCAACTGAATCACTCCACGGCTACCGGTGAAGGCCTGGTCACTGGTGGTGACTTGGCGATGGCCAGTTGAAGTGTCAATCGGACCGGAGTTGTTGTGCAGCGCCACGTTCTGTTGCATGAGGACGCTGTCGTCGATGGTTTGCGGCTGGGCACCGATACTGATGCTCAGTGCGTTGGCTTGCTGGGTGTTGGCGCCGGCGCTCTGGTTGACCCCCAGTGCGCCGCTACCGTTGCTGAAGGCGTCGCCCTGTATGGTCGAGCGTGCGTTCATTGTGGGGGCTGCAGGGGTGTTCAGGCGCTGGCGAATCTGCGTGGTGGCGCTGGCCTCGGGCCCGACCGCGAAGGCGCGCGCGTTGGCCTGTTGCTGTTGGTCACCGGCCGCCTGGTTGACCGACAGGTTGCCCTGGTAACGGCTGCCCGAGCTGTCGATGTCGGCGTTGTTGATCACGGGGACCGGGGATTGCGCGAAGGTCGATGTACTGCACAGCGTGACCAGGATCAGCAGCGTGTGCTTCATCTCACTTGCCTCCGGTCAGGATCTGCAGCGGTGCCAGGCCGCGCTGTACGCTCGAATTGACCATGTTCGAGATGCCATTGCCCGAGCCCGTGCCGCGGCCACCGGCCAGGTTGGGCAGTTGGGACTGGTTGTTGAGGTTGCCGCCCAGGTTGTTGGTCTGCTGGGTAATCAAGGTGCTGATACCAGCACCGCTGCTGATGTTGGCGAAGTCGCCATCACTCAGTTCGTTGGTTTGCTTGAGGATGTGCGCGGAAGGGTTGGCATTGACGGTGGTGGGGTTGGGGTCGGGTCGTAACGGCGGGACAACGGCGTTGCGTGTCTGCACGTCACGGGTTATCACGATGATGCCGTTGTCGGCCTGGGCCGTAAGGCTCAACGAGCCCAGCACAGAGCCCATCAGCAACAGGTAATAGAGGCGTTTGTCAGT
Source organism: Pseudomonas sp. TE3-3-F2023 (assembly GCF_036784815.1). Lineage (NCBI taxonomy): Bacteria > Pseudomonadati > Pseudomonadota > Gammaproteobacteria > Pseudomonadales > Pseudomonadaceae > Pseudomonas > Pseudomonas sp. TE3-3-F2023. The sequence continues at coordinate 3,789,351 of NZ_CP145113.1, read as the reverse complement.
TTTCCTCACGACGGCAACTCCTTCAATGAGCGCTGGCCTTGATCAGCGATGTGAACGAGGGAGCAGAAGGTGTGCCGCTTTTGAGAAGCGTTTGCAGATCAAAAGGTTAAGGTGAGTACCATGACAAGCTGCGGCGTATTCTGTCTCAGGGTTGAAACAGGCAGCCGCTGGCGGTGCGGGCAAAGCCAGTGTCGGCCTTGATTGGAAGGGTTTTTGCAGGAGTGTTTCAGCGCCTTGACACTACTTTCAAGGCCCCGCGAGGGCCCATGTTTTCAGGGGCTTCGCCCCTTGGGGGTGTGTCAGTGGGTTAACACTCGGTGGGGCAGGATGGCGTATCGCCACCAACGAGCTTAGCCACTGTTTGTAGTGCCAGCAACTGGCGTTGCGGCCAATTGCCTTCAATTATCTTGTACGCCTGATCATGCCGTTGCAGCCAGTGCAGGCTGTCGTCGAAAAAGCGCTGGCGGTCGCGCAGTTCGGGCTGGCTGCGCTGGCCATCGGCGACCCAATCCACGCCTTGCGGGCTCAGCAGCAGGTGCAAGTGGTAATGCCGTGCCAGCAGCGCCTGTTCCAGCCAGGCCGGGCAGTCGCCGAACAGAGCGTGGCTCCAGAGCATGTTGCTGAGCAGGTTGGTGTCGAGAATCAGCAGCGACGGTGCCTGCTCGCGTGCGCGGTCCTCCCACGCCAACTGGCCGCGGGCGATGGTGGGGATATCGGCATAGCAAGTGTCGCGGCATTCCTGGTCGATGAAGTGGCGCACGTATTCGCCAACCACCACGCCGCCAAAATATGCCTGGATCACGCCGCTGAGCCAGCTCTTGCCGCTGGACTCCGGGCCGCACAGCACCAGTACTTTCATGGATTGCGCCGCGCTCATGGCTGCACCAACGCTGGGTCACGGCGCCATTCCAGCCAGCCGCGCACGGCAATCAGGGTAAGCACGGCGAAGAACCCTGCGGTGAAGTACAGCTGCTGGTGCAGGTACTGGCCCACGTAGACGATATCGACCACTACCCACAGCGGCCAGCACTGCAGGCGCTTCTGCGCCATCCACAGTTGTGCCACCAGGCTGAAGCCGGTCAGGGTCGCGTCCAGCCAGGGCAGGGCGGCGTCGGTCCAGGTGGCCATGGCTGCGCCAAGGGTGGCGCTCAGCAGTACCCCACCGGCCAGGCCGACGAGCAATGCCGGGGGCTGCAGACGAGAGACCTGGCGGGCGTCTTCAGCATGGCCCGGGCGCTTCCATTGCCACCAGCCGTAGACCTGCAAGATGGCGTAGGCCAGTTGCAGCAGCATGCCCGAGTACAGCTTCACCTCGTAGAACAGCCAGCCATAGATCAGCACCATGACCAGGCCGATGGGCCAGCACCAGGCATTCTGCTTGACCGTGAGCCAGACAGCGGTGACGCCGAGTACGGCGGCGATAAGTTCAAGGCCGGACATCGGCGATCCTTGGAGGCTACGGGGAGGGGCGCGATTGTAGCGGGTCGGCCGGGGAAGGTGTAGGACTGTGGGGCCTTTGGGGCTGCTTTGCAGCCCATCGCGACACAAGGCCGCTCCTACAGGGGGACGCGATCGTCTGTAGGAGCGGCCTTGTGTCGCGAAAGGGGCGCGAAGCGCCCCCGGTATTCTCAAACTTATACCCGGAACTGCCGCAACAACTGCTCCAGCTCTTCGCTCAGCTGCCCCAGCGCCATCCCGGCATCGCTGGACTGCCGCGCCGCATCGGCAGTCTGCTGCGACAACCCGGCAGTATCCAGCACGTTGCGGTTGATCTCCTCTACCACGTGCGACTGCTGCAAGGTGGCGCTGGCGATGGAGGCATTCAACGCCGTGAGGTTGTTCAGCGATTGGTTGATGGCATCCAGGCTTGCACCGGCCTCGCGGGCCTGCTCGACAGTCTGGCGCGAGGCCTCGCTGCTGGTGTCGATGGCCCTGACCGCAGCGTCCGACTGACTTTGCAGGTGCTCGATCATGGTATGGATCTCGGCCGTCGACTGCGCCGTGCGCTGGGCCAGCAGGCGCACCTCGTCGGCGACCACGGCAAAGCCACGGCCTTGCTCGCCGGCCCTCGCTGCCTCGATGGCTGCGTTCAGCGCCAGCAGGTTGGTCTGTTCGGCGATGGAGCGGATCACGTCCAGCACACCACCGATGCGCGTGCTGTGCCCGGCCAGGTCGCGTATCACCTGCACGGCCTGGTCGATGGTCAGCGACAGCCGGTCGATCTGTGCCAGGCTGCCGTGAATGGCCTCCTGGCCTTGGGCCACCTGTTGTTGCGCAGTGCGCATTTCACCAGCGGCCTGTTCGGCAGTCTTGGCCACGTCCTGCACGGCGTAGGTCACTTCGTTGACCGCGGTGGCCACCTGGTCCATCTGCAGCGATTGCTGGGCGCTGTGCTGTTGCGCGGCACCGGCATTGTCGCCGACATGCCCGGCGGACCGAGCCAGGGCATGGGCCGCCCCTTGCAACTGGCCGACCACGCCTTGCAGCTTGCCGTTGAAGCGGTTGAAGTGTTCGCCCAGGTGGGTGATTTCGTCACGGCCGTGAGTGTCCAGGCGGCGGGTCAGGTCGCTTTCGCCGCTGGCGATGTTGCCCATGGCCTGCACCGCTTCCTGCAACGGGCGGGCGATGCTGCGGGCAATCAGCATGACCACCAGCGCCATCAGCAGGGCAATGGCCACGCCTACCAGCGAGGCGTCGCGCAACTGGCGGGTGAATTCGGCCTGCACATCGTCGACATACACGCCTGAACCAATGATCCAGCCCCAGGGCTTGAACAGTTGAATGTAGGAGGTCTTGGCCACCGGCTCGCTGGCACCAGGCTTGGGCCAGCGGTAATTGACCGGCCCGGCCTCCTGCTGCCGGGCCAGGGCGACCATCTCGTTGAACACGGCAAAGCCGTCGGGGTCGCGGATGGCTGACAAGTCCTGGCCGTCGAGCTTGGGGTTGGCCGGATGCATGATCATCTTCGGCCCCAGGTCGTTGATCCAGAAGTAGTCGTTCTGGTCGTAGCGCAGCGCGCGTACCACTTGCAGTGCCTGTTGCTGGGCCGCTTCTCGGCTGAGCGTGCCGGCTGCCTCCAGGCCTTGGTAATAGGCCAGTACACCGGCTGCGGTCTGCACCACGTGGCGGGTCTTTTCCGCTTTGGCCTGGTACAGGTCACCGTGGATCTGACGCAGCATCAGCAGGCCCAATACCACCAGCATGGCCACCGCCACCAGAAGGATCAGCCACAGGCGGCGGCTGATAGACATCGATCTCAGGGTTTTCATACCACAGCTCCCGTATTGTTCTTTTTATTCAGGCCCATCCAAGCATGCTTTGCGCCAGGTCCCCACTCGACTAATGGCTAAGTGCTATTCATTCAATAGTCTGCAGCAGGTTGTACTAGGCGATTGCAAAGGCGCTCTGTCAGGATTTCGGCCGCGCAAGATGAAACCTTTAGGCGGCGTGAACTTTTCTACTGGCATTGCGCCCAACAGTCGCTGTAAAACAGCCGGGCCGCGTGCGGCAACTTCAAGCAAATCAAGAACAAGGGGCCTGCAAAGAGCAGCGCTTCATCGGGGGAACGATGGATTTTTGGACTGCCTTCCAGGCAATCATCTTAGGTGTGGTCGAAGGGCTGACGGAGTTTCTGCCGATCTCCAGCACCGGCCACCAGATCATCGTCGCCGACCTGATCGGGTTTGGTGGCGAACGGGCCATGGCTTTCAACATCATCATTCAGCTGGCGGCGATCCTGGCGGTGGTGTGGGAGTTTCGCGGCAAGATCTTCGACGTGGTCTTCGGCCTGACCAGCCAGCCCACGGCGCGGCGATTCACCGGTAACCTGTTGCTGGCCTTCCTGCCGGCAGTGGTGCTGGGCGTGCTGTTCGCCGACCTGATTCACGAATACCTGTTCAACCCGGTCACCGTGGCGGCTGCGCTGGTGGTGGGCGGGGTGATCATGCTCTGGGCCGAGCACCGCGAGCACCGTGTGGAGGTGGACCATGTGGACGACATGCGCTGGAGCCACGCGCTGAAGATCGGCTTCATCCAGTGCCTGGCGATGATCCCGGGCACTTCGCGCTCCGGCTCGACCATTATCGGTGGCCTGCTGTTCGGCCTGTCGCGCAAGGCGGCGACCGAGTTCTCGTTCTTCCTGGCGATGCCGACCATGGTCGGCGCGGCGGTGTATTCGGGCTACAAGTACCGCGACCTGTTCCAGCCCGGCGACCTGCCGGTATTTGCCATCGGCTTCGTGACCTCGTTCATCTTTGCCATGATTGCCGTGCGCGGGCTGCTCAAGTTCATTGCCAACCACAGCTACGCGGTGTTCGCCTGGTATCGCATTGCCTTTGGTCTGCTGATTCTGGCGACCTGGCAGTTCGGCTGGGTTGACTGGGCGACGGCTCATGGCTGAGGTGGCACGTAGGCAAAGGGGGGAGGGCGTACGCAATGTGCGCCTGAAACTGGTGCTGTTGGGCCTGCTGTGCCTGCTGCCGGGCCTGGGCGCGGCGCGCATGGCCTGGGTCGACCAGGCCTGGTGGCCGCTGGCACTGTACCCGGCAATGAGCCTGATCAGCCTGTTGCTGTACTGGCAGGACAAACAGCAGGCGCGTACCCAGGCCTGGCGTACGCCCGAGAAGGTGCTGCATGCCAGTGAGCTGCTCGGCGGCTGGCCGGGGGCGCTGTTGGCGCAGCAGCTGTATCGGCACAAGACGCGCAAGCTGTCGTACCAGCTGGTGTTCTGGGGGATTGTGTTGGTGCATCAGGTGTTCTGGGCGGACTGGCTGTTTCTTGGCGGGCGGTATCTGCCCTTCAGTTGATATGTGACTGTGCCGGCCTCTTCGCGGGCTTGCCCGCTCCCACAGGTATTCCACTGGTCTTGAGGGCAGTGAAAACCCTGTGGGAGCGGGCGGGCCCGCGAAGAGGCCGGCACAGGCTAGCTAGGTTACCAACCCCACCTGCAACCGCTTTGGCAACCGCCGCACCACCAGCTGGTGCGAGCGCTGCAACAGGTCACACAGCTCCTCACGCCCCATGGGGTAGGGCGAAGCCATGCTGATCCACCGCGCCCGCGCCAGGTACGGCGCAGGCCGCACCCCCGGGCGGTCGCAGTAGCCGAGAAACAGCTCGTCGGCCACCTTGAACGACAACCCCGCCCCCGCCAGGTCGAGCACCGCGAACATCTTGTTGCCCGCCACCGAGAACACCCGGATGCCGCCCCATTTGTAGTCTTCCCGTGCGCCCGGCAGGCTCAGGCAGAACGCTGCCACCTGGGCTTCGCTCATGTTCCGCTCAGACATATTTTTCTCCACAGGCCTCGAACGACGCCGCCAGGTGGTCGATCCATACCCGTACCGCAGGCAGCAAGCCGCGGCGGTGCGGGTATACCGCCTGCAGGTATCCACCCGGCAGCGACCAGTCCGGCAGCAGGCGCACCAGTTCGCCGCGCGCCAGTTCTTCTTCACAGAACATGCTGGGCAGCGCGGTAAAGCCAAGGCCTGCCCGTACAGCGGCATTACGTACTACGAAATCATCGATGGCAAGGCGCGGTTCCAGGGCGATTTCCTGCTGTTTGCCGTGGGGGCCGAACAGGCGGAAGTGTACCAACCGGTCCGCCTCGGCAGCGCCCAGCACCGGCAATGACGCCAGTTGGCCTGGTTCGCGGATGTGATCGGCGAAGCCTGGCGCTGCAACCAGCTGCATCTGCGCCTGGCGCAGGCGGCGGGTGACCAGCGCCGGGTCTTCGTCGCCCAGGTCACGTACGCGCAGGGCTACGTCGATACCTTCGGAAATCAGGTCGACCCGGCGGTTGAGCAGTACCATGTCCAGTTGCACCTGGGGGTACTGCGCGAGAAAGCGGCTGATCACATCCGGCAGGAACGCATGGGCCAATGCCACCGGGCAGGAAACCCGCAAGCGCCCGCGTGGTTCGCTGCTCATGCTGGCCACGGCCTCGTCGGCGGCTTCGGCTTCAAGCAGCATGGCCTGGCAGTGGTGCAGGTAGCGCTCGCCCACTGCGGTGAGCTTCAGTTGCCGTGTAGTACGTTGCAGCAGGCGCGTGCCCAGGCGTTCTTCAAGCTCGGCGATACGCCGCGACAGGCGCGACTTGGGAATGCCCAACTGGCGGCCGGCTGCGGCGAAACCCCCGGCTTCGACCACGCGGGCGAAGTAGAAAAGGTCGTTGAGGTCTTGCATGGGAATGTCTCATTGTTCCACCTGTAGGACAAACTAACGCATTTTTGCTGCCTTATCAGCCATTGTTGATGTCGGTAGGATTCTCCCCATCGTGATCGCCCAACGCCGCGGTCTTCATTCACAGGAGAGTCCCATGAAACTGTTGCATATCGATTCGAGCATCCTGGGCGACAATTCCGCCTCCCGCCAACTGAGCCGCGAAGTGGTCGAAGCCTGGAAAGCCGCAGACCCGAGCGTGGAAGTGGTGTACCGCGACCTGGCCGCTGACGCCATCGCCCACTTCTCCGCGGCGACCCTGGTAGCAGCTGGCACCCCGGAAGACATGCGCGACGCAGCCCAGGCCTTCGAAGCCAAGCTGAGCGCGGAAACCCTGGAAGAGTTCCTGGCTGCCGATGCCGTGGTGATTGGTGCGCCGATGTACAACTTCACCGTGCCGACCCAGCTCAAGGCCTGGATCGACCGCGTTGCCGTCGCCGGCAAGACGTTCCGCTACACCGAAGCCGGCCCGGAAGGCCTGTGCGGCAACAAGAAGGTAGTGCTGGTGTCCACCGCCGGTGGCCTGCACGCTGGCCAGCCGACTGGCGCCGGGCATGAAGACTTCCTCAAGGTGTTCCTGGGCTTCATCGGTGTCACCGACCTGGAAATCGTCCGTGCCCATGGCCTGGCCTATGGCCCCGAGCAGCGCAGCCAGGCGATCGATGCTGCCCAGGCGCAGATTGCCAACGAGCTGTTTGCTGCTGCCTGATCGAAGGTACTCGATCGAATGCAGGGGCGGCCTTGTGTCGCGATGGGCCGCCCCTGCAATGATCGCATCGGCCTGGTGTCAGGCCACTGGAATAGCCGGGTCAGCCGCTGCCAGCGCCGCAGCACGTTCGGCCGCCGGCGGATAGATCCACACCGTATTGATCTGCGCCTTCAACGCCTTGGCCTCGGCCTTGTCTTCCGGCGGCGACACCGTGCGCTCCCACCCTTCGGTATACACTGCCCCCCAGGCCCCAAGGTCCAGACAGGTCACGTACTTGGGCTGGCTGTAGGTCTTTGGTGCCACACCAATCAGCTCGGCTGCCGCATTGTTGCCCGCATGACGCCCCAGCGGAATCGCATGCTGGCAGGACATCACCGCGTAATTGCCAACCTCGTCGCAGGCCGCATAGGCCACATCACCCGCTGCGTACACGGCATCATTGCCTGTCACCTTGAGATTGCCATCGACATGCAAACGGCCCTGGCGGTCGCGCTCGCCACTGATCTGTTCGGTGAGCGGGTTGGCCTTGAAGCCCACGGTCCAGATCACTGTGCTGGCGTCGATGCGCTGGCCGTTGTCCAGCAGCACGCCGGCAGGGTCGACCGAGGCTACCGTGGCGCCACAGATCCATTCCACGCCCAAGGCCTTGGAGGCCTCCTCGATGGCGGGGCGGATGCCTTCACCCAGGGCCGCGCCAATTCTCACCCCACGGTCGACCACCACCACGCGCAACGCCGCGTCCTCGCCGAGGATTTCTCGCAGACGGGCCGGCAGCTCGGTGGCGGTCTCGATGCCGGTAAAGCCCCCACCGGCCACCACCACGGTATTGCGCGCCGGCGTGTCGGGCAGGTTGGCCAGTGACTTCAGGTGGGTTTCCAGGCGCGCGGCGCTGTCGAGCTTGTCGACATCGAACACATGCTCGATGCCGACCATGTCGGGCCGGTTGAGCACGCTGCCGCAGGCCATGATCAGGCGGTCGTAGGGCAGGGCGCACTGGGTGCCGCTGCGGGTGCGGTAGCTGACGCGGTGGGCCGCTTCATCGATGTGGAAGGCCGTGCCCTGCACGAAGCGGACGTTGACGGCATCGAACAGCTCTTGCAATGGCGCGGCCATGGCATGAACGTCGGGTTCGTAGAAGCGTGGGCGCACATGCAGCTCGGCCTGGGGGGCTAGCAAGGTGATCTCGACATCCTTGCGGCCATGGAGGTCAAGCTGGCGGGCGGCGCTGAGCGCGCTCCACAGGCCGGCAAAGCCCGCGCCAATGATAAGGATCTGCTTCATGGTTGTGCTCCTCTGAAGTTCGGTTAACAAGGTAGGCCCTGTTGGAGGATGCTGGGGAGCGAGCAGGCTTCAGAATGTTGGCGGGGTGATCACCCAGATCACCACGGCATCCACCTCACCGGGGTTGCCATAGCGGTGCGGTTCCTGGCTCGAGAAGCTGAAGCTGTCCCCTTCACCCAGCTGGAAATGCCGCTCGCCTACCCATAGCTCGAAGCTGCCGCTGAGGATGTAGCCGGCCTCTTCACCGTCGTGGCTGTAGCTCTGCTGGCTGTAGCTGCCCGGAGGAAAGCGCGAATGCAGGATCTCGAGCTGGCGGTTGGGCTGGGGCGTGAGCAGTTGATCGACGATACCATCTTCGTAATGCACGCTCAGGCGGCTGTTGCGCCTTACCACATAGCCCTGGTCCTCGGGCGCAGTGGTGGCTTCGCTGGCGAAGAACCACTGGATGGTCACCCCCAGGCTGCGGGCGATGTTGAACAGCGCCGGAATCGATGGATAGGAGAGGTTGCGCTCCAGCTGGCTGATGTAGCCAGCGGTCAGTTCACTGTGCGTGGCAAGCTCCGCCAGGGTCATGCCGCGGCGCTTGCGCAGGCCGCGAATGCGGCTGCCGAGAAACTGCGGCGCGGCGCCCCCGGCTGCGCTGGCGGGGGGCTGGGGGAGTTGGCTCATGCATGTCGGTCCATCGTGAAAAGCCGCAGTATGTACAGCCTCAGAGCGCCCAGGCAACCGTCAGGCCATCGTGAATCGCTTCTTCGGCGGTACGCGGCGCCAGGCAGTCGCCAATGCGGTGAACCTCCACCAGGCCGGCCAGCTCCGTGGCCAGGCGGTCTTCCGGTTGATGGCCCAGGCACAGTACCAGGGTATCGATGCCTTCGAAGATCATTGGTTCGCCGCTGGCGGTGTGCTGCAGGTACACCGTGTTGTCGTCGCTGCCATACAGGCGGGCATAAGGTGTGACGGGAATACCCAGGCGATGCAGCTCGCCGGCCAGCTGGTCGCGCACGTACAGCGGCAGGCTTTCGCCGCAATGGGTGCCATTGACGGCCAGCTGAACCTGATGGCCTTCGCGTACCAGGCGTTCGGCGATGCCTGGGCCGATCCAGTCGCAGCGCCAGTCGATCACCAGCACCGAGCGCCCCGGTTTTGCTTCATTGCGCAGTACTTGCCAGGCATCCACCACCTGAAGCTCACCGGTACGCTCGAAGGCGGGCCAGTAGGGGGTGGCACCGGTGGCCGCTATCACCAGGTCGGGGCGTTCTCGTTCGACCAGTGCGCGGTCGACCCGGGTGTTGCGTACCACTTCCACGCCCGCCAGGGCCATTTCCCGCTGCAGGTTGGTGCTGGCGCCACCGAACTCGCTGCGCCGTGGCAGCAACTGGGCCAGCAGCACCTGGCCGCCGAGCTGCGGGCCAGCCTCGTACAGCGTGACCTGATGCCCGCGCGCAGCGGCTACTGCGGCGGCTTTCATGCCGGCGGGCCCGCCACCGGCCACGAGTATGCGCTTGGGGCGGGCGGCGGGGGTCAACTGCCCGTACTGCAACTCGCGGCCGGTTTCCGGCCGCTGGATGCAGGAAATGGGCAGGCCTCGGTGGAAATGGCCGATGCATGCCTGGTTGCAGGCGATACAGGCTCTTACCTCCTCGACCTGGCCATGCTCGGTCTTGTTCGGCATTTGTGGGTCGCAGATCAGCGCGCGGGTCATGCCGCAGACATCGGCCTGGCCACGGGCCAGGATCAGTTCAGCTTCCTGGGGCTGGTTGATACGCCCGGTGACGAACAGCGGGATGCCCAGGTGCTGCTTGAAGGTGCCGGCCTCCCGGGCCAGGTAGGCCGGTTGAATGGCCATGGGCGGCACGATATGCACGGCACCGCCCAGCGATGCCGACGTGCCGGCAACGATGTGCAGGTAATCGAGCTGGCCCTGCAAGGCAACCGCTGCAGCCAGCGATTCGTCCTCGCTCAACCCCTGGCTGTCGCGCTCGTCGGCACTGATGCGCAGGCCGATGATGAACTGCTCGTCGGTGGCCGCGCGTACGGCGGCCAGCACTTCGCGCAGGAACCGCAGGCGCTGTTCGAGCTCACCGTTGTAGCCATCCGTGCGCTGGTTCACCCGGGGGTTGAGGAACTGCGCAGGCAGGTAGCCATGGCTGGCCACCACTTCAACGCCATCCAGCCCGGCCTGGTGCAGGCGGCGGGCAGCGCTGGCATAGCCCTGGACGATCTCGTCGATCATCGCCTGGTCCAGCGCACGCGGCATCACACGGAAGCGTTCATTGGGCACAGCGGACGCCGAGTAGGCCACCGCCAGCAAGCCGTCCGCCGACTCCATGATCTCCCGCCCGGGGTGGAACAGTTGCGACAGTACCACCGTGCCATGTTCATGGCAGGCCTCGGCAAGCTGGCGGTAGCCGTCGATGCAGGCGTCGTCGGTGGCCATAAGCACATGGGAGGTATAGCGGGCGCTGTCATGCACCCCTGCCACTTGCAGCACGATCAGGCCGACGCCACCGGCGGCGCGGGCGCGCTGGTAGGCGATGAGCTTGTCGTTGACCAGGTTGTCGGTCGGCAGGCAGGTGTCGTGGCCGGTGAACATGATGCGGTTCTTCAGGCGTTTGCCGCGTATCTGCAAGGCTTCGAACAGGTGAGGGAAGGCGGTCTGCATACAGGCGGCTCCGGTGCGGTGTTGTTCTTGTTTTGTTATGAAAGTGTAGCGTCAGTAAAAAATCAACTTGTTTTTTTACTGGTCGGCGACTAGGTTTTTCTCACCCTCATGGCGAGGGCGTGACCTCACAACAACAAGAAAACGGGCCCCTCGGGCACCGGCAGGAGGCAACTACGATGCAGGTATTCCCACGTGTAAGCAGCTTTTGCGCAGCGTTGCTGGCCATGGGCTTGGGCAGTGCCCAAGCGGCACCACAGATGGTCGTGGTCGGCTATGGTGGGGCCGGCCAGAAAGCCCAGGACGAGGCGATCTTCAAACCGTTCAGTGCCCAGGATGGCAGCAAGCTGATCCAGAGTGAGTACAACGGCGAAATGGCACGGATCCAGGTCATGGCCGACACCGGCAATGTCGACTGGGATGTGGTGCAGATCGAAGGGCCTGACCTGATGCGTGGCTGCGACGAGGGCATCTACGAGCAGTTGGACTGGCAGCGCATGGGCCATGCGGATGAACTGATTGCCGACGCCGCACAAGCCTGCGGCTCGGCCGCGCTGGTATGGAGCGTGGCCATTGCCTATGACCGCAGCAAACTGGCCCAGGCGCCTGCATCGTGGGCTGACTTCTGGGATGTGAGCAAGTACCCGGGCAAGCGCGGCCTGCGCAAGCGTGCGGTGTACAACCTGGAGTTCGCCCTGATGGCCGACGGCGTCAAGGTCGAGGATGTGTACCAGGTGCTGGCCACTCCGGCCGGGGTCGAGCGTGCCTTTGCCAAACTCAGCGAACTCAAGCCGCATATCCAGTGGTGGGACGCCGGCGCCCAGCCCGCCCAGTGGCTGGCGGCGGGTGACGTGGTGATGACTTCGACCTACAGCGGGCGCATCGCCGTTGCGGCCCAGCAGGGCAGCCCGCTGGCGGTGGTGTGGCCTGGCAGCCTGTATGGCATGGATTACTGGGCGATCATCAAGGGCTCGCGGCATGTCGACCAGGCCAAGCGGCTGATCGCCTACGCCAACCAGCCGGATACCCAGGTGCGTTATGTGCAGCAGATTCCCTACGGGCCTACCAACATCCAGGCGGCAGCTAAGCTCGACCCGGCGCTGGCCAGTTGGGTACCGACTTCGCCGCAGAACCTGCAGGGGGCGTTGGCGATGAATGTGGAATTCTGGGTGGACCATGGCGAAGAGCTGGAACAGCGCTTCAATGCGTGGGCCAGCAAATAGCGTTCTGCAAAGGAATAACGATGATGATCGCAACGGAACAAAGCCTGCGCCACGAGCTGGCCGCCTGCTATCGGCTGATCGCCCATTTCCGCATGAGCGACCTGATCTTCACCCATATTTCCCTGCGCCTGCCGGGGCCGGAGCACCACTTCCTGATCAACCCGTACGGCCTGCTCTTCGATGAGGTCACGGCCTCCAGCCTGGTGAAGATCGACCTGCAAGGCCGGCCGATCGAACCGACGCCGCACCCGGTCAACCCGGCCGGTTTCGTCATCCACAGCGCCATCCATGCTGCCCGCGAAGATGCCCGTTGCGTGCTGCATACCCACACCCGGGCAGGTTGTGCGGTGGCGGCGCTGGAATGCGGGCTGCTGCCGCTCAACCAGATGTCCATGGAGTTTTACGGCAAGGTGGCGTACCACGCCTATGAAGGGATTGCGCTGGACATGGATGAGCAGCGGCGGCTGGTAGCCGACCTTGGCGACAAGCCGGTGATGATCCTGCGTAACCATGGCCTGCTGACCACCGGGCGCAGCGTGGCCGAAGCATTCCTGCGCATGTACTACCTGGAGAAGGCCTGCGAGATCCAGTTGGCGGCACAGAGTGCCGGGCAGGTGATTCTGCCGTCGCCTCAAGTGTGCGCGCATACCGAGCGGCAGTTCAATGAACCTGGGCGGGGGTTGAAGCAGGGCGAGCTGGCGGATCCGGATGCATTGCAGCTGGCGTGGGCGGCACTGCTGCGGATGCTGGAAAGGGTGGCGCCTGGTTATCGGAACTGACGCGTTCCTGCAACGTCGTGTCGACCTTGCCACGATAACAGTCACTGTTGCGCAGCTCTTGACCGCAACTGTGCTGGTCCCTGCCAAAGGAATAGCCTTATGCTGTAACGAAATATGTCTAGAAAGCCTGAAGAAGGATGTCGCAATGCCGCTCAAGGACCTGCTCATCGCCCTGGTGGTGATTGTCGCCTGGGGAGTCAACTTCGTGGTCATCAAGGTTGGCCTCGATGGCTTGCCGCCGATGTTGCTGGGGGCATTGCGCTTCTTGTTGGTGGCGTTCCCTGCGATTCTGCTGGTGAAGCGGCCCAAGCTGCCGTGGCGCTGGCTGATCGCCTACGGCGCAACCATTTCGTTGGGCCAGTTCGCGTTCCTGTTCCAGGCCATGTACAGCGGCATGCCGCCAGGGCTGGCCTCGCTGATCCTGCAGTCGCAGGCGTTCTTCACCCTCGGCTTTGCCGCGCTGTTCCTCGGCGAGCGGCTGCGCCTGGCCAGCGTGCTGGGGCTGCTGGTGGCTGCCAGCGGCCTGGCGCTTATCGGCAGCGAAGACGGCGGCCATGTACCAGTGCTGGCGCTGGTGCTGACCCTGTGTGCCGGCGCCATGTGGGGCATGGGCAACATCATTACCCGGCGCTTTGGCTCGGTTGACCTGGTGGCGCTGGTGATCTGGGGCGGGTTGATTCCGCCACTGCCGTTTCTGGCGCTGTCCTGGTGGCTGGAGGGGCCGGAGCGTATTGGCCATGCCCTTGCCAATATCGGATGGAGTTCGGTATTGGCCCTGGCTTACCTGGCGTTTGTCGCCACCATGCTCGGCTACAGCCTGTGGAGCAAGCTGCTCTCGCGCCACCCGGCCGGCAAGGTGGCGCCGTTCTCGCTGCTGGTGCCTGTGATTGGCCTGAGTTCGTCGGCGTTGTTGCTGGGTGAGCGTTTGACTGCGACCCAGGGGTGGGGCGCATTGCTGGTGATGGCAGGGTTGTTGGTGAACGTGTTCGGTGCCCGCATTGGCCAACGGCTACGCGCGGTCAGCGTGTAGTCGACCCTTCAACCACTGCCCGACTGAAAATCGCAAGCCAGCGCAATTCCTGTGGGAGATTGCCCAGCCCTTTGGGCTGCGCAGTCGCACAGATAACTGAATTTGCAAGCGATCCTCCTACCGCTGTGGGGGCGGCATATCTGCGAGTGGAATTGCCCTCTGTTAGAATCGGCCTCTTTTGCCAGGCCAATGGAGTGCACCCCATGATCATTTCCACCACCAGCCAACTCGAAGGCCGCCCGATTGCCGAATACCTGGGCGTGGTCAGTTCCGAATCGGTGCAGGGCATCAACTTCGTGCGCGATTTCTTTGCACGTTTTCGCGACTTCTTCGGCGGCCGTTCGCAAACGCTGGAAAGCGCACTGCGAGAAGCCCGGGAACAAGCCACCGAAGAATTGAAGGCGCGGGCACGCCAGTTGCAAGCCGATGCGGTAGTGGGGGTGGATTTCGAGATCAGCATGCCGTCGGTACAGGGTGGCATGGTCGTGGTATTTGCTACTGGTACAGCGGTGCGCCTGAAGTAGAGCGTCTGCCGCTGGTCGGGTCCAGGGCTTCGGCCCGGGCGGTCCGCAAATGACCAGCTAGTCTCACTTTCACAGGTCGCGTTTGGTTGAGCAACTGTTCTGGTTGCCGGCGCGTCCGCCACTGGAGGGAGACAGGGCATGAGCGAATCCTTTTTCGAAGACCTGAACGACGCGTTCCCGATCAACAGCCAGGTGCGTTGCGGCCAGGCGGCATTCCGCCTGGGCTTCGCCCACATGACGCTGGATGATTCCGAACAGCTCCAGCCTGCACACCTGCAGCGCAGCAAAAAAGGCCGCTTCATGCCGCGGGTTCCGCTGAAGAAGTGATCCCGCTCCAGGACAACCCCGCCGAATGGCGGGGTTTTTATTGCCATTTCTTGATCCGCCTCATGGCATTGCCGGGTAGCGCTCGCAGGATGGCCAAGGCTGTGGTTTTCTTGCGCGGCATTCCAGCAACGGAGGATTGAATGCTCATGCGAGTCAGGGAAGAGACCTATTGGCAATGGGCTGACGCCCAGCTGCACAGCCGGTGCCACGACGAAGCGCTCAGTGACGGCACCACGCTGGACGTGCAGGTGCGCTTGTCGCGCCTGGGGGCGACTCAGTTGTTCCTGGGGCTGTATGCCGGGGATGGGCGAGCATTGCTGGAGGAGTATTACCCCGCACGGCCAGGCGAGACCATGACCCGCGCCCTGGTATGGGGTGTCGACCGCGCCCGGGCGATGGCAACCGGCGCCTTGCCGCTGCCAGAGCCGCGCAGCCAGCGGCGCCAGGCATGAAAAAGCCCGGCCTATGCGGGCCGGGCTCAGGTAAAGGTGGGAACCCTCAATTGAGCGGTTCGATCACCTTGACTGCCTGCTGCTCACGGGCAGCGGGCCATTCTTGTTGCAGGGTCTGCAGGACGCGGCCAACGAACTCGGTGTCGGCGGCGGCCTTCTTGCCGACGTAGCCCTGGCCACGGCGGTAGACCTTGAAGCGGGCACGCATGCTGGGCAGGTGCTCTTCGAATTCATCTTCGACGGTGTTCGGTGGCAGGCGATCGAGGCGCACTTCACCGGTCTGGCTGACCCACAGCAGATGGTCGTCAAGGCTGTCCTTGCGTACGGCGAACAGCTGGGCCAATTGGTCGATAGTCGGATTGTTGTTCAAGTTCATCATAAAGCCCCCATTACCCATTCGTAGGTGATTTTTCACAGTTGGCGCTACCACGGTGTAGCGCACTACCAAGGCTGCTACAGCAGCATCGCAACAGGGGCTTTCTCACGCTGCCTTTTGGACAGTTTCCCTCTCCACGGACGGCCTGCGTTACCGCGCAGGCCGTCTGGAACACCCTTGCCACCGCTCCCGATCGGGGAGACGGCTTCATCATGCCCAAGGGCGATGAACGGCGTCAACCATTTTGTAGTGAATATTTTTATTCACTACATCGTGTCGTTTTGTTCGACAATCGCTGCCCGTACTACAGCCCGGACAGAATGTCGAAGGCCGCGCGCACCCGGGCTTCGTTCGGGTAATTTCGATTGGCCAGCAACACTACGGCCAGCTGTTCGGCGGGCACGAACGCGGCGTAGGCGCCGAAACCATTGGTCGAGCCGGTCTTGTTGTACCAGGCTGCCGGCAGCGGCGGCAGCGCTGGTTGCAAGCGCTTGGTTGCCTGCGGTTCACGGACAAGCTGCGGGCCATTGCCGTCTACCAGTGTGGCCAACGTGACCGGGTAGGGATAGCGCTCCCAGCCCAGGCCCTGGGTCATGGTGCCGACCTGGAAGTAGCCCCGCTGGGTAATGGCAGTGGCTTGCGCCAGCGCCGGTGGCAATTCCTCCGGCTGCATGTGCAGGCGCACATAGCGCAGCAGGTCGCTGGCGCTGGTCTTTATGCCGTAGGCTTCGTCGGCGTAAGGGCCGGGGCCGACCCGCACTGGCTTGTCGGCACTGTCGTAGCCTTGGGCATACAGCCCCTGGGCGCTGGCCGGTACCTGCAGATAGGTGTTTTCCAGGCCCATCTGTTTCAGCAGGCCTTCGCTCATCAACGTGGAAAACGGCTGATGCTGCGCGCGGGCCGCCAAGTCACCGAACAGACCCAGGCTGGGGTTCGAGTAGCAGCGCTGGGTGCCAGGTTTGGCGCGGGGTTGCCAGTGACGGAAGAAATCGACCACCTGCTGCGGCGTCTGCACCGCATCCGGGAACTGCAATGGCAGGCAGTCGGCACTGTAGGCGCCCAGCTCCAGCACGCTTGCGTCGCCGATGGGGGCACCGGCAAGGGCCGGGTGATAGCGCTTGGCCGGGGCATCAAGGTTCAGCTTGTCTTCAGCACTGGCCAGTGCGGCCAACGTGGCGGTGTAGGTCTTGCTCAGCGAACCGATCTCGAACAGCGTGTCGCGGCTGACCGGCACATTGTCGGCCTTGCTGGCCACGCCATAGCTGAAGTAGTGCGCATGGTCGCGAGCATAGATGGCCACGGCCATGCCGGTGATGCCTTGCTCCTGCATCAGCGGGCGGATGATCTGGTCGACCTTGGCCTGCAACTGGTCGTCGGCCTGGGCGGCACTGTGGCCCAGGGTGAGAGTGATGGCGGCTGCAAGTGCAGCCAGGCGGGAGAGGGGCATGAGCGGGTCCTGTGCTGGAGCGTGTCCGTTGAGCGACACCGGTGGGGGTTCCGGCGTTAGCGGCGAAAAACCGAAGACCTTATCGTCTGCCCTTGCACAATGACAAGACGGAAACTGTGATGAAGTATTTGCGCATGTTATTCGACAATTTCACCCTGGCCTTGCTCGGGGTGGTACTGATTGCCACCGTACTGCCTTGCTCGGGCGACGGCGCGGTGTACTTTGGCTGGCTGACCAACCTGGCCATCGGCCTGCTGTTTTTCCTGCACGGCGCCAAGCTGTCGCGCGAGGCGATCATCGCCGGTGCCGGGCACTGGCGCCTGCACTTGCTGGTGTTCTCCTGCACCTTCGTGCTGTTTCCGCTGCTGGGCCTGGCGTTCAAGCCACTGTTCGTGCCACTGGTGGGCAACGAGCTGTACCTAGGCGTGCTCTACCTGTGTGCCTTGCCGGCCACCGTGCAGTCGGCCATCGCCTTCACCTCGCTGGCGCGTGGCAACGTGCCGGCGGCCATTTGCAGCGCGGCGGCATCCAGCCTGTTGGGCATCTTCCTCACGCCGTTGCTGGTGATGATGTTGCTGGGGGCCAGCGGCGATACCGGTTCCGGCCTGGATGCGGTGCTGAAGATCACCCTACAGTTGCTGGTGCCGTTCGTGGCCGGACAGTTTGCCAGGCGTTGGATCGGTGCCTGGGTCAAGCGCAATGCGCGCTGGCTCAAGGTGGTGGACCAGGGCTCGATCCTGTTGGTGGTCTACACCGCTTTCAGCGAGGCGGTGGTGACCGGGCTGTGGCACACGGTATCGCCGCAGCACCTGGCCGGCTTGTTTGCCGTGTGCGGGATTTTGCTGGCGGTGGTGCTGTACGGTACCCGGTTGCTGGGCAAGCTGTTGGGCTTTGACCTGGAGGACCGCATTACCATCCTGTTCGCCGGTTCGAAGAAGAGCCTGGCTACCGGCGTGCCAATGGCGCAGGTGCTGTTCGTCGGCAGTGGCATAGGCGCGATGATCCTGCCGCTGATGCTGTTCCACCAGATCCAGCTGATGGTCTGTGCGGTGCTGGCGCAGCGTTATGCCAGCCGTGGGCAGGTGGCTGAGGAGGCTTCGGCATCCTGACAGGGCCCTATCGCCGGCTCCCACCTCGACCGCATCGATCTCAAGTCATGTGCTATCCCTGTGGGAGCTGGCTTGCCGGCGATGAGCTGCACAGCAGCCCCTGGCTTATCTGGCCTGTCCTGAAGTGCGCTCGCGCAGCGCCTTTCTTACCTCGCCCTCGATCTTGTAAGCCGGCGCTTCCAGGTCGTCGTAGTTGCGCGTATAGCGCCGGGCGAACTCTTCCACACCCAGCTGCTGATACTGCTGCACATGCTTGAGTTCGTGCGCCCACAACGCGATGTTGTCCTCGGCATCGGCGGGGCGGCGGAAGATGATCGTGTCGATAAGCGTCACGGCGTTCACGTCGGGGTTCTGCAGCAGCGCATTGGCTGCGCTCATCTGCTGTTCATCACCTACCCGGAAGCGCGCCGCGTCGAGCACGGCAAAGTCGTACCAGGGTTCGAGTTGCGCACGGATATGCAACGGGATCGGCTCGACGCCGGCGGCGGTGGCTTCGTCGCGAGCCTGTTGCAGGGCGTAGGTCAGGCTGGACGAAGCCAACACTTCCACATCCTTGAAAATCTGCCCGGCCTGCCCAGGGTCGATGGGGGCACAGAAACATCCCATCAGGCACACCTGGTACTGCCCTGGCGGGCAGGCCTGTTCGGCAAGTGCGGGCAGGCTCAACAGTAGCCCCAGCAGTAGGCTAATCCGCTTCATGCAGGGCCTTCTCGACAAAGTGGCGGCTGGCGTCCAGTACCTGCGATTGCACGCTTTCCGTGGCCAGCATGCGCCCGACCAGCAAGGCGCCGACGCATTGGCTGATCAGCACCCAGGCCAACTCGTCGTCCTCCAGGGTCGCGCTCCAGGCCTGGTGCAGTTCCACCAGCCAATGCTCGGCCACGGCGCGCACCGGTGTTTCGGCCCGGGCGATCTCCACCCCCAATGGCGGCAGCGGGCAGCCACCTTCGGCATTGTGCAGGTGAGCCAGGCTCAGGTACTGCTGCAGGCAACGGCCCAGGCGTTCGCGGCTGGCCTCCTGGTTGGCCAGGCGCGCCAGCGGGCTGTTGCACAGTTCCTGCCGCACCACCTCGGTGAACAGGTCGTCCTTGGACGGGAAGTGGTTGTAGAAGGCGCCGCCGGTCAGGCCGATCGCCTTCATCAGCCCGGCCACGCCGGTGCTGGAAAAGCCCCCGCGTTTGGCCAGCGCGCCGC
This sequence comes from Pseudomonas sp. TE3-3-F2023, assembly GCF_036784815.1. Lineage (NCBI taxonomy): Bacteria > Pseudomonadati > Pseudomonadota > Gammaproteobacteria > Pseudomonadales > Pseudomonadaceae > Pseudomonas > Pseudomonas sp. TE3-3-F2023. The sequence continues at coordinate 3,770,025 of NZ_CP145113.1, read as the reverse complement.
TGCTGGCCAGCAGCCGCTCGCGGGTTTGCTGCTTGTGTTCATTGGTGTAGCGCATTCAATTGCCTCTGCAGGCGGGCTTGACGGTGGCGGCGATCATAACATAGCGTTCGTTTACTAAACGATCATTCACCAATGGAGGCAGGCATGGCAGAACAACAAAAAGTGGTGCTCGTGATTGGCGCGGGGGATGCTACCGGCGGCGAGATCGCCAAGCGCTTTGCGCGCGAGGGCTACATTGCCTGTGTTACCCGGCGCCAGGCGGACAAGTTGCAGCCGCTGCTGGACGAAATCCGCGCTGCGGGCGGCCAGGCCCACGGCTTTGGCTCCGATGCGCGCAAGGAGGAGGAGGTGGCGGTGCTGGTCGAAACCATCGAGCGTGATATCGGCCCGATCGAAGCGTTTGTTTTCAATATCGGTGCCAATGTGCCCTGTAGCATTCTCGAGGAGACCCCGCGCAAATACTTCAAGGTCTGGGAGATGGCCTGTTTTGCCGGTTTCCTCACCGCCCAGGCGGTAGCCCGGCGCATGGTCCAACGCGAGCGTGGCACCATCCTGTTTACCGGCGCCACTGCTGGCACCCGTGGCGCGGCGGGCTTTGCGGCATTCGCCGGGGCCAAGCATGCCTTGCGCGCCCTGGCCCAGAGCATGGCGCGCGAACTGGGGCCGCGGAACATCCATGTCGCCCACGTGGTGGTTGACGGGGCCATCGACACCGCCTTCATCCGTGACACTTTCCCCGAGCGCTATGCCCTCAAGGACCAGGATGGCATCCTCGACCCGGCCCATATCGCCGACAGCTACTGGTTCCTGCATGCGCAACCACGTGATGCCTGGACCTTCGAGTTGGACCTGCGCCCCTGGATGGAACGCTGGTAAGCCCCTTTCACAGAGCAAGGACCGTAACCATGCGCAACACTGTCGATTTCTTCTTTGACCTGGGCAGCCCGGCCAGCTATCTGGCCTGGACCCAACTGCCCGACCTGTGTGCCCGCCAGGGCGCCACACTGCGCTACCGGCCGATGCTGCTGGGCGGGGTTTTCCAGGCCACCGGCAACGCCTCGCCGGTGATGATCCCGGCCAAGGGCCGTTACATGTTCACCGACCTGGCGCGCTTCGCTGCGCGCTATGGGGTACCGTTGGAGTGGCCGCCGGGGTTCCCGATCAATACCTTGACCCTGATGCGCGGGGCAGTGGGCACCCAGTTGCGTTCGCCGGAGCGGTTCGAGGCGTTGCTGGCGGTGCTGTTCAATGGGCTGTTTGCGCAGCGCCGCAACCTGGGCGATAGCGCCATCCTTGACGACACGCTCAGGCAGGGCGGCTTCGACCCGCAGACGTTTCGCGCGCTGGCGGCTGATGACGAGGTGAAGGCCGCGCTCAGGCTCGCGACCGAAGAGGCAGTGGAGCGCGGGGTGTTCGGTGCGCCGACCTGTTTTGTCGGTGATGAGATGTTCTTCGGGCAGGACCGCCTGGACTTTGTCGAAGAGGCGCTGCGTCAGGGTGTCGACAGCCTTGCCTGAAGGCGCCCCTCCCACAGGGTTTGCGCGTTCCCTGTGGGAGCGGCTTCAGCCGCGAACACCGGCAAAGCCGGTGCCATCCCCTTGCATAAAGCAGTCAGAAGTTCGCCGGGGTGTTGGCGCTGATGATCTCGGCCTCGTCCGGGCCGATGTTCTTGAAGCTGTGGGGCAAGGTAGTGGGGATGTAATACCCGTCGCCCGAGTTGAGCACACTCACCTGGCCATCGACCCACAACTCGACGGTGCCGCGGGTGACCAGGCCGCACTCTTCACCCTCGGCATGCACGATCGGTTCGCCCGAATCGGCGCCCGGTGCATACAGTTCACGCAGCATGCGCATTTGTCGGCCTTCGACGCTGGCGCCGACCAGCAGCATGCGCAGGCCGTTGCGGCCCAGGTCTGGCTGCTCGCTGCCACGGAACACGTAGCGCTCTTCGCGCACCGGCTCGTCGAAACTGAAGAACTCCGCCAGACTCATCGGAATGCCTTCGAGCAGTTTTTTAAGGGAACTGACCGAAGGGCTGACGCGATTCTGCTCGATCTGCGAGATCGTCGAATTGGTCAGCCCGCTGCGGCGGGCCAATTCCCGTTGGGAGAGGTTGTTGCGTTCACGCACCAGTTTGAGTCGCGTCCCCGTGTCCATAGCCGCCTTGTAATCAGAGGTGTCAATAATAATGAGCGATGCGCATTAAAACACACTCTGCGCGCTCGCGCGCTGTGCTTGTCAGGCCCGCTGATCGCGCGGCATCGGCCATAACCCGACCAGCAGTAGCAGCGCCGCCACCGCCAGGAATGGCAAGCGTGGATCGACCGCATAAACCAGGGTGCCGGCCAGCGGCCCGATCACCGCGCCCATGCCCTGGGCAGCACCGATGGAGCCGGCCGTGGCACCCTGCTCGGACGCATGCATGGCATTGGCCGCCAGCGCTGAAAATGCCGGGAAGACAAAGCCCATGCCCGCTGCCGCGACAAAGTAGCAAGCCCACAGCCAGGGCGCCGTGGTGGCCAGCGAGCCGCAGGCAAAGCCCAGGGCCGAAACCGTGGCGCCGACCCGGATCATCTTCAACGGCGGCCATTCCAACTGGCGCAGCAGCACCTGCGCCAGGATCAGCGCCACGCCCACCGTGGTCAGGGCGATGCCAGCGGCCTGGGCAGCCTCGGCAGGGCCCAGGTGCAGGCGGTCGAGGGCGAAGAAACCGACGATGATCTGCGATACCGTGACACTGAGCATGGCGCTGAACGCCACCAGCAAAGGCCGGCGCAGGCGGGGGTCGTTCAGCCGCACCGGGCTGGGGGCATGGCTGTGCGGCAGCGCCTGCGGCTTGAGTGTGAACAGCAGGACCAGAAAGGCACTGGCCGGCAGCAGCGACATGATATGGAACGGCAGGCTCAGGCTATGCCGCGCCAGCAGCGCCGCTAGTGCCGGCCCCACCACCAGGCCGACGGCGTTGGCCGCCCCCAGCGAGGCCATGGCCCGGGCCCGGCGTTGCGGTTCGACATGGTCGGCGATCAGCGCATTGCAGCCCACCGGGATGGCAGCATAGAAGGCGCCGATACAGCCGCGCGCGACCATCAGGCCGATGAAGGCCAAAGTCGCCCCCGGCAGCCAGCGTAGTGCACTTTCTACGAACAGGCACAGCAGCCAGTAGGCCAGGGTGAAACCGGCGCTACCCAGCAGCAGGATGCGCCGACGGCCCAGGCGGTCTGCGGCGCGCCCCCAGGGCCGTGCCAGCAGCACCCAGACCACGCCCGCTACGGTCACGGCGGCACCGGCTTGCCAGGTGGCCATGCCGAGCAGGCGGGCGATCGGGCCGATCAGGGCGACGAAGGCCATCATCGACATGGTGCAGGCCATGTTCGCCAGCAGCAGGGGGCGCAGGTCCAGGGTGCTGGCGGGTGCGAGTGTGGCAGGATCCTTTGCGACGTTCATAGGGCAGTCCAGGGCGGCACGGCAAATAAAAGCCGATCTTGTTGGGAATTATTATCGATTGTCGAGCGCCCCTGGGTTGCCGAGCGTCATTCGCCGCGGCGCAGTGGGCCAGGCCACATGCTACGCAACACGCCATCGCGACGCACCCATGCATGCATCAAGGCCGCACCGACATGCACCAGCACAGTGGCGAACAACAGGTAGCCAGCCCAGCCATGGGCCTGGCGCAGCACGGCGTACAACTGCAAGTCATGCGGGGCAATTGCCGGCAAGGCCAGCGGGCGCGGGTAGCCACCGGCCGACAGCATGGCCCAACCCAGTAGTGGCATGGCCAGCATCAGACCATAGAGCAGCAGGTGCGACGCCCCGGCGGCCCAGCGTTGCAGTGCAGGCAGGTCGCGTGGCAGGGCTGGGTGGGGCAGGGCCAGGCGTACGCCGATGCGCAGCAGTACCAGCACAAGCAGGGCCAGGCCGGTGGCCTTGTGCAACCCGATCAGCACGGGGTGGCGCGGCGAAAGGTCGGCGACCATGCTCACACCGATGAACAACATGGCCAGGATCAGTACGGCCATCAGCCAGTGCAACAGGCGGGCGAAGGGGTGGAAGGCGTCGGTTTTCATGGGTGGGCTCCGGTGCCGAGCGATTCGCGGCTGCGGCGATTGAAGGATTCCGAGTAGGCGGCCGAACGGGCGGCGAGGATCGGGTCGGCGGAAGCCTGGATGCCCCGGGGCAGGATCAGCGGGTCGAAGTTGAGGTCGCGGCAGGCACCTTGCTCGGGGCCGTCGACCTGCTCCAGTACCAGCGTGCCGGCGTCTACGCTGCGCCGTTCGGCAGGCCAGGGGCTGGCTGGGTCGTCCACCGCGTCCCCAGGTTCCGCCAGCACCAGGCGCAGGGTCCAGCGCAGCGGGCCTTGGGCCAGCCGTTGCTGCAGGTCATGCTGCAGGAACTGTTTGTCATCGACTTGGGCAGGCAGGGCGGCAAACGCCGTTTGCGGCTCCAGTTGCCAACGCACGGGGTGGGCTGCGCCGCTTGCGTCGATCAGACGGAACGCGTTGATGCTGTGGTACTGGGTGCTGGCAAAGCTGTTGCTGGGTTTGTAGCCCGCCGCCCATTGGCGAAACGCCGCGCTTTCCGGGTGGGCGGCGAAGAACGCCTGCAGTCTGCCAGGGTCTGGTTTGCCGGTGGCAGGGTTCGGCGCCCCCGCCAACACCTGTTCATAGAAGGCTTGTGGCGTACTTACAGCCAGTACCGGCGGGTTGTTCATGCCGGTACGCCAGACCTGCCCGTCGTCGGTGCTCAGCTCGATGGCCAGGCTGCGCACCGGTATGCCGGTGTCCGGCGCGAACGGGTTGGCGCCGCCAATGGCGAAGCGGCCGATCACTGGCACCCGCGGCTGGCTGAACGCCCGCGCCGTGGACAGGCTGGCGGCCTGCCCGCTGGGCTGGAAGTAGCCGCTGACGCACAGGCCCTTGGCGTGGTTTTTCCGGTAACCCGGGTAATGCCCGGCCTGGGCTTCGAAGGTGTCGATGATGCGCTGTGGGGTCAGGCGGGTTTCGCCAAACCAGCCGGCGGCATAGGCAAAGGCGGCGCCCGCGCCCAGCATCACGGCGCCGATGGCGGCCAGGCGCAGGGCCTTGGCCGGGCCGTGCAGGGGTGAGTTCATGGTCATTGTCCGGTTAGGTGAAGGTGCCGGTACGACGGTGCAGGGAAAAACTTATTCCCTTGCCGGGAATAAATTTTCCTCACAGGCGTCTGCCTCTTACACTGACAGCCCCAGAGGCCGGGACTTTGCCATGCATGATCTGGATGACCACCAGTGGCGCGAGCTGCTGGCCCGCCTGCGCCGCTTTGCCGTATGGCTGACCCGCGAGCCGGGTAGCGCCGATGACCTGGTGCAGGCCACGGTCGAGCGGGCCTTGAGCCGGCGCGACCAGCAACGCGACGCCGATGCTCTGCGGGCCTGGCTGTTCACCATCCTTTATCGGCTATTCCTCGACGGCAAGCGCCGCGAGCGCCTGCATGCGCGCTGGCTGTCCTGGTTCGGCCGCGGCGAGCGCGACGACGAGCCAGTTGGCGACAACCTCGAGGCCATTGTCCTGGCCCAGGCAGACCTGCAGGCTTTCGCCCGGCTCACGGCAGAACAGCGTGCGTTGCTGCTGCTGGTCAGCATCGAAGGTTTGAGCTACAAGGAGGCCGCCCAGGCCCTGGGTATCCCTATCGGCACTGTGATGTCGCGCCTGTCGCGCGCCCGCAATGCCTTGCGCGAACTGACCGAGGGCAGCCCCCAGCCCCCGGCCTTGCGGAGACTGAAATGACGCGCCTGACCCCAAGCGAAGACGAACTGCACGCTTACGTCGACGAGCGCCTGGAGCCTGTGCGCCGGGCCGAGGTGCAGGCCTGGCTGGCGGCAAATCCGCAGGCTGCGGCCAAGGTCGAGGGCTGGCGTGCCGACGCCCGGCGCCTGCGTGCGGCGTTGGCCGGGTTTGGCGAAGTGCCCGGGGCTGCGCAGCTGGACCTGGGGCAGTTGCGCCGGCAATTGCGCCAACGCCGCCAGCGCCGCTGGGCAACAGCGGCGGTATTGTTATTGGCGTTGGGCGTGGGTGGCCTGGGTGGTTGGCAGGTGCGCGATGCCACCTTGGCGCGTGTTGACCTGCCGATGGCCGATGCGGTTCAGGCGCACCGCCTGTTTGCCGGCAGCGAGGCACTGGATATTCAGGCCAGCGACCCGGGCCAGTTGCGCGACTGGCTGGGGCGACACTTCAAAAGCGTGGGCCAGTTGCCGGACCTGGCCGGCTACGGTTTCAAACCGGTGGGTGCGCGCCTGCTCAGCAATGAGCGAGGGCCGGCGGCATTGCTGGTGTTCGAGGATAGCAAGGGCCAGCGCATCAGCCTGTTCCTGCGGTCACCGGGCGATCAGTACCGGCGCATGCCGGACGGGCAGCGGGTGGATGGCCAGCTGGAGGCGCGTTATTGGTCGCATGGGGCCTACAACTTTGCTCTGGTCAGCGCGGCGGACGATGTGCGCCGGGCGGGGGTGGGGGAGGCGTTGCGGTTGGGGTTGTGACAGATGCGCGGTCACGATAAGGCCGCTTGGCAGCCCCATCGCAACACAAAGCCGCTCCTGCAGGTACTGTGCGTTCAGCTGACGATCAGCTCAACTCCAGCCAGATCGGCGCATGGTCCGACGGTTTTTCCATCCCGCGCAGCTCATAGTCCACACCCGCATCCTTGATTCGCGGCACCAGGTGCTGCGAGGCCATGATCAGGTCGATGCGCAGGCCGCGCTTGGGCTCGTCCTCGAAGCCGCGGCTGCGGTAGTCGAACCAGCTGAAGCGGTCGGAAACCTCCGGGTACAGGTGGCGGAAACTGTCCACCAGGCCCCAGGCTTTCAAACGTTCCATCCATTCGCGCTCTTCCGGCAGGAAGCTGCACTTGCCGGTCTTGAGCCAGCGTTTGGCGTTGTCCGGACCGATGCCGATGTCGCAGTCCTGCGGCGAGATATTCATGTCGCCCATCACCAGCAGCGGCTGGTCGTTGCGAAACTGGCCTTCCAGCAGGGCCTGCAAGTCGCTGTAGAAGCGCTGCTTGGCCGGGAACTTGGTGGGGTGGTCGCGGCTTTCACCCTGGGGGAAGTAGCCGTTCATGATGGTGACAGGGTTGCCATCGGCATCGGCAAAGGTGCCCCAGATAAAGCGGCGCTGGGCGTCTTCTTCATCGCTGGCAAAGCCCTTGTGCAGGCTCAGCGGTGCCTGGCGCGACAGCAGGGCCACGCCATAGTGGCCTTTCTGGCCGTGGTAATGCACGTGGTAGCCCAGCGCCTGCACGTCGGCCAGCGGGAACTGATCGTCGCTGACCTTGGTTTCCTGCAGGCCGATCACGTCCGGCTGGTGCTTTTCGATCAGCGCCGCCAGCTGATGCGGGCGGGCCCGCAGGCCGTTGATGTTGAAACAGACGATCTTCATGGAAAGATAATCCCGGTAAAAGGCGCGATGCTAGCCGACATCGCTTGCCATCACCAGCATGGCGGCTTCGGGTGCCTGCTGCTAACGTCCTTTCCAGGGCACTGTAAGCCCATTCCAGGAGGACTGCCCGCAATGCCCGAAACCACTGCTACCCCGGCCCGTGTCTGCCTGCTCGATGACGGCTACAGCCGCGAGGCGCGTTCGCTGCTGTACAACGCCTACCGTCACGAACCTACATTCGCCTATATCTTCGAGGCCCAGCGCCCAGGTTACGAGCGGCGCTTGCGGGTGATGGTGCGCGAGTGGGTACGCCAGCACTTCTACCTGCAACTGCCCGCCATCGGCTTGCTGGTGGAGGACCGCCTGATAGCCCTGGCCCTGATCGTGCCGCCGATGCGCCGGCTGGGGGTGGCCGACAGCTGGGCCTGGCGCCTGCGCATGATGATGGGCACCGGCCTGCGCTGTACGCGCCGCTACATGGACTACCAGGCCGCCCTGGCCACCTGCCTGCCCACCGAGGAGGTGCATGTGCTACCGCTGTTGGGCGTGCACCCGCAATTTCAGGGCAAGCACTACGGCGAGCAATTGTTACAAGCTGTGCATGACTGGTGCGCAGACGACCCTGGTACCCAGGGTGTGGTGCTGGACACCGGCAACGAGCACTACCTGGCCTTTTACCAGCGTCAGGGCTATGAGGAAATTGGCGAGGTGGCTGTAGGACCAATCCGCGAGAGGGTGTTCTTCCATCCCAATCCGGTCTCTTCCAATTCTGCTTTTGCCTGAGCAGACTGCGCGGCGGCTCCCTTGAGCGCCCGGCTCTGGTAGCATTCGCCGCATGACGTATTCAGGAAGATTGACCTGGGGCCTGGTTATCTGGGTCGCCAGTTTCGCAGCATGGGGCCAGAGCGAGTTGCTGGTGAAGGTCAAACCGGCCAACAAAGCGCTCAAGGCCAATGTCGAAGGCTATATCGGTTCCCTTGGCGACCGCGATGAAGAAGCGCTGCTGCGCTTCAGTCGCGGCGCCCAGGAGCAGGCGCGCAAAGCCGCGCAGGCACTTGGCTACTACCAGGCGCAGATCGATACAGAGGTCAAGCCCGCCAGCGAGGCTGACCGTTCCCCTCAACTGATCATCACCATCGACCCCGGCGAGCCGATTCGCCTGCGCAACGTGACCATACGCATCGAAGGCCCTGCCAGCGAGATGAAGGCCTTTCGCGTGCCCGACAGCAAGGCCCTGCGCGCTGGCGAACAGCTCAACCATGGCCATTATGAAGATGCCAAGCGGCTGATCCAGAACCAGGCGTCACGCTATGGCTTTTTCAGTGGGCGCTTCAGCCGCCAGCGCCTGGCGGTCGACCCTCAGGCGGGTGTGGCCGATATCGAACTGGTCTACCAGAGCGGCCCGCGCTATCACCTGGGCGCCGTCACCTTCGGTGGCGACACACCGCTGGACGACGACCTGCTGCAGCGCATGGTGTCGTTCAAGCCAGGCACACCTTACGACTCGGAACTGATCGCCGAGCTGAACAATGACCTGCAATCGAGCGGCTACTTCGAAGGCGTGCGCGTGGATGCGGCACCTACCGCCGCCGTGGGCGAAGAAATCCCCGTGGATGTCCGGCTGGAAACCCGCAAACCGCGCACCATGGGCCTGGGCCTGGGCTTCTCGACCGACGTCGGGCCACGCGGCAAGGCCAACTGGACCCGCCACTGGGTCAACCCGCAGGGCCATAGCTACGGTTGGGAAACCGAACTGTCGGCGCCCCGGCAGAACGTCGGCCTTTGGTACGACATCCCCCTCGACCCGCCGCTGACCGACAAGTTGCGCTTTGCCGGCGGCTACCAGAACGAAGAAATTGCCGGCACCGACACCCTCAGCAAACTGCTGACGGTGGGCCCCGAGTGGCACAGCAAACTGCCAAGCGGCTGGCAGCGGGTGATTTCCCTCAAGTACCAGCGCGAGGAGTACCGCCTGGGTGATGACTCCGGGTTGAGCAACCTGCTGATGCCGGGGGTGAGTTACTCCTTCCTGCGCAGTGACAACCGCATCGACCCGCATAACGGCTACCGCCTGCAGTTCGATGTGCAGGTGGCCAAGGAAGGGCTGGTCTCGGACACCAACCTGCTGCATGGCAACGTGCTGCTCAAGGGCCTGACAACACTTGGCCATGACCACCGCTTGCTCGGCCGGGTGCAGTTCGGTGGCAGCGCGACCAATGGCTTCAAGAACAACATTCCGCCGTCGCTGCGCTTTTTCGCCGGTGGCGACCAGAGCGTGCGTGGCTATGACTACCAGACCCTGTCGCCGAAGAACAGCGACGGCGACCGCATTGGCGGGCGCTACCTGGTCGCCGGCAGTGTCGAGTACCAGTATTCGCTGACCGAAAAGTGGCGGCTGGCAACCTTCGTCGACCAGGGCAACTCATTCAATGATCTGGAGCTGCCAAGCCTCAAGACCGGTGTCGGTTTTGGCGTGCGCTGGGTGTCGCCGGTCGGGCCGCTGCGCCTGGACCTGGCCAAGGCGCTGGATGATGAAGGGGGAATTCGCCTGCACTTTTCCATGGGGCCTGAGCTGTGAAACGCGTGATCAAGTACCTTCTGGCGGGCCTGCTCGGGGTTGCCGCAAGCCTGGGCCTGGCACTCGGCCTGCTGCTGGGGACCGAGGCCGGCAGCCGCTGGGTGCTGGGCAAGGTGCCCGGGCTTGAGGTGGCTGACTTCCAGGGCCGCCTGGCCGGTAGCTGGCAAGCCAGCCGGCTAAGCTGGGCCGATGCCGGCAGCACCGTAGAGGTGCAGGCACCGCTGCTGGCCTGGTCGCCGGCATGCCTGCTGCGCTCTACCTTGTGCATTGACCAGTTGCAGGCACAGCGCATCGACATGGCCTTTGTGCCCAGCGCCGAATCGGCCGACAGTGGCCCGCTGCAGTTGCCGGCCCTGCGCTTGCCACTGGCCATCGAACTGGGTGAGGTCAAGGTTGGCCAGTTGCGCCTGGATGGCAGCGACCTGCTTGGCGACTTGCAACTGGCGGCGCACTGGACCAATACCGGGCTGCGCATCGACAGCCTGCACCTGCAGCGCGATGACCTGCAATTGAACCTGCAGGGCGACCTGCAGCCCGAAGCTGACTGGCCGGTGCAACTCAAGGCGCAGCTGCAATTGCCAGCGGTGGACGGCAAACCTTGGCAGCTGGCGCTGACCGCCACCGGCGAGCTGCAGAAAACCCTGAAACTCACCGGCACCAGCAGTGGTTACCTTGACGCCACGCTGAACGGGCAATTGCAGGCGTTGACCGAGCACCTGCCGGCGACCTTGCAGATCCGCTCCGAGGCATTCAAGCCGGCCGCCTCGTTGCCCGACACCGTGCAGTTCAACCAGCTCAAGCTCGACGCCCGGGGCGACCTGCTCAAGGGCTATCAACTGTCGGGGTCGGCCAGCCTGCCGGCCGAGCAGTCGCCGATCGCCTTGCTGTTGTCCGGGCTGGTCGACAGCAAAGGCGCCAGGCTCGATGCCCTGGACCTGAACGCCAGCGATACCCAGCGGGTCAAGTTGCAAGCCACGGCTGACTGGCAGCAAGGCCTGGTCGCCGACGCCCGACTGGACTGGCAGGACTTCCCGTGGCTGCGCCTGTATCCACTGGAGACGCCGCCCGAGGTTACCCTCAAGCGGTTCATGGCCCAGGTGCATTATCGCGATGGCAACTACCAGGGCACCTTCAATGGCGATCTGGATGGCCCGGCCGGCGCGTTCAGCCTGGCCAGCCCGTTCGAAGGTGACCTGAACCAGGTGAAGCTGCCGCAGTTGGCGCTGAGCGCCGGGCAAGGCAAGGCTGCCGGCAGTGTCGCCGTGCGCTTTGCCGACACCCTGGCATGGGATGTCGACCTGCAGTTGTCGGCGCTCGACCCAGCCTATTGGCTGGCCGAGCTGCCGGGTACCCTGGCGGGGCCGCTGCGCAGCAAAGGCGAGATGAAAGGCGATGCCCTGAGCCTGGATGCCCAGCTTGACCTGAAAGGCCGCCTGCGCGGCCAGCCGGCGATGCTCAAGGTCGAGGCCCAAGGGGCAGGGCAGAGCTGGACCTTGGGCGCGCTGGCAATCCAGCTCGGGAGTAACCGCATCAATGGCAGCGGCAGCCTGCAGCAGCGCCTGGCCGGGCGGGTCGACCTGGACCTGCCGCGCCTGGGCCAGTTGTGGCCAAGATTGCAGGGCCAGGTCAAGGGCCGGCTGGACGTCGCCGGCACCTTGCAGGCCCCGCAAGGTACGCTGACACTGCAGGGCCAGCGGCTGGCCCAGGCGGAAAACCGCCTGCAGCAGCTGGACCTGGATGCCCGGCTGGACAACGCCCAGCGTGGCGTGATCGAACTCAAGGCCAGCGGCATTCACCTGGGTGACACGGCATTGGGGACCTTGCAGGCCAACGGCACAGGCGACATTCGCCAGCAAGCCTTGACCCTGGCGTTGGACGGCCCGCAGCTCAAACTCGACCTCGGCCTGGATGGCCAGTTGAACAAGGGTGACTGGCGTGGGCGCCTGGCCAGTGGGCGGATCCAGGCCGGCGGCCAGGACTGGCAGTTGCAGGCACCGGCTCGCCTGCAGCGGCTGGCCAGCGGCCAGCTGGACTTTGCTGCGCACTGCTGGCGCTCCGGCCAGGCCAGCTTGTGTGGCGACGACCAGCGTCTGGCCCCCGAGCCACGCTTGCGCTACCACCTCAAGCAGTTCCCGCTGGACAGCCTGGCCCAGTGGTTGCCGAAGGACTTCGCCTGGCAGGGCCTGCTCAATGCCGACATCAATCTGGACATCCCGGCCAGCGGCCCCAAGGGCAACATCGTCGTCGATGCCAGTGGCGGTACCCTGCGCGTGCGCGACAAGGACCGCTGGGTCGACTTCCCGTACCAGGCCCTGCGCCTGGACAGCACGCTGGCGCCGCGGCGCATCGATACCCGCCTGGCGTTCCGCGGCGAGCGCCTGGGCGAGCTGAACGTCAACACCCGCCTCGATCCACTGGGCAAGAACAAACCGCTATCGGGTGATTTTCGCCTGGCCGGTCTCGACCTGTCGGTGGCGCGCCCGTTCGTGCCTATGGTCGAGCGCCTGGCCGGGCAGCTCAATGGCAGTGGCCGGCTGTCGGGCACCTTGCTGGCGCCGCAGGTCAACGGCAACCTGATGCTCAGCGGTGGCGAAGTCAGCGGTGCCGAGCTGCCGGTCAGCCTCGAGGACCTGTCATTGCAGGCATTGATTGCCGGCGAGCAGGTACAGCTCAATGGCGGCTGGCGCAGCGGCGAGGCGGGGCGGGGCCAGTTGAATGGCTACCTCACCTGGGGCCAGGCCTTGGGCATGGACCTGCGTCTGCAGGGCCAGCAACTGCCCGTCACGGTCGAACCCTATGCGACGCTGGAGGTTGCCCCGGACCTGACCTTGCGCCTGATCGACGACAAGCTGGCGGTGACCGGCAAGGTAGAGGTGCCCAAGGGCACGATCACTGTACGCGAGCTGCCACCGTCCACCGTCAAGGTCTCGGATGACACGGTGATAGTCGGCCACCAGACCGAAGAGGGCAAGCCACCCATGGCGATGGCCATGGACATCGATGTCGAAGTGGGCCGTGACAAGCTTTCGTTCAGTGGCTTTGGCCTCAAGGCCAACCTGCTCGGCCATGTGCACATTGGCGACAACCTCGACACCCGTGGCGAGCTGAGCCTGGCCGACGGCCGCTACCGTGCCTACGGCCAGCGCCTGACCATCCGCCGTGCGCGGCTGCTGTTCGCAGGCCCGATCGACCAGCCGTATCTGGACATTGAAGCGATCCGCAAGGTCGACGACGTGATTGCCGGTATCCGTCTGAGCGGCAGTGCCGAGCAGCCCACCAGCAACGTGTTCTCGGAGCCGGCCATGAGCCAGGAGCAGGCGCTGTCGTACCTGGTACTGGGGCGGCCTCTGGGCGCGTCCGGCGAAGACAACAACATGCTTGCCGAAGCGGCCCTGGGTCTGGGCCTGGCGGGTAGCGCCGGTATCACCGGCAGCCTGGCCTCGAGCCTGGGTATCGATGACTTCCAACTGGACACCGAAGGTTCGGGCAATACCACCAGCGTGGTCGCCAGCGGCAACCTCACCGAGAAACTGAGCCTGCGCTATGGGGTGGGGGTGTTCGAGCCTGCGAACACCATTGCATTGCGCTACAAGCTGAGCAAGAAGGTGTACCTCGAGGCTGCCAGCGGGCTGGCCAGCTCACTGGACATCTTCTACAAGCGCGACTTCTGAGCCGTCACGGGGGCGGCCGTCAACGGACGATGGCCGCCTCGATGAACTCATTGGTGTCGGGGGAGGGCGGCGGGCTGGGCGCGCGTACCGGGATGATCAGGCTGGTGTACTCCTCGATCAGCCGGTTGAGGGCTTCCGGTGGTTCGCTGGCCTGGAACTGCATGCGGATCTGCACTTCATCGGGGTCACGGTTGTCGCCCTGACGGCTTTGGCCACCGATGGTGACCTTGAAGCTGGCCGCCTTGTTTTCGCCTGCGGTCAGCAGTGCCTGCTGTGCTTCGGTGCCTTTGACCCTTACCGAAAGGTCGACCTGCATGCGCTCGAGGGCCAGGCCCTTGGGTGACACCAGCGCGAACAGCGGTACGCGCATGATGTGCTGGCCGTCCATGGCCACTTCGACCATCTTGGCTTTCATGGGCGCGCCCAGCGCTTCGGTGTCGCACTCGAAGAACTGGTCGAACAGGTTGATGTACTGCTGCGCGATCAGGCTGTTGGTAGCACTGGCGGCTTCCTGCAGGCCACGGGTGATTTCGCGCAGGTCGATTGACGTCATGGGGGTAGGGGCTTTATCCAATGATTCGACTCCTCAGGCCAGGTGGGGCCCCCCCTGGTCAGGGGGGCTGTTCGGGGCAGGGGGGCGTGCCTCAAGGGGTGCTTGCGCCGGGGGTCGGAGCACCGGTGGCTGCAGTACCGGTAGCTGCTGGGCTCTTCAAGGTATCGGCCTGGGAAATTACGTCCTGGCTGTCCAGTTTGGCGGTTTTGACCACGGTCGGCTTTGTCGCGGCGTCGGTCAGGAAGTCGATCACCCGCATCATCGCTTCAGGCGGGTCCTGGCGCTTCAAGGTCGTGTTGAAGGCGTAGCGGGCGCGGGTGTCAGTCTTGCGGGTTTGCGTGGACTTGTGGCTGACGCTGCCTTTCACGCTGAGCCTGAACGGCCCCCAGCCCAGCGAACCGCTTGCCTCGGCGCTCATGTCCTTGCTGGAAACGTCTTCCGACATCTGGTTGATGACCAGCTCGAACTCGACATTACCTTCTTCGATGGAAATGTTCGGGTGGGTGATGGCTGCCACCAGCGGCACTTTCATGGTCTTGCTGACCACGCCCTTGTACTCGCCTTGTTCGTCGACGATGGTTTCGTCGTAGTCGAACTGGATGGCCACAGCCTTGCCGTCCTGGACGCACACCTGCATCAGGAAGTCGGCGTAGGATTTGCTGGCGGTGACCTGGGCCTGGACCATGGCCTGCAGGGGGCCTGCGATCATGCGGTCCATCGGCAGGGCATTGATTACGGAACCGATGAGGCTGTTATCTATCGACATTGCTGGGTTCTCTTTCTGGTTGGGTTAAAAACGTGGCTATCAATCGTGGTCACGATGCCTGGGCTTCAGCGCGCGCAATGTTCCTGGCGGCGGATGTTGCCGATCTGGCGCAGGCTCAGGCCGTACTTGTCAGCGAGCAGGCTGCGAGACAAGCCGCTGGCGCTTTCCTTCTGGATCTGCAGGTTGCGCAACTGGCGCATGAAATGGTCAGCCTTGGGAATTTCCAGGGCGACACCGGCAAAGCGCTTGATCAGTGCGTCGAGCGCTTCGGCCGGCAGCACGTCGGCAAGCTTGGTGCGCTCGCGGTGTTTGGGGATGTACTTGGGCCTGCCGCCGTAGGCGCAGGTCAGCTGGTAGGCGTTGTCGATGCCGATGCAGTCGATCAGGGCCTGCAGCGAGTGGGGCAGTTGGCTGATATCGATGTGGCTCAAGTCTGGCAGTTGCATATGGCGCTCCTTCGGGACGGATGGGCTGTGCTAACCGATCACCAGCGGCGTTATGTCGAAGGTGTGGCTGGATTTTCAGTGACAGCCGAGGCATGTCGCTAGGCGCCATATGGGTTGGGGCTTGTAGTTTCCGCGAACAGGTTTTGCAGGCAGCGATATCCGGCGTTGTAGGACATGGCTTCAACATTTGGCTGTGGCGGGTGATTTCCCATCACGTCACTCCCTGTGCAGGGCGTTGGGTGTGGTATCCCTCAGTCGCACGGATAGCTGCTCAGCAGGCTGGCGCTGCGCAGGTAGGCCTGGGGGGAGTCGCGCATGCCTTGTGGCAGCGTACGCCAATCGACCAGCAGGCACAGCGCATGCAGCGGCTGCCCGTCACGGTGGCCGATGACCTGGTCGGCAAAGCTGCGGCGGTACAGTGCCTGGGTCTGCAGCTGTGCTTGTACCTGGTCGGCCTGGGCCAGGGTTTGCCGGGCCAGCTCGGGCAGTTGCGCGGGGGGGACAGTGAAATGTAACGACGCACCCTTTGCCTGCAGGTAACCGGCCTGGCGCACGCGCTGCCACAGCTGTTGCCATTGGCTGGCGCCCGCGCTGGCAGCCAGTTCGCGGCCCAGTTCGAGCAGTTGCTCGGGCGGGGTCTGCAAGGTGTCCAGCGCATGAAGGGAAAAGGGCGTCAGGAACAGCGACGCGAACAGAAGGGGTTTGTACATGGTGCCTCCGGCATGGGTGCTTGGGAGCCCCATGCTTTCAGGCCGGCGCCGCCCCACCCAGCAGGAAATGCAGCGCCGGGGCCGGTGGCCGTTGTATCATTGCCGCGGCTCGTTGCGAGCCATTTGCCCCTGATGTTGCAAGGAACCTTCGATGACACACGTGCAGCGCCTCAAATATTCCCTTCTGATCATCCTGGTGGTACTGGGCCTGATGCTGGGCCTGTCCCACCTGCAGAAGCAGGGCACGATCAGTGAGCAGACCTTCCAGATGCTGGCCATCGCCATCGCCGTGGTGGTCGTGGTGATCAACGGCATACTGCGGCGCAAGGTCAAACCCTGACCTTGCCGGGCCGGCCAGGCATGGCCGGCCACGCGCTCAGCGCAAAGGCCTTCGCTCGAGCACAGCGCGCGCTTGCGGGTCGAGGCTGTAGCATTTGTCGCTACCCAGCTGGATGACACCCTCGCTGCACAACCGCTTGAGCACTTCGCGCACGCTGAGGAACGACAGCGGGATATCCAGCTGTTCCAGTTGTGCGTGTACGCCGCGCACGCCAATGCTGCGGCCACTGCGGTCGGCGGCGTGCAAGGCATCGATGACCTTGAGGCGGATCAGGCTGGTACGCAGGCCGAAACTGCGCAACAGCTCGCGGATCTGTTCGTTGCCGATGCGTTCGTCAGCAAAAACGTCCCGTTCCGTGGGCGTTTTGCCTGGGACACGCCCAGCCTGGATCGAGGGTTGCGGGTTGTACATGTGAATGCTCCTTTTCGTGGACGAACCCGAAATCTGGGTGCCTCACTTAGTAGGACGAATGAGAACGGAAAAACTGCAGCCCACGCGCAAAAAAAAGCCTGGTTCTGTTCAAGACGTTCCGTTGCCTTGTAATACGTAAAATTTTCATCTGGCCATTCGTCTGATCGGGATGACCCCCGAACCCGAGGATTGCCCGTGCTTCCACTTTCCCGTCCCATGACTTGCGCAGGCCTGGCTGCCGCCTTGGCAGCCTTCAGCGTCGGCGCAGCGCCGGTGCAGTCGGCCGCAGCCGATGCCAGTGCGCAGATTCGCCGAACCACTTACGGAGTGCCGCACATCGTTGCCAAGGACGAGCGCGGCCTGGGCTATGGCATCGGCTACACCTATGCCCAGGACAACCTGTGCCTGCTGGCCAATGAAGTGCTTACCGTGAGTGGCGAGCGCTCGCGCTACTTCGGTGCCAAGGGCAAGACCCTGGAGCAGCGTGACAACCTGGCCAGCGATGTGTTCTTCGCCTGGCTCAACACACCGGCGGCAGTCGAGGCGTTCTTGCAGGCGCAGCCCGCGCCGGTACAGGCGCTGCTGGCAGGTTATGCCAGTGGCTACAACCGTGCGCTGGCCGAGCGCCGCAGTCAGGGGTTGCCTGGCGAATGTGGCAACGGCGAGTGGCTGCGGCCGATCAGCAGCGAGGACCTGGTCAAGCTGACCCGTCGACTGCTCGCCGAAGGCGGTGTCGGGCAGTTCGTCGAAGCGCTGGCGGGAGCGCAACCACCAATGCTGGCCAGCCAGCAGGTGCCGGCAGGGTTTGCCGCGGCGCTGGCCAGGCAGCAGCGTTTTGCTGCTGAGCGCGGTAGCAATGCAGTGGCCGTCGGGGCTCAACGTTCGGCCAATGGCCGCGGCCTGTTGCTGGCCAACCCGCACTTCCCGTGGATGGGTGGCATGCGCTTCTACCAGATGCAGCTGACCATTCCCGGTCAGCTCGATGTGATGGGGGCGGCATTGCCGGGCCTGCCGGTGGTCAACATCGGTTTCAACCAGCATCTGGCCTGGACGCACACCGTCGACACATCGAAGCACTTCACCCTGTACCGCCTGCAACTCGACCCCAAGGACCCGACCCGCTACCTGCTCGATGGCAAGTCGCTGCCGCTGGCCCGGCAAACCGTCAGCGTTGCGGTCAAGGCCGAGGATGGCAGCCTGAGCCAGGTACAGCGCCAGGTCTACAGTTCGCAGTTCGGCCCGGTGGTGCAATGGCCGGGGCGCCTGGACTGGGATGCGCATGCCGCCTACAGCCTGCGCGACCCCAACCTCGAGAACACTCGGGTGTTGCAGCAGTGGTACCAGATCAACCATGCCGACAGCCTGGCTACGTTGAAAGGCTCGATCGAGCAGCTCCAGGGTATTCCCTGGGTCAACACGCTGGCGGTGGACCCGGCAGGCAAGGCCTTGTACCTGAACCAGTCAGTGGTGCCTTATGTGGATCAGCAACTGCTGAGTGCGTGCAGCAACCCGCAGGCACAGGGGCGCCTGGTGGTACTGGATGGCTCACGCAGTGCGTGCCAGTGGAAGGTCGATGCGCAGGCCGCGCAGCCGGGAATCTTCCCTGCGCGGCTGCTGCCGAGCCTGGAGCGCGAAGATTTCGTGCAGAACTCCAACGACCCGGCCTGGATGGCCAACCCGGCGCAGCCGCTGACCGGTTATTCGCCGCTGGTCAGCCGCAGTGACCAGCCGCTGGGCATGCGTGGCCGCTTTGCCCTGCAACGCCTGCAGGGCACTGCCCGCCTGGGCGTTGACGACCTGCAGCGCATGGTGACCGATGACGAGGTCTACCTGGCCAGCCTGGTATTGCCTGACCTGCTGCAGTGGTGCAAGGGCGCCGATGCGGATGTGCAGGCGGTATGCAGCAGCCTGGCGGCCTGGAATGGCAAGGCTGACCTGGACAGCGGCATTGGCCTGGTGCATTTCCTGAACATATTCGATATCTTGGCCGAGCATCCGGAAAGCTGGCGGGTGGCTTTCGACCCGGCCGACCCGCAGCATACCCCACGAGGGCTGGCGGTAGAGCAGGCGGCCGTGCGCAAGTTGCTGCACCAGGCCGCACTGGCGTCGCACAAGCAGGTGAGTGACAGCGGCATGGCAGGGGATGCGCGCTGGGGGCAGGTGCAACAGGCGAGCGATGGTACACCGGTGCCGGGTGGCCCGCAGGCTTTGGGCGTTTACAACGCGATCTACAGCGTGCCGCACGGGCATGGCAAGCGGCTGGTGGTCAGTGGTACCAGCTACCTGCAACTGGTCAGCTTTACCGACAAGGGGCCGCAGGCCCGCGGGCTGTTGGCGTTTTCCCAGTCGAGTGAAGCGGCTTCGGTGCATGCCGCTGACCAGACCAAGGCGTTTGCGGCCGGGCAACTGGTGGTGATTCCGTTTACCGAGGCGCAGATCAAGGCTGATCCGGAGTATCGGGAAGTGGTGATAAGTGAGCGGGACAAGGAGGCAGTGGTCAGCCGGCCTTGAGGCGTTAGCCTGTGTCTGCCTCTTCGCGGGTAAGCCCGCTCACACAGGTATCGTGCCGCTTGCAGCTTTGGTGCAGTACCTGTGGGAGCGGGTTTACCCGCGAAGAAGGAGACTCGGTTGGTCAGGAAAACTCGAACGGCGCCAGCTGAAACCCTTGTTCGTCAACCTGCAAGGCCCAACCGCGGCGGTCCCAGTCGCCCAGCACGATACGCCGTGCCGGTTGCCCGTCGACCACCAGCTTGTGTATCGCCGGCCGGTGGGTATGCCCATGGACCAAGGTACGTACACCATGCGCCGCCATTACCTTCGGCACTTCCTCCGGCGTGACATCGACGATTTCGGTGGACTTCATCCGCGTTTGCGTACGGCTTTCGCTGCGTAGCTTGCGGGCCAGCTTGTAGCGGGCAGACAGCGGCAGGTGCCGCAACACCCACAGGCTCAGCGGGTTGCGCAGCAAACGGCGCATTTTCATGTAGGCCAGGTCGCGGGTGCACAAGGTATCGCCATGCATCAGCAGCACCTGCTCACCACCCAGCTCGATCACGCTGGGGTCTTGCAGCAACGTGCAGCCCGCAGCGTCGCAGAAGGCCTGGCCAATCAGGAAATCACGGTTGCCATGCATCAGGTAGATGGCCGTGCCGCTGTCGCTCAGCTGACGCATGGCCTGGCAGACCGACTGCTGGAAGGGCGTCATGGCATCGTCGCCGACCCAGGCTTCGAAGAAGTCGCCAAGGATGTACAACGCCTTGGCGTGGCGGGCACGGCCATCGAGCAGATCAAGAAACGCCCGGGTAATGTCCGGGCGTTCTTCTTGCAGGTGCAGATCGGAGATCAGCAGGATCACTCAACGATCTCGGCTTTCTCGATGATCACGTCGTCCTTCGGCACGTCCTGGTGGCCGGCCTTGGAACCGGTGGCGACCTTTTCGATGGCGTCGACGATCTCACGGCCTTCGATCACTTCGCCGAATACCGCGTAGCCCCAGCCCTGCACGTTCTTGCCGCTGTGGTTGAGGAAGTCGTTGTCGGACGAGTTGATGAAGAACTGCGCCGAGGCGGAGTGCGGTTCCATGGTACGGGCCATGGCGATGCTGTACTTCTTGTTCTTCAGGCCGTTGTCGGCTTCGTTCTGGATGCTGGCGCGGGTCTTCTTCTGGCTCATGCCAGGCTCGAAGCCGCCGCCCTGGATCATGAAGCCCTTGATCACACGGTGGAACACGGTGCCATTGTAGTGGCCGTCCTTGACGTACTGAACGAAGTTTTCGGTAGTCAGCGGCGCTTTCTCGGCGTCCAGCTGCAGGACGATGTCGCCGTGGTTGGTGCTCAGTTTGACTTTGGACATGCTGAAACTCGCTCTTTCAAGGCAATCGGAATTAGGGTGCGCAGGGCGCGGGTTATCACCTGACGCAGGATCAGGCGATCGCGACACATGGCGCGCACTGGCCATTTTGCCAGGCTGCGGCAAAAAGCCGTGATAAATCACGCCAGTTTGTCCGGGCCCGACTGTCAGCAGCTTGACTGCTTCGGCTATGATAGGCCCTTTGATTCAATCGGCCTACCCAGGCCGGACACGTGCATTCAAGGATCCTATGAGCAAGCCCACTGCCGACAACGCGCCCAACGCCGCTGCCAAAGGCGCCCCCGCTGTCCCTGCGAACTTCCTGCGGCCGATCATCCAGGCCGACCTGGACTCGGGCAAGCACAGCAGCATCGTCACCCGTTTCCCGCCGGAGCCCAATGGCTACCTGCACATCGGTCACGCCAAGTCGATCTGCGTCAACTTCGGCCTGGCCAAGGAATTTGGGGGCGTCTGCCACCTGCGTTTCGACGATACCAACCCGGCCAAGGAAGACCAGGAGTACATCGACGCCATCCAGAGCGATGTCAAGTGGCTGGGCTTCGACTGGGCCGGCGATGTACGCTACGCCTCCGACTACTTCGATCAGCTGCACGATTGGGCGGTCGAGCTGATCAAGCGTGGCAAGGCCTACGTCTGCGACCTTACCCCCGAGCAGGCCAAGGAGTACCGTGGCAACCTCAAGGAACCGGGCAAGAACAGCCCGTTCCGCGAGCGCAGCGTTGACGAGAACCTCGACCTGTTCGCCCGCATGAAGGCCGGTGAGTTCAAGGATGGCGAGCGCGTGCTGCGGGCCAAGATCGACATGGCCTCGCCGAACATGAACCTGCGCGACCCGATCCTGTACCGTATCCGCCATGCCCACCACCACCAGACCGGTGACAAGTGGTGCATCTACCCGAACTACGACTTCACCCATGGCCAGTCGGACGCCATCGAGGGCATCACCCACTCGATCTGCACCCTGGAGTTCGAAGGGCATCGTCCGCTGTACGACTGGTTCCTCGACAACCTGCCGGTGCCGGCACACCCGCGCCAGTACGAGTTCAGCCGCCTGAACCTGAACTACACCATCACTTCCAAGCGCAAGCTCAAGCAGCTGGTGGACGAAAAGCACGTCGAAGGCTGGGACGACCCACGCATGTCGACCCTGTCCGGCTTCCGTCGTCGTGGCTACACCCCGGCCTCGATACGCAACTTCTGCGAAATGATCGGCACCAACCGTTCCGACGGCGTGGTGGACATGTCGATGCTCGAGTTCAGCATCCGTGACGACCTGGACCGCACCGCACCGCGCGCTATGTGCGTGCTGCGCCCGCTGAAGGTAGTCATCACCAACTACCCGGAAGGCCAGGTCGAGCAGCTCGAACTGCCGCGTCACCCGAAGGAAGACATGGGCGTGCGCGTGCTGCCGTTCTCCCGTGAACTGTACATCGACCGCGACGACTTCATGGAAGA
Organism: Pseudomonas sp. TE3-3-F2023; assembly: GCF_036784815.1. Classification (NCBI taxonomy): domain Bacteria; kingdom Pseudomonadati; phylum Pseudomonadota; class Gammaproteobacteria; order Pseudomonadales; family Pseudomonadaceae; genus Pseudomonas; species Pseudomonas sp. TE3-3-F2023. The sequence continues at coordinate 3,747,819 of NZ_CP145113.1, read as the reverse complement.
GCCGCCGAAGGGCTACAAGCGCCTGGAACCGGCCGGTGAAGTGCGCCTGCGCGGCAGCTACGTGATCCGCGCCGACGAGGCAGTCAAGGATGCCGACGGTAACATCGTCGAGCTGCGCTGCTCGTACGACCCGGACACCCTGGGCAAGAACCCGGAAGGCCGCAAGGTCAAAGGCGTGATCCACTGGGTACCGGCCGAGGGCAGCGTCGAGTGCGAAGTGCGCCTGTACGACCGCCTGTTCCGCTCGCCGAACCCGGAAAAGACCGAGGAGGGCGGCACCTTCCTGGACAACATCAACCCAGGCTCGCTGCAAGTGCTCAGCGGCTGCCGTGCCGAGCCGTCGCTGGCCCAGGCGCAGCCCGAGGACCGCTTCCAGTTCGAACGCGAAGGCTACTTCTGCGCCGACCTGAAAGACAGCCAGCCGGGCCGCCCGGTGTTCAACCGCACTGTCACTCTGCGTGACTCCTGGGGCAGCTGAGGAACCGCCGTGCTTACCATCTACAACACGCTGAGCAAAGCGAAGGAAACCTTCAAACCGCTGGATGGCAACAAGGTGCGCATGTACGTCTGCGGCATGACCGTATACGACTACTGCCATCTGGGCCATGGCCGCAGCATGGTGGCCTTCGACCTGGTCACCCGCTGGCTGCGCAAGAGCGGCTACGAGCTGACCTATGTGCGCAACATCACCGACATCGATGACAAGATCATCAACCGGGCCAACGAGAACGGCGAAAGCTTCGATGCCCTGACTGCCCGCATGATCGACGCGATGCACGAAGACGAGCGCCGCCTGAACATCCTGCCGCCGGACCAGGAGCCGCGTGCCACCGACCATATCGCCGGCATGCACGCGATGATCCAGACCCTGATCGACAAGGGTTATGCCTACGCACCGGGCAACGGTGACGTGTACTATCGCGTCGGCAAGTTCGTCGGCTACGGCAAGCTGTCGCGCAAGAAGATCGAAGACCTGCGCATCGGTGCCCGTATCGAGGTCGACGAAGCCAAGCAGGATCCGCTGGACTTCGTGCTGTGGAAGGGCGTCAAGCCGGGCGAGCCAAGCTGGGAATCGCCATGGGGCCCGGGGCGTCCGGGCTGGCACATCGAGTGCTCGGTGATGTCCACCTGCTGCCTGGGTGAGAGCTTCGACATCCACGGCGGCGGCAGCGACCTGGAGTTCCCGCACCACGAGAACGAGATTGCCCAGAGCGAGGCGGCCACCGGCAAGCAGTACGCCAACGCCTGGATGCACTGCGGCATGATCCGGATCAATGGCGAGAAGATGTCCAAGTCGTTGAACAACTTCTTCACCATCCGTGACGTGCTCGAGAAGTACCACCCTGAAGTGGTGCGCTACCTGCTGGTGGCCAGCCACTACCGCAGCGCGATCAACTATTCGGAAGACAGCCTGCGCGATGCCAAGGGCGCACTGGAGCGCTTCTACCACGCCTTGCGTGGCTTGCCACGGGTGGCGGCCAAGGGTGGCGAAGACTTTGTCGAGCGCTTCAGCGTGGCCATGAATGACGACTTCGGCACCCCCGAAGCTTGCGCCGTGCTGTTCGACCTGGTGCGCGAGATCAACCGCCTGCGCGACAGCGACGTGGAGGCTGCGGCCGGCCTGGCCGGTCGCTTGCGCGAGTTGGGTGATGTGCTGGGTGTGCTGCAGCTGGAAGCTGATGACTTCCTGCGCGCCGGTGCCGAAGGCAAGGTGGATGCCGCTGAGGTCGAGGGCTTGATCCAGGCGCGCCTGCAGGCGCGTGCGGACAAGAACTGGGCCGAGTCCGACCGCATTCGCGACCAGCTGACCGCCATGGGTGTGGTGCTGGAAGACAGCAAGGGTGGGACTACCTGGCGTCTGGCTGACTGATCGATGTCATTGGGGCTGCTGCGCAGCCCATCGCCGGCAAGCCAGCTCCCACAGGAACCGCGCAATACTGAAGAACTGCGCAGTCCCTGTGGGAGCTGGCTTGCCGGCGATGGGCCGCATAGCGGCCCCAGCTTCTATTTGGCTAGCCCGGCAAGCGGGCAGTGCAACACCAATCTGGCCCCACCCAGCTCGCTTTCCCCCACCTCCAGCCCGAACCCATGCAGGTCGACGATCGCCGCAACGATCGACAACCCCAGCCCGAACCCCGCATGGCGGTGGCCTTCATCGCTACGGTAGAAGCGCTTCAGCACTGCTGCCCGTTCCTCTTCCGGAATACCCGGCCCGCTGTCCTCGATGGCCAGGTGCAGGCCCTTGTCGTCCTGCGTCGCAGATATCCGCACCAGCCCACCCTCGGGCGTGAACTTGATGCCGTTGCCCACCAGGTTGGCCAATGCCTCGAACAGCAGCTCGCGGTCACCATGCAATGCTGGCAGTTCGGCCGGCTGCTGCAGTTCCAGGCGGATGCCACCATCTTCGGCCAAAGGCAGGTAGAAGTCATGCAACTCCACTAGCAGTTCGTACGGGTCAAGCTGGACGAAACCTGCCCGTCGCTGGCGGTCTTCCAGTTCGCTGATGCGCAACAAGCCGCGAAAGCGCGCCATCAGGGTGTCAGTTTCGCCGATGGCCTGGTCCAGTGCCTCGGCCTGGGTGGAGTCGACGTCACTTTGCTGGCGAATGCGGTACAGCTGGGCGCGCAGGCGCGTGAGCGGGGTGCGCAGGTCGTGGGCAATGTTGTCGCATACGCCCTTGACCTCGTGCATCAGCCGCTCGATGCGGTCGAGCATGGCGTTCACGATGGCCGCCAGCATGTCCAACTCGTCACGCCGGGCCGACAGCGGCAGGCGGTGGGTAAGGTCACCGGCGACGATCAGTTCGGCCTGGGCCTGGATCGCGCGAATGCGCTTGAGTGGGCGCCGCCTGAGCAGGTACCAGCCGGCAAATCCGGGGATCAGGGTCAGCGAGATACCCCAGAGCAGGGCATGCAGGATGATCCGGGTGACCACGAACAGCGAGCCGTTGTCGCGCACCAGCACCAGCCAGCGGCCATCCTGCACCTTGATCGCCACCGCGTCGCAGCTGTCACGCGGCATGTGCGGGTCGTCGGCGTCCAGGCAGCGCTTGAGTTCGTGAACCTTGCCGTCCAGCCCCAGCTCCGGCGGGATGGCACGAATGCGCCCGCCAATCGGGTTGAGTTGGTTGTCGAACAAGCCGTAGGCATCGAAGCTGCGCTCTTCGAAGGCCTGGCTGGCGACCAGAGCGTCGTCCAGCTGTTTGCCGCTCATGTGCGCGAACAGGTGCTGGCGCTGCAGCATCGAATGGCGGGTGAGTTTGTTCAGGTAGCTGGATACCTCGAAGTACAGCACCCCCATGAGGATGCTGCTCCAGGCCACGAACAGAAAGCTGTACAGCGCCAGCAGGCGGCTGGTCGAGGAGCTCCAGCCCTTAGACGGGTTCAGCAATGGCATAGCCGGAGCCCCGTACCGTACGGATCAGCGGCGTTTGGCCGGGTGAGTCGATTTTCTTGCGCAGGCGGCCGATGTGCACATCGATGAGGTTGGTGCCCGGGTCGAAGTGGTAGCCCCAGACTTCCTCGAAAATCATCATTCTCGTGATCACCTGGCCGCTATGGCGCATCAGGTACTCCAGCAGCTTGTACTCGGTGGGCAGCAGGTTGAGGGTCTGTTCGCCGCGGCGGGCTTCGTGGCTGATCAGGTCCAGTTGCAGGTCGGCAACCTGCAGGCGGGTCTGGGTCATGGGCACGCTGTTGCGGCGCAGCAGCACTTCGACCCGCGCGGCCATCTCGTCGGAAGCGAACGGTTTGGTCAGGTAGTCGTCACCCCCGGCACGCAGGCCGCGTACCCGCTCGTCGACGTCGGAGAGGGCGCTGATCATCAGGATTGGCGTGGCGATCTTGAGGCTGCGCAGGGTGGTGACGATGGTCAGGCCATCGACCTCTGGCAGCATGCGATCCAGGGTGATCAGGTCGTAGCCGCCGGCAATGGCCTTGGCCAGGCCTTCACGGCCATTGTCGGCCCAATCCACCTCCAGGCCGTGGCTGGTAAGTTCGGCGACGATTTCCTGGCCGGTGACGGCGTCGTCTTCGATGGTCAGTACGCGAGGCATGCTGGTTCCCGGGCATCTAATGGAGACTTGATTGTGCCAAAGAATAGCCAAGCGGCGATTTAAGAAAAATTCATCTGGCGTGTTTTGCCTGCACTGGCCCTATCGCCGGCAAGCCAGCTCCCACAGAGCCCCCCAGGCCCCGAAGGCAGCGCAGTACCTGTGGCAGCTGGCTTGCCGGCGTTAGGGCCCTGAAAGGCATAAAGCAACCCTCTAGCGTGCGCCGATACCCTCGGCGTGCATGATCTGCGCAATGATCGGCACCGGAGTCATCAGGTGCGAACGCATCATGGCACTGGCACGCTTGGCGTCCCGGGCCAGAATCACTTCCACCAGTGCCGCATGCTCCTGGCGCTTGAGCTCCAGGGCCTGTTCGGAAAACACCGTCTGGGTCAGCCACAGGTGGCGGTAGCGCTCGGCCTGGTCGAACAGGTAGGTGCGCGCCTGCAGCAGGTGCTTGGAGCCGCAGCCCGAGGCAATGGCCGTGTGGAACGCCTTGTGCCGTTCGTCCCATACATCCAGGCGTTGCTCGCGGGTCTTCACTTCTACCACCTTGGCCAGGGTATGCGAGTGGGCCAGTACCGACGCCTCCCAGGCGTCGTCGCCCCGCTCGATGGCCAGGGTGATGATCATCGCCTCCAGGTTGGCGCGGGCATCGTAGATGTCGTTCATCTCGTCCAGCGACATGGGCGCCACACGGTAGCCTTTCTGGCTGATCGCATTGACCAGATGCTCGGCCACCAGTTGCGACAGCGCTTCGCGCAGCGGGCCCACGCCCAGGTCATAGCGTTCCTTCAGGGTGCTCATCAGCAGCTTTTCTCCGGGCTTGAACACGCCGCGGATGATGTCCTTCTTGAGCCTCTCATACCCGCTGAATGCTGAGTTTTGTCGGGGGGCGAGCGCTTCCAAGGTCCTGTTCCTCAAACGGTTTTGTCGATCATACCGAAAGCGTTCGCTGGCGAAAAACAATGGACAAATTCGATGTTTGTCGTTGAAAAATAAAAATGTAGACATTTTGTGTTTATGGCGATAATTTTAGCTCGCCCGCACTGATCCAGGTCACCACCGGACGGCGCCACCCACTTTCTCTACAAGGACACTGCCATGAACGCTTTTACGCAGATCGACGAACTTGTGATGCCACTGCCGCTCGAACCGCGTGGTTTCACCATCGCCCCCTCGAAACAGTCGCCGCGCCTGCTTGAGCTCACCTTTACCCGTGAAACGGTCGAAGCGTTCGTCCAGGCGGTTGCCCAGTGGCCGGTGCAGGCGCTGGAGTACAAGTCGTTCCTGCGCTTCCGGGTTGGCGAGATCCTCGACGAGCTGTGCCAGGGCACCCTGCGGCCGGTGCTGCTCAATACCATCCTCAACCGCGCCAGCGGCGGCATGCTGATCACCCCGGTCGGCCTGGATGACGTGAGCCAGGCCGAGGACATGGTCAAGTTCACCACCGCCTGCGCCCATCTGATCGGCCGCTCCAACTACGACGCCATGAGCGGCCAGTTCTATGCCCGCTTCGTGGTGGTCAACACCGACAATTCCGACAGCTACCTGCGTCAGCCGCACCGGGTCATGGAGCTGCACAACGATGGCACCTTCGTCAACCAGATCACCGATTACGTGCTGATGCTGAAGATCGACGAAAAGAACATGGAAGGCGGCAACTCGCTGCTGCTGCACCTGGACGACTGGGAGCAGTGCGACGAATTCTTCCGCCACCCGCTGGCCCGTCGCGAAATGCGCTGGACCGCACCGCCGAGCAAGAAGGTGTCCGAAGATGTGTTCCACTCGGTATTCGACACCGATGCCGAAGGCCGCCCGACCATGCGCTACATCGACCAGTTCGTGCAGCCGGAAAACTACGAGGAGGGCATCTGGCTGAACGCCCTGTCCGAGTCGCTGGAAGGCAGCCAGAAGAAGCTTTCGGTACCGGTTGGCGTGGGTAGCTTCCTGCTGATCAACAACCTATTCTGGCTGCATGGCCGCGACCGCTTCACGCCGCACGAAGGCCTGCGCCGCGAGCTGATGCGCCAGCGCGGCTACGTGGCCTTCCCAAAACCGCTGTACCAGCGCGGGCAATAATGACAGGGCGCGGGGCGGGCGCCCGCCCACGCGTCTTTGCACAAAACGATGCCACCAGGGCCCGCGCGGGCCTTGGTGAGCCAGTCAGGCAATGCCTGCGTGTGAGGTAAAGGCTGTGTACGATTTCATCATCATTGGCGGTGGCATTGTGGGCATGTCCACGGCCATGCACCTGATCAAGGTCTACCCGGATGCGAAGATTCTCCTGTTGGAGAAAGAGTCCGGCCCGGCCCGCCACCAGACCGGCCACAACAGCGGCGTGATCCACGCCGGCGTGTATTACACCCCCGGCAGCCTCAAGGCGCGCTTCTGCCTGGAAGGCAACAAGGCCACCAAGGCCTTTTGCACCCAGCACGGTATCCGCTTCGATGAGTGCGGCAAGCTGCTGGTGGCCACCAACGACCTGGAAATGCAGCGCATGAAGGCGCTGTGGGAGCGCACCGCGGCCAATGGCCTGGAGCGCTACTGGCTGTCGGCGGCCGAGCTGCGCGAGCGCGAGCCCAATATCGTTGGCATGGGCGGCATCTTCGTGCCCTCCAGCGGCATCGTCAATTACGCCGAAGTGACTGCAGCCATGGGCGCCGAGTTCCAGCGCGCCGGCGGTGAAATCCGCTATGGCGCCGAGGTGGTCGGCCTGCAGGAGCTGGCCAGCGAAGTGGTCGTGCGCACGCGTGGCGACCATCATGACGATGAGTTGCGCAGCCGTTTCCTGGTGACCTGCTCGGGCCTGATGGCCGACCGCGTGGTGAGCATGCTGGGCCTGCGTACCGAATTCGTCATCTGCCCGTTCCGTGGCGAGTACTACCTGCTGCCCAAGCAGCACAACCAGATCGTCAACCACCTGATCTACCCGATTCCCGACCCGTCCATGCCGTTCCTGGGCGTGCACCTGACACGCATGATCGACGGCACCGTCACCGTTGGCCCCAACGCCGTGCTGGCAATGAAGCGCGAGGGTTACCGCAAGAGCGACGTCAGCCCCAGCGACCTGTTCCAGACCCTGACCACCCCCGGCATCCTCAAGGTGCTGGCGAAGAACTTCCGCCCTGGCCTGATCGAGATGAAGAACTCGCTGTTCAAGGGTGGCTACCTAAAGCAGGTCCAGAAGTACTGCCCGAGCATCACCAAGGCCGACCTCACGCCTTACCCGGCTGGTGTGCGTGCCCAGGCCGTGTCGCGTGACGGCAAGCTGATCGACGACTTCCTGTTCGTCAACACCGCTCGCAGCGTCAACGTGTGCAACGCGCCGTCTCCGGCCGCCACCTCCGCCATCCCGATCGGCGCCTACATCGTCGACAAGGTCTGTGAGCAGGTTGGCCGCCAGGGCAGTGGTTTCCCCAAGGCCGACCTAGCGCCCCGTCAGCGGGCAGCCGGCTGACCTACCCGCAATACGTTCTGCGGTTTCGTTTTACTCAACCCGTACTGCCCTACTCACCATCTGGGGCAGGGCGGGCTTTTTCGCGCCTGCGTCGGTGACGTGCAAGCCGACGGCCCCTGCGTGGGCAAGACAAAAACAACAAGGTAGCGCCATGCAAACCCACAAGAACAATTTGAGTCATGGATTGAAATCACGGCATGTCACCATGCTGTCCATTGCCGGCGTGATCGGTGCCGGCCTGTTCGTCGGCTCCGGCCGCGCGATTGCCGAAGCAGGGCCCGCCACCATCCTGGCCTATATCCTGGCCGGCGCGCTGGTGGTGCTGGTGATGCGCATGCTGGCCGAAATGGCCGTCGCCTCGCCGGACACCGGTTCGTTCTCTACCTATGCCGACCTTGCCATCGGCAAGTGGGCCGGCTACACCATCGGCTGGCTGTACTGGTGGTTCTGGGTACTGATCATCCCCATCGAGGCCAATATTGCCGCCACCATCATCAACTCCTGGGTCCCGCAGCTGGAAATCTGGGTCTTGTCGTTGGTGATTACCCTGTTGCTGACCGCCACCAACCTGTTCAGCGTGAAGAACTACGGTGAGTTCGAGTTCTGGCTGGCATTGGTGAAGGTGGTGGCCATCGTCGGTTTCATCGCGCTGGGGGTGTGCGCCATTTTCGGCCTGCTGCCAGGCACCGGTGTCAGCGGTGTGTCACGCCTGTGGGATAGCGGCGGCTTCATGCCCAACGGTTTTGGTGCGGTGCTCAGCGCCATGCTGATTACCATGTTCTCTTTCCTCGGCGCCGAGGTGGTGACCATCGCCGCAGCCGAATCCGACGAAGCGGGCAAGCATATTTCCAAGGCCACCAACTCGGTGATCTGGCGGATCACCCTGTTCTATATCCTGTCGATCTTCATCGTCATCGCGCTGGTGCCGTGGACCGACCCGCGCCTGGCCACCGAAGGTTCCTATGTCACGGTGCTGGACACCCTGGGTGTGCCGAATGCCAAGGCCATCATCGACTTCGTGGTGCTTACGTCGGTGACCAGCTGCCTCAACTCATCGCTGTATACCGCGTCGCGCATGGTCTACTCGCTGAGCCGCCGCGGCGATGCACCGGCCTGTGCCCAGGTGACCAGCCGCAGCGGCACTCCCGTGGTAGCTGTGCTGCTGTCCACTGGCGCAGCTTTCCTGGCGGTGATCGCCAACTATCTGGTACCGGCCAAGGTGTTCGGCTTCCTCATGGCCAGCTCCGGCGCGATAGCCTTGCTGGTGTACCTGGTGATCGCCGTTTCCCAGTTGCGCCTGCGCCAGCGCCTGATTGCACAGGGCAAGACACTGGGCTACCGCATGTGGCTGTTCCCGTGGCTGACCTGGGGCGTGATTCTGTTCATCAGTAGCGTACTGGTGCTGATGCTGTTCCGCCCGGATCACCGCCTGGAAGTGGTATCGACCATGGTACTGGCGGTGCTGGTGGTGTGTTCGGGCCTTCTGGTCACACGGCGTCGGGCGCGCGAGGTGGTGGTAGGCCGCGTAGGGCAGGGCGCCTGAGCCGTTCGGCCTGAAGACAGACGAGCAAGTCGCATCAGGCTGTGAGAGGATGTCCGTCATCACAGCCAGGACCCCGAACGCAGCCTGATGAAGACACCCAAAAGAATCGAACCCCTGATCGAAGACGGCTTGGTCGACGAAGTACTGCGGCCGTTGATGAGTGGCAAGGAAGCCGCCGTGTATGTGGTGCGCTGTGGCAACCAGGTGCGCTGCGCCAAGGTCTATAAAGAAGCCAACAAGCGCAGTTTCCGCCAGGCTGCCGAGTACCAGGAGGGCCGCAAGGTTCGCAACAGCCGTCAGGCCCGGGCTATGGCCAAGGGCAGCAAGTACGGGCGCAAGGAGGCCGAAGACGCCTGGCAGAACGCCGAAGTGGCGGCGCTGTTCCGCCTGGCCGGCGCTGGCGTGAGGGTTCCAAAGCCTTACGATTTCCAGGACGGCGTGCTGTTGATGGAGCTGGTGACCGATGCCGACGGTGACGCGGCCCCGCGCCTGAACGACGTGCACCTCGAAGCCGAGGAAGCCCGGGAGTTCCATGCCTTCGTCATTCGCCAGATCGTGTTGATGCTGTGTACCGGGCTGGTGCATGGCGACCTGTCGGAGTTCAACGTGCTGCTTGGCCCGGACGGGCCGGTGATCATCGACCTGCCACAGGCAGTGGATGCAGCGGCCAACAACCATGCCTTCAGCATGCTGCAGCGCGACGTGGACAACATGGCCCATTATTTCGGGCGCTTTGCGCCAGAGCTGAAAAACACCCGATATGCGCAGGAAATGTGGGCCTTGTACGAGGCGGGCGAACTGCGCCCGGACAGCCCGCTGACGGGGCTGTTCGAGGATGACGAGCATGCGGCTGACGTGGCCGGGGTGATGCGCGAGATCGATGCGGCCCGGCTGGATGATGCGCGCCGGCGCGCCGCGCGGGCCGAGTCTGAGCATGGGGCGGCCAGGGCAGAGGAGCCTGCGCCGCCCTGGCTGCAGTGATGTGTTGCCTGTGCCGGCCTCTTCGCGGGCACGCCCGCTCCCACAGGAATCGCGCAGTACTTGTGGGAGCGGGCATGCCCGCGAAGAGGCCGGCACAGGAAAAATGCAGCCATTGCCTTTGACGCAAGACAATATCTCGTCATCTGGCCTTTTCACTGGCGCGCGACAGGCATAAGGTATACGCCGTTCAAATTCCCTGGAGCTGTCATGTCCAACCAATTTCCGTCCGTTCGTCCACGCCGCCTGCGCCAGAACGAGTCCCTGCGCACGATCTTCCAGGAAACCGAGTTCCGCCTTGAAGACCTGATCCTGCCGATCTTCGTCGAAGAGGGCATCGATGATTTCGTGCCGATCACCAGCATGCCGGGCGTCAACCGCATCCCCGAGAAGCTGCTGGCTCAGGAAATCGAGCGCTATGCCCGCGCCGGTATCAAGTCGGTGATGACCTTTGGCGTGTCGCACAACCTGGACGCCGTCGGCAGCGACACCTGGAACGAAAACGGCCTGGTCGCGCGCATGTCGCGCATCTGCAAGGACACCGTGCCGGAAATGGTGGTGATGTCCGACACCTGCTTCTGCGAATACACCAGCCACGGCCACTGCGGCGTGCTGCACGACCACGGCGTGGACAACGACGCCACGCTGGCCAACCTGGGCAAGCAGGCGGTCATCGCCGCCGCTGCCGGTGCCGACTTCATTGCCCCGTCGGCGGCAATGGACGGCCAGGTCCAGGCCATCCGCAGCGCGCTGGATGGTGCCGGCTTCCACGACACCGCGATCATGGCCTATTCCACCAAGTTCGCCTCGTCGCTGTACGGCCCGTTCCGCGAAGCCGGTGGTACCGCGCTGAAGGGCGACCGCAAGAGCTACCAGATGAACCCGATGAACCGCCGCGAAGCCGTGCGCGAGTCGCTGCTCGACGAGCAGGAAGGGGCCGATGTGCTGATGGTCAAGCCGGCCGGTGCCTACCTGGACGTTATTGCCGATATTCGTGCCGCATCCCGCCTGCCGCTGGCGGCGTACCAGGTGAGCGGTGAGTACGCGATGATCAAGTTCGGCGGCCTGGCCGGCGCTATCGATGAAGGCCGGGTGGTGCGTGAAAGCATTGGTGCGATCAAGCGTGCCGGTGCCGATCTGATCCTCACCTACTTCGCCATGGACCTGGCCCGCGAAGGTATCTGATCGCGAGCCGATGCCCATGCAAGCCGCTGCCATCGCAGCGGCTTTTTCTTTACCTGCGCAGCAACCGGTGAGAGGAAAAACACAAAAAATCCGTAAGCGCTGAATTATTTAGTGTCCCGTTGTATCTCATCCCTTAGAGCATTCATCGACAGGGATACGGACATGAAACCTCGCAAGAAAAGCCTCCAGCCAATCGGCCTGAAGGACATCACCATTGTCGACGACGGCAAGATGCGCAAGGCAATCACCGCGGCGGCACTGGGCAATGCAATGGAATGGTTCGACTTCGGCGTCTATGGCTTCGTCGCCTACGCCCTGGGCAAGGTATTCTTCCCCAATGCCGACCCAAGCGTGCAGATGATCGCGGCGTTGGCCACGTTCTCGGTGCCGTTTCTGATCAGGCCTCTGGGCGGGCTGTTCTTCGGTGCCTTGGGCGACCGGTTCGGGCGGCAGAAAATTCTCGCTGCAACCATCGTGATCATGTCGCTCAGCACCTTCGCCATCGGCCTGATACCGTCCTATGCCAGCATCGGTATCTGGGCGCCGATCCTGTTGCTGCTGGCCAAGATGGCCCAGGGCTTCTCGGTGGGGGGCGAGTACACCGGCGCGTCGATCTTCGTCGCCGAATATGCCCCTGACCGTAAACGCGGGTTTCTCGGCAGTTGGCTGGACTTCGGCTCGATTGCAGGGTTCGTGTTGGGTGCCGGTGTGGTGGTGTTGATCTCTACGGTGCTGGGTGAAGACAAGTTCCTCGAATGGGGTTGGCGCCTGCCGTTCTTCCTCGCCTTGCCGCTGGGCATCATCGGCCTGTACCTGCGCCATGCGCTGGAGGAGACACCAGCCTTCCAGCAGCACGTCGACAAGCTGGAGAAAGGCGACCGCGAAGGCCTGGCGACCGGGCCCAAGGTGTCGTTCAGGGAGGTGGCCACCCAGCACTGGCGCAGCCTGGTGACCTGCATTGGCGTGGTGATCGCCACCAACGTCACCTATTACATGCTGCTCACGTACATGCCCAGCTACCTGTCGCACAACCTGCACTACAGCGAAGACCATGGCGTGCTGATCATCATCGCGATCATGGTCGGCATGCTGTTCGTGCAGCCGATGATCGGGCTGCTCAGCGACAAGTTCGGCCGTCGTCCGTTCATCATCGTCGGCAGCGTCGGCCTGTTCGTGCTGGCCATTCCGGCATTCATGCTGATCAACAGCGGCGTACTGGGGGTGATTTTTGCCGGGCTGCTGATCATCGCCGTGCTGCTGAACTTCTTCATCGGCGTGATGGCTTCGACGCTACCGGCAATGTTCCCCACGCACATCCGCTACAGCGCCCTCGCCAGCGCCTTCAATATCTCGGTGCTGATCGCCGGCCTCACCCCGACCATCGCCGCCTGGCTGGTGGAAAGTACTGGCAACCTGTACATGCCGGCCTATTACCTGATGGTGATCGCCGCCGTGGGGCTGGTTACCGGCCTGACCATGAAGGAAACCGCGAACAAGCCGCTGCGCGGCGCGGCACCGGCAGCATCGGATATCGAGGAAGCGCGTGAGTTGCTGCAGGAACACCACGACAACATCGAGCAAAGGATCGAGGACATCGATGCGCAGATTGCCGAACTGGAGGCCAAGCGCAAGTTGCTGGTGCAGCAGCACCCGCGCATCGAGTGATCAGTTTGGCATGTAACCACGCTGCCATGTCCGCGGAATGAACCGCGACACCAGGGCCAGCACGCAGGCCAGCGAGCAGCTGCCGGCTAGCGCTTGCAGGCCCAGGTGGCGCTCCAGCCAGGCACCCAGCGCGGCGCCCAGCAGCATGCCGGCCCAAGGCACCAGTTGCACCCGCCAGCCATTGCGCCGCTCGCCCAGCAGCCAGCGCCCCAGCCCACGCCCGAAACGTGACAGGGCGCCGGTGACGTAGGTCAGGCCGATGGGCAGGCCGTTCACCTGTTCGACCACGGCATTGATCATGCCCATGGCCAACGTGGCAGCGAGCAGCGCTGGAAAGGTCGCAGCCAAGGGCCATGCGGCTGCAAAGCCCAGCAGGGCGGCGACTACCAGCAGCACCGGCCAGGCCCTGCGGCGGAAAGCGCGCGCCAGCAGCACGCCCAGGGCGTTGCCGACGACGAAGCCCAGCACCGCAGCACTCAGCCGCAGCACCAGGGCCAGGTCCGCATCGCTGATGGCGACGGCCAGGCGCGTGGTGTTGCCACTCATGAACGACACGAAGTCGCCCAGCGCTAGCAGGCCGATGGCATCGGTCATGCCGGCTAGTACGGACAGGCCGGCGACCAGGCCGAGGCCCACGCGACCACGCAGCATCTGCAGGCGCAGCCGCTTGGCTGTGCGTGCGGGGAGGGTGTTGGGCAGCATGCTCGGGAGCTCAGCGAGGCATTTCGCGGGCCAGGGTGCTCTTGATGGTGCGCTCCACTACATCGACCAGCACCATTGTCTGGTGGTCCACTTCGATGTTGAGCAGCTCGCCGGCCTTGTAGCTGGGGAAGGTGGTCTGGCGCAGGGTTTCCGGGATCAGGTTGATGGTGATCACATTGTCATCGACATCGGCTACGGTCAGGCTGCAGCCGTTGACCCCGATGAAGCCGCGTGGGAACACGTACTTGCCCCATTCCGGTGGCATGCGGAACTTGATGAAAGCGCCGGTTTCCTTGATCGACAGCTCGACGATTTCGGCGGTGGTGGCGATATGACCGGCCATCAGGTGGCCGCCGACTTCGGCGTTCATCTTCGCCGAGCGTTCGATGTTGACGCCCTGGCCGGCCTTGAAGTTGCGCAGGTTGGTGCGCTCGAGGGTGGCGGTCATGGCGTCGAACCTGACCTGCGTGCCGTGGATTTCGGTGACCGACAGGCAGGTGCCTTCGACACTGACGCTGGCGCCGATCTTCAGTTCGTCGAGCAGTTCGGGGGTGAGGTCGATGGTGAACTGGTTGTGGCCCGGGTAGGTGGTCACATCAAGCAGAGGGCGGACGGCCTGGACGATGCCGGTGTACATGGAGTTGCTCCTGGGCACGGAAAAGAAAACTTCCGAACGCTATGCCCGTGGAGCGGTAAAAGCAAGCCGGCCATTTGGAACTGCACATAACTCATTGAATTAGCAGGGACCCTGTGGGAGCGGCTTTAGCCGCGAACACCGGCGCAGCCGGTGCCATGCACCGCGTTGGATTCTTCGCGGCTAAAGCCGCTCCCACGGAGTACGAGGATCGCTTGCGAATTCAGTTATCTGTGCGACAGCGCGGCCTGAAGGGCTGGGCAATCTCCCACAGGTATCGCGTGGCTTTCGTTCCGAGCTTCACCGGCGAAGGCAATGGGGCAAATACAATTCAGACATGGCCGCTGCTGTTGACGATCCGCAGGCACAGTGCCTCATAAGGGTCCAGGTTCATCATCAGCCGCCCATCCTCGGTCAAATCCCCTTCGACCGTTTCATTGATCATGTCCACCACCGGCCCCGGCGTGAACCCGGTCAGTTGCAGCTCCTCGGCGATCACTTCCTGGCCAAAGTTCAGCGCAGTGATCTGGATGCCACGCCCGGCCGGCAGCTCATGCACCATCACCAGCAAGCCGGGGCTGCTGACTTCGGGCACCAGCACCTGGCGGCTGGTGGCGATGCCATAGGCCTGACGCACCGCCAGCAGTTTCTTCACCTTGCAGGCAAACGAATTGCCGTTTTCCAGCTGGCTGTCCAGGCTGCCATACAGCGCCCGGGCACGGGGCATGCCGCGCACAGACGTCTGAGCCTGCGGCTCGAGCCCGGCCAGGTCGTAGCCGCCGCGGTGAATCCAGCGGGTATCGCCATCGAGCATCCGCTGCGCGACCGCTTCGGCGGGCAAGGGCAGGGCGCCCACCAGGTCCCAGCCGGACAGCGCCACCACACCTGGCTGCATGGCGTTGTACATGACCAGCAGCAGGTGCACCTTCTGGATCAGCTCGATTTCTGCCACCCCGATCTGCCCAAGATCGCGGATGCCCAGTGCAGCGGCGATCAGGCTGGCCGTGGTACAGGATATGCCATTGGTGACGAAGCGCAGGTTGTACGGCGCATGTTCGCCCGACAGCCGTTCGTAGATCTCTTCGCGGATGTGCTCGCGCAGGATGCCGCCGGGCAAAGTCTGGCCCTTGTACAGGTACATGTCATGTGCATGCAGGGTCCAGAAATGCACCAGTTCCACGGTCAGCTCGTCATGGTTCTGCAAGGCATGGATCAGCGAAGCTGGGTCGATGCCGAAGGCATGCATCTCCTTGAGCATCAGGCGCAGGAACTCGGTGTCGCCGGTCAGCAGTGCATGCTGGTAGGCCGGCCGGGTAATGAAATCGTAGGACAGGTCGGCACCGCCTCTGGACATCTGCGCGATGTCGTCGAGGGTCAGGTTCAGTTCCTGGAAGCTGAAACCGCCGGCCTTGCGGATCATGCCGCCGATCAGCTGGTTGCCGACGATCGACAGCGGGTGGCTTTCCGACCAGGCAGTGCCGCTGGCGCGGGTCTCCACGCCGAGAAAGCCGTTGGCATCCAGGCGCAGGCCGCGCGCACCCAGGCAGTCCAGGGCGTGCAGGGCATCGCCAATGATCATCTGCTGGGCGGCGAAGGTCGGGTCCAGCCAGTTCAGCGACGGCTGGCCTTCCTTGAAATAGTGCAGGTACACCCAGCGTCGGGTCTTGCCATCCACACCGGTCACCGGCGGTGTGGCGCTCCAGTCGGTTTCCTTCACGCCTGGTTCGAAGAAGATCACCCGTTGCAGTTGGCCGACGATGTAGTGGCGGGCCTTGAGTTCGTCGCACTGGGCCGGCAGCAGGTTGACCGCATCTCGCCCGGCAGGCACTTCGGGCAGTAGCGGCCAGTCTTCCTCGCGGATTTCGACCATGTGGTACAGCCCCGGGTAGGGACCGTAGGCCAGTTCGGCCAGGCGGAAGTCGGCGCCCTTGCCAGTGTGCGAGGGGATCAGGTCGTCGATGGTCACGGCGTTGTGCGCGGCGGCCATGCGGCTCATCTGGATCAGCTCCTGTTCGCTGCCGTACAGCGGGTCGATGTCGAAACTGATGCGGTCGAAGTTGCCGTCCACGCTGGGTGTGAGTTCACGCCCGCGAATGCCGCCGGACAACTTGATCGGGCCGGTGTGCAGGCCCTGGATACCGATCTCCGACAAGCGCTTCCACAGCGCTTCGTGGGCCAGCGCACCGAGCACTGAACAGCCTTCGGGGGCGATGATGGCATCGGGGTAGACGGTCAGCCAGACCGATGCGATTTCAGTGGCGCGTCGGGGTTGGGCTTCGGCGTAGGGTTGCTGCCACAGGCGCGACTGGCCCGAGTACAGATGGGTGCGTTGCTGGGAGGCCCTGAGCATGGCGCGGTCTTCGAGCCATTTGACGTATGACGGGTCGGGTTGGGTCATTTCGCGTCCTCTTTGCGTGTCGGCAGCGGCTCAGGTTATGACGGTTGTGGCGGCTGATCGTTCGGCTTGAGAATGCTTCGTGGGCTTGCTGATCTGTTTGCCAGCCTGGGAGGCGACTTCCAGGGCTTGGCCGTCCCGTTGTTTGCCCTGGCGAGCCAGGCCTTCAAGCTGCGGAATCAGCATGCCCTCCGGCAAATGTCGCCAGAACCGCCCGGGCATGTGCAGGCGCAAGGCGTCGGGGTTCAGGCGCGCAGGGTTGAAGGTATGACGATAGTAGGTGCGCCATAATTCGGCGCCAGGGTCTTCGGCGTTGCGGGCCCACTGGCGCCAGGGTTCGGGGCACTGGCGCTGGTAGTCGAATGCCTGGCCATCGAAGCGTATGCCGTCGTGCGCCGTGGCAATCACCCAGCGCAAACGCCCAAGGCGGTCAGCGAAATGCGCACTGGCGCTTTCCAGAACGTCATGCGCCGGCTCGTGATAGGCCACCAGGTCAAGTTGCAGCTGTTCGGCCAAAACTTCGGGGAGTGGCACGAAGCGCACAAACGCATGCAGGTGGTGTGCTTCGCGATTGACCTGCTTGATCCGTCTTTGCAGCTCGCTACCCAGTCGGTCACCCGCCAGCATTGCAGTACGGTCACCATGGGCCACCCGCCAAAGTACCTCGTAAAGCAGGTTCCAGCGGTGCTCGCCACGGTAGCGGGCGGCCTGTTCCAGCTGGCTCAGCAGCGCCGCTGGCACCTTGGCGCGAAACGGACCGGAGCCCTCAGGCAGCGCTGTCGGTACGGCCAGCAAATCAGCCACCGGCCCTTGCGCCCAGGTCACCTCCGACGGGTCGATGCCATGCCCCAGCAACACCCGGGCCTGGTCACGCCAGGTGGCGAACAGGCCGTCGCAGTCGAGCGCGATCATCCCCACAAGCCCATCTGCACCGGCGCCTGCGGTTCACGCAAGCGCGCTCTCAGCAGGCCGCTGCGCAGCTCGGCCTGGGCCGGGCGGTAGTCGCTGGTGACAATGAACGGCCGCGCCTTGTCCAGTACGCAGCGCAGCTGGATCAGGTCATCGTAGCGAATGCGCCGTTCGCGTCGCAGGGCTACCAGCCGCTGCACGCTGCGCAGGCCGATGCCGGGGATGCGCGCCAGTAGCGCTGGCTCGGCACGGTTCACGTCCAGCGGGAACACTTCGCGGTTGGCCAGCGCCCAGGCCAGCTTGGGGTCGATGTCCAGTGCCAGGTTGCCGCTCTGGCCCAGCAGCTCGCCGGCCTTGTAGCCATAGCCACGCAGCAGGAAGTCAGCCTGGTACAGGCGGTGCTCGCGCAGCAGCGGTGGTGCCGCCAGGGGAACGCTGTCGGGGCTGTCAGGAATGGGGCTGAAGGCAGAGTAGTACACGCGCTTGAGGCCGTAGCCCTGGTACAGCGATTCGGCATTGCGCAGCAATGTGCTGTCGTCGGTGCTGTCGGCCCCGACGATCACCTGGGTGCTTTGCCCGGCTGGGGTAAAGCGCGGCGCCTTGGGTTCGTGGGCCACGGCTTGCTGGCCCTGATGGATCACGCCCATGGCCTGGCGAATGGTGTGCGCCTGTTTCTCTGGTGCCAGGCGTTTCAGGCTGGCGTCGGTCGGCAACTCGATGTTGACGCTGAGCCGGTCTGCCAGGCGCCCGGCCTCTTCGATCAGCAGCGGGTCGGCATCGGGGATGGTCTTTAGGTGAATGTAGCCGCGGAACTCATGCTCTTCGCGCAACAGCCGCGCCACACGAATCAGCTGCTCCATGGTGTAGTCCGCCGAGCGGATGATGCCGGAGCTGAGGAACAGGCCGCTGATGCAGTTGCGCCGGTAGAAATCCAGGGTCAGCCGGACCACTTCCTCGGGGCTGAAGCGCGCGCGTGGCACGTTGCTGGAGCGGCGGTTGACGCAATACTGGCAGTCGTAGAGGCAGAAGTTGGTCAGTAGCACCTTGAGCAGCGAGACGCAGCGCCCGTCGGGGGTGTAGCTGTGACAGATGCCCATGCCATTGGTAGCACCCAGGCCATCAGCCCCGCGCGAGTTGCGCTTGGGCGCGCCGCTGCTGGCGCAGGATGCGTCGTACTTGGCAGCATCGGCAAGGATGCCGAGTTTGGCGATGAGTTGCATGGCGGCTGACCTGTGATACTGAGTATTCATACAGTATTTTGAGATGTGACGGATTGCAAGTGATTGTGCGCCGGCCATGCCCGACTGAATCCGTCATCTAAGCTTGTGGCTGAACCTACGGATGGCAACGAGGCAAGGGAGAGGTTATGAAGATCACCATCAAGCCGGCAGTGGCGCTGACCGGGCTGGCTTTGGCATTCGGCATGCTGGGTGCCCAGGCCGCGGAAACCAGGAAGGTCGATGTCATGCTGGTGGGCGGCGGCATCATGAGTTCAACCCTGGCCGTCTGGCTCAATGAGCTGGAGCCGGGTTGGTCGATGGAAATGGTCGAGCGCCTGGACAAGGTCGCCGAAGAAAGCTCCAACGGCTGGAACAACGCCGGCACCGGCCACTCGGCCCTGGCCGAGCTGAACTACACCCCGGAGAAGGACGGCAAGATCGATATCAGCAAGGCGGTAGAGATCAACGAGTCGTTCCAGGTCACCCGCCAGTTCCTGGCCTGGCAGGTGAAGCAGGGCGTGTTGAAGAACCCGCATTCCTTCATCAACACCACCCCGCACATGAGCTTCGTCTGGGGCGACGACAACATTCGCTTCCTGAAGAAGCGCTACGAGGCGCTGCAGGCCAGCCCGCTGTTCAAGCCCATGCAGTACTCCGAGGACCACGAACAGATCCGCAAGTGGGTACCGCTGATGATGGAAGGCCGTGACCCCAACCAGAAACTGGCCGTGACCTGGACGCCGATCGGCACCGACGTCAACTTTGGCGAAATCACCCGGCAGTACGTGGGTTATCTGCAGACCCGGCCGAACTTCGACCTCAAGCTGTCGAGCGAAGTGCAAGCCATCACCCGCAACGACGACGGCTCCTGGCATGTCGAGTACAAGAACCTCAAGGACGGTAGCAGCTCGGCCACCGACGCCAGGTTCCTGTTCATCGGCGCCGGTGGTGCAGCGCTGCCATTGCTGCAGAAGTCGGGCATCGATGAGGCCAAGGACTATGCCGGTTTCCCGGTCGGTGGTTCGTTCCTGGTCACCGACAACCCGGCCATCGCCCAACGTCACATGGCCAAGGCCTACGGTATCGCCGCCACCGGCGCACCACCGATGTCGGTGCCGCATTTGGACACCCGCGTGCTCGATGGCAAGCGCATGATCCTGTTCGGGCCGTTCGCCACCTTCTCGACCAAGTTCCTCAAGCAGGGCTCGCTGCTTGACCTGTTCGCCAGCGCCAGTGTGCACAATGCCTGGCCTATGGTCAGGGTCGGGGTGCGCGAGTTCGACCTGGTGCAGTACCTGATCGGCCAGGTGCTGCAATCCGACGATGACCGTTTCGAAGCGTTGCGCACCTACCTCCCCGGGGCGAAGAAGGAAGACTGGCGGCTGTGGCAGGCAGGGCAGCGGGTGCAGATCATCAAGAAGGACGAAGCATTGGGTGGCGTGCTCAAGCTCGGCACTGAAGTGGTGGCGTCCAGCGATGGCAGCATTGCCGGCTTGCTGGGGGCTTCGCCTGGCGCCTCGACCGCGCCGCCAATCATGCTCGATGTGCTGAGCAAGGTGTTCAAGGACAAGATGGCATCGCCGCAGTGGCAGGCGAAGATCAGGCAGATCATCCCGTCCTACGGCATTCGCCTAAACGACCACCCGGACCAGGTGCAGAAAGAGTGGGCGTACACCAACGAGGTGTTGCAGCTGAGCGTTCCCGAGAGCGTCGTTACGCCGTAGCAAGGTACCGTGCGGCCCTTCCGGGCAGCTCACTCCCATGAACTGCGCATGACTCGCTGGTTCAGTGAGGTTCTGTAGGAGCAGCCTTGTGCTGCGAAGAGGTCGATACTGGCAAAGGCTGTTCATTGCGTGTACCGGCTTCTTCGCAGCACAAGGCTGCTCTTGCAATGTGTGGGTTGCGGCCTTCCTTCAGCGACTCGACGAAGCCGCGCGCGAACCATACCAGGGCCATGGCAGTGAACGTCCTGCACCAGGCCTGCCCCAAAGGCAGCGCTTGGGCAGCCACGGCAGCAGTGGCGCGATCACCTGTGGTCTTGTTGTGATTGGGCAGTGCGCTCGGGTGGGCGATGTCGAGGGTGTGGAAGCGGAAATGGGCAAAGCCGAACAGTCGCTGCAGGCGAGCCAGCTTCAGCTTGACGCTGTAGTAGGCATCGAGGTTGTCGATGCCTGTCACCTCGATGCCTGCTTCGCACAGGCGCCGCGCAACGTGGTAGCCGATGAAGCCGGCCACGCCGGTAATCAGTACGGGCATGCTGGCTGTACCTGGCCACGGCCGATGCCGTAGTAAGTCAGGCCGGCAGCGGCCATGTGCTCGGGTTCGAACAGGTTGCGGCCGTCGAACACCACCCGGTCGGCCAGTTGTTGCGGCACCTTTTCCAGGTTGAGTACACGGTAATCCTGCCATTCGGTGACGATCACCAGGGCATCGGCGCCGCGCAGCGCATCGTCCTTGCACGGTACTAGTTGCAGGTCGGCGCGCGGGCCATAGTGGCGCTGGATCTCTTCCATGGCCTGTGGGTCATGGGCCTGTACCCGCACGCCGGCGGCCCACAGCGCCTCCAGCAGGACCCGGCTGGAGGCCTCGCGGATATCATTGGTGTTGGGCTTGAACGACAGCCCCCACAAGGCAAAGACCTTGCCCCGCAGGCCGCGTGGGTAGTGGCGCTGGATCTTGCTGAACAGTCGGCCCTTTTGCTGCTCGTTGACCGATTCCACCGCACGCAGCAGCTGCGGCTCGAAGCCTTCGGCCTCGGCGCTGCGGCGCAGGGCTTGCAGGTCCTTGGGGAAGCACGAGCCACCAAAACCGCAGCCGGCATAGATGAAGTCGTAGCCGATGCGCGGGTCCGAGCCGATGCCACGGCGTACCATTTCGATGTCGGCGCCCAGGTGCTCGGCCAGGTTGGCGATTTCGTTGATGAACGAGATCTTGGTCGCCAGCATGCAGTTGGCCGCGTACTTGGTCAGCTCGGCGCTGCGCGCATCCATGACCATGAGCTTTTCGCGGTTGCGGCTGAACGGCAGGTACAGCTCGCGCAGCAGTTCTACCTCGGCTGGTTCCGCGCCACCGATGATGATGCGCTCCGGGCGCATGCAGTCATCGACTGCCGAGCCTTCCTTGAGGAACTCGGGGTTGCTGACGACGCGGAAGCGACTGGTGTCGGCCACGGCCTGGGCGATGCGCGCCTTGATGCGGTGCACCGTACCGACCGGCGCGGTGGATTTGTTGACGATCACCTTGGGACCGTCGGCATGTTCGAGGATGCTGTCGACCACGGCGAATACGTGCTTCAGGTCGGCACTGCCGTCGGCCTGTGGCGGGGTGCCGACGGCAATGAACTGCAAGCTGGCGTAGTTGGCCGCTTCGCTGGCGTCGGTGGTGAAGCGCAGGCGACCGCAGGCCAGGTTCTTCTCCAGCATCGGCGCAAGGCCGGGTTCGAAGATCGGGCAATGGCCTGCATTGAGGCTGGCGACCCGCTCGGCGTCGATATCCATGCACAACACCGAATGCCCCACCTGGGCCAGGCACACCGCCTGGGTGAGGCCGACATAGCCGGTACCGAAAACCGTGACCTTCATTTGACAGCTCCTTGGCGAGAAAGCTGAAAAAACATGTCACATCGTTGTTTAGATCTTGTTACTTGCGCAGGCCGCTGCCTCCTGGGCGGCGCTCCACAGTTGCTGGCGGAACCAGCGCCGCAAGGGGTCGGCGTGAGTGCGTTCGTGCCATATCTGCATCACCTCGATCGCTGGCAATGCCAGCGGCAGCGGGTACATGAGCAGGTCGTCATCACGCTCTGTGGCTTCGATGGCCAGCGAGCGCAAACAGGTGAGCAGCAGGTCGCTGCCGCGCAGCAGGCGCGAGGGGGCGACGAAGCTCGACAGGCCAGCCACGACCCGCCGTTGCATGCCCTGGCTGCGCAAGGCGCGGTCGACCAGGCCATCGAGGTCGCCGGTGAGGGTGGTGAGCAGGTGATCGCTGGCGAGGAAGCTATCGAGGTCCAGGCCCTGGTCCGCCGCTGGATGACTGCGCGAGGCCAGCACAACGAAGTGTTCGGTGAGCAGGCGCTGTTGGTGGAAGGTTTCCGGGAGGTCGGTATAGAACCCGGCAACGGCCAGGTCACAGGTGCCTTTCTCCAGCTCTTCGCGAGGGAGCTGGCCACGGGTGTTGTGGGTCACCAGCGTCAGGTTCGGTGCCTGACTGCGCAGGATCGGCAGCAGCCTGGGCAACAGCGTCTGTTCTACATAGTCGGTGCTGTACAGGTGCAGGCGGGCAGGGCGGGCGAGGAAATCCCGGCCTTCGCAGCGTTCATAGAAACCCTCCAGGCCCACTACCAGGCGCTCTACCTCGGGCGCCAGTTCGTGGGCACGTGGTGTCGGGGTCAGGCCCCTGGGCGCGCGGACGAACAGGGGGTCACCAAACTGGTGACGCAGCTTGTTGAGCTTGTGGCTGAGCGCGGGCTGGCTCAGCGCCATGCGCTGGGCGGCAAGGGTGGCGTTGCGTTCCTGATACAGCACATGGAACAGGTACAGCAGGTTGAGGTCCTTGCTGGAGATATTCATTTTATGGATCGCAGACATGAGAGCTTTCGAATTAACGAATCATAGCCTTGCCATTAGCATGAATGCATCCCGCCAACGTGAGCGGAAGGCCTATTTGCTGATCTGGAGATTGTTGCATGACCAAGATATCCCGGCTTGCCTTGGCTGTTGCTGGCACCCTGCTTGCCGCCGGTGCCCATGCCGCACCCAAAGGTGAAGTGCTGGTGCTGCTGTCCAGCGAGCACCAGCTGCCGCTGCAGGAGGGCAAGCGCTACGCCACCGGCTACTACCTCAACGAGTTCGGCGTGCCTGCCGACCAGTTGCTCAAGGCTAGCTACAAGCTGGTGCTGGTTACCCCAAAGGGTAATGCCCCGCGCGTCGACCAGCGTTCGATCGATCCAAGCTACTTTGCCGGTGATGCGGCGGAGATGCGGCGGATCGAGAAGGTCGTGCAAGGCCTGCCGGGCATTGACGATACCCTGTCGGTGAAGGAAGTCCTGGCAGGTGACTTGGAGCGCTATGCCGGGCTGTTCATCCCCGGCGGCCATGCGCCGTTGATCGACCTGGCCAACAACCCGGACGTGGGCGCCTTGCTGCGGCATTTCCACCAGGCCGGCAAGCCCACAGCCGCCATCTGCCACGGCCCCATTGCCTTGCTCTCGGCCCAGCAGGACCCGGCGAGCTACCAGTCGGCGCTGGCGCGTGGTGAAAAGCCGGCAGCCACCGACTGGCTGTACAAGGGTTACAGGATGACCATCTTCTCCGACCCGGAGGAGCAGGTGTTCGAGAGTTCGCTCAAGGACCAGCGGCTGTTGTTCTACCCGGCCAACGCCATGGCAATGGCAGGAGGCGACATGGGCTACGCCAAGGCCTGGCAGCCCAATGTGGTGGTGGACCGCGAACTGATCACCGGGCAGAACCCGTTCTCGGACAAGGCGCTGGCCAAAGTATTGCTGGAAAAGTTGGCTGGGCAGGCAAAGCCCTCTGATCAAGGCATCTAGACTTACAAGTGGCCTGCACCGGGCAACGCTCGGCAGGCCGATACCATTCAACCGACCACCGCCTCCCCGGAGCGGATGTCCCTCGCTGGCGATGGCCTTCTTTGCAGAGGAGGGCAGGTCATGGACGAGGCAAGGCTTCACGACTTCATGGGCAAGCTGGTGGGTGACATGGGCGCGGCGGCGACATTGGCCAACGTGATTCTTGGCGACGAACTGGGGTTGTACCGGGCCATGGCCGACAGCCAGCCGACCACCCCCGAGGCGCTGGCGGAAAAGACCGGCTGCCACCCGCGGCTGGTGCGCGAATGGCTCAGCGCCCAGGCCGCATCGGGCTACATGGTGCATGACAAGGGCCTTTTCGTGTTGCCTGAAGAGCAGGCCATGGCCCTGGCGCTGGAGGATTCGCCGGCCTACATGGCCGGTGGCGCGGCAGTGGTGGCAGCGCTGTTCCATGACAAGGACAAGCTGGTCGCGGCCATGCGCGGCGACGGCGGGCTGGCCTGGGGCGACCATCACCCCTGCATGTTCAGTGGCACCGAGCGGTTCTTCCGGCCGGGTTATCGCACCTTCCTGGTGGCCGAATGGCTACCGGCGCTGGAAGGCGTGGTAGCCAAGCTGCAGGCGGGCGCCAAGGTGGCGGATGTGGGCTGTGGGCACGGTGCTTCGACGCTGGTCATGGCCCAGGCGTTCCCGGCATCCACCTTCGTCGGCTACGACTACCACGGGCCTTCCATCGTCACCGCCAACGAGCGTGCCCGCGAGGCGGGGTTGGCGGGGCGTGTGAGCTTCCAGCAGGCCAGTGCCAAGGACTACCCGGGGCATGACCATGACCTGGTGTGCTTCTTCGATTGCCTGCACGACATGGGTGACCCGGTGGGGGCCGCGAAACATGCCTACCGCGCGTTGAAGGCAGACGGCACGGTGATGTTGGTGGAGCCTTATGCCGAGGACTCGCTGGATGGCAACCTGACACCGGTCGGGCGCTTGTTCTATGCGGCATCGACGTTTATCTGCACGCCCAATTCGTTGTCGCAGGAGGTGGGGCTGGGGCTGGGCGCGCAGGCGGGGGAAGCGCGGTTGCGGGCGGTGTTCGAGGAGGCGGGGTTCAGCCGGTTCCGGCGGGCGACGCAGACGCCGTTCAACCTCATTCTGGAGGCTCGGAAGTAGAGTTAAGCCTGTGCCGGCCCTTTCGCGGGCACACCCGCGAAAGGGCCGGGCCTGCAAAAACAGAAGGGGCGCCTTGATGGCGCCCCTCTTTCTTGCTGCTTAGGCTTCAGCGTCCCAGGGGCGATCGCCTTTTTCATCCTTGACGCGGGTCGGCAGGCCCATCACGTCCAGCGCCTTGAGGAACGGCTCGGCTGGCAGCTCCTCGACGTTGACCATGCGCTTGGCATCCCACTCGCCACGGGCGACCAGCAGGGCGGCAGCCACTGGCGGTACACCGGCGGTGTAGGAAATGCCCTGGCTGTCGGTCTCGGCGTAGGCTTCTTCGTGGTCGGCCACGTTGTAGATGAACACTTCGCGCGGCTGGCCATCCTTGGTGCCCTTGACCAGGTCACCGATGCAGGTCTTGCCGGTGTAGCCCGGGGCCAGCGAGGCTGGGTCCGGCAGCACGGCCTTGACCACTTTCAGCGGTACCACTTCCAGGCCTTCGGCGGTTTTCACCGGTTGCTCGGAGAGCAGGCCCAGGTTTTTCAGCACGGTGAACACGTTGATGTAGTGCTCGCCGAAGCTCATCCAGAAACGCACGTTCGGCACGTTGAGGTTCTTCGAAATCGAGTGAACTTCATCGTGGCCGGTCAGGTACAGGTTCTGCGAACCTACCACCGGCAGGTCGTCGGTACGCTTGACTTCGAACATGGTGTTGCTGGTCCACTGGCTGTTCTGCCAGCTCCACACTTGCCCGGTGAACTCGCGGAAGTTGATTTCCGGGTCGAAGTTGGTGGCGAAGTACTTGCCATGCGAACCGGCATTGACGTCGAGGATGTCGATCGAGTCAATGCTGTCGAAATACTGTTGCTGCGCCAGCTTGGCGTAGCTGTTCACCACACCCGGGTCGAAACCGACGCCGAGAATGGCGGTAATGTTCTTTGCCTGGCACTCTTCGAGGTGTTTCCACTCGTAGTTGCCGTACCACGGCGGGGTCTCGCAGATCTTGCCCGGCTCTTCGTGGATGGCGGTGTCCAGATAGGCGACACCGGTATCGATGCAGGCACGCAGCACCGACATGTTGAGGAAGGCGGAACCAACGTTGATCACGATCTGCGATTCGGTCTCGCGGATCAGCGCCTTGGTTGCCTCGACATCGAGGGCATTGAGCGAGAAGGCCTGGATGTCGGCGGGTACCTTGAGGCTACCCTTGGCCTTGACGCTGTCGATGATGGCCTGGCATTTGGAGATGTTCCGTGACGCGATGGCGATACGACCCAGTTCGTCGTTATGCTGCGCGCACTTGTGGGCCACCACCTTGGCGACACCTCCTGCACCAATGATAAGAACGTTCTTCTTCAATTTATCCCTTGCTCCTTACTGAAAGCCGGTCTTACGACAGGCTGGAAACGTAGTCTTCGAAACCGAACTCGCGCACCACTTCGACGCTGCCGTCGAGTTGCTTGACCACGATGGATGGCATTTTCAGACCGTTGAACCAGTTTTTCTTGACCATGGTGTAACCCGCCGCGTCGACGAACGACAGGCGATCACCGATGGCCAGCGGACGATCGAATTGGTATTCGCCGAAGATGTCACCGGCCAGGCACGACTTGCCGCAGACCATGTAGGTATGCGCGCCGTCGTTGGGGGCCATCTTGGCGTTGAGGCGGTAGATCAGCAGGTCGAGCATGTGCGCTTCGATCGAACTGTCGACCACGGCCAGGTGCTTGCCGTTGTACAGGGTGTCGAGCACGGTCACTTCCAGCGAGGCGCTGTTGGTGATGGCCGCTTCGCCCGGCTCCAGGTACACCTGCACGCCGTACTTTTCCGAGAAGGCTTTCAGGCGCGCGCAGAAGGCGTCCAGCGCGTAGTCTTCACCGGTGAAGTGGATGCCGCCACCGAGGCTTACCCACTCGACCTTGTGCAGCAGGTGACCGAAGCGCTCCTCGATGTGCGTGAGCATCTTGTCGAACAGGCCGAAGTCGCCGTTTTCGCAGTTGTTGTGGAACATGAAGCCGGAGATCTGCTCGATCACCTGTTCGACCTTGGCCGGGTCCCATTCGCCCAGGCGGCTGAACGGGCGGGCCGGGTCGGCCAGCAGGTAGTCGGAGCTGCTGACCTGCGGGTTGACGCGCAGGCCACGGACCTTGCCTTCGGACTGTTCGGCGAAGCGCTGCAGCTGGCCGATCGAGTTGAAGATGATCTTGTCGCAGTTCTCCAGCATTTCCTCGACCTCGTCGTCGGCCCAGGCCACGCTGTAGGCGTGGGTTTCGCCGGCGAACTTCTGGCGGCCGAGCTTGAGCTCGTACAGCGACGAAGAGGTGGTGCCGTCCATGTACTGCTGCATCAGGTCGAAGACCGACCAGGTGGCAAAGCACTTGAGGGCGAGCAGGGCCTTGGCACCGGAGTGTTCGCGCACGTAGGCGATCTTCTCCATGTTGCCCAGCAGCTTGGTTTTATCGATGAGGTAGTACGGCGTCTTGATCATTTAAAGGCCCCCGGCCAGGCCGGCCAAAAAAAGGACACGCATTGTGCCTTCACTTGCCGCAGACCGAAAGGGTGGGTTACGCATTTCGTCGTGGTTGACGCCGTTGCGAGAGGATTTTTCCGGTTGCGGCGGGCTCAGTAGAACAGCGGCATGTGACTATCGTAAGCAGCAACCGGGTGCCGCAAGGAGAATCCGATGAGTGTTGCATTTGGATGGCACCGGCTCCGCCGGTGTTCGCGGGTGAACCCGCTCCCACAGGGAATGCGCTTGCTTCAGACCTTGCGCAGTCCAGTCTGTGGGAGCGGGTTTTCCCGCGAAGAGGCCGGTACAGGCAACCTCAATCAACCTGCTGCAACCATGCCTGGATCTGCTCCAGCGTGGCGGTAGCCCCGCCACAAACCACCACCAGCACATTCTGGTACTGCGCCAGGGCGCCCTTTGCATAGACCAACGCCAAAGCCGCCCCACATGCAGGCTCCACCAGCACGCGATGGTCCAGCAGGAACCGCTCGCAGGCTTCCAGCGCAGCGCGGTCAGTGACCAGGTGGCTGTGCACCGGATGCTGCTGCACGCACACCAGCGCCTGGTCAGCCACACGCTTGGCCCCCAGCGACGTCGCCACCGAGGCAATACGCTCCAGCTCCACCGAATGCCCCGCCTGAATGGCCGCATGCAGCGATGCTGCACCTTCGGTTTCCACCGCCAGCACAGGCACATCGTCCCAACCGTTGCGTTTCAGCCCCTCGACCACGCCACTGAGCAAACCGCCGCCGCCTACCGACAACACAACGGCATCCGGTTTCACGCCGGCTTCGGCCACTTCATCCACCAGGCTGGCATGCCCGGCCCACAGCAGCGGGTCATCGAATGGATGGATGAAGGCGTCATCCGGGCCGACCAAGGTCTGCGCCAGGGCGTTGGCCTCTTGCCAGGAGCTGCCATGCACCACCACCTTGGCGCCCTCCAGGCGTAGCAGGTCCTTGGCGCGCTCAGTGGTGGTCTCTGGCACTACCACGGTCACCGGCACGCCCAGCTTGCGCCCGGCATAGGCTACTGCCAGGCCGGCGTTGCCGCCCGAGGAAGACACGAAATGCCGCGCGCCGCGAGCATGGTGCACCTCGCAGGCGTGGCCCACACCGCGCAGCTTGAACGAGCCGCAGGGCTGCAGGGCGTCGAGCTTGAGCCAGACGTTGCTGCCCGCAGCCAGCGACAGCGGACGGGACTCGATCAGGGGGGTGTGGACATGCAAGGTCATTGGCTGGCTCCGCGCAGTTGCTCGAGGTAGTTGTATACGGTGTAGCGGGTCACACCCAGGGCGCTGGCGGCCTTCTCCACGCCGCCCTTGACGATGAACAGGCCACGCTCCTGCATCACGCGCACGGCCTCGACCTTGGCCTGCTTGTTCATTCGCCCCTGGCCGCTGCGCTGCAGGGACGCGTGGATTATCTCGCTCATCAGCAGTTCCATGTCGGCGGGTTCAGTGACGGCAGGTGTGGCCCCTAGCGGCTGGAACTGCTGAAGAAAGTTCATGGCGGCGTCCAGGCCGGTGACGTCGGTGTTGACGCAGAGGCTGGCGAAGGGGTGGCCGCTGCTGTCGCGAAAGATGGCCGTGGCGCTGCGCAGCGTGCGGCCCTTCAGCGTGGTGGGGTAATCGGGCAGCACCACCGGCTCGCAGCCATGCTGATCGGCCGATGCCTGCATGAGCGCCTTGAAACCCTGGTCCTGTTCCGGGGCGGCGAGGATCGGGCTACCGACGCTGCGGCCGGAAAGGTGGCCGTTGACGATCGCCACCACGGAGTGTTCCGGATGGTCGAGGTCGTGCAGGAGGATTTCCATGTTGCGCGCGGCAACGCTGCCCAGGGCCTGGATGGCGGCCTTGAGGACGGTGAGGGTGAGCTGGCGTTCTTCGCTTGGGGTGATCGGCATGGCAGATCGCAAAATCAACGTTTTGTGTATTTTTACACATAAAGTTGAATTAGGCGATTTGCTTTTCCAGGCCCATTCGCGGGTAAACCCGCGAATGGGCCGCAAAGCGGCCCCTTTGACCCTCAGCCCAGGGGCGGGGTACGCGGCGGAATCACCCGACGCGACCCGGTCGCCTCGAAGGCTGCACCAAAGCTCAGCAGCGCATTGTCGCTGTAAGCCCGGCCAGCAAAGGTCAGCCCCACCGGCATGCCGATATCGGCCATTACGCCCATCGGCACGGTCACGGTCGGCACGCCCAGGTGACGGATGGCCAGGTTGCCGTTGGCCACCCAGATGCCGTTGCTCCAGGCGATGTCCGCCGATACCGGGTTTACGTCGGCATCCGCCGGGCCCACGTCGGCCACGGTGGGGAACAGAACCGCGTCCAGGCCCAGGTTGTCCATCCAGTCTTCCAGGTCCATCTTGCGGGTCTGCTCCAGGCCGCGCAGGCCGTCGGGCAGGGTCTCGATCTGGTCCCAGGTCTTCAGGCCACGCTTGGCCATGTTGACGTACTCGTCCATGCCGGCGGCCAGGTCGTCCTCACGGTTGGGCAGGGTACCCGGGTCGTGGGGGAAGATCTGTGGCCCGTCGACATCGGCCAGGCGGTTGAGCTTGGGGTCACCGTTGGCGCGCAAGAAATCGTCGAAAGCCCAGCCCGACAGCTCCCACAGCTCATCATGCAGGAACTCCTTGCTGACGATGCCGCGGTTGTACACGGTCGGCGCGCCCGGGCGGTCGCCCTCGCAGTTGGACACCAGCGGGAAGTCCACTTCCAGCACTTCGGCACCGGCCGCTTCCAGTGCCTGGCGGGCCTGTTGCCACAGGTCGATCACCGTGGCGCGGGTGTTGATGCGCTGGCCAGTGGGGCCGCCGATGCCAGGCTTCTCGGAAGTACCGGCTTCGGCATCGGCATTGATGTACATGCGCGGCACGCCGAAGCGCTTGCCCTTGAGCGCGCTGGCATCCACGGCGAGGTCCAGGTACGAAGCCGGGCGCACTGTCGAGGCCGCCGGGATTGGCACCCAGGGTTGCAGGCGCCACAGGTCGCCGCGCTTGTCGGCATCGTCGGCTACGACCACGTCGAGGATTTCCAGCAGGTCGGCCATGGTCCGGGCATAGGGCACCACCACGTCCATGGTCGGTGTCAGCGGCCAGTTGCCACGCACCGAAATCACCCCACGCGACGGGGTATAGGCGCACAGGCCGTTGTTGGACGCCGGGCCACGGCCGCTGGACCAGGTTTCTTCGGCCAGGCCGAAGGCACTGAAACTG
Source organism: Pseudomonas sp. TE3-3-F2023 (assembly GCF_036784815.1). Lineage (NCBI taxonomy): Bacteria > Pseudomonadati > Pseudomonadota > Gammaproteobacteria > Pseudomonadales > Pseudomonadaceae > Pseudomonas > Pseudomonas sp. TE3-3-F2023. The sequence goes on along the minus strand of NZ_CP145113.1, from coordinate 3,716,655 downwards.
GCGGCGGTGGCGGTGCCGGCACCGTTGGACGAACCCGAGGCGAACGGTGCGGTCAGGTAGTTGGCGTTGTACGGGCTTTCGGCGCGGCCATACACGCCGCGCTGCATGCCGCCGTTGGCCATGGGCGGCATGTTGGTCTTGCCCAGGCACACGGCGCCGGCGGCGCGCAGGCGTTCGATGGTGAAGGCGTCGCGCTGGGCCACCAGGTCCTTGAAGGCCGGGCTGCCGGAGGCAGCGGTCAGGCCTTTGACCAAGTAGCTGTCCTTGGCGGTGTAAGGGATGCCATCCAACGGGCTCAGGACCTGGCCTTTGGCGCGACGGGCATCGGAGGCTGCGGCCTCTTTCAGCGCCTCGGGGTTGCGCACCACCACGGCGTTCAGGGCAGTAGCGGTGTCGGCGCCATCGTAGGCGTCGATGCGCGCCAGGTAGGCCTGGACCAGCTCGACCGCCGTCGTGCGGCCCGACTCGAGCGCGTCGCGCAGCTCGGCAATGGAAACCTCGGTTACCTCGATCATGCGTTCACCAAAAAAATGTGCAGGTGGGGGCTAATGCGAGGAGTGTACAAGAAGGGCTTGGCGGGCGCAGGTTTGCGCGGGGGCAAATGGTTTTTTGCAGGCGGGCATTGTCGGGGCCTGTATCGGCCCCGATTGCAGCTCAATCCAGGTCTGCCGCTACATGCCGCTCCGGCACCTGGCTGGCCTCATCCCCCCCAGGTCCGGTTCACTCGTGTGCCACGTTGCACCGCCGGGCGCAAGGCAATCTCTTCGGCCCAGCGCTGCACATGCGGGTATTCGTCCACCGCCAGGAACTCCGCCGCGCCATACAGGTTGCCGCGCACCAGCTGGCCATACCACGGCCACACGGCAATGTCGGCGATACTGTATTCCTCGCCGCCCAGGTAGGGGCTTTCGGCCAGGCGGCGGTCGAGCACATCGAGCTGGCGCTTGGCTTCCATGGTGAAGCGGTTGATCGCGTACTCGAACTTTTCCGGCGCATACACATAGAAGTGGCCAAAGCCCCCGCCCAGGTACGGCGCCGCGCCCATTTGCCAGAACAGCCAGTTCAGGCTTTCGGTGCGTGCAGCTGGCGCTTTCGGCAACAAGGCACCGAACTTTTCCGCCAGGTACAGCAGGATCGAACCCGACTCGAACACCCGCACTGGCGGCTCGACGCTGTTGTCGAGCAGGGCGGGGATCTTCGAGTTGGGGTTGACCTGGACAAAGCCGCTGGAAAATTGGTCACCCTCGCCAATGCGGATCAACCAGGCATCATATTCGGCGCCCAGGTGGCCCAGCGCGAGCAGCTCTTCGAGGGCGATGGTGACCTTGACGCCATTGGGCGTGGCCAGGGAGTACAGCTGTAGCGGGTGCTTGCCCAGCGGCAGCTCCTTGTCGTGAGTCGGGCCGGCAACCGGGCGGTTGATGCTGGCGAACTGGCCACCGGACGCTGCGTCGTTGCGCCAGACCTTGGGTGGCACGTAGGCGGGTTTGCTCATGCATGAATCTCCTTAAATGGCGCGAAACGGTCACGTAGAGACGTGGACATGCATCTATGCCACGGGTTCGACGAAAAGCGCAAATGCATAGGGCGCGGGCATGCATTGCATGACTTCGGTTTCATTCAGGTTTCATCCGGTGCAACTCAGGCCGGTTCTATTCTGGGCTATCTCTTCGCCCTGCAAGGAGCTGCCGGCCGATGACGCTCTCACGCTGCATGCTGACGCTGGCCCTGTTCGGCAGCCTGCTGGCCCACGCCCAGGCTGCGCCATGGGTTGCCGGCCTGCACCACATGACGCTACCCGACCCAGTCGACGCCCAGCCCATGCAGGCGCTGGCGTTCTACCCGGCCATCGGCACTACCCGCATCAGCCGGATAGATGGTTACCCTATCGAAGTGAGCGAAGAAGCGCCGGTCGCGTTGGGCCAGTACCCGTTGCTGGTGCTGTCCCACGGCAATACCGGCAGCCCGCTGGCCTTGCACTACCTGGCGACGTCGCTGGCGCGCCAGGGCTTTATCGTGGTGGCGGTGGTCCACCCCGGCGACAACGCCCGCGACCACAGCCGCCTGGGCACCCTGAGCAACCTGTATGGCCGGCCGCTGCAAATCAGTGCCGCGATTACGGCCGCCCGCGATGACGCCTTGCTGGGGCCTTATCTGAACGGTGGCAAGGTTGGGGTGATCGGCTACTCGGCCGGTGGTGAAACCGCCTTGATCCTCTCAGGCGCGCGCCCCGACCTGGACCGCCTGCGCAAGTACTGCCTGGAGCGCCCTGGCGACGCCGACGCCTGCAAGACCCACGGGGTAATGATTGCCGACCGCAGCGAGCTTGTGCCAGAGGCCGACCAGCGGGTGGGGGCGGTGATGCTGATGGCACCGCTCAGCCTGCTGTTCGGGCGCCATGCCCTGGCCGGGGTACGGGTGCCGGCGCTGATCTACAGTGGCGACAGCGACCAGTTGGTGGCGGTGGACCGCAACGCCGAAGCCCTTGCCCGCAAGTTGCCGGTGACGCCGGACTATCGCCTGCTGGCCGGTGCCGGGCACTTCGTGTTCATGGCCCATTGCGATGCCGAACAGTCCGTGCGGATGCCGACGCTGTGCCAGGATGCCGCAGGCGTGGATCGTCGGCACATCCACCATTCCCTGCAACGTGATGCTGCGGTGTTCTTCAGCCAGGCGTTGGGCGCACCGCAGCCGGCCGAGCGTTCAGCCGCGAGCGGCGCGCCGCGCCAGCAACAGCGTTAGGCCGACACCGGCCAGGGCGAGCAGGGCGGCCACGCTGAAGATCGAGGCATAACCCAGGTGCGCGGCCACCGCGCCCATCACCGGCCCGGCGATGGCCAGGGCCATGTCGAAGAACACCGCGTAGGCGCCGAGCCCTGCGCCGCGGCTGCTGCTGGGTACCTGCTTGATCGCTTCCACTCCCAGCGCCGGGTACACCAGCGACAGCCCGAAACCGGTAAGCCCGGCACCGATCAGCGCCCACGGCGGCGACGGTGCCAGCCACAGCAGGCTCAGGCCGAGCACTTCGGTGGCCATGCACGCGACCGCCACGTTGTAGCCACCAAAACGGTTGACCGCATTGACGAACAGCAGCCGGGAGATGATGAAGCACACGCCGAAGGCACTCAGGCACCAGGCCGCGCCCGCCCAGCCGCGCTCCAGGTAATACAGTGTGACGAAAGTGGTCAGGGTGCCGTAGCCGATAGAGGCCAGGGTCAGGCACAGGCCGCAGGGTGCGACCCGGCCGAAGGCCGACCAGAAGGGCAGGCGCTCACCGCGTACCACCACTACGTCCGGCCGCTTGCGCAGTACCAGCAGGGCCAATACCGCCAGCACCATCAATGCCGGCCCCAGTACGCTGAAGTCCAGCCCGTCCACGGCCAGTACACCCAAGGGGGCACCAATGGCGATGGCGCCATAGGAGGCGATACCGTTCCAGGAAATTACCCTGGCGGTGTGCTCGGGCCCGACCTGGCTGATGCCCCAACTCAGCGTGGCCACGCCGATAAGCCCTTGGGCGACGCCCAGCAGCAGTCGCCCGCCAAGCAACAGGGCCAGGCTCAGCAGCGGTAGCGACAGGGTCCAGGCTGATAGCAGCGTCAACACCCCGCAGCCGGCGATCCCCAGCAAACCGAAGCGAATGGCCTGCTTGCCCCCCAGGGTATCGGCGACCCGCCCGGCAAACGGGCGGCTGAGCAAAGTGGCCAGGTATTGCAGGCCAATGGTCAGCCCGGCTACCACCGCGCCAAACCCCAGCTGGTCATGCACATGGCTGGGCAGCACGGCGATCGGCAGGCCGATGCAGAGGAAGGCAATGAAGGTGTAGAAAACGATCGACAGGATCTGCAGGGTGATTTGCAGCGTGTTGCTGGCGGGGGCGGGTTGTTGCGCGGTCATGGGCTCGTTCGCGGGCGGGCGGTTGGGCGTGCCCCATCATGGCCGTTGCGCGGAGGAAATGAAAGCAGGCTAACGAATTATTCGTCGGGCAGTGCCAGCCTGTGGGATCGGCGGTGGATTCTTCGCGGGTGAACCCGCTCCCACAGGATTTGCATAGGCCTCAAATGCTACGTAGTTCCTGTGGGAGCGGGCATGCCCGCGAAGAGGCCGGCCCAGCCATACAAGATGGCCAGGCCGCCCATCAATCAGACCACTACACCCTGGCTACGCAGATAATCGTCATTCGCGGGCTCGCCCGCTCCCACAGGATTTGCATTGGCCTCAAGTGCTACGCAGTCCCTGTGGGAGCGGGTTTACCCGCGAAGAGGCCGGCCCAGCCATACAAGATGGCCAGGCCGCCCCATCAATCAGACCAATACACCCTGGCTACGCAGGTAATCGTCGTAGGTACCGCTGAAGTCCACCACGCCATCAGCCGACAGCTCGATGATGCGCGTGGCCAGCGACGACACGAACTCACGGTCGTGGCTGACGAACAGCAGGGTGCCGGGGTAGTTTTCCAGCGCCAGGTTCAGCGCCTCGATCGATTCCATGTCCAGGTGGTTGGTCGGCTCGTCCATCACCAGCACGTTCGGCTTCTGCAGGATCAGCTTGCCGAACAGCATGCGGCCTTGCTCACCACCGGAAATCACCTTCACCGACTTGAGGATCTCGTCGTTGGAGAACAGCATGCGCCCGAGGGTGCCGCGGATCACTTGCTCGCCGGAAGTCCACTGGCCCATCCAGTCGAACAGGGTCATGTCGTCTTCGAAGTCGTGGGCGTGGTCCTGGGCGTAGTAGCCCACTTCGGCGCTGTCGGTCCACTTCACCTCACCCTTGTCCGGGGTCATTTCACCGACCAAGGTGCGCAGCAAGGTGGTCTTGCCGATACCGTTGGGGCCGATGATCGCCACGCGCTCGCCAGCCTCGATTGTGAAGCTCAGGTCCTTGAACAGCACCTTGTCGTCGAAGGCCTTGGCCATTTTCTCGACGGTGACGGCCTGGCGGTGCAGCTTTTTGGTTTGTTCGAAGCGGATGAACGGGCTCACGCGGCTCGACGGCTTGACCTCGGCCAGCTGGATCTTGTCGATCTGCTTGGCTCGCGAGGTGGCCTGCTTGGCCTTGGAGGCGTTGGCCGAGAAGCGACTGACGAAGGTCTGCAGTTCGGCGATCTGGGCTTTCTTCTTGGCGTTGTCCGACAGCAGCTGCTCGCGCGCCTGGGTGGCAGCGGTCATGTACTCGTCGTAGTTGCCCGGGAATACGCGCAGCTCGCCGTAATCCAGGTCGGCCATGTGGGTGCAGACACTGTTGAGGAAGTGCCGGTCGTGGGAAATGATCACCATGGTGCTGTTACGTGCGGTGAGGATGTTTTCCAGCCAGCGGATGGTGTTGATGTCCAGGTGGTTGGTCGGCTCGTCGAGCAGCAGCACGTCCGGGTCCGAGAACAGCGCCTGGGCCAGCAGCACACGCAGCTTCCAGCCCGGTGCCACTTCGCTCATCGGGCCGAAGTGCTGCTCCAGCGGAATACCCAGGCCCAGCAGCAGCTCACCGGCACGGGATTCGGCGGTGTAGCCGTCCATCTCGGCGAACTCGGTTTCCAGCTCGGCGACGGCCATGCCGTCTTCTTCGGTCATTTCCGGCAGCGAGTAGATACGATCGCGTTCGGCCTTGACCTTCCACAGCTGGCCGTGGCCCATGATCACCGTGTCGATCACGGTAAATTCCTCGTAGGCGAACTGGTCCTGGCGCAGCTTGCCCAGGCGCGTGTTCGGCTCGAGCATCACTTGCCCGCCGGACGGCTCCAGGTCGCCGCCGAGGATTTTCATGAAGGTCGACTTGCCGCAACCGTTGGCGCCGATCAGGCCGTAGCGGTTGCCGTTGTTGAATTTGACGGAAACGTTTTCGAACAGCGGCTTGGAGCCGAACTGCATGGTGATGTTGGCGGTGGAGATCAAGAGGCTTACCTATCAATAACTTACGTGACTTCTTCGCAGCGTCGGACCAATTTCGGACCAGTCAGGAGCTTTTCCATCACCTGCCAGTCGTTGGACGAGTCAATCCAGCGCGCATGAGTCGATAAGAGCATCTGCACGCTATGCCCGAGCTGATGGGCGATAAATGCGGGGTTGAGACCAGACATTGAGCATATTGTCGCATAGGTGCGACGGCAGTTATATGGGGGCGGTATCTGATTACCGGGCCGTTGAGGGCAGGGCGCCATCAACAGCCTTCGGTGCTTGTCGACGCGCGGAAAAGATTTGCCTGCATTCACCGAAGCGGGTTTATCAGCTCGGCGCCCTGGTTACGCACATTCCCCACGGCGATATTCACTCGGTACCACTCGAAGGCTTCGGCCGGCTCACCCAGGTTGAGCACCAGTTGTTCCGCGTGCTCGCTCGGCATTGCTACAGCGATCCATTCGTACGCCAGTTCTGGTGACAACACGACCGGCCGGCGGTCGTGAACGTCGACCATTCCGCCCTGGGCGTCGGCGGTAATGATGACGAACCCGTCGTGCTCGGTACCGGTGAACTGGCCGATCGAGGCGCAAAGCGCAGGGCCCCCATCCTGGCGGCGGATGTAGTACGGCTGCTTCTTCGGCCCACCTTCATCAACCCATTCGTACCAGCCGTCTATTGGGGTGATAGCTCGGTATGGCCAGATCGCCCGAAAGAATGGGCCATGGGCCACCTTCTCGACCCGCGCGTTGATCGGCGCAGCGCGGTCGTTCGCCCAGTGTGGTCGCCATCCCCACCTCACCAGGTCCGCTCGTGGGCCTGTGTCATCTGTCCGCAGTACCGCCACCGGCGTGGTCGGCGCGATGTTGTACCGGCCAAGTGGCTGGTCGCCGACGTTGTTCCGCCAGGCCTCTGGCAGGCTCAGGGTTTCAACGAAGTCGTGGATGCCACGGTACTGGCTGAGCCTTCCGCACATATTCGCTTCCTCCGATACCATGAGCATAGGCCAGGGCATGGTGCTTCAGGCACATGGCTGCTGAGGCGCCGGGCATGGACGAAACGACCCTGATCGATGCGTCACTTTTTTGGAACAGCAATTGCTTTGACCCTGAGGCACTGATCATTCGGAGAACGCAAAAATGACTCAGGATGACCGCTATTACATGGTCTTCGTTGTGGTTGCCGTACTGCTCCTGGATCTGGTGGCGACACTGGTGTTCCTGAAGGCCATTGCCTGACCCCCGATTGTGGGCTCAGTCTTCCCCGTAATCGGGGCAACAACGCAACGAAAATCCGCTTTGGGGCGGGTATTGTTCGCGCGCTGGCGGGTTCATGGCCATACGGCGAAAGTATCTTCGTGGTGAAAGCCGCCCTGAAACCGATATAGCAAACAATCATATGGCCTGGCTGACGTCGAGCAGTAACATGGGCTGACAAAAACGAAAAAGGTGCATGCGGCTTGGCAACACTTTCCCAAGTTACTCGATGGGGCGGCAGGAGCGTGTCGCGTGAAGACTTCAAGGTCGGTAGCAGGTGCAATACTGATGTCCACCTTCGCCACACTGTTCATGGCAGGCTGTGCACATGACCCCGATGTGCGTGAGGGCCATGGCTATGCGGCCGGGGCCACGGAAAGAAGTACGCCTGCGTACCTGGGATGCGTCAAAGGCGAACTTCAAGGAAATGTGAAAACCTACCAGGTCGATGGCGATAACTCGGTCAGGCTGTTCGTCGATAGCACCGACCCCGACAAGGCGGGTGGCCTGGTCGAGGTGCGGGGCACGGGTAACCAGCGCCAGTTCGCGGCGTATCAACGCGATGCCTGGTACGACCATGGCAGGCTGCTGGACGCCGCGCTGATGTGTTCAAAAGCATGATCAACTGACCCTCGAGAACAAAAAGCCCGCCCTCGAGAGCGGGCTTTTTGCATTTGCCGACCCCAGCCGCAATAATCCGCTCATTTGAATGGAGAACACCAGGTTGGAAGCAAGAAGCGTAGTCGCTGAAATGTTCATTGGAATGCCGACGCATTTCTGGGTGTTGCCGGTTGCCGGCCTGATCGCCTGGTTCGGCCTGAAATGGGCCGAGCAATCCGATAACCGCGGCACCATGCTGCGGACCGTGACCTACCTGCTGCTCATCGCGCTGGCGGTGTTGCCCAACGGCTTTTATGCGCTGTTTCCCCCGTCGCCCGACATGCCCGAGCTGTTGTTGAATCGTGAACCGCTACCCAACTACGAAGGCCGCTTCTACCTGGATGCGTTCTACGTGTTCAGTGGCTGGGCACTGAGCAAGGTAGCCAAGCTCAAGTTCAACTAGGAAACCGCTGAACGAGCCGCTCAAGGCCAGACTGAGCGGCCGACATGTCTCATGTTGCTCGATAAGCTGCCTTGTTGGCGGGCTTACATGCCCAGGCTGAAGTTTAACCTTTCGTCAGAGCTTGGAATAAACGCAATTTTTCCGCATTTATCAAGATGTTGGCGCAGCTACTTTTTAACTAATACCTTCCTGTTATGACCAACTTTTACTTACGCCATCCTACAGTGAGGAAGGGGCTAATTCAAAAGTATTAGTTGAAGTCGGTTGTTGCAAGCCTTGGTGGTAGACGCGTCGCAACAGACCTTCCTGAAATATTTTAAAACCCTCTGGAATTTTATGTGGGGCGTGCTATTTCTGGATATACGCGTGCGATCGCCCGGTCGTGCTGTTGACAAAAGGACTGTCAGGTATGTCGATTCAGGCCAAGGTGTCCCCCCTCACCCAAAGTGTTACTTCTGCCGCCCCCATCGCAATCCCCGACAATGGAATCCTGACGCTTACTCAGAGCAGTAACATTGTTCTGGATATCGCTCCGGAAAGTGTGGCGGGCTACACGAAAAGTGGGACCGATCTGATCGTGCAACTGAAGTCTGGCGAAAGCCTGCGCATTGCCAATTTCTATGTCGAGGGGCAGCCTGTAAGCCAGTTGTACCTGGTAGACCGGGACAAACTGCTTGCCGTCGACCTGCCACCCGTCGCTGCCGATGGGCCGCTGGTGGCGGGTTATGTGCCCCAGGACACGCTGGCCGGGTTCGAGTCGCTCACTGGCAACGACGGTACCATTGCCGGCCTCAGCCCCGGTGGTGCCCTTTTGGCTGGTGCCGCGATCATTGGCGGCGGCGTCGCTATCGCCAACAGCAACGGTGGCGGTGGTGGTGGTGGCAGTGACGGCAGCGTGCCGCCTGACACCACGGCCCCAGCGCCGGCCAGCGGACTGCAAATTGCCCCGGATGGCAGCAGCATCAGCGGTACGGCCGAGCCGGGCGCCACCGTGGGCATCGACAGCAACGGCGACGGGCAAACCGACATCAGCGTGGTGGTCGGCCCCGATGGCAAATTCCAGATCCCGCTGAATCCGCCACTGACCAACGGCGAAACGGTTACCGTGGTGGTGACCGATCCTGCCGGCAACAGCAGCCCGCCCGCGACCGTGCAGGCCCCTGACTTCCCCGATGCGCCCCAGATCAACCCGAGCAACGGCTCCAGCCTAAGCGGTACGGCCGCGCCTGGCAGCACCGTGGTGCTCACCGACGGCGACGGCAACCCCATCGGCCAGACTACAGCCGACGGCAACGGCAACTGGTCGTACACACCCGATAGCCCACTGCCCGATGGCACCGTGGTCAAAGCAGTAGTAGTGGATGCCGCCGGTAACAGCGGCCCGCCCGCCAGCATCATCGTCGACGGCGTGGCGCCAGCGGCACCCGTGATCAACCCGAGCAATGGTACCGAACTCAGCGGTACCGCCGAGCCGAACAGCACCGTGACCCTCACCGATGGCAGCGGTAACCCGATCGGCCAGGTGACGGCCGATGGCAACGGCAACTGGAGCTACACCCCCGCGACACCGCTGCCCGATGGTACCGTGGTCAACGCGGTGGCCCAGGATGCGGCTGGCAATACCAGCGCGCAGGGCAGCATCACTGTGGATGGCGTGGCGCCGGGCGCTCCCACCATCAATCTGAGCGACGGCAGCACCCTCAGCGGCACCGCCGAGCCGAACAGCACCGTAACCCTCACTGATGGCAGCGGTAACCCGATCGGCCAGGTGACAGCCGATGGCAGTGGCAACTGGAGCTACACACCCACCACACCGTTGCCTGACGGTACCGTGATCAACGTGGTGGCCCAGGATGCGGCGGGCAACACCAGCGCTCCGACGAGCACGACTGTGGATGCGCATGCCCCGGCTGCACCAGTGATCAACCCTAGCAATGGCACCACGATCAGCGGTACCGCCGAACCGGGCAGCACCGTCACCCTGACCGATGCCGGCGGCAACCCAATCGGCCAGGTCACCGCCGACGGTAGTGGCAACTGGAGTTTTACACCGGGCAGCCCGTTACCCAACGGCACCGTGGTGAACGCCACCGCGACAGACCCGACCGGCAATACCAGCGCTCCATCGACCACTACAGTGGATTCGGTAGCCCCGGCCGCACCAGTGGTCGAACCAAGCAACGGCAGCGAAATCAGCGGTACCGCCGAGCCTGGCAGCACCATTACCCTGACCGACGGCAGCGGCAACCCGATCGGCCAGACCACTGCCGACGGTAGCGGCAACTGGTCGTTCACGCCAGGCACACCGTTACCGGATGGCACCGTGGTCAATGCCACGGCGACCGACCCGGCCGGCAATACCAGCGGGCAGGGCAGCACCACCGTGGATGGCGTGGCCCCGGGCGTGCCCACCATCGGCCTCAGCAACGGCAGCAGCCTCAGCGGCACCGCCGAGCCGAACAGCACCGTGACCCTCACCGACGGCAGCGGTAACCCCATTGGCGAGGTGACCGCCGACGGCAGCGGCAACTGGACATTCACCCCAGCCACGCCGCTGCCCAATGGCACCGTGGTCAATGCCACGGCGAGCGACCCGGCCGGCAACACCAGCCCGGCAGCGACGGTCACCGTCGATTCCAGCGCGCCGACTGCACCGGTAATCAATCCAACCAATGGCACCACGATCAGTGGTACCGCCGAACCGGGCAGCACCGTCACCCTGACCGATGCCGGCGGCAACCCGATCGGCCAGGTCACCGCCGATGGCAGCGGCAACTGGAGTTTCGCTCCCGGTACACCGCTGGCCAACGGTACTGTAATCATCGCCACGGCAACCGACCCGACCGGCAACACCAGTCCGCAGGCCGCCACCACGGTGGACTCGGTAGCCCCGGCCGCACCAGTGGTCGAACCAAGCAACGGCAGCGAAATCAGCGGTACCGCCGAGCCTGGCAGCACCATTACCCTGACCGACGGCAGCGGCAACCCGATCGGCCAGACCACCGCCGACGGTAGCGGCAACTGGTCGTTCACGCCAGGCACACCGTTACCGGATGGCACCGTGGTCAATGCCACGGCGACCGACCCGGCCGGCAATACCAGCGGGCAGGGCAGCACCACCGTGGATGGCGTGGCCCCGGGCGTGCCCACCATCGACCTCAGCAACGGCAGCAGCCTCAGCGGCACCGCCGAGCCGAACAGCACCGTGACCCTCACCGACGGCAGCGGTAACCCCATTGGCGAGGTGACCGCCGACGGCAGCGGCAACTGGACATTCACCCCAGCCACGCCGCTGCCCAATGGCACCGTGGTCAATGCCACGGCGAGCGACCCGGCCGGCAACACCAGCCCGGCAGCGACGGTCACCGTCGATTCCAGCGCGCCGACTGCACCGGTAATCAATCCAACCAATGGCACCACGATCAGTGGTACCGCCGAACCGGGCAGCACCGTCACCCTGACCGATGCCGGCGGCAACCCGATCGGCCAGGTCACCGCCGATGGCAGCGGCAACTGGAGTTTCGCTCCCGGTACACCGCTGGCCAACGGTACTGTAATCATCGCCACGGCAACCGACCCGACCGGCAACACCAGTCCGCAGGCCGCCACCACGGTGGACTCGGTAGCCCCGGCCGCACCAGTGGTCGAACTGAGCAATGGCAGCGAAATCAGCGGCACCGCCGAGCCAGGCAGTACCATCACCCTGACCGATGGCAGCGGCAACCCGATCGGCCAGACCACTGCCGACGGCAACGGAGACTGGAGCTTCACCCCCGGTACGCCGCTGGCCGACGGAACCGTGATCAACGCCACGGCGACCGACCCGGCCGGCAATACCAGCGGGCCGGCCAGCACCACCGTGGACGGCGTGGCTCCGGGCGTACCTACCATCAATCTCAGCAACGGCAGCAGTCTTAGCGGCACCGCCGAGCCGAACAGCACCGTGACCCTCACCGACGGCAGCGGTAACCCCATTGGCGAGGTGACCGCCGACGGTAGCGGCAACTGGACATTCACCCCAGCCACGCCGCTGCCCAATGGCACCGTGGTCAATGCCACGGCGAGCGACCCGGCTGGCAACACCAGCCCGGCAGCCACGGTCACCGTCGACTCCAGTGCGCCGGCTGCACCGGTAATCAATCCAACCAACGGCGTGACCATCAGCGGTACTGCCGAAGCGGGCGCCACCGTCACCCTGACTGACCTCGGCGGCAACCCGATCGCCCAAGTCACCGCCGACGGCAGTGGCAACTGGAGTTTCACCCCCGGTGCACCGCTGGCCAACGGTACCGTAATCATCGCCACGGCAACCGACCCGACCGGCAACACCGGTCCGCAGGCCGCCACCACGGTGGACTCGGTAGCCCCGGCCGCACCAGTGGTCGGACCAAGCAACGGCAGCGAAATCAGCGGCACCGCAGAGCCGGGCAGCACCGTCATCCTGACCGATGGCAGCGGCAACCCCATCGGCGAAACCACCGCCGACGGCAACGGCGACTGGAGCTTCACTCCCGGTACACCGCTGGCCAACGGCACGGTGGTCAATGCCGTGGCCCAGGACCCGGCCGGCAACACCGGCCCGCAGGGCAGCACCACGGTGGATTCGATCGCACCCGCCGCGCCAGTGGTGAACCCGAGCAACGGCGCCGTGATCAACGGTACTGCCGAACCGAACAGCACCGTGACCCTCACCGATGGCAATGGTGATCCGATTGGCGAGGCCACCACTGACGGTAGCGGCAACTGGACATTCACACCGGGCACACAACTGCCCGATGGCACCGTGGTCAACGCCACGGCGACCGATGCCGCCGGCAATACTGGTGCTCCAGGTAGCACCACGGTGGACTCGTCGCTGCCGTCGATTCCGCAGGTCGATCCGAGTAACGGCTCGGTGATCAGCGGTACCGCTGATGCCGGTAACACCATTATCCTCACCGATGGCAACGGCAACCCGATCGGCCAGGTCACCGCCGACGGCAGCGGTAACTGGTCGTTCACACCTGGCGTACCGCTGCCCGATGGCACCGTAGTCAACGCGGTGGCGCGCAACCCCGGAGGGATCGATAGTGCGCCAGCGGTCATTACCGTGGACGGCGTGGCACCGGCCGCGCCGGTGGTCGAGCCGAGCAATGGCACGGAAATCAGTGGTACTGCCGAAGCCGGCGCAACTGTCATCCTCACCGACGGCGTCGGCAACCCGATAGGGCAGACTACCGCCGATGGCAGCGGCAACTGGTCGCTCACGCCCGGTACGCCGCTGGCCAACGGCACAGTCATCAATGCCGTCGCCCAGGATCCGGCCGGCAATACCAGCGGGCCGGCCAGCGTCACCGTTGACGCCATCGCGCCGGCCGCACCGATCATCAACCCGAGCAATGGGGTGGTGATCAGTGGTACCGCCGAAGCCGGAGCCGAGGTAATCCTCACCGACGGTAGCGGCAACCCGATCGGCCAGACGACCGCCGATGGCAGTGGCAACTGGGCCTTCACGCCTTCGCCTGCGCTGGGCAACGGCACGGTGATCAACGCCGTGGCCCAGGACCCGTCCGGCAACACCAGCGGGCCGACCAGCGCCACCGTTGACGCCGTTGCGCCGGCCGCACCGGTCATCAACCCGAGCAACGGGGTGGTGATCAGTGGTACCGCTGAGGCCGGGGCCAGGGTGATCCTCACCGACGGCAGCGGCAACCCGATCGGCCAGACGACTGCCGACGGCAGCGGCAACTGGTCGTTCACGCCCGGTACGCCGCTGGTCAATGGCACGGTCATCAATGCCGTGGCCCAGGACGCCGCTGGCAACACCAGCACCCCACAAGTCAGCACCACGGTGGATGCGGTAGCCCCTGGCCAGCCGACGATCGAGCCGAGCAACGGTACCGAGATCAGTGGTACCGCTGAAGCCGGCGCCAGGGTGATCCTCACCGATGGCAGCGGCAATCCGATCGGCCAGACCACGGCCGATGGCAGTGGCAACTGGTCGTTCACGCCTGGTACACCGCTGGCCAACGGCACAGTCATCAATGCCGTCGCCCAGGACCCGGCCGGCAATACCAGCGGGCCGGCCAGCGTCACCGTGGACGCCATCGCGCCGGCCGCACCGATCATCAACCCGAGCAATGGGGTGGTGATCAGTGGTACCGCCGAAGCCGGAGCCGAGGTAATCCTCACCGACGGTAGCGGCAACCCGATCGGCCAGACGACCGCCGATGGCAGTGGCAACTGGGCCTTCACGCCTTCGCCTGCGCTGGGCAACGGCACGGTGATCAACGCCGTGGCCCAGGACCCGTCCGGCAACACCAGCGGGCCGACTAGCGCCACCGTTGACGCCGTCGCGCCGGCCGCACCGGTCATCAACCCGAGCAACGGGGTGGTGATCAGTGGTACTGCTGAGGCCGGGGCCAGGGTGATCCTCACCGACGGCAGCGGCAACCCGATCGGCCAGACGACTGCCGACGGCAGCGGCAACTGGTCGTTCACGCCCGGTACGCCGCTGGTCAATGGCACGGTCATCAATGCCGTGGCCCAGGACGCCGCTGGCAACACCAGCACCCCACAAGTCAGCACCACGGTGGATGCGGTAGCCCCTGGCCAGCCGACGATCGAGCCGAGCAACGGTACCGAGATCAGTGGTACCGCTGAAGCCGGCGCCAGGGTAATCCTCACCGATGGCAGCGGCAACCCGATTGGCCAGACCACCGCCGATGGCAGCGGCAACTGGTCGTTCACGCCCGGTACGCCGCTGGCCAACGGCACAGTCATCAATGCCGTCGCCCAGGATGCTGCCGGCAATACCAGCGGGCCGACCAGCGCCACCGTCGATGCCATCGCCCCGACCGCACCGACTATCGAGCCGAGCAATGGTGTAGTGCTCACGGGTACCGCTGAGCCTGGCGCCACCGTCATCCTCACCGACGGTGGTGGCAACCCGATCGGCGAGACGACCGCCGACGGCAGTGGCGACTGGAGCTTCACCCCGGCCACGCCGCTGGCCAATGGCACCGTGGTCACCGCAGTGGCCGAGGACGCCGCCGGCAATACCAGTGGCCCGGCCAGTACCACGGTCGACACGGTGGCGCCGTCGGCGCCGCTGCTGAGCATCAGTGCCGACGGTGCGCTGCTGACCGGTACCGCCGAGCCGAACAGCCAGGTGCGCCTCGTGATCGACGGCGATACCGCCAACCCGATCACGGTGAATGTCGATGGCAGCGGCAACTTCAGCCTGCCGTTGGCACCACCGCTGATCACGGGCGAGTTGATCAGCGGGGTCACCGCCGACGCTGCCGGCAACATCAGCGGCCCGGCGACGATCAACGCGCCGGACCTGGCACCGCCGACCATCAGCGTGCCGGAGGCAGCCGATACCTGGATCAACGCTGCCGAGATCAGCGATGGCATCCAGGTCGACGTGACGATCCGCCCGACCATGCAGGTCGGCCAGGTTATCACCGTCGCCTTCGCCGGGCAGAACGGCTACGAGACCCAGGCAACGCACACCATCACAGCTGGCGATATCCTGGCCGG
Source organism: Pseudomonas sp. TE3-3-F2023 (assembly GCF_036784815.1). Classification (NCBI taxonomy): domain Bacteria; kingdom Pseudomonadati; phylum Pseudomonadota; class Gammaproteobacteria; order Pseudomonadales; family Pseudomonadaceae; genus Pseudomonas; species Pseudomonas sp. TE3-3-F2023. Next base: position 3,700,918 of record NZ_CP145113.1, on the reverse strand, counting down.
CAGCGTCACCGTGACCATTCCCCCTGGTAGTGGCATGGGGCCGTTCCCGGAGGGCGCTTCTACCGTCACTGCAGACATCAATGGCGGTACTGCCTCGACCCCGGTGCCGTTCACCGTCGACACCATCCCGCCTGCGACCCCGGTGCTGTCGCTGGTGGGCAGCATCCTGACCATCTCGACCGATCCGGGAACCGAACTGACGGTCGAAGTGGACATCGGCGGCGTCACTGCCACCGCCACGGTGACTGCCGACAACAGCGGGCTGGCTTCGCTGAACCTGCTCACCGACCTGGACATCGACCTTACCTTGGACCAGTTGCTCAATGCCCAGGTCTCGGTCACCGGCGAGGATCCGGCCGGCAACCCGAGCAATGTGGCAACCATCGGTGTCGGCAGCAGCATCGAGCAGCCAGTCACCATCGGTAACTTCGGTGTCGATGTCAGCCTCAACCCGCTGAACCCGCGGTTCGGTTTCAGCGGTACCACCGAGCCGGACTCCAGCGTGGTGATCCGTGTCATCACCCCGGCGCTGAACGTCGAGCTGCTGCCGATCCAGGCGGACAGCTCGGGCAACTTCTCGCTGAACCTGCTGAGCCCGACCGTCCTCACCCAGCTGGGGCTGAACATCACCGATATCCTCAACCTCGGTTCGCAGATCTCGTTCAACATCGTCGCCACCGATACCAATGGCAACGACAGCTCGGCCTACGGCATCACCCTGACCCCCAACGGGCTGTCGCTGAATATCGGCCAGATCGACGTCAACGGCACCTCGGGGGACGATGTCATGTCCGGGGCGAGCGGCAGTTCGGAGCACATCAATGGAGGTGATGGCAACGACCTGATCTTCAACGTGGGGACCGGTGATCACGTGGTGGCGGGCAACGGCAACGATGCCATCCAGATCACCGCGACCAACTTCGTCAGCATCGACGGCGGCGCCGGCTTCGACACGTTGGTCCTGGCCGACGGCATCGACCTCGACTACAACGCCGTCGGCGTCGGCACGCTCTCCAACATCGAGCGTATCGATCTCGGCAAGGGCGACTCGGGGAGCGTGCTGACCCTGACCGCAGCGGAGGTCGACGCCATCACCGATGCCAACAACGTGCTGCAGATTACCGGCGAGAGCAACGACACCCTCAACGTGGTGGGTGCCGTGAACACCGGGACCACGCAGCAGCTCAACGGCATTACCTACGATGTCTACAACTTTGGCAGCAGTACCCTGCTGATCGAGGACAACACGGTACAGGTCGTGGTCTGATGCGCGGCTTGTCCGTGCTCAGGGGGAGGCGCCGTGGCGCGGGAGCCCTGTGGCTCCTGTGCCTCGGGCTGCCGTTGTCCGCCCCGGCCATCCCGCTCGACCAGGCGGTGCGGGCAGGGTTGGCGATCCACCCGCAGGTGCGTTCGGCGATGGCCGAGGCGGACCGGGCGGGCACCGAGGTTGAGATCGCCAAGGGCGGCTATTACCCCTCTGTCACCATGTCCGGGGGGCCGCAGGAGTTCGACGTCGGCGAGGTCGTCTACGACGTCACCGTATCGCAGATGCTGTATGACTGGGGACGGGTGACGAGCAAGGTCGACAGCGCCAGCGCCACCCAGCGCAAGCTGTCCGAGGCGGTGCTGGTGGCGCGCGACGATGCGGCGCTGGATATAGTCGAAACCTACCTCGACGTGCTTGCCTCGGAACGCCGGGTGGAGACGGTGCGCCAGCACATCCAGCGCCTGGACGGCATCCGCGAGATGACCCAGGCACGCGGTAGCGACGGTTACGCCGACCGCAGCGAACTGGACCGCGCCAACCTCGAACTGGCGCGTGCCCAGGAACAGCTGTCGCTGGAGAAGGGCAACCTGCAGGACGCGCGCAACCAGTACGCGATCCTGGTTGGCCAGGACCCCTCCGAGCTGGTGGAGCCCGAGCCGATGTCGCTGCAGCGCTACCTGGCTGCCAGCGACATGACGCGGGTGATCCGCGAGTCGCCGTTGCAGCGCAAGGCGTTGGAGGACGCCAATGTCGCCGAGGCGCAAGTCCGCGAGGCCAAGGCTTCGTTGCTGCCGCAGTTGAACCTGGAGGCCTCCGCGTTGCGCCGGGAGATCGGCGGTCGCCCGGAAAGCGACTCGGTGATGTCGCTGCGCTTTCGCATGGACACCTTCCAGGGGCTTTCCAACTTCCGTCGGCCGACTGCTGCGCAACAGCGACTGGAGTCGGCGCGATGGACGGCCGATGCGATGCAGCGTGACATCCGCCGGCAGTTGCAGACGCTGTTCGACAACAGTGACACGTTGCGCTGGCGGGAACAGTCGCTGAGCCAGCAGGTGACGGAGTCGGAGCAGGTTGGCGAGCTGTACCGCGAGCAATTCGAGGTTGGCCGGCGCGATGTGATCGACTTGCTCAACGTGCAGCGCGAGCGCTTCGAGGCCGAGCGGCAATTGATCAATCTGCATATCGAGCGCAAGCGCATCGAGTACCGGGCGGCCGCGCAGGTCGGGCTGTTGGGGGCATTACTGGAGAACCGGTTGAATCATGGAAGTTGAACAATCCCCGGACAATGTCGTGAGCCTGAACCACGACGACCCGCTGCGCCAGGGCCTGCTGCTGCTGTGCCGACAACTGGGCCGGCCGCTGGGCGACGCCGAGCTGGTCGACGGCCTTGCGCTGGAGCACGGACGCCTGCCGCTGCGCCTGGTCTCCCGCGCCCTGCGCCGCGCCGACATCACCGCCAGGGTCGCGGAGCTGCCGTTGCGGCAGATGGATGCCTACCTGCTGCCGGCCCTGCTGTTGCTCGACGATGGTCGCAGCCTGCTGCTGGTTGGCGTAGAGGGTGAGCAGTATGAGGTACTGGTACCGCACAGCGACGGCGGCCGCGAGTGCATGACGCTGCCTGCTCTGGAGGCGCTTTACAGCGGCTCGGCGGTGTTCGCCAAGTGCCGCTACCGCCCCGATGGGCGGGTGGGCGACTACGCCAGTGGCCTGCCGGAGCACTGGTTCTTCGGGCCGCTCAAGCGGCTCTGGCGCTCCTATGCCGAAGTCACGGCGGCCGCCCTGGTGGCCAACGTCCTGGCTGTCGCCTCGGCGCTGTTCGCCATGCAGGTTTACGACCGTGTGGTGCCCAACGCGGCTTTCGATACCCTATGGATACTTGCCAGCGGCGTGGCCCTGGCGATCATCGTCGACGGGGTACTGCGGATTCTTCGCGGGCACCTGCTGAACGTACTTGGCAAGCGCCTGGACCTGCAGTTGTCGAGCCTGCTGTTCGGGCGCGTGCTCAGCACCCGGATCGCCGCCAAGCCGGCGTCGATGGGAGCGTTCAGTACCCAGGTGCGTGAGTTCGAGTCGGTCCGCGAGTTCTTCACTTCCTCCAGCGCCGCACTGATCAGCGACCTGCCGTTCGTGGCGATCTTCCTGTTGATCATTGCCGTGATCGGTGGCCATGTGGTCTGGGTGCCGCTGGTGGCCTGCGTGTTGATGCTGCTGCCGGGGCTGCTGACCCAGCGCCTGCTGGGGCACCTGTCACGGCAGAACCTGCGCGAGGGTGCGATGAAGAACAGCGTGCTGCTGGAAGCCTTCGAACACCTTGAGACGGTCAAGGCCGCGCGTGCCGAGGGCCGCTGCCGCCAGCAGTGGGAGATGCTCACCGGGGAACTGGCCGGTACCGCAATGAAGACCCACGCCCTGGCCTCGACCCTTAGCTATTCGGCGAGCATCGTCCAGCAGTTGTGCTACGTCGGGGTGGTGGTGTTCGGCGTCTACCGGATTAGCGACGGCGCGATGACCGTCGGCGCCCTGGTGGCCTGTTCGATCCTGGCCTCGCGGGCCATCGCTCCGCTGTCCCAGGCTGCCGCCATCCTTGGCCGTTGGCAACATACCAAGGTGGCCCTGGAGGGCCTCGACCAGCTGATGTCCGCCGAGCAGGAGCGGCCCGCCGGCAAGCGCTTCGTGCACCGCGACCGGCTGCACGGGCATTACCGCCTGGAGGCGCTGCGCCTGGCCCATGGCGACAGCCCACCGGTGGTCGATGTGCATGCGTTGAACATCCAGGCCGGCGAGCGGGTGGCGCTGCTCGGCGGCAACGGCGCCGGCAAGTCGACCCTGCTGCGGCTGCTCAGTGGCCTGCTTGACGCGCAATCCGGCCGGCTGCTGCTGGACGACATCGCTTTGAGCCAGCTCGACCCGGCCGACCGCCAGCGTGGCATCGGTTACTTGCCGCAGGATGTGGCGCTGTTCCACGGCAACCTGCGGGAAAACCTCAACCTGGCGAATGCCGCGCTGGGCGACGAGGAATTGCTGGAGGCCCTCGATGGCGTGGGGCTGGGTACTTTCGTACGCTCCCACCCGCTGGGGCTGGACATGCCGATCCAGGGCAACGCCAGCCTCTCCGGCGGCCAGCGCCAGGCGGTGGGGTTGGCCCGGGTACTGCTGCAGGACCCGCCTATCCTGCTGCTCGACGAGCCGACCGCAGCCTTCGACCAGAACAGCGAGAAACAGGTCATCGACTACCTGCAGAAATGGCTGGGCCGGCGAACCTTGATCATCACCACCCACAAGAAAAGCGTCTTGGCCCTGGTGGACCGTGCAGTGGTGCTGCGCAACGGCCAGGTGATCATGGACGGCCCGCTGAACCAGGTAGTGCTGGGCAACCAAGTGCAGGCGCCACAGGTCGCCGAAGGAGCCGGCCATGGCAGCTGAAAATAGTTCTGTAGTGTTGCGTCGGCAACTGGCCGACCCCTTGCTGGCAACCACTCACCCGGTCTATCGCCCGCTGCTCTGGACCCTGCTCGGCAGCGTCCTGCTGTTCGTCGCCTGGGCCGCCTGGGCGGAGCTCGATGAAGTGACGCGCGGCGACGGGCGTGTGGTGCCGTTCAGCCGCATCCAGAAGATCCAGAGCCTGGAAGGGGGCATTCTAGACCGCCTGCTGGTGCAGGAGGGCGACCTGGTGGAGGTTGGCCAGCCACTTCTGCGCCTGGACGAGACACGCTTTCTGACCAATTTCCAGGAGTCGGCCAACCAGGCCGGCGTGCTGCGGGCGGCCATTGCCCGGCTGGACGCCGAGGTGCTGGGCAAGGCGGCCATCGAGTTCCCGCCAGACATCGATCCGCAAGGGCCGCTGGCGCGTTCCGAGCGCGAGTTGTTCAAGTCGCGGCGGGACAAACTGCTCGAAGGTAGCCAGGCAATCCAGCGGCAGATCAGCCTGGCCCAGAGCCAGCTCGACCTGGTCCGCCCGCTGGTAGCCAAGCGTGCGGTGAGCCAGATGGAGGCGCTGCGGCTGAGCCAGGACATCGCTACCCTCAACGGCAAGCTGACCGAGCTGAAGAGCAGCTACTTCCAGGACGCCTACACCGAGCGCTCACAGCGCAAGGCCGACCTCAGTGCCCTGGAGCCGATTGTCCAGCAGCGCCAGGACCAGCTGCGCCGCACCGGGATCGTTTCGCCGGTGCGTGGGCGGGTCAACACCGTGTTGATCAATACCCGTGGCGGGGTGATCCAGCCCGGCGAGGCGATCATGGAAGTGATTCCGGTAGAGGACCGCCTGCTGGTAGAAGCCAGGATCAAGCCGCGCGACGTGGCCTTCCTGGTGCCGGGCATGCCGGCCAAGGTGAAGATCACCGCCTATGACTTCAGCATCTATGGCGACCTCAAGGGCACCCTGGAGCAGATCAGCGCCGACACCATCGAGGAGGACACGCCTCACGGCAAGGAGTCGTACTACCAGGTGCTGATCCGCACTGACGGCAGCCAGCTCAAGCGCGGTGAGGAGGTGCTGCCGATCATCCCCGGCATGGTTGCCGAAGTGGATATTCTCAGTGGCAAGCGAAGCGTGCTCAATTACTTGCTGCGCCCGCTGATCAAGGCCCGTCTCTACTGAGCCGGGGCATCAGGAACGGGAATTGCAGCATCCCAGCAAACCTGTCTATTTGGGGGTACGGCCATGTTTCCGGAAGATCTGTACTTCATGGTTCTCTTCGCCATAGCAGTGCTGACCCTTGATGTGGCAGCCATCTTGCTCTATCGCAGTGCCAAGCCCTGACCCGCGTTTGGGGACTTTCACCCTGAACCGGGTTTTGGTCTACAGTGCTGGGACGTCCCTGGTGTAAGGAAACAGCTATGACAATGCGTCGATTGGCAGTTGTCGCTACCGCCATTGCGCTGGCATTAGGGCCAGTGCTCACTTATGCCGACCCGGGTAATGGTAAAGGGCAGGGCCATGGCAAGGACAAGGGCCAGCATGGTCAAGGTCACGGGGGGGCGTATGGTGGCCCGTCGATAAACCGTGGCGATGTGCTTGGCATTATTGACGGGCACCGTGGTTACTGGAGCCCTGGGCCGGCGCTGCCCCCTGGCATTCAGAAGAACCTGGCCCGTGGCAAACCACTGCCGCCGGGTATCGCCAAGAAGCTCGATGGCAGGCTGCTGGGGCAGCTCCCTCATTACGATGGCTATGAATGGATGCAGGCGGGTGCGGACCTGATCCTGGTGGCAGTCGCTACGGGGATCATCTACGAGGTGCTCAACGGCGCGCTGGATTGACGTCAGGCGCAGGTGTCGGCGAGCGCCGTCAATTGTAGGAGCGGCCTTGTGTCGCGATGGGCTGCAAAGCAGCCCCTCGGCAGGCGACGCGGTGGCTGGCACTGGCTGCGCCGGTGTTCGCGGGCGAACCCGCTCCGTGCAGCCAGACTTTGGTTGATTGGTAAGCCAATACAACCCCCGTTAGAATGCAGCGTATCCTTGATGGCCAATTGCAAATGTCTACGTTTCGTCTCTTTCTGTCCGCTGTAATGATCACCGGCCTTGCCGGCTGCGCGACCCCTGGCAAACCCACTGCCAGCAAGCTGACCCACAAATCGCCCCAGCAGTACGCCGCCTGCGTACTACCCAAGTGGCAAGCGCTGGCGCCTCAGGCCACGCAGAAATCGATTGCCCACGGCTACCGGTTGACGGCCCCCAGCGCCGTGGCATCCGATGATGTGCTGGACGTAGTCGACTCCCGCGAGGGCAGCCGCGCGACTTTCTACAAGGGCAGCTTCCTGTCTGGCGACAAATTGCGCCAGGCTGCCAGGGAATGCCTGGACTGACTCAGTAACCCGAGCCGCTGGAGCCGCCCATGCTCGGCAGGCGGGCCCTGCGCTGGGCATTGCTCCACTCGGCGCAGGTCGTGAAAGCGGTATTGTCCACTTTGCCGGTGCCATCGAAACTGACGCTGTAGGGGTGGCGGTTGTCGGCCTTGGTCAGCATGTAGTCGAAACAGGTGCCGGGTACCACGGTGCGTGCGGTCTCGGCATCAGGCTTGCCGCCGACCTGCATGACCTGGTCTCGGCTCATGCCGTTGGTGACTTTCGCCACCAGCGGCTGGTCGTGGTAAAGCGCGGAGTTGGACGAGCAGGCAGAAAGCGCTGCCAGTGCAAGGATCAGCGCGTGAAGGGGTTTGTTCATGGCCGTGCTCCGGTAGAAGACGCCGATGAAGTGATGCAGCAGCGGTTGGCGCACAGCCGCGCGCAGTTGCTGGCGGTTATTGCGGGCATGGAAGACAAGCCGCAAGGGATGGATTGCGAGGAGAATGCCCAGCGCCTGATTGCCGGTTGGCAGCAGGGCTAGTCCACGAACACGTGGCCCCCCTGTAGGAGCGGCCTTGTGTCGCGATGGGCTGCGTAGCGGCCCCGGCAATCTGTGCATCAACGCAAGATCCGGGGGCTGCTACGCAGCCCATCGCGACACAAGGCCGTTCCTACAGGGATCGCGCAGGCGTCTGGATTCTGGGTAAGACAGTCGCGCCCGCGATCAGCCTGCATCACCGCGTTTGTTCATCTGTTCGCACTGCACCAGTGCATCCGTCCTGCTTGGATAACTGGGCTTGAGCCGCTCCTTCGCTTGGTTATCGTAAATGTCGAACCCCCCACAAACGGTAGCGGCGTAATAGCGGCTACCCACGCGGAACGATTCCTTTTCGATCGGTACAGCGGGAACGATAACGAATCTTGGTTGCATTTTTCGTGCCTCCCCAGGCAGAGACTTAAGTATTAGTCTGACCATGGATAACCATCAAGGAGACTCATGAATAAAACTCGGTTTTCGTGATCGGCAGGTCGACAGCTGTACTGTCATCAAATGAAAACCCGCTGTCGTCCGATGCGAAGCGCCCCACACACCAAGGGCATACAGTCCAATCACCCAGAACTGACGCCATGCGTCCAGATCGATGATTGGAGAGACAAGCATGTCCAAAGTCGTACGTTTCCATCAGACCGGTGGCCCCGAGGTGCTGCGCTACGAGGACGCCGAGGTCGGCGAGCCCGGCCCGGGGCAGGTGCGCTTGCGCCAGGTGGCGGTGGGCCTGAACTATGCCGATACCTATTTCCGCAACGGCACCTACCCGATCCCGTTGCCCAACGGCATTGGCGTGGAAGCGGCCGGCGTGGTCGAGGCGCTGGGCGAGGGCGTGACCCAGGTGGCGGTCGGTGACCGGGTCACCTATACCGGCTTCCTCAACACACTTGGCGCGTACTGCACCGAGCGCTTGATCACCGCGGCGGCGCTGATCAAGCTGCCGGATACCATCGCTTTCGAAACCGCCGCCGCCATGACCATGCGCGGCCTGACCTCCGCCTACCTGCTGCGTCGGCTCCATGACTTCAAACCCGGCGACAGCGTGCTGCTGCATGCTGCCGCTGGCGGGGTCGGCCTGATCGTCGCGCAGTGGGCGCAGTTGCTGGGGCTGAACGTGATCGGCACGGTGTCCACCGAGGCCAAGGCCGAAGTGGCTCGCGCCCATGGCTGCAACCACGTCATCAACTACAGCGCCGAGGACGTTGCCACGCGCGTGTGTGAACTGACCGATGGGGTAGGGGTGAACGTGGTGTTCGACAGCGTTGGCAAGAACACCTTCATGGGCTCGCTCGATGCGCTCAAGCGTCGCGGCCTGATGGTCTGCGTCGGTACGGCGTCGGGCACCATCCCGCCGTTCGACCCGCAGTTGCTGGCGATCAAGGGTTCGCTGCAGCTCACCCGCCCGGCGCTGGCCGACTTCATCGCCGACCCGGCGGAGAAGGCCGACCTGGCCGGCGAGCTGTTCGATCACGTTGGCAGCGGGCGCATCCGTATCGAGATCAACCAGCATTACGCACTGCAGGATGCCGTCCAGGCACACCGTGACCTGGAAGCGCGCAAGACCACCGGCTCGTCGATCTTCGTCATCTGAAGAGGGCAACAGCATGCACATCGAACAACTGACCTGCGCGATCGGTGCCGAAGTAAGTGGGGTCAACCTGGCCGACGCGATCCACGACGACGACCTGTTCGCCCAGCTTCGCGCGCAGTTGCTCCGGCACCGTGTACTGTTCCTGCGCGACCAGCACTTCAGCCGCGCCGAACACGTGGCTTTCGCCCGCCGCTTCGGTGACCTGGAGGACCACCCGGTGGCCGGCAGCGACCCGGAGCATCCGGGCCTGGTACAGATCTACAAGCGCCCCGACCAGCCCAACGACCGCTATGAAAATGCCTGGCACACCGACGCCACCTGGCGCGAGGCACCGCCGATGGGCTGTGTGCTGCGCTGCATCGAATGCCCGCCCGTGGGCGGCGACACGATGTGGGCGAACATGGTGCTGGCCTATGAAAACCTGCCAGGCGATGTGAAGGCCAAGATCGAAGGCCTGCGCGCCCGTCACAGCATCGAGGCCAGCTTTGGCGCCGCCATGCCGCTGGAAAGACGCCTGGCGCTGAAGGCGCAGTTCCCTGATGCCGAGCACCCGGTGGTGCGCACCCACCCGGAAACCGGTGAGCAGGTGCTGTTCGTCAACGCTTTCACCACCCATTTCAGCAACTACCACACCCCGCAGCGGGTGCGCTTCGGGCAGGACGCCAACCCCGGTGCCAGCGACCTGCTGCGTTACCTGATAAGCCAGGCCTACCTGCCGGAGTACCAGGTGCGCTGGCGCTGGAAGCCCAACAGCGTGGCGATCTGGGACAACCGCAGCACACAGCATTACGCCGTCATGGACTACCCGCCGTGCCACCGCAAGATGGAACGCGCCGGGATCAAGGGCAGCCCCACGTTCTGAGTTCGTCGCCGTCGCTGGCGGCAACCGCACAAAAACAATAGCGAGGACTACAGCATGCAATTCTTCGACGATTCGTTGCACCCGGAAAACATGGAAAAGGTGGTGATCACCGTTGCTCCCTATGGCCCGGAGTGGATGCCCGAAGACTTCCCTGAAGACATTCCCCTGACCATGGATGAGCAGGTGCAGAAGGCCGTCGACTGCTTTGATGCCGGTGCCACGGTATTGCACCTGCACGTGCGCGAACTGGATGGCAAGGGCTCTAAGCGCCTGTCCAAGTTCAACGAGCTGATCGCCGGGGTGCGCGAAGCGGTGCCGGACATGATCATCCAGGTTGGCGGGTCGATTTCCTTTGCTCCGGAAGGCGAAGGCGAGGCGGCCAAGTGGCTGTCGGACGACACCCGGCACATGCTCGCCGAGCTGACGCCACGCCCTGACCAGGTGACCGTGGCCATCAACACCACGCAGATGAACATCATGGAGTTGCTGTACCCCGAGTACCTGGAGGGCACCTCGCTGGCCAGCCCGGCGATTCATGCCGCGTACAGCGAGATGACCGTGCCGGCCGGCCCGGCCTGGGTCCGCGAACACCTGCGCCGCCTGCAGGCCAGCAACATCCAGCCGCATTTCCAGCTGACCGGCATGCATGCCCTGGAGACGCTCGAGCGCATCGTCCGCCGTGGTGACTACATGGGCCCGCTGAACCTGACCTGGATCGGCATTGGCGGCGGCTTCGACGGCCCCAACCCGTTCAACTTCTTCAACTTCATCCACCGCGCGCCGGACGGTTGCACCCTGACCGCCGAATCGTTGCTGAAGAACGTGCTGCCGTTTAACACCATGGCCCTGGCCATGGGCCTGCACCCACGCTGCGGCAACGAAGACACCATCATCGACCAGCATGGCAAGCGCTTTACCTCGGTGCAGCAGATCCAGCAGACCGTGCGTGTGGCCCATGAGCTGGGCCGCGAGATTGCCAACGGCAAGGAAGCACGCGCCATTTACCGCATCGGGCAGCAGTACGACAGCATCGAGCAGACCCTCAAGGCCAACGGCATGGCGCCGAATCGCCAGCCGGGCGTGAAGGGCGTGCCGCAGCGCGGCTGATGCTGGTACGGCAGGCCCGGCCTCTTCGCGGGCATGCCCGCTCCCACAGGTGCGGCACCGGCCCAAAGGTCGACGCTGTCCCTGTGGGAGCGGGCGAGCCCGCGAAGAGGCCCGCAAAAGCAACATGAATGTTGGCTGTAACCCATAACAACAAGAACAACCTCACGCCCCGCACCCAAGGAGGCAACATGGCCACCTATCTCGCCAGTGCCGAAGATTCCGGCACCGACACCGCCCACAGCGTCCCCCGGCGCTATGCCTGGGTGGTCTTCGCCCTGACCTTTGGCCTGTTGATCTCCGACTACATGTCGCGCCAGGTGCTCAACGCGGTGTTCCCGCTGCTCAAGGGCGAATGGGCATTGAGCGACAGCCAGCTCGGTTTGCTCAGCGGTATTGTCGCGCTGATGGTCGGCCTGCTGACATTCCCGCTGTCGCTGCTGGCCGACCGCTTCGGCCGGGTGCGCAGCCTGGTGCTGATGGCGGTTCTGTGGAGCCTGGCCACCCTCGGCTGCGCCCTGGCGGAAAACTACCCGCAAATGTTCGTCGCGCGGTTTCTGGTCGGGGTGGGCGAGGCGGCCTACGGCAGTGTCGGCATTGCCGTGGTGGTCGCCGTGTTCCCCCGCGACATGCGCTCGACCCTGGCTGGTGCGTTCATGGCCGGTGGCATGTTCGGCTCGGTGCTGGGCATGGCCCTGGGCGGTGTACTGGCCCAGCACCTGGGCTGGCGCTGGGCATTTGCCGGCATGGCGCTGTTCGGCCTGGTGCTGGCGATGCTTTACCCGCTGATCGTAAAGGAGGCACGTATTGCGCCTCGATGCGCGCAGCAGTTGCAAGGCAACGCCAGCCGCCCGCTGCGCACCCTGTACAGCAGCCGTTCGGTCATCGCGGCCTACGTCGGCAGCGGGCTGCAGCTGTTCGTTGGCGGCACCGTGATGGTATGGATGCCCAGCTACCTGAATCGCTATTACGCCATGGGCACCGACCGCGCCGGGGCGATTGCCGCAGTCATCGTGCTGTGCAGTGGCATCGGCATGATTCTCTGCGCCATGCTCTGCGACCGGCTCGGGCGGCAGCGCCCGGACCGCAAGATCAGCCTGGCCATTGCCTACTGCCTGGGCAGTTGCGTGCTGTTGTCCCTCGCTTTCGCACTGCCAGTCGGCACCGCCCAGCTGGTGCTGATCTGCCTGGGCATGATGATCGCCGCCGGCACCAACGGCCCGTCCAGTGCCATGGTGGCCAACCTCACCCATGCCTCGGTGCACGGCACCGCTTTTGCCACCCTGACCCTGGCCAACAACCTGTTGGGTCTGGCCACCGGGCCGCTGATCACCGGGCGCGTTTCCGACCTGGTCGGCCTGGATGCCGCCTTCCAGCTGGTGCCGCTGATGAGCATCGGCGCTGCGGCGGTGTTTTTCCTTGCCAAACGCCATTACCACCGAGACATGGAGCGCCTGCATTCACCGGCAGGTGACGCTGGCGCACCCCGGGAGTTGAAACCGTGAAACAGCTGTTGTCCATCGAAGTGTTCTTCGATTTCGTCTGCCCTTGGTGCCTGGTTGGCCAGCGGCACCTGCAGGCCGCCCTGTTGCACTTGCAGCGCGAACAGCCGCAAGTGCAAGTACAACTGCAATGGCGAGGTGTGCAGTTGTTGCCTGGCTTGCCAGCCAGCGGCCTGCCGTTCCATGCCTTCTATCTGCAGCGCCTGGGCAGCGAGGAGGCGATACGCGAGCGCCAGGCCCAGGTGCGCGCCGCTGCCCGTGTGGTAGGCGAGGACATCGATTTCTCGCGTATCCGCCGCATGCCCAACACCGGCAACGCCCATCGGCTGCTGCAACGGGCTGCTCAGTTGCTGGAAGCAGCGCAACTGGAAGCCTTGCTGGCACGTCTGTTCATTGCCTATTTCCACCAGGGCCGCGACCTGGGGGATAGCCGCACCTTGCTCGACATCGCACAGTGTTGCGGGCTGGATGCCGCGCAGGTAGTCGACTGCCTGCGTGAGGACGGCAGCCCGTTCCTCGATGGGGCCGGGCGCGCTGGCAGTGCCGTGCCGCGTTTTCGTTTCAATCATGGGCCGCTCGTCGCGGGTGCACAGCCTGCCGAGGTGCTGTATGCGGCCATGACCGAAGCGCTGCAAGAGGTCGAGAGGGCATGACCCGGCGTATTGCATTGGCCCCCCATCAGGTGCCGGAACGTGGCGGCCGTGTGCTGTTGGCCTGCGAAGGGCGCAGCGTGGCGCTGTTCAACGTTGCCGACTCGCTCTATGCCATCGAAGACAGCTGCCCGCACCAGGGCGCGTCGTTGTGCGGCGGCCGGCTGGAAGGCCGTGTCATCCAGTGCTGCGCGCATGGCCTGCGCTTTGACCTGGCCAGCGGCTACCTGGTCAATTCCAGGGCTTTGAAGGTTGCCTGCTACCCGGTCGAGCAGCAGGGCGGTCAGGTCTACATCGTATTTGACGGTGAGGAAGCGGGACAATGAATACACTGGCACTTGGCGCTACCCATCAGCGTATTCGCACCCTCTCACCGTGATCGGCGTGTCGGCGCTGTCGACCCTGGCGATGATCCTCTACCGTCGCCAGGGCCTCGAGGCCGGTGGCCAGCGGCCGCCCTTGCTGCCATGGTTCGCGGTCGGCTTCCTGCTGCTGGCGATCAGTGCCCTGGGCATTAAAACCCAACTCAAGTCGCTGGCCTCGGTCGGGGTAAAACCTATTGCGCTGATGGTGGGGGAGAGCGTGTTTCTTGTGCTTTTGGTGCTGGCGTTGATGCACTGGGGCCTTGCCTGACTGCTTGACGCGGTCGATTGTAGGAGCGGCCTTGTGTCGCGAAAGGGCTGCGCAGCAGCCCCGGCAATATGGGCGTCTGTACTGAACCCCCGGGGCTGCTGCGCAGCCCTATCGCGACACAAGGCCGCTCCTACACGGGCCGTACCAGGATCAAGCTAAAGCCCTTGATCATCCCGCTGTGCCCGCCAACTGGCCGGCGGCATGCCGAACTGTGCGATGAACCAGCGGGTGAACGAGCTGGGCATCGAATAACCCAACATGTCGGCGATACGCCCCAGCGAATAGCCGGGGTTCTCCAGGTAGCGCATCACCAAGTCACGGCGCACGCTGTTGATCAGGTCCTTGAAGGTCAACCCGCTTTCTTCCAGGCGACGCTGCAGGGTGCGCACGTTCATGCCCTGGGTCTGTGCCACCTGCTCGATAGTGGCACGGCCCATGGGCAGCAGCAGGTAGATGGTCTTGCGCAACTCCAGCTCCAGGGACGGCGTGCCGCCCGCTGGCAGGCTGTCCAGATAGCGTTGCGCCAGGCGCGCCATGGCCTCGTTGGCCTGCGGGCTGGCGGTGTCGAGGTCGGCGGCCGGGCAGACAATACCGTTGAACTCGCTGCCGAACACCAACGTGCAGCCGAAAATGCGCCGGTGGGTGGACAGGTCGGCAGGAGGCGCGTGGGTGAAGTTGGCGCTGATCGGGTGCCAATGCGCACCCAGCAGCGCCGCGCACAGGCGCATCATCACGCCGATTGCCAGCTCGGTGGCCTGGCGGCTGCAGGGCGCGCGTTCGTTGATCACTTCCTCGCGAATGACCACGGTCTTGCCGGCTTCCTCGATATGAATGGCCAGTGCGTCATTGAGCAGGTGACGGTATTGCACGATCACCTGCAGTGCATCACGCAGGGTGCGTTGGTGGCTGAGCAGCAAGCTGATTTCGCCGAAGTCCGACAGTTGCCGCAATTCGGCCATGCGCAGGCCGAAGCTTTCGCAGCGGCTGGCGTTGGCGGAGGCTTCCAGCAAGGCGATGACGCTGGCAACCGGAATACGCCTGTTGGGGTCTTCGAGCAACGCGGCGCTTAGGCCAACCTGTGCCAACAGCGCTTGGGGATTGAGGCCCAGGTGGCGGGACACCTCAAGATAGTTGGTCAAGCTGGCGGCACGGACTAGGGCAGGCATTTTTTTTGTTTTCCATGCGGTTTCTTGTTGTTGGGTATGCCGACATGCGTTTTGTGTCTTATAGCCTGCGTGTCATGAATTGAAAAGCAAAGCCCCGTCATGGCCATTGTCATCAAATGAAAAGTCCCTGACGCCCAATGTGAAGCACCCGGTGGGTGGGCTGTTTACTGTGAACCTCAAGAGCTACACCGCACACGAGGTTCACCGTGGAAAAACTGCAAACCACCGCCACCGTGCTGATCGTCCCCGGCCTGCGCGACCATGTCGCCGAACACTGGCAGACCCTGCTCGCAGGCCGCCTGGCCAAGGTACGCAGCGTCCCGCCGCTGCAAGTCGACGGCCTGAGCTGCACGGCCCGGGTCGAGGCGATCCAGCGCGAACTGGGCCAGATCGATGGTGAGGTGATCCTGGTGGCGCACAGCGCTGGCGTGTTGATGGTCGCCCACTGGGCGGCGCGCTACCGGCGGCCGATCAAGGGTGCATTGCTGGCGGCACCGCCCGACCTGAACGCGCCATGGCCGGCCCACTACCCAAGCCCGGCCAGCCTGGCCGAGCACGGCTGGTCGCCATTGCCCCAGCAGCCGTTGCCGTTCCCCAGCATTGTCGCGGCCAGTAGCAACGACCACCTGGCCAGCTTTGCCGCAGCCAGCACCCTGGCCCAAGGCTGGGGTAGTGAACTGGTCGCACTGGGGGCCGTCGGCCACCTCAATCCGGCCTCCGGCTTCGGCCCCTGGCCGCAGGCCGAGGCCTTCATCCTGCGACTGGACCAGCCCAACCTGCAATAGCGCATGGACGCCCCAGCCACGCTCGCAAAAGACGGGCGGCGAAAAGAACAATAACAATACGTGGAGCCATCGTAATGCCAGAACACCGCATTCACCGTGCTGTGAAACCACAGCGCTGCCTGCTCGCCTGCGCCATCGGGCTGCTCACGCTGCCCGCCGCCCAGGCGTTCGAAGTCGATACCGGTAATGAAAACTGGGCCGTGCGCTTCGACAACACCGTCAAGTACAACTACGGCGTACGCACCGAAAGCGCCGACAAGCGCATGCTAGGTACGCCCAACAGCAACGACGGTGACTACAACTTCCGCAAGGCCGGCACCAACATCACCAACAGGGTCGACCTGCTGACCGAACTGGACGTGGTCTACCAGGGCAACACCGGGTTTCGCCTCAGCACCGCCAGCTGGTACGACAAGGCCTATGACAACACCGGCTCCAATAGCAACCCGTTCGTCAACGGCAACGGTGACCAGTCCGGCATCAACCCCAGCCTCAATGGCCTGCCCGGCACCGGTGTGCCGCTGGGCAGCCCGCACCTGAGCAACTACGCCCAGCGTTACTACAGCGGCCCGTCCGGTGAAGTGCTGGATGCCTTCGTGTTCTTCAGCCGTGAAGTCGGCGAGGCCTCGCAGGTCAGCGCCAAGCTGGGCCAGCACAACCTGTTCTGGGGTGAAACCCTGCTCAACCCGGTGCACTCGCTAAGCTATGGCCAGTCGGGCCTCGACCTGGCCAAGCTGGCTGCCTCGCCGGGCACCGAGGCCAAGGAGCTGTTCGTACCGCGCAACCAACTGTCGACCTCGTTCCTGGTCAACTCCGAACTGACCCTGGGCGCCCAGTACTTCTTCGACTGGGACGCCGCCCGCCTGCCCGAAGCCGGTACCTACTATGGCGGCTCGGACGTGGTAGGCGAGGGCGCCCAAAGCTTCCTGCTCGGCCACACCGGCACCCCGGGGCTGATCCCGGTGCGCGGTGCGCTGACCACCATCCGCCGTGGCCATGACCTGAACCCCGGCAAGAGCGGCGACTGGGGCATCATGGCCAAGTGGTCGCCCGAGTGGCTGGGCGGCACCCTCGGTTTCTACTACCGCAAGACCTCCGAGATCCTCCCACAGGCCTGGCTCGACGCACGCGGCATGACCGTCGCCAACGGCCCGTTCGGCAACCCGCCGGGCAGCCGCCAAGGTGCAGTCGGCAACCTGTACAACTCGCTGCAAAGCACTACCTACCAGTTCGCCTACTCCGATGACATCGACATCTATGGCCTGAGCCTGTCCAAGGATGTGGGCGGCATCAGTGTCGGCAGCGACCTGAACATTCGCCACAACATGCCGTTGGCGAGCATCCCGGCAATCGTCAGCGCCCCCGGCCAGGGTGGCCTGGGTGGCGGCTTTGGTTTGCTGCCGGCACGCCTGCCCAGCAGCGGGGTGATCTACGACGTACCCAAGGATGGCGACGGCCTGAGCGCCACCGGCGACACCCTGCACTGGACCTTGAACGGCCTGATGACCATTGGCGATACGCCGCTGTTCGATTCGGCAACCCTGCTCGGCGAGCTGTTCTACAGCAACCTGCTCAAGCTCGATAGCCACAACGAGGCCTTGTACAAGGGCAAGAGCAGCTACCGCGGTATCGACAAGGCCACCCGCGACAACTGGGGCATCGCCGTCAACTTCACCCCTACCTGGTACCAGGTGCTGCCAGGTATGGACCTGAGCATGCCGCTATCGGTCAACGTCGGCCTCGACGGCGTGTCGCCGGTGCAGGGCGGTGGCGCCGAGAACACTGGCAACTATGCGGTGGGCGTGAGCGCCGCGATCTACAACCAGTACTTCGTCGACCTCAAGTACGTCGACAGTTTCGGTGAGACCAAGGCCTGCAAGGACGGCCAGACCGACGGCAGCACCCCCAACGCCCTGGACGGCGAACAGGATTACACCTGCTACGGCGGCGGCTACGCCTCCTTCTCCGGCGGTGGTGCCACCACCGAGGACCGTGGCGCCCTGTACCTGACCGTCAAGACGACCTTCTGAGTCATGTTTCCTACAGCCTGCACAGGAAGACAACCATCATGAATTTCGTACGTACCCTGCTGGCCTCGTGCCTGTCACTGGCCGCCCTGAACGCTGCACAGGCCGCTGTTTCCACTGATCAGGCGGCGCGCCTGGGCACCAGCCTGACCGTCATCGGCGCGGAGAAGGCCGGCAACGCCGATGGCTCGATCCCGGCCTACCAGGGCGGCCTGCTGACGCCGCCAGCCAGCTACCAGAGCGGCGCCAGCATGCGCCCCGACCCGTTCGCCAGCGACAAGCCGCTGCTGGTCATCGATGGCAAGAACGCCGAGCAGTACAAGGGCCAGTTGACCGCCACCACCCTGGAGCTGCTCAAGCGCTACCCCAGCTACCGCGTCGATGTGTACCCGACCCACCGTAGCGTGGCGCTGCCGCAAGCGGTGCTCGACAACACCCGCAAGAACGCCACCGGCGCCAACAGCAAGGAGGGCGGCACTGCGGTAGACAACGTGCTGCCGGGCATCCCGTTCCCCATTCCGCAGAACGGCGCCGAGGCCATGTGGAACTTCCTGCTGCGCTATCAGGGCGTGAGCATGACTGCCAAGTACGACTCGTGGAACGTCGACGCTGCTGGCAAACCATCGCTGTCGACCACCGGCCAGGCCAATATCAGCTACCCGATATACGAAGACATGACCAAGCCGATCGGTGCCAAGGACACCTACTACCAGATGAAGCTGGTGTACACCGGGCCCGCACGCCGTGCCGGCGAAGCAATGATGTTGCGCGACGCCGCCAACCCGCTGGTGCAACCACGCAGCGCCTGGCAGTACCTGCCGGGTCAGCGCCGGGTCAAGCTGGCGCCGAACCTGGCCTACGACACGCCCAACCCGGGCACCTCGGGTTCGGGCACCTACGATGATGTGTTCGTTTTCAACGGTGCGCTGGACCGCTACGACTGGACCCTGGTCGGCAAGCAGGAAATGTACGTGCCGTACAACACCTATCAGCTGACCTACAACACCGACGTCAAGCAGGTGATCACCCCCAACCACCTGGCGCCGCAGTTCGTGCGTTGGGAGAAGCACCGGGTGTGGGTGGTGGAAGGCAAGCTCAAGGACGGTGCGCGCCATATCTACCACAAGCGCCGCTTCTACCTCGATGAAGACAGCTGGATCGCTCTGGCCTCGGACCAGTACGACGCCCGTGGCCAGTTGTACCGCGGCTCGTTCGCCTTCCTCACCCAGAGCTACGACAAACAGACCCCGGACGCCACGCCGTTCATGATCTACGACCTGATCGGCGGCACCTACAACCTCAATGGCGTAGTCGGTGCCTACGGCGGCATCCGCTACATCGACCCGCTGTCGAAAACCCAGTGGTCGCCCGAGTCGCTGGCCGGCAACGGCATTCGCTGAGCGCACGGAGCAGAGGTGGCAATGTCTGTCTTCAAACGATGCAGCGTGGTAGTTCTGGCCTGGGCCGCGCTGCAGGGCGCGGCCCAGGCTGCGCCCTTCACCGATGTGCTGGACCTGCCCGCCATGCCCAGCGCCCTTGTCGCCAGCAGCGCCTTGCGCGATGTAGCCCTGGCTGGGCAGCGCCTGGTCGCGGTGGGCCCGCGTGGGCACATCCTGTACTCCGACGACCATGGCACGCACTGGCAGCAGGCCCAGGTGCCGGTCAGCGCCGATCTTAATGCCGTGAGCTTCGCCACGCCCGAGCTCGGCTGGGCGGTTGGCCACGATGGCGTGGTGCTGCACAGCCGTGATGGCGGCGTGCACTGGCAGAAGCAGCTGGATGGCCGGGCGCTGGCCGAGCAACTGCCGGGCACAGGTAGCGACAATGCCTTGCTCGACGTTTGGTTCGGCGATGCCCGCAATGGCTATGCGGTCGGCGTGTTCAACCTGCTGTTACGCACCGTTGATGGCGGCGAGCACTGGCAGCCCTGGCTCGACCACAGCGATAACCCCCAAGGCCTGCACCTGACCAGCCTGGCCGCGGTGGGTGACGAGCTGTACATCACCGGCGAGCAAGGCCTGCTGCTGAAGCAGGACGGTGAGCGTTTCAGCCGTGTCGAGACACCCTACGCCGGCACACTGTTCGGTGCTGTCGGCAAGCCTGGCGTACTGCTGGTCTACGGCTTGCGCGGGCATGCCTACCGCAGTACCGACGGCGGCCGGCAATGGCAACCGGTCAGCACGGGTGTGAACACCAGCCTCACCGCCGCCGGTGTCGACCGTGACGGCCAGCTATGGCTGGCCAGCCAGGCTGGCGACCTGCTGCTCAGCCGGGATGATGGCGCAAGCTTCAGCCCGGTGCCGCAAAGCGCCCGTGGCCCGGTGACCGCGCTCGCCACCGATACCGGCAACGGCCTGGTCCTGGTGGGCGAGCGGGGCGTGCGCAACCAGGCCGGCAACCCCACGCTGCACCCATAACAAGAGAAGACCCTGATGGCCGCAACCCGCCAAGACACCCTGCCGGTGATCCGCAACCTCGACGATTTCGACCCACGCTCGGGCAATTGCCTGGAGCGCCTGGTGTTCAACCATCGCCTGCCGTTCCTGCTGTGCATGCTGCTGGCGACCCTGGTACTGGGCTACATGGCGCTGACCCGCCTGGAGCTGCGCCCCAGCTTCGACAAGATGCTGCCGCAGAGCCACCCCTACATCCAAAACTACCTGGAAAACCGCCCATCACTGCGTGGCCTGGGCAATGCGGTGCGGGTGGTAGTGGAGAACACCCAGGGCGACATCTTCGACCCGGGCTACCTGCAGACCCTGCGCCACATCAACGACGAGCTGTTCCTCAGCCAGGGCGTGGACCGGGCCTGGGTGAAGTCGCTGTGGAGCCCTGCGGTGCGCTGGACCGAGGTGACCGAGGAGGGCTTCCAGGGCGGCCCGGTGATGCCCGACGGCTACCAAGGCGCTACGGGTGACATCGAGCAGCTGCGGCAGAACATCGAGCGCGCCAACATCGTCGGCAGCCTGGTGGCGCGGGACTTCAAGTCGAGCATGCTGGTCGTGCCGCTGCTCGACCAGGATTCGGCCACCGGCAAGGGCCTCGACTACCACGCCTTCTCGCAGAAGCTCGAGCAACTGCGCAGCCAGTGCCAGGCCAGCGGCCAGTACCGCATCCATGTGATCGGCTTTGCCAAGCTGATGGGCGACCTGATCGACGGGCTGATCCAGGTGATGGCGTTCTTCGCCCTGGCGGTGCTGACCAGCCTGCTGATCATCTACTGTTACACCCGTTGCCTGCGCAGCACCCTGCTGGTGGTGCTGTGTTCACTGACCGCAGTGGTGTGGCAGCTGGGCATCGTGGCCTGGCTGGGCTACGCCATCGACCCGTATTCGATCCTGGTGCCATTCCTGATCTTTGCCATCGGCGTATCCCACGCGGCGCAGAAGATGAACGGCATCCTTCAGGACATCGGCCGTGGCACCCACCGTCAGGTGGCAGCGCGCTATACCTTCCGCCGCCTGTTCGTGGCCGGGGTGACTGCATTGCTGGCCGATGCGGTGGGCTTTGCCGTGCTGATGCTGATCGACATACCGGTGATTCAGGACCTGGCGATCACCGCCAGCATCGGCGTGGCGGTGCTGATCTTCACCTCGCTGCTGCTGATGCCGGTGGCGCTGTCTTATGTTGGCGTGGGCCGCAGGGCCGCTGAACGAGCCCTGGCTATCGATGCGCGCTGGGGCCTTCGCGGGCACGCCCGCTCCCACGGGGACGGCGCGATACCTGTGGGAGCGGGCATGCCCGCGAAGGGCTGCAACGCAGCCCCAATCAACCTGTGGGACCTGCTCGACCGCTTCACCGAACGCAAATGGGCCAGCGTCGCACTGCTGGTGGCGCTGGCCCTGGGCGCCCTCGGTATCTGGGGCAGCCTGCAACTGAAAATCGGCGACCTCGACAGCGGTGCCCCCGAGTTGCGCGCCGGCTCCCGCTATAACCTCGACAATGCCTACATCACCCAGCACTACGCGCTGTCCAGCGATACCTTCGCGGTGATGGTCAAGACCGCTCCGGAAGGCTGCCTGCAATACCAGACACTGGTGCTTGCCGACCGCCTGGCCTGGGAGCTGCAGCAATTGCCGGGTGTGCAGACCACCGTGTCGCTGGCCAATGCCGTGCGCCAGATCACCGCCGGCACCTACGAAGGCAACCCGCGCCTGAACAGCCTGCAGCGCAACCAGGACGTGCTCAACTACGCCGCCCAGCAGGCATCGGTCAACGCCCCTGAGTTGTTCAACAACGATTGCTCGCTGATGCCGGTAATCGCCTACCTAAAGGACCATCGCGCCGACACCCTGGCCCAGGTGGCCGCCGTGGCAGAGCGTTTTGCCCAGGCCAACAGCAGCACCGAACAGCAGTTCCTGCTGGCCGCCGGCAGCGCCGGTATCGAGGCCGCCACCAATGTGGTGGTCAGCGAGGCCAACCACCGCATGCTGTTGCTGGTGTACCTGGCAGTCACGCTGTTCTGCCTGTTCACCTTCCGTAGCTGGCGCGCCACGCTGGTGGCGATCCTGCCGTTGATACTCACCTCGGTACTGTGCGAGGCGCTGATGGTAGCCATGGGCATTGGCGTCAAGGTCGCCACCTTGCCGGTGATCGCACTGGGCGTAGGCATCGGCGTGGACTACGCGCTGTACCTGCTCAGCGTGCAACTGCACTACCAGCGCGCCGGGCTGAGCCTGGCCCAGGCCTACCAGAAAGCCGTGGCCTTCACCGGCCGGGTGGTCGGGCTGGTCGGCATCACCCTGGCAGCCGGCGTGGTCGGCTGGGCGTGGTCGCCGATCAAGTTCCAGGCCGACATGGGCCTGCTGCTGACCTTCATGTTTCTGTGGAACATGCTCGGCGCGCTGGTGTTGATCCCTGCGCTGTCGCATTTCCTCCTGCGTGGCCAGGCCGCCCCGGCACCTGCCGAGGCCCAGGCCACGTCGCTTCCGCAAACCCAAGAAACCGAGTGTTCGCCTCATGTCTGATTACCTTCCGCCACTGCGCGACATGGATTTTCTGTTCAACGAAGTGTTCGACATCCCGGCCTGGTGGGCGCAAACGCCCGCGCTGGCCGAGCAGGTCGATGGGGATACTGCCCGGGCCGTGCTCGAACAGGCCGGCCGGCTGATTGCCGAGGTGGTGGCGCCACTCAACCGCAGTGGTGACGAGCAGGGTTGCCGCTGGGAGGCGGGCCAGGTACGTACCCCCGATGGCTTCACCGATGCCTACCGGGCATTCGCCGCAGATGGCTGGGTGGGTGTGGCTGGTGCCCCGGAATATGGGGGGATGGGCATGCCGAAAGTGATCGGCGCCCAGCTCGAAGAAATGCTCAATGCCGCCAACCTGTCGTTCGGCCTGTACCCGATGCTGACCGCCGGGGCCTGCCTGGCGCTGCTCAACCATGCCAGTAAGTCGTTGAAGGCGTTGTACCTGCCGCCCATGTACCAAGGGCGCTGGGCCGGTTCGATGTGCCTGACCGAGCCGCACGCTGGCACTGACCTGGGCCTGATTCGCACCCGCGCCGAGCCGGTTGCCGACGGCAGCTACCGCATCAGCGGGACCAAGATCTTCATCACTGGCGGTGAGCAGGACCTGACCGAGAACATCATCCACCTGGTGCTGGCGCGGCTGCCGGATGCGCCAGCCGGGCCCAAGGGCATCTCGCTGTTCCTGGTGCCCAAGGTGCTGGTTGACGCCGACGGCGTGCTGGGCGAGGCCAACGCGGTGAGTTGCGGGTCGATCGAGCACAAGATGGGCATCAAGGCCTCGGCCACCTGCGTGATGAACTTCGACGGTGCAATCGGCTACCTGATCGGCGAGCCGAACAACGGCCTCAACGCGATGTTCACCATGATGAACTACGAGCGCCTGGGCGTAGGTATCCAGGGCCTGGCCCTGGGCGAACGCTCCTACCAGGGTGCCATCGCCTATGCCCGTGATCGCCAGCAGGGGCGTGCGCCGACCGGCACCGAAGCGCCGGGGCAAGCCGCTGACCCGATCATCGTCCACCCGGACGTGCGGCGCATGCTGCTGACCATGAAAGCGCTGAACGAAGGCGGGCGGGCATTCTCCACCTATGTGGCACTGCAGCTGGACCTGGCCAAGTACAGCGAGGCCCCGGTCGCACGCGCCCAGGCCGAGGCCAAGGTGGCGTTGCTCACACCGGTGGCCAAGGCCTTCCTTACCGACATGGGGCTGGAAACCACCGTGCACGGCCAGCAGGTGCTGGGCGGTCATGGCTATATCCGCGAGTGGGGGCAGGAGCAGTTGATCCGCGACTGCCGCATCACCCAGATCTACGAGGGCACCAACGGCATCCAGGCCCTCGACCTGGTGGGGCGCAAACTGTTTGCCGATGGCGGCCAGGCCTATCGCAGCGTGTCCGAGGAAATTACCGCCTTTGCCAAGATGCTGCCTGCGGCGTGCGCCGAGTTCGGTGCGCCGCTGCTGGCTGCCGTGCGCAACCTCGACGAGCTCACCGCCTGGTTGCTCGACCGCGCCCAGAGCAACCCGCGCGAGCTTGGCGCGGCAGCGGTGGAGTACCTGCAGGTGTTTGGCTACACCTTCTACGCCTACCTGTGGGCACGCATGGCCGTGGTATGCCAGTGTCATGCGGCCCCCGAGCCGTTCCACCTTGGCAAGCTGGGCACCGCGCGGTTCTACTTTGCCCGCCTGCTGCCACGCATTCATTCGCTGAGCGCCAGTGTGAGGGCCGGTAGCGACTGCCTGTACCTGCTCGAGGCCGGGCAACTGTGAGGGCCGCCGACATGATCACCACTCGCATCATGCCCGCGGCCGAGCAGGCCTACGCCTATCCGCTGCTGATCAAGCGCCTGCTGCTGTCGGGCGTGCGCTACCAGCCGAACCAGGAAATCGTCTACGCCGACAAGCTGCGCTACACCTACACCACGCTGCTCGAACGCATTCAGCGCCTGGCCAATGTGCTGACCGCCGCCGGGGTCAAGCCTGGCGACACCGTTGCCTTGCTCGACTGGGACAGCCACCGGGCGCTGGAGTGCTTCTTTGCCGTGCCGATGCTGGGTGCGGTGCTGCACACGGTGAACATTCGCCTTTCCACCGAGCAGGTGCGCTACACCATGAAGCATGCCGAGGACCGGCTGGTACTGGTGCATGACGACTTCCTGCCATTAATGGCGCAATTGCGCGATGATTTGCCGACGGTCGAGGGTTTCATCCGCCTCGGCGAAGGCGGCCCCACAGCGCAAGATGTGCCGTTGCTGGGTGAGTACGAAGCGCTGCTGTCGGCTGCCGAGCCGCAGTTCGACTTCGCGGATTTCGACGAGCACTCGCTGGCCACGCTGTTCTACACCAGCGGAACCACCGGCAACCCCAAGGGCGTGTACTTCAGCCACCGGCAACTGGTGCTGCATACCCTGGTCGAGCAGGGCACCCTGGCTGCGTGCGGCGAGGTGCCGCTGCTGCGCAGCGGCGACGTGTACATGCCCATCACGCCGATGTTCCACGTGCATGCCTGGGGCGTGCCCTATGTGGCTACGGCGCTGGGCATCAAGCAGGTCTACCCCGGGCGCTACGAGCCCAACCGCCTGGTGCGCCTGTACCGCGACGAAGGCGTGACGTTCTCCCATTGCGTGCCCACGGTACTGCAGATGATGCTCGACAGCGAGGAAGGACGCCGCGCCGACCTGAGCGGCTGGAAGATGCTGCTGGGCGGCAGCGCCCTGACCCTGGGCCTTGCGCAGCGTGCCAGCGAGCGCGGTATCAGCGTGCATTGTGGCTACGGCATGTCGGAAAGCTGCCCGTTGCTCAGCATCACCCACCTGAGCGCCGACCTGCTGGCACTGCCCATGGCGCAACAACTGCCGCTGCGTATCGATGCTGGCGTGCCGATTGCTTTAGTGGACCTGCGCATCGTCGACGTTGAAGGCAATGATGTGCCCCGCGATGGCGAAAGCCTGGGTGAAATCGTGGTGCGTGCACCGTGGTTGACCCAGGGTTACCTGCATGAACCGGAGCAGGGTGCCGCGTTGTGGCTGGGGGGCTGGATGCATACCGGCGACCTGGCCTGCATCGACCCGGCGGGTGTGGTGCGTATTCGTGACCGGATCAAGGATGTGATCAAGACCGGAGGCGAGTGGGTCAGTTCGGTGGCGCTGGAAAACCTGATCAGCCAGCACCCGGCTGTTGCATCGGTGGCGGTGATCGGCATCCCGGACCCGCAGTGGGGTGAGCAACCGTTGGCCTTGGTAGTCTGTTGTGACGGCATGCAGTTTGACCGGGCAGAATTGGCCGGGCATCTGCAGCCGTTTGTCGACAGCGGGCACCTGAACAAATGGGCGGTACCGCGGCAGTTGCGTTTCGTGGACGAGATCCCCAAGACCAGCGTTGGCAAGATCGACAAGAAGCGGATCCGGCAGGCCTTTCTCTGAATGCTGGCAGAACCGGCTGATGGCACCGGCTGCGCCGGTGTTCGCGGGCGCGCCTGCTCCCACAGGTACAGCACATTCCTTCAGCTGGTGGGGTCCCTGTGGGAGCGGGTTCACCCGCGAAGCAGGCGACGCGGTGGATGGCACTCTGGCCCGGGCAATATGCCGACGCCGATGTTCCGCTAGCGTGATTGCCTGAGCAAGAAAGCGGATGCAGGCAGGGCTGTGGATGCGTACAGTAGGTTGATCGCAACCTGGCAGGAGCCTGCTTATGTCCAGCGCATTCACCTTCATGCAGTCGCCCGTCGGCACCTTGACCCTGGTAGCCCGTGGCGATTGCCTGGCAGCCGTACTCTGGGAAGAGGAGCGGGAAAACCGCGTTCGCCTTGGCGCCCTGCACCGTGATGACCAGTGCCCGGTACTGCTTGAAACCGCCCGCCAGCTCGGCGAGTACTTTGCCGGCAAACGCCAGCGCTTCGACCTGGCACTGGACTTTGCCGGCACCGAATTCCAGCGCCAGGTGTGGACCGCGCTGTTGGCGATACCGTTCGGTGAAACCCGCAGCTACAGCGACATCGCCCGGCAGGTCGGCAACCCCACTGCGGTGCGTGCGGTAGGCGCCGCCAATGGCCGCAACCCGATCTCGATCATCGCCCCGTGCCATCGGGTGATCGGTGCTTCGGGCAGCCTCACCGGCTTTGCCGGCGGCCTGGCGGCCAAGCAGTACCTGTTGGCGCTGGAGGGCCGGCAAAGCCTGGCACTGGACCTGTAAGGCGTCAGCAGAACCAGCTGGCGACCAGGCAGACCAGCACGGCCAACGCTGAGCCAGCCACCAGGGTGTACTGCCGATGAGCCCGGCGCGCATGTGGCTTGACTGCACGCAGGTACTCGCCGGGCGTCGGCGCATCGGGCCGGTGGCGCAAACCCTCGGCCACATCGGCCAGTTGCCCCTGAATCAGCAGCCCCGTCAGGTAGTAGGTACAGGCATAACTCAGCAACGCCAGGAACAAGTAGATCATGCTGGGTGCGGTGCCAAAGGCACCGCCATGGCACTGGCGTTGGCGGTATCCAGCACGATCAGCCCTTCGCTGCGGTCGTCCAGGCGGGCCAGCAGGTGCCCCTGGCTGTCCCATGCCGCCGAGCCACCGGCGCCAATGAAGGTATCGGCCGGCCCCACGCAGTTGGCCAGCAACACCGTCATGCCCAGCTCACGAGCCACCTCGGGGTAGTGCAGATAACCCTCGCGGATGCCCTTGGCCGTCTTCGCCACGCTGACCAGATACAGGTCGGCACCGTGTTCCCGTGCGGCCGCCGCATGGGCCATGAACATCGATTCGTAGCAGATCGCAGGCGCTACCCGGTGGGCGCCGACCTGCAGCAGCAAGGCTTGATCGCCTGGGGTGAACCAGGGCAGTTCATCGTCATGCAGGCGCCGCTTGGCATAGGCCTGGCGCGGTACACCGGGGCTGAGAATTGGCATGCCGATACGAATGCCATCAGGTGTCGGTAGTGGCAGGCCCACGGCCACGGTGATACCAAGCCGGTCGCAGGCTGCCTGCAGCGGGTCCAGCCGCGCCGAACTGACAGGGAGGGCGACCTGGCGCGCGAGGGTTGGCTCATAGCCGGTCAGTGACAGTTCGGGAAATACCACCAGTTCCGCGCCAAGGGTTGCAGCCTGTTCGATGCAGGCCAGGTGGCGTTCGAGGTTGGCTTGCACATCGCCCTTGAGCGACGCCAGTTGCACGGCGCACAACTTCATGAAAAACCCTTCCCTGGTACAGGTTGAAAGGCCGAGCATACTACCGGCACCTGCGCCTGTACCAGTGAAGGGAGTTTCAGGATGCCGGGTGCACGGCGAAGCGCTGGCGGAACCAGTCGTCGAGCATGGCCTTTTCGGCATACAGGCGGTCGCTGCTGCTCGTGACCCGGCCCGGGCGGCTGAGGTACATCTTGTCGCTGACCCGCTCCTGCGCCTGCTGGTCGGGTTTGCCCGGTTGGCTGAGGGTGTAGCTGAGGTCGATGGTCGGCCAGGTGATTTCGCGCATGTAACGTACATCGTAGGCCTGGCTGTGCCAGGGCTCGAAACGCCCGGCCAGGTCGATGTCGCGAATATCGATGACCAATTGCTGGCCAGGTTGCAGGTAGCGTTGGCCAAGCTTCTGCAGGTACTGGGTCAGGGTGTTCATCACATAGGCGTCGGCGCCACGCTCGTACCCGTGGCTGTCGAGGCTGGCATCGCGGAATTTTTCCGGATGCTCGAAACGTACCTCGACCTGCGCGGCCGGGGCACCTTGTGCCATGCTGTCCAGTGACAGCGCCATGAGCACGGCACACACGAGGGCGGTACGCATGATGCACCTCCGGGGCAGATTGCGTGTGCCTTCATTTTACCCCTGGCATGGCGCTACCAGCAGAGGAAGATTGTAATGGCACGGTTTCGGCGTCTGATTGCCAACCTGCGGGGGCGTGACCTGGCGGTGGGCGATATCCATGGTCACTTCCAGCGCTTGCAGCAATGCCTGGATGGGGTAGGTTTCGATCCGGCCGTGGACCGCCTGTTCAGCGTGGGAGACCTGGTCGACCGTGGGCCGGACAGCGAGGCGGCGCTGGAATGGCTGGCGCAGCCCTGGTTCCATGCCGTGCAGGGAAATCACGAGGCCCTGGCAATCACACGCGTGCGCGGCGGGCGGCTCGATCTGGATATGTACCGCGCCGCCGGTGGTGGCTGGTTTCTGGACCTGCCGAGGGCCCGGCAATTGCGTTTCGTGGAGCGCTTCGAGCAGCTGCCGATCGCGATAGAAGTTGAAAGTGCGGCGGGCCTGGTTGGCCTGCTGCATGCCGACAGCCCATATGCCGATTGGACGGTGTTGAGGACCTGGCTGGAACTGGATGACGACCCCAAAATACGGGAAGTGTGCCAATGGTCGCGGCGGCGCCTGAAGGTAGGAGATACCCAGCCCGTGCAGGGCCTGCGTGCCTTGTTGGTGGGCCACACGCCGGTACTGGAAGCCAAGCTGCTGGGCAACGTCTGGCACCTGGATACCGGTGGCTGGGCCAGTGGCCATTTCACCTTGATGGACATGCGGACCCTGCAACTGGTCAGCCCCAGGCCAGGTGAAACAACAGTGCCGCAGCCAATAGCACCAGCATGACCCCGGAGGCCCGCTCCAGCCACGGCAGGCAGCGGGCAAAGCGCCGCAGTACCAGCGGGTTGCCGATGGCCACGGCAAACAGCAGATCCCACAGCAGCACGATGCTGAACATCCACAGGGCATAGATTGATTTCCAGGCAATGCTGGCGCTAGCGACCATGCTCACCAGGCTGGCATAGAACAGCGCATTTTTCGGGTTGAGGATGCCGGACAGGAACCCCATGCCCAATCCCCGCCACCAACCGTGCACTGTTTGCTTGCCAGCGACTGCGCCCAGGCTGGTTTGCCCGGCATGGCGCAGGAACAGGGTGCCGACGTACAGCAGGTAGCCGGCGCCGGCCAGTTGCAGGATGGTGAACAGCAGGCTGCCTTCCTGCAGCACCGACAGGCCGGTGAAAGCCATGGCGATGAACACGCCGTTTGCCAGGGCGATACCCAGGCATGTGCCGCTCGCGACGTGCCAGCCGGCGTTGACCGAGGTACGTGCGACCAGGAAGAAGTCCGGGCCGGGAGAAAGCAGGGCGAGAAAGTGGGCGAGGGCGATGATCAGGAACTGTTGCATCGGGGTGAGGCTGCTCTGGCGGAAAAGCCTGACTCTGCCCCTCGGCGCTCATGCCGTATTGAACAATATTGCAGGCCCCTGTAGGAGCGGCCTTGTGTCGCGATGGGGCGCGAAGCGGCCCAGGTTTTCAGCTCCGCAGTACAGATTGCCGGGGCTGCTGCGCAGCCCTTTCGCGACACAAGGCCGCTCCTACAGAGACCGCACAGGCCTTCAGTCTCCCCGATACTGCCCCGGCGTCACCCCCACATGGGCCTTGAACACTCGCTGGAAATGGCTTTGGTCGGCGAATCCGAGCTGATAGGCCACCTCCGCCAGTGGCTGCCCTTCACTCAACAATTGGCGCCCACGGTTGACCCGGGCATTGAGCAGGTAGGCATGCGGCGTAAAACCGGTAGCGGCGCGAAAGGCGCGAATCAACTGGTAGCGCCCAAGCCCGGCCTGCTGCGCCAGTACCGCCAGGCTCAGCTGCGCCGGGTCCTGACCTTCGATGTGCGCGATCAGCCCACTCAACGCGGTCGCCGCCAGTGCCGGTGCCGGCGCCAGCGGCGCGTGTCTGGCAAAGTCCATGTCACCCAGAAAGGCGATCAGCGCCGCATCCTTCTCGCCATTGCTGGCGCTGGAGAACAGCAGGCTGTTCAGTTCGCAGAACTGCCGATACACCTCCGGCACCTGGCAGATACGTGCCGGCTCGCCAGGCCCGGCCCCCTCCAGCCCCGACTCCATGTGTAGCTGCGCCAGCCAGTCGGCATCTACATGCAGCATCTGGTAGCTCCACGCTTGCCCAGGCTCTGGGTTGCACGCATGCACGCGGCGGGCAGGGACCAGCACCAGCGTTCCCGGTGTCAGGCGTTGCTGGCCGTCGCCGGCACCGGTGAAATGACTGTGGCCGGCGTCCACCACACCGATGGAAAACGTCGGGTGGCTGTGGTGCTTGTAGCAGGCGCGGCTATGGCAGGCGCGGCGGCTTTCGACATGCGGCAGGGCCGGGTCGCGCCACAGCGCGGCATGGGAACGGGGCATCGCAGGGTCCTCGGTATACGCGGCAGCTTATCAGGCGCTACGCACCCATACAGTTTTTTCCTCTGGCTGTAACTTGACCACAAGTCCCGCTACCCGCCGAAATAGACGCCTGTTGCCCAAGGAAAACAATAATGGACCTCTCAAGCCTGCTGCTTTTCATCCCCGCCTGCTTTGCCCTGAACATGGCGCCGGGGCCGAACAACCTGCTGTCGCTGCACAATGCCAGCCGTTACGGCCTGCGCACGGCCTGCGTGGCCGGTGGCGGGCGTATCGTCGCCTTCAGCGGCATGATCGCCCTGGCGGCCATGGGCCTGGCAGTGGTGCTGCACACCAGCGAATACCTGTTCCTGGCCATCAAGGTGGTGGGGGCGGCGTACCTGTTCTATATCGCCTGGCAACTGTGGCGGGCACCGGTGGGCGAGGCGGTGGTGGCAAGCGATCACCCACGCGGCACCTGGCGCCTGGCACGTCAGGAGTTCTGGGTGGCCGCTGGTAACCCGAAGGCGATCCTGATCTTCACCGCCTTCCTGCCGCAGTTCGTCTCGGTCGGCAGCGCCACCCCGGTGAGCGAGCAGTTCCTCTGGCTGGGAGTGTTGTTCCTGTTGCTGGAATGGGCCGCCATCGCCATCTACGCCGGCCTGGGGGCGTACCTGCAGCGCTGGTTCAGCCAGCCCGGCCCACGCCGGCTGTTCAACCGGGTCAGCGCCTCCCTGCTGGGCTGCGCCGGACTCGGGCTGCTGGCTGCGCGGCGCTAGAACTGCCAGCGCAGGCCCAGGTTCACGCCGCTGGCCTCCTGCTGGCGGCTGTCCAGGTTGGCAGTGTACTGCACGCCGCCATGCAGGCTCAGCGCTTCGTTGACCTGTGCTACCACGCCGCTTTCAAGTTGCACCGAGGTATAGCGGTAATCGGTCTTGATCTTGTCGACGCCATCGAAGGTCAAGGTATCGCGGCCACCGTCGCCGTGCCACAGGTTGACTTGCGCATAGGGTTGCAACAGGCGGTCGCTGCTGCCTTTGAACGCCCCCTCGAGCCGAACCCCCAACCGGCCGGTCAGCTCGACCTGGGCGTCGTGGCTGATGTGCGAGACGCTATCGCTGGCGCTGTCGAGCGAGACTTTTTGCGCGATCAACTGAGCCTGCGGCTCCAGTACCCAGCGGTCGGACAGGGCGATGGGATAGCCGGACTCCAGCGAGGCGGTCCAGGCGTGGCCGTCGATGTTCAATTTGTCACCCCGGTCCGAACGCGCCCGGCCATCCAGGTGGGTGTACTGCAGCACGGCGTCGAGGTAGCCGCCTTGCGGTCCGACCAGCGTCCAGTAGGCGCCGACGCTGTCGCCATCAAGCTCCAGGTCACCGACGCTGCGGTTCTCCACGGCGAGGGCGAAGCCTTTGACGTCGGCATCCAGGCGGCTATAGCTGACGTAGATACCGACATGCTGGCGATAACCACTGTCGCCAACCTTGGCGTACAGGTCCTGGCCCACCTTGAAGCCGTACAGATCGCCATCCAGGCTCGGGCTGACCGTGCCGCTCCAATGCTGACGTAGCGCGCCGCCATAGGCCTGGCCCCAACTGGCGGGCAGGGCGCCGTCACCCTGCAGCAGCTGCTGGTCGCCCTGACGCTGGTGGAACGTGCCCAGTGCCTGGCGCGCGATGATCGCGGCGCCCCGTGGCGCTGCGGCATACACCGCAACTTCCGGGCGATACAGCGGCAGGCTTTCGCCTTGCACCGGTGCTGGCAGATCGACCTGGCCGGGGGCCGGGGCCGCGACAGGCGGGGTAGCGGCGGGTGCGATCACCACTGGCTCGCCCGGTTGCGTTGGCTGTGTCGGCTCGCCCGGTTCCGGCGCAGGGGTTGGCGCGGGTGGCGCAACCAGGGTGGAACGCAGGTACCAGCTGTTCTCACTGCCTGCAGTCACGCCGCCTTTGAACAACCGGTAGTCGTAAGCGCCGGCTGAAAGGGTCTGGGTCTGGACAAATGCGGTGGCCGTGCTGACCGCGCCTTCACGCGCTTCAACGACTTGAATGCCGTTCTGCGCGGTGGTTGCACCGGCGCCATCGAGGTTGTTGATGAGCAACTGGGTAGAGCCGTCAATCGCACCACGGCTGACCACCAGGCGGTCGGAGGCGGCACCGTCGCCGGCCAGCACGCTGTTAAGGCGCAGGGTGCCGTTAATGCCGGTGTAGTTACCCTGGATGGTCAGGCGACCCTGAGCGTCGCTGCCACCGCTCAGGTCTATGGTGCCGGCGTTTACCACGGATGCCTTGCTGCCATTCTGGATGCTGACGATGCTGCCGCGGCGACTGATCAGTGTGCTGGTCGAGTCAATTTGCAGGGTACCGGTCCCCCGTGGGTGCGGCTAGCGGTGGCTGATCGGAGCCCAGGTCACCCAGGGCCAAGCTGTCGTCCAGGGTCAACTGACTGCCCTGGTTCAGGTTGATGGTCTCCCAGTTGATATACAAGGCACCCTGACCGACCTTGGCTTGCTGAAACGTCAGGGTATCCGTGCCCGAATCGCCGTCCAACAGCACTGTTGAACTGCTCAAGTCGAGTGTGCTGACAGTGGCCGTGTCGTTGTGGGCGCCCATGTCGACTTTATTGCCGATCTTGCCGCTCGTCCAGTTGAGTTCATCCTCGCCCTGGCCGGCACGTATCTCGCCTTTAAGATTGACGCCTTCGACATTGATCTTGTCGTTGCCGCTGCTGGTACGGAGATCTCCACCGATGGTGCCGCCAGTCAGGATGTAAGTATCGTTGCCAAGGCCGCTGACCACGTTGGCAACAACGATGGTTTCCACGCCAAGGTTTTCGACATTTCGAGGAAGTTATCAGCCATCTTGAGGTCGATGCGGCCAATGCTGCCACCCTTGAACCAGGCCTCGTCGCCATCTTCGAAGGCACCGGTGATGGTGCCACCGGTCATCACGAACTCGTCCATGGCACCGCCTTGATTGAGCGTCTCTAGCGTGCCACCAGACATAGTGAACTTGTCCTGCCCGTCGCCTTGTTGCAACGACCCAACATTGCCGCCGGTGATGGTGGCCTGATCAGCATCTGGCGTCTGGACGATGGCGCCCAGGTTCTCACCCTCTGCAACGGTTATGGATTGGGCATGAGACAGCAAAGGCAAGGTGAGCAGAGGGAGTACGGCAGGTACAAGCAGGCGAGGGCAGCGCATAGACAAATCTCCAAGTCCATTAGAGGGGCCACTGCCTGAGTTGTATGTTTTGTACGGTAGGGGGACAACTGGCAAAAATGTCAGGTGGCCCGGGGCTATCAGTCGCGGTAGAACGTCTGCACCAGGTGATAACCGAACTTGCTCTTGATCGGCCCGTGCACCACGCGCAGGGGTTTCTTGAAGATCACCTGGTCGATGGCACCGACCATCTGCCCGGGGCGGATTTCACCCAGGTCGCCGCCACGCTTGCCCGAAGGGCAAGTGGAGAACTTTTTTGCGAGCACGTCGAAAGCCTCGCCATTGGCGATGCGCTGCTTGAGCTTTTCGGCTTCGTCAGCGGTCTTGACCAGGATGTGACGGGCTTGGGCTTTCATGGAGTACCTGTGCTTCAGAGGCGAAAAAGGTGGGCATTATGCCTCATAGTTTTGTGCTGAGGCGATTACGCTCCTACAGGGACGGTAACAAGGGTCAGGTTTGTAATTCCTCGCGATCCCGAAACTGCTCCAGCGCCTCGGGGTTGGCCAAGGCATCGGTGTTCTTCACCGGCAGACCATGCACCACATTGCGAATCGCCAACTCCACCAGCTTGCCGCTGATGGTACGCGGGATGTCATCGACCTGGGCGATCACCGCCGGTACATGGCGGGGCGTGGTGTACTGACGGATAACCTGGCGGATGTGCTGGCGCAGGGCGTCATCCAGCTGCAGGCCGTCACGCAGGCGAACGAACAGTACCACCCGTACATCGCCTTGCCAGTCCTGGCCGATTGCCACGCTTTCCAGCACCTGCTCGACCTTTTCTACCTGGCGGTAGATCTCCGCCGTGCCAATGCGCACGCCACCGGGGTTGAGCACCGCATCGGAGCGGCCATGAATCACCAGCCCGCCGTCGGCACGCTGTTCGGCATAGTCGCCCTGGGCCCACACCCCCGGGAACTGGCTGAAGTAGGCGTCGTGATAGCGGCTGCCGTCCGTATCCTGCCAGAACCCCAGCGGCATGGACGGGAAGTTGCGCGTGCACACCAGCTCGCCTTTTTCGCCCTGCACCGGCTGGCCATGCTCGTTCCACACTTCCACCGCCATGCCCAGGCCCTTGCACTGGATCTCGCCACGGCGCACTGGCAGGGTCGGGTTGCCCAACACGAAACAGGAGACGATATCGGTGCCGCCGGACATCGACGCCAGGCACAGGTCGGCCTTGATCTTGCGGTACACGTAGTCGTAGCTGTGTGGCGACAGTGGCGAGCCGGTGGACAACAGCAGGCGCAAGCGCGTCAGGCGGTGGCTTGCCGCAGGCTCCAGGCCCGCCTGCTCCAGCGCCGCAAGGTACTTGGCACTGGTGCCGAAGGCCTGGATGCCCTCGGCATCGATCAGGTCCAGCAGGCGCTCGGGGCCGGGGTGGAAGGGTGAGCCGTCGTACAGTACCAGCGTGGCGCCCACCGCCAGGCCGCTGGCCAGCCAGTTCCACATCATCCAGCCGCAGGTGGTGTAGTAGAACAGTACGTCATCGGCCTTCAGGTCGTTGTGCAGGCCATGTTCCTTCAGGTGCTGCAACAACACGCCGCCGGCGCGGTGGACGATGCACTTGGGCACACCGGTGGTGCCGCTGGAATACAGGATGTACAGCGGGTGATCGAAGGGCAGCGGGGTAAAGCGCGGCTCGCCGCCGGGCTGATAGAACTCGTCCCACAAGCTGACGTTGGCGGCCTTGAATTGGTCGACACGCGTCCCGCTGCGGGTATGGGGCACCACGATCAGCCGTTCCAGCCCGGGCAGTTGCGCGCATACCTGGTTGACCTTGTCCACCTGGTCGACAGCTTTGCCGGCGTACTGGTAACCGGCGCAGGCAATCAGCAGCTTGGGTTCGATCTGGCCGAAGCGGTCGATGATGCCGTGGACGCCAAACTCCGGCGAAGAGCTGGACCACACCGCACCGAGGCTGGTGCAGGCAAGCATGGCGACCAGCGTCTGCCAGGTATTGGGCATGATGGCGGCGACCCGGTCGCCGGGGACGATACCGGCGGCCTTGAAGGCTGTTTGCAAGCCCGCCACCTGGGCCGCCAGCTGGGCATGGGTGAACAGTTGGCGTTGGCCGTCCTCGCGCACGGCGACCAGGGCCGGGCGGTCGTCGCGACGGCGCAGCAGGTGTTCGGCGAAGTTGAGGGTGGCATTGCTGAACCACTGGGCATCGGGCATCTGCGGCCCTTCGCTGAGCACCTGGCTCGGCGGGGTATGCCAGTGAACGTGGAAATAGTCGGCAAGGGTTTGCCAGAAGGCAGGGCGCTGCTCGATGCTCCAGCGGTGCAGCGCCTGGTAGTCGTCGAGTTGCAGGTTGTAGCGCAGGTTGACCCGGCGGCGGAAGGCATCCATCCGGCTGGCCTCGATCTGCGCCGTGGAGGGGCGCCAGAGCACATCGTTCATGCCGAACCTCCAGATGATCATTTGGATTCGAGGGCGCTTTCGCGGGCTCGCCCGCTCCCACAGGTACAGCGTAGATGTCCAGCCTGGTGATAGCCTGTGGGAGCGGGCGTGCCCGCGAAGAAGCCCCTGGCAGCAGGGGCTTGCGCGTTACTCTACTTTAGCCTTTTGCACGTCCTGCGACGCGGTCCAGACGCGGTAGCGCACTTCGACGTCCTTGGGCACATACACCACCACCGGCAGCTTGCTGTTGTAGCGCAGCATGAAGCCTTCACCGACCACTGGCACGAAGGCCTCGGTCTTCTTGCCATCGGGGCAGGCCATCAGTGTGCTGGCCGGGCCGCTGACCTTGTCCAGGCGGTAGTAGCTGTAGCCCCAGCCTTCCAGGGTACGTTCCTCCAGGCTGCCGCCCAGGCGCTGGCGATTGCAGTCCACCTCCAGGGTCTTGCCGGCGAGGATTTCCAGTTGGTAGGCCGACTCATCAGCCTGGGCCGGCAGGTGGATAACCTGCCGGGTGAAGCCTTTTTCCGCCTCGGGGTAGGGCGCGACGTCCTTCAGGCTGGCTGCCATCGCAGGTGCGGCGGCAGCCAGGGTCAGGGCCAGGATCGCGGTCATCGGGGTTGGGCGCATAGGGCCTCCTTGCAGATAAACGAATGCAAGACCGTCGCCAGGCCCAGGCCGCCCGTCACTGGGCCAACCAGCCACCATCGACGTTCCAGGCGGCACCGCGAACCTGGCTACCGGCCTCGCTGCACAGGAATAGTACCAGCTCACCCAGGTGTTCGGGGGTGACGAAGGCCAGCGAGGGCTGTTTTTCTGCCAGCAGTTCGTGCTGCGCTTGCAGCGGATCGCCACCGTTGGCAGCACGATCGTCGATCTGCTTCTGCACCAGCGGGGTCAACACCCAGCCAGGGCAGATGGCATTGCAGGTGACGTTGCTGGTGGCGGTTTCCAGACCTACCACCTTGGTAAGGCCGACCACGCCGTGTTTGGCCGCCACATAGGCCGCCTTGCCGATGGAGCCGACCAGGCCATGCA
Organism: Pseudomonas sp. TE3-3-F2023; assembly: GCF_036784815.1. Classification (NCBI taxonomy): domain Bacteria; kingdom Pseudomonadati; phylum Pseudomonadota; class Gammaproteobacteria; order Pseudomonadales; family Pseudomonadaceae; genus Pseudomonas; species Pseudomonas sp. TE3-3-F2023. Next base: position 3,663,240 of record NZ_CP145113.1, on the reverse strand, counting down.
CCGAGGCGATATTGATGATGCGCCCCCAGTTGCGCGCTCGCATGCCAGGCAGGGCCAGGCGCGTACCGTGGAACACGGCCGACAGGTTGAGGGCGATGATCTTGTCCCAGCTTTCCAGCGGGAACTGCTCCACCGGCGCCACGTGCTGGATGCCGGCGTTGTTGACCAGTATGTCCACGCCGCCGAACTCGCGCTCGGCCAGGGCGAACAGCGCTTCGATCTGGGCCACGTCCGACAGGTCGGCCGGGTGATGGACTGCCTTCACCCCGTGCCGGGCGATCTCGGCCAGCGCCGGGGCAGGGTCGCCGAAGCCGTTGAGCACGAGGTTGGCGCCTGCTCGGGCCAGCACCTGGGCAATGCCCAGGCCGATGCCGCTGGTGGAACCGGTGACGAGTGCGGTCTTGCCTTTGAGGGTCATGCAAAGCTCCTTAGACGATGCCGGTGGCGTAGAACGTGGCGATGACCACGAACACCGCCAGGGTCTTGATCAGGGTAATACCGAAAATGTCCTTGTAGGCCTCACGGTGGGTCAGCCCGGTCACGGCCAGCAGGGTGATGACCGCACCGTTGTGCGGCAGGGTGTCCATGCCACCGCTGGCCATGGCGGCCACCCGGTGCAGCACTTCGAGGGGGATGTTGGCGGCATTTGCGGCGGCGATGAAACTGTCGCCCATGGCCGCCAGCGCGATGCTCATGCCGCCCGAGGCAGAGCCGGTGATGCCGGCCAGCAAGGTTACGGTGATGGCCTCGTTGACGAGGGGGTTGGGGATGCCGCGCAGGGCGTCGGCCAATACCAGAAAGCCGGGCAGCGAGGCGATCACCGCGCCGAAACCGTATTCCGAGGCGGTGTTCATTGCCGCCAGCAAGGCGCCGCCCACGGCGCTTTTGGTGCCTTCGGCGAGGCGGGTGCGGATGGCGCCTAAGGCACACACCAGCACCATCAGGATGCCCACCAGCAACGCCGCCTGCACCGCCCAGATGGCAGTGAGCTTGGCCACGTCGCTTTGTACCGGCGCGCTCATGCCGGGCAGTTGCAGGCTGTGGCTGGTGCCGTACCACTGCGGGATCCAATGAGTGAACAACAGGTTCATCACCCCCACCAGCAGCAGCGGCGACAGGGCCAGCCAAGGGTTGGGCAGCGCCAGGTCGGCAGCGGTTTCCGGTTCGTTGCGCAAGTCGCTGCCATAGCCTTCACCGGCGCGCTGGGCCTTGTTGCGCTGACGCTGCAGGTAGGCCATGCCGGTGCAGAACACGAACAGCGTGCCGATCAGGCCCAGCCAGGGCGCGGCCCAGGCGGTGGTGTTAAAGAAGGTGCTGGGGATGATGTTCTGGATCTGCGGGGTGCCGGGCAGGGCATCCATGGTGAACGAGAACGCGCCCAGGGCAATGGTTGCCGGGATCAGTCGCTTGGGGATATTGCTCTGGCGGAACATCTCGGCGGCGAACGGATACACCGCGAACACCACCACGAACAACGACACGCCGCCGTAGGTGAGCAGGGCGCAGACCAGCACGATCACCAGCATCGCCTGGCGGGTGCCGAGCACGCGGATGGCGGCGGCGACGATCGAGCGCGAGAAGCCGGACAGTTCGATCAGCTTGCCGAACACGGCGCCCAGCAGGAACACCGGGAAGTAAAGCTTGATGAAGCCGACCATTTTCTCCATGAACACCCCGGTGAATGCGGGAGCCACGGCGGACGGGTCGGTGAGCAGTACCGCACCGAGGGCGGCGATGGGGGCGAAGAGGATTACGCTGTAGCCGCGATAGGCCGCCAGCATCAGCAGGGCCAGCGCAGCGAGGGCGATGAGCACGGTCATCGGGGTGGGTCTCCTGGGTGAGTCTTGTTTTTATCGGGTGAGCAGGAGAAAGCGGGAATCGTGCCAGATGGGTAAGTTGATGATTTTAAATGATTAATTTTGTTTTTCTAAATATCTTGTCTACATTTTGAGACTGTAGGGGCTGCTTTGCAGCCCATCGCCGGCAAGCCAGCTCCCACAGGGTTATCCAAAAGTTCTGAAAGCGGTGCAATACCTTGTGGGAGCTGGCTTGCCGGCGATCGAGGGCGAAGCCCTCGCAGCGATCTCAAATCAGAAACATAAGTCTCAATTTAGAGACGAAATCCCCAGCGCTACCATCTTCTTGTACAAGGTCGACCGCCCCAACCCCAATGCCTGCGCGGCCTGCGGCACATTTCCCGCATACTCGGCCAATGCCCCGGCAATCAGCTCGCGCTCAAATGCCTCACACGCCTCACGGTAAGTCTGCCGCATAGGTTCACCCGCCACCGGGCTCAACGGCCCCAATGCCGCCCGCAGATCCGCCACCCCCAGCCGCGGCTGATCTGCCAGCAGCGTGGCCCGCTCCAGCACATTGCGCAGCTCGCGAATGTTCCCCGGCCATGCATGCCTCGCCAACAGCTGCTGCGCTTCGGCCTCCAGCTCATACTGGCTGCCCAGTTCCCCCAGGATGGCCTCGCACAGCGCCGGCAGGTCCTCCAGCCGTTGCCGCAGTGGCGGCACCTCGATCGGCAGCACATTCAGCCGGTAATACAGGTCGGCGCGGAATGCCCCGCGGGCGATGGCGGCCTGCAGGTCGATGGAGGTGGCGGCAATGATGCGCACATCACTGCGCAGCATCTGGTTCGAGCCTACCGGCTCGTACTCCTTCTCCTGCAACACCCGCAGCAGCTTGCTCTGCAGGGCCAGCGGCATGTCGCCGATCTCGTCGAGGAACAACGTGCCGCCTTCGGCCAATTGCAGCTTGCCGCTGCGGCCCTTGCGATCGGCGCCGGTAAAGGCGCCGGGGGCGGTACCGAAGAATTCGGCTTCCAGCAGTGTCTCGGGGATTGCCGCACTGTTGATGCTGACAAACGCCTTGTGCGCCCGCGCCGACGCTGCATGGATGGCATGGGCCAGCAGTTCCTTGCCGGTGCCTGTTTCGCCCAGCAGCAACACCGGCGAATCACTGCTCGCGCCACGCCGGGCTCGGCGCTTGGCCTCAAGGCTGGCGGCGCTGCTGCCGACGAACTGGGCAAAGCTGTACTTGGCCTGGCGGGCGCGCAACTGCGAGCGGGTCGAGGCCAGCTCCTGCTGCATGCTGGAGTAGCGTTTGAGCAGCGGTGACAGGCTGCGCAACTCATCGAACAGGGCAAAGCCGATGGCGCCGATCAGCGCGCCCTGGTCATCGTGGATGGGCAGGCGCATGACCACCAGCGGCTCGTTCGGGGTGTCGAGCATGTCCAGCAGGATTGGCCGGCCATTGCTCACTACCTCGCGCATCAGGCTTCCCGGGATTACTGCCTCGCATGGTTGGCCGATGGCACTGGCCGCGTCGGCCAGGCCAAAGCGCCGGGCGTAGCGCTCGTTCATCCAGACGATGCGCGCCTGGCGGTCGACGATTACCGTGCCCTCGCTGGACTGCTCGATGATCTCGAACAACGAGCGGATCGCCAGTTGCCGTACCTGAGGGTAGTCCTTGAGGCTGTCGCTGTCGTGCATGGGTAGAAATCCTGAAATCTGTAAAAGCAGGGCCGGCCTCTTCACGGGTAAACCCGCTCCCACAGGTACCCCACAGTCCTCAAGGTTTGTGGTGACCCTGCAGGAGCGGGTTTACCCGCGAAGAGGCCAGACCTGAAAACCTATCCCCTGGGGTCGAACGCCTCGCGCAAGGCATCCCCGATAAACACCAGCAGCGACAGGATCACCGCCAGCGCGAAGAACGCGGTAAAGCCCAGCCACGGCGCCTCCAGGTGCTGTTTGCCCTGGGTCACCAGCTCTCCCAGCGAAGCGCTCCCGGCCGGCATGCCGAAACCGAGAAAATCCAGTGCAGTCAGGGTGGTGATTGCCCCGGTAAGCATGAACGGCACATAGGTCAGCGTCGCGTTCATGGCATTGGGCAGGATATGCCGCAGCATCACCTGGCTGTCTGGCAACCCCAGCGCCCGGGCGGCTTTCACGTACTCCAGGTTGCGACCGCGCAGGAACTCGGCGCGCACCACATCGACCAGGGTAAGCCAGGAGAACAACGCCATGATCCCCAGCAGCCACCAGAAGTCCGGCTCGACGAACCCACTGAGGATGATCAGCAGGTACAGCACCGGCAACCCCGACCACACCTCCAGCAGGCGCTGGCCGACCAGGTCGACCCAGCCGCCGTGGTAGCCCTGCAGGGCACCGGCCGCCACCCCGATCAGCACGCTGACCACGGTCAGGGCGAAGGCGAACAGCAAGGATACCCGGGTGCCATACAGCACCCGGGCCAGCACGTCGCGACCCTGGTCGTCGGTACCCAGCCAGTTGCTCGCGCTTGGCGGGCTGGGCGTGGGCACCTGCAGGTCGTAGTTGGGGGTATCGGCGCTGAACGGGATCGGGGCGAACAACATCCAGCCACCTTGCTGCTCGATCAGCTGGCGTACATAGGCGCTGCGGTAGTCTGGCTGGAAGGGCAACTGGCCACCGAACTGCTGCTCGGTGTAGCGCTTGAGCGCCGGCACGTACAGGTCGCCCTTGTAGCCCAGCAGCAGCGGTTTGTCGTTGGCCACCAGCTCGGCACACAGGCTCAGTAGCAGAAGGGCGGCGAACAGCCACAGCGAAACCCAGCCCAGGCGGTTGCGGCGAAAGCGTTGCAGGCGACGACGCGAAATCGGTGAAAGCATCAGCGGGCCCTCGTGTCGAAGTCGATACGCGGGTCGAGCAGGGTGTACGACAGGTCACCGATCAGGCGGATCAGCAGGCCCGCCAGGGTGAAGATGAACAGCGTGCCGAACACCACCGGGTAATCGCGCGACACGGCCGCCTCGTAACTCATGCGGCCCAGGCCATCGAGGGAGAAGATCACCTCGATCAGCAACGAGCCGGCGAAGAATACCGTGATCAACGCCTGCGGCAAGCCGGCCACCACCAGCAGCATGGCATTGCGCAGCACGTGGCCATACAGCACCCGACGCTCGCTCAGGCCCTTGGCGCGGGCAGTAACCACGTATTGCCGGGAAATCTCGTCCAGGAAGGCGTTTTTGGTCAGCAGCGTCAGGGTGGCGAAGCCGCCGATCACCAGGGCGCCGACCGGCAGCACCAGGTGCCAGAAGTAGTCCGCGACCTTGCCCAACAGGCTCAGCTCGTGGAAGTTGTCCGAGACCAGGCCGCGCACCGGGAACCAGCTGAGCGAGGTGCCGCCGGCGAACAGCACGATCAGCAACAGGGCAAACAGGAACGAGGGCAGGGCATAGCCGACCACGATCAGTGCACTGCTCCAGGCATCGAAGCGGCTGCCGTGGCGCACTGCCTTGCGGATGCCCAGCGGGATGGACACCAGGTAGGTGATCAGCGTGGCCCAGAAGCCCAGCGACAGGGTGACCGGCAACTTGTCGAGGATCAGGTCGGTGACCTTGGCGCCGCGGAAGAAGCTGTTGCCGAAGTCCAGCCGGGCGTACTGGCCCAGCATCAACCACAGGCGCTCGGGGGCGGACTTGTCGAAGCCGTACTGGCGCTTGATCTCCTCGATCAGTTTCGGGTCCAGGCCACGGGTGGCACGTGACTCGCCGTGCACCACCTCGGCCCGGGCACCGGGGGCGCCGCCGCCGATGCCTTGCAGGCGCGCCACCGCCTGCTCCACCGGGCCACCCGGCGCGGCCTGGACAATGGCAAAGTTGACCAACAGGATCGCCAGCAGGGTCGGGATGATCAGCAACAGGCGGCGCAGGATGTAGGTGGTCATGGCGAGGATTTCCGGCGTTCGGCCATTTGCGCGTTGGTCAGCGCGGTAGGGCTGACTTCCCACCAGGTGTCCAGGCCTTCGTCATAGGCAGCCTGAACCTTGGGCAGGCCGAAGCGGTTCCACCAGGCAGTGGAACTGCCGGGCGGGTAGTAATTGGGGATCCAGTAATAGTTCCATTGCAGAACCCGGTCCAGGGCACGGGCGTGATGCAGCATGTCGGCCTGGGTGTCGGCGCGCACCAGGCCGTCGATCAGCCGGTCCACGGCAGGGTCCTGCAGCACCATCAGGTTATTCGACCCAGGGTCGTGGGCCGCTGCCGAGCCAAAGTAGTTGTACAGTTCGGCACCAGGCGACAGGGTGACCGGGTAGCCAGTGACGATCATGTCGTAGTCACGTGCCATCAATCGGTTGACGTACTGGGCCGAATCGACGTTGCGGATTTCCAGGGTCACGCCAATCTGAGCCAGGTTGCGCTTCCACGGCAGCAGCAGGCGCTCCATGCCTGCCTGGCCGTTGAGGAAGGTGAACGCCAGCGGCGTGCCCTGGCTGTTCACCAGGCGGTCGCCTTCGGGCCGCCAGCCGGCTTGCTCGAGCAGCGCCAATGCCTGCAGCTGCTGCTTGCGGATTATCCCCGAACCATCGGTGACCGGGGCGGTGAACACGGTACTGAAGACTTCGTCCGGTACCTTGCCGCGCAACGGCTCGAGCAGTTTCAACTCGTCGGCATCCGGCAGTTGACGTGCAGCCAGCGGGGTATTGGAAAACACGCTCTGCTGGCGGATGTACATGTTGCGCATCATCTGCCGGTTGCTCCACTCGTAGTCCCACAGCATGCCCAGCGCCTGGCGCACGCGACGGTCCTTGAACTGCGGCCGGTCGAGGTTGAACACGAAGCCCTGGGCCACCTGCGGTTTGGCCGGGCCCAGGTGGGCGCGCTGCAGGCGGCCGTCGTCCAGTTGCGCGCCGTTGTAGCCCAGCGTGTAGGCGGTGGCGGAGAATTCGCGGTTGTAGTCATAGCCGCCGCCTTTGAGCACCTGCCGCGCCACTTCGGTATCGCCGAAGTACTCGATGCGCAGCTTGTCGAAATTGTAGCGACCACGGCTGACCGGCAGATCGCGCGCCCACCAGTTGGCGTCCCGCTCGAAGGTGATGCTGCGGCCGTTGTCGATGCGCCCGATACGGTACGGCCCGCTGCCGACCGGCTTGTCGAAGCCAGCACCGTTGGCAAAATCGCGCTGCTGCCAGTCGTGTTCGGGCAGTACCGGCAGGCTGGCGAGGTCCAGCGGCAGGGTGCGCCCGTGGTCGGGCTTGAAGTCGAAGCGCACGCTGTGCGGGCTTTCCACGATGACGGCGGCGACATCGGCGAACTGGGTGCGGTACTTGAGGCTGCCCTTGCTCATCAGCAGCTCGAAGGTAAAGCGTACGTCCTCGGCGCGCACCGGCTTGCCATCGGCGAATGTGGCGCGCGGGTCGATCTCGAAACGCAGCCAGGCATCCTCCGGGCCGCGCTCCATGCGCCGGGCGATCAGGCCGTAGACGGTGTAGGGTTCATCGAACGAGCGCACGGCCAGTGGCGCGTACAACAGGCCATCGACCTCGCTGACACCGATGCCTTTGTCGATGTACGGCAGGATATGGTCGAACTGGCCGATCTCGATGGCCGAGCGGCGCAGGATGCCGCCTTTGGGGGCGTCGGGGTTGACGTAGTCGAAATGCTGGAAGCTGGCGTTGTAGCGGGGGGCTTCGCCGTAGACGGTGAGGGCGTGGGTGGGTGCAGCCTGGCTATTGAAGGAAAAACAAAGCAGAAAAAGGTAACACAGGGCCTGTGGGAGCGGGTTCACCCGCGAAAGCGCCAGATCAGGCAACGACGTTGCGTGAACGGACGCATTCGCGGGTAAAGCGCAGCGGCGCACCGCCGCTCCCACAGGGGACATGAGCAGCTACTGGCTACTTAGTCCTGGCGGCTGGTCACTTCCAGCAGGTGGTAGCCGAACTGGGTCTTTACCGGGCCTTGCACGGTATTGACCGGGGCGCTGAACACCACGGTGTCGAACTCCTTGACCATCTGGCCCGGGCCGAACGAGCCCAGGTCACCGCCCTGGCGGCTGGACGGGCAGGTGGAATTGGCTTTGGCGATTTCAGCGAAGTCGGCGCCTGCTTCGATCTGGGCTTTCAGTTCGTTGCATTTATCGATGCTGCTGACCAGGATGTGGCGGGCGGTTGCACGGGCCATGGGTACTGCTCCTTGGGGTAAAAAAGGCAAGCCTAGCGCACTTGTCCGGGGTATGTCTCGCCAGGCTTGCGTCCCGCTACCTAGAGTTTTTGTGCCGCCTGGCGCAACAGCGTTTCGGTCGAGGCCCAGCCCAGGCAACCGTCGGTGATCGACACGCCGTATTTCAGCGCGCCCTTGCCCAGCGCCTGGCAGCCGTCGAACAGGTGCCCTTCGATCATAACGCCGACGATCGAACGGTCGCCGGCCAGGCGCTGCTCCAGCACATCGTTGAAAACCGCCGGCTGGCGCGCCGGGTCCTTGCCGCTGTTGGCATGGCTGCAATCGACCATGATCCGCGCCTGCAGCCCGGCCTTGGCCAGCGCCTGGCGGGCCATGGCGATGCTGTTGGCGTCAAAGTTCGGGCCCTTGTGGCCGCCGCGCAGCACCAGGTGGGTGTCCGGGTTGCCCAAGGTCTCGATGATGGCCGGGTAGCCCTGCGCATCCATGCCGAAGTGGCGGTGCGGGTGGGCGGCGCTGCGCATGGCGTCGCTGGCGATGGCGATGCCACCGTCGGTGCCGTTCTTGAAACCGACCGGCAGCTCCAGGCCACTGACCATTTCGCGGTGGATCTGCGACTCGGTGGTGCGCGCGCCAATCGCGGCCCAGGCCAGAAGGTCATCGAAGTAGCCGGCGGCCATTGGCTGCAGCAGTTCGGTGGCAACCGGCAGGCCGCGTTCGATCATGTTCAGCATCAGCCCGCGGGACAGGGCGATGCCGGCGTGCATGTCGTCGCTGCCATCGAGGTGCGGGTCGTAGGCCAGGCCTTTCCAGCCGACCGTGGTGCGGGGTTTTTCGACGTAGGCGCGCATCACCAGCAGCAGCTTGTCGTCGACTTCGCGGCTGAGCGCGGCCAGGCGGTCGGCGTATTCCAGGGCCGAGCGCGGGTCGTGGATCGAGCACGGGCCAACGATCACCAGCAGGCGCTGGTCGCGGCCTTCGAGGATGTCGCGGATGGCCTGGCGGTGGGCATGGACTTGCTGGGTAAGTTCGCTGGACAGCGGCATTTGCTGTTTGAGCAGGTGCGGGCTGGGCAGGCGCTGGCTGACGGTGGTGTTGGCCGCTTGCGGCTGGGTCAGGGCGAGGCTGGAAGCTTGCATGGCGTTTTTTCCCTGGGCGGACGGCGGGTTCTGGCCCGCATGGTCGGCCCTATCGAGGTGTTCGACAGATCGTTGAATTCGTATTGGCTGCTGCATTGCCACCTGTGGAAGACCGAACGGAGGCGGCAGGCTGGCCCGAACGGGATTGGCTAAATCGCCAGGCGTAGGTGTTTGCGTAGTAATAAGTGGCGTAGTTCATGAATCTGTCCTCAATGTGAATCGGTGTTGTTCAAAGGCCTGAAAAGCAAAACCCCCGGTCGGGGAGCCGACCGGGGGTTTGAGTATTCTCATGTTCGGCGGCCCCTCGAAGGTGGGCGCCGTGTGGGTATCGGCGCCTAGTGGCTAAACCAATACCCAAAGTAATAGCTGGCAGGTGCCACGCAGCCGGCAACGGCCAGCACAGGGCGCAGGCTGCGACCGGTGTGGTTGGCGTGGTTGCGGGTGTGTTTCGGCATGTTGCTCTCCAGTGAATGAGCCCGAGCTTACTTCAGTTCGGCCGGGCCATTCAATGGATAAATGTTATGGGGGTGATCAATTGTTTTTGTACCGCACGGTTCAATGGCCATAGCGCCCGACCAGGCTCTGCGCCCCTAGCGCGTGACCTTGCAGCAGTTGCAGCAGGCCGCTGCGGTCCAGGCCTTCAGGCAGGGTGCCCAATGGCAGGTCGGTGGCGATCAGCGTCAGTGCATAGTGGTGCGGGTTGTCGCCGGCGGGTGGGCAAGGGCCTCGGTAGCTGAGTGTGCCCCGCGAGTTGCGCCCCACGGTCACGCCTTGCCCGGTCAACCCTGCGGCGCCTTCCTTCAGCCCATCCTGGGCCGGGTCGATGTTGTAGGCGATCCAGTGGACCACGCCAATGCCCTTGCCGCCGTCCGGGTCGAACATGATCAGGGCCAGCGACTGGGTGCCTGCGGGGAGGTTGTCCCAGCTCAGTTGCGGGGTGCGCTCTTCGCCGGCACCACAGGCCGGGTCCGGGCCAACCTGTTGCAAGGCGATCACGCCGCCATCGGTGAACGACGAAGAGCTGATCGACAGTGCGCCCTGGCCGCCAGCGACGGCCAGGGCGCTGCACGGCAGCAGGGCGGCGAGCAGCCAGGGTTTGAGGTTCATGGTGAATCCTTGGCAGGGCGTTCCGGCGCAGTGTAGCCCAGGCCGGTCTCAATGGCTGTCCTGGTCCTCGGCGGTGCCACCCGAGTGCCCGGCGCCGGAGCCGGTGGCTTCGCCGGTGCTGTTGGAGCCACCAGCGGCGCCGTCGGCGGCACCGCTGTTGCTGCCGGTGTCGCTGCTGTCGTTGGCTTTGCTGCTGCCTGGGCTGTTGACGCTGCTGTCTTCACCGGCGGTCTTGCCACCGTACTGGTCGGTTTGCGGGCGGCTGTCGGTGTCTGTGTCAGTGGCAGCGAAGCTGGTGCCAGTGACGCTGGCCAGGGCAAGGGCAAGGCACAGTGAGAGTGGGCGAATGCGGATCATGGAACGTCTCCTTTACGGATGATCTGTCATTCGTTGGGCTGGGGGCGGGGAGTGGGGTGCCGTCTGGGCGACGGATGGTCATTGTTGCGGGCTGCTGTGCAGCCCGCTCGATTGCAAAGGTGCCGCGCGGGCCCCGAGGAAGGCGCTCAGCGGCAGTTGCCCGCCTTGCGATAACCCGCTGCCTGCGCCTCACCCTCTGTGGCGAAGGTGACCTGGTTCTTCGCGGTAACCTGGGTATAGCCCGGGCAGCCGACGGAAAGGTGATAGACATGGCTGTTGCGGTTGCCAAGCACAGCCCCCACCGACCCGGCACTGGCCAGGCTCGGCTTGGCCTCAGGCTTGGCGGCCTTCGCTGGCACCGCTTGTACCACGCCACTGCCGACTGGCTTGTAGTTGGCGGTCCATTTGCGTTCCCCGGTGACGAAGGGGTTGGCATGGCCCATGATCGCGGCAATGCGCCGGTCACGCTCTTTCTCCCAGGCCGACACTGGGTGCTGTTTGTCCCAGGCCATCAGCAACTGCTGCTGTTGGCGCGACATGCTCAGCTTGTAACGGTCGTACATGTAGAAGGTGGTGCGGGCGACCAGCCCTTTCACTTCGTCACGTGGTTCGGCAGCACGCTGCACGAAGTCCACCTTGGTGGTGCACTGCCCATATTGCCCTGCATTGCCAGCAACCATGCCGTAGTTGAAATTGCTGCGGTCGCCGTTTACCTCACCCACTGCCGGGTACAGGTTGAACAGGTCGGCCTCCATGGCGCGGAACACCGGGTCGTCATCCACGCAATGCTCGCGGCCACCGTTCTTCCAGCACTGGCGCTGGTTGCCGAAGGTGTAGGCCGGCACGATGTGCTCCCATTCGGTGCGTTCGGCGCGGTTCTGCTGCTTGCGGGTCTGGTAGCCGCACGAGGCGGCATCAATACGCCCGCCAGACTTGCCCACCCAGGCCCATTTGCAACCGCAGTACAGGTCGCCCATGGCACTGCTGGCCTGGTCCATGTACACCTTCTGCTTGGCCACCACCTTGGCTTCGGTGAAGGTCGCCGGTGGGCTGGCCAGGGCAGGGAGGGTGAAGGAAAACAGTAAGGATACGGCGTAAAGCAGTGATTTCATGGGAAAAACATATTTCAGGTTGGGGCATGCATTGTAATCATTTCCTTGGGGCAGGCCAGCTCGCTGATCCACACCAGTGGGCGGCGCGGGTCGTCGCTGCCTTTGTACCTGGCCCGCGAAGGGTTCCAGGCCACCGCCGTCGACACTGGCGAGGAGGGCGAAGCCCAGGCATTGACCGGCAACTATCAGGTGGTGGTGCTGGGCGTGATGCTGCCGGGCATTTCGGGCATCGAAGTGCTTCGGCGCGTGCGTGCGCGCAGCCAGGTACCGGTGCTGTTGCTGACAGCCCGGGGCGACAACATCGACCTGCGTGGTGATACCCCGGCGCTGCGCTCGCTGCTGGCCACCGAACTGCAGCTGTTGCAACGTTACGGCGAGCAGGCTGGCCGACAGTTGCTCGAGGTATTGCCGCAGCCGCCGGATGTGCAGGTGGGCCTTTACGATAGCCAGGGCCGTTTGCTGGCCGGCAGGGCGGTATCAGTGGCGCGGTTCGAGCAGGCGCTGAGCGACCGTGACGGCCGCCCGCTGGTGCTGCGCGCTTCGGTGGCCACGACCATTGGCGAGCCACCACGCCCGCGCGGCATGGGCCCGCTGTTTACCGGCACGCTGATGAGCGCGCTGTTCGCCTTGCTGTGCAGCCTGTACCTGACCCGCCCACTGGCCTGGCTGCGCGAAGCCATGGGCCAGGTCGCCCAGGGCCGTTTCGAGGTGCGGGTCAAGCCCAGGCTGGGCAAGCGCCGCGACGAAATCGTCGAACTGGCCGAAGACTGCGACCGCATAGCCGGTCAGCTCAAGGCGTTGGTGCAGGCGCAGCAGAACCTGCTGCACGATATTTCCCACGAACTGCGCTCGCCGCTGACCCGCATGCATGCCGCCATCGGCCTGATGCGCCAGCAACCGGACCGGCTGGACATGCTTGAACGGGTGGAGCGCGAGTCGCGCCGCATGGACGACCTGATCGAGCAGTTGCTGACCCTGGCCCGCGCCCAGTCCCGGCAGGGGGACGACTTCGCCAGCCTCGATGTGGTCGAACTGCTGGCGCAAATCGTCGAAGACGCCCGCTTCGAGGCTGGCATGAAACAGTGCCAGGTTTGCTTGCAGGCCCAGGGCACGTTCATCACTCATGGGCATGAAGAACTGCTGTACCGGGCGTTCGAGAACATCATCCGTAATGCCGTGCGCTACACCGCAGCGGGTACCGAGGTGTTGGTCGAGGCCGCGCTGGCACCGGGCGGGCAATGGTTGCAGGTCAGCGTCAGCGACCATGGCCCGGGCGTCGAGCCGGCGCGCCTGCAGCGCATCTTCGAGCCATTCGACCGCGGCACCGACAATGACGGTGACGGCTTTGGCCTGGGCCTGGCGATTGCCCAGCGGGCCGTTGCCTTGCACGGCGGCAGCATCACCGCATTGGCTGCCGCGAGTGGCGGGTTGCGGGTGCGCATCGAGCTGCCGCAGGCAAAGCCTGGCTGAGCAAGGCCGCTCCCCCAGGTACAGCGACAACCTCGAGAGCAACGCTGTACCTGTGGGAGCTGGCTTGCCGGCGATGGGCTGCATGGCAGCCCCGTTCAAGCTATCTGTCAGGCCTCAACCTTAGTGCCCACCCTTCATCCGCCGTGCCACCAGGTAGATCCCCAGCCCAACCAGCGCCGTAGTCGCGCCGATGTAACCGGTGCTGGTCCAGCCCATGCCTGCGGTAATCGCCATGCCACCCAGCCACGGCCCCAGCGCATTGGCCAGGTTGAACGCCGCATGGTTCGACGCCGCCGCCAGGCTTGGCGCTTCATGGGCAATGTCCATCAGGCGGATCTGCAACGGCGCCGCAAGGGCGATCATGGTGCCGACCAGGCCAATGCCCAGCAGCAGGCTCCACAGCGCCTGCGCGGCAAAGCTGAAGAACAGCAGCACGGCAATCGACCACACCAGTACCAGCCCGACGGCGCGGAACTGCAGGCGGTCGAACAGCTTGCCACCGGCGATGTTGCCGACGATGCCACCGAAGCCGAACGCCGCCAGGCCGAACGGAATCCACTGCGGCGACACCTGGGTTACCTGCAACATGGTCGGCGCAAGGTAGCTGAACACACAGAACATGCCGGAAAAGCCGATCGAGGCGATGCCCAGTGCCATCCACACTTGCGGCAAGGTGAACGCTTGCAGTTCCTTGCGCGGGTCGCTGCGTACTTCATCGTGACGCTGGGGCACGAAGTGCCAGACCAGAGCGATGGTGCTCACGGCGATCGCGCCGACCAGCACGAACGCCGAGCGCCAGCCGAAGTACTGGCCCAGCAGGGTGGCAAGCGGGTTGCCGAGCAACATGGCCAGGGTCAGCCCCATCATCACCCGGGCCACGGCCCCAGCCCGCTGGTCCTTGGCCACCATGCTAGAGGCCACTACCGCCGCGATGCCGAAGTAGGCGCCATGGGGCAGGCCGCTGATGAAACGGAAGGCGACCAGGCCGCCGAACGAGGGGGCGAAGGCGGTAGCCAGGTTGCCAAGGGCGTACAGCGCCATCAACAACAGCAGCATGTGCTTGCGCAACAGCCGAGCGCCGAGGATCGCCAGCGTGGGGGCGCCAACCATCACCCCCAGCGCATAGGCGCTGATGGCATGGCCCACCTGGGGCTCGCTCAATTGCAAGTTGCTGGCGATATCGGGCATCAGGCCCATGATGGCGAACTCGCCGGTGCCAATGGCAAAGCTGCCCAGCGCCATGGCGGCTTCCATTTTCGCGACGGTACTTTTACCAGGGAGAGGGGGTAGTTCCTGAACTGACATCTGGGTCCTTGTTGAAACATGCTGAAACGTTCAAGGCGGGATCATAGTCAATCCGTGCCGGTGACGTCGAGGAAGGTGGCCGGCTTCCTCGTACTCGTACGTCTGGCGGGGGCACATGTGGGAGCGGGCATGCCCGCGAAGAGTCCCGCACGGATGGCACCGGCTGCGCCGGTGTTCGCGGGCACGCCCGCTCCCACAAGGCCTTGGAAAAGCCTGGGAGGGGGTTACAACGTCAGCTTCTTGCTGAACTTGGTCTCCATGACAATGTGCGACGCCGTATGCGTCACGCCCTTGATCATGTTGATACGGGTCAGCTCGGCATTCAGTTCGCCCAAGGTATGGGTGGTCAGGTGGATGATGAAGTCCATTTCGCCCGACACCGCGTACACCGCCTGCACCGACTCCATCTTGCGCAAGGTGGTCATCACGTCGGTGTAGCTCTTGTTGCTGCAGGAGGTCATGGTGAAGCAGTTGATCACCTGCTGCAGCTTGTCCTGGTCGATGCGCACGCTGTAGCCGGTGATCACACCGGCGTTCTCCAGGCGGTTGATGCGCTCCTGCACCGCCGAGCGCGACACACCCAGCTTGCGTGCCAGCGAGGCGGTGGGCTCACGGGCGTTGGCCTGCAGCAGCGCCAGCAACTGGCGGTCCTTTTCGGTAAGTTTGAACAGCGCGCCGGGGGGGAGGGCGTCCATGGCGACTCCTGGTAGTCGTTCTAGTTGTTGTATTGCGAGCGTGCTTCCTGAAACCGGTCCATCAGCTTCAGCCCGGTATACACCGCTTGTGCCGCAGCAGGCCCGAACGGCCCGCCGTTCCATTCCAGGCCATAGGCATCGAACAGGCGATAACGGTCGGTTTCGCCGCACACCGCCTCGGCGACCACCCTGGCGCCCACGGGTGCGGTGTTCATACCATGCCCCCCAAACGAAGTACAGGCCCACAACCCGGGGCCCAGAGGGCCGATGTGCGGCATCTTGTGGCGGGCGTAGCCCATCAGCCCGGACCAGGCCTTGGCGATTTTCAAGCCCTGCAACTGCGGATATACGCTGAGAATGTCACGGGTCAGCAACTGCCCTAGCCGTTGTTCGTCCTGCAGATTGCGGGTGGTGATATGGCCACCCCAAAGCAGGCGATCACCCTCGACGATACGGTAGTAGTCCGAGGCGCGGCGGTTGTCGCCGACGGCATCCGTGGTACGTACCACGTCATTCAGGCGTTCACCCAGGTGTTCGGTGAGTACCACGTAAGTGGCGATAGGCAGGAAAGCTCGGCGCAGTCGGCCGAACTCGGCGCCGCCGTAGCCGCCGCAGCAGTACACCACGTCGGCACAGGTGACCGCGCCGTGGGCAGTGCTCACGCGGTGATGCCCGGCCTCGCGTGCTACCCGCCGCATGGGCGATTGCTCGTGGACGCGGCCGCCGGCAAGCTCGACCAGCTCGGCAAGGCCCAGGCAGTAGTTCAGCGGGTGAAAATGAAAACCATGGCTGTCGCGCAGCCCCTGGTAGTAGCGGTCGGTGTTCAGGTGGCTGCGTAGCGTAGGAGTATCCAGGTATTCCATCTCGAAACCGAAATCACGGGCCATGCGGTCGCGGGTGCGCTGCAGGTTGTCGGCGTCGTCGTAGCGCACCACGCTGAGTTTGCCGGTGGTCGCGGCACAGCCTGGCAACTGGTGGCGGGCGATGGTGTCGCGGACGATATCGACGCCCTCCAGTGACAGCCGGAACAATGCCGCCGCTGTCTGCTTGCCGCAGCGCCGTTCGATGGCCGACAGCCCCTCGGACCAGCCCTGCAGCACGAAGCCGCCATTGCGCCCTGAGGCACCCCAGGCAACTCGAGCGGCTTCCAGCAATACCACCGAGCGCCCGCGCGCCAGCAGTTCCAGGGCTACGCTCAGGCCCGCCAGGCCACCGCCGATGATGCATACATCGGCTCGTGTTTCGCCGGCCAAAGCCGGTCGTTGTGGGGCTGGACGCATGGTTCCGGTGTAGTAGTTGTTGCTGTAGCTGAACATCGGCTGGGTCATCCTTTTACTGGGCGTTGCATGTTCCACGGGCACGCGGGGGCCGCACGCCCTTCAGCTGAAGGGCGTTGGTCTGTGGGTGATGGGGTTACTGCACTTGCGTGAGGTCGGCGCCGTACCACTTCTCGGACAGCTGCTTCAACGTACCGTCGGCCTTCATGCTGTCGACGGCCTTGGCCAGTTCGGCATTGAAGGCGTCGTCGCCCTTGTCGGTGGCGATGGCCAGCGGTTCGTAGTAGGCGGGCTTGCCCTGCACCGGCGCAATCGGGTAACCGGCCTTGATCGCACCCATGATGGTCGGCAGCGGCGACAGTGCGGCATCCAGGCGCGTGCCGTTGCCCATGCGCAGGTCATCCAGCGGGCCCATGCTGTCGCCGTAGGTCTGCACATCGCCAGGCTCCACGGTGTAGCTGAACGCAGGTACGTCCGCCGCGTCGATCTTCAGCCGGCGGTTGATGTAGTCCTCGGAGGTAGTGCCGGCCTCGACGCCGATGGTCTTGCCGTTGAGGTCGGCAGCGCTGGCGCCGGCGGCATCCTTGTGCACGGCGAACATGTAGGGGGTGTAATAGTAGATGGCCGGGAAGTCGAGTACGCGGCCACGCTCGGTGGTAGGCGTCATCGACCCGACCGACAGGTCCCAGCGGCTGGCCCAGCGCCCGGCAGTGATGATGCCGTACTCGGGGGTGACAAAGGCTACGGTGGTGCCCATGCGCTTGCCGATTTCGTTGGCAACATCGATGTCGAAGCCCTTGAGGGTGTTGTCCTCGCCAAGGAACGACTGCGGTGGCCAGTTGGCGGCGGTGGCCACTTTCATGACCTTGCTCTGGTGGATGCGATCCAGGGTGGCGCCCGCCCAGGCGGCACCGGTCATCAGGGCCAGGCTGCCGGCGACGGCGGTGAGTGCGAACAAGCGTGCAAGTGGGTTCATTCGATAAGTCTCCGGGTATGCAATTGTTGTTGTGGTGTTGGCACAGCGGTAGACACAGGCCTCAGTGGCTGAGAATCTGCGAAAGGAACTCCCTGGCGCGGGCATGGCGCGGGTTGTCGAAGAAGTCGTTGGGCCGGGCCTGCTCGATGACCTGGCCCTGGTCCATGAAGATGATGCGGTCGGCAACCCGTCGGGCGAAGCCCATTTCGTGGGTGACACAGAGCATGGTGATGCCATCCTGGGCCAGCTCACCCATCACATCGAGCACTTCCTTGACCATCTCCGGGTCCAGTGCCGAAGTGGGTTCGTCGAACAGCATGATCCGCGGCTTCATGCACAACGCGCGAGCAATGGCTACCCGCTGTTGCTGGCCACCGGAAAGCTGACCGGGGAACTTGTCGGCCTGGCTGGCGATGCGAACCCGCTCCAGGTACTCCAGGGCCAGGGCGCGGGCCTGGGCCTCGCTGAGCTTGCTGACCAGGCGCGGCCCGAGCATCAGGTTTTCCAGCACGGTCAGGTGCGGGAACAGGTTGAACTGCTGGAACACCATGCCGACCTGGCGGCGAATGGCGGCCACGCTGGCGGCATCACGACCCAGCGGGTTGCCGGCGATCAGCACCTGGCCTTTCTGAAAGTCCTCCAGCAGGTTCAGGCAGCGAATCAGCGTGGACTTGCCCGAGCCTGACGGGCCGCAGACCACCACGATCTCGCCGCTGGCTATTTCCAGATCGATACCCTTGAGTACGTGAAACTCGCCGTACCATTTCTGCAGACCGCGGATCGACACGGCGGCCTGGGCGGCAGCGGGGGTGACTACTTGATTCATCGTGATGCTCCTCGATCAGCGGTGGGCGCGGTCGAAACGTTTTTCCAGGCGCGACTGCACGGTTTCGAGCAGGATCGACAGCACCCAGTACAGGACGGCGGCGGTAATCAGCATTTCCAGGTGGCGGAACTCCGCGCGGCCCTGGGTGCGGGCCAGGAACATCAATTCCCACACGCCGATCACCGACACCAGCGAGCTGTCCTTGAGCATGGAGATGAACTGGTTGCCGGTGGGCGGGATGATCAGGCGCATCGACTGCGGCAGGATCACCCGGGTCATCGCCTGGAAGGGTGTCAGGCCAATCGCTCGCGAGGCTTCCCACTGCCCGCGCGGGATGCTGCTGATGCCGGCGCGGAAAATTTCCGTCATGTAGGCGCCATAGCACAGCGACAGGGCCAGGATGCCCGCCGGCACTGCACCGACCACATAGCCGAGTTGGGGGATGCCGAGATAGATCAGGTAGATCTGGATCAGCAGCGGTACACCGCGGAAGAACGAGGTATAGAAACTGGCGATGGCGATGGCGAAGCCGTTGGACGACAAGCGTGCAGTGGCACCCATCAGGGCCAGGACGAAGGCGATGGCGATCGAGATCGTGGACACGTAGACGGTGGTGAACACCCCTTGGGTGATCATGAAGCCGACCTTGCTGGCAATGAAGCTGTAGGACAGGTCGAAGGTGTCGAAGAACAGCAGGAACAGCAGCAACAGTTCGAACCAGACGGTGATCACCTGGGCCCGTAGCGCAAAGCGGCCGAGGATGAACAGATTCAGTACCAGGGTGATGGCCAAGGTCCCGGCCACGGCCATGTTGCGCAGTAGCGGTGCCTGCAGGTCGAGCACGATCGGGCCCATCAGCCGGGCCAGGCTACCGTCGCCCACGCCGTAGAACAGGGCGAGTGCAAAGATTACGGTGGTGGCCAGGGCCATGAACGCAGGGTTGTCGGTCGCACGCGGTTTGACGATGTGGTCTCTGTACATGGGGTCGTGCCTCACGGAGCTGGGCTCGTTTGTTGTTGTGAGGCCATTGTAGGGAGGCGAAGCGCAGGCAAGAACCTGACGAATTGCAACGATTTACAGGTTTTTATTGGCATTTGATGGGAGCATTACCTGACATTTGCTGCCTGCCCCGGTCAAATCGTCTGCCACCGGTTGCGCGGGTATTCGCGGCTAAAGCCGCTCCCACAGGGATCACTGCAGGCTTGCGGTATGCACTCCCCCTGTGGGAGTGGCTTTAGCCGCGAAGAAGGCCGGCACAGGCTGGCTTCAACGCTCCAGGTAATGGGTCTGCGCGGCAAAATCGATGAAGCGCTTGCTGGCCAGCGACAGGTATTCCCCCGAGCGCCAACACAAGCGGAAGCTCATCTGCTGCGCTGGCTGGAACGGTACGCCGACGATGCCCGGCGTGCGCTGTTGCACCGAGCGCAGCAGGGTCGCCACGCCCATGTTGTCCAGCGCGGCCTGCACCACCAGCGACACGAAGTTGCTCTGCAGCGCTACCTGGTAAGTGATGCCATGTTCGGCGAAGAACGCGTCCAGCAGGTGGCGCTGCACGAAGGTGCGGTCGAATACCACCATGTCGGTATTGCGCAGGTCCTCGGCCGTGAGAAAGGCCTTGCGGGCATAGGGATGGTCAGGGTGCATGCACGCCAGCATCTCGTCGCTGCCCAGCAGGATCGATTCCTTGTCGGGCGGCACGCGCCTGGACTCCAGCAACGCCAGGTCGATTTCCCGTTGTTCCAGGCGATGGCCGATGTCCTCGGCACTGCCTTCGAACACGGTCATGGCAATGCCCGGGTACAGCTTGCGGAAGGCGTTCATCAACCCGGGCACATAGTGCAGGCCGAACATTGGCGGGATACCCAGGCGCACTTCGCCGCGCTTCAGGTCGGCCATGTCGCGCAGTTCTTGCCGGGCAACATCCATTTCGCGCAGTGCCGATTCGATACGTGGCAGAAACCGTTCGCCCTCGGCCGTCAGGAGGACTTTGCGCGTGGTGCGGTTGAACAGGGTCACGCCCAGTTCTTCTTCAAGACGGGTAACGGCCATGCTCAGTGCCGGCTGGGCGATATGCAGGTGCTGCGCGGCTTTGGTGAAGCTGCCTTGGCGGACGATTTCGACGCAGCAGCGCAATGCCTTGAGGTTCATCGAGGGGGTTTACCGTTCATAACAAACTGTGATGCCAAGCATCATAACAATATATTTATTATTATTAACCAGAGGGCCTACGATGCGCGCCACTGAGACATCCTGCAACATCTCAGTCACGCAGCTTAATAAATCTGCAATCCCACAAAGATTTTGAGGTAGTACCCCAAATGGCCAAGGCCGCCGATGTCGTTGTGCAATGCCTGGAAAACGAAGGTGTCGAGTATGTGTTCGGCATTCCTGGTGAGGAAAACCTGGACCTGCTGGAGTCCCTGCGCAAGTCGAAGATCAAGCTGGTACTGACCCGTCACGAGCAGTCCGCAGGTTTCATGGCTGCCACCTATGGCCGCCTGACCGGCAAGACCGGCGTCAGCCTGTCGACCCTCGGCCCTGGCGCCACCAACCTGGTCACCGCCAGCGCCTACGCCTACCTGGGCGGCATGCCGATGATGATGATCACCGGCCAGAAGCCGATCAAGAAGTCCAAGCAGGGCCGTTTCCAGATCATCGATGTGTGCGGCATGATGGACCCCATCACCAAGTACACCCACCAGTTCGCTTCCGCCGACAACATCCCGTCGCGCATGCGCGAAGCCTTCCGCCTGGCCGAAGAAGAAAAGCCGGGTGCCGTGCACCTGGAGCTGCCAGAAGACATCGCCGCCGAGCAGACCGACGCACTGCCTATCCCGCCAAGCCTGCACCGCCGCCCGCTGGCCGAGCACGTGGCGATCGACGCTGCCGTGCAAAAGTTGCTGAACGCCCGCAGCCCGATCCTGGTGATCGGCGCCGGCGCCAACCGCAAGATGACCGCCAAGGTCCTCAAGCAACTGATCGACAAGACCGGCATCCCGTTCATCACCACCCAGATGGGCAAAGGTGTGGTCGACGAGCGTCACCCACGCTTCCTGGGCAACGCCGCACTGTCGTCGGGTGACTTCGTGCACCGCGCCGTCGAAGCCGCCGACCTGATCGTCAACATCGGCCACGACGTGATCGAAAAGCCGCCGTTCTTCATGGTCCGTGGCGGCACCGAAGTCATCCACATCAACTTCCGCTCTGCCGAAGTCGATGCCGTGTACTTCCCGCAGGTGGAAGTGATCGGCGACATCGCCAACGCCGTGTGGCAGATCAGCGAAGCGCTGAACGACACTTCGCACTGGGACTTCACCCGCCTGATGGCGATCCGTGAAGCCAACGAAGCACAGATCGCCGAAGGTGCCGACGACAACCGCTTCCCGGTCTACCCGCAGCGCATGGTCGCCGACATCCGTCGCGTGCTGCCGTCCGAAGGCATCGTTGCCCTGGACAACGGCATCTACAAGATCTGGTTCGCCCGCAACTACAAGGCGCACAAGCCGAACACCGTGCTGCTGGACAACGCCTTGGCGACCATGGGCGCCGGCCTGCCATCGGCCATGGCCGCGCACCTTGTGCACCCGGACCGCCCGGTTATTTCGGTTTGCGGCGACGGTGGCTTCATGATGAACAGCCAGGAGCTGGAAACCGCGGTACGCCTGGGCATGCACATCACCGTGGTGATCCTGCGTGACGACGGCTACGGCATGATCCGCTGGAAGCAGGCGAACATGGGCTTCACCGATTTCGGCCTGGACTACGGCAACCCGGACTTCGTCAAATACGCCGAAGCCTATGGTGCCAACGGCCACCGCGTGGAAAGCGCAGAAGGCCTGCTGCCGCTGCTCGAGCACTGCATCAAGACCCCGGGCGTGCACGTGATCGACTGCCCGGTCGATTACAGCGAAAACGACCGCATCCTCAACAGCGAACTGCGTGAGCGCGCGCTGGCGGTGTAAGGCCTGAAAGGATCGGCGCCACCGTAGGGCAGGCGCCGATTCCCTGTTTTCTGATGCAAGCCAGTCAAGCCGATTGGGGCCGCAAAGCGGCCTTACCCCGGCCCTTGCACCGATGGCGGAGTCTTCTACGCTCTGAAGGGGGCAGGGGGAGCCGCTATTCATGGAGAGAACGAGCAGAACGAGCGCGCGATACATAGGCATTCGCGGTCTGATGCTGTGGCTGCTGTCGACCAGCGTCCTGGTCACGCTGGCCACCTGCCTGGTCGTTGCCTACGGGGTGATGCGTGACTCGTTGATCCACTCGGCACTGGAATCGCACAAGGCCTATGCCTACAAGGTGGCGTCCAGTATCGACCAGTTCATCCATTCGGTGCATGAGCGCCTGCAATACAGCAGCCAACTGATCGGGCAGGACTTCACCAACCGCGCCCTGGTGACAAGCGAAGCGAAACGCCTGCAGGCGCAGGATTCCGAGCTTCAGATCGTGATCATTGCCGATGCCTCGGGGAACATACTCGATGGTTACCCGCACCTGGACTTCGCGAAAACCTTGAAACTCGGTGAAGCCGCCAGGCGAGCGGCAAGCGCCGGACGCCCGTTGGTCAGCCAGGCGTTCACCTCACCTGACGGCCATTTCAGCGTTTTCATCTCCAACCCCATTCGCGATGGCCAAGGCAACGTGCTCGGCTTGATCGGGGGCGTGGTGAACCTGCGAGAAGGTGGGGTAATGAGCATCCTTATCGGTGGGCATCAGCTCGCCGACGCATTTGCGTTCGTCGTCGACGAGAACCTGCAGGTCCTGTATCACCCGGATCCCACCAGGCTGGGGGTGGTGCTGGACTCCAGCGCAACTGCCCATGCGGCCTTGCGAGGGGGCGAGGGGGAACTGGAAGCGACTGACTATCGAGGCATACCGATGTTGGCCGGGTATGCCGAGGTCAAGGGCGCGCACTGGGCGGTGGTGACCCAGCAACCGCGGGAGGACGCGCTGCACCCGTTGCGTAACCTGATGCATGACACATTGTTGAAACTGCTGCCCGTGAGCCTGTTCGGGCTGTTGCTGATACTGGCGGTGTCCACCTGGGTTACCCGCCCACTGCGGCAATTGGCCAACAGTGCGCAACACGTGCCTGAACTCGGTGCCAGCCGGGAATTGCACGCGCTGAATGCCTGGTACGCCGAGGCTGCGGCCATTCGCAGTGCGCTGGTGGCCGGGGTGCAGTTACTGGACTTGAAGATCAGCAACCTGAACCACGCTGCGGAAAGTGACCCGCTGACCGGGCTGGTCAACCGCCGGGGCATGAGCGCGGCGTTGGCAATCCTCGACCAGCGCGAGCAGCAGTATTGTGCGCTGGCGCTGGATATAGACCACTTCAAGCGGGTTAACGATACATGGGGGCACGATGTCGGGGATGTCGCCCTGCAGCATATCGCGGGCATCATCCAGTCCTGTTCACGCGCAGGCGACCTGGCTTGCCGGGCCGGCGGGGAAGAGTTCTGCCTGCTGTTGCCGGATACCAGCCTGCAGGTGGCAACCGACATTGCCGAACGCATCCGCACCACAATCGCTGCCAGCCCGCTGGACCAGGTCGGGGCGATGACGATTTCCATCGGGGTAGCCGGCCGTACGTCCGCCGAGCAAACGTCCGCCGCCATTCTCAAGTGCGCGGATGAGCGTTTGTACAGGGCGAAGGACGCCGGGCGCAATCGGGTGGTAAGCGCGGGATGATCGAAGGCCCGCGAAGAGGATTACAAATGTAACCTCCGCGCGGGCCTTCGACAGGGCCTTACGGTTGCTCTCGCAGGTTGTGTAGCGCTATTGGGCCTTTGCCAAGGCACTGCGCACCATGCACCCCAAGGTCGAGGTCGACGATGACCGGATCTTCCTCATCGATGGGCCGCTCAGGCTTCCTCGAAGTGCATCTCCGGGGGCTTGCGCCTGAAACCACGGGTGATCACGGCCAGGTAGAGCACCCCGAGGCAAAGCCAGCCTGCCCCCAGGTAGATCGCCAGGTGATCGAGACTCGCCATCAGCCACAAGGTAGAGGCAAAGCCCACCAGGGGGAATGCGAGGTACATCAGCAGCGCGTTGGCACCACGCTGCTGCATGCCAACCCAGTAGTGGAAGATCACCGCCAGGTTGACCAGGCTGAAGGCGAGAAACGCCCCGAAGTTGATGAACGAGGTGGAGGTCGTCACGTCCATGCGCAAGGCGAGCAGGGCGACCACCCCGCACAGGATGATGCTGGGCACTGGCGTGCTGAAGCGTTCGCTCAGCTTGCCGAAGAGTGCCCTGGGCAGCACACCATCACGCCCCATCGCATACAGCAGCCGGGAGGCGCTGGCTTGCGCCGACAGGCCCGAAGTGAACTGGCCGACAATCAGCCCCAGCAGGAAGATGCTGACGAAGATGTCGCCACCGATGTTCTGGGCAATTTCATAAGCCGCCGCGTCGGCGTTGGCAAAGTCGGTGGACGGGTGAGCAAGCTGAACGAAGTAGCTGCAGGCGATGAACAGCCCGCCGCCAATCAGGGTGATCAGCAGGATGGCTTTCGGGATGTTCTTGCGTGGCTCCTTGGTTTCTTCGGTCAGGGTGCTGACCGCGTCGAAGCCCAGGAATGAATAGCAGGCAATCGCCGCACCGCTCATGATCAGCGGCAACTGGGTGCCCTCCTTGTAGAACGGCTCGAGTGTCCACAGCGCCACCGTGGGGTCACCCCATACATAGTGCACCGCGAGTGCAACGAATGCCGCCAGGACCAGCAACTGGATGAACATCAAAAGGCCATTGACGGTCTTGGCCAGCCGCAGACCGATCACATTGATCGTTGTGGTGATGCCAATGAATGCCAGCACCCAGATGGCTTGCGGCACGCCCGGGAACGCCGAGTGCAGATAGGCCGCGCCAATGAGCCAGATCGCCATGGGCAGGAACAGGTAGTCGAGCAACACCGCCCAACCGGTGATGAAACCCAGCTGCGGGCTGATCGATTTGCGCACGTAGGTATAGGCGGACCCTGCGACCGGAAAGGCACGCGCCATGTGGCCGTAGCTCAAGGCGGTGAAGAGCATGGCGATGGCGGCAGCGAGGTAGGCTGCGGGTACCTTCCCTCCGGTCGTCTCGGCGAGGATGCCGAATGTGCCCAGGACGATGATGGGGGTCATGTAGGCGATGCCGAAAAGCACCACCGAGCCCAGCGAAAGCGTTCGCTTGAGTGTGGCCATTACTGCTTGCTCCAGCTTGTGATTGTTATTCAGAGTCGAACACGCTGCCGTCCCTGGCGGCCTTGCATTCCAGTAAGAGTGCCTGGAAGGGTTGAATATTCAGGAGGGGATGATCAGTTCGCGAAGGCCGTTGGCATGCTCGACCTGTTCACCCGGCAGCCGGATGCGGCGCTGGGCGATGTAGGTGTAATCGCGCCGCGACTGCTGCAGTTGCTCCATGCCCAGCTCGACGGTCATCCGGCACTCGCCCCGGCCGGCTTCGCACAGCAACTGGCCGTACGGGTCGACGACGGCACTGCCGCCAGCGAAAACCAGGCCGCCATCACCGTCGCCCACGCGGTTGACCATGACCGCAAAGGCCTGGTTTTCCATGGCGCGTGCGGTGATGGCGGTTCTGTGGGTGGGCCCATACGGGTCCATGTTGCCGTTGGTGACAATGATCAGTTCTGCGCCCAGCTGCCCCAGGGCACGGGCGGTTTCGGGGAACTCGATGTCAAAGCAGATCAGCAGGCCGACACGGATGCCTTTGAACAGGGCTGTCGCAAAACGGTCGCCTGGGGTGAAAACCCCGCAGTCCGATGCCCAAAGGTGGGTCTTGCGGTAGGTGAGCGCTACGCCTTCAGGCGTGACCAGCACGGTGGTGTTGTAGAAACGACCGTCGTCTGCGGCTTCGGCCATCCCGACGACCACGGCAACGTTTTGCGCTTGTGCGGCCTGTTGGACTGCCGTGATGCTTGGGCCATCCAGTGGCTCGGCGATGCGGCCGATGTTTTCTTCGGTTGGGAAGCCCATCAGCTGGGTTTCCGGGAAGACCAGCAGATCGGTATCGGTGCCGCAGTTGCCGATCGCCTCGATGGTGCGCTGCAGGTTGTATGCGGTATCGCCATCGCGACCGGCTAGCTGAACAAGCTCTACCTTCATTTCCAATCCTCGACTAACGGCTTCGACCGCCATGCCCTGGCGGCATGGGGTGTAAAAAACGATCCCGGTACAGGTTCGCTCAGCGTAAGCTAGCCCCGATTATGGGGTGGTCATCATGGCGGGGGGTATTACGCCCACGTGGTAACCCAACAGGGGTAGAAGATGAATTTTACGCTGCACGACATCGCCTGGCATCGATCGGTAGGTCAATTGATCGAAACCCTCGACAAGGACCACTTCTGGACAGCCCTGGTGCGGTTACTGAACGAGTACGTTGCCTGCGACAGCTGGGTTGCGCTGCTGTTTTCCGCTGGGCGCCCGCAGGTGTTCGCCGAATGCCCCAGTGCAGACGGCAACCCTGATCCGCTGTTTCAGGATTACCTTAAGGGCCTGTACCTGCTGGACCCGTTCTACGTGGCCAGTCGGGAGTCGGCAGCGTCCGGCCTGGTGCGCCTGGCGGATGTAGCCCCTGAGTGTTTCGAGCAGACGGACTACTACCAGCGCTATTTCCGGCTTAACGTGGTTGCCGATGAAATTCAGTTCAACGTGCAGCTGGATGCGCAGCGCACGCTGTGCCTGTCGTTGGGTAGCAAGCGCCGATTCAGCATCGAACAGGTCACCCTGCTGGAGCTGTTGCGGCCGTGGGTCACTGCGCTGATGCGCCAGCGGATGACCTTCGAGCGGGAGTTGCTGGAAGAGGACACCAAGCCCGCACCGCACTGGCAAAGCCGCATGGAGGATAAGGTCGAGCAGATGGAGTCGCCATTGACCGGGCGTGAGCTGGAGGTGGGCCGGCTGATGCTCAGCGGGTGTTCCAGCAAAGAGATCGCGCGCAAGCTTGAAATCTCCGTGGAGACGGTGAAAGTGCACCGCAAGCATATGTACAGCAAGTTGGGTATCAAATCGCAGTCGGAGCTTTTTTCGCTGTTTCTTCAGGCCCAGCTGGGTTGATTCCGGCCAACTGCATGCCCCCTCTCATGGGGCTGCACATGACTTGTTGCTTTGGCAGGAACCCTGTGGGAGCGGGTTTACCCGCGAACACCGGCTTGGCCGGTGCCATCCACCGCGTCGCCTGCTTCGCGGGCATGCCCGCTCTCACAAAGACCGCGCTGGCACCCAGGCCTGCGCTGCATCTTCAGATTCGACTGGTAATTAAAAATGACCCGCCCGCTGTTTGTTTCCATCGATGGGCCCAAGGGCGCCGGCAAGACCACGCTTCTGGAGGCCGTTACCAAGGCCCTTAGGGCTGACAACAAGAAAGTGATTCGGCTTTGCGAGAGAAAAAGCGACCCCTACCGGGGAGAAACCATGGCCCTCGTCAACCAATTGGTCAGAAACCCCTCCCGGGACCTGGAATTGAGGGTATGCGAGCGCTTCGCCGAAAGCCGTGCCTGGATTTCCCGGCATGTGCTGCCCAGGCAGCCAGTAGACAGCATCATCCTGATCGATCGCTGGTACCCGTCTGATGCCGCATTTCGCCGTAGCGTGTCGTTCGACGAGATTCTGCGCCTGAACCTCGAGCGAAATGTGCAAGTGCCCGATTTGCATGTCGGCGTTGTCACGGCCCCTGATACTTCATGGGCAAGGGCCGCGGCACGAACGCGCGGGTTGGGTAGTACGGTGATCCATAGCCTGGACGAGCAGGTTGCCTGTACCGAGGCGTTCGAACGTGCGGTAGCGGAACACGGCTGGGTACTGTGCCGTAATGAAGGGGCCATCGAGGATGCAACGCTGCAGGTAGTGGCCGAGATCGATGGCGTGCTTCAGTGCGTTGATCGGGCTGGGGGCTGGCCTGTTCGCGGTGGTAGCTGACTTCCAGCTTTCCAGAGCAGACCGCTGTATGTACGTACCCCGGTGGATGCTGCATCATGCCTGGCCATTTACCGCCCCAGGGAGACAGCGATGATCAAGACCGGCGATACACTGCCCGACGTAACGCTTTACCAGTACAGCAACGGCGAGGGCGGCTGTGCGATTGGCCCGAACGCGTTTTCCCTGCACGAGCGCTGCAAGCAGAAAAAAGTGGTGATCTTCGGCTTGCCTGGTGCCTTCACGCCAACCTGTTCGGAGCGGCATGTCCCGGGCTACGTGGCCGCGGCCCAGGACCTGTTCGCCGCTGGGATTGCCGAAATTCTCTGTGTTTCGGTCAATGATGCATTTGTCATGAATGCCTGGGGCGCGAGCCTGCAGGTGGGCGAGGCGGTCAGGATGATTGGCGATGGCAATGGTGAATTCAGCGAGGCGCTGGGCCTGATCCAGGACCTCTCGGCACGCGGCATGGGCCGGCGTTCGCAACGCTATGCCATGTTGGTCGACGACCTGGTGGTCAGGCACATCGCGTTCGAAGCACCCGGCAAGTTCGATTGCAGCGACGCCGCGAGCATCCTGGCTGTTTGTAAGCTCTGAAGGCATACACAGTTACTGTGGGAGCGGGCGAGCCCGCGAAACGGCCAACGCGGTGCATGGCACCGGCTTTGACGCCGGCGTGCGCCTGGGGGACCGACTCCAGGCGGACAGTAGGTGAGTCCTTCCTGAGCGGCTCGCATGAAATGACCCAGAACGATGCCGTATGCCAAACCACTGTTTCAAGGGTATTGGTGTTTCGCCGGGCAGATGTGTAAGGCCCCGCTGCCGCGCACATCTCATCGCTTGCCCGGCAATACCGAACCGAGAACTTGCCTGGCCGTCTGCACGATGACCCCAGCCTGGTCCGGGTCGCCCTTGAGCAGGCTGCTGGCGAACTTCTTTGCCTGTTCAAGCTTGATGTGCGGCGGCAAGGGAGGTACGTCCGGATCGGTCTTGAACTCGATCAACACCGGTCGGTCAGCCGCCAGGGCTCGCTCCCAGGCCCCGGCAATGTCTTCTTCGCGTTCCACATAGATGCCTTGCAAGCCGATGGAGATGGCGAACAGATGGTAGGGCACATCAGGAATCGTCTGTGAGGCCTCGAACTTGGGGTCGCCCTCCATTACCCGTTGCTCCCAGGTCACCTGGTTGAGGTCTTCGTTGTTGAACACCGCGCAGATCCACTGGGGGTTTTCCCACAGGCGCCAGTACTTGGCGACGGTGATCAGCTCGGCCAGGTTGTTCATCTGCATCGCCCCGTCACCCACCAATGCCACCACGCTGCGCTGCGGATGGGCGAACTTGGCGGCGATGGCATAGGGTACCGCCGCGCCCATGCTGGCCAGGCCACCGGACAACGAGCACTGCATGCCCTGGCGTATCTGCAGGTCGCGGGCAAACCAGTTGGCGCAGGACCCGGAGTCGCTGGTGACGATGGCGTGGTCGGGCAGGCGAGGGGAGAGTTCGTGTACCACGCGCTGGGGGTTGATCGGGTCGGCCTTGACCAAGGCGCGTTTCTGCAGGGTCTTGTCCCAGTCTGTGCGCCAGCCTTCGACCTTGTCGCGCCAACGGCGCTCGTTCTTGTGTTCGAGCAATGGCAGCAGTGCCCGCAGCGTTTCGCTGGCGTCGCCGACCAGGTTGACCTCCATGGGATAGCGCAGGCTGAGCATGTCTGGCTGCAAATCGATCTGTACGCCACGGGCCTGGCCTTCCTCAGGCAGGAACTCGGCGTAGGGGAAGCCGGAACCGATCATCAGCAAGGTGTCGCATTCGCTCATCAACCGATAACTCGGTTCGGTACCTAGCAGCCCGATGGCACCGGTGACCCAGGGCAGGTCGTCTGGCACTACGGCCTTGCCCAGCAGCGCCTTGGCCACGCCTGCACCAAGCGTTTCAGCTACCGCGATCACCTGTTCGGTGGCTTGCAGTGCACCGGCTCCGACCAGGATTGCCACTTTTCGTCCAGCGTTGAGTACCTCGGCGGCACGTTGCAGGTCCTGCTCGAAAGGCACCACCCTGGGCCTGCTGTAGCCGATGCCGGAATGCACCGTGCCATGGGCTTTTGGTGGTTCGTGGTAGGGCAGGTCCTGCAGGTCGTTGGGCAGGATGATGGCGGTGACCCGGCGTTCGCCGATGGCAGTACGTACTGCGCGGTCGAGCAAGTGGCGCACCTGCTCCGGGGTCGAAGCCTGCTGGACGAAGGCGCCTGCGACGTCCTTGAACATCGACAGCAAGTCCAGCTCCTGCTGGTAATGCCCGCCAAGCGCTGCTCGCGCCTGTTGGCCGACGATGGCCAGTACTGGCTGGTGATCCATGCGCGCGTCATACAGGCCGGTAAGCAGATGTGAAGCGCCGGGGCCGGAGGTGGCAATGCACACGCCCAATTCGCCGGTGAACTTGGCATGGGCGCTGGCCATGAAGGCCGCCATTTCCTCGTGGCGTGCCTGGATGAACTGGATCTTGCCCTCGGCTCGGCTCAGCGCCCCGAATACGCCGTTGATGCCGTCGCCGGGGTAGCCGAAAATGCGCCGAACCCCCCATTGATACAAACGCTCCACCAGAAAGTCGCCTACCGTGCTGGTCATTGCCTTCTCCCATCCGTGACCGATAGGGGTCTGGACTTTGCTTGGGTCGTGAAAGTTTCAAGCATGTGCGTATCGGTCTACCGACCGGAACCTTTGCAACATCACGGCCCAAAAGGCTGGACAATCACCTATGGAGGCGCCATGTACCGGGCGCAGGCAGGCACGACCTATTCTTGTTTCGTCTGAATGTCTGGCGCCCATTTCCTTAAAGCATTTCGTCAGAGCGTGGGAAAACTTTTTCACTGCGCAACCTCTGCCGCAGGTCATCAATGAACACAGACCATCCTGTGTAAACGACCTGAGGTAAAAGATCATGGCCAATAACCAAGACCAGAACCGCGGCAACCAGGGCGGCAACGCCAACACCAATCCAGGCAACTTCGCCAACGACCGCGAGAAAGCGTCGGAAGCCGGCCACAAGGGAGGCCAGGCATCTGGAGGCAACTTCAAGAACGATCCGGAACGGGCCTCCGAAGCCGGGCAAAAAGGCGGCCAGGCATCCGGTGGCAACTTCGCCAACGACCGTGAAAAAGCCTCCGAGGCTGGCCGCAAGGGCGGCGAACACAGCCATGGCGGCGGCCGCAAGAGCGATGACAACCGCTGATCAACGTTGAACCGACCGGGGCGGCTAACCGCCCCGGCTCGCTGATGAGGATTTGCCAATGTTCATGCACAACAAGCGATTGCAATATACCGTCCGTGTTGCAGAGCCTGACCCTGGGCTTGCAAACCTGCTGTTGGAGCAATTCGGTGGCCCGCAGGGCGAACTGGCTGCAGCGATGCGCTATTTCACCCAGGCCGTCACCGAGGATGATCCGGGGCGCAAGGACATGCTGTTCGACATTGCCACCGAAGAACTCAGCCACCTGGAAATCATCGGCTCGATCGTGGTCATGCTCAACAAAGGCGCCAGGGGGCGGCTTGCCGAAGGTGTCGAGGCTGAAGGCGAGCTGTATCGCTCGCTGACTGGCGCTGGCAACGATTCGCATATCACCAGCCTTTTGTATGGCGGCGGCGCGGCACTGGTAAATTCCGCAGGCATCCCCTGGACCGCAGCCTACATCGACACCATCGGCGAACCCACCGCTGACCTGCGCTCGAACATTGCCGCCGAAGCCAGGGCCAAGATCGTCTACGAGCGCCTGATCAACGTGACCGACGACCCGGGTATCAAGGATGCGTTGGGGTTCTTGATGAGCCGTGAAATCGCCCACCAGATGTCCTTCGAAAAAGCCCTGCATTCCATTCAGCCGAACTTCCCTCAAGGCAAGCTACCCGGCGACCCGGAACTCAACCGGACCTATTTCAACATGTCTCATGGCGGGGAAATGCGCGGGTCGTGGAACGAAGGACAGGACTGGATCTACGTCGATAAGCCTGAACCCGCCGTGGATGGTGGCGATGGCCTGGCGACTGTAGAGCTGGATAAAGCATCGGCCGCTGCTGCAGAGGCGATGAAGCTGAGAACCGAGTCCAACCCGCAGGCGCAGCCATTGACCGGCGCCGAACTGGGCAAGGTCAACGGTGACCAGCCGGCCTAGCAGAAGAGCCACAGCGGATCGGCGATCCGCTGTGGGGGCTGCAACTAATGTCGAAGTACCGCCGCCCAGCCGTTCGGTCATTCGAAGCGGACGTATGGCAGCTTCTCTCCTGCGCCAAGCCGGTCGTCGTCGCTGCTGAACGGCTGCAGGCAACCCAGGATCAATCGAGCTGAGTCGCCCGATTTCATTCAGCCAGCAGGAGTTACAGCGATGGCCAAGTACCTGTACCTGATCAGTTACATCCTCGACAACCAACCCGGAACCTGCGAATTACGCAGCGACCAGGAAGACCTCAGCCGCGAAGCGGCGCGTGATTACCTGCAAGGCCTGCACCGCAACGAGGCGTCATCGTTCACCGATGTACAGGTGCAGCGCCTGGAACATGATCATGAACCAGGCACATCGCCGGGGCATTATCAGCAGCCATGAAAGGGGGAGGGCTGGCAGATGAAAAGAAGAGGTGAAACCTACAGGCAGTGGTGCGACCCGATTCTGCACCATCAAACCCATGAGGAAACGCTCGACAGCGGTACCTGCATCGATGTGCAGACGCGCCTGTCACGTACGGGGGCGACCCAGTTGTTCATCGGTGTCTATCGCAGCGACGGTTCAGTGGTGTGCGAACAAGCCTACGACCAGCGCGCCGGCGAAACCATGAGCCGGGCGCTGGTATGGGGGGTGAGGCATGCCAGGCGCGTGGCATGCGAGGATGAGGACGAGGCGTGCTGTGGCGAATCGGCCGGTAGCTGAACCGGGCGACGCAGACACTTGGTGAATACAGCTGCGACGGTTTGCGACGGGGGCGGTGATGATTTATCTGGGATGCGCTGGCTGGAGCCTGTCCAGTCATCATGCCGAGGCATTTGCGCAGCCCGGCAGCCACCTGCAACGCTACGCCAGCCACTTCAATGCGGTGGAAATCAACAGTTCTTTCTACCGGCCCCATCGCCCCGAAACCTATGCCCGTTGGGCTGCGTCCGTGCCTGAGCATTTCCGCTTTGCGGTGAAGCTGCCCAAGGCCATCAGCCATGAGCAGCGGCTCATCGGGTGCGAGGACGCTCTGGACAGGTTTCTTGCTCAATGCGGGCAGTTGGGCGATCGCCTGGGTTGCCTGCTGCTACAACTGCCGCCATCGCTTGGCCATGAAACCGAGCACGCACGACGTTTCTTTGAAAGCCTGCGGCAACGGTATGAGGGGCCGGTAGCGCTGGAGCCCAGGCACGCCAGCTGGCAATCGGCGCAGCCGATGCTGGTCGATTTGCGCATCGCCCAGGTCGCGGCAAGCCCTGCGCGTTTCGTTACCGATGCGCACCCGGGTGGTTGGCCTGGGCTGGTCTACTGGCGTCTGCATGGCGAACCGAGGATCTACCACAGCGAGTATTCCGACGAGTATTTGCAGCGTCTGGCTGAACGCTTGCAGCACAGCCGTGCTTCTGGAGTGCCCACCTGGTGCATTTTCGACAACACCGCCTCCGGTGCTGCGATGGCCAACACACTGGCTCTGCAGCGGCTTTTGCGCTGAGACGGGTGCGGAAACAAAGCGATGGAAGAGAGCGATGACCAACCGGTCAAAATAAATGAATCTTTTCCAAGTCGCCGGCTCCATTGGTCTGAATCGCTGAAGGAGATAGCAATGGCGGGACAGCAGTTGTATGTGATCGAGTACGAGCTTCACGGGGAATTTCGCACCTTCATCATCCGGCTCGAGCGTATGGACAACGCCGAAGCCTGGCACTGGGCAAGTTGCGATGCGGGGGTGGGCATCATTCCACGGTTCGGCCAGCACAAGATCAAGAAGGTCAGCCGGCCGATGGCTGAGCGCTACGGCATCAACAATGTGCGCTGGCGGGCATCGGGCGATGGGCCGGAGTTCGTGGCACCGACCATTGATGTAAAGAAATTCTCCAATAGCGGTACCGGCAATACGTGACGCATGTTGTGCGCAAGGCCTGCGTGAAATCTTCAGGCAGGCCTTCGCTCTTGGGTTCGCTTCTCAAGTTTCGAGACACGATCATCCCCACTTTCAGGAGCCAGCACGTGCCGCGAATCATCACTCCAGCCACCCCTGAGCACGAAATCAATGCGCAGAATGCCCGCATGTTCGGCTCGCCAAAGGAGCGCCTGGATTTCTACCGCCGTGAAATCCAGTACGAGACCAGCATCCTTGCCAACCGCACTGATGCCTATCTGGCTGCCCAGTCGTTTCTGGTGATCGCCTTCGTGTCGTCGATGGGTAACCTCAACCAGAGCTGGGGCGAGATGTTCACCCTGGTGGTTCCGCCGTTTCTCGCCTTGCTGGGCGTTTTGAGTTCGCTCAATGCCTGGCCGGGCATTCGCGCGGCCTACAAGATCATCGAGCACTGGCAATTGAAACAGAGCCACCTTCTGCGCAGCGAGCCACTGATGGGGCTGGCGTATGATGAATCGCCACTGTTCAGCGAGGCGGAAACCTCACTGGCCGGGCACCGCAAGTCGTTGTTGTTCTCGCTGCGTACACCGTGGATCTTCCTGGTGTTCTGGATGATCCTTGGCATCTACGCGGTCTTCATCCAGCTGGCGTGAGCCGCACAGGTGCACCCATTCAAGAACAGGGTGCTCCAATGATTGTCGACGCTGATTACCGTCCCCGCCAAAGCCTTTGCTCCGGTACCAATAACCAGGGTTGATTGCGTTATTTCCATTGGTGCGCCAGGCAAATGTCATAGATCACATATGCTGAACTCCTGCCACTTCACCTGCGTCCCTCGAATGAATGCCCCAATAAAGGCGGCACTCAGCCAGCAATCAGCTTCGAGGGCGAAACGATGGACAAGACCAATCAAAGTTCGACGTCTCCACCCGGTAGCACCCAGGAACATGCCTTGATCGATGACGCCGGTGCGCTGCTTGGCGAGGCCAGGCACAAAGGCAGTGAGCAGTTCGAGCATTACCGCGATAACGCAGCCGATCAGCTTGACTCGCTCGAGGAAAGTGCCCGCTCTGCGGCGGCTGCGCTGCAAGGCAACGATAGCCTCGGGCTGTCGCATTACCTGAACCAGGCAGCAGAGTGCGTCGGCGAGTTTGCCGAGCAGGTACGCCATGAAAGCGCCGAGAGCCTGCTGCAGCGGGGCGCTCAGTTGGCCAGGAGCAACCCGGCGCTGTTCCTGGCCGGTAGCGTTGCCATCGGGTTCGCCGTGTCGCGTTTCATGCGGGCCAGCACCAGCCACGAATCCACCACCCCGACGTCTTCCGCTGATTGGAGCCAGCCGCAACCCGCGCCGCCCGTGCCTGATCGTGGTAGCGACGTTTCCACCCGCGAACCTTACACCCCCGTCGACCCGGTCGGGCCTGGTGCAGGCTCGCCGGTCAGTGGCAGCCCGTTCGAGCGCGACCCGCTCAAAGGAGGTGAATGATGAACAAAGACCCTTTGCATACCACCCCGGGCTTGCATACGGCAGAAGACGACGCCGTCGGTGTTGGCGGTTTGTTGCGCCAGCTTATGCGGGAAGTACCGGACCTGTTCACCAAGGAGCTGGCGCTGGCCAAGGCAGAGCTGCAGCAAAACCTCGCAACCCTCAAGGCCGGCACGGCTGCGGTTGCCGCGGGAGCGATCGTGATGCTGGCGGGCTTAGTCATCCTCCTGCTGGCGGCAGTCTACGCCTTGGCGATGGTGGTCGAGCCTTGGCTGGCAGCCTTGATCGTGGGCGCCGTCACCTTGGTGATCGGGTTCATCATGTTGCAGTCGGGCAAGAAACAGTTCGAACCCACGCACCTGGCCCCTGACCGCACCTTGCACGCCATGCAGCAGGACAAGGACACGCTGAAGAGGAAACTGCCATGACCACTTCCTTCGAACACGAAGCGCACAAAGACCCTGACTTGCTAGAGCAGGAAATCAACGCCAAGCGCGAGCACATCAGCGATCTGGTGGATGCCCTCGAACAGCGCCTGAGCCCAGGCCAGATGGTCGACCGGGTCCTGGCCTACGCCAAGGGCAATGGCGGCGAGTTCTTCCAGAACCTGGGCACTACCCTCAAGAACAACCCCGTACCCGCTACCCTGACGGTACTGGGCCTGGCCTGGCTGGGCTTGAACCAGAACCGTCCCTTCAACCCCGGGCCTGCGCACCAGGGCCCGGGGTTGGGCGAAAAGCTCGGCGACGCGGTGGACACGGTGAAGGACGCTTTCGCACACGCGGGGGAGGCAATGCACGACGCCAGCCAGAAGGTGCGCATGAAAGCCCATGACATGCGCGACCGGGCCAGCGAACTGGGCAGCGGCACCCGCGACTCCGTGGGGGCTTCCGCGGATACCCTGCGCCATTCGGCACACAAGGCCGCAGATCAGGCCACGGCTCTGAAGGGCCAGTTCGATCATCTGCTTCAGGAGCAACCGCTGGTATTGGCCGCTTTGGGCATAGCACTGGGTGCGGCATTGGGGGCGGCGCTACCCACTACCCGCAAGGAAGATCAGCTGATGGGCGCCAGCAGCGATCGCGTGACCGACACACTCAAGGCCAAGGGCCGCGAGGTGAAGGCATCGGTCGAAGAGTCGATCGATCAGGCGGGTGGTAAAGCGTCGACACAGGCAGAGCGCAGGCCAGGAGACTCCGACCTTTCCTCGGGGTTAGGCTTCAATTCCTGATCCTGTGGGATGTGCGTTGCCAGCCTTTTCTGCTTTGGCAGTGGGCTGGCATCTGGGCTTGGCCATTTTCGCCCTGGACAACAGGCTTGCTCCCTACTGTTGCCCGTCCGACAGCAGACGTACAGCGCTGCTGCTTCAGCAGCAGCGCTTTCCCGCTAGATAGCAGGCACGCACGGAAATCCGTGAGGCTTGGCTGTGTGGCATGAAGTCTGCTCTGCCTCCCTGGAATCCAATGAACTCCAGGGGCTGATGTGAGCGTTGATGAATACCCATTGATTGCCAGTGACCAAGTGGAAGCCGCTGCCCTGGTCGAGGCGGATGGACGAGGTATCGCCTTTGGTTCTGTACCGACCGGCGATATCGCGCTGGAATTCCGCGCGGTGACCAAGTGCTACGAGGGGGACTGGGCAGCCCCGAAGAACGCAGTAGAACACGTGAGCCTGGCAGTGCGACGTGGCGAAGTCCTCTGCCTTATGGGTACATCCGGTAGCGGTAAGTCGACTTTGCTGCGCCATGTCAATCGGCTGATAGAACCTAGCAGCGGTGACGTGCTGATCGATGGCGAGGTGTTGGGCGATTTGACCCCGGCTGCGCTGCGTCGATTGCGTTCGCAACGCATCGGCATGGTATTCCAGCACTTCGGATTGTTACCGCATCGCAGTGTGCGCGACAACGTTGCATTACCCTTGGAGCTGCGCGGTGAGCCCGAGGGTGCGCGGCACGCGGCGGCACAGCGGCAGTTGCAGGCTGTGGGGCTGGCAGAATGGGGCGAGCATTTTCCCCACCAGTTGTCTGGCGGCATGCAGCAACGCGTCGGGCTGGCTCGGGCGCTGGTTACCGATCCTGACATCCTGCTGATGGATGAACCATTCAGCGCGCTGGACCCAACGATCCGCCGCGACCTGCAGGGTCGCTTCCTGCAACTGGTGCGCGAGCGCGGTATCACGACTCTCCTGGTGACCCACGATCCTGGTGAAGCGTTGCGTCTGGGTGACCGTATCGCCGTGCTGCGCGCCGGGCGGCTGATTCAGGTCGGAACCCCTGGTGAACTGCTTCGACACCCGGTGGACGAGGGTGTGGCCGACTTCTTCGACGAGAGACCCCATATTCCTTCCACCGCTGCGTTGCCCGACGACCAGGCGGTCGGCACGTTACCGTCGGCGGTTCGGGAGCCTGCGGCAAACGGCTGGATCCGCCAAGCCCTGTTGGGCCCGGCGGCGCTGGCTGCTGCCGGCCGAGGTGGTCTGTTCTGGCTGGCACTGCTGATCGAGTTGACATCCCTGGCAGTGTTCGCTGGCGCATGGCGCAAGGGGGCCGGATGGACGTTGGTCATCGCACTGGCGGCGCTTTTGCTGAACCGCACCGCCAGCGCCTGGCTGACCCTGCGCGGTCATGGCCGCGACTCTGAGGGCGCAGCAGTGCCCTTGGCGCTGCTACTGGTCAGCCAGGCACTGACACTGTGGCGTGCCGCGGCAGCAGATGCTGGCGGCGCACTGCTGGAGTTCCCCTCCGACCGCGACAGCATGCTGGCGGTAGCGGGTGCCGTCGACCAGTTGATCGGCTGGTCTCAGGTGACCTTCGAGAGCGCCTTCGTCGGGGTTATCTTCGCGGTGCGTACTGTCATCGAGGGTGTTGAAGGCGCGTTGGGCTGGATTCCGTGGCCGGTACCGGCCCTGGCCCTGGTCTACCTGGCCTGGCGCTCCGCTGGCATGCCCCTGGCGCTGACCAGTGCGCTGGCCCTCGGCTACATTGGCCTCTTCGGTTTCTGGGAACGCACGGTCTCTACCATCGCGTTGGTAGGCTCATCGGTGCTGCTGTCGCTGCTGATCGGCATTCCCACCGGCATCGTGCTGGCCAAGCGGCCGCTGGCGCGGCGCCTGATCACGCCGCTGCTCGATGTCATGCAAACTTTGCCGACCTTCGTCTATCTGATCCCGGCGGTAGCGTTCTTCTCCGTCGGCAAGACGCCGGCGGTGATTGCCACGGTGATATTTGCCCTCGCGCCGATGATCCGTCTCACCGCGCTGGGTATCCGCGAGGTGCCCAAGGCCGCCGTGGAAGCCGCAGTCGCCCATGGCGCGACGCCCTGGCAGACGCTCACTCGGGTCGAGTTGCCGCTGGCCTCCGGCTCCCTGTTGCTGGGGGTTAACCAGACCATCGTCATGAGCCTGTCCATGGTCGTCGTGGCGGCGCTGATCGGCGCCGGTGGCCTCGGCTACGACGTCATGACCGCGTTGCGCAACATCAAGGGTGGGGAAGGCGTCCTCGCCGGCATCGCCATTGTTTTCTGTGCCTTGGTGCCCGACCGGATCATCCAGGCATCCCTTCGCAAACGTCATCATTCCACTCAGGAGTAACCCCCTTCATGGCCAGTTTCCTTTCTCGTGCCCTCGCTGGCGTCGCGTTGCTGGGCGCGCTAGTGCCAGCCACGGCAAGCTTCGCCAAGGACAAGATCGTCATCGGCGAGCAGAACTGGACCGGCGCCATCGCCATCCAGTACATCCTCGGTAACATCATCACCAGCCGGCTCGACGGTGATGTGTCCTATCTGGCTGGTGATCTTCCTGTACTGCTCGCAGCCGCCGCCAAGGGCGATGGTTCGGTGGACGTGCTTACCGACATCTGGCTGCCGAACCAGTCTGCCGCCTGGGCCAGATACGTCACTGGCGGTACACATTCACTGATTCCCAACAAGCATCCCTACGTTGGTGAGCAAGGTTTTTATGTGCCCGGCTACATACAGGACAAGTACGCAGTAAAGTCGGTGTACGATCTCAAGAAGCCTGAAGTCGCCAAGCTGTTCGCTCCGCCAGGGGGCGGCAAGTCCCAGCTGTTGGTGGGCCCGGCGGGGTGGGAGTCGACTTATATCGGTCAGATAAAAGCCAAGGACTTTGGCTTCGACGGCAATTTCGAGTCTGTATCCACCGAAGCCTCGGTGACCTACGCCAAGCTCGACGCTGCCTACAAAGCCGAGCGCGGGGTGATCTTCTACGCCTACACACCGGACTGGATCTTCTCTGCCTATGACCTGCGCCGTCTCGATGAGCCACCGTTCGATGGCTATGCCCAGGACAACAAGAAGGGCGACCCCTTGTACAAGGCTGACGGCTGCTGGAAATTCATCAGCCCGACCGTCGATGCCGACTGGTTGAACAAGAGCAGAGTCACCTGCGCTTATCCGGATGCGAAGGTGCACATCCTCGCGTCTTCGGCGCTGCAGCAGCGCGCGCCCAGGATCGCCGCATTCCTGGAAAACGTGAGTATCGATCCGGCATCCCTAAACGATCTTATCCTCAAGATCGAGCGCGAGAAGCAGCCGGCGGACGCTGCCGCCAAGGCCTGGATTGCAGACAACCAGGCGACCGTCGATCATTGGTTGGGTGCCGCTGGCACCAAGGTGGCCGCGCAATGACCAAGACCACCTGGACCCTTCTTGATGGCGGGATGGGACGAGAACTCAAGCGCATTGGCGCGCCGTTCCGGCAGCCGGAATGGTCTGCCCTGGCCCTGCTTGAGGCGCCTGAATACGTGGCGCAGGTACACCGTGCGTTCATTGCGGCTGGCGCCAGGGTGATCACCACCAACAGCTATGCGCTGGTGCCGTTTCATATTGGTGAAGAACGCTTTGCCCGTTCCGGTCAGGCCCTGGCCGGGCTTGCCGGGAAGCTTGCCCGAGGTGCCGCCGACGAAGCGGACGCTTCGGTGCTGGTAGCGGGTTCACTGCCGCCTGCGCTTGGATCGTATCGGCCGGACCTTTTCGATCCAGTCCGTTCCCATGCCATCCACCGTGAATTGATCTGCGGCCTGGCGCCGCATGTGGATTTCTGGCTGGCGGAAACCCAGAGTTCCCTGGCCGAAGCCCGGGCTGTGCGCGCCGCGCTGGACGGCGAGCGCAAGCCGCTCTGGCTATCCTTCACGCTGCTCGACCCCGATACTGAACAGGCGCAGCCTTTGTTGCGCTCGGGCGAAAGCGTGGAGCAGGCAGTTCTAGTGGCCCTTGAGCTGGAAGCCAGCGCCTTGCTGTTCAACTGCAGCCAGCCGGAAGTCATGGGCGCCGCGCTCTACAGTGCCCGGCAGGTGCTTGACAAGCACGCGTGCGAGTTGCCGCTCGGCGTCTATGCCAATGCCTTTCCTCCGGTGCGTGAAGACGCCCAGGCCAACGACACTCTGCTCGATATCCGCAGCGACCTTGGGCCAGAGGCCTACCTGCAGTGGACGCAGCAATGGATTGAAGAGGGTGCGACCATCGTCGGGGGCTGCTGCGGCATCGGTCCGGAGCACATCGCCCGACTCAACGAGCATCTGCAAGCCCGCGAAGAGGGAAGGGTATGAGCGAAACACAAAAGGCCACCTTTGGCGCGGGATGCTTTTGGGGTGCGGAGATGGCGTTGCGCAAGCTCGATGGGGTGCTCGACAGCCGCGTCGGTTACGCGCTGGAGGCTGGGCGGGATGCGCCGCTGATCGAAGTGGTGCAGGTGGATTTCGCCCCTGAGGCAATCAGCTATGCCTCTCTGGTCGATGCCTTCTGGGGACTGCATGATCCGACCTCGGTCGATCGCCAGGGCGAGCATGTGGGGGTGAAGTACCGCTCTGCGATCTTCACGCACACTAGCGCTCAGGCGGTGATAGCTGTCGCGGCGCGCACCCGACTTGACAGCTCGGGGCGCTATCGCCGGCCGGTTACCACAGTGGTGGTCGAACTAGGGCGCTTCGAGCTGGCGGACGAAGATCAGCAGCGCTACCTGGAAAAGAACGGTCTCGTGGCATGCGCCATCGGCGCTGAATAGGTGGCAGGCTGGCCGCGCTATTTTGCCTGGATGACGCGGCACGCCTGGCACGCTCCCATTTCCTGCAAGCCAACGCTGGGCACGTATCAGGATTGCCGCTACGCTTTGATCCTCGCGCCAGGTCAAGACATTTCCACAGTGAAGAAAACAGTTCGGTTTGATGACCTTCAGGTCTTCGTCACCACAGCCTCCGCCGGCAGCTTCTCGGCAGCAGCCAGGTTGTTGGATATTTCACCGGCCTTGGCCAGCGGGGCAGTCCAGCGCCTGGAAAGCAGCCTGGGGGCCAGGTTGTTCGTGCGTTCCACAAGGCGTTTGCGGCTTTCGGATGATGGCGAGCGATATCTGCCCCATGCCCGTCAGGCCTTGGAGGCACTGGGCAACGGCGAGGTGGCGCTGACCGAGGGGCGAGATGAGATCGCGGGTACACTTCGCCTGTCCATGCCTTCGGATATTGGCAGGAATCTGTTGCTGCCCTGGCTGGACGACTTCCAGCAATCGCACCCCAAGGTGAAGCTGCAACTGCGGGTCAGCGATCAGGTAGCCGACCTTGTCGGCCAACAATTGGATGCGAGTATCCGATATGGGCAGCTGGCAGATTCCGGCCTTGTTTCACTGATGCTTGCCCCTGGCAATCGCAGAACAGTCTGTGCCTCACCACATTACCTGGCACGGCATGGGGCACCAGACGCCTTGGAGGATCTGGTCAGGCACAATTGCCTGCGTTATGTGATGGGCGAGCAAACCTACGAGCGATGGAGCTTTCATTTGCCCGATGGCGTCAGGACCGTGCAAGTCACAGGTGACCGTGTGAGCGATGACGCCGATATCGTTCGGCGCTGGGGCGTCGAAGGGTTGGGGATCGTTTACAAATCCAGGCTGGATGTGCTGGCGGACATACGCGCCGGTCGGCTGATCGAGTTGTTTCCCGGGGATTACGGCCAACCTGCGCCATTGCAACTGGTGTGCGCTCATCGAACATCGCTCACACCGGCTGTGCAGGTGCTCAGAGCGTTTCTGGCGGAGCGTTTCGAGCAGCTCGTCGCTGCTGATGAATAAGCTGACGGGGCGCATGGCCCCGCCTTCGTTGCCTTGGCTGGATCAGTGATCAGAAGCCTTCCAGGACAATCTTGCCTTTTGCCTTGCCACTTTCGATCAGGGCATGGGCGCGTTTGAGGTTGCTGGCGTTGATGCTGCCGAAGTGCTCGCCAACGGTGGTCTTGATGACCCCCTCGTCGACCAGCGCCGATACCTTTTCCAGCAGATGGTGCTGCTTGATCATGTCCTCGGTCTGGTACAGCGAGCGGGTGAACATGAGCTCCCAGTGCACCGACAGCGATTTGCGCTTGAACGGCATGATATCGAGATGCTGAGGGTCATCGATCAGCGCGAGCTTGCCCTGTGGCCGCAGCACTTCGACGATCTGCGCGAG
Source organism: Pseudomonas sp. TE3-3-F2023 (assembly GCF_036784815.1). Lineage (NCBI taxonomy): Bacteria > Pseudomonadati > Pseudomonadota > Gammaproteobacteria > Pseudomonadales > Pseudomonadaceae > Pseudomonas > Pseudomonas sp. TE3-3-F2023. The sequence goes on along the minus strand of NZ_CP145113.1, from coordinate 3,620,113 downwards.
GTACGCATCGGTGTGGGTCAGGCTGATGACGTAATCCACCGGGTTGAGCTGAAGTTGTTCCAGTTGCAGGGCAAAGGAAGCCGAATGGTCGATGACATGATGTGCCCCGAGTTCGCTGACCCAGGCTTGGGTTTCAGGCCGTGACGCGGTGCCGATCACCTTGAGCTGGGTACGCTTGCGTGCAAGCTGCACCAGGATCGAACCAACACCACCGCCAGCGCCGATGACCAGCAGGCTCTTGCCGATGCCGCCATTTTCCTCCACACCCAGGCGGTCGAACAGCAGTTCCCAGGCGGTGATGGAGGTCAGCGGCAAGGCGGCGGTACTGGCATTGTCCAGAGTGCGGGGCTTGTGCCCAACGATACGCTCGTCGACCAGGTGAAATTCGCTGTAACTGCCCGGGCGGTCGATTGCGCCGGCGTAGAACACTTCGTCGCCAGGCTGGAACAACGACACCTCGCCGCCGACCTCGCGGACGATCCCGACGGCATCCCATCCCAACACTTGAGGGTGGTCACCGCTGCGGCTGGCTCTGACCTTGGTATCGACCGGGTTTACCGCGATGGCTTTGACTTCCACCAACAGGTCCCTGGCACCAGGTGTGGGCTTGGGCAGTTCATGTTCATACAAGGACCGGGGATCCTGTATCGGGAGGCCGGGCGTGTCGTAGACGATTGCTTTCATTTGGATGTGAACCTTCTGGTGAGCAGTGGTGACAGGTTAAGCACCCCGGGCTTCCAGAAAAACCCGGCTATTGCCGGAACACTTTCCGCATTTCGCTGATAATCGGGTGGCTGTCGCCCTGGTCGACAGGCCGACAGCTACACCCGGTACTGGCGCTGGCAACCGTGATCAATTGGCGTTGTAACGTGGGGCCAGCCGATTGCTGGACAGTTGGCCGAACAGGGCTTGCCGGCTTGCCTCGTAACGTTCGAAGGACTGCAGGTCGTGCATTGAAGGGATGGAGATCAGTACCTCGTCGTCAAAGTCCTGCAGGGCCCCGTCCACCAGGTCCTGGGCCGACATCACGATGCCTGGGTCCAGGTTTTCGACCGGCAAGCCGCCGATCTGCCAGAAGTCGGTAGCGGTTGCCCCTGGCAGCACAGCCTGGATCCTGATGCCTTTTTCCGCAAGCTCCCTGTGCAGTGACTGGGTAAAGGCGGTGACATACGCCTTGCTACCACCATACACACCGTTGAGCAACTCCGGCGCCAGGCTGACAATGGACGAGATGTTGATCACGGCGCCTTGCTTGCGGGCGACAAATCCAGGGATGGCGGCATAGGTAAGGCGGGTGAGGGCGGTGACGTTGAGAGTGATCATTTCAGCCATGCGCTCGACATCACTCTCCAGCAGGCTGGTGTGCGTGCCTATGCCCGCGTTGTTCACCAGCAGGCTGATGCTGGCGTCCTCGCGCAATTTGCGTTCTACCTTGGCCAGATCATCCGGGTTTGCCAGGTCTGCCGGAAATACCTCCACGTTCTGCCGGGTTTCTGTAGTCAGCCGGCTGGCCAGGGTGTTCAGGCGCTCCCGATTGCGGGCCACCAGCACCAGGTCGTAACCCCGACGCGCCAGGCGGTCTGCGTAGATCGAACCGATGCCGGTGGAGGCGCCTGTGATGAGTGCAGTACCTTTGAATTGCTGTTTCATGGTCGTGCTCCGTTGTTGGGTGTGGAGCCCATGATGCAGAAGGTCGTCTTTGTCTCAAACGACACATATGGTACGTTTTCAGGACATTGAACTGTGGAGCGTCAACCATGCACCGGGTCGGCTATCTCATCACCGAAGGTTTCCAGATCATGTCGCTGGCGACGCAGGCCGTGTTCGAATTCGCGAACATCGTCGCGGGCGAAACGGTTTACAAGATCCAGAATTTTTCCGTCGGGGGCGGAACGGTGCGGTCTTCCCTGGGCATGTACATGGACACACTGCCATTGGGCGCTCCTGGTTTGGCTGATACCTGGATGATCACGGGCACTCTGACCCCGCTGACCCCGCCAGGCGATGACGTGCTGGCCAGCGTTCGCGGCTTTGTCGACGGCGCCCGCCGCATCGCTGGCCTGTGTACCGGCTGTTTCGTGCTGGCCCAGGCCGGAGTGTTGGATAACCGGCGCGCCACGACACACTGGGCCTATGCGAAAAAGCTGCGTGAACTGCACCCGAAAATCGAAGTGGAAGAAGACCGAATCTTCATTGTGGATGGGCCGATCTGGACATCCGCCGGGATGACCGCCGCCCTGGACATGGCGCTGGGCATGGTGGAAAAGGATCTGGGAACCGAGATGGCCAAGTCGGTGGCACGAAAGCTGGTGATGCATCAGCGCCGCTCCGGTGGGCAATCGCAACATTCCGAACTGCTCACGCTTTCGCCGAAATCTGATCGGATTCAGAACGCCCTGGATTACGCCCGCAAGCATTTGAATCGTCCATTGAGTGTGGAGGAGCTCGCAGAATCCGTACATCTGAGCCCTCGGCAATTTACCCGCGTATTCACTGCAGAGACAGGCCAGTCACCCGCAAAGGCTGTGGAGAGCCTGCGTCTTGAGGCTGCCCGCTTGATGATCGAGCAGAGCCGTCACAGCCTGGATGTGGTGGCGAAGGAGACAGGGTTCAGGGACCGTCGGCATATGCGGGAGGTGTTCATTCGTGGTTTCGGTGTCCCGCCCCAAGCTGTGCGAAGAGATGCCCGGCGGGTGGTATCGGCCGAATGACAAGCGCTGAATCGGGTTAATGCACACCAGGTCCATATGCGCTGTGCTGCCGATAAAGCACTACACAGGGAGCAGATGCTCTCGTTCAAGCAGCTCGATATTGGACGGTTTGACGTGCACTTTGTGAATTTCGGGCGCTGTAAACCAGCGGCACTCCACGATTTCGTGATTTGCAGCGGGTTGCGCGCCAGGTTCGACAGGCAGCTGATAGAGGTAGTGTTCCTCGGCTGCAAGCATGTAGTGATTGAGGAACCTGGCCCCGTCGAAGGATAGGCAAGTCTCCTCCATCAGCTCGCGCTGCGCAGCATCCAGGTGATGCTCGCCTGGATCGATTTTCCCACCTGGCAACGACCATTCAGCGCTTTGCTTGCGCACGAAAAGGATGCGTCCTGCTTGCAGGCAAATGACTGTCGAATGCCGTTCTCTGGAGTTGTTCATCAGGAGCCTCCCATACGATGGAGGTGGCATCAGGGCAGAACTCACCCTGATGCCCGCTGCGGATGATCAGCGATCTTTATCCCACTGCTGGTCATCTGCCTGGTTTTGCTGACCGCCCATGCGGTCCTTGTCTGTCACGTTCTGGTTCTGCTTTTCAGTAGTACGCTGGCCGCCTTGGCTGCCTGTGTCACGGGAACGTTCCCAGTCCTTGTTCATCTTGTCCTCAGGTTTCTGGCCGGACTGGCTGCCACCTTGCTGCTGGCCGGGCATCCGACCGCCCGAACCCTGGCCGCCTTGCTGGCCGGTGCCGGCAGTGTTGTTACCCATGCCAGTGTCAGCATTGCCTTGGTTGCCACCCTTGTCTTGATTGTTTGCCATGATCGCTTACCTCAGGTCAGACACAGGAAGGTCTGTGTGTACTGTTATGACCCGGGCCCGTTCCCGCGGTGTGCAAGGAATGTCTGGGAAGCTGACTAAACGCATTAACTTCAGGGGTACGAAATTTTGGTGTGTGGCCAGGAACGTACCTGGGACCGCCAGGGGTGGACATTGGTCGATGTCCAGCGTCAGCGACAGAGCACAAATGTGCTCCCTGACTGAGCAGAGGCTCAGTTCGAATGGACGCTTGTCGCTGCCAGGCCTGCGGCGACATCCCCTCGGCCTTCACGAATGTGCGACAGAAGTGGGACTGATCGCAGAAACCGCACTCCAGTGCGATCTCGGCAAGCATCATTCCCGAGCCCCCCAGTAGTTCCTTGCTTTTGCGCAACCGTTGTTCACGCATCCACTGCTGAGGGGGCACGTGCATGGTATCTCTGAACATTCGTGTGAAATGGCTACGCGACAGCGAGCAGGCTTGGGCGAGTTCCGTAACAGTTATGCCAGTGTCCAGGTTCTCCAGCATCAACTTCTTGGCAGTCGTGACCTGCCAGGGCTTGAGGAGCCCGGTTGTTTTCAGTGCGACAGTCGCCAGCACAGTGCAGTGATCGCTGTTCATACCAATCCATTAATCAATGAAGTGGGCACGCACGTTTCGAGGGGGCAGAGCAGGCCACTGCAGCCTTGGGCGGGCTACAGACGATAACGCTCGATTCGGTGGCCTGTCAGATAGCCGGCGTACCCATCAGCGGGTCAATGAACAGCCCCTGGATGCAGGGGCTGGCAATGGTCAGACAGCGGCAGCAACCGGGGCCAGGGTTGGGCCGTGCTGAACGCGCTCTGGTGCTTTGTGCACCATGGTGTAGGCATAGTCGACACCCATGCCGTACGCGCCGGAGTGTTCTTTCACCAGTTCCATGACGGCATCGTAGGTGTCGCGGTTTTTCCAGTCGCGTTGCCACTCCAGCAGCACTTGTTGCCAGGTCACCGGAATCACGCCTGCCTGAATCATGCGCTGCATGGCGTAGTCGTGGGCTTCCTTGGTGGTGCCACCGGAGGCGTCGGCAACCATGTAGATTTCATAGCCGGCATCGTTCATTGCAGACAGCGCGAACGTGGTGTTGCACACCTCCGTCCACAGGCCGGAAACGATGATCTTGTTGCGCCCGTTTTTCTTGAGTGCGTCACGCACCTTCTGGTCATCCCAGGAGTTCATGGAGGTTCGCTCCAGCAGCGGAGCGTCGGGGAAGACGGCGAGCAGCTCGGGGTAGGTGTGCCCAGAGAAGCTTTCAGTCTCGACCGTCGTGATGGTGGTGGGCACATTGAAGATCCTGGCTGCCTTGGCCAGGCCTACGGTGTTGTTTTTCAGCGTCTGGCGATCGATGCTCTGAACGCCAAAGGCCATCTGCGGCTGCTGATCGATGAAGATCAGTTGGCTGTTGAATGGGGTCAGGACTTCAGTTTTTGGATTGTTCATTGTTGTTCCCTGTCAGCTGGATGGTGGTCATCGCACAAGTCACGGCGCCTGCCTTCGGCAGACTGTGCTGAGGCACTGGATGACGTCCTCAGTGATGGCCGTTGCTTGAGTCCGAGCACAAGATAGCGAATCGCTGAGCGATGCGGTGGCGCACTTTTGCGCTCTCAGGAGCGCATTAATGCATCATCCGCTTGTTCATCCTGCTGCTAGGATTCGCCCGCAAACGCGGATCTACCTGATCCGGTTTACGCCAGGAGAAAGCGATGGCAGCTTCACAACCACTCAACAGACAAACCGCCTATTGGGGCGTGCCGTGGGAGAGTTCCTATGGGTATCCGCAGGCTCGGCGGGTAGGGAACGAGATCTACGTATCGGGCCAGTTCAATCATGACGAAGAAGGCAACCTGGTCGCGCCGGCACCGCTGGATCGTGACGGCAGGCCCTGTGATTTCTCTTCGATGGGGGATCAGATGCGCGCCGCCTACGACAATATCGCCAAGCTGCTCGCGCTGTATGGAGCGACGCTTGAAGATGTCGTGGAAGAGACGCTTTACGTACTGGACATGGACGCGGCCTTTGCCGTGGTCGGCAAGGTACGCAAGGCCGCCTACGGCACGGAGCGGCCTCAATGCGCCAGCAACATCATCGGCGTTTCGAGGCTTGCCCAGCGCCCACAACTGATCGAAATCGCCTGCAAAGCGGTACTTGGCCCACGCGCTGAGTGACCCGCACTCCCGGTTTCGCTCTACGTGACCGGGAGTACCAGTTGGCCCTCGATCAACGGCTTCTGATTGGCAACGGCAGCGGCACAGAATGTCATGAAGGCTTTGACCCGCCACGATTTGCGGATGTCCTGGTGCGTCAGCAGCCACAGCTCATCCTGCAGCTCCGGCACCACCGGGCCGACTCGTTCAAGCCCTGGTGTGATATCACCCAGCATGCAGGGCAGAAAACCCACCCCCAGGCCTGCCGCGATTGCAGCACTTGCCGCCGCAACCGAATCGGTGCGGTACGAGATGCACTCGGCAGCGACCCTGTTTTCGACATAGCTCGTTGCCTTGAGCCCGCGTAGCGCCGCGGAATAGGAAACCCATGCCTGGCCTTCTGTGAACAGAGGAGCAGGCGATGTGTGGTTGCTGCTGCCGTAGGGCGCCCAGGCGATTGTGGCCAGTTTGCGACCCACCAGGCTTTCGGCGGGTTTCCTGGTGGCTCGAACCGCAATATCCGATTCGTCTCGCGCAAGGCTCAGTGATTCGTTGCCCACCAGCACCTCGATCGTGATGCCTTCATTGAGGGCCTTGAAGTCCGCGATGATGGGGGTGAGGAAGTAAAGCAGCAGTGAGTCGCTGGTGGTGATACGAAGCTTTCCGAGTGGCCCTTGGCCGGCACGTGAGACACGCCTCGTCACGCTGACAATGTCCAGCTCCACGCGTTCGGCGAGAGCACGCAACTCCGCGCCCTCGATGGTGAGCAGATAGCCTGATTTGCGGTGGTCGAACAAGGCTACGCCCAGTGTTTTTTCAACCTGGGAGACCCTGCGGGAGACGGTGGACACGTTGATGCCGAGCTTCTTGGCCGTGGCAGCGCGATTGCCACACTCACTGAGCGTTTTGATGATCCGCAGGTCGTCCCATGAGAGCTGGTTGGCAGCCTCGCCCACGTTCCATTTCGCGTCCTTGGGGGCGGCAGGGGTAATTGGGACATTTTCAGGTAACGACTTCACGAAATCCGTTCCAGATCAGATTGCGACGATCATACGAGAAGGGGCTGCGTGAACCAAGTATCAGCATGAAGGCGAAGGAGGGGGCTTCGGTCGTCCCTTCAGGCGCACTCGACACTTGTCGGCGTTATCCTGAATAGTGAGTCCAGGAGCCTTTGGGGAGCTACCCATGCGTAAGTTGACGCTGTTGTTCGCGATCGCTGCATTTGCGGGTTGCCAGGCGCCGATGCCCACTGCCAACCCACAGTTGGCTTGGGTCGACCTCTCGACGCCATTTCCGAATGACCGTGTGCTGTTGGCCGAACGCCTGGATAAACAACGCCTGCGCGACGGGCGCTTCTTTGAGGTCAGCCCCGGCAGCCATGAATTGGTCGTCAGGTTCGACTACGAGGTCAATGGTGGCGGTGGCATCAGCCTGATGGGAGGAACCACGGTAAGGCAATGCTACCTGACCCTAGACTACGAGCATTTCAAGGCTGGGCAGCGCTACGTGCTCGAGGCCCGCTCCATGGCCATGACGCCAGAGGCGAGGCTTTATGATGCCAAGGGAGAGATTGTGGCAGAGGTTACGGAATTCTATTGCCTGATGTGATGGTGAATCGTTCGTTGTTCATTGATTACAACTAGCCTCGGAAAATAAGAATTTTGTTCTGTGGGTGAGCGGCGAAGGCTGTGATAATGGGGGGAATTACAAAGGCCATGCCATGCTGACCATCTCTAATAACGTGCATCTGCCAGATGCCGATATCGAACTGACCTACATCCGCGCGCAAGGCGCAGGTGGTCAGAATGTCAACAAAGTGTCCAGCGCCGTGCACCTGCGCTTCGACATTCCCGCCTCGTCGCTGCCCGAGTTCTACAAGGAGCGGCTGTTGGCGCTGCGTGACAGCCGCATCACCGGCGACGGTGTGTTGATCATCAAGGCACAACAATACCGCACACAGGAGCAGAACCGTGCTGACGCACTGGCGCGTCTTGCCGAGTTGATCATCACTGCTGGCAAGACCGAGAAGAAACGCCGCCCCACCAAGCCGACCCTCGGCTCGAAGACCCGTCGCCTCGAAGGAAAAGCCAGGCGCAGCACTGTCAAGGCGGGCCGGGGCAAGGTGGAGTTCTAGGAAACCAGAGGCGATTCACTGTCACACGGACATGGAACTTTCCGAAGCAGAACTGGCCGCCGCATGATTTGTCTTTCCCATGCTAAAGCATCTTTTCAAGCCCTATTGAGCTGCTGAGCCAGGAATTGAAGCGCCGCCACCAGCCCCCCGGTTCAGTGGTCAACGTGCGTTGTTGGCCATGTCTTCGGTAACCCAGACCAAGTGATCATCTTGCAGCCGGGCCTGATAACTTAGAGCAGGTGCCATGCCCTCCAGCGCCAGTTCGCGCACCCGTCCGGCGAGCTGCGGATCATCAACCAAGACACCGACCTCGGTATTCCACAGCAAAGAGCGCGAATCGAAATTGAACGAACCGACAAACGCTTTTTGCTGGTCGAAAATCATCGCCTTGGTATGCAGGCTGGAGTCGGAGCTGCTAGAAGGGCCGCTGGAGGAGCCCTTGCGAGAGAAGCGCGGCCTGGTATCGCTTTCGCTTCGATCACCGGCTTGACGACGTAATTCGAACAGCTGCACACCATGCTCAAGCAAGGTCTTGCGATAGGGTGCGTAAGCACCGTGCGAAGCCGGTACGTCGGTGGCCTCCAGCGAGTTGGTCAACAAGCTGATCGACACGCCGGCGTCGGCTCGACGGGTCAGGTAAACCACCCCCGGTTGTCCAGGCACCATGTATGCCGATACCAAGATTAACTCCTTGCTGACTCCGTTGAGCTCGGGTGCCAATTGGGTGGCCAACAGCAAGTGCGGAGCGGGTTCACCACTCGCCAATACCTTGCTCGGTGCATCCCACATCGCTTTGTTCCAGGCTAGATCAACTCCTTGCGCCAGTTATTCAGGCGTGGCTGGGTGGTATAGCTCATCAATTGCTGATAGAGCGCGTGCTTCTGGGTGCGCGTTGCCTCCAAGGAGGCATCCAGCCGAGTCCGAAGATCTTTCAGGTCTTTGCTAGACGGCTTGAACGATATGAACTGCTCGATGGGCTTGCTGAGGACACTGTTCCAGTACTCATCAAAACTATATTCCAACTGTGCTGCGACCGGGCCGACACTGAGCATGTCAATGTCAGTGAAATTTCTGTTGGGCTCGGCATCGAAATACTCGTCACCCAGATTGCGCCCTCCAACGATGGCCACGCAATTGTCTACCAACCACAATTTGTTGTGCATACGCCGGTGTTGCTGAGAAAGGTTGAATAGCCGACCCATTGTGCGTGTCACGACGGTACTGCGGCCAAGATGGAGAGGATTGAACACGCGGATCTGTATATGCGGATGCATCGTCAGTGTCGCGATGGTTTGCTCCAGGTCATCGCTGGTGGTGTCATCGAGCAAGATCCTGACGCGCACGCCACGGTCGGCAGCGACGAGGAGCTCGCTCAGCAGTATTCGAGTACTTATACCGTCGTGGACGATGTAGTACTGCAGGTCAATGCTGCTTTGAGCGTTGCGAATCAGTTCCGCGCGGGCGGCGAAAGCCTCGGCACTCTCCGGGAATAGGCGAAAGCCCGATTGTCCTTGATGGGGGGCAACCTGGGCCTGGATAGATCGGCCGAATGCCGAATCGTTCGCAGGCAAGGCGTGACTGGGTTCGTGAGGTATGTTGATTGTTGTACAACCCCCCAGGAGAAGCGTGAGATACAGAAAGGCGATGTGCAGCTTTTGGATTCTCACGGAGCGCACCCCGACGATGGTGATGAGGGTCTCGGATCCCGAAGAATGGCCATTCCCTTACCACCAGCATCCGGCCTTAACGACCGTCTGCAATGCGTCTTCGATCTACGGTGTTGTTTAGGAAGCGTAGTTCATCCTCTGATGACAGCGACTCGGCCTTAGCTGCGCCGAAGGCAAGATGGAAGCTCCTGACCTGAATGCAATGTTTGAGGTTGGCCATGAGGTGGCAACCTGTTAAGCCCCCACTATCGTGTTATCCATAGCAAGCGGAGGGCGCCGGCCCATGGAGAGCCAGAGGCGTGAGGATAAAAGCCCGATAGGGCCGTAACCTCGCTATGCCAGGTTGCGGTTCACGACAGCCGTCCCTGAAGGGGCACGCCCAATGGCGGAGCTATATACCTCTGAATTTGCTATTGGCTGGAACGGCTGTTGGTATTCGCCGGAGTCGATGTAGCGGGGCGGTGCAGATGCGCGCCAGTTGGATCGGTGATTTGAATGACGGTACCGTGCTGCCAGCCATCAGCCTGGGGATCAGCTTCAGGAATACGAATGTCAGCCCGCTCGGCTTTGGTTTTCGCAGCATCCACACCCAGGCGCCGATTGCGCTGTTCGACCATCGCCGGATCAGCCTGCCCATCTGCGGTAAAGCCCATCATCAACTGCGGCACACCCACCGGCAGCGCTTTGTCCTGATCGGTGTGCCAGGTGTGCCAAGTCTTCCCATAAGTACGCGCCAGGCGCTCCATCAGAGCATGCTCAGCAGGTACAGGAATGCCTGGGGCGACCAGTTGCCCAGAGGAGACCTCGTAACCATGGCTGTGCCACATCGCCTTCTCCTTGGGTGGTAATCCGGCAAAAAGCTTCTCGTCGATGATGTACTCGACGCCCATAATCTTAGCGTCCTTCGTATTGCCGTCGAAGATCACGCACTGGATGACATCCTCATTGAGGATCGAGCAGTAATGGTGAGCTTCCATCTGCACGTCCGGATGCCCGTTGTAGAAGTGAAAGCCATCCAGGTAGGCGTTGATGGCCTCAATGGGCGGCTTGGACTGCAGCGTCGCGGCGCCGGCTTCCAGCAGCTGGGTTTTACCAGACTCGGGCCTGCCAGGTGTTTCCACAGGAGACTTCGTTTCGGGAGCGGAGCAGGCCCACAGCAGAGTGCAGGCGAGGGGAAGGCTTATCGATTGGAATAGCTGTCGCATGAGAAAGGCTCTGGCTGGTGTCTTTAGAGGACAACCATGGCCGATGAAGCGGACAGACCAACGGACGAATGGCCCGAGTCAATGGGGAATTGCGGGCAAAAGAAAGCCCGCTGCTAGGCGGGCAAGGGAGCTTCTATCACACGTAGGGATAGCTAACGTTCCCACATCGCATGTGAAAAGGACGTGAATAGTATCGGGGGAGGGCTATCGCAAGTCGCTTGGATGAACCCAGTCTGTGTCAGCCGAATCCAGGCTTTGCGGGTTGCTCGGCGAGTCTTGTTCAATCTGGCCAACCTTAACTCCCGTCGCAGGCGCACTTCGTCCGCACTCTCTATGCAGCCGGGCTTTTTCAGAATACTGTATGTACATACAGTACTGGGGATGCCATCATGACAGGCACTAATCTTCCGGTAATGTCGACCCAGGAGTGGCAGCAGCTGCTCAACGACACCGAGGCACTACTCCTCGCGCCGAAGAAACATCACAGAGAGCTTTTGCATCACGCATATGTTCAGCGATCCCTAACGTGACTTACCAGTTCGTGAGGTGCCTTCAGTACACTATCGCGTACAACTAAATGATGAGCCATTCAAGCCCGAGACCTGAAGATGTCCACCCCAAACCAAAGGTATCGCAATGCACAGTACCCCTGAAGGGAATGAGATCATCATTGGCGCCGACTTGGGCGGTACTAAGCTACTGCTATTATGCGGAGCCTTTTCACGACGATTTGAAACTGGGCCCAGCTATACACCCGAAGACTTTTCCGCCCAGCTCCGCGCCTTCATAGATGATCTGAATCTACGCCCGACTCGTATTGGTATCGCGGTACCTGGTCTGGTCGCTTCCGACGGCGAGATCGTTAGCTGCGATGTCCTACCCAGCCTGACAGGCTGGCGTCCAGAAACCTCGCTCAAAGCACTTGTGTGCCAGGTGACAGTCATCAATGATGTAGAGGCGGCCCTGTTGGAAGAAATGCAGGATGCTAGCGATGATTTTACAGGTGGCGTGATCATGGCTGGCACTGCCATCGGCGCCGCATTCATGACGCACGGACGGAGGTTACGTGGTGTTAATGGCTGGGCTGGCGAGCTTGGGTACCTCCCGCTGCACATTGATGGATCAGTTAAGCGGCTGGATGAAATAGCCGGTGGCGGCGCTATGGCCACCCTGCTTGGCATCAGTGGCGAGGCGCTCGCACGTTTGGCAAATGATGATGACCCTATCGCCATGGCAACAGTAAGGGCCGGGGGTGATGCATTGGGTCTTGGGATGGCCAGTATCATAAATTTGCTCAACCCCTCGCGCCTGGCAGTGGGTGGTGGGAGTTTGAAACTGAAAGGCTACTGGGAGGCTGCTTTGCTGACAGCCGAGACTCATGCCATTCCATCACTATGGAACGCGTGCATTGTCGAACGAGTGAAGTCGGAAGATTTCGTAGCGGTGCTAGGAGCTATCAGAGCAGCTCAGCGGCAAGACGCTTAGCCGAACCTACGTGAGCTCCCTTGAGCGCGGACTCAAGTCGCCGACGATTCAAAGAATTGAAGAGTTGGTCGGCCGCATGGGTATCCACCCACTCAGTCTCATTAGACTGCAGGCAGGGAGCCTGGATGGAGGAGGGCGTAGTTAAATAATGCGGTATTGTCTCTCGGGTATAGCGAGCGAGGCGCGAGGATGGGCCTAGCCACGAGCAGCGCTAGCCATGCGAGGCCCCATCTATCTCCTCCTGTGCGGCTTGAACAACCGCGTCGGGGTCGTAGGATATGATGTCCTTCGGCAGCTTACCCCCCAAATACGAATTGGATGATTCGAACCACAAAGCCATGGCCCAGTCATTCATCCTGGTGGCCAGCACAGCGATGACGCGCTGCATTCCCTGGGCCGCAATGGCCAAGGTGCGTGCTTCGAGGGCGAAACGTGGAAAGTACTCCACACCCTCGTAGTTGATAGAGAAGATCGCGTGTCTAAATATCGGTCAGGAGTGCCGTCGCCGAGCTGCTCAGCCAACGCCGGCAACACGGCATTTAGATCTGGCCAGGTAAGCCGGTCTCCGCAATCGGTTACGAACGGTCCCGGCGAATTTCGAGGGTAAAGGCTACGGGTTTGATTACTCAGTATCTTTTTTTGCGTCGACGCTTCTCATTTTCTTAGACCAGTCACAGGGGGCGTGATAGACGAAATATGAACGGGCGCTTCCAAATACGCCATTTAACATAATACACATTATGCGCTAGTCTATATTTGGTCACCGGCCCACGAGTGAGGCACTTTGGGACCAGGGAAAGCTCCCTGGTCTAGATAATCTGTCCTGATCCATCGCTCGCTTACCATCACTAGCGCCGACCTGGTGCCAGATGCGTTAGCCTTGCCTTTTGGACTGTTGGCTACCCTGAGTGCTTGAACGAAACCTGGTACGATCACCCTCGACTTTGTTTATCAGGACAAACCCAGCGCATGCATGACCACACTGACGACTAGCGCCTGTCAGCCAGCGCCATTGAGGTTGTCACGCTTCCCATCACCGGCAACCCAACTTCCGGTCGATCGGTTAACGCGGTCAATTGTAGGAGCGGCCTTGTGTCGCGATGGGCTGCAAGGCAGCCCCAACAATTCATGCGTCTGCTTTGAAACCTTGGGGCTGCTGCGCAGCCCATCGCGACGCAAGGCCGCTCCTACAAGGGCCCGCAGGATTGAGAGGACAGTTGTTTACATCTCGCGCAGACCGCAAGCCACGCACCATCCCTGTGGGTGCTGGCCTGAAAGCGATGTGATCAGTACAAGCGACAAAAGATACATGAGGACCGCGCGATACCTGAGGGCCAGGCATACCCCCCCCATTTGCCATGCTGCATATGCAAATAAGGTATAACTACACTAAATACTCATTTAGCGTAGTTATATATAACCCGCCTCTGCACTCAATCTTCAAACAAGCCCGCCAAAACGCCTGTAAAAGCCTTCATTCACATCCGGCAACGGCCCATCAGCCGTTTCCAGCGCTGCATTCAGCCATTCTTCCGCTTTGGCAAACACCAGCCGATAAAGGTTACGGCACAACTGTCGCGCGGCCCTTCCCTCCCAATCCCCAGGCAACAGCTCGTCCGGCAGTTGCGGGTCACGCAGCAGCAGCCGGCGGTATTCGTGAATCAGCAGCGTTCGTGCAAGGAAGCAATCCTGCGCATCGAGCTCTTGCTGCTCTTTCAAACCTTGCCAAAGTGGCCTGAACAGCTGGATGAACTCGCTGTACTGCTGCCCCAGTTCGTCGATACGCCAGCTTTCCCGAACCTGGGCGCGCATGGCCTTGGATGCCAGCACTTCCTGGGTGTGGGTTTCGAAGACGATGCTGTCGTCGCTCGCCTCCAGGTCACGCAAGGTGGTGGCCAGGTCGGCGCGGTCTGCCCGTGGGCAGCCCAGCAGGTTCGGCGCCATGGCCCCGAAGCCCTGCCATTCCAACTCTTCACGCAAAGCCTTGCGTTTGCCGGCCTCCAGTTGCGAGAGCAACACCAGCGTCCAGGCACCGTCCCAGGCTGGCTGGCTCGGGCTGTAGACCCGCTTGAAGGCTTTCTCGAACCGCCGGCGGCCCGTACCTGTCAGGCTGTAGTAACTGCGGCGGCCGACCTTTTCGGCGGTGAGCCAGCCTTCCTTGGTAAGGCGGAAGATCGATGTGCGGATCAGGCGCTCGTTGATGCCGATCGGCTCCAGCAGGTTGATCAGGCTGCCCAACCAAACGGTTCCGCCGTGGGGTTCGATGGCGTCGCCGTATAAAGTGATGATCAGGGAACTGGCGCGGATTGGCGTCTGTTCCTGGAAGCGGGTGATCAAGTTGTTCAGTGGGGCGAGATTGCTCATGGGCGAACTATGCGCGGTTAAAGCACCGACTATACCTGCGCGGCGTGCCGCGTGGCCATTGCGCGACGCTGCCAGGCTCATGCCGATGCCTGGCCTTTGGGCCTGACGCCGGTGTCTTCCATGCGTGGGCGCTCGGGCTCGACCTCGGTCAGCGGCGGGCATTCGACCATGCTGTTCATGCAGCGTTGCGCCAGGTGTTGGTACTCCGCCGTGCCGCGTTGCTTCCAGGCCAGTTCCTGTTCGGTCAACGGGCGTTTGACCTGAGCTGGCGAGCCCATCACCAGGCTTTGCGCCGCACATTCGAAGCCCGCCTTGACGAATGCCGTGGCCGCGACAATGCAACGCGGTGCCACATGGGCACCATCCATCACCACTGCGTTCATGCCGATCAAGGCGTCTTCGCCCACGCGGCAGCCGTGCAGCACGGCACCGTGCCCGACATGCCCGTTGCGTTCGACCACCGTATCGCCACCCGGGAAACCGTGCATCACGCAGGTGTCCTGCAGGTTGGCGCCCTCCTCCAGCACGATACGACCGAAATCCCCCCTCATTGATGCCAGGGGGCCGACGTAGCAACGAGGGCCGACGATGACATCACCGATCAGCACGGCGCTGGGGTGCACGTAGGCTGTCGGATGAACCACGGGCGTCAGGCCGTCCAGTCGATAGCAAGGCATGGCAAAGCTCCTGAAATGATTTCAAATGCGCCTTGATCTTGTATCACAATCTTGTGGTGCGTCAATCAGCATGGTCGTGTATCGCTTTTGCTGGAGTCATCGCGCTCCCATAAATTCAGCATTATGCGTTGAATACAGGTTGATGAAGCGATTCAACATCATGAAACCCTTTGCTGAGGCAGTTGTCACTCACACAGAAAGAGATACATGAAACAATTTTGAATGTTGCATTGTTGTATCGCGCAATGCATATACTGGCTCCACCTGGACGTGATCCCGCATCACGCCCCTGCAAACAATTCCAAGAAATGCCGGCCCCACGATGTGCCGTGCGTGCAGCCAGAGGAACCCGACATGCCGCGATATCTCGATGTGCAGGCGCCCGACCACGGTGTGCTGCTCATTACCCTGCAACGGCCCGAGGCACTCAACGCCCTGTGCACCGAGCTACTGGCAGAGCTGGCCGCCGCGCTGGAAGCGGCCGGGCAAGACGAGCAGACCCGCGCGGTGGTCATCACCGGCAGCCGCAAGGCATTCGCCGCAGGCGCTGATATCCGCGAAATGGCCGAGCGCGATCTGGTCGGCATCCTCAACGACCCCCGGGTGGCCCACTGGCAAAGCATCGCCGCCTTCCCCAAGCCACTGATCGCCGCCGTCAACGGCTATGCCCTTGGGGGCGGCTGCGAACTGATGATGTGCGCCGACATCGTCATCGCCGGCAGTGACGCCCGTTTCGGCCAGCCAGAAATCAACCTCGGCATCATCCCCGGCGCCGGTGGCACTCAGCGCCTGCTGCGGGCTGTAGGCAAGCCGCTGGCCATGCAAATGGTGCTGACCGGCGAAGCCATCACCGCCCGTCATGCCTTGCAGGCCGGGCTGGTCAGCGAAATCACCCAGCCGGAACTCACCGTCGAACGCGCCCTGCACGTCGCCCGCAGCATCGCCGCCAAGGCCTCGCTGGCGGTGCGCCTGGCCAAGGAAGCGCTGCTCAAGGCCGGCGATACCGACCTGGCCAGCGGCCTGCGTTTCGAACGCCATGCCTTCACCCTGCTGGCCGGCACCGCCGACCGCGACGAAGGCATCCGTGCCTTCCAGGAAAAACGCCAGGCTCGCTTCCAGGGCCGCTGATCACCTTTCCCTCGACTGACGGAGCGAGTCTGTCATGACTTTCCAGCACATCCTGTTTTCCATCGAGGAAGGCGTCGCCCTCCTCTCGTTGAATCGCCCCGAGCAGCTGAACAGCTTCAATACCGCCATGCACCTGGAAGTGCGCGAGGCACTCAAGCAAGTACGCCAGAGCAGCGAAGCACGGGTGTTGTTGCTGACTGCCGAAGGCCGTGGATTCTGCGCCGGCCAGGACCTGTCCGACCGCAACGTCGCCCCGGGCGCCGAGATGCCGGACCTGGGCGAATCGATCGACAAGTTCTACAACCCGCTGGTGCGCACCCTGCGCGACCTGCCGCTGCCGGTAGTCTGCGCGGTGAACGGTGTGGCTGCCGGTGCCGGTGCCAACATTCCGCTGGCTTGCGACCTGGTGCTGGCGGCCCGCTCGGCCAGCTTCATCCAGGCCTTCTGCAAGATTGGCCTGGTACCCGACTCCGGCGGTACCTGGCTGCTGCCGCGCCTGGTCGGCATGGCGCGGGCCAAGGCCCTGGCGATGCTGGGCGAGCGCCTGGGCGCCGAACAGGCCCAGCAATGGGGGCTGATCCACCGCGTGGTGGACGATGCCGCGCTGCGCGACGAAGCCCTCACCCTCGCCCGACAGCTCGCCACCCAGCCCACTTACGGGCTGGCCCTGATCAAGCGCAGCCTCAACGCCAGTTTCGACAACGGTTTCGATGAACAGCTGGAACTGGAGCGCGACCTGCAGCGCCTGGCCGGGCGCAGCGAGGACTATCGCGAAGGCGTGAGTGCGTTCATGAACAAGCGCACGCCGGCATTCAAGGGGCGTTGATCATGAGCGCACTCGCAAGCAACGCTCAGGTGGCGGTGATCGGTGCGGGCGCCATGGGCGCAGGCATCGCTCAGGTTGCGGCTCAGGCCGGCCACCCGGTAAAGCTCTACGACAACCGCCCTGGCGCTGCAGCCCAGGCGGTGGCCGGCATAGAGCGGCAACTTGCCCGCCTGGTGGAAAAAGGCAAGTTGCCGGCTGCCGAACGGGAAGCCATCAGCGCCCGGCTGTGCCCGGTGGACCACCTCGAAGCCCTGGCCGATGCTCGCCTGGTGATCGAGGCCATCGTCGAGAACCTGCAGGTCAAGCAAGCGCTGTTCAACCAGCTGGAAGCCTTGTGCGCCACCGACTGCATCCTCGCCAGCAACACCTCGTCGCTGTCCATCACCAGCCTCGCCGCCGGGCTGCAGCGCCCGCAACAGGTGGTTGGCATGCATTTCTTCAACCCGGCACCGCTGATGGCCCTGGTCGAAGTGGTCTCGGGCCTGGCCTCCGCCCCGGCCGTTGCCACGTGCATTCATGCCACCGCCCAGGCCTGGGGCAAGCAGCCGGTGCACACACGCTCCACGCCGGGCTTCATCGTCAACCGTGTGGCGCGGCCGTTCTACGCCGAGAGCCTGCGCCTGCTGCAGGAAGGCGCAGCCGATTGCGCCAGCCTCGATGCGCTGCTGCGTGATGCCGGTGGTTTCCGCATGGGCGCGTTCGAACTCACCGACCTGATTGGCCACGATGTCAATTACGCCGTCACCTGTTCGGTCTTCGATGCATTTTACGGCGACTTCCGCTTCCAGCCTTCGCTGGTGCAGAAGGAACTGGTGGACGCGGGCCGCCTCGGGCGCAAGACCGGCCAAGGCTTCTATAGCTATGCCGAAGGCGCCGAACGCCCGCAGCCAGCCGAACTGCACAGCCCCGCCATCGTCGACGCCTGCGTCGTCGAAGGCGACCTGGGGGTGATGCAGCCGCTGATCGAGCGCCTGCGCCAAAGCGGCATCGCCGTGACCCAGCGCGCCGGCGGCGGTTTGCTCCACGTGGGCGATGCCACCCTGGCGCTGTCTGATGGCCGCCTGGCCAGCCAGCGGGCCCGGGACGACGGCCTGCGCAACCTGGTGCTGCTGGACCTCGCGCTGGACTACACCACCGCCACCCGCCTCGCCATCAGCTGGTCGGCCGACACCAGCGACAACGCTCGGGATCACGCGGTGGCCTTGCTGCGGCGTGCCGGCCTGAAGGTAACGGCGGTCGCCGACCTGCCCGGCCTGGTGGTGCTGCGTACCGTGGCGATGCTCGCCAACGAGGCCGCCGATGCTGTGCTGCAAGGTGTCGGCAGCGCCGCTGACATCGACCTGGCCATGCGTGCCGGCGTCAACTACCCCTGCGGCCCGCTGGCCTGGGCCGCGAACATCGGCATCCCCCACACCCTGCGCGTGCTCGACAACCTGCAGCGCAGCTACGGCGAGAGCCGCTACCGCCCTTCCCTGCTGTTACGCCGCTGCGAAGCCAAAGGAGGCACCCTGCATGACTGAAGTCGAACTGGCACAAGCCTGTGCCGAGGCCATGTACGCCCGCGACCAGGCCACCCAGGGCCTGGGCATCCGCCTGCTGGAAGCCGGCCCGGGCCAGGCGTGCCTGCGCATGCTGGTACGCGCCGACATGATCCAGGGTCATGGCACCTGCCATGGCGGTTTCCTGTTCGCCCTGGCCGACTCGGCATTTGCCTTCGCCTGCAACAGTTACGACCAGGCCACTGTCGCCCTGGGCTGCAGCATTGACTACCTGGCTCCGGCGCTGCGCGATGATGTACTTACCGCCCGCGCCAGCGAGGTCAGCCGCAAGGGCCGTACCGGCCTTTACGATGTCCGCATCGAGAACCAGCGCTGTGAGCTGGTGGCGATGTTCCATGGCAAGTCCTACAAAGTGCGCGGCACCGTGCTGGCGCAGGAGACGCAAGATGACTGAACACACCCTGGCCGATGCCTTAATCATCGACGCCGTGCGCACCCCCATCGGCCGTTATGCCGGGGCCTTGAGCGGCGTGCGCGCCGATGACCTGGCCGCCATCCCGCTCAAGGCCCTGATCCAGCGCCACCCCGAGCTGGACTGGAAAGCCATCGACGACGTCATCCTCGGCTGCGCCAACCAGGCTGGCGAGGACAACCGCAACATCGCGCACATGGCCAGCCTGCTGGCCGGGCTGCCGATCGAAGTGCCCGGCACCACCATCAACCGCCTGTGTGGCTCCGGCCTGGACGCCATTGGCAATGCAGCCCGCGCCCTGCGCTGCGGCGAAGCCGGGCTGATGCTGGCCGGCGGCGTGGAGTCGATGTCACGCGCACCGTTCGTCATGGGCAAGTCGGAGCAGGCGTTCGGCCGTGCGGCCGAGCTGTTCGACACCACCATCGGCTGGCGCTTCGTCAACCCGCTGATGAAGGCAGCCTTCGGTACCGATTCGATGCCGGAAACGGCCGAGAACGTTGCCGAGCGGTTCGGTATTTCCCGCGCCGACCAGGACGCCTTTGCCCTGCGCAGCCAGCACAAGGCCGCCGCCGCCCAGGTACGTGGGCGCCTGGCACGGGAAATCGTGCCGGTCGAGATCCCGCAGCGCAAAGGCCCGGCCAAAGTGGTCGAGCACGACGAACATCCCCGCAGCGATACCACCTTGGAGCAACTGGCCAGGCTGGGTACCCCGTTCCGCGACGGCGGCAGCGTCACCGCCGGCAATGCCTCCGGGGTCAACGATGGTGCATGCGCCCTGCTGCTCGCCAGCAGCGCTGCCGCGCGCCGCCATGGCCTGAAGGCCCGCGGCCGCATCGTCGGCATGGCGGTGGCAGGGGTCGAACCACGGCTGATGGGCATCGGCCCGGTGCCGGCTACCCGCAAGGTGCTGGAACTTACCGGGTTGTCGCTGGCCGACATGGACGTCATCGAGCTCAACGAGGCTTTTGCCGCCCAGGGCCTCGCGGTGCTGCGCGAGCTCGGCCTGGCCGACGACGACGAGCGGGTCAACCGCAATGGTGGTGCCATCGCCCTGGGTCACCCGTTGGGCATGAGTGGTGCACGCCTGGTCACCACCGCATTGCACGAGCTGGAAGAAACCGCCGGACGCTACGCCTTGTGCACCATGTGCATCGGCGTTGGCCAGGGCATCGCGATGGTCATCGAACGCCTCTGAGCGGCTCGGACCATCGCCTTGTTACCGAACCGAACGCAGCCGTATATGCTGCTTCCATGACACTCACCGCACGGCCTGCAACCGGTGCCGCGCGGCGTACAAGAACAATTCGAGTGAAGCCATGAACATGTACCATGATGCCGATCGTGCTCTGCTGGACCCGATGGAAACCGCCAGTGTCGACGCCTTGCGCCAGCACCAGCTGGAGCGCCTGCGCTGGAGCCTGAAGCACGCCTATGACAACGTGCCGCTGTACCGTCAGCGTTTTGCCGAATACGGCGCCCACCCCGACGACCTCAAGTGCCTGGAAGACCTGGCGAAGTTCCCCTTCACCGGCAAGAACGACCTGCGCGACAACTACCCCTACGGCATGTTCGCCGTGCCCCAGCAAGAGGTGGTGCGCCTGCACGCCTCCAGTGGCACCACCGGCAAGCCGACAGTGGTGGGCTACACCCAGAACGACATCGACACCTGGGCCAATGTGGTCGCCCGCTCGATCCGCGCCGCGGGCGGGCGCAAGGGGGACAAGGTGCATGTCTCCTATGGCTACGGCCTGTTCACTGGCGGGCTTGGCGCGCATTACGGTGCCGAGCGCCTGGGCTGCACGGTGATCCCCATGTCCGGTGGCCAGACCGAAAAGCAGGTGCAGCTGATTCGCGACTTCCAGCCCGACATCATCATGGTCACCCCTTCCTACATGCTCAACCTGGCCGACGAGATCGAGCGCCAGGGCATCGACCCGCAAGACCTCAAGCTGCGCCTGGGCATATTCGGTGCAGAGCCGTGGACCGATGAGCTGCGCCGCTCGATCGAGCAAAGGCTGGGCATCGATGCCCTCGACATTTATGGCCTGTCGGAAATCATGGGGCCAGGAGTGGCGATGGAGTGCATCGAAACCAAGGATGGCCCGACCATCTGGGAGGACCATTTCTACCCCGAGATCATCGACCCGGTCACCGGCGCGGTGCTGCCGGACGGCCAGCTGGGCGAACTGGTGTTCACCTCGCTGAGCAAGGAAGCGTTGCCCATGGTGCGCTACCGCACCCGCGACCTCACTCGCCTGCTGCCCGGCACCGCCAGGCCGATGCGGCGGATTGGCAAGATCACCGGCCGCAGCGATGACATGCTGATCATTCGCGGGGTCAACGTGTTCCCGACCCAGATCGAGGAGCAGGTGCTGAAAATAAAACAGCTTTCAGAGCTTTATGAGATTCATCTGTATCGTAATGGCAACCTGGACAGTGTCGAGGTGCATGTGGAACTGCGTGCGGAGTGCCAGCAACTCGATGAAGGCCAGCGCAAGCTGTTGACCGGGGAGCTGACCAAGCAGATCAAGACCTATATCGGCATCAGCACCCAGGTATGCCTGCAGCCCTGCGGCACCCTCAAGCGTTCAGAGGGCAAGGCCTGTCACGTGTTCGACAAACGGTTGGCCAGCTGATTCATTCGGCTGCCTTTTCGGCCCCGGCATCGTCCGGGGCTTTTTTTGCCTGGGAGATTGCTGGGGGCGCTTTGCGCCCCTTTCGCGACGCAAGGCCGCTCCTACA
This sequence comes from Pseudomonas sp. TE3-3-F2023, assembly GCF_036784815.1. Taxonomy (NCBI): domain Bacteria; kingdom Pseudomonadati; phylum Pseudomonadota; class Gammaproteobacteria; order Pseudomonadales; family Pseudomonadaceae; genus Pseudomonas; species Pseudomonas sp. TE3-3-F2023. The sequence goes on along the minus strand of NZ_CP145113.1, from coordinate 3,598,206 downwards.
GGGTAACGCAATCTTCTGTAGGAGCGGCCTTGTGTCGCGAAAGGGCTGCACAGCAGCCCCCTTGGCCCGCAAAGCGATACACAAATCTTATTCGATACACATTAAACTGTTTGACGTTATGTTTTGTATCGCTTACAAATGACTCATGCCTTAGCAGGAGTCGGAACACATGTACGCACAGCTAGTGGAAACCGGAGTCAAGCGCGTCAAGTCGCTGGAAGAGATGTCGCCCGAGGAGCGCAACTTCCAGGAAAAGATCGACGCCGAAATCAAGATCGAAGCCAAGAACTGGATGCCCGAGGCCTATCGCCAGACCCTCATCCGGCAGATCTCCCAGCACGCCCACTCGGAAATCGTCGGCATGCTGCCCGAAGGCAACTGGGTCACCCGGGCCCCCAGCCTCAAGCGCAAGCTGCAGCTGATGGCCAAGATCCAGGACGAAGCCGGCCACGGTCTGTACCTGTACAGCGCCATGGAAACCCTGGGCGCCGACCGTGACGAAGAAATCGCCAAGCTGCACAGTGGCAAGGCCAAGTACTCGAGCATCTTCAACTACCCCACTCTCAGCTGGGCCGACATGGGCGCAGTGGGCTGGCTGGTCGATGGCGCCGCCATCGTCAACCAGGTGGTGCTGCAGCGCACCTCCTACGGCCCGTATTCGCGCGCGATGATCCGCATCTGCAAGGAAGAGAGCTTCCACCAGCGCCAGGGCTACGAAATCCTCCTTACCATGATGCGCCACGGCACCCAGGCCCAGCGGGACATGGTCCAGGACGCGATCAACCGCCTGTGGTGGCCGGCACTGATGATGTTCGGCCCCAGCGACGAGCACTCCCCCAACAGCGCCCAGTCCATGGCCTGGAAGATCAAGCGCCAGACCAACGATGAACTGCGCCAGCGCTTCATAGACCAGACAGTGCCGCAGCTCGAACTGCTCGGCTGCACCGCCCCCGACCCTGAACTGAAGTGGAACGCCGAGCGCGGCCATTACGACTTCGGCGAAATCCAGTGGGACGAGTTCTACGAGGTGATCAAAGGCAATGGCCCGTGCAACCAGGAACGTGTCGCCACCCGGCGCAAGGCCATCGAGGACGGTGCCTGGGTACGCGAGGCCGCCGTGGCCTACGCGCGCAAGCAACAGAACAAGAACGCCGCCTGAGCGGCGATTGATGCGGAGATCGAAAATGTCTGTCTGGACCCTCTACGAAGTGTTCGTGCGCAGCAAGCACGGCCTTAACCACAAGCATGTCGGCAGCGTGCACGCCGCCGATGCCGCCATGGCCATCGAAAACGCCCGCGAGCTGTACACCCGCCGCAGCGAAGGCGTGAGCCTGTGGGTGGTGCCTTCGGCACTGATCACTGCCTCTTCCCCGGACGAGAAAGACCCATTGTTCGCCCCGGCGGACGACAAGGTCTACCGCCATGCCAGCTTCTACGAACTGCCCGACGAAGTCGGGCACATGTGAGGTTGGCCATGCACAACGAAGCCCTTGTCCCCTACTTGCTGCTGCTCGGCGACAGTGCCCTGGTGCAGGGCCAGCGCCTCTGCGAATGGTGTGGCCGCGCCCCGGCCATCGAAGAAGAGCTGGCCCTGATGAACGTCGGCCTCGACCTGGTCGGCCAGGCGCGCAACTGGCTGGATTACGCCGCCGAGTTGCTCGATGATGGCCGTGACGCCGATGCCCTGGCCTTCCGCCGTGACGAGCGGGCCTATCGCAACCTGTTGCTGGTCGAGCATCCCAACGGCGATTTCGCCGTGACCATGACCAAGCAGTTCTTGTATGACGCCTGGCATTTCGCCGTGCTTCAGGGCCTGGCCGACTCGAACGACGAACGTATCGCCGGTATCGCCGCCAAGGCCCTGAAGGAAGTCACCTACCATCTGCGCCGTTCCAGCGAGTGGGTGCAGCGCCTGGGCGGTGGCACCGAAGAAAGCCGCCAACGCATGCTCGCGGCCATCCCGGCACTGTGGCGCTTCACCGTCGAACTGGCCACTGGTAGCGACAACGAAGTGTGCCTGGCGCAAGCGGGCGTTGCCGCCGACCCCGCTGCCGTCGGCGCGGCCTGGCTCAAGCAGGTTGGCGAAACCTTCACTTCGGCCGAGCTGCCACTGCCCAAGGCCGCCAGCCACTTTTACCTGGACGGTCGCAAAGGCCTGCACACCGAGCACCTGGGCCTGCTGCTGGCCGAGATGCAGTTCCTGCCAAGGGCGTACCCCGATGCAAACTGGTGAGCTGATTGCCGGCGACCGTGGTGCCCGCGCGCAACAAAGCGACGACCTGGCACGGGCCTGGGCGGTACTGGCCCAGGTCATGGACCCGGAAGTGCCGGTGGTCAGCGTGGTCGACCTTGGGATCGTGCGCGACCTCGACTGGCGCGCCGGGCACCTGCACCTGGTCGTCACGCCGACCTACTCCGGCTGCCCGGCCACCGAGGTGATCGAACGGGATATCCGCCAGGCGCTGGAGCAGGCAGGTTTCCCCGCGCCGGCTCTCGACCGTCGGCTGACCCCGGCCTGGAGCACCGACTGGATCAGCGAGCTGGGCCGCGAGCGCCTGCGCGCCTACGGCATCGCCCCGCCACAGGGCAGCGCCAGCAAACGCAGCCTGCTCGGCGAGGCGCCGCAGGTGTGTTGCCCGCAGTGCGGCAGTGCCCATACCGAATTGCTCAGCCAGTTCGGCTCCACGGCTTGCAAGGCACTTTACCGCTGCCGCGAGTGCCTGGAGCCGTTCGACTATTTCAAATGCATTTGAGCCGTGGAGAACGCCATGAGCCAGTTTCACAGCCTGACCATCAAGCAAGTGCGCAACGAGACCCGCGATGCGGTGTCGATTGCCTTCGACGTGCCCGAGCACCTGCAGGCGCAGTTCCGCTTCACCCAGGGCCAGTACCTGGTCATGCGTACCCAGCTGGACAACGAAGAAGTCCGTCGTTCCTACTCCATCTGCAGTGCCGTGCAGGACGGCGAACTGCGTGTGGCGGTAAAGCGCGTGCCTGGCGGGCGCTTCTCGGCATTTGCCAATGATGTGCTCAAGGCCGGCCAGCAACTGGAAGTGATGCCGCCATCTGGCAGCTTCTTCGTGCCACTGGAGCCGGCCCGCCAGGGCAATTACCTGGGCGTGGCTGCCGGCAGCGGCATCACACCGATCCTGTCGATCATCGCCACTACCCTGGCCAGCGAGCCACACAGCCGCTTCACCCTGCTGTACGGCAACCGCTCAAGCTCCGGCGCACTGTTCCGCGACAAGCTGGAGGACCTGAAGAACCGTTACCTCGACCGCCTGAACCTGATTTTCGTGTTCAGCCGCGAGCAGCAGGATGTCGACCTGTACAACGGTCGCATCGATGCCGACAAGTGCGGCCAGCTGTTCTCGCGCTGGATGGACGTTGCCAACCTGGATGCCGCATTCATCTGCGGCCCGCAGGCGATGACCGAGACGGTGCGCGACAGCCTGCGGGCCAATGGCCTGGCCAAGGAACGCATCCATTTCGAGCTGTTCGCCGCAGCCGGCAGCGAAGCCCGTCGTGAGGCTCGTGAAGCGGCGCGCCAGGTGGACTCGGCGCTCAGCCACATCACCGTGATCAGCGACGGCCGCGCCCTCACCTTCGACCTGCCACGCAACACCCAGAGCGTGCTGGACGCCGGCAATGCCATCGGCGCCGAGCTGCCGTACTCGTGCAAGGCCGGCGTGTGCTCGACCTGCAAGTGCCGGGTGATCGAGGGCGAAGTGGAGATGGACAGCAACCATGCCCTGGAGGACTACGAAGTGGCGGCCGGGTACGTGCTGTCGTGCCAGACCTACCCGGTGAGCGACAAGGTGGTGCTCGATTTCGACCAGCTGTAGGCCCAAGCCCCTCTCGGACTGACGCGGTCTCTGTAGGAGCGGCCTTGTGTCGCGAAAGGGCCGCAACGCGGCCCCAGGATCCTGGCCCTGATCATGGATTGCCGGGGCTGCTGCGCAGCCCTTTCGCGACACAAGGCCGCTCCTACAAAGGCCGCACCAACAGCATTGCAATGCAACACCCGCGTGACCTCAACAAAACAATTACAACACCCAGAGATCGCAACCCATGACACCCGAACGCATCGAAAGCATCGTCAACCACCCCGACTTCCAGCACCTGGTGCAACGCAAACGCCGCCTCAACGGCAGCCTGACCCTGGCCATGCTGGTGATCTACTACGGCTTCGTCCTGCTGGTGGCGTTCTCCCCCAGCACCCTCGGCCAGTCCCTCAGCGGTGGCGTCACCACCGTCGGCATGCTGGTGGGTGTACTGATGGTGCTGCTGTCCTTCGCCCTGACCGGTATCTACGTGCACCGCGCCAACAATGTGCTCGACCCGCTCAACGACAAGGTCAAGCAGGAGTGCGCGCAATGAACTGGACTGCCATCTCGATGTTCATGGTGTTCGTCTGCTTCACCCTGCTGGTCACCCGCTGGGCTGCCATGCGCACCCGCTCGGCCAGCGACTTCTATACCGCCGGCGGGGGCCTGACCGGCATGCAGAACGGCCTGGCGATCGCCGGCGACATGATCAGCGCCGCGTCGTTCCTGGGCATTTCGGCCATGATGTTCATGAACGGCTACGACGGCCTGCTGTATGCCCTGGGCGTACTGGCCGGCTGGCCGATCATCCTGTTCCTGATCGCCGAACGCTTGCGCAACCTGGGCAAGTACACCTTCGCCGACGTGGTCAGCTACCGCCTGGCGCAAACCCCGGTGCGCCTGACCTCGGCCTTCGGCACCCTGGTGGTGGCGCTGATGTACCTGGTGGCGCAGATGGTCGGTGCCGGCAAGCTGATCGAGCTGCTGTTCGGCATCAGCTACCTGTACGCGGTGATGCTGGTCGGCGTGCTGAAGGTCGCCTACGTCACCTTCGGCGGCATGCTCGCCACCACCTGGGTGCAGATCATCAAGGCGGTGATGCTGCTGTCAGGCACCAGCTTCATGGCCTTCATGGTGCTCAGGCATTTCGGTTTCAGCACCGAGGCGATGTTCGCCAGCGCCGTGGCCGTGCATGCCAAGGGCCAGGCGATCATGGCCCCGGGTGGCTTGCTGTCCAACCCGGTGGATGCCATTTCCCTGGGCCTGGGCATGATGTTCGGTACCGCTGGCCTGCCGCATATCCTGATGCGCTTCTTCACCGTCAGCGATGCCAAGGAAGCGCGCAAGAGCGTGTTCTATGCCACCGGGTTCATCGGCTACTTCTACCTGCTGCTGATCGTCATCGGCTTTGGTGCCATCGTCATGGTCGGTACCGAGCCGTCCTACCGTGACGCCACCGGCGCGATCATCGGCGGCGGCAACATGGTCGCCGTGCACCTGGCCCAGGCCGTGGGTGGCAACCTGTTCCTCGGCTTCATCTCCGCTGTGGCTTTCGCCACCATCCTGGCGGTGGTCGCCGGCCTGGCGCTGTCCGGTGCATCGGCCGTTTCCCACGACCTGTATGCCTGCGTGGTGCGCCAGGGCAAGGCCAGCGAGCAGGAGGAAATGCGCGTCTCGCGTATCGCCACCCTGCTGATCGGCCTGCTGGCGGTCATTCTCGGCCTGATGTTCGAGTCGCAGAACATCGCCTTCCTTTCCGGCCTGGTGCTGGCGGTGGCCGCCTCGGTCAACTTCCCGGTGCTGCTGCTTTCGATGTTCTGGAAAGGCCTGACCACCCGCGGCGCGGTGTGCGGCAGCATGGCCGGCCTGGTTTCGGCGGTGCTGCTGGTGGTGCTGGGCCCGGCGGTATGGGTCAACGTGCTGCATCACGAAAAGGCGCTGTTCCCCTACAGCAACCCGGCGCTGTTCTCCATGAGCCTGGCCTTCCTCGGCGCCTGGGTGTTCTCGGTCACTGACAGCTCCGAACGGGCCAGCCAGGAACGTGGCCGCTACCTGGCCCAGTTCATCCGCTCGATGACCGGAATCGGCGCTGCCGGCGCCAGCAAGCACTGACTTTCAGGGAAGAACAACCATGTCGGGTAAAACAACAACAATGAACCGCACGCACTTCATTTCGGCCGCCTGGCTGGCCACATTCGCCATGCCGTTGCCGGCCATGGCGGACTTCATCGGCGACAGCCACGCCCGGTTGGAACTGCGCAATCACTACCTCAACCGCGACTTCCGCCAGAACAACGCACCGCAGGCCAAGGCCGAGGAATGGGGCCAGGGCTTTACCGCCAAGCTGGAGTCGGGCTTTACCGAAGGCCCGGTCGGCTTTGGTGTCGACGCCATGGGGCAACTGGGCATCAAGCTCGACTCCAGCCGCGACCGCCGCAATACCGGCCTGCTGCCTTTCGGCCCGAACAGCCATGAGCCGGTCGATGACTACAGCGAACTGGGCCTGACCGGCAAGGTGCGGGTGTCCAAGAGCACCCTGCGCCTGGGTACCTTGCAACCGATCCTGCCGGTGGTGGTGTACAACGACACGCGCCTGCTGGCATCTACCTTCCAGGGTGGCCTGCTCACCAGCCAGGATCTGGCCGGCCTGACGTTCAACGCCGGCCGCCTGACCAAGGCCAACCTGCGTGATTCCTCTGGCCGCGACGACATCGGCTACGGCGCCGCCAGCAGCGACCACCTGGACTTCGGCGGCGGCAGCTACGCCATCACCCCGCAAACCAGCGTCAGCTACTACTACGCCAAGCTCGAGGACATCTACCGCCAGCAGTTCGTCGGCCTGATCGATACCCGCCCGCTGGGCGAAGGCCTGAGCCTGCGCACCGACCTGCGCTACTTCGACAGCCGCAACGACGGCGCCGAGCGTGCCGGCAACATCGACAACCGCAACTTCAACGCCATGTTCACCCTTGGCGTACGGGCCCACAAGTTCACCGCCGCCTGGCAGCAGATGTCCGGCGACAGTGCCTTCCCGTTCGTGAACGGCGGCGACCCGTTCACCGTCAACCTGGTCACCTACAACACCTTCACCCGCGCCGGGCTGGACTCGTGGCAGGTGCGCTACGACTACGACTTCGTCGCCATGGGTATCCCTGGCCTGAGCTTCATGACCCGCTACACCGATGGCCGCCACGCCGAAACCGCCACCGTCAGCAATGGCCGTGAGCGCGAACGCGACACCGACATCACCTATGTCATCCAGAGCGGCCCGTTCAAGGACGTCAGCCTGCGCTGGCGCAACGTCACCTTCCGTTCCGGCAATGGCCTGACCAACGCCGTGGACGAAAACCGCCTGATCATCGGCTACACCGTGGCGCTGTGGTAACAGCGCCCCTCTACTTTGGAGAACAGCATGTCTGCCGCCCCTACCCTGCAAAGCTTCATCGCTGGCCGCTGGCTTGGCCAGCACGGCGCCCAGGCCCTGCGTAGCGCCCTGGATGGCCACGTTCTGGCCTACAGCCACGAAGAGCGCCCGGATTTCGCCGAAGCCATGGACTTTGCCCGCGCCCGTGGCCTGGCTGCGCTGATGGCCATGGACTTCCAGCAACGCGCTGCCCGCCTGAAGGCGCTGGCCCTGTACCTGGCCGAGCGCAAGGAGCAGCTTTACGCCCTGTCCCACCACAGCGGCGCCACCCGTGCCGACAGCTGGATCGACATCGAAGGCGGTAACGCCACGCTGTTCTCCTATGCGGGCATTGGCAGCCGCGAGTTGCCGTCGGGCAACCTGGTGCATGAAGGCCCGGCCATTCCACTGGGCAAGCAAGGCCATTTCGCCGGCAGCCACATCCTGGTGCCGCGCGCCGGCGTGGCGGTGCACATCAACGCCTTCAACTTCCCCATCTGGGGCATGCTGGAGAAGTTCGCCCCGACCTTCCTGGCCGGCATGCCGTGCATCGTCAAGCCGGCGACCTCGACCAGCTACCTGACCGAGGCCGTGGTGCGCCTGATGAATGCATCCGGTCTGTTGCCCGAAGGCAGCCTGCAACTGGTGATCGGCAGCACCGGCGACCTGCTCGACCGCCTGCAAGGCCAGGACGTGGTGACCTTCACCGGTTCCGCCGACACCGCCGCCAAGTTGCGCGTCACGCCGAACCTGGTGCGCAACTCGGTGCCATTCACCGCCGAGGCCGATTCGCTGAACTGCGCCATCCTCGGCCCGGATGTGACCCCGGACAGCGAAGAGTTCGACCTGTACATCAAGGAGGTGGTCCGCGAAATGACCACCAAGGCCGGCCAGAAATGCACCGCCATCCGCCGCGCCATCGTACCGGCCAGGCACATCGACGCCGTTGCCACCCGCCTGCGGGAACGGCTGGCCAAGGTGGTGGTCGGTGACCCGTCGCTGGATGGTGTGCGCATGGGCGCCCTGGCCTCCCACGACCAGCAGCACGATGTGGCCGAGCGGGTGCACAGCCTGTTGCAGAGCTGCGATCAGCTGTTCGGTGCCAGCGATGGTTTTGCACCGCGTGGCGAAGGTGTGGCCGAGGGGGCTTTCTTTGCCCCGACCCTGCTGCAGGCCCGCGACCCGCATGCCGAAGGCGGTGCCCACGATATCGAAGCGTTCGGCCCGGTCAGCACGTTGATGGCCTATGACGACCTCGATGAAGCCCTGGCGCTGGCCGCGCGGGGCAAAGGCAGCCTGGTGGCAACCCTGGTCACCGCCGACCGCAGCGTGGCAGCCAAGGCCATTCCGGTGGCTGCCGCCTGGCATGGCCGTCTGCTGGTGCTCGACAGCGAGGCGGCCAAGGAATCCACGGGGCATGGCTCGCCATTGCCACAGCTCAAGCACGGCGGCCCGGGCCGCGCTGGTGGTGGTGAGGAGCTGGGTGGCCTGCGTGCCGTCAAGCATTACCTGCAGCGTGCCGCAGTCCAGGGTTCGCCAAGCATGCTCTCGGCGGTAACCGGCGAATACGTGCGCGGTGGCGAAGTGATCGAAACCGATGTGCACCCGTTCCGCCGCTATTTCGATCAGTTGCGCATCGGTGAGTCGCTGCTCACCCACCGGCGCACCGTGACCGAAGCCGACCTGGTCAACTTCGGTTGCCTGTCGGGTGACCATTTCTACATGCACTTCGACGAGATCGCCGCCAAGCAATCGCAGTTCGGCAAGCGCATCGCCCACGGCTATTTCGTGTTGTCGGCAGCGGCCGGGCTGTTCGTCTCCCCGGGTGCAGGCCCGGTACTGGCCAACTATGGGCTGGATACCCTGCGCTTCATCAACCCGGTGGGCATCGGCGACACCATCCAGGCACGGCTGACCTGCAAGCGCAAGATCGACCAGGGCAAGACCAGCCCGCTGGGCCAACCCCAGGGCGTGGTGGCTTGGGATGTGGAGGTGACCAACCAGCTGGGTGAGCTGGTCGCCAGCTATGACATTCTCACCCTGGTGCTGAAACAGCCCTGACAGTGCCGTTGGTCAGGGGCGGTGGATATCCAACCGACCTCCCCTGGCTATGGCCGCTCTCATTCAATGAGGGGTGGTCAATGGCTTCGCCTCTCACTCCTGTATTGGGCCCGCCTGATAGCGGGCCTTTTTTTCATCGAGAGCGAGGGTTGCGAGATGAATGACTTGCTTGGAATGGGTGGCGGCAGCGCGCAGGATGACTGGCCAGAGCTCGAGCCGGACCGGCGCAATGACCGGGCAGATGACCCGGATGCCGACCCCAATGTGACAGATGACGAAGAGAACCGCCCGGGCGTACCGGCCAGCGACCCCGAGTCCGGTGCCTGACCATCATGCAGACGGTTTGCGCGATCCTACAGAGGAACGTGCCAACTTTTAGAATTTGAGCAGGACATTTGTTTCCGCACGGATTTTGCAGTCGAGGAATTACATTGTCGCCGCTGGCCCCCCCACCGACTGGTTCGGCTTGCCGCCGGATACCCGCCAGCTCACCGCGGTGATCCCGTAGCGCTCGGCCATCGGCCTGCTGACTTTCCTGATCTTCTCCCGGCCGAACTTGGGAATGATGCCGATGCCCGCATCGCAACTTGCCCAATGCCAGGCCTCGGCATTGTCCAGCGTCTCCAGACGGATGATGAAACTGCGCGGCTGGCCATGCAGTTGGTAATCGATGATGTACAGCTGTGGGCTAGGCATCGCAGGGGCCTCCTCTTCTCCATGGATGACACCCTGATTGATCGGGGCACGGCCAGAAGATTCAAAAAATTGTCGAACAAAAGGTACCAGAGGCTACTGCAGCCTCGTTACGCAGGGCCTGGCCGGCACCCGGTACCTGCGGATACCGGGTGTCCAGCACCCCTTCAACTTACTGCTGGCGACCCCCGCCGTGGCTGTTCTGGCCGCCCTTGCGCCCGGCCTCCGATGCCCGCTGGCGGTCGTTGGCGAAGTTGCCGCCAGATGCCTGGCCGCCTTTGTGCCCCGCACGGGAGGCCCGTTCCCGGTCGTTGGCGAAATTGCCTGGGTTGGTTTCCTTGGTGCCGCCGCGCTGGCTGGTGCGCTCTTGATCCTGCGCCATGTGATTTCTCCTTGCGATGGATGGGTCGCATGGATGTCTGCCATGCCTTGGTTCCGAGCCGCCGATCACACAGTCTGCTCAATGGTTTTGCCAGCAACTGACCAGTGGCACCAAACATGGGTCAGCAAAAGGTTTGCGTGACGGAAGCAGGCGGGTCGCACTTTACTGTGCCTGCGGAGGTCTCAACAACATGGCGACGGCCTATAATCCCGCCACACACACGCCCGATGATGCTGATACGGGCGGAACGTTCCGGTCTGCACAAGGCTCCGTCCATGAAGTCGTCCCCCAAGCAACCTGCCTCGCCCCAGAACCCGGCGCTCAGCCCCAGCCACCTGGATTTCCCGGTGGTGGGCATAGGTGCATCGGCAGGCGGCCTGGAAGCGATCTGTACGCTGTTCCGGCAAATGCCCAGCGATTGCGGCATGGCCTTCGTCGTGGTCCTGCACCTGTCACCCGACCACCAGAGCGTCGCCGACCGCATCATCCAGGAGACCACGCAAATGCCGGTGCGCCAGGTGACCGAGCCGGTGCCCATCGAGCGCAACCACATCTACGTGATTTCACCGGCCAATCGCCTGTCCACCAACGATGGCTACCTGCGCGTGACCCCGGCCAACCGGCGCCGTGGCGACCACGTGGCCATCGACCTGTTCTTCCGCGACCTGGCTGACGTGCACAAGGACCACGCCTTCTGCGTGGTGTTGTCCGGTACCGGTGCCGACGGCGCCGTGGGCCTTTCACGGATCAAGGAGCAAGGCGGCGTGACCTTGGCGCAAAACCCGGACGACGCCCAGTACGACAGCATGCCCCGCGCCGCCATCGAGACTGGCATGGTCGACCTGGTGCTGCCGGCGGCAGAAATGCCGCAGAAGCTGCTGGAGCTGTGGCGCAATGCCCGCCAGGTCAGGCTCCCGGAAATCGAAGACGATACCCTGCCTCCGGCCTTGGGCACCCGTGCCGGCGATGCCCAGGCCAGCGAGCCGATGCTCGAAGAGATCCTGCTGCAATTGCGCAGCAATACCGGCCACGACTTCCAGCACTACAAGCGCGCCACGGTGCTACGGCGCATCGAGCGCCGCCTGCATGTGACCGGCCAGGCAGACCTGGCGGCCTACCTGCATTACCTGGAACAGCACCCTGCGGAATCCAGGGCGTTGCTGGCCGACATGCTGATTGGCGTGACCAATTTCTTCCGCGACCGCGAAGCCTTCGAAGCCCTGGAGCGCCATGTGCTGCCGCAGCTGGCCTGCGAACGCGACCCAGCCGAGGGCGCGGACGAGATCCGCGTGTGGTCGGCCGGCTGCTCCACCGGCGAAGAGGCTTATAGCCTGGCCATTTTGGTTTGCGAGCAGCTGGCACTTGAGCAGCGCCCGGGCAAGGTTCAGGTGTTCGCCACCGACCTGGACGAACGCGCGATCGGCATCGCCCGCAGCGGCTCCTACCCCGAAGCGATCGTCACCGACGTGCCGCCCAGCCGGCTGCGCCAGTTCTTCATCAAGGAAGAGCAGCATTACCGGGTGCGCAAGGAGGTTCGCGAAAAGGTGCTGTTCGCCCGGCATAACCTGCTGTCGGACCCACCGTTCTCGCAGATCGACCTTATTGTCTGCCGCAATCTGCTGATCTACCTGGACCGCGAGGTGCAGCGTGACATCCTGCAGATGTTCCACTTCGCCCTGCGCCCGGGTGGCTACCTGTTCCTCGGTTCGTCCGAGTCGGCCGATGTGGCCAATGAACTGTTCGCCCCGGTGGACAAGCGCAACCGCATTTTCCGCGCACTCGATGCCAGTAATACCGGCCACCGTTCCGGCCGACAGCTGCCCGGTACTTCGGCCGCAAGCATGCCCCAGGATGTGCTGGCCAAGGCCAAGCCGGGGCGCAAGCCATCCTTCGCCGACCTGCACTACCGCGCCCTGGCGCGCTGCATGCCGCCCAGCCTGATCGTCGATATCGACGGCAATATCCTGCACATGAGCGAAGGCGTGGGGCGTTTCCTGCAACTGGCCGGTGGCGAACCGAGCCGCAGCCTGCTGAACCTGGTGCTGCCGCCCCTGCGCCTGGCCCTGCGCAGCACCTTGTTCCAGGCGCGTCAGGGGACCGAGGCGGTGACCTCGCGCCCTGTCGACCTGGCGGAAACCATGGGCAAACTGCAGGTGGAGATCACCGTGCAGCCGTACAAGGACGAACTCGGTGCCAGCGATTGCCTGCTGGTGGTGTTCGAGGAGCGCGCGCCCGACCCGTCCCTGCCGTTGCCCGGCGTCATCCGGCAGACTGACAGCATGGTCCTGCACAACCTCGAACGTGAACTGCAGCGCACTCGCCTGCAGCTGCAGGAAACCATCGAGCAGTCCGAGGTCTCCAGCGAGGAGCTGACGGCTTCCAACGAAGAGATGCAGGCCATCAACGAAGAGTTGCGTTCGGCCAGCGAAGAACTGGAAACCAGCAAGGAAGAGCTGCAGTCGATCAACGAGGAACTGCTCACGGTCAACTACGAGCTGAAGAACAAGGTCGAGGAAACCGACAAGGTCAACGACTACCTCAGCAACCTGATCGCCTGCACCGAGATAGCGACGGTGTTCGTCGACCGCAACCTGCATATTCGCTGGTTCACGCCGCGCGCCGCCGACCTGTTCAATATCCTGCCAGTCGATACCGGCCGCTCCCTGCTCGACATCACCCACCGCCTGGATTACCCGGCACTGGCCGACGATGCCCGCGCGGTGGCCCAGGGCGAGGCCATCATCGAGCGTGAAATCGGTGGCCAGGGTGATCACTGGTACCTGGCGCGCCTGCTGCCCTACCGCTCCAGCGAGCAGAAAATCGACGGCACGGTGCTTACTTTCATCGACATCAGCAGCAGCCATGCCGCCGAAGAGCGCGTGCGCCTGGGCGAAGAGCGCCTGAGCAAGCAGTTGGCCGAGACGCAGAGCACCAGCCACATGAAGGACGAGTTCTTCGCCGTCATGTCCCATGAACTCAAGCACCCGCTCAACCTGATCCAGCTCAATGCCGAGATCCTGCGCCGCCTGCCGTCGCTGAGGAACATCAGTGCAGCGAGCAAGGCCGTTGGTACCATCTGTGATGCGGTAACCAGCCAGGCGCGGATCATCGACGACCTGCTGGATGTGGCGCGCATTCGCACTGGCAAGCTCAAACTCAAGACCGAGCCGGTGGACCTGCTCGCCCTCCTGCAGGGCATCCATGACGTGGTAACAAGCGAGCAACACCCCTGCCCGGTTCGCCTGGAGCTGCCCGCCGACAACCTGCCGATGATGATCGAGGGTGATGTTACCCGCCTGGAGCAGATCATCTGGAACCTGCTGAACAACGCGCTGAAGTTCAGCCCGGCGGGCAACGAGATACGCCTGGTGCTGAGCCACGACGAGGATAGCGCACGCCTGCAAGTGATCGACCATGGCGTGGGCCTGAGCCACGACAGCCTCGAGCATATCTTCGACCTGTTCAGACAGGCTGCGCCGCAGCAGGCAAGCCACAGCCGGGAAGGCCTGGGCATCGGCCTGTCGCTGGTACGGCAACTGGTCGAGGCCCATGGTGGTAAAGTCCGCGCGGCGTCACCGGGGCTTGGCCTGGGCTGCACCTTTACGGTCACCCTGCCCCTTTGCGATACGCAGTGCCCGCAGCGTGCACAGGGCTCGGAGCCGCTGAGCGTGGGCCGCCTGGATGGAATTCGCGTGTTGCTGGTGGATGACTCTGTGGAGGTGTTGGCGGTAATGCAGGAGCTGCTGGAAATGGAGAGTGCCAGCGTCAATGCCTTCAGCAAGCCACGTGAGGCCCTGGATGCCGCTGCGGGGGCGGAATACGACATCATCCTCTCGGATATCGGCATGCCGATAATGGACGGCCATGCGTTGATCAAGGCCCTGCGCGGCTACCCGCACCTGCGCCATACCCCGGCCATCGCCCTGACCGGCTATGGTGCCAGCGCCGACCAGCACAAGTCGCGCCAGTCAGGCTTCGACCGGCACCTGAACAAGCCGGTGGGCTATGACGAACTGGTGGAGGCCATCGAGGCCCTGAGCGGCTCGGTGCCTTACTGACCGTTGGTCGCTATGAACGCAACGTTCATTGCGGCCGGGGGCCGAATCTACATGAAATCAAGGATTCGCCCAGGAGCCTGAATGAAACCAGTCAAGCATCGCGCAACCATCATCTGCCGGCATGGCAAACAACCCAATAAATGGTTGTGGGTGAGAAAGCCCAATGCCGCCTGGACCCTGCCCGGCGGCAAGATAGAGCCCGGCGAGACGCCGGTACAGGCAGCGGAGCGTGAATTGCTTGAAGAAACCGGGTTGCAGGCAGAATCGCTGACCCTGTTGATGCGCCATGAAGCGGCAGAGCGCATGCATTATGTGTTCGAGGCGGAATTCGCCGATGCTCCGCATCCCAAGGCGTTGCATGAAATTGCCGATTGGCGGTTCGCCCACCCGGATCAGGTGCCCATGCTCAAGGACGAGATCAAGCTGCTGATTCGTTCGTTGCTGGCCTGTGACCGGGCTACGGCAGCGTCAGTGAGGTAGACCTTCTCCACTTGTACCGGCCCTTTCGCGGGTGAACCCGCTCCCACAGGTTCGGTTGAGTGGCTGAGGAGATTGTCCAGCACTTTTGGTCTGGGCTGTCGTGCAGGCTTGTCAGTACTGGCCTCTTCGCAGCACAAGGCTGCTCGTACTGAACCTCACTAGACCGATGAGTCATGTGTCGTTCTGTGGGAGCGGGTTCACCCGCGAAGAGGCAGGCACAGGAATCGCTAGGCATGCACGCTCCACTGACATGCCTCCACCTCGATCGGCATTTCGTCTACGGCATGGATCATCCCGTTCGCCAATGCCTCCCGTGGCCCCAATATCCGCGGGTAGGCCATCAGATACCGCGGCACATCCAGCACCTCGTCCGCCCCTTCGGTCCGCTCGGCGACGATCTGTGCGTAAAGCCGCAGGTCATAGTCCAGGCTCATCGCATATTCGGCCATGCGTGAGTGGTCGACCGAGCCATGCAAGGTCCAGTGGAACGGGTGGAACAGGAACTTGCTGTAACTGCATGCCGTACGCCGTTCCCCGGCCAGGAACAGGATGTTGCCCATGGATTCCACCGTGCCCAGGTTGTGGGTGTGAACCTCGACCGGTAACGCCCGCAGATAGTTGTACAAGGTAAACCCGTAGCTGCACTCGCCGCCCATGGTGGCGATGTTCAGTTGCAGTACATCGGCGCCTTGCTGCAAGGCTCGCGAACAGGTGTTGATCAGGTTGCCGCAGGTGGATGAATTGATGGGCCCGGTAAAGTGGACGATATGTCTGGCCATGCTTGCCTCCAGGGTTGGCAGGTCATTCCTTGGTTTCCTGCGCATCGTCACCCTGCCCGGCCATCTGCCGGTACTGCTTGCGCAGGGCATGCAGCTCGGCCGGATCCATGTCTTCAAGGTCCAGCAGCGCCTTGTGCGCCTGTTGGGTGGTGCGCAACAGCTCATCGATCTTGATGTGCAGTTCGTCGTTGTCGCGGTTCTGGGTGTTCTGGATCAGGAACACCATGAGGAAGGTGATGATGGTGGTCGATGTGTTGATCACCAGTTGCCAAGTGTCGTTGAAGCCGAACAACGGCCCGGTCACTGCCCAGATCAGGATAAGCAGGCAGGCGATGCCGAAGGTCAGCGGGCGGCCAGCCCAATTGGCCAGCCATTGGGCGAAACGGTCGAATTTCATCCTGGCTCCCTTCCTCGTAGCGGGTATTCGGTGGAAACGTCGCAGGCCGCAAAGTTCCGCGCGGCATCAGCCTTTTCCGTTGGTCAACCGTGCTGAACCCTGGCCGCTGTTGACCGGTCGCACTTTCAGAGTGACCGAACAAGGACCCGGCAATGAGGAAGGCAGCGTGAGCGATATCCGCATCGGCATCTCCGGCTGGCGCTACGGCCCGTGGCGCAAGGATTTCTACCCGAAGGGCCTGCCGCAGGACGAAGAACTGGCGTTCGCTTCGCGAGCGGTCAACAGCATTGAAATAAACGGCTCGTTCTATAGCCTGCAAACACCCGAACGTTACCAGGGCTGGCATGACGAAACGCCGCCCGGGTTCGTGTTCGCGGTGAAAGCCCCGCGCTACATCACCCATGTACGCCGGCTGAAGGACATCGAAGAAGCCATGGCCAATTTTTTCGCATCCGGGCCGTTGCTGCTCGGCAAGAAGCTGGGGCCATTCCTGTGGCAGTTTCCACCGAACATGAAGTTCGACGAGGCCCGCTTCACAAGTTTTCTCGAATTGCTACCGCACAACCGCAAGGCAGCGCGCGAATGCGCACTAGGGTGTGCGCAGCGCCTGAGGGGCAACGGTGGTACTGACATCAAGGGCAATGCACGGCTGCGTCACGCCGTGGAAATCCGCAATGAAAGCTTTCTGTGCGAAGCCTTCATCAAGCTGCTGCGCAAGCACCGTGTGGCGCTGGTAGTGGCCGACAGCGCCGGGAAATGGCCCTATGTCGAGGACGTTACCGCCGACTTCGTGTACATGCGGTTGCATGGCGATGTCGAACTGTACAGCAGCGGCTACACCGCCCAGGCGCTGCGGCGCTGGAAGCAGCGCATCCAGCACTGGAGCCAGGGCCGCCAGGCCGACGATGCCCAGCTGGTAGTGCCAGGGCCGCCACCGCGGCGCGCCGCCCGTGACGTCTACTGCTACTTCGACAACGACCAGAAGGTCCACGCGCCTTATGATGCCCGACGCCTGTTGCAGAAGCTCTCGCTGGACCATGAGCTGATGACCGAGCCTGGCGTGGTGCCGGAGGTGACCCTGTGAACAGGACCTTGCCTGCCCCGCACTGCATCATCGACAAGGTCACTGCCGTGCGTCGGCTGAATGTATTGACGCTGAACGTGCACAAGGGCTTCACCTTCTTCAACCGGCGCTTCATCCTGCCCGAGTTGCGCGAAGCCGTGCGGGCCACCGGCGCCGACCTGGTATTCCTGCAGGAAGTGCACGGCAGCCACCAGCAACATGCCCTGCGCCATCCGGCCTGGCCGGATACGCCACAGTACGAGTTCCTGGCCGACAGCATGTGGCCGCAGTTCGCCTACGGTCGCAATGCCGTATACCCCCATGGTGACCACGGTAACGCGCTGCTGTCGAAATTCCCCATCAGCCGCTTCGACAACCTGGACGTCTCGGTGCAGGGCAACGAGCAGCGCGGCCTGTTGCACTGCCAGCTGGAAGTGCCTGGCCATGACCAGGTGCATGCGGTGTGCGTGCACCTGGGTTTGCGCGAGGCCCACCGGCAACGCCAGGTGAAGCTGCTGCTGGACCTGCTCGACAGCCTGCCGCCCAAGGCACCGGTGATCGTTGCCGGCGATTTCAACGATTGGCGGCTGAAGGCCGATGCGGTGCTGTGCGAACACCTGGTGGAAGCGTTCGGCGAGCATTTCGGCACCCCGGCGCGTAGTTTCCCGGCGCGTCTGCCGCTGTTGCGCCTGGACCGCATCTACCTGCGCAACGCCATGCCCGGTACGGCTCAGGTGCTGTCGAAATACCCGTGGTCGCATCTTTCCGACCACGCCCCTCTGGCTTCGGAGATCAAACTGTGAACCGACCCTGGGTAGACGGCAACAGCGTGCAGTTGCTGATCAATGGCGAGCAATACTACCCCCGCGTGTTCGAGGCCATGGCCCAGGCGCGGGAAGAAATCCTGCTGGAGACCTTCATCATCTTCGACGACAAGGTTGGCCAGCAATTGCAGCAGGTACTGATTGATGCCGCCCGCCGCGGCGTACGCGTCGAAGTGGCCGTGGATGGCTACGGCACGGCCGACCTGCCTGAAACATTCATTGCGGCCATGACCGATGCCGGCGTCAGTTTCCATGCCTTCGACCCGCAGCCGCGGCTGGTAGGCATGCGCACCAACCTGTTCCGGCGCCTGCACCGCAAGATCGTGGTGATCGATGGCGAGCGGGCCTTCATTGGCGGCATCAACTACAGCGCCGACCATCTGGGCGACTTTGGCCCCATGGCCAAGCAGGACTATGCCGTGGAGGTCGTCGGCCCGGTGGTGGCACAGGTTCATGCCTCCAGCAAGCGCCTGATGTCACCGGTGCTGCAGCCGCCCAGCGCGGTAAGGCCATTGACCGAGCCTGCCGGTACCTGCACCGCTGTGCTGGTCGAGCGCGACAACAAGGTACGCAGCACCGATATCGAAGCCCACTACCTGCAGGCGTTTCGCAGTGCCCGACGGCGCATCGTGGTGGCCAATGCGTATTTCTTCCCGGGCTACCGGCTGATGCGTGAATTGCGCAATGCGTCCCGGCGCGGCGTGGAGGTACGGCTGATCCTGCAGGGCCAGCCAGACATGCGCTGGGTACGGGCGCTGTCGCGGCTGCTGTACAACTACCTGCTGCGCGACGGTGTGGCCATTCACGAGTACTGCCAGCGGCCACTGCACGGCAAGGTGGCGCTGGTGGACGATGAGTGGGCCACGGTCGGCTCCAGCAACCTGGACCCGTTGAGCCTGTCGTTCAACCTGGAGGCCAACCTGTTCATCCGCGACCGCGACTTCAACCAGCAGCTCAACCAGCACCTGCAAACGCTGGCCAGCGAACAATGCAAGCCGGTCACCCTGGAACGCATGGTGCGCGGTTACTGGTGGCGGGCGCCGCTGATTTTCCTGTGCTTCCACGTTATTCGCCATTTCCCGCGGATTGCTGGTTGGTTTCCGGCGCACCGCCAGCACTTGCGCTCGGTGCAGCCGGAGGCCGAGGCACAGGGTGACTACCACGAGGGCAAGACCTGATGGCGCGAAAACACTGGCAAACCTGGGGCAAACGGCTGTTCACACTGGCATTCCTGATTCTGATCCCTGCGCTGCTGTACCTGCTGGCGCGCAACCTGGACTGGAACGAAGTGCGCCAGTCGTTGCTGGCCTACAAGCCCGGTACCCTGGCCATCGGCCTGGTGCTGGCAGCGTGCAGCTACTTGACATTCGCCAGTTACGACTTGCTGGCCCGGGCCTACACCGGCCACCAACTGCCGGCTCGCCAGGTGCTGCCAGTGGCCTTCGTGTGCTATGCGTTCAACCTCAATTTCACCACTTGGGTGGGCGGCGTCGCCTTGCGCTACCGGCTGTATAGCCGCCTGGGCCTGGACACTGCAACCATCACGCGCATCCTCACCCTGGGCCTGCTGACCAACTGGATGGGCTACATGCTGCTGGCTGGCACGGTGTTCGCCTTGCGCCTGGTCGAGCTGCCCGCCAACTGGGCGGTGGGCGCCACCGGCCTGCAACTGATCGGCCTGGTATTGCTGGCGATTGCCGCAGGCTACCTGTTGGCCTGTGGTTTCGCCAAAACGCGCACCTGGCGCTGGCGCGAGCATGAGGTAACGCTGCCGTCGCTGCGCCTTGCGCTGTGCCAGGTGGTACTGGGTGCCAGCAACTGGGCGCTGATGGCACTGCTGATCTTCTGGCTGCTGCCTGGCGAAGCCTTCTACCCGTCGATACTTGGCATCCTGCTGATCAGTTGCGTTGCCGGTGTGGTCGCGCATATCCCGGCCGGGCTGGGTGTGCTGGAAACGGTGTTTCTGGCCCTGCTGCACGGGCAGCTTGCGCAAGGCACGCTGGTGGCGGCCCTGCTGGGCTACCGCACGCTGTACTACCTGGTGCCGCTATTGCTGGCGGTGCTTACCTACCTGATCCTGGAGAAACGCGCCAAGGCTATGCGCCGGCGTGACAAGCCGGCCTAGAGCTGGCAAGGGCCACTGGCCCCGGAGGTGACAAATGCGTGGTGCTGTCTTGAAGCCGATGTTGATACTGATGATGACCAGCCTGGTCAGCAGCCAGGCCCTGGCCGAAGCCTGCAACGTGCTCACCCGCTCGTCCAGCGAGGCAGTCACGCCGGTGGAGCGGCACAGCTGCTACAGCTACAGCAACCTGCCCGCCGAAGCGATCAATTGGTCATGCAGCAACGAGAGCAAGGACATGCTCAACAGTGAAAAGCACAAGGTCGCGCGTTGTGCGGATGGCAGCGTTGGCAGCTGCATCGCACCGTTGACCCAAGAGGCATTGGCCAACCCCAAGGCGGCTGGCGGTGACAAACCGGCGTTGCCCAAGGATGCGCGAGTGATCACCTACTACTACGACACCCCCAGCCTGGGCCAGGCCCGCACCGATTGCGAGCGTAGCAACGGTATCTGGCAGACTCACTGAGCCGACTGTTATGGCCTGTTCCGACCCTGTCGCCGGCAAGCCAGCTCCCACAGGGATAACGTAGGCCTTGCGGCCGATGGGGGCGGTGGTGTGGGAGCTGGCTTGCCGGCGATAGGGCCAGAACAGGCATTCAGAGCAGTCGCATCCAATGATGTTCTGGCCGCAGGTAGGGTCTGGCATCAGGGCGAAATCGGGTCACTCGCCGGGAAGGTCTCGTCCAGCGCATTGTCCACCGCGCTTTCCCCAGTCTTTTCACCACAGTGGCAATCACGCATCCGGCACGGCTCGCCATTGCGATGCCCGCTGGCACAGGCCTCGCAGCAATATACCTTGCCTTCTAGTTGCAAGGCATTGGCATCCACGGTGCAGGAACAATGAGCACAGGCACAACGTACCTCGTTCATGGCTTGCTCTCCTCGTCATCGATCACGTCATCGGTCCACGGTTCGCCATCCAGCGGCGCGGAACGGGCCAGTTCGGCTTCGTCCAGGCCTATGCCGCCGCCAATCTCATTGGCTTCGACCCGCCTCAGGGTCTTGTCTGCAGGGCCGCCGCTGCCGCCCGGTTCGTGCGGGTCGCGGGCGCCGGTTTCGTCCAGCAGGGTGTCCGGGCTCAGGTCGTCGTAGGTGACGTTGTCCTCGTGCAGGCTATCGCTCAACGCCTCGCCGCCGGTCATGCCGCTTTCGGCCACGCGTCGCGGTGGGAACTCGCGTGCCACGTCCGCGGCCGGTCGCTCGTCACCCACACGCCCCTCGCGTTCATCCAGGCGCTCGTCGAAGTCCAGTTCATGCACGCTACCCATGCGGTCTTCGGTGTCGTCGATTTCAGTGGGGGTATATGGCTTCGGTTCATCTGCTCGGGCCATGTGCGTTCTCCGTCTGGTGGCTTCATTCGGTCGACTGCACCTGCTGCTGGAAGATTCAGAGTTTTTTTGAACTACCGCTCGGGCTGTTGCCTCCCAGATTAGAGACTGCGAACCGCCCGGAGCCCGTCATGGCCAAGCCCCTGCAGGAATATGCGCGCAAGCGCGACTTCAATGCCACGCCCGAGCCCAGCGGCAAGCGCAGCCGTGGCAAACGTGCCCATGCGCTGCAGTTCTGCATCCAGAAGCACGACGCCAGCCACCTGCACTACGACTTCCGCCTGGAGCTCGATGGCACGCTGAAAAGCTGGGCCATCCCCAAAGGGCCGTCGCTGGACCCCAAGGTGCGCCGCCTGGCCGTGCACGTGGAGGACCACCCGCTGGACTACGCCGACTTCGAAGGCCATATCCCCGAAGGCCACTACGGCGCAGGCGACGTGATCGTGTGGGACCGAGGCATCTGGGAGCCTGAAGGGGATGCGCATGAGGCCTATGCCAAGGGCAAGCTGCGTTTTCGCCTGCAAGGCGAAAAGCTCAGCGGTGTATGGAACCTGTTCCGTACTCACCTGGCCGGCAAGAAGGAGCAGTGGATGCTGGTCAAGTCGCATGACGGCCAGGCGCGTAGCGAAGCCGACTACAGCATCGTCGACGCCCTGCCCGACAGCGTGCTCAGCGACCGCACGCTGGTGCCACGCAAGCCGGCAGCCAAAAAGGCCGCCGCGCCGCGTCGCAAAACTGCCAGCAAAGGCCGGAAGCTGCCTTTGCCTGCGCAGCTGCAGCCACAACTGGCGACCTTGGTCGACTCCCCGCCCAGTGGCGACTGGCGCTACGAGGTCAAATTCGACGGTTACCGCATCCTTGCCCGCATCGACGGTGATGACGTGCGCCTGTTCACCCGCAACGGCCATGACTGGAGCGGCAAGATGCCCAGGCAGGTTGCCGCCTTGCGTGCGCTGGGCATCGATTCGGGCTGGCTCGATGGCGAGGTGGTGGTTGCTGGCGAAGATGGCGCGGCGGACTTCCAGGCGCTGCAGAACGCTTTCGACACCGAGCACGACGAACACATCACCTATTACCTGTTCGACCTGCCCTTCCTGGGCGGCCAGGACTTGCGGCAGTTACCGCTGCAGGACAGACGCACCACCTTGCAGCGTTTGCTGGAACACAACGAGTCGGATGTACTCAAGTACTCCGCCGACTTTGACCAGCCCGTCGAATCCCTGCTCGACAGCGCCTGCCGGCTGCAACTCGAAGGCCTGATCGGCAAGCGTGTCGACAGCCCCTACAGCGGCCGCCGCAGCCCCGACTGGATCAAGCTCAAGTGCAAGCAGCGCCAAGAGTTCGTGATCGTCGGCTACACCGACCCCAAAGGCAGCCGCAGCGGTTTCGGCGCCCTGCTGCTGGCCTTGCACGACCACGACAGCGGCGAGTTGCGCTATGCCGGCAAGGTCGGTACCGGCTTCAGTGCCACCACTCTGGCCAGCATCCATGCCCGGCTGAAACCGTTGGAAATCGCCAGGCCGGCCCTACCCAACCCGCCCACCGGGGCCGAAGCCCGAGGCGTGCACTGGCTTGAACCGCAACTGCTGGCCGAAGTCGCCTACGCCCAGATGACCCGTGACGGCATCGTGCGCCATTCGGTGTTCCACGGCCTGCGCGATGACAAACCGGCTACTGCCATCGACCTGGAGCGCCGCATGCCCGCCAAGACCCTGCCCAAGCGCAACCAGGCCAAGGCCCCCGAGCCCTTGGGCGAACTTCGCCTGACTCACCCCGAGCGGGTGATTGACCCCACCAGTGGCGTAACCAAACGAGAGGTCGCCGAGTACTATGCCGCAGTCAGCCAGTGGATCCTGCCCCAGCTCAAGGATCGCCCGGTGGCGCTGGTGCGCGCGCCGGACGGCCTGGCCGGGGAGCTGTTCTTCCAGAAGAACGCCGGCCAGCTGCATCTGCCCAACGTGCTCAGCTACGACAAGGCCGAGGCCGGCCAGGCGGCGATGGTCATCAACCGCGCCGACACCCTGCTGGGTGCCGTGCAGATGAACATGCTCGAGCTGCACACCTGGAACGCTACCGACAAGGACTTCGACAAGCCCGACCGCTTCGTCCTCGACCTGGACCCGGACCCGGCACTGCCGTGGAAGGCCATGCTCGAAGCCACCCAACTGGCCCTGACCTTGCTGGATGAACTGGGGCTGAAGGTGTTTATCAAGACCAGTGGCGGCAAAGGCATGCACCTGGTCGTGCCCCTGACCCGGCGGGCCAGCTGGGATGAGGTCAAGGCGTTCAGCCACGGCATCGTCGATTACCTGGCCAGGCTGTTCCCGGACAGGCTCAGTGCCGTGTCCGGGCCCAAGAACCGAATCGGGCGCATTTTCATCGACTATCTGCGTAACGGCAAGGGTGCTACCACCGCCTGCGCGTATACCCTGCGCGCCCGCGAAGGCCTGCCTGTATCCGTGCCGATCTGGCGCGAGGAACTGCCGCAGCTCAAGGGCGCCAACCAGTGGAACATCGGCAACGTGCTTGAGCGCCTGGGCGATGCGGACGACCCGTGGGCGGAGTATGGCAAGACAAGGCAATCGATCACCGTGGCCATGCGCAAGCAGCTGGGGCTGGCCTGATGACGGCTTGCCTGCAGCGCTGCGCCCGCAGAGCCTCACCAAGGAGCCGAGCCCATGAGCATCGTCCAGGATTTTGACCTGACCAACCTCGACCGCCTGCTGCGTGCCTTCGGCGAGCGGCAGCAACCGCTCAACCTGGATACCCAGTTGCCGCAACTGATCCAGGCACTGCAAGCCGACCACCTCGACCTCCTGCCCCTGCCCGGTCAGGGCAACACGCTACGGCGTTGGCAAACACTGGCCCGGGTGGCAGGCTGTGACCTGGCCTTGGCCAAGTTGTACGAGGGCCACACGGACGCGTTGGCGATCCTTGCCGAATGCGCGGCTGCACACCACGCCGCCGAGGGTATATGGGGCGTGTGGGCCGCCGAACCGCCGGATGCCCGCGCCCGCATCGTGGCCCGTGATGGCGACCAGGTACGCCTGGAGGGGCGCAAGGCCTGGTGCTCGGGCGCACTGCAGATCGACCGGGCGCTGGTCACGGCCTGGGACCAGCACGACCAGCCCCAGCTGGTGGCCATCGAACTGTCCCATCCCAGCCAGGGCCTTGCCATAGACCGCTGGCAGGCCATTGGCATGGCCACCACCGCCAGTGTCGAAGTCGAATTCAACCAAACACCTGGCATCGCCATTGGCCGCCCCGGGCAATACCTGTCACGCCCTGGGTTCTGGCATGGCGGTGCCGGCATTGCGGCCTGCTGGTACGGCGCCGCCGAAGCCTTGGCCGACTACCTGCGTGAACACTGCCGCAACCCCCGCCCCGACCCACACGCCGATGCTCACCTGGGTGCGGTCGATGCCGCCTTGTACGGCGCCAGGGCGGCACTGCGCGAATGCGCGGCGTGGATCGACCACCAACCAGGCGCAGACGCCAGCTTCGAAGTGCGGCGCACCCGCGCCCAGGTGGAACAGGCGGTGGAACAGGTGATCCACCACGTTGGCCGGGCGCTGGGCGCTACGCCTTTCTGCCGCGACAACCACTTTGCCCGGCTGAGCGCGGACTTGCCGGTGTTCCTGCGCCAGAGCCACGCCGAGCGCGACCTGGCGGCGCTCGGTGAGCAGTTGGCACAACAGCCGGCGGGAGTCTGGCAGCTATGAGCGAGAACCTGATCCAGGCGAACAGCGGTACGCCGTGGGCGGCCTGGCAGCAGGCTGCGCACCTGGCCAGGGCCACCTGGGTCACTCCGCAGCAGCTGTGCCCGCCGGGCCGTCGCCTGGTACTGCTGGCTCCGCACCCCGATGACGAGATCCTCATGGCCGGTGGGCTGTTGGCGGGCTTTCATGGCCGGGAAGACGACCTGGTGCTGATCTCCGCCACCGATGGTGAAGCCAGCCACCCAGGCTCGACCCACTGGAGCGAGCACCGCCTGCGCCGGCAAAGGCCGCTGGAGAGCCGCCATGCGCTGCAACAGCTTGACCTCGACCTCGGCCGCCTGGACTGGCGGCGGCTTCACCTCAAGGATGGCGCGTTGCCACGTGACGAGGCATTTCTGCTCAACCACCTGAGCCAGTTGCTTCGGCCTGACGACCTGCTGATGGCAACCTGGAGCGGCGATGGCCACTGTGACCACGAGGCAGTGGGCCGGGCTGCGGCACAGGCAGCACGGGTGCGCAAGGTGCAATGCCTGGAGGTACCCGTGTGGGCCTGGCACTGGGCGCGACCGGACGACCCGCGCCTGCCTTGGCCAAGGGCTCACCGCATCCAGCTGGACGAGGCCAGCCTGGCCCGCAAGCGCAAGGCCCTGGCCGCCCATGTCAGCCAGCTGGAACCGGATGGCCAGCGCCCGCCCGTACTGCCGCCGAACTTGCTGGATTGCCTGCTGCAACCTTTCGAACTGGTGTTCCTGTAAATGGAGTTGTCATGAGCCTCGACCCACAGTATTTCGCCGACCTGTACGCCAGCAGTGAAGACCCTTGGGCCTTTCGCACGCGCTGGTACGAAAAGCGCAAGCGCGAGCTGGTCATGGCCAGCCTGCCGCGCCAGTGCTACCAGCGCGTGTTCGAACCGGCTTGCGCCAATGGCGAGCTCAGCGCCTTGCTGGCCGAGCGTTGTGCCAACCTGTTGTGCCAGGACCTGGCCCCTACTGCGGTAGCGCTGGCCGGCGAACGCTTGGCTGGGCTGAGCAATGTCTCGGTGGAGCTGGCGCGGCTGCCGGCGGACTGGCCGCGTGGGCATTTCGACCTGATCGTGTTGAGCGAAGTGGGTTACTACCTGGACCCGACCGAATGGTTGCAGGTGATCGAACAGTCGGTGGCCAGCCTGACCTACGACGGCGGGCTGCTGGCCTGCCACTGGAAGCATCCCATCGCCGGCTGCCCGCAGGACGGGCGTGAAGTGCACCGTATGCTGGCGCGGCACCTTCCGCTGTATCTGCAGTTCCAGCATGACGAGGCGGACTTCGTACTGGAGTACTGGTCCGCTCAGCCCAGCGTGGTCGACCTGGACGAGACCTGCCCATGATTGGGGTGGTCATTCCGGCGCACAACGAGGCCCGACACCTGGGGCGGTGTCTGCGCGCAATGCAGGCTGCCGCCCTTCAGGCTCGGCAGTCGGGGCATCGGGTCGAGATACTGGTGGTACTGGACCGCTGCAGTGATGGCAGTGCCGCCGTGGCAAGGCGCTTCGGTGTACAGATGCTGGCGGTGGATGCCGGCAATGTAGGCTTTGCCCGCCGGGTGGGCGCGGCATACATGGTCGAGCGCGGCGCGAAATGGCTGGCGTTCACCGATGCCGACAGCCGTGTGCCGGAACATTGGCTGCTTTCTCAACTGGCCTGTGATGCCGAGGTCGTATGCGGCACGGTGCATGTCGAGCACTGGCAACCCTGGCAGACAGCCGCCTTGCGCAAGCTGTACCACAGCCGTTACCAGGCGCGTGAGGGGCATCGTCACGTGCACGGGGCCAATCTGGGGGTATGTACCGATGCCTACCACCGCGTAGGCGGCTTCCAGCCACTGGCGGCGCATGAGGATGTGCAACTGGTCAGCGCCCTGGAGGCCAGTGGTGCGCACATCGTATGGACCGCCAGGCACAGCGTGGCTACCAGCAGCCGACGCGACAGCCGCGCCCGTGAAGGGTTTGGCGATTATCTGGTGGGGTTGCAGACACAGGTCTGATCCTGGTTCGCAAGCGGCGCGTACCCTGTGGGAGCAACAGTCTTGCTCAAATTCTAAAAGTTGGCGCGATCCCTGTGGGAGCGGCCTTGTGTCGCGAAAGGGCTGCAAAGCAGCCCCAGCAATTTTTACTGTTGCGCATCAATCCTGGGGCCGCGTTGCGGCCCTTTCGCGACACAAGGCCGCTCCCACAGGGGCCCGCGTTATGTACAGTTCCATGCAAGCTGGCTTGCGGTGACGATTCCTTTCACGAAGCCTTGCGTGTCTTCTTCGCAGGCTTCTTGCCACCTAGGCTGCGCTTGAGCAGTTCGGTGAGGTCGAGGATGTCCGCGCTTTTCCCTGCTTCCGTCGCCTCGCCCTTCTCCACTGTCTCGATCTTGCCTTTGCTGGCCTTCTCCTCCACCAGGTCCATGATGGTCTGGCGGAAGGCATCGTGGTAATCCGCCGGCTTCCAAGGGCCGCTCATGTCTTCCACCAGGCGCTTGGCCATGTCCAGTTCGCGCTTGTCCACCTTGGCCTCGGTGACGCTGCTGTCCAGTTCCAATGTTTCCAGCCTGCGCACCTCCTCCGGCCAGCGCAGGGTGATCATCACCAACGCGTCGTCCAGTGGCCGCAACAACGCCAGGTGCTGACGGGTGTGCAGCACCACCGTGGCCAGCGCCACCTTGCCGGTTTTCGCCAGGGTTTCGCGCAGCAAGGCGTATACCTTGCCGCCACGTCGGTCGGGGGTTAGGTAGTACGGCGTGTCGAAGTGCTGCAGCGGGATCTCGCCAGCTTCGACGAAGGAAAAGATATCGATCGTCTGGGTCGCCTCGGGGCGGGCCTTGCGGATTTCCTCCTCGCTGATCACCACGTAGCGGCCCTTCTCGAACTCGACGCCCTTGACGATGTTGTCCTTGTCGATTTCCTTGCCGGTGACCTTGTTCACCCGCTTGTAGCCGACCGGCTCCATGCTGCGCTTGTCGAGCCAGTCGAAATCGACCCGCTCGGTGCGCACCGCGGTATTGAGGGCCACGGGGATGTGCACGAGGCCGAAACTGATGGCGCCTTTCCAGATTGCCCTAGCCATGAAGCTGCTCCCAGGGTTGCCTGCCAATACCTGAATCGACTGCAACGGGCGGCGAAGGTTTAGCCGCCCCGCCCTACGGCAGCGGGTTGCCACCCGTCACGCCAAACACCTCGCCGGTGATGTAGCTGGATTCCTGGCTGGCCAGCAACACATAAACCGGCGCACATTCGGCGGGCTGCCCCGGTCGCTTCATCGGTGTATGCGCGCCGAAGTCGGGGATTTTCTCTGGTGGTTGACCGCCGCTGGGCTGCAGCACGGTCCAGATGGGGCCAGGGGCCACGGCATTGACCCGGATACCGCGCTCGATCACCTGCTTGGCCAAGGCCTTGGTGAAGGCGACGATCGCGGCCTTGGTGGTGGCATAGTCGAGCAAGGTGGCTGAAGGCTGATAGGACTGGATCGAGGCGGTGTTGATGATGGTCGCCCCCGCCGGCATCAGCGGCACGGCCGCCTGGCACAGCCAGAACAGCGCGTAGACGTTGGTTT
The DNA here is from genome assembly GCF_036784815.1 of Pseudomonas sp. TE3-3-F2023. Taxonomy (NCBI): domain Bacteria; kingdom Pseudomonadati; phylum Pseudomonadota; class Gammaproteobacteria; order Pseudomonadales; family Pseudomonadaceae; genus Pseudomonas; species Pseudomonas sp. TE3-3-F2023. The sequence goes on along the minus strand of NZ_CP145113.1, from coordinate 3,569,496 downwards.
TCAAGGTGTGGTCGAACTGCTCGTGGCTGACCTGGCTGATGTCCTTGCGCGCTTCCTGCTTGCCGGCGACGTTGACCAGGATGTCCAGGCCACCGAGCTGCTCGTGGGCCTGATCGACCAGCTCCTTGCAGAACTGCTCATCCTTAAGGTCACCGGCAATAGCCACCACCTTGCGGCCTTCTGCTTCGATCAGCTTGATGACTTCGCGGGCGTCGGGTTGTTCGATAGGCAGGTAATTGAGGGCAATGTCGGCGCCCTCTCGGGCGAAGGCGATGGCCACGGCCCGGCCGATGCCCGAATCGGCACCGGTGATCAGCGCCTTGCGCCCTGCCAGCCGGCCAAAGCCCTTGTAGGTGGTTTCGCCATGGTCTGGCTCGGGGTGCATGTTGGCGTCCAGCCCCGGTGCTGGCTGGCCTTGGGCCGGGAACGGCGGGTGCGGGTACTGGGTCAGCGGGTTCTGCATGCTGAACTGGTCGTGGGGTTTGCTGGGCATGGGGCCACTCCTCTGGTGAGACCGGTATTGGCCCAATCGCGGGCTTGCACGCCCCCACAGGTATTGAAGCTGGTGGTAGTCCTGTGGGAGCGGGCCTGCCCGCGAAGGCCGCTCTACCGATTTCGAGGTAAACCGCCATCGATGGTTTTTTCCAACTGGCCCATACACCGACCAGCGGTCAATACGTCACTCAAAGCGACTAGTTCCGTACCTCGACAGCGTCGACATCCGCTGCATCTGGGGCGTCTGGCGCGTCTGGTGTGTCGTCCACATCAGCCCGTGCAGAGTCTCTGGCTGTATTGGCAGCAACTTTGGCTTCGTCCCTGGCGGCATCTGCCGTAGCCCTGGCAGCATCTCTGGCTGCATCAGCTTCATCTCTGGCTGCGTCGCGGGCAGCATCTGCCGCGTCCCTGGCAGCGTCTCTGGCTTCATCTGCGCCAGCTACGCCAGCAGCTCTTGCAGCGTCGCGGGCTGCATCCGCCTCGGCTCTGGCAGCGTCTCTGGCCGCATCTGCAGTGGCTTTTGCCGCATCCCGGGCTGCATCCGCCTCAGCCCTCGCAGCGTCTCTGGCCGCATCAGCATCGTCTCGGGCTGCGTCCCTGGCGGCATCTGCCGCATCGTTGTCGTTGTCATGCGCATCGCCCGGGCCTCTGCCGGCCATGCCACCATGGTCACCATCGCCGGCACCCGGGCCGCCATGACCGCCATGGCCGCCATGACCGCCACCGCCGTCTCCTCCGTGACCACTGCCTCCGCTTCCGCTGCCACCACCGTGACCGCCACCGCCTCCAGAACCACCGCTGCCACCGCCGTGACCACCGCCGCCTCCAGAACCACCGCTGCCACCGCCGTGACCACCGCCACCTCCGGAACCACCGCCGCTGCCGCCGTGACCACCACCGCCGCCGCTGCCACCGTCTTTGGCATACACGCTGGAGAAACTAGCGACGTAGTCGGGCACCAGGACGGTCGATGCCGACAGGACGCCACCAATTGCCAACGCCAACAAACATTTCTTGAGCAACATGATGCACCTCCGCTTGGAGTTGCGTCGTCATCTCCGTATCGAACGCAATGACCAATGAGTTCGCAACCGCCCATGGAGCGGACAGCCAACCGGCGCGGCCATAGATCTGCAGTATCAGCGAGCAGCTTCGGTTTTCGCACGATCCTTCAGAGCCAGTCAGCCTCTTTGCGTGGGAAATATTCCCACTTATTAAGACTAGTGCTCTCTGCCTGAGTTCAAAGGACCGAATATCAGGCCAAGGCAAGTATCAGCGCCTGCCAGCACTCAGTCCTGGCTGAACAGCACCCGCCTGAAAGCCTCGGCCGCCATGTGCACCTGCACCGCCCAGTCCTGCGCCGCGTCACTGCCGGCGTCATCGGAAATGTACTTCAGGCACACGAACGGGATGCCTTCGTCGCGTGCGATCAGGGCCAGCACGTAGGCTTCCATGTCGACCACGTCATAAGGTGCATCGCCATGGTTGATCTCGAAGCTGTCGCCACTGCCACAGGTCTCCAGGGCCAGGCCGGGGATCTGCGCCCCATGCTCCAACACCACCGGGATGTCCGACAGAGGCGTCTGGTAGCGAGCGAAGCCCAGCGGGGTCACGTCCATGTCGCGCTGCACGAAGCGGGTGCAGCACACCACTTCGCCCTTGCCATGGCGCTGGCTGCCGGCCGAGCCGAGGTTGACGATCAGCCTGGGCCGGCGCGCGACAATGGCCTTGGTCAGGGCGATGGCGGCATTGACCTTGCCGATGCCGGTGAACACGGTGTTGACGTCAGCGAATACACCGCCGGCCTCGGCTTCGAGGGCGAAGACAAACAACGTGTCGTCCAGGGAAATGTCGGGGAATTGCTTGATCAGCATCATGGCGCTGGTGGTTCCGGGTGGCTGCAAAAGGCGCGGCCATTTTCGGCCAACCCTGGCTAATTGCAAGCCCCGGCGGCCACCACGGCCCTTAACGCCTGCGCCTTGCCCAAGCCGGCAGCGCTGGCCTCGGCCAGGCATCGCAATTGCTGGTCGGCATGGGTGCCGTCGCGCAGCAAGCGTTGTGCATGCTGGAAGGCGCGTTCGGCGTCTGCGGTGTCGATCGGTACCTGCTCCAGCAACTGGGCCAACCACCCTTCGGCCGTGACGGGCTGTTGCTCATGCAGGCCAATGAACTCGCCCCGGCGCCCATGGCGCATGGCGCGCCAGTAGTTTTCCTGGGTGATCCAGCGCAGCTCGCGGTTGCAGGCTGCCGGGTCATGCCGATACATGATGCTGTGCTCGACCAGGTGGCGAAACAGCGCGGCGATGCACAGCGCATCCTCCAGCCGTGGGCAGCCATCGCAGATGCGCAGTTCGACCGTCGGGAAGCGCCGCGAAGGCCGGATCGCCCACCAGAAGTCGCCATCTGCGGCCAGCGACCCTGTGCGTTGCAGCAATGCGCGGTAGCGCTCGTAGGCGGCCCAGTCCGGCAAAGGCTCGGGCAAGCCCATGTGCGGCCACTCCCCGCAAATAACCCGACGATAGCTCATGTAGCCGGTGCACTGGCCTTCCCACAGCGGGGATGACGTACTCAGCACCAGCAACAAGGGCAACCAGCCCAATACACGGTTGATCACTTGCATGCGGTCGCAACCTGGCGGTACACCCACGTGTACATGCAGGCCGTTGAGCAGGCTGCGCCGAGCCACCTGCCGGTAGTCAGCGAACAGTTGCTGGTAATGCGCCGGGGTGGCAGGTTTCTGCCGCAGCCAGGCGCCGTTGGGGTGGCTTGCCGCACCGTACAGGCCCATGCCCTCTTCGGCCAGCACGGTGCTGAGCCGCTGGCGGCTGTGCTGGAAGAACTCGCGTGCCTCGAACAGGTTTGCGAACACCGGCGAGGCCACCTCGATCTGGCTGCGGAACATTTCCTGGGCAAAATGCTGGCCCAAGGCTTTCTGGCAACGCTCGAACACAGCTGGCGAAGGCGTGGCTGGCACCTGGCCTGTGTCCAGGTTCACCAGCAGGTATTCTTCCTCGATGCCGAACGTGCAGGGTCGGGCCATGCTGCCTCAGCTGTTGCGGGTAACTGTGAGCACCACCGCGGCGATGCGCTCGACCTGCTCGTAACCGGGTTCGCTCAGTTGCTCGCCGAACACGTCCGGGTCGATTTCCCGATACACCCAGGACCATTCCGGGCCTGCCAGGCGCAGGCGGATGGCTTCGAGCAAGGCGTCTCGGCCTTCGACTATCGCCACTCCGGTATACAGCAGTAGCGAGCCTCCTGGGCCGAGCCGCTCGCAGGCTTGTTCGACGATCCGCAGCGAAAGCTGCGCGCCGAGCGAACCGCCGCCATGCCGATAGGTACGTTCGCTGGCATCGAGCATGTATGGCGGGTTGGCAACGATAAGGTCGAACAGGCCGGTAATGCCGCCGAGCAGGTCACTAGGTTCCACGGAGACATTGCTCAGGCCCGCCAATGCCGCGTTGATCGCGGTGTAACGCAGCGCGAGAGGGTTGATATCCACGGCGCTGACCTGGGCATGGGGAACCGCCCTGGCAATCAGCAAGGCGCCGACACCCGTGCCGCAACCGATGTCCACCGCATGCTCGACGCGCTTGGGGGTACGTTGCAGGTAATCCTGGATGACCTGGGCGAAACGGTAACTGTCGGGGCCGAAAAATACCGTGTCGGCCTGTTGGGTTGGGTACGCAGAGTGCACCAGCAGCAGGTCGTCGAGCGTGGACCAGCGTACGCTGCTGATCAACAAATCACCGTGCTCCTCGAGGACCTGGGCCTGCCGCATCTGATCCAGCTCATCGGCAGAAACCAATGATGAACGGAACGGACGGTTCCAGCCAAACACATCGCGCACTGTCCGGGCCTGCCCGGCATCCGGGCGCGCATTCACGCGAGCATGGGTTGCCGGGGTGACGCAGGTGAAGCGGTAGCCGTCGGCGAGCAGGCGCCTGCCCAATTGCAGCATTGCCTGGTCGGCCTGTATCTGTTGCGGATCGAGCAGCATCAGCGGGTCATCTCCTGAACAAGGCCGGTGGCACGCAAGTAGCGCCGAGTGGCCAGCAAGCCTTCCGGTGTTGCATGGCGGTTACCGGACATCGTGTCGATCAAGCTCTCGATATCGGCGTCCGGGGCAGGAGCTGCGAGCGCATCATCCGCTTGCACTTGCACCTCCCAGCTGCCAGGCAGCACGCGGCGCCCCCGGCCTTGCCAACCTGCCGCAATCCAGTCGTGCCAGAGTTGTTTTTCATAGGCGGTGAACACCCCATACATCGGTGCCGAGGGACCGTCGATGAGCGCCCACCAGCGGCTGTTGGCAAGAGCTTCACCGCGGCGGATCCAGCCCTGTGCCTGCAGCGCCTGCACAAACGCGGGCATGGCGCCGGGCTCGGCCAGCCATTGGTTGATGGTGCGCTTTTGCAAGCGGCAATGATCGGAATGCATGAACTGGCCAAAATTGCGCTTGTGCTCCAGTGCCGACAACAACTCGGATTCAAGATCGAAGCTGCTGATCAGGCTGGGGGTATCAAGCGCAAGGTCGTTCAACCGGTACCCGCTGCGCACACGCTGGTAGAACTGGCCAGCGTCGTTAGAAGGGCAAAGTTGGCGCAGCGCCTGGATGGACAGATGCGCATGCCCGCTGGCCGCGTTGTCGATGGTCACGTGAAGCTGGAAATAATGGCCATCGATGCCCATTTCCGCCAGTTCGTAGGTGGTAATCAGCAGATGCAACGGTGGTTGTTCATAGCCCAGGTTGTAGCCGATCACCTCGGGAAGAAAATCATCCCCGTGGCGCCCCAATGCCAACTGCAAGGCCCCTTGCAGGTAACGCTGGTCGTCCAGCTCAGGCAAACCCAGGCAACCCAGCCGGCTCAACAGCCGTTGGTAGATCAGCACATGGTTACAGCGCGGATCACCGCCGCCCAATTCTTCCAGATAGGTGCGAATCAGGCCGTGATAACGCGGATCGCCCCAATGTCGCAAGGTACTGTGCAGCCATGCCCCGTCCACTGCCTTGGTGGGCGCCACTTGTTGCAGGAACCACAACGCCTGGGCGCGGTTGGCAAAATAGCGCCGCGGTGCGCCTTGGCGTCGTTGCTCGAGGTAACTGGCATAGGCCTCGGCCACCCGGCTTGCATGGCAAGCGCTCCACGCCTCCAGCTGAGCAGGATCGGCAGGCAGGTCATCCGGCAAACGCTGCGCGCGTGCCAGTTGTTCGCTCAGCCACGCTGCGCTCGTGGTGTCGTGGCCCATGAGCAACTTGTGGTAACGCTCCTTCAGGCTTGGCCCATTTGCCGAAGCCGGTATCACCGCGCCGGTCTTGCGGGTCATTACCGTCATGCCGTAGTCCTTGTCCGCGTTTTATTGGCTGGGTTTCTGGCCGGGCATCGGCTCAGGGTCCGGCGCAGGTTGGGAAGCAGGTTTGTCGCCGGGTTGCTGCATCTGCAGCGAAGGTTTGCTCTGGTCGGCATCCTTTGCCGGGTGGTCGTTGTCCCGGTCGAAACAGCCACCCAGCAAGCCAAGCGTGCCCACCAGCGCCATCAGAGGGATCAATCGCATGGGGTTCTCCTCTTGTGCAGAATCGCAGTGCCCGATCACCCGGGCACTGCGCAGCCTCACTTACGAACGGCCGCCCTTGCGGCCCGATTCGCTGGTACGGCCACCTCCGGATTGCTGGCCGCCCTTGCGCCCAGCTTCGGAGGCTTTTTCGCGGTCATTGGCAAAGTTGCCCGGGTTCTTGTTGCCACCCTGGCTGCCTTGCTGGTTGCCGGTGCGGCTGTTCTCTTTGTTGGCCATGGCCTTAAACCTCGTATGACTTCGGAATGCACGGCATTACCTGCCGTACACCTGTTGGGAGTTCGGTCATTTCGGCGGATTCGGTTTAATGCGAAGCGTTCGGACCAGCGGCATTAAATAAGCGGCATCAGCATATTTTGCGCGCCTGTCAGTCGTGCGATGTGCTATCCAGGCGTGCCTGTCGCCTTCCCAGCCAAGCTCCGGTCATCGCCCAGCCCAAGGCAATCAGCGTACCGATCAGCATCGCCAGTTGCGGGTGCTCGCCCATTACGTCCAGCACCCGTTTGAGCCAGCCACTCAATGCATCACCGCCGCGGTAGACGACCGTGTCGATGAAGTTCTTGGCCTTGTACTTGTCCTCGGCGGGCAGCACGGTGAACAGCATCTCCCGCCCCGGCCGCACCAGCGCGTATTCACCGGCCCGGCGCACCACCATCACCACCACGAACACGGCGAACACCGGGGCCAGTGCCAGCCACATGAAACCCGCGGCCATCACCAGCGGCACCGCCACCAGCAGCACGCCCACCCCCATTCGGCGGGCCAGGCGACCGGTGAGAAACACCTGGGTAAGGATGGCCAAGGCCTGTACTACGGTGTCGATCAGGCCGAACACCTGGGTTTGCCGGGTACGGTCGGTGAAGGTTTCGCTGACGATGCGCGCCTGTTCGAAATACAGGAAGGTGCTGACGCTGGCGAGCAACACCACGAACAGGGCGATGCCCAGCAGGTAGGGCGAGCGCAGTACGGCAGTGGCACCGGCAAACGGGTTGCCGCCCAGTGGCCGGGAATCTGCCCGCTCGGCTTGCGCAGGCAGTGGGTGCCGCGTTCGCCAGCGTTGCAGGTACAACGTAGCGCCGATGCTGCCCAGCAGAAACGCGGCGGCCAGTACCAGCAAACCGGCATGGCCCAGCGGCGCCACCAGCAACGTACCCATGATGGGGCCACTGAGCCCACCCAGGCTGGCCCCGGCCGCCAGCAGGCCGAACAGGCGCTTGCCTTGCGCGGTTGAGAAAAGGTCGGCGAGCACGCTCCAGGCCAACGAGATGCTCAGCAGGTTGAACACCGACAACCAGATATAGAATGCCCGAGCCGTCCACGAAGCATCGGGATTGCGGGCAAACAGCACGGCGAACAGCAAGAGGTTGCTGGCGAAAATGCCGTAGGTCCAGGGCAGGATGCGTCGGCGCGGCACCTTGGAGGCCAGCCAGCCAAACAACGGCAGGCACGCCAAGGTGGCAATGAAGGTGCCGGTGAACAGCCATTGCAGGTTGTCCACGCCACCGGCAACGCCCATGGTTTCGCGCACCGGGCGCAGCATGAAATAGCCAGTGAACAACAGGTAGAACAACAGCAAACCGGCGGTAACCGCCGGCCATTCGCCGGGCTGGATGTTCAACCCCTGATCCAGGCGCCGCCGCCAGGCTGCCATGGGGTCAGGCAAACTGCTTGATCAGCGCCTGTTGCTGCGCCTGGGTCAGCAACGGCCCGTGCCCGGCCCTGAGCTGGTCAAGTTGGCGCTCGGGCCGGCTGGTCGCTGGGATGACCGTGGTCACCGCCGGGTGGCTGATGGCGAACTTCAGAAACAGCTGCGCCCAGCTGCCGATACCCGCCTCTGCCGCCCAGCCGGGCAAGGCCTGGTCCTTCACCCGGGCGAACAGGCGGCCATCGTCGAATGCCCGGTTGATCAGCACGGCAACACCCTTGTCCTGGCACAGTGGCAGCAGTTCGCGGGCCGCGTCGGGGGCATTGACCGAGTAATTGATCTGGATGAAGTCCAGCGGTTCGCTGCGCACGATCCGGGCGACCTCGTCCTGGCCGCTGTTCAGGTAATGAGTGATACCGACATAGCGGGTCTTGCCTTGCTGCTTCAATTCGCGGGCATAGGCCAGCTGGATCTGCCAGTCCCTCAGGTTGTGGATCTGCAGCAAGTCGACCTTGTCGGTGCGCAGGCTCTCGAGGCTGCCGGCCCATTGCGCTTCGGCGTCTGCCCGGCTGTCGGCGGCGATCTTGGTGGCGATGAAGCATTGCCGGTGCCAGCCGCCCTCTTCCAGCAACTGGCCGAGAATGCTGTCGGCGCCGCCGTAGTTGGGCGAGGTGTCGATGACCCGGCCACCGCCTTCGAAGAACGCCTTCAGTACAAGTTTCAGCTGCTGGTACTGAGCCGAGCCGGCTTGCACTTCGAAACTGCCGGAAGTTCCTGCACCGATCACCGGCAGCGCTTCACCGGTAGTCGGCACGTTGCGGGTCAGCAAACCCTCCGGGGCAGCGGCGTGCAACCAGGGGCTGGCGGCCAGCAAGCCAAGGGTGGCACCCGCGCGTAGGACATCACGACGTGCGTACATGGAAAAGCTCCCGTCATGAAGCGGAAACTTCCAAGGCTAGCCGCTGTACCCCGCTGCGTCCGGTGTTTCTGTATCTGGATGTTTAGCGATCAGACGTGCAGCAGCAGGCTCAGGTCGATACCCGTCTCGCTCATGGGCGGGCACCAGTAGTACCCACCGGTCAGTGGCCGGCTGAAGCGGTACAGGCCGTCGATGATGCCGTCCTCCAGGCCGCTCATGCGCCGCAGCTGCACCTCGAACGCATCGAAACTATGGCCCAGGGCCACGAAGGCCAGGCCAGCGCCACGTTGGTCGGCCCAGGCCACCGAACGACGAACCATGAACGCTTCTGGTTCGAAACTTTCCTGGGCAGTGCGCTTGACGTGGGCGGACTCGGGGGCGTCCTCGAGCTCTTCGTTGTCGCTGAGGCGACGGCCGATGATGTTGTCCTGGTCGGCCTGGGGCAGCGACTTGAAGTACTCCAGGTCGTGCTTCCACAACTGGAAAGCGGCAAAGCTGGAGCCATCGGCGCCAATGGCCGCCTGCACGGCCTCCTGGTCCACCGGGTTTTCGGTGCCGTCCTCATAGCCGGTCAGGTCATGGCCGCCACGGTGCAGGAAGCCGTCGACGCTGTCGGCCAGGCGCAAGGCCGGTGCCAATGCCTGCTCCAGGGCCTGGGCCTGCAGCAGCAGGTCACCGCGCTGGTTGCCACGCAGCCACAGCCACAGGGCGTGTTGGGTGCTGGGGTTCTCGACCGCAGCATCCAGCTGAGGGAACGCTCGCAAGCCAGGTACTTCACGGCCCAAGGCCTTGGCCAGCGGGGCGCCGACACCCATGATCAACTGTTCGCCATCGACCTGCGGCAGCAAGGCATCGAGCGCAGCAGGCAGGGCCTCGGGCGACTGCAGGGTGAAGAACAGGTGACGGGCGTGGGCCGGCACCGGGGTGGCAAGCAGACCTTGCTGGAACGGCATGACAGGCTAATCCTCGGTAAAAAGCAGGAATGCTACTGTGCCAGCAGGCCCACTGCAACGAGGCATACAGCCTCACCGGCCGCTGCACTTGGAAACAAACGGTTACCAAGTGATGGCGCTTTGCAATTAGCTATCAATCAGGGCCGACCTACACTGCTCGGGATCCTTCGTCCGAGTGACTGCCCATGACCGCCTCACCTTTGCTCACCGCCTTTCTGCCGCTGGCCTTGGGCATCATCATGCTCGGCCTCGGGTTATCACTGACCCTGGCCGACTTCGCCCGCGTGGTGAAGTACCCCAAGCCGGTGGTGGTAGGCCTGGTTTGTCAGATCCTGCTGCTGCCGCTGGTGTGCTTCCTGATTGCCAACGGCTTCGGCCTGGAGTCGGCCCTGGCGGTGGGGCTGATGCTGCTGGCCGCCTCGCCAGGCGGCACCACGGCCAACCTGTTCAGCCACCTGGCCCATGGCGATGTGGCGTTGAATATCACCCTGACGGCGGTCAACTCGCTGATCGCGATCCTGACCATGCCACTGCTGGTGAACCTGTCGTTGAGCTGGTTCATGGCATCGGACCAGGCCATACCGCTGCAGTTTGCCAAGGTGATGCAGGTGTTCGCCATCGTCCTGCTGCCGGTGGCGCTGGGCATGCTGGTTCGCCGCTTCGCACCCGCTTTTGCCGCGCGCATGGAGAAGCCGATGAAGCTGGTGGCCGCATTGTTCCTGGCGTTCACCATCGTCCTGGCGCTGGCCAAGGATTGGCAGACCGTGGTTGCGTATGCGCCGGTAGTGGGCCTGGCGGCGCTGCTGTTCAACCTGCTGAGCCTGGGCGTGGGCTACTGGGTGCCGCGCCTGTTGAACATCCCCAAGCGCCAGGCGATTGCCATCGGCATGGAGATCGGCATCCACAACGGCACCTTGGCGATTGCCCTGGCATTGAGCCCTTCGCTGCTGAACAACGCCACCATGGCGGTGCCGGCGGCGCTGTACAGCCTGATCATGTTCTTTACCGCAGCGGCGTTCGGCTGGTGGGTAAGCCGCGGGCATGTAGCGACGCAGCCCAAGGGTGAAACCGTAAATTGAAGGTACCGCTTGTGGCCCTATCGCCGGCAAGCCAGCCCCCAAAGGTACAGTGCTGGGCTGAGGGCTGGCGCTGTCCTTGTGGGAGCCGGCTTGCCGGCGATAGGGCCGGTACAGGTTTTTACAAATGGCTGCGCTTACGCCGCATCTGCTGCTTCAGCACTTTCAGCGGCGGAGCATAGAAAAACCCGAACGACACACTCCCCGTACGCCCCTTCACCGCATGATGCAACCGGTGCGCGCGATGCAAACGCTTGAGGTAGCGGTTGACCGGCCGTGGCTTGCGTGGCCAGTGCCGGTGAAACAACCCGTCGTGGGCCACGACATACAGCACGCCGTACCCCGCCACCCCGCCACCCACCCACTGCAAGGGTGCAAGGCCACTCTTGCCCATGGCCACCAGCAGCGTGGCGATCAGCCCCAGGGCCACAAGGTACAGGTCATTGGTTTCGAGCATGCCCAGTTGCGGCTCATGGTGCGAGCGGTGCAGCCACCAGCCCCAGCCATGCATGATGTACTTGTGAGCCAGCGTGCCAACGCCCTCCATGGCCACCAGGGTGCCGAACAGTACGGCGAGATTGAACAGCATGGAACGGTCCGGGGGATGGCAAGGGAAGGCGCAAGGGTACCGATTGCCCGCGTTTTTTTCCATGCAGGCGTGACCGGATGACGAAAGGTGTAAGCTCGGTGCGCTGGCAATTGCAGCCACAGGTGCTGACGGCAGGCCAGGACGTACAACTGGAAAGGACTTCTTCATGCGCATTCGCCCTACCCTCGAGCACGACATTCCATGGCTACCGGGCGTCGAACGCTCGGCTGCCCAGGCCTTTGCCGTCCGGCCGGCGCTGGCATGGCTGGCGCAAGGAGATGTGATGGACTGCGGCGCCCATCAGGCATTTGTCGAAGCTGGCGGTAGCTGGGTGGCCGAAGAGCCGGATGGGCGCATTATGGGATTTGCCTGTGCCCGGCTCGAGGATCGTGCGCTGCATCTTCATGAAATTTCGGTGCACCGGGAGGCCCAGGGGCAAGGTATCGGGCGCAAGCTGCTGCTGCAGGTGATCGATGCGGCGCGTCAGGCCGGGGTGCGGGAGCTGACCCTGACCACCTTTGCCGATGTGCCATGGAATGCGCCGTTCTACGCGCGCATGGGTTTCGAGGTTATCGATGAGGGGCTGCTGGATGCACGCTTGCAGCAGATTCTGGCCAGCGAGCGTGCCCATGGCCTTGAGGGCCGCTGCGCGATGCGCCTTGGCTTGGATAACTAGACCCACGGCTGCTCTGCAGCCCCATCGCCGGCAAGCCAGCTCGCACGGGGACCGCGCAGTGCAAAAGAGCTGCACATTACCTGTGGGCTGGCTTGCCGGTGATGGGGCCGGTACAGGCACCAGGGCCTTCATTCATCGACACTGACCACTGAACCTTCTGCCACACAATACCTGTCCCGCCCTTGGCGCTTGGCCTGGTACAGCGCCGCATCCGCTGCCGCCATCAGGCGCTCGGCCGTCACTCCCTCCCGCGCCAGGTCACCCACGGCAATCCCGGCACTGAACGATACCCGCCCCAGTGGGCTGCCCGCATGCTCCAGCGGCTGCCGACGCAACAGCTGTTGTACTTCCTGCACCAGCAGTTCCGCCCCGCGAGCATCGGTATCAGGCAGCAGCAGTGTGAACTCCTCGCCCCCATAGCGCACAGCCAGGTCGGCCGGCCGCTTCAGTGCTTGCTGCAGCATCTCGGCAAAGCGCCGCAGGCACTGGTCGCCCGCTGGGTGCCCGTAACGGTCGTTGTAGGCCTTGAAGTAATCCAGGTCGAGCATCACCAGCGCCAGCGGATAGCCCTGGCGTCGTGCACGGCGCAGCTCCGGCTCGAACACGGCATCCAGCCGACGGCGGTTACCCAGGCCGGTCAGGCTGTCGGTCAGTGCCAGGGCCTTCAGGGTCTGGTGTGCCTGGAGCAGCGCCCGCTCGATGACGATACGCTCGCGCAACTGGCGCAGCACCACGCCACCAAAGGCCGCCAGCCCCACCAGCAACAGCAGCAACACCGCCACCGACTTGATAGCATCGTGCCGCCAGGGCGCGACGATCGATTCCCGCGACAACCCCGCCTCCACTACCAGTGGGTAGCTGCCCAGCGCGCGATAGCCATACAACCGTGGCGTACCGTCCACCACGGCGACCGCTTCGGCCACCCCTTCGCTTGCGTGCGGCAGGTGGTTGCGGAAGATCTCGCTGCTGCTCAGGCTGCGGCCCACCACCTGCTCGACGAACGGCCGCCGTACCAGGATGGTGCCGTCACGCTTGGCCAGCACCAGCGCGCCGCGTTCGTCGATCTTGAAGTCGCCGTAGTAACGCACGAACCACTCCACCTTGATGGTGCCCAGCAACACCCCGGCGAAGCTGCCATCGGCATATTGCAGGCGCCGTGAAATGGGGATGATCAGGTCGCCAGTGGAACGGCTGCGCACCACCGAGCCGATGTGTACGCCACGGTCTGTATGGTCGCGGTGGTAGATGAAATAGTCGCGGTCGCCATTGTTGGCATTGGGCGGGACTACCGCCTGGTCGGTCACGATCCAGCTGCCATCCGGGCCATACACGAACAACCCGTGCAATTGCGGCATGATGCTTTTCTGCTGCACCAGCAAGGCATGCAGACGCGGCCGGTCGATGTGCTCGAAGCCGTCGCCCTCCAGGCGCTCGGCCAGCGCCGCGGTAATTGCATCGACCTGGCGGATGGCGTCTTCGGCATGCTGTGCCGTGGCCCGGGCCAGGTTGGTGACCATGTTCTCGGCGTTGGTGAAGGCGTGCCGGTAATCGCGCCAGATACGCCAGCCTTCAACCACGACGAAGGCCAGCATCACCACCAGCATGAACGCCAGTACCAGGCGGAACAGCGCCACGGCGCGGCCCTCGCCGGTTACCGCGAAGAACCCGTCCTCATCCTGTTTCCTGGCTGCACACATTGAAATCCCTAGCCATACCGCGTTCGCCGCCTTTCACTATAGTTCAGCGCCACCTGGGCGCGGCCGGCCAGTAAAAAGATTAAACCTTTGCCCTCGGTTCACCATCAACCGTACGCGACACTGAGGTCGCGCCACGGTTTAAGGAGTGAAGCATGAGCAGTCTCTTCATCAAGCGCGTCGGTTTCTCCATGGTGTTGGGCTTGGCATCGGTACAGGCTATGGCGGCGAGTTCCGATGACTTCGTCGAAGCGGCCACCGAGGCCGGTATTGCCGAAGTGGTCACTGGCAAGCTGGCTCTGGAAAAAACTCAGAATGCCGAAATCAAGACCTTCGCCCAGCAGATGGTCACCGACCACACCCAGGCCAATCAGAAACTTGGCGACATCGCTCGCAAGCTCGATATTTCCGTACCCGATGAGGCGGCAATAACCGACAAGGTCAAGAAAATGATCCTGGAATGGCGGGAGGAGTCGTTTGACAAGTCTTACGTCAACAACCAGGTCGACGCTCACGAAAAGGCGGTGGAGTTGTTCAAGAAGGAAGCGGCATCTTCTGACAAGGCTGAATTGAAGGCCTTTGCCAGCGAAACCCTGCCCAAGCTGGAACAGCATCTGGAGCACGCCAAGGCGCTTCAGGCCAAACACGCCAAGTGAGGGCCGCCATGAGTAACGAAGCATTGAAAGCCGAAGTGCTGACTCGCCTGCTGCATGCTCACCCCCAGGGGCTCGGCAAGGAAGTGCTGGACAACTACCGGGGCGAGAAAGCCGTGGCCGGTATGCTCAAGACGCTGCAGGAGGCCGGTTTGATCCAGGATGGCAGCGTTGCGGTGAGCAGCGACCACCAGATCAGCGTGAACTACCCCATCAAACTCTCGGCTGCGGGCGTGGAGGCAGCCAGGCAGGCAGAGTCCTGAGTCAAGCGAGCGTAGCTTGCCTGGCCAAGGCCTCGAGACAGCCTGCCCCAAGCAGTGCCGTGTTGATCGCGAGGGCCGCTGAGCGGCCCTTTGCGACAAATGCTACCTTCACGGTGCTTTTTCGACGTCCCGCGGTGGCTTGGCAGGCCCTTGAGGGTCGACTTGCGGATCCTCCACATCTGGCGAATCGGGGTCGAAACCCAAGTCCTGGCGTTTGTTCGCCTGCTCGGACGAATGCGGCCCTTGGGGATGTTTTCCTGGCTGTTGTGGTTCAGGCATGAGGCTTTCTCCGGTGAGTGTCTAGGGAAGAAACCACCGGCCAGGAAAAGTTTGATTAATCTGTATCCGCAGCTAGCTGGGCACGGCATTGAACCAACGCTTCATCACGTTGCTTCAGCTGCTCCTCGAGCTGCTGCAGTTGGCGAGCCTGTTCCGTGCACAAGTCGCGCCTGGCCTCCAGGTTCTGGGCCTGCACATCCAGCTGCCGACGCATTTCCTCGCTGGCACCCTGCGCCTGGGCCAGGATCGTTCGCAAACCCTGGATCTGCGCGTCGCGCTGCTCCAGCAATTCGTCCTGCGCCCTGCAGGCGCTGGCGGCCTGGCGGTGCTCGCCCAACAAGCGCTCGTTGTCGCGGTGCAGGCGGGTCAGCTCGTCCTGCTTGACGATCATGCCTTGCTGCAGCTGACGCACCTCCACCTGCAACTGTTGCAGCTGTGCTTCGTGGCGACGTTGCTCCTGTTCACGCTGTTCGCGGCTGGCGTTGCGGTAGTGTTCCAGCGCATCGCGGGCATGACGGTGCTTGTCTTCCAGTGATCTTACCTGCTCGTCCTTGTCGGCCAGGCGCACCTGCAACTCGCCCAGCGACTGGTTGAGGCTGGCACTGCGCAGCTGTTCGGCCTGCAGGGTGCTTTGGGTGGAGAGCAGCTTTTCCGATTCGGCGGCCAGTGCGGCCACATCGATCTGATGCTGTTGGTGCGCCGCTGCCAGGGCCTGCTGGGCAATCGCCAGCTGTACCTCCAGCTGTTCGCGCTGTCGAGTGAAGGTGCTTTCGGCCTGCTCGATCTTCAGGTCGGCCTCGTCCTGCAACTGGGTTGCCAGTTGCCCGACCATCCGGCTCAGCACATCACTCAGCGCAATGCCGCCCTCGGAAGCCACGGGCTGCTGGCCGTTCAATTCTTTCAGGTAGCGGTGAATCGTGGTCTTGGAGCCGGTGTTGCCCAGCTCGATACGTATGGCATCGATGCTGGGGTTCTCGCCCCGGGCAATCAGCGCCTGACGTGCCTGCTGCACTACAACCTTGTTTATACCGCCCCGGGCCATGCTTGCTCCTACGATTTTGTACCGTGTTATGTAGTATGTATTTACATACCAATTATGGAGACAGACCATTGCCCGTGCAAACATTTCCTATGGTGGAATAATCACGGCTTATCACATGTGATTGGTTCATGAAGGCCATACAAGGGAACAAACCAGTACGCCAGACAGCAAAACGCCCCGCTCGGCTTGAAGCCGGCGGGGCGTTGCAGAGGGCTGAGGCAGGCAGCGTCAGGTGTAGTGCTCGACCCTGGCAGGTGTTCTACGCATCAACACCTTGCCGTTGCGTATCGACACAAGTGCATGTCCCTGGCTGCGCACCATTTCGTAATCGTCCGGCGCCGACAGCAGCAACAGGTTCGCGGGCCGCCCCACCTCGATGCCGTAGCGCTCGCCCAGGTGCAGGGTGCGGGCGCTGTTGTCGGTAATCAGGTCCAGGCAGCGTTGCAGGTCTTCGTAGCCAAGCATGTGGCAGATGTGCAGGCCGGCCTCGAGAATACGCAGGATGTTGCCATTGCCCAGCGGGTACCAGGGGTCGACGATGGAATCCTGGCCAAAGCACACGTTCATCCCGGCCCGGTCGAGCTCGGCCACGCGAGTGACGCCGCGGCGTTTCGGGTAGTTGTCGAAACGCCCTTGCAGGTGAATGCTCTCGGTCGGGCAAGACACGAAATTGATACCCGATTGCTTTAACAGGCGAAACAGCTTGTAGCAGTAGGCATTGTCGTACGAGCCCATGGCCACGGTATGGCTGGCTGTCACCCGGGCGCTCATGTCGCGAACCCGCGCCTCTTCGGCCAGCACTTCGAGAAAGCGCGACTGCGGGTCGTCGGTCTCGTCGCAATGCACATCCACCAGGCAGCCGGTGCGCTCGGCCAGGTCCATCAGGAACTTGACCGAAGACACGCCCTGATCGCGGGTGTTCTCGAAATGCGGGATGCCGCCAATCACGTCGGCACCGATCGCCACCGCTTCGGCCATCAGCGCCCGGCCGTTGGCGTACGACTCGATACCCTCCTGGGGAAAGGCAACGATCTGCAGGTCGAGCAGGTGACGCACTTCTTCACGCACTTCGACCATGGCCTTGAGCGCGGTCAGGGTGGGGTCAGTGACATCGACATGGGTACGTACATGCTGGATGCCATGGTCCACCAGCATGCCGATGGTCCTTTTCGCGCGGTTCTTGATGTCGTCGTGGGTTGTGATTGCCTTGCGCTCGGCCCAGCGCTCGATGCCTTCGAACAGGGTGCCGCTCATGTTCCAGCGCGGCTCGCCGGCTGTCAGCGTGGCGTCCAGGTGGATGTGCGGCTCGATGAAAGGCGCCACTACCAGGTTCTGCCCGGCATCCAGGTCATCGGCAGCGCGCACCGCCACCCCTTCGGCCTGAGGCACGATGGCGGCGATGCGTTCGCCGTCGAGTTCGATGCGAAACAGGCCGGACCTGCCGCGCAGGCGTGCGTTGATGATGTTCATGATGCTTCTCCCTGGGCTTTGCGGGTGGCCCCTACCAGCATAGTGGCCCAAGCCTTGTGGTATTTGCTACTGGCCCTATCGCCGGCAAGCCAGCTCCCACAGGTAAATCACAGCCTTGAAGTCTGCGCAGTACCTGTGAGCTCCCACAGGTAAACCACAGCCTTGAAGTCTGCGCAGTACCTGTGGGAGCTGGCTTGCCGGCGATAGGGCCGGCGCAGGCAGCAAATCAGGCTCCGTCCAACCCCATCTGCCAGAAGTCCGCCTCCAGGCTGGACGCCTGGCCGAAAATCCCCACCAGCTCGGCAAACCGTTGCTCGGTCATGCTCCGCGCTGCCAGCTCGTCCAGATGCTTGCGCGCCGCGGTGGCGACACCCTGGTAGCCTTCACCGGCATACTCGGCGATCCACTCGCGGTACGGGTGATTGCTCAGATCGCCAATGCGCTCGGACAACGCACGGCCAATCTCGGCATAGCCGATTACACAAGGCGCCAAGGCCACATGCAACTCCAGCAGGTCACCCGCGGCACCACAGTCCAGCACATAGCGGGTATAGGCAACCGTGGCCTGGTGTTCAGGCGCGGCCTCGATATCGGCCTGGGTCAGACCCCAGCGTGCGCACAGGCGCAAGTGCAGCTCGGTTTCATCCAGAATCGCCGCCAGCCCGGCCTGCGCGGCGCGGATGTCGGCCGGGCGCCGGCTCTTGTAGGCGGCCAGCGCCCAGGCGCGGGCGAACTGGATGAGGAACAGGTAATCCTGTACCAGATAGGTGCGAAAGGCGGCTTCGCTCAACGTACCCTCGCCCATCTGGCGCACGAATTCGTGGTCGACGTAGCTGTTCCACTGCGGCGTGGCGGCAGCCTTGAGGCGGTCGAAGATATCCATGCTCATTTTTCCTCCGGGTAGACGGCATCGAAGAAGGCCAGCTCCAGCGCCACGGTGCGCAGGTAGAAGTCAGCTGCCAGCGCGGCTTCCTGCGGGCCGACCCGGTCGAGTTCGGCTTGCAGGAAGGCAACGAAGTCCTGGAATGCCGGGTTGTCGTGCAGGGTGATCCATTCGGCATGGACGAAGTTGTCCGGCATCGGTTTTGGCGCCTTCAGCGCCCAGTCCAGGTACAGGCCTTCGGCGACGTTGAGTACTGCCAGTGCGGCCGCATAGGACCGGGTGGCCGCCGCTTCGCGCATGATCGCCTTGAAGCCTGCGGTTGGCACGGTGTCGGCCGGTTCGCTGCGTTGCGTGGGGCTCACCCCCAGGGCCTCGAAGGCGCGCAGGAAGTAGGTGTTCTCGTCACTGGAGATCATCCCGGCAAAGCGGCCGAAGCGCAGGCGCGCCTCGAACGTGTCGGCGGTGGCGATGGCCGCGCCCAGCAGGGTCAGGAAGCTGTCGAGGAAGCGGTGGTCCTGCACCAGGTAGTCGACCATGATCGGGTCCGGCAGGCTGCCATCGCACAATTGGGTGACGAAGCGGTGGCCAACGGCCGCCGACCAGGTCGGCTCGCTGCGGCGGCGCAGGGACTGGCTGAAGCGTTCGGTCATGTTGCTGTCCTTGATGGAGAGTGACAGCGAGACCGCGGTGGTTGGCATGGACGGGCCTCGCAGTGAGGCCGGCAAAAAGGCAGGTTTCAAGTCCCATCCCTTCGCCGGCATGATCCGGATCAGGTTCGAAGGGTCACCGCGCTGCAGCGTCCAGCGGTTTCTCAGCCCGTTGCCGGGCTCCCCTTGGTGGCGCTCAGGTATACCCCAGGGCGCCGCTGCTGTCACCACCCAATCTGGGGGAAATGGGTGACCCACAAGTGGGGGGCTCACCCATTTTTGACGCCATGGCCATTAGCTCACATCAGGCGCCACAAGGGTTTGTTTAGAAACACATTCCTCGCATTTGGGTTGGCACAGCCGTTGCTCCAGCCCCAAAAACGGGCAAAACGCCACTGATGGCTGAAAGCCATAAGGCCGCGAGCGAGGCATAAGGCAATGAAAACACCTGCCGTGATCCACCCTGCCAGGCATGCATTCCAGCTATCCACCCTCACCACGCTGATGCTCGGCCTCGGGCTGGTGACGGCGACCGCCGCTCCCCTCGACGACAACAGCATGCCACCGCCGACCGACCCGTCGGCCTACACTGACCAGCCAGCCGACCCGACAAAGGCCTTGCTGGACCTGTTCAACATGCCGCCGGCCAACCAAGGTTCGCTGGAGCTGACCAATGGCGTGTACGGCAACCGCGACACGGTAAGCGCCAACAATGTGTTGCCACCGGCCCTGCAAACCGACAACAAATACCCCACCAATGGCAAGCCCAGCCCGCTGTTCGGGGCACTGCCGTTTACCCAGCAGCTACTGCTGTTCGAGGAATTCGGCACGGAAAAACTCGACCCCACGCTGCCGCCGCCAACCCTGACCTTCCCGGTGCCCACCCTGGGTGCGGCACCGGCGCAGGACCCCAACGTGGTTGCGCGCAGCGGCCCTAGCGGCACGGCCCTGGAAGCCTTCCTCAAACAGCCGGGCCTGTACCCGTTCCCGACCCAGTATTCCAATGTGCTCGACCGCAACCCGTGGAAGGCGCAGATCGAGATGTTCCTGAACCGCAAGCCGGTCGGCTCGCCGGCGGAAGGCCGGCCACCAGGAAAAGGCTGGTCGCACCAGCGCTGGAACGAGTTCTACCCGCAGGCCGGCTTCAAGACCGCCCAGGCTGGTGCACGCATCAACCAAGGACTGCGTGACCGCAAGCAACTGCACAACTATGCAGTCGGTGAATTTGCCCCGGGAGGTCTGTACTACCAGACCTCTGACATCCCGAACACGCTCGGCACCACCAAGGGCATCGACACCCGATTCCATCCGAAGATGCCATTGCAAAACCACAAATCGGTATGGACCTTCGACGGTACGTTCCCGCCCAAACTGCTGATGGCGCGCCATGGTCAGCCGATCCTGATGCGCCATTACAACGCCCTGCCGATCGACCCAGCAGCCAACAACGGCTTTGGCCTGCACACCCTCTCCACCCACGAGCACAACGGCCATTCGCCGGCCGAGAGCGATGGCTATGCCAATGCCTACTTCTTCCCCGGCCAGTATTACGATTACCGCTGGCCGTTGCAGCTGGCTGGTTACGACACCATCAACACCCGCGCCCAGGACCCACGCGCGGCGTTCCCCTGCTCGCCGGGGGAAACGCTGTTCGTCAATGACGCCTCGCCAGGGCTGAAAACCTGCCAGAACGGCAGCATCAAGATCCGTGGTGACTGGCGCGAAACCATGAGCACCCATTGGTTCCACGACCACATGATGGATTTCACGGCACAGAACGTCTACAAAGGCAACGCCGTGATGATGAACTACTACAGTGCCCTGGACCGCGGCAACGAGGCCCTGCAGGATGGCGTCAACCTGCGTTTCCCCAGTGGCTCGGGCATGCCGTGGGGCAACCGCGACTACGACGTCAACCTGGTGATCGCCGACAAGGCCTGGGATGCCAACGGCCAGCTGTGGTTCAACCCGTTCAACACAGATGGCTTCCTCGGCGACCAGATCCTGGTCAACTGGCAGTACCGGCCCACGCTCAAGGTGCGCGCGCGCAGCTACCGCTTCCGTATCCTGAACGGCTCGGTGTCGCGCTACTTCAAGTTCGCCGTGGTGCGTGAAATTGCCGGTACCAGTGGCGAATTCAAAGGCCCCACCGGCTCCAACCTGTCGTATGCGCGAGTGCCGTTCCACATGATCGCCAACGACGGCAACATCATGGAACACACCGTTCCGTTCGACGGTACCCTGGACCTCAACGGTGACGGCAACCTGCAGGACAACAACGGCATCCTGCCGCTGCAAGGCATCGCCGAGCGCTACGACATCATCATCAACTTCGCCAAGAACGGCATCAAGGTCGGCGACAAGCTGTACTTCGTCAACCTCGAGGAGCACCAGAGCGGCAAGGGGCCGGAAGGCGCCATCTCGCTGGCCGACGTGCTGTCGGAAAAGTACAAGCCAGTGATCAAGCAGACCACCAAAGGCCCGCGTTGGGAAAATGGTGATCCAGCAATCGGTAAGTTCCTGCAACTAGTGGTACAGCCCTACAGCGGCCAGGACTTGAGCATGAACCCGGCAGACTATGAGCCCGCCAAACCAGGGAAGGCTGCAGGCATGAAGATGCTGCCGCTGCCGATCGACCGCAACTCTGCCACCGACCAGGCCAAACTCCAGGCTGCCCGCCACCGCGAGTTCATCTTCGGTCGCTCCGACGGTACCGACACCCAGCCCTGGACCATCAAGACCGATGGCGGCTTTGGCTACTCCATGGACCCACGGCGCATCAGCGCGGCGCCACAGCTGGCCCAGCAGTCGACCGACGGCGGTTTCAGCGGCGACGGCACCCTGGAAGTGTGGAAGATCATCAACGGCGGCAATGGCTGGAGCCACCCGGTGCATGTGCACTTCGAGGAAGGCGTGGTCCTCAGCCGCGACGGCAAGGCACCGCCGGAATGGGAAAAATGGGCGCGCAAGGACGTGTTCCGCATCGGGCCGGATATCGACTCTTCGGAAGAAGTGGAAGTGGCGATCCGCTTCCGCGAGTTTGCCGGCACCTACATGGAACACTGCCACAACACCCAGCATGAAGATACCTCGATGCTGCTGCGCTGGGACCTGGAGCACCCAGGCCAGTTCCAGGTGATGCCGACCCCGCTGCCAGGCTGGGATGGCGTGGAGTACGTCGCTTCGGTTGGCCTGCCGACCTTCCGCACCAAAGACCGTGGCGACGACGACCCCATCAACAAGCCGCCAGTCGCGGCCAACGACAGCGCGGCTACCACGGCCGGCAAGCCGATCACCCTGAACGTGCTGGCCAACGATACCGACCCGGAAGGCAACCTGCCGCTGACCGTCGTCGGGCTCAGCCAGCCAGACTCCGGCCAGGGCAATACCAGCACGGATGGCACCAAGGTGACCTACACCCCGCCGGCCACTGTCACCACGCCGTTCACCGCCAGCTTCAACTACTCGGCGCGTGACGCCAAGGGCGCCGAATCGGTAGCGCCGGCCACGGTCAGCATCGCGGTAGGTTCGGCAGCGGTGGTCGACCAGATCCAGGTCACCAGTGCCACGGTACAGGTGCTCAGCAGCAACCGTTTCACCTGGGAAATTGCTGGCACTACCTCGGTGGCCACGGGCAACAGCATCACTGTGACCGCGGCCACTACCGGCGGCCCGGTGAACCTGGGCACCGCCACGATGACCGCTTCCGGCAGCGGTGCCAGTTGGCGGTTGGTGGCAACCACCTCCGGCTACGGCCCGGCCACGCCGGCGACGGTGACCGTGAAGTCGGCGCTGGGGCAGAGCGTGACCGCGCCAGTCAGATACAAGTGAGGGTAAAGCGGGGCTGCCATGCAGCCCCGCTACCGTTATCGACGAGGGTCCATAATGTCCGGCTCATGGCGTTTCCTGCTGGTGCTCTCGCTGTTCGCCGCCAGTATCCCGTTCTGGCCGCTGCAACCGCAGCAACCCGTGGCCGACGAAGCTGCAACGCCCTGGGGCGCCGACTACTTCCCCAACATCCCGCTGCTCACCCAGGACGGTGAAAAAGTGCATTTCTTCGACGACCTGATCAAGGACAAGGTGGTCGCCATCAACTTCATTTTCACCGGCTGCTCCGATTCCTGCCCGGTGGAGACTGCTCGCCTGCGCCAGGTACAGAAAATCCTCGGTGACCGGGTTGGCAAGGACATCTTCCTATACTCCATCAGCATCGACCCCTACAACGACACCCCCGCCACCCTCAAGCGCTACGCCGAAAAGTTCGGTATCGGCCCCGGCTGGACGCTGCTCACCGGCGAACCAGCCGATATCGAACAATTGCGCCGCAGCCTGGGGCTGTACATCGATGGCCTGGAAAACGGCCGTTCCAAGGACCACAACCTGAGCCTGATCATCGGCAACCAGGCCACCGGCCGCTGGATGAAGGCATCGCCCTTCGAAAGCCCGTACATCCTCGCCGACCGCCTGGGCAACAGCCTGCACAACTGGAAACAGGCCAGCGCCATGGCCAACGACTACGCCCAGGCTCCCGAGGTGCGCGCCCCCAGCAGTGGCGAGCAGCTGTTCCGTACCCGCTGCTCGTCCTGCCACACCTTGGGCAACGCCGAGCCAGGGCAGCCTGGCATCGGCCCAGACCTGCTGGGCGTGACCCGCCAACGTGATGCCAACTGGCTGACCCGCTGGCTGAAGGAGCCTGACCAGATGCTGGCCCAGAAAGACCCCCTGGCCATGCTGCTGTACGAACAGTACAACCGCGTGGCCATGCCCAACATGCGCCTGGGCGATGCCGAAGTCAGCGCGCTGATGAGCTACATGGAGGAAGAAACCGCGCGCCTGCAGACGCCTCTGGCCGATAAGGGCAATCCTTAAAGGCAATTAGCCATCAGTCATTAGACTGTCATCTAACTGTCGTATTTTTCGACCATCACCCAGGGTCGGGAACTATCAGCAGTGATTCGCCGTTCGCTTTCATCCGCCAGCCTTCTGCGGCTGCTGATCCTGATGCTCTGTGCAGCCACCCTGGCCTTTCTCTGGGGGCTGCACGTTTCGCAGAAGGCCGCCGCCCGCCAGGACGCGCTGTCAGCCAAGGCCGCCGAGCACCTGAACCTGGCCAGTATCGTCAGCGAAAGCCTGCGCCAGCTGGTGGATCGCGCCCAGGCCGTGGGCCGGGTCACCCAGGACGACATGAAGGTGCTGCGCCAGGGCAGCGCAAGCTTGGCGCGAATGCTTGCCGAAGACCCGGTTTTCAAGCGCATGAGCCTGTACGACCGGCGCGGCCGGCTGTTATCGGCCAGCCATGCCGACGAGGCCGACGAGCTGCCCGAAGACTGGTTGCGCCAGTTGCAGCGGCACGTTGCCCGCTACGGTTTCAAACCGTTCCTGCCCAGCGTGCAGCCCCCAGGCCAACCGGTCACCGAGCCCAACTGGCACCTGCCCTTCCTGCTGCCGCTGACCAACCTGCCCGGCCGCGAGATCGACAGTATCCTGGTGGTGCAGCTGGACATCGGCTACCTCGCCGTGCTGCTGCAGCACATCGACCTGGGCACCAGCGGGCTGGTGCGCCTGTTGCAGGATGACGGCCTGGAGCGGTTGCGCATCGATGGCAGCGGCGTGGTGGTAGCCGATGACGCACTACTGCCAGGGCTGCCGGACAACGGCAGTGAAGCGGGCATGCTGACCCAGTACGCGGCCGGCGCCCCGTACCAGAGCCTGTACCGGCGCCTGCCCGGGCGGGGTTTCAGCGTGGTGGTCAGCCAGCGCCAGGAGGAAATCCTCGCGCCCTCCACGCTGGCCTATTCCCGGCAGTTCTGGCTGAACCTGAGCATGACCCTGATGATCCTCGCCAGCCTGCTGTGGACCTTGCGACTGTTGCGCAAACGCCAGGAGGCCTTCAGCGCGCTGGAACAGGCCCAGCAGGTCAACCAGCAGTTGATCGGCCGCCTCGAGGACGAACACCGGCGCAGCAGCCACGCTGCGGCCACCGACCACCTCAGCGGCCTGCACAACCGCCGCCAGTTCGTCGAGATGGCCGGCCAGGTGCTCACCCGGCAACGCGGCAAGCGCCGGCTGATGGCGATCCTGTTCATCGACATGGACCGCTTCAAGTCGATCAACGACTCGCTCGGGCACAAGATCGGCGACTTGCTGCTGCAGGCCGTGGCCGGGCGTATCCAGCGCCTGCTGGAGCCCGGCGACGAGGCCTCGCGCTTTGGTGGCGACGAGTTCGTGGTACTGCTGGCCGGCGAGCGCAGCGAGGAACAGATCAATGCCTGGGTCCGCGTACTGGTGCAGAGGCTGTCGGCCACCTACGCGCTGGACGGCCAGGAGGTCAACACCAGCCCCAGCGTGGGCGTGAGTATCTGCCCGCGCGATGGCCAGGACATCGACAGCCTGATCCGCAGTGCCGATGCCGCGATGTACTCGGCCAAGCAGGCCGGCCGAGCCCAGTACCGCTTCTTCGACCCGTCGCTGAACCTGGCCGACATCCACGCCTTCACCCTCGAACAGGCCTTCGGCAGCGCCCTGGCCGAGCGCCAGTTCGTGCTGCACTACCAGCCACAGATCCGCCTCGACACCCAGCAGGTGCTGGGCTACGAAGCGCTGGTGCGCTGGGACCACCCCGAGTTCGGCCTGCTGTACCCGGACCGGTTCATCGGCCTTGCCGAACGCAGTGGCTTCATTGTCGAGCTGGGCTGGGAGGTGTTGCGCCTGGCCTGCGAGGCGTTGTCGGGTTGGGGGGCTCAGGGCCGGGACACGCGGCTGGCGGTCAATGTCTCCGCCCTGCAACTGCGCCAGCCGGATTTCGCTGCACGGCTATTGAGCAAACTGCAGCAGTACGCCATCGCTCCGCAGCGGCTGGAGCTGGAAATCACCGAAACCACCATCCTAGAGCCCGAAGGCACGGCGGTGGCGCACCTGCACACCCTGCGCAACGCCGGTTTGGGGGTCAGCCTGGACGATTTCGGGCGCGGCTACGCCGGCTTCGCCCACCTGCACTCGCTGCCGCTGAGCAAACTGAAGATCGACCGCTCGCTGATTGCGCCGCTGTCCAACAGCCACGACGACAGCCCGATCGTGTCGTCCACCATCATCCTTGCCAAACGTCTGGGCCTGGAGGTGGTAGCCGAGGGCGTGGAAACCCGCGAACAAGTGGTGTGCCTGAAGCTTGCTGGCTGCGATATCGCCCAGGGCTATCACTTCAGCCGGCCGCTGTCGTCGGCGCAGCTGCGCGACTACCCGCTGTTCAACGGTATCGAGGACAAGGCCTGCGTGTAACAGAAGCTCTGGCCGGGAGCAGAGAATGAGTGATGGTCGTCGGCACGCCAGCATCGCAGCCGGGACAGGCAATTCATTTCGGTTTATCGTGTGCCCATCACCCACTTGCACCTGCACCATGACCGACATCGAGCGCTACGTCCGCGCCGCCACCCGTGACAACACCCGGCGCAGCTACCAGGCCGCCATCGAGCATTTCGAAACCCACTGGGGCGGTTTTCTGCCGGCCACGGCCGAGAGCATTGCCCGCTACCTGGCCGACCACGCCGACCAGCATGCCGTGAGCACCCTGCGCCAGCGCCTGGCGGCGCTCAGCCAATGGCACGTCGCCCAAGGTTTCCCCGACCCGACCAAGGCGCCGTTGGTGCGCCAGGTGCTGCGCGGCATCCGCACCTTGCACCCGACGCCGCCCAGGCAGGCCGCGCCGCTGTTGCTGCAGCACCTGCAAAGCGCAGTGGAATGTTTCGAAGAAGAAGCCCGCCAGGCCCGGGAGCAGCGTGACCTGGCCACCCTGCGCCGGGCGCGTCGCGACGCTGCGCTACTGTTGCTGGGCTTCTGGCGCGGTTTCCGTGGGGATGAACTGGCCCGCCTGCGCGTAGAGCACATCCAGGCCGAGGCCGGTGTCGGCATCACCCTGTTCCTGCCGCGCAGCAAAGGCGACCGCGAAGCCCTTGGCGTGCAACACCGCACCCCGGCCCTCAAGGCGTTGTGCCCGGTCACGGCCTACCTGCAATGGCTGGAAGTCGCCGGCATCGCCCATGGGCCAGTGTTCCGCAAGCTCGACCGCTGGGGCAACCTCGGCGACACCGCGCTCAACAGCAACAGCCTGGTCGGCCTGCTGCGGCGCATGCTGGAACGCGCCGGGGTACCGGCGGCGCTGTATACCGGCCACTCGCTGCGCCGTGGCTTTGCCACCTGGGCCACGGCCAATGGCTGGGAGTTGAAGGCGCTGATGAGCTATGTGGGCTGGAAAGACGCCAAGTCGGCATTGCGCTACATCGACGCGGCGCAGCGCTTTGGCGAACTGGCCGTGCTACCGGCCAGCCAGGCACAAAAGCTCATTCCTTGAAGGTATGGCGGGCTATACCGCCAATTTCGGGGCTGATGGCATACAGGTCGCCCGCATCAGGGTAATGGTGCAGGTCTTCGGCACTCATGCCGAAGCGCGCGGTGCTGATGAACAAGGTATTCATCCCCTCCCCCCCGAAACAGCAACTGGTGGGGCAAGGCACCGGCATCAGCACCTGATCGGTGAGGTGGCCATGGCGGTCATAGCGCAGCAGGCAACTGCCATGGTACTGGCACACCCACAGGCCGCCTTCGCGGTCCAGCGCAAGGCCGTCCGGCCGCCCCAGTTCGGCGGGGGTTTCGGCAAACAGGGTGACCGCGCCAAGCCGGCCTTCGGCCAGGTAACTGGCGCGATAGATCGAGCGCGCCGCCGAATCGACGAAGTACACCGTGTGGCCGTCCTGCGACCAGGCCAGGCCGGTGGGCAACGCCATGTCGTCGTGGATCACCTGATCATTCAAGTTTCCGTCAAAGCGGAACAGCGCCCCGGTGTTGCCGCTCAGGGCATCGTCCATCAGACCGGTCACGAAGCGGCCCTGGGGGTCGCAGGCGCCGTCGTTGAAACGGTAGGTCGACCGTGGGTGAACCGACACCGAATGCCGACGCACCTTGCGCAGCGGCACGTCGAAGATGGCCACGCTGGCATCCTCGGTGAAAATCAGGTTGCCTTGGTTGGTCAACGCCAGCGCGCCGATGCGTGCCGCGGACTCGTACAGGCACTCGGCTTGGCCATCGGGCCTGAGGCGGTTGATGCGCCCGCCAGAGATATCGACGAAGTACAACGCACCGCTGCGTTCATCCCAGACCAGGCTTTCACCCAGGTCGGCGCGGGTGCTGGCGACGTTGACTGGCAGGTAGCTGCATGGCTGGAGGTGGTTACGCAGCTCGCCCGCCTGCGCAAGCGTCAAGGAACAGGCCAGTCCCAGGCCCTGTGCGGCATCGGTGAACACCGCTACGTTGTCGTGGAATGGCTCTGTGACGGGCATTTGCTGGCTACCTTCGATTCTCCTTCCTACGATAACAACAAAAAAATCAATGACCAAGCGCGGGGTGCGCCTGACTGCAGCGGTCAATCAAGTTCGCGTTGCGCGGCGCCACAACCGCCCGATATCACAAGCACGCGCCCGCAACAGTTCAGCGGCATCGGCACATGCCTGCTCCAGGCTCATCGGCCCGCTGGCCAGGGCAAAGGCAGCATCGACACCGTGGGCATACAGCTGTTGGTAGCCTTCACCCAAGGTCCCGGCCAGCACCACCACCGGCACCCCGTGGCGCTTGGCAACCCGGGCCACACCCATCGGTGTCTTGCCGCGCAAGGTCTGGGCGTCAAAGCGCCCTTCGCCGGTCACCACCAGGGCTGCGCCCTGCACCAAGGCATCCAGGCCGGCCAACTCAGCCACCACTTCCACCCCGGGGCGGAATTGCGCGCCCATGAATGCCCGCGCCGCGAACCCCATGCCGCCGGCAGCGCCACAACCAGGGTAGTCCCGTACATCTTCACCCAGCAGCTGCGCACAATGGTCGGCAAAATGACTCAGGGCGTGGTCCAGCGCCTGCACCTGCTGTGGGTTGGCGCCTTTCTGCGGGCCGAAGATCGCCGAGGCACCATTGGCGCCACACAGCGGGTTGTCGACGTCTGCTGCAACTTCGAACTGCACCTCAGCCAGGCGCGGGTCGAGGTCGCTGGCATCGATGCGGGCCAGTTTGGCCAAGGCCAGGCCGCCCTCCTCCAGCACTTGCCCGTCGGCGTCCAGCAGGCGCAGGCCTAGCGCCCGCAACATGCCACTGCCCCCGTCGTTGGTGGCACTGCCGCCGATGGCCAGCACTACCCGTTGCGCGCCGGCGGCCAGGGCGGCGGCAATCAGCTCGCCGGTGCCCCAGGTGCTGCTGCGGCAGGCATCGCGCTGGCCAGGCGGCACCAGCTGCAGGCCACTGGCCTGGGCCATTTCGATAATGGCCGTGCGGCTTTGCGGAAGCCAGCCCCAGCCCGCCTCCACGCTTTGCCCCAAGGGCCCGCGCACGGCCTGACGACGCAGTTCGCCGTGGCTGGCGGCGAGAATCGCATCCATGGTGCCTTCGCCACCGTCAGCCATCGGGCACTCGACCAGCTCGGCCTCGGGCCATGCCTCGCCCAGACCCGCTGCGATGGCGCGGGCGACACCGGCAGCGTCGAGGCTGTCCTTGAACGAGTCGGGGGCAATGACGATCTTCATGGGGGTTCTCCTGTCCTGATGAGCGGCATGCTGACAGGTGGCTGCCAAGGAGGCCTCGGTCAAATGCACAAAACGCCGGGCGGGTTGTTTGGGCAGTTGCCTTTCGCCTGTACTGGCCCTATCGCCGGCAAGCCAGCTCCCACAGGTTCAACACAGGCCTGAGAGCAGCAAGTATCCTGTGGGAGCTGGCTTGCCGGCGATTGGGCCGGTGCAGGCTGCCCTTCAGTCGGCAGGCAGCAGCTGCAACCCCAGGTACAAGCTAAGCATCCCTTCCATGCGCAGTGGGTCGACCTCGCCCAACTCGGCAATCCGCTCCAGGCGGTAGCGCAAGCTGTTGCGGTGGATGCCCAGGGCATCGGCACAGGCCTGGCTCTGGCCGTCATGGGCACACCAGGCGCGCAGAGTAGTGAGCAACTGTCCGCTACTGTCCTTGCTGCGAATACGCTGCAACGGCTCCAGCAGTTCATCCAGCGCATCATCGTTGCGATGCCGCCACAGCAATGCTGGCAACCGGTAGCGCTGCAGGCTGAGCAGGCGCTCGCCGGGCAGTACCTCGCGCCCATAGGCCAACAGGTCGCGCACCCGGCGATAACCCCGGCGCAGTTGCTCCAGGCTTTGCGCGGCACTGCCCAGGGCCAGCCGCTCCACCTCCCAGCCATGACGCTGCAGGCGTTCCAGCAGACGAGGCTCGTCCAGCACCACGCCAGCCGGGCGACACCACAACAACGACTGGCGGGCCGGGCTTACGCACCAACTGTCCGGGTAGCGGCTCATCAACCATGCCGCCAGGGTTTCGGCAGCTGGCCCCGAGGCCAGTTCGAACAGGCACGGTACCCGTGGCAACTGGGGTTTCAAGCCCAGTTGCCGGGCCTCGTCGAGCAACCGCGGAGAATCGCCGCTGCCGCCCAGCAGCAGGGCCAGCAAATCGTCACAGCGCTGCCGTCGCCATTGCTGGTCGGCCTGCAAATGGCGCTGGGCCAGCAGCATTTCGGCGGTCATGCGCACCAGCTCACCATAGGTACGCACTTGCTGCGGGTCACCGGTCAGGCCAAGTACGCCCATCAATCGGCCATCGAGCATCAGCGGCAGGTTCACCCCGGGCTGCACGCCCTTCAGGCATTTGGCCGCGTCGGTATCCAGCTCGACGATACGGCCGTTGGCCAACACCAGTTGCGCGCCCTCGTGGCGGGTGTTGATACGCTCCGGTTCGCCACTGCCGAGGATCAACCCCTGGCTGTCCATGACATTGACGTTGCATGGCAGAATGGCCATCGCCCGGTCAACGATATCCTGTGCCAGGTCATGGTCGAGTTCGAACATTGAGCGGTCCTTTGGAGATCAGGGTTTTGGGCTCGGGCACAGCAGCCCGGTGCAAGTGCTGTGCAAAAGCACAAAGACAGGCACGCCGCAGTCCCCGAGACTCGTCAGGGCGAGCGCCGGAACAGGCGACGCGGCGACAACCATAACAACAGAGAACCCGATCATGGCATACAGCCCCGCCCCTGACCAAGGCACGGACACCCACCGCAACGCGCTGTACCGGCGCATCACCCTGCGGCTGATTCCGTTCATTTTCATCTGCTACCTGTTCAACTACCTGGACCGCGTCAACGTCGGCTTTGCCAAGCTGCAGATGCTCGACGCCCTGAAGTTCAGCGAAACGGTGTACGGCCTTGGCGCCGGCATCTTCTTCATCGGCTATGTGCTCTGCGGCCTGCCGAGCAACCTGGCGCTCAACCGCTTCGGCCCGCGGCGCTGGATCGCGCTGATGATGATCGCCTGGGGCAGCCTCTCCACCTGCCTGCTGTTCGTCACCACACCCACCGAGTTCTACGCCCTGCGCCTGCTGACCGGCGCCGCCGAAGCCGGCTTCTTCCCGGGCGTGGTGCTGTACCTTTCGCGCTGGTTCCCGGCGGCCCGTCGCGGGCGCATCATGGCCCTGTTCATGTCGGCGATCCCGGTTTCGGGCCTGCTCGGCGGGCCGTTCTCCGGCTGGATCCTGCAACACTTCGCCGCTGGCCAGCATGGCCTGGCCGGCTGGCAATGGATGTTCCTGATCCAGGGCCTGCCAACCGTTGCACTGGGTGTACTGGCGGTGTTCCTGCTCAGTGACGGCTACCAGAAAGCCGCTTGGCTGAGCCCGACCGAACGCCAGCTGATCGCCGCCGACCTCGAGGCCGATGCCGCCAGCAAGCCGAGCACTACCGGCGACAGCGTGCTCGCCGTGCTGACCAACCCGCTGATCTGGACCTTCGGCTTTGTCTACTTCTGCATCCAGAGCGGTGTGTACGCGATCAACTTCTGGCTGCCGTCGATCATCAAGAACATGGGCTTCGACAACCCGTTGCTGATCGGCTGGCTCAGCGCCATCCCGTACCTGCTGGCCGGCGTATTCATGATCCTCTGCGGGCGCTCGGCCGACTTGCGCAACGAGCGCCGCTGGCATCTTGTGGTGCCGATGCTGATGGGCGCCATCGGCCTGCTGATCGCGGTGAACTTCGCCGGCAACCCGGCCATCGCCATTCTCGGCCTGTCGATCGCCACCATGGGCGCGCTCACCGGCCTGCCCATGTTCTGGCCGATGCCCACCGCGCTGCTCAGCGCCAGCGCGGCTGTTGCAGGCCTTGCGATCATCAACTCGGTGGGCCAGATGGCCGGTTTCCTCAGCCCGTACCTGGTCGGTTTCATCAAGGACCAGACCGGCTCGACCGATGCCGCACTGTATTCGCTGGCGGCGTTGATCGTGTTCGGTAGCCTGGTGGCCTTGCGGGTTACCCGGTCCGGTGCGCTGAGTACTGCAAGGGCCAGTTGAACCTCTTCGCGGGCTCGCCCGCTCCCACAGGATCACCACAAGCTCTAACACTGTGGTATCCCTGTGGGAGCGGGCAAGCCCGCGAAGGAGCCAGCCCAGGCCACGTAAAATCCACACCCTCCACCGATCGTCAGCTCAACGCATCCCCTCCCCGACCCAGGCGTCAAATGGTTCCAAAGGCCCCTTTGGAGAACCCCCATGACCCAGCACGCCGTTGCCCGCCTGGCCCAACTCGACGAATACCGCCCCCTGCGCGTCCAGGCCGGCAGCGAGGAAATCATCCTCATCCGCCAGGGCGACCAGGTGCACGCCTACCAGGGCAACTGCCCCCACGAAGGTGCGCCACTCAATGAAGGCGTGGTGTGCGGCGGCCTGCTGGTGTGCCCTTGGCACAAGGCCGCGTTCGCGGTGGACGAGGGCGCGGTCTGCGAGCCGCCGGCCCTGGCCGACCTGCGCCGCTACAAAACCTGGGTCAAGGGCGACGAAGTCTGGGTCGACGACCAGCCCCTGCCCAGAACCGAGCCGCCCCGCCACAGTGATGCCCGCTGTTTCGTGGTGGTCGGCGCCGGTGCCGCGGGCAGCGCCGCAGTTTCCACCCTGCTGGCCCATGGCTTTGCCGGCCGCCTGGTCTGGATCGATCAGGAGCACCAACCAGCCTACGATCGTACTTCCCTCAGCAAGTTCGTGATCGCCGGGCAGATGCCGCCCGATGAAGTACCGGCCCTGCTCGAGGCCGATGCCCTGCGCAAGGGCCACCTAAAACGCAAGCATGGCAAGGTGCGCACCCTGAACACCCAGAAACGCCAGGTTACCTTGGCCGACGGCCAGCAGATCGACTATGACGCCTGCCTGCTGGCCACCGGCGGCAAGGCGCTGCGGCCCGATATCCCGGGTGTTGACCTGCCCGGGGTATTTACCCTGCGCTCAAGGGAGGATGCCGCGCACTTGCTGGACGCTGCCGAGCCCGGCCAGCCGGCAGTGATCGTCGGCGACGGTTTCATTGGCCTGGAGGCCGCCTCGGCCTTGCGCAAATATGGCGTGCAGGTGCACCTGGTCACCCGCCATGAGGTCCCCCTGGCCCGGCAGTTGGGCGAGCGCATTGGCCGTAGTATCCGCGAGCTGCACGAACGCAAGGGGGTCACCTTCCATGGCCCCACCGAGGTCGAGCGGATCGAGGGCCAGGGCAAGGTCGAGGCCGTGCTGCTGGCCAACGGTGAACGGCTACAGACGCCATTGGTGCTGCTGGGCACCGGGGTCAGACCGGCGACCGCTTTCATACAAGGGGTGCTGCTGACCGAAGACAAGTCGGTGCAAGTGGACGCTGAAATGCGCGCTGCAGATGGCCTGTGGGCCGCAGGGGATATCGCCACCTTCCCGCTCAGCGGGCGCCCGGTGCGAATCGAACACTGGCGCCTGGCCCAGCAACATGGAGTGATCGCCGCCGCCAACATGCTTGGCGAGCAGCGCCGCTACGCCGACGTACCGTTCTTCTGGACCTACCAGCATGGCCGCACATACGAAGTACTGGGCCACGCGAGGGACTGGAACCGTATCGAGTTCGTCGGCGAGCCGGAAAAAGGCGACTTCATCGCCTTGCAATGCGTGGATGAGCGGGTCGAGGCGGTCATCGCCAAGGGCTATTCCGATGCCATGGCGACGCTGTCGCAACGCCTTAAGCGCCCGCTGAGCTTGCAGGAGGCCTTGGCGCTGATCGGTTGAGGCTGCCTTTCATTGCGCCCCGGTTGTGTGTAAAACGGGTAGATCAGCCGACCGCACAAGGACCCAAGCGCATGATCTACCGCCCCCTCGGCCACAGTGGCCTGCAGGTTTCCGCCCTTACCCTGGGCAGCATGATGTTCGGCGAGCAGACCAGCACCGAGGACGCCCTGCGCATCATCGACAAGGCCAGGGCCCAGGGCATCAACTTCATCGACACCGCAGACGTGTACAACGCCGGGCGCGCGGAGGAAATCGTCGGCGAAGCGGTGGCCCGCCATCGCCAGGACTGGATCGTGGCCAGCAAGGTTGGCTTTGGCCCGGCCGATGGCCTGCCCAACCGCAGCGGGCTATCGCGCAAACACATCTTCAATGCCCTGGAAGCCACGCTGACGCGCATGGACATGGACTACCTGGACATCTACTACCTGCACCGCGAAGACCACAAAGTGCCGCTGGAAGAGAGCGTGCAGGCCATCGGCGACCTGCTGCGCCAGGGCAAGATCCGCTACTGGGGCGTGTCCAACTTCCGTGGCTGGCGCATCGCCGAGGCATGCCACATTGCCGAGCGACTGGGCGTGCCCAGGCCGGTGGTGAGCCAGCCGCTGTACAACATCGTCAACCGCCAGGCCGAACCGGAGCAGCTTACTGCTGCGGCAGCCCATGGCCTGGGCGTGGTGCCGTTCAGCCCGCTCGCGCGGGGCGTGCTCAGCGGCAAGTATGCGCCGGGAGCGGTGCCGGATGCCGGTAGCCGTGCCGGGCGCCAGGACAAGCGCATCATGGAGGTGGAATGGCGCCAGGAGTCGCTGGCCATCGCCCGGCAGATCCAGGCCTATGTGGAGGCCAAGGGCGTGGGTATCGTCGAGTTCGCGATTGCCTGGGTGCTGAACAACCGGCTGGTCAGTTCGGCAATTGTCGGGCCGCGGACGGAAGAACAGTGGGATACCTATGGCGGCGCGCTGGCGGTGAAGATTACCGCCGAGGATGAAGCGTTCATTGATTCATTGGTGACGCCGGGGCATGCGTCGACGCCGGGGTTCAACGATGTGGCGCATTATGTAAGTGGGCGGTTGGCCCGCAGCTGATCCTTCTCCTGTTCTGACCTCTTCGCGGGTAAACCCGCTCCCCACAGGATCACCTGTGCCTTCAGGGCCTGTGCAACCCCTGTGGGAGCGGGTTTACCCGCGAAGAGGCCGGTAGCTTTAACCCAGCTGCGCCAGGGCTTGCGCGGCATAAGCATGCGAACGCTGCCGCGCCAGCGGGTCGTGGATGCGGCAGTCGATCATCAGTTCATCCGCCCCGGTCTGCTCGATCAGGGTGCGCAACCCTTCCCTTACCCGCTCCGGCCCGCCGGCCACGGTGCAGGCCATCACCTGTTCAAGTACCGCGCGCTCATGGTCCGGCAGGCTTTCGACATACCCCTCCTGCGGTTTGGGCAACAAGCCGAAGCGCCCGACATGCAGGTCCAGCATCCATTTGCGATGGGAGCTGGCCAGGTAATCCGCCTCGGCATCGCTATCGGCGGCGAACAGGTTCATGCCCACCATCACATACGGCTTGGCCAGTTGTGCCGAAGGCTGGAAGTTGGCCCGGTAATGCGCGATGGCCTGCAGCAGGTAGCGCGGGGCAAAGTGTGAGGCAAAGGCATAGGGCAGGCCCAGTTTCGCTGCCAGGTCGGCACCGAACAGGCTGGAGCCGAGGATCCACACCGGGATGTCATGCTTGCCCGGCACGCCGCGTACGCGGCGCTTGCCGTTGTCGGCCAGGTAGTCACGCAGCTCGGCGATGTCCTGGCTGAAGTCGCGCTCTGGCGCGGCACCACGCAAGGCACGCACGGTCGGCCCGGAGCTGCCCGGCGCCCGGCCGAGCCCAAGGTCGATGCGGCCAGGGTGCAGGGTGTCGAGCGTGCCGAACTGCTCGGCCACCACCAACGGCGCGTGGTTGGGCAGCATGATGCCACCGGCACCGACGCGAATATGCCGGGTGGCGTTGGCGATTTCGTTGATGACCAGTGATGTTGCGGCCGAGCCGATGCCCGGCATATCGTGGTGTTCGGCGATCCAGTAGCGGCTGTATTGCTGTTGCTCGACATGGCGCGCCAGTTGGCGGGACTCTTCGATCGCGTCGGCGAAGGTCTTGCCTTCGCCGATCATGACCAGGTCCAGTACGGACAGTGCAGTCATGGGGTCTCCACAGGGATTATCAGTGACTGCCAGTTTCCTTGCTGCGCCGACAGCGATAAACCCGGTTTCAGGCCCGGCATAGGGGCCTCCCATTCCCCAATCAGTATTCCCAGGGCACGCCCGGTTCCCAGCTGGCTACCAGCAGGTCGATGAAGCCGCGTACCCGTGGCGACAGGTGGCGCTTGCTTGGATAGACGATGCGAATCGGGTCCGCCGGCGGCCGATAGGCTTGCAGCACCTCCACCAAGGTGCCACTGCGCAGGTCGTCGCCAGTGATGTAGGTGGGCAGGTGAATCAGCCCGAAACCCGCACGGGCGCCATCGAGCATCGCCTCGGAGCTGTCGATGTTCAGCCGCCCGGGGTCTTCGCACAGGTGCAGCCCCGCTTCGGTATGGAAGCGCCACGGCATGGCCTTTTCGCCGGCCAGGAAGGCGATCCTGTCATGGCCGTAGAGGTCGCAGGGCACCTGCGGTACGCCGCGTGCGCCCAGGTATGCGGGCGAGGCGCAGGTGACGAACTGCTGCCAGGCCACCGTGCGCGTCAACAGTTGCGAGTCTTCCTTCGGTGCGCCGATACGCACCGCAACGTCGATACCCTCATCGACCAGGTCGACGAAACGGTCGGTGAAGCGGATATCCGCGCGCAGTTCGGGCCACTGCTTCAGGTACCGGTCGAGAATCGGCAGCACATGGCGCTGGCCGAACGACAGGGGTGCTGTCAGGCGCAAGGTACCGGTGGGCTTGCCGCGGCGCTGGGCCATGGTGCTTTCCACCTCGTCCAGGTCATCCAGAATCTGCCGCCAGCGCTCGTAGGCCACCAGGCCCTCGTCGGTCAGGCTCAGCTTGCGCGTGGTGCGGTTGAGCAGGCGCACGGCCATGCGTGCCTCCAGGCGAGCGATGCTCTTGCCCACCGCCGAGCGCGTCAGGCCCAAGGTGGCGGCGGCGGCGGTAAAGCTGCCGGCCTTCGCGGCGCTGACGAAGGCGGCGATGTCGCCGAAGCGGTTGGGTTCCATGGGTGGTTCCTGAGTCTGGTGCGGCCGGTTTAGATGGGTATGGATTTGTGAAATGCAACCAGGACTATCGAGGCTGCACGCTCCTGCAAGTGTGGCTGCCAGAGCGATCAAGCGAAGACCTTGATCACCAGTAGATGCACCGGATAGAACAGGTAGCCCCAACGTCCCACTGCAGGCACCCGCCTATCATCATGACGCAGCAGCAGCAATCCGACCGGAATGGCCAAGGCTGCAGCAATCAGCGTCAGCACGGTAATGGGCGCCAACAGATGTTCCCGCAACCAACTGTTGGTCAGGTTCCCCCCCATCGCCAACAGGCAAGGCAATACCCAGGCCGGCCCTCCTTTGCGGCGGGCCATCAACCAGGCGCCCGGCAGCATCACCCCCGGCAGCCCGTACATCAGCTGTTCATTGAGCAACCACCCTGCAAGCAGACCGGCAACGCCAAGCACGCGCGCCGACCTCGACGGATGATGCACGCCCCACGCAACCAGCAACCCCAGCACCAGGGTCGGCATCACGCTGAACGTTGGCGAACCACTGTCCAGCCAACGGTAGGCAGGCTCCGACAGCACCGCGAACACCAGCATCAACCCCAGATAGCGCAGGTTGCCGCGGGTGTACAGAGCCCCGCCCCTGGCGCGCCCGACATTCACCGCAATCGCCAGGCAGAACAGCGGAAACGCCAACCGGCCCACTACGAACAGGCCATCGGCACCCGGCCACAGGAAACGCAGGTGGTCGGCGACCATGGTCAGCATCGCCGTCCACTTGACCATGTCCAGCCCGGCTGATCGCATGCCTCAGCGCCCGGGTTCGACTGTGGCGGGCCCCAGGTAGCGATCGGTCCAGGCAGCCAGCGGCAAAGGTGGCTGCTGTTCGACGATCCGTCGCCAGATCAGCACCAGGTCGTCGCCGTTTAATGCCGCCCCTGGCCCGGCACCCTTCCACATCGACGGCACATCGGCAATCCAGTCCCCCTGGCTGTCACGGTGGGCCATTTTGAAGCGGAACGTGTAGTTCCCCGGAATGCCCATGCGCAGGTCGCTGACCACCAGCACATCGCCGACCTGGTCGTAGCGCAGCCAGTCATCGGTGAACCAGCGCAAGCGCTGATGCAACGGGTTCCCGGCCAGCGCTTGCGCGAGTTGCAGATTACGCGGCAAACGCTGCATTTCTGGCGCTTGCTGGTCGAACGTACTGCTGATGCCTTCGTAGTAATCGCCCTCCGGGGTCTTGGCCAGCACCCGCCAGACCAGGCTGTTGAAGGCTATCGGCACGGCACGTACCTGGCTGACGGCGATACCTTGGCGGTCGAGGGCGGCCTGGAAACGCTGCTCGGCCGCCATGCGTCCGGCCAGGCCGAAACCCAGGTAGCAGGCGCTGAATACCAGGGCCAAGGTCAACAGCTGCGTAGCCTTGCTGGTCAGCCCTTTGATGATTGCGTAGATCACTGCGGCCAGCAGCGGCACGGTGTAGACCGGGTCGATGATGAACACCGCTGCCCAGCTTTCCGGGGTAGCCTGCAAGGGCCAGAACAACTGCGTGCCATAGACCGTGAAAGCGTCGAGCAACGGGTGGGTGACCAGCACCAGCCAGAACGCCAGGAACAGCCTGGGCAAGGTATAGCCTTTGTCTGGCCAGCACCTGTTGACCAGCCAGGCCAGCAGCAAGGCCAGCCCGGTGAGCACGAACAGGGAATGAGAAAAGCCGCGGTGGTAAGTCATCTGCGACACCGGGTCGGCGTAGCGGATGATCACGTCCAGGTCGGGAAGCGTGCCCAGCGCCGCGCCATACAGCAGAGAGCGGCGGCCCTGGATGCGGCCGAGTACGGTACCTTGCAGGGCCGCGCCGAGTACGGCTTGGGTGATGGAGTCCAAGGGAGGCATTCCTGAAAAGGTGGTTTCCAGAAGCTACCTTCATCCTGCCCTGATGCGCAATTCCCTTGGTTATGGGCGTTCATTCTGGGAGGTTGCCCAGCCCTTTTGGGCTGCGCTGTCGCGTAGATAACTGAAATTGTAAGCAATCCGCTCCCACAGAGGTCCCGCAGGCCTCCTGTGGATGCGTCAGAACAACTGCCAGGTATAGACCAGCGTCAAACGGTTCTCGTCGATGTCGCTGCGGTAGTTGGACCGGGCCATGGCATTGCGCACCCTGATCCCCAGCCCCTTCAGCACCCCGCCCTGCACGGCGTAACCGATGTCCAGGTCGCGCTCGCGGTCGCGCCCTTCGTAACCCAGCCCAGTGTCGACATTGTTACCGGTTATGTAGCGTACGGTCGCGGTCAGCCCCGGTACGCCCATGGCCGCGAAGTTGTAGTCGTAGCGCACCTGGTACGAGCGTTCGTCGGTGTAGGCGAACTCATAGGTCGGCACTTCGTTACCCAGCGGCGAGATGTTGGCGAACACCCGTGGGAACGGGCTGTCGCCGTAAATGCCCTGGTAGCCGGCATGGAAGCTGTGCCCGCCATGCCGAGCAGTGAACATGGAGAAGAATGCCTGGTTGTCGATGTTGCCGAGCAACGCATCGCCATCCTCGCGCGCAGTGAAATACCCCAGATTGGCGCTGAGCACCCAGCTGCCTACGGGCTTGCTGTGCTTGAGGCCGACAAAGCCCTGTTCATAGATGTCCTCCAACTGCCCGTACCACAGGCTGACGCTGCTCTGGTTGGCATTGAACGCATAGTCCCCGCCCAGGTAGTTGAAGGCATCGCTTTCTACCTGGCGCATCGGCACATGGCCGAGCATGGCGTTCATCTTGCCGTCACCGCCTTCATTGCGCAGGTGGGTGCTTTTCAGGTGCCCGGCCTGCACGGTCAGGCCATCGATTTCCGCCGAGTTCAGGCTTGCGCCCTGGTAGGTCGGTGGCAACAGGCGGATGTCGCTGAATGTCAGCACCGGCAGGTTGGGTTGCAGTTCGCCGACGCGCAATTCGGTTTTGGACAACCGTGCCTTGAAGGTGGGCGCCAGGCGGCTGTATTCGTCGGCGGCGCGGCCATCCCCGTGCACCGGCAGCAACCCGGTGTTGGTACGGTCGGGGCTGCTGTCGAGCTTGATACCCAGCAGGCCCAGGGCGTCAATGCCAAAGCCGACCGTACCCGGGGTGTAGCCCGACTTGAAGTCGAGGATGAAGCCCTGGGCCCACTCCTCGGCCTTGGATTGCCGATTGGCCCCGACGATGTCGGAGAAGTCGCGGCTGAAGTAGTAGTTACGGGCACTCAGGGTAGCCTTCGAATCTTCGAAGAAGCCGCCTTCGGCGGCCAGCAACGGTTGGCTGAGCAAAGTCAGGCCCAGGGCGACGCAAGGGGTGTGGTTCATTCCGAAGCTCTCTTGATCTTGTTTTTATGGGTAAAGCGTTGGAAGCACGACGGTTCATGGGGTACGGCGCAGCATCTCCCGGGCTCGTGGCTGGCGCAGCCTGAGCAACCCATGGCTCAGCAGGCCGAACAGCAGGCCCCAGAACGCTGCCGACAGGCCCAGGAAGGCCACCCCCGAAGCGGTGACCAGGAAGGTGAACAACCCGGCATCGCGCTCGGTTGGTTCCGCCAGGCTGCGGGCCAGGGCTTCGCTGATGGCACCATGCAGCGCCAGCCCGGCCAGGGCGGCGATCAGGGCAGCGGGGAATGCTGCGAACAGCGACATCAGCGCGGCCCCGGCGATCCCCAGCAGCAGGTACAGCGCACTGCCAGCCACCGCCGCGACATAGCGCCGCCGTGGGTTTTCATGGGCTTCATGGCCAGTGCACAGGCTGGCGGTGACCGCCGCCAGGTTCAGCCCGTGGCAACCGAACGGCGCCAGCGCGGCACCGGCCAGCGCGCTGGCACTGATGATCGGGCTGGCAGGCGTGGGGTAGCCGGCGTTGCGCAGCACCGCCATGCCCGGCATGAACTGCCCGGTCAGGGCCACCAGCACCATTGGCAGTGCCAGGCTGAATACCGCTTCCAGGCTGAACTGCGGGATGACCCACTGCGGCGACGCCAGCTCCAGCACCAACGCCTCGCTGCGAAACGCCCCGCTGACGACGGTCACCACCGTGCCCACGCACAGCACCGCCGCCACGGCGTAGCGCGGCTGCACCCGGCGCATCAGCACGTAGGTGACGAACATTGCCACGACCAGCAGCGGTTGCACCGGCAAGGCGCGGAACACCTCGATGCCGAAGCTGAACAGGATGCCGGCCTGCATGCCGGCGGCGATGGAGCCCGGCAGGCGCGCGATGATGCGGTCGAAGGCCCCGCTGATGCCTATCAGCAGCAAAACCAGGTTGGCCACCAGGTAGGCGCCAACGGCCTGTTCCAGGCCCAGTTGCGGCAAGGCGGTGACCAGCAGCGCCGAGCCTGGTATCGACCAGGCGATCACCACCGGCACCCGATAGCGCAGGCTGAGCAGCGCGCCAAGCACGGCGCTGCCCATGGACACTGCCCAGACCCAGGAGGACAGTTGCCGATGGGACAGGCCGGCGGCTTCTGCGGCGTGGAAGATGATCACCAGGGGGCCTGCGTAGGAGATCATCGTGGCGATGCAGCCGGCGACGATGGCGGACAGTGAACTGTCCTTGATCAGGGTTTTCATGGCACCTCTCGCATCGGTGATCTATGGCAAGGGCTGTGTGCCCTTGATCGCCGGCGAGCCAGCTCCCACAGAGGTCACAGGTTTCAGCCCTGTGGTGATCCTGTGGGAGCTGGCTTGCCGGCGATAAGGCTTCAGGCCTCCTGCAAAGCCCGCGGCCGCCCACTGCGCTGCTCATCCGCACCGCCCTGGGCCCGCTGCAACTGGAAGTCGAACTTCAACTCGGCATGCCGCCCCGCCTCGCCCTCGACGAACACCACCTCGCCCACCAGCCCATCGCGCGTGGCATAGGCAAAGTCATCCCACAGGTACTTGTCCCCGGCCAGGTTGATCTGCGTGGTCAGGTGCCGGTGCCCAGGCGCCGAGATGAAGAAGTGCACATGCGCCGGGCGCTGGCCATGGCGGCCCAGCAGGTCCAGGCACTCCTGGGTCGGCCCCTGCGGGTCGCAGCCGTAGCCTGACGGCACGATGGAGCGTGCGCGGTAGCGCCCTTGGGCATCGGTGACGATGCGCCGGCGCAGGTTGTACTCGGACTGGCTCTGGTCGAAGAACGAATAAGTGCCACGGGTATTGGCATGCCACAGGTCGACCGTGGCCCCCGGCAGTGGCCGGCCTTGCGGGTCGAGCACCCGGCCCTCCAGGTACATCAGCGTGGCAACGCCCTCCTCGCTACCGTCGTCCATGCGCACTTCACCTTCGGCGATGGGCGCACCGGCCACGTACAGCGGGCCTTCGATGGTGCGTGGGGTGCCGCCGACCAGGCCTGCCTGCTGGTCTTTGGCATCCTGCAGCAGGTCGAGGAAGTGTTCGATGCCCAACCCCGCCACCAGCAGCCCGGCTTCACCACGGCCGCCCAGGCGGTTGAGGTAGTCGACGGCATGCCAGAACTCGTCCTCGCTGATTTCCAGGTCTTCGATCAGCCGCGCGGTGTCTTGCAGCAGGCGCTGCACAATGCGCTTCAGGCGCGGGCTGCCGGCATCGTTGCCAAAGCCCGCGGCCTCTTCGAAGAACTGCTGTACCTCGGCAGTGTGGGAAATTTTCACGGTCATGGTGGGTTACCTCATGTTGTTGTTCTGGAGTTACGCCTGCGCCGCAATGGCCTGGGCATGCCGACGGCCGCTGGCCAGGTGCACGGCCATGGCCAGCGCGGCAATTGCGCCGGGGATGGCGAAGGCGATGAAGTTGAGTTGCAGGGGCAGGTTGATGCCCATCAGCGCACCACCCAGAAGCGGGCCGACGATGGCGCCGTTGCGGCCGATGCCCGAGGCCCAGCCCAGCCCGGTGGAGCGCACCGATAGCCCGTACAGCTGGGCGGCGCCGGCATACAGCAGGATCTGCGTGCCGATGGTGGTGGCGCCGGCAATGAAGATCAGCAGGTACAGCACCGGCATCGGGCTGTTGACGCCCAGCAGGCTGATCGACAGCGCGGCGGCAATGAAGAACGCCACCTTGACCTTGACCAGGTTGTAGCGGTCGCCCAGCCAGCCGCCGAGGATCGCCCCGGCCATGCCACCGAAGTTCAGCGCCAGCAGGAACGACAGGCTCGAGCCCAGGCTGTAGCCGGCGTT
Source organism: Pseudomonas sp. TE3-3-F2023 (assembly GCF_036784815.1). Lineage (NCBI taxonomy): Bacteria > Pseudomonadati > Pseudomonadota > Gammaproteobacteria > Pseudomonadales > Pseudomonadaceae > Pseudomonas > Pseudomonas sp. TE3-3-F2023. The sequence continues at coordinate 3,526,226 of NZ_CP145113.1, read as the reverse complement.
GGCCATCAGCTTCGGCAGCCAGGAACTGAGCGCGTAGACCATCAGCAGGCAGCAGAAGAACGCCAACCACAGCGCAAGGGTGCGAATGGCCAGGCCGTTGCGGAACAGTTCGACTACAGCGGTGAACTTGCCGGCCCTTTCGCGGGACAAGCCCGCTCCCACAGGAGCGACCAGTACATCGTCAGGTTGCACGTCGCAATCCGGGTCCAGCCGCTTGAGCAGCTTGCGGGCCTCGTCTTTACGGCCCTGGCGTACCAGGAAACCGATCGATTCAGGGAGGTAGTACAGGATCACCGGCAACAGCAGCAGTGGCACCGCTGCGGCGAAGAACATCGATTCCCAGCCGAAACGCGGCAGCATGAAGATGCCGACACCCGCCGAGAGCATGCCGCCCAGCGAGTAGCCACTGAACATGATCGCCACCAGCGTGCTGCGCAGGCGCTTGGGCGCGTACTCGTTCATCAGTGCCACGGCGTTGGGCATCAGGCCGCCACAGCCAAGGCCAGCAACGAAACGGTAGATGCCGAACTCGCTCGGGTTGCTGGCAAACCCGTTGAGGATGGTTGCCCCGGAGAACAAGGCGAAACAGATGGCGATACCCTTCTTGCGCCCGATGCGATCGGCCAGGCTGCCGAAGGCCAGGGCGCCGAACATCATGCCGAACAGTGCATAGCTGCCCAATGCACCGGCCTGCAACGGGGTCAGGCCCCACTCTTTCATGATGACCGGCAGTACCACGCCGTAGATGAACAGGTCATAGCCGTCGAAGATCAGCAGCAGGCCGCACCAGGCCATGACCATCCAGTGGAACGGGGTAAAGCGCGCGTTATCGATGATCGGGTGTACGTCAAGGGTTCGCATGGCATCTGTCGCTCTTGTTTTTGTTGTGAAAGAAAGCTCTTTGCCTTGTGGGTGTCGCTCAGCCGAGGTCGCCGCCCCCTACCGGCAAGGTCACGCCGGTGATGTACGAGGCTTCGTCGGAAGCCAGGAACAGGATCGCGCCCACCTGCTCGTCGATGCTGCCGTAGCGGTGCATCAGGCTGCTGTCGAGGGTCTGGTCGACGATCTGCTGGTACCAGTGCCTTTCCTGTTCGGTCTGCTCGGCGGTGTTGCGCGGCACGCGCCGGGGTGGCGCTTCGGTGCCGCCGGGGGCGGTGGCGTTGACCCGGATGCCCCGGCCGGCGGTTTCGAAGGCCAGGCACGCAGTCAGCGCATTGACGCCGCCCTTGGCCGCGCCATAGGGCACTCGGTTGACGCCACGGGTGGCGATGGACGAGACGTTGACGATGGCGCCGCTGCCGCGTTCGAGCATGTACGGCAGAGCGGCATGGCAGCACCACAAGGTGGGGAACAACGAGCGGCGTACTTCGGCTTCGATCTGGTCCACTTCGTAGTGTTCGAAGGGCTTGGCCCAGATGGTGCCGCCGACATTGTTGACCAGGATGTCGAGGCGGCCGAATGCTTCAACCGCGCTGGCCATGACCCGGGTGCAGTCGCCGTGTTGTTCCAGGTCGGCGGTGAGGGTGAGCATGCCCTCGCCGGCCAGTTCGTGAACCAGTTCGGAGCGGTCTACCGCGACCACCTGTGCGCCTTCGGCCTTGAGCCGCCAGCACACGCCACGGCCGATGCCCTGGGCGGCACCGGTGACCATGGCGACCTTGCCTTGGAATCGGTTGTTCATATCCATCTCTCCGGTTCGCCACAGTTCCTGTGGGAGCGGGCATGCCCGCGAATGCGTCCGACCAGACAAAGTTGTTGAACCTGCTGGCCTCTTCGCGGGCACGCCCGCTCCCACAGGGTCGGCGTATTACTTGGAATAAAAGGAATCAGGCCGCCGCCGCGAACTTCTCGTAGTAGAAGTTCGCCGGGGTAATGCCCTGCTCGCGCACGTACTGGCTGACCGCCTCCACCATTGGTGGCGGGCCGCACAGGTACACATCCACATCGCCGTCGTTGAGGTGGCGCGGTTCGATGTGCTGGGTCACGTAGCCCTTGCGCGGGTACTGGCTGTCCGGGTTGGCCACGCAGGCGCTGAAGGTGAAGTTGGGGATGCGCGCCGCCAGCGCCTGCAGGCGGTCGAGCTCGACCAGGTCGAAGTCGTTGGTCACGCCGTAGATCAGGTGCAGCGGGTGCTCGCTGCCCTGCTCGGCGATCTTCTCCAGCATCGCCGTGAACGGCGCCAGGCCGGTGCCACCAGCCAGCAACAGCAGTGGGCGCTGGATCGGCCGCAGGTAGAAACTGCCCAGCGGCCCGGCCAGGGTCATGCTGTCGCCGGCCTTGGCCAGGTTGGTCAGAAAGTTGCTCATCAGCCCGCCCGGCACGTTGCGGATCAGGAAGCTGACCTCGCCGTCCTTCTGCAGCGAACTGAACGAATAGGCGCGGCTCTGCTCGCTGCCCGGCACCTTGAGGTTGACATATTGCCCCGGCAGGAAGGCCAGGCGGCTGAGGGCCTCGCCCTTGATCGACAGGGCAATGGTGCTGGCCGACAGCTGGCGGACATCGCTGATGGCGGCCTTGAAACTGGCCTGCTCGGTCTTGCACAGCTGCGACGAGGCCGGGATGCGGATGACACAGTCGCTTTCAGCGCGCATCTGGCAGGTCAGTACGTAGCCTTCGGCGACTTCGTCTTCGCTCAGGGCATCTTCGATGAAGTTGTCGCCCAGGTCGTAACGCCCGGACTCGGCCTTGCACTTGCAGGTACCGCAGGCGCCATCGCGGCAGTCCAGCGGGATGTTGATGCCCTGACGGTAGGCGGCATCGGCCACGGTTTCATGACCGGTGGCCTCGATGAAGCGGGTCACCCCGTCTTCGAAATTCAGTGCGATCTGGTAGCTCATGTTGCACCTCGCGGGCGAGCCGGGCCACGGCGCGTCGCAGGACGCACCGGGCAGCGCTCGCAAAACCCTGGATCAGATGTGGTAGATGTCGATGACCTGGCGCACGTAGTCGTTCTTCAACACCACTTTCTTGGCCTTGATCAGCGGCTGCTCGCCGCGCAGGTCGAGGGTGTAGAAGCTGGTGCCGAAGTAACTGTCGGTAGTCTTGTAGCGGAAGCTCAGGGTGTGCCAGTTGAAGCGCACCAGGCAGCTGCCCTCGGCCTGCTCGACGATCTCGATGTTGCTGATGTTGTGCGAGGTACGGGTGTCGGGCACGGTCGCACTGGAGCGCTCGGTCTTGATGCGGAACACCCGATCTTCCAGGCCGCCGCGGTTGCCGTACCAGATCAGCGAGATTTCGCTTTGTGGGTCTTCGGTAAGGGTGTCGTCATCGTCCCAGCTCGGCATCCAGAAGCTGGCGTCGCTGGCGTACAGCTCCAGCCACTGGTCCCACTGGGCATCGTCCAGGTAGCGCGCTTCGCGGTAGAGGAAGTCGCGCACGGTTTCATACAGGCTCATTGCACGGCCTCCACGGGGATCAGTTGCTGTTCGTCCTTCAGCGCCTGGATCATGGTGTCCTGCCAGTACTTGTGCTGCAGCACGAACAGGCCTTCGTCCTCGGTGCGTACGCCGGACAGCAGCGGCTTGAGCTCGATTTCCCTGGCCGCTTCGTCGGCGCCTTCCACCCAGTGCGCCGCGCCGCGGGACATGTCGTTCCAGCCGGTGCCGCCGCCGTAGCCGGTCTGGCACGAGCGGAACTCTTCCAGGTCGTCCGGGGTGGCCATGCCGCTGACGTTGAAGAAGTCTTCGTACTGGCGAATGCGTTTGGCGCGGGCATCGGCGCTCTCGCCTTTCGGCGCGATGCAGTAGATGGTGATTTCGGTCTTGTTCACCGAAATCGGCCGGGCGATGCGGATCTGCGAGCTGAACTGGTCCATCAGGTACACGTTCGGGTACAGGCACAGGTTGCGCGAGTTCTCGATCATCCAGTCGGCACGGGCCTGGCCGAAGTCGGCGGCCAGCTGGTCACGGCGCTCGTAGGCCGGGCGGTCCTCGGGGTTGGCCCAGCGGGTCCACAGCAGCAGGTGGCCGTGGTCGAAGGAGTAGAAGCCACCGCCCTGCTTGGCCCAGGCGCCGGCGCTCATGGTCTTGATCTCTTCACCCGCCTCGCGCTGCTTGCGCTGGTTCTGGGTGGCGGCGTAGTTCCAGTGCACGGAACTGACGTGGTAGCCGTCGGCGCCGTTCTCGGCAGTGAGCTTCCAGTTGCCTTCGTAGATGTACGAGCTGGCACCGCGCAGCACTTCCAGGCCTTCCGGCGACTGGTCGACGATCATGTCGATGATCTTGGCCGACTCGCCCAGGTGCTCGACCAGCGGCTTGACGTCGGCATTCAGGCTGCCGAACAGGAAGCCACGGTACGACTCGAAGCGCGCCACCTTGGTCAGGTCGTGGGAGCCGTCGCAGTTGAAGCTGTCGGGGTAGCCGGCGTTGCTGGGGTCTTTGACCTTGAGCAGCTTGCCGCTGTTGTTGAAGGTCCAGCCGTGGAACGGGCAGGTGTAGCTGGAGCGGTTGCCGCGCTTGTGCCGGCAGAGCATGGCGCCGCGGTGGCTGCAGGCGTTGAGGAAGGCATTGAGCTCACCGTCCTTGTTGCGCGCGATGAAGATCGGCTGGCGCCCCATGGTCAGGGTGAGGAAGTCGTTTTTCTCGGGGATCTGGCTTTCATGGGCCAGGTAGATCCAGTTGCCCTCGAAGATGTGTTTCATCTCCAGGTCGAACAGGCGTGGGTCGGTGAACATCTCGCGCTTGCAGCGGTAGATGCCCTTTTCACGGTCGTCCTCGAGCAAGGCATTGAGGTAGTCGAATCCCAGGGACATGGCCAGGGTCTCCCTTGTTATTGTTTAGACCTGGTCAGGTTAGGGATTGGTATTGGGTGGGAATATCCGGTTTGTGCGCGGTGCTATCCGTTTTGTGCAAGTTGGTGTTTCTGCGGGGCCCTGTGGGCGCGGGTTCACCCGCGAAGAGGCCGGTGCGGCTCAGCGCCGATTTCGCAAGGTTTCCGAGGGCAACTCGCCAAACTGCTGCCGATACACCTCGGAAAACCGCCCCAGGTGCATGAAGCCATAATCCATGGCCAGTTCGGTCACGCTGCGTACCGCGCAACTGGCATCAGCCAGGCAGGCGTGTACCTGCTCCAGCTTGCGCTGGCGCACATACTGCTTGGGTGTGGTCTGCAGATGCCGGTCAAACAATGCATACAAGGAGCGCAGACTCATGCACGCCTGCTCCGCCAGCGCTTCAGCTGTCAGTTCAAGCTTCAGGTTGCGGTCGATGTGGTCGATGATCCGTTCAAGGCTTGCGCCCGGCGAACACAGGCTTTCGCGGCGGATATTGGTGCTCATCAGGGTCAGCAGCTTGCTGGCTACGATCTGGCTGTAATGGCCCTGCACCCTGGGCAGCGAATCGCTCACCTCTGCCTCCTGGCAGACCATCGCCAGCAGGTTGACGAACCCATCCAGCTCGTCCAGCCGGTAATGGTTGCGCAAGAACCGCACCCCGCCATCGGGGCGGTGCCAGCGTTGTTCGTCGCAGATCGAATCCAGTAGCCGGGTCGGCACCTTGAGGATGAACTTTTCGCAGTCCTCCGAATAAGTCAGGTCAACCGGGTCGTCGGGGTTGATCAGCAACAGCTCGCCCGGCACCAGGTGATGCTCGCGCTTGTGCCCACGCCACAGGCAGTTGCCGTTCAGCAGTACCTGCAGGTGGTAGATGGTTTCCAGTGCCGGCGAGGTAACGCGCACGCTGCCGCCGTAGCTGATGCGGCACAGGTCCAACTCAGCGAACTTGCGGTGGCTGAGGCTGGCTTGCGGATGAGTGGTGCGGGACAAGCCGATGCAATGCTGGCCTACATGCTGGTTGACATAATCAGACACAGCATAAGGGTCGGCGTGATGAAACACGCTACTGCGCTCGCTCAGCAGGCAGCTTTCCATAGGCAAGGCACTCGGTATCGTTATTGTTCTGGTTGCCGCTCCCTACCGCCCGGTGGGCTGTGGTTGCGGTCGTCACGGTCATTCTATCGAGCCGGTTGCGGTTCACGGGGGCAGGCGACAACCGGTGGATGGGCACACTTAAGCAAAAAGCCGGGGGTTGGGCAATGCGGCCTTGGGAATGGATGGGCGGATAGCGGACAGACGGGACAGGGGCCGCGTTCGTTTATCGAACGGTATTATTCTGCGCCGCGAAGAGGCCGGTACAGGTTACCCAGAATTCCCGAAACCGCTCACGTCACTGTACAGGCAGGAAGTTCATCAGCAGCAAGCTTTGCGCATAATTCAACCCAATACGCCTGTATCGCTCGTCCAGCAATTCCGCCAGCAAGTCCAGCCGAGCCACGATCTTGCCGAACTCCACGGCAAAACTCAGGTTGCTGCCCTCTTCCGAGATTTCGTTGGAGAACAACAGCAGCACGCCATTGGCATCCTGCCGCTGGCTCAACATCCAGGTGGCCTTCTCGATATTGCGCGCCGCGTTATTGACGAACAGCGGGTCGATGGTATCGGTCATGTAGAACTCGGTACGGCCGCCGTGCGCGGTGATCAGCATGCTGCCGATGGCGTAGATGAAGGCGCCGACCCGGTCACCACGAAATTCGGGGCTCAGGGCGTAGCTCAAGGCTGCCAGGTCGCGACGGTTGCCCAGTTGCGCCAAGGGCTGGCGTTGTTCGATGGCGATACGGATCTGCCGCTCGGCAGTGGCAGCATCCACGTAGCCGGACAGCTTCCACTGGTTGGGGTTGCGCAGGTACAGCTTGTTCATCAACAGGTACAAGCTCTGCAGGTTGTCGCGCATGGACAGCGTGGCCAGGCGATCGACGCTGGTCTGGAACAGTTCGCTGGGCTTGCCGTTGCCAAGCTGGTTGACCATGTCGCGTCCCTGCTGCTGAGTGCAGGCGCACAGGCATGCGAAGGTGCCTGCCAATAGCAGGCGGGGGAAGAATATGGGCTTGCTTGCAACCATCGGCACCGGGTCGATATTCGGCGGCCGCACCGGGGATCAGTGTGGCCTGGCCAAGCATAGAGCCCGGAAATTGGAAAAAGTGCGGTGATTGGGAAGATAGTAGGCCTGTACCGGCCTCTTCGCGGGTAAACCCGCTCCCACAGGATCACCGCAAACCCTGAAAACTGTGCAGTACCTGTGGGAGCGGTTTACCCGCGAAGAGGCCGGCGCAGGCAACACATGAATCACATGGCGTGACGCAACATCTCCACCACCTGCGCATGCAGCGCCGGGTCACCACAGGCCACTACACACCCGCCGTTCTGCGCACTGCTGCCATCCCACGCCGTGATCACCCCGCCCGCCCCTTCGATGATCGGCATCAGCGCCTGCACGTCATAAGGCTGCAGGCTCGCCTCGACGATCACGTCGACAAACCCGCAAGCCAGCATGCAGTACGCATAGCAATCGCCACCGTAGCGCATCAGGCGCGCCTTGCCGGCAACGGCCTCGAACGCAGCCTTGCGCGCGGCGGTATCGAACATGTCCGGCGTGGTGCACATCAGCGTGGCCGACGCCAGGTCGGCACAGGCGCGGGTCTTCAATGGCGTACCGCTACGCCAGGCGCCTTCCGGTGTGCCGACAAAGCGTTCGCCGGTGAACGGCTGGTTCATCACCCCGACCACCGGGCGCGTGCCGTCGTTCAGGGCAATCAGCGTGCCCCACAGCGGCAGGCCGGTGATGAAGGCGCGAGTACCGTCGATCGGGTCGAGCACCCAGGTCAGCGGGCTGCTGCCCACTGCCACGCCGGCCTCTTCACCGAGAATGCCATGGTCGGGATAGCGGGACTGGATCAGTTCGCGCATGGCGTCCTCGGCTGCCTTGTCGGCCACGGTCACCGGGTCGTAAAGGCGCCCGCCCTTGTCCTCGACGTCCAGGCTGGCGCGAAAGTATGGCTTGATCGCCACGGCAGCAGCATCGGCCAGTTGCTCGGCAAAGGCGCGGAATTCGCCGATCTGTTCAGCACTCAGGGACATGGGGCGGGCCTCGTGAAAATGATGGGGCCCGCATCATACCCGACACGCCGTGCCGCGCCAGCCTCCATCGGCCGCCCATGCGGCCCCGCGCGGTCTAGACTGAACAAGACCAGAACACCGGGGGGCTGCCACACGTGGAGGTGTGAGATGAGCCAGTTCAAGCGTCTGTTCGTCATGCTCGGCCCGCAGATGCGCCACACGCCGGCGCTGCAACGCGCTGCGGCGTTGGCGGAGTCCAGCGGTGCGTTGCTGGATATCAACCTGTTCGTCGACGATGTCGACACCTTCGGTTTGATGAGCGATAGCCGCGAGCGTGAGCGACTGCTCAGCGACAACCGCCAATGGTTGGCGGACGAAGCCGAGCAATTGGCCAACGCCGGCCTGGATGTGTCTACCGAGCTGCTGCTGACTCGCGACCCGCTGGGTAGCGTGCTGGAGCGAGTCGAACGGCTGGGTTGCGACCTGCTGATCAAGGACGTACAGCACGAACCGGTGCTCAAGCGCCTGCTGGTAACGCCATTGGACTGGCAGTTGCTGAAGGACAGCCCGGTCGCCGTGCACCTGGTCAGTGATATCCGCCTGCCGCTGCCCCGGCAGATTGCCGCCGCAGTGGACCTGAACAGCCACGGTGCCGGCGAGCACCTGGATGAGCAGGTGATCCACTGTGCTCATGCCCTGGCCCTGCAGTGCAATGCCGAACTGCACCTGCTGCATGTGTGCGACGCGGCCAAGACCCACATTGCCGACTTCGGCGCCGGCACTGTGACCATGCCCGGCTTCGATGCCAGCGTGCGGACCGCGCAGCGGGCAGCGTTCAACCGGCTGGGCGACCACCACCAGATCCCGCTGGAACGCAGGCACTTCTTGGAAGGGGCCGCGATCAAGGCGATTGCCCAGTTCGTCGGCCACAGCCGGGCGGATGTGATCGTGATGGGCAGCCACCGGCATGACGCCATGCAGACGTTTCTGGGCGGGACCACGGCGCATGTGCTGGAGCATCCGCTGTGCAATGTGCTGGCGATCAAGGCGGTTCGCTGAGTGCTGCTTCACCTGAACTGGCCTATTCGCGGGCGCGCCCGCTCCCACAGGATCGTTACAAGCTCAGGCTTTGTGCATGACCTGTGGGAGCGGGCGTGCCCGCGAAGAATCCAGCACAAATTCCACCTGGTATCTGGTACACCAGTGCCACATAAAAAGAATGCATTTGATAATGATTCGTAGTAGTTTCTCGGCGCTTGCCCACCCTGTCCTCAGCGCCCTACTCCAGGATCGTACCGTCGATGCGTCGCACGTTCGTTTCGCTTTGTGTGCTTCATGCTGTCTCCCCGCTGGCCTTTGCCGAGCCTGAACCGCTCGGCGAACCCGCCCAGATCGAACTCCAGGCCCTGAACATCACCAGCAGCGCCGACAGCGAACGTGCCGATGGCCCGGTCGAAGGCTACAAGGCTACCCGCTCGGCCAGTGCCACCCGCACCGACACCGCCCTGCACGAAACCCCGCAATCGGTCAGCGTGGTGCCCAAGGATGTACTGGAAGATACCGGCGCCACGCGTCTGCAGGACGGCCTGGACTATGCCGGCGGTGTCGGCCGCGCCAACAACTTCGGCGGCCAGGGCCTGACCACTTTTACCGTACGTGGCTTCACCACCGGCGAGTTCTACCGCAACGGTTTCCCGATCAACCGCGGCTACCCCAACGCACCCGACGCCAACACCGTCGAGCGCCTGGAAGTGATCCGTGGCCCGGCCAGCAGCCTGTATGGCCGTGGCGACCCCGGCGGCACCTTCAACGTGGTCAGCAAGCAGCCGCTGCCGGAATCCAAGGTCACCCTGGGCAGCCAGTTCGATGACCAGGGCATGCACCGTGCGACCCTGGACGCCACGGGGCCGCTGAACCAGGACGGCTCGCTGGCCTACCGTCTGAACCTGCTGGGCGAAGGCGGCGAAAGCTTCCGTGACGACGTGGAAAGCGAGCGCTATGACGTTGCGCCGGTGCTCAGCTGGCAGGTAAACGACAGTACGAAGATCGTCTTCGAGGGCGATTTCATGCGCAACAACCACCCGCTGGACCGTGGCCTGACCCGCTACGCCACCCAGACCGGCAGTGCCTCGCGGGACACCTATATCTGGGAAAAGGGCAGCGACAACCTGCTGCACAATGACAACAACATGGCTCAGGTGCGCTTCGAACACCTGCTCAACGACAACTGGACGCTGGGTGGAGGCTTCCAGTACCTCGATGGCTCACTCAAAGGCAATGCTGTAGAGGCCACCAGTGCCCCCGCAGATGGCCGTACCCTGCAGCGCAACTTCAATTACCGCAAGCTGGAGTGGACCGACCGCGACTGGCAGTTGAACCTCACCGGGCATTTCGATACAGGTGCGTTCAGCCATACCTTGCTGACCGGCGTCGAGTACGAGAACTACCACTACAGTTCGATCATTCGACGTTCCACCGCGCCCTACACAGTCGATATCTACAACCCGGTACTAGGCCAGCCACGGCCGGAGCTGGCAGCGGTACCAACAACCTGGGACAGCGAGAAGCTCGAGACCTGGGCGTATTTCATCCAGGACCAGGTGGCCCTGACGGAGCGCCTGAAGGCACTTGCAGGTGTACGCTTCGAGCGTTTCGAGCATGATTACGACGACAAGCGGCCCGCAAACCGCGACTTCAGCAAAGGCGAAAACGGCGTCACCCCACGCTTCGGCCTGATCTACGACCTGACCGATACGGTTGCGGTCTATGCCAACACCGCGCGCTCGTTCAAGCCCAATACAGGCACACCAAGCGGGGGCGGAGGCTTCGACCCGGAAAAAGGCAAATCCTACGAACTGGGTGTGAAATGGGAGGCACTCGACCGCCAGCTGAGTATCGACGCGGCGATCTATCACATTGTCAAGGAGAACGTCCTGGCGCGCGACCCGAACGACCCAACCGGTACCTACAGTATTGCGGCCGGCGAAGTGCGCAGCCGTGGCCTGGACATCAACATCGCCGGCAACCTGACGCCGGAGTGGCGCGTGATCGGTGGTTATGCCTACGTGGACGCCGAAGTGACCCAGGATACGACCCTGCCCAAGGGCACGCGCCTGGCCAACATCCCGCGCAACAGCTTCAGCCTGCTGAACACCTACGAGTTCCAGGATGGCCTGGCCAAGGGGCTGGGGTTGGGGGTTGGGGTGAAGTACGTGGATGATCGGGCCGGCCAGACGGCAGCCACGACCTACACAATGGAGCGCTACAGCGTGGTCGACCTGCTGAGCTTCTACAAGGTCAACGAACACGTGCGGTTGAACCTGGACGTGAAGAACGTGTTCAACAAGGGCTATGACGAGGGCGCGTTCAACAACTACGTCTACCCGGGTGCGCCGCGGACGGTGCAGGCTGGAGTTTCGTATACCTTCTGACCGTTCCTGGGGCTGCTTTGCAGCCCATCGCGACACAAGGCCGCTCCTAAGGAAACCGCGATCTCCTGTAGGAGCGGCCTTGTGTCGCGATGGGCCGCAAAGCGGCCCCCGGTCTCAGAACCCTTTGCTGTAGAACAGCGAGTACGATTCGATGCCGTCGTTAGGCTGCTTGAGCCCCGCGTTGGAGTAATGCATGGCGCGGATCCCCACCTTCTGCTCCCCCGGCAGTTTCAGGCCGAAACCGATGCGGTCTTCGAAGTTGACCGACGAGCCCAGGCGCTGGTCGCCCACATCGGTCTTGGAAAACGCCGCCAGGCCAATGCCGGCCTCGATGTACGGGGTATAGGTGAAACCGCTGAACTCGTAGGTGAACACCGGGCTGAACGACAGCGAGTGCGCACCACTGGCCTCACCGCCTTCCCAATAGGTGTAGGCCGCATCCCAGTACCCGGTCAGGTGACCGGTGCTGCTTTCCAGCCATTTCTTGTCCCAGTCGAACGACAGGCCGATACGGTAGGTCATGTCGCCTTGGCCAGTGGCGCCGACGGCGCCGGTCACCTGTGCTGCCTGAGCCAGATTTGTTCCGGCAAAGGCCAGCACTGCAGCAGCCAGCGAAGCTGCTAGACGGGTTTTCATCAATGACTTCTCCTGATGGTCTATACGGCAAGTGGGGGCTTGGGCCCCTCGAGCTTATGCGCTGACCGGATGCATCCAGACCGGTCACACGAAGTAATACTTTTCTGATTATCGACCAGATAAACAGAAAGTTGAAAGTAATTGCCACCATTGGCTAATACCCTGCGCCAGCATCTGCCATGCCGAACAGCAGTGGTCAGTCGTATTCCGCCTCTTCGTGTTCACCCAGCAGGCGCCTTTGCCTGGGTGTGGCCTCCTCCAGCACCTGCGGGTTGAAGCGCCAGTTCAGGTACGGCGAAAACTTCTGCGCGACCATGCGCCGGCCATAGTGCACTTGCAGCATGTCGCGCTCGCGTGACTGGGTGCAGTTGGCCCCGCCGCTGTGCCAGACATCACTGCGAAACACCAGCGCGTCCCCTGCCTTGCACAGCACCGGCTGGGCCTCACGGCCCTGCCAGTGTTGCTCGCCAGCCTGCGGAGGCCGAGCCGCGCGGTGGCTGCCGGGCACAATCCAGGTCGGCCCGATGTGATGGTCGATATCGCTGAGGTACAACTGCGCAGTCAGAATCTGTGGGGGCTGGATGAAGTCGCCGCGCTCGCTCAGCCAGGCGGGCAACTGCATGGGCAGATGGTCCAGGTGCAGGGCCATGCCGGGGTAGCCCGGGTGGCTGCGCCAGGCGGTCTGGCCGATCACGTGGCAGTCGGCGCCCAGTGCCGCTTCGGCCAGGGCAATCAGCGGGGGCAGGTCGAGAAAGGGCAGCCACAAAGGGTTGCGGTTGAAAACGCATTTGTAGTGTTCCAGCAGCCCCTGGTAATCCCAATGGATGGGCTGCAGGTCATCGATAGCGCAGCGCAGCAAGGCGATACGCAAGGGCTCGAGCACATCGGGGAGCAACACATAGCCCCGCTCGTCCAACATCTCCAGCTGAAGATTCAGGCTCATGGGGATGCGCTCCTTTCGGGCAGGAGCACATCCGTACTCCTGCCCGTTTTTCCATCAACGCCAGTTCAGGTTCACGGTCGCGGGGGTCTTGCCATTCACGGTCACCAATTGCTGCACCGTCTCACCCTGGGCGTTGCCCGTCACTTTGTATTTGCCGGGAGGCAACTGCACATACAGCAGCGGCCCGGCATCCGTAACGCTGAGCACGGGCTGGCCCTGTGCATTCTGGATGTCGACGGTGGCACCGCTCTGGAACTTGCCTTCCGGGCCGGTGGAAAGTTCCACGTGCAGGTCGTAGCCCGGGGTCTTGCGCAGGGCGTTGGCTTCATCCTGGCCGATGCCGCCTTGCAGGTAGCGGACGCCGTTCTGCTCCTGCTGTTGCAATTGCACGGCCTGCATGTCGATGGGGGCATTGAGGTCGGCGGCGGCCGCCAAGGTCCATGGCAGTGCCAAGGCGACCAGCAGTGCCGCGCCGAGGGCATAGTGATGGTTACGCATGGTACGACCCTCCTTTCGAGGATGGCTTACCTATTATCTGATCCTTCGGACGTAACGGCGTTCGTGCAGATGCATGGTCGTCTGGATGAAATTCGCGTCATTGGTGTGAATATCGTGCTGCAAAATCAGGTTGCGCGCCCTTCCTCGAGCAATTTCACGAACATGCTCAAACTGCGCGATACCGTGCCCCGGCGCCACACCAGCCAGGTTTTCAGGTAGCGGAAGTCCTCCGACATCGGCCAGGCACTGACGGTACTGCAACCTGGCATGTTGTCGAGCATGCTGCGCGGCATCATGGCCAGGCCGGCACCGGCGCTGACGCAGGCCAGCATCCCGTGGTACGACTCCATTTCGTGGATCTTGCCCGGCACCGCCTGGTCCTGCACGAACCAGTTCTCGAAGTGGTGGCGGTACGAGCAGTTGGCGCGGAAGGCGTAGATGCTTTCGCCGTTGACGTCCTGGGCGCGGGTTACCGGGGCATGGTTGAGTGGCGCGATGACCATCATTTCTTCCTCGAACACTGGCATGCCCTCCAGCGTCGGGTGCAGCACCGGCCCGTCGACGAACGCCGCCACCAGGCGCCCGGACAGCACACCTTCGAGCATGGTCCCGGAGGGCCCGGTGGACAGGTCCAGGTCGACCTTGGGGTAGCGCTGGTTGTAGGCCGCCAGCAAGGCCGGGATGCGCACCGCCGCTGTGCTTTCCAGCGACCCCAGTGCGAAGGTGCCCTGCGGGTCTTCACCGGCCACGGTCAACCGCGCCTCGTGCACCAGGTCGAGGATGCGCCGGGTGTACTCGAGGAAGTTCCAGCCCGCGGGGGACAGGCGCAGGCGGCTCTTTTCGCGGATGAACAGCTCCACGCCCAGGTCCTCCTCCAGTTGCTTGATACGCGTGGTCAGGTTCGACGGCACCCGATGGATATGCTGCGCGGCGGCACTGATGCTGCCCTGTTCTGCCACAGCCTTGAAGATCTCCAGTTGCACCAGGTCCACAGCCTTTCTCCAAACGTGAATGTTTCGCTCATTATTATTCAGTTTTCATTAAAGCCATAGCCCACTAGTCTGGCGTCACGGTTCCACAACAACGAGAGTGTCCCGCCATGAGCGCGATCAGCAGCCTGACCCACGCCATCTCCCTCGACCCGTACAGCGGCGAGCAGATCGGCGCCTACCCGTTCGACACCGACGCCGCACTGGAAGCGGCGCTGCAACGCGCCAAGGTTGGCTACCGCCAGTGGCGCCAGGTGTCGCTGGGTCAGCGCAGCGAGTACCTGCTTGCCCTGGCCAGCACCCTCGAAACCAAGGCCGAAGCCTTCGCGCAAATGATCAGCCGCGAAATCGGCAAGCCTGTCGCCCAGGCCCGTGGTGAAGTCGGCAAGTGCGTCGGCCTGTGCCGCTGGTACGCCGAACATGGCCCGGCCATGCTCGCCGCCGAGCCGACCCAGGTCGACAAAGCCCGCATCGAATACCGCCCGCTGGGCCCTATCCTGGCCGTGATGCCGTGGAACTTCCCGGTCTGGCAGGTATTGCGCGGCGCAGTGCCGGCGATCCTGGCCGGCAACACCTATGTACTCAAGCATGCGCCGAACGTGATGGGCAGTGCCTACCTGCTGGGCGAGCTGTTCAAGGATGCCGGCCTGCCGGAAGGCGTGTTCGAAGTGCTGAACGTGACCCCGGACGGCGTCACCCGAGCCATCAACGACCCGCGCATCGCCGCGGTGACCCTGACTGGCAGCGTGCGTGCCGGCATGGCGATTGGTGCGCAAGCCGGCGCGGCGCTGAAGAAGTGCGTGCTGGAGCTGGGCGGTTCCGACCCGTTCATCGTGCTGGCCGACGCCGACCTGGATGCCGCCGTGAAAGCAGCCGTGATCGGCCGATACCAGAACACCGGCCAGGTCTGCGCTGCGGCCAAGCGCCTGATCGTCGAGGAAAGCATCGTTGACGAATTCACCCGCAAGTTCGTCGAGGCCACCCGCGAGCTGAAGGTCGGCAACCCGCTGGAAGAAGATACCTACATCGGCCCGATGGCCCGTTACGACCTGCGCGACGAGCTGGATGGCCAGGTCCAGGCGACCATCGCCGAAGGCGCCACCCTGCTGCTGGGCGGCCACAAGGTCGATGGCGTTGCCAACTTCTACGCGCCGACCGTGTTCGCCAACGTCACCCCGCAGATGACTGCGTTCAAGCAGGAGCTGTTCGGGCCGGTGGCGGCGATCATCAGCGCACGTGATGCGGAGCATGCGGTGGAGCTGGCCAACGACAGCGAGTTCGGCCTGGCCTCGACCATCTATACCGCCGACTACGCGCTGGCCGAGCGCATGACCGCGGCGCTGGATACCGGCGGCGTGTTCATCAACGGCTATTGCGCTTCCGACCCTCGCGTGGCGTTTGGCGGGGTGAAGAAAAGCGGCTTCGGGCGTGAACTGTCGCACTTTGGCGTGCGTGAGTTCACCAATGCCCAGACTGTGTGGCTGGACCGTAACTGATCCGATGCTCAGGGGCCGCATTGCGGCCTTGTGAGAGCGGGTTTACCCGCGAATCAGGCGACACGGTGCCTGGCACCGGCTGCGCCGGTGTTCGCGGGTAAACCCGCTCCCACAAGGACTTTGAAGGGCTGAAAAAGCAGCAAGGGGCCTCAATCGCGAACCTGGTCCTTGACCCAGTCCAGCATCCCACCCGGCACGATCAGTTCATGCCGCGCCCGCGAACAGGCGGTATACAACCCCGCCAGCATCCGCGCCCGCTCATTGCGGTTCCCCGCCACCTGCGGCGCTACCATCAGCTCTGGCGACACCATCACCCGAGCGAACTCCATGTTCTTCACATCCCGCACCCGCCCCAGGAACAGCTTGGGTGCCTTGTCCCAACGGTAACGGCTCTTGGCCCTGGCAAAGTGTTCTGGCGTGTAGCCCTTGCGCAGCATGTTGGCCACGGCGACGAACGCCTTGTCATCACCCTTGTCCTGCTCCAGCGCCTGCCAGCTGGCATAGCGGAACAGCATCGGGTGACGCGGCCGGGTGCCATGGCGGTACAGCTCGATGCAGTCTTCGACGAACAACTCGAAGTCCTTGCGCGCGCTTTTCAGCAGCACGAACGGCACGCCCTGATGGGTCAGACGCTGGAACCAGCCAAACAAGCCCCATTCATCGTCGACGATCAGCGCCGTAGGCTGCTCCGGCACCGTTACCGCATCGAAGAAGCTGACCCGGGTGTAATGCTCGGCACTGCCGCTGAAGGCTGCCTGGATCGCTGCCGGGTGGGCCTGGATCAGCGGGTTGAGCACGTTGTCCATCGCCGGGCCGGCCCGCAGTGAGTGGTCGATGTATCGCTGGCGGATGAAGCCGCCATGATGCGCGCTGAGGCCGTTGAGGTTCTGCAGTTCGTCACCCAGGGCAATGATCGACTGCGGGCTGCGGTCGAGCACGGCAAGCATCGGTGCCGACAGCTCGTGGGCCTCGTCGACGATGACATGGGTGTAGCGGCTGTCGATCACATGACCGGTCAGCGACAGCAGTTTGACCCGGTGGTAGTCGCGCACCGGCAACTGGATTTCTCGTGCCGACGGGCGAATCAGCTCCTGCCAGTACAGCCGTGCCTTTTCCAGCAACACTTCCTGGTCCAGTGGCGTGGTCCCCGGCCCGGCCCAGGGCAGGTGGTGCAACTGCAGCTGGGTGTCGGCACTGTGGCAGAACGTGCGTACCGCACGGATGCACAAGGCAACCACATCGCGCGCGGCGAGCGGGCCGATGTCGGGGATGGCCAGCCAACGTACCACCTGCGCATCCTGCGGGCGCCACGAAAGCTTGGTGCGATACGGGTCGCGCAGGCGCCAGCCATTGTTGGTGAGGTCGCGGTTGAGCAACTCGTCGGCCAACTGGCCAAAGGTCAGCGCGGTGTAGGCAGCGGCGTCCTTGACCCGCGCCTGCAGCGCGCGCAGCTGGCCTTCGGTCAAGGCCAGCAACAGCGTACGCTGCGGCTCGAGCAGCCTGGCGAACTGGTGAATCAGGAAGGTCTTGCCGGTGCCGGCAAAGCCCTGTACCGCCACCGACTCATCGATACCACTGAGGAATTCGCGCAGCAGGCGGTTCTGTTGGTCGCTGAGCATCAGGTCGCTGGCCAGTGACGGCAGGTACACCGGGTGCAGCGGAGTTGCCCGCTGGCGGTAGCTGTCGGCGAACTGGAAGTTCCACTGGCCCTCGGCGTCCAGCAGCTCGTCGGCCTGGTACTGCACCTCGGTCGACAGCAGTGCGATACCGTTTTCGCCCAGCATGCCCAGGCCCATGGCGAAGGCTTCGCGATCGAAGTGCTGCGCTACTTGGCCCTGGAAGCGCCCCGGCGCGGCGCCTTCGACCTCGTTGGCAATACGCACCGTTTCGGCAAAGCGACGCTCCTGCGCATCCGCGGAGGCGGTGGCGGACTGGCGCGGCAGGTTCTGCACGAACAGCACTGCGGCGGCCTGGAGGACGCTGGCGGTGGTGAAGAAATCGGTGGTGGGCTCGCTGGCGAGGCGGTCGGCCTGGTCGCTGGGCAAAGGCAGGTAGAACATCGGCACCTCGGGTGGAATCAGGGCGGCACGATAGCAATTTTCGCGGTGGAATGCTGGGCTGTGTATGCCTGGGCCGGCCTCTTCGCGGGTGAACCCGCTTCCACAGGGACCTCACGATGCCTGCATTGAGGCGATCCTGTAGGAGCAGTTACACCATCAAGCTACACCACCAGACTCAGCCCCTGCCCCGCTTCAAGGTCTCACTGGGAAACTCCTTGAACAACTGCCGGTAACTCTCTGAAAACCTTCCCAAATGCCAGAACGACCAACGCATCGCCACCTCGGCCACGGTCACTTCACCGCCATGCAGCAGATCGCGCCGCGCACCGTTCAGCCGGCGCAGGCGCAACCAGTGCGCCGGCGGCATGCCGGTAAACGCCTTGAAGGCTTGCTGCAACTGACGCAAGGAAACCCCGGCAACATCCGCCAGCTCCACCAGGTTAAGCGTCTCCTCCGGGCAGTCGGCCGCCCACTCGCTCACCCGGCGCATGATCGCCCGTTCCTCGTCACGCCGGCCCAACGCCACGCCCTGCAGGCGCTGGCAGGCGTTGTCGAGGATGAACAGGCAGTCCTCCAGCAGCTGCTCCGCCAGGGCCTGCCCCTGCAGCGGGCAATCGGCCTCGCCCAGGCGGGTCAGTGTCGCGCTCAGCCAACTGCCGAACAACGCATTCTGCCCACTGCCCAGCGGCACCATGAACAACCCTTCCAGGCGCTGCGGGTCAAGCCCATGACGGGCCAGGAAAGCCTGGTCGAACACGACCGCCACTTCCTGGTAGTTCTCCGGGGTGATCCAGATGTTGCGGCTCTGCTCGTTCAACAGATACAGGCTGTTTTCGCTGCGGTCGAAGCAGAACGCCAGCGAACCGCTGGGTGCGCGGAAAAACTGCTCCACCCGGGTGTTCAGCCGCTCCTCGTACACCTCCACCCCGTCAAGCCCAAGGCAACGCAGTTCACCGCTGAAATGCCCAGGCGACATCTGCCGGTACTGCTGCTGCCAGCCAGGGGTGGCACGTACTTGTTCGGTCACGTCGGTGGTGTGGAAAGCCTGGACTTGCAGGGCATTGGCGGTTGTCACGCTCGGTCCTAGTCGCACTCTTTTGGTGCATTCATTGCCGGAGAAAGTGGATAGATCAGCCATGCGGGCTGCGAGCAAGATAGTCTCCAGCGCGTCACCTGGGAAGCGGGACGCCTTCGAAACCGTTCACCGGTTTACGCTTGGCACGCTTGCTCCCACACTAAAACCCAACCAAGAGGTCTGTATGAACGCCCCCTTCGATCAGCTGTCCACCTGGCTGAAAGAACACCGGATCACCGAAGTCGAATGCGTGATCAGCGACCTGACCGGTATCGCCCGCGGCAAGATCGCCCCCACCGCCAAGTTTCTCCACGAGCGTGGCATGCGCCTGCCCGAGAGCGTGCTGCTGCAGACAGTCACCGGCGACTACGTCGACGATGACATCTACTACAACCTGCTCGATGCCGCCGACATCGACATGGTCTGCCGCCCAGACCCGAGCGCGGTGTACCAGATCCCGTGGGCGATCGAGCCGACCGCGATCGTGATCCACGACACCTTCGACAAGCAAGGCAACCCCATCGAGCTGTCGCCGCGCAACGTGCTGAAGAAAGTGCTCAAGCTGTATGCCGACAAAGGCTGGCAACCGATCGTGGCACCGGAGATGGAGTTCTACCTGACCCAGCGCTGCGAAGACCCGGACCTGCCACTGCAAGTGCCGCTGGGGCGTTCCGGCCGTGCCGAAAGCGGTCGCCAGTCGTTCTCGATCGATGCCGCCAACGAATTCGACCCGCTGTTCGAAGACGTCTACGACTGGTGCGAGATCCAGGGCCTGGACCTGGACACGCTGATCCATGAAGACGGCCCGGCGCAGATGGAGATCAACTTCCGTCACGGCGACGCCCTGGACCTGGCCGACCAGATCACCGTGTTCAAGCGCACCATGCGTGAAGCTGCGCTCAAGCACAACGTGGCCGCCACCTTCATGGCCAAACCGATCACCGACGAGCCCGGCAGTGCCATGCACCTGCACCAGAGCGTGGTCGACATCGCCACCGGCAAGCCGATCTTCGCCAATGAAGACGGCAGCATGAGCCAGCTGTTCCTGCACCACATCGGTGGTTTGCAGAAGTACATCCCCAAGCTGCTGCCGATGTTCGCGCCCAACGTCAACTCGTTCCGCCGCTTCCTGCCGGACACCTCGGCACCGGTGAACGTCGAGTGGGGTGAAGAAAACCGCACCGCCGGCCTGCGCGTGCCTACCTCCAGCCCCGAAGCGATGCGCGTGGAAAACCGCCTGCCGGGCGCCGATGCCAACCCGTACCTGGCCATCGCCGCCAGCCTGCTGTGCGGCTACCTGGGCATGGTCGAGCGCATCGAGCCCAGCGCACCGGTGCAGGGCCGCGCCTACGAGCGGCGCAACCTGCGCCTGCCGATCACCATCGAAGACGCCCTGCAGCACATGGAAGACTGCGAGACCGTGCAGCAGTACCTGGGCAAGCAGTTCGTCCAGGGTTACGTGGCGGTCAAGCGCGCCGAGCATGAGAACTACAAGCGCGTTATCAGCTCGTGGGAGCGCGAATTCCTGATGCTGAGCGTGTAATCACCTTCCAGGGCATGCACTGGACCTGTAGGAGCAGCCTTGTGCTGCGAAGGGGCCAGTACCGCCACAGTAGGTCTTTTGCCCTGCCGGCCTCTTCGCAGCACAAGGCTGCTCGTACAAGGTTTAGTCACCTGTGGGAGCAGCCCCAACACACTGAACGCCAAGAACAATACCAACGAGGTGTCCCCATGCGTCATCTGCAAGCCCTGATCCCCGCCGCATTCACCCTGCTGTTCGCCACCAACACCCAGGCCACTCCCTCGGTCAGCGTGTACAACTGGACCGACTATATCGGTGACACCACCGTGGCCGACTTCCAGGCCAGCAGCGGGATCAAGGTGGTCTATGACGTGTTCGACTCCAACGAGACCCTCGAAGGCAAGCTGCTGGCCGGGCGCACCGGCTATGACGTGGTAGTGCCATCCAACCACTTCCTCGCACGCCAGGCCCAGGCCGGCGCCTTCCTGCCGCTTGACCGCAGCAAGCTACCGAACTGGCAGCACCTGGACCCCAAGCTGCTCAAGCAGCTTGAACAGAACGACCCGGGCAACCAGTACGCCGTACCCTACCTCTGGGGTACCAACGGGATCGGCTACAACATCGACAAGGTCAAGGCGGCCCTGGGCGTCGACCACATCGATTCATGGGCAGTGCTGTTCGAGCCCGAGAACCTGAAAAAGCTCAAGCAGTGCGGCGTGGCGTTCATGGACTCGCCCGACGAACTGTTCCCAGCCGTTCTCAACTACCTGGGCATGGACCCGCGCAGCGAAAAACCGGCCGACTACGCCAAGGCGGAAGCCCGCCTGCTCGAACTGCGCCCCTATATCACCTACTTCCACTCCTCCAAGTACGTTTCCGACCTGGCCAATGGCGATGTCTGCGTGGCCTTCGGCTATTCCGGCGACGTGTTCCAGGCCGCCAACCGAGCCGTGGAGGCGAAAAACGGCGTGAAAGTCGCCTACAGCATCCCCAAGGAGGGCAGCAACCTGTGGTTCGACCTGCTGGCCATCCCCAAGGACGCCAACAACCCTGAACAGGCCTTGGCGTTCATCAACTACCTGCTCGATCCCAAGGTGATCGCCAAGGTCAGCGCCACGGTCGGCTATGCCAACGCCAATCCCGACGCCCAGGCCTACATGGACGCGTCGCTGGTGAACAACCCCGAGATCTACCCTCCCCAGGATGTGCTGGACAAGCTGTACATTTCCAGCACGCCAAGCCCGAAGATCATGCGCGTCATGACCCGCTCCTGGAGCAAGATCAAGTCCAACCGCTGAGTCGAGAGCGCCCATGTCATTCACTACTCAACACACCGCTTCGTACTATGCCGCGACGGCACGCGATGCGGCACCCTACCCCAGCCTGGACGGCGAACTGAGCGCCGATGTGTGCGTGGTCGGCGGCGGGCTGACCGGGGTCAATACCGCCCTGGAACTGGCCGAACGCGGGCTCTCGGTGGTGCTGCTTGAAGGCCGGCGCATCGGCTGGGGCGCCAGCGGCCGCAACGGCGGCCAGCTGATTCGCGGCATCGGCCATGACGTCAGCGGCTTTGCCCGGCATGTCGGCCAGGACGGCGTGCAGTACCTGAAACAGGCCGGCATCGATTCGGTAGCGCTGGTGGCCAGCCGCATCGCCCGGTACGGCATTGCCTGCGACCTGCGCTGGGGCTTCTGCGAACTGGCCAACACCCCTGCCCAGTTCGCCGCCTTCAAGGACGAACAGGACGACCTGGCCGCACTCGGTTATCGCCCCGAAACCCGCCTGGTCAGTGCCGACCAGCTGCATGAAATCGTCGCCAGCGACCAGTACGCCGGCGGCCTGGTGGACATGGGCTCGGGCCACCTGCACCCGCTTGATCTGGTCCAGGGCGAAGCCCGCGCCGCCCAAGGGCTGGGCGTACGCATCTTCGAGCAGAGCCCGGTGCTGCGCATCGAGCATGGCCCCCGCGTGACCCTGCACACGGCTCGTGGCAAGGTGCGGGCAGGCAGCTTGGTGCTGGGCTGCAACGCCCACCTCGATGAACTGGAACCACGCCTGAGCGGCAAGGTGCTGCCGGCCGGCAGCTACGTGGTGGCTACCGAGCCATTGCCCGAGTCACTGGCCAACAGCCTGATCCCGCAGAACATGGCGCTGTGCGACCAGAAAGTCGGCCTGGACTACTACCGCCTGACGGCAGACCGGCGCCTGCTGTTCGGCGGCGCCTGCCACTATTCCGGCCGCGACCCCAAGGACATCGCCGCCTACATGCGGCCCAAGGTGCTGAAGGTGTTCCCGCAGCTGGCCAACGTGCGTATCGACTACCAGTGGGGCGGCATGATCGGCATCACCGCCAATCGCTTCCCTCAGGTCGGGCGCCTAAGCCAGCACCCCAACGTTTACTACGCCCAGGGCTATTCCGGGCATGGGCTGAACGTGACGCACTGGACGGCGAAACTGTTGGCCGAAAGCATCGCCCTCGGCCACAGCCAGGGGCTGGACGTGTTCAGCGCCGTGCCACACCTGACCTTCCCCGGCGGCAAGGCATTACGCTCGCCGCTGCTGGCGCTGGGGATGTTGTGGTATCGATTGCGGGAGGTGCTGGGTTGACGTGGCAGCAGGCTTGCCTGCGAATCGGAAGTTAAATGAAAATTTTCAAAAAATTCCGTAATTCACTGTTTTTAAAGGACTTTCAAAAAATCAAACAAAGGACTCAAAGAAGAACCTGTAACCCTTTGTTTTTAATGATATTCAGCAGCTTCAAAGCCGGTCCCGATGGGCGTGTCTCGCCCTGCTCCCATTTGCGCACTGTCGATGCGCTCGTGTGCAAATGCATCGCAAAGACCGGCTGGCTGAAGTTGAGTGCCTCGCGCAAACGGCGTATGTCCAGTGCGCTGAAATCTCGCACTGGTGCAGGGCATAGCGCTTCGTAATCCCGAAGCGTGACCTTGCCGATCGCTCCGGCCTCGTGCAGAGCGACAAGGTCCTCGCGTAACGATTCAATCAGTTTGCTGCTCACAACATACCTCCATCAGCACACCCGCCTGCAACGCCCGGCAGAGCGCTAGCGGTGATAAATCCAGAAAGACTTTGCCAGCGAATCGCAGCGCTTTCTGTTCCTCCAAGGTGATATTTGCCTTGTCACTTTTGGCAAAGCCATGCAGGAAAACACATCGATTGCCAATGCGGGCGGAAAGAAGGGTTCGATAACCGCCGCGCTTTCCCGCACCATGCGCTGCCACGCGTTTTTTGAACAACTCACCACCCAGGCTCGCATCGACCAGGCCCCTGCACATCTCGTCCACTGCTTTACACAGCACTTCATCGCTGAGCCTGTGAGCGGCTTGCCAACGCGCGAAATCCTTGCGCTTGAAAATTTCCATCACCGGCCCCCAACCATACCCTTAACGGGCATAGTTTTCCAAGGGTGGCAGAAACTGGAAAGCCAGCGAGGTCCCAAGACACTGTAGGAATTTGCGCGCCTGGGAACATTACCGCAGCCAATTCCCATTACAGATTGAACCAGCCCACTGGCCAACTGTCGCGCACCTGCTAGCGTTGTTCTGGCCGACCTATCATGGATGCCTTTTCATCATGAAATCATTGCCCCGCATTACCCTGTTGTGCGCCGCACTGCTTACCATTGCCGCCTGCTCCAGCAATCGCGTGGACCCGAAGGACTACTCCGGCTTCCTCAAGGATTACAGCCGGCTGCAGGAAACCAAGAGCCCGTCGGGTGACCCGGTGATGCGCTGGATCGACCCCAAGATCAACGTCAACCAGTACAGCCAGGTGTTCATCGAGCCCAGCCAGTTCTACCCCAGGCCGCAGCCGACGGCGGTCATCTCGGCGCAGACGCTGCAGGAAATCACCCGCTACTTCAACGAAGCGCTGCGCCGTGAAATGGGCAGCGTGGTACCGCTGGCCAAGGGCCCCGGCCCGGGCGTGATCGTGGTGCGCCCGGCCATTACTGCAGTGTCCACCAGCAACGAGGGCCTCAAGCCCTATGAGGTCATCCCCATCGCGCTGATTTCAGCCGGTGTGAACACCGCCATGGGCGGCCGGGACCAGGAGGTTGATGTCGGCGTGGAGGCGGCGTTCCTCGATGGTGCCAGCCAGAAAGTGCTGGCCCAGGTCGTGCGCAAGGGCACGGGGCAGGAACTGGAGAACAAGACCACGCAACTGACCCTGAACGACGTCAAGCCGGTGCTGGATGGCTGGGCCAAGGACATGCGCGCGAGCTTCCTGGAAGCGAAGCAGAAAGCCCGCTAAAGCCTCACTGGCACATGTAGGCGCGGCCTTGTGTCGCGATGGGGCGCGGAGCGGCCCCAGATGCAGGTATTCAAGCTGAAATCGCTGGGGCTGCTTCGCAGCCCTTTCGCGACACAAGGCCGCTCCTGCAGTTGACCGCGTCAGCATTCGACGAAGGCAACGGCCAGGCCACCGCGCGAAGTCTCCTTGTAGTTGGCATGCATGTCCGCCCCGGTATCACGCATGGTGCGGATCACCCGGTCGAGCGAGATGAAGTGCTCGCCATCCCCCCGCAGCGCCATCTGCACCGCGTTGATCGCTTTCACCGCAGCAATCGCGTTGCGCTCGATGCACGGCACCTGCACTAGGCCACCCACCGGGTCGCAGGTCAGCCCAAGGTTGTGTTCCAGGGCAATCTCGGCGGCATTTTCCAATTGCGGCGGCGTAGCGCCCAGCACCTGGGCCAGGCCGGCAGCGGCCATCGAACAGGCCGAGCCCACCTCGCCCTGGCAACCAACCTCGGCCCCGGAAATCGACGCGTTCTTCTTGCACAGGATGCCGACCGCCGCTGCCGCCAGCAGGAAGTCCACCACGTCCGCGTCGCACGCGCCCGGGTTGAACTTCATGTAGTAGTGCAGCACCGCCGGGATGATGCCTGCCGCACCGTTGGTAGGCGCCGTGACCATGCGCCCGCCGGCGGCGTTCTCTTCATTCACCGCCAGGGCGAACAGGTTGACCCATTCCATGGCGCTGAGGGTGGAACCGATCACGTTGGGCTTGCCCAGCTCCTGCAGGCTGCGATGCAGCCGCGCGGCGCGGCGCTTGACGTGCAACCCGCCCGGCAGGATGCCTTCGTTGCGCAGGCCATTGTCGACGCACTCACGCATGGCGCCCCAGATTCGCAGCAGGCCCTCGCGCACCTCGGCCTCTGGGCGCCATGCACATTCGTTGGCCATCATCAGCTGCGCCACGCTCAAGCCATGGGTCTTGCACAAGGCCAGCAACTGCGCAGCACTGTCGAACTCGTACGGCAGCGCCACAGCATTCGCTTCGACTGCTGGCGCATCAATCTCGGCTTGCTCGACGATAAAGCCACCGCCCACCGAATAGTAGGTCTGGCGCAACAGGCTGCCCTGCCCGTCCATGGCTTCCAGGCTCATGGCATTGGGGTGGTACGGCAAGTTCTCGTCGAGCAGCAGCATGTCGCGGCTGTACTCGAACGCCAGCGGGTGGCTGCCATCGAGCATCAGGCAGTGCTCCTGCATCACCTGGCCAATGCGCGACTCGATGGTGGCCGGGTCGATACGGTCGGGCCATTGCCCCATGAGGCCAAGCAGGCAGGCGCGATCGGTGGCGTGACCAACCCCGGTGGCCGACAGCGAGCCGTACAACCGCACCTCGACACGGCTTGCCCGGGCCAGCAGCCCCTGTTCGCGCAGGGCCTGGGCAAAGGTAGCCGCCGCCCGCATCGGGCCGACGGTGTGGGAACTGGACGGCCCGATGCCGATTTTGAAAAGGTCGAAAACACTGATAGCCATGCTAATGCCTGACCGTACCCGGGTATGAAGCCGCGGCACGGTTATCTGGAAAAATTGAGCGGTATTGCGATTTTGCGCGATACTGCCGCGCTGGCTCATGGATGACCAACGAAACTTCCTAAGCAAGGCTTTAGTGGTACTAAACGATGCGACGTCAACTCAATGGCCAGACCTTCGTCTGGCTACACGTGTTCGCCTGTGCGGCCCGGCACTTGTCTTTCACCCGCTGTGCCGAAGAGCTGCACATCACTCCGGGCGCCGTCAGCCAACAGATGCGCCAGCTGGAGGAGCGCCTGGGCTATCGGCTGTTCCTGCGCCGGGCGCGCGGCGTGGAACTGAGCGCTGAAGGGCAACGCCTGGCGCAGACAGTGACCGAAGCCTACGGCAGCATCGAAGCCGAACTGCTGCGCCTGGACGCAGGGGAAATCCGCGGCACCTTGCGCCTGCGCTCGATCCCGTCGTTCCTGGCCAAATGGCTCACGCCTCGCCTGCCGCGCTTTCAACAACGCTACCCGGACATCGAACTGCGCCTGGTGGCCGAAGACAGTGCCCAGGCGTTGACCCCGGGCGATTTCGACCTGGCCATCGACCTGAACGATGGCAGCTACCCCGGCATGCTCTCGACGCCGCTGCTGGACGAGCAGATCTTCCCCGTGTGCTCCCCCACCTTGCTGCGTGGGCGCCCACCACTGCACGGGCCGGCAGACCTTGCCCACTACCCGCTGCTGCACGACATCACGGCCTGGCGCGGCAGTTCGGAATATGCCGAATGGGAGTTCTACCTGGAGGGCATAGGCGCCGCCGGCCTGGATGTACGGCGCGGGCACACCTTCAATCGCAACCACCTCACCATCGAGGCGGCGATTGCCGGCATTGGCGTGGCGATTGCCCGGCGCACGCTGCTCAACGACGAACTGGAGCGCGGGGCACTGATCGTGCCGTTCGGGGTGCCGATCGCCAATCACAAGCGCTATGTGGTGCATTACCCGCCGGGTGGGCTGAACCAGCCGGGGGCGCGGGCGGTGCATGACTGGCTGGTGGAGGAAGCGCGGGGGTTCAGGGAGCTGCACCCGCTGAACAAGGACTAGGCCAGCCAAGAGCGCTTGCACACTTTCATGGAATTACGAGTGACTCATTGAATGGGCAGGGACCCTGTGAGAGCGGCTTTAGCCGCGAACACCGGCACAGCCGGTGCCATGCACCGTGTTGGATTCTTCGCGGGTAAACCCGCTCCCACAGGGTGCGCAGGGTGCATACGAAATTTGCTCCTTTACCGACAGTGCTGTGTCAGTAGGCCTGCTTGCCGGTAAAGGCGCTGAGTGTGCGCACCAGAATCACGAAATCCAGCCACAACGACCAGTTGTTGATGTACTCGATGTCCGAGTCCACCCGCTGGATCATCTGCTCGATATCCCTGGTCTCGCCCCTGAAACCGCGCACCTGCGCCAGGCCGGTCATGCCAGGCTTGATATTGTGGCGGGCAAAGTAATCGACGATGTCCTGCGAATACAACGTGTCATGTTGCAACGCATGCGGCCGCGGGCCGACCAGCGACATCTCCCCGGTCAGCACATTGAACAACTGCGGCAGTTCATCCAGGCTGGTGCGGCGAATGAAGGCGCCGACACGGGTCAGCCGCGGGTCATTTCTCTGCGCCTGCCTCACCACGCCCTCTTCCGGCTGATGGACATGCATGCTCCTGAACTTCCAGATGCGAAATGCTTCGCCAGTCCAGCCGGTGCGTTCCTGGCGGAAGAACACCGGGCCGCGGCTATCGAGCTTGATGGCCAGCGCAATGGCCAGCAACACCGGCGATGCAAGCAACAGGATCAGCGCCGCCAATACCCTGTCCTCGAGGTTTTTGAGGAACAGGCTCATGCCCGTCAGCGGCGTTTCCGACAGGGTCAGTACGGGAATGCCGGCAATTTCCCGTACGCTGTGGTTGATCAGGCGCAACGAGAAAATATCCGGCACCCAGTTCACCGCAATGCACTTGTCGAGCAACTTGAGATACACGTCGTTGATGACCTCGGAACCGCCCAGCGGGGTTACCAGATACACCGTGCGGATGCCGTGGCGAGCCACGATATCGTCGAGTTCGGCAACATGCCCGAGCACCGGCATGCGCTGCTTGCCTTCGGTGCTTTCGCGCCCCGGCTCATCGGCGCTGTCGATCAGCACGCACCCCAGCACACGCTCGCCGAACCAAGGGTTGTTGCTGATTTTCTGGTACAGGAAGTTGGCCAGGTCGCCGGCGCCGATGATCAGGGCGTTGTCCAGGCGCGCATGGGCGGTGAAGCGCTTTTGCAATTCACGCACGGCAAAGTGCAGGAACAACTGGGCGATGTAGCCAATGATGAACAACTGCACGACCAGCAGCCGCGAATAGGTTTCACTCTGTTTGGCCAGGAAGGCCATGACCACCAGGAAGCAAAAGGTTACCGACCAGGCCTTGAACAGCCGGAAAGCCTTGATGGAAAGGCCGACATTGGTACGGTAGATCGCATAGTGGTCGTAGATGACTGCCAGGGCGCCCACCAGCAACAGCAGCATGATCACGTAATCAGAGGTGATGTAGCCAAACTTGTCGTAGATCAGGTACCAGGCGATACCGGTGACTGCAATCCCATCTAGGCCGGCCTGAATGGCGTTACTTACGCTGCTTCTTCTCTGCAACAAGGAACGACTGCTTCTTGGCTCTAGAACCATTTCAGACCTCATCAATTTGCGTGCAGCAAGCGCCTTCCACAAACCAGCAAGACTTGACAACGGCTCATGCAAAGCCCGTGAAGCGAAATCCTGCAGCCCCGCCCCTTTGATCTCACTGTAGCAGCCACACGCCATCAGTGTGCGCGGATTCTGCCGCTCAGACGGGGTGCCTGGCCGCCCCTCCGTCACGGCGGTACAGCAAGGTACGCAGCAGAAACAACGGGTTACCCACCACATAGCGCATGAACAAACGCTTTGGCTCGCGCAACAGCCGGTATAGCCATTCCCCGCCCAACCGCCGCAACCACACGGGCGCCCGGCTGACCTTGCCACCGAGGAAGTCCAGGATCGCGCCACCGCACACGATCAGGCAAGGCGCGCCAGTGGCCGCCAGCCTTGCCGCCACAACCTCCTGCCTGGGCATGCCCATGCCCAGCACGATCAGCTCCGGTTGTAGCTCGCTGGCCAGTTGCAGATAGGTATCGACGCTGGCAAAACCATCGTGGACCGACACCGGTACCACCCCGAACCTGGTTGCGCTGCGCTGCACGGCCTGGTCGAGGTAGGGTTGCCGGGTGCCCCAGAACGCGACCCGCCGCCCACGGTAGGCGGCCAGGAGCCGAGGAATGAAGTCGGTGCCATTCATGTTGAGGCCTGGTTCAAGCCCCAACCGGCGATACAGAATCGCCATGCCGGAACCGTCGCGCAGTAGCACGTCGGCCGCCGACAACGCCTGGTGGCAGGCGCCATCGCGAACCACCAGGTTCATTGCATGGGCATTGACGAAGCCCAGCACGGTCGGAGCCTGCGGGGCGGTGAGCCTGTCCAGCAGGCGCTGCGCGGCAGTGGCATCCGCCACCACCTCGAGCTTGCCGACAAGGGTGTTCCAGCGTTTCTGCCATTCAGCCATCAGTCTTCATCCCGTTTCGAACGTACCCATTCAACCTGGCGCTTGATCAGGAACCCCAGATACAAGGGGACCTTCCTTGCGGCGTAAAACGGCGCATACAGCAGCACGGAAAACGGAATCAGCTCGCGACAGAAGCGCGCCCAGGCCAGTGCAACGGCAAGACCGAGCAATGCCAACGCGCAAAGAGCGATCCAGGCAGGTGCCGCCAGCCCGAACAGCAGGTATGCCAGCCAGGCCACCAGGTTGAGCCCGAGCAGGCTCAGTACCAGCAACGCCAGGGGCGGCACCAGCAGGTCCAGGGTCATGGCCAGCAAGCTGCCGTTACGCTGGTTGACTGCGGCCAGCGCACGCCTGGGCGCATCGGCCAGCATCAGGCTCAGGTGCCCATGCTCCCAGCGGGTGCGCTGGCTACCCAGGCCTTGCCGACTGGCAGGGAACCGGCTGCTTACCACGGCCTCGGGGCAGAACACTGGAGGCTTGCCCTGCTGGCAAAGGTCCAGGCCCAGCTTCACGTCCTCCACCAGGTGCCCGTTGGCCAGGTCGATCAAGGCCAGGTCACGCCAGCCGAACGCCATGCCGGCGCCCATCAACTGGCAAGGCAGGCCCAGGCGTGCCCAACCACGCGGGCGCACCAGGTTCTTGACCCGCCAGGCGAACTCGGCAACCTGCACTGTCAGCCCGGCCCCTGCCGGTGCGTGCATCAGGTACAGCGCCTGCACCGGGCGCGCGACCTCGTGGCAGCGCCGCGCCAGGCGCTCGATTGCCCCCTCGCCCACCTGGCAGTCGGCATCCACCACGATCACCACTTCGGGCGGCTGGCTGGCCAGGTGGCGCACGCCAAAGTCCAGTGCGTAGCCCTTGCCGCGCAACCGCGCATCGCGGCGCTCCACCACTTCGGCACCCGCCTCGCGCGCCAGTTGCGCGGTGTCGTCCGTGCAGTTGTCCGCCACCACCAGCAAGCGGTCGCCAGGGCGCAACTGCGGGGCAATGCTCGCCAGCGCGGCAGCAATCGTCGAAGCCTCGTCATGGGCTGGCACCAGCACTGCCACCTGCGGACGAGCGTTGTTGCCCAACGGCTGCGCGCGCGCAGGCAGGCAGGCCATCAGCACCTGCACCAACAGCAGCAGCACCGGCAACAGGGCGATGGCCGCCAGCATGCCCAACGTCCAAGCCAATACACTCATCATGCGGATGCCTTGAAATAGCTGGCCAGCCTGGCCGCTTCGGTATCGATGTCGTGCCGTTGCAGTACACGCTGGCGTGCCGCCTCGCCCATGCGCTGCAGCGTTTCGGCAGGTTGCGCCAGGCAGTCGGCCATGGCCGCCGCCAGTTCGTCCACGGCGCCGGCAGGGAACAACCAGCCGTTCTCGGCCGGCCGCACCAGCTCTGGAATGCCTGCCACATAGGTGGTCAGCACTGGCCGGCGCAAGGCCATGGCCTCCATGATGACTACTGGCAAACCTTCGGCAAAGCTGGGCAGCACCAGCGCACGCGCCGCAAGGATTTCCTCGCGCACCTGTGCGCTGCTGATCCAGCCGGTGATGCGCACCTGCTGCTGCAAGCCATGCCGTGCAATCAACGCCTCGATCTGCCCACGCATCTCGCCGTCGCCGGCCAGCACCAGCTCGAAGGTGATCGACCGCGCAGCCAGTAGCCGGGCGGCTTCGAGCAACAGCAACTGGCCTTTCTGCTCGCACAGGCGGCCGACGCACACCAGGCGTGGTGCCGTGGGCACGCTGACCGGCGCCACCTCATGGAAACTGCGCTCGAGGCCGCAATGCACCACCTTCACCTTGGCCCAGTGGTCGTGTGCGACCCAGCGAAACAACTGGCTGCGCCCGTACGAGCTGACCGCCGCAACAAATGCGGCACGCCGCACCTTCTCGCCCATGTGCAGGAACTGCGGCTTGTCGAACTCTTCCGGCCCGTGCACGGTAAAGCTGTAGGCTGGCCCGCCCAGCACGTTGGCCAGCATCACCACCTCTGTGGAGTTGGTACCGAAATGTGCGTGCACATGGTTTGCCTGGCCTGCCTGCAACCACTGCAGTACCTGGCAGGCCTCGGCCAGGTAGACCAGATGGTAGGGCCAGGCGCGGTCGGCCCGCAGACCAAGGCGCATGGCCAGCCACAGCGCCCGGAAGAACCGGCGCGGCTGTGCGCGCAACACTTGCCAGGCCGGCGCCAGCAAACCCTTGACGCCACGCTGCAGCACATAGCGGGTCCTGGTCCGTTCGCTCGCATCCTCGGCGTCCTGCAGCTCGGCGTCCCACCCGCGCAGGGCAATACGCTGCACCTCTACCCCCTGGCGCTCCAGCGCCAGGATCTCGCGGCGGATGAAACTGTGGCTTACCTTCGGGTACTGGTTTATGAAGTAGGCAATGCGCATAGGAATCCAGATCAAGACCCGCGTAGTGAACCTTCATGCCTGCCGCGGCAGGGCCGGCCGTTACTTCAGGCTGTCGACTATCGGCGGCCGGCGACCCGCCGATGCCACCTCGTCAGATGCATCCCCCTGTTCACCTTGTAGCCCAAGGTTGTGGCCGCTGCCTGGCAACATGGCTTGCAAGCGCGCGAAAACGTCGTCGAGCAATGCCTGGCGGCGGCGGTACATTGCCCGCTTTTTTGCCGGGATGTCCTGTTCCGCCCGCCGTGCCGCAGCCAGCGAAAGGGCGAAGAAGTCGGCATGGTTCGATGCGGTAGCACCGTGTTCCAGCCAGATCGCGTCATAGTTGGCCGCCAGGTCCTGGCCTTTGTCATTGCCAAAATACGCGTGCCGATGATGGCGGCAGGCATCACTGACGGCATACAGATGTGTCACGCCCAGGGTCCTGGCCAGGCACTTCAAGGCCTCGATCAGCAGGCTGCGTGGGCGCAGCCCTTCGAAATCCTTGGTCAGGTCGCGGTAGATGGCCAGTGAGGTTTCGCTGTCGATACCCTTGTGGATGCCCTGCACGGCACCGATGAACAGGCACAGTTCGCCCTGGCTGCGGCACAGGCTGAACGCCAGGGATGCCACGCGCAGGTCGCCCTGGAACAGGTTCAATACCAACTCGCCTTCGCGCTTGAACCAGATCGGCCGGTCCAGTACCAGGCGGCAGCCCGGCGAATGGCTGGACAGCTCGCACAGCGTCAGGCTTTCATCCCGCCCCAGCAGCAACAGCGCCGGAAACTGCCCGGCCAGCACTTCGAAGTGCGAAGCCAGCACCTCGAGGCGTTGCGGGGCTTCCCAGCATTTGCTGAGGTAAGGCCACTGCACGACACCGATGCAATCCACCCCCAGCCGCTGCAAACCTTGCGCGCCCAGCGTCGCCTTCATGCGATGCAGGAACGCATTCAGCTCGGGCCATTGCCTGGCAATCTGCAGCGTCAACTTGCGCTTGTTGTTCAGCGCCCGCAACGAGTAGCCCGGTTGCAAGGTAAACACGCTTTTCACGATCATGCCGAGCATCATGGGCCTCTTTCTCATGGAACTGCACATAACTCATTGAATTAGCATGGGTCCTGTGGGACAGGCTGAAGCCGCTCCCACAGGGTGCGCGGACTGCTTGCCAACTCAGTTCTCTGCGCGACAGCACGCCGCAAAGGGCTGGGTGATCTTTCACTTGTACTCGATCAACGTCGATTTGCCGGCCGCGATGCGGTGGCGCAAGAATTTCAGTTGCCCGAGCATTTCCGGAAACTTGCCCAATACCAGGAACACCGCCTGTAGCCAGTTCTCCCGCACCGACTTGCCACCACGGCGGGCCAGGCGTACGGCCTGCAGTGGGTAGACTAACAGCAGCAGCAGGCTCCAGCCCCCCAGCAACAGCCAGGCCAGCACGATCCCCATGGGGATGACCAGCCCCCACAGCCAGGCCCGGCGCGATTCGCGCAGCCAGTGCCGCTCGGGCGGCTGACCATGCAGGTAAGCCCCTTCGGCATAGGCGTGGCCAGCGCGCAGGCTACGCCGCCACCATTGGCTGAAACGGGTCATGGCGGCGTCGTGCAGGGTCATCTCGGCGTCCAGGCGCCAGACTTTCCAACCCTTTGCCCGCAGGCGCACGCACAGTTCGGGCTCTTCTCCAGCGATCAGCTCGGGGCGAAAGCCGCCGACGGCGGCAAAGGCATCGACCCGCATCAGAGCATCGCCACCACACGCCTTGGCTTCGCCGATGGGGGTGTCCCACTCCAGGTCGCACAACAGGTTGTACACCGACCGCTGGGGGAAGCGCTCGCGTCGGCGGCCACACACCACTGCAACGTCGGGATGGTCGTCGAGAAACGCTTGCGCCGCGGCCAGCCAGCCGCCATCCACCTCGCAGTCGCCATCGACGAACTGCACCAGTTGCATGGACGGCAGCCGCCGCTGCAAGGCAAAAAAGCCTTCGTTGCGGGCGCGTGCGGCAGTGAACGGGGTGCCCATGTCCAGCGCCAGTACCTCTACCCCCAGGCTGCGGGCCAAGTGCGGTGAGCCATCGGTGGAGCCCGAGTCGACGTACATGACCTTGTCCGCCCCCTGCTGCAGCGAAAGCAGGCAACGCTGCAGGCGCTGGCCTTCGTTGCGGCCAATCACCACCACACCGACCCCGCTCGCCATGGGCCTCACTCGACAGGCGCCTTGGCGGCCGGCTGCCTGGCCTTGATGATGGCCGGCACCCCCACCGCCAGCGAATTGTCCGGCACATCCACCAGTACAACGGCATTGGCCCCGATGATCACGTCGTTGCCGATACGGATGCTACCCAGCACCTTGGCCCCGGTACCGATATCGACGTTGTTGCCGAACACCGGTGCTATCGGCTCGCTGACGTTCTTCAGGCCCACCACCACCCCATTGCGAATACGGCAGTCATCGCCAAAGCGGGCATAGCCGCTGATGACGATGCCGCCAAAATGGTCGATGACGAAGTTGCGGCCGATCACCACTTCGCACGGCAGCTCCACACCCGTGATGATCTGCACGAACTTGAACAGGACCTTGTAGATGAGCGAAAACAGCTTGCGCAGCAATGCCGGGCGCACCCCGTAGCGCCAGCGGCCGAAGCGGTACACCAGCAGTACCCAGAAGCCCTGGGCGCCCCAGTCACCGCCATGGGCACGCAGGTCGGCACGTACATTCTCGAACATGGCTACACCTACCTTGTCGGTTGGCTGGCGTAACGGGTCTTGAACAGCAGAGACCAGGTCGCCCGGCAGTGACGCCAGCAGGCCTGTATCGCGCCCCGGCCGCGTCGTTTCAACAGCGCCTTCAGAGCCAGCACCAGGTCGCCCACGGTGACCAGCAGCATGTGCAGGGCAAGCCCTGCCAGCCCGTGATGCTTGCGAAAGTAAAGCAGCTCGCTTTCGATCTGGTATGACGAAATCTGCCGGCTGGCTGCCTCCAGTTCGGCCACCGATCGGGAGCTTTCTCCCCCGATGTGCACCACCGTGGTATGCGGGTAGAACACCACCTTCCAGCCTGCCGCCTTCACCCGCTTGCAGTGGTCGACCTCCTCGTAATAAAGAAAGTAACGCGGGTCGAACAGGCCTACCTGGTCGAGCACTTCGCGGCGCACCAGGTAGAAGCAGCCAGGCAGCCAGTCGCACTCGCGTACCGAAGCGTGGTCCCAGTTCATTTCGTCGACCATCTTCAAGCCGGGGAACAAGCGCCCCAGCCCGGTACGCCCGACGAACACGTTGAGCGGTGTGGGGAAGTAGCGGCAACTGGGCTGCAGGTCACCGTCGCGACCCTCCAGGCGCACCCCCAGCACTCCGCACTCCGGGTGGGTTTCCATGTAGTCGAGGGTTTTCTGCAGGGAATCGGCGGCGACGAAAGCGTCGGTGTTCAGCAGCAAGGCGTACTTGCCCTTCAGGTGCGCCAGCAGCTGGTTGTTGGCCCGGCCAAACCCCACGTTCTGCTTGTTGCTCAGCAGCAGCGCCTGCGGGCACACCTCGGCCATGCGCTGCAGCGAGTCATCGACCGAGGCGTTGTCCACCACCAGGTAACTGGCCAGCCGTTCGCTGTCGGCCCGGCGCAGCGCGTCGAACATCGGCTGCAGCAGCCCGGCCGTGTTGAAGTTGACCACCATGACGTCCACAGGTTTGCTAGCCATGGTTGCCATCCCCGAAGAAATACTGGCGCCTTTGCGCCATCAGCAGCGGCTCCAGCAGCGGGTCATAGGCGCCATTGCGCTGCTTGATCAGTTCGATCCACGGGTAGGCTTCGCAACGTGCCTCGACCCGTTTTATCAACGCCTCGGTGGTGCAGATGAACTCTGCGGGGTTGCCACCAAACACCGTGCCCGGCGGCACGTCCTTGGTGACTACGGCACCGGCGGCCACGATGGACTCAGGGCCGATGGTCACGCGCGGCATGACGATCGCACCATGGCCGATGAAGCAATTGTCCTTTATGTCGATGAAACCGACCGAATCCAGGTGCTTGCCGAAGCGATGTTCGATCAGCAGTACCACCCCGTCATGACCGATCAGCGTGCAGTCGGACAGGCCCACACTGTTGCCGATGCGAACCAGCGAGGGGTCCAGGAACCTGCAGCCTGTATTGACATAGAAGTTGCTGCCTACCGAGTGAAAGTTGCCCCAGCGCGTCAGGTAGGCCCCCCACTCAAGCCCGGAAGGTTTGCAAAACTTCCGGTAAAACGCACTTCCTCGCCCCGTTGCGTGGACATAGTGCATCACTGCCTTGCGTATCCATCCTTTCATGCTGCCCGCCTCGCAATCAAAGCAATCTGGACTGTTCCTGAGGCGCATCCGGTCTCGTTCTTGTGGGTGCTGACCGCAGCGCACTCAACCCATGTACAACCTGCATCACGCCACGGCGTGCCTGGCCGAACTCATCCTGGCATCGAGGTGGTCGGCCAGGCGTAACGCAAACTGCAGCAGCGGCATGGTCGGGTTGGAAGCGCCACCCGTGGCAAAGATGCTGCTGCCGGCGACGTAAAGGTTCTCGGTGCCGAACACCTTGCAGTTGCTGTCGACAACACCGAATTGCGCCGACGATGCCATGCGCGTGGTCCCCATGTGGTGGGCATGCGGCGACAACTTCAGCGGTATCGAAGTGTCATGAACGAAATCGTTGAGCTTGACGAAGCCCAGGTTCATGTCAGCCCACTGCTTGGCCAATTCGCTACCAATGCACTTGATGGTGTGGCGGTCATTTGCGGTCAGTGCCCAATTGACATTGACCTTGGCCACGCCCAGTGCGTCCTTCTCATCCAGCAGCGAAATGCGGCTGTGCAGGTTGGGGAACTGCTCGATCATGGTGCTGATCACGCCGTCACCGGGGCAACTGAAGCTGGCCACGAAGGCGATCTTGCTGGCAACGCCCATGTCACAGGCCAGGTTCTCCAGAAAATGCTTGACCTCGGCAGTACGACCATAGGTTTGCACATCGGCCAGCAAGGCGGCCCGGACATTGCCTTTACCTGCCTTGTATTCTTCAACGAAGGCATCGGTGGTGTAGTACTCGCGCGGCTCAGCGGCCAGCCCCGACTTGAGGATGAAGGTGCCAAGGTCAATGTTCAGGTGCTCCATGAAGCACCCGCCGACCAGCCCGTCCTTGCTCACGACCCCGGCTGCCACCAAGGACTCACTGTTGAGCAGTTGCCGGGCATTCTCGATGGCGCCAGTGGCCAGTATGAAGTTTCTCGCCACCAGGCGCTGGCGATTGCATGCGTAATCGGACAGGACGACTGCGGCCAGATGGCCGGAAGCCTGGTCAAATTCCAGGTTCACGCAATTGCAGTTGATGAAGACATCCAGGCCTTCGGTCTGCTCGAGGGCCGTAGCGTATTTCTGCGCAAAACGGGTTGGCGGACTGAGCAGAAAGCGGTCCGGCTCGAAGTCCCCCCCATCCAGGCCACTGTTCAACGCGTGAAAATCCGACCCGGGCGGCAGGTCGACGATGTCCATCGCAGCTGGCAGGTAGCCTGCAATTTCCGAATAGGGAATGGGCCAGCCAGGCAAATCACCAGGGGGGGGAATGGAGAAGTCCGAGGGGCTGAACGGCCGGCAACGGCCTGCCCAATGGTTGGAGGTCCCGCCCAGGTAACGCAAGCGCGCTTCCTTGGCATACAGCTCCAGGCCGGTGGATGCACAGGCGTACAAGGCTTGCGAGTTCGCCGAGAACTCACGCCCGCCGCCTTCGGCAAGCAGTACGCTCCAGCCGGCGGCGGCCAGGCGCAAGCCCAGGGTGATGCCTGCCGGGCCGGCGCCGATGATGCAGACATCATAGCTGTCGCGCAGCGCCTTCTGCTGCTGATAGTCCTTGATCATGCGTGGTCGTTCCGGAAGTAACGGGACGGCAATACCCAGCCGTTGATTACCACGAATTCGGCTTTGTCAGCGGGTTGGCTGGCAACGGTAGCCGTTGCTCCGAACAGCGCACCACCAACGCCCAGCAAGACACAACTCTGGAGAAAGCCTCTACGACCCACTTGCTTAGTACAGAAAGTAAGCTTCCCCATGATCCCGTGACCTGTATCTTAGTTTTCACCCGGCAAGCCGCGTTACAGCCAGTTGAAAACGGCTGTCAGCAGCGCCCCGCAAAGCGCCCCGACCGCGAGCATCGGCAGCACCACCAGCTCACGGTTGAGGCTGAAGATATCCAGCTTGCAATTCACGTACACGATCAGCACCAGAGTTGGCATGGTATGCAAGGCAACCCCCCAGATCGCCCACTCCACCCCGCCGATCGCCAGCAACAGTGGCAGCAGCCCCCACAACGAAACCAGGCGAATGATGTTGTCCATGGCCTGGTACTTGGTCAGGCCCAGGGCAATCCATACCTGATGAGCCAAGGTATAGCGCAACATGAAGAACGACAGCGAAAGAATCGCCAGCATCGGGCCGGCTTCACGGTAACGGTCGTCGTACATCCAGCCGATCAGCAGCGGGCTGGCGGTCAGGAAACCGCCACAAATGAACAGCACCAGCAGGTCGACCAGCAGACGGAAGCGGTGATACAGGGCCTTCAGGCGCTCCTTGTCGTCGGCCCGGGCCGCTTCGCTGAAGGCGGGCAGCGCCACGGCCCCGAAAATTTTCATCAGTGCGGTCTGCACGGCGCCGAGGATAAGCACGGCGATCGAATACACCCCCAGTTGGGCCGCCGTCATGCTGGCGCCAAACCACAAGCGGTCGCCGTACATGGCCAGCACACCGACCATCGACGACAGCAGGATCCAGCGGCCGAACACGATCAGTTCGGTCAGCGCGCTGCGGTCCCACTGCAGACGGTTGCCTTGCCCCTCCAGGGCGGTATGGCCCAGCAGGGTCCAGGCCAGGGCCGACACCAGGCCGGCAATCACCAGCGCCCAGACCGAATGCGTCAGGTAGCCCAACACCAGCATCACCACCAGGCCGACCACCTGCGAGGCCAGGTCGACCAGCACCACGCGCTTCTGCTGGAAAGTGCGTACCGCCACATCTATCTTGGTGGACTGGAACCCCCAGATCACCGCCGACAGTCCGGTCGCCGCCAGCACCAACGGCAACACCGGTGCGGCATAGGTGGAGCCCGCCGGCCACAGCTCGGCCAGCTGGGCAATCCAGGCGCCCAGGGCCAGCAGCAACGTCAGGGCAAACAGCACGAAGCCACGGATGATCTGCACGGTCCATGCGGTATTGAGAAAATGCGGGTCGTCACCGCGATGGCTTTGGATGATGTTCTGGCGCAGACCGACATCGGACAGTAGATGCAGAAGTACCGAAACGGTGGTGGCGATGACCATCACCCCGAACATTTCCGGCAGCAGCAAACGGGCCATGATCAGGTTGCCGCCAAGGCGCATCACCTGTGACGCCACTTGCGAAACCAGGTTCCACGACCCAGCCCTCAGGGCCCGCTTGCGCAGGCTCGCGGTGGCAGACACATCAATCGACGGCATGACGTCAATCTCTGACTGATTGGCTAAAAGGTCACTATAGTTTCAATCAGCCACGATGCTAGCCGTTGCCCACCGACGCAAAGGTGCACATAGCCAATGCCTGAACATTTTCGTGCGTTGATCGTCATCCTGTTTCTGGCGAGCGTGGTCTTCCTGCTGGCGCGGCGGCCTGCCACCGACCTGGTCCCGCTGAGCGACTTCAAGCGCCGGCGCAACCTGTGGTTCCTGCTTACCCTGCTGGCCTTCTTCTCGCACAGCTTCTGGCTTTACCTGGGCGCTGGCGCCGTCATCCTGTACATCGCCGGGCGCCGCGAACATAACCCCATGGCGCTGTTCTACATGCTGCTGTTCCTGGTCCCGCCGGCTTCGGTGCAGGTGCCCGGGTTTGGCGTGGTCAATTACCTGGTCGATCTCAACCATATCCGCCTGCTGACCCTGTGCGTGCTGCTGCCGGCGGCACTGGCTCTGCGCCGACAAGGCGACAACCTGCGCTTCGGCCGCACCTGGCCCGACAGGTTGTTGGCGGCCGGCCTGCTGCTGATGAGTGTGCTGTACCTGCGCGAAACCACCCTGACCGACACCCTGCGCCAGACGCTGTATCTGTATGTCGACGTGTTCCTGCCGTATTACGTGGCCAGCCGTGGCCTGCGCCAGATCAGCGACTTCAAGGACACCCTGCTGGCCTTCGTGCTTGCCTCCTTCGTCCTGGCCCTGATCGGTGTGGCCGAGTACGTGCGCCACTGGCTGCTGTACAGCGCTCTGGTCGACGCCATGGGCGTGCCATGGAGCATGTCCGGCTACCTGAGCCGTGGCGGATCGCTGCGCGCCAGCGTCACCACCGGGCAGGCGATCGCCCTGGGCTATGTGATGAGCGTGGCCATAGGCCTGTTCCTGTTCGTTCAAGGTTACGTGCGCCGTCCCCTGCACCGTGCGCTGGGCTCGCTGCTGCTGGCCGCCGGGCTGTTCGCACCACTGTCCCGTGGCCCGTGGATCGGCGCCGTGGTCATCGTGGTGGTGTTCATCGCCCTGGGCAAAGGTGCGGTCAGGCGCCTGGCGCTGCTCGCTGCGGCCGGCATGCTGGCCCTGCCCTTGCTGACCATCGTGCCCGGTGGCGACAAGGTACTGGACATGCTGCCGTTCATTGGCAGCCTCGAGAAAGAGAACATCACCTACCGCGAACGGCTGATGGACAACTCGTGGATCGTCATCCAGCGCAACCCGCTGTTCGGCTCGTTCGACTTCCGCAACACCCCGGAAATGCAATCGATGATCCAGGGTGAAGGCATCATCGACATCGTCAACACCTACATCAACCTGGCGCTGCGGGTCGGGCTGGTCGGGCTTGGCCTGTTCGTGGCGTTCTTCGCCACCGTACTACACGGTATCCGCAAGGCCATGCGCAGTTTCCCCGACAAGGACGACGAACAACGCCAGCTCGGCCGGACATTGCTGGCGACACTGATCGGCATCCTGGTGATCATCTTCACCGTCAGCAGCATCACCTTCATCCCGGTGGTGTACTGGACTGTCGCCGGGCTGGGCGTGGCCTACATCCAGATGGTCCGCAGGCTGCACAACAGCCAGGCCATCGCGCTGGCCGACCCCGGCCTTCAACCAAGGTGACGCTCATGAGCCTGCTCCCCCTGCGCAACCGGGGTTTTCAAACCCTGCTGCGGGTTTCGGCCATTGCCGGCCTGGCCTTGCTACCGCTCACCGGCTGGGCATCAGCGTGGCAAGCCAGTGTCGATGAACAGAACGGCCTGCCCACGGTGACCCGCGGCGGTGGGCCGGTGATGAAAGCCAAGTTCGATTTCTGGGCGGCCAACTGGAGCTGGACCGGTTTTGCCACGACGTTCAAGGTAGTTGGCCCCTACCACTACGTGCTGCAGGGCAAGAACAAGGAACTGGACTTCGACCTTGCGGCGGATATCCGCAAGGAGCAGGCGCAAACCTTGAGCTGGGCCTTCGACCTCGACGCCCATAGCCGCCAGGCCGGAGTAATGGGCGGCGGCATGGTGTTCCAGTTCGACCCAGCGCAAATAGCCGGAGAGATGGGCACCCCGCAGCTGCTGCCCGGCAACCGTGGCTGGTCATGGGGCAAGGCTGACCAGGGGCGGCGCATCGAAATGCGCTTCGACCCACCACTGGAAAAGGTGTATTTCGAGCGCGGCAACCCGTCCGAACTGCGTGCGTTCATCTACAGCGACCCGATCAACGCCGGTCGGCAGCAGATCAAGGCGATGTTGAACATTACCGGCGACATCGAGCTGGGGCCCACGCCCAGCGAACGCTTCGGCCTGGCCGACCCAACCGCTTGGCCCGACGACCAACTGGACTGGCGCACCTCGCCAGTAGACCTGTCATTCCTCAATGCCACGGAAAAGCCTGCCGGCAAGCACGGCTTCGTCAAGGCTGTCGGCGAGCAGCTGATGTTCGAAAACAACACCCCGGTGCGCTTCTGGGGCACCAACCTGTCCGCCTATTCGCTGTTCAAGAGCCCCGACGAAGAAATCCGCCAACAGGCCAAGCGCCTGTCGGCACTGGGTTTCAACCTGGTGCGCCTGCATCACCACGATTCGCCCTGGGTCAGCCCGAACGTGTTTGGCGACGGCACGTTGGTGCGCGATACCCAGCAGCTCAGTGCCGAATCGCTGCGCAAGCTCGACCTGTGGATCACGGCGCTCAAGGACGAGGGTATCTATATCTGGCTGGACCTGCACGTGCAGCGGGCACTCACCGCCAATGACAACATCGATGATTTCAAGGAACTGGCCAAGGGCGAGGACCACATCGACCTGAAAGGTTACGCGTATGTGAACCGCAGTATCCAACAGGCAATGAAGCGCTTTGCCGAACAGTACCTGACCCATGTGAACGAATACACCGGCGTGGCCTACAAGGACGACCCGGCCATCGCCGCCATACTGCTCACCAATGAGAACGACCTCACCCAGCACTATGGTAATGCCCTGATGCCGAACAAGGACGTACCGCACCACAGCGACCGCTACATGGAAGCGGCCAAAGCTTTCGCCAAACAGTACGACCTGCCCACCGACCTCACCTGGCGCGCCTGGGAGCATGGCCCTTCGAAGCTGTTTCTCAACGACCTGGAACAGCGCTTCAACGCCGACATGATCGCCCACCTGCGCGGCCTCGGCGTGAAAGTGCCGATCGCCACCACCAGCACCTGGGGCGGCAATGGCCTGAGCGCACTGCCGGCACTGACTGCAGGCGATGTCATCGATGCCCATGCCTACGGTGCCAACGGGCAGCTGGAGAAGAACCCGTTGACCAGCGACGGCATGATCGACTGGCTCGCCGCCGCGCAGGTAGTCGGCAAACCACTGACCGTCACTGAGTGGAACGCCGAACCCTTCCCGCTGCCCGACCGCCACTCTCTGCCGCTTTACGTGGCCGGTAACGCTGCCCACCAGGGCTGGGATGCCATGCTGCAATACGCCTACAGCCAGCAGGCTTTCAACCCTGGCTGGCGCACGGCGGACAACTGGCACGCCTACAACGACCCGGCGATGATCGCCACCCTGCCCGCTGCCGCCCTGCTCTATCGCCGTGCGGACGTGAAGCCGGCCACTACCCGCTATGTGTTCGCGCCGACGCCCGCCACCCTGTACAACCAGGAGATCACCCCGCGCAATTCACCGCTGCTGCGCACGGCCATGGA
Source organism: Pseudomonas sp. TE3-3-F2023 (assembly GCF_036784815.1). Classification (NCBI taxonomy): domain Bacteria; kingdom Pseudomonadati; phylum Pseudomonadota; class Gammaproteobacteria; order Pseudomonadales; family Pseudomonadaceae; genus Pseudomonas; species Pseudomonas sp. TE3-3-F2023. The sequence continues at coordinate 3,482,735 of NZ_CP145113.1, read as the reverse complement.
AAAGGGCCAACTGCAGATCGCCCTGCCACAGACGCCGGAGTTGCCCTGGCTGAAACCCGCCGCCATCCCTGCCGGTGCGCAGGTACTGCACGACCCCGGGCAGTCACTGCTGCCAGCCGACGCCACAGAAGCGCTGAGCGACACGGGCGAGCTCAAGCGCAACTGGCAACAGGGCATCTATACCATCGACACACCGCTGACCCAGGCCGCCACCGGGTGGCTGGGAGGTCGTTCGATCAGCCTGGGCACCATTCAGGTGCAAGCACGAACGCCGTACGCCAGCGTCGTGGTGCAAAGCCTGGACGGCAACCCCCTGGACCAGTCGCACGAACTGCTGCTGTCGCTGGGTACCCGTGCCGTGCCCAAGGGCGATTACAAGACACCCTTCAACGTCGAGCCGTTTACCGGCACCTTGCGCATCAAGGCACCTGCTGGCCTGAAGCTGTTCGCACGGGATGCGCAGGCACAGTTGAAACCGTTGCCGATGGCTTACCAGGATGGGCACTACAGCATCACGTTCGACGGCAAGTACATGTCCAACTGGCTGTTCTTGAAATAGGGCATATGGCCATCTACCCTCACCACAGACCTGTAGCTGAAAAGCGCGGCTGTACAACAGCAGAGTCCGGGAGGCATGGATGAAGTTTCTGGTTGTCGGTGGCGCAGGCTACATTGGCTCGCACATGGTCAAGCACTTGCTCGTTGCGGGCCATGAGGTGGTGGTGGCGGACCTGGTCTCGCCCGGCCCCGGCATCCAGTGGGCAAAACTGGATATCGCCGACGAACCCGCCCTGGATGTGCTGTTCGGGGTTTGCCGTTTCGATGCCGTGTTCCACTTTGCCTCGTTCATCCAGGTGGGCGAGTCGGTCAGCGTGCCCGGCAAGTATTACCAGAACAATGTCTCGGCCACCCTTTCCCTCCTGCAGGCCATGGTGAATGCCGGTATCAGGCACCTGGTGTTTTCTTCCAGCGCGGCCGTTTACGGCAACCCGCAGTACGTACCGATCGACGAAGCGCATGCCAAGGGGCCGATCAACCCGTACGGGCTGAGCAAATGGATGGTCGAGCAGATTCTCGAGGACTTCGACCGGGCCTACGGCTTGAAGTCGGTATGCCTGCGTTACTTCAACGCAGCGGGAGCAGACCCGGAAGGCCAGCTGGGAGAGCGCCATGACCCGGAAACCCACCTGATCCCGTTGATCCTGCAGGCCGCTTCGGGCCGTCGTGATGCGGTAACGGTATTTGGCCGCGACTACGACACGCCGGATGGTACCTGCATACGCGACTATGTGCATGTGGCCGACCTGGCGGCGGCTCATGCGCTGGCGGTGGATTACCTGCTGTCGGGTGGCGAGCGAACCGCGTTCAACCTGGGCAATGGGCTGGGCTTTTCGGTGCAGCAGGTGATCGATATGGCCAGGGCGGTGACTGGCCGGCAGATCCGCACCCTCGACGCGCCCCGCCGCCCCGGCGACCCGCCCCGCTTGGTGGCGGATGCTGGCAAGGCCATGCGCATGCTGGGCTGGCGGCCGGAGTTTGCCGCACTGGAGCCGATTGTGCAGCACGCGTGGCAGTGGGAGTTGCAGTATCCCTGGGCTCAGCGCCACAGCTGAGATTGTGGGGCTCGCTACCCACCAACTGAAGCCAAGCGCCATACCTGTGGGAGCGGGTTTACCCGCGAACACCGGCGAAGCCGGTGCCATCCACCGCATTGCCTGCTTCGCGGGCATGCTCGCTCCCACAGGAAACCCCGTCAACTAAGGGTATGCGCTGTACCTGTAGGAGCGGCCTTGTGTGGCGATCGGCTGCGACGCAGCCCCAGGATCCTGTGCCTCAATAATAGGTCCGAGGCTGCTCGTCAGCCTTGTTCAATACCGTCCCCACCAGGTTCACCCTGGCCAGGTGATGCAGGCAATCCTCGATTTCCTTCCTGTTGTTCATACCGTTGGCCACCACCAGCAGCACACAATCGAACTTGGGTATCACGGTGATCGCATCGTCAGAGCTGAGCAGCGGTGGCAAATCGAAAATGCAGATGCGCGACTCGTATCGGTTGCGCAGTTCGCTGATCAGGTTGTTCACCTTGGGCGATGACAGCATCTCGGTAGACAGTGGCACCGGTACCCGTGTGGGTAGTACCACGAACCGAGGCAAGGTCGGGTTGACCAGGCAGTCCTGCAGCAGGGCCTTGTCGGTCAGAAACTCGTTCAACGCCTGGTCCATGGGTAGGCCCAGGGTGCTGCCGATCTTGGGCCGACGCAGGTCGAAGTCCACCAGCAAAGCGGTCTTGGTGGTGTGGTGGGCAATGCTCATGGCCAGGTTGATCGACAGCACCGTCTTGCCCGCTTCAGGAGTTGGCGAGGTGATGGCCAAGGTTCGCCAGCCATTCTCGTCCATGGTCCTGAGCACTTGCGTGCGCAGCAGGTCGATCGGCCCGTTCATGTGGGAGTTCTTGTTGTAGGCGACGATACGGTGACGCTCCAGGTGCTCCGCGCGCAGCGGCACCACCTTGGTGTTAACGTAATCGAACTGGCCAGGCACTTCCGCCAGCGCCGTCCCAGGTGCGGGTGACAAGGCCTGCGGAGTGCCCGGGGTAACCTGGTGAAGATTATTGCCAACAGCCGGCTTGGTCCTGTCCATCACTGCTTTCCTATGCAAACCGAGACATGACTTTGAGCAACAGCACATCCAGTGGCATGTAGAACACGTGCACCAGCACCACCATGATAGTCGCCAGCACCAGTGCCGCCAGGATCAGCCAATTTCGCCACCGCTTGCGCCTGGCCACATCGGCCTTGGTATCGATGTATGGCAGCGCCACCAGCACCCTCCTGCCCAGCAGGTTTTCCAAGGCACCGACGCCGCGAATGCGCTGGTTGAGCATTTCCAGCAGCATCACCAGCGCACCGCCACCTGCCGGTGCCAGCACCAGGCCCAGCGCAGCGATTTTCTTGCGGTTGGGTTTGATCGGTTTCTCGGGCATCAGCGGTGGCTCCAGCAGCACAAAGCGCTCGGCCTTGTTCTCCTGCTCCAGGCTTTCGGTAATCTTCGCGCCCATTTCCTTGGCGCGGATTTCCTCGTACTTCTTGCGCGCGTTGTCGTGGTCACGCATCAAGGTCACCAGGCCACGCTCGACCTGCGGCGCCTCGAGGATCTCGGCCTCGTAGCCTTCCATCTTGCGGGTCAGCTCGCGCTTCTGCTCGGCCAGCGAAGCAATGCGCACCTGTGCCGCACTCATCTTGGCGCGCACGCGGGCGACATCGAGGCCGACCGTGGAGGCCGCAGCCGTGCGATTGCCACTGGCTTCGAGCGCCTGGATCCTGCGCTTGACCGCCACCACATCGGGGTGGGCTTCCTTGTAGCGGCTCAGCAGCCGGGCATACTCGGCCTTCAGGCTGGGCAGGTCCTGGGGCTGCTCGGCACTGGCCACCCTGGGCCCTTCGCCGGCCTTGGTGGCCAGCCCGGCACTGGCCGCGGACAGTTCCAGCTCAAGGTAACGCAGCTCTTCCTGGGCGGCCTTGTAATCACGGTCGACCTCGCGGAACTCCAGCTCCGAGCGTGACAGCATGTTCATGCGCAAGGTCTGGTGCTCGGGCAGAGCATTGGCGTGGGCCTGCTTGAAATCCGCCAGCTGGTTTTCCAGGCTGGCCAGCTCGGCCCCTAGCTTGTTCGCTTCCTGGGTGAGGAACTCGGTGGTTTCGTTGGCCCTTTCGGTACGCTGCTTGAGGTTCTCGTTGAGGAACAGCGTGACCAACTCGTCGGCGACTTCCTTGGCCACCTCGGGCTGCTTGTGCTCGAAGGACACATTGAACGCCACGGTCGCTTCGCCGCGCCCGCGTACATAGGTGGTGAGGGTTTCGACCACGATGGCACTGCGCATGTGGTCAATCTTGTCGCTATCGCTGAAGCGCTTGTCGGGGAACAGGTTGTACTTGTCGATGATGCGTAGCAGATTTTCGCGGGTCATCACCCGTTGGCGAATCACTTCGATGCGTTCATCGGCAAAGCTGGTGTTGTTGGTCGACACCAGCTCGGGGGAAATCTGCTGCGACTCCACCAGGATGGTGCCGGTCGATTGGTAGATCGGCGGCACCATCACCGCGACTGCCACGGTCGCGGCCAGGATGACTGCGATGCTCAACCCCAATAACAGGGCCCGGTCCTTGATTATGGCGATGTAATCTCTGAGGGAGAGCTCGTAGTCGGACTTCATGGGGCCACCTGCCTGAAGTTCAGATGTCGGGGTACCTGTACGTCAACGTCAAACCCACGATAGTAGCGTTCGCATCGGCTTCGTGATCCTGCTGCCGTTCCTTGTACATCAGCGACAGGCGCAGGTCCCAGTACGGCGAAAACTCGCGGCTGGCCCACACGCTGTAAGTCTGCAGGGTGTTGGGGGTCTGCCCTTTGCTGTCTTGCCAGGCAGCGTCCGCGCCCACCCGGGTCAATTCGCTGACGGCATAACTCCACACACCGCGCACCTGGTCCAGCTCGGCGAAGCCGCCTTCGGCACTGGCCACCGTGCTGCGTTCTGCTGTGAAGCTGGCGACGGCGCGCGCACCGGTATACAGCAGCGCTACCCCACCCTCCCCACGTCGGCCACCTTCGTCACCGGAAACCTCGGTGACACCCACATGCGCGTCGGCGCTGAGGCGTTCGGAGAGCTGGTACTTGACCCCGACCGCCGGGCTGTAGCTGTTGGACGCCGTCGCCGTCTGGTCCTGCTCGGGCTCATAGCGCCGGGCGCCAAAGCGGCTGTACAGATCGGCCCGCTCGCTCCAGGCGTAGGTCCAGGTGAACACGTTGCCCAGTTCTTCGTAACCCGTCAGCGTACTGATGTCATAACGTGCACGGTTGTACGTGGTTTCGTTGCTCAGGGTGCTGCGTTCGGTAACCGCCTGGCTCCAGTTGCCGCCCAGCGTATACAGCTTTTGCGTGCCATCGGTGGTGACCACGCCGGTATCCAGCACCGTTCCCGAAAGCGTCGAACTTTCGTTGTAACGCGCCAGCAGGCCGAACCGCCCGCGCTCGGTCTGGCGCTGCCAGCCCAGGCTGACGTCGGGGTCCTCACGGTCGTCGACCACCGCCGTGTCGGATGAGCGTAATACGTTCATGCCCAGCCCCAACCTTAGTTCGTCACGGTCGAAGGTACCGATCAGGGTGTAATCCGGCGCGATGATCGTGCGCGTTATGCCCTTTTCACCCGACGACAGCAGCAAGGGGTTGCTGTCATGTTCGACGGATGTCGGTACCACCACCGTAGACTGCCAATTTGCTGCCAGGACTGTGTCCGTAAACGGCAACACCAAGATTGCCGTTGCAATGCTAGTTGTTCTTAGAAGAGGCATTAAGTGTTCTTATTGAAGGCAAGATCAAGGAACGACCAGCGTATCGCCAGCCTGCAGTTGGATGTTGGTGGACATATCCCGGCCAGACACCAGGTCTCTATATCGCACGGGCAGGATTTTTTGGGAAGCTCCGGTGCCACGCACCACCTTGATTTCGCTTTCATCGGCAAACTTGTCCAGGCCGCCAGACATGCTCAGGGCCTGCAGCACTGCCGTAGGGCCTGCCATTTGTACCGGCCCGGGTTTGATCACCTTGCCTTGTACATAGACCAGATTACCGGCAATGCTCTTGACGACAACGCTGACGTTCGGGTCGGGGAGAAACTTCTCGAGTTTGGCAGCCACTTGTTTTTCAACGGTCGTCACATCCAGCCCGGCAACATCGATGCGCCCGGCCAGGGGGAACGTGATACTGCCATCGGGAAGTACGGTGGCTTCCTGGCGCAGGCTATCTTCCTGCCATACCGAAACCATCACCACATCGCCGGGGCTGAGCAGGTAGGTAGCATTGTTAGGGTCGGCCTTACCGGCACCAGACCACGCCATCAGCATGCAGAACGCGGCAAACATTGAACGCACCATGAGGGTCCCTCCGGCCGAAACGGCCCGAAAAAGAGCACTGAATGAGAACAACACACCAACTCTCGCTCCGCTTCGCGGCATACACCAACCGCGATGGCCTCGATCTTCCAGAGGCCTTGCCTTGACGCTGTGCTGCCTGCAACCGTGGACCTGCACGGGCTACTGGCAATATAGCAACGGCTGGGGAATTGACAAGCCAGGCCCCGGGCCGCTGGTGTCAAGGGTTAAACCCAGGCTGGCGGACTCAGATCTGTTTCCTGTTGGCGACTGCCACAAAGCCAACGACAGCAAATGCAAAGAACCACCCTGCGGTTGAAACAGGGATGATACTGTTCTGATTTATATACATATCCGCCGCACGCGCCGCGCCACTCAACAGCGCCAGCAAAAACATCGATTTGATAATCAGAGCCGTGCGCATACGCCCCCTCCTGTAAAGAGGAAAATCAACTATTTGCTGGCGTGGTATCCGGGAGTTGTTTCACTGTTGAATTGAGCTTATGAACACAATGACATTGCGTCAACGATTCGACACTATAATAAAATTCAATAGGCGACCAACAGTATCGTCAAAATATCGACGCACAAGTTGAGAAAAGGGTGCTGTCTTGGTGGCGCCAACGTTTCATCGCTGAGAAAGGCAAGGCCGTGGGGGCACTTGCCCCAGCGTGTTACTCGTCTGCGTGGTGTACCACGACCAGCAACTGTGCCGGCAGCGGTCCCACTGACCTTAGCCGGTGGGGTGTCTGGGCATTGAAATGCAGGGCATCGCCTTGCTCCAGCAGCACCCGCTCGTTCATGAAGTCCACCTCCACCTGGCCGGCGTGGACGAACAGAAATTCTTCGCCCAGGTGTTCCTTGAACGTGGGGTCGCTGAACTCGGTCGGCGGCTGGATCAGGAACGGCAGCAGGCTGCGCTGCCCGACCTGGCTGGTGAGGGCCGCGTACCCCGGCCCTGCCCCGTCACCCACCAGGGCCTGGCGCTCGCCATGGCGCACCAGGCTGTAGCGGCTCTGGCCGGCCTGCTCTTCTGCGAACAGTTCTTCGACATTGACATTCAGTGCCCGCGCCAGCTTCAGCGCGGCGGAGATCGAGGGGGTGTTCAGGCCACGTTCGACCTTGGACAGGTAGCTCTTGGTCATGCCGGTCTTGTCGGCCAGCAGCTCCAGGGTCATCCCCAGTTTCTTTCGCAGCAGTTTCAATCGGATAGACATGTGACGCGGTTTTCCCAGGCGAAGGCAGCCTGGTAATGATACGTGGACCGCCAGGGAAATGCTGGGGCTGCTTGCAGCCCATCGCCGGCAAGCCAGGCTCCCACAGGTACTGCGCATGGCTTGGGGCCAATGCAGCCAATGTGGGAGCCTGGCTTGCCAGCGATGGGCCGCGCAGCGGCTCCGACTTTACGGCATCACCGGCGGCAGGTACTGCAACGTCGTGCCCAATGCCCACAGCAACACCAGCACCAGCGGCACGTGCACCAGCAACTGCACGAACGAAAAGCCGATCAGGTCACGTGCCTTGAGCCCCAGCACCCCCAGTAGCGGCAGCATGTAGAACGGGTTGATCAGGTTTGGCAAGGCTTCGGCGGCGTTGTAGATCTGCACTGCCCAGCCCAGGTGGTACTGCAGGTCATTGGCCACCAGCATCACGTACGGCGCCTCGATGATCCACTTGCCACCGCCCGAAGGGATGAAGAAGCCCAGCACCGCCGAATACACGCCCATCAAAACGGCATAGGTGTCATGTGTGGCGATCTGGGTGAAGAACATCGAAATGTGGTGGGCCAGGGTCTGCTCGTCGACGCCCTTCACCTGGGTGAGGATGGCCGCGATCGAACCATACAGCGGGAACTGGATCAGCACCCCGGTGGTGGTCGGAACCGCACGCGCCACCGCATCGAGGAAGCTGCGCGGGCGCCAGTGCAGCAAGGCACCGAGCATGATGAACAACAGGTTGTAGGTGTTCAGCCCGGAAATGGCGGTAATCGCCGGCTTGGTGGCGAACTCCTGGTACAGCCAGCCGGCGGCCAGGGCCACCAGCAGCAGGATCAGAATGGGGCTGTGTTCCAGCCATTCGCCCGGGCGGGTGCGCTGGGGTGCCGGTGGCGCGGTGAAGCTTGGGTCGACTCCGCAGTCCTGGGCGCTGCGCGCACTGTTCGGGCCCGGGGCCGTGGCGTAGGCGATGACCAGCGAGACCACCACCAACGCCGCCAGCATCACGCCGGACTGCCAGAGGAAGATGGTTTCGGTGAACGGGATCACCCCGGTAATCGACAGGATCGACGGTGGCAGGCTGGCCGGGTTGGCCTGCAGTTGCGCCGCCGACGAAGACAGGCCCAGCGCCCACACCGCGCCCAGGCCCAGGTAGGCGGCTGCACCGGCGGCGCGGTAGTCCATCTTCAGCTCGGTGCGGCGGGCCAGGGCGCGCACCAGCAGGCCGCCGAACACCAGCGACAGGCCCCAGTTGAGCAGCGATGCCAGCATCGAGATCAGCGCCACCCAGCACACTGCCGAACGGCCATTGCCGGGGATGCGCGCCAGGCGGTCGATCAGCCGCGCCGCGGGCGGTGAGCTTGCTACCACATAGCCGCCGATGACCACGAAGGCCATCTGCATGGTGAACGGGATCAGGCTCCAGAAGCCATCGCCAAAGGCCTTGGCGGTATCGGTCGGCTTGGCGCCCATGGCCAGGGCGCCGATGCACACCAGCAGCACCGCCAGGGCGGCAAACACCCAGGAATCGGGGAACCAGCGTTCGGCCCAGTTGGAGCAGCGCAAGGCAAAGCGCGCGGAACGGCTGTCTTGGATTTCAGCGGCCACAGTTCAATTCCTTTTATTGGTTTTATCGGATACATCAGCAAACGCAAAACCCCTGTAGGAGCGACCTTGTGTCGCGAAAGGGCCGCAACGCGACCCCTCGATCTCGGCATCGATGCCAAAATCGCGGGGCTGCCTTGCAACCCTTTCGCGACACAAGGCCGCTCCTACAGGGGCGGTGTGCGGCGATAGATTAGAAGGTCATTTCCTTCACATCATCCGGCACGATCAGCTTGCCGGCGGTTTTCTCGATGATTTCTTCAACGCTCACCCCTGGCGCAGTCTCGCGCAGGATGAAGGCGCCGTCTTCGATTTCCAGGTAGGCCAGGTCGGTCAGCACCTTGCGGATGCAGCCAGCGCCGGTCAACGGCAGGCTGCACTGCGGCAGCAGTTTGGACTCGCCGTCCTTGGAGGCGTGAGTCATGGTGACGATGATGTTCTCGGCACCGGCCACCAGGTCCATGGCGCCGCCCATGCCCTTCACCAGCTTGCCCGGGATCATCCACGAGGCGATATTGCCTTGCACATCCACTTCGAAAGCGCCGAGCACGGTCAGGTCGACATGGCCGCCACGGATCATGGCGAACGACTGCGCAGAATCGAAGATCGAGGCACCGCGGCGGGCGGTGACGGTCTGCTTGCCGGCGTTGATCATGTCGGCATCGATGGTGCCTTCAGTGGGGAATTCGCCCATGCCGAGCAGGCCGTTTTCCGATTGCAACATCACATCCATGTCGGCGGGTACGTAGTTGGCCACCAGGGTCGGAATGCCGATGCCCAGGTTGACGTAGTAGCCGTCCTTCAGTTCACGGGCGACGCGTTGCGCCATCTGTTCGCGGGTCAGTGCCATGGTCAGGATCTCTTTGTTGTTCTGGTGGATGGCGCTCAGGCCTTGACGGTGCGCTTTTCGATACGCTTTTCGAAGGTGCCGACGATGACGCGGTCCACATAGATGCCCGGGGTGTGGATCTCGCTGGGCAACAGCACGCCAGGTTCGACAATCTCTTCCACTTCGACCACGGTGATCTTGCCGGCAGTGGCTGCCAGCGGGTTGAAGTTTTGCGCGGTGTTGCGGTACACCACGTTGCCGTAGTGGTCGGCCTTCCAGCCCTTGACGATGGCGAAGTCGCCGGTGATGGATTCTTCGAGGATGTACTTGCGGCCGTTGAACTCGCGCACTTCCTTGCCGTCGGCAACCGGGGTGCCGTAGCCGGTGGCCGTGTAGAAGGCCGGGATGCCGGCGCCACCGGCGCGCATCTTCTCGGCGAGGGTGCCTTGCGGGGTCAGTTCCACTTCCAGCTCGCCGCTCAGCAGCTGGCGTTCGAACTCGGCGTTCTCGCCCACGTAGGAAGCGACCATCTTGCGGATCTGCCGGTCCTCCAGCAGCACGCCCAGGCCAAAGCCATCGACACCGCAGTTGTTGGAAACCACCGTCAGGCCCTTGACGCCACGGCGCTTGATTTCGCTGATAAGGTTTTCCGGGATGCCGCACAGGCCGAAACCACCAGCCAGTACCGTCATGTTGTCGGTCAGGCCTTCGAGGGCCTGTTCATAGGTTGCAACGCGCTTGTCCAGTCCGGCCATGCTGATCCGCCTTTTGTAGTTGTTGAACCGACGAGGCTGTCGGTGAGCGTGTGAGGACATCTTCACCGCAAGCGACTGATTTGTTAATTTTGTTTTCATCATCGATTGATAACTTTTGCAAAACAACCTAAAGGCCTGTCATGAACGTCAAGCAACTGCGCGCTTTTGTCGCTGTGGCCAAGTACCAGAGCTTCGCTCAGGCCGGTGAACACCTGCATGTCTCGCAACCGGCCCTCAGCCTGACCATCAAGGCCCTGGAAGAAAACCTTGGCGGCGCCCTGCTGAGCCGCACCACACGCAGCGTCAGCCTGACTGCCGAGGGCGAGGTGCTGCTGCCGCTGGCACGGCGCCTGCTGGCCGACTGGGACGACACCGAAGAAATGCTGCGCCAGCGTTTCACCCTGCAACTGGGCCGGGTTTCGGTGGCGGCCATGCCGGCCTTTGCTGGCAACCTGCTGCCCTACTCGCTGAAGGTATTTCGCCAGCGTTACCCGAAGGTCAACGTCACGGTGCACGATGTGATCAACGAACAGGTGCAGGAACTGGTGCGCCATCGTCGCGTCGAACTGGGCATCGGCTTCGAACCGGACAACATCGATGGCCTGGATTTCCACCCGTTGTACATGGACCGCTTCGTCGCCGTGGTGCCCGCCGATTCGCCCTTGGCGCAGCTGCCTCAGGTCAGCTGGGCACAGTTGCTGGCCGAAGACTTCGTTGCCCTGCAACGCCCTTCGGCGGTGCGTCTGCTGATGGAACAGAACGTGGCCGCCCAGCACGGCAAACTGGCGGTGGCTTTCGAAAGCCACCAGCTGTCGACCATCGGCCGCATGGTTGCCAGTGGCCTGGGTGTCAGTGCCGTGCCGGCACTGTGCATCAACCAGATGCAGGAGCTTGGCGCCCGCTGCGTGACCCTGGTCGAGCCCACGGTCGAGCGCCGCATCGGCGTGATTGCCCTCAGCGAACACAAGCTTTCCACGGCGGCGCAAGCGCTGCTTGAGGTACTGCTTACCAATACCCGCATACCGGAGGTGACATGCGTTACGTGAAACTGGCAGGTTCGAGCGTTCCGGCCATCGGCCAGGGTACCTGGTACATGGGTGAAGATCCGGCCCGCAAGGCGGCCGAGGTGGCGGCTCTGCAACAGGGTATCGAACTTGGCCTGAGCGTGATCGATACCGCCGAGATGTATGCCGAAGGTGGCGCGGAAGAAGTGGTCGGCCAGGCCATTGCCGGGCGCCGCGACCAGGTGTTCCTGGTCAGCAAGGTGTACCCGCACAATGCCAGCCGGCTCGGTATGGCGGCGGCCTGCGAACGCAGCCTCACGCGCCTGGGCACCGACTGCATCGACCTGTATCTGTTGCACTGGCGTGGCCAGCACCCGCTGGAGGAAACCGTCGAGGCCTTCGAGCGCTTGCGCGAGCAAGGCAAGATCAAGCGCTGGGGTGTTTCCAATTTCGACGTCGACGACCTGCGCGAGCTGCACAACCCCGATTGCGCCACCAACCAGGTGCTGTACAACCCGGCCCAGCGTGGCATCGAGTTCGACCTGCTGCCGTGGTGCGAAAAGCGCGCCCTGCCGACCATGGCCTACTGCCCGCTGGCCCAGGCCGGGCGCCTGCTGCAGCACCCGGTGCTGGCGCAAATCGCCGAGCGCCATGGCGCCACGGCGGCTCAGGTCAGCCTGGCCTGGGTGACCCGGGATGACGGGTTGATAGCCATCCCCAAGGCCGTGGCGCCCGAGCATGTGCGGCTGAATGCGGCTGCGGGTTCGTTGACACTGACCAGCGAAGACCTGCGGGCGATCGACCGGGCGTTCCCGGCACCGACACGCAAGCAACGGTTGGCGATGGTGTAACAGAACTGAATTCGCAAGCGATCCTGGTACCCTGTGGGAGCGGCTTTAGCCGCGAAGAATACAACGCGGTGCATGGCACCGGCTGCGCCGGTGTTCGCGGCTAAAGCCGCTACCACAGGGGCCGCGCAGAAATCAGGATTTGCGCCATGTGTCGGGGATCAATGGAAGTCCCGGCTGCGTACGTCCAGCCCTTGCAACAACTGGCTCACATCCTCCAGCCGCCGCGCGATCAGGTGGCGCACGCCATTCTCCTGCTCCAGCCGCCCGCTGACCTTGAGCAACTGCGACCCCACCAGTGCCCGCCGCTGCCGTTCGGCAAGCTCCCGCCACACCACCACATTGACCATGCCATGCTCGTCCTCCAGGGTGACGAAGGTCACGCCGCTGGCGGTCTGTGGCCGCTGGCGGCCCACCACCAGCCCGGCCACGGCAATGTTGTCACCATGCCCGACACCTTGCAGCTCGCGCGAACTGCGACAGCCCAGCGCCCGCAGGCGTGAGCGCAACAAGGTCAAGGGATGCGGCCCAAGCGTGGTACCCAGGGTCTGGTAATCGGCCATCAGGTCCTCTGCCACGCTGGGAACGGGCAGTTCGACGGTGCTTTCCGGCAAGGCTTCGATATCGGCGAACAAAGGCAGTTGCGGCTGCACCGCCGCCACCTGCCAGCGCGCCTGGTGCCGGTCGCTGGCCAAGGCGCGCAGCGCGCCGGCATCGGCCAACCGGGCCCGGGCCCGCGAATCGAGCCCGGCACGCAGGCACAGGTCTTCGACATCGCGCCATGGCCGCTGCGCCCTCGCCTGCTCCAGGCGCCTGGCGTCGGCCTCGGCAAAGCCCCGTACCAGGCGCAAGCCCATGCGAATGGCCAGCACTTCTCCAGGCTCAGGCTCGAGGGTGCAGTCCCAGTCACTGTGGCACACATCCACCGGCCTGACCTCGATACCCTGGCGCCGGGCCTCTTGCAGCAACTGGTCGGGGCTGTAGAAGCCCATGGGCCAGCTGTTGACCAGCGCGCAGGTGAAAATCGCCGGTTCATGGCACTTGAGCCAGCTGCTGGCATAGCACAACAAGGCAAAGCTGGCCGCGTGCGATTCCGGAAAGCCATAGCTGCCAAAGCCTTTGATCTGCTCGAAGATGCGCTCGGCAAACGCCAGGTCGTAACCATTGCGCAACATGCCCTGCACCAGCCGCTCGCGGTGCGGCTCCAGGCCGCCGTGGCGCTTCCAGGCGGCCATGCTGCGGCGCAACTGGTCGGCCTCGCCCGGGGTATAGTCGGCCGCGACCATCGCCAGTTCCATCACCTGCTCCTGAAACAGCGGCACACCCAGGGTGCGCTCGAACACTTCCTTCAGTTGCGGCGAAGGGTACGTCACCGGCTCCTGCTTCAGCCGTCGGCGCAGGTAAGGGTGGACCATGTCGCCCTGGATCGGCCCGGGGCGGACGATGGCCACCTCGATGACCAGGTCGTAGAACTTTGCGGGCTGCAGCCGCGGCAACATGGCCATCTGCGCGCGTGACTCGATCTGGAACACGCCCATGGTCTCGGCACGGCTGATCATCGCGTAGGTGGCCGGGTCTTCGCCGGGGATGGTCGCCAGGGTCAGGTGCCGGCCACGGTGGCGTTGCAGCAGGTCGAAGCAACGGCGCAAGGCGCTGAGCATGCCCAGCGCCAGCACGTCGACCTTGAGCAGGCCGACCATGTCCAGGTCGTCCTTGTCCCACTGGATCACCGTGCGCTCCGGCATCGCGGCATTCTCCACCGGCACCAGCTCGTCCAGGGGTTGCTGCGAGATGACGAAGCCGCCCGGGTGCTGTGACAGGTGCCGGGGGAAGCCGATCAGTTCGCCGGCCAGTACCAGCACCCGGCGCAGCGAAGGGCTGCCCGCCTCGAAACCAGCCTCGGCCAGGCGCTGGTCATCGGGTATGCGATCGCTCCAGCGGCCGCAGCATTTGGCCAGGGCGTCCACCTGGTCGGCCGGCAGCCCCAGCACCCGCGCCACATCCCGTACCGCACCGGCAGCATGGTAGGTGTTGACCACCGCAGTGAGCGCCGCCCGGTGCCGGCCATAGCGACGAAATACATACTGGATCACTTCCTCGCGCCGGTCGTGCTCGAAGTCCACGTCGATGTCCGGCGGCTCGTTGCGCTCGCGCGACAGGAAGCGCTCGAACAACAGGTGGTGTTGCATGGGGTCGAGCTCGGTGATGCCCAGCACGAAGCACACCACCGAGTTGGCAGCCGAGCCCCGCCCCTGGCACAGAATGCGCTGGCTGCGAGCGAAGGCGACGATGTCGTGCACAGTCAGGAAGTAGCTTTCGTAGCCCAGCTCCTCGATCAGCGCCAGCTCCTTGGCCAGCACATCCCGCACCTTGCGGCTCGGCCCGTTTGGCCAGCGCGACGGCAAACCCTGCTGGCACAATTCGCGCAACCAGCTCGCCGGGCTATGCCCCTGGGGCACCAGTTCGCGTGGGTACTGGTATTTCAATTCGCTCAGTTCGAACTGGCAGCGCGCAGCGATGGCCAGGGTCTCGGCCAGCAGGTCGGCGGGATAGAGTTCGCCCAGTTGCGCCTGGCTGCGCAGGTGCCGCTCGCCATTGGCAAACAGGAAGCGCCCGGCCTCGGCCACCAGGCAATGCTGGCGAATGGCGGTCATGCAATCCTGCAAGGCGCGACGACCGCGCACGTGCATGTGCACGTCGCCACAGGCCACGGCGCGGATGCCGACCCTGGCCGCCAGGCCGCGCAAGCGTTCAAGGCGCAAGGTATCGTCACTGCCGCGGTGCAGGTGCACGGCCAGCCACAGGCGCTCACCGAACACGCCGTGCAGCCACTGCCCGGAGGTGGCATCGCCGCTGTCATCGGCTACCCACAATGCCAGCAGGCCCTGATGGTGCTGCTGCAGGTCATCGCCAAACAGTTGGTACTCGCCCTTCTGCGCCCGCCGCCGGGCCCGGGTTATCAGCGCGCACAGGTTCTGGTAGCCGGCCAGGTCCTGCACCAGCAGCACCAGCCTGGGGCCGTCCTGCAACTGCACTTCACTGCCCACGATCAGCTGCAGCTGGTGTTCCTTGGCTGCCTGCCAGGCACGGACGATGCCGGCCAGGGTGCATTCGTCGGTGATCGCCAGCGCCTGGTAGCCCTGTTCACGCGCGCGCCGGAACAGCTCGTCGGCGCTCGACGCGCCGCGCTGGAAGCTGAAGTTGGACAGGCAGTGCAGCTCTGCATACCCCGGGGTGTTCATGCGAACCAGCCATGCAGCCACAACGGGCCGGCCTTGCCCAGGTCGCGGTAGGCCCAGCCGCGCAGGCCGTCACGGGTTTCGATGCGGTAATAGTCGCGGCGCACATCGCCGCCATCCCACCAGCCCGATTCGATGCGCTCGGCATGGCCTTGCAGGCGATAGCCGCTTTCGTCCAGCGCCATGGGAGCCGACAGCAGCCAGCCAGGACGGCTGCCAGGGACGACCGGCATGTTGCCCTGGGCACCCTGCTCTACCGCTTGCCAGGCACATTCAGGGCGATGATCGGCTGCCGCGCTCAGGCCCTTGACCGCCTCATCGCCCAAGCGGGCACGCAGCCTTTCGCGCAATTGTTCCCAAGGTTGCGCCTGTTGCGCACGCGGGTCGAACAATGCCTGGCGTTGCGGCACGAAGGGTGGCAGGTCCTCGGCAACCAGCCGCAGGTTGCGCACCGGTGCGGGAATGCGCAGCGGTTCCAGGCGGCCGCGCGCCAGTTCGAACAGCATCGCGGCATCGCGTTCGGCGGCCAGCAGGCCTACCTTCAGCAAGGTATCCGGCCCTTCGACGTGCTCCAGGTGCAGGCAGAAACGCTGCACGCCACAGTCACGCCCGGCGAGGAACGCGGCAAGGTCGTTGAGCATGCGCCGCAGCGGGAACAGCAGGGCCTGGTGCGATTCGACGTCGAAATTCAGCTCCAGCCGGGTCTCGAAACGGTCCGGCGGCTGGTAGAAGCCCAGCCCCAGGTTGCGCAGGCCGAGCAACTGGTCAAGGTGCAGTTGCACCTGGGCCGGAAAGCGCCTGGCCAGGCTGTCGCGGGGCAAGGCCAGCACCTGGCTCAACTGGCGCAGGCCCATGCGGGCAAAGGCCTCGGCAGCCTGGGCTGGCAGGCCGATACGCTCGATGGGCATGCCCAGCAGCGCCGCACGGGTGGCATCGGCGTCACTCACGGCCAGGCCATCGTGAGCGTTGGCGAGCATGCGCGCCGCCACCGGGTTGCTGGCCAGGACGATACGTTGGCGCAAGCCCAGTTCCGCCAGTTCCTGGCGCAGGCGTGCCTCGAACAGCGGCCAGGGGCCGAACAGCTGCAGGCTGGAGCCCACCTCCAGCAACAGCGCCCGTGGGTAGTGCAGGCTGACCTGGGCACTGAAGCGGTAGGCCCAGGCTGCCAGCAACTGCTGCACCTGGTCGATGCGCCTGGGGTCGGCTTCGACGCAGCTGAAGCCATCGGCCAGCGCACGCGCCGCCGTCAGGGTTTGCCCGGCCCGCAGGCCGAGCGCGGCCGCCGCCGTGTTGACCGCCTGCAGCACGCGTCGCTGGGTCGGCCCGCCAAGCAGCACCAGGGGCGTATCGGGGTCGTCACGCTCACGCAGGACCGTGTCCAGCGCCAGCTGAGGGAACAGGATGCAGGCCCAGAGCATGTTGCATCAGCCCCGCCCCGGGCAGGCGATGGGCAGCGCCGGAGGCATGCCGCCACGGCTTTTCAGCACGCGCCATTGTGCCGGACGGGTGTCGACGGCAATGCGCAGCGCTGCGGGTGAAGGGTTGTGGGCCGCCTGTTGCGGCCGGCAGGCGAAGGCCAGCGCCTGCCCGGTTTCGGCAGCCACCTGCAAGCGCCGCAGGGCGCGATCATCGGCTCGTTCCGGCCAGCACAGCACCGCCGCGCAACTGCCAGAGCGCAGGCACTGCTCGGCGGCCCACAGGGCATCGGCAGGTGCGGCGTCCACCTGTACCAGCCAGCGCAGGTCCACCCCCGCGGCCTGCCAGGCCGGGGCGTAAGGAATGAATGGCGGAGCCACCAGCACGATTCGGCTGGCCTCAGCGCTCAAGCGGGCCAGGGTTGGCCACAGCAGCTGCAATTCGCCACAGCCGGGGCTGGCCAGCAACAGCTCGCTGAGCGCAGCCGCGGGCCAACCGCCTTCCGGCAGGCATTGGTCAAGGGCGGCATGGCCCGTGGGCTGCAGGCCGAGCGGCCGCGCCTGGGCCTGCCGACCGCGCCATACCCGGCGCTGGTCGAGCAACCTGTCGAGGTCGACCACCGCGCCCATCAGTCACGCCTCAGCAAGCCGCAGAACACGCCTTCGATGAAGAACTCCTGTTCAGGCCGCACATCGATGGGCGCATAGGCCGGGTTGCGTGGCAACAGCCGGTAATTGCCACCCTGGCGCTGCAGGCGCTTGATGGTCACCTCGCCGTCCAGGCGCGCGACCACGATCTGGCCATCGCGGGCATCGGCCTGCTGGAGGATGCCAACCAGGTCACCGTCGAAAATGCCGTCGTCGATCATCGAGTCGCCGCGCACCTTCAGCAGGTAGTCGGGGGTACGGCGGAACAGGCTGGGGTCGAGCAGCAACTGCTCGTGAATGTCGAGGTCCGGGCCAATGGGGGCGCCTGCCGCCACCTGGCCCAGCACCGGCACTTCGAGGATTTCCGGGCGGCGCAGCGGTTCGGCCAGGCGTATGCCCCGCGCCTGGTTTGGCGTGACGTCGATGTAGCCGGCCTGACACAGGGCGGTGATGTGCTTGCGCGCGACACTGCGCGAGGCGAAACCGAAGCGCGTGGCGATATCGGCCAGGCTAGGCGGCTGGCCTTGATCGGCAATGCGTTCACGGATGAACTCGAAGATGGCGCGGCGTTTTGGGGTTAGATTGTCCATGGAGCACATTTGTACTCTTTTCGGGGCGCGCTGAACAGCCCCCTTCGTCGACGGCTTGACGGCTGCGTTCAATGGCTGGGCTGATACTCCAGGGAAAAGGCTGATGCTTTTGGATGGCGAAATGGGTTTACCCCTGTTTCACCCAGCCACAGGCGCATGCTCGGCCATCAACTCGATCATCCAGTCGATAAATACCCGCACCTTGGCGCTGACATGGCGATTCGGCGGGAATGCCAGGTACATCGGCATTGGCGTCATCTGCCAGTCTTCGAACAACGGCAGCAGCTCGCCGCTGGCCAGGTGCGGTCTGGCCATGTACTGCGGGAGCCAGATTATCCCCAGGCCAGCCAAGCCGGCGGCAAGGTACGCATTGCCGTCGTCGACCATCAGCTGCGAGCGGCCGTGGGCTTCCATGCGCTCCTCGCCCCGCTGCATCGCGTAGGGCAAGGCTTTGCCTGTACGAAACCAGAGGAAGCCGACGGTGTTGTGTCGGCCCTCCTCCAGCTCACGGGGGTGCACCGGCGTACCGAAGCGCTGCAAATAGCTGGGCGCGGCATAGGTGCCGAGTTTCAAATCGCCCACATGCCTTGCCACCAGGGATTGATCGGTGATCTCGCCGCCACGCACCACGCAGTCGACGTTTTCACCAATGATGTCGACGATACGATCGCTCACGCCCACAGTCAGCTGAATTTCTGGATAGCGTGCAAAGAACCCTGGCAAGGCGGGTATCAGCAGCATTCGCGCCAGTGGGCTGGGTACATCGACTCGCAGCCGCCCGCGTGGTGTCATCGACGCGCTGGACAAACTGGTCTCGGCGTCGTCCATGTCGACCAGCAGCCGGACGACGCGTTCGTAGTAGGCCGCACCGTCGGCGGTGACATTGACCTTGCGTGTGGTGCGGTTGAGCAGGCGCACACGCAGCCTCGCTTCCAGTTGCTGAACGAGCTGCGTCACGGTGGTCTTGCTCATGTGCAGCGTGGCTGCCGCCTTGGTGAAACTGCCGGTTTCCACCACGCGGACAAATGCCTGCATTGCATCGAAACGGTCCATTCCACGTCTCACTCGCGCCTGGATTGTTTGGATTATACAAACAGTCATGGCCAGCGCTGCCCGTTTATTCAGGCCGGCGGCCTTTCTTATAGTGGCTTCACCCTAATCACCGGGCCGCCAGCGCCCCGAACGAGGTACGCAATGTCCAGCAAACGTGATGTCGTCTTCCCGCCTGATCGCCATGCTTTGTATGAGCTCCACCGTTACTCGCCAGCGATTCGTTCCAACGGTTTTCTGTTCGTTTCCGGCCAGGTAGGTAGCCGCAAGGACGGCTCGGCCGAGCCGGACCTCGCGGCGCAGGTTCGCATGGCCTTCGCCAACCTCAACGCGATCCTGGCCGAAGCCGGCAGTAGTTTCGAGGATGTGGTTGACACGACCATCTTCATGGTCGACCCGGACTCGAAATTCGAGACCATCTGGGAGGTGGCGGCCGAGTATTGGGGTGAGGCTCCCTACCCGACGGTGACCGCTATCGGCGTGACCTGGCTGTCGGGCTTCGACTTCGAGATCAAGGTGATCGCGAAACTACCGCAATGATGCTGAAGGCTATATGGCTGGTCCGGGAACCTGACTGCGGAAGACGGTGTGCGGGAAGCCCTCGCGGCGATCCGCACCATCGTTCAGGCGATGCAGCGCTCCAATAGACCGGATAGTGGAAATATATTTTGCGCACTAAATATCATTGCGCAATATTAAACCCAGGCAGCAAGCAGTCGCTGATCCCACTACCCAAGCTAACGGAGCATGACCATGAACATCATCAAAGCAATCACTCTCGCCACCCTGACCTTCGGCAGCAGCGTCGGCGCCTTCGCCCAGACAGCCTCTGCGTACCAGTACGGCATGAACCTGGACATCGCCCAGGTGATCGCTGTGGAGGCTTCGAGCCACACCACCGGCAACGCCGAGATCGCCACCCTCACCTACCGTGACAGCGACGGCAAGGTACAGAAGATCAGCTACCTGCGCCCAGCCACCTACGCCAACCAGAACTGATGACCAAACTTCGAAAGCCGGAGCGTGCCAACGGCCGGTTACTCGGTTGCCTTTCCAGCTTTGGCAGTTGCTGACTCGATGCGCAGGCGCCAACCTCGAGTTCGAGCACAGCTCTGCCAAGGCTGCCGTACTCCAGTACACTCAGAAGTCGCGAAGTTCACGTAACTCCAAAGGCAAAGAATCTCCCTTCTGGCCCGCCCACGATTTCTGGACCTGAATACCCAATGCTGACTGCCCTGCTGTTCGACCTCGACGGAACCCTCACCGACACTGACACCCTGCACCTGCAGGCCTTTCGCCAACTGCTGCGCGAGCATGACGGCCGCGAGCTGAGCCAGGCGCAGTTCGATGCCCAGGTCAGCGGCCGCGCCAACGGCGAGCTGTTCGCCGAGCTGTTTGCCGGTGCCAGTGCCGAACAATGCCAGGTGCTGGCCGACCGCAAGGAGGCGCTGTTCCGCGACATGTCGCCGTCGCTCGAGCCGATGCCGGGCCTTGTGCGCCTGCTGGAGCATGCCCGGGCTCGTGACATCGGCATGTGCGTGGTGACCAACGCACCGCGGCTGAACGCCGAGCACATGTTGAACGCCATGGGCCTGGGCCAGCGCTTCGAGCATGTGCTGGTGGCCGAGGAACTGGCACGGCCCAAGCCGGACCCGTTGCCCTACCTGACCGGCTTGCAGCGGCTGGGTGCCGAAGCCGACCAGGCACTGGCCTTCGAGGATTCGCTGCCGGGGGTGGCGGCAGCGAGTGGCGCGGGGATCTTTACCGTGGGCGTGGCCACTACCCAGACGCCGGAGCGGTTGCTGGCGGCGGGGGCTGGGTTGGTGATCGATGATTTCAACGACCCGGCGTTGTGGGCGTTGATCGAGCGTCGGGCTTGAGGTATCTGGTGGGTTTGAGATCGAGGCGCCGCGCGGGCGGCGCTCGATCTCAAACCCACCATAACCCCCAAGCCGCACACCCCAGGCCCCCATGCTGATCGACGAAGAACTGACCCTCAAGAAGCTGGAAACCTTCCTCGCCTTCATGCGCACCGGCAACCTCGGCCGCGCTGCCGCGGAGCTGGCCACAAGTGCCGTCAGCGTGCACCGCGCCATCCACTCGCTGGAAAGCGCACTGCGCTGCCCGCTGTTCAAGCATGAAGGCCGCCAGCTGATCCCGCTGGAAAGCGCCTACGTGCTTGAGAAAAAGGCCCGGCAGCTGATCCAGGACGCCGAGCAGATGGTCCGCCAGACCCGCGAGGCCGCCGGCTTCTACGCCGAGCGCTTCCGCCTGGGTGCGCTCTACTCGCTGACGGTGAAAACCGTGCCCAAGCTGGTCATGGGCCTCAAGCTGCGCCGCAGCGAACTCAACATCGACCTGACCCTTGGCTCCAACGTCGACCTGCTGCAACGCCTGAAGAATCACGAGTTGGAGGCCATCCTCGTGTCGCTCGACGAAAGCGTCAGCGACCCGGCCTGCGAGCAGTTGCCGCTGTTCTCCGACGACATCTTCCTCGCCGTGCCCATCGATTCGCCCTTCGCCGAGCAGGCCGAAGTGGACCTGGCCGACCTGGCCGGCTCCACCTTCATCACCCTGACGCAGGGCTTTGCCACCCACCGCGATGGCACCCGGGTGTTCCAGCAGGCCGGCTTCGAACCCAAGGTGGCCATGCAGGTGAACGATATCTTCACCCTGCTGAGCATGGTCAGCTCTGGCGTGGGCTTTGCCCTGCTGCCCGGGCGGATCGCGGCGGTGTACGAAAACCGGGTCAGGTTGATTGCCCTGAAGCCGCAATATCGCTTGCAGCAGCATATCGGCGTGGTGTTCCTCAAGGCGCGGGAGCGTGAGCCGAACCTGCTGGCGCTGCTGGCGGAGTGCCGGATGTACAGCCTGGAGCGCTGAGGGGCCTCGGACACAGCTGCTTTTTGTTGATTGCTGCACTGGCCTCTTCGCGGGTGAACCCGCTCCCACAGGTACCGAGCAGGCCTCGGGCAATGCACATTCCCTGTGGGAGCGGGTTTACCCGCGAAGAAGCCGGTACAGGCTGACTCAAACCACCAAGGCCCGCTGCACCTCCCACACCGTTGTCGCCAGGCTGTTCAGGTGCAGGTTCAACACCCGTTCCACCGGCGCCTGGTCCAGCGGCCAGTGCAAGGCAATGCTCCCGGCCAGGCGCCCTTCGGCATGCACCGGCAGGGCTATCGCGCGGATCAGGAACGGCAAGCGCACCGGGTACTCCCAGTGCCCTTCGGTGCGCTGGCCGAACCCTTTGTTCGCTTCCTCCTCGATATCGCGCAGCACCGTCTCGTCGCCCACCCGCTCATGGGCCGCCAGGCGCTGCACTTCATCGACCGCCAACTCACCCAGGCATGCCCGCCCCATCGCCGAATGGAACAGGCTGGCATGATGGCCGACGATCTGGCAGGTGTGCGGGTAGCGCTTGCGCAATACCTGGGGGATGGCGCTTTCCATCACCTCCAGCCGCTCGCCGTCGAAACACGACAGGTCGGCCACCAGCCCGGTGCGCTCGCTCAACTCCAGCAACATGGGCGCTGCGTGCTCCACCAGACGCCGTTTGAAACGCAGCTGGCGGTCGCCGAACAGGCGCCGCGCACACAGCCGGTAACGCCGGTCGCTGAGGCCGCGGTAGACCCAGCCCTGCTCCTGCAAGGTGGCGAGCATGCGCGACACCGTGGCCTTGGGTAGCGCGGTCAGGTAATGCAGTTCTTCCAGGCCCAGCGCCTGGTGTTCGCCCAGCAGGTCGACGATGGCCAGCGCCCGCTCCACCGAACGCACGCCGCCACTGTCTGCCGTGATACCCATGAGTGTGACCTCCCTGTAGCTGGATGGTCAGGATAGCCAGCAAGATCCGCGCCTGCCCAGCAGTTTCATGGCGTTTGCAGGCTCCGGGGCGGGCGCCGCGCTACCCAACGGGTGAGCTGTTCATGGGCATGGGCCAGCTGCAACACCGCATGGTCGGCCTGGGCCGGGCCGATGATCTGCAGACCCATCGGCAACCCGGCAGCGTTGAAACCGACCGGTACGCTGATGCTCGGCAAGCCGGCCAGGGTCGGCCCTATCACCACTTCCATCCAGCGGTGATAGGTGTCCATTGTCCGCCCCCCGACAACCGTTGGCCAAGGTTGCCGTGCATCGAAAGGGAACACCTGGGCCGATGGCAACAGCAGGTAATCGTAACGCTCGAACAGCTTGCCCAGCGCGCGGTACCAGTCGCTGCGGGCCACCGAAGCCTGGTACACCGCCGTCGCGCTCAGTTGCAGGCCACCCTCCACCTCCCACTGCGCCTCGGGCTTGAGCAGCGCGCGTTTGCCAGGGTCGGCATAGGCCGCACCAAGGTTGCCGTGCACCAGGAAGTGGCGATGGGTCAGCCAGCATTGCCACAAGCGCGCCAGGTCGAACGCCGGCTGGCAGGCCTCGACCCGGCAGCCCAGTTCGACGAAGTCCGCCAGGGCCGCTTCGCACAGGCTCAGCACCCCGTCATCCATCGCCAGGTAACCGTCGTAGTCGCCCAGCCAGCCAACCCGCACGCCGCGGAAATCGCGCTGCAACCCGGCGGCAAAATCGCGCCGGCCCTCACTCAGCGACAACGGCGCCCGCGCATCGAAGCCCGCCTGGGTCGACAGCAGCCGCGCCACATCCACGACGCTGCGGCCCATCGGCCCCTCGGTGGCCAGCTGCTGCACGAACAGTTCCGGCGCCGGCCCGTGGGGAACACGGCCCTGCGACGGGCGCAGGCCATACACGTTGTTGAATGCCGCCGGGTTGCGCAGCGAGCCCATCATGTCGCTGCCATCGGCGACCGGCAGCAGGCGCATGGCCAGCGCCGCCGCCGCCCCGCCGCTGCTGCCTCCGGCCACCTTGTCCGGGTCGTAGGCGTTGGTGGTGGTGCCGAACAGGGTGTTGTAGGTCTGCGAACCAAGGCCGAATTCGGGCACATTGCTCTTGCCCACGATCAGCGCCCCACTGGCCCGTACCCGCGCCACGCTGATTGCATCCTGATCGGGCACCTGCTCGGCGAACAGCGGCGAGCCCAGGGTGGTGCGCAGCCCGGCAGTGGCGGCCAGGTCCTTGATCGCCTGGGGCATGCCATGCATCCAGCCGCGCGAATGACCACGGGCCAACTCGCGGTCACGCTCATCGGCCTCGGCCAGCAGTGCCTCGGCCGGGCGCAGCGACACCAGCGCATTGACCTGCGGGTTGAAGCGTTCGATATGCGCCAGATAAGCCTGCATCACCTCCCGGCACGACATCTGGCGGGCATGGATGGCCCGGGACAATGCCTCGGCATCGAGGGCAACGATGGGGTCGATGGCTAGCGGCATCACGGTTTCACTCCAAGGTTGAAAGCAGCAGGCTTGCCCGCGCGTGGGGCTTCTTTCAGGCAATAGGTGCCCAGCAGTGTCAGCAGGCAGGCGAACAGCACATAGAACGATGGCGCCACCGGGGTACCGAGTACCTTGCTCAGCCAGGTGACGATCAACGGGGCGAAGCCGCCGAATACCATCACCGCCACGTTATAGGCCACCGACACACCGGTAGAACGCACCTCGACCGGGAACTGCTCGGCCAGGGCCGTGGGCGCCGGCCCGAAGAAGCCACCGATGGCGGTGCACAGCAGCAGCTGCATCACCAGCAGGCGCTCCAGCGACGGCGCGGCAGCCACCCACACATACAACGGGTAGACCATGACGAAGAACGCCAGGGTGAAGGCCATCAGCACCGGGCGCCGCCCCAGCCGGTCAGACAACGCCCCGGACAGCGGGATCACCACGGTCATCAGCCCAACGGCAAGCATCTGCACCAGCAGCACCTGGTCCAGCGGCAGGCCGAGGTTCTTGTGGGCGAAGGTCGGCATGTTCACCAGCACCACGTAGAACGACACCGTCGCGCCACAGGCCAGGCCCATCGATACCAACAGGCTGCGCCGATGCTCACGCAGCACCTGCCACAGGCTGGGCGACTGGCCCTTGGCCTGGCGGCGCGCCTCGATGAATTCCTCGGGCTCTTCCATGTGCTTGCGAATCCACAGCCCCACCGGGCCGATCAGCAGGCCGAGCACGAACGGGATACGCCAGCCCCAGCTGTCCAGCGCCGCAGGCGTGCACAAGTGGGTGACCAGGGCCACCATCGCCGCCCCGGAGAACACCGCCAGGCACTGCCCCACCAGCTGCCACGAGCCATACAGGCCCTTGCGGTGGGCCGGCGCGCTCTCCACCAGGAAGGCCGTGGCGCTGGCGTACTCGCCGCCGGTGGCAAAACCTTGCAGCATGCGCGCCACCACGATCAGCATCGGCGCGGCCATGCCGATGGCCAGGTAGTCGGGGGCAAAGGCGATCATGGCAATGGACACGGTCATCAGCCGGATGATCATCTGCATCGCTGCCTTGCGGCCCTTGCGGTCGGAATACATGCCCAGCAGCACGCCGCCCACCGGGCGCATGAAAAAGCCGACGCCGAAGGTGGCCAGGGCCATCAGCAGCGAGGCGTATTCGTCGTCGGAGGGGAAGAACTGCCGGGCGATGATGCTGGCCAGAAAGCCGTACACGATAAAGTCATACCACTCCAGGGCGTTGCCGATGACGGCGGCGACCACTTGCCGGGTACGCGACACGCCGGTGCTCGAAGTCTGCATAGGAAACACTCCCCACAATGATTGGGTGATCGCCCAGGCGCGGTCGCGCCCGGGTTCCAGCGGCAGTCGTCAACAGGAAGGTCAGGCGGGCGCGAGCCAGCGCTCTGCCAGCGCGCCCCAGTAGGCGGCGCCGGTCAGCAGGATGTCGTCATTGAAGTCGTAGGCCGGGTTGTGCACCATCGGCCGCGATACGCCATTGCCGATGAACAGGTAGGCGCCCGGGCAGCGTTGCAGCATCCAGGCGAAGTCTTCGCTGCCCATCAGCTTGCGGGTGTTGCCATCCACTGCCTCGGCACCGAGCAGCTCCACCCCCACCTGCCGGGCGAAGGCGTTTTCCGCGGCATGGTTGACCAACACCGGGTAGGCCGGGCGATGTTCGATGGTGGCGCGGCAGCCAAAGCTCTCGGCCTGGCTGACGATAATGGCCCGCACCCGCTCCAGGGTCTGCGCCCGTACCTCGGCGTTAAGCGCGCGCAGGCTCAGGCGCAGCAGCGCCTGCTGCGGGATCACGTTGGCCGCTTCGCCGGACTGCAAGGCGCCGACGGTAACCACGGCCGCCTCCTGCGCATCGATATTGCGCGCCACCACGGTTTGCAGGGCCATCACCACACTGGCCGCCGCCACCAGCGGGTCGACGGTCAGGTGCGGCATCGAGCCATGGCCGCCAACCCCGTCGAGGGTCACCGTGAGCAGGTCTTGCGAGGCCATCATCGGCCCCTCGCGAAAGCCCAGGTGCCCGGCCGGCAGCCCGGGCATGTTGTGCATGCCGAACAGTGCATCGCAAGGGAAGCGCTCCAGCAGGCCGTCAGCCAGCATCGCCTCGGCGCCACCCTGGCCCTCCTCGGCCGGCTGGAAGATCAACGTCAGCGTGCCGTGGAACTGCCGGGTCGCCGCCAGGTAGCGCGCGGCGCCAAGCAGCATGGTGGTATGCCCGTCATGGCCGCAGGCGTGCATGCAGCCCTGGTGCTGGCTGCTGTACGCGGCGCCGGTAGCCTCGTGGATGGGCAGCGCGTCCATGTCGGCGCGCAGGCCCAGGCGGCGTGGGCTGCTGCCATTGCGCAGTACGCCGACCACGCCGGTCTTGCCGATACCGGTGTGCACTTCATAGCCCCATTCTTCGAGCAGTTGGGCAACCAGCGCCGAAGTGCGGCTTTCTTCGAACCCCAGTTCCGGGTGAGCGTGGATATCGTGACGGATTGCGTGCAGGTCGCTGGCCACATCGTTCAGCCAGGCCAGGATATGCTGATGTCGGGACATGTAGAGTCTCCTCGCGCGGGTGGATTCCCGTTCTTGTTGTTCGCCTTGAGGTCACGACGGGTGAGGCAGGTCGTGCTTGGCTGACAGATAAGCGCGAGGAAGCTGGGAGCACAATCGAATCTGGTTTCACACGGTGGAACACAAAGTCATGCCTTTGCTGTTACCTTGAGCTCACTGTTCAGCCAAAGCCAAGGACTGCGTCATGCCCCCACGCCCCACCACCCCCACCGGCTTCATCCGCGTCCGTGGCGCCCGCGAGCACAACCTCAAGAACATCGATGTCGATATTCCCCGTGACGCACTGGTGGTATTCACCGGCGTGTCCGGCTCGGGCAAGTCCTCGTTGGCCTTCTCCACTCTCTACGCCGAAGCCCAGCGCCGCTACTTCGAGTCGGTCGCGCCCTATGCGCGACGCCTGATCGACCAGGTTGGCGTGCCGGATGTCGACGCCATCGAAGGCCTGCCCCCGGCCGTGGCCCTGCAGCAGCAACGCGGCACGCCGAGTGCACGTTCTTCGGTGGGCAGCGTGACCACCCTGTCCAGCTCGATCCGCATGCTCTACTCCCGCGCCGGCCACTACCCAGCCGGCCAGGCGATGCTGTATGCCGAGGATTTCTCGCCCAACACGCCGCAGGGCGCCTGCCCGGAATGCCATGGCATGGGCCGGGTCTACGAAGTGGACGAAGCGACCATGGTCCCCGACCCGTCGCTGACCATCCGCGAGCGCGCCGTGGCGGCGTGGCCGATGGCCTGGCAGGGCCAGAACCTGCGCGACATTCTGGTGACGCTAGGCTACGACGTCGATATCCCGTGGCGCGACCTGCCACAGGCGCAGCGTGACTGGATCCTGTTCACCGAAGAAACACCCACCGCGCCGGTGTATGCCGGGTTGACCCCGGCGCAAACCCGCGCCGCCCTCAAGCGCAAGCTAGAGCCCAGCTACCAAGGCACGTTCATGGGGGCCCGGCGGTACGTGCTGCACACCTTCATGCACTCGCAAAGCGCGCAGATGCGCAAGCGCGTTGCCCAGTTCATGCGCCCCAGCCCGTGCCCGCTGTGCCAGGGCAAGCGCCTGAAGCGCGAGGCGCTGGGGGTGACCTTCGCCGGCCTGGACATCGCCGAGCTGTCGCACCTGTCGCTGCAGGCGCTGGCCGAGGTGTTGCGCAAGGTGGCGGCAGCAGACTACCTGGCACAACAGCAGGACGACCTGACCCTGGAAAAGCGCCTGGCTGCCCAACGCATCGCCAACGAGCTGCTCGAACGCATCGACACCCTGCTCGACCTGGGCCTGGGTTATCTGGCCCTGGAGCGCAGCACGCCGACCCTGTCCTCTGGCGAGCTGCAGCGCTTGCGCCTGGCCACACAACTGAATTCGCAACTGTTCGGCGTGATCTATGTGCTCGACGAGCCTTCGGCCGGTTTGCACCCGGCCGACAGCGAAGCCCTGTTCGAGGCGCTGCAGCGCCTGAAGCACGCTGGCAATTCGGTCTATGTGGTGGAACATGATCTGGACACCATGCGCCGCGCCGACTGGCTGGTGGATGTAGGGCCTGCCGCTGGCGAGCATGGCGGCACCATCCTCTACAGCGGGCCGCCCGAGGGCCTGGCCGAGGTCGAGCAGTCGAGCACCCGTGCCTACCTGTTCAGTGCACCGGCCCAGACCACGCGCACACCACGCCAGGCGCGCGACTGGCTGAAGCTCGAAGGCATCAGCCGCAACAACCTGAACAACCTCAGTGCGCAATTCCCGCTGGGCTGCTTTACCGCCGTTACCGGTATTTCCGGTTCGGGCAAGTCGAGCCTGGTCAGCCAGGCCCTGCTGGAGCTGGTGGGTGCGCACCTGGGCCATGCCGCCCAGCGCAACGAGCCCGAAGAACAGAGCCTGGAAGATGAACCCGAACAGGCCAGCGGCGGGCATGTGAGCGCCGGCCTTGGCAGCATCAGGCGCCTGGTGCAGGTCGACCAGAAGCCGATCGGCCGTACGCCCCGCTCCAACCTGGCCACCTACACCGGCCTGTTCGACCATGTGCGCAAGCTGTTCGCCGCCACCGAACAGGCCAAGGCAAAAGGCTTCGATGCCGGGCGTTTCTCCTTCAACGTTGCCAAGGGGCGCTGCGAGAACTGCGAGGGCGAAGGCTTCGTCAGCGTCGAGTTGCTGTTCATGCCCAGCGTCTATGCGCCCTGCCCGACCTGCCATGGCGCCCGCTACAACCCGGAAACCCTGGCGGTGAGCTGGCAGGGCATGAACATTGCCCAGGTGCTGCAGCTGACGGTCGACCAGGCCCTGCAGGTGTTTGCCGAACAGCCTGCGGCGCGGCGCTGCCTGCAGGTGCTGCAGGACATCGGCCTGGGCTACCTGCGCCTGGGCCAGCCGGCCACCGAACTGTCCGGCGGCGAGGCGCAGCGCATCAAGCTGGCCACCGAGCTGCAACGCATGGCCCGCGGGGCGACGTTGTATGTACTGGACGAACCTACCAACGGCTTGCACCCGCAGGACATCGACCGGCTGCTGGTGCAACTCAACCGCCTGGTCGATGGCGGGCACAGCGTGGTGGTGGTCGAGCATGACATGCGAGTGGTGGCGCAGAGCGACTGGGTGATCGACATCGGGCCGGGGGCCGGGGATGCCGGGGGCCAGGTGGTGGTCAGCGGTACGCCACAGGTGGTGGCCGGGTGTGCCGAAAGCCGCACTGCGGAGTTTCTGGCCAAGGCCTTGTAGCGCCTGCACCGGCCTCTTCGCGGGTAAACCCGCTCCCACAGGGTCACCACAGATCTTGCAAGCTGTGCAGTACCTGTTGGAGCGGGTTTACCCGCGAAGAGGCAAGTGCAGGCGATAGACTGTTTTCATCCCCCGGCGCCCTCAAGTACAGTCTGCCCCATGGACAAATACGCCCCCCGCCAGTGGCTCCCCCACGAAAAGCCCAGCTTGCCGGGCTCCCCCTCCACGCCCCTGCACACGCCCGCAAAGCGCCTGGCCTACGGCGTCGTCGGGCTGCTGGTGGCGATCACCGGTGGGCTGGGCAACGCGCTGGTCACCGCCAACCTGGTGTTCCTGCAAGGTGCGCTGGGCGCAACCACGGCGGAAATGGCCTGGCTGCCGGCTGCCTACGTAATGACCAACGTGTCCATCAACCTGCTGCTGGTGAAGTTTCGCCAGCAATTCGGCCTGCGCGCGTTCACCGAGGTGTTCCTGGTGCTCTATGCCCTGGTCACCTTCGCCCACCTGCTGGTCAACGACCTCAACTCGGCCATCGCAGTGCGGGCGGCCCATGGCATGGTCGGTGCCGCGCTCAGCTCGCTGGGGCTGTACTACATGATCCAGGCGTTCCCGGCGCAATGGCGGCTGAAGGCGATGGTGCTTGGCCTGGGCGCCTCGCAGCTGGCGTTGCCACTGGCACGGATATTTTCCGAAGACCTGCTGCAGATCGCCGAATGGCGCGGCCTGTACCTGTTCGAACTGGGCCTTGCACTGGCTGCGCTGGGTTGCGTGCTGATGCTCAAGCTGCCCCCCGGTGACCGCTTCAAGACCTTCGAGCCGCTGGACTTTCTCACCTTCTCGCTGATGGCCAGCGGCACCGCCCTGCTGTGCGCCGTGCTGTCACTCGGGCGTATCGACTGGTGGCTGGAGGCGCCCTGGATCGGCATGGCGCTGGCGGCCTCGATCGCACTGATCTTCAGCGGCCTGGCCATCGAGCACAACCGCCAGAACCCGCTGCTTATGACCCGCTGGCTGGGCAGCGGCGCGATCATTCGCCTGGCCCTGTGCGTGGTGCTGATCCGCATGGTCACCTCGGAGCAGTCCACCGGGGCGGTCGGCTTCCTGCAGGCGCTGAACATGGGCAGCGAACAGATGCGCACGCTGTACGCGGTCATGCTGCTGGGCGCAGTGGCCGGCCTGGCCAGCAGTGCCCTCACCATCAACCCCAACCACCTGGTGATCCCGCTGTTCATCTCGCTGCTGGCCATGGCCACCGGCGCCTTCATGGACAGCAGTTCGAGCAACCTCACCCGCCCGGCACAGATGTACCTCAGCCAGTTCCTGCTGGCGTTCGGCAGCACCTTCTTCCTCGGCCCATCCATGGCTCTGGGCATCAGCCATGTGCGCGCCAACCCGCGCAACTTGGTGAGTTTCTCGGTGCTGTTCGGCATCTGCAACAACCTCGGCGGCCTGATTGGCGCGGCGCTGCTGGGCACCTTCCAGACCTGGCGAGAAAAATTCCACTCCAGCCACCTGATGGACCGCCTCAGCTACCTGGAACCGTTGGTCACGGCCCGCGTGCAAAGCGGCGGTGCCGGCTACGGCGGCATCATTGCCGACCCGGCGCTGCGCAGCGAAGCCGGCATGCGGCTGTTGGCCAGTGCCGCCACCCGCGAGGCGAATATCATGGCCTACAACGATGTGTTCGTGCTGATCGGCTGCATCGCTATCCTGACCATGATCTGGATCTGCATCCGTGGCACCTGGCTCTGGCACACCAAACGCCGGGCCATTTCCCCTGACTCCACCCCCGGCGCGCCCACCCGATGACCGACGACACCCGCACCACGACCACCACTGCCATTGCCGAAACCCCGGAAGGCGCCACGCCGCCCAGCGAGCCGACCAGCCCGGTGCGTTCGCGGCGGGTGCGTATCCTGTCGTCGATCAGCTTCGCCTGTGTGGCCCTGGCCGGTATCCTGCTGGTGCTTTATGCCTGGCGCCTGCCGCCATTCAGCAGCGCCATCGAAAGTACCGAGAACGCCCTGGTGCGCGGCCAGGTGACCATCATCGGGCCGCAGCTGAGCGGCTATATCGTCGATGTGCCGGTGCACGACTTCCAGTTTGTCAAGGCCGGCGACCTGCTGGTGCAACTGGACGACCGCATCTACAAGCAGCGCCTGGCTCAGGCCATCGCCCAGCTGCAGCAACAACAGGCGGCGCTGGCCAACAACCTGCAGCAACGTAAAAGTGCCGAAGCCACCATTGCGCAGCGCCAGGCGGCCATTGGCGATGCCGCTGCCCAGGCAGCCAAGGCCAGGGCCGACCTCGGCCGCAACCAGGCGCTGGTCAGCGACGGCTCGGTGTCGCGCCGCGACCTGGACCTGGCCCGGGCCAGCGAGGCCGCAGCTGTCGCCAGCCTGGCCCAGGCCAGGGCGGCACTGGAAATCGCCCGCCAGGACCGCGAAACCGTGGTGGTCAACCGGGCCGCGCTGGAGGCCTCCGTGGAAAACGCCAAGGCCGCCGTGGAGCTGGCCCGCATCGACCTCGACAACACCCGCGTCACCGCCCCGCGCGACGGCCAGCTGGGGCAGATCGGCACGCGCCTGGGGGCCTATGTAAATTCCGGTGCGCAGTTGATGGCGCTGGTACCCGACACCTTGTGGGTGATCGCCAACATGAAGGAAACCCAGATGGCCAATGTGCGCATTGGCCAGCCGGTGAGTTTCACCGTGGATGCGCTGAACCACTTGAAGCTGCAGGGGCATGTGCAGCAGATATCACCGGCCACCGGCTCCGAGTTCGCCTTGCTGCAGGCGGACAATGCCACCGGCAACTTCGTCAAGATTGCCCAGCGCATACCGGTGCGGATCACCGTGGATGCCGACCAGCCGGAGGCTCGGCGCTTGCGGCCGGGGATGTCGGTGGTGGTCAGTATCGATACTCGCAGCCAGGATTGATGTTGTTGCCACTGGCCTCTTCGCGGGTAAACCCGTTCCCACAGGTTCACCACAGGTCTTGAAAACTGTGCAATACCTGTGGGAGCGGGTTTACCCGCGAAGAGGCCAGCGAAGATCATGCAGAGATGCCGTCTTGCCATGATTGCGCCGCTCTAGCCCGTAGGTTCTAATCGCGCACGACCCGTTTGCCTTTGTCAATCAAGGAAGTGTCACCATGTACAGGAAGATCGTGCCGCTGGCGCTGTTTGCAACCTTGGCCGGTTGCTCGAACAGCGAGGACACCAGCGAGGCCAGTTTTCAGAAGGCCGCCCAGGCCTACCTCGATACCCAGTACCCCCGCTGCTTCGTCATCAGTTCATTCCCTACCAAGACCCAGGACTTCGACCTGCATGGCACCAACAAGGCGTTGCATGCCTTGGCCCGGGTCGGTGTCGTCAGCGAGAAGGAGATCTCGCGGACCGAGGTGCCCGCCCGCCTGTGGCAAGCGGCACGCACGGACATCTACTACGCCTATGAGCTCACCGACGAAGGGCGCAGGTATTACAAGGCAAATAACGGGCTGTGCTTCGGCAAGGCGCAGGTCACCGCCATCGAGCAGTTCAGCAAGCCGAGCGAGGTGACCGGGCAGAAGATTTCGAACGTGACCTATGCCTACAAGATCACCGGGTTACCGGCTTGGGCCGGGGACGAAGGGGTCAAGGCCAGCATTGCCGAACTGGGCAAGGCGGTGGCCAGCAATGACACGCCGCTCAAGGAAACCCGGGCGATGGTGCTGACCAGCCAGGGGTGGCGATTGCAGGAGAAATAGCCGTTTGCCGTATCGGCCTCATCGCGGGTGAACCCGCGCCCACAGTTCCATCACAAGGCTGGAACCTGCGCTGTAACCGTGGGAGCGGGTTCACCCGCGAAAGGGCCGGTACAGGCTTACATCCACCACGCCAGCACCACTGGCAACCAGGCAAACGACAGCACCGTGGAACACATCACCAGGTTCGCCACCTGCTCCGGCTCGCGGTTGGCGCGCACTGCCATCAGGTAGTTGAACACGGCAACCGGCATCGCCGACTGCACCACCAGCACCGCACGCTCCAGGCTTCCCATGCCCAGCGCCGCACCTACTGCCCAGCCCACGGCGGCCCCCAGGCCAATGCGCAAAGCCCCCAGCAGCATGCCGCTGCCCACATGATGCAGGCGAATGCTGGCCAGCGACACGCCCAGTGTCAGCAACATCAGCGGGATGGTCATGCCGCCCAGCAGGTCTGCCGTATTGGCCAGCCAGCGCGGCAACTCGAAATCGAGAAAGATGATCGGCATGGCCCCGGCCAGGCTGATCACGATCGGGTTGCGCAGCAGTGCCTTGAGCGAAGCCGCAGTACCGGAAATGGCCATGCCGAGGGTGAACTGCACGATCGACAAGGTCAGAAAGAACGCCACGGCCAGGGCCAGGCCGTGTTCGCCAAAGGCGTACAGGCTGATCGGCAGGCCCATGTTGCCGGTGTTGGGGAACATGAACGCCGGCAACAGGACACGCCAGTGCATGCCCGAAGCGCGGCACACCAGCAAGCCGGCCAGGGCCATCCCCAAGGTGCACAGCAGGCAGGCCATGGCCATGCTGGTGAAGGCGTTCGGGTCCAGCTCGGTACGGCTGAGCGTGGACAGCACCAGCGAAGGTGTGCCCACGGTCATCACCACTCGGGCGATGAATTCGGTGGGGTAGTCCAGGCCCTTGCGGGCCCAGGCATAGCCGATGCCGGCAACGATGAAAACCGGGGCCAGGACTGCGAACAGCGAAGCGAACATTGGTGGGCCTTCCTTGGGGGTGGGCCCCGCATTATGCCGCAGACTGCGGGATTGCCGGGGCCGCTTTGCGGCCCCGGGATGTCCGCCCAAGACGCATTCGTGTCGCCCGCAGACTGCGGCGTCTCGTCGCACACCCAAGCCCCTTGGGCAAAACCGCGCAAGCCCGTAGAATCGCGCATCCTTTTCGCCCGTCGCCTTGAACGGTGGCAACCGGCAGCGTCGCATCCAGCCCAGGCACATCCGTGCAGCCCCTCGGCCCGTTCGGGTCGAGCCGGCGTGCGCGTCCGAAAAGGCGCTCATTCCGCTCATCCAACTAGAGGTACGTATGTCTCCGCGTTTGCTGGCCATGGCGCTGGCGCCCCTGCTCGGGCTGTTCATCATTGCCCTGGGCAACGGCTTCATGTCTTCCCTTACCACCCTGCGCCTGGGCGCTGCCGGCGAGTCGGCCACCACCATCGGTGTGGTCTCCTCGACCTACTTCATCGGCCTGACCCTGGGTGCCATCTTCAACGACCGGCTGATCCTGCGCATCGGCCATATCCGCGCCTACACCAGCTTCGCCTCGCTGATCGCCGTGACCATCCTGCTGCAAGGCCTGTTCTACGACGTCACCTGGTGGTCGGTGCTGCGCCTGATCAACGGCTGGGCGGCGGTGGGCGTGTTCCTGGTGATCGAAAGCTGGCTGCTGCTGGCCGGTGACGCCAAGATCCGCGGCCGCCTGCTGGCGCTGTACATGATCGCCTTCTACGGCGCGGGGGTCATCGCCCAGGCCGGCCTTGGCGAAATCACCCACATGGGTGACACCGCACCGTTCATGCTGGCCGGCGTGCTCGCCGCCCTGTCGGTACTGCCCATCGTGATCCTGCCCCGAGTGTCGCCGCTGCTGGAACAGGTCGAACCGCTCAAGCCGCGCCAGTTGCTGGGCGTTGCGCCGTCGGGCCTGGTCGGCTGCTTCGGTTCGGGTGTGGCCATCGCCGGCATCTATGCCCTGCTGCCGCTGTACCTGCAGCGCATCGGCCTGGACGTGGGCGAGGTCGGTAACATGATGGCCTGGGTGATTCTGGGTGCCATGCTGCTGCAATACCCGGTCGGGCGCTGGTCCGACCGCAAGGACCGCCAGGATGTGCTGATTGCCCTGGCCGCGCTGTGCGTGCTGCTGTCGCTGGTCACGGTGTTTCTGCCGTCGGACTCGATCCTGCTGCCAGCAATGCTGTTCCTGCTGGGTGGTGGCGTGTTCACCCTGTACCCGGTGGCGGTCAGCCATGCGGCCGACCGGGCGCCATCGGATGCACTTGTGCCGATGATCCAGGGACTGCTGCTGATCAACTCGCTGGGTTCGGCCATGGCGCCGGTGGCGATTTCGCCAATGATGACCGAGTTTGGCGAGGCCGGGTTGTTCTGGGCCTTTTCCGTGGTCAACCTGGCCATGGTGTGCTTCTTCATGTGGCGCCGTGGCAAGCGCCCGGCGGCGGAGCACCCGGCCCCGTTCACCGCTTCGACCACCTTCTCACCGACCGGTGCCGAGCTGCGGGTGACCGAAGACCTGATGCATGCGGCGCAGGAGCACCCGCCGCTGGAGCCGGTGGAGAGTGCTGCGCCAGCGCAGGCGCAGCGTTCAGAATCGCATTGAATCCGGGGGCTGCCTTGCAGCCCTTTCGCGACACAAGGCCGCTCCCACAGGGGCCGCGCAGGCTTGTGGATCTGGCGCTAGCCATTCACCAGGTTGGCCGGGCGCTCGCCGGCCAGCGCACTGAGCAGGTTGTCCACCGCACAACGCGCCATGGCCTGGCGGGTTTCTTCGGTCGCAGAGCCGATATGCGGGGTCGCCACCACATTGTCGAGTTGCAACAACGGCGACTGCGCCGGCAACGGTTCCTGCACGAACACATCCAGGCCGGCGCCGCGTATGCGCCGGGCACGCAACGCTTCGATCAGTGCCGGCTCATCCACCACGCGCCCGCGGGAAATGTTCACCAGGATGGCCTCTGGCTTCATCAGCGCCAGTTCCCGCGCGCCGATCAGGCCTTCGGTGCTGGCACTCAGCGGCACGGTCAGGCAAACGAAATCCGCCTGCTGCAACAGCTCATCCAGGCTGCATTGACGCGCGGCATGCCGCGCCTCCACCTCAGGCTTGGCACGCTGACTGTGATACAGCACACGCATGCCGAAGCCGGCCGCAGCACGCCGGGCCAGGGCCTCGCCGATGCGGCCCATGCCGACGATGCCCAGCGTCTTGCCGTGTACATCACTGCCGAAATGCGCCGGGCCGAGGTTGGCCTGCCAGTTCCCGTCTCGCACCCAGTTAGCCAGTTCCACCACCCGCCTGGCGGTGGCCAGGATCAAGGCAAAGCCCGTGTCGGCGGTGGTTTCGGTGAGCACGTCGGGGGTGTTGGTCAACATCACGCCACGCCGGCTGAGCTCGGCGATGTCGTAGTTGTCCACGCCGACCGAAACGCTGGACACCACTTCAAGCTGTGGCGCCAGGTCGAGCAGGCTGGCGTCCAGGCGCAGGCTGGCCCCCAGCAGCCCGTGCGCCCCCGGCAAGGCGTCGCGCAAACGCGCCAGGCCATCGGGCCCGGAGGTATCCACCCAGGTCACCTCGACGCGTTCTTGCAGGCGTGCCATCAAGTCGTCGGACAGGCGTTTGTACAGGACGATTCGCTTCTTCATTGCACTGGTTCCTAATGGTTCATGGCCAGGCGCGAGTTGCCGCGCTTGGCCCGGCCTGATGTCTGGGAAGTATTGAGCGCGGCGGTAAGCGCCACTGCGGCCAGCAGCGCACCGCACATGAACAGGTAGGAGGCGCCTGGCCCGCCCGTGACGCCATTGAGATAACCCACCAGCCACGAGCCACCGAACGAGCCCAGCGCGCCCATGCTGTTGATCAGCGCCATGGCACCGCCCGCGACGTTGGCCGGCAGGATCTCGGGCACGATCGCGAAGAACGGGCCGTAGGGGGCATACATGCAGGCGCCGGCGACCACCAGCAACGCGTACGACAGCCAGAAGTGCTCGCTGCCCAGGGCGTACGAGCCATAGAACGCAACGGCGGCGATCAGCAGTGGTGGCCAGACGAAGCGCTTGCGCTTCTGCAGGCGGTCGGACGCCCACGACACACCGACCATGGCCAGCACCGCCGCCAGGTAAGGTACCGACGACAGCCAGCCGGCCTGCACTATATCGAGGTTGGCCGCCTGCTTGAGGATCGACGGCAACCACAGCACGAAGCCATACACACCGATGCTCCAGCAGAAGTACTGCAGCGCAAGGATGATCACCTGCGGCGAGCGGAACGCCTCGCGGTAGTTCTTCACCGGCTTGATACCTTGCTGCTCGGCAGCCAGCGCCTGTTCCAGAGCGGTCTTTTCCTGCTCGCTCAGCCACTTCACCTGGGCCGGGCGGTCATCCACCAGGCGCCACCAGAAGAACGCCCAGATGACCGCGGGCAGGCCTTCGATGATGAACATCCAGCGCCAGTCGTAATGCTTGACGAGGTAGCCAGACACCACCGACATCCACAGGATGGTCACCGGGTTGCCGAGGATCAGGAAAGTGTTGGCGCGCGAACGCTCCGCGCGGGTGAACCAGTGGCACAGGTACACCAGCATGGCCGGCATCACCGCCGCCTCCACCACCCCGAGCAGGAAGCGGATGCCGATCAGCATGTAGACGTTGCTGACCACGCCGGTGAGCGTGGCAAGGCCACCCCAGAGGATCAGGCAGACAAAGATCAGCTTCTTCACACTGCGCTTTTCGGCATAGATGGCGCCGGGCACCTGGAAGAAGAAGTAACCAAGGAAGAACAGTGCCCCCAGCAGTGAAGACAGTGCGGGGGTGATATGCAGGTCTTCAGCCATGCCGGAAGCGGCGGCGAACCCGTAGTTGGCACGGTCCAGGTACGCCAGGCTATAGGTGAAGAACACGATCGGGATGATGTACCACCAGCGGCGAGGTGCCAGGCTTTGGCTTTGCATGGTTCGTTTCTCCTGAGCTTGTTGTTTTTGTTGCAACAGGTGTTTCGGGGTCAAGCGTTCACGCGCTTCTGCGCAGGTCG
Source organism: Pseudomonas sp. TE3-3-F2023 (assembly GCF_036784815.1). Taxonomy (NCBI): domain Bacteria; kingdom Pseudomonadati; phylum Pseudomonadota; class Gammaproteobacteria; order Pseudomonadales; family Pseudomonadaceae; genus Pseudomonas; species Pseudomonas sp. TE3-3-F2023. The sequence continues at coordinate 3,444,208 of NZ_CP145113.1, read as the reverse complement.
TGGGCCTGCAGCTCATGGCGCAGCGGCAGCCCTTCCATGTCGCCACGCGACTGCACGGCGCGGCTGCCGCACCAGTTGCCACGCGCAACTGCCTCGGCTACCGGGTGGCCCTCCAGCAGCGCACTGAGCACGCCGACGGCAAAGGCATCGCCGGCGCCAACGGTGTCCACCACATGGCTGACCGGCACTGGCGCCACCTGGCCTTCACCCTTGGCGCTGCGGAAGTACGCACCGGCATCGCCCAGCTTGATCACCACCAGTTCCACCCCTTGGTCGAGGTAGAATGCGGCGATGTCTGCCGGGGTGTGCTGGCCGGTCAGCAGGCGGCCCTCTTCCAGCCCGGGCAGAACCCAGTCGGCCTTGGCGGCCAGGGCATTGACTTCACGCACCATGCTGCTTTGGTCAGGCCACAGCGAGGGGCGCAGGTTGGGGTCGAACGAAATGCTGCGCCCGGCGGCACGCATGGCGTCCATCAACGCATGGGACAGCGCCCGGCAACTCTCCGACAGCGCTGGCGGAATGCCGGTGGCGTGCAAGTGGCGCGCCTGCAGAGAGCCCGGGCGCAGCAACGCAGGCGACAGCCGGCTGGCCGCCGAACCACGGCGGAAGTACTCCACCGCCGGGTCACTGCCGTCATCGCAGCGGGCCTTGAGCTGGAAGCCGGTGGGGTTGCAGGCATCCACCTCGACGCCGGAGCAGTCCAGGCCTTCGCGGCGCAGGCTGTCGAGCACGAAACGGCCCAGCGAATCGTCGCCCACCCGGCTCAGCCAGCGGACCTTGAAGCCCAGCCGCGCCAGGCCGATGGCCACGTTGCTGTCAGCGCCGGCGATGCGCTTGCCGAACTGGCCGACACTGGCCAGGTCGCCAGCCTGCTCGGCGACGAACATGGCCATGGTCTCGCCGAAACACAACACGTCATGCTCATGCATGGCTCAGCTCCTCGCCCAATGCCACGCCCTGCCCCAGCGCCGCGAGGTCGCGCACCTGGGCCCGGGTCAGCGCCAGCAGATCGTCGCTCACCAGCGGGTACTCGACAGCACGCACCACGCCGGGGGTGAACTCGGCCATCAACTCGGCCCAATCCTGCAGGTGCGCAGCCTCTGGCGGGACGGCTACCAGGCGGCCATCGGCCCGGCGCTGCACGGCCTTGCAATGCACATAGCTGACCCAGCGGCCAAGCTGGCGAGCGGCGTGGCGAGCAGGCTCGCCCTGCCACTGCCAGTTACCGATATCGAAGGTCATGCCCAGGCTCAGCCCGAGTTCGTCGGCGCGCTGGAAAAACTGCTGCAGGGGTTCGATTCGCCCACCTTGCGCGGTCTGGTCGTTCTCCACCAGCAGCAACGGCCCGTGCGCCGGCAACAGCGTCGCCAGGGCCGCGACGTCACAGCCCGCATGGTAGTGGCCCAGGGAAACCTTGAGCGCGACCGCGCCAAGGGCGCGGGCAGTGTCCAGTTTCTGCGCCAGTTGCGGGTCTGGCACGCCTTGTGCGGTCCACAGCTCCAGGGGCGTGGAATACAGGCACTCCAGGCGCAGCGCGGCAATGGCTGCAGACAGCGCTGCAGTATCCGGGGCACAAGTGAACAGTTCTTCGCGCAGTTCCACGCGGGTGACGCCAGCGGCAGCCAGCAGATCAAGGAACTGTTCCTGGCCACGTTGCCGGACATAGTCGGCGCCGTAGCTGGAAAGGCTGATGGAAACGGGGTTCGGATGCATTGTTGTTGTCCTTGTGAAACCGGTTTCATTTTTGGGTAACAGCAGGCACGCAGGTACCTGCCTGTGATTACTGTGGCTGGGTTGAACCTCGGATGATCAGCTCGGCCTTGAAGTCGATGCGCCGTACTGCCCCGCTGTCGCCGCGCAGGCGGCCAAGCAGGCTCTCGAATGCTGCCACGCCGATACGCTCGGTGGGCTGGGCCAGTGCAGTGATGCCAGTGCCGACCAAGGGGTACCAGTCGAGGTCGTCGAGGGCGATCAGCCCGACGTCCGCGAACAGGTTGCGCCCTGCCTGGTGCAGGGCTCGGGTCACGGCCAGGGTGGCGACCCCGTTGAAGGTGAAGATGGCCTGCGGGCCATGACCACTGCCGACGAGGAACGAAGCCAGCTGGTCATCCAGCCCGGCGCCGATTTCCAGCACCTGCTGGCGCATGCCGGGGCGCCGGCTGATCGATGTACCGAACGCCTGTACCCGCTCCAGGCGCGAGCTGGTGCCATCGAGGGGCTCGGTTACCGCCAGGATGTCGCGATAGCCTTGCGCCTGCAGGTGGTCCAGGGCCTGCTCGACAGCGTCGGCATTGTCCAGGCCCACCAGGTCGACATTCAGTTCCGGCAACTGGCGGTCGACCAGCACCATGGGGATGTCGCGCTGCAGGTTGAGCAATTCGCCGGGGTGATGGCCAAGCGTGTTCACGATCAGCCCTTCGACGTTGTAGGACTGCAGGGCCACCAGGTGGTGACGCTCCTGATCGTCGTCGCGGTTGGTGTTGCACACCACCAGGCTGTAGCCGTGCTGGCGGCAGGCAGTTTCCACGCCATGCATCACGGCCACTGAATAGGGGTTGAGGATATCGGCCACCAGCATGCCGATCAGGCGCGTCTGGCCGCGCTTCAGGCCACGGGCCATCTGGTTGGGGCGGTAACCGAGGCGCTCGATGACCTCTTCCAGGCGCTTGGCGGTGGCTTCGGCGAGCAACTGCCGGTCACCGCCGATGTAACGGGAGACGGTGGCCTTGGAAACGCCAGCGACACGCGCTACTTCGCTGATGGTGACCCGTTCGCGGGCATGGGCAGGCGCGTCGGTCATGGGCTGTCCTTATGATTGTTGTGATAGCGATGAAACCGGTTTCAATACAGCAAAAACGCACGCGTTCGTCAACATGCCGTTGGTCGGCAGGGCGATTTATATGCTTAGTAGATACAATAAAAGTGCGTTTTAAGCAGTTGAAATATATAGGAAAGCAAACACAAAGCCCTGTGGGAGCGGGTTCACCCGCGAATGCGATGTTGAATGTGCCGACGCATTCGCGGGTAAACCCGCTCCCACAGTGGATTGGGGGTGCAGACAGAGGGATGCAGTTAACGGAGGGCTTTCACGTCACTGGCGGTGACGGCATCCCCTTGGTTACCCCAACTGGTGCGAATGAAGTTCACCACCTCGGCAACCTCCTGGTCACTCAGGCGCCAGCCGAACGCCGGCATGGTGAAGTTCGACGGTGCCGCGTGCGTCGCTGGCACCGTGCCCCCTGCCAACACCACGTGGATCAGCGATGTGGCATCTGCCGTCTGCACCACCGGGTTGCCGGCCAGGGCCGGGAACACGCGGGTATAGCCCTGGCCATCGGTACGGTGGCAGGCCGCGCAGTTGTCGATGTACACCGCCGCCCCGGGCTTGCTGTCGTCGCCCTTCCACAGCGCATCTGCCACCTGTTTGTCGTACACGTGCGGCCGGTCGGCAGGGTTGCTCGGCGGCAGCGTCTTCAGGTACCGGGCGATGGCGGTCAGGTCAGCGTCGCTCATGTGTTGCATGCTGTGCTCGACCACATCGCTCATGCCACCAAACACGGCGCTGCGGTCGCTACGGCCAGTCTTGAGAAACTGCACCAGCTGCTCTTCGCTCCAGCTACCCAGGCCGTCCTTGTGATCGCCACGCAGGTTCTTGGCAATCCAGCCTTCCAGCGGTGCACTGCCAGCCAGGAACTGCTCGCCATCCTGTGGGCTCAATGCCTTTTCCTGCATGGTCAGCGCGCGCGGCGTATGGCACGCGCCACAGTGCCCAAGGCCCTCGACCAGATAAGCGCCGCGGTTGACCACCGGGTCGGCCGCCGACGCCTGCCAGGGCTTGGCCTCTGGCGCGAACAACCCGCGCCAGATCGCCAGCGGCCAGCGCATGCTCAGCGGCCAGGGGATGTCGGTGGCCTTGTTCGGCTGCTCGACCGGCTCCACACCCTTCATGAAATAGGCATACAGCGCCTGCATGTCCTGCTCGCTGACACGTGCGTAAGATGGGTATGGCATGGCCGGATACAGGGTGCTGCCGTCCTTGCCGATGCCCTTGCGCACCGCCTGGTCGAAGTCTTCGAAGCTGTACTGGCCGATACCACTGGCAGCCGGGGTGATATTGGTGGAGTAAACCGTGCCGATCGGTGTCTCCATCGGCAGCCCACCGGCGAACGGCTTGCCGCCCTTGGCGGTATGGCAGGCAACACAGTCGCCGGCGCGGGCCAGGTACTCGCCCTGGCGCACCTGCGCATCGTCATTCGGCGCAGCCTGTGCGGCCACGCTGGCACCCAGCAGGGTTGCGATCAACATTGTCTTCATGCGCATCGCTCCTCAAGCCTGAACCAGCGGGCCAGGGTTTTTCAGGTACTGCTCGCGGATGGCGCGGGCCGACCAATAGGTCAGCGCCGCCACCAGCCCGGTCGGGTTGTAGCCCAGCCCCTGGGGGAACGCCGAAGCTCCCGGAACGAACACGTTGTGCACATCCCAGCTTTGCAGGTAGCGGTTCAATGCACTGGTTTTCGGGTCGGTGCCCATGATCGCGCCGCCGTTCAGGTGGGTGGTCTGGTAGCTGGCGGTGTTGAAGTGATCCTTGACCTTCTTGCCCAGCACGGCAATGGTCTTGGGGTTCATCGCCTGGGCGATCTTGCTCAGCTTGTCGACCATGAACTGGTTCATCCTGATGTCGTTCTCCTGCCAGTCGAAGGTCATGCGCAGCAGCGGCTGGCCGTAGGCGTCGCGGTAGGTCGGGTCGAGGTCCAGGTAGTTCCCACGATAGGACTGGTGGGCGCCGTGGGCGTCCATCGACACCTGGTGGGTGTAGTAATCGGCGGTGGCCTTCTTCCAGGCGCTGCCCCAGGCCGGTGTGCCTGGCGGGGTCGCACCACCGGCAATCGGCCGTGTGCCGGCCTGGTTCACCCACATCGGTGAGCCACCGACGAAGCCGTGCGGGCCATGGTCGAAGTTGTCGGCGTTGAAGTCATCGATGGCAATGCCGTTGCCACCGGCACCGATGAAGTTGTTGGTGTAGGTGTCCTTGTCGAAGAACGCCTTGACCGTGCCCATGTTCTGGTAGGCGAAGTTACGCCCGACCACGCCTTCGTTCTTGATGGGGTCGTACGGTTTGCCGATGCCGGACAGCAGCATCAGGCGCACGTTGTTGAACTGGAACGCCGCCAGTATCACCAGGTCCGCCGGCTGCTCCACTTCCCGCCCCTGGGCGTCGATGTAGGTCACCCCGGTGGCCTTGCGCTTGCTGTCGTCCAGGTTCACCCGCAGCACATGGGCGTTGGGCCGCAATTCGAAGTTCGGCACCTGGCGCAGCGCCGGCAGGATGTTCACGTTGGGCGAGGCCTTGGAGTACATGTAGCACACGTAGCCGCTGCAGAAACCGCAGAAGTTGCACGGCCCCATTTGCGCCCCATACGGGTTGGTGTACGGCCCGGAGGTGTTGGCCGATGGCAGGTTGTAGGGCTTGTAGCCCAGGCTGGCCGCCGCTTTTTCGAAAAGCCTGGCCGACACCACGTTCTTCTGCGAAGGCAGCGGGAACGGGCTGGAGCGGTCCGGCGCATAGGGGTTGCCGCCCTTCCCTTGGCCGACGATCTGCCCGTTGACGGTCCAGGCCTGGCCAGAGGTACCAAATACCTTTTCGGCAAAGTCGAAGTGCGGTTCCAGTTCTTCGTAGCTGACCCCGAAGTCCTGGATCGTCATGTCTTCGGGGATGAACTTGCGCCCGTAGCGCTCTTCGTAGTGGCTGCGCATGCGCAGTTCCATCGGGTCTACCCGAAAGTGCACGCCCGACCAGTGCAGGCCTGCGCCACCTACACCTTTACCCGGCAGGAAGGCACCGAGCTGGCGATTGGGCAGCGCCACGTCATTCATGCTGTGGCGGATGGTGACGGTTTCTTTCGACACGTCGACGAACAGCTTCTTGCGCACGCTGTAGGTCAGCTCGTCGATCACCTGCGGGTAGCTGCCTTCCGGGTAGGTGTCCTGCATCGGCCCGCGCTCCAGGGCCACCACCTGCAGCCCGGCCTCGGTCAGTTCCTTGGCCATGATCGCGCCGGCCCAGCCGAAGCCCACGATTACCGCGTCCACTTTCTTCATCACGGTCGCCATGCCTCAGGCCCTCTCGCCACGGATCGAAACAGCCGGGAACGGGTAAGGCTCGTTGCGCTCGACCCAATCCATGAAATCGGCGCGGGCGCCGGGGAAGCCGATCTGGGTCCAGCCGACCATGCCTTTGTTGCCACCATGGATCGGGTCGCAGAAGAACCCTTCACGGGTGTTCTGCACCAGCAAGCTGAAGAATACCTTGGCCGGCACGGTGTCGAAAGCAAGCTCTCCAGCCTCGATCTTGCTGAGAACGTGGTCTCGGGTAGCGCTATCTTGCGCCGCAAAAACTTGCCCGGAATTGGCCTTGCACCAGCCGTCCACGGCGGCGATGCCCAGGCGGTAGATCTGTTGCGGGCTGAGTTGCAGCTGGTAACCCAGTTCGGGCGCGGCGTCGGCCTTGAACGGGCCCTGCATGTACCACTGCGCGCCGGTTGCATAGGGGGTGTTCATCTGCCGGTCGATGAATTCGGCAGCGCCGGCTTCAAGCGCGCCAGGGCCAAGCTCGTCGGCCGGGATGATGCGCGAGACGGCTGCCTGCACGAAGGCCCACTCTTCGGCAGTGAAGAACGTCGGCTGGTAGTTGCCCGCTGGCGGTGTGGCCGGCACTTTGGGCTCGTGTTGCGGGGCCGCAAGCAACTGACTGGCACCCACGCCAAGCCCCGTGCTGGCCACGGTTACCACAGGGATCAAGGTCAAGGTCTTGCGCAGGAAGTCCCTGCGCGGGTTGTCTGGGGCATGCTCAGGCATTGCGAATCCTCATCGGCTGTGTGCGGCCTTGAAAAGCGCCATCTGATTTTCAATATGGGGGGTGGTCTTGATAGGCCATCAAGAAAACAGCCGAATAATTTAGCGTGTTCAGAAATGTTTTGAAACCGGTTTCAGGACGTACTGAAAGCGCCGGCCGGATGTGGGTCGGCACGACCTTCCCCAGCCCCCAATCTTGGGGACACGGTGCCCAACGGCAAACACCTGCAAATGCCTTTGCAAAAGAATTGGATCCCTTGCCCTGCAAGGGCTACAGCACATTTATTTCGGCTTGGCACGCCTATTGCCGATCTCCTGCCAGACGCCCCAAGTCCATGGGCCCGTTTGCAGGAGGAAATGACTCATGCACCGACCGATTCCCCACCCGCTGGCAGTGGCGATTTTCGCCGGTTTGCTCCAGCTCCCCGCGCAGGCTGCCTTGAACGCTGTCGATCCAGGCGCCTATGTTCCCGCCAACGGCGGCTTCCCCGCCTGGTACCAGGACAGCCACGGTCGTACCCTCGACCTGTGCCTGACCAAGGCGGTCAGCTCGCGGGTGCCTGGCGCGCCTGGCGCACCGTCGTACATGTGTACGCTGCTGCCCACCCCCGGCGTGTTCGACGATACCCAACCCATCGTCTTCCCCACCAACTTCCCTGACGAGGCGTTCTGGTTCACCGCCGACGCCGCCATCGTCGATGCTACCCGCGGCATAGACCTCAGCTACGGCACCGCGATCGAGGCGGCATTTGCCGCCGAAGAACCGGTCGATGGCGACCAGGTCAGCTTCGCCCGGGTGCGTATCCGGGTCGACGTGCCAACCGCCGGCACCTACGTGATCACCCATCCGTACGGCGTCGAAGTGTTCGACGTACCTGCGGCAGGGCGCCGGGCGATCAACATGACCCGCGACATCGGCATTGCCGGCGCAGGGGATTTCACCGGTGCCCTGAAAGGCGATGTCGGGCCGTTCCTGCGCAGTGTCAACGGCCCCTACACCGAAGGTAGCGAGCGCTTCATCGGTGACCCCAACCTGGAGGAACGGGTGACCGGCAGCCCGTTCAATACCAACTACGTGCGCATCGAAGGCCCCGGCGGCATCGACCTGCGCACCGAGCTGTTCGCGGTTTCGGGCAAGCTTTCCGAAGTGGCCCTGCCAACCCCCCTCATGCCACAACGCAGTACCTACTCACGGCATACCGAGAACGGCGATCTGCGCGCCCAGCAGGACATCTTCGTGATGGCCCCGCCGCCGCCGGCCAGCGTCACCCTGACCAGCCAGACACCCAACCTGAACCTCACCGAGGCCAACGGTACCGGCGCCTGGTACGCCCAGTCGGTGCTCGACCCGGCCGCCGGGACGGTCCTGACCCTGACCGCCGACAACAGCGTGGCGATCCCCACCAGCAGCCTGACCACCGCCAACGTGCCGCTGACCGATCTGGTCACCATCACCCAGGCCCAGTACCGCCTGTCCACCGGCGAGCTGACCCTGGTGGCCAGCACCAGCGACGAAACCTCGCCGCCAGTGCTCACCGCACATACCGGCAACGGCACGCTGATCGGCAACCTGAGTGGTACCGGCGCGGTGAAGACGCTGAGCACCAGCCTGTCGCCGATCCCGCCGGCCAAGGTGCAAGTCACCAGTGCCAACGGCGGTAGCGACACCGAAGACGTGGTGCTGGTGCCATGAACAGACAAAGGCTCAGCCTTCAAGGAGGCAGCATGAACACTTGGTCGCGCCGTGCGCTGTTGGCCGCCGGTTTCTCCCTTACCGTTACCAGCGCCGCGTTTGCCGCGCTGTCCGATGTCGACCCGGGGCCCTACACCTTCGCCACCGGTGGCTATCCGATGTGGTACAAGGACAGCCTCGACCAGTCCCTGGAGCTGTGCCAGTCCCGTGCCACCAGTACGCGTGCGCCAGGCGCGCCAGGGGCGCCCGCCTACATGTGTACCTTGTTGCCCGAGCCCGGCATCTATGACGACGCCCTGCCGCTGGTATTCCCGGACAACTGGCCGCCAGAGATGTTCTGGTTCCTGGCTGAAACCACCATTCCGCAGGCCGGCAACAGCGGCTATGAGCTGGAGGTCTATGTAGCCGGGGTGGAGGCAGCCTTCGCCGCCGAAAACCCGGTCGATGGTGACCAGCAGAGCTTTGCCCGCATCCGTATCCGTGCTTCGGTCCCGAGCACCGGTACCTACACCATCACCCACCCGTACGGGGTGGAGACGGTCAACGTCACCACGGCAGGGCGTCGGGCGATCAACATCACCCGGGACATAGGCATTGGTGCCCCTGGCAACTTCCGGGGAGCGCTGGCCGGGGCGATCGGCCCCTGGCTGAAGGGTGTTGGCGGGCCTTATACCGAGGTCAACCCCGATACCGGCGCCATCGAAACCTACATCGGCGACCCCAATATCACCGAAGCGGTGACCGGCAGCCCCTTCAATACCAACTTCGTGCGCATCGAAGGCCCCGCTGGCACCATCCAGACCAATACCTTCTCTGTTTCCGGCAAGGTACTGGACCAGCGTGCCCAGACCCCGGTCAGCCTGGAACGCGCCACCTATTCGCGCAACGCCACCGGCACCCGCACGGAAGTGTTCGCCAAGGCGCCCAGCGCAGCCAGCCTGTGCATGCGCAATGGCATTGCCCTGGTCGGCACCCCGCCTTCGCCATGCCAGTACACCCTCACCGCCGACAACAACGGGCTGTTCTTCCACCAGCAGTCAGGCCAGGAAGCACCGCCTGCAGTGGTAGTGGTCACCGCCAGCAACAGCGCCGGTGGTACCCAGCCGACCGCGCTGTCGAGCAAGCTCACCGACGTGGTCAAGGTCAGCACCGCACGCTATGACTGGGCCAACAAGCGCCTGCTGATCGAGGCCAGTTCCAGTGATGAAGTGGCGATCCCCGACCTGCTCGCCCAGGGCTACGGTCGCCTGTCCAAGGCAGGCACGCTGCAGAGCCTGACCGTCAACGACGTGCCGCAGCCACCAGCTACCATCACGGTCAAGTCGGCACGTGGCGGCAGCGATGTCGAACCGGTGGTGGTGGTCGGCAATGCGCCGGTCGAGGCGGCCAACCAGCCACCGCTGGCCCAGGCCGATATCGGTAGCACCAGCGTCGGTATCCCGATCACCCTCAACCTGCTGCAGAACGACAGCGACCCGGACGGCAACGTGCCGCTGACCATCAGCGACCTGACCCAGCCCGGTACCGGCCTTGGCGGCGTGGTGATGAACGGCACCACCTCGGTCACCTACACCCCGCCAGCCGGGGCCACGCAACCCGTGGTGGCCACCTTCAGCTACCGGGCAGTGGACGCCAAGGGCCTGAAGTCGGAACCGGCTACTGTCACCATCAACGTAGCGCCCAACCAGGCACCAACCGCCAACCCGGAAACCGTCTCCACCCTGGGCGTGCCATTGACCATCAACGTGCTGGCCAACGACACCGATCCGGAAGGCAACGTGCCGCTGACTGTCCCCGCTACCTCCCTCACCCAGCCGGCTACCGGTCGGGGCACGGTCAGCACCGACGGCACCACGGTGACCTACACCCCTCCGGCCACGGTGACCACCGCCTTCACCACCACCTTCACCTACCAGGCTCGTGACTCGCTGGGGGCGCTGTCCAACCCCAGCACCGTCACCGTCAACGTGTCGCCACGGCCCGCCGCCGAAAACTTCGCGGTCACGGCAGCCACGGTCACGGCACGCTCCAACAACCGTTACAACTGGGACCTCAGCGGTACCTCGTCGGTCACCACCGGCAACACCGTCACCGTGCGGGTTACCACCACTACCGGCGTGCAGACCCTTGGCACCGCCACGGTAGCGCTGACTGGTCGCTGGCGCCTGGCGGTGAGCAACAGCACCACGATCATCCCGACTGCGGCACCGACGGCGACGATCACCACCAGCCAGGGCACCACACGCACCGTCAACGTAACAGTGCAGTAAAGGCTGGAGGTTGCAATGAAACGCCTGTATCCCCTGCTGCTCGGCCTGGCCCTGGTGGGCCAGGCCTGCTGGGCCGAGGACCTGCTGGACAATGCCGACCTCGCGCCCGGCAACGACCTCGGCGAACCGGTGATCATCCGCCTGCTGCCGGCCGGTGCCGGTCAGGCTGCGGTGATCGAGCAGCAAGGCACGGGCAACCGCGCCGCCCTCGACCAGAACGGCCAGGCCCTGCTGGGCCGCATCGTCCAGGCCGGTGGCGCACAGGAAGCGTACATCTTGCAGGAAGGTAGTGACCTGATGGCCATCATCAGCCAACAGGGAAATGGCAACAGCGCGTCGATCCGCCAGAGCGGCAGCAGCAACAGCGCGGCCATCGAGCAGATCGGCAACGACAACAGCGCCAGCATCGTGCAGTCGGGCACAGGCCTGAACAGCTCCGTGACCCAGGCCGGCAATGGCCAGCACGTTCAGATCACCCAATACCGATAGACCTGGAGGCACCCCCATGTACAAGCTCGCTCCCTTAAGTGCCGCTATCGTCCTGGCCCTTGCAGGTCAGGCCATGGCTGCTGACAGCACCTCGTCCCAGACCCAGGACGGCAAGGAAAACATCGCCGAAGTCAGCCAGTCCCTGGCACCATTCGCTTCGGCCACCCAGACCCAGACCGGCAAGGGCAACAACCACCTGGCGGTGCAATCGGAGAGCACCAGCGATATCCAGCAGAGCGCCAACGGCCAGTACAACGCCGGCTACGCCGACCAACTGGTCGAGAACGGCAGCCAGGCCACCCAGCACGCCAGCGGCAGCTACAACGATGCCTTCGTCAGCCAGTCGCTGGGCCTGGGCAACCAGTCGCAGCAGAACCAGCAAGGCGCCGAAAACACTTCGACCGTGTGGCAGGACAGCCAGGAAGGCAGCAAGGCCGAGACCTGGCAAGCCGGCCAGCGCAACGAAGCCTTCATCGAGCAGACCTTTGGTGGCAGCAACAACCGCAGCAGCATCAACCAGACAGGCCAGGAAAACTACGCCGCTGCCGAGCATCTGGGCTACGTCGATGGCGACATCCAGGTCTACCAGGATGGCACGGGCAACTGGGCATACGGCGACCAGCGCGACGGCACCGGCGGCACCATCGGCATAGGCCAGTACGGTGGCGGCAACTCGGTGGAAGTGTGGCAGGACAACCAGACCGCCAGCCAGGCGTCAGTAACCCAGTCCGGCCAGATGAACGAAGGCTATATCGACCAGAGCTTCGGCATGAACAACAAGGTCAGCCTGTCGCAACAGGGCACAGCCAATGCCAGCTGGTCGGACCAGTTCGAGACCAACAACTCGACCACCACCATCACCCAGACCGGTAGCAACAACTTGCATTTCACCTACCAGAACGGTGAAAACCTCAACCTGACCATCAACACCAAGGGCAATGGCAACAGCGTCACTGCCAGCAACTGGAAAGGCGCCAAGATGGGCGGCCAGTTCGGTACCAACCAGAACGCCACCATCAACCAGAATGGCAATGGCAACGGCGCCAACCTGACTCAGAACGGTGACAACCAGCTGGCCACGCTGACCCAGAAAGGCACCGGCAACCAGATGGAGACCAAGCAGGCCGACATGAACAACGAGCTGTACTTCGAGCAGAACGGTACTGACAACATCCTGATCGCCGACCAGCGTGGCACCGAAAACTACGCCTACGGCAACAGCCAGGGCAATGGCAACGTAATCAACCTGGACCAGTCCGGCTACAGCAACCAGAGCTACACCAACCAGCTGTACGGTGGCGGCAACGAAGCCACCATCAAGCAGGTTGACAGCTACAACATCGCCTACGTGACCCAGGGAGGCCAGGGCAACAAGGCGTATGTCGACCAGAGCGGTGTGACCCAGACCGCGACCATCACCCAGCTGGGCAGCACCAACGTGGCCACTGTGACCCAGCAGTAGATCGCTCCCCCCTTGAACCGCGGTGCTCCTCTCCCTGGTGCCGCGGTTCCTTTTTATTTCTGTCACAACTCCTTTTTTATTGTTTTAGCGAGGGCCTTGCAGGAGCAGCCTTGTGCTGCGAAGTGGCCGGCAATGACCATACATATCTGTTGCCTGCACCGGCCTCTTCGCAGCACAAGGCTGCTCCTGCAAAGCGGGGCGTCTTGTCCACCCGCGAATAGGCCAAGCCTGCCAAGCGCATTACAATGGCCCCAACCAAGCCGATGCCCAATCCCATGATCCAGTCCGACCTCGACCTGTTCGGTCCCCAGCCGCAACACCTGGCCAGCCACACCGTGCTGCTGCCCGGCTTCGCCCTGGCCGAGATCGAGGCCTTGCTCGATGCCCTGCGCCCGGTGCTGCGTGCCGCGCCGTTCCGGCACATGCACACTCCGGGAGGCCTGCGCATGGCGGTAGGGTTGACCAACTGCGGCACGCTGGGTTGGGTCAGTGACGAACACGGCTACCGCTACAGCCCCAGCGACCCGCTCACCGGCAAACTCTGGCCCGCCCTGCCCCTCGTGTTGCTCGAGCTCGCCGCCCGCGCCGCAAGCATGGCCGGGTTCGAAGGTTTCGTGCCGGATGCCTGCCTGGTCAACCATTACCTGCCGGGCACCCGCCTGAGCCTCCACCAGGACCGCGACGAGCGGGACTTTGGCCAGCCGATCGTGTCGGTGTCGCTGGGCTTGCCGGCAGTGTTCCTGTTCGGTGGCCTGCAGCGCGCCGACAAGACCCAGCGCATTCCGCTGAGCCATGGCGATGTGCTGGTGTGGGGTGGCGAGGACCGCTTGCGCTTTCACGGCGTGCTCCCGATCAAGCCCGGCATCCATCCGCGCCTGGGTGAGCGGCGGATCAACCTGACCTTGCGCAAGGCCGGTGACTGATCGGACCAACGGCCCGTCACCCGGCGCAAACAGGATGAACGCGCATGAAACGCGTTGAACATCTTGGCCAGGCAAGCTTCAAACGATAAGCCGCACTATTCAGCCGGAGCCCGTTATGCCCTGCCAACCCTGTTTCCCGACACCTCACAGCGGAGCCGCGCGCCCATGAAGATGCCCTGCCGCGCCCCCAATGCCTCATTACAACTCGATTACGTACGCGACACCCTGTTCGGCCCGGTGGCACAAAGCGTGGAATGCCAGTGCCAGCTCGCTGCCCTCGAGCTGCAGGGCCGCCCGGGCCTGCGCCTGCACATCTGCCCGCCGCTGCCCGACAAGGTCGACCGTGCCCACAGCGTGGCCTTCGTCTGGGACGGGCGCAGCTACCACGGCGTGGTTCGCGACCAGGGCAAGTGCGGCGATGGCGGCCTGAACCTGCTGCTGGAACTGCTGTAAGACGATCAACGGCGAGCAACCCGGCTGAACCCAGCAGGTGCGGCACGTCTCCATAGCAAAAGGGCTCACGCCCGCCGGAGAACGCGGAGAACGCCAATGAACAGTCCTTTGCTCAAGCTCTTCACTCACCCCGCCGACGCCTGGCTGGAAATCCGCCGGGCCGAGGAAGACCACCCGCAGCAGTATCTGCCGCGCCTGCTGGCCCTGGCGTTGATCCCCGCGGTGTGCCTGTTCGTGGGCACCACCACCTTCGGCTGGAGCCTGGCGGCCGAGGAACGGGTGCGCCTGAGCATGGCCAGCGCCGCGCAACTGGCGGGCCTGCTCTATGCCACCACGGTCGTCGGGGTGATGTTGATGGGCACCATGATCCGCTGGATGTCGCGCGGTTTCGATGCACAGCCCAGCCTCAACCAGTGCATCGGCTTTGCCGCCTACTGCGCCACACCATGGTTCTTTGCCGGGGTAGTCGGCCTGCTGCCGATCCGCTGGCTGGCGTTGGCGGCGCTGCTGGCAGCCTCGGCCTATGCCAGCGTGTTGCTGTATGGCGGGTTGCAGACCTTCCTGCGCCTGAAGAAGGAACAGGCCATGCTGTTTGCGACCTGCGTATGGGGGGTGGGGTTGCTGCTGCTGGTGACCATCCTGGTGGCGATGATCCTGTTCTGGTTCAACGGCCTGATGCCGGAATATGTGCGCCCGGCCAGCCTGGGCTGACCGGGGCGCGGCAGGTGCCTCAGGCAATCGCCTTGAGTGGCGCCGGGTGGCTGTCACGCAGTGCGTGCAGCTGCCCCACCAGGTTGACCAGGTCGCGGCAACTGTTGAGGCTTTGCAGGGGGACCCCGCTTAGGGTCACGCTCTCCTCGAGACTCTGGCCCTGACACAGGCGGATGGTCAGGTTGGCGCCGTCCGTGCAGCTGACTTCGCAACGGTCGGGCAGGCAGGCCTGCTCGATCATCTGCCGCATTTCTAGCATCGAAACTCCTATCAACGACATGGTACGACCCTCTCTTTGGGATGGCCTGTTGTGTGAGTACGCCTTTGTCGGGCGAGGCGCCAATTGATATTGCGCATGCCGGGGCAGGCATCCATGCGCCTGGGCAATGATCATGCGGGGAATCATCTAGCACCTTAGTGGAAGATTGCCTGCGCAGGCCGGGTGTTCGAACGCAATGGCAGACTTAACGACGAGCGGTGTCGGCAGGCCCCAGCGACGCCCAGAGATGTTGCGCCGCATAGGCGCGCCACGGTCGCCAGGCCAGGGCTCGTTGCGCCAGTTGGGCGTCGTCTCCTTCGAGCAGGCGCAACGCCTTGACCAGCGCCACGTCGCCCAGCGGCAAGGCATCGGCCGCGCCGGCCTGACGCAACGCCAGGTAGTGCGCGCTCCAGGGGCCGATCCCCTTGAGTTGGCACAGCTTGCGCAGCAGTTGATCC
Organism: Pseudomonas sp. TE3-3-F2023; assembly: GCF_036784815.1. Lineage (NCBI taxonomy): Bacteria > Pseudomonadati > Pseudomonadota > Gammaproteobacteria > Pseudomonadales > Pseudomonadaceae > Pseudomonas > Pseudomonas sp. TE3-3-F2023. The sequence goes on along the minus strand of NZ_CP145113.1, from coordinate 3,428,638 downwards.
AGCTCTTGCCCGCGGCGTAGCAATCCAGGCTCGGCCAGCAAGGCACTGGCCAGCGTGCCCAGAGTGGCGGCGCGCGCCCGCGGCATGCCCATGCCATCGAACTGCGCAGCCGCCAGTACCGGCAACGCCGGGAACACATGGCTCAGGCCCGGTGCAGGCCAGCGCAAGGGCATGCCGTGGCGTTGCACCAGGCGTCCGGCCAGGGTCATGGCCCCGGCCACACTGACCTGCTGCCCCAGCACTGTGCGCATGGCCTGCTCGCAAGCGTCCCAGCCTTGCGGCACGCGCAGGCCTGGGCGTTCCTGTAGCAGGCGGGCCATCAGCGGATCGCGGGACAGTACGGCATTGATGCGCGCGGGGTCGGCATCGAGGTCGAAGACCCGCCTGAGCCTGGCAGTCAGGCCGGGTAGCGCGCGGGCCGGAACGCCTTCAAGGCGGACCCGCAGGTACTGGCTGCCCGAAGGTGTGGCATGCAAGACGGCGTGGCGGCCGGCAATTACCAGGGTACGGCGGTAGGTACCGTCAAGGCAGGTCTCGATGCCGGGGATGCAGCGGGCAGCGAGGAAGGCCAGAGTCGAGGGCCAATGATAAGGGGCGCGGTAGCGCAGCCACAGAATTTGGTGGCCAGGGGTGGGTAACGATCGGCGCACTGCGTGCAAGGGGGTGAGCTTGAGCATGGCTGCATCATGCCAGCAAATGTAATGCCTGTACCGACGCTATCACCAGCAAGCCAGCACTCACAGGTACAGCGTCGCTCTCGAGATTGTCGCTGTACCTGTGGGAGTTGGCTTGCCGGCGATAGAGCCCGGACAGCCATTCAATCAACCAGGATCAATGCGCCGCACCATCCCGTGCATCCTGCATCTGCCCGAACCGCCCGGTATGGAAGTCGTCGAACGACTCCGCAATTTCTGCCTGGCTGTTCATCACGAACGGGCCATAACCCACGATCGGCTCGTCGATCGGCTCACCGCTGAGCAGCAGCAGGCTGGCACCTTCCAGCGCTTCGACGGCAACATCCTCACCGGCGCGGTCAAACAGCACCAGGCTGGCTGGGCCGGCTTCGCGCTCGCCGTTGATCCGCACATTGCCGCGCAACACCACCAGCGCCGCATTGCGCCCGGCGGCAACCGGCAATTGCACGGTTGCACCGGCATGCAGGCGCATGTCCCAGACATCCATGGCGGTAAAGGTCCGCGCCGGCCCCGAATGCCCACGATATTCGCCTGCAATCACCCGCAGGCTGCCGCCCTCGCCGTCCAGCGCCACCACCGGGATGTCCTCGGCCAGCAGCGTCTGGTAGCCAGCCGCTGCGCGCTTGTCCCGCGCCGGCAGGTTCACCCACAGTTGTACCATCTCCAGCGTACCGCCAGTGCGGGCGAAGCCTGGGGAGTGGAACTCTTCATGGATGATGCCGTTGGCAGCAGTCATCCACTGCACGTCACCGGGGCCGATCAAGCCGCCAGCGCCGGTGGAGTCGCGGTGCTCCAGTTCGCCCTGGTAAACGATGGTCACGGTCTCGAAGCCTCGGTGCGGGTGCTGGCCAACGCCGCGCCGTGCACTGGTCGAGGTGAAGTCATGAGGGCCAGCATAGTCCAGCAGCAAGAACGGGCTGATCTTGCTGGCCAGGTTGTCGTAGGTGAACAGGCTGCGCACCGGGAAACCATCACCTACCCAATGAGCGTGGGGGCTGCGGTGAATACCCAGAATCGTTTTCATGAGAAGGCTCCTCTCTTGGTTGAGATAACCTTACCAGTGATACCAATCAAGCAATAGTTGGCTTCAATGGCATGCATCGTCTCATTAAAAGGACAATCAGAAAAACACGGCGTGAAGTATCGGATGCCCCGGGTACTGCGACCTCAACCAATGCTCCAGCTTCAACGAAAAGGCTTGCCCCCGCACCCTGAGTTCCCGATAGACCGGATCCGCCATTGCCTGGCCTGGGGTCAGTCTGTCCAGATGAAGGCGATTTTCCACCGAGGAAATCAACTCGAGAAAGACTGCGTAGTCTTCGAACAGACCCACGCTATACGGGTTGGAATGACCGAGCATTGCCAGGCGTTGCAAAGGGGTAAGGGCCAGCAGTTGTTGAAGGCGCATGATCTTCGACGGCGCCGGAAGGCCATGGACCTCGGCAATCGCCACGATGCCGCCTGCAAAAAGCAGTTTTCGCGAAAATTGCAGTTTGATGTTGCGTACCCCCCATGCCTTGCCTTCGGCCCTCTTTTCCTCGAAGTTCGCCATGAGGGTGCGGTAGTAGCGGATCAGGTCGTTAAGCAGGAACCTGGCAAGCCCGCTGCCATGGTCGTCAGGTACATAACGGCACAGCAGGTCATGCTGCCACCGGGCAAAGGCTCCATGCCCGAAGAGAGGCCGGCCTTCGAGCAACATCAGCATCCGCCTGGTCAGCGCGGTATTGTCTTCGCACTTCCAGCCTATGTGTTCACTCAAGTCCGAGTACAGCGCCAACGCCTCTCGGCCGAATTTCGCCTCGTCGCTTTCCCCCGGATGGCTGATGGGCCGAACAAGGTCGCCGACCTGGCGCAGTATGTCGTCCAGACGTTCCGCCGGCAGACTGCTGTCATGAACAATGAAGAAGTCGATGTCCGAAACAGGGGAAACCTCGCATCGGCCATAGGAGCCCACACTGACCACGGCCAGAGGAGCCCGCCCCGCCAGTGGTGCAAGCGGGCTGCACATGGCCTGCCTGAGTGACTCGATTGTCTTGCAGGAATAGTCGTAGCGCTTTTGCAGATACGATGGCTGTAGCAAGGTCTTGCTGGTCATGTTCATACGCTCGGGCAAAGCCCAAGATTACTCACGCCTTTACTCTCGGCACTGTCTGGAAAAACTATCCCGCCGGTCCCTGCAGCAGGAAGGCCTGCACTTCTTCAGCACAAGCCTCAGGATGTTCCTGCATGAAGCAGTGTCCACCTGCAACCTGCCTGGCGCTCACCTGAGGGTTCAGCGCCGCCAGGCGGCTCACCGAATGGTGCACGAAGGGGTAGGTGTGCTCGCCGTACAGCACTTGAGTGGGCGTGCGGATCGCCGCCAGGCTTGCCCACATGCGCTTGGGGAAGGAACTGAAGATTTCCACTTCGCGGCTGGGGCGGCATTTGAGCACTACCGCATCGCCGCAGTCGCCGATGGCATGCTCGACGTAGGCCCGCAGCGCCGCATCGGTCCACCCCTTGAAGATGCCCCGCCCATGCAGCGAAGCCTGGGCTGCCTCGCGGTCGGGCCAGTGACTGCGACGGCTGGCGGCCTTGCGTGCCAGGGCGTGACGCCGGTGCAAGCCAACCAGGGCTGCCACCCCCATCACACCCAGCATGCGCCGGCTGAACAGTACCGGGTCGAGCAGCACGGCACGGGTGAACAGTTGCGGCTCACTGGCCAGGATCAGGCCGGTAAGCACACCACCGAAGCTGTGCCCGACGGCAAAACGCGGCACGTCGCCATACTCGCTTCGCCCGGCTGCGAAAGCCTCCAGCGCAAGCGCAGCGGTGCGGTTCCAGCCACGAAATACCCCGCCATGGTCACTGTCACCATGGCCCTGGACATCACTGAGCCACAGGTCGAAATGTTCACCCAGGCGCATCAGCAATGGCTGGTAGGCCAGGCAGCAGAAACCGTTGCCGTGCAAAAAATGCAGCAGCGGCTTGCCACTGGCCGGGGTTCGCCAGCCACGCAGGGTGAAGCCTTCGGTGCATTCGTGGGACCAGGGGATCAACTGCATCGGTTTGCTGTACTCGCGGGGTCAGGAAAACGCCGATTCTACAAACAGCAGCGGGTACAGTGAAATCACCAGCAACAAGGCCATCAGGACATTGAACAGCATCAGCCAGCGCGGGTTCTGCAACAGGTTGCGCAGGGCACTGCCGAACATCACCCACACCCCGACACTCGGCAGGTTGACCAAGGCAAACAAGGCGGCAATGACAATGACGTTGGTTACATAGCCTTGCGCCGGCGTGTAGGTAGTGATTGCCCCGACAGCCATCACCCAGGCCTTGGGGTTGACCCACTGGAATGCCGCCGCCCCCCAGAAGCCCAGCGGTTTGCGGGCACTGGACGAAGCTGTGCCGACCGGCCCCGAAGTGGCGATCTTCCAGGCCAGGTACAGCAGATAGACGGCACCGGTATAGCGCAAGACCGTGTACAGCGCCGGCCAGGCCTTGAACACCTCGCCCAGGCCCAGGCCAACAGCCAGCACCATTACCATGAAACCGACGCTGATCCCCATCGCGTGGGGAATGGAGCGGCGCACACCGAAGTTGACGCCCGAGGCCAAAAGCATGGTGTTGTTGGGGCCAGGAGTGATGGAGGACACGAAAGCAAACAGCACGAAGGCGGTGAGCAGGTCGGCAGAGGCAAGCATGGCAGGCATTCCACATTCTTTATGGGTGCTGTCACACTAACGGAGTCGCCCTTCTCCGCGACCGATACAGTTCTACTAAATTGTGTAGATACACATCGCTGTACCGCTACCACCAGACCAAGGAAGCCGTCCACCATGAGCCTCACCATCCGCCCTGCCGTTCGCGCCGATGCCGAGCAGATCCTGGCCTTCATCACCGAACTGGCCGAGTACGAACGCGCTCGCCACGAGGTGATCGCGAGCGTTGCCGATATCGAGCACAGCCTTTTTGGCGAGGGCAGCACCGTGCACAGCCTGATTTGCGAGCGCGATGACCAGGCAATCGGCTTTGCCGTGTATTTCTACAGCTACTCGACCTGGCTCGGGCGCAACGGCATCTACCTGGAAGACCTGTACATAACGCCCGAGCAACGCGGCGACGGTGCCGGGCGGCAATTGCTGAGGCACATTGCCCGCGAAGCGGTTGCGAAGAATTGCGGGCGGCTGGAATGGAGCGTGCTGGACTGGAACGAGCCGGCGATCGGCTTCTACCAGAAGCTGGGGGCCGAAGCGCAGGATGAGTGGGTGCGCTACCGGCTGGACGGGGACAAGCTGGCGGCGTTTGCCCGAGGCTGACCGGGAGCGACCGCAAACTCGAACCTGGCAATTGACGGCAGCCCCGCCCCATGGTCTCCTTATGCCTCGCGTTCAGGTGCCCCCATGGGGGTGAAACGGGAAACCGGTGCGTCGCAGGCCCTCCAGCAGGGCCGGACAAGGCCGGTGCTGCCCCCGCAACGGTAAGCGAGCGAAGCGTCTGTACCACTGTGCCCGATCACCCGGCATGGGAAGGTGACGCCTTCCAGGAGCCTGGCTCCTCCTCGCAAGCCCGGAGACCGGCCTGGCGTTCATGAACACCCCGCGGAGGGCGGGCGCTGTTGCATTCCCCTGGGCCGTCATGCTCGGGGCTGCCGCGCTTGCCCATTGCCCACAAAAAGCAGAGGAACGCGTCATGCCCGTCACCAGCGCCAAGCAACACAGCATCACTACCCCCGTCACCCTCAGCCAACGTGTCGTCATCGCCGTCGGCGCCAGCCTGCTGGGCCTGTGCCTGGTGTACTTCGCCGGCTTCTCGCACATCGAGGCCGTGCACAACGCCGCCCATGACACCCGCCACAGCGCCGCCTTCCCCTGCCACTGAGTACGCCCGATGATCACACGCATTGCCCGTACCGCGGGCTTCAGCGGGTTGCTGGCGGCCTTGCTGCTGACCTTGCTGCAAAGCTTCTGGGTCGCCCCGCTTATCCTCGAGGCAGAAACCTACGAATCCTCGGCCCCGGTTGCCCAGCACGAGCATGCCGGCGAAGTGGCCGCCCATGAACACAGCGCCGAAGCCTGGTCGCCTGAAGACGGCTGGCAGCGTGTGCTGTCGACCACTGGCGGCAACCTGGTGGTCGCGGTCGGCTTCGCCCTGATCCTCACCGCCCTGTACAGCCTGCGCGAACCCAAACGTGCCGGCACCGGCGCACTGTGGGGCCTGGCCGGTTTCGCCGTGTTCTGCCTGGCCCCAACCCTGGGCCTGCCGCCGGAGCTGCCGGGTACCGCAGCCGCCGACCTGGGACAGCGCCAGGCCTGGTGGATAGGCACCGCGAGCGCCACCGCGCTGGGCCTCGCCCTGCTGGTGTTCGCCCGCCATTGGTTGCTGAAGGCCTTGGGTGCCGTGCTGCTGGTGACTCCCCACGTGATCGGTGCGCCGCAACCAGAAGTGCACGAGAGCCTGGCCCCCGCCGCATTGGAAACCCAGTTCAAAGTGGCCTCCTGGTTGACCAACGCCGCCTTCTGGCTGGCCCTGGGCCTGCTCAGCGCCTGGCTGTTCCGGCGCTCCAGCCAGGCCTGATGCCTGCGTTTTACGCCGGCTTCGGCTGCCGCCGGGGTTGCCCGGCGGATACACTGGAAACCTTACTACGCCAGGCCTTGACCAACCAGGGCCTGGCGTTGGCCGACCTGCACGGCATCGCCAGCATCAGCCTGAAGGCCGACGAACCCGGCTTGCAGCAACTGGCCGAACGCCTCGGCGTGCCCTTGGTGTTGTACGATAGCGCGCAGTTGCAGCCCTACGAATCCCAGCTAAGCCACCGCTCCGCCGCTGCCCATGCCCACAGCGGCTGCTGGGGCGTGGCAGAGAGTGCGGCCCTGGCCCTGGCCAGCCAGCGGCTTGGCACGGCAAGATTGCTGCTGACTCGCCAGGTGCTGAGCCCGGCCACCCTCGCCCTGGCCTGTTGAGCGTTTCCCCCTCTTTCCTGCAAGGACTTTCCATGACGGTCTACTTCATAGGCGCCGGCCCCGGCGATCCGGAACTGATCACGGTCAAGGGCCAACGGCTGATCCGCCAGTGCCCGGTGATCATCTATGCCGGCTCGCTGGTACCCGCAGCCGTGCTCGAGGGCCACCAGGCCGAGACCGTGATCAACAGTGCCGAACTGCACCTGGAGCAGATCATTGCCGCCATGCGCAATGCCCATGAGCAAGGCCAGGATGTGGCCCGGGTACACAGTGGCGACCCCAGCCTGTACGGCGCCATCGGCGAGCAGATCCGCCACCTGCAGGCGCTGGGCATCGATTACCAGATCATCCCCGGGGTCACCGCCACGGCGGCCAGCGCCGCCCTGCTCGGTTGCGAACTGACCCTGCCCCAGATAGCGCAGACAGTAATCCTCACCCGCTATGGCGACAGTTCGCCGATGCCGCCCGGCGAGCAATTGGGCGACCTGGCGCGCCACGGCAGCACCTTGGCAATTCACCTGGGGGTCAAGCACCTGTCGCGTATCGTCGATGAACTGCTGCCGCACTACGGCGCGCATTGCCCGGTGGCGGTGGTGCACCGCGCCACCTGGCCGGACCAGGACTGGGTGCGCGGCACTCTTGGCGATATCGTCGAACGCGTCGCGGCCAAGGGCTTTCGGCGCACGGCGCTGATCCTGGTGGGCCATGTGCTGGGCGACGCCCCGTTTGCCGATTCTGCCTTGTACCGCGCCGGGCACGCCCACCTGTATCGCACTGGCGACTGAGCATTGCCAGGTTCGCCACGGGCGTAGCAGACTCCGGTTTCCCGCCTGCAAACAGGAGTCATGCCCATGCTGGACCTACGCCCAAACTGCGAGTGCTGCGATACCGACCTGCCCGGTGACAGCCCCGATGCGCTGATCTGCTCCTTCGAATGCACCTTCTGCCGCACCTGCGCCGAAACCCGTTTCCAGGGCCGCTGCCCGAATTGCACCGGCCAGTTGGTGGCACGCCCGACACGGGTCGGCCAGGCGCTGGTCAACAACCCTGCCTCGACCCAGCGTGTCAGCAAAGCACACTCGGTTTGCGCGTGAGCTGTTTCAAAACATTCAGAAAACGGACATCGCCGCTTTGTCAGGGTGATGTCTTTCCCACTTTTTGTAGGACTTTTCAACAACTAGCCCGGGGACTTTCAACACTTCTATACTCGGCATTACCAAATTTCGGGAATGGTCGTATCGTGCAGCGCTTCCGATAACCCCACTTGCAGACGTATTCCTGAGTGATCCAGGAAGCGGACCACATCCTGACAGGAGTTTTCTTCATGACTACCGTGCTCATCGTCGACGACCACCCCATAGTGCGACTGTCCTTGAAAATGTTGCTCGACCGCGAGCGCTTTGAGGTCGTCGGTGAAGTTGGCGATGGCAGTGAAGTCACGCAGGTGGTCCGCAGACTGCGCCCGAACGTGGTCATCCTTGACATCGGGCTTCCGGGCCTGGACGGCATGGAAGTCATCAAGCGCCTCCAAAGCCTGGAACCGGCCCCCAAGATCATGGTACTGACCGGCCAGGCCACCGACCTGTATGTACGGCGCTGCCTGGATGCCGGCATCGGCGCCTTCGTCACCAAGGACGAGGACCACGAGGCCTTGCTGTTTGCGCTGAAGGCCTTGGTCAAGGGCTACTCGACCTTCCCGCAGATGTCGGTCAACAGCAACTCGCTGGAAAGCGAGCCTATGCGCCTGGCGAGCCTGTCCAACCGGGAAATGGAAGTGCTGAGGCGCCTGTCACGCGGCGAGAACAACAAGAATATCGGCACCTGCATGAACCTCAGTGCCAAGACCATCAGCACCTACCGGGGCCGCATCATGGAAAAGCTCAAGACGGAATCGCTGGTTGAGATGGTCGACCTGGCCAAACGCAACAACGTCTACTGAGCGCTCGGTGGCAATGCAGCGCCTGCTGGCAAGCGCCCTTCTGGTCATCGGCCTGGCCAGTTCCGGCGCGCTGCTGGCCAACAGCGAACCCCGCCAGTTACTGGCACGCTCGATCAGCGCCACCGCCCCGCTCGCGCTGTCCAGCGAAGAGCGGCAATGGCTCCAGCAGCGCCAGCACCTGGTGCTGGGCAGCTCACGGCCCGACTACCCACCGCTGGAAATCAATGTCAGCCAGCGCGACTACGAAGGCCTCAGCGCAGACTACGCAGGCATCATCGCTGAACAGCTGGGCATCAACATCGAAGTCCGACGTTTCGACAGCCGCCACGAAGCCATCGCTGCGCTCCGCGACGGCCGTATCGACTTGCTGGGCAGCTCCAACGCCTTCGAGGCAGCGGATGCTCAGCTAAGCCTCAGTGCGAGCTACGCCGAAGACCTGCCGGTCATCGTCACCCGCGAGGGGCACAGCTTGAAGAACACCCCCGACCTCGCCGGCCTGCGCCTGGCCATGGTCGATCATTACCTGCCGGCCAGCAGCGTCCGCAGCCTGTACCCAAAGGCGCAATTGAGCCTGTATCGCTCGACGCTGGCCGGGCTGGCTGCCGTCGAACTGGGCGAGGCCGACGCCTATCTGGGCGATGCCATCAGTACCGACTTCGCGATTGGCAAAAGTTACCAGGGCACACTGAAGATCGACCACTTCTGCCAGGTTGCCCCTGGGGCGTTTGCCTTTGCCCTGGCCAGTGACAACTCGCGCCTGCGTCAGTTGATCGACAAGGCGCTGGCGCGCATCAGCGAAAGCGAACGCCTGAACATCCTGCGCCGCTGGAGCAGTGGCAACACCAGCCTGCTGCTGCAGCGCCACCTCACCGCCCTCACCGCCGAAGAAGAAGCCTGGATCGCCGCCAACCCAAGCGTCAGCGTGCTGGTCAACACCTCGCTGGCACCGCTCACCTTCAACGATACCCAGCACCGCCCCAGCGGCATCACCCTCGACCTGCTCAAGCAGATCTCGCTGCGCACAGGGCTGCATTTCAAGCCGGTCGAAAGCCCGTCGGCGCAGGCAATGGTCGAGCGCCTGGCGCGCGGCGATGCGCAGATGATCGGCGCACTGGGCTATAGCACGGACCGTTCGAAAAAACTGCGCTTTACCCGCCCCTACCTGGTCAGCCCGCGGGTGCTGGTCACCCGTGGCGACAATGCATTACCGGCGCAGGCCATGGTGCTGGATGGCCAGCGCATTGCCCTGGTGCGTGGCTCGCCGCAACGGGCCGTGCTGCAACAACGCTACCCAAAGGCCAGGATGGTCGAAGTGGACAACCCGCTCGGCCTGATGGAAGCCGTGGCCAACGGTGCCGCAGACGTCGCCTTGAGCAGCCATATCAATGCTGCCTACTACATCAGCCATGTTTTCAAGGACCGCCTGCGCATTGCCAGCGTGCTCGACGACGACCCGGCCATCGCCGCATTCGCCGTGGCCGCAGACCAGCCGCAGCTGCAGGCAATCCTCGACAAGGCGCTGCTGAGCATTCCACCCGAAGAACTGGACCAGTTGATCAACCGCTGGCGCATCACCACCATGGTCAGTGACAGCCCTTGGCGCGACTATCGCACCCTGGCCTTGCAGGTACTGGTGCTGTCGGCCTTGCTGCTGGCCGGTGTGGTGTTCTGGAACAGCTATCTGCGCAAGCTGATCAACCAGCGCACCGAGGCCCAGCATGCCCTGCAGGCACAGCTTGCGCTCAGCCGCGGCCTGCTGGAGCAATTGCGCCAGGCCAAGGACGACGCCGAACAGGCCAGCCAGACCAAAAGCACCTTCCTGGCCACCATGAGCCATGAAATCCGTACACCGATGAATGCCGTGATCGGCCTGCTGGAATTGGCCCTGGAAGACAGCCGCGGCGGCCGTTGCGACACCCAGACCTTGCAGACTGCCCACGATTCGGCCATCGGCCTGCTTGAGCTGATCGGCGATATTCTCGACATTTCCCGCATCGAATCCGGGCACATCACCCTGCAGCCGGTGCCCACCAACCTGGTCGAACTGGTACGCGCCACCGTGCGGGTATTCGAAGGCAATGCACGGGCCAAAGGCCTGCACTTGCACAGCGAACTGCCCGCTGCAGCGATCTGGGTTTTGGGGGATCCACTGCGCCTCAAGCAGGTCTTGTCCAACCTGATCAGCAATGCCATCAAGTTCACAGACCGCGGTGAAGTCCAGGCAAGCCTGCTGCTGCCCTCGCACACCGACACTGACAGCCTGGCAGTGGAACTGAACGTGCGAGACACCGGCATCGGCATCAGCCCAGCCGACCAGGCCCGGCTGTTCAACGCCTTCGTCCAGGCCGACGGCCCACGGGCACGCCAGGGCGCCGGCCTGGGGCTGGTCATCAGCCGCACCCTGGCCGAGTTGATGGGCGGTACCTTGAACCTGCAGAGCGTCGAAGGCGTTGGCACCAAGGTGCAGGTCAGCCTGCAGTTGCCCGTCTGCGCAGCACCGGTACAGGTCGAACAGCATGAGCCGGTGCTGGAAAACAGCAGCCCGCTGAACATATTGGTAGTCGACGACTACCCCGCCAACCTGCTGCTGCTGGAGCGGCAACTGCATACCTTGGGGCATCGGGTCACGCTGGCGGAGAACGGGGAAATCGCACTGGCACGCTGGCAGGCCGCGCGCTTCGACCTGGTGATCACCGACTGCAGCATGCCGGTCATGGATGGCCACGAGCTGACCCGCCGCATCCGCAGCTTCGAGGGCGAACGCGGCCTGGCGCCTTGCCGCATTCTCGGTGTCACCGCCAACGCCCAGGCTGAGGAGCGTGCCCGCTGCCTGGCCAGCGGCATGGACGAATGCCTGTTCAAACCCATTGGCCTGCGTACGCTCAAGACCCACCTGCCCCACACTCAATCCCGGCAACAACCGCCAGCGCGGCGCGCCAGCGGGTTCAACCTTGGCGAACTGCGTCACCTGACCCAGGACGACCAGCAACTGACGCGGAATTTGCTGGAACAGCTGACACAAAGCGTCAGCGAAGACCTGGCCACCCTGCGCACACTGGCAGCAGACGCCCCCGGCGAGGCTGTGCGCGCCCTGGCTCACCGGATCAAGGGCGGGGCGAAAATGCTCAAGGTACGCAAGGTGGTCAAGGATTGCGAAGCCATCGAGCAGGCCCAGGATCAGGGCCTGCCGACGGTTGACCTGCGCCTGCAATTACAAGCCAGCCTGGAGACCCTGCTGGACGAGCTGGGCGATGCGCTCAATGCAATTGCAGCGTCGAACTGATCTGGCTGATGGCGTTTACCACGTGCCGTGAACCCTGTTGGATTTCCATGATCACGGTGCCGGCCTCGTTGGCCAGCGCAACACCATGGCCGGTACGCTTCAGGCTCGACTGCATGCTGGCCACAGCCAACAGCGACAGGTCGTGGTTCTGCCGCACCACATCAACGATTTCCAGTGTGGCCTTGCTGGTTCGTGCCGCCAGGTTGCGCACCTCGTCGGCCACCACGGCAAAACCGCGCCCATGTTCACCGGCGCGGGCAGCCTCGATGGCTGCGTTCAAGGCCAGCAGATTGGTCTGGTCGGCGATACCGCGGATGGTCAGCACGATCTGCCCGATCACATCCGACTGCTTGCTCACCGCATCGATGCTGCGTGCCGCGTCGTTGAGTTCATTGGAAATCTGTTCGATCACCTGCACCGCCTGCTGTACCACCTCGGTTCCCTTGCGCGCGCAGGCATCGGTCTGTACCGAACTGGCATGGGCAGCATCGGCAGCGCTTTGCTGGGTGCTGACCTGGCGGGTGATGTCGCTGGCAAACTTCACCACCTTGTACAGGCGGCCCTTGCTGTCGAAGATCGGGTTGTAGGAAGCCTCCAGGTAGACCGTCTGGCCATGTTTGTCGACGCGCTCGAAACGGTGCGAGTGGTATTCGCCGCGGTTGAGCGAAGCCCAGAACTCACGGTATTCGGCCGATTCGCGCTCATGCGCCAGGCAGAACAGCCCGTGATGGCGGCCGACCACCTCGTCCAGGCGATAGCCCATGGTGTCGAGGAAGTTCTGGTTGGCCTTGATCACCCGGCCTTGCGGGGTGAATTCGATCACAGCCATGGAGCGGCTGATGGCTTTGAGCAGGCTTTCGCTCTCGTGCTCCTCCATCACCCGCTGGCTGATGTCGGATGCCACCTTTATAACGCTGGTGACCTGGTGCTGCTCGTCCAGTACCGGCATGTAGCTGGCTTCCAGCCAGACTTCGCGGCCGGCCTTGTCGATGCGCTCGAAGGTACCGCTGATGGCCTTGCCCTGCCCCAGTTCACGCCACAGTTGCTGGTACTCGGCGCTCTTCGCGTAGCCAGGGTCGCAGAACAGCCGGTGGTGCTTGCCGCGCAACTCCTCGGCGCTGTAGCCCATGGCCTGGCAGAAGCGCTCATTGGCATCGAGAATTGTGCCGTCGGGGGTGAACTCGATCATTGCCATGGAGCGGCTGATAGCCGCCAGCTTGGCCTGCAAGCTGGCCAAGGCCTGATGACTGCGCTGAATCTCGACCAGATCGGACTTGCGGTGGAAATCGAACATGACGCCGGGCTCCTTTATGCACGGTGTCCTGAGCATAGATCGCCTGGCGTAAGTCGTGGTTCTTGTGGCGCTTGTGAGATCGAGCGCCGCCCGCGCGGCGCTCGCCCCCCTCAGGACAAACTCACGAGCTCTCCCGCACCATCAACTCGAAGCCCAGGTCCTGCTGCGCGTTCGGCACCCGCTTGCCATCGAGCAACGCCAGCAGCGCCTGTGCAGCACCGCGCCCCACGGCGGCCCGAGGCGTGCGAATCGAGGTCAGCCGCGGCACCATGTGCGCCGAAGCCGGCAGGTCGTTAAAACCGACCATCGCCACCTGCCTCGGCACCTCCACCCCTTGGCGCAATGCCTGCAGCACCGCGCCCTGGGCCAGGTCGTCGTTGCAGAAGAAGATGCCGTCGACATCCGGCGCCTGCTGCAGCAGCTGGCTGAACAACGTGCTGCCCAAGGCAATGGAAGAAGGCTCCGGCGCCAGCACTTCCAGCTCGGCAGCCTGCAAGCCGGCCTCGGCCAACGCCTGGCGGAACCCTTCGGCACGCTGCATCACCCGCGGGTCGAGCTGCGCGGCAATGAACGCGAGGCGCTTGCGCCCGCGCTCGATCAGGTGGCGGGCCGCGGCGCGCCCCGCCTGCTGCTGCGAGAAGCCGACCGACAACGCCCCGGCCTCGCCATTCAGTTCCATCATGTGCACACAGGGCACCCCACTGGCCGCCAGCATCTGCCGCGATGCCTCGCTGCGCTCGAAACCGGTCAGCAGCATGCCGCAGGGCTGGTAGGCCAGGTAGTTGCGGATGAGGTTCTCTTCTTCGGCAAGATCATAGTGATAGTTGCCGATCAGTACTTCGAGCCCGCGCGGGCGCATGACCTCATGAATGGCTTCCAGGGTGTCGATGAAGAGCTGGTTGGACAGCGACGGGATCAACACCACCACCGACTGGCTGCGCGCCGAAGCCAGGGCACGGGCCGCCGGGTTGGCCACATAGCCGAGGCTCGCCGCGGCAGCAACGACCTTTTCCACCAGCTCTGGCGCAACCGTGCTGACCCCGCGCAGGGCGCGCGAGGCGGTAATCGGGGAAACCCCGGAAAGCCTGGCCACTTCTGCCAGAGTGGGACGACCTGTGGTGCGGGAGCCGGTGCGGGACATGGATGTTGTAATTTTACTACTTGCAAGGAAAGGGAACGGCCACTAAGGTAGCGCTGTCTCAGGACGCAGGCAATGTAATCTTTGTAGCCGCCGCCGCGCGCTGGCCGCCAAGCGTCCATACTGCGTAAGGACAAGATCAATAACACCGGGGAGGTGACTGTTCGTCGACGACGAGACAGCGCTATCTCACCCGCAGGAGGTACTGATGAATTCTCCCCTGTCCGCCATCGTGGTGATGGGCGTGGCCGGTTGCGGCAAAAGCTGCATCGGTGCTGCCATCGCCGCCCGAAGCGGCGGCCGCCTGATCGAAGGCGACGCTTTCCACTCTGCCGAAAACATCCGCAAGATGAGCGCTGGCATACCCCTGGACGACAGCGACCGTGCCGGCTGGCTGGTGCGTCTTGGCCAGGAACTGCAAGCCACGACCAAGGCCGGGGAACGTCCGATCCTGACCTGTTCCGCGCTCAAGCGCCGCTATCGCGATTCCCTGCGCGATGCCATGCCCGGGCTGGTATTCGTATTCCTCGAACTGTCACCGGCCGAAGCGGAAAAACGCGTGCTGGCCCGCCCCGGGCATTTCATGCCGGCGAGCCTCATCGACAGCCAGTTCGCAGCCCTTGAGCCGCCACACGGCGAACCACTGACCATCGCGCTTGACGCCACCCAGCCCATCGAAGCGCTTGCCGAAGCGGTGGACAGCTGGCTGAAGGGCCGCGGTGAGCCGGGCCTGGCACAAACCGCCTGAACCTGGCGGCTTACCCGGGCTACCCAAGACAGCGCTACCCTGCCCCACGAGCGCAAGCAAAGTTCCAAAAAGCTACGCCAAAACAACGATAAGACCGAGGCCTTCAAACCATGTTCGGACTGGCTACTGATACCTTCCTGCTGCTCGACGCGCTGGTTACCATCGTCGGGCTGATCCTGCTGATCACCCACTTCAAAGTCCACCCCTTCGTCGCCCTGACCATCGCGGCCGGCTTCCTTGGCCTGACCTCCGGCATGCCGGTGGCCAAGGTCATGAAATCGTTCCAGGACGGTTTTGGCGGCGTGCTGGGCTTCGTCGGCATCGTGCTTGCCTTGGGCACCATGCTTGGCAAGCTGATGGCCGACTCCGGGGGGGCTGACCAGATCGCGCAAACCCTCATCCGCGCCTTCGGCAAGAAGAACGTGCACTGGGCAATGATGTTCGCCGCCTTCCTGGTGGGCATTCCGCTGTTCTTCGAGATCGGCTTCGTGCTGCTGATTCCGCTCGTGTTCATCGTCGCCCGGCGCTCTGGCGTGTCACTGATCAAGATCGGCATTCCGCTGCTGGCCGGCCTGTCAGTGGTGCATGGCCTGGTGCCCCCACACCCGGGCCCGCTGCTGGCGATCGGCATCTTCCATGCCGACATCGGCAAGACTATCTTCTATGGCCTGATCGTGGCGCTGCCTACCGCCATCATCGCCGGCCCGCTGTTCGGTAACTTCATTTCACGCTACATCCCGGGCACCCCGTCCCAGGAGCTGATGGACCAGATCGCCAAGGAGTCCGACCAGGGCAATCTGCCGAGCTTCACCATCACCCTGGTCACCGTGCTGCTGCCAGTGGTGCTGATGCTGCTGAAGACCTTTGCCGACGTGGTGCTGCCAGCCGAGCACATCGTGCGTCAGTGGATGGACCTGATCGGCCACCCCATTACCGCCCTGCTCGCTGCCCTGCTGCTGGCCTTCTATACCTTCGGCTCGGCCCGCGGCTTCAACCGCCAGCAGATCATGAAGATGCTCGACCAGAGCCTGGCACCGACTGCGGCGATCGTGCTGATCGTTGGTGCCGGCGGCGGCTTCAAGCAAATGCTGGTAGATACCGGCGTGGGCAACGTGATCGGGCAGATGGCCGTGCAGGCGGAGATTTCGCCGATCATGCTGGCCTGGCTGGTAGCGGCAGTAATCCGCATTGCCACCGGTTCCGCCACGGTCGCCACCATCACCGGCGCGGGCATCGTTGCACCGGTGATCGACCTGGTGCCAGGGGTCAACCGCGAGCTGCTGGTGCTGGCCACCGGCGCCGGCTCGCTGATCCTGTCCCATGTCAACGACGCCGGCTTCTGGCTGGTGAAGCAGTACTTCAACATGACCGTGGCGGAAACCTTCAAGACCTGGAGCATGATGGAGACCATCCTGTCGATCGTCGGCATCATCTTCATCATGTTGCTGTCGCTGGTGGTGTAACCGTTGATCGGGGTAATGGCACCTTGAAGCTTCGGGTAGGGCCGAACAGAAGTATCAACCCTACCCGAAGCAAAGGAGCCTGCCATGCCCCGCTCAAGCATCCTTCTGATTGCCCTGCTCGCCGCGCCATTGGCCATGGCTGCCGGCACTGGCCCCACCTACCCCGACGACCCGCACAACCCGGCGCCCAAGCCGGGCGCGGACAGCACCCTCAACCCGATCGAAAAGCCCATGCCGCGGGACACCGACCCACGCATAAAAGGCAACGACCCGGACAGCCCGCCCGCTGAACAGAATGACAACCGGGATTTGCCGGGTATGGATGGCAGTGGCTCGGAAGGTACCGGGCGGCAGGGAGCAGCCGATAATCAGCGTTGATCAATGCCCTCAAATTCCAAAAGTTGCCGCAATCCCTGTAGGAGCGGCCTTGTGTCGCGAAGGGCTGCAAAGCAGCCCCAGCAATTTCAACTGTTGCGCATCAATCCCGGGGCCGCTTTGCGGCCCTTTCGCGACACAAGGCCGCTCCCACAAATGCCGCTCCCACAGGTGGGGGCCTCACCACTGGCGCTTGTCCGGCCGGGTCAGCCCCAGTTTCTCGATCCGGTAACGCAGCATGTCCCGCGATAGCCCGAGCATGCGCGCCGATTTGGTCACGTTCCAGTCCGTGCGGTCCAGGGTCTTGCATACCAGGTCACGCTCCATGTCCGGCAGGCTGGTGCCGGGCTCGGGTTCGTGGCGAGGCATTTCGAACACCGCAGGCGCCGCCTGTTGCACCAGCGGCTCGTCGATCAGGGTCATGCACAGGTTGAGCTGATGCGCCTGCACCACCTCGTTCGGTGCCAGCAGCACGGTCTGCTCCAGCATGTTGCGCAGTTCGCGCACATTGCCTGGCCAGCTGTAACCGAGCATCAGGTTTTCCGCCTCGGCGGAAAAGCGCAGGTTCGGCTTGCCATAACGCCGGCCATGATGGGCCAGGAAATGCCGCGCCAACAGCAATACGTCCTGCCCGCGGGCATACAGGCGCGGTACCTTCAGGGCAATGATGCGCAGTCGGAAGAACAGGTCGCGGCGGAACTTGCCCTGCTGCACCATCTGCTCCAGGTTGCAGTTGGTGGCGCTGATCACCCGCAGGTCGACCTTGCGCTCCTTCACCGAGCCGATCCGGCGGATAGTGCGGTCTTCCAGCAACTTGAGCAGCTTGGCCTGCAGCACCAGGTCCATCTCGCCAATCTCGTCGAGGAACAAGGTACCGCCATCGGCAGCCTCCACCAGGCCCACCCGGCGTTCCTTGGCATCGGTAAAGGCGCCCTTTTCGTGGCCGAACAGCTCCGCTTCCAGCAGATTGGCCGGAATCGAGGCACAGTTGAACTCGATGAACGGCCCCTTGCTGCGCGAACCATCGAAATGCAGGGCGCGGGCCACCAGTTCCTTGCCGGTACCGGTCTCGCCTTCGATCAGCACCGGTGGCAAATCATCGCTGGCCATGCGCCGCTCGGCATCCAGCACCTGGCGCAGGGTGTGCTTGAGGGTGAGCATCGTCGGTGATTCGCCGATCAACGCCTGCAACCCGGACTTCTGCGCCTCGCGCTCCTGGTAGAACGACAAGGTGCGCTCCATGCGCTCGGCAGCCAGCGCCTTGTCCAGGGTCAGCTTGAGCTCGGCCAGCACCACCGGTTTGCTCAGGTAATGGAAGGCGCCCTCCTTCATTGCCTGCACGGCATCTTCGACATTGCCGTAGCCGGTCATCATGATCACTTTCAGGTCCGGCACTTGCGCCACCAAGGTACGCAGCAGGTCGTGCCCACTCATGCCCGGCAGCGAGTTGTCGGTCAGCACCGCATCGGGCTGGCCCCGCTTGATCTGCTCCAGCGCCAACTCCGCGCTGTGGCAAACGGTGACCTCGAAGCCCTTGAGGCCGAGGTAGGTGCGAATGTTGTCGGCGAGAATTTCATCATCCTCGACTACCAGGATGCTGTGCTCCATGGTCCCCTCCCGCTGCGATATTGAATGTAAGGCTGACGCGGGTTCCTTCCTCTTCGCGGCTGCTCAGGCTGACCGAGCCTCCAAAACGCTCCATGATGCGTTTGACCAGGGCCAGGCCTACGCCGAGGCCACCCTGCTTGGTGGTGTAGAACGGCTTGAACACCATCCGTTCCTGCTGTTGGCTCATGCCCTTGCCGGTATCGGTGAGGACAAATTCGGCACGCTGCCCATCCTGCACATTGACCTGAGCGCGCAGCATGCCGCCTTCGGGCATGGCCTCCAGGGCATTGGAGAACAGGGTGTTGAGAATCTGCGTGAGCTGTAGCGGCTGGCTGGCCACCCATTGTGACCCAGGGCCTTCGTAGCAGAAGCGCACACCGTTGCGTTCGATCTGCTGGGCGAAGGCCAGATGGGTGTCCTCGATGGCCGTCACCAGGTCCACGGCCTCGGCGTCGTCACTGGTCGGGCGCAGCGACACCAGCAGGTCACGCACCCAGCGCGACATGCGATCGACCTGGCTGATGATGTCGGTGATGTTCTTCTGCGCCGCGGGGTTGGCGATTTCCTGGGCCAGTTCGGCGCTGGAGCGGATGTTGGCCAGCGGGTTGCGCAAGCTATGCGCCACTGCCGAGGACATCTCGCCCAATGCCACATAGGTTTCACTGGCCACCAGCCGGTCCTGCTGCAAGTGCAGCAGCTGCGCCGCGCGGCGCACGATCCAGAACAGGCCGAAGTAGACCAGCGCCCCGCCCACCAGGGTCGAGGCCCAGATCAGCACATAGCCGCGCTGGATACGCCGGACCAGGTCTTGCGGCTCCTTGTAGATCTCCACCATGGCCAGCACCTGCTCGCCCTGGCTGTCGAAAAGCGGGATGTAGTTCTCGATGAACAGGTAGCGCGGTTCACGCTGGAACTTCTGCTCTTCGCGGTCATCGTCGGCCTGGTGGTAGCTGGCCGACACCGCCTTGCGCGAGCGGAAGGCGCGGTCGAGGTCGCCATCCGCCGCGATGCGCTTGCCGATCAGCTCCCGGTTGGTCGACCAGACGATGGTACGGTCGCGTGCATAGACATTAGCCAGCAAGATGTCCGGCAGGTGCTCGACATGGTCGAGGAACTCGACCCGGGTCGATTCAGCCAGGTCTGGCGTGAACTGCAGGTGCTGCTGGTCCAGGCGCGGGTCAAGCAACTCGCCCATTGTGGTGCCCGGCGGCAACTGCGAATGGCGGACTTCGGCCTGGGCCATGGCCTGGATGAACTGGGCGGTGAGCATGGCATCGCGCTCGACGCTGTCGCGCACCACGAAACGCGTCGACACATAACCCAGCCCGCCTGCCACCGAGGCGATAATCAGCAGGCTGATCACCGAGAACCAGCGTAGCAGGTTGAATTCGCGCAATGGCACGGCCACACCGCTGGCGGTAGTACGGGCCTTGTCTGGCACTTCATTATCCAGCATCTGCATCGCGTGCTTCCCGCGCAGGGCGTCCGTTCAGAAATGCATCAAGGCGACGAACAGTAGCCAATTGATAGCACTCCACTCGTGCAGCCGCAGCTGCCATTTGTCGTGTATTGCGCTCTGCCTGTCATGAAGCAAAAACCCAGCCAGTAACTTTACCTATTATATTAATCATTACTAATCAACAGGTTAATGAATCTTCCTAAACCAGCCTCGAGGATAATTCCCCATTTTTGGGGATTTTCACCCAAAAATGATAAAAACCTTTATAAACAAGTAGATATGGTCGTTTATTAAAGTCAATAATCACTCCCTGACCAGCCGGAAACTCAACGAAACCCGGGTGCCATGGCCTTCACTGCTGCTGAGCCGGACACTGCCCCCGAAGCGTTCCATGATGCGTTTCACCAATACCAACCCCACGCCCAACCCACCCTGCTTGGTGGTGAAGAAAGGCCGGAAGGCCATGCGCTGCTGCTCTTCGTTCATGCCTTTGCCGTTGTCGGACAGGCGCAGAGTCAGGCTGCGCCGGTCATGACGCACCACCTCGACACGCAACCGCCCACCCTGCTCCATCGACTCCAGGGCATTGGCGATCAGGCTGCTGAAAATCTGCCGCAGTAACACCGGGTGCCCCAGCACCTGTACCGCCGGTAACGGGTGCAGGTCCAGGCTCACTCCGCCGCGCGCCAGCGGCACCGCGTAGGTCTGCAGGCTTTCCTGCAATGCCAGCGGCAGATCCACTGCCACTGCCTCATCGTTGAACGGGCGCAATGACTGCAACATCTGACGGATCCACTGCGACATGCGATCGACCTGGCTGATGATGTCATTGACATTGCGCTGCGCCGGGCCATCGTCGAACGCCTGGGCCAGTTCGGCACTGGAACGGATGCTGGCCAGCGGGTTGCGCAGGCTGTGGGCTACCGCCGAGGAGACCTCGCCCAGTGCCACATAGGTTTCGTTGCTGATCAGCCGCTTCTGCTGCACCGACAGCAGGCGCGCGGCGCGGTGCATGATGCCGTACAGGCCGACGTAGACCAGGCCGGCACCGACGGTGATCGCCAGCCAGATCAGGATCAGGCCATGCTCGATGCGCACGATCAGGTCATGGGGCTCCTTGTAGATCTCGACCATCGCCGTGACCTGCTCGCCATCGGCATCGAACAGCGGAATGTAGTTCTCGATGAACAACTGCTTGGGTGGAGTGACGAACTTCTGCTCGGCACGGGCCTGCTCGAAGTTGTGGTAGCTGGCCGAGACTCGCATCTTGTACTCGAAGGCTTGCTCCAGGTCTTCGTCGCCTTCGATCAGCTTGCCGACCAGGGCCGGGTTGCTGGACCAGATCACCGTACGGTCCGGGGCATAGATATTGGCCAGCAGCATGTCGGGCAGGTGAGCGATGTGGTCAAGGAACTCGCCACGCGCCCTGCGCCGAGCGTCCGGGTCGACATCTAGCAGGTTGGCGCGATCGATGCGCGGGTCGAGCAGTTCACCCATGGTGCGCACATTGGGGATCGACACATGGCGCACTTCGGCGTCGGCGATGGAGGTGATGAACTGAGCGGTGAGCAAGGCGTCGCGCTCGATGCTCTCGTCGATGATGAAACGGCTGGAAATCAACCCCAGCCCGACAGCTACCGAGAGGATGATGGCCAGACTGACCCAGGCGTACCAGCGCAGGAGGTTGAACGGCTTGCGTGGGGTGGCCAGTTCGATACCGGCGGGTAATTCAATGGCGTCGGAACGAGGGGCGATGTCCATGGCGGACTCCACAACTGGGCACCTTCAGAAGGTTATAGCCCAGAGTTGGGGAAACCATCGGGTCGGCTTGGTGGCATCCGCCGAAGGGTATTGTTTCTACCCTAGTGGGGTGCCTGCAGCTGCCGGCGCTCACACAGGGAGGTTGCAAAGGCTAATCACCCGTCAACCCCTGCAACTTGCGGTACTCCCGCAGCACATTGGGCACATAGCGCCGGGTCTCGGCGAACGGCGGTACCGCGCCACGGCGCAGCACAGCTTCGGGGCCGGCGTTGTAGGCCGCCACGGCCAGGGTGATGTCATTGTCGAACAGGTTGAGCATGCGCTTGAGGTAGCGGGCCCCGCCCTGCACGTTGTCCTCCGGGTCCAGGCGGTTTTCCACGCCCATCTCCCGAGCGGTATCCGGCATCAGTTGCATCAGCCCCACCGCGCCCGCCGGCGAACGGGCCTTGGGGTTGTAGCCGGACTCGGCCTTGATCACCGCATGCAGCAACGCCGGGGGTATATCGTGGGTGCGCGCCGCGGCGGCGACCAGCTTGGCGTAGGGGCGGCCGGTGATCAGTTGCGCGTTGGCCGGGCCGGCCTGGGCCTTCGTCTCGCTGATCACCGTTTCGTAGAGGCGCCCGGGTCGATGGACGTTGGTCAGTATGTAGCTGCCTTTGGCGTCGATGGAAATGTACACATCGGCCTGGGCAGCACCTGCCACCAGCCAGATCAAACCGAGAATGAGTCCACGCATGTCGGTCGCCTCTTCGTGGTACCCCCGATGTTGGGGGATATACCCCGGAAAACCCGGGGTCGAGGACCACGACGCAAGCACTGTGCCGCTTTGCATGCCGCGTGGTGCAAGGCGCCAGCGCCGGCGTGCACGGCTGTTGCATGGAGCCTGCAAAAGCTTGTCCCCATGCAGCGGAGGGCTTCACCATGCAGCGCAGAACCAACCCTCAACTTGGCTTCACCCTGCTCGAACTCCTGGTGGTTTTGGTGGTGCTCGGCCTGTTGGCCGGTATCGTCGCCCCCAAGTACTTCAGCCAACTCGGCCGCTCCGAGGCCAAGGTAGCGCGGGCGCAGATAGAGGGGCTGAGCAAGGCCCTGGACCTTTACCGCCTCGAAGTCGGCCACTACCCCAGCAGCGAGCAAGGCCTGCAGGCCCTGGTGATCGCCCCCAGTGGCGAAGCGCGCTGGACCGGCCCGTACCTGCAGAAGGCCGTGCCGCAAGACCCGTGGGGCCGCGCGTACATCTACCGGCAACCCGGCGAGAATGGCGGTGAATACGACCTGCTGTCGATGGGCAAGGATGGCCAGCCCGGCGGCGACGGGGAAAACGCCGAAATCACCAGTTGGCAGTAGGGAGAACGGCCATGCGCTACAGCCTCAAGGCCCTGGGCAGGCAGGGTGTGGTGCAGTTGCAGATCGACGCCGAGGACGCCGACCAGGCCCGCCGCCAGGCCGAGGACCAGGGCCTGCGCGTGCTCAGCCTGCGTGGCCATGGCGGCGCCTTGCGCGGCATGGCCTGGCGCCGCGAAGCAAGCTTTGACCTGGTGCTGTTCAGCCAGGAACTTTCCACCCTGCTCAACGCCGGCCTGCCGCTGATCGACGCGCTGGAAAGCCTGGCGGAAAAGGCCCCCGCAGCGGCAACGCGCAAAGTGCTCGCCGAACTGGTCCGCCAACTGTACGAAGGCCGCTCGCTGTCCCAGGCCCTGGGCCAGCAGCCACGGGTGTTCCCGCCGCTGTACGTGGCGCTGGTGCAGTCCAGCGAGCGTACCGGCGCGCTGGGTGACGCCCTCGCCCGCTACATCAGCTACCGCCAGCGCCTGGACCTGGTACGGCAGAAGCTGGTGGGCGCCTCGGTGTACCCGTTGCTGCTGTTGCTGGTGGGCGGTGGCGTGGTGCTTTTCCTGCTTGGCTACGTGGTGCCTCGCTTCAGCCAGGTATTCGAGGGCATGGGCGCCGAGTTGCCCTGGCTGTCTCGGTTGCTGATGCAGATCGGCCTGTTCCTGCACGCCCAGCAACTGCCGCTGGCGTTGGGCTCCCTAGGTGCGGTCACGGCGCTTTGGCTGCTGCGCCGTCAACCACGGGTACGGCGCTGGGCGGCCTGCCAGCTGCGGCGCCTGCCAGCACTGCACCAACGCCTGATGATGTACGAACTGGCACGCTTCTACCGCTCGTTGGGCATCCTGCTGCAAGGCGGTATCCCCATCCTCACCGCCATGGGCATGGCCCGCGGCCTGCTCGGCAGCGCGGCGGCCCAAGGCCTGGAGCACGCCAGCCAGCGGGTCGGCGAAGGGTTGCCGCTTTCCGACGCGCTGGAGGCCGGGCAACTGGTCACGCCGGTATCGCTGCGCCTGCTGCGGGCCGGCGAGCAGTCCGGCAACCTGGGCGAGATGCTGGAGCGCTGCGCCGACTTTCATGACCAGGAAATCGGCCGCTGGGTAGAGTGGTTCGTCAAACTGTTCGAACCACTGCTGATGACCTTCATCGGCCTTCTGATCGGCCTGATCGTGATCCTGATGTACATGCCGATCTTCGAACTGGCCTCGAGCATTCACTGAATGGCCAGACCCAGGCTTTCGCGCAGGGTGGTGCCCTCGTAGGCAGTGCGATATACCCCGCGCTCCTGCAGCAGCGGCACCACTTGCTCGGTAAGGCGGCGGAACTGCCCGGGGTGGCGTGTGCTTACCGCCAGCGCCGAGAGCAGGGTCAGCGGCTCCAGGCGGTTGAGGTAATGGAGCGGCGAACCGGGGGTTATGTACTGGCTGTCGACGAAGAACATCAGGTCGAATAACGCCGCCTCTGCCTGGCGGGCGATGTCGATGTACCAGTCGATGTTGACGCTGGCGTCGGCAGGCAGCTCCGGGTCGAGCCACTGGTTGTGCCGGCCGGGGCCGCCGCAGCCCATGGTCAGGGCACCGAGCTTGATCTTGCGGGTGGTCATGGGTATTCCTCGGAAACGGTGGTGGCTGTGCCGGCCTCTTCGCGGGGAAACCCGCTCCCACCGGAACTGCGCAGTGTTCGAGTGCTGCACTGCCCTTGTGGGAGCGGGTTCACCCGCGAAAGGGCCAGTAAAGGGGTAATCGCTGGCAGGTAGCAGTGCTGGACGGTTTGTCAGCGGCAGACTTCAGAGCAGCCGGCGAGTGGCAGGCGCCGCAGCCGGCGTTGCCAGCGGTGACCGAAATCGATGTCGAGCAGCCTGCTGGCGCGCTTTGCGGCGCTGGACTTGCAGGCACTGACGCAAACCCCGGTGTACGTGCTGGACGGTGGCACGGCGCGCTGGATTGCAGCGGGCAAGGCGCTGGAGAGCCGCGAAACGCGCTTGGTCGTGGCGCGTACCGACCGTTATCGCCGGCCTTATGAAGGGACGGACAACCCGCGTGAAGCGATGCAGGGGTATCTGGACTGGGAATTCGGCTGGATTGCCCAGCTGGAGCGCGATGGCACCCATGGGTTCCGCGTATCGAGCTGACATTGCCGGGGGCGCGTTGCGCCCCTTTCGCGACACAAGGCCGCTCCTACAGGGGAACGCGTAAGCTGTAGGAGCGGCCTTGTGTCGCGATGGGCTGCAACGCAGCCCCAGAAATCCCAACCATGCCGCAAATCGATGAACGACCCACAGATATCATTCATCGTGATAATAACCTTCGCCCCGTTCGATTCGTGCATCACGCGCAAGACACTCACACTCCGCCCACTACTAATACATTGGCGGAGTTCTCCATGGAACAATCACTCAAACCCTTGCGCTTTCCCCTCGCTGCCTTGGCAGTGGTGGTGATCAGCGCTTGCGGTCGAACCCCCGACGCCGTGCAGGCTCCCGCGGCGCCGAAGGTCAGCGTGGCCAAGGTGATCGAGCAACCGATCAATGAATGGGACGAGTTCACCGGCCGCCTCGAAGCACCGGAAACCGTCGAGGTACGCCCACGGGTCTCCGGCCAGATCGACCTGGTGGCCTTCACTGAAGGCGCCCAGGTCAAGAAAGGTGACCTGCTGTTCCAGATCGACCCACGCCCGTTCCAGGCAGAGGTCCGCCGCCTCGAAGCCCAGCTTCAGCAAGCCAAGGCCACTGCCATCCGCAGCGCCAACGAAGCCCGCCGTGGTGAACGCCTGCGTGACAGCAACGCCATTTCCGCAGAGCTGGCCGAATCGCGTAGCAGCGCCGCCGCCGAAGCCCGCGCCGGGGTTGACGCGATCCAGGCGCAGCTCGACCTGGCACGCCTGAACCTCAGCTTCACCCGTGTCACCGCGCCCATCAGCGGCCGCGTCAGCCGCGCCCAGTTCACCGCCGGCAACATCGTTACCGCCGATGTCACCCCACTGACCAGCGTGGTCTCCACCGACAAGGTCTACGCCTACTTCGACGCCGACGAGCGCGTGTACCTCAAGTACACCCAGCTGGCCCGCGAAGGCCAGCGCGGCCAGAGCACCCCGGTGTACCTGGGCCTGACCAACGAAACCGGCAACCCGCACCTGGGCCAGATGAACTTCGTCGACAACCAGGTCAACCCGCGCACCGGCACCATCCGTGGCCGTGCGGTGTTCGACAACAGCGACGGCCAGTTCACCCCTGGCCTGTATGCACGCCTGAAGCTGGTAGGCAGCGCCCAGTACCAGGCCGTGCTGATCAACGACGAAGCCGTCGGCACCGACCTTGGCAAGAAGTTCGTGCTGGTCATGGACAAGGACAACAAGGCCGCCTACCGCGCCGTGGAGCTGGGGCCGAAGCTGGAGGGCCTGCGCATCGTGCGCAGTGGCCTGGGCAAGGACGACCGCATCGTGGTCAAGGGCCTGCAACGCGTACGCCCTGGCTCACCGGTCACCCCGGAAGAGACACCGATGGCCAGCGAACAGACCCTCGCCGCCCTCGCCCAGCAGCGCCAGGCCCTGGAGGCCAGCAACCCGGCGCCTAAGGTGGCGGGCAACAACGTGAAAGTCGCCAGCGCCCAGGCGCCACGCGGTTAAGGGACCACACCGATGAACTTCTCGAAATTCTTCATTACCCGGCCAATCTTCGCCGCGGTGCTGTCGCTGGTGCTGCTGATCGCGGGTTCCATCTCGCTGTTCCAGCTGCCGATCAGCGAATACCCCGAAGTGGTGCCGCCCACCGTGGTGGTGCGCGCCAACTTCCCCGGCGCCAACCCCAAGGTCATCGGCGAAACCGTCGCCGCGCCACTTGAGCAGGCGATTACCGGCGTGGAGAACATGCTGTACATGTCCTCCCAGTCCACCGCTGACGGCAAGCTGACGCTGACCATCACCTTCGCCCTGGGCACCGACCTGGACAACGCCCAGGTGCAGGTGCAGAACCGCGTCACCCGTACCCAGCCCAAGCTCCCAGAGGAAGTGACCCGCATCGGTATCACCGTCGACAAGGCCTCGCCCGACCTGACCATGGTCGTGCACCTGACCTCGCCGGACAACCGCTACGACATGCTCTACCTCTCCAACTACGCCATCCTCAACATCAAGGACGAGCTTGCGCGTCTGGGTGGCGTGGGCGACGTGCAGCTGTTCGGCATGGGCGACTACTCGCTGCGCGTTTGGCTGGACCCGAACAAGACCGCTTCGCGCAATCTGACCGCCAGTGATGTGGTGGCTGCGATCCGCGAGCAGAACCGCCAGGTGGCCGCCGGCCAGCTGGGCGCACCGCCCGCCCCGGGTTCGACCAGCTTCCAGCTGTCGATCAACACCCAGGGTCGCCTGGTCAATGAGGAAGAGTTCGAGAACATCATCATCCGCGCCGGTGCCGATGGCGAAATCACTCGCCTGAAGGACATCGCCCGGGTCGAACTCGGCTCCAGCCAATACGCCCTGCGTTCGCTGCTGAACAACCAGCCGGCGGTGGCCATCCCGATCTTCCAGCGCCCAGGCTCCAACGCCATCGAGATCTCCGACGAAGTGCGGGCGAAAATGGCCGAGCTGAAGAAGGACTTCCCCGAGGGCATGGACTACAGCATCGTCTATGACCCGACCGTGTTCGTCCGTGGTTCCATTGAAGCCGTGGTGCACACCCTGTTCGAAGCACTGGTGCTGGTCGTGCTGGTCGTCATCCTGTTCCTGCAGACCTGGCGTGCCTCGATCATCCCGCTGATGGCCGTGCCGGTATCGCTGATCGGTACCTTCGCCGTGATGCACCTGTTCGGCTTCTCGCTCAACGCACTGTCATTGTTCGGCCTGGTCCTGGCCATCGGTATCGTGGTGGACGACGCCATCGTCGTGGTGGAAAACGTCGAGCGCAACATCGGCCTGGGCCTGAAACCCCTGGAAGCCACGCAAAAGGCCATGGGTGAAGTGACCGGGCCGATCATCGCCACCGCCCTGGTGCTGTGCGCGGTGTTCGTGCCTGCTGCGTTCATTTCCGGCCTGACCGGGCAGTTCTACAAGCAGTTCGCCCTGACCATCGCCATTTCCACGGTCATCTCGGCATTCAACTCGCTGACCCTGTCGCCGGCCTTGGCTGCCGTGCTGCTGAAGGACCACCATGCGCCCAAGGACCGTTTCTCGCGGTTCCTGGAAAAACTGCTGGGCAGCTGGTTGTTCACCCCGTTCAACCGCTTCTTCGACCGCGCTTCCAACCGCTACGTCGGCGGCGTGCGTCGGGTCATCCGCTCCAGCGGCATCGCCCTGTTCGTGTATGCCGGCCTGATGGGCCTGACCTACCTGGGCTTCTCGTCCACCCCGACCGGTTTCGTGCCGGCCCAGGACAAGCAGTACCTGGTGGCGTTCGCCCAACTGCCTGATGCGGCCAGCCTCGACCGCACCGAAGCAGTGATCAAGCGCATGAGCGAAATCGCCCTGAAGCAGCCTGGCGTGGCCGACTCGGTAGCCTTCCCAGGCCTGTCGATCAACGGCTTCACCAACAGCCCGAACAGCGGCATCGTGTTCACCCCGCTCAAGCCGTTCGACGAGCGCAAGGACCCGAGCCAGTCGGCGGCGGCCATCGCTGCTGCACTGAATGCCCAGTTCGCCGACATCCAGGACGCCTACATCGCGATCTTCCCGCCACCGCCGGTACAAGGCCTGGGCACCATCGGCGGCTTCCGCCTGCAGATCGAAGACCGTGGCAACCTGGGCTACGAGGCGCTGTACAAGGAAACCCAGAACATCATCGCCAAGAGCCACAACGTGCCGGAACTGGCGGGCCTGTTCACCAGCTATCAGGTCAACGTGCCGCAGGTCGATGCCGCCATCGATCGGGAAAAGGCCAAGACCCACGGCGTGGCGATCACCGACATCTTCGACACCCTGCAGGTCTACCTGGGCTCGCTGTACACCAACGACTTCAACCGCTTTGGCCGCACCTATCAGGTGAACGTCCAGGCCGAGCAGCAGTTCCGCCTCGATGCCGAGCAGATCGGCCAGCTGAAGGTGCGCAACAACATCGGCGAAATGATCCCTCTGGCGACCTTCCTCAAGGTCAGCGACACCTCCGGGCCTGACCGGGTGATGCACTACAACGGTTTCATCACCGCCGAGATCAACGGCGCCGCGGCACCGGGCTACAGCTCCGGCCAGGCCGAAGCTGCAATCGAGAAGCTGCTGAAAGAGGAACTGCCCAACGGCATGACCTTCGAG
Source organism: Pseudomonas sp. TE3-3-F2023 (assembly GCF_036784815.1). NCBI lineage: Bacteria > Pseudomonadati > Pseudomonadota > Gammaproteobacteria > Pseudomonadales > Pseudomonadaceae > Pseudomonas > Pseudomonas sp. TE3-3-F2023. The sequence continues at coordinate 3,399,364 of NZ_CP145113.1, read as the reverse complement.
TGGACCGACCTGACCTACCAGCAGATCCTCTCGGGCAACACTGCGCTGTTCGTGTTCCCGCTGTGCGTGCTGCTGGCCTTCCTGGTGCTTGCCGCCCAGTACGAAAGCTGGAGCCTGCCGCTGGCGGTGATCCTGATCGTGCCGATGACCCTGCTGTCGGCCATCACCGGGGTGATCGTGTCGGGAGGGGACAACAACATCTTCACCCAGATCGGCCTGATCGTATTGGTGGGCCTGGCGTGCAAGAACGCAATCCTGATCGTCGAGTTCGCCAAGGACGAACAAGCCAAGGGGCTCGACCCGCTGGCTGCGGTACTGGAAGCCTGCCGCCTGCGCCTGCGGCCGATCCTGATGACCTCGATCGCCTTCATCATGGGTGTGGTTCCACTGGTGTTCAGCTCCGGTGCAGGTTCTGAAATGCGCCATGCCATGGGTGTGGCGGTGTTCTCGGGAATGATCGGCGTGACCGTGTTCGGTTTGTTCCTGACCCCGGTGTTCTTCTTCCTGATTCGCCGTTTCGTCGAGCGTCGCCAGGCCCGCAAGGCCGAGCGCGCCCACTCGCTGGAGAGCCATGCATGAACCTGCTCAAACCCTTGACCCCGAGCCTGCTTGCGCTGGCCCTGGCGGCCTGCGCGGTAGGCCCGGACTACCAGGCGCCGGCCACCGAGCCCGCGCAGCTGGCCAGCGATGTACAGACCAAGGCCTACGACCGCAGCCGCTTCGAAAGCCTGTGGTGGAGGCAGTTCGACGACCCGGTACTGAACCAGCTGGTACAGGCTTCGCTGGACGGCAACCGTGACCTGCGCGTGGCCTTCGCCCGCCTGAAGTCAGCCCGTTCGATCCGTGAGGACGCCGAGAACGATCAGTTCCCGGTGGTCACCAGCCGCGCCAGCAGCGACATTGGCAAGGGCCAGGTCCCCGGCCAGACCACGCAACGGGTGAACAGCGAGCGCTACGACCTGGGCCTGGACATGGCCTGGGAGCTTGACCTGTTCGGCCGCATCCAACGCCAGATCGAAGCCAGCGAAGCCCAGGAAGCGGTAGCCGCGGCCGACCTTCAGCAGCTGCAGGTCAGCCTGATCGCCGAGCTGGTCGATGCCTACGGCCAGCTGCGCGGCGCGCAATTACGCGAGAAGATCGCCCTGGCCAACCTCAAGACCCAGCAGGAATCGCGCGCCATCACTGAAACCCTGCGCGATGCCGGCGTGGGCAACGATCTTGACGTGGTGCGCGCCGACGCGCGCCTGGCCGGGGTCGAAGCCACCGTGCCGCAGTTGCAGGCGGAACAGGCGCGGGCCCGGCATCGCATCGCCACCCTGCTCGGCCAGCGCCCCGAGGCGCTCAGCGTCGACCTGTCGCCCAAGGCCCTGCCGGCCATCGCCAAGGCGCTACCGGTGGGTGACCCGGGAGAACTGCTGCGCCGCCGCCCGGATATCCGCAGCGCCGAACGCCAGCTGGCGGCTGCCACCGCCAACGTCGGCGTGGCCACGGCCGACCTGTTCCCGCGTGTCAGCCTCAGCGGCTTCCTCGGCTTTACCGCAGCCCGAGGCTCGCAGATCGGCTCCTCGGCAGCCAATGCCTGGGCGCTGGGCCCGAGCATCACCTGGGCCGCCTTCGACCTGGGCAGCGTGCGCGCCCGCCTGCGCGGTGCCAAGGCCGATGCCGAAGGGGCACTGGCCAACTATGAACAGCAGGTGTTGCTGGCCCTGGAAGAATCGGCCAACGCCTTCAGCGACTACGACAAGACCCAGCAGCGGCTGTTGTCGCTGATGCGCCAGAGCGATGCCAGCCGCAAGGCGGCGGAACTGGCCTCGATTCGTTATCGCGAGGGTACGGTGGACTACCTGGTGCTGCTCGATGCCGAGCGTGAGCGGCTGAGCGCAGAAGATGCGCAGGCCCAGGGCGAGGTCGAGCTGTACCGCGGCATCGTCTCCATCTACAAGGCCCTGGGCGGCGGCTGGCAACCGGAGACTGTAGCCAGCGCGCGCTGATACACCCGTTTCAACGGCTCCTTTGGTTGGTTCCTCCCCCAACCGTTTGCCCCGCAGGCCTTGGTTTGCGGGGCTTTTTTATGTTTTTTTGGGGGTGTTCGCCACGACATCATCGTTGTCGTTGAGATCGAGCGCCGCCGCATAACCCGAGACAAGCACCTGTCAGCCCTCACTCGGTTGCAATTACCCCCCGGCTAGCCCAAGCTCTGCCCTTCCCGCCGCCACGGATCGTCCGATGCCCAGACGCAACCGCTACCTGATCGCCCTGCTGCTGTTGATCCTGGTATCGGCCCTGTTCGGCTACCTGTGGCGCGACACTCCGCCAGCCCCGCCAACCCTGCCTGCGCACAGCTACGCCAAGGCCCTGCGCCAGGCGCATGACGGCCAACCCGGCGCCGCACGGGTGCTGTACCAACAATTGCAGCGCACCGACCTGCCACCCATCCGCCGGGCGGCCTTGTATGCCGAACTGCCCAACTACCCTTCGCCCCAGGCATTGAAACTCGCTCGCCAGGACCTGGAACATGCCGACCCGCTGGTGCGCCGTGCAGCCATTGCCGGCATCCGCCGCCTGCTGCCGGCGGCGCAGCGCAGCCTGGTACTCGGCCCGCTGCTGGATGACGACGAGCAAAGCGTGCGCTTTGCTGCGGTCGATGCCCTGCTCGGCCTTGCCCCGGATGACATCGGCCTGTATTTCGGCCCGCTGCAGGTCGCCCTGGAGCAATACCAGCAGGCCCTGGAGCAACAACCCGAAGACGCCGACGCCCAGGTCCACCTGGCACGCCTGTACCTGCACGAAAACGACTACACCCTGGCCGCCACCGCCCTGCAACGAGCCCTGACGGTAGCGCCAGGCAACCTCGACGCACTGGCCACCCAGGTACGCCTGCTGGAACGCCAGGGCCATCACGACGCCTCGCGCCAGGTACTGGGCAAAGCCCTGGCGCTGAGCCCCGACTCGGCCTTTCTGCAGTACGAGCTGGGGCTCTGGTTGAACCGCCACGAGCAGCGCGAATACGCCTTGCTGGCCTTGTCCCGCGCCGTCGAACTGGACCCGGACAACGCCGACTACCGCTATACACTGGCGGTCACCCTGCATGAGCTGGAACAACTCGACGCCGCGCAAAAGCAACTGGAAACCGTGCTCAGCCGCCAGCCTGCCAATCGCCGGGCACGGGTGTTGCTGATCCAGTACTGGAAGGAGTCCGGCCAGTTGCAGAATGTGCAAGTGCTGCTGGCCGAGCTGGAGCGGCAGAACCCGGACGACCCGGTGCTGCAACAGGGGCTGTAGGCAACGTCCGAAAATTTGTTGAACCCCTGGGGCTGTGCCTTGGTCCAGTGGATATCAGACCACCCTGCAGGAGAGTCGTTTTGGCCAGGTCGTTGGCGCTGGACGAACGTGCATTGATCCTGGCGCCCCCGCCAATAGCCGCAGATACTGCTCGCCTGCTCGCTTCAGCAGGCATCGACAGCCTCTGCGCGGTCGATCTGGCCAACCTGCGGAGCTGCCTGGCCCAAGGCGCGGGCCTGGCGATCATTGCCGAACAAGTGTTCAAGCACGGCCCAAGCGCGTTGCTGCAGGCATTCATCGACCAACAACCGTGCTGGTCGGACCTGCCCATCGTGCTGCTCGGTCAAGGGAGCCAAACGACCATGGGTTCGGCCAACTACCCGGTGGGCAACCTGATAATGCTGGCCGCACCGTTCGAAAACGCCCAGCTGCTGCAGACGACCCAATCCGCCCTGCGCAACCGGCGCCGCCAGTACCTGGCACGCAACCAGCTTCTGGACCTGCAGCAACGTCTTGACGCCCAGGCCGCAACTCCCGGCGAAGACCAGCAGCGCAGCGAGTTCGCACGCAACCAGACGCGCAAGATGGAGGCCATCGGCCAACTGGCCGGGGGCGTCGCCCATGACTTCAACAACCTGCTCACCAGCATCGGCGGCAGCTTTGAGCTGATCGACCGGCGCTTGCGCCAGGGCCGCAGCGATGGCCTGGACAACGTGCTGCGCATGGGCCGCGAGGCGGTGTCACGCGCCGCCCGCCTGACTCACCGCCTGCTGGCCTTCTCTTCCCGGCAATCGCTGCACAGCCAGCAGGTCGACCTGCACAACCTGCTTCAGGCAAAGCGCCTGAAGGCTTGCATGACCCCGGCCGTTACCCTGCACGTGCAAATCGCCAAGGGCCTGTGGTCGGTCGAAGCCGATGACCAGCAATTGCAGGAAGCCCTCGGCAACCTGCTGCTCAACGCCTGCGAAGCCATGCCCAATGGCGGCCAGCTGCGCATCGAGGCAAGTAACCAGCACATCGGCGCCGGGCAGTTCGCCGGCGGCGCCCTGTGCGCCGGCGACTATGTACGCCTGCGAATCGTCGATGACGGCCAGGGCATGGCGCAAAGCACGCTGGAGCATGCCTTCGAGCCGTTCTTCAGCACCAAGGCGATCGGCCAGGGCATCGGCCTGGGCCTTTCCATGGTGTACGGTTTCAGCAAGCAATCCCACGGCCATGTCACCCTGCACAGCCAGATTGGCCAAGGGACCCGGGTAGACCTGTACCTGCCACGCCATGTCGACCAGGGCCTGGCGCCGGACAAACCCGTGCAGCCCGTGCGAGGCTACCAGGGCCATCACGTGCTGGTGGTCGAGGACGACCCGCATGTGCGCCAATTGCTGTGCCAGGCGCTGCGCGAGGATGGCTTTGCCTGCCACAGTGCTGCCGACGCCAATGAGGGCCTGAAGGTACTGCGTTCGACACAGCCGGTGGACCTACTGGTCAGCGATGTCGGCTTGCCCGGCATGAATGGCCGCCAGCTTGCCGAGATTGCACGCAACCTGCGCCCACGTTTGCCAGTGCTGTTCATCACCGGCTACGCGGAAACGGCCATGGCCCGCGAGGGGTTCCTGGAGGCGGGAATGCACCTGATCTGCAAGCCCTTCGAGCTGAAGCAACTGCAGGTCCAGGTGACCCAGATACTGGGCAAGCCCTGAACCACATCACTCCTTGAGCATGCGTAGCGCCTCATCCACCAGGTCCGCCAGCGGGAACGGCTTGTTCATCAATGCGGTGCCCGGCTGCTCGAGCAACTGCGCTACGATCGGCTGACCGGCATAGCCGGTGATGAACAGGATTTTCTGCAACGGCAGCTGCATGCGCATGGCCTTGGCCACCTGACGGCCGCTGAAACCGCCTGGCAAGCCGATGTCGGTGATTACCAGGTCGAACGGACCGTCATGACGGAAGCGCTCCAGCGCACTATTGGCGTCGCCCACATCAATGACCTCGAAACCACGCTCGGTCAGGTACTCGCGCATCACCGCACGCAAACCGAGTTCGTCATCGACCAGCAACAGGCGCTGTCCCACGGCCATGCGCTGGGAGCGCGGTACCAGCGCGGGCGCCTCGGGTACCGGGTCATGACACCTTGGGAAAAGCATGCAGACCTTGGTGCCCTGGCTCGGCTCCGACTCGATCCAGGCGTAGCCCCCCGACTGGCCGACAAACCCATATACCATCGACAAGCCAAGCCCTGAGCCGCGCCCGACCGGCTTGGTTGTGAAGAACGGTTCAAAGGCCCTGGCAATGTCCACCGCCGCCATGCCGTGGCCATCATCCTCCACTTGCAAGGCCACGTAGTCGCCTGGCGGCAGGCCGCCCTCATCCGGGAAACATGTCGTCAGCCGCTGGTTGACGCTGCGCAGCGTGACATTGCCGCGATCAAGGCACGCTTCACGGGCGTTCGTGCAAAGATTGATCAAGGCATTTTCAAGCTGGGAAACATCAAGGTTCACCGCCCACGGCGTGACATCCAACTGCCAGTGCAACCGCATCTCCGAGCCCAGCGTGCTGCGCAGCAGTGGTTCGCTCAATCGCAGTTGCCGGTTGAAGTCCAACGGCCTGGGCGCCAAAGGTTGATGGCGGGAAAACGCCAGCAGGCGATGGGTCAGCTCCATGGCACGCTGCACCGAATCACGCGCCACCTCGACATAGGTCTCTACCCGCTCCAGCCGTCCTTCCTGCAGGCGCCGTTGCAGCAACTCCAGGCTGCCGCCGATGCCGGACAACAAGTTGTTCAGCTCGTGGCCCATGCCCCCGGCCAACTGGCCAACCACCTCCAAGCGTTCGTTGTTGCGCATCAGGGCTTCGGATTGACGCGCGGCCTCTTCACGTTCCTCGGTGATGTCGCGGCCAACGGCAGTCAGTTGGCTGCCATCGAACCGTGCGCTCCAGCGAAAACAGTGGTAATGGCCATCGCGGTGGCGCAGGCGCGTTTCTATCTGCTCGGCATTGTGGTATTGCAGGCACCCGGTAACGGCCACCTCAACCTCGGCACGATCCGCCGGATGCACCAGGTCCAGTACCGGAATATCCCGTACCTCCTCCTCGGCCCAGCCCAGAATGCGGTACCAGGCAGGGTTGGCGGCCTGCACCTTCAACTCGGGCGAAACCGTCATCATTGCATCACGCGACAATTGCCAGAACTGCTCGCGCTCTACCAGGTGTCGCTCGACCTGCCGCTCGAAGCCTTGCACCTGCTCGCGCCAATGGCGGTGCGCCTCGACGCTGGCCGTGGTCTCGATCACCGCGTGCAGAAACCCTGCCACGCTGCCCAGTTCGTCGCGCAACGGTGTGTAGCCGAACGCACACCGCAACGGCTCCCCGCCTTCGCCACAGGCAATACGCAGTGGTAGGTCCTCGACAAAGCTCGAGCGCCCTTCGAGCGCCTTGAACACGCAGGGCCCCATCGTCGGCCATACATCGCTCCACAGCACATCGAAGGCCATGCCCAATGCATCCGGGGCAACCGGCCGCAACGCCAGGTAGCCTTCATTGTGGACCACACTGAGGTCTGGCCCCCAGACCACGGCACACGGGAACGGTGACAGGTGCATCATGTCGACTGCAATGCGCAACGAGGCCGACCAGCGCGGCAGCGGCCCTAGCGATGTACACCCCCAGTCGAACCGTGCAATACGTTCGCCCATGGTGTCGACCGGTGCCAGCACGGGCGCCTGCAGGATGACCATCGACGCAGGCTCGCGCGGCGTACCATTTTCGACCACTATCGTGACTCCAGCATGGTTCAAGTACGGGGGCCCCCGTAGATGTGGTTCACGTTAGCACAACACACGCCACGCAATATGGCGTCCTGGCGTCTGAGAGCTATGCTCATTAGGTTTTCCCTCGGGCCAGGGAGCAACGGCCCATTCAGGTTGCCAACGGGAGCGTGGTCATGAGCAAGAAAATGCTGGTGGTGCTGACCAATACAGCCAAGTATCCGGCCCTCAAGCGGGCAACCGGGTTGTGGCTCGGGGAAGCGGTGCACTTTGTCGAAAAAGTCGAGAAAGCCGGCTATACGGTCGATTATGTCAGCCCGCTGGGCGGCTACGTACCCGTCGACCCGCATAGCCTGCAAATGGCCCCCGACCTGGACTGGCAGTGGTATGACGACAAGCGCTTCATGACCTGCCTGGGCAACACCTTGAGCCCTGGCCAGGTTAAGGTCGAAGAGTACCGCGTCATCTACTACACCGGCGGGCATGGAGTAATGTATGACTTCCCCGATAACCAGCCGCTGCAAGACCTGGCACGCCGGGTCTACGAGAACAACGGCATAATCGCAGCGGTCTGCCATGGCGTTGTCGGGCTGCTGAACATCAAGCTCAGCGACAACAGCCTGTTGCTCAAGGACCGTAAGGTGACCGGCTTCTCCAATACCGAGGAGAAGCTCGTCGAACTGGACAAGGTGGTCCCCTTCCTGACCGAAAACGAACTGGGCGCCCGCGGCGGTATCTACAGCAAGCATGATGACCCGTGGCAGCCGTTCGTGGTGGCCGATGATCGGCTGATCACCGGCCAGAACCCTGCCTCCACGGCCCTGCTGGCGGAAAAGGTGCTCGCCAGACTGAACGGAGGCTGACAGCGAGGTTCTGCTTTTCTGTAAAACCGCAACCCTTTTGGCCTACAGCCGGAGTGTCATCAAGCACATAGGATCAGCGCTGACCTGTTCAACCCGAACAGCAAGGTTCAACGGAGCGGCGGTCCTATGGCAGCAATACCAAGTCTCGGCATCAACTGGCGGAAACTACTGTTGATAGTGTCCATCGGCTCAATACCGGTCCTATCCGGGTTATTGATGATGGACTATCAACTTGAAAGAAAACTCGAGGAGAATGCCAAGGTCTCCGTTCAGGAAGCGGTTTTCAGCATCGACCAGGCACTGGGCCGCATGGAGGCCGATCTGGACATGATCCTGCCATTGGCAGGCAAGCCCTGTGACCAAGTGCTCGATACGCTGGAACAGAGAGTCGCCAACAGCCCGCATCTTCGCTCGTTGATACTCACCCGCGACCAACAGGCGTATTGCGCGACGGACATGGACCCTTTGCCATACATCTCGGCTTTTTCCCAGTCCGGACGGCAGACGGAGCTGGCGTTCGACGCGCCATCGTCGCCTAACGCGGCGATTATCAAGATCCAAAGGCCGCACAACGATCCCGGAGTAATCGCAACAGCGTACGGGCGGCAATTGCGTGACGAACTGCGTGCTTTCCAGGACGGCCTGACATTACTTCTTGAATTCAACGACCTGTATATCTGGAGCGAGGGGGACAGCCGCGACGCACAACGCCCGTCCCAGGTCGAGTTCACCGAGCAAACGATATCCCAGAAATATGGCTATGTGGTGATCGGCGGTTACCCCAAAGGGTACGCCGCCCAGGAGTTTCGCATATCCCTGCATCAGGTACTGCCATCGCTGGTACTGGTCGGAGTCGCCAGCATGTTCATCATGTACCTGGGCCTGACCATTTCGGGCAAGAAGAAGGGTTGATACCGCCGCCATCGAATCGTGACGGCGGTACTCTCGGGGATCAGTCGGTGCTCAGCACACCACGGCGTACCTGGTCGCGCTCGATCGACTCGAACAGGGCCTTGAAGTTGCCCTCGCCAAAGCCGTCGTCACCCTTGCGCTGGATGAACTCGAAGAACACCGGGCCGAGCAAGGTCTCGGAGAAGATCTGCAACAGCAGGCGCTTGTCGTCAGGCTGGGAGGCGCCATCGAGGAGGATGCCGCGTGCTTTCAACTGGTCTACCGGCTCGCCGTGACCTGGCAGGCGCTCTTCGAGCATCTCGTAGTAAGTTTGCGGCGGTGCGGTCATGAAGCGCATGCCGAAGCCCTTGAGTGCGTCCCAGGTCTTGAGCAGGTCATCGGTCAGGAACGCGACATGCTGGATGCCTTCGCCGTTGAACTGCATCAGGAACTCTTCGATCTGCCCGGAGCCCTTGGACGATTCTTCGTTCAAAGGAATACGGATCATGCCATCCGGTGCGGTCATGGCACGCGAAGTCAGGCCGGTGTACTCACCCTTGATGTCGAAGTAGCGGATTTCACGGAAGTTGAACAGCTTCTCGTAGAAGCCGGCCCAGTACGACATGCGCCCGCGATAAACGTTGTGGGTGAGGTGGTCGATGATCTTCAGGCCGGCACCGACCGGGTTGCGATCCACACCCTCGATGAACTTGAAGTCGATGTCGTAGATCGAGCTGCCTTCCTCGAAACGGTCGATCAGGTACAGCGGCGCACCGCCGATGCCCTTGATCGCTGGCAGGCGCAGCTCCATCGGGCCGGTTTCGATTTCCACCGGCTGGGCGCCCAGTTCCAGGGCGCGGGCATAGGCCTCGTGGGCGTTACGCACGCGGAACGCCATGCCGCATACCGACGGGCCGTGTTCGGCGGCGAAGTACGAGGCGATGCTCTTGGGTTCGTTGTTCAGGATCAGGTTGATGTCACCCTGGCGATACAGGTGCACATCCTTGGACCGGTGGGTAGCCACCTTGGTGAAGCCCAGCATCTGGAATACCGGTTCGAGTACGCCAGGGGTCGGCGAAGCCAGTTCGATGAATTCGAAGCCCATCAGGCCCATTGGATTGTCGAAGATATCAGCCATGTTCGTGTCCTCATCTGCAGCGAAAAATTATTGATTGCGTAGGATGTGGCACGGAAACGGCGGTGAGCACGGGATACCCCGCACGCTGCGGGCGAGGAAGTCCCCTATTATCAGCTTGAACCCATGGTATGTCATATGGACCCATTCTCGGCGGGCTTGATCCTTCGGTATCGAAGGACCTTATTGTTGTATTCGTAAATCGATTCTACATTGCGTAAAATGGTTTGTCGCGCTTTAGTTGCTCACGGGTTCCGACAAGCGGCTATCCTCTCGTAATCCTTTCTACAGATCAGGTCAGCATGCCCCTTACCGTCAAACGCCGCGCCGGCCTCGGCTGGCGCACCCTGTTGCCCTGGGTCGTCGGCGTGCTGCCGGTGGCGTGCGGCCTGCCCGTGATGAACTGGCAGATCGAGCGCGAAATGCAGGCCAGCAGCCAGGCCACCGCCCGCCAGGTGGTGGAGCACGTCGAGCGCATTCTCGACAACCTGTCCAGCGCTGCCAATGCCCTGCTGCCACTTGTCGACAGCCCGTGCGACGAGGCCCAGCTCATGCTGCGTGCCCAGGTCACGCGCAACGCCTTCGTACGCTCGACCAACCTGTTCCGGCACAACGCCCTTTATTGCACCTCGCTGTTTGGTGCATTCGAGGAGCCGGTCAACCCTGGCGACTACATCGACGGCAAGCTGTGGCTGATGGACGGCAACTCGGTCACCCCAGGCCACCCGCTGCTGGTGTATCGGGCCAGCGACGGCGACCGCGGCGCGATCAGTACGGTGGATGGCGAACACCTGCTGACCGCGCTGCGCCTGATCGGCCCCGATGAAGTCCTGCAGATCCGCGTGGGTGATGCCTGGATGGGCAAGGATGGCATCGTGCAAAAGGGCGTGCCACCTGCGGCGGCCAGCGCAAATGTACTGCTGGGCTCGACCCGCTACCCGTTCAGCGTGCAGGGCGGCTATGGCGCCGACCAGCAGGGGCTACTTTGGCGCAGCCATTACCCCGCCCTGTTTGGCTTGCTGCTGGTACTGGGCGTGGTGGCCGCCCTGGTGTGCCGCTGGCAGGTTCGTCGCGCCACCTCGCCGCGCGCCGAGCTGCAAAGGGCACTGGAAGCCGACGAGTTCCTGCCGTATTTCCAGCCGGTGGTGCGCAAGGGCGATTACCGCTGGGCCGGCGCCGAAGTGCTGATGCGCTGGAACCACCCGCGCGAAGGCCTGGTACGCCCTGACCTGTTCATCCCCTATGCCGAACACAGTGGGCAGATCGTCGCCATGACCCGTGCGCTGATGATGCACACCGCGCAGAACCTGGCACCCTATGCCGGGCTGCTGGAGGACGGTTTCCATATCGGCATCAATATCACTGCCGACCACTGCCGCGACTTCAGCCTGCTGGACGACTGCCGGACCTTCCTCCAGCACTTCCCGCCAGGCCGGGTGGTGCTCACCCTGGAGCTGACCGAGCGCAAGCTGATCGAGGCCACACCGGTAGCCCTGGAACTGTTCGAGAAGCTCAACGCCATGGGTGTGAAAATCGCCCTGGACGATTTCGGCACCGGTCAGTCAAGCCTCAACTACCTGCGCCAGTTCAAGGTCGACTACCTGAAGATCGACCAGAGCTTCGTTGCCATGATCGGTGCCGACGCGCTGTCGGTACACATCCTCGAGACCATCATAGAGCTGTCGGCCAAGCTGGGCCTTGGCATCGTTGCCGAAGGCGTGGAAACCGAAGCACAGCGCGATTACCTGGCCCGTCACGAGGTGGACTTCCAGCAGGGTTACCTGTTCGCCAGGCCGATGCCGGCTGCGCAGTTCCTCGAGGCACTGGCGGCACGCCCGGCTGCGTTGCGGTTGCCGCAAGCCTCGCCCCCTGAGATCATGCGCGGCTGATTCACCCGCTCAATTCCCTATCCGAGGCATTCGTGTCAAAAGGCATTCTTTCGTCGGTCATGGCGTCCTGTCTGTTCGCCGTGATGTACTTCTACACCTCTTTGCTCACGCCGCTCGATGGCGAAGAGATCTTTGGCTGGCGCACCCTGTTGACGCTGCCCTGCCTGACCCTGTTCATGCTTGTCTCGAAAGACTGGAAACGGGTGGGCGAACTGCTCGCCCGGGTAAAACGAACGCCGCTGCTGTTGCTGGGCATGGTCGGCACATCGTGGCTGATGGGCGTGCAGCTGTGGCTGTTCCTCTGGGCCCCCCTGCACGGGCGCAGCCTGGAAGTGTCGATGGGCTACTTCCTGTTGCCGCTGGCCATGGTCCTGACCGGGCGGCTGGTGTATGGCGAGCGCCTGTCACGCCTGCAGAAGGTGGCCGTGGCCTGCGCCGCGCTGGGTGTGGGGCACGAGCTGTACCAGCATGGCAGTTTCGCCTGGGAAACCCTGGTGGTGACGATCGGTTACCCGATCTACTTCGTGTTGCGCAAGCGCTGCCGCACCGACCATCTGGGTGGCCTGTGGTGCGACATGTGCCTGCTGTTGCCCTGGGCGTTGTACTTCGTGATCCAGGGCCCGCTTTCCCCTGCCGACCTGCAGGCACACCCCGGGCTGTATGCGTTGATCCCGATCCTCGGGGCGATCAGCGCCTCGGCCCTGATCGCCTACGTGCTGGCCAGCCGCCTGCTGCCGTTCAGCCTGTTCGGCCTGCTCAGCTACGTCGAACCGGTGCTGCTGGTGGGCGTGGCGCTGCTGCTGGGCGAAACCATCGGCCCGGATCAGTGGCTGACCTACCTGCCGATCTGGGCCGCGGTGCTGGTGCTGGTGATCGAGGGCTTCAAGCACCTGCTGCGTCAACGTCGCCGCTCGGTGTAAGCCGAACCTGGCGCACCCGCCGCTCCTCGACTGCCTCCACTGTCAGCGTCCAGCCATTCCAGGCCAGGCGGTCGCCAACCATCGGCAGGCGGTCGAGCAGGCTCATAACCAGGCCCGCGAGGGTCTGGTAGTCTTCGGTGGCGCGAGCGCTGAAGCCGGTACGCGCCTGCACCTGGCTCAGGTTCAACGCGCCACTGACCACAAAGCCTTCACCTTCCTGGACGATGCCCGGGCCGTCGACCTCGCTGGCATCGGGCAGCTCGCCGGCAATCGACTCGAGGATATCGGTCATGGTCAGCAGGCCGGTGAAATCACCGAACTCATTGACAACGAAGGCGATGTGCGTCGATTGGCCTCGCATCTGCTCCAGGGCGTTGAGGATGCTGAAACTTTCCAGCAGGTTCAGCGGTACCCGGGCCATGCCTTCCAGATCGGGCTGGTTACCCGACAGCAACTCCTTTAGCAGCTCCTTCTTGTGTACGAAGCCCAGCGGCTCGTCCACGCGGCCACCGCGAATCAGCGGCAGGCGCGAGTACGGCGAATTGGCCAGGGCCTGGCCAACGGCGTCGGCCGGTTGCGCCAGGTCGATTACATCGACCTCGGTGCGGGCGGTCATCACTGTGCGGATCGGCCGCTCGGCCAGGTTCAGCACGCCACTGATCATCACCCGTTCACGGCGGTCGAACAGCACCTGTTCCTCACCGCCTTCGACCAGGTCGGCGATTTCCTCACCCACCTCGTCAGCCTCGACCCGGCGACCACCCAGCAGGCGCAGCACGGCATGCGCGGTACGCTCACGCAGCGGCCGGTGCTGCTGCAGGCTGCGCTTGCGGCGGGCACGGGCCAACTGGTTGAACAGCTCGATCAGGATCGAGAAGCCGATGGCCGCATACAGGTAGCCTTTGGGGATATGGAAGCCCAGGCCTTCGGCGGTGAGGCTGAAGCCGATCATCATCAGGAAGCCCAGGCACAGCATGATCACCGTGGGGTGGGCGTTGACGAAGCGGGTCAGAGGCTTGCTGGCAACGATCATGATGCCGATCGAGAAGACCACCGCGATCATCATCACCGACAAATGCTCGACCATGCCCACCGCGGTAATTACCGCGTCCAGCGAGAACACCGCATCAAGCACCACGATCTGCGCGACGATCGGCCAGAAGGCAGCATGGCGCACCGCGCCGCTGGCCTGGGTCACGTGGCCTTCCAGGCGTTCGTGCAGTTCCATGGTGGCCTTGAACAGCAGGAACACGCCACCGAACAGCATGATCAGGTCGCGGCCCGAGAAGCTCTTGTCGAACACCTCGAACAGCGGCGCGGTCAGGGTGACCATCCACGAGATGCTGGCCAACAGGCCCAGACGCATGATCAAGGCCAGGCTCAGGCCAATGACCCGCGCGCGGTCGCGCTGATGCGGCGGCAGCTTGTCGGCGAGGATGGCGATGAACACCAGGTTGTCGATACCCAGCACCAGCTCGAGGACGATAAGCGTCAACAGGCCCAGCCAGGCCGTGGGGTCGGCTAGCCATTCCATTAGCGGGTACTCACGAGGGCAGCGTCACGAAGACGGAAGAAGGAAGGCCTTGAAGGCCGGGGACTGGGGGGCTCCGCGAAGGTGCTCATATAGACCTTGATAGCAAATTGGGAAAATGATCCTACAAGCACAGCAGCTTTCCGTAATAGTGCAAAACTATTACAAAACCTGTAACAACCCTGCACAAAAATACGCTGGCCGGGCATGAGGTACTTTTCTTCAATACCGCAGGCTGTCGATGCCAGAGCATGGGGGCCACCCTCAACCAAACGGATCACTTTCATGAGCCTGTCCCTGTCCATGGCCGCTTTCGCACTGGCGGCCTCGATCTCCCCCGGCCCGGTCAACATCGTCGCGCTGGGCAGCGGTGCCCGCCATGGCCTGCGTGCCAGCCTGGCGCATGTGGCTGGCGCCACGCTGGGCTTCTGCCTGCTGCTGGTGCTGGTCGGGCTGGGTCTGCATCAGTTGTTGCTGCGCTGGCCTTTGCTGGGCCTGCTGTTGCACTGGGGCGGCGTGGCGTTCCTGCTGTACATGGCATGGAAGCTGGCCAGCGACGATGGGCAGCTGGGTAGTGCCCATCCAGCCCAGGCCCCCTCGGCCTGGCACGGCGCGGCGATGCAATGGCTCAACCCCAAGGCATGGCTGGCAGCGGTGGCCGGGGTTGGTGCCTACACCGGCGGCGAGCAGCAGTTGCTGTGGCTGTTTGCCTGGATATACGGGCCGATCTGTTTCATTTCGGTGGCCAGCTGGGCGTGGGCCGGAAGCGTGATTCGCCAGTACCTGGGCAACCCACGGCACATGCGTCTGCTGAATCGGAGCCTGGCGTTGCTGCTCGTGGGCAGTGCGGTTTATCTGGTCATTACAGGCTAGCTGCACCGGCCCTTTCGCGACACAAAGCAGTTCCCACAGGTACAGCGACAATCTCGAGAGCAACGCTGTACCTGTGAAAGCTGGCTTGCCGGTGACAGGGCCACAGCCAACATGGCAATTCAGCCGAATGCATTTCGGTAGTGCCCCGGTGTCGTCGCCAGGTGCCGCTTGAAGGCACGCTGCAGGTGCGCCTGGTCGGCAAACCCGGCCTCCTGCGCAACTTCGGCAATTGCCCGCCCCTGTCGCAGTTGCGCCCGGGCCAGTTGCACGCGCTGGTCGAGCAGGTAGCCATGCGGCGTCAGGCCGAAGCGTTGGCGGAACGCGCGAATCAGGTAGGAACGCGACAGCCCACAGGCCGCGCAGATGTCGTCCAGGCGCAGCGGGTCGCCACGATGGGCGCGTATGAACGCTGCTGCCATGTCCAACCGCGGGTTGCCCTCTTCATTCTTGCTGGCATTACCACCAAGCAAGCCCGGCAGTGCACCGAACAGCGCCGCCAGGCGGCCTTCCCGGTCTGGCACCCTGGCGTCGAACAGGTCGGCAAAGGCCTGCAACAGGCGCTGGTACAACGCCGGCGAGCCACTCCAGGCCTGGGCCGGCAAGGCGAACCCCTGCGCCTGCAACCAGGGTATATCGACGAACAACATCAGGTAGGACCAGGGTTCATCGTCGATGGGGTTGCAGGCATGCACCACACCTGGGTTCATCAGCACAGTGGTACCCGCCGCCACCTCGATACACCGGTCACCGTACAGGTAGGAACTGCGCCCACCCGTTATCACCCCGATGGAAAAGCTTTCGTGAGAATGCGCGGCGTAGCACACCTGGCGCCCATCCCCTACCCGCCGGGCTTCGACGAAGGGCAACGCCGGGTCGCGCCAGAACCGTGATACTTCGATCATCCCTCACCCCGCTCGCCGTTGCCATGCGCCTGGATACTACACATTTATCACGGTGTCAGCAGGCAACCCCAGGTCATCTATCCAACCCGCGTTATCCCATTACCACTTGGCCTTCGAGAAATAACGTTTGATGCCCCTCTTTGCATGAAAGGAGCATCGACATGCCAGCCATCAACCCTCATCAAGCCTTGCTCGAGGCGCAGCTGCCGCACTGGGCAGGCCAGGTAACGCCCAATCAATGGGCCGCGTTGAAGCGAACCCAGACCGCCCCATGGCAGGCACAGGCCTGGTTCGCCAATGCCGCCCCCGACCTGCGTGAAACAGTGCATGCCAGCCAGGCGCGCCTGACGCAGGCGCAAGCGGCATTGGCCGGCTCGCTCAAAGGCCTGAAACAGATCACTGAATTCGCCGAGCCATTGCTGCAACGGCGTCTTGCCGAACACGGCTTTCACGCGCCGCTGCGCAATAGCCAACTGCTGCGGGTCGAGCGCAGCTGGCAATGGGCCGCCCTGCGCTATCTTTACCGCCATCGTCGCGACAACCTGCTACAGGCCGCCCTGCAAAACTTCGCCAGCGACGAGGTGTTCACTGCTGAAAGCGCCATTGCCCTGAACGAAGACATTCAGGTGACACCGATCCTGGTACAAGGCTCCACTCCCTTGGGCATGCAAGCCCCCCTGGCGCACTTTCCATTGAAGTCGGAACACTACCAGGTAGAGCGGCTGCCACTCGAGCCGGCCGCTTTCGCCATACTGTGCCGTGACCTGGACCTGGGTAAGGCTTACCAGGCACACCTGGAACAACACCTTGCCCAGCCCGCCACTCGAGCCTTGGCCATCAGGGTACAGAAAGGCCGCCTGCGCCTGGCAGCCGACCTTGCCTATCTGCGCCACCTGCTCGACGGCAGCACGCGCGATCAGATCGAACAGCTGTTGCAGGGTGGCGCCGTCAGGTGCTGGCAACTGTCGCTGTTCGGCACGCCTCTGCACGAGGTCATGCTGATCGATGCCGGCAGCGCGGGGCTGGCGCTTTACCTGCCCGGCCATGACCCGGCCCTGCGTCAATGCAGCAACCTGAACGCGGTACACGACACGCTGGCGACCTTGCTGCTGGAGCCCGATGCCCGCCAGGCTTTCACGGCCTACATCAGGCAGGACCAACGCACGCACTTTTTCGACCTGTTGCAGCAGAACCTCGACGCTGCGGGCAACACGGCCTTTGACCGCCCTTGGCAGCGCGCTGGGCAAGCGGACCTGCGCCCCACACGCATGGCCATCACAGCCGAGCCTTTCGGCCACTACCAGGACCTGCACCTGGCCCGCCTCAAGCACGAAGCCAGCCTGCTGGCGGTTCCGACAGCCATGGCCGATGCCAACGCGCGAACCAGGCGCCTGGAGGAATGGGAAAGCCTTGGCCTGGATGCACTCGGTATTGCCGCGTTCTTCGTTCCGGGTGCAGGCACCCTGATGCTGGCCGTCACTGCCTGCCAACTGCTCGGCGAGGCCTTCGAGGGCTACCAGGCCTGGCATGAAGGCGACCGCCACCTGGCGCTGCGCCACCTGGAGGCGGTCGGCCTGAACCTGGCCCTGATCGGAGGGTTTGTGGCAGCGGGCAAGGTCGTGCCCAAGCTGTTCAACAGCCCGTTGATGGAAAGCCTGCAACAAGTACGTGGCAATGACGGGCGCTACCGGCTCTGGAATGAAGACCTCACCCCCTACCGCAGTGCCGTGACACTACCCGAAACCCTGCAACCCAATGCGCTTGGCCAGTACTTGTACGAGGGCCGGCATTTCATCCGCATGGATGGTCAACTCTTCGAACAACGCTTCGATCACGACCTGCAGCAATGGCGGGTCATTCACCCCAACACGCCCGATGCCTGGCAGCCCCCGCTGACGCACAATGCCCAAGGTGCCTGGCGCGGCCAGCATGAACAGCCCGGCCAGTGGCCATTCGCGCAGCTGGCACGCCGTCTTGGCCAGGCATATACCGCGTTCACGCCAGAACAGCTTACGCAGGCCGGCCGCCTCTGCGGCATCGACGCCGACTACTTGCGCCGGGTGCACCTGGAAGGCCGAGCAACGCCCCCACTGTTGCTCGATGCCCTGCAACGCATTGCGGCACAAGCCGAGGTCGAGGCGTTGGCTGACAGGGCCCCGCCGGGCCTGTTCGAGCACCTCTATAACGGCAGCGTGCCCACTACCCCTTCAACGCAGAAACTGCTCGCTGCCTATCCGCGGCTTTCACCTGCCCTGGCCACGCGTTTGCTGGCGCCGCTTGGCGAGGCTGAATCGCTCGCCTGGGAACAGCAGGGCCTGCTACCCATTCAGCTTCGCCAGGCACTGGAACAGGTGCACA
Source organism: Pseudomonas sp. TE3-3-F2023 (assembly GCF_036784815.1). NCBI lineage: Bacteria > Pseudomonadati > Pseudomonadota > Gammaproteobacteria > Pseudomonadales > Pseudomonadaceae > Pseudomonas > Pseudomonas sp. TE3-3-F2023. Next base: position 3,380,956 of record NZ_CP145113.1, on the reverse strand, counting down.
GCGAGCTGCCCCTGGTACGCGCCCTGGAGGGTGTGCTTCAGCCTGCCCGGGCCAGCAGCGACAGCGAACGCCTGCTGTTCAGCGCCCTGGATGCCATGCCCGACTGGCCTGCGGACCTGCGCCTGGAGCTGCGCGGCGCAAGCCCTGAAGGCCCCTTGCTGGAGCAGGTCGGCAGCGGGCAGGCCAGCACCCTGCGCCGCGTGATCAAATTGGCCGAAGGCTATGAAGTCGACCGGGGCGAGCGCCCTGCGCCTGGGCTGCGTGATCCGGACCTCTGCCGTGCCATCGAGCAGGCACTGCCAGGCTCGCATCGCGATACGCTGGGTATCCCGACGGCCGATGGCAGCTCGCTACGCCAGCGCGTATTGGGTTGGGTCGAAATGCACAGACAGACACTGGCCCAACGCCTCTGGGGGCATCGCGCGTTGCTGCGCAAGCCCATGGTCAGCTTGCGCGGCGGTCGCCCGCTTGACCCCGAACCGCCTCAGCCACGCCTGGCAGGCTCGCTGGCCGGGGCCTATCGGCGCTTGTTCCCCAACGCCACCGACTGGGAGTTCGAAAACTGGCTCGGCAATGACGAGGACAGCCCGTACATCGATGACATTCGCTCGCCCACACAACGGCTGCACGACCTGCAACAGCGTCTGGATACTTTGCGCCACGACCTGCATGAATGGGCTCGGCCCGATCCGCAACGCCCTCACCAGCGGCACCTGGCCATCCGCCCCATCATCAACGCCTGGCGGCGGCTGTCGACCGTAGCGCTTGAAGGGGGTGGCCGCCTGCACAGCCTGGACCTGTCCGGCCTGGAGCTGGACAACCAGGACCTGGCCAGCCTGGCCTTGCCCGACGACTTCACCCATGTGCAGCACCTGTCACTCAGCTACAACCGTTCGCTCAGCCAGTTGCCAGCCGGGTTCCAAGAGCGCTTTCCCAATCTCAACCGCCTGCTGCTGACCGACTGCCGGTTCGATACCGTACCCCGTCTGGGTAGCCCTGAGCACCTCGCCTGGCTGGATCTGGAAGGCAACCGCATTACCTGGAGTACTCAGGCCCAACAGGCACTGAACCGCTGCGCCGGACTTGTAGTGCTGGACCTTTCGGGCAACCCGCTGCTGCAGGCCCCAGATCTGCGTGGGCTGGCCAACCTGAGGACGTTGTTCCTGAACGACTGTGCGCTCAGCGAATTGCCGCAAGGCCTGGACCAGATGGTCGAGCCCATCATCGTGGATGTTGCCTACAACCAGCTGCTGCGGCTACCAGACGGTTTCAACTTGCCAAGGCCAGTCGCAGAGGCACTGCGCCTGGAAAGCGAATGGCTGGGCGCCCCCGTGGTTGCACAGATCGAAGCTTACAACGCTGCGCATCAGGTGGACCTGATGGTATGCGCAAGTGACTATCAGGAATTTTTCGAGCAGGCCGGCCCGGCCGAAATGGCCCTGTGGCAGCGTTTACCGCTGCAGTATCGGCGCGACCTCAGGGCTTTGCTGGACCTGGAACCGTTCCTGTCCCGCCCTCGATATGCCCGTACAGAATTCTGGCGGCGCCTGGCGCTGATCGATGCAGACCCCGTCCTGCGTCAGCAATGGTTGACGCACCCACCGTATGACCTGTTCAACCTTCCGCTTTGACAGCCCCTGGGAGCCTGCCTGCACAACAGGCAGGCATTCGTGGCCATGTTAAGCCAGACTGGTGTTTTTCCGGCGGCCGGTGCATGCTCCTGGCTGAAGCGTTTCACCCCGGCTCGAAACCCGCCCAGCAATGTGAGGTGCAGTACCCATGGACCGTCTGCTCGATTCACTCTTCCCCAGCGCCGAGAACATCCCGGAAACCTGGCGCCTGGAAGCTCCCCTGGAACAACGCGACTACCTGGTGAACGGCGAGCTCAGGCGTTGGGACGGCCCCCTTGCCACGGTGCGCAGCCCGGTCTGGCTCAAGGAAGGCAACGATGAGCATCAGGTGGTGCTGGGCAGCGCTCCGCTGCTCGATGCCGACACCGCACTCACCGCCCTGGATGCCGCCGTACAGGCCTATGACAAAGGCCGTGGCGCCTGGCCGAACATGCGCGTGGCCGAGCGCATCCAGCACGTCGAGACCTTCCTGGCGCGCATGCGTGAACAGCGCCAGGCCGTGGTCAAGCTGCTGATGTGGGAGATCGGCAAGAACCTCAAGGATTCGGAAAAGGAATTCGACCGCACCTGCGACTACATCGTCGACACCATCAACGCCCTCAAGGACCTCGACCGTCGTTCCAGCCGCTTCGAACTGGAACAGGGCACGCTGGGGCAGATCCGCCGTGCACCACTTGGCGTAGCCCTGTGCATGGGGCCATACAACTACCCGTTGAACGAAACCTTCACCACCTTGATCCCGGCGCTGATCATGGGCAACACCGTGGTGTTCAAACCGGCCAAATTCGGCGTGCTGCTGATCAGGCCATTGCTCGAAGCCTTCCGTGACAGCTTCCCGCCGGGGGTGATCAACGTCATCTACGGCCGTGGCCGGGAAACGGTGAGCGCGCTGATGGCCAGCGGCAAGGTCGATGTATTCGCCTTCATCGGCACGCACAAGGCCGCCAGCGACCTGAAGAAACTGCACCCGCGCCCGCACCGGCTGCGCGCCGCGCTGGGGCTGGATGCCAAGAACCCGGGCATCGTGCTGCCCCAGGTGGACCTCGACAACGCCGTCGAAGAAGCAGTCACCGGTGCGCTGTCGTTCAATGGCCAACGGTGCACGGCACTGAAGATCCTGTTCGTCCATGAGGACGTGGTCGACGCCTTCCTCGACAAGTTCCAGCGCAAGTTGGCCGCGCTCAAGCCCGGCATGCCTTGGGAGCCTGGCGTGGCGCTGACACCGCTGCCCGAGCCCGGCAAGGTCGATTACCTTGACGGCCTGGTCGCCGATGCCACCGCCAAGGGCGCACGCGTGCTCAACGAAGGCGGCGGGCACAGCCGTGGCTCGTTCTTCTACCCTGCCGTGCTGTACCCGGTGAAGAGCGACATGCGCGTGTACCACGAGGAGCAGTTCGGCCCGCTGGTGCCGGTGGTGCCCTATCGCGACCTGCAGACGGTGATCGACTATGTGCTGGACTCCGACTACGGCCAGCAACTGAGCCTGTTCGGCAATGACCCGGCGACCATCGGCAGCCTGGTCGACATCTTCGCCAACCAGGTCGGGCGCATCAACATCAACGCGCAATGCCAGCGCGGCCCTGACACCTACCCGTTCAATGGCCGCAAGAACAGCGCCGAAGGCACCCTGTCGGTACACGACGCCCTGCGAGTGTTCTCGATCCGCACGCTGGTCGCAACGCGCTTCCAGGAGGCTAACAAGGAACTGATCAGCGAGATCATTCGCAACCGGCAGTCGAGCTTCCTGACCACCGACTACATCTTCTGATCGGCGCGCTTATAGAGAATCGTTCTATCACACCTGTCGATTTTCCATCCGCGCAAACGACTCTAAGCAACAGGGCGCCACCGGCGCCCACTTTCAAGGAGAGTCGAACATGGCAGCCAAACCCATTCCTGAAGGCCAGCACAGCATCACGCCCTACCTGGCCATCAATGACGCCGCCACGGCCATCGAGTTCTACAAGAAGGCCTTTGGCGCGGTGGAAATGTTCCGCCTCGATGCCCCTGGCGGCCGCGTTGGCCATGCCGAACTGAAAATCGGCGATTCGTCGCTAATGCTGGGCGACCCGTGCGACATGGAAGGCGGCCTCACAGCCAGCCAGAAACTCAGCGGCGCAGGCGTGGGCCTGCACCTGTATGTCGAAGACTGCGACAAGGTCTACGCCCAGGCCCTTGCGGCCGGCGCTACCCAGTTGCATGCGGTGACGGACCAATTCTATGGCGACCGCAGCGGCTCCCTGAAAGACCCATTCGGCAACATCTGGTTCGTTTCGACCCACAAGGAGGACCTGACCCCCGACGAAATTCGCGCCCGCGCGGCGAAGATGTTCGGTGGCAACTGAGCGGCAAGTTGAAAGCGGCGCGACTTTGCTTGAAGCTTGGAGCTCGTAGCTGGGAGCTGCTTCATGCGAATCATCGACAAAACCGCCGCACAGGTCCGTAGCCTGACCCCCGCAGAAGAGGAACTGCTGGTCGGCTTTGCCACCGGCAGCCTCACCGGCCCGCGCCTGCTGCAGGCCAACCAGTTGCTGATGAAAGTGCGCAACGCCAACCAGTGGCTGGCCTGCGACTGCCGCAACGATGCCCTGCCGGTACTCAACGTCACCCTCAACGGCAGCACCGGTACGCTGTTTCTCAAGAACAACCCGGGTACCGCCGAACACGCGCCCGGCTGCCCGTTCACCAAGGACGAGCGAGAGGCGGCCGAGCGCGAAAACGACCCCGCGCCACCCGCTGCCTGGCTGCCGCCCGACACACCGTTGCGCCTGATCGGCGACTTCCGCAGCGGCACCACCAGTGGCGGCAGCGATGGCAGCGAACGGCGCGAACAACAGCGCCTGCTGTCGCTGCTGCTGACCTGGATCGAGACCAGCGGCCTGAACCTGTATGCCACGCACCTGAAAAAGGACCTGACCGGGCAGTTTGCCGAATTGCGCAGCGTTGCCAGCCGCTACCCGCTGCTGGAACGGGTGCCCGCCAGCAACTACCTGGAAACCCGCCTGGACATGAAGCACATGATGATGCTCAAGTCCCGTCTGCGCGAAGCCACGGTGTTCGGAAATCACCGCCGGCACGGCCTGCTGCTGGACACCGTGGACCAGATCAAAGGCCGCAAGCTGTTCAACAACCGCAGTGAAGACGGCTTCGACTTCCAGGGCCACCACCTGTACTGGGGCGGCAACCGCACCGCCGGGCCGTTGCTGGCCTTGGCGCTGTACTCGCCGACCAGTGCCGGCAGCCATTTCTACGAGCTGATCCATGTGGCCAGCGTACCGGTGCTGTCCCGCGCCCACCTGTTCCCGGTGTATCGCGACGAAGAACGCGAGCCGCTCAAGGCCCTGGTATCGCTGGTCGACTGGATGGCTGGCAAGGGTGTGAAAGTACAGATGCGCCGCCCGGTGATCGGCGGCCAGGTGATGGATGAACTGGTAATGACCTCGGACCAGGACCGAGTATTGTCGGTATCGTTGCTGGAACAGCCCATCGGGCCCGAGCCAGATACCGAGAACTTCAAGCGCTACGCCGACTTCAAGAGCCTGGAAACCTTCCGCAAGTTCGTAGCGGGCTTCTTCATGCGCGAGCGCTGAGCACTCTTTGCCGGCACACACAAAACCTTGTGGGAGCGGCTTTAGCCGCGAAGAAGCCAACGCTGTGATGGCACCGGCTGCGCCGGTGTTCGCGGCTAAAGCCGCTCCCACAGGGTCCCTGCCAATTCAATGAGTTTGTGCAGTTCTACGAGAGCGGCCTAATCATGAAGTTTGCGTATCAGCCCAGGAACAGCTTGTACGCCGGGTTGTCGGTCTCATCCCAGTACCGGTACCCCATCTCATCCAGCGCCAACGGCAACCCCGCCAACTCATCCCCCGGTACTTCCAGCGCCGCAAATACCCGGGCCTCTGCCGCACCATGGTTGCGGTAATGGAACAGGCTGATGTTCCAACGCTTGCCAAGCCGCTCCAGAAAGCCCAGCAAGGCCCCTGGGCGCTCGGGGAATTCGAAGCGCAGCACCCGCTCGTCAGCCCCGGGCGCGGCATGGCCGCCAACGGTATGGCGCACATGCAGCTTGGCCAGTTCGTTGTCGGTCAGGTCCAGTACGCTGTAGCCCTGCTCGCGCAGGCTGGCCAGCAACTGGTCGCGCGGGTCGTGCAGCGGGTGTGTCTGCACACCCACGAACAGCCGCGCCTCCTTGCCGGGGTAGTAGCGGTAGTTGAACTCGGTGATCTGCCGCTTGCCCAGGGCCTGGCAGAAGGCGCGGAAGCTGCCCGGTTGTTCCGGGATGGTGACAGCGATGATCGCCTCGCGCTGCTCGCCCAGTTCGGCACGCTCGGCCACATGGCGCAGGCGGTCGAAATTGACGTTGGCACCGGAGTCGATCGCCACCAGGGTCTGCCCCTGTACGCCATCGCGCGCCACGTACTTCTTGATCCCGGCCACGGCCAGCGCGCCAGACGGCTCGGTGATCGAGCGGGTATCGTCATAGATGTCCTTGATCGCCGCGCAGAGCTCGTCACTGCTCACGGTCACCACTTCGTCAACGAAGTGCCGGCACAGCTCGAAGCAATGGGCACCGATCTGCGCCACTGCCACACCATCGGCGAAGGTGCCGACCTGCGGCAGGATCACCCGCTCACCGGCCGCCATGGCAGCCTGCAGACAGTTGGAATCCTCCGGCTCGACGCCGATTACCTTCACCTCGGGGCGCAGGTACTTCACATAGGCGGCAATGCCTGCGATCAGCCCACCTCCACCCACCGGCACGAAGATGGCGTCCAGCGCACCCGGGCGCTGGCGCAGGATCTCCATGGCCACGGTACCCTGCCCGGCGATCACATCCGGGTCGTCGAACGGTGGCACGAAGGTGGCACCCTCGCTGTCGGCCAGTTTCAGAGCGTGGGCCAAGGCATGGGGGAAGCTCTCGCCTTGCAGCACTACATGGCCACCGCGCGAACGCACCCCTTCCACCTTCAGCGACGGCGTGGTGGTAGGCATGACGATGGTGGCCTTCATGCCCAGGTGGGATGCCGCCAGGGCCACACCCTGGGCATGGTTGCCCGCGGAGGCGGTGATCACGCCGCGCTCGCGCTGCACCGTACTCAGCCGTGACAGGCGGGTGTACGCACCGCGGATCTTGAACGAGAAAGTAGGCTGCAGGTCTTCCCGCTTGAGCAACACCTGGTTGCCCAGGCTGGCAGACAACGCAGGCGCAGCTTGCAAGGGTGTTTCAATGGCCAGGTCGTACACCGGGGCGGCAAGAATGCGTCGCACCTGCTCCGACAGCAGTTGCTGGGGGGTGACGGTAGAACGAGGGCTGACGAAGCTGGTCATCGGTGACTCCTTGGCTGTGTTCACGTTGCCCAGGAGTCAGAGAGAAGAAACCCGCCTCCAGGGCGGGTTCGGTGCACGTACGCGCTAGCCCGCCAAGCTGATAATGGCGGCAATAATAATGGCGTTGATGTGCAGGAAAGTATTCATGGGGTAGGAACTTAGCCGGTAGTGCGGCACAAAGTCAACACTTCGCCTGCTGCGCCGAAAGCGGCACATCGAACACCTTGTCGAAGCCCCACTGGAAGACAAACGCGTAGACGAAGAAGAACACGAACAACGCAAGGTTGGTCAGCAACGCCGCCCACAGGCTGACATCCAGCCAGTACGCCACCAGCGGCAGCAGGATCAGCACCAGCCCGCCCTCGAAGCCCAGCGCATGCAGCAGGCGCCGCAGGAAAGTGCGCTCCCGGCGGTGCTGGCGCGCCTCCCAGCGCTCGAACACCCAGTTGTAGGCCATGTTCCAGCTCATCGCGATACCCGACATCAGCACCGACAGCACGGTCGACTGCGCCATGCCGGCACCGAACGCCAGTTCCAGCGCGGGCGCCACACAGGCGACGGCGATGGCTTCGTAAAGTATGGCCTGGACGATCTTGCGTGCCTTGCCTTGCATGTTCAGCTCCCTGGGTAAACGACCTGCAAAGCTACAAGAAGTGGCCCACAAGAAAAAGCCTGAAATTTGGACAACCCCGCGTTCGGCTGCTTGTATCTATCCAGTGCAAACGGCGACAAGTCGTACAACTTCGTCCAGGGAATCGAACGAGGATATAGACGATGGCCCACCCCTTCCTGCCGGTGACCGGCACATGAGCCTGGCATTCATCGATTTTCTCACCTATGTGCTGTTCGGCCTGAAGATACTCGCGATCGTCCTGGCCACGCTGATGTTCTTGCTGGGCCTGGATGACCTGTTCATCGACCTTTGCTACTGGGGCCGCAAGCTGATCCGGCGCTTTCGCATCTACGACAAATACGAAAAAGCCGACGAAAAACGCCTGTACGAGGTACCGGAGAAGCCCCTGGCCATCATGGTCCCCGCCTGGAACGAAGTGGGCGTGGTCGGTGAGATGGCGCGCCTGGCTGCCTCGACCATCGACTACGAGAACTATCAAATCTTCGTCGGTACCTACCCCAACGACCCGCAGACCCAGGCCGACGTCGACGCGGTGTGCCTGCACTACCCCAACGTGCACAAGGTGGTCTGCGCCCGCCCCGGCCCCACCAGCAAGGCCGACTGCCTGAACAACATCATCGACGCGCTGCTGCGCTTCCAGCAGGACGCCGGTATCCAGTTCGCCGGTTTCATCCTGCACGACGCCGAAGACGTGATCTCGCCCATGGAGCTGCGCCTGTTCAACTACCTGTTGCCGAACAAGGACATGATCCAGATCCCGGTGTACCCCTACGCACCGGAATGGAAAGGCTTCACCGCCGGCCACTATGTCGACGAGTTCGCCGAAAACCACGGCAAGGACGTGATCGTGCGCGAGGCCCTGACCGGCCAGGTGCCCAGCGCCGGGGTCGGCACCTGCTTCAGCCGCCGCGCCATCAGTGCGCTGCTCGAGGACGGCGACGGCATCGCCTTCGACGTACAGAGCCTCACCGAAGACTACGACATCGGCTTCCGTCTTAAGCAGAAGGGCATGAAGTGCATTTTCGCCCGCTACTCCATCACCGACCCGGCGCTGACCCTGAAGCAGGAATGGCGCCCGGGCATGAGCCGCGAGTTCTCCCAGGTGATCTGCGTGCGCGAACATTTCCCGCGCGACTGGCAGCATGCCATCCGGCAGAAGTCGCGGTGGATCGTCGGCATCGTGTTCCAGGGCACCAGCAACCTTGGCTGGAGCCGCAAGGGCGCGCTCAACTACTTCCTCTGGCGTGACCGCCGCGGCCTGTTCGCCTACCTGCTGAGTTTCCTGGTCAACCTGTTGCTGCTGGTGTTGCTGGCCATGTGGCTGGTCACGGTGATTGCGCCGGAGTCGTGGCGCTTCATGTCGATCCTCAGCGACAGCTGGCTGTTGACCACCTTGCTTTGGCTGAACGGGCTGATGCTGTTCAACCGCCTGTTCCAGCGTGCCTGGTTCGTCACCCGCTTCTACGGCATCGGCGAAGGGCTTCTGTCGGCACCGCGGATGATGTGGAGCAACTTCGTCAACTTCTTCGCCAACCTGCGTGCCTTGCGCCAGGTGATGGAAATGGGTGACTCGCGGCGCGTGGCCTGGGACAAGACCACCCACGAATTCCCCGCCATCGCCGCCCCCGCCCGCACGCCGCTGGGCCAGCGCCTGGTGGCCAAGGGCCTGATCAGCGACGAGCAACTACAACAGGCGATCACCAGCCCGGTACGCCGTCGCCTGGGCCGCGAGCTGCTGCTGCGCGGCTGGCTGAACAGCGAACAGCTGGTCGCCACCCTGGCCGAGCAGATGGACCTGCCCTGGGCACCGCTCAACCCGTTCAAGCTCGACCCGCAGCTGATCGCCAAACTGCCGCGCAAACTGGCGACGCACTATGGCGTGCTGCCAGTGGCCGAAGACGGCGACACGCTGGTGCTGGCCAGCGAAAGCCCGGTGAGCCAGGTGTCGCTGGGGGTGATCAGCCGCCACCTGAAGCGGCCGGTCAGCGCCCGCCTGGCGCCCCAGGGCCGGGTGACCCTGGGCCTGCGCTACCACTATCCAAGCCCCTGGCAGAAGCCGGAAACCCGCGAGATGCTCGCCATCCTCGAGCGCCACCAGGACGACGAAGTGCTGCTGGAACAAGTCAGCCACCACCAGGTGATGTTGGGCGCCCTGCTGCAGGTGCGCGGCATGGTCCCGGTCACCCTGTTCAACCAGGCGCTGATCGACTTCGACCCGGAACACCAGAGCCTCGGCGAGCACCTGATCGCCCGCGGCATCATCACCGAGCAGGTGCTGCAGCAGGCCCTGATCGAACAGGCCAGCGAACAGCAGGCCGCCTTTGACCTGACCCGGGAGGTGGCATGAAGCCGCGTTTTTCCCTCACCTTCACTGGCTTGTTGCTGTGCTCCACCGCCCTGCCCTGCGCCGCTTCCACGCCGATGACCGACTTCCAGCGGTTTACCAGCTACCCGTTCATGGAGCGCAGCTACCGCGAAGCGAAAAAGGACAACTGGGCCGAGGTGGAACGCCTGACCCGCCACGTGCTGGGCCGGGTGCCGAACAACGACGAAGCACGTGCGCTGCTGGTGGAGGCCCTGGCGCACCAGCGCCGCTACAAGGAGGCCGAAGCCCTGGCCGAACAGTTGGACGGCAGCCCCGAATACGCCAATGCCCTGCTTGAACTGCGCCTGACCTGGATCGAACAAGACCCGCCGCCAGCCAGCCAGGTGGAACAATGGCTGGCCACCAGCGATGGCACCACCCGGGGGCGCCTGTGGCAGGCCTACAGCCTGAGCCTGGCCAAATTCGGTGGCGCCGCCAGGGCGCTGGACTGGCTCAATCAATTGCCGCCACAGAGGGACGGCCAGGTGCTGCGCCTTGCCCGGGCCAACTTCGCCGAACAGCTGCGCGACTGGAAAGAAACCATCGAACAGCTGCAGCCGCTGGCCGAACAAGGCCAATTGCCCGCACAGGACTGGCAGCGCCTGGCCAATGCCTATATCCAGCAGGTGGATGAAAAAGGGCTGAACGCACTGCTGTCCAGCGCCCCCTCCCCCGAAGCAGCCAACCAGGCCCGCCTGGCCATGGCCAACCGTGCCATCGCTGTCGGCCAGAACCAGCAGGCCCAGCGTTGGCTGCAGGCACTGCCCGCCGCGCAACTGAATCAGCCCGAGCAACGCCAGCAGCTGTGGGAGCTGGCCCGCGAAGGTGACGACGCACCACTGGTCCAGCGCCTGAGCAACGAACTGCAACGCCCCTGCCTGGAAACCGTCGACTGGCTGTCGCGCCGCGACCCGGAGCTGGCGCGCGAGCAGCTCAAGGGCTGTACCGCCAGCACCGACCCCAGGGCCTACGCCGTGCTCAAGCAACGCCTGTACGGCGATCCGCCTCAGCCCCCACAACCACGCACCGCCGCCGAATGGGAGCAGCGCTATCGACAGAGCGGCGATATGGCCGCACTGGAGCAAGCCACCTTCCTGCTGATGCAACAGGGCCACGGTGAACACGCCCGGCAACTGCTGGAGCAAGCCTACGACCGCCACCAAGGCCGCCTTGCACCGTCGCTGCTGCAGCGCCTGGGCAACCTGTATGCGCGCAATGATGGGCCGCTGGACAGCCGCCGAATGCTCGGCCTGATCCCTCGAGTCGACGCCAGTACCCGGGCCCAGCTGCTCGGCCGCCTGGCCGAGGCTGGCCAGTGCGATGCCGTGCGCCGGGCCGTACCGGCCACCCCGAGCGAGCCAGGCCAGTACCGCGCCCTGGGCCGCTGCGCCATGCCCGACCAGCCCGGCGAAGCGGTGGTCTACTACCAGGCCGCCGAGCGCCTGGGCGACAGCGGGAGTCGCTTGCCCCTGGCCTATGCCCTGGAAGCCGCTGGCGACTCCGAAGCGGCCCTGCCCATCTGGCGCACCCAGCCGGACAGCGCCTGGACCGACAACGCTCGCCTCACCGCCGCCCGTGGCGCGCTGAACGCCGGCGACGCACAAGCGGCCCGGCGCTATTGGGACGCCGCCGCGCACGATAGCGCCGACGACTGGGCCCTGGGTGCCGCCATCGCCCAGCGCCAGGGCGATTACCCGGCCGCGCTGGGCTTCCAGCGCCAGGCCCTGGCACACAACCCGCGGGCCGACCACTACTACGCCGCCTCCAGCACTGCGCAACTGGCTGGCGACAGTGCCCAGAGCAGCGCCTGGCTGGCCGAAGCGGTGCGCCTGGCCCCCGACCAGCCACGCTACCGCGCCGACTACGGCATGCGCCTGGCCGGCTCGATGGACAAGGCCCAGCGCCGCCAGTCGATCCCCTACCTGGAGCGCGCTACCCAGGACTTCCCCGAGGACTATCGCCTTGGCGAGACGCTGGCCTTGCGCTACGACGAAGCCGAAGACAGCGCTTCGGCACGCCGTGAACTGCGCCGCATCCTCGATGTGGAGCAGGACCTGGTCGACGGCGACGACGAATACGGTAGCCTGGAAGCCCGCAAGTACCGCCAGCGCCGCGCCCACGAAAGCCTGTCGCGGCGCGACACCATCACCCTGGCCAGCACCTGGTCGCCGGCCGGCACCTCGACCAACGACAAGTTCCTCGACAATGGCCAGCGCAGCGGTACTTCGCGCCGCGCGCAATCGCAGAACGTACAACTGGCCATGTGGGACCACGCCTTGGGCGAAGAGCCCAGCCGCAACGGCAGCACCCTGTCGGTGTATGGCCGGGTACTGTTCGGTGGGCAAAGCCGCACCGACTACGCACAAAGCATGGGTACCGGCGTCGGCCTGCGCTACAAGCCATTCGGCCAGGCCAACCTCAACCTGTATGCCGAGCTGTACCACCAGCGTCAGATCGACGAAGAGCACTACCGTGGGCTGAGCCTGGGCCAACTGCTGAGCCCGGCCAAGGTCGGTGGCAACTGGGGCGATCTGCGTCACCACGCCGAATCGAGCAACGACCTGCTGTTGCGTGCCACCGCATCGTTCCTCGACCAGGGTGACTGGCGCAACGACTGGCGGGTCGATGAAGACGACTGGAACGAGCGCTTCCTCTACCTCGACGCCGCCTGGTGGACCCGTGCCGGCGACCACGCCTGGCTGTCGCGCTACCAGCAGGGCCATGCCTGGAAACTGCCGGGCAGCTCGCCGCAAACCATCATGCCCTATGGCTTTGTCGAGTTTTCCAGCCAGGACCCGAGCAACGACTGGCGCCAGGACGCCCGGGCCGGGGTTGGCGTGCGTTGGCAATGGTGGTTCGATGACGACCGCTACAACGCCTACCGCGGTTCGCTGAAAGTGCGTGCCGAGTACCAGCAATCGCTGGGCGGCAATCTATACGAGCGCGCCAACGGCGTGCTGGTCGGTGCGGAGATGACCTTCTGATGCGTACGTTCCTGGCCCTTTGCCTGCTTGCCCTGTGCCTGCCGGCCAGCGCCGACCAGCGCCTGTTCTACCAACCCCTCAACCGCGACGCCAATGTCACACCCGCCCAGTGGCAGCAACTGTGGCACGCCACCGTGGCCCAGGGCGGCAAGACCCTGATCGTGCAATGGAGCGCCTATGGCGACAGCGATTTCGGTGGTGCCCAGGGCTGGCTGGCCGACAGCCTGCGCAGCGCGCGCGCCCAAGGCCTGCAACTGGTGCTGGGGCTGTACATGGACCCGGCCTATTACCAACGCCTCGACGAACTGGACGGTGAAGGCCTGAACAGTTACTGGAAGGCGCAACTGGGGCGCTCGCTCAGCCAGTACCAGCAACTGCGCCAGACGTGGCAGTTGCCGGTGGATGGCTGGTACCTGCCCATGGAGCTGGACGACCATCATTTTCGCGAGGCCGAGCGCCGCGGTGCCCTGTACAGCCAGTTGCAGGCCTTCAACCGGCAGCTGGACAAGCCCTTGCATATCAGCGCTTTCAGCGCCGGCAAACTCTCACCGCGGGTCAATGCCGAATGGCTGGATCAACTGGCCGGGTTGGGCTTGACTGTGTGGTGGCAGGATGGCGCCGGGACCGGGCGCTTGCCCGCGTTGGTACGCCAGGGTTACGAGCAGGCCTTGCCGTGCCGGGTGGGCGTGGTGCGCGAGGCGTTCCGCCAGGTGAGCGCGCCAGGGCAGGCGTTTCGGGCTGAGCCTGCCCAGCCGAAGATGGGTGGCGGGTGCCATGCCGAGGCGGTGTTCGACCTGCGTTACCGGCCATGGGCCCGGGGTGTTCTGCCCACCAATTGAGTCTCCAGGCCTGGCCTCTTCGCGGGCACGCCCGCTCCCACAGGTTCCTACTGCACCGGAAACCTGTGCGGTCCCTGTGGGAGCGGGCGTGCCCGCGAAAGGGTCGGGCCTGGCATAGCAGTACTCACAGGAGCCCGAATGTTCAAGACCATCGAAGCCCACGTTCGCAAACAGGTCGCCCCCGCCGCCCTGCGCGCCGAATTCCGCCAGCACGAATTCGAGGCCATGCGCCCGTTCTGCCTGCTAGTGTTCTGCGTCAGCATCCTGATCTGGCTGGTCTTCGACCTTATCGTCAGCTTCCTCGGCGGCCAGGGTTTCACCTGGCTGTCCTATCTGTTCATCACCCTGCTCAGCGGCCTCACCGTGGTACTGCGGTTCACCCGTCGCAGCCATCATTTCGATGTGCTCAACCTGCTGTTCATCGCCTCCATCACCCTGGGCATGCGCCTGGTGATCGAAGGCATCCCGGTGGCCCTGCGCCCGGTGTGGCTGGTGCTCGGGGTGTCCACCGTGCTGTATGCCGTGTCGGTGCTACCGGTGCGGCGCTGGTCGTTCTTCTGCGCCATGGCCATCACCTGGGTGGTGCTCAACCCGTTCTACCACACCCGCATCGGGCCGGACGAACTCGAAGGCGCCATGCTGATCAGCTATGCGGTGTTCCTCAGCGGTCTGGTCATCTACAGCTACCTGCAGATGCGCAAGGCCAAGCTGCACAACTTCTACCTGTCCAAGGTGCTGCTGGACCAGGCCTATGTCGATGCCCTGACCGACATCCCCAACCGCCGCTCGTTCATGGCCCAGGCCGACCGCCAGCTGCGCCTGGCCACGGCCGAGCAGTACCTGGCGATGATCGACATCGACAACTTCAAACGGGTGAATGACCGTTTCGGCCATGACGTGGGCGATGAAGTGCTCAAGCGCGTGGCCCTGCATATCAAGGCGAGCATGGCCGGTTACGAGTTTGCCCGACTGGGCGGCGAGGAATTCGCGATCTTTTTTCAGGGGCTGGACCAGCAAGGCGCCGAGCAACGGGTGGCGGCGCTGTGCCAACGGGTGCGCGAAGACGTTGGCGAGCACCCGGTTACCGTCAGCATCGGCCTGGCCCGGGTGGACCCGGGCGACAGCCTGACCTCGGCGCTGGTGCGCGCCGACCAGGCGCTTTACGAGGCCAAGCACAGTGGCAAGGACCGGTTTGTGCTGTGGTCCGCCCGGCTTGCAGAGAGCAATTAGCAGGCCCGGCCCTTGTGCGGTCCTTGTGGGAGCGGGTACACCCGCGAAAGGGCCGGTACAGGCAGCCCATCACCCGGCAGGCAAGCGAATCCGGAACTGCGCGCCACCCAGCGCCGACTGCGCCACGGTCAAGGTGCCACCTTGCCCCTCGATCGCCCGCCGGCTGATCGCCAAGCCCAGGCCAAACCCGCCGGTATTGCGGTCACGGCTACGGTCCAAGCGGTAGAACGGCTGGAAAATCCGCTCGCGCTCCTCCACCGGAATACCAATCCCGTCATCCTCCACCGTCACCAGGCAGGCGCCATCGTCTTCCAGGCGCAAGCGCAGCAACAGGCTCTCGTCGCAGTAACGCATGGCATTACGCACCAGGTTCTGCACTGCCCGTGCCGTCAGCCGTGGGTCCAGCACAAAACGCGGTAAATCCCCCTCGGCCCGTACTTCCCACTGGATACCCCGGCCATCGAGCTCCTCGGCAAAGCCACCCAGCACGCTGTCGACCAGCTCCAGCAACGACACCTCGACCCGCTCGCGGGCCTGGTCGGCGTTGTACAGTCGGCTGTAGGACAACAGCTCCAGCACCAGTTCATCCAGCTCGCGCACATGCCCCACCAGCTCCAGCAGGCGCTTGCGGCTGGCCGGCGGCACTTCGTCGAACAGCAGCACCAGGCCGAAATCCAGCCGGGTCAGCGGCGTGCGCAACTCGTGCGACACCGCATTGAGCAGCTCGCGCTGCTGGTTGACGTGGCGCTCCAGGTCACTGGCCATAGTGTCGAACACACCGGCCAGCTCACCGATGTTGGAGTGCGGCGAGATATGCGTACGCTCGGCCATCTGCCCCTGGCCCAGGCGTCGGGCGGTTTCCTTGAGGCGTTCCAGGTCTCGCCAGTGCGGCCATACCCACAGCAGCAGGCAACCGAGCATGGCTGCACCGATCAGTACGGTCACGCCCCACGACAGCACGTTGATGTCCAGCGGGTCTGGCGGTGAGTGCAGGCGCACCAGCCATTCCTTGTCCAGCGGCACCAGCACGGTCTCGTAATAGCCCCATTCGGCGATACGCACGGCGTACAGGCCATGCTCCAGGCGCGCCTGCTCGTCCACGCTCAGGTCAGCCTGGTCCATGCGCAGCAACTGCAGCTCCAGCGGTGCGAAATCACTGGCCAGCTCCTGCTCCACCGCTGGCCACTGCTCGCGCGGGGCCTGGCGGAACTGGCGCACGATCAGCGATTGAACGCCCTTGGCCTGGTCCAGGTTGTAGGCCATGAAGCGGTCCTGGAACAGGCCGACGATGGTATCGGGAATGAACAACAGCGCACCGGCGTAGGCAACGATGATCACCAGGTACAACCGCACCAGAATCTTCAGCATGGGCAGTCAGCACTCCCACTCGACACGGCTGAACAGGTAGCCCTTGCCCCATACGGTCTTGATCTTGCGCGCTTCGCCGGCGTTATCGTCGAATTTGCGTCGCAGCTTGGAAATGGCCACGTCCACCGAGCGGTCGGTGCCGTTGAACTCGATACCCCGCAGTTGCTGCAGGATGCGGTCGCGGTTCAGCACTTCGCCGGCATTGCGCGCCAGTACCACCAGCAGGTTGTACTCGCCGCTTGACAGCTCCACCTCTTCGCCGCGCCAGCTCACGGTGCGCTCGGCCAGGTCGATGCGCAGGCCACCGATCAGGATCAGGTCGTTGTCCAGCCGCGGCTCGTTGACGCTGCTGCGGCGCAGCAAGGTACGCACCCGGGCCAGCAGCACACGCGGCTCGCAGGGTTTGGTCACGTAGTCGTCGGCGCCCATTTCCAGGCCCAGGACCTGGTCGTGGCTGTCGTCGCGGGCGGTCAGCATCAGGATCGGCAGGCCCTGGGACTCCTGGCGCAGCAGGCGGCACAGCTGCAGGCCATCGATGCCCGGCAGCATCAGGTCGAGGATGACCAGGTCGGGCTTTTGCCGGCGGTACTCGTCCAGCACATGATCGCCACGGGCGATCACCTGGACATGGAAGTCGTTGCGTTGCAGGTAGCTGGCGATCAGCTCGGACAGGGCGCTGTCGTCTTCGACCAGGAAAATATTGGGCATAGGCGCTTGGGAATCTGGGTTGGGGTAAGACCTCACCGGCCTCTTCGCGGGCTTGCCCGCTCCCACAGGGACCCAACAGCACTTGAAAGCTGTGCAGTCCCTGTGGGAGCGGGCAAGCCCGCGAAGAGGCCGGCACAGGAATACTCAGGATATAGAACACTACAGGCAGACAGGATTCTTCTTCACACTTTTTCACACTCGTCCTACAGGTATTAACAGCCACCCAAGGAACGCCTGCCGTAGCATACCGGTGGTCATCATCGGAAGATCCGTATGTCTACTACCCTACCCCCACGCTTGCGCCAATTGGCGCTTCTGGCGCTCCTGAGCCTGTCCCTGGCCGGCTGCGACGACAGCGCCGAACAGGAAGAACAGGCCCCCACCCCGCAAGTGCGGGTGGAAACCCTGCAACTGCAACCACTGGCCATCAGCAGTGAACTCAGCGGCCGCATCCTCGCACCACGCACCGCCGAAGTGCGCGCGCGGGTCGCGGGCGTGGTGCTCAAGCGGGTGTACCGCGAAGGCAGCGACGTCAAGCAGGGCGATGTGCTGTTCCTGATCGACCCGGCGCCGTTCAAGGCCGACCACGACAGCGCCCGCGCCACCCTGGCCAAGGCCGAAGCCACCCTGTACCAGGCGCGCCTGCAGGAGCAGCGCTATCGCGAGCTGGTCGACGACAAGGCCGTCAGCCGCCAGGAATACGACAACGCCAAGGCCAGCTACCTGCAGGCCGATGCCGCAGTGGCCGAGGCCAGGGCTGCGCTGGAGCGCGCCCGCCTCAACCTCGGCTACGCCACCGTGACCGCGCCGATTTCCGGCCGTATCGGCCGCGCCCAGGTCACCGAAGGTGCGCTGGTCGGGCAGAACGAGACCACGCCATTGGCGACCATCCAGCAGTTGGACCCGATCCACGCCGATGTCACCCAGTCGACCCGCGAGCTCAACGCCCTGCGCCGCGCCCTGCGTGCCGGCGAGCTGCAGCAGGTCGGCGACGGTCAGGCCCAGGCCACGCTGATCCAGGACGATGGCAGCACCTACCCGCTGCCGGGCAAACTGCTGTTCTCCGACATCAGCGTCGACCCCAGCACCAACCAGATCACCCTGCGCAGCGAGTTCCCCAACCCGGACCTCGACCTGCTGCCCGGCAGCTACGTGCGGGTGCGCCTGGAGCAAGCCGTGCAGCCCAAGGGCCTGAGCGTGCCGCAGCGCGCCATCCTGCGCGACAGCGCTGGCGTGCCCAAGGTGCTGGTGGTCGACCCGCAGGCCCGGGTCAGCGACCGCCAGGTAGTACTGGGCAGCGCCCAGGGCGACCGCTGGATCGTCAGCGAAGGCCTGGCCCCCGGCGAACGGGTGGTGGTCGAAGGCCTGCAACACGTCAAGGCCGGTGACCAGGTGCAGGTCGACAACGCACCAGGGGCATCGCCCATCGCACAGCACACTGGCCAGTGAGGGCCTGATTCATGCCGCAATTCTTCATCGACCGCCCGGTATTCGCCTGGGTGGTCGCCCTGTTCATCCTGCTGGCCGGTGCCCTGGCCATCCCGCAGTTGCCGGTGGCCCAGTACCCCAACGTGGCCCCGCCGCAGGTGGAAATCTACGCCGTTTACCCGGGCGCATCGGCGGCGACCATGGACGAGAGCGTGGTCAGCCTGATCGAGCAGGAACTCAACGGCGCCGATAACCTGTTGTACTTCGAGTCGCAGAGCAGCCTGGGCAGCGCGACCATCACCGCTACCTTCGCCCCGGGTACCAACCCGGATCTGGCCCAGGTCGACGTGCAGAACCGCCTGAAAGTGGTCGAGTCGCGGCTGCCGCGCCCGGTGACCCAGCAAGGCCTGCAGGTGGAAAAGGTCTCCACAGGCTTCCTGCTGCTGGCCACCCTCACCTCCGAAGACGGCAAGCTCGACGAAACCGCCCTGTCGGATATCCTGGCGCGCAACGTGATGGACGAAATCCGCCGCCTCAAGGGCGTCGGCAAGGCCCAACTGTACGGTTCGGAGCGTGCCATGCGCATCTGGATCGACCCGCGCAAGCTGATCGGTTTCAACCTCACGCCCAACGACGTGGCCGAGGCAATCGCCACGCAGAACGCCCAGGTGGCCCCAGGCAGCATTGGTGACCTGCCCTCCCGTGGCACCCAGGAAATCACCGCGAACGTGGTGGTCAAGGGCCAGCTGAGCACCCCCGAGGAGTTCGCCGGGATTGTCCTGCGTGCCAACCCGGACGGTTCCACGGTGACCATCGGCGATATCGCACGGGTCGAGATCGGTGCCCAGGAATACCAGTACGGTACGCGCCTGAACGGCAAGCCGGCCACCGCCTTCAGCGTGCAGCTGTCGCCAGGCGCCAACGCCATGGAAACCGCCACCCTGGTGCGGGCGAAGATGCAGGACCTGGCGCGCTACTTCCCCGAAGGCGTCAAGTACGACATCCCTTACGACACCTCGCCATTCGTCAAGGTGTCGATCGAGCAGGTCATCAACACCCTGTTCGAAGCCATGCTGCTGGTGTTCGCGGTGATGTTCCTGTTCCTGCAGAACCTGCGCTACACCCTGATCCCGACCCTGGTGGTGCCGGTGGCCCTGATGGGCACCTTCGCCGTGATGCTGGCCATGGGCTTCTCGGTCAACGTGCTGACCCTGTTCGGCATGGTGCTAGCCATCGGCATCCTGGTCGACGATGCCATCGTGGTAGTGGAAAACGTCGAGCGGATCATGGCCGAGGAAGGCCTGCCGCCCAAGGAGGCCACGCGCAAGGCCATGGGCCAGATCAGCGGCGCGATCGTCGGCATTACCCTGGTGCTGGTGGCGGTGTTCCTGCCCATGGCCTTCATGCAAGGCTCGGTGGGTGTGATCTACCAGCAGTTCTCGCTGTCGATGGCAGTGTCGATCCTGTTCTCGGCGTTCCTGGCCCTCAGCCTCACCCCGGCGCTGTGTGCCACCCTGCTCAAGCCGGTGGCCAAGGGCGAGCACCACGAACGCAAGGGCTTCTTCGGCTGGTTCAACCGCCGCTTCGAGGGCATGAGCAACGGCTACCAGCGCTGGGTGATGCAGGCGCTCAAGCGCAGCGGCCGGTACTTGCTGGTATACGTGCTGCTGCTGGCGGTGCTGGGCTATGGTTTCAGCCAGCTGCCCACGGCGTTCCTGCCCACCGAAGACCAGGGCTACACCATCACCGATATCCAGCTGCCGCCGGGCGCCAGCCGCATGCGCACCGAACAGGTGGCGGCACAGATCGAGGCGCACAACGCCGAAGAGCCCGGCGTGGGTAACACCACCTTGATCCTGGGTTTCAGCTTCTCGGGCAGTGGGCAGAACGCGGCACTGGCCTTCACCACGCTCAAGGACTGGTCCGAACGCGGCGCCGACGACAGCGCCCAGTCGATTGCCGACCGCGCGACCATGGCCTTCACCCAGCTCAAGGACGCCGTGGCCTATGCCGTGCTACCGCCGCCGATCGACGGCCTTGGCGAGTCGACCGGCTTCGAGTTCCGCCTGCAGGACCGCGGCGGCATGGGCCACGCCGAGCTGATGGCCGCCCGCGACGAGCTGCTGGCCAATGCCACCAGGAGCAAGGTGCTGACCAACGTGCGCGAAGCCTCGCTGGCGGAAAGCCCGCAGGTGCAGCTGGAAATCGACCGCCGCCAGGCCAATGCCCTGGGCGTGTCGTTTGCCGATATCGGCTCGGTGCTGGACGTGGCCGTGGGTTCCAGCTACGTCAACGACTTCCCCAACCAGGGGCGCATGCAGCGGGTGGTGGTGCAGGCCGAAGGCGACCAGCGCAGCCAGGTCGAAGACCTGCTGAAGATCCACGTGCGCAACGACAGCGGCAAGATGGTGCCACTGGGCGCCTTCGTCCAGGCCAGGTGGGTCAGCGGCCCGGTGCAGCTGACCCGCTACAACGGCTACCCGGCGGTGTCGATTTCCGGCGAACCGGCGGCTGGCTACAGTTCGGGCGAAGCCATGGCCGAGATCGAGCGCCTGGTAGCCCAGTTGCCGGCCGGTGCCGGCCTGGAATGGACTGGTCTGTCGCTGCAGGAGCGGCTGTCCGGCAGCCAGGCACCGATGCTGATGGCGCTGTCGTTGCTGGTGGTGTTCCTGTGCCTGGCAGCGTTGTACGAAAGCTGGTCGATCCCCACCGCAGTTCTGCTGGTAGTACCGCTGGGCGTGCTCGGTGCGGTGCTGGCGGTGACCCTGCGCGGCATGCCCAACGACGTGTTCTTCAAAGTCGGCCTTATCACCCTGATCGGCCTGTCGGCGAAGAACGCCATCCTGATCATCGAGTTCGCCAAGAGCCTGGTCGACCAGGGCGTGGATGCCGTCGACGCCGCCGTGCAGGCCGCGCGCCTGCGCCTGCGGCCGATCGTGATGACCTCGCTGGCGTTCATCCTCGGCGTGGTACCACTGGCCATTGCCAGCGGCGCCAGTTCGGCCAGCCAGCAGGCGATCGGCACCGGCGTGATCGGCGGCATGCTCAGCGCCACCCTGGCGGTGGTGTTCGTGCCGGTGTTCTTCGTGGTGGTGATGCGCCTTGCCGGGCGACGCCAGGCGGGTGCCGACACGCAGGCCGTGACCAGCGACAGCTGACTGGACAAGCCCCGCGTGAAATGGGAGGGTTCCCGGCATTGACTGCCCGGAACCCTTTTTCATGCCTGATGCCCTTCCCCCCTGCTCCATCCTCATTCTCGCCGGTGGCCGCGGCCAGCGCATGGGCGGCCGTGACAAGGGCCTGGTCGACTGGCAGGGCAAACCGCTGGTGGCGCATGTGCAGCGCGTGGTACGGCCGCTCAGCGATGACCTGGTGATTTCCTGCAACCGTAACCAGCAGGCCTACCGGGCGTATGCCGACCAGTTGGTGGGCGATGCCGAGGCGGACTACCCCGGGCCGTTGGCGGGGGTGATTGCGGGGCTAAAGGTGGCGCGGCATGAATGGGTGGTGCTGCTGGCCTGCGATGCGCCGCTGGTTGACCGGGGGTTGATCGAAGACTTGCTGCGGCTGGCGGTGACCAGTGACAGTGCGGCGATGGTGCGCCAGGGTGCGTACTGGCAGCCGATGTTCAGCGTGCTGCCACGCAGGGTGTTGCCGGTGCTGGAGCAGGCCTGGGCGGCGGGCGAGCGGAGTTTGCAGAAGGCCTTGCTGCGTGAAGCGGTGCAGGGGCTGGAATGTGCCGACGATGATCGCAGGTTGAGCAACTTCAACAGCCCGGAGCTGTTGCAAGGCTGAGGTCATCCGCTGCCTGCACTGGCCTCTTCGCGGGCACGCCCGCTCCCACAGGTATGTCACAGGTCTGACGGGCAGTGAATTTCCTGTGGGAGCGGGCGTGCCCGCGAAGAGGCCAGTACAAGCGACACATCACCCGGCAGACAGCTCCTCGACACTGATCTCGCGCATGCGGAACTTCTGCACCTTGCCGGTCACCGTCATCGGGAACTCATCGACAAAGCGGAAATACCGCGGCACCTTGAAGTGCGCTATCCGCGCCTTCGCCCAATCGCGCAGTTCCTCCGCACTGGCCGTATGCCCCGGGTGCAGCCGCACCCAGGCAACGATCTCTTCACCGTACTTGCTGCATGGCACGCCAATCACCTGCACATCTGCCACCGCCGGGTGGGTGAAGAAGAACTCTTCCAGTTCACGCGGGTAGATGTTCTCGCCGCCGCGAATGATCATGTCCTTGCTGCGCCCGACAATACGCACATAGCCCTGCTCGTCCATCACCGCCAGGTCGCCGGTATGCATCCAGCCTTCCTCGTCGATGCTTTCGGCCGTGGCCTTGGGGTTGTTCCAGTAGCCCAGCATCACGCTGTAACCCCGGGTGCACAGCTCGCCGACCTCGCCACGCGGCAGGGTGTTGCCATCGGCATCGATCACCTTGTTCTCCAACCGCGGCTGGGTGCGCCCGACGCTGGTCACGCGGCGCTCCAGGTCGTCGCTGGCGCCGGTCTGCAGCGACACCGGGCTGGTTTCGGTCATGCCGTAGGCAATCTGCACCTCGGCCATGTGCATTTCGCCGATAACCCGGCGCATCACCTCGATCGGGCAGGTGGCACCGGCCATGATCCCGGTACGCAGGCTCGACAGGTCGAACTCGCCACGCTGGGGGTGGTCCAGTTCGGCGATGAACATGGTCGGCACACCGTACAACGCAGTGGCCTTTTCTTCCGCCACCGCACGCAGGGTGGCCAGCGGGTCGAAGGCGTCGCTGGGGTAGATCAGGGTGCTGCCGTGGGTCATGCAGCCGAGGTTGGCCATGACCATGCCAAAGCAGTGGTACAGCGGCACCGGCACCACCAGCCGGTCATGCTCGGTCAGGCCCAGGCTTTCACCGACCATGTAGCCGTTGTTGAGGATGTTGCTGTGGCTGAGGGTGGCGCCTTTCGGGAAACCGGTGGTGCCCGAGGTGTACTGGATATTGATCGGGTCGTCGCAGCGCAGCTGTGCCTGGCGCTCGGCAAGGGCTTCGCGGCTGACGGCCGCGGCACGGGCCTGCAGGTCGTGCCAGGCGAGAAAGCCCGGCGGTGGCGCGACGGCCAGGCTGACCACACCGCGCAGCTCGGGGAAGCGTTCGCAGATCAGGGCACCCGGCTGGCCGCCGGCCAGGCCCGGGACCAGGCCCAGCAGCATGGCGTGGTAGTCGGAGGTCTTGAACGCGTCGGCGCAGATCACCCAGCGGCAGCCGGACTGGCCGAGGGCGTAGTCCAGTTCGCTGGAGCGGTAGGCCGGGTTGATGTTGACCAGGATCGCACCTACCTTGGCGCTGGCGAACTGGGTGATGCACCACTCTGCGCAGTTGGGTGCCCAGATGCCAAGGCGGTCACCGGGCTGCACGCCCAAGGCCATCAGCGCACGGGCGTGCCGGTCGACGGCTTCGGCCAGTTGCTGCCAGGTGTAGCGCAGGGCCTGGTGGCGGACGACCAGGGCGTCACGGTCGGGGAAGCGGGCGACGGTGGTATCGAAGGCGTCGCCGATGCACTGGGTAAGCAGGGGTTTGTCCTGGTTGCCCTGGGAGTAGCTTGGCTGGGGCATGGCGGTCTCTTGTTGTTCTTGTATTGTCTGTACCGGCCTCTTCGCGGGCTTGCCCGCTCCCACAGGTACCACACAGGTTTCCAGGCCTGTGCAGCCCCTGTGGGAGCGGGCAAGCCCGCGAAGAAGCCAGCACCGGTTTAACGGATGAACACCTGCGGCGTGGTGGTGGACATGTCCCCACCCGGCAACTTGATGTTCTTCACTTTCTCCAGCGTATCCGGGTTGAACACCGCCAGGTCGTTGAAGGTGCCGCCCAGGTACAACTTGTCGCCCTTCTTGTCGAAGGTCACGCAGTAGTAAGTGTGGTCCAGATTCGCCGCCTTGATCAGCTTGCGCTGTTTGAGGTCGTACTTGGCCAGGCGGTTGAGCACGCCGTAGATCTGGTTCGGGTCTTTTGGCGAACGCAGCCCGGTGAAGTACAGCTCGGTCAGGTCGGCAAATTCCTGGGTGTGGGTCTTGCCGGTCTTCAGGTCGACGCTCAGGTAGCCATACAGCAGATCGGCGGTGGCCGGGTCCTGCTTGTCATCCTTGAACCTGGCAATGGTGTACAGCATCGAGAACTCGTGGCGCGGGCTCTGGTGCGGCCAGAAGTACAGCACGTCCGGGGCGCTGTAGCCTTTGCGGTTCCAGTTGCGCAGCGGCAAGGCCACCGTGTACTTGCCGGTCTTCACGTCCATCTTGTAGATGTCCGGCCCGGCGACGTACAGGCTGCCATCGTCCGCCGCACGCATCAGGTACACCTGGCGCGGCATCGGGAAAGTGCGCACCGGCTTGGCCTCCAGGCCATCGGCGGTGCTGAACACTTCCAGCCGCGGTGGCTTGACCACGTAGTGGTCGTTCAGGCGCTGGGTCGGGTTGACCGTGGCGTACACTTCCTTGCCGTCCGGGCTGATGGCGAACGAGTACATCGACCGGCCCACCTCACCCGGCACACTGGACAGGTTGGCGTGGAAGGTGTTCTTGCAGGTGTCCAGGTCGATGCCGTAGATGTCGCCGTAGTGGTTGTTGAGCACGTAGGCGGTGCGGTTGTCCGGCGCCATCATCGCGGTGCCGGGGCCGAACTTGTCGGGCATCACGCAGCTCTTGTACACCGTGTCACTGGCCACATCGACCACGTGCAGGTTGTTCGGGTAGTTGGTCACGATCATGTATTCGTGACCAGCCTTCAGCGCCGGCCCGGTGTCGGCGGCCTGTACCAGCCCGGCACAGGCCGCGGCGGCGATGGTGAGCGCGAGTGACGCGCAGCGTCCAGCTTTCATGCGGTTTCCCCTTGTCATTCTTGTTGGGCCGGTCACTTGTCTTTCGGGAACACGGTGCCGAGGTTGCGCCAGTCTTCCGCCGAGTTGCTCGCCTGGGCGTTCCAGTCCTGGTAGGTGCTCATCATGTCCGGCACCTGGGCCGGCCACCAGCAAGGGTCGGAACAGCCATACAGGTCGGCCTCCATCGGCTGGCACAGCGAGCTCACGCCACCAAAGGCGTCCACTTCCCAGCCCGGGTCGGTGGTGGCGGTGCAGCCCGCCACTGCGCTCATGGCCATGACTTCTTCGACACGGTCTTCGGCGGCGGCCTGCTCGAGGATGCGCGCCTTGTTGTTCAGGGGCTTCAAGTGCTTCATGTCAGTGCGCCTTCCGCGGGGTGATGTAGCGATCGATGAAGGCCGGGTTGGCGGCCATGATGCGGCTGTAGACCTCGATGCCGAAGTCGACCCAGTCGCGCATCAGTTCGCAATAGTGGTAGGTCGGGTGCTGCGGGTCGCCATAGCGGGCATAGCTTTCGTGGTAGCAGCCGCCGGAGCACAGGTTGCGGATGCGGCAGCTGTCGCAGCCGGTGTTGCTGCGGTCCAGGCGTTGCGACAGGAAGTCGTTGAGCTGCGCCTGCTTCACGCCCTGGTGCACATTGCCGAAGGTCGGCAGGCTGGAGCCGGTGAAGCGGTGGCACAGGTTCAGCTCGCCCTCATGGTCCACGGCCAGCATCTTCAGCCCGGCGCCGCACGGCAGGGCCTTCTTGTGGCCTTCATGGATGTCGGTGATCAGCTGGTGCAGGTTGGAGAAGCCGATATTGCGGTGCTCCAGCGCAGCCTCCAGGTAACGCCGGCCCAGCGCCTTCATGTTGGCGAACACCTGTACCAGCTCTTCGCCGGTGAGGTTGAAGTTGGCCATATCGCCGGAGGTAACCGGGGCAAAGCCGACTTCAGCGAACCCCAGTTCGTTGAACAGGTGGTTCCAGATGGTCTCGACGTCGGTGATGCCACGGGTCAGCGTGACTCGCGCGCCCACCGGGCGGCTGTGGTAGCGCGACAGCAGCATGTCGACCTTGCGCCTTACCACGTCATAGGTGCCCTGCCCGCCCACGGTGATGCGGTTGCGGTCGTGCACGGTCTTGGGGCCATCGATACTGACCGACAGGCCGAACCGGTGGGCATTGAGCCAGTCGACGATCTCTTCGGTGAGCAAGGTGGCATTGGTGGTCATGATGAACTCCACCTGCTTGCCAGCCTCGGCGAAGCGCCGCTCGCAGTAGGCGACCATGTGCTCGATCAACGGCCGGTTGGACAGCGGCTCGCCACCAAAGAACACCACGCTATAGCGCTGCTCGTCGGGCGACTCCTTGAGCAGCATCTCCACCGAAGCCTCGGCGGTGGCAGTACTCATCTTCTTGCCCGCGGACGGTTTGTCCAGGTCTTCCTTGTAGCAGTAGGTGCAGCTGAGGTTGCAGCCGGTGTTGACGTTGAGCACCACAGTGTTCAGCGCCGTGCGCTCGACCTGCCTGAGGGCGATTTCCGGGGTCAGCGGCGAGCCGTCGCTGACCAGCTCCAGCGCGATCAGCTCGCGCAGGGTGTCCTGGATATCGCTGCCGGCAAACTGTTGGCCAAGGCGCTGCATCAGCTCCTCGGCCGAACAGCCTTGCTGGCGCAGGGTGTCGATGATGCCGCCGGTCACCGCGTCGGCGGTGAACAGCGAACTGCTGGGGATATGGAACAGCATGCGGTCGGCGTCGACCTGCACTTCATGCAGGTTGCGTTCGACCAGGTTCAGTAGCGCGCCCATGGCGACCTCCCGATAAACGATCCGTTGGAAAACCGTAAGCCCCTGCCGTTACGGCAGCGGCGGGTTGTTCCAGCGCTGTACGGTGACGATCATGTGCCCTTCACCAGTCTGGCCACCGTCGGCCAGGGTGGCGATGACCTTCAGGTTGCCGGCGTTGTTGGTCATCATCTTGCGCTCCGGGTTGGGGCCGGCACCGCCTGGCACGAACACGCCATCGGCCTGCATCTTCCCGGCAAACTTGACGTCTTCGTCCTCGACCGCACGCTCGTTGAATGGCTCGACCTTCCAGCTGGCCGGCAGGTAGCCGATGCGCAGCGGCTGGCCATTGGCGTCCTTGCCCCAGGCTTCGGCCTCGAAACGGCCCTGCACCTTGGGCACCGAAGCGCCGTTCTCGCCGATGCGGGCGATGGAAAACGCCGGCACCACCTTCACTTCCTCGACCTTGTCGTACACCGCCAGGTTGACACCCTTGAGCGTCCCTACGGCGACTTCGCGCTGGCCAGGCTTGGCATCGGCCGCGGCGCGGGCCTTCAGCCGTACCAGGGTCGGGGTCTGCTCCAGCACCTCGGTCACTTCCACGCCAGCGCCCAGGTCCGGTTTGCCGGCCAGGCCGCTGCCGACCAGGGTGATCTCGCTTTCGCCACCAGCCTTGATGAATGCCGGCTGTACCGCCAGCAGGCGCGCCTTGCCCTCCTTCACCGCGGTGAAGTCCAGGCCACGCTCGTCGTGCTCGGCCTCGAACATGCGGCCCTTCATTTCGCCATCCAGCGCGGCGAACACCTGGCGCAGGTTGGCGTCGCCCACCTTGACGTTGCCACGCCATTCATAGCCGTTGTAGAGGATCGCCGAACCGCTGCCATTGAACGGTGTGCCGTCGGCATACGCACCCTTGACCTCGACCTTGAAGGTGTCACCCTGGTCAGGCGTGACGCTCATCACCCCGCGCACGTCGCCCTTGGCCAGCATGTGGCCGCTGAATGCCCACTGCCCCGGCAGCGCATCGGCCTTGGGCCTGGCTTTCTGCCATTCGGCCCATGCCGCGCTTTCCAGCGGGTAGCGCTTGGCCAGGTCAGGCACCACTTGCTGCAGGGCGATCGGCAGCCAGTCGCGGTCACGCGCCTGGGCCTGGTATTCGAGGGACGGCCACTGGCCGAGATGGAAGTTGACCAGATGCTCCCATTCCTTGGCCGGGCGCCGCTGCAAGGCGACACGGGCACCGGAGTGGCAACGGCCACAGGTTTCGCTGAGCTGGGTGTCGAACTGCTCGACGGTGTTCAGCCGGCGCTCCATGGCATAACGCACCCCATCGGTTTCGCTGGGCGCCAGGCCCTGCTTGTCGGCCAGGTACTTGACCAGGGTGCGGCGGTCGTCGTCGCTGATCTGCAGGCCGTGCATCACCTGCATGCGGGCGATGCTCATCAGCCAGCCTTCCGGCGTCTTGCGCTGGTGACTGATACGGCTGTAGGTGTCGTTGCCTTCGGGGATATGGCACCCCATGCACTTGTTCTGCAACAGGCTCGGGCCCTGCTCGGCCGCCATGGCCTGGGTGCTCAGCAGCGCGGCGGCGACCAGCGCCAGTTTGCCCGCATGCCGCCGGAGTCGAGTCGTCTTCAAGGTCAGACCTCCACGGTTGTTGTTCTTATCGTTTTCGCACGCTTTGGTACAGCAGGTGTGCATGTGACGGTAGTGATACAGGAACTGTGCCAGGTGCTGTAAAAGTGTTTTCTTTCAACCTTTTAACCGGTTTTCCGGCCTTGGCCAGCAGCAGGTATGGCCAATTGCAGCGTGCCATTTCGCGACAGGGTGTTTCATCCTGAGACAAGGCCTGCTGCGCAGGCCAATCGCCGGCAAGCCAGCTCCCACAGGTTAATCACTGCCTTGAAGGCCTGTGCTGTACCTGTGGGAGCTGGCTTGCCGACGATTGGCCCTTGATGCCACTGTTTCACCACCGTCTCACACCGTCTCAATGTGCAACAGCGCAACCCTGCAATCCCAACCTTGCCCCAGGACAAAAACCAACCTGCTCAACGGCTTGCGGCCATCTGCCGACCTTGGCACGCCCATTGCGCCTGTGCCCGTCACATCCAATGACAAGAGGCACCGTCCCATGCTTTCTGAACTGCCCATCCTGCCCGCCACCCGCGCCTTTCTCGAACGCAAGCTGAAGATGCGCATCGGCGCCGACTGGCAGGACGCCGCCAGCGGTCGCACCCTGTCGTTCCGCAACCCGGCCACTGGCGAGGTACTGGGTGAAGTGCCCGCCGCCGAGGCCGAAGATGTCGACCGCGCCGTGCGCGCCGCGCGCCAGGCCTTCGATGATTCGCCGTGGAGCCGCCTGCGCCCGCGCGAACGGCAGAACCTGCTGTGGCGCCTGGCCGACCTGATGGAACGCGACGCCCGCCAGCTGGCCGAACTGGAATGCCTGAACAATGGCAAGAGCGCCGCCGTGGCCCAGGTGATGGACGTGCAACTGGCCATCGACTTCCTGCGCTACATGGCCGGCTGGTCTACCAAGATCGAGGGTAGCACCGTCGAAGCCTCGATGCCGTTGATGCCCAACGACCAGTTCCATGGTTTCGTGCGACGCGAGGCAGTGGGCGTGGTCGGCGCCATCGTCGCCTGGAACTTCCCGTTGCTGCTGGCTTGCTGGAAGCTCGGCCCGGCCCTGGCTACCGGTTGCACCGTAGTGCTCAAGCCCGCCGACGAAACCCCGCTGAGCGTGCTCAAGCTGGCTGAGCTGGTGGACGAAGCCGGCTATCCGGCTGGCGTGTTCAACGTGGTCACCGGCACCGGCTTGAACGCCGGCGCCGCACTCAGCCGCCACCCCGGCGTGGACAAGCTGACCTTTACCGGCTCCACCGAGGTCGGCAAGCTGATCGGCAAGGCGGCCATGGACAACATGACCCGCGTCACCCTGGAACTCGGCGGCAAGTCGCCGACCATCGTCATGCCCGACGCCAACCTTCAGGAAGCCGCTGCCGGCGCCGCCACGGCGATCTTCTTCAACCAGGGCCAGGTATGCTGCGCCGGGTCCCGCCTGTACGTGCACCGCAAGCACTTCGACAACGTGGTGGCCGACATCGCCGGCATCGCCAACGGCATGAAGCTGGGCAGCGGCCTTGACCCGGCGGTGCAGATGGGCCCGCTGATTTCGGCCAAGCAGCAGGACCGCGTCACCGGCTACATCGAGCTTGGCCGCGAGCTGGGTGCGACCATTGCCTGCGGCGGCGAAGGCTTCGGGCCGGGTTACTTCGTCAAGCCGACGGTGATCGTCGATGTCGACCAGCGCCACCGCCTGGTGCAGGAAGAGATCTTCGGGCCGGTGCTGGTGGCGATGCCGTTCGATGACATCGACGAAGTGATCGGCATGGCCAACGACAACCCCTACGGCCTGGGTGCGAGCATCTGGTCCAACGACCTGGCCGCCGTGCACCGGATGATCCCGCGCATCAAGTCAGGGTCGGTGTGGGTCAACTGCCACAGCGCCCTCGACCCTGCCTTGCCGTTTGGCGGCTACAAGATGTCCGGGGTCGGCCGTGAGATGGGGGCCGCTGCCATCGAGCACTACACCGAGCTGAAGTCGGTGTTGATCAAGCTCTGATCTTCAGCCAGTACCGGCCCTTTCGCGGGTAAACCCGCTCCCACAGGATCACCACAGGCCTGAATACTGTGGGGTCCTTGTAGGAGCAGCCTTGTGCTGCGAAGACGCCGGCACAGGCAACCCGAAAACAACAACAAAAACATGGAGCACACCATGAGGCACAAACTCGCCTGCACATTGGCCCTGCTGTTCGCCGCCCAAGTCACCCAGGCCTACGAGCTGTACAACCACGACGGCACCACCCTCAACGCCGACCTCGAAGCCCTGTTCGGCGCCTTCCACAGCGACGAAAGCTTCAACCTGGCCGGCAACCGCAAGCCCGGCAGCACCGCCTGGCAGGAAGGCTACGTCAAGTATGGCCTCAGCGGCAGCCAGGCCCTGGCCGACAGCGGCGCGCTCTACGGCGCCTTCAACCTGCTCAGCTCCGCCACCTGGGGCGATGGCGATGCCGCCGGCCTTACCCTGGGCGACGAGCGCCGCACCGCCATCGAAGACCTGTACCTGGGCTGGCGCTCGGCCAACCTGTTCCCGGCCCTGGGGGAGGACGGCGTGGATATTTCCGGCGGCCGCCAAGTGGTGACCCTGGGCGACGGTTTCCTGATCCAGGGCGATCCGGTGAACCTGGGCAAGGTCGACCTGGGCGCCAACTTCGACCGCGGCGGTGCCTACTACCTGGCCGCACGCAAGGCCTTCGACCGCACCGCCGTGCTGCGCCTGGGCGGCAAGCAAGGCTGGCGCAGCGACCTGATGTGGCTGAAGTCCGACAACCACTACCAGGCCGACACATCGCTGGCGGTGGCCAACCTGGAACACGTCGCCGACGCCGGCACCGTGGGCCTGAGCTGGATCCGCGGCCTCGACGTGGACCAGCGCTACGCGCAGATCATGGGCCTGGAACA
Organism: Pseudomonas sp. TE3-3-F2023; assembly: GCF_036784815.1. Taxonomy (NCBI): domain Bacteria; kingdom Pseudomonadati; phylum Pseudomonadota; class Gammaproteobacteria; order Pseudomonadales; family Pseudomonadaceae; genus Pseudomonas; species Pseudomonas sp. TE3-3-F2023. Next base: position 3,349,296 of record NZ_CP145113.1, on the reverse strand, counting down.
CCGTGACGGCATGGACACCGCCAGCCTGCGCGGGCGTGGCAACCTGGGGGTGAAAGACCTGGAGCTGGCCGCCGAGTACGTGACCCAGGACAAAACCGGCGGGCGGGAGAACGCCTGGTACCTGGAAGGCAACTGGACCTTCTCCGAACTGCCCTGGTCACCCACCGCCACCTACCGCTACAGCCGCTTTTCCGAAGACTTCGACCCATTGTTCTATGGCTTGAGCCGTGGCTATGGCACCTGGTTCCAGGGTGAGGTGGCAGCCAACTATGCCGGGCCGTTCAACAGCAACAGCCAGGTACATCACGTGGCGTTGAAGGGCAAACCACGGGCCAACCTGACCGTCGGGGCGCTGTACTTCGACTTCGATACGCTGGACACCGACCAGGGCAACCTGGGCGGGCGGGAGCTGGACCTGTATGTGGAATGGATGGTCAACGACCACCTGCTGATCAGCCCGCTGGTAGGGTTCTACAAGCCGGAGCGCAGCGCGGCCAATGGCGGAACGCAGCTGGGCGTGCGGGATACCGGGACCTACATGCAGTTGATCGTCGGGACTTTCTTCTGATTCGAGATCCCGGGGCTGCTGCGCAGCCCATCGCGACACAAGGCCGCTCCCACAGGTACAGCGCTGCCCTCAAGGTTTGCGTGAACCTGTGGGAGCGGCCTTGTGTCGCGAAAGGGCCGCAAAGCGGCCCCTGCAATCTCAAGCCAGACCCTGCTCCAACAACCACCGCCGCACCATCACCTGCTGCTCCCCTGGCAGGCCTGACAACACTGCCTCGATAGGTCGGCCGCTACGCAGTCCCCGCACCACCGGCGCCAGCTCCACCCCCTGCAAATGCCACACCCCCAACGGCTGATCCGCCGTCACCACCACTTCCGCCTCATCCACCAGCCCGTCACGCAACACCGGCCGCCGCTCGACCCTCACCGCACGCCAGTCCGCCGCCACGTGCAATGCCTGCATGTCCGGCCACCCCTGCCGCCGTGCCCAGAACGGCTGCCCCACGCGCCCCTGCTCTTGGCCATAGAAATCCCGCCCGATCCGGGCAAAGCGCAAAAACAGCTGTTCGATCCGCTGCTGGTGAAACTGCCGCGCCAACCCTGCCCGCTCGGGCCTGCGCAGCAAGGTATTGATCACCACCGGCGCCTGCAGCGCCGAAGACAGCGACTGGAAGATCCCGTTGCCCGACAGTGGGTCAACGGCCATCGCGGCATCGCCCACGCGTATCCAGTCCTGCCCGACGCACTCACCAGCCAGGATCGCGGTACTGCTGCGAGCATGCACCTCTGCCGACGCCAATGCCCTGGCATCGAACAGCTCGGCCACCAGCGCGCTGTCGGCTCGCCGCGCCGCGCAGTAATCCGCCAACCCGGCCTTGCCCGGCAGCCCCGCGGCGTCCAGGGTGACTTGCCAGTAGCAGCGGCCGTCTTCCAGGCGCGCCATCCACGCCCAGCCATCCGCCAGGCTCTCCACCGCCGATGCGGGCGCCCCGGGGGCGGCCTGCCAGACATTCAGCAAGCTGACCGTCTCCGGCCCACGCAGGCGATCGGCAGCCAGCGGGGCCTGGCGGCCTCGGGCTTCGACCAGGAAATCGGCCTGCAGTACCTGCCCGTCGTCCAGGCGGATACCATGACCGACGTCGCGAACCACCTCGCGCACCCGCCCCTCGACCACGCTCACACCCGCACGCTGAAGGTCGTCACGCAGCGCCCGGTCAAACCTTTGCCGATCCAGCAGAAATTCCTGGTTCAGGTGCAGCTGCTGGCCATTCCAGTGCACTTGCCGAGTCGCCGGCATCGCCGCCTGGCGCAACGCCCCGCCAAGGCCGGCGTGGCGCAGCCCCTCCAGCACCCGCTGCGAAACCCCTTCGACCGCCGCAAACCGGCGCCATTCGGACACCACCGCCACCGCATAGCCCAGCCGCCGCAGGCCAATGGCCGTGGCCGCACCCGCAGGGCCTGCCCCCAGCACCACAATGCGTGGCTCAGCCATGGCCGGCACCTCGTCGCTCAGGGCCGGCAAACGCCGCGTGGTGGCGCAACCAGTCATGAACCTGCGGGAGGTCCATGCCCGGCCGATCACGCAGCAACGCAGCCACCCTGCCACTCAGGGCCGCACAGCCCAGGCTCGCGCCCGCCCTGCCGCCCACGCCCACATAACCGCCAAAGTCCGCCTGCCGGGTACCCAGCCAGGACCACTGGCCCGGCGCACAGCGGGCATCGCCGGTAACCCGGATCACCCCGGGGTAGCTGGCCGGATACACCGGCCCGCCCTGGGCCGGGCTGGAGGCGCACAACAGCACACCCGCGGCCAAAGCCTCGGCGCAGGCCTGGTGCAGCACAGGCCGGTCCTGCTGCAGGCCAAGGCTGAGGTTGACCAGCGTAGCCCCCGCCTCCACCAGCCACAGCAGCGCGGCCGCCACCTGCAGGGCACTGGTGCTGGCCTGGGCGTCGAAAACCTGGGCCAGCAGCACGGGTACCGGCCCTGCCTCCCGCTGCAAGCCGGCGAGCACGGCGCTACCGTGCCCAAGCTGGTCGGGCAGCAGGTCACCTTCGCGCAACCGGCCGTCCTCCAGCCAGAAGCGGCGCGCGCCCAGCAAGGCACTGGCCTGCTCCGGCGAGCAACCACTGTCGATGACGCCAACGCGCAAGTCAGTGCCCATGCTTGATCACCTCCTCGGGCAACACCTGCACCTGGCCATCGTGCAGCTGCAGGTGCAGGTCGGCATCGGCCAGGGTCGAAGCACGATGGCTGATCAGGATGCGCGTGCGGCCGGCGAACAGCTGGTCGATGGCCGCGATCACCTCGCGCTCGGTGGCTTCGTCCACCGCCGATGTAGCCTCGTCCAGCACCAGGATCGCCGGCGCCTGCAACACCGCGCGGGCGATGGCAATGCGTTGTTTCTGCCCGCCCGACAACTGCTGGCCACGCTCACCCAGCAGGCCGTCCAGGCCCAGCGGCAGGCTGTCGACCAGGCTGTCCAGCCGCGCCAGGCGCACTACCCGTTCCAGTTCCTCACGGCTTGCCTCGGGCACGCCGTAGGCCAGGTTTTGTGCCAGGGTGCCGCGGAACAGCACGATATCCTGGCTGACCACCGCAATGCGCCGACGCAGGGCGGCCAGGTCCAGCTCGCGCAAGTCGGTGCCATCCAGCAGGATGCGCCCGGCGTCCGGGTCATAGAAGCGCTGCAGCAGGTCGATCAGGGTCGACTTGCCCACCCCCGAAGCACCGCTGATGGCCACCTTCAGGCCACCCGGCACGCACACCTGCACGTTGTTCAGGACCGCGCCCTGGCGCCCTTCATGGGCAAAGCTCACCCCTTCCAGACGCAATTCGCCCGGGCCATCGGGCAGGGGCTGAGGGTTGGCTGCCGGACGCACGGCGACGGCCTCCTGCTTCAGTTCCATCACCCGCCCCAGGCTTACCGCCATGCGCTGCACCGCCACGTACAGGCCCAGCAGGCTCTGCACCGGCCCTACCGCCATGCCCATGTAGGTGGAAAAGGCGATCAGCGCCCCTAGTTGCCAGGTGCCCTGGATCACCCACCAGCCGCCAACCAGAAACGCGCAGGCGCGGCACCATGAGGTCAGCGTGCCGGGAATGGCCTGGGTGAAGAACTCGGTCACCTGCACCTTCAGCAACTGGCGCATGTAGCCCTGGCCCAGCTGGTCCAGGCGCCCCGCCTCGCGGCCCTGCTGGCCGGCGGCCTGGATGAACTTCATCGCCGGCAGGGTTTCGACCAGGAACGACGACACATCCGCCGAGCGTTCGCGCAGGTTGCGTACTTCGCGCTCCACCTTGCGCCGCATCCAGCGCAGCCACAGCACTTCGATCGGCACCAGCAGCGCCAGCAGCAGCGACAGTTGCCACGACAGCATCAGCATCAGCACCACCGCGCCCACCAGGCCGATCACCGCCGACACCGCCGAAAACAGCGAATCCACGGCAAAGCGCTGGATTTCCGCCACATCGCCATCCAGCCGCGAAAGGATGTCGCCAATGCGCCGCCGCCCATAGAACGTCGGCGACAGCTGCTGCAGGTGGCGGTAAAGGTCATCGCGCAGGGCAAACAGGATGCGCCCCGACAAGCGCGTGTGCAGGTAGCGGTTTACCCCGGCCAGCACGGTACCCAGCAGGCCCGCGCCGATCATGATCGCGGCCATGTGCCAGAGGGTCTGGTAGTCCTTGGCCAGCAGCCCCTCGTCGATCAGCGTCTTGACCAGCCAGGGTTGCGCCAGCGCCAGCAACGAGGCGCCCAGCGACAAGCCGAGCAACAGGCCGATGGCGCGTCGATGGGGGCGCACGAAACCATACAGCCAGGCCAACGCCTGGCGCATGAGCACAGGGTCGCTGGATTCCACCAGCCGGGCGAACAGGCCGCCCACGTCAGCCGCGCAACTGCTTGAGCTTGCGGTACAGCGTCGCCCGGCTGATACCCAGCGCCTCGGCCGCCGCGGACACGTTGCCCTGATGACGCGCCAAGGCACCACGGATCAACTCCAGCTCGTTGTCCTTGAGGCTGCCGGAAGGTGCCGTGCCACTGGCCAGTTCGTCCAGCAGGCAGTCGGTGAGGTGGTCGAGGGTCAGCACCTGCTCGCCGTCCTCGCGCATGGCCAGCGCGGTGCGCACGACCATTTCCAGCTGACGGATGTTGCCCGGCCAGTCGAAGCCTTCGAGCAGCGCGGTCAGGGCAGGGTCCAGCGTCACGCCCCGGGCATCTGACTTGTCCAGCAGCCCCTGGATTATCGCCGCCAGGTCATCACGCTCGCGCAGTGCCGGCAGGCGCAGCGACACGCCGTTGACCCGGTAGTAAAGGTCTTCGCGGAAGTGCTGCTCCTGCACCAGGCGCTTGAGGTCGCGGTGGGTGGCACAGATCAATGCCACGTCGATTTCCTGCTCGTCGCCCGCCCCCAGCGGGGCCACTCGCCGTTCCTGCAGTACCCGCAACAAGCGCGCCTGCAGTGCTAGCGGCATGTCGCCGATTTCGTCGAGGAACAGCGTGCCGCCATGGGCCTGCATCAGCCGGCCGACCATGCCGCCCCGGCGCGAACCGGTGAACGCGCCTTCACGGTAGCCGAACAGTTCGGACTCGATCAGCCCTTCGGGGATGGCCGCGCAGTTGACGGCCACGAACGGTTTGTCGGCACGCGGGCTGGCCTGATGCAGAGCCCGGGCGACGACCTCCTTGCCGGTACCGGTCTCGCCCAGCAACAGCACCGGCAGGCCATTGCCCAGTCCCTGGCGGGCCATGCGCAGGTTGCGCGCCAGGCGCGGGTCGCCACCGGCCAGGGCGTCGAGGGCTGGCGACTGCTTGCCCGGCGCCGGCTTGCTCACCGGCGTGCTGCCGTTGACCCGGCCATGGCGCGGCAGCTGCAGGGCGCGGAAGTAGAACTCGCCCTTGGCCGTTTGCACGCTGCTAACCCCGCCCTGCCACAGGCGGGCGATGAAGGCCGGTGACCGTTCACCCAGCAGGTCGCTGCTGCGCCGGCCCAACAGCTCATGGCGCGGCACCTGCAACAGCTGGCAGGCACTGTCGTTGGCAGCCAGCACCTCGCCGTCCAGGCTCAGCGCCAGCAGGCCATGCCAGGCACTGTTGAGGTATTGCGGGCGGCTATGGAAGGCCAGCACCAATTGCTCTGGGTGGCACAGGCCGAACATGCGGCTTTCGATGTTGCCGGCCGCCAGCATCAGCGTCGACAGGCTGTCCTGTGGTTGCGCCATCACCCCTTCACGGGTGATGTCGAGCACGCCGATCACCTCGCCGCGCGGGTCGCGCAGGGGTACCGAGGTGCAGGAGAACGGGCTAAGGCGGTCGAGGTAATGTTCGCCGCAGTTGATCAAGGTCGGCCGGCCTTCTACCACTGCCGTGCCGATGGCGTTGGTGCCGCGCAATGACTCGCTCCAGCAACTGCCCGGGTGCAGGTCACGCAGGCCCTCGCGTTGCAGCACGTGCTTCTGCCCTTCTATGGCCAGCACGTTGGCCTGGGCGTCGCCGAGGATGACGATGCCGGCCTTGCCCTGGCGCGCGACCAGGTAGTCCAGTTCGGGGGTAACGGCGTCGACCAGCAGGCGATTGCGCTCCAGCAGCATGCGCAGGTCGTGGCCCTGCTCCAGGCCCAGGCCGACCTGCTCGCCCTGCAGGCAATCCAGGCCATGGCCCAGACTGCGGCGCCAGGAGGCATCGATCTCGTCGCGCAGCATGCCCAGTGGCAGCTCGCCTTCGCTGGCCAGCCTGAGGCGGGCCTGGCGGGATTCGTGCAGCGGGTCGTGGGCGTTTGTTATTAGTTGTCGCGCCATTTTCTACTCCGGCTGTGCCCCGCCAAGGTGGCGGGGAACGGGCTTGGGAATTTTCCGCAGTTTGCGGGAGAAATCCCTGGCCGTCATCAGGCTGCGGTAGAAGGTGGCATATGGTGACGTTTACGTAAAGGGACACGCAGGAGCGCCGCCTTGCTCAAGATCTGGAAGCTTGCGCAATATTTGTGGGAGCGGGTCCACCCGCGAAGAGGCCCACGAGGTCAATCACAGCTGCCGCTTGATTTCAACAAAGCCCAGGTACCCGCCAGACACCCGGCACCGCCCCATTCGCGGGTAAACCCGCTCCCACAGGGCCGGCGTCGCACTTGAGATCACGCGGTACTTGTGGGAGCGGGCAAGCCCGCGAACACCGGCAAAGCCGGTGCCATCCACCGCGTCGTCTGCTTCGCGGGCGGGCCCGCTCCCACAGGTACTGCGCTGGCTTTGAGTTGGCGCTGAACCTGTGGGAGCGGGTTCACCCGCGAAGAGGCCCTCAAGCTCAATCACGACTGCCGCTTGATTTCAACAAAGCCCAGGTGCCCGCCAGACACCCGGCACCGGCCCATTTGCGGGTAAACCCCACAGGGATGGCGTCGCACTTGAGATCACGCGGTCCCTGTGGGAGCGGGCATGCCCGCGAACACCGGCAAAGCCGGTGCCATCCACCGCGTAGCCTGCTTCGCGGGCGCGCCCGCTCCCACAGGGACAGCGCGGGCTTGGAGTTGAAGCTGTACCTGTGGGAGCGGGTTCACCCGCGCAGAGGCCCTCGTAGCCAATCACGGCTGCTGATTCTGGCTCAGGTACTTGTCCACCGTAGCCTGCCCTTCCCCCGCATCCCCCGCCACCTGCCACAGCCGCCGTTCAATCCCCTGCGCCAGCAGATGCCCCACCGCCGCCTCGATCGCCGACAGCACGCACAGCTGCGCCGGTTCGTTGGTGGTGTACCCCACCTCGGCCTCGAGCAGCTTCTTGAACTCGATGAACTTGAACACCCCGGCGCTGCGGCCGACCGAATAGATGGTCTTGCTGGTCATCACATTGGCCAGCACCTGCCCGGTGCGCACGTCCACCGCACGCAGGTTAACGGTCACCTGGTCGACGCGGTACTCGCGGGAGATGTCTATACCCAGGTAACGAGCACCCTCGCCGCCGCTGCGCACGTTGGTGTCGTAGGCGATGATACCGCCCTCCAGCATCAGGTTGGCGGCCTGCAGCGGAGGCAGCTCGCCCATGATGTTTTCCGGTACATCAGGCTTTTTCTGCGAAGCACGGATGATCTTGCGCTCGGTCAACAGGTTCTGCAGGCCTTCACGCTCCAGTACCACGAACCAGCCGCTGGCGTTCAGGGCGTCCATCAGCATGCTTGCCGCGCCCTGGGTGACGCTGGTGGAGAACGAGCTGGCCGGGGTCGGCTTGTACTGCCCGGTCTGGTCGCGGAAGCCGTACACCACCGCCATCAACCGGCCCTTGGGCCGTGGCATGTTGATCAGGTCGTAGTAGGTCGAGGCCCGGGGGGTCAGGGTCGGGGTTTCCGAGTCCTGTTCGGCGGGCATCGGTTCGCGCAGGCCACAACCGTGCAGGCCCAGGGCCGTGAGAATCAGCAGTGTGCTCAGCAGACGTTTCATGGTGTTCTCTCCCCAACAAATAGCCTTGCACCCTCAAGGGTTCAGGCCGCTGACCTCAATGATCGAGATTTCTCCTGTGGCGCGATCGGTGACCTTGATACTCAAGGCCCCGGAATCGTCGATGACGTCGATGAGAAACGCATCGGTCGCCATGCTGCCGGTGTTGCCGTTACTGATGTTGTCCAGCAACTGCGACAACATCCGCGACTCCAGCTGGTTGCTGAAGCGCTCCAGGGCCGTGGTGCCGGCAAAGGCCGAGGAGCGGTCCTGGAGGTCGGGGTCGTCGTGGTCGTTCTGCGCCTGGGCGTTGTTCAGCAACCAGGTGCCATTGAGCGGGTTGCCGCCAAAGGCCGGATTGACCGGGGTGTACACCAGCTCGGTGGCCTGGACGGCACATGCGCTGGCAAACAGGCAGGCGGCGATGCAACGGGGTATGTGGTACTTCATAGCTCGTCCCTCTCCAGATCGGTGGTGTCCTGCAGCAGGCGTTGCAACTTGCGTTGGATGATTTGCTGCTTGACCAGGTCGGCTGCTGCAACGGCCTCGTCCTTGAGCTCGGTGGTGTTCGGTGGCAGAAAGCGGCGGTACACCACCTCACGCTCGAATTCCACGGTGACCAGGCTGCCCCAGCGGGCATCCGGGCGTTCGCGCACCACCAGGTTGAAATCCAGCCGGCTGGTGGCGCGCAGGCGGTCTGCGAAGTAGTAGTAAAAGTCGTGGCCGATGTGCGAGATGGTGTTGTCGACGATGAAACCTTGCATCTCGTCCTCGTCCCCTGCCCTGGCCGAGGTGGCCAGCACTGCCACCAGCAGCAGGCCCAGATACAGCGCGGCCAGGCGGCTCATGGCGTGTCTCCCGGGCCGGCATGGGTCTGCACGCCACCGGCACTTTCGGCAAAGGCCTGCTCGGCGACGAACTGCCAGTCGCTGTAGTGCTCCAGCCCGTCGAAACCGCTCCATTCGGCGCTGAAGCCACTGCGCTTGAACGGGGTGGCGTCCGAGCGGCTGTGCACGCCGGTGATGCGGCCATCGATCGAGCGCAGCAGGCCCCAATCGTCACTGTTGGTGATGGGGTCGGGGTACAGCCGGCGAATGTGCCGCCTGGCCTGCGGGAAGCGATTGTCCTGCAGCAGGTCGGCCAGTTCCTGGGGATACTGGGCCAGCCCCGGCGAGGCGCGGTAGTAGCTGCGCAGGGCCTGGGCATATTGGCTGCCCACCCACAACAGTTGGCGTTCGCGGTCACGCTGGGCAGCACTGGCCCAGAGCGTGCCGGTGGCGGCCAGGGCCACGCTGCTGACCGCAATCAGCAGCAACACGCCCAGGTAGGTGAAGCCGGCGTCGGCCTTACCATTCCGCGAACAGGCTGCCATCGCGCGCCCTCCCTGTGGCACCGCTCTTGATATCGGCCACGCCGCCGGCCACGCCTTCGGGCGGTGGCACCAGCTGCCAGGCATCGCTGCGCTCGGTGATCGGGTCTATCGGGGTGTTGCGCAGGTAACGCTGCTCCACCAGTTGCTCCAGTGAGTCCGGGTAGTGGCCGGTGTCGCCGTAGTAGTGGTCCAGCGCCTCGCGCAGCACCGCCAGGCTCTGGCGCAGGGTGGCTTCGCGGGAGCTTTCCAGGCTGTTGAAGTAGCGCGGCATGGCGATGGTCATCAGCGTGGCGATGATCGCCAGCACTACCAGCAGTTCGATCAGGGTGAAGCCTTTGCTGCGTTTCATGGCTGTCACCATTGCCCGTAGGGGATGTTGTTCAGGCCTTTGCCGCGGGCCTTGGAATACACGTCGAACACGTCTTCGCCTTCGCGCGGGTTGTCCGGGCTGCTGTCATAGGCGCGCAATCCCCAACCGCCTTCATCCTCACCCTTGGTCGCCACCAGCGGGTCGTGCGGGATGCGCCGCAGGAAGTAGAACTTGGCACCCTTGGCGCTGCGCACATCGCGCACGCCGTCGACCAGCACCTGCAGGTTCGGCGGGTAGCCACTGGCGTCCAGGCGCTTCTCGATGTAGCCGGCATCGAACGCGCGCTTGTAGGCGTCGATGGCATCGCGGATCTGGTACAGCGCCTCGCGCAGCTGCTGCTCCTTGCCGCGGCGCACCACGGTTTCGGTCAACGGTGCGGCCATGCTGGCAAGCATCCCGAGCAGTGCCAGGGTCAGCACCACCTCGATCAGGCTGAAGCCCTGCATGCGGCGCTGCGCGATCATGGCCGCGGGCTCCCTTTGGCCGGGGCGATCGCCATCTGGCTTTCCACCACCGGTGCGTCGGTGGCCGGGGCATTGCCAGGCACATCTGCCGGCGGCAACGGCGCCATCTGCCGCACCTGCATGGCCGACTCGGTGCCGGTGGCGAACTCCATGTCCGACGGGCTCTGGTACGGCAGGTTGCGCACGATGCGCGGGGTGATCGCCAGCACCAGCTCCGACTTGCTCATGTCGTCCTTGTTGCTGCCGAACAGCCGCCCCAGGCCGGGGATGTCGCCAAGGCCCGGGATCTTGTTGCCGCTGGCGTTGTGGTCGTTGCGCACCAGGCCGGCCAGCACCTGGGTTTCGCCATCGTGCAGGCGCAGGGTGGTCTGGGCGTTGCGGGTGTCGACCTGGACCGGGATGGTGCCCTGACGCGTGGCCTCCAGCGGGGTGGCGTTGCTCACCTCCAGGGCTACCTTGATCGCCACCTCGTTGTTCAGGTGCACGGTGGGCTGCACTTCAAGCTTCAGGCCGACGTCCAGGTAGGTGACGCTTTCGGTGATCACCGGGCCCTGGGTGGACGGCACCGAGGTGGCGCTGATGATCGGCACCCGCTGGCCGATGTGGATGCGTGCCTGCTCACGGTTGCTGACGCGGATCACCGGGCTGGCCAGGGTGTTGATGTCCTTGTCCTGGGCGTTGATCTTGGCCTGCGGCGCCGGCGCGATGCTGATGCGGCTGGAGTCGATGCCCTTGAGCTGGTCGAGCACGCTCACCGGCTGGCCGTCGGAGCTCAGCACACCGAAGGTGTTCGGCCATTGCAGGCCGAGGTCGAGGATGCGCGAGGTGGCCACTTCCATCACCTCCACTTCCAGCACCACCTCGGGGTTCGACTGGTCCTGCGACTGCAGCAGCTTCTCGGCCATGCGCACGGCATCGGGGGTGTCGCGCATGGTCAAGGTGTTGAGGCGTTCGTCGACGAACACGTCGCGCGTCTTGAGCATGGTCTTGACCATGTTCAGCGCGGTGTTGGAGTCGATGCTGGTCAGGTAGAAGGTGCGCATGACCAGTTCCTGGTAGTCCTTGGTCTTCTGTGGCGAGTCGGGGTAGATCATCAGGGTGTTTTCGTTGACGATCTTCTGCCGCAGCTGGTTCTGCTCCAGCAGCAGTGCCACGGCGTCCTCGATGCGCAACTCGCGCACGAAGATGGTGGCCTTCATGTCCGGGCGCATGTCCTTGTCGAAGATGAAGTTGATGCCGGCGACCTGGGACAGCACCTCAAAGATGGTCTTCAGGTTGGCATCGCGAAACTCCAGGGTCACCGGCCGCTCCAGCTTGCTGCGCAGCTGCGGGAACGGTTGCGCGGTGCGCGCCTGCACGTTCTCGATGTCGCTGCGCAGGGCAATGCCCTTCTGGTTCTGCGGGTCCAGGCGCAGCACTTCGCGCATGTAGCGCTCGGCACCGAACAGGTCACCCTGGCGCAGCGCCGCCTGGCCCAGCGCCACGCGCTCGTCGAGGGTACGGATCAGCTCCAGCTGGCGGATACCTTCCTGGGCGCGGCGGTTGTTCGGCTCCAGGGTCAGCACACGGCCATAGCCCATGCGGGCGCTGGCGAAGTCGTGGCGGATACGGTCGGCGTCGGCCTGGGTCAGCAGCGCCTCGACCGCGGCCTGGCGGCTGTGGGCCAGGGCGATGTTCAGCTCTGTGTCGCGTGGGTCTTCGCGCAAGGCTTCTTCCAGGCTGGCGATGCCGGCTTCGTACTGGCCCTCCTTCATCAGCTGGTCGCTGTCCTTGCGTACCGCGCTGGAGCCGCAGCCGGCAATGGCCACGCACAGCGCCACTAGCAGGAACGGAGCCGGTTTGCACAGCTTTGACGACTTCATGGTGCGCTCCCTACAGACAAAGTCTGCGACTGATGCAAAGGCAGGTAGACCAGATGCAGCTCGCTGGCCGATACCCGTTCGAGGCGGTAGGTGTCTTCGATCACGTCGCCCTGGCGCACGACGTAGAGTTTTTCTCCGCTCTGCAGAAAGATCTGCAGGTCGTCGCGGTCGCCGATGCGGCCAATGAACTGGAATGGCAGGGCCGGGGCAGTCGGGGTTGCGGCTACGGCGGGTGCGGTGACCACGGGTTGTTCGGTGACGGTGGCCAGGGCCTGGGGCTTGGTCCATTGCTGGGTTGGGAACAGATCCCTGGAGGCCTGTTCCGGCCCATTCGCGGGTAAACCTGCTCCCACAGGGGCCGTGGTTTCCGCCGATTTTGTGGACGTGGGTTTGCCCGCGAAGGGGACGACGCTGTCTTCCTCGCCGAACCAATGGCCCGGGGCCCAGGCCAGCGCCGCGCTCACGCCGAGGAAGCCAACCCAGATGACAGCACGTTGTGTGTTCATCACGACCTCGACAGGTAAAGGGTCATGCGCAGGCGGGCGTTGAGCTCGCTGTCGCCAATGCGTTTGCGTTGCAGCTCCAGGTCTTCCAGTACCAGGGTCGGCAACTGCTTGAGCAGGCCCTTGAGGAAGCCACGAATCTGCGGGTAGCTGCCGCGCACCGGCAGCACGATCTGGTAGCGCGCCAGTTGCGTCCTGGGGTCGATGCCCAGGGCGTATTCGCCACGCGCGAGGCTGATGTGCTCGGCGCTGGCCAGGTGGTACACGCGCTCGATCAGCGCACTGGCCTGGGGCTGCCCCGGCAGTTGCTGGCGCAGGCTGTCGAGGGCCTGCTGCTCGGGTTTGATGGCGATCTTCAGCTCGCCACGCCTGACCCGCTCGACCTGCACGCTGGCGTCCGCTTCGGCGGCGCGCAGCTCGCGCAGGTTCTGCCATTGCGGCAACACCCCGACGCACAGCACGCCCACGGCCAGCAGGCCCACCGCAACCGCTGCCAGGCCGACCGGGCCGATGCGACGCAGACGTTCCTGGAGGATCAGGCTGTTCAGCGATTCACGGGCGCGCATGGCCGGTCTCCCAGGTGGCGGTGAGGGTGAAGCGCACCGGGTGCTCGGGCTGCGCGGCCAGCACCTCGTGGTTGAGCAGCGACACATCGCTGAGCTCGGCACTGCCTTCCAGGCGCTGGTGGTACTGCAACATCGCTTCCAGGTTGCGCGCCTCGGCGGTGATGCGCAGCTGGCCTTTGCGCGCGTCGGGGGCCAGGCTGAGCAGGGCCACGTCGTCCTGTGGCTGCGCTTCGAGCATGCCGAACAGCTGCTGCCAGGGCCGTTGCAGCTGCTGCGACACGCTTTGCATCTGCGCCAGGCGCTCGACCTGTTCGCGGCTGGCGGCGCTGCTCAGCGGTGCGACAGTGGCCGGGCGACGGCCCAGTTGCTGCTCCAGGCGGTGCACGCTGGCCTCCACTTCGACCTGCTCGGCCTGCAAGCTTTGTTGCACCAGCACCAGGCCGGCGACCATGGCACTCGCCACGGCCAGCAGCGACCAGGCCAACGGGCTGCTGCGCCGGGGCTGGAATTCCAGGTCGAGACGGCGCATGTCAGGCCACCGCCCGCCACATGGCGCAAAGCGGGTCGGCATCGCTGGCCGGCTGGCACAGCTGCACCGCCGCCAGTTGCGGCACCTCGCGCCGGCCCGGGGCATGCAGGTAGACCCGTGGCAGGTGCTCACCGTACAGCTCGCAGGTGCGCTCGATCAGTGCTTGCAGGGCCTGGTCGCTATCGGCGCAGCCTTGCGCCAGCACTTGCTGCCAGGCCCCTCCGGCGGCCAGCAGCAGCACACTGCGGCGCGGTTCGGCCAGGACGAACAGGAAGTCACCCTGCTCCAGCTGTGCCGAACAGCGGTTGTAGGCGGCCATCAGGTACGGCTGCACCGAGCGCAGGCTCAGGTGGCTTTCCCGGCCCAGCGCCTGCAGCCGCTGCAGCAAGGCTTCGGGCAGCGCCGTGGCGATGCGCGCGGCACCTGCCGGCTCGGGCGACAGCACGATGCGCCAGTCGTCCAGCGGCTGCCCGTAGAGGTTTTCGAAACAGGCCCGGGCGTAGGCGTCCAGCTCGCGCGGGTGGCTGATGGCATCACTCCAGGGCACCAGGCAGAAGCGGCTGTAGCGGGCCGACAGCAGTACCCGCAACTGGGCACCGCGCACAGCATGCTCGGCCAGCAGCGTGGCCAGGGCGTCGGCGGCGGCCTCCCAGGCCGGCTGGGTGGCATCGCAGGTAAAGTCGCGGCTGCCCAGCCATTGGTGGTGATTGGCGTGCCAGCTACCCAGGCCCACACCTTCGGCACCGAGTACGGCGCTGTATCTGTAAGCGCCACGATCAGATGAATGTGACACGGTTGATCTCCTCGAGAGTGGTACGGCCATCCCGGACCAGATCCAGGGCCGAGGCCCGCAGCAGGCGCAGGCCGCGCTGGCAGGCGAGGTTCTTGATTTGCGACAGGGGGCGGCGCTCGACGATCATCTGCCGCAGGTCGTCGTCCAGGTGCAGCAGTTCGGCGATGGCACTGCGGCCGCGGTAGCCACTGCCGCGGCACTGACCGCAACCCTGGGCGCGGACGAACCTCCAGCCGGCCACGCCCTCACGGGTCAGGCCTGCGCCGTACAGGGTGTCGTCGTCGACTTCGCACGGCGTGGCGCAGTGCGGGCAGGCCAGGCGAATCAGGCGCTGGGCCAGCACCGCATTGAGCGCGGAGACGAAGCTGTAGGGGTCGACCTGCATCTGGCTGAAGCGGCCGATCACATCGAATACGTTGTTGGCGTGGATGGTGGTGAACACCAGGTGGCCGGTGAGCGCCGACTGCACGGCAATTTGCGCGGTGTCCGGATCGCGGATTTCGCCGACCAGGATCTTGTCCGGGTCGTGGCGCAGGATCGAGCGCAGGCCGCGAGCGAACGTCAGGCCCTTCTTCTCGTTGACCGGGATCTGCAGCACGCCGGGCAGCTGGTATTCGACCGGGTCCTCGATGGTGATGATCTTGTCCACGCCGTGGTTGATCTCGCTGATCATGGCGTACAGGGTGGTGGTCTTGCCGCTGCCGGTAGGGCCGGTGACCAGGATCATGCCGTACGGTTCGGCGGCCAGCCGGCGCAGGGCGCGCAGGGTTTCCTCGGCAAAGCCCAGGGCCTGGAGCTGCACGCCGCTGACCCGGTCGGACAGGTCCTGCTTGTCGAGCACCCGCAGCACCGCGTCTTCGCCGAAGATGCTGGGCATGATCGATACCCGGAAGTCGATTTGCCGGTCGCCCACGGCAACCTTGAAACGGCCGTCCTGGGGCACGCGTTTTTCGCCGATGTCCAACTCGGCCATCACTTTGATGCGCGAGATCACCTGGTCGGCGAAGGCGCTGCCGCTGGCCTTGCCGGCGCCGTTGAGCACGCCGTCGATGCGGTACTTGATGGTCAGGCCCTGGCCGGTCATGCCCAGGTGGATGTCGCTGGCGTGCAGCTTGAGGGCGTCGTACAGGGTAGAGTTGACCAGCTTAACCACGCGGCTCTGGTCTTCGCTGATGCTGGCCAGCGACAGGCGCTGCAGCGGGTCGCTTTCGCTGCTGGTTTCGGCGTCGTGGTCAAGAGCGTCCACGGCGTGGAAGCTTTCTTCATGGCGGGCCAGGAAGGTGGCCAGGTCTGCGGCATGGGCCAGGTACAGCGGTGCGCCTTGCAGCACATCGTCGATCCAGGCCAGGCGGGCGTGGTCGAAGGGATCAGCGAACACGCCCAGCAGTTGGCCGCCCTGCTCGATCAGCACGAATTCACGCTTCAGGCACATCGCCAGGCTGACCTTGTCGAAGCGTGGGGTGCTGGCCAGCAGGGCATGGCTGCCCAGCACCGGATAATGCAGGGTATGGCCCAGGCGCTGAGTGAATATGTCGGGGGTGTCGCAGGCCAGCTGTTCCAGGCGGGTGAGCAGGCGTTCGTCGCTGCTTTGCAGGCGGGCCTGGGCCAACAGGTCGCGGGGGTAGGCAGAATATGCTTTTACCTGTGCCGGCCCTTTAGCGGGTAAACCCGCCCCCACAGGATTTTCGATATCTTCAGGATTGCAGTGCCCCTGTGGGAGCGGGTGTACCCGCGAAGAGGCCGGTGCAGGCGGTAGAGCGTCCTGGGTTGCATCGAATGCTTCTGGCATGGCCTGCGACTCCGCTCAGGGGCGCGTCGCAGGTTGGCTCGGCCAAGGGTGCGGGCGCCGCTATTCCCCTGTGAGCAGTTGATCGTCGTCGGGCCCTGGAGGCTTGGCGCCGTTACGGCGGCGGTCGGCCAAAACCCAGCTTCCATCGTACAACTGCAGGGGGAACGATTCGTTCCTGTTCTGGCGTCGTTCGACGAACCCTTCAGCCGGGTTGTCCGTGGCCCTGCGCCGGCGCTCGATGCCCATCAGGTCGAAGATCGCACGGGCCAGTTCCACCAACGGGAACGGCTTGAACAGGACATGGCTCACACCCAGTTCGGCGGCCCGCTCACGCACCTCGACGGTGGGGTGGGCGGTAATCAGCACGAAGTGGCACTGCCTGTTCCTGCGTACGGTCTCCAGAACCTGAAACCCCTCCATGTCGGGCAAGCGGTAATCCAGCACGATCACTTGCGGTGCCAGGCTTGCAGCCTGCTCGATACCACTGGCACCGTCGTGGGCAACATGAACTTCCAGGCCTTGCGCCTGCAGGTACGCCTGCAGGTTCTGCGCAAGAGTCTGTTCGTCATCGACTACCAATACTCTGTTCACCAAGGTCGACTCCCAAGAACTGCCCGGTAACCCGGTCTGCGAAGTGCGCCCCTGTACAGGCTTGAGCAGGCTTCGTGCCAGGCGTGAATAGTCATGCTGAATAACCGTAACTCATTGATTTTGCAGGGGCGCCGATCACCACCCGCAACGCGGCAAACAGGCGTACCGGCCCCGTTCCCCACATGCGGGGAAACTGATAGCACACTGCTACTTCGTTATTCCCCAGCATTGGGGAAACGCCATCAGGGGCCTCAGTTGGCGATCTCAACGGTAGCGGACGCACGCAAACGTTGGCGCACGGCCTGGCGCGCCTGCGCCTCCCGCTGCCCGATGAGCGCGGCCCTGGCCAGCGCCAGGCCCTGTTCGCGTATGACCGAAGAGTCGTCACTTTGTTGCTGCACTCCTTGCAGTTTTCGCGAATTGGCATCATAGAATGCCTCCACTTCGGCCTGGCTGGGCGCGGCCACCGCGCTGAGCTGGGCATACACCTGCTGCGCGGCCAGCTCGCGCCGGGTGTACTCATTGTACTGTGCCCTATCGAAACCCGCTTCCGCCAGCCGCCGCTCAAAAATTGCCGGGCTGCCAAGCGCGGCCTCGACCTCGCCCACATGCGCCGATACCTGCTCATCGCTGACGGCTATGCCGCGGCGCTGGGCCTCCTGCCACAACAGCTCCTTGTCGATCAGCTCATCCAGGGCCTGGTCGCGCAGGCGCTGATACAGGTTGGGGTTGCGGATACTGGCTACCGCGCGGCCCTGGGCGTCCAGGTATTCGCTGAAATAGCGCTCCAGGCGCATCGTCTCGATCTCCACACCGTTGACCCGCGCCACCGGCATGTCAGCCCAGGCTGCCTTGGCCAGCACCTGCAACAGGCACAACAACAGAACACGCATGGCAACCTCCGCTCAAGGGTTTTCCGGCAGTGGCCGGTACGGGGTGACTGCGGTAAAGCGCGGCCCGGGCAGGGCCACCGCCACCACATGGGCACCGGCCATGCCTTGCCGACGACCTGGGCCGAAGCCCAAGGCCGGAGTCAGGCCGGTGGACACATCATGCAGGCCTTCCAGCGCGGCAATCAGCTGCTCGCGGCTGGTGTCACGGCCAGTCTGCTTCAACGCTTCGCTCAACAGGCGCAGGGCGCACAGTGTGTTGACCTGCAACGACGCCTGGCGTGGGTCGAGGCCCTGGCGCTGCTGCAGGCCGGCCAGGGTCGCCAGGCCCTGTTCGGTCCAGTCCTCGGGCACGTACGGATAAGCCAGGAACACCCGTTGCGACCAAACCTCGGGCAAGCGCGCCACGGCGCCGGTCACCTGGCTGGAGGCGGCGAACAGGTATGGCTGGCGGCCGGCTGACTGCAGTGCCGAAGCCAGTTCGGCAAAGGCCTGGGCACGGCCGAGGAAGACAATGCCCCGCCCGTCCACGGGCTGGCCAGCAAAGGCCTGGGCCGCCGGTGGTACCCAGCCCTGCTGCTGCAAGCGTTCGCGCACCTGCTCGGCCAACGCCGCTTGTTCGTTGCCGGCATACACCACACGCAAGTCGCCCGCTGCCAGGCCCAACGCCGCGCGGGCGTGGCCGGCCAGGCTGAGCAATTGCACAGGCAAGCCGGGCAACGGGTCGAAAATCTGTGGGCTGCCACCGCTGCGTGGGGTGCTGCCGATCAGCGGTACATTGTGTGGTGCCAGCAAGGTTGCCAGGCGCTGGTCGAGCATGGGTGCCAATGGCGCGATCAGGGCGAACACTCGCTCCTGCTCCAGCAACTGCTGCAGCGCCCGCTCGGCGCTGACCGGGTCGGGGCCCGGGTCGAGCACCACCAGTTCCAGGCGTCGCCCATGGATGCCACCTTGCTGGTTGAGTTGCGTCAGGCCGTCTTCCAGCACAGTACGCACCACCTGGCCGGCCTCGGCCAGCGGGCCGGATGCCGGCAGCAGGGTGCCCAAACGCAGCACGCCTTCCTCTACGCCGGGGTCGCGCTCCTGGCCCAGGCGCTTGAGGTAGGCCGTGAGGTTGCGCTGGTCGGCCAGGGTCAGTTCGAAGCGTGGCATGGCCGGGTCCAGGCGATTGCCGGCCGGGTCGACGCCGTGCTGAATGGCCCGGGCCAGACTGCTGTCGGTGTAGGCCGGATAGCGCCGGCCGTTGACCTCGCGTTCGCCCTGGCCTTGCGCCAGGCGCTGCCAGTCGAGGCTGGGCGGGCGTACACCCCCTTCGGCGCGGCCGCGGCCATCGTTGCCGTGGCAGCTGGCACAGGGCAGCACGCTGGCGGGCACCGTCATGTCGCTGGCACCGACCCGGGCCTGCAACTGTGCGTCGCTGCTGGAGATGCCCTGGCGGTAGAGGTGTTTGCCGGCTTGTTCATGTTCGGTCAGGTCCAGGGCGAGTGCACCGCTGCACATGGCAATGCCTAATGCAAATGCCAGATAGCGCAGCAGTGCTTCAATACGGACGCGAATCCCTGTAGGAGCGGCCTTGTGTCGCGATCGGGCGCGCAGCGGCCGCAGGACCGGCGAATGTGTTTCATCAGGTACTCCGGGTATGCCGGTTTTACGGCCGCTGCGCGCCCGATCGCGACACAAGGCCGCTCCTACAAGGATTCGCGCCGGGATTCGCGCCAAATTAGGCGCCGGCATTGGCGAAGTACTGCGCATGATGCTCACCGCCCTGCCAGAGGCAGTGCCAGCAACTGCATGCGCTGGGCAATCGCCGCCGGCGGTGCATCCGGGCGGATCTTGCTCCAGCGCTTGCCGGCCACGTCGCCGGCAATCAGCTGTGTGGAATGCTGCTCGGGGCTGGGCAGGAACTGGCCGATGCGCCCGAGCACCAGGTCGACATTGGCCTTGTTACCGGTCAGGAACAACCAGTTGGGCCCATCCACGCCCTGCTTCCCGGCAAACGCCTTGAGCACCTCGGGGGTGTCGTTGAGCGGGTCGCTGCTGATCGACACGAAGGTCACCTGGCTGGCCAGCTGCGGCCCCATGGTCTCACGCACTTCGCGCAATTTGCGGGTGATCAGCGGGCAGGCGTCGGTGCAGTGGGTGAAGATCACGTTGAGCATCACCACCTTGTCCTTGAGCACATCGCTGTAGAAGCGCAGCTCGCGGCCGTTCTGGTCCTTGAGCACAGTGTCGGTGAACCAGGCCTGGGCATCGCGGGTACCGCCGCCACTGGTCATCGCCTGCGGGGCCGGCTGCGGCTCTGGCGCCTGCGGGGCATGGCCTTCATGGGCGAGCGCCACCGAGGCAAGGATCCACAGGCAGCCACCCAGCACCAGCCAGTCAAAACCGCGCATGCCTACGCGGCGGGAGCTTGTCTGGCTCATGGTTGCACCTCGTGATGGTCGGCAATGGCCGTGCTCTTGGCATGCACCCGGCGGGCGCCGAGGCGGTTGATTTCATCGATCAGCACAGCCGGGTCGGTAAACCCGTAGTAGCGCGTCCAGTGCCCGGTGCGCCCGTCGCCCACCAGGATCAGCGGTGGGTGCTGGCTGAGGTCGGCGCTGAAACTGCCCAGGCCCTTGAGGGTTTCGCTGATGGCGTACGGCGTGCCGGTCAGCCAGCTCCAGCCCGGCCCTTTCTGGAAGGCCTTGGCGTAATCCTGCAGGCGCTTGGCGTCGTCACGTTGCGGGTCGACACTGATCGACACCAGATGAATGTCTTGCCCTACCCGGCCACCCAGTTGCTGCTGGACCTTGCCCATGATCGACGACACCACGGGGCACACCGTGGTGCAGCTGGTGTAGATGAAGCCCATGACCACCAGGTGGTCGCCCACCAGGTCTTTTTCCAGGCGTACCGGCATGCCGTCCTGGTTCAGTAGCGAGACATCGGCAAAGCGCACGCTGGCCTTTTCCTGGCGCGCCGCCGGTGGCTGTTCGGCGTGGCCGTTGTGGTCGTGGCCACCATGGGCCTGGGCCAGGTTGCCGGCAAAAGCCAGGCTCAAGGCCAACAGTTTGCAAGCATGCTTGGCGTTCATCGCAGATTCCTCACGTCATTCTCGGAAACGGTGGACGTTGCGGCCGGCAGGACGCGCAGGCTGGTGTAGTTTTCCTCGGCGAACCTGCGCCCCAGCGACGGCGACTGCACGTGCAGGTACCAGGCACCGGGTTCTGGCAGGGTCAGGGCTGCCTGATAGATGCCCTCGCCCACTTCCTCCAGCCGCAGGTTGCGCGGCATCGACGAAGGCGCCAGGAAGTAACGCAGGCTCAGGTCGTTCAGGCCCAGGCGCGGCTGGCCATCGTCGCCAAGGATGCGCACCCGTGCATTAATGGCGCTGTGCTGCGACAACGGCCTGTCCAGGCCGATGAACTCGGCGTGCGCACCCTTGCGCTTGCCGGCATTCGGCGCTGCGGCCACGTCGGTGCTGAAGCAGTGGATGATCTGCGGCTGGTTGAGCAGGAAGGCCACGTCGAACTTGCCGGCCGCGGGCATCTTCACCGTCGAGCCGTACACGCCCGGTGCCAGTTCACGCAGGCTGCGGTCGACGACGATGGCGGCGCGGGCCTGGTGGCCGCGGTTGTTGTAACCGGACATCGGTGCGTTCATGCCTTCGGCGTAGAAGTAGGTGGTGTTGTCCACCGGGTTGACCACGAACACCGAATTGTCGTCGCGCGATACCGAAAGCCCCTGGGCCAGCGGCAGGTCACCCGCCTGGCGTGGCGCCGCCGGGCCGGCCTCGAAGCCCTGGATGATCGGCGAACGCCCCTCGCCCAGGCTGGCCAGGTTGATCATGCTCACCTTCGACGAAGCCAGGCCGCGCACGTAGGCATAGCCCTTGGTGAAGGTCAGCTGGTACGGTTCGGCCGCCACCGGGATCTGGTGGATCAGCTTGTCGGTACTGGCGTCGATCACCAGGGCCTGGTTCTCCAGGGTGTTGAGCACGATGCCGTAGCGGCCATCGCTGCTGAAGCGCATCGGCCCCAGGCCCGGATCGGCCTGGACCGTGTGCCGCAGCTGGTGGTTGCGGGCGTCGAACACGCGCACGCTGCCCTCCTCGCCGTCGACCACGTACACCGCCTGGGACAACGCCGAGTAACTGACCGACAGCGGGTGCGGGCCAACCTTGATGGTCTTGGCCAGGCGCATTTCCGGGATGTCGATGACGCTCAGGGTGCCACTGTCACGGTTGCTGACATAGGCGTAGCGCGAGTCGGCACTGAAGGCGATTTCGTGGTGCCCGCTGCCGGTGTTGAAGGTTTTCAGGGTGTTGCGACCCGGTACATCGATCACCGTCACCCCGCCCTTGGCCGGGTCGCTGCTGTTGTTGCCTACCCACAGCCGGTGCTGGTCCGGCTGCAGGGCCACACGCAGCGGCTGGTCGCCAGCGTCCAGGTCGGCCACGCGGGTGAAAGTCTCGGTGTCGATCACCGAGACCTTGCCGCGCTCGGGGATGGACACGAATACCAGCTTGTCGTCACTGGTGGCCACCCAGTCCATGGGCCGCCCAGGCAGGTCGATGCGGGCCATGGTGCTGGTCACGCCGCCCACCGACACGGTCGGGTCGATCACCGTCAGGCTGGCGTCCCTGTTCATCATCAACAGAAAGTAACCGTTCAGGTCGAGCAATGGCCGGGCGCCGATGCTGCTCTTGAGAAACAGCGCGACACGGGCCTTGCAGCTCTGGTCGCGGTCGCCCTCCGGGGCCGACTGCGTCGGGTCGATCCACGCCCCTGGGGCCATGCCCGACAACGGCTGGCCACTGGCCTGGTCACTGACCTTGAAACGGATGTTGGCAAAGCTGCCCTCCTGCAGCTCGCCCCCCGCCAGCGGCCGGGCCTCGAACTCCACGGTCACGCCGTCCCGGCTCAGCCGGTGCAGGGCCTGCGGGTCGTCAGCGTCCTGCAGATACTCGCGCGGATCGCACCAGAGGCTTTCATAGGCTACGCCCAGGCCGATCAGCGCTGCCCCCAGTGCTACACCCATGCATGCAAGGCGGGTTTTCTTGTTCATGTTCGCGCCCCCATTTACCGTCACTGCGCCGGTGCCGTTGCCGGCGGCGCTTCATTGGTCACTCGCAAGATCCCCCACAGCCCCGAGAGGTTGCCGTAGGCGGCGTAGTCGCGGAACAGGTAGTCACCCGCCACCGCGTTGGCGCCGCCGGCACTGGGCAGCATGAAACTGAAGTGCGCCGCTGGCAGCACGCTTTCCTGGGCACCGATGTACATGGCCATCGGGTTGTAGCCGAAGCGCACCGAGCCGATGCCGGGCAGGCTCAGCGGGTAGCCGTCCACGTCGTTCTTCTCGGCCTGGTAGTTGTGCAGTGGCCACAAGTGGCCATCCAGCTGATAGACCATGCCGCGGCTGCCACCACTGGGCATCACGATATGGTTGCGCACTGGCTGGCCGGGCTTGGCGTACAGCACCGGGGTTTGCGGGTCGCCACCGACCAGGGCGTTGGCGTAGGCCATATGGGCGTTGGGTACATCACCAAAGCCCAGGCCACCGGCGCGGCCGAAGGGTGAGTCGGGGGCCATGCCGAAGCGCAGCCACAGGGGTTCGGTCTTGTAGTTGACCGCCATGTTGCCGTTGTCCTGAGGGTCGCCGGCGGCGCCGTTGCCTTCGGTATTGATGCCCTCCACCGGGCGACCGTCGGCCCAGCGCATGTTCAGCGCACGCTGCCATACCGTGACGAAGTCGCGGTAGTCCGGCTGGCCGGTGACCTTGACCGTGGCCTGGGCCCTTGTTGCGGTGTCCTCGGTCCAGGTGGCGGTCTGCGGCAGGATGCTCATGGCACCCACCAGGCCTTTCTGCGGCTGCTTGATGACGTCCGACGGGGTAAGGTTGAGGCCGCCGAATTCGATGGCCGTGGTGTTGATGTTGTCTACCGTGCGGCCCAGTTGCGACACCGGCTTGCCTTCACGCTCCAGGTGGCCGGCATAGTACTGATAGGTACGGGTCGGCCAGGCGCCGCTGGTGCCGGTACGCGGGGCCACGGTCTGCACCGGGTTGAGGCCGACGTTGGCGCCGTCGGACTTGGTGATGTCGTAGGCCAGCAACTGGGCATGCAGGCCCACGTGGCTGGATGGCCGCATCAGATTGTTGGCAAACGCGGTGGCACCCTCGCTGTCGAAGCGGTCACGCTTGACCACGTTGTGCATCACCGCAGTGCTGGGCAAGTCCGGCATTACCAGTGGCAGGCGGTTTTCCAGGGTGATGCTGATGCACTCGCCTGCGTTGGCGCGCAGCACCAGCGGCTCCACGGGCACGCCCGCCTTCAGCTTGCCGGTGGTGGCGTCCAGGTCGGCCTTGCGCACGTACAGGATCGCGGTCGGGTCGTGCAGCGGCGCGCTGTGGCCACCGATGGTGAAGGTTTCCCCATCTTCGGGGTCTACCCCACTGACCAGCGGAATGGCGGTCTTGCGGCTGTTGAACACCAAGGTGCCGCCGTTGGCCTTGAGCGGGCCGCCGACATGCTGGCCGACACCGGCCGGGTCGTTGATGCTGACACCGTTACGGTTCTCGAGGATATCGTTGGCCAGTGCCGCGACGATCTCGTAGCTGCGCTTGACCGTGGGGCGGGTGCCGATGCCGTTGGGGTTGGCCGTGGTTTTCGGGCAGATGCCATCGAAGTTCACGGTGTTGCGCATGGCCACCGGCTGCGGGTTGTTGGGCAGCGGGAACAGGTCGGCACGCTGCGCGGTGTAGTTGCGCATGATGCCCCAGATGCCGTTCCAGTAGCCCTCCAGGGCCGCATCCAGCGAATACAGGTAGTCACCGTTGGTGGCCGCCGAACTGGAGATCATCGACACCGGCGCCATGAAACCCAGTTGCTCGGAAATACCGATCATCTGCGATGACTTCCAGCCCGAGTTGGAGCTGTTGCCGTAGCCGGTGCCGTTCTGCAGCCACTTCACGCCATGCAAGGTGATGTTGTGCTCCTCTTCATGGCCACCGGCGTGCATGCGCAGGCGCACGTTGTCACCGGAGTAGGTGCGCAGCATCGGGGTGAACGGGTCGCCCGGTTCGCTGCCGGCAGCGTTGATGTGCGGCGGGAACAGCGTGGTGCCGCCAGTGGGGCCGACCGCCGAGGTGATCGCCGAGGGCGCCAGGTTCATTGCCGGGATGGCGCGGTCGGTACGGGTTTGCAAGGCGTAACTCAGGTCGCCGGCCAGGCCGTCGGCCTGCATGCCACGCTTGCCGTCCGGGCCGACCTTGTTGGGGTCGTAAACACGCAGGGCCAGGGGCTCGTTGCGGTAGTTGACGACGAACATGCCCGGGTCATCCACCGAGATGGCCTGTGGGCAGGGCCGGCTTGGGCAACCCGGGTTGATGCCGCCGCGTTCTTCGACGATGGCCTCCAGCAGGTTCGATGCCTTGCCGCGCACGGGCGGGTTGATGGCGTAGCGGAAGCTGTCGGCAGTGGCCGGGTACGACTGGGCATTGGGGATGCCGTCCGGCCCGGCGCCGACGTACACACCGGCCTCGTACGCGTGCTGGAAGTCGCTGTATTCCAGGAAGAACTCGCGGTAGCTGTCGTTCTTGCCGTCGCCGTCGTGGTCACCGGTCTGGATCACCGCCTGCCACGAAGTTGGGCCACCGTCCTGCCGCGTGGCCGGGTTGTACAGCTTCTCGCCGGTTTCGGCGTGGTACCAGGTGGAGTTGGCCGGTTCGGCCAGCACGGTGGCATACAGCCCAAGCTGCTGGTGGGTCGATGGGCCGAGGTGGTCGTGGGTGAAGATGGTACCCAGGCCACGGTCGACGTTGTACACGTTCACCAGCGGGTCGGCGAACCAGCGCTGCATGGCCGTGCGTGCGCCCAGCCAGTCGGCCCGGCCAAAGCGGCCGAAGTACGGGTGCTGCCGGGCTTGTGGGCAGGCGGCGGTGCCGTCGCGGCTATCGCCCTGGGTGCAGCCGTTGTAGGCACGAATGGCCTGCACCCGCTCGACCACGCTGCCGGGCGAGAGGATGCCGTCTTCGTAGTTCCAGCCGTTGGCCGAGCCGTCGGCGGCGGTCAGGTCCCACTTGGGCAGGTGGATGTGCTGGCCGATCACGTCGGTCGGGGTGCGCACCTGGTAGTCGTCCATCTCGTAGATGTTCGGGATCAGGTTGGTGTGCTGGTACATGGTGCAGTCGAAGGTGTTCATGCGCATCACCAGCGGCTCTGGCGGGCGCTGCTTGGTGATCACCGGCCAGGCGTCTTCCCACAGGGCGATGATGCGTGCCTGCGGGAAGTGGTAGCCGACCTTGTTGTACACCGCGTCGAACTGGATGTTGGCGCCCTTGTAGATGCGTGGACGGTCGGCGGTGAAGGCCGAGGCGCCACGGAAGTTCAGGCCCGACAGGCTTTCGCCGCTGAAGTATTCGCCTACCCCGGAGGACTGGGTCAGGCGTTTGCCCCGGTCATCCATGCACGGCTCGTAGAACGGCGCGCCGGCAGTGGGCAATGCGCCGTTGGTGCGGAACGCCTTGGCCACCGGCTCGCTGCCGGGGATCAGGGCAAAGCTTTGGTGTTCGGCCTGGGCGTGGAACTGCATGGCCGCCTGCTCGACATCGGTGCCTTCTTCGGGCAGATAGATCGGCTTGGCCTTGTGTACCACCTTGGTGAAATCGAGCTTGGTGGTGGTGGTTTCGGCTTCGCCGCCGGCGGATACGCCGTCCAGCGCATGGCGCCCCAGGCCACCGTCCCAGCCATCGACCTGGTTGGGGTCGAGGTTGGCCCACAGAGCCTTGCCGCTTTCCTTGAGCTGGCGTGCCATGGCCGGGTCGAGCATGTCCAGTGGCGGGGTTGGTGGGCGGTTGCCCACGCTGCTTTCCATACCGCCGATCCAGAACGGATAGCCAGGGTTCTTCAAGGTGCCGTCGGCGTTGCGGTTGGCGTCGCTGCGGTCGACCAGCGCCAGCGAGCCGATGGCCTTGCGAACCGGCGCCTGGTTGGCTGGCTCGTCATCCTCTTCTTCGGGCTCGTCGTCATTGGCAGCAACCAGCTCTTCGGACAGCTTCGGTACCACCACCACCTTGCCTGGCATCGGCGCCATGGCCTTGCCGGGCAGCGGCACGATGGCCGGGATCGGCGTGCCGGCAACGATCTCGCCATCGGGCAGGGCCCGTGCGCCAACCGCCGGCTTGCCGCTGCGCAGGGCGAACGGGGTGCTGTGGTAGCCGTTTTCGCCCTGCCCGCTCACTTCAAGGCGGGTGCCTTCCTCGAACACGTCATGCACTCGCCACATGGCCCACATGCCCTGGGCGAAGTGCGGGTAGAAGTGGCAATGGTAGATGGCATCGCCCGCCACCCGGTTGCGGTTGCCCGCACCGCCGTTGGCGATTTCGTAGGTGTAGCCGACCCCCGCGCCAATGCCCTGGGCATCGATGTAGTCGGAATTGTCGTCATTGGGGTTGAACAGCCACTGGTGGCCATGCAGGTGGAAGATGTGCTGTTCATGGCCGTTGTGGGTGTTGCGGAACTTGGTGAAGTCACCGATGTAGCTGTGGTGCACGTTGGCCGGTTCCGCCGGGAACAGGGCCATGCTGGCCTTGACCCCGACGGCGCTGGCCGGTGGTACCTCGCCAGGACGGATGTGCTCCAGGCCGACGTTGGCCGGCACGTCCACCAGCGTACCGACATCACCGACCGTGTGCGAACTGAGGAAGAACTCCTCATAGGCGCACGACAGGCAGTCATGCATCGGCCCCACGCCCAGGCGGTTGGCCACCACTTCGGCGCCCATGCCACCGGAACCGTAGTTGATCATGAACGAGTCGCGGGTGGGTTCCAGTACGTGGCCCATCACCGGGTCGGCCCAGTAACCAGGAAACGCCTGGGTGCCGGCGACCTCGTCGGCGAACTGCGAGGCGAAGTCACGGAACGCCTCCAGGCGGTTGGGCAACGCCGGGTTGCGCTTGCCCAGGCTTTCCAGCGGGTAGGTGGACTTGGGGAAACTGCCATCGGGGTTGGGGCCCATGACGATGGCATCGGTTTCGCTGTTGATGATCTGGTTGCCGTCGACCATGGCAATGATCGGCTTGCCGGCCTTGCCTTCGGCGATCCAGGGTTGCATTTGCGGGTAGCGGGCTTCGTAGTCGATCACCGGTTGGCCGGTGGCGGTACGGCCGGTGGTGGCCAGGCGCATTTCTTCTTCGGTAAGGGTATTGCGGTAGGTGCGGCCGAGTTTTGGCACCACCACTACCTGGCCGAACAGGCCGTTGGCAACGTTGCCCGCAGTGCCCTCGCCGCCGAATGTGGCGGCCTTGCTGGTAGCGGCAAAAGCGCCTTCGCGTGCGGCGTACAAGGTATAGCTGCGGGTGCTGCCTGGGCTGACGAAGAAGTTGCCGTTACGCCCGGTGTAGGCAGAAATGTCGGCGATGCTGTTGACCGCCTGCATGCCGTTGACCTGGAAGCCGACCATGCGCTCGGCCACCTGCTCGTCGGCTACGAAGCCTTCGGCGGCGTCATTTTCAAGCTCCGGCCCCTCCGCTTCGCCCTCAGGCTCTTCAGCCTCGATGCCGTGCTTGTTGGGGTTGGCCTTGTAGTCGAGCAGGTTGGTCAGGTTGACGGTAAGGCATTCACCGGCGGCCACCCGCAGCACGATGGGCCGCGGGCGCTTGTCCGGGCGCAGGGTGACCTTGCCCGGTACCGCCGCCCCGCCGCTGCTGAGGGGGACCATCTTGTCGTCCACCACATCCTCGCGCAGGGCGAACATCATGCCGTTGGCGTTTTGCGCGCCAAGGCGGTTGAACATCAGTGGCTGGTCCAGCGCCACCACGTTGGCGACCAGGGTGCGCTGGCACTGCACGGCGGCTTCGCTGGTCGACTCCCAGCCGAGCAAGGCCAGTACGAGTGATGACAGGATGGGGCCTTTGAGTGGCATAGACATGC
Organism: Pseudomonas sp. TE3-3-F2023; assembly: GCF_036784815.1. Lineage (NCBI taxonomy): Bacteria > Pseudomonadati > Pseudomonadota > Gammaproteobacteria > Pseudomonadales > Pseudomonadaceae > Pseudomonas > Pseudomonas sp. TE3-3-F2023. The sequence continues at coordinate 3,320,732 of NZ_CP145113.1, read as the reverse complement.
TGCACCTCCGGTACACAGGATCTCTGCGTGGAGCTGGAGCAAGGTGTATGCCAGGAACGGATTGCTTTTATTTTCAGTTGGTTGCAGCGGTAAACGACACAGGTTGGGGAGGATTCCCCAGCGGTTTTCCCCGAAACGGGGGGTGGTTTGCAGGTGTTCGTCACGAGATATTCCCACAGGTACAGCATTGCTCTCGAGGTTGTCGCTGTACCTGTAGGAGCGGCCTTGTGTCGCGATGGGGCGCGCAGCGGCCCCAGGATCTTGACGGCGATGCGGATATCGCTGGGGCCGCGTTGCGGCCCGATCGCGACACAAGGCCGCTCCTACAAGGGGTCTGCGCAGGCCAGCAGATTGTTGTCACCCGACCAGGGCGCGTACGCAGAAGTACAGGATCGATGGGCCCATCAGGCAGCCCAACCCGGTATGGAAGGTGGCTGTCAGTGCCCCGTACGGCACCAGGCGCCGATCGGTCGCCGCCAGCCCGGCCGTCACCCCCGACACCGTTCCCGCCAACCCGCCGAACACCATCGCCGAACGTGGGTTGTCCAGCGCCAGCAGGCGCGCCGATACCGGGGTGAACACCATCACCAGGATCGCCTTGATCAGCCCGGTGGCAATCGACAGCGCCATCACGTCCGAGCTGGCCCCCAGCGCCGCCCCGGTCACCGGCCCGACGATATAGGTCACCGCACCCGCACCGATGGTGGTCATGCTCACCGCATCACGGTAACCGAACGCGTAGGCCACCGCCGCGCCGACAATGAACGGCAACACCGTGCCGAGCAGCAGAGCCACCGCGCCGATCATCCCGGCCCTGCGCGCCTCGGTGGCCTGCACCTCGAAGGCCGTGGCGACAATGGCGAAGTCGCGCAGCATGGCCCCGCCCATCAGGCCGATGCCAGAGAACAGCGCCATGTCGGCCAGGCCTTTCTGGCCACCGGTTATGGTGCCACCGCCCCAGGCCAGCACCAGGCCGATGACAATGGCGATGGCCGAGCCGTGCACGCGGCCGAAGGTCAGGTACTTCGACAGCACCACCGACAACCACATGATCGCGCCCACCACCGCGAAGGCAGTGATCAAACCGTTATGTTCCAGGGCATTGTCGATGATCGGCCACATGATCAACGCCCTCCTGCAGGGGCAGCCTGCACATTGCTTTCGGGGCCGGCCTCCACTGCCGGCAGGGGTTCGCCGCGGTGGCTGCGGCTGATCAGGGCAATGGTCGCACCGCACACCAGTACCGCCCCCACCGCCGCCAGCAACGCCACCGGCCCGCCGTGCAGGGCGGTGACCACGTTCTGCTGGGCAGCCATGGCTACCACAACCGGGATGTACATGGCGCCCCAGAAGCCCACGCCGAACTCGCATTCCTTGCTCATGCCGCCGTTGCGGTGCATGTACAGGCGTGCGCAGATCAGCAGGATCATGGCGATACCGACCCCGCCCACATTGGATTTGACGCCCAGCAGCACGCCCAGGAAGTCGCCGACGATGACGCCGGCAAGCGTGCAGACCGCCAGCAGTGCCACACCATAGATGATCATTGTTGTTGTCCTCAGGTAGTGTCGAAGTTGCTTGTTGTTGTTCTTCGTAAACACACTTTTGTGCGGCTATCGCGGTCATTGTGGGAGCGGGCGTGCCCGCGAACACGGGCGACGCCCGTGCCATTCACCGAGGTGCCTGCTTCGCGGGCACGCCCGCTCCCACAGGGGTCACCATCCGCCGCAGTGCCGCTGTCATCGTTCGTTAGCCACCTCCTGGCGCAGCAGCGCATCCAGGGTGTCCCAGCGGGTGCCTTCAACAGCAACCACCCTGCCCTGTTCGAACACCGGTCGGGCCAGCCCGCCGAGCACGTTGCCGGGCGGCAACTCCAGGTGCAGACGCACGCCACGCTCATAGGCGTTGCGCAACGTGGCACGCCAGTCGACCAGCCGCGCCATGTTGCCGGCCAGGTCGTCGCGCAGACGCTGTGGATCGAACACCGGCCGTGCGCTGCTGCCGCTGAGGTAGGTGATACGCGGTCGCTGCAACTCGACCGTGGCGAAGGCACTGGCCAGTTCGGCCGCGGGGCCATCCAGCAACGGGCAATGCGACGGCACGCTGACCGCCAGCCTCCGGGCCACGCCCTGGCCCAGGCGGCGTACCCTGGCGGCAACCGCAGCCATCGCGTCATCGCTACCGGCGATGACGATCTGGTCGTCGCTGTTGAGGTTGGCGACATACACCTCGCCGCCTGTGTCGCTCAACAAGCGTTCGACGCAGGCCAGGTCCAGGCCGCTGAGTGCAGTCATGCCATAGCCTTGCGGATAGGCGCGCTGCATCAGTTCGCCACGCAGGGCAACCAGGCGCACGGCATCGGCAAAGCCCAGGGCGCCCGCCGTGACCGCTGCCGGATAGGCGCCGATCGACAACCCCGCCACGTAATCCGGCGCGGGGCTGCGCTGCATCAGCCAGCGCGCCCAGGCCACGCCAGCCAGCAGCAGACACAGCTGCACGGCACGGGTCGTCTGCAGGGCCTGCTGGCTGTCCAGCGCCAAGGCCTGCTGGCCGAGGGTGTCACTGGCTTCTTCCAGCAATTGCCCGGCACACTCGGGCAGGCGCTGCAGCATGCCCACCTGCTGAGCGCCCTGGCCGGGGAAGGCGAACAGGCTGCTCATGCGGCACGCTCCATCACTGCCCATGGGTCGCTGACCAGGCGTGGGCCATCGGCCGACTTGAGCAGCACGCGGCGGGCGAAGCCGGCCCACTCGCGCAGGGCGACAGCGCCCGCCGGGGTTTCCAGCTGCAGGTCGATACGACAAGGCGCGCAATCGAGAATATCCAGCAGCGCACGCGCCTGCGCCCGGGCCAGTGGTTGTGGCGTGCGCAGCAGCAAGTCCAGGTCGCTCTCGGCGTGTACCACCTCCATACCGGTGGCGAGCTGATACCCCACCCCACCTGTCGGCCCCCAGGCCAGGCCGCTGGCATCCAGCACCGGGGCGACCGAGGCCAGGGCCTGCAATGCAGGCCAAGGGCTTTCCGCCTGCCAGCGCAGCGCTTCGGGGCCTTGCTGACATTGGATATCGGCCAGCCGCATCAGTACGCCCGACCGCTGCGCCCTGCCCTGGCCACGCAGCCCCACCGCCACCCAGCCGTCCGCACAGGTGGCACGGCGCACCACCACCGGCTGGCCGCTCAGCAGCACATCCTGCGCCCAACGCGGCGCATCGGCAGGCAGGCCAGATACGGGCATGCCCCAGAGCAGGTCGTGTGGCCTTGGCGCGTTCATCTCAAGCGCCCTGCCACTGGCGACGCAGCTGTTCGCGCACCTGGCGCGAGGCGCTGCGGTTTTCGCCCGCCAGCCGCGACGACAAGTCGCTCGAGCTGCCGATGTCGCGCACCGCATCTGCCAGGCAGGCACGTACCTGAGCGATGTCGGCACTGCTAGGCGTCTCGGCGTTGTCCACCGTCAGGCGGCGCCACAGCAAGCCAAGCGAGGCGTAGCTGGCAAGGTCGTAGGCCATTGGCGGCACCTCGGCGGCCAGGGCTTCCAGTTGCTCGACGCTGCGCAGGGTGATGCGCGCCGCCGCAGCCTTGCCCATGGCGTGCACCATGACCCCGGCATCGTCCAGGGCGATCAGGCGCTGGGCCTGGTAACCGTGCGCCAGGAAGGCACCAGACATGGCCTTGCCGACCAGCAGGCCGATCACCGGGTGCCCCGCCAGCCGTGCCTGGGCATAGGCCTGCACCGCAGCAGCCAAAGCCTGGTGGATCCCCAACGCCTCCTCACGGCGGCCATAGGCCTGGCTGGGCACGTCGATCACCGCGACGATGGCGCGCTTCTGGCCACGGCGGTCAGCCTCGACCGCTTCGCTCACGGCCTTGGCCAGGCCCCAGCCTTCCAGCAGGCCGACTTCGCCCGAGCGCGCACGGGGGAACGGGTTTTCGGCGTCCGGCACCACGGCGATGAAGCGCGCCAGGCGGTTGTCCAGTTCGCCATCGATTACCCGCAACGACGCGGGGTAGCCTGGCAAGGCTTGCCCGCCGGCCAGGCCCGGCAGCCAGTTCAAGGCACGGTTCATTCGGCATCTCCTTGGTAAAGGTCACGCACGGCAGCGGCATCCAGTTGCGGGCAGCCATCACCCAGCCGGGCCAGGCGTTCGAGGAACCAGGCGTGTTGACCGGCGCGATCCGTTGAAGGCTCCTCGAGCAGTTGCAGCAAGCGTTCCCGCAAAGCCTCGATGTCATCGGCCACATAGGCGTCGACCAGGCCGCTGGCGTGGCGCTGCTCGCCGCCGGTCAAACTCCAGATGAAGGGGCGGTCCTTGGCATCGTATTCACCGATGCCCGCTTCCTGCTCGATCACCTGCGGGCCGTTGAGGCCCAGGCGGGCTTCGCGGGTGACCAGCAAGTGGCTGCACAGGCCGGCGGCGATGGACATGCCGCCGAAACAGCCGACCGACCCTGCGACCAGGCCGACTACCGGCTGCCAGGCGCGCAGCTCGACAATCGCCGCCTGTATTTCGGCAATCGCCGCCAGGCCCAGGTTGGCTTCCTGCAGGCGTACACCGCCGGTTTCAAGCAGCAGCACGGCGCAGGTGGGGATGCCGTTGCGATTGTCTTCGATGGCCAGTTCCAGCGCACCGGCTATCTTGGCCCCCCCCACCTCGCCCATGCTGCCGCCCTGGAAACCGCCTTCGATGGCGGCAACCACAGCGTTGCGCCCGTTCAGCAGGCCCTTGGCGATGACCACGCCATCATCGGCCTGGGGCACGATGCCCTGGCGCGGCAGCCAGGGTGACATAAGCCGGTCGAAAGGGCCCAGCAGTTCACGGAAGCTGCCCGGGTCGAGCAAGGCGCGGGCGCGTTGGCGGGCGCCGAGTTCGACAAAGCTGCGGCTGTGCAGCAGGCGCGCGATATCAGTCATGGGCGATCTCCTCGAAGCCTTGCTCCAGGCGCAAGCGCACCACGCCTGGGGTGGCGCCGAAATCATGGATGTCGATGTTCACGGCCGGCCAGGTGCGGCCCTCGAACAGGCGCTGGAACAGCTGCGCCCAGCGGGCAGCGCTGCCGTTGACCGAGGTCACCACCTGGATTTGCAGGCTGCCGGCGGTGCCGGGTTGGATCAGCACTTCAAGGTCGCCGGAGCTGACGCAGCCCACCAGCGTGCGGCCACGCCCAGGTGCGGCGGCGGGGAATTGAAAGGTCAGGGTTTCCATGTCACAGGCTCCCGGCTTTGTCGAGGAACAGGCAGGCGGCCAGCAGATCGGCGGCGCCGCCCGGTGAGGCATTCAGGTGCAGCAGGTGCTGGTCCAGCCGGCGCAGCTGCCGGCGCCCGGCCAGCGTGGCGCTGCCGCCTTCGCCCAGCACGGTACGGGCGCCGTGCTGGACGGCAGCCAGCCCGGTCGGGCCGCTGCGCCAGAGCACGCAGGTATCGTTGAGCACGGCCATGATCGCCAGCAGCGCGTCCAACCGGGCGTGCGGCTCGCTGGTACCGGCGGCGCGGCTGCGCTGCAGTTGCGGCAGGCCGTGGCCGATAACCGCCGGGAAACCTTGTTGCGCCTGTTCGCGGGCACCGCCAGTGCCATAGCGGCGGCGTACCTGCAGGCCATGGCTGTCTTGGGTGGTCATGGCGGGATCGTCGAACAGTGCGATGCGACCGGCACGGGCAGCCAGGGTGCTGGCATCGGCCTGGGTATCGAGGGCCTTGGATGCTACCAGCAGGCCGAGGGCCCAGATTGCGCCGCGGTGGGTGTTGACCCCGCCGGTGGCGGCCAGCATTGCCGCCTCGCCTTCGCGGCCGAGCTGGCCCAGGGTGGTGCGCAGGGGCTGGCCGAGGGTGCCGATGGCCTGAGCGGCTTCGGCCATGTTGCGCAGGCAGGGCCACAGGGCCAGGGCCGAGGCATGCATCAGGGCCAGGGTCATGTCGTGGTGGGCGCCGTTGCCACGGCGGTCGACCAGGCCGGGTTTGGGGGACAGGTCGGCTTCGTCGATCAGGGCTTCCACGGCCAGGTCGGCCAGGTGGTCGGCCAGGGGTAATTTGGTTGCCTGTGCAGGCCTCTTCGCGGGCATGCCCGCTCCCACAGGGACCGCACCAGGTTCGGGTTCTGTGCCAGGGACCGCGCAATTTTCAAGTGCATCACTTTCCCTGTGGGAGCGAGCATGCTCGCGAAGAAGCCCACGCGGTTGCAAGTCGAGTGCTTTCATCACCAGCTCCTGAACCGTGCAGGCGGGTTGTAGAGGCCGCCGGACCATTCGACCAGGTCGGCGATGCTGCGCGCAGCCAGCAGTTCGCGGCTGGCGTCGGTGCGGCGGATGCCGAGGTCTTCGGGCAAGGCGACCAGGCCTTGCTGGCGCAGGCGCTGAGTGTCCTTGGGGTCGTGCCGCAGGCCGATGGCGGTAACCCCGGCCACGGCGGCGATCATCTGCTGGCGCTCTTCCAGGCTGCGGGCCTTGTACAGGTAGGCAATGCCCTCCTCGGTCAGCAGGTGGGTGACATCGTCGCCATAGATCATCACCGGCGCCAGCGGCATGCCGACCTTCCTGGCCACTTCCACAGCATCGAGGGTTTCCACGAAGGTGGGCTTGCCGCCTTCCTGGTAGGTCTCGACCATCTGCACCACCAGCTTGCGACCGCGTTCGAGCATGGTTTCCGGCACGGTCATGTCGAGCCAGGCCGGGGTCGCGTGGCGCCGGCCACGGGGGTCGTGGCCCATGTTCGGGGCACCGCCGAAGCCGGCCAGGCGGCCGCGGGTCACGGTCGAGGAATGGCCATCGCCATCCACCTGCAGGGTGGCCCCGATGAACAGGTCGACAGCGTACTGCCCGGCCAGCTGGCACATCATGCGATTGGAACGCAGCGAACCATCACGGCCGGTGAAAAACACGTCCGGGCGCTGGGCGATGTAGTCCTCCATGCCCAGCTCGGTGCCGAAGCAATGCACGCTTTCCACCCAGCCGGTCTCGATGGCCGGAATCAGCGTCGGGTGCGGGTTGAGTGTCCAGTTGCGGCAGATCTTGCCCTTCAGGCCCAGGGACTCGCCATAGGTAGGCAGGATCAGCTCGATGGCGGCGGTGTTGAAGCCAATGCCATGGTTCAGCGACTGCACCTGGTGTTTTTCGTAGATGCCGCGAATGGCCATCATCGCCATCAGCACGTGCACCGGCTTGATATGGCGCGGGTCGCGGGTGAACAGCGGCTCTATATAGAAAGGCTGGTCGGCAACCACCACGAAATCGACCCAGGATGCCGGGATATCGACCCGCGGCAGGTCATCCACACGGTCCACCAGCTGGTTGACCTGGGCAATGACGATGCCGTCGCTGAAAGCGGCCGGTTCCACCAGTGCCGGGGTGTCTTCGGTACTGGGGCCGGTGAACAGGTTGCCATCGCGATCGGCCATGAAACCAGCCACCAGGGTGACGTTGGGGATCAGGTCGACCAACAGCCGCGAGTACAGCTCGATATAGGTGTGGATGGCGCCGACTTCGAGCAGGCCGTCTTCCAGCAGTTGGCCAATGCGCAGGCTCTGCGGGCCGGCGAAGGAGAAGTCGAGCCTGCGGGCGATGCCACGTTCGAACAGGTCCAGGTGCTCGGCCCGGCTGACGCTGGGCATGATCATGTGCAGGTCGTGCAGGCGCCCAGGGTCGACCTTGGCCAGCGCGCGGGAGAGGAAGTCGGCCTGCTTCTGGTTGTTGCCTTCTAGCACTACCCGGTCGCCGGGAGCCAGCAGCAGTTCAAGGGCTTCGACGATTCGCTCGGTGGGCAGCACCACGCCGTCGGCGAGGTGGCGGACCCGGTCAAGGCGACGCTGCTTTTCGGCGCGCCGCCGCGACCATTGCGGCGGTGGATTCTTGGTTGTTGTCATGGTGACTCCACGGGTTCGCTGTCGTGGGGGTCACCTTAGGGCTGGGGTGGTTGCGCATCAATCAAGCTCAGGCATTGATCGTTACGGTCAGGGTAACGATTTAGCATATGCGCTGTCGCTCATGACCCTATCGCAGGCAAGCCAGCTCCCACAGGTACAGCGCAGGCCTTGAAGGTTGTGCGGTATCTGTGGGAGCTGGCTTGCCGGCGATAGGGCCAGCCCGGCCAACCTGAAACCTTGCTAGAGTGGCGTTATCGCCACACAAGACAAAAATGCAGAATCCCCCTGCAGATTTGTCGATTGTGCAAGGCAAATTCGCATGACAGGATCCTGCGATCCTCCAGCGAACTCCAGACTTCACTTGGAAAATCAATAACAAAGCAGGGAGAACGCAATGACTGCGCACGCTCATACCTCGGCAACCGACCATGTGCTGGCCGAGGTCCGCAACCAGGTCGGCCACCTGACCCTGAACCGCCCCGCCGGCCTCAATGCCCTGACCCTGGACATGGTCCGCAGCCTGCGCCAGCACCTCGACCTGTGGGCCGATGATCCGCACGTTCGCGCCGTGGTACTGCGTGGCGAGGGCCCCAAGGGCTTCTGCGCCGGTGGCGATATCCGTTCGCTGCACGACAGCTTCAAGGCCGGCGAAACGTTGCATGAAACCTTCTTCGTCGAGGAATACGCCCTTGACCTGGCCATCCACCGCTACCGCAAGCCGGTGCTGGTGCTGATGGACGGCTTCACCCTCGGTGGCGGCATGGGCCTGGCCCAGGGCTGCGACCTGCGCGTGGTCACTGAACGCAGCCGCCTGGGCATGCCTGAAGTGGCTATCGGCTACTTCCCGGATGTGGGTGGCAGCTACTTCCTGTCGCGCATCCCCGGCGAACTGGGCACCTACCTGGGTGTCAGCGGCACGCAGATCCAGGCAGCCGATGCACTGTACTGCGGCCTGGCCGACTGGTACCTGGCCAGCGACCAGCTGGCAGCCCTCGACCAGGGCCTGGACCAGCTGCGCTTTGGCGACCACCCCCTCAAGGACCTGCAAAACCTGCTGGCCAGGCTCGGCACCCAGGTGCTCGCCGATGCGCCGCTGGAAAAACTGCGACCGGTCATCGACCACTTCTTCGCTCTGCCGGACGTGCCTGCCATCGTCGAGCAACTGCGTGCGGTGAGCATTGGCGACAGCCACGCCTGGGCCGTGGCCACCGCCGACCAGCTGGAAAGCCGCTCGCCGCTGGCCATGGCGGTTACTCTGGAGATGCTGCGCCGGGGTCGCCAGCTGGGCCTTGACGACTGCTTTGCCATGGAGCTGCACCTGGACCGCCAGTGGTTCCAGCACGGCGACATCATCGAAGGCGTGCGCGCGCTGATCATCGACAAGGACAAGCAGCCACGCTGGAACCCGCCGACCCTGGCCGCACTGCAACGCCAGCGGGTCGACCAATTCTTCGAAGGCCTGTGAGCCCGGGAGTACACAGATGCAAGACCTGGAACTGAGCGAAGAACAGATCATGATCCGCGACATGGCCCGGGACTTTGCCCGTGGCGAGATCGCCCCGCATGCACAGGCCTGGGAAAAGGCCGGCTGGATCGACGATGGCGTGGTGCGCAAGATGGGCGAACTGGGCCTGCTGGGCATGGTGGTGCCGGAAGACTTCGGCGGCAGCTACACCGACTACGTCGCCTACGCCCTGGCGGTGGAAGAAATCGCCGCCGCCTGCGGCGCCACCGGAGCGATGATGAGCATCCACAACTCGGTGGGCTGCGGCCCGCTGCTGGCCTATGGCACGGCAGAACAGCAACAGCAGTGGCTGCCACGCCTGGCCACCGGCGAGGTGATCGGCTGCTTCTGCCTGACCGAGCCACAGGCCGGTTCCGAGGCGCACAACCTGCGCACCCGCGCCGAGCTGGTGGATGGCCAGTGGGTGATCAACGGCGCCAAGCAGTTCGTCAGCAACGCCCGCCGCGCCGGGTTGGCCATCGTCTTCGCGGTGACCGACCCGGAGCTGGGCAAAAAGGGCCTGTCGGCGTTCCTGGTGCCCACCGACAACCCGGGCTTCAAGGTCGATCGCAGCGAGCACAAGATGGGCATCCGCGCCTCCGACACCTGCGCGGTCACCTTCGACAACTGCCGCATCCCTGCCGCCAACATCCTCGGTGAGCGTGGCAAGGGCCTGGCCATCGCCCTGTCCAACCTCGAGGGCGGCCGTATCGGCATTGCTGCCCAGGCACTGGGCATTGCCCGCGCCGCGTTCGAGGCGGCATTGGTCTACTCGCGTGACCGGGTGCAGTTCGGCAAGCCGATCAACGAACACCAGAGCATCGCCAACCTGCTGGCCGACATGCAGGTGCAGGTGAATGCCGCGCGCTTGCTGATCCTGCATGCCGCACGCCTGCGCAGCGCCGGCAAGCCGTGCCTGTCGGAGGCCTCGCAGGCCAAGCTGTTCGCTTCGGAAATGGCCGAGCGGGTGTGCTCGATGGCGATCCAGGTGCATGGCGGCTATGGCTACCTGGAGGATTACCCGGTGGAGCGCTACTACCGCGATGCGCGGATCACGCAGATCTATGAAGGGTCTAGCGAGATCCAGCGGATGCTGATTGCGCGGGAGTTGAAGCACTATCCGCTGTAATCAGACGGGATACAGGGGCCGCTGTGCGGCCCTATCGCCGGCAAGCCAGCTCCCACAGGCACTGCACCGCCTTCGCAACCTGTGGAGTACCTTGTGGGAGCTGGCTTGCCGGCGATAGGGCCAGTACAGGCAGTGCGAGAAGTTGCCAAAAAAAACCAGATCAGTGCTTCAACGCCAATACCGCGAATCATCCACCACCCTGGCATGCCCCTCGAACAGCGCCGGCAGTTGCTCCTTGAGGTAGTCGATCCAGGTACGCACCTTGGCATCCAGGTAGTGCCGTGACGGGTAGATCGCGTACAGCGCGCTCTCGCGCAGGCGATACGGCGCCAGCAACCGGCACAACCGCCCCTGCTCGATCGCCTGGCTGGCGGTGTAGAACGGCAGCAGGCCAATGCCCATGCCCAGCTCGCTGGCCACCAGCATGGCGTCGGCGACGTTGGTGGAAAAACTGTCGCTCGGTGCGATCACGCACTGGTCCACCCCTTGCGGGAACACCCAGTCACCTTCGTACATCGGATAAGCCATGCGCAGGCAACGGTGCTGGTGCAGGTCTTCCGGGCGCTCTGGCACGCCATGGGCCATCAGGTAGCTCGGGGCCGCGCAGGGGATGCTGAAAATGTTGCCCAGCGGCACGGCGATCAGCTGCGAATCCGGCAACGCTCCATCCACGGTAATCACCACGTCATGCCCTTCGGCCAGCGGGTCGGGGTTGCGCTGGGACAGGGTCAGCTCGATCACCACCTCCGGGCACAGTGCGTTGTAGCCGGCCACCAGCGGCATCAGCAACAGGCCCATGCCGTGCGGGCAATGCAAGCGCAGGTGGCCGCGGGGCGTGAGGTGCGCGCCACGGGCTTCGCCCACCGCCTCTTCGGTCAGCAACAGGATCTGCCGCGAGCGCTCGAGAAACCGCTCGCCCGCCTCGCTCATGCGCAAACGCCGCGTGGTGCGGTGCAGCAGGCGGGTCTGCAGCTGGTTTTCCAGCTCGGCAACGATGCGCGAAACCTGAGCCGCGGAAATGTCCAGGGCATTGGCGGCTGCAGCGAAGCTGCCGCATTCCACCACACGGGCAAAGGTACGCATGGCATGCAGCATGTCCATGAAGGTGTGCTCCTTGTTCGGTCTTATTCTTGCGTTACAGGCAGGAATCTATCACGAGTTAGCCCATTTATTGTGGATGACCAATGAATGGATCATTAGCCATATATTGAAAAAAAGGAGCCTGCCATGAAACGTTCGATCGCTGTCCTTGCCGTTGCCGCTACTCTCGGCTCGTTCGGTGCCTTTGCCGACACCGGCAGCAACCAGCCGGTCAGCAGCAGCAATTACGAATACGGCATGCCGCTGGATGTGGCCAAGGTCATCTCCATCACCCCGGCCACCAACGCCGCCGACTGCCAGGTTGGTACCGCGCACATGGTGTATGTCGACCATCAGGGCCAGAAACACGAAATCGACTACCGGGAAATGGGCAACTGCTCGCAGCAGTGAGTCAGGCCAGCACCTCGGTGATCCAGCCGACCTGTTGCCTGAAGTCGTCGATTTTCGCCTGAGGCACCGCACCGCGGGCCCGCTCGAAGTTGGCCAGGGTCTGTTGCTTCTGCCGCAGCATGCGCCGCCACTTGACCAGGAACGCCTCGCTTTTCTCCTGCACCAGCACCGGGCCGAAATACAGCTGTTCAGCGCTGTACGCTGCCCCGCCCGGCTCGGCGACGATGATCTCGTAGTCGAAGCGGTTTTCCCGCAGCAGTTCTTCGCTGACGATCCGGTAGCCATTGCCCATCAGCCACTGGCGCAGTTCGCGCTCGGCGCCATTGGGCTGCAGCACCAGGCGGGTGACGCCAGCCAGGCGCTGCTTGCCGGCCTCGAGGATCTCGCACATGGTGTCGCCACCCATGCCGCAGATGCTGATCACCGAAATGCGGTCTTCCGGCTCGACCGCTGCCAGGCCATTGGCCAGGCGTACGCTGACCCGCCCTTCAAGGCCGTTCCTGCGCACGTTGCGCTGGGCCGAGGCGAACGGCGTCTGCGCCACCTCGCCCGCCACCGCCGCGTCCAGTACGCCGCGCAGCATCAAGGCCACCGGGAGGTAGCCATGGTCCGAGCCGATGTCGGCCAGGCGTGCACCTTGCGGTACTTGTGCAGCCACGCGCTCCAGGCGCCTGGACAATGTCTGTTCGTTCAACGTAAACCCCTGCTTTGCAATCGGCCGCGATTCTGACGGCGAACGCCGCGCATTTCAAACTCCGGGGTGCCCTCGACCGGGCCAGCGCGCTCGCGTAGGCTTGCCGCTTTCCTTCCGTAGCAAGGCAAAACACACAATGGCACAAGCAGACATCATCTACACCCCGGACCCGGACGCCGAGTCGATTTCCTCCGACGTCGCCGAATACAACGGCGTGCTGGTCACCACGCAGATCCCGACCCACGCCGATGGCAGCCTGGAACTGGGCGGCATCGTCGAGCAGAGCGAGTGCACCCTGCAGGCACTGAAAGTGGCGCTGGAGAAGGCCGGCAGCGGCATGGACCGCGTGCTGCACCTGACCATCTACCTCACCGACATGGCCGACCGCGCGGCATTCAACGAGGTTTACCAGCGCTTCTTCAGCAAGCCCTGGCCGGTACGCGCTGCCGTGGGTGTGGCTGCACTGGCGGTCGAAGGCATGCGCGTGGAAGTGACCGCAATGGCCGCCAAGCGCTGATTTTCGCGCAATACGCAATCCTGTAGGAGCGGCCTTGTGTCGCGATTGGGGTGCGCAGCGCCCCCAGATTCTCAGCTCCGCAGCAGGTATTGCCGGGGCCGCGTTGCGGCCCTTCGCGACACAAGGCCGCTCCTGCAAGCACCCCGATGATGCCGCCAGCCCGTTTCGCCGCTACAATGCCCGCCTAAACCGTGACAGCCCGAACCTATAACGACATGTCCCTTCCAAAGAATCACCTGGAACTGCTCAGCCCTGCCCGTGACGTGGCCATCGCCCGCGAAGCGATCCTGCACGGCGCCGACGCCATCTACATCGGTGGCCCGAGCTTCGGCGCGCGCCATAACGCCTGCAACGAAGTCAGCGATATCGCCGAACTGGTCGAGTTCGCCCATCGCTACCATGCACGCGTGTTCACCACCATCAACACCATCCTTCACGACAACGAGCTGGAGCCCGCGCGCAAGCTGATCCACCAGCTGTACGACGCCGGTGTCGACGCATTGATCGTGCAAGACCTGGGGGTGATGGAGCTGGACATCCCGCCGATCGAGCTGCACGCCAGCACCCAGACCGACATCCGCACCCTGGAACGGGCCAGGTTCCTCGATCAGGCCGGTTTCTCCCAGCTGGTGCTGGCGCGTGAACTGAACCTGCAGCAGATCCGCGCCATCGCCGCAGAAACCGACGCTGCCATCGAGTTCTTCATCCACGGTGCGCTGTGCGTGGCCTTCTCCGGCCAGTGCAACATTTCCCATGCGCAGACCGGCCGCAGCGCCAACCGTGGCGACTGCTCGCAAGCCTGCCGCCTGCCCTACACCCTGAAGGATGACCAGGGCCGGGTGGTCGCGTTCGAGAAGCACCTGCTGTCGATGAAGGACAACAACCAGACCGCCAACCTGGCTGACCTGGTCGATGCCGGCGTACGCTCGTTCAAGATCGAAGGCCGCTACAAGGACGTGGCCTATGTGAAGAACATCACCGCCCACTACCGCAAGGAACTCGACGCCATCCTCGAAGGCCGCCCGGAGCTGGCCCGCGCCTCCAGCGGTCGCACCGAACATTTCTTCGTGCCCGACCCGGACAAGACCTTCCACCGCGGCAGCACCGACTACTTCGTCACCGACCGCAAGGTCGACATCGGTGCCTTCGACTCGCCAACCTTCACCGGCCTGCCGGTGGGCGTGGTGGAAAAGGTCGGCAAGCGTGACATGCTGGTAGTCACCGAGGTGCCGCTGACCAATGGCGACGGCCTCAATGTGCTGGTCAAGCGCGAAGTGGTGGGCTTCCGCGCCAACATCGCCGAACCGCGTGGGGAGTTCGAGGAAGACGGCGAGAAGCGCTACCGCTACCGCGTCGAGCCCAACGAAATGCCCGAAGGCCTGCACAAGCTGCGGCCCAACCACCCGCTGTCGCGCAACCTCGACCACAACTGGCAGCAGGCCCTGCAACGCACCTCGGCCGAGCGCCGGGTCGGCGTGCAATGGCACGCGGTACTGCGCGAGCAACGCCTGGCGTTGACCGTCACCAGCGAGGAAGGCGTGAGCGCACAAGTGGCACTGGACGGCCCGTTCGGCCCGGCCAACAAGCCGCAACAGGCGCTGGAGCAGTTGCACGACCTGCTCGGCCAGCTGGGTACCACCATGTACCACGCCGACAGCATCGAGCTGGACGCCCCGCAGGCGTACTTCGTCCCCAACTCGCAGCTCAAGGCCCTGCGCCGCGAAGCCATCGAGGCGCTGACTGATGCACGCGTTCAGGCGCACCCGCGTGGCGGGCGCAAGGCCGAGACCACGCCACCGCCGGTTTACCCAGAGTCGCACCTGTCGTTCCTGGCCAACGTGTACAACCAGAAGGCCCGCGACTTCTACCACCGCCACGGCGTGCAGCTGATCGATGCGGCCTACGAGGCCCATGAAGAGCATGGCGAAGTGCCGGTGATGATCACCAAGCACTGCCTGCGCTTCTCCTTCAACCTGTGCCCCAAGCAGGCCAAGGGCGTGACCGGCGTGCGCACCAAGGTGGCACCGATGCAGCTGATTCAGGGTGATGAAGTGCTGACCCTCAAGTTCGACTGCAAGCCGTGCGAAATGCACGTGATCGGCAAGATGAAAAGCCACATCATCGACCTGCCGACCCCAGGCAGCGCGGTGGCCCAGGTGGTGGGGCACATCAGTCCGGAAGACCTGCTGAAGACCATTCCGCGCGGGCCGCATTGATCGATAGCCTGTTCGCGGGCAGCCCCACCCACAGGTACTGCGCCAGCGTCACGGTCGATACAGTACCTGTGGGAGCGGGTTTACCCGCGAACACCAGCGTAGCCGGTGCCATCCACTGCTCAGCGAATCTGGTGCTTGTGCAGCAACCGATAGAACGTCGGCCGCGATATACCTAGCACCTTGGCCGCCACGCTCAGGTTGTCACTGTGCCGGCTGAGTACATCGCACAGCGCCTGGCGCTCGGCCCGGTGCTTGTACTCTTCCAGCGTGCCCAGCGGTTGCTGCACCTGGTCGAGGGCCTGCAACCCCAGGTCCTGCGCCTCGATTTGCCGGCCTTCGGCCAGCACCAGCCCGCGCCTCACACGGTTGGCCAATTCGCGGACATTGCCGGGCCAGTCATGCCGGCCCATGGCCGCCAGGGCATGGTCGCTGAACGAACGCGGTCGACGCCCGGTTTCCAGGCTGTAGTAATGGGCAAAATGGCTGGCCAGCATCGACAGGTCGCCATGCCGGTCGCGCAAAGGCGCGGTCACTACCTGCAACACGTTCAGGCGGTAATACAGGTCTTCGCGAAAGCGCCCTTGCTCGATGGCCCTTTCCAGGTCCACATGGGTAGCCGCCAGCACCCGCACATCCACCGGGATCGGCTGGCTGCCACCCACACGCTCGATGTGCTTTTCCTGCAGAAAACGCAGCAAGTTGGCCTGCAACTCCAGCGGCAGGTCGCCAATTTCATCGAGGAACAGCGTGCCGCCATGGGCCGCTTCGATGCGCCCGGCCTTGCGCTGATGGGCACCAGTGAAAGCGCCCTTTTCATGGCCGAACAGTTCCGACTGGATCAGGTGCTCGGGGATCGCTCCGCAGTTGATCGCAATGAACGGCTGCTCGCTGCGTTGCGACTGGCGGTGCAGGGTGCGGGCCACCAGTTCCTTGCCAGTGCCGCTTTCGCCGCGGATCAACACCGGCGACTCGGTAGGCGCCAATTTGCCCAGCAGTTTGCGCAGCTCGCGGATCGGGCGGCTGTCACCGAGCAGCTCGTGGCTGGTTTCATCCACCCTCGCCACCCCTTTGCCGCGCAAGCGCGCCATGCCGAAGGCCCGGCCCAGGGTGACCAGCACGCGGGAAACGTCGAACGGCAAGGTGTGGAAGTCGAAGAACCATTCACAGACAAAATCGCCGACGGCCGGCATGCGCAACTGTTCGGCGCTGAGCACCGCAATCCATTCGGTGTTGCTGCGCTTGATCAAGTCCTTGACCCCGTCCGGGCGCCTGAGATGTGACGCCTGCAAGCGCAGCAGGCCCACATCGCAGGGATGATCCAGCGCGGTTCCGAGCATGCAGCTGTGTACATCCCAGCCTGCGCTAGACAATCCAGGCAACAAACGGTGGCAGTCATCGCAGGGGTCGACGATGAGCAAACGGCGTTGGGCGGCAGGCTGCTGCATGACCGATCCTTGGCGCCAGTTTTCGGTTTTTTGAAATAAAACAGTAAGTTGTGGCGCCCAATTAACAGTAGCAACGAAGTTGACGGTTCCCAGTACCGTCTGTCTGCCGAATCATTTTTTTACAATCAATGACGGGAATTTTCGCACTTTATCGACATCACATGGCGGCGTGGGCAAGAACGGATTCGAACCTGGCAAATTTTTTTCAACCAATGTGTGACTCGCCCCCGGACAACGAGCATCAGTACACATAACCCCGCGCTGCACTTCGCGATAACCGAGGCGACTTTGAAGCAACGCGGACTTACCTGGATGTTTGGGACCATAGAGAGACCGAACCATGAATGCCCCGCTCCGTGTCAACGAAGCACTGCTGATTGCCGACCACGCCTTCGAACCCTTCCAGTGCGTAGCCTGGGATGCACCCAACGGTACTGGTGAACTGAGCCTGGCAGTGATCGACCGGACCAGCACCCGCATCGGCAGCAAGCAAGTGTCCTCGCGTATCTACTCCGACCCGGCCCAGTGGGCCAGCCTGATCGAGGAAGTGCGCGCCGAGTTGTGCGAGAAAGGTTACGACCTGCAGCCATGGTCGATGCCGAAATAATATCGGCCGGCAAACCAAGTGCGTGCATCGCCACGCACTTGTACGACTTCCGGGTTGCTGTTCTGGCAACTTTTCTTATTGCGACATAGTGTCGCATCGATACTTTTCAATCCACCAAACTGAACTGTTGCAGATGCTGGTAATCAGCCTGAAGTTGTTGCGCCAGACGCTGCGCACGCCCCAGGCGCACTGGTGCCAGTTCCATATCCACCAGCAGAGTGGCGCACGGCATCGGCTGCACGGTATTCCAGTGCTGCAGACGACCGTCGGTAAACACCAGGCAGCGTAGCGCTTCTTCGGGGTGGGCTCGTCGCCGCGCCTGCAACCATTGCCGGGCCTCTTCCAGTGCAGCGATCAACGGCGTGCCGCCACCGGCCCCCAAGGCTTGCAGCCACGGTTGCAAGGCGGCCGAGGCCTTCAGGCCGTGGCGCTGCCACTGTGGCGTGCGCCCGCTGGCGGTAAGCAGGGCCAGCCGGGCCCGCTGGCGGTAGGCGTGGTCGAACAGCGCCGCCAGCAGCCCTTTGGTTTGTGTAAGCGCCTGGTAGCGGCGGGTCGAGGCCGACGCATCGACAATTATCAGCCACAGCTCTGCGGGCCTGGCCTGGCGTTGCTGCCAGCACAGGTCCTGGCGCTGGCGTGGCCGGCCCTTGAGCAGGGTCGGCAGCCAGGCCACCCGACCGGCCGCGGCATTGCGCGCCCGGCCTCGGCTGGCACCGTACTGCTTACCTGCGCCTGCTTTGGCATCCACCCCTTTGGCAGGTGGCTGGGGGATGCTCAGGGCTTTTTTGCCCAGTTCGGCACCTCGCGGCGGGCGCCACTGGCCACCGGCTGTGCCGGCATTGCCCCCCAGTCGCCCTGCCCACCCTGTTCGCCAGGGTTGCCCGTGCCTTGTCGGCTGGGCTGTTGCTCAGGCTGCTGCGGAGCTGAAGGCGGGTTGGCCTGGGGCGTAACACGGCGGCGATGGCGCAAGGCGAACTCGGCCACTGCATCGACATCGGCCTCCTCTATGGCCTCGCCGCCACGCCAGGCGCAATGGGCGCGTGCAGCGCGCAGCCAGACCAGGTCGGCGCGCAGGCCGTCGACCCCGGCGGCGTAGCAGCGTTCGGTGATCCAGGCCAGCGCCTGGTCGTCCAGGGCAATGTCCGCCAGGGCGTGGCGCGCCGCCTGGCAGCGCTCGCGCAATTGCGCCTGGGCCTCGGCCCATTGCGCACAGAAGGCCTGCGGGTCGCTGTCGAAGGCCAGGCGCCGGCGAATGATCTGCTGGCGCGCCTCAGGCTCGGGCAAGCCTTCCAGAGCCACGTTGAGGCCAAAGCGGTCGAGCAACTGCGGGCGCAGTTCGCCCTCCTCCGGGTTCATGGTGCCGATCAGCACGAAGCGGGCACTGTGCCGGTGCGAGATGCCGTCGCGCTCGATGCGGTTGGTGCCACTGGCCGCCACGTCGAGCAGCAGGTCGACCAGGGTATCGGGCAGCAGGTTGACCTCATCGACATACAGCACGCCGCCATCGGCCTGGGCCAGCACCCCGGGGGAAAACTGCGCCTTGCCCTGCCCCAGCGCGGCATCCAGGTCGAGGGTGCCGACCAACCGCTCTTCGCTGGCGCCCAGTGGCAGGGTGACGAACGGGCCCTCACCGAGCAGGTCGGCCAGGCCACGGGCCAGGGTACTCTTGGCCATGCCACGCGGCCCCTCGATCAGCACGCCGCCGATCCTAGGGTCGATGGCGGTCAGGCACAGCGCCAGTTTAAGGTCGTCGGCACCGACCACGGCTGCCAGTGGAAATTGCACGGGTTCACTCATTTCAAGCCTGTTCCTCGCCGTCGAGCAGTTGTTCCTCTAGGGCTTCGCGGTAGTCGCCAGGCGCCTGCCACAGGCCGCGCTGCTGGGCCTCCAGCAAACGTTCGGTAAGGTCGCGCAGGGCCTCGGGGTTGTGCTCGCGCATGAAGTCGCGGGTCGCCGGGTCGAGCACGTAGGCATCGGCCAGCGCCTGGTAATGATGGTCGTCGATCAGCTGCGTGGTAGCGTCGAAGGCGAACAGGTTTTCGACCGTCGCCGCCATCTCGAAGGCGCCTTTGTAGCCATGGCGCTTGACCCCGTCGATCCACTTCGGGTTCAGCGCCCGGGCGCGGATGACCCGGTTCAGCTCTTCCTTGAGGGTACGGATGCGCGGCCGGTCGGCCTGGCTGTGGTCGCCGTGGTAACTGGCCACTGCCGCACCGGACAAGGTTTCCGACGCCGCCAGCATGCCACCCTGGAACTGGTAGTAGTCGTTGGAATCGAGCAGGTCGTGTTCGTGATTGTCCTGGTTCTGCAGCACCGCCTGCACCTTGGCCAGGCGCTGGGCGAACTGGGCGCGGGCCGGGGTACCGTCGTCACTGGCGCCGTAGGCATAGCCGCCGTGGTTGAGGTAGACCTCGGCCAGGTCGTCGCGGCTGTGCCACAGGCGCCCATCGATGGCGTTCTGCACCCCGGCGCCGTAGGCCCCGGGCTTGGCACCGAACACCCGCCAGCCAGCCTGGCGCGCGGCCTGCTCGGCGTCCACGCCCTGCGCCTGCAGCGCGGCGCGCTCGCTACGCACGCGGGCGGCCAGGGGGTTGAGATCTTCCGGTTCATCCAGCGCGGCCACCGCCCGCACTGCAGCATCGAACAGGCGGATGAGGTTGCCGAAGGCATCACGGAAAAAGCCGGAAACGCGCAAGGTCACGTCAACCCGCGGGCGGTCGAGCAGGCTGAGCGGCAGGATCTCGAAATCGTCGACCCGCTGGCTGCCGGTGGCCCATACCGGTCGCACACCCATCAGCGCCATGGCCTGTGCGATGTCATCGCCGCCGGTACGCATGGTTGCCGTGCCCCACACCGAAAGGCCGAGTTGGCGCAGGTGATCGCCGTGGTCCTGCAGGTGGCGTTCGAGGACCAGGTTGGCCGAGGCGAAGCCCAGGCGCCAGGCGGTGGTGGTAGGCAGGTTGCGCACATCCACGGTATAGAAGTTGCGACCGGTAGGCAGCACGTCCAGGCGCCCACGGCTGGGCGCGCCACTGGGCCCGGCGGGCACGAAACGCCCGGCCAGCGCCGATAGCAGGCCATTCATTTCGGCGCTGCCGCAGGCGTCCAGGCTGGGTGCCACCGCTTCGCGCAGCGCCTGCACCACATCGTGCACCGGCTGCCATTCGCTCTGGGCAGGCAACTGTGCGGTGCCGCCCAGCGCCTGGTCGATTACCTGCAGCGCCAGCAGTTCGAGGCGTTCGCGGGTATCGCCACAGGTGCGCCAGGGCTCGCTGCTCATGGCCTGCAACTGCTCGGGGCGTGCGCCCTGCCACGGCTGGCCGAGTTCGCAATCGAGCGGGTCGAAACCCGGCACCAGCGCCTTGGCCAGAACCCGCAGCAGGCTGGCATTGCCGCCGCGACCGTCGCCACGCTCGACCCGCAACAGCGCCAGCAAGGTATCCAGGCGCAGCCGGCCTTCCGGGGACTGGCCGAACACATGCAGGCCATCGCGAATCTGCGATTCCTTCAGGTCGCACAGGTAGGTGTCCAGGCGCGGCAGCCACACCGCGGCATCGTCCAGTTGGCCTTCCAGTTGCAGTTCGCGGTCGATGTGGTTGGCCTTGACCAGTTCGAGAATGTCGCGCTGCAACTCGCGGGCGCGCCGCGGGTCGAGCAGCTGGGCCTCGTAGAACTCGTCGGCCAATTGCTCCAGGTGGCGCAACGGGCCATAGGTTTCGGCACGGGTCAGCGGCGGCATCAGGTGGTCGATGATCACCGCCTGGGTGCGGCGCTTGGCCTGGGCACCCTCGCCCGGGTCGTTGACGATGAACGGGTAGATGTTCGGCAGCGGGCCGAGCAAGGCGTCCGGCCAGCACTGTGCCGACAACCCGACGCCCTTGCCGGGCAGCCATTCGAGGTTGCCGTGCTTGCCGACATGGATCACCGCGTCGGCGGCAAAGGCATGGCGCAGCCAGAAGTGAAACGCCAGGTAGCCGTGCGGCGGCACCAGGTCCGGATCGTGGTACACCGCGCTGGGGTCCACCTGGTAACCCCGCGCCGGCTGAATGCCGACGAAGGTCAAGCCAAAGCGCAGGCCGGCCACCATCAGCCGGCCACTGCGGTACATCGGGTCTTGCTGCGGCGGCCCCCAACGCTCCAGCACAGCCTGGCGGTTGGCCTCTGGCAGGCGCTCGAAGGCGGCCTGGTAGTCGGCCAGGCTCAGGCTCTGCGCACAGGGGCGCAGGTCCAGATGGTCGAGGTCGTTGGTCACGCCGCCGAGCAACTGGTGGATCAGTTGCGTGCCACTGCCCGGCAAGTCGGCCAGCGGATAGCCTTCGGCCTGCAGGGCCTTGAGAATGTTCAGCGCCGCCGCTGGCGTGTCCAGGCCAACGCCGTTGCCAATGCGGCCATCCCGGGTCGGGTAGTTGGCCAGCACCAGGGCCACGCGCTTTTGCGCATTCGGCAGGCGCGCCAGCTCGACCCAGCGGCGGGCCAGTTCGGCGACAAAGTCCATGCGCTCGGGGTGGGCGCGGTAGCAGACCACGTCGGACTGGCTGCGCTCGCTGCGCCAGGCCATGTCCTTGAAACTGACCGGGCGGGTGATGATGCGCCCGTCCAGTTCGGGCAAGGCAATGTGCATGGCCAGGTCACGCGCCCCCAGGCCCTGTTCGCTGGCTTCCCAGCCGGGCTGGTTGTCTTGCGCGCAGATGGCCTGCAGCACCGGGATGTCGCGACGGAACGGGCGCAGGTTGGGGCGTTCGGGGCTGGACAGGGCAAAGCCGGTGGTGTTGACCAGCACTTCGGCCCCCACCTCGTCCAGCCAGGCTTCGACCTGCTCCAGGCAGGCGCTTTCCTTTAGGCTGGCCACGGCGATCGGCAACGGGTTGAGCCCGGCGGCCTGCAGGCGCTGGCAGAACACATCGATGAACGCGGTGTTGGCCGCCTGCAGGTGCGAGCGGTAGAACAGCAGCGGCGCCACTGGCTGTTCGGGGAGCCACTGCGGGTACCAGTCCTCCAGCGTGGCGCTGCCCTTGGCCGGGTGATACACGGCAGTGCGCGGCAAAGGCTGTGGTTCGTCCCAGGCATAGTCGCGGCCCAGCCACTGGCTGGCCAGGCAGTTGAACAGGTTGATGGCGTTGGCCTTGCCGCCCTGGCGCAAGTAGTGCCAGAGGCGTTCGGCCTGCTCGCCGCTGACACTGCCCAGGCTGGTCAGTTCCGGGTCCGGGCGGTCGTCGCCCGGCACCAGGATCAGTTGCACGCCTCGGCCGGCCAGCTCGACCAGCTGCTCGACGCCATAGCGCCAGTAGCCGACGCCACCGTGCAGCGACACCAGGATGACCTTGGCATGGCGAAGTACCTGGTCGACGTAAAGGTCGACCGAGGCATGGTTCTGTACCTGCATCGGGTTGGCCAGGCGCAGGCTGGGGTAATCCTGGGGCAATTGCTCGGCGGTATCGGCGAGCAATGCCAGATGGGAATCGCCGCTGCAGAGAATCACCAGCTCGGCGGGCGTCTGGCCGAGGTCGGCAATGCTGTCATCCGGCACGAAGCCGCCGGGCTGGGTCCGCAGCAGGTGCATGGGTCAGGCGCCCAGTGCCTGGCGCAGGCGCGCTTCCAGCTGGGCGGCGTCGAGGTCCTGGCCGATCAGCACCAGGCGGGTGATGCGCGGTTCGTCGGCGCGCCAGGCGCGGTCGAAGTGCTTGTCGAAACGGGTGCCCACGCCCTGTACCAGCAAGCGCATCGGCTTGCCCGGGATGGCAGCGAAGCCTTTGGCGCGCAGGATGCCGAATTCCACCACCAACTGGGTCAGGGCGTCGAGCAGCAGGCTTTCGTCGGCTTCTGGCAGGTCGATGGAGATGGAGTCGAAGGCATCGTGGTCATGATCGTCATGGTCATCGCCGTCATGGTGCGAGTCGTGATGGGTACGGCGGCCATCGATGTGCGCCTCGGACTCGGCACCCACGCCCAGCAGCACTTCCAGCGGCAGCTTGCCGCTGCTGGCTTCGATCACCTTGACCGCCAGCGGCAGTTCTTCGGCCACCTCGGCGCGGACCTTGGCCAGGCCTTCGGCGTCGATCAGGTCGGCCTTGTTCAGCACCACCAGGTCGGCGCTGGCCAGCTGGTCGGCGAACAGTTCGTGCAGCGGCGACTCGTGGTCCAGGTTGGGGTCGAGCTTGCGCTGGGCATCGACTTGGTCCGGGTAGGCGGCGAAGGTGCCGGCGGCCACGGCCGGGCTGTCGACTACCGTGATCACCGCGTCGACGGTGCAGGCATTGCGGATTTCCGGCCACTGGAAGGCTTGCACCAGCGGTTTGGGCAGGGCCAGGCCGCTGGTTTCGATGAGGATATGGTCCAGGTCGCCACGGCGTGCCACCAGCTCGCGCATCACCGGGAAGAACTCTTCCTGCACGGTGCAGCACAGGCAGCCGTTGGCCAGCTCGTAGACGCGACCGGTGGCTTCTTCTTCGGTGCAACCGATGCTGCACTGCTTGAGGATTTCGCCGTCGATGCCCAGTTCGCCGAACTCGTTGACGATCACCGCAATGCGGCGGCCCTGGGCGTTGTCGAGCATGTGGCGCAGCAAGGTGGTCTTGCCCGAGCCGAGGAAGCCGGTGACGATGGTGACGGGGAGCTTGGCCAGTGTTTTCATGTCGCATTGCCCTTGGCAGATTGGCGCGGGCATGCAGGACGACAGCCGCAGGCCAGGCCGGCCGGGCTTGTTCGCCACCGGATCACCCCGCCCGGTTGAAAGTCGAAAACGTGACGAGGCAGGTCTCCTGGCTCGCACCGTTCCATGTGCCCGCTGGTGCAGCAGGCTGGCGGGATGACGCCTTCCCGCGCGCGGGCGCAGTGGCTGTGTCGATCCGTTGTCGGTGCTTACAGTTGCGGGGGCAGCCGCGGCTTGTACCGCGTTCCCGTCTTAGCTTCGGCCTGGCCGAAGAACCTCGAAGTGGCAAGGCTACGCAGTGGCTGGCGGGTGGTCAACCATTGCTGTCGGGCTGGCCGACAACAAGTGCCGCAACTGCGTTAGAGTGGTGGCTTTGAGCAGCGAGGCCCCCGGTGAAACCCCTGAACAAGCGCGATATGGCACGCCTGGAGCGTGAGCTGGTGGCTTGCCTGACCGAAGCCTGCGAAACCGCCAAGGCGGAGATCGTCGGTTTCAGCTGGCTTACCCATCGTCTGGCTCTCGAGGAGTTTCCGGCCAGCCTGCGTATTACCTGGGTATTCGAGCGAGAGGCCGAAAAGGCCGCCGCCTTGGCGGGCGACGCCAAAATGCGCATGCTCGCGCTGACGGGCCTTGCGCTGGAGCAGGCCGGCATTCAGCTGGATCATCCAGCCTGGCATGTACGGTTTGACAGTGAAGAGGCGAGCCAGCAGAGCCACGGGGGCGATTGGACCAGGCGTTTGGTGGGGCGCTGAACCAGGGGCATGCGCGGCCCTGCAGGTCCGGTGCACGCCTTAAGGGCGACGCCGGCCATGTGGGAGCGGGTTTAGCCGCGAACACGGGCGAAGCCCGTGCCATCCACCGCGTCGCCTGTCTCGCGGGTGAACCCTCACCCACAGGGTCCGTGGCGCACTCGCGGAATGTGTTTTCCCGCGACAACAATGCCTCTATCCGTTAGGCTACGCATTCCCCTGTCACGAGGTATTCGTCCAATGCGCCATTGATGCCGCCGTCACTTCGACGGCCAGTCTTCAGCCTCCGGTTCGCTCCGGAGATGTCGCGGCATTTGTGGAGTTGTGCATGACGAACACGTCGATCCTGACGCTGGACAGCGTCTCCCTGGCCTTGCCTGACGGCAGGCTGTTATTTACCGACCTCAGCGAAACCTTCGACCAACGCCGCACCGGCCTGGTCGGGCGCAACGGTGTGGGCAAGAGCCTGCTCGGGCAGATACTTGCCGGCCAGCGCGAACCAAGCAGCGGCCAGTGTCGGCGCCTTGGGCGCGTCCATCTTCTGGACCAGCAGGTGATCGAGCACAGCGCCACGGTCGCCGACCTGGCCCAGGTGGGCGCGGTGCTCGCTGCGCTGGAGCGCATCGAGCAAGGCAGTGTCGCACCCAGTGACTTCGACGCCGTCGGCGAACGTTGGGATATTCGCGAGCAATTGCAGGGGCACCTGCAACGCCACGGCCTGGGCCAACTCGACTGGCACCAGCCCGCCCACAGCCTGAGCGGTGGTCAGGCCATGCGCGTGGCGCTGGTCGGCGCCTGGCTCAGCGAAGCGGACTACCTGATACTCGACGAACCGAGCAATCACCTGGACAGCGACGCCCGCGCCCAACTATTGGGCATGATCGAAGCCTGGGACCGGGGTTTGCTGGTGATCAGCCATGATCGCAGCCTGCTCGCGCACATGACGCGCATCGTCGAATTATCCAGCCTGGGCTTGCGGGCATATGGCGGCAACTACACCTTCTATTCGGCCCAGAAAGCCAGCCAGACAGCGCAGGCCCAACAGCAACTTGCCCGGCTGAAACAGGAGGAGCAACGCCAGGCGCGCGAACTGCAGCGTCAGCGCGAAGACCTGGAACGTCATCAAGCCCGCGCCGGGCGCAATGCCAGGCACGCCAACCAGGCCAAGATCCTGGTCGACCGCCAGCAGGAGCGCAGTCAGGCCACTGCGGGCAAACAGCGCCGCGACCATCGCGACGCCCGGCAGGCGCTGCAGGGCAAAGTGCGTGACGCCGCCCGCGAAGTCGAGCAGGACAGCGCCATTACCCTGCATGCACCCACGCCGCAGCGTCATCCAGGCCGCGAAGTGCTGGCCCTGCAGGCGCTGCGCCTGCCACGCGGGACGCGCAAACCACTGAACCTGCGCGTGTGCCTGGGCCAGCGGGTGGGCCTGGTAGGCGCCAATGGCAGTGGCAAGTCCACCCTGCTCAGGCTGATGAACGGTGAGTTGCCAGCACCAACCGAGAGCCTGCGCCTCAGTGGGGAAACCGCCCTGCTCGACCAGCACTGCAGCGCACTGCCAGGCAATACCAGTGTGCTCGAGCACCTGCGCCAGGCAAACCCGACGCTGGCCCAGGGCGACTTGCGCAGCCGCCTGGCGCAACTGGGCCTGGATGCGGCCCGCATCGAACTACCCAGCAGCCTGCTCAGCGGGGGTGAGCGGATGAAGGCGGCACTGGCCGCCGTGCTATACCGCGAACGGCCGCTCGACCTGTTATTGCTGGACGAACCCGGCAACCACCTGGACCTGCCATCGCTGGCCGCACTGGAACACATGCTCGGGCAGTTTCGCGGGGCGCTGGTGGTGGCGTCCCACGACCAGGTACTGCTCGACCAGCTGGCGCTGGACGAGTACCTGCACCTGTAAACGCCGCAATAAATGCATTGCAGGCTATCAATTCGTGACTGGCCGTTCCCGATCTGCCACGGATGTATTATGGTGGCGTGGTGCGCATATAACAGCAGCCCGAGCAATCGGGCACTTGCAAGACAATGAGGGTGTCATGAGCAACGAAAGCATTAATTGGGACAAGCTCGGTTTCGACTATATCAAGACCGACAAACGCTACCTGTCCGTATGGCGCAATGGCGAGTGGGACAAGGGCACCCTGACCGAAGACAACGTACTGCACATTAGTGAAGGCTCCACCGCCCTGCACTACGGCCAGCAGTGCTTCGAAGGCCTCAAGGCCTACCGTTGCAAGGACGGTTCGATCAACCTGTTCCGCCCGGACCAGAACGCCGCCCGCATGCAGCGCAGCTGCGCCCGCCTGCTGATGCCGCAGGTGCCGACCGATGTGTTCATCGAGGCGTGCAAGCAAGTGGTCAAGGCCAACGAGAAGTTTGTGCCTCCGCATGGTAAAGGCGCCCTCTACCTGCGCCCGTTCGTGATTGGCACCGGTGACAACATTGGCGTGCGCACCGCCCCCGAGTTCATCTTCTCGATCTTCGCCATCCCGGTTGGCTCGTACTTCAAGGGCGGCATGAAGCCGCACAACTTCCAGATCTCCAGCTTCGACCGCGCTGCCCCGCAAGGCACTGGCGCGGCCAAGGTCGGTGGCAACTACGCCGCCAGCCTGCAGCCGGGTGCAGAAGCGAAGAAAGCCAACTTCGCCGACGCCATCTACCTCGACCCGCTGACCCACACCAAGATCGAGGAAGTCGGTTCGGCCAACTTCTTCGGCATCACCGCCAACAACGAGTTCGTCACCCCGAAATCGGCTTCGGTGCTGCCAGGCATCACCCGCCTGTCGCTGATGGAACTGGCGCAATCGCGCCTGGGCCTGACCGTGATCGAAGGCGATGTGGAAATCAACAAGCTGGACCGTTTCGTCGAAGCCGGCGCCTGCGGTACCGCGGCGGTGATCACCCCGATCGGCGGCATCGAGTACAACGGCAAACTGCACGTGTTCCACGACCTGGAAAAGGTCGGCCCGGTTACCCAGAAGCTCTACAACGAGCTGACCGGTATTCAGAGCGGTGACGTGGAAGCACCGGCTGGCTGGATCGTCAAGGTTGCCTGAGACGCTTTAGCGGCTTGAAAAACGGGGCATGCCAGCGATGGCATGCCCCGTTTTTTATTGGCTGACGCGGTCAACTATGATGGCACCGGCTGCGCCGGTGTTCGCGGCTGAAGCCGCTCCCACAGGTACAGCGCAAGCCTGAAGCCTGCGCCGTCCCTGTAGGAGCGGCCTTGTGTCGCGAAAGGGCTGCGAAGCGGCCCCAGGATATCCGCACAATGCACAAATCGAGGGGCCGCGCAGGCAGGTAGTTCTCATGCAAGGCGACGCTGTATCAGCAGGTGCCGGGCTTTGTCGAAGGCCCAGTTGTACAGCACGGTGTAGGGCAGGATGATCACGAAGAAGCCCAACTCCACCATGAACGCCTGCAGCAACGAAATCTCCAGCATCCACGCCGCCACCGGCAGACACCACACCACCAGCCCGGCTTCGAAGCCCAGGCCGTGCACAAAGCGTGCGCTGGCCTTCCAGTGGATGCGCTCGCCGCGGACGTAGCGATCGACCAGCGCGTTGTAGACCATGTTCCACAGCATGGCGATCACCGACAGGGTCACCGCCAGCGCTCCCGCTGTCGCCAGCGACTTGCCCATGATCCAGGACAGCAGCGGCGCACACAGCAGCACGGCGAATACTTCATAACCGACGGCGTGAACCAGGCGCTCGGTGAAAGACACGTTTTTCATTGCAAAATCCATCCTTTGCGTGAGTCGTGCTTCCTATTTTCTTTGATAGAACTGATACTAGCGATATAGCTACCATCGATTTTATCAATACCATGCGCTACTCACCCGAAGCTCTGGTCGCCTTTGTCGAAGCTGCATCGCTGGGTTCGTTTTCCGCTGCGGCGCGCAAATTGCGCAAAAGCCAGTCGACCATCAGCATCGCCATCGCCAATTTCGAGGCCGATGTGGGTTGCCCGTTGTTCGAGCGTGGCGGCCGTCACCCCACGCTGAACGAGGCTGGGCGACAGGTGCTGAGCCATGTCGAGGCGATTCTCGATGCCAGCGCCCAGCTCGATGCCCTGGCGGTGCGGCTGGCTGAAAACGTCGAGGCACTGGTCTCGGTGGTGATGTCGGACAGCTACAGCGTGACGTTCCAGGGCGCGGTGATGGCCCGCTTCGCCCAGCACTACCCGCATACCGAGCTGCGCTGCGGCCCGTCGGAAGATGCCGACGTGATCGAGCTGATCCAGCAGGGCCTGGCACATGTCGGTATTCTCGCCACCCAGCCCAGCTACCCCGCTGACGTTGCCGTGGCACGCCTGCCCGAGCAGGCAGAGTTTGGTGTGTACGTGGCCAGCGGGCATCCGTTGGCGGCTTTGCCCCAGGTGCAGATGCAGCATCTGGAGAACGTCCGGCAGCTGTATATAAAGACCTATGCTCAAAGCTTGCACCAGGGGCGTGGCCAGGCCTGGTCGGCACCGGACTACCTCACCCTGCTGGAGTTCGCCGTGCGCGGGTTCGGCTGGGCCGAACTGCCCAGGGCACTGGTGGCACGCTTTGGCAGTGGGCTGGTGGAGCTGCAGGTGGCCGGGTACCCGCGACGGGTTGACATGGATGTGGCATGGTCGAGCCGGCGCGCGCTCGGGCCGGCGGGGCAGTGGCTGGTGCGGCAGATGTTGGGGCAATAGGCCTTTATCGCCTGCAAGATCCTGGGGCTGCTGCGCAGCCCGTCGCGACGCAAGGCCGCTGCTATAGGGGCACTAAAGCGAAAAATCCTACAACGTTTTAGGAAGCCCATTGCTCCCCCGCGAAGGCGTTCCTCGCTAGTGTTTTGGCCGTTGCGTCAAATCACTGGAAAAGGAACTCCTGATGAGCATCAGCAAAACCATCCACATCGCCATGCAGGAAGAAATCCCCAACACCTACGGCACCTGTAACGCCTGCGGACGCTCCGGCCTGCCAATTCTGCTGCTGCGCGAGGCCTACGCCCCGCGCCCGGATACAGGGCGCCCCTATCGCCTGGCAGACGATAGCGAAATCATCTTCCACCCGATGCACACCGACCAGTTGCGCCTCCTGCGCCAGGGTTATGTCTACGTACTGCTCGACCAGGAAATCTGGCAGGCCTACGAGGTAGCGGCGGAAGGTACCTTGCAGCGCTTTCCGGTGTCGCAGATGCCCTTGGGGCCACCCAGGTCGTTACCCAAGGTATGCGCCACCGAAGGCCACGATGTGATCGCCTCGTTCATCAACATCGATACCCTGCTCTACCGCAAGGCCTGGGTCGCCTTCGCCAACGACCCCTGGCCCCGTGCCGTACTCGACCGCTATCGGCAAGGCATCGTCGACAGTGACCCGGGCACCCTCGCCCGCTTCGTCGAGGTGGACCTGAACACCGCACGCAACGACCCTGCCAGCCTCGGCATCGCCATGACCGACAGCTTCCGCTTCGGCCTGGAACAGGTGCTGGAGTTCTCTACCTTCTCCTCTGCCAGGTTCACCAGCGTCCATGGCTTTTACAGCCGCCTGGGCCGCTGGCATGAAACCCGCACGCATGTGCGCAATGTCATTCAGCAGGAACAACTGCCCAATGGCCTGCTGGCGCTGACGCTGCCCGACCCGGTCGGCATGGTCATGGAGCTCAACGCGCAACGCACTGGCTGGGTGCAGGCCCTGCAGGAATGGCGGGCGCAACCGCAGCGGCACTTCGAGTACTTCACCTCGCAAGCACTACTGGGCATCCGCGAACTGCACGCTGCCATGGCTGCCGCGCAGGGTGCCGAGGACGCGCAGCGGCAAGCCCGGCAGGTCGAGCAGTGGAACGACAGCCCGATCGCGGCCAAGGCGTATCTGCCTCCGGTGGACATCGACGCGCAGACCGAACGCAACATCGCGCGCAAACAGCAGGACGCCCGCGAGCGGCTGGAAGAGCGTTACGACGAAAGCGCCCGCGCGGCGTTCCAGGCCGATTACGACCGCGAATTGAAAAACTGGCAGTCGATGATCGACCAGGTTGGCGATCTGTATGCGCGGCACTATGCCAAGCGGGCGTTTCAGCAGATCGGCTACTACGACTATGACGCGACCTCCCCTGTTTCGGTGGAGTACTTCATCCAGATGATGGCCGCCTGCCTGGCCGGCGGGCCCACTGAAACCTTGCCGCAGGAGGGTCAGCCGCTCGGGATTACCCAGCATATCTGGCAGCAGCTGCTGGAAGACGACCGCAGCCTGCTTTACCAGGCACTGCTGGCCAAGAATCAGAAGCTGATGCAGCAGGTGGCCAGCGCGCTGGCCGGGGATGACTTCGGCAAGGTGTACGACATCATCAAGGGCATCGCCGGCACCGCCGACGGGCAGCTGTTGATGATCAAGCCGATACAGGATGCCGTTGGCCAGTTGCTGGCCGCGACCAACAGCGCCGGGAATGCGCTCAGCCAGCACCTGAGTGAACGGACCAAGACCCTGATCGGCCATGTGCATCGCTCGGCGTTTGCCCTGTTTGCGGGGCAGCAGGTAACGCCGCTGCGGGTGTCGCTGACAGTGGGCGAATACATGAGCCTGCTCAACGAAGCCCTGGAGGCGCGGACCGATGCGTTTCTGCAGCAGGTAGACAAGCAGTTCCGTGACCCACTGGGCCGCAAGGTGCGGGCCATGGTGCTGAGTGGCGCGATCAATATTGCGGCAGCGGGTAACCGTAGCCAGATGATCGAGGTGATGCTCTGGACGTTGGAAAGTGCTGAAAGTTTACAGGCGCGGCTAGTTCAGTTGCGGGCAAGTGCCGTATCAGGGGCCACTACGCTGGCGCGTACTATTACTGTAGGTGCAAACGCCTTTCGGCTAAGTGCAGAGGCGGCTCGTAGCTTGGCAAGCGATACGACTAATAGTTTGCGGAGTGCTGTAACAAACCCGACAAGCGCCAGCCTGATGCTTGGGCTAGGCGGAATATGGTTCCATCAAGATAGCCTGCGCAAAAATTATCAGGCGCTACTTGAAACTGCCAACGTAGACCCGGAAGCGCTTGCCGCAATATGGTCTTCTTCCCTTGGTGTGCTGGGAGCAAGCGTAGAGAGTGTGGGGCTTACCGCACAGTTACTTCGCCCGGAAAAGCTGTGGCCAAACGCTATTAGCACCGTGAATTTAGGTGAGCGCATCGCTAAATTCGGTGGCGTCATAGCAGCACTCGCGGGGGCATCTGACGCAGCACAATATGCCTTCGCTGCGCGAAGGTCAGGTGACCAGGGGGACGTTGCGTCCGCCCAAACCTATGGCTATGCAAGCGCCATTGCCTTTGCCACGATCTTCCCGGCGGGCTATGCCGCCCTTGTCCCAGGCACATTACTAGGGCCGCTGGGAATCGCGATAATCTTGGGCTTGGCAGCATACGCATTGGCGACCAGGGCGAAGCAACAAGAATCATCCGCGACAGAACTATGGGCTCGACGTAGCAGATGGGGATTACCACCCGAACATCGGTATTGGGGTGAGGCAAAAAGTATTGATTTGGCTATTGGCGCTTTGAATGCCGCAGCGCTTGGCATGAGAGCCGAGGCCTCGATAAAAATTGGTTTCAAACAGGGGGAAATAGATTCAGTAATCAGTGACGGCAGCACGGTGGCAGCAGGCTTTGTACTGAACGCGTATATGAGCATGCCAAATTTCACGGTGGGTACTTCACATTATCAATGGAAGCTGGATTTGCATCGTACCGGGGGAAGCAAAGAAACCATCACCCTATCAGGAGACAGCACTAGATTAGTACTGCCGTCAAGCTCGGCACTGAGTGTTGCCGGCGTTTTTGCAGACGACATACTAGAAAGCCTACACAAAAGCGTCGACACAGAAAGCAGGACGCTGAACATCCAAGGGGCGTTCCCCTTGACAGATCATCACAACATTACCTCTCTGGAGTTAAGCCTGATTTATTGGCCTGATCCTGATAATGAGTCAGCTCGAGCACAGATAAGCATGGCAGAGAACAACATCAGATCTTTGGAGCACCTCAATTGGCCTCCCCATTACTAGTCCCTCCTTGCGCTGGCTGGAAGGAGGATCTGCCTGGCCCAGCCACTCCTCCAGCCGTTGACAGGAATTTGGGCAGGCAGATACCAAACCATCAAGATACGATTTACCTTGAAGTGCCTCGGTCCCCTATTTCACCTAGAGGTATCCTCTCGGCACTCTCCGTGCCTGCGGCCATATTTACGCTGCAGGTTCCTCACATGATCTTCAAAAGCTGGAGTATTGGCAGCATAGAGCTAGTCATCATTGGAATTCTTGTACTGCTCCTTGGCGTCTGGTGTACGTTTTTTGGATACCAAGTTGATATATGCCCCCCTCGCGACTTACCCATCAGGTTCAACCGTGCGCGCCAGAAAATCTACGCCTACAACTTCAAACGCCAATGGTGGAACCCCTTCGACAAAGGCAAGGTCGTGCCGGTCAGTTACGACTGGTCCCAAGTCCGCGCCGAGCGCTGGTCACAAACCGGCGCCCTGCCAAACGGTGGGGTCATTTTCAAATGGGGTGTCATGCTGTCCATCGTCGCGCCGGGCACGAACAACGTCATCGACCGTTTTCACCTGAGTACGATGGGTGCCGACCAGCATGCCTGGGCCTACATCTGCACCTACATGCAGGAAGGCCCCTCAGCCCTGCCACCACCTGGGGAACCCAAGGATCACAACGATGTGCTCTGGTGCGAGTTCGCCCTGCGCCTGGCACCCAAGGTGAGCTGGCCAGCTGATATGGACCTTGAATCGCGAACCGCACCTTGAACCGGCCACGGCGGGTGCGCCTCACTCAATCTCCCGCCGGCACATCCACCACCTTCCAGCTGTCATCCGGGTCGAAGCGTTTCATCTCCTTGGCCAGCTTGTCACCGTGCGGCCCGAGGTCTTTCTCGAACACCTCGCCGTCATGGCTGATCATGAAGCTCATCACCCCGCTGTCATCGTACCTGGCCGGCCAGGCAACCATGGCGAAGCCACGGCTCATCTGGTTGCCGATCAGGTAGCTGTAGGCACCGCCAGGGGCGGATGGGCCTTGTGCATCGAGGATGCGGAAGTGGTAGCCATACCAGGCATCGCCGACCACGTCCTGGCCGAACAGCGGGCCCAGCGGGCTGACCTGGCCATCGCCATCGTCATCCCAGTACAGCCCATCATGCTTGCCGGGCTCGCTGAATATCTTCTGCGCGTATTCCAGCGCACCGTTGCCGTTGTGGTCCTGGGTGGCGTAGTCCATCTGCGCGTCGTGGTAGGCCAGCAACGACTGCATGGCGCCCAGCTCGTTGCGGCCGATGCGCCTGGCGCGGATTTCGGCGCCGCCGGCCTTGAGGTCGAAACGCCAACCCTCGCCACCTTTGGTCAATGGTATGGGCAACGTCCAGTGATCACTGCCCACCGCGAGGATGGCCTTGTTCGCCCCCGACATATCGATGCTGTGCTGCTCGCGATACTGCTCAAGGAACGTGTCCACGTCACTGCGTTGCACACCGCCGCGCGGTATGTAGGTACGCCAGTCATCGCCCAGTAACCGGGCCAGGCGGTCTTCATCAGGTTTCTCCTCACCCAGCGCCGCAACGAAGGATTCCACAGCCTTTTCTGGTGTCGGGAAGGCGTCCTGCGCAGCGGCCAGGCTCGACCAGGCCAGACCCGCTGCGATTACCAGTGCCGCTATCGATTGACGGTTCATCGACGGCCACCTCCCCCGCGGCGTGCGGGCGCACTGGGCCGGGAAATCTGGTGCCCTGCGGCACGCGATGCGCTCGGGCGCTGGGCGAACGACTGGCTGGTGCGGCCACGCCTGGCCTGCGCGCTGGTGCGCGAGGGTGAACGCACGCCGTCGAAGGCATTGTTACGCGCCCGACCGGCGGTATTGGAAGGCCGGTTTTGCGCCAGCTGCCGCCCCTGGCCTTCGCCCTGCCTGCGCGGGCTCACCTGGTTGTTCTGCTGCCGAGCCTGGGTGTTGCGGGTTTCCTGTCGGCGGTCAGTTGCCCGCGGGTTGTCGCTACGAGGCTGCATGCGGTTGCCGACCGAATTGCCCGCCTGCGCCTCGCGCATCTGCTGGCGTGCCTGGCGGTTGCTGGTGGCCGGCCGTTCGATGCCGGCCCGGTCCATCGACGCCCTGGCCTTGTCCCGCGCCTGGGCGCGCTGGGCGTCATCGCCGCGGAAGGCAGTACGCTGGGTGGCACCGTCAAGCTGGCGACCGTACTGCTGGCGGCTGCGAGAGTCGCGGTACGGCACGCCGTCGCGGTTGGCGGCGTTGTGCTGCCATTTGTTCTGGTTGTTGGTGATGCGATTGTTGGCGTTGATGTTGTTGTAGCGATTTACGTCGATGTCGATGTCGTTGTTGCCCCAGTCACAGTCACCCCACAGCGAGGCGACGATTGCCACACCGGTACCGAAGGCCAGGCCCGCCACCAGCGCGGAGCCGGGGTAGTACATGGGCGGTGGCGGGTAGTACGCCGGCGGCGATGCCGGGTAGGCCCAGGTGCCGTAGGTGGTGGTCGGGTTGTAGGTGGGTACGTACACCACTTGCGGGTCGGACGGCTCGATGATGATGGTGGTGGGCGGGCTGCTGGTCGTAACGGCCTGCGCGCTTTTACCGCTGGAGGCCGGTGCCGGTGCTGTCTGCACGGTCACGCTCTGGTACTGGTTGCTCTGCAGGTTACCGGCGGCCTGGGCCTGGTGGCGCAGGCGCTGCACGCCGCCCATGACATCGTCGGGCTGCGCGAGGAAGGCGTCGCCCAGGCGCTGCACCCAGACCGGGTCCTGCCCCAGAGTCGCCAGCACCTGCGGGAAGGCCACCAGCGCTTGTACGCTTGGGTCCCAAGGCTGGTTCGCCACCTTTTTGACCGCATCGTCACCGGTGGCCTTGGGGTTGGCCTTGGACCAGGTCACCGCTTCGCTCACCTGCCCCGGATAAGTCGAAGCCATCAGTACCTGGGCCAGCAGCGCATCGGGGTACAGTGCGATGGGCGCGAGCATCTGGTCCAGTTGCTCCTGGGTGAACACCGGGTCCTTGGTCGCGACCGTGTCGGCTTGTGGTGCCGGGTCCGGAGCCGGTACATCTTCTGCCAGCACCAGGCCGGGCGGGGCGCTCAGATACAGGATTACCGACAGGACCGCTGACAATGGGATGCGCATCGCTTCTCTCCATGAGGTCAGACCGCGTGGATTAAGGGTAGCAATGGCGATGCTTTTGGCCAGATGCGTGGGTGCAAACTTTTCGCGCTCTAAAGGTAAGGGTGGTTGCTGCTTTTGAAGCTATCTCAGGGCTGGGTTGAGATCTGTAATTGAGGCTGCCGACAGGACAAACGCCACACCAAGCAACAAGGCCGTGAACGCGCCCGCGACATCAAATACTGAGCGGTTGATGCTCAGCCGCCCAGGGCGATGATCGCCAGGATCAGTGACACCCCGACAACCGCCAGGACCACGCCGGTCAACAGGGTGCGACCACCGGAATAGCGTGCCAGCAGCCAGCCCGCCAGGAACAGCATGGCCAGGGCGACCAGGTTCGATACACGGATGGCCGTACCGGTGGTGTCGATCAGCAGGAACGGAATGACCAACGGGAAGGTTGCCAGTACCACCAGCAGGAACGTGGCCAGGGCCGCCATGAAATCATCCAGACCCAGGCGTGCCGGCAGCGGGCGCCCAGCATCACGCAGCATCCGTCCGCGCAGCATCTCCAGCCCGTCTTCATCCAGTGCCAGGCCGATGCGCTCTGGCAGCGCATCGGCAATCAGCCTGCGCCCCTGGGTAATATCGCTGGCTTGCAGGCGGGCCAGCAAGGTCCGGCTGCGGGTGCGTTCGGTCCAGGTGCGCAGCAGATAGATGACCGCGTCGGCCAGGCCCCAAGCCAGGTTGCAGCCGAGCGCCGCAATCAGCATCAACCGGGCGTCTTCGCGCCCTGCCGTGGCCACGCTCAGCGAGCCGATGAAGGTCATCGCCATCAACAGGCCGAAGATGACTTCGGTGATCCGGTCGATCGGTTGCAGCACGCCCCGTTTACGCGGTTGCTCGTCTTGCCCCATCGCACCCTCCGGTTCTCTGGAACCATCGATAGTCACTATCGAGACTGGCAATTTCTACCGAACGACATGGCCGAATAACCTAGCTCCATCGACTCGCCGCCCGCCCTCTGGCCCCTGGAGCTACCTGATGAACACCTTGGCCCGCCTGCTGTCCACCACCCTTGCCGTTCTTGCCATCGCGATCGTCAGCGGCTGTGCCAGCCACCCCGAACTGCGCCCCTACACCGTCGAAGAAACCCGTCAACTGCAACTGGAAGCCTTGCAACGCCGTGGCCTGTCGCTGGACGACTACGAGCAGCAACGGCGGGTAATCCAGCGTGCCGGCAACCTGCCCGTGGTGACCGAAGCTGCAGATGCCGACCGTTCGACCAAAGGCTGAGTGGGCCACCCAGAGGTTCCCTCCCGTTACCTGCACAGGTATGCTCTACCGCTCAACCGCAAGCCTTCCAGGACGGAGACCATGACCAGGCCCCTTCTGTTGCTGGGTGCTGCACTGCTGTTCAGCCCCGGGCTGCTGGCCCAACAGATCAAACGCGAACTGGGCGACTTCGACTTCACGCTCGGCACCACACCCTCACGCAGCATGGCCCAGGGGCTGATTTCGCCCAGCGCCATCGGTGCGTTCCACGGCGGCCTCGACTTCAGCCACCCCAGTGGCTGGTACCTCGGCCAGTACGCCCCGAGCATGGGCGTGACGCCCGACTCCACCCTGCGGCTGGATAGTTACCTGGGCTACAAGCACCAGTTCGACAGCAGCCTGGGCTACGAGGTGGGATTGATCCATTATAGTCAGCCAAACATCGCAGGCCCCGACAGCTATGCCCTGTACGGCGGTGTTTCGGTGCTGGGCAGCCGTTTCGGTGGCGCGCTGCGCAACAACCCCGACAACCGCACCGGCACGCTGTTCGCAGACTTCGGCCAACTACCGCTGTTTGACGTCGACCTGAGCGTCAAGCTTGCCCATCACCGTCTGGGTACGCCATTCACCATTGGTGATGGCAGCCAGGTGAATGCCTTTTCCGATTGGTCACTGGAGCTGTCCCGGCCCTGGCTCGGCATCGACCTGAACCTGGTCTACAGCAACTCCAACCTCAGTGGTGGCGGGTGTGATGCGTACTCGGGCATCAACACCTACTGCGACAGCATGGTCACGCTCAAGGCGCAACGCAGTTTCTTTTAACGCCGCGACGTCAGCGCCAGGGCGATACCGCCCAGCACCACCACGCACGCCACCAGCAAGCGCAACGACAATGGCTCGCCGATCAGGCCAACACCACCCAACGCCGCAATCACCGGGACGCTCAGTTGCATGGTCGCCGCCTGCTGCGCGCTGACTTGCCTGACCACGCCGTACCAAACGGCATAGCCTGCTCCCGACGCCAGCACTCCGGAACCCAGCGCATACAGCAAGCCGAGCGGGCTCAGGTGCAAGCCGGCGCCCAGCAACAGCATCGGCACCAGCAGCACCAGGCATGCCAGGCTCCGGGCGAAATTGCCAGCGGTGTCGGCCAGCGGCCTGGGTGAGCCTTTGCCCAGCAGCGTGTAAACGCCCCAGGCCACGCCGGACAGGGCCATCACAAAGGCACTGGCGAGGGGTGGTGCCGCGGTACCGGGCAACAGCAGCACCAGCAGGCCGGCGAAGGCGATCAGCATGCCCAGCAGCATCCGCGCGGTGATGGGTTCGCCTTTGTACCAGGCGAAGCCGAACATGGTGATCTGCACCGCGCCGAACAGCAGCAACGCACCCGCGCCTGCGCCCAGTTGCAGGTATGCCGCAGAAAACAGAAATGCGTAGAGAAACAGTGCCAGGCCGCCGCGCCAGCTACCCCCCATGGCAAGCGCTGGTTTGCGCAGGCGGATCAACAGCAACAGGAACAGTGCACCACTGGCCAGGCGCACCATGGTGAAAGATGCCGGGTCGATAGCCCCTTCCTTCAGCGCGAGCCGGCAGAACACCGAGTTAGCAGCGAAGGCCATCAGGCTGAACAGTGCTAGCCAGGCCCAGCTTCGGGCCTTGCGGTCGGCGAGCGTGGTGGTGCCGGTGCTCATGGTGTGGTCACCTCTGAGATCAATTGTTGTTATAGCGGCCATGCTGCCAGCACCGGTATACAATAGAGTGTTTATCTGGCGCCACCACCGAATCGCCCGGCTC
This sequence comes from Pseudomonas sp. TE3-3-F2023, assembly GCF_036784815.1. NCBI lineage: Bacteria > Pseudomonadati > Pseudomonadota > Gammaproteobacteria > Pseudomonadales > Pseudomonadaceae > Pseudomonas > Pseudomonas sp. TE3-3-F2023. The sequence goes on along the minus strand of NZ_CP145113.1, from coordinate 3,281,688 downwards.
TATACCGCAGCCATCGCCTCGATTTCTACCAGCATGCCATCGAGCGCCAGCCGGGGTACCGGGATCAGCGTGCAGGTCGGCTTCATGCAGGGGCCCCAGGCCCTGTCAGCCTCGGCTACCCACTCACGCAGGCGCGTTTCGGAATGCCCGACGATCAGCAGGGTCAGCTTGAACACATGGGCCAGGCTGGCGCCTTTCGACGCCAGGGCAATCTCCAGGTTGGCCAGTGCCTGACGCGCCTGCTCGGCGAACTGGGACGACAGCTGCCCGTTGCGGCCTTCCCCGCCCTGGCCGGCGATGAACAGCAGGCGGCTGTCGGCACGAACCTCGGCGACATGGGAATAGGCATTGCCGCTGGGGTCGTACAGACCTTCGGGATTGCTCAGCTGAAACGCGGTTGAATGGCTCACGGTAAGCCCTCGATCAATGGGAAGTGGGACGAAGTATCGAACCTTGAGTTAACTCGAGGTCAAGCATGCATCGTGAAAGCGGGCTTGCCTGCGTAGGACGTTTCGCACAGCACGCTGGCTTTGTGGAACCACACGTTCGTATGCGCGGTGACCGCCAGGCGCTAGATTGCAGGGCCCGGCACGGAGGCCTGTACGTATGAAGGATAAAGCGATGAGCAAAAATCATTTTCAGCTGGCTTACACCATCAAGCCAAAAAACGCACGAGATGAAGACGATGCGGCAAAGGCGCGCCTGCACCTGCGCGAGAAAATTGGGCTGGACACCGTTGAACACATAGAGACCACCTTGCTCGGGGTCATCACGCTCAACAGCACCACACTCGCAGACCGCAGGCGCGACGCCGAAAAGCTGCTTCACGATTACATTCATGAAGCGCTCAAGGATCTTAGTGTGCTGTCGACCGTGAAGTTCTACGGCTGCCTGATGGTGGACGGGCTGGGGTCCGCCATTCGCTTCGAAATCCTGCCCAAGTGAACACCGACGGCCCCAGGCGCCCCGCGCCTGAGGCCGTTTCCATCATTTTTCCTGCAGTACCGCCCTGCCCTTCACCGCCCTAGGCCCGCGCCAGGCCCAGAACAGCAAGCCGGGGAATGGCGCGTAGACCACGAAGACGATCCACAGCATCTTGCGCTCGGCGCGCCGGTCACTGCCGATGATGTGCCAGATGGCCCAGATTTCCAGCATGATCACAAAGGCCGCGATGATGATCCAGATCGTTCCGATTTCCATGAGCGCTCTCCCATTTGGCATGTAAAGGGTTGGGTTGCACAAGCGGCCCAGGGTTCAGATTGATTTGGCTGGCGGCATGGCACCGCGGCCCTTTGTAGGAGCGGCCTTGTGTCGCGATGGGCTGCGCAGCAGCCCCAGGATTTTTGCCCTACAAAGGACCGCAGGGGGCTGCTGCGCAGCGCATCGCGACACAAGGCCGCTCCTACAAGGTGCAGTGACAGCTCTCAATGCCGCGGTGCAGTCTCCAGCGCCGCCTTCAACGCCGGCGCATCGGCAAATGCACGCTGGCTCACCAGCTTACCTTGCTCCAGTTGCAACCACTGCACCTGGCCATCCTGCCCGGGATAACGGCTGGCCACCCGCCCGTCGCGGTCGAGCAGAACCCGGTAGTTGTAATCGCGCATGGCGGGGATGGCGAACAGCTTGCTGATCAGCGCTGGCATGCGCTGGATGTCGGCAACGAACACCGCATCGCGCGCCTCCAGATAACCCTCGGGCTGGTCGGCCAGCGCCGCCTTCACCAGCTTGGCACCGTCCATGTCGCGCGCCACCAGCAGGATGTGCGTACCGATGTCGAGGCTGTAGGCGTGGTCGTGCTGGTCGAGCAGCGTCCACGGGGCGAGCTTGTCGCCCGGTTCGAGGGCATTGGCCAGCAACGGCAACAGGCAAAGCAGCAGGGCAAAAGCGGATTTCATCAAAGGCATCCTCAGTGACGGGACATCAGCATAGCGCCAACGGCCACATCAGGCAGGTTGCCTGAATACGACCTGGAATACGACACGGCCACCCGGGAGATTGTCTTTCCCCAGGCCAGCCGCCACACTCTCCAGGCCAGCCAGGAAGCGGAGTCCAGAGTGCCCACGCCACGCCAGTTCAGCAAGAAGACCAGCACCAGCAACATGCTGCGGCTGAAGTCCGCCAGCGCCAATGCCCAGGCCCCCTATCGAGTCGATTTCGTATTGCTCGAACACTTCTCGATGGCCAGCTTCACCGTGGCCATGGACGTGCTGGTCACGGCCAACCTGCTGCGCGCCGACAGCTTCCAGTTCACCCCATTGTCGCTGGAAGGCGACCGCGTGCTCAGCGACCTGGGGCTGGAGCTGGTGGCCACAGAGTTATCCGCCGAAGCGCTGAAGGAGCTGGACCTGCTGGTGATCTGCGGCGGCCTGCGCACGCCATTGAAGTACCCTGAGCTTGACCGCCTGCTGGGCGATTGCGCGGCCCACGGCATGGCCCTGGGCGGGCTGTGGAACGGCGCCTGGTTCCTCGGCCGCGCCGGGGTGCTGGACGACTATGGCTGCAGTATCCACCCCGAACAGCGCGCCAGCCTGTCCGAGCGCAGCCCGCAGACGCGGATTACCCCGGCCAGCTTCACCCTCGACCGCGACCGCCTCAGCGCTGCCAGCCCCAATGGCGCCATGGAGCTGATGCTCGGCCTGGTGCGCCGGCTGTATGGCGACGGCCTGGCCGAAGGCGTCGAGGAAATCCTGTCGTTCTCCGGCGCCCGCTACCGCCAGGTCGGCCCGGGCGCGAAGAAGTCCATGAGCCTGCACCTGCGTACCATCGTCGAGCTGATGGAGAACAACCTCGAGGAAACCCTCAGCCTCGACCAGCTGGCCGCCTACAGCGGGCGCTCGCGCCGCCAGATCGACCGCCTGTTCCAGGCCCAGCTTGGCACTTCGCCGCGGCGTTACTACATGGAGCTGCGCATCACCAAGAGCCGGCGCCTGTTGCAGTATTCCGACCTGTCGGTGATGGAAGTGGCAGTGGCTTGCGGGTTTGTTTCGGTGTCGCATTTCAGCAAATGCTATGCGGCTTACTTTGGCTACCCGCCGTCGCGTGAGCAGCGGTTGGGCGAGTGAGCATCAAGGCTTCATCGATGTGTCGCCTGGGCCGGCCCTTTCGCGGGTAAACCCGCTCCCACAAGTACTGTGCAAATCTTTGGGACAGCAGTGATCCTGTGGGAGCGGGTTTACACGCGAAGAAGCAAGCCCAGGCACTGGAAAACCTTCAGGGGCGATGCTCGATCTGGATGTACCGCAACACCGCATCACAGATCATGGCCTTGTGACGCAGCTTGACCTGCTCATCGGACAGGTCGATCTGGAAGATCTCGCCAAAGGTGTGGCGGTTCGACACCCGATAGAAGCAGAACGAGCTCATCAGCATGTGCAGGTCGATGACCTCGATGCCGGCGCGGAACACACCTTCCTGCACCCCACGACGCAAGGTGTTGCCCAGGGCCTCGAGCACCAGGCTGCTCATTTCGCGAATCGCCGGTGACTGCTTGACGTACTCGCCGTAGTGGATGTTTTCGGTGCAGATGATCCGCACGAAATCGACGTTGCGGTCGTGGTGATCGAAGGTGAACTCCACCAGCCGGCGGATCGCTTGCTCGGCCGGCAGCGACTCCAGCTCCAGGCTTTGCTCGGTCTTGCGGATGTCGCCGTACAGTTTGATAAGGCACTCGCAGTAAAGCTGCTCCTTGCTGCCGAAGTAGTAATAGATCATGCGCTTGGAGGTGGCGGTGCGCTCGGCGATGGCGTCGACACGGGCACCTGCCAGCCCTTGCTGGACGAACTCGTTGATGGCGGCCTGAAGGATGTCCTCGCGCGTTTTCTCGGGGTTGTTCTTGCGCGTCTTGCGCCCCCCTTCGGTTTCAGGCTGGCCGAGGCCGACTACGGAATCACTCATACCCACTCACAGGCTGTTTATTGGAATGGGGGGATTATCCGCGAGCGCGCCCATGCAGGGAAGCGCGCTGTTGGTCGTGTAGCCATCACCCACCGCTGCTGCCCACCCACAAACTGCGCCTGCCCAGCCAGGCGCAGGGTCAATCGCGCTGGGCGGTATTGCGCTCCAGCGGCGGCGTCAGGTGCAGCACACGGTTGCGCCCGCCTTCGGCCAGCAGGTAGCCGCCCTTGCCATCGGCGACGATCGACTGCGGCGCCTTGAGGAACGACAGCACGGTCTGCCACGCGCCATCGGCGCCGATGCGCAGCAGCCGGGCACGGTGGGTGTTGTCTTCGCTGATCCACAGGCCGCGCTGGTCACAGAACAGGAACGTCGGGTTGCGCAGGCCATCGACCACCACCGGGTCCCGGCCATCGTCGGACAGGGCACGGACCTTGCCGCTTGCCTTTTCGGTATACAGCAAACGCCCGTCGCTGCAGCGGGTCAGGCCTTCGGTTTCGGTGAGGCCGGAGCGCAGCACATCGAGCTGGCCGCTGCGCCAGTCATAACGCATCAAACGGCCATCGCCCTTGCGGTCCTCGATGGCGTAAAGGTGCTCTCCGTCGTTCCACAGGCCCTGCACGCTCTGGCCGTCGAACAGCCGCGTGACCTGGCCATCGCGGGCCAGGCTGACCGGGGCAAACCCGCCTTCCTGACTGAACACCCAGCCTCCCTGCGCAGCCACCATACCGTCGGGCTTGGACAGGTTGTCGATGACCACCACCCGATCGCCCTGGGCGGTGATCCTGAGGATGCTGCCACGGCCGTCGTCCAGCTCGCGGCTGACCAACAGGCTGCCATCGGCTTGCGGCAACAGAGATGCGGCCTTGGTCACGTCGCGGTGCAACACCTCGACGCCCCAGCCGGAGGCAGCCTGCACCGGGTAGAAACTCTGCCAGGCAAAGAAGCCCAGGGTGGCCGTGAGCAGGCCGGCGCTGGCGGCCAGGGCCATGCGAGTGCTGCGCTTGCGCAGGAAGTGCGACATGTAGGGCTCCTCGGAAATGCCGGCGGAGCCTAGCAAGCGAATGTGAAAAAAATGTCGAAATGGACCATTCATCACAAAACAAAAGGATATAAAAATAACAAAACGTTCTAACAAATTGGAATATTGAAATTGAAAGCCAAACGCCACCTCCTTAGTCTGGGCACACCGCTTCCCTTCCAATATCAAGGAGCAATGCCCATGCCCGCCCGTGCCTTCTCCCCCTTGCGCCGCCTGTTGATCGGCGGCTTGCTGGCCAGTGTCGCCAGTACCCTGTTGCCCTGGTCCCAGGCCCTTGCCGACGAGGCCAGGACCCTGCGCATCGGTTATCAGAAGTTCAACAGCATCAACATCCTCAAGGGCAGCGGCGCCCTGGAGAAGGCCTTGGCGCCGCAAGGCGTGAAAGTCAGCTGGCACGAGTTCGCCGCCGGTCCGCAGCTGCTAGAAGCCTTGAGTACCGGCGCCATCGACCTCGGCCATGCCGCCGACGCACCCTCGGTGTTCGCCCAGGCCGCAGGCAAGCCGGTGGTTTACCTGGCCGCCGAGCAACCCTACCCACGCGGCATCGGCCTGGTGGTGCGCGAGCAGGACCACCTGACCAGCGTGCAAGACCTCAAGGGCAAGCGCGTGGCCACCGGCCGCGGCTGGAACGCCCAGTACCTGCTGGCCGTTGCCCTGGAACAGGCCGGCCTCAGCTACCAGGACATCACCCCGGCCTACGTCAACAACGCCGCCGATGCCGTGGCAGCCCTGCAATCGGGCAGCGTCCAGGCCGTGACCCTTTGGGACCCGTTCCTTGCCGCGGCAGAGAGCCAGCCGGGCCTGAAGAACCTGCGCGACGGCAGCGGTCTGTCCAACAACCGCACCTTCTATCTGTCCACCGCCAGCTTCGCCGACCAGCATCGCGCCTTGCTGAAGACCTTCTTCGTCGAACTGGGCAAAGTCAGCCAGTGGGCCAATGCCAAGCCTGCGGAAGTCGCCGCATTGCTGGCCCCGCAACTGGGGATCAACGCCAACGTGCTGCAAGTGGCCAGCGAGCGGCGCAACTACAATGCCGTGGCCATCACCCCGCAGATCGTTGCCGAGCAACAGAAGCTGGCCGATACCTTCCAGGGCCTGGGCCTGATTCCACGCAAGCTGCAGGTGGCCGACGCGGTCTACCCGGCTTCCGTGCTGCCTTGAGCGGAGCGCGCCCACCATGCCCCGCCCGATCCGCTTCAACGCCTTCAGCATGAATGCCGCCAGCCACCAGTCCCCCGGTCTGTGGCGCCATCCGCGCAACACCAGCGTGGCCTTCAACCACCTGAGCTATTGGACCGACCTGGCCCGACTGCTCGAACGCGGCCTGTTCGACGCCCTGTTCATCGCCGATGTACTGGGCATCTACGACGTTTACCAGGGCGGCCCCGAAGCCGCCCTGCGTGGTGGCGTGCAGGTGCCGGTCAACGACCCGCTGCTGCTGGTGCCGGCCATGGCCGGGGTGACCGAGCACCTGGGCTTCGGCGTCACCTTCTCGCTCACCTACGAACACCCCTATCCCTTCGCCCGGCGCATGTCCACGCTCGACCACCTGAGCAATGGCCGGGTCGGCTGGAACATCGTCACCGGCTACCTCGACAGCGCCGCGCGCAACCTGGGCCTGGCGCGCCAGCTGGGCCACGACCAGCGCTATGACCTGGCCGAGGAATACCTGCAGGTGCTGTACAAGCTATGGGAAAAAAGCTGGGACGACGATGCGGTGGTGCTGGAGCGTGACAGCGGGCGCTACATCGAACCCGCCAAGGTGCACCCTATCAGCCATTTGGGCGAGCACTTCCAGGTGCCAGGCATGCACCTGTGCCAACCTTCGCCCCAACGCACGCCGGTGCTGTTCCAGGCCGGTGCTTCGGCGCGCGGCCAGCAGTTCGCGGCGCGGCACGCCGAATGCGTGTTCATCAGCGGGCCGACGCCCACGGTCCTGCGCCGCTACGCCGACGGCATCCGCCAGGCCAGCGAGGTCGCCGGGCGTGGCCGTGAAGAAGTGCTGATCTATGCCCAGGCGCTGTTGATCGTTGCCCCCACCCGGGAGGAGGCCGAGGCACGCTTCGCCGAATACCGCCGTTATGTCGACCTGGACGCCGCCCTGGCGCTGTTGTCAGGCTGGACCGGCATCGACTTTGCCGGCCTCGACCCCGATGCGCCCATCGAATACGTCGAAAACGATGCCGGCCGCGCAGCCCTGGCCGCCTTCACCGCCGCCGACCCGAACCGCAGCTGGACCGTGCGCGAGGCTGCCGAGTTCGTTGGCCTGGGCGGCCGTGGCCCGGTACTGGTGGGTACTGCCAGCGAAGTCGCCGACCAACTGGAAAGCTGGCTGGACCAGACCGGCATCGATGGCTTCAACCTGACCTACGCAGTGCAACCGGACGACCTGGCCCACGTGGTCGAGCTGCTGGTGCCCGAGCTGCAACGCCGTGGGCGCTACCCGTTGAGCTATGCCGAAGGCACCTTGCGTCACAAGCTGTTCGGCCAGGGCGACCGCTTGCCGGAAGGGCACGCTGGCCGGCAGGTTCGCATTCAGCCGACAAATACCGGGTATTCCAACATTTAATTTGTGGATGGCACACACTCGACCCTATTCTGTCGCCACATCCCCTGCGCCGCACCGGCCGGTGCGGTTCACGGCATGGGGAGAGAACAACAAGTCGAGATCGTCCATGTCGAACCATTCGTACTTCGCCCCCCACGGTGGGCACCCGGCTCAGACCGAGCTGCTGACTGACCGTGCCATGTTCACCGAAGCCTATGCCGTCATCCCCAAGGGCGTGATGCGTGACATCGTCACCAGCCACCTGCCGTTCTGGGACAAGATGCGCATGTGGGTCATCGCCCGCCCGCTGACCGGTTTTGCCGAAACCTTCTCCCAGTACATCGTCGAAGTGGCCCCGGAAGGCGGCAGCGAGCGCCCTGAGCTGGACCCGAACGCCGAAGCCGTGGTGTTCATCGTCGAAGGCGAACTGGACATCACCGTCGAAGGCAAGCACCACACCCTGGTACCGGGCGGCTACGCCTTCCTGGCCCCGGGCGCCGAGTGGAGCCTGCGCAACAACAGCAAGTCCAACGTCACCTTCCACTGGCTGCGCAAGCACTACCAGAAGGTCGAAGGCCTGGACGTTCCCGAGTCGTTCGTCACCCACCGTGACAACGCCACCGTCATCGAAATGCCGGGCACCGAAGGCCGCTGGGTCACCACCCGCTTCGTCGACATGGCCGACATGCGCCACGACATGCACGTGAACATCGTCACCTTCCAGCCGGGCGGCGTGATCCCGTTCGCCGAGACCCACGTGATGGAACACGGCCTGTACGTGCTGGAAGGCAAGGCGGTGTACCGCCTGAACCAGGACTGGGTCGAAGTGGAAGCCGGCGACTTCATGTGGCTGCGCGCCTTCTGCCCGCAAGCCTGCTACGCCGGCGGCCCAGGCAAGTTCAGCTACCTGCTGTACAAGGACGTGAACCGTCATGTGCACCTGACGCTGAACCCCAAGCGTTAAGCCCAGGCTGATGCCCGCAAGCCCGCCAACCTGGCGGGCTTTCTGTTTGCCGCGCATACTGAAACACCCACCCCCGCGCGGTACCAGCCATGAACCGCTGCCTGCTGCTCGCCGCCCTGCTGCTCTGCCCCCCCACCCCAGCCGCCGATGACTGGAACCTGGCCTACGACCGCGAAGGCATCCGCGTTTACCTGAGCGCCACCCCCGACTCGCCCTACCAGCAATTCCGTGGTGTCAGCACCATGAAAGCCAGCGTTCGCACGCTCACCGACCTGCAGGAGAACCTTCGGGTAGCCTGCAAGTGGCTGTATGCCTGCGCCGAAATGCGCCTGCTGGATGTGCAGGGCGAAAACACCTGGGTGTACCTGACCACCAACCTGCCGTGGCCGACCATGCCGCGGGACATCGTGCTGAAGGTCACCACCGAACGCCTGGACGACGGCACGCTGCTGCGCCACCTCAGCGCCGAGCCAGGCAGGATACCCAAGGTAAAGGGGCTGATCCGCGTGCAGCACCTCAGCGGTGAGTGGCGGATGAAACCGCTGGGTGAGCGCGAGACCGAGGTGATCTACCAACTGCAGGCCGACCCGGCGGGCGATGTGCCGGGGTGGCTGGCCAACCGATTTGTGGTGGATGCGCCAGTGGTGACGTTGCGGACATTGCGGGCGGTGGCCGAGCGCCAGCCTTGAAATGCACGTACGGCTCTATCGCCGACAAGCCAGGCCCCCATTCCGATCGCGCCGTTCTCAAGGCCAAGAACTGATTTGCAGGTGGTCCGCGTACCCTGTGGGAGCCGGCTTGCCGGCGATGGGCCGCAAAGCGGCCCCAAACCATGTCAGATCCCGCCACCCGCAAGCAGTTGCGTCATCACCTCGGCCAACGCCTTGACCATCATATCTGCCGTCGGCCGGTGGACGATGACGATTTCGTAGCTGTCGACCTCCGGCAACCCTTGCCCTGCCCCCAGCACCCGGTGCTCGCCAGTCGCCGCCCGTGGCGGCAGCAGGCTGATACCCATGCCATCGGCGACCGCGGCCTGGATGCCGCTGAGGCTGGAGCTGGTGAAACTGATGCGCCAACGCCGGCCCATGCCTTCGATGGCGGTGATCATGTCGTCGCGGTACAGGCCGCGGGGCGGGAAGGTAACCAGCGGGATCGGGTCCAGCTCGAAGGCGGGCGCGCGCGCGCTGTCGATCCACTGCAGGCGTTCGGGCCAGCAGGCCACGCCTTCGCGGCTGTTGCGCCGCTGCTTGAGCAATACCAGGTCGAGTTCACCGTTGTCGTAGGCCTGGCTGAGGTCGCGGCACAGGCCGCTGGTCACTTCCAGCTTCACCTGCGGGTGCAGCCGGCTGAACGCCGACAGTGCATTGGTGGTACGCCCACCCACGAAGTCCTCAGGCACGCCAAGGCGCACGGTCACGCCGACCATTGCCCCGGCCAAGGCTTCGAGCATCTGGTCGTTGAGGGCCAGCATGTGCCGGGCATAGCCGAGCAGGGTCTGCCCGGCGTCGGTCGGCAGCACGTCGCGATTGCCACGCACCAGCAGGCGGTGGCCAACCATTTCCTCCAGGCGGCGCACCTTCTGGCTGATGGTCGATTGGGTGGAGTGCAGGCGGGCAGCAGCCGTGGTGAAGCTGCCGCAATCGGCCACCACGACAATGGCACGCAGGAGGTCGAGGTCGAACAGGGCCCTATTCGATTTCACGCTGATGGACATCTTGATATTCAACTTCTGAATGGCAAGACTGACTTCTATCACGCCACCTGCTGCACCGCAACGCGGGCCGCTAGTCGCCGACAGCCACGCCCTCGCGCCGAGGGTCGGCACCACCCGACCAACCCTCGCCACTGCGCTGGATGATCTGCGTGCCACTGGTCATGGTCATCGGCGTCACCTCATGCCCCCAGGCTGCCAACTGGCGGATCAGTGCCGGGCTGGCCAACCCCGCCTCTACTTCGGTGCCGGCATTGCGGCTGCCGAAGTTGGGCAGGCCGGCGGCCTGCTGCGGGTCGAGCTGCCAATCCAGCAGGCCGATCAGCGCCTTGTTCACGTAGCCGATGATCTGCGAGCCACCGGGCGAGCCCAGGCTGGCCACCAGCTCGCCAGAGGCTTGCGAGAACACCAGGGTCGGCGCCATGGCGGACAGCGGCCGCTTCCCTGGTTGCACCCGATTGGCCACGGGCTTGCCTTGTTCCCGAGGGATGAACGAGAAGTCGGTCAGGTGGTTGTTGAGCAAGAAACCCTTGACCATAAGGTGCGAGCCGAACGCTGCTTCCACCGACGTGGTCATGGCCAGGGCCTGGCCGCGGTCGTCCACCGCGCTGAGGTGCGAGGTGGAAATGCGCAGCGGCGAGCGGTCAGGCGCCAGGGCCAGGTCGGCCCCCTGCGGCTGACCGGGGCGGGCGCGCTTCATGCTGTACTCGCCGACCTGCGCGGCGCGGCTGGCCAGGTATGCGGGGTCGGTCAGGGCCTTGAGCGGCACCGGCACGTAATCGCTGTCGGCCAGGTACTGGGCGCGGTCGGCATAGGCCAGGCGCTCGGCCTCGGCAACCAGGTGCACGGCCAGGGGCGGGGCTTCCAACCCGGCAACGGACGAAGTGCGCAACGGCCGCATGGCGGCAAGGTCGCGCTGTGGCGACGCCCGCTGCAGTGCTTCGAGGATACCCAGGGTCTGTAGCACCGTCACCCCACCCGACGACGGCGGTGGCATGCCACAGATGCGCCAGGCCTTGTAGGGGCCGCACAGCGGCTCGCGCATCCTGGCCCGGTATTGCTGCATATCCTGCAACGACAGGTAGCCGGCATTGGCATGGCTGCGCACCTTGGCGACGATGGCTTCGGCGATCTTGCCGCTGTAGAACACCTCGGGGCCCTGCTCGGCAATCTGCTCGAAGGTTTGCGCAAGCTCGGGGTTGCGCAAGGTAGTCCCCACCGCCAGCGGCTTGCCGTGCTCATTCAGGAAGTAACGGGCCATGGCTGGTGAATGGGGAATGAACGGGTCGCCCGCCACCAGCGTGTGAAGGCGCTCGGAAACCGCAAAACCGTTACGGGCCAGTGCAATGGCCGGGGCGAACAGGTCGCGCCAAGGCAGCTTGCCGTGCTGCTCATGGGCCAGCTTCAGGGCATGCAGAACCCCCGGTACGCCCACCGAACGCCCGCCGATCTGCGCCGCCCTGAACGGCATCGGTGAACCATCGGCTTGCAGGAACAGGTTTTCCGTGACCGCCGCCGGGGCTGCCTCGCGACCATCGAACGCCTGTACGCGCTGGCCATCCCAGTAGAGGATGAACGCCCCGCCACCAATGCCGCTGGATTGCGGTTCGACCAGGGTCAGCACCATCTGCATGGCGATGGCCGCGTCGATGGCGCTGCCACCGGCACGCAGCATCGCACGCCCCGCCTCGCTGGCCAGCGGGTTGGCGGCGGCGGCCATGTGCCGGCTGGCATGCACCGGCTGCAGGCCGGTGCGGTAGCCGGAGGCCAGTTCCGGTGGTGCGGGCAGCACCTGGTCGGCACAGGCCCAGCCACTGGCAGCTACCAGGCACAAGGCGCCCATCAGGGGGGAGGAGAATGTCATCGTTGTGCTTCCTGCCGTTACCTATTCAGCAAGGCACTGTCGGTGATGCGCAAACTTGACTTCAAGCCCTGTCGTATTTTTTTTCAAAGTGGCACGGGCTTCGCGCGTATCGCACGCAAGCCAGCTACACCTCGACTGCATCGACCTCAAGCATTGCGCAGTACCTGTGGGAGCTGGCTTGCCGGCGATGAGGCCAGGACAGGCAGCACACGGCCTCAGGCCACTTCTTCGAACGGCAGCCCTACATAGTTCTCGGCAATGTTCACCAGCCCCGCCGGCGAGGTCAGGAAATATTCGCGGTCGGCCTCTTGCATCTTCTGGTCCCAGGCGTCCTTGTGGCTGCCGAAGTCATGCAGCAGCTGGGTCATGAACCAGCTGAATCGCTCGCCTTTCCACACCCGGCGCAGGGCCAGCGGCGAATACTGCTGCAGCAGGTCGGTGCGCCCTTCGCGATACACCTTGACCAGGATGCGGTACAGGTAGTTGACGTCCGATGCGGCGAGGTTCAGGCCCTTGGCGCCGGTCGGCGGGACGATATGCGCAGCATCCCCGACCAGGAACAGGTGGCCATACTGCATCGGCTCGACCACCAGGCTGCGCAGCGGGGCGATGCTCTTTTCCAGGGCCGGGCCGGTGACCAGGCGCGCAGCCACGTCTTCGGGCAAGCGTGCCTTCAACTCCTCCCAGAAGCGCTCGTCGGACCACGCCTCTACCTGCTCTTCCAACGGAACCTGCAGGTAGTAGCGGCTACGGGTGTGCGAACGCTGGCTGCACAACACGAAACCGCGTTCGTGGTGGGCGTAGATCAGTTCGTGGTTGACCGGTGGCGTGTCTGACAGCATGCCCAGCCAGCCAAACGGGTGACCCGCTCGTACTGCTTGAGGATGCCCTCGGGGATGCTCTGCCGCGAGACACCGTGAAAACCGTCACAGCCGGCAATGTAGTCGCAGTCCACCCGGTGCACCTGGCCGTCTTTTTCATAAGTCAGGTAGGGCCGTTCGCCCTTGAGTTCGTGCGGCTGGACATTGCTTGCCGAATAGATGATCGGCGCGCCGCTGGCTTCACGTGCCTGCATCAGGTCACGGGTGACTTCGGTCTGGCCGTATACCATCACTGTCTTGCCACCGGTCAGCGCCTTGAGGTCCAGGCGTTGGCGGCGCCCGCCGACCAGCAGTTCGACCCCCTCGTGTACCAGGCCTTCACGGTCCATGCGCTCGGCCACACCGGCTTCACGCAGCAGGTCGACCGTGCCTTGCTCCAGCACCCCGGCACGGATGCGGCCAAGCACGTATTCGGGCGTCTGGCGTTCGACGATGAGCGTATCGATACCGGCCTTGTGCAGCAGTTGGCCCAGCAGCAGGCCAGATGGACCTGCACCAATAATTGCAACCTGAGTTTTCATTGTTGTTGTCTCTGTACGGACGACGCCGGCCCTGGACTGGCAGTGGAGCGGCATCTGCTGTTAGGGTTTGCCCTTGCATTTTTACTGGCAAAAACAGCCATTGAAGTGTGCTATTCCATGCATAACCTGCACTTTTACAAAAAACGTTCGATTAACGGACAGGCCAGCACGCATGAAATCCACCCTCCCCGGCGTCCCCTTGTTCAAGCTGTATGGCGAAAACCAGGCCTGGCCCGGCACCGACCTGCTGCACTGCGAGTCGATCCCGGCGCGTAGCCGTTTGCACCATTGGGAAATCAAGCCGCACCAGCACGCCGAGCTGTTCCAGTTGCTGTATGTGCAACGCGGCCGAGCCGAGGTGGAGGTCGAGGGGGTGCGCAGCATCATCAGCGAAGCGGCAATCCAGGTAGTGCCGCCGATGACCGTGCACGGCTTTCGCTTCAGCGCCGATATTCAGGGGCATGTGCTGACCTTTGGCACGGCACTGGTGGCCGACCTGGAGCAGCGCCTGGGCGCGCCGCTGGCGGTGCTGGCGAAGGCGGCAAGTTACCCGCTTGGTCGGGACCGGGTGCGCTTGCGCAGCCTGATCGAAACCCTGCAGCAGGAATACCAGGGCAATGCCCCGGCGCGGGCGGCACTGCTCGAGGCGCTGGTCACGGCGCTGATGGTGTGGATCAGCCGCCGCCAGCAGCTGGGTCAGGCACCGCGCAACCGCGATGAACGTGACCGCCAGTTGCTGGGGCAGTACCTGCGCCTGGTCGAGGCGCATTACCGTGAGCACCTGTCGGTGGAGGACTTTGCCGCGCGGCTGAATATTCCGAGTTTGCAGTTGAACCAGCTGTGCCGGGCGCTGAGTGGGCAGACCGCGCTGCAGGTGGTGCACCAGCGCTTGCTGCTGGAGGCGCGGCGCAACCTGATCTATACGCGGATGAGCATCGGGCAGTTGTCGGATAGCCTGGGGTTTACCGACCCCACCTATTTTGCCCGGTGGTTCAAGCGGTTGAGTGGGCAGACACCGAATGGGTATCGCAGGTCGGGTTTGTCTGAGTAATTTTTTCGCCCGTGCTGGCCTCTTCGCGGGCTTGCCCGCTCCCACAGTGACTGCGCAGCCCTCAAGACCTGTGCACTTCCTGTGGGAGCGGGTTTACCCGCGAAGAGGCCGGCACAGGCAGCACCCATCTCGCGCCCCTGCTTGACGTATACGTCAACCTACCCTCAGGATACCCGCATACCCCACGCCGAGCCCCAGCATGAGCACCCAGACCTACAGCATTTCCGACCTGTCCCGCGAACTGGACATCACCACCCGCGCCATCCGCTTCTATGAGGAACAGGGCCTGCTGAGCCCCGAGCGCCGCGGCCTGGAGCGTATCTATTCGGCGCGTGACAAGGTCAGCCTGAAGCTCATCCTGCGCGGCAAGCGCATCGGCTTTTCGCTGGCCGAATGCCGTGAGCTGATCGAGCTGTACGACCCCTCCAGCGGCAACCTCAAGCAGCTCAACAGCATGCTGGCGAAAATCGCCGAGCGCCGCGCCCAGCTGGAACAGCAGATGCTCGACATCCACCAGATGCAGCTGGAGCTGGACACCGCCCAGGAGCGCTGCGAACAAGCCCTGGCCGCCACCCTGAACAACAAAGACAACCGCTGAACGCCACAGGAAACCCGCCATGCCTTTGCCCAAACACGTCCGCCTGGTCGAAGTAGGCCCCCGCGACGGCCTGCAGAACGAAGCCCAGCCCATCAGCGTCGCCGACAAGGTGCGCCTGGTGGACGATCTCACCGAAGCGGGCCTGGCCTATATCGAAGTGGGCAGTTTCGTCTCGCCCAAGTGGGTGCCGCAGATGGCCGGCTCCGCCGAAGTGTTCGCCGGCATCCACCAGCGCCCGGGGGTCACCTATGCAGCGCTGGCCCCCAACTTGCGCGGTTTCGAGGACGCCCTGGCCGCCGGCGTGAAGGAGGTGGCGGTGTTCGCGGCCGCTTCCGAAGCCTTCTCGCAACGCAACATCAACTGCTCGATCAGCGACAGCCTCAAGCGCTTCGAGCCGATCATGGAAGCCGCGCGCAACCACGGTGTGCGCGTGCGCGGCTATGTGTCGTGCGTGCTCGGCTGCCCCTATGAAGGCAAGGTCAGCGCCGAGCAGGTCGCCCCGGTAGCCCGTGCCCTGCACGACATGGGCTGCTACGAGGTATCGCTGGGCGACACCATCGGCACCGGTACCGCCGGCGAAACCCGACGCCTGTTCGAGGTGGTCGCGGCACAGGTACCGCGCGAGCAACTGGCCGGTCACTTCCACGATACCTATGGCCAGGCCCTGGCCAATGTGTATGCCAGCCTGCTCGAAGGCATCAGCGTGTTCGACAGTTCGGTGGCCGGGCTGGGCGGCTGCCCCTATGCCAAAGGTGCTACCGGCAATATCGCCAGTGAAGACGTGGTGTACCTGCTGCAGGGGCTGGGCATTGAAACCGGCATTGACCTTGAGCGGCTGATCACCGCCGGCCGCCGCATCAGCAGCGTGCTGGGCCGCGACAACGGGTCGCGGGTAGCGCGGGCGCGTAGCGCGCAATAAGTCATACGGGTGTCACATTGGTGTGGGTGAGTGTTACCGCCCCCACGTTTTGCAGCAAAAAATCGGGTAACAGGGAAACAAATCGGCAGAATTTCAGGCTGGTCGATTTCGACAAAAATCGCCAAACGCTTGATTTAAAAGGGTTTTAAAAAGTTGGCACGCACCCTGCTATATCTCTGGTACAACAACAAAAAGAATGTGACACCCAATAAAAACAACAGGTAACGGCTCTGACATAACAAGAACAACACGGCAGAGGCGTAGCAAGCAGATTTTTTTGGAGTCGACACGCTTTTCAGGGGTACGCCCCGCGGTCTGGCACAGAACAATAAAACTACCTTCAGGTAGCGGCAGCCAGGTTCGGATCAGCAATGATGAAGGCAGGTCAGCGCTCAAAAAAATACGTTTGCTCTTGACCCCGCATGGGGGTCGCCCGCAACAACAGGACAGGCTGACAAAAACAACAAAAGGCCGGTCCCAATAATAAAAAAAGAGCAGGCAACAACGCTTTGGGGGGAGCTTCGGCTCCCCTCAGTGCTTCCTGCCCTCTTCCTCCTCCTGCTTTCCCTCATCCTGCCCCTCGAGCTTGTCCACCAGCAACGGCATCGTGCCCAGCACCAGCAGGGCCAGTATCGTGCTGATCAACGCCGTGGCTTCGCGGCCCATGCCGGCTGCCGTACCGATGGCGGCGGTCATCCACAACCCGGCGGCAGTGGTCAGGCCCTTCACATGGCTGGCGTCCTGGCCGTTGCCCTTGAGAATGGTGCCCGCACCCAGAAAACCGATACCGGCGACAATGCCCTGGATCACCCGGCTCAGCGCCTGCTCATCGGCCCCGGCCATGCTCGGTGCCAGCACGAACAGCGCGGCGCCCAGCGAAACCAGCATATGCGTGCGCACCCCGGCGGCCTTGCCCTTGTGCTCACGCTCGAAGCCCAGCACGGCGCCGAGCAGGGCTGCCATCAGCAGGCGTACGAGGATTCGCGTGACCTCGCGCTGGTCGGTGATATCGGCAAATTCGGCCTGGATTGCTTGCCAGATGAGGTCCATTGCGTTGTTCCATGCTTAGCATTGTGTTGTCAGGGCCGGCCTCTTCGCGGGTAAACCCGCCCCCACAGGTGTTCCGATCCCTGTGGGAGCGGGTTTACCCACGAAGAGGCCGGGCCTGCCATCTACAAAGACTGACCTATGAACACAGCGCAAAGTGCCGCTCAGCTTCCTGATGCAGAAACCGCCGTCCCCCTATGGTCCACCCTGTAACCACCCCAGGAGGACCACCCCATGCCCGTTGAAATCGATGAAACCACCCGCCGCTGCACCCTCATCAGCGAAGACCTGCGCATCGAGGGTGATGGCCCGTCCATCGAAATCGTCACCGACGAACAGCTGCGCATGTCCGTGGCCTTGCTCGCCGGCCAGCGTGTGCCCATCACTGAAGCCGAGGCCGATGCACTGACCGTGGCGGGTGCGGTGGATAGCCGCAGGCATCTGAAGGCCAGCACTCCAGGCTCGGTAATCTGAGGCCTGGCGGGGCCCGCCCGGAAATCTGATACGGTTTTTATCGCAAAATCTGAGCCTGTGCTGATAACAGCCTCAGGGCCATAGTGCTCATGCCTGATCGAGGCCTGATGAGCACCGAGCCATGAACGATAGAATCCCTTTCACAGAGATCGCCACCGCCCCAGCCAGCCCCCTGCCGCGACGCGCCGACAATGGTATCCATACCCGCAGCTTCACCGGGCTGTACCGCAACCTGCGCATCGGCTTCGCCGGCGCCCTGTTCGTACTGTTCTTCGGCACCGCCTGGCTGAACTGGAACGGCCGCCAGGCCGTGCTGTGGGACCTTGGCAACAGCAAGTTCCACATCTTCGGCGCCACCTTCTGGCCGCAGGACTTCATCCTGCTGTCGGCGCTGCTGATCATCTGCGCCTTCGGCCTGTTCGCCATCACCGTGTATGCCGGCCGCGTGTGGTGCGGCTACAGTTGCCCGCAAAGCACCTGGACCTGGCTGTTCATGTGGTGCGAAAAGGTCACCGAGGGCGACCGCAACCAGCGCATCAAGCTGGCCGCCGCGCCCTGGAGCCTGAACAAACTGGCTCGTCGCACGCTGAAGCACAGCCTGTGGTTGGGCATTGGCGTACTCACCGGGCTGACCTTCGTCGGCTACTTCACCCCGATCCGCCCCCTGGCGGCAGAACTGTTCACCTTGCAACTGGGCGGCGTGGCGCTGTTCTGGGTGCTGTTCTTCACCGCCGCCACCTACGTCAATGCCGGCCTGCTGCGCGAAGCGGTGTGCCTGCACATGTGCCCCTATGCGCGCTTCCAGAGCGTGATGTTCGACAAGGACACCCTGGCGGTCGCCTATGACCCGCGTCGCGGCGAAGCCCGTGGCCCGCGCAAGAAAGGCAGTGACCTCCGCGCCCAGGGCCTGGGCGACTGCATCGACTGCACCTTGTGCGTGCAGGTATGCCCCACCGGCATCGATATCCGCGATGGCCTGCAAATGGCGTGCATCGGTTGCGCGGCATGCATCGATGCCTGTGACGGGGTAATGGACAAGATGGGCTACGCCCGTGGCCTGATCGGCTACAAGTCCGAACGCAGCCTGCAAGGTGGCACCACCCATTGGCTGCGCCCGCGCCTGCTAGGCTACGCTGCCGCGCTGGGGGTGATGATCGCGGCGCTGGTGGTGGCCTTGCAGTTGCGCCCGATGGTGTCGCTGGACGTGATCAAGGACCGCGGCCTGTTCCGCGAGAATGCCCAGGGCCAGATCGAGAACATCTACCTGCTCAAGGTCATCAACAAGACCGAAAGCACCCGGCACTACGAGCTGCGCCTGCTGGACGCCGACGGCTTCAGCCTGCAAGGCAAGACCTCATTCATGATCCCGGCCGGTGAAATGAGTGAACTGCCGGTGTCGGTGGCGATGCTCGCCGAGCGCCCGGCCAGCAGCTCGCAGACGCTGAGCTTTGAAATCAGCGAGCGCGACGACCCCAGCATCCGCAGCGTGGCCCACAGCCGCTTCGTCGCACCGATGAACCGTTGATCCCTTACACTGATTCCACCTTGCCTGCCAGGCTTCGACAGAAGGCCAGAATGAAACGCTACGAACGCTTTGCCGACGACATCGCCGAACTGATCCGCTCCGGGGTGCTGGGCCCCGGCCAGCGCGTACCCTCGGTGCGCTATGCCAGCCAGACCCACGGGGTCAGCCCGTCCACGGTGTTCCAGGCCTACTACCTGCTGGAGCGGCGCGGGTTGATCCGTGCCCGGCCGCGCTCGGGCTATTTCGTCAACGCCCACGCCCCGCGCCAGTTCAGCGAGCCGCAGGCCTTGCAGCCGGTCAGCGAATCCACCGACGTCGACGTCAGCGCGCTGGTGTTCTCGATCCTCGACTCGATCAAGGACCCAAACACCGTGCCGTTCGGCTCGGCCTTCCCCAGCCCCGAGCTGTTTCCGCTGCAACGCCTGGCGCGCTCGCTGGCCAGCGCCAGCCGCAGCATGGACCCGCGCATGGTGGTGACCGACCTGTCACCCGGCAACCCGCAGCTGCGCAGGCAGATTGCCCTGCGCTACATGGTCGGCGGGCTGATGCTGCCGATGGAGGAGCTGCTGATCACCAACGGCGCGCTGGAAGCCTTGAACCTGTGCCTGCAGGCCGTCACCCAGCCCGGCGACCTGGTGGCCATCGAAGCCCCCGCCTTCTATGCCTGCCTGCAGGTACTGGAGCGGCTCAAGCTCAAGGCCGTGGAAATCCCTGTGCACCCGCGTGAAGGCATGGACCTGGGTGTGCTGGCGCAAACGCTGGAGAAGCACCCGGTCAAGGCCGTGTGGTGCATGACCAACTTCCAGAACCCGGTGGGCGCCAGCATGCCGGAGGCGAAAAAGCAGGCACTGGTGGAGCTGCTGACGCGTCATCAGGTGCCATTGATCGAAGACGACGTGTACGCCGAACTGTACTACGCGCAACAGGCCCCCAAACCGGCCAAGGCCTTCGACACCCAGGGCCTGGTGATGCACTGCGGCTCGTTCGCCAAGAGCCTGGCACCCGGCTACCGCATCGGCTGGGTGGCAGCCGGGCGCTTTGCGCAGAGGATCGAACGGCTCAAGCTGATGACCTCGCTGTGTGCCTCGATGCCGGCTCAGGCGGCCATCGCCGACTACCTGCAGCACGGCGGCTACGACCGCCACCTGCGCAAGCTGCGTTATGCCCTGGAAGGCCAGCAGGCCAACATGCTGGCGGCCATTGCCCGGCATTTCCCGGCGCAGACACGGGTCAGCCAACCGTCCGGCGGCTACTTCCTGTGGCTGGAGCTGCCCGAACAGATGGACGCCCTCAAGTTGTTCCACATGGCCCTGGCCCAAGGCATCAGCATCGCCCCCGGTCCGATCTTCTCGCCCACCCGGCGCTTCGGCAACTGCATCCGCCTGAACTACGGCAGCCCCTGGCACGAGGATGCCGAACGGGCCATGGAAACCCTGGGGCGGATCATCCGCTCGTTCTGATGGCTGGTGCCCCGGTGGGCGACTATAGTTGCCCGATACGCTCACCGGGCCCTCGCCATGCAAGCAGATTCGCTCCCGTCATTGGCTCAGCTGCAAGCGCGGGTCGCAGAACTGGAAGCGCGCCTGGCCAAGCGCGACGACACGGTACAGGCCCATATCCAGCTGCTGGGCGAGCTGCTCGACAACAGCCTGGCCAACGTGTTTGCTGCCGACCGCAGCATGCGCCTGATAGCGATCAACCGCACGGCCCGGGAAACCTTCGAGCGTTACCGTGGCTTCGTGCCGCAGATCGGCGATTACGTGCCACAGTTCCTGATCAACCAGCCTGACATCATGGGCCGCCTGGCACCGGTGTGGCCACGCGTACTGGCCGGCGAAGCCTTCATCGACACCATCACCCTCGGCCCGCCCGACGCCCCCCGCCACTACGAGATTCGCTACCACCCGTTGCACGATGCGCAACAGCAAGTCCAGGGCGGGTATCTGTTTGCCTATGACATCACCGAGCGCACGGCCGAGCAGGAGCGCCTGCGCCAGGCCGAAGAAGCCCTGCGCCAGTCGCAGAAAATGGAGGCGGTCGGCCAGTTGACCGGTGGCATCGCCCACGACTTCAACAACTTGCTGGGCAGCCTGCTTGGCGCACTGGAGCTGGCAGAGCAACGCCTGAGCCAGCAACGCCTTGCCGACACCGCCCGCATGCTTGGGCTCGGCCGTAGCAACGCACTGCGCGCCTCAGCCCTGGTGCAGCGATTACTGGCTTTTTCGCGCCAGCAGACGCTCATGCCACAGGCGGTGGACGTGCAACGACTGGTTGCCGACATGCATGACCTGATCCGCAGCTCGACCGGCCGTCACATCGACTTCCATGATCGCACGCTGGCTGCACAATGGTCGATCCGCATCGACCCGCAACAGCTGGAGAACGCCCTGCTCAACCTGTGCATCAACGCCCGTGACGCCATGCCGCTGGGCGGCACCTTGCGGATCGGCTGCGAAAACGCCGATCTCGAAGCGGCCGACGCCAAGCGCCTGGACCTGCCGCCAGGCCACTACCTGCGCATTCGAGTCGAGGACACTGGCGTGGGCATGTCCAGTGAGGTGCTGCAACGCGCCCTCGAACCCTTCTTCACCAGCAAGCCACTGGGCCAGGGCACTGGCCTGGGATTGTCCATGGTCTATGGCTTTGTTCGCCAGTCCGGGGGCCAGCTGCTGATCGACAGCGTCATCGGGCAAGGCACTTGCGTTCACCTGTACCTGCCCCGGGACCGGAGCGCTCCCGCAACCTGCCACGACGAGCCAGCAACATCCGCCACCGCGCCCCTGCAGGCGCGCGGGTGCCGGATCATGCTGGTGGAAGACCAACCGGCCTTGCGCCTGGTGCTGGTCGAAGTGCTGACGGAGCTGGGCCACCAGGTGCAGGCATTCGAGGGCGGCCACCCGGCGCTTGAATCGTTGAAGGAAGGGCCGCCACCGGACTTGCTGATTACCGATGTCGGCCTGCCTGGGCGGGTTGACGGTTATCAGCTCGCAGAGGCCTACCAAAACCTTGTGGAGCATGCCCCGGTATTGCTGATTACCGGCTACGACGCTGCCGATAAGATGCACTTTGCCCGGCCCGACAGGCGCACCGAACTGCTGCACAAACCCTTCGACCTGAGCACCCTTGGCGAACGGATCGAGCGGCTGCTGGGCATTGCGCCACACCCGCGTTGACTGCCTATTCGCCTGTTGCCGAACACGCTAAAGTCTGGGCTTCATCCACTGTCGGACGTCGGCATGCCCTCCCGCGACCTGCTTTCACTGCGCCAACAAGTCGAAGCCCTGCAGCAACAGAACGCGCTGCTGGAAGCCCGCCTGGCAAGCCAGCAGCAACACGACCATAACTTCTACCGCTCGCTGTTCGACACCATGGACGAAGGCTTCTGCATCATCGAATTCTTCGATGGCCCGCACGGCCCGCTGAGCGACTATGTGCATGTGCTGGCCAATGCGGCCTATGCCAAGCACGCCGGCATCCCCAACGTGGTCGGGCAGAAACTGCGCGAGATGGTGCCCGATGAGGCCGACGATTGGGTCGCTCGTTATGGCGCGGTGCTGCGCACGGGCGAGCCGCTGCATTTCGAGCAGGAGCTGGTCGCCACCGGCCATGTGTTGTCGGTGACCACCTTCCGCGTAGAGCCTGCCGAAAAGCGCCAGGTGGCGGTACTGTTCAAGGACGTCACCGCACGCCGACGGGCAGAGGAGGCCCTGCGGCGCCTGAACGAGGAGCTGGAACAACGAGTCAACACGGCACTGGCAGAACAGGCCAAGGCCGAGGAGGCCCTGCGCCAGGCACAGAAGATGGAAGCGATCGGCCAGCTCAGTGGCGGCATCGCCCACGACTTCAACAACCTGCTGGGCGGCATCCTCAGTGCCCAGGAGCTGATGCGCCAACGCCTGGAGCAATCCCGTTTCGACGCCCTGGAGCCGTTGCTGAAGCTGTCCAGCGACTCGGCGCAGCGGGCCTCTTCGCTGGTACACCGGCTGCTGGCATTTTCCCGTCAGCAGACCCTGCAGCCCTGCTCCACGCAGGTGGCCACGCTGGTGGGCGGCATGGAAGAGCTGTTGCGCCGCACCATCGGCCCCTCCATCACCCTGACCAGCCATTTCCCCTGCCAGCTGTGGCCGACCTTCATCGACCCGCCGCAACTGGAAAGCGCCCTGCTCAACGTGTGCATCAATGCCCGCGATGCCATGCCCGCCGGCGGCGTGATCGATATCCTCGGTGACAACCTGCAGCTCGACGACCAGCAAGCCCGTGCACTGGAACTGCCAGCTGGTGAATACGTACGGCTGTGCATCAGCGACAACGGCAACGGCATGTCGGCGGAGGTGGCCGAACGCGCCGTCGACCCGTTCTTTACCACCAAGCCGATGGGCCAGGGCACCGGCCTGGGCTTGTCGATGGCCTACGGTTTCGTACGCCAGTCGGGCGGGCAGCTACGGGTGTTGTCGACACTTGGCGAAGGCACCCGCATCGAGCTGCTGCTTCCCCGCCACCACCAGCCCCCCGCAGCCCCCGCCACCAGGCCAGCGCGCACATTGCTGGAAAAAAGCAGCAGCGCCACGCAGCGTATCCTGCTGGTCGAAGACCACGCCGCCTTGCGCTTGGTCGTCTGCGAGGTGCTGGAAGAACTGGGTTATCGGGTCGATGCATTCGAGAACGGCCCGGCCGCCCTCGCTTACCTGCAAGATGGCGAGCGGCCAGACCTGCTGTTGAGCGATATCGGCCTGCCCGGCGGCCTGAATGGCCGCCAGTTGGCTGAACGTTGCCGCGAGCGCCACCCCGGCCTCAGGGTGCTGTTCATCACCGGCTACGACGAAAGTGCGGCGCTCAGTGACGGCCAGTTGCTGCAAGGTACTCAGGTACTGACCAAACCGTTCGAGCTGGCAGTGCTGGCCGACCGAATACGCGCGCTGCTGGAGGATTGAGCGGCGCGCTCAGCGCCCGCCGCCCAGGTCGATGAAGCTGCCGGTGGAGTACGAGGCTTTGTCCGAGAGCAGCCAGAGGATGGCCTCGGCCACTTCCTCGGGGCGCCCGCCGCGGCCCATGGGCAAGCCGGGCTCGAGCTTGCTTACCCGGTCGGGGTCGCCCGACAGCGCGTGGAACCCGGTATGGATGTAGCCTGGCCGCACACCATTTACCCGCACACCCTCGCCTGCCACTTCCTTTGCCAGGCCAATGGTGAAGGTGTCGAGGGCGCCCTTGGAAGCGGCATAGTCCACGTATTCGTTGGGCGAGCCCAGGCGTGCGGCCACCGACGACACGTTGACGATGGCCCCGCCCTGCCCGCCGTGCCGGCGCGCCATGCGCAGCAGTGCGTGCTTGGTACAGAGCATGGGGCCGACGACATTGGTCTTCATGACCTTGAGCAGACGGAATTCGGACATGTCCTCGACCCGGCTTTGCTGGCCGATGGTACCTGCGTTGTTGACCAGTGCGGTGACCGGGCCGAGTTCTTCGTCCACGCGCTGGAACAGCCGGATGACCTCATCCTCGACACTGGCGTCGGCGCGTACGGCGATAGCCTCGGCGCCCAAGGCGCGGACCTGTTCAAGGATGTCATCGGCGGCTTGATCGTCGGTGTGATAGTTGATGCAGATGCGATAGCCCTGGCGGGCGGCCAGCAGTGCCGTGGCGGCGCCGATGCCGCGGCTGGCACCGGTGATGACGAGGACTTTCTCCATGGATCTGCCAATCGTTTGGAAAGGGAGCTTCGACAATAGGGGAAAAGGCTGCGCGTGGGAATGACCTTTCCTTTTACTGCCTGGGCTTGCCCTGCCGGGGAAACAACGTCTCGAATCGCGGCGTCGCCCGCGCAACGAAACCCGGCCCCTGGTGCATGATGAAATAGGCAGCTATTTCATGCCGCTCGGCGAAGGCATAGCCTTCCTCCGGGCCGAGCACCATCAACAGCGTATCCAGGGCATCGGCACGCAGCACGGAAGGGTCGACCACCGACACTGCCGCCAGCGCGTGCTTGACCGGCTTGCCGACACGTGGATCGAAGGTATGCGAATAGCGCTGGCCACCTTCCTCGAAATAGTTGCGGTAATCGCCGGCGGTGGCAACACCGTAGCCATCCAGGGCGATGGCGCGCTCCACTTGCTGCTCGCCCTCGCCACTTGGTACTTCGAGGGCAATACGCCAGGGCGCGCCATCCGGCTTGCGGCCGACCCCCTTGAGTTCGCCGGTGATCTCGACCAGATAGGCCTGGATACCCAACGCCGCAAGCCTGTCACCTACCCGGTCCACTGCATAACCGGCGAGCATGCTGTCGAAATCCAACTGCGCCGCCACATCCTTGCACAGCTTTTCTCCATGCAGGTGCAAATGCTGCAGGCCTACCCGTGCCTGCTCACGCGCCAGCGTGCTGGCATCTGGCACTTGCCTGCCTCGTGACTGCGGGCCAAAGCCCCAGAGGTTCATCAATGGCAAAACCGTCAGGTCGAAGGCCCCGCCGCTTTCGCGGAACAGAGAAACACCGTACGCCAGCAAGTGCTGCATCTCTTCCGGCACTGCCTGACAGGCGCCGGCCGGCAGAGCGTTGAAGCGGGAAACCACGGAGTCGCCGCGCCAGTTGGAAAACTGCTTGTCGAGCGCCTCGAGAATCATCTCGACTTCACTCTTTACCTGCTGCGCGGCGGGCGCCTGCGCGGTGGGTACGTACTGGACCGAATAAGTGCTGCCCATGGTCGGCCCGCCAAAGCGTTCGATCCTTTCGCCACAGCCACACAGCAGCGTCACCAGCATGACCAGCAGACTCGCGCGCATCATTCGACACCTCGCCGACTCTGGCCGCCCGTTCGCGGCACAGGTTATTTCACCAGAATTGCGAGATGGCAATTGGCCTACCGTTCATCAGCAAACCTGGTCAAAAACCGAACAAAATCCTCCTCGAGCACTCTTATCTGCGCGGGTGATCAATCATCCCCCCTCCCTTTCCGCTTAACGTCCCGGAATTTACAAAACCATCATGTGCATAAGCGCATAGGGGCGTCCTTTGCCCAAAAATTGGAGGACAGTCAATGTCTAGCCATTCGTTGCAGAGCGTCGAACGCCTGCAGAGCCGCATCCGCGCCCAGCGTCAGCCGCAACAGAAGCCTTTCTGGCGCCGTCTGCTGGCAATCGCCTCGTCTTCTCAGCGTAGTTGGCACGGAGGGATCGAGCTCAGGGGATACAAGGAACTGTCCAACGCCACGCCAGTTGCCCCGGTCGCGGTCGGAAAGATCCAGCTGGCGATCCCGCTCGGGCGGGGTCGGCGGTTTGTCCAGCCTTGCGTGCAGCCGGGGCAGCATGTGCGCAAGGGCGAAGTGATCGGTATTGGCGACAACACCACCGCTTGGGTGCATGCCAGTACCTCCGGCACCGTGGAACGGATCGATCACGTCTTCGCGGCCGACTCGGCCGAGCCGGTCATGGCCGTCATCCTGAACGCAGATGGCCTGGATGAGTGCATCGAACGCCCGGCACCGGGCCTGCCGCAAACGCCAGATGCGCTGGTCGAGCGTGCATTGCAGATGGGCATAGTCGGCCTGGGTGGTGCGGGTTTCCCGACAGCCCTCAAGCTGGCCGGCGCCCGGCAGCCCGACCTGCTGCTGATCAACGGTGCCGAGTGCGAGCCGTTCCTTACCTGCGATGACCGCCTCATGCGCGAGAATGCCGAAGCGTTGATCGAGGCCGCCGACTATGTCGCCGCACTGCTTGGGATAACGGCAACCCGTTTCGGCATAGAAACCAACAAGCCGGAAGCGATGGCCACGCTACGTGCCGCCGCTCGCCAGGCGCGTACCCGGGTCGAGATTTGTCCACTTCCGGAGCGTTACCCGGCAGGTGGGCAACCACTGATGATCAAGAGCCTCAGTGGCCGCAATCTGGCCCCGGGGAGCCGGCCTGCCGATATCGGCGTGCTGGCGCTGAATGTCGCAACGCTCTACGCACTGGGCCGGGCCGTCTTCCATGGCGAACCACTGACCAGCCGCGTGCTGACGCTGACCGGTGACTGCGAGCGCCCAGGCAATGTGCGGGTGCCAGTGGGTTACCCGATCAGTGAACTGCGCGCGATTGCTGGCGCGTCCCCCACTGGGCAGCTGACCCAGGTCGGCGGCCCGATGATGGGCCAGCCACTACCAGACGCCAACGCCTTCGTCAGCAAGACCAGCAGCTGCCTGATATTCGGCGCCGAGCGCTACCTGCCAGCGGCTCGCCCCGCCAGCAGTTGCATTCGCTGCACGCGCTGCGTGGATGTCTGCCCGATGTCGCTCAGGCCGCTGGACCTCTATGCTGCCGCCGAACGCCAGGACAAGGCCAGCCTGCAGGAACTGCGCCTGGACGCCTGCATCGAATGCGGCAGCTGCAGCAGCATCTGCCCAAGCAATATCCCGTTGCGCGAACGCTTCCGCCAGAGCAAGACGGAGGTCCGCGCATGAGCCTGGTACGCCACCCCACCCCGCAACGGCTGCGCACGGTGATGCTGCTGGTCGTCCTGTGCCTGCTGCCGGGCACCGGCCTGTATGCCTGGCAATTCGGTGTCGTGGTCTGGTTGCAGGCCTTCTGGTGCGTACTGTTCGCCCTGGGCTTCGAAGCCGCCCTGCTGCGCCTGCGCGGGCATGCCGTACGCGAGGGTTTGAGCGACCTCAGCTGGCTGGTGCTGGGCCTGATACTGGCGCGGGCATTGCCGCTGATGGTGCCGTTATGGATGATCGCCCTGGCCAGCTTTGCCGCGCTCGCACTGTGCAAGCACGCCAGTGGAGGCCTTGGTCGCAACCGCCTCAACCCTGCCATGGTTGGCCTGGGGATCGTTGCCATCTGCTTTTACCAGCAGTTGTACCCCGCGCCATCGAACCATGCCCCCTGGACCGCAGCCCTGGATGCCAAGGCGGTTCTGCTGCAACAGCTACAGTTGGTGCCGCGCCTGGATCTCGATGCGTTCGCTGGCGCCACTCAGCTGGCGCAGAACGAGTTCACCCATGTCACCCACAACCTGTCGGGGTTCGGCTACATTGCCGGCGGTTTGCTGCTGGCTTCGCTGCGGGTGATCCGGATCGAGATTCCGCTGGCGATGATAGCGAGCACGGTATTGCTGTGCATGGCTGCCGGCCACAGCTTTCAGGAAGCCGTGTACAACCTCAGCCTAGGCGGCTTTCTCTTCACCGCCTTCTTCATCGCCACCGATCCGGTAACCAGCCCCGATACTCGCGCCGGTCGCATTCTCTTCGGCGTCACCGTCGGCACGCTGACCGAGCTGATTCGCGAATTCGGTCTGTATGCCGATGGCCTCTGCTTCGCCGTGCTGGCCGGCAACCTGCTGGTGCCGCAAATAGACCGGCTGGTGCTGCGCATGCAGCGGCCCTGGTACACAGCAGCGAGTGCCTGACATGGCATTTGGCAAGGGCTAGAGCCCGGGCCCTGTTCTGGCCCGGCTCAATGCCCTGCCGACGCCGGCCCGGCCTTGGCTGTAAAGGGCGGTTTGGCAAACCACACCAGCAGGATCAACCCGGCAAACACCCAGGTCATCAGGGTGAAGTAGTCCACCGTCGACATCATGTACGCCTGCCCGTTGAGTATCTGCTCCAGCTGCGCATAGCTCTGCGGGCTGGCCCCACCCAGCTGCTCGAGGGTATGCCGCGTGGCCGGGTCGAACTGGCTGATGTGCTCGCTCAGGTAGGCATGGTGCTGGTCCGCCCGGCGAATCCAGATCCAGGTGGTCAGCGACGCTGCGAAACTGCCGCCCAAGGTACGCAGGAAAGTTGCCAGGCCCGAGCCATCGGCAATCTGCTGCGGTGGCAGGTCGGACAGCAGGATGCTCAAGGTCGGCATGAAGAACAGCGCCACGCCAATGCCCATGAACAGCTGCACCAGCGCCACATGCTGGAAGTCCACCTCGCTGGTGAACCCGGCACGCATGTAGCAGCTGCTGCCGATCGCCAGGAACGCCAGCCCGGCCAGCACACGCAGGTCGAAGCGGTGCGCGTACTTGCCCACGAACGGCGACATCAGCACCGGCAACAGGCCGATCGGCGCCACCGCCAGGCCGGCCCAGGTAGCGGTGTAGCCCATCTGCGTCTGCAGCCACTGCGGCAGGATCAGGTTGATGCCGAAGAACCCGGCATAGCCCCCCACCAGCACGATGGTGCCGACGCGGAAGTTGCGGTGCGCGAACAGGCGCAGGTTGACCACCGGGTGACGGTCGGTCAGTTCCCAGATCACGAACACCGCCAGGAACACCAGCGAGATCAGGCTGCCGACAATGATGAACGACGACTCGAACCAGTCCAGGTCATTGCCTTTGTCCAGCACCACCTGCAACGCACCAACGCCGATGACCAGCGTCAGCAGGCCGATGTAGTCCATCGGCTGGCGGCTGGTGACCACCGGCCGGGTGCGCATCTGCTGGCGCACCACGGCGGCGGCGAACAGGCCGATGGGCACGTTGATGAAGAAGATCCACGGCCAGCTGTAGCTGTCGGTGATCCAGCCCCCGAGAATCGGCCCGGCAATCGGCGCCACCACCGTGACCATCGCCAGCAGCGCCAGGGCCATGCCGCGCTTGGCCGGCGGGTAGACCGCGATCAGCAAGGTCTGGGTCATCGGGTACAACGGCCCGGCCACCACGCCCTGCAGCACGCGAAAACCGACCAGCTCCGGCATCGACTGGGCAATACCGCACAGGAACGAGGCCAGCACGAACAGCAGCGTGGCCCAGATGAACAGCTTCACCTCGCCAAACCGCCGGCTGAGCCAGCCGGTCAGCGGCAAGGCGATGGCGTTGCTCACCGCGAACGAGGTGATGACCCAGGTGCCCTGCTCGTAGCTCACCCCCAGGTTGCCGGAAATGGTCGGCAAGGCCACGTTGGCGATGGTGGTGTCGAGCACCTGCATGAACGTCGCCAGCGACAGGCCGATGGTGGTCAGCAGCAGGCTCGGCGGCGTGAACTGGGCAGCAGCGTTGTTGCTCATCGCTGGGCCGTCTTGCCGGTTGCGCTGTTTTCGTGGATCAACCGGGCAATCAGGTTGTCGGCTTCGACCAGCTGGCGGTCATACACCTGGGTGGTGTAGCTGGCCTGCTGGGGTGGCTGCTGGGCCAAGGCCGGGCCGCTCTGGTCGTGCAGGTCGACCTCGACCACGGTGGACAGGCCGATACGCAGTGGGTGGTCCTTGAGCTGGTCGGGGCTGAGGTGGATGCGCACCGGCACGCGCTGGACGATCTTGATCCAGTTACCGGTGGCATTCTGCGCAGGCAACAGGGCGAAGGCGCTGCCGGTGCCGGCGCCTAGGCTGTCGACCGTGCCGCTGTACCTGACTTCGCTGCCGTACAGGTCGGCGCTGATCTGCACCGGCTGGCCGATACGCATGTCGCGCAGCTGGGTTTCCTTGAAGTTGGCGTCGATCCACACCTGGTCCAGCGGGATCACTGCCATGGTCGCGGTGCCCGGTTGCAGGCGCTGGCCCAGCTGCACGGTACGCTTGGCAACATAGCCGGTGACCGGTGCCACAAGGGTGGTGCGGGCGTGGTCGAGGTAGGCCTGGCGCAGGTCGGCGGCGGCGGCCATCACCTCGGGGTGCGAGGACACCACGGTGTCGTCGACCAGCGCGGCGCTGGTGCTGAGCTGCTGGCGCGCACTGTTGACGGCGGCCTCGGCCACGCTCAGGTCATCGCGGGCATGGGACAACTCTTCGGCAGCAATCGCACCGCTGTCGGCCAGCACCTTGCGCCGATTGAAGTCCTGCCGGGCCTTGCGCAGTTCGGCCTGGCGGGTTTCCAGCTGGGCCTTGAGCGCGTCGACGTTGCTGTACAACCCGCGCACCTGGCGCACACTGCGCGCCAGCCTGGCTTCGGCAGACTGCAAAGCCACCTGGCTGTCGGCCGGGTCGAATTGCAGCAGTACCTGGCCGGCGTGGACCAGGTCGCCGTCATCGGCACCGATGCTGGTGACGGTGCCAGTGACCAGCGGGGTGATCTCCACCACGTTGCCGTTGACGTAGGCATCGTCGGTGCTTTCGTGCCAGCGCCCGACCAGGCTGTACCAGGCCCAGGCACCGGCGCCGGCAAGGATCAGCAGCAATAGCAGGCCAAGCAGCCAGGCTTTGCGCTTGCGCGACGGTTCGGGCGCGGCGGAGGGAGTCGGGGTGTCTGCGGGAATGGCCATGACAATACCTTGGATAATTCGTGACAGGGATCAACGATCGCCGAAGCGGCGGATCGTCAACGGGTCGCCGGCAGCGAGCAGGACCTTGGCCAGCAGGCCTTCCAGGGCCTGGAGCTCTTCGGCTGCCAGCGCGCCGCACAACTCGTTCATGGCCGCCGCGCCGATTTCCGGCAGGCGGTCAGCCAGGCGCTGGCCATCGGCGGTAAGAGCCAGACGCACCTGGCGGCGGTCGTCGGCGCAGCGGTTGCGCACGATCAGCTCCTTCTGCTCGAGGCGGTCGAGCATGCGGGTCATCGACCCGCTGTCCAGGCCCAGGTAACGGCACAGTTCGGCCGGGGTGTCCACCTGGTACTGGGTGACGATGATCAGCACCTTGAACTGCGCGGCGGTGACGCCTTCCGATTCGAGGTGCCAGTCGAGAATGCGGTCCTTGAGGATCGCCGCACGGCCAAGCAGCATGCCGATGGCGCAGGTCTGGAAGTTTTCGGGGGAGAAATGGGCCATCGGAGACTGCTCGATTAATTGTGTAAAAATATTACTGCCTAGGCAGTGAATGTCAAAGCTTTGATTAGGTTGCTATGGAAAATTTCATGAATTGCTTAAGCACACCTGAAAACCTGCGCGCCCTTGTGGGAGCGGGCATGCCCGCGAACACGGGCGAAGCCCGTGCCATCCTCCGCGGTGCCTGCTTCGCGGGCACGCCCGCTCCCACAGGGAACTGTGACTGCTGTCACTGCCGCAATCGCAGGCCCAATGCCTCCACCGCCCCGCAGGCTATGGCCATGCCCACCAACTCCGCCAGGCTATCGGCCTGCAACCGCTTCATCACTCGCCCCCGGTACAGGTCCACCGTCTTCACGCTCACCCCCAGCCGCTCGGCAATCTCGCGGTTGCTCAACCCTTGGGCCAACGGCACGAACACATCGCGCTCGCGCGGGGTCAGGCCGTCGATGCGCGCCTGCACCCGGGCCAGCGCCTGGTCGTCCTGGCGTGCCCGCCCGGCGTTCTCCAGCGCGGCCTGTACGCTGTCGAGCAGCAACTGGTCGTTGTAGGGCTTTTCGATGAAGTCGCAGGCGCCGGCCTTGAATGCCCGCACCACGATCGGCACATCGGCATGGCCGCTGACGAAGATCACCGGCAACCCCAGGCCACGCTCGCGCATCGCCTGCTGCACCGCCAACCCGCCCAGCCCGGGCATGCGCACATCCAGCAGCACGCAAGCCGGCCCATCG
The DNA here is from genome assembly GCF_036784815.1 of Pseudomonas sp. TE3-3-F2023. NCBI lineage: Bacteria > Pseudomonadati > Pseudomonadota > Gammaproteobacteria > Pseudomonadales > Pseudomonadaceae > Pseudomonas > Pseudomonas sp. TE3-3-F2023. The sequence goes on along the minus strand of NZ_CP145113.1, from coordinate 3,249,265 downwards.
TCGACGCAGGCGTCGAGAAACGCCTGCCCACCGGCGAACGGCAAGGCCTGCAAGCCCACCGACTGCAGCAGCCACACCGTGGAGTCCCGCATACCCTGGTCGTCATCCACCACATACACTTTCGCTTGCACCGCCATCTCCCCTTATCCCCTGCTGACCGCCAGGCGGCAGCACAGTACCAGACCACCATTGTCACCGGCTCGCGCCCACAGGTTGCCGCCAAAGCCCTCGATCAGGCTGCGGCTCATGCTCAGGCCAAGACCCAGGCCGTCGGCTTTGCTGGTGGTGAACGGCGTGAAGATTTCATCCAGGCGCTCGGGCGCCACGCCCGGGCCCTGGTCGGCCACCTCGACCAGCACGCCATCGCCATCGCGCGCAGCGCCAAGCAGGATACGTGACGGCCGCTCGCCATGCTGCTCGCGGTTGGCATCGATGGCGTTGCGCAGCAGGTTCAACAGCACCTGCTCCAGCAGTACCCGGTCGGCATACACCAAGGGCAGCTGCGCGCTCATGCGCAGCTCGACCACCACCTGGTCACGTGCGGCCTCCCAGGCGCACAGGCGCATGGCTTCGCCGGCCACCTCGGCCACGTCCAGCGCCTGCAGGCGGCGTGGCCCCTTGCGCAGGAAGGCGCGCAGGCGGCGGATCACTTCGGCGGCATGGGTGGCCTGTTCGCTGATGCGCTGCAGGCCCTGTCCCACCCGCTCGCGGGCCTGCGGGTCACGCTCCAGGCCCTGCAGGTAGCGCTGGCTGGCGTTGGCGTAGTTGACCACTGCAGCCAACGGCTGGTTGATCTCGTGGGCAATGCCCGAAGCCAGCTCGCCCAAGGTGGCCAACCGGGCACTGTGCGCCAGGCTTTCCTGGGCTTCGATGCGCAGGGTGATGTCGCGAGACACGCTGACCACCTCCACCACCGCGCCGGTGTAGGTTTCGCGGATGGCCCGGCTGGCGATTTCGAACCAGCGGTAGCCGCCTGCGGCCTGGCGCACGCGGCAGGTCATGGTGTGGTAGCCGTCCTGGTCCAGGGCGGCGGCGGCCTGGCGCAGCACCTGGCGGCGCTCGCGTGGGTGCAGCAAGGTATGCACGGCCATGCCGCGCAGTTGCTCGGGCCACAGGCCAAGCAGGCGGAATGCCGCCGGCGAGGCATCGAGGAAACGGCCGTCAGGGCTGTGCCGGGAGATCAGATCGGTGGTGTTCTCGATGATCAGCCGGTACAGACGCCGGGCGCGGCTGGCCTCGCGTGCGCCATGGCGCTCGTCGCTGGCGTCGCGGCAACGCGCCAGCACCTGCTGGCCCTGGTCGTCAGGGATGAAGCTCCACAGCACGATGCGTTCGCCGACTTGCACCTCGACATCGGCGATCGCCCGGCGCTGGCGCAGGCAGGCGCGCACCAGGGCGGTGCAGTTGCCCGGCAGCCAGCTGGCCAGTGCCGGGCCTTCATCGACCCAGGCCTGCAGTGCCGGGTTGAGTGCCAACGGCCTGGCGTCGCCAGCCAGCATCAGGCTGGGTTGTGGGTCCTTGGCGAGCAAGGGATAGGCAGTGTTGTCCACGGTAGGCGGCTCGTTGTTATAGTAGTTTTACTATATTGCTATAGTCGATATTCCTAATACCATAGCGACTCGCGTAAAACTGCGACAAGGGAGCGGCCCACCGTCCGCGTCCCTGCACCCTGAACAGAGCTAACAATCAGCCACCGGGGGTCAAGCGCACAGGTTGTGCCTGCCTCCCCTACAGGATTACCGCATGTCGATCTATGCCCAGGGCCTGATGCCCGCTGCCGTCAACCATGTCGCGCTCACTCCGCTGAGTTTCATCGAACGCACCGCTGCCGTATACGGCGACTATCCGGCGGTAGTGCATGGTGCCATCCGCCGCAACTGGCAGCAGACCTACCAACGCTGCCGACGCCTGGCCAGCGCCCTGGTGGGCCGGGGTATCGGTCGTGGCGACACCGTGGCGGTGATGCTGCCCAACATTCCGGCCATGCTCGAAGCCCATTTTGGCGTGCCCATGACCGGCGCCGTGCTCAACACCCTGAACGTCCGCCTGGATGCCGAAGCCATCGCCTTCATGCTGCAGCATGGCGAGGCCAAGGTGCTGATCACCGACCGCGAGTTCCACACGGTCATCGAGGCGGCCCTGGCCTTGCTCGAGCACCCGCCATTGGTGGTGGATGTGGATGACCCGGAGTATGGCGAAGGCCGTGCGGTCAGCGAACTGGATTATGAGGCGTTCCTCGCCGAGGGCGACCCGGACTTTGCCTGGGAGTGGCCCGATGACGAGTGGCAGGCGATCTCGCTCAACTACACCTCCGGCACCACCGGCAACCCCAAGGGCGTGGTCTACCACCACCGTGGCGCTTACCTGAACGCCCTGGGCAACCAGATGGTCTGGGGCATGGGCCATCGCCCGGTGTACCTGTGGACCCTGCCGATGTTCCACTGCAACGGCTGGTGCTACCCATGGACCATCACCGCGCTGGCCGGCACCCATGTGTTCCTGCGCCGGGTCGACCCGCAGAAGATCCTGACCCTGATCCGCGAGCACCGGGTCAGCCACCTGTGCGGCGCGCCGATCGTACTCAACGCCCTGGTCAACATGCCTGAGGCGGCCCAGGCGGCCATCGAGCACCCGGTGCAGGCCATGGTCGCCGGCGCCGCGCCCCCCGCCAAGGTCATCGGCGCCGTGGAAGAGATGGGCATCCGGGTCACCCACACCTACGGCCTGACCGAAGTCTACGGCCCGGTGACCGTGTGTGCCTGGCATGACGAATGGGATGAACTGGCGCTGGAAGAGCGCGCGCGGATCAAGTCCCGCCAGGGCGTGCGCTACCCGACCCTCGACGGCCTGATGGTCGCCGACCCGCAAACCCTCGAGCCGGTGCCGCGCGACGGCAATACCCTTGGCGAGATCTTCATGCGCGGCAATACGGTGATGAAGGGCTACCTGAAGAACCCCGAAGCCACCGTCGAAGCCTTCCGTGGCGGCTGGTTCCACACAGGTGACCTGGCCGTTTGGCACGCCGACGGCTATGTCGAGATCAAGGACCGGCTCAAGGACATCATCATTTCCGGTGGTGAGAACATCTCCACCATCGAGGTCGAGGATGCCCTGTACAAGCATCCGGCGGTACTGGAAGCCGCGGTGGTGGCGCGTCCGGATGAAAAATGGGGGGAAACCCCGTGCGCCTTCATTGCCCTCAAGCCGGGCCGCGAAGACACCCGCGAAGCCGACATCACCAGCTGGTGCCGCGAGCACCTGGCCGGGTTCAAGGTGCCAAAGACCGTGGTGTTTGGCGAACTGCCCAAGACCTCCACCGGCAAGATCCAGAAGTACGTGCTGCGCGACCGGGCCAAAGCCCTCTGATCCAGTGGTGGCCTCTTCGCGGGCATGCCCGCTCCCACAGGGACCGCACCGGCCTCGAACCCTGTGCTTGACCTGTGGGAGCGGGCGTGCCCGCGAAGAGGCCAGCCCATGTTTCCCTTATTCCAAGAGCCCCCGATGACCACCTACACAGCCCCCCTGCGCGACATGCGCTTCGTCCTGCATGATGTGTTCAACGCCCCGGCCCTGTGGGCCCGCCTGCCAGCCCTGGCCGAGCGCATCGACGCCGATACCGCCGATGCCATCCTCGAGGAAGCAGCCAAAGTCACCGGCCAGCTGATTGCCCCGATCAGCCGCAACGGTGACGAGCAAGGCGTGCGCTTCGCCGCAGGCGAAGTCACCACCCCTGACGGCTTCCGCGAGGCCTGGCACACCTACCGCGAAGGCGGTTGGGTCGGCCTGGGCGGCAACCCCGAACATGGCGGCATGGGCATGCCGAAAATGCTCGGGGTGCTGTTCGAGGAAATGCTCTATGCCGCCGACTGCAGCTTCAGCCTGTATTCGGCGTTGAGCGCCGGCAGTTGCCTGGCGATCGACGCCCACGCCAGCGAAACGCTCAAGGCCACCTACCTGCCGCCCCTGTACGAGGGCCGCTGGGCCGGCACCATGTGCCTCACCGAACCCCATGCTGGTACCGACCTGGGGCTGATCCGCAGCCGCGCCGAACCCCAGGCAGACGGCAGCTATCGCATCAGCGGCAGCAAGATCTTCATTACCGGCGGCGAACAGGACCTGACCGAGAACATCGTCCACCTGGTGCTGGCCAAGCTGCCGGATGCACCCACCGGTGCCAAGGGCATCTCGCTGTTCCTGGTGCCCAAGTACCTGGTCGAGGCCGATGGCCGCCTGGGGGCGCGCAACGCCGCCCATTGCGGCTCGATCGAACACAAGATGGGCATCAAGGCCTCGGCCACCTGCGTGATGAACTTCGACAGTGCCGTCGGTTACCTGGTGGGCGAGCCGAACAAGGGCCTGGCGGCGATGTTCACCATGATGAACTACGAGCGCCTGTCCATCGGCATCCAGGGCATCGGCTGTGCCGAGGCGTCCTACCAGAGCGCCGCCCGCTACGCCAACGAACGCCTGCAAAGCCGCGCCGCCAGCGGCCCGCAGGCACAGGACAAGGCTGCCGACCCGATCATTCACCACGGCGATGTGCGGCGCATGCTGCTGACCATGCGCACCCTCACCGAAGGTGGGCGGGCGTTTGCCGCCTACGTCGGCCAGCAACTGGACCTGGCGCGCTACGCTGAAGACGCTGGCGAGCGCGAACATGCTCAGCGCCTGGTGGCGCTGCTGACGCCGGTGGCCAAGGCGTTCTTCACCGACAACGGCCTGGAAAGCTGCGTACTCGGCCAGCAGGTGTACGGCGGCCATGGCTACATCCGCGAATGGGGCCAGGAGCAGCGGGTGCGCGACGTACGCATTGCGCAGATCTATGAAGGCACCAATGGCATCCAGGCCCTCGACCTGCTCGGGCGCAAGGTGCTGGCTGACGGTGGCCGGGCGCTGGCCAGCTTTGCCGCCGAGGTGCGGGCCTTCAGCGTGGATGCGCCATTGCACCGTGATGCCCTGCAAGCGAGCCTGGCGCGGCTGGAGGCCACCAGCGCCTGGCTGCGGGCGCGGGCCAGCGAGGATGCCAACCTGGTCAGCGCAGTGGCGGTGGAATACCTGCAGCTGTTCGGGCTGACGGCGTATGCCTACATGTGGGCGCGGATGGCGGCGGTGGCGTTGGCCAGGCGTGACGAAGATGCCGCATTTCATGGGGCCAAGCTTGCGTGTGCGGAGTTCTTCTTCCAGCGGGTTCTGCCGCGGGGGTTGGGGCTGGAGGCGAGTATTCGGGCGGGAAGTGGCAGCCTCTATGGTTTGGAGGCGGCGCAGTTCTGAGAGGCCATGGGGGCGCTTTGCGCCCCATCGCGACACAAGGCCGCTCCTACAGGGGAACGCGATTCCATGTAGGAGCGGCCTTGTGTCGCGATGGGCTGCAAGGCAGCCCCAACGATTTCAGCCATTGTTTTGCCTGCGCGAAGGGTTCTCAAACGCTGGAAAACCATCACCAATCCGACGAAAACCGGCTCAACTGATAGTCATTCGCCATTACCTCGGTTCTCGGGAGCCCTCCAGCAAGGGTAGAATGCGCAAAACCCGGAGCCGCAATGAACCACGACCGCCTCAATCCCAGCCCAGACGATGCCATCACCGACGCCGCCGCGCACTGGTGCATGCGCCTGCACGCCGAAGATTGCACGGTGACAGAGCGCGAGGCGTTCGCTCGCTGGCTGGCGGCCGACCCCCGGCATGCCGAGGAATACCAGGCGATGCTGGAAATCTGGCAAACCGCCGACCTGCTGCCGCGCAATGCAACCGTCATCGACTTCAACCCGCCCGTGCAAAAGGCCGCACGCCCGCGCAACTGGCGGCCGCTGGCATCCGCTGCCGCGATCGCCCTGGCGGTGCTGCCGCTGGCCGGCTGGGTGGGCTGGGAACAAGGCTGGCTACCCAATCACTATCAGCACTTCGAAGCCGGTGCGCACATGCAGACCGTGCAGCTGAGCGACGGCAGCACGGTGCAGCTCAACCTCAACACCGAGCTCACCTACCTCAACTACAAGGACCAGCGCCAGGTCACGCTCAAGCGTGGCGAGGCGTTCTTCAAGGTGCAACACGACAGCAGCCACCCGTTCATCGTGCATGCCGGTCGTGGCCAGACCCGCGTTACCGGCACCCAGTTCAACGTGTGGAAGTACCAGGACCAGGTCAAGGTCACCTTGGTGGAAGGTTCGGTGCTGGTATCCAGCGACGGCAGCGCCGGTGGCTACCGCCTGGGCCCGGGGATGCAGGCCAGTTATCACAAGGGCGACTTCGAGCCGCAACTGGAGCAGAGCGACGACTACGGCAACAGCCTGGCCTGGCGCGACGGCAAGCTGGTGCTCGACAACCTGAGCCTGGAACAGGCCCTGCCGATAATCAACCGATACCTCGCTGCGCCGCTGCTGCTGGCCGACGCCAGTACCGGCCGCATCCGCATCAGCGGCATCTACAACACCCGCGAGGTGGGGCGCCTGGTCAACAACCTGCCCAAGGTGCTGCCGGTCTACCTGACCCGCAGCAAGGACGGCAGCACCGTGCTCAACCGCATCTCGCCGCCGCCCGACAAGGGCTGACGCCCTCCCCCTACAGCGTCATCGCCGCCAGCCAGCCGAACGCCAGCAGTGGCAGGTTGTAGTGGATGAAGGTGGGCACCACGGTGTCCCAGATATGGTGGTGCTGGCCATCCACGTTCAACCCCGAGGTCGGGCCCAGGGTCGAGTCCGAGGCAGGCGAGCCGGCGTCACCCAGGGCGCCGGCGGTACCAACGATGCACACGGTGGCCAGCGGGTCGAAGCCCAGCTGCACGCACAGCGGCACGAAGATCGCGGCCAGGATCGGCACGGTGGAGAACGACGAGCCGATGCCCATGGTCACCAACAGGCCCACCAGCAGCATCAGCAAGGCACCGATGCCCTTGCTGTGGTCGATCCACTGCGCCGAGGTTTCCACCAGGCTGTTCACCTCACCGGTGGCCTTCATCACATCGGCAAAGCCCGAGGCGGCAATCATGATGAAGCCGATCATGGCCATCATCTTCATGCCTTCGGTGAACAGGTCGTCAGTGTCCTTCCAGCGCACGATGCCCGACAGCGAAAAGATCAGGAAGCCGACCATCGCGCCGATGATCATCGAATCCAGCCACAACTGGATGATGAACGCCGAGGCAATCGCCAACCCGGCCACCAGCAGGGTCAGCGGGTTGTACTGCACGCTCACCTGCTCCACCTGCTCGATGCGCGCCAGGTCGTAGTCACGCTTCTTGCGGTAACTGATGAATACCGCCAGCAACAGGCCGGCCAGCATGCCGGCCGCCGGGATGGCCATGGCGTGGGTGACATTCACGCCACTCACGTCGACACCCGCGCGGGCAACGTTGGCCAGCAGGATTTCGTTGAGGAAGATGTTGCCAAAGCCCACCGGCAGGAACATGTACGGGGTGATCAGGCCGAAGGTGATCACGCAGGCGATCAGGCGGCGGTCGATGCGCAGGCGGGTCAGCACGTACAGCAGCGGCGGCACCAGCAAGGGGATGAAGGCAATGTGGATAGGCAGGATGTTCTGCGACGACACCGCCACCACCAGCATCAGGCCGACCAGCAACCATTTGACCTTGCCGCCATTGGCATGACCCTGGCGGTCGATCATGGCCAGGGCGCGGTCGGCCAGGGCATGGGCCAGGCCGGACTTGGCGATGGCCACGGCAAAGGCGCCCAGCAGTGCATAGGACAGGGCCACCGTGGCCCCGCCACCGAGGCCGCCGTTGAAGGCCTTGAGCGTACCCTCGATACCCAGGCCGCCCACCAGCCCACCGGCCAGGGCCCCGATGATCAGGGCGATGACCACGTGCACGCGGGACAGGCTGAGTATCAGCATGATGCCGACCGCGGCGATCACTGCATTCATGGTTGGCTTACCTCATTGCGACAGAAAAAAAGCGCGCACTGTGAAGCAGTGAGCAGCAGATGTCAAAAGCGCCATGTTGCGGCGGATTACACAGAGGGCGGAAATTTAAATTGAATGTTTGAATAAAGAAAAAATGGGATGGGCCGATAGGGTGGGAAGGCTGGGAGATGCCTGGCTGGAGATTTCTTTCGCCTGTGAGATCGAGCGCCGCCCAGCCCCAAAGCCATAACCCTTACTGTCCAAAAAAAGGGACCCACCCCATGCCTTTGCGACAACTTTCCATCCAGTGGAAGATCACCCTGCTCGCCGGTCTCTGCCTGGCCGGCATCGTCACCCTGCTCGTCGGCCTGTCGCTGTACCGCATGGACCACAGCTCGGACCTGGTCAAGGCCAGCAGCATGCAGATGCTGACCGAGTCGGCGCAGTCGCGCATCGAGTCGCAGGGCGAGGTGCAGGCGCTGAACATCCGCCGCCAGTTCATGGACGCCTACCAGTACGGCGCCGGTTTCGCCCGCCAGGTGCTGTTCCTGCGCGAGCAGGCGGAAAAGCGCTTTCTCGATGCCTTCGACCTGCGCGAGGACATGACCCGCCAGGTGCGCGCCGCCCTGCAGGCCAACCCCGAGCTGCTCGGCCTGTCGCTGGTATTCGAGCCCAACGCCCTGGACAACAAGGACAGCCTGTTTGTCGGCAAGGCCGAACTGGGCAGCAACGAAACCGGGCGCTTCGCCCTGTACTGGTCGCAGCCACGTGTCGGCCAGCTGACGGCCATGGCCCTGCCCGAGCATGACATGGCCAACACCGAGATCGGCCCCAGCGGCCAGCCTGCCAATACCTGGTGGGTGTGCCCGCGCACATCCGGCAAGGTGTGCGTGGTGGAGCCCTACTTCTACGACATCGATGGCCAGCAGGTGCTGATGACCAGCATCGTCTTCCCCCTGGCAGTCGACGGCAAGGTGATCGCCACCCTGTCCATCGACATCAACCTCAACAGCCTGCAGGCCCTGAGCCAGGAGGCCAGCCGCAGCCTGTACGAAGGCCGCACCACGGTCGGCATTCTCAGCCCGGTCGGCCTGCTGGCCGGCTACAGCGCCGATGCCAGCAAGCTGGCCCAGCGCTTCGACCAGGTCGATACCGCCAAAGGTGCCGAACTGGTGCGCAAGCTGGCCGACGGCAAGATGACCATCGTGCACGGCCAGCAGCGCCTGAAAGTGCTGGCCGCGTTCCGGCCGATCCCGGATGCCCAGCCCTGGGGCGTGCTGCTGGATGTGCCGGAAAACGCCCTGACCGGGCCGGCCGAAGCGCTGAAACAGGAACTGGACGCGCTGAACACCAGCGGCACCCTGCTGGAACTTGGCCTGGGCCTGGCGGCGGCGGTTGCCGGCCTGCTGATGGTGTGGCTGATGGCCCGTGGCGTTACCCGGCCGATCCTCGGCGTGGCAAGCATGCTCAAGGACATCGCCAGCGGCGAAGGTGACCTGACCCGCCGCCTGACCTATCAGAAGCAGGACGAACTGGGCGAACTGGCCGGCTGGTTCAACCGTTTCCTCGACAAGCTGCAGCCGACCATCGCCGAGGTCAAACGCTCGGTGCAGGCAGCCCGTGGCACCGCTGACCAGTCTTCGGCAATTGCCACCCAGACCAGCGCTGGCATGGAGCAGCAGTACCGCCAGGTCGACCAGGTGGCCACTGCCTCGCACGAGATGAGTGCCACCGCCCAGGACGTCGCCCGCAGCGCCGCCCAGGCCGCGCAGGCCGCCCGCGACGCCGACCAGGCCACCCGCGAAGGCCTGGCGGTGATCGACCGCACCACCCACAGCATCGATGCCCTGGCCGCCGACATGAGCAACGCCATGGCCGAGGTACAGGGCCTGGCGCAGAACAGCGAGAAGATCGGTTCGGTGCTGGAGGTGATCCGCTCGATCGCCGAACAGACCAACCTGCTGGCGCTGAACGCCGCCATCGAGGCGGCCCGCGCCGGTGAAGCCGGCCGCGGCTTTGCCGTGGTCGCGGACGAGGTGCGCAACCTGGCCCAGCGGACCCAGGAATCGGTGGAAGAAACCCGCCAGGTTATCGAGGCCTTGCAGAACGGCACCCGCGAAGTGGTCGGTGCCATGGACAACAGCCACCGCCAGGCCCAGGGCGGCGTGCAGCAGGTTGGCCAGGCCGTCACCGCGCTGCAGCGCATCGGCCAGGCAGTGACGGTGATCACCGACATGAACCTGCAGATCGCTTCGGCCGCCGAGGAACAGAGCGCGGTGGCGGAGGAAATCAACAGCAACGTGGCAACCATCCGGGATGTCACCGAGTCGCTGTCGGGGCAGGCCAACGAGTCGGCGCGGGTCAGCCAGTCGCTGAACAGCCTGGCCAACCAGCAACAGGCGCTGATGGACCAATTCCGCGTCTGAGCCGTCTGCAGGCCGCTGCCAATCGCGTGCAGCGGCCTTCCTGCCGGGCCTGGAGCCGGTCGTCTACACTTGCGGCAACTCAGTAGCGCCACTCCAAGAGGCCCCATGAAAAAGATCCCGACGTTGCTGGCCGGCCTGCTGCTCGCCGTAGGCCTGGCCAGCACCGACAGCGCCGCCTCGGCAGAACGCAGCGAGCCCATCCGCTTTGGTGCCATAGGCTGGGAAAGCGGCGCCCTCACCACCGAGATCCTGCGGCTGATCGTGGAGCGTGGCTACGGCTACACCACCGATACCGTGCCCGGCAGCACCGTCAGCATGGAAGTGGCCCTGGCGCGCAACGACCTGCAGGTAATCGCCGAGGAGTGGGCCGGGCGCAGCCCCGCCTGGGTCAAGGCAGAACAGGCCGGCCAAGTGTTCGCGTTGGGCGACACGGTCAAGAACGCCGAGGAAGGCTGGTGGGTGCCAGCCTACGTGATCGAGGGCGATGCCGCACGCAAGCTGAAACCCGTGGCGCCTGAACTGCGCAGCGTCGAGGACCTCCAGCGTTATTCGCAGGTGTTCCGCGACCCCGAGTCACCCGGCAAAGGGCGTTTTCTGAATAGCCCCAGCGGCTGGACATCCGAAACCGTCAACAGCCAGAAACTCAAGGCCTACGGGCTGAATGATCTCTATACCAACTTCCGCAGCGGCTCCGGGGCTGCAATGGATGCCGAAATCGGCTCGGCCATCCGCCGTGGCCAACCGGTGCTGTTCTACTACTGGAACCCGACCCCTTTGATGGGGCGATACAAACTCATACGCCTGCAAGAGCCACCGTTCGATGCCCAGGCCTGGGCCACCCTCACCGATGCCGGCAACCCCGAGCCCAAGGGCAGCAGTTCGCTGCCAGCCAAATTGTCGATTGGCGTATCCAAGGCCTTTCGCGAGGGTTACCCGGAGTTGGTGAGCGCGTTCGAGCGGGTCGACCTGCCCATCGACCGACTGAACCAGGCACTGGCCAACATGAGCGAAAAGCGCACGCCGCCCCGTGACGCTGCCCTCACCTTCCTGCGCGACAACCGCAAGGTGTGGAAAGCCTGGTTGCCTGCGGACATTGCCGCCAAGGTCGAGGCCAGCCTGTGAGCGGCGGCTTCCCCCAAGCCCTGCAATTTTCCTTTGCCGACAGCATCAACCGGCTGGTCGACTGGCTGGTGCTGCATTACGGCGATCACCTGCGCAGCGTCTCGGACCAGTTGCTGCAACTGCTGGTCGGCCTGGAAACCTTGCTGCGCCTGCTGCCATGGTGGCTGCTGCTGTTGCTGGTCGGCCTGCTGGCCTGGCATGCCAGCCGCAGCGTGCTGCGCAGCGCGGTACTGGTGGCGTTGCTGGCCCTGATCGGCATGCTCGGGTTGTGGGACAAACTGCTGCAGACCATGGCGTTGGTGTTGGTCAGTACCGGCCTCTGCGTGCTGGTGGGCGTGCCGCTGGGCATCCTGCTGGCTGCCCGGCCACTGGCGAAGCGGTTGCTGTTGCCGGTACTGGATGTGATGCAGACCTTGCCGGCCTTCGTTTACCTGATCCCGGTGCTGATGCTGTTCGGCCTGGGCAAGGTGCCCGCCGTGTTCGCCACGCTGATCTATGCCCTGCCACCGCTGGTACGGCTGACCGAACTGGGCCTGAGCCAGATCGACCCTTCGCTGCTGCAAGCCGCCCATGGCCTGGGGGCCAGCCGCTGGCAGCGGTTGCGGCGCATCGCCCTGCCGCTGGCGCTGCCGAGCATCATGGCCGGGCTCAACCAGTCGGTGATGATGGCCCTGTCGATGGTGGTGGTGGCTTCGATGATCGGGGCCCGCGGGCTGGGCGAGGATGTGCTGTCGGGGATCCAGACCCTGAATGTCGGCCAGGGCGTCGAGGCCGGGCTGGCGATCGTCGCCCTGGCCATGGTGATCGACCGGATCAGCCAGGCCTATGGGCGTGGTGCACGTTGAAACAGTGCTGCCTGCTCCGGCCCTATCGCCGGCAAGCCAGCTCCCACAGGTTGCCACAATGGCCACCGCCGGCGGAGTACCTGTGGGAGCTGGCTTGCCGGCGATAGGGCCGAGCCTGACAATGCAGCCCTGTCAGCTTGAAACCGGACCTCAACCGCATGTCCCTCAAAGCCCTGCGCACCCTGGTGACCATCGCCCGCCACGGCACCTTCGCCCGTGCCGCCGACCTGCTCAGCCTCACCCCTTCGGCGGTGAGCCTGCACATCAAGACCCTCGAAGACGAACTGCAGGTGACCTTGTTCGACCGCAGCCGCAGGCAGGTGTCGCTGACCGAAGCCGGCCAGTTGGCGGTGGCCCGCGCCGAGACCATCCTGGCTAGCTATGACGAACTGGCCGACGCCCTGGCCAGCGGCCCGAGCCTGCGCGGCCGCCTGCGCCTGGGGGCGATCCACACGGTGCTGGCGCGACGCCTGCCCAAGGCACTGGTGTGGATCAAGGCGCACCACCCACAGCTGCACATCAGCGTGGCCTCCGGCATGTCGGCGGAACTGGCACGGCGGGTGGAAGACGGCGAACTCGATGCGGCGATCACCACCGAGCCGGTCAGCCCCTACCCGCAAAGCCTGGACTTCACGCCGTTGTTCGAAGATCGCTTCTGGGCCATCGCCAGCCCCGACCTGGCCGGGCAAAGCGTGGCGCAGTTGCTGGCCAGCCAGCCGTTCCTGCGTTTCGACAAGCGTGCCTGGGCCGGACGACAAATCGAACAGGAACTGCGTCGGCAGCATTTGCAGGTGAGCGAGCAGATGGAGCTGGACAGCCAGGAAGCGCTGGCGCGCATGGCGGTGATGGGCCTGGGCGTGGCAATCATCCCCATGGCCGATGACGACCTGCAACGCTTGCCACCGGCCACCTGCCTGCCATTTGGCGACCCGCAGCTGACCCGGCGGGTGGTGTTGCTGGAGCATGAGAAGAGCCAGCGGCGGCATTTGAGCGCGGTGCTGAAGACTGCGCTGGAGGCGTGAAGGTTCGCAGGGCCTTGTAGGAGCGGCCTTGTGTCGCGAAAGGGCCGCAAAGCGGCCCCGGCAATTTTGTGGCGATGCCGATATCCTGGGGGCGCTTCGCACCCCTTTCGCGACACAAGGCCGCTTCTACAAGAGCCATGTCGACTTCAATCATGCATTTCTCCTCAATGGTTAGTGCAGAAAACAACGTTTTTACAGATCGATCCGCACCAGTAATCTGTGCCCCGTACCCGACCACGGAACGTCGATCATGCTCCACCTGCTGCTGACTACCCTGCTGCCGATCATTCTGCTGATTGCCCTGGGCACTTTCCTGCGCCTGCGCGGCTTCCTCGCCGATAACTTCTGGCCCGGCGCCGAGCGCCTGAGCTATTACCTACTGCTGCCGTCGCTGTTCCTCCACGGCCTGGCCACTGCCAACCTCGATGGCGTACCGGTGCTGGGCATGGTCGGCGTGCTGATGCTCTCGACCCTGGCCGGGGCTGTGCTGCTGATGCTGTACCAGGGCGCAATGAGCCACGACGGTGCCGACTTCACCTCGGTGTTCCAGGGCGGCATCCGCTTCAACAACTACATCGGCGCCACCCTTGCAGCGGGTATCTACGGCAGCGCCGGCATCGCCCTGGCGGCAGTGGCCAACGCCGCCATCGTGCCACTGGTCAACCTGCTTTGCGTGCTGGTGTTCGCCCGCTTCAGTGCCCGCCATAGCTCACCGGCCACGGTGCTGCGGGCCATTTTCGCCAACCCCTTGATCGTCGGTTGCGCTGGCGGCTTGCTGCTGCGCGTCAGCGGGCTGGGCTTGCCAGCGGGTATCGAACCCACGGTCAAGGCCCTGGGCCAGGCCGCACTGCCGCTGGGCCTGCTGTGCGTCGGCGCAGCCCTGGGTGGTGCCCGCCTGGGCCAGCAGGTGCGCCCGCTGATGGCGGCGTCGGCATTCAAGTTCCTGGTCATGCCGCTGACCACCTGGGGCTTGTGTCGCCTGCTTGGCCTGGGTGGCCAGGCAGCGGTGGTGGCGGTGCTTTTCCAGGCACTGCCGACTGCGTCGTCTTCCTATGTGATGGCTCGGCAAATGGGCGGTAACGCACCGCTGATGGCCACCATCATCGCCCTGCAGACCGTGTTGGCCGCCGCCACCCTGCCTTTGGTGCTGATGCTTGCGCTTGGCTAGACTGTGAACCAGCCCACAGTTCGGGAGCTTGCATCATGCGCTTTTCGTGGATGGTGATCGGCCTGGTTTCGGCCCTGCTCGCAGGCCCCTTGCACGCGGCCGCCCCGGCCAAGGCTGCCGTCGCCGAGGACAAGGCCGAGGTGCTCGAGGAAAAAGTGGTGAATGACACACCACCCCCGAAAAAGGCCGAGACCCTCACGCCGGGCGAAGCGCAGGCAGTGGACCCGGCCGGCCAGGCGCCGCTGGATGACAGCATCACCTGCCTGGCCCGCACCATCTACTGGGAAGCCAAGGGTGCCGACGCCGAAGACATGGCCGCCGTGGCCAACGTCGTGCTCAACCGCCTGGGCCACGATGGCTTCCCGCATACCATCTGTGGCGTGGTCAAGCAGGGTGTTGAAAGCAAGGCCTGCCAGTTCTCCTGGTGGTGCGACGGGCGCCCGGACCAGGTCGAAGAAGCGCAACGCTACGACATTGCCAAGGAGATTGCGCGCAAGGCGCTCAACCAGCAGTTGAAAGACCGTACCGGGGGTGCCTTGTACTTCCATGATCGCAATGTGCGCCCGGACTGGGCCAAAGCCTACCGCCGGACGGCGCAGACCAGGCATTTTCTATTCTACAAACCGAACCAGGCGGTGGCGCGCTGATACCCAGCGGGCGCCGGCAAACGGGCTGACAACTGCGGTTTGATAGGAATGATTACCAACTGTCCGCACTTTTCCGATGATCAGTGGTCTACTCCCCCTTGTGGCGCCAGCATCGAATGCCGGCGTTTTCATTGCTTTGCACGATCCCGGGCCAAAAGCCGCGGGCTTGTGTAGGATGAGCAGCGCAAACCACGACGCTGCCAGTCATAGGGAGATCCACATGCGCGTCCTGTCATCCGTTGCCGCCTTGTCGCTGGGCCTGGTCGTTTCGGCCGGGGCACTGGCTGCCACCGGCGAAGAGGCGCAACTGATCGATTCGATCAACGTCTACCGCAGCAAGGCCCAGCCCTGCGGTGGCGAAGCGTCGTTGGAGCTGCCGCCGCTCAACAGCGATACCCGCCTGGCGCTGTCGCCAGAGGGTACGCGCGACCTGCAGCAGGCCATGACCCGCGCCGCCTACCCGATGGTCAATGTGCAGGCCATCAGCCTGTCGGGGCCGCGCGATGCGCGCGCTGCCATGCATGCCATCGAAGAAAGCTTCTGCCAGGTGGTGCTCGACCCACAGTTCGTCGATATCGGCGTCAGCCAGGAAGGCCGCGACTGGCGCATCGTGCTGGCCCGGCCGCTGCTCAGTGGCCGCCTGGGCGACTGGCAGGCCGAGGGGCAGAAGGTGCTGCAGGAGATCAACGCCGCGCGCAAGGTGCCGCGCCAATGTGGTGGCCAGCCTTTCGCCGCCGCCCCCGCGCTGAGCTGGAGCACGGTGCTGGCCGGGGTTGCTGCCAACCACACCCGGGCCATGGCCAACCAGAACTTCTTCGACCACATCGACAAGGATGGCCGCACCCCCGGTGACCGGGCAGAGCTGGCCGGCTACCTGTATCAGCAGATCGGCGAAAACATCGCCGCCGGGCGTGACACCGCGCGCAAGGTGGTCGATGGCTGGCTCGATAGCCCAGGGCACTGCGCGACGCTGATGAACCCGGACTTCCGTGAGCTGGGCGCTGCATATGCGGTGGACCCGAAGAGTGATGCGGGGATTTACTGGACAGGGTTGTTCGGGACGCCGCAGTAGACCCGGCTGACGCGCTTTATGTAGGAGCGGCCTTGTGTCGCGAAAGGGCCGCAAAGCGGTCCCGGCAGTTTTGCATTGATGCCAAGATACCGAGGGCGCTTCGCACCCCTTTCGCGACACAAGGCCGCTCCTACAGAGTGCGCGCCGGGCTTCAGGGCGAGATATTGCCGTCACGCAACGCTTGGGCCGTGCAACCGAACCGCCGCCGCACGCACTTGCCCAGGTAACTGGCATCGCCCAGGCCCACTTCATCGGCAATCTGCGCCAGGCTGTGGCTGGAATTGAGCAAGCGCCAGCGCGCCTGTTGCAGGCGCATCTCCAGCCACCAGGCCTTGGCGCTCATGCCGTGGCTGGCGTGAAACTGCCGGTCCAGCTGGCGCCGGCTGATGCCCAGCTCCGCCGCCAACTGCTCCGTGGTCAATGGCGAACCCAGGTGATGACGCATCAACGCCTGGGCGCGCTGCACCTGCCGCCCCTGCCCGGCCCCCAGCTCCAGCGAGCGCAAGGCATGGCGGCTATCGCGGGTTTCATCCACCAGCATGTCGGCCAGGCCCTTGAGCGCCCGGGCCCGCCCGCAGGCCCGTGACAACAGCGCGACGGCCAGGTCGATGGCCGCGGTGCCGCCAGCGCAGGTGATGCGGCTACCGTCGATGCAATACAGCTGCTCACTCAGCACCTGCAAATGCGGGAAGGCTGCGCGGAATTCGGCTTCGTGGCGCCAGTGCACCACTACCTTGTGGCCCTGCAGCAACCCGCAGGCGGCCAACAGGAAAGCACCGTTGTCGACCCCCACCAGCTTGACGCCAGCCTTGCCGGCCTGCCTGAGCAAGGGCCGGTAGCGAGGCGCCAGCGCGGCAGTGGCCATGGCGTTGCGCCCGCCGAACACCACCAGGTAGTCGAAACTGGCCAGCTCGAGCTGGCCAGCGACGGCCTCGACCTGCACCACCGCGCCACTGCTCGACGGCACCGGGTCGAGGGTCAGCCCTGCCACGGTCCAGCTGCAGTAGCGCTGCTGGCTGTAGTCCTCGTCGTCGGCGCTGAAACGCAACTTGTCGAGAAAGGCGCCGAACGGCAGCAGGGCGAAATCCGGTAATGGCAAGATCAGCAAGCGGATATCGGGCAGCATGGCATTGCGTCCAGAAAAAACTATCAGATGTCCAGATCATACTATTTCTGACCAAAGCCGACGCCATAGACTGGCGCCCTCCCGATCAACAAGGCGTTCCCACCATGGCACTCGAAACCTGGCTCATCTACCTGCTGGCCAGCATCGGCCTGTCGCTGACCCCAGGCCCCAACAGCTTGCTGGCCCTGACCCATGGTGCCCTGTATGGCGCACGCAGGACGTTGTTCACCATCGTCGGCGGAGTGTTTGGCTTCAGCGCCCTGATCGCCCTTGCCATGTTCGGCCTCAGCGCGCTGCTGCAGGCCTCGGCCTCGGTGCTGAGCGTGCTCAAATGGGTGGGTGGTGCCTATTTGATCTGGCTGGGTATCCAACTGTGGCGCAGCCCGGGCCTGCACCTGGAACTGACTGCGCAAAACGCGCGGCCGGGCAATGCCGGGCTGTTCCGCCAGGGCTTGCTGTCGGCCATGGCCAACCCCAAGGTGCTGCTGTTCTACGGCGCTTTCCTGCCGCAGTTCATCGACCCGCAGCGAGGTTTGCTGCTGCAGTTCGTGGTGATGGCGGCAACCTTTGCCAGCGTCGAGTTCCTGGTCGAATACCTGTTGGCACGCCTGGCGTTTCGCATCCGGCCATGGCTGGCCAGGGGCGGCAAGGGCTTCAATCGCTGCTGCGGCAGCCTGTTTGCCTTGATTGGTGTGGCGTTGCCGCTTGGGCGGTAGCACTACGCAAAGGCTGTCGCGCTCCTACAGGGATCGCGACAACCTGTGAGCTCGCATTCAACCCCGGCGCGCTTTGGCCATGAAGATGACCAAGGCCACCCCCGGCAACCCCGCCCCCACCAGCGCCACACCCTGCCAGCCAAACTGGCTGAACACCGCACTGGCTACCGCCGAACCCAGCGCCCCACCCAGGAAGATGCTGGTCATGTACACCGCGTTCAGCCGCCCGCGGCTGGCCGGGTCCAGCGCGTACACTTCACGCTGGCCGATGACCATGTTCATCTGCACCGCAAAATCCAGCAGCACGCCGGTCAGGCCCAGGCCGATCACGCTGTAGCCCGGCACTGTCAGCCCCAGCAACAGTGCCGCTGGCGCCAGCAACAACGCCAGCAGTGAACCGGCCCGGGCATGCCCGGCATCGGCCAGGCGGCCGGCCATGGGTGCGGCAACGGCGCCCACCGCGCCCACCAGGGCGAATACCGCGATCTGGCTCTGCGACAGGCCATGCTCGGTTGCCAGGGCCATCGGCACCGCCGTCCAGTAAAGGCTGAACGCCGCGAACATCAACGCCTGGTAAAGCGAGCGCTGGCGCAGCAAGGGATAACGGCGCAGCAACGTGAGCAGCGACAGCATCAGGCCGGCATAGCTGGCCTTGTGCTCGGGCACCCGCCGCGGCAAGGTCAGGGCCAGCAGCAGGATGATCGCCAGCATCACCCCGGCAGCGCCAATGAACACCGCACGCCAGCCGAAGTAGTCGGCCACCAGGCTGGACAACGGCCGCGCCAGCAGGATACCCAGCAGCAGGCCGCCCATGATGTTGCCGACCACCCGCCCACGCTGCTGCTCCGGCGCCAGGTGCGCGGCCAGCGGGATGAGCATCTGCACCGCCACGGAACTGAAACCGATCAGCAGCGCGTAGCCGAGGAACAGCTGGCCTTGGCCGCTGCTGCTGGTACCCGCCAGCAGCAGGCTGACGCAGGCCAGCACGGCGGTAGCCACCATCAAGCGGCGGTTCTCCAACAGGTCGGCCAGTGGAACCAGCAACAGCAGGCCCAGGGCATAGCCCAGCTGTGTGAGTGAAACGATCAGGCTGGCATGCTCGGTGGACAGCCCCAGGTCCGGGGCGATCAGGCCAACGATGGGCTGGGCGTAGTAGATATTGGCGACGATGGCGCCGCAGCAGAAAGCCAGCAGGGCGACCAAGGCCCGGCTGAGGCCGGTGGCTGCAGGCTGCGCCGCGGCAAGGGAAGGGTTCATGCGAGTGTCCTCGGCAATGGCTGGAATATGCTGGCCACCATACCCAGACGTTCTTCAGGCGAGAATCCAGCGCTGGCGCAACAGGGCTTTGCACACTGCGCAACACTAGGTGCTGCGCTGCAACAGGTTTTCGCAAAAGTCGATAAAGGCATTCACCCGCCGCGAACCACGATGGTTGGGCAGGTACAGGGCGTTGATGCTGTCATTGGCAGCGCCGGGGCTGGCCTGCCAATCGGGGAACAGCCGCTGAAGGCGCCCGGCCGCCACATCCTCTTGCACCAGCCAGTCGGCGAGCAGCGCGATGCCGCTGCCCGCCAGTGCGGTTTCGCGCAGCATGTCGGCATTGGCACTGCGCAACGGCCCGCTCACATCCAGTTCCAGACTGTCCTGCCCACGGGCCAGGCGCCAGGGGCGCCCTTTCTGCCCGTAGCGAAAGCGCAGGCAGGCGTGCCCGAGCAACTGCCGCGGATGCTCCAGCGCGTCTCGCCCGGCCAGATAGCCCGGGCTGGCCACCAGCCAGCGCTGGAAGCGCCCCAACTGGCGGCATACCAGCTCGTCATTGGGCGAGGGGTCGCCCAGGCGGATCGACAGGTCATAGCGCCCGTCAAGCAGGTCATCCAGGCGGTCGCTGAGGTCGATGTCCAGCTCCAGAGCCGGATGTTGCGCCAAAAACGGCCCAAGGTGCGGGGCGATGACCCGCCTGCCGAACTCCACCGGCAAGCACAGCCGCAGCACACCGACAGGCTCCTCGCCCCGGTCGGCGACACTGGCATCGGCCTCGTCCAGGGCCTCGAAAATACCCCGCGCGCGCTGGTAATACCGGGCGCCGGCCTCGGTCAGGCTGACCTGGCGGGTGGAGCGGTTGAGCAAGGTGGCGCCCAACGCCGCTTCCAGCGCATCGACCAGGCGCGTCACCGACGATGTCGCCAGCCCGAGCCGGCGTGCGGCAGCAGAAAAGCCCTGGGCATCGACGGTGGCCACGAACATCTTCATCGCCAGGAGTTTGTCCATTTGTTGCCCGTCTTCCAAATCCCGGAAAGTTCTTACAAACAGCCGGGCCGGTCAAGAAGCGCGGCATACGGCAATTGCGTCCATAGTGGAACCACCCCCTTTCAAACGAGGTTTTCCATGATCCCGACCAACCTGCTGACTGCCCTTCCCCCTTGCGATCCCACCAGCGCCGAATGGGTCGACCAACTGCTCAGCCGCCCGGGCTTGCGCGTGGAACGTATCGTCTCCAGCGGCCAGGCCAGCCCGCCCGATTTCTGGTACGACCAGGCCGAAGGCGAATGGATCGTGCTGCTCAGTGGTGCCGCCGGCCTGCGCTTCGAGCACGAGAGCCACACCCGCCTGCTGGCGCCGGGCGATTGCCTGGACATCCCACCGCATTACCGCCACCGCGTGGAATGGACCGCCCCCGGCACCGCCACCATCTGGCTCGCGGTGTTCTACAGCAGCAGTACTCCGTGGCCGGCGTAAATCCGGTCATTGAAAACCGAACGCGGGTCACCCACCCGACATGAACATCTTGTTTACTGCATTTTTAAACGCATGATCTAGACTTTTAGCCACACATTGCACAGTTCAGCCCTGCGACAATCCGCCCCACAAAATTATGTACCAACTTGTTAATTAGCAAGCTAAGAGATTACACTGCGCGCATTCCACCTGCTGAGATCCCTGGCATGAAAGAAACCCCGCGCGCCTCTGGCGCCACAAACATCATCCTGGTCGGCCTGGGCGTGATCATCGCCCTGCTCGGCCTCCTCCTGGCTGCGGGCGGCGTCAAGCTGGCCGGCCTGGGCGGTTCCTGGTACTTCCTGATCGGCGGCCTGGCCATGGCCATCGCCGGCGTCCTCATCGCTCGCCGCAAACCGGCTGGCGCCTGGCTGTACGCGGCATTTCTGGTCGGCACTGCCATCTGGGCGCTGATCGATGCTGGCCTGGTGTTCTGGCCGCTGTTCTCGCGCCTGTTCATGTTCGGCGCAATCGGCATGGTGGTGGCGCTGGTCTACCCGCTGCTGGCCCGTGCCAATGGCGCCAGCGCCGGCCGCGGTGCCTATGGCGTTGCCGGGGTGATGGCCGTGCTGCTGGTGATCGCCGCCGGCAACATGTTCGTCGCCCACCCAAGTGTCGCCCCCACCGGCAAAGGCCCGGGCATGACCCCGGTCGAAGCCGACAAGGCGCAGAAGGACTGGGCCCACTACGGCAACACCGAAGGTGGCAGCCGCTTCGCCGCGCTGGACCAGATCAACCGCGACAACGTCAACAAGCTGAAGGTAGCCTGGACCTACCACACCGGTGACGTGG
Organism: Pseudomonas sp. TE3-3-F2023; assembly: GCF_036784815.1. Taxonomy (NCBI): domain Bacteria; kingdom Pseudomonadati; phylum Pseudomonadota; class Gammaproteobacteria; order Pseudomonadales; family Pseudomonadaceae; genus Pseudomonas; species Pseudomonas sp. TE3-3-F2023. The sequence continues at coordinate 3,227,697 of NZ_CP145113.1, read as the reverse complement.
CGCTCAGCGACGGCAACGGTGCCGAAGACCAGCTGACCCCGCTGCAGGTCGGCAACAAGGTGTTCATCTGCACCCCGCACAACAACCTGATCGCCCTCGATGCCGACACCGGCAAGGAGCTTTGGAAGAACGCGATCAACGCCCAGTCCAAGGTCTGGCAGCGTTGCCGTGGCATGGCCTACTTCGACGCCACTGCCGCCATCGCCCAGCCGACCCAGCCGAACAGCTCGCCAATCACCGCGGTCAGCGTACCGGCCGGTGCCAACTGCCAGCGTCGCCTGCTGACCAACACCATCGATGGCCGCCTGATTGCCGTCGACGCCGATAACGGCGAGTTCTGCCAGGGCTTCGGCAACAACGGCCAGGTCGACCTCAAGGCCGGCCTGGGGGATGTGCCGGACTCCTACTACCAGCTGTCCTCGGCACCTCTGATGGCCGGTACCACCGTGGTGGTCGGCGGCCGCATCGCCGACAACGTCCAGACCGACATGCCAGGCGGCGTGATCCGTGGTTTCGACGTGATCACGGGTGAAATGCGCTGGGCCTTCGACCCCGGCAACCCGGAAGATCGCCAGGCGCCGCAGGGTGACAGCACCTATGTGCGCAGCACCCCCAACAGCTGGGCCCCGATGTCCTACGACCCGGCGATGAATACCGTGTTCCTGCCGATGGGCTCGTCGTCCACCGACATCTACGGTGTCGAACGCAGCAAGCTGGACCACACCTATGGCGCTTCGATACTGGCCCTGGACGCCACCACCGGCAACCAGAAGTGGGTGTTCCAGACCGTGCACAACGACCTGTGGGACTTCGACCTGCCGATGCAGCCGAGCCTGATCGATTTCACCAAGGACGACGGCCAGTCGGTACCTGCAGTGGTAATCGGCACCAAGGCCGGGCAGATCTACGTGCTCGACCGCGCCACCGGCAAGCCGCTGACCCAGGTCGACGAAGTACCGGTCAAGCCAGGCAACATCCCCAACGAGCCATACTCGCCAACCCAGCCGAAGTCGGTGGGCATGCCGCAGATCGGCGCGCAGACCCTGACCGAATCGGACATGTGGGGCGCAACCCCGTACGACCAGCTGCTGTGCCGCATCGACTTCAAGAAAATGCGCTACGACGGCCTGTACACCGCGCCGGGCACCGACCTGTCGCTGAGCTTCCCGGGTTCGCTGGGTGGCATGAACTGGGGCAGCATCTCCACCGACCCGGTACATGGTTTCATCTTCGTCAACGACATGCGCCTGGGCCTGTGGATCCAGATGATCCCGTCGCAGAACAAAGGCAGTGCCGCTTCCGGAGGCGAAGCGCTGAACACCGGCATGGGCGCAGTACCGCTCAAGGGCACCCCGTATGCGGTGAACAAGAACCGCTTCCTGTCGGTGGCCGGCATTCCGTGCCAGGCGCCGCCATTCGGCACCCTGACCGCCATCGACATGAAGACCCGCCAGGTGGCGTGGCAGGTACCGGTGGGTACCGTCGAGGACACCGGCCCGCTGGGCATCCGCATGCACCTGCCGATCAAGATCGGCCTGCCGACCCTTGGCGGCACCCTGTCGACCCAGGGTGGCCTGGTGTTCATCGCCGGTACCCAGGACTTCTACCTGCGCGCCTACGACAGCAGCAACGGCAACGAAATCTGGAAGGCCCGCCTGCCAGTTGGCAGCCAGGGCGGCCCGATGACCTACGTCTCGCCGAAGACCGGCAAGCAGTACGTGGTGATCACGGCTGGCGGCGCGCGCCAGTCGACTGACCGTGGCGACTACGTGATTTCTTACGCCTTGCCGTAACACCGCGTCGCCCCCTTCGCGGGTAAACCCGCTCCTACAGGAACTGCACCGTTTGCAAGGGCAGTGAAAATCCTGTGGGAGCGGGCTCACCCGCGAAGAGGCCTTAGAAGACAACCCGAGATTCAGCAATGCCATCCGCAATTCGCATCACCCCCACCCTGCTGCTGGCCCTGGCCAGCAGCACCGCCCTGGCCGACGGCGACCTGATGACCCGCAGCACCCTGACCGGTGACTGGGGCGGCCTGCGTCACCAGCTGGAAGAAGACGGCGTCAAGTTCACCGGCGACTACAGCGGCGAAACCGCCTACAACGCCCACGGTGGCCTGCACCGCTCGGCGCGCTACTCGCAAAACCTGAAACTGGGTGTGCAGTTCGACCTGTCGAAACTGTACGGCCTGGACAACGGTGGCAAGGTCCAGCTGACCATCAACGACCGCCGCGGCAACAGCGCCTCGGAAGACCTGGTGGGCAACCGGCTGCCGATCCAGGAAAACTTCGGCGGCCTGTACACCCGCCTGACCGAGCTGAGCTACGAGCGCACCCTGTTCACCCCGGCACTCAACGTCAAGCTCGGCTACATGGCCATGGGCAACGACCTCGGCGGCCTGGACAGTGGCATCCTGTGCAACTTCATGAACGCCGGCTTCTGCGGCCACCCGCTGAACATGTCTGGCGGCAGTGGCTGGACCAATTACCCCAATGCCCACCTGGGCGTGCGGGTGAAGTACGACCTGTCGCCGTCCTGGCAGCTGCGTGTGGCGGCGTTCAACGTCGACCCGGAAAGCAACGGCAATTCCAGCCGCGCCTGGCACCTGGGTCCCAAGCACACCACCGGCACCGTGGTACCGGTAGAGCTGGTGTACAAGCTGCAGGGCGAGCTGCCCGGCGAGTACAAACTGGGCTACTACTACGACAGCTCCGATGTGAAGCGCATCGGCAGCGACGAGGAAGTGTCCGGCCGCGGCGGCCACTACCTGCTGGTCGACCAGGCCGTGTGGAACGACCAGGGCTTGCCGGGCCGCAGCCTGCATGCCTTCGGCCAGTACTCGGCGTCGAGCAAGGCCGCCTCGCCGTTCACCAAGTGGTATGGCGCTGGCGTGGTGCTGTACAAGCCGTTCGCAGGCCGCCCGAAGGATACCGTGGCGCTGGGCTATGGCCGTGCCGTGCCCAACCCGCGTAGCCGCGACGTGCTGGAAGATGCCGCGTTCAATGCCGGGGAGCAGTTCCCCGATATCGACAGCGCCGAGCAGCTGGTCGAGCTGAGCTACGGCTACCAGGCCACGCCGTGGCTGAACCTGCGCCCGGATGTGCAGTACATCATCGAACCGGGTGCGTTCTCCGGGAAGGATATCGACAACGCGCTGGTGGTTGGCCTGCAGGTCAAGGCTACCTTCTGAAATCTTGATTGGGGCTGCTCTGCAGCCCTTCGCGGGCACGCCCGCTCCTACAGGTATATCGCCGGCTGTCCTGGCGGTGCTGTACCTGTGGGAGCGGGCGTGCCCGCGAAGAGGCCAGCGCAATCAACCCTGCCTGAGGTAATCCACCAACCTCAGCAACATGGCATCACACCCCCGCAACTGCTCGACACTGACGAACTCATCCGGCTTGTGCCCTTGGTCCATGCTCCCAGGCCCACACACCACAGTCGGGATGCCTGCCTGTTCGAACAGCCCACCTTCGGTACCAAACGCCACCGTACCGAACTTATCCGAACCACTGAGCAACGCCACCAGGCGAGCCGCCTCGCTATCCGCTGGGGTGGCCAGCCCCGGATACGCACTCAACGGCTGCAAGCGAATGGCGCTGGCGGCATTGACCTTGCGCATGCGCGGCAGCAATTCGGCCTCGGCATAGGTTTGCAACTGGTCGGCCACTGCCTGCGCCTCGAACCCCGGCAAGGCCCGCACTTCGAAATCGAATTCGCATTCCGCCGGCACGATGTTCAGCGCCCTGCCCCCTTTGATCACACCAGTCTGCACAGTCGAGAACGGTGGGTCGAAGCGCTTGTCGTGATGCTCCGGCAACGCCAGGGCATCACCGATATCACCCAGCTTGCCGATCAGCTTCGCCGCATACTCGATGGCATTCACCCCATACGGCGCATACGCCGAGTGGCAGGCCGCGCCATGCACCTGGCAACGCATCGCCAGCTTGCCCTTGTGCCCCAGCACCGGCTTGAGTTCGGTGGGCTCGCCAATCAGGCACAGCCGTGGCTTGTGCGGACGCTGCTCCAGCGCGGCCAGCATCGAGCGCACCCCCAGGCAGCCGACTTCCTCGTCGTAGGAGAACGCCAGGTGCACCGGCATGCGCAACGGCTGGGCGAGAAACGCCGGTACAGCCGCCAGCACCGAAGCGATGAAGCCCTTCATGTCGGCCGTGCCCCGACCATACAGACGCCCGTCGCGCTCACTCAGGGCAAACGGCTCGACTGTCCAGGCCTGGCCGTCCACCGGCACCACATCGGTATGCCCGGACAGCACCACGCCGCCAACGTCCCGGGGGCCGATGGTGGCAAACAGGTTGGCCTTGGTGCCTTCCGGGTTATGGAACAGTTCGCTTTCCACGCCCAGCTCGGCCAGGTAGTCGCGGATGAAGCCGATCAGTTCGAGGTTGGAATCCCGGCTGACCGTGGCAAAGCCGATCAGCCTGGCCAGCAGCGCGCGACTGGCAAATTCACTCATCGCCCGGCACCCCGTAGCTTGGCGCGGCAGTTGGGTTGAGGGCGCGGGTGACGTAGTCCTGCATCTGCGGCCGGTACGCCTGCCACAGGCCATCGAGTACAGCGATCGGGTCGGCCTCGGCCCAGTCCACGCGCAGGTCCACCAGCGGCCAGGTCAGCTCGCCGGCAATCTTCAACGCCGCCGAGTGCACCGGCCCCGCCTCGCCGCCTGCAGCCATCGCCGCGTGCATGGCCGCCAGCAGGCGGTCGGCCAGATGCCCGCCAGCCTGTTCAAAGGCCTGCACCATCGCCTCGATCACCTGGGTCGAGGCCAACAGGTTGCCTGCTGCCGCACATTGCTCACCGGCGAGGGCGTAGTGCGTGCCCAAGGCTTCCTTGCCAGTGAACAGCGCCACCTGGCCATGGTTGTCGATCACCGTGAGCTGGCGGTACTCGCTCCAGCCATTGGCGCTCAGTACACGGTCCAGCGCAGCGGCAGGCGGCAACTGGCCCTGTTCCAGGGCATCGAGAATCTGCGGGCCCAGCGCCGGCAAGGTGATGTTCTGGGTGGCGACCGCACCCACACCGGCACGCACCCACGGGCAGCGGGCGCCCACTGCGATGCTTGAAGAGCTGATGGCGATACCGACCTGGCCGGTTTCCTGGCAACGACCGATGATGGAAAAAGTCATGTCATGGTTCCTGTTGTGCTGTGCGATACACGGCATTCTGGGTTGAACCTTTCGGCCGGCGAAACGACCTTTTTCCGAGGGGTTAGGCAGGAAAAAACTTTGTTGTGGCTGAGATCGAGCGCCGCCCGCGCGGCGCTTCGCAGCACAAGGCTGCTCCTACATCTGTTTCGGGCCAACCATTCCTGTCGGCACAGCGCGCGGCCCCTTTGCGTCCAACTCGCAAGCCACAGAATCCAGGGTCTTCGCCGTTTTATCGGCAAACCCCAGCTAAATACTATTTTCGCCAATTCCACGGCATCCCTAGTCTGGCCCCAGGCAACGGCGGTCCTCCAAACCGACCTGACAAAAACCGCCTGAACAAGGGCTCGGACATGACACTGAACAACCTCGAAATCGACACCCTCGTCGTCGGCGCCGGCCAGGCCGGCGTGGCCATGAGCGAACACCTGAGCAAGCTTGGCGTGCCGCACCTGGTGCTGGAGCGCAAGCGCATCGCCGAGGCCTGGCGCACCGGCCGCTGGGACTCGCTGGTGGCCAACGGCCCGGTCTGGCACGACCGCTTCCCGGGGCTGGAATTCAACCTCGACGCCGACGCCTTCGCCGGCAAGGACCAGGTGGCCGACTACTTCGAGCAGTACGTACGCAAGTACAACCTGCCCGTACGCACCGGCATCGAAGTGAAGAAAGTGCTGCGCAACAGCGACCGTCCCGGTTTTACCATCGAAACCAGTGAAGGCGTGATTCGCGCCAACCGCGTGGTCGCCGCCACCGGCCCGTTCCAGAAGCCGGTGATCCCGGCCATCGCACCGAAAGACGGCAACCTGCACCAGATCCATTCCGCGGCCTATTACAACCCCGAGCAGTTGCCAGAAGGCGCTGTGCTGGTGGTCGGCGCCGGTTCCTCCGGCGTGCAGATCGCCGAAGAACTGATGCGTGCCGGGCGCCAGGTGTACCTCTCGGTCGGCGCCCACGATCGCCCGCCACGCGCTTACCGCAACCGCGACTTCTGCTGGTGGCTGGGCGTGCTGGGTGAGTGGGATGCGGAAATCGCCAAGCCTGGCCGCGAGCACGTGACCATTGCCGTCAGTGGCGCACGTGGCGGCCACACCGTGGACTTCCGCGCCCTCGCCCACCAGGGCATGACCCTGGTCGGCCTGACCCAGTCGTTCGAAAACGGCGTGGCGCGCTTCCAGGACAACCTGGTCGAGAACATCAACCGCGGCGACGAAAACTACCTGGCCCTGCTGGATGCCGCCGATGCCTACATCGAGCGCAACGGCCTGGACCTGCCGGAAGAGCCCGAAGCCCGCAAGCGCCTGGCCGACCCTGAATGCATGCGCAACCCGCTGCAGCAGCTGGACCTGGCCAAGGCCGGCGTCACCAGCATCATCTGGGCGACCGGTTACGGTGTCGACTTCAGCTGGCTGCAGGTAGACACCTTCGACGCCAACGGCAAGCCCCAGCACCAACGCGGCGTGGCCCGCGAGCCGGGCGTGTACTTCCTTGGCCTGCCGTGGCTGTCGCGCCGTGGCTCGTCGTTCATCTGGGGCGTGTGGCACGACGCCAAGCACGTCGCCGGTCACATCGCCACGCAACGCACCTATACCGCCTACCGCGACCGCGAACAACGCGCGGCGGATGAGCAGCAACAATCCAAGATCAGCAACGTCAGCACCCTCGGAGCCCACTGATGCCTACCCATACTCGCATCCGCATGTTCAACACCAAGGCCACCTACCCCAACCAGACCCTGGACAACGACCTGTGCCAGGCGGTGCGCGCCGGCAACACCATCTATGTGCGCGGCCAGGTCGGCACCGACTTCGAAGGCAACCTGGTGGGCCTGGGTGACCCAAGGGCCCAGGCCGAGCAGGCGATGAAGAACGTCAAGCAGCTGCTCGAAGAGGCCGGCTCGGACCTGTCGCACATCGTCAAGACCACCACCTACATCACCGACCCGCGCTTCCGTGAGCCGGTGTACAAGGAGGTGGGCAAGTGGCTCAAGGGGGTGTTCCCGATTTCCACCGGGCTGGTGGTGGCCGGGTTGGCCCAGGCCGAGTGGCTGATGGAGATCGACGTGATCGCCGTGGTGCCTGATTCGGTCTGACCGATCGGTTCAACCTGTAGGAGCGGCCTTGTGTCGCGAAAGGGCTGCAAAGCAGCCCCAGCAATTTCAACTGTTGCGCATCAATCCTGGGGCCGCGTTGCGGCCCTTTCGCGACACAAGGCCGCTCCTACAGGGAATGCGCCAGCTTTTAGAATGGGCTAGAAACCCACTGTCGCCGACAGCAGGCAGGTACGCGGCGTGGACAACGTCAGCCCCGGCTCGCTGTCATCCGAGGCCCCGGCCGAACTCCAGTAGCGGTCGTCCAGCACGTTCTCGACACTGGCGCGCAAGGTAATCTGGGTGGCATCCACCTTGAACGCATAACGCGCGCCCAGGTCGTAACGCTCCCAACCGTCGATCTTCTTGCTGTTGTTCTGGTCCAGGTACTGCGAGCTCGAGTGGATGCCTCGCGCCGTCAGGGTCAGGCCGTTCACCCCAGGCACGTCCCATTCGGCGCCGAGGTTGACGTTGTACTCGGGCGTGGCCGGCGCGCGGTTGCCATCGTAGGCGCCACCGATGGTGTCGGTCAGTTCACTGTCGATGTACATCATCCCACCCAGCACACGCACGCCTTGCACGGGTTCACCGAACACGCTCAGTTCGATACCGCGGTTGTCGCGCTTGCCATTGGGGCCGAACACCCGCGACGTGGGGTTGGTTTCGTAGGCGGGCTGTCGGATGCGGAAGGCACTGGCGGTAAAGGCGACCTGGCCCAGGTCGTACTTGGCCCCCACCTCGACCTGGCGGCTGGTGAACGGTGGGAAGATCTGGTCTTCGTTGACCGATGTCGACGGCGCGATCTTGCCCTGGCTCAGGCCCTCCATGTAGTTGGCATACAACGACAGCTGGTCGGTAACCTTGAGCAGCACGCCGCCCGAGGGCGACACCTTCTCTTCATCGTAGGCGGTATCCCCCTTGATGCCGTCGCTCCAGTCATCCACTTGCACCCGCTGCCAGCGCGCACCCAAGGTCAGCAGCAGGCGGTCGTCGAAGAAGCCCAGGGTGTCGGCCAGAGCCACGCCGGAGAACCGGTTCTCCGTGTACACCTCGGGGTCGATGCGGGTTGGTGTGCCCGGTGTCGGCGTGGCCACCGGGTGGTAGAGGTTGCTGGGCGCCGAGGCATAGCGGGCGCCGCCGTTGGTGAAGTCCATGTAGAAGTAGGTGGCGGCCAGGTTCAGTTCGTGACTGACCGGCCCGGTATGGAACCAGTTGCGCACGCCGGCCATGGCGGTACGCACGGTTTCATCCCGGGTGAAGTCGCGCGGCTGCACGGTGAAGTCGCCGGCATCGTTGCTGATGGACACGTTGTGGCGCAGGAAGTCATGGTTGCTCTTGCGCGCGCCGACCGCGCCATAGGCCAGCAGCGACTCGCTGATATCGTACTCGGCATGCAGCGCACCGAAGGTGTCGTTGGTGCGCGCCTTGCTCCAGGCCTGGGCGTAGTTGTGGCGTACGTCGTTGGCATCCGGCACCTTGGCATTGGCACCGACCAGCACCCGCTCCTGCGGTGCATCGGCGTCGCGCTCGGTATGGCCGAGGTCTGCCGAAAGCCGCAGGCGCTCGCCACGAAAGTCCAGGCCCAGCACCGCCATTTCGCGCTCGACACGCTGGTGGTCCCATTCGGTGTCGCCCGCCTGTTTCACGCCATTGAAACGCACGCCGAACTGCTGGCCTTCGCCAAAGCGCCGGCCAATGTCCACCGCACCGCCTGCCTGGCCCGCCGAGGCATGGCTGCCGGTAAACTCGGTGAGCGGCTGGACGCCGGCCCGCTTGGGCTGCACATTGATGCCGCCGCCGACACTGCCTCGCGGTGAAATACCGTTGATCAGCTGACTGGGGCCTTTGATGATGTCGACCCGGTCGGCCATTTCCATGTCGATCGAGTAGGTCGGCAAGATGCCGTACAGGCCGTTGTAGGCCACATCGCTGTTGAACAGGCTGAAGCCGCGAATGGTGAACTGCTCGAAGCGCCCACCCGCCGGGTTGGTGGCGCGCACCGATGGGTCGCTGGCGATCAGCTCGCCCAAGGTTCGCGCCTGCTGATTTTTCACCAGTTCGCTGGTGTAGCTGGTGATGCTGAACGGGGTTTCCATGAAGTCGCGCGTACCCAGCAGGCCCTGTGAACCCTGACGGGCCACCTGGCCACCGGCATAGGGTTGCGTTTCGTTGCCTGCGGCCAGGCCACCGACGATGCTGGTCGGGGCGATTTCCAGCGCACTACCCGCCTGGGTGGCCGGCATCAACGTGAAAGCGCCCTCGCCCACCGGCAGCAACTGCAGGCCGCTGCCGCGCAGCAGTTGGGTGAAGCCTTCGTCGACACTGTAGCTGCCGGACAGGCCCTTGCTCTGCCGGCCGTTGACCAGCAGCGGGTCCAGCGACAGGCTGACCCCGGCCTGGTCGGCAAACTGGGTAAGTGCCGCCCCCAGGCTTGCGGCCGGCACCTGATAGCTGCGCCGGGCGGGTTCATCGGCCCAGGCTGGTGCACACAACAACAGGCTCATGGCGAACAGCGGATGTGCCGCACGCGCCAGTGGGCGCAGGCGGCAGGTCATGACAACAGGCATTGAACAAGGCTCCCCTTTATTTGCTCCTACCGGTAATGACCGGTGAGTGAAAAAAAGGGGACAGCCTCATGCGCGATTTTCTCGCGGGGCCAGGCTCACCCAATACCGCGTGCGCGTGTGCACCTGCAACGGCAGGCTGGCGGCAAGCAAGGCCAGCACCCGGTCGGTGTCGTCGAGGCGGAACGTGCCAGTCACGCGCAGGGCCTCCAGTTCGGGCGCCCAGCGCAGCACGCCGGGCCGGTACCTGCGCAGCTCGTGCAGCAGCTCGCCCAAGGGGCGGTCCTCCAGGCGCAGCACGCCTTCGCGCCAGCCCAGCTGCCAGGCGTCCAGCCCTGTGACAGGGCCAACCCCGGCCACTTGCAGGCTGGCCTGCTGCCCGGCCTGCAGCAGCAGTGCCGGGCCGAGCCGCGGCTGCAGGTTGGCCGTGCCCTCGAGCACCGATACCCGGCAAGCCTGATCGACCAGGCGCAGGCACACCTCGCCGGCATCCAGCGCGACCTGGCCGTAGGGCACCCGCAGCGTCAGGCTCGGATTGCCGGGCAACCTGACTGCCACTTCGCCACGCAACAATGTCAGGTGACGGGCGCCCAGGTCGATATCCGCCGCACTGTCGGTGTTCAACTGCACGAATGTGCCATCGTTCAGCAGCACCTGCCGGCGCTCCCCGACCGCGGTGTGCATGTCGGCGGCCCAGGCCTCCAGCGGCAGTTCGCGGCTTGCCAGCCAGGCAGCTGGCAACAATACCGCCACGCCCAGGGCCTGCTTGAGCAAAGCCCGGCGGCCGGTATCCGGGCGGTCCAGGGTGGCCATGGCCACTGCGCCGGGTAGCGCGCAAAAGCGTTGGCGCAAAAGCAGTGCCTTTTGCCAGGCGTGTTCGTGCAAGGTGCTGCTGGTGCGCCATTGCTCCAGGCACTGCAGGTCACCCTCGCTGGCAGCGCCAGAGTCCACCAGCGCCAGCCAGCGCGCGGCGGCCCGCAATGCCTCGCGGGTTTCGGGAGAATGGCTGGTCATTACAATTCGGCCAGCAGGCAATGCTCGTAGGCCTGCGCCATGTAGCGTTTGACCGAGCGCTCGCTAACGCCCAGGCGCTTGCCGATCTCGGCATAGCCCAGGCCCTCCAGCTGGCTCCAGAGAAAGGCCTTGCGTACCGGCGCCCTGAGGCCGTCGAGCAACTCGTCGAGGGCTTGCAGGGTTTCCAGCAGCAGCCAACGCTGCTCTGGCGAGGGCACATGCTGCTCGGGCAAGTGCGCCAGTGCATCGAGGTAGGCTTGTTCCAGGCTGCGGCGCTGGTGGAAGTTGCTCAACAGGCGCTTGCCCACGGTCAGCAGGTAGGCACGCGGTTCACGAATGTCTGCCAGCGGCTGGGCGCTGGCCAGGATACGCAGGAAGGTATCCTGGCTGAGGTCGGCGGCATCCCAGGCGTTGCCCATGCGCCGCCGCAGCCAGGTTTCCAGCCAGCCGCGATGTTCCCGGTACAGGGCAGGCAGGCTATGCTCCGGTGGCGGCGCGGCGTCGATCATGGGGGAAGGCCCTGCGGTGGCGTAAATAAGATTAATTCTAATTTACACCGAGCCGCAGAACCAAGCGGTTTGTTACCTGTCAGGCAATCGCCGCATCCACCAGTACCTGCGCTTCCTGCACCAGGCGCTGCAGGTGCGCCTCATCGATGAAGCTTTCGGCGTAGATCTTGTAGATGTCCTCGGTGCCCGAGGGGCGCGCGGCGAACCAGCCATTGGCGGTCATCACCTTCAGCCCGCCGATCGCCTGACCGTTACCCGGCGCATGGCTGAGGATCTGCACGATCGGCTCACCCGCCAGTTCGGTCGACTTCACCTGCTCCGGCGCCAGCTTGCTCAGCAAAGCCTTCTGCCGTGCATCGGCCTTGGCTTCGACACGGGTGGCGAAAGGCTTGCCCAGCGCCTCGGTCAGGTCGGCGTAGGCCTGGCTGGGGTTGCGCCCGGTGCGGGCGGTCATCTCGGCAGCCAGCAAGGCCGGGATCAGCCCGTCCTTGTCAGTGGCCCAGACCGAGCCATCGCGGCGCAGGAACGAAGCCCCCGCGCTTTCCTCGCCACCAAAGCCCAGCGTGCCGTCGAACAGGCCCTGGGCGAAGAACTTGAATCCCACCGGCACTTCGTAAAGCTCACGGTCCAGGCGCTTGGTGACGCGGTCGATCAGGCCGCTGGACACCACGGTCTTGCCGACGGCGGCATCGCTGCGCCATTGCGGGCGGTGGCGATACAGGTAGTCGATGGCTACGGCCAGGTAGTTGTTCGGCTGCAGCAGGCCATCCGGGGTGACGATGCCATGGCGGTCGTGGTCCGGGTCGCAGGCGAAGGCCACGTCGAAGCGTTCGCGCAGGCCGATCAGGCCCTGCATGGCGTATGGCGATGACGGGTCCATGCGGATCTGGCCGTCCCAGTCGACGGTCATGAAGCGGAAGGTCGGGTCGACCTCGGTATTCACCACTTCCAGGTCCAGCTGGTAATGCTCGGCGATCGCCGACCAGTAGCGCACCCCTGCCCCGCCCAACGGGTCGACGCCCAGGCGCAGCTTGGCGCCGCGGATGACGTCGAAGTCGATGACGTTTTCCAGGTCGGCCACGTAGTTGCTCACGTAGTCGTGGCGCTGGGTGGTGGATGCCTGCAGCGCCTGGGCATGGTCCATGCGCTTGACGCCCGCCAGGCCAGCGGCCAGCAGTTCGTTGGCCTTGGCCTCGATCCACTTGGTGACGTCGCTGTCGGCCGGGCCGCCGTTGGGCGGGTTGTACTTGAAGCCACCGCTTTGCGGCGGGTTGTGCGACGGAGTGATGACGATACCGTCGGCCAGGCCCTGCTCGCGGCCACGGTTGTGGCAGAGGATGGCATGGGAAACAGCAGGCGTTGGCGTGTATTCGTCGTCCTTGGACAGCATTACCTGCACGCCGTTGGCCGCCAGCACTTCCAGGGCGCTGGCGGTAGCCGGTGCCGACAGTGCGTGGGTGTCGGCGCCGATGAACAGCGGGCCATCGATGCCCTTCTCCTGGCGATACAGGCAGATGGCCTGGGTAATGGCCAGGACGTGGTACTCGTTGAAGCTCAATTCAAGCGAAGTGCCACGATGCCCCGAGGTGCCGAAGGCCACCCGCTGGGCCGCCACGGCAGCGTCGGGGCGGCCGGTGTAGTAGGCGGTGAGCAGTCGGGGAATATCGACCAGCACGCTGGCCGGAGCCGGCTTGCCTGCCAAAGGACTGAGCGTCATGCAGAAACCTCGAGTTCAACGGATGTTGGTGTTGGAGTGTGCAGTTTACTGAGAGTTGCTTTGCTGTGCGATGGGCGGCAGCAAAGAATCGGTGAGCGCACGGCACATACCCTGTGGGAGCGGCTTTAGCCGCGAACACCGGCGCAGCCGGTGCCATGCACCGCGCTGGATTCTTCGCGGCTGAAGCCGCTCCCACAGGGTACTTGCCAGCCACCGCGGTGCGTGCTTCGCGGGCTCGCCCGCTCCCACAATGGACCCACGCATGTCCCTCATCTCTGTAATGACCGGCTAGAGTGGTACCCATACACTCGAAAACGAGACCCCATGGCTTTCCACCGCCTGACCCACACCCACCCGCGCCTGAGCATCGCCACCGTGGTCGGCCTGCTCGGCGGCTGGCTGATCCCTGCCAGCGACAGCGTGCAGCACATCCTCGCCGGCTGGAACCTTGGCGTGTGGCTATACCTGCTGCTTGTGCTCTACCTGAGCTGGAGCGCCAGCCCGGAAAAGGTGCGCAAGGTCGCCCGCGTCGAAGACGAAAACGCCGGCCTGGTCCTGCTCACAGTGTGCATCGCCGCCATTGCCAGCCTCGCCGCCGTCACCCTGCAACTGGTGTCCAGCCGTGGCCTGCAAGGCACGGCGCTGGCGCTGCATTACCTCTATACCGGCCTGACCGTGGCCGGCTCCTGGCTGTTGATCGGCTGCATTTTCAGCCTGCACTACGCGCGGCTGTTCTATACCGGACAAAACCACGAACCGCCGCTGCGCTTCGCCGATGGCGAACGCAACCCCGATTACTGGGACTTCCACTACTTCTCGTTCACCATCAGCGTGGCTGTGCAAACCTCCGACGTGGGGGTCGCCGGCCGTGGCCTGCGCCGGGTGGTGCTGGCGCATTCGCTGGTAGGGTTCGTATTCAATACGGCGATCCTGGGGTTTACCATCAACATCGCTGCCGGCTTGCTCGGCTGATCGCACCGCTCGTCCGAAAACATCGTGCGGTAATGTCGATCAAAGTGGCAGAAACTGGCGGCTTAACTGCCATCAGCGGGCCAGAAAAACGTTTGCCTCGCGGGCCTGAGGCAAATGCCGTCCATGACAAGGATGTGACCTCTGTCATGTGTTAGCAAATTTGTCGTATTTACCGCCGAGAATACTCCATGACAGGTGCTATGGTTACCTTCCCGGCGGCCGCATCGATGTGGCCACCCGCTCACCACGTCCAGGTACGGACAAGGAGGCTGGCATGAACAAGATGACGTTCCCCAACGCCTGCCAGGTGATGCGCTGGCATTTCCACCCGCTGGGCTTCGAAGCCAGCATGGATGCGCCACGCAGCATGGTCGCGCGGCTTTTCGACCGCGCCACCGGCGAAACCCTGCTGGCGATTGCCGGCATCCCCTGCTCGGCGATAATGGCCGCTGCCGATGTAGAGCGCATCATCGAGGCCGTCGAGGCGGAGATGGATACCTTCATGCCCGCCTTCGCCTTGCGCGACGCGGTCTAGCCCACTGCGGTACTTTCCTGGCGCATGGCCTGCAACTTGCCCATGAACTGCTCGGCCGGCACCGGCTGGCCCAGCAGGTAGCCTTGCAGCGAATCACAGCCCAGGCGGGTCAGGAAGTCCTGCTGCCTGTCAGTCTCCACCCCTTCAGCAACGATACGCAGGCCCAGCGCCTGGCCCAGCGCCACGATTGCCGAAACGATCGCCGCATCGTCGCTGTCCTGCTCCAGGTCGCGCACGAAACCGCGGTCGATCTTCAGCTCGTTGGCCGGCAGGCGTTTGAGGTACATCAGGCTGGAATAACCGGTGCCAAAGTCATCGATGGACAGGTCCACGCCCATGTCGGACAACCGCTGCAGCACCGTCAGGCTGGCATCGGCGTCGTGCATGGCGGTGGTTTCGGTAATTTCCAGGGTCAGGCAGTTGGCCGGCAGGCTGTTCTGCTGCAGGGCCCGGGCCACGCTCTCGACCAGCCCGGCATGGCAGAACTGGATGGCAGACAGGTTCACCGCCATGCGCCAGCCGTGGTGCCCCTGGTCCAGCCACTGGCGCATCTGCCGGCAGGCCTCGATGAGCACCCATTCGCCAATCGGAATGATCAGGCCGGTCTTTTCCGCCAGGCCGATGAAACGGTCGGGCAGCAACAGACCCTGCTGCGGATGCTCCCAGCGCAGCAAGGCCTCGGCACCGATCGGCTGGCAATTCTGGGCGTCGAACTTGGGCTGGTAGTGCAGGCGGAACTGACGCTGCTCCAGGGCCTGGCGCAGGTCCTGCAATAGCTGCAATTGCTGGCGGGCGTTGCTGTTCATCGACGCGTCGAAGAAGCTGTAGCCATTCTTGCCGGCGCTCTTGGCGTGGTACATGGCGGCGTCGGCATTGCGCAGCAGCTCGTGCTGGTCCTGGCCATTGCCCGGGTACAGGACAATGCCCAGGCTCGCCGTCAACTGCAGGTCATGCTCGGCCACGCGGAACGGCCGTGACACCAGGTTGACCTGCTTGACCGCCACATCCATGGCATCGTTCGGCTCGCGCAGCTGCACCAGCAGCACGAATTCGTCGCCGCCGATGCGCGCCAGCGTGTCCTGGCTGTGCAGGTGCCCGCGCAGGCGTGTCGCCACCGCTTTGAGCAGCAAGTCGCCGACGTGGTGACCGAAGGCATCGTTGACTGGCTTGAAGCCGTCCAGGTCGATGAACATCAGGGCAAAGCAGCCGCCCTGCTCCGCTACCTTGGCGATGGCCTGCTCGATGCGGTCAGCCAGCAAAGTACGGTTGGGCAGGTCGGTGAGGGTGTCGTGCAGGGCCAGCTGGGTCAGTTCCTGGTTGGCCAGGGTCAGCGACCGGGCCAACTCGGCGGTGCGCGCCTCCAGGCGGGCGTCCAGCACCGAGGTGAGCAAGGCCACCGCCAGTACCGCCAAAGTGGTGATCAGCACCAGGTAGACCAGGCCGTCGCCTTGCAGGCCTCCCCCCACCAGCGCACCGCAGAAGCTGCCATCGGGGAAATTCGCCGCGGCCATGCCGGTGTAGTGCATGCCGACGATGGCGAAGCCCATCACCACCGCCGCCAGGCCGCGAATCTGCCGCACATAAGGGGTGTGCGCGCGCAGCCTGAAGGCGATCCACAACGCCGCTGCCGAGGCGCCCACGGCAATCAGCAGCGAGGCCCCGAACAGCGTCGGGTCATAGTCGATGCCCGGCAACATGCGCAGCGCGGCCATGCCGGTGTAGTGCATGAAGGCGATGCCTGCGCCCATGATCAGCGCGCCAAACGCCAGCTGCTGCCACGGCAGGCTCGGCTGGCTGACCAGCCACAAGGCAAAGCCCGAGGACAACACGGCAATCAGCAACGAAAACGCGGTCAGGGCAAGGTCGTACCCAAGGTCGATGGGCAGGCTGAAGGCGAGCATGCCGATGAAGTGCATCGACCACACACCGATGCCCATGGCCAGCGCGCCACCACCCATCCACAGGCAGGCAGCCCGGCCTTTGGCCGTGGCGATGCGGCCGGTCAGGTCAAGGGCGGTATAGGACGCCAGGATCGCCACGCACAGCGAAATCAACACCAGCGAAGAGGAGTAGCTACCGGTCAGCATTGAGAGTTCCAGCGACGGGACGGGAGGCCCGGAAAAAGCTGACGATTGTACTCAAGCTTAGGGGAAACGCACGGGGTTTTTGCGAATGGGAATGGATCCAAAGCCTGCGAGGGCCTGGACGGATGCGCGGTAGCTGTAGGAGCGGCCTTGTGTCGCGATCGGGCTGCGAAGCGGCCCCAGCGATCTGTGCTTGTACACAAAGTTCTGGGGCTGCTCTGCGGCCCGATCGCGACACAAGGCTGCTCCTACAGGGGTACGCGTCTGCGGGTCGCTTCAATCCTGCTCAGCGAAGGCTTGCCCGGCATCCCAACCACCACCTAGTGCGGCAACCAGCTGCACGCTTGCCACCAGGCGCCCCTGCAGCAGGTTCAACACACTGCGCTCGTTACTCAGCGCCGTGGTCTGCACGTTGACCACATCCAGGTAGCCGATCAGCCCGGCGCGGTACTGGTTCTCGGTCAGGCGCAGCGACTCGCGAGCGGCATCCAGCGCCTCCTGGCGCACCACCGCCTCATCGCCATAAACCTTCAACTGCACCAGCAGGTTTTCCACTTCCTTGAAGCCGTCGAGCACGGTCTGGCGG
Source organism: Pseudomonas sp. TE3-3-F2023 (assembly GCF_036784815.1). Taxonomy (NCBI): domain Bacteria; kingdom Pseudomonadati; phylum Pseudomonadota; class Gammaproteobacteria; order Pseudomonadales; family Pseudomonadaceae; genus Pseudomonas; species Pseudomonas sp. TE3-3-F2023. The sequence goes on along the minus strand of NZ_CP145113.1, from coordinate 3,210,468 downwards.
TACTGCGCCACGGTCTGGTCATACACCGCCACCGTGCGGTCCACCTCGGCACTGCGCTTGCCCGCGTCAAACAATGTGAGGGCCAGCTGCGGGCCCACCGACCAGTAGCGGTTGGGCAGTTCGATCCAGTTGCTGAAACTGCTGCTGGAGTAACCGCCACTCATGCTCAAGCTCAGGTCCGGGAAGTACGCCGCCCGCGACACGCCGATGTTGGCGTTGGCAGCCATCACGTTGCGCTCGGCCGCAGCGATGTCCGGGCGTCGCTCAAGCAGCTGCGAAGGCAGGGCCACCGGAATTTGCGGCAGCGCCGGAATGGCCTTGCTGTCGGCCAGGGCGAAGTCCGCCGGGGCCTTGCCCAGCAACACGGCAATGGCATTCTCGAACTGGGCGCGCTGCCAGACCAGGTCGATCAGATCGGCCTGGGTGCTCTTGAGCTGGGTGCGCGCCTGGGCCACCGCATCCGGGCCGGCGACGCCGGCGCGGTACTGGTTCTCGTTCATCCGCAGCGAGCGCTCATAGGCTGCCACGGTGGCTTCCAACAGGCGCTTCTGCTCGTCGATCACCCGAAGCTGCAGGTAGTTCTGCACCAGTTCCGACTGCTGACTGAGGCGGATCGAGGCCAGGTCGGCCAGGCTGGCTTCGGCACTGGCTTCGTTGGCGTTGAGGGTTTCGCGCAACTTGCCCCACAGGTCGATTTCCCAGCTGACGCCGAGCTGGGCGTTGTAGGTGTTGCGAATGCCGCTGCTGTTGTTGGACAGGCTCGAGCTGGAGCTGCCGGTACCCTGGGCCGAGCGGTTCTTGCTGACACTCAGGTCCAGGCTGGGGAACAGTGCCGCCCGGCTGCTGCGCACCAGCGCCTGGGCCTGGCGGTACTGGGCCTCCGATTGCGCCACGGTCTGGTTGCTGCGGTTGAGCTCTTCGACCAGCGCATTGAGCCCGGCATCGCCGTAGATTTCCCACCAGGCGCCGCGGGCGATGGCATCGGACGGCGTGGCCTGGGTCCAGCCTTCGGCATGCTTGAACTGCGCCGTGCTGCTCAGCTCCGGGCGGTGGTAGTCCGGGCTCAGGGTGCAGGCGCTGAGCAGGGCGACGCACAACCCGGCACCGAGCAGGCGCGAGCCACGCCCACGGGTCAGCGTCTGCAGGGCGCGGTGAAGTGGGGTCTGGGCAAAAGTCATAGCGGGGTTTCCAGGGCGGCGTCGGTGCGCACGCCACGCCAACGGTTGAAACGGTGACGCAGGCGGTCCAGGTACAGGTAGACCACCGGTGTCGTGTAAAGGGTGAGGATCTGGCTGAATACCAGGCCGCCAATGATGGTCAGGCCCAGTGGCTGGCGCATTTCCGCGCCTTCGGCGCGGCTCAGCAGCAGCGGCAACGCACCGAGGATGGCCGCCAGGGTCGTCATCAGGATCGGCCGCAGGCGCAGCAGGCAGGCCCGGCGGATCGACTCTTCCGGTGTCAGGCCCTGGTGGCGCTCCAGCTGCAAGGCCAGGTCGATCATCAGGATGGCGTTCTTCTTCACCACGCCGATCAGCAAGAACAGCCCCAACAGCGAGATCAGGCTGAACTCACCGCCGGTAACGTACAACGCCAGCAAGGCACCGACGCCGGCCGAGGGCAGTGTCGAGAGGATGGTCAGCGGGTGAATGTAGCTTTCGTAGAGAATGCCCAGCACCAGATAGACAAGCACCAGGGCGCCAAGGATCATCAGCGGCTGGCCTTCCTGGGTCTTGGCGAAGGCATCGGCGGTACCACCGAGCTTGGCGATCACTTCCTCGGGCAAGCCCAGCTTGGCCACCGCACGCTCAAGCGCCGCCATGGCCTGGTCGGGGCTGTAGCCTTCGGCGACGTCGAAGGCGATGCTTTCGGCGGCGAACTGGCCTTCGTGGCTGACTCGGTCGTTGGCCAGGCTGTTCTCGTAGTGGGCAATGGTCGACAACGGTACACGGGCACCGTCGGCGGTAATCACCTGTACCTGCTCGAGAGTGCTCGGGTCCCAGGCGTACTTCGGGTTGATCTCCAGCACTACCTGGTACTGGTTGAGGCTGTCGTAGATGGTGGAGATCTGCCGCTGGCTGTAGGCGTTGTTCAGTACCGTGGTGACCATGTCCATGTCGATGCCCAGGCGCTTGGCCTGGTCGCGGTCGACTACCAGGGTCACCTGCTGGGTACCGGCACCGTCGCGGGCGTCGATGGCAGTCAGCTGCGGCAGTGTGCGCAGCGCCGCCACCACTTTCGGGAACCACTCGCGCAACGCCGTCAGGTCACCGCTCTGCAGGGAGTACAGGTACTGCGAAGAGGTCTGGTCACGGCCCCCTCCGCCCAGTTGCAGGTCCTGGTCGGCCATCAGGAACAGGCGCCCACCGGGTACCTTGGGCATTTCCTTGCGCAGGCGTTCTATCACCTTCTGTGCATCGATCTTGCGCTCGCTGATCGGCTTCAGGCGCACCAGCACAAAGGCGTTGTTGGTGCCGCTGTTGCCGCCGATGAAGCCGGCAACGCTCTGCACCGCCGGGTCGGCCAGCAAGGCGCGGCGGTAGATTTCCATTTTCGGCTGCATCACGCTGAACGACAGGCCGTCGTCGCCACGGATGAAGCCCATCAGCTGGCCGGTGTCCTGCTGCGGCATCAGCGTCTTGGGCACCACCACATAAAGGGCGATGTTGATGCCGATGGTGGCCACCAGGCTGATCAGCGTCAGGCGCTTGTGGCGCAAGGCCCAGCCCAGGCTGCGGTCATAGGCATCGACCATGCGCTGGTGCAGCTGGTCGCTCCAGCGCTGCAGGCGGGTCTGCTCGGCCTGCTGCGGCTTGAGCCAGCGGGCACACAGCATCGGCGTGAGGGTCAGCGACACCACCAGCGACACGATGATCGCCGCCGCCAGGGTGATGGAGAACTCCTGGAACAGGTTGCGCACGATGCCGCCCATGAACAGGATGGAGACGAACACCGCCACCAGCGACACGTTCATTGACAGCAAGGTGAAACCCACTTCCTTGGCACCTAGGAAGGCCGCTTTCATCGGCGGCTGGCCATCCTCGATGTGCCGCGAGATGTTCTCCAGCACCACGATGGCATCGTCCACCACCAGGCCGGTGGCAAGAATAAGCGCCATCAGCGACAGGTTGTTGAGCGAGAACCCGCACAGGTACATGACCGCGAAGGTGCCCACCAGTGACACCGGCACCGCCAGGCTGGGGATCAGCGACGCCCGCAGGCTGCCGAGGAACAGGTAGACCACCAGGATCACCAGCACCACGGCGATCAGCAGGGTATGCTCGGCCTCCTTGAGGGTGGCCTTGATCACTGGCGAGCGGTCCATGGCCACGTTCAGTTGCACGCTGGCCGGCAGCAACGACTGCAGGGCCGGCAGCTGCGCCTTGATCTGGTCGACCGTTTCGATGATGTTGGCGCCGGTCTGGCGGTTGACCACCAGCAGCACCGCGCTCTGGTCATTGAAGAAGCCGCTGTTGTAGCGGTTCTCGACGCCGTCGGTGATGGTCGCCACGTCGGACAGGCGCAGGATCGTGCCGTTCTGCTGGCGGATAACCACGGGCTCGTAGTCCTTGGCGCTTTCCAGCTGGTCATTGGCACGCACCTGCCAGTTGCGCTCGGCGTCTTCGACAAAGCCCATCGGCCGGCGCTGGTTGGCGTTGGACACCGCAGTGCGCACTTCATCCAGCGCCAGGCCGTACTGGTTGAGCAACTGCGGCTCGACGGCAATGCGAACCGCCGGCAGCGAACTGCCGCCGATCTGCACCTCCCCTACCCCCGGCACCTGGGCCAGGCTCTGCGACAGGATGGTATCTGCCAGGTCGTACAGCTGGCCTTTCTGCAGCACGTCCGAGGTCAGTGACAGCACCATGATCGGTGCCTGTGACGGGTTGATCTTCTTGTAGGTGGGCATGCTGCGCATACCGCTGGGCAGAAGGTTGCGGGTGGCGTTGATCGCCGCCTGCACCTCACGCGCCGCACCGTCGATGTCACGGCCCATCTCGAAGCCGATGATCACCCGTGTGGAGCCCTGGTTGGAGCTGCTGGTCAGGGTGGTCACGCCGGCGATGCTGCCCAGCTTGCGCTCCAGCGGCGTGGCCACGGTGGAGGCCATGACTTCCGGGCTGGCGCCGGACAGGTTGGCCGACACCACGATCACCGGGAAGTCCATCTGTGGCAGCGGCGCCACCGGCAGCAGGCCGAAGCTGACCCCACCCAGCAGCATGATCGCCAGGCTCAACAGCATGGTCGCCACAGGGCGACGGATGAAAGGACCGGACAGGTTCATGCCTCGGCCTGCTTCACGTCAGTGGCCGGGCGCCAGCGGCGGGCCAGGCGGTCGAAATACAGGTAGATGACCGGGGTGGTGAACAACGTCAGCACCTGGCTGACCAGCAACCCGCCCACCATCACCAGGCCCAGCGGCTGGCGCAGCTCGGCGCCTGAACCGGTGGCGAGCATCAGCGGCACGGCGCCGAACAGCGCGGCCAGGGTGGTCATCAGGATCGGCCGGAAGCGCAGCAGCGCCGCCTGGTAGATGGCATCACGCGGGCTCATGCCCTGCTGGCGCTCGGCCTCGAGAGCGAAGTCGATCATCATGATCGCGTTCTTCTTGACGATGCCGATCAGCAGGATGATGCCGATGATGGCGATCATGCCCAGGTCGTTGCCGCTGATGAGCAAGGCCAGCAAGGCGCCGACCGCCGCCGACGGCAGGGTCGAAAGAATGGTAACCGGGTGGATGTAGCTCTCGTACAGCACGCCCAGCACGATGTACATGGTCACCACCGCCGCCAGGATCAACAGCAAGGTGCTCGACAGCGATGCCTGGAAGGCCTCCGCCGCGCCCTGGAAGCGGGTCTGCACGCCCAGCGGCATGCCGATGTCCTTCTGCACCTGCTCGATCACCTGCACCGCCTCGCCCAGCGAAGCGCCGTGGGCCAGGTTGAACGACAGGGTCACCGCCGGGAACTGGCCGATGTGGGAAATGGCCAGCTGGGCCTGGCGCTGCTCGATGCGCGCCAGCGCCGACAGGCGCACCTGGCCGCCATCGGTGGCCTTGACGTGGATCGACTCCAGCGCCTGCGGGCCGATCACCGCCGCATCCTGCGATTGCAGCACCACGCGGTATTGGCTGGCCTGGGTGTAGATGGTCGAGATCTGGCGCTGGCCGAAGGCGTCGTACAGGGCGTTGGTGATCTGCGACACGCTGATGCCCAGGCGGCTGGCCATGTCGCGGTCGATCACCAGGTACACCTGCAGGCCCTTGTCCTGCAGGTCGCTGGCCACGTCGGCCAGTTCCGGGCGCTGCTGCAGCGCCTGCACCAGCTTGCCGCTCCATTGCGCCAGCAGGTCGGCGTCCGGCGACGACAGGCTGAACTGGTACTGGGTACGGCTGACCCGATCTTCGATGCTCAGGTCCTGCACCGGCTGCATGAACAGGCGAATACCCACCAACCGGTCGACTTGCGGCTGCAGGCGGTTGATCACCTCGGTGGCCGTGACATCACGCTCGCCATGGGGCTTGAGGTTGATCAGCAGGCGGCCGCTGTTGAGCGTGGCGTTGTCGCCATCGACACCGATGTAGGACGACAGGCTCTGCACTGCAGGGTCCTGCAGGATCACCTTGCTCAGGGCTTGCTGGCGTTCGCTCATGGCGGCGAACGAGGTGGACTGCGGCGCTTCGGAAATGCCCTGGATCACCCCGGTGTCCTGCACCGGGAAGAAGCCCTTGGGCACCACCATGTACAGGAATACGGTGAGCGCCAGGCTGGCCACGGCAACCAGCAGCGTCAGCGGCTGGCGCTTGAGTACCCACAGCAGGGCGCTGCCGTAGTGCCTGATCAGCCAGTCGATCCAGGCGCCACTGGCGCGGTAGAAACGGCCCTGCTCCTCTTCCTTGGGCTCGCGCTTGAGCAGGCGCGCGCACATCATCGGCGTGAGGGTCAGCGATACCACCAGGGAAATCAGGATGGCCACCGCCAGGGTGATGGCGAACTCGCGGAACAGGCGGCCGACCACATCGGCCATGAACAGCAGCGGGATCAGTACCGCGATCAGCGAGAAGGTCAGCGAGATCAGGGTGAAGCCGATTTGCCGGGCGCCCTTGAGCGCCGCCTGCATGGGCGTCTCGCCCTCCTCGATGTGCCGGGAGATGTTCTCCAGCATGACGATGGCGTCGTCGACCACGAAACCGGTGGCGATGGTCAGGGCCATCAGCGTCAGGTTGTTGACCGAGAAGCCGGCCAGGTACATCACGCCGAAGGTGCCAATCAGCGACAACGGCACGGCGATCGACGGAATGAGGGTGGCGCTGAAACGGCGCAGGAAGACAAACGTGACCATCACCACCAGGGCGATGGCGATCAGCAGTTCGTGCTGCACGTCCTTGACCGCGGCGCGGATGGTCTGAGTGCGGTCAGTGAGTACCGAAACATCAAGGCCGGCCGGCAGGTTGTCGGTGATCGACGGCAGCAGGGCCTTGATGCGGTCGACCACTTCGATGACGTTGGCGCCCGGCTGGCGCTGGATGTTCAGCAGCACGGCGTGGTTTTCGTTGGCCCAGGCGGCCAGGCGCTCGTTTTCCGCGCCGTCGACGATTTCGGCCACGTCCTTCAGGCGCAGCGGTGCACCGTTGTTGTAGGCCAGGATCAGGTTGGCGTATTCCTCAGGGGAACGCAGCTGGTCGTTGGCATCGAGCATCGACACCCGGGTCGGGCCGTCGAAGTTGCCCTTGGGCTGGTTGACGTTGGAGGCGCCGATCAGCGTGCGTACGTCCTCCAGGTTCAGCCCGTTGGCGGCCAGGGCGTCGACGTTGACCTTGATCCGCACCGCCTGGCGCTGGCCGCCGGCGATGCTGACCATGCCCACACCGCTGATCTGCGCGAGCTTCTGGGCGACGCGGGTGTCGACCAGGTCGTTGAGCTTGGGCAGCGGCATGGTCTTGCTGGAGATGGCCAGGGTCAGCACCGGTGTGTCAGCCGGGTTGACCTTGTTGTACACCGGTGGCGCCGGCAGGTCGCTGGGCAACAGGTTGCTGGCGGCGTTGATCGCGGCCTGCACCTGCTGCTCGGCAACGTCCATGTTCATGTCGAGGTTGAAGCGCAAGGTCAGCACCGAGGCGCCGCCGGAGCTGGTCGAGGCCATCTGCTGCAGGCCCGGCATCTGGCCGAACTGGCGTTCAAGCGGTGCGGTAACGGCGCTGGTCATGACCTGTGGGCTGGCACCGGGGTACAGGGTCATGACCCGGATGGTCGGGTAATCCACCTGCGGCAAGGCGGAAACCGGCAGCAGCTTGTAGGCGATCAGGCCGGCCAGGACGATAGCCAGCATGCTCAGCGTGGTGGCAACCGGCCTCAGGATGAACAGACGCGAGAGGTTCATGCGCCCGCCTTGCCTGCTGCGCTACCAGGCTGTGCTTCAGCGGGTTGCACGCCACCAGTGCTTGCCGAACCCTTGGCTTCCTGGCCTTGCAGGTGCTGGCCCGGGGTGGTCGGCACCTGCGAGCTGTCTTCGACCACTTCCACCTTGGTGCCTTCGCGCAGGCGGTCGGTGCCCTCCAGCACCAGGCGGTCGCCGGCCTTCAGGCCCTCGAGGATGACGCTGTTCTCGCCGTCGCTGGCCCCTACCTTGAGCTTGCGCACATTCACCTTGCTCTCGTCGTTGACCACATAGGCGAAGGTGCCGTCGTTGCCGAACTGGATGGCCGCCGACGGGGCCATGGTCACCTGCTTGAGGGTATCGGCCAGCAGGCGCACGTTGACGAACTGGTTGGGGAACAGGGCCAGGTCCTTGTTCTCGAAGCGGCCCTTGAACTTGAGTGTGCCGGTAGTGGTGTCGATCTGGTTGTCGATGCTGCCCAGCACGCCGGTGGACTGCAGCTTGCTGTCACTGCGGTCCCAGGCTTCGACCGGCAGGCTGGCGCCGCTGCGGTAGCGTTCCAGCACGGTGCTCAACTCGGTTTCCGGCAGGGTGAAGGCAACGCTGATCGGCTCGGTCTGGGTGATCACCACCAGCGCGGTGGTGTCGTTGGCCGCCACCAGGTTGCCCAGGTCGAGCTGGCGCAGGCCCACGCGGCCGTTGATCGGCGCGCGGATCTGGGTGAAATCGAGGTTCAGGCGGGCGTCGTTGACCTGCGCCTGGTTGGTCTTCACCAGCCCCTGGAACTGCGCCACCTGCGCTTCGGCGGTGTCGAGGGTTTGCTTGGCGATGCTGTCTTCGGCGTACAGGCCTTTATAGCGGGCCAGGTCGACCTGGGCGTTCTTCAGCTGCGCCTGGTTCTGCGCCAGGGTGCCTTCGGCCTGTTGCAGGGCGATGCGATACGGGCGCGGGTCGATCTCGGCGAGCAGGTCGCCGGCCTTGACCTGCTGGCCTTCCTTGAAGTGGATCTTGACCAGCTCGCCAGCCACACGGCTGCGCACGTTGACGGTGTTGGTCGCAGTGACGGTGCCCAGGGCCTTGTAGTACAACGGGAAGTCGCCGACCCGTACCGGCTCGACGCGTACCGGCACCGGGTCGCTGGAGCCGCCGAAGCCTGGGCGCCCGCCCATCATGCCCGTGCCCTTGCCACCGCGCCCGCCACCGGCTTCTTTAGGCGCAGGCGCTGCTGCGGGCCACAGCCACCAGGCCAGTGCAGCCACCAGCAGCAGGATCAGCAGGCCTACGAGCCAGCGACGAGGGGAACGGGAATTGGACGCTTGCATGGGTTGAACGAACCTTGTTCGGAATGACGACTTGGGGAGGATGAACGATAAGCACTGGCATCGTTTTAGCAAAGCGCCTTTACCAGAGGTTTACCTTTGCCTGACGTTGCCAAGGGTTTGAACTTTAAATGAAAACGGCCCGGAACGTGTTCCGGGCCGTTTACAGGGTGTTGCCTGGAGCAGGTGGCGGGCTGAAAGGTTTCGGTTGCCTGTGCCGGCCTCTTCGCGGGCTTGCCCGCTCCCACAGGTACTGCAAAGGTTTCAAAGCCTGTGACATCCCTGTGGGAGCGGGCAAGCCCGCGAAGGGGCCGGTACAGGCGATAGACGCCCGCCCTGCCCCACACAACGCTTACTTCAGCACAGCCAGCGCTGCATCGTAGTTCGGCTCGTCAGCGATTTCGCCAACCAGCTCGCTGTGCAGCACCTTGTCGTTTTCGTCCAGCACCACCACGGCACGGGCAGCCAGGCCGGCCAGCGGGCCATCGGCAATGGCCACGCCGTAGTTTTCGAGGAACTCGCGGCCACGCAGGGTCGACAGGTTCTTCACGTTGTCCAGGCCTTCAGCGCCGCAGAAGCGTGCCTGGGCGAACGGCAGGTCGGCGGAGATGCACAGCACCACGGTGTTGGCCACATCGTTGGCCTGGGCATTGAACTTGCGCACGGAGGTAGCACAGGTCGGAGTATCGACGCTCGGGAAGATGTTCAGCACCTTGCGCTTGCCGGCGTAGTCTTTCAGCGACTTGTCAGCCAGGCCTTCACCTACCAGGGAGAAAGCCGGAGCCTGGGCGCCGGTTTTCGGCAGTTCGCCTTTGACCTGAACCGGGTTGCCTTTGAGAGTCACTTGAGCCATGACGAAATCCTTATGCGGGTTTGAAAAGGACACTGAGTTAAGCATGAAGGCGGCCGGGTGCCTATGGGGCAGGTGAAATTGTTCTGTTGCCGGACAATTCTTGTGGACAAAAAAATGCCCGGGTGGCAACAAGCGACCCGGGCATTACTGTTGCAGATGGCGTATCAGCCCAGCAGGCCGTATACCACCGAGGTCAGCGCAACCAGGCCGACTACCACCACGAACACGTTGGAGGCAGCACCGCTGTACTTGCGCATGGATGGCACGCGGCGAATGGCGTACATCGGCATCAGGAACAGTAGCACCGCGAGGATCGGGCCACCGAGCGACTCGATCATGCCGAGGATGCTCGGGTTGAGCGTGGCGACGATCCAGCACACCACCAGCATCAGCGCGGCGACCACGCGGTCCAGGGTCTTGGCCCCCGGGCGTGCGCCGGCCTTGGTGATGATGCCCTTCAGGCCTTCGCTGGCGCCGATGTAGTGGCCGAGGAACGACTTGGCGATGGCCACGAAGGCGATCAGCGGTGCAGCGAACGCGATGGTCGGGTTGCTGAAGTGGTTGGCCAGGTACGACAGGATCGACAGGTTCTGCGCCTTGGCCTCGGCCAGCTGGGCGCTGCTCAGGGTGAGCACGCAGCTGAACACGAAGAACAGCACCATCACCACCATCAGCAGGTGGGCACGGCGCAGGATCTGGCCGCTACGCTCATCGGCATGCTCGCCATAGCGGCGCTTCTGGTCGACGGCAAAGGCGGAGATGATCGGCGAGTGGTTGAACGAGAACACCATCACCGGAATCGCCAGCCACAGGGTGTGCAGGAAGGCCGAGGCCGGTGGTACCTGGGTGGCGCTGTCGAGGATGCCACCGGTCCAGTGCGGGACCAGGTACAGGCCCAGCAATGCCAGGGCGACGATGAATGGGTAGACCAGCAGGCTCATGACCTTGACCGTGGCCTGCTCCCCACAGCGCACGATGGCCAGCAGGCCGAGGATCAGCACGAACGACAGGATGGCGCGTGGCGGCGGCTGCATGTGCAGCTGGTGCTCCATGAAGCTGGACACGGTGTTGGTCAGCGCCACGCTATAGATAAGCAGGATCGGGAAGATCGCGAAGAAGTACAGCACGGTGATCGAGGCGCCGGCGGTAATGCCGAAATGTTCCTTGACCACCTCGGTGATATCGCCGTCATTGCGCCCGGAAAGGACGAAACGGGTCAGCCCGCGGTGAGCGAAATAGGTCATCGGGAAGGCCAGTATGGCCAGGATCAGCAACGGCCAGAAGCCGCCAAGGCCGGCGTTGATCGGCAGGAACAGGGTTCCGGCGCCGATCGCTGTGCCGAACAGGCCCAGCATCCAGGTGGTGTCGTGACGCGACCAACTGCCGAGGGTGGCGGGGGTCGATTCTGCAAAGCGTTGTTCAACGCTTGGGGCCTGCTCATTCATTCCGGGTGAAGCTCCACTCGCAAGACTGCAACAGGCTGAGAATGGCGAAATAGACGTTTCGCCCAACTCAACCGAAAAAGGGAGCGCGATTGTGCACGGAAAGGTTGCACTTGCGAAGCCCTTTTCCGAGGAGCGGTTGCACTTGTCTTTACAAGCGGGTTATGCCGGTGGGCTGCAGGAGGAATTTGACAGGTGTAGGAGCGGCCTTGTGTCGCGAAAGGGGTGCGCAGCGCCCCCAACGTTTGCAGCTTCGCCGCGAATATTGCCGGGGCCGCTTTGCGGCCCTTTCGCGACACAAGGCCGCTCCTACAGAGGCCGCACCCCACAGAAGCGGCCCCGTGCGGTGTTACTTCTGGACGGCGGCGAAAGCTTCGGCAACCCGTTGCAGGTTGGCCGGGCGCAGGCCGGACATGCATACGCGGCCGCTGTCGATCAGGTATACGCCGAACTCGTCACGCAGACGGCGCACCTGCTCGACGCTGAAGCCGGTGTAGCTGAACATGCCGCGCTGGCGCAGGAAGAACTGGAAGTCCTGGCCTGGCAGCAGCACGGCCAGGGCATCGACCAGCGCCTGGCGCATGTCGAGGATACGCTTGCGCATCACTTCGACTTCCTCGGCCCATTGGGCATTGAGGGCGGCATCGCTGAGTACGCCAGCGACCAGCTGGGCGCCGAAGTTGGGCGGGCTGGAGTAGTTGCGACGCACAGTAGCCTTGAGCTGGCCGAGCACGCTCTGGGTAGTGGCTTCATCGTCGCAGACCACCGACAGGCCGCCAACACGCTCGCCGTACAGCGAGAAGATCTTCGAGAACGAGTTGCTGACCAGGCACGGGACGCCGGCGCGGGCCATTTCGCGGATGGCGTAGGCGTCTTCCACCAGGCCTTCGGCGAAGCCCTGGTAGGCGATGTCGAGGAACGGAATCAGCTGGCGTGCCTTGACCACTTCAACCACCTGTTGCCACTGGTGCTGTTCCAGATCGGCGCCGGTGGGGTTGTGGCAGCAAGGGTGCAGCAGCACCACACTGTTGGCCGGCAGATTCTGCAGGGTGGCCAGCATGCCGTCGAAGTCCACGCCACGGGTGGCCTGGTCGAAGTACGGGTAGGTGTGCACCTTGAAGCCGGCGCCTTCGAAGATGGCGCGGTGGTTGTCCCAGGTCGGGTTGCTGACCCAGACTTCGGACTGCGGGAAGTAGCGCTTGAGGAAGTCGGCACCGACCTTGAGGGCGCCGGAACCGCCCACGGTCTGCACGGTGGCCACGCGCCCGCCGGTAACAGCCGGGTGATCGGCACCGAACAGCAGCGCCTGGATCGCCTGGCGGTAGCTGGCCAGGCCTTCCATCGGCAGGTACAGCGAGGCTTCGTGGTCCTGGCCGGCGATGCGTTTTTCCACCGCATCCACAGCCGCCAGTTGCGGCACCACGCCGGCCTCATCGTAGTACAGGCCGATGCTCAGGTTGACCTTGTCGGCGCGCGGGTCGGCCTTGAAGGTTTCCATCAACGAGAGGATCGGGTCGCCGGCATAGGCATCGACATGTTTGAACACAGCGTGCAGCTCCTTGGATCAGGACAGTTCGAAAATGCAGCCCTGAGCATACCCGGAGTGCGGGCTCAGGAACATCCACTATTGTGCAAGGTTGTCTATGCAACATTGCATGGCTGGGGATTGGTGCAGGCAGTGAGGGCCTCATCGCCGGCAAGCCAGCTCCCACCGGTACAACACAGGCCTTGAGGGTTGTGGTGTACTGCGGGAGCTGGCTTGCCGGTGATAGGGCCGGGTCAGCCAAGCAGCTCTTTCAGGCCTTGCAGCTCCTGCTCGGTCACCGCCACCCCCTCCTCCTCGGCCACCTCGCGCTCGCGGTAACGCCGCTCGCCGGGCATGCGCGTCAGCCCCACCGCCTGCATCTGCTCGACCAGTTCGCGGCTGCGCTGGGCAAACCGCTCGCCCTCGGCCTTGCTCGGGTCGATGACGATGATCAGCTGCCCGGTCCACGGCGTCTTCGCCCCGGGGTGCCCCGACCAGTCGAACTCCCAGGAGAAATGCCCGCCGGTCAGCGCCGCCGCCAGCAACTCCACCATCATCGACAAGGCCGAGCCCTTGTGCCCGCCAAATGGCAGCAAGGCGCCGCCTTCCAGAATCGCCTTGGGGTCGGTTGTCGGCTCGCCATTGGCGTCCACCCCCATGCCCTCCGGCAATTGCTGGCCAGCGCGCGCGGCAATCTGCACGTCGCCATGGGCCATGGCGCTGGTGGCCATGTCGAAGACGATCGGGTCATGTTCCGCGCAGGGTGCGGCAAAAGCGATGGGGTTGGTGCCGAACAGCGGCTTGCGGGCGCCGTGTGGCACCACGCAGGTCATGCTGTTGACCACGCTCAGGGCTACCAGGCCTTCGTCGGCGAATGGCTCCACATCCGGCCAAAGCGCAGCGAAGTGGTGCGAGTTGTGGATCGCCAGCACGGCGATGCCAGCGTTGCGTGCCTTGGCCACCAGAAGTTCACGGGCTGCGGCCAGCGCCGGCTGGGCGAAGCCGCCTGCGGCATCGACACGAACATGACCGGGCGCCACGTCGCTGACCTTCGGGGTGGCCTGGCCATCGACCCAGCCGCTGGCCAATGTCGAAACATAGCCAGGCATGCGAAACACCCCATGGCTATGGGCGCCATCGCGTTGGGCGCTGGCGCAGTTGTGGGCCAGCACCCGGGCCACGCTTTCGCTGCAGCCATGGCGCTGGAAGATGCTCTGCAACAGGGCCTGCAGCTCGGTAAAAGGCACACGCACGACGGTGCTGGTGGAAGGTGCGGACATCTGAAGCTCCTTGTTGGAATTGGAATGGCTACAGCGTTGCAACGACAAAAACTTTCCTGCATGTGACAGCTATCTGTCAAATGTTGACTTGATGACAGAAAACAGCCATTTTCTTTCGCAAGCCTTACCCCTGGAGCCGCAGCATGAGCCAACCGATCAAGCAACGCCTGGAAAACAGCCTCGAAGGGGCCGCTGCTTCGGGCCGCAAGATCGCCACCTACATGCTCGCCAACCTGCATGAACTGCCGTTCCAGACCTCGGCCAGCATTGCCGTCAAGCTGGGCGTCAGCGAATCCAGCGTCGGCCGTTTCTGTCGCTCATTGGGTTATGCCCACCTCAAGGCGTTGAAGCAAGACCTGCAGAACGACCTGGGCGATGGCCCGTGGCTGGTGGGCGACCGACTGCAAGATTACCGCCAGAACCAGGACGCCAGCGACAACGCCGGCAGCCTGGAGCTGGAGATCGCCGCACTGGTGCGCGTGCACGAGTATCGCCAGAGCAGTGCCTGGCACAGCGTCGCCCAGCGCCTGGCGAGCAAGCAGCGGGTTTTCATTGCCGGCTTCCAGACCGAGCGTGGCATCGCCATGTGCATGAGCCACCTGCTGCAGTACCTGCGCGACGGCGTGCAGCTGGTCGATATCAGTGCCGGGCACTTTGGCGAAGTATTGCTGGGCCGCGCCGAAGACAGCGCCCTGGTGGTGTTCGAAGCCCGCCGTTATTCCCGCCATGCCCTGCTGTTGTGCCAGAAGGCGCGCGAGGCTGGCATTGCGGTCACCCTGGTGACCGATCCCTTCTGTGACTGGGCCGATGCCAACGCCGACGAGGTGTTCCGCATCCCCACCGAGTTCAATCTGTTCTGGGAGTCCACCTCGACCATGCTGTCGTGGGTGCACCTGATGGTCAACGAGGTCTGCAAGAAGCTCGGACCGGATGTTGAAAAACGCTTGGAAGCAACTGCCGCTCTACATAATGAATTCGTCGGCTACACCTCGTGGTCGACGGGAAAACAACAATAGCAAGAGTGCAATGAGGTGCGAGATGAACAAGACCATGGCCTTGGTGGGTGCGTGCGCCCTGCTGCTGTCGGGTGCCGCCAGTGCCGAAACCCTGCGCTTCGCCACCGAGGGCGCCTACCCGCCCTTCAACTATGTCGACGCCAATAACCAGTTGCACGGCTTCGACATCGACATCACCCATGCCCTGTGCGAGCAGATGAAAGTCGAGTGCACCCTGGTTGCCCAGGACTGGGAAGGCATCATCCCGGCGCTGATGGCACGCAAGTACGATGCAGTGGTCGCGTCGATGATCAACACCGAAGAACGGCGCAAGAAAATCGCCTTCACCGACCACTACTACCGCACCCCGCTGACCGTTGCCGTGGCCAAGGACAGCAAGATCAGCGACGCCCAGACCAACTTCGACGGCTACACCGTTGGCGCCCAGTCGTCCTCCACCCAGGCCATCTACGCCGAAGACGTCTACGCCAAGGCCGGTGCCGACGTGAAGCTGTACCCGACCATGGACGAAGCCAACGCCGACCTGGCCGCCGGCCGCCTGGACGGGGTGATTGCCGACAAGTTTCCACTGCACGAGTGGATGACCAAGAACGGCGGGGACTGCTGCAAGATCCTCGGCGACGTGGCCGACACCAAGGCCGATGCCGCCATTGCCGTGCGCAAGGACGACGAAGCCCTGCGCCAGCGCCTGAACACCGCGCTGCAACAGATCGTGGCCAACGGCACCTACCAGAAGATCGCCAGCAAGTACTTCGCTTTCGATATCTACAACTGACCTTCAAGGCCTCATTGCCTGACCGGGCCCTATCGCCGGCAAGCCAGCTCCCACAGGTAGCTCACTGACCTGAAGAACAGAGGTGTACCTGTGGGAGCCGGCTTGCCGGCGATGAGGCCGGTAAGGTCAACACAAGGTGTTCGTCATGCTCGATCAATTGTCCTTGCTGTCCTTCGCCAGTGGAGGCTGGGGCCAGGCGCTGCTGGCCGGCGCGCTGGTCACCGTTTCCCTGGCCCTGGCCTGCCTGCCCATCGGCCTGCCGCTGGGCCTGGTGGTCGCCCTTGCAGCGCGCTCGCGCAAGCGCTTGCCGCGCGCATGGGCCACCACCTTCTCCACCGTGTTCCGTGGCCTGCCCGAACTGCTGACGCTGCTGATCATCTATTACGGCTGCCAGATCGCCGCGCAGAAGATCCTCGCAGCCCTGGGCTACCAGGGTGAGTTCCTGATCAATACCTTCCTCGCCGCGATGATCGCCTTCAGCCTGGTGTTCGCCGCATTCTCCAGCGAGATCTGGCTGGCAGCCTTCAAGACCCTGCCCAAGGGCCAGCTGGAAGCCTGCTCGGCGCTGGGCCTGAGCAAGCGCACCGGCTTCTTCAAGGTGCTGCTGCCGCAACTGACCCGCATCGCCCTGCCCGGCCTGTCCAACAACTGGCTGTCGCTGCTCAAGGACACCTCGCTGGTATCCACCATCTCGCTGGTCGACCTGATGCGCCAGACCAACCTGGCGGTCAGCGTGACCAAGGAGCCGATGTTCTTCTATGGCGTGGCCTGCCTGGGCTACCTGCTGTTCGCCGCCATTTCCGGACGCGTGTTCGCCTTCATCGAACGGCGCAGCAACCGCCACCTGCAAGGAGCACGCGCATGAGCTTCGAACAACTGCTGGCGCTGGTCCTCGACCCCGACCTGCTCGACCGCTACGGCCCACGCTTCCTCGATGGCCTGCTGGTAACGGCCAAGCTGGTGGCGATTTCCTTCAGCCTGGGCGCCGTGCTCGGCCTGTTGCTGGCCCTGGCGCGCATGTCGCGCAGCCTGCTGCTGCAGCGCATGGCCGCCGGCTACGTGTACTTCTTCCGTGGCTCGCCGCTGCTGGCCCAACTATTCCTGCTGTATTACGGCCTGGGCTCGCTCAAGGGCTTCTGGCAGGACGTCGGCCTGTGGTGGTTCTTCCGCGAAGCGTGGTTCTGCACCCTGCTGGCGTTCACCCTGAACACCGCCGCCTACCAGGCCGAAATCTTCCGCGGCAGCCTGATGGCCGTCGCGCCCGGGCAGCATGAGGCGGCGCGGGCGCTGAACCTGAAGCGCTCGACCACCTTCTTCAAGGTGATCCTGCCGCAGTCGCTGCTGGTGGCCATCGGCCCGCTGGGCAACGAACTGATCCTGATGATCAAGGCCAGCGCGATCGCCTCGCTGGTGACCATCTACGACCTGATGGGCGTGACCAAACTGGCCTTCTCGCGCAGTTTCGACTTCCAGATCTACCTGTGGGCCGCCGTGCTCTACCTGCTGATCGTCGAACTGGTGCGGCGCCTGCTGAAACACCTGGAAGCCCGCCTGGGCCGCCACCTGAACTGACCGAAGGATACGTTCCATGCATTGCCAGACCCTTGTCCTCGGCGCCGGCATCGTTGGCGTCAGCACCGCGCTGCACCTGCAGGCCCGCGGGCGCCAGGTGATCCTGATAGACCGCGACGAACCGGGTTGCGGCACCAGCCACGGCAACGCCGGGCTGATCGAGCGCTCCAGCGTGATCCCCTATGCCTTCCCCCGGCAACTGGGCGCGCTGCTGCGCTACGGCCTGAACCGCCAGCCCGATGTGCGTTACAGCCTGCTGCACCTGCCCAAGGCCGCCCCCTGGCTGTGGCGCTACTGGCGCCAGTCGGCCCCCGGGCGCCTGGCCGGGGCCGCCGCCGACATGCTGCCGCTGGTGCAGCGCTGCGTCGAGGAGCACGACGCACTGATCGCTGCCGCCGGCCTGGAAGGGCTGGTGCAGGCCAAAGGCTGGATCGAAGTGTTCCGTGACCCGGCGCTGTTCGAGCAGGCCAAGGCCGACGCCAAGGGCCTGAGCCGGTATGGCCTGCAGTTCGAAATCCTCGAATGCGGGCAGTTGCAGGCCCGCGAGCACCAGCTGGACGCCAGCGTGGTCGGCGGTATCCACTGGCTCGACCCCAAGACCGTGAACAACCCCGGCGCCCTCACCCGCGGCTACGCCACCCTGTTCACGCAGCGCGGCGGGCAGTTCCTGCATGGCGATGCGCGCAGCCTGCGCCAGGTCGACGGCCAATGGCAGGTCGACAGCCGCCGCGGTCCGATCACCGCCAACGAGGTGGTGGCCTGCCTGGGCCCGCAGTCGGCCGACCTGTTCAGCGGCCTGGGCTACCAGATCCCGCTGGCGATCAAGCGTGGCTACCACATGCATTACAGTACCCGTGACGGTGCGCAACTGGAGCATTCCATCTGCGACACCCAGGGCGGCTACGTGCTGGCGCCAATGGCCCGCGGCGTGCGCCTGACCACCGGCATCGAGTTCGATGCCAGCAGCGCACCGGGCAACCAGATCCAGCTGGGCCGCTGCGAAGCCCTGGCGCGCAAGCTGTTCCCGGCCCTGGGCGAGCGCCTGGACGACACCCCCTGGCTGGGCCGCCGCCCATGCCTGCCCGACATGCGCCCGGTGATAGGCCCGGCGCCGCGCCACCCTGGGCTGTGGTTCAACTTCGGCCACGCCCACCACGGCCTCACCCTGGGCCCGGTCAGCGGCCGACTGGTGGCCGAGCTGGTCACCGGCGAACGCCCCTTCACCGACCCCGCGCCCTACAGCGCGACCCGTTTCGACTGAACCCCTGCGGGAGAACAACAAGATGACCGCACCACTGAGCCTTGCCACCCTTGCCCCCGAACCCGACCCGCGCCCGGTGCTGATCCGCATCGAAGGCCTGAACAAGCACTACGGCGCGTTCCACGTGCTGCGCGACATCGACCTGCAGGTGCGCGAAGGCGAACGCATCGTGCTGTGCGGGCCGTCCGGCTCGGGCAAGTCGACCTTGATCCGTTGCATCAACCGCCTGGAAGTGGCCCAGCAGGGCAGCATCAAGGTGGATGGCATCGACCTGGCATCCACCACCCGCGAAGCGGCGCAGGTGCGCAGCGACATCGGCATGGTGTTCCAGCACTTCAACCTGTTCCCGCACATGAGCGTGCTCGACAACTGCCTGCTGGCCCCCACCAGCGTGCGCGGGTTGTCGCGCAAGGACGCCGAGGAGCGGGCGCGCATGTACCTGAGCAAGGTCGGCATCGAAAGCCAGGCGCACAAGTACCCCAGCCAGCTGTCCGGCGGCCAGCAGCAGCGCGTGGCGATCGCCCGGGCGCTGTGCATGAAGCCGCGGATCATGCTGTTCGACGAGCCCACCTCGGCGCTGGACCCGGAGATGGTCGCCGAAGTGCTGGATGTGCTGGTGCAACTGGCTGGCACCGGCATGACCATGCTCTGCGTCACCCACGAAATGGGCTTTGCCCGCCAGGTCGCCGAGCGGGTGTTGTTCCTCGAGGGCGGGCAGATCATCGAAGACAGCTCGCCGCAGGTGTTCTTCAACCAACCGCGTACAGAGCGGGCAAAGGCGTTCCTGGCGCAGATACTGCACTGATTGAAAATGATGAAAGCTGGCGCGATATCTGTGTAGGAGCGGCCTTGTGTCGCGAAAGGGCTGCGCAGCAGCCCCAGGGTTTCAGCGCAGGTGCACAAATTGCCGGGGCTGCTTTGCAGCCCTTTCGCGACACAAGGCCGCTCCTACAGGTTCCGCGTCAGCCGAAGGAGTGAGCGACTCTGCCGGCCCTTCATTGCACCGCTGCAAAGACCCAACTGCATCGTTAAATATTATTGACCTTAACCCCCGCCAAACCCACGCCGCCACAGGCCCGCATCGGTTTCAGCCCCCAAAAACCGGCGCATTCCCGGCCATCAAGCCCTGCTCCGTCGTTTGACATATCGAACGGCTCTGGCAAGCTATCTACAGGCCCCGACCGGAATCGTCGCCTCCGACGAGCCGGCAGTGCTCGGGGCTACAGGTTGCACCCATGGCCCCGCGCCGTGCACCTGCACAACAACGACAGGCCGAACCTGTCCCAAGGTGACATATGTCCAACAGCAACATTGGCAACAAGCAACCCTCCCTGCGCAAACCCGTCGTCCTGATGACCATGGGCAGCCAAGAGCGCAAAGGCCATGACTACCAGGTCATGACCCACAAATACATCACCCCGCTGGTCGAGTTTTCCGATTGCGTCCCGGTGCTGGTGCCCACCTGCTGCGGCATCGAAGACCTCGAGACCTATCTGGACATGGCCGACGGCGTGTACCTGACCGGCGCCGGCAGCAACATCGACCCGGCCCTGTACGGCCAGGAGAACGAGACCCCCGGCAAAGGCCAGGACAAGAACCGCGACCTGTTCGACATCCCGCTGGTCAAGGCCGCGATCAAGCGTGGCCTGCCGATCTTCGGCATCTGCCGTGGCATGCAGGAAATCAACGTGGCACTGGGTGGCGACATCTACCAGAAGGTGTACGCCGAGCCTGGCTTCAACGACCACCGGGAAAACCCGGAAGACCCGGTCGAGGTGCAATACGCCCAGGTGCATGGTGTGAAGATCAAGCCGGACAGCTGGCTGCGTGACGCCCTGGGTACCGACGAGATTCGTGTCAACTCGCTGCATGGCCAAGGCCTGCACAAGCTCGGCGCCGGCATCGAGGCCATCGCACACGCCGAAGACGGCCTGGTAGAGGCGATCCATGCCCCGAGCATCTCGCCGTTCCTGTTCGCCGTGCAGTGGCACCCGGAGTGGCAAGCGGCGAAGAACCCGGATTCGATCAAGATTTTCCAGGCTTTCGGTGACGCTTGCCGGGCCCAGGTGCGCAAGGCGCAGATCAAGCGCCAGCACGCTGCCTGAAACCAGTTTCCTCTGCTTTGATCGCGGGGCGGCGCAAGGCCGCCCCCGTTTTCCCCGGTCACCCTCTGCTGGTCCCAGAACACTTCCCGTGGAAACGGGCGGCGGGCTTGTGCCTGTCTCCGCGATCTTTTTTTCCTACCCTCACCAAGAGATATGATGACTGATCGCGATTGGTCTGCCATCTGCGTCTCGTGCATCTGTTGTTGTCGCCTGTTCTGGCCTCTTCGCGGGTAAACCCGCTCCCACAGGGATCTCCGCAAATTTCAAGCGCGACGCGGTCCCTGTGGGAGTGGGTTTACCCGCGAAGAGGTCGGCACAGGCAATAACATTCCTTCCGCCCCTCCCACAAAAAAATCTCCCAAAGGGACTAGTCATCGCACAAGTTGTACGATAACTTACCTCCAACGCAAAACAACACCCTTCACCCAAGCGCCACAGGATGCCAACAACAATGACTCCACAGGAACTCAAATCCATCCTCTCCCACGGCCTGCTGTCTTTCCCGGTCACCGACTTCAACGCCCAGGGCGACTTCAACCCGGCTGGCTACGTCAAGCGCCTGGAATGGCTGGCCCCATACGGCGCCAGCGCCCTGTTCGCCGCCGGCGGCACCGGTGAGTTCTTCTCCCTGGCCGCCAGCGAATACAGCCAGGTGATCAAGACCGCCGTCGACACCTGCGCCAGGTCGGTACCCATCCTCGCCGGCGTCGGCGGCTCCACCCGCCAGGCCATCGAATACGCGCAAGAAGCCGAGCGCCTGGGTGCCAAGGGCCTGCTGCTGCTGCCGCACTACCTGACCGAAGCCAGCCAGGAAGGCGTCGCCGCCCACGTCGAAGCAGTGTGCAAATCGGTAAACATCGGCGTAGTCGTCTACAACCGCAACGTCTGCCGCCTGAACGCCGACCTGCTGGAAAAACTGGCTGAGCGTTGCCCGAACCTGATCGGCTACAAGGACGGCCTGGGTGACATCGAGTTGATGGTGTCGATCCGTCGCCGCCTGGGCGACCGCTTCAGCTACCTGGGTGGCCTGCCGACCGCCGAGGTGTATGCTGCTGCCTACAAGGCCCTGGGCGTGCCGGTGTACTCCTCCGCCGTGTTCAACTTCGTGCCGAAGACCGCCATGGACTTCTACAACGCCATCGCCCGTGACGACCACGCCACCGTGGCCAAGCTGATCGACGACTTCTTCCTGCCGTACCTGGACATCCGCAACCGCAAGGCCGGCTACGCCGTGAGCATCGTCAAGGCCGGTGCCAGGATCGCCGGTTACGACGCCGGCCCGGTGCGTACTCCGCTTACCGACCTCACCGCCGACGAGTACGAAAAACTCGCCGCGCTGATGGACAAGATGGGCCCGCAGTAAGCGCCGCCCGCGGCCTGCCATGCCGCGCCCGGAGTGGGCCAGCCCCACTCCGGTTACAACTCGTGAGCCCGCACAAAAATAACTAGTGGGAGTACTACCAGCATGCAAGCGACGAAGAAGACGCATGTGCGCTACCTGATCCTGTTCATGCTGTTTCTGGTGACCACGATCAACTACGCTGACCGCGCCACCATTGCCATCGCGGGCTCCAGCCTGCAGAAAGACCTCGGCATCGATGCCGTGACCCTCGGCTACATCTTCTCCGCCTTCGGATGGGCATACGTGGCTGGCCAGATTCCTGGTGGCTGGCTGCTCGATCGCTTTGGTTCCAAGAACGTCTACGCCTTCAGCATCTTCACCTGGTCGCTGTTCACCCTGCTGCAGGGCTTTGTCGGTGGCCTGCCGGTGGCCTGGGCGGTGGTGACGCTGTTCACCCTGCGCTTTCTGGTCGGTTTTGCCGAAGCCCCGTCGTTCCCGGGCAATGCGCGCATCGTCGCGGCCTGGTTCCCGACCCAGGAACGCGGCACCGCATCGGCCATCTTCAACTCGGCGCAGTACTTCGCTACCGCACTGTTCGCACCGATCATGGGCTGGATCGTGTTCAGCTTCGGCTGGGAGCACGTGTTCGTGGTCATGGGCGCACTGGGCATCGTGTTCTCCATGGTCTGGCTGAAGACCATCTACAACCCGCGCCAACACCCACGCATCAGCCCAGGCGAACTCGAACACATCGAGCAGAACGGCGGCCTGGTGGACATGGACCAGAAGCGCGGCAACGACGGCCCGAAATGGGGCTACATCAAGCAACTGCTGACCAGCCGCATGCTGCTGGGCGTTTACCTGGGCCAGTACTGCATCAACGCCATCACCTACTTCTTCCTCACCTGGTTCCCGGTGTACCTGGTGCAGGAGCGCGGCATGACCATCCTCAAGGCCGGCTTCATCGCCTCGCTGCCGGCGGTCTGCGGCTTCATCGGTGGCGTGCTGGGCGGGGTGATTTCCGACTGGCTGCTGCGCCGCGGCAACTCGCTGACCTTCTCCCGCAAGCTGCCGATCGTCTGCGGCCTGCTGCTGTCGACCACCATGGTGTTCTGCAACTACGTCGACGCCGAGTGGATGGTGGTCGGCTTCATGACCCTGGCGTTCTTCGGCAAAGGCATCGGCGCGCTGGGCTGGGCGGTGGTCGCCGACACCTCGCCGAAACAGATCGCCGGTCTGTCGGGCGGGCTGTTCAACACCTTCGGCAACATCGCCTCGATCACCACGCCGATCGTGATCGGCTACATCATCAGCGCCACGGGTTCGTTCAAGTGGGCCCTGGTGTATGTCGGCGCCAACGCCCTGGTGGCGGTATTCAGCTACCTGGTGATCGTCGGCCCGATCAAGCGCATCGAGCTGCGTGAAAGCCCAAAGCCTGACACCGAGCCAGTGGCCGGCAGCGAACTGGCCGGCTCGCGCCACTGAGTGAGCACGCCCGCGTCGGCCACCCCCGCCGTGGGCGGATGTACAAAAGCCTGAGAACCTGACAAGTAGGGCCCGAACATGCAGTTGATCGAACATTCCGACTCGCCCCGCTACGTCCGCCTGCACGACGACGACAATGTCGTGGTGGTGGTCAACGATGGCGGCCTGGGCGAAGGCGCCCGCTTCGCCGACGGCCTGACCTTGGTCGAAGGCGTGCCACAGAGCCACAAGGTGGCCACCGTAGCCATCGCCAAGGGCGAACCGGTGCGCCGCTACGGGCAGATCATAGGCTACGCGCTGGAAGACCTGCGCCAGGGCAGCTGGGTACAGGAGAGCCAACTGGCCATGCCGGCCGCCCCGGCGCTGGCCAGCCTGCCACGCTGCGACGCCGTCCCGCAGCCGCTGCCGCCGCTCGAAGGCTTCACTTTCGAAGGCTACCGCAACGCCGACGGCACCGTCGGCACCCGCAACATCCTCGGCATCACCACCACCGTGCAGTGCGTGGCCGGCGTGCTGGAGCATGCGGTCAAGCGCATTCGCAGCGAATTGCTGCCCAAATACCCCAACGTCGATGACGTGGTGGCCATTACCCACAGCTATGGATGCGGCGTGGCGATCAATGCGCGCGATGCCTACATCCCGATCCGCACGGTGCGCAACCTGGCGCGCAACCCCAACCTGGGCGGCGAGGCCCTGGTCATCAGCCTTGGCTGCGAAAAGCTGCAGGCCGGCCAGGTGATGCACGACAACGACCCGTCGGTGGACCTCAGCGACCCGTGGTTGTACCGCCTGCAGGACGCCAGCCTGGGCTTTGTGGAAATGATCGAGCAGATCATGGAACTGGCCGAGACCCGCCTGAAGAAACTCGACCAGCGCCGCCGCGAAAGCGTGCCGGCCAGCGAACTGATACTGGGTATGCAGTGCGGGGGCAGCGATGCCTTCTCGGGCATCACCGCCAACCCGGCGCTGGGCTACGCTGCCGACCTGCTGGTACGTGCTGGCGCCACCGTGCTGTTCTCGGAGGTAACCGAAGTGCGCGACGCCATCTACATGCTCACCTCGCGGGCGGAAAACCAGGAGGTCGCAGATGCCCTGGTGCGCGAAATGGACTGGTACGACCGCTACCTGCAGCAAGGCGCCGCCGATCGCAGCGCCAACACCACGCCGGGCAACAAGAAAGGCGGCCTGTCGAATATCGTCGAAAAATCCCTGGGGTCGATCGTCAAGTCTGGTAGCGGCGCCATCCAGGGCGTGCTCGGCCCGGGCGAGCGGGTCAACCGCAAAGGCCTGATCTTCTGCGCCACCCCGGCCAGCGACTTTGTCTGCGGCACCCTGCAACTGGCTGCCGGCATGAACCTGCATGTGTTCACCACAGGACGCGGCACCCCGTACGGCCTGGCCATGGCACCGGTGGTCAAGGTGTGCACCCGCAGCGAGCTGGCCCAGCGCTGGCCCGACCTGATCGACATCGACGCCGGGCGCATCGCCAGCGGCCGCTCGACCATCGAGGAACTGGGTTGGGAGCTGTTCCACTACTACCTGGACGTGGCCAGCGGCCGCAAGCAGACCTGGGCCGAACAGCATCGCCTGCACAACGACATCACCCTGTTCAACCCGGCACCGATTACCTGATGCCCAGGGCTTGCCCAATTGCAACGCGGTCCCTGTGGGAGCGGGCATGCCCGCGAACACCGGCGCAGCCGGTGCCATACACCGGGTTGCCTGCTTCGCGGGCTCGCCCGCTCCCACAGGTCATGCGACAACCTGCCAGATTTTCTCTCAACATACAGGAGCACCCCATGCCTGAAATCCTCGGCCACAACTTCATCGCCGGCCAGCGCAGCGCCGCTGGGCCGAAGCGCCTGCAGAGCCTGGACGCCAGCACCGGCGAGGCGCTGCCCTACAGCTTCGCCCAGGCCACCGAAGCCGAAGTGGACCAAGCCGCCAAGGCTGCCGCCGCCGCTTTCGCCGAATTCCGCCAGCTGGCCCCGGCGCGGCGCGCCGAATTCCTCGACGCCATCGCCGCCGAGCTGGACGAACTGGACGACGCCTTCGTCGCCATCGTCTGCCGTGAAACCGCCCTGCCCCCCGCCCGTATCCAGGGCGAGCGCGGCCGCACCAGCGGCCAGATGCGCCTGTTCGCCCAGGTGCTGCGCCGTGGTGACTTCCTCGGTGCACGCATCGACCTGGCCCTGCCCGAGCGCCAGCCCCTGCCACGCGTGGACCTGCGCCAGATGCGCATCGGCGTCGGCCCGGTCGCCGTGTTCGGCGCCAGCAACTTCCCGCTGGCCTTCTCCACCGCCGGTGGCGATACCGCCGCGGCCCTGGCCGCCGGTTGCCCCGTGGTGTTCAAGGCCCACAGCGGCCACATGGCCACCGCCGACCTGGTCGGCTGCGCCATCCAGCGCGCCGCCGAGCGCACTGGCATGCCCAAGGGCGTGTTCAACATGGTGTTCGGTGGCGGCGTCGGCGAGTGGCTGGTCAAGCACCCGGCCATCCAGGCGGTCGGCTTCACCGGCTCGCTGAAAGGCGGTGACGCCCTGTGCCGCATGGCCGCCGAGCGCCCGCAGCCGATCCCGGTGTTCGCCGAGATGTCCAGCATCAACCCGGTCATCATCCTGCCGGCTGCCCTGGCCAAGCGTGGCGAAGCCATCGCCCGTGAGCTGGCCGGTTCGGTGTGCCTGGGCGCGGGCCAGTTCTGCACCAACCCGGGCCTGGTGATCGGCCTGCAGTCGCCGCGGTACAGCCAACTGCTGGCCGAGCTTGGCCAGCACCTGAGCCAGCAGGCCGGCCAGACCATGCTCAATGCAGGTGGCCTGCGCAGCTACGTCGGTGGCCTGGAGCACCTGCACGCCCATGCCGGTATCGAGCACCTGGCCGGCCAGACGCAGGCAGGCAGCCAGGCGCGCGCCCAGCTGTTCAAGGCCGATGCCCGCCTGCTGGTGGAATCTGACCCGCTGCTGCAGGAAGAAGTGTTCGGCCCGACCACCGTTGCCGTGGAAGTGCAGGACAACGACCAGTTGCGCGCCGCCCTGCTCGGCCTGCGCGGCCAGCTGACCGCGACCCTGATCGGCGAGCCGGAAGACCTGCAGGCCTTCGCCTGGTTGGTGCCGCTGCTGGAGGAGAAAGTCGGGCGGATCCTGGTCAACGGCTACCCGACCGGTGTCGAGGTGTGTGATGCGATGGTGCATGGCGGGCCTTACCCGGCCACGTCGGATGCGCGCGGCACGTCGGTCGGCACCCTGGCCATCGACCGCTTCCTGCGGCCGGTGTGCTACCAGAACTACCCGCAGGCGCTGTTGCCCGAGGCACTGCGCGACGGCAACCCGCTTGGGCTGCGCCGGTTGGTGAATGGCCAGTGGAATGAGGGCGCGATCTGATCGCTCCTTGAAACCAGAAAGCCCCGCACATGGCGGGGCTTCTCTTTTGGCTGTGCCGGCCTCTTCGCGGGCACGCCCGCTCCCACAAGTATCGCTGCACACTCAAGATAAGGTGATCCCTGTGGGAGCGGGCGCGCCCGCGAAGAGGCCGGCACAAGCGACGAAGGCCTCAGGCCCCCTGCGCCTCGGCCTCCTCATGCGCCTGGCGCAAGCGCTCGCGGCTGTTGCTCAGGTGCATGCGCATGGCCATCTTCGCCCCTTCGCTATCACGCCGGGCGATGGCTTCGTAGATCGCCTCGTGCTCGTGCATCAGCCGGCTCATGTAGTGCGCCTGGTCATCGCGGGCCAGCCGCGCCGAGTTCAACCGGGTACGTGGAATGATGCTGGTGCCCAGATGATTGATGATGTCGGCGAAGTAATGGTTGCCGCTGGCCTGGGCAATGCGCAGGTGGAACTGGAAATCTGCCGACACCGCATCCGTAGCGTGGGCAGCCCCTTCGTTGAGTTCATCCAGCGCCGCACGCATGCCGGCCAGCTCTTCATCGCTGCGCCGCTGCGCCGCCAGGCCCGCCGATTCGATCTCCAGGGCAATGCGCAATTCCAGCACCGCCAGTACTTCACGCAGAGTGACCACGGTCGCCGGGTCGATACGGAAACCACCCGTGGCCGGCGCGTCCAGAACGAAAGTGCCGATGCCGTGGCGGGTCTCGACCTGCCCGGCGGCCTGCAGCCGCGAGATCGCTTCACGCACCACCGTGCGGCTGACACCCTCTTCGGCCATGATCTGCGATTCGGTCGGCAGCTTGTCGCCGCGCTTGAGCTGGCCGCTGCGAATGCGCTCGGTCAGCACCGTGACCAGTTCCTGGGCCAGACTGCGCGGCTTGCGCCGGGTCTTTGCCTGTACCTGCTGCTCTGTCATTGCCCTGTATTTCACCTTGAAAGACAGCGCTCATCATAGCGCAAGCAGTTGTACGATCACATACACGCAGTGCGGTATTTATTCGCTGGTTCGCACGCCACCAGTCAATTGCGAGCGACCATGGTCTGGCGGCAAATTGCTGGCCCCCAGTGCCTGCTTGTGAAGGCAAACTTCGTTTTCCTTCAGATGCTTAGGACAGCAACATGCGAGTACTTCTAGCAACGATGGCCGGCTGCCTGCTGGCCACGCTCGCTTTCGGCGCCCAGGCACGGGCGCTGAGCCAGAACGATCGCCACACTTGCGGCTGGGGCGCGCAGATAGCCGCCGAGGCGCAGCAGGCCAAGCTTTCCGGGGTAACCCTGTATGCCACGCGCAAGAAGCTGCAGGCGCGCAAGTTCCCCAAGCCGTGGATGCGCATGACCGCCTTCGGTATTACCGAACAGACCTACAACAGCCGCTCTCGGCTCAAGCCTGCAGCGATCAAGCAGACCTATTACGAGCAGTGCGTGCAGCATGCCGTAGCAAGGCGATAAAGCTCTCAAACCATTGCCCAGCCCTTGGCTGTATTGTCGCAAGCGGCCCGCGTACCCTGTGGGAGCGGCTTTAGCCGCGAAGAATCCAACGCGGTGCATGGCACCGGCTACGCCGGTGTTCGCGGCTAAAGCCGCTCCCACAGGGTCCCTGCTGATTCAATTAGTTATTCTATAGCCGCCACGGTGCGCCGGCCTCGAATCGTGCTTCCGGCCACGCCTTGAAAGCCACCAGGGCGGCGGTGTTTAGGCGCGCAGTCGGCCGTACCAGGTAAATGCCTGCCGCCACATCCAACTGCCATTGCGGCAGCACCCGCACCAAGCGCCCGGCGGCGAGGTCCTCGCCCATCAGCCAGTCCCCTCCCGCCAGGATGCCAACGCCGGTTGTCAGCCAGCTCGCCAATGCGGATGGCGGCGTCGAAACCCTCGCCGATCAGGTCGACGAAACGATCGGCATATTCGGCCTCCAACGCCACCTGCAGGTAGGCCAGCACGAAATCGGCCACCAGCCAGACCTGGCCGGGCCCTGGGACTTGTGCTTACAAGTGTTCAAGCTGCATGACATCGGCAGTGCCGGTGCTGTTGAGAACGATGCGGGTAGCCATGATCGAATCCTGCTGGATGGGTGTTCGAGTCAGGCTAATCAGGCGGGATGCAGATGATTTCTGCACCCCTTGCAGCAATTGGCTAAGTGCTTCAGCAGCCGCTCAGCGCAACAGGCCGACGCTCGCCGGCAAAGAACAGCGGACGCAGGCGCACACCGATCAGGTTGCCGGCATAGGCCGCCACCAGCCACAGCCAGCCGTGCACGCTACCCGAGGCGATGCCACTGAAGTACGCGCCGATGTTGCAGCCATAGGCCAGGCGCGAACCATAACCCAGCAGCAAGCCACCGATGATGGCGGCCACCAGAGACGCCAGCGGGATCTTCAGGCTTGGGGCAAAGCGGCCGGCCAGGCCTGCCGCCAGCAGCGCACCCAGCACGATCCCCAGGTCCATCACCGTGGTGATGTCCTGCCACAGCGGCGAGGCCAGCGCCTTGGCATTGGCCGGCGCCTGCCAGAACACCCAGCTGCCGACATCAACGCCCAGGCCATCGAGGGCCTTGGCCCCCCACAAGGCGAAGGCCGAGGTAATGCCCCACGGCCGCCCCGCCAGCGCCAAAGTGGCGTAGTTCAGCAAGGCCAGGGCGATGGCCCCCCAAACTAACGGCCATGGGCCGCGCAGCAAGCGGCGCAAGCCCTGGCGTTCGCCGCTGGCAGGCGCTTCCAGCGCGCCGTGCCGGCGCTTTTCCAGCACCACGGTGGCCCAGCCGATCAGCCCGAACACCGCCAGGCTGGCCAGCAGCGCCGGCCCCACACCCCACGCCTGCACGATGGAGGTGGCCGGGAACGATGGCAAGGCGAACCACCAGTCGGCGTGGTGGGTGGCGGTGACCGAACCGATGATGAAGAACAGCAAGGTCACCAGCATGCGCGCATTGCCGCCACCGACGGTGAACAGCGTACCCGATGCACAGCCGCCTCCCAGCTGCATGCCTATGCCAAAGATGAACGCGCCGAACACCACCGACACTCCCGCCGGTGCCACCAGGCCGTTGACCGGGTTGCCGAACAGGCTGCCGGCCGACAGCGCCGGGAAGAACAGCAGCACGGCCAGGGCCAGCATGACCATCTGCGCACGCAGGCCCGCGCCGCGCCGCTCGTTGATGAACACCCGCCAGGCCGAGGTGAAGCCGAAGGCGGCGTGATACAGCGTCACGCCAAGCGCGGCGCCAACGATCAGCAGCAGCACCTGCTTGAAGCCGGCATTGAGGTTGAGGAACCAGGCACCGGCCAACAGCAGGGCCAAGGCGATCAAGGGGGCGCCCAGGCGACGCGGCTCGGGTGTTGCGGTTGCGGAAAGACCCATCGGAATACTCGGATAACAGTGAAACGGGTGGGGAGTATAACCCCAACAACTGGCCGTGTAGCAGCAGCCTTGTGCTGCGAAGAGGCCGGTACTGACGCCGCCTGTCTATGGCCTGTACCGGCCTCTTCGCAGCACAAGGCTGCTCCTACAGAACCTCACTAAAACCAATAAGTCATGTGTCGTTCCATAAAAGCGGTCTTGGGCATTTGTTAAGCTGATCAAAACTGCCAGACTCAACCAAGACCATTCGCACCATGGATGAACTACGCAAGATCGACCTCAACCTGCTGCTCGCCCTGCACGCCCTGCTGAGCGAAAAGCATGTGACTCGCGCCGCCCTGCGCCTGCACCGCAGCCAACCGGCGGTAAGCCACGCCCTGGCGCAGTTGCGCAAGCACTTCGACGACCCCTTGCTGGTGCGCCAGAACGGCCGCATGGCGTTGACCGCCCGCGCCCAATCGCTGGCCAAACCGTTGCACGACGCCCTGGGCAACCTCAACGGCCTGCTGGCCGCCCCACAGTTCGAGCCGGCCAAGGCCCAGCGTCGCTTCAGGCTCTCGCTGTCCGACTATTCCTCGCGGATCATCCTGCCACCCCTGCTGCGCCACCTGCGCCATGTCGCGCCCGGGGTGGACCTGGCCATCAGCCAGGCCAGCCGCGAAACCATGCTGGCCCAGTTGCTCGATGGTGAACTGGACCTGGCCCTGGGTATCTTCCCGGACCTGCCACAGGCCATCACGGCGCAGCCGCTGTTCACCGACAGCTTCATCAGCGTTGCCGACCGCCAGGTGCTGCCGGCCAGCGGCGGCCTGGCCCTGGCCGACTGGCTGGCCCGCCCGCATGTGCTGATGGCCATGCACCCGGATGCCTTCGATGAAATCGAGCGCGCCCTGGCCGCGCAGGGCCTGCGTCGGCGGATTGCCCTGGCCTTGCCGCACTGGAGTGCGGCGGTCGAGGTGCTGGCCGGCACCGACCTGATCCTGACAGTGGCCAGCCGCGCGGTGGGCTCGCTGCACCAGCACAAGACATTGCGCCAGTTCGAGCCGCCACTGGCGATTCCTTCGTTCGATTACCAGCAAGCCTGGCATAGTCGCAAGGACGACGACCTCGGGCATCGCTGGCTGCGGGAAACCGTGTGGGCGTGCAGCCAGCCGGGTCGCTGATCAGCCTTCCGGCTGCTTCACCACGGCAGTGGCACTGGTCGGCGTGCCTGCTGCCCAGTTACCCTGCACCAGCAGCACGCCGCAGAGGATCAGCACCACACCCGCCAACCTGGCCAGGTTGAGCGGCTTGCCCCCCAACCCCATCACCCCGAAGTGGTCTGCGACCACCGCCGTGATGATCTGCCCCGCCACCACCAGTACCAGGAACCCCGCCGCACCCAGCCTGGGGGTGAGCGCCGCGGCACCGGCCACGTACAACGCCCCCAGTACCCCACCAACCCACAGCCACCAGGGCCCCTGCAAGGCCTTGCCCATATCCGGCGCCGGCACCCTGAGGATCAGCAGCGCGGCGATCACTACCAGCGAACTCACCGTCAATGACGTGAACGCGCCCCACAACCAATGCCCCAGCGCCCGGCCGACGGCGGCATTACCCGCAGCCTGGAACGGCAGCACGGCACCGGCAAGCAACGCCAGGGCAAAGGGAAGTACCAGAAGGCACAGGGTCTTGCTGAACATGGCAGTCCTCATTCGTGACAGATGTTCAGGCGATGATCGGAAATTTCCCTTTATCCATGGAAATCGAAAGTGTGCACGTACTTCATTCACCCCATGGATACACGATCACGCAGCCCATCACCGGCAAGCCAGCTCCCACAGAGTCCCTGCCAATTCAATGAGTCATGTGCAGTTCCATGGGAGCTGGCTTGCCGGCGATGGGGCGCACGGCGGCCCCCATCGATTAGCTGAAAGGCATCAATGCAAGGCGATGCCATGGGCAGGCAACCCTTAGCCTGCCCCAATGAATGGTCAGCGCGAGGTTTCGACGCGCAGCACTTCGGTGTAGATCGCCTCGACCGTCTGGCCGACCCTGAGGTTCTTCATGCGTGCCTGCAGGTCAGGGTTCTCGACCTTGACCACCTGCAGCTTGCCCTCAGGCGGTAACAGGCTCACTTCATGCGTCTCGAGGTCGATCTTGTTGATCTGCGAGGTCACCCTGACCTGGCGGAACGCCTCGCCGCCCGGGTTGGGGTTGTCCGCCGTGGCGCGAATGGTACCGGACTCTTCAGTCGCCTTCGGTGCACCGCCCACCTCGGGATTGAGCACATAGGCCACCGCACGGGTCACGTAGATGTCGACCTGGTCACCCACCTTGAGGTTGGGCAGTGCCTTGGCCTTTTCCGTGAGCTGGAAGGTCACATCCTTCTTGGCGTCAGGGCCTTTCACCGTGACCTGGCGACTGGCCAGGTCGATGGCCGTGACCTGCGTGGTGACATGGCTTTCCAGCGCCTCGCTACCAATGGGAATACCGGCAGCCTGCACCGTTAAGCTGGCGGCGGACGCCAGGGTGGCAAAGGCAACAGCACGAGCGAGAGAGCGAATTGGATTCATAGGCCTGCTTCCATGTAATCAAGACCGGATGGGTGCGTGAAATGTTCACGCGCCAACAAGAATAGCCCTTGCCTGGCGCATTGCCGGCCCCTGCCCCTTGCGACGCGTTTTGTCGCTTTCTCACCACTCGCACCGTTGCAATAGCAAATGCGAACTCTTTACACTTGCTTTACATTTACAAATCATTACTATTCGTGACCTCCAAATACAACAAAGAGTCACCTGTAATGGCAAAAAAGTCTGTTGCCCCGGCGTCCATTTCCATGCTGGGCCTGCTGGTTGTGCCTGCTGTTCACGCGGCTGTCCAACCTGAGTCGCAGGGTTCCCTCGCCTTGCCCGCCACTGCTGTCACCAGCGCCTACGAGCAGCAAAGCTACAAGTCCAGCGAAAGCCGCAGCGCCATGAAGATCGACGCCCCGCTGCGCGACATCCCGCAAACCGTCAACGTCGTGCCTGAAAGCGTGATCAAGGACCAGGGTGCGCAGTCCATGGAAGACGTGCTGAAGAACGTGCCCGGCGTCGGCCTGTCCAACGGCGACGGCCAGCGTGACCAGGTGACCATTCGCGGCTTCAGCGCCATTGGCGACATGTACATCGACGGCGTGCGCGACGACGCCCTGTACTTCCGTGACCTTTCCAACATCGAGCGGGTCGAGGTGATCAAGGGCCCTGCTGCCGTGCTGTATGGCCGTGGCTCTTCGGGCGGCCTGATCAACAGCATCAGCAAGAAGCCGAGCTTCACGCCCAAGCGCGAAGTCGGCATGAGCTTCGACAGCGAAGGCAAGCGCCGCACCCAGTTCGACACCGGCTGGGCCGACCCGCAAAGCAACCAGGCCTACCGCGTGACCGGCGCCTTCGAAGACAGCGACACCTTCCGCGACGATGGCTACATCGACCGCAAGGCCATTGCGCCGTCGGCCTACTTCCGCCTCTCCGACGACCTGGAACTGAACCTGGGCGCCACCTACCTGTACGACAAGCGCCTGATCGACTTCGGCATCCCGGCGCTGGGCAACCGCCCGGTAGATGTGGACCGCGACAAGCGCTTCGGCTCCGGCGATGCCGACCAGGACTACGCCCGCAGCGAGGTGTTCTCGCTGACTGCCAGCCTGGACTACCGCATCAACGACGACTTCACCCTGACCAACACCAGCCGCTATTACCGCTACGACCTGGATCGCAACAACACCCTGGCCGACAGCAGCCCCACCCGCTTCGTCACCGCGCCTAACGGCGAACTGCTGGTCAAGCTCAACCGTGGCAACGTCGCCCGCGACGAGTACGGCATGTTCAACCAGACCGAACTCAAGCAACAGGCGCAGCTTGCCGGCATGCAGCACAACCTGCTGTATGGCGTGGAAGTGGGCTTCCAGGACAAGCACCAGCGGGTGCTGAGCCAGAACAACGTGGCCCAGGTGCCGGTGTACCGCGACGCCCTGGTGCCAGTGCCGGAGCACGCCGCCAACCTGTCGTCCAAGGGCACCAACTTCCAGCAGACCACCGGCCTTTATGTGCAGGACATGATCGAGTTGAACGAGCACTGGAAGGCCCTGGTCGGCGTGCGCTATGACATCTTTGGCCAGGAGTACGACGACGACCGCGCGCAGAACGTAGACCTCGACCGTACCGACAAGACCTGGAGCCCCCGTGCCGGCCTGGTCTACCAGCCGGATAACATCCAGTCCTACTATGTGTCGGTGAGCCGCAGCTACCAGCCTTCAGGCGAAGTGTTCGCGGTCAGCCCGACCAACCAGCACCTGGAACCAGAAGAAACCACCAACTACGAAATCGGCGCCAAGTGGGACCTGCTCGACAGCCGCCTGTCGCTTACCGCAGCGGTATTCCGCCTCGAGCGCACCAACATGAAGACCGCCGACCCGGCCAACCCCAACCTGACCGTGCTGGCGGGCGAGCAGCGTACCGACGGCTTCGAAGCCACCGTGAGCGGGCAGCTCACGGACAAGTGGCAGATCTACGCTGGCTACGCCTACCTGGATGCCGAGATCACCAAGTCCAACAGCAAGACCAACGGCGTTGCCAACGAAGGCCAGACCCCTACCCTGACGCCGCGTAACAGCGCCAACGTCTGGCTGGTGCGTACCCTGACCCCGCAATGGCGCGTGGCCGCCGGCGCCAACTACGTCGACGAGCGCTACACCGCACTCGACAACGTGGTGGTGATGCCGGGCTACACCACCTTCGACGCCGCGCTGCTGTACAGCGTGCCGCAATGGGATGCCGCGCTGCGCCTGAAGAACGTGTTCGACCGTGACTACTATGCCTCCGCGCACGGTTCAGTGGACCTGATCACTCCGGGCGCACCGCGTACGCTGGAAGCCAGCTTCAACTACCGCTTCTGAAGCCCTGCGCGCCCCCTCGGCAGGAGCGCGCAAGCCAGGTGGATCACTCAGCGATCACGCGTCACCCGCCACACTGTGTTGGCCAGGTCGTCGGCGATGATCAATGCACCACGGGGATCCACCGTCACCCCCACCGGCCGCCCTCGGGTCTTGCCATCCTCGCCACGGAAGCCTGTAGCGAAGTCGATTGGTTGCCCGGCCGGCTTGCCATTGCTGAAGGGTACGAAGACCACCTTGTAGCCCACCGGGTCGGGCCGGTTCCAGCTGCCATGCTCGCCCACGAAGACACCATCAGCGAAACGCTCGCCCATGGCCGGTATCGAGAAAGCGACACCCAATGCAGCCACATGCGAGCCCAGGCTGTAGTCCGGTTTGATTGCCGTCGCCACCTTGTCCGGGTTCTGCGGCCGCACCCGTTCATCCACGTTCTGCCCCCAGTAGCTGTAGGGCCAGCCATAGAAGCCTCCATCACGTACCGAGGTGAGATAGTCCGGCACCAGGTCTGGGCCCAGTTCGTCGCGCTCGTTGACCACCGTCCATAACTGCCCGGTCTGCGGCTGGATTGTCAGCGCGGTAGGGTTGCGCAAGCCCGTGGCATAGGGGCGGTGCGCACCGGTTTCGGCATCGACCTGCCATACCATTGCCCGATCGATTTCCACTTCCATGCCACGCTCGGTGATATTGCTGTTCGAGCCGATACCCACGTACAGGTAACGCCCGTCCGGGCTGATCGTCAGTGACTTGGTCCAGTGATGGTTGATCTCGGCCGGCAAATCGGTGACCTTCGTGGGTGCGCCGCCTGCCTGGGTCTGGCCCTCCTCGTAGTCGAAGCGCACCAGCGCATCCTGGTTGGCCACATACAACTTGCCGTTGGCAAAGGCCAGCCCATAAGGCGCATTGAGGTTTTCCGCAAATACGGTCTGCACCTCGTAGGTGCCATCCCCGTCGGCATCGCGCAGAAGGGTCAGGCGGTTACCACCCTTGACCTGGGTGTTGCCCTTGGCCTTGATCTGGCTGGCGATCACATCCTTGGGTTTGAGCTTGGCCGCGCTGCCACCCCTGCCCTCGGCTACCAGAATGTCACCATTGGGCAACACCAGGCTCTGCCGCGGAATACGCAGGTCAGTGGCAATGGCCGTGACGCTGTATCCCTCGGGCACGGTCGGTTTCTGCTCACCCCAGGCAACAGGCTGGGCGATCTTCATGCTCGGCAGCAAACCGCGCTGGGGTTCGGGCAGTTTCGGGTCCGGGCCATGGGCCTGGGTCGGCTCTCCATCACCACCGCAGGCACTCAACAGCAGCGCCACGCTCAACAGGCTCAATGCATGCAATGCCTTCATGCAGCACCTCCCGAGCGCAGGTTGCTCAAGCCGGTCCAGGCGGCGACTACCGCGAGCACGGTCACGATCACCGACAATACCAGCCCTGACGGCATCACCGCCCAGGCGTCCTTGGCATGCTCGAAGGCATTTATCAGCCCAAGCACCCAGGCCGCCAACAGCAGCATGAAGTACAGTGCAGGGCGCCCGCCCTTGCGCTCGGCGCGGATCAGGTTGGCCAGCGCAAACAGCAGTGCCAGCCCGCAGAACACCAGGCCACCGGCGATCAACCAGGCGGCGAAGTTGCTCCATTGGATCTGGTAGCTTTTGAAGTAGGCGATATCGCTCAGCAGCGCGCCAAGAAACAACGGCACACTGCCCGCAAGCAACAGGGCATGCAACGGGCTGGGCGTACAGCGGTAGAGGGTATGGTCAGAAGCGGTCACGGTGCCTCCTTTTCATTCAGTGACCCAAGGCTGATGGGCTTGTGCCATCAGGTGAGCGCAGGGTGCGCTTAGCAAAGGAGCCCCTTGACGGCGCGATAGTTCACCGCTTCGCTGGTATGAAATATCCTGCAAGGCATTCGTCGCCCAGTGCAGAAGGTGATCACATGTGCAGAAAACCGATTCGTCCGGACATGTCCTGGGCTCTGCCTACCCTGCTCGCTCTCAGCCTGGCGCTCACCGCTGGCTGCTCCAGCAAAACCGGCAAGGCCCGATACGCTACGCCAGCCATCGGTTCCAATTGTTTCGCCAAGGCCGTGCCCACGGCTGGCGAGGGCGGCCTGGCCTGGGGCAATACCCTGAGCGTTGCCCGGCAGAAGTCAATGAACAACTGCATGCGTTATGCCAGCCGCTCGGGAGGTACGCCCAGGACATGCCAGGTGGTGATGGCCAAGTGCAAAAACTGAAAGAACCTGAACAGCCTTGTCACCGCCGCCACCTGCACAGGCTTCCAGGGAGCGCCTGCTAACCCCGGATGATCACCACCTCCAGATATTCACTGGGCACCACCAATGACCTAGGTCCGCCCACATTGCGTTCATCCAGCAGCTGAGTCAGATCCCGTTCCAGCGCCCCGGCCGCCTCCCGTTCCAGCGAGGCAAACGCCTTGTGCACCGGCCCGTACCAGGTGCGGAACACCTCGATGAAATGCGCTGCCGAGCGATAGCGGAAGTTGAAGTGCTGGCGGCTGACCTTCAATTCGCCCAGCGCCCCCTCGAACATCTCGCGCAACTGTTCTTCATCACCCCAGCGTGAAGGCGGCAGAGCCCCGGCTGGTGGCGGTACATGCCGCCCGAGGGTCTTGAACATCTGGCCGACGAACCCTTGCGGGGTCCAGTTGGCCAGGCCGATCCGGCCACCGGGCCGGCACACCCGGCTCAATTCACGCGCGGCCTGGGCCTGGTCGGGGGCGAACATCACGCCGAAAGTGGACAGCACCGCATCGAAAGTGCCATCGGCAAACGGCAGCGCTTCGGCATCGGCGGTCTGGAACAGCACATTGAGGTGCTCGGCCCGCGCGCGTTCTTCACCGCGCTTGAGCAGCTCGGGCACATAGTCGGTGGAGGTGACACGGCAGCCGCGCCGGGCAGCAGCAAGGGTGGCATTGCCGTTGCCGGCGGCGACATCCAGCACCTGCTCGTCCCAGCGCAGGTCACAGGCTTCGGCCAGGCGCTCGCCAACCAGTTGCAGGGTGGTGCCGATTACCGCGTAGTCGCCACTGGCCCACGCGGCTTGCTGGCGGGCTTTGATGGCATTGGTATCCAAAGGAGTGCTCATGGTCTGCGCCTTCTTGTTGTGCGCGGCCGAGGTCCTTCTGGCGGTCAACGCGCCATGGATCGAGGGGATGGGAGCAAAACGCTACGCGCCTGGCAGGCGAAGCGGCAAGACAGATTGGGGATAGCGACAAGAACAAAGCGCTATATGAAGGCTACCGGCCCAATCGCCGGCAAGCCAACTCCCACTTCGACAGCACTGGCCTCAAGGGCTGTGCTATCCCTGTGGGAGCTGGCTTGCCGGCGATTGGGCCAGAACGGACAGTACAAGATAGCGGTTGGAGCGCTGCGGCTATCCGGCGAACTTGGCCCGCGCCGCATGCAGCTTCTTGTAGCTTTCGATCAGGCGCAGGTGGCGATCGAGGCCTTCGAGCTTCATGCTGGTCGGGGTCAGGCCATGGAAGCGCACGCTGCCGTTCACCGAGCCCAGCACCGCGTCCATGCGCGGGTTACCGAACATGCGGCGGAAGTTGGCTTCGTAATCGTCCATTTCCAGTTCGTCGTCCAGCAGCACTTCCAGCACCACGTTCAGCGCCTGGTAGAACAGGCCGCGCTCGACGGTGTTGTCGTTGAACTGCAGGAACGCCTCGACCAGCTCCTTGGCGTCCTCGAAGCGCTGTACCGCCAGGCAGATGAGCAGCTTCAACTCGAGAATGGTCAGCTGGCCCCACACCGTGTTCTCGTCGAACTCCACGCCGATCAGCGTGGTGATGGTGGTGTAGTCATCCACATCGCAGTTGTCCAAGCGCTTGAGCAGCAGCTTGAGGGAACGGTTGTCCAGGCTGTGCAGGTTGAGGATGTCGGCGCGGAACGACAGGGCGCGGTTGGTGTTGTCCCAGATCAGGTCCTCGACCGGGTAGATCTCCGAATAACCCGGTACCAGGATGCGGCAGGCGGTGGCGCCAAGGTTGTCGTACACGGCCATGTACACTTCCTTGCCCAGGTCCTCGAGGATGCCGAACAGGGTCGCGGCTTCCTGCACGTTGGAATCCTCGCCGTGGCCGGAGAAGTCCCACTCGACGAACTCGAAGTCGGCCTTGGCGCTGAAGAAGCGCCACGACACCACGCCACTGGAATCGATGAAGTGCTCGACGAAGTTGTTCGGTTCGGTCAGCGCGTGGCTTTCGAAGGTCGGTTGCGGCAGGTCGTTCAAACCTTCGAAGCTGCGGCCCTGAAGCAGTTCGGTGAGGCTGCGCTCCAGCGCCACTTCCAGGCTCGGGTGGGCGCCGAAAGAAGCGAACACGCCGCCGGTGCGCGGGTTCATCAAGGTCACGCACATTACCGGGAACTCGCCACCCAGCGACGCATCCTTGACCAGCACCGGGAAGCCCTGCTCTTCCAGGCCCTGGATGCCGGCGACGATGGCCGGGTACTTGGCCAGCACCTCCTGCGGCACATCTGGCAGGCACAGCTCGCCTTCGAGGATTTCGCGCTTCACGGCGCGCTCGAAGATTTCCGACAGGCACTGCACCTGCGCCTCGGCCAGGGTGTTGCCGGCACTCATGCCGTTGCTGAGGAACAGGTTCTCGATCAGGTTGGACGGGAAGTACACCACCTGCTGGTCGGACTGGCGCACGAATGGCAACGAGCAGATGCCGCGCGCGGTGTTGCCCGAGTTGGTGTCGTACAGGTGCGAGCCACGCAGCTCGCCGTCCGGGTTGTAGATTGCCAGGCAGTGCTCATCGAGGATCTCGGCCGGCAGCGCATCGCGCGGGCCGGGTTTGAACCACTGCTCGTTCGGGTAGTGCACGAACGACGCGTTGGCCAGGTCCTCGCCCCAGAACTGATCGTTGTAGAAGAAGTTGCAGTTCAGCCGCTCGATGAACTCGCCCAGCGCCGAGGCCAGCGCGGCCTCCTTGGTCGCACCCTTGCCGTTGGTGAAGCACATCGGCGACTGGGCGTCGCGCACATGCAGCGACCACACGTTGGGCACGATGTTGCGCCACGAGGCGATCTCGATCTTCATCCCCAGCCCGGCGAGGATGCCCGACATGTTGGCGATGGTCTGCTCCAGCGGCAGGTCCTTGCCGGGGATATAGGTGCTGGTGTCCGCCACCGGCATCAGCAGGCCCTGGGCATCGGCATCGAGGTTGTCGACCACTTCGATCACGAACTCGGGGCCGGTCTGCACCACCTTCTTCACCGTGCAGCGGTCGATGGAGCGCAGGATGCCTTGGCGGTCCTTCTCGGAAATGTCCTCGGGCAACTCGACCTGGATCTTGAAGACCTGGTTGTAGCGGTTTTCCGGGTCGACGATGTTGTTCTGCGACAGGCGGATGTTTTCGGTGGGGATGTCGCGGGTCTGGCAGTACAGCTTGACGAAGTAAGCCGCGCACAAGGCCGAAGACGCCAGGAAATAGTCGAACGGCCCCGGGGCCGAGCCATCACCCTTGTAGCGAATCGGTTGGTCGGCGATCACCGTGAAGTCGTCGAACTTGGCTTCGAGACGGAGATTGTCGAGAAAATTGACCTTGATTTCCATGCGGGGATTACCGTGATTTAAGCGTGCAAAACGAAATTGGCCGGCATTATCCGGGTTTTCGCTGCGGAAGTCCTCTTCACCTCCAAATGCGCTTTCTTGTAGGAGCGGCCTTGTGTCGCGATGGGCCGCAAAGCGGCCCCTTACAATACTGCATGCTGCCCTGGGGCCGCTGCGCGCCCCATCGCGACACAAGGCCGCTCCTACAGGCGATAGCGCACATCGCCGCTTGCGCATTTCACCGAATTGCTTGCCTGATCCTCTGAACCTGCGCCCGCCAACAGACCAGCGGTCACCCCGCTGTGCTAGCGTTTCTGCACTGGGGAGCACCGTATTCCCCGATCAGAAGAAACCAAGCGACAGCAACCGTTGACGGGCAGGTGAACCATGGAACTACGCATCAACCAGAAGACCTACCAGGTCGAGGCAGACGCCGATACGCCCCTGCTGTGGGTGATCCGCGACGAACTGGGGCTGACCGGCACCAAGTATGGCTGCGGCCTGGCCCAGTGCGGCGCCTGTTCGGTGCTGGTGGACGGCAACGTGGTGCGCGCCTGCGTCACCCCGGTGGCCGGCGTGGTCGGGCGCGAAGTGACCACCATCGAGGCGATCGAGGCCGATGCCGTCGGCAAACGCGTGGTCGCAGCCTGGGTCGAGCACCAGGTGGCCCAGTGCGGCTACTGCCAGTCCGGCCAGGTAATGGCGGCCACGGCGCTGCTCAAGCACACGCCCAAGCCCAGTGACGCCCAGATCGAGGCCGCCATGGTCAACCTGTGCCGCTGCGGCACCTACAACGCCATCCATGCCGCCATGCATGAGCTGGCCCAAGGGGAGAAGGCCTGATGAACACACCAGTCGATACCCCCGCCGAACTGCTCAGGCTGCAACTGGGCGAAACGGTCAACCTGTCGCGTCGGCGCTTTCTTGCCGGCACGGCTGTCGGTGCCCTGGTACTGGGTTTCGGCCTGCCCATGGGGTCGGCCCGCGTGCAGGCAGCCGCCGCCGCAACCCCGGAGCGCGGCACGCAGGTGCCGGCGTTTCTGGAGATCCGACCGGACGGCAAAGTGCGCCTGCTCAGCCCGTTCATGGAAGGTGGCCAAGGCCCCTTCACCGCCATGGCGCAGATCGTGGGTGAAGAGCTGGACGTCGACCCGGCCAATTTCGTGGTCGACAGCGCGCCGCCCGGCGAAGCCTATGTAGTGATGGAGAACGGCATGCGCATCACCGGCGGCAGCATGTCGGTGCGCATGAGCTACCCGACCATGCGCCGCCTGGGCGCCCTCGCCCGGGCCATGCTGCTGCAGGCGGGCGCCGAGCAGCTGGGCGTGCCGGTCGAAGAACTCTCCACCACGCCGGGCCATGTGGTACATACCACGACTGGCCGCTCCATTCCCTACGGTGAACTGGCCGGGCGCGCCATGGACCTGCCAGTACCGGACCCAGCCAGCGTCAAGCTGCGCGACCCCAGCCAGTTTCGCTGGATCGGCAAACCGGTACGTCGCCTGGATGCCTACGACAAGTCCACCGGCAAGGCCGTATACAGCATCGACATCAAGGTCGACGGCATGCTCCACGCCGCCGTGCAGCACGCACCACGCCTGGGCATGACCGTCGGCAGCCTGCGCAACGAAGACCAGGTCAAGGCCATGAAAGGCGTGCATTCGGTGCATCAGCTGCCGGGTGCCGTGGCGGTGGTTGCCGAACGCTGGTGGCACGCCAAGCGCGCGGTCGAAGCCATCCAGGTGGACTGGAAGGAGCCCGCGGCCGACAGCCCGGTACGGCCGATGCCGGCCGATTTCTCCAGCGATGGTTGGCGCGAGCACCTGGCCACGGTCACGGGCCCGGCGCGCGACGACGAAAACCAGGGCGACGTAGCCGGCATGCTGGCCAGTGCCAAGACCCGGGTCGAAGCAACCTATCACAACCAGTACCTCAACCACGCACAGCTGGAGCCGCCGTCGGCACTGGCGCGCTTCAACCCGGACGGCAGCCTGGAAGTGTGGCTGCCCAACCAGGCGCCGGACATGTTCCGTGACGACATTGCCAAACGCACCGGCCTGGCCCCGGCGCAGATCACCCTGCATTCGCCGTTGCTGGGCGGTTTCTTTGGCCGCCACTTCCTGTACGACTCGGCCAATCCCTATCCACAGGCCATTGCCTTGGCCAAGGCGGTCGGCCGGCCGGTGAAACTCATCTGGAGCCGCGAAGAGGAATTTCTCCGCGATGTGTTGCGCCCGGTCGCCGTGGTCAAGTTCCGCGCCGGGCTGGATGCCGATGGCCTGCCGGTGGCCCTCGAAGCAGTGAGCGCCACCGAAGGCCCGACCGAAGCCATCGCTGGCAAGCAAGGCGAAAAACTCGACCCTACCGCGCTCGAAGGGCTGTCGGGCAAGTCCTACGCCATCGCCAACAAGCGCATCGCGCAGATCTATGTAAAAGGCCCGGCCATGCTCGGCTACTGGCGCTCGGTGGGCAACTCGCTGAACGACTTCTTCTATGAATCGTTCCTCGACGAGCTGGCCGACAAAGGCGGCAAGGACCCGTTCGAACTGCGCCTGCACCTGCTGCGCGACAACCAGCGCCTGACCAACCTGTTGCAGGCCGTCGCAGAGCTTTCCGGCGGCTGGAAGCGTGGGCCGTTCACCGCCGAGGATGGCAGCAAGCGGGCGCGTGGCGTGGCCATGGCCTCGCCGTTCGGCTCGGAGGCAGCGGTCATTGCCGAGGTGTCGATCGAGAATGGCCAGGTCAAGGTGCACGACATCTGGCAGGCCATCGACCCGGGCAGCATCGTCAACCCGGCGATCATCGAGCATCAGGTCAACGGCGCCGTCGCCCTGGGCCTGTCGCAGACACTGCTGGAAGAAGCGGTGTACGTGGATGGCAAGCCGCGCGCGCGCAACTACGACCTGTACCCGATCCTGCCGCCGTCGCGCATGGCCAGGGTACACGTGCGCATTGTCGAAAGCGGGGCGAAGATGGGCGGCATCGGCGAGCCACCGTTGCCCGCAGTGGCACCGGCGGTGGCCAACGCAGTCGCGCAGCTCACCGGCCAGCGCGTGCGCAGCCTGCCATTGAGCCGCCATACCTTCAGCTGAGCAGACAAGGACGCCCCATGACCCATCGTTTCGCAAGAACTGCTGGCTGGCTGGCGCTGCCGTGCCTGGTCGCGGCAGGCCTGCTGGCCTGGTACGTCACCCGCGAGCCCGCCTCGCCATTTGCCGATGTGCAGGCCACCACTGCCGACCCGGCGCTGATCAGCCGTGGCGAGTACGTGGCCCGCCTCAGCGACTGCGTGGCCTGCCACAGCCTGCCGGACGGCAAACCGTTCGCCGGCGGGCTGGAAATGGCCACCCCGCTGGGGGCGATTCACGCCACCAATATCACCCCCGACCGCGACACCGGCATCGGTGGCTACAGCCTGGCCGACTTCGACCGTGCCGTGCGCCAGGGCGTCGCGCCTGGTGGCCGGCGGCTGTATCCGGCCATGCCCTACCCGTCCTACGCCAAGTTGAGCGATGACGATGTAAAGGCGCTGTATGCCTTCTTCATGCACGGCGTGCAACCCGTGCAGCAAGCCAACCTTGCCAGCGACATTCCCTGGCCGCTGAACTGGCGCTGGCCCATTGCGATGTGGAACGGCCTGTTCGCCGCCACCGCTCCGTACGCCGATCAGGCCGGGCAGGATGCGCAGTGGAACCGCGGTGCCTACATCGTCCAGGGCCCTGGCCACTGTGGCAGCTGCCATACGCCGCGCGGCCTGGCCTTCAACGAAAAGGCCCTGGATGACAGCGGCAAGCCATTCCTCGCTGGTGCCCTGCTCGATGGCTGGTATGCACCGAGCCTGCGTGCCGACCCCAACACCGGGCTGGGTCGCTGGAGCGAGGCCGAGATCGCGCAGTTCCTCAAGACCGGCCGCAATCGGCATGCGGTGGTATTCGGCTCGATGACC
Source organism: Pseudomonas sp. TE3-3-F2023 (assembly GCF_036784815.1). Classification (NCBI taxonomy): domain Bacteria; kingdom Pseudomonadati; phylum Pseudomonadota; class Gammaproteobacteria; order Pseudomonadales; family Pseudomonadaceae; genus Pseudomonas; species Pseudomonas sp. TE3-3-F2023. The sequence continues at coordinate 3,165,943 of NZ_CP145113.1, read as the reverse complement.
GAGGCATTCAACAACTCCACGCAATTCATGAGTGACGACGACCTGGCCGCCATCGCCCGCTACCTGAAGTCGCTGCCCGGCGACCCGCAACGCGACGGTGCGCCGTGGCAGTACCAGGCCGAAACGACGGCCGCGCTGCTCGACAGCCCTGGGGGGCATACCTATGTAACCCGCTGTGCGTCGTGCCACGGCCTGGATGGCAAGGGCCAGGCCGAATGGATGCCACCTTTGGCAGGCGCTACTTCGGCACTGGCCAAGGAAGACGCCTCGGCGATCAATATCACCCTCAATGGTTCGCAGCGGGTGGTGACGGCCGGGTTGCCCGATGCGTATCGCATGCCGGCCTTCCGTGAGCAATTGAGTGACCAGGAAATTGCCGATGTGCTGGGTTTCGTGCGCAGTGCCTGGGGGAACCATGGTGGCGCGGTGAATGCGCAGGCGGTGGGCAAGTTGCGTGGGCATACCGACCCGGCCAGCAGTAGCCCGATCATTTTGCACATGCGCTGAAATGGGTAGTGCCTGTACCGGCCTCTTCGCGGGCATGCTCGCTCCCACAGGTATGGCGCCGCCCTTCAGGACTGTGGGGTCCCTGTGGGAGCGGGCAAGCCCGCGAAGAAGCCGGCCCAGCCAACATCAGGTTTAATGGAGTACCCATGGAAAGCATCGACCTGCTGGTCCTGCGCACCACCCGAGACTGGCTCGCCGCCGGCCACCGCACCTTGCTGGCTACAGTCGCCCGCACCTGGGGCTCCTCCCCCCGCCCGGTCGGCTCGATGATGGCCCTGCGCAGCGACGGCCGTGTGGTCGGCAGTGTCTCTGGCGGCTGCATCGAGGACGACCTCATTCACCGCTATACCAATGCCTACGGCGGCCCCGGCATGCCCGGCGGCCTGCCTCAGGTGGTGCGCTATGGCGTCAGTGCCGACGAGGCGCACCGCTTCGGCCTGCCCTGTGGCGGCACCCTCGAACTGGTGCTGGAATTCGCCCCGTCGCTGCAACACCTGGAGCAACTGCTCGCCGACCTCGACGGCGGCAATCTGGTACGCCGTGGGCTTGACCTGCGCAGCGGGGAGACCAACCTTACCGCCACCACCACGCCCGAACTGTTCAGTTTCGATGGCCGGCACATGCTCAGCACCCTGGGCCCCGGCTATCGCCTGCTGCTGATCGGTGCCGGCGCGCTGGCCGAATACCTGGCGACCATGGCCCTGTTCAATGGCTTCAGCGTTTCACTGTGCGATCCGCGCCCCGAGTACACGGCAGGCTGGAACGTTGCCGGCGTCAACCACCTGGCCGGCATGCCGGACGACGTGGTCCGCGCCTTCGCCCCGGACCTGCGCAGCGCAATCGTTGCCGTCAGCCACGACCCCAAGCTGGACGACCTGGCCTTGCTCGAAGCCCTGCACAGCCCGGCGTTCTATATCGGTGCCATCGGCTCACGGCGCAACAGCCAGCTGCGCCGCGAGCGGCTGATCGAACACTTTGGCGAAAGCGAAGCGTCGTTGCAGCGCCTGCACGGTCCTATCGGCATCTATATCGGTAGCAAGACCCCGGCCGAGATTGCCGTCAGCGTCATGGCCGAGATCCTCGCTGCGAAGAACGATGTCACCCTGCCCGGCGCAGTCAGTGTGACCCGGGCCAAGGAAGCCGAACAGCTGGCCCGCTCCCTGTAGGAGCGCATACCAGGCTGCTATTTATTGCCAACGCTCCAGGTTTTGCTGCAGCAGTTGCTCCGGCAACGCACCGGCAACGATCTTTTCCATCTCCTTCGCCAGTGCCTCACGCAGCTGCGGCTGGTTGCAGGGCGAATCATGCGACAGCGCCAGATACAACCCTTCGCTGGATATCGGTGGTTCCAGCACCTGCAAAGTGTCGGCAATCCCCAATGTGCGCGCCAGCGCCAAGCCGGGATACTGCTCGTACACCACATAATCGCTGCGCTTGTGCATCAACTTCTCGAATGCCTGCCTGGCACCAGGTACCGCTTCGAGGGTGAGGTTGGTCCTGGCGTAGTCGTCGAACTGCTGGCCGTGGCTGTTGTTGACCAGCGTGCCACCTTTGCGGCCCTTCAGGTCGGCCCATTGCCGGTAGGCAAAGGCATTGTCCTGGCGCACCCAGATAACGCTGGGTGTATGCAGAAATGCCGGGGTGATGAAGTCCATCTGTTGCTGGCGGACCTTGGTCAGGAAATACCCGGCCATCAGGTCGATCCGGCCCGTGCGTACCTCTTCCTGGGCGCGCGACCACGGCCCGCCGTAGACCACCTCGATTTCCAACCCCAATTGCTTGGCCAGATACTTGAGCAGGTCGGCATTGGCACCGATCAGTTGCTGGGGGTTTTGCGGATCGCGCCACAGGTAGGGGGGGTATTCCGGGTTACCGGTGGCAGTCAGCCGCCGGCATTCCTCGTGCGCTACCGCCACCAGCGGCAGCAGCAGGCACGGCAATAACAGCAAAGCGTGGCGAAAGCAGCGCTCGATCATCGACAACCCTCGGCACATGTGACCTCCGCAGACCTGGAGCGGTGGCCAAAGGCTGCCACATCCTGTGGTCGACTGCAGCACCCCTCTGTGCGTGCTGTAGACAGTCTGGACCATGCATGGCCATCAGGTTGGCCATTTATCGGCCAGCGGGGAGCGCCCCTCGTACTTCAGGCCCCCTGCCGGCGCATCGCCAGGATCGCCGCACCAAAACCGATAAAGGTGGTGCCCACCACCCGGCTCACCCAGCGCGACAACGACGGCCGGGTCAGCACGCCCTTGGCCCGCGCCGCCAATGCGGCATACAGGCTCAGCGAAACCAGCGACAACGCAACGAATATTCCGGTCAGGATCAGGAACTGCGGCAGCAACGCCGCACCTTGGTCGATGAACTGCGGGAACAGTGCGGTGAAGAACATGGTCGCCTTGGGGTTGGTCACTGCCGTGAGGAAGGCCGACTTGTAGAGCTTCAGCGGCGTGGGCCGGACCTTGGCCACACCCTCTGCGGCGCCCTGCGCCAGCATCGGGCTCTTTTTCAGCAATTGCCGCGCCCCCAGGTAGAACAGGTAGCCCGCCCCCAGGATCTTCACGGCGTTGAACAGCATTTCGGAACTGGCCAACAGCGCGCCAAGCCCCAGCATGGCAGCTGCCGAAAGGCAGAACAGGCCCGAGCCATTGCCCAGCGACGACCAGATCGCGCTGCGCTGGCCATGGGCCAGGCTGTTGTTGATGGCCATGAGGGTGGCAGGGCCGGGGCTGGCGATCGCGATGGCAGCGACCAGGGTAAAGGCAAACAGCGAGTGAGAATCCATTTTCAGGCTCGTCAGACAATCAGGAAAGGCCGCGCGCAGGGTGCGCAGGTTCAGTCGGCATTCTGCCGCTTGGCCGCCTTCTTGGCGATAGCCTTCATCCGCGTTGCCGCCCGCTGCACGGTGGCCATCTTCTCGGGGCGCTTCATGCCCCGCCATTTGCGGATTTCGTCACGGGTGCGACCGCAGCTCACGCACAACTCGCTGTTGAGCTGGCACAGCGAGACGCAGGGGTTGTCGATGTCTTTGGCCATGCCGCCACTCAGCCAGGCATTTCTGCCTGCGCGCGCTCAGCGGCGCGGTGGAACACCTGGCACACTTCTTCGGCCTTGACCTTGCTGACCGACCTGGCAGCCAGCAGCTCGTCGACCACGCGCAAGCCCTGTTCCAGGGCGGTGGCCAGTTGCTCGGGGTCGGAGGCGTCAGCGATGTCACCCAGATAAGGAGCGATGAGATACACGTAACGGTCCTGCAGCTTGAGCGCTTCCAGCGCGTCGAGGGCTTTCTGGAACCGATCGGCAGCGGCAGGGCTCATGCTCAATTTATCGAAATGAATCAGGCTCACACGGTCAGTGGCCATTTGGACGAATCTCCGTTTCCTGGTACGGCCAGGCCTACAAGCAGCAACGCTTCTACGGTGCTCGGATGTGCAGGCCCGGGGAATGCCCATCAGGTTACCAGAACGCGAAGCAGAAAGGGCCATCGCCCCCAGAACTAAAAGTAGTTGGCAGGTCGCGCAATGGACGCCCCGGGGCGTAATCGGGACAGGAGCCGCCGTTTCGCGCGCAGGATAATCCAGCCAGCAATCTCCCCGCCGAGGCAGTCATCGAACTCGGTAGCCCACACAAAACTACAAGCCTGCACCAGCAGGTAAGCCAGAAAGGGGCCTCATCATTCATGGCAAAGGAACACATCACCGAAACGCTCGACCTTGGCGTGACGGACCCCTCGAAAACCGCAGAAGCACGCCAGGACCGGCGTTTCGAGGGCAAGCTCGACTGGATCGTCTTTGGTTTCACCAGCCTCCTGGCTATCGCTTTCGTCCTCTGGGGCTTCCTCAACCAGGCCAGCCTCGCCACCAGCGCCTCCAGCGCGCAATCCTGGGTCATTCTCAACTTCGGCTGGTTCTTCGTGCTTACCTCCACGCTGTTCGTGGTGTTCGTGTTGTGGCTGGCCGCCAGCCGTTACGGCCGGGTCCCGCTGGGCCGTGATGGCGAACAGCCGGAATTCCGTACGGTGTCGTGGGTGGCGATGATGTTCAGCGCCGGCATGGGCATCGGTCTGATGTTCTTCGGCGTTGCCGAACCGCTTTCGCACTATGTGTCGCCACCGCCAGGGACGGCCACCGGGCAGTCCAGTGAAGCGATGCAGGTGGCCATGGCCACCACGCTGTTCCACTGGACGCTGCACCCCTGGGCCATGTACGCCATCGTCGGCCTGGTGATTGCCTATGGCACCTTCCGTCGCGGCCGCTCGCAGCTGATTTCCGCCGCCTTCCGGCCGTTGATCGGCAAGCATGCCAACGGCCCGCTCGGCCGCCTGATAGACATGATGGCGATCTTCGCCACGCTGTTCGGCTCGGCAGCCTCGCTGGGCCTGGGCGCGCTGCAGATCGCCGGTGGCCTGGAATACAACGGCTGGATCGAAAGCCCCGGCAAGCTGTTCTACATCTCGATCATCACCCTGCTGACCATTGCCTTCGTCACCTCGGCGGTGTCGGGCATCGGCAAGGGCATCCAGTGGCTGTCCAACACCAACATGGTACTGGCGCTGGTGCTGGCGTTGTTCGTGTTCATCGTCGGCCCGACCCTGCTGATGCTCAACCTGCTGCCAACCTCGATCGGCATCTACGTCAAGATGCTGCCGGAAATGATGGCCCGCACCAACGCCAGCGGCGGCGAGCAGATGAACAGCTGGCTGGCCGGCTGGACCGTGTTCTACTGGGCCTGGTGGATTTCCTGGACGCCGTTCGTGGGCATGTTCATCGCCCGCATCAGCCGCGGCCGCACCATCCGCCAGTTCGTTACCGGGGTGCTGCTGGTACCGAGCCTGGTCAGCCTGGTGTGGTTCACCATCTTTGGCGGCGCGAGTATCGACGCCCTGCGTGAAGGCGCCTTCCAGCTGGCCAACGGTGCGGTCAACAGCAACCACGCGCTGTACCAGTTGCTGGAAAGCTACCCGCTGGCCTCGGTGACATCGGTGCTGGTGATGGTGCTGGTGGGCATCTTCTTCGTCTCCGGTGCCGATGCGGCCTCGCTGGTGATGGGCACGCTGTCGGAGCATGGCACCACCACGCCATCGCGACGTACAGTGATCTTCTGGGGCGCACTGACCGGTACTGTTGCGGCAATCATGCTGGCGATTGGCGACCCGCGCGACCCCGGCGAGGCGCTGACCGGCCTGCAGAACCTGACCATCGTCGTGGCCCTGCCGTTCGTGGTGGTGATGGTGCTGCTGTGCCTGGCGCTGTACCGCGACCTGCGCAAGGACCCGATGATGCTGCGCCACCTGCGCGGCAACGAACTGATCGAGAAGGCCGTGCTGTATGGCGCGGTGAAGCATGGCGAAGAGTTCTACATCGTGGTGCAGGAGAAGAAAACTTCGACCAAGCCGGCGTCGGCAGAGGCCGAAGTGACCGGCAACTGACCTGGCAAGTTTGTGGAATCGGGGGCTGCTGCGCAGTCCCCGATCAAGATGCCTTCACTGCCGTGGTCAGCCCTTCAACGCCGCCTCTATCCTGGCCACATCGATCTTGCCCATCTGCATCATGGCGTCGAACGCCCGCTTGGCCGCCGCCCGGTCGGGGTGGCCGATGGCTTCGATGAGGATGCGCGGGGTGATCTGCCACGAAATCCCCCATTTATCCTTGCACCAGCCGCAGACGCTGGCCTCCCCGCCGTTGCCGACAATGGCATCCCACAAGCGGTCGGTCTCGGCCTGGTCCTCGGTGCTGACCTGGAATGAAAACGCCTCGCAATGCGTGAAGGCCTTGCCTCCGTTGAGGCCCACGCAGGGAATACCCATGACGCTGAACTCCACGGTAATCACGTCACCCTGTTTCCCGGATGGATAATCAGCAGGTGCCTGATGCACCGCTATCACTGTCGTGTCAGGGAAGACGCTGGCGTAAAAGTTCGCGGCCTCCTCGGCGTCGTTGTCGTACCAGAGGCAGATTGTGTTCTTGGCTGTCATGGTCTTGTTCCATGAAAGGGTGTGAGCCTTTGAGTCTAGTCTCACAGTCGCCGGTTGAAGCCTTGCAACATCCTGCAGACATTTCCGACATTAGGTAGTGAACCTGCTTACAAAAAAACGGTCTTTCGCTGACGGTCAACCCACCGACCGGTTCATCGGCCCAGTCACCGGGCCTACTTTTGTCCTGTTTCAGCGAAGACCCAACATGCCCGATTCCCGCCCGAATGCTTCCGCCCTCACTGCCCTGCGCGGCGGCCTGATCGCCACCTTGGTGGCCCTTGCCGCACCGGTACACGCCGAAGAGCCTGCCAGCGATGCACGCTGGGTCAGCGACAGCCTGAGCACCTACGTGCGCAGCGGCCCCACTGATGGCCACCGCATTGTCGGCACGCTCAAGTCCGGGCAGAAGCTGACCCTGATCGGCAGCCAAGGCAACTACAGCCAGGTGCGCGGGCAGAACGGCGATGTGGTCTGGATCCTCAGCAACGATCTGCAGTCGGTGCCAGGCCAGAGCGAGCGCCTGCCGCAGCTCGATGCCCAGGTCGCGGACCTGACCGGGCAGTTGAAGAACATCGACGACAGCTGGAAAAACCGCGTACAGGGCATGCAGGAAACCCTGGACTCACGCAAGAAACTGATCGACGAACTGGAGGCGCGCAACAAGGCGCTGAACGAACAGCTCGACCAGACCCAGTCGCAGCTGCGCGATACCCAGGCCCGCCTGGGGGACGAGAACAAGCAGGTGATGATGCGCTACATGGTGTATGGCGGCAGCATCGCCGGCGCGGGCTTGCTGGCGGGGCTGATCCTGCCGGCGCTGACCCGTGGGCGCAGGAAGAACGATCGCTGGTTCTGACTGGTCTTCCTGCGCTGGTCTCTTCGCGGGTAAAACCGCTCCCACAGGTACGGCGCTGGCGTTGAGCCTGCTGGAGATGCTGTGGGAGCGGGTTTAACCGCGAAGAGGCCAGGAAGGGCTTACCTGCTACGCGCCTTGTTGTAGATAGTCTTGGCCAGGTCCGCCGAGGCCTGACACTGGGTCATATCACCCTTGCTCTGGGCATCCTTGGCATTTTGCAGGTGGACTTTGAAGTCATGGGCCATGCCGCCATGCATTGCCTGGCCACTGGCCTTGTCGAAATCTTCAAGTTCCTTGATCTTGGCCGCACAGTTGCTCGCCGGGTCTGCGTGCGCGGCAAAACTGAGGACCGAGGCAATCACCAGCAAGGGTATGCATTTCGTGGATTTCATGGAGCGTTCTCCTGGAAAACCTGAAGGGGTCGTCGAGATGACATTGGCTCGACGCAGCAAACAGCATAGCCGGCCATATGCCCCGGCGCCTCGGTTCAACCCGGGGACCCTACCCCCTCCCCAGTGGCCGCACCGGCTCGCCACAGGATGTCGTGGACGCAGTGTTGTACCTGGCCGACTCACGCTTCGTCAGCGGCGTGATCCTGCCGGTGGATGGCGGCAACACCGCTGGCACCTGGCATTGACAGAGGCGCGAGAACCATAGCTTATGTCCACATTCGCGTGACCGATGAAGGCGTGAGCGCCGAGCACAAGCGCCAGCTGATCGAACAGACGACCCGCATGCTGCAGCAGGTGCCGGGCAAGCCGCCGGCCAGTACCTTCGTGGTGATCGGAGAGGTGCCGACCGATAACCGGGGGCTGGTGGGGAGACGGTGACCGCGGTGCGGGCCCGAGAGCGGGGTTGAAGCCTGGGGCCGCTGCGCGGCCCTTTCGCGACACAAGGCCGCTCCTACAAGAGGTCGCGTTCCCTTGTAGGAGCGGCCTTGTGTCGCGAAAGGGCTGCAAAGCAGCCCCCAGGGCCCTCACTGGCGCAACCGCTCCAACGCCTGCAACACATACCCCGTGGCACGCTCCACATGCCCTTCCCGGCAGGCAATGCCCAGTTGCCGCCACAACCCCGGCCGCAGCGGCCGGCGGGCAATGCGCCGGTCCAGCTCGGCCGCCTCCCCCTCCTGCGGCAGCAACGTCGCCCCATACCCGGCCCCGACCAGGCTCTTGATCGCATCGTTGTAGTTCAGCTCGATTCGCGGCTCGGGGTACAACCCCGCTGCCGCGAACCACTCGCCGGTCACCCGCGAAAGCTGGGTGCTGCTGTCGTTGAGGATCAACGCCCGCTGCGCCAGCCAGGCCGGCGTGACCCTGGCCGGTGGCTGCCAGTCGGCCGGCACGTAGGCCAGGATCGGGTCACGCCGCCAGGGCGTAACCGCAAGCCCTTTGCCGGCCACCTGCGGCAAGGCCACCAGGCCGATATCCAGCGTGCCCTCGCGCAAGCGCGCCAACGAGGCCTGGGAGGTCAGCACCTGTACCTGCACATCGATCCCCGGGTGCACCGTGCGCAAGTGCTCCAGCGCCTGCGGCAGCAGGTGGGCGATGGCGCCGGTGGAGGCACCCAGGCGCACCCGGCCCGTCAGGCCCTCGACCTGCCGGCGCACTTCATCCAGCGCCAGGTCGGCGTCGGCCAGCAGGCGGCGGGCACGGGCCAGCAGGGTTTCGCCAATGACCGTGGGCCGCACCTGGCCGCGGGTGCGGGTAAGCAACGAGGCGCCGATGCGCGCCTCCAGCTCGGCCACGTGCAGGCTGATGGTGGGCGGTGCCAGGTTGAGCTGGCGGGCGGCTTCGGCAAAGGAGCCCAGGTCTGAAATGACCACCAGGGTTCGGAGGCGATCGAGGCTGATTTCGCGCATGGGCCAACTCGTTCAGGAAAGATGAATATCTCGATCATCATATTCAAATTTTCTTTACCAGAGCCACAAGCGAGCATAGGCCATCCCTCCCCGATCGGATTTTGACCATGCACACCCCTGTTGTCTTCATCGACGGTGACCAAGGCACCACCGGCCTGCAGATCCATGCCCGCCTGCAAGGCCGCAGCGATCTGCGCCTGCTGACCCTGCCCGAAGCCGAGCGCAAAGACCCGCACCGCCGCCACGAGGCAATCAACAATGCCGACATCGCCCTGCTGTGCCTGCCCGACGATGCTGCCCGCGAGGCCGTGGCGGCGATCCACAACCCGCAGGTGCGGGTGATCGACGCAAGCTCCGCGCACCGTACCAGCCCAGGCTGGGTCTATGGCCTGCCGGAGCTTGACGAGCAGCAAGCCGAGCGCATCGCGCACAGCAAGCGCGTCAGCAACCCCGGCTGCTATCCCACCGGCGCCATCGCCCTGCTGCGCCCACTGGTCAAGGCCGGCCTGCTGCCAGCGGATTACCCGCTGAACATCCACGCCATCTCCGGCTATTCCGGCGGTGGCCGCGCCGCAGTCGAACGGCATGAACAGCCCGCCGCCGGCAAAACCCCGGCCCTGCAACTTTACGGCCTGGAGCTGGCACACAAGCACGTGCCGGAAATCCAGCAGCACGCCGGGCTGTCGGCGCGGCCGATGTTCATGCCCGGCTACGGTGCCTACCGCCAAGGCATCGTGCTGAGCATCCCGCTGCAGTTGCGCCTGCTGCCCGGCCAGGTCAGTGCCGAACAGCTGCAGGCCTGCCTGCAGCAGCAATACCAGGGTGCCCGCCATGTCCAGCTGATGCCCCTGCACCAGCACGGCGCAGCGCCGAACCTCGACCCCGAGGCGTTGAACGACAGCAACGACCTGCGCCTGGCGCTTTACGCCAACCCCGAGCATGGCCAGGTGCTGCTGACCGCAGTGTTCGACAACCTTGGCAAAGGTGCCTCCGGTGCGGCGGTGCAGAACCTCGACCTGATGCTCGGTGCATTGCAGGTACAAGGCTGATCGGCAAAACCGGTTAGACTGTGCAGCCCGCGCCCGCACGGCGCGGGCCGTCCATCCACCCGCCGGAGCCCGCACCCCGATGTTCATCCTGAGCCGCCTCGACAGCGTGCCGCCTGAATCTTTCCAGAACCAGATCCGCGAACTGGTGATCCACAATGTCGGCGAACTGAGCAGTGTCGCCATCAGCGCCGACAACCCGCTGTACCCGCTGTACCAGTATGGCGTCGGCATGGAGGTGCACCAGTACCTGCAAGCACTGGACGGCACCCGCGGCCTGGCCGTGACGCTGACCCTGGCGCTGGATGCCGAGGCACCGGACCAATTGCTGGGGTTCGCCCTGTCACTGCCGGCCGAGGACGATGACCAGGCGTGCGCCCTGGCCTTCCTCGCCGTGCGCGCCAGCCATCGTCGCCAGGGCATCGCCCGCGCCCTGCTGGGCGACCTGCAGGCACGCCATGCCTGCGTCGAGCTGAATGCCTTCGCCAGCCAGGTACCGTGGTTCGAGGCGATGGGCATGCAGGTGGTGGCTGCCAATGGGCCGCAGGTACTGATGAGCAGTACCGGGCGGGCTAGCGGCGCGCTGATCGGGCGGCTGGATATTGCGCCGATCTACCAGACGGCGGAAGTGATGCAGATCCATACCTACCTGCTCAACCAGCAGGGTGAAGATGCGATGATCGAAGCGGAACAGATGCGGGATGAGCGGCTGGACGAACTGACCGCTCAAGCCCAGGAGTGTGTACGGCAGCGCAAGACCGTGCATTGATCCAAGGGCCTGTTCGCGGGCTCGCCCGCTCCCACAGGATTTCACAAAGCCAAACTGGACTGCCCCCAAGAAGTTGGACACCAATCCAACCCTTTGGGGGATCTATGGGTAAATACACAGAGCAGTTCAAGCTCACGGCTATCACCGCTTACCTAGAGGGCAACCGGGGCTTTCGCAAGGTGGCACAACACTTTGGCATCGATTTCAGCCTACTTCGGCGCTGGGTTGCTGGCTACCAAGTCGATGCCAGCCTCAGCCCTCGCTCGCATGGTCGCCGCTACACCGAGGAATTCAAGCGACGGGTGCTCAAGTACATGCTTGAGCATCGTCTGTCCTTGCGCCAAACAGCGGCGCACTTTGGCCTTGGACAGTCCTCACAGATAGGCATTTGGCTGCGGCAGCACTACAGTGGCAGTCCTGTAGCCACTCTCGCCAAACAAAGAAAATCAGCCGTGCCGAAGAAAATTAAGCCCATCAAGCCGACAGACACCAATGACGCAGAGAAATCTCGTGAGCAGTTGTTGAGCGAGCTCGAGTATCTGCGCATGGAGAATGATGTCCTAAAGGAGTTAAAGGCTCTGCGAGAGGAGAAGGAGCGAACACGGACGAAAAAGCCCTGATCGTCTGCAAATTCAGACATAAATATCCGCTGCTTGACCTCTTGCAGATGGTGGGGTTGGCACGCAGTACCTTTTATTACCAGGTCAAGTGCCAGCAAAAGCCGGACAGGCACGCTTCGCTCAAGGAGTTGGTGCAGCGTGTCTATCACGAGGAGAAAGGGCTGTATGGCTACCGCCGAATTGCCCTTGCCATCAGGAACCAGGGAACCTTGGTCAACAAGAAGGTCATTGAACGGTTGATGGCTGAGCTTGGTTTGCAGTCCGTTGTACGCCCGAAGAAGTATCGATCCTATCGCGGCATTGTCGGCAAGGTGGCCATGAATTTGCTGGAGCGTAATTTCGTCGCGCAACGCCCCAACCAGAAGTGGGTGACCGATGTCACTGAGTTCAAAGTGGCCCAGCAAAAGCTCTACCTGTCGCCCATGATGGACTTGTACAACGGTGAGATCATCGCCTATGAAACAGCTTGCCGGCCGACCTATGGCTTGGTCGGGAACATGCTGGAAAAGGCGCTCGATGGGTTGGGTGAAAAGCCCAAGCTAGTGATCCACTCAGATCAAGGATGGCATTACCAGCAGCCCCAATACCGCCATAAGCTCGCAGCGCGCGGTGTGAAGCAGAGCATGTCTCGCAAGGGTAATTGTCTGGATAATGCGGCGATGGAAAGCTTCTTCAGCACACTGAAGTCAGAGTTCTTCTACCTGAAGCGCTTTGAAAGCGTCGAAGAGCTGAAGGCTGGCCTGGAGGAGTACATCCATTATTACAACCATGATCGCATCAGGCTGAAACTCAATGGCCTGAGCCCTGTCAGCTACAGGACTCAGGCTACTGGCTAAAACTGTCCAACTTTTCGGGGGCAGTCCATCCTGTGGGAGCGGCTTTAGCCGCGAACACCGGCGCAGCCGGTGCCATGCAGCGCGTTGGATTCTTCGCGGCTGAAGCCGCTCCCACAGGGTACGCGGACCGCTTGCGAATTCAGTTCTCTACTCGACAGCGCAGCCCCAAGGGCTGGGCGATCCAGCTTTGAGAGCTTGAGCAACACCGTCGCGCCTACGGGACCGATGTTGCAATCGCCTTCGCCGCTTGCGCCAAACGTTGTGTAGCCAGCCGGATTTCATCCATGTCCAGCGAGGCGAAACCAAGGCGCAAGGCATTTTCCGCATGACCAAACGGCGAAAACTGCCGGCCGCTGCGTACCACCAGGTCCAACTCCAACGCCTTGCCAACCAACTGATCCACATCGATTCCGTCAGCAAACCTCACCCACAGCGCCAGCCCACCTTCCGGCTCGCGCACGGTTACCTGCTCGCCAAAGGCATCGCGCAAGCAAGCCAACAGGGTCTCTCGACGTCGGCGATACTCCCGGTTAACCCGACGCAAGTGCTTCTTCAGCTCGCCATCATTGATCAAGTCCGCCAGCATCTGCTGCATCACCGCATCGCCCTGCCCCAGGGTCAGCGTCGCCCTGCGTTCGAGCGCCGCGGCCACCTCCGCCGGCGCCACGATGAAACTGCAACGGAACGTACTGCCCAGGGACTTGGACAATGAGCCAATGTAGATCACGTGCCGCTGCTGACGGTCGCTGGCCAACGGCAGGTAAGGCCGACCGGCGAAGTGGTACTCATGGTCGTAGTCTTCCTCGACCACGCAAAAGTCGTGCTGCCGCGCCAGCTCCAGCAACTGCTGCCGGCGCCCGGCAGGCAGGCTGACCGTGGTCGGGAACTGGTGATGGGGAGTGATGTACAGCATGCGCACCTGGTGCAGCCGGCAAAGTGCATCGATCTGCTCGACCCGGCAGCCCTCGTCATCCAGGTCCACGGTCACCAGCCGGGCGCCCAGCTGGCGGAAGATCTCCCACGCGGGCGGATAGCTCAGGCGTTCGACCAGCACAACGTCACCGGGCTTGAGCAGCACGCTGGCCACCAGGTACAGCGACATCTGCACGCCCTGGGTCAGGCAGATATGCTCGGCGCCAACGTTCAGGCTGCGATTGTTCCGCAGCATGTCGGCCAAGGCGCTGCGCAGGGAGTGGCTGCTGCACGCGCTGCCATGGCGCACGGTGTTGGCGGCAAAGCTGTTGCGCAAGGCATTACGGTAATAACGGTGCAGAACGGTCTGCGGCAGCAGGCGGTGGTCACAGGCGCCGTTGTCGAAGAACAGCGCACCAGGCCGATCCTGCTGCGCGGCAGCCTGTTCGTTGGCCGCGAAGTAGGCAACGGCAGGCTCCTCCTCTAGCACCAGGGCAAAGGGCTGCGCTGCATCGGGCTCGGCCAGCGTACCAGCCGCCAGCTGCCGACTGACGAAGGTGCCACGGCGCTGCACGCTTTCCAGCCAGCCTTTGGTCTCGGCTTCCTCGTAGGCGAGGATCACCGTCTTGCGGTTGACGTTCAGCAGTTGCGCCATTTCCCGCGTGCCGGGCAACGGCGTGCCGGGGCGCAGGCGGCCCTCGGAGATCGCGGCTACCAGACCCTCGACGATCTGCCTGTACGAAGCCTGCGGCTGCGCCCCGTCGAGCTTGAGCAGTGGCTGCCATTTGCGAAGCTGGACCATGTGAATTAACCGAAACTGGAGGTTCTACTGGTCCTGGACTATAGCAACAATCGAACCTCCACTTGCCCCGAGGTGCCCATGCAGAACCGCCACGTGATTGAATTGTCGCCCTCGGGCAAAACCTTCGACGCCAGCCAGGAGCTGCTGCTCGATGCCATGCTCGCCAGCGGCCTGCCGGTGCCCTTCTCCTGCCGCCGCGGCGCCTGCGGGTCTTGCAAGGTCAAGGTGGTGGCAGGGCAGTATCGGCACAAGCAGCGGACGGCAGACATGCCCGCGCCCTGCTACCCCCTCGCCGCCGACGAAATGTTGCTGTGCCAGAGCCATGCCTGCAGCGACATGCGCCTGGAGATCCCCGGCTGGTCCCTGGAAACCCAGGCGCTGGAAATCCACGCGCAGGTTCATGGCAAACGCGAACTGAGCGCCGATATCATCGAACTGGTGCTGCAGCCTGCACAGCCGTTGGCGGCAAGGGCTGGCCAATACGTACGCTTTCGGCTCGACAACGGTGATAGCCGCTGTTTTTCCATCGCCAACCTCCCTGCCCAGGACCAAGGGCAACTGGTGTTTCACATCCGCAAGGTAAGCGGCGGCCTGTTTACCGAACGCCTGCTGCCAACCCTGCAAGCAGGTGACACCTTGAAACTTGAAGGGCCGGTGGGCGCCTGCACCTGGCAGCACGAGGACCAGCGGCCCCTGGTGCTGTTCGCCACTGGCACAGGTTACGCCGGCATCAAGCCATTGCTGCTGACCGCCCTGGCAGGTGATGCCGAGGTCACGTTGTACTGGGGCTGCAGATCGGACGCCGACTTCTATGACCGTGAGTTTCTCGAGCAGGCCAGCCGTGCACACGCTCACTTTCGCTGGCACCCGGTGCTGTCGGACCAAGCACGCGTGCAGCAGGTGGCGCTGGCCCAGGCCCATCGCTGGGCCGACACCCAGGTCTATGCCTGCGGCAATGTCACGATGATCAGCCAGGTTCGCGAGCAGTGCCTCGCAGCAGGCCTGCAGCCCCATCGTTTTGTCGCGGAGGCTTTCGTTGCCAGCGGCGCACAGGCGCCCGAGGCTTCAACAGCCAGCCCATTGCACCCGGACCTGGAAAAAGTCGGCCCGCGCTACTCGCTGGACGGCATGCTCGCTGCCCGCGAGCAGTCGGTACGGGCCGTGACGGCTATCGCCAGCCAGCTGAAAGTCGGCATGACCACCGCCCAGGCGCTGGAGATGGCCGCGCAAACCTTGCAGGCGATGGGCGCATCGCACACCTGGCACCCGACCTACATCCGCTTTGGCGACGACACCGTGCGCACGCCGCGCCAAGGCATTGATCTGCAACGTGTATTACGTAACACGGATATCGTCGTGGTCGATGTCGGCCCGGTATGGGATGGCTATGAAGGCGACTATGGCGACACCTTCGTGTTCGGCCAGCACGAGCTGCACCACGCCTGCGTCAAGGCACTGCATGAAGTGTTCGACGAAACCCGCCAGGCCTGGGGCCATGGCCTGACCGGGCGCGAGCTGTACGACTTCGCCGAGCGCAGTGCCCAGGCAAAAGGCTGGCAGCTGGAGCGCAATCTGGCCGGGCATCGCATCGCCGACTTCCCGCACGTGCTGTATGGGCAGGACAAACTGGCCGAGGTGGAAATCGTCCCGAGCGAAGTGGTGTGGGTGCTGGAGATCCAGCTGTGCCACCCTAGCGAGCCGGTCGGAGCGTTTTTCGAAGACATCCTGATTGGCGAGGCCAGGCCGCTCTCATAGATTCAGCAAGGCCCTGGCTAGCCCTTTGGGCTGCGCTGTCGAGTAGAGAACGGAATTCGCAAGCGATCCGCATACCCTGTGGGAGCGGCTTTAGCCGCGAAGAATCCAACGCGCTGCATGGCACCGGCTGCGCCGGTGTTTGCGGCTAAAGCCGCTCCCACAGGGGCCCTGCTGATTCAATGAGTCATATGCCCTTCTATCTCAAGCACCGAGCGAATCCAGCACGCCTTGCAGCTTGCCCCGGGTCATCTCGGTGCACGGCTGCATGGGCTCGCGCAGTTCGTCGCTCATCAGCCCCTGTAGCTGCAAGGCCGCCTTGACCACAGCCGGGTTCGGCTCGGCAAAGGCCATCTTCATCCACGGCAGCAACTGGTAGAACGTGCCGCGCGCGGCTAACCAGTCGCCATGGTCGACCTGCTGCAGCATGCGCACGTACAGGGCGGCGCCTACATGCGCCGAAGCCGAAATGGCCCCTGCACCACCCAGGCACAGGTTGTTGAAGATCTGCGCGTCCTCACCGGCCAGCACCTGGGCGTGGCCGTCCTGGATCAGGGCCATGGTGGTCTCGCTGTCGCCGCTGCAGTCCTTCACCGCCGCGATGCGCGGGTGGCGCACGATGCGGCGCAGGGTTTCACGCTCGATGCGTACCCCGGTGCGGTAGGGGATGTCGTAGACGATCACCGGCACGCTGGCGGCATCCGCCACGGTGCTGAAGAACGCCTCGATGCCGGCCTGCGAAGGCCGGATGTAGCACGGTGCAGGGACCAGCAGCCCGCCAATGTCGCGCCGCTGGATTTCAGCCTGGAAGGCCAACAGCTCGCGCAGGTTGTAGCCCGACAGGCCCATCACCACCCTGCCCGGCTCCACCCAGGCCAGCACGGCATCCAGCATGGCCAGTTGCTCGGCCTTGGACAGCGCCGCTGCCTCGCCCGTAGTACCGCATACCACAAAACCGGCCACACCCTCTTCGAGCAGCTTCTTCACCAGCTTTTCCAGGGCGGCGAAGTCGATTTCATTGGCGCGCATTGGTGTGACGAGGGCGATCCAGATACCACGGAAATTCGACATGCAAAAACTCCTGATGTTGACCGAAAGTCAGCGTCAGCAGGGCGAAGAGTCGAAGTGGTCTGGCAGGGATACCTGGCGCCTTCTGTCTCGTCAGCCCACCTGACGAGACAGCGCGCCTCGGTCAGATGAGCGGCTGTTTCTTGGATTTCTTGGCAACGGCAACGCACGCGCCTGCCTGGGCGATGAAGCCCGAAGCGAAAATGGCGTGGTTGGAAATGGACATGCCGGCAAGCCCGTTGCGTGGATATGGCTGGATAATGGTGGCGCGGCGTACCCGGTGTCAACACCGAGATCGCCAACCCATTGGGCTGCGCTTTTGCCCAGGGAAGTGAATTCCCAAGCGGTGCACGTACCCTGCAGGTCCGATCTTGCACAAGAGGCATTTGATCAATCCAGCAGCCACCCGGCATCGCCCTCGTCCAGCACACCCCCGTGATCCGTCCTGTCACCTTTACGCGCCACGGCCGCGCCTTCGATCAGGAAATGCTCAGCCCCACTTTCGATCACGGCGCCGCACGTGGTCCGATCCCCCACCCTGGCAACCGCCCTGCCATTGAAGGTGTACGTGGCACTGCCGCTTTCTACCTGGTTGGTGCCATGTAGCGGGCAGACATGTCGATGACCTACAAGTACGACAGGGTTCATTGAGCTTCTCCTTCTGATGGCCCAGTACGCGATTCACGGTCCATTTCCTGAGGCCAATCAACCTTCGGCGCCAGGCAGTGCATGTGGCTGAGGCCATCGTCATCGTTCCAGTCGCGGGGTGGGTGCACGAATTTCGGCAGGGCTTCGGGGCCTTGCTGCATGAATAGCCGGGCGATAGCCCAGTAGGCTTCTCCGTGGTAGAGGTCGTGGGTGAATAACACGCGTTCGATGACTTCGTCGGTGTCCGGGTTGCGAACCGACAGCATGACGTTTTCGATCAGCCCACCGTAGCCGGGGGCGTAGACTCGGTAGACTTCGGCGGTTACGTCGTCCCAATTGTAGGCGACAGGTTTGACGCCCCAGTGTTTGCGGCTGAACATGAAGAGGTAGTTGCATCTGAATTGATAAACATAGATCTTTCGACGCAAGCGATTAAAACGTATTGGTTCGTCTCGTGGAAGTGCCAAGTCTAGCCGGACAAATGAAAAGACGACCCATACGCAGATTAGAGGCCCGAGTATCAAGATTAGCTTCATAATCCAATCGAAGGCCTGACTGTAATCAATGAGACCCCAATACACTTGTACAGCTACAAAAAACAAGAACAGCAGCGTCGGAATGCCAAGCAAGGCCAATACACCTCGTAGACGGACTGTAGATCGAGGCAACTCCATGTATACATCATCAGCATGGTTTGGCGGCGGATTAATATCGTTCAAATTCAAGAGAGATGTGGGTGCTTCGTGGGCGCTCGGTAGATCGTAGCGCCAGGCTGGCGCACGTCTCATTAGCACTCTTGGCTCATGCGTCGTCATTTGCCCTCCGGTTACATGTACATCACCAGCAATGTTGCTGCGACAATGGAGTGCGCTCCAATTGTCGGCATGAGTTCTATAAGGCCTGAGATAGCCAATTGGGACCGGTCATTACCGTCCGAGGCGGCTCGTAAGGGTTGAAGCGGCGCAGGTGGCCCTGCTCGCTGACGGCATAGGCATGCCAGACCTGCTGGTCGAGCAGGACATACAGGTAGCCCATACGCAAGGTGCGCAAGCCGATCATTGTCGAGATATGCCGGTTATCCGCGACGGTGAAAACACACTCGGGGCGGGTATCCGGCACCAGGGCGCGGCGCAGCGGCAGGATCGGCAGGCCCTGGCGCTCGCAGGACATGCACTGGTCGTGCGGGAGCCCGGCTTCGGCGATCGCGAGGGCGATACGTTGACTGATGGTCATGAGCGACTCTCGGATTTCGGCAGGCATTCGATCAGGTGGCGCCATTGCGCCTCGGAGTAGCGGGCAAGCAACGCGGCAAGAGGCGCCTGGCCTCTGGCCGCTGCGTCGATCATTTCGCCTACCACAGGTACGGTATGCAGCCTTGGGTGAATGCACAGGTGATGGAGAGCGAAAGCCACGATGTCCTCCATCTCGCTCAAGCCCAACCGGCGTGCATCATCGATATGGTTCGAAGCGCGCACCGCTGCAAAAGGTGGGATCTGGCACTGATTGACGCGGCGCGAACCCGCCCGCAACACTCGCCAGATAGCCAGCACACGCTCGATCAGCCCGACGTCATCCTGTATTCGCCGCGCAGGCGCCGGCAAAGGGTGACGCTGCCCGCCCTGCCCTTTCAGGCTTGCCAACCGCCCCCCGCTACTCAGGAACAACCAGTCACTGATCGGCCACCATGGGCCTTGTTCGAGCCGCTCGAACACCGCTGCGAGCAACTCCAGACGGACGGGTTCGTAGACCGGGTAGCAGCCAAACTCCCGATGGGAATCGGGTAGCCGACACAAGGCCGTGAGATGGGACGCGACAGCGACCGAAGGCGCCTCACTGAACAGCCAGCCACACAGGTAACGCCGTTGCTGAAACAACGCCTTTTGCGCTGCTCGGGCCGTGAGTTCCAGCAGGCAGCGACTGGGGACCGTGCCGGGCGAAGCCAGGCAGGCCAGTACGGGATGCAGTTGAGGGGCATGGGCCAGGTCGTCCCGGTGCACACGGGTCAATGCATGCTCACCCAGGGCATTGCGCAACTGGGCAAGCACGGCGTGGTCGCCATTGTGAGCAGTCGCAAGCGGGTCTATCAGCACATGGCAGTACAGGTGCGCCCCATGATGGCTTTCGATGAGCCTGGCCAGGTTGTCAGTGCGCATCAGACCTTGGCCTCGCACTTTTTGCTGGTATCAGCCACAAGCGAGAGTGGCTGGCTGTTTCCAGCCCCGGACGCAGCCGCGCTGGTTTGCCCCAGCAGGTCGAGCTTGAGCCCGTTGATGGTGATGCCCTGCTCATCCAGCACAATGCTGCCGCCCGCAGTTCTGAACTCGATGCGCTCACTGGCGCGCAGCTGATAGATCGTCGTATGTTGCTCAATGCCCTGCCCGACGGTGACCTTTTGCGCACCTTTGACGACAAGCTCGGCATCCTTTCCGACAACGGCCTGGTGATTGGCCCCTGTTGATTCGCTACGGTCGTTGCCTACTTTCTCGATAAAGTCATGCTTGATGTCTACGTTGCAGGTTTGCCCAATGAGCTGGGTATGGTCACCCCCGGTTTCCTGGCGGAAGTCATGGCCGATGTTCAAGTGCTCATCATTGCCGACCTGCTCGACACGATTACGTCCCACCCGCGTGGTCTCATCATTGCCGACTACATTGTTCTGGTCCCGCTGGGCATGGATGAACACTTCTTCCTTGCCGAGTTCGTCCTCGAAGCGCAGCTCGTTGAAGCCATCACCCTTGTGGGTCTGGCTCTTGATGGTCATGCGGGTCTTGTGTTCGGGCAGGTCGTAGGGCGGCAGCTGGTCGCCGCAATAGGTACGCCCGGTGATCATCGGCTGGTCGGGGTCGGCGTTGACGTACTGGATGATCACGTCCTGGCCGATGCGCGGGATGGCCATCGAGCCCCAGCTGCCGCCTGCCCAACCTTGTGACACGCGCACCCAGCAGGAGCTGAACTCGTTGTTTTCGCTCTCCCGGTCCCAGGGGAAGCTCACCTTGACCCGGCCCCACTCGTCGCAGTAGATCTCTTCCCCGGGTGGTCCGACGACCGTGGCCATGTGCGGGCCGTCGATGCGTGGCTTGGGCAACGGTGCCGGACGCCATTCGATCCGGCCAGGCACCAGCACGGCTTCCTGCGAATAGCGCGTTCCTTGTGCAGCTTCGGCAGCTTCTTCTTGCAGGCTGGTGAACTGGCTGCCCTGGTGATGCACGCGCATCACGCGCCAATGGGCGTTGAGGTCGTTGCGCGGGTGTTCGACAAGGGTGAAGCTCAGGCCTGGTTGCAGCCGTACATCGTCACCCTCGACTTCGGCAATACGGGCGTCATGGCGCAGGCCCGTCAGGCGGGTGGCGGTGAAGGGCACTCCGACCGCATCGCGCTTGTAGCGGCCGGGGTAGTCGAAGCGCTCATAGTCCCGGGACTGATGGGTGATGCTACTGTCACCTGCGCGGTGTTCCTGCCGGTACTGCGGGTTGGTGAAGGTGTAGTCCCGCTGCACCTGGCGTGCGGTGCGCACCTGCTCGCTGTAACGCAGGCGGCGCAGGCAAGGACTGGCCTGGTCGCCACCGCTGTTGGCGCGGTACAGCACCTGGTCGGGGCCGATGTCGTCTTCGTCGAAGAAGTCTTCATCTTCGTCGTTGGCCTTGAGCGCGCTTCGGCTGATCTGCCCCAGTGCCAGAAGTCGGTCGGTGATGACCAGCTGGTGTTGTTTCGGCGTGTGTTCGAAGCGATAGACAAAACCCTCTTCACCCGCCAGCCGGGCGATGAAGTCGAGGTCCGTTTCACCGGCCTGTACGCAGAACTCGCGCACCTGATGCTCGCCCATGCTCTTAATTTCGAAACGGGCAATGCCCTGGCGCTTGAGCATCAATTCAAGAATCTGCGGCACGGTCTTGTGCTGGAAGATGCGCCAGTTCGAACGCAAGCCGGCGCGGGCCAGCACGGGCTCGACCAAGGCGCGGTAACGGGTGCGACAGAACCCTGTCTCACCCTGGCTGAAGCTGCTGACCAGGCCGTGCACATAGCGCAGGGGGCGCTCACCGCGCCAGATCGTGAACAGCACCGGTTTGTCGAGCAACTGGCCGAAGTCGACCTCGTCTTCAAAACTGATCAATTCCAGTTTCAGCTGAAACGGTGAGCTGATCATTTCGTCGAGTTCGAACGAAACCACCTCGAAGTCAATCTGGCCAGCCAGCGGCTGGAAGGTGAAGCGCAAGTCGGATTGGCTAGGCATGCGTATCCCTCCCGCTACTGCTGCAAGATGCCGTTGAGCGATTCCAGCACCTCGGCGGTGATCAAGTTCAGGCGGTAGCTGTAGAAGCAGTAGGCGCAGACCATGGCGATGGCGGAGATCACCAACGGGCTCCACCAGGGCCATTCCCGGCGCCGCATGCGGTAGGGACGGTGGACCACGTTGGTATAGGGATCGCCCGGGAATTCCGGCGTGGGGCCGCGCAGTTCACGAATGACCTTGTGCATGCGCGAAATCAGGGCATTGATGATTTCATCGCACTTCGGGTCCAGGGCGTACTTGCCCTTCAGGCCCAGACAGAAGCAGAAGTACAGGAACTCCAGCACATCCTGGAACTCCTCGGGCGACTGCATCAACCGCTCCAGCAACACGAAGATCTTCTCGCCGCCCTGGGTTTCGTCGTGGAAGATGCTGAGCAGCGGTTCGTGGCTCCAGCACGAATTGTTCCCCCAGGGGCGGCTCATCACGGCCTCGTCCAGATAAAGGCACAAGGCATAGGAATAGACTTCCAGGTGCACGGCGGAATAACCGTGCTGCTGTATTTCCTCGCGGATGGCGCTGACCTGGGTCTGCAGGGCCTTGTGCACCTGTTCGATGTTGGGCAGGTCATCCAGCGTACGCAGTCGAATGACCAGGCCGAACAGCGGGTTGGCCGCGTCGAGCATCAGGTTGGCGAAGCCGCCGCGTAGCTGGAAGCCCGGGTCGGCCGGATAACCCTCGTGATCTGCGCGCCTGCCTTGACCGGGCAGATAGAGTGAATCGGAGCCCGCCGGGACATCGAGCATGGCATGCAGGCTGCTTTCGGTTACGTCATGGGCAGCGTTGGCGGCCTGGAATTTTCCAGGATGAACAGCAGATGGGCCGGGCATGAAGAGGTCCTTGTCTTCCAGTAGGCTGAAGACATGAACACTATCGGGGAATCAATTCTTCGAGGAGCGTGGGGCGTCCCAAAACGCTGTAGGAATTGTCTCCTTTTGGCTTGTCTGAACGCTGTGATGCCGGTATCTGGGGCCCTTTCGCGATACAAGGCCGCCGGCGCAACGACCGCGCCAGCCTTTGCGTGGGTGGCGCAGCGCTGCAAAAGATCAATCAGCCAAACAACCTGGCCAGAAAGCCCAGCTTCTTCTTGTAGGAGCGCCGGGCTTCCAGTGCGTCCTCCAGACTGACTTCCAGGAACCGCGCCTGCTGGTTGGGCTGCATCTGCCCGATCAGGTCCAGGTCGGCACTGATTACCGTGCCGATCATGGCGTAGCCGCCACCCGACACCGCGTCACGGTGCAGGATGATCGGCTCCAACCCCGCGGGTACCTGGATCGAACCGATCGGGTAGCAGCTGTCGACGATGTTCGACGGGTCCGAGCCGGCCCCGAACGGCTGCTCACGTGGCTGGAAGCTCAGGGCACTGCCGCCCTTGTAGCGATAGCCGATACGGTCGGCCTCGGAGCCTACCGTCCAGGCTTCGGTGAAAAAGCTTTGCGCGGCAGCCTTGGTCAGGCGGTGAAAATACAGCCCCGGCACCACCCGTAGCACCACCTCGCCGCCCAAGGCCTGGCGCAGGGCCATGGGCAGGCTCGCGCCGGCACGGGTCTTGCCGCTGGGTACGCCGACCGGCAACAGGTCACCCGCCATCAGCTTGCGCCCATGCAAGCCACCCAATGCACCCAACGCATAGGTGGAACGGCTGCCGAGCACCTCGGGTACATCGATACCGCCGGCCACCGCCAGGTAGGCCCGGGCACCTGCGGTAGGGAAGCCGAAACGCAACACCTGCCCGGCACGTACGGCAAACGCCGTATCCGGGCGTTGCTCACGGCCATCGAGCAAGGCCGGCATCTGCGCACCGCAAACCGCCACCAGCGTATCCTGCTGGAACTCCAGCTCCGGCCCCACCAGGGCACATTCGAGGCCGGCGGCGCCGGCCGGGTTGCCCACCAGGTGGTTGG
This sequence comes from Pseudomonas sp. TE3-3-F2023, assembly GCF_036784815.1. NCBI lineage: Bacteria > Pseudomonadati > Pseudomonadota > Gammaproteobacteria > Pseudomonadales > Pseudomonadaceae > Pseudomonas > Pseudomonas sp. TE3-3-F2023. The sequence goes on along the minus strand of NZ_CP145113.1, from coordinate 3,142,103 downwards.
CCGCCCTCAGGGCGTACTGGTCGAGGGCGCCGGACGGCGGGATGCCCAGGTGGTAGTAGCCTTCACGGCCCAGGTCCTGCACCGAAGTAGCCAGGCCGGGTTTGAGTACCTTGATCATGCCAGCACCTCCTGCAGGGTCCGTGGATAGCCGACCGGGTCGGCGAGGAACGCATCCAGGGAGAATTCCACCGGGCGAATGCGCAGGTCGAAGCGGCCTTCCTCGACATCCGCCACCGCCTGGTCGTAGGTGCGGCGGTCGATTGGCTTGAACTGCACGATGTCTCCCGGGCGGAAGAACACCATGTGCTCCTTCAGGTAGTTCAGTGTCTGCTGCGGGTCGTAGATCGGTGCCGGGGTGACGCCGAACATCTGGTAGCCGCCTGCCCCGCGCACCGAATAGATGCAACCGAAACAGCCACCATGGCCAAGGGTGAGCTTGGGGGTGTCCGTACGTGGGCGCAGGTACTTGGGCACCTGCAGTTGCCGCTCGCGCTCGACCATCTGGAACATGAACGGCAGGCCGGCAACGAACCCGACCATCGACACGAACCACGGCGCGCCGCTGTGCGCGGCAATGAACGCCTCGACATCGGTCAGGCCGTTGATCCGCGCGGCGTACTCCAGGTCGGTGCTGCCCGGGTCCTGATGGCGGTCACGAAAACGCATCAGCGTTTCATGGGTCCAGGGGTCGTTGTACAGCACTGGAATCTCGATGATCCGCGTCTGCAACGAGCGCTCGGCCACCGCCTGCGCTTCGGCACCGCGCACCGCCTCCAGCAGCGCCTGCGGCGCGATACGGTCCGGGTCGAAGCGGATCTGGAACGAGGCGTTGGCCAGGCACACATCCAGCACCCCGTCCAGGGCCAGCCGCTCCACCGCGCGGGTGACGGCCATGCCCTTGAAAAAGGCCTGCAGCGACATGCTCTCGCTGACTTCGGCAAACAGGTGCTCGTCGGCGCCAAAGCTATAGCGGATAGGGGTTGTAGCGAGCGGTTCGGCCATGACTGTTCCTTTTCTTGGAATCTTTATAGAAAGGCAGGCGAAAGCAAATTGCACGGGCTCCGGCGTATACCTGCCGGATGCCCCACGGATTCAGCGTGGCGCACGCACCACGATACCGGCAGCGTCCAGCGCCTGGCGCGTGGCCTCGACCAGGTCGAGCGCCCCCGGGGTATCGCTGTGCAGGCAGATGGAATCGAATTCGATGGCCAGGTCCTGCCCCTCGACCGTGCGCACCACGCCTTGCTGACAAGCCCGCAACACCCGATCGGCGACCGCCCCGGGCTCATGGCCCCGCACGTTGCGGGTGAACACGATCGACCCGCTCAGGTCGTACTCGCGGTCGGCGTAGAACTCTCGAATTACCGGCTGGCCAAGTTCCTGGGCAATCCGGCAGATCACCGAACCGGGCATGCAGTACAGCAGCAGCTCCGGCTCGATCACCCGCAGGTTTTCCACCAGCAGCCGTGCAGCTTCCTCGTCACGTGCCAGATGCATGTACAGCGCACCGTGCGGCTTGATGTGCTGCAGGTGCACACCTTGGGCGCGGGCAATTTCCCGCAGGGCACCGAGCTGGTAGAGCATGTCGTCGACCAGTTCCTGGGCCGGGGCATTGATGTGCCGGCGACCGAAGCCGACCAGGTCGCGGAACCCAGGGTGCGCCCCCACTGCGACGCCCAGGGCCTTGGCCCGTTCGACGGTACGGCGCATGGTGCCGGGGTCACCGGCATGGAAGCCGGTGGCGATGTTGGCCGTGCTGATGTAGCCCATCAGCTCGTTGTCGACGCCATCGCCAATGGTCCACGGGCCAAAGCCCTCACCCATGTCCGAGTTGAAATCCACCACCTGCATGATTGTCTCTCCTGGCGCTTGTGACCGCATGCAAGCCACGTTAGATTCTCCGCACCCCCTTGGGAAGATCTATAAACAGATAGGGTGTCTTCTGAAAATCAGATACACCAGGAGCCTACCGTGTCACTGACCCTGCGCCAGGTCCGCTACTTCGTCGCCACCGCCGAGATCGGCCAGATTTCCCAGGCGGCAATCCACCTGAACATTTCGCAGTCTGCGGTCACCACGGCGATCAAGGAGCTGGAGGCGATGCTCGGTGTGCTGCTGTTCCAGCGCTCGGCCCAGGGCATGAGCCTGACCGAGGCCGGCCGCCACTTCCTGAACCGCGCCTACGTGATTCTGCGCAGCGTGGACGATGCGCTGAACAGCCCGCTGCCGGATGTTCGCGCCAGTGGCCTGCTGCGCCTGGCGGCCAGTTATACGGTGATCGGCTACTTCCTGCCGCATCACCTGCAACGGCTGGAACACTGGCACCCGGACGTGACCCTGGAGCTGTACGAGCAGGAGCGCAGCGCCATCGAGCAAGGGTTGCTGGAGGGGCGTTTCGACATGGCAGTGGTGCTCACCGCCAACCTCACCCACCCGGACATCGTCTCGGAAACCCTGTTCAACTCCGAACGCCGACTGTGGCTGCCTGGCCATCATCCGCTCTGCGAGCGCTCGGCGGTAAGCCTGGCCGACGTGGCCTGCGAGCCGTTCATCCTGCTGACCGTGGATGAGGCCGAGCAAAGCGCCATGCGCTATTGGGAACAGGCCGGTCAGCGGCCGCAAGTACGGGTGCGGACCAGTTCGGTGGAGGCCGTGCGCAGCATGGTCGCCAATGGCAGCGGTGTGGCGATCCTGTCGGACCTGGTGCACCGGCCCTGGTCGCTGGAGGGCAAGCGTATCGAGACAGTGACCATCAGCGACCCGGTGACACCGATGAGCGTTGGGTTGGCCTGGCACCGGGAACGAGCGTTCAGCCCGGCAATGCAGGCTGTGCGCAATTACTTCCATGGTGCATTCCTGGCGCCGCAGCAATTGTCGGCACGGCGCTGACCGCCCTGCAGGCCTGGGCCTTCACGGGCAAACCCACACACAGCGCCTGCATTCGAAATCAACGCCACTCGCTATAGGGCTCCAGCGGTGTCACCGGCAGCGCCAGGTTGCCCCGCCACGGCTCGAACAGGTAGCGCAGGTAGAGCATGCCATGGCTAGGCGCATAGTCATCACTGTGCTGCCAGTCGAAGCCGGCGCCCAACACCCAATGGTCGCTCAGGCGCCGTTCGAACAGCCCGCGCAGGCGGTAGCCCAGGCCGCTGCTGTCGCTGGCGTCGTTCATGGCATCGATATTGGAGCCAACGTCATACTGGGCCAGCACCTTGCGGTTGACGTGCGCATCCGGGTACAGGCGGCTACGGCCGCTGTGGGCCTGGGACCAGCTGACAGAGCCTTCCAGCAACACCGACCAGTCGTAGTTGCGCCAGGCATAGCTGACCGGCACGCCAACCGATGTGTAGCGCTGCGGGCTGTAATAGCCGCCCTGCCCCAGGCTGTAGCCGCCCAGGTCCTTGTCGTGACGCCAGTGCATCAGCGTAAGGCCCACGCGCACACGCTCATCGGCTTTTTCCACCACGCGGTGGTACCAGCCGGCCATGGCTCGGGTGCGCTGGTTGTCGGCGACGTTCTCGCCATACAGCCAGTGGTGCCCGAGGCTGGCCCAGACGCCATTGTCACCGCCCTGGTCCCAGCTCAGGCCGAGCGTGGCGCCATTGGCCGTGACCCCGCCCCAGCGCACGCCCGTACGCGGGTCACGTGCCCCGGCAAAGGACAAGAGCGAGTTGCTCATCGGCCGCCGCGAAGCGGTCAGCGACCAGCCGACCTGACCGAGGTCGCCATTGACCGTCGCGCCACCCAACCAGTTGTTGATGGCGTAACCCTGAGTGGTTCCCAGATCAAAGGCCCAGCGGCTGCCCTGCCAACCCAGCGCCAGCACGCTGCCGTCCGCCGTCTGCGAACCACCATCGCAGGCGGGGAGCGACTTCCCGTCGGCGGTGCGGCCAACAAACTGGCAGCTACCGAAATCCGGGGTATAACCCCTTTGGTCGTTCTGCTCGAACGAGCCCGCATCCATGCCGATGCGCTCCACCCGCGCAAAGGCGGTGCCGTCCTGCCAAGGGGTATCGACGTGCAGCAACGTCGACTGGGTACTCAATTCGGACGTGCCCGGCGTACCGTCGTCCTCGCGCCAACCGTAGTCGTGCATCAGCGTCACATGGGTATTGCGCTGGCGATACAGCGCATCGACGTCGCTGCGCAGGCTGCGTGCCAGCCAGTCGTCGTCATCCTGCTCCCGGCTGGCCAGCGTCAGTGCACGGTCGTCTCGTGGCGACACGGCAGTACGCTGGAGCAACTGCGCATCGGCCATCGCTGCAGCGTAAAGGTCCAGCGCCCGTTGCGGGTCATCCTGCGCCACCAGGCGGGCAGCGTCGCGCCGCAACAAGGGATCGGGGCGAGCCTGCTGCGCTGCGATCTGGTCGAGCATTCTTGCCGCCTGGTCGTGTTCGCCCAAGGCCACCCAGACAGCTGCCAGGCGCCGCTGGGCGTTGCTGTCATCGGCAGCCAGTTGCGGCACCTGCACAGCCAGCATGTGCCGGGCCTGTGCCAGGTTGCCTTCGGCCACCGCGCTTTCGATCACGCCCAGGCGCGCCTGGGGTTGCCCAGGCTGCACGGCGAGCACGCGCTGGTAATAACCGCGCGCCTTGCCAGGCTCACCATTGGCCGCCGCCCAGTCAGCCAGCAGCATCAGGTCATCGGTGCTGCCTTCGCCACGCGCCAGGCCGGCCTCGAGCAGGCGGGTCGCTTCAGCCGTACGGCCTTGTGCCTGCAGCTGCTGTGCCGAAGCCAGGGTCATGCGGCGGCGGATACGCTGCTCCAGCGCATGCATGTCAGCGTTCCAGGCCCCCTGCGGCACCGCGCCCAGGCTGTCCAAAGCCAGCGCATCGCGGTCACTGGACTCCAGGAACAGGCCATGGGCATAACGGGTAGATGGATCGCCCGGCTGGTGCTGTACGATCCTGGCGAATGCCGCATCGGCTTCGGCGGTGCGCCCCAGGTGACGCAAGCTGTTGGCCAGCTGATAGACCAGCCATGGCTCATCGGGTGCCAAGGCCGTGGCCTGGCCCAGCACCTGGCTGGCCGCCGCCCAGTCCTCACGCTGCATGGCCTGGTCACCTTGTTGGCGCAGGCGTGCGAGTTCCAGGCTGCGGCGCAGGCTGGCGAACTGTGCCTGCTGCCGAAGCGGCAGGCTGTCGAGGTACGCCCGCGCCTTGTCGGGCGATTGCGCCTGGTACACACGCACCAGGCCGCGCACGGCACTTTCGTTATCCGGTGCCATGCGCCGAACCTGCAGGAATTGCCGCTCGGCGGCAGCGGTATCGCCCTCGGCCAGCGAGACATCCGCCAGGCCCAGCAGGGCGTATTCCTCTTTCGGGCGCTGCTGGCGAGCCTGCTGGTAGAAGGCGCGGGCCGCGCGCAGGTCTTTCGCCTGCAGTGCCCGCTCCCCTTTGCCGAGCAGGGCCCAATACTGGCTGGACGACTCCAGGTCCTTCCACTGGCTGATCCAGTAAGTGTCCTGTTCCTTGGCACTTGCCGCCCGGAACGCCGCATTGGCGTCTTCGTAGCGGCTCTGGCGCATCAACGCATAGCCCAGTGCCCCCTGCAGGCTGGCATCATCCGGATACTGGCGCAGCGCCCGACGCAGTTGTGCTTCGGCTTCAGCGTTGCGGCCCTTGTCGAGCAATGCCAAGCCCCGTCGGCCAGCCTGCCAGGACGGGTCGGCCAGCAGTTTGCGCTGCTGTTGCAGAGTCTCGCTGGCCTGCGCCTGCAACGGTGAGGCCGGGTAACGCTGGAGAAACGCTTGCCAGGCCGCCGCGCTGGCGGCGCTCACCGCTTGCCCGGACAGGTAATCGAACTCACGCTGGGCAGCGGCATCCCGTGCGCCGGGGTCGCGCGACAGCTGGTCGAGCAAGGCCAAGGCTTCACGGTCGCGATTTTCGGCGAACAGCCAGCCGGCGAGGGTCTGGCGCAACCCGGCACTGCCGGGGTACTGCCGGTCCAGCTGCTGCAACTGCCTGATCGCCTCGGGGCGCTGGCCCGGGAGGTTGCCGCGCACGCGCCAGTAGTCCAGGGCCAATTCCAGGCTTGGCGGTTCACCAGCGAACAACTGTTCATAGGCCGCCAGCGCCTCTTCATTGCGCCCGGTGACCGCCAGCAGGCGAGCCTGCTGCAATTGCCGCACGCGCTCAGGCTGCTGCAGCTCGAGCAGGCGCCTGGCCTGGCGAGCCTGCAGACTGCCAGGCGCGATAGCGCTGATCCGGTCGCTCAACTGCTCGGCATCGGTACTGTTCTTTTCGCGCAATGCCAGGCTCAGGGCCGCCAGCAACACATCCGGGTTGCGCGGCTCGAGCAATTGCAACCGCCCCAGTGCATCGCGCACCAGGTCATCACGATGCAGCGCCTCGCCACGACGCACCTGGTCCAGCAGCCATTGGCGCTGTTCATCGGCATCCTTGGGTTGCGCGGTGGCCTGGCAGGTCACTGCCGCCAGCATCAGCACACCGATCATTCGCTGCATGGCGCGCTCCAGGCCGGCAACAGGCGGCCACGCGAGTCGAAACGGTAACGGCCTTGGTCCCAGCCTTGGCCAAACAGCGCCAGCACCTGGCTGTAATAGGCCTTGGCTTCGACTGGCTGATCGCGCAGGCGCTGACGCTGGGCCGCCAGGCCCGCGACGTGCTCCGGCGCTGCTGCCAGCAACGGCAGCAGCGCCGCGGAGAAACCTGCCGGGCCATGGCCACTGGCAACACCGCTGTGCGCATCCACATGCTCTGGCGGCAGCCCCTGGCGCGTGGTCAATGCCGCCATCGGGGCATAATGGGCCACCAGTTCGGCGCGCTGCGCCGCGTCCTTGGCCAGCATGCCGACCCATAGGTAGACGCGGATGGCGTCGTAGTCACCTTCACTGCCATGTTGCGGGTCCGCAGCCAGTTCACCGGCGGGCGTCCACAGCAGCCAGTCCGGGGCAAAGCCCTTTGGCGACGAAGCCAGCCACAGACGCCGCGTGTTGGCCGCCAGCTCGCCCCACAACGGGTCGACCAGGCTGAAGCGATCGAACAACTGCAGCGGCAAATAGCTGGGATTCAAGCGGGCACCGCGGGCATCCTCGAAGCCGTAGTCCCCCGGCAGCAGCATCACCCCCAGGCCCGGCAGCTTGCGCACGGTCTGCGCGGCGATACGCCACAGCAGGCGCTGACCCAGTTGCGTGTAGGCCGGCTCGTCCCACAGGCGCCCGGCTTCAAGCAGGCTGTAGGCAATCCACAGGTCGGCATCGCTGGCGTTGTTGGCATCCAGCACCTGCCACTGCTGCTGGCCGTTGCGGCCCCACAGCCAGGCGGGCAGATGCCGGGCCAGGTCGCCCTCCGCCAGGTTGTTGCCGGTCCAGCGCAGCAACTGCGCGAAGGCTTGCCGGTCATTGCCCACCAGGGCAAAGAACAGCGCATAGCTCTGCCCTTCCGAGGTGGTGATCAGGCGCTCGTCGCTCGGGTCGATGACCCGACCGTCGACACTCACCAGCTCGGCCTTGAAGCGGTCCCAGGCCGGCCATGGGCAAGCCGGTGCGGCACTCGTGACAACGGGCAGGCCCAAGGCGACCAGCCCTACCAGCAACTGACGCATCATCACTCCGCCTCACCCAGGCGGCGCTTGCCTGCCCAGCGCAGTGCCCGCCACAACAGGAAGGCGAACAGCACCACGCAAATGGCCGCGATCGCCGCCAGCAGCACCGGGTGCTCGGACAGGTGGAACCACAGCAGCAGCCACCACGGCAGCGCGCCTACGAAGTAGTGCTCGCCGACGAACTGGCTGGTGACGCCACTGCTGCGCACCAGCGTCACCGAACCGGCCACCGCATCGAGCTTGCCCACATCTCCGAGCACGTCGCGCAGCAACGCTTGGTCGCTATCGCTGTTGGCCAGCAGGGCGACCACACTGCGCTGCTCGTGGAATGGTGACTTCAGCCCGGTGATGGCGGCAATCGGCGCCTGCGCGCTGACGGCCACACGGCTGCTCGCTGCGACCGCTGCGGTATCGAAGCGCTGGCTGCCCGGCAGCCCGGTACTGCGGCCCTGGAGCAGCCAGTCCCGCTGGGCGCTGAGCAGCAGACCAAGATTTGGCGCATCCCCCAGGGCCTCGGGCAGGCTGCCGAGCAGCAGCAAGTCGGCATCGGCCGCTGCGGCCTGCGCCCAGTCATCGACCAGCCGCAGGCCAAGCGCCGGGTAGCCGATCTGCCCGGCCAGCCCGCCGACCGCATCGAGCAAGGTGCCCACCTGCATCGCCGTGGGCTTGGCCGGCATGACGACCAGCGTTTCGGAAAGGTCGGCCATGCGGCTGAACGGGAAACCGCTGCGGGCGAATGCGCGCAGGTCGGGCATGGCGATGTAGTGGTGGTAACCGGACAGGTCGATGGTCGAGTTGTCGTCGATCGCCGCGCGCACATCCACTGGCAACGAGGTCTGGCAGCGGTCGCGCTGGGCGCTGCCCAGGGTGCTGGCAAAGCTGAAATCGAAGCGCAGGCGGTTGCGGTCGCCGATCTTCAACGCCGGTACCAGCGACTTTTCGGTCAATGCGCTGTTGTCACCCGGTAGCACCGCCAGGCGCATTTCCTCGAGCGTACCGCCGCGCCGGTCATTGCCCACCAGCGGCATGCTGGTGATGTACTGGTCATTGACACTGATGCTCAGGCGCGATTCGTCGCTCACTGCCGGGGCCGTGTAGCGGTACAGCGTACGCAGCGGAATGCCCTGGTTGCGCCACACGAACAGGTCCGGCGGCAGGTTCAGCTCCAGCGTCACCGGCCGCGGTTGCAGGCCGCTGACCTGCAACTGCTCGGGGTAATCGAGCAGCTCGGCGAAGCGTACCGGGCGGTCGGTGCGTGTCCAGTTCGGTGCATCATAGGGCTGGCGCGGCTGCAGTGCCGTCATCTGCTCGACCTTCACCCGGGCACCGCGGAACAGGTTGTTGCCAACCGCCAGCGCCGAAGCGGCCTTGACCAGGTCATCGTCGTTGCGGCCCAGCACCAGCAGCACCTTGCTGAAGCGATCGTCCGGGTGGTCGATCATCTGCAGTACCGGGCCGTCCACCGGCGGGAACTGCTGCAAGTCGGCGAGGAAGGCCGGGCGACGGTCGTTGCTGGCAAACACGATGCTCGGCGTGGGTCTGTCGCCACGGGCCGGCAGGCTGTCGTACAGCACCGGGAAGGTCGCCTTGCGCCACCCGGCCTGGCTGCCGAAGTAGGACGCCAGGATCGCCGCCGCACGCTGCTCGCCCAGGCTCGGCACGCCGCTGAACACCACCGGCAGGGTTACCTTGCCAGTGTCGCGCACATCGAAGAACGGCAGCGGGAAGTACGCCAGGTCGTTGTCCAGGGCCAGGGCCTGTTCGTGCAGCTGTACCTGGCTCTTGCGGTTCAGGTTCAGCCAGAGGCCGCTGTGCGCAGGGTCTTCGCAGATGTCGGTGTAATGCCCGACGAACTCCAGGCGTACCCGGTTGAAATCGCTGAGCAGCTTCGGGTCCAGTGGCAGTTGCCGGCGCACGCGCTGGCCAAGCTGGTCCTTTTCCACCGGCACCACGCCCATCAGTTCGTCGTTGAGGTACACGCGCAGGTGCGACAGGTTCGGCAACAGCGCGGGCGATGGCGTGTAGTCCAGCTGCAGGCTGGCGTCGGTGGCCAGGCGGTCGCGCCGCAGGCCGAATTCGATATGCTCGCTGTTGCGCACCCCCAGCAACAGGCTGTCGGACGCATGCCCGAGCTGCTCGAAGGTTTTCGCAACCGGCCAGTTCGGTACCGTGGGTACGGCTGGCTCGGCAAGCGGGGCTACAGAGGCGGCAGCGGCGCTCTGCGACAAGGCAGCAAGCAGCGCCATCGCCAGGCCCCAGGTACGCGCGGGATAACCAGTCATCATGCGTCTCGATCAACAGGGTTCAAGGAAGGGACAGGCCGCGGTGTGCGCGGCCTGTAGCTGGCCAGCCAGTTCGTCAGCGCGTGCAGTGGGCGCAGCCATGCCCGCACCCATGGCGGCAAGTGCTCGACCAGCCGCAGGTAACCGACACCGCCCAGCTTCAGCACGTCGACCAGGCTGCGCAGCGGGCGGTCGACTTCGTGCTGCTCGCTCCAGCCCAGCCAGGCATCGGCGCGGGCGAAGGTGCAGTGGACCAGGTCGATACGCTGTTGCTGGCCGAGGTCGTGAAACACCAGGCCAACGTGTTGCCCGACGGTACGGGTGACACAGGCCTGGAAGGCGAACTCGCGCTGGCCGCGGTTGAGCAGCAGGCGTACCCGCTCCCCCGCTTGCAACTCAAGGCCCCGGTGCAGCTGCAGGCCGACACCACCGTCGGAGTAGTCGACCAAGGTACAGGGGTAGGCGTGACCGCTGGCCAGCACCAGCCCGGCCGGCAAGCGCATCTGCACCCGGTGGGCGCGGCGCACCTGGCGCACTTCGGCAGCCACGGCGACGGCGGCGCCGATGATCAGCAGGTTGTAGATCACCCATAGCGAGCTGACGATCACCGTGCCGATCTCCGCCGCCGGGCCGGTGAACAGGCGCCACACGGCGAAACCCAGGCCCGCCACGTTGAGCGCCGCCAGCCACAGGTAGGGTTGGGCGATGCGCCAGTCGAACTGCTCCTGCTCCATCAGGCCGCCCTTGGCGGTGACGTTGAACTTGCCCTTCTTCGGCGCGAACAGCGCGACCGTGGTCGGGCGGGCGATGTACCAGGCCAGCACGGTCTCGTAGACCTCGCCCCAGAAGGTCTGCCGGTACTTGCCCTGCATGCGCGAGTTGGTCAGGCTGGCGTGGATCATGTGCGGCAGCACGTACAGCAGGATCATCAGCGCCGGTGCGTAGATGATGTAGGCATGCAGCAACAGGAACGCCAGCGGCGCGGTCAGGAACACCAGCCTTGGCAGGCCGGCCAGGAAGTGCAGCATCGCGTTGGCATAGCACACCCGCTGGAACAGGCTCAGCCCACGGCCGAACAGCGGGTTGTCGGTACGGAAGATCTGCACCATGCCCCGGGCCCAGCGAATGCGCTGGCCGATGTGCGCCGACAGGCTCTCGGTGGCCAGGCCGGCCGCCTGCGGAATGCTCAGGTAGGCCGATGACCAACCCTGGCGGTGCATGCGCAAGGCGGTATGGGCATCTTCGGTCACGGTTTCGACGGCGAAGCCGCCGATGCTCTCCAGCGCGGTACGGCGCAGCACGGCACACGAGCCGCAGAAGAACGCCGCGTTCCACATGTCATTGCCATCCTGGATCAGGCCGTAGAACAGCTCGCCTTCATTGGGGCGCCGGCGAAACGAGCCCAGGTTGCGCTCGAACGGGTCGGGCGAGAAGAAATGGTGCGGCGTCTGCACCAGCGCCAGCTTCGGGTCCTTGAGGAACCAGCCCACTGTCATTTGCAGGAAGGAACGCACCGGCACGTGGTCGCAGTCGAAAATGGCGATCAGCTCGCTGTCGGTCACGCCCAGCGCATGGTTGAGGTTGCCGGCCTTGGCGTGGTTGTTGTCCGGCCGCACGATGTAGCCCACCCCCACTTCGTCGGCGAACGCACGAAACGCCTCACGCCGGCCGTCGTCGAGGATATAGATGCGCAGGCACTCGCGCGGCCAGTCCAGGCCCAGGGCAGCGAGCACCGTGGTGCGTACCACCGACAAGTCTTCGTTGTAGGTGGGGATCATCAGGTCGACGGTCGGCCAGTGCGCCGGATTAGCCGGCAGGTTCGCCGGCTTGCGCTGCAACGGCCAGCTGGTCTGGATGTAGCCCAGGATCAGCACGAACCACGAATAGGTTTCTGCCGCCAGCAGGATCACCCCGCACACAAGGCCCGTGGTGTCGTTCCAGTTCAAGGTCGACGTATAGCGCCACCACAGGTAGCGGCAGGAGATGAGGGTCGACAGCACGATCAGCATCAAGGTCGGGAAACGACCCGGCATGTGCCGCACCAGCAGGGCGATGCCCAGCAACAGGCAGATGAACACCAGCTGCGCCAGGTAGCCGAACGGTTCGGTCACGCACAACACGGCCAGGCCGATGGCGCCCAAGGTCAGCACACCGTAGAAAACCCACCGGGCGAACACGCTCAAGCCGCGCAGGCGTGCCGAGGCTCGCTGCCTGAAAGCGCTGGCGCGGTAGCGCGCAGGCAGCTGCTGCAGGCGGTCGATCAGCAGGCCATGGTAGCGGCGCAGCACCTGGCGCATACCGCGCAGCTGCGCCTGCACTGCCCCCCAGGCACGGCGGGAAAACCCTGGTTGGCGAGGCAGCGGTTGGCGCCGGAGCAGCAGCCACAGGCTCTGAATCAGCAGGCGCAGCGGGTCGCCCAGGCTGGGGCGCTTGCCCGCCAGTTGCGGGTACAGCCGCTGCCGCTCGGCCAGCAGGGCTTGCCAGGCAGGCGACTCCAGGCGCAGGAGCAGGAAGGCCAGCCACACGCCAAGGGTAAACAGCCACGCGACCGGCTGCCGCGCACCACGTGTGCGGAACCAGGCGTAGGCCGACAGGGGGTTCAGGGTCACGACTGGCGCCTCGTCAGGCAGCGCACCGCCAGGCTCTGCACGTCCCGGCAAGCCAGGCTCTGCGGCGCGTAATGGCCAAGCGGTGCCTTGTGCGCCAGGGCTTCGAGAAACGCCTCGTCGCGGTGCACCACCTGGATCGGCAGGCGATCACGGAACAGGTCGCGCCACACCATCAGCAGGTCGCTCTGCAAGCGGCTGGCGGGGTCGTAGCGGTTGACCAGCAACAGGTCGTAGTGCTCGACCTGCCGGCGCCCGAGCAGCAGGTGGCTGGCCATTTCGGCCTCGGCCACCAACACACGCACGTCAGTCTCGACACTTTGGCCAGCGGCATCGGTCGGCAGTTGCGGCAGGTCGAACAGCAACCAGTCGAAGTGTTCGGCCAGCTCGGCCTGGCGCGCGCGCCAGGCCTCAGCGTCGGGCAAAGGCGGCCGCGTGCCGGCAGGCAGACTGCCGAACGGCATCAGGCACAGGCCATCGAGCACTTCATACATGGCATCGATGTATGGCCGCCCTTCCCGCTCGGCAAGCGCCCAGCCCTCGCGCGTGTCGAGGGGCAGGTTGAAGTGCAGGCCGAGCAGGTTGCTTGGGCACAGGTCGACCAGCAGCACCCGCTCACCTACGCCCTGCAACGCATGCCCCAGCGCGGCCAGCAAGGCACTGCGCCCCAGGCCACCGCGAACGCCGTGCAACGCAAGGCTGGTCATGGCGACAGTACCTGGCGCCGCGGCGCCGTCGTGTACAAGGTGCTCTGGACGCTGCTCCGGCAGCTTTCACCCAGCAGCGGCCAGCGCTGCAAGGCCTGCTGGACACCCACCAGCAACGAAATGTCCTGGTAGTTCAGGTCCGGCATGTCCAGATGCTGGCGCAACTGGGCGATATCGTCGCTGCGGTCGGCAGGGTCTGCCTTGCCAGTGATCATTGGCGCTCCTTCGGAACAGGTTGCCAGTCGGGCTGGCCTTGCAGGCGCATGTAGGCACGCCCCTGGTAGTTCATTACCTGCGCACCTGCGGTTTCCGCGACCTGTTCGGTGGTCGGCAGGTCGCTCAGCAGGCTGGGCACATCCAGCACCTGCTGCTGGCCCAGGCCCGCATACACGCGCGAGATCAGTTCGGACAGCGCCAGGTAGCTGGTGGGTGCCGAGACGTGCAGCGGCTCGTTGCGGGCAGGCTGGCCCATGCCGATGAACTTCAGGCCGACCGGCACATGGGTAATCGATGGGGTGGGGATTTCACGCATGCCCGACAGCTGCATGCGGTCGCCATGCAGCGCGGCGCCATGTTCCGGGACAATGGCCACGACCACGCGGCGGCCGCTGCGCTCCAGTTCATCGAGGAAACTGCCAAGCTCACCGAACAGCCGGGTGGCGCGCGTTGCGTAATCAGCCACGCGGGTACCGCCGTCGGCGGTGACGATCCGGTTGCCGTCATGCAAGCTGATGCTGTTGTAGAACAGCGACACATGCTCGGCCGGCGCGCCTTTGCGCTGGCCCCACCAGCGGCGCAGCACCTCCAGGTCGCTGGCGATCGGCGAACCGTCGAAGCCGACCAGTGCCCGCGGGAAATCGGTGTTGCGCAGGCCGGGTTGAGGCATGTGCTGCTGGGTGATGTCGCCGATGAAATTGTCGAAGCGGCCGCTGTGGTTGAGCAAGGTGTTGCTCTGGAAGCCGAGCCTGGCCAGGTTCTGGAACAACAGGCACTGCTCCGGGGCAGGCTGGTACAGGCCGGAGTGGGACGACTGCCCGCAGCTGGCACGCAGCACGCGGATGGCCGCCGGCCCGCTGTAGGACGTGGCCGAGTTGAACTGGTCGAAGATCACGTCCAGGCGCGAAAACAACGGGTTGTCACGCAACCCCACGGCAGACAGGTCATCCCAGGCCAGCGAGCAGATGTTGATCACCAGCAGATCGAACGGCTGCTCATCGGCCTTCACGGCCGGGAATGCTGTCACCCGTTCACGCTCACTGGCAAAGAACCGCTCGAGCCAGCTGTCGAGCGTGGCATTGTCGGCAACCACGGTGGCCTGCGCCTGCTCGGTGGGGCTGGCAGCCGCGGTGCCAGGCGCCTGGCCCGGGTGGAACCCCAGCGCTGGCAGGCCGCCGATCGCCAGCCACGCCAGCCCCAGCAGGCTCAGGGTACTCAGCCGCAGCCAATGGCGCAGGTACAGGTAACCCACCAGCAACAGTGCCAGCGCGCCCAGCAGGTTCCAGTTGATGAAGCGGCCGAGCAGTTCGAGCAAGTAGTCCCACGAGAAATCGAACACCCCCGGCTGCGCCAGCAGGCGGCTGAAGGGTGGCAGCCAGGTGTCCTGGTAGAACAATGCGATGCCAACCGGTACGGCCACCAGTTGCCGCGCGATTCGCAGCCACCTGCCTGGCAGCGGCACCAGCAGAAACGCGGCGAACAACAGGTTCGGCAGCGCCTGAAAGTCGAGCATGCCAAGGGCGACCAACAGGAACTTGGCCAGAAAATAGAGGTTCCACCCGCCCAGTCCAGGCCAGCGGGCCGGTACCGGGAGGGTGGCGGATAAATTAGTCATTACGGGGTTCCTGGCGTGCAGCGCGGTGGCGTACGCCCAGCGGTTTCAGGTAACGGGGTGGAAGGCGGCGGCGCAACCAGCCGCGCAGCGTGGCGCGCAGGCGTAACAGCAGCAGGGCCAGCGCCAAGGTGACCAGCGCCGTAATGCCGACCACTTGCAGCAGTTGCGCGAAGTTCATGCTGTACCCCGCTTGCCCAGGGCCACCCGGCGCGGCGCCAGGGCCGGCCTGGCCTGGGCGGTCAACTGTGCCGCCGCGTCAAGCCGGGTTGGCTGTGGCACGCGGTCGTCGAGGAAGGCCGGGGTGGCCAGGCTGTCGACACCGGCAAGCACCTCCTGGCTGATGAACAACTCTTTCCACGACAACTGGAAGATGTGGTCAAGGGCTTGCTCGACGCCTTCGGAGCGGCAGGCGAAAAGGAACAGGAACAGCACATCGCCCACCACGCAGGCGATGTCGCCGTCACGGCGGAACACCGTGCGCGAGCAGGCTTGCAGCGGGGTCAGGCCAGGGGCCGGGCGCAATACCAGCAACTGGTGGGCGATTTCGCCGTTGCGCACCCCGTGCCACATGGTCTGCACGGCTTCGGCGAACGCGCGCGGCGCCACCAGACCACAAATGGCCAGCGGCCGCAGGCGTGCGAGCAAGGCATCGAAATCGCTTGGCAGGCGCCGGCGCCAGAGGTAACCCTGGATGCTCTCGACCATGGTCAGGAAGCGCGACAGGCTGGCACCGAACGGCACGATCTGGCTGGCCCCGCAGGCCAGCAGCAGTTGTTCATCCTGGTAGCGCAGGGTCGGTGCCATCTCGCGCACCACCAGCTTCAGGGCATTGCCACGCAATTGGCGCAAGTGGTGCAACTGGCGCGCCAGGCTATCCAGGCGCTGCCCGCCGTCCATGGCGAAGATGACCGTGGCGGAAACCGCCCTGCCAGCTTTGGCCCCCAGTTCCTCGAGGCTCTCGCAGACCTGCCAGTGCTCGGAGAAGGCTGGCGCACCTTCCAGTACCGGACGCTGTGCCAGGTACAACAGCTCGTCGCCACCGGTGTCGCTGGGGGCCTGCGGCGCCCCGGCGGCGGCGAAGCCTGTTTCAAGCCGCGCCAGTTCCACGTCGCGCGTACCGGTTTTGCCGAGCGGGTTGCTCCAGAAATGCTGCAGGTAGCGCACCCCGCCTTTGCCGCGATACACCTGGGCCAGGCCATCGACGCCCTGGTTGAACGCACGCAGGCGTTCTACCAGCCCGGCACTCTGGCCGCTGCTGATGACCAGCAATAGCGATGCCTCGGCCAACAGGACCGGGCGCAGCGCGTTGCACCAGCCTTCGACGTTGCCAGCACCCCAGACCTCGGCAGGCGCCAGCAGCACCAGCACCCGCCCGGCGGCGTCGATACGCGGCAGGTCATCGACCAGGTGCCGGGCGGCTTGCGGGTTGGCTTCGTACAGCGCCAGTTCGCCGGGGCCCTGCGCGGCATCGAGCGCACCCAGCACATCACCGATCGCTTGCGCATCGGCGATCAGGGCTGCGCGCGCGTGCTCCGGCAGCCCCTCGACCACTTGGCGGCATAGCAAGGTGGCGTCTTCTGCGTTATCACAGGCCAACCAATACAGTCCTTGTACATGAAGCTGGTTGCTTTCGGCGTCTAAGCCGGAGATAGCCAACCACGGCGTTCCGTTCGTCAAAACACTGGCTCTGCAAAAGTAAATTGAGGCGGGTTGAAGGGTAACTTTGACTTGCCTGTCGCTGAGCGCACATGACGCACGTCAAAAAAACGGCAAACAAGATCTCCATCTTTAAAAGCCGTCAATTCTACAGCAGTAAGGCAAAATGAAATCAAGCGGAAATGTAATAATTTGCAAACTTTTGTTAACAACAAGCGTTGGGCCAGTGTCAGTCAGTTAAGGTCTGTCGGCTTGCCGGGGCTGCCCTGCAGCCCACGCCCGGCTTGTCGACAGCGAATGCATCGCTGGGTCATGGCCACCGGCCAGGCAAGAATTGATCTTCCGGAGACAAGCATGTTTCGTATCTTTGAGCGCTGGCTCGACCCTTTCCCACCCGACGAGATACCTCCGCCACCCGTTGGCCTGCTGCGCTTCATGTGGGCCTGCACCCGAGGGGCGCGCGGCTACATCCTGGCACTTGCACTGCTCAGTGCCGGGGTATCGATCTACGAAGCCTGGCTGTTCGCCTTCCTCGGCCAGGTCGTGGACCTGCTTTCGGCCTGGCAGGCCGGCGGTAACATCGGCCCCGAAGAAACCCGGGTGCTCTGGGGTATCGGCATCGTCCTGCTGGTCAGCATCGGGTTGGTGGCGCTGCGCACCATGCTTCAGCACCAGGTACTGGCGATCAACTTGCCGCTGCGCCTGCGTTGGGACTTTCACCGGCTGATGCTGCGCCAGAGCCTGTCGTTCTTTTCTGACGAGTTTTCCGGCCGGGTCACCACCAAGGTGATGCAGACGGCGCTGGCGGTTCGCGATGTGTTGTTCACCCTCATCGAGATCCTGCCCGGGATCGGCGTGTACTTCATCGCGATCATCGCCCTGGCCGGTGGCTTTGCCCTGAAGCTGATGCTGCCATTCATTGCCTGGGTCGTGCTGTTCGGCCTGGCCATGCTGTATTTCGTGCCGCGTCTGGGCAAGGTCGGCCAGGAGCAGGCCAACGCCCGATCATCGATGACCGGGCGGGTTTCTGACGCCTATACCAACATCACCACGGTAAAACTGTTCTCGCACGCCAACCGCGAAGCGCATTTCGCACGCGCAGCCATGGAGGATTTCAAGCAGACCGGTTTTCGCCAGATGCGTCTGGTCAGCCAGTTCGAAATCGTCAACCAGGCACTGGTGGTGGGCCTGATCATGGCTGCCGGTGGCTATGCCCTGTGGTTGTGGCACCAGGGCCAGGTCGGCACCGGGGCGGTGGCGGCGATCACCGCCATGGCCTTGCGTATCAACGGCATGTCGCACTGGATCATGTGGGAGATAACCTCGCTGTTCGAGAACATCGGCACCGTGCAGGACGGCATGGCCACCCTCACCCGCGGCCCCAAGGTGAAGGATGCGCCCGGCGCTACCGAACTGGTAACCAAGGGCGGCGCGGTGAGTTTCGACAAGGTCGGCTTCAACTACAACGGCGAGCGCCAGGTGCTCGACGACCTGAGCCTGCACATCCGCCCGGGCGAAAAAGTCGGCCTGGTCGGCCGCTCCGGGGCCGGCAAGTCCACCTTGATCAACCTGCTGCTGCGCTTCTACGACGTGGACCGTGGGGAAATCCGCATCGACGGGCAGAACGTGGCCAAGGTCACCCAGGACAGCCTGCGCAGCGCCATCGGCATGGTCACTCAGGACACCTCGCTGCTGCACCGCTCGATTCGCGACAACATCGCCTATGGCCGCCCCGATGCCACCGAAGCGCAGATCCGCGCCGCTGCGGCCAATGCCCAGGCCGATGGTTTCATCAGCCAGCTCAGCGACCGCCAGGGCAACACCGGTTACGACACTTTGGTGGGAGAGCGCGGCATCAAGCTGTCAGGTGGTCAGCGCCAGCGCATCGCCATTGCCCGGGTGATGCTGAAGAACGCGCCGATCCTGCTGCTGGACGAAGCCACCAGTGCGCTGGACTCGGAAGTGGAAGTGGCCATTCAGGAGAGCCTGGATGAAATGATGCAAGGCAAGACCGTCATCGCCATCGCCCACCGGTTGTCGACGATTGCCGCCATGGACCGGCTGATCGTGATGGATGAAGGGCGCATCATCGAACAAGGCACCCATGCGCAACTGCTGGCGAAGAATGGGACTTATGCGCGGTTGTGGCAGCACCAGAGCGGCGGGTTCCTGGGTGAGGACCAGGGCGTGGCCGAGGCGATGGAGTAGGCCTGTATGGGAGCGGGCCCGGCGAACACCGGCAAAGCCGGTGCCATGCGTCGACCTCCATCAGTTTTCCATCACGACGATGGACTGAGCTCAATCCTGGCCCTCAACCAAACACATGCGAAGGCCGGCGCAGCACCGGGTCGAACGGGTTGACCCGCTCGCCAATCGCCGCGGCCTCGCGCTTGAGCAGCGCTACCACGGTCGGCATGCGGTTGGGCCCCAGGCGGTCGCTGATGGTCGCCACGCTCAGGGCCGCCACCGCATGGCCGTTACGATCGAGGATCGGCACCGCCAGGCCGGCCATGCCATCGAGCACTCCGGTATTGCGCCCGGCATAACCGAGGCTGCGCACATTGTCGATTTCGGCGCGCAGCATGACTTCGTCGTAATGGTGGAAATCCTTCAGCCGCGGCAGGTTGTAGCGGATCACCTCGTCGCGCTCCTCCTCCGGCAGGAAGGCCAGGATTGCCAGGCTGCCCTGCCCCACCCCCAAGGCCACACGGCCGCCGATATCACCGGTGAAGGTACGGATCGGGTATGGCCCTTCGCTGCGGTCCAGGCACACCGCATCGAACCCTGAGCGCGCCAGCAGGAACAGCGAATCGCCCAGCGAGGCCGACAGCCGCAGCAGGCTGGGGCGCACCACATCGCGCAGATTGCCGGCTTGCCCGGCCTTGGCCGCCAAGGCAAAAAAATCCAGGCTCAGCCGGTAGCGCTTGCTGGTCGCGCACTGGTCGACCATGCCTTCTTCAATCAGGCTGCGCAGCAGGCGGTGGGTCGTGGGTTGCGCCAGGCCAACCCGCTGCGCCAGTTGGCTGACCTTCTCGCCCTCGCCACCGCAATCTCCCAGCGCACGCAACACGGCGAACAAACGCGACACTGCACTGACACCTACTTCCTTGGCCTGCTCATTTCGTTTATCGGAATCCATTTTTCGTCAAACCTTAGAAAATTCCAGTCAGCGGAATAATTTCAAAATAGCTGTCACCCAGTGAAATTACCCTTTGTCGCCATCCTAATCATTGCCCTACTCTCCGGTCCATAGGGCGATATCACAACATCGGCCGCCGCCACAGCAGCGAGCGCCAACGTCCGTAAAAGCATTGCTTTTCGCCGCTGGCGCTCTGCCCACCCTGAAACTGCCGGTTGACCCCGGTTCCGTTTGCGATGGAGCACAGCCATGACCTTTCTGTTGATCGACAAGCTTTGCAAGCGCTATGGCGCCACGGAGGCAGTGGCCAGCTCGTCACTGGCCATCGAGAAAGGCGAGTTCGTCTCCCTGCTTGGCCCTTCGGGCTGCGGCAAGACCACCACCCTGCAAATGATTGCCGGCTTCGTCGAGGTCACCAGCGGCCGCATTGTCCTCGACGGCCGCGACATCACCCACGCCAAGCCGGCCAGCCGAGGCCTGGGCGTGGTGTTCCAGAGCTACGCGCTGTTCCCGCACATGACCGTGCGCGACAACGTCGCCTTCGGCCTGCGCATGCGCAAGGTGGCCAACGCCGACATAGCCCGCCGGGTCGACCAGGCCCTGGCGCTGGTGCGCCTGGACAAACATGCCGAGCGCTACCCACGCGAACTCTCCGGTGGCCAGCGTCAACGGGTGGCCCTGGCCCGTGCACTGGTGATCGAACCGCCGGTGCTGCTGCTGGACGAACCGCTGTCCAACCTGGACGCCCACCTGCGTGAAGAAATGCAGTTCGAGATCTGCCGTATCCAGAACGAGGTCGGCATCACCACTTTGATGGTCACCCACGACCAGGCCGAGGCGCTGTCGATCAGCGACCGGGTGGTGGTGATGGAAGCCGGGCGCATTACCCAGGTCGATGACCCCTACCGCCTGTATGAACACCCGGGCACGCCTTTCATTTCCGACTTTGTCGGCAAGGCCAACCGCCTGCGCGGCGTAACCGGCCCCGGCGGGCAACCGCAGGCGGATGCCCAGGGCCCGCTGACCCTCAGCCTGCGCCCGGAAAAGATCAGCCTCGGCCCGGCCGGCAGCGGCAAGCTCGCAGGCCGCATCAGCTGCCGCTACTTCCTCGGCAGCCAATGGCTGTACAGGGTCGACACCGCCCTGGGCAACCTGGCCGTGGTGCGTGCCAACGACGGCAACACACCGCTGGATGAAGGCACACAGGTCGGCCTGGACTGGAACGATGCCCTGCTGCGGGTGCTGAACGCTGGCGAGGTGGCGGCATGAGCACGGCAAAGCTGCGCAGCAGCGCCTGGGGCTATGGCTTGAGCAGCCCGGCGCTGCTGTTGTTCCTGGCCTTGCTGGTGGTGCCATTGGGGCTGACCGTGCTGCTGTCGTTCAACGCGTTCGACTACAGCAGCGGCATCCAGGCCGGCCAGTACACCTTCGGCCATTACCTGAGCCTGCTGACCGACACCTACTACTACGAGATCTTCTTCCGCACCTTCTGGATCAGTGCCCTGGTCACCCTGCTTTGCGTACTGATCGGCATCCCCGAGGCCTTGGTGCTCAGCCGCATGGGCGCGCCGTGGCGCTCGATCTTCCTGATCCTGGTGCTGACCCCGCTGCTGATTTCGGTGGTGGTGCGAGCTTTCGGCTGGAGCCTGCTGCTAGGCGCCGACGGCCTGGTCAACCAGGGCATCACTGCTCTCGGCGGGCAGCCGGTGAAGCTGCTGTATACGCCGTTTGCAGTGATCATCGGCCTGGTCCACGTGATGCTGCCGTTCATGATCATCCCGGTGTGGACCTCGCTGCAAAAACTCGACCCGGCTGCCGAGCAGGCTGCGCTCTCGCTGGGTGCCAGCCAGTGGACGGTGTTCCGCCGCATCGTGCTGCCACAGATCATGCCCGGCGTGCTGTCGGGGACGCTGATCGTGTTCGGCCTGGCCGCCAGCTCGTTCGCCATCCCAGGCCTGCTGGGCGGTCGCCGCCTGAAGATGGTCGCCACCATGATCTACGACCAGTACCTGGCCGAACTGAACTGGCCGATGGGTGCAACCATCGCCGTGGCCCTGCTGCTGATCAACCTGCTGGTGATGCTCAGCTGGAACCGATTGGTCGAACGCCGCTACAAACGCGCACTTGGAGTCTGAACCGATGACCCGTAACGGCCCGCTGGCCCTGTCCTTTCACGCCCTGGTGATGCTGTTCATGCTCGCCCCGCTGGTGGTGGTGTGCCTGGTGGCATTCACCCCGGAAAACACCCTGAGCCTGCCCACTGCCGGCTTCTCGCTGCGCTGGTTCAGCGCCGTGTTCGAGCGTGCCGATTTCCTCGATGCGTTCTACAACAGCCTGAAACTCGCGGCCCTGGCTGCCTCGCTGGCCACTCTGATCGCCGTGCCGGCGGGCCTGGCGATCACCCGCTACAGCTTCCCCGGCCAAGGCTTTCTCAACGGCCTGCTGCTATCGCCGATCATCATCCCCCACCTGGTGCTGGGTGTGGCCTTGCTGCGGCTGTTCGCCCTGCTGGGGGTCAATGGCAGCTTCGCCTGGCTGGTGTTCGCCCATGTCGTGGTGATTACCCCCTACGTGCTACGCCTGGTACTGGCTGCAGCCATCGGAATCGATCGCAGTGCCGAGCAGGCTGCGCAAAGCCTGGGCGCTGGCCGGGTCACGCTGTTCTGCAAGGTCACCCTGCCGATGATCCTGCCCGGTGTAGCCGGCGGCTGGCTGCTGGCCTTCATCAACAGCTTCGACGAAGTGACCCTGTCGATCTTCGTCACCTCGCCTGCCACCCAGACCCTGCCAGTGCGCATGTACGTATACGCCACCGAATCCATCGACCCGATGATGGCCGCCGTCTCGGCGCTGGTGATCGCCGTCACCGCCCTGACCATGGTCGCCCTGGACCGCGTATATGGCCTGGACCGCGTGCTGGTGGGCAAGCAATGACAAGGAACGCTCCCATGCCCCTGTTCAAGCGCGTGGCCGAACACGACCGCGAGCCTGTGCCTTTCCTGCTCGACGGCCAACCGGCCAAAGGCATGAGCGGCGATACCCTGCTGACTGCCATCCTGACCAATGCCGGGCACCTGCGCGGCAGCGACTTCAACGCCGAACCACGCGCCGGCTTCTGCCTGATGGGCGCCTGCCAGGACTGCTGGGTACGCCTGCAGGATGGCCGCCGGGTACGCGCCTGCTCGACCTTTCTGGAACCGGGCCAGTGCGTGACCCGCGACCCGGGGCGCCAGCCATGAGTGCGATCGTGATCATCGGCGCCGGCCCGGCCGGCATCCGCGCCGCGCAAACCCTCGTAGCCCACGGCCTGCGCCCGGTGCTGCTGGACGAGGCCAGCCGCGGCGGCGGGCAGATCTACCGCCAGCAGCCGGCCAATTTTCGCCGCTCGGCCAAAGCCTTGTACGGCTTCGAGGCCGGCAAGGCCCAAGCCCTGCACAACACCCTCGAGCAACTGCGCGGGCAGGTCGACTACCGCCCGGACACCCTCGTTTGGAACGCCGAGAACCAAGTGCTGGACACCTTGCAACAGGGCCACCTGGCCGACCGCCTGGCGTTCGACCGGGTGATCGTCGCCACCGGTGCCACCGACCGGGTGTTGCCGATACCCGGTTGGACCCTGCCTGGGGTCTATACCTTGGGCGCTGCGCAAATCGCCCTGAAGTTCCAGGGCTGCGCGATCGGTGAACGGGTGGTGCTGGCCGGCAGCGGGCCGCTGCTGTACCTGGTGGCCTACCAGTATGCCAAGGCCGGTGCCAGGGTCAGCGCGGTGCTCGACACCTCACCGTTCAGCGCCCAGGTGCGTGCCCTGCCACGCCTGCTTCTGCAACCGGGCACCTTTGCCAAGGGCCTGTACTACCGAGCCTGGCTGGCCCGCAAGGGTGTGCCCGTGCACCAGGGCGTGACCCTGCTGGGTATCGACGGCGAGCAACGGGCCAGCGGTGTGCGCTGGTTGAGCAATGGCCAGCAACACGACCTGCCGTGCGACGCCATGGCATTCGCCCACGCCCTGCGCAGTGAAACCCAACTGGCCGACCTGCTGGGTTGCCAGTTCGCCTGGAGCGCGCTCAACCGCGCCTGGCTACCGGTACGTGATGCCCAGGGCCGGGCCAGCAGCCCCGGCGTATACCTGGCAGGCGACGGTGCCGGCATCCTCGGTGCCGACGGTGCCGAGATGAGCGGTGAACTGGCCGCCCTGACACTGCTGGCCGACCTCGGCAAGCCCGGCAACCCGCAGCGCCAGCAGCAACTGGAAAGGCGCTTGGCCACCCTGCAGCGCTTCCGCCAGGGGCTGGAACAGGCCTTTCCGTTTCCCGAGCAGTGGGCACGGCAAGCCCCGGACCAGCTCACCGTGTGCCGCTGCGAGCAGATCAGCGCCGGGGAAATCCGCGCCACCGTGCGTGCCGGGCACTGGGAAATCAACCGGGTCAAAGCCATGTGCCGAGTCGGTATGGGCCGCTGCCAGGGCCGCGTGTGCGGTGCTGCTGCCGCCGAGTTGATCGCCTGCGAAAGCGGTCGGGCCATTGACCAGGTCGGGCGCCTGCGTGGCCAGGCTCCGGTCAAGCCCCTGCCCTTTGGCCTGGAGATAAAACCATGAAGCTGATCGAAGTGGATGCCATCATCGTCGGCGGCGGCATCGTCGGCAGCAGCGCTGCCTTGACCCTGGCCCGCGCTGGTCGGCAAGTGGCATTGCTGGAACGCGACTTCTGCGGCTCGCATTCCAGCGGGGTCAACTACGGCGGTGTGCGCCGTCAGGGCCGCTCGTTGGCGCAGCTGCCATTGTCGATGCGCGCCCATGCCATCTGGGGGAATCTGCGCGAGTGGATCGGCATCGATGGCGAATACGCCCGCAGCGGCCACCTTAAGCTGGCACGCAGCGAAACCGACTTCGATGCCTTGAAGGCCTATGCCCAGCGTACCCAGGCTTTTGACCTGCGCCTGCAACTGCTTGAACGACGCGAACTGCGCCAGCGCTTCCCCTGGGTGGGCGATATCGCCGTCGGCGCCTCGTACTGCCCCGAAGACGGCCATGCCAACCCACGGCTGGTGTCACCGGCCTTCGCCCAGGCGGCCAGGCGCAGCGGCGCCCAGGTGCATGAGCAGTGCAAGGTGCTGGAGGTGGGTCACGACGGCTACCGCTTCAGCGTACACACCAGCAGCGGCCAAGGCTTCAAGGCGCCCTGGTTGTTGAATTGCGCCGGCGCCTGGTCGGCGCAACTGGCCGAGCGGTTCGGCGAGCCGGTGCCGCTGACCGCGGCCCACCCGGCCATGCTGGTTACCGAGCCGCTGCCGCTGTTCATGACCGCCAGCACCGGGGTCGAAGGCGGCGGCATCTACGCCCGCCAGGTCGCGCGTGGCAACTGCGTGCTGGGCGGCGGGCGCGGTTTTGCCCTGACCCCGACCACCGCACGCCCGGGCCAGGCCGCAGTACTCGACATCCTGCGCAACGCCACCGAGCTGTACCCGGCACTGGCGGGCGCCCAGGCCATACGCACCTGGAGCGGCACCGAGGGTTACCTGCCCGATGACGAACCGGTGCTCGGCCCCAGCCTGCGCCAGCCTGGCCTGCTGCATGGTTTCGGCTTTGCCGGTGCCGGCTTCCAGATAGGCCCGGCTGCCGGTGAAGCGTTGGCGCAATGCATCCTGCACGGCGCGCCGGCACTCAGCCTGGCGGCTTTTTCCATCAACCGCTTTCAGCCCAACCACTACAAGGAAAACCTGTCATGACGCACAAGCAACGTTTGCTCGCCCTGTTCTGCACCGTGCCCGGCCTGTTCGCCTGCCTGCCCGCCATGGCCCAACCCACGCTGTACCTGGGCATGAACGGCGGCACCATGGAGCGGCTGTTCAGCGACAATATCCTGCCAAGGTTCGAGCAGGCCAACGGGGTGAAGGTGGTGATCGTTCCCGGCACCTCGGCCGACATCCTGGCCAAGGTCCAGGCCACGCCGAACAAGCCGTCGATCCATGTGATGGTGCTGGATGACGGCATCATGTACCGCGCCATCGGCATGGGCCTGTGCAGCACGCTCAAACCCAACCCGACCTTGGCCCAGTTGCCGGAAAAGGCTTTGATCAAGGACAAGGCCGCCGCAGTCAGCCTGGGCGTGACCGGGCTTGCCTACAACAGCCGCTTGTTCAAGGCCAATGGCTGGGCAGCGCCTACCTCATGGAACGACCTGGCCGACCCGCGCTTCAAGGACAAGGTGGTGTTCCAGTCGATGGCATCGTCCACCTTCGGCCTGCATGGTTTCCTGATGTACAACCGCCTGCACGGCGGCAGCGATACCGACGTCAACCCGGGCTTCGCCGCCTGGCAGAAGAACGTGGGCCCGAACGTGCTGGAGTACATCCCCAACTCGGCCAAGCTCTCGGAAATGGTGCAAACCGACGAAGCCGCGCTGTTCCCGCTCACCCCCACCCAGGTGACGGCGCTGAAGCTCAAAGGCATCCCGGTGGAGTACGCCGCGCCCAAGGAAGGTGCCGTGGTGCTCAACCAGGCCGAATGCGTCACGGCCAACAACGACCAGCCGGAGCTTGCGCAGAAGCTCGCCGAGTTCCTGCTCAGCCCCGAGGCGCAGTCGCCGGCACTGGAGCTGGGTGACCAGATCCCGTCCAACCCCAACACGCCCACCAGCGACAAGACCCGTGGCCAGGTCGAAGCCATGCAGACCTACCTGCAGACCGCCGTGACCATCGACTGGGACCAGGTCAACACCCAGCGCCCCGAGTGGAACGCGCGCTGGAACCGCCAGATCGAAAGATAAGCCGAGGGCCTGGGCCGCTCCCACCCCTTTGCGTACCCTGTGGGAGCGGCTTTAGCCGCGAAGAATCCAGCGCGGTGCATGGCACCGGCTGCGCCGGTGTTCGCGGCTGAAGCCGCTCCCACAGGGTCCCGGCTAGCTCAATGAATCATGTTCAGTTCTATGAGATCCAGTTTCCCGGGAAGAAGGCAACACGCCTCCAAACCCTAACACCTCAATCCAGCACCGGCCGCAACAACGCCTGCGCCTCGTACAGGGTCGGCAGATACCGCAAGCGTATTTCATCCACACTCAACCGCGAAGCATGGGTGGTGATGGTCAATGTCGCTTTCAGCCGGCCGGCCCGGTCCAGCAGTGGCACACCCAGCACCCGCATGCCGACTTCATACTCCTGGTCCACGATACAGAACCCTTGCTCCCTCACCCGCAGCAACTCCGCCTCCAGTTGCAACCGGTCCGTCTGCGTATAAGGCGTCAACCCCCGCAGCGGGTTACGCGCAAAGTAGGCATCCCGTTCTCCCTCATCCAGCCAGGCCAGCCAGACACGCCCGCCGGCGGTGCAATACATCGGCACCCGCGAACCCGGCCGGATCGACAACGAGGCCACATGGCTGTAGCGGCTGCGTACCAGGTGGATGATCTCGTCACCATCACGGGTACCCACCGACACATGCTCCTGCGTCTGCCTCGCCACCTGCTCGACGATCGGCCGCAGCATGCGCGGTAATTGCGCCGAGTCCACATACGCCTGGCCGAGGCGCAGCGCCTTGGGCGTAAGCCAGTACTCACGGCTGTCGGTTTCGGCAAACCCTTCGTGCACCAAGGTCAACAGAAACCGCCGCGCGGCACTGGGGGTAAGGCCGGATAGCCTGGCCGCCTGCGGCACGCTCAGGCGCGGCTGCTCGGCGCTGAACAGCTGCATGAGCGCCAGGCCTTTCTGCAAGCCGGCGATCAAGTCACGAGGATGGATAGCGGGGGTGTTCATCTATTCGACTCGCAAGCAGGGCAAAAACAGCCGATTACCGCGATAACCGGATCAAGGATGCGATTATCGCATTAAACGCCCGATCAGCGCATTGCTGCCAACGCCCCCCTTGCCTCACCCTTGGCCTCCATAACAACGCCAATAAGGAGGTCAGCATGATTCGTGGTTCCACTGAACTGGTCGCCATCGTCGGTTCGCCCATTGCCCAGGTGAAGTCCCCGGACAACTTCAACACCTGGTTCGCCAACAACAACTGCAACCTGGCCATGCTGCCCATCGACCTGCATGAGGCTGCACTGGATACCTTCGCCGGTACCCTGCGCGGCTGGCAGAACCTGCGTGGGTGCGTGGTCACCGTGCCATACAA
Organism: Pseudomonas sp. TE3-3-F2023; assembly: GCF_036784815.1. Lineage (NCBI taxonomy): Bacteria > Pseudomonadati > Pseudomonadota > Gammaproteobacteria > Pseudomonadales > Pseudomonadaceae > Pseudomonas > Pseudomonas sp. TE3-3-F2023. The sequence continues at coordinate 3,114,203 of NZ_CP145113.1, read as the reverse complement.
GCAGGCCCTGGCCAGCCGCCTTGATGGCCTGAGCGAACGTGCAGCCGCGCTGGGCTCGGTCAATGTGATTCGCCGTGAGCGTGACGGTCGCCTGCTGGGCGACAACGTGGACGGCGCCGGCTTCCTCGGTGCTGCGCGCAAACATGGTTTCGAGCCGGCAGGCAAGCGGGCACTGGTGATCGGTTGTGGCGGGGTCGGCAGTGCCATTGCCTATGCACTGGGCGAGGCCGGCATCGCCAGCGTCACCCTCAGCGACCCCAGCACCGCACGCGTGGGCGCTGTTTGCGAGCTGCTCGGCAATGCCTTCCCCAAGGTCGAACTCGCCACCCGGGTCGACGGGCTGGAAGGCTTCGACCTGCTGGTCAACGCCTCCCCTGTCGGCATGGGCGGTAGCGCGGAGCTGCCGCTGCCTGCCGCCCTGCTCGCCACCTTGCAGCCCGAAACCCTGGTCGCCGACGTGGTCACCTCGCCCGAGATCACCCCACTGCTCAACCGGGCACGCCAGGTTGGCTGCACAGTCCAGACCGGCCCGGAAATGGCCTTCGCCCAACTCGGGCACCTGGGCGCCTTCATGGGCGTCACGCCGCTGGAGATCTGAAGCCATGCCGACGCATGAACATGCGCAACACAACTTTGACCTGGTCGTGCTGGGCAGTGGCGCCGGTGGCTTTACCGCTGCCGCCACGGCCGCGCGCCATGGGCTGAAAGTGCTGGTGGTGGAAAAGGCCGAACACTTTGGCGGCACCTCGGCAATTTCCGGCGGGGCGGTGTGGCTCTACGGTACCGATCAAGCCCGCGCCGCCGGTGCGGTGGACTCCCCCGAGGCCATCCGCACCTACCTCAGGCAGGTCATCGGCGACGGCTACGATCCCGCCCTGGCCGACGCCTTCATCGAGCATGGCCACCAGGCGCTGCGCTGGCTGGAGCAGAACACCGAACTGCGCTATGCCCTGCGCCCGCACTCGCCGGACTATTATCCGGACGCCCCGGGTGCCACCCAGTTTGGCCGGGCGCTGGAAATGGTCGAGTACGACGGCAAGCAGCTCGGGCAGCACTTCAAGAACCTGAAGATGCCGCCGCCCGGCATGCTGCTGTTTGGCGGCATGATGGTCAACCGCGTGGATATCCAGCATTTTCTCAGTATCCGCCGCTCGCCCCGGTCGCTGTGGCATTGTCTGAAGCTGATGGCGCGTTATGCGCGGGACCGCCTGAGCCACCCGCGCGGCACGCGGCTTACCACCGGCAACGCCTTGATCGCCCGCCTGGCCAGCAGCGCCTTCGCCCATGGCACGCAGCTGTGGTTACGCAGCGAAGCCCTGGAACTGATCGTCGAACGCGGCGTGGTCACCGGCGTGGTGGTGCAACGCGAAGGGCGCCGTGAGCGGGTGCTGGCGCGGGGCGGAGTGGTGTGCGCCATGGGCGGGTTCGCTGCAGGCGCGCTCGCCGACAGCTACCGGCCGGCCCGGCAAGCGCCGCACCTGACCATGTCACCGCCCACCAATGACGGCGCTGCCCTGCGCCTTGGCCAAGCCGTGGCAGCAGCCCAGGGCGAAGGCCTGGTGGCCAACTTCTTCTGGGCACCGGTTTCCGAATTGCGGCATGCCAGTGGCGAGCATGAACGCTTCCCGCACCTGGTCACCGACCGCGCCAAACCAGGCGTGATCGCGGTGAGCCCGGACGGGCGACGCTTCGTCAACGAATCCGATTCCTACCACCACTTCGTGCAGACCATGTTCGCCAAAGGCATCGCCAGCTGCTGGCTGGTCTGCGACGCCGAGGCGATGAACCGCTACGGCCTGGGCCTGGCGCGGCCAAAGCCGGTGGACAACCAGGCATTGATCGACGCCGGCTACCTGTACCGCGCCGCAACAGCGCAGGCCCTGGCCAAGGCCATTGGCGTCGACCCACAGGTGTTCATGCAGACCCTGGAGCAGTTCAACGCCGACGCACGCAACGGCATCGACCGCGCGTTCGGCAAAGGCGGCAACAGCTACAACCGCTACATGGGCGACCCACAACACATGCCCAACCCATGCCTCGCGCCGCTGACCAGCGGCCCGTTCTACGCCATCCGCATCCACACCGGAGACCTCGGTTCGGCCTGCGGGCTGGTGACCAACGCTCAGGCCAACGTGCTGAACCGCGATGGCCAGCCGATTGCCGGGCTGTATGCAGTCGGCAACGACATGAACTCACTGATGAAAGGCACCTACCCTGGCCCCGGTATCACCCTGGGCCCTGCCCTCACCTTCGGCTGGCTCGCTGCCAACCACATCGCCGCGCGCCTGCAGGCGCCAACCACCCACATGGAGACTCCAGCATGTACTACGAACTGAGAACCTACACCCTCGATCCACTGAAAATGGCCGACTGGCTGAGCCTGTACCAAAGCCACGCGCTGGAGGTGCAACGCGAGCACCTGGGTAACCTGGTCGGCTTTTTCACCAGCGAGTTCGGCGAAGTCAACCAGGTGGTGCATGTCTGGGGCTATGCCAGCCTCGACGAACGCATGGCACGCCGCGCAGCCATGGCAGCGGACCCGCGTTGGGCAGAGTTTTCAAGGCGCAACCGCGAGTTGGGCGCGGTGTTGCACTTGCAGTCACGCCTGCTGCGGCCCACCGGTTTTTCGCCGCTGCAGTAAAACCTCTTCCTCCTACGCCTGAGCGGACCCCAACATGCAACCCCTCGAATGTGACGTACTCGTCATCGGCTCCGGCGCCTCTGGCCTGGCTGCCGCCGTTACTGCCGCCCATCACGGCCTGCAGGTGATCGTCGCGGAAAAAGCCAGCCAGTTGGGCGGCACCAGCGCCTGGTCGGGGGGCTGGCTGTGGATACCGCGCAACCCGCTGGCCATTGCCGAAGGCATCGTCGAGACCGACGATGCCCCGGAGCGCTACCTGCGTGAGCAAACCCACGTCAGCGAACTGGACCCGCGCCAGCGCGCCTTCCTGCACCATGGCCCGGAGATGGTGGCGTTCTTCCAGCAACACACCGCCGTACAGTTCCAGTGCGGCAGCCGCATGCCCGACATGCGCGAAGGCGACGGCAGCGCGCGCGGTGGCCGTTCGCTGTGCGCGCTGCCATACGACGGGCGCCTGCTCGGGCCCTGGCTGCACAAGCTGCGCCCACCGCTGGACATCGTCAGCCTGGCCGGCATGGGCATTGCCGGCGGCGCCGACATGGCCGCCTTCTTCAACGCCACGCGCTCGCCCGCGGCCGCGCTGCATGTGGGCAAACGCCTGCTGCGCCATGGTCGCGACCTGCTGCTGCACCGGCGCGGCCTGCACCTGGTCAATGGCAATGCCCTGGTGGCACGGCTGCTGCGCAGCGCCCTGGACCTTGGCGTGACGCTCCTGACCGACAAGCCGGCCAGTCGCCTGCTGGGCGATGGCCGGGTCAGCGGCGCACAGTTTGCCGATGGCCAGATGATCAACGCCCGCCGCGGTGTGGTTTTGGCCTGCGGTGGCTTTGCGCATGATCGCCAGCGCATCGCGCAACTGATGCCGCATGCGCCGGAAGGTACCCAGCATTACTCCGCAGCCCCCAGGGAAAACAGCGGTGACGGCCTGCGCCTGGGCGAACAGGCCGGTGGCCTGGTCCAGGTGACTGCGCCCCATGCGGGTGCCTGGGCACCTGTGTCGCGGGTGCCGCGCAGCGATGGCAGTTTCGGCCATTTCCCGCACTTGATCGATCGTGCCAAGCCCGGTTTCATCGCCGTGCGCTGCGATGGCCGGCGCTTCGTCAACGAGGCAGATTGCTACCACGACTTCATGAACGCGCTGTTCGCCGCCACCCCGCAGGGGGAAGCGCCGGAAGCATGGCTGATCTGCGACCATGCCGCGCAACGTCGCTATGGTATCGGCTGGGCCAAGCCCTTCCCTTTCCCCACCCGCCACTATCAACGCTGCGGTTACCTGCACAGCGGTCGCACGCTGGAGGAACTGGCGCAGCGCTGCGGGATCGACGCCGCGCAGTTGCAGCGCACGGTGAACGGTTTCAACCGCCATGCAGCCCAGGGTGAAGATCCGGTTTTCCGGCGTGGTGTATCGGCCTACAACCGTGCCCAGGGCGAGCCGCTGCAAGCCCCCAATCCATCGCTGCGGCCACTGCTGCACGGTCCGTTCCACGCAGTGAAACTGTTGCCGGGCAGCCTGGGTACCTTCGCCGGCCTGGGCACGGATGCCTCGGCCCGGGTACTGGACCGCCATGCGCGGCCGATCCCCGGGTTGCATGCGGTGGGCAACGACATGGACAGTGTGATGGGCGGGCATTACCCGAGTGGCGGTATTACCTTGGGGCCGGGGATGACATTCGGTTATCTGGCCGCAAGAGCGTTGAGTACCTTGACCACCTGAGTTTACGTTGCCCCTTGCTTCGCCCGCAGGCCCAACGCAAACGTTCGGTAACCGAACACTAGCCCCTACCTCGAATTGACGCTGCCGCCTCCACTGCTCACCATGCACCGGCCTTGCGTGCCCCCTGCCTGGGACTTGGTCACGCACCTGTAGCACCGCAGCTAATACAATTTCAAGAAACGAGCAGTCTATGAACCACTCCAAGATCACCCCCGCCGCCCCCCGGATGCACCAGGGTTCGATCGGCGACAAGCTTCGCGGCGCCTTCGGCGTCGGCAAGACCCGTTGGGGCATGCTCGCCCTGGTGTTCTTCGCCACCACCCTGAACTACATCGACCGTGCCGCGCTCGGCATCATGCAGCCCGTCCTGGCCAAGGAAATGGGCTGGACGGCCATGGACTACGCCAACATCAACTTCTGGTTCCAGGTCGGCTACGCGGTCGGCTTCCTGCTGCAAGGCCGACTGATCGACAAGGTCGGGGTAAAACGCGCGTTCTTCTTCGCCGTGCTGCTGTGGAGCCTGGCCACCGGCGCTCACGGCCTGGCCACCTCGGCGGCTGGCTTCATGGTCTGCCGCTTCATCCTCGGCCTGACCGAGGCCGCCAACTACCCGGCCTGCGTGAAGACAGTGCGCCTGTGGTTCCCGGCTGGCGAACGTGCCATCGCTACCGGCCTGTTCAACGCCGGCACCAACGTCGGTGCCATGGTCACCCCCGCCCTGCTGCCGCTGATTCTGACTGTGTGGGGCTGGCAGGCCGCGTTCATCGCCATGGGCAGCCTGGGCCTGGTGTGGGTGGTGCTGTGGGTGCTGAAGTACTACAACCCTGAAGATCACCCGCGCGTGCGCCAGAGCGAGGTGGAGTACATCCAGCAGGATGACGAGCCCGAGCCGACCCGCGTGCCGTTCAGCCGCATCCTGCGCCTGCGTGGCACCTGGGCGTTCGCGGTGGCTTACGCGATTACCGCACCGGTGTTCTGGTTCTATTTGTACTGGCTGCCACCGTTCCTCAACCAGCAGTACAGCCTGGGCATCAACGTGACCCAGATGGGTATCCCGCTGATCATCATCTGGCTGACGGCAGACTTCGGCAGCATTGGCGGCGGCATCCTGTCTTCCTGGCTCATCGGCCGTGGCGTGCGCGCTACCACGGCGCGGCTGGTGTCGATGCTGATCTTCGCCTGCACCATGGTCAGCGTCATCTTTGCCGCCAACGCCAGTGGCCTGTGGGTCGCGGTGGCGGCCATCTCGCTGGCGGTGGGCGCACACCAGGCATGGACGGCGAATATCTGGAGCCTGGTGATGGACTACACGCCCAAGCACCTGGTGAGCACGGTGTTCGGTTTCGGCAGCATGTGCGCTGCGATTGGCGGGATGTTCATGACGCAGATTGTCGGTAGCGTGCTGACCGCTACCAACAACAACTATGCCGTGTTGTTCACCATGATCCCGGCGATGTACTTCCTGGCGCTGGTGTGGATGTACTTCATGGCGCCGCGCAAGATCGAGAGCGCCTGAACGCGCTAGCCTCTTACCTCTACGGGGCCCTTGCGGGCCCTTTTTTTGGCCAGTCAGCAATCAGTAATTTGCCTGCCCGGCCTCATCGCCGGCAAGCCAGCTCCCACAGGTACAGCGTTGCTCTCGAGGTTGTCGCTGTACCTGTGGGAGCTGGCTTGCCGGCGATAGGGCCATCAGCCTCACCGCAAATCTGCAGCTCCCACAAGGCACCTGCCAGGTCAGTGAATCATGTGCAGCTCTGTGGGAGCGGGCATGCCCGCGAACACGGGCGGTAGCCCGTGCCATGCGCCGCATTCGATAAATCAGACTCTGGCCAACACTGCCATGGCCTTCTCCAGCGCCATGCGCGCACGCTGTTCGCCGCTTACGCCCTGTTCCAGCAACTGCCGCGTGGGGATCTCCAGGCTCAACGGCACACTGGGCGGCAAGCCGCGCAGCAGGCCGACCAGGTCGGCATCGCCCTCGCCCGGGAAGCGCCGCTCGTTGCGTGCCTGGCGCAGGATCTCGTCCATGTCGGCCGGCACCGGGCCGGCAACGTCGCACAGCTGGGCATAGCGCATGCGCTGCGGCGCCAGCTGCGCCAGATCGCCCAGCGAAGAGCCGGAGCGGTTGAAGTGGAAGGCATCCACCAGCACACAACCATTGGCACGGTCAGCGTTGGCCACCACCCGCATGGCCTGGCGCAGGTCACGCACATCAGTCCAGGGCATGAACTCCAGATGCGGATGAATGCCATACCCCGCCGCCAGGTCACACAACGCAGCAAAGCGCTCGGTCAGCCGCGCTTCATCCGGGTCGTTGCCAGCCACCAGCAGCTCCGTGCCGCCCAGCTCGGCACCCACTGCCAGGATCGGTTCGAAATCGGCGACACAGGTTTCCGGCTTCAGCCGCAATATTTCGAGGTCGAGCACCCTGATGCCCGTGTCGCGCAGGCGCGCCTGGGTCTGCCGGCGCAGGCCGGCATCGTCCACCAGCGGAAAATGCTGTTCCTGCTCGGTGGCGGGCACCAGGCGCAGGCCTACGTGGCTGTACCCGGCGCGGGCTGCTGCCTCGACCATGTCCGGGGGTGGCAGCTCGAGTACCGTCAGGGCCGCCAGGGAGAAAATTCGATCAGTCATTATCGTCACCAGGCAAGTCAGGCAATGTGCTCGGGCGCACAGGCCCGGCCAGTTTCCGCTGCCTGGCGGATCGCCTCGATCAGCGCCAGGGTACGACCACCGTCGGCGGCATCGATCAGCGGCGCCTGTTCACCCCGGGCAACCCGCACGAAGTGTTGCAACTGCAAGGTCAATGCCTCGCCGGCGGGGATGCTTTCCTCGCTCTGCAACAACGGAGTGTGCCAGCCCGACCCGACCTCGGCGTAGTGCCAGCGCTTGAGTTGCGGAATGCTCAGGGCCCCTTGGGTGCCGGCCAGCAGGTAGCACGGTTGGCCATCCTGACGCGGATAGACCGGGCTTTCGCCGGAGTCCAGCTCCCAACTCCATGGCGCGGCCACCGCGTCGGAGCCAGTCAGGCTGCCCAATGCACCATTGGCAAACTGCAGTAGCACCGCGGCGCTGTCTTCGTTGGCAAAACCGCGCACATCGTTGCGGGTGAATGCCTGCACCTGCACCACCTCGCCGCACAGGTGGCGCAGCAGGTCCAGGTCATGGATCAGGTTGGTCAGCAAGAAGCCAGCACCCGGCTCGCGTCGCCAGGGGGTTTCGAAATAGCTGTCGGGCTTTTGCAACTGCCACAGTGCGGTGACGTTGATCAGCCGGCCCAGCTTGCCGTCGGCGATCACCTGGTGAGCCTTGGCGATCAGTGGGTTGTGCCGGCGGTGATGGCCCACCAGCACCGGCACATTGTGGCGGCGCGAGGCTTCCACCAGCGCGCGGACTTCATCCAGGTGCACACCCACCGGTTTCTCGACCAGCACCGGTACACCGGCCTCGACGCAGTCGAGGGCAGTGGCGACATGCAGGTTGTTCGGGTTGGCAATGATCACTGCCTCGGGGCGCGCGTGCTCCAGCATCTGGCGGTGGTCGGCAAAACAGGGCACGCCGCATTCGGCGGCAAAGGCCTCGGCCTGGGGGCCCGGGTCGGCCACAGCGCACAGCTGGGCCTGCGGCACATTTAGCAGATGCTGGTAATGCTGGCGGCCCATGATGCCGGCGCCGATCAAGGCAATACGTAGGGGTGCGTTCAACAGCCTGTCCTCTTGTCATTGTTGTAATGCAGTTTCCGGAACTCAATTCCACATTCCGCATTGAACAATTTAGAACCAGGTTCAGCTTTTCAGAAGAAGCCGCAGAACACAGTGTGCGGTAATCGACCGGAAATGCACTTCAGGCGAACAATTCACTGGCCCGGCTGGCCGCCGACAGCTCCTCCGCCGCCGCCAGCAACAGCGGCGCCAGGTCTGCCAGGCGGCTTTGTGCCAGGCGCGCACTGGGCCCGGCGATGCTCAGCACACCGATCACCTCGTCGCTTTGCGGGCGGCGCACCACCGCAGCCAGGGCCGAGGTGCCAATGGCCGAGGTTTCCTCGACCCAGGCGTAACCGCGCTCGCGAGCGCGGCGCAGGTAGGTGAGCAATTCGTCGGTGGAGCGCGGCGCATTCGGGCCGAACTGCGCCGGGTCGGCAATGCCCTGGCGCAACACCATCTGCAGCGCCCGCTCATCGTCCAGGCTGGCCAGCCAGGCATGCCCGGACGCGGTATAGAACAGCGGTGCGTCACGGCCCATGTCCGGGTCGTAGCGCAGACCGGAGCGGGCGCCCTGGGACTTGGCGATCCAGGTCTGGCGGGCACCATCGATCACGCCAAGGCGCACCAGTTCGCCGCTGTCCTGGGCCAGGCGGTCAAGAATCGGCTGGATGATGTCGGCACCACTGCTGGCCAGGTAACGGAAGCCCAGCGCCACCAGCTTGGCCGACAGCTGGTAGCGGCTGTTGTCACGGTTCTGCCGCACATAGCCCAGCCGCACCAGCTCGGTGAGCATGCGATGGGTGGCGCTCTTGGGGATGTCCAGGCGCTCGGCCAGGGTTTGCAGCGGCAGCCCCTGCGGCTCGCCGGTAAGGCTTTCTACAAGACTGAAGGCGCGTTCGATCTGACTACCAGCCATGACACAGGTCCCTGAAATTTTTGCGAATTCTAGAAGATGATTCCACACCGCCGATAGCGGCCGCAGCCCGGGCAACACGAACTGTCCGGTTATCGCCCATTACTTGCCCACCAATGCCGCCACGCCCTTGCAGGCCGACTCCCTGCCAATAAGAATGTGGAACCTTGTTCCAATAACAATACAGGAATCCCGCAATGCCTTCCGCTCCCTACGAAACCGAATGCGATGTACTGGTCATAGGTTCTGGTGCCGCCGGGCTGGCTGCGGCCGTGACGGCTGCCTGGCACGGGCAGAAGGTGATCGTGGTGGAGAAGGAGCCAGTGTTCGGCGGTGCCACCGCCTGGTCCGGCGGCTGGGCCTGGGTACCGCGCAACCCGCTGGCACGCCGGGCCGGCATCGAGGAAGACATCGAGCAGCCGCGTACCTATCTGCGCAACGAACTGGGGGCGTACTACAACGCAGAACGCGTCGACGCCTTCCTCGAAGCCTGCCCGCACATGGTGGCGTTTTTCGAAAAGCACACGGCGCTGCAGTTTGCCGACGGCAACGGCATCCCCGACATGCATGGCGACACACCGGGAGCGGCCCAGGGAGGGCACCAGGTGATTGCCGCGCCCTATGACGCGCGCGAGGTCGGTGCGCTGCTGCCACGCCTGCGCAAGACCATGCGCGAAACCTCGTTCATGGGCATGCCGATAATGGCAGGTGCCGACCTTGCCGCGTTCCTCAACATGACCCGCTCGCCAAAGGCCTTGCTGCACGTGTGCAAACGCTTCGGCCGCCACCTGTACCACCTCGTCCGGTATGGCCGGGCGATGCACCTGGTCAACGGCGTGGCGCTGGTGGCCCGCCTGGCCAGGTCGGCGCAGGATTTGGGCGTGCGCCTGCAAGAGTCGGCACCGGCCAAACGCCTGCTGGTCGAGGATGGCCAGGTGCGGGGGGCGCTGGTGGCGACACCGCAGGGCGAGCAGTTGGTCCGTGCCAAGGCCGTGGTACTGGCGGCGGGTGGGTTCCCCAACGACAACGCCCGCCGCCGGCAACTGTTCCCGCGCGATGCCAGCGGCCACGACAACCTGGCCCTGCCCCCCAAGGGTTGCTCGGGCGACGGCCTGCGCCTGGGCGAGTCGGCCGGCGGTGTGGTCGCCACCGACCTGAAGTCGCCGGTGGCCTGGGCACCGGTTTCGCGGGTGCCGCACCGTGACGGCAGCGTCGGCCACTTCCCGCACATCATCGAACGCGGCAAACCGGGCATCATCGGTGTATTGGCCAATGGCAAGCGTTTCGTCAACGAAGCGCATGGCTATTACGACTATGTGTCAGCGATGGTCGCAGCGGTGCCGCAAGGCGAAGAGGTGTGTTCGTGGCTGGTCTGCGACCATCGCTTCCTGCGCCGCTACGGCCTGGGCCATGCCCGCCCGGCGCCGCTGCCGGTGTGGCCGCACGTGCGCAGCGGGTATCTCAAGCAGGGGGCCACCCTCGAGCAGTTGGCTCAGGCCTGCGGCATCGACCCGGCAGGGTTGTGCGCTACGGTCAACGACTTCAACAACCATGCCCGCAACGGCCAGGACCCGGCGTTCGGCCGTGGTTCCACACCGTTCAACCGCAAGCAGGGCGACCCGCAGCACAAGGGGCCAAACCCTTGCGTGGCGCCCATCGAGCAGGGGCCGTTCTATGCGGTGAAGGTGCAGCCCGGCTGCTTTGGCACCTTTGCCGGGCTGCGCACCGACGGCAATGCCCGGGTGCTGGATGAAGCCGGGCAGCCGATTGCTGGCCTGTATGCGGCGGGTACCGACATGGCCAGCGTGTTTGGCGGCTGGTATCCGTCGGGTGGCATCAACCTGGGCCCGGCGTTGACCTTTGGCTATGTGGCCGGGCGGCATATTGCCGGGGCGCAGGGGTATGAATGAGGTGAGCGATCACTGATGGCCGTGCCCTGTTTCTCATGGACGACGCGATTCCTGTAGGAGCGGCGTTGTGTCGCGAAAGGGCCGCAAAGCGGCCCCAGCGATTTTGCAGTGATGCACAGATCGTTGGGGGCGCTTCGCACCCCTTTCGCGGGCACGCCCGCTCCCACAGGTACTGTGCAACTCTTGAGTATGGTGAAGATCCTGTGGGAGCGGGCGTGCCCGCGAAGAGGCCAGAGCAGGCAACACATTACTTCTGCCCTGGTGCAAAGTGCTTCGCCCATTGGGCATCTGCACCTGGATCAAGGTGTCTTCGAAGGAATGGGGAAGGAAGGGGCTGAATCCGATTTTTCGCTCAAGCCGGGCAACGCATCTGCTCCAACCAGTACGCCACGTCCACCTCGTCGATCTGCTCGGCAAGCAGGAACCGCTCGGCATACTGGCGGTATACCCCGCTGCTGAGGAACAGCTCCAGCAGTTGGCCGTCGATGTGCCCGCCACGGGCCATGCCCACCAGGATCTTCACCGACTCGGACAAGGTCTTCGGTGCCTTGTAAGGCCGGTCGGCCGCGGTCAGCGCCTCGAAGATGTCGGCAATCGCCATCACCCGCTCGGCAACGCCCAGGTCCTGCTCGCCCAGCCGGCGCGGGTAGCCACTGCCGTCCATTTTCTCGTGATGGTTGCCAGCGATGTCCGGCACCCGCTTGAGCTGGCGCGGGAACGGCAAGGAGCTGAGCATGATGATGGTCTGCACGATGTGTTCGTTGATCTTGAAGCGTTCCTCATCATTCAGCGTGCCGCGGCGGATCGCCAGGTTGTACAGCTCGCCATGATTGCTGGCGTAGGCCGGCAAGCGCATGTCGAAGCCCCAGCGATTGCGCGGGTCGTCCTTGGCCACCGGTGGCTTGCGGGGGCCCCAGGGCACGAAATGCTCGGGGCGGTCGGCCAGCAGTGGTTCGTCAACCGGTAGCGCGGGCGGAGGCATGTCGGCAAAGCGTTCCGCTTCATCACGGGAGATGCCCAGGCGGTTGTCGAAATGGCGCTGCCAGCAGCGCCGGCCAATCTGCTGCAGGCGTTCGATGTCGGCGTCCTGCATGAACTCGCCGCCGATGTTGGCCTGGGCGACGAAAGCGAAGTCGTCCTGCAGCTGGACCTGGCTGCGCGCCAGGGTGGCTTGCAGCGCCTGCTGGTCGCCACCGCTGGCCAGGCCTTGCCAATAGACCAGCTCGGCATCCCGCCAGAGCACCTCGAAACGCATGCGTACCTCGTGGATACGGTTGTACAAGGTTTCCAGCTTGGTCGCCTTGTCCACCACATACTCAGGGCTGGTGACCTTGCCGCAGTCGTGCAGCCAGGCCGCCACATGGAACTCGTAGCGTTCAGCCGCGCTCATGCTGAAGCTGGCATACGGGCCGGTTTCGGCCGCCACCGCCTGGTCCAGCAGCATTTGCGCCAGTTGTGGCACCCGCTCGCAATGGCCGCCGGTATAGGGGCTCTTGGCATCGATGGCATCGGCCAGCAGCTTGATCATGGCATCCAGCAGGCGTTGCTGGGCTTCGACCAGCTGGCGCGTCTCGATGGCCACCGCTGCCACCCCGGACAGCTCCGCAACAAAGCTGCGAAACGGCTGGCCGGCCTGCTCGTGTGCAGGTCCATCGCCCAGTTGCAGGACCAGGATGCCCAGCAGCGCCTGGCTACGGTCATTCAGCACCAAGGCCAGGCTGTGCTCGGGCAGGCCGAGGGCCTGGGTCACCGCCGTGGCGAGGTGTTGCTGGGCAGTCTCATCCACGGCCAGCTCGCCAGGGTACTGCTCGCCACGGCAGGCCGCGGCCAGGCGCAGCAAGGCGTGTTCGGCATCGAACAGGTAAACCACGCCAGCGTTGGCCCCGGCGGCTTCCACCAGATGGGTCAGCACACCGTCGAGCATGCGCTCCAGGTCGCGCTCGCGGCTGAGCGTGAGGGTAATCGCCTGGAAGCTGCGGATGGTGCCCGACATGCGGCCAAGCACGCGGCTCAGCTCACGCACCTCGGACACCCGCGAGCGCACCCCGACTTCGCGGCTGAAATCAAAGCCGGCCAGGCCTTGCACCTGTTCAGCCAGCAGCCGCAACGGGCGACCGATGCGCCGACCAATCACACCACCGAGCACCAGCAGCACGCTAATCAGGACGGCGGTCCAGAGCAGTTGTTCGAGCAGTACCTTGCGCGCACCGGCCAGCAACTCATGGCCTGGCACGGCGATCAGCACCTGCAGGTCCTGGCCGGCCAGGTTGGTCAGTTGCACACGCATGCCATACCAGGTCTGGCCATCCACCTGATAAGGGTGCGGCCGGGTGCCTTGCGACAGGTTTGCATAAAGGTGCTCCAGGCTGGGAATGCCCAGTTCGCCGATGCGCGACAAGCGCACGGTCTGCCCTTCGTGCACGATGACCCGCTGCAGGTCCGGGTAGGCCACCACGCTGCCCTGGTCGTCGACCACGACGATCTCGGTGCCGGGGGTCATGCGCAGGCCCTGCGTCTCGCTGACCAAGTCGTCGACCGAAACGTCCATGCCAATCACCGCACCGCCGTCGACGCTGCGCTGGGCCATGGTCAGGCCGATCTCGCGGGTGGTGAAGAACACATAGGGGTGGGTCAGCACGGTGGTGGGTTGGGCGCTGGCTTCGACAAACCACGGGCGCGTACGCGGATCGTAGCGGTATTCGGGCTTGGCCCGGGCCTGCAGCAGGTCCAGGGCGTGGTCGTAGAAGCGCCACTCACCCTGCACCGCCCCACCCTCACGGCTGACGCTCTGCACCAGAAATGCCGACCCCGGCGGTGCGGCGAAACGCTGCAGCACCTGCGGGTCACGCAAGCGGCGCACCAGCAGGAAATCACCACTGGGGTAACCCATGTAGGCGGCACTGAGCATGCGGTTGGCGTCCAGCGTCTCGACCAGTTGCGGCAAGCGTTCCAGGCGCTGCGCCGGGGTTTGCGCGGCCGGGTTGTGGGCGAGCAGGCGGATACTGCTTTGCACCGGGTCGATCAGGCGCCGGGCGCGTTCGTCGATGGTCTTGCCAATTTGCTGGGCCGAATCACCCGCTGCGGCCACCAAGGTCTGACGAATGCCGTGATAACCCTGCCAGGCCAGGGCGGCGCCGAGCAGCAACATGCCCAGCACGATGGCGAGTGCCACCAGCCACTGTAGTGAAATGCCACGTCCGGCGTTGCCAGCAGCACGACCATTCGACACGCAGCCCATCTCAGGTACTCCATGTATGGCACATTGCCTTGGCTGATACCCGCAGGAGTGTAGAGGGCGGACGGGCTTTTTGCCGGGCTAGAGAAGAAATTTAGTCTTGCATGGCTCCTCTAGCCAGCACTGGCCCTTGTAGGAGCGGCCTTGTGTCGCGACAGGGCTGCAAAGCAGCCCCGGCAATTTGTGCATCTGTGCTGAAACCCTGGGGCTGCTTTGCAGCCCGTCGCGACACAAGGCCGCTCCTACAGGTCCTGGGTATGCCTTCAGGGTTCAGGCACGCAACTGGTACCAGGTGGTCTTGAGCTGCGAATACTTGTCGAACGAGTGCAGCGACAGGTCGCGGCCAAACCCGGACTGCCTGCCGCCGCCGAATGGCACCGTCACGTCCAGCGCATCGACCGTGTTCACCGACACGGTACCGGCCTTCAACGCCCGCGCCACGCGGTGCACCTGGTTGAAGTCATCGCTCCACACCGACGCCGCCAGCCCATAGATGCTGTCGTTGGCCAGGCGCACGGCCTGCTCTTCACTGTCGAAGGCACTGACCGCCAGCACCGGCCCGAATACCTCCTCCTGGGCCAGGCTCATACGGCCATCGACCCCGGCAAAGATGGTCGGCTCGATGTAATTGTCCGAACCATCGATAGTCAGGCGCCGGCCACCGCACACCAACCGCGCCCCGTCCTGCCCGGCACGGGCGATGGCGGCTTCGATCCGACCAGTCTGCCCGGCATCGACAATCGCACCGGCACGGCTCGCCGGGTCCAGCGGGTTGCCTGGCAGCCACTGGCGGGCCTTGGCCTGCAGGCGCTCGATGAACTCGTCATGGATGGAGCGCTGCACGTACAGCCGCGAGTTGGCCGAGCACACCTCGCCCTGGTTGAAGAAGATGCCGAATGCCGCCTTTTCCGCAGCCAGGTCCAGGTCCTGGCAGTTTTCGAACACCAGGTTGGGGCTCTTGCCGCCGCACTCCAGCCATACCTGCTTGAGGTTGGACCGTGCCGAGTACTGCATGAAGTACTTGCCCACCTGGGTGGAGCCGGTGAACACCAGGCAATCCACGTCCGGGTGCAGGCCCAGCGCCTGCCCGGCCTGCTCGCCCAGGCCCGGCACCACGTTCAGCACGCCCTCCGGTACACCGGCCTGCAGCGCCAGCTGGGCCAGGCGCAGGGCCGAGAACGGTGATTGCTCGGCGGGCTTGAGCACCACGCTGTTGCCGACGGCCAGCGCCGGGGCGAGCTTCCAGGCGGCCATGTCGAGCGGGAAGTTCCACGGCACCACGGCGGCGACCACGCCGAGGGCTTCGCGGGTGATGGTGGCCAGCGCGTTGGGCGCGGTGGGCGCCACCTGGTCGTACAGCTTGTCCAGCGCCTCGCCGTACCAGGCGAACACCTGCGCCGAGCCCGGCACATCGATGTTGTAGGCGTCCATGACCGGCTTGCCCATGTTCAGCGAGTCCAGCAGGGCCAGTTCTTCGCGATGGGCCATGATCAGCTCGGCCAGGCGCAGCAACACTTTCTTGCGCTCCCCCGGTGCCATGCGCGGCCACGGGCCTTGCTCGAAAGCCCTGCGGGCGCTGGCGACGGCCAGGTCGACCTCGGCCTGGCCGCAGGCGGTGACCTGGGCCAGTACGTTGTTGGTGGCGGGGTTGATGGCGGCGAAGGTGGCACCGCCCTGCGCGTTGACGGGCTTGCCGTCGATCAGTGCATTGGCCGGAAGGTAGAGGTCCGAGGCACGTTGTTGCCAGAATTCGAGGGTGTACATTTGTACTCCAGGCGACCGTCGTGGCGGTCTTCTTGCAATTAACAGATACCACACAGTCCGCAAGCACGCCGCACTCCCTCTGTGGGAGCGGGCATGCCCGCGAAACAGGCGACACGGTGGATGGCACCGGCTTCGCCGGTGTTCGCGGGCTTGCCCGCTCCCACAGGGATCAGCGGTCTAGAGCTTGCCGACCAGGCGCGCCGTGCGGTCCACGGCAATGCGGGTCTTCTCCACCAGCTCATCCAGCTCGCCGTGGTTGGCGATCAGCGCCGGCGCCATGATCATCCGGCCCAGGGTGGAGCGAATGATCACCCCTTCCTCGAAACCGAAGGTACGGCACTGCCATGCCAGATCGTTCTCGTTGGCGAAGCGCTTGCGCGTCGGCTTGTGCTCGGCGAACTGCAGCGCCGCCACCAACCCGGCACCCTGCACCTGGCCGATCAACGGGTGGTCGGCAAACACTTCGCGCAGGATGCGCTGCAGGTACGGCCCGGTGTCGTCCTTTACCTGGCGTACGATGCCTTCGTCACGCAGCGCCTTCAGGTTGGCGATGGCCACCGCCGCCGCCACCGGGTGCCCGGAATAGGTCAGGCCGTGGGCGAACACCCCGCCCCGCTCCACCAGCGCCTCGGCAATGCGCTTGCTCAGTACCAGGCCGCCCATGGGCACGTAGCCGCTGGTCAGGCCCTTGGCGATGGACAGGGTGTCGGGCTCGAAGCCGAAGTATTCGTGGGCGAACCATTCGCCAGTGCGGCCAAAGCCGCCGATCACTTCATCAGCACACAGCAGCACGTCGTACTGGCGGCAGATGCGCTGGATCTCGGGCCAGTAGCTTTCCGGCGGGAAGATCATGCCACCCGCGCCCTGGAACGGTTCGGCGATGAAGCCGGCGACGTTCTCGGCACCCAGTTCGAGGATCTTCTCCTCCAGTTGCAGGGCGCAGCGGCGGCCGAACTCGGCCGGGGTCAACTCACCGCCCTCGGCGTACCAGTAAGGTTCGTCGATGTGCGCCACATCCGGGATCAGACCGCCCATTTCGTGCATGAACTTCATGCCGCCCAGCGCCGTGGCGGCCAGGGTCGAGCCGTGGTAACCGTTCCAGCGGCCGATCATGATCTTCTTGTTCGGCTGGCCGACCACCTGCCAGTAGCGGCGCACGGTACGGATCAGCACTTCGTTGGCCTCCGAGCCGGAGTTGGTGTAGATCGCGTGGCTGTAGTGCCCCGGCAACAGGCTGAACAGCAGCTCGGACAGTTCGATCACCGCCGGGTGGGTGGTGTGGAAGAACATGTTGTAGTAGGCCAGCTGGTCCATCTGCGTGGCAGCGGCGGCGGTCAGGTCGCGACGGCCGTAGCCGAGCTGGGTGCACCACAGGCCGGACATGCCGTCCAGGTAGCGCTTGCCCTCGCTGTCCCACAGGTGCAGGCGTTCGCCACCGACGATCACGCGCGGCCCTTCGGCGTTCAGCGCCTTCTGGTCGAGAAAGGCATGGATGTGGTGTGCGGCATCGGAGGCCTGGTAGTCGCGGGTCTGGCGTTGCGGGGCGAAAGGCGCATTCATTGTTGGTTTTCCTTTGCGGTGGGTTGCAGGGCGGCTGACGCTCAGCGCAGCTTGCCCATGTAGCTTTCCAGCGGGTCCTTGCCCAGCACGCCCTGGGCATTGGCCAGCGCGTCGATGAACAGGGAGAACAGCTCGGACTGGGTACCGATATCGAGCTTGGCGTAGACGTTCTTGCGGTGTGACTTGATGGTGTCCTCCGACACCCCCAGGCGCTCGGCCAGCGACTTGGTCGAGTGGCCCCGCAGGATCAACTGGGCGATACGGCATTCACGCTCGGTCAGCAGCGAGCTGCCGAAGTTGTTCAGCGCCGCGTGGATGCGCTGCTCGAGGATGTTCTCGAAGCGCCCGGTGCGGCTGTCCAGCCCGGCGAAGTGCTTGCCGAGCACCGCCAGCACCCAGGGCGTGATACGCCCGAACAGCGCACGGGTTTGCCCATCGAGCTTTTCGGTGAACGCCAGCGATACCGCAAGGCTCTGCCCGGGTGCGACCTGCAGGATGTAGTTGAGCTCGTCCTCCAGGTGCGAGTGCCGGTAGAACGACTGGTAGTACTCGCTGACCTCGAAGTGGTCGGGCGCCACTTCGAACAGGCCATAGCAACCGGACTCGACCTGCTCCACACAGGCCCCGTAGAACGGGTCGAGCAGATAGAAGCCGGACAGGTAGCGGCTGACATTGCCCTCGGGCTGCCAGGGCGCCTTGTCGTCCTGCTCGAACAGCGCGCAGGGCATGCCGTCGTGGGGGTACAGGTATACCGTGGTCGCCTGGATAGGCCGGATCACGCCAAGAGCAGCAAAGAGATTGGCGGCAAAGCCCGGCCGGCCGATCGCCTCGGTGACCTTGGCCAGGTGCTCGAACCACTGTTGCGAAAGCAATTGATCAGTCACTGTGGGCCTGCCGTCTCAAGTAAAGGCACCGCCGCCAGTGCGGTGCGTCGTTGGCCAGATACTCCCATGGCGCTGCAAACACCGAAATCACCCTTTGGGGTGAGCAGGCAAAGCCCTCTGCAGGCTCACCCCAAAGGGTGATTCCGGGTACCGGCGGGGTGTGGGAGCATCAACCCGCCCCAGCGCTGCGAGCCACCCGCTCGACCTCCTTGCACAACACCCACCGGTATCGAGCCCGCTCGCATACCGCGGCGTCCTGCATCCCTTTCCAGGAGTTAGCAATGCATACAACAACAAGTACAGCCCATAGCCCTGCACATAGCCCGTCGCAACCCACCGCCAGCAACGGCCGTTTCCGCAAGTCCATGGGGCTGCCCGCCCTGGTGCTGTTCGGCCTGGCCTACATGGTCCCCCTTGCAGTTTTCACCACCTACGGGCTGGTCACCCAGATGACCAAGGGGCACTTGCCCACCGCCTACCTGCTGACCCTCGCCGCCATGCTGCTGACCGCCTACAGCTACGGCCGCATGGTCCAGGCCCACCCCTACTCCGGCTCGGTCTACACCTACACCCGCAAGGCCTTCGGCAGCCACATCGGCTTCATCGCCGGCTGGACCCTGCTGCTCGACTACATCTTCCTGCCGCTGCTCAGCTACCTGCTGATCGGCATCTACATGTCGGAATACTTCCCGGCCATCCACGCCTGGGTGTGGGTAGCGGGTTCCATTGCCCTGGTCACCTTCCTCAACCTGATCGGCATCGAGTCGATCACCCGGGTGAACTGGATCCTGGTGGTGGTGCAACTGGTGTTCATCATCGTGTTCGTCGCCCTGTCCATCCAGAACCTCAGTGGGCAGGCACAGCCGGTGTCGCTGCTGGCGCCGTTCCACCACGAAGGTTTCAGCGTGCCGTTGATCATGACCGGCGCCGCCGTGCTGTGTCTGTCGTTCCTGGGCTTCGATGCGGTCTCGACCATGGCCGAGGAAACCAGCAACCCCACCTACCGCATTCCCGTGGCGATCCTGGCCGTGTCGCTGATCGGCGGCATGTTGTTTCTGGTGGTGTCGTACTGCGCACAGATGGTGTTCCCCGACTGGGGCAGCTTCGCCGACCCGGACTCGGCGTCGGTGGACGTGATGCGCCGGGTTGGCGGCGAGCTGCTGGTGACCGCCTTCACCGCCACCTACGTGGCCGGCTGCTTCGCCTCGGCCATGGTGTCCCAGGCCAGCGTGTCGCGGGTGCTGTTCGCCATGGGCCGCGACGGTGCGTTGCCCCGTGCCTTCGGCCAGCTGGTGACGAAAAAGCGCGTACCGGCCACGGCTATCCTGCTGGTCAGCCTGCTGTCGCTGATTGCCCTGGTGATCAGCCTCGACACGGTGGCCAACATGATCAGCTTCGGCGCGCTGTTCGCCTTTTCGGCGGTGAACCTGGCCGTGGTCAAGCACTACCTGATCGACCACAAGCTGCGTGGTGCTCGCAACTACCTGCTGTATGGCGCCATTCCCGGCCTGGGCTTCCTCAGCACGCTGTGGCTCTGGAGCAGCCTGACCAGCCTGTCGTTCACCATCGGCTTGTGCTGGATGGGCATGGGCCTGGTGGTGTTGCTGGGGCTTACCCGAGCGTTCCGGGTGAAGCTGCCGGAGTTGCAGATGGCCGAGTGACACGCGCGCTGTCGAGCATTTGCGCGGTCCCTGTGGGAGCGGGTTTACCCGCGAAGCAGGCGACTCGGTGGATGGCACCGGCTTCGCCGGTGTTCGCGGGTGAACCCGCTCCCACAGGGGGCCGTGCATACGATGAAAACTTTTGGAGAAGGCCTTTGCGATAACGATCCGTTATCATCTGATCCGCATTAATCATTATTCAGCACGCATTTCGCCCCCTACAGTCCCAGCCCATCGACTGTCATTGCCAACGGGAAACGAAATGTCCATCGAACACCGCCTGAACCACATCGCCGGCCAGCTCAGCGGCAACGGTGACGTGCTGCTGAACAGCGTCGACGCCCACACCGGCGAGCCACTGCCATACGCCTTCCACCAGGCGACCAGCGACGAAGTCGAAGCCGCCGTGCAGGCCGCCGAGGCTGCCTACCCGGCCTATCGCAGCACCAGCCCGGCCCAGCGTGCCGCTTTCCTGGATGCCATTGCCAATGAACTGGACGCACTGGGCGATGACTTCATCCTGCATGTGACGCGCGAAACCGCACTGCCCGAGGCACGCATCCGCGGTGAGCGTGCCCGCACCAGCAACCAGCTGCGCCTGTTCGCCGATGTGGTGCGTCGTGGCGACTTCCTCGGTGCGCGCATCGACCGCGCGCTGCCCGAGCGCACCCCGCTGCCACGCCCGGACCTGCGCCAGTACCGCATCGGCGTCGGCCCGGTGGCTGTATTCGGTGCCAGCAACTTCCCGCTGGCCTTCTCCACCGCTGGCGGTGACACCGCCTCGGCGCTGGCGGCTGGCTGCCCGGTGGTGTTCAAGGCCCACAGCGGGCACATGCTCACCGCTGCCCACGTGGCCGCGGCCATTGACCGCGCGGTGGCCGGCAGCGGCATGCCAGCAGGCGTGTTCAACATGATCTATGGTGCCGGCGTGGGCGAAGCACTGGTCAAGCACCCGGCCATCCAGGCGGTCGGCTTCACCGGTTCGCTGCGTGGTGGCCGCGCCCTGTGCGACATGGCGGCTGCGCGTGCGCAGCCGATCCCGGTGTTCGCCGAAATGAGCAGCATCAACCCGGTAATAGTCCTGCCCCAGGCCCTGCAGGCCCGTGGCGAGCAGGTAGCCGGCGAACTGGCCGCCTCGGTAGTGCTGGGTTGCGGGCAGTTCTGCACCAACCCGGGCTTGGTGGTGGGCATCAAGTCGCCGCAGTTCGAACGCTTCGTGCACACGCTGGTGGCACGCATGGCCGACCAGGCGCCGCAGACCATGCTCAACACCGGCACCCTGCGCAGCTACCAGAACGGTGTGCAGCACCTGCTGGCGCACCCTGACATCCAGCACCTGGCCGGGCAGCCACAAGCCGGCAACCAGGCCCAGCCGCAGCTGTTCCAGGCAGACGTGAGCCTGCTGCTTAACAGCGACCCGCTGCTGCAGGAAGAAGTGTTCGGCCCAACCACCGTGGTGGTGGAAGTGAACGACGCCCAGCAACTGGCCGAAGCGCTGCGCCACCTGCAAGGCCAGCTGACCGCCACCCTGATTGCCGAACCCGACGACCTGCGTGCCTTTGCTGCGCTGGTGCCGCTGCTGGAGCGCAAGGCCGGGCGCCTGCTGCTGAACGGCTACCCGACCGGCGTAGAGGTATCGGACGCGATGGTGCATGGCGGGCCATACCCGGCCACCTCCGATGCCCGAGGCACTTCGGTCGGCACCTTGGCCATCGACCGCTTCCTGCGACCGGTGTGCTTCCAGAACTACCCGGATGCGCTGCTGCCGGATGCGCTGAAAAGTGCCAACCCGCTGGGGATTGCGCGGTTGGTGGATGGGGTCGCCAGCCGTGGCGCGGTTTGATCTGAAATTGAGGTAGCCTGTACTGGCCTCTTCACGGGTAAACCCGCTCCCACAGGTACTGCACAGAATTCCAGAACTGTGCCGTACCTGTGGGAGCGGGCGAGCCCGCGAAGAGGCCGGCACAGGATCACCGGCCCTGTATACAATCCGCAAAAACCTTGCTTACAATGCCATGCGCCTATGACATCGGTAATCGCCGATGCGTATTGCGGCAGGCTCAAGCCATGTCATCTACAAATGCTCCAAGAACGCTACTGGTCAAGAACGCCCAACTCCTGGTCACCATGGACGGCGAACGCCGCGAGATCAAGAACGGCGGAATGTTCATCGAAGGCAACCTGATCCGCCAGGTCGGCCCCAACGATACCCTGCCACAGCACGCCGACGTGGTGCTGGACATGGCCGGCAAGGTGGTCATCCCTGGCCTGGTCAACACCCACCATCACATGTACCAGAGCCTCACCCGCGTGGTGCCGGCAGCCCAGGACGGCGAGCTGTTCAACTGGTTGACCAACCTGTACCCGATCTGGGCACGCCTGACCCCCGAGATGATCGCGGTGTCGACCCAGACCGCCATGGCCGAACTGATCCTTTCCGGCTGCACCACCTCCAGCGACCACCTGTACATCTACCCCAACGGCTGCAAGCTCGACGACAGCATCCATGCCGCCGACGAGATCGGCATGCGCTTCCACGCCGCGCGCGGCAGCATGAGCGTGGGCCGCAGCCAGGGCGGCCTGCCGCCTGATTCGGTGGTGGAGAAGGAAGCCGACATCCTCAAGGAGTCCCAGCGCCTGATCGAGGACTATCACGACGCCAGCCACGGCTCGATGCGCCGCATCGTGGTGGCGCCCTGCTCGCCGTTCTCGGTCAGCCGCGACCTGATGCGCGAAGCCGCCGTGCTGGCGCGCCAGTACGGGGTGTCGTTGCACACCCACCTGGCCGAGAACGTCAACGACATTGCCTACAGCCGGGAGAAGTTCGGCATGACCCCCGCCGAGTATGCCGAGGATCTCGGCTGGGTCGGCCACGACGTGTGGCACGCCCACTGCGTGCAACTCGACCAGCATGGGATCGAGCTGTTCGCCCGCACCGGCACGGGTGTCGCCCACTGCCCATGCTCGAACATGCGCCTGGCCTCGGGCATCGCCCCGGTGCGCAAGATGCGCGACCACGGTGTGCCGGTAGGCCTTGGGGTCGACGGTTCGGCATCCAACGATGGCGCCAGCATGATCGGTGAAGTGCGCCAGGCCTTGCTGCTGCAACGGGTGGGCTTCGGCCCCGACGCGATGACTGCACGCGAGGCGCTGGAAATTGCAACGCTCGGTGGTGCCAAGGTGCTCAATCGCGATGACATCGGCGCCCTCGCCCCAGGCATGGTGGCCGACTTCGTCGCCTTCGACCTAGGCCACGTGGCCTATGCCGGCGGCCACCACGACCCGTTGGCGGCGCTGGTGTTCTGCACCCCGACCCAGGTGCACACCAGTGTCATCAATGGCCGTGTGGTGGTGAAGGATGGCCAGCTGGCCACGGTCGACCTGCCACGGGTGCTGGAGCGCCACAACCAGTTGGCACGCCAGCTGGTCAGCGGCGAATAAGCTGCCATTTGGGCCGCCCTGCGGCCCATTGCCTATCAGAGGACCATGACCATTTCATGCCAGGCCATGCCGCCGTGGTCCGATGGCGATGGTTTGATGTACTGATACCCCAGCTTCTGGTACAGCGCCACGTGCTGCTCCTTGCACATCAGGTGAATGGTCAGCTTGCCCGCAGCTTTCATGCGTGCGATGAATTCATCCATCAACCGCTTAGCGTAGCCTTGGCCCTGGTGTGCCGGGTCCACCACCACCGACATGATCACCACGTTTGGCGCCGCCGGGTCATGCCCGACCAGTTCCTTGAATGCCTCGTCGGACATCACCACTTCGTGGGCGCAGCCGCTGTTGATGAAACCGACGATCTCACCCGCGCTTTCCAGCAGCAGGAAGCCCTGCGGATACTGCGCGATGCGGGTGCGGATCTTCTCCAGCGTGGCCGCCTCATCGCCTTCATAGGCACCGATTTCGATGGCGTAGCAACGTTCGGCGTCGGCGGCCGTGGGGGTGCGAAACTGAGGGGCGCTCATGGCGGGTTTCCTTGGTAATGGCTGAAAACAGCCGCCATGGTAAATGAGCGCTCGCCGGACTTCACCACGCCATACACCCGGTAGAAAAAAATCCTACAACTTGTTGCCGCTGCGAACTTTTTCCCGTTTACCGGTCTATGTGGGAGGCACAGAAAGGTAGCGGAACGCGAGAGAAGGTTCGCCGACCACCTGCTGGCCAAATGGCTCAATTGTTATCAGAGGTTGGCTTCGCTCATGAAAATACATGTCGCTAGGTTGATGCTGCTCGGCCTGTTCTCGTTCGCGGCAATGGGCACGGCATCGGCAACACAAATGAAGGCGCCCGAAGTAGCCGCCCCGGCGGTTGAATCACCGTTGCAGCCTGCTGGCAACCCTTGGTCCAGGGTGGCCAGTATTGCCGACGAACAGCCAGCCACGCTGCTGGCCCACGATGACGACCGCTGGCATGACCACCGCAGCGACTGGCGCCGCGAACAGTGGCGCCGCGAGCAGGCCCGCCGTGACTGGGAGCGCCGGCGAGACTGGGAACGCCGACGCGACTGGGAGCGGCGCCGCGACTGGGAGCACCGCCATGAGCGGGCCATGCACCACCGCTACCATGATGACCACCGCTACTATCGCCGTTGATCGCAAGCCGCCAACGCGCCCCCTGTAGGAGTGGCCTTGCGGCCCGATCGCGACACAAGACCGCTGCTACAAGGTCCGCGCCAGTCTGTCAGGTGGGGGTATCCCCCGCCGCCTCGGCTTCCATCTTCAAACGGTCGGCCTTGCAAATGTACTTGGGCTTGCGCGGCGCCAGCTTGGCGCTGGCCTTCTTGGCATGCGCCTGCAGTAGCTGCTTGATCTTCTTGCGACGGTTCATTTTCACTCGACCTGTCAGTCCGGTTTGGCGGAACACATCATACCTTGCCTGGGCCAGCGTCTCGTTGACGTTATTTTCACGCTCGGCAGATTAGCGTCACGCCCTTTCCGGCCACGGGCACATCCGTTGGCCGCCAAGCTACGACGAGGCATACGTGTCACACACTGCATCCCCCTCCTCGCTCAAACGCGTGGACTGGGCCGGCCTGGGCTGGCTTTTGCTGTTCTTCTGGTACTTCTCGGGCGTGACCCAGGCGTTGCTGCTGTTCAGTGGTACCACCGGGTTCGCCGGTTTTCGCGATGCATTCTTCCTCAGCAGCCTGTGGCTGGCCCCGGTACTGCTGCTACCGCGCTTCACTCGCGCCACGGCAGCGGTCATCGGCCTGGTGCTGTGGGCTGCTTCGCTGGTGGGCTTGAGCTACTTCGGTATCTATCGCCAGGAGTTCTCGCAAAGCGTCATCTTCGTGATGTTCGAGTCCAACACCGCCGAGGCCGGTGAGTACTTCAGCCAGTACTTCAGCGCCTGGCTGGGCCTGGCATTGCTGTTATACACGCTGGTGGCAGTGCTGCTGTGGAAGCGCGTACGCCCGGTCAGCCTGCCGCTGCGCAGTCGCCTGCCGGTGGTCGCCCTGCTGTTGCTGGCCAACCTGGTGTACCCGTTCTACAAGCAGATGGTAACCCAGCAGCGCAGCTTCGCCGATGCGGCAGAAAAGGTGCAGCAGCGCATGGAACCCGCCGTGCCTTGGCAACTGCTGGTCGGCTACCGCCAGTACCGCCAGCAGCTGGACAACATGCAGGAGCTGCTGGCCCAGAATGCCGCGCTGCCGCCCCTGCAGAACCTGCGTGACAGCAGCGGTGCAGCGCCACGCACGCTGGTGCTGGTGCTGGGTGAATCCACCACGCGCGAGCACATGCACCTTTACGGCTACAACCGCGACACCACGCCCAACCTCGACGCGCTGGCCGCCAGCGACAAGGGCCTGACGGTGTTCCGCAACGTGGTGTCGCCACGCCCGTACACCATCGAAGTGATGCAGCAGATCCTCACCTTCGGCGACGAGCAGAACCCGGACCGCTTCCTCACCGCCCCGTCGCTGATCAACCTGATGAAGCAGGCCGGCTACAAGACCTTCTGGATCACCAACCAGCAGACCATGACCAAGCGCAACACCATGCTGACCACCTTCTCGCAACAGACGGACGCGCCGGTGTACCTGAACAACCAGCGCAACCAGAATGCCAGGCAGTACGACGACGTGGTGCTGCCACCGTTCGAGGAGGCCCTGCAGGACCCGGCGCCAAACAAGTTCATCATCGTGCACCTGCTGGGTACGCACATGGATTATCGCTACCGCTACCCGAACGACTACGCGCACTTCAACGACCGCCAGGGGGTGCCCGGCAAGCTGACCGATGACCAGGTGGAAACCTACAATTTCTACGACAACGCGGTGCGCTACAACGACTACGTGGTGTCGAGCCTGATCAAGCGTTACTCGGCCGGCAACCCCAATGGTTTCCTGCTGTACCTGTCCGACCATGGCGAAGAGGTGTACAGCTCTGGCAACCACGACCGCCTGGGGCGCAACGAAGGCGCGCCGACCCGGCCGATGTACACCATTCCCTTCCTGCTGTGGACTTCGCCCAGCTGGCAGGCCGGGCACCCCCGCGACTTGCAAGCGATGGCCGACCGCCCCTACAGCAGCTCGCACCTGATCCATACCCTGTCCGACCTGGCCGGGCTGAGTTATGACCGTTACGAACCGGCCAAGAGCCTGGTGAGCCCGCAATTCGTGGTGGCACCACGCTGGATTGGCGACCCGTACCGCAAGGATGGCCTGCGCGAGTTCGACCACCTGCCGCTGGACAAGGCCGAGCGGTTGCGGGAGACGGTCAGTAGTGGCAAGACACAGAATGCTGGACGCCTGAACTGATTGCTTGCTCAGGATGCAGAACAGCTGCGATGCCGGGCACTCCCCCGCACCGCCTCGGCCAGTTTGCGCAGGTTGGCCTGGTGGGCATTGACCAGGCTGGCGATGCTGTTGTCCGCGGGCGTCTGCAGCGAGGTACGGCAGGTCAGTTCGGCTTCGCCCGAGCGCGTCAGGCGCCATACCGCCTCCAGCGAGGCATAGCGCCCCGGCACGCTATCGAAGCGCTGCACGTCCACCCGCAGCAACGCCTTGCCGCCACCCACCGGCCCGCCCAACTGGTCCTGCAAGGCGCTGCGGAACTCATCCACCAGGTTGGCCCCCCACCACTCCGTCTCGAGGATGGCCAGGCCGCTCTGCCCCTGTCGCACCACCAACTGCGGGCGGTCCACCTGCGGCGGCACGGCCACCCTCGCCACCTGAATGCGCTGGCCACCGTCGCGCACCGGTTCGCTCGGTACCAGCGTGTGATAGTTGTTCGGGGTACTGCTGCAGCCCCACAGCACGGCCAGCAGGCCGGCGCCACACACATTGCGCAGTCGATGCATCGGCTGTCTCCTCAGGGTTCAAGGTCGGCGGCAGCGGCCGCTTTCGGCCGGCCGCGTATCAGCGACTCGGGGTGCCGGCCCAGGTAATCGGCAAGGTCACGCAGCGAACGTGACATGCGCTCCAGTTCGTCCAGGGTTTCGCCCATCCGCTCGCGCTGCGGCGAGTCCTCGGAAATGGCCGAATTGGCGGTGCGCAGGGTCTTGTGCACCTCGTCCAGCGCCACCTTCACGTCCGGCAGCGTCTGGCCATTGAACTGCTTGAGGCTGGCGCGCAACTCTCGCAGGCTGCCATCCAGGTTGTTGGCGATGCTCTCCAGCGGCAGTTTGCTGATGCGCTCCACCACACGCTGCAACTGCTCCTGCAACTGCTCCAGGCTGCCGGGCAATGTGGGTATGGTGATAGGGTCTGCGGTCTTGTCGAAGGCCACCTTGGGGGCATCGGGGTAGAAGTCCAGGGAAATGAACATCTGCCCGGTGATCAGGTTGCCGCTGCGCGCCTGGGCCCGTAGGCCGTGCTCGACGAAAGTGCCGATCAGCCTCCGCGCGCCATCCATGTCGCCTTCGGCGTGCTTGAACACGGCCAGCATCTTGTGGTGCACCGGCCCCAGCCGCTGCGGGTAGATCACTGCATCGACCACCACGGGGAAGCTCTGCCGGGTGGCATCGTAGTCGAGCTTGACCGAAGTGACCCGGCCAAATTCCACACCCTTGAACTCCACCGGCGCGCCCACCGACAGGCCGCGCATGGCCTGGTCGAAGCGCAACTGCAGGTACTGCGCCTGCCCACTGGGCGGTGCCAGGGCGGTGTCGCGGTCGGCAAACAGCTGAAAGCGCGCCTGGTCGGCAGCGGGTTCGGCCTGCGGGGCGAAATCGGGCGAGCCAAAGGCCAGCCCGCCCACCAGGATGGACGACAGCGATTCGGTATCGATCTTCAGGCCGTTCGCACCAATCTGCATGTCGACGCCACTGGCGTTCCAGAAGCGGGTATCGGCGGTGACGAAGCTGTCGTAGGGGGCCTGCACGAAAACGCCGATCTCCACGCCCTTGCCATCGCCCTGCAGGGCAAAGGACACCACCTCGCCCACCGGTATCTTGCGGTAGTAGATCGACGAACCAATATCCAGCGACCCCAGGTCGCTGGCGGTCAGGACAAAGCGCTTGCCCTTTTCATCGTAGGTGATCGGCGGTGGCAGCTCCAGGCCGACAAAGGACTTCTCCGGCACTTTCGACTCGCCGGAATCCGCCCCGATGAAACTGCCCGACAGCAGCGTATCCACACCGGACACACCACCCACGCCAATGCGTGGCCGCACTACCCAGAAGCGCGCCCCCTGGGTGGCGAAGGCACGGGCGTCGTTGGACAGCTGGACCTTGGCGACCACGCTCTTCTTGTCGTCGGCCAGGTCCACCGTGGTGACTTCGCCGATCACCACGCTGCGGTACTTGACCTGGGTCTTGTGCGCCACCAGCCCTTCCCCGGTGTGGAAGGAAATGGCGATGACCGGCCCCTGCTGCATCCAGTTGCGCACCACCAGCGAAGCGCCGATCAGGATCGCCAGTATCGGCACGATCCATACCAGCGACACACTCCAGCGCCGGGTGTGCACCTCAACCTGCCCCGCGCCCTCGCGCTTGTCAGTCTGTTGCACCATCAATGCGACCTCCCTCGTTGGCACGGCTATCCCAGATCAGGCGTGGATCGAAGCTCATCGCAGAAAACATGGTCAGTACCACCACCATGCCGAAAAACAGGATGCCCACCCGCGGCTCGATGGTGCCCAGCCCACGCAGTTGGACCAGCGCCGCCACCAGCGCCACCACCATCACATCGAGCATCGACCAGTAGCCGATCAGCTCGACGAAACGGTACAGCTGCGAGCGCTGTCGGCAAGCCCAGGTGGAACCGCGCTGGGCGGTAAAAAGCAGCAGGCCGAGCGAGAAGAACTTGATGGCCGGTACACCCACGCTGGCGATGAAGATGATCAGCGCGATATCCCAGGCACCGGCCTCCCAGAACTCCAGCACGCCGCCGCCAATGGTGCTTTCGCTGCCGCTGCCGAGCATTTCGGTGCGCATCACCGGCAGCAGATTGGCTGGAATGTAGAAAACCAGGGCCGCCAGCAGAAATGCCCAGCCGCGGCTGATGGCATTGGCCTTGCGCCGATGAATCGCGGCGCCACAGCGCTCGCAGGTGTGCATGCCGCTGCCCAGTTCGCAGGCCTGACCGCAGCCATGGCACAGGCACAGTCCCAGATCATCGGCGCTGGCCGGGGTATTCATACCTGCTCCCACAAGTCGCGGATGTCCTTGCCGGCGACATGGATGATCAGCATGCTCAGCGCGGCCAGGGCCAGCAGGCCGATGCCGGGGATCACATCGAGCAGCCCCGCCAGCTTGATCACGGCCACCATCGCCCCGAGCAGGCACACCTCCAGCATGCTCCATGGCCGCAAGCTCTCCAGGCTGCGCATGCACACGGCAAAGCCGGGGGCGCGCTGGCCGGCCAGGGCGAAACTCAGCAGCCAGCACAACAGGGTAATCTGCAGTACCGGCGCGAAGATGATCGCCAAAGCCATGACCAGGGCGATGAAGGTGATACTGCCTTGGCTGAGAATCTGTACCGAGTCCCATAACGTCGCCGAGTGGGTCAGCCCTTGCATGCCGATGGTCATCACCGGGTAGAAGTTGGCGAACACCAGCAGGATGCCACCCGTCACGCTCAGGGCCAGCCGCTGCTGCACGGTCAGCGAGGTGTGCCGGTACAGCACGCCGCCACAGCGCGGGCATACGGCGCGCTGGTGTTTGAGCAACGGCGCACGGTGGTACACCGTGTCGCAGTATTCACAGATGATCAGGTGCTGAGTCTGGTTCATGGCGGTTCCACAGGCAGCCTGGGTTCAGGCCGTCATATGCAGGCGAACAACATCTGATATCCGGTTTAGACCATCCCGGCGAAACTGCCATCAGGGGCAGCAAAGCCGGACTATCCTCTGAAACGGGATCCCCACTTGCTGAAGGTTTGCCATGCGTACGTTCACGTGGAGTTGCCTGCTGGTGCTGCTGTGCGCAGCGTCGGCAGCCCAGGCGCAGTCGGTGGTGCCGCTCAAGGGCCAGAGCAGCCAGCAGATGCAACTGGATATCAATGACTGCAATACCGTCGCGACCAATGCCGCGAACAGTGCCGCGACCTCCAGCGCCCCCCATGTCGGTGGCCGGGTACGCGGTGCCGCCGCCGGCGCGGTTGCCGGTGCGGCAGGCGCGCAGGTGCGCGGCAACCAGCACGACGAGCTGTATGACCGGGTTGGTGACGATGCCAAGCAGCAATACCGGCAGAACCGCGCGGGCGAAGTGGCTGCCGCCGGTGCTGCGGTCGGTGGCATGCGCCAGCGTCAGGACCGCCGTCAGGACCGGCGCGGCCAGGACGAAGCGAAAGCCCAGGCTCATGCCAGTGCCTATGCCGGGTGCCTGCAAGGGCGCGGTTATCAGGTCAGCCCTTGACCGCCGGGCACGCCACGCTCCTGCATGGCGTGCCCGTTTCAGAACTTCGCCAGCTGCTCCCGGCAGAACTCCACGAACAGCTGCGCCGGCTTGGTCAGTTGCACTCGCTTCAACCAGGCTGCCGCCAGCCCTGACAGCGCTACTGGCTCGGCAATATCCAGCATGGCCAGGCGTTGCCCGTCGTAGGTGTACTCCGAGTGAGGCCGCGTTACCAGCAGCGAAAAACCGAAGCCCTGCCCGACCATGCCGCGCACCATCTCGATCGACGGTGAGCTGAAGATAATGTTGGGCGTAAGGCCCATTTCGTTGAACAGGCTGACGAAGTAGGTACGGCTGGGGGCAACGTCCAGCAGGATCATCGGCTCCGGGCACAAGTCGCGCAGCGACACCTGGGCCTGGCCGGCGAAGCGGTGGTTCTCGGGCAGCAGCACATAGGGTTTCTGCGGCGGCATCAGCGGCTCGGCCTCGATGGTGCCGTCCAGGTCATGGTCGTAGAGGAACGCCAGGTCGAAGGTACCTGCGGTCAGGCCTTGGATCAGGTCCTGCTGTTCGCCGTCGCGCAGGCGGATATCCACCCCCGGGTAACGCTGGCGAAAGCCGGCGATCAGGCGCGGCAGGTACAGCGGGGCCACGGTTTCGAAGCAGCCAATATCGATTTGCCCGGCCACGGTGTCGTTGTCGGCCAGGGCGTTCTGCTCGAATTCGTGGGCCATCTGCAGCAGCGACTTGGTCTTGGCATAGAAGCGCTTGCCGCTGGGCGTCAGTGACACACCCTGAGCGTGGTGGCGGATGAACAGCTGCACACCGAAGCTTTCCTCCAGGCCCTTGATGGCCGTGGAGATGGAAGGCTGGGCGATGTAAAGCTGGCGTGAAGCCTCGGCCACGCTGCCGGCTTCCACGGTGGTGACGAAGTACTTGAGTTGTCGCAATGTGTAGGCCGCCACGGGCACCTCTCTGACGCCGGTCTGGGCGCGCTGGGATCATGCCTGTCACTTTACCCTTGGCAGCGACTGGTTGGGGGGCGGGTAATGAAGGATTTACCTATGGCTTGAGCAGGTTTTTACGAAGGGGGCGCCGGGCGCCCCCCATTGCTTCACTCGAAATCGATATTAGCGATTACACAGTCATCACCAATCAATTTGTACCCTGGCGCGCAGGGCATGCCGACTACGGGCCCTATACCGCGCTTGCGCCGGGACAGTGTTGCCTGCGGTTCTGCATTTTCCAGCTGTTCCTGGTCGAGAGTGTCGTCTGGCTCGTTCATGGGTTTTTCTTGCATGGGGTTCACTCCTTGGGTTGTGTGGTATTGCCCGATCGAAGCTACAGCCGCCATTGCCACCAACCCATCTGGAACTTCGACCGGAAAGAGAAATGCTGTCGGACCGCATCGTGATATTCGCAGGCGCCCGAGAGAGACCTGGCCAAACGCCCCCGATTGTCTTTACTGATACTCAACGGTTCCAGGCATAGGGCGTGCATTCATGAAGATCGTGGTCACCAGCATTCTCGTCGATGACCAGGCCAAAGCCCTGGCTTTCTACCACCATGTACTCGGTTTCGAGCCCAAGCACGATATGCCCATGGGCCGACACCGCTGGCTGACGCTGACCTCCCCCAACGACCCCAACGGCGTCGAGCTGCTGCTCGAACCCGACGCGCACCCGGCCGCCAAGGACTACAAGGCCGCACTCAAGCAGGACGGTATCCCCGCCACCTCGTTCGGCGTGCGCGACATCCAGGCCGAATACACCCGGCTGTGCGCGGCGGGCGTGCAGTTCACCCAGCCGCCTACCGCCATGGGGCCCGTCACCGTAGCGGTGTTCGATGACACCTGCGGCAACCTGATCCAGATCCTACAGAAACACTAGCAACGTTCAGGGCCCCACGGGCAGGCGCAAGGTCGCGCGCAACCCGTGGGGCGCCTGGTTGCGCAACTGCACGCTGCCACCCAGGCGGGTCATGATGGTGCTGACGATCGACAAACCCAACCCGGCGCCATTGGTCGAGCCCTTGCTGTAGAAACGCTCGAACACCCGCTGCTGGTCCACCTCGGCAATGCCCGGCCCTTCGTCGTCGACACTGACCAGCAAGGCCTGCCCTTCGCGCTGCAGTGTCACCGTAACCCGACCGCCTGCCGGCGAATGGTCCACGGCATTGGCCACCAGGTTCTGCAAGGCGATACCCAGCAAGCCCGCGTCAGTGTGCAAGTGGTAGTCGCCTGCAGCGATGTCCAGCGAAGGCTCAAGCCCGCGCTCCAGAATCCATGGGGTCAGCTCGGCCAGGGTTTCGGCCACCACGCCCTCCAGGTCCACCCGCGGCCAGTCACGGCGGCCTGGACGCGGCTCCAGGCGAGCCAGGGTCAACAGCTGGTTGACCACCCGGGCAAGGCGGTCGACACCGCCCATCAGGAACTGCAGGGCCTTGTCCCGCTCGGCAGCGCTGTCTGCATTGAGCGCGTTCTGCGCATGCAGGCGCAGGATGGCCAAGGGCGTGCGCATCTCGTGGGCAGCGTCGGCGATGAAACGGTGTTCGCGGCGCAGCAAGTCATCGATCTGCCCGAGCAGGCGGTTGATCGCCGCCTGCATCGGTTCAAGCTCCTTCGGCAGCGGCACCAACTGCAGCGGCTCCAGCGACTCGGCGTGGCGAGCGCGGATCACCCTGGCCATGTTCTGCAGCGGCTTCAGCCCCCAGCCAATGGCCGCCCACACCAGCAAGGCCAGGGCCAGGCTGCCGAACAGGAAGGGCAACAGCGTGTGCCGCACGATGCGTTCGATCAGGTCGTCACGTACGTCGTTGCGCTCGCCCACCCAGATCACCCAGTGTTTTTCCGGCACCGGCAGGACGAAACTGCGCCAACGGCGCCCTTCCACCACCACATCGGCAAAACCTGGCACCCGCGGTGCCTGCTCCAGCTGGGGGGCGCTGGGTGTATGCACCAGCAGCCCGTTGTCGTCGGCCCACACCTGAAAGGCCAGCTTGCTCTCGTAGCGGTGCCCCACCTTGTGGTGCCCGGCCTTGCTCAAGGCCTCGTCGAAGGCGCGGTACAGCTCGTCACGGCTCTGTTCCTGCACCGGCAGGCTCATGATGCCCTGCAACAGCCGAGCGTTCTGCGCCAGGTGGGCGTCGTACACCTCGTTTATTTCGTGGCGGCTGTCGTGGTAGTTGTACAGCGCCAGCAACCCGC
Source organism: Pseudomonas sp. TE3-3-F2023 (assembly GCF_036784815.1). Taxonomy (NCBI): domain Bacteria; kingdom Pseudomonadati; phylum Pseudomonadota; class Gammaproteobacteria; order Pseudomonadales; family Pseudomonadaceae; genus Pseudomonas; species Pseudomonas sp. TE3-3-F2023. The sequence continues at coordinate 3,080,230 of NZ_CP145113.1, read as the reverse complement.
TGCCGACCAGCAACAGCAGCATCACCCGCCACAAGGTACGTTGGCGCAGCGAGCTCATGCCTTGCGTTCCACCAGGTAGCCGATTCCGCGCACGGTGCGGATCAGGCTGTTGAACAGCTTCTTGCGCAGGTGATAGATATTCACTTCCAGGGTGTTGCTTTCCGGCTCTTCATCCCAGCCATACAGCAACTGGGTCAAGCGTTCGCGGGTGAACACCTTGCCCGGCTGGGCCAGCAGTTCGTGCAAAAGCAGGTATTCCTTGGGCGTTAGCACCACCGGCTGGCCTTGGTAGTGCACCTGCTGGCTGACCGGGTCCAGGCACACACCGGCATGCTCTATCAGCACCCGGGCGCGGCCGCTGCTGCGCCGCAGCAAGGCCCGCAAGCGGGCCTTGAGTTCGTTGAGGTCGAAGGGTTTGACCAGGTAGTCGTCGGCGCCGGCGTCCAGCCCGGCGATGCGGTCCTCGGTGGCGTCGCGGGCGGTCAGCACCAGCACCGGCAGGCTCTTCCCGGCTGCACGCAGGCGCCGCAACAACTCGATGCCATCCAGGCGCGGCAAGCCCAGGTCGAGAATGGCCAGGTCGAACTCCTCGTGGCACAGGGCATGCAGGGCGCTGGCACCATCCTGCAACCAGTCGAGGGTATAGCCCTCGCGGCGCAGGCCGTCACAGATCCCCTCCCCCAACGCGGCGTCGTCTTCTACCAGCAGCAGGCGCATGCTTAATCCTGTTTGTCCTTGATCGCTTTGAGTAAAGCATCGATTTCACCGCGCCGGCCTTGGTCGGCCAGCTCCCGCCCGGGCCGGGGCGGTGCCTGCAACGCCTTTTGCAGGGCGGCGCGGGCTTCGTCGTAGCGGTTCTGCCGGTACAGGTGGTCAGCCCAGAAGTAATTGCTGTCGATACCGTCGGGGTTGATCACCAGCGCCTGGCGCAGCATGGCCTCGGCCTTGGCCTGGTCACCGAAGCTCAGCGGCCAGCCGGGCACCTGGTCGTACAGCGCGCCCAGGCTGGTGTAGGCCGAACCTTGCAGGGCCTTGGGGTCAACGGCCAGGGCCTTTTCCAGGCTGGCGCGGGCAGCCTTGACCTTGCCCAGCGCCCCCAACCCGCCGGTGGCACCGGCCCAGCTGCTGTTGACGATGCCGTCCCAGATCAGCGGCTCGGCCGAGCCCGGCTGCTGGCGCACCAACGCCGCCGACTGTACCGCCAGGGCCTCGAACGCCCCGGCACGTTCGGCTTCGGGCAGGTTGTAGCGAATCACCGCCCAGCGCTGCTGGATGGCATTGAGTTGCTGGGTACCGTTCTGGTCGAGGGCCCAGGTGAACGGGGCGATGGCCAGCAGACTGGCCAGAATCAGACGTTTCATTTGCTCGACTCCTTGCTGTGCCAGGCACTGTAGCGACGGATCAGCGGCAGTTGCTTGCGCAAGGCGCGATCAACCACGCCCGGCAGCATGCCGTTAAGGCGCACGAAGAGTTTTTCCGGCCAGCCCAGGTACAGTTCGCTACGCTCGGCCTGTACTGCGTCGAGCACCGCCCGGGCGACATCCTGAGGGTCATCGACGCCCACCTTCAACGCCTGGTTCAGGGCCTGCGCGGCGCTACTGTTCATCGTCGTGCGGGTGGTGCGCGGTGCGGCATACAGCACGTTCACCGAGGTGTCGGCAAGCTCGCGGCGCAATGCCTCGGAGAACCCGCGCAAGGCAAACTTGCTGGCGCAGTAGGTGGCATAACCGGGGTAGCCGATGGAGCCGTAGATCGACCCCACGTTCACCACCAGTGCACTGGGCTGCGCGCGCAGCAACGGCAGGCACAGGCGGGTGAGCTGCACGGCGGCCTTGATGTTGAGGTCGAACAACTCGTCCAGGGCGGCCTCGTCCATCTGTTCGAGCAGGGCGAAGCGGTTGACCCCGGCAGCGTTGATCAACAGGTTGCAACTGCCCATGTCCCGCGCTGCCTCCAGCACTTCACGGCGGCCTTCGGCGCAGCGCAGGTCGGCCTGCTGCCAGCGCAATTGCCCGGGGTAGCGCGCCATCAGTTCGGCCAGCTTGCCCTGCTGCCGGCTGACCGCCAGTACGCGGGCCCCGGCACTGCAAAGCTGGTCCGCCAGCTCCAGGCCGATGCCACCGCTGGCGCCGGTGAGCACCGCCACGCAATCAGGCAAGCGCATGCTGTACCTCCTGCTGCGCGGCACGCGGCAGCCCTTCGAACATGGCGGTGTACAGGCGGTACACCACTTTGGCAGCGTGGATTACCGCCTGCTGGTCCTCGGGCTGGTCCAGGCGGTTCATCAGGCCACGGTAGGTGGCCATGTGGTCCTGGTCCAGGGCGCCATGGGAACTCAGGTAGCTGAACGCCTGGTCCGGCAGGCCCAGGCTGCCCTGCAGGGTACCGGCAGCCTGGGTGGCCAGGGCAATGCTGGTGCCTTCGAGCACGTTGACCATGCCGAACAGCCCGACCGGGTTGCCACGGGCAATCTGGTCGTAGAGAAAGGCCACCATCAGCTCGATAGGCAATGCCGGGCGGCCGCCCGCCACCTTGTGTGGGTCGCCACCACAGGCGGCGATGTCATCGAGAATCCAGCGCTCATGGCCGTACTCCTCCTCGATGTACTCGCACACCGCGCCGCGCAGCCACTCCAGCCGAGCCGGCAAACGGGCCCCGCAGGCCATCATCAAGGGTACGGTGTGGCGCACGTGGTGGTAAGCCTGGGTCAGAAAGGCCACATAGGCCTCGAGGCTGGCCTTGCCGGCCAGCGCGTCGCGGATGACCGGAACACTGAACAATGCCGTACGCTCGTCGGCGGTTTCCTGCTGCAGCGTATCGAAGAAAAGCATGGCAAACCTCGTGGGTCATTGAAGGTCGGATAACAAGGACTGGTAACACCGCAGGATCTGTTCGCGGCGTGGCCGGCCGTTGGCGGTAAGGGTTTGCCCGGCGGCACTCAAGGGTTCGGGCAGGCGCCGCCAGGCATGCACCCGGGCATAGTCCGGCAGGCCGGCATTGGCCTGACGGATGGCCTGCTCGAGGGTGTGGTCGTCAGCCTGCGGGTCCAGCGGCCAGATCAGCGCCAGGTTGTGTGCCAGGCCTTCGCCGTGGACAAATGCCTGGGCGATCACCCCGCCCTGGGTCAGTTCGGCCTCGACCCACTCGGGGTTGACGTTGCGCCCGAAGCTGGTGCTGTACTGGTGCTTCTTGCGCCCGGCCAGGTACAGGAAGCCGTCGCTGTCGAAGTGGCCCAAGTCACCAGTCGGCAACCACTGCTCTTCGAAGGGTGGCTCGCCCAGGTAGCCGAGCAACGCCGAACCGGCCACCTGCACTTCGCCGTCCTCGGCAACGCGCACCTGCACATGCGGCAGCGGCCGCCCGACACTGCCCGCGCGGTGCGCCCCAGGGCGATTGAGGCAGACCACCGAGGCACATTCGGACAAGCCATAGCCCTCGAACACCGGCAGCCCGACGGCCTCGGCCCGGGCCAGCAGGCTCGGCGCCACCCGCGCGCCACCTACCGCCACGAAGCGCAACGGGCCGACCCGCATCAGGCCGCGCTCGATGGCGGTGACCAACCCAAGCAGCAATTGCGGCACCAGGATCAGGCTTTCGGCACCACTCAAGGCGATGGCGCCCAGCAATTGCTTGAAGTCGACCTGGCTGGCACCGCGAAAACCCAGTTGCGCCTGCGGGTACAGGGCAATGCTCGCCCCGGCCAGCAGGGCTGCGTACAGGCCCAGGTTTTCCAACAGCACCGCCAGGGGCAATACCGCCAGGTACTTGCCTGGTGCCGTGGGCCGGCTGGCGGCCTCCAGTTCAAGCGCTACCCGCAGCATGGCATCAGCGCTCAGGCATACGCCCTTGGGTGCACCGGTGCTACCGGAGGTGTAGGTAACCTTCGCGGTGCCCGGGGGCAAGGGTGCGGCCGCTGGCAGCTGCCGGCTCCAGAAGCGCTCACCGCTAGTGAAGCCGCTGGCATGCAAGTCGTCAGCGAAGGCGTCGTCGGCCAGCGCCAGTACCGCCCCGCTCTGTGCCAGGCAGTGGCGGCGCTGGGCGCTGCTGAAGAACGCCGGCAGGATGACGATGGGGCGCGCCGCGAACAGCGCCGCCAGGTCCCAGAACAGCGCCTCGGGGCCGTTCTCCAGGGCCAGGGCGAAGGTGCCCGGTGGCTGCACGCTCAACCAGGCCTGGCGCTGCTCGACCTCGTCCAGCAACTGTTGATACGTGAACGGCCCACCAAGGCCCAGCAACGCCGGTTGCGCCCCTCGTTGGCGGGCATGCAGTTGCAACACATCGCTGAACAGCTGGCATTCACGCGGCATGGCCGGCCTCCTGCACGCTCGCGGGCAAGCCCAGCCGCTCGAACACGCCGCCGCGGGCCAGGGCTGCATGGCCGTAGTCGATGTTGCCGACGAACACTTGCGGGTGCTGCGCGTAGTAGCTGCCCCAACTGTCGGCATCGCCGTTCAGCCGGCCAGGGTCGGCCACGGCCAACGCCGTGGGCACCAGGCCCAGGCGATGAAAGCTGTTGACCAGCGTCGCGGCACCGGTGAAGGCCACCCACTGCAAGCCGCGGGCGGCCAGCAACCAGGTCACGGCAATGATCATGATCCGCGCGCTGCCGGCGCTGAGCGCGGCCAGGTTGCCCACTTCGACCAACTGCGCACGGCTCACCGGGCTGGCCGACAGCCGGGTCACAGCCGCTTCCAGCGGTTCATCCAGGTAACGCTCGATGAAGGTCGGGCCACTGCTGGCCAGGCGTATGCCGGCAGCGGCCATCAGGCGCCCGTGGCTGTCATGCAGGCCGAGCAGTTCAGGCAGGTAGTGCTGCACATCGGCGTGGTGCGCGCAGGCAAAGCGGGCGTGAATGAACTGTTCCAGCTCGTCACGCCCCGGTGCCCCCGGGTGTTTCAGCGTCATGTGGGCAAGGCGATCGCCGTGGCTGCCGATAGCCAGTGGAAACAGGCTGGCGCTGTCTGCCTGGGTCATGGCTGTCCCCCTTTCAAGTCAGGTCCAGGGGGCAGTATCAGGGGGCAATCTGAAGCCAATCTGAAGTGCTACATTTGCCATTGCCCTCATGCGCACCAACAAGGAAAACAGATGCGCCACGAATTCAGCGAAGTGCTCAACGACCTGGTCGACTACTTTCTGCTCGGCGATATCCAGTTGCTCGAGCGCTTCAAGCAACAACATGAACTGCCCGACGACCTGGCCCATGCGTTCACCCACGGCGACAGCGGCGACCAGGCGGTGCGCGAAGGGATTGTGCTGCCACTGGCCGGGGTCGATAACCTGCCCTACCGCATCCTGTTCACCCTGGACAACCATACCCCGGCCCTGCGCGAACCCGGCAGCCGCCTCAAGCACCGCCGTAATGGCTATGTGCTGCAGGTCGAGCACGGTGCGCTGATGCTGTACACCTGGCGCATCCTGCAGCACTTCACACCCAAGACGCTGGGTGACCTGATGGCGCGCTACCAGGTACCCGGACGGCCGATCATCGAGCTGGACAATGGCTGGTATGACGTGGAGGTGCTGGCGGGTGCGCTGGTGCGGGACGGGCTGTACGAGCCGGCGTTCGAGTTCGTGTTGAAGAAGCGCTGGAGCCGGGGTGAGGCTGCCGGAGTGGATACCGGGTATGCCTTTGGCTTGCGTGGCTATTTCGACTGATGGGTTGACTGTGCCGGCCTCTTCGCGGGTGAACCCGCTCCCACAGGTACCTCACTGCCCTCAGGCACAGTGGTATCCCTGTGGGAGCGGGCATGCCCGCGAAGAGGCCGTTACAGGCAGCCTCAAACTTCAAGTGTGGTTGATATCACGGTCCTTGGTCTCCGGCAGGAAGAAGATCCCCAGCACCGCCGTCATCACCGCAATCACGATCGGGTACCACAAGCCGTAATAGATATCCCCGGTCGCCGCCACCATGGCAAACGCCACGGTCGGCAGGAAGCCGCCGAACCAGCCGTTGCCGATATGGTAAGGCAGCGACATCGAGGTGTAGCGGATACGCGCCGGGAACAGCTCCACCAGCCAGGCCGCGATCGGCCCGTATACCATGGTCACGTAGATCACCAGAATGGTCAGCAGCAACAGCACCATCGGGTAGTGGATCTTCGCCGGGTCGGCCTTTTCCGGGTAGCCAGCCTCTTTCAACGCCCCGCTCAAGGTCGCGGTAAAGGCGTCGCTCTGTGCCTTGAAGTCCGCTGCCGCCAGGCTGCTGCCATCAAAACTTGGCAGTACCCGTTCACCAATGCGGATCTGCGCCACGCTGCCGGGTTCGGCCGCTTCGTTGGTATAGGGGATGGCCCGCTTGGCCAGCAAGCTCTTGGCGATGTCGCACGAGCTTGTGAATTTGGCCTTGCCCACCGGGTCGAACTGGAACGCGCACTGGGCAGGGTCTGCCATCACCACCACCGGATTCTGCTCCTGGGCGACGAACACATCCGGATTACCGTACTGGGTCAGCGCCTTGAAGATCGGGAAGTAGGTCAGCGCGGCGATGATGCAACCGGCCATGATGATTTTCTTGCGGCCGATGCGGTCGGACAGGCTGCCGAAGAAGATGAAGAACGGCGTGCCGATCAGCAGCGAACCGGCGATCAGCAGGTTGGCGGTCTGCGGCTCGATCTTGAGCATCTGCAACAGGAAGAACAGCGCATAGAACTGCCCGGTGTACCACACCACGGCCTGGCCGGCGGTGCCGCCCAGCAGCGACATGATCACCACCTTGAGGTTGTCCCAGCGGGCGAACGATTCGGTCAGTGGCGCCTTGGACGCCTTGCCCTCGGCCTTCATCTTCATGAACACCGGCGACTCGTTGAGCTGCATGCGGATGTATACCGAAATCGCCAGCAGCAATATCGACAGCAGGAACGGCACCCGCCAGCCCCAGGCCTCGAACACCTCGTTACCCATCGCCGTGCGGCAGGCCATGATCACCAGCAGCGAGAGGAACAGCCCCAGGGTGGCCGTGGTCTGGATCCAGGCAGTGAAGAAGCCGCGCCGGCCTTTGGGTGCATGTTCGGCCACATAGGTGGCCGCGCCGCCGTATTCGCCACCCAATGCCAGGCCCTGCAGCAGGCGCAGGCTGATGAGGATGATCGGCGCGGCCACGCCGATCGTGGCATAGCTGGGTAGCAGGCCCACCACAGCGGTGGACAGGCCCATGATGACGATGGTGATGAGGAAGGTGTACTTGCGCCCGATCATGTCACCCAGGCGGCCGAACACGATGGCGCCGAATGGCCGTACGGCAAAGCCGGCGGCAAAGGCCAGCAAAGCGAAGATGAACGAGGTGGTTTCATTGACCCCGGCAAAGAAGTGCTTGGCGATGATCGCCGCCAGGGAGCCGTACAGGTAGAAGTCGTACCATTCGAATACCGTGCCCAGGGACGAGGCGAAAATGACCTTGCGCTCCTCCCGGGTGATACCGCGTTGGGGCGCGCTGCCCGTGGATGTGCTGTCGAGAACCGCCATGGGGTGCCTCCGTCTTGTCGTCATTCAGGCCGGGAGCACCTCATGTCATTTACACCATCGCACCCAGGCCCTGGGGGCTTGCTTTGGATATGCGAAGCACGACGAGGCAGGCCGCCTCGGATCGCAGCAAGGTATCTGAAGCATAATAGGCTTTGGCGGGATATCCACTTGGCTTACACGGCCCCTGCAGGACCGCGCCAGCCTGGAGAGAGCCACAGCTTGCCTTGTGCGGTATCGACCCAGTGCTCGGGGGTATGCAGGTTACTCATGGGGCCTTGGTTGCCGGTACCGGCCCTTTCAGCTCGACCTGGTTGCCATCGGGATCGTAGCAGTACAGCGACAGCCCCTCACCTTCGGCGCCATAGCGCTTTTCGGCAGGTTCTACTTCAACCCCCGCGGCTTGCAGGTAGGCCGTAAGTGCCGCCTCGTCGAACGGCTCGATGCGCAGGCAGAAATGGTGCAGATTGCGCCCCTCGGCCCCAGGCGCCGCCCCACCAGGCTGCCCCAGGGGGCCGTCTAGGGTTACCAGGTCGATCATCGCCGTGCCCGTGGCCAGGTGGACCATGCCCAGGTCTTCGCGCACGCGGCTGACCGTGCAGCCTAGCAGTTCGGTGTAGAAGGCGACGCTGCGCTCCAGGTCGCTGACCCGCAGGACGAGATGGTCGATATGCTTGATGGCGAATGGTCGCATGCCAAGGCTCCTTGTGGCCGGTGGATTCCTGTGGAAGCGGGCGTACCCGCTTTGGCTCATTGGTTTGCCCGGGGCCTGTAGGAGCAGCCTTGTGCTGCTCCTACAAAGGACGCACCAAGCGAGCGATATCTGCTATCTGCGCGACAGCGCAGCCCAGAGAGCCGGAGGCTCACCACCATAGCCCACGCGCGCATGGCATGGCCATATGCAGTTACTCGTTTACCAACCGTTGCAGCACGCCCCCTTCATGGCGAGCCAGGATGCGCAGCAGTTGGTCGACCAGCGCCCGGTCCGGCGCATCCAGGTGGAAGTGGTGCCCGCCCGGATGCCAGGAGATCTTCGCCTGGATGGGCAACGCCGCCTGGCGGCGGGTAAAGGCTTCACCGGTGAATGCCCCCTGGCGGCCGAACAGCAGGTACAACGGGCAACGGATCTGCCTGAGCAAATCGCAGGCTTCGCGCTCGGTCAGCGGCATGGGTTCGGGCAGCACCAGCCGTGGGTCGTGGCGCCAGCAATAGCCCTCGCCCAGCTGCAGCAGGTCACGCATTGCCAACAGCCGTGCCGCCTCTTCCGACAGCTCGGTGTCCAGGCGCTCGCGGCGTTGTTCCAACGCCGTGTCCAGGTCCTCGAAACGGTCGACGTCCGGCTCGGCAAAACCCTGCAGCTGGCTGCGCTGTACCATGCGCTTGAGCCGGTAGGCCCGGGCCAGGTGCTGCACGCGGTCATCCTCGGCCACCGTGAACGGTGCACCCATGCCGTCGAGGAAGGTCATGCTGGCAATACCGCTGGTCATCGCTGCCAGCAGCGACGCCACCCCGGTGCCCATGCCATGGGCCAGTACATGGAATTGCGCCAGGCCCAGGCTGTCGGTCACCGCCAGCATGTCCTGGGCATGTTCCCACAGGTAGTAGCCACTGTCGTGGCGGCGGTGGTCCGAGCGGCCGTGGCCGACCAGGTCGGGGGCCACCACGAAGCAGCCGTCCAGCATCGGTGCCAGGCGCTCGAACGAGGCGGCGTTGTCCAGCCAGCCATGCAGGGCCAGCACCGGGATGCCATCCTCCGCCCCCCAGGTCCGTACCGCTATTTCAATACCGTCGAGGTCCAGCAGGTGATCCTTGGGACTGCACAGCGAATGCATCGTAGTTCTCCCTGATAGAACGCCGGCCCATGGCCAGGCATCACATGACATCGGCCCATACCCCATACGCCGGCATCATCCACACGACATGCCTACCCCATGCCTTGCTCCACCATCTCCCAACGACCCTGCCCGCGCTGCTCCGCTACCGACGCTCTCGTGCACAAGACCGACCTGTGCATCCAACTAAATACCACCGCATGCCGAGGCGAAACCTGTCGACTGGCGCCTCCATTGACCACGGAGTATTCAGCATGACCAGCACACCCGTGCCTTTCCATCAGGCCCAGATTGTCCGTAACCTGCCTACCTGGTGCCGAACGATGCACCCCGACCATACCCGCCGCGTCGTCCAGAGCGTGCGCAAGGACTACCTCGACGAAAACGGCTCGCCTTACGCCTGGTACGCCGCAGCCAGCGATGAAGACCAGGCGCGTTTACGACAGCTGATCAGCGCCCGCAACGCCGGGTTCAAAGCGCTGCAAGCCTTGCTCGATGACTTCAGGCAGATCAGCGAATTCTGCAAGCCTTTGCTGGAAGGCCGGTTGGGCCCGGATGTCGAAGTGGACAAAGCCCAGTACCTGCGCCAGCCGTTCAAGGTGTACATCACGCTGGAAAATGTCCCAGGCCTCGATATTTCAATCGGCGGTGAGGATACGTTCATCAAGCGCCCCGAAGGGCCGCCACAGAAGCGCTCGCTGCTGGAGGCCGCACTGCACAATTTCGAAGGGCCCGACGAAGTGGGCCCGTTCGACACCCTGACCCTTGGCCCGGACAACGTCGCCTCACTTCCAGGGCTCGAGCCCGAAGCGTTCGTGAACCTTTGCCGAAGCCTGGACCTCGGCCAGCAGTATCAAGACCACCTGCAGGGCATTTATGAAGGCTCCAGAAAGGCCGCGATCGAACAGCAGTGGATCGATGCAAGCCAGCAGGCACTTAAAACCGAAGCAATGATCGCCTACCTCAAGGGCCTGTTGACGCTCAAAGGCCACAATGCTCTGGTACAGCTATGCGACAACGAAAGCACACCGCGTTACGGCGAACACAAGCTTCGCTGCTGGCGCTTCAGCCTGTTCGGCATCCCGATTCATGGCGTACTGCTGATAGGCCCCGATGAAGCCGACCAGACCAACCCCTGCGTGCTCTACATTCCCCACGATTCCGAACACCCGGTGAGAGAGTTTGCATCTTTGCAAAAGGCCGGCTCACTCATGCGTCAACGCCTGCTGCAAACCACGTTTCGCCGGCACTTGATCAGCTTCGCTGACCAGGACAACCAGGTCGAACTCAGCCGCAAGCTCGAAAATGCCCTGTTCGTGCATGGCACCTCCATGCGCAAACCCAAGGACAAGCCTGAGCTGCACTTCAAGCGAACCCGCCTGGCCCTTCCCATCTGGCAAGTGCTTTACAACGACCACAAGCGCCGCATCAAGGCGAATGCAAGAGCGATCGCGGTACCGACCGCGGATGCCGACGCCAAGGTACGCAAGGAACGGCTGCAGCACTGGCTGGACGCAGGCATGAACGTACTGAATGTGGCCGCCTTCTTCGTGCCTGGGCTGGATGCCGCGATGCTTGGGGTATTTGCCTACGACCTCATGGACTCGGTGTTCACCGGGTTCGAAGCCTGGGAAGAAGGCGATACCCAGGAAGCGCTGCAACAACTCGAGTCACTGGCCATCAATGCCGCCGTGATCGCCGGTTTTGCCGTCGGTAGCAGCGCGGTCAAGGCATCAGGGTTCGTCGATGCGCTGGAAAGCGTCTGGAAAGGTGGCCGAGAACGGCTTTGGCACCCTGACATGGGCCCTTACAGCACTTCAAGCTCGTTGCCGGTGGGCGTGCAGAAAAATGCCCAAGGGCTCTACATCATCGATGGCAAAACCCACGTTTGGCTTCAAGGCAAACTGTATGAGGTGTTCGAAACCGATGGGCAGTGGCATGTGCGCCACCCGGACGCCCCCGATGCCCACACTCCGGCCTTGCGCTACCTCGGCGACCAGCGATGGCAGTTGGCCCATGACAACCCTCTCGAATGGGATGATGCGCAGCTGCTCGAGGGGCTTGGCCGGTTTAGCCAGGGGCTGGATGCATCGGAGCAACTTGCCGCCTTGCGCATTACCGAAGTTGACGCTGACACCTTGCGTCGCAGCCAGGTCAACGGCTCGCGGCCGCCGGCTCTGCTGGCCGACACCTTGCTGCGCCTGCGACTGGCTGACGACGTGGAGGGCATCATCACCCGGGTACGTCATGGTCAGCCTTTGGCTGCACATATGAACTTCGCACTGCCGGAACTGGTACAGCTGCCTGGCTGGCCCGCGAACTACAGGCTGAAGGTCTTCACCGGTGCCGAAAAATGGGGGGACGCAGTCTACTTCGGTGCGCAGCCAAAAGCCGATACGCTGCAGATCGAGATCGGCCGCGGGGAGCTTGACGAAGGCGAACTGAGCAAGGTTGTCCTGGCGGAGATGGATGAAGATGTCATACAGAAACTGCTACCCGATACACCAGCAGAGCAGCGCCCGGGTGCCCTGAACGAGCTACTGGCCAACCACCTGACAGCACGTCGGCGCGAAGTCTTCGCGAGCATGCTGGAAAGCCATCGCGCACCGCTTGGCGACGAAGCGCAGACCTTGGGCCGCCAGTTCCCCGGTTTGCCTGACAATGCCCTGGAAGAACTCGTCGCGCATGCCGACAGCACCGAACGCGAACGCCTGAAGAACGGGCGCGTGCCCTTGCGCGTGGCTGAAGAAGCCCGCTACGTGCAGGCCCGCGCCCGCCTCGATCGTGCCTTGACCGGCCTGTACCGAGCAGACCTGGCCAATGCCGACAGTCAACTGCTGCGTGATGCCTTGATAGCCGAACAGCCGCAGGCGAGTGAAGCCGAGCTGTTCGCCAGCGCCCTCGCCGACCGCTCCGGCTGCGCCGTGCTGCTCGGCCAGCAGCCAATCAGGCCTGGCTTTCGCTCACCCATGCGCCTGGCACATGGGCGAATCGGTTACCCGCTCAGTGGCCGAGGAGCTGGCTCTTTCGGCGAAAGCGCCGCGACACGCCGGCTCAAGTCACTTTTCCCCTCACTGAACAGCAACGAGATCAGTGCCTTGAGAGCCGAACTGAGCCAGACCGGTGACCTGGGCGCGGCAGTGCGGCAACTGCAAGCAGAGTGGCAAGATCTGAAACGCTATCTGGAAACGTGGTACCTGACCGCACGCAACATCAGCCAGCGCTTCGAGCGACAACAATGCGCCGACCGCCTCAAATCCGCCTGGCGGCGGGAGGGCCCCGGCAAGCTGGGCACGCTCGTGCTGGAGCGAATGCAGTTGGGCGAGTTGCCAGCGATCACAGCCAGCCTGCCCCACATCCGTGAACTCAAGCTGAACGAGCTGCAACTGCAACGACTGGACAAGGCGTTCCTGTCACGCTTCCCCAACCTGCAAGTGCTGGAAGTGACCAACAACCGGGCAATCGACGCGCAAGCTCTGTTCGAGGCACTTGAATCGGTGCCCAGGCTTCGCGCACTGGATCTGACCAACAACACCCTTGCTACCCTCTCACCCACCGCACAACGTGTGCTGGCGGCAATGCCAGACCTGCGCCAACTGAATTTGCGCCGCAACCAGCTGACACTGGATGAAGCGACACTGACTTTCCTCTGCGGCCGGCCATTGGATGTCCTGAGGCTGGGGCACAATCGCATCACGCTCGATGAAAACCTCGCCACGCGCTTTCAGGACATGATCCATCCGCAACAACTGGACCTGGACTTCAACCCGCTGCAGCACGCGCCTGATGTGCGCTACATGGCGCGGCTGCAGCGCATGAACCTGTCCAATGCTGAGTTGCAGGCATTTCCTGCTGGCTTGATTACGCTGATGAACCAGCCACAGTACCAGTTGCGCGACCTGGACCTCTCGTCCAACCGCATTCACCATGTTCCGGACCTGGCAAGCATCCTGCGCAGCCCCTATGTGCGGGACGTCGCCGCGCGCTTGCCGGGGCGCCGCTGGCTCTTCAACTACAACAATCTGGAAGCCGAGTCAGCCAGGCGCCTGCGGGCCAGCGGCGTCAATATCTTCGAGCACGCGCCCGACAGACCAGATTGGCAAGGGGTATGGCGCGATGCCGCGACAGCCCAGCAGATAGAGCTGTGGGCCGAACTGTTCGATCAGGGCGACAATGGTTACCTGCAAGCGGTGTTGGAGCGCCTGACCGAGTCGGTGGAAGCACGACGAGATCCGCAAGGCCTGCGTGCGCGAGTATGGGCACTGTTGCAGCAGGCCCACGAGGATACGGCGTTGCGCGAGCGGTTGAACGAAGTGGCGCAAGCCTCCCCCGCCACCTGCGGTGATGCCGCCGCCGATGGATTCAGCGCCTTGGAAACAGAGTTACTGGCCAAGCAGGCAGCAGAGGGGGCACAGGGCACGCTCAAACCGCTGCTCGAACTCTATCGCAAGCTGTATCGTCGCCATAAAGTCGACGAGTTGGCCGATCGCATCAGCCTGCATCGCAACTTGCGCCAACAGAAGCTGAAGGAAAACGCTGCGCAGTTACCGCCCCGTGATGTGCTGGATGTCGAGGAAGCGTTCCCCGATACGGACCTTAAAACGGGCCTGGTCGACGATATCGAAGTCCGCCTGGCGCTGCGCCAGTCCTTGAGCGCAGAGCTCGATTTCCCTGAACCCAGCAGCGGCATGCTCTATCGGGATATTGCAAGGATCAACCAGCAAATCATCGACAACGTGCGCGATGCCGTGCGCAAACTCGATGCCGATGCCACCGCCCGACAGGAGTGGATCAGCCAGCAGCCGGTCTGGGTTGATTACTTCAAGCGCCAGTATACCGGCCAGTTCGACGCCATTGCCGATTTCTGGCGCCCGGGCCTGGATTATCTTTTATATTGCCTGGATGAAAGCCAGGAGCCGATCACGCACCTGGACAACTCGATAATAGATGTGCTGGCTGCGCAAGTGCCTACCCCTGTGCTCGACGAAAACGGCACGCTGCGTCGGGTTCCTCTCAACGAAGATGAATACGTCAAGGCTACGAACGCCTTGAACCTGGCACAGCGGAACGTGGAAGCCGGGCTACTGCTGAGCCTTACCCGGCAAGCGGACATCCTCGATGTCTGAACGCTGATCAATGACCACGCAGGTCTTCGAAGAAGGCCTGCCGCCCATCCACCTGGCTCGACGCACGCGGCGCTGCCGCCGCCTCTGCGTTGGCCGCCTCCACATGCCAATAGCAGTGCCTGACCGCGCGGGTTACCGCCACATAGGCCAGGCGCTGCACCTCTTCTTTCTGTGCGGTATCGAACGGCTGGGCATCACCGGCCTTGCCCAGCCCGGCCTGGCGATACACCTGGTTCTTGTAGGGCGAACTGGTCAAGTACTGGCAGTCGCCCAGCATGAACACTGCATCGGCCTGCAAGCCCTTGGCACTGTGGTAGGTCAACTGGCGCAGCCGGCGCTGCTCGGTCGGCAACGCCGCCTCGGCGTGCAGCACGCCTTGCAGGTGCTCGTTCATCAGCGCCCTGTCGCTGCCCTTGCGGTAAAGCATCATCACCGTCTCGCCACGCTGGTAGTGCTCGAGCAGCGTTTCACCCAAGGCAGCTTCGTCTCGGTCGAACACCTTGACCGGCGAACCTGGCAGCTCGGCCGCCGGGCCGCTGGCCCGAGCTTTCTTTCCGGCAATCGCCGGGGTGCCCTTGACCAAGTGTTCGGCCGCGTCGATCACCTGCTGCTGGCAACGGTAGTTGTCGACCAGCATCACACGGGTGTTGGCCGGCGACGGGAAGGCCTTGGTGAACTCCATGAAGTATTTGGGCGAACTGCCACGCCAGCCGTAGATTGACTGCCAGTCATCGCCCACGCACAGCAGTGACGAGTGCTGGGCATGGCGCCCGGTGTGCATCGCCGGCCCGCGACGACGGATCTCGGCGAGGCTGGCACGCAGCCAGCTGACAATCTGCGGTGACACATCCTGGAACTCGTCGATCATCAGGTGCGCCAGCGGCCGCAGCAACGGGTCGGGCAGCAGTTGCAGGTTTTCCGGGTTGTTCTCGCCGAACAAGGCGAACATGCGGTTGTAGCTCATCACTGGCGGCGACTGGTCCAGCAGGTGCGCCTCGAGGGCCTTCCAGTACAGAGCCAGGGCCTCGAAGAACAGTGCATCGCTGTCGCCGGACGGGAAACTCATCGCCGCCACGGCAGTATTCACTTCCAGGCCAAGGTTCTCGATGAAATTCGCCGCACCGACAAAGGCATCGAGCAGCGGCGCCGGGGCCAGCTCGCCCTTGACCTTGTATTCGAAACCGGGGCCGGCCACGGCATCACCGGCCAGCGAAGCCGCCAGGCGCCGGGCCATGGCGTAGTTGTCGAGCCAGATCAGCGGCTGGTCGCAGAAGGCCTGCAACAGGGTGCGCTTGACCGCCCACTCGGCGCGCACTGTCAGTTTGGCACCGGGGCGCTGATACTGAGCGCTTTCCGCCGGGTCGAAGCCGAGCACGAGCAAAGGCCCCTGGCCGGCCAGGCGGCCATGCACATGGAAGCGGCTGCCACGGATCTGGATGGTCTCGCGGCAGGGTTCGATGCCCTTGATCGGCCAGGCGCCGGCGGCGAACCACAGATCTTCGATCACGTCACACAGTTCTTCGTCGCGCTGGGCAGCCAGTTGTGTTACCTGAGCGCGCTTCTGCACTTCGGGATTGTTCGGGTCCAGCGGCTTCAGCTGCAGGGCTTCGCTGCGCAACAGGCCGACCAGCTCGGCAAAACGCGGGCTCTCGCCCAGCAGGGTGCTGTAGCACTGGTTCAGTTGCTGGCGCTGGGCATCATTCAGGCGTAGGTCGAACGGGTTGCTCTCGGCCTCGGCCTCACGCCCGGCCGGCATCTCGTTGCCCAGCGTTTCGAAGGCGCGCACCTGGCCAAAGCCCGGCAGGCTGCGCACCAGCGGCAGGATGCGCGAATGGAACGTGCGCACCAGCTCGCGGGCCTGCAGCGGTTGCAGGTTGATCTGCCACAGAGCGAACACTTGCAGCAGGCGCTTGATGAAGTCCTTGCGCGACTCGCGGGTGAAGGTGACCACGGTCATCGCATCCAGCTCATAGCCCAGGTAGTAGCGCAACAGCAGGATGCGCAGCACCAGCGAGGTGGACTTGCCCGCCCCGGCCCCTGCCACCACGCAGGTAGATGGCGTGTCGCTGAAAATCAGCTTCCATTGCGCCGCACTGGGTTGCGCCTCGGCGGGCAGGCGCTGGGCGACATCGGCCTTGAAGCGCTTTTTCAGCTCGGCAGTCAGGGGCAGGCGCCAGTCATCGAACAGGTTGTCATCCCGGCCCGGCACCGCGGCGGTGTCGGGCCGGGTATCGCGGATCACCAAAACCTGGCGCCCGGCCTCGTAACCTTCCACCCGCCCGCGTTCGTATCCTTCACGCACGCCATCGGCATGGCCACTGCGCTGGCCGCTGACATGGCCGAGGAACCAGGAGTCGCGGTGCTGGGCCTGCAAGCGGGTCAGGCCACGCCCCAGCAGGCGGGCCGCCAGGCGGCGAAACCAGGGCAGCTGGGCAGGAGGGGCAAGGTCGGCGGGGGCCTGGGGTTGCTCGTGGGCCACGGTCACTCCGTTGAAAAACAAAAACAGCGGGCATGTTCGCCGCATCGACAAAAAATCGCCAGCGAATGCTTGCAGATCAGTGGATTAGGCGATGAAACGGATAAAACACTCCATCGAAACAAATCTATTTTACTGATTATTTTAAGCCGATATTTACGCTTATTTTCGATGCTTCTTTGACGCATCATGGCCTCATTCCACTGATTCAAGGAGCACGACCATGCTGCAACTGCGACCGTTCGAAAGCCTCGGCCACGCCAACCACGGCTGGCTCGATGCCCACCATCATTTCTCGTTTGCCGAGTACTACGACCCGGCGCGCATGCACTGGGGCAACCTTCGGGTGTGGAACGACGACCTGATCGCTGCCGGCAGCGGCTTCCCGCCGCACCCGCACCGCGACATGGAAATCATCACCTATGTGCGTGAAGGCGCGATCAGCCACCAGGACAGCCTGGGAAACAAAGGCCGTACCGAAGCCGGTGACGTGCAGGTGATGAGCGCCGGCACTGGCATCGTGCATAGCGAGTACAACCTGGAAGACGTCGACACGCGTATTTTCCAGATCTGGATCGTGCCGGAGCGCACCGGCGAAGCACCGCAATGGGGTACCCGGCCGTTCCCCAAAGGTGAGCGTGGCGAAGGCTTCGTAACCCTGGCCAGCGGCCGTGCGGGCGATGAGGACAGCCTGCAGATCCGCACCGATGCGCGGTTGGTGGCTGCCACCCTGCGGTCCGGTGAAACTGCCGAGTACCGCTTCGATACCGCTCGCCGGGGTTACCTGGTGCCAGCCAAGGGGCTGGTGGAGGTCAACGGGCTGCGTGCCAAGGCGCGCGATGGCGTGGCGATCGAGCAGGAGGAGGTGCTGCGGGTTACCGCCATCGAGGACAGCGAGATCGTGCTGGTGGATGTGGCCTGAGGTTTTCGCCTTGCGACACGTTCTGAGTAGAAGCGGCCTTGTGTCGCGATGGGGCTGCGCAGCAGCCCCTTGATTTCAGCTGCGCTGCACATGTTGCCGGGGCTGCTTTGCAGCCCTTTCGCGACACCATGATGACGACATGCACTAGCCTCGTGCGGCCAGTTCAGCGAACACCTCGGCCGAGGTGGTGACCTGGCGGAAGTGATGCTTCCAAAGGTCGATGCCCAGCTTGCCCGACCTGTCCAGCGAAGATCCTACTGTCATGTCCGTGACCAGGGTGGGCATCAGCCCCGCGTCGAACAGGGCAAAACCCGCGGCCAGCACGCAGGTTTCGGTCTGCAGCCCACATACCAGCACTCTCTCCACGCCCAGTTGCCGAATGTACTCGATGGCCTCTGCACTCTGCCCGTAGCCATGCTTGACGAACACCTGGTCGGCTTCGACCAGGCTCTCGTCCTCCGCCGCCGGGTGCCAGCCAAGCTGGCGCTCGAACGGCGTGACCTGTTCGTCGTGCAACTCGACCGAGGCGATGGTGGGGATGTTCGCCGACAAACGGCGCAGGCCATCGACCAGCCACTCGGGCGGGCTGAAGGTGGACTGGACATCGACGATGAGCAAAACCTGGCGCATGGGCGGATTCCGGTGCTGGCAAAAGGCGCGGAGTATAGCGTGATGCAAGTGCCGTGGTCGCCCAGCGGGCCCGGACACGATACGCCTGGCCAACCCACGCCTCACGCAGCAGCCATCTTCCCCACCTCCGCGCACGCCGGATGACCGGCAGCCGCCGAACTGATACATATATTTTCATTAATATTGATTTGTGAAATTAAACGTGTCATTTTTCTTCCTGCCGAACCGAGCCCCACAATGGGCCCAGGCTGGTACCGCCCTATCCACCGGAGTCAAGAATATGAACAAGACCGGACTTCTAGGCGCATTGGCACTCTGTGCCTGCAGCGCACTTTCCCAGGCTGACGAAGGCAGCCTGCGCATCGGGATCGAAGTGGCGTATCCGCCCTTCTCCTACCGCACTCCCGAAGGCGAACTCGCCGGCTTTGACTACGACATCGGCAACGCCCTGTGCGCGCAGATGCAAGTCAAATGTCAGTGGGTGATCCAGGAGTTCGACGGGATGATCCCGTCGTTGAAGGTGCGCAAGATTGATGCCGTGCTGTCGTCAATGTCGATTACTGAAGACCGGCTCAAGTCCGTCGACTTTACCGACAAGTACTACCACACCCCGGGCAAGTTCGCGATGAAGTCCGGCAGCCAGATCAGCGACCCGATGCAGGACCTCAAGGGCAAGAAACTCGGCGTGCAGCGCGCCTCCACCTATGACCGCTTCGCTACCGAGCAGCTGGAGAGTGCAGGTGTCGAGGTCGTGCGCTACGCCTCGCAGAACGAAGCTTTCCTCGACCTGGCCGCGGGGCGGCTGGATGCCACCCTCGCCGACATCGTCAATACCGAAGAGAGCTTCATCAAGACGCCCGCCGGCCAAGGTTTTGCGCTTGTCGGTCCGGATATAAACGACCCCCGCTACTTCGGTCGGGGTGCGGGAATTGCCGTGCGCAAGGGGGACAGCGCCAACCTGGCGCGCTTTAACGCCGCCATTGCGGCCATTCGCGCCAACGGGACCTACCAGCAAGTGCAGAGCAAGTACTTCCCGTTCGATATCTACGGCCAATGACCCCGGCTGACGAGGATTTTCATCATGCTTCACGGCTACGGATCGAGCATTCTCGATGGCGCGCGTTTAAGCATCAGCCTGGCCCTGATGGCGATGGCCCTGGCCATCGCCCTCGGCCTGGTCGGCGCCGCCTGCCGGCTGTCACCACTGCGATGGTTGGCAGCCCTGGGCGAGATCTACACCACGGCAGTGCGCGGTATTCCTGACCTGGTCCTGATTCTGCTGGTGTTCTATGGCGGACAGGACCTGATCAACCGTCTTGCGCTGGCACTGGGCTACGAGCAGTACATCGACATCAACCCGTTCATCGCCGGAGTCTGCACCATGGGTTTCATTTTCGGTGCCTATCTTTCGGAGACCTTTCGCGGGGCGTTTCTCGCCATTCCCAAGGGCCAGGCCGAAGCGGGGGCCGCTTTTGGCATGGGCAGCCTCCAGGTGTTCTGGCGGATCAGCGTGCCGCAGCTGGTGCGCCTGGCGCTGCCGGGTTTCACCAACAACTGGCTGGTATTGATCAAGTCGACTGCGCTGATTTCCGTGATCGGCCTGCAGGACATGATGTTCAAGGCCAAGAACGCAGCCGATGCCACCCATGAACCGTTCACGTTCTTCCTCACCGTGGCTGGGCTCTACCTGCTGCTGACCAGCCTGTCGCTGGTCCTGCTGCGCAGCGTGGAAAAGCGTTATTCGTTCGGCTTCAAAGCCGCCGACCTATGAAGGGAAGGTTTGCATGATGCTCGACTACCCACTTATCTGGCAGAACCTGCCGCTGTACCTGAACGGCATTGCGCTGACCCTGAAGGTGCTGCTGATTTCCCTGGCCTGCGGCCTGGCACTGGCTATCCCACTGGCACTGATGCGCGTTTCGCACTCCTGCCTGCTGCGCTACCCGGCCTGGCTCTACACCTACGTCATTCGTGGCACACCGATGCTGGTGCAGTTGTTTCTGGTGTATTACGGCCTGGCTCAGTTCGAACTTGTGCGTCAGAGCCCGCTCTGGCCGTACCTGTCCAGCGCAACCTTCTGCACCTGCCTGGCGTTCGCCCTCAACACCAGCGCCTACAGCGCCGAGTTGCTGGCCGGCAGCCTGCGGGCCACGCCGCCCGGCGAAGTTGAAGCCGCACGTGCCATGGGCATGTCGCGCCTGGCCTTGTACCGGCGCATCCTGCTGCCGTCGGCTCTGCGTCGATCGCTGCCGCAGTACAGCAACGAAGTGCTGATGATGCTACAGACAACCAGCCTGGCTTCGATCGTCACCCTGGTCGATATCACGGGCGCGGCAAAAACCTTCAACGCTCGTTACTACCTTCCGTTCGAGGCATTCATTACTGCGGGGCTGATCTACCTGGGCCTGACGTTCCTGCTGGTTCGCCTCTTCAAGCTGGCCGAGCGCCGCTGGCTGACGTACCTGGCCCCACGCAAGCACTGAGGAGCATCCATGCAGCAAATCGACCATATCCTGCCCTGGAGTGCCTGCGGTACCCAGCGCACTCTGCGCCTCTTCCGCTTCGGCAACGGCCCGCGCAAAGCATATATTCAGGCCTCTCTGCACGCTGACGAACTGCCCGGCATGCGCGTGGCGGTGGCATTGAAGGCCCGTCTGACCGAGCTGGAAGCCCAGGGCCGACTCACGGGCGTGATAGAACTGGTGCCACTGGCCAACCCGATCGGTATCGGCCAGATGTTACAGGCCACCCATCAAGGCCGTTTCGAGTTCAGCAGCGGCAAGAACTTCAACCGCGATTTTCCGGCACTGACCGAAGCGCTTATCAGGCGCCTGGAGGGCCGCCTAGGCAAGGATGGCGAGGCCAACGTGGCCATCATTCGCCGCACCATGCTCGACATCCTCCACGACCTGCCTGCTGCGCCATCGGAGCTCGAAGGCCTTCGTCGCCTGCTTCTGCAGCATGCGTGCGACGCCGATGTGGTGCTGGACCTGCACTGTGATTTCGAATCGGTGATGCTGCTGTATGCACTGCCGCAAAACTGGCCCCGCTTGCGCTCGCTGGCGGCACGCCTGGCTGCTGAAGCTGCATTGCTGGCCGAGGATGCTGGCGGCAATGCGTTCGACGAAGCCTGTGCGCTGCCATGGGTGAAGCTGGCCGAGCATTTTACGCAGGCAAACATCCCGTTGGCCTGTATCGCCACCACCATCGAGCTGCGCGGCATGGCCGATACCGAGCGAGAACGTTGCCAAGCCGACGCAGAGCACATTCTTGCCTACCTGGCCGACCAGGGCTTGGTCAGCGGCCCATGGCCGGAGGCACCGACCCATTGCTGCCAGGCCACGCCGTTTGCCGGCGCCCAGTACGCCTATGCCGAACACCCCGGCGTAGTCAGCTATCTGCAACCTCTGGGTGCCCAGGTTAGAACCGGGGACCCACTGTTCGAAGTCATCGACCCGCTCAGTGACCGCCACAGCGTAGTCAGGGCCACAACCGACGGCATTCTCTATGCCCGCGAACGCCTTCGCTTCGCCCAACCGGGCCTCTGGCTGGCGAAAGTCGCTGGCAGCCTGCCCATTCGCCACGGTCGCTTGCTCAGCGACTGATACCAACGAGTACCCATCGATGAACAAACTGGAAATTCAGGACCTGCACAAAAGCTACGGCAACCACCAGGTACTCAAGGGCGTTTCGCTGCAGGCCAAGGCAGGCGACGTGATCAGCATCATCGGCTCCAGCGGCTCGGGCAAAAGCACCTTCCTGCGCTGTATCAATCTGCTAGAGCAACCCAATGCCGGGCAGATCATGGTCAATGGCGAACGCCTGAAGTTGCGCACCTGCCCACGCGCCGGGCTGCGGGCCGCTGACCCGAGCCAACTGCAGCGCCTGCGCTCGCGGCTGAGCATGGTCTTTCAGCATTTCAATCTCTGGTCACACATGAGCGCCCTGGACAACGTCATGGAAGCCCCGGTGCATGTGCTGGGCATGAGCCGCAAGGACGCCCGTGACAAAGCCGAGTACTACCTGCACAAGGTTGGCGTCAGCCATCGCAGTGACACCTACCCGGCACACATGTCCGGTGGCGAACAGCAGCGCGTGGCGATCGCCCGGGCCCTGGCCATGGAGCCGGAGGTGATGCTGTTCGATGAACCAACCTCGGCGCTCGACCCGGAACTGGTCGGCGAGGTGCTGAAGGTCATGCAGGAGCTGGCCCAGGAGGGCCGGACCATGGTGGTGGTCACCCATGAAATGGGCTTCGCTCGCGAGGTCTCCAACCAGGTCATGTTCCTGCATCAGGGGCTGGCCCTGGAGCGTGGCGATCCGCGCGAGGTACTCGTTCGTCCGCAGTCCGAACGCTTGCAGCAATTCCTTGCCGGCAGCCTCAAGTAAGCCTCGACAAGCGCCCCCGGCTGCTGCCGGGGAAGCCTTGGGATACACTACGGCACTCATTCAGGGAGTGTTGAGCCGCATGCCGAGCAATTCGAAAAACACCACCGTGTACGCCTCGCCAGTCATGCGCAAGTTGTCGGAGAGCCTGACCGACCTGCCGCCTTCGCTGCGCAAGGTCGCCGATTACATCCTGCGTCACCCGCTGAAGGCAGCGACACTGACGATCGAAGACATGGCCCAAGCCACGGGCACTTCGCCAGCGGCCGTCAATCGCCTGGCCAAGGCCCTGCAACTGGGCGGCTACAGCGGCATGAAAGCCGAGCTGGTGACGACCTTGCAGCAAATGGTCTCGCCCGTGGACAAACTGCGCAATGAGCTGGCCCAGCGGCCCGGTGGCGATTTTGGGTTGCATGAGCAGATCCAGAGCGCCAGCAGCAACCTGGCCACTGCCGCCAGCAACAACCAGGCCGATGCGTTCGAAGCCTTCGTCAGCAACCTGATCGCGGCACGCAAAGTCTACGTGCTGGGTTTCGGCAACAGTGTCTACATGGCCGGCCTCGCGGCCTCGACGCTTGTACCGTTCTGTAAGGACACATGTGCCATCAGCATGGAGGGTGGCAACGAGAATGCCGCCTACCGTCTGGCTGCCATCACCGAGCAGGACGTGCTGCTGGCGATTACCCTGCCCCGCTACTCCCAGGACACCCTCCAGCTGTCGCGCTTTGCCCGCGAGCGCAATGCCACGGTGCTGGCGATTACCGATTCGCCCGCTTCCCCCCTTACAGCCATCGCTCACCATGTGTTGTTCGCGCCCGCCGATCATCCGGTGCTTACCAGCTCCAACATTGCCGTGCTGGCACTAATAGAAGGGCTGGTAGCCGGCGCCATGGCGCGCAACAAGGAAGCGGTGAAGCTGGCGACAGAATTGACAGAAAGCGTGATGTCCTATCTGCATGTGCCCAGCGGCAAGGCTTCAAGAAAGTAGTCACTGCATGATCGGGGGCCGGCTGGGCAATTGCAGTGCTTGCCAACTTCCTGGCACGGCCTTACTGCCACGCCGCCCGGCTGTCGCCTTGGCGGAAGAACGCCCTCAGGTGCTCGACGAAGCACGACACCTTGGCCGACAGGTTGAGGCGCTCCAGGTACACCGCATAAATGTCCGCAGGCGGCGTCTGGTAATCGCCCAACACTTCCACCAGGCGCCCGCTGCGCAGGTGGTCGGCCAGGTTCCACTCGGCCCGTAGCAGGATACCCTGCCCGTCCAGCGCCCAGTTCAGGGCGACCTCGCCATCGTTGGTGCTGAGGCTGCCATGCACCTTCACCGACTCGCTCTGCTTGCCGCGGCTGAGCCGCCAGATACCGAACGCGGCGTCGTTCTGGCGCAACACGATGCAGTTGTGGCTGGCCAGGTCCTTCGGCGCCTCAGGGGTACCGTGGGCCTCCAGGTAACCGGGCGACGCGCACAATCGCCGGCGGTTGGCCGCAATCTTGCGGGCGATCAGCCGCGAGTCGGGCAGCTCGCCAAAGCGGATGCCCACGTCTATGGCGTCGTTCGGCAGGGCAATGGGGCGGTCGGTCAGGTGCAACTGCACCTCCACCTCGGGGTAGCGCTTGGCAAACGATGACACCGCCGGCCCCACGTGAGTTCGGCCAAAGCCCAGCGGCGCATTGACCCGCAGCAAGCCCTTGGGCTCGGCGCGGCTGCTGGACACCTGCCGCTCCATTTCCTCGATCTCGCCCAGTATGCGCTTGGCATTCACCAGGTAAGTCTCGCCCTCGGCGGTAAGGCTGATGCTGCGTGTGGTGCGGTTTAGCAGGCGCACGCCCAGGCGCTGTTCCAGCTGCGCCAGGCGCTTGGAGACAGCTGGCGGGGTCAGGTTCAGTTCGCGAGCAGTGCCCGCCAGGCTTCCCACCCTGATCAGTTGGGTGAAGAACGCCAGCTCCGATACCGGATTCATAATTAACCTGGGGGAAATAATGAGTTGAATTTCATTGTATTACAGCATTTTTGAAAAACCATTACCTTTTGCCCTGCGTGATTAACCACAACAAAGCTGGGCTCTTCGGCCGCCAAGGCCAGGTGTGACCTGCACCCTCACGAGCAGCCCGGCCGCCAGATAAATCCGACTCACAACAATAATTCGGAGACGGCAATGGCCAAGCGATTGTTCGGCAAGCTCTACGTACAGGTATTGATCGGCGTAACCCTCGGGGTGCTGATCGGGGTGTTCTGGCCACAGGTTGGCGCTGACCTGAAGCCCATTGGTGATGCCTTCATCAAACTGATCAAGATGGTCTTCGCCCCGATCATCTTCGCCACGGTGGTGCTGGGCATCGCCAAGATGGAAAACATGAAGGAACTCGGCCGTGTCGGCGTGCGCGCGCTGATCTACTTCGAAGTGCTGTCCACCTTTGCCCTGGTACTGGGCCTGGTGGTGGTCAACATCGTGCAGCCCGGCCAGGGCATGAACGTCGACCCTGCCACCCTGGATGCCAAGAGCATCTCCACTTACACCGCCGCGGCAGCCGGCAACAGCGGCGGCTTCATCGACTTCCTGCTGCACGTGATACCCGGCAGCGTGACCGATGCCTTCGCCAAGAACGAGATCCTGCCGATCCTGCTGTTCAGCACCCTGTTCGGCATCGCCCTCTCCCACCTGGGCCCGCGCGGCAAGCCAATGGTGGATGTGCTTGAAGCGTTCTCCCACGGCATGTTCTTCATCGTCGGCATGATCATGCGCGTGGCACCGCTGGCCGCCTGCGGGGCCATGGCCTTCACCGTGGGCAAGTACGGGCTGGGCTCGATCGTTTCGCTGGGCAAGCTGATGGCGACCATGTACCTGACCTGCTTCCTGTTCGTGGTGGTGGTGCTGGGCGCCATTGCCCGGCTGTGCGGCTTCAACCTGTGGAAGTTCCTCAAGTACCTCAAGGAAGAACTGTTCACGGTACTGGGTACCAGCTCATCCGAGTCGGTGGTGCCGCAACTGATGAACAAGCTGGAAAAGGCTGGCGTGTCCAAGCCTGTGGTCGGCCTGGTGATCCCTTCGGGCCTTACCTTCAACCCGGACGGCCAGTGCATCTACTACACCATGGCCGCCATCTTCATCGCCCAGGCCACCAACACACCGTTGACCCTGATGGACCAATTGATCGTGCTGGGTGTGCTGCTGCTCACCTCCAAAGGCTCTGCAGGCGTAACCGGCTCGGGCTTCATCACCCTGGCCGCGACCCTGGCGACCATGGACAACATCCCGGTCGCCGGCATGGTCCTGCTGCTGGGCGTGGACCGCTTCATGTCCGAAGCCCGGGCCATCACCAACACCATCGGCAACGCGGTCGGCACCGTGGCCATCGCCAGCTGGGTGGGTGCGCTGGACAAGCAGCGCATGGCCCAGGCCCTGGACGGCCAGCTGCCGGCCGACCCCGAACGCGAAGCCGCTGCGCCGCACCCTGCCCTCGCACGCATGGAGGCCGGCACACCCGCACCCTGACCTTTCGAAAATCAGCAAAAAGAACCCGCCTTGTGATGCAGTGAGGAAATAATCATGGACAAAGAAACAGCCGTGTCATCGCTTACCGACGTGATGGCCAAGTTCACCGCTTATATCGGCAAGCGCCTGCCCCGCGACGTCAAGGAAAAGACCGCCAAGTTGCGCGCCGCCGAAACCAACCCGCTGGCCATCGCCGTGTACGACTCGATGGCCGACAACCAGGAATACGCCGACAAGCTCAACCGGCCCAGTTGCCAGGACACCGGCGTCATCCAGTACTTCGTCTCGGCAGGCGCGCGCTTCCCGCTGCTGGGCGAGATGGAAGGCATCCTCGAGAACGCCACCAGGGAAGCCACCATCCAGGGGCCGCTGCGTCACAATGCGGTGGAAACCTTCATCGAGAAGAACACCGGCACCAACACTGGCTCGAAAATCCCGTGGCTGGACTGGGAAATCATCCCCGATGCCGACTACGCCATCATCGACGTGTACATGGCCGGCGGTGGCTGCACCCTGCCGGGCTCGGCCAAGGTACTGATGCCGGGGCAAGGCTATGAAGGGGTGACCGAGTTCGTCTTCGATGTCATCACCTCGCGCGGTGTCAATGCCTGCCCGCCACTGCTGGTGGGTGTAGGGGTATCGACCTCGGTGGAGACAGCGGCACGCCTGTCGAAGAAGGCCATCCTGCGCGAAGTGGACTCCAGCCACCCCAACGAAAGCGCGGCGATGATGGAAAAGTTGCTGGAGGAAGGCCTCAACGAAATCGGCATCGGCCCGCAGGGCCTTACCGGCAACAGCAGCGTGATGGGCGTGAACATCGAGTCTTCGGCCCGCCACCCGTCCACCATCGGTGTGGCGGTGTCCACCGGCTGCTGGGCGCACCGCCGCGGCAAGATCCGCATCAACGCCGACCTGTCCTACGACATCCTCTCGCACGAAGGGGTAGTACTGTGAAAAAGATCCTGAGCACACCTATCAGCGACGAAGACCTGGCCAACCTCAACGTGGGCGATGTGGTCTACCTCACCGGCCAACTGGTGACCTGCCGTGACGTTGCCCACCGCCGGCTCATCGAGCTGGGCCGCGAGCTGCCGGTCGACTTGCGTGGCGGCGCGATTTTCCACGCGGGCCCCATCGTCAGGAAGAAGGACGATGGCAGCTTCGAGATGGTCTCCATCGGCCCGACCACCAGCATGCGCATGGAAAAGTTCGAGAAGCAGTTCATCGAGCAGACCGGCGTCAAGCTGATCGTCGGCAAGGGCGGCATGGGCCCGGAAACCACGACCGGTTGCCTGGAGAACATGGCAGTGCATGCAGTGTTCCCGGGCGGTTGCGCGGTGCTGGCAGCGACCCAGGTGGAAGAGATCGAGCGGGCGGAATGGCAGGACCTGGGCATGCCGGAGACGCTGTGGGTGAACCGCGTGCGCGAGTTCGGCCCGCTGATCGTCTCCATCGACACCAAGGGCAACAACCTGTTCGAGCAGAACAAGGCCCGGTTCAACGAACGCAAGGGGGCGGTGATCGAGAAGATCAACAGCCAGGTGCGGTTCATCAAGTAACTGCGTGCGACATGGGGCCGCTTTGCGGCCCATCGCGACACAAGGCCGCTCCTACAGGGGGTATCCTGCAGGAGCGGCAGTGCGCGCATTTCAAGCCAACAGCTTACCCCTTCAGTTCCTCAAACCGACAGGTTGAAGTCCGCTGCAGTCACTGTGGTTGCATCCGCCACTCCCACCAGGCGGATGGAGTCGGTAGCACCGATGCTGACCAGCGTGTCCGCGCCGTCATCGGCGATGGTAACGTTGGCGGCAAAGGTAGCCGCGGTGATGTTGAAGGCAGTGATATCCAGCAGGTCCTGCCCACCCGTCGCATCGCTATCGAAGTTGATGATCAGGTCATTGCCGAAGCCTGCGGCGAACTGGAAGACATCATTGCCATCAGTGGCCATCATCGTGTCATCGCCCGCACCGCCGTTGACCGTATCATCGCCAGCTGCGCCGTTGAGGAAGTCACTTCCGCTACCACCCGACAGGATGTCGTTGCCATCATCGCCGAACAGCGTGTCGTTGCCTGCCCCGCCGTCCAGGATGTCGACACCGAGGCCACCATCCAGGCTGTCGTTGCCGTCGCCACCGTTGAGGGTGTCGTTACCTGAACCACCGGTGATGACGTTGTTCAGGGCATTACCGGTACCGGTGAAGTTGCCGGCGCCGAAGTACCTCAGATTCTCCAGGTTGTTGCCCAGCGTCCAGCTGGTCAGCGTCGTGCGCACCAGGTCGGTACCACCGCCGGCCTGTTCCACGATCACATCCCCGGCATTCTCGACCACGTAGCTGTCATTGCCGGCACCGCCCACCAGTTGGTCGATACCCGCACCACCGTTGAGGAAGTCGTTGCCGGCTCCGCCGACGATGGTATTGGCCACGGCATTACCCACACCAGTGAAGTTGCCGGTGCCGGTAAAGGTCAGGTTCTCGAGGGTCGCGGCCAAGGTGTAGGTTGCCAGGCTGGTCTGCACCTGGTCCGTGCCACCGCCAGCAGCCTCGATGACAGTGTCACCCACGTTATCGACAACATAGGTGTCGTTGCCGGCCCCCCCTGTCATGGTATCTGCGCCTGCCCCACCGTTCAGGACATCATTGCCCGAGCCGCTGGTAATGACGTTGTTCAGGCCGTTACCGGTTCCGACGAAGTTGCCGGCACCGAAGTAGGAGAGGTTCTCCAGATTATTGGCCAGTGTCCAGCTGGTCAGCGTCGTACGCACCAAGTCGGTACCTGCCCCTGCCTGTTCCACGAGCACGTCCCCGGCATTATCGACCACATAGCTGTCGTTGCCGGTACCGCCTATCAACAGGTCGATTCCCGCGCCGCCGTTGAGGAAGTCGTTGCCGGCCCCTCCGACGATGGTGTTGGCCAGACCATTACCTACACCTACAAAATTGCCGGTGCCAGTAAAGCTCAGGTTTTCCAAGGTTGCCGCCAGGGTGAAGCTCGCCAGGCTGGTGCGCACCAGATCGGAGCCACCGCCCAACACCTCGACGACGATGTCTGCGGTGTTGTCGACGACAAAGGTGTCGTCACCAACTCCGCCGATCATTGTGTCCGCACCGAGCCCACCGTTGAGTGTGTCGTTGCCGGCGTTGCCAGTGAGGATGTCGTTACCTGAACCGCCAGTGATGACGTTATCCAGGCCGTTACCAGTACCGACGAAGTTGGCAGCGCCGAAGTAGGTCAGGTTCTCCAGGTTGTTGCCCAGCGTCCAGCTGGCCAGCGTCGTGCGCACCAGATCGGTACCACCGCCTGCCTGCTCCACGAGCACATCGGCTGCATTGTCGACCACATAGCTGTCGTTACCGGCACCGCCCACCAGCTGGTCGATACCCGCGCCACCGTTGAGGAAGTCGTTGCCGGCACCACCCACGATGGTATTGGCCAAGGCATTACCCACACCAATGAAGTTGCCGGTGCCAGTAAAGCTCAGGTTCTCCAGGTTGGCACCCAAGGTGTAGCTTGCCAGGCTGGTCTGCACAAGGTCCGAGCCTCCGCCAGCCGCCTCGCTGATAGTGTCACCAGCGTTGTCGACGACGAAGGTGTCGTTGCCAGCGCCGCCCGTCATCGCATCTGCACCAAGCCCACCATTGAGCACGTCGTTACCGGCGCCGCCGTCGAGGGTATCGTTGCCATCACCGCCATCGAGCGTGTCGTTGCCATCGCCACCGAACAACTGATCGAACCCGGTCAGGCCGATGAGCGTGTCGTTACCAGCCAGACCAATCAGGATGTCGTCACCCACCGAACCGGTCAGCGTATCTGCAGCGGTTGTGCCCACCAGCGTCACGCCTGGGACCGCCGGCACCTCCGCCGTAGCTGCAGAGGTCAACGTTTCCTGAGCGCCGAACCCATCGGTGTAGCGCACCAGCACGCGCAGTTGGAAGTGGCCCTGCGAAGGACCAGGGGTGAAGGTAGCAGCAGTCGCACCAGCAATGTTGCTGAACGACGTACCATTACCTTGCTGCCACTGGAAGCTGAACGCCCCCAGCCCGTCCAGGTCGGCAATACTGCCGGTAAGCGCCGTCAACGTCTGCCCCTGGGCTGGCGTGGTGTCGCTGATCAGCACGGCACCGGTAGGCGCATCGTTTACGTTGGCCACCGGGTCGAGGATGTCGGAGGCGATGCTTTCCTGCACGCCGAAGTCGTCCACATAGCTGACCACCACCCGCATGTTCTGCCCTACCTGTTCCTGGGTAAGGACAAAGGTGCTGCTGATGGCGCCGGCAATATTGACCCAGCCGAGCCCTCGGTTGGACTGCCACTGGAAGGTGAACTGCGGGTTGCTCAGGCCGTCGGCATCGACGATGGTCGCCGTGTTGGCGGTGAGCGTCTGGTTCTGCACCAGCAGCCCGGTCACGGTCGGCCCGGCGGTCGGCGCGCTGTTCGCCGCCGAATCGACGATTTCCAGCGTGCCCTTGGCGTCCTGATACACCGCCCGAACGCGGATGTTCAGCCCCGCCACATCGTCCGTGACCCGGTAGGTGGCGCCGGTGGCCCGGGAAACTTCGCCGGCAGCGACGAAGGTGATGTCTTCATAGACACCCGAACCTGGCAGGGTCTCGACTTGCCAATAGTACGCCACAGGCCCGTTGATGGCGCCGCTCGCATTGGTGGCGCTGACATTGTCGGCATCGTGTACCGCCAGGTTGCTAACCCGCAGCAACTGACCGCTGACCGATGTGTCGTTACGCAGGCCGGTGACAGCGTCGAGGATCGCCAGGTGGCCCGTTGGGCCGGCGTTGACCGCAGTACCCACACCGGAGGCCTGGGCGCTGTCGGAGAACTGCAGGCGTTCGATACCGGTCAGGCGGTCGACACCATCACGCCCGTCCACCAGGTCAGTGACGATCACCGAGTTGCCATCGACCACCACGCTATAGTCGCTGGCCACCCCCGAGAACACCGCCGTGTCGTAGCTGTCGGTGCCGCTCAGGATTTCACGGACGATCACCAGCTGGCCCGGGTTGTAGGTGCCATTGAGCATCAGCGGCACCATCGGCTCCATGCTGTCGTAGCTGGCGATTTCCGGGCCGGTGCCGTCGCTGTTGGCGCGCACGCTGATGCGCACGTTCAGCCACTTGTCACCGTCGAGGATGTCGTCGCCACCACGGCCTTCGATCAGGTCGCTACCACTACCGCCGAGGATGATGTTGCCACCGTCGTAGAACGTTGCCCCGGCAGCCAGCAGGCCGGCCAGGCCGTCAATCAGGCTGATGTTGGTCAGCACGCTGCCGTTGGCGCCATTGGTAGGCAAGGTGGCAGAAGTTTCGCTGTCACCGCGCAGGAAGTCGCCATGGGCCGAACCCGACAGGCCTTCCATGATGTCGAAGCGCACCAGCGTAGACGCGCCCGAACCCGGTACCGGCGGTACATCGAAGAAGCGGTCGCTGAAGTCGACAGTCACGCCCTGGGCCAGCCCCTTGAAGGTCGCCCAGTCGTAGCCGGAACCACCGATGTAGCGGTCACCGAAGCCCAGGCTGCCAACCATGATGTCGTCGCCGCCTTCACCGTTGAACTTGTCGTTCTCGTTGCCTCCGATGAACACGTCGTTGCCGATGATCGGGTCGTTGCCGAGCGGGTCGAAGTTGTCGCCAGGCGCACCGTCCGAGGTGCCCTTCTCGATCCAGTCGTCACCTTCGTTGCCCATGTCCTGCTCGTTGGCCTTGCTGCCCAGGATGAAGTCGTTGCCCTGGCCGCCGATGGCTTCGGAGGCGTCCTCACCGGTGACGATGAAGTCGTTGCCGAAACCGCCGATGATCAGGTTGACGCCATTACCACCGTGCAGCACATCGTTGCCATCGCCGCCCTGGATGTTGTCGTCACCACCCATGTCGCTGATGATGTCGTCGCCGGCACCACCACGCAGCTGGTCGTTGCCATCGCCACCTTCGATGCGGTCGTTGCCACCATCGCCCCAGACCGTGTCGTCACCCTCGCTGGAGACCAGGATGTCGTCACCGTCGGTGCCACCCAGCACGATGTGCTGGTCACCGGCATAGCGGATGTAGTTGGTGTCCGGGCCTGCTGTCAGCGGGCTGTCGCGGAACACCACCTGCTCGCCGTTTTCGCCCAGTGGGTCGGCATTGCCCAGGCCTTCGTTGAACTGCTTGCTCTGGTCAAGTTCCAGGTAGTAACCAGGGTCGGTGAAGACCAGGCCCGGCAGGTGGGTGGCCGAGGAATTGGCCATGATCAGCTTGGCGAACGAGTTGCTTTCCAGCTCGGCATTCATCGACAGGCCGGCGGTACGCTCCAGGTAGTAGAAGCGGTCGCCGTCCTGCAGTTTCTCCATCTGGTTCTCGAACACGAAGTTGAAGGTGCTGCCGAGCATACCGCCGAACGGCGTTTTCGCTTCGGCTAGGCCGCCGATCCAAAGGTCGATGGCATCGACCCCGGTCACGGTAACTGCCCGCAGGTCGTCGGCAGTGCCCAGCAGGCCGTCCTTGCCAGGCAAGGTGACGTTGGCGTAGGCGCCGGTACTGTTGAGGAAGTCCAGGCGGTCTGCTGGCGCGCCTTCGCCGCCGAATACCAGGGCCATGGCCGCCGCGCGTTTTTCCAGCAACGTGATGGCGCCGGTGATGGTGCTATGGGTGCCATAGGCGGCGATGAAGTTGATCAGCGATTCCGGATGCGTCAGGTGCTGCACCAGGTCGACCCAGCTGGTGTATGGCTTGAGCTGGGTGTCGCCGGTTTGTGCATAGATGTCGCGGCGCACGGCGTTCAGCGACGGGATGCCGACATCGCGGCCACGGGCGATGTTGATCGCCGGCAGGTCCAGCGGCAGGCCGAGCAGGTTGTTGCGCAGCGCCTCGGTGACGAACTCGTCGATCTCGTTACCGGCCTGGCGGGTGACCCCGCGCACGATGGCGCTGGTGGCATCCTCGGGGGTGACACCGCTGGCGGCATACGCCAGCGGGTTGAGGAACGCCGCGATCAGGCCCAGTTGCTGGTCGGGATTGGCGCTGGCCGGGTCGCTGATGACGTTGAAGTCGACGTCGAAGCGGTCGACGGTCTCGGTCAGCATCGAGTGGCCGAAGCGGTACACGGTGTGTGCGAACTCGGCAACGATCGACGCATCGAGGTCGACGTCATACACCTGGGTCGGGGCGAAGAACAGGTCGACACGCGGTTGCACGGTGCGGGCGAACTCCTCGAACACCAGGTGCTGGTACTGCATTTCGGTACCGAACTTGGCCGCCTGGAACAAGCGCTCGCCATTCCACACCAGTGCGTCGATCTCGGCCTGGTTGGCCGGCAGCGCGGACAGCGGATTGAGCAGCCACTCGTTGATGAAGGCCAGGTCGCCCGAATCGAGCACGGTGTCCTTGGTCTGTGCCACCAGCCGGTTGTGCTCGGAGTGGAAGATCGCATGCACGGCGGTCAGGCCGATATTCTCGTTGACCCGGCCGTCACCGGCGATGTAATGCGCATCGAGCAGTTCATTGTCGTACGCCAGCTTGGCGCCGGTCTGCGGGTTCACCGGCACAGCGTTGCCGGCATCGGTATCGGCATCCGGTACCAGTACCCCACCGCTGAACACCGGTACGGCATTGTGGGCA
Source organism: Pseudomonas sp. TE3-3-F2023 (assembly GCF_036784815.1). NCBI lineage: Bacteria > Pseudomonadati > Pseudomonadota > Gammaproteobacteria > Pseudomonadales > Pseudomonadaceae > Pseudomonas > Pseudomonas sp. TE3-3-F2023. The sequence continues at coordinate 3,046,299 of NZ_CP145113.1, read as the reverse complement.
ATGTCGGCGAGGAACTGGTGACCGGTACGGACGGCGTTGGTCAGGTCTAACGGCGCCGCCGGGTTGCCTTCGACCTGTTGGTCGTCGACCGTGCCGGCAATGCCATCGGGGCCTTTCATGATCACCATCGGGTAGCCATTGGGCCCTTTGATGAAGTTGCCGTAGGCATCGGTTGCCAGCAGCGGCACGTTGTCGACGTCGGCATCTGTCAGGTTGATGCCGAGCACATCGCGGGCCTGGGCCTTGACCACCTTCCAGGTCGCCATGCCACCGATCTCGGTGTCGTCGGCAGTTCCGTACCTGCCATCGGCACCCAGATCGCGGTTGGTGATCAACTGACCTGTGGCAACCGGGCCTTCGGCAGTCAGCACATAGCCGCGCAGGAACACCTGGTGCGAGGGGTGCGAGCTGTAGGTCTGGTTCTGGTCTACGAAAGGCGTAGTGGTGTTGGTGTGCTCGCGAACGTCGTCCGCGGTGCCAAGCACGCCATCGGCGCCGGGCTGGTTGGTGGCGCGGGTGACCACCATGAAGTTGGTGAAACCGCCCTCCACATACAGCGGGTCATCCGGTTGCAAGGGGATGTAGATGGTACCCGAGCCGCCCTTGCTGACCAGGTCCAGGCCATGGTCGAAGAACTGCCCGAAGAAGGTCATCCAGGCGTTGAACGGTGCTGACAAACCGGCATCGGCGGCTGTGTTCTCGAACAGGTACACGTCGTGGTCGTCGGCGGTGCCGAACTGGCCGTCCATGCCTGGGCTGGCGACGATGCGCACGCCGTCCTTGAGCACGTCGTCATTGCCTGGCGTGCCGAAGTTGAGCACGCCGTCTGCACCGGGGTCATACGCCGTGGCATAGGCCGCCGGGTTATTCGAGGTCTGGTCGGACAGCAGGTTGCTGATGATGCGCGGCTGCGAATCGAACACCGGGCCGCTGGTCTGCTGGTACGACGAGCCCGGAATGGCCGGGGAACCAGGACCGAAGAAGCCGGCCGGTGCACCTTCGGCCGGGTTGAATACCGGGTCGGTCAGGCGCGGGAAGACGTTGTCGGCAGCACCATACTGGGTGTTGTTGATGCCGTTGATGTTCATCAGGTTGTTGTTCGAGCCATCCACCGCCCGCAGGCCCAGCGGCGCCCGGATGTTGGGCAGCAGCGAGAGGATGTCCACCCCACTGGCATCGGCCTCGGCGATCTTGATCTGGTCGAGGATGAAGTTGAGGTCGGAGCGCACCATGTTCAGGCCGGCACCACCTGCAGTGGCATCCACCACCGGCGTGGCCGGCGTCGGCACCACAGGCGCGCCCGGCTGCACCACGGCGGTGGGCTGGGAGAACAGCACTTCGGTGGTGCCGTGGGCATCCTGGTAGATCGCCTTGACCCGCAGGGCCAGCCCGGCCAGGTCTGGCGACACCTTGAACGTGGTGCCGTCGGCGCTCTGGAACGCCAGGTCGCCTGCCGGCAGCAGGATGATGTCCTCGAACACACCACTGCCCGGGTCGGCCTCGAACTGCCAGTAGTACGACACCGAACGGCCGGCGAGCGTGCCCAGTGGGTTACCGGCGCTGATGTTGTCGGCATCCAGCACGCCAGCCACGTTTACCGTAAGGACATCGCCCACGGTGATCGCACCGCCGTTGCCGTCGGTAATTGCCGGGCTGCCGGTAGGCTGCGCATTCAGCCCTTCCACCAGTACGCGCTGGCCGTCGGAGAACTGCAGACGTTCGATGTGCAACAGCGTATCGACACCATCGCGACCGTCCACGGTATCGGTCACGGTCCACACATCGTCGCTGGTATCAGCGGTGCCACGGGTGTTCTGGGTGACCACGTACTCGTTCTGCAAGCCGGAGAAAACGGCCGTGTCGAAGGCCGAGCCACCGGTCGAGGTGCCGGGCAGGATTTCCCGCACGGCCTTCAACTGGCCGGGGCTGTAGGTACGGTCGAGCATGAACGGGATCATGTCGACCATGCTGTCGAAGCTGGCGATTTCAGGGCCGGTGTGGTTGACGTCTTCCGGCGCGTACACGGCGATGCGCACATTGAGCCACTTGTCGCCGTCGATCAGGTCATCACCGCCACGGCCTTCGATCAGGTCGCTGCCGTTGCCACCGAGCATGATGTTGCCAGTGGCAAAGCCGGTGGTTGGCAACCCGGCGTCTGCGAGGAACTGTTGCAGACCCCGGATCAGCGCGACGTTGGTCAAGGCACTGCCGGTGGCTCCGCCATGGTTGAGGATGGTCACGGCATCGACGTTGTCGCCCTTGAGCACGTCGGCGAAGTTCGAACCGGACACGCCCTCGACCTCGGCGAAGCGGTCGAGGATTGAGGCTGGCGAAGCGCCTACCGGTTCGAACACACCAGTGTTCTGGGGCGGTGCGTTGCCATGGGGTTGGGCCAGCGCGGCCAGGGTCAGGTCGACGGTGACGCCAACCTGGTCATTCTTGTTGATGATCCAGTCGAAACCGGACATGCCATCCATCTTGTCCTGGGCGTCACTGCCGACGAAGATGTCGTCGCCGCCCTCGCCGATCATTTCGTCGAAGCCAGCACCACCGACGAAAATGTCGTTGCCGATCACTTCATCGCCCAACAGCGGCGCGAAGTTGTCGCCGGGTGCACCGTCCTGCGTGCCTTTCTCGATCCAGTCGTCACCCTCGTTGCCGGTAGGCGGCAGGTTGGTCTTGGCTCCGAGGATGAAGTCATCCCCTTGGCCGCCGAAGGTGGTGCTGATGTCTTCGGTGGTGATGATGAAGTCCTGGCCGTTGCCACCCAGAATGAGGTTGCCGCCGGCCAACATGCTGCCGGCGACGATAACGTCGTTGCCGTCGTTACCTTCCAGACGGTTGTCGCCGAAGGAGTCGGTGATGATATCGTCACCGGCACCGCCCAGTACCGCATCGTTGCCGGCGCCGCCTTCCAAGGTGTCATTGCCGCCGTCGCCATACACCGTGTCGTCGCCTTCGCCAGCAACAATGATGTCGTCGGCCGCGGTACCACCCAGAACCACGTGGTCCTCACCGGTGTAGTGCAGGTAGTTGCTGTCTGGCCCCACGGTATCGGGGTTGTCGCGGATCACCAGCGGCACCACTTCGACGCCGTTGATCATGATGCCGCCCGTCGGGTCGGCCCGGCCATCTGCGCCCAGCCCGGTGAACTGGTTAGCCTGGTCCACCTCAAGGGTGAAGGTCGGTGTGAGGAACACGGTGTTGGACAGGTGCGTGACATCGGAGTTGCGCATGATCAGCTTGGCAAAGGAGTTGTTCTCCAGTTCGGTGCCGAAGTTCATGCCCGCGGTGCGCGCCAGGTAGTAGAACCGGTCGCCGTTCTGCAAGGCTTCCAGCTGGGTCTCGAAGACGAAGTTGAAGCTGGAGCCGAGCATGCCGCCGAATGGCATCTTCTGCTCTGCCAGGCCACCGACCCAGAAGTCGATGTCATCGACGCCGGTAACGGTCACCCCGCTGATGTCATCGGCGGTGCCGGGGATGCCGTCCGCGCCGGCCAGTGTCACGTTGGCATAGGCGCCGGTGCCGTTGAGGAAGTCCAGGCGGTCCGCTGGCGCGCCGTCACCACCAAGCACCAGCGCCACGGCGGCGGCGCGCTTGGCCGCTTCGGTGTCCGCCCCGGTGATGGTGGCGTGGGTGCCGTAGGCAGCGATGAAGTTGATCAGCGACGCCGGGTGCTTGAGATGGTCGGCAAAGTCGGCCCAGCTGATGTACGGCTTGAGCTGACTGTCGCCGGTCATGGCGTAGAAATCGCGCCGCGCCTCGTTGAGGGTGGGGATGCCGGTGTCACGGCCACGGGCAATGTTCAGCGCGGGCAGATCCAGCGGCAGGCCAAGCAGGTTGTTGCGCAGCGCCTCGGTGACGAACTCGTCGATTTCGTTGCCCAGCTGACGGGTGACGCCACGGATGATCGCGCCGGCCGCTTCATCGGCGGTAGCGCCACTGCCAGCGAAGGCCAGCGGGTTGAGGAAGGCAGCGATCAGGCCGAGCTGCGGGTCGCCGTTCACCGGGGCGAATGCCGGGTCGAAGCGGTCGACGGTCTCGGTCAGCATCGAGTGACCGAAGCGATACACCACATGGGCGAACTCGGCGAGGATGGCCGGGTCGATCGAGGTGTCGTAGCCGTTGGGGGCGAGGAATTCGTCGATCTGCGGCTGGATGGTGCGGGCGAACTCTTCGAACACCAAGTGCTGATACTGCATTTCGGTGCCGAACTTGGCAGCCTGGAACAGCCGCTCGCCGTCCCATACCAGCGCGGCGATTTCGGCGGGCGTGGTGGGGATGGCAGCGACATCATCGATCAGCCACTGGTTGAGGAACGCCACATCGCCGGAAGCCAACAGGGTGTCCTTGGTCTGCTGCACCAGGCGGTTGTGCTCGGAGTGGAACACATGGTGCACGGCAGTGAGGCCGATGTTCTCGTTCACCCGGCCGTCGCCAGCGATGTAGTGGGCGTCGAGCAGTTCGTTGTCGTAGGTCAGGTTGTTGCCACCCGGCCCCACCGGCTGTGCGTTGCCCACGGCAGTATCGGCGTCGGCCTGCAGCACACCGTTCACGATCACCGGCGCGGCGTTATGGGCGATGTCGTCAAGGAAGCCATGCCCGGTGCTCACGGCATTGGCCAGGCTGATCGGCGCGTCGCGGTTGCCTTCGACCAGCGTGGTGACGTCGTCGGCGGTACCGGCGATGCCGTCGGCGCCATTGTTCACGCGCATCACTACCTGCGGCATGCCGTTGGGCCCGCGCAGGAAGTTGCCGTAGGGGTCGGTGGCCAGCAGCGGCACGCTGTGCACGTCCGCGTCGGTCAGGTTGATGCCGAGCAGGTCGCGGGCCTGGGCCTTGACCACTGCCCAGGTGGCCATTCCACCGCTTTCACCATTGCCATCGTCGGCAGTGCCGAAGCGGCCATCGGCGCCCAGGTCACGGTTGGTGATAAGCCGCCCGGTGGCTACCGGGTCGCCTGCGGCGTTGAGCGTGTACTCACGCAGGAATACCTGGTGCGAGGGGTGCGAGCTGTAGGTCTGGCTCTGGTCGACGAACGGCGAGGTGGTGTTGGTCTGGCCATCGTCGGCGGTACCCACCACACCATCGGCGCCTGCGGTACGCACGGCCCGCGACAGCACCATGAAGTTGGTCGGGCTGCCCTCAACGAACAGCGGGTCGTCCGGTTGCAGCGGAATGAACACGAAGTCGGTGCTGCTCTTGGTCACCAGGTCCAGACCGTGGTCGAAGAACTGCCCGAAGAAGGTCATCCAGGCGTTGAAGCCGGCGGTCAGGCCGACGTCGGGCGACACGTTGGGAATGAAAAACACTTCTTTGTCGTCAGCGGTACCGAATACCCCGTCGATGCCGGGGCTGATCACCGGGGCGGCGCCGCCATTGGCTTCGACTGCGGCCGGGTTGTTCGCCGTCTGGTCGACGATCAGGTTGCTGATGGTACGTGGTTGCGAGTCGGTGACCGTACCGGTGCCGGCATAGGCGCCGGTGAAGGACGGACTGAGCAGGCGCAGGAACGAATTGTCGGCGGCGCCGAACTCACTCTGCCCGGTCACCAGGTTGTTGTAGCTGCCGTCCACGGTGCGCAGGCCGAACGGTACCTGGCTGTTGGGCAGCAGGTCGATCAGGCTCGCGCCATCGGCGTGGGCTTCGGCGATGAAAATCTGCTGAAGGATGAACTCCAGGTCCGACTTGCTGAAATCTGCCATTTCAATTGCCCTCGATCTGTCCGGAGATGACACAGGGCAACAGGGTCCTTCCCGCGCCCAGTCAGTGTTGACGTGCGCAGATACTGGTTCGGTATTACAGGTGCAGTGGGCACAACACTCTTGTGCTGGCTCCCACTGGCCTAATCATTCGCAAGCCGGCACCGCTGTCAGGGGGGCCTTGTTAAGCATGCGATACAGCTGTAACGCACATGCATCGACCCCAGCTCGCACAGGGCCCGAATACTTCAGACTAAAGTCGTAGGGCAAAACATTGTCAATATCCCGTCAAAAAAATCATCGCTCGATGATAATGCGATGCAACTAGCTGTTTTTTTGGCACTTATGAAAAGTTCAGAGATTTTATAGAGCGAAACGATATTACCGGCCACTCAGCTGCAACCTACGCTCCAGCATGTGGGAGCAGCGCAGCGTTTTGGACCATTCGCCCTTAGAGCGACCCGCCTGCGAGCCGACCAGAAGCCACAACTACCGCTGTACGGGGCGCCGCAAGGGCTTCCCGATTTGCGATAAAAGGGAGGCCCCGATGCACAAGCCACCACGCACTCGCTCAGAGCTGGCCGATGTGCTGTTCCGCCTGCGCCGCAGCTTTTTTACCCTGGCCGCCTTCAGCGGCGTGATAAACGTCATGATGTTGACGCCAGCAATTTATATGTTGCAGGTGTATGACCGCGCCCTGGTCAGCCGCAACGTCACCACCCTGACCATGCTCACCCTGCTGGTGATCGGCTTGTTCATGCTGATGTCGGCCCTGGAGATGGTCCGCACCCGCGTTCTGATCCGGGTCGGCAACTTCCTCGACATGGACCTGAACCGACGCATCTTCAGCGCTGCCTTCGAACGCAACCTGAGCCGCGCCGGCGGCAACCCGGCCCAGGCCCTGCAGGACCTTGCGCAGGTGCGCCAGTTTCTGACCGGCAACGGTCTGTTTGCCTTTTTCGATGCCCCCTGGACACCGATCTACCTGCTGGTCTGCTACCTGATCCACCCGCTGCTGGGGCTGGTAACGCTGATCGGCTCGCTGATCCTGGTAGGCCTGGCCTACCTCACCGAGAAGGCCACGCAAAAACCCTTGGCCGAAGCCAACCAGGCGGCCCTGGCCTCGGCCAGCTATGCCAACAACAACCTGCGCAACGCCGAAGTGATCGAAGCCATGGGCATGCTGCCGGCGATTGGCAAGCGCTGGTACCAGGGGCACTTGCGCATCCTGCAGATGCAGACACTGGCCTCCGACCGCGCCGCGGTGATCAGCAGCACCGGGCGCTTCGTGCGCATCACCTTGCAATCGGTAATCCTCGGTGCCGGCGCACTGCTGGCCATCGAAGGCAAGATCACCCCCGGCATGATGATCGCCTGCTCGATCCTCACCGGCCGCGCCCTGGCCCCGGTGGAACAGGTGATCGCCGCATGGAAGCAGCTGCTGGGCTGCCGTTCTGCCTGGGGCCGGCTAAACGACCTGCTGCACGACTACCCGCAGCGGCCACCGAGCATGTCGCTGCAGCGGCCTATGGGCATGCTGGCCGTGGAAAACGTGATCGCCGGCGCCCCCGGCACCAGCAACAACATCGTGCGCGGGGTCAGCTTCAGCCTGGTCCCGGGTGAAAGCCTGGGCATCATCGGCCCTTCGGCCTCGGGCAAGTCCACCCTCGCCCGCCTGCTGGTAGGCGTGTGGCCGACCCAGGCCGGCAAGGTGCGCCTGGACGGCGCCGACATCTTCACCTGGAACAAGGCCGAACTCGGCCCGTGGCTGGGCTACCTGCCCCAGGACGTGGAGTTGTTCGAGGGCACCATCGCCGAGAACATCGCACGCTTCGCCGAAGTGGACAGCGAAGCGGTGATCCGTGCGGCCCGTAGCAGCGGCGTGCACGACATGATCCTGCGCTTCCCGCAGGGCTACGACACCCGCCTGGCAGCCGACGGCAGCCCGCTGTCCGGTGGCCAGAAGCAACGCATCGCCCTGGCCCGTGCGCTGTATGGTGAGCCGAACCTGGTAGTGCTGGACGAGCCCAATGCCAACCTGGATGACGTCGGCGAAAAGGCCCTGGTCGATGCGTTGGCCGAACTCAAGGCGCGCGGGGCCACGGTAATCCTCATTTCCCACCGGCCCAATGTGCTATGTGCGGTCGACAAGGTGCTGATGTTGCGTGACGGCGCCGTGCACATGCTCGGCAGCCGCGACGAGGTGTTCGCGGCGCTGCGCAAGGCCAGCGTGATCCCGGCGGCGACCGCAGCGCCGCTGGCCTCGGTAAAAGTACGGGAGTGACCGAATCATGCAGATGACCCAACACGCCGAATTGATTCCTGCCGAGGCCCGCAACCTGATCGACCTGGACGCAGGGCGGCCGGCACGCTGGGGGGTATGGCTGGTCATCGCCGGCTTTGGCGGCTTCCTGCTGTGGTCGTGCCTGGCGCCGCTGGACGCCGGCGTGGTCGCCACTGGCACGGTCAAGGTCACCAGCAACCGCAAGGCGGTGCAGCACCTGACCGGCGGCACGGTCGAGGCGATCCTGGTGCGCGAAGGCGATGTGGTGAGGAAAGGCCAGGAAGTGGTACGCCTGGACGCCCTGCGCGCGGTGGCCGAACAGGGCGCGGTCAGTGCCCAGTACATCGTCAGCAAGACCGTGCAAAACCGCCTGGAAGCCGAACGCGATGGCCGCGACACAGTCACCTTCGACCCTGCACTGCTCAAGCAATACGAAGGCGACCCGCGCCTGCTGGCCGCCATGGACCTGCAACAGCGCCTGCTGGATACACGCCGCGCTGGCCTGGCCGGTGAACTGAGCATCCTCGAGGAAAACCTTGCTGCCACGGCGGTGCAGCTCAAAGGGCTGCAGCAGGTGTATGGCGCCCGCGCCTCGCAGATCGGCTTCCTCAACCAGGAACTGCAAGGCACACGCGTGCTGGCCGCCGAAGGCTATGTGCCACGCAACCGCCTGCTGGAGCTTGAGCGCAACAATGCCGACCTGTCCGCCGGCCAGGCCGAAAACCTCAACAACATTGCGCGGACGCGCAGCCAGGCCACCGAGATCAAGCTGCGCATCCTGCAACGCCAGCACGACTACCTCAAAGAAGTGGAATCGCAACTGACCGATACCGCCAAGGAGAACACCACCCTGGCCGATCGCCTGCGCGCGCTGGACTATGAAGTGACCCACACGGTGATCCGCTCGCCGATCGACGGCATGGTCCAGGCCCTGAGCATCGCCACGGTCGGCGGCATCATCCAGCCTGGGGCAAAGATCATGGAGGTGGTGCCGCTCGACCAGCCGTTGCAGGTGGACGCGATGATCCCGGTGCAGGCCATCGACAAGATGGTGCCGGGCCTGGACGTGGACCTGGCCTTCCCCGCCTTCAACCATGCGCAGACGCCAAACATCCCGGGGCGGGTCAAGACGATCTCAGCCGACCGCCTGATGGACGAAGAAAGCAAGCAGCCGTACTACCTGGCCCAGGTGGAAGTGACGCAGGACGGCATGGGCTTGCTGGGCAGCAACCACATCCGCCCCGGCATGCCGGCCACCGTCACCATCAAGACCGGCGAGCGCAACCTGCTCAGCTACCTGCTCAAGCCGATGCTCGAACGCGTGGACGCCTCGTTCAAGGAGCAATGACATGAATCGCCCGTGCCTGATGTTGTGCCTGTTGGGGTTGTCCGTACAGGCCAGTGCCATGGACCTGAAGCAAGCCTGGGACTTGCTGCAGTACCAAGGCCCGATCTACCGCGCCGCGGTGCACGAGAAAGAAGCCGGCAGCGAGAACCGCGCCATCGGCCAGGCCGGCCTGCTACCGCAGATCAACGCAGCGGGCTACTTTAACAAGGTCAATGGCAGCCAGCGTCAGAATGGCCGGGACAGCGACCTGGACTATGACTCCAAGGGCGCCAACGTGCGTTTGCGCCAACCGCTGTTCAACAAGCAGAAGATGGCCGAATACCGTCAGGGCCAGCAACGTGCCGACTACAGCGTGGCGGTGTTCGATGCCAAGAGCCAGGACGCTGCGGTGCGTCTGGCAGACGCCTACTTCGACGTGCTGCTGGCCAGTGAAACCATCACCCTGGCCAAGGCCAAGCTGAATGCCTTCGAAGAGCAGTTGGCGTCGGCCAAGCGGCGCATGGAGCTGGGTGCCGGCACCATCACCGACATCGACGAGTCGGTAGCCCGTCGCGACCTGGCCGAGGCAGACCTGATCGAGGCCCAGGACAACCTGGTCAACGCCCGCCGAAAGCTGGAAGAGTACATCGGTGAAACGCCGGAGTCGCTGACCACCTTGCAGCCGGGCTTCAGCACCCCGCCGCTGATGCCGGGCAACCTGCAGGACTGGCTGGTCAAGGCCCAGGCCGACAGCCCGTTGATTCATGCGCGCCGGCACAATTACGAGCTGGCCGAAGAAGAAGTGAAACGCGCCCGCGCCGGGCACTGGCCGACCCTGGATTTCGTGGCGGGCTATACCGCCGGCAGCAGCCAGTCGATTTCCGAACTGAACCAGCGCAACCACTACAGCTCGATCGGGCTGGAGCTGAACATTCCGCTGTACAGCGGCGGCAGCACCAGCGCCCTCACCCGCCAGGCCAGCGCCAACAGTTCCAAGGCCCTGGATGAACTGGACGCCACACGCGAGGAAGTGATCTCTGGCACCACCCGCGAGTACCGCGGCGTGCAGAGTGGCGCCTTGCGCATTCAGGCGCTGGAAAAGGCCGTGGCATCCAACGAACGCTCGCTGCTTTCGGCCCGCAAGGGGTTCAGGGAAGGCGGCACCAGTACCAACTCGGATGTGCTCAATGCCGAGGAATTGCTGTTTGACGCCCGGCATGACCTGTTCGAGGCGAAGCTGAACTACCTGATGTCGCGGCTGCGCCTGGCATCGTCGGTGGGCAGCCTGGGGGATGACGATATCCAGCAGATCAACGATTACCTCGGGCCGGAACTGGTGGTAAGCAACTGACTATCGGCAGCCCAGCGGCAGCGGGCATACCCGCTCTGCAGGGTATGCGGCACCTGCCGCATTTTCTTCCATTTCAGGCTATGATCGGTCACCCTGCCGCGGACGCCCTGCCCCATGCCCGTAGACTTGCAAGCGTTATACCCCAGGCTGATCCACCTGATGCTGGACACGGTGTTCGTGGTCGACAGGGACAACCAGATCGTTTTCGTCAGCGATGCCTGCGAGGCGCTGCTGGGCTACCGGGCCTGCGAATTGATCGGCACCCCGATCACCGACTACATGCACCCTGACGACCTGGCGATCACCCGTGCATCGATTCTCCGGGTGATGAACGGCCAATCCCATTACGACTTCCGCAACCGCTACATCCGCAAGGATGGCGGTATCGTGCACATCCTGTGGGCAGCCTGCTGGTCCGATGAGGCCGATGCCCGCATCGGTGTGGCGCGGGATGTCACCGCCCAACACCAGGCCGAGGAGGAACTGCGCTTCCTGGCCCACCATGACCCCCTCACCCGCCTGGCCAACCGGGCCATGTTCAACGAGCGGCTGGACACCGCCCTTGCCGCGGCCCGGCATCACAACCAGCCGCTGGCGTTGCTGTTCATCGATATCAATGACTTCAAGGACATCAACGACAACCATGGCCACAGCGTGGGTGACCGCGTGTTGTGCACCCTGGCCCGGCGCCTGGAAGGCTGCGTAGGCGCGACCGATACAGTGGCGCGGATGGGCGGTGACGAGTTCACCGTGCTGTTGACCGACTACGTGTCGCCAGAGGCCATCGCCGAGCAGCTGGCACGCATCCTGGCCGCCATGGCCGAGCCACTTGGCGCCGAGTTTGCCGGCATCGATGCGCCATCCTGCAGCATTGGCGTAGCCCGTTTCCCCGATGACGGCAACGATGCCGACATGCTGCTGCGCCATGCTGATGGCGATATGTACCGGATCAAGCGACAGCGCGCTGCGGCCGGCTGAGTGCTCTGGCGGCCGCTGGCGAAATCGAGCACAACGGAGATGACCATGCGCAATCCTGAAGACGCCTTGCTCGACAGCTGGCAGTACAACGCTCAGGCCTGGATCGATGCCGTGCGCAGCGGCAGTATCGAGAGCCGTCGCCAGGTCACCGACCAGGCCATCCTGCTGGCCATTCTTGGTCGCCAGCCCGAACGGGTGCTCGACCTGGGCTGTGGTGAAGGCTGGCTGCTGCGCGCGCTGGCTGACCGGGGTGTCGAGGCGGTAGGTGTGGATGGAGACCGGGCGCTGGTGGATGCCGCGCGTGCTGCCGGTTCCGCCGAGGTACACCTGGCCAGCTATGCACAGCTGGCCGCCGGGCAGGCCTATGTTGGCAAGGACTATGACCTGATCTGTGCCAACTTCGCCCTGTTGCAGCAGGACATCATCCCGCTGCTGGCCGCGATGAATGCATTGCTGGCGCCCGGCGGTGCGCTGGTGATCCAGACCCTGCACCCGTGGGGCGTGGCGGATGGGGATTACCAGGATGGCTGGCGGGAGGAATCGTTTGCCGGGTTCGCCGGGGATTGGCAGGTGATGCCGTGGTACTTCCGTACCCTGGCCAGCTGGCTGAGCGCGCTGGACATGGCGGGGTTGCGGCTGGCCAGCCTGCAGGAGCCACAGCACCCGCAGAGTGCGCTGCCACAGTCGCTGCTGTTGGTGGCCGAGGGGCGCTGATCGGCAGTGGCTTTACCGGCCTCATCGCCGGCAAGCCAGCTCCCACAGGGGCTGCAAAAGCCCATCGGGCCGCGGTGATCCTGTGGTAGCTGGCTTGCCGGCGATGAGGCCGATACAGGCAAGCAACTACAGGACCGGCTTGCGCGCCGCCCCGCTGCGGGCCTTGGCCATCGCCGCCAGGCGCACCGCGACGTTGGCCGCACCGTAACCGGCATACCCCCCCTTGCGCTGGATGATCTCGAAGAAGAAACGCTCTTCGAACGGCTCGGTGTACACGTGGAACAGCTCGCCGCCCTGGGCATCGCGGTCGTACAGCACGTTGTAGTAGGCCAGTTCACTGAGGAACTCGTCATCGAAATCGAAACGCGCCGCCAGGTCGTCGTAGTAGTTCAGCGGGATTTCCAGCAGCGGTACCCCAGCCAGTTTGGCCCGCGCCACTTCGCGGAAGATGTCGTCGCAATCGAAGGCGATGTGATGCACCCCCGAACCGCGATAACTGGACAACGCATGGGCGATGGCGGTGTTGCGGTTTTCCGAGATGTTCAGCGGCAGGCGCAGGGTGCCGCACTGGCTACGCAGGGCGCGGCTCTTGACCAGGCCGTAAGGGTCCGGCAGCACCACTTCGTCGTCGGCGGCGAAATCGAACAGGCTCTTGTAGAACAGCACCCAGCTGTCCAGCGACTCGGCCGGCAGGGCCAGGGCCATGTGGTCGATGCGGCGCAGGCCGCCGGTGGCCGTGGCGTTCTTGTCCAGGCTGAAGTCGGTGTCGTACAGGGTCTGGCCGGCAGTGCCCTGCTCCACCAGGTACAGCAGGCTGCCATCCGGTGCACGTACCGCCGGCACTTCGCACTCGTTGGGCCCGACCAGGCCACGGAACGGCTGGCCACGGAAGGCGGTGGCGCGCTTCAGGGCGGCTTGCTGGTCCTTGACCCGCAGCGCGGTGGCGCACAGCGACGGCCCGTGGGCCTCGAAGAAGTTGTGGCCGAAGGAATAGGGTTCGGCGTTCAGCACAATGTTGATATCGCCCTGGCGCAGCAGCTGCACTTCTTTGCTGCGGTGCTTGCCGGCTTCGGCAAAGCCCAGGCGCTTCAGCCAGCTGCCCAGGCGCGCGCCGACGGCTTCGTCGACCGCGAATTCGAGGAACTCCACGCCGTCATAGGCACTGGCCGCCGGCGGGGTGAACAGCACACCAGGCTCGATCGAGGTGCCTTCCTGCTCCAGGCGCAGGCGGGTGTGCTCTTCGAGGTACAGCAGCGAACGCAGGCCATCGGCGGCGTTCTGCCGGGGCGGCGCGGCGCGGAAGCCGTCGTTGAAGATTTCCAGCGACAGCGGCCCGCGGTAGCCGGTGGCAAGGATTGGCGCCAGGAAACCGGCCATGTCCATCTCGCCCTGCCCCGGGAAGCAGCGGAAGTGGCGGCTCCACTCCAGCACATCCATGGCCAGGATCGGCGCGTCGGCCATTTGCACGAAGAAGATCTTGTCGCCGGGGATGTCGCGGATCGCGCTCGGGTCGCCCTTGAGCGACAAGGTGTGGAAGCTGTCGAGGATCACCCCGAGGGCAGGGTGGTCGGCCTGGCGCACCAGGTTCCAGACTTGCTGGTAGGTGTTGACGTGGCGGCCCCACGCCAGGGCTTCGTAGCCAATGCGCAGGCCGCGTTTGCCAGCGTGCTCGGCCAGCAGGCGCAGGTCGTCGACCAGCAGTTGTTCTTCGCCAAGGGCATCGGCCTGGACGTTGCTGCACACCAGCACCAGGTCGGTGCCCAGTTCCTGCATCAGGTCGAACTTGCGCTCGGCGCGGTCGAGGTTCTTCTGCAGGCGGTCGCGGCGGCAGCCCTCGAAATCGCGGAACGGCTGGAACAGGGTGATGGCAATACCCAGGTCGGCACACATCTGCCGTACCTGGCGCGGGCTGCCGGCGTAATAGAGCAGGTCGTTTTCGAAGATCTCGACGCCGTCAAAACCGGCGGCGGCGATGGCTTCGAGCTTTTCCGGCAGGGTGCCGCTCAAGGACACGGTAGCGATCGAACGCTGCATGGCGGGAGTTCCTTGTTGTTAGAGGGTTGAGGCCAGGGCTGCCTGTACCGGCCCAATCGCCGGCAAGCCAGCTCCCACAGGATTGGCGCATACCTTGTGGGAGCTGGCTTGCCGGCGATTGGGCCAGACCTGGAAAATCAGAACCACAGTTCCTGGCACGATCGATTATTCGCAGGTAAAGTCGTCGCTTCAATCTCTTTGTACGGAATGGTTAGTTTTGCGTTCGATTATCGCACAATACCCGTTTTAGCGAATTGCCAGTCCGCTGGCCCGTGGTCAACATGAACCACAGACGCAGGCACACCGACCACTGCCTCCTGCCTTGGCTAACCTCCGGCGGAACCTGCGCTAACAACAATAACAACGGAGACAACGATGGCTCACTCCAGCTCTCAAGCCAAGAAAGCGACCGCCAGTGGATGGATAGGCTCGGCACTCGAGTACTACGACTTCTTCATCTACGCCCAGGCCGCTGCGCTGATTTTCCCGCAGATCTTCTTCCCTAACACCGACCCGAAAATGGCCATCATTGCCTCGCTGGCCACCTACGGCGTGGGTTACCTGGCGCGCCCGTTCGGCGCCTTCGTGCTGGGCCACTGGGGTGACACCCGCGGCCGCAAGAACGTACTGCTGCTGTGCATGTTCCTGATGGGCCTGTCGACCATGGCCGTTGGCCTGCTGCCCACCTACCACGACATCGGCCTGCTCGCCCCGGCCTTGCTGGTGGTGCTGCGCCTGGTCCAGGGCTTTGCCGTGGCCGGTGAAATTTCCGGTGCCAGTTCGATGATCATGGAACATGCGCCATTCGGTCGAAGGGGCTACTACGCCAGCTTCACCCTGCAAGGCGTACAGGCTGGCCAGGTGCTGGCGGCGGCGGTGTTCCTGCCTCTGGCCTACTTCATGCCCAGCGAAGCCTTCAACGACTGGGGCTGGCGCATTCCATTCCTGATGAGCGCCATCGTGCTGATTGCCGGCTTCATCATCCGTAAGGAAGTGCACGAAACCCCGGCGTTCGTGAAGGAAGAGAAGCAGGACAAAGTCGCCAAGTCGCCGATCAGCGAGGCCTTCCGCCACAGCTGGAAGCACATGGTGCTGGTGATGTTCATGGCACTGATGAACGTGATCCCGGTGGTGGCCACCATCTTCGGTGCGGCCTACGCGGTACAGCCGGCCTATGGCATCGGCTTCGACAAGAGCGTGTACCTGTGGATTCCGGTAGTCGGCAACATCGTTGCGGTGCTGGTGATTCCGTTTGTCGGCAACCTGTCCGACAAGATCGGCCGCCGCCCGACCATGATCGCCGGTTGCCTGGGCTCGGGCCTGCTGGCGTTCCTCTACCTGTATGCGATCAGCATCCAGAACGTACCGCTGGCGTTCGCCTCGTCGATCGTCATGTGGGGCATGGTGTACCAGGGCTACAACGCGGTGTTCCCAAGCTTCTACCCAGAGCTGTTCCACACCCGCTACCGTGTTTCGGCCATGGCCATCGCGCAGAACATCGGCACCATGCTGACCGCCATGCTGCCGGCGCTGTTCGCCCTGGTTGCCCCGCCTGGTTCGGACAACATCCCACTGGTGGTCGGTGGCCTGGCGTTCTTCATCACCTGCGTGTGTGCCCTGGCAGCGTACATTGCCCCGGAAACCCATCGCCTGGCGATGGATGACCTTGGCAACCCCGATGCCAAGCCGATGGAAAAGACCGAGTATGAGGCTAGCCGTAAAGGGAGCTTTCAGGCAGTGAGCCACTGATCGATTGCCGGGGGCTGCTTTGCAGCCCCCGGCAATTTCAGCCCCTGACCACTTCCTGCAGGCGCGCCCAAAGCTGTTCGACATGCTCACGCTCGGTCGGCAATGCGCCAATCGACACCCGCACCATCCACCGCCCATCCAGCGTCGCCGGCGTCACATAGGCATCCCCGGACGCGTTCAGCCGCTCGGCCCACCCCTTGGTATGCGCATCCAGCGCCTCCCCTTCCAGCCCCGCCGGCCGATGGCGAATGCACAACGTCTGCAACTGCACCGGCGCCAGCAGCTCCCACTCCGCCGCCGCGCCGATTTGCCCGGCCAGCCACTGGGCATTGTCCAGGTCACGCCGCAGCCGTGCCTGCAACGCCTCTACCCCCTCGCTGCGCAGCATGAACCACAGCTTCAACGCGCGGAACCGGCGGCCCAGCGGGATACCCCAGTCACGCAGGTTCTTGACCTCGCCATCCACCGCCGACTGCAGGTAGCTGGGGTTGGTGCTCATGACCCGGATCAGGTGCTGCGGGTCGCGCACGTAGTAGATCGAGCAATCGAAGGCCACGCCCAGCCATTTGTGCGCGTTGACCACCAGCGAATCGGCCAGCTCGATGCCGTCCCACATCCAGCGGCATTCCGGCAGGATCATCGCCGAGCCGGCCATGGCCGAGTCCACGTGCAGCCACAGGCCATGGGCCTGGGCGATCTCGCCGATCGGCCGCAGCGGGTCGAGGGCCGTGGTGGCGGTAGTACCGGTGGTCGCGACCACGGCGCAGGGCTGGTTGCCGGCGGCCAGGTCCTGCTCGATCGCCGCCTGCAGTGCTTCCGGGCGCAGGGCATGGCGTTCGTCGGTCGGGATCAGGCGGATGTTGTCGCGGCCGAAACCGGCCAGCAATGCGGCCTTGTCCACCGAGCTGTGGGCATGGGCGCTGACATAGACGATCAGCGGCCTGGGCTGGGCTTGCAGGCCGCCGCGTACCAGTGCGTAGTCGCTGGCGCGTTCCCGCGCGCAGATCAGCGCCACCAGTGTGCTGGTGGATGCGGTGTCCTGGATCACCCCGCTCCATTGGCCAGACAGGCCCAGCAACTGACGCAGCCAGTCGAGAGTGATTTCCTCCAGCTCGCTCAGGGCCGGGCTGGACTGCCACGACAGGCCCAGCACGCCCAGGCCAGTGCTGAGGAAGTCACCGAGGACCGACGACAGGGTGCCGTTGGAGGGGAAATAGCCGTAGAAGTCCGGATGCTGCCAATGGGACAGGCCGGGCATGACCAACTGGTTGACATCGTCGAGGATCGCGGCGAAAGGCTCGCCTTGGCGGGGGGCCTGAGCGGGCAACGCGGCCTTGAGATAGCCGGGTTCGACCTGGGCCATGACCGGGCGCTCACCGACGGATTGGCGGTAGTCGGCGATCAGGTCGATCAGTTGGTGGCCGTATTGGCGGAATTGTTCGGGGGTCACCTGGGTTCTCCTGGGGGGTGGTTCGCTGCCTGTACTGGCCTCTTCGCGGGTAAAACCCGCTCCCACAGGTACTGCATCGCTTGTGGGAGCGGGTTTACCCGCGAAGAGGCCGCTACAGGCAGCGCAATGCCCCCAGTCTAGGCACCTATCCCGAAGTGAATAACCCCGCCTCGCGCATACCTGCTATGGCAAACCCGCATGCCCGCCCTGCACACCGAACTGCGACTGGCGCCACAACTCGAACACCCGGTTGCGCAACCAGCGATGTTCGGCCGAGGCCTGCAGGCGCTGGTGCCACACTACCCAGTAGCGCTGGCTGTGGTCGATGAAGCCCAGCGGCCGCCAAGCCAGGTCGTGCAGGCGGCACAGCTGCCGGGCGATGTGTTCGGGCACGGTGGCCAGCGCCTGGCTATTGGCGATCACCTGCACGGTGGCAGAGAAGAACGGCACTTCCAGGCTGACCCGCCGTTGCAGGCCCTGGGCGCGCAAGTGGCGGTCGATGAAGCTGTCCTTGTCGCCTCCACCGGAAATACGCACATGCTTGTGCGCCAGGTAGTCGGCCTGGCTGAGCGCGCCGCGGGCGGCCAGCGGGTGGTCGTGGCGCATCAGGCATACCGCGCGGTCCTCGCCCAACAACCTGCCGTGAAGGTTGGGTGGCGACTCGTCGAACAACGTGGTGGCCAGGTCGATCTCGCCACTGGCCAGCAAGGTGTACTGGCCGGCCTGCCAGGTTCGATATTCCAGCGATACGCCCGGCGCTTCGCGCTCCAGCGCTGCCACCAGCAGCGGCAGCATGTGCTCGGCCACATAGTCTGACGCGGCCAGGCAGAAGCGCCGCTCGCAACGCGCCGGGTCGAACACCGCGGGCTGGCGCAGGGCGTGCAGCTCCTCGAGAACCTGGCGTAGGGGTTCGACCAGGGCTTCGGCGTATTCGCTGAGCACGTAACCGCGGCCCTGGCGTACCAGCAAGGGGTCGTCGAAGGCTTCGCGCAGATGGGCCAGCTGGCGGCTGAGGGCGGACTGGCTGACGCCCAGACGCTCGGCGGCGTGGCTGAGGTTCTTCAGCTGCAGCAGGTGGTCGAGGGTGCGCAGGTGGGCGAGGCTGAGGGAGGCGAAAGCGGGGTTCATACAGGCTCCCTTTCAGAGGCTCGACCGGCCCAACCGCCGGCAAGCCAGCTCCCACAGGGTCACCACAACCATCGAGGCTTGTGCTGTACCTGTGGGAGCTGGCTTGCCGGCGATTGGGCCGCAAAGCGGCCCCAGAGAAGCAGATCAGTCAGTCAGTCAGACCAACATACACGTTCTGCACGTCATCGTTCTCGTCGATGGCTTCGAGGAACGCTTCCACCTCGGCCAATGCTTCAGCACTCAGGCTGGCCGCGCTCACCGGGTTCTTCGGGGTGTAGCCGATCTTCGCCGAGGTCACGGTGAAGCCATGCTCCGGCAGGGCCTTCTGCACCGCGTCGAGGTCGGTGGTGTCGGTGATGAACAGGGTCGAACCCTCTTCGTCGCCTTCCTCGAAGTCCTGGGCACCGGCTTCGATGGCCGCCATTTCCGGGTCGGCGTCGCCGTTCGGGGTGGCTTCGATCAGGCCGACATGGTTGAAGTCCCAGGCCACCGAACCGCTGGCGCCCAGCTGGCCCTTGCGGAACAGCACACGGATCTGCGCGACGGTGCGGTTGACGTTGTCGGTCAGGCACTCAACGATCAGCGGTACCTGGTGCGGGGCGAAACCTTCGTAGCTTACCGCCGAGTACTGCACGGCATCGCCGTCCAGGCCCGCGCCCTTGCGGATTGCGCGCTCCAGCGTCTCGCGGGTCATCGAGGCCTTCTTGGCCTGCTCGATGGCCAGGCGCAGGCGTGGGTTCATGTCCGGGTCGGCGCCGGACTTGGCAGCGATCTGGATCTCTTTGGACAGCTTGCCCATGATCTTGCCTTTGGCGTTGGCCGCGGCTTCTTTATGTTTGGCTTTCCACTGTGCGCCCATGTCGACTCTCTTGTTTCAGCGGCCGGTTCAGGAAGCGACCGGCCAAAAGTGGGTGCAGTTTATACGCCCTCCGGCCTGTGTTCGACAAGAAATCTCATCAGCCTTTATCGGCCTTTCCAGCCGCCGCGGCAAACCGCGCCAACCGCACATCCAGCCTGCGCGGCCGCAGCCCACGGTCCTCGGCCCGCTCCTTGCGGCGGATGGCATTGCGCACCATCAGCGAGCCCAGGTAGCGGATCGGCTCGGGCGGGAACAGCCCCAACGGCCCCTTGACCAGCGGCGAACGGGTCCATGGGTTGTCCAGCCCCAGTGCCAGCGACGACAGAATCTGCCCGCCCATGTGGCACGGCCCGACGCCGCTGCCGGAGTAACCAAAGCCGTAGAACACGTTGCCCTGCCCGTCCAGCCGGCCAAAGAACGGCAAGCCGGTCACCGAGCGGTCGGACGGCCCGTTCCAGCTGGCCGCCAGTGGCACCTCGGCCAGCGCCGGGAAAAACCCACCCAGGCTTTCATGCAGCAGTGGCCGGTACGGCGACGGCTGGTCGAACACCGGCAGCATGCGCCCGCCATAGGCGAAGGTATTGCCGCCCTTGCCGAGCATCAGCCGGCCATCGGAGGTGTTGTGGTAGTAATGCACGAAAATCCGCGAATCGAGCACGCTGATGCCGCTGTCCAGGCCGGTCTGGTGCAGCAGCTCGGGGCAAGGTTCGGTGATCACCATGTCGCTGGAAACAATCGCCACGCTGCGCTCGAACTGCGGGAAAGCCCGCGCCATCCAGGCATTCAGGCCCAATACCACGCGGTCGGCGCGCACCGTCCCATGGGCCGTGCGCACCTGCACCTGGGCGCCGTGCTCCAGGCCGGTCATGGCGCTGCCCTCATGGATGCGCACGCCACGCTGCAAGGCCACCCGGCGCAGGCCGCGCACCAGCATGCCAGGCTGCACCGTGGCCGCGGCCGGCGAAAACCAGCCTTCCAGGTGCCGCGCCGAACCCGCCAGGCGCTGCACCTGCTGCAGCGGCAGGCGGCGAAACGAATTGATCCCCTTTTGCTCCAGCGCGGCGATCACCGCGTCGGTGGCGCCGACCTGCGCGGCATTGGTGGCGGTGTACAGCGTGCCGTCCAGGCGGTAGTCGCAATCGATGCCATTGGCCGCGCAGAACGCACCGATCTCAGCGATGCTGCGCTCCGACTCACGCACCAGGCGCACCGCTTCGGCCACCCCGAACAGCCGCTCGAGGGTGAAGTACTTGGCCGACCAGGACAACGCACAGCCACCATTGCGGCCACTTGCACCGGCACCGCAGATATCGGCCTCGATCAGCACGATATCCAGGGCCGGCACCGCCTCCTTCAGCATCAGCGCGGTCCACAGGCCGGTATAGCCGCCACCGACGATGCACACATCGCAGCGGGCATCACCTTGCAGCGGCGGGCACACCGCCTCTTGCGCCGAATCCAGGGCCTGTTGCAGCCAGAAGGGTCTCATTCGCTCGCTTTCCTTTCAGGTACGCAGTGGCTTGATTGCCATGCTGGTATTGGGAGCCACGTCGGTGCTTTGCGCAGCGCTGGCCGGGCGGCTGTTCCAGTGCGGCAGCAGCACCAGTGCCGAGAACAGCGCGCAGCCGGCGAACACGATGAACACCGTGACACCATCGAAGTACCCCGGCAGCAGCCCGCCAAGCACCGCCCCCACCGAACCGCAGCCGTTGACGAAGCCAGCTGCGGTAGCGCCAGCCTTGGCGGTGCCGAAGTCGATGGCCGCAGCGCCGCTGATCATCGAGTCCGGCCCGTACAGGGTCAGGCCCATGACGAACAGCAGGGCCACCACCAGCATCACGCTGCCGGTGTGCATGGCCGCCATGAACGCCGCCAACGCCACGGTCAGCAGTACCAGGCTGATGACACAGGCCGGCATGCGCCGGGCGCCGAACAGCTTGTCGGAGGCCAGGCCGATGATGATCGGGCCGAGCAGCCCGGCCAGTTCGAAGGCTGTCGGTATGATCGCTGCCCCCACCTTGCCCACCGAGGGCATCTGCTCGAAGACGATCACCGGCCCCCACAGCAGGATGGCGTAGCGCGCCGGCTTCAACAGGAAGTACGCCAGCCCCAGGGTCAGCACCGTGCGGTTGCGCAGGATCTCCTTCAGCGGTGCCCAAACGCTGCACAGGTTGCCGGCCGGGGCCATGCTCTGCGGCTCGGGCTCCACCGCGGGCAGGCCGACGTCTTCAGGCTTGTTGCGCTGCAGGAAGAAGAACAGCACGGCCACCAGCGCCACCACCGCGGCACTGGAGAAGAACGCCGCGTGCCAGGTACCGACCAAGGTATAGGCCCACCAGCCGGCGAACGGCGAGGCCACCAGGCCGCCGAAGGCATAGCAGGAACTCCACAGGCCCAGCACCCGCCCACGCTGCGACGCCGGGAAGAAGCTGCCGATGTTCTTGCACAACCCGGCCCAGCCCGTGGATTGCGCCAGCCCCTGCACCAGCATGCAGGTGGCGAAGATCGGGAAGGTGGCGTAACTGCCCATCACCACCGCCGCAGCAGCAGAAATCAGCAGGCCGCCGAGCACCACTACACGTGGGCCAAAGCGGTCGGCGAGCATGCCCCAGGTGAACTGGCCCACGGCGTAGGCGGCCAGGTAGATGGCGTCGAGGTTGGCCATGGCGGCCTTGTCGAGCATGAAGTTGGGGTCTTCACCGATGCCGAGCTTGGCCACCGAAAAGGCCTTGCGGGTGAAGTAGAAGGCGGCGTAGGCCAGCCAGGTAATGGCGAAAATCTGGATGCGCCAGCGTTTGAACGCGGCTAGGGATTGGTTCATGTAAGTCTGACCTCTTGCTCAAGTGTGCCGGCAGAATGTGAAGAAACGCCTGTCTTGTTCTTGTGTTACGCACAGCGATGACGAGGCTGTCATCGGGTCAGATGGCGCCGTGTAGGAACCATGGCCCTGGCGGCACTTGTGGTGCCAGCGTCGGGCTGACATGCATGGAAACAGTTGCGCTAAGATAAATAAAATCGATTTATCGTATTTCACACATAAGCCCAGCTTGTTACTGAGGTCGTCATGTCGGTTTCCCACGCACAACTCAAGGCCTTCCATGCCGTGGCCGTTCACGGCAGCTTTACCCGCGCTGCCGAAAAATTGTTTCTGACCCAGCCAGCGGTGTCGGACCAGGTGCGCAAACTGGAGGAGCGCTTCGGCGTCTTGCTGTTCCACCGCAACAAGCGTTCGGTGCAGCTCACCGACCTTGGCGAGCGCCTGCTGGGCATCAGCCAGCGCCTGTTCGCCTGCGAGGCCGAGGCCCATGAACTACTGCAGGATTCGCGTGCGCTGCACACCGGCAGCCTGGTGCTGGCGGTGGATGCGCCAGTGCACGTGCTGCCGCAGATCGCCCGCTTCTGCCAGCGCTACCCGGGCATCCAGGTAAAGATCGAGACTGGCAACACCGACGAATCGCTGGCCCGGCTGTTCAGCTACCAGGCCGACCTGGCCCTGCTGGGGCGGGACGTGGACGATGAGCGCCTGCACTGCCTGCCGCTGCGCCGCGACCCGATGGTGGCGTTTGTCTCCCACCAGCACCCCTGGGCCAGCCGCGGCGCGATCAGCCTGGCGGATCTGGACGATACGCCGCTGGTGCTGCGCGAGCCCGGGTCGGTGACGCGGCAGACCCTGGAAGAAGAAATGCAACGAGCCGGGCTGCGGATCCGCCCGGCGATCCAGGTAGAAGGCCGGGAAGCGGCGCGGGAAGCGGTGGTGGTGGGGATTGGTGTGGGGGTGGTGTCGGCGGCGGAGTTTGGTGCGGATGCGCGGGTGTGCGCATTGCCGATCGTCGATTGCCAGCGGCACCTGACCGAGACACTGGTGTGCCTGAGCGAGCAGCGCACGCGGCGGGTGGTGGCGACCTTCCTGCAGATGGTGGAGGAAGGGTTGTAAGCCTGTGCTGCGAAGAGGCCGGCACAGGCAACCCGACTATGCTGGGATAACCTCAACCCTCGGCACACAACCCATGCTCTACCGCCTTGCCGCCGACACCCTGGTCCTGCTGCACCTGCTGTTCATCCTGCTGGTGCTGTTCGGCGGCCTGCTGGTACTGCGCTGGCGCCCTGCCCTGCTGCTGCACCTGCCGGCGCTGGCCTGGGGCCTGGCGGTGGAATGCCTGCACCTGGGCTGCCCGCTGACCACCTGGGAAAACCGCATGCGCAGCGCGGCCGGTGACGCAGGCTACCAGGGCGGCTTCGTCGAGCACTACATCTGGCCGTTGATCTACCCCGCAGGGCTGACACCGCACATCCAGCTGCTGTTGGGCACTTTGGTGCTGCTGCTCAACCTCGGCATCTACAGCTACGTGGCCTGGCGCTGGCGCCGCCCTAGCGGGTAGCGATCAGGAACAGCCGCGGGAACGGCAACAGCACCTTGCCATCGGTGGCCGGCGGGTAGTCGCGCTGCATCGCCTGCAGGTACATCTGCAGGAAATCCACCTGCTCCCGGGCATCCAACCGCCCCAGATACGGTCGCAAGGCCGAACCCTTGAACCATTCCACCACGGCTTCGGCGCCGCCGGCCAACGGGTGGTGGTAGGTGGTGCGCCACACATCCACCCGTGCACACAGCGGGCTGAGCAGGTCGTAGTAGAACGCCGCGCTGTGCCGTGGCGGCAGCTGGAAATCAGCGAACTTCGCCGCCCAGGGGCCCTGGCTGGCGATTTCGCGCAGCTGCCGGTGGGCCGGCTCGTCGAGGTTGTCCGGGGTCTGCACGGCCAGGCTGGCACCTTCGCTCAACTGGCGCATCAGGTGCGGGTACAGCGAGGCGTGGTCAGGCACCCATTGCAGCGAGGCATTGGCCAGGATCAGGTCCTGCGGCTCGGGGGCTGACCAGCCGGCAATGTCACCGATGACCATGCGCACCCGGGGTATGCACAGCCGTTTGCGCTCGCGGGCCTTGTCGATCATGTCGGGGTCGCTGTCCAGGGCCGTCACCTGGGCATCCGGGTAACGTTGCAGCAGCACCTCGGTGGAGTTGCCAGGGCCACAGCCCAGGTCGGTGGCGTGGCGTACCGGGCGTGGTGGCACAGCGGCGAGCAGGTCGCGCACGGCGCGGGTACGCTCGTCTTCGAACAGCGAATACTGGGTGGCGGACCAGGCCATGTGAAGCTCCTCTGGGCGGGCAATGTGTTCAGCATATGCCATCTGTCGGCTTTGAGGGCCCTATCGCCGGCAAGACAGCTCCCACAGGGACCGCACCGATCTCAAGCCATGTGCAATACCTGTGGGAGCTGGCTTGCCGGCGATAGGGCCGGAACTGACCACCTATGCTTGGTGTCGTCCATGTATGCGCCCCTCCATGAAAACTTTCATCGCCCTCGCCATCCTGGCCCTGATCGCCACCGCCGCCCTGCTCGGCTCGCCCTGGATGAACCAGCGCTTTCACATGCCAGCGGAAAAAAACCATGCCCAACAACGCGAAACGGCCGGGTCCCCGAGGGAGCCGGCCGTTTCGATGAGCGAATGACGCTTAGTGCTGCTTGGCAGTGCGGATCTGATGCACCACACCCATTGCCACCACGATTGCCGCGGCGATACCGGTGGAGATCACCAGGATCTGGTAGTCAGGCATGAAGGCCATGGTCACCAGGGCGGCCACGATGAACGCGATCACCAGGTAAGTCAGCCATGGGAACAGCCACATCTTCAGGCGTACTTCCTTGCCTTCGGCAATCAGCTTGCGGCGCATGCGCAGCTGCGAGAAGGCAATCACCAGATACACCAGCAGGGCAATCATGCCGGTGGTGTTCATCAGGGTTTCCAGCACGTCTTTCGGGCGCAGGGTCTCGCTGAAGTTGATCAGCGCGCACACCACGGCCACGGCGCACGAGCCCATGATCGCGTAAACCGGTACACCGGTGCCGGCGCGGGTGATCTTGAAGAACGACGGCGCGTCGCCACGCTGTGCCAGGGAGAACAGCATGCGCGAAGCGGTGTAGTGGCCCGAGATCAGGCAGCTGCTCACCGAGGTCAGTACCACGAAGTTCATCAGCAGCTCGGCATACGGCACGCCCAGCAGCTCCAGGGTGCGGCGGTATGCGCCATAGCCGGAAACGCCCAGGTGCGGGTCGTTCCACGGTACCAGGCAGACGATCAGGAAGATCGAACCTACGTAGAACAGGCACACACGCCACACCACCGAGTTGGTTGCCTTGACGATCTGCGCAGCAGGGTCCTTGGCTTCGGAAGCAGCGATGGTGACGATTTCCGCGCCGAGGAAGGCGAACATCACCCCGAGCAAGGCACCGATCACGGTGGTGATGCCGTTGGGCATGAACCCTTCGGCGGTAAGGTGGCTGATGCCACGCACTTCACCGAACTGCCAGATGTTCAGCACGGCAGCGGTACACACGATCAGGAAGCAGACGATCGCGATCACCTTGATCAAGGCGAACCAGAACTCGAACTCACCGTAGTGCTTGACGTTGAAGAAGTTGACGGTGATCAGCAACAGGGTCGTGGCCAGCACGAACACGTTGACGCTGACGTCGGGGAAGAAACCATGCAGGATCTTGCCCGCCACATAAGCTTCCCAGGCCATCAGGATGACCCAGTACCACCAGTACAGCCAGCCGATGGTGAAACCGGCCCAACGGCCGATGGCGCGATCGGCGTAGGTAGAGAACGAACCGGTGTCTGGCGAGGAAGTCGCCATTTCACCCAGCATGCGCATGATCAGTACCACCAGGATGCCGCCTGCCAGGTAGGCCAGCACGGCGGCTGGGCCGGCGCTGTGAATCACGCTGCCGGAACCGACGAACAAGGCGCCGCCGATAACCCCGGCGATCGACATCATCGTCAGGTGGCGCGACTTGAGCGAGGCACTGAGCTTGCTCTCGTGCCCGCTTTTCGCGGTGGTGGTTGTGGATGTTGCGTCCATCAGTTGTGTACCCCGTGCTTCTTTTTATCCAAGGAAAACTGCGAAACCCCGATGGCTGGCGGCTTCACGTACATCAGTGCTAATGCGCGCAGGATGGTGTGAGCGAACACACGCAGGCCTTCCATGGCGGCCTGCTGACGCGCCCCAGGGCAGGCGCCTGGGGCGAACTGAACATGCTTTAGGTGGCGATATCTGACACCTAATGTAAAAATGTCCGGCGCAGAGAGCCATGCACAGTGGCATGA
The DNA here is from genome assembly GCF_036784815.1 of Pseudomonas sp. TE3-3-F2023. Taxonomy (NCBI): domain Bacteria; kingdom Pseudomonadati; phylum Pseudomonadota; class Gammaproteobacteria; order Pseudomonadales; family Pseudomonadaceae; genus Pseudomonas; species Pseudomonas sp. TE3-3-F2023. The sequence continues at coordinate 3,019,556 of NZ_CP145113.1, read as the reverse complement.
AACTCGCACTGCACTGTACAGGTCGCCCATGCAATACACCTTGCAAACGCCGGGCGATACGCACCCTGAAGGCCCCGAATGTTCGAATTACATCCAGACTCCTCGACCCCGCTGGTGAACCAGATCATCGACGGGCTGCGCGAGTTGATCGACAACCAGACCCTCAAGCCAGGCGCCAAGGTCCCCTCGATCCGCGCCTTTGCCGCGAGCTATTCGGTGAGCACCTTCACCGTGGTCGAGGCCTACGACCGTCTGGTCGCCCAGGGCCTGCTGGTGAGCCGGGGCAATGCGGGGTTCTTCGTCAACCGCGCGGCGGGCGAATTGCTCGACCCGCACAACACCGAGGCCGACACCAGTCGACCAACGTTCAACTCCGAGTGGTACCTGCAGCAGATCTTCGAAATCCGCCAGTTGCCGTTCAAGCCGGGCTGCGGCTGGCTGCCCAACGACTGGATGTACGAAGACGGCCTGCGCCGCGGCCTGCGCCAGGTGGCCGGCAGCCCGCTGGAGCTGTCGGGCTACGGCGATCCCATGGGCCTGATGGAGCTGCGTGCACTGACCGCACAGAACCTGCAGCAGGAACTGTCTATCGTCGCCAACCCGGCGCAGCTGATGCTCACCCATGGCGCCAGCCAGGCCCTGGACCTGGCCGCGCGCACCCTGGTGCGCCCGGGCGACGTGGTGCTGGTGGACGACCCGGGCTATCCCAACCTGATGAGCATCCTGCGCACCCAGGGCGCGACCCTGGTCGGCGTGCCGCGCACACCGGCCGGCTACGACCTGAACCAGCTGGAGCAGTTGCTCACCCATCACCGCCCCACTGCGTTCTTCACCCAGCCGCACCTGCACAGCCCAACCTGCTCGCGCACCCCGCTGCCGCAGCTGCACCGCCTGCTGCAGCTGGCCAGCCAGCACGGCTTCCGCCTGGTGGAGAACAACCTGTATGCCGACATGGTCGCCGAACCGCAGCCATGCCTGGCCAGCCTCGACCACCTGCAGCAGGTGGTGTACGTGGGCAGCTACTCCAAGAGCATTTCGCCCAATGTGCGGGTCGGCTACATGCTGGCCAACCCCGAGCTGATGCAGAAGCTGCTGCACCTGAAGATGCGCTCTGGCCTGACCACCTCGCAGGTGATGGAGCGTGTGGTGTATGCCGCGATCATCGACGGGCGCTGGCGCAAGCACCTCAAGCGCTTGCGTCAACGGCTGGCCGAGGCGCACCAGGAAGTTGGCCGGCATCTGCATCGGTTGGGCTTCGAGCTGTTCACCGAGTCGGATGAAGGGATGTATATCTGGACCCGCCACCCGGCGATTCCGGACAGCGCGGCGTTGCTGGATGATGCGTTGGAGAAAGGCATCATGCTCGGGCCCGGGCAGTTGTTCATGGTCGATGCCAAGGCGACCGGGTGGATGCGGTTCAACGTGGCGTTCAGTACCGAGCCGGCGATGTGGGAGTTGCTGGAGAAGGTGTTGGTGAAGCATGTGCGTCGGGGTGGGGTGTAACGGATTGCGGGGTGTTCGCCACAACACCTTCAGCGCCCATGAGATCGAGCGCCGCGCGGGCGGCGCTCGATCTCATGGGCGCTGAAACTGTCATGGCAAGCACCTGTCAGCCCCGACACTACTTATCGCCAGTCCGCCTTGTCGGCAAAAAACGCCTGCGCATTAGCCTCCAGGCTCTCAAGGTGATACCCCCCTTCCTGCACGATCAGGCACGGCAAGCGCATCGCCCGAATCCGCTCGCCCAATACCGCAAACCCTTCAGTCGTCACCGCCACCTTGCTCTGCGGGTCAAGTTCGTAGATATCGAACCCCAGCGACAACACCAGCACCTCGGCGCCAAAGTCCTTCACCGCCGCCAGCGCGATTTCCAGCTGGCCCATGAAGTCCGCTTCGCTAGCCCCATGCGCCATCGGCAAGTTGAGGTTGTACCCCTCCCCCGCACCGCTGCCACGCTCGTCCGCGAACCCGGCAACACCTGGGTAGAAGTTGGTGGGGTCGCCATGCACCGACACATACAGCACATCCCGGCGTTCGTAGAAGATTTCCTGAATGCCCTGCCCGTGGTGCATGTCGGTATCGAGAATGGCCACTCGGCTGTAGCGGCTGCGCAAGGCCTGGGCAGCCACAGCGGCATTGTTGATGTAGCAGAAACCACCGGCCGCATCGAAGCGCGCATGGTGGCCGGGCGGCCGGCACAGGGCATAGGCCGCCGGCTCACCGTCGAGAATGGCCTTGGCACCGGCCACCGCGCTTTGCGCAGACCAATAGGCCGAGCGCCAGGTGTGTTCGCCTACAGGGCAGCTGCCGTCAGCCAGGTAGCGCCCGGCCTGGGCGAGGATGCCACGCAAGGCGTTGGGTTCGCGCACGAAGATGTTGGACATGACCTCGTCGCCCCAATCTTCGGGCACTTCCTTCCAGCGCGCATGGGCCTCTTCGAGGAAGGCCAGGTAGGCCTCGCCATGCACTGCCTTGAGCGGCTCGAGGCCGGCGTCCTCAGGCTGACGGATGTCGAAGCCCAGAGCCTTGGCTGCCTGGAGTAGGCGCTGGGCGCGCTCGGGGACTTCCTGCGGGGTGCGCATGGCGCCGCGCGAGTAATAGCTGCGTGGGTGGTGCAGCAGTTGTTCGGGGTGGAAGTAGCAACGCATCAGGCTTCTCCTTGTTCGATCAGGCCCGCACGGGCCAGCACGGCGTTGAGCAGTACATCGGCACCCTGGCGGGCGTCCTCGGGCAGTACGTCTTCGGCTTCGTTATGGCTCAGGCCGCCGACACAGGGGATGAACACCATGGCGGTCGGGCAGTAGCGGGCCAGCAGGATGGCGTCGTGGCCGGCACCGCTGACGATCGACTGCTGGTCATAGCCGAGGCCATCCACCGCCTGCTGCACGGCAGCTACGCAGTCGGCGTCGAACGGCGTGGCCGGGCTGACCCAGTGGCGCTCGATACGCACCCGCAACCCGCGCTGATTGGCGATGGCCTGCAGCTTCAACGTCAGGTCGCGCTCCATCGCCTCGATGGCTTCATCCCGGTGATGACGCAAGTCGACGGTGAACTGCAGCAACCCTGGAATGGTGTTACGCGAGGACTTGGCGATGGACAGTTCACCCACGGTAGTCAGGCCTTGCGGTGCGAAGTCGGCGGCCAGTTGCTCGACGGCCTGGATCATCTGTGCAGCGCCGTACAGAGCATCCTTGCGCAATGGCATCGGTGTGGTGCCGGCGTGTGCGGCCATGCCTTCGACGGTAACGTCCAGCCAACGGATAGCCTGCCCGCCGCTGACCACGCCAATGGCCTTGGCGTTGTCTTCAAGGATCGGACCTTGCTCGATATGCGCCTCGAAATAGGCATCGACCTGGCCGCCCAGCGGGCGCTGGCCGGCGTAACCGGTGCGTTGCAGTTCGTCGGCGACGCTGATGCCATCGGCGTCGCGAATGGCCAGCGCTTCGTCCAGGGCCAGAGTGCCGGTGAACACCGCCGAACCGAACATGGCCGGGGTGAAGCGGGCGCCCTCCTCGTTGGTCCATACGGCGATTTCCAGCGGTTTGCGCGTCTGGATGTCCAGGTCATTGAGCCGGCGCACTACTTCAAGACCCGCCAGCACACCGTAGACGCCATCGAAACGGCCGCCCTCAGGTTGGGTGTCGAGGTGGCTGCCCATCATCACCGGCGCTGCATCCGGGTCGCTGCCAGCGCGGCGAGCGAACAGGTTGCCGATGGCATCAACGGTCAGCGTCAGGCCGGCTTCACGGCACCAGTGGCTGAACAGTTCACGGCCAGCCTTGTCCTCGTCGCTGAGGGCCAGGCGGCAGCTGCCGCCACGGGCAGTGGCACCGATTTCGGCCATGGCCATCAGGCTCGCCCACAGGCGTTCGCCATTACTTTTCAACATGTGCGGGTACTCCAGAAAAACGGTTCGATCAGGCCAGTTCCAAGCGCTGGCTGCGGGCGTACTGGCGCGCCAGGGCGAGCACGCAGACCAGCGAAATAGTGGCGATCAGGGTGTAGAACACCGCCATCGGCCACCATTGGCCGGTGAAGGTGTGGGCCAGCCAGGTACCGATCAGCGGGGTCAGGCCGCCCGCGATGGCGCCGCAGATCTGGTAGGCCAGGGAAATGGCGGTGTAGCGCACGCGGGTTTCGAACATGCCGCTGACATAGCCGGCGATCACCGCGTAGAAAGACGCCATGCACGCAGCTGCCAGGGCGATGCCGAGTACGATCAACGGGCCCTGACCCGAGCTGACCAGCACGAACATCGGGTAAGGCGAAGCCATCGCCAGCAGCGCGACAAGGGCCAGGAAGCGGGTGGCGCCCATCTTCTCCGATAGCCAGGCGGCCAACGGCTGCACGCAGAACTGGATGATCGCCACGAAGAACAGGCACTCCAGAATCAACGAGCGCTCCAGGTGCAATTGCTGGGTGGTGTAACTGATCATGAAGGTGTTGGTGAAGTAGACCCCGGCAATACCCAGGGTATTGGCACCGATGCACAGCAACAGCGGGCGCCAGGCCGTGCGCAGCACTTCGAATACCGGGGCCTGCTCCTTGCGCCGGGCCTTTTCCGCCTGCTCGCGGCTGGCGATGAACTCGGGCGACTCATTCACCCCCAGGCGAATCGCCAGGCCCACCAGCAGCAACAGCGCGCTGGCCAGGAATGGCACGCGCCAGCCCCAGCTCATCAGGTCTGCTTCCGGCAGGCGGGTGACCGCGCCAAAGGCCAGCAGCGACAGGATCAGGCCCGCCGGGCTGCCCAGCTGGGCGAACGAGGCGAAGAAGTTGCGCCGGCCCTTGGGCGCATGCTCGCCAGCCATCAGCACTGCCCCGCCCCACTCGCCACCCACGGCAATGCCCTGCACGATGCGCAGCAGGATCAGCAGCACCGGCGCGGTGGCGCCGATTTGTGCGTAGGTCGGCAGCAGGCCGATGCCCACGGTGACGATGCCCATCATCAGCAAGGTGATGACCAGCGATTTCTTGCGGCCGATACGATCGCCCACGTGGCCGAAGACGATGCCACCCAGCGGCCGGGCGAAGAAGCCGACGGCGAAGGTACCGAACGCGGCCATGGTGCTGAACAGGCTGTTGTCGGAGGGGAAGAACAGCGCGCCGAACACCAGGGCAGCGGCGGTGGCGTAGATGTAGAAGTCGTACCACTCGATCATGGTGCCAATGAACGCGGCAGCGGCGGCACGGCGTGGCTGGGGGGAAGCGGTGGGCTTCATGGAGGCTCCTTTGCTTGTTGTTCTGGCAGGAGTTGTCGGGGGCACGGGGGCGCTCTTGTGGCGCTTGGCTTGTTGAATCGGTGTTGGCTTCTTCGCGGGCTCGCCCGCTCCCACAGGTACTGCGCAGCATTCGAAACTTGTGGTGACCCTGTGGGAGCGGGCAAGCCCGCGAAGAGGCCAGCACCGACTCAGCAGGCCTCGATACCTGCGATTTATCGGCCCGGGGCTATGATTAGTCAATTTTCTATTTATTATTCGAAATATTAGCCATGCTTATTATCGAGCCCTGCCATGCCCGACCGTCTGCTCAACGACCGCCTCGACTGGAACCTGCTGCGTACCTTCCGGGTCATTGGCCAGGAGCTGTCCATCAGCCGCGCTGCCGCGCGCCTGCACCTCACCCAGCCGGCAGTGAGCCAGGCACTCAAGCGCCTTGAAGAACAGCTTGGCCGCCAGCTCATCGCCCGCCGCGGACCGCGTTTCGTGCTGACGGAAATGGGCGAGCAGCTGTTTCAGCTGGCTGGCGAGGTCTATGGGCAGATGTCGCAGATCGGCAGCTTGCTGGAGCAGCCGGCGGACGAACTGGTGGGCAAGGTACGCCTGCTGATGATCAGCCGTATCGTCAACGAACGCTTCGACGACTTCCTGGCCGACTTCCACCGCCAGCACCCGCGGGTGGAGCTGGAGATTGATGTAATGCGCAGCTCCGACATCGTCGCCGCCCTGCAGGAAAAAACCGCCACGGCGGGCCTAAGCCTGAACCGGCGTGCGCAGCCACGGCTGGAACAACGGTTGTTCCTGCGCCAGCGCTATGCGTTCTTCTGTGGCAAGCACCATGCCCTGTTCGGCCAGGCCGAAGGCGACCTGCAGCGTGAGAACTTCGTCAGTTTCACCAGTGACCAGATAGGCGGCATGCTGTCGCCACTGACCATTTTCCGCGACCAGCAAGGGTTTGCCGGGCGGATCGTGGCATCGTCACCCAGCCTTGAGGAAGTGCGCCGGCTGGTGATTGCCGGGTTTGGCATAGGCTGCCTGCCCGAGCATGTGGTAGCACCGGATGTAGACGCCGGGTTGCTGTGGAAGCTGCCGCCGCAGGAAGGGATTGCCGATGTGGATATCCACCTGTTGTGGAACAGGGAACAGCGCTTCAGCCGGGCGGAAGAGGTGTTTATCGAGGCGTTGCAGCAGCGCCTTGACTGAACGCGGAGCCGGGGTTGGCGAGCACTGGACACGATAGTGGCCAATTAGTAGCATCCAGCCCCACTGAACATTACGGACAATCTCAGTCATGGATCGAGCCACCGGGGTCATTCGACGCCCTATTCATCACCCCATCCGCACTTTGATCACCTGGGAAGAAGCATGGAAGGGGCCCGACGAGGGCTTGATCCGGTGCTGGGAGATTGGCCGTGAGCGGGCCCTGACCCAGCCAGAACTTGCCCGGCACTGCATCGATGGCGCACTTCCGGTGCTAGGTTGGAAAGGTGGCCATGATCGCGCCTTGAAGAAACCGATGAAGTACGGCTCGTTCAAGTATCTGGCGCAATGGCAGGGCCTTCGCGGCGAGGATCTGTTCATCGATACGCGAACAGAGCTCACCCTGACCTGTAATCACACCGGCATGCTGACCACCTTCACACCGGACCAGGAAAAATACGCCAACGCTGTGATACTGATGGAATAGAAACGAGGAACAGGGAATGGTCGATCTTCATCAGGAATTTCAGAACAGCCGCTTTTTCCACGAAGCGCGGATCGCGCAGCGCTCGGTTGATGGGTTGATTGGAATCGCTGCGAGCCTGACTGCTGACAATCAGGTCAATCAACAAGAAGCCGAGTTCCTCAAAGGATGGAGTGGACAGGCCGCATGTTCCTGTTTACCGGCACAATGGCTTACGGGCCTCGCAAAGCATGCGAAGCGCTGGTAGTCGAACGTGGGGGTTCAATCGCCGCGGGGGTGAGCAAGAAGACCCACTACCTGGTCATTGGCAGTATTGGCAACGAGCAGTGGCTACACAGCAGTTATGGCACGAAGATCACGAAAGCAGTGGAAATCAGGGAAGTGGGTGCGAACATTGCGATCGTAAGCGAGGCGCATTGGCAGCGTGCGGCGTTTGGTTGATGGCCATGATGGCGTTTACCGCTTCTGAGCGGATCGATACACCTCGCTACGCTCGCGTTTGCCAACCGATACCACCACTACAACGATACGCTCGTCCTCGACTCGATAGACGAGGCGATATCCAGAGGCCTTGAGCTTGATTTTGTAGTGGTTCGGCAGGTCACGCAGCGCGTCGGCCTGTACCTTGGGTGACTGCAGGCGCTCGGCGAGTTTTTTCTTGATCTGTTCGCGCACGGTGTGGCCTAGCTTGCCCCACTCTTTCAGTGCCGAAGGCAGGAATTCGAGTTTATAGGTCATCCAGGGATACCGGTACGCCTTTTTCACCCAACCTCGACTTGGCCAGTTCGCTCAATTCGAGATCTTCCAAGCGTTCCATCATGGCCTCGTACAGTTCGGCCGGCACCATGTAACCCATCACGCGGTTGTGATTGAGCACGGCGACGGGCATACCCGCAGCGCCGGTCATCACCGCGGATGGGTTCTTTTTCAGTTCCGACACGCTTACGGCCACGTCAGCGAATATGTTTTGCATGTTTACACCCTCAATAGAGAGCCATATTTTGGTCCATATATAGGACACAAACAAGTCGTCGCTGCTCAAGCACAGAGGTGAGACACGACAGGCGAAATGCCGTGTTTGTGGGAGATCGCCCAGCCCTTTGAATCCAACGCGGTGCATGGCACCGGCTGCGCCGGTGTTCGCGGCTAAAACCGCTCCCACAGGGTCCCTGCTAGCTCAATGAGTCATTTGCATTTCCATGGGGAGCGGTCGGGGTCAGGCTGTTGCCAGTGCCGGGTAGTCGGTCAGACCATGGGCATCACCACCGAACAGCGTGGCCCGTTCGTGCTCGGCCAGTGGCGCATTCAGCTTCAGCCGCGCCGGCAGGTCCGGGTTGGCCACGAATGGCCGGCCGAAGCCGATCAGGTCAGCCCAGCCCTCCTCCAGCGCACGCCGTGCACGTTCGCCGGTGTATTTGCCGGCATACACCATCACACCGGGGAACACTGCCCGCAGCTGTTGCTTGAAGTCCACTGGCATGTCCGGCGCGTCATCCCAGTCGGCTTCGGCAATGTGCAGGTAGCCGATGCCGATTTCGCCCAGGCGCTTGGCCGCCGCGGTATAGGTGGTGACCGGGTCGGCATCGACACAGCCATTGAGCGTGGTCAGCGGCGCCAGGCGTACGCCTACGCGCTGAGCGTCGCCGGTGCCTTCGACCAGCGCACGGGTGACCTGGTCGAGGAAACGCAGACGGTTTTCCAGCGAACCGCCGTAGCGGTCGGTACGATCGTTGGCGCCGGAATCGAGAAACTGGTTGACCAGGTAACCGTTGGCCGCGTGCAACTCGACACCGTCAAAACCAGCCGCCATGGCATTGCGCGCAGCCTGGCGGTACTGCTCGATGATCTCGGCAATTTCCGCTTCGCTCAACGCGCGCGGCTTGGAGGCCTGGACAAAGCCTGGCGTGCCGTCGGCATTGTCGATGAACACATTCACGCCTTCGGCCTGCATCGCCGAGGACGACACCGGTGCCTGGCCGCCGAGCAGGCTGCTGTGGCTGAGGCGACCGACGTGCCAGAGCTGGGCGAAGATGCGCCCGCCTGCGGCATGTACCGCCTCGGTGACCAGGCGCCAGCCGTCGATCTGCGCCTGGGTGTGGATACCCGGGGTGCGGGCGTAACCCTTGCCCAGTGGCGAGATCCAGGTGCCTTCACTGACGATCAGCCCGGCACTGGCGCGTTGTGCGTAGTACTCGGCCATCAGCGCGGTCGGGACATCGCCAGGCTGTGCGGCGCGGGAGCGGGTCATCGGTGGCATCAGCACACGGTTGGGCAGGTCAAGGGTGCCGAATTGCAGGGGTTGGAAAAGCGGATCTTGAGTCATCATGAGCATCTCCGTAAGTCGAATCAGGGGTCAGGCGCGGCTGACGACAGGTTGTGGCTGGGCAGGTACGCGGCGGTCGAGGCGGCCGCTGTACAGGGTAAGGGCCAGGGCACCGAGGGTGACCAGCGCGGCAATCCATGGGGTGTGGCCGAGGCCGAGCTGTTGCACGACTTGGGCACCGCCCCAGGAACCACCGGCCACACCCAGGTTGAAGGCGGCGATGTTGAAACCGGCAGCCACGTCGACTGCGTCGGGGGCGACCTTTTCCGCCTGCTGCACCACGTACACCTGCAGGCCCGGCACATTGCCGAAGGCCACCGCGCCCCAGGCCAGTACGGTGACTACCACCAGCACCGGATGCGGCGCAGTGAAGGTCAGCGCCAGCAGCACCACGGCCAGCAGCAGGAAGATGATCGACAGTGCCTTGACCGGGCCTTTGCGGTCGGCCAGGCGGCCGCCCCAGATGTTGCCCAGGGCAACCGAAACGCCGTAGGCGAGCAGCACCAGGGCGACGCTGTTGGCGCCGAAGCCGGCAATGTCCTGCAGGATCGGGGCAAGGAAGGTGAAGGCGATCAGCGAGCCGCCGTAACCCACGGCAGTCATGGCATACACCAGCAGCAGGCGCGGTTGCAGCATCACCCGCAGTTGGCGCAGCAGCGGTGCCGGCTGGCTGTGCTGGATGCGCTTGGGCACGAACAGCAGTGCGCCGAGCAGCGCCACCAGGCCGAAGGCAGCCACCACCAGGAAGGTCACGCGCCAACCAAAGTGCTGACCGATGAAGGTACCCAGCGGGATACCGGTGACGAAGGCCACGGTCATGCCACTGAACATGGTGGCGATGGCGCTGGCGGCTTTTTCTTTCGGCACCAGGCTGGTGGCGATGATCGAGCCGACCGAGAAGAACACCCCGTGGGCCAGGCCGGTGAGGATGCGCGCCATGATCAGCGATTCGTAGCTGGGCGCCTGCCAGGCCACCAGGTTACCGGCGGTGAACAGCGCCATCAGGCCGACCAGCAACAGCTTGCGCGGGACACGGCCGGTCATGGCGGTGAGCAGAGGCGCGCCGATGGCGACGCTGAGGGCGTAAAGGCTGACCAGCAGGCCGGCCGAAGGCAGGGTGACCGCCAGGTCATTGGCGATGGTCGGGATGAGGCCGACGATCACGAACTCCGTAGTGCCGATGGCGAAAGCCGCCAGGGTCAGGGCTAACAAGGCGAGAGGCATTTGAGAATCACCTGTGGAAGGTTGGGATGGGTGAATTCTCGGGGGACGTGGGGATGGGAAAAAGGTGGGGACGGGACAATGAGTTTTGATTTGACGGCAAAGGTCATCCTCAAGCTATTGCGAGCGGGTCAACCTAAATGTCCCAGCCTGCGCGGTCAGTTGTGGGAGCGGCCTTGTGTCGCGAAAGGGCTGCAAAGCAGCCCCAGCAATATATGTCTTTGCGCTGAACCCCTGGGGCTGCCTTGCAGCCCTTTCGCGACACAAGGCCGCTCCCACAATTGACCGCGTTCATCAACCCGACGAAGTGAACGCATCCCAGGCTGGCAAGATCGAGACCTCCCAAGTCATAATTGTTAACAGTTAAGTCCCTGGAGGTCTCATGCAAGATCTACGTCAGTTGCGCTACTTCGTAGCTGTCGCCGAATGCGAGAACGTCGGCCGGGCAGCCGAGCAGCTGCATATTTCCCAATCCCCCCTCAGCCGACAGATTGCCCAGCTGGAGGACAACCTTGGCCTGGCCCTGTTCGAACGGCGCAACCAGCGCCTGTACCTGACCAGAGACGGTCGTACCTTCCTGGCCGAAGCGCGCGGCCTGCTCAAGCATGCCGAGCGCCTGGAATCGCTGGGCAAGCGCCTGGGCCGTGGCGAGGAAGGCGGCTTGTGCATCGGTTACGTCAACCATGCCATCCATGCCGGCGTGCTGCCGGGCGCTGTGCGGGCGATTCGTGGCGAGCGTCCGAACATTCACATTGCGCTGTACAACATGACCCCCAACGAACAGTTCGAAGGCCTGCGTCAGCGCAGCCTGGACATTGCCCTGGTTTGCGAGCCGCCGCCAAAGAATGACCCCGACCTGAGCGGCCAGCCGGTGCTGGACGACCCATTGCTGCTCGCCATCCCGGCCACGCACCCGCTGGCCAGCAGGGCCGAGCTGACCCCCGCCGATCTGCACGAACAGGACTGGATCATCACCGGCGGCCAGCCCGACCAGGGCCACAAGCGTGACGATTTCATCGCCCGCTGTGGCGATGCCGGCTTCACCCCGCGCCTGTCGCTGGAGGCCAACGACCCGCTGAGCGTGCTAGGCCTGGTGTCCGCCGGCCTGGGGCTGGCCATGGTGCAAAGCAGCCTGTCGGCCAGTGCCGGGCCGACCGTGGTGCTGCGCCAGCTGGACTGGTTCCAGCCTAGCGAGCAGTTGTGGGCGGTCTGGCACCAGGTCGACTTGAGGCCGATCGTGGGCATTTTCCGCGAGCGGGTACTGGCATTGGCCGAGCAAGGGTTTGATAAGTCAATCAAGGTCTGAACTCAGTCGAATTGCGTCTTTTACAGTCTTACTGCGCTTCACTAGGATGGCTCCTATCGATGCAACTCACCCCCCAGGAGCCATTCCATGAACATCGACCTCGGCGGACGCACCGCCATCATCAGCGGCTCGACCGGCGGTATTGGCCTGGCTATCGCCCGCGGCCTGGCCCGCGCCAACGCTGACGTAGTCATTGCCGGCCGCAGCCAGAAGTCGCTGGATGCCGCCCTGGCCGAACTGCGCGAACAAGGCGGCCGTGGGCAGATCCACGGCGTGGTTGCCGACCTGGGCACCGCCGCCGGTGCCGAAACCCTGTTCGCCGCCCACCCACGGGCCGACATCCTGGTCAACAACCTGGGCATCTACGACGATGTCGACTTCTTCGAAGTGGCCGACAGCGAGTGGACGCGGTTCTACGACACCAACGTGCTGAGCGGCGTGCGCCTGGCCCGCCTCTATGCCCCGGGCATGGTGGAGAACGGTTGGGGGCGGATCCTGTTCATCTCCTCGGAGTCGGGCATCGCCATCCCTGCCGACATGATCAACTACGGCGTCACCAAGGCTGCCAACCTGGCGGTATCCCATGGCCTGGCCAAGCGCCTGGCTGGCACCGGGGTAACCGTGAACGCAGTGCTGCCCGGCCCGACACTGACCGACGGCGTGGCCGCGCTGGTGGCTGATGCAGCCCAGGCGTCCGGGCGCAGCATTCGTGAAGAAGCCGACAACTTCGTGCGTACCGCACGGCCGAGCTCGATCATCCAGCGTGCCGCCGATGTCGACGAAGTCGCCCACCTGGCGGTGTACCTGGCCTCCCCTTACTCGTCCGCCACCACCGGTGCAGCGCTGCGGGTCGACGGTGGTGTGGTCGACAGCCTGGCTATCTGAGTTCAACCTGGGGGCTGCTCTGCAGCCCATCGCGACACAAGGCCGCTCCTACAGGAGAACGCGTTTCCCTTGTAGGAGCGGCCTTGTGTCGCGATGGGCCGCAAAGCGGCCCCAGACTTTTGCCCTGAAATCAAAACACCTTGCCCTCACCGCACCTGTTTCCCCCGCCCGATCCCCGCTAGCCTGCCGCCCACACCCGTCTCGAGAGGACCCGCACCATGCCAACCGATCATCAAGCCTGGGCCTGGACCCCGAACGCCGGCCTCGATGGCCTGCAACTGCTGCGTAAACCCCTGCCACAACCCGGCCCCGGCGAGGTGCTGGTGGCCAACCGTGCCATTGCCCTCAACCCGGTGGACTGGAAAATCTGCGAATGGGGCCACCCTGCCTGGCAGCAAGGCACGGTCCCGGGTGTGGATGGCGCCGGTGTGGTAGTCGCCGTTGGCGCAGGCGTCGACCTGCCGTTGGGCAGCCGCGTTGCCTACCACCAGTCGCTGGCGCGGGACGGCAGCTTTGCCCAGCACTGCCTGCTCGATGCCAGCCTGGTGATGCATATCCCCAGTGCGCTCGGCGACACCGCCGCGGCCGCTGTGCCCTGCCCCGCCCTGACCGCCTGGCAGGCCTTGGCCAAGGTACCCGAAGGTGCCAGCCGCGACGTGCTGGTGATCGGCGCCGGTGGCGCAGTGGGCTTCTACCTCGCACAACTGGCCGCGCAGCGTGGCCTGCGCGTGTGGGCCAGTGCCGGCCGACGCCACCACGCCACGCTCAAGGCCCTTGGTGTGAGCGGGGTGTTCGACTACCACGACGCCGATTGGCAGAACCAACTGCAGGCCGCCCTGGGCGAGCGCCCGCTGCATGCCCTGTTCGACACCGTCAGCGGCGCCCATGCCGGCAGCCTTGCTCACCTGCTCGGTTACAACGGCCACCTGGTGTGCATCCAGGACCGCCAGGAAACCGCGCCAACGCCGGCCTTCGGCACGGCGATCTCGCTGCATGAAGTGGCGCTTAACAGCATTCATGCCCATGGCCAATTGGCTGACCGCCAAGCCCTGCGCGTAGCTGGTGAACGCCTGCTGCAGGCCGTCGCCGATGGCAGCCTGATCGCGCCACAACGCCGCGAGTTCGCTTTCTCGGCATTGCCCCAGGCTCTGCGGCAGTTGAAAGAGGGCCAAGGCGCAGGCAAATGGGTGACGCGCCTCGACTGAACGCCCTGTGCGAAAACTTGGATCCCATTCTGCTACAAGGTATGCTGGGCAATAGCTAAACGCCACTGCTCAGGCAGGCCTCGTGCCTGTCTTCAAGGACGAGCCCTTTGCCCAGCCACCCTACCCGTCACACCATCGCCCGCCAGTGGCAGCTGCTCAAGCTGCTGCCCGGCCGTCACCCAGGGATGAGTTCCACCCAGTTGCAGGCCGCCCTGACAGCCGTGGGCCATATCACCAGCAAACGCACCGTCGAACGCGACCTGGTGGAGCTTGCGGCGCTGTTCCCGGTGCAGTGCAACAGCAAAGGCATGCCCTACGGCTGGTACTGGCAACCGGGCCTGAACCTGCGTGAAGCGCAGCAGTTGCAACCTGATGCGCTCACCCCCTCGGAACAGGTCGTGCTGCACGCGTGGGTCGATGATGCCCTGGCCCGGCGCCTGGAAGCGTCGCCACTGTCGGCAGACATGCAACTGACGCTGCAAGCGGACGGTGGCGCCACCCTGCTAGCCACCGTCGACGACAACCGCGCGTTGATGGGCTGGCTACTTTCCCAGGCCGGCTCGATCTGCGTGCAGGCGCCCCAGGCACTGCGCCAGGCCATGCTCGAGCAGTTGCGCCAGAGCCTGGCGCTGCACGAGGATGGTTGTTGACCGGCAAGCAAAAGTCATTGTCCCCCGGGCCGCTTTTTCCCACAGGTGGCCCTGCGCAGAATCAGCTCCTGACAACGCCTCACTATCAGGAGTACCCGATGAAACGCTTCAAGCCCCTGCTGCTTGCCGTCGCCCTGGCGTCCACTGCCCAGGCCACCCTGGCCGCCTACTGGCAGACCTCGCCCTACGGCAAACAGGATGAAATCGGCGCCGCCAACCTGCTCACCCCCGAAGTGGTCAAACAGGCGGTTGGCCTGGTCAAGACCGGCAAGACCTACCCGCTGGCCGTACCGGTTAGCAAAGACCTGCCAGCCTTCCGCCACCGCAGCTTCCACCTGTACAACATCCAGCCTGGCGAGCAGGCCGGCCAGACCCTGGGCCGCAACAAGTTCAGCTTCAACGATGAATTGGTCAACGGCTGGACCGGCGTCGGCACCCAGCTCAACGGCATCGGCCACATCGGTATCGACAATGTCTACTACAACGGCAACAAAGCTGCCGACTTCGTCACTGTCGAAGGCGTGACCAAGCTGGGCGTGGAAAAAGTACCGCCCATGGTCACCCGCGGCGTGGTGCTGGACATGACCGCTCACTACGGCAAGGCCATCGTGCCCGGCGGCACCTCGTTCACCGTCGACGACATCAAGGCCGTACTGAAGAAGCAAGGCATTACCCTGCGCAAGGGTGACGTGGTGCTGTTCAACACCGGTTGGCTGGAACTGATCGGCAAGGACAACCAGCAGTTCCTCGCCACCGAACCGGGCATCGACCTGCCGGCGGCCGAGTGGCTGGCGGACCAGGGTATTGTTGCCTTTGGTGGCGATACCTGGGCGTCGGAGGTGTACCCGAACCCGACCGGTGAAGAGTTCCCGGTCAACCAGTTCATGCTTGCCAAGCGCGGCATCTACAACCTGGAACTGATCGACACCCGCGCGCTTGTGAAGGACAAGGTGTTCGAGTTCCTGTTCGTGCTTGGCCAGCCGCTGTACAAGGGCTCGACCCAGGTGAACATCAACCCCGTGGCGATTCACTGATCGATTTCGATCCTGGGGCTGCTTTGCAGCCCTTTCGCGACACAAGGCCGCTCCTACAGGGGGATGCACATCCCTTTGTAGGAGCGGCCTTGTGTCGCGCGGCCCCATCTTCAGAACGTACCGGGGAACGCCCCGCCATCGATCAACAGGTTCTGCCCAGTGATGTACCCGGCATGTGCACTGCACAGGAACGCGCAGTAAGCGCCGAACTCGCCGGCATTGCCAAAGCGCGCCGCCGGGATGGCCTTGCGCCGCGCCTGGGTGGTGGCTTGCACATCGCCACCTGCCGCCTTCAAGGTCTTCTGCAGGCGCGCTGTGTCGAACGCCCCAGGCAGCAGATTATTCAGCGTGACGTTGCTGCCCGCCAGGCGCTGCTGACGTGCCAGGCCGGCGATGAAGCCGGTCAGGCCACTGCGTGCACCATTGGACAAGCCAAGAATATCGATCGGCGCCTTTACCGCACCGGAGGTGATGTTCACCACCCGGCCGAACCCGCGCTCGGCCATGCCATCGACCACCGCCTTGATCAGCTCGATGGGGGTAAGCATGTTGGCGTCCAGTGCCTTCAGCCAGTCCTCGCGGCCCCAGTCACGGAAGTCGCCCGGCGGCGGGCCACCGGCATTGTTGACCAGGATATCCACCTGCGGGCAGGCTGCCAGCAGCGCCTGGCGCACCTCGGCGTCGGCGACATCACCGGCCACGGTGCGCACCTCGATGCCCGGGCAGGCCGCGCGCAACTCGGCGGCGGTCTGCTCCAGGGTGGCCTGGGTACGGGCATTGATGACCAGGTTGACGCCTTCCTTGCCCAACGCCTCGGCGCAGCCTTTGCCCAGGCCCTGGCTGGCCGCGCAGACGATGGCCCAGCGGCCGGTAATGCCTAGATCCATTGGGTTGCTCCTTGATGCAATGCAGTTACAGGGTCACTGGATCGGCGAAAACGCGGCAGGCATCAACAGCTTCGATTCCATCCGCACCAGCATCGGGAAGGCCACGGGGATGAAGCGCTCCAGCCAGTCCGCATCGCGGTACAGGGCGGCGCGGCGCTCGATGCGGTCGTCAAGGCTCTCGTAGGCCCAGATGTGCACCACCTGGTTCAGTTCGCCAATCTCGGTGTACCACCAGCCCACCAGCTTGGCGTAGCGCGAGATCACCGGCAAGCCTTCCTTTTCGAAGTGCTCCAGGTATTGCTTCATCTTGCCGATGTGCAGGGTGTAGGTACGCATTTCATAGAACATGGTCGTGGTTCCGCCAAAGGTTCAGAGGTTGCCGTGGTAGGCGTCGGTGATCAGGCGCTCGACATCGCGTGCGGTGGTCAGGCGTGGGTTGACCAGCACGTTGCCGCTGCGCATCGAGTCGCTGACCATTTGCGGCAGGAACTCCAGGTCCACGCCCAGTTCACGGATGGTCGCGGGAATGCCGATGGCCTGGTTCAGGGCCACCACCGCGTCCACCGTGCGTGCCGCGGCCTGTTCCACGTTGAGCCCGGTCACATCGGCGCCCAGTGCAATGGTGATGTCACGGAAGCGCTCCGGGCAGGCCGGCAGGTTGAACTTGATCACGTAAGGCAGCAGGGCGGCGTTGGCGATGCCATGGGGGATGTTGAACACCCCGCCGAAGGTGTGGGAAATGGCATGCACGTTGCCCAGCTTGGATTGCGAAAACGCCACCCCGGCCAGGAACGAACCCAGCAGCATCTGTTCGCGGGCGGCCATGTCGGTGCCGACGAAGTAGGTTTTTTCCAGGCTGCCGGCAATCATGCGAATGGCCTGCAGGGCCATGGCCTGGCTGATCGGGTTGGCCTGGCGCGACACATACGACTCGATGGCATGGGTCAGGGCATCCATGCCGGTGGCAGCGGTGATGGCCGCAGGCAGCTTCAGGGTCAGTGCCGGGTCGAGGATGGCCAGGCGCGGGAACAGCCGCGGGCTGACGATCACCGTCTTGAACAGCGTGCGCTTGTTGGTGAACACGGTCGACGCCGTGCATTCGCTGCCGGTACCGGAGGTGGTCGGGATGGCGAAGATCGGCAGCGGCGGCTGGGTCAGTTTGTCGTAGCCCTCGTAGTCGAGGATGTTGCCAGGGTTGGTGGCCATCGCCGCCACGCCCTTGGCGGTGTCGATGCTGCTGCCGCCGCCCACGCCGATCACGGCGGTGCAGTTGCGCGCTTTGAGCAGCGCCACGGCAGCGTCGAGCACGTCGGTGCTGGGGTTGGCTTCAACGGCAGAGAACAGCTGGTAGTCGATGCCCGCCTGCTCCAGCGAGGCAAAGAAGCCGGCCAGAATACCAGCGTCGATCAGGCCCTGGTCGGTGACCACCAACAGGGTACCGTCCACGTACGGCTTGAGCAGCGCACCGGCCTGGTCGGCCAGGCCCGCGCCACATTTGGCAATGGTGGGGAAATGGAACTGGAATTGGCTCATGAGGGGTCCTCAGGCAACTACGTTGTTCTTGTTGTGCCCGCCGTGACGCTGGCGGGCCGTGCCGGGGCAATCTAGAGCGCGGGCCAGGGCCGCCGATAATGAAAAGAGCTGATCCGCCAATAACCGCTGCTTATCCCCTGCCCGGGTAATAAGCAGGCGTTATTGGCGGATCAGCTCTTTTCATTACCTGCAATGCCGGCAGCGCTCCAACAATCGGCCTGCGTAGTTGCTACGCCTCCCGATAATCACAACAACGAGCTCCTGCGATGAAGACCATCCCCTCCCCGGCCGACCTGGCGCTGCCCGCTGCGGCCCCGATGACCACGGTGCGCTGGCGCATCTTCCTGATCCTGTTGCTGCTGACCGCAATCAACTACATCGACCGCGCCTCGCTGTCGGTTGCGCTACCGCTGATCGCCCCCGAATTCAACCTGACGCCGGCCATGGAAGGGCTGATGCTCAGTGCGTTCTTCTGGTCCTATGCCTTGATGCAAATCCCTGGCGGCATGCTGCTGGACCGCTTCCACACCCGCGGCATCATTGGTGCGGCAACCGTGGCCTGGGGCCTGTTCCAGGCACTGGGCGCGGCCTCGCACAACTGGCTGGTACTGCTGCTGACACGCATCGGCCTGGGCGTGGCCGAGTCGCCGATCATGCCCGCCGGGGCCAAGCTCAATGGCGCCTGGCTGACGCCTAACGAACGTGGCCGTGGCGCGGTGCTGGTGGATGGCGGCGCACCGCTGGGCAGCGCCCTGGGTGCGATCCTGATTTCCGGGCTGATTGCCTGGCTGGGCTCGTGGCGATTGGCCTTCGTGGTGGCCGGGGTCGGCACCGTATTGGCCGGCATCCTGGCGTGGAAGTACATCCGCAACCACCCCAGCGAGCACCCGGGGGTGAACGAGGCCGAGCTGCGCCACATCACCGAAGGCAACGCCAGCGCCCATGCCGCGGCAGCCAAGGCCAGCCTGCCGCTGCGCGAATTGCTCAAGGACCGTTCGATCTTTGCCATGTTCGCCGGCTACAGCTGCATCCTGGCAGTGTTCTATGGCCTGCTGACCTGGATGCCGAGCTACCTGCACAAGGCCCACGGCCTGAACATCTCGGCCATGGGCGGGGCGACCTTCCTGATCTTCATGTGCGGGTTTGTCGGCGAACTGATCGGCGGCTGGATCGGTGACCGCTGGCGGGCCAGCGGTGCCTCGCCGAACCTGGTGATGCGCACCCTGTTCAGCGGCTCGGCGCTGGTGGCGGCGCTGTGCATCCTGGCGGCAGCCTATGTGGGCGAGACCGTCGCGGTGATCAGCCTGCTGTGCGTGGCGATGTTCTTCATCCGTTGGTGCGGGATGTACTGGTGCCTGCCGGCGATCATCGGCGGGCCGTCGCGCACCGGTGTGCTGGGTGGCACCATGAATTTCTGTGGCAACATGGCCGGGGTGCTGGTGCCGATCGTGATCGGGCTGATCGTACAGTTCAGCGGGGACTACTTCTTTGCGCTGATCTTCTTTGTGGCGGCTGCGGTGTTGATTGCGGTGTTTTCCAGCTTGATCGATTACCGCGAGCGGCAGTTCTGAGATACAGCCGGTTGGGGCTGCTTTGCAGCCCATCGCCGGCAAGCCGGCTCCCACACCGGTCGAGCTGCTTTCAAGGTTTTTGCAGTACCTGTGGGAGCTGGCTTGCCGGCGATAAGGCCAGGACAGGCAGCGCGAGACAATTGCTCCAACAGGGAGCCGCAACAGGGCTCAACCGGCCTTAAGCTCCTCCACCAGCAACCGCGCCGCCGGCGACAGCGGCGCTGCTACTCGGTGCACGATCCCGAACGGCTCGCTCAGCGCCCGCAGTTGCACTGCCAGCGACACCAGCAACCCGCGCTGCTCGGCAAAGGCCGCCACGGCGCTGGGGATCACCGCCACCAGCGTCGGGTCGTCTTCCAGCAGCATGAAGGTGGCGAAGGTGGAGAAGGTTTCCAGCGGGTAGCGTGGCACCTCCACCCCCGCCTCGCTCAATTCACGCTCCAGCGCCTGGCGCATGGGCATGTTGGCCGGGTAGACGATCCAACGGTACTGGCTCAGGTCGCCAACCTCCAGCGCCGCCGCCCCGGCCAGCGGGTGCTGCGGGTGCGCGACCACCGCCAGCGGCTCCTGGGCCAGTTCGACAAAGGCGTAGTCCGCCGCATTGCGGCCCAACCCTGGCCGGCAGATGGCCAGGTCCAGGCGCCCTTCATCAAGCTGGGCCAGCAGGTTGGCACTGGTGTTCTCGGCGATCTCCACCGCCAGTTGCGGCTGCTTGCGGCGCAACCGCCCGAGGGCACCGACCAGGGTCGGCATGGCCCCCATGATGCTGCCCACCGCCAGCCGCCCACCCTGGCCCTGGACAATGCCCAGCACCTCCTCGCGCAAATGCCCCAGGTCGCTGTGGATCAAGCGCGCATAACGCACCACGCAACGGCCTACGTCATTGGCCACCAGGCCGCTGGGCAGGCGCTGGAACAACGGCACACCCAGCACCTCCTCCACCTCGCGCAAGGCCTTGGTAGCCCCGGGCTGGGAAATCGCCATGGCCTCCGCCGCCTTGTGCAGGGAGCCGCAACGGTCCAGTTCGATGAGCAGGCGTAACTGACGCAGGCGCAGGCGGGAAAAAATGGAATCCAGGGAGGGGATCATCGGGCAGGCTCGGCATGGGTCTTGTAATGCCGAGCACTATAGAGGGTTGTCAACGGGCGATTGTTGAGTTTGCGGCAAATGACCTTTGCCCTGAAGACACGCCCGGCAAGCTCACGCCACGCGGCGGCGCGACAGGCAGGCATACCCCAGGCCCAGGACGCTAGCCGCCAATACGCCCAGCAGCACCATCAGCTCGCGGCTGTAACGGGCCACCCAGGCCGGGAAACCGATGACTTCGCGGTACACCTGGATGTCAGCCTTGCCATCGGCGTGACTGATGCTGACCCCGCCCTGACGGATCTGCGAGTAGTCCGCATCGAAATACACCCATACCTTGCACGCGCCACCCGGCTCGATGACGGGGATGTCCGCTTGCATGGTGGAGGTTTCCAGGATGGTGTCATTGCCAGCTGCATCGCGCACCTGCACCAGGCCTTTCGCCGGCAGGCGGATTTTCACCTGGCGCACCTGCGCATCACCGCTGTTGCGCAGCTCGATGAGCAGGCCGGTACGGTGGTCGACCAGCCCGGCCTCGAAGGGCTTGGCGAACAGTTGGGCATACGGCGCCTGGGCCATTTCGATCAGCCGCTCGACCTGATCGTGGCTCAGCCCACCCTCGCTGATGGAATTGATACGCCCCTGCAACTGCTCGTACTTGAGCTGCTCGCTGGCCTTGCTGATGCGTTCGCTGAACTGGCTGGGATAGGTGAGGTAGGCATAGGTCAGCGATGCCTCCAGGCGCGGGTTGCCCCTGAGCACCCCATAGGCGGCCAGCAGGACCATCAGGCCAAGCAGCACGGCTACGAGGAGTTTCCCCACCTTGTCCCAGCTCAATGCGAACTTCCTTCTGTCGTGATACAGACGATTCAAACCGACCAAGGGTGCCAAGTTCAAGGCCCCCAGGCAAGCCTGACTAAGGCTCCTGCTCGCCCCCCCGAGCCTGGCGCAACTGTTGCAACTGGCCGTCGATCAGCGCCTTGGCCATGCCTGCCAGGTAATACGTGGCCTGCATCATCGCCTTGCGGTCACCGGGCCGGTCGATGGCCTTGCGGGTGAGTTCGGTAATGCAGCCCATGATGCTCGAGGCCTCCATCAGCGCCGTACGCATTGGCAGCTGCGCGTTCATCTGCACCAGTTCGGCGCCGCCGTTGCCAAAACGGCCCGCTGCACGCACGACATTGAGGTTGCTGCTTTCTTTCGGAGTGTCTTTGTCCATGTCCATTCCTCGGGGTTACGAGCGTGCCGAGACTAGGGCGCTGCCTGCCCCGCCACAATAACCTTGGGGGTGGAAAGGCTTACTTTCAGAAATGGACTACAAGAACCCTACAAAGGGGATGCTCCGTCACCACTCAGGCTCTTGACCGGCAACCCGGCAGTGACGGACGATCGGTGTCCCCCCACAAGGATGAACACCATGCTACGGATACTGGGTAGAGCCTCCTCCATCAATGTACGAAAAGTTCTGTGGGCGTGCGCCGAGTTCGAGGTCCCGTTCGAGCGCGAAGACTGGGGGGCGGGCTTCAAGCCCACGGACAGCGCCGAGTTCCTTGCGTTGAACCCCAATGCCATGATCCCGGTGATCCAGGATGGCGACTTTACCCTGTGGGAATCCAACAGCATCATCCGCTACCTGGCCACGCGTTATGGCGCCACCGGGTTCTACCCGGGCGAGGCGCAGGCGCGGGCCAGGATCGACCAGTGGATCGACTGGCAGGCCTCGGACCTCAACCGTTCGTGGAGCTACGCGTTCATGTCGCTGGTCAGGCACTCGCCCGCCCACCAGGACCCACAGGCCCTGGCCGCCGGCTGCGCGGACTGGGCGCGCTACATGCGCATTCTCGACCGCCAGCTGGCAAACACCGGTGCCTACGTGGCTGGTAGCCAGTTCACCTTGGCGGACATCCCCATTGGCCTGTCGGTCAACCGCTGGTTCGAAACGCCATTCGAGCACCCGCACCTGCCGGCAGTGCGCGATTATTACGAGCGGCTTAGCGAGCGCCCGGCCTATCATCTGCATGGCCGTAACGGTACGCCGTGACGGGCAAAACTGCGGGGCTGCCTGGCAGCCCCCGAAGTCTCCACCTGTTAAACAGCAACCTGACTCGCCGCAGCCCCCGCCCGCCCCCGCCAGGCGAACAGCAGCACCATCACCAGGCCCAAAGCCGCCATCGCCGCACCCGCCAGGGAAACCGCCGAATACCCCAGCCCGGCGTTGATCACTGCCCCACCCAGCGCCGCACCAATTGCATTCCCCAGGTTGAACGCCCCGATGTTCACCGCCGACGCCAGGTTGGGCGCATCCTTGGCCGCCTCCATCACCCGCATCTGCAGTGGCGGCACCAGGGCAAAGCTGGCAGCGCCCCACACCAGGACCGCCAACGCAGTCGCCAGCGGCCAGTCCATCACCAGCGGGAACACCAGCAACACCGCAATCAGCACGGCCAGCGACAGCATCAGGGTACGGTCGATCGAACGGTCCGCCGCCTTGCCGCCCCACACGTTACCCAAGGTCAGGCCGACACCGAACAACACCAGCATGGCCGTGACGAAGGTGGTGGACGCTGCCGCCTCGCTCTGCAGGATCGGCGCGATGTAGGTGAATACCGTGAACATCGCACTGGAGCCCACCACAGTCAGCAGCAATGCCGCCAGCACCGGCCCGCGGCCCAGCACGCGGATTTCGGCCATGGCCCCGCCGCCCTTGGGCGACGGCACGTTGGGCAGTGCGTACCAGAGGGTGGTCATTGCTACCAGGCCGAGCCCGGCGATGCCCCAGAATGCCGTGCGCCAGCCCAGCATTTCACCGAACCAGGTCGCCAGCGGCACACCGCCGATGGTGGCAAGGGTCAACCCCATGAACATGGCGGCCACGGCCCCGGCGCGCTTCTCGGGCGGCACCACGCTGGCCGCGACGATCGAGCCGATGCCGAAGAACGCACCGTGGTTCAGCGAGGTGACCACGCGGGCAACCAGCAGGCTGGCGTAGTCGCTGGCCAAGGCCGACATCAGGTTGCCGAGGGTGAAGATGGCCATCAGCCCGATCAGCAGGTAACGCCGCGGGATCTTCACCGTGGCCAGGGTCATCAGCGGCGCACCGATCAGCACACCGATCGCATAGGCACTGACCAACAACCCGGCAGCGGGGATGGAGACGCCAAGGTCGGTGGCGATGCTGGGCAGCATGCCCATGGGGGCGAACTCGGTGACCCCGATGCCGAAGGCACCGATGGCGAGTGCGACAAGAGGTGGATTGATACGCATGGCAAGCTCCTTATCTGTGCTGCAAATGCTACGATCCGAAGCCAAGCCGCACTAGACTGCATTTTTGCGAACCACCTTTGCTGAAGAGGCACAAATGGACTTCAGTGGAAGATCCGGCGAGATGGAAATATTTACCAAGGTGGCCCAGGAGGGCAGCCTGTCCGCCGCCGCCCGGGCACTGGGCCTGACACCTTCGGCGGTGAGCCGCATCCTGGCGCGCACCGAACAGCGCCTGGGCACCCGCCTGCTGCTGCGCACCACCCGAGCGATCACCCTCACGCCCGAGGGCGAAGCGTACCTGCGCGGTGCACGGCGGGTGCTGGCCGACATGCTCGAAGTGGAAGAGGCCATCACCGACCAGGGCGTGCCACGCGGGCGCTTGCGGGTCAGCGCAGCGCTGGGCCATGGCCGCTTGACCGTGGTACCGCTGCTGGCAGCGTTCAGCGCGCGCTACCCGCAGGTGCTGGTCGACCTTACCCTCAGCGACGAAGTGGCCGACGTTCTCGGCGGCCAGGCCGACGTGGCGCTGCGCTTCGGCCACCTGCCGGACAGTTCGTTGAGCGCTCGTGCCATTGGCGAAACCGGCCAGGTGATCGTCGCCTCGCCCGAGTACCTGGCGCGCTGCGGTACGCCGCTTGTGCCAGAGGACCTGGCCCGGCACAACTGCCTGCGCTTCAACTTCCGCCGCGCCGCGCCCGACTGGCCGTTCCGCCGCGACGGGCAGGTCTTTTCATTGAAGGTGACGGGCAACATCGAATGCAGCAGCGGCGAGGCCCTGGCGCAGTTGGCCAGGCTCGGCGCCGGCGTGGCGCGCATCGGTACCTTTACCGTGGCCGACGACCTGGCCAACGGGCAGTTGGTGCCGTTGCTGGAGGCGTACAACCCGGGTGATCGCGAGCCGATCCATGCGGTGTTCGTCGGCGGCCCGGCGATGCCGGCGCGGGTGCGGGTGTTCGTGGATTTTCTGGTGGAGCAACTGTCAGGCCTGCCCAGCGCCTTGTAGGAGCGGCCTTGTGTCGCGAAAGGGCTGCAGAGCAGCCCCAACAGACTATGCGCAGTTGCTGAAATCCAGGGGCCGCTTTGCGGCCCTTTCGCGACACAAGGCCGCTCCTACAGAATCGCACTGTACAGGATCCCTTGCCCTCGGCTTATGTTCAGGAGTTGCTTCATGCCCTACCCCATCGAACAGAAACTGGTCATCGGCGTTGCTTCGAGTGCGCTGTTCGACCTCGCCGTCTCGGACGACATCTACCAGACCCAGGGCGTCGAGGCTTACCGCCAGCACCAGCAGCAGAACCTGGACGAACCCTTCCCCAAAGGCGTGGCGTTCCCGTTCATCCGCCGCTTCCTGAGCATCAATCAGGCCTTCCCCGAGCAGTTGCCGGTGGAGGTGGTGCTGCTGTCGCGCAACTCGCCGGAAACCGGCCTGCGGGTGTTTCGCTCGATCAGCCACTACCAGCTGGACATCACCCGCGCGGCGTTCATGTCGGGCCGCTCGCCCTACGAGTACATACCGGCGTTCAATGCCTCGCTGTTCCTCAGCGCCAACGAGGAAGATGTGCAGAAAGCCATCGACGCCAACTACCCGGCCGGGCGGGTGCTGCCGACACGCATCTACGATGACGAGATCGACACCGAACTGCGGGTGGCCTTCGACTTTGACGGGGTGATTGCCGATGACGAGGCCGAGCGCGTGTACAAGCGCGACGACAACCTGGACGATTTTCAGGAGCATGAACGCGTGCGCAAGGGCATACCGCATTCGCCGGGGCCGTTGGCCGACCTGTACCGCAAGATTTCGCTGATTCGCATGCTCGAGGACCGCAAGTTGGCCGAAGACCCGGCGTACAAGCGCATCTTGCGGATTGCCATCGTGACGGCGCGCAATGCCCCTTCGCACGAGCGGGTAGTGACGACGTTGAAAGACTGGGGCGTTTCGCCGGACGAGTGCTTCTTTCTGGGCGGGATGGAAAAACCCAGGGTGCTGTCGATACTGAAGCCGCATGTGTTCTTTGATGACCAGCGCAGCCATTTGCAATCGCCGGCGGGGGATTTGCCGATGGTGCATGTGCCGTTCGGGGTGGCGAATCGCGAGCGTTCGGCGGCGGACTCTGCGTTCGACGTACCCCACAGGTACAGCGTTGCTACCGAGGTTGTCGCTGAACCTGTGGGAGCGGCCTTGTGTCGCGAAAGGGCCGCAAGGCGGCCCCAGGATTGACGCGCAACAGTTGAATTTGCCGGTGGCCTGCGAACCGGGGCCGCTGGTGAGTTCTTCTGGTACGCGCCTGGTGGCCGACGGCTGGATCGGCAAAGACCTGGAGGCCATCGACACCCTGCTGGTCGCCGGCACACCGCAGGCTGCCGAGCAATACCTGCGCCCCGGCATTCTCGACTGGCTGCGGCAACGCGCGGGCGCTTGCCGGCGTTACGGCTCGGTGTGCACGGGGGCGTTTGCACTGGCGGCTGCCGGGCTGCTGGATGACCGGCGTGTGACCACCCATTGGGCCGTGGCGCAGCCGCTGGCCGAGCGTTATCCGCGGGTGCAGGTGGATGCCGATGCCATTCAGGTGCATGACGGCAACC
Source organism: Pseudomonas sp. TE3-3-F2023 (assembly GCF_036784815.1). Classification (NCBI taxonomy): domain Bacteria; kingdom Pseudomonadati; phylum Pseudomonadota; class Gammaproteobacteria; order Pseudomonadales; family Pseudomonadaceae; genus Pseudomonas; species Pseudomonas sp. TE3-3-F2023. The sequence continues at coordinate 2,993,105 of NZ_CP145113.1, read as the reverse complement.
TGCGTACCGCTGCGGGGGTAACGGCCGGGTTGGACCTGGCACTGGCCCTGGTGGAGGAAGACCTGGGGCGAGATATTGCCAAGCAGGTTGCGGGGCACCTGGTCATGTACTTCAAGCGGCCTGGCGGGCAACTGCAATTCAGCCGGCAAGGTGGGACATCACCGGTCGGGCGTTCGGCATTGCAGGGGTTGCAGCGTTACGTGGCCGCCAACCCTGCACTGGACCACGGGGTTGCCAGCCTGGCTGCGCGGGTTGGGCTGAGCCCGAGGCATTTTGCGCGGGTGTTTCAGGGTGATGTGGGGATGACCCCGGCCGCGTGGGTGGAGCTGGCGCGGGTGAATGCTGCGCGGGCGCGGCTGGAGGCTGGGCGAGAGGCACCGAAGCAGGTGGCGGCGCTGTGCGGGTTTGCCAATGCGGATACGTTGCGGCGGGCGTTCGTGAAGCATGTGGGGGTGACCCCGGCGGAGTATCGCAAGCGGTTTGGGCGGTTGGGGTGAGCTGAACCGAGGTGTGTGCGCTCGCGCCGGGTACGCTTGTGCGTCCCGGCCGAGGCTGTGCGCTCCATCGCAAGGTCAGCTTAGCGAGGGCCACCGCCCTGATGACCGCCAAAGCCACCGCCCCCACCGTGGCCACCGCCATGACCACCACCCGGCGGCATGAACATCCAGCAGCCTGACAAGGCCGATACCAGCGCCGCAACCAGGGCTGCGCGGAAAAGGTGTTTCGACTTCATTGCAACGCTCCACAAGGCTAGATCTGCTGCCGGCCGTTGGCCGGTTCGGCAGCGCGCGGATTCTAGAGCTGCGGAGTGATGGCACGGGGAAACTTTGCATATCTTTACAGTCGCACTGGCAATCAGGGAGGACCGTTGCCTGTGGTTGCGGCTTGCATGCCCTTAAAGCAGGCTAGCCCATCCGCCAATCATCGCCCGGCATGATACGCCGCATGAACTCATCGAACAGCGGCACCGTGAACGCCGTATCACAGGCCAGCCCCCACCAGCGTGACCTGCAACTGGCCTTGGGCACAGCGATGCAAAGCGGTGATCAACGCGGCCAACTGGTTTTCGGAACGAATCTCTCTTGATTCGGCAATGTCAGCAAAAGCGAGCCCCTGTGCACAGCACTTTTCTTGAGACACGACGCTGTCGCCACTAGCACTTCGGGGCTGTTGCTGGACACCTTTCACAACCAGAAGCAACAGTGAACCTTTGTGGCAGCAGTGGCTCAGTTGTGCAAAGCGCGCTTACCACTCCGACAAGGGATTGCCATGAGATCTGCCCCGTCCACCGCCCCTCCCCAGGTTCGCATCGAACGTGAACTGAGCCCGCGGGCGGTGCTCACCGGCGTAGCGCTGGGCATTCTGCTAACGCCCGCGAATGTGTACGCGGGCCTTCGGATCGGCTGGTCGTTCAACATGTCGATCATCGCCTTGCTGGTCGGCTTCACCCTGTGGCAGGGCCTGGCAGGGCGCAGCAACGGCCGGCCCGCATGGACGTTGCACGAAAGCAACATCAACCAGACCGTGGCCTCGGCCGCCGCGTCCATCGTTTCTGGCGGGCTGGTCGCACCGATCCCCGCCTATACCCTGCTCACCGGTCACCAACTCGACCCGCTGCCGATGATGGCCTGGGTGTTCTCCGTGAGCTTCCTGGGCATCTGGATCGCCTGGTATCTGCGCCCCGCCCTGCTCGATGACCATGGCCTGAAGTTCCCCGAGGGCATGGCGACCCTGGAGACATTGCAGCAGATCTACCGCCACGGCCACGAAGCCATGATGCGGATAAAGGTACTGTGCAGCGCCGCGTTGCTGTCGGGGCTGGTGAAGTGGATTGACGGGTTCGTCTGGGCGATACCGCGCTGGGCACCCTCGCCAGTGCTCGAGCGCCTGACATTCACGCTCGATCCTTCGCTGATGCTGGTCGGCTTCGGCGGCATCATCGGCATCCGGGTGGGCCTTACGCTGCTGTTCGGCGCCGCGCTGGCGTGGGGCGGGCTGGCACCTTGGCTGGTCGACCATGCCTTGGTGGTGCTGGCCCCGAACGCCAGCGGCCCGCAGTTCGCCGCCCTGGTGGAATGGCTGTTGTGGCCGGGCGTCAGCCTGATGGTATGCGCAACCCTGACTTCATTGTTGGCCCGCCTGTTGCAAATGCCCCGGCAAAGGCTCGCCGAAGCGCAGGCAAGCCGGGTAGCGCACGCCCGTGGGCGGTTTTCCCTGGCGCCTGCCTGCGGGCTTCTATTGTCCATTGCGCTGGTGGTGGCGCTTCAGGCGTTGCTGTTCGCCATCGACTGGTGGATGGCGCTGCTGAGCATTCCCTTGGCGATCTGCCTTGCGGTGGTCGCCGCGCGCGTGGTCGGCGCCACCGGTATTGCGCCGATCGGCGCCATCGGCAAGCTGTCGCAGCTGAGCTTTGGCCTGGTTGCACCGGGCCAGGTGGCCATCAACCTGATGAGCGCCAACACCGCCGGTGGCGCGGCCGGGCAAGCCACCGACCTGATGAACGACTTCAAGGTTGGCCAAGCGATCGGCGCCACGCCACACAAGCAACTGATTGCACAGTGCCTGGGCATCCTTATCGGCAGCGTGGTCGGCGTGCTGGTGTACCTGTTGCTGATTCCCGACCCGCAGACCCTGCTGCTCACCGAGCAATGGCCCGCACCAGCCGTGGCTACCTGGAAAGCCGTGGCCCAGACCCTGATGCAAGGGCTGGGGGCGCTGGCGCCAGAGCTGCGCTGGGCAATTTTGGCCGGCAGCGCGGCTGGCGTACTGCTGGGCGCGCTGGACAGCCTGCTGCCGCAGCGGGTGGCGCGTTGGCTGCCGAGTACCGGCGCGCTGGGCCTGGCGTTCATACTGCCGGCATCGATCAGCATGATGATGGGGCTCGGCGCGGTGGTTACCTGGCTGGTCGGTTGCCGTTGGCCGAGCGTTACAGAGCGGTTTGCAATCACGGCCGCAGCGGGGCTGATCGCCGGGGAAAGCATTACCGGGGTGGCGGCATCGTTCTGGGAGATGGTGCGGATGCTGTAGCGGTTGGCATCGCGCGGCTATGCCGCAGCCACGTTCTGACCAGTGGCCACCCGGACACGCAGCAGCGGCCGCGTCGCTCTGCTATACCTCATTGCCTGGCTCACCCCAACGAGGATGGATTCTCATGGAGCCACTGTGCACCACGCACCCGGGCGACGAGGACGGCGTGCCTGGCCGTTCACCTGCCATGCAGGCATTGCAAGCCCTGCTGCGGCGGGTGGCGCAGAGCGACCGGCCGGTGCTGATCTTTGGCCCGACGGGAGCCGGCAAGGAAGTCATCGCCCAGCAACTGCACCGCCTGAGCGCGCCGGGCAAACCGTTCATCGACCTCAACTGCGGGGCGATCCCCGAGCAATTGCTCGAGTCCGAGCTGTTTGGCCATGCCCGCGGCGCGTTCACCGGCGCGGTTGGCGAGCGCATGGGCCATCTGCAGATGGCTGGGGCGGGGACTTTGTTCCTCGACGAGATCGGCGAACTGCCCCTGGCCCTGCAGCCGAAGCTGCTGCGGGTGCTGGAAACCGGGCAGTACCGGCCGCTCGGCAGCAGCGAGAGCCGGCACTTCCGCGGCAGGGTGGTGGCGGCCACCCACCGTGACCTCAAGCGCCTGGTGGCCGAGGAGCGCTTTCGCGAAGACCTGTACTACCGCTTGTCGGTGTTCGAGCTCGAACTGCCGGGGCTGAACGAGCGGCGGGAGGACATCCCGGACCTGATCGAGCACTTCTGCCGTCAGCAACGGCGACCGCTGCACTTCGATGCAGCAGCGCTGGAGCTGCTGTGCCAGCGGGACTGGCCCGGCAATGTGCGCGAACTGCGCAATTCGATCGATCGCATCGGCACCCTGGCCCCGTCACCACTGGTTGACCGGGAAACCCTCGAGCAGTTGCTGGCACCGCCCTCGCCCGCCTCTGCGCTTGCCGTAGAGCTGGCCGAAGCGCTGCTCGGGCTTGAGGGGCCGGACAAGCTGGCGGCGGTGGAAACACTGCTGATCGAGCATGCGCTGAACCGCTGCAACGGCAACAAGAGTGCTGCGGCGCAGCTGTTGGGGGTCAATCGCAAGGTGATCGAGCGGCGGGTCCGGTTGCGCCAGGACTTGCGCCTGACCGTGGAACGCTACCTGGCCGAAGGCCGCAAGCTGATCGACGGGGCCGACTTCCGCGGCGCCCTGGGCCCTTTGCAGAAAGGCCTGGAAGTAGCCGAGCGGGTCTACGAGGGCAAGGAACTGTGGCGTTTGCAATTTGAGTTGCACCGGTTACTGGGGGTTAGCTTTCGCAGTATCGAGGGCTGGTTGAGCATCACCAGCCTGGCCAGCTACCGGGACGCCCAGGCCTTGGCCGCGCGCCAAGGCCAGGCGCAAGAGATGGCGTCGGTGTCGTTCGGGCTGTGGACCACCCTGTTGATGGGCCTGGAACTGGCAGAGGCCCGCGCTACGGCGCAACAGATGCTGCAGCAGGCGCAGATAGCCGGTGGCGAGGCACTGCGCATCGAGGCCCACCTGGCCATGGCCAACACCCTGTTCTGGCTCGGCGATTTCGAGGAAAGCCTGGCCTGCCTGACCCGCGGCAGGCTGCTGGAGGACGACCAGGCCAGTTGGCCATCGAACCAAGGGCTGGACCTGGTGGGCCTGGCCCGCACTTTCGAAGGCCTGGCCGCCTTCGAGCTGGGCCTGTTCAGCCAGGCGCGCCAGGCGCTGGCACGCTTGCAGTCCCGCGCCGAGCAGGCGGTCGACAACCCCTTCAACCGCGCGGTCGCCCTGCAAGGCGCGGCCTGGCTCGCCGCAGTGCTGGGCGAGCGCGATGCACTCGGGCGCCAGGCCCGCGAACTGGAGCTGCTCAGTGCGCGCCACGAGTTCTCCTTCTACCGGGGCGTGGGCATGATCCTGCGCGGCTATCACCAGGGCATCTCGGGTGAGTACGAAGCCGGTGAACAGGCCATTGCCGAAGGCTACCAGCAGCATGTACTGCGTAACGGCGGCCTTCTGTTTCATGGCTTCCAGGCCTGGAAGCGCGGCGAAGTGCTGTTGCTGGGCGGGCGGCCAGAAGCCTGCCTGGAGCTGGTGGATGTCGCCCTCGACCTGGCCCAGGACCATCAGGAGCGCGCCTACCTGTGCGAACTGATGCTGTTACGTGGCCGGGCGCTGCTGGCGCTTGGCGACGACCGCGAAGCCGAGGCGACCCTGCGCGTCGCCTTGTCCACCGCGCTGACCCTCGGCGTGGTGCCGGCGCGGCTGCACGCCGCCTTGGAATTGGCCCGGTTGCTCGAACGCAGCGAACGTGGCGCCCAGGTTCAGTCGATCCTGGTGCGTGCGCTTCGCGGCCTCGACCCGCAACTGGACTACCCGCCCGCCAGCAAGGTGCGTAGCTGGCTGGCACGTTTGTCGAGCTGATCCCCTCAACCGGAAAGCAGGAGCACGATCATGGCGTTCGAGCTGGAGCACAAGGATCTGCAAGCGTTGATCAACGGTGGTTGTTTCTTTGGCAGTGGTGGTGGTGGCACCTTGGCGTCGGCCCGGCACTTGCTGGCCGCGTTCAAGGTCGGGGAATTCTACCGGCACAACCGCGTCAGGGTGGTCACGGTGGATGAGGCCCGTGCTGGCGACGCCGCGGTTGTGGCATACATGGGTGCACCGGAAACGATCGGGGGTTGCGAGTACCCACTCGGGCCGATCCAGGCACTGGAATGCTTGCGCCAGCGCTTGAATGAGCAGGGCCGCGAGCTTGCCTACGTGGTGCCGCCGGAAAGCGGCGCGCTAGGCTTTGTGGTTGCGTGCCTGGCCGCCGCCAAGCTGGGCCTGGCGGTGGTCGATGCGGACGGCGCCGGGCGCGCGGTGCCCTCATTGCCGATGCTCACCTTCGCTGCTGCCGGTATACCACCGCGGCCGGCGTTCGTGGTCAGCCAGGGCGGACTGGTGGTGGAGCTGAATGTGACGCCGCCGGCCGAGGCCCGGGGGTATCCGGAAAACGCCAATGTGATCGCTGAGCAGATGTTGCGCCCTGTGGTCGGCTCGCCGGCGTTCGGTGAGTTCGGTGGCCTGGCGCTATGGTGCATGCGCCCCGACCAGCTGCCTTCCGCGCTGCCGTTGCGCGGCACCCTCAGCCGCGCCCTGGCGCTGGGCAGAGCCCTGGCTGCGGGGCAGCTGCACACTTGCCAGGCCGTGCTCGACTGGCTTGGCCAGTTCGGCCTGATGGCCCGCTGCCTGTCCCGCAATGCGCGCCTGACCCACGCCGGCGTGACTACCCAAGGCGGCTTTGACATTGGCCGCATCGACCTCGACAGCCCAGAAGGCAGCTTGCGCCTGTGCTACGAGAACGAGTCGCTGTTGCTGTGGGACAAACACCAGCCGCAACCGCTGGCAATGGCCCCGGACAGCATTGCCTGGTTCTTTGAAGGCCCAGGGCCGGCACTGGCATCCAACGGCGACCTGGTGCGCGCCGACGGCTCGCTGGACCCGAGCTATGCCGGGCGCGCTGCCTGCCTTATCGGCTGGCAGGCGGCGGCACCGCTGCGCCAACCCGGTTTGATCGCGTGGAGCTTCGAGCAGTTGCTGGCAGACCTGGGTTACTTGGGCGCCTACCGAAGCATCGAGCAACTGCAGGAGTTACGACCATGAGCCTGCGTATTGCGGTTCTCGCGCCGGTAAACAGCAGCGACTACAACGAGGGCCTGCTGGCCTCGATAGCCCCAGTGGTGCCCCCGGATGTCGAGGTCCAGGTGTACAACATCGACCATGGCAGCCCGTGTATCCAGAACCGGCTGAATCTCACCGAGAACGCCCTGGCGGTGGTGCGCCTGGCCCAGCAGCTTGAGCAACAGGGGTTCGACGGTATCTGGCTGAGCGATTTCGACATGTGCGGCGTGGAGCCTGCCCGCGAAGTGATCGATATCCCGATCATTGGCGGCTTCCCCACCTCCGCGTTCAGCGCCCTGGGGTTGTGTCAGCGGTTTTCCATCATCACCATCCTGCAGAGCACCCTGGCCCTGCAACGCGGCCATGTGGCCAATTATGGCCAAAGCATCAATTTTGCCTCGATCCGTGCCATCGACTGCCCGGTAGCCCAGTTGGGTGATGTGGAGGTGGTACTGGTCAAGGCATTGCAAGCCGGGCTGGCTGCCATCAACGAGGATGGCGCGCAGGCACTGTTGCTTGGCTGTACCGGCTTCATGGGTGTCGCCGAGCGCTTGTCGAAGCTTATCGAACAGGACCTTGGCTGCTACGTACCGGTGCTGGACCCCAACCAGTGTGGCTTCGGCTTCCTGCTGTCGCTGGTACGCATGAAGGTACGTCCGAGCCGTTTGTGCTACGCCAGGGCGCCCCTTGGCTGAGGTGGCCGGATACGTCCGCCTAGGGCTCCCCCAGGTGGACGAAAACGTCCACCTGTACCCCTGCTTTTCGGCCTAACTGGTTGAAAGGAAAGCGATCACCAGCCTGGCATGATCGATGCTCCTGTCACTGGGCCGAGCGCGTGACCCCACACGCTCGGCCCACATGACAAGGAGAGCATCATGAGCACTGACTACTATGTAGATTTCGACAACCAGACCAACGATACCTGGACCCTCGCGGTCTACCAGACCTTGCCAAGCTCGGTAGGGCTCGACAGCGTGTCGTGGAAGCAGACCACCGTGCCCACCCAGGGCTACAGCGGGGTGGAGTGGACCATCGACTACAACGTGGTGATTGCCAATTATCGGCAGGTCGGTGGCGTTGGGGTTTACAAGGCCAGCCAGACCCTGTCGACGCAGCTCGGATCGGTCTGGGACTGTGTGTTCAAGGAAAACGTACAGCAACTGGTGCTGGGTAGCGGCTCGGCGCCCGGAGACAGCATCCAGATCAACAACAAATCGAACTTGCCTGCCAACCTGGGTATCGGCATGAGCGGGCAGGGTTCGGTGTTCAAGCCGGATGTGGTCGGTAGCGGCCAGGCTCAGTTCAAGGTGACACCCACTTATTACCTGGGGCTGTTCCAGAAAGTACAGCTGGGTGAAGTCATCAGCAGCAACGTCGTTGTCGGCCCAAGAGAGATCAAGTTCCCCAGTGGCATGAACTGCGCAACCGCAACTGCGCGCATGGACGGCGCCAATATCAAACTGACCATAACCTACTCCGAAGTGACCAAAGTATCCTACGAGGCTACCCAACGGTTGATCGCTGCCCGCCAGGAGCGCCTTGGCAGGGTTCTTGAACACGCCTGAAGCTGCGGCCGGCGCGCAGCAGCGCGCCGGCCTGATGTCGCCGGATTCGGCAAGGAGCTGAAAATGAACAAACCCATTGACATCGCCACCCTCGACGCCGGCCCGCTGGCGTTTACGGCCGATCCAAAGGTGAGTGGCGCCCAGTTACTGGACTTCGTCCATACCGTGGATCGACAAATCGAAAGCGTCACCAGAGGGCTGGTCGAACAGTTGAAGAAAGAGAAAATCAATGCCCGCGTGACTCAGCAGGGCCATGACTACCTGATCATCCAGGAGGGCCTCAGCCCCGCGTCACTGCCGCAGCACCGCTACGAGGAGGCCGATCCCGCCCCGCAACCCTCGCGGATCCGCATCTTCGTCCGCAGCAGCGACGCGCCACCCACCATCAACGCGATGCGACTGTTCTTCCGTGACTGGCGCGCGGTGGCGGGCCTGATCGCGGTAGGCGGTGCCTGGCAGGCCGGGCAGTGGTTGATGCAGGTGCGCCGCCAGGACCAGTAGAAGCACCCTTGAACGCGATGGGCTGCTGCCGGGCAGCCCATCGCGCGTTCACGCTTGACCCACACCCTCCCCCCGCCACATGCTCGTTCGCTCCACACCACGCTCAAGGAACGATTGCATGAAGCTGGAAACCCTCGCCATCCACGCAGGCTTCAGCCCTGACCCAACCACTCGGGCAGCGGCCGTACCGATCTACCAGACCACTTCCTTCGCCTTCGACGACACCCAGCACGGCGCCGACCTGTTCGACCTGAAGGTGGCCGGCAACATCTACTCGCGCATCATGAACCCCACCAACGATGTGCTCGAACAGCGCATGGCCGCCCTGGAGGGCGGGGTTGGCGCGCTGGCGGTGGCCTCGGGCATGGCGGCCATCACCTACGCCATCCAGACCGTCGCCGAGGCCGGCGACAATATTGTCTCGGTGGCAAAACTGTACGGCGGCACCTACAACCTGCTGGCCCACACCCTGCCGCGCATGGGCATCCACACCCGTTTCGCCGCGCATGACGACATCGACGCCCTCGAAGCATTGATCGATTCGCGCACCAAGGCGGTGTTCTGCGAGTCCATCGGCAACCCTGCCGGAAACATCGTCGACATCGCCGCGTTGGCCGAGGCTGCCCACCGTCATGGCGTGCCGCTGATCGTCGACAATACTGTGGCCACCCCGGTGCTGTGCCGGCCGTTCGAGCACGGTGCCGATATTGTCGTGCACTCGCTGACCAAGTACATCGGCGGCCATGGCACCAGCATCGGTGGCATCGTCATCGACTCCGGCAAATTCCCCTGGGCCGACAACAAAGAGCGCTTCGCGCTGCTCAACACCCCCGACCCGTCCTACCACGGCGTCACCTACACCGAGGCCTTCGGCCCCGCCGCCTTCATCGGCCGCTGCCGCGTGGTGCCGTTGCGCAACACCGGTGCCGCGCTGTCGCCGTTCAACGCCTTCCTGATTCTGCAAGGCCTGGAAACCTTGGCCTTGCGCATGGAGCGCCACACCGAGAACGCGCTGAAGGTCGCCCGCTACCTGCAAGCGCACGAGCAGGTGGCGTGGGTGAAATATGCAGGGCTACCCGACCACCCCGAGCATGAACTGGCCCAGCGCTACACCGGCGGCAAGCCGGCGTCGATCCTGTCGTTCGGCATCAAGGGCGGCAAGGCGGCCGGTGCACGCTTCGTCGATGCGTTGCAGCTGGTGGTGCGCCTGGTGAACATCGGCGACGCCAAGTCACTGGCCTGCCACCCCGCCTCCACCACCCACCGCCAGCTCAATGACGAGGAACTGGAAAAGGCCGGCGTGCCACGGGACATGGTGCGCCTGTCGATCGGCATCGAGCACAGCGACGACATCATCGCCGACCTGGCTCAAGCGCTGGATGCCAGCCGCGGCTGATTCATCTGCGCCCTACCCAATGCCGACGGCGGGCGCACCTTTCGCACATCTGGATAGCCTTGCGATGACCCTGTTCTACCTCAAGCTGATCGTCACCCCTCTGCTGATGTGGGCCATCTCCCTCGCCTCGCGTCGCTGGGGCGGCCTGCTCGGCGGGTTGTTGTCCGGCCTGCCGATCACCTCGGCACTGGTAATGACCTTCCTGTGCCTGGAACAGGGCACGGCCTTCGCCCTGGGTGCGGTGCCCGGCGCCCTGGGCGGCCTGGCGGCGGTGCAGGCCACGTACACCTTCTACCTGTTCGCCACACGCAGGCTCGGCATCGGCTGGGCCGTATTGCTGGCGATGCTTTGCTATGGCGTCGCGGCCTACGCGTTTACCCACGGGGGCAACCTGTACCTGTCGATTGCCGTGGCGCTGGTGCTGATCGGCGTGCTGATACGCGCCAGCGGCCGCGAGCCCAGGCCGGACACCCTGGTCCGGCCCCGGCATCGATTTTGGGAAATCCCTCTGCGCATGGTGTCTGCCACTTCGTTGCTGATGGTCACCACAAGCCTGGCCAACTGGCTGGGCCCGGCGACCAGCGGAATGCTGGCGCCGATCCCGGTGATTGCCTGGCCGCTGGTGGTGTTCGCCCATGTGCAGACTGGCCGTGCCGGAATGGCGGCGATGGTGCGGGGCAATGCGATCGGGGCGGTGGGGGTGATTGCGTTTTATCTGGCATTGGCAGGGCTGCTCGATGCCTGGGGTGTCGCAATTGCCATCAGCCTGGCAATGCTTTGTGCCGTGATCCTGACCGTGGGGTTGGCGGCTGCGTTGCGACGGGGGTGATACGCCGGCGAGCATGCCAGGGCTGTGTCCATCGGGGCTGCTGCGCAGCCCATCGCAGGCAAGCCAGCTCCTACAGGATCACTACAGCCTTCAAGGCAGATGCAGTACCTGTGGGAGCGGGTTCACCCGCGAACACCGGCGCAGCCGGTGCCAGCCACCGCGCTGGATTCTTTCGCGGGCACGCCCGCTCCCACAGGATCACTACAACCTTCAAGGCAGATGCAGTACCTGTGGGAGCGGGTTCACCCGCGAACACCGGCGCAGCCGGTGCCAGCCACCGCGCTGGATTCTTCGCGGGCATGCCCGCTCCAACAGGATCACCACAACCTTCAAGGCAGCCACAGTACCTGTGGGAGCGGGTTCACCCGCGAACACCGGCGCAGCCGGTGCCATACACCGAGTTGGATTCTTCGCGGGTAAACCCGCTCCCACAGGGGCCTGCCCTATCAATGGTCATCCCTGCGCTGATCCAGGTCTACCGCAGGCTGCTCCACGCTTTGCCTGCCGTCATCAGCCAGGCTGTCTTCCTCCTGCCAATCACCACCCTCCTCTTCGTTCATGAGCGGGTCGTCGTCGGGGTCGGGTATGGTCGGGCGGTCGGGGTCAACGGCCGGTTCGGGTGAAGTAGGCATGTCCGGGTTCGTGCCGCCTTGTACATTTGGATCGGGGCTCATCGCTGCGTACCTCGCAAGAAAGGTGTGAACCGCATTCGTTCCTCCCGTCAGCGAGGCTGCGGGTGCTCGGCGGAAACCGAATTGTTGGCCTGCACGTCCTCCATCTCCTCCTCGATCGGGCCTTCGTCATCCGAAGGTAGCGGGACCTCTCCGTCACCGCTGCCAGGCTGCCCGTCCTGGTCCGAACCGGGGTTGCCAGGCGGCGGGTCCCAATCGACGGGACGCTTTTCGGACCACGCCTCGCCGACGCCTTGCCTTGGCTCGGACTCGGTTTGCTCGAGGCCCGGGCCTTTCTGATCGTTTGCCATGGAAGTTCTCCTGGGTTTGCGCGTTGATCGCGCATACAGATCGGACGGGAAACAACCAGCAGCAGTGCCTTGGGTTCGACAGGTGGCGCAAAAGGCCGGGGTACGGATCACGGTCCCTATAGAGCTAAACCATTATTCAGAGACGTTTCCTACAAGCTTTTAGGACGCCCAATGCCTCTCTGGAAAGCGATTCCCCGTTAGTGTTCAGAGGTCGACAAGGACCTGTCCAACACGAGGATCGCTCATGACCATCAGCCAACGTATTGCCCTCGCGATCGCCGAAGCCGGGCTGCCGCACGACCAGTGCATGTTCTGCGAGCGCCAGGGCCTGCCGATCTTGCCGCTGCGTCGCGCCCTGGCGCCCGATACCCGCCCCGAGTGTGTCTCCACCGTGGCGGATTACCGGCATATCACGGCGAAGATCGGCTTGCGCACCTTGCGCATGGGCTACCTCTATGTCCTGCTCGACCAGCAGGTCTGGCATGCCTATGCCGTCACCGAGCAAGGTCATCTGCGCCGCTTCAACCCCTACGAGCCGCCAGATGGCCCGCCCTCGCCGCTGCCCGAAACATGCGTGAATGCAGACCACGACATTCCTTCTGCCTTTCTCAACCTCGATACCAGCAGGTACGCCAGCGCCTGGCTGGCCTTCTCCAGCGATCCTTGGCCGGTCAGTGTGCTGAACGCCTACAAGAGTGGTGCATCGCCTGCGCATCGCTTCGAGGGCCTGGACCTGATCCAGGCCCGCAACAATCCCGAATTGCTGGGCATCGCCATGACGCCCGATAACCTACAGGTCGACCAGCAGGTATTCGAGTATGCCCAGCATGGCTGCGCCCCCTTCGACAGTGTGCATGGCTTCCACAGCCGCTGGTTGCGCCGGTTCGCCCTGCGTGGCTATCTGGTCAATGCGATCAACCGGCACAAGCTGGAAAACGGCGTGCTGGCAGTGGTGCTCGACGACACTGTCGGGCTGGTTCAGGAGTACAACCATCAGCGCCTGAACTGGGTATTGAAGCGTCAGGCCTGGCGTGAAGAACCGATGCGGGCCTATCAGCTGCAGACCTCGCAGATCCTGCAGATCATTCGAGCCACGCACAGGGAGTGGGCGGCGCAGGAGGTGCCGTCGCTGGAACCGATGACGGGCGATGGGCCGCCAGCGTTCGTCGAGCCGACAGTCGAGCGGCAGCGGTTGGTCGAGCGTGCGCAGCAGGAGAGTGACGAGCGGCTTGAACAACGTTACCACGAGCCGCAGCGGGCCGCGTTCCAGGCTGAATACGACCAGCAGGAGCGCGAGTTTCAGCGCTACATCGACAAGGACGCAAAGGCGTACGTAGCCTTGTTCGATACGCCCATGTTCAAGGTTGTCGAGCAGTACGACTACGACGGTCATGATCGTGAGTCCGGGGTGGCCTATGCCAAGACCATGGCCCTGTGCCTGGGCGGTGGCGTTACGGAAGCTGTTGTCCCCCGCCTTGAACCGCATGTTCCCGCTTCCGGCACCAGCGAACTGCTCTGGTTGAAATGGCTGCAGGATCCGGACAGCCCGCCCTACCGCGCCTTGCTGATGCGCGACCAGTCATTGCTGGCCGCGCTGCTGCCCAGTTTCGGCGCCACAGAAGCGATCAACTGGAACGACAGCGACAAGCTCTACGGCATGCTGAGCAAGATCATCGCCAGCGATGACGCCGGCCTGCGCACGCGCAATACCCTCAAGCAGGCCATTGCTGAAACGCAGGGTGCGCTCAATGCGGCTAGTCAGCGGCTGGCGCCATGTCTGTCGCCTGGCATTCAGAAGGCCGTGCGGCACCTGAACAGCGCTACGCAGTTTCTCTACAACGGCGTGCACCTGATCGAACTGGAAGTGAAGATGAAGCTGGGCGAGTACTACGCCCTGCAGAGCGCCCACCTTCGGGAGTTGCAGCACAAGGCCAATGCGTCGATCGCCGAGGCGCGGGACCGGATGCGCCGCAATATCGATGACTTCGAGTTTGGCTCGATGAAGGCCATGCGCAAGGTGCGGCCGATTATCCAGCACGGCTTGATGAGCCTGGCCGTGCTCGATCCACGGCTCACCAATACGATGATCAGTGTGACGGTGTGGGTCGAAGGCAAGGCTGAGGAGGTGCATGGCCGGTTGTTCAAGGAAGCCAGCATGAGCGTGACCCAGGCGAGCAGCGCGGCGCAGCTTGCCCTGGTGGATATCTCGGTGGCAGCGGGGACGCTGGAAACCGATGCGCGCAGGTTGTTGCAGGGGATGAAGATCACGTCGCAGCAGGCGGCCCGATTGGTAAAAACCGGTTTTTCCGGGTTGCGCGGGATTGCTGGTAGCTGGGAAGTCCTGCTGGCGATGGGAGGACTTTATTTGCAAAGTGATAGTTTGAAGAGAAACCAGGAAAAGGCGGAAACGGAGATTGGGCCGAATGCGTATGAGGCCATGATGGCCTTGAATGGCGTACGAGTAGGCATCTTGGGCGGAAGCATCGAAGCGCTTGGGTTGGTTGTAGTTTCTGGAGCTTCAGAAATCCAGCGTATGCGAACGCTGTCTCTTGCTGCTGAGCATAAAATTACAAACTTGGTGAAAATCGGACGTGTGACAGCTAGAGTCGGAGCGATTATCAATGCAGGAGCTGGTGTTTTTGACGCATTACAAACCATAAGCGCTGTAGGCCGCACAGCGAAAATGGGTGATGATCGCGCATCGAGGCTGTATAAATACGCAGGTCTTCTATTTGGCATCGGTGTAGTTGCTTCAGTTGCCGCAATTTTCAAAACACTATTATTAGGAGTGTTAGGAATAGCGCTGGTGTCAAGCTTGGGTGCATATGCATTAAGCAAGTGGGCCGAGGAGAATGAATCGTCACCGCTCGACCGCTGGGTTAGGCGATGTTTCTTTGGTAAGGCTAACGAGGTACCGGCTATCCATTGGAACACTCCTGAATATGCCGATCTAGCCATAGCAGAGCTCAATGCTGCTGTATTGGGTATTACTGCAAACGTTAAATTCGAGACTGACATTTCGAGCGTTCTATCTAACACCACAGTGGGTAGCACACTGGGTGTAACTGTCCAGCAACGTGTAAATTTTTTAATTACCCTTCCGCATTTCAACGAGAAAATCTCAGGATTTCAGTGGGAATTGCAAGCTCACCGCCAAGGTGATGGGGCATTCCCCGACTACACCAAAGGCGAAGTTATAACAGGCAGCGCATCCAATCCGCCCGCAATCACCAAGAGGGAAATGATGAGCTGTTCGAATGAGCAATACAACCCACTCAGACATCAGGATTACAACACCAGCAGCATTGAGCAGAATGAACTTGATCGCGTAGTCGCCACAACCGCTGGAAAAGTGAATATCAGACAATGTTTCGGAGGATTCGAACTGACTCCGTACATTGGCAACCCAACTATTCTTGCCGTGACACTGTCTTTGACCTTCTGGCCTGATCGAAGTATGCCTGACGCATACGCTCAGGTAGTTTTCACAGAACAGAATGCATGAAAGGAGAAAGAAAGATGCTACCTGACCGAGGGTTAGGCTGGAAGTATGATCTTCCATCGTATGATACAGCACCTGCGCAGCGCGAGGTGTCTTTGGCATCTAATTTGAAGATCAATCGGGTCGAAAATGTATTTATCGAGTTCCCTCGGTCCTCGGTCAGCGTGCGGGGGATTTCTTTTTTCGGCGGCTTGATTATTCTAATTTACACAATGGTGTTTATCGTGCCAGACATCTTCACTTCCCTCCTCGACGACTGGCAATCGGGAATTGAAATTACGACCTTAGGCCTCATGATTGTAACTCTTTCAACCTGGGCCTTTTTTCCATTGTTTCGTATGGACCTACGACTTCCTCGCGATGAACCCATACGTTTCAATAGAGCACGCCAAAAAGTCTATTTTTATGAATACAGGTTTGATCGCTTATACCCCTTCGGCAGCAAGGGCTGGGGAGTACACCCTGTGGCCTATGACTGGGCTGACCTCACTGCCGAGGTCTACAGGGTATACGCCCCCATGGGTTACGGAGGCCTCATTGAAAATGTGATGATATCGGTTCGCAAAACAGGCACCGAGGAAGTCATCGAGCGCCTGTTCCTGTGTGACGACATAGAGCACGGCAAGCAGTATTGGGCACTGGCACGTTTGTACATGCAAAGTGGCTATGACGCTCTTCCTGACTCTATAAGCGCTTTGCAGGATCAGAAGGTTGGCAATGGTCTGAACCCGATGCGATACCTCGCCCCCAAGGTGCGATGGCCAGCGGAAATCGACCTTGAGTCTCGCAGTGCCCCGACAACGGGAAGTCTTCTAAACCGCTAGCGCGGGATGTTGAAGGCTCGGCAAGCACCTTGGCTGCAAATCAGACAAGGCGTTGGATTGTTATTGGCTTGTACGTTGCTCATGCACCACCCCGAAAGCAACTGACACCCCAGGCGGTGATCTTGAAGGGCAAATGATAGTGGGCCTGTGCATCCCCAATGCCGAAGCGGTACACCAGCTCGTCGAGGAACGGTATCTCGGGTAACCCCACACCGATCTGGCGGTAGAACTGCGCCACCTGCAAACGCACTTCGTACACGCCGACGGGAAACCGCCCGCTCAGCGCCGCCAGTTCCGGCCACTGCCCACGCGCGTCGATGCAGCCTTCGGCGATCGGTGCCGCGCCGGGCGCCCCGATGCTCAGGCACAAGCCTTCGGCAGCTCGCCCGCTGGCAATGTCGACCACATGCACGGACACCCCGCCGCTCATGCCCAGAACCCCCGGTGGGCCTGCGCCGCCTCATCCTCCAATACCGGCCCGTGCACCTGCACGACACGCTGCCCGCGGGCGAACACCTCGCGGCACGGCAAGGCGAAGGTGGGGTTTTCCGGGTGGGCACCGGTCAGTCCAAGCAGTGCATGTTCCGACAGCGCGTACACCACCCGGCCGATGCCGGTCCAGTAGACCGCGCCGGCACACATGCAGCAAGGCTCGGCACTGGTGTACAACGTGCAGGAGGCCAGTTGCTCAGGCGTCAGCAGCCTGGCTGCACGGGCTGCGGCGACCAGTTCGGCATGCTGGGTCGGGTCGCCCTGCGGGGGCATGGAGTTGTTGCCGGCACTGGCGACGACCCGGCCCTGGGCATCGGCGACAATGGCAGCGAACGGATGCCGGCCTTCCTCGCGGGCTTGCTCGGACAGACGAATCGACTGGCGCAGCAGGTCCAGGTCGAGTGCGGACAGGCCGGAGTCTTGGTGGTTTGAAAAGGTCACGAACGGTCCTCCCTGAGGGATGATGGAACGCGCGCCAGCTGGCGCGCGTGAACAAGGTTCAGTTGGCCAGGCCGCTATCGGCGGCGTTCCGGGTGCTGGTATCAGGCGCGCGGTTGAGCAACAGGTTGAGCAGGATGGCGCTGACGGCGGCGAGAAAGATCCCGCTCTCGAGTACCAGTTTCAGCGGGCCGCTGACATGCCCGAACAGCGCCGGCATCGACATCGGCAACACGCCGATGCTGACCGATACCGCCACCACCAAGCCGTTGCGGGTGCCCTCGAAACGCACCCGGGCAAGCTCCTGGATACCGGCCACGGTGGTCATGCCGAACATTACGATGGCGCAGCCGCCCAGGACCGGCGTCGGCACACTGGCAATCAGCGCCCCCAGCTTGGGGAACAGCCCCATCAGCACCATGATCGCGCCGGCGGCGGCGACCACGTAGCGGCTCTTGACCCCGGACAGCGCAATCAGCCCGGTGTTCTGCGTGAACGCGTTGTAGGGAAAGCTGTTGAACATGCCGCCTAGCATGGTCGACAGGCCATCGGCGCGGAACGCATTGGCAAGGGTACGCTGGTCAGTGGGCCGGCCCGTCAGCTTGCCGATGGCCAGGCAATTGCCGGTGGTCTCGGCCATGATCACCAGCATCGCCAACAACATGATCAGTACCGGGGTGAACGAGAACTGCGGCACGCCGAACGCCATCGGCGCGCTGAGCTCGAACCATGCCGCAGCCGAGACCTGGCTGAAATCCGTCATGCCGCAGGCCGCGGCCACCAGGCTGCCGGCAATCAGCCCCAGCAGCACGCTGAGGTTGCCGATGAACCCACGAAAACGGGCATGGATCACCAGCGTGATCGCTACCGTCGCCACACCGAGCAGCAGGTTGGCCGGCTTGCCGAAGTCCGCAGCGCCAGGCTGCCCTCCGCCAAGCCAGATGGCTGCGGCCGGCATCAGCGAAATGCCGATGACCGTGATCAGGCTGCCGATCACCACTGGCGGAAAGAACCGCAGCAACCGGCTGAACAGCGGTGCAATGGCAATCGTCAGCGCACCGGCGGCAATGACCGCGCCGAACACATGCGCCAGGCCGAACGCCTTGCCGATCATGATCATCGGCGCCAAAGCAATGAACGAACAGCCCTGGATCAGCGGCAGGCGCGCGCCGAAGCGCCACAGGCCGAGGGTCTGGAGCAAAGTGGCAATGCCGGAGGTCAGCAAGTTGGCATTGATCAGCGTGACCACCTGGGCCTGGCTCAGGCCCAGGGCACTGCCCAGAATCAACGGCACCGCGACGGCGCCGGCGTACATCACCAGAACATGCTGCAGACCGAAGGTGAACAGCTCCCGCGGGGGCAGGACCTGGTCCACGGGATGGATCTTGGATTGGCTCATGTCGTGACTCTCCTCAAATGCGGCTCTTTTTATTGTTGAAGGCGCCCGGAGTGACATGCAGCGCAGGAAAGCCTGGGCAGCTGACACCGATGTCGAGGTGAAGAATCCTGTGAAATCACCGATGGAGCAAATGATTAACCATCGTTACTATCGATGGATCGAGCGGTAGAAAGGATCGGACAATGCGCTTTTCCCTTGAGCAACTGCAGGTTTTCGTCGGCGCCGTTCAGGCCGGCTCGTTCTCTGCCGCAGCGCGGCGGCTGGGGCGCACCCAGTCGACGGTCAGTGCAGCGATCAGCAACCTGGAAACCGACCTGGGCGTGCAGCTGTTCGACCGCTCCAGCCGCATCCCCAAGCTGACTGCCGCCGGCCACAAGCTGTTGCTGCGGGCCGAGGGCATCCTCGAGCGCTGCTACGCGCTGGAGGGGAGCGCCGACAGCCTGGCCGGCCAGGTAGAAGCCACCCTGACCCTGGCGATCGAAGTACCGTATTGGCCGCTTATCCCACCATTCAAAGGCTTCGACCAGGCGTTTCCCTTTGTCGACCTGCTGATCCGCCACCCGGTGCACGGTGATGTCAGTGAAATGATCCTGGCTGGCGAGGCCGACCTGGGGGTGACCTTCGCCCAGCCCGACTACCCGCCGGAGCTGGCCTTCCAGCAACTGGGCAAGCTGATCATGACCCATGTGTGCAACCCCGGGTTCGCCCTGGCGCGCCAGTGCCCGGTCAGTTTCGCCGACCTCAACGCCCATCGACGGCTGGCTTTCGCCGCCCATGCCGACAAACTGCCCAGCAGCGAATACCTGCGTGCCGGGCAGCTATGGCAGGCGGAGAGTTACCTGGCGCTGGTAGAAATGGTCCGTGCCGGGCTTGGCTGGGCGACCCTGCCGCGCCAGCTGGTGCAGCGCGAGCTGGAAAGCGGCCAACTGGTTGAGTTGCAGCTGGAGGCGTACCCCCACACCGACTGGCTGGTGGGTGTAGACCTGCTGTGGCACCGCAAGCGCCAGCCGGGCCCGGCGGCGAGCTACCTGCGGGAGAGCCTGCAGCGCAGCAAGGTGTTCGAGGTTGACCGGCTGGGGCGCTCGACCACCTTGTAAGCCAGGTCGATACCGGCGCCTGCTGGACGGTGCCTCTTGCTGGCTGCGCGCAGCCCTATAGAACAGGATGGTTCGGTGCCCTGCCCTCAAGTACCGCTGCCAGCTCGGCCGCCGCAGTACGCGCCATCAATGCACGCGCCTCGACGGTGGCCGAGCCGATGTGCGGCAGCGCCACCACCTGGGGCAACACCAGCAACGGCGAGGCGGCCGGCAGCGGCTCTTGCTCGAACACGTCCAACCCGGCCGCGCCGAGCTGCCCCTCGACCAGCGCCTGCACCAGCGCGGCCTCATCGACCACAGCACCACGGGCGATGTTGACGAACACGGCATCGGCCCGCATGGCTGCGAACTGCTCGCGGCCGAACAAGTGATGCGTGGCCGGACTCAGCGGCACGCAGACGCAGACGAAGTGCGCCTCGCCCAACAATTGTTGCAGCGGTACCCGCCTTGCGGCGAACTGCGCTTCATACTCGGGCTTGTCACTATTGCCGCTGTACAGCACCTGCATGCCAAAACCGAAATGCCCGCGCCTGGCCACCGCCGCACCGATGCGGCCAAGCCCGACGATACCCAAGGTCTTGCCGTGCACATCGCGGCCGAAGCGCGTGGCGTCGATAGCGTGCGTCCACTCGCCATCACGCACCATCTGCGCAAGCTCGCCAGCGCGTCGGGCAGCCATCATCAGCAACATGAACCCGGTATCGGCGGTGGCTTCGGTCACCGCATCCGGGGTGTTGGTCAAGCGGATACCGCGCTTGCGCAAGTATGCCAGGTCATAGTTGTCAAAACCCGCAGACACGCTGGCAATGGCCTTTAATGCCGGCGCCCGGTCAAGCAGCTCCGCACCCAGCGGCAAGGTACTGCCGATCAGCCCGTCGGCAGTGGCCAGCGCCGCAAGAAAGCGTTCGCGGTCGGCCAGCGGCTGGTCGAAACGCTGAAAGTGGTAACGCCGGCCCAGGTCGGCCAGCACCTCGGCGCTGGAAATGGGGCCGAAGGAAACGACACGTTGCATGGAACCTCCTCAGTCGATGCGCGTTTCAGGTTGAGCCGCGTACAGCCGGCGCGGGACGCCCCAGATGATCAATATCACTGCCAGCAGGCTGACTGCAGTGAGCAACCACAGTGCAGGGGTCGGCGACCCGCTGACGTCGCGTACCCTGCCGACCAGATACGGGCCGACAATGCCGCCGAGCTGGCCGATGGAGTTGATCAGCGCAATACCCGCCGCCGCCGCCAGGCCGGCCAGGTACTTCGGCGGCAGGGTCCAGAAGATCGGCATCCAGGCGATGATCCCGGTCATGACCAGGCTCATGCCCAGCATCAGCAGCCACAGCTGGCCGCTGAAACCGGCGCACAGCGCATAGCCTGCGGTGGTCATGGCGGCACAGCTCGCCATGTGCCAGCGACGCTCGCCGCGCAGGTCGGAGCTGCGGCCGATCAGCAGGTTGCCCACCACCGCCACCAGGTACGGGATCATGGTCAGCAAGCCGATGTCCATGGCATCGGCCACGCCAGCGTTGCGAATCAACTGTGGCATCCAGAACAGCAGCCCGGTCAGCGCCATCACCAGGCACAGGTAGATCGCCGACAACGCCACCGAGGCCGGCTCGCGCAGGATGGCGCGAACCGAGCTGCCCCCTTCGGGCCTGGGCTCGGCATCGAGACGCTCGCGCAGGTAGCGCTTTTCTTCGGCGTCGAGCCAGCGGGCATCCTCGATGCGGTCACTGACCAGCCACAGCACCAGCAGGCCCAGCAGTACCGACGGCAGCCCCTCGAGCAGGAACAGCCACTGCCAGCCGGCCAGCCCGTTGACCCCGTCGAAATGGCTGAGGATGAACCCCGCCAACGGGCCTCCGACGATGCCGCACAGGCAGATCGAACTCTTGAAATAGGCATTGATGCGCGCACGGCGGTCGCTGGGGTACCACTGGGTGAAGAAGTACAACACCCCAGGCACGAAACCGGCTTCCATCACGCCGATGAGGAAACGCAGCACGTAGAACCAGGTTTCGCTGGTGACGAACATCATCGCCGCCGAGGCCAGGCCCCAGCTGATCATGATGCGGGCGATCCAGATGCGCGCGCCGATGCGGTGCAGCAACACATTGCTCGGCACCTCGAACAGGAAGTAGCCGACGAAGAACAGGCTCGCGCCCAGGCCGTAGACTGCGTCGCTGAAACCCAGCGCACTCTGCATCTGCAGCTTGGCGAAACTGATGTTGACGCGGTCCAGGTAGGCGAACAGGAAACACACGATGAACAGCGGCACGATGCGCCAGTTGATCTTGCGGAACAGGTGGTTATCCAGCGACTCCCGCGCGATCAGGTCGGCGGGTAAGGAACGACTGGGCATGGCTGCAACCTCTTGTTGTTGTTCTTGGGGTATAGGTCGAATGCCCGCCCTGGCCTTGGCCGGGCGGGGGGCAGCGATTCAACGTCGGAGCTCAAGGCGTCAGGCCAGCGCCTCGCGGCTGTGCTGGCCGTCGACCAGGCGTTGCAAGCCCAGCGGGTTGGCGTTTTTCAGGGCATCGGGCAATAGCGCGTCCGGGTAGTCCTGGTAGCACACCGGGCGCAGGAAGCGGTCGATGGCCAAGGTGCCGACCGAGGTACCACGGGCATCGGACGTGGCCGGGTACGGCCCGCCATGCACCATGGCATCGCACACTTCAACGCCGGT
The DNA here is from genome assembly GCF_036784815.1 of Pseudomonas sp. TE3-3-F2023. Taxonomy (NCBI): domain Bacteria; kingdom Pseudomonadati; phylum Pseudomonadota; class Gammaproteobacteria; order Pseudomonadales; family Pseudomonadaceae; genus Pseudomonas; species Pseudomonas sp. TE3-3-F2023. The sequence goes on along the minus strand of NZ_CP145113.1, from coordinate 2,970,751 downwards.
CGGGTAACCATTGACCAGCAGGCGCCCGGCCTTGCGCTGCAGCACCGGCACCAGCGCGGCGAAGCGCTGGAAGTCCTCCGGCTCGGCAATCAGGGTTGCAGTCAGTTGCCCATGCAGGGCTTGCACGGCGCGGCGCAGTTCGGCTTCGTCGGCTACTGCGACGGCCACCGTGGCAGGCCCGAAGACCTCTTCCTGAAGCAGTGCGTCACCGTTCAGCAGCAAGCTCACATCGGCCTGGAACAGCTGTGCCTGGGCCTGGTCACCCGCCTGCTCGGCACCGGCCAGATGGCGCACGCCCGGGTGCTGGAGCAGGCGTTGCACACCTTGGCTATAGCTGCGCAAGGTGCCGGCATTGAGCATGGTCTGCCCGGCCTGGTCGGCCAGATGCGCGCCAAGGGCCGTGAGGAAGGTACTGAACGCTTCGCCGGCAATACCGATGACCAGCCCCGGGTTGGTGCAGAACTGCCCGCAGCCCAGCACCACCGAACCGGCCAGTTCCCTGGCCACCTGCTCGCCCCTGGCCTGCAAGGCCGCTGGCAAGACCAGCACCGGGTTGATGCTGCTCATTTCGGCGAACACCGGAATCGGCTGCGGGCGCGCCGCAGCCAGCTCGCACAGCGCGCGGCCGCCCTTGAGCGAACCGGTGAAGCCCACGGCCTGGATCGCCGGGTGGCGCACCAGCGCTTCGCCGACACCGGCGCCGTAGATCATGTTGAACACGCCCGCGGGCATGCCGGTGGCCACGACCGCGCGCTCGATGGCCTCGGCCACCCGTTCGGCAGTGGCCATGTGGCCGCTATGCGCCTTGACCACGACCGGGCAGCCGGCAGCCAGCGCTGCGGCGGTATCCCCCCCTGCGGTGGAGAAGGCCAGCGGGAAGTTGCTGGCACCGAACACCGCTACCGGGCCGACGCCGGTACGGTACTGGCGCAGGTCGGGGCGCGGCAGCGGCTGGCGCTGTGGCTGGGCGCGGTCGATGCGAGCACCCAGATAGTCGCCACGGCGAAGCACCGTGGCGAACAGGCGCATCTGGTTGCTGGTACGCGCCCGCTCGCCCTGGATGCGCCCGGCCGGCAGTGCGGTTTCGCGGCACACGGTGGCGACAAAGGTGTCGTCCAGCGCATCCAGCTGGTCGGCAATGGCATCGAGGAACTGCGCACGGCGCTGCGGCGCCAAGGCGTTGTATTCGGCGAAGGCCGCTTCGGCAGCCTGCGCGGCGGCGTCCACCTCTTCCGGGGTGGCCTGGGCAAAGGCCTGCGGCAAGGCTTCGCCGGTACGCGCATCGAGGCTTTGCAGGCGCACGCTGCCGGCGGCGCTGCGCTGGCCGCCAATGAAGTTGCTTCCGGTCATGGTTGACTCCTGTAATGAGAAAGAAGGTTCAGATGCTCGTGTCAGGCAGTTAGCGGAAAGGGGGCTGCTGCGCAGCCCATCGCAGGCAAGCCAGCTCCCACAGGGACCGCGCAGTTCTGGCAGCTTGCGCCGTATTTGTGGGAGCGGGCGAGCCCGCGAAGGGCCGCAAAGCGGCCCCGATTCATCAACCGGCTGGCAGCGAGCTCAAAGGCTTTTCACCACCCCGGGGCGAACCTGCCCGGGCACTGCTGCAATGCCATTGCGCAGCGGCTGGCCGAAGGCGTCGAGGCTGACTTCGAAGGTGTCGCCCGGCCGCGCCTGGATGCCGTCGGCGAACGACAGCGTGGCGGTGCCGAAGTAATGCACGTGGATATCGCCAGGGCGCAGGAACTGGGTGTACTTGAAGTGGTGGAACTCGAGGTTCTCGAAGCTGTGGCACATGTTCTGCTCGCCCGACAGGAACGGCTTGCGCCACAGCTCCTGGCCGTTGCGCAAAATACGGCTGGTGCCTTCCAGGTGGGCCGGCAGCGCACCCAGGCGCAGCTCTGGGCCGAAGCTGCAGGCGCGCAGCTTGGAATGGGCCAGGTACAGGTAGTTGCGCCGTTCCATCACATGGTCGGAAAACTCGTTGCCCAACGCGTAGCCAAGGCGGTAGGGCTTGCCGTCGGCACCGATCAGGTACAGCCCGACCAGCTCCGGCTCCTCGCCGGCATCCTCGGCGAACGCCGGCAGCGGCAGGTCGGCGCCAGGGCGCACGACGATGCCACCGTCGCCCTTGTAGAACCACTCCGGCTGGGCGCCCTCCTCGCCTGCCGGCGGCCGACCGCCCTCGAGGCCCCACTGGAACATGCGCATGCTGTCGGTCACCGCGCCTTCGGTCTGCTGCTGATGCATCTTGTCGCGGGTAGCGGCGCTGCCCAGGTGGGTCAGCCCGGTGCCGGTGACCAGGCAGTGCGCCGGGTCCGGGTGGTCCAGTGGCGGCAACACGCGGCCTTCGGCCAGCAGGGCCAGGTAATCGTGGCGCTCGCCCAGGCCGGCAGCCTGCACTTCAGCGGCCAGGTCACGGCCGGCGGCAATGGCTTGCAGGGCCAGCTCGCGGGTGCTGCCTGCGCCCTGCACCTGCAGGGCGTAATCGCCTTCCACCACGCCCACGCAGCGCTCGCCGGTGGCGGTTTCAAATTGGATCAATCGCATGTTTGTGCTCGCTTCTCGGTTGCGAAAATTAGCGGGAGGCTTCGGCTGCCCGCGTGGAAGCCAGGCGCTGGCGGCGCTCCAGGCGGTTGTAGACAACCCCGGTGAGCAACAGCCCGAACAGCATCACCACGGCCAGGAAATACAGCCCCGACGAAAGCTGCCCGGTGTGCTCCTTGAGCGCGCCGATACCGAACGGGCCCAGGTAGCCGCCGAGGTTGCCGATCGAGTTGATCAAGGCGATGCCGGCTGCGGCGCTGGCCCCGGAGAAGAACCGGCCCGGCAAGGTCCAGAAAATGGCGGTGCAGGAGAACAACGCGAACGCCACCAGGCACAGTGCCGCCAGCTGCATGGCCGGCACGCTCAGCCAGGCGCTGAGGAACAGGCCGATTGCCCCCAGGGCGTAAAGCAGGCCGAGGTGGCCATAGCGGTCGTTCAGGCGGTCGGAGCTACGCGGCACAATCAGCAGACCGATGATGCCGAACAGATAAGGCACGGCCGAAACGAAACCGGTGACCAGGTCACTGCCGCCGAACTGATGGATCAGCGTGGGTAGCCAAAGGCCAAGGCCGTAGATGCTCAGGGTCACCGGCAGGTAGAACAGCGCCAGCAACAGCACCCGGCTGTCCTTCAGGGCATGCAACGGATTGCCATGGCGGGTCTGGCCGAACTCGCGCAGGTCGTTGGCCAGTTGTTCCTGCAGCCAGCTGCGTTGCTCGTCACTGAGCCAGCGCACCTTGGCCGGGCTATCCGGCAACAGGCGCAGGGTCGGCCAGGCCAGCAACACCGCCGGGGTACCAATGCAGATGAACAGCCATTGCCAGCCATGCAGGCCGTAGATGCCATCGAGCCCCAGCAGCGCGCCCGAGAGCGGCCCGGTGATCAACATTGCCAGCGGCTGGGAGAGGATGAAGAAGCCGAGGATCTTGCCGCGATGGCGTACCGGGTACCACTGGGTGATGTAGTACAGCACGCCCGGGAAGAAGCCCGCCTCGGCCGCCCCCAGCAGAAAGCGCATCACGTAGAAACCGTTGGGCCCGGTGACGAAGGCCATGCCGACGGTGATCGCGCCCCAGGTGACCAGGATGCGGGCGAACCAGCGGCGGGCGCCAAAGCGGTCGAGCAACAGGTTGCTCGGCACCTCGAACAGGAAGTAACCAATGAAGAAGAGCCCGGCACCAAGGCCGTAGGCAGCGTCACCCAGGCCGATGTCGGCGCCCATGTGCAGCTTGGCGAAGCCCACCGCGGAACGGTCGACATAGGCCACCAGGTAAAGCAGTACCAGAAAAGGGATGAGTTTCAGTGTGATCAGGCGGACGAGCCGCTGCTCCTGAATCATGGCGATGTCTCCAATTGTTCTTGTAATGGGTACAGCACCGGCCGGGGACTTTTTGGCAGACCTCTGACCTGGGTAAACGATCTTATAGTATTACTATTTAAATCAACAAGCCTTCACAGAGACCATTTTTCTCAGTACATTCGACACCACAACGACAAATAGTAATACTAATTAGGTATCCCCATGTCTGATCACAAACGCCCTCTGCGCTCCGCCCAATGGTTCGGCACCGCTGACAAGAACGGCTTCATGTACCGCAGCTGGATGAAGAACCAAGGCATTCCGGACCACGAATTCCAGGGCAAGCCGATCATCGGCATCTGCAACACCTGGTCGGAGCTGACCCCGTGCAACGCGCACTTCCGCAAGATTGCCGAACACGTCAAGAAGGGTGTGCTGGAGGCTGGCGGCTTCCCGGTGGAGTTCCCGGTGTTTTCCAGCGGCGAGTCCAACCTGCGCCCCACCGCCATGCTCACCCGCAACCTCGCGAGCATGGATGTAGAGGAAGCGATCCGTGGCAACCCGGTGGACGCCGTGGTGCTGCTGACCGGCTGTGACAAGACCACCCCGGCGCTGCTGATGGGCGCGGCGAGCTGTGACGTGCCGGCGATCGTGGTTACCGGCGGGCCGATGCTGAACGGCAAGCACAAAGGCAAGGACATTGGCGCCGGCACCATCGTCTGGCAGATGCACGAGGCCTACAAGGCTGGCCAGATCGACCTCAACGAGTTCCTCTCGGCCGAGGCCGGCATGTCGCGCTCGGCAGGTACCTGCAACACCATGGGCACCGCCTCGACCATGGCCTGCATGGCCGAAGCGCTGGGCACCTCGCTGCCGCACAATGCCGCAATCCCGGCGGTGGATGCACGCCGCTACGTGCTGGCCCACCTGTCTGGCATGCGCATTGTCGACATGGTGCGCGAAGACCTGCGCCTGTCGAAAATCCTCACCCGCGAAGCCTTCGAGAATGCCATCCGCGTCAACGCCGCCATCGGTGGCTCGACCAACGCGGTGATCCACCTCAAGGCCATTGCCGGGCGCATCGGGGTGGACCTGCAGCTGGAAGACTGGACCCGCATCGGCCGCGGTACGCCAACCTTGGTCGACCTGCAGCCCTCGGGCCGTTTCCTGATGGAAGAGTTCTACTATGCCGGCGGCCTGCCTGCGGTCATCCGCCGCCTGGGCGAACACGGCCTGCTGCCCAACCCTGCCGCGCTGACTGCCAACGGCAAGAGCCTGTGGGACAACTGCCAGGCCGCACCGCTGTATGACGAAGAGGTGATCCGCCCGCTCGACAAGCCGCTGGTGGCCGACGGCGGTATCTGCATCCTGCGCGGCAACCTGGCGCCCAAGGGTGCTGTGCTCAAGCCGTCAGCCGCCACCCCGGCACTGATGCAACATCGTGGCCGTGCGGTGGTGTTCGAGAACTTCGACGATTACAAGGCACGCATCAACGACCCCGAGCTGGAGGTGGACGCCAGTTCCGTGCTGGTGATGAAGCACTGCGGGCCCAAGGGTTACCCGGGCATGGCCGAGGTCGGCAACATGGGCCTGCCGGCCAAGCTGCTGGCCCAGGGCGTGACCGACATGGTGCGCATTTCCGATGCCCGCATGAGCGGTACCGCCTACGGCACCGTGGTGCTGCACGTGGCGCCGGAAGCGGCAGCTGGCGGGCCATTGGCTGCCGTGCGTGAGGGTGACTGGATCGAACTGGATTGCAAGGAAGGCCGCCTGCACCTGGACATTTCCGACCAGGAACTGGCCGGCCGCCTGGCCGACCTGCAAGCCCCGCCGCAGCTGATCAGCGGTGGTTACGCCAGGCTGTACCTGGACCACGTCATGCAGGCCGACGAAGGTTGCGACTTCGACTTCCTGGTCGGTTGCCGAGGGGCGGCGGTGCCCAAGCACTCGCACTAAGGCCTGAAGCCTGTCGGTTAGCGTCATCGGGGCCGCTTAATTGACTGGCATCAGGGCATGCCCGCGAACACCGGCAAAGCCGGGGCCATCGATCGCGCCGGATTCTTCGCGGGTAAACCCGCTCCCACAGGCACTGCGCTGGCTTCGAGTTAACACTACACCTGTGGGAGCGGCTTCAGCCGCGAACACCGGCGCAGCCGGTGCCATGCACCGCGTCGCCTGCTTCGCGGGCACGCCCGCTCCCACAGGTACTGCGCTGGCTTCGAGTTGACACTACACCTGTGGGAGCGGCTTCAGCCGCGAACACCGGCGCAGCCGGTGCCATGCACCGTGTCGCCTGCTTCGCGGGCATGCCCGCTCCCATAGGCACTGCGCTGGCTTCGAGTTGACACTACACCTGTGGGAGCGGCTTCAGCCGCGAACACCGGCGCAGCCGGTGCCATGCACCGCGTCGCCTGCTTCGCGGGCACGCCCGCTCCCACAGGTACTGCGCTGGCTTCGAGTTAACACTACACCTGTGGGAGCGGCTTCAGCCGCGAACACCGGCGCAGCCGGTGCCATGCACCGCGTCGCCTGCTTCGCGGGCACGCCCGCTCCCACAGGTACTGCGCTGGCTTCGAGTTGACACTACACCTGTGGGAGCGGCTTCAGCCGCGAACACCGGCGCAGCCGGTGCCATGCACCGCGTCGACGCGCTAATGCTATGATGCTGCCCCCGCCCGAAGGATCCGCCCCGCCGCACATGAACTACCGCCAACCCACCACGCGCAAGAGCATGCACGCCACCCTGGTCCAGGACCTTGGCGTACAGATCGTATCCGGCCAACTCGCACCCGGGCAGAAGCTGCCCTCCGAGGCAAGCCTGTGCGAAGCCTACGCAATCAGCCGGCCGGTGTTCCGCGAGGCGATGCGCGCCCTGACTGCCAAGGGCCTTGTCGAGGCCCGCCCGCGAGTGGGTACCCTGGTCCGGCCGCGCCATGACTGGCACATGCTCGACCCGGACGTACTGCACTGGCTGATGCAGGCCACGCCACAGCAAGAATTCTTCAACATGCTGAGCAGCGTACGCTGGGTCATCGAACCCGCCGCCGCCGCACTGGCCGCCACCAACGCCAGCGCCGACGACGTCGATTCGATCGCCGAGGCCTACCAACGCATGGAAGCCGCACGCAACCACGAAGAACGCCTGCAACCCGACCTGGACTTCCACGCCCGCATAGCCGACGCCACCCACAACGACCTGCTGGCCTACCTGTGCAACATGCTGTCGATGGCGCTGCGCGAATCGGTGCGCTACTCCAACCAGCGCGCGAACTTCGACCAGCTCGCCCTGCCCCGGCACAAGGCGATTCTGACCGCTATCCAGAACGGCGATGCGCTGGGGGCGCGGCATGCTTCACTGGTACAGCTTGAAGATGCCCGGGTGGCCCTGGCCAAGGTGTTGGGGCAGGACCCAACGAGCTGAGGTATCAACCGGGCCTACCTCAGCTCGTTGGGTCCTGCCGATCAGAAGACCGACCAGCCGATACGCGAACTGAGCAGTTCAAGCGCCGCCATCCCCGCCAGCGAGTTACCCGCCGCATTCAACTCCGGCGACCACACACACACCGTGAACTGCCCCGGCACGATTGCTACAATCCCGCCCCCCACGCCACTCTTGCCAGGCAACCCCACCCGGTAGGCGAAATTCCCTGCTTCGTCATACAACCCGCTGGTGGCCATGATCGAGTTCACCTGCTGGGTCTGGCGCCGGGTCAGAATCTGCTCACCACTGTGCTTGCAGAACCCATCGTTAGCCAGGAAGCAGAATGCCCGAGCCAGGTCCAGGCAATTCATCTGCAGCGCGCAATAGCTGAAATAGCTGCGCAGTACCGTCTCCACCTCATTATGGAAGTTGCCGAACGACTGCATCAGGTAAGCCATGGCCGCGTTACGCGCGCGGAACTGATACTCCGAATCGGCAACGCGGGCATCGATCGCGATATGGGGATTGCCCGATAGCCGTCGCACGAAATCACGCATCGACAACGTGGGCGCAGCAAAGCGCGACTGGTTGATATCGCAGATCACCAATGCCCCCGCATTGATAAACGGGTTACGCGGCCGACCGCGCTCGAACTCCAGCTGCACCAGCGAGTTGAACGGCTGGCCGGAAGGCTCATGGCCAAGCCGCTGCCAAATGGCTTCCCCCGAGTGCCCAATCGCCTGCACCAGGCTGAACACCTTGGAAATACTCTGCACCGAGAACGGCACCAGCGCGTCGCCTGCGCAGTAATAGCTGCCATCGTTGCCATAGACCGCGATGCCCAGCTGGTTCGCCGGCACATCGGCCAGCGCAGGTATGTAGTCAGCCACTTTGCCCTTGCCGATCAAGGGACGTACTTCTTCAAGAATCTCGTTCAACAGCGTTTGCATGAAAGGCCCTGTATCAGTCCCCAGACGACGGCGAAGGGGTAGCATTCTTGACGAAGATCGAGCGAAAGAAATCACACTCTCGGCAAGAAATGGCCAGCCGCACCTGCAGCCCAAGGCTCCACGCTATAACCTATGCTGTGCTTGTTTCGACGGTATGAAGAACACGCCCCCGCCAGGTACCGAAGCAGCCAACCAAGGAATGGAGGACCAAAGATGCCAGCTTGCCCTTTACCCGCTGACGAAGCGCTTCGCCAGCGCACGCTCGATGAAATGAACCTGGTCGATACACCAGCCGAGCACTACCTCGATACCCTGGTGCGGCTCACCCAGGACCTGGCCCATGTGGACACTGTGCTTATCAGCCTGATCGACCAGGACCGACAGTGGTTCAAGGCCCGCATAGGGCTTGAGGCAAGCGAGACGACGCGCAGTATTTCCTTTTGCGGCTACGCCATTCTCGGCGAGGGTACCCTGATGGTGCCCGACGCCACGTGCGACGGCCGATTCATCGACAACCCGCTGGTGCTCAACCCGCCCTACATCCGCTTTTACGCCGGCCACCCCTTGCGCGCCGGCAACGGCAAAGCCATCGGTACGCTGTGCATGTTCGACCCGCGCCCACGCGAGCTCAGCGAGGCTCAGCAAGCGAACTTCAGGGACCTGGCCACGCTCGCCGAGGGATACCTGCAGCTGCGCACCTTGGCACAGGTGAACCGCGATCTGCGGCTTGAAATGGACCGCGAGCAGCGCAAAGCCCTGCTCGACCCTTTGACACAACTGTGGAACCGCGGCGCGTTGTCGGCGTTTGAAGACCATGAACGGCGATTGGCAGAGGTTAACGGCTTACAACTGGGCGCGGTTTATGCCGATCTGGATCACTTCAAATCCATCAACGACAAGTACGGCCATGGCGGCGGTGACAAGGTGCTATGCGAGTCTGCCCGTCGCCTGCGTGCGGCACTGCGCCCTGATGACCTGGTGGTGCGGCATGGGGGTGAGGAGTTTGTTGCTGTTTTGCAGGTCAAGGACAGCGAAGAGCTGACCCGGATTGCTGAGCGGATTCGCGAACAGGTGGGTGCCAACCCGATGCAGTTGCCCTGTGGCCCGTTGAAGGTGAGCGTGAGCGTAGGGTGTACCCTGTTTGCCAAGGGTGAAAGGCTGGATGACGCACTGGAACGTGCTGACAAGGGGCTCTATACCGCCAAACAGAATGGGCGTGATCGGGTTGTCTATGTAGCCCCGTCATTTTGAGCCGAGCACGGTCCGGGCTGTACGGCATCTCTTCTCGCACGTCAGCCCGGCTGTTCATTCCCCAGAGCCCGCCCCGCTCGGCATGCCCTTGCCGCCAAAGCTGGATCATCTAAAAGTCGCAAACACAGCACTCAAACCCTGCGCGTCCCCTGTGAAAGCAACTGCCTTGCAAAAACTCTAGATGTTGCCGCGATCCCTGTGGCAGCAAATGCCTTGCTCAAAATCTAAAACATGGCGCGATCCCTCTGGGAGCGGGCGCGCCCGCGAACACGGGCGCAGCCCGTGCCATCCACTGTAAACCCGCTCAAAAAAACTGCACACAGCTCATCGATCAGCAGAACCTACTACAAGAAGGCCCAGCCCAGAGGTGCGTTGCCGCACGGATAGCTCAACCGGTAAACAGGGACCCAGCCTCCAAGGGACCGGCGCCGCCGCGGTCCAACATACCCACGAAGACTCCAACACAGCGAATGGCATCGCCGACAAGGTCTTCACGGACAAACCCGCCCTCAAAAACTGCAAATATCTCCCTGAATTAGCAGTCCCCCATGTGGGAGCGGCTTCAGCCGCGAACACCGGCGCAGCCGGTGCCATGCTCACGCTAAATTCTTCCCCGCCCAAACAGAACACTCAGGCCCATGACAGCACAGCTACCCGCCCCAAAGCCCAAGGCCTGGCTACTTCCCCAAAGCAACCCACAACATCGATCCAGTCGTGGGCAGTTCCAATACAACTGGCTCATGCCAAAAAAACCTGCCAATCGTCCCAAGCCCCGTCACTGCAACCTTGCCCCGCCAGCCCCGATCTCATCCATGAAATCCGCAAGAAACACTTCAAGCCGAGCATGGCGCTCAGCAGCCAGCCGAGCCCCTTCAGCAGTTTTAAACCCTGACGCAAGCTTGAGCAGCTTGGTATGGAAGTGCTCGACCGTATACGCCTTGTCCTGATACTCCCTCCCCCACGCCGTAGGGTTCTCGAAATCGTACAGAGCCGACCCCATTCGCCCGGAAACGTAAAAACAACGGGCGATACCCACTGCACCTATGGCGTCCAGGCGATCGCTGTCCTGAAGAATCCTGGCCTCAAGGGTGAGTGGTTCGAGGCCAGCCGAGTAGCTGTGGGTTTTGACTGCATGCGCCACCTGCTCGATGCGCTGCAATGGCCAGCCCATATCAGCCAGGATTGACGCCGCCTTTTGTGCGGACAGCGTTGACGCCTGCCCACGCAAGGGCGAGTTCTTTTCTACTGCGACGCAATCATGCAGCACAGTCGCTGCAAGCAGCACTTCCAGGTCGCCGCCTTCTACGCGCTGTATCCGTTGCGCGTTGACCCATACGCGATGGATGTGGGACAGGTCGTGGGAGCCATCTGGCTGGTCAGCCGGTAGATACTTCAGCAGGTCAGTGGCGAGGCGCTGGAAAGGGGCAAAAGCTTCAATAGTCATCTTCGGTGCATTCCATGGGCTGTTACTTGGCGTCCCTTGCAGGGGGGAGCCCCGTGACCTGCCTTGGTCCAGATGCGAGCGGGTCAGTTTCAAGGCTTGAGGGGCGAAAGTCCATGCTGGACCGTTGGTTAGCATCGCGACATAACTGGATACAGGGATTCGTGAGTGGAAAGCTTTTTGACAGCCACAAACCGTTAACAGAGCAGCCGGCGTTGCATGCTGTGAGGGTGAATGGGCAAAAAAAGTCAGAATTAACCCCTTCCTTGTAGGCCATTTCCCAAAGATACTCCCTGCGCCTGTTTTTCGTTGCACATGGAAATCGTGAACCATAGTCTCGACCTGCCGCTACCAATTGGCGGCACGGTTTTGACAGGCCGTGGTTCACTGAGAGCATGTGCAAATGCCAGTTATGGCAGCTGTGCGTGGGGCACCTTCGTGTGCGCCGGGATTCTCAGTGCCCCCGGTCTGTCAACCCACAAACAGCTGCCACCCTTCCGTTTGACAGCGGATCTGCGGCAGCCCTTTAAGGCACTGAGAGGGTTTATGCTGAAGATAGTCCCTGATCCACCCCACAATGTTCTATCCCTTGAAGAAACCCTGATCCAAGCCACCGATTACGCGCTGTGCGCGGCGACCGTTGTGCATCAGGCTATGTTGCTGCAGCCCAAATCGCCTGCGTCGATTCTGATGATGGCCTCGATGCATGAACTGGAGACGCTGCGAGCTTTGCTTGAGTCCGCACTGGTCCAGGTGCAGATGCCCACTGAGCCTAGGACTTTGCACTAAGGCTTCATTTATGTGTCGCCTGGGCTGCCCCTATCGCCAGCAAGCAAGGCTCCCACATGGATCTAAGCTGCCCCACAAATCTCGAGGCCTATGCAGTATTTGTGGGAGCTGGCTTGCCGGCGATGAGGCCAGACCAGGCACGAGAGATTTCGGGGAGATTGAACAATGACCACAGAAGAAACCAAATTCACCGTCGGCAAAACCACCTTCTACCAAGGTGAAAACCAGACCCATCCGCTGTTCCGCATCGAAGCAGGCATCCCCTGCCAGAGCGCCCGCGAACAGGCCTCGGAGCTTATGGGCTACGCACGAGATATGACCCTGGACGGCTTGATGGAAGACAAACCCCAGCTCATCTGGGCTTCGCATTACCTCTGCGCATTGGCTAAGGCGCTGATGGATGATGCCGAGCTGGGCATGATGAAAAACCCTTAATGAGACTTGCCGCAGACCGAGTATTAAGGCCTGAAAATGGTCGACTCAACCGCAGCTCGCGCCACCTGCGCCTGATCTGATGCTCGCAGGAAGAGGGCCTGATGAGCATGACGATCACACTGCTAACAGATCGCTCGCTCATCGCCCCCTTCTCATCTGTGAGCCATTAAGGACGGCTATTCGGCTTATTGTCTATGAGGTCGTGCAGGGATGATGTACCGCATTGCTAGTACGAGCAGTGAGGCAGGTATCACTCTCAAATCAGCTTGCAGACGATATCCAGATCGTCATAAACGAATTGCGCGCTGGCTCTAGAGTAGATGTCATAGTGGTCGGCTAATCGTGCACCATCCTGCGGGTGACTTAAGTAGGCGTTAACTAGCTCTCCCGGCTGATGCAAACGCGGCTTGCTCAAGACATACCCCTCAGTGAGTTCCTGATCCTTGCGGAACTGTACGCGTCCGTCGCGCAGGATGTTCCGGAGCAGGTTCCATTCGTAGAAGAAGATGCCATCCAGCTCATAGAAATTGAGAAATGGTATGTTGTGCAGCAAAATAAAATGGCTGTTATGCGCATGCGCATTGGCCAAGCCGTGGCTACTGAGCTTTTGCCTAATGCTGTCATCGGTGAGATTATCTCTCAGCGTTGCCAGTTGCTTTACGAAGCCCTTGCGGAACTCGGGTTCGGAAAAAAGCCGGCATTGCTCGGAGAGATAAGTAGGAAGATTCGATAGTCGATACTTTACTTGGATAAAGTAATAAATATCTTCCTCTACATCCTGAAGAACCAGGTCTATATCGTACCCCTTGACTTTCGACCTGTTGCCCGGCTTGAGTTCACCATAGACCTTGAATCGCGGGTCGTCGAGATTTCTAATGTAGTTGACAATATAATCCGCCTCAAAACCGATACCGAGCACTCCTCTGAAGTCCTGACCGTTACCACCTTGTAAAGCTTTCCCTAGTAACTGCCCTACAAACTTCCTTAACCCATATTTAAAGCTCAACGCACCCCGCACGTATGTATTGCCTTTGTATTCGATAAAGCTGCTGGCCGAATTTAGCGTCGGCGCCTGTCCCGATAGAGCGGAGTTGATCATGCTGATAGTCGCCGGGCTTACGCAGCTTTGCAGCTGAGCTTCTGGGGTAATGCGCTCACCTAGCATTACCCGCAGCTCGAGATACGTAGCGAAGTAGACAATCTCGCGCAAATATTGATACTGGGGGTGCTGAATTACATTCGCTGATAGATAGTTTGCGTGTATGGACAGGCACTTGTCGAGGACATGGGCGATCAGCGGCTCGCGTGCCGAAGGGGGCAGATGCCCTAGCCTCTGTAGTACCAGTGCCATGTCGAGCAAAGTGCGCATGTCACTAATTTTAGAGTTAGCTTCGCAGATTTCTGCTAACCAATGTCCTTTGAGACGACGCTGGAGCGTAGCGGTAGGCACGATCGACAGCGTTTTCCCCTCCAGCCTGGCGCTCAGTAGCCCGTGTGCCATGAGAAAGTACACCTCGCTCAGGTAGTAACCAAGCCAAAGGTTGGCGTTACTCAAAATGGCCAAGTTATGCTCAGCCCGAAGCTGCAAGTTCTCGGCAATCCTGTTGCAGGTGTACTCGAGTTTGGCCCAGGTGTTGGCCTGAATGAAGGCATTGAGCATTGCAAGCCGTTCGCTCGAGTCGGCCTCATTCTCAACCAGCGTGATACCAATTCTGAAGTACTTGCTCAGTTGATCAGTTAAGCGACTCATGGTTTTTTCATTGAGCGCGACGGTGTCTTCAAAGAGGTGCTGGGGCAGCGTTCTCTTCGACTTCGCCAGGCCTGCGCTCAGCTTCTCTAAGACAAGCCACTGAACCTGCTCGGAACAAATGAAGCGACGAAGGGCTGGTACCTTGTAGAGCATCCGGGTAAGCCAATTAGGACGCTTTCGTTCAATATCCAAGGCTTCGAGCGTTGCCAGGGGATCATGCAAAAACGCGAGAAGCTGCGGGTCGACATCCTCATAAATCATCGTTGTGCCTTGATTAATCCGTTGTGGTGTTGGTTTGGGGCCGACGCTCGCGATTCAGCAGAAAATCATGGGCGATCATCAAGGCATTCAACGCTTCCACCACCGGTATTGCGCTTCTTACCGTATTCGATGGCAGAAAGCCCTGCTCCAGGTCCTTAGAATGTACTCTGCGCCGGCTAGAGGCTGTCTACAGAGGCTCGTTGACCCACCGCCCGCGCAACATACCTTTTAACTCCTCAATGCTCAGTGTCTTATCGCGCTTGCGATGGACTACCGCATGGCAGTTGGCGCACAACGTTACGAGATCTGTCTCAGGACTCACGACCTGCTCACCACCAAATGTCGAAATCGGTACGACATGGTGAACGTGGATTAAGCCCTTCGCGTGTTCCCCGTAAGCCTGTTCAAAATCAAAACCGCATGCCTTGCAGTCAAGCCCGTGGAAAGCGATAGCTTTCATCCTCAGGTCCTTGCTGCGCTCGTAACGTGTTCCAAAGAAGCTTGTCTTGCTGCCTTCGCTAAACGACTCAAAGGTGAGTGTGTCGTCGTCCGCATTCGGCATAACCGTTTGCGCTTGGGAAGACAACAGCTTTGCATGCCTTAAGATGGCATCGTAATCAACCTGAGAGATGGGTCGAACCGCGTCTCGCCAGTAGTTTTTCACTCGGGTCGCGGGGATGGTCTCCAGGTAATTCCCGTCAATTTTTAATGGAACTGGTTTTTCAAACTGAACGAAATTGTCAATAAACGCGAAGAGATTCCCCTTATTACTCCTTCTGTCTGCATCAACCTTGCCGATGCGTGCCTTACCGAAATAGTGCGGATCGTTGCTGAGACGTGCAGAAGCAAAGGATTTGTCTCTGATACGCCCCTTGTAGTAGACCACCTCCATTCCCTGAGCGAGCAAGTTTTGATAGCGTTTGGGAAAGTGATAGACAGAGCCTGTCTCGTCTTCCCACTGCGATGTATCGTTCTCAACGATGATGACGGGCATTAGATTTCCTCTCGAATGGCTCCAGAAGCCTATCAAAAAAGAGGAAATTTCCTACAATACAATGAGAAGTGCACTGCAGTTCGTTGCGTAACGGTAATTCCTTCACCGTTGACACTCAGTATACCCAAGCGTTCCGTTAACCCCACAGCGCCTATGAGATAGCGATAAAGTAACTGTTGGCGGACGCGGGTTCAGACTCCCCCGGCTCCACCAAATGATCAAAAAAAGACGTCCACGGACGTCTTTTTTTGTGCCTGAAAGCCAGTAAATACGCGGCCTCCAGCGCTTTTTCGGTCTTTCAAGAGTTTTTGAGTTCCAGCCATTCTGGTATTCCAGGCGGTATTCCAGCTCACCCCGTGCTAATCTTTGGAATACCGAATCAGTGCTTGAGGACAATCTCATGCCTGCTCAAAACCTCCGCCTCTCCGATCGACAACTCAAGGGAGTCAAACCCGCGTCCAAGGATTACGTCCTCACGGACGGTGACGGTTTGCAGCTCCGAGTACGCAGAAATGGCTCGTTGCTGTGGAATTTCAACTACCGCGAACCGGTGACCAAGAAGCGCATCAACATCGGCTTCGGGACCTATCCCGAACTGTCGCTGGCGAACGCACGAAAGAAGGCAGTCGAAGCGCGCGAGCTGCTCGCCCAAGGGATCGATCCGAAGGTGCAGCGCAATACGTTGAATGAAGCCAAACGCGCAGAAACCGAACACACCTTCGAGAACGTGGCCACCGCCTGGTTTGAACTCAAGAAAGACTCGGTCACCCCGGCCTACGCCGAGGACATTTGGCGGTCGCTCACGCTGCACGTGTTCCCCGATTTGAAGACGACACCACTCACCAAAATCACCGCGCCGATGGTGATCGCATTGCTTCGTCCAATCGAAGCGAAAGGCAGCCTGGAGACGGTCAAACGTCTTAGCCAGCGGCTGAACGAGATCATGACCTACGGCGTAAACTCCGGCCTGATCTTCGCCAACCCGCTCAGCGGCATCAGGGCAGTCTTCAAAAAGCCCAAGAAAGAGAATATGGCTGCACTTCCGCCCGAAGAACTCCCCGAGCTAATGCTGGAGATCGCGAATGCGAGTATCAAACGCACCACCCGCTGCCTGATCGAATGGCAGTTGCACACCATGACTCGCCCTGCCGAGGCGGCGACTACTCGCTGGGCTGACATCGACTTTGAAAGGCGTGTCTGGACTATCCCACCGGAGCGGATGAAGAAGCGCCGCCCACACAGCATCCCGTTGAGTGCTCACGCCGTCGCGTTGTTGGAGTCACTGAAGACTCACAGCGGCCATCGCGAATACGTCTTCCCGGCAGACAGAAATCCGCGCACCCACGCCAATAGCCAGACCGCCAACATGGCGTTGAAACGCATGGGGTTCCAGGATCGGTTGGTCAGCCACGGCATGCGCTCGATGGCCAGCACCATCTTGAATGAACATGGCTGGGACCCGGAGCTCATTGAAGTGGCCCTGGCGCACGTCGACAAGGATGAGGTGCGCAGCGCCTACAACCGCGCCGATTACATCGAGCGCCGACGCCCGATGATGGCCTGGTGGAGTGAGTACATCCAGAAGGCCGCCACCGGCAGCCTGCTCGCCTCAGCATATGGCCAAGCCAGAGACAGGAACGTGGTGCCGATCCGCTAGCGCTGTACAGGCGCGGTAACGGTGGCGACAGCAACTGAGCGCTCATGAATCAGGGAAAGCAGCCTCGTTTATCCGCTTGTCAGCGCGGGTCCATCCAAACAGGGCTGCAAAGCCGCCCTGTTTGGATGGACCTTACTTTGAAGAGCTAAAAGCCACGACAGTGTCCGGGATTTACCACGGAATTCCACCGATGGATAACCGCTTTTCAAGTCCCCAAGAGCGCTGAATTTCGGCCCTTGACCGGGTTTATCCACAGGCGTAGAACTGTCCGTGCAAGCGCTGTCGATGACAGCAACCCAGGTGACCCGAACCTTGAAGGTCACGCCGCTCTCGCGGTGGCTCTCCCCCCAAATGGCGATTCGCATCCGGCAGCTCGCCCGGTCACCTCCCAGGTGATGGATGCCTACTTCAGATCATGGCCCTCGTGCGCCAGACAACACCTCCTACTTCGCTGCCCTGCAGCAACCTATCCGCTTGGCCTAATATTGCGCCAACCTGTGCCCGTCTCTTTCTTCTGGAAAGAGACGGGCACTTCTACCACTGCTGCAGCCCTTAACGCACATGTCTTTGCGGCATTCCTCCTCGTGACAATCGGCGTGACAAACGCCGATGTCACCAGCAACAGCGCTGTAGATGATGGTGCCGCAGACCAGGGAATGGACTGCACCTGACTGACAGTCAGGCATGTCCCAGTCATCGCATTGCTGCTTGCACCTAGCTCAGGATCTCGCGGCACTGGTCTCGTCAGCCAATGCAGCCTCCACCCGCCCACCGGTATCGGTGCTCAGGAGGCCAGATCATGAGATGCCCTTGCTCCCGGTCGTAAGGAGCCGTCAGTCCCGCGTAGAGGACATCCCCACAGGTCGCAGGGGCCTTGATCCCTGATAACACTCAGCATTCTTGGCGGGATGACGTGGGGCGAAGATCGGAGAACGGCAGATGAGGTGACCGACATGGCATTGGTGGGTAGGCGCGATGGTCGTAATTTCGGTTACGGCAGGCAATAGCTACGCATGGCCGCAGGCGCTGAAAGACATGTTCGGCGGTGGCCGCTACGGCGCGGTCAGCGGCGGGGTAATGACGCAACAGGCTAAATACTTCAGTTCGCACCACCTCGCGCAGCGTCTCGTCTCGGGACTAATCGACCAGAAACTCGCGGGCCTGCATGATCGAGTGGGCGCGCTCACTCCGTATGGCCATCTTCACCTCTCAATTCATATGCAGGACCGGGGTTGGGGTTACTGCTCTGGCAACCAGCGGATTACACAAACCACGCTCCGCCCTGAAGAGCCGCATCGCGCAACACAATCAGTAAATTTCTCTGTAGGAAAAAAACTGCAAAATTAAAATTGACCTGCAAAGCACGCATTACTACACTCTGTACGACAAATACAGAGGTTCGGATAATGCTCCTGCGCGAACTATGCCACATCCACTCGGGGTACACCTCTCGCGGTCGACTTACACCATTGTCGGAGGGTGGGGTGCCAGCTATTCAGCTCCGAGACGTGCCCAGTGAAGGAGAGGTTTTTTTGGGGGGCTTCCAGAGGTATGACCTTACCGATCTTTCCGATCGCTATTTTGTCTGCGGCGGAGAGGTGATCTTTCGCTCTAGGGGTGAGCCGAATACCGCGACTGCAGTCCAAGCTGGTCTACTCGAACCGGCTGCTGTCATCGTTCCGCTCATCATCATGCGCCCCGACAAGGAGCGAATCCTGCCCGAGTACCTGGCATGGGCGATAAATCATCCCGAGACCCAGCGGAGGCTTGACTCCGAGGCACAAGGAACCAGCCTCCGAATGATACCGATGGCAGTGCTTGAACGCCTTGATATAGCGGTGCCTGATCTCCAGACGCAGCGGAGAATCGTGAACCTCGATGCTTTAGCGAAGCGCGAAGGCCGCCTCTTGCGCGATCTTGCAGAACGCCGTGAACAACTAACCAGCCTCATTCTTGGCGAGGCAGCAAAACTCGCCGGCAGATAGGAAACGCCAATGACCGACCAGATTACGCAGCAGCAGATCAACCAGACGGCTTGGGCCGCTTGCGATACCTTCCGTGGTGTCGTCGATGCTGGCCAGTACAAGGACTACATCCTGGTGATGCTATTCCTGAAATACATTTCTGATCTCTGGAACGACCATCTCGAAACCTACCGCCAGCAGTTCAGTGGGGACGAGTCGCGCATCCGCCGCCGCCTAGAGCGGGAGCGCTTCGTTCTACCCGAGGGGGCCAGCTTCTATGATCTCTACGCCAAGCGGAACGAGGCCAACATCGGCGAACTGATCAATATCGCACTTGAGCAGATAGAGGACACGAACCGCACCAAGTTGGAAGGAGTCTTCCGCAACATCGACTTCAACTCTGAAGCCAATCTCGGGCGCCCCAAAGATCGCAACCGTCGCCTCAAGAACCTGCTCGACGATTTCGCGAAGCCGGCGATGGACCTACGTCCCAGTCGCGTGACCGAGGACATCATCGGTGAATGTTACATCTACCTGATCTCGCGCTTCGCCTCGGATGCGGGAAAAAAGGCCGGTGAGTTCTACACCCCATCGGCAGTCTCGCGCCTGCTAGCCAAGCTGGCAGCCCCCAAGCCCGGCGACATGATTTGTGATCCAGCCTGCGGCTCAGGCTCGCTGCTGATCCAAGCGTCGCAAGAGGTCGGCTCAGAAAACTTCGCCCTTTTTGGGCAGGAAGTGAATGGCGCGACCTGGGCGCTCGCCCGGATGAACATGTTCCTGCACGCCCGAGACGCCGCCCGCATCGAGTGGTGCGACACGCTGAACAGCCCGACGCTGGTCGAGGGCGATCACCTTATGAAATTCGACGTGGTCGTTGCGAATCCGCCTTTCAGCCTCGATAAATGGGGCGCAGAACATGCTGACAGCGATCAATTCAAACGTTACTGGCGAGGTGCCCCCCCCAAATCTAAGGGCGACTACGCCTTCATCACCCACATGATCGAAATCGCGAAGCGCCAGACCGGTCGTGTCGCGGTGATCGTGCCGCACGGCGTTCTGTTCCGCGGCGCCGCCGAGGGGCGTATCCGCCAGGCGTTGATCGAGGAAAACCTGCTCGACGCCGTCGTCGGGCTGCCCGCCAACCTTTTCACCACGACGGGGATTCCGGTAGCGATTCTAGTCTTCGACCGCTCGCGCGAGGAAGGTGGGACCAACGCCGACCGCCGCGACGTACTTTTTATCGACGCCTCACGCGAGTTCACGCCGGGCAAGACGATGAATCTGCTGGAGGATGCGCATGTCGGTAAGATCCTAGAGACGTACCGCTCTCGCGCTGAAGTGGAGAAGTACTCCCATAGTGCCAGCCCCCAAGAAATTGCCGAAAACGGCTTTAACTTGAACATCCCTCGCTACGTCGACACCTTCGTGCCGGAGGAGGCGATCGACTTGGCCGCCGTGCAGACGGATATCAATCGTATCGAAGCAGAACTGGCTGAGGTACGGGTACAGATGGCAGGCTATCTACGGGAGCTAGGCATTAATGCTTGACGGACATAAGCGGACGTCGATTGGCGATCTTTGTGACTTCATCAATGGAAACGGCTTTCGACCGTCGGACTGGAGGCAATCTGGTCTTCCTATTATCCGGATACAGAACCTGAACGGCTCGACTTCTTTTAACTACTTCGAAGGGGTGCCAAAGGAGAGGTGGGTAGTCGAGCCCGGTGATCTCCTCTTTGCATGGGCTGGAGTGAAAGGTGTTTCTTTCGGGCCAGCCTTATGGCCCGGTCCGCGTGGAGTGCTGAATCAGCATATCTTTCGTGTGGTTCCGAAGCCGGGAGTGGACAAGTACTGGCTCTACTTAGCACTCCAGGTCGCCACCGGCAGAATTGAAGCGAATGCACATGGCTTCAAGTCATCGCTGGTCCACGTTCAGAAGGATGACATCACTAACCAGGTCGTGGATTGCCCCTCGCTGTCAGAGCAGCGGAAAATCGCCGAGATCGTTGGGCGTTGGGATAATGCGCTGGACAAGCTCAAAACCCTCCGAGCAAGTCGGACCGCACGGTTCTTGGGCTTAAGCCAGGCACTGCTCAGTCACGCTGGCGTTTTCCCAGACAAATGGCCTATGAGGCCGCTATCGGAAATCTCCACGCGGATACGCCGTCAAAATAGTGGTGGCGACCATCCAGTAATGACTATCTCGGCTAGATCTGGCTTCCTGAAACAGTCCGACAAGTTCGCACGGGACATGGCAGGTAGTAGCGTCGATCGCTATACGCTCCTGCAGGAAGGGGAATTTGCCTACAACAAGGGCAATTCTCTTTCTGCACCCTATGGCTGCATCTACCGACTCGACCGGCAGACAGCGCTCGTCCCGTTTGTCTATTTCTGCTTCGCGCTGAAGCCTGGACTCGAGCCCACGTTTTATGAGCATCTCTTCGCCGCGGGTGCGCTGAACCGGCAGCTCTCGCGCTTGATCAACTCCGGTGTTCGCAACGATGGCCTTTTGAACCTGAATGTCGAGGATTTCTTCAGCTGCAAGATTCCTGTTCCTCCAGCGGAAGAGCAACGGCGTATAGCACTCGCACTGTCTGCGGCAAAGGACGAACTGGCCCTGCTGGACCAGGAAATTGAAGCCCTGACCCGCCAGAAACGCGGGCTGATGCAGAAGCTGCTCACCGGCGAATTGTCGGTCCATATTATGGAGAATATTGGATGAAAGTTCTTGGATTTCGCGGTGACCCGCAGGCTCCCCGTTATGCCGTCGTCTCCGAAGACAACGGTATGTTCACGCTCGAGAATGCGACGAGCGATAACAAACTGCTCGTCCCAGCATCGATTACCGAGGACGCAGACGCCGAGCGGGTGAACTGGATTTACCGCGAAGTCCTTGCAATTTTCGACGCCCACCTTGGGATCGCCAAGGTGATAATCAAGCAAAATGAATTCACCCGTCAGGACACGAAGGCAAAGAGACGATCCGCGTATAACGACGCTGCAGTAATCCTCGCCTGTGCACATCGGGGCATCCCTGTCGAGCTCAAGATCTATGGATCGATGGGGACGACGAGCACGGATACGAAGCGCCACGCGGAGGAGCGCG
The DNA here is from genome assembly GCF_036784815.1 of Pseudomonas sp. TE3-3-F2023. NCBI lineage: Bacteria > Pseudomonadati > Pseudomonadota > Gammaproteobacteria > Pseudomonadales > Pseudomonadaceae > Pseudomonas > Pseudomonas sp. TE3-3-F2023. Next base: position 2,948,891 of record NZ_CP145113.1, on the reverse strand, counting down.
TAGGGAAGACAGGCAAGTACTGGGACAGCAAGATGGCTGACGCCGTGAATGCGGCATGGTTGGGGCTGCGCCACTTATGAAACAGCTCGTCCCTGTCACGCTCTCCGCCGGAATGCAGCTCTACAAATACCAGCTGATCAACAGGATTGGTCAGGGAGGCTTTGGCGAGGTCTGGCTCGCTCACGATCGCACGCTCCAGCGGCAGTACGCTGTGAAGATACTTAAACCCGGAATCTCGATTGACGAACGCTTGCGCGAGGCACAGATCGGCAATCGACTGGAGCACAACAACCTGGTCTATGTTCATCAGGCCGATGTCGTACCCATCACGACTGAACATGCGGTCATCCTCGCGATGGACTACCAATCCAATGGTTCAGTCGAGACGCTCGCTAACCCAGCTGGGTATCTGCCCCTTCCTAAGGTTCTGCGCATCGCGCGAGATATCCTGCAGGGCTTGGAGTATCTCCATGCGCGGAGCTTCTTTCACAACGACATTAAGCCAGGAAACATCCTGCTAGGTGAGCAGCAGCAGGCGATGCTGTCGGACTACGGTATTACCGGTATTTCTGCGAATGGCGCGCCTGTTGCAGCCCCGAATGCCTACTTGCTCCACCGTGCGCCCGAGGTTGTTTCCACTGGAAACATCGGCATAAGCTCAGACATTTTCCAAGTCGGCATGACTCTCGCGAGGCTACTGATTGGGTTGCATCACCTGAGCGCGATTCGGGTGAACATCGGCTCTGCCCAGTACGAACAGAGCATCGCGGCTGGCAATCTTCTCACGCAGAAGGACTTCCCATGCCACATCCCGACGGCGGTCCGGAGTGTCATCCTAAAGGCTATTCACCCAGATCCGGCGAAGCGTTTTTCAAGCGCGCTAGAGATGCGCCGTGCGCTGGAAAAGCTCAACTACCCCGGCTATTGGACAGTCGACGCCACCGGCAAAGAGGTCGGAAAGTGCGGGGCACATGAGTATTTCTACACATCCGTGCCTGTTGCAGGAGGGAAGTTTGACGTTACCTGCACCAAACTCAATGTCACTTCAGGCAGGACACGGCGTGTTACTCAATTCTGCGAGCGCGGGCTGCCCCATAAACAAGCTGAGAAGGTGATCTCCGCTTTCAAGAACTTCGTGGTGACCGGCAAATGACCTTCGACGCACGTGAAAAAATCCAGTCCCAGATTCCGGCGCTCCAACTACTTGTAGCCCTCGGCTTTAAGCCGCTATCCCAGGCAGAGGCAGTACAGTTACGCGGCAGACGTCTGCGGAACGTAGTACTCGACGATATTCTCGCCGAGAGGCTGATGGGCATTAATCGCTTCACCCACCGCGGGCGAGAGTATGCCTTCGATCTGGAAGATGCTCACGAGGCAATGCGGCGCCTTAAACCTACCCCAGACCGTCTGAAGGGGCTGCGCGGAACCAACCAAGACATTTACGACGCGCTTGTGCTTGGCACCACAATCACCAAGACCATCGACGGCGACTCGAAGAGCTATTCCCTACGCTACATCGACTGGGAGAACCCGGCGAACAACAAGTTTCATGTTACGGCAGAGTTCTCGGTCGAGCGCACGGGATCGAGTCAAACACGCCGCTGCGATATCGTAGCTTTCGTGAACGGTATTCCGATCCTGATCATTGAAAACAAGCGGCCCACCGAAACCCTGAAGAAAGCCGACAGCCAACTGATCGGCTATCAGAGCGAGGACAACATCCCGCAGCTTTTCCACTTTGCGCAGCTACTCATGACAATGAACCGCGTAGAAGCGCGCTATGCCACCGTCGGGACACCACGAAAGTTCTGGTCGACCTGGCGGGACGAGGATTATACGGACGAAACGATCGCTGCTGCCGCCAATCGCCCCTTGACCTCCGAGGAGCAGGACGCCGTTTTCTCCGGCGACTTCACTCCCGCACGCGATTACTTTACTGCGATGGCGGTAGACGGCGACCGGGCCGTCACAGAGCAGGACCGAACCATCTTTGCGCTATGCCGCCCCGAACGCCTCCTAGACATTATTCGTCGGTTCACCGTTTTCGACGGTGGCGTACGCAAGATTGCTCGGCACCAGCAATTCTTCGGGATCTGCCGCGCCATAGAAACTGTCAAGCAATTCGGCACCACTGGTGCTCGCAAGGGTGGCGTGATCTGGCATACACAAGGCTCGGGAAAGTCACTCACCATGGTGATGCTGGGGCGTGCGCTCGCTTTAGAGAAGAGCCTCACCAATCCTCGCATATTGATCGTTACCGACCGTGACGATCTCGATAAGCAGATCAAGGATACTTTTAAGTCCTGTGACCTGGAGCCTCTTCGAGCGACAAGCGGATCCCACCTGCTTGATCTGATCCGAAGCAAAAAGCCGCTGGTCACCACGATCATCAACAAATTCGATACTGCGCTACGAAATGCGAAGGAGATCGATGACGATGCGAACGTCTTTGTTCTCGTCGACGAGAGCCATCGCACCCAGACTGGGCGTCATGGAGGGCACAGCCAGTTCGCTGGCAAGATGCGTCGGCTACTGCCCAACGCCTGCTATCTCGGATTTACAGGAACACCTCTCCTGAAAAAGGAGAAGAACACGCTTTCAACATTCGGTCAGCTCATACATCGCTACGCCATTGACGAAGCTGTGGCAGATGAGGCAGTGGTACCGTTGCTCTATGAGGGCAGGTTGGTTGAACAGCAGATTGCGGGCAATGTAATCGACCGCTGGTTCGAGAAAATCAGCGAGGGGCTGACGGCTGCGCAGAAGGCCGATCTCAAACGCAAGTTCTCCCGAATGGACACGCTGTCCAGAACCACACAGGCAATCCGCGCGAAGGCCTTTGACATCTCCGAGCACTATCGTCAGCACTGGCAGGGTACCGGATTCAAGGCACAGCTCGTAGCTCCTTCAAAGGCCGCAGCGGTGCGGTTCAAGGAGGTACTCGATGAAATCGGTCACGTGTCGAGCGCCATCATCATCTCGGCGCCAGATGACAATGAAGGAAACGAGGAAGTTGATCAGGATTCGGAGGATGTCGTCCGTACCTTCTGGGAAAAGATGATGGCCCAATACAAGACCGAGGAGGAATATAACCGCAGGATCATCGAGGCCTTCAAGGGCTCGCGAGAGACGGAAATCTTGATTGTGGTGTCCAAGCTGCTCACAGGTTTTGACGCTCCCCGCAACACGGTACTTTATGTCTGCAAGTCTCTGAAGGAGCACAACCTTCTCCAGGCAATCGCGCGAGTCAACCGGTTGCACGAGGAGGAAGGAGTCGAAAAGCAATTCGGCTTCATCGTGGATTATGAGGGACTGCTTGGGGAACTGGATCAGGCGCTCTCCACGTACAGCGCATTCGACGGGTACGAAGCAGCCGATTTGGCCGGAAGTGTCCACGATGTGCGCGAGGAGATACGCAGACTTCCACAACTGCATGATCAGCTATGGGATCTGTTCAATCCTGTCCGCAACAAAAAGGACATGGAGGCCCTGGAGCAGTTCCTTGGCGACGAGGCTTTGCGGCAAGACTTCTATGGACGCTTTCGTGACTTCAGTCGTTGCCTACATATTGCGTTATCGTCGGACAAGCTCTTCGATGTCTTCGATGAGCGCAAGATCGACCAGATGAAGCAAGACTGGAAGCAGTTTTCCGAACTCAAGCGATCAGTGCAGCTGCGCTACCAGGAAACGGTGGACGTCCGTGAGTTTGAGCCTAAGATCCAGAGGCTACTGGATGACCATGTGGTCGCCTTGCCCGCGGAAACTATCATTGAGCTGGTCAATATTAATGATCCCGCAGCACTGAAGGCGGTGGTCGATGAGGCAGGGCTTTCTGACGCGTCGAAGGCAGACCGCATTGCCAGCGCTACACGCCGGGCAATCACCGAGAAGATGGATGAAGATCCCACCCTTTATCTGCAGTTCTCCGAGATGCTCGAAGAAACGATCCGCGCTTATCGCGAGCGACGACTTTCAGAGCGAGAGTATTTGAACTCTGTCATCGATCTTGCGAGCAGGGTCGCCCTCAAGGAGCGACGTCGCGAGGTTCCGGCAACGATTAGAGGCAATGACGATGCACAAGCCCTGTTCGGATTGCTTGACGGCCAGCTGACACGTGAGGGGGGAATTATGATCGCCTCCGCTGAGGCAGCCGCCATCGCCTTGACAGTGACCGACATCATTCGGGGGCACCTGATCGTGGGCATTTGGTCAAACGAGGTGGCTCAGAACAAGCTGCGCAACGCTATTGATGACTACTTCTTTGACGCTCTTCGAGACACGATGCAGATCGAACTGCCACTAGAACAGTTGGACGATCTAGAGCAACGAATCATGGACCTCGCCAAGGCAAGGTTTACAGCATGAGCGATGAGCGACACTGCCTCATGGTCGGTAGCCAGTCTATCGATTACATAATCGTTAAGAGGCCGCGAAAGACGCTCGAAATTGCTGTCGAGCCAGATGCTTCGGTGGTCGTGGTGGCGCCGCTAGATGCCAACTTGGATGCCATCGAGATACGGCTGCGAAAGCGAGCAACCTGGATCTTGCGACAGCAGCGCTATTTTGCACAGTTCCTGCCGCGGACGCCGGAACGCCAATTCATCGCCGGCGAGACGCACCTGTATCTTGGGCGCCAATATCGACTGAAGTTCATCCCACATGTTCAGGAAAGGGTGAAACTTGTTCGAGGCTTCATCGAGGTGCAGACGCATCGGCCTAACTGCCGTGAGGTCATCCGTGAGCTTGTCGAAGCGTGGTATCGCAACAGGGCACATATTAAGTTCGCTGAGCGTATCGAGGTAAACCTCCAAAGATTTCCCACTCCCGAGGCATTCAGACCGCGCGATCTAATCGTGCGACAGATGAAGCAACGTTGGGGATCGATGTCTCCTGCTGGTCGGTTGTTGCTCAATCGACGCCTAATTGAAGCACCGATCAATGCCATCGATTATGTTATTACGCACGAACTCTGTCACATAACCGAACCCCATCACGGGGCTGCTTTCTACGAGCTTCTAGATCGTGTCCTGCCCGACTGGGAGCGCCGAAAACAGAAACTAGAAAGTGTCATGGCTTGAAAAATACCGCACGTGAGTTCTTGAAGGTTGAGCTAAGTCGCACAGCGCCAGCTTGTGGGGGTGTGCGCCGGTTATCCAGAAATGTACTACCCAGAGCACGTATATCCCTCGGCGTCTTGGGCGCTTAATCTACAAGCCCTAAGGGGGAATTGCTCTTGCTGAGTAGAATCAATGGTGCTCCACCCCCAATGCCGACAACGCTCATATTGTTCGGATCGATGCATTACCTCCGCGGGCACATCGATGCCTGATGGCATGTACGGGCGCCAGGCCATACACCACGTCGACGCCCGTCATGCCAGCCAACAACCTACGAATGATGCGCACCCTCTGCGGCCAGGTCAGACCACGCCGCTTCCCTGATGAGGCGGAGCCTCCAGAGGTGGATACGCTGCACTAACAGATTGAGTAGTGACTCTATTAACGCCCGTTTTTGCCACTCGATAGTCATTCAGCAGCACAGCATAAATACCGTTTGCCAGCCGCTCTGCACTCTTACCACCGCCCTGCGCAACTGTAAATGGTACGGGCAGGAGCAACAATCAATAGCGCGACCATATCCTTGCTAGATTCGATCCAGATTCCAATATCGGGGGGCGAAGTTCAACAAGAACTGTCCATCGGAATCCAGGCCACGCAGCGTTCCAGCTGGTATTCCAAGAAAGTTGTCCAATCAATTATTAGTCAGCAAAAACAGATTGATAGCGACTTGTTTCAGATTACCCCGGCGCTCTCGAGGCATAGGTCGCGCACTCCGTAGCACAACCAGTGACAAGCTGCTTACGGTCCAACACAAGAAGTTCAGCCCGCAAATCTATTCGCCCACACAGCCACTCATCGCTTAGCGCAGGGCATCTGTAGCTGGACAGCGACTTGAACCTGGGTAGCCCACCCCTTTACGAAACACATGCTCAGTTACGAGATTCGCGAAACGATGCGCACAGCTATCTTGCCTAATCGAATCACAAAACTGATTAATGAAACAAGCGAAGCCTCAAAAAACCAAAACCTCCAGAAACAACAAAGCCACCCGAAGGTGGCTTAGTCGTTTAAATAATGGTCGGGACGGAGTGATTCGAACACTCGACCCCTTGCACCCCATGCAAGTGCGCTACCGGGCTGCGCTACGCCCCGACTGGGCTTTGAAGCATGTTCTCGATGCTACCGAGAACGTTGAAGAATGTACCCTAACCTCCTGATAAATGAAAGCTTTTTCTTAAAAAAATTTCACTCACCAAAAAACCCAGGTCACTTCTTCAACACCACCAACACATCCTCCAATTCAACAATCATCTGCCGAATCAGCTGCTTGTACTGGCTCGACTCATCCTTGGCCTCATCACTGGAGAGCCTCAACCGAGCCCCACCAATGGTGAACCCCTGGTCATAAAGCAGCGCACGAATCTGGCGAATCATCAGCACATCCTGCCGCTGATAATACCGCCGGTTCCCCCGCCGCTTCACGGGATTGAGCTGATCGAACTCCTGCTCCCAATACCGCAGCACGTGCGGTTTTACCGCACAAAGCTCACTCACCTCACCAATGGTGAAGTACCTTTTGCCCGGTATGGGGGGCAGTTCGTCGTTATGGCTTGGTTCCAGCATAGGCCTCAACCCGGGCCTTCAACTTCTGCCCTGGACGAAAGGTGACGACGCGCCGTGCAGTGATCGGGATTTCTTCCCCTGTCTTGGGGTTGCGGCCCGGCCGCTGGCGTTTGTCGCGAAGGTCGAAGTTGCCGAAACCGGACAGCTTGACCTGCTCGTTCTCTTCAAGTGCGTGCCGAATTTCTTCGAAAAACAGCTCGACCAGCTCCTTGGCCTCACGCTTGTTAAGCCCCAGCTCCTCGTACAGCCTTTCGGCCATCTCAGCTTTCGTCAGAGCACCCATGCCGTTATTTCCTTAACGTGGTGTTCAACCTTTGTTCGAGCGAGGTGAGGATGTTTTGCAGTGCGGCGTTCACCTCATCGTCGTTAAGAGTGCGCGATGGATGCTGCCAGGTCAAGCCGACGGCAAGGCTTTTTCTATCAGGATCAATACCTTTACCTTGGTAGACGTCAAACAGCCTGAGGTCTGTGAGCCATTCGCCTGCATTGTCACGAATTACTTCAAGCACCGCGCTAGAAGCTACATCACGTCCTGCGATCAAAGCCAGGTCGCGGCGGGTTTCCGGGAACTTGGACAGCTCGCTGAATTTCGGCAGGCGGCCTTCGACCACGTCACCCAGCACCAGCTCGAACAGGAACACCGGGCGGTCCAGGTCCAGGGCCTTGGCCAGCTCTGGGTGGATGGCGCCGAGGTAGCCGACCAGCTTGCCGTCACGCTCGATGGCGGCGGTCTGGCCTGGGTGCAGGGCTGGGTGTTTGCCGGCGCTGAAGGTGAAGTCGCTCAGGGCGCCGGAGTAGCCCAGCAGGGCTTCCACGTCGGCCTTAACGTCGAAGAAGTCGACGCCGTCGCGGCCGTTGGCCCAGCCTTCTGGCAGGCGGCTGCCGGTGACAACACCAGCGATCATCGGCTGCTGCTTCAGGTCGCCGAGCTGGCCGACGAAGCGCAGGCCGCTTTCGAACAGGCGCACGCGGTCTTGCTGACGGTTCAGGTTGTGCTGCAGTGCCTTGACCAGGCCCGGCCACAGGGACGCGCGCATGGCGGCCATGTCGCTGGAGATGGGGTTGGCCAGCAGCAGCGGCTCTACGCCCGGGCTGAACAGTTCGAACAGTTTCGGGTCGATGAAGCTGTAGGTGATGGCTTCCTGGTAGCCGCGGGCAACCAGCAGGCGGCGCAGGGTCGGCAGGTCACCGCGGGTTTCCGGCTTGCCCTGGGGGGCCAGGCGGGCTTGCGGGTAGCGAACCGGCAGGTTGTTGTAGCCGTACAGGCGGGCCAGCTCTTCGATCAGGTCCACTTCCAGGCTGATGTCGAAGCGGTGGCTTGGGACGTTGACGGTCCACTGCGCTACACCTTCGGAGCCGCCCCCCCTAGTCGTGGTCAGTTCCAGGGCGTTGAGCAGCTGCTCGACTTGGGCTGGGTCCATTTCCATGCCGAGCATCTGGGTGATGCGTTCGGCGCGCAGGGTGACCGGGGCCACTTGCGGCAGGTGCTGTTCGCTGACGGCTTCGACGACCGGGCCGGCTTCGCCGCCGACGATGTCCAGCAGCAGCTGGGTGGCGCGCTCCATGGCTTCACGGGCCAGTTGCGAGTCCACGCCGCGCTCGTAGCGGTGCGAGGCGTCGGTGTGCAGGCCGTAGGAACGGGCTTTGCCGGCGACGGAGATCGGCTCGAAGAAGGCGCTTTCCAGGAACAGGTCGCGGGTTTTTTCGGTGTTCACACCGCTGTGCTCGCCACCCATGACGCCGGCAATGGCCAGGGCGCGGGTGTGGTCGGCGATTACCAGGGTGTCGGCGCGCAGGGCCACTTCCTGGCCGTCGAGCAGGACGAGCTTCTCGCCCTCTTCGGCCATGCGTACGCGGATGCCGCCGTTGATTTCTGCCAGGTCGAAGGCGTGCATCGGCTGGCCGAGTTCGAGCATCACGTAGTTGGTGATGTCGACGGCGGCGTCGATGCTGCGCACGTCGCTGCGGCGCAGGCGTTCGACCATCCACAGTGGGGTCGGCTTGCTCAGGTCGACGTTGCGGATGACGCGGCCCAGGTAGCGTGGGCAGGCAGCCGGGGCGCTGACTTCGACCGGGCGCACTTCGTCATGGGCAGCCGGTACGGCTGGCACTACCGGGCGGGTGACCGGGGTGTCGTACAGGGCGCTGACGTCGCGGGCGAGACCTGCGATGGACAGGCAGTCGCCGCGGTTGGGGGTGAGGCCGATTTCGATACTGGCGTCGTCCAGGCTCAGGTACTGGCGAATGTCTTCGCCAACCGGGGCGTCGGCAGCCAGTTCCAGCAGGCCGTCGTTCTCTTCGCTGATCTGCAGTTCGGCAGCCGAGCACAGCATGCCGAAAGACTCGACGCCGCGCAGCTTGGCCTTCTTGATCTTGAAGTCGCCTGGCAGTTCGGCGCCGATCATGGCGAACGGGATCTTGATGCCTGGGCGGGCGTTAGGGGCGCCGCACACGACCTGGAAGGTTTCCTGGCCATTGCTTACCTGGCACACGCGCAGCTTGTCGGCGTCCGGGTGTTGTTCGGTGGCGAGGATTTCACCCACGACGATGCCGCTGAACTGGCCGGCAGCAGGGGTAACGCTGTCGACTTCGAGGCCGGCCATGGACAGGCGGGCGACCAGTTCGTCACGGGAGACTTGCGGGTTTACCCAACCGCGCAGCCACTGTTCACTGAATTTCATGCTGTTCTCCTAGAATGTGCGTCGATTGGGCCTAGCGGAATTGGGCAAGGAACCGCAGGTCGTTATCGAAGAACAGACGCAAATCGTTGACGCCGTAGCGCAGCATGGCCAGGCGCTCGGCGCCCATGCCGAAGGCGAAGCCCTGGAACTCTTCAGGGTCGATGCCGGACATGCGCAGCACGTTCGGGTGCACCATGCCGCAGCCCATCACTTCCAGCCAGCCGGTCTGCTTGCACACGCGGCAGCCTTTGCCGGAACACATCACGCACTGGATGTCGACTTCGGCGGACGGCTCGGTGAAGGGGAAGAACGATGGGCGGAAACGTACCGCCAGTTCTTTTTCGAAGAACACGCGCAGGAACTCTTCGATGGTGCCCTTGAGGTCGGCGAAGTTGATATCGCGATCGATCAGCAGGCCTTCGACCTGGTGGAACATCGGCGAGTGGGTGATATCCGAGTCGCAGCGGTACACGCGGCCCGGGCAGACAATGCGGATTGGCGGCTGGGTGGACTCCATGGTCCGCACCTGCACCGGCGAGGTGTGGGTGCGCAGCAGCATGTTGGCATTGAAGTAGAAGGTGTCGTGCATCGCCCGGGCCGGGTGGTGGCCTGGGATGTTGAGCGCTTCGAAGTTGTGGTAGTCGTCTTCCACCTCTGGGCCTTCGGCAATGCCGTAGCCGATGTGGGTGAAGAACTGCTCGATGCGCTCGAGTGTACGGGTGATCGGGTGCAGGCCACCGGTGGCCTGGCCGCGGCCTGGCAGGGTGACGTCAATGCATTCGGCAGCCAGGCGAGCGCTGAGCTCGGCTTCTTCGAAGGCGGCCTTGCGGGCATTGAGCACAACGGTGACGCGCTCTTTGGCGTCGTTGATCAGCGCGCCGACTTTCGGCCGCTCTTCGGCTGGCAGGTTGCCCAGGGTCTTCATCACCTGGGTCAGCTCGCCTTTCTTGCCGAGATAGTTCACCCGGATCTGTTCCAGGGTATTGATGTCTTCAGCGCGCTCCACGGCCTCAAGGGCTTGGGAGACCAACGCATCCAGGTTTTCCATGTACAGACTCCAGATACGAAAATAGGGGAAGAGCTTTGAAGGCTCTTCCCCTATCGATGACGTTCAATGCCCGACGGCGCTAGCGCCGCCGGGTGATTGTCGCGGGTACTTAAGCCAGAACGGCTTTAGCTTTCTCGACAATCGCAGCAAACGCCGCTTTTTCGTTCACTGCCAGATCGGCCAGAACCTTACGGTCGATTTCGATCGAAGCCTTTTTCAGGCCAGCAATCAGACGGCTGTAGGACAGACCGTTGGTGCGGGCACCGGCGTTGATACGAGCGATCCACAGTGCGCGGAACTGACGCTTCTTCTGACGGCGGTCACGGTAGGCATATTGACCTGCCTTGATGACAGCCTGCTTGGCAACGCGGAATACGCGCGAGCGTGCACCGTAGTAGCCTTTAGCCAGTTTCAGAATTTTCTTGTGACGCTTACGAGCGATGACGCCACGCTTAACACGAGCCATGAGTAACTTCCTCTATCTAAACCAGAATTAACGTACGCGCAGCATGCGCTCGACTTTTGCCACGTCAGACGGGTGCAGCAGGCTGGCACCGCGCAGTTGACGCTTACGCTTGGTCGACATTTTGGTCAGGATGTGGCTCTTGAAAGCGTGCTTGTGCTTGAAGCCGGAAGCGGTCTTCAGGAAGCGCTTCGCAGCACCGCTCTTGGTTTTCATTTTTGGCATGTTGGAACTCCGCATTCGATAAAATTACACAATAATCATCAGGCCTGCCGTGCCCGGGAGATTACTTCTTCTTTTTGGGGGCGATGACCATCATAAGCTGGCGTCCTTCCATCTTAGGATGCTGCTCAACGGAGCCGTATTCGGCGAGGTCGGCTTCGACCCGCTTCAACAGCTCCATGCCCAGCTCCTGGTGGGCCATCTCACGGCCGCGGAATCTCAGAGAGATCTTGGCCTTGTCCCCATCGGTAAGGAAACGTACCAGGTTGCGTAGTTTTACCTGGTAATCCCCTTCTTCCGTCCCTGGACGAAACTTGATTTCTTTGATCTGGATCTGCTTCTGGTTTTTCTTGGCTTCGTTGGCCTGCTTCTTCTTCTCGAAGAGGTGCTTGCCGTAGTCCATCACCTTGCAGACGGGCGGTTGCGCGTCGGCGGAGATCTCCACCAGATCCAGCTTCGCTTCATCAGCGATACGAAGCGCTTCATCAATCGAGACGATGCCAATCTGCTCGCCGTCAGCGCCAATTAACCGAACCTCGCGTGCCGAGATATTCTCGTTGATCGGGGCTTTCGGTGCAGTTCGTTTATCGTTTCTCATTTCACGCTTAATAGTCATTACTCCGATTCTAGGCGACCGCGCTGGGCAACAGCGCTGTTGAGCAGCTGCGTGAATTCAGCCACCGGCATGGAGCCGAGGTCTTTGCCTTCACGGGTGCGTACTGCGACGGTCTGCGTTTCGACTTCGCGATCCCCTATAACCAAAAGGTACGGGACCTTGAGCAAAGTATGCTCGCGGATTTTAAAGCCGATCTTCTCATTTCTCAAGTCCGACTTGGCACGGAAACCGCTACCGTTCAGGGTATTTTCCACCTCGAGGGCGAAATCGGCCTGCTTGTCGGTGATGTTCATGATCACGGCCTGGGTGGGTGCCAGCCAGGCCGGGAACACGCCAGCGTAGTGCTCGATCAGCATGCCGATGAAGCGCTCGAACGAACCAAGGATGGCACGGTGCAGCATGACCGGGCGAACTCGGCTGTTATCTTCGGCGATGTAGCTGGCATCCAGGCGTTCTGGCAGGTTCGGGTCGTACTGCAGGGTACCGCACTGCCAGTTACGGCCGAGGCAGTCGCGCAGGGTGAACTCGATCTTCGGGCCGTAGAAGGCGCCCTCGCCCGGCTGGTATTCCCACTCCAGGCCCGATTCGTTCAAGGCGTCGGCCAGTGCGCCTTCGGCACGGTCCCACAGCTCTTCGGAACCCACGCGCTTGGCCGGGCGGGTCGACAGCTTCATCGCGATGTCGGTGAAGCCGAAGTCCTTGTACACGTCCAGGGTCAGCTTGATGAAGTCGGCGGCTTCTTTCTTCACCTGTTCTTCGGTGCAGAAGATGTGCGCGTCGTCCTGCACGAAGCCACGCACGCGCATGATGCCATGCAGGGCGCCGGACGGCTCGTTACGGTGGCAGGCACCGAACTCGGCCAGGCGCAGCGGCAGGTCGCGGTAGCTCTTCAGGCCCTGGTTGAACACCTGCACGTGGCACGGGCAGTTCATCGGCTTAACCGCGTAGTCACGGCTTTCCGACGAGGTGGTGAACATGTTCTCGGCGTAGTTGGACCAGTGGCCGGAACGCTCCCAGAGGATGCGGTCGACAACCTGCGGGGTCTTGATTTCCTGGTAGCCGTTGACGCGCTGAACCTGGCGCATGTACTGCTCGAGTACCTGGTACACGGTCCAGCCGTTGGCGTGCCAGAACACCATGCCCGGCGCTTCTTCCTGCAGGTGGAACAGATCGAGCTGCTTGCCGATCTTGCGGTGGTCGCGTTTTTCGGCTTCTTCGATGCGCTGGATGTATGCCGCCAGCTGCTTCTTGTCGGCCCAGGCGGTGCCGTACACGCGCTGCAGCTGCTCGTTCTTGGCATCACCGCGCCAGTAGGCGCCGGACAGCTTGGTCAGCTTGAATGCCTTGAGGAAGCGGGTGTTCGGCACGTGCGGGCCGCGGCACATGTCGACGTATTCTTCGTGGTAGTACAGGCCCATGGCCTGCTCATCCGGCATGTCTTCGACCAGGCGCAGCTTGTAGTCTTCGCCACGGGCCTTGAACACGTCGATGACTTCGGCGCGCGGGGTCACCTTCTTGATGACGTCGTAGTCCTTGTCGATCAGCTCCATCATGCGCTTTTCGATGGCAGCCATGTCTTCAGGGGTGAAGGGGCGCTCGTAGGCGATGTCGTAGTAGAAGCCTTCGTCGATGACCGGGCCGATCACCATCTTGGCGGTCGGGTACAGCTGTTTCACCGCGTGGCCGACCAGGTGGGCGCACGAGTGGCGGATGATCTCCAGTCCCTCTTCATCTTTAGGGGTGATGATCTGCAGGGTGGCGTCGTTGCTGATCAGGTCGCAGGCATCGACCAGTTTGCCGTCGACCTTGCCGGCCACGGTGGCCTTGGCCAGACCGGCGCCGATCGAAGCGGCCACTTCGGCTACGGATACGGCGTGATCGAACGAACGTTGACTGCCATCGGGAAGAGTAATAACGGGCATGGCGCCTCCTCTCCTAGTGGTGACCCCTACCAAAGGTCACGTGGGTTGGGATGAGCCAGTACAAGATCCGACCTGCCTTCCCGCAACGGGAAGCCTGCCTCACAGTGGCAGAAGCCTTTCGGCTTGCCAGGGACGAACCAGAGTGACTGGAAAGAAAAAAGATAGCTGCAGGCTGCACGTTGTCAGCTGCAAGCCGAGCATGCTAGCACGCGGGTTGCATGCCAGGCAGAAATATTTGGAAATTACAGACTTCGGCTGAACTTACGCGGAAAAATTCCTATCAGACCTTGGGAAGCAACCTACTCTTGATGAGACCTTAACCCAAGGAGTAACCGGTTATGCGAGTTCCGTCTCTTCTGGCCCTGGCGGCCGCTGGGGCCCTGCTGCTGCCCATGGCTGCGAACGCCGGCAACTTCCCGGCCGGGAAGGAAGCCGCCTACATGAGCCAGTGCACGCAAGTGGCTCAAGGCCAAGGTGTTGACGCTGCGACTGCGAAAAAACACTGCGACTGTGGCGCGCAAACCATCAAAAAGAATTTCACCGACGCGGAGATTGCCGACCTCGACAGCAACGATGGCGTGGACGCCAAGCTGATGCAGAAAGCCCAGACGGTCGTGAAACAGGCCTGCGCACCGAAGAGCTGAAACCTTAAAGCCAGAGCAGGCCAGCCATTCTTTGCGCTGGATCAATATCCTGCGAAGGTAAAAGGCGCTAGATGCGCAGAATTAGACTATGATGTGTTCCGTGCTCCGTAGCCTCGGCCGCATTGCACCACTGAAAAAACTAAATGTTCTGGAGATTCACCCATGTCCAATCGCCAACAAGGCACCGTCAAATGGTTCAATGATGAGAAAGGCTACGGCTTCATCACCCCAGCAGGCGGCGGCGACGACCTGTTCGTTCACTTCAAGGCCATCGAATCTGACGGCTTCAAGAGCCTGAAAGAAGGCCAGACTGTTTCCTTCGTCGCCGAGCGCGGCCAGAAGGGCATGCAGGCTGCACAGGTTCGTCCGGAGTAATTCGGATAGCTGTAAAAAAACCCGCCCTTGTGGCGGGTTTTTTTATGGCATCTATTGCCTTTACCGGCCTCATCGCCGGCAAGCCAGCTCCCACAGGTGCGGCGCCAAGGGTAAGGCCTGTGCTGTACCTGTGGGAGCTGGCTTGCCGGCGATGAGGCCTTAAGGTCAACCGCAGTTGACGCGAACCACCTTGCCCTGCTCGTCCACATTCAGGTTCAAGCGCTCGGAGCGGTACTCCAGGGTAACCACGTCGTGCGGCTTGAGAATGCGGGCCATCTGCGAGCCACTGGCCTTGCGCGCCTGCTCCAGCAGCTCGGCGCTGGCTGGCTTGCCAATGGCGAAATCGGCGCCGCTGGCTTCGCAGCGGCCATCGTTGCCTGCCGGCGTGGCTGGCGCAGCGCCACCAGCAGAATTGCCACCAGTGCTGCAACCAGCCAGGACAGCAGCCACCGCCAGGGTTGCCAGGTAAGCACGGGTACGGAACATGAAGCCTCCTAAATCGGTCCGGGAACTGTCTGATCCGACAGTTCCGCTCATCTTTTGTTGCAAAACCGGTCAAGTCTGCCTGAACTCACCAGCAGAGGCGAAAACGCAATCGTGACCGGATTTTGCACAACCTGCTGCGTTTGCCATATGCTTAAGCCGCAAGGTCACTGACGCAAAGTCATGATTTAGTGCAAGAAGTGGAGCGCACCCCGCCTCCATCGAACACCAGGGTCAGGTGTTCGCCCCTTCGTCCCGGGCCCCAAGCGAGAGCCTTTCATGAGCAGCCACAGCATCGAAGCCGATATCAAGGTCAAATGGGCCGAAGGCCAGAGCGCGTACAGCCCTGGCACGCCGGAGGAGTTGCTGCTGATTGCCATCGACCTGCTGGTGCGCGATCGCGGCGCCGAGGCGGCACGCAGCTTCTTCGACCAGGTGTTCGAGCGCTACGCGCCGCACACGGCTATTCCAATCGCGCCAAACGGGCGCTGAGCAGGTCGAACAGGCCCTGGGCATCGCCCTCCTCCACCCACATCACATTGGCAGGCTGCTTGAGCACGCCGTACCAGTCGGCAAGGGTCTGGCCGAAGCTGGGGCCTTCGCGGCTGTCGATGCTCACATGGATGCGCCGGCCGCTGAACAGCTCGGGCTTGAGCAGGTAGGCGATGACGCTGGCGTCGTGCACCGGGCCGCCGGGCATGCCGTACATGTCCATGTCGTGAAGGATGTAGGCGTTGAGTATATCCACCACCCGTTTGCTGGCCTGGTTGTTCACCGCCGCCAGTTGCTTGAGGCGGGCGTCGCTGGTCAGCAGCTTGTGGGTGACGTCCAGCGGCAGGTAGGTCAGTTGCACACCGCTGGCCAGCACCACTTCGGCGGCATGCGGGTCGGCATAGAGGTTGAATTCCGCCGCCGGGGTGATGTTGCCGCCGTTGAAATGGGCACCACCCATGACCACCACTTGCTTGATGCCTTTGGCGATGTCCGGGCGCTGGATAAGCGCCAGGGCCAGGTTGGTTTGTGGGCCGAGCATGGCGACGGTGATGCTGTGGGGCTTGGCGGTGCCAAGGGTGTCGACCAGGTATTGCACGGCATTGCCTTGGGCCAGCGGCGCTTTCGGCTCGTGCACCTGGATGCCGGTGAGGCCTTCTTCGCCGTGCACGTCGGCAGCGTAGATCGGCTTGCGCACCAGCGGGCGAGCGGCGCCGGCGTACACGGGGATGTCTTCGCGGCCGGCCCATTCGCGGGCCAGGCGGGCGTTGCGCGAGGTTTTTTCCAGGCGCACGTTGCCGGCCACGGTGGTGATGGCGCGGATGTTGAGCTCGTCGGGCGAGGCCATGGCCAGGAACAGCGCGACCACGTCGTCGGCGCCGGGGTCGGTGTCGATGATCAGGTCGATGGGGGCGGCCTGGAGGGTGGTGGCTGCGGCCATGAGGGCGATTCCTTGTAGCAGGGGTTTGAGCATGGGTGGCACTCCTGTTGCCTGGGTGGGTTTCTGGGGCCGCTTTGCGGCCCAATCGCCGGCAAGCCAGCTCCCACAGGTACTGCATCGGCCTCAAGCATTGTGCAGTACCTGTGGGAGCTGGCTTGCCGGCGATTCGGGGGCGCAGCCCCCGCCTTCAGAAAGTCACGCCGGAAATCAGCGCGATGTTGCTGTAGGGCTGGCACTCGCCAGTACGCACTACCGCACGGGCATTGCGTGACAATTCCTTGAAATCTTCATGGCTCAGCCATTCGCGCTTGCCCAGCTTGCCCTTCAGCCGCTCGATCTCTACCAGCGCCGGAGGCACCACTTTCTGCATCTCTTCGGCAAGCACGTGGCGCTCTACCTGCAACTCGCTCAGCACAACCCGCAATACGCTGGCGAAATCCGGCAGGCCAGGCGTGACGGCCAGGTCGATCAGTTCTACCCCCGGCGGCACCGGCAGCCCGGCATCGCCGATCACCAGGATGTCACCATGCCCCATGCCGGCGATGGTCCGCGACAGGGCGACGTTCAGCAGCGGGGTTTTCTTCATGGCGCAAGCTCCGCCAGGTAGGGAATCGACGGCTGGGCGCCGGCGCGGGTAACCGACAGGGCCGCGGCGCGCTGGCCGAAGGCGATGGCTTCGCCCTCCTCCAGGCCGCGCACCAGGCCAGCGGCAAAGCCGCCGATGAAGGTATCGCCGGCTGCGGTGGTATCCAGCGGCTGCACCACCGGCGCGGGGAAGTGCTGGTGGCCCTGAGGGGTGACCAGCAAGGCCCCTTGCGCGCCAAGGGTAATGATCACTTTGCCCGCGCCCAGTTGCAGCAAGCGCTCGCCGGCGCGCCGGGCACCGTCCAGATCAGCCACCGCCACGCCGGTCAGGGCTTCGGCCTCGCTTTCGTTGGGCGTCAGGTAGTCGATGTGGGCGAACCAGTCCTCCGGCAATGGGCCGGTCGCCGGCGCCGGGTTCAGGATCACCCGCTTGCCCAGTTCACGCCCCCTGGCCAGGGTCCAGGCCACGGTGTCGGCCGGCACTTCCAGCTGGCAGATGATCACCTCGGCCGCCTGCAGCAGCGCATCGAACCGCTGCACCGACTGTGGCGTCAGCAGGCCGTTGCCACCGGGGATGATGACGATGCAGTTCTGGCTGGCGGCATCCACGGTGATCAGCGCCACACCGCTGGACACGCCCTGACAAGTGATGACGCCCTGGCAGTCGATGCCTTCCACATACAACGCCCGGTGCAGTTGCCGACCATAATCATCGTCGCCGACATTGCCGATCATCGCCACGCTGCCGCCCAGGCGTGCCACGGCCACCGCCTGGTTGGCCCCCTTGCCGCCCGGCACGGTGAAAAAACTTTCGCCGGGGAGTGTTTCGCCGGCCCGGGGCAGGCGCTGGGCGCGGGCCACCAGGTCCATGTTGAGGCTACCGACTACCACGACCTTGGCACTCATCACATTTCCTTAGCGTTAGCGGTAATCGTTGAACAGGTCCGGGCGCGGCCCGGTGGACTCGCGCAGCACGATGCGCGGGGCGACGATGCGCTGCTCTGCCGCGCCCTGCCGGGGTGTGCCGATACGCGCCAGCAACAGCGACGCGGCACTTTCGCCCAACTCGCGGATCGACTGGCCCACGGTGGTCAACGGCGGGTACACATAGCGGCTGAGTTCGATGTCGTCGAAGCCAATCACCGACAGCTCGCCGGGCACGTTGATTTTGCGCTCGGCCGCGGCACGCAGCACGCCGAAGCCGATCATGTCGTTGCCGGCGAAAATCGCCGTGGGCCGCCTGCCCTCCAGCAACCGGGTTGCCACCGCATGGCCCCCGGGGCTGGTGAAGTCGCAATGCAGCACGCGGTCACCAAGCACCGGTGCGCCGGCCTCGGCCATGGCGCGACGGAAGCCGCTCAGGCGCAGCTGGGTGACCCCGGTCTCGGCGGGGCCGCCGATATAGGCAATGTCGCGATGGCCTAACTCCAGCAAGTGGCGGCTCGCCAGGTAGGCGCCTTGCTCGTGGTCGATGCGTACCAGGTCGGCATCCACGCCATCCAGCTCGCGGTCGACGACTACCATTGGCGTGCGCACGCCAGCCAGGCTTTGCACCAGGTCGCTGTCCTGGCCCACCGAAGCCACTACCAGGCCGTCGATGCGTTTTTCCAGCAGCACGCGCAGGTAGCTGCGCTGCTTCTGCGGGTTGTCGTCGGAGTTGCACAGGATCACGCAGTAGCCGTTGCGCTCGCAGGCGTCTTCGATGCCCCGTGCCAGTTCGGCAAAATACGGGTTGACGCTGCTGGGCACCAGCAAGCCGATGGTGGCCGTGCTGCGCGCCTTCAGCGAGCGGGCCACGGCGCTGGGCACGTAGTCGAGCTCGGCGATGGCGGCTTCGACTTTCAGCCGTACGTGCTCGCTGACAGGCCGGGTCTTGTTCAGCACATGGGACACGGTGGTGTAGGAAATACCCGCCAGTGCCGCGACGTCTTTGATGGTTGCCATGTTCTCAGTTCCGCCGGGCTGCACGCCGGCTACGGTAAGTGTCGAGCACCACGGCGATGACGATCACCGCCCCGGTGATGATGCGTTTGGTCGGTTCGCTGGCACCGATCTGCGCCAGCCCTGCGGCCAGCACCGAAATGATCAGCACGCCAAAGAAGGTGCTGATGACCGAGCCACGCCCGCCCATCAGGCTGGTGCCGCCAATGACCACGGCGGCGATCACCTGCAGCTCCAGGCCGGAGCCGGCATTGGGGTCGGCGGCTTCCAGGCGCGAGATCTGGAACAGCGCGGCCAGACCGGCAAGCAGGCCCATCAGGGCGAACACCAGCACCTTGTACGGGCGCGGGTCGATGCCGGCCAGGCGCACGGCTTCTTCGTTGGTGCCGATGCCGATCAGGTAGCGGCCGAATACCGTGCGGGTCAGCACCAACTGGGCCAGCACGATCACCAGCAAGGCGATGATGAACGCCGGCGAGATGCCGAATGCGATGGGGTTGGAGAACCAGGCATAGGCATCGCCGATATAGGCGGTGCGCGAGTCGGTGAATTGGTAGGCCAGGCCGCGGGCCATTTCCAACACGCCAAGCGAGACGATGAACGACGGAATGCGCCAGGCCACGGTAACCCCGCCGGTAATGCTGCCGGCCAGCGCGGCCACGGCCATGCCCAGCAGGGCCGAGGGCAGCACGCCCCAACCCCAGCCGAGAATCGCCACACTGACCGTCGAGGCCGCCAGCGCCAGCACCGAGCCCACCGACAGGTCAATGCCGCCGATGATCAGCACGAAGGTCATGCCCACCGCCAGCACCATCAGGTCGGGAATCTGGTTGGCCAAGGTACTGAAGGTGTTGTACGACCAGAAGTGGCTGCTGAGGAACGAGAACAGCACGATCATCGCCAGCAAGGCGCCGGCCAGGCCCAGGTAGGTACCCAGGCCAAGATAGGTGCCACTGCGGCGCACCGGTGCGGCGCCTTGGCTGTCGAGCGGGGTGGTTTTCATGCTTCCATCCTGGGAGCTGCGTCATGCAGCAGTGCGTCACGTTTCTGATAACCGGCAAAGGCTGCGGCCAGTAGCTGGTCCTGGCTCCAATGGTCACGCTCGAAGGTGTCGATCAGCCGACCGGCCGACAGTACGGCGATGCGGTCGCAGATCAGCATCAGCTCGCGCAGGTCGCTGGACACCACCACCAGGGCCTTGCCCTGGCGCGCCAGCTCGGCCAGCAGGCCATAGATATCGAACTTGGCGCCGACGTCGATGCCACGGGTGGGCTCGTCGAACAGCAGCACCTGGCAGTCGCGCTCCAGCCAGCGGCCGATCACCACCTTCTGCTGGTTGCCGCCAGACAGCTCGCCCACCACCTGCTGCGGGCCGGCACTGCGAATGCGCATGGCCTGGATCTGGCGCTTGGCCAATGCCGCTTCGGCTTCGCCATCGAGCACCCCGGCCCGTGATACCGCGCCGAGGTTGCCCAGGGCGATGTTGGCGCTGATCGACTGCGTCAGCAGCAGGCCCTCGCCTTTGCGGTCTTCGGTGATCAGCGCGATACCGGCCTGCACGGCAGCCTTGGGCGAGTCGATGGTGACCACCTGCGGAGGCTGGCCGAGGGCGATGCTGCCGCTGTCGGCACGGTCGGCGCCGTAGATCAGGCGCAACAGCTCGGTACGGCCGGCACCGATCAGGCCGGAGATGCCGAAGATCTCCCCTGCCCTGACCTCGAACGAAACTTCACGTACCTTGTCGGCGCGGCTGAGCTTGTCGACCTTGAGCAGCGGCGCGCCGATCTGCCGGCGGCCCAGGTCGATATGCTCGCCCAGCTCGCGGCCGACCATCAGGTTGACCAGTTCGGCGCTGCTGTAGCGCTGGATCGGCTCGTCGCACACCAGCTTGCCGTCGCGCAGCACGACGATGCGCTGGGCCACGCGCTGCAGTTCTTCCAGGCGATGGGAGATGTAGACGATGGCCACGCCACGTTGGCGCAGGCGCTCGATCTGGGTGAACAGCAGCTCCACTTCGCGCGCGGTGAGCATGGCGGTGGGCTCATCGAAGATCAGCACATGGCAGTCGCCGATCAGGTTGCGGGCGATTTCGACCATCTGCTGATGGCCGATGCCCAGCTCGCCGACCGGGGTGTCCGGGTCGATGGCGTCGAGGCCGACCTGGGCCATGGCGGCCTTGGCCAGTTGGCGCAGGCGCTTTTGGCTTATCCAGCCAAAGCGGCCAGGCAGGTTGTCGAGGAACAGGTTCTCCGCCACGGTCAGCGTGGGCAGCAGGTTCAGCTCCTGCAGGACCATGCGCACGCCGAGGCGCTCGGCCTCGCTGCGGCTGCCAGGCGCGTAGACCTGGCCGCGGTAGCGCATGTGCCCGGTGGTGGGGGTTTCCAGGCCACTGATGAGCTTGGACAGGGTACTCTTGCCGGCGCCGTTCTCACCGGTCAGCGCCAGCACTTCGCCGGCCCGCAGGTTCAGGCTGACCTCGCCGAGCACGGGCTGAGCGTAGGTCTTGCCCAGGCCGCTGGCAGCGAGCACCACTTCATTGGCCGATGCAGGCATGGCCGTTTCTCCTGCCAGCTATCAGGGCTTGGTGATGAGTTGGACCGGGGTCTGGATGACGTTGTCGGCATCCACGTCGGGTTTCTCGCCCTTGACCATTTTCAGCGCCGCCTGGATGCCAAACACCGCCTGCTGGCTGGCCGCCTGGTCGAGGGTGGCCAGCACACGGCCATCTGCGAGCATCGGCTTGATGGCGTTGATGTTGTCGTAGCCCACCACTTGCACCTGGCCGGCTTTGCCGGCGGCACGCACGGCCGACACGGCGCCCAGGGCCATGCTGTCGTTGCCGGCCAGCAGGGCTTTCAGATTGGGGTATTCGTTGAGCATGGAGGCAGCGACGGCGTTGCCTTTGTCGATTTCCCAATTGCCGCTCTGCACCGAGACGATGTTGATCTGCGCGGCGTCCATGGCGTCCTTGAAGCCGGCAGTGCGCTGCTGGGCGTTGGTGGTGGTCGGCACGCCTTCGATGATGCCGACCTGGTCGCCGGCCTTGAGCTTCTGCTTGGCCAGGAAGTCGCCGACCAGGCGCGCGCCCTTGCGGTTGTCGGGGCCCACGAAGGGTACGCTGATGCCTTTGCTCTGGAGCAGCGCCGGGTCCAGGCGGTTGTCGATGTTGATCACCACCACGCCCTGGTCCATGGCCTTCTTCACCGCCGATACCAGCGCCTTGGAGTCGGCCGGGGCGATGACCAGGGCCTTGACGCCCGCGTTGACCATCTGCTCGACGATGCGGATCTGCTCGCCAGTGTCGGTCTCGTTCTTGATGCCGTTGGCGATCAGCTCGAATTCATCGGCGTGGGTTTTCTGGTAGTCCTTGGCGCCGTCTTCCATGGTGCGGAAGAACTCGTTGGCCAGCGACTTCATGACCAGGGCGACCTTGGGCTTGTCCTCGGCGTGGGCGGCAGAAAACGGCAGGGCCAGGGAAAGCGAGGAAATGACAGCGAGGGCCAGCAGACGACCGGGGAACGGCAGTTTCATGAACGATGACTCCGAATCTTGTGTTTTTTGTCGGATCGCAAACGTTTGCGTTGCCTAACTATGGAAACAGGACCGGGGTTTGTCAAATCCGTTTGGCTGTCGGAGGTCAAGTCGAGCTTGGCGCAGTTTATCCGGATTTTTTCCGAAAAGCCGAACGTCTTTTCCTAAGTTTGTTCGGAATCCCGAATGGAACGCACCTTCATGTGGGGGGGCCTTGTGTCGCGATGGGCTGCGCAGCAACCCCGGCGATTTGTGTATTCACCCGTGAATCTGGGTCCGCGACGCGCCCCATCGCGACACAAGGCCGCTCCTACAGGCAGCGCGCACATGGCTGGTACGAAACCTGCCTTGCACCCTGTGCGACAAAACAACCATCTCATTAGGAAGAGAGAGAACAATAACGATGAATGCCGCACTGAAAACCTTCGCCCCCAGCGCACTCGCCCTGCTGCTGGCCCTGCCAACCTTCGTCTCGGCCAAAGAAGCCGAAACCCAGCAGAAGCTGGCCAACGTGGTCATTCTCGCCACCGGCGGCACCATTGCCGGTGCTGGCGCCAGCGCCGCCAACAGCGCCACTTACCAGGCCGCCAAGGTGGGCGTCGACAAGCTGATCGCGGGCGTACCGGAACTGGCCGAGCTGGCCAATGTACGCGGTGAGCAGGTCATGCAGATCGCCTCCGAGAGCATCTCCAACGACGACCTGCTCAAGTTGGGCAAACGCGTTGCCGAACTTGCCGAAAGCAAGGACGTGGACGGCATCGTCATCACCCACGGCACCGACACCCTGGAAGAAACCGCCTACTTCCTCAACCTGGTGGAAAAGACCGACAAGCCGATCGTGGTCGTCGGTTCGATGCGACCGGGCACCGCCATGTCCGCCGACGGCATGCTCAACCTGTACAACGCCGTGGCCGTGGCCAGCGACAAGCAGTCGCGCGGCAAGGGCGTGCTGGTGACCATGAATGACGAGATCCAGTCCGGCCGCGATGTGAGCAAGTCGGTCAACATCAAGACCGAAGCCTTCAAGAGCGCCTGGGGCCCGATGGGCATGGTAGTGGAAGGCAAGTCCTACTGGTTCCGCCTGCCGGCCAAGCGCCACACGGTCAATTCCGAGTTCGACATCAAGCAGATCAGCAGCCTGCCGCAGGTGGACATTGCCTATGGCTATGGCAATGTCACCGACACCGCCTACAAGGCGCTGGCGCAGAATGGAGCCAAGGCACTGATCCATGCCGGGACCGGCAACGGTTCGGTGTCGTCGCGAGTAGTACCGGCGCTGCAGGAACTGCGCAAGAATGGCGTGCAGATCATTCGCTCGTCGCACGTCAACCAAGGCGGTTTCGTGCTGCGCAACGCCGAGCAGCCGGACGACAAGAACGACTGGGTCGTGGCCCACGACCTGAACCCGCAAAAGGCACGGATCCTGGCGATGGTGGCGATGACCAAGACCCAGGACAGCAAGGAACTGCAGCGGATCTTCTGGGAGTACTGATCGCCAGCCGCCCCTGAAATGCAAACAGCCCCGCTGCCTAGGCGGGGCGTTTTCTGTCTAACTGTTGCGAAATTACTTACAGTGAAATACTGTATGTGCATACAGCAAAAACAAGGAAACACTTGTGTCCAGCACCGTCTCCGCCACCCCAAGCAGCTATGAACAACTGGGTATGCGCATTCAGAAAATCATCAACAGCCCCACTGCCCAGCGCAGCCGTGCGGCATTGATCTTCCGTCTGGAGCAGGAAACCCCGGAAGATTGGGAAACCCTGCTCGAGGAAATTGCCGAAAACGATAACGTCACCCTCGCCCACCGCGACGATGGCGGCGTGCAAATTTTCTGGACCGTACCGAAGGAAGACTGACCGCGCGTTCAACCTCAAGCCAATGCCTGCAGGTAGGCGCTGGCTTCGCGGTAACGCGCCAACCGCGCCAGGTCGGTGGGGCCCGGGCACGGGATACGCGAAAGGTCGCTGTTGTCGGCCAGGTCGGCCAGCTTGACGGTGCGCGCCAGCGGGTCACCGCCCAGGCGCACCACGAAGTCGTGGTAGGCCTCGCCCTCACGGCGGCTGAGCGCCAACAAGGCGGCAAGGATTTTCAGCGCAAAGCCCTCGCGCGCCAGGTCGGCCAGGGTCAGCGGGGTGTCTTCGATCACATCGTGAAGCACCGCGACAATCTGTTGTTCGGTTGTGGAAACCCGCATCATCACGCGTAGCGGGTGGAGGATATAAGCAGCCCCACCCTTGTCGTATTGCCCTTCATGCGCCCTGGCGGCCACGGCAATGGCCCGCTCCAGTGTAGACATGAGGCCCTCCCCGTTCGGCTTCTTCCTGCCAAGCATAGCCAAAACTGTGCGGACAATGTCTAGCGCG
The DNA here is from genome assembly GCF_036784815.1 of Pseudomonas sp. TE3-3-F2023. Classification (NCBI taxonomy): domain Bacteria; kingdom Pseudomonadati; phylum Pseudomonadota; class Gammaproteobacteria; order Pseudomonadales; family Pseudomonadaceae; genus Pseudomonas; species Pseudomonas sp. TE3-3-F2023. Next base: position 2,923,899 of record NZ_CP145113.1, on the reverse strand, counting down.
CGTGTGACTGCTCGAAATCCGGAGGCTGGCGCGCGCCCTGTAGGAGCAGCCTTGTGCTGCGAAAGGGCCGTACCGACAGCGCATATCTGTTGCCCGTACCGGCCTCTTCGCAGCACAAGGCTGCTCCTACAGGCCCCTGCCAGATCAATGGATCAGGTGTTCCTCGAGTGCGCCTACAGGCTTTTTAACGCGCAGCGCCGTGCTGGATCACCACTGAATCGGTACCCAGCTTGGCCATCACCTCGGCCTTGCGTGCTTCGGCTTCTTCACGGCTGGGGAACGGCCCCATCAGCACCACCGGCTTGCCGTCGCGGTACTCCACCGATGACGGGATGCCCTTTTCGATCAGGCGTGCAGTCATGTCGCTGAGCGCGCCCATGTTGGCGCCCTGGATCACTTCCACATCCCAGCCTTGCGGGGCCGGCTGGCCTGCCAGGGCTTCGGCGCGGCGCTGCAGCTCGGCGCCGCCGCACATCTCGCGGATGCGCAGGTTGTTGCCGCTGTCGTCGACGATGATTTCATACTGGCCATCGCGCTTGATCGCCACGTAGCTGCGGTAGGCCTCGTACTGCCCGGCATCATCCTTGCCACGGACCTGGCCGCAGATGGTGCCCTGGGTGTCGATCCGCACGTTGCCGAACTTGGCAGTCTTGGGGTTGTGCAGGTGTTCGGCCACCTGTTTGTGCACGCCTTCGACCTCGTTCTCACAGCCCGCCAGGGCGAGCACTGCCATTACCACAGCCAGTTTGCGCACGCGTGTACCTCCAGATTCGAAGGCGCGGATTCTAGCACGCCCATCCCGGGCAAGGACCGCGACCATACGTTACACCGTGCAACCAGGGCCATGCACCTCAGGCAGTCATGGCATGCCATGCCTCGTCATGACGGCAGCAGATCCAAGGTCCGTTCGAGCTCATCGAGGTCGATGCGGAAGCCGCTGCCATCGGGTATTCCGACCACAAAGCCGAAATGCTGCTGATCGCGGTCAGTCAGGTACTTGTAGAAGCAGACAAAGCGATCAGGTGGCTGCAGCGTCAGCACCGAAGCGCCGGGCGCCAGCACATTCATACCGTGGATGAGCTGGCTGCCTTCGACGCCCACCACTACCCTGGCCCCGGCACAGGTTTCCACGATGGTTGCCAGGTCGCACCCCAAAGGCGCAAGGATGCGAAAGCCGCGATGTTTTTGCAGATGTTCGGCAATCTGTAGTTCGTTGCGCAGCAGGCGCAGATCTCCGTCACAACCCCGCAAGATGAAGACTCCCGGGTGGGGCTTGTAATTTACCCGCGACAACAACTTCCGGCCCATGGCGCGGTATCGCTCGGACTGGTTTGTGTTGTGGCTGAAGTCATCGAACAGCACCAACTCTCGAAAAAAGGCCGTGTGTAGCCGAAGTGGGTGCATGCCAAGCCATTCTTCGTATTGCGCACCCTGGGAAAAACGGGGGAACCTGCCCGAGGGCGCGGTGGTAACCGGCACGCCTTCGTTACGGGCCAAAGCATAGGTGACGCAATCCTCGGCCAGCCATGTTCCAAACCAGCGGTTGCCGTAACGTGAACAATAAGCGGCCCCACGCTCGATCTCCTGCTCCACGACGATTCGCGGCAACCCGCTGGGCCGGTCAGACAGCCAGAAGCTTGCATTGTTCTTGTACAGTGCGCCATCGATCAGAATGACGTCCTTGATCAGATAGCCCCTGGTAGGGGCCTGTGCGACGCTGCCCAGCCCCTCCATGGTTCGCCGCGGATGCTCGAAAGGAAAGAAACGTTTCTCTTCCCAGCCGGTCACTCGCTCCAGCTGGTTCGGCAGAAAGAAAGCGGGAGGCGCCGGGGTGACCTCGGCGGGGGCGATATCCCAAGTCTTGGCCGCAAGGCTCTTCAGGTTCTCTGACGGTTTTCGTACCAGCCACTTTCTCGCAAGGTACTTGTATGCGGCCAGGCTCCAGCCTTTACGGTCAGATCCCTTCGTGTGTACATCCGAAATATCGTTCATCATCAAGCGCTCTCATTGAAAGGCTATCTTTCATGCTCAGTTGCACACTACTTTTTCCAGAATGGGAGGGGACTGAAAGTGAGCATATCGATCGCGCAAGTTCTCCAACAGCAGTTCGCCAGGCGCTTTCGCACAGTAAATGTATATCTTGAACAAACCACCGAAGACCATTTCGCGATAGCGGTCGACAATTTCCTCGTCACTTGGCCCATCCGGCAAACCCAGATGCAGTGTGAGCCTGCTGCCCTCGACGGCAAATAACGGGAATTCCCAGAGAAACTTGGCGATACCGGTCTTCGGTAGCCGGACGAACATGAAGGCCTGGTTGCCCAAGGTATCCACATCACCACCGCGCCGGCGCTTCCATTTCAAAAGCCCATCGTCCGGACGTGCCAGACATTGGCCGATATCGTAATAATCGAAACCCTGCTCGATGGCCCACTCCAGGGCCATGAAGGTAGTGATCGAGTTGACCTCGCGCAGACGTTTCGGGTCGTTGAAGACGGCCTCCGGGTAGCCAAAGCGAAGCGTGCTCCAATAGCGCTTGCCGGCCCGGGTAATTACACAACCGAAATGACAGGCTACAACCTCGTCGCCTTTCATCACGAGGTCGAGCCGGCCAACGGTCTTGGCGATGCGCAACACGTCCTGGGAATCGAACTGTTGGGCATGCAGGCCATGCCGCGCCTGGGCATAAGGCTGCAACATTTCCCGGTCGGCCTTGCCGATCTCCTCGTCCGTCAGCACCTGCTGCATGCGGTACAGCGGCCGACACTTGCGGATGTTGCGGCGCAGTTCACCGTCGTAGCGGGCGATGATCTCCTCCAGCGGACGCCCCAGTGGGATGATGGCACTCAGATAATGGGGCACGTACAGGGCACCTGCACTGGGCATCTCGCTGATCAGCACCCTATGGGGCGCGACGCCACGCTGTTGCGTGCTATCGCCGGGTTTGGTGTCGACCTCGGGTTTACCGCCGATGAGCAGCTTGGCCATCTCCTTGCGGCTCTTTCGACCGACATATAAAACTTCGTAGTCGTTACTTGTCTGCAGCCGAAAACTGGTAATTTCCCAGCGCCACAAACACGCACGCCCCATTATATCCTGGGCCCAAGTCAAGAACTTTCTTATTTCGAAGCGCATCGACGGCGTTATGAGCTTTCGTATGTGCTCTCTCATTTCATGTCCTTGGAGCTTATCCAGTTAACAGGTAATAAGTACTGCCAAATAAACACCCAACAACCTTTGGCACTTAAACGCCCCAAGGTGCCAGATACCAAAAGATTAAAGATCTGCGGAAAAGGTCTGTCAAGACACGCTTACTCATTGATTATTCAATGATTAGCCATTGGAGACTGCATGTTTTATGACGCCATTTTTTCTACTTGCGGATATGGCGAAAGATAACAACGGCATACCTGACCGTGCGGCGCCTTCACGGCCCAATCAGGTAAACAGGCTGGTTATCATTTCACCGAAAAAGACGCCGATCAGCAGGGCAGGCAGCACTGCAACCTCGCGCTTCAGGTCCAGCAGACCCAGCTTGCGGTTGACAGGAAAAATCAGGAAAAGCGTGAAGAAGGTATGCAGAGCCACACCCCAGACGGCATAGCTCACGCCACCGATGGCCATGAGGACCGGCAGCAGGATAAACAGCGAAACGACCCGGATGATGTTGTCCATTGCCACGTATTTGGTCAGCCCCAGGGCCAACCAGAGCTGGTGTGCCAGCGTGAAGCGCAAGGTGAAAAGAGAGAGCGAGAGAATGGCCATGGTATTGCCAGCGCCGGCATAACGGTCGTCGTACAGCCAACTGATCATCAGCGGGCTGGCAGTCAGCAAAAAACCGCAAGCGAATAGCGAGGTCAGGTCGAACAGCACTCTGGAGCGGTAGTAAAGGCTGCGCACCCGCTCTTTGTCACCACTTCTCGTTGCCTCACTGAAGGCCGGCAAGGCGACCGCCCCCGCCAAGCGCAACAGGACAGACTGAATGGCCCCGAGGATGGCGACAGCGATGGAATAGACCCCCAGCTCCGCGACCGACATGCTTCCGCCGAACCAGATCCGGTCACCCTGCATCGCCAGAACCCCTACGGAGGACGACAACAGGATCCAGCGTCCGTAATCGAACACCTCGCGCAGCGCCGCCGGGTCCCATCGCAGGCGGTTGCGCGGCCCTTGGAAGAGCAGGTGACTGAGCAGGGTGAAAACCAGTGTGCCCAGCAGGCCCGCCGCCACTAATGACCAGATGGAGCGGGTGAGATAGCCTGCCACGAGCATCACTATCAAACCGACAAACTGCGCAATCAGCTCGGCGATAACCACCTTCTTCTGCTGGAAGACCCGGATGGCCACATCGACCTTGGGCGACTGGAAGCCATAGATGATCGCGGTGAGCCCAGACAAAGCCAGCACCATCGGTAGCTCTGGAGCGGCATAGGTGGAATGGGCCGGCCACAGTTCGATGTACTGCGTGAACCTTGCCCCCAGGGCCAATAGCAAGGTCAGAAGGAACAGCACAAACCCACGGATGATTTGCACAGTCCACACGGTATCGAGAAACAGCGGCTCGTCGCCGCGCGAGCTCTGAATGACGTTCGGCCGCAGCCCAACATCGGAAAGCAGTTGCAGCAACACTGAAACAGTGGTCGCAATGGCCATCACGCCGAACATTTCCGGCACTAGCAAGCGGGTGATCACCAGGTTGCCGCCCAGTCGCATGACCTGGGAAGCAACGACAGCAAGAAGGTTCAACCCACTGGCCCACATGGCCCGTTTGCGCAGGCTCAACGGACGCGACGCATCAATCGAAGGCATAGCCGCATCTCTGAACCCATCGCTAGAGACTCACTATAGTCGCAATTTGCTATGCGGCTATCCGAACAGGCTGCAGCGCGTGAAATCGCCCTCCGCTGGACACAACAAAAGCAAAAGGGCGACCCCTTGAGGTCGCCCTTTTGATGCCCGGAAACCGGGACTTTTGTTTGGTAGGCACAATTGGACTCGAACCAACGACCCCCACCATGTCAAGGTGGTGCTCTAACCAACTGAGCTATGTGCCTGTCGTGTGGTGCGCATATTAGTGATCGATTGCGTACCTGTAAAGCGTTTTTTTGAGAAAAATCAAAAACTTTCGAGTTTTGTACACATGGAGCCGCGCAGCATGAGCATGGCACCGGTCGGATGGGCTGCGCACCGCCGCCTGGCTGCATAAAATCACAATGAAAAAAGGGGTGACCCTTTCGGATCACCCCTTCTTCGATTTGGTAGGCACAATTGGACTCGAACCAACGACCCCCACCATGTCAAGGTGGTGCTCTAACCAACTGAGCTATGTGCCTGTCGTGTGGTGCGCATTCTACCCATTCCAAAAACCCTGTCAACTCTTTTTTTCGCGCTAACCTACTGAATCTTAAACTCTTTATAGAAACGCGCGCTGACGGGGGCCGAGTAAAGGATTTTCAACAGACGACTAGCGGGTGTTTATTATTATTGATAGCATCGGTACATTCGTTAAAAATATAAAACACGAGGTTCCTGCAGCATGGCTAACACCCCCTACCCCCAGTCCTACTACGCCGCCTCGGCCAACCCGGTGCCGCCACGTCCGGCGCTGCAGGGTGAGGTGGAAACCGATGTGTGCATCATCGGCGCCGGCTACACCGGCCTCTCCAGCGCCCTGTTCCTGCTGGAGAACGGCTTCAAGGTGAGCATCGTCGAAGCGGCCAAGGTCGGCTTCGGCGCATCGGGCCGCAACGGTGGCCAGATCGTCAACAGCTACAGCCGCGACATCGACGTCATCGAACGCACCGTCGGCCCCAAGCAGGCCCAACTGCTGGGCCAGATGGCCTTCGAAGGCGGGCGCATCATTCGTGAGCGCGTGGCCAAGTACAACATCCAGTGCGACCTGAAGGACGGTGGCGTGTTCGCTGCCCTCACCAGCAAGCAGATGGGCCACCTGGAGTCGCAAAAGCGCCTGTGGGAACGCTTCGGCCACAGCCAGCTGGAGCTGATGGACCAGAAGCGCATCCGCGAAGTGGTCGCCTGCGACAACTATGTGGGCGGCATGCTGGACATGAGCGGCGGCCACATCCACCCGCTGAACCTGGCCCTGGGCGAAGCCGCCGCGGTCGAGTCGCTGGGCGGCATCATCTATGAGCAAACCCCGGCCGTGCGCATCGAGCGTGGCGCCAACCCGGTGGTGCACACCCCGCAGGGCAAGGTCCGCGCCAAGTTCATCATCGTTGCCGGCAACGCCTACCTGGGCAACCTGGTGCCGGAACTGGCCAGCAAGTCCATGCCATGCGGCACCCAGGTGATCACCACCGAGCCGCTGGGCGACGAACTGGCGCGCACCCTGCTGCCGCAGGACTACTGCGTCGAGGACTGCAACTACCTGCTCGACTACTACCGCCTGACCAGCGACAAGCGCCTGATCTTCGGTGGTGGCGTGGTGTACGGCGCGCGTGACCCAGCCAACATCGAGGCGATCATCCGTCCGAAGATGCTCAAGGCCTTCCCGCAGCTGCAGAACGTGAAGATCGACTACGCCTGGACCGGCAACTTCCTGCTGACCCTGTCGCGCCTGCCGCAGGTTGGCCGTATCGGCGACAACATCTACTACTCCCAGGGCTGCTCGGGTCACGGCGTGACCTACACCCACCTGGCGGGCAAGGTGCTGGCCGAGGCCATGCGCGGCCAGGCCGAGCGCTTCGACGCCTTCGCCGGCCTGCCGCACTACCCGTTCCCGGGTGGCCAGATGCTGCGCGTGCCGTTCAGCGCCATTGGTGCCTGGTACTACAGCCTGCGCGATCGCCTGGGCTTCTGATATAGGCAGGGCTGGCCTCTTCGCGGGTAAACCCGCTCCCACAGGGATATCACTGGGCCTGAGGGCAGCGGGTTTCCTGTGGGAGCGGGTTCAGCCGCGAAAGGGCCGGCACAGATAGAGCTATTTGTTCAGGCTACTCACAGCCTGCTTCGCCGCAATCTCCTGCCCCGCCCGGGCCAGTTCATCCGCAGCCTGCAACCAGCGCTGGCGGTCCACCTGGGCCGGCAGTTGCCGCGGTGGCTGCACCAGCACCGCCCAACTCCCAAGCTTCGCCCAGGCCGAGGCAAAGTCATCGAACGCCATCAGCTGCCGCCGGTGCATGCCCGAGCGCAACAGCACCCGCTGCTTGTAGCGGTCGTAGCCGATCAGCACGGCGTAGCGTGGCTCGCTCCACCAGGCCGAACCATCCTCGTAACGCAGCAGCACCGGGTTGCCCGCCGCAACCTGGGTCAACAGCGCGTCCAGCTGCTTGTCCAGTGGATACACCACCATGCCGTAGTCGCGCGCCACCCGGGGGATGCCGGTGTCCAGCGCCTCGGCGCCCTGGGGCAGGTTCAGCGGCTTGTCCAGCAGCCCCGGCGTGATCGGAGCCCCCTGTTGCGACAGCACCGCCGCCAATGCCATGGCCCCGCTGTGGTTGGCGTTGCCACGGTAGAACGGCACGCTGCTGATCTCGACCCGCTGTGGCAGGCCCTTGAGGTTGGCGGAGGGTGCGCTGGCACAACCGGCCAGGCTGGCCGCTACCAGGCAGGCCGCCAGCAGCCGACGAGGGATGGTCTTGAAGGAAGGTTGCTGCATGGACACTCGCTTGCTCCAACGCCGGGCAGGCAGCGCCCGGCTCTGGCCACCGATCATAGGTCGGACAGCGGCGCGGGTATAGTCCGACACCGGTTAGGAGCAAATCGGACCAAGCAATAGACCTTTGGTCAATGGAACGTCACTGGCGAAAGACTAGACTAAAGCAGTGTCTGGAAGGCCAGCGTCGGCGACCGAGCGCGGCCCGTAGAGATGGAGGCACAGATGAGCCTGACCATGGCGATACTCATGCTGGTGGGCATGTGGCTGAGCGTTGCAGCTGCCATGCTGTGGGGTGTACTGCGTATCGTGCGGCGTCATTCCCACCACCACCTGCCACCGCAGGCCCCCGCCAAGCCACAGCCTGTGCGCCGGGCGCGGCGGCATGCCGGGGTGCACTGACTAGAGATTTTCCCTACCCCCATTCGCGGGCTTGCCCGCTCCCACAGGGACCGCGTAGCTATCTGGCTGACGCGGCACCTGTGGGAGCGGGCAAGCCCGCGAACGGGGCGCAAGCGCCCCGCTTTTCTTGCATCAACCTTCAGCCGCCTCACGCTTCAACCGCGCCCGACGGGCCAGGATGTTGAGGATCTCGATCGCCGTCGAGAAAGCCATGGCCGCGTACACATAACCCTTCGGTACATGGGCGCCGAAACCTTCGGCGATCAGCGTCATGCCGATCATGATCAGGAAGCCCAGGGCCAACATCACCACGGTCGGGTTGTCATTGATGAAGTTGGCCAACGGGTCGGCGGCTACCATCATGACGATCACGGCAGTGATAACGGCAATGATCATGATCGGCAGGTGTTCGGTCATGCCCACGGCGGTGATGATGCTGTCGACCGAGAAGACGATGTCCAGCAACAGGATCTGGAAGATCGCCGCGGCAAAGCCCAGGGTAACCGTCGACGACACCTTGGCTTCTTCCTTGGCCCCGTGCGGGTCGACGTTCTCGTGGATTTCCTTGGTCGCCTTCCACAGCAGGAACAGGCCACCGGCAATCAGGATCACGTCCTTCCAGGAGAAGGCATTGCCGAACACTTCGAACACCGGGTCGGTCAGCTGGACGATCCAGGCCACCGTGCTGAGCAAGGCCAGGCGCATGACCAAGGCCATGCTGATACCGATACGGCGCGCCTTGGAGCGATACTCCACCGGCAGTTTGTTGGTCAGGATGGAGATGAAGATCAGGTTGTCGATGCCCAGCACGACTTCCATGGCCACCAGCGTAGCCAGGGCAACCCAGGCGGTAGGGCTAGCGACGAGTTCCAGCAAGTATTCCATTGTTCAAATCCTGCAGCAGCGGTTGGGGTCAGATTTCCTGGGTGTCTTCTTTCTTGTCGGCGTCCTTGGGCTTGTGCCCTTCGCTGCCGATGGCCTCGCTCAATGCCTGCTGTGCGGCCTTGTTGGTGTCGTCGATGGCCTGCTTGGCCGACTGTGCAGCCTGGTCGAGCATCTGCTGGGCAGATTTCTCGGCCTGCTCGCAACCTGCCAGGGTGAACAGGGACAAGGCCAGCACCAGCGGCGTGCCGATGGATTTTAGTTGCAGCATGGGTTCCTCGCTTTTCATGTTCCTGCGGCGCACACGGCGCTGATGGAGTCACATTCTAAAGAGCGCAACACATCCGGAAAATTCGTATTTTCAGCGGTTATACTTCGGTTTTTGCGAATCCGGAAACATACCGATGCTCAACTATCGGCAGTTGCACTACTTCTGGGCCGTGGCCAAGACCGGCAGCATCGCCCGCGCCAGCGAACAGTTGAACCTGACCCCGCAAACCATCAGCGGGCAAATCAGCTTGTTCGAACAGACATACGGCCTGGAGTTGTTCCAGCGCGTGGGGCGCCAGCTGGAGCTGACCGAAACAGGGCGCCAGACGCTGATCTATGCCGAACAGATGTTCCAGCTGGGTAGCGAGCTGGAGGCCATGCTGCGGGCCGGCCCGCAGGAGCAGATCCTGTTCCGCGTGGGCGTGGCGGACGTGGTGCCAAAGTCCATCGTCTACCGCCTGCTGGCACCGACCATGGAGCTGGACGACGTTCTGCGTATCAACTGCCGCGAAGACAAGCTCGAACGGCTGCTGGCGGACCTGGCGATCCAGCGCCTGGACCTGGTGATTTCCGACAGCCCCATGCCCAGCCACCTGGACATCAAGGGTTATAGCCAGAAACTGGGCGAGTGCGGGTTGAGCTTCTTCGCCACTCCGGCGCTGGCACAACGCCTGGAAGGCCCCTTCCCCGCCTGCCTGCAGGATGCGCCATTGCTTATCCCCGGGCAGGAAACCGTGGTACGCAGCCGCCTGCTGCGCTGGCTGGGTGAGCAACAGGTGCAGCCACGGATCGTTGGCGAGTTCGATGACAGTGCCTTGATGCAGGCGTTCGGGCAGTCGGGCAGCGGCATCTTCGTCGCGCCCAGCGTGATCGCCGAGGAGGTATGCCGCCAATACGGCGTGGAGCTGATCGGGCAGACCGAGGCAGTGCACGAGTCGTTCTATGCCATTTCGGTAGAGCGCAAGGTCAAGCACCCGGGGATTGTGGCAATTACCGAGGGGGCGCGACGAGAGTTGTTTCATTGGTAGCAGGCGGATTTGACGCCTCCCGCGTTTCAATGGTCATATGCCCGCCAGTTTCAGGTGCCCTGCGCCGCCGCGCGCAGGGTGAAACGGGAAGCCGGTGCGTCGTGTTGCCCACGACAAGTCCGGCGCTGCCCCCGCAACGGTAAGCGAGCGAACCCTTCGAGATACCACTGTGCACCTGCATGGGAAGGTGAAGGTTTCATGCCCCTCGCAAGCCCGGAGACCGGCCTGGAGCTTCACTTGGCAACCCGCGGTGGGCGGGCGCAGGCCTGTATCCGTGCGCGCGCCTGTGTGCACGGTGCGCCTTTGCGTGTTTTCCACCGGGATCCATTCATTCCTGCAGTAGTGGAACGACATGTCCCGTATCTTCAAGCTTCACCCTCTGGCGGCCTGCCTGGCCGTTTCCCTGCCGACACTGGCCGATGACCTCGACCGACAGCCACTGGCCCTGCCCTCCACGGCCATCACTGACACCCTCGACAGCTACGCCATCGACCTGGCCACGCCGACCCAGGCTGGCTCGCGTCTTGGCCTCAGCGCCCTGGAGACACCGGCCAGCACCAGCAGCATCAGCGCCAAGCAGATCCAGCAGCGCAACAACTTCACCGTACAGGATGCGGTGACCCGCTCACCGGGCATCAGCTACATCGGCTCCCCGGGCGACGGCGGCACGGGCCTGTCCGCCCGCGGCTTTACCGGGCACAACTCGGTGATGACACTGTTCGACGGGGCCCGCCTGTACACCGGTGCCGGCACCCAGACGTTCCCGGTCGACCCATGGATGGTCGAGCGCATCGATGTGATTCGCGGCCCGGCCTCGGTGCTTTATGGCGAAGGCGCCACCGGTGCGGTGGTCAACGTGATCCCGAAAAAGCCGTTTGCCGGCGAGGTACGCAACCACCTGCGCCTGGGCTACGGTTCGTGGGACCGCCAGCAGCTCGGCCTGGACAGCGGCGGCAGCCTCGGCGAGCGCCTGAGCTACCGCCTGGCCCTGAACCAGCAAACCGGTAACGGTTGGGTTGACCGCACCCCGTCCCGCAGCCTGGCGCTGAGCGCCGCGCTGCGCTTCGACGCCAGCGACGACCTCAGCTTCACCCTCGCCCACGACCGCGGCGATGCGCAGCCTGCCAACTACTACGGCACCCCGCTGATCGACGGCCACTACCGCAGCAGCCTGCGCAAGAAGAACTACAACGTGCAGGACGACGTGCAGCATTACGTCGATGAATGGACCCGCCTGAACACCGACTGGGCTTTGAACGACCACCTGAGCGCCAGCAACCAGCTGTACTACATCAAGAGCCGCCGTCACTGGCGCAACGCCGAGGACTACAGCTGGGATACCGGGCGCCAGCAGCTGCTGCGCGGCAGCTACCTGCAGATCAAGCACAACCAGGAACAGTTCGGCGATCGCCAGGCATTCACCCTCGACCACAGGCTGTTTGGCCTAGCCAGCAAGACCGTGGTCGGCGCCGAGTACAACAAGGTCCGCTTCAACGTCGACAGCAACGCACCCTACAACGATGCAGGCAGTGACTACATCGACCCGTGGCAGCCGCAACCGGGTTGGTTTCACAGCGCCTCGCCGCTGCGCCCGCAAACCCTGTCCACCACCCACACCTTTGCCCTGTTCGCCGAAAACCGCCTGCAGTTGAGCGATCGGCTGTCACTGATCACCGGCGTGCGCCGCGACCAGAACCACATCGTCCAGGAGAAACTGACCACCGACAGCCGCAGCGACCGCAGCCTGCAAGGGGGCAACTGGCGTGCCGGGCTGGTGTTTGCGGTCAGCGACGACCTGTCGCTGTATGGCCAGTACTCCACCAGCGAGGACGGGGTCAACAACCTCATCAGCCTCAGCGCCAACCAGATGCACTACGACCTGACGGAGGCCAGACAGACCGAGGTGGGGCTGAAGCAGCGCTTCTGGGAGGGGCGTGGCGAATGGACATTGGCGGCCTACCACATCGTCAAGAAGAAGCTGCTGGTGGATGACCCGATCACGCACGAGAAGCAGCAGGCTGGCCAGCAGACGTCCGACGGCCTGGAGGCAACCCTGGAACTGGCGCTGGCGCACCAGTGGCAGGTGTCGGCCAACGCGGCGATCGTGCGCGCAAGGTACGACGACTTCGACGAAATGGTTGGCGCCGTGGCGCAGGACCGTGCGGGCAATCACCCGGCCAATGTCCCGCGGCGTACCGCCAACCTGTGGCTGAGCAAAGGCTTCGGCCAGCGGCTGGAGGCCGGCATTGGCGCGCGTTATGTGGACGAACGATATGCCGATACCGCCAACACCCAAAGCGCCCCCGGCTACACCGTGGTCGATGCCGACATCGGCTGGCAGGTGTTGCCGGATGTGCGGCTGGGGTTGCAGTTGAACAACCTGTTCGACCGTGAGTATGTGCAGTCGGCGTTCAGTGGCCAGCAGTGGCTGATGGGGATGCCACGGTCGTACTTTGCGACGGTGGATTACAGCTTCTGACCTGAACTGCCTGCACCGGCCTCTTCGCGGCCTTGCCCGCTCCCACAGGTACTGCAAAGGTTTCAGAATGGGTGAAATTCCTGTGGGAGCGGGCAAGCCCGCGAAAGGGCCGGTATAGGCCCCACAAAAACAGTTACCAACTCACCACCATTTAGTTATAAGATAACGTTTCAGTTGACATCCATTCCTATCAGCGAATTCCCATGACAAGCGCCAGTGCCACCCCCACCCTGCTCACCCAGCGCCTGCAGAGCATCGATGCCCTGCGCGGCCTGGTGATCCTGTTCATGCTCCTGGACCACGTCCGCGAAACCTTTTTCCTGCACCGCCAGGTCAGCGACCCGATGGCCATCGATACCACCGAGCCTTCGCTGTTCTTCAGCCGCACCCTGGCCCACCTGTGCGCGCCGGTGTTCGTCATGCTGACCGGGCTGTCAGCCTGGCTGTACGGCGAGAAACACCAGGGCCGCGGCGATGTCTCGGCGTTCCTGTTCAAGCGCGGGCTGTTCCTGGTGGTGCTGGAATTCACCCTGGTCAACTTCGCCTGGACGTTCCAGCTGCCACCCAGCGTCATCTACCTGCAGGTTATCTGGGCCATCGGCGTGAGCATGATCGCCCTGTCGCTGCTGGTCTGGTTGCCACGCGCCGCCCTGATCGCCCTGGGCGCAATCATCATCGCCGGCCACAACCTGCTCGATGGCCTGCACTTTGGCGTCGAATCAGCCTTGCATGTGCCTTGGGCGATCCTGCATGACCGGGGTTGGCTGGAGTACTCCGAAAGCCTGCGTCTGCGTACCTCTTACCCGGTGCTGCCGTGGATCGGTGTCATCGCCCTGGGCTATGGCCTGGGCCCGTGGTTCGCCCGTGCCAGCGAGGCCGGCCAACGCCAGCATCGCCTGCTGCTGGCCGGGCTGATCGCGCTGCTGGGCTTTGTCGTGCTGCGCCTGGTCAACGGCTACGGCGAGGCGCCGTGGAGCGCTTACCCGACCGTCACGCAAACCCTGATGAGCTTCTTCAACATCACCAAATACCCGCCGTCGCTGCTGTTCCTGGCCCTGACCCTGGGCTGCGGCCTGCTGTTGCTGCGCGCCTTCGAACGCGCCGGCCAGGCCCGGTGGATCAGTGCCCTGGCGGTGTTCGGCGCGGCACCGATGTTCTTCTACCTGCTGCACCTGTATGTGCTGAAGCTGCTGTACCTGGCCAGCGTGGCGCTGTTTGGCCGCAACCATGGCGACTACTTCGGCTTCGACGGCATCCCTGCGGTGTGGCTGGGGGCAGCGCTGCTGGCGGTTTCGCTGTACCTGCCGGTGCGCTGGTTCGCCCGCCTGAAGGCGCAGCGGCGCGACATCACCTGGCTGAAGTACTTTTGAAAAGCGTTTTCACCCGGCGGCACGATGGTCTACCATGCCGGCCGCCGGTTTCCACCACGGAATCAATAGGGAATCCCAGGCCCGCCAATTCGGGCCAAACGGAACTGCCCCCGCAACTGTAGGTGCCGAGCCTGCTCCATCGATGCCACTGGGCCACGAACCCGGGAAGGCCGGAGCCAGGCCATGACGCACCAGTCAGGAGACCTGCCGGCCTACATTCACCAACCGGCGGGGTGTCCGGGATTGGCCATCAGTGTTGCCCCTGCCGCCAGCGGGGGCTCGGCGATGCCTGTCCGTGCGTTCCTCACCCGAACTGTCCGATAGGAGATCGCCCAGCATGCTGCCCCGTTTTGCCACCCTGCTCGCCGGCCTCGGCCTCACCGGCCTGGCCCAGGCTGCTGCCACCCATTACCCGCTGACGGTCGACAACTGCGGCAAGCCGCAAACCTTCGCCCAGGCGCCGCAACGCACGGTCACCATTGGCCAGGCCGGTACCGAGATGCTCTACGCGCTGGGGCTGGGCGACAAGCTTGCAGCCACCTCGCTGTGGTTCAACAACGTGCTGCCCGAGTACCAGATGCAGAACGCCAAGGTGCCGCGCCTGGCCGACAACGAACCCAGCTTCGAGGCGGTAGTGGGCAAGCGCCCGCAACTGGTGACGGTGCAGTTCGAATGGATGGTCGGTGCCCAGGGCGTGGTCGGCACCCGCGAGCAGTTCGATGAACTGGGCATCCCCACCTACCTGCTGCCGTCGGACTGCGAAGGCAAGGACAACCTGGTGGGCGCCGATGGCACCCGCCTGCAGGCGTTCCAGGTCGACACCATCTACAAGAGCGTCAGCCAGCTGGCGGCAATCTTCGACGTGCAGGACCGTGGCACGGCCCTGAATACCGAGCTCAGAAGCCGCCTGGACAGTGCCAGGGCGCAACTGGCCGACAAGGACCTGGCAGCCACCTCGGCGCTGTTCTGGTTCTCCAGCGCCGACCTGCACACCGCCCCCTACGTGGCGGGCCGCCAGGGGGTCGCCGACTTCATGCTGCGTACCCTCGGCGTGCGCAACGTGGTCGAGTCCAGCGAAGAATGGCCGACCGTAGGTTGGGAAACCCTGGCCAAGGCCAACCCCACCTGGCTGATCATTGCCCGCATGGACCGCCGCCGCTACCCCGCCGACGACTACGAGAAGAAGCTGGCATTCCTGCGTAGCGACCCGGTAACGCGCAACATGGACGCGGTGAAGCACGACCGCATCATCATCCTCGACGCCGACGCCATGCAGGCCGGCATTCGCTTGTTCAGCGGCCTGCAGACGCTGGCTGCCGCCTTCGCCAGCGGCAAAGCAGCCCAGTGATGATGCGCCTGCTACCCTGCATCGCCGTTGCCTTGGCCGCCCTGTTGGCAGCCCTGCTGGCCGGCACCGCCATCGGCGAAACCAACCTGTCGCCCGGCGTGGTCAGCCAGGTGCTGGCCAACCACCTGTGGCAGGCCGGCTACCCGGTCGACCCGATCGACGCCGGCATCGTCTGGAACTACCGCCTGCCCCGCACCCTGGTTGCTGCGGCCTGCGGCGCCGGCCTTGCCACCTGCGGCGTGATCCTCCAGGCACTGTTGCGCAACCCGTTGGCCGAGCCTTACCTGCTGGGGCTGTCTGCCGGCGCCTCGACCGGTGCGGTGCTGGTGGGCCTGCTGGGTTTCGGCAGCCTGGCGCTGAGCATGTCTGGCGGCGCCTTCATCGGCGCCCTGGCAGCGTTCGCCCTGGTACTGGTACTGGCCCGGGCAGCCGGCCCCAGCAGCAACAATGCCCAGGTGATCCTTGCCGGAATCGCCGGCTCGCAACTGTTCAACGCCCTTACCGCCTTCCTCATCACCATGTCGGCCACCGCCGAGCAGGCACGCGGCATCCTGTTCTGGCTGCTGGGCAACCTCAGTGGCGTACGTTGGCCTTCGGTGTGGCTGGCCGTGCCGGTTGTACTGTTCGGGCTGCTGGTGTGCCTGTGGCATCGCCGTGCCTTGGATGCCTTCACCTTCGGTGCCGACTCGGCGGCGTCGCTCGGCATCCCGGTGCGGCGTACCCAGTTGCTGCTGATCAGCTGCGCGGCGCTGGTGACCGCCGTGATGGTGTCCATCGTCGGCGCCATCGGTTTTGTCGGGCTGGTGATCCCCCATGCCCTGCGCCTGCTGCTAGGCCCCGGGCACAGCCGCCTGCTGCCCGCCAGCGCACTGGGCGGGGCACTGTTCCTGATTGCCGCCGACATCCTGTCGCGCACCTTGATCCCTGGCCAGGTGATCCCGGTTGGCGTGGTCACCGCGCTGCTCGGCGCACCGGTCTTCGCGTTGATCCTGATCAGCCGCCGGGGGCGCCCATGACGGTCATGACGGCGGTACGGATGGCCCCCTTGAGTTGCCAGAACCTGGGGCTGCAACTGGCCGGCAATACCGTGCTCAGCAATATCGAACTGAGCGTTGTCGCCGGTGAAACCCTGGGCATCGTCGGCCCCAACGGCTCCGGCAAATCCTCGCTGCTGAAGGTGCTGGCCGGGCTGCGCAAGCCAGGCAACGGCGGCGTGCAACTGCTGGGGGAACCGCTCGCACGGTTGCCCCGCCGCCGGGTCGCCCAGGCCTTGGCGCTGGTCGAACAGCAGGCCGACACCCTCGATGCGATCAGCGTGTTCGATGCCGTTGCCCTGGGCCGCACCCCCTGGCTGTCGGCGCTGGCGCCGTTCTCCCGGGAGGACCACGCGATCGTCGAACAGGCCCTGGCCGACCTCGACGCCCTGCACCTGCGCACACGCCTGTGGGGGTCGCTGTCGGGTGGCGAACGCCAGCGCGTGCACATCGCCCGTGCTTTGGCACAGCGGCCGCAGGTGCTGCTGCTGGACGAGCCGACCAACCACCTGGATATCCAGCACCAGCTGAGCCTGTTGCAGCAGGTGCAGGCCTTGCCGGTGACCACCCTGGTGGCCCTGCATGACCTCAACCAGGCGCTCACCTGCGACCGCATCGCGGTGCTCGACAAGGGCCGCCTGGTCGCCCTCGGCAAACCGCTCGAGGTGCTTACACCCGAGCGCCTGCTGAACACCTTCGGCGTGCACGCCCATTACCTCATCGACCCTTTCGACGGCGCGCGCATCCTGCGTTTTCGCGCCCCCTGAACAGGAAGTTCTGCCCATGTCGCGCTCTGTCCCTTTGCTGCTCGCCAGCGCCCTGCTCGCCCCCCCTGCACTGGCCGACTCCGCCCAGTCGCAAAGCAACGGTTTTGTCGAGGATGGCCGCTGGAGCCTGCTCAACCGCAGCGTATTCGACCAGCGCGATTACAAACACGGCGGGCGCAACAGTGCCGGGCGCAACGCCTACAAGCCGCGCAATGAACGTAGCGGCAAGGCCGAGGAATGGGCCTATGGCCTGATGGGCACCTTCCGGTCCGGTTTTACCCAGGGGCTGGTCGGTGTCGGGGTCGACGCCCACGCCTACCTGGGCGTGCAACTCGACAGCGGCGGCGGGCGCGTGGGCAAGGCACGCTTGCTCGGGGTGGATAACGAGGGGCACCCGAAGAACGAATACAGCCGTGCCGGCGCGGCACTGAAACTGCGCATGTCCGATACCGTGCTGTCCTACGGTGAGCAACGGGTCAAGACCCCGGTGTTCAGCTCGTCCGATAGCCGCCTGCTGCCCGAGACCGCGACCGGGTTCTTCCTTGACAGTACCGAGTTCGACAACCTCAGGCTGGTGGCAGGGCATTTCAACGAGAACGCCGACCGCAATGCTTCCAGCCACGATCAGGGTTTCGTGGTGAACTACTCCAATGGCCGCCAGGGCAACAGCTTCGACCTGGCCGGCGTGGTGTGGAACCCCGGCGCCGTCTTCAGCGGCAGCCTGTACACCTCACGCTACCAGGACAGCTGGAACCAGCATTACCTGGGCAGCACCCTCAGCCATGCCCTGGATGAGCGCCGCAGCCTCACCCTCGACCTCAACCTGTACCGCACCACCGACACCGGCAAGGCGCTGTCCGGGCACATCGACAACACCACCTGGAGCCTGGTCTCGCGTTACGACCACGGGCCGCACGGTTTCAGCCTGGGCTGGCAGCAGGTGGACGGCAACACGCCGTTCGACTACGTGACGCGAGGGGCAATTTTCATTGCCAACGCGGTGCAGATGTCGGACTTCAACGCACCAAACGAAAAGTCGTGGCAGGCGCGCTATGACCTGAACATGGGCGCCTATGGCGTACCGGGGTTGAACCTGACGGCGTTGTACGTGCGCGGGTTCGATATCGACGGCAGCCATGTCGACCCTGCGGGCGGGTATGCCTACCTGGGTTATGGCAAGGGGGGCAAGCATTGGGAGCGCGACCTGGAGGCCCGGTATGTGGTGCAGAGCGGCAAGGCCAAGGGCACCGCGTTTTCGCTGCGGCATAACGTGCATCGGGGCAATACGGCGCAGGCGGAGCTGGATGGGGACCAGATACGGTTGGCGGTGGAATGGCCGTTGGGGGGTGGGTTCTGATGTTCCGCGTTGCCTGAATGGGGCTGCAAGGCAGCCCTCAAAATCCATCAGGCAACCACAACTGCCGTATAATCGGCAGCACTCACTGCCCAACCAGGCCACGCCATGCCTCGCTTCCAGAAGTTGCTGCTGCCCCTGCTGCTGACTGCAGCCCTCACCGCCTGCGACCAGAAACCCTCCCGCGAAGAACAGATCCTGGCCCAGCTGCCGCTGCAGGATGCCTACACGCACAATATCGAGCGCATGGCCGCGCTGCTCGGCCGCACGCACCCGCAGCTTTCGCAAGCGACCATCCAGAGCGTGCTGCGCAAGCACCTGACCGTCGAGGACCAGCGCCAGGACCTGTTCCGCCTGTACAGCGAAAAGAACTTCAGCAATGCCGAATTCGCCACCATCGTCGAGGCCACCCAAGACCCGGCCAAGGCCCGCGCCCTGGAAGACACCGAGGCCGGCAAGCGCCTGAGCGAGAAGCTCACCGCCCTGATGCGCGAATCGGCCCGCGACGCGAAGGTGCAGGCCCTGGCCGAGCAGCGCATGCAGCAGGTTGAAGACGAGCTGGACGCGCTGGAAAACCCAGGCTCCTGAACGCGGTTCCCCACTGCGCCCATAAGGCGTAACGTTGTACCCATTTCGTAGCCGTTTTCGATCATCCGAGGTCAGGATTGCCACACGCCAAGCACGGACTGCGTCTGGATCTACGCACACTCATTCTGGTGCTTTGCGCCCTTACCGCCGTGGTCATGCTGTGCGCCAGCTATTTTGCCAGCTACCGGGTGCAACGCCAGCTGCTGATCGACCACGCCCTGGAAGCCAACCGGGTGTATGCGATGAAGCTGGCCAGCATCACCGAGACCTTTATCGGCAACGCCTTGCAGCAGCTGTCGTTCAGCGCTGGCGTGCAAGGCCGCCAGCTGGGCGACGCCGTCGCCCTGCAGGCGGAGACCGAGCGTGTGCTGAACCAGAGCATGGCCTTCAATTCCACGTTCGTGATCGATGCCAACGGGGTGCTGCTGGCGATATCCCCTGCACACTTGCGGCACATGGTCGGCAGCCACATGCATTCGCCCGGTGTCCAGAAGGCACTGCAGGTGCGCCGCCCACTGGTTTCGACGCCCTACATGTCAGCGGCCAACAACCTGGTGGTGGCGCTGTCGCAACCCATTTTCGACAGCAACGGCCGCTACCTGGGGTATGTCGGCGGCAGCCTGTACCTGCGTGAACGCAATATCCTCAACAGCCTGCTGGGCGAGCATTTCTACAAGGACGGTTCCTACCTGTACGTGGTCGACCGCAATCGCCGTCTGTTGTATCACCCCGACAGCCAGCGCGTGGGGACAGTGGTGGAAGGCAATGAATTGATCGACCAACTGTCAACGCTGGGCAGTGGTACCCGGCAACTGACCAACAGCCTCGGTGTGGAAATGCTCGCTGGCTTCGCCACCGTGCCCAGTGCCGGTTGGGGCGTGGTGGCGCAGCAGCCGCTGACGCAGACAGTCATGCCACTGAGCCACCTGATCCTCAACGTGGTCGGCACCTCCGCGCCATTGGCGCTGGTGGGCAGCGTGCTGCTGTGGTGGCTGGCCATGACCATCGCCCGGCCGCTGTGGCAGCTGGCCGCTGGCGCCCGCTCGATGGACCGGGCCGGCACTGCAGAGCGCCTGCATCGGGTGCCGGCCTGGTACTTCGAGGCGGCCGAGCTGAAGCGCGCGCTGCTGTTCGGGCTGAACCTGCTGCATGAACGCATCGGCCGGCTCAACCGCGACGCCCAGACCGACCCGCTGACCGGCCTGGGCAACCGCCGCAGCCTGGATTTCAACCTGTCGCTGCTGGAAGCCGAGGGGCGCGCATTTGCGGCCATCGTGCTGGATGTCGACCATTTCAAGCGGGTAAACGACTGCCACGGGCACGAGATGGGTGACCAAGTGCTGCGCCGGCTGGCGGAACTGATGCGCCGCTGCTGCCGCGAGGGTGACCTGCTGTGCCGCACCGGCGGCGAGGAGTTCCTGATGCTGCTGCCGGGGGCCAATCTGGAAGTTGCAACAGCGGTGGCCGAACGGCTGCGGGTGACGGTGCAGGATACGCCGGTGGAGCCGGTGGGGGCGGTGACGGTGTCGCTGGGGGTGGCGCGTTGGGATGGCGAGGCCGAGAGCGAACCGGGGGATGCATTGAGCGCGGCTGACCGGGCGCTTTACCGGGCCAAGCAGGAGGGGCGCAATCGGGTAGTTGTTGCCTGAGCGCCCTTGCTTGCCTGTGCCGGCCTCTTCGCGGGTAAACCCGCTCCCACAGGTAACCTGCGGCCCTCAAGGACAAAGCACCGGGTGGTGATCACCGAAACCCGCTATCGCAACCTGCACCTGGTGACCGCCAGCCCCGACCTCAGCGACCTGCAAGGCAAGCTGGAGAGCAAGTTCAAGATCAACACAAAACCACGCCGCCTTTGAAAGCCGTGCGCGGCCTGGTGTCGCGATGGGCTGCAAAACAGCCCCGAAATATCAAGCCAGAACCACTACCCGACCGTTCATCCGGATGGTAGATTCGCCGCCATGAAAATCACCCGGCATACCCGCACGCTGACAGCCTGGACACTCTACGCCTGCGTCCTGTTCAGCCTGGTTCTGTGCGGCCTGCACCATGGCCAGATGGGTGGCCTGCGCCTGGCCGGCCTGGAAGGCGGTTTCTGCTCGATCAACAGCGAACACGGCGTTGCCATCGACCTGGACGGCGCCGGCGGCGAGCAGCACATGGCCCAGCTCGATTGCCCGGTGTGCTCCTCGTTCGGCCTGGCCGTGCCGCTCAGCAGCGGCGGCTGGTCGTTCACCCCTACGCAAGCCGTGGCCAGCTCGCCCATCGTGGTGCGCAGCTGGGCGCAACCGCCGCCGCGCTATCAACGCCCCGCCCTCAACCCCCGCGCCTCCCCCGTCGCTTTCCCCGCAGCCGTACTTCATTTCGCCTGACCTCAGCCGGGCGCGCCTGACTGCGCGCGCTCGCGGTCAGCCATGACCTTTGCGTGGAAGACACACCAACATGCTTCGCAATACCTCCCTGGTGCTCCTCATGGGCACCTGCAACCTTGCCTGGGCGGATGCTGCCCCGGTGGAACTGAGCGCCACCACCATTGACGGTGAACGCGACGCCGCCAGCGGCGTGCAACTGGACGAGCCGATCCGCACCGGCTCGCGCCTGGACCTCACCGCGCGGGAAACGCCGGCCTCGGTCAGTGTCTCGGACCGCCGCCTGATCGAGGAGCGCGGCGCCAAGGACAGCCAGGACGTGATCAACGCCATGACCGGCGTCAACGCCTCGGCCAACCCCGGCTTTGGCGGCTTCGTGGCCTACCGCGGCTTCACCCAGAACCAGGTTACCCAGTTGTACAACGGCATCAACCTGGGATACAGCAGCGCCACGCGGCCAGTGGATGCCTGGGTGCTCGACCGCGTCGAACTGATCGGCGGGCCATCGTCGTTCCTGCATGGTGCGGGCGCGGTGGGCGGCTCGATCAACTACATCACCAAACTGGCCAGCCGCGACCAGCAAACCATCGACGGCCGTATCCGCCATGGCAGCTTCGACGACAGCGAAGTGGCGTTCGGCATCAACCAGGCACTGGCCAGCAACCCCGCCGATGCCCGCCATTTCATGCGCCTGGACTTCAGCCGCGGGCATGGCAACGGCTACGTCGACCGCAACGAACGGCACACCGACAGCCTGGCCCTCTCGTTGCTGAGCGACCTGACGCCCAACCTCACCCACACCCTGGCCATGGAATACCAGGAAGACCGCGAAGACAGCCCTTACTGGGGCTCGCCGATCCTGCCCGGGCGCAGCACGATGAAGATCGACAAAAGCCGCCGCTTCGAAAACTACAACGTCGGCGACGGGCGCTACGAGCAGCGGGTACGCTGGCTACGCTCGATTCTCGACTACCAGCTCAGCGACAGCACCAGCGTGCAGAACACGCTGTACCACTACAACGCCCAGCGCGATTACCGCAACCTCGAACGCTACAGCTACACCGACGATGGCAGGGTACGACGCAGCAGCCCTTATCTGCAGCGCCACGACCAGAACCTGCTGGGCGATCGCATCGAGCTGCGCCATGACAACCAGCTGTTCGGCCTGGCCAGCCAATGGTCGCTGGGGCTGGAGTACTCGCGCATGCGCCAGACCCTCTACCCCACCTCGAGCAGCTGGACCGACGTGGTCGATGCCGAGCACTTCGACCCCGGCAGTTTCGACGACATCCCCGGGGTGAATGCCGGCCTGACCAAGCAACGCCGCCACGAGGTGATCAACCGCGCGGTGTTTGCCGAAAACCGCCTGCAACTCACCGAGCGTCTGGCCTTGCTGACCGCGCTACGCTACGACTACCTGGACATGCAGGTGACCAACTACGGCGCGGTAACGCCAACCTCGCCGGCGTTCTTCGAACGGCGCTGGGAACCGCTTTCCGGGCGTATCGGCCTGACCTATGCGCTGACCCCGTCCGCCAGCGTCTATGCGCAGTACAGTACCTCTGCCGACTTGCCGGCCGGCTCGCTGGCGGCAGCGACCTATTCCAACGTCGGGCTGTTCGACCTGTCCAAGGGCGAGCAGTGGGAAGTGGGCAGCAAGTTCGACTTTCTCGACGGGCGCGGCGCGGCGACGCTGGCGCTGTACCAGATCGTGCGCAAGGACTTTGCCGTGCGCGACTCCAACGACGCCAACCAGACAGTCCAGGCCGGGCAGCAGACCTCGCGTGGTGTCGAGGTGTCCGGGCGCCTGCAGGTGACGCCGAAGCTGCTGGCCGAGGCCAACTATGCCTATGTCGACGCGCAGTACGACGAGTTCAACGAGGCGGTCAACGGCGTGTCGGTATCGCGCAAGGGCAACGCCCCGGTGAACGTACCGGCCAACGTCGCCAACCTGTGGCTGAACTACAGCCTGACCCCGGCGTGGTCGTTGGGGGCAGACGCGCGCTACGTGGGCTCGGTGTATGCCGACAACGCCAACAGCCTCAAGGCCCCGGCGTACACCCTGTTCGGCGCGTTCGCCCGCTACCGGCTGGATGAACACACCACGCTGACCGGGCGGGTACGTAACCTGACCGACGAGGTGTATGCCAAGCAGGCCTACAACAGCCAGTACTACATGGGGCCGCCGCGCACCTTCGAACTGGCGCTGGACATGCGTTTCTGAGCGCATGGCCCTATCGCCGGCAAGCCAGCTCCCACAGAATTTGCACCGCACTCAAGGCTTGTGCAATACCTGTGGGAGCTGGCTTGCCGGCGATAGGGCCATCAAGGGGCAGCCCACCATGTTCGGTTGATTCAGGTATCCCGAGGTCGCCCTCGACAAAGCGCCTTCCAGCGCCCGGCTATCTACTGGCAAGCACAACAATGATGGCGCAGCCCGACCGCGCCACTTTCATCATGCCTGCCAATGGAACCGGAGAGCACTCGCATGCCCGCACCTCACGAGGTATCCCCCGCCACCCTGCGCCGGGTGATCGCCGCCTCGGCCATCGGCAATTTCGTCGAATGGTTCGACTTCGCCGTCTACGGCTTTCTCGCTACCCTGATCGCCAGCCAGTTCTTCGCCAGCGAAGACGCCAGCGTGGCCTTGCTCAAGACCTTTGCGGTGTTCGCCGTGGCCTTCGCCCTGCGTCCGCTGGGTGGCATCGTGTTCGGCGCGCTGGGTGACCGCCTGGGGCGCAAGCGCATCCTGTCGCTGACCATCCTGCTGATGGCCGGCTCGACAACCCTCATCGGCCTGCTGCCAACCTACGCCAGCATCGGCCTGGCAGCCCCCGCACTGCTGACCCTGGC
Organism: Pseudomonas sp. TE3-3-F2023; assembly: GCF_036784815.1. Classification (NCBI taxonomy): domain Bacteria; kingdom Pseudomonadati; phylum Pseudomonadota; class Gammaproteobacteria; order Pseudomonadales; family Pseudomonadaceae; genus Pseudomonas; species Pseudomonas sp. TE3-3-F2023. The sequence goes on along the minus strand of NZ_CP145113.1, from coordinate 2,899,543 downwards.
GCGCTGCCTGCAGGGCTTTTCGGCCGGTGGCGAGTATGCCGGGGCCTGCGCCTACCTGATGGAGCACGCCCCCAACGACAAGCGCGCCTTCTATGGCAGCTTCGTGCCGGTGTCGACCTTTTCCGCCTTTGCCTGCGCGGCAGTGATCGCCTATGGCCTGGAAGCCAGCCTGTCGGCCGAGGCGATGAACGCCTGGGGCTGGCGCATCCCGTTCTTGATCGCCGCGCCGCTGGGGTTGGTCGGCCTGTACCTGCGCTGGCGCATGGAAGAAACCCCGGCGTTCCGCGAAGCCATCGCCCAGGGCAAGGAGCATGAACATTCGCCGCTCAAGGAGACCTTGCGCAACCATGGCCGGGCGATCCGCAACCTGGGGGCCTTCATCTCGCTGACCGCGCTGTCGTTCTACATGTTCACCACCTACTTCGCCACCTACCTGCAACTGGTCGGCAACCTGACCCGCGCGCAATCGCTGCTGGTAACCACCGTGGCCTTGCTGTTCGCCGCGGTCGGCTGCCCGCTGGCCGGGGCGTTCTCGGACCGCGTCGGCCGGCGCAAGACCATCGGCTTTACCTGCCTGTGGGTGATGCTGTGCGTGTTCCCGGCGTACTGGCTGGCCAGCTCCGGCTCGATGTCCGGCGCGCTGCTGGGGGTGATCCTGCTGGCGGTGGGGGCGTTGTGCAGTGGTGTTGTCACGGCGGCATTGCTCTCGGAAAGCTTCCCTACCCGCACCCGCTATACCGCTTCGGCAATTACCTACAATGTGGCCTATACGCTGTTTGGCGGCACCGCGCCGCTGGTTGCAACCTGGCTGATCGGGCAGACCGGCAGCAGCCTGGCACCTGCGTTCTACCTGGTGGTGATTGCGCTGGTGGCCTTGGTGGGAGGGTTGGCGTTGCCGGAGACTTCGCGGATTTCGTTGCATGATGAGGCTGGAGGCAACGATGCGAGGGCTGGGGCTCGTCGTACTGTTTGATACTTTGGGGCTGCTTTGCAGCCCATCGCGACACAAGGCCGCTCCTACAGGGGAACGCGTATACCTGTAGGAGCGGCCTTGTGTCGCGATGGGCCGCAAAGCGGCCCCGGGGTCTCAACCCTCCTGCACCTCTTCGCGCCGATATGCCCATTGATACAACGCTGGCAACACCAGCAAGGTCAGTGCGGTGGAGGACAGAATCCCGCCAATCACCACGGTCGCCAGCGGCCTTTGCACCTCGGCCCCGGTCCCGGTAGCCAAGGCCATCGGGATGAACCCCAGCGACGCCACCAGTGCCGTCATCAGCACCGGCCGCAAGCGTGTCAGCGCGCCCTCCTCGACCGCGGCCCGCAGCGTGCGCCCTTGCTCCCGCAGGCCACGGATAAAGGCGATCATCACCAGGCCGTTGAGCACCGCCACTCCCGACAAGGCAATGAAGCCCACGCCAGCGGAAATGGACAACGGGATGCCCCGCAACCACAGCGCCAGCACGCCGCCGGTAAGGGCGAACGGGATGCCGGTGAACACCAGCAGGCCATCCCTGAGGTTGTTGAACATCATCAGCAACAGCGCCATGACGAGAAGCAAGGCCACCGGCACCACCACCTGCAGGCGCTCGGCCGCCGACTGCAACTGCTCGAACTGGCCACCCCAGCGGGTCCAGTAACCCGGCGGTATCTGCACCTGCTCGATCAGCGTCTGCTCGGCCTCTTCGACGAACGAGCCCAGATCACGTCCACGCACGTTGGCACTGACCACCACCACCCGCTTGCCATCCTCGCGGCTGACCTGGTTCGGCCCCAGCTGCAGGTTCAGCGTGGCTACCTGCGACAGCGGGATGAAGCCGATTTGCCCGGCACCGGCAGCCGAACCGGCCGGCACCGGAATCAGCAGGCTGGCCAGCCCGTCGACATCGGTGCGCAGGGTTTCCGACAGGCGCACCACCATGTCGAAACGGCGGTCACCTTCGTACAGCGTGCCGGCCTTACGGCCACCCACGGCAATGGCAACGGCGTCCTGCACGTCGCCCACGTTCAGGCCATGGCGGGCCGCGTTGTCGCGGTCTATATCGATGGTCAGCACCGGCAGGCCGGTAGTCTGCTCGACCTTTACCTCGGACGCGCCCGGCACACCTTGCAGGCTGCTGGCAATCTGCGCGGCTGTGCGGTTGAGCACGTCCATGTCATCACCGAACAGCTTCACCGCCACATCGCTGCGCACCCCGGAAATCAGCTCGTTGAAGCGCAGCTGGATCGGCTGCGACAGCTCGTGGTTGCTGCCCGGCACGCTGGCGGCGGCACGTTGTACCTCGGCGATCAGCTCATCACGCGGCTTGCCCGGGTCGACCCATTGCTCACGCGGACGCAGCATCACATAGGCGTCGGAAATGTTCGGCGGCATCGGGTCGGAGGCGATCTCGGCGGTGCCGGTGCGGGCAAACACCCGCTCCACTTCCGGCACCTGGGCGATGATCGCCTGTTCCAGGCGCTGCTGCATGTCGACCGACTGCGACAGGCTGGTGCCCGGCACGCGCAGGGCCTGCAGGGCGAAGTCGCCTTCGCTGAGGCTGGGGATGAACTCGCTGCCCATGCGGCTGGCCATCAACCCGGACAACAACACCAGGGTGGTGGCGGCGGCGAACGCCAGCTTGCGCCGGCCCAGCACCCAGGCCAGCACCGGGGCATAGCGCTGACGCGCCGTGCGCATTATCAGGCCTTCCTCTTCCTTGACCTTGCCGGTGACGAACAGGGCAATTGCCGCCGGCACGAAGGTAACCGAAAGGATCATGGCACCGAGCAGCGCAATGACCACGGTGAAGGCCATAGGGTGGAACATCTTGCCCTCCACGCCGGTCAGGGCAAAGATCGGCAGGTACACCACCATGATGATCAGTTGGCCATAGATCAGCGGCCGACGGGCCTCACGGGCGGCAGCGAACACTTCATGGAAGCGCTCGGTGCGGGTCAGCATACGGCCATGGCGTTGCTGGGCGTGGGCCAGGCGGCGGATGGCGTTCTCGACGATCACCACCGCGCCGTCGACGATGATGCCGAAGTCCAGTGCGCCCAGGCTCATCAGGTTGGCGCTGACCTTGTTGCTGAACATGCCGGTGAAGGTGAACAGCATCGACAGCGGAATGACCATGGCGGTGATCAGCGCAGCGCGGATGTTGCCCAGGAACAGGAACAACACGGCGATGACCAGGATGGCACCTTCGACCAGGTTCTTCTTCACCGTGGCGATGGCCTTTTCCACCAGGTTGGTGCGGTCGTACACCGTCACCGCGACCACGCCCTTGGGCAGGTTGCGGTTGATCTCGACCAGCTTGGCGGCAACCGCCTGCGACACCGTGCGGCTGTTCTCGCCAATCAGCATGAACACCGTGCCTAGCACCACTTCCCTGCCGTTTTCGGTGGCCGCGCCCGAGCGCAGTTCCTCGCCCAGGCCAACCTGAGCAACATGGCTGACGCGGATTGGCGTGCCATCGACACTGGAGATGACGATGTTGGCGATGTCTTCGGCCGAGGCCACCTGGCCTGGCGCGCGAATCAGCAACTGCTCGCCATTGCGCTCGATGTAGCCGGCGCCGACGTTGGCGTTGTTGCGCTCCAGTGCCGCGATCAGGTCGTTGAAGGTGAGTTTGTAGGCCGCCAGGCGCTTGGGCTCCGGTGCAATCAGGTATTGCCTGGCATGGCCGCCGATGCTGTTGACCTCGGCGACCCCGGGCACGTTGCGCAGCTGCGGCTTGATGATCCAGTCCTGGATTACCCGCAAGTCGGACGGGGTGTAGGGCGTGCCGTCTTCCTTCAGCGCGCCCTGCTCGGCTTCCACCGTCCACAGGAAGATTTCACCCAGCCCGGTGGAAATCGGCCCCATGCCCGCTTCGATGCCGTCGGGCAACTGCTCACGCGCCACTTGCAGGCGCTCGTTGACCAGTTGGCGGGCGAAGAACAGGTCGGTGCCGTCGTTGAAAATGACCGTGACCTGCGACAGGCCCGAGCGCGACAGCGAGCGGGTCTGCTTGAGCCCCGGCAGGCCGGCCATGGCGGTCTCGATGGCGAAGGTGATGCGCTGCTCGGTCTCCAGCGGCGAATAGCCGGGCGCGGCGGTATTGATCTGCACCTGGACGTTGGTGATGTCCGGTACAGCGTCGATCGGCAGTTTCTGGTAGCTGTGGATACCCACCGCGGCCATCAGGACCACGGCCAGCATCACCACCAGGCGCTGCTCGATGGCGAATTGGATCAGACGTTCGAACATGCAGACGTTCCCGTGATCAATGGCTGTGCTCGGCCGAGCCTTTGCCCAGCTCGGACTTGAGGACAAAGCTGCCGGCAGCGGCCACCTGCGTACCGGCGGCAAGGCCGGTGGTGATTTCCACCTGGCCGGCATCGCGGCGGCCGGTCGTTACCGGGCGGGCCTCGAAACCTTCCTCGGTACGGGCAAACACCACGGTCTGCTCCTCCCAGGTTTGCAGTGCGCTTTGCGGTACTACCACGGCGGCGTTGAAGCGTTCGACGCTGACCGCGACATTGACGAACAGCCCTGGGCGCCAGGCGCCGTTGGGGTTGGCCAGCGTGGCGCGGACAGTGGCAGCACGGTTCTGCTCGCCGAGCAGGCTGCCGACGTAGTTGATCTTGCCCTCGACCCGGGCGCCCAGGTCCGGCGCGCTGACCGTGACGTTGCGGCCGGTTGTCACCTTGTCCAGGTCGCGCGGGGCGACGGCGAAGGTGGCCCAGACCCGGCTCAGGTCAGACAGGGTGAAGGCATTGCTGGTCTCATCGACCACCTCGCCCACGGTCAGATGCTTTTCCACCACCACGGCATCGAACGGCGCGCGCAGTTCATAGCGGTTGCCAGCGCCGGCCGGGCCAACGGCGGCGACCTTCTGCCGGGCGTTGACCAAGGCAATCTCGGCTTCCTGCAACACCTGACGGGCCTGCAGGTAATCCTGCTCGGCGCTGATGCGTTCCTGCCACAGCTGCTGTTCGCGCTGGAAGGTCAGGCGCGCCAGTTCCAGGCGGCGCTGGGCAGCCTGTTGTTCGCTGCGCAGGTCGGAAATCTGCTGGCTTGCAATTACCGCCAGCACCTCACCACGCTTGACCGCCTGGCCCAGTTCGGCTTGCACCGACTCGACCACACCGGGCACGCGTGGCACGACATGGGCGGTGCGGTCCTCGTCGAAGCGGATTTCACCCGGGAAGCTGATGGCGGTGCCCAGTTCACGAGGGCCGGCATCGGCCAGTTGCACACCGGCAGCTTCGATCTGGGCGATGGACAGGTGCAACTTGCCCGCCTCTTCTTCGTGACCTTCGCCGGCCTGTTCCTCGCCGTGGCCGTGGCTGCCTTCGCCGTGGTCGTCGTGCCGGGTTTCAGTGCTTGAGGCGTTGCCGAGGTTGCCGGTCCAGGCCAGGCCACCCAGGCCAAGCGCGGCAATGGTGGCAGCCAGAATGGCTATCTTGCGTGGGTTAGTCATTGTTGCTCCTGCTGTTCAATTTGTTGCTCAGGCCATCGAGGTCGCCATAGATCCGCTCGACCTGCGCCCGCGCGTCGGTCGCCGAGGCCAGTGCGTCGAGGTACAACCCGCGCGCCTCGATCAGCGTGCGCTGGGCGTCGAGCACATCGAGGAAGGCGAACTTGCCCATTTCGAAACCACGTGTGGCGGTGTCCACGGCCTGCTGGGCAGACGGCAGGATGGTGCGGTCATAGGTCTGCACTTCCTGCATGGCCGTGGCCCACTGGCTGACGGCGCTGCGGGTTTCACTGCGCAGGCGCAGCCCCACAGCGTTGCGCAGGTCACGCGCCTGGTCGGCACGGCGGGCCGCGGCCAGCACGTTGCCCTGGTTGCGGTCGAACAGCGGCAAGGGCATCGACAGGCCCACCACATTGACCCTCTCGCGGTCTTCGCGGCTGTACTGGCTGCCAAGGCTGACGGTGAGGTTGGGAATGCGCAGAGCCTTTTCCGACCCCAAGGAGGCTTCGCCGCGCTCGACCTGGGCGGCGGCCAGGCGCCATTCAGCCGTTTGCTCGACCTGGTCGAGCAGGGTGTCGGCGCTGGGCGCATCACCGGGGGACAGGTTGGCTGCCAGCAACTGGTCGAAGCTTGCCAGCGGGCTACCGGTCAACCGTGCCAGGGCCTGGTAGGCCACACTGCGCTGGGTTTGCGCACGGCGCACTTCGGCCTGGGCCTGGGCCAGCTGCACCTGGGCTCGGGTAGCCTCCACTGGCGATGACTGGCCAGCACTCACCCGCCCCTGCACCACCCGCAGCCCACGCTCGGTCAACGCCTGCGATTGCTGCGCCAGCTCCAGCGCGGTCTGCGCGCGCAGGGCCGCGTGGAAGGCCTGCACCACATCGGCGCGCAGGCCGTTGCGCTGGCGCTCCAGGTCCAGCTGGGCAATGGCCTGACCGGCACCGGCCACGGCAATGCGTGCGCCGCGTTTGCCACCCAGCTCCAGCGGTTGGCTGAGGGTGACGGTGGTGGTGCTGGTGTCCCGGCGGGTGTCCTCGACCTCCCAGGACAGTTCCGGGTTGGGGATCAGCCCCGCCTGGCGCCGCTCGCCGTCGGCAATGCCGATTTCCCGGCTGGCCGCTGCCAACTCCGGGTTCTGGGCAAAGGCGGCGTCAAGCGCCTGGGGCAGGCTCAGGCTCTGGCTGGCCTGGGCGCTGGCGACACCCGCCAGCAAAAGGCTGAGCAAGGCGGTCTTGCGGGGGATGGGCACGGAAAAGGTCCTCGTCGGCGAGCTTTGGCGAGGGACTTTAGAAAGCCGTGCTTATCGGAGCGGTGGCGGGAAAATTACAATTTTGTAATCCAGCTGCTCCTACAGGGGTATGTACATGCTGAGGGTTCGATAATCGCCCACTTTCCCGGTACAGCGGTTTAGTCCAATTGACTAAACTAACTAGACGGTACAAAACTAGGTGCATCCAACAACAACAAAGCGATGCCCGTAATGAAGCCCATTATTCTCGTGCTCAACGGACCCAACCTGAACATGCTGGGCACCCGCGAGCCTGCCCAGTACGGCTACGAAACCCTCGCCGACCTGGCCCGGGGTTGCGCCGATACTGCCCATGCCCATGACCTGGAAATCGAATTCCGCCAAACCAACCACGAAGGCGAACTGATCGACTGGATCCATGCTGCCCGTGGCCGCTGTGCCGGCATCGTGATCAACCCCGGTGCCTGGACCCACACCTCGGTAGCCATCCGCGATGCACTGGTGGCCAGTGAAGTGCCGGTCATCGAAGTGCACCTGTCCAACGTGCACAAGCGCGAACCGTTCCGTCACCTGTCGTTCATATCGTCCATCGCCGTCGGGGTCATTTGCGGGCTGGGCAGCCATGGCTACCGCATGGCCATCAGCCACTTCGCCGAAATGTTGCAGGAGCGCAGCGCATGAGCCAGCAAGCCATCCTTGCCGGCCTGATCGGCCGCGGCATCCAGCTGTCGCGCACTCCTGCCCTGCACGAACACGAAGGTGATGCCCAAGCGCTGCGTTACCTGTACCGGCTGATCGATGCCGACCAGCTCCAACTGGACGACAGCGCCCTGCCCGGCCTGCTCGACGCCGCCCAGCACACCGGTTTCACCGGGCTCAACATCACCTACCCGTTCAAGCAGGCGATCCTGCCGTTGCTCGACGAACTGTCGGACGAAGCCCGTGGCATCGGCGCGGTGAACACCGTTGTACTCAAGGACGGCAAGCGGGTCGGCCACAACACCGACTGCCTGGGCTTTGCCGAAGGCTTGCGCCGTGGCCTGCCGGATGTGGCACGGCACCAGGTGGTGCAGATGGGTGCCGGTGGTGCCGGTTCGGCCGTGGCCCATGCCCTGCTCGGTGAAGGGGTCGAGCGGCTGGTACTGTTCGAGGTGGACGCGGCCCGTGCACAGGCGCTGGTGGACAACCTGAATGCCCACTTCGGCGCCGGGCGCGCCGTGGTCGGCACCGACCTGGCCACGGTCCTGGCCGAGGCGGACGGGCTGGTCAACACCACGCCGGTAGGCATGGCCAAGCTGCCGGGCACGCCGCTGCCGGTGGAGCTGCTGCATGCACGCCTGTGGGTGGCGGAGATCATCTACTTCCCGCTTGAGACCGAACTGCTGCGTGCCGCCCGGGCACTGGGCTGCCGCACCCTGGACGGCAGCAACATGGCCGTGTTCCAGGCGGTGAAGGCGTTCGAGCTGTTCAGCGGGCGCCAGGCGGATGCGGCGCGGATGCAGGCGCATTTTGCCAGTTTCACCTGACGGATCGGTGTTGGCTTCTTCGCGGGTAAACCCGCTCCCACAGGGATCGCACAAGTCTGCAAACGGTGCAGTATCTGTGGAAGCGGGTTCATCGAGTCGTCGAACCGCCGCGAAGAGGCCGGCACAGACAACTCACCCTTTCTCATCCAGCAACGCCTGTATCACCTGCTCTTGCCCCCCATAATCCCCCTCGCCAAAGTGCACATGGCGCACCTGCCCCTTGCGGTCGACAAAGTAGTGTGCCGGCCAGAACTGGTTGCCCCAGGCATTCCACACCTTGTAGTCGTTATCCACCGCCACCGGGTAACCGATCCCCAGGCTGGCCACCTTGTCACGCAAGGTGCCTACATCGTGCTCGTAGTCGTACTCCGGCGTGTGCACGCCGACCACCACCAGGCCCTGGTCGGCATAGCGCCGCGCCCATTCGTTCACATGGGGCAGGCTGCGCCGGCAGTTGATGCAGTCCCAGGTCCAGAAGTCCACCAGCACCACCTTACCCTTGAGCCCGGGGCCATCCAGCGGCGCCGAATTGAGCCACTGGCTGGCTCCCGACAGCGACGGCATGGCACCGTAGCTGTCGCGGGCCATCAGGTGCCCAGCCAGGCCCAGGCCGGCCAGCGCCAGGGCAATGCCACCAACCTTCAACAACAAGCGGCGATCAATTCTCATGGCAACCGCCGGTGGCGTAGGTGCGGTACTGCACGCTCTGCTGCTGGCCCTTGGAGTCGAGGTAGTCCATGCGAGTGTTCACCAGGCCGCAGGCGTTACTCTGGTCATCCTGTATCGACAGCACTTTCTTCACATCCAGGTGGTCACCGTAGCGGTACTGCATGACCCCGGTATCGTCCATTGGCATCGTGGAGGCCTGGGCGGCAAGGGCGCCGAAGCTGAGCACGGCGAACAGGGTGGCACGGGCGAAGGTATTGAAGTTCATGGCATCTCTCCTGTGTATCGCTTGAGGGTGGGGAGTTGTGCTCCCCGGTCGAGAGCCATTTCACGCCGGCCAGGTATCCCGTATGTGTCGCCGAAGCTGTGATGTGCTTCCTCCTGTATCTGTACACATGCCGGATACACTGCAATACAAACCCCCGCAGGCAAGCGCTAACGCGCTCGGTACACTGCGCCCATCCCCTCTTGCACAGGAACGCAGCGCATGGAACACGTCGATCACATCCTGATCGTCGACGACGACCGCGAAATCCGCGAACTGGTCGGCAACTACCTGAAGAAGAATGGCCTACGCACCAGCATCGTCGCCGACGGCCGGCAGATGCGCGCCTTTCTCGAAGCCAACAGCGTCGACCTGATCGTCCTGGACATCATGATGCCCGGCGACGACGGCCTGCTGTTGTGCCGAGAGCTGCGCGCCGGCAAGCACCGCAACACCCCGGTGCTGATGCTGACCGCCCGCAACGACGAAACCGACCGCATCATCGGTCTGGAAATGGGCGCCGACGATTACCTGACCAAACCGTTCTCGGCTCGCGAACTGCTGGCCCGCATCAACGCCGTGCTGCGCCGCACGCGCATGCTGCCCCCCAACCTGACCATCAGCGAAAGCAGCCGCCTGCTCGGCTTCGGCCAGTGGCGGCTGGACACCACCGCGCGCCATCTGCTCGACAGCGAGGGCACCCTGGTTGCCCTGAGTGGTGCCGAATATCGCCTGCTTCGGGTGTTTCTCGACCACCCGCAGCGGGTGCTGAGCCGTGAGCAGTTGCTCAACCTGACCCAAGGCCGCGAAGCCGACATCTTCGACCGCTCCATCGACCTGCTGGTCAGCCGGCTGCGCCAGCGCCTGGGAGACGACGCCCGCGAACCCAGCTGCATCAAGACCGTGCGCAGCGAGGGCTACGTTTTCTCGCTGCCGGTGCAACTGCTCGAGTCGCCATCATGAAGTGGCCACGCACCCTGGCCTCGCGCCTGGCACTGATCTTCTTCACCGGCCTGGTGCTGGCCTACGGCCTGTCGTTCGGCCTGCAGGCCTACGAGCGCTACATCAGCAGCCGCTCGATGATGCTCAGCACCCTGGAGCAGGACGTGGCCACCTCGGTGGCCATCCTCGACCGCCTGCCCGCGGCCGAGCGCGCCGCCTGGTTGCCACGCCTGGAGCGGCGTACCTACCGCTACCGGCTGGACCATGGCCTGGCGGGCGAAGCCATGCCCAGCAGCGACCCGCCCATGGCTGCCGACTCGATCGTCAAGGCCATTGGCGCCGACTATCGCCTTTCCTTCCAGGAAATCCCCGGCCCGAACGCGCACTTCCAGGCACACCTGACCCTAGCTGATGGCGCACCGCTGACCATCGACGTAACCCCATCGCCGGTTCCTGTGGCACGTTGGCTGCCCGTGGTGTTGCTGATCCAGTTGGCCGTGCTGTTGCTGTGCACCTGGCTGGCGGTACGCCTGGCTATCGGCCCGCTGACCCGCCTGGCCCGCGCGGTGGACAACCTCGACCCGGACAAGCCTGGCGTGCAGCTGGATGAAAGCGGCCCGCGCGAGGTGCGCTACGCCGCCGTGGCCTTCAACGCCCTGCAGGCGCGCATCGCTGCCTACCTCAAGGAACGCATGCAGTTGCTGGCAGCCATTTCCCATGACCTGCAAACGCCGATCACGCGCATGAAACTGCGCGTCGAAGTGATGGACGACGGGGTTGAGAAGGACAAGCTGTGGAGCGACCTGGGCGAGATGGAACACCTGGTGCGCGAAGGCGTGGCCTATGCCCGCAGCATGGACACCAGCACCGAGGCACCGTGCCGGGTGAACCTCGATGCCTTCCTCGACAGCCTGGTGTTCGACTACCAGGACAGTGGCGCCCAGGTCGAGCGCCATGGCAGCAGCGGCAGCCTGCTGGAAACTCGCCCCCATGCGCTGCGCCGGGTGCTGGTGAACCTGGTGGACAACGCTCTAAAGTTTGCCGGTGCTGCCGAGCTAGAGGTGTGCCGCGAGGGTGACATGACCGTGATCCGCGTGCTCGACAACGGGCCAGGCATACCCGGTGATGAACTGGATGAAGTGCTCAAGCCGTTCTATCGCGTGGAAGGCTCACGCAACCGCAGCACCGGCGGCACCGGGCTGGGGTTGGCGATTGCCCACCAGCTGATCCAGGCGATGGGCGGCCGACTGACCCTGAGCAATCGTGCAAGCGGCGGGCTGTGCGCGCAGATCGAGCTGAAGTAAACAATCTCAGGTAGGCGCGGCCTTGTGTCGCGCTCGGGCCGCAAAGCGGCCCCGGCAATTCATGCGCCGAAGCTGAAACCCTGAGGCTGCTTCGCAGCACATCGCGACACAAGGCCGCTCCTACGGGGACTGCGGCGCTTGAGCGACTTCTACAATCCGATACACAACCCCACCACCGCCGACACACTGCAGATACCCCACCCCGACACACTCCCGGTCACACAACCACACCTGGGAGTCTCCCTGATGAAACCCCTCACCCTTCCCTCCGGCTGGAAGCTGTTCGCCACGCTCGCCGGCCTGACCCTGGCGATGACCGCCGTGGTCCTGGCCAGCCAACCTGATCCCGACGGCCTGCGCAGCGCGATCCGTGCCACTGCGCGCAGCTCCTTCGCGCTATTCCTGCTGGCCTTCCTGGCGTCGTCGCTGGTGACCCTGCTGCCTGGCACAAGCAGCCGCCGCCTCCTTCAGGAACGGCGCTATCTGGGGCTGGCATTCGCCTTTTCCCACACCGTGCATGGCGTACTGATCTACCGCTACGCCCAGCAATTCCCCGAGCTGTTCTGGGCCGGCCGCACGCTCACCTCCAGCCTGCCCGGTACCCTCGGCTACCTGTTCCTGCTGCTGCTCACCATCACCTCGTTCAAGGCCCCGATGCGCCTGTTGGGTGGCCGTGCCTGGCAGGCCCTGCACAGCACCGGCATGTGGGTACTGGCTGCGGTGTTCTGCCTATCGTTCTACAAACGCATCCCCATGGGCGGCTGGTACCCGCTGGCGTTCGCCCTGATGTTCAGCGCCATCGCCGTCAAGCTCACCGCCAAGCTGGCCCGTCAGCAACGCCGCAACGCCCGTGCCCTTTCCTGAAGAGAGAAACCAGCATGACTACCTTGACCCGCACCCTGACCACCTTCGACCGTTTCGGTACCTGGAGCGCCGACCTGCCGTTGCGGCTGTTTCTGGCCTGGGAATTTTTCGAATCTGGCTGGGAGAAATTCAATGGCAGCAACTGGTTCGCCGACCTGCAAGCGAACTTCCCGTTCCCCTTCAACCTGCTGCCTGCAGAGCTGAACTGGCAGCTGTCGATGTGGGCGGAGCTGATCCTGCCGTTACTGCTGTTGCTGGGGCTAGGTACCCGGCTGGCCTCGTTGGGGCTGATGGTGGTGACCGTGGTGGCGATTGCCGCGGTGCATTGGCCGGCGCACTGGTCGAGCCTGGCCGAGCTGGCCCAAGGGTATGCGATTACCGACCAGGGTTTTGGCAACTTCAAGTTGCCGCTGATCTACCTGGTGGCGTTGCTGCCACTGCTGCTGAAAGGGGCTGGGCGGTTGAGCCTGGATCATTGGCTCAGGGGCCGGTTCTGCAGGTGATATTGCCGGGGCTGCGTTGCAGCCCATCGCCGGCAAGCCAGCTCCCACAGGTACTGCGCAAGATTCTGGGCATGCGCTGTACCTGTGGGAGCTGGCTTGCCGGCGATGGGGCGCAAAGCGCCCCAATACAACGATTCAACATGTACCGATGATGACCCCCTGCTCGCGCAGCCCCTCCAGCAACGCCAACCCCTCCTCCACAGCACCGCCCAACGCCTGCAACCGCGCCCGCCCACTGCCCTGTTCCAGCGCCAGCAACCGGTACGCCAGCGGCGCCAGGCGCGCGAAGCGCACTTTCAACTCCGCATCGCGATAGACCAGCAACAAGGTCGGCGTCTCTGGCGCGATCGCTGGCTGGTAATCCGCCCCGATCCGCTCCACTGGCCAGCGGTAGGCCAACACCCGTGCCACGCACGACAACAGTGGCTCCCCTTCCAGCAGGTCGCCTGCTGGGTCATGGGCCGGGTCCTCGGCATCGCTCAGATACAACTGCGCCTCGACCCACTCATAGTGCGCCAGCTCCAGCTGCCAGGGTGCATCCAGCTCGACACCCTGCAGGTAGTCGACGAACGTCTCGGCAATCTCGGTGAACAACGGGGTCTGGCTGCGATAGTTGGCATAGAAATCTCGCACTCGCGCATGCCAGCGCTGTTCGCCCAACGCCTGGCGCATCACCGGAAAACTGCCGGCCAGCAAACCTTCGATAGCACCATAGAACAGCTCGCGGTAAATCTTCAGCCGCCGGGCCTCTATGCCAGGCGGCGGCGCATGGCGCTGCGGGTCACGCAGGTGCCGGGCCAAGGTGTACTGCTGCTCACGCAAGGTCTCATTCATTTGCATGCCCTCCCGCAGCACGCTGCACAGTGCGGATGCGCGCCGTTTCGGCGAGCAGTTCGGCCAGCGGCGGGTAGTTGAAATCACGCTCGAGCACGGTCGGTTGCACACCGAAGCGCGCACAGGCGACCGCGTACAGCGCCCATACATCTTCCTTTACCGCAGCCCCGTGGGTGTCTACCTTGAGGTCCGGCGCTTCATCGTAATGGCCGGCCACGTGCATGCCGGTCACCCGCGCCAGGGGCAAGCCTGCAAGGAATTCGCGGGCGTCGTAACCGTGGTTGCAGGCATTGACGAACACATTGTTGACGTCCAGCAGCAAGTCGCAGTCGGCCTCATCAAGTACCGCACGGATGAAATCGAGTTCGCTCATCGCCTGGTACGGCGCGGCGTAGTAGCTGATGTTTTCCACGGCAATGCGCCGTTCCAGGTATTCCTGGGCCTGGCGAATCCGCGCGGCCACATGGCGCACCGCTTCGTCGGTAAATGGAATGGGCATCAGGTCGTACAGATGCCCGTCATCACTGCAGTAGCTCAGGTGCTCGCTGTACAGGCGTACCTGATGGCGATCGAGAAACTGGCGGGTCTGGCCAAGAAAATGTCGGTCCAGCGGCTCGCTGCCACCCAGCGACAACGATAGCCCGTGGCAGGTAATGGCAAAACGCTCGGCCAGCTGCGCCAACCCCTTGCCGTAGGCGCCACCTACGGCAATCCAGTTTTCCGGTGCGCATTCGAGAAAGTCCACGGCGCCAGTTTCCATGGCCAGCAGTTCCGGCAACAGGCCGCGGCGCAGGCCGAGCCCGACCCGTAAAGGTTCAGAGGACAAAGATGTGGGGTGCATGAACAGGTCTCCGCAACAGGCACAACGCCCCGCCTGACCAGCAGGAGGGGCGTTGCGCGGTTCGTGGGGCAGAAGGTCAGGGCTTGCCGGTCAGGTGGCTGAACAAGCCCTCGGGCATGGTCTTGCCATTGGCCTGGTAGATCGCCTTGAGGTGATCTGCGGCTTCCTGTTCGGAGATGAAGCCATCATGGTTGCGGTCGATCTTGTCGAAGTCGCCGGCGCGGTCCTTGGCCACCACCAGGAACTCGTCGCGCGAGACCTTGCCGTCGTGGTTGCTGTCGGTCTTGGCGAACGAAGCATCACCACACTTGCCCTCGCCGCACTTGCCTTCGGTACCGGCCTTGGCGCTGGCGCCGCACTTGCCCTCACCACATTTGCCTTCGCCCTGGGTGGCCTTGGCGCTGCCACCACATTTGCCTTCACCACACTTGCCCTCGCCGGCCACCTTGGCCGAAGCCAGCTGGTAACCCTGGGCCAACGGCTCGACGGCAAAGGCGCTGCTGCTCAAGGCCATGCTGCCGATCAGGGCAGCGCCGAGCAGGCCGAGGGTGTTTCGTACTTGAGTCATGGTGTTGCTCCACTGTGGTTGGAATGTGGAGCCATTAGGCCGTTGCGGTATGTCGTGGATGTATCGCGCGGGGTGCGGTTTTGTATGGGAATGGTTCAGCGGCGTGGGCAGATACAGTGGGATACACAACGGCCCCAAGGCGCCTCGGGGCCGTTGTGCAGGGTCAGTCTTCCAGCGGCTTGGGTGGTGCGGCCGGCTTGGCGGGTTTGCCAGGCTTGCTGTCCTTGGCCTTGGGTTCCGGTGCCGCCGCAGCCACAGGCTCCGGCGCCGTCACGGCTTTTTCGCTGGCGGGCAGATCATCGACCGCCTTGAGGATCACCTGCGGGTCGATGGCCTCGCCCTCCTCGTCGTCCTTGAGCATGTGCCGCTCACCGTCCTTGCCCACCAGGATCACCTTGGTGCCTTTGCTGGCACCAAGCTTCAACTCACGGATCAAGGCCATGGTGGTTTGCTGCTCGAGGTTCTTGTCCTCACGCTTGCCCATCATGTTGGCAACGCTGTACAGCACCAGGTTGCGCTCTTTGAAGGCGGCCTGGGTGGCCGGGTCCTTCAGGGCCTCGTTCAAGCCACGCAACGTCGGGTCGGCGCTGCTGGGTGCAATGACGACCAAGGGCCTGGCCTTGCCCAGTTCCTTGGCCAGCGGCGCGTCACTGTCGGCGGCGAACACGGGGCCGACGAACGCGAGCAAGGTGGCGAGGGTCAGTGACCGGACGAGCATGCGTATCTCCTTATTCTCTCGATAAACCAAAAGACTACAGATCAGGGAGAAAGATCCGACGAGCGAGCGTAAACCAGCAAAAGGCCTTCATGTTTGAATGAACAGTAACCGGCGGTTACCAAGTGCGGTCGGTCGCTCCCCGTCCCCAGCCCGAAAAGTACCTCTATCACTTGTAGCTTGAGCATAGTCCAATGCGCCCTGGTCATGCCGGCCGCTGCAGCGCCTCGATGGTCAGTTGAAGCTCGGTATTCACGGTCCACAGCCTGATTTCCTCCATCAACCTGGCGGCGTCCTCGGCATTGGCATCCTCTGCAAACTGGTCCTGAAGACTTGCCGGCACTTCCAGTTCGCGCACGTAGCGTTTCTCGAGATAATTTTTCCAGAACGGTTGCTGGACCATCCACACTGCCACCGATTGGTCTGTCTCGTTACGCCTGACCTCATCAGCCGCGCGAGTCACCGAAGCGTTATCCAGATTCGGGATGCCCTCGTGTAGCATGGTCCGCGCGTTGACAGGCAGGTCCAGGTCCTTACGCAAGCGGATCGAGTAGGCCAGCACCCATTCGATCGACTCGTTCCCCGCGCCTGCAGCCTCAGCCTCGCGGAGGGCGATGAACTCAACCTGCTCCCGCCTCCACAACCGCCGCGCCACTGTTACCAGAACTCGCTCTTGGCTGACAGTAGGGGCAGCCTGCTCGGTTTCCCATACAAGGCATCGAACTTCAAGCTGCTGGAACACCACCGTGGCATTGTCGGCGCAGTTCTCGACCAGCGCATTGGCGAATATTTCATTGGCCAGTGCTGCTGACCTGTCCACCTGTACCATCATGGTCAGAACGCGTGAAGCCAGCATTTCCCCATATCGAGGATTGATGAAGTCTTGCGAGCGCGTGAGTTGTCTCAGCAG
Source organism: Pseudomonas sp. TE3-3-F2023 (assembly GCF_036784815.1). Taxonomy (NCBI): domain Bacteria; kingdom Pseudomonadati; phylum Pseudomonadota; class Gammaproteobacteria; order Pseudomonadales; family Pseudomonadaceae; genus Pseudomonas; species Pseudomonas sp. TE3-3-F2023. The sequence goes on along the minus strand of NZ_CP145113.1, from coordinate 2,882,909 downwards.
CTGCATGAAGTTCGTCACCCCATCCATTTGCTCGATACTGGTCCACAGGTTACCCAAATCTTCGCGTTTCTCACCGTCCAGGCGGTCCATCCAGCGAAACTCGTGAGGAACTGAACTGTCCTCCGGAATGTTCCAGGCCTCCTGCACCCGTTGATTCTGGCGCAACCGCACAGGATTGTTTGACAGCGCTACGTAGCCGTCTCGCCACAACGGGGATTGGGTGATGGTGGGAGGCAACAGAGTGATGAAGTTGTTGGAAGCATCGAGCATGTACAACGTCTGGCAATCCATAATGCCGTCGGGCAGCGATACCAGCCCGGCATTGCGTAAACGCAGTTCGGCCAACTGATTCATCTGCGCCACAGAAAAGGTCATGTTCAAGCGGTTGTCCGAAAGGTTCAGGTAACGCAACCGGCTGCATTGCGCCAGCGCTTGAGCCTGCGGCTCGTCCAGAGAGATGCGATTGCCGGACAAGTCGAGTATGCGCAAATCACTGAGCAACGACAGGCTCTCTGGCAAACGTTGCAACTGGTTGTAGCTCAGTTCCAGAGATATCAGGTTGGGGAATGAGAGCAGGAATCGCTCTGGCACCTCCTCCAGTAACAGGCTACGAAGGGAAAGTTTGGTAACGTGCGGGAAGCTGAAGAATGGGCCCAATTCAGGCAATGAGCACAGGTCATACGCGCAGTAATGCAAAGCCAAAGCCAGATGTTGATTTTCAGGTAAAACTTGAGCAGGCACCCGTTCCCGCCAGCATTGCATGAGTACTTTGCGAAACCGCTTGCGCTCAGCTCGTTCGCCGACCAGCAACCCTCGCCGCTCCCAGTGTCTCAAGTGCTCGCTCAACCGACGCGCCTGCTCTTCGAGCACACCTAGCTCAGTGTCGGTATCACGCCCCGAAGCATGCAACGTAGTCAGCCAATTTTCGATCTGCTGATCACTGTACGCTGGGTAAAGGTCGCGCAGACGCGCTTCGAACGCGCGGGGTCGGGACGCGGGCCGGGCAAAGCGCCCCAGGCCGCCGCCCAGCGGGTAGCCGACCCTGCCATCCTCCAGGCGCAGTGGCGCCAGCATCCATGGTTGTTGAAGGTTTTTGCCCAACACCTGGGCGAGTACTTTGCTGTGCCCGGGCATTTGCCGGGCCAATACTGCTCTCAAACCCGGGGCGTAGGGTTCAGAGATACCGAGTGCAGCATGATCGGCCGGGACAAACGCAGCCGCCAAGGTCTCGAACAGCTCGCCGGGGCCACTCAGTTCGAGGCCTAGCGCATCTTCAAGCTGGAACTGCCCGTTGTCATGCACAAGCCTGTAGTTCTGCCCGTCGCCATCAGTAGTCATTATCGGCTGCGGGCTATCGCCATCGTACAGCCGCCAGCGCGGCCTGGCCTCCCTGACATCCAGAGTCTCCAGCAGAGTCAGTGCAACCTTGGCCTGGTCCAGGGTCTGGGGCGTATCAATGAACAGCGCCTCGCAGGCACGCGCAACACGTATGCGCAATACGCTCAGCCTGGCCCTTTCGGCCAGCCGAAACGGCACCGTGCCGCTGACCAGCGCCTGAAATTCCGCACCACCTGCCGACAGCTCACCCACAAGCTCGCGCGCCGCTCGGCGATGCAGGCTCGGGAATGCCTTGCGCAAGGCTGCCAGCGCTGCATCGTCTGGCTCCTGCTGCCCGTCATACACCTGTTGAAACAGCTGGCGCCGCCTTGCCGAGACCTGCGCCGCCAACGCTGGCCCCCTCTGCTCGGTGACGCCGGGCAGGGAGCATGCCTTCGCTAGCAAAGGCGCATCCTCCGGCACCCGCCCAAGTTTCAGATCGTCCAGCAGGGTTTGCAGCCGACGGTCGATCAGCAGGCGCTCTACAGTATCGACCAGCTCGGCCTCAGGCGGCCGGCCGTATACATGCAACGCCCGAAGATGGTCTGCATCCAGGGCATGGACGGCCATGGCCTGGTCAATCTGTTCATCATCCAGGCGAGCAAAACGCTCACCAAGGCGGCGGAACATCCTGTGCTTGTCTGTCCAGCTGGCCGGTTGCTCGGTCCATAGCCGCCAGGCGCCGGCGTCATTGTGGCGCAACAAAGGTCCGTGACCATCTCGTGGTGCCAGTTGCCACTCTTCATCTGCGCGCTGGACGATTTCGTAGGTGTGGCCGTCCATGGTAATCCAGCTTCTGTCCTGGGCACGGTAGATGCCCATTGCATCGGCCACTTCCCCAGCGAGAGGTGCAGCGCTGCGAAACGGCACCAGGTCTCCATTCCAGAGCTTCTCGCTGCCGTCTTCCAGGCGCGCTGGCACCCACTGGTCCAATGCAGTCCATGCCCGGCTCGCTTCCCGCCATACCACAGCGGTGACACCGATCACGGCCAGGTCTTTGGTCACGCTGAGCAAATGCTCCATCGCGGCGCTGGTATCACCCTCGCGCCAGTCTTCCACCGCCTGGAACAGCTCGCCCAGCAGGTCCCAGACCATTACTGCCAGCAGCAGTGCATTGAGTGCGGGGATGAACACGCCCGCCACGGTGGCCAGTGTCCAACCCTCGGCAACCAACCTTTGTTGATGGGCATCCTGGGCCTTGCGGTCAAGGTCCGACACCGGCGTTGCAATCAGCGCAGCATCGTCCTTGACATGGGCAATGCGCGCAGCGGCAAGGTGGGTGAACAACGGCAGCGGGTAGTCCCGCATGTGCTGGTCCATTTCCCGGGTTGCCCAATCGGCGACGCCCACCAGGTCCTTGGCAACTCTGGAGAAGAACTGCTGGCTGTCGCGCCGACGTACGAAGCGTTTGAAGAAATCCTGATAGCGCTTGTCTCGCAGACGCTTGCCCAAGACCTTGCGGGTGAAGCTTTCCAGGTCGGGGCTTGCGGTCCAGGGACCGTGGGGATCATCGGGAATATAGACAATGATCTTGCGGCTGACTTTGTCATGAAATACATCGAGTATCACGATCTGTTGCAAATCGCAACCGAACGCCTTGAGTTGCCGGGCCACCACTTTCGACTCGTACAACGTGCCAGGTCTCCCGTGCTTGCATAGCTCTAGCACCATGTCCAGTTCGGCAGCACTCAGTACTCCATCACCTTTAGCCTTGCACGCATCGATCAGCATGACCGAGCTGTACAGCTGGGCAAGCGTCGAAGCCATGCTGCGCCAGCCGCTTGCCTGGCTGCTCGGCGCTTTGAGCACACTGTCCAGGTGCTGTTGATAGCGCTTGCCCAGATCCAGCTTGCGGCACAAGCGTGCGAAGGCTGGCGCGGTTGGTGAGGCGAGCCGTCGCGACAGGCTGTCAACGATGCAGTTGTCCTTGTGCTGCTCGTTCCGCCCTTCGCCCGGCGTGAAGTTGTCCAGTGCCGCCTCGATCAGCGGTACGTCGAAATAGTCCTTTTCCACCACCGGGTAGCGCCCCCACACGGTGCCCTGGCTGGGAGCGGTGTAGGTGTACCAGTGCCTGAAATACAGGCCATCGACATTTTCCCTGATGCCGAATTCTTCCTGCATGGCGTGTTGAAGCAGCGGCTTGACGAAACGGTCGATGCCCTCGATTCGCGCAAGCTCCTTTTCCAGCCATTGTCGACAGGCCAGGCTGTCTTTCAATGCATCGCGCAATGCAGCATGCTGCGATTCATACAGACCGTTGGCCGGGATATTCTGCTCGGTCGGCGAGACGATACGCAGCCGGCGAATCCATCTGGGCAGTCGCTTGACGATGAGGTTGTCCTGATAGGCCTGCTCCATGGCCAGCGTATCGGCGGTTGGCGGTTGTTCCTGGCGGGGTGTAGTCACGTTGTTGCGCCTCGGGCTGATCAAAAGGCCCGACACTAAATGCAGGCTTGCCAAGCGATTAACTAGATAGGTACCACCTCTTCAGAACAGCGCCAGCTGCTGGCCGGTCAACCCTTCGAAACTGTCGCCAACGAAAGGCAGGATGGCATCGGCCACCGGCTGCAGCTGCCGCGTCAGGTAATGCTCGTAGTCCACCGGCGCTTGCAGGTTTTCCAGAGGTTCCGGGCCTGCCAAGGTGATCAGATAGCTGATCCAGCCGCCGCGCTGGTATTGCGTCGGGCGGCCAAGACGGCGGTTGTAGTCATCGGCCAGCCGGGCCGCGCGTACGTGCGGCGGCACATTGCGCTGATAATCGGCTAGCGGCCGACGCAACCGCTTGCGGTACACCATCAGCTCATTCAGCTCGCCCGCCAGGGTGCGCCGTACATAATCGCGCACATACGCCTGGTACGGCTCCCCGCGGAATATCCGGCCATAAAGCTCTTGCTGGAACTCCCGGGCCAGCGGCGACCAGTCGGTACGTACCGACTCCAGGCCCTTGTAGACCATCTGCTCGCTGCCATCGGCCCGCTGCACCAGCCCGGCATAGCGCTTCTTGCTGCCTTCGTCCGTGCCGCGGATGGTGGGCATCAGGAAGCGTCGGTAATGCACCTCGAACTGCAGCTCCAGCGCGCTTTCCAGGTTCATCTGCTCGCGCAGGTGTTCGCGCCACCACTGGTTGACCTGGGCTACCAGCTCGCGGCCGATGCGTGCTGCAGTCTCCTCGCCGTGAGCGCCCTTGAGCCAGACGAAGGTGGAGTCGGTATCGCCGTAGATCACCTCGTAGCCCCTGGCTTCGATCAGCGCACGGGTCTGGCGCATGATCTGGTGGCCGCGCATGGTGATCGACGAAGCCAGGCGCGGGTCGAAGAAGCGGCAGCCGCTCGAACCCAACACTCCGTAGAAGGCATTCATGATGATCTTCAGCGCCTGCGACAGCGGCGCGTTGCCCTCGCGCTTGGCCGCTTCCCGCCCCTGCCATACCCGCTCGACGATGGCCGGCAGGCAATGCTCGCTACGGGAAAAACGCCCACCCCGGAAGCCTTCCACCGAGTGTTCATCGTCGGGCAGGCGCAAGCCTTCGACCAGCCCCACTGGGTCGATCAAGAAAGTACGAATGATTGACGGGTACAGGCTCTTGTAGTCCAGCACCAGCACCGAGTCGTACAGGCCCGGGCGCGAATCCATGACGAAGCCACCGGGGCTGGCTTCGTCGGGGCGGCTGCCGAGGTTGGGGGCGACAAAGCCCAGGCGGTGCATCTGCGGGATGTACAAATGGCAGAACGCGGCTACCGAACCACCGCTGCGGTCCACCGCAAGGCCGGTGACCGAAGACCGCTCCAGAAGGAATTCGAGCAGGCGGGTGTGGGCGAAGATGCGCGTCACCAGCTCGCAATCCTTGAGGTTGTAGCGCGCCAACGCCGGCTTGTCCTCGGCGAAGCGGCGGTTGATTTCATCCATGCGCTGGTAGGGCGTGTCGATGGCCTTGCCTTCACCGAGCAAGGTCTGGGCGACACTTTCGAGGCTGAACGACGGGAAGCTCCAGGTCGCCGAGCGCAGCGCCTCGATGCCGTCGATCAGCAGCCGCCCCGGGGCATCGGCGAACACGTGGCCACCACCGGCATGGCTGCGCAAGGTCATCGGTGAGCCATTGCGCCCCAGTGCCAGCGGTACCTGCAGCAGCTTGGCATGCTCATGCAGCAGGCGCAGGTCGAACTGGATCAGGTTCCAGCCGATGATTGCATCCGGGTCGTGCTCGGCCATCCAATGGTTGAGGCAGGCCAGCATGTCGGCGCGGTCGGTGCAGTAGTGCAGGTCGAAGTCGAGGCCATCAGCCGTGCCGTTGGCCGGCCCGAGCATGTACACCTGGCGCTGGCCACAGCCTTCCAGGGCAATGCTGTAAAGCTCGCCCCGCTCGCTGGTCTCGATGTCCAGCGACACCAGGCGCAGCGGCGGGCGATAGCCCGACAGCGGCTTGAGCTGGGCATCGCAGAATACACCTTGGGCATCCGGTTGGCCGGTGAACTGCACCGGTGCGGTGATGAAGCGCTCCATCAGGTAGCGCTCGGGCGGGCGGATGTCGGCTTCGTACACATCGATACCGGCTGTGCGCAGGCGTTGCTCCAGCTGCATCAATTGCCGGTGCTGGCGGCAGTACAGGCCCAGCACCGGGCGTTGGTCGAAGTTCTTCAGCTGCAACGGCCGCAGCTCGGCACCAGGTTCGTTGGCCAACAGCACACGTGCGTGCGCTTCCTGCGCCAGGGGGATGAATGCCACCGATACCTGGGGCGCCAGGCGCAACTGCCGTGGCCCCTGGTCGGTGGCCAGCCAGAATTCCACGCAGGTGCCTTCGGGCGTGTCATGCCAATGTCGGGTCAGGACAAAGCCCTGCTGCAACTCCACCGCGTCGACCTCTGAATCGTTGGTTGTGCTGATTGCGGCAATTCTACCGCTGACGCTCCGTCACAGCGCGTTTTGTTGAGGCCAGCAGGTGTTTGCCGCAATATTTTCAGCGCCGGGCGCTTGCCGGCGGCCGGCCGCATGCTTGAGCGCGTGTTCAACCGTACAGGTAATTGATGTCCTTGGCGGCCAGCGGTGGCACCTGGCCAAGCAGGAACTCGCGCAGCTTGTGCATCTGCCGCGCCTTGGGGCTGGCCTTGAGCCAGGTCATGTAATAGCCATCGCCGGTGGCCACCGCGTGCTTGAATGGCGTGACCAGGCGCCCGGCCAACAGGTCGGCACTGGCCAGCACCAGGTCGACCACCGAAATGCCCAGGCCTTGCTGGGCAGCCGAGATGCCCTGGTCGAGGGTATCGAACACTTGCCCGTGATCGATGCTGATGTCCAGCGCGTCCATGCGAGCCAGCCAGCGCCGCCAGTCTCGCCGGTCGGGGGACGGATGGAGGAACTCGCACTGGGCCAGGTCGGCAAGGTCCGGTTGTGCCTGGGCCATGTAGTCCGGGTGGCACACCGGAATCAGCCATTCATCGAACAGCTTGAAACTCTCGACATCGGCGGGGAAACGCCCGTTCGCCAGGAGGATCGCACAGTCATAGGGCTCGGAATAGAAGTCCACACTGTCGATGTCCATCCACACGCTGGACAGCTGCACGCTGCAGTTGTCCTCGGTCTTCTTGAACGCATCCAGCGCACGCAGCAGCCAGCGCACGGTCAGCGTTGACGGAGCTTTCAGACGCAGGCCGTAGCGGTCCTGGCGCAGCAGGGCACAGGCATTCTCGATGATCTTGAAGCCAACCTTGAGCTCCTGCGCCAGCAGGCGCCCGTGATCCGTCAGGGCCAGCTTCGGCCCGCGACGTTCGAACAGGTCACAGCCGAACATGGCTTCGAGGGTCTTGATGTGGTGGCTGACGGCGCCCTGGGTCAGGGCCAACTCCTCCGCTGCACGGGTGAATGAGCCATAGCGAGAGGCCACCTCAAAGGCACGCAACGCGTGCAAAGCCTGAATCCGTTCCGACATGGCGACGCCCCGAGCATGAGTAAGACTAATAGTAGGTCATAGTTCCACGCGTTTTACAACGTCAAGGACGTCTCGGAAAATGCAGGTAAATAATAAACATAACCAAGATCCTGCCTGCATGTGACTGGAACGTTCATCAAATTTACGCCTGGGGAAATCATGTCGACGGGTTATGGAACTTGCTATCGCCTGGATGCGCTAGAGCTGGCCGCTGAACATGTGCGCAATACGCGACATTGGACTTACAAAGCCGTAGAACATTTTCGCAGTGTCCTCGCCAACCCAGAGTTTCCCTGCCTGTTCGGCCGCAAGGCGGTAAACGGCGCAACCTGCCACATCCTGTTCGCCCGCGCCGGGCAACTGGCCGATGACATCGCCATGGGCCTGGCCGACTACGTGCGCACCGTCGCACCCATCCCACCCAAGCAGCGTATCGGCAGCCCGCTGGTGGTGTTTCTCGAAACCGCCGCCGACTGCACCCTGGCCGAGCAACAGGCGCTGGCCTGGAAGGTTTTGCGTGGCGTGCACGCGCGCGACCCGCAGCCCTGGCCGCAGGGCATCCCGACCGAGCCCGACGACAACGCCTGGTCGTTCTGCTTTGCCGGCATGCCGCTGTTCATCAACATGAACTTCCCCGGCCACCAGCAGATGAAAAGCCGCAACCTGGGCCCACACATCACCTTCGTCATCAACCCGCGGGCGAACTTCGACGAAGTGGCCAACGCCAACACCGAAAGCGGCCAACGTATCCGCGAACGCATCCGCGAGCGCGTGCACCGCTACAACGACGGCGTCATGCCCGACACCCTTGGCTTCTTCGGCGATGCCGACAACTACGAGTGGAAGCAGTACCAACTGCAGGAGGCAGGTTCGCTCAACCCGTCCCGCTGCCCGTTCCACGCCCATGCCGCACACGCGGTAACACCCGACATACTGATCGAGACCTGACCGTGAATACCGCACTCACCGCTACCTATGCCCTGACTGTCCTGCTACTGATCGCCACCCCCGGCCCGGTAGTGGCGCTGATCGTCAACACCGCGGCCGCCTCCGGCTCACGCAAGGCCATGTTCACCGCTGTCGGCACGAACTGGGCATCGCTGGTGCTGATCGGCGCGGCGGCCTGGGTCATCCTCACCAGCGCCGCCATCGACAAGGCCTGGCTCAGCGCCATGAGCCTGCTGGGTTGCCTGTTCATCGGCTACATCGCCGTCGGCACGCTGCGGGACGCCCTGCAGGCGCCGGCAGCCGAGACGCCGGGCGAGCTCGCCAAGCCTGGCCGCGGCGGGCTGCTGCAAGGTTTCATGGTGGGCATTTCCAACCCGAAGGACATCATCTTCTTCATTGCCTTCTTCCCGCAGTTCATCCAGATCACCGAGTCGTTCGGCAAGAGCATGGTGGTGCTGTCGATGCTGTGGGTAGCCATCGATTTTGCCGTGCTCAGCCTGTACATCTTCGCCATCGGCAAGATCGCCTCGCAGCGCAGCAACCGCATGATCAGCCTGGCCTCGGGGGTCGCCCTGCTGCTGATCGCCACCGGCGGCCTGCTGTACAACATCAAGGAGCTGGCGGCCTGAACGTGATGCTAAGTGCCCGCTGCAGCAGCAGGAGACCCAATGACCGCGACTGACACGAGCCCTTCGCCGTTGCAACAGGACTACCAGCGCTTTCTGCTGCTGGGCAGCCGGCGCGCCCCACACACAATGCATGTGCACGAAACCAGCTACCGCTCCAGCACCATCAACACCGATGCCCTGGGCCTGCGCTACAGCCATTGCGCCGGCAAGCGCTTTTCGGCGGCCGAGCGCGGTGGCGCGTCACGCATCAACCTGCTGGTCGGCGGCTCCACTGCCCTGGGCATCGGTGCCAGCTCCGACGAACACACGGTGGCCTCGCACCTGTCGATGCTGACTGGCGAAGTCTGGCTGAGCCTGGCTGGCTGCGGGCTCAATGCCAGCCAGGAGCTGCTGATGTTCCTGACCCACCAGCACCGCCTTGGCGAGCTCGGCCATGTGGTGGTGCTCAGCGGCCTCAACACCCTGGCCCACGAAGCGCTCTGCGAAGTCCTCTCCAGCCTGAACGACCCGCGGCACGCCAAGGCCTACCAGGATTTTCTCAACAGTTTCAGCGAAGGCATGCAGCCCACCGTGGCGCCCCGCCGGCAATCGCTGTGGCGGCGCATCGGCCAGGCGTTGGCCACGCCGCCGGTCGCAACACCGGCCACCTGGCCGCTGTCCCCCCCGGAAAAGCGTCTGGCCCGCGCCGCTGACAGCATTGGCCGGACCTTGCGCCAATGGGACCGGCTGCTGGCAGACAGCCACTCCACACTCACCTTCATCCTGCAGCCGTTGCTGCCCTGGTGCCGGGATAGCCTGCCCGCTGGCGAGCAGGCCATGCTGGACGCGCTGCAGCGGCGACCGGCAAATTTCGATCGGCTGCTGGACGGCGCGTTCGACAGCCAGTTGCACTCGGCCTTCTTCCGTCGCATCAAGAGCCAGGCCGACCCGGTGCCCTGCTATGACATGAACTGCATGCTCAGCAGCTCGCCGGTGTTCGGCGCCGACCTGTTCATCGACCGCCTGCACCTGAACGACCTAGGCAACAATGCCCTGGCCAAGGTCATTACCGCCAAGCTTGGCCTGGCCCAGGAAAAACATGCCCAGCGCAACGTCACGCCGATCAAGCTCGTCTGACAGTTGCCGGGTGGTCTTCCGGCCAGGCCCTTTGGGTGGCTAGAATAGGCCGTCGTTCCGATCTGCCCGAGGCGCACGCTTGACCGCCATGAACATCGAAGCCATCCATCAGTACCTGGCACCCCATGGGGCTTGCCTGTGAGCCGCATGCTTCGCTTGCCCCCACTGTTGATCGCCCTGATGCCGCTGGCTGCCCACGCGCTCGAAGTGCGCATCGACCCTCATGCCGACCTGCTCTACCGCCAGGCCTTGCCCCTGCTGGAGCAGGCCGACAGCCAGGACGACGGCACCAGCACGCTGCGCACGGCCATCGGCGGCGACCCGGAGCTCAGCCGCCAGGGCCAGGCCATGGCCCACACCCTGCCGACAGCCGTTGCCTTGCTGAAAAAGTCCGTAGAGCTGGGCCACCCGGTCGCACAGTACCGCCTGGCGCTGTATTACATGACCTACCTGCCCGCAGCGCAAATCCCGGACGCCGCCTGCCCATTGCTCGAAGCCAGCCTCAGACAGGGCTTTGCCGCACCGGCGCCGGCCATCGCCACCTGGTGCCCGCCTTATAACGTCAGCAGCGACTACCGTACTGCGCTGGAGGCCATCCCCAACATGGCCACCGTATATGCCCCCTACTACCCGCAACCGGCAACGCGCCTGGCCTGCAACCGCAACCGGCCACAAGGCCTGGAAATGCAGTGGGGGCGCCAGCGCGACTATCAGGCCGAGGTATACCGCCTGCTCGGCGACCTCGACCCGGAGCACCGCCAGAGCCTGCTGCAGAAGGCCGTGGACACCAACGGTTGCGTGACAGCGCAGCAGCACCTGACCAGCCGTCCGTAAAACGGGCACGGTTGCTGTGCAGGACCGTGCCAGGCATAGCAAGATCGTTCAAGCCATCCCCCGCCCCGTCTGGCATGCTGGCCTGCCACGTACACGCACTGCAGCCACCATGCCTCACATCGCCCGCCAAGCCTTTCTCCACGGCGCCATCGCCATTCTCCCGTTGTCCCTGGCCGTCGCCCCCTGGGGCCTGCTGGCCGGCTCCATGGCCATCGAGGCCAACCTCAGCGCCTGGGAGGGGCAAGGGCTGTCGGCCATCGTCTTCGCCGGTGCCGCGCAACTGGTGGCGATCGGCATGCTCAAGGGTGGCGCCAACCTGGCGTCGATCCTGCTGACTACCCTGCTGCTGACCTCGCAGCACCTGCTGTATGGCCTGACGATGCGCCCGGTGCTGTCCAGCCAGCCGCTGCGCTGGCGGCTGGGCCTGGGCTTCCTGCTGACCGACGAATTCTTCGCCCTGACCAGCCAGTACGACCAGCAGCAGTTCAACCGCTGGTACGCCCTGGGCGTGGGCCTGACGTTCTACATCGCCTGGAACCTGTTCACCCTGGCCGGCATCCTGCTGGGGCAGAACATTCCGCACCTGGACCAGCTCGGTCTGGACTTTTCCATCGTCGCCACCTTCGTCGCCCTGATCGCGCCGCTGGTGCGCAACCTGGCCACGCTGGTGTGCGTGGCGGTGTCGCTGTTCTGTTCGGTGCTGTTCAGCTACTGGCACTGGGAGACCGCCCTGGTGGCCGCAGGCCTGCTGGGCATGAGCGCCGGTTTCGTCTGCCAGAAATTCGCCGGAGCCCGCGCATGACCTGGGTCCTGATTCTTGCCATGGGCGCCATCGTGTTCCTCAACCGCTATGCGTTCCTGGAGCCGCGCCTGCCATTGCGCCTGAGCTCCAACGCCCGGCAGTTCCTCGGTTTTGCCGTGCCGGGCATGCTCACCGCAATCTGCGGCCCGATCATCTTCATGCCCGAGCACCAGTTGAACCTGAGCCTGCTCAACCCCTACCTGCTGGGTTCGCTGGTAGCAATCGCCCTGGTGCTGTTGACCCGCAGCGTGTTGCTTAGCATGCTGGTGAGCATGTTGATCTTCTTCCTCCTGCGCAGCTGGCTGGCATGAGCACGCACCTGCGCGAGCAGACACACCTATGGCAGGCGCCTGCACTGGGCGACGTCGAGATGCTGCATGCGCGCTATTTCCAGCAGCGCTTCGCCCCGCATGTGCATGAAGGCTATGTGTTCACCGTGATCGAGTCGGGTGCCCAGCGCTTCTGGCATCGCGGCAGCGAGCACCTGGCGCCGGTCGGCAGCATGGTGCTGATCAACCCCGACGAACTGCACACCGGTGCCACCGCCCACGAAGCGGGCTGGCGCTACCGAGGGTTCTACCCGGAACATGAACGGGTAACCGGGGTGCTCGAAGAACTGGCACTGGGCCACCACGGCATGCCCAGCTTCAAGGACAGCGTGATCCACGACCCGGCCCTGGCACTTGCCTTCAGCCAGTTGCACCAGCTGTCCGAAGCCGGCGCCAGCGCCCTGCAGCAGCAGACCGCCTGGCGCCAGGCGGTGCTGGCCCTGGTGCAACGGCACGGGCAATGCGCCGAACCTGCCGCCCCTGGCCACGAACCGCTGGCAGTGGCCCGCGCCCGTGAGCTGCTGGAAAGCCAACTGGCCGACCCGCCCTCGCTCGAGGCCCTGGCGGCGGCGGTCAACCTGTCGCCATTCCATTTCGCCCGGGTGTTCCGCCAGGCCACCGGCCTGCCGCCCCATGCCTGGTTGAAGCAGAGGCGCCTGGCCCGCGCACGGGAAATGCTCAAGCGTGGCTGGGCTGCATCGGAGGTGGCGTTCGACCTGGGTTTTGCCGACCAGAGCCATTTGAGCCGGCAGTTCAAGCAGGCATACGGCGTAACGCCGGGGGCCTACCGCAGCGCCTGCCTGCAAGGCTGAGCTGCGACACCAGGCCTCAGGCAGGCCTGCCAGCCACTGCTACACTGACAAGGCTGAATGGAGGATCCTGCCATGTCCGAACGAGAGCTCACCACCCTCCTGTCGCTGATGAACCAGCGCCAGGCCTGCCTGAGCAGTGCCTGCAAGGAGATAGCCGACTGGATCGACCGGCAGGGCGACGTGCCCGCCGCCGGCAAGATCCGCGCAAGCCTCAAGGCCCTGGAGGCCGATGAGGCCCAGGTCCGCAAGACCTTGACCTCGCTGACCCTCGACAGGCCGCTGCCCAAGTTTCGCAGCTGATTGAACCGGGGGCGCTTTGCGCCCCAAAAGGTTTCAGCCTGATCAGTGCTTCATGTGCATGTGATCATGCCCGCCGCCCGCCTCGGCGTTGAGCGCACGCACTTCGGCCTGCACGTCCAGGGTTTCCTTGGCCCCCTTGGCATCTTCGATGCTCAGGGTCAGCGGCACCTTCTCGCCTTCCTTCACCTGGTTGTTCAGGCCCATCAGCATCACATGCAGGCTGTTCGGGTCGAGGGTAACCGCCTTGCCGGCTGGCAACTCGACCGCCTTGACCTCACGCATGCCCATCACATCGCCGTTCATGGTCATCTCGTGCACCTGCACAGTCTTGGCCACAGGCGAAGCCACGCCCACCAGCTTGCTGTCGCTGCTGGCGGTCAGGGTCATGAAGGCACCGGTGGACTGCTGGTGCGGCACGGTCGCACGCACCCAGGCGTCGCTTACGGTGGTCTGGGCCAGGGCCGGCAGTGCCAGGCCCATCAGGACCAGGGCAGCCAGGCCGTGCTTGATCGGTTGCATCGACATTCAGCAGATCTCCATCAGTGTGACCAGGTCTTCGGCGCATTCCTGGGCGGTCAGGGAATGGCCCAGGCTCAGGCGCAGGGTGCCACGCGTATCGTAGACGTAGCTGGTGGACGAGTGAGAGACGGTATAGGTATCACCGGCCGGGACTTTCTCGTAGAACACCTTGAATTCCTTGGCCACCGCGGCGATTTCCTCGGGGGTGCCGGTCAACGCGGTGAACGACGGGTCGAAAGCTTTAACGTAGGCATCGAGCACCTCGGGGGTGTCTCGCTCCGGGTCCAGGGTAATCAACACCACCTGGAACAGGTCGCGATCGCGGCCGCGCAGCAGCTTGCGGATTTGCGCCGCGCGCGCAAGGGTAGTCGGGCACACGGCCGGGCACTGGGTGAAGCCGAAGAAGATCATCGGCATGCTGCCGTAGAAGCTCGACAGGGTGCGCACATTGCCTTGGGTGTCCTTGAGGCTGAACTTGCGCCCAAGGATTTCGTTGCTCATGTTCTTGCCGTACTTGAACTCGAGCCCCCGGGCCGGGCTGCAGCCTGCCAGCAGGCCAAGCCCGAGAACGCCCATCCCGGCGACAACTGCGCGCCGGGTATATAGATCATTCATGAAACCATCCTTTACAGGGAAGGTGCCGGCCCTCGGGACGGGCCGGTCGAAAAACCGGGGCATTCTGGCATGACACCCCAAGGGGTTCTACCCGACGAAGGCGAGGATTGGCTGCAGCCCTTTGAATACGGGCTGCGGCCTGTTGTCGCAGGGGTTGAAACAGTAACACTTTGTTGCTAAGGAAACGGGTTAAACGCGCCCCTTCCGGAGCGCGCCAGCCTCAGTAGTAGGCGTTCTCTTTCTGGCTGTGGTCAGTCACGTCACGCACGCCCTTCAGCTCGGGAATACGCTCGAGCAGGGTGCGCTCGATGCCTTCCTTCAGGGTCACGTCGGCCTGGCCACACCCCTGACAACCACCACCGAACTGCAGCACGGCAATGCCGTCGTCGACCACATCCACCAGGCTCACCTGGCCGCCGTGGCTGGCCAGGCCGGGGTTGATCTCGGTCTGCAGGTAGTAATTGATGCGCTCGTTGATCGGGCTGTCTTCGTTGACCATCGGCACCTTGGCATTCGGTGCCTTGATGGTCAGCTGGCCACCCATGCGGTCGGTGGCATAGTCGACCAGCGCGTCTTCCAGGAAGGGCACGCTGACCGCGTCCAGGTAAGCGGTGAAGCTCTTGAGGCCCACGGCGGTGTCGTCAGGCTTCTCTTCGCCCGGCTTGCAGTAGGCGATGCAGGTTTCGGCGTACTGGGTGCCCGGCTGGGTGATGAAAATGCGAATGCCGATGCCAGGCGTGTTCTGCTTGGAGAGCAGATCGGCCAGGTAGTCATGGGCGGCGTCGGTAATGGTTATAGCGCTCATGTAGGTTCCTCACAGACTTGCGGCCAAGTGTACGCCAACCCGGCTTTCGAACAAAGTCCTAGTATTTGACTCGGGAAAGCGCATATTCAGGGGCCTGCCCCCTTGGCGCCGCCAGCCAGGCCTGCATGCGCCGGTACAGCCCGCGCTCCAGCCACTGGTAGCTGAACCACGACATTAGTCCAATGGACGGCACGCACAGGGCGAACACCAGGTACGGGTTCAACTGCAGGCGCTGGCTGGCGAACCAGCCGGCGTACAGCACCAGCACATGGACCAGGTACACCGAATACGAACAGTCGCCCAGCGCCTTGAGCAGCCGGTTGCCGCGGAACAGTGGCTCCAGGGCGACGAAGGCCAGCACGATCATTGCGCTCGGCACGCCCCAGTGCAGCAAGCGCCAGGAAGCGTCCAGGTGGTAGATGGCAAGGCCTGCCACTGCCAGTAACGCCAACGGTAGCAAGCGGCCCTGGTGGATGAGGCCGCGACGGTGCAGCACGCCCAGGCCGATGCCGAGCAGGAATTCGTAGATGATGTCGTTGCCGTAGAAGCGGCTGAGCACGCCCAGTCGGCCCAGTAGCTCGCTGGCCAGCAGCAGCGCGGCGGTGACCAGCAACTGGTGATGACGGCGGCGCACCAGGAAGGCCAGGCCGAACAGCAGGTAGAAGAACATCTCGAAGTTAAGCGTCCAGCCCACGTTCAGGGTCGGGTACAAGCCGTAGCCACCGGGGTTTTCCGCCGGGATGAACAGCAGCGACAGCAGCAGGTGGTGCCAGGTGAATGCCTGGTGTGGCATCCATTGGCTGAAGGCCAGCAGCAGGGTTGCCATCAGCGCCGTGTAGAACCAGTAGGCCGGGACGATACGCAGCGCCCGGTTGAGCAGGAACTGGCGGGGCTCGATGGCCTTGTCGCAGGTCGACAGGTAGATGACCAGCCCGCTGATGACGAAGAAGATGTCGACGCCTGCGGCGCCGCGGTCGCTGAGCAGTTGGCCGATAGGGCCGGAGGCTTGGAAGTCGAAGAAAATCTGCATGAAATGGTGACAGACCACCACCCAGGCGGCGAACGCCCGCAGTGCTTGAAGCGAATACAGCATGGAGTACCCTGCGCTTGCCGGTGCATTGAGGCCTTTGGGAGCACGTTGCGCTCCATCGCCGGCAAGCCGGCTCCCACAAGGACTGCGCAGCCTTCAGGCATGTGCGGCCCCTGTGGACGCTGGCCGGCGATCGGGCTGCACAGCAGCCCCCGGACCACCCACCCATTCCGACCGCAGGGTAATCGGAAAGGTCAGCCAAACCGATCAGAGGTTCTCGTAGCGGTTCATGTCCAGCACGCCCGCCTCGACCGGCTCGGTCTCCTTGATGAAGCTGTTCAGGTCATGGAAGTAGCGCCAGAACTCTGGGTGACTGCGACGCACACCCCAACGCATGACGATGCGCTCGAACCTGGCCGGGTCATCTTTCGCATACTCCATGTCCTCGACGAACTCCGGCACATCACTGGTCGGGATGTTGAAGATGAAGTTGGGGTAGCTGCTGAGCACGCCCGGGTACAAGGTCAAGGTATCCAGCCCCGGCTGGTAGCGGTACGCCTCGCCCAGCAGGAACGCCACGTTGCTGTGCGCGCGGTTGCGCAGCAGGCTGTATACCTGGCGCTGGCCGCCCTGCCCTTCGATGCGCAGCATGGTCGCTTCGGGCAGCTGGCTGATCACCTTCAACCCCGCAGCCGGGCGCGACACCAGGCGGCTGAGCGATTGTTCGGCATTGCGGAACTCTTCGCTCACCTGCGGCCGTGAACAGAACGCACCCTGGCAGCGGTTGATCGGGTCAGGCGCGGCATTCAGGCTGCCGGTACGCTGCAGAAGCTTCAGGCCGAAGTCGCGCTTGGGGTTGCGCGGGTCGAGCTGGATACCGCTCGGGGTGTCGGTGTCGATGTCTTCATAATCCATCCACATCTTCACCTTGCCGCTGTTCTGGTACCAGTCACCGAGGATCGCCTTGCGCTGGTCGGCCGGCATCAGGCGCAGGAAGTTGACCTCGGCGCCGTTACGGATCAGGTCGAAGTACAGGCGCGTCTGCAACTGGTGCGAGACGTTGCCGAACACATCGAAGTTGACCGCCAGCTGGTAATAGGTGCGCTCGAACAACGGGTAGTCGAACAGCCACACCGTCAGCGGCACATCACCGATCAGGCCCTTGGTCACCGAGGCGCTGTCGAAGTGGCGGAAGATGCTCAGCAACGCGTTGTCGTTACCGGCCCACAGCGTCGCCCAGCCCGGGGCCGGCATGTCGGCATAGGCTTCGCGGCGCAGTTTTTCGTACTCGTTGCGCTTGTCGCGGTAGGCGTGCCACAGGCTCAGCACGCTGCCCACGTCATCGATCTGCCCAGGCATGGCCAGCAGCGGTGTGGCCTCGCCACGGTACTTGGCATCGGTGATATAGCGGTCATGGGCCGGCTCCTGGAACAGCGCCCAGAAGTTGTCGCGGATCACGTCGGTGGCAATCTGCCCACGGCATACCGGGCCACGGATGAAGGTGCGCACGAAGTACTCGGCGTTATCCAGCATGAACTGGTAGCGCGCCACTGCCGGGATCGCTTCGAAGGTTTCGAACGGGTTGGCCCGGTGGCGCGGGCCGTAGCCTGGCAGCGCAGTGGCATGCCAGTCGCCGGCGTAGAACAGTTGCTTGACCCGCTTGAGCTTCTGCGGCCCCATCGGATAGGTGATGTGCGTCTTGTGCACGATCACGCCCTGCACCGGGATCAACCGGTAGTAGAAGTCGGTGCCCGGCGGGTCGTTGGGGCGGCGCGTGGCGATCAGGTCGACCGGCTGACCGCTCGGTGTACGCGAACGCACCCACTGGAAGAAGTGGCCCTGCTCGCCACCAACGAAATAGATGTGCGCCAGGAACAGGTGCTCGTACAGCCAGCGGCCGACCAGCGCCTCGGTGGAACCCGGGCGGTTGAGCAGCTCTTCCCAGTCGGCAATTTGCTTGGCTTCGGCCGCGCTTGGCTTGATCGGCTGGTACTCGACGGGTGCACCGGCGGCCAACCAGCGGCGCATGGTGTCGTATTCCTTGTCGGTCAGGCCGGTCACCGCCAGTGGCATGCCTTCCTTGGGGTGAGCGCCGGCATAGGCATCGAACTCATGCGGCAACGGGCACATGTTGTTGCGGTTCAGGCCCAGGACGATTTCCTCGGGCAGCTTGGCATTGGGCGTGAGCGGGGTCTTGTGCCCCAGCTCGAGCATGCGCGCCATCAGCGCGGCCTGGCTGCCCTGGTTGTCGAGCACCGAGTAGAAGCCCTTCTTGCGCCACTCGCCCTCGCTATGGGCGTCGTAGAACAGCCGCGTGGTGGGCACTGCCTTGCTGCGCTCGCCCTGGTACACGGGAACCTTGGTGGCGCCGCGCACGGCGCCTTCGGGGCTTTCCAGCTTCAGCTGGCAGGCGGCGTCGTTGCAGGCGTGGCAGGCCACGCATTTCTCGGTGAAGATCGGTTGAATGTCCCGGGTGTAGGAAATGGCCGGGCTCGACTGGGGGGCTTGCCCGAACGCCACACTGCTGATGAGCAGGGCGAAAACGCCGGCAAGAATACGATGCACCATGTGCGGAAAGTCCTGGGTATTGAAAGCCATCACGATTTGTTGCCTGGTCGTCCTTGGGTGCCCTGCTTCGCCGACGCCCGCCCAACATGAGCCATTTTCATGCAAATGGGCGATGCGCCTAAAAACCGCGCAGCTTTGTTATGATTCTGCACCTTCTGAAATTTGCCCGACCAGGTAGTTCCTATGTCCGACCGCAGCGCTCGTCTCCAAGCACTCCAGAACGCACTCAAGGAGCGCATCCTGATCCTCGACGGCGGCATGGGTACTATGATCCAAAGCTACCGGCTCGAGGAACACGACTATCGTGGCACGCGCTTCGCCGATTGGCCAAGCGATGTCAAGGGTAACAACGACCTGTTGCTGCTCAGCCGCCCGGATGTGATCGCAGCCATCGAAAAGGCCTACCTGGATGCCGGCGCCGATATCCTCGAAACCAACACCTTCAACGCCACGCAGATTTCCCAGGCCGACTACGGCATGGAGTCGCTGGTCTACGAGCTGAACGTCGAGGGCGCGCGCATCGCCCGCCAGGTGGCCGATGCCAAGACCCTGGAAACCCCGCACAAGCCGCGCTTCGTCGCCGGCGTGCTCGGCCCTACCAGCCGCACCTGCTCGATTTCCCCGGACGTCAACGACCCCGGCTACCGCAACGTCACCTTCGACGAACTGGTAACGAACTACACCGAGGCCACCCGCGGCCTGATCGAGGGTGGCGCCGACCTGCTGCTGATCGAGACCATCTTCGACACCCTCAACGCCAAGGCGGCGATCTTCGCCGTGCAGCAGGTGTTCGAGGAAGACGGCATCGAACTGCCGATCATGATCTCCGGCACCATCACAGACGCCTCGGGCCGTACCCTGTCGGGCCAGACCACCGAAGCGTTCTGGAACTCGGTGCGCCATGCCAAGCCGATTTCCGTGGGCCTGAACTGCGCCCTCGGCGCCAAGGACCTGCGCCCGTACCTGGAAGAGCTGGCGACCAAGGCCGACACCCATGTCTCGGCCCACCCCAACGCCGGCCTGCCAAACGCCTTTGGTGAATACGACGAAACCCCGGCGGAAATGGCCGTGGTGGTCGAGGAATTCGCCGCCAGCGGCTTCCTCAACATCATCGGCGGCTGCTGCGGCACCACTCCCGGCCACATCCAGGCCATCGCCGAGGCCGTGGCCAAGTACAAGCCGCGCGAGATTCCGGAAATCGCCAAGGCCTGCCGCCTGTCGGGCCTGGAGCCGTTCACCATCGACCGCCAGTCGCTGTTCGTCAACGTCGGCGAGCGCACCAACATCACCGGTTCCGCCAAGTTCGCCCGGCTGATCCGTGAAGAGAACTACACCGAAGCCCTGGAAGTCGCCCTGCAGCAAGTCGAGGCCGGCGCCCAGGTGATCGACATCAACATGGACGAAGGGATGCTCGACTCCCAGGCCGCCATGGTCCGCTTCCTCAACCTGATCGCCGGCGAGCCGGACATCTCGCGCGTGCCGATCATGATCGACTCGTCCAAGTGGGAAGTGATCGAAGCGGGCCTCAAGTGCATCCAGGGCAAGGGCATCGTCAACTCCATTTCCATGAAGGAAGGCGTCGAGCAGTTCAAGCACCACGCCCGCCTGTGCAAGCGCTATGGCGCTGCCGTGGTGGTGATGGCCTTCGACGAAGTCGGCCAGGCCGACACTGCCGCGCGCAAGAAGGAAATCTGCCAGCGCAGCTACGACATCCTGGTCAATGAAGTGGGCTTCCCGCCGGAAGACATCATCTTCGACCCGAACATCTTTGCTGTCGCCACCGGCATCGAAGAGCACAACAACTACGCCGTCGATTTCATCGAGGCCTGCGCCTACATCCGCGACCACCTGCCGCACGCCCTGAGCTCGGGCGGTGTATCCAACGTGTCGTTCTCGTTCCGTGGCAACAACCCGGTGCGTGAAGCCATCCACTCGGTGTTCCTGTACCACGCGATCCAGAACGGCCTGACCATGGGTATCGTCAACGCCGGCCAGCTGGAGATCTATGACGAGATCCCGGCTGCCCTGCGTGAAAAGGTCGAGGACGTGGTACTCAACCGTACCCCGCATGGCACCGACGCACTGCTGGCCATCGCCGACGACTACAAGGGCGGCGGCGCAACCAAGGAAGTGGAAAACGAAGAGTGGCGCTCGCTGCCGGTGGAAAAACGCCTGGAGCACGCGCTGGTCAAGGGCATCACCGCGTTCATCGTCGAAGACACCGAAGAATGCCGCCAGCAGTGCACCCGCCCGATCGAAGTGATCGAAGGCCCGCTGATGAATGGCATGAACGTGGTCGGCGACCTGTTCGGCGCGGGCAAGATGTTCCTGCCCCAGGTGGTCAAGTCGGCCCGGGTAATGAAGCAGGCGGTAGCGCACCTGATCCCGTTCATCGAAGCCGAGAAAGGCGACAAGCCGGAAGCCAAGGGCAAGATCCTGATGGCCACGGTAAAAGGCGACGTGCACGACATCGGCAAGAACATCGTCGGCGTGGTGCTCGGCTGCAACGGCTACGACATCGTCGACCTCGGCGTGATGGTGCCGGCCGAGAAGATCCTGCAAACCGCCCGTGACGAGAAGTGCGACATCATTGGCCTGTCCGGCCTGATCACGCCGTCGCTGGACGAGATGGTCCACGTTGCCCGCGAAATGCAGCGCCAGGGCTTCCAGTTGCCGCTGATGATCGGCGGCGCGACCACCTCCAAGGCGCATACCGCAGTCAAGATCGAGCCCAAGTACAGCAACGACGCCGTGGTCTACGTCACCGACGCCTCGCGTGCGGTGGGCGTTGCCACCCAGCTGCTGTCCAAGGAGCTGAAAGCCGGCTTTGTCGAGAAGACCCGTCAGGAATACGAGGAAGTACGCGAGCGCACCGCCAACCGCAGTGCCCGTACCGAGCGCCTGAGCTATGCCCAGGCGATCGCCGCCAAGCCGCAATACGACTGGGCCGGCTACCAGCCAGCGGTACCTTCCTTCACCGGCGTCAAGGTGCTGGAAGACATCGACCTGCGCACCCTGGCCGAGTACATCGACTGGACCCCGTTCTTCATCTCCTGGGACCTGGCCGGCAAGTTCCCGCGCATCCTCACCGACGAAGTGGTCGGCGAGGCGGCCACGGCGCTGTACAAGGATGCCCGCGAGATGCTCGACAAGCTGATCGACGAAAAACTGATCAGCGCCCGCGCGGTGTTCGGCTTCTGGCCGGCCAACCAGGTGGCCGATGACGATATCGAGGTGTACGGCGAGGACGGCCAGGCCCTGGCTACCCTGCACCACCTGCGCCAGCAGACCATCAAGCCGGACGGCAAGCCCAACTGGTCGCTGGCCGACTTCGTCGCGCCGAAGACCAGCGGCGTTACCGATTACGTCGGCGGTTTCATCACCACCGCCGGCATCGGTGCCGAGGAAGTGGCCAAGGCTTACCAGGACAAGGGCGACGACTACAGCTCGATCATGGTCAAGGCCCTGGCCGACCGCCTGGCCGAGGCCTGTGCCGAATGGCTGCACGAGCAGGTGCGTAAAGAGCACTGGGGTTATGCCCGCGACGAACACCTCGACAACGAGGCGCTGATCAAGGAGCAGTACCGCGGCATTCGCCCGGCGCCCGGCTACCCGGCGTGCCCGGACCATACCGAGAAGGAAACCCTTTTCCGCCTGCTTGATGGCACTGCCATCGGCGAGACCGGGCCGAGCGGCGTGTTCCTCACCGACCACTTCGCGATGTTCCCGGCGGCGGCGGTCAGCGGCTGGTACTTCGCCCACCCGCAGGCGCAGTACTTTGCGGTGGGCAAGGTCGACAAGGACCAGATCGAGCGCTACAGCGCGCGCAAGGGCCAGGATGTGAGTGTGAGCGAGCGCTGGTTGGCGCCTAACTTGGGTTACGACAGCTAAGACCCTTGGGGCCGCTTTGCGGCCCATCGCGACACAAGGCCGCTCCTACAGGAGAATTCAATCCCTTGTAGGAGCGGCCTTGTGTCGCGATGGGCTGCACAGCAGCCCCAATAGCCACCTACACTGTCCCTGATTGCCTCTGATTTCCTCAGGAGCCACCATGGACGATTCCAGCCAGGGCAAGCCCCCTACCTTCTGGCAGATGCTGCACAGCATCCTCGCTGCCGCCTTCGGCGTGCAAAGCGGCAAGAACCGCGCCCGTGACTTCACACACGGCAAGGCCAGCCATTTCATTGCGCTGGGGACGCTGTTCACCCTGGTGTTCATTGCCGTGCTGATCGGCCTGGTACAGTTGGCCATGCACCTTGCTCGCTAGCCCTTGAAGGGCAGTGATTTACCTGTGGGAGCGGGCAGGCCCGCGAAAGGGCCGGCACAGGCAAAGCAAAAACGCCTGCGGGACTCCCTCCCGCAGGCGCTCTGGCTGCATCACGGCCTTGAATACAAGTCTACTGGTGGCTGACCCAATACACGGCAGTGACCACCACCAGAACGATCAGGCAGAGGATCGCCCAGGCATCGACGCTGCTGTCAGCTTTGCGGACCTTGGTTGAGTTTCCCATTGCATTGCCTCTTGTAGTGGTTATGGGAATGCACTTCACCACCAGCAGTTAAGACGAGCAATGCCCTTCCCTCAAGCAAGGTCTTTCAATAATTGATCGGTGATGTCAGAAACGGGTACTGGTAATCGGGCGGCCGCCCTTCGGCACTGTAATGCTTGAAATCGATGCCGTAATCGGGCTGTTCCAGGAGTTTCAGCCATCGGCTCGCCTTGCCCTGGTCGATCGGTTGCAACACCGGCACGCGATGCTCGCGCAGGCCATCACGGTTCACTGCCAGCCCCAGGGCATCGTCGTGCAGCATCACCATGGCCCAGCCGCCGAGGCTGAAATGCCCGCCCATCAGCACGCTGAGGCGCCCGTCGATACGTGCCTTCAGGGCCTCGGGCGAGCTGTTGATGGCGCTGAACAGCACATCGCGCCCCGGCGTACGCCCCGCCTCTTCGAACGCCTGCATGGCACCAAAGGCCATTTCGTCGTTGGCCGACCACACCAAGCGGGTGGCCGGATAGCGCTCCAGCAGTTGCTGCGCCTGCTCGTAGGCGCGCTGGCGGCTCCAGCCGCCATATACCACCTGGCGCAGGCGCACCTGGGGGAAGTCGGCCAGGGCGCGGCGCATGCCCTCCTCTCGCAGCTGCGAGGCCGGGGTGGTCTTGACCCCGGCAAACGCCAGCAGGTCCACCGGGCCACTGTCGCGGGGCAATTGCGCGACCATCTGGTGCAACATCTGGAAGCCCGCCTGCTCGTCGTTGGCCGTCAAGGTGCCCAGCAGCTCGGCGTATTTGCCGGGCTGGGCCTCGATGCTGTGGGCCTGGCTGGCAGTCAGGCCGTTGTTGACCAGGAACAGCTTGACCCCGCTGCCGCGCGACAGGCGGATGATCTCCGGCGCCACGTACTGCTCGTTGACCAGCACCAGGTAATCCGGGCGCTGCGGCCCGCCCAGGATCGCCCTGGCGTGGGTCAGCGCCAGGTCGGCGCGGCGTTCGCTGTACTCCACGCGCAGGGTCATGCCCAGGTCGTGCGCAGCGGCCTGCATGAAGCGGCTATAGCTGGTCCAGAACGTCTCGGTGGACAGGCCCGGGTTGAGGAAAACCACCGAAACAGGCTGCGCGCTTGCCGCCAGCGGCAAGACAAGACACAAGCTTTGGCACAATGCCTTGAGCATGGGCTGACATCCCTGCGAAGCAAACATCGGATTATAAACGCCAGGCCATACCGAGCACACAAATGGCAGTCAGTCTCACATAGTCCATTTGGTTCTTTTCATATGCAAAAACATCACTTTAGCGCATAAACGCAACCTGCTATCGTTCCCCGGCTCCGAAGCGGAGTGCGCGGCCGTGCGCGCGAATAGCTGCATGCCTGAGACAGGACTTTTATGTACGTATACGACGAGTACGATCAGCGGATCATCGAGGACCGCGTCAAGCAGTTCCGTGATCAGACCCGCCGCTATCTGGCCGGTGAGCTGAGCGAAGAAGAATTCCGCCCTCTGCGCCTGCAGAACGGCCTTTACATCCAACGTTTCGCACCGATGCTGCGCGTCGCCGTGCCGTACGGCCAGCTGAACGCCACCCAGGTCCGCACCCTGGCCAAGATCGCCCGCGACTACGACAAGGGCTATGCCCACATCTCCACCCGCCAGAACGTGCAGTTCAACTGGCCGGCCCTGGAAGACATCCCGGACATCCTCGCCGAACTGGCCACCGTGCAGATGCACGCAATCCAGACCAGCGGCAACTGCCTGCGCAACACCACCACCGACCAGTTCGCCGGTGTGGCCGCAGACGAAATCATCGACCCGCGTCCGTGGTGCGAGATCGTCCGCCAGTGGACCACCTTCCACCCGGAATTCGCCTACCTGCCGCGCAAGTTCAAGATTGCGATCAACGGCTCGCAGGAAGACCGCGCCGCCATCGAAGTGCACGACATCGGCCTGGAGCCGGTGCGCAATGCCGCTGGCGAGCTGGGCTTCCGTGTACTGGTCGGTGGCGGCCTGGGCCGTACCCCGGTGGTGGGTTCGTTCATCAACGAGTTCCTGCCGTGGCAGGACCTGATCAGCTACCTCGACGCCATCCTGCGCGTGTACAACCGTTACGGTCGCCGTGACAACAAGTACAAGGCGCGGATCAAGATCCTGGTCAAGGCACTTACCCCGGAAGTGTTCGCCGAAAAGGTCGAGGCCGAAATGGTCCACCTGCGTGGCGGCAGCACCACCCTGACCGAAGCCGAAGTGCAGCGTGTATCGCGCCACTTCGTCGACCCGGCCTACCTGGCCCTGGACAACTTCGACTATGCCGCCCAGGACGCCGAGTACCCAGGCTTCGCCCGCTGGCGCTCGCGCAACACCCGCGCCCACAAGCGCCCTGGCTACGTGGCCGTGACCCTGTCGCTGAAGCCCACCGGCGTTGCCCCGGGCGACCTGACCGACAAGCAGCTGGACGCCGTGGCCGACCTGGCCGAGCGCTACAGCTTCGGCTTCCTGCGGACCTCGCACGAGCAGAACATCATTCTCGCCGACGTCGAGCAGCGCCAGCTGCACGCCCTGTGGCTGGAACTGCGCGAAAGCGGCTTTGCCACCCCGAACATCGGCCTGCTGACCGACATCATCTGCTGCCCGGGTGGTGACTACTGCTCGCTGGCCAACGCCAAGTCGATCCCGATCGCCGAATCCATCCAGCGCCGCTTCGACGACCTGGACTACCTGTTCGACATCGGTGAGATCGACCTGAACATCTCCGGCTGCATGAACGCCTGCGGCCACCACCACGTGGGCCACATCGGCATCCTCGGCGTGGACAAGAAGGGTGAGGAATTCTACCAGGTGTCGCTGGGCGGCAATGCCGCACGCGGCGCGAGCCTGGGCAAGATCCTCGGCCCGTCCTTCGCTCAGGATGACATGGCCGATGTGATCGAGAAGCTGATCGCCGTGTACGTCGAGCAACGTACCGAGGAAGAGCGTTTCATCGACACCTACCAGCGTATCGGCATCGACCCCTTCAAGGAACGCGTCTATGCAGCGAATCATTAAGAACAACCAGATCGTCGACGAAACCTGGCATCTACTGCCCAAGGAAACGTCCTTTGACGAGCTGACCAACTGCGACGACTACATCGTCCCGCTGCAGATGTGGCGCGACCATGCCCATGCGCTCAAGGCCCGCGACGGCGGGCTGGGCATATGGCTGGACAGTGACGAAGAAGCCGAAGAAATCGGCGAAGAGGTGCAGCACTTCCAGGTCATCGCGCTGAACTTCCCGGCGTTCACAGACGGGCGCAACTACTCCAATGCGCGCCTGCTGCGTGACCGCTACAAGTTCAAGGGCGAGCTGCGCGCCATTGGCGACGTGTTGCGCGACCAGCTGTTCTTCATGGCCCGTTGCGGTTTCGACGCATTTGCCATCCGGGCCGACAAGGACCCGGAAGACGCACTGCAAAGCCTGAAGGACTTCTCGGTGACCTACCAGGCCGCCACCGACGAGCCGCTGCCGCTGTTCCGCCGCCGCTGATCGTCACCTTGCAATGCCAGACGGCCCGCCTTCATGGCGGGCCGTTGCGTTTCCTGATCGAGAATTCAAGTTCGCCGATGGCTTGCCGACATCACGCAGGAACGTATCAGTAAAGCGCAGGGAGCGTGAATGAATCCGATTACACCGATCATACGCACGACGCAGACCTACCTTCCCGCTTCCACGGTAACACCAGGCAATGCCGTGAAAGCCGCAAGCGCCACAGCTGCAAGCAGCAAGGTCAGCATAGGCCAGTCGCCGCCCAGCACCGACATCGGCATTTACAATGCCAAAGGTACCCTCGGCAGTGGGCAGGTTCGCTATGTCTGGGAGCATGACGGCATCGACAGGCTGAGCCTGAACATGTTCAGCGCGATTCAGTCCTCCTCCACCGCATCCCGGTTCCAGGGACTGGGCGCAGCATTGCTGGAACAACTGGCAGCCAATGGCGGGCAACGCATTTCCCAATCAGGCTTGGCAATTGACAGCGCTACGGCAACAGAACCCATGCTGCTTGGGCTTCAACAGGCCAGGTTGCGCGAATTCGCCACGGACAGCGTGACCTTCACCCTGAACACGGCCTCCGGCGCGACCGTTTCACTGGGGCTTTACAACAGCGACAGAGGCTTGGCGGTAGATGCCGAGGTGCTCGGTGGCAACCTGACCGCCGGCGAACTCGACGGCCTGACTAAGATGGCGGACAGCTTCCAAGGTGCCCTCAACGGCCTTGCTCAGGAACCCCCTGGCCTGAAGCTCGGCGCGCTGGTCAAGCTAGACCCCGCACTCTTCACCG
Source organism: Pseudomonas sp. TE3-3-F2023 (assembly GCF_036784815.1). Classification (NCBI taxonomy): domain Bacteria; kingdom Pseudomonadati; phylum Pseudomonadota; class Gammaproteobacteria; order Pseudomonadales; family Pseudomonadaceae; genus Pseudomonas; species Pseudomonas sp. TE3-3-F2023. The sequence goes on along the minus strand of NZ_CP145113.1, from coordinate 2,855,492 downwards.
GCCTGCAGTTCAAGGCACAGCTGGAAACCGCAGGCGGTGCTCGGCAGACGTTTGCCCTGCAAATGGACGAGCATACGCGCAGCCTGGAACTCCAGGCACCGTCCGGCAATGTGAAAATGAACTTCGACACCCAAGGCGGCACCTTGCTCGGCAGCGAGGCGCAACGGCAAGCAGCAGTGTCGAACTACCTGACCCAATTCGACGCCGCGCAGCAACGCGGGAACGGCAATGAACAGCTGATGACGCTGTTCAAAGATGCATTCCGCCAGCTCAATAGCGTGGACGACGCAGCCCTGCGCCCAGCCAATCATGACACCTGGCTGAACAAGACCAGCCGCCTGCTGCTCAGTGGCATGGCCGATTTCAATGCTTCGCTCACTACACCCGAGCAGCGAACCAACCCCATGCGCCCGCATGAGATAGACAGCTTCGATTACACCGTTTCACAGACCACCACCCGCAATGGCGGGGCAGCGAACCTGAGCCTGCAACAGGACCAGCAGAGCACGCTGAAGGCCTCTTGGCACGAGAGCCTCAACCCCTGGGTAGAGCTACAACTCACGCTCGACAGCAAATCGCAGGACTACCGTTATCATGAGGTGCATGACCAAGCCAGCAGTTCGACCCGCATAGGCTTTGTCAACAATGTCCTGGTCGAGGCCACTGCCACCCAGCAGGCCAGTCAGCAGGAGCGTGTACGCACCTACCAGCAAGCCGAACTGCAGTCTGACATGACCACCTCTGCCTCGGCCGCACAGTCACGCGACCTGCTGGACATGCTCGATGAGTTCCTGGCCCAGGACCGGCAGGCGCGACGTCTTGGCCTTGGCTCCAGGCTCGAGCAGCAGGTCCAGTCGCTGCGGAACCTGTGGTTGCTGCAGTCCAACCCGGCATTGATCGACGACTGATGTTTGCATCTGCCTGCCCCTGTCGCCCTTCAGCGGGCGCCAGGGAGCGGGATGAATTGCCTGGCGTTCGCTCACGATCGGCCCGCCTATTCTTGACTGCAGGACAAAGGACCTTGGCCCTGCCCCAGCTTAATCAATCCCCGCCAAACCCGCACACTGCTCCCACACGAACAGCCCGAGCCTTGAGTCTCGGTTCAGTTCACCTCCCTTACTCACCAGGAGCAGATCCATGAGCATTCCATCCTTCGGCCTCGGCACCTTCCGCCTCACCGGCCAAGCCGTCATCGACTCGGTCAAGTCGGCCCTGGAACTGGGCTACCGGGTCATCGACACTGCGCAGATCTACCAGAACGAAGCCGACGTCGGCCAGGCCATCGCCGAAAGCGGCGTCAAGCGCGACGAGCTGTTCATCACCACCAAGATATGGGTCGAAAACTACGCCGCCGACAAGCTGATCCCCAGCCTGCGCGACAGCCTGCAGAAGCTGCGCACCGACTACGTCGACCTGCTGCTCATCCACTGGCCTGCCCCGGGCAACGGCGTTGAGCTGCCCGAGTACATGGCGGCCCTGGCCGAAGCCAAGAAGCTGGGCCTGACCCGCCAGATCGGCGTGTCCAACTTCAACATCGACCTGACCCGCCAAGCCATCGAAGTGGTCGGCAAAGGCGAAATCGCCACCAACCAGATCGAACTCAGCCCGTACCTGCAGAACAGCAAGCTGACCGCCTTCCTCAAGGAGCAAGGCATCACCGTCACCTCCTACATGACCCTGGCCTACGGCAAGGTGCTGAAAGACCCGGTACTGGCCGACATCGCCGCCAAGCACAAGGCCACCGTCGCTCAGGTTGCCCTGGCCTGGGCCCTGCAGCTGGGCTACGCAGTGATCCCGTCGTCGACCAAGCGCGAAAACCTGGCCAGCAACCTGCTCGCCCGTGACCTGAAGCTGGACGCCGACGACATGGCACGCATCGCCAAACTCGAGCGCAATGGTCGCGAAGTCAGCCCTGACGGCCTGGCGCCAATCTGGGACTGATACCATGACCACGCCCCTCGAACGCCTGACCGCTGGCGGCTTCAGCATCGGCCTGGAAGCACCGCTGGACCACGACTGGACGCCCGCCGGCGACCAGGCGCGCCGCCGTGACGGCCGCCAGTTCGGCGAGCCTGACCTGGCCCGCCACGCAGCACTGGCACAACTGGCCGATCGCCTGGGCTACCGCGCCCTGTGGGTCCGCGATGTGCCGCTGTACGACCCATCGTTCGGCGACGCCGCCCAGGTGTTCGAGGTGTTTGCGTACCTCGGCTACCTTGCCGGCATAACCCGCGACATCCTGCTCGGCACGGCTGCCGTGGTGCTGCCGATTCGCGAACCGCTGCTGACCCTTAAATCGGCCAACAGCGTGCAGCGCCTCAGTGGCAACCGCCTGCTGCTGGGCGTGGCCAGTGGTGACCGGCCGGTGGAGTACCCGCTATTCGGTCGGGATTTCGAGGGGCGTGGCAACGCATTCCGCAAACAGGTCGCGCTGCTGCGTGATGGTGCCAACGGCCACCTGCCCGAAGGGCTGGCCGTGCTACCCAGTACCGCTTCGCCGCTGCCGTTGCTGGTAGCCGGCCTGGCCCAGCAGAGCCCGCAATGGATCGGCAGCAACCTGGACGGCTGCCTGGCCTACCCCGGCACACCGGACGACCACCGGCACCGTATCGCCGCCTGGCGCGCGGTGGCGGGCAACAAGCCTTACAGCAGCTTCATCCATCTGGACCTGGCGGACAACCCCGACGAACCGCTGCAACGCTGGCGCTTCGGTTTCCGCGGCGGCCGCAAGGCGCTGGCGGCCGAGCTCGGCGCCCTGCGCGCGGTGGGTGTCGACCATATCGGCCTGCACCTGCGGCGTAACGTGCGGCCGCTGGACGAAACCCTGCGCGAAATCGCCGAATACGTATTGCCACAATTCCATGAGACAAAAACCCAACTGACGGAGGCCACCCCATGACAGGAGCACGCGCAATGAAGAGCGGGCACGTCCTGTTTGCCTTGGCCATCGGCGCCTTCGGCATCGGCACCACCGAGTTCACCCCGATGGGCCTGCTGCCGGTAATTGCCCAAGGTGTCGATGTCAGCATCCCCAGCGCTGGCATGCTGATTACCGCCTATGCCATCGGGGTGATGGTCGGTGCGCCGATCATGACCCTGCTGTTCAGCCGTTTCGGCAAGCGCGCCGCGCTGATGGCGCTGATGGCCATTTTCACCCTCGGCAACCTGCTGTCGTCGCTGTCGCCGGACTACTACACCCTGCTCGCCTCGCGCCTGGTCACCAGCCTCAACCACGGCGCGTTCTTCGGCCTTGGTGCCGTAGTGGCTGCCAGCGTGGTGCCCAAGGAGAAACAGGCCAGTGCCGTGGCCACCATGTTCATGGGCCTGACCATTGCCAACATCGGCGGCGTGCCGGCCGCCACCTGGATCGGCCAGCAGGTCGGCTGGCGCATGGCCTTTGCCGGTACTGCCATGCTGGGCCTGCTGGCCATGGCCGCGCTGTGGTATGCCCTGCCCAAGGGTGAGCGCGGCAGCGTGCCGCACGTGCGCAAGGAGCTGGCGGTCATCGCCCGGCCCAGCGTGCTGCTGGCAATGGCCACCACCGTGCTCGGTGCCGGCGCCATGTTCACCTTGTACACCTATGTCGCACCGGTACTGGCCGAACTGACCGGCGCCTCGGATAGCTTCGTCACTCTGGGCCTGGTGCTGATCGGCGTGGGCTTCACCCTGGGCAACAGCCTGGGTGGCCGCCTGGCCGACTGGTCGCTGGATGGGGCGGCGCGGATCTTCCTCGCGGCACTGGCAGTGATCATGCTGCTGATGCCGCTGGTGCTGGGCAGCCACATCGGCGCCGCCATCGCCTTGCTGGTGTGGGGCATGTTCACCTTTGCCGTGGTACCGCCGCTGCAGATGCGGGTGATGACCGCCGCCATCGAAGCACCGGGGCTGGCCTCGTCGATCAACGTGGGTGCGTTCAACCTGGGCAATGCCGTGGGCGCGGCGCTGGGTGGTGCGGTGATCAGCCTGAACCTGGGCTATGCGGCAGTGCCGATGGCAGGTGGCGTGCTGGCGGCTGCCGGGCTGCTGCTGGTGTGGCTGGGCGGGCGTAGCAAGGCTGCCGGGAAAACCGCAGCCGACGCAGCCAGATAGAGCCCCCCCGCAAGAGCGCGCCTGGCATGGCACCTCGGCATTGTTCCACGCACTGCAATTATGATGTGCCAGGCGCACCCATTCTCTGTTCGGTCAGCGGCTACTACTCTCCTACAAGCCAATCGAACTGAGGAGTACCGCGATGTCCCGTCCACCCCTGCCGCCCTTCACCCGCGAAAGCGCCATCGAAAAGGTCCGCCTGGCCGAGGATGGCTGGAACGGCCGCGACCCGGCCAAGGTTGCGCTTGCCTATACCGTCGACACCGTGTGGCGTAACCGCGCCGAGTTCCCGCGTGGCCGTGCCGAGGTCGAGGCGTTTCTGACGCGTAAGTGGAACCATGAACTGGAGTACCGCCTGATCAAGGAGCTGTGGGCCTTCACCGGCAACCGCATTGCCGTGCGCTATGCCTACGAGTACCACGACGACAGCGGCCAGTGGTACCGTGCCTATGGCAACGAGAACTGGGAGTTTGCCGACGACGGGCTGATGCAGAACCGTCATTCGAGCATCAACGAGCACCCTATCAGCGAAGCCGAGCGCAAGTTCCACTGGCCGTTGGGCCGGCGCCCGGATGATCACCCAGGGCTCAGCGAAATGGGGCTCTGATCAACCCTGCGGCAGCATGATCCTGACTTCCAGCCCACCGCCCGGGCGGTTGCCCAGGGTCATGCTGCCACCCTGCTCCAGCACGATGGCCCGTGCTGCGGGCAGGCCCAGCCCAACGCCACCGGTATTGCGGTTGCGTGAACCTTCGATACGGTAGAACGGCACGAATACCTGCTCATGCAGCTCCGGCGCGATGCCCGGCCCGCGATCCAGCACGGTAATCTCGATCTGCCTGGCGCTCACCGCCAGCACCACCGTTGGCTCACAGCCGTACTTCGCTGCATTGTCGATCAAGTTGACCAGCACACGCCTGATACCCACTGGCCGCCCCGTGTACACGCAGCGGCGCGGCCCGCTGAGGCCGACCTCGACCCCCGCGTCCTTGAAGTCGTCCACCACGGTCAGCAGCAACTCGCCCAGGTCGAATACGGTCGTCTGTTCCAGCCGTGCATCATCACGGAAGAACTCCAACGCCGCATCGACCATCGCCTGCATCTCGTCGACGTCCTTGAACAACTTGGCCTGCAACTGGGCATCGTCGACGAACTCGGCGCGCAAGCGCATGCGCGTCAGCGGTGCACGCAAGTCATGGGAAATGGCCGCGAGCATCTGGGTGCGGTCGTTGAGAAAATGCTTGAGCTGCGCCTGCGTGGCATTGAACGCGAGAATGGCCTGGCGCAGGTCGTGCGGGCCGACCACCGGAATGGGCGGGGCGTTGAAATCCTTGCCAAAACGCCGCGCCCCTTCGGCAAAGCGCTCCAGCGGCTTGGCCAGGTAGCGCGTGGCCAGCAGCGCGACGGCAAGGCTGGAAACCAGCATCAGGCCAAGGATGATCAGGTTGCGAGGCAGTTCATCCAGCCCCCAGCTACGGTTGGTGGCGCGGAACAGCACCCAGGACTTGTCGCTCAGCTCGATCATCAGCGCATAGCCGCGCTCAGGTGCGTATTCCGGCATGTCGGACGGTGCAAAGGCCTCGACCCTGGCATCCGGGCGCTTGAGCAGCGTGCGCAGGATAGGCGTGCCCTCGCTGAACTCGGCATCGACCAGCACTGGCACGCCCGCTTCGTCATGCCGGCGCAACCATCGCACGGAGTATGAGCCGTCGCCCGCCGCACTGGCGATGTTGGCACGTTGCGCCATGGGCGCGGCGTCGAGGATGCGGGTAACCGCTGCAACCTTCTCGATAACCCCGCTCTCCAGCAGCGGAGGCTGCGCCCAGGCACTCAACAGCAGGCTGAACAGTCCCTTGAGCAGCAGCAGGAACAGCATCGCCGTCAGGGTGGTAAGCGCGATCCAGCGGGCAATGGTGATCCTGGGCCTTGGCAGCGCCTGGCGAACCCTGGCCAGCAGCTTCATCGCCTCGCGACCGTGGGCGTGAAAAGGTAACCGGCATTTCGCAGGGTACGGATCAAGGGCTCGTTGCCGTTGTCGGTTTCAAGCTTGCGGCGCAGCCGGCTCACCTGGACATCGATGCTTCGGTCATAGGCGTCATACGCATTGCCACGAGCCATATCCAGCAACTGCTGGCGGCTGAGCACCCGCCGCGGATGTTCGGCGAACACCAGCAGCAGCTCGAACTCACCGTTGGACAGAGGGATCATGACGTTGTCCGGCGAACGCAGTTCGCGCCGCACGACATCCAGCCTCCACCCGGCAAACTCCAGGGTCGCGCAGGCATGGCTCGCCGTGCCACCGGCCGCTTCCCCGGCACGGCGCAGCACTGCCCTCACCCGGGCCAGCAGTTCACGGGCGGCGAACGGTTTGGTCAGGTAGTCGTCTGCCCCCAGCTCCAGGCCAACCACCCGGTCACTCAACTCGCCCATGGCGGTGAGCATGATCACTGCCACTTTGTGCTCGGCCAACAGGCGCTGGCACAACACCAGGCCACTGTCGCCAGGCAGCATCACATCCAGGATGACCAGGTCCGGCACCCGCCGCTCAACGGCTTGCCAGAGCCCCTTGCCATCCGTGGCCACATCAACCTCGTAGCCATGCTGGCAGAGAAACTTCTGCAGCAGGTCGAGCACCTCGACATCATCGTCGACTATCAGCAAATGGCTCACAAAAAAGCACCGCAATACAAGGTTATCAAGCCGTACTTTAAGGCCATCCCCGCGCAACCGTCATATATTTCAACTTGGTAACAAAGTGTCGACGCCGAGAAAATCCAGACATTTCCAGGCAAAGAAAACCGCGCAGCATCGGCGCCAGTTCTTGCCAGGAATGTATCCATGTCCCTTTCATCATCCGCCTCCCGCTCAGCGCGCTCTGCCGCGCTGGCCTTGTCGCTGCTTGCGGCGGGAGGCTGCAGCCAACGTGCACCGGCCACGGCGGCCTGCGGCAATGTCGCCTATCAGGTCAGTGACCCGGCGGAGCCCGCCAACCGCGCCGTATTTGCCTTCAACCGCACGGTCGACGACTATCTGCTGGCTCCCGTCGCCAGGGGCTACACCGCGCTGCCCGGTTTTGCCCGACAGGGCATGCACAACTTTGCCAGCAACTTCGGTGAGCCCAAGGTGTTCGTCAACGACCTGCTGCAGGGCAACGGCGAACGAGCGATGACCAGCCTCTCCCGCTTCATCTTCAACACCACCTTGGGTGTGGCGGGGCTGGTCGATGTGTCTGGCAAGATGGGGCTGAGCCAGCATCGCTCGGACTTTGGCCAGACCTTCGGGGTGTGGAACATCGCCGCTGGCCCCATCGTCGAGTTGCCGCTGCTGGGCACCCACAACCTGCGCGATGCCACCGGCACGCTGCTGGGCCTGGCACTGGACCCGTTTGGCGGCAACAGCGATACCGTCGAAACCATGGGCAACGTAGCCACAGCCGGCGGCATCGTCGATACACGGGCCGAAGCACTGCCTTTGACCGACCTGCTGCGCACCTGGCCTGACTACTACCTTGCGCTGCGTGACTACACCGCGCAGCGGCGCAGCAACCGGGTGGCAGAAGGCAAGGCCGGCGAGCCGGGAGCGTGGCCAGTGGATTGTGCAGGGGGTGCCCGTGAAGAATGATGCCCAAGCCGCCATGCTGCTGTTCAGGCGCCTGGAAGGCGCTGCCCGGCAACCGCTGTTGCTGCATGAACTGGAAGCCCGGCTTTCGGCCGATGGCCGGAGCCTGGTGCTGAGCCGCTATCGCGAACGCTTTACCGCCGAAGGCAAGCCTTACCGGCACGAGGCTCACCGCAGCGTACCGATTGCAGCATTGCTGCGCTGGGTGGCGCGGCAGGGTCAATCGTTCTGAAAGGGACTGGCTTCTTGCACCCAGCGCGGGCCCTTGTAGGAGCGGCCTTGTGTCGCGAAAGGGCTGCGAAGCAGCCCCAGAGTTTCAGCGCAGATGCACAAATTGCTGGGGCCGCTTCGCAGCCCTTTCGCGACACAAGGCCGCTCCTACAAGGGATAGTGCATGTTCCTCTGACGAATGTCCGAAACGCGACAGTAGCTGCCTGTTTGGCGTGAGACAGGCAAACCGGGCCCTGGCTACCCTTCTTCGGCAATGCCTTGTTCCCTTTCGCCAGAAGAAGATCGCCCATGACGACCTCCACCGCCTCCATGGCCGCCACCACGCCTGCCGACCAACCCCAGGGCTTTCTGGTCCGCATCGTCGGCGCCGCCGCATTCGCCCACCTGCTCAACGACCTGATCCAGGCCGTGCTGCCATCCATCTACCCGATGCTCAAGAGCGATTTCGCGCTGAGCTTTGCCCAGATCGGCTGGATCGCCCTGATCTACCAGGTGACCGCGTCCCTGCTGCAACCCTGGGTCGGCCTGTACACCGACAAGCACCCGCAACCCTACCTGCTGCCGGCCGGCATGCTGGTGACGCTGGTGGGCATCGCCCTGCTCGCCTTCGCCAGCAGCTATGAAATGCTGCTGGTAGCCGCGGCGGTAGTCGGGGTGGGTTCGGCGACCTTCCACCCCGAAGCCTCGCGAGTGGCCAGGATGGCCTCCGGTGGGCGCTTCGGCACCGCGCAATCGACTTTCCAGGTAGGTGGCAACACCGGCTCGGCCCTCGGCCCGCTGCTGACCGCTGCCATCGTCATTCCACACGGCCAACCGGCCATTGCCTGGTTCATGCTGGCGGCCGCGCTGGCGGTGTTCGTGCTGTTGCGGGTGACCGGCTGGACCATGCGCCACGGCCAGACCCGGCTCAAGACCTTCGCCGGCCAGCAGGCCCCCGGCCTGTCGCGTGGCGCCATGTGGCGCGCCGTGGCGGTGATCGCCGTGCTGATGTTCGCCAAGTTCGTCTACATCGCCTCGTTCACCAACTACTTCACCTTCTACCTGATCGAGCATTTCGGCCTGAGCGTGCAGCACAGCCAGCTGTACCTGTTCGTGTTCCTCGTGGCCGTGGCCCTGGGCACCTTCGCCGGTGGCCCGGTGGGTGACCGTATCGGGCGCAAGGCAGTGATCTGGGTCTCGTTCCTCGGCGTGGCGCCCTTCGCCCTCGCCCTGCCTTACGCCAACCTGGCCTGGACGGCGGTACTGGCGGTGGCCATCGGCCTGGTGATGTCCTCGGCCTTCGCTGCCCTGGTGGTGTATGCCCAGGAGGCCGTGCCGGGCCGGGTCGGCATGGTGTCGGGGGTGATGTTCGGGTTGATGTTCGGTATCAGCGGCATCGGCGCTGCCGGGCTTGGCGAACTGGCCGACCGGCATGGCATCGAGTGGGTGTACCAGATCATCTCGTTCCTGCCGCTGCTGGGGTTGGCCACCGCGCTGCTGCCGGCAACCCGCTCGCAAGCCCGCCCCAGCCGCTGCTGTTAAAGTGGGCATGCCAGGCTGCCCGTACAAGAGGTCGAAATGCTGAAGCCGCAGCACGAATTGCTGGTGGAAGTGGATGAGTGGAGCTGGGAGGTGGGCAGCCGTGCGACGGACTACCCGACCGACTGGTTCATCGAGCCCCACAGCCATGCCAAGCACCAACTGATCTATGCCATAAAAGGCCTGATGATCGTCGAGTCCGGTAACGAACGCTGGACCGTGCCCCCCAGCCGCGGCGTATGGATGCCCTGCGGCCAGGTGCACGCTATACGCTGCGTGGGCGATGTGAAGATGCGCAGTGTGTTCGTGCGCACCGACGCGGCAGTGCAGTTGCCCGTGCAGAGCAAGGCTATCAGCATCTCGCCGTTGCTCAGCGAACTGATCAAGGCTTCCGTAGGCTTTACCGCGCCGTTTGCCGAAGACTCGCGCGAAGCCCGGGTGATGCGCCTGATCCTCGACGAGATCTGCGTGCTGCCGACCATGCCACTGAAGCTGTCGCAGCCCCGCGACAAGCGCCTGCAGGCGATCTGCTCGGCATTGCACCAGCGGCCTGACGATAACGCTACCGTGGCCGACTGGGGCCAGCAGCTTGGGGTGGACGAAAAGACCATCCAACGCCTGTTCCGCAAGGAAACCGGCATGACCTTCGGCCAGTGGCGCCAGCAGGCGCGGCTGATGCAGGCACTGGAGCGGATTGCCCTGGGCGAGCGGATCATCGATGTGGCGGGGACGCTGGGGTATGACAGCCCCAGTGCCTTCGCCAGTATGTTCAAGCGCCAGTTCGGCATCACGCCGAGTCAGTTCTTCAAATAGCCTGTAGGAAACATATGATATCGCCCACGCGTTGCTGATCTCGCACAGCAACCCTGTCAAGCCGTGTACAGTACCCTCACAACAAAGCCCCAGAAGGAGCCCGGTACATGACCGTGACGCTGTCCCCCCTGCAGATCGACTGCGATTTCGACTCCGGCAACATCCAGGTACTGGATGCCAGCAACCCGGCCCGGGTGCACCTGGCCATCCGCCCGGACACCCACAGCGACCACTACCAGTGGTTCCACTTCAAAGTCAGCGGGCTGACGCCGGGCCAGGTCCATCGCTTCAGCCTCGACAACGCCTCCGGCTCTTCCTACAAGAACGCCTGGAGCGGCTACAACGCCGTGGCCTCCTACGACCAGCAAACCTGGTTCCGCGTCCCCAGCCAGTTCGACGGCACGGCGCTGTCGTTCGAGGTGAAGGCCGAACAGCCGCACATCTGGTTCGCCTACTTCGAGCCCTACCCGCGCGCCCGCCACAACCAGTTGATCGAGCGTGCACGGCAACTGCCGGGGGTGGAATTGCTCGCCAGTGGCCGCAGCGTGCAGGGCCGCGACATTCCCCTGCTACGTGCCGGTGATGGTGCCGCAGGCAAGCGCAAGCTGTGGCTGATTGCCCAGCAGCACCCGGGCGAACACATGGCCGAATGGTTCATGGAGGGCGTGATCGACCGCCTGCAGGCCAACGACGCGGTCATACAGCAGTTGCTGGCCAAGGCCGACCTGTACCTGATCCCCAACATGAACCCCGACGGCGCCTTCCTCGGCCACCTGCGCACCAATTTCAAGGGCAAGGACCTCAACCGTGCCTGGCAGGACGCCAGCGTCGAGTTCAGCCCCGAGGTGTTCTTCGCCCAGGCGCAGATGAAGCAATACGGGGTGGATGCGTTCATCGACGTGCATGGCGACGAGGAGATTCCCCACGTGTTCACCGCAGCCTGCGAGGGCAACCCCGGCTACACGCCGCGGCTGGCCAAACTGGAAGAGCAGTTCCGCAGCACCCTGTGCAGCCTGACCCGCGACTTCCAGACCGTGCATGGCTACACCCGCGACGAACCGGGGCAGGCCAACACGACGCTGGCCTGCAATGCGGTGGGGATGGCGCATGACTGCCTGTCGCTGACCCTGGAAATGCCGTTCAAGGACCATGACGACGCGCCGGATGCTGTCACCGGGTGGTCGGGAGCACGCTCGAAAGCGTTGGCCGGGGCGGTGCTGGAGACATTGGCGAAGATGGTTGGCGATTTGCGCTGAGTGAAACGGCCCATCGCCGGCAAGCCGGCTCTCACAGGACTGCACATGACTCATGGAATTAGCAGGCACCCTGTGGGAGCGGCTTTAGCCGCGAACGCCGGCGTAGCCGGTGCCACACACCGCGTTGGATTCTTTGCGGCTAAAGCCGCTCCCACAGGTTACGCGGACCGCCGCCCCCACCAGGTCCCTGCGCTCAGAACTGCACATCCAGAAGCACGCTGTCGGTATAGCTCCCAGCCGGGGGTGTAGCCTGGTCGGTGTAGACCTTGGCGTTGTAGTTGAACACCTGGCTACCGGTGCCGGTACCCGTGCCGGGGTTCACATCGGCATCGGTACTGGCCCGTCGTGCAGCCCCTACCGAACCCCAGCGCACCGCACCGGCGCCCTTGAAAATGTCATAGGCCAGGTAGTTGTTGGCCGCCGACTTCATCCGCCGCCGACCATTGGCCACGTTCTGCCCGTCGTCCAGGCCCACGGTGTAGTTGCTGCCCTTGGTGCACGACACACTCAGGCTCTGGCTTACCGTACCGAACCCCGCCACCACTGGCGCGCTGGCGAAGTTGATACTGGGTGTGGTGATCTGGCAGTCGTTGGTCACCGTCATGCTCACCAGCAGGGTCTTGGTACCGGTGCCCTGGTCTCGCCCTATGCAAAGCCCGCCAACACCAATCCCGTCGCAATAGTCCCAGGTCCACTCGACGGTGAGGGTTTCCTGATACAGCCCCGCCGATACATTGCTGCCTACCTGCGTGCGCATGTAGATGGGCACGTTCTTCGGTGTACCGTTGAGCAACCCGAGCAGGTCGAGGATGCCGGTGGTCCTGAATTCGAAGGCGGTGCCACGGGTAATCGGATAGGTGGTTGTGGCGTCGGCATACAGCGTGTAGGGGATCACATCCCCGGTAGGCCCTACCAGCCCGCTGGTGGTAGAGGTGATCTTGATCTTGAAGGAGTCGGTACTACTGAGCACGCTGATCACCGAGCCGTTGCATTGCAGGCCCGAGTTGGTGCTGGAGGCCGTCTGTACCGTGCTACGTACCTGGGTCGAACTGAGCGAACCAAACGCCGCCGGCGCAGTAACCACCGACGTGCACTTGGCCCAGCCCGAGCCTGCCCACACCAACAAGGCACATGCCCATAAACCACGCCAGCAGGCCTTCATTTGCATACCAACGGGCCGATCAAGGGGATCGAGCCTTGCGACTCAGGCAGGTCGAACGCCACCTGGCACTGCCCGCCGCCTTCCAGCTCCACCTGCAGGCGGTTATGCGGCGCCAGGTTCTCCAGATACACCAGGCCATCCCAGCCGACCACCGCCTGGCTGCCGCTTTCTGCATGGGTGACACGGCTGCCCAGCTTGAGTACCTGCCGGTCGGCGTCCACCAGTTCGATACTGGCCGCCAGCACGCGCCTGAGCGGGAACTCCAGCAAGTAGCCACTGCCCCGGCGTACCGCCACCCGCTGCTCCACTTCCGGTGCGAGGATATCCGGCGGCAAGTCCATGGGGTCGATCTCGTACTTGCCGCGGTAGTAACCGCTGCTGTACGGCACCAGCAGGTGGCCGTCGGCATTGGTGCGGCCGACCTCCTGGTTTTCATAGCGCACCGGCACATCGGCGTAACCACCGGTGCTGACCACCACGAAGGCATCGTCGATGCGGTTGGCAGCGAACAGCCCGGCATCCATCCACACCAGCGAGCCACTGGCGTCGGCCCAGCGGGTCATTTCGCCACTGCTGCCATACACACCGGCCTGCAACTGCACCGACTGCAGGCGCCAGGTGGCATCGGCCTGGCGGTAGGCGTCGCGCTCGCTACCGGCGGCGTAGCCGAGGTTGTAACCGACACCACCACCCACTGGCGTCGCGCGGCTGTAGTTGACCCGCTGCAGGGTTTCGCCTTGCTGGCTGCGTTCCATGCCCAGGGCCAAGGTACCGTGCAGGTCGAACGGGATCACCAGTTGCGCCTGCACCGCCCACCGGCTGTCCCCCACTTCACGGTTGGCCGACAGATACACGCTGCTGTTGCCCCACAGCGGCCTGCTGTAACTCAGGTTGATCAGCCGCGTACGTGTGCCGTCACCGGCGCGTACATCGAAATAGCCGGCGCCGATGTTGCCGTATTCGTTCAGGTTCAGGCTCAACGTGACCTGTTCGCTGCGCTGGCTCAGCTGTATGTCGCGGCTGTCGACCCGGGTCAGATCGGCATAGTCGCCATGGCGTTGCAGGCGCTGGTAGCTGAAACCGATGCGCTGGCTGTTGTACTGGTAGCCGAGGGCGACCTGGTGACCCTTGTCGCCGTCGAACCGGCTCTGCGCCAGGGCCGCGTTGAGCACGCCGAAGTTGCCCAGCCGCATGTTGCCGCCCAGACCGCCCAGCATCAGCGATTCGGCGCTTTCGGCATGGGTCTCCAGGGTGAAGAGGTCGCTGACCCCGTAGCGCAGGCTGGCCGAGGCAATCCCGGGGCCGTAGGCAAAATCGCGTACCCCGTAGTCACGGCGCAGGCTGCCGGCCGCTACCGAATAGTCTGTCAGGCCCTGCTGCAGCAGGCTGCTGGTGACGTAGAACGGCAAGGTGGTCGACACCTGCCGGCCAAGGGCGTCGGTGGTGACCACCACCGCCTCCCCGGCGCCGTTGATGAACGGCACGTTGGTCAACGTGTAGGGGCCCGGCTGCAATTCGCTGGTGCTGGACTTGTAGCCATTGATGAACAGGTCCAGCGAAGTCGGTACCGCCGCTTCACCGGAGAACGCCGGCAGCGGATAGGTGACCAGGTCGGGGCGCGCAGCGAAATCGCGCGATACCTGCAGGCCGCCAACCCGCACCGAGCTGGTCCAGGGCAAGGCCCCGGTCACAAGGTCCCCGGCTTCGTAGGTCAGCAGGCGCTGCTCGTCGGTGAAGCGCCAGGTGGTGTCGTAGCGCAAGAAGCCCTGGCGCAGGTCATCGGTCGGCGCACCATTGAACGACTGGCGCCACTGCCCGGTGCTGGAGAACGTACCCCAGCTGTCGAACAGGCGCAGTTCGTTCCAGGCCGCCAGGTAGCTGCCGCCGTCATCGGTGTCGTTCAGGTACAGGTCGTAGTTGAACAAGGCGCCGAAACTGCTGCGCGCATCGCTGGCCGGGTACAGGTTGCGGTCGCCCAGCTGCTGGTCGGGCAGCCAGGCCGGCGGCACTTGCAGCAGCAGGCGCTGGTTCTGGCTGTCATAGTCGGCATGCATCCCCCCGATGGCCTCCAGCGCCAACTCGCCCTGCGGGTTGCCCGGCAGCGAGACACCGGCCGCCCGCAACACTTCGCTGTCGATGTACAACTGCCCGGCGCGCTGCTGCACCGGCACCAGCTCAGCCTTGGGCATCTGGTTCACCAGCAGTTCGAGGTACAACGTGGCATCGGCGATGGCGGACAGCTCCGTAGGTGGTGGTGGCAGGTCGTCGCCCAGCACCAGGCCAGGGCCGACCAGGGCAAGCCCCAGGCACCAGCGATGCGTCCTCGCTGTCAGCCACCTCACACACGGTTTCCAACCATTGCCGGGTCCTCCCTGGCCCCTGCGCGGCATTCAGGCGCAGGCTCATTGGCTTTGGCGGATGGCGTCCGCGCTGCTCTGGCCGTTTACCCTCCCTTTCAGCACACTGCCGGCGTTCGGTGCCAACGGTGCCGGCCAGCGCATGCTGGCCCCCGGCAGCACATAACCCAGCAGGCCGTCGGCCAGTGGCTTGCTCTGGCTGCCCTGCTGCACCACCACATCGGTCAGCCGTGCATGCACCGCGCCGGTGTTGCGCAGCTCCACGTACGGCTTGCCCTGCACGGTCACCGCACGCCAGCTGAGTTGCGGCTTGCCGACGCCCTCGGCATTGCGTTTGCCCTCGGGATCGGCTTTGCCCCACAGGCCTTCGCCGTAGACGAACAGGGGTACCGAGTAGCGCATCTGCAGGCGGATCGCCGCGGTAGTGCCGGGCTCGGCCTTGTCGACTGGGATGGCGGGCGGGATTTCGTCGATGATGATGCGATAGGCCTGCTCCTGTCCGACTGGCGAGGGGCTGGTGCGGGTCAGGCGAATCAGTTGCTTCTGCCCGGGGGCGATGTTGGCCACCGGCGGGCTGCCAATGATTTCGCGCTGTGCCTGGTACTGTTCCTGGTAGTCACCCTGGCGCCAGGCGAACACCCGCACCTGCAGGTTGGCCGGTGCGGTACCGCGGTTTTCCAGCCACAGTGCGCCAGCCTTCTGGTCAGCCTCCAGCACCGGGTCGATCGGCCAGATCAGCACCGAGGTGGCCGCCCCGGCTGGCAGGCTCGCCAGCCACAATACTCCGATCAACCCACGCGCCCACTTCGCGCCTGCCCCCATGAAGCTCTCCTTGGATACTGGTCGTTGGTGCCGATGCATTCACCAGGTCACCGTCACTTGCACCACATCGGTGTAGGTCCCTGCCGGCAACGTGCCGGTCAGCTGGACCCGCCCGTACACCGGCAGCTTTATCGCCGTCGGGTCGGTGTAGCTCACGGCCACGCTCTGGCCGATCCCCAGGCTCTGGCTGTATGCCGCGTCCCGGTACAACTGGTAGGCCAGCACCTGTGTGCCGCCCGTGCGCTTGAGGTTGCGTGTGCCACTGGCACTGTTCTGCCCGCCATCAACGCTCATGCTCAACGCCACCCCCGGGGTGCACTGAAAGGTCACCGTGGTGCCGCCCAACGAGGTGTCGAGGGCCCCGGTGGCCAGGGCCGATTGCGAGCCGTAGTCGAGCGTCCCGTAGCTGCTCACGCCGCCCACCACCAGGCACCCGGCGACGATCTGCGCCGTCACCATGAAGCTGCTGGTGGTCGCCGCATCCAGAGGAGCGGCCAGCAGCACGCCGAGGCCACTCAGGCCGCATGCCAGCCAGCTACGCATGGCTCAGAACGACAGTTCGACGGACACTGTGTCGGTGTATACCCCTGCCGGCAGGCCGGCCTTGCCGCGCGCCTGGCCATACAGGTTGACGACCTGTGCCGTACCGCTGCTGGTCGGCAAGGTGATGGTGCCGTTGATGGCCAACACCTGCGTGCGCCCGGCATCGGTATAGAAATCGTACGGCACGAAGTTGCCGGCGCCATCCGCCAGCGCACGGCTGCCCCCGGCCGACTGGCCATCGTGGACGCCTGCCCCCACGCGGATCACCGGTACCGTGCCAGCCGAGCAGAGAATGCTGATCGCCCCTCCGCCGCCGCCGATCACCTGGGCGTCCGCGCTGGTGAACAGGGCATCGCGAGTACCGAAGTCCAGGGCACCGAAGTTCACCCCCGAAGTGCCCGAGCTGCCATTGACCTGGCACGCTGCGGTCAAGGTCAGCTTCGAGTCGATGGTCCCGGTCGTTGCGGCCTGGGCCTGGGAAGCCAGCATCAGCCCAAGGCCGGTGAGGATGCAGCGTGAAAGGTTCGTTCTCATCGAAGTCTCCTTGCGTTGTTACCAGTCCAGGGTCACCCTCAGGGTGTCACGGTAAAGGCCGGCCGGCAGCGCGCGCGGTTGCGCCACTACCACACCGTAGATGGGGATCGGTATCTGCCGGGTACTGCTGATGGTGAAGGCACGTGCCTGGCCGATGCCGTAGCGGCTGTTACCGCCTGGGTCGATCGCCAGTTGATAGGGGATCAGCTCGCGGCCATTGCTCAACCGCCGTATGCCGTCGCTGCCATTCAGGCCGCCGTTGATGCGCACGTTGAACGCACGCACTTCGGGCGTGCAGCTGATCTGCAGGCTACCCTCGCCGCTCACATCATCAACCCGGCTGCGCAGCGGCTGGTCCCAATACGGACCGCGCTCGCCGAAGTCCATCACCCCGGGGTTACCCACCGTCGCCGGTTGCGTCTCGTTGCTGCTGATCTGGCAAGCGGTGCTGATCACCAGCCGCGCCTGGATGAAACCGGTACTGGTGCCATGCGCGGCACCGCCGGGCACCAGCAGCGGGCCGAGGGAAAGCAGCAGGATCGAGGTACGGTTCATGGCGTCGCGTCCTTGTGCATGGTGGCATCCCTACCAGCTGACGGTGACTTTGAGCAGGTCGGCGTACAGGCCTGCAGGTGGTATCCAGGCCAGCTTGTCGATCCGTGCATACAACGGCAGCTCGACCGAACCGCTGTTTGGCACCCGCGCCGAATGCGCCACATTCACCGCCAGCGGTTCGCGCCAGGCAGCATCGCGGTACAGGCGATACGGGATGAGCCGAGCCGTGTCATCGTCACTGGCCAGAAAGCGCAGCTCGCCGACGCCGCCATGCTGGCCGCCGTCGACGCGAACCTGATAGGGGGTGCCGGGGTTGCATTCCAGGCGTGGCGGGCGCCGGCTCAACAGTGCGCCAGTGAGCGGCGCGCCAGGACCATCCAGCCGTGCAGCAGCGCCCAGGCCGATGCTCCCAAGCGCCTGCGCCCCGGCATCGCGGGGCTGGTTGACCAGCATGCAGCCACGCTGCACCAGCACCCGTACCTCCACCAGGAAGTCCGCCGCCATGACACTGCTACTCAACATGAGGCCCAACAGGGCGGCCAGGTAGCGCTCTGTCACCTAATTATCCTTGTCGATGTCTGCTGACCTGAGCGTAGCAGCGGAGTGGCATCACGCTGCTGGCATCGAGCCATTTTTTTGTATTAGCCAAAAAGCGCTACCACCTGAAAAAAAAGCCGCACGACACAGAACGCATCGCCGGCATTCTCCTCAAATGGCCAAAGGCCGTTATCCGGGCCGATATTCTGTTAGGGTGTATCCCTTTCATCCTGCCTAGACTCATGCGGCATGCATGGAAGGACACGACAGGAGCGTTTTCATAGATGATTGCAGACAGCACGCTCACCCAAGCCCTCGAGCGCTGTGCCCAGGAACCGATCCAGCTGCCTGGCAGCATCCAGCCCCACGGCTTCCTGCTGGTGCTGGACGAAACCGAAATGCGCGTACTCCAGGCCAGTGAAAATATCGAGCATTGGCTTGGCATACCGGCCACTGAACTGGCCGGTTGCGACTTCGCCGAACTGGTCAGCGGTGCCTTCGACCTGCGCCTGCACCTGGCCCGCCTGCCAGAGGATGAGATCTTTCCGTTCCACATCAGCGATGTCTTCCTGCGCCAGGGCGCGCCTTACCGCGGCAACCTGCACCTGCTGGTGCATCGCCACGACCAGGTGTTGATCGCCGAATTCGAACCCCCTCGCCTGCCAGCGGATCTTGCCGGGCAAGGCGACTACTACCCACTGGTGCGCAGCTTCGTGGGCCGCCTGCACCAAGCCGGCAGCCTCGAGGAACTGCTGCAGCAAACCGTGCTGCAACTCAAGCGCATCACCGGCTTCGGCCGGGTCAAGGCGTACCGCTTCGATGCCGAAGGCAACGGCCAGGTGCTGGCCGAGGTGGCCGACCCGGGGTACCCGAGCTACCTGGGCCTGTGTTTCCCCGCTTCGGACATACCGCGCCAGGCGCGCGAACTGTACCGAATCAACCGCATCCGCGTGATCGAGGACGCCAACTACCAGGCCTCGCCGTTGCTGCCCGCTGCCAACCCGCGCACCGGCAAGCCGCTGGACCTGAGCTTTGCCGCACTGCGCAGCGTGTCGCCAGTGCACCTGCAGTACATGCGTAACATGGGTACCTTGGCATCGATGTCACTGTCGATCGTGGTCGACGGGCAACTCTGGGGGCTGGTGTCCTGCCACCATGAACAGCCGCGCCCGGTGGACCTGCGCACCCGTACTGCCTGCGAACTGCTGGCCAGTGTGCTGTCGCTGCAGATCGAGTCGCGTGAGTCCCACGCCAACACTCGCCAGTTGCTGGAACTGCGCCAACACATCGTGCGCATGATCTCGTCCATGGCCGACCATGACAGTGTCGGCGACGGCCTGCGCGACTTGCCCGAAGTACTGCTGGCCTTCGCTGGCGCCCAAGGTGCCGCAGTCATTTCCGCCGAGCGTTGCGATCTGATCGGCAAGACCCCTCCGGCCGCGCAGGTAAACGCCTTGGTGCACTGGCTATCCCAGCGTGGTGAAGACAGCGTGTTCCACAGCGACAACCTGCGCCGCGACATTGATGAACTGCCCGAGCTCGCGGCCCATGCCGGCGGTGTGCTGGCAGTGGCCATTTCGCAGATCCACTCGCACTACCTGCTGTGGTTCCGCCCAGAGCAGGTGCGCACGGTGACCTGGGCCGGGCAGCCGAACAAACAGGTCGGGCCACAGGGCAACCTCGACCCGCGGCACAGTTTCGAAAGCTGGCAGGAAAAACTGCGCGGCTACTGCGAACCCTGGCACCCGCTGGTCATCGAAGGCGTGCAAGAGCTGCGCACGGCAGTGCTCGGCATCGTCCTGCGCAAGGCTGAGGAACTGGCCCAGCTGGCCGGCGAGCTGCGCCGCTCGAACAAGGAGCTCGAAGCGTTTTCCTACAGCGTGTCCCATGACCTGCGCGCGCCCCTGCGCCATATTGCCGGTTACTCCGAACTGCTCGGCGAAATAGAGGGCCAGGGCCTCAGCGAGCGTGGCAGGCGTTTTCTGCAACACATCGAGGAAGCCGCGCATTTTGCCGGAAGCCTGGTCGACAACCTGCTCAACTTCTCGCAAATGGGCCGCTCGGCCCTGCGTCTGTCCGAAGTCGACCTCAACGCCCTGGTCGAAGCCATTCGCAGCGAACTTGCGCCCGACTACCAAAACCGCGAAATTGTCTGGGACATCTCCCAGTTGCCCAAGGTGATCGGTGATCCGGCGTTCATCAACATGGCCTTGCACAACCTGCTGGCAAACGCCATCAAATACACACGTGGGCGGACCCCGGCACGCATCGGCATCAGCGCCGTGCAGCACCCGGGCGAAACCGAGATCTGCATTCGCGACAACGGCGTGGGCTTCGACATGGCCTACGCGAACAAACTGTTCGGCGTGTTCCAGCGCCTTCACCGCATGGAAGACTTCGAAGGGACCGGCATCGGCCTGGCCAGTGTCCGTCGTATCATCGAACGCCATGACGGCCGGGTCTGGGCCCACGGCAAGGTTGGCCAGGGAGCCACCTTCCACTTCACCCTCCCGCGCCACCCCGCTAACACCTGAGGCACCGCTACCATGCTCAAACCCATCCTGCTGGTCGAAGACAACCCACGGGACCTGGAGCTGACGCTCCTGGCGCTGGAGCGCAGCCAGTTGGCCAACGAGGTCATCGTGCTGCGTGACGGTGCCGAAGCACTCGACTACCTGCTACGGCGCAATGCCTATGCCGAACGTGACGATGGCAACCCCGCCGTATTGCTGCTGGACCTGAAACTGCCAAAGGTCGATGGCCTGGAGGTGCTGAAGGAAGTGCGCGCCACCGCCGAGCTGCGCAGCATCCCGACGGTGATGCTGACGTCCTCGCGCGAGGAGCCCGACCTGCTGCGCGCCTACGAGCTGGGAGTGAACGCGTACGTGGTCAAGCCGGTGGAGTTCAAGGAGTTCGTCGCCGCCATTTCCGACCTGGGGATATTCTGGGCGGTACTCAACGAACCGCCACCCGGCTCGCTGCGCCTGACCCGGCGTGGCAGCATCTGAGGTGCCTGCGACGATGCTGCCGACACCGCTCAAGCTGCTGATGGTCGAAGACAACTCGATGGACGCCGAGCTGACCCTGATGCGCCTGGAACGCAGCGGGCTGAATGTGCAGGCGCAACTGGTGTTCGACCATGCCGGTGTCGAGCAAGCCCTGCGCGAGTCCAGCCATGACCTGATCCTGTGCGACTGCGTGCTGCCGGGCTCGTCCGGCACCGAAGTGCTGGCCATTGCCCAGCGCCTGGCACCGGATATTCCGTTCATCTTCCTGTCTGGTATCTACGGCGAAGAACATGCGGTGGAAATGATCCGCCTGGGCGCCACCGATTATGTGCTGAAGAAGAACCTGCCGCTGCTGCCCAAGGCCGTACGCCGGGCCCTGACCGAAGTGCAGGAGCGCCAGCGCCGACGCCGCGCCGAAGAAGCCCTGGCCGACGTCGAGGCACGTGCACGCATTGCCATCGATGCTGCTGGCATGGGCACCTGGGACATGCGCCCGCAAGAAGGGCTGTTGTTGTGGGACGACCGCTGCAAGACCCTGTTCGGCCTGCCTGTCGATACCGAAATGACCCTCGACGTGTTTTACGCCGGCATCTACCCTGACGACCTGCCGCAGGTGCGCGAGGCGGTAGAGCACGCCATGTGCCCGGAAAGTGGCGGCGTGTATCGGGTCGAGTTCCGCATCGCCCAACCCGCTGGGCTGGAACCGCGCTGGTTGCTCAGCAGCGGCCAGAGCCAGTTCGTCAACGACCAGTGCGTGCGTTTTTCCGGGGTGCTGCAGGACATCCATGCCCAGCGCCTGGCCAACCAGGCACTGCGTCAGCTCAACGAGATGCTGGGTGAAAGGGTCGAGCGCCGCACTCGCGAACGCGACCGTGCCTGGGAGCTGTCGCAAGACTTGCTGGCCGTGCTCAACAAGGACCTGACCCCAGTCGCGCTGAACCCCGCCTGGGAAGCCAGCCTGGGCTTGTCCCGCGAGCGCCTGAGCCAGTCGTCCTTGCTGCACCTGCTACCCGAGCCCGACCAGGAACTGCTGCTCACCGAACTGGCCGCCCTCGCCCACGGCCGCACCAGCGCCCGCTTTGTCGGGCGTATCCTGGATGCCGGTGGCCAGCAGCGCTGGTTGTCCTGGGTGGTGGTGCCGGAAGACACCCTGCTTTACGTGGTGGCGCGCGACATCACCAGCGAACGCGAGGCCGCCCTTAGCCTGGCCGAAGCCAACGCCCGCCTGCGCGAGCAGATCGCCGAACGCGAACGTATCGAGGCCGCGCTGCAGCAGATGCAGCGGCTGGAAGCGGTCGGTCAGCTGACCGCCGGTGTGGCGCACGATTTCAACAACCTGCTGACGGTAATCCTCACCGGCGCCAGCTTCCTCGAGCGCGACCTGGCCAAAGCCGACCTGGAAAAAGCCCGTGCGCGGCTCACGCACATTCGCGAAGCCGGCGAGCGCGGTGCCAAGCTGACCTCGCAGTTGCTGGCTTTCTCCCGTCGCCAGCGCCTGGAGCCGGTGGCGCTGAACCTCAACCGCACCTTGGCCGGCCTGGAAGAATTGCTGCGCCGCACCTTGGGCGGCAATGTCTCGGTACGTCTGGACCTGGAACCAACCCTGTGGCAGGCGCTGACAGACCCGACCCAGACCGAAATGATCATTCTCAACCTGGCGATCAACGCCCGCGATGCCATGCCCGACGGCGGCCAACTGACGCTGTCGACCCGCAACACGCTGATCGACGCCCGCCCACAGCGCCCGGAAGACCCGGACCCTGGCGAGTACGTGATGCTGAGCATCCGCGATACCGGCTGCGGCATGAGCGAAGAGGTGCTGGCCAAGGTGTTCGAGCCGTTCTTCACCACCAAGGATATCGGCAAAGGCTCGGGCCTGGGCCTGGCCCAGGTGTTCGGCTTCGCCAAACAGTCCGGGGGTGGCGTACGTATCGACACCACGCCGGGGCGTGGTACGCAGGTGGCCGTGTACCTGCCGGCAGTCAAAAGTGAAGCCGTCAACGAACCGATGCCGTCGCTGCTCAGCCACTCGATAAGCGAAAGCGGCCGTAATCGCACCGTGCTGCTGGTGGATGACGACCATCTGGTACGGGACATGCTCGGTGATGTATTGCGCCAGTATGGCTACCAAGTGCGCCAGGCGCACAGTGGCGAACAAGCCTTGGCTTTACTGGATGAGCAGATCGACCTGCTACTGAGCGATTTCGCCATGCCCGAGTTCAATGGTGCGCAACTGGCACTAGCGGCACGCGAGCGGTACCCGCACCTGCCGGTGGTGCTTCTTACCGGTTATGCAGAATTGCAGGGGTTGGAGCTGCCGGGCAGCCTGGTGATCCAGAAGCCGGTACAGGCCGACGAACTGGCCCGCTTGCTGAACGAGATGCTTGGAACTGCCAGGTGACCGAACAGAGCCCCTGGCAAAACCTGCAGAAACGACAAAGCCCAGCGCTTGTCTTTCCAAGCACCGGACCGAGATACGTTTGAAGCAAGAAAATGGCAGGGGCGGCTGGATTCGAACCAACGCATGGCAGGATCAAAACCTGCTGCCTTACCGCTTGGCGACGCCCCTGTATCGGATGCAGCGTTTGCTGCTCTGACAATTCCAACTGAGTGACAACTGGGTTGTTGTCTTGGAATGCGCGGCACTTTAACAACAAACTTTGGGTCTGTGAACCCCCTGATGAAAAAAATTACCAAAAAACAGCGAGTTAGTCATTTTTGCGGTTGGCATGGTGACCATCCGTCGTTTTCCGCCCGCTTGGCTTCAACACAATCGCTTTCCTCCCTTCCAATCAGATGAGCCATCTGTATTGACCAAGGAGGACCCCATGCCTGTCTCCCACGACCTTTATCAGGACTTGCACTACCCGCGCGAAATCGTCCAGCAACGCCGTCAGCAGGACAAGGCACTGGATCGGCTGCTGGACGAATACATGGACATCGACAACCAGGTGCTGGCCGCCGAGTCGATCTCGGCGGGCAACTTCGAGGATGAAGACCTGCGCCGCCTGAAAGAACGTCGGCTGGCAGTGAAGTACATGATCGAGCGCCAACTGGAGCACAAGGGTTGAATCAACCCTGCAACATGGCCAGGGTCAGGGCGTCCGGCTCACCATCGTAGAACTGCACCAACGCCAGCTGGAACAGCGGGTTGCCGGGCGCTGCCTTGGCGAACAGGGTCAGGCACGAGCGCAACTTGAGGTGGTCGGGGCTGCCGAGCATTTCACGGGCGCTCTTGTCGCTGTGCTGCAGCAGCGCAGTCACGCAAGCCTCCAGGCGTGGGCCAAGCAGCGGATGAGCAAGGTAGGCACGGGCCTCGTCGATACCGGCCAGCGCATAGCGTTCGGCCATGGCGCTGTGGCCCAGGCCATCGACCTGCGGGAACACGTACCACATCCAGTGGCTGCGCTTGCGCCCGGTCTGCAGCTCCTGCATCACCTGGTCATACACAGGGTTCTGCGCCTCGACGAAACGCTGTAGATCATGGTCGGCGTGCATGCTCGTCCCTCCTCGAACCGATGCCAGCCTTTACTGTACGCCTGCACGGCAAATCTATCTCGTCAGGCGATGATTGCCGCGCAATTTCTGTATTGGTCAAAATGGCCGCCCTCGGGCAAGCTGCACACTGCCCCGCCATAGCCCAAGGAGCTTTGCTTTTGCCTGCCTGGATCCCTACCTCGCTACGTCAGCTTGGCCAACGCCTGCGCGGCGCCGCCGCCAACCAGAGTGAACTGCTCGGCTGGTTCGAGGACAAGGCGCACAGCCGCGGTTACCAGCTCAGCGACGGCCAACGCCGGGTGATCCACTGCATGGCCGAACAACTGGCGCAGCTCGAACAAGGCCAGCCTCGCAGCCTGTACCTTTACGGTTCGGTAGGCCGGGGCAAAAGCTGGCTGCTCGATGGCTTTTTCCAGGCCGTGCCGGTGCAAGCCAAGCTGCGTCTGCATTTCCATGACTTCTTCGCCCGCCTGCACCAGGGCATGCACCGCCACCGGGCGCTGGACGACGCATTGGGAGCGACCCTCGACGAACTGGTAGGCGATTGCAGGGTGCTGTGCTTTGACGAATTCCATGTGCACGACATTGGCGATGCCATGCTGCTCACCCGGCTGTTCAATGCGTTGTTCAGCCGTGGCGTGTTCCTGCTGGTGACGTCCAACTATGCACCTGAAGGGCTGCTGCCCAACCCGCTGTACCACGAGCGCTTCCTGCCGGTGATCCGCCTGATCAACAGCGCGATGGAAGTGCTGGAAGTGAGTGGCGATACCGATTTCCGCAGCCTGCCGGCCAACCGCGAGCATCAGCGCTTTACCCGGGGCCATTATGTGTGGCCGGGCAACGCAGCGCAGCGCCAGGCGTTGAATGTGCCCGAGCCGCAGCCGGTAATGCTGGAAGTGAACAAGCGCCCGCTGCGCGCGCTGGCCGTTGATGGCCGGCGGATTGTGCTTGGCTTTGACGACCTGTGCGAAAAGGCCACGGCAGTTATCGACTACCTGGTGCTGGCCGGGCAGTACGATGAGTGGATCATCGATGGGCTGGATGACTTGTCGGAATGTTCGCTGGCGGCGCAACAACGTTTCGTCAACCTGGTGGATGTGCTTTATGACCAGGATCGGCAGGTGCTGGTGATCGGCAAGCGGCCACTGGAAGAAAGCCTGGGCGGGCCGCTTGCCGACCTGATGCGAACGCGCAGCCGGTTGGGGCAGCTGCATCAGGTAGAGCCCTAGAACTGCATTGCCTGGGCCGGCCTCTTCGCGGGTAAACCCGCTCCCACAGGTATTGCACAGTTCTCAAGGCCTGTGACATCCCTGTGGGAGCGGGTTTACCCGCGAAGAGGCCGGCAAAGTCAAAACATCAACCCGCCCTGGGCAAATCCGCCAGCACCGCCTCGATCTCCCCCAGCACCGCAGGGTCATCCAGGGTCGATGGCGGCACATAGTCCTGCCCGTCGGCAATCTTGCGCAGCACCGCCCGCAGAATCTTCCCGGAGCGGGTCTTGGGCAGCCGCTTCACCAACCGCACTCGGTTGAAACACGCCAACGCGCCAATCTCCTCGCGCACGCTACCCACCAGGTCCACCAGCAACTGCGCCTCGGCAATGCCTTCGCCGTCCTTGAGCACCACCAGGGCCAACGGCACCTGCCCCTTGATCTCGTCATGTACACCAATCACCGCGCACTCGGCCACCGCCGGGTGGCGCGCCACCAGGTCCTCCATCTCGCCAGTGGACAGCCGGTGCCCGGACACGTTGATCACGTCATCCGTGCGCCCCATGATGTAGACGAAGCCGTCATCGTCCAGGTAGCCACCATCACCCGTGTGGTAATACCCCGGGTAGGTCCGCAGGTAGGCCTGCAGATAACGCTCATGGTCCCCCCACAGCGTCTGGCTGCACCCGGGCGGCAATGGCAGGGCGATGACGATCGAGCCCTGATGGTTCGGCCCCAGCAAGTGGCCCTCGTCATCCAGCACGCGCACGTGGTAGCCCGGCACCGCACGGTTGCTCGACCCTGGCTTCGCCGCGCTGCCTTCCAGCCCGACGCAGGGCGCGGTGACCGGCCAGCCGGTCTCGGTCTGCCACCAATGGTCGTGCACCGGCTTGCCACTGACCCGTTCCAGCCATTCGTGGGTGCTCGAATCCAGTTTCTCGCCAGCCAGGAACAGCTGGCGCAGCGAGCTCAGGTCGTGCTTGCGGATCAGCTCGCCCTCAGGGTCTTCCTTGCGGATGGCGCGCATGGCCGTAGGGGCGCAGAACAATGCGTTGACCTTGTATTGCTCCACCACCCGCCAATAGGCCGAGGCGTCCGGGGTGCGAATCGGCTTGCCTTCGTAGAACACTGTGGTGCAGCCGCTCATCAGCGGCCCATAGACGATCAGCGAATGGCCGACCACCCAGCCCACGTCGGATATGCCCCACCAAACATCGCCGGCCTGCATGCCGTAGATATGGCGCATGGCGTAGCACAGCGCCACGGCATTGCCGCCGTTTTCCCGCACGATGCCCTTGGGTTTGCCGGTGGTGCCAGAGGTATACATGATGTAAAGCGGGTCGCCCGCATCCAGTTCCACCGGTGCCACCGGCTCGGCTTCGGCCAATGCCGCCTGCCAGTCCAGGTCGCGGCCCGGATGCAGCTGGGCACGCGCCTGCGGGCGCTGCAGCACCAGCACATTGCGCGGCTGGTGACGGGCCAGTTGCAGGGCACGATCGACCAGCGGCTTGTATTCGATTACCCGCTCGAACTCCAGCCCGCAGGACGCCGTCAGCAGCAGCGTCGGCCGGGCATCGTCGATGCGCAAGGCCAGCTCGTTGGCGGCAAAGCCACCGAACACCACCGAGTGCACTGCGCCAATCCGCGCGCAGGCCAGCATGGCCATGGCCGCCTGCGGCACCATGGGCATGTAGATGATCACGCCATCGCCCTTGTTCACGCCCAACTGGCGCAGCAAACCGGCCAGTCGCGCCACCTCGTCGCGCAGTTGGTGATAGGTGTAGGCCTGCTGCACACCGGTCACCGGCGAGTCGTAAATCAGCGCCGGCTGCTCGCCACGGCCCTGCTCGATCTGGTGATCGAGGGCCAGGTAACAGCTGTTCAGGCGGCCATCGGAAAACCAGCGGTGGGTGCCGTCGGCATTGTCTTGCAGCGTGAGGGCAGGCTTGCGGTGCCAGGCCAGATGCGCGGCCTGTTCCGCCCAGAACGCGGCAGGGTCGGAAATGGAATGGGCGTAGCTGTGCTGGTAGCTCATATCGAAAGAAACCCGGTACTTGTTGTTATTGAAGGGCGAAACTTGAGTATGGACCGCTACACCCGCGCCGCCATGGGACTAAAGTCACAACCGACCTGCAAATTTGCAGACAACGCAAAAACGCCCCACAACGGTGCAAAGCCTCTAGAATAGGCAGCCCCTTCAGCCACCGAGCAGCTCATGGACATCGATCAGGCCCGTACCTTTCTGGAAATCGTGCGTTGCGGCAGCCTGGTCGCCGCCGCCGAACGCCTGTTCGTGTCACAGACGGCGATCACCGCAAGGGTGCAGCGCCTGGAACAGCAACTGGGCTGCCAGCTGTTCGTGCGCAGCCGCAACGGCGCCAGCCTGACCAGCGACGGCGAGGCATTCGTCAGTTATGCCAACCAGATGGTGCAAACCTGGGAAGCGGCGCGGCGCGACCTGCCGCTGCCCGAGGGTTGCCAGCAAGTGCTGCACGTGGGTGGTGAGGTGAGCCTGGGCAATCCGATGCTGCTCGACTGGGTCAGTGCCCTGCACCGCGAGCTGCCCAGCCACGCCATCCGCAGCGAGGTGAGCGACGGCGAAGCGCTGCTGCGCAAGGTCGAGATGGGCCTGCTGGATGCCGCGCTGGTCTACCAGCCGACCTACGGTCCAGGCTTGCAGGTGGAGCAGTTGATGGAGGAGAAGCTGATTCGTGTGCGCCGGGTCAACCAGCCGGCCCCGTACATCTATATCGACTGGGGCGAAGCCTTCCGTCGCCAGCACGATGCCGCCCTGCCCGACTGCGCGCGCCCGGCGCTGAGCTTCAACCTGGGCCCGCTGGCCTTGCAGTTCATACTTGACCAGGGCGGCAGCGGCTACTTCCGCACGCGGGTGGTGCAGGCCTATCTGGACAGCGGGGTGTTCGAGCGGGTACCGCAGGCGCCGGAATTCACCTACCCGACCTTCCTGGTGTACCCGCGCAAGCGCGACAGCGAAGCCCTGCAACAGGCCTTCGCCATCCTGCGCCGGCTGGTGGCCGACGGCGCCAGCGACTGGTCACAACGCTGGGACCCGGTTATCTGAAGCCTCGGCCTTGCTGAGCAGCTGGCGCTTGAGGCCGGCGATCAGGTCGGTCTGGGTGACCACGCCCACCAACTGGTCGGCATCGAGCACCGGCAGGCAATGCAGGCCCTGTTCGCACAGCAACGGCAGCAAGCGCTCCAATGGGTGCTGGCTGCTGACGCTGATTACCCGGCGGCTCATCACCTGCTCCATGCGCACCGCCTTGCGGCCGAACAAACCGCGCCAACTGAAGCGACCACGCTGCATGGCCGGGCCGACCAGGTCGCTGAGGCTGACTATTCCCACCAGTTTGCCCTGCTGCAGCACCGGCAGGGTTTTCAGATGGTGGCTGGCCAGTAGTTTCCAGGCCTGCTCCAGAGTGGTATCGGGGGTGGCGAACTGCACGTCGCGGGACATCACCGAGGCTGCGGTGATGCCACCGAGGCTGCGCTGCAGGGCATGTTGCTCGGTGGCCAGGATGATGCGTTCCAGTTCGTCCCGGGTGACGTCGACGAACTCGCCCAGGTCTTCCAGGGCCTGGTCCAGGTCTTCCCCACGGATGCCTACCCGCTCGCTGGGCAGCGGGTCATGGGTGTGGTGCAGGTCCTTGCGCGGCACCGCGCCTTTCGGGTACCGCACGCCGGTAAGGCGGTTGTAGAGGATCGCCACCGCTACCAGAATCAGTGCATTGAGCAGCACCGGCTCCAGCAGGTGATCGCCCATCGCGGTCAGCCCCGGGTCGGCCAGCACCGCGCTCACCGCCACCCCGCCACCTGGCGGGTGCAGGCAGCGCAGCAGGCACATCACCAGGATCGAGATACCGAGGGCGGCAGCGGCCACCCACAACTCCGGGCCGAAGCCCTGGCGCATGGCCAGGCCGACCACACCGGCCAGGGCGTAGCTGCCCAGCACCGGCCAAGGCTGGGCCAACGGACCGGAGTGCACGGCGAACACCAGCACGGCCGAAGCCGCCAGCGGGCCGAGCAGGTGCAAGGCAATGCTGGGGCCATAGGCCATGCTGGTCAGCCAGCCGGCAAGGAACAGGCCGAGCAACGCGCCGATACCGGCACGCAACCATTCTTTGGGGGGAATATTCAGGGGCGCTGGCAACAGCCGCTGCAGACGACTTTCGGAACGCGAGGCAGACATGTAGGTAATCGGAATCTGTAGTTTTTCTGGTTGAAAAGAAAGCCCAGCCAAGGTGGCCTGGGCCTCGTATTGCGGTTGCAATAGCACAAGGGGCTCCGTCCGTGGAGAGATGGAAACCGCAGGGTTTCGTGGGGGAATTTTGCCGGGTGGGGTGGGATTGGGCTAATTCAAAAAAATGCGGCTGTACTGCAATTTTTTTGCAGTGGTGATATGGCCCACGGAGTCATGCTTGCCGGCGATGGGCCGCAAAGCGGCCCCGGTATCACCGAGCCTTGCGCGGCAAGTCGATGCTTACCCGCAAGCCGCCCAGGGGGCTATCCAGCAACGCCAGGCGCCCGCCCCAGGCCTCGACGATATCGCGCACGATGCCCAACCCCAGCCCGTGCCCGTCGACCTGCTCGTCCAGCCGCGAGCCGCGCTCCAGCACCTGTTGCCGCTGGCCTTCGGGGATACCGGGGCCATCATCATCGACCCACACCTGGTAGCCCTCGGCATTCGGCGCAATTCCCAGCCGTACCTCGCTGTCGGCCCACTTGCAGGCGTTGTCCAGCAGGTTGCCGAGCAGTTCCAGGAAGTCCTCCCGGTCCCACGGCAGCAGCAGCCCGGGCGGTACGTCCCTGGCCAGCAGCAGGCCCTCACCATGAATCATGCCCAGCGTCCCCAGCAACCCCGGCAGCTCGAGGTCGCAATCGAACTGAGCGCCAGGCAGCGCATCCCCCGCCAGGCGCGCACGGTTCAGCTCACGCGCCAGGCGCTGCTGAATCTGCTCCAGTTGCTCACGCATCTGCGTGCGAACATCCGGCAGGTCCTTCAGGCGCTCGCTGGAGGCCAGGCTCAGCAACACCGCCAGTGGCGTCTTCAGTGCATGGCCCAGGTTGCCCAGGGCATTGCGGGAGCGGCGCAGGCTGTCTTCGGTATGGCTCAGCAGGTGATTGATCTGCCCCACCAGCGGCGCCAGTTCGCTGGGCACTTCGGCATCCAGCTGCGAACGCTGGCCCTGCTGCAACTGGGCGATCTGCTGGCGTGCCCGCTCCAGCGGCCGCAGCGAGCGGGTCACGGTGATACGCTGCAACACCAGCACCAGGATCAGCGCCACCAGGCCCATGCCCAGGCCGATCTGCTGCAGGCGCCGGAAACCTTCGCGTACCGGTGAATAATCCTGTGCCACGCTGATCGAGATGTCCTGGCCCAGACGCCGGTAATCGGCACGCAAGGCCAGCAGTTGCTGGCCTTCCGGGCCGAGTTCGTGGCTGTCGGAAAGGCCCGGCGCGGCGGGCTTGGGCATGTCCAGATCCCACAGCGAACGGGAACGCCAGGTGCCTTTATCGAAATCGATGCGGAAGTAATAGCCGGAAAACGGCCGCTGGTAGGCGGCCGAGATACGCCGCTCATCCAGCTGCAGGCCCGAAGGCCCGCGCACCAGGGCCACCAGCAGGTTTTCGCTTTCCTTGCGCAGGCCGTTCTCCAGGTAGCGCTGCAGGCCGACTTCGAACAGCCACAAGGTCAGCTGTGCCAGCACCAGACCGACCACCACCAGCACCGCCACCAGGCCCAGGCTCAGGCGCGCCTGGATCGACTTCACGCGGCGCTCCCGGCGTAGATGTAGCCTTGCCCGCGGCGGGTCTCGATGACGCTGCGGCCCAGCTTGCGTCGCAAGTGGTTGACGTGCACTTCCAGCACGTTGGAGTCGCGCTCGGTTTCACCGTCGTAGAGGTGCTCGGCCAGGTGGCTCTTGGACAGGATCTGCTGCGGATGCAGCATGAAGTAGCGCAGCAGCCGGAACTCGGCGGCGGTCAGCTGGATATCCACGCCGTCCCGGCTCACGCACTGCCGGCTTTCGTCCAGGTGCAGGCCGGCCGCTTCCAGCGTCGGCTGGTTGGCCAGGCCACGGGCACGGCGCAACAGCGCCTGGATGCGCAACTGCAGCTCTTCGGGGTGGAAGGGTTTGCTCAGATAGTCATCGGCCCCGGCCTTCAGCCCTTCGATACGCTCGGCCCACGAGCCACGGGCAGTAAGGATCAACACCGGCGTGGCCAGGCCGGCAGCACGCCACTGGGCCAGCACTTCCAGGCCCGGCAGGCCCGGCAGGCCAAGGTCCAGGATGATCAAATCGTAGGGTTCGCTCTGGCCCTGGTACACCGCGTCACGGCCGTCGGCCAGCCAGTCCACGGCGTAGCCCTGGCGCTGCAGGCCGGCGGTCAGTTCATCGGCCAACGGTACATTGTCCTCGACAAGCAACAGGCGCATTCAGTCGTCTTCCTCGTCTTTGAGCAGGGCACCGCTGCTGGCGTCGAGCTTGATCTCGCGCACCACGCCTTCAGCCGTCAGCAACTCGACTTCGTATTCGTAGCGATTGTCGTCTTCTTCCAGCTCGGCCTCCAGCAGGCGCGCCCCGGGGTGACGCCCCAGGGCGGTTTCCAGCAGATGCTCGAGTGGCAGGATGATGCCCTTCTGGCGTAGTTCCAGGGCTTCGTCCTGGTCCAGGTCGCGGGCAACGGCCAGGGAACACACGGCCAGCAGGGCCAGCGCGAGGTAGCGCGCCGGCCGCAGTAGGTGGATCATCAGTTGTCCCGCTCGTCCTTCAGCACTTCACCGGTCTTGGCGTCCAGCGCCACATCCCATTCGACGTTCTGCGTGTCGCGCAGCTCGACCTTGTAGATGTAGCGGCCGTACTCGTCTTCAAGCTCCGAGTCGGTGACAGTGGCACCTGGGTGCTTGGCCACGGCGGCGGCCTTGAGTTCCTCCAGCGACTTGACGGTCTTGGCATTGACCAGTTTGACCACTTCGTCGGGCTGCACATCCTTGGCGATGGCGGAATGGGCGCCCAGTGCAAGGACGGCGGCTACGGTGAACAGGGTAGTCATGCGTTTCATCGTTCTTCTCTCCTGAGAACTGTGCAAGTTGTCTACGGGGTTAAGATTAACCACCGGTCCTTAATTCAACCTGAAAACAACTGGCGCCATGATAGCGCAGGTCAGGCTACTGTCTCGCCATCACCAAATACTGCGCGCCCCTGAGGGAGCGGGTTCACCCGCGAACACCGGCACAGCCGGTGCCATGCACCGCGCTGTATTCTTCGCGGCTGAAGCCACAGGGTATTCGTATGAAGCCCTATAATGACCCGCCTGCCGCCCAAGAGGTCCGCCATGAGCGCCATTCACATCAAATACCCCGCCCTGACCTTCAAGGCCGGCCAACGTGCCCTGCGGCAGGTCCGCGAGCGCGGCCTGCAGGCGGCCGATGTCGGAGTGCTGCCAGGTGCGGCTGGCGGGCCGAAGCCGCTGGGCATCCAGGGTCTGGACCTGGCGCTGTTCGGTGAGTGGCTACCGTCGGCACCACGCCAACGTGCGCTGATCGGCGCCTCGATCGGCGCCTGGCGCTTCGCCAGTGCCTGCCTCGACGACCCGGTCGCAGGCATCCGTCGCCTGGGCGCACTGTACACCGAGCAGGATTTCGCCAAGGGCGTCACCCCGGCCGAAATCAGCCGTAGCTGCCAACACATGCTGGATGACCTGCTGCAAGGCCGCGACGGCCAGCTGCTGGCCAACCCGCACTATCGCCTGAACATCCTGGTAGTGAAGAGCCATGGCCAGCTCGCCCACGACCATCGCGGCCGCCTGGGCTTCGGTCTGGGTTCTGTGATCGCCAGCAACTTGCTCGGCCGTTCACGCCTGGCCCGGCACTTCGAGCGCATCATCCTGCATGACGGCCGCGCCACGCCGCCGCTCGACGCACTGACCGACTTCCCCTCACGCTGCCTGCCACTGGACCTGACCAACCTGCGCCATGCCCTGCTCGCCTCGGGCTCCATCCCCATGGTCATGGAGGGTGTGAAAGACATCCCCGGCGCAGGTGCAGGTACCTACCGCGACGGCGGCTTGCTCGACTACCACCTCGACCTGCCCTACCGTGGCGACGACCTGGTGCTGTACCCGCACTTCACCGACAAGGTGGTACCCGGCTGGTTCGACAAAGCCCTGCCCTGGCGCAAGGGCGATGCCACCCGCCTGCAGAACGTGCTGCTGATGACACCCTCGCCTCAGTACCTGGCGGCGCTGCCCTACGGCAAGCTGCCCGACCGCAATGACTTCAAGCGTTTCATGGGCGATGCGCCTGGCCGCAAGCGCTACTGGTACAAGGCCATTGCCGAGAGCCAGCGGCTGGGCGACGAGTTGCTGGAGCTGATTGCCACCGGGCGGTTGCATGAACGCCTGCAAGCCTTGTAGCGGCCATGCTGGTAGACTGCGCGCATTCTTGATTCACATAGAGTTATGACAGCGTGGAAATCTTCAAGGAATTCACATTCGAATCGGCCCATCGCCTGCCTCACGTCCCTGCCGGGCACAAATGTGGTCGCTTGCACGGCCACTCGTTCAAGGTCGGCCTGCACCTGACCGGCCCGCTCGACCCGCACACCGGCTGGATCCGGGACTTCGCCGAGATCAAGGCGATCTTCAAGCCGATCTACGAGCAACTGGACCATAACTACCTGAACGACATTCCTGGCCTGGAAAACCCTACCAGCGAAGTGATCGCAAAGTGGATCTGGGACCAGGTCAAACCGCTGCTGCCGGAACTGTCGAAGGTCCGCATCCACGAGACCTGCACCAGCGGCTGCGAGTACAGCGGCGACTGAACCCCGGCAAGGGCGCTGTAGCAGCGCCCTTGCGCCCCCTAGAACCTGGCCGAGGTTTCCAGCACCTGCACAGTCAGGGATCCTTCCTCACCCAGCGCCTCCGTACCCAGCCTGCGTTCGCTGCGATCTGCCAGCTTCACGACTCGGCCACTGCTGTGCCTGAGTTTCACGTTGGCCACTGTTGCCCCCACCTGCAAGGCACCCGGGTCCAACCCGTCCAGATGCCAAAGAAAATCCGCCTGCGCACGAACCGATTGCCAGCGCTGCGCCAGGCTCATGGTCCAGCCCTTCTGTTTGCGCAGGGTGAAGTTCAGGCGCCGACCACGTGCGTCAAGCGGCCAGATCTCATACGCATACACCCCGTTATCGAGGTAGGCGGCAAACCAGAAACGCTCGCATGCCGGTCGGGTTTCATCGTCGCGCCAGCGCGTGCCCAACGAATCGGTCTGCTCCACACTCAACCTTGCCCGTGGGTTCCACTCCCAGCCTTCGTCAAAGCGAGCTGCCACCAAGCCCTGCACGCCGTCCGTGGAGCCGGCAGGGCCGGCTGGCGTCTCGTCGGGCCGCCAGCACAAACTGGCGATGAAACTGTGCTCTGCCTTGAACACATGACTGTTGCCCGCCCGCTGCAGGCCCGTGCCCCAGGCGACATCACGCGCTTCATGGGCGTAGTCCAGCACTTCGAGGGCCATCAGGCCCGGCTCGCCAGTCAGCGTGTTTATCAGCCACGCCTCCTGGTTGGCGATGCGCCTGGCCCGTTGCCCGGCGGCGTCGACCAGAACGACATTGCACAACCGCGCCCCGCGCTTGATATCCTTGTGGTTGATACCCGAAAGGTTCCACAGGTGCTGCGGATCGGTCAGATGCTGACGCCCGGCCGCCGCATCGGCCTGGTCCTTCACGCCCGCATAGCCTGCGAAGCCTGACAGCACCCCCGGCTTACTGTAGACAATCCGCTTCAGCGGTTTCCAGTTCCGGTCATAAGGCCGCATTTCATAGCGCAGCGTCGCCCCGGTCCGGTCCGTACCGCTGACATAGGCTCCGAACCAGAACAGCTCGCCATACACATGACTGGGCAAGGTGTAGCTCCATGGCTCCAGCCGCAATGGCCCGGCGCCTTCGGGCTCGGCCCGCAGATACCGGTACCAGTGGTCATTGTGAAACCCGGCCCCGCCATAATGCAGCCAAATGGGCGCAAGCCTGGCGGTCGAAGCGTCCCACTGATCGGGATGCAAGAGCTCATCGCCCAGCTGCCACCAGCAGCGAGCCAAAAAGGAAAATTCCGGGTGGTAGACGTAGTCGCTCATGGGCGCTTCCTGTACATGGAAAACGCCGGACACTACGCGAGCGATGCCGCCTGATATCAGCGGGAAACAGCCTACTCCAAAGCCTGTTGCAGGAACGCCGGGGCGATGTAGCGCTGGTAATGCGCCTCGGACAGCAGGAAGAACTCGCGGTCGATGGCGTCGCGCAACTGCGGCAGCTCCCAGTCGCGGAATTCCGGCAACAGCACCATGCCATAGGCCTCCAGGTCACGGATCATCCGCGCTCCGCGGGCAATCAGCTGGTACGCCCAGCAGTATTCCGACTGCTGCTCGACAAAGCGGATGGAACGCTGCTCCAGTTGCTGGCGCAGCAGGCCTTTGTCGAACACCTCCAGCTTGGCCATCATCACCTGCACCAGCAGCTGCTCAAGGCGCAGCCACACGGCGCGCTTCTGCGCATCGTCGTAGCCGTTCCAGTTGATCACTTCGTGGTGGAACCGCTTGCAGCCACGGCAAACCGTGTCCCCGTACACCGTGGAGCACAGGCCGACACAAGGGGTCTTGATGGACTTGTTGGACATGAAAAACAACAGCTTGGCGGTGGAACACGGTCCCATGTTAGCCCTTTGTCTAACCAGGGTCACTCGTTAAAGTCATCTTCGCCGCCTTACCTTCGGGCTTTTTTTGCCGTAGAATCATCCGGCCTTTTCAAAGGCAACAATGTCCGTTGGAAGCTGTTTTCAAAGCGTCACGAGCACAGTTCATCCGGTAGAACGGCGTTGGCCCGGGCCATGCATCCCTCGCATGCCCGTGCCAGCCCTCATCAGCTCCCCGTTCTGCTGGCGTAAAACTTTGAAAGCAGCTTCTGTAAGGATTCTTTGCGACTCTGGCTGGGCGGCCCACAAAGCCGTGGCAGCGCATGGGTGCATTGAATGCTGGATGAGCGTCCCGGACCCCCTTTAGGGACCACTGATGAGGGAAATAACTGTGCTTGAAGCCTACCGCAAACACATCGAAGAGCGTGCCGCCCTGGGTATCGTGCCCCAGCCGCTGAACGCCGAACAAACTGCAGGCCTGGTCGAGCTGCTGAAAAACCCGCCGGCCGGCGAAGAAGCCTTCCTCGTAGACCTGATCACCAACCGCGTACCGCCAGGGGTCGACGAAGCCGCCTACGTCAAGGCCGCTTTCCTCTCCGCCGTCGCCAAGGGCGAAGCCAAGTCGCCACTGATCGACCGCAAGCACGCCACCGAACTGCTGGGCACCATGCAGGGCGGCTACAACATCGAAACGCTGGTCGCACTGCTGGATGACGCCGAACTGGGCGCCGTCGCGGCCGAACAGCTCAAGCACACCCTGCTGATGTTCGATGCCTTCCACGACGTGGCCGAAAAAGCCAAGGCCGGCAACGTTCACGCCAAGGCCGTGCTGGAATCCTGGGCTGCCGGCGAGTGGTTCACCTCGCGTCCGGCCATCGCCGACAAGTACACCCTGACCGTGTTCAAGGTGCCTGGCGAAACCAACACCGACGACCTGTCCCCTGCTCCGGACGCCTGGTCGCGCCCTGACATCCCGCTGCATGCCCTGGCCATGCTGAAGATGGCCCGCGACGGCATCGAGCCGCAGCAGCCTGGCTCGGTCGGCCCGCTGGCCCAGATCGAAGCCGTCAAGGCCAAAGGCTTCCCGGTTGCCTACGTCGGTGACGTGGTCGGTACCGGTTCCTCGCGCAAATCCGCCACCAACTCGGTGCTGTGGTTCTTCGGCGACGACATCCCGTACGTGCCGAACAAGCGCGCCGGTGGCTTCTGCTTCGGTACCAAGATTGCCCCGATCTTCTACAACACCATGGAAGACGCCGGCGCCCTGCCGATCGAATTCGACTGCACCAACCTGGCCATGGGCGACGTCATCGACGTTTACCCGTTCAAGGGCGAAGTACGCCGTCACGGTAGCGACGAACTGGTCACCAACTTCGAGCTGAAAACCGAAGTGCTGCTGGATGAAGTCCGCGCTGGCGGCCGTATCCCGCTGATCGTCGGCCGCGGCCTGACCGAAAAAGCCCGTGCCGAACTGGGCCTGGGTGCTTCCGACCTGTTCAAGAAGCCGGAGCAGCCTGCCGATTCGGGCAAGGGCTTCACCCTGGCACAGAAAATGGTCGGCCGTGCCTGCGGCCTGCCAGAAGGCCAGGGCGTGCGCCCAGGCGCCTACTGCGAGCCGAAGATGACCACCGTCGGTTCCCAGGACACCACTGGCCCGATGACCCGCGACGAGCTGAAAGACCTGGCGTGCCTGGGCTTCTCCGCTGACCTGGTGATGCAGTCGTTCTGCCACACCGCGGCCTATCCGAAGCCGATCGACGTCACCACCCACCACACCCTGCCAGACTTCATCCGCACCCGTGGCGGCGTGTCGCTGCGCCCTGGCGACGGCATCATCCACAGCTGGCTGAACCGCATGCTGATGCCTGACACCGTGGGTACCGGTGGCGACTCGCACACCCGCTTCCCGATCGGCATCTCGTTCCCGGCAGGTTCCGGCCTGGTGGCCTTCGCCGCCGCCACCGGCGTCATGCCGCTGGACATGCCAGAATCCGTGCTGGTGCGCTTCAAGGGCAAACTGCAGCCAGGCATCACCCTGCGTGACCTGGTCCACGCCATCCCTTACTACGCCATCCAGAAGGGCCTGCTGACCGTCGAGAAGAAGGGCAAGAAGAACATCTTCTCCGGCCGCATCCTCGAGATCGAAGGCCTGAACGAGCTGACCGTCGAGCAAGCCTTCGAGCTGTCCGACGCCTCGGCCGAGCGTTCCGCTGCCGGTTGCACCATCAAGCTGCCAGAGAAGGCCATCGCCGAGTACCTGCAGTCCAACATCACCCTGCTGCGCTGGATGATCGGCGAAGGCTACGGCGATGCCCGCACCCTGGAGCGCCGCGCCCAGGCCATGGAAGCCTGGCTGGCCAAGCCTGAGCTGCTGTCGGCCGACGCCGATGCCGAATACGCCGAAATCATCGAAATCGACCTGGCCGAGGTGAAAGAGCCTGTGCTCTGCGCGCCGAACGACCCGGACGATGCCCGCCTGCTGTCTTCGGTACAGGGCGAGAAGATCGACGAAGTGTTCATCGGTTCGTGCATGACCAACATCGGCCACTTCCGTGCTGCCGGCAAGCTGCTGGACAAGGTCAAGGGCGGCATCCCGACCCGTCTGTGGCTGGCTCCGCCAACCAAGATGGACGCTCACCAGCTGACCGAAGAAGGCTACTACGGCATCTACGGCAAGGCTGGCGCGCGCATGGAAATGCCAGGCTGCTCGCTGTGCATGGGTAACCAGGCACGTGTGCAGACCGGTTCGACCGTGGTCTCCACCTCGACCCGTAACTTCCCGAACCGTCTGGGCGACGCCACCAACGTGTACCTGGCATCGGCCGAGCTGGCTGCTGTCGCTTCGATCATCGGCAAGTTGCCGACCGTCGAAGAGTACATGCAGTACGCGAAGGACATCGACAGCATGGCTGCCGACGTTTACCGCTACCTGAGCTTCGACCAGATCGCCGAGTTCCGCGAAGCGGCAGCCAACGCCAAGATCCCGGTGGTTCAGGCGTAAGCTGAGTTGTAGGGTGTAAAGGAAAGCCCCGGCAGAAATGTCGGGGCTTTCTTGTTTCAACCTGTACCGGCCTCTTCGCGGCGAAAGCCGCGAAGAGGCCAGCACAGGCAACCTCAGATCACGAACAGGTCGACAAACCTGTGCACCGCCATCTGTTCCAGCTTTTGCTGGTCCTTGCACACCTCAAGAATCTCCCCACACCGCTGCCGCGCAAAGCGCGTCGCCAGGTTGTCCCTGAACTTGGCCTCCAGCAACGGTATGCCCTCCCCTCGCCGCCGGCGATGCCCGATCGGGTATTCCACCACCACCTGATCGGTACTGCTGCCATCCTTGAAGAACACCTGCAGCGCGTTGGCGATCGAGCGTTTGTCCGGCTCCAGGTATTCACGGCTGAAGCGCGGGTCTTCCACCACCTCCATCTTCTCGCGCAGGCGGTCGATACTGGGATGGTTGGCATGGAAGGTGTCTTCGTAATGCTCGGCCACCAGATGACCGAAAATCAGCGGCACCGCCACCATGTACTGCAGACAGTGATCGCGGTCGGCGGCATTGGCCAGCGGGCCGCTCTTGGAAATGATGCGGATTGCCGACTCCTGGGTGGTAATGACGATACGGTCGATTTCGTGCAGGCGGTTACGCACCAGTGGATGCAGGGTTACCGCTGCCTCGCATGCGGTCTGGGCGTGGAACTCGGCCGGGAAACTGACCTTGAACAGCACGTTCTCCATCACGTAGCTGCCCAGGGCCTGCGGCACGCGCAGCTCTTGCTGCTCGGACGGCTTGAGCGCAAGGTCCTTGTTGGTGTGACTGAACAGCACATCGTAGAAGCCCCACTGTGGCGCAGTGAGTACACCCGGCACGCCCATCTCGCCACGCAAGGCAATATCGGCCAGGCGCACGCCACGGCTGGAAGCATCACCGGCGGCCCACGATTTGCGCGAACCGGCGTTGGGCGCATGGCGGTAGGTACGCAGCGCCTGGCCGTCGACGAAGGCGTGGGACAAGGCACTCAGCATCTGCTCACGGCTGGCCCCCATCAGCCTGGCGCACACGGCGGTGGAGGCCACCTTGACCAGTATCACGTGGTCGAGGCCAACACGGTTGAAGGCGTTTTCCAGCGCCAGTACGCCCTGGATCTCGTGAGCCATGACCATGGCTTCGAGCACATCGCGCATCAGTAGCGGTGTTTCACCTGCGGCCACGCGCTTCTGCGAAAGGTGATCGGCAACGGCCAGGATGCCCCCTAGGTTGTCCGAGGGGTGGGCCCATTCGGCGGCCAGCCAGGTATCGTTGTAATCCAGCCAGCGCACCGTGCAACCGATGTCCCAGGCGGCCTTGACCGGGTCCAGGCGGTAGGCGGTGCCGGGGACGCGGGCGCCGTTGGGCACAAAGGTGCCTTCCACCTGGGGGCCCAGTAGTTTGGTGCATTCGGGGAAGCGCAGGGCCAGCAGGCCGCAGCCGAGGGTATCCATCAGGCAGTTGCGTGCGGTGTCCAGGGCTTCGGCGGATTCGACCCGGTACGTGAGGGCGTAATCGGCGAGGGTTTGCAGCACCCGGTCGTAGTCCGGGCGGGCATTGAGGTCTACGTTGGCGCTCATATCCAGCTCCCTTCAGAATTGCCGGGGCTGCGGTGCGCCCCTTCGCGGGCAAGCCCGCGAAGGGGCGCAAAGCGGCCCCAACGAACTAAAGCCGAGCGCCAGTGGTGCGTTAGAAGCTATCGCCAGGCACGCGAACCCAGCCCTCCATCAGCACGCGAGCACTGCGGCTCATGATTGCCTTGGTCACTGTCCATTCACCATTCACCTGGCGCGCCTCGGCCCCCACCCGCAGGGTGCCCGAGGGGTGGCCGAAACGCACGGCGCTGCGCTCGCCCCCGCCTGCGGCGAGGTTGACCAGCGTGCCCGGAATGGCCGCCGCGGTGCCGATGGCCACCGCGGCTGTCCCCATCATTGCATGGTGCAGCTTGCCCATCGACAAGGCCCGTACCAGCAAGTCGATATCACCTGCCTGCACCGCTTTGCCACTGGACGCAGTGTAGGTGCTCGGCGGCGCGACGAAAGCCACTTTCGGTGTGTGCTGACGCCCGGCAGCCTGGTCGACGTTGTCGATCAGGCCCATGCGTACGGCACCATAGGCGCGAATCGTCTCGAAGCGCAGCAGCGCCTGCGCGTCGCCGTTGATGGCGTCCTGCAGTTCGGTGCCGGTGTAGCCGATATCCGCCGCATTGACGAAGATGGTCGGGATACCGGCATTGATCAGGGTCGCCTTGAACGTCCCGACACCTGGCACATCGAGGTCATCGACCAGATTGCCGGTGGGGAACATCGCCCCGCCGTCGCCATCTTCATCGGCCGCCGGGTCGAGGAACTCCAGCTGCACCTCTGCAGCCGGGAAGGTCACCCCGTCCAGCTCGAAGTCGCCGGTTTCCTGCACTTCTCCCTCGGTGATCGGCACATGGGCGATGATGGTCTTGCCGATGTTGGCCTGCCAGATGCGCACGGTGGCGATGCCGTTGCGCGGAATGCGTGCCGGGTCGACCAGGCCGCTGCTGATGGCGAACGAACCGACCGCGGCGGAGAGGTTGCCGCAATTGCCGCTCCAGTCGACGAAGGCCTTGTCGATGCTGACCTGGCCGAACAGGTAGTCGACATCGTGTTCAGGCTTGATGCTTTGCGACAGGATCACGGTCTTGCTGGTGCTCGAAGTGGCACCGCCCATGCCGTCGATCTGCTTGCCATAGGGGTCGGGGCTGCCGATCACCCGCAGCAGCAGTGCATCACGGGCAGGGCCTGGGATCTGCGCCTGCTCGGGCAGGTCTTGCAGGCGGAAGAACACGCCTTTGCTGGTGCCGCCACGGATGTAGGTGGCGGGGATTTTTACTTGCGGTACATGAGCCATGGATGTGCTGTCCTGTCTGATAGGCATAAAAACCCGGGGCTGCCATGCAGCCCATCGCCGGCAAGCCAGCTCCCACAGGAACCCAGCTGGCTGCAGGATGTGCAATCCCTGTGGGAGCTGGCTTGCCGGCGATGGGCCGCAAAGCGGCCCCCTGCAATTAGGCGGTCGCTTCGAGGAAGTCCTGGGCGAAGCGCTGCAGCACGCCGCCGGCTTCGTAGATCGACACTTCCTCGGCGGTGTCCAGACGGCAGGTCACCGGTACCTCCAGACGCTCGCCGTTGGCGCGAGTAACCACCAGGGTCAGCGTCGCCCGCGGCGTACGCGCGCCCAGTACGTCATAGGTCTCGCTGCCATCCAGGCCGAGGGTCTTGCGGTCGGTGCCCGGCTTGAACTCCAGCGGCAGCACGCCCATGCCCACCAGGTTGGTACGGTGAATACGCTCGAAGCCTTCGGCGACGATCGCTTCGACACCGGCCAGGCGCACGCCCTTGGCCGCCCAGTCACGGGACGAACCCTGACCGTAGTCGGCACCGGCGACGATGATCAGCGGCTGCTTGCGCTCCATGTAGGTCTCGATCGCCTCCCACATGCGGGTGACCTTGCCTTCCGGCTCGATACGCGCCAGCGAGCCCTGCTTCACGCTGCCGTCTTCCTTGCGCACCATTTCGTTGAACAGCTTGGGGTTGGCAAAGGTAGCGCGCTGGGCGGTCAGGTGGTCGCCACGGTGGGTAGCGTAGGAGTTGAAGTCCTCCTCCGGCAGGCCCATCTTTGCCAGGTACTCGCCGGCAGCGCTGTCGAGCATGATGGCGTTGGACGGCGACAGGTGGTCGGTGGTGATGTTGTCCGGCAGCACTGCCAGCGGGCGCATGCCGCGCAGGGTACGTTCGCCGGCCAAGGCACCTTCCCAGTACGGCGGGCGGCGGATGTAGGTGCTCATCGGGCGCCAGTCGTACAGCGGTGCCACCTTCGGCCCACGGTCTTCCTCGATGGCGAACATCGGGATGTACACCTTGCGGAACTGCTCCGGCTTGACCGCGGCACGCACCACGGCGTCGATCTCTTCGTCGCTGGGCCAGATGTCCTTGAGGCGGATTTCCTTGCCATCGACCACACCCAGCACATCCTTCTCGATGTCGAAGCGGATGGTACCGGCGATGGCGTATGCCACCACCAGTGGCGGCGAGGCG
The DNA here is from genome assembly GCF_036784815.1 of Pseudomonas sp. TE3-3-F2023. NCBI lineage: Bacteria > Pseudomonadati > Pseudomonadota > Gammaproteobacteria > Pseudomonadales > Pseudomonadaceae > Pseudomonas > Pseudomonas sp. TE3-3-F2023. The sequence continues at coordinate 2,811,947 of NZ_CP145113.1, read as the reverse complement.
AGGAAAGCCTGCTTGGCATACGGGTGGATGCGCCCGTCGAAGTTGCGGTTGCCCGACAGCACGGCAGTGGCGTACAGGTCACGGTCGATGATTTCTTGCTGGATCACCGGGTCCAGGGCGCCGGACATGCCGTTGCAGGTAGTGCAGGCGAAGGCGACGATGCCAAAGCCGAGCTGTTCCAGCTCCTTCTCCAACCCAGCCTCTTCCAGGTACAGCTGCACGGCCTTGGAGCCAGGCGCCAGCGACGACTTGACCCACGGCTTGCGGGCCAGGCCCAGCTTGTTGGCATTGCGCGCCAGCAGGCCTGCGGCAATCACGTTGCGCGGGTTGCTGGTGTTGGTGCAGCTGGTGATGGCGGCAATGATCACCGCGCCATCAGGCATTTGCCCCGGCACTTCTTCCCAGCTGCCGGCGATGCCCTTGGCCGCCAGGTCGCTGGTGGCAACGCGGGCATGCGGGTTGGACGGGCCGGCCATGTTGCGTACCACGCTCGACAGGTCGAAGCTCAGGGTGCGCTCGTAGACTGCGCCGCCCAGGCTGTCGGCCCACAGGCCGGCGGCCTTGGCATAGGTTTCCACCAGCTTGACCTGCTGTTCTTCGCGGCCGGTCAGGCGCAGGTAGTCGATGGTCTGCTGGTCGATGGCGAACATCGCCGCAGTGGCGCCATATTCCGGGGCCATGTTGGAGATGGTGGCGCGGTCGCCCAGGGTCAGGGCACGGGCACCCTCGCCGTGGAACTCCAGGTAGGCGCCGACGACTTTCTGCTTGCGCAGGAATTCGGTCAGGGCCAGCACCAGGTCGGTGGCAGTGATGTTCGGCGCCAGCTTGCCGGTCAGCTCGACGCCGACGATTTCCGGCAGGCGCATCCACGAGGCACGGCCGAGCATCACGTTCTCGGCTTCCAGGCCACCCACGCCGATGGCGATCACGCCCAAGGCGTCGACATGCGGGGTGTGGCTGTCGGTGCCGACGCAGGTGTCCGGGTAGGCCACGCCACGGTCGTTGTGGATCACCGGCGACATCTTCTCCAGGTTGATCTGGTGCATGATGCCGTTGCCCGGCTGGATCACGTCGACGTTCTTGAACGCCTTCTTGGTCCAGTTGATGAAGTGGAAGCGGTCTTCGTTGCGGCGGTCTTCGATGGCGCGGTTCTTTTCGAAGGCCTGCGGGTCGAAACCACCGCACTCGACGGCCAGCGAGTGGTCGACGATCAGTTGCACCGGCACCACTGGGTTGACCTGGGCCGGGTCGCCGCCTTTGTCGGCAATGGCGTCACGCAGGCCGGCGAGGTCAACCAGTGCGGTCTGGCCGAGAATATCGTGGCATACCACGCGGGCCGGGAACCACGGGAAGTCGAGGTCGCGCTTGCGCTCGATCAGTTGGCCCAGCGAGGCGTCGAGGGTAGCCGGGTCGCAGCGACGCACCAGGTTTTCGGCGAGTACGCGAGAGGTGTAAGGCAGGCCGTCGTAGGCGCCAGGCTTGATTGCCTCGACCGCCGCGCGGGCATCGAAGTAGTCCAGGTCAGTGCCTGGCAGGTGCTTGCGGAATGCAGTGTTCATCATGGAATCAGGCTCGGTCACAGGAGTCGGAAGGCTCCTCCGCCCCTGCGGGGGCGGGTTGCCCTTCTTTTTTAATCAGCGCTGCTCGATCGGTACGAACTGGCGCTGCTCGACACCGACATACTCGGCGCTCGGGCGGATGATGCGGTTATTGGCCCGCTGTTCGAAGACGTGCGCCGCCCAGCCGGTCAGGCGCGAGCAGACGAAGATCGGGGTGAACAGCTTGGTCGGGATGCCCATGAAGTGGTACGCCGAGGCATGATAGAAGTCGGCGTTGGGGAACAGGCGCTTCTGCTCCCACATGGTCTTGTCGATAGCTTCGGAAACCGGGTACAGCACCTTGTCACCCACTTCGTCGGCGAGCTGTTTCGACCAGCCCTTGATCACCTCGTTGCGCGGGTCGGACTCTTTGTAGATGGCGTGGCCAAAGCCCATGATCTTGTCCTTGCGTTCCAGCATGCGCAGCAGCTCGGCAGTGGCCTCCTGCGGGCTCTGGAAACGCTCGATCAGCTCCATCGCCGCCTCGTTGGCACCGCCATGCAGCGGGCCACGCAGCGAACCGATGGCAGCGGTTACACAGGAGTACAGGTCGGACAGGGTCGAGGCACAGACGCGGGCGGTGAAGGTCGAGGCGTTGAACTCGTGCTCGGCGTAGAGGATCAGCGACACGTTCATGACCTTGACGTGCAGCTCGCTCGGCTTCTTGCCGTGCAGCAGGTGCAGGAAGTGGCCACCGAGGGTGTCTTCGTCACTGCTGCAGTCGATACGCACGCCGTCGTGGGTGAAGCGGTACCAGTAGCACATCACCGCAGGGAACAGCGCCAGCAGGCGATCGGTCTTGTCACGCTGGGCATCGAAGGTCAGTTCGGGTTCCAGGGTACCCAGCACCGAACAACCCGTGCGCATCACGTCCATCGGGTGGGCGTCACGCGGGATGCGCTCGAGCACTTCCTTCAGGGCTTGCGGCAGGTCACGCAGGCCCTTGAGCTTGCGCTTGTAGTCGGCCAGTTCGGCTTTGCTTGGCAGCTCGCCGTACAGCAGCAGGTAAGCGACTTCCTCGAACTCGGCACCCGCCGCCAGGTCACGCACATCGTAACCACGATAGGTCAGCCCGGCACCGGCCTGGCCCACGGTCGACAATGCGGTCTGGCCGGCCACCTGGCCGCGCAGGCCTGCGCCACTGAGTACTTTTGCTTCGGCCATGGTGCTTCTCCTTTCTTGAACTTGTTATGGATTCTTTCTGGCTAATTCGGGGGTGGCTGCATCGGCCCTATCGCCGGCAAGCCAGCTCCCACAATGTCTTGCACAGGGCTCGAACCTTGTGCGGCACCTGTGGGAGCCGGCTTGCCGGCGAAAAGGCCCTCACAGGCTCAACCTTTTTTCTGGGCAAACAACGCATCGAGGCTCTGCTCGAAGGCGTGGTAACCAATGGCATCGTAGAGCTCCATGCGGGTCTGCATGGTGTCGATCACGTTCTTCTGCGTGCCGTCGCGGCGCAGCGCGGTGTACACGTTCTCGGCTGCCTTGTTCATCGCGCGGAACGCCGACAGCGGGTACAGCACCAGCGAGACATCGACCGAGGCAAGCTCTTCGGTGGTGTACAGCGGCGTGGCGCCGAATTCGGTGATGTTGGCCAGGATCGGTGCCTTCACCCGGTCGGCGAAGGTCTTGTACATCTGCAGTTCGGTGATGGCTTCCGGGAAGATCATGTCGGCACCAGCCTCGACACAGGCGGCGGCGCGGTCCAGGGCGGCGTTCAGGCCCTCGACGGCCAGGGCGTCGGTACGCGCCATGATCACGAAGCTGTCATCGGTACGGGCATCGACTGCGGCCTTGATGCGGTCGACCATTTCCTGCTGGCTGACGATTTCCTTGTTCGGGCGGTGGCCGCAGCGCTTGGCGCCAACCTGGTCCTCGATATGGATGGCGGCAGCGCCGAACTTGCTCATCGAGCGCACGGTACGGGCGACGTTGAAGGCAGAGGCGCCGAAACCGGTGTCGACATCCACCAGCAGCGGCAAATCGCACACGTCGGTGATGCGGCGCACGTCGGTGAGTACATCGTCCAGGCCGCTGATGCCCAGATCCGGCAGGCCCAGCGAACCGGCGGCGACGCCGCCACCGGACAGGTAGATGGCCTTGAAGCCGGCGCGCTTGGCCAGCAGGGCATGGTTGGCGTTGATGGCGCCAACCACCTGCAGCGGATGTTCAGCGGCAACGGCGTCGCGGAAACGCTGACCGGGGGTGCTCTTCACAGTCATTTCTCACCTCGTGGGCTGTTGTTGTGGGCGTCCAGGTAGTGACGCTCGATATTGCGCTTGGACGCGCCGATGTGGCGGCGCATCAGGAGTTCGGCCAGCTCGCCGTCACGGTCGGCGATGGCATCGAGAATGCGGTGGTGCTCGGCAAAGGCCTGGCGCGGCCGGTTGGGCGTTGCGGAGAACTGGATGCGGTACATGCGCACCAGCTGGTACAGCTCGCCGCAGAGCATCTTGACCAGGGTCTGGTTACCACTCCCCTGGATGATCCGGTAATGGAAGTCGTAGTCGCCTTCCTGCTGGTAATAGCCCAAGCCGGCCTGGAACGCGGCATCACGCTCGTGGGTGTCGAGCACCCGGCGCAGTTCGTCGATGTCGGCCTGGCTCATGCGTTCGGCGGCCAGGCGGCAGGCCATGCCTTCCAGCGATTCGCGAATTTCGTACAGTTCGATCAGTTCGGCGTGGTTCAGCGACACCACCCGCGCCCCCACATGCGGCACGCGCACCAGCAGGCGCTGGCCTTCGAGGCGGTGAATCGCCTCGCGCAGCGGCCCGCGGCTGATGCCGTAGGTACGCGCCAGCTCCGGCTCGGAAATCTTGCTGCCGGGGGCGATATCGCCCTTGACGATGGCCGCCTGGATGCGCCGGAAGACGTTTTCGGACAAGGTTTCCGTTTCGTCTGCCAGCACCGGGCTGGGGGTGGATAGGTCCTGCATATTGTCGACACCTTGCAAATCTCTTTGCCAGAAATTAGCCAATTCGACAGTAGCAGTCAAAGACAAAATGAATATTGTCGACAATCGTCTAAGAACGAACTAACGCCGGCCCGGTGCTGTCAGATCGCGCACCGCTGGCGTCAAGGCGCCGGCGTGATAGAATGCCGCGCCTCCGTTGGAGTATGGATAGCCTGTCTGTCATCCATTCATGCTGTTGACAGATGAACAAGGAAGCTTGCGCAGTCGCTGCCAGTCGCCTTGCCCTGAACACGGCTCTGAACATGGCTTTGAAAACAGCCCCGAACCTTGCACTGCACCGCGCCAGGAATATGAGACTTACACCCGCATTATTGCTGCTCTGCCTCACCCTGCTGCCGGCCCTTGGCCAGGCCGCAGGCAAGACCGTGTACGGTCTCAACGAATATGCACGCCTGGGCGACCTGGACCTGGAAGTGGCCGCCAAGCTCGACACCGGCGCCAAGACCGCATCGCTCAGCGCCCGCGACATCAAGCGTTTCAAGCGCAACGGCGAAAGCTGGGTGCGCTTCTACCTGGCCATCGACGCCGCCCATTCCCACCCCATCGAACGCCCGCTGGCACGCGTAAGCAAGATCAAGCGCCGGGCCGGCGACTATGATGCTGAATCGGGCAAGGCCTACACCGCACGCCCGGTCATCGAACTTGAAATCTGCATGGGCCAGGCCGTGCGCACCATCGAAGTCAACCTCACCGACCGCAGCGCCTTCCAGTTCCCGCTGCTGATCGGCTCCGAGGCGCTCAAGCACTTCGACGCGCTGGTCGACCCAAGCCTTAAATACGCGGCCGGCAAACCTGCCTGTGCCACCGACGCTCCCAAAGCAGAGTAATCCCGATGCGCTCTCTTACCCTCCATCTGAAAGTCCTGATCACCGTGCTGGTGCTGTTGGGCGTGGCGGTCACGGCTTATCAGATCTTCGTACTCGGCATCCCGGTAACCGAGGATGAAACCGACGACCTGTGGAACATCGACGCCAAGGTCGAGTTCGTGGCCAGCACCAAGGACCCGGTCAAGGTGCAGATGTTCGTGCCACCGCTGAACCGCGACTACGTCAGCCTCAACGAGAGCTTCATCTCCAACAACTATGGGGTGAGCGTCAACCGTGCCGACGGCAACCGCAAGGTCACCTGGTCGGCCCGCCGCGCCAGCGGCAACCAGACCCTCTACTACCGCCTGGTGCTGACCAAGCGCTACAGCAACGAGAAAACCACGGTCAAAGGCCCCACCTTCCGTGACAGCCTTGCAGTGGAAGGCCCCGAGAAGATTGCCGCCGAGGCCCTGATGGCGCCGATCCGCCAGCACTCGGCCGACGTCGAGACCTTCGTCAGCGAGACCATCAAGCGGGTCAACAACCTCAACGACGACAACGTCAAACTGCTGCTGGCCGGCGACACCACGGCCATGAAGAAGGCCCAGGTCATCGACCTGCTGCTGTCGATCGCCCATGTACCGATGGAGAAGGTGCACACCATCCGCCTGGTGGCCGACACCCCGCAAACCCCGGAACTGTGGCTGCGCAGCTTCAACGGTACCGACTGGCTGTACTTCAACCCGGACACCGGTGAGCAGGGCCTGCCCAGCGATCGCCTGCTGTGGTGGACCGGTGACGACAACCTGATCACCGTCGATGGCGGCAAGAAGGCCAACGTTACCTTCAGCATGAACAACAGCGAGATGAACGCCATCCGCCTGGCCAAGCTGACTGACGAGAATACCGACGCCGACTTCCTCGAATATTCGCTGTACGGCCTGCCGCTGCAGACCCAGCAAACCTTCATGATCATGGTGATGATCCCGATCGGCGTGCTGGTGATCCTGGTGCTGCGCAACCTGGTCGGCCTGCAGACCCTGGGTACCTTCACCCCGGTCCTGATCGCCCTGGCCTTCCGCGAGACCCAGCTGGGCTTCGGTATCGTGCTGTTCACGGTAATCACCGCCCTGGGCCTGTCGCTGCGCTCGTACCTGGAACACCTGAAGCTGCAGATGCTGCCACGCCTGTCGGTGGTACTGACCTTCGTCGTGGTGCTGATTGCCGCCATCAGCCTGTTCAGCCACAAGCTGGGCCTGGAGCGCGGGCTGTCGGTAGCGCTGTTCCCGATGGTGATCCTGACCATGACCATCGAGCGCCTGTCCATCACCTGGGAAGAGCGTGGCGGCGGCCATGCCATGAAAGTGGCCATCGGCACCCTGTTCGCCGCTTCCCTGGCGCACCTGTTGATGATGGTGCCGGAGCTGGTGTACTTCGTGTTCACCTTCCCGGCCGTGCTGCTGATCCTGGTGGGCTTCATGCTGGCGATGGGTCGCTACCGCGGCTACCGCCTGACCGAGCTCGTGCGCTTCAAGGCATTCCTGAAGAAGGCTGACGCCTGATGTTTGGCCTGATCAAGACGTGGAAAGCCCTGGAGGCCCGGGGCATCATGGGTATCAACCGGCGCAACGCGGACTACGTGTTGAAGTACAACAAGCGCCACCTGTACCCGATCGTCGACGACAAGATCATCACCAAGGAGCGCGCCCTGGCGGCCGGCATCCATGTGCCGGAAATGTACGGCATCATCGAGACCGAGAAAGAGATCGAGAAGCTCCACCAGATCATTGGTGGGCGCAGCGATTTCGTCATCAAGCCGGCGCAGGGCGCCGGTGGTGACGGCATCCTGGTGATCGCCGACCGCTTCGAGGACCGCTACCGCACGGTGTCGGGCAAGATCATCAGCCACGAGGAGATCGAGCACCAGATCTCGAGCATCCTCACCGGCCTGTACTCGCTGGGCGGGCACCGCGACCGTGCGCTGATCGAGTACCGGGTCACCCCCGACCAGATCTTCAAGAGCATCAGCTACGAAGGCGTGCCGGACATTCGCATCATCGTGCTGATGGGCTACCCGGTGATGGCCATGCTGCGCCTGCCGACCCGCCAGTCCGGCGGCAAGGCCAACCTGCACCAGGGCGCCATCGGCGTGGGTGTCGACCTGGCTACCGGCGTGACCCTGCGCGGCACCTGGCTGAACAACATCATCAGCAAGCACCCGGACACCACCAACGCGGTGGATGGCGTGCAACTGCCGAACTGGGACGGCTTCATGAAGCTGGCCGCCGGCTGCTACGAGCTGTGCGGCCTGGGCTACATCGGTGTCGACATGGTGCTGGACCAGGACAAGGGGCCACTGATTCTCGAGCTCAACGCCCGCCCCGGCCTGAACATCCAGATCGCCAACGACTGCGGCCTGACCCAGCGCACCCACGCCATCGAGGCGCACCTGGAAGCGCTGGCCAAGGATGGCATAAGCGAAGATGCCGAACAGCGCGTGCGGGTATCGCAAGGCATGTTCGGGCACGTGCATCCGCGCTGAAATCGCCAAGGGCTGCCGTGCAGCCCATTCACAGCACAAGGCTGCTCCTACAGATAACGCGATATCCTGTAGGCGCAGCCTTGTGCTGCGAACGGGCTGCAAACACATTGTTGAATGTCGCGCCCAGTGCTAGGCGCATTTCCCGCACAGGTCTACAATCGCCCTCCTCGCTTTTACATCGCCGTCCATACTGATGCCGACCTGTACGCTTCACCCCCTGCCCTATCAGCCCGACCCTGCCGCCTATTTCGCCCGCCTGCGCCAGGCCCCCGGTGCAATCCTGCTGGACAGCGCCCGCCCCGGCGCCGAACGCGGGCGTTTCGACCTGCTCAGCGCCTGGCCGCTGCAACACCTGCAGGCGCAGCCCGACGAAGATGGGCGCAGCTTCCTCCAGCGCCTGCGCGCCGGCCTAGCACGGTTGGGCCATGCGCAGTTGCCCGCAGGTACCGAGCTGCCGTTCGCTGGCGGCCTGATCGGGTACCTGAGCTATGACTTCGGCCGCCGCCTGGAACACCTGCCCAGCCTGGCCGTGGACGACCTTGGCCTGCCAGACGCGCAACTGGGCCTGTATGCCTGGGCGCTGGTGACCGACCACCAGTGCGCGACCAGCCAACTGGTGTTCCACCCAAGCCTGTCGGGCAGCGAACGGGAACGCCTGATCGCCCTGTTCGAAGGGGCCGACAACGCGGAAATCGGCAGCTTCCAGCTACTCGCGCCGATGGCCGGCGACCTGCAGCCCGAGCAGTACAAGGCCGCCTTTGACCAGGTGCAGCGCTACATCCAGGCCGGTGATTGCTACCAGATCAACCTTACCCAGCGCTTCCGCGCGCCTTGCCAGGGCGACCCGTGGCACGCTTACCAGGCCCTGCGCAAAGCCTGCCCCACCCCCTTCTCCGGCTACCAGCAACTGGCCGACGGCAGCGCCCTGCTGAGCTTTTCGCCCGAGCGCTTCATCCGCGTCAGCCAGCGCCAGGTGGAAACCCGGCCGATCAAGGGCACCCGCCCGCGCGCCAGCAACCCGGTAGAAGACATGCGCAATGCCGAGGAACTGCTGCACAGCCCCAAGGATCGCTCGGAAAACCTGATGATCGTCGACCTGCTGCGTAACGACCTGGGGCGCACCTGCGAGATCGGCTCGGTGAAGGTGCCGGAGCTGTTCAGCCTGGAGAGCTACCCCAACGTGCACCACCTGGTCAGCAGCATCACCGGCCAGCTGGCCAGCGACAAGGACGCCCTGGACCTGATCGGCGACAGCTTCCCAGGCGGCTCGATCACCGGCGCGCCGAAGATCCGCGCCATGCAGATCATCGACGAACTGGAGCCGGCGCGCCGGGCGCTGTACTGCGGCTCACTGCTATACGTGGACGTGCGCGGCGAAATGGACAGCTCGATTGCCATTCGCAGCCTGCTGGTCAAGGGCGGGCAGGTCAGCTGCTGGGGCGGCGGTGCCGTGGTTGCCGACTCCGAGTGGCAGGCCGAGTATGAAGAGTCGATTGCCAAGGTGCGGGTGCTGATGGAGACCCTGCAAGGCTTGTGATCGTTGGTGAATTCTTCGCGGGCGAGCCCGCGAAGCAGGCGCCACCGACTCCAAGACCGCCTACCCCACCATTTTTTGTTACCATCACCTCACTACGAGCGCACAGCGCCACAGCCAAGATGGAAACCGCCTGATGAGCCAACCCTTCGACGTCGCCGACCTGGCCGCGACCTATGCCAACAAGTCCCCGCAGGACATCCTCAAGCTTGCTTTCGAGCACTTCGGTGATGACCTGTGGATTTCCTTCAGCGGCGCCGAGGACGTGGTGCTGGTGGACATGGCCTGGAAACTGAACAAGCAGGTCAAGGTGTTCAGCCTCGACACCGGCCGCCTGCACCCGGAGACCTACCGGTTCATCGACCAGGTCCGCGAGCAGTACAACCTGCCGATCGAGATCCTCAGCCCCGACCGCGCCAAGCTCGACCCGTTCGTCAAGGAAAAGGGCCTGTTCAGCTTCTACAAGGACGGCCACGGCGAGTGCTGCGGCATCCGCAAGATCGAGCCGCTGCGCCGCAAGCTGGCTACCGTGAGCGCCTGGGCCACCGGCCAGCGCCGTGACCAGAGCCCGGGCACCCGCAGCCAAGTGGCGGCAGTGGAAATCGACAGCGCCTTCTCCACCGCCGAACGCACCCTGTACAAATTCAACCCGCTGGCGCAGATGACCAGCGAGGAAGTGTGGGGTTATATCCGCATGCTGGAGCTGCCATACAACAGCCTGCACGAGCGCGGTTTCATCAGCATTGGTTGCGAGCCTTGCACCCGCCCGGTGCTGCCAAACCAGCATGAGCGCGAAGGGCGCTGGTGGTGGGAAGAGTCGACGCAGAAGGAATGCGGGTTGCACGCAGGCAACCTGATTACCAAGGCATAAACAGCTGGGCCGTTGTGGGAGCGGGTTCACCCGCGAACAGCGGCAAAGCCGGTGCCATACACCGCTTCGCCTTCTTCGCGGGTAAACCCGCTCCCACAGGGGCCATGCGGCCCCTGCAATTCCGGATCAGTGCACCGGCAGTTCGACGCCTTCGAACAGATCTTCCAGCTCCTGCTTGTTGTGGCACTGTATGGCCTTGGCCATCACTTCACGGGTCAGGTGCGGGGCGAACTTCTCGATGAAGTCGCACATGAAACCACGCAGGAAGGTGCCGCGGCGGAAGCCGATCTTGGTGATGCTGGCTTCGAACAGCTCGCTGGCATCCAAGGCCACCAGGTCGCTATCGAGCTTGGTGTCCACCGCCATCTTGGCGACGATCCCCACGCCCAGCCCCAGGCGCACATAAGTCTTGATCACGTCGGCGTCAGCCGCGGTGAACACCACTTTCGGCGTAAGGCCGCGGTGGTTGAACGCTTCGTCCAGCTTCGAACGCCCGGTGAAGCCGAACACGTAGGTAACGATCGGGTATTCGGCGACCGCTTCCAGGGTCAGCTTCGGCAGCTTGGTCAACGGATGGCCCTGCGGCACTACCACGCAGCGGTTCCACTTGTAGCACGGCATCATGATCAGGTCGCCGAACAGCTCCAGCGCCTCGGTGGCGATGGCGAAGTCGACAGTACCGTCCGCGGCCATCTCGGCAATCTGCATGGGCGAACCCTGGTGCATGTGCAAGGACACTTCCGGGTACTGCTTGATGAAATTGCTGATCACCGGCGGCAAGGCATAACGCGCCTGGGTATGAGTGGTGGCGATGGACAGCGTGCCCTTCTTCTCGTTGGAGAACTCCTGGGCAATCTGCTTGATGCTTTCGACCTTGCGCAGGATTTCGCCGGCGGTATTGATGATGCGCTCACCGGCCGGGGTAACGCGGGTCAGGTGTTTGCCGCTGCGGGCAAAGACTTCAACACCCAGTTCATCCTCGAGCAGGCGGATCTGCTTGCTGATACCTGGCTGGGAGGTATACAGGCTCTGCGCCGTCGCGGAGACGTTGAGGTCATGGTGCGCCACTTCCCAGATGTAGCGCAGTTGTTGAAGCTTCATAGGTTCCCCTCGGTTCAGCGATGAGTCCGCGGCAGCAGGCAGCGACGATATATAACTATATTAGTGGTTCTGGAAATAAATCTAGAACTATTTTGTTACATACCCCACTAAATGGCCTACGGCCATCTTCATGCTTTCCTACGCCCCAAATGCTGCGCCAGCGGCACCATGTACACGGGTACCGGCGACAGCTGCAGCAGCCGCACCGCCGTACGCCCCAATGGCACATCCACGCCGGCGCCAGCGCTGTGGCTACCGAAAATCAGCAGGTCGACGCTCAGCCGCTGTGCCTGGTCGAGGATCACCTGCGCCGGGTCGCCCTGGCGTACCCGCACCGCCTTGATCACCGCCAGATCGGCCTCCTCACCCAGTTCGTCGCGAAAGTTTTCCAGCACACGCTGCTCGATATTGGCCATCACCGTGTTCACCCCCTGGCTGTGCAGCTGGTCGAGCGTCTGTTCATCGAGGTAGCTTTGCAGGAGAGATTCAGCGAACTGGCCCATGGGCTCCACCGCGTGGATCACATACAACTCGGCGCCGAATGTGCGCGCCAGCGCCAGCGCGTGTTGCATGACAAAAGGGGCGTAGACACCGAGGTCGGTGGCGTACAGCATGGAGTGGATCATTCGACCTCCTCGACTGCCGCTGCGGCAGAGCAAGCTTCAGCTTAGCAGCGCGCCGGACGCACGCTTTGCCGTCCGGCGTGCTGGTGATGCGGGCTGGAGGGCCCGGCAGCGCCAGCGCCACCCTCAGCGGGTCTGTTGGCCCCGGTCGATGAAAGCCAGCGCCTGGTACAGCATCTCCATGCGCGGCAAGTGGCAGCCCGCCGCACGCGCCCGTGCCAATGGCTCTGCATAGATGGCCTGCAGTTCCAGCGGACGCTTGTGGACATGGTCGTGGTACATGCTGGGCCAGTAATCGGGCATGCGCTCGGTCACCTGGAACAGGTGCTCGGCATACCCCTCGGGCAATACATGGCCACACGCCGCCGCACCCTGGACCACCTCGGCCATCAAGGCCTGAATCAGGGCGCGGCCATGGCTGTCGGCCATCAGCGGCGTGGTGCTGGCACCGAGCAGCACCGACAGGCCGTTGTAAGGCACGTTCCAAACCAGCTTCTGCCAGCGTGCCTGGGCCAGGTCCGGCATGGCCTGCGAGTCGATGCCCGCAGCCCGAAACAGCCCGGCGCCTTCATTGACCAGTGCAGCACCGCCATCGTTGGCCGGCCCGCTGTGGTAACCGAGGTTGACCGCACCCAGGGCCTGGTGGCGGATCACACCGGGCGCCTGGCGGTTGACGCAGATGAAACACAGGCCGCCGAGCAGGTGCATGTCACTGCGCAAGGCCGGGCGCAACTGCTCTTCCACGCCCAGGCCGTTCTGCAGCAGCACCACCTTGGCGCCTGGTGCGGCCGCCTGCACGATCAGCGGCGCCAGCTGGTCATTGCTGGTGGCCTTGGCCCCCACCAGCAGCCAGTCGCAGGGCGGCATGTCGACGACACTGGCATAGGCCTGCACCTTCATCTGCAAGTTGCCATGCACGGCACTATCCAGGGCCAACCCCTTCTCGCGAACAACCTCGTACTCGCTGCGCAACAGAAAATGCACATCGAAGCCGGCCCGGGCCAGCATCAACCCATAGAAGCCGCCGATGGCGCCACTGCCGATGATGCCGATACGTGGTGTGTGCGAATGCATGCCGATCTCCAGGTAAAAGTCAGCCCTCTTTTTACACAGGTTGCGCAGCGCTGGGCAGCCCATGCACGACAAACGCCTGCCATCTCGGAAAAACCCCACACGGACTGGGCCCAGCCCATTGTCGCGCCACCTGTAACGCGCTAAGGTTCGGCTCCCCGCTGCGATTATTCTTGCTGCTGGGCCGCACGGGGATAGTTGGCGGCCGGCACCCGTGACCTGACGAGTAACACGATGGCTGATTTACCGATCGATGACTTGAACGTTGCCTCCAACGAGACCCTGATCACTCCCGATCAACTCAAGAAGGAACTACCCCTCAGCGCCAAGGCCCTGCAGACCGTTACTGCCGGCCGTGAAGTGGTGCGCAATATTCTCGACGGCAAGGACCATCGCCTGTTCGTCGTGGTCGGCCCTTGCTCGATCCACGACATCAAGGCCGCCCACGAATATGCCGAGCGCCTGAAAGTGCTGGCCGAGGAAGTGTCCGACACACTGTACCTGGTCATGCGCGTGTATTTCGAGAAGCCGCGCACCACCGTCGGCTGGAAAGGCCTGATCAACGACCCGTACCTGGATGACTCGTTCAAGATCCAGGATGGCCTGCACATCGGCCGCAAGCTGCTGCTGGACCTGGCCGAAATGGGCCTGCCGACCGCCACCGAAGCACTCGACCCGATTTCCCCGCAGTACCTGCAGGACCTGATCAGCTGGTCGGCCATCGGCGCCCGCACCACCGAATCGCAGACCCACCGCGAAATGGCATCGGGCCTGTCCTCGGCGGTCGGCTTCAAGAACGGCACCGACGGCGGCCTGACCGTTGCCATCAACGCCCTGCAGTCGGTGTCCAAGCCGCACCGCTTCCTTGGCATCAACCAGGAAGGCGGCGTGTCGATCGTCACCACCAAGGGCAACCCGTACGGCCACGTGGTACTGCGCGGCGGCAACGGCAAGCCGAACTACGATTCGGTCAGCGTCGCCCTATGCGAGCAGGACCTGGCCAAGGCCAAGATCAAGGCCAACATCATGGTCGACTGCAGCCACGCCAACTCCAACAAGGACCCGGCCCTGCAACCGCTGGTAATGGAGAACGTCGCCAACCAGATCCTCGAAGGCAACCAGTCGATCATCGGCCTGATGGTCGAAAGCCACCTGAACTGGGGCTGCCAGTCGATTCCGAAGAACCTGGACGATCTGCAGTACGGCGTGTCGATCACCGATGCCTGCATCGACTGGTCGGCTACCGAGAAGACCTTGCGCAGCATGCGTGCCAAGCTGAAGGATGTGCTGCCGCAGCGCAAGCGCGGCTGATACAAGAAAGCGGGGCCGCTTCGCGCCCCATCGCCGGAAAGCCAGCCCCCACATTTCAGGCGTTTCGCCGTACGTGTGGGAGCCAGCTTGCCGGCGATGGACGCGAAGCGGCCCCGCTTTTTTTTACAGAATCAGACCTTGCTCGAATGCCGTTGCTGGCGCTCCATGTAGCGCTCCACGTACGAGCAGGACGGAATCACCGTGTAGCCCATCTGGTCAGCGTACTCCAGGGCCCGTTCGGTCAGGGCGGCAGCAATCCCGCGGCCGCGCAGGGCGTTGGGTACGAAGGTGCGATAGATGTCCAGCGTCTGCTTGCCCAGGTCCATGTACGTCAGATAGGCACGATGACCGTCCACGCTGGTCTCGAACTGATGACCGGCCTGGTCATGGTGGATGGTCAGCGCTTCGCTCATCACTACTCCTCGCAGGTCTACTCGGCAGACCCATACCTTAACCGATGGTGGTTTATCCGGCACAGAATCCTCTACGCCACCTGTTGCCCCTTCGACCACTGGACGATTGCAATCGTTCGGATCCTGTGGCACTCACAAGATAGTAGGCGCCGCAGGCGGGATTGCTCAAGGTGGTGGCGGTTAAAAATGGCGAAAATGCAGCCAGATGTCATTCTTGCCAGCGCACCAGGAAGCCACCCGGTGTACTAGGGCTTAAGACGCTGAAGGACAGTTAAAGTCACCCTTAGTTCAACAAAAAAGTTCCTGTACTACAGTCGCTTGCGAACCCTGTACGTTTTTTTCACAGGCGTGTCGCAAATCTTGTCGGAAAGGCGTCAAGCAACATTTTTTTTGCAGTTCTTGCGCTTAGTCAGTTTACTTACTACAAGTAATGGGTACTATGTACGCCGGCCAGTTTCTCTTTTCCGAGAGATGGCTATTTAATAGAAAGTCCTTGAAGGGGAACACGATGAACAACGTTCTGAAATTCTCTGCTCTGGCTCTGGCCGCAGTTCTGGCTACCGGTTGCAGCAGCGTATCCAAAGAAACCGAAGCTCGTCTGACTGCGACTGAAGACGCAGCAGCTCGCGCTCAAGCTCGTGCAGACGAAGCCTACCGTAAGGCTGACGACGCACTGGCAGCCGCTCAGAAGGCTCAGCAGACCGCTGACGAAGCCAACGAGCGCGCTCTGCGTATGCTGGACAAAGCCAGCCGCAAGTAATAATCCTCACGGATTGTTATGGAGCCGACCCACTTGTGGGTCGGCTTTTTTATTGCCGGTACACAAGCAAACGCGCCTGGCAGAAACGAAAAGGCCTGCACTAAGGCAGGCCCGGGTGTGTCGCAATTACCTTACTGCAGTTCGGGCGGAATGCTCGAAACCATCGGTGCCCCACCCTGGCTTTCGGCCGGCACGGCAATTTCCACAGGCATGCCATCTTCCGCGGCCACCACGTCACGCACCATGTCCCAGTTCATGCGTAGGTTATTTGCCAGGTCTTCACGCTTGAGCAAGGCGTTGATAACAGCAGTGTGTTTATCGACCACCGACGGATTACCCTGGTCGTCCAACGGCGTGTGCGCCTCCAGATAGACCTTTCCGCCACTGATACCGAACTTGTAGGGCTCATTGATGATGCGCACCGGCGTACCCACCGGCACCATCTTCGACAGTTCCAGCACGTTGTTGTTGAGCATGCGGAAGCAACCGTGACTGGTACGCATGCCAATGCCGAATTTCTTGTTCGAACCATGAATCAGGTAACCCGGTACGCCGAGGGTGAACTTGAACGGCCCCAGCGGGTTGTCCGGGCCGGCCGGCACCACGCTCGGCAGGATGTCACCGTCAGCCGCGTGCTCGGCACGGATCGACGCTGGAGGGGTCCAGGTCGGGTTCGGCGTCTTGGCGGTGATCTTGGTATTGGCGATCGGCGAACCCCAGCCTTCACGGCCAATACCCAGAGGGAAGGTATGCACCACGTTCTGCCCTTTCGGGAAGTAGTACATGCGGTATTCGGCCAGGTTGATGACGATGCCCTCACGCGGGCCCGGCGGCAGGATGTAGCGGGTCGGCAGGATGATCTCGGTGCCGGCACCTGGCAGCCATGGATCCACGCCCGGGTTGGCGGCGATCATTTCCAGGTAGCCGAGGTCGTTGGCGGTGCCGATATCGGCGAACGTGTCCTCGTACTTTGCCTTGATCACATGCACCTGGCCGATGATGTCTTCACCGGGTGGTGGCAATGGCAGCTCCAGCGCAGCAGCGGGGCCTGCTACCAGCAGGGCGGCCAGGGACAGGCTACGGGTGACGGCAGGAAAGCGCGGCAACATCCGGTAAATCCTTCGAAAGGTGGGTCAAGAGAATCGATTGTACACCTGCGCCGATGCAAGCGGGAGGCATTGGCGCCATGCAAGCGTTCCAGATGATGAAAGGTGCGGTGTTCAGCCGCCCTGCAGCTCCGGCCACACCGGGCGCATGCCGCGCCGCTGGGCATCGAGGATCGCGCGGCACAGGTCGCACAGGCGGCCGTCGCGGTAGATCGAGCGCGGTACCCCCGACCAGCGCGGTTGCGCAGGCAGCAGGCCACCGCACAGAGTGCGGTCGGCCGGTACGCCCAGCTCGAGCTGTCGGGCCACGAGGTGGACGCGGATTTCCTGGCAGGCGAACAGGTCGAGCTGCTCATCAGGCTCGATCAGTTGGTAGGCATAAAGGGACCAGGCAGGGCGCGGCATTGGTGGCACTCGAAACGGGGGGCGCAACATTAGCCGAAAGACGGCGCCGTTTAAAGCATCAGAGCAAGGGTTTTATCGCCGGCCAGGCATTTTCCAGCAGGCGCTGCTGGGCGGCCTGAGCCGGGTGAATGCCATCCGCCTGCATCAACTCAGGCACGCCCCCTACCCCCTCGAGGAAAAATGGCACCAGCGGAACCTGTTTTTCGGCAGCCAGCTGTTCATAGACCTGGGCGAAGGCGCTGGTGTAGCGCACGCCATAATTGGGCGGCAGGCGCATGCCCAGCAGCACCACCTTGGCACCGGCCTTGCGCGCACTCTCGATCATCGAGGCAAGATTTTGTTGCAATTGCGCTGGCGACTGCCCGCGCAAGCCATCATTGCCGCCCAGCTCCAGCACCACCAGGCTCGGCTTGTGCGCTGCAAGCAGCGCCGGCAGCCGCGCCTGGCCACCTGCACTGGTGTCGCCGCTGATCGACGCATTGACCACCTTGTCGTCGAAACCTTCTTCCAGCAGGCGGGTCTGCAACAGGGAAACCCAGCCCTGGCGGGTATCCAGGCCAAAACCGGCGCTGATACTATCGCCGACAATCAGCAGTGTTCCCGCCGCCGCGCTCTGGGCCAGGCAATACAGGGCCAGACCGGCACTCAACCACCACACTCGCATCGGATTCTCCATGGGCCCCAGCATTCTCGTTGCGCAGAACCTTAGCAAAGTGGTCCCCAGCGCGGAAGGTGACCTGACCATCCTGCACGCGCTGTCCCTCGACCTGGCCCAGGGCGACAGCCTGGCCATCGTCGGCGCCTCGGGCTCGGGCAAGTCTACCCTGCTCGGCCTGCTCGCCGGCCTCGACCAGCCCAGTGCCGGCAAAGTCATCCTCGCTGGCCACGACCTGGGGCCGCTGGATGAAGACCAACGCGCGCGGGTGCGCGCCGAGCATGTAGGCTTTGTGTTCCAGTCGTTCCAGCTGCTCGACAGCCTCAACGCCCTGGAAAACGTCATGCTGCCGCTGGAGCTGGACGGCCGTCGCGATGCCCGCGAACACGCGCGCACCCTGCTCGAACGGGTCGGCCTGGGCAAGCGCCTGAGCCACACCCCGCGCCAGCTTTCGGGTGGCGAACAGCAACGGGTGGCCATTGCCCGTGCCTTTGCCGCGCAACCGGCGGTGCTGTTCGCCGACGAACCCACCGGCAACCTAGACAGCCACACCGGCGAACGCATCAGCGACCTGCTGTTCGAACTGAACAAGGAACGCGGTACCACTCTGGTGCTGGTTACCCATGATGAACGCCTGGCCCGGCGCTGCCGCCGCCAGATCCGCCTGGATGCAGGCCGCCTGGTGGCGCCGGTGGAGGCCTGATGAACCACATGCCGCTGTCCCGCCTGTGCGGCCTGGCCCTGCGCCAGCTGCTGCGCGACATTCGCGCCAGCGAAGTGCGCGTGCTGTTCTTCGCCCTGCTGGTGGCGGTGGCGGCCAGCACTGCCATCGGCTATTTCGGTGCCCGCCTCAACGGCGCCATGCAACTGCGCGCCAGCGAGTTCCTGGGTGCCGACCTGGTGCTGCAGGGCAGTGCACCGGCCCGCGACCAGCAGATCGAGGCCGGCAAGGCGCTTGGCTTGCGCCACGCCCAGGTGGTCGAGTTCACCAGCGTGGTCGGCGGCGACAACGGCATCCAGCTGTCCAGCGTCAAGGCTGCCGATGGTGCCTATCCGTTGCGCGGGCAAGTGCGCAGTGCCGCGGAGCCCTATGCAGCAGAAACCCCGGGCGGCGGCCCGGCACCTGGCGAAGCATGGGTCGAGCCACGCTTGCTGGCGGCACTGGGGCTTAAGGTTGGCGACAGCATCGATGTGGGCATGAAGACGCTGCGCATGACCCGCGTACTCACCTACGAACCGGACCGCGCCAACAACTTCTACAGCCTTACCCCACGGGTAATGATGAACCTGGCCGATCTGCAGGCCACCGGCGTGATTCAACCGGGCAGCCGGGTCACCTACCGCGACCTGTGGCGCGGCGATGCCGAAGCGTTGGCGCAGTACCGCGGTGCGCTGAAAAAGGACCTGGCCGCCAACCAGCGCCTGCGCGACACCCGCGATGGCAACCAGCAGGTCGGCGGCGCCCTGGGCAAGGCCGAGCGCTACCTGAACATGGCCAGCCTGGTGGCGGTGCTGCTGGCAGGCGTCGCCGTTGCCCTGTCTGCCAGCCGCTATGCCGCACGCCGCCTGGACGCCAGCGCCCTGCTGCGCTGCCTGGGCCTTTCGCGCCGCCAGGCACTGGGCCTGTACTGCATGCAATTGGCCATGCTTGGCCTGGTCGCCGCGCTGGTCGGCGCCCTGCTCGGCTGGCTGGCCCAGCTGGGCCTGTTCCGCCTGCTGCATGGCCTGTTGCCAAGCGTGGTGCCTGCAGGTGGCATCGTCCCGGCCCTGGCCGGCATCGCTACCGGGCTGGTGGCCCTGGCCGGCTTCGCCCTGCCGCCAATTGCCGCGCTGGGTCAGGTGCCGCCGTTGCGCGTGCTACGCCGCGACCTGCTGCCGATACCGCCCAGCAGCTGGCTGGTGTACGGCGCGGCCCTGTTCGCCCTGGGCCTGATCATGTGGCGCCTGAGCCTCGACCTGCTGCTCACCTTCGCACTGCTCGTAGGCGGCCTGGTCGCCGCACTGCTGCTCGGCGGCCTGCTGCTGCTCGGTTTGCGCAGCCTGCGCCAATTGCTGGCCGGGGCTCCACTGACCTGGCGCCTGGGGCTGGGCCAACTGCTGCGCCACCCCATGGCCGCTGCCGGCCAGGCCCTGGCCTTCGGCCTGATCCTGCTGGCCATGGCCCTGGTCGCGCTGCTGCGCGCGGAACTGCTCGACACCTGGCAAGCGCAGTTGCCCAAGGATGCACCCAACCATTTTGCCCTGAACATCCTGCCGGATGATCGCGAGCCCTTCGCCCAACACTTGCAGCAGGTCAATGCCACCTCGGCACCGCTGTACCCGGTGACACCCGGCCGCCTGGTGCGAATCAACGACCAACCGGTGCAGCAGGTGGTCAGCAAGGATTCGGCAGGCGAGCGCGCCGTGCAGCGCGACCTCAGCCTGACCTGGGCAGCCGAACTGCCCCAAGGCAACGCACTGACGGGTGGCAACTGGTGGCAGGCGTTGCCCGCCGAAGATGAAATCCCCGGTGTGTCGGTGGAGGCGGAACTGGCCAGCAGCCTGAAGCTGCAACTGGGCGACCTGCTGACCTTCGACATCGGCGGCCAGCAGCGCCAGGCCCGGGTCAGCAGCCTGCGCAGCGTGCACTGGGACAGCTTCCAGCCCAACTTCTACATGATCTTCCAGCCCGGCACGTTGCAGGGGCTGCCGACCACCTACCTGACCAGCTTCTATCTGGCACCGGGCCATGACCTGGATGTGGTTGCACTGTCACGGGCATTCCCGGCGGTGACCATCCTGCAGGTGGACGCCTTGCTCGATCAGCTGCGCAGCATCCTCGCCCAGGTGACCCTGGCGGTGGAATATGTGTTGCTGTTCGTGCTGGCAGCCGGGTTGGCGGTGCTGTTCGCTGGCTTGCAGGCGACGCTGGACGAGCGCATCCGCCAGGGCGCCTTGCTACGTGCGCTGGGCGCGGCGCGGCCATTGCTTGTCAAGGCGCGACGGATCGAGTTCGGCTTGCTGGGTGCGGCCAGCGGCTTGCTGGCAGCGGTCGGGTGCGAGCTGATTACCCTGGTGCTGTACCGCTATGCCTTCGACCTGCAATGGAGCCCGCATGTGTGGTTGCTGCTGTTGCCGCTGGCAGGGGCGTTGCTGGTGGGCGGTGCGGGGGTGCTGGGGACGCGGCGGGCGCTGAATGCCAGCCCGTTGGCGGTTTTACGCGAGAGTTGATGACAGCCTGTGCCGGCCTCTTCGCGGGTAAACCCGCGAAGAGGCCGGCACAGGCACCATCGGCTCATTGCCCATAGCTGACGCTGTTTACATACCAGGTCGCTTCACCGGTAGGTGTGTGCACCACCACCTCATCACCCTCCTCCTTCTTCAGCAAGGCACGAGCCATGGGCGAGTCGATCGAGATGTAGTCATTGCGCCCATAGATCTCGTCATACCCGACGATGCGAAACTTCATGGTCTCGCCCTCGTCGTTCTCGATCTCCACCCAGGCACCGAAGAACACCTTGCCCTCTTGCTGCGGCGAGTAGGCCACCACCTTCACATCTTCAAGACGCTTGCGCAGGTAACGCACCCGGCGGTCGATCTCACGCAGCAGCTTCTTGTTGTACTGGTAGTCGGCGTTCTCGCTGCGATCGCCCAGCGATGCCGCCCAGGTAACCTTCTGGGTAATCTCCGGGCGGTATACCCGCCACAGGTGGTCCAGTTCTTTCTTCAGCGCCTCATGGCCTTCCGTGGTGATGATGTTGGTACTCAACTGCGCGCTCCTCAGCGGCGGGTAATCAGGCCTTGGCGCGCGATACGGGTGAGGTGGCCGATGATTTCGGCGGCCTCGTCCGGTGCCGGGGCCTGGATCACGGCCAGGTCGAAACGGTCATTGCCATACTGTGCGAGGTGGCAGCCGGTATCGGCGAACTGGATCAGAAATGCACGCGCCTGGCCCTTGCGTCGGGACAGGCCTTCAAGGTGACGTAAAAGAGTGGGTTGATGCTGGCCGCCGAGCAGGATGCGCGGTGTGCGGGATGCCTGACTGGCAGGCAAGGGGCTCAAACAGACACTGGTACGTGGGCAACTCATGGAGCTTCTCTCCGCCTCGCGAATCCCGCTGGGCAGCGGTGGGAGGCGTCACCGAACCAGCGCTTTAGCGGTATTTCGGATGACCCGGAGAGGGTTTTCCTGCGCCCCGCAAGTAGCTGTTTAAATCGGCGCAGGCGGTATGCTAGAGCTACAAGCGGCAAGATACAAGCCTCAAGCCGAAAGTGATCGGCCTGCGGCTTGTATCTTGGGATTTACGATGTATCAGCGGGCGATCAGGCGGTCCAGCGAGAAGCGGCCAGCGCCTTCGATCAGCACCGCGACGGTGCCAGCCAGCAGGGCCAGGCCGAACTCATAGCCATTGTTGGACATGAACAGGCCGTTGCCGATGTGCACCGAGAGGATCGCCACCACCAGGGTCACCGCCAGCACCAGGGCCGCCGGGCGGGCCAGCAGGCCGATCACCAGGGCCAGGCCGCCGAAGAACTCGGCACTACCGGACAGCAGAGCCATCAGGTAACCCGGGGCCAGGCCGATGCTCTCCATCCACTGGCCGGTGCCTTCCAGGCCATAGCCACCGAACATGCCGAACAGTTTTTGCGCACCATGCGCAATGAAGATGATGCCGACCAGGATACGGATGACGCTCAGGCCAGCGCCGGCACGGGTGGAGAACAGAGCGTTGAGGGTGGCGTTATTCATGTCGAAGACTCCTTGAAGCGGGAAAGTTGTGTTGGATGGGCGCCATCATAATCGGTTCTATAGATATGAAAACCGCAAATAATCCAACATAACAATCGATAAAGTCGATCTTTCAACGCTTCGCCACACGCTCCAGCGCGGCACGCTCCCGATTGAACGCTAAAAAGTACTTGTTGACGCTATTGACGAAGTTGACCGGCCCCATGCCCACCTGCTCCATGGCGATACGTTCGGTCTGGAAGAACCACTGGTCGCCATTCAGCCCGCGCCGCCGCGCTTCCGCGCGCATGGCCTGGACGCGCTCGGGGCCCAAGTTGTAGGCCGCCAGCACGAAGGCCATGCGCTCGCGTTCGTTGATCTTGGCGCTGGCAAAGAACTTGCGCCGGATCAGCGCCAGATAGCGGGCACTGGCCTGGACATTGCCATCCACCGTGGCGGTGTTGCTCACCCCCACGCGCTGCGCCGCCGAGGGGGTGATCTGCATCAGGCCATGGGCCCCTCCGGTGCCGCGCGCCGCCGGGTTGAGCGTCGACTCCTTGAAGGCCAGCGCGGCCAGGTTGAGCCAGTCGATCTGCTGCGCCTCACCGTGTTTCTGCAGCACCGCCCGCAGCGCGGTCAGGCGCTGGCGATTCTTGCTGGCCAATGGGTCGTGCACCCGGTACTGGCGCCGGTAGATGCGCTCGAACGCGGCGTCCTGGTTGTCCGGTGCGCGGTAGCCCTGCAGAAAGCGATCGACCGTGGCCTGCAACTGCGGCGCATCGGGTCTCACATACCAACGCATGGCTTGCGGCGCCCCCAGCTTTACGCGGCTGTCCAGGCGCAGGCGCGGCATCACCCGAGCCCAGCGCCGGGCGATCGGCTGCTCGACCACGGTCAGGTGATAGATGCCGGCCTGGACCATTTCCAGCACATCCTCCACCGCCAAGGTCGAGTCGACCCACTCCACCTTGATCGGCGCGCGCTTGCGCAGCGCCAGCTGCTGGTTGACCTGCTGGATCAATGGGCCGGCGGCACTGGCGCTGGTCAGGGCCACGGTACGCCCGGACAACTGCTCTACATGGCTGAAGCTGCGCTCGCCCTTGCGCCCCACCAGCAGCAGCGGCACCTGGTCAAGCACCGGCGCGCTGCTGCTGACCCCGCGCACGACGGCGGGGTCGAGCAGTTCGCCCGGCGCGGCCAGGTCACCCTCGCCACGGGCCAAGGCGCCCAGCAACTGCTCCTTGGCCCGCGGGATCAGCTTGAGCTGGATCTCCTGACCGTCAGCGGCACGGGCATTGAGGTAATGTTCCAGGGCACGCAGGCGATAGTATTCGATGCCGACCGGCTCGCCCTTGACCTCACCGGAGCTGTTGCGGCTCTGGTTGACCAGTACCCGCAGCACCTGGCTGGTGCGAATCTGTTGCAGGTCACGGACCTTGGCCGGCGCGATGTTCTGCTGAGGTCCCGGCACGCGCGCATGGGCGGGCCCGGTCAATGTCAGCCCAAGCGTCAGCAGGAAAATGAGCCAGCATCGCTGCATGCGAAAACGTGTCCGTTGTCGGTGGGCGGCATCCATGGAGTTGCACCGCCAAGAGAGAAATGACGGCAAAAGACCACGGCAACAGCATGAAGTTCTTGGTTTTTTCAGAAAAACACGGTTTTTGCTATGCTGGCCGCCCCGCGGCACGAGGTAGCACCATGCAACTGATCGATATCGGCGTCAACCTGACCAACAGCAGTTTCCACGACCAGCAGGCGGCAATCGTCGAGCGCGCCCTTGAGGCTGGGGTCACGCAAATGGTGCTGACGGGCACCAGCCTGGCGGTCAGCGAACAGGCGCTGGAGCTTTGCCAGCAACTGGATGCGAGCGGCGCACACCTGTTCGCCACGGCAGGCGTACACCCTCATGATGCCAAAACCTGGGATGCCGGCAGCGAGCGCCAGTTGCGCCAGTTGCTGAATGAAGCACGCGTGCGCGCCGTGGGCGAATGCGGCCTGGACTTCAACCGTGACTTCTCCCCTCGCCCGCTGCAGGAAAAAGCATTGGAGGCACAGCTGGCACTGGCTGCCGAGCTGCGAATGCCGGTGTTCCTGCACGAACGCGACGCCAGCGATCGCCTGCTGGCGATACTCAAGGATTACCGCGACCACCTGACCGGCGCAGTGGTGCACTGCTTTACCGGCGAGCGCGACGCGCTGTTCGCGTACCTGGACATGGACTTGCACATCGGCATTACCGGCTGGATCTGCGACGAACGCCGTGGCACCCACCTGCACCCGCTGGTGGGCAACATTGCCGAGGGGCGGCTGATGCTGGAGAGCGATGCGCCTTACCTGCTTCCGCGCAGCCTGCGGCCCAAGCCGAAGAATGGGCGCAACGAACCAGCGTTCCTGCCAGAGGTACTGCGTGAAGTGGCCCTGCACCGGGGGGAGTCAGCCGAGCATACGGCGGCGCATACCACGGCAACGGCACGGGCGTTTTTCCAACTCCCCTGAACCCGACGCGCCCCTTTGCAGGAGCAGCCTTGTGCTGCGAAGAGGCCGTGACAGCTACAAATTCGGTTGGCCTTGCCTGCCCCTTCGCAGCACAAGGCTGCTCCTACAGGGGCTGGTGCTTGGTGTTGATATGCATCAACAAACTCCATGGCGCACGTAGGCACAATGATGGCACCTTGCCAATATTGTTCCCGCTCAACTCAGAGAAGACCTGCCCATGGGTGCCTGGCTTAGCAATGTTTCCCTGAAGTACAAGTTCTGGGCCGTCAACGCGGTGGCCTTTGTCACAACCCTGCTGCTGGTGCTCTATGCCGTGCACCTGGAGCAGCGCGCCCGCGCCGAGGCCGCGCAGGCCCAGGCGGCCGCGCAGGCCCAACTGCTGGCTGCCTGGCCGGCCGGCCAGCCGCTGCCCCGCCCGGCCAACGTCATCAGCTGGTCAGCCGGGCAAACACCCACCTTCGCGGGTGAACCCCTCGAGGCCCTGCGCAATGCCCAAGGCTGGGTCGAACTGCCCGCCGCCCGGCTCTTGGGCAACAACCCGCTACAGGGTGCGCAGGTGCTGCGCAACGGCGACCAGCAAATAGCCGTGCTGGCGCAGTCGCCAAGCCTGCGTCAGGTGTTCTTCGACCGCTTCAGCAACTACGCGGTATGCGTGCTGATCCTGATGCTGGCGATGCTCGGCGCCTCGCAGTTGCTGATCCGCTTCCTGCTCAGCCAGCTCAACACCCTCAAGGACGTGATGCTGCACGTGGAAAAAACCGGCGACCTGTCGGCCCGCGTGCCACTGGCCTGTGGCGACGAGGTCGGCCAGATGGCCGGGGCCTTCAATGCCATGCAGGCGACCTACCACCGCGTGGTCAGTACCGTCGCCCACACCGCCGCGCAACTGGACTCCGGTGCCGCGCGCCTGGCTGCGAGCATGAGCGACGTGCGCCACGGCATGCTCGGCCAGCAGAGCGAGACCGACCAGGCCGCTACCGCCATCAACGAAATGTCGGCTACGGTGCACCACATCGCCCAGCACGCCGGCGCCACCCGTGATCTGTCACAAACCGCCGATGCCCTGGCCGGTAGCGGCCAGGAGGTGGTCAGCCGGGTGCAGGATTCGATTTCCGGGCTGTCCAGCGGCGTTCAGCAAACTGCCGAGATGATTCGCCAGCTCGCTGAAGACAGCCAGAAGATCAATGGCGTTGTCAGCGTGATCCACAGCATCGCCGAACAGACCAACCTGCTGGCGCTCAATGCCGCCATCGAAGCAGCGCGCGCCGGCGACCTGGGCCGCGGCTTTGCCGTGGTGGCCGATGAAGTACGTAACCTGGCCAAGCGCGTGCAAAACTCCACCGACGAGATCACCACCATGGTCTCCGCCCTGCAGTCGGGCACCCGAGATGCAGTGGAGTTCATGCAGGAAAGCTCGTACAAGGCCGACGACTGTGTCAGGCAGGCCCAGGAGGCCGGCGAAGCACTGGCAGAGATTACCGGTGCCGTGGCGCAGATGCGCGAAAGCAACACCCAGATTGCCGTGGCCGCCGAGCAGCAAAGCCAGGTGGCCGAGGAAATGAACCGCGCCGTGGTAAGCATTCGCGATGTCACCGAGCAGACCGTGCATCAGACCGTGGGCTCGGCGACCACCAGCAGCGAACTGGCAACCCTGGCAGGTGAACTGAACAAAGCCATTGGCCAGCTCAAGCTATAGTCACCATAGCCAGCCTCGATTGGCCCCCGCCTGGGGGGCGCACTAAGCTTTGGGCATGACCGAGAGGAAATGCCCATGAGCAAACGCCTGCCCAACCTGCCCGCCTGGCAATGGCGCGGCTACCACCACAACCACCGCCACCCGGCCAATCTGGTATTGCACCTGATCGCCGTGCCGTTGTTCATCCTTGGCGCGTTGCTGATTCTGTCCGGGGTTTTCGGCCTGGATCTGGGCCAGATTGCCGTTGGCATCATTGCCTTGATCGCCGGCCTGGGCCTGCAGCGCCAGGGGCATCGCCTGGAAGCCGAGCAACCCGAGCCCTTCGCCAACCGCAAGGATGCCGTGCAACGCCTGCTGACCGAGCAGTTCATCACCTTTCCGCGTTTCTTGCTGAGCGGGGCCTGGTGGAAGGCCTGGCGGGAACGACACAAGCACCGCCATTGATGCTCCAATCACGCGCAATCTTTTGTAGGAGCGCGTGCAGGCCTGAAAGTATCTGCTAGGCAAACACGGTAACCGTCTGCCGGCTCAAGGCCAGCAGGTCGCCCTGCGCCGTCCTCAACTCAGCGGCGGCATGCCCATAACCATCCCGCGCATGTTCGGTTTCCACGCAATAACGGCACCAGTCCAGCGTCGATAGCTGCGCCGTGGGCTGCATGAATTCGATGGTCCAGGTCAACGTGCTGCCCGCAGCCGGCTGCTTGAGAAACGGCATCAGGCTCGGTGGCCAGGCATCGACCAACGCCAGCAGATGCGCCTCGTTGACCGGTTCTTCGGCCACTCCCCGCAAACGTACCCAGCCGCCCATCTGGCGCGACTGATTGCCACTGAACGGCAACCCACCCACCGCCCAGCGCAGGGCCACATGCTGCATGAACTCCGGGGTAACGCCATTGATATGGGGCAGCTCGGGGGCCGCGTCTTCGAGCGCTTTCATTTCCGTGGCCGGCAGCGCCGGCACATCGACCACTGATGGCCGCCCTGCGCCAAAATTGCCCTGCACCAAGGTCACCACCTGGCCGTCTTGAACGACACGGCCCAGCAAGGTACTGACCGCCTTGCCTTCACGCAGCACCTCCACATCGAAGCGGATTGGTACATCCGCTGCGGCAGGCGCCACAAAGCTGATGGCCAACGAACGCACGGGGCGGTCATCGGAGATTTTCTGACGCATGGCTTCATACACCATGGCAGCCATCAGTCCGCCAAAGGCGGCGCGCCCCTGGGTCCAGCTTGGCGGGACGCTCACAGATTCGGGGTTGGCCCGCACGGCGTCGAGCAGTTGCTTGAAATTCATTGGCCGGCTCCTGCCTGTAGCGAAAAAGGTCTGTCCATCCTAGCCAGCAAACCTTTGCCGATCAGCCCGCATATCGGTCATTTTTCGGGCTTTCGCCGCGCCAGCGCCTGCTGCAGTGCATCCAGCGTCACATCCGAATGGCGCTCGGCCTCGTGCAATTCCTCCTCCCAGGCGGCCTTGCACAGTGCCAGGTCGGCATGGTCGCGTGCCTGCAGCAGCCATTGCAGACGATCATGCCAGTCACCCAGGTCGCCTTGGGCCTGCTTAAGCAAGCGCCGCAACTGCTTGCCCGCATGGTCGAGCTGCGGATAGGCCTCATCGCCATAGCGCGCACGCTTGATGAGCAGACGCAGGCGGTGGCGATCGTGGGCCGGGTCCTGCAGCGCCTTGTGCAACTTGCGCCACTGTTTGACCAGGCGTTTGTCGATACGCTTTTCCAGCGCCTTGACCAGGCCTTCGCGGTCGGCTGCACGCAGGAACAGCGGAAACGCGTCGACAATCGCCAGCACCCGGGTCAGCTGCGGGCTGGCGGCAACACTGGCGAAGGTCCTGTCACGCCCTTCCAGGCGCCGCTGCCCGGCCTCGGCAAAACCACGCCCGATCAGTTCGGCCGCCAGCACTTCACGGTCACGCAACGGCGTGGTGAGGGTACCCAACGCCTTGGCGGCGGCCTCCAGTTGCTCTACCCCCGGCAGCCCACGCAGCGGCCGCAGCAGGCTGCGCAGGCGCCGCAGGGTGGTGCGCAGGTCATGCAAGGCCTCGCTGTCGGTATCGGCAGCCAGGCGCTCGCGGCACGCCAGCAGGCGCACCTGCAAGGCCACTGTCTGGGCAACCACATGATCGAGCATGGCAGACATTGATAGACGCTCCTTGATCAGCGCCCGGCGCGAGATTCACGAATGTAGAAGCGGGCCTTTTCGGCTTTTCTGGTACAGCTTTCATAACCTTCGAACTGCTGCTGGGTCTTGGCCCCGGTCAGTAGCGACAAGGCCTTGGAGTAGCTCACGGCACCGGCGAAGCCTTCTGCCTTGGCCAGGTCCAGTTCCTTCCAGGCGGCATCCAGTTGGGTCGCGCAACTCTCGCGGTAGGCCGTCTTGCCCGCGCAGCCAGCGAGGGCCAAGGCAATCAGTGGAAGGCAGATCCAGGCTTTCATCGGTAATACCTCAATGGAAAAAAACAGTGGCTGTTCGACGCCCCGGCAGCTGAAAAGTGCCCCGCCCGGCCAGCTTGGCCCAGCCAGTTTTATTACAGTAGCTCAGCGCGATGCACATTGAAGCACAGGTGGCGATGGGTGCATTGTAGGACCATGGTTGCACTGGCCGGGGAATGTTCATGAGCAAACGCGTGGCACTGGTACTGGGATCGGGTGGAGCCCGGGGTTATGCACACATCGGCGTGATCGAGGAAATCGAGCGCCGCGGCTACGACATTGCCTGCATCGCCGGCTGCTCCATGGGCGCGGTGATCGGCGGCATCTATGCCGCCGGCAAGCTGGAAGACTACCGCAACTGGATCGAGAGCCTCGACTACCTGGATGTGTTGCGTCTGGTCGACGTCAGCTTTCGTCTTGGCGCAATTCGCGGCGACAAGGTGTTCGGGCAGATCCGCAAGATCGTCGGCGAGATCAACATCGAGCAATTGCGCATCCCGTACACGGCGGTTGCAGCCGACCTCACCAACCAGCAGGAAATCTGGTTCCAGGAGGGCTGCCTGCACCAGGCCATGCGCGCGTCGGCAGCCATCCCCAGCCTGTTCACCCCGGTGATGCAAGGCAACCGCATGCTGGTCGATGGCGGCATCCTCAACCCGCTGCCGATCGTGCCGGTGGTGTCCAGCCACTGCGACCTGATCATCGCGGTCAATCTCAACGCCACCAACCAGAAGCAGTATCAGTTACCGGTGATCGAACGCCCGGCGGCATTCAAGATGCGTTTCGATGCGCTGCTCAGTTCGCTGGGCTCGCGCTTGCCGTTCCGGCGCAAGCCGGCCGAGGAGCTGATCCGCATCGAGCAGGAAATCGTCGCCGAAGGGCTGGCGCAGCCGAACCCGTGGCTGGCCGATGCCGCCGACCCGGAAGGCCAGCAACCGGCGGCGGCTCCGGAGCGCGAAGGCGCGCCAAAGTCGGCGACCGGCTCGTTTATCATCGACAATGTGGGGCCCGCTTCACTGCTGGACCTGATCAACCAGAGCTTCGAGGTCATGCAGACCTCGCTGGCGCAGTACAAGATCGCCGGCTATCCGCCGGATGTACTGATCAACGTGCCCAAACGGGTGTGCCGGTTTTTCGAGTTCTACAAGGCGCCGGAGCTGATTGCCCTGGGGCGCGAGATTGCGCGGGATACGCTGGATAACCATGAAGGGGTGAAACGCTAGGCCTTGTGCTGCTGGTGCCGACCTCTTCGCGGGTAAACCCGCTCCCACAGGTCCAACACAGGTTTCAAGTACTGTGGTGAACCTGTGGGAGCGGGTTTACCCGCGAAGAGGCCGGCACAGACAACTGAAACGAAACAGGCCGCTCAAGGCGGCCTGTTCGTTCATGCATCCATCACCTTAGTAACGGGTGATGTCCGCCTTGGCTTCCAGCTGCTTGCGGTATGCCGCGAAGTCTTGCTGGCCAGCACGCGACGCGAGGTAGCGGCGGATTTGCTGCTTCTCTTCGTCGGTGGCAGTAGCGCCTTCGTTGACACCCTTGAGCTGCAGTACCACCAGGCTACCGTCACGCAGCACAACGCTGCCATAAACCGGCTTGTCCTTGGCTTGCGGCTTGCCCAGGCGGAACAGCGCCTGCAGCTCGGCCGGGTCGATACCGTCCTCGCCACGGGTAACTGCTTCATAGGCCTTCCAGCTCTGCCCTTCATGCACGCCGCCCGCTGCAATGGA
Source organism: Pseudomonas sp. TE3-3-F2023 (assembly GCF_036784815.1). Taxonomy (NCBI): domain Bacteria; kingdom Pseudomonadati; phylum Pseudomonadota; class Gammaproteobacteria; order Pseudomonadales; family Pseudomonadaceae; genus Pseudomonas; species Pseudomonas sp. TE3-3-F2023. The sequence goes on along the minus strand of NZ_CP145113.1, from coordinate 2,781,101 downwards.
ACCGTCACGCAGGCCGGCAATCAGCTTGTCCGCCTTGGCCTTGAGCTCGGCAGTTGCCTTTTCTTTGGCCAGGTGTTCACGGATGTTCCCGGCCACGGCTTCCAGCGGCAGTTGCTCAGGCTTGCGGTGCTCCTTGACGCGCAGCACCACGGTGGTTTCCGGGTCGAGCTCGATGGCGGTGCTGTTGGCACCCTCCTCCAGCACTTCTTCGGAGAATGCAGCCTGCACGACCGAACGGTTGGCAGTGATGCCTTCACCACCCTCGCGGCCGAAGGCGGCGGAGGTTTGCACCTTCAGGTTCAGGTCCTGCGCCGGCTGGGCCAGGTCGGAGGCCTCGTAGGCGGCATCCTGCAGCTGTTTGCTGGCATCGACGTAACGCTGCTCGACCAACGGAATCTTCAGGTCACGGGTCAGCTTGTCCTTCAGGCTGGCGAAGCTCGGCACCTCCGGCGCCTGTACGCCCAGCAGCTTGATCAGGTGGTAGCCGAACTCGGTGCGCACCGGCGCCGAGACCTGGCCATCCTGCAGCTTGTACAGCGCATCTTCGAACGCCGGGTCGTAAACGCCCGGGCCGGCGAAGCCAAGGTCACCGCCGCTATTGGCCGAACCCGGGTCCTGGGAGAACTCCTTGGCCAGCGCGGCAAAGTCTTCACCCTTGGCCAGACGCTGCTCGATCTCGTCGGCGCGGGCCTTGGCCTGGGCGTCGGTGACCTTGTCGTTGACCTCGATGAGGATGTGCGCGGCATGGCGCTGCTCGGCGAGGTTGGCGATTTCCTTCTCGTACTGTGCCTTGAGCTCTTCGTCGGTCACCTTGACCTGATCGAAGAACGCCGACTTCTTCAGCTCGATGTAGTCGATCACCACCTGGTCTGGCGACATGAACTCCTTGGCGTGCTGGTCGTAGTGCGCCTTGACCTCTTCATCGCTGACCTTGACCGCGGCCGGGTCGGCCTTGAAGGTCAGGGAGGCGAAGTCACGGGTCTGCTTCTCGAGGCGGGCGAAGGCATCGACCTGCTGGTCGGTGACGAAGCTGCTGCCGGCCAGGCCGGTGCGCAGCTGGCCGATGAGCATTTCCTCGGCGAGCATGTCGCGGAACTGCATGCGGCCATAGCCCATCTGGCGAATGACCTGGTCGAAACGATCAGCACTGAACTTGCCGTCCACCTGGAATTCCGGCGTCTGCAGGATCACCTGATCCAGCGCGGCCTCGGAGAAGGCGAATTTGGCATCTTCGGCGCCTTGCAACAGCAGCTTGCGGCTGATCAGGCCCTTCAGTGCCTCTTCGCGCAGCAATTTGTCGTCCAGCAGTGCCGGGTCGAAATCCTTGCCCAACTGTTGCATCAGCTGACGGCGCTGCATGTCGGCCGCCTGGCTCAGCTCGTTCTGGCTGATGGTCTGGCCGTTCACCTTGGCAGCGTCCTGGCTATGGGTGGCGGCCTGGAAAATGGCTTCGAAGCCGGTCAACGCCATCAACACGACGATTAGGCCGATGATGGTCTTGGCAATCCAACCTTGTGAATTGTCCCTGATATTTTGCAGCATGCGTCCCCCAGAAACGGCTGTACCACTGCGTCGACAACCGCGGAGCGTGGGTAGAAACCTGATAAAAGAAAGGCGCATCCGAGGATGCGCCTTTTCTTAGCAAACGTGTCAGGCGGGAACGTTTGCGCCCCGCCATCACCGTGCTCGGACCTGGCCAGGCCAGGTCCGGCTGAAAGAGACGACTTAGTTGACGGCGTCTTTCAGGCCTTTGCCAGCCTTGAAGCCTGGAACCTTGGCGGCAGCGATCTTGATCGCGTTACCGGTTTGCGGGTTGCGGCCGGTGCGCTCTGCACGCTCCTTGACCGAGAAGGTACCGAAGCCAACCAGTACCACATCGTCACCTTGCTTCAGGGCGCCGGTGACGGATTCGATGACTGCGTCCAGCGCACGGCCGGCTACAGCTTTCGGGATGTCAGCAGATGCGGCGATAGCGTCAATCAGTTCCGACTTGTTCACTCTAAGTCCCCTTATTTCTCTATTGAGTTTGTTTCTAAGTATGTAATGAAAAGCTTATGAAACGTGCGCTGGGTGGCCTGATGACAATAGCGTGCCGCTTTATAGCAAGGCCCCGAAAAAACTGTCAAGGAAAGCCCCCCAGCCAAAAACTACTAGTGCGTGCTAATTCTTTCCTTAGCATCGCCGTCGCGCTTTTCATCTTTCGCGACAATCTCCGGAGCCACATCTGGCAAGGGCTCCGGGGCGTATTGCAGCGCAATTTGCAGGACTTCGTCAATCCATTTGACCGGTTTGATCTGCAGATCCTGTTTGATATTTTCCGGAATCTCCTTCAGATCGCGAACATTCTCCTCGGGAATGATCACCGTCTTGATCCCGCCACGGTGTGCCGCCAGCAGTTTTTCCTTCAACCCGCCAATGGCCAGCACCTGGCCACGCAGGGTGATTTCGCCGGTCATGGCCACATCGGCACGTACCGGAATCTGCGTCAGTGCCGACACCAGCGCGGTGCACATGCCGATACCGGCACTTGGGCCGTCCTTCGGCGTGGCGCCTTCCGGCATGTGGATATGCACGTCGTGCTTCTCGTGGAAGTCGGCGGCGATACCCAGGCTGCGGGCACGGCTGCGCACCACGGTCTGCGCGGCGGTGATCGACTCGACCATGACATCGCCCAGCGAGCCGGTCTTGATCAGCTGACCCTTGCCGGGAATGACCACCGCTTCGATGGTCAGCAGTTCGCCGCCCACCTGGGTCCAGGCCAGGCCGGTTACCTGGCCGATCTGGTCCTGCTGCTCGGCCAGCCCGTAGCGGAACTTGCGCACGCCCAGCAGGTGCTCCAGCTGCTCGCTGGCCACCTTGACCTTGACCTGCTTCTGCCCGGTATGTTCCTTGACCACTTTACGGCAGACCTTGGCGATTTGCCGCTCCAGGCCACGAACACCGGCTTCACGGGTGTAGAAGCGGATGATGTCGCGGATCGCCGAGACGTCCACTTCCAGCTCGTCCTTCTTCAAACCGTTGGCCTTGACCTGCTTGGGCACCAGGTACTTGACCGCGATGTTGATCTTCTCGTCCTCGGTGTAGCCCGGCAGGCGGATGACTTCCATCCGGTCGAGCAGCGCCGGCGGGATGTTCATCGAGTTCGAGGTGCACAGGAACATCACGTCCGAGAGGTCGTAATCGACCTCCAGATAGTGGTCGTTGAAGTTGTGGTTCTGCTCCGGGTCGAGCACTTCGAGCAGTGCCGAGGCCGGGTCGCCACGCATGTCGCTGCCCATCTTGTCGATTTCGTCCAGCAGGAACAGCGGGTTGCGCACCCCCACCTTGGTCATCTTCTGGATCAGGCGGCCAGGCATGGAACCGATGTAGGTACGGCGGTGACCACGGATCTCGGCCTCGTCACGCACACCACCCAAGGCCATGCGCACGAACTTGCGGTTGGTGGCAGCAGCGATCGACTCGGCCAGCGAGGTCTTGCCGACGCCAGGCGGACCGACCAGGCACAGTACCGGGCCGCGGATCTTCTTGACGCGCTTTTGCACGGCAAGGTACTCGAGGATGCGTTCCTTGACCTCTTCCAGGCCGTAGTGGTCGGCATCGAGGATTTCCTCGGCCTTGGCCAGGTCCAGCCGCACCTTGCTCTGGGCCCTCCACGGCACCTGCACCAGCCAGTCGAGGTAGGACCGGACCACGGTGGCCTCGGCCGACATCGGCGACATCTGCTTGAGCTTGTTCAGCTCTGCCTGGGCCTTGGCCAGTGCGTCCTTGGGCAGGCCAGCGGCCTCGATGCGCTTTTTCAGCTCTTCGACTTCGTTGTGGCCTTCGTCGCCATCGCCGAGTTCTTTCTGAATGGCCTTCATCTGCTCATTCAGGTAGTACTCGCGCTGGCTGCGTTCCATCTGCTTCTTGACCCGACCACGAATGCGCTTTTCGACTTGCAGCAGGTCGATTTCGGCATCCAGCAGCGCCAGTACGTGCTCGACGCGGGTCGGCAGGTCGACGATTTCGAGAATTTCCTGTTTCTGCTCGATCTTCAGGGCCATGTGTGCGGCCATGGTATCGACCAGGCGCCCTGGCTCTTCGATGCTGTTCAGCGACGACAGCACTTCGGCAGGGACTTTCTTGCCCAGCTGCACGTACTGCTCGAACTGCGACAACAGCGTGCGCACGAACACTTCCGACTCGCGCTCGGCGGCGTCGACTTCGTCAATCAGGGAAACTTCGGCACGGATGTGCCCTTCTACTTCGCTGAAACGCTCCACGGCGCCGCGCTGCTCGCCCTCGACCAGCACCTTGACGGTGCCATCGGGCAGTTTCAGCAATTGCAGTACGGTGGCAACGGTACCGACGCGGTACAGGGCGTCTTCGCCCGGGTCATCGTCAGCCGGGTTTTTCTGGGCCAGCAGGAGGATCTGCTTTTCGCCCGTCATCGCCGCCTCAAGGGCTTCGATGGACTTTTCACGCCCCACGAACAGCGGGATGACCATGTGCGGGTAAACAACGACATCGCGCAATGGCAAAAGAGGCAAGTCGAGGGTGGTCTTCATGATTTCGCCTCTACAGCGGCCTTATGGCCGGAAACCGGTGGAAATGATGCTTGGACCTAATGTGGGGGCACGCTTGGGAAATTACAAGCGCTAGCGCAGGAAAAGCAGAAAGGGGCCCGTAGGCCCCTTCTTGCTTGCAACCGTCAACCGGCCCGTGCCTTGATCAGGCGTCCGGCGCGGCCTTGGCTTGCGGCTCGCTGTTCTCGTAGATCATCAGCGGCTGCGAGGCACCATCGATGACGCTCTCGTCGATCACCACCTTGCTGACATCCTTCTTCGAAGGAATCTCGTACATGGTATCGAGCAGCACGCCTTCGAGGATCGAACGCAGGCCACGGGCGCCGGTCTTGCGCTCCAGGGCCTTGCGCGCCACGGCCTTGAGCGCATCGCTGCGGAACTCGAGGTCGACGCTTTCCATCTCGAACAGCTTGGCATACTGCTTGGTCAGGGCGTTCTTCGGCTCGGTGAGGATCTGCATCAGCGCAGCCTCGTCCAACTCGTCGAGGGTTGCCAGTACCGGCAGACGGCCGACGAACTCCGGGATCAGGCCAAACTTGACCAGATCGTCCGGCTCGACCTCACGCAGGGACTCGCCAACCTTCTTGCCCTCTTCCTTGCTGCGTACTTCGGCTCCAAAACCGATGCCACCCTTGGTGGAGCGGTTCTGGATGACCTTTTCCAGGCCCGAGAAGGCGCCACCGCAGATGAACAGGATATTGCGGGTATCGACCTGCAGGAATTCCTGTTGCGGGTGCTTGCGGCCGCCTTGCGGCGGAACCGAGGCCACGGTGCCTTCGATCAGCTTCAGCAATGCCTGCTGCACGCCCTCGCCCGAGACGTCACGGGTGATGGACGGGTTGTCCGACTTTCGCGAAATCTTGTCGATCTCGTCGATGTAGACAATGCCCATCTGGGCCTTTTCCACGTCGTAGTCGCACTTCTGCAACAGCTTCTGGATGATGTTCTCGACGTCCTCACCCACGTAACCGGCCTCGGTCAGGGTGGTGGCGTCAGCAATGGTGAACGGTACGTTCAACAGGCGTGCAAGGGTTTCGGCGAGCAGAGTCTTGCCCGAGCCGGTCGGCCCGATGAGCAGAATGTTGCTCTTGCCGAGTTCGACTTCGTCACCCTTCTTGTCACGCTGGTTCAGGCGCTTGTAGTGGTTGTATACCGCTACGGCAAGCACCTTCTTCGCGCGTTCCTGACCAATGACGTACTGGTCCAGGATACCGCTGATTTCTTTCGGCGAAGGCAATTTGTGCGCGCTGCTCTCGGCCTGGGCTTCCTGCACCTCCTCACGGATGATGTCGTTGCACAGGTCGACGCACTCGTCGCAGATAAATACCGAGGGCCCGGCAATCAGTTTGCGCACTTCGTGCTGGCTTTTGCCGCAGAAGGAGCAATAAAGCAATTTGCCGCTGTCCTCGCCGTTACGGGTGTCAGTCATTCGATCGATCCAATCCGGTAGGCTTGCAACACAAGATGAAGGCAATTGCGGGCTTTTTCAAGTCCGCAGGTAGGCGCTTTCCGCGCCTACCTGCTCTGGCACCCCGGTTCAGGAGGCCAGTTGCCGCTTGTCGTAGACCGAGTCGATCAGGCCGTACTCGGCCGCGCGCGAGGCGCTCATGAAGTTGTCACGTTCGGTGTCGCGCTTGATGGTCTCGAGATCCTGGCCGGTGTGGTAGGCCAGCAGCTCGTTCAGGCGGGCCTTGATATTGAGGATCTCCTGGGCGTGGATCTCGATATCGGTGGCCTGACCCTGGAAGCCGCCCAGCGGCTGGTGGATCATCACGCGCGAGTTCGGCAGGCAGTGACGCTTGCCCTTGGCACCTGCAGCCAGCAGGAAGGCGCCCATGCTGCAGGCCTGGCCGATGCAGATGGTCGAGACGTCCGGCTTGATGAACTGCATGGTGTCGTAGATCGACATGCCGGCGGTGACAGAACCGCCCGGCGAGTTGATGTACAGATGGATATCCTTGTCCGGGTTTTCCGCTTCAAGGAACAGCAGTTGCGCGACGACGAGGTTGGCCATGTAGTCCTCTACCGGGCCAACCAGGAAGATCACACGCTCCTTCAACAGGCGCGAGTAGATGTCGTAAGCGCGTTCGCCACGGGCGGACTGCTCGATAACCATCGGGACCAGGCCGCCTGCGGCCTGGATGTCAGAGCTCTGCTGAATATAAGAATTGCGGGACATGTCCTGCGCTCACTCCCAAATAGTCATGGCTTGAATACGCACAAGCCAGCTCGAAGGCTGGCTTGTGGGGGTTTCCTACGAGAGAAGCCTGTTACTCAGCGGCGGCTGGAGCCTGTGCTGGTTTAACGGCATCTTCGTACGAGACCGACTTGTCGGTCACAGTCGCTTTCTGCAGAACAGTATCTACAACTTGTTCTTCCAGCACAACCGAACGGACTTCGTTCAGTTGCTGGTCGTTCTTGTAGTACCAGGCGATGACCTGCTCAGGCTCTTGGTAAGCCGAAGCCATTTCTTCGATCATTTCGCGAACCTTGCCTTCGTCCGGCTTCAGCTCGAACTGCTTGACCACTTCGGCCACGATCAGGCCCAGGACCACACGGCGCTTGGCTTGTTCTTCGAACAGCTCGGCTGGCAGCTGCTCAGGCTTGATGTTGCCGCCGAACTGCTGAACAGCCTGCACGCGCAGACGGTTGACTTCGTTTTCCAGCAGGGCTTTCGGCACTTCGATCGGGTTGGCGGCCAGCAGACCGTCCATGACCTGGTTCTTCACCTTGGCCTTGATGGCCTGGCGCAGTTCACGCTCCATGTTCTTGCGAACTTCGGTGCGGAAGCCTTCCAGGGTCGATTCCTTGATGCCGAACTGGGCGAAGAACTCTTCGTTCAGCTCTGGCAGCACAGGAGCGGCAACGCTGTTGACGGTGATGGTGAACTCGGCGGCTTTACCAGCCAGGTCCAGGTTCTGGTAGTCCTCAGGGAAGGTCACGTTGACAACGCGCTCTTCGCCAGCCTTGGCACCAACCAGGCCGTCTTCGAAGCCCGGGATCATGCGGCCGGAACCCAGCACCAGCTGGGTGCCCTTGGCCGAACCACCGGCGAACACTTCACCGTCGACCTTGCCGACGAAGTCGATGTTGACCTGGTCGTCCTTCTGCGCGGCGCGCTCGACGGCCTCGAAGCGGGTGTTCTGCTTGCGCAGCACTTCCAGCATGTTGTCCAGGTCGGCGTCAGCCACTTCGGCGCTCAGGCGCTCGACGCTGATCGACTCGAGGCCGCCAACAGTGAACTCCGGGAACACTTCGAAGATGGCGACGAATTCCAGGTCCTTGCCCTTTTCGAAGGACTTTGGCTCTACCGCAGGAGCACCAGCCGGGTTCAGCTTCTGCTCGACGATGGCTTCGTAGAAGGAAGCCTGGACCAGGTCACCGAAAGCCTCTTGGCGAGCATCGGCTTCGAAACGCTGACGGATCACGCTCATCGGCACTTTGCCTGGGCGGAAGCCGGCAACCTTGGCGCGCTTGGCAGTCTGTTGCAGACGCTTGTTGACTTCGTTCTCGACGCGCTCGGCCGGAACGGCGATGGTCATGCGGCGCTCGAGAGCGGAAGTGTTTTCAACAGAAACTTGCATGGATATTCCTCGTTGCACAGACGTTAGCCGGCGTTTGCCCGACTCCAGAATCAAGGGCAAGCATTCTAGTGAGTCGCGCAGCAGAAGTCACCCCACTCGGGACGACGGGAAACCACGCCGGTCGATTAACTTTCACGGCCCGCACGACATGACGCCGAGCCTGCTTCAATGGGGGCCGCACGACGCCCGGGGCGACCTGCAGCCGAAATACCTTGTCAAACAACTACCACAAACGAATTCGATGCCTTTATTCAGGATCGATTTCGTTGAACTGGCAGTACTCCTCCCACTCCATCCCCAGCGCCTCGGCTACCTCGCGGTGCGTCTCCAGGCGCATGGCCTGCAGCTGCTCGGGGGTTTCGGCGATCAGCTGCAGGGCCAGCTCCCAAGGCTGGATACCCTGTTCCTCGGCCGCATCCTCGAAAGCCCACTCGATCTGCTGGGCCTGCTCGCGCGCATCCAGCTCACGGACCTCTTCGAGCAGCTGCGGGTTGGCCTCGGCAAAGCGCTGTAGCGCCAGGGCCTGACGGGCTTCTTTTGCGATCATCGGGCTGTTCCTCTGCCGGCCAGATGGGCCGGTGTTTCAAACGGCTGAAATCTAACAGCTTTTATTGGGGTGTCACCAGAGGATTGCAAGGGGCGAGATGCGATTTGACAGGGAGGTGGTTCGCCATGACATTTTCAGCGAGTTCGCCATGACGCTTTCAGCGCCTGCGAGATCGAGCGGCGCCCGCGCGGCGCTCGTTCTCACAGGCGCGAGAACACCCAAGACATGCACACCACAGCCACCCCGAAAAACAAAAAAGGCGCCCGATCTCACGATCAAGGCGCCTTCGAAGAATATGGGGTGGACGATGGGAATCGAACCCACGACAACTGGAATCACAATCCAGCGCTCTACCAACTGAGCTACGCCCACCATATTGCAGTCTTGCGATGTTGCGGTACGGCCTTACAGAAGCATGGTGCGGACGAAGAGACTCGAACTCTTACAGCTTGCGCCGCTGGAACCTAAATCCAGTGTGTCTACCAATTTCACCACGTCCGCGTAACGCTTAAAACAAAGGCGCCAGATGCTATCGAGGCGCCTTTGAAGAATATGGGGTGGACGATGGGAATCGAACCCACGACAACTGGAATCACAATCCAGCGCTCTACCAACTGAGCTACGCCCACCATATTGCATTACAGCCTACTTGCTTGCCAAAGCTGCCTAATGGCGCACCCGGCAGGACTCGAACCTGCGACCATCCGCTTAGAAGGCGGATGCTCTATCCAGCTGAGCTACGGGCGCTTAAGCTTGAAGCCTAACCGAACGAGACCTTAACAGATAACTGCTAAACCACTCATTCTGCCCGACTTAGCCAACCAGTGCTAGGCTGTGCCCGACAAGTGCGGCGAATCTTATAGGCGGGCCTGAAAGTCGTCAACACCTTTCTCAAAAAAATTTAAATTATTTAAGGGCTTAGGGGATTTGCCCGACCACCCGCCTTTGCCCATGGCCCATGTCGTGCGAGAATGCGCCCTCTTTAATTGTTTCCTTCTCGATGGTTAATCACGCGTCTATGACTGCACACCTAATCGATGGCAAGGCGATCGCCGCCAGCCTGCGCCAGCAGATCGCTCAACGTGTCGTGGAGCGTCGCCAGCAAGGCCTGCGTACGCCGGGCCTGGCGGTGATCCTGGTCGGCACCGACCCCGCCTCCCAAGTCTATGTCTCGCACAAGCGCAAGGACTGCGAAGAGGTCGGCTTCATTTCGCAGGCGTTCGACCTGCCAAGCGAAACCACGCAGCAGGTCCTGACCGAGCTGATCGACCGCCTCAATGACGACCCGGCCGTCGACGGTATCCTGCTGCAGTTGCCGCTGCCGGCGCACCTGGACGCCTCGCTGCTGCTCGAGCGCATCCGCCCGGACAAGGACGTGGACGGCTTCCACCCGTACAACATCGGCCGCCTGGCCCAGCGCATCCCGCTGCTGCGCCCGTGCACGCCGAAGGGCATCATGACCCTGCTGGAAAGCACCGGCCAGGACCTGTACGGCATGAACGCGGTCATCGTCGGCGCGTCCAACATCGTTGGCCGCCCAATGGCCATGGAGCTGCTGCTGGCCGGCTGCACCGTGACCGTCTGCCACCGCTTCACCAAGGACCTCGCCGGCCATGTCGGCCGCGCCGACCTGGTGGTAGTGGCCGCAGGCAAGCCGGGCCTGGTCAAGGGTGAGTGGATCAAGGAAGGTGCCATCGTCATTGACGTGGGCATCAACCGCCAGGAAGACGGCAAGCTGGTCGGCGACGTGGTCTACGAGACCGCCCTGCCGCGCGCCGGCTGGATCACGCCGGTGCCGGGCGGCGTCGGGCCGATGACCCGCGCATGCCTGCTGGAGAACACGCTGTATGCGGCGGAAGAGCTGCACAAGTAATACCGCGTGATATGAAAACGGCACCTCTGGCAGGTGCCGTTTTTTTTGGCTGAAGTTTCTTGATGGCTGCACCGTCTTCTTCGCGGGTTTACCCGCGAAGAAGCCGGCGCGGAGCTCAGCCGATCACTTCCTGGCCGCCTCCCACGACTTCAGCAGTTCGTTGTAGCTGACCGTCTCGCCCTTGGGCTTTTCGTTGGCGAGTTTCGGTTTCGGCGCCCCGGGCTGGTCGAACCAGTACTGGGCGTCCTTCTCCGGGTTCAGCTTCGGTGCGCAGGTGGCCTGGGCGTTGGACCGCTGCAAGCGCTCCATCATCCGGTCCTGGTCGCGAGCCAGGCCGTCCAGCGCTTCCTGCGGGGTCTTTTCTCCACTGGCCACTTCGGCGATGTGGCTCCACCACAACTGTGCCAACCGCGGGTAATCCGGAACGTTGGTGCCGGTCGGCGTCCACTGCACCCGCGCCGGGCTGCGATAGAACTCCACCAACCCGCCCAGCTTGGGCGCCAGCTCGGTCATGGCCTGGGAGTTGATGTCCGATTCGCGAATCGGCGTGAGGCCGACGATGGTCTTTTTCAGCGACACGGTCTTGGATGTGACGAACTGAGCATACAGCCACGCAGCCAGGCGTTGCTTCTCGGGGGTGGACTTGAAGAAGGTCCATGAACCGGTGTCCTGGTAGCCCAGCTTCATACCCTCCTCCCAGTACGGCCCCTTCGGCGAAGGCGCCATGCGCCACTTCGGCGTGCCGTCGGCATTCACCACCGGCAAACCGGGCTTGGTCATGTCGGCGGTAAACGCGGTGTACCAGAAGATCTGCTGGGCGATATTGCCCTGGGCCGGCACCGGGCCGGCTTCGGAAAATGTCATGCCCTGGGCTTCCTTGGGCGCATAGGCACGCATCCAGTCCACGTACTTCTGCGTGGCATACACGGCGGCCGGGCCGTTGGTGTCGCCACCACGGGTCACGCTGGACCCCACCGGGTGGCAGTCCTCCACGCGAATGCCCCATTCGTCCACTGGCAACCCATTGGGCAAACCTTTGTCGCCGCCACCCGCCATGGAGAACCAGGCATCGGTGAAGCGCCAGCCCAGCGACGGGTCTTTCTTGCCGTAGTCCATATGGCCATAGACGCGTTTGCCGTCGATTTCCTTGACGTCTTCGGTGAAGAATTTGGCAATGTCCTCGTAGGCCGACCAATTCACCGGTACGCCAAGCTCGTAGCCGTACTTTTCCTTGAACCTGGCCTTCAGTTCGGGCCGCTCGAACCAGTCGGCACGGAACCAGTAGAGGTTGGCGAACTGCTGGTCAGGCAGTTGGTAGACCTTGCCATCCGGGGCAGTGGTGAAGGAAATGCCGATGAAGTCCTTCAGGTCCAGGGTCGGCGAGGTGTAGTCCTTGCCTTCGTTGGCCATCAGGTCGGTGATCGATTCCACCTTGCCGTAGCGAAAGTGCGTACCGATCAGGTCGGAGTCGTTGACCCAGCCGTCATAGATGTTCTTGTCCGACTGCATCTGTGTCTGCAGCTTTTCCACCACATCGCCTTCCTGCAGCAGGTCGTGGGTCAGCTGTATACCGGTGATTTCGCTGAAGGCCTTGGCCAGCACCTTGGATTCGTATTCATGGGTGGTGATGGTTTCCGACACCACGTTGATCTTCATGCCACGGAACGGCTCGGCAGCCTTGATGAACCACTTCAACTCGGCCAGCTGCTGTTCAGGGGTAAGGGTTGACGGCTTGAACTCACTGCCGAGCCACTTCCTTGCCGCATCCTCGTACTGGTCGGCCCAGGCTGTGCCCTGCACGCTGGCCAGCACCAGCAACGCGGCCAGGGTCAAATGTCGCCTGTTGTACTTGTTGTCGAACATTGTGATCTCCCGTTTCAGTTATCCCACAGGGCCGCTCGCTCAGCCCCAGCGCAGCACCACCATCAGCCACGCCAGCGACAGCAGCGAGGCCACCCACAAAGGCCACTCGCTGACGCCAACCACCAGCAAATGCAGGTAGGCGCTGGCCAGCAGGCCGATGAACAAGCGGTCGCCACGGCTGGTGACCAGCGGCAGGAAGCCGCGTCGCTCCACGCAGGGGCGGCGCAGTTCGAGCAGGGTCATGCCCAGCAGCAGCACGCCAACGGCGGCGAAGAACAACGCCGTCGGCAAGGTCCAGGCCATCCACTCCATGCCATGCCCTCCTCAAACCCGGCCCAGGGCGAAGCCCTTGGCCACATGGTTGCGCACGAACCAGATCACCAGCATGCCCGGCAAGATGGTCAGTACCCCTGCAGCCGCCAACACGCCCCAATCGATGCCCGAGGCCGACACGGTACGGGTCATCACCGCGGCGATCGGTTTGGCATTCACCGAAGTCAGGGTGCGCGCCAGCAGCAGCTCGACCCAGGAGAACATGAAACAGAAAAATGCCGTCACGCCGATGCCGGAGCCAATCAGCGGGATGAAGATCTTCACGAAGAAGCGCGGGAAGCTGTAGCCGTCGATGTAGGCTGTTTCGTCGATTTCCTTCGGCACACCAGACATGAACCCCTCGAGGATCCACACCGCCAGCGGCACGTTGAACAGGCAGTGCGCCAGGGCTACGGCGATATGGGTATCGAACAGGCCGATCGACGAATACAGCTGGAAGAACGGCAGCAGGAACACCGCCGGTGGCGCCATGCGGTTGGTCAGCAGCCAGAAGAACAGGTGCCGGTCACCGAGGAAGCGGTAGCGCGAGAAGGCATATGCCGCTGGCAGCGCCACCAGCAGCGAAATCAACGTGTTCAGGCACACGTAATACAGCGAATTGATGTAGCCGCTGTACCAGCTGGCATCGGTGAAGATCACCCGGTAGTTGTCGAGGGTGAACGCCTGTGGCCACAGGGTCAGGCCGCCGAGGATCTCGGTGTTGCTCTTGAACGACATGTTCAGCAGCCAGTAGATCGGCACCAGCAGGAAGAAGAAGTACAGCAGCAGGGCCAGCGATTTGCGCGTGCTCATGGCCTAGTCCTTGTCGGCATGGGTCATGGCTGTATAGAACAGCCACGAAACCAGCAGGATGATCAGGAAGTACACCAGCGAGAACGCCGCCGCCGGGCCCAGGTCGAACTGCCCCACGGCCATGCGCGTGAGCGTCTGGCTGAGGAAGGTGGTGGCGTTGCCGGGCCCGCCACCGGTCAGCACGAAGGGCTCGGTGTAAATCATGAAGCTGTCCATGAAGCGCAGCATCACCGCAATCAGCAGTACGTTCTTCAGCTTGGGCAACTGGATATGGCGGAACACCGCCCAGCCCGAGGCGCGATCGATGCGCGCAGCCTGGTAGTACACATCGGGGATGGCGCGCAGCCCGGAATAACAGAGCAACGCCACCAGCGATGTCCAGTGCCACACGTCCATCACCAGTACGGTCAGCCAAGCATCGAACGGGTCGCCGGCGTAGTTGTAGCTGATCCCGAGCTTGGCCAGGGAGGCGCCGAGCAGGCCGATGTCGGCGCGGCCGAAAATCTGCCAGATGGTGCCGACCACGTTCCAGGGGATCAGCAGCGGGATGGCCATGACGATCAGGCACACCGAGGCCATGCGCCCCTTGGTCGGCATGGTCAGGGCAATGGCGATGCCCAGCGGGATCTCGATCAGCAGCACGCAGGCGGAATAGATGAACTGGCGCAGCAGCGCATCATGCAGCGCCGGGTCGCGCAGCACCTGGCGGTACCAGTCGGCGCCGACGAAGTAGCGGTTGGATTGGTCGAAAATGTCCTGCACCGAATAGTTGACCACCGTCATCATCGGCACCACCGCACTGAATGCCACCAGCAGGAACACCGGCAGCACCAGCCACCAGGCCTTGTTGTTCGGCACCTTGTTCATGGCCCGGCCTCCAGCAGCACATCGTCGAGGTACAGCATCAGCCACTGCGCCGGCAGGCTGACCCAGGCCTGGGCCACCGGCAGCGGGCGGTCCTCGCCCAGGCGCGCCTTGAGCGCGACACCGCCCAGTTCGAGGGTGACGATGCGGTAGGTGCCCAGGTCCTCGACATCCAGCACCTGCGCCGGGTAGGCGTCATCGAACGGGCTGTCCCACAGCTGCACGAATTCCGGGCGGATGCCTACCTGAAGGCGACCACCGCCAGTGGCCGCCAGGCGCTCTCGCAGGTGCTCCCGCAGTTGCCCGGGCAGCACCAGGTGAATATCGCCGAATACCACCCCGTCCGCGTCGGCGCGTACGTCGATCAGGTTCATCCCCGGGCTACCGATGAAGTAACCGACGAAGGTATGCCGCGGCCGCTCGAACAGTTCGCGCGGGGTACCGAACTGGACGATGCGCCCGCCGTGCATCACCGCGATCTTGTCGGCGAACGTCGAGGCCTCCAGCTGGTCGTGGGTAACGTAGATCATGGTGATGTTGAACTGCTCGTGGATCTGCTTGAGCTTGCGCCGCAGCTTCCACTTCAGGTGCGGGTCGATCACCGTCAGCGGCTCGTCGAACAGGATCGCTGACACGTCATCACGCACCAGGCCACGGCCCATGGAGACCTTCTGCTTTTCGTCGGCACTGAGGTTGCGCGCCTTCTTGCGCAGCACGGCCGAAAGGTCGAGCACCTCGGCAATCTCCTCCACCCGGGCCTGCACCCGGGCTGCGTCCAGCCCCTGGTTGCGCAAGGGAAACGCCAGGTTGTCGAACACCGTCATGGTGTCGTAAACCACCGGGAACTGGAACACCTGGGCGATATTGCGCGCCTGCGGTGAAAGCTGGTTGACCGGCTTGCCGTCGAACAGCACCTCGCCGTGGGACGGTGTCAGCAGCCCGGAAATGATGTTGAGCAAGGTCGACTTGCCGCAGCCCGACGGCCCGAGCAAGGCGTAGGCCCCGCCCTGCTCCCACACATGCTCCAGCGCGTGCAGGGCATACTCCGCCTCGCTGGCAGGCTGGCGGCTGTAGCTGTGCGCCAGTTGGCGCAGGCGGATCTCGGCCATCATCCTCTCCTTGCCTGGCGCAGCCCCGGGGCCTGCAGCAGCGCCCCGGCGCTGTCGAACACGAACAGCTTGTGGGTGGGGATGAACACGCGGATCGGTGTGTCCACCTGGTATTCGTGCACCCCTGGCAGGTGCAGGATCATGCGCCAGTGTTCGTTGCGCACATGCAGGAAGGTCTCTGAACCACTGATCTCGGCCAGCTCCACCAGCACAGACAATTCCAGGTCGTCGTCGTGGGCCGGCACCAGGCTGATGTGGCTGGGCCGCACGCCAAAGCGGTAGTCACCTTCGGCAAGCGGCTGCAAGTCGGCATTACGGGCAAAGTGCACGGCCTGGGCCAGGCTCACATCGTTGCCGCTGATACGGCCAGGCACCAGGTTGATCGGTGGCTCGGAAAACAGCTCGGCGGCCAGCACGCTGCCCGGGCGCTGGTAGACCTCGGCGGTAGGCCCGCTCTGGACGATACGGCCCTCATGCACCAGGGTGGTGGTGCCGCCCAGAGCCAGCGCCTCGTTGGGCTCGGTGGTGGCATACACGGCAATGCAGTGGCGCGCCGCGAACAGTTCGCGCAGCTCCTGGCGCAGGCCCTCGCGCAGCTTGTAGTCGAGGTTGACCAGTGGCTCGTCGAACAGGATCAGCGAGGCATCCTTGACCAGCGCCCGGGCCATTGCCGTGCGTTGTTGCTGGCCACCGGACAGCTCCAGCGGCAGGCGCTGCAAATAGGCTTCGATGCGCAGCATTTCGGCGGTTTCCTGCACTCGTCGGCGAATCTGGGGCTCGTCCATGCGTGCCTGACGCAGCGGCGACGCAATGTTCTCGTACACGCTGAGGTTCGGGTAGTTGATGAACTGCTGATACACCATCGAAACATTGCGCTGGCGCACCGGCACGCCAGTCACGTCCTGGCCATCCATCAGCACCCGCCCACGGTCCGGGCGATCGAGCCCGGCCATCAGGCGCATCAGGCTGGTCTTGCCAGCCAGGGTGCGGCCCAGCAGCACGTTGAACGAGCCGGGTTCGAAACGCAGCGAGGCATCGACGATCCAGGCCTGGTTGTCGACACTGCGACTGACCTGTTCCAGCACCAGGGACATGGCGTGGCCTTCTTGTGGTTTTTGTCTGCTGGGCACAGCCAGTTTCGTGCCAGTTGCGCCGCGACCGTCTGGCCCGGGGCCTGGCCGGCAACACTGGCCAATCGCAGCTTCACAAGTGAACACAAGCACTGAACAACTGAACACTTGCCGGTTTGACATTGAACAACCGTGCACGACACTGAACAGCGGTCGGCCCCATGACAACAATCACACAGGACAGGCCCATGGCCGCATCCGCTTCGCCCCATGCCCAACTGATCCAGGCCTCCTGGGCCCGTTGCCGCGACCACGGCCTGCAACCCCAGCACGCCCCCGACTTCGACTGCCTGACCCGCACCGAGCTGAACGCCCTGCTGGAGCAGCGCCAGGCCCTGCTGCGCCTGACCCGCGAAGCGGTGCTGCCGCAATATGCGCACCTGCTGGGCAATGCCAGCTACCTGGTGATGCTGGCCGATGCCAGCGGCTGCCTGCTCGACAGCTGGGGCTCGCGGCGCTTCATCGAACCGCGCCAGCAGCATGGCTTCAGCGCTGGTGCCCATTGGCACGAGCGCGGTGTCGGCACCAATGCGCTGGGCACCGCGTTGGTTTGCGCCGAGGCGATCCACGTGGGCCAGGACGAGCACTTCCTGCGCCAGAACCGCTACATGTCCAGCGCCGCCGCGCCGCTGTTCGACGCCGAGCGGCAGCTGGTCGGGGTGCTAGATGTAGCCAGCGACGGCTACCTGCCCGCCAGCCAGACCCTGGGCCTGGTACGCATGATGGGCCAGAGCCTGGAGAACCGCCTGATCCTCGCCGAGCACGCCGACCGGCACGCTCAGCTGATCTTCAACAGCGCCTCCGACAACCTCGACAGCCCCTGGGCCGGCCTGCTGGTGTTCGATGAGCACGGGCAGGTGCTGGCCGCCAATCACCGGGCAGACACCCTGCTCGGGTGCAACCCGCTGCTGCAGAACATCGCGCAACTGTTCCAGTTGCCCGTGCAACAACTGCTCAGCCATCCCCGGCAACAACCCTTTGCCCTGCAAGCCACCGGGCGCAACCGCTTTCATTGCCAGTGGCAGCCGCCGCGCGAGGCCCCCGGCCGCCCCGCCGCCTGCAGCGCCGATCCACGCCTGGAAAAGGCCCTGGCACAGGCCGGCCTGCTGCTGGAAAAGGACATCCCGGTGCTGGTGCAGGGGGAGACCGGCGTAGGCAAGGAGGTATTCGTCGATACCCTGCACCGGGCCAGCAGCCGCGCCAGCCAGCCGCTGATCGCGGTCAACTGCGCGGCGATCCCGGCCGAGTTGGTGGAGTCGGAACTGTTCGGCTACGACAAGGGCGCATTCACCGGCGCCCACCAGAAGGGCAACCCAGGGCTGATTCGCAAGGCCCACCACGGCATCCTGTTCCTCGACGAAATCGGCGATATGCCACTGCCCACCCAAGCCCGCCTGCTGCGCGTGCTGCAGACGCGCAGTATTCAGCCGTTGGGCAGCGGCGAACCGGTGGCGGTGGATATTCGCGTGGTGTCGGCGAGCAACCGCGACCTGGCCGAAGAAGTGCGCGCCGGGCGCTTTCGCCAGGACCTGTATTACCGCATCGCCGGGCTGGCAGTGGTGTTACCGCCTCTGCGCGAGCGCAGTGACCGCCGGCAACTTATCGAACAGGTGCATGCACGCTACCGCGACCCCGGGCAGCCTGCGCGGCTGCCTGCGGCCATTATCGAACTGCTTGATCAGCACCCCTGGCCGGGGAACATGCGTGAACTGGTGAGTGTGCTGCAGGTGGCGCTGGCCTTGGCGGGTAATGGACCGGTTGGCGTCGAGCACCTGCCTGCAGGATTTCTGGCCGAGTTGCAGGCCCCCGTGCTGCTTGCCACTGAGGAAGCGGACCTGCACGCGCTGGTGGAGCAAGCCAACGGCAACCTGTCGGCGGTGGCGCGCGGGCTTGGGATCAGCCGCACCACGCTGTACAAGCGGTTGCGTGAGCGATGATTGCCTTTGCCTGTGCTGGCCTCATCGCCGGCAAGCCAGCTCCCACAAGGGAATGTGGCACGCTCTCGAGCATTGTTCCCTGTGCGACAGCGCAGCCCAAAGGACTGGGCAATCTCCCACAGGTACAGCGCCGCTCTCAAGGCCTGTGATATCCCTGTGGGAGCCGGCTTGCCGGCTATAGGGCCGACCCAGGCAGCCACAGCCGATTCGGCTGCCAGCGCAGCGAAATCAGCCAAAGCCGCTGCCGCCACAACCCATTACAGCCAGCTTTACCTCCCCACCAGCCGCACAATCAAACCAGAACCCACTCTGGAAGCGTCGACCGCAGGGAGACCCCTCATGACCCGCTATATCGATGTGCAAGACCTGGCCCGCCTGGTCAACCGCAAAGGCCTGCCCACGTGCCTGCTGGAAATGGCCGAGTACATCCGCCAGGACTACCTGCGCTGGCCCGCCTTCGAAAAATGCGCCCGGGTGGCCAACCATTCGGCGGACGGCGTGATCGAGCTGATGCCAATCTCAGACGCCAGCCGCTACGCCTTCAAGTACGTCAACGGCCATCCGAAGAACACTCGCCATGGCCTGCCCACGGTAATGGCCTTCGGCGCCCTGGCGAGCGTCGATACCGGTGCACCGTTGCTGCTCAGTGAAATGACCCTGACCACCGCCATCCGCACTGCGGCCACTTCGGCCCTTGCCGCCCGCTACCTGGCGCGCGAAGACAGCCGCAGCATGGCGTTGATCGGCAATGGCTCGCAGAGCGAGTTCCAAGCCATCGCCTTCAATGCCCTGCTGGGCATCGATGAAATCCGCCTGTACGACATCGACCCGGCCGCCTCGGCCAAGCTGGTCGCCAACCTGACCAACCGCCCCGGCCTCAAGCTGAGCATCGCCAGCTCCGTGGCCGAAGCGGTGCGCGGGGCAGATATCGTCACGACGGTGACCGCCGACAAGGCCTGCGCCACCATTCTCACCCCGGAGATGATCGAGCCGGGCATGCACCTGAATGCAGTGGGGGGTGACTGCCCGGGCAAGACCGAGCTGCACCGGGCGATTGTCGAGCGGGCCCGGGTGATCGTCGAGTACGAACCGCAGAGCCGGGTGGAAGGCGAGATCCAGCAGATGCCGGCGGACTCGCCTGTGACCGAGTTCTGGCGTGTGGTTGCCGGGGAAGCCAAGGGGCGTGAGCGCGCCGAACAGGTGACGCTGTTCGACTCGGTGGGGTTTGCTCTGGAGGATTACTCGGCCTTGCGCTATGTGCTGGATACGGCGCAGGCAATGGGTATCGGCACGGACATCGGGCTGGTGCCGGTGCTGGAGGATCCGAAGGATTTGTATGGGCTGTTGCAGCCGCGGGTGGTGGAGTTGCGGGCGGTGCCCAAGGCTGGTTCTGTCTGCGCCTGATGGATCCTGGGGCTGCTGCGCAGCCCATCGCGACACAAGGCCGCTCCTGCACAAGGACCGCGTATCCCTTGTGAGAGCGGCCTTGTGTCGCGATGGGCCGCGCAGCGGCCCCCTTTACCGCCTAACCTGTCCCATGCCCTCTTCCGAACGAAGCCCAAGCGCATGGACACCAAGGACGCCAACGCCCACCCCCTGGACCGCATCGACGAAGCGATCATCGACATCCTGCGCCATGACGGCCGCATCACCTTCGAAAAACTTTCCAGCCTCGTCCACCTCACCCCGCGCCCCTGCCTGGAGCGTGTGCGCAAGCTGGAGCGCCGTGGCGTGATCCGCGGCTACGGGGCGATCATCGATCTGCAGAAGGTCGCGCCCGGGGTGTCGCTGCTGGTACTGGTCGCCCTGTCCAACCAAAGCGGGCGTGCCGCGCAGAAGGCCTTCGAAGCCACCCTGCGCAACTGCCCGGAAGTGCACGAATGCCAGCTGATCAGCGGCCACTTCGACTACAGCCTGCGCCTGCGCTGCCGCGACATGGAACACTACCGGCTGCTCAGCGAAAGCTGGATGAACGACGACACTCTGCACATCGACAAACTGGTCGCGCATCCGGTGCTGGCCGAGGTCAAGCCGATGGCTCGCTGACGCGCGCTCAACAGTCGCGCCATGCGCCGGGCGCGGATTTTTCCAGGTCACCCGCATAATGCAAATAACCATTGCGAATCATGGGGTTATCGAAAATATCGGAGTCGGCATGGCGCTTGGCAAGCTGATTGCAGCGGTGCCCGAGGCACTGGTCGAAGCCTGATCTGATTCATGTGCGCAAGCGGTTCGCCGCTGCGATTGGCCTGCGAACGGCCACAGTGCGGCCGGATCCAGGCAGACGCACCGAATTAGAGCGAGGCAGGCTGGATTGCCCCACAACTGGTCAGACCGGTAAGGCCAAAAATCCTTGCAATGTCGGATTTTTCGCGCTTTCATGGCTTCGCGCTGAACAAACCGGTAAGACCACAATAATTAAGTCCTGCGCTCTTTCGCCCCGTGCGGCTACCGAAGCAAGGACACCGATCAGAGATCCCTCCCATGCTCAAATGGTGCTCGCGTTCGATCTTCCTTCAAGTCGTGCTGGGCCTTGCCCTCGGCATCGCCTGCGGTCTCAGCTTCCCCGACCTCTCCCTGCAACTCAAACCCCTTGGCGACGGCTTCATCAAGCTGATCAAGATGCTCATCGGCCTGATCGTGTTCTGCGTGGTGGTCAGCGGTATTTCGGGCGCCGGCGACCTGAAAAAGGTCGGGCGTATCGGCCTGAAGTCGGTGATCTACTTCGAAGTGCTGACCACCCTGGCGCTGGTGATCGGCCTGGTGTTCGCCTTCACCAGCGGCATCGGCAGCGGGGCCAACATCCACCTGGACCAACTGTCCAGCGCCGACGCCAGCAGCCTGGCCGAGCGCGGCCAGCACATCCACGGTGCCACGGCGTTCTTCATGGACCTGATCCCCACCTCGGTGATCGGCGCCTTTGCCGACAACAACATCCTCCAGGTACTGCTGTTCTCGGTACTGTTCGGCAGCGCGCTGAACCTGGTGGGCGACTCGGCAGCCGGCATCTCGCGGCTGATCAACGAACTGAGCCATGTGATCTTCCGCATCATGGGCATGATCGTGCGCCTGGCACCGATCGGCGTGTTCGGCGCCATCGCCTTCACCACCAGCAAGTACGGCCTGGAATCGCTGCAACACCTGGGCGGGCTGGTGGCGCTGTTCTACCTGACCTGTGCCGGCTTCGTACTGATCGTGCTGGGCACGGTCATGCGCCTGTCGGGCCTGAAGCTGCTGCCACTGATCAAATACCTGCGTGAAGAGCTGACCATCGTGCTGGGCACCGCCTCGTCCGACGCCGTACTGCCACAGATCATGCGCAAGCTCGAGCACCTGGGCATCGGCAGTTCCACCGTCGGCCTGGTGATCCCCACCGGTTATTCGTTCAACCTCGATGGTTTCTCCATCTACCTGACCCTGGCCATCGTGTTCATCGCCAACGCCACCGGCACGCCACTGGCAATGACCGACCTGCTGACCATCCTGCTGGTGTCGCTGGTGACTTCCAAGGGCGCTCACGGCATCCCAGGCTCGGCGCTGGTGATCCTCGCCGCTACCCTGACTGCCGTGCCGGCGATCCCGGTGGTCGGTCTGGTACTGGTGCTGGCGGTGGACTGGTTCATGGGCATCGGCCGGGCGCTGACCAACCTGATCGGCAACTGCGTGGCCACCGTGGCCATTGCCCGCTGGGAGAAGGACATCGACCTGGAACGCGCGCACAACGTGCTCGATGGCAAACCCGGCTTCGCCCCCACGCCACGCAAGCAGCCCAACCCCCATCAACAGGAATTCTGAGCGAACGCGGCCGGCACTGATGCCGGCCCTTCCAGGAGCGAACCGTGATCAGCTCATCTACCGTCGTCAACTCAGTGGTGGAAAAACTGCGCCAGGCCCTCGCCCGGGGCCAATGGCGTACCGGCGACATGCTGCCAGGCCAGCGCGAGCTGGCCGAACAACTGGGTATCAGCCGCCCCAGCCTGCGCGAAGCGGTGACCGTGCTGGAAACCTTGGGCCTGGTGCGCTCGCTGCCGGGCAAGGGCGTACTGGTGCTGGATGCCGATGCCGCCGCCCAGGAACCGGGCCAGGACACCAGCGCCGCAGCCAGCCTGGCCGACGTGCTGGAGCTGCGCTACACCCTTGAGCCTTTCATCGTCGGCCTGGTGGCGCAGTCGGCCAACAGCCAGGACATCGGCCAGCTGCGCCTGACCCTGATGGACATGCGTGAAGCGCTGGAGGCAGATGACAGCGAAGCCGGCGTCAGGGCCTACATCGCCTTCCATGAAGCGCTGTTCGCCCTGACCACCAACCCGATCTTCCAGAGCGTGGTGCAACAGACCGGCAATGCCCTCAAGCAGAGCGCCGACATGCTGCGCAATTCGCCAGAGCACCTGGCCGCGCGGCTGAAGGAAAACGAAGCGGTGGTGCGCGCCATACGTGAGCGCAGCAGCGCCCAGGCCAGTGCCCAGATGCGCCAGCACATCCTGGCCGAAGGGTTGCGCATGGGCATCCCGTTGAATATCCCGGACGAACACCAGCATCCATGACCCCAGGAGAGCGACCATGAACGCCGCCCGTCACTTGCCGGCCCTGCTAGCGGCCGGCGAAACCCGCCTGTCGGCCGAGCAGATCTACCCGCGGCTGTTCGATGCCATTCTCGAACAGCGCCTGCCACCTGGCAGCCTGTTGCCCGAACAGGCGCTGGGCCATGCCTTTGGCGTCAGCCGTACAGTGATCCGCCGTGTGCTCGGGCGCCTGTCCGACCAGCAGGTGGTGGTGCAGCGCCCCAGCCACACTGCGCATCTGGCCGCGCCCGACCCGGAGCAGGCACGCCAGGTGCTCAGCGCCCGGCGCCTGGCCGAAACCACGCTGATCACCCTGGCCGCGCAACGCGCCCGACCGGCGCAGGTTCGCCAGCTGCGGCAACTGGTGGAGCGCGAGCGCCAGCACCATGAAAGTGGCGAGCGTTGTGCGGCGATCCGCCTGGGCGGCGAGTTTCACCTGAAGCTGGCGCAGGTGGCCGCCAATGCGCCACTGGCAAGGTTCCTCAACGGCCTGGTGCCGATGACCTCGCTGATCATCGCCCGCTACGAGTCGCCATGTTGCGACCACTGCGCGTGGCAGGAACACGCGGCGATCATTGATGCCGTGGAGCGCGGCGATGCAGAGGCGGCGCTGGAGCTGATGCACAAGCATCTCGACCGCCTGGAAGAAAAGCTCGACCTGGAATAATCGGGGACGCTGCGCGTCCCATCGCCGGCAAGCCAGCTCCCACAGGTTTCGCGCTGTTCCCGAGGTCATCGCGGTCCCTGTGGGAGCTGGCTTGTCGTGGCGACGAACCGCGTCGATGGGCTGCACGGCAGCCCTTCACTCCCCACCCTATACTCCGAGAACCACCCCAGCCTCGACCAGGGAGGCGGTCGCGTGAGCACTCGGGTCCTCCTGCTGCTGTGCCTGCTGCTGGCCCTGGCGGGCTGCGCAGGCAAGCCCGCACCTATCCCCCAGGCACCGGTAGTGCTTACCTCCGCCGCCTGGCAACGCATCGATCAGGACCTGATCGAAGCCTCGGTTGGCGCCACCGGCTCGGCCAACGACTATGCCCGACGCTCCATGCGAGTATGGAAGGAACAGGTACAGCAGCGCACCGAAAGCGACTTCATCCCCTGGTTTACCGGCTACTGGACCCAGCAGTGGCTGACCCTCAAGGTAGCCTGGTACAAGATCGACAGCGGTGAAGGACGGGAACCGGCGGAGAAGCGCCTGGCGCTGTACCTGCAGGAGCAGTACCACAAGCGGGTTATCGAACCGGTGGCCGAGCAGATCAACCCCGAAGGCATTCGCGACCGCGCCAGCGAGCTGTACCTGCAACTGCTCGGCCAGCAGCTGCCGGCTATCATCAGCCGCTACAACGCCCCCCCCGAGCAGTTCAGCCAGCGCCTCAACCGCATTCCCGCCATCGCCCTGGGGCCGCCGGATGCACGCAATGCCAGCCTGTACCAATTGCTGCGGGCCAAGTCGCTGGCGCAGCAACCGGCCTGGCAAGCCATGCGCCAGCACCTGCACCAACAAGCCAGCAAAGGCCCCGGGAAGACCGATGTCGGGCTGAATTCGGTGGCCAACCAAGCCAGTGAAAAGCTTGGCGCTACCCTGGCTCCGCGCGGCATCGCCAGTGCCGTGGCGTCGGCGGTAGGCAAGGTGGCGGGGGCGATGATTTCGATTGCGGCGGCCGGTTACGGGATGATGACCCATGACCGTGAACACCCGCAGATGGTCGAGCAGTTGCGGGTGATCCTCAACGTGGCGCTGAACCAGGAATGGCAGGAGCTGATGGAGAACCGCCAGAGCGGGGCCATGGCAGGGGTGTACTACCTGTCGGGGCAGGTCGAGGACAGCTTGCTGGCCAGTGCGCCGAGGACGGAGGAACAACCGGTCGAGCAGCAGGTGAAGCAGCAACAGGAGCCTTTGATCATTCGGCTGCCACCTTAGTGGTTGACTGTTCCGGCATCTTCGCAGCACAAGGCTGCTCCTACAGCGCCCGCACCGGCCTGAAGGTTGTGCGGTCGCTGTAGGACAGCCTTGTGCTGCGAAGAGGACGGAACAGGTTGAATCAGGCTGCTGCCATTGCCGAACTGGGCAAGCCAAAGACCCGGTCGAACGCCCAGTTGTAGGCAAAGGTGTAGCACGGCACCAGCACGATGAACGCCATGTCCACCAGCAACGCCTCCAGCAATGTCATGTCCAGCCACCAGGCAATCAGCGGGATCAGGTACACCACCAGGGTCAGCTGGAAGCCGATGGCATGCGCCACCCGCCGTGCCACACTGCGCCCGCGTTTGGCCTGGCGGCTCTCCCACCACTCGAACAAGGTGTTGTAGATCAGGTTCCAGAGCATGGCGATGGTAGTGATCATCACAGCCAGAGGCCCGGTATGCGACGCCTGGGTGTCCGACAGGTAGGCCAGCCCGAGGGTCGACATGCACAGCCCGATCAGTTCATAGAAAGTCACGTAGACCAGTTTGCGTTTGATTCCCTGCACCCGGGGTTGCCTCCAATGACAAAGCGATGGGGCGCGATCATGCTTCATCGTGCTTGACAGCAAAAGTCAGCAGCTGTCAGATCTACTGACAGGAGGCTGCCATGAACTTTTCCAGTGACAATATCCAGCTGTTTCTCGCCGTACTCGACCGTGGTTCGTTCTCCGCGGCCGCGCGCGCCCTGCAGCGGGTGCCTTCGGCCGTGAGCATGGCCATCGGCAACCTCGAGGCCGAGCTAGGCTACACCCTGTTCGAGCGCGGCCCCCGCGAAGTCCGCCCGACCGCCCAGGCCATGGCGCTGGAACCCCATGCCCGGCTGATCGCCGAGCAGCTGGGGTTGCTGCAGGTGCATGCCCTGGAGCTGTCGCAGGGGCTGGAGAGCAGCCTGACCCTGGCCGTGGTGCCGGACATCGACCACAGCCCGCTGCTGGCGGCCATCGCCTGCCTGGGTGAGCGGCACCCGCTGCTTGACATCGCCCTGCTCAGCGCTCCGCAGGAAGAGGCCATGCACCTGCTCGACAGCGGCCGCGCCGACCTATGCGTGGCCTTTGCCGGACTGCAGGTCGATGCCCGTCGCGGCTTCCAGCACATCGGCATGGAGTCGCTGGTAGCCACCCTGTCCCCCACCCATCCGGCCTTGCGCGGGGGGCGAATCCACTACCTCGAAGACCTGACCCGGGTACGCCAGATCCTGGTACGCAGCCGTGACCTGCCGCTGGCCGACCCACGCCCGCTGATAGGCGCAACGCACTGGTCAACCGACAGTTTCGACCTCGCCCTGCAGATGGTGGAGGCCGGCCTGGGCTGGGGCGACCTGCCGTTGTCGCGGGTCGCGCCACTGCTGGCCAGCGGGCGCCTGGTGCGCCTGGATTTTCGCAACACCCGCAACGAGCTGCAGTTGCCGGTACACATTTTCTGGCGCAGGCAGCAACCGTTGCAGCAGGCTGCACGCCTGTTGATCGAGAATTTGTGTAGCCAGTGAATGCCGTCCGTCGAAACGACCGTAAGAAATTTCTGTAAGCACTTCAGTCTTTTACCCCTTGAGCCGATATCCCGGTCGATAGGTTCCGCAATGCGTCATGAGCGCGCTGCGCCCTCCCCTCATTGGCCCAAGGTCTCGAAACATGAACCTGAAATTTCGCCACAAGATCCTGCTCAGCGCCTGCGGCGTCGTGGTCCTGGCATTTGCCCTGTTCACGCTCTACAACGACTACCTGCAACGCAACACCATTCGCCAGAACATAGAAGCTTCGGTGCAGCAGTCCGGTGCACTGACCGCCAGCAGCGTGCAGAACTGGATGAGCGGACGCATCCTGGTACTGGAAAACCTGGCTCAGGACATCGCCCAGCAAGGCGCCGGTGACACCCTGCCCGGGCTGATCGAGCAGCCGTCCTACACGCGCAATTTCCTGTTCACCTATCTGGGCCAGGCCAACGGTGTGTTCACCCAGCGCCCCGATACGCAGATGCCCGCCGGTTACGACCCACGTCAGCGCCCGTGGTACGGCGCCGCGGCCAGCGCCGGGCAGACCGTGCTGACTGCCCCGTACCAGGGCGCTGTCGGCGGCCTGATGGTAACCATCGCCACGCCGGTGAAAAGCAAGGGCAATGGCGAGTTGATCGGTGTGGTCGGCGGTGACGTCACCCTCGATACCCTGGTCGAGATCATCAACTCGGTCGATTTCGGCGGCATCGGCCACGCCTTCCTGGCCGACAGCAATGGCCAGGTGATCGTCAGCCCCGACAAAGACCAGGTGATGAAGAACCTCAAGGACATCTACCCCGGCAGCAACCTGCAAGTCGCCGCTGGCATGCAGGATGTCACCCTCAATGGCCAGGACCGCATCATCTCCTTCGCCCCGGTAGCCGGCCTGCCCTCGGCACAGTGGTACATCGGCCTGTCGATCGACAAGGACAAGGCCTACGCCGCGCTCAGCCAGTTCCGCACCTCGGCGATCATCGCCATGCTGATCGCCGTGGCTGCCATCGCCGGCCTGCTCGGCCTGCTGATCCCGGTGCTGATGAGCCCGCTGACCACCATGGGCCGCGCCATGCGCGACATCGCCGAGGGCGAAGGTGACCTTACCCGCCGCCTGACTGTGCAGAACAAGGACGAGTTCGGCGAGCTGGCCACTTCGTTCAACCGCTTCGTCGAGCGTATTCATGCCTCGATCAGCGAAGTGTCCTCGGCAACCCGCCTGGTACACGACCTGTCGGAAAAGGTGATAAACGCCTCCAATGCGTCGATCATCGGCTCCGAAGAGCAAAGCATGCGCACCAATAGCGTGGCCGCAGCGATCAACGAGCTGGGGGCTGCCACACAGGAAATCGCCCGTAACGCCGCCGATGCCTCGCAGCATGCCAGCGGTGCCAGCGAGCAGGCCCACGGTGGCCGTGAAGTGGTCGAAGAAGCGATCAGCGCCATGACCGCCCTGTCGCAGCGCATCAGCGAGTCCTGTGCGCAAATCGAAACGCTCAACGCCAGCACTGACGAAATCGGCAAGATCCTCGACGTGATCAAGGGCATCTCGCAGCAGACCAACCTGCTGGCGCTGAACGCCGCCATCGAAGCGGCCCGTGCAGGTGAGGCCGGCCGTGGCTTTGCCGTGGTGGCCGACGAGGTACGCAACCTGGCGCACCGCACCCAGGAATCTGCGGAAGAAATCCACCGCATGATCACCAGCCTGCAGGTAGGCTCGCGCGAAGCGGTGCACACCATGAACACCAGCCAGGTTTCCAGCGAGCAGACCGTGCAGGTGGCCAACCAGGCCGGCGAGCGTCTGGCCAGCGTGACCCAGCGCATTGGCGAGATCGATGGCATGAACCAGTCGGTGGCTACCGCTACTGAAGAGCAGACCGCCGTGGTCGAGAGCCTCAACCTGGACATCACCCAGATCAACGCCCTGAACCAGCAAGGGGTGGAGAACCTCAACGAGACCCTGCGCCATTGCGACCAACTGGCCCAGCAGGCCGGGCGCCTGAAGCAGCTGGTAGGCAGCTTCAGGATCTGACCCCTGGAATCAGGCGGCAGTAGCCACTGCCTGTTGCCGCCTGTACCAGCTCAATCGCCGGCAAGCCAGCTCCAACAGGTACAGCGCTGTCCTAGGGGCGTGTGATATCCCTGTGGGAGCTGGCTTGCCGGCGATTGGGCTGCGTAGCAGCCCCCTCAAGCCACAACCGCTTTGGCAGGCCTGCCCCGCCGCACCCAGGCCAACAGCACCGCCGCCATCAGAACGAAGCCCAGGTAGCCGAACACCGGGTACACCTCACCCACCAGGCTGATGAACCCCACCAGGCTGCAACCGAACGCCACCACCCCGGTCACCACCGAGCCCCAGCGAAACTTCGCCGTACCCGACGGCATCAGCCGCGCGAGGAAGGAAAACAACGTACCCACGGCGGTGTTGACGATCATGCCGAAGATGATCAGGCACATCACCAGCCCCAGCAGTGGCGATACTTCGTTGGCGATCGACAGCATCGGCATCGGCAGGTCAGCCACGCTGTCCAGGCGCGACAACAGCCCGGCACTCATCACCAGCATCAGCCCGCCCAATGCTGCACCACCAAGCAGCCCACCCCATACTGCCGTTCTCTCACCCTTGGCCGAGCCGCCCAGGATGGCCAGGATCGGCGCGCCGGCAACGATGTTGTACGACACGTACAGCAACGCCCCCAGCAGCCAGTGACGAGTGCCCGCTTGTTGCTGGCTGGCCAGGTGGTCGAGCTGGGCGAAGCTCTGCTCCCGGCTGAACACGGCGTACAACGCGATCGCCGATGCCACCAGGATCAGCAACGGGGTGATGGCGCCAATGACGAGGATCACCTTGCGCACGTCCAGGCACACGATGCCCACCACCACCAGTGTCACCAGCACGCTGCCGGTCAGCGCCGGGATACCGAACTGCTGCTCCAGCAGGGCACCACCACCGGCCAGCATGACAACGGTGACGGCAAACATGAAAAAGGTGATCAGCCAGTCGACGAACAGGCCCAGGTGACGGCCGCAGATGGCCTGGATCACATCCTTGTGCGAGGTGGCCTGCTGGCGATTGCCCAGCCCCGCCAGGGCCATGCCGAGGAGGGTGAACAAGGCTGCACTGACCAGTGCACCGGCCAACCCCCATACGCCAAAATCGACAAAGAACAACAACAGTTCCCGCCCCGAAGCGAACCCCGCCCCCACGATCACGCCGACAAATGCGCCTGCAATCTTCAGCTGCTCTTGCATGTGAACCTCTGGATTTATTGTTGTTGTCTCACTGCCACCACATCGCTTTTGTGGGAGCGGCCTTGTGTCGCGAAAGGGCCGCAGAGCGGCCCCGGCGATCTGTGCAGCAATGCAGAAATCCTGGGGCCGCTCCGCGCCCCTTTCGCGACACAAGGCCGCTCCCACATGGGCGATTTGTTCGGTCAAAAATCTCCGACAAACGCCTGCACTTCGATCTCCACATCCACCCCCAGCGCCAATGCCGAGGCCACGGTCGAACGCACCGGCAGCGCTGCGCCGAAGAACTCCTTGTACACCTCGTTGAAGCCGGCGAAGTGGCTCATGTCCGACAGCCACACCGTGGCCTTGACCACCTGGTCGAAACTCGCGCCGCAGGCCGCCAGGCTTTCGCCGATGCGCTCGCAGGCGGCGCGGGTCTGGGTCTGGATGTCACCGCGCACCACTTCACCGCCGGCACTCATCGGCACCTGGCCGGACAGGAACAGAAAGCCGCCGGCTTTAACCGCACGGGAGAACGGGAACGGCAGACTGCTGGGGAAACGCTGGATATCATTGCTCATGGGATGCTCCTTTCAGGATTGCTGGAAACGTGCCGGGGACAGGCGCTCGGGCACCACCCCCTGGCTGACAAGGCCAGGACACAGAGGCTGGCCCAGCAGCAGGTCGGCAGCCAGGCGCGAAGCGCCCGCAGCCGACTGGATGCCATAGCCACCTTGTGCCGCCAGCCAGAAGAACGCTGGCGCATGCACATCGAAACCGATCACCAGGTCGCCGTCGGCGACGAACGAGCGCAGCCCGGCCCAGGTGTGGCTCGGCCGGCGGATCGCCAGGGTGGTCATGGCTTCGATGTTGTAGATGCCCAAAGCCACGTCGAGCTCCTCGGGCGCGGCGTCCTGGGGTTCGACCGGGTCGGCATTGGCCGGCGAACCCAACAGCTGGCCGGCGTCGGGCTTGAAGTAGAAGCTTTCGTCTACGCCGATTACCGCCGGCCAGCGGGCGAAGTCCTGGTCCTCCGGGCCGGGGAAAGTGAAGGCACTACGCCGACAGGGTTGCAGGCCGATACGCGCCACTCCACATTGCTCGGCCACATGGTCGGCCCAGGCACCAGCGGCATTGACCAGCTGGCGCGCCTGCACGCGGCTGCCATCGCCCAGCTCCACCTGCCACAGGTCATCCAGGTACCAGGCCTGAATCAGCTCGGCGTTGCAGCGCATTTCGCCGCCAGCGGCGCGATAGCCGCGCAAGAAACCCTGGTGCAAGGCATGCACGTCCAGGTCCATGGCACCCGCTTCAAGCACCGCGCCGGCCAGGTTCTCGCCACGCAGGCTCGGTACCAGGGCCAGGGCCGCGTCGCGGTCGAGCAGGCTGACCTCGGTGCCGTTGGCCAGGTTCTGCGCGTGGGTCTGCTCGAGCAGCGCGCGCTGCTCCAGGTTGGCGACGTACAGGCAGCCGCGCGGTTCCAGCAATGGGTGCTCGCAGAACCCTTGCGGTGGTGCTTCGTAGAAGCCTCGGCTGGCACGGGTCAGCGCCTGGATCTGCGGGGTGCCGTAGGCCTCCATGAACATGGCTGCCGAACGCCCGGTGGAATGGTAGCCAGGCTGTGCCTCGCGCTCGAGCAACAACACCTTCTGCCGGCCGGCCAGGCGATAACCCAAGGAAGCACCGGCAATACCGGCGCCGATGATCAGGGTGTCGTAGATCAGGGTCATGCACGCTCCTGTCAGGCAATTATCATTTATGAGAATTCTAATATATGAGAATTTACGAATACGCAAGGGTCCAAGGTAAGATGCCCGACCAACGCTGCATGCCGAGACCCCCGAATGCCCGCTGCCCTCCCCCTGCTGGACCGTGCCGTAGTCGGCCAGCGCCTGCGCCAGGTGCGCAAGGCCCGCCAGATGACCCTCAAGCAATTGTCCGAAGTCAGTGGCGTACCGGTGTCCACCTTGTCGAAGATGGAACTGGCGCAGGTCTCGGTCAGCTACGAAAAGCTCGCCGCCGCCGCCCGGGCGCTGAATGTCGACATTGCCCAGCTATTACGCGCCAGCGGAACGGTCACGGCGCCAGTGCCGGTGACCGTGGTGGTCGACTCATTGCCGGCGGCGGCGGGCTACTCCACTGGCACCTATGACTACCACCCGATCGCCGGCGATTTCCCCGAACGGCGCATGACACCCGCCTACGCCCGCATCATCGCCCGTGAACGCGGCCAGTTCGACGATTTTATCCGCCACCCCGGGCAAGAGTTCGCGTTGGTGCTGAGCGGTCGCGTTCGTATCGAGTTCGAAACCGGCGAAGCGGTGAGCATCGGGCCGCAGGAAACGGCGTATTTCGACAGCCAGGTGGGGCATATCTACCTGTCGGAGAGTGACGACGGGGCAGATGCGCATGTGATGGTGGTGATGACTGATCGCTGACCCGGTGCTGCCTGCCAGGGCTCTCTCGCCGGCAAGCCAGCTCCCACAAGTACTGCACAGGCCCTGAGGTTGATGCGGTCGGTGTGGGAGCCGGCTTGCCGGCGAGAGGGCCCCAGCAGGCAGCACTCGGTTATAACCTAATAACGAACAAGTCTATTTGGCTATAAAAAAATCTATATGCTGGCTGCATCCGATAACGGGCAAAGTTGGGCAGTCGAGTAGCGTATGGATGTAGGTTCTTTCGGTTTCACCATTGCGGGCCTGGTCGTGGGTTTCATCGTCGGCATGACCGGCGTCGGCGGCGGCTCGCTGATGACCCCGATCCTGTTGTGGTTTGGCATCAGCCCGGCGACCGCCGTCGGCACCGACCTGCTCTATGCCGCCATCACCAAGGCCAGTGGCGTCTGGGTGCATGCGCGCAACAAGAACGTCGACTGGAAGATCACCGGCCTGCTCAGCCTGGGCAGCGTGCCCGCAGCGGCGCTGACCCTGTGGTTCCTCAGCACCTTGCACACCGACACTTCGGCGCTCAACGCCGTCATCAAGCAAGGCCTGGCGGTGGTGCTGATCCTGACCGCGCTGGCCATCCTGTTCAAATCGCGCCTGCAGGCCTTTGCCAACCGCCATGCCGGTGACCACTACCACCTCAGCGACCGCAGCCTGAACATCCTTACCGTGCTCACCGGCGTGGTGCTTGGGGTGATGGTCACCCTCACTTCCATCGGTGCTGGCGCACTGGGTACCGTGGCGCTGTTCCTGCTGTACCCGTTCCTGGTCACCCGCCGCCTTGTCGGTACCGAAATCGCCCACGCCGTGCCACTGACTCTGGTGGCGGGCCTGGGCCATGCGGGCATGGGCAACATGGACTGGTCGCTGCTGGGCTACCTGCTGCTTGGCTCGCTGCCAGGCATCTACCTGGGCAGCCACCTCACCGGGCGGATTTCCGACCGCGTGCTGCGTCCGTGCCTGGCGGCGATGCTGCTGCTGATCGGCTACAAACTGGCGTTCTGACCTTCAGCCCAGGCGCAGGCGCCACTGCCCGGTAAAGCTCAGCTCCAGGCGCGACAGCGGCAACACGTCGACCCGCTGGCTGGCACCCATCGGGCAGCCAAGTACCTGCACCAGCACGGCGCGCATGACCATCGGGTGGGTAACCGCCAGCCATTCGCCCGGCCTGTCGAAGGCCGCCAGCCAGGCAGCGATGCGCTGGCAAAGCACAGCGAACGACTCGCCGCCATGGACTTCACTGGCCGGGTCCTGAAGCCATTCGGCCAACGCCTGCGGTTGCTCGGCCTGCAGTTGCTTCAGCGTCAGCCCCTGCCAACGCCCCAGGTCGCAATCGGCCAAGGCCGGCTCGACCTGCACAGGCCTGGAAAACCACGCCGCCGTCTCGCAGGCTCGACGCTCTGGTGCAGCCAGCACCGGCACATCGGAAAGGTCAGCGAAAGGCGGCTGACCCAACGGCAGGATGCCGTCCTCGGCGCGGTGCAGGCGCCCGGTCTTCTGGGCCTGGGTCAGGGCATGGCACATCAGGGTCAGGCGGACGGCTTTCACCGGGTTTCTCTCGCGGCAGGTTGGGTCGCAAGGTTTAGCATGCCGTGGCGCTTTCTGCCGCAACAATATTGCACCGGCTGCGTCGACGATGGTGCCTGATCAGATCATCACCCGCATCAGTCCCCAAACCGGCACCGCTGCCACCAACCCCACCGCCAGCCGCGGCCAGTACGGCAGCAGCAATACCAGCAGCATCCCCGCCAGCGACATCGCGGCAAACCAGGCCACCGGCCCCATGGCCCAGCCCCAGGCTTGGATACACAGCACCAGACTGCCCAACAATGCCAGCCACCCGGCCGTGCGCAAGCCGACACGCAGCACCTGCGGGCAGGTGCGGTTCCATACCTGCTTGTAATGCCGCTCCAGCCCCTGGCACAGCCCCAGCATGCCAGCGTAGGCGAACAACACGCCGCCCATGACCCACATCATCATGCCCCGGCCTCCATACACCGCCCTGACCTGGCCTTCTGTGTCCCCCACTGAGCCTGCCATAAGCGCCAGACCAGCAGCCCGAGCAATACACCCAACACCAGAGCACAGGCCGCCACCCCCAGGCGCATGGCGTCGCCCAAGCCACCCAACGCACCCAGGCCAATGCACAGCAACGCGGTCAGCAGCAGTTGCTCGATCCAGGCTCTGCGTACCGGCCTGATACCGGCATGCAACAGCGCCAGCAGCCATACACCAAAGAACGCACGAACCTCCCAGCTCTCCCGCTGCGCCAGTTCCACCGGCAGCACGCGGCTGGCCCATAGCAACCCCACGCACGCCAACAACAGGCCACTGACGAAGCCCACGTTGCACACCTCCGCCACCCGGTACCAACGCCGCACCGCAGCCTCGGCGCTGGCGTACTTGCGCCCACGCTTCACGCAGAACAGCACCAGCCCGCTGGCGATCATCAGGCAACTGACCAGACCACAGACGAAATACAGCCAGCGCATCGGGTAGCCGCCAAACTGGGCGAAATGCAGGCCGGGAACAGTGCGGCACAGCTGCGGGAGAGGATCTGCAGCCAGGCGGGGGGGCTTTGATCATCGTGGGCTCCTTGGCGTTGCTCGGTGGCATCCGGGGCTGCTTTGCAGCCCATTCGCCGGCAAGCCAGCTCCCACAGGGATTGCACAGGGTTCGAAGACTGTATGGTACCAGTGGGAGCTGGCTTGCCGACGAAATGGGCCGCAAAGCGGCCCCTTGGATCAGAAGTTGATGTTCAGCGCAGCGAACACCGCCCTGCCCGGCTGGTTATAGGTATTGGCGCCCGACGTGCTGGCGTTGCCGCCACGCAGGATCTGCTTGTCGAACACGTTGTTCACCCCCAACCGCACGTCGTAGTTGGCGTTGAACTTGTAACCGGCGCTCACGTCCACCAGGCCGTAGGCTTCCACGTCCTGTTGCGCGGTCTTGTCGTAGCCTTGCTGGGTGCGTTCGTTGAAGGTCGGCGACTTCTGCTTGCCGAAGTAGGTACCCGCCACCTGGAACGACAGCTTCTCGGTGGCGCGCCAGTCGAGGGTGGTGTTGACGGTGTATTCCGGGATCACCGACAGCGGCTCGCCGGTCTCGCGGTTGTCGTTGTCGAGCATCCAGGTCAGGTTGGTGTTCCAGTCCAGGGCCGGGGTCAGCTCGATGAACAGGTTGCCTTCGAGACCTTCCACCCGCGCCTTGCCGGCGTTGTCCCACTGGGTCACGCGGCTGCCGGTGCCGATGGTGTACAACACGTCGGTATCACCGACGATCTTGTTCTTGTAGTCGTTGCGAAAGTACGTGGCACTGCTGCGCCAGGTACCCCGGTCGTACATCAGGCCGATTTCCTTGTTGACGCTGATCTCGGGCTTGAGGTCGGCGTTGCCCTGCAGGTAGCAGCCACCGTTATTGGTCTGCTGCACGCTGCAACCGTTGCCGCGGCTGTACAGCAGGTAGTTGGGGTTGGACTGGTACAGGTTCGGGGTCTTGTAGGCGCGCGCGATACCGCCTTTGACCGACAGTGCTTCGGTCAGCTTGTGCGACAGGTTCAGGCTGGGGCTGAAGTTGTCGCCGAAGGTTTCGTGGTGGTCGAAACGCAGGCCCGGGGTAATGGTGGTGTCGCCGACAATGATGTTGTCCTCGACGAACAGCGCATAGCTGCGGGCGGTCATCTTCGAGCTGCTGCGGTCGAAACCGACCAATCCGTCGTTAACGGTAGGGTCCGAGCTTTGCGGGCGCAGCGAGCCCTTGTCATTGAGCGCTTCGTACAGGTACTCGCCACCCAGGGTCAGCACATGTTCGGTGCTGCCCATGGCGAATGGCAGGTTCACTTCGCTGCTCAGGCGCGTGTTGCGCAGGCGCGACATGGCGGCGCCTTCGGCATTGGGGGCACCCTCGGTGCGGCCTGCCAGGCCCTCGTTGAGGCGCCAATTGCGCACGTACTCGTAGGTCAGCACGGTCTTGCTGGTACCCCAGGTGAAATCGCCCAGGTGGGTCAGGTCGTAGGTACTGCGCTGCATCACATTGGTCTCGTGGCCGTACAGGCTGGACACGAACTCGACATCACCACCGCCGTTGCTGTTCATGGTGTCGCCGGCAAAGATATTGCCCTGGCGGCTGTAGCCGGCACTGGCCTCGAGGCGGTGCTCGTCGTTCAGCTTCCAGCTCAGCAGGCCATTGATGTCCTTGTTGCGTACGCCTTCGCGGCCCGCCACCAGCGCACTGGTGGCATGCCCGGCGTTGATGTCCAGGTCGTCGGCATCGGTCTTGGCCAGGCCGCCGTACAGGCGGAAGCCGAGGTTGTCGGTCAGGCCGCCGCCCAGGTTGAAGTTGCCCCGGCGGCTGGTGCCCTCGGCGCTGTCTTCCGGCAGCTGGGTGTACAGGCTGACGCTGCCCTTGAACTCGTCGGTGGGGCGCTTGGTGATGATATTGACCACCCCGCCCATGGCGCCGGAGCCATAACGTGCGGCCGCCGGGCCACGGAGGATCTCGATGCGCTCGACCGCTTCTGCTGGTACCCAGTTGGTTTCACCG
The DNA here is from genome assembly GCF_036784815.1 of Pseudomonas sp. TE3-3-F2023. Lineage (NCBI taxonomy): Bacteria > Pseudomonadati > Pseudomonadota > Gammaproteobacteria > Pseudomonadales > Pseudomonadaceae > Pseudomonas > Pseudomonas sp. TE3-3-F2023. The sequence continues at coordinate 2,744,277 of NZ_CP145113.1, read as the reverse complement.
CGGGTATCGCGGTCGCCGTTCCAGCCATAGCGCACGGCATTGCGTGCGCTGGATGGCTTGCCGTCGATGAGGATCAGGGTGTTTTCCGGGCCCATGCCGCGCAGGTCGATCTGCCGGTTGTTGCCACGCGCGCCGCTGGCGCTGTTGCCGGTCAGGTTCACCCCGGGCTCGCGGCGGATGATGTCGGACAGGTCATTGGCCGGCGGATGGCGCTTGATATCTTCGGCGGTGATGATCGACGTACCCAAGGCCTGGCGTGCCTCGCGTTCGGCGGTGACCAGGGTGTCCTGGATTACCAGCGCGTTGTCCGCGACCGGCATCTCCAGCACCTCACCCGTACGCTGTTCTTCGGCTTGGGCCGCGGTGGCCACCATGGCCGGTGACGCCAGCGCGACGAACGCCAGGGCCAGGCTGTTGGGTGAAGTCTTGCACTGCATGGGTACATCTCCTGCGATTCATGAGCGAAACGGCACATCCCTGTCGGAAACCGGGAGCCCTCGCCCACCGGCCTCGCAAACACAGTCTGGTGGCCAACAGGGATGGTAAATATAGGGATTCGCAAATGAGTTTAAATCTTATTTACGAAGTTTACATGTTTGTAACGGAACTTTGCGGACACGATGGCGTGCCGGCGCAGCCCGGCTATTCGCGCTGTTGCTTGCATACACCTGTCCGATTTGCATCCTGCGTGACGCCTCCTACAGTTTCGAACGTAGCCCTCTGCCGAGCCTCCTGATGCGCAGCCACGGAGAAAGCCACACCACGAACGCCACCCGGTCACTGTCGAAGATCCCTCGCAGTGTCTGGGCGCTGGGCTTCGTGTCGATGTTCATGGATATTTCCTCGGAAATGATTCACGCATTGCTGCCGCTGTACATGGTCACCGTGCTCGGCACTTCGGTAGTGGCGGTGGGCTTTATCGAAGGTATCGCCGAAGCGACCGCCTCGATCACCAAGGTGTTTTCCGGTGCCCTCAGCGACCGGCTGGGCAAGCGCAAGCTGCTCACGGTGCTGGGCTATGGCCTGGGGGCGTTGACCAAGCCGGTATTCCCCATGGCCTCCGGGCTGGAGTGGCTGACCGCGGCCCGCTTCGTAGATCGGGTCGGCAAAGGCATTCGTGGGGCGCCGCGCGATGCGCTGGTGGCCGACGTTACGCCCGCTGAACTGCGTGGTGCAGCCTTCGGCCTGCGCCAGGCGCTGGATACCGTGGGCGCGTTCCTTGGGCCGTTGCTGGCGATCATGCTGATGTGGCTGACCGCGAGCCATTTCCAGACGGTGTTCTGGGTGGCGGTGCTCCCGGCGTTCGTGGCGTTGTACATCCTCATTGCCTTCGTGCGCGAACCTGAAACGCCGGCCTCCACCCGGACGGTGCGTTCACCGCTGGCACTGCACGAGCTGGCCCGCCTGGGCCCGGCCTATTGGCGGCTGATCGGCCTGGCCACGCTGTTCACCCTCGCCCGCTTCAGCGAGGCGTTTCTGCTGCTGCGCGCCCAGGACATGGGCCTGGCGCCGCTGTGGGCGCCGGCAGTGCTTGTGCTAATGGCCTTGACCTATTCGCTGGCGGCCTACCCCGCAGGGGTGCTGTCGGACCGCGTAGGCCGCCGCGGCGTGCTGATGACCGGGCTGGGGCTGCTGGTTGCCGCCGACCTGCTGCTGGCCCTGCTGCCGGGCTGGACCGGGCTGGCCATGGGGGTGGCTGCATGGGGCCTGCACCTGGGCTTCAGCCAAGGCATCTTTGCCGCCATGATCGCCGACAGCGCCCCCGCCGAACTGCGCGGTACAGCCTTCGGCCTGTTCAACCTGCTGACCGGCGTGGCGCTGCTGGTGGCCAGCGTGATGGCCGGACTGCTGTGGGACGGGGTCGGCTTCAACGCGACATTCCTGCTTGGCGCAGCGTGTGCAGGCAGCACCCTGGTCGGGGTCGCATTACTCAGGTCAGGCCCCTGCAAGCCGAACTAGGCCAGCACTGGCTGCTGCTCCAGTAGCGACCAGCCGCCATGCCCGTCCTCTTCCAGCCGATGGGTATGGAAACCTGCCAGCGTACTGCGGTGCCCGACACTGACCAGCAACGCCCCCGGCATTTGCGTGCGCAACAGTGAATACAGAGCATGCTCGAGCCCTTCGTCCATGGCCGAAGTGGACTCGTCGAGAAACACCACCTGCGGCCGGTTGAACAGCACCCGGGCAAATGCCAGGCGCTGTTGCTCACCAACCGAGAGAATGTGTGACCAGTCACAGCTGACGTCCAGTCGCTCGGCCAGGTGGGCCAGGTTGACCTGTTGCAAGGCCTGCTGCATCCGCGTTTCATCCTCAGGCCTGCTGGCCGCCGGGTAGGCAATGACGGCGCGCAGATCGCCCAGCGGCAGGTACGGCCGCTGCGACAGGAACAGAGCCTGGTGGCCAAGCGGGCGCCTGACCTCACCCTCGGCATACGGCCAGAGGCCTGCCAGCGCACGCAGCAGCGTGGTTTTGCCACTGCCCGACGGCCCCTTGATCAACAGCGCCTGGCCGGCGTGCAGGTCAAGGTCCAGGTCGGCGATAAGGGCATGCCCGTCCGGGCGCAGCACCTGCAGGCGGCTGATCGATAAGGCACGCTCCTGGTCCTCGGTGATGACGCGCGGCAAAGCGCTTGCCTGCTCGTTGGCATCGAGGAAGCCGGTCAGACGGTCGAGGGTGGCCCGGTACTGGGCAAAGGCATCATACGACTCGCGGAAGAACGACAAAGAATCCTGCACCTGGCCAAAGGCCTGGGAGGTTTGCATGACGTCGCCCAGCTTGATCGCCCCGCTGAAGAAGCGCGGTGCCTGCAGAATGAACGGGAACACCACTGCTACCTGGCTCACGCCCAGGTTGAAACCACTGAATTTCAAGTTCCGGAACACCAGCGCCCAGGCATTCACGATCAAGGCACCAAAGCGGCCCAGCAAGGTGCCCCGCTCGACCTGCGCGCCCTGGTAGAAAGCGATGTTCTCGGCGTTCTCGCGCAGGCGCATCAGCGCGTAACGGAAGTTGGCGGTGAGCTTTTCGTTGAGGAAGTTCAGGCGGATCAGCGGCCGCCCGAGGCGGAAGGCAATCCAGGTGGCGACGATGACATACAGGTAGACGGCAAACACCATCGCCCGGGGAATCTCCATACCAGCGACGGCCAGCGGCGCCGACAGCCCCCAGAGGATGCCGGTGAACGCCACCAGCGAAACCAGCGCACTGACCGCGCCCAGGGCGAGGGTCACCGAGTTGCTGACAAAGGCGTTGACGTCCAGTTCGATTCGCTGGTCGGGGTTGTCCACCGGCTCGGCGAGGAACTGGCCACGGTAATAAGCATCACCGTGCATCCAGTCGTAGGTCAGGCGTTCGGTCAGCCAGACCCGCCACTGGATGCTGAACGCCTGGCTTACATAGAAGGTGAACAGCGAACGCAGCACATGGATGGTGGCCAATACCGCGAAGACGCCGAGCAGGTACCAGAAGGCAGTCTGGTCAAGGCCCTGCAAGGCGCTGTAGAAGCCGTTGTACCAGAATGAGAACAGCACATTCAGGCGCACCGAGAATAGCGTCAGTACCAGCAGCAGGGCGAACACCAGCAACGGCCGCCAACTGCGCCTGAAACTGAAATAGGGCCCGGCAAGCTGCCAGAACTGACTGCCCCAGCGCGTACAACGTACGGCCAGTGTAGCGGCTGCCGTGAAGCAGACAAAAGTGATGAACGAGGCGAATGCCAGCCAGCTCAGGCTCTCTTGCAGGGCCTGGTGCCAGTTCATTTCCATGGTGGGTATCCGTGCTGAGTATTTCCGCGAGCGTAGCATTGACCTGTGGTTCGTCAGGCATAAATGACGCACATTTCATGATTGCTTTTGCGAGCTACGCGGGCCCCTGTGGGAGCGGCTTTAGCCGCGAAGCGGGCGACGCGGTGGATGGCACCGGCTTTGCCGGTGTTCGCGGGTGAACCCGCTCCCACAGAGGGGGGTGCAGGCCTGGGATTGGTAGGCCAGAAAGACAAAACCCCTACCTGCATGTGCAGATAGGGGTTTTGCGAAATGAATCTTGACGATGACCTACTCTCACATGGGGAAACCCCACACTACCATCGGCGATGCATCGTTTCACTACTGAGTTCGGGATGGGATCAGGTGGTTCCAATGCTCTATGGTCGTCAAGAAATTCTGTTGCCAGAATGTCCAGATGGACAGCCCAGCGAATTCGGATATGCGATATTTGTGATGTTGCGAACTTTCGGTTCTTTCGTCTTCACCACCGCAATCTGCGCTAGCAAATTGCTTGGGTGTTATATGGTCAAGCCTCACGGGCAATTAGTATTGGTTAGCTCAACGCCTCACAGCGCTTACACACCCAACCTATCGACGTCGTAGTCTTCGACGGCCCTTCAGGGGATTCAAGATCCCAGTGAGATCTCATCTTGAGGCAAGTTTCCCGCTTAGATGCTTTCAGCGGTTATCTCTTCCGAACATAGCTACCCGGCAATGCCACTGGCGTGACAACCGGAACACCAGAGGTTCGTCCACTCCGGTCCTCTCGTACTAGGAGCAGCCCCTCTCAAATCTCAAACGTCCACGGCAGATAGGGACCGAACTGTCTCACGACGTTCTAAACCCAGCTCGCGTACCACTTTAAATGGCGAACAGCCATACCCTTGGGACCGGCTTCAGCCCCAGGATGTGATGAGCCGACATCGAGGTGCCAAACACCGCCGTCGATATGAACTCTTGGGCGGTATCAGCCTGTTATCCCCGGAGTACCTTTTATCCGTTGAGCGATGGCCCTTCCATACAGAACCACCGGATCACTAAGACCTACTTTCGTACCTGCTCGACGTGTTTGTCTCGCAGTCAAGCGCGCTTTTGCCTTTATACTCTACGACCGATTTCCGACCGGTCTGAGCGCACCTTCGTACTCCTCCGTTACTCTTTGGGAGGAGACCGCCCCAGTCAAACTACCCACCATACACTGTCCTCGATCCGGATAACGGACCTGAGTTAGAACCTCAAAGTTGCCAGGGTGGTATTTCAAGGATGGCTCCATGAGAACTGGCGTCCCCACTTCAAAGCCTCCCACCTATCCTACACAAGCAAATTCAAAGTCCAGTGCAAAGCTATAGTAAAGGTTCACGGGGTCTTTCCGTCTAGCCGCGGATACACTGCATCTTCACAGCGATTTCAATTTCACTGAGTCTCGGGTGGAGACAGCGCCGCCATCGTTACGCCATTCGTGCAGGTCGGAACTTACCCGACAAGGAATTTCGCTACCTTAGGACCGTTATAGTTACGGCCGCCGTTTACCGGGGCTTCGATCAAGAGCTTCGCTTGCGCTAACCCCATCAATTAACCTTCCGGCACCGGGCAGGCGTCACACCCTATACGTCCACTTTCGTGTTTGCAGAGTGCTGTGTTTTTAATAAACAGTCGCAGCGGCCTGGTATCTTCGACCGGCATGGGCTTACGGAGCAAGTCCTTCACCCTCGCCGGCGCACCTTCTCCCGAAGTTACGGTGCCATTTTGCCTAGTTCCTTCACCCGAGTTCTCTCAAGCGCCTTGGTATTCTCTACCTAACCACCTGTGTCGGTTTGGGGTACGGTTCCCAGTTATCTGAAGCTTAGGAGCTTTTCTTGGAAGCATGGTATCAACCACTTCGTCGCCTAAAGGCAACTCGTCATCAGCTCTCGGCCTTGAAATCCCGGATTTGCCTAAGATTTCAGCCTACCACCTTAAACCTGGACAACCAACGCCAGGCTGGCCTAACCTTCTCCGTCCCTCCATCGCAATAACTGGAAGTACAGGAATATTAACCTGTTTTCCATCGACTACGCTTTTCAGCCTCGCCTTAGGGACCGACTAACCCTGCGTCGATTAACGTTGCGCAGGAAACCTTGGTCTTTCGGCGTGCGAGTTTTTCACTCGCATTGTCGTTACTCATGTCAGCATTCGCACTTCTGATACCTCCAGCAAGCTTCTCAACTCACCTTCACAGGCTTACAGAACGCTCCTCTACCGCGTCATCAAAGATGACACCCGTAGCTTCGGTGCATGGTTTGAGCCCCGTTACATCTTCCGCGCAGGCCGACTCGACTAGTGAGCTATTACGCTTTCTTTAAAGGGTGGCTGCTTCTAAGCCAACCTCCTAGCTGTCTAAGCCTTCCCACATCGTTTCCCACTTAACCATGACTTTGGGACCTTAGCTGACGGTCTGGGTTGTTTCCCTTTTCACGACGGACGTTAGCACCCGCCGTGTGTCTCCCATGCTCGGCACTTCCAGGTATTCGGAGTTTGCATCGGTTTGGTAAGTCGGGATGACCCCCTAGCCGAAACAGTGCTCTACCCCCTGGAGTGATACATGAGGCGCTACCTAAATAGCTTTCGAGGAGAACCAGCTATCTCCGAGCTTGATTAGCCTTTCACTCCGATCCACAGGTCATCCGCTAACTTTTCAACGGTAGTCGGTTCGGTCCTCCAGTCAGTGTTACCTAACCTTCAACCTGCCCATGGATAGATCGCCCGGTTTCGGGTCTATACCCAGCGACTAAACGCCCTATTAAGACTCGCTTTCGCTACGCCTCCCCTATTCGGTTAAGCTCGCCACTGAATATAAGTCGCTGACCCATTATACAAAAGGTACGCAGTCACCTAACAAGTAGGCTCCCACTGCTTGTACGCATACGGTTTCAGGTTCTATTTCACTCCCCTCTCCGGGGTTCTTTTCGCCTTTCCCTCACGGTACTGGTTCACTATCGGTCAGTCAGTAGTATTTAGCCTTGGAGGATGGTCC
>NZ_CP145113.1:1337500-2732500 GCF_036784815.1 Pseudomonas sp. TE3-3-F2023 | reverse complement strand
GACCATCGCCCTCGATCACCGCATGCGACTGCTCGGTGGCACGGTAATGTGGCATCGCGCCATTGCCATTGAAGGCGGCAATGGTCGAGAAGCTCAACGACACGAAACCTGGGCGGCGGGCACGCGCTGCACTCAATTGCTCGTCGACGGTAAGCTCGGTAATCACTTCCCGCCCGAGGCTGGCCTCGAACCAGGCGAAGAACTCGCACAAGGCCGCGCCGTCCTGCTCCATCACACGTCGGATGTGTTCAAGGTCGTCTTCACTTTTGCACGCTTTGCTCAATGTTGTTGGGTTGAGCCCCTCGACCAGTTCGACCCCGGCGGGCAGCTTATCCAGCAGGCCGCAGGTTACCCGGGCCGGATCGACCAGCAATCGACTGCCGGCCGGCATGGCGGCAAGGGCCTCGCCTGCTTTGGCGTAATCGCGCACCTCGATACCGTCGGCCGCCAGTACCTGCCTCAGGTGCTCATCAACCTTGTCCGGGCCTACGAACAGGATGGCCTGCTGCTGGCTGATCAAGGCAAAGGCGACGAACACCGGGTTGTAGGACACATCGCTACCGCGCAGGTTGAACAGCCAGGCGATGTCATCCAGGGTAGCGATGAAATGCCAGTCGGCGCCCTTGGCCTGTGCGCTCTGGCGCAACTGCGCCAGTTTTTCCGCCCGGCTCACCGTGGCGTGCGGTGGCAAATGCTGGTAGACCGGGTTGCCTGGCAGCTCCGGGCGCTCTGCCCAGACCTGCTTCAGCAGGTCCTTGTCAGTCACCAGTCGCGCGCCGCGCGCCTTCAGCCGGTCGCCCAGCTGGCGCGCCGAAGCCAGGGCCATGACCGCACCATCTACCGCCACGCTGCCATTGGTCTCGACATGGTCGCCCAGCCATTCCAGCGCGCCAGGCTTACCCGGCAACAGCTTCATCAGCTCAATGCCACTGCCCGCCAGCTCGTGTTCCGCCTGTTCCCAGTAGCGGCTGTCCACCCACAGCCCGGCAAAGTCAGCCGTGACCACCAGCGTGCCGACCGAGCCGTGGAAACCCGACAGCCACTGGCGCCCTTGCCAGTAACCGGGCAGGTATTCTGAAAGATGGGGGTCGGCCGAAGGTACCAGCAAGGCATCGATGCCCTCTGATGCCATGGCCTGGCGAACCTGCGCCAGGCGCTGCGGCACGCTTTGCCCAAAGGTGGTCTGAACGTTCATGCGCTCTCCTGCGGCTACATCACGGTTTATCCAGTGTGCCGATAATGGAACAGCAGCCGAAGCCCTGCAATCTTGGCGACCGACACACGGCATGCATTGCCCGCCATGCCGTGCGCATATCGGACATCTCCTACAGGTAGGCCAGAACCACCGATCAAGTTCCGCTGAACTTCCTCAAAGCACTGGCTTCACACTCAGTACATTCATTGCACACAGGCAAATGACCATGCCCAATGCCTGCGCCCCAAGACGCGGCGTGGTGCTGCTCGACACTCGCGCACACACCCCCGACCACGAGCATGCCGTACACCTGAAGCTTGCCGATGGCCTGGCCCGCCTGCTGGGCTGCCCGCACGTGCAACCCGACCGGCCACCAAGCGCCACCGATGGCTACTACTACCTGCCCACCGAAACCTTGGTCGATCCCAAGCGTCATGCCGCCCTGGGCATCTGCAGCGAGCAGGACCTGTTCGGCGGCCTGGTCGCACACCCCTACATGGCGACCAAGGCAATTTCCCACCCGCTGCCGGCCGGAGCCAGTTTCCCGCCAGGGTGGACCGATGCCTTCGCCCGGCAAGCCAGCGACGCCCTGCTGCGCGGCTACACCGTGTTCAGCAAGGCCGATGCGCGCACCGCCGCACAGCTGTTACTTACGGACGGCCCGTTGCGAATCAAGCCGGTACTGGCCTGCGCAGGCCGTGGGCAACAGGTCATCACCACCGCGGATGCGCTGGAACCGCTGCTGGCCGACATGGATGACCAGGACCTTGCGCTATGGGGCTTGGTGCTTGAGGAAGACCTGAGCGAAGTGCAAACCTTCAGCGTCGGCCAGGTACGCGTCGCCGGCCTGACCTGCAGTTATCACGGTACCCAGCAACTGACCCACGACCACCAGGGCACGGAAGTGTATGGCGGCTCCGACCTGGTAGTGGTGCGCGGTGACTACCAGGCACTGCTGCAACTGCCGCTGGACGAACCGCTGCGCCTGGCCATCAACCAGGCGATAGCCTACGAACAGGCCGCCGAGCAGCACTTCCCCGGCTTCATCGCCTCACGACGCAACTACGACATCGCCCGCGGCGTGAACCCACAGGGCCACCTGCGCAGCGGCGTACTCGAACAATCCTGGCGCCTGGGCGGTGCCAGCAGTGCCGAGCTGCTGGCGTTGCAGGCGTTCGCCGACGACCCGGCATTGCAACGGGTGCGTGCCTCCACCCATGAAGTGTTCGGCACCCCCGAACTGCCCACTGACGCCACCCTCTTCTACCAAGGAAACGACAGTGAACTCGGACAACTCAGCAAATTTGCGCGGATTCGCGAACATGACCATTCAGAGTGAAACCGTTGAACTGCAGGTCGAGGACGACAGCATCGTCGGCACCCTGGTCAGCCCCGGCAGCAAGATGCCGGGCATCCTCTTCGTCCACGGCTGGGGCGGCAGCCAGCAACGCGACCTGGCACGCGCCCGGCAAATTACCGGGCTGGGCTGCGTGTGCATGACCTTTGACCTGCGCGGCCACGAAAAAACCGAAAGCCAGCGGCTGACGGTTACCCGCGAACAGAACCTGACCGACCTGCTGGTTGCCTATGACCGCCTGGTAAGCCACCCAGCCGTCGACCCCAGTGCCATCGCCATCATCGGCAGCAGCTATGGCGGCTACCTGGCCACCCTGCTGACCCGCGAACGGCCGGTCAAATGGCTGGCGTTGCGGGTGCCCGCCATGTACTGGGACGACGAATGGAACCTCCCCAAGCAAACCCTCGACCGGCAACGGCTGAACGCCTACCGCCAGCGGCCGCTCGGCCCGTCGGACAACCGCGCACTGGCAGCCTGCGCCGAATTCGAGGGCGATGTACTGCTGGTGGAGTCCGAGCAGGACGACTACGTACCGCACAGCACACTGATGAGCTACCGCTCGGCATTCGTCAGTGCCCATTCCCTCACCCACCGCATGGTCGACGGTGCCGACCATGCATTGTCCAGCGAAGAGAGCCAGAAAGCCTACAGCTCGATCCTGGCGGCATGGGTCAGCGAAATGGTCATCGGCGCCCGCCTGGATCGCTACCCGCACTATGCGCCCTGGTATGCCTGAGGCTCACCCACCTGGCAATGCAGGCCGCCATCGGCGCCGCGCACCAGGCTGCGCAGGGTCTGGTAGGCAGCAAAGTTGACGCCTCTGGCCTGGTACCGACCAAGCAGTTCGAGGAATGGCTCCTCGACGAAATGCACGGCCGCTGACGACCACGCTTGCCGAGACTGCCATTGCAGGTACTGAAGCACCCGGCTGCCGTCATCGCTGGCCTGAATACTGACACCCTGCAGCCCTTCACAACGCGCGGCCAGCTCTTCGCTGCGTGCCACCAGCGCTTGGGCCAGCGCCTGCTGGAACTTGCCAGGCACTTCATATTCGATCATCTGGGTAAACCACAGGGCTTGGGATGTTGCCGTCATGAACGGTCTCCTGGCGACGGACGCGTACAGCGCGATGCCGAGCAGGGTAAAACCTCAAGTAAAGTCAAGGTCAAGCGGTTTTCCGCACCGGGAACGCTCCCGCGCCCTAACCCGATACCGCGAAGCGCCGCCGGTAATCACTCGGGGTCAGGCCGGTGATGCGCTGAAACACCTTGCGAAACGCACTTGGGTCCTGATAACCAACGCCCCAGGCGATCTGCTCGACATTGCGCCGGGTGAACTCCAGCAAGCGGCACGCCCGCCCTACCCTCACCTGCTGGCAGTATTCGGTCGGCCGTAGCCCCGTGGCAGCACGAAAACGCCGCAGAAAGGTGCGTTCCTCCAGCCCCGCGCACGCAGCCATGCCGGCAAGGTCGGCGTCCTGCCCACCGTTGCCCTGCAACCAGTGCTGCACTTTCAGCACCGCGTCATCACCATGGTCCAGGCGTGGATTGAACACTGCACCAGGCAGCGGCGCCGTGACCGGATCGACCGCAAGGTAGCGGGCAGTTTCCCGCGCCACCGTCGCGCCCATGAAACGCTCCAGCAAGCGCAAGCCCAGGTCGGTCCAGGCCATCAGCCCAGCCGAGGTGACGATGTCGCCATCGTCCAGCAATGGTTGCTGGGCCTCGACCCGCACCTTGGGAAAACGCTGGGCAAGAGAATGCACGTAGTTCCAGTGGGTGCAGGCCGGGCGCCCGTCGAGCAGGCCACTGGCGGCGATGAAGAACACCCCGATGCACACCGATGCCAGCACCGTGCCATGCCTGTGCAACTGGCATAACGACGCGCGATGGCGCTCAAGCAGGTCACCCTGCGGTGCCGACTCCAGGCTCGGGGGAATGATCAGCACCCGCAGGTTGGACTCGACAGCAGGCACGCTCTCAGGGGCAGGCTGCAACTGCCCCGCTTCGTCCGCCTGCCAGTAGCTGATCCGCACCGATGGCAACTTGACGGCCCCCAGTTCGGACGCCACCCGGTTGGCCACCAGGAACAGGTCGGCCAGCCCATGCACGGCAGCACGCTGCGCGCCGGGGTACAGCAGCAGGCCGATGTCCAGGCTGGCGGGGTTGTCAGTTTTTGCCTGCATAGTGTCGTTCGCGCCAATCCTCAGGTCAGTGCACACAGCCTATAACTAACGTCATCCAACGACTACTGCCACAGGAGGCAGCATGAGCAACCAGGCGCTGATCATCATCGACATCCAGAACGACTATTTCCCGGGCGGCAAATGGACCCTCGAGGGCGCCGACCAGGCGGCCGACAACGCTGCCCGCCTGCTCGCAGCGGCGCGTCAACGGGGCGACCTGGTGGTACATGTGCGCCATGAGTTCGAGAGCGCCGACGCGCCGTTCTTCGCGCCAGGCTCGCAGGGCGCGGCGATCCATGCCAAGGTCGAGCCTCGGGCCGACGAGCCGGTGGTGCTCAAGCACAAGGTCAACGCCTTCCTCGGCACCGACCTGAAGCACACGCTGGACCGCCATGGCGTCGAGGCCCTGACCATCGTCGGCAGCATGAGCCACATGTGCATCGACGCCGCCACCCGGGCCGCGGCCGACCTGGGTTACGAGGTGACCGTGGCGCACGACGCCTGTGCCACGTTGCCGCTGGAGTTCGATGGCAAGCAGGTGCCAGCAGCGCAGGTGCATGATTCGGCGATGGCGGCGTTGGCGTTTGCCTATGCCAAGGTGGTCAGGACCGATGAGTTGATAGGAGACTGACCGCGAGCCTTGGGTTGCCCATACGAGCCTCATCGCCGGCAAGCCAGCTCCCACGGGTCCACCTTCAGGCTCAGAGCCAGTGGGAGAACCTGTGGAAGCTGGCTGCCGGCGATGAGGCACTGAAGGCAGCAACACCTCTCGATCAAATCACCACATTGCGCACAAACCGCACCGCCACCGCCCCATCGTTGCGATAGGCATACCGGCAGTTGCTGGGAAACACATGGAACTGCCCGACCTGCAGGCGATGCTCGACCCCTTCGATAATCAGCGTCAGTTGCCCTTGCGCCACATAGATCTGCTCGCTCCAGCCCTCGGCATCAGCCTCGCTGGAATAGCACTCGCCCGGCGCCAGGGTCCATTCCCACAGCTCCACCTCGCGCCGCGCCACACTGCTACCCAGCAGCACCGCCCGGCTCTGCGGGTGTTCGCCGGCCCAGGCCAACTCTTCGATGCGCCCGGGGTCACGCTGGTCAGGTGCCTGGATCAGGGTACTGAAAGCCACGCCCAAGGCTTCGGCAATCAGGTCAAGAGTAGTCAGGCTGACATTCTTTTCGCCCGCCTCGATCGCCACAAGCATGCGCCGGCTGACCCCGGAGCGCTCCGCCAGCATCGTCTGGCTCATGCCCGCGGCGTTGCGCAGGCTGCGTACATTGAGGCTGACATGTTGCAGCACCGATGCCCGGTGCGAGGAATCTTTGTGCACTATATTGCTCACTGGTCGGTATTGCGCAGTATACTGCCCACTTTGCGGCGATTGTGCGCCGCCCTCTCCGAGTGCGCAAGACCATGAACCAGCCCAGCAACAAGCCAACCCCTGCCATAACCTTTCGCCTGAGCAAGGCCGAACTGGTGCTGGTGTTCATCACCATGCTGTGGGGCGGCACTTTCCTGCTGGTGCACAACGTGATGACCGTCAGCGGCCCGATGTTCTTCGTCGGCCTGCGCTTCGCTGCAGCCGCGCTGTTCGTCGGAGTGGTCTCGGCGCGGGCGCTGCCTGGGCTGACCTTCACCGAACTGAAGGCCGGCATGCTGATCGGGGTGTCGATCATGCTCGGCTACGGCCTGCAGACCATGGGCCTGCAAACCATCAGCAGCAGCCAGTCGGCGTTCATCACCGCGCTGTACGTACCATTCGTGCCGCTGCTGCAATGGCTGGTGCTGGGCCGGCGCCCCGGCCTGATGCCCAGCATTGGTATCGGCCTGGCGTTCATCGGCCTGATGCTGCTGGCCGGCCCGGAGGGGGGCAGCCTGCACTTCAGCGAAGGCGAGCTGGTAACCCTGGTCAGCGCCGTGGCCATTGCCGGCGAAATCATCCTGATCAGCCGCTACGCCGGCCAGGTCGATGTGCGCCGGGTCACCGTGGTGCAACTGGCGACCGCCTCGCTGCTGGCGTTCCTGATGATCGTGCCGACCCATGAGCGCATCCCCGACTTTTCCTGGCTGCTGCTGGCCAGTGCCGTGGGCCTGGGCGCCATGAGCGCGGTGATCCAGGTGGCAATGAACTGGGCGCAGAAGTCGGTCTCGCCCACCCGCGCCACCCTCATCTATGCCGGCGAACCGGTATGGGCCGGGATCGTCGGGCGCATCGCCGGTGAGCGCCTGCCGGGCGTGGCACTGCTCGGTGGCCTGCTGATCGTGATCGCGGTGGTGGTAAGCGAACTCAAGGTGCGCCGCCCGCGCGAGGTGGCCGAAGCACGGGAAGCGCAGGGTGAAGGCGAGCGCCAGGCTGGCCTGTAAAGCCGCCAACTACGACTATGCTTTGTAAGAATCTGTTATAAAAAAACAGCTTGTCACAGCCTGTTTGTAGGATTCTGCGACAGCTTGCGTGTTGGTGATCAACCCCTCGGCACGTATGATTCTTTGCAAACTTCTCCAGAATAGAACGCTATGTCATTGATAGTGCTATTGCTTCTGCCGTTCGTGGGCAGTTGCCTGGCAGCCGTGCTGCCGCACAACGCACGTAACGCGGAGTCCATTCTCGCCGGGCTCGTGGCCCTGGTCGGCACTGTCCAGGTAGCACTGCTGTACCCTCAGGTTGCCCACGGCGGCGTGATTCGCGAAGAATTCCTCTGGCTGCCCAGCCTGGGGTTGAACCTGGTGCTGCGCATGGACGGCTTCGCCTGGCTGTTCTCGCTGCTGGTGCTGGGCATCGGTACGCTGGTGTCGCTGTATGCCCGCTATTACATGTCGCCACAAGACCCGGTGCCGCGCTTCTTCGCCTTCTTCCTCGCCTTCATGGGCGCCATGCTCGGCCTGGTGATCTCCGGCAACCTGATCCAGCTGGTGTTCTTCTGGGAACTCACCAGCCTGTTCTCGTTCCTGCTGATCGGCTACTGGCACCACCGTGCCGACGCCCGCCGCGGCGCCTACATGGCGCTGATGGTCACGGGCGCGGGCGGCTTGTGCCTGCTGGTGGGTGCCCTGCTGCTCGGCCATGTGGTCGGCAGCTACGACCTGGACAAGGTCCTGGCTGCCGGCAACACCATCCGCCAGCATGCCCTGTACCCGGTGCTGCTGCCACTGATCCTCATTGGCGCCCTGAGCAAGAGCGCACAATTCCCCTTCCAGTTCTGGCTGCCCCATGCCATGGCAGCGCCCACTCCGGTATCGGCCTATCTGCACTCGGCGACCATGGTCAAGGCCGGGGTGTTCCTGCTCGCGCGCCTGTGGCCGGTGCTGTCGGGCAGCGAGGAGTGGTTCTGGATAGTCGGCGGTGCCGGCGCTCTCACCCTCCTGCTCGGCGCCTTCGCCGCCATGTTCCAGAACGACCTCAAGGGCCTGCTGGCGTACTCGACCATCAGCCACCTGGGCCTGATTACCCTGCTGCTGGGCCTGAACAGCCCGCTGGCCGCCGTCGCGGCGGTGTTCCACATTCTCAACCACGCCACCTTCAAGGCCTCGTTGTTCATGGCCGCCGGCATCATCGACCACGAAAGCGGTACCCGTGACATCCGCCGCCTCAGCGGGCTGATACGCCTGGTGCCATACACCGCCACCCTGGCCATGGTGGCCAGCGCGTCGATGGCCGGCGTGCCGCTGATGAACGGTTTCCTGTCCAAGGAAATGTTCTTCGCCGAAACGGTGTTCATCAGCTCCACTGCCTGGGTCGAGGCCACGCTGCCGGTCATCGCCACCCTGGCCGGCACCTTCAGCGTGGCCTATGCCCTGCGTTTCACCGTCGATGTGTTCTTCGGCCCCACTGCGCAGGACCTCCCGCACACCCCGCACGAACCGCCACGCTGGATGCGTGCGCCGGTCGAACTGCTGGTGCTTACCTGCCTGGTGGTGGGCATCTTCCCTGCCCAGTCGGTAGGCCCGCTGCTGGCCGCCGCCGCCCTGCCGGTGGTGGGCGGCACCCTGCCGGAATACAGCCTGGCCATCTGGCATGGCTGGAACGCGCCGCTGATCATGAGCCTGGTGGCCATGAGCGGCGGTATCGTGCTGTACCTGTTACTGCGCAAGCAACTGCGCCTGGGCCGCTTCCCCTACCCGCCGGTGATGGAGCGTTTCAACGGCAAGCGCCTGTTCGAACACGGCCAGGTGCAACTGATGCTGCTGGCGCGGCGCATCGAGCGCCTGCTCACCAGCCGCCGCCTGCAGTCGCAGCTGTTCATGCTGGTGCTCGCCGCCTTCCTCGCCGGCCTCACCCCCATGCTCTACAGCGGCCTGAGCTGGGGCGACCGGCCGAAGATTCCCGGCTCGGGCGTATTCGTCGCGCTGTGGCTGATCGCCATTGCCTGCGCCATCGGCGCCGCCTACCAGGCCAAGTATCACCGTTTGGCGGCGTTGATCATGGTCAGCGTCTGCGGCCTGATGACCTGCATCACCTTCGTCTGGTTCTCCGCGCCTGACCTGGCCCTGACCCAGTTGGTAGTGGAAGTGGTCACCACCGTGCTGATCCTGCTCGGCCTGCGCTGGCTGCCGCGGCGGATCGAAGGCGTATCGCCGCTGCCGGGCAGCCTGGAGCGTGCGCGCATGCGTCGCCTGCGCGACCTGCTGCTGGCGGTGCTGGTAGGCGGCGGCATGGCCCTGCTGTCCTATGCCATGCTCACCCGGCCCACGCCGAACGACATTTCCTCGTTCTACCTGAGCCGGGCACTGCCCCAGGGCGGTGGCACCAACGTGGTCAATGTCATGCTGGTCGACTTCCGTGGTTTCGATACCCTCGGTGAAATCACCGTGCTGGTGGCCGTTGCGCTGACCGTGTTCGCCCTGCTGCGGCGCTTCCGCCCGCCGAAGGAAAGCATGCAACTGCCGGCGCAGCAGCGTCAGCTGGCACCCGACGTGGTCACCGACCTGATCAACCCGCGGCATGCCACTGACACCGCCCTGGGCTTCATGATGGTGCCCGCGGTGCTGGTGCGCCTGCTGCTGCCGATCGCCCTGCTTGTGTCGATGTACCTGTTCATGCGTGGCCACAACCAGCCCGGTGGCGGCTTCGTTGCGGGCCTGGTGATGTCGGTGGCGTTCATCCTGCAGTACATGGTGGCCGGCACCCAGTGGGTCGAGGCGCAGATGAGCCTGCGCCCGCTGCGCTGGATGGGTACCGGGCTGCTGTGCGCAACCCTGACCGGCGCGGGCGCCATGCTGCTGGGCTACCCGTTCCTCACCACCCATACCGCCCACCTGCACCTGCCGTTGCTCGGCGATGTGCATGTGGCCAGCGCGCTGTTCTTCGATGTCGGCGTGTTCACCGTGGTGGTCGGCTCGACCCTGCTGATCCTCACTGCCCTGGCGCACCAGTCGGTGCGCGCCTACCGCCCGGGCAACCCGGCGAAAACCAGCCAAGCAGGAGCCGCCTGATGGAAGAAGTGATTGCAGTTGCCATCGGCGTGCTGGCCGCCTCGGGGGTGTGGCTGATCCTGCGCCCGCGGACCTACCAGGTAATCATGGGCCTGTGCCTGTTGTCGTACGGGGTCAACCTGTTCATCTTCAGCATGGGCAGCCTGTTCATCGGCAAGGAACCAATCATCAAGGACGGCGTGCCCCAGGACCTGCTGCATTACACCGACCCACTGCCGCAAGCCCTGGTGCTCACCGCCATCGTCATCAGCTTCGCCATGACCGCGCTGTTCCTGGTGGTGTTGCTGGCCTCGCGCGGTCTGACCGGTACCGACCACGTGGATGGCCGGGAGCGTGACGAATGAGTGGCATGAGCCAATTGATCATCGCGCCTATCCTGCTGCCCCTGGTGACGGCGGCAGTGATGTTGCTGCTGGGCGAGAAACACCGGCAGACAAAAGCCCGGCTGAACCTGCTGTCGACCTTCGCCGGCCTGGCCATCGCGGTCAGCCTGCTACTGTGGGTGCGCACCCAGGGCCAGGCGGAATCGATCGGTGTCTACCTGCCAGGGAACTGGCCGGCGCCGTTCGGCATCGTGCTGGTGGTCGACCACCTGTCGGCCCTGCTGCTGACCCTCACCGGCATCATCGGCTTCAGTGCCCTGCTGTTTGCCCGCGCCCGCTGGGACGGTGCCGGGGCCAGTTTCCACGCACTGTTCCAGATCCAGCTGATGGGCCTGTACGGCGCTTTCCTCACCGCCGACCTGTTCAACCTGTTCGTGTTCTTCGAGGTGCTGCTGGCCGCTTCCTATGGCCTGCTGCTGCATGGCTCGGGCCGCGCCCGGGTGCGTGCCGGCCTGCACTACATTGCCATCAACCTGTTCGCCTCGTCGCTGTTCCTGATCGGCGCAGCGATGCTCTATGGCGTGACCGGCACCCTGAACATGGCCGACCTGGCCTTGAAGATCCCGCTGGTGCCGGAGGCCGACCGTGGCCTGCTACACGCCGGCGCGGCGATTCTGGCCATGGCCTTCCTGGTCAAGGCCGGTATCTGGCCGCTGAACTTCTGGCTGGTGCCGGCCTATGCCTCGGCCAGTGCGCCGGTGGCTGCGCTGTTCGCCATCATGACCAAGGTCGGCCTGTATGCCGTGCTGCGCCTGTGGACACTGCTGTTCTCCGGGCAGGCCGGGGCCTCTGCGCACTTCGGTGGTGAATGGCTGGTATATGGTGGCCTGGTCACCCTGGCGGTGGCAGCGGTGTCAATCCTGGCCGCACAGCGCCTGGAGCGCATGGCCGCACTCAGCATCCTGGTTTCGGCCGGCACTCTGCTCGGCGCCGTCGGTTTCGCTCAATCGGCGCTGACAGGTGCCGCCTTGTTCTACCTGGTCAACTCGACCCTGGCGCTGTGCGCTCTGTTCCTGCTCGCCGAACTGGTCGAACGTTCACGTTCGGCCAACGAGGCGCCACTTCAGGACGAAGAAGGCACCATGCCGCCACCGTTGGAATCACTGCACCCGCCCAAGGGCATCAACCTCGATGACGAGCAGAAGGTGGTGATCGGCCAGATCATCCCGTGGACCATGGCCTTCCTCGGCATGAGCTTCATCGCCTGCGCCCTGCTGATCATCGGCATGCCGCCGCTGTCGGGCTTTGTCGGCAAGCTCAACCTGATCAGCGCACTGTTCAACCCGCAGGGGCTGGGCGTACCTGCCGAGCAGCCGCTGGGCACGGCGGGCTGGGGCCTGGTGGCGTTGCTGATCCTGTCTGGCATGGCTTCGCTGATCGCCTTCGGCCGCGTCGGCATCCAGCGCTTCTGGAAGCCTGAGGAACGCCCGTCGCCGGTGCTGCGCCGCTACGAATGCCTCCCCATTGTCATCCTGTTGGGCCTGTGCATTATCCTCAGCTTCAAGGCCGAGCCGCTGCTGCGCTACACCCAGGACACCGCCGCCAGCCTGCAGGCGCCCGAAGCCTATATCGAAGCCGTGATGGCCGCCCGGCCGATTCCTGGCCCCACCTCGCTCGACGTACAGGTGCAGCCATGAATCGACTGTTCCCCGCACCGCTGTTATCGGTTTCGCTGTTCGGCCTGTGGCTGCTGCTGAACCTTTCGGTCAGCCCCGGCAACCTCTTGCTGGCAGCCGCGCTCGGCGTGCTGGCGCCGCTGCTGATGGCACCGCTGCGCCCGCAGCATGCCCATGTACGGCGGCCGCTGGCCATCGCCCGGCTGGTTGCCCGGGTCGGCATCGATGTGATCATGTCCAACCTGCTGGTTGCCCGCGGCGTGCTGCGCGCCGGCAAGCAGCCACCCCGCTCGGCGTTCGTGCACATTCCACTGGCCCTGCGCGACCCGCATGGCCTGGCGGCGTTGTCGATGATTACCACGGTGGTGCCCGGCACGGTCTGGTCCGAGCTGGCGCTGGACCGCAGCGTGTTGCTGCTGCATGTGTTCGACCTGGACGATGAGGCGGCCTTCATCCAGCACTTCAAGGACACCTACGAACGCCCGCTGATGGAGATTTTCCAATGACAGGCCTGCTCGCCAATGCTGTCCTCGCCAGCCTGTTCATCTTCGCCCTGGCCATGGCCCTGGCACTTATCCGGCTGTTCCGCGGCCCGTCCGCCCAGGACCGAGTGCTGGCGCTGGACTACCTGTACATCCTGGCCATGCTGACCATGCTGGTACTGGGAATCCGTTATGCCAGTGACACCTACTTCGAAGGTGCCCTGCTGATTGCGCTGTTCGGTTTCGTTGGCTCGTTTGCCCTGGCCAAGTTCCTGCTGCGCGGTGAGGTGATCGAATGACTGAAACCCTGCAACTCCCCTTCTGGCTGGAGCTGGTCGTTGCCGCGCTGCTGCTGACCGGCAGCCTGTTTGCCCTGATCGGTGCCGTGGGCCTGTTGCGGCTGAAGGACTACTTCCAGCGCATGCACCCGCCGGCATTGGCCTCGACGATTGGTGCCTGGTGCGTGGCACTGGCTTCGATCATCTATTTTTCCTGGCTCAAGGAAGCCCCGGTGCTGCACGCCTGGTTGATTCCGATCCTGCTGTCGATCACCGTACCGGTGACCACGCTGTTGCTGGCCCGGGCAGCGCTATTCCGCAAGCGTATGGCGAAAGAGCCGGTACCTGAAGAGGTCAGCAGCGGCCGCGATCGCGGTAACTGAAAAGTCGCCGCCTCATCCTTGGGCCAGGCGCTGCAACTCGCGCCGGACCATGGCGGCATAAGGCGGCGGGCCAAGGCGATACAATTCGCCTGCCACCCAGTTCAACCAGGCGCCTTGCAGCTCTTCGCGCCTGGCCAGCAAACGCTCGGCCTCGGCCACGGCATCCGCGTGATGCTGCCGATGAAACTCGGCACGTGTTGCGGGCGTATCGTCACTGAGGGTCATTCACTGGCCTTGAAGGTGGTCAGCTCACCTTTGCGCCATTTGGCAACCTTGCCGGTCACCGCCTTGAGCAACTTGCCCAGGCCTTCCTGCACTTGCTGCTGCGCGGCGAATACCAGCATCACACCGTGGCCTTCACGGAACACGATGCCCTCGCCTTCGGGCACCGACACGAAGGCATAGTCGCCCACGCCATATACGTTCAGCTTGATTTCACGAAAGCGCATTTCCAGCTTGCCGCCTTCCCGGCTGGGCAGAACGGCGGCGCGAAAATGGTCGCCAACCTTCAGTTCCAATCGCTGCTTGTCATCGACGACCAATGCACTTTCGGTGTCGATTTCGGCCATGTACAGGCCTTCGGGACTCTGTTCGGTGACATAGACGAAGCGGCCCTGAAACAGCTGGGCCAATTTACCGCGCAAGTCGCCCAAGGCGAACAACGCATGGGTATCAAGAGTGCTGACTGCCAATGAAGTAATCCTCAACCGGTTACAACCCGCCCTCACCCAAGCTCGGTGAGACACGGTCATTTCTTATCGATAGGCGAAAAGAGTAATAAAGCGATATGCGAAATGTCTGTGCACGCTGGCGATGCAGTGTGCAGGAATCTTTACTCTGGCTTGCCAGATCTGGCCTCAAATACAGGCTTTCGGCATATTCCCGATTCGGGAAGCTTAATGTCTGACAGCAAAACCGCCAGAAAAGATGCGGCAGGCAATGCCAGAGCGCGTAAGAGCGGGCCTTGCAATCCATCAGCGCATTACTGGGGGAAGAATATGCACGAAAACACCGAAATTCGTCGAGAGGCAAAGTACATTTCTTACAGAAGAACGCCCTGAACAACACCCTGTTTGCTCACCGGTAGCATTCGCGGCGCTCAGGCTGCCAGGCCCTTCTTCAACTGCTGCTGCCAGGCGGTCTGGCATTCCAGCGCTTCCTCTCGCGTGGCGAATGGGGTACCACGGCGTTCGCCATTGACCAGCACCACCCAGCAGATGGGTTTACCCAGCGCCCGCAGTGTGGCGGGCACACCCGAACCAATCATCACGGCTACATCGACCCGGCTATTCATCATTCCCTCCGGAATTTAATTAGCACCCTAACGATAAAGCCATGATACGCCTGCGTACGGTGTGGAAACAGCGCATCCCGGTACATCAGTGTTACGTACGGGGCAACAAACCGCCGCCGGAACGAAACGCAAAAAGCCCCAGGGATCGCTCCGTGGGGCTTGGCACACCGCGCGGGGTTACACCTGGCGCTGGTGGCGGTCGAGCTGCTCGTGGCGCTCCTGGGCTTCAATGCAGTACTTGGTGGTCGGGCTGATCAGCAGACGCTTCAGGCCGATCGGCTCACCGCTGTCATCGCACCAGCCAAAGCTTTCGTCGGCAATGCGGTCCAGGGCCATTTCCAGCTGCGGCAGCAGGCGCTGGTCGCGGTCGATGGCGTTCACCAGCCAGCTACGCTCTTCTTCGACCGAAGCCACGTCGGCAGGATCCGACGGGGTGTCCAGGCCTTCGATGGTGGCTCGGCTCAGCTCGATGCGTTCATGGGTTTCGACTTTCATCGCCTGCAGCAGGCCAGCGAAGAAAGCCAGCTGGTCAGCGTTCATGTAGTCATCGGCCGACATGGCCAGCAACTGTTCCTTGGTCATCGATTTCTCTATGAAAATATGTGCATTTGGGCGATTCGGGTGCCGCCGACGCCTTGGCATCGGCAGCGGAATTCTTCAAGCGCCAACCGGCACTCTTTTACAGGGGGCGGCAGTCTAAGGCGCCGCGTCGCGTGGAGCAACTGCAATTGGGTGCGAATTTGCTTCCAGTGCCCACATTCCGCCAGTCGGCGCCCTCTGCTCTGGCTCTGGCTCTGGCTCTGGCTCTGGCTCTGGCTCTGGCTCTGGCTCTGGCTCTGGCTCTGGCTCTGGCTCTGGCTCTGGCTCTGGCTCTGGCTCTTGATCTTGATCTTGATCTTGATCTTGATCTTGATCTTGATCTTGATCTTGATCTTGATCTTCGCGACTTCAGGAGGCCGAGCAGAGGTCTTGCGGAGGGAGGTGACGGGCATGGATGCCCGTCAAGCGCTGAGGCCCCATGGATGGGGCCTGCAGCGCGTACTCCCGGGAGCAAGACCGGCGCGAGGGAACCCCGGAGCGTAGCGCAGGGGCCGGATGATGGGAGCGCAGCGTTTTTTGGTTACTTTTTGCCGCGTTTGGCAAAAAGTGACTCGCCGTAAGGGCGAAAAGGTGAGTATGCGTCGCCATCGTAAATGGACTATGCGCGGAATCAAGACCAGTACTTTTCTGCTCTTCGCTCTTCGCTCTTCGCTCTTCGCTCTTCGCTTTCAAGCGTGGGCATCAACAACAAGGTCAACATTCATTTTCGAAGGTGGCGCTTAATCACCTTTCCGCCCTTACGGCGGGTCCCTTTTTGTCGTGGCAAAAAGGAACCAAAAACCGTCGGCTCCCATCATCCGGCCCCTCCGCTTCGCTCCGGGGTTCCCTCGCTACGGGCCTGCTCCCGGGAGTACGCGCTGCAGGCCCCATCCATGGGGCCTCAGCGCTTGACGGGCATCCATGCCCGTCACCTCCCTCCGCAGTCCCTCCGCTCGGCCTCCTGAAGTCGCAATCGGCGGCGCCTGAACTATTGCGCGCTTAAAAGCAAAAGCAAAAGCAAAAGCAACGGCAATGCCGATTCCAATCAGCGGTCCTTGAACTGCGCCTCGCGCTTGGCAATGAACGCAGCCATTCCCTCTTTCTGGTCTTCGGTAGCAAACGCCGCATGGAACACCCGTCGCTCGAAGCGCACACCCTCGCTTAGGGTGACTTCGAACGCACGGTTGACGCTCTCCTTGACCATCATGCTCACCGGAATCGACTTGCTGGCAATGGTCGCGGCCACCTTCAGCGCCTCTTCCACCAGCTCCGCCTGCGGCACGATACGCGCCACCAGGCCAGCACGCTCAGCTTCCTCAGCCCCCATAAGGCGACCGGTCAGGCACAGTTCCATGGCCTTGGCCTTGCCCACCGCACGGGTCAGGCGCTGGGTGCCGCCCATGCCCGGCAACACGCCAAGGTTGATTTCCGGCTGGCCGAACCTGGCATTGTCCGCCGCCAGGATGAAGTCGCACATCATCGCCAGCTCGCAGCCACCGCCTAGGGCAAAACCGGACACTGCAGCAATGATCGGCTTGCGCCTGTTGGCAATGCGGTCGGCATCGCTGAACAGGTCGTCAACGTAGATTTGCGGGTATTGCAGTTCGGCCATTTCCTTGATGTCGGCACCAGCGGCAAAGGCCTTGGCGGAACCGGTCAGCACCACGCAGCCGATGTTCGGATCGCGTTCGAGCTGGTCCAGGGCCTGGTTGATCTCGCCGACGATCTGCGCATTCAGCGCGTTCAGCGCCTGTGGGCGGTTGAGGGTGATAAGGCCGACCTTGCCGTGGATATCCAACAGGATGGTTTCGAATGCCATGCAGTCTGCTCCTTCAAAGATTGCGCGCAATGACCATGCGCTGAATGTCGCTGGTGCCTTCGTAGATCTGGCAAACCCGAACGTCGCGGTAGATCCGCTCCAGCGGGAAGTCACTCAGATAGCCATAACCGCCCAGGGTCTGCAAGGCATCCGAACAGACCTTTTCGGCCATTTCCGAGGCAAACAGCTTGGCCATCGAAGCTTCCACCAGCGCCGGGCGCCCGGCATCGCGAAGCGCGGCGGCGTGCAGCACCATCTGCCGGGCCACGGCAATCTTCGTCGCCATGTCGGCCAAGCGGAAGGCCACCGCCTGGTGTTCGATCAGCGCCTTGCCGAAGCTCTGCCGCTCGTTGGCGTAGTCGCGCGCCACTTCGAACGCCGCGCGGGCCATACCCACCGCCTGCGAGGCGATGCCGATGCGGCCGCCTTCGAGGTTGGCCAAGGCAATCTTGTACCCCTCGCCTTCGGCGCCCAGACGGTTGGCCACCGGTACGCGCACATTGTCGAAAACGATCTGGCAGGTATCGGAGGCGTGCTGGCCGAGCTTGTCCTCGACCCTCGCCACCTGGTAGCCCGGCGAATCGGTAGGCACGATGAAGGCACTGATGCCGCGCTTGCCCGCGTCCGGGTCAGTCACGGCGAACACGATCACCACCCCGGCGTTCTGCCCGGAGGTGATGAACTGCTTGCTGCCATTGAGCACGTAGTGGTCGCCATCCAGACGTGCACGGGTCTTCAGGCTACTGGCGTCGGAGCCAGCCTGCGGTTCGGTCAGGGCGAAGGCGCCGAGCATCGCACCGCTGGCCAGCGGGGTGAGGAACTGCTCTTTCTGCCGCTCGCTGCCAAAACGCAGGATCGGCACACAACCCACCGAGTTGTGCACGCTCATGATGGTCGAGCAGGCGCCGTCACCGGCGGCGATTTCCTCCAAGGCCATGGCATAGGCCACGTAGCCGGTGTCGCTGCCGCCCCACTGCTCCGGCACCAGCATGCCGAACAGGCCCAGCTCGGCCATCTCGTCGATGGCCTCTTTGGGGAAGCGGTGTTCCTTGTCCCATTGCTCGGCAAACGGCTTCAGGCGCTCTTGGGCAAAGGCGCGTACCGCGTCGGCGATCTGTTGTTGCTCGTCAGTTACCAGCATGGTTCACCTCAATACAGGCATTCGACTGCCATGGCCGTGGCCTCGCCACCGCCAATGCAGATGGCCGCCACGCCACGGTGCAGGTTGTTCTGGCGCAGGGCCGACAGCAGGGTCACCAGGATGCGTGCGCCGGAAGCGCCGATCGGATGGCCAAGGGCGCAGGCGCCGCCATGGATATTGACCTTGTCGTGCGGCAGGTCGAGGTGTTTCATGGCCGCCAGGGTGACCACGGCAAAGGCCTCGTTGATCTCGAACAGGTCGACCTCGGCCAGGTTCCAGCCGGTGCGTTTCATCAGTTTGTCGATGGCGCCGATCGGCGCGGTCGGGAACAGTGCCGGGGTGTCGGCAAAGGCGGCGTGCCCGTGGATCACCGCCAGCGGTTTGAGGCCGCGCTTGTCGGCCTCGGAGCGGCGCATCAGCACCAGTGCCGCGGCACCGTCGGAAATCGAGCTGGAGTTGGCGGCAGTCACCGTGCCCCCTTCGCGGAAGGCCGGCTTGAGCTGCGGGATCTTGTCCAGGCGCGCCTTGGGCGGTTGTTCGTCGTCCTTGATGACGCGCTTCTCTTTGCCCTCGATGACCTCGACCGGCACGATCTCGGCAGCAAAGCGACCGCTCTTGATGGCGTCCTGGGCGCGGGTCAGCGAGGCAATGGCGAACTGGTCCTGGGCTTCGCGGCTGAAGGCATTGGCCTGGGCGCAGTCTTCGGCAAAGGTGCCCATCAGGCGGCCCTTGTCGTAGGCATCTTCCAGGCCGTCCATGAACATGTGGTCGATGATCCTGCCATGGCCCATGCGGTAGCCGCCACGGGCCTTGTCCAGCAGGTACGGTGCGTTGGTCATGCTTTCCATGCCACCGGCCACCACCACATCGGCGGTACCGGCCAGCAGCAGGTCATGAGCCATGATCGCCGCCTGCATGCCCGAACCACACATCTTGTTCAGGGTGGTGCAGGTGGTGTGCTTGTCCAGCCCGGCGCCCAGCGCGGCCTGGCGCGCCGGTGCCTGGCCCTGGCCTGCCGGCAGCACGCAGCCGAACAGCACCTGCTCGACACTGGTGGCATCGATGCCAGCGCGCTCCACGGCACCACGGATGGCGGCGCTGCCCAGCTGCGGCGCGGTCAGGCTCTTGAGGTCGCCCTGCAGGCCGCCCATGGGCGTGCGCACGGCGCTGACGATAACGATCGGGTCATTGGCGAGGGTCATGTTCGCTCTCCTTACTTGGCAGCCATGCGCAGTGCACCGTCGAGGCGGATCACCTCGCCATTGAGCATGCTGTTCTCGATGATGTGGCGGGCCAGCGCGGCATATTCCTGCGGGCGACCCAGGCGCGGTGGGAAAGGCACGCCGGCGGCCAGCGAGGCGCGTACTTCCTCGGTCATACCGGCCATCATCGGCGTTTCGAAGATGCCCGGGGCGATGGTCATCACTCGGATGCCGAAGCGCGCCAGTTCGCGAGCGGTCGGCAGGGTCAGGCTGGCGATGGCGCCTTTGGAAGCAGCGTAGGCGGCCTGGCCGATCTGGCCGTCATAGGCGGCGATGGAAGCGGTGTTGATGATCACCCCGCGCTCGCCCCCCTCATCGGCAGCCCCTTCGGCCATGGCCGCAGCGGCCAGGCGCAGCAGGTTGAAGCTGCCGATCAGGTTGACATTGATGACCTTGGCAAAGCTGGCAAGGCCATGCGGGCCCTGCTTGCCCAGCACTTTCTCGGCACCGACGATACCGGCGCAGTTGACCAGCCCGTGCAGGCTTCCAAAGGCGCTGACAGCCGCATCCACCGCCGCCTGGGCGGCCTGCTCGTCGCTGATGTCGGCGACCGCAAAACGGGCGTTTTCGCCCAGCTCGCGGGCCTTGGCTTCGACGGCCTGGGCATTGAGGTCGACCAGCATGACCTTGGCGCCGGCCTCGACCAGCATGTGGGCGGTAGCAGCACCGAGCCCGGAGGCGGCACCGCTGACGATGAAGTGTTTGTTGGCTATTTGCATGATCGGTTTCCTTTCAGGCGCTGGCAGGGGTGGCCTGTTGCGCTTGTTGTTTGGCGACTTCCTGGTTGCGCAGGATGAAGCGTTGCAGCTTGCCGCTCGGGGTCTTGGGCAGCTCGCTGACGAATTCGATTTCCCTTGGGTAGGCATGGGCGTACAGGCGCTGGCGCACGTGCTGGCGCAAAGCCTCCTCAAGCTCGGCGCTGCCCAGGTGACCGCTGGCCAATACCACGAAGGCCTTGATCAGCTCGGTGCGCTCCGGGTCCGGTTTGCCGATCACTGCCGCTTCGATCACCGCCGGGTGCTCGATCAGCGCGCTTTCCACGTCGAACGGGCCGACCCGGTAGCCGGAGGTAGTGATCACATCGTCGCTGCGGCCGACGAAGCTGATGCTGCCGTCCTGGTTCAGCTCGACGGTGTCGCCGCTGAGGTAGTACTTGCCGACGAAGGCTTTGGTCGGCAGACCGTGGTAGCCCGCGAACCAGCACAGTGGCGACTGCTCACGGTCGACCGCGAGGATGCCCGGCTGGCCGGCGGGCAGTTCGTTACCCTGCTCGTCCAGCACCACGATGCGGTGGCCGGGGATGGCGAAGCCGGCCGAGCCGAGGTGTACCGGGTGCTGCAGGCCATGGTGGTTGCACAGCACCATGCCCAGTTCGGTCTGTCCGTAGTGGTCGTGGATGGTGACGCCCAGTTCGTCGGCGAACCAGCGGATCACTTCCGGGTTGAGCGGTTCACCGGCACTGCTGACCACCCGCAGGCGGCCCTTGATCGGTGCCGAGAAGTCATCCCCGGCGGCAATCAGCAAGCGATACGCGGTGGGCGAGCCGGCCAGATTGGTGATGCCCAGCTTGTCGATCACCCGCGCGCAGCTTTCAACACTGAACGGGCCATCGTAGAAGGTGGTGGCATGGCCCAGCGACAGCGGGCCAGTGACTGCATAATAGAGGCCATAGGCCCAACCCGGGTCGGCCAGGTTCCAGAAGTTGTCCGCTGGGCGCAGGTCGATGGCATCGCGCATGTAGCCCTGGAACGCGACGATGGCACGCAGCGGCACTTCCAGCGGTTTGGCCGGGCCAGTGGTGCCGGAGGTGAACATCAGCAGGAACGGGTCGTTGCCCGAGCGCATGACCGGCTCGCATTTGTCTGCGGCATGGTCCAGGCACTGCTGGAAGTCCAGCTCGCCACTGCGGGCATTGACGGTGATGATGGTCGGGCAGGCGTGCACATCGTCCAGCTTGGCGCGGTTGTGGCTGTCGGTGACGACCACGCGGGCGTGGGACTGCTCCAGGCGATGTTCGATGGCCTTGGGGCCGAACGCGGTGAACAGTGGCTGATACACAGCACCGAGACGCCAGGTGGCGAGGATGGTGACCAGCAGTTCGGGGGTACGAGGCATCAGGCCGGCAACCCGGTCACCGGCTCCCACACCTTGTGCCTGGAGCACATTGGCGAAACGGGCGGCCAGGGCCTGCAACTGATCGAAGCTCAGCCACGCGCTGTTGCCGTCGCGGTCTTCCCAGACCAGTGCGGTCTTGCCCTTACCGGCATGGCGGTCGCAACATTCGACACAGGCATTCAAAGCTTCAAGGTTGCCATGCAGCGCCGCCGCAGCAGCCTGGCCATGGTCGAACGCACGAGCGGCCTCGGTGTAATCGCGCATCGTCGGACTCCTGGTTTCTTGTTTTTGGAGTTGAACCATCGGTCCGACGATGTTCGCGCCGCGTTGGCGTCGCGGCAATGGCCTAAGTTGTCAAACTGGATGACCGGTTTGGCCGGTGGCCATCAGCCCGTTGCGCGCTCCAGGCTGATCACGTAGTGCCGGGTCAGTTGCAGTTGCAACGCCAGCCGATCGGTCTGCAACTGGGCATCCAGCGCCTCTACCTCATTCAGGTACTGTGCTTCGCCCAACTCGCCACGCCGTGCCGCCAGTGCCGCCCGCTGCTCACCGGCGAGTTGCTCCAGGTCGTTGAACGGCTGCGTAAAGTGCTGTTGCACAAAGCGCTGCCAGAACGCACGCGTGCACAGGTCGGCCACTACATCATCGAGAACGTCCGCCCTTCCCACGGCTGCCTCTGCCGCCTGCAGCCGATGCTCGCTCAACCCTACGTCGGCCGCCCTGAGACGCATTCTGGCAGGCTGGAAAGGCAACCTGAGCCTGGTGCGCAAGCGCACCCTGTAGCGCATTGCCAGCGTCGCCAGTACTGCCGGTTCGGCGAAACCTTCGAGGTTCTGCCGCTCGGCCTCGACATACTCGTCAAGGCGGTCCAGGCGCTGCAAGGCGCGCCCCAACGCCAGCAACCTCGGGCCACGAGATTGGGCGCCATCGCCAGCCGCGTCGCGCTCGGCATGCAGACGCAGCAGCCGGCTGAACAGCTCGATGGCACCATTGTCATCCTTTACCGCACCGGCTGCCGCCAGTTGCACCTGGCGAGCGAATTCGGCGTCTGCCTCCATGATCGACAGGCATTGCCAGCCCATGCGCAACAGATAAGACTTGGGCCAGCTGAAGTCCGACAGGCCTTGCAAAAGCTCCAGCAGATCGAACAAGCGGGCATTTTCGTCCTGGGTGCTCAGCCGGTCCCAAAGCTCGCCCCGCTCAGGGCTGGCGGAATCGGACCCGACCCACCAGGCGCGGCCAATCGCCGCTTCCGGTTCCTCCAGCAGCGGCTCCAAGGCATAGAGCTTGCCGTAATCGGCCATGCTCAGGCGGTTGCCATCGACCAGGATGCGCTGGCGAAACTCCAGCGGCATGGCCAGCACGCCGTCAGGCACACCCCGCAGGAAATTGTCTCGCAGGTCGGCTCGTTGCAGGAAGCCACACAGCTCGAGCCCTCTGGGCCACTCGCTGAGCCCGCAGCGGCGCAAATTCAGCTCGACCAGATGAGGGAGGTGATGGAAGCGCATTTCGTAAACCCCAAGCGGGCTGTTATGGCTCAGGTCGAGGTGACTGAGCAGCGGTAACCCGTTCAAGGCTTCGATGGCATGGGCATCCAGGCGAATGCGGTTATGCCCCAGGCGCAACCGGCGCAGGTTGGTCAGGTAGCCTAGCCCGCGCGGGCAACGCAGCAGCTGGTTGTGCCTCATGTCCAGCTCCTGCAGGTAGGTGAAAGCGCGCAGAAACTCCTCGTTCACCACTCCGATAGACGTCTCGCTCAATACCAGGGTGGTGACGTGATAGAAATCGACAGACGCGGGCAAGACAGGCAACGAATCCGTTGGCAGATCATTCAGGACCAGGCGCAGCCCCTGGCGCTTGCCGTCACTGTCGACCACCACATGGTCGCCAAGCGCCTGCCAGGCACGCAGCAGTCGTTCGGCGAACAATTGCCGCCGGGCCCGCAATGTGTCACTCAGTGCAGCCGACACCCAGCGATTGAGCGCGCGGTTCAACTGCTCAAAATCGTCCTGTAGCGCCATGAGCGCATCGGCGACCGGCACATTCTGCAGCAGCCAGCGGTCAACTTGCGTTTCCAGCGAATCGCCCAGCCCCGGGAAGAATCGCCTCAGGCCGGCCCGCAGCTGGTCCCTGGGGGTGGTTAGCGGTGATGCGCGCCCGCTGAGCAGGTAACCGACGCGGCCATCGGCAAGGCGCTGGCCGGGGTTGAACCAGCGCTCCGTCGGCGCCCAGCCCAGCATGCGGGCGATTTCCTCATGGGTACCCAGGTGCGCCATTAGCTTCTCGCGCAGGCGCTCGGCATTGGCGTTCTCGGCCAGGCCCAAACGGCCCAGCAGGTTGCGCGACTCGAGCGCGGCCAGCACAGCCTGGAAGATGCACGAGGAAGCAGGCGGCTGCATCGCGAGTTTTCGGCCCTGCCCGTCATACAGGGCAAAGACACCTTGCTCACGCACCAGCACCCGCTGCTCGGCCGCATTGCCAACCGAACCGATGCGCTGCAACGCCACGGCATCCGCAGCAGCATTGCTCAACACCAGGCTAAACGCATCAATGGCCTCGACATTCAGCAATGCCAACACCAGCATGCCCGTTTCATCGCTATATGCGCTCGGCAGATAAAACCCTGCCAACGCCCTGCTCACCTTCGCCAGCGAGCACAACGACCTGGCCTGGGTGGCCAGGCTCTGCGGCAACTTTCCACCATTGACGAACAGCTGGCGAGCGTCGTGACTTGCTCCGTCGGCCAGATCGCGCGCATAGGGCTCGGGCAGCCCCAGCGCCATCAGCGGCTTGAGCAAAGGCTCCGTCGATTCGGGCAGGCGTGTCAGCCGTGCGAACAGCAGGTCGCTCGACCTTGGCCGGTCCGCCAGCACTGCCGCACGCCCCTTTACACTGCCCGGTCGGGCCTCGCACCAGGCCAGCAGCTGCAAGTCCTCATCGGAGACAGTGTCGCGTTCCAAGTTGCGGAAGAACGTGTCGATCCGGGCATCGGCATCGAATGCCCTGAGGGTTTCCCGCAAGGTGGCAGGCGTTCGCCGGTTTTCCACCAGCAGGCCACGCAGTTCGTCCTCATCGATGCCGGCCATGCGTAAGATCCGCTGCGCCTGCTGGCCATCGAAAGGTTGATCGCGCGGCCAAAGGGTATCGAGCATTTTCGCAGGGTCGCGCCAACGCTGCGGCTCATCGTGCATCAGGCGCCAGCTGCGTTCGCCATTGTGCAGCACGACCGGGCCGTACGCCTCTTCGCGATCGGGGTGGCGCAGACGCCAGGGGCCATCGGGGTCAGGCCGATGAACTTCGTAGAAGACCCCGTCGGCCTTCATCCAGCGGCGCTCGCCATCAGCATAGGCCCCGTCCGCACCCAAGGTGATCGTTTCAGGGGTCGAGGCAAAGGCTGCCAGATCTCGGGACCACAAACGGCCCGCCCCATTGGCGAGCCTTACCGGCTCCAGCGCCGCGACGAACGCGCTGCGCACGAAGGTGACGCCCGCCACCGTCGCGGCGGTGCCCGCCAGTATCTCGGCAACTCCGAGCATGTGCTCCAGCGCCTCGTGCTGATGGCCTCGCGACCAGTCCTGCACGCCCTCGAAAACCTCCGAGAGGGTTTGGGCGACCAGTTGCCCGAGCAGCAAGCCGCCCACCACCGGAATGAACAGGCCCGCGAGGTTGAGCACATCGAGGCCGGCGGCCTTCCACGCCTCGTGCCGCTCACGCGTTGCGGCTTCATCGGCATCGGCGGTCGGCACCAGCAACAAGCGACCATCCTGCTTCACCCGGTTTGTCTGCTGTGCAGCCAGCGCTTGGAAAATGTCATGCTGTGGCACGCTGCCATCGAGTTCCAGGTCCGGCTGGTCATCCTCCAGTCGGGCCCGCAGCTTGTGCATGAACC
This sequence comes from Pseudomonas sp. TE3-3-F2023, assembly GCF_036784815.1. NCBI lineage: Bacteria > Pseudomonadati > Pseudomonadota > Gammaproteobacteria > Pseudomonadales > Pseudomonadaceae > Pseudomonas > Pseudomonas sp. TE3-3-F2023. The sequence goes on along the minus strand of NZ_CP145113.1, from coordinate 2,707,085 downwards.
CGGCACGCTGATCCAGGCCGATTAACTGGCTGAACGCCTGGCGATAGGGTTCATGGCGCAGCTCGGCCACCAGCGCGCTATTGATCGAGGCATGGCTGTCGAAGTGTCGCAACGCCTGTACCGGGTCGCTGGGCAGGTAGAGCACGCCGCCCTGCGTTTGCCCATGCCTGTCGCGAAGTTGAATCCACACACCATCCGCCACTGTGCAACCGAGGGCTTCGAGCAGGCCCGGGTGGCCCGTGAGGCTGGCGGATCGCCGATCCGCAGGTTCATCCACCAAGGCGTGCAATGCCTCCTTGACCGGCTCGGTAATCTCGCCTTTCAGCGCGGCAACCTGCACGGCCAGGCGCAGCCCGGAGCGCTTGTCCTCACACAAGATGTGCTGTGCCGCAGTATCGAATGTGCGGTCCAGTTCCTGCTGATACAGGCGCCCGGCATCGAGCTTGCGGCACGCCTCGACCAGTTCATCGGTGCCCCGCGAAAGTACCCGTTCCTGCCCCGGCGCGACCAATCCGGTTCCCAGGTAGAAATCGTTGCTGGCGGAAAAGTTGCGCATCAGGCGGAGCAAGCCGTTTTCACGCCGTTGCCCGTAAGTGGGAAATTGCGGCTCAGCGCCGAGCGTGGACGAAAAACGATGGGAAACCTCCAGCCACTCCAACTGCCAGAACGCTACGTCGCCCGGCAGCGGCTCGTGCAACAAACTGGCGAATTGCCGTTCGGCGAACTGCTGTGGTGACGGCAGCGCCAGGGTGATCCCGCGCAACCGGGCCTGGGTGGCATGATGGGCCTCCAGGCTTTCGCGCAAGGTGCGTATCTGGCTTTGCGTGGCCTGTTTGAGCCAGGCAGGCAACCGGTCACCGATGAAACCGTCGTGCAAATGGCTGGAAGACGCAGAGGCTGGCTGTGGTGCGTGTGGTTCGCGGGTCATGGCAGGTCCCTGGATGGCTGTCGAAAGCCACGCATGGTGTGCAACCTGCCAACGCTTGCGCAGAGGGAACCCCTGCTGTAGAAGCAGGGCGGCACACTGCGCGCCGCCCGTGAAGCGCCGTCACTTTGCCTCTGGCACCATGAACGCTTCGTGCGTAAGGCGCTGGGCAAGGCTGGCCAGGGCCTGCTCGCGCTCATCGCGCAGGGCGTTGCTCAGCTTCCAGTACTCGTCACTGGTCAAGGCCTCCCTTTGCTCGTCCAGAGTTTCCAGACGCAGGGAGAATTGCGTTTCCAGGGTTTCGAACTCGTCCGCATGCTCTGCCCGCAGTACCGGCAACCAGAAATCACGCTCGCTTATGAACACGATCCGTTGCTCGCCCGCCTCCACCTCCAGCACTTCCTTGAAGGCCTCCTCCAGTTGCAGCGGCGACACGTTGGCCAGCCTGCCAAACTGCATATGGCGAGGTTGCCCCAACAGGTCCAGGCGCTGGGCCAAGCCGCTGAGGTAGGCAAGATTGACCTCCACCTCCTCTTCATCATGGTTCCCGCGGCTCCAACGTCCATCCTGGTAACGGGCGTCGATTTCGCGTCGGGCGATTTTCTCTACCCAGTGCACGCGAAATAGCCGCTTGGCCAACTGCAGGCGTGCCGCGCGGGTCGAAATCGGGTCGCCGCCGCGGGTGGCCTGCTCGACATGCATGCGCACCTCGAGGCGGCTGAACACGGTGGAAACGCTGTCCACACAGGTGGTGGGCTCGGCTGCCAGGTCAAACAGCGCCACGCGCGTGGCGGTATCGGCATGGGCGGCATCCAGCATTGCCCATACCCTGAACCCGAGTTCGGCCGGCGCCTTGCTGAATTCGGCCGTGCTCGTCAGTTGCCTGAGCAGCTCGAAGAAAGCCAGGCTACCGGGCTCGGCATTCAGCGCATCCCATTTCCCTTGCTGCTCCTGCCGCGCCGCTGGGTCCAGGGTCTGCAGCCATTCTTCCCGGGCCGGAGCGTGTCGTTGCGGGCGGGGCGTGGCCAGCAGGCGTTCGGCGCCATACAGGCGATCGAGATCCTGCACTGGCAGCGCATTGCCCTCCAGGTGCATGGCACGGCGCAACTGCAACGGGGCCTGGAACAAAGTTGCCGGCAACTCGGCTATCTGGTTGTTGCGAAGGTCGGCGAACACCAACAGGCCACACCACTCCAGGCCCCGGGGCAGCGCCGTCATCTGCACGCGGTTCAAACGCAGGATCCGCAAGCTGGGTAACCGCTCGAACTGTAGCCTGATGTCGCCGAGCGGGTTGTCACTCAGGTCCAGCGAACGCAAGAGCGCCAGGCCGGTCAGCACATTGGCCTGCGGCTCCGAGATACGAATACGGTTGCGCGGCATCAGCAACTGGCGCAAGGCGGTCAACCGCTCCAGCCCCGCAGGTAGCGCGCGCAAGGCATTGTCGCTCATGTCCAGGCACAGCAGATCGGGGAAGCAGGCGAGGAACCCCGACGGGATGGCATTCAGGCCGAGCGCCGACAGGGTCAATTCCGACACGTGCGAGAAGTCCGTCCCGACCGGCAACACGGGCAGGCTGCCCACCGGTACGGCGATGATGCTCAGGCTGAGCACCGCATCGTTGCCGATAGCCCCGACGGCGCGGTCGCTGCGCATCTGCCAGGCACGCCGCAACGAATCTGCGACACGGCGGCGTGCGCGGCTGGCGCTGCCCGCCACCTCGTCAACCCAGGCCAGCAAGCTGTCATCCAGGCGGCGATATTCCTGCTCGACACGCAGCAGGTTCACGAACAGGCCCCCGCGCATGTCCAACAGGCTCTGGACATAGCGATCGACGCCCGCATCCCCGATACCGGGATACAACGCGCGCACCCGCTGCCGCACCACGCGCTCCGGCGAGCCGATGCACGACTGGCAGCCACCCAGTGGATAACCCGCTCGGCCATCGGCCAAACGCTGCATGGGCGATGCCATGGGCCTTGCCTCCCGCCAGCCGAGCAGGCGCAGCAGGGCCTGCCGGTCACCGGGTAGCCAGGCCTGCATCTGCTCGCGGATTCTGGTCGGCGCATCGGCGCCATTCCACCCCTGTCGCACCCGGTATTCCACGGGCAGGCAAGCGGCCAGCACCTCGAACAGCCCCTCGGGGGCGGCGACCTCGCGCTCATCCGGCAAGCCTCTGTCATTGTAGAGTTGGAAGCGCCCCTCCCGCCTGACCAGCACCACGGCCTGCTCATGGTCGGTCTCGGCGAACAGCCGTTCCATCGCCGCCCCGGCATACGGGTCACGGCGCAATACCAGGTTGAACCCGGCAGCACCGGGGCCATGCCGACGCAGCAGGGCAAAGGCCAGCGCCACCACTTCCGGCCGGTAACTGCCTTGCAGGTACAACGCTTCGCGCATGCGGGTCAGGCGCGCCAGTTGCAGGGCCACCCGCGCCTGTTCAGCCAACGCCAGCGGCAGGCGGGACTCTGCCTGCATGCGCAAGCGCACAGCCTCTGTTGCCTGTTCGAGCACATCGAGGGCATAGGCCTCTGGCAGCGTCGGGAAATCGCGCTGGATCAAGCCCAGCAGCGGGTCGTCGGCCAAGTAAATCCTGGAAAAATGCTCGAGCATCGCCTCACGCAACTCGATTGCCGCGTCACGGATCGACAGCACCTGTTCTTCGACGGTTTCACCCTGCAGTTGCAACCGTTCAATGCACCATTGCCATAGCTCGGTAGCGGTATCGGCCTCCCCCGCTTCCAGCCGGCTGAAAAAGGTTTGCGCGCGTGCGTCCACGGCAAAGCGCTGCAAGGTATCGCGCAGCTGCACCGGCAACCTGCGCCGTTCCACCAGCAGGCCACGCAGGTAGGCCTCGTCGACATCCGCGACCTTCAGCACCTGCTCCACCCGCACGGGGTCCATCGCTGTCGCCGCCGGCCAAAGCCGCCCGAGCAACAGTGCGGCGCCCTGCCATTCCAGTGGCCGCTCGTAAGCCAGCCGCCAGCCACGCGCAGAGCAACGCTCCAGTACCGGCCCGAACGCCGCCTCACCTTCGGCATGCAGCAAGCGCCAAGCGCCATTGGCGGTTTGCCTTACCCGATACAAGGCACCATTCAACCGCCACCAATGACGCTCACCCTCGGCGAGCAAGCCGTTGTCGAGTTCCGACAGCTGTTCTGGTGGCGTAGTGTCCTGGTAAGGCGCCAGCTCATTGCGCCAAAGCCGTTGCCGGCCATCCTCGGTGATAATCGGCTCCAGGGTTTCGACGAATGCGCTGCGGGCCAGATGGACACCGACAACCACCGCACCGGTGGTTGCCACGCTGAAGGCCACCTGAAGCATGTGCGTCAAGGCCTCATGCTGATGGCCCAACTGCCAGTCACGCACGCCCTCGAAAGTTTCGGTCAACAGTTGCCTGGCCAGGTCCGCCACCAGCAAAGCCCCGATGACCGGGACGAACAGGCCCGCCAAGTTGAGCAATACCAGGCCGGCGCATTTGAGCTCGTCCAGGCGCTGCTCCGAAGCCGCGTCATCGGCCTGGGCGGTGGGCACCGCAAGGAAAAGTGCATCGGCCTTGATTCGCTGCATGTGCCAGGCGGCCATCGACGCAAAACCGTCCCCCGCTTCCAACACCCTGCGGGGTTCCAGGTCAGGTTGTGCATCCTGCAAGCGGGTGGCCAGGGCCTGCTCGCAAGTGGCGCGATCACCCAAGGCAATCCGCCGCACAAACGCCTGCCGATAGTCCTGGTTGCCCATCGCCGTGGCCAGGGCACGGTTCGCCTCATCCCAATTGGTGAACGCGCGCAGGGGTTGCGCCTGATCGTCGGGGGTGTACAGGATCACTCTTTTCAAGCGCCCTGGTACCCCGAAGGGAAACGTGGACTGGTGGCGGCGCTGCTCGATCAATTCAACCGCTAGCGCGCCATCCACCCGGCAGCCGAGGACCTGCAGTGCACCGATCTCCAGCTGCACCGGCCCCTTGATCACAGCGGGTTCATCCTTGCACGCGATACGCAGCGTCAGCAGGTCTTCCGCATCCAGCTGCTGCTTGATGGCCGCGATCTCGATCGCCACGGCCAGTTCCAGGCGCCGGTCGGTGGCCAGGGCCATTTCAAAGTCAGGGGTCAATACCTGCGCCAGATGCCGCTGATAGGCGCTACCGACATCCACCTGGCGGCACAGGCTGACAATCCGCTCGATGTCTTCGCTCACCACCTGCTCGTCCTGGTGGGCTCCCGGGAGGGTCAAGGCGGTGCCGAGGAAGAAGGACTCGTTGGCCTTGAAGTTCTGCAACAGCTTTTGCAAGGCCGGCATGCGCACGAAGTACGGTTGATAATCAGGAATCAAGCCGGTTCTCACATCCAGCCGTGCGCGTGTTTCGCGCCACACCAGTTTGTCCAGGTCGACCTGCAGCTTCAGCTGGCTGTCCTGGCGCAAGGCAGGCTCGAACAGTTGCTTGGCAAAACGGTCCAGAGGCTGCAGGCGGTCGGCGAACCCTGCCATCAGCCGCTGGCTCGCCAGATAGGCGTTGAAACGCAATTGCAGCCTGGCAAGCTGCTTGGGCTTGGCCGCCTTCAACCAGGCGGGCAAGCTTTGCGCGATGAAATCTTCGGCGGGGTGAAGCAACTTGGGGTGCAAGGCAGGTTGAGACATCGTCGATTTCCTGGTCAGTGATCGACTTGTCACGATGCTTGCCAGCGGCGCAAGCCGGCAGCGGGAAGGCGTGGTTCCCTAGCCGCCACTGCCGCGTTTGAGGACCAGCGCCCGGTAATGCCCGGGGTTGCAGCCGAACCACTTGCGAAACGCCTTGTAGAACGAACTGCTGTCTGCAAAGCCCAGGCGCTCGGCGATTTCGCCCATGGCCGCATCTTCCTGGCTCAGCCAGGCAATCGCCAGCTCACGTCGCACGCTGTCCTTCAGGCCTTGGTAATTCTGCCCCTCCTCGGCCAGCCGTCGGCGCAGGGTCGAGGGTGACAGGCACAACTGGCGCGCCAGGCTGTCGCCATCGGGCCACTGCCCAGGGTCCAGGCGCAGCAGATCGGTGCGAATGCGCCGCCCGAGGCTGGCCGGGTCACGGTACTTGACCAGGATGTTGCCCGGCGCCTCGGCCAGAAAGCGCTGCAGTTCTTCTTCGCTGCGCCGCAGCGGCAGCTCGAGGCAGTCGGCAGCGATGATCATGCGCGTACGCGGGCGCTCGAACTGCAGGTTCTCCGAAAACATCACCCGGTAGTCATCGCAGAACGGCGGCTCGGCACAGCGCAGATCGATGGCCAGGATGGGGATACGCCGCCCGGCCAGCCAGCAAGTCACACCGTGCACAATCATCCAGAAGGTGAAATAGGTGAAAGCGCGGCGCGGTGTGTCACGCGGTTCGTTGATGACGATTTCGGCCAGGCCTTGTTGGCGCACCAGGCTTGGCTGCAGGTCTTCAAGCATCAGTGACAGGAACGCCAGCGCGGTTTCCAGGCCGGCGCCCAGGTTCGGTTGGCCCATGCTGGCGCGGCACATGAACGCCAGGCTGCCGCTGCGCAGACCGCGCGGGTCCATGGCGAAGAACTCATCGTTGCAGCGCCGCGCCAGCAGACGCCAGAGCCGGGCATAGGACTCGGCGCTGACTCGAGCCGCTGGCAGGTGCAGCTGTTCGACGGCGATACCCGCCCGGGCCAGCAAGCCGGTATCGGGCTCGCCGGCGGGGCACGTCTGCAACAGCGCCTCGCGCACCAGCTGCATGGAAATGGTGTCTTTCTCGCTCATCGACAGTCCTGTCGGCTCAATGCCGGCCATCTTAGGCCGCCCCGCTGAAAACAGCCATCACAGCCCCGCCGCCAGGCCGAGAAACGCCTGGATCAGGCGCAGTTCGCGGCGACGCTCCAGGCAGCCGATCAGGTGCTGGTTGACCAGGCCGTCACCGGCCAGTGGCCGCGCCACTACCCGCGGGTCATTGGCCACTTCGGTGGACGAGACCACGCCAATGCCCAGCTCAGAGGCCACCGCTTCGGTCACCGCCTCGCGGCTATCCAGTTCCAGCAGCACCCGAGGTTGCACGGCGGCCTTGCTGCAGGCCTTGTCGAAGGTGCGCCGCGTAGTGGAGCTGGGTTCGCGCAACACCATGATCTGCTGGTGCAGCTCAGCCAGCGGCAAGTCGCCATCGCCGTTGGCCCAGGCATGCCCCGCCGGCAGCAAGGCGCACAACCGCGACTCGCACAGGTTCTGCAAATGCAGGCCTTTGCGCGGCTCGATCTCGGTCAGCACGGCCACATCGGCATGCTCGCTGAGCAATGCCGCCAAGGTTTCCTGGGCATTACCCAGGCGCAGGTTGACGGTAATGCCCGGGTAGCGCTCGCGCAGCAGCGCCAGCATCGGCATGACCCGGTGCGGGCCATCGGCCGCCACCTCCAGGCGCCCGGTCAGCAATTGGCGGTTGGCCTCGAGCATGGCCTGCGCCTCTTCGGCCAGGCCGAACATGGCGCGGGTGATGGCCGCCAGGCGGGTGCCCTCTTCGGTCAACTCCACCCGCCGCGCGGTACGCCGCAGCAAGGTGATCTGGTAGTGCTCCTCCAGCGCCTTCACGTGCCCGGTCACTGCCGGCTGGCTGATGAACAGGCGTGCGGCGGCACGGGTGAAGCTGCCCTCACGGGCCACGGCATCGAAGGCACGCAACTGGAACAGGTTCATATTTATCGGCCTGACTTATAGCTCGAATAACAACAAACAATTTGATTGATGACAGCGCCAATTGCAACCTAGGCCCCGTAGTTTCAGCCCACCGCTTGTGAGGAATAACGGAATGAGCAACGCCCCGATTCTGCTGACCCCAGGTCCCCTGACCACATCAATCCGCACCCGTCAAGCAATGCTGGTGGACTGGGGCTCCTGGGACCGCGACTTCAACCAACTGACTGCCAGTGTCTGCGAGCAACTGCTGGCCATCATCGACGGCAGCGCCAGCCACCACTGCGTCCCCCTGCAAGGCAGCGGCACCTTCGCCGTGGAAGCGGCCATCGGCACCCTGGTGCCGCGTGATGGCAAGGTCCTGGTGCTTATCAATGGCGCCTATGGCCAGCGCCTGGCGAAGATATGCAAAGTGCTGGGCCGTGCCTACAGCACCTTCGAAACTGCCGAAGACCAGCCGACCACCGCCGCCGACGTCGACCGCCTGCTGGCCGCCGACCCCGCCATCACCCATGTCGCGCTGATCCACTGCGAAACCAGCACCGGTATTCTCAACCCGCTGCCCGAGATCGCCCAAGTGGTCAAAGGCCACGGCAAGCGCCTGATCATCGACGCCATGAGCTCGTTCGGCGCACTGCCGATCGATGCCCGCGCCATCCCCTTCGAGGCGCTGATTGCCGCCTCCGGCAAATGCCTGGAAGGGGTACCTGGCATGGGCTTCGTGTTCGCCGAGAAAACCGCCCTGGCCGCAGCCGAAGGCAATGCCCATTCGCTGGCCATGGACCTGCACGACCAGCACACCTACATGGCCAAGACCGGCCAGTGGCGCTTCACCCCGCCGACTCACGTGGTCGCAGCCCTGCACGAAGCGCTGCAGCAATACAACGAGGAAGGGGGGCTGCCAGCGCGCCACCAGCGCTACGCCGACAACTGCAAGACCTTGCTCGATGGCATGGCCGCCATCGGCCTGCGCAGCTTCCTGCCTGCCGAGATCCAGGCGCCGATCATCGTCACCTTCCACGCACCGAACGATCCCCGCTACCAGTTCAAGGACTTCTACGAACGGGTCAAGGCCAAGGGTTTCATACTCTACCCGGGCAAGCTGACCCAGGTGGAAACCTTCCGTGTCGGCTGCATCGGCGTGGTCGGAGCGGATGGCATGCAGGCCGCCGTGAATGCCGTGGCCGAGGTGCTGCGGGAAATGGAAGTGCTGGACATCTGACCCTTTGCCCACCCAATTCAGGAACAAGCGCACATGAACTACAGCAACCCTACCCAGCTGCAAGCCGCCATCCTCGACTGGGCCGGCACCGTGGTCGACTTCGGCTCCTTCGCCCCGACCCAGATCTTTGTCGAAGCCTTTGCCGAATTCGATGTGCAGGTGTCCATCGAAGAAGCCCGCGGCCCGATGGGCATGGGCAAGTGGGACCACATCCGCACTCTGTGCGATGTGCCAGAAATTGCCGAGCGCTACCGCAAGGTGTTCGGCCGTACCCCGACCGACGATGATGTCACCGCCATCTACAACCGCTTCATGCCGCTGCAGATCGAAAAGATCGCCGTGCACTCGGCGCTGATCCCTGGCGCCCTGGACACACTCACCGGCCTGCGCCAGGAAGGCCTGAAGATCGGCTCTTGCTCGGGCTACCCGAAGGTGGTGATGGACAAGGTGGTGGAGCTGGCCGCGCAAAACGGCTATGTGGCCGACCATGTGGTGGCCACCGACGAAACCCCGAACGGCCGCCCATGGCCGGCCCAGGCCCTGGCCAACGTGATCGCGCTGGGTATCGACGATGTGGCGGCGTGCGTGAAGGTCGACGACACCGTACCAGGTATTCTCGAAGGCCGCCGCGCCGGCATGTGGACCGTGGCCCTGGTGTGCTCGGGCAATGCCCTGGGGCTGACCTGGGAAGGCTATCGCGCACTGAGCGCCGAAAAGCTGGAAAGCGAGCGCCAGCGCATCCACGCCCTGTTCGCCGGCTCCCGGCCGCACTACCTGATCGACACCATCAACGAACTGCCCGAAGTGATCGCCGACATCAACCGGCGCCTGGCCAAGGGTGAGATGCCACAAACATCCTGACCCGGCCATGGGGGCCGCCTTGCGGCCCACCGCCGGCAAGCCAGCTCCCACAGGTCCAGCGACAATCTTGAGAACAACGCTGTATTTGTGGGAGCTGGCTTGCCGGCGATGGGCTGCAAAGCAGCCCCAGCAAGGCCCGCCCCTACTCCGGCAACTGCACCCGGGGTTTGGTTGCCGCAAAGATCGCCCAACTCGACACGAACAGTGCCGCGATCAATGGCCCGATCACGAAGCCGTTGAGCCCGAACACCGCCAGCCCGCCCAGCGTCGACACCAGAATCAGGTAGTCCGGCATTCGCGTGTCCTTGCCCACCAGGATCGGCCGCAACAAGTTGTCCACCAGGCCGATCACCAGCACGCCGAATGCGGTCAGGATCACCCCCGACAAAATTGCACCGGTCAGCAGGAAATACGCCGCTACCGGCGCCCACACGATCCCCGCACCTACCGCAGGCAACAGCGACAGAAACGCCATCAGCACCGCCCACACCAGCGCACTCGGGATACCCAGCACCCAGAAGATGAAACCGCCCAGCGCCCCCTGGGTAATGGCCACCAGCACGTTACCTTTCACCGTCGCCCGCACCACACGGTTGAACTTCAGCTGCAAACGGCGCTTCTGGTGTTCAGGCAGCGGCACTGCCAGACGCACCTGGCGGGCGACCTCCGCGCCTTCGCGCAGGAAGAAGAACAACAGGTACATCATGATGCCGAAGCTGATCACGAACTCGAAGGTGCCCTGCCCAAAGTTGAACGCCTGGCTGGCCAGCACCTGGCTGCCTTGGGTTGCCCATTTGGTGATCTTGTCGCGCAGCCCGTCGAGATTGCCCATGCCCATGCTGTCCAGCCCCCGCTGGGCAAAAGCCGGAAGCATGTCCTTGCCGCGCTCGACATAGCCGGCAATATCCAGCTCCCCATGCTCGATGCGCTGGTACAGGGTGGCGCCCTCCTGCACCAGCAGCGCGCTGGTGATGATCACCGGAAGGATCGCCACCAGCAGGCACACCAGCAAGGTGGTTGCCGCGGCCAGGTTGCGCCGACGGCCAAAACGCAGCAGCAGGTGGCGCTGCAGCGGAGCGAACAGGATGCCGAGTATCACCGCCCAGAAGATGGCACCGTAATACGGCAACAGGATCCAGATGAAGGCGATGGTCACCAGCGCCAGCAGTACTGCCAGGGCTTTGTTCTGCAGGGCGGTCTGGTTCATCGCGGTTCCTCGCATGGCTTATGCGTTATTAGTGCACCGCGCCTTGGTAAAAGTGCCGTCATTCCCTTGATGCAAGTCAATACGCGCCGTATCTGCCAGCCCTAGCATCCGCGCCTTTTGCTCCGGTGCGCACATGAACCCTATCGCCAAGCCCGAACTGCTGGCCCCCGCCGGCACCCTCAAGACCATGCGCTACGCCTTCGCCTACGGCGCCGACGCGGTCTACGCCGGCCAGCCACGCTACAGCTTGCGGGTGCGCAACAATGAGTTCGACCATGCCAACCTGGCCCTGGGCATCCAGGAGGCGCATGCCCTGGGCAAGCGCTTCTACGTGGTGGTCAACATTGCCCCGCACAATGCCAAGCTCAAGACCTTCCTCAAGGACCTGGCGCCGGTGATCGAGATGGCACCGGATGCGCTGATCATGTCCGACCCAGGCCTGATCATGCTGGTACGCCAGCACTTCCCGCAGATGCCAGTGCACCTGTCAGTGCAGGCCAACACGGTGAACTGGGCCAGCGTGCAGTTCTGGCAGCAACTTGGCCTGAGCCGGGTGATCCTGTCGCGCGAGCTGTCGCTGGAAGAGATCGAAGAAATCCGCCAGCAGGCGCCGGACATGGAGCTGGAGGTGTTCGTCCATGGAGCCCTGTGCATGGCCTACTCCGGTCGTTGCCTGCTGTCGGGCTACCTCAACAAGCGCGATGCCAACCAAGGCACCTGCACCAACGCCTGCCGCTGGAAGTACGACGCTACCCCAGCCACCGAGAACGCCACCGGCGACATTGTGCGAGAGGTGCAGCCCACGCTGGGCCTGGGTGCGCCGACCGACCAGGTATTCCTGCTGCAGGAAAGCAACCGCCCCGGCACCGAAATGCCGGCGTTCGAAGACGAGCACGGCACCTACATCATGAACGCCAAGGACCTGCGCGCCATCCAGCACGTCGGGCGCCTGGCCACCATCGGCGTGCACTCGCTGAAGATCGAAGGCCGCACCAAGTCGCATTTCTACTGCGCCCGCGCCGTGCAGTCGTACCGCCAGGCGATCGACGACGCAGTGGCCGGGCGGCCATTCGACCGCTCGCTGATGGACAACCTCGAGTCTCTGGCGCAGCGCGGCTACACCGAAGGTTTCCTGCGTCGTCACGTGCATGACGAATACCAGAACTACCAACGCGGCAACTCGGTGTCCGAACGCCAGCAGTTCGTCGGCGAACTGACCGGCCTGCGCGTGGACGGCCTGGCCGAGGTCAAGGTAAAGAACCGCTTCGCCGTGGGTGACCACCTGGAACTGATGACCCCACGCGGCAACTACCACTTCGATCTCGAGCATATGAGCAATGGCCAGCAGCAACCGCTGCAGGTCGCCCCGGGCGATGGCCACACCATCTACCTTCCTGTTCCCGAGCAGGTGCCATTGGCATACGGCCTGCTGATGCGTGACCTGCCAGCTTGAGCGAGGTGGCTAGAGCTCAATCCTGGTAATGGCGCCAAGGCGCCGGTCGCCCAACTCTTTACGAATCTGCTGACGAAAAGCGGCGAAACGTTCCAGGTCAAAACGGTAAACAGTGCCGGTGTTCCACACGACGATGTCACGCTGGGCCTCGCTCCAGAATCCGAAGTCGCGCATCTCCACCGTGCCATTGAAGCGAAACGAGTAGACCGCCAGATGGATCTGGCCTTCCTCGTCCTTCTGGCAAGGTGTTATCAGAAACGATGAGGCGACGTCGTTCTGCCAGCCAGACTGCAGGAACTTGCTGGCGTGTGCACTGATTCGCAGTTCCTGCATGGAGGCACGCGCCAGTTGGGCCAACAGCGTCGGTGTGCTGCCTGTGCCGATGGGCTCGAGCCTGGTATCGAAATCGTCATGATCCCTGATGACCTGGGGCGGCAACTCCAGGGCGGCCGTCCTTACGCAGCCATGTTTCTCCAGGCGATTGCGGAAGCGGTCGAACCAGCTTTTCCATAGCTCGTCCCGGTCGAGGAAGCGGCTTGCGAACTCATCGGCATGGTCCAGCAACGTTTGCACGTCCTGGCGTTCCTCTTCGGACAGGTTTGGTCCGATGCCGATCAGATTGGTCTTGGAGTACAACAGGCAGTCCAGGGGTAGCGTCATGATCCAGCAGGCTCTCAGATAGGTGTGCCGCACGTTAGCCAGCGTGATGACAGGCCGGCATCCGGAACCACTACCAGGCAGGTAGACTGGGTGCCTGACAACGCTGGCGAACAGCAACAGGCCGCGCTGCGCCAGAAAGCCGCTTGCGCTATGCTGCTGGCCAACCGATGGATACCGGACCGCCCCTGGGGCCGTAACGGCACCGGGCGCGTGCAAGGCACAGGCCTGGTCGCCGGTATCCGCCCACGTTTTTGAAGAGGTGCTTCATGAAGCTGCGTAAACACCTGCTGCCCCTGGGCCTGCTGGCTGTCACTGGCCTGGCCCAGGCTGGCGAGACCATCGACGTCTACCGCGACCCCAACTGTGGTTGCTGCAAGGCCTGGATCAGCCACCTGCGCGACAACGGCTTCACCGTCAACGACCATGTCGAGCCAAACATGAGCGAGGTCAAGCAACGCCTGGGCGTGGCACCACGCCTGGCGTCGTGCCATACCGGGGTGATCGACGGCAAGTTTGTCGAAGGCCACGTGCCGGCCGAGCAGGTGCGCCTGCTGGCCAAGCGCAACGACCTCAAGGGCCTGGCGGTGCCGGGCATGCCGATGGGCTCGCCGGGCATGGAAATGGGTGACCACAAGGATGCCTACCAGGTCATCGGCGTGACCCAGGACGGCAAGGACACCGTGGTCGCCAACTACTGATGCTAAGCCTGTGGGCGCTGTTCCTCAGCGCCTTCGGCGCCGCCACCCTGCTACCGCTGCAATCGGAGGCCGTGCTTGTCGGCCTTTTGCTGCGCCAGCCCGAGGCCTGGGCCACCCTGCTGCTGGTGGCGACCCTGGGCAATGTGCTGGGCTCAGTGGTCAACTGGGTGCTGGGCCGGGCCATCGAGCACCTGCGCGACAAGCGCTGGTTCCCGTTCAGCCCTGCCCAGCTGGAGCGCGCGCAACAGCGCTACCAGCGCTGGGGGCAATGGTCGCTGCTGCTCAGCTGGATGCCGGTGATCGGCGACCCGCTGACGCTGATCGCCGGCATCATGCGTGAGCCGTTCTGGCGCTTCCTGCTGCTGGTAACCCTGGCCAAGGCTGGCCGCTATGGGGTGCTGGCGATGATTACCCTGGGCTGGTTTCACGCCTGGTAACACCTTTCACGTACCGCGTGGTCCACTGGCTGTTACAGTCGCCCCTTTCTACATGGCCCTACACGGAGTGCCCCCATGCTGCGCGCAACCGCCCTGGCCCTGGCCTGCCTCGCCGGCAGTTCGGCCATCGCCGCCGAATCGCCCACCTACGGCCCCCAGCTGGAGGGCTTCAGCTACCCGCATCCGCTCAAGCATTTCGACTTCAAGTCCCAGGGCCAGGCCCTGCAGATGGGCTACATGGACGTGCCCGCACAAGGCCAGGCCAACGGCCACAGCGTGGTGCTGATGCACGGCAAGAACTTCTGCGCTGCCACCTGGGAAACTACCATCAACGCCCTGAGCAAGGCTGGCTACCGGGTCATCGCCCCGGACCAGGTCGGCTTCTGCAGCTCCAGCAAGCCGGCGTATTACCAGTACAGCTTCCAGCAGCTGGCGAGCAACACCCATGCCCTGCTCGAGCAGCTGGGCGTGAAGCAAAGCATCGTGCTCGGCCATTCCACCGGCGGCATGCTTGCCACCCGCTATGCCTTGATGTACCCGCAGCAAGTGGAGCGCCTGGCGATGGTCAACCCCATCGGGCTGGAAGACTGGAAAGCCCTGGGCGTGCCCTACCGTACGGTGGACCAGTGGTATGCGCGCGAGCTCAAGCTGGATGCCGAAGGCGTGCGCGCGTACGAACGCAAGACTTACTACGCCGGGCGCTGGAAGCCGGAGTACGAGCGCTGGGTGCAGATGCTGGTGGGCCTGAACAAGGGGCCTGGGCATGAAGCGGTGGCGTGGAACTCGGCGCTGATCTACGACATGATCTTCACCCAGCCGGTGTACCACGAGTTCAAGGAGCTGCAGATGCCCACCCTGCTGCTGATCGGTGACCAGGACACCACAGCCATCGGCAGTGATATCGCGCCGCCAGAGGTGAAAGCGAAGCTGGGCAAGTATGCAGTGTTGGGGCCGCAGGTGGCCAAGCTGATTCCCAAGGGTGAGCTGATTACCTTTGAAGGCATGGGGCATGCGCCGCAGATCGAGGAGCCGGTGCGGTTCAACCGTACGCTGGTGGAGTGGCTGGGCAAGTGAGCCAATAGTCGAGGGGCCGCTTTGCAGCCCCCTACACTTTCCAGACCTGCTCCTCGGTCCAGCCCAGCTCGGCAAAGTCCGCCGCCCGCAACCCCGCCTCTTCCTCGCAGAAAAACTCATCCAGCTGCGGCGGCCTCACTGCCGTGTCACTGAGCATCGCATGCACCTGCCCACGGTGATGCACCTGGTGCTCGAACAGGTGCGCCAACAACCGCAGCCGTTGCTCGCGCTGTACTCGCTCAGGGCGCACGATGCTCACATAGCGCCCCAGCTCACTATCGCGCAGGCCCCGGCAATAGGCGATCAGCCGGTGATCGGCCTGGGCCTGTTCGGCATGCAGGTCGGTGCACGTGGCAAATGGCTGCTCCGGGTCGAAGAAACGCTCGCCGTCGGCGTCGGGCTGTTCGCCACGCTGCTCGCACTCGAGCATGTGCAGGTAGAACCAGTCCACTGTCAGCAGATGGTTCAGGGTGGCCTTGATCGACGGGAAGAAGCTGCAGCGTGGGGCGACGAATTCGTCCTGGGTCAGTTGCAGGCAGGCCTTGTACAGACGGTGGTTGGCCCAGCCATTGTTGTAGGCCTGGGTCAGCAGATGATGCGACAGCGGCTCCATGGTTCGGCTCCTTTTCAGGCGAAGCGTTGCAGTTGCATCTCCCGTAGCCGGCTCAGGGTCCGTTGGTACGGGAACGCCAGATACCCTTGAGTGTAGAGCGCATCCAGCGGCACCTGTGCCTCCAGGTACAACGCCACCCGGCGGTCGTAGCATTCGTCGACGAGGGCAATGAAGCGGCGCACTGCGTCGTCCTTGGGCGACAGCGCCGGCAGCTCGCGGTCACCCGCCACCACCCGCGCCGCCGCATCCTCGGTGCCCCGGGCAATGCGGCCGGCCCGCTGTTCACCCCCCAGCGCCGGAATGTCCGACACCAGGATGGCCGGGAACCGGTCGCACAGGGCCATGAACTCCATGGCCGCCAGTGGCTGTTCGCACAGGTCGGTGAAGCGGCACCAGATGGCCTGCGCGCTGCGCCGCACCACCTGCACCTGCCGGGAGCCGATCGCCAAGGGCTGATCGTGGCCTGCATCGCCGGGACTGAGCTGGCGGAACACCTCGGCTAGCTGGCTGGCCTGGCCCGCTTTCTCCACCCAGTAACGCTGGCGCTCGACGCCGGGGTGCAGGCGATGGTCCTGCTCGCCGGCTACCGGCAGTACCTGCATGTGCCGCTGGATGGCGGCGATGGCCGGCAGGAAACGCTCGCGGTTGAAGCCGTCGCGGTAGAGCTGCTCGGGTGGCTGGTTGGAGGTGGCGACGATCACCACGCCTTGGTCGAACAGCACCTGGAAAAGGCGGCCGAGGATGATCGCGTCACCGATGTCGTTGACGAACAGCTCGTCGAAGCACAGCACGCGAATCTGCCCGGCCAGTTCCCCAGCCAGCGCCAGCAGCGGGTCGGCGGTGCCATTGAGCTGGAACAGCCGCTGGTGGACCCAGGCCATGAAGTGATGGAAATGCTGACGCCGGCTGGGTACCCGCAGGCAGCGGTGGAACTGGTCCATCAGCCAGGTCTTGCCGCGCCCGACCGGGCCCCAGAGGTAGATGCCCTGGGTGGAGCAGCCTTGTTCGACAGCCTGGAAACAGGCTTGCAAGGCCTCGACGGCGCGGGCCTGGGCGGGGTCGGCGACATAGCCCTGGGTGGTCAGGGCCTGTTGGTAGAGGGAATGGGGATTCATAACCATGCGGCATTCTACACATACCTTGTGGGAGCGGCCTTGTGTCGCGAAAGGGCCGCGCAGCGGCCCCAGCAATATTCGCCGTGACGCGAAAATCCTGGGGCCGCTCTGCGGCCCTTTCGCGACACAAGGCCGCTCCCACAAGTACTGTACTGTGTCAGGTGCCGTCGCCCAGGCCTACCTTGAGCAACGCGCCGTCCTTGTCATCTGTCAGCACATACAGGTAACCGTCCGGCCCCACCCGTACATCGCGGATACGCGCCTTCAGTTCCCCCAGCAAACGCTCTTCATGCACCACCCTGTCGCCATCCAGCTGCAGGCGGATCAGCTCCTGAGTGGCCAGCGCGCCAATGAACAGGTTATGGTCCCAGGCCTTGAACGTGGGGCTGTCGTAGAACGCCATGCCGCTGATGCCCGGCGACTTCTCCCATACATGGTGCGGGTCGACCATACCCTGCACATGCTTGCCCTCGGCCTCGGGGATCGGCAGCAGCGAGTAGTTGATGCCGTGGGTCGCAATCGGCCAGCCATAGTTCTTGCCGGGCTCGGGAATGTTGATCTCGTCGCCACCGCGCGGGCCGTGCTCGTGGGTCCACAGCTTGCCGGTCCAGGGGTTGAGTGCGGCGCCTTGCTGGTTGCGGTGGCCGAACGACCAGATCTCCGGCCGCACGTTGTCCTTGCCGACAAAGGGGTTGTCCCTGGGCACTTCGCCGTCCGGCAAGATACGCACGATCTTGCCTTGCAGCTTGTCCAGGTCCTGGGCGGTCGGGCGCTGGTTGTTCTCGCCGAGGGCAATGAACAGGTAGCCGTCGCGGTCGAACACCAGGCGCGAGCCGAAGTGGTTGCCCTCCGACAGCTTGGGCTGCTGGCGGAAGATGACGTTGAAGTTCTCCAGCCGGGCGCGGTCCTGGGACAACTGGCCACGGCCGACCGCCGTACCAGCCTTGCCGTCACTGCCCTCTTCGGCATACGACAGGTAGACGGTGCGGTCCTTGGCGAACTCCGGCGACAGCACCACATCCAGCAGGCCGCCCTGGCCCTCCGCCCAGACCTTGGGCACACCGCTGATCGGCGGCCCGACCTTGCCTTCGGCATTGACCACCCGCAAGTTGCCGGCGCGCTCGGTGACCAGCATGTCCTTGCCGCCAGGCAGGAACGCCAGGGCCCAGGGGTTGCGCAGGCCGTCGGCCACTGTGCTGACGGTCAGGCTGCCTTCTTCACTGCGAAACTGCTGTTCGGCCGCCGCCTGCGCCAGCAGGGGCAGGAGTGCGGCGGCGATCAAGGTTACCAGCCAGGGTGCTCGAAGCATGCAGTATTCCTTTCGTAGGGCGCTCATGGCGCGCGCGGGTTGCCCCGGGGTGGTCGGGTTGGCTCCAGGTTCGGGGTTTGCTGCTGGCGGCGCAGGTTGTCGCCATTGCCGATGCCGCGGTTGTCCAGGGTGGGCGTGCGCTGGTACGGGTCGGTGGACGGGCCGCGCACGGGTGGTGCAGCCGGCATGCTGCCCTGGCGGCTGTTGGGGTTGGCACGCTGGATCGGGCTGTTGTAGGGGTTATTGTTGCCGGCGGCGAGTTGCAATGGCGGCGCGGGTGCCGCTTGCGCGGGCAGGCACAGCACCAGGCCGAGGGCCAGGATGGGCAAGGTTGGGGTCATGCTTCACCTCCTGTACGAAAATGCCGCGCCTGGTGGGTTTGATAGCCTAAGGCGCGAAGGGTTCGCGGCAAAGGTGTGAATGCGGGTGGAGATGATTCCTGATGTTTCAGTATGGGCCCATTCGCAGCACAAGGTCGCCTCCTGCAGGAGCAGCCTTGTGCTGCGAATGGGCCGCAAAGCGGCCCCTGGTTACTGCCCCTTGTCCACCTTGTGCCGCGCCGCATACAGGCACAGCATTTCCATCGCCAGCGTGGCCCCGGCCAGCGCTGTGATGTCGGCATGGTCATAGGCCGGCGCCACCTCCACCAGGTCCATACCCACCAGGTTGATGCCGCGCAGCCCGCCGAGGATCTCCAGCGCCTGCACCGTGCTCAGCCCGCCGCACACCGGTGTGCCGGTACCGGGCGCATAGGCCGGGTCGAGGCAGTCGATATCGAAGGTCAGGTACACCGGCCGCTCGCCCACCCGCTGGCGAATCGCCGCGATCACCGCCTCGGTGCCCTGCCGGTGCACCTGGCGGGCGTCGAGGATGGCAAAGCCCTGGCTGTCGTCATTGGTGGTGCGCAGGCCGATCTGCACCGAGCTGGCCGGGTCCACCAGGCCTTCGCGGGCGGCGTGCCAGAACATGGTGCCGTGGTCGATGCGCTGGCCTTCCTCGTCCGGCCAGGTATCGCTGTGGGCATCGAAATGGATCAGCGCCAGCGGGCCATGGCGGTGGGCATGGGCCTTGAGCAGCGGGTAGCTGATGAAATGGTCGCCACCCAGGGTGAGCATGGCGCAGCCTGCTTGCAGAATATGCGTGGCATGGGCCTCGATGCTGTCTGGGACCGACTGCGGGGTGCCGCTGTCGAAGGCGCAATCGCCATAGTCGATCACCGCCAGGTGGTCGAACGGGTCGAACGCCCAGGGCCAGTGCCGGGCCCAGGCTTGCTGCACCGAGGCAGCGCGGATTGCCCGCGGGCCGAAGCGCGCACCGGGGCGGTTGCTGGTGGCAGTATCGAACGGCACACCACTGACCACCACGTCGACGCCACG
The DNA here is from genome assembly GCF_036784815.1 of Pseudomonas sp. TE3-3-F2023. Classification (NCBI taxonomy): domain Bacteria; kingdom Pseudomonadati; phylum Pseudomonadota; class Gammaproteobacteria; order Pseudomonadales; family Pseudomonadaceae; genus Pseudomonas; species Pseudomonas sp. TE3-3-F2023. The sequence continues at coordinate 2,687,484 of NZ_CP145113.1, read as the reverse complement.
CAGGTCGCGGCTGTAGCGGCGGCGAGAGAAACTGGTAATGCCGGCGTAGGTACTTTCCGCAGCGGTACCATACAGGCTGTCGCGGGTCATGGCCTGGTCGTTGTTCGCGGCTTGCTCCACGGTCGGGCTCCTTTGTCGTTATTGGTTACTGGCGGCTGCGGAACGCGGTCCACAGGCGGTTGCGCTGGCGCAGGTCGGCCAGGGCCATGCTGCGGTCGGCATACAGGCGCTGGCGCACCGCGGCCGGCGGGTAGATGTCCGGGTCGTTGCGCACCGCTTCGTCCACCAGCGGCGTGGCCGCCTGGTTGGCGTTGGCGAAGAACAGCGTGTTGGTCAGCGCGGCCACCGACTCGGGCTTGAGCATGAAGGTGATGAACGCCCGCGCAGCCTCGGGGTGCGGGGCATCCTTGGGAATGACCAGGTTGTCCTGCCACACCAGCGTGCCTTCGCGGGGGATGCGGTAGATCAGCTCGAACGGCTTGCCGGCGCGGCGCGCCTGGTCGGCGGCCATCGCCGCATCACCGTTGTAGGTCAGCGCCAGGCACACGCTACCGTTGGCCAAGTCGCTGATCTGCCGGCCATTGGCGACGTAACTGATCGACGGCTGCAGCTGGCTCAGCAGGTTCTGCGCGGCGCCCAGGTCGCCCTTGTCCTGGCTGTAAGGGTCCTTGCCCAGGTAATTCAGGGCCACGCCGATCACCTCCTGCGGCGAGTCGGGCATGGCGATGCCGCAGTCCTTCAGCCGGCTGGCGTACTCGGGCTTGAACAGCAGGTCGAGGCTGTCCAGCGGCACATCCCCCAGGCGCTGGCGCACCGCCTCCACATTCACCCCCAGGCCCAGGGTGCCCCAGGTGTAGGGCACGGCATGGCGGTTGCCGGGGTCGGCCTCGGCGAGCTTGGCCAGCAGGTCCTTGTCGAGGTTGGCATAGCCGGGCATGGCCTGGGGGTCGAGCGGCTGCAGGGCGTTGGCCTTGAGCGCCCGGGCCAGTACCGCCGACGACGGCACCACCACGTCATAGCCGCTGCCACCGGTAAGCAGCTTGGTTTCCAGCACTTCGGTGGTGTCGAAGGTGTCGTAGCGCACCTTGTAGCCGGTTTCCTGCTCGAAGCGCTGGAGGGTTTGCGGGGCGACATAGTCGGCCCAGCTGTAGAGGTTGACGACCTTTTCTTCAGCCTGCAGCGGCAAGGCCAGGAACAGGGACAGCAGGCACAACGATCGACGCATGGCGGACACCTCGGCAAATGGGTGGATGCCGCGAGCATGCCAGCCGGGTTACATTGCAGGAATGGCAAGTTTTCAAAGCTGACATTCATCAGGAGCAATGTAATGCTCGGACAAGTTCACGACCCCGACCTGCAACTGCTGCGGCTGTTCGTCACTGTAGTCGAGGCCGGGGGCTTCAGCGCCGCACAAGGCGTGCTGGGCCTGAGCCAGCCCACCATCAGCCAGCGCATGGCGCAGCTGGAAGCACGGCTGGGCTACCGCCTGTGCAGCCGCGGCAAGGGTGGCTTTCACCTGACGGAAAAAGGTGCGTTGTTGCTGGACGCCGCCCGTGGGTTGTTGCTGAACATCGAACAGTTTCGCCAGCAGGCCAATGGCGTTGCCGGGCGGCTGCTGGGGACCGTGCGCATAGGCATGGCGGAGAACCAGGACAAGGCGGTAAGCCTGAAGCTGGCAGCGGCCATTGCGGCGTTTCGCAGGCGCGAGGAGGCGGTGCAGCTGGAGCTGATCAGTGCGCCACCGGCAGAGCTGGAGCGGTTGTTGCTGGAACAGCGGCTGGATTACGCCATCAGCTACTTTTCCGGCAACCAGGCAGCCTTCGATTACCAGCCGCTGTTCGAGGAGCGGCAACGGCTGTATTGCGGCAAGGGGCATGTGCTGTTCGGTGAGGCTGGCGTTGGGCGGGAGCGGTTGCTGGCGATGGACCAGGTGCGCCATCCGTACCGGTTGCTCAAGGGCGGCGAGCCGTTCCAGAGCCAGCGCAGCATGGCGGTGGCGGAGCAGATCGAGAGCGTGCTGACGTTCATTCTGTCGGGGCGGCATATTGGCTATCTGCCATGCCATTGCGCGCAGGGGTGGGAGACTGAGGGGATGTTGTGGGCGCTGGACCCTGGGCTGGACTTTGTGGTGCCGTTTACCCTGGCCAGGCACCGGGCGCAGGCGGTTGGCGAGGCACAGCAGGCGTTTGCGCAGGATTTGCTGGCGGCGTTTGCCTGAACCGGCCTCTTCGCGGGCAAACCCGCTCCCACAGGGTTCTCACACAGCCTGAGGGCTGCGCCGTGCCTGTGGGAGCGGGTTTACCCGCGAAGAGGCCGGGACAGACGACACCCATCAGTAAGCCATGCTCCAGGTCAGGGTGTAGGTACGTCCGCGCCCCTGGTAGTCATACAGGTACGCCGGCCCGTAGGTCGGTGAGTAGAACAGCGTCGCACGCTGCCCCCAGACCGTGCTGTACTGCTTGTCCAGCAGGTTCTGGATGCCGGCGCTGAAGGTGCCGAAGCCGGTGTCCTGGCTGCCCAGCAGGTCGAAGGTGGTATAGCCGTCGATCTCGTGGTCGGCATCGTCCTTCAGGCTGAAGGCATGGTTGGCCTGCAGCCGCGCACTGCGGCCATCGCCCTTCCAGCCAACGAAAGCGGTAGCCTTGGACAGCGAGGCATAGCGGGCATCGCGCTTGATCCAGCCGCCATCCGCGTCCTCTTCCTCGGAGCGGGTCAGGTGCAGGGTGCCGCCGGCTTCCCAGCCGGTCTGGAAGTGCCGGGTCAAAGCGCCTTCAAAACCGAAGTCGCGGCTTTTCTGGTCTTCTACATTGATGGTCAGCGTCTGCGAATCGACGTTGATGATCTTGTCCGACCAGATGTAGTACAGCGCCGCCTGGGCATCCCAGTCCAGGTCGGCATAGCGCCAGCCCAGCTCCACCTGGCGGCTCTTGATGCCAGCCAGTGGGTTGTCGGCCACGCTCAGGCCGGGCTTGCCGTAGTACTTGGCCGGGTCGGGCAAGTCGAAGCCTTCGCCGTAGTTGGTCCATACCTGGTGGCCATTCTTGAAGTCGTAGATGGCACCCACGTTGAACAGGTTGACCTGGTAATCGTTGCTGCCACCGGGCACACCCTTGAAGTCGCTGACGTCCACGTCCATCTGCTGGCGCCTTGCGCCGCCGGACAGGGTCAGGTTATCGGTGGCATGCCAGTCCAGCTGGGCGTATACCGACACGCCATCGACCCGGTAGCTGGGGTAGCGTGCGGCCTTGCTTTCCTTTTCCAGCTCCAGGCCACCCGACTCGGACGACGTCTGGGCGTTGAAGGTGGTCTGCTCGGCGTTGAAGCGCTCGCGGTCCAGGTCGACGCCGTAGGTCAGCTTCAGCGCGTCCCACTGCTTGGCGAACAGGCCCTTGAGGCTGGTGACTTCGAAGTTCTGCTGCGAGGCGGCAAAGTACACCCCGCGCGAGCCGGTGGGCGTGGCGCGGTTGTAGTACGGGAACGGGTAGAAGTTGTCGTCTTCCTTGCGGTACGAGGCCTGCAGGTAGAAGTCCTGGCCCAGCACGTCGGTGTGGTGGTAGTTGGCGTTGAGCAGCAGGCGCCGGGTGCGCGGCTCCAGGTCCGACGAGTAGCCGCTGCGCAGCTCGGCGTCTTCCAGGTCGGAGGGGGCGTTGTAGTTCAGGTTGGGGAAGTAGATGCCGGTGCTGCCGTGGTTGCCCGAGTCATAGTACTGAGCCAACAGGTCGAGGCTCTGCTGGTCGTTCAGCTGCATCCCCAAGGTGCCGAGCACGTCGATGGTGCGGTTGTACTGCAGGTCGGTCTGGGTGTTGTCGATGAAGATCTGGTCGCCGGCACCGTCGTAGAAGGCTTCGTTCTGCTCGCCGGAAACCCCCAGCCGGGCGTTGAACCGCTCGTTGCCGCCACTGATCGACTGGGCGAAGCGGGTGGCCAGGTCATCGCTGTTGTTGAAGCCGCTGCTGGCACCGAGCTGGGTCTCGAAGCGCGCCGGGCCGGGTTCGCCCTTCTTGGTCACGATGTTGATGATGCCGCCGGTGGCGCCGCCGCCGTAGATGGCACTGGCGCCAGACAGCACTTCGACGCGCTCGACATTGAACGGCGAAATGCTGTCGAACTGGCGCGACAGGCCGCGCGAGCTGTTCTGGCTGACCCCGTCGATCATCACCAGCACGTTGCGCCCGCGCATGTTCTGGCCGTAGTTGGTGCGCCCTTCCGGTGCCAGGTCGAGGCCTGGCACCAGCTTGCCGATGGCTTCCTTCAGGCTGACACCGCTATCGATCTGCTCGCGCAGCTGCTGCTGGTCGACCACCCACACGGTGCCGGGGATTTCGCTGATCGCGGTGCTGGTGCGCGAGGCCACGCTGACCTCGATCGGCTTGAGGTTGACCGCCTGCGGCGCGGCGTCGGCCTTGCGCAGGGTCACCGTGCGGGCGTCGCTGAAGTGCCAGCTCATGCCGCTGCCGGCCAGCAACTGCTGCAGGGCCTGCTCGATGCTGTAGCTGCCCTGCAAGGCCGGGCTGGCCTGGCCGGCGACGTCGCCAGTGGTGTACAGCAGGTGCAGGCCGGCCTGGTCGGCGAAGGTGGTCAGGGCCTGGTCCAACGACTGGGCCGGCAGGTCGAGCTGGACCTGACGGGCCTGGGTCTGGGCCTGTTCGGTGGCGGTCGAGGCAAACGCCTGCAGCGGGCCGACCAGCATGGCCAGGGCACTGCAGGACATCAGGGCATGGTGAAGTGGACCGCGACGGCGGTGCGAAGGCTTGAGCATCAGAGGCACGAATGAGCTTCCTGACAAGTCGTAAATGAGAATGGGTTGCTGATCAGTCCCACTACGACGATCTGGCGTGCAGGAACTTGCAGTGCCAAATGGAAAATATTTTTATTTCTGTGCCGGTCTCTTCGCAGCACAAGGCTGCTCCTACAGGGATGGCAGTTCGCTGTAGGAGCAACCTTGTGCTGCGAAGAGGCCGGCACAGGCGAATCAATGAACCACGGCCAACCACGGCAGGTAGGTCACCTTCAGCCCATAGCGCTGCTCAAGGGTGCGCAACAGGGCCTCCGGCTCATCGAGGTCGAATACCCCGCTCACCTCCATCGCCGCCAGCTTGCTGTCGGACAACACGATCCGCCCATGCCGGTAATGCTCGAGCTCCGCCAGCACCTGGCCCAGCGGCTTACCGTTGAAGATCAGCTTGCCGCGCTGCCAGGCCATCTGCGTGCCGGCATCGGCCGCTACTGCCAGTTCATGCTCGCCAACCTTGGCTTCGCCCCGCGCCAATACCACGCGGCCATCGCGCCGCACGCTGAAGGTGGCCGCACTCCCCTGCACCCGCTCACCGGCCGTGTCGACCACAAAGGGCCGCGAATCATCGGTGGTCTCGAACAAGGCCTCACCGGCCTCCAGCACCACCCGCCGCTCACGGTCGCTGAACACCACGCTCAGGGCGGAGGCGCTGTTCAGCGTCACCCGCGTGCCATCGGCCAGGGTCACCACCTGCCGCTCGCCCACCCCGGTGTGGTAATCCGCCAGCAGCACCGGCGCCTGCTGCCAACCCGCCACAGCAACAGCCAGCACCAGGGCCGCAGCCACGCCCGCCTGTTTGAGCCAGTTGCGGCAATGGCGCAGGGCCTGGCCGATGTACTTCGCCACCATGCTTTCGGAAACCCCCAGGCGCTGCGCGATCTGCGCCTGGGTCAGGCCGTCGACGCGGTTGAGCAACAGCGCCTGGCGGGCATTGGCGGGCAGCTGCTGCAGCGCCTGGTCGAGGATCTGCAGGCGCTCCCGGGCCAGCAAGGCCGCTTCGGGTGCCGGCGCCAGGCAGGCCACCTCACCTGCCCGCTCGCTGTCGTCGTGGCTGGCGGCAATGCGCTGCTCGCGGCGCAAGGCATCGATCGCCAGGTTGCCGGCCACGCGGAAGATGAAACTGCGCGCGTGCAGCACCGGCACTGCCTGCTGGTCGATGTTCACCAGCTTCAGGTAGGTTTCCTGCGCGACGTCGGCAGCGCGCTGGCGGTCGCTCATGCGCCGGGTCAGGAACTGCAGCAGGTCGTCGTAGTGCTCCTGGAAACTTGCCAGCAGGCCCGGCGCGGGAGAGGTCAGCATGGGTTCGGGAACGGCCAGTAGGAGAAGTTATCGGGCGTTAATGAGAAACAGTATCTTTCATATGGGCGGAGACTTTCAACGTCGACGCACATTTGCCACACTGCCCATTCGCTCACTCTGGCAAGGTCGTACCCCATGGCTGCCCGTCTGCACCGCTACGCCCGCCTGTTCCTGGTCCTGCTGCTGGCCTGCGGCCCGGGGGCCTGTGCGCTGTTCCAGGCACGCGACCCGGTCAATATCAGCGTGATCGGTATCGAACCGCTGCCCGGGCAGGAGCTGGAACTGCGCATGGCGGTGAAGATGCGGGTACAAAACCCCAACGAGGCGCCGATCGACTACAACGGCATCGCCCTGAACCTGGAGGTGAACGGCCAGCCGCTGGCTGCCGGGGTCAGCGACCAGCAGGGGCACATCGGCCGTTATGGCGAAGCGGTGGTCGTGGTGCCGGTGAGCATCACGGCGTTTTCCTTCCTGCGCCAGGCCTATGGGCTGGGCCGGGTGGACTCGTTGCAGGGCCTGCCCTATGTGCTGCGGGGCAAACTTGCCGGCGGGCTGCTGGGCACCGTGCGCTTTACCGACGAGGGCAAGCTGGACCTGCCCAAGGGCGCCTACTGGTAGGCGCCCGGCGGGGTGTGATCAGCGGTTGGCGCTGGCTGCGGCCATCAGCTTGTTGACTTCGCTGCGCACCATGCTGGCGTATTCGGGCGGCGACATGCCATCCAGCTCGGCGCGCACCCACTCGGCCCATTTGCCTTTGCGCCGTGGCTTTTCGGCGATCAGCCGCGCGGCTTCGCCCTTGGCCTTGCCCAGGTTGTTCTGCCACAGCTCGAACAGCCGGGCCTTCTCTGCCTCGATCTGCGCCCGTTCCTCGAAGCTCATGTTGGCCAGATTGAAACTCATGAAGGTACCTGCAGGTTTGAAAATGGCCGCTATCTTACACTCAGGAACTGCAACAGCCCAAAGCCGCCGCAACTTTCCTGGCGCGCCGGCATCCATTGTTCAAACCATACCATCGACGAGGACGAGTTCATGGCCCGGAAAAACGCCGCGCTGGCCGACAGCGATCAGATCAAGGACCAGGTATTCAGCGAACTGCAGGCGCTGATCGAAGAATCGGAAAAACTGCTGAACGACAGCGCAGCGCTGGTGGGTGACGAGGCGGAAACCCTGCGCGCGCAGGTAAGTCTCAAACTGCGCCAGGCGCGCCAGGCCGCCGACAAGGTGCGCAGCAAGGCGCAACCGGTGGTGGAAGCTACCCAGGACTATATCGGCGGCCACCCGTGGCAGACCGTGGCCATTTCCGCAGGCCTCGGGCTGGTGGTCGGCCTGCTGCTGGGTCGCCGTCACTGACGCCCGGGCCGCCTGGCGCGGATCAGGCGGCCTGCGCCATCGGGATACCGCTGTGGAAGCGCAGCTCCTGGTCAGGTGACTGGATCAGCTCCACCTCCGCAGCCCGCACCAGTTCCACCCGGCGGGCGATGTCTGCCTCGTCGCCGTAGTTGTGCGCCAGTTTCAGGTAACCCTGGTAGTGGCGCGCTTCGCTCTTCAGCAGGCCGTGGTAGAAGCGGCCCAGCTCCTCGTCCAGGTGCGGTACCAGCGCGGCAAAGCGCTCGCAGCTGCGCGCCTCGATGAACGCCCCCACTACCAGCGTATCCACCAGCTTGACGGGCTCATGGGCGCGCACCAGCCGCCGCAGCCCCGACGCGTAACGCCCCGCCGACACCGGGCGCAGCGGCACGCCGCGACGCTTCATCAGGCGCAGCACCTGCTCGTGGTGCACCAGTTCCTCGCGGGCCAGGCGCGACATCATGTTGATCAGGTCGAGGTGGGTGCTGTACTTGGCGATCAGGCTCAGGGCGGTGCTGGCAGCCTTGAATTCGCAGTTCTTGTGGTCGATCAGCAGGGTTTCCTGGTCGGCGAGCGCTGCTTCGATCCAGGCGTCTGGTGTCGGGCAACCAAGAAAGGCGTCGATTTCGGGGATCAGGGACATGAGCGTGCAACCACAAAGAACGGGCAGGGCCGGCGATTATACCGGCGGCGGCGGGCGGCGCCAGTGACTATGCTTGATGTACATCAAGCGCCAGCGGGGGAAGCGCCGACTATAGTCAGGCATTGGCCGCCACCTTTGAACGGAGTTGAAGCCCATGCAAGCCGTCCGCAGCATCCTCGTCGTCCTCGACCCCGAGCACGCACACAGCCGGGCCCTGACCCGGGCCAAGCTGATCGCCGGCGTCACCGGCGCGCGCCTGCACCTGCTGATGTGCGACAAAAGGCACGACCACAGCGCGCTGTTGAGCCTGCTGAGCAGCCAGTTGCATGATGACGGGTACGACAACGTCACCCATGAAGAGGCCTGGCGCGACAACCTGCACGACACCATCATCTACGTGCAGCAGGCCGAGGGCTGCGATCTGGTGATCAAGGAACACCGCCCGGACAACCCACTGAAGAAGGCCCTGCTCACACCCAGCGACTGGAAGCTGCTGCGCCAATGCCCGTGTGCGGTGCTGATGGTCAAGAGCGAGCGGCCTTGGACCGGCGGCAAGGTCCTGGCTGCGGTGGATGTGGGCAACCAGGACGAGGACCACCGCCGCCTGCACGCCGGCATCATCGACCATGGTTTCGAGATTGCCAAACTGGCCAAGGGTGAGTTGCACGTCATCACCGCCCATCCGTCGCCGATGCTGTCGGCGTCGGACCCGGTGTACCAGTTGACGGAAACTATCGAGAAGCGTTATCGCGAGGCGTGCAAGGCATTCCAGGCAGAGTACGACATCGGCGAAGACCGCTTGCATGTGGCCGAAGGGCCGGCGGATGTGCTGATTCCGCATACCGAGAAGAAGATCGATGCGGTGGTGACGGTGATCGGCACCGTGTGCCGCACGGGGATTTCCGGGGCGTTGATAGGTAATACCTCGGAGGTGGTGCTGGATGCGCTGGAGGGGGATGTGCTGGTACTCAAGAGCGAGGAAGCAATTGCCCACCAGGCGGAACTGGCCCGCGGCTAAAAGTGACGCGCTCCATGTAGGAGCGGCCTTGTGTCGCGAAAGGGCCGCAAAGCGGCCCCAGGATCCTGGCGTCTACGCAGGAATCGCTGGGGCTGCTACGCAGCCCTTTCGCGACACAAGGCCGCTCCTACAAGGACCGCGCACGTCTTGGAACTTGAGCCAGTCAGGCCAACGCTTCCCGCACCTTCGGGTCCAGCCCCTCCCCTGCATTGGCCTCGATCCATTGCGCCAGCTGCCGGCGCATCGCCGGCGTCCAGAAGCTCTGCAGATGCTGCCGCACCCCTTGCACCGCCAGCGCCCGGTCTGGCTCGCTGTCGAAGTAATGGGCAATCTGGTTGGCCATCTTGACCAGGTTCTCACTGCTCATCGGCGCACCTCGGCTTTTTCCGCAATACGGCGCTCCTTCAGCAAGCGCCGCTGCTCGTCACTGAAGTCCTGGTAGCGCTTCTGCCACTGCGAAGGCTGGAACACTTTCACCACCTCCACCGCCGTCACCTTGTACTCAGGGCAGTTGGTGGCCCAGTCGGAGTTGTCGGTGGTAATCACGTTGGCCCCCGACTCGGGGAAGTGGAACGTGGTGTATACCACCCCCGGCGCCACCCGGGTACTGACCTTGGCACGCAGCACCGTCTGCCCGGCGCGGCTGCCGATGCCGACCCAGTCACCGTCCTGGATGCCACGGCTTTCGGCGTCGGTCGGGTGGATTTCCAGGCGATCGGCGTCATGCCAGGCGACGTTGCCGGTGCGCCGGGTCTGGGCGCCGACGTTGTACTGGCTGAGGATACGCCCGGTGGTCAGCAGCAGCGGGTAGCGGTTGTTGACCTTCTCCTCGGTGGGCACGTAGCCGGTAAGCATGAAGCGCCCCTTGCCACGTACGAACTGGTCGATGTGCATGGTCGGCGTACCATCGGGCGCTGCATCGTTGCACGGCCACTGCAGGCTGCCGTGGCGGTCGATCTCGGCGTAGCTGACGCGGTGGAAGGTGGGCGTCAGGCGGGCGATCTCGTCCATGATCTCGGACGGGTGACGGTAATTCATCGGGTAGCCCAGGGCATTGGCCAGGGCCACGGTCGCCTCCCAGTCGGCCTTGCCGGCCAGCGGCTCCATGACCTTGCGAACCCGCGAAATACGCCGCTCGGCGTTGGTGAAGGTGCCGTCCTTCTCGAGGAACGAGCTGCCCGGCAGGAACACATGGGCGAACTTGGCTGTTTCGTTGAGGAAGATGTCCTGCACCACCACGCACTCCATGGCCAGCAGGGCCGCCGTGACGTGCTGGGTGTTGGGGTCGCTCTGGGCAATGTCCTCGCCCTGGCAGTACAAGGCCTTGAAGCTGCCGTCCAGCGCCGCTTCGAACATGTTGGGGATACGCAGGCCCGGGTCGGGCTGCAGGGTAACGCCCCAGGCACGCTCGAACTCGGCGCGCACGCCTTCGTTGGAAATGTGCCGGTAACCGGGCAGCTCGTGGGGGAACGAGCCCATGTCGCACGAGCCCTGCACGTTGTTCTGCCCGCGCAGCGGGTTCACCCCTACCCCTTCACGGCCGATGTTGCCGGTGGCCATGGCCAGGTTGGCGATGCCCATCACCGCGGTACTGCCCTGGCTATGCTCGGTCACGCCCAGGCCATAGTAGATCGCCGCGTTGCCGCCGGTGGCATACAGGCGGGCGGCGGCGCGGATCTGCTCGGCGGGTACGCCACAGACAGGGCCAAGTACTTCGGGGGCATTATCCGCCTGGCTGACGAAGTCGCGCCAGCGGGCGAAATCCGCGGTTTCGCAACGTGCATCGATGAAACGCTGGGCCAGCAGGCCTTCAGTGACAATCACGTGGGCCAGCGCGTTGAGCATGGCCACGTTGGTGCCCGGGCGCAGTTGCAGGTGCAACTCGGCGCGGGCGTGCGGCGAGTCGACCAGGTCGATACGCCGGGGGTCGATCACGATCAGCCGAGCACCCTGGCGCAGGCGGCGCTTGAGCTGCGAACCGAATACCGGATGGGCGTCGGTGGGGTTGGCGCCGATCACCAGCACCACGTCGGCCTGCATCACCGAGTCGAAGCTTTGCGTACCGGCCGATTCACCCAAGGTCTGCTTCAGGCCATAACCGGTGGGCGAATGGCACACCCGCGCGCAGGTGTCGACGTTGTTGTTGCCGAACGCCGTGCGCACCAGTTTCTGCACCAGGTAGGCTTCTTCGTTGGTACAGCGGCTGGAAGTGATGCCGCCGATGGAATCGCGACCGTACTTGAGCTGGATGCGGCGGAACTCGCTGGCGGCATAGGTCACCGCCTCGTCCCAGCTGACTTCCTGCCATGGGTCTTCCAGGCGCTTGCGGATCATCGGCCTGGTAATGCGGTCCGGGTGGGTGGCGTAGCCCCAGGCGAAGCGGCCCTTGACGCAGGCGTGGCCGTGGTTGGCGCCGCCGTTCTTGTCCGGGACCATGCGCACCAGCTGGTCGCCCTTCATTTCGGCGCGGAACGAGCAGCCCACGCCGCAATAGGCGCAGGTGGTGATGACCGCACGCTCTGGCTGGCCCAGTTGCACCAGGCTCTTTTCGGTCAGGGTCGCGGTCGGGCAGGCCTGCACGCAGGCACCGCACGACACGCACTCGGAGGCGAGGAAGTTTTCACCACCCGCGGCCGCCACTCGCGATTCGAAGCCGCGCCCGGTGATGGTCAGGGCGAAGGTGCCCTGGATGTCCTCGCAGGCACGCACGCAGCGGCTGCAGACGATGCACTTGCTCGGCTCGTAGTCGAAATACGGGTTGGATACGTCCTTTTTCTCAGCCAGGTGATTGGCGCCATCGTAGCCATAGCGCACTTCGCGCAGGCCCACCTGGCCGGCCACGGTCTGCAGCTCGCAGTTGCCGTTGGCAGAACAGGTCAGGCAGTCCAGCGGGTGGTCGGAGATGTACAGCTCCATCACGTTGCGGCGCAGGCCGGCCAGGCGCGGGGTTTCGGTGTGCACCACCATGCCTTCGCTGACCGGGGTGGTGCAGGAGGCCGGGTAGCCGCGCATGCCTTCGATTTCTACCATGCACATGCGGCACGAGCCGAAGGCTTCGAGGCTGTCGGTGGCGCACAGTTTGGGGATGCTGGTGCCGAGCATGGCCGCGGCACGCATCACCGAAGTACCGGCGGGCACAGTGATGGCACGGCCATCGATGCTCAGGCTGACCTGTACCTCGCTGTCACGGGCCGGGGTGCCGAAGTCGCTGCTTTTATCAGAAGCGGGGTCGAAGAAATTGATCACTGCGCGGCCTCCGTGTGGGTCAGCCCGAAATCGGCGGGGAAGTACTTCAGCGCGCTGGCCACCGGATAGGCGGTCATGCCGCCCATGGCGCACAGCGAGCCGTATTGCATGGTGTCGCACAGGTCGCGCAGCAAAAGGGCCTGGTCGTGCCGCTCGGTCATGTCGCTGGTGGCGATCAGCCGGTCGACCACTTCCATGCCGCGGGTCGAGCCGATGCGGCACGGGGTGCACTTGCCACAGGACTCCTCGGCACAGAACTGCAAGGCGAAGCGCGCCATGCTGGCCATGTTCAGGGTGTCGTCGGCCACCACCACACCACCATGGCCGAGCATCGCGCCCATGGCGGCGAAGGCTTCATAGTCCAGCGGCGTGTCGAAGTGGCTTGGCGGTACCCAGGCACCGAGCGGGCCACCCACCTGCGCGGCCTTCAGCGGCCGGCCACTTGCCGTGCCGCCGCCATAGCCTTCCACCAGTTCGCGCAGGGTCAGGCCAAAGGCGCGTTCCACCAGGCCGCCCTGGCGGATGTTGCCGGCCAACTGGAACGGCATGGTGCCCAGCGAACGGCCCATGCCGAAGTCGCGGTAGAACGCCGCACCCTTGGCCATGATGATGGGTACCGAGGCCAGGGTAAGCACGTTGTGCACCAGCGTCGGCAGGCCGAACAGGCCCTGCAGCGCGGGCAGCGGAGGCTTGGCACGGACAATGCCGCGCTTGCCTTCGATGGATTCGAGCAGCGCGGTTTCTTCGCCACAGATATAGGCGCCAGCGCCGACCCGTACTTCCAGGTCGAAGGCCTGGCCGCTGCCGGCCACGTCGCTGCCGAGGTAGCCGGCGTCACGGGCGATGGCGAAAGCCTGGTCGAGCACGCGGATGGCATCGGGGTATTCCGAGCGCACATAGATGTAGCCCTTGTCGGCACCCACGGCGAGGCCGGCAATGATCATGCCTTCGATCAGCAGGAACGGGTCGCCTTCCATCAGCATGCGGTCGGCGAAGGTACCGGAGTCACCTTCGTCGGCGTTGCACACCACGTACTTCTGGCCTGCTCCGGCGTCACGCACGGTGCGCCACTTGATGCCGGCCGGGAACGCCGCGCCGCCGCGGCCACGCAGGCCGGAATCGAGCACGGCGGCGACCACCTCGGCACCGTCCAGGGCCACGGCCGCCTCAAGGCCGGCAAAACCACCATGGGCACGGTAGTCGTCCAGCGACAATGGGCGGGTGATGCCGGCGCGGGCGAACAGCAGGCGTTGCTGGGTCTTGAGGTAAGGGATGTCCTCGACCGGCCCCAGGGCCAGTGAATGGCCGCCGGGTTCACCGGGTTCACCGGGCTCACCGGTAAAGGCGTCGAGCAAGGACGGCACGTCGTCCGGGGTGACCGGGCCGAAACCCTGGCGCCCTTGCGCGCTGTCGCATTCCAGCAACGGCTCCAGCCAGTACAGCCCGCGGGAGCTGGTGCGCTGGATGTCCAGCGGCAGCTGGCGGCGCTCGGCCTCCCGCTGCAAGGCATCGGCGACCTGGTCGGCGCCCACGGCACGGGCTACCGAATCGCAGGGGATGTACAGCTTCAGCATGCTGCGTCCTCCCGGCAAGCGTTGACCAGCGCGCGCAGGCGCTCAGGGGTAAGGCGCGCATGCACCTGACCGTCCAGTTCCAGCGCTGGCGAGCAGGCGCAGGCGCCCAGGCAGTACACCGGGCGCAGGCTGATGGCACCATCGGCGCTGGTGCCGTGGTCGTCCAGCGCCAGCTGTTCGCGCAGTTGCGCGGCCAGCGCCTCGGCGCCCCGGCTCTGGCATGACTCGGCGCGGCACAGGCGCAGGGTGTGGCGTGCCGGTGGCGTGGTGCGGAAATCGTGGTAGAAGCTGATCACCCCATGCACCTCGGCCAGGCTGAGATTCAGGGCATGGGCAATTTCGGCGACAGCGGCATCGGGGATGTAGCCGATGTCGTGCTGGATGGCATGCAGGATCGGCAACAGCGCGCCGGGGGTATCCTTGTCACGGGCCAGAATGCGGTGGATCACAGGCAGGTGGAGCAATTCATCAGGCATACAGCGGACCTCGGCATCACGGACCCCGCCTGAATTGTTGTGAGGGCAGGTATCCGGCGTGTTCTGCTGCGGCGCGCCGACCACGTCACGGTTGCGTGGTGCCAGCGGCCTCCTTGCCTGCGGCCGCACGTCTGCGCGCGCTGGTCCGAGGCATCCTGCAAGCATGGCACTTGTGGCGCCGGGGGGTTGCGTGCGAACGACCAGGCGCATCCTGAAACCGACGCGGGTTGTTTCCATGCTATCGCTCGCCTGGCGCATCTTTTGCGGGAGCAGCCTTGTGCTGCGAAGAGGGCCGATACGGGCAACGGATATGAATTGCCAGCACCGGCCTCTTCGCAGCAAAAGGCCGGTCCTACAAATGCCTGCGCGCGGCTTCAAAGCTGCACGGCTTTGTCAATCAGTGCCTGGCCGCCTCGATCAGCCAGGCTGCTCGACAAAGACGCCGCAAGCCGGGCCCATGAGGCGCGCTTACTGGACCGACTCTGCCTCCAATGACGCAGGCTTGAAGCCCAGGCTTCGCATCAGATCACGTGCCGCCTCGAAGAACATGAGCTTGAGGCTTTCGGCATATTCCTCCGTCAAACGGCTTGCTGGTCCTGAAATGACAAGAGCTCCCATCAGTTCCTGCTGCGCTCCGTAGATGGGCAGCGCCATTGAAGCGGCATGCGGGTCGGTGGCTCCCTTCGAGTAGTAGGGTTTCTGCAATGCAATACCGATGTGATACGGCGCGCGCAACGCCTGAGCCCCCGCCGCTTCATCCATCGGCCGCATGTCGCCGGGTTGAAGATTGAGGCGAAGTCGATGGGAAGAGTTAACACGGTACTGGCACATCCGATATGCACCGTGGCGCACATAGAAGGAGGCGGTCTCACCCGACTTTTCAGCCAAATCGTGCAAACGTGGCATCACATGCCTTTCGAGGTCCAGTGCCTCTTGATAGACCGTGTTCAAGCGCATGACTTCACTGGCTAGCTGATAACGCCCGTCAGCCATGCGCGTGATGAAGCCATGGTTTTCCAGGGACACCATCAAACGCATGATCGTGCTTTTGATGAGGCCGGTACGTTCAACCAGCTGAACCAGGCTCAGCGCAGAGTCGCCTATCTGAAACGCGGTCAGCACGGTCAAAACACGGTCTGCCGATGCCACACCATTTACCGCTGGACGCGGCCGCGCTTTCACCATTTGCAAAACCTCACAGGATCGAAGCCCTCGATTGTACGCAAGGGCGGAAAAACCTCATTATCCGACAACGGTCGGCCACCGCCAACGTAGCATGCGCTGCGCGTGCAAAGTAAAAAAAGCCAGCAGGGCAATATATCTGCGCCTGCTGGCTAGAGGTTGATCGCTGTCGTATGGGGCAAATATCGGCAGACCTGGCAATCAGCGAACCTTACCGCCGATGCGGCCCCTTTCGCTGCGCTGGCCGACGCTCAGAACAGCGGCAGGGTGTAGTTGATGATCAGGCGGTTCTGGTCACCATTGCGTGCTGCCTCGCTGTGCGATTTGCCGTTGCGCCAGGCCACGCCAAGCCCTTTGAACGTGCCGCCCTGGATCACGTAGTCCAGCGAGAAGTCTCGCTCCCACTCCGACTGTTCGGCGCCAGCGGCTGCCTGGATGTGGTCGCCTTTCAAATAGATCACCGAAGCCTTCAGCCCAGGTATGCCGTTGGCAGTAAAGTCATAGCCGTACTGGGCAAAGCCGGTACGCTCACCAGCGCGCGTGAAGCTGAGCAGCATCTTGTCCGTCCACAGATACAGGCTGCTGCCACCAGCCCCCTTGTCGATCGACCCCTGGTTGATCTGCACGAAGTTGCTATCGTCGGAAACACGCTGATAACCCAGGGTCAGCGAGTGGCCCCGCAAACGATAGGTGAACGCCGCACTCCACAGGTCGTTGTCGATTTCCCCGTCGCTACCTTTGGTGTATCCACCAACGGTATAGCCCTGGCTACGCCCTGAGCTACTGCCGTTGGCACCGTCCGCACGGGTGCGGAAATAGCGCAGGTCAGTGGTCAACGAGCTGTCATCGGTCAACGCCAGGGTGTGATTGAGGCCAGTGAACTGCTGCAGATAGTAGTCTTCGAGTTGCCCGGCGTAATACTGCAGCAGCAGCGTTTTGGTGGCGCGGTAGTCGGCACCGACAAAGTTGAAACGGTCACTCTCCTGAGTACCGCCGTTTACGGCCATGCCGGTAAGGTCGGTCGAAGCCCGGCCCCTGGCGCGGTTCAACGCCCCGCCGATGAGCATGAGGTTATCGATGTCACTGGACTGCAATTGCACGCCCTGGAAGGTTTGCGGCAGCAACCGGCCATCAGAGGCCACCAGTATCGGCAACCTGGGCATCAGCTGCCCCACGCGCAGCTCGGTCTGGCTCATCTTCATCTTGACGGTGGCACCGGCACTGCTCCAGCGGTCAGCTGCGCCATCGCCATCGGAAGGAATCATGCTACCGCCCTGATGCCGCCCTCTGCCGCTGTCCAGCGTAAGGCCCAGCATGGCCGTGGCGTCCACGCCGAAACCAACCACACCGTCGGTATAACCGGAGCGCAGGTCGAGCAGAAAGCCTTGCGCCCACTCCTCGGTTCTGGAGGGCTGCGCCGTACCGTCGCGGTTATCGCTGTTGAAGTAGAAATTGCGCATCGACAAGTTCGCGTGGCTGTCACCGATCAGGTCGGCCTGGGCAGACAAGCCTATGACGCTGCCGCCTGCTGCCAAGGCAATGCGGCAGATGGAAGGTAGGGATTTCAAGCAAGAGACTCCAAAGGATCGTTGTTATTATTTTGAAACGGCGTTTCTTTATATGGAGGCAGATTATCGTAGCCTCGTCAACAGCCAGCGCTACACAACCCTGAAAATCAGAAATCCCCGCAAAAACAGCTTCACCCTTCGTCCGATTTTGTTTTATTTTGCAACGCCATTGCATTAAATACATCAAAACAACAATCGGACGCCCAGGCGTCCTCGGCCCTACAGGAGCGCCCATGAGCTTCTTTGCTGCCCCGCCGACCGTGGAGACCACGGTATTCACCCGCCTGCCCGACCGCTTCCGCGACCCGCGCCCGACTGCCTGGGCCAATGCCAACCGCCAGGGCCGCGCCATCGACTCGTTCCTCGAAGGCCCATCATTCGATCGTCAAGGCCGGCTTTACGTGACCGACATTCCCAACGGGCGAATTTTCCGCATCTCGCCGCAGGGCGAATGGGAACTGGTGTGTCAGTACGATGGCTGGCCGAACGGCCTGAAGATTCACCAGGACGGACGCATCTTCATTACCGACTACAAGCGCGGGATCATGCTGCTCGACCCAGATACCGGTGCTATCGAAGCACTGCTGGACTCAGCTGGTTCGGAAGGCTTCAAAGGCGTCAACGACCTGGTGTTCGCACCCAACGGTGACCTGTATTTCACAGACCAAGGCCAGACCGGGCTGCAGGATGCCAGCGGTCGCGTGTACAAGCTCGACGCCAGCGGCAACCTGACCTGCCTGCTTGGCACCATCCCCAGCCCCAATGGCATCGTCTACGACCCGCACCTCAATCATCTGCTGGTAGCAGTGACACGCGCGCAACAGATCTGGCGCATCCCGCTGGGCAACGGCTCGATCATCGGCAAGGTGGGCGTTTTCGCCCAGTTGCACGGCGGCCTGGGCGGGCCCGACGGCCTGGCCCTCGATGCCCAGAGCAACCTGTACATCGCCCATACCGGTTTCGGCTCGGTATGGAAGCTGTCGAAAGTCGCTGAGCCATTGCAGCGCATCGTCTCCTGCGCAGGCATCAGCAACACCAACCTGGCCTTCGGCGGCAATGACGGGCAGACCCTGTACATCACCGAATCCGAAACCGGCAGCATTCTGCAGGTGCGCACCACTGCGCCTGGGCTGCCAATGTATTCCCACAGCTGAACCAGGCCCCCCTGTCAGGGCACACAACAACTACAAAAGAGTGACGACATGACCCACGAAACCCCCGCTGCCCAGGCGCCGCTCAGCGACGCCGAGGGCGAACGCCTGATGCGCCGCGTGCTGTGGCGCCTGGTGCCGTTCATCTTCATCTGCTACGTGATCAGCTACCTCGACCGCACCAATGTCGGCTTCGCCGCCATCAGCATGAACCAGGACCTGGGCCTTACCGCGACGATGTTCGGCTGGGCAGCCGGCCTGTTCTTCTTCGGCTACTTCATGTTCGAGATCCCCAGCAACCTGCTGATGCAGCGCTTCGGCGCACGGGTGTGGATTGCGCGAATCATGATCACCTGGGGGCTGATCTCCATGGCCACCGCCTTCGCCACCGGGCCAATCAGTTTCAGCATTGCGCGCTTTTTGCTGGGGCTTGCCGAAGCGGGCTTCACGCCCGGCGTATACCTGTACTTCACCTACTGGTTCCCCGGCAAATGGCGGGCGAAAGCCACTGCCGCCTTCCTGCTGGGCATTCCTGCGGCCAACATCATCGGCTCGCCCCTGTCCGGCTGGCTGATGGAACAGCACGGCGTCTTGGGCCTGAAGAACTGGCAACTGCTGCTGGTCACCGAGTCGATGCCGGCCGTGCTGCTTGGCATCGCTTGCCTCTTCGTGCTGGTCGATACCCCGGCCAAGGCAAAATGGCTCAACCCGCGAGAGAAAGCCTGGCTTGACCAGCGCCTGTCCCAAGAACAACAGGCCATCGGTGCGTCTCATGGCAATACGCTGCGCGCAGCCTTGACCAACCCCAAGGTGTTCACCCTGGCGGCCATCAACTTTTGCTGCATCGTCGGCTCGATTGGCATAGGCATGTGGCTGCCACAGATCATCAAAGGCCTGGGCATCGATAGCGGCGTGGTCGGCCTGGTGGTCGCCCTGCCCTACCTGCTCGGGGCACTGGCGATGACGATGTGGGCACGGCTGGCCAACCGTAGCCGTCACCGCCTGCCCTATGTGGTCAGCGCATTGGCCTTGGCCGCCGTGGCCCTGGTGGCCGCCGCCCTGCTTGACCAGCCGGTGTTGAAGATCGCCAGCCTGTGCGTGGCGGTGGCGAGCATCCTGTCATTCCAGGCCACGTTCTGGGCGATACCTTCGACCTTCCTGACTGGTCGTGCCGCCGCTGGCGGCCTGGCGATTATCGTCTCGATCGGCAACCTGGGCGGCTTCACAGGCCCGTTCCTGATCGGCCTGATCAAGGACGCCACTCATAGCTTCAGCATGCCGTTCTTTGCCGTTGCATCGATCCTGCTGGTCGGCACCTGCCTGATGCTTTGGCTGGGCGACCCCGCCAAGCAGCAGACGCCTCACGGCCAAGGCCAGACAATCTGACCGCTCAGCTGCGACGACGCATGCCGTATTGACCCAACAGCCCGATCACCAGGCACCCTCCGGCGACCCCCAAGGTCGCCGGCGCTCCCCAGCGGGCCGCGATCAGCCCCGCCGCCATGCCGCCCAAAGCTTCGAAGCCGAAGCGCATGGCAATATAGAAAGCGATCACCCGGCCACGCAAATGGCTGGGTGCGCCACTTTGCAGCTGCATGTTGGTACTGACATTGCTCAGGGTGATGCCGAAACCCAGAACGCCCAGCGCCAGCAGCGCCAGTGGCAGCGCACCCGCCATCCACAAACCGATCAGCGCAACCGCGCATAGCAGTGCTCCAGCATCGGTGAACTGGCGCAGGCGAGGCAATGCACCGCCAACCGCCAGCACCAGCGTGGCCACGAACGCGCCCGCGCCTGCCGCCCCCCACAACCATCCAAGCACTCGCGCATCGCCAGCGAACACGGCCCTGGCCAGGATCGGCAGCAGTGCCGCGTAGCAGGATGCCAACAAGTTGACCATGATCACGTTGACCAGCAACTGGCGAACGTTGCGCGTTTGCCACAGATACAACAACCCTTCGCGAAACACTTGCGCGGTTGAGCCACTGGCCTTTGGGCCGGCAGTACCGCGCACTTTCAGCAAGCCACCCAGCAAGGCCATGAAAGCCACGGCAGTAAGGGCGAAGCAGGCCGCCTCGCCGGCCAGGGCAATGAGCCCACCGGCCAATGGCGGGCCGACGAACCGTGCGGCATTGATCAACATGGCATTGAGCACCAGCGCGTTCGGCAGGTCGGCCGGGTCGTCGACAAAACTGCCGATCAGCGCTTGGCGCAGAGGGGTTTCCAAGGCATTGAGCAAGCCAAGCAGCAATGCCATGGCAGCAATGAACGGACCATCGATCCAGTTGCGCCAGGTTGCAAGCGCCAGCACGAGCGACTGCGCGATCAGGATAAGCTGCACGATGATCAGCAACCGGCGCTTGTCATGCCGATCGATCCACGCTCCTGCCAACGGGCCGATGAGCAATTGCGGCGCGAGCGAAAGGAAGGTGATCAGCCCCAGCAGTACGGCCGAACCGGTCAGATGATAGGCCAGCCAGGCCAATGCAACCTGCTGAACCCACTTGCCCAGAGTGGAAACACCCTGGCCGGCGAAATAGATCTGAAAGTTGCGATGAGCGAGCGCCCGCACGGCGGCGGGCCAACGTTTGCGATGCGGTGACGATGAATCGGACAAGTCTGCGAATCCTCAATAGAACCCGCGACCGACACCGACCCAACAGCCGCTGCACACCCCATCGCAAGGTGCGCAGCGCATGCTGGATCAGCCTGGCAGCAGGCAGCCTTTCTTCTTCAAGGACTCCAGGACCCAGGAACGGTCGTTGGTGCCTTGGGCAATGTGTTCCATCTGTGCGGTTTCGGCAGTGTGCTTGGCGGTGGCGCGAGCATAGACCTCGGCGACGTGGTCGTAAGGCACGCACAGCAGGCCATCGTCATCACCGATCACCAGGTCGCCTGGCTCGATCACCATACCATCAATGGCAATCGGCACGTTGATCTCGCCCGGGCCGTCCTTGTATGGGCCACGGTGCGAAACGCCAGCAGCGAACAACGGGAAGTCACCCGCACCGATGTTGGCTGCATCGCGAATGGCGCCGTTGATGACGATACCGGCCAAGCCACGCTTGACCGCGTAAGCCACCATCATTTCACCGATCAGGGCGTTGGTCAGATCGCCACCGGCATCGACCACGATCACATCGCCCGGCTGAGCGATATCGATCGCGTAATGCAGCATGAGGTTGTCACCTGGGCGCGCCTTGACTGTCAAGGCCGGGCCACACAGCACACCTTCGCGATGCATGGGGCGCAGGCGGGCACCACCTGCAGTCATCCGGTTCATCGAATCGCTGACGTTGGCAACCGGAACCTCACGATAACGTGCAACCCACTCATCACCGACTTTACGTGCGCGCTCAAGCACTTGGAAGCCAATGCTCATGTGACATACCTCTCTTGGTGTTATTCGATGTCATCGGCCGCTGCCGAATCTGTTTTTTAGAATGTCATTTCATTAAAGTCGTGGCAATTGGTTTTTGTCGGCTTTTTTTTTGCCAGGCATCGGCGACTACATGAATTTTCTTGCAACAGCGTTTCATTATGATAGGGTTTACCCCATTGCCGCACATGAGCGGCAGACTGCGCCCGAACCGCTCCCAGACAAGAACAAGGTATCCCCGATGTCCCGTACCATTCTGCTGACCGGCCCTGAGCTTGCTGCCGAGGCCATGAACCTTGCCGCCGAACAGGGCGTCAGAATCGTCCCCACTACGCCCTACCTGCCCGCCGAAGAACTGGAAGCGATCATTCGCGCTGAACAGCCCGATGCCATCGTGGTCCGCCAGGGCAAACTGACCCGCGCCATGATCGACGCTTCAGCCAACCTGAAAGTGATCGCCAAGCACGGCGTGGGCTACAACACTATCGATCTGCAGGCCGCCGCCGACCGCAGCATCCCGGTATCGATCGCCCTGGGCGCCAATGCCCAGTCGGTGGCCGAGCTGGCCTTCGCGTTGATGTTCAGCGTGGCACGTCAAACCGCGCTGCTGGATGCGCGCATGCGTGACGGGCATTGGGACAAATCCTCGGCCAACGGCATGGAGCTGTCGGGCAAAACCCTGGGGCTTATCGGTCTGGGCTCGATCGGCAGCATCCTCATGGACCTGGTGGCGCCACTGCGCATGAAGGTCAAGGTGTTCGACCCCTACCTCAAGCAACTGCCGGAGCGCCCGCACGTCGAGCGCGAAGAGGATTTCGATCGCCTGCTGGCTGAAAGCGATATCATCAGCCTGCACTGCCCGCTGACCGAGACCAACCACAACCTGATTGGCGCTGCCCAGTTCGAGCGCATGCGCCCAGGCGCCATCCTGATCAACACTGCCCGTGGTGAGCTGATCGACACCAACGCCCTGGTAAAAGCGCTCAGCGAACGCCGCATCGCCGGTGCCGGCCTGGATACCTTCAGCCCCGAGCCGCCGCCTGCCGACAGCCCGCTGTGGGGCCTGCCGACACTGGTCGCCACGCCGCATGTCGGTGCCAACACCACCGAGGCCCGCGAAAGGGTAGGCCTGGTAGCGCTGAAGCAGGTTCTCGATGTATGGGCGGGCAATGCTCTGGATCCGCGTTGCGTGGTCAACCGCCACCTCTTCGCCAGCTGATCGCACCCCTCGCGTGCCTCTCGTGAGCGAGGCACGTTCACACGCGTCACTCCAGAAAAAAAACAATTGGAGAGCACCATGACTTCAGCAACATCGCTGCCGGATGAACTCGAACGCAGCACCATGCGCCGCATCGCCTGGCGACTGCTGCCCTTTCTGATCGTCTGCTACCTGATCGCGATCATCGATCGCGGCAACATCGGCATGGCTTCCCTGCAGATGAACGAGGACCTGCAGCTCACGGCCAAGGTGTTCGGCTTCGCCAGCAGCCTGTTCTTCTTTGCCTACTTCCTGGTCGAAGTCCCCAGCAACCTGGCCATGCAACGCTACGGGGCACGCATCTGGATAGCCCGCATCATGATCACCTGGGGCCTGATCTCGGCAGGCACGGCGTTCGTTCAGGGTGCCAATTCACTGTACGTGATGCGCTTTCTGCTGGGTGCTGCCGAGGCCGGTTTCTTCCCGGGCGTGCTGCTGTATCTCACCTACTGGCTGCCGTCTGCCTACCGCGCGCGCATGGTGGCGCTGTTCATGGTGGCGATCCCTGCCGCCAACTTCATTGGTTCGCCACTGTCGGGCCTGCTGCTGAACCTGGACGGCTGGATGGGTATGCGTGGCTGGCACTGGCTGTTCATTCTCGAAGGCATTCCTGCCGTATTGCTGGGCATCGCCTGCCTGTTCGTGCTTACCGACCGCCCCGAGCAGGCCAAGTGGCTGAATGACGAGCAGCGCGGCTGGCTCACCAAGCGCCTGGCTGATGAAGCCTCGAAAAAGACCGCCATCGGCCATATTTCGCTGTGGAAGCTGCTGCGCCACAAAGACATCTGGGTGCTGGCCCTGATCTACTCGGGCGCTTCAGCTGCAGGCAGTACCATGAGCGTGTGGGCCCCGCAACTGCTGAAGACATTCGGCCTGAGCTCGATGGAAATCGGCCTGGTGAATGCCATCCCTTACGGTGTTGCCTCTGTGCTGATGATCATCTGGGGTCGCAGCTCCGACCGCAGCGGCGAGCGTCGCTGGCACACGGCGATGACCATGCTGCTGATCGCGGCGGGCCTGTTGATGACCTTGTTCACCTCGTCCCTGCCGGCAACGGTGATGATGCTGACCATGGTCCTGGTGGGCGCCTACTCGATGAAAGGGCCGTTCTGGGCGCTGGTGTCGGGTTGGCTGTCTTCCTCGACTGCTGCTGCGGGGCTGGCAGCCGTGGGCGCCATGGCCAACCTGATTGGCGGAGGCATCATGGTCAATGCCTACGGCGCCATTCACGATGCCACCGGCAGCTACTCCCTGGCGCTGATGCCGTTGGCCGCGCTGTGCACCGTGGCCGGGGTCGCGGTACTGGTGATCGGCCGCAAGCGCCAGCGCGAGCAAGCTGCGGCAGCCAGCGCCCTCAGCGCGAAATAAGCCGCGCAAGCCGTACTTCGATGCCCACTTTCCTGCCTCAGGAACGTGGGCATCGTCATTTCACAACAACAAGAAACGAGGAATATCCATGACGTTGTCTCGTCGTCAATTCTTGCAGGCCACCGGTGCACTGGGTGCTGTCGCCTCCATGGGCGCCATGGCCGACGTGCCCTTCAGCAAGGGCGATGCGCACCCGCGCCTGACGCCGCCCGCAGGCAGCATCGACTGCCACATGCACCTCTACGACAGCCGTATCCCGGCCGCACCCGGCGCTACCCTGCTGCCGGCGGATGCCTCGCTGGAGGATTATCGCAAAATGCAGCAGCGCCTGGGCATCCGCCGCATGGTCATCGTCACGCCATCGACCTACGGCACCGATAACCGGGTGATGCTCGATGGCTTGTTGCGCAGCCGAGGCGATGCCCGGGGTGTGGCGGTTGTGTCCAATGGGATTACCGACGCAGAACTTGCCGAACTGCACCAGGCAGGAGTGCGTGGTATCCGCTTCAACCTGAGCGTCGGCAGCCAGGCGCTCGATGGGCTGGAAAGCCTGGCCGCGCGGGTCGGCGAACTGGGCTGGAACGTACAGGTCGCTACCGGGCCGCTGCTGCCCGAGGTTGCCCCGCGCTTGCTGGCCTTGCCAGGCAAGATCGTTATCGACCACATGGGCCATGTACCACAGCCAGAAGCGCTGAAGTCGCCAGCTTTCGCCGCACTGGTGCGGCTGCTGGACACCGACCGGGCATGGATCAAGCTGTCGGCACCTTATCTTCGCTCGAAAATCGGAGCACCGCTGTTCGAGGACGTCGGCCGAGTCGCCACTGCACTGGTCAGCCATCGCCCTGATCGCATGCTATGGGGTAGCGACTGGCCGCACCCGACGCTTGCCGCCGAGCAGAAACCCGACGATGCGCAGGTCCTTGACCTGCTGATGCGCTGGGCACCAAAGGAGCAAACCCAGGCCCTGATCTTGCGCGACAACCCCACCCAGCTCTACGACTTCTGATCACCTGCCAAACCGAAAAGTCGGCCGCATCGGAAGGGCGCGCACCACCCGAAGATGATGAGCGTGGGCCTGCATGGGCGGATCAGTGGCCATCCTGGTCGTGCGATGGCGCTGGCGCGCTTTCTCGATTACGTGCAGGGCCACGACGGGGTGTGGGTCTGCCGGCGCGAAGAGATTGCCAGGCACTGGATAGCCCAGTTCCCCGCCTGAGCGGTCAGTCGTTCGCAACAAACACGGGATCAGCTAACGACCCGCCCTGCCGGACGCGCCGAGCACAGCCTTGCGCTGGCACTTCACCAGGACCTTGCGGCCGGTTTCGACAAAGGGCGTGACGATCAGGCTATAGACCGTCAGGTAACGCTGGTGGTCCTGCTCGTTGGTGCCGAAGCGGATGTTTTCGGGCGTTGATGTAGTGACATAGAGCGTGCCGAACATCCAGTCCCAGAGGGACAGGTTGGTGCCGAAGTTACGGTTGAAATGGCGCGGGGCGTCGCTGTGATGGATCTGGTGCTGGGCCGGGCTGTTGAACACATGTTCCAGTTGCGGGCCGAAAGACAGCCAGACATGGCTGTGCCGCAGGTTGGCCGCCAGGCTGTTGAAGATGAATACCAGGTAGGTCACGCCGAACAGGGTGTAGCGGCTGACTTCACCGCCGCAGAGGTACCAGAAGCATCCGGCGTAGAGGCCGATGCAAATGCCGGTGCTAAGTTTCTCGACGATCTTTTCCACGAAATGCACCCGGCTCGCCGTCGCCGGTACCAGCACGGGCGCCGAATGGTGGACCTTGTGAAAGGCCCAGAGCCAGCGGGAGTGAAAGGCCCGGTGCGCCCAGTAATGGATGAAGTCCTTGAGCAGGAACACCCCCAACCCGTAGAGCAAGGACAGTGCGAGGTTTTCGCCCAGGCGCGGGCGCGCGCCCCAGAGGTTGTTGAAAAAGGCCAGGTAATCGCCGGAGTGCAGGATGTAGGGGTCGACCAGTTGGACGACGGGCAGCACCAGCGCAATCTTGAGGATGGCCCGCACGAAGTAGTAGCGGTAGTCCAGCAGCGCCGAGGGATGCAGATGTACCCGGGCGCCGCCGATGAATTGCCAGAACGACTGGGCGTCGCTCAGGCCGCGCCGCTTCCTGAAACGGAACAGGCCGTAGGCTGCGCCATAGGAGATGCAAAGAAACAAGACCCCGAAACGGCCGTTCATATTGAAAATGCCGAGAAACTGCTCGGTAACGGGCGTGATCACCCAATCGGTCAGGTGCTCAGAGAAAAGCGGCAGGGCATCCACGAAACGTCAGCCTCGGCAAAAAACGGGGGGTGCAATTGTAAATCAGTTTTATTTACTCAAGCGGTTTTATGCAAGCGCCTGGTACCCTCGACCGACACAGGCAGTACCACCTTGCAGACAAGGTCTGAGGGGTGAACTACACGCTGCGCCCAGTCGACTGATCATGCGAGGGCAGTTACGCTGGCGCTTCCCACCTGCACGGAAGCGCCAGTGATCGATACATACGAAGGAAGCTGCTTGTGCGCAGCGGTCAGTTACCTGCTACTGACCCCTCCCAAGGCAGTCAGTCATTGCCATTGCAGCCAGTGCCGCAAAAGCCACGGGGCAGCCTTCGCCTCCTATGGCAGCGTTCCACGCAGCAGGCTGCGAATCCTCCGCGGCACCTGCAACATCAAAGCCTTTGCCTCTTCGCCGACGGTAGTGCGCGAGTTCTGCGCCGAGTGCGGCTCGACTTTGTTCTGGTCACGTTCCCAAGGCGACTTTGCCGACTGGGTTTCGATAGCACTGGGCACACTTGATACCCCGTTCCTGCCCAAGAAGCAGAAACACGTTCATGTCGATTTTGCTGCCCCCTGGTACTGCCCTCACCTGCACACATTGGCAACGCCAAGCCATCCACAGCACGGTCAAGACAATCCTTGATAGAGCAATCACGGCTAGGCACCTCCATGTCTGAACAACGGATGCTAGCGCTCACCGCACCTTCCGGAGATTCCGTTCGTTGACTGACTCACAGCACAACCCAACCTACGCAAAACGGTTCGAAGCCGTGCTTGCCTATATCGACAGCCACCTCGAAGGGGACCTGTCGGTAAATGCCCTGAGCCGCATCGCCAATTTCTCGGCCTTTCACTTTCATCGGCAATTCACGGCATACATCGGCATTCCGGTATCACGGTATGTGCAACTGATGAGGCTGCGACGCGCGGCGCATCAACTGGTCGCCTCGCCGGCCATCTCCGTACTGGAAGCAGCTTTCGGCGCCGGCTTCGAAAGCCCCGAAGCCTTTTCCAGGGCTTTC
Organism: Pseudomonas sp. TE3-3-F2023; assembly: GCF_036784815.1. Taxonomy (NCBI): domain Bacteria; kingdom Pseudomonadati; phylum Pseudomonadota; class Gammaproteobacteria; order Pseudomonadales; family Pseudomonadaceae; genus Pseudomonas; species Pseudomonas sp. TE3-3-F2023. The sequence goes on along the minus strand of NZ_CP145113.1, from coordinate 2,659,872 downwards.
AAGCGTGCGTTTGGCATGGCGCCGAGCGTATTTGCCAAGGCCCCGAACTGGCAGGCCTGGAGTGCGGTTTTCGTTGTTCCTCATCTTTCAAGGAGTATCACCATGCAGATCCGCATCGTGGATTTCGCCGAAACCCATGTGGCCGCGCTCGAACACCAAGGGGCGCCCGGCCTGGTCAGTGAAAGCGTTGCGCGTTTTCGCCAATGGCGCATTCAGAGCGGCCAGTCACCGGTGGCCAGCAGCCGAACCTTCGGCATCCCCTACGACAACCCGGACACCACCCCGGCGCACGCCTTTCGCTTCGCCGTGTGTGGCGAGATAGACGAAGCTGTGCAGCCCAATGATTTCGGCGTGCACGAACGCGTCATCCCAGCGGGCCGCTGCGCCGTGATCCGGCATACCGGGTCGCCTGACTACATTGGCGAAACCATTTATCCGCTTTATCGGGACTGGTTGCCTTCGAGCAATGAGGAACTGCGGGATCATCCGCTGTTCTTTCACTATTTGAGCGTGTATCCGGAAACGCCGCTGGAGCACTGGCAAACGGATATCTACGTGCCACTCAAGTAGGTTGGCTGGTGGCTAATCTGGGTAGAAGGCTGCTGGGCTGCGCATGGATCGAGTCCAGACGGATAGCCAGCTCTCTTGGTAAACTAGCCGCCTGACCTGGCAATCACCGATCTCCTGCCGCCGACTTTTGCTACGTCGAGCTTCTCGGTTTGCTGCAAACACCCTCGAAACTGCTGAATTTGGTACAAGACACGTTGAACGATATGACTACAAACACAGGCTCTAACCCAGCAACCACGCGCTCTGAGCCTTCCCGTCGCTTCAGCGTTGCGCCCATGATGGACTGGACAGACCGCCACTGCCGGTTCTTCCTGCGCCTGCTTTCCAAAAACACCCTGCTCTACACCGAAATGGTCACCACCGGTGCCCTGCTGCACAACGACGCCCACCGTTTCCTGCGCCACGACGCCTCCGAGCACCCGCTGGCCCTGCAACTGGGCGGCAGTGTGCCGGCCGACCTGGCCGCCTGCGCCCGCCTGGCCGAGGAGGCTGGCTACGACGAGGTCAACCTCAACGTCGGCTGCCCGAGTGACCGGGTGCAGAACAACATGATCGGTGCCTGCCTGATGGCCCACCCGGCGCTGGTGGCCGATTGCGTGAAAGCCATGCGTGACGCGGTGTCGACAGCGGTGACGGTCAAGCACCGCATCGGCATCAATGGCCGCGACAGCTACGCCGAGCTGTGCGACTTCGTCGGCCAGGTGCGCGAGGCAGGCTGCCGGAGCTTTACCGTGCACTCGCGCATCGCGATCCTGGAAGGGCTGTCGCCGAAAGAGAACCGTGAGATTCCGCCCCTGCGCTATGACGTGGCAGCGCAGTTGAAGGCGGACTTCCCGGACCTGGAGATCGTGCTCAACGGGGGGATCAAGACCCTGGCCGAGTGCCAGGCACACCTTGAAACCTTCGATGGGGTGATGCTGGGACGTGAGGCGTACCACAACCCTTACCTGCTGGCCGAGGTGGACCAGCAGCTGTTCGGCAGCGAGGCGGCGGTGGTCAGCCGCAGCGAGGCGCTGGCGCAGTTGCGGCCCTATATTGTCGCGCACATGGAAAGTGGTGGCGCGATGCATCACGTTACCCGGCATATTCTGGGGCTGGCGCAAGGGTTCAAAGGCGCGCGGCGCTTCCGCCAGCTGCTGTCGGCGGATATTCACAAGGCGGCAGAGCCGTTAGCGGTGTTCGACCAGGCGGTGGAATTGTTGCAGGGGCGGTGATTCAGCAGGCGGGCGTACTCGCCGGCAAGCCAGCCCTCCCGCAGCATGCTGCCGGGGTTCAGACATATGCAGATTCTGTGGGAGCGGGTTTACCCGCGAAGAAGGCAACGCGGTGCATGGCACCGGCTTCGCCGGTGTTCGCGGGTAAACCCGCTCCCACCGGGATCGCGCAAACTTCCGGATTTTGTGTAAGCCGGTTGTATCCACAGTGGCCCTTGCAATCAGATGCGGAACCTCGGGGCCGCCTGCGACTCGAAGCTTCACCTTTCGCACCGCGCTTCGCGGGCCCTTGAGTGGCCGTCGGGGCTCGGGTAATGTCGAGTCATTGCACAGGACAGAGCACGCCCATGACCTCCAAGCTGGAACAACTAAAGCAGTTCACCACCGTGGTCGCCGACACCGGGGACCTGGACGCCATCACCCGCCTGAAACCGGTCGATGCCACCACCAACCCGTCGCTGCTGCTCAAGGCTGCGGCCATCCCGGGTTACGCCGAGCTGCTCAAGCAGGTAAAGGCCGATGCCAAGGGTAATGTCGACCTGGCCTGCGACAAGTTCGCGGTGGCCGTGGGTTCGGGCATTCTCAAGGTCATCCCGGGGCGTATCTCCACCGAGGTGGATGCCCGCCTGTCGTTCGACGAACCCGCCCTGCTGGCCAAGGCGCGCAAGCTGATCGAGCTGTACGAAGCCGCCGGTGTTGGCCGCGAACGCGTGCTGATCAAGCTGGCCTCCACCTGGGAAGGCATCCGCGCCGCCGAGAAGCTGGAGAAGGAAGGCATCCAGACCAACCTCACCCTGCTGTTCTCCTTCGCCCAGGCCCAGGCTTGCGCCGATGCGGGGGTGTTCCTGATTTCGCCGTTCGTTGGCCGTATCTACGACTGGTACAAGAAGAGCACCGGCAAGGAATACGTGGGCGCCGAAGACCCGGGCGTGCAGTCGGTCACTCGCATCTACAACTACTACAAGGCCAACGGCTACAACACTGTGGTGATGGGTGCCAGCTTCCGCAATATCGGCCAGATCGAGCAGTTGGCCGGCTGCGACCGCCTGACCATCAGCCCAGAGCTGCTGCAGCAGCTCAGCGATGATCAGGGCGACCTGCCGCAAGTGCTGAAGCCGGGCAATGCCGGCGAGCCCAAGCAACAACTGAACGAAAGCCAGTTCCGCTGGGCCATGAACGAAGATGCCATGGGTACCGAGAAGCTGGCCGAAGGCATTCGCCAGTTCGCGCGGGACCAGGAGAAGCTGGAGAAGTTGATGGCTGAAAAGGCCTGACACATTTCGAGATTGCCTGACGGGCGGGAAGTGTTCAGCATTTTCCGCCCGTTTTGTTTTACCTGGCCTTAGATTTGTATTGAATTCCAGGGCCTCTTCGCGGGTAAACCCGCGAAGAGGCCCGAGAAGCAACCTGAGCTGTCGATGACCTCCTCTACCCCATTGCCCCTAGTACTCGCTGGCCCGGTACTGCGCCGCCTGGAACCCCAGCGCCTGGCCATCTGGCTGGTCGCCACGCAACCGCTGCAACCCGAATTCATCTTCCCGGCAGGCGAGGCCCGGGTCGATTGCCAGGTCGTCACGGTGGGCCAGCACGCCTTCATCCACCTGCTGGACATCTACTTCACCCAGCCCCTGCCCTGCAACCAGCTGCTCGACTATGACCTGCTCATCAACGGCCAGGGCGTCGCCGGCTGGGCGCCGCACCTTCTCTACTCCGGCGCCCAGCGCCCAAGCCTGGTGCTGCGCGATCGGCTCGACCACCTGCTGCACGGTTCCTGCCGCAAGCCGCATTTTCCGGCCGCCGATGGCCTGCTCTGCGCCGACCGCCTGCTGCAGGCCTGCGAAAGCCCCGCGGACCGGCCCGCCGTGCTGTTGATGACCGGCGACCAGGTCTATGCCGACGACGTCGCCGGCCCGATGCTGCGCGCCATCCACAGCCTGATTGCGCGCCTGGGCCTGTTCGACGAGCAACTGGAGGGCGCGGTGGTGCCCGACAGCCAGGCGCTGTACCAGCACCCGGCCTGCTATTACCACCGCGCCGACCTGCTGCCGGCGCAGGAACGCAACGAAACCCTGCGCGAGCGCTTTTTCGGCGGCAAGCGCAAGCCGATCTTCTCGTCCAGCAACGCCGACAACCACCTGGTGACCTTCGCCGAGGTCATGGCCATGTACCTGCTGGTGTGGTCACCAGTGCCCTGGCAGCTGGTGAACCTGGACATGCCCGATGGGCTCACCGCCCCGCGCCAGGCCCGTTACCTCCAGGAGCTGCCGCTGATCCAGGCGTTTGCCGACAACCTCGGCCAGGTAGCGCGAGTGATGGCCCACCTGCCGTGCCTGATGATCTTCGACGACCACGATATCACCGACGACTGGAACCTCTCGGCGCTGTGGGAAGAAACCGCCTACGGCCACCCCTTCTCGCGACGGATCATCGGCAATGCCCTGCTCGGCTACCTGCTGTGCCAGGCCTGGGGTAACGACCCGCAGGGCTGCAAGCCCCTGGTCGGGCAATGCCAGGCGTTGAACAGCCAGACCCAGGATGAGCTGATCGGCGCGCTGCTGCGCTTCCAGGGCTGGCAGTTCAGCCTGCCCACCAACCCACCCTTGCTGGTGCTGGACACCCGCACCCGCCGCTGGCGCAGCGAAAGCAGCCTGGCCAAGCCGTCCGGCCTGCTGGACTGGGAGGCGCTGAGCGAGCTGCAGCAAGCATTGCTGGACCACCCGTCGGCGATCATCGTGTCGCCTGCGCCGATTTTTGGCGTGAAGCTGATCGAGACGGTGCAGAAGCTGTTCAGCTGGCTGGGCTACCCGCTGCTGGTGGATGCCGAGAACTGGATGGCCCATCGCGGTGCAGCACAGGTCATCCTCAACATCTTCCGCCACTCGCGCACGCCGGGGCACTACGTGGTGCTGTCCGGCGACGTGCATTACTCGTTCGTCTATGAAGTGCTGATTCGCCACCGCCAGCGCAGCCCGCACTTGTGGCAGGTGACCAGCAGCGGGATCAAGAACGAATTCCCGCGGCGCCTGCTGGATGTGCTCGACCGGCTCAACCGCTGGCTGTATGCGCCACGCTCGCCGCTCAACTGGTTTACCAAGCGGCGGGAAATGGAGGTAGTGCCGCGTACGCCCAGCCATAGCAAGGCTGGCGAACGGTTGTGGAATGGCGCGGGGTTGGGGCAGGTGTTCTTCGATGAACAGGGGCGGCCGGCGCGGGTGTATCAGCTGGATGCGGGTGGGGGTGAGGCTACCGAGTTTGCGCGGCGGGGGTGATCAGGCAGGTAATGCTTGTGTTGGCCTTGCCGGCCTCTTCGCGGGTAAACCCGCTCCCACCAGGGCAACACAGGTTCTGAATGCAACGCAGTACCTGTGGGAGCGGGTTTACCCGCGAAGAGGCCGGTACAGGCTGAAGATCAGGTCCGCTCCAGCGCATTGACCAGGTCATGGAAGGCTTCGCGGTTGGAGTCGTTCAAGCCCATGAGGATCTTGTGCGCCTCCAGCACCTTGGAGCGCACCACGTCCTCATTCTGGTCCTGGGACGGCAGGTCGGTCAGGCATTCCGGGCAAGGGATCGGTCGATCGACGATGTTGAACACCTGATCGAAGCCCATCGACTGCAACAACCGGGAAATGTCCGGGTTGGTGGTGACCACAGTCGGCAACAGGCCTACCTTCTGACGCGACAGGATCGACAGCTTGGCCAGCAGGCCCAGGGTGGTACTGTCGATGCTCTCGGTTTCGGTCAGGTCGATGACAATCGCCGAGAAGTTCAACGCGGTGAAAATCTTCTCGATCGTCGCATCCAGCGCCGAACACAGGGTCAGGCGCACTTCACCGACGAATTTCAGGACGAAGGTACCACTCTGCTCGGCGAACTGGATTCTACCGGTACTCATTGAAGGTTCCTGCTCAACACCAATAGGGCGATATCATCCGGCATCTCCCCAAGCGTAGCCAATCCAAATCGTTGGCGCAGCCCATCCAGGCTGCCACCTGCTGCCCTGACGATTTCCGGCAGGGCGGTTTCTTTATCTTTGAGCGTGTCACCCGGCAAAAGGTCCAGAATGCCATCGGACATCAAGCTGAGGCTGAACTGCGGCGGCAGCTCCACTACCAGGTCCTGGTAGGTGGCCTCGTCGAACAGCCCCACCGGCAGGCCGCGGCCTTCCAGGTAGCGGGTGTGCTCGGGGGTGTGCAGCACCGGCAGCGGCAGATGGCCGCCAACGGCGTAGGTCAACAGGCCGGTGTCTTCGTCGATCACCCCGCCAACCATGGTCACGTGCTTGCCCAGCTTGCAGTTGATCAGCCCGCGGTTGATGTGGCTGAGCACCTGCGAGGGTTTGAACTCGCGCATCTTGCTGCCGCGCTTGAATTCGAACAACAGCCGTGTGGTCATGAATTTCAGCAGCACGGTGACGAACGCTGACGACGCACCATGCCCGGAGACATCGGCGAGGTAGAAAGCGATGCGCCGTTCGTCCACCCGGAAGTAATCGGCAAAATCACCCGACAGGTAAAGCGACGGGATGATCTGGTGCTCGAAGGCGAAATCGCCGGCCACCCAAGGGCTTTCCGGCAGCATGTTCATCTGCACCTGGCGACCGGCAGTCTGGTCCTCCTGCAGCAGGTGCAGGCTGGCTTCCAGTTCGCGGTTGGCAGCTTCAAGCTTGTCGCGGTAGCGCTGGTTTTCCAGCACCAGGCGCGAACGGTCGAGGGCGCGGCGCACCGAATGCTCGAGCACGGCCAAGTCTTCCAGCGGCTTGATCAGGTAGTCGGCAGCGCCCAGGCGCAACGCTTCCACCGCATCACTCATGACGCCGGCACCGGACACCACGATCACCGGCAACTGCGGGGCACGCTCGCTGACCTGACGGATCAGCTCGAGGCCGCCCATCTGCGGCATACGCAGATCGCAGATCACGAGGTCGGGCTGGTGTTCTTCGAAGACCTGAAGCCCCTGCTGGCCATTGCTGGCCTGGAGGACGCTGAAGCCACTGTCTTCAAGATAGGCGGCGAGGCTTGCACGGACCACGTCGTCGTCATCGATGATCAGCAGCGTTGCACTGGTTTTCTGCATGTGGGCGAACGGCGCCGATTTGGGTGGTGCAGCGGTGTCGGCAAGGCAGACGGCCAGCTACGGGAATTCTCTGTGGTCACACTCTACTTGAGTTGTAGGACAAGAACACTTGCCCGGCAACTGTCAGAGGGACCTTGTAAGGCGCAGACGGTACTCCCATCCGGCAGGCGTTTCAAGCATGCAAAGGTTCACCTCGACGCACTTTACAGGCCAAATCACCGGGAGTTATAAGAAAGCCGACCAGCGCAACCCGATGGGACGGATGCAGCATGCCCCACACGCCCTCCAGCCATGACGAGAAACGCGATTTCATCCGCATGCGCATCGACACCGAGGCCAGCCTGCTGCACGAAGGCCAGGTGATCGCGGCAGTATGCCTGGACCTGTCCAGCGGCGGCATGCAGGTGCAGGCACCGCAGCGCTTCCAGGTGGGGGACCATATCGAGGTAAGGATCGAGTCCGACCACCCGGCGCTGAAGGGTCTCCATGCCAGCACCGAGGTAGTGTGGATTGCCGATCAGCCTGGCGGGCAGCACAAACTAGGTTTGCGCGTACTCGCCATGCATTAATCCCACACAAGCCAAGGCTCGAGGGCTTAGCGCCCTTTCAAGCGGAACACATCATCGACAGTCGTGAAAAACAGATCATGTGTGCCGGGTACAACTTCCAGCTCTACATTCATAAGCCATCCTGAGTACCTGACATCCAGAGTCACAGTACCATTTTCCCCAAACGCTGGGTCCCCGTTCCCGTCCGCCAAGTAGCAGTACACATCACGTTTCTCCTCTGCCTCACCATGACGAGAACCAAAGTGCACCAAGCGGTAATCGATGCCGGCGCCGTAAGACTTAAGACCTAGTCCAATATTCATTTCCGGCGGCATGGAAATCGACAACGCCTCAAAATTCTCATCTTGCCCACCATCAACCGTCCACCCATGAACCTCAATCTTATTATATTCATATCGGTAACCAGCCTTGAGCGTTTGCTGCTCATCAACAAAAAATTTAACAGACAACCCTTGATCCAGATGTCTCGACAACCTTCCCCCATCACCAAAGTTACCATCAAATGAGCCAGCACCTGTAATACGATACAGGTAGGTGTAATAGCCCGGAACCCACTCGATAGTCGGACGAGCTTCTTCAACTTGCAGGATCAGACTTGCCGGCTGTCCGGCAATACGTTGTATCTCCGCCATGAGTGGCAAATTAAATTTCTCGTCAGGACGGTCAAGCAAGACGAAGCCCTGCTTGCCAAAGAGCTGGTCAAGCACACCGTTTGGATTAAGGCGAGCGATCACAGTCCTGAAGCCGTTAAAACCTCCCCAGTATCCCGCTGAAATAACGTAAAGCGACTCTCCATCCAACACGGCTAGTACAGTTGAACCAAGCTCAGGAACAGTACGGGGGCGTTCAAGCAACTCCGAATGAACCCCTGCGAAGTTGATAATGGATTTTCCCTTTTCTGCATAGCGTTCATCGGGCTGGCCATCCTTATGGAATTTCTCCACAAAGATCTCTGTTGCTGACAACTTGTCGACCAAATAAAAACCGCCATCCACTGCAACTACCAGCTGTTGTTGAGCCGCGATAGCGAAATAGCCCTGCCCTCTAAAGTTCAGATCCAACTCACCTTGCCGAGTAAACTTGCTGATGAATCGTTCATCTCTTCGCCCGCGAGCGGTCACCAAAACACCGCCATCAGGCGTTGGCCGGATTTGGTTCATGAGTACCGGGTCAAGACCCAAATGAGAAAGGTTGACCTTCCCCCCATTGAATTCGGGATCAAGCTCACCTGCCTGCCTAGCTGCGTTTCCAATCATTGCGCTCACCTATAAAATGAAATTACGCAAGTTTTATAACGCCCGAGACAGGATTAAGATACTGGCAAAAATGATAGGTAAAGGATGCCCGAAACAACCACCCCAACCGATTCAGAAATAACGCCGGCGCTTCTAAAAGCGCCGGCGTTATTTTAAGACAATTCAGAACCAGGGTTTGGCTCAGCTAAAGCCCAACTCAGAAGTCGTCTTCGACGTCGCCATCCTTGACCTTGAACTCGCGGTTCTGCAGGTAGGCGTTGCGAATGAAGATGTACTTGTCACCCTGGATCAGCTTCTCTGCCGACAGCAGGTCGGCGCGGGTGTCGATGATGTCCAGGGCGAAGATCGAGTTGCGCGTCGGTACATGGTCGATGTAGCGGTAGGGTTTAGTGTAGGTATCCGGGTACTTGGCCACGCCGTCACGCACGGTGCTCGGGCCCAGCAGCGGGATGACCACGTACGGGCCGCTCGGCACGCCCCAGTAGCCGAGGGTCTGGCCGAAGTCCTCGTCGTTGCGCTGCAGGCCCATCTTGGTACCCACGTCGAAGAAGCCGCCCAGGCCGAAGGTGGTGTTGACGATCAGCCGCGCCGTATCCACGCCCGCCGCATGGGGCTTGAACTGCAGCAGGTCGTTGGCCAGGTTGGTCACGTCACCCAGGTTGCGGAAGATGTTGTGGATGCCATCTTCGAGGAACTGCGGGGTGACCGCCTGGTAGCCCTTGGCCAATGGCTTGAGGGCATAGGTGTCGAGGGTATCGTTGAAACGGAAGATCGGGCGGTTGACCGCTTCCCAGGGATCTTCCTCGGTGGCGGCCTGGGTGGCTGCCACGGGCGCCAGCAGCATGCTGGCGCAGACACAGGCCTGGGTGACTCGTTCGATCACACTGGCACCGATCCTACGCATAGGTGTTTCTCCATCGAATTTCTCGGCCGCAAGCGCAAACGGGTGCGCTGCTGTACGGCGGCAGTATAGAGGCTTGCGGGCTGATAAACAGCTTTACACATCACTGCTCAATATTTTGTGAACAACTGTTGCGTGGCGCCCGCTGTCACAGGGCGGTAACAATCGCCGAATAGCCTGCGGACTATTTGAGGGAAGTTGCCATGGACGCTGCACCCGCCTTCACCGCTGTGCTGTTCGGCTTGCGCGGCTGCCTGGTGCAAGCTGCCAATGGCGCCCCTTCGCCCGCACCCGGCGCCCTGGCCACCCTCGCCAGCCTGCGCCAGCGCCAGGTGCCGTGCATCTGGCTGGACGACCTCGACGCCACCCAGAGCAAGCGCCTTGCGCATGTACTGCCTGCCTGGCTGCCGGGGCATTCGGTGAACGGCGTGCGCTGGCCGGCGCCAAATGCCTGCTGGCAAGCCCTGATGACGCTGGACAGCGAACGCCTGGACGGCTGCGTGCTGGTCAGCGGCGACCCACGCCTGTTGCAGTCTGGCCTGAACGCGGGGCTGTGGACGGTGGGGCTGGCCGCCTGCAGCCCGTTCTGCGACCGCAGCTCGCGGCAATGGCAAGCCATGACGGCGCAGGAACAGGACCTGGCCCGTGGCAAGGCGACGCTGGAACTGTTCAGCCTGGGCGTGCACTCGGTCATCGACCACCTGGAGGCGCTGGATAACTGCCTGCAGGACATTGCCCAACGCCGGCGCAAGGGCGAAAAACCCTGATACAGCACCCTTGACGCGGATCATGCAAAGCAACGGCAGGTGGATTACGCTGAAGACAAGCCAGAACCTTTGCCGCTTCGCTGAGGTCCATGGCTTGCCAAGCCATTGATGGAGAACTGCCAATGCCTGCCCGCGAATTGCAAGAGCGCCTGAACAGCTTGCGCGAGCAACTGGACCGCAACGTGCCACTTTCGGACGAGGAACTGGCCGCGCTGCACGAAGAAGCGCGCCAGATCGAGGCGCAACTGAAGCTTGAGGAAGCCACGCCAGACAACAACCTGGTGGACGGCGTGAACCTGGCGATCGAACGCTTCGAGGCCGAACACCCCGACCTCACCGCTACCCTGCGCAGCATTGCCAACTCGCTGCACAGCATGGGGATCTAGAAATACTGCGGCCGCTTTGCGGCCCTATCGCGACACAAGGCCGCTCCTACAGGTACAGCGCAAGATTTGAGGCTTGCGCTGTACCTGTAGGAGCGGCCTTGTGTCGCGATAGGGGCGCGAAGCGCCCCCCCGGCGTACTTGCGAACCTTACTGCCGAACCAGGCGCTTGTTGTCCGGGCTGATCGCCCCCGTGCTGCGGTAAGGGTTGATATCCAGCCCACCCCGGCGCACATAGCGCGCGTACACCGTCAAATGCTCCGGCTGCAGCAGGTTCTTCAAGTCCAAGTAGATCCGCTCCACACACTGCTCGTGGAAGTCGGCATGCTGGCGGAAGCTGATCAGGTAGGTCAGCAGGCTGGCATGGTCCAGCCCCCTGCCCTTGTACTCGACCACCAGGCTACCCCAGTCTGGCTGGCCGGTGACCGGGCAGTTGGACTTCAACAGGTGGCTGTGCAGGGTTTCTTCCACCTGCTGCTCCGGGTTGCAGCGCAGCAGCCCTGGTTGTGGTTGTTCGTAGTTGCTGATGGCAACGTCCAGCGCATCGATGCACTGCCCCGGCAATGCCACCACGCCTTGGGCCTCGACCTCGGCCAAGGTGCGCACTTTCACGCTCACCGGCTTGCCGGCGGCTGCGGACAGGTCTTTCTCCAGGCACGCCTGCAGCTCGCCAGGCGAGGCGAAAACCGTCTGGTTCAGCGAGTTCAGGTACAGCTTGAACGACTTGGACTCGATGATGTTCGGCGAATCGGCGGGAATGGCGAACTCGCCGATCGCCACCACCGGCTTGCCCGAAGGCAGCAGCCAGCTCAGCTCGAAGCAGTTCCAGTAATCCACACCCTGCCACGGCAAGGTCTGGGCAGTAACACCCAGCTCGGCCCACTTGGCGGTACGCGGGATCGGGAACAGCAGCTCCGGGGAATAGGTGGCAATGTATTCGCTGGACTTGCCCAGCGGGGAATGTTCGGCAGCGGGATGCATGGAAACTGACCTGAAGGTTCGAAATTGCCCCTAGTCTACCGGTTTTGCACCTCGCCTTGGAGCGCAAGTCAGCGGGATTACATCTTCGTCAGTTTGGGGCGAGCGGGTGCATCGTCACGTATCATCTCAGCATCACCCAGCCCCAGTAGGAGCGGGTTCACCCGCGAACACAGGCAAAGCCGGTGCCATGCACCGTGTTGAATTCTTCGCGGGCAAACCCGCTCCCACAGGGCTTTGCGCCGCTTGCTGGAGTCAATTCACCCAATGAAACTGCTGATCGTCGAAGACCAGGCCCGTACCGGCCAGTACCTGAGCCAGGGCCTGAACGAGGCTGGCTTCGCCACCGAACTGGCCACCGATGGCGAGACCGGCCAGTTCCTCGCCCTGACCGGCGACCACGACCTGCTGATTCTCGACGTGATGCTGCCCGGCCGGGACGGCTGGCAGATCCTCCAGGCCGTGCGCCAGGCCGGCCTGGACACCCCGGTGCTGTTTCTCACCGCTCGCGATGCCGTGGAGGACCGAGTACACGGCCTGGAGCTGGGCGCCGATGATTACCTGGTCAAGCCGTTCGCCTTCTCCGAACTGCTGGCCCGGGTGCGCAGCCTGCTGCGCCGGGGCACCAGCCCCAACCAGGACACGACCCTGAGCCTGGCCGACCTGCGCCTGGACCTGATCCGCCGCCGCGCCGAGCGCGCCGGCCAGCGCATCGACCTGACCGCCAAGGAGTTCGCCCTGCTTGAACTACTGCTGCGCCGCCAGGGCGAGGTGCTGCCCAAATCGCTGATCGCCTCGCAGGTGTGGGACATGAATTTCGACAGTGACACCAATGTGATCGAAGTGGCGATCCGCCGCCTGCGCCTGAAGATCGACGACCCGCATTCCAACAAGCTGATCCATACCGTACGCGGCATGGGTTATGTACTCGAAGAGCGCGCGGAGTGATGCGCCGGGTCTCCCTCGGCAGCCGCCTGGCCTTGCTGTTCGCCGCCTGCACCGCCACGGTCTCGCTCGGCGCCGGCCTGATATTCAGCCGGGCCAGCGAGCAGCACTTCGTCGAACTGGACCAGCAACTGCTGGACTCGCGCCTGTCGCTGTTCCGCACCCAGCTGGCCGGCATCACCACCCCGGCCGAGCTGCAGGCGCGCCTGCCCGCCTTGCGCGATGAACTGGGCCACCAGGCCGACCTGGCCCTGCGCATCAACGGCAGCGACGGTGCCACCTGGTTCGAAAGCCGTACAGGCCTGCCACGGGCGCTGCCCGACGGGCTGGCTACCTTGCATGCGCAAGGCACCGACTACCGCAGCCTGGCCGTGCACCTGGCGCAAGGCGCCCCGCAGTCGCCACAACTGACCCTGTACCTCGACATCACCCATCACCAGCACTTCCTGCAGGGCATGCAACGGCTGATCTGGCTGACAGTGGGCCTGTCGGCGCTGGCCACGGCCCTGCTCGGTGCCTGGGCAGCACGCCGCGGGTTGCGCCCTTTGCGGCAGATGGGCCAGGTGGCTGCCAGCGTATCGGCGCGCTCGCTCACCACCCGCCTGCCGGTGGCACAGATGCCCGAAGAGCTGGCCGAGCTGGCGACGGCCATGAACGCCATGCTGCAGCGCCTGGACGATGCCTTCCAGCGCCTGTCGGCATTCTCTGCCGACATCGCCCACGAGCTGCGCACGCCGCTGTCCAACCTGCTGACCCATACCCAGGTCACCCTCACCCGCCCGCGCAGCCTCGAAGAGTACCGCGAAGCCCTGCACGGCAACCTCGAGGAGCTGCAATGGATGGCGCAGATGATCAACGACATGCTGTTCCTGGCCAAGGCCGACCACGGCCTGCTGGTGCCGGGGCAAGCACCGCTGGTGCTGCATGAGGAGGTGGATGCGCTGCTTGAATACTACGCACCGCTGGCAGAGGACAGCGGCGTGCAGATGCTGCGCGAGGGTGAGGCGCTGCTGCGGGGCGACCGGCATATGCTGCGCCGGGCGCTGTCCAACTTGCTGGACAATGCCTTGCGCTTCACCCCGGCGGGAGGGCAGATACGTGTGACATTGGGGCCAGGGCCGAGGATTGGTGTGGCCAATACCGGGGCGGCTATCGAGCCGGCGGCGTTACCGCGGCTGTTCGACCGCTTCTACCGGGTGGACCCGGCGCGGCGGGAAGGCAGTAGCGAGCATGCCGGGTTGGGGTTGGCGATTACCCGGTCGATCGTGCAGGCCCATGGCGGGCACATCAGGGCGGAGTGTGCGGACGGTTGGACACGATTCGTGATCGATTTCACTGAAGGCCGGTGACATCGGGGCTGCTTTGCAGCCCATCGCCGGCAAGCCAGCTCCCACAGGTACAGCGCATGCCTTGGGCTTGATGCAATCCTGTGGGAGCTGGCTTGCCGGCGATGAGGCCCTCAACAGTTACTCAAACCGCCAGACCAATCGCCGGCTGCACCTGCGATGCCCGATAAGCCGGGTAAATGGTCGCCAGGAAGCTCATCACCAACCCGGCAGTGCAGATGATCGCCACATCGCCCCACTGCAGCTGCGACGGCAAGCTGCTGACGAAGTAAACATCCGAAGTGAAGATGTGCTGCCCGCTCACCCGCTCCAGCCAACCGACGATCTGGCTGACGTTGAACGCCGCAATTACCCCCAGCACGCCACCGATCAGCGTCCCGACAATGCCGATCAGGCTGCCCTGGACCATGAACGTGCCCATGATCTGCGCCGGCGTGGCGCCCAGGGTGCGCAGGATGGCGATGTCCGGCCCCTTGTCGTTCACCACCATCACCAGGGTGGCGATGATGTTGAACGCCGCCACCGCGATGATCATCAGCAGCAGCAGGCCGATCATGGTCTTTTCCATCTTCATGGCGCTGAACAGGCTGCCCTGGGTGTGCGACCAGTCATCGGCCCGGTAGGCATCGCCAAGCCCGGCAGCGATGGCCTTGGACACCTGCGGCGCGGCATACAGGTCGTGCAGCTTCAGGCGCACGCCCTGCACCTGGCCCGGCGCCCAGCGCTGCATGGCGCCAGCATCGGCCACATGAATGTAAGCCTGCGAGCCATCCAGTTCGGCGCCGACCTTGAAGATGCCGACCACGGTCAGGCGCTGCATGCGCGGTGTGATACCGCCCGGCTCCTTGCTGATTTCCGGCACGATCAGCGTCAGCTTGTCGCCGGTGTTCAGGCGGAAGCGCCGCGCAGTCAGCTCACCGATGACCACGCCGAACTCACCCGGCTGCAGGTCCTGCAGGCGCCCCTGGACGATATGCTGGCCGACGATCGAGACCTTGCCCTCTTCGGCCGGGTCGATACCGCCCACCTGGATCGGCTGCATCGCGCCCTTGTACGACAGCATACCTTCCATTTCGGTAATCGGCGCCGCCGCCATCACCGCCGGGTCGCGCATGGCCGCGTCGGCCACCTTGTGCCAGTCGTCCAGTGGCTGCACGCCGAGGATGGCGGCATGCGGTACCAGGCCGAGGATGCGCGAACTCATTTCGCGCTGGAAGCCGTTCATCACCGACAGCACCACGATCATCGCCAGCACACCCAGCGACAGGCCGATCATCGAGGTCATCGAGATGAACGAGATGAAGTGGTTGCGGCGCTTGGCTCGGGTGTAGCGCGCACCGATGAAGATGGGCAAGGGTCTGAACATGTACGAAATCACCCAATGAAAACAGGAAAACGGGGCGGCACCGGCCACCCCGTGCAGTCGATCAGATCGCCACCAGGTGGCCGTCGTCGAGCTTCAATACACGGTCCATCTGGCGCGCCAGGTTGAGATCGTGGGTGACCACCAGGAATGCCGTGCGCGACGCGCTGGACAGTTCCTGCATCAACTCCTGAATGCCCTGGGCGGTGTGGTGGTCGAGGTTGCCGGTCGGCTCGTCGAGCATTACCAGGCCGGGGCGGTTGACCAGTGCCCGGGCAATTGCCACCCGCTGGCGCTCACCACCGGACAGCTCGGCCGGCTTGTGGTTGAAACGGTGGGACAGGCCCACGCGCTTGAGCAGCGCCTCGGCACGCTCACGGGCCTCGGGGATGGGCGTGCGGCCGATCAGCAACGGCATGCACACGTTCTCGATGGCAGTGAATTCCGGCAGCAGGTGGTGAAACTGGTAGACAAAGCCCAGCTCGCGGTTGCGCAACAGGCCACGGGCACGCTCGCCCAGCGCCGACAGCTCCTCCCCGGCCAGCCAGACGCTGCCCTGGGTCGGCCGGTCGAGGCCGCCCAGCAGGTTCAGCAAGGTACTCTTGCCCGAGCCGGAGCTGCCCACGATGGCTACCCGCTCACCGGCGTGCAGCTCGAGGTTGAGCCCGGACAGCACCTGCACCGATTCCGGGCCCTCGTCGTAGGACTTGCCCAGGTTGCGGCAACTCAGAACGGCTTTATCACTCATGCGCGACTCACTCATAACGTAGCGCCTCTGCAGGCTGGGTGCGGGCCGCACGCCAGGCCGGGTACAGGGTGGCGAAGAAACTCAGGACCAGTGCCGCACCACAGACCATGTACACGTCCTGGGCCTGGATCTGCGACGGCAGGTAATCGATGAAATACACATCGGCGTTGAGGAACTTGTGCCCGATCAGTTTCTCGATGCCGGCGATCACCGCGCTCACGTTCAGCGCGGCGACGATCCCGACCACGGCGCCGATCAGGGTACCGATCACCCCGATCACCGTGCCCTGGACCATGAAGATGAGCATGATCTGCCCGGGCGTGGCGCCCAGGGTACGCAGGATGGCGATGTCGCCACGCTTGTCGTTGACCACCATCACCAGGGTGGAAATGATGTTGAACGCCGCCACCGCCACGATCAGCAGCAACAGCAGGCCGATCATGGCCTTTTCCATGCGGATCGCCTGGTACAGGTTGCCGTGGGTACGGGTCCAGTCACGGCTGTAGAACTCTTGCTCACCCAGGCGCTGGGCGATGTCCCAGGCCACCCGTGGCGCCTGGAACAGGTCGTCGAACTTCAGGCGCAGGCCCTGGACCTGGTCGGGCTTCCAACGGTGCAGCCGGGACAGGTCGCTGATGTTGGTCAGGCCCAGGTAGCCGTCGATCTCGCCCGCGCCCACATGGAAGGTACCGACCACGGTGAAGCGTTTCATGCGCGGGAACATGCCGGCCGGGGTCACACTGACCTCGGGGGCGACGAAGGTGAGCTTGTCGCCGATGCCCACGCCCAGCTTGGCCGCGGCCTTGTCGCCGATCATTATGCCCCACTCGCCCGGCGCCAGCTGGTCGAGGCGCCCCTGCAGGACGAACTTGTCGATGATCGACACTTCGCGCTCGCGGGCCGGGTCGATGCCGTTGAGCAGCACCTTCTGCACCTTGCCTTCATGGGTCAGCAGGCCCTGCATCTGGGTGAAGGGCGCGACCGCCACCACCTGCGGATTCTGCTTTACTTGTTGGGCAAGGGCCGGCCAGTCGGCAATAGGCTGGCCGCTCTCCAGCGTGGCATGGGGGATCATGCCCAACACGCGGGTACGCATCTCGTGGTCGAAACCGTTCATCACCGAGAGCACCACGATCATCACCACCACGCCCAGGGCGAGGCCGATCATCGAGGTCAGGGAAATGAACGAGACGAAGTGATTGCGACGTTTGGCACGGGTATAACGCGTGCCGATGAATGCGAAAAGAGGTCTGAACATGTCGGGGCTTGTTCGGATGAAAGGGAACGTCCTTGTGGCGAGGCGCCTACGGCGGCTTTACACTCGGACCACCGCCGCTACCTTGGGTTCGCCATGACGACATTAGACGAAGAAGATCGCCGCGAATACTACCGCATCGAAGATCGGATCGCACTTCAAATCAGCCCCCTCAGCGCGGCCGAAGCCCTTGACCCAGATGTGTTGCAAGATGATTCGCCATTGTTCAACCTGCTCAGCGAACTGCACCTGTCCGACTTCGAGTCGCAGCACCTGCTGCGCCAGCTTAGCGACAAGGACCGCACCCTTGCCGCCTTCCTGCGTGCGCAGAACAAGCGCCTCGACCTGCTCAGCGCGGTGGTTGCCCAGACCCTGATCGGCGAAGTTGGCCAGCCCCAGCCGGTGGTCATTTCCGAGGGCGGCATCGAATTCGCGCAAGCCACAGCGGTGGCCCCCGGCTCCCGAGTGAAGGTGAAGATGGTGCTGATGCCGCGCGCCCATGGCCTGCTGCTGCGCGGCAAGGTTACCCATTGCGACCCGCGCCCGGAGGGCGGCTTCGAGGTCGGCACCGAATTCATCGACATGACCGACGCCCAACGGCAACTGCTGGCCCGCTACATCCTGCAGCGCCAGCAGCAGCAACGGCGCCAGCAGCTGGAACAGAACGACCCCGCCTCCTGAGCCTATTTTTCTCTGATTTGAAGGAACGAACGTGACCCTGATCTACGGCCACCGCGGCGCCAAGGGCGAAGCGCCCGAGAATACCCTGAAGAGCTTCCAGCAATGCCTCGCCCATGGCGTGACTCGCTGCGAGCTGGACCTGCACCTGTCGGCCGACAACGAGCTGATGGTGATCCATGACCCTACCCTCAAGCGCACCACCGGCAAACGCGGCAAGGTGGTCGAGCACCCGGCCGCAGACCTGGTCAAGATCGATGCCCGCAAGGGCGGCCCGGGCCATGTCCAGCCCTGCCCGATCCCGAGACTGGAGGAACTGTTCCAGAAATGCCCGTTCGAGCACTGGCAACTGGAGGTGAAAAGCGCCTCGCGCACCCGTGCCGCCACCACCGTGCTGGCGATCCGCGAGCTGGCCCAGCAGTACGGCCTGCTGGACAAGGTGACCATCACCTCCAGCTCACGCGAAGTACTGGGTGCCGCCCTGGAGCTGGTGCCGGACGTCAAGCGCGGGCTGGTCGCCGAATACGCCTGGCTCGACCCGCTGAAGGTGGCGCAGAACTACGGCTGCGATCTGCTGGCATTGAACTGGACACTGTGCACCCCCGAGCGCCTGCTGAAAGCCCAGGGCCAGGGTTTGCACGTGTCGGTGTGGACGGTCAACGAACCGGCACTGATGCGCCGGCTCGCTGATTTTGGCGTGGACAGCCTGATTACAGACTTTCCCGGTTTGGCCAAGACCACCCTCGGGCAGGGTTGAAATCGGTCTCTCCGACCGGCTCAGGCCACCGGTCGGAGCCGCTCAAAAAAGCCGGTTCAGGCCGTCGTAGGCAGCTACCCGATAGGCTTCGGCCATGGTCGGGTAGTTGAACGTGGTGTTGACGAAGTATTTCAGGTTGTTCTGCTCACCCGGCTGGTTCATCACTGCCTGGCCGATATGGACGATTTCCGAAGCCTGGTAGCCGAAGCAGTGTACCCCCAGCACTTCCAGTGTTTCGCGGTGGAACAGGATCTTCAGCATGCCTTGCGGCTCGCCTGCGATCTGTGCACGGGCCATGCTCTTGAAGAAGGCCTTGCCCACTTCATACGGTACCTTGGCCTGGGTCAGCTCCTGCTCGTTCTTGCCGATCGAGCTGATCTCCGGAATGGTGTAGATGCCGGTCGGCACGTCGTTGACGAAGCGCCAGCTGCCGTTATCGACGATGCTGCCAGCGGCAGAGCGGCCCTGGTCATGGGCGGCACTGGCCAGGCTCGGCCAGCCAATCACGTCGCCGGCACCGTAGATGTTCGGCACGCTGGTGCGGTAGGCCTCGTCGACCTCGATCTGGCCGCGGCTGTTGACCTTGATGCCGATGTTTTCCAGGCCCAGCTTGTCGGTGTTGCCGGTACGGCCGTTGCACCACAGCAAGGCGTCGGCCTTGATCTTCTTGCCCGACTTCAGGTGCAGGATCACCCCGTTGTCCAGGCCTTCGACGCGCTCATACTCTTCGTTGTGGCGTACGGTGATGTTGTTGTTGCTGAAGTGGTAGCTCAGCGCCTGGGAAATCTCCGAGTCGAGGAAGCTCAGCAACTGGCCACGGTTGTCCACCAGCTCTACCAATACACCCAGGCCGCTGAAGATCGAGGCGTATTCGCAACCGATCACGCCGGCACCGTACACGATCAGCTTGCGCGGAGTGTGGCTGAGGCTGAGGATGGTGTCGCTGTCATAGACGCGCGGGTGGTGGAAGTCGATGTCGGCCGGGCGGTACGGGCGCGAGCCAGTGGCGATGATGATGTGCTTGGCGTTGAGCTTTTCCACCACACCGTTCGGGCAGACCACTTCGACGGTCTGCTCGTCGGCGAAGCTGCCGGTGCCGACGAACACGTCCACGCGGTTACGCGCGTAGTAGCCGGTGCGCGACGCTACCTGCTTGGCGATGACCTTCTCGGCGCTTTTCAGCACGTCCGGGAACGAGAACCAGCGCGGCTCGCCGATGGCACGGAACATCGGGTTGGTGTTGAACTGCATGATCTGCCGCACCGAGTGACGCAGTGCCTTGGACGGGATGGTGCCCAGGTGGGTGCAGTTGCCCCCGACCTGGCGACGGCTATCGACCATCGCCACCTTGCGCCCTGCTTTGGCGGCGTTCATTGCCGCACCTTCTCCGGCCGGGCCGGAACCCAGCACCACTACGTCGTAGTTGTAGACAGCCATGCGTACTCCTTCAGAACTGGCCCGCAAGCCACGGTCGCTCGCGGGGCGCGATCATGCCGCCGGGGCGTCATGAGAAAATTCGGGTGCAGTCTAATCAAGCGTGAACGCCGCGCACATTAACCCTTGGTCGCGTCGTAGGCCAATTTTGCCCGCACTACATGTGTGAACCATTCCCTGGCGGCGATCATCCCTGCTTGTGCTTTCACTCGCCTTTCACTGCCCGTTCGAATGCAGGCGTAGCTCGGGAGACGAAGCCACCCTCGGCCCGAGTCACCAATACCGCGGCCAGGTCATGCGCCACGGCAAAATCCCAGCCACGTTCCGGGCCCAGGATCAACAGCAGCGTCGAATAGCCGTCGGCCTGCAGCGCCGAGGCATCGAGCACGGTGACCGCGGCCAGGTCGTGCTGCACCGGGCGCCCGAGGCGAGCATCGAAGGTGTGCGAATAGCGCCGGCCATTCTCCTCGAAATAGTGCCGATAGTCACCCGAGGTTGATACTGAAAGGCCATTGACCGCGATGATCTGGCGGGCTATCTGGCGATCTTCGCGGGGCAGCTCCAGGGCGATGCGCCATGGGCTGCCATCGGGCTTGTGGCCGGCGGCCTTGAGCTCGCCGGTGGCTTCGGCGACAAAGCTGGCTACACCCATGGCCTGCAGGCGCGCGGCGATCAGGTCGACCGCATGGCCGGCGGCGATGCTGTTGAAGTCGAGTTGCACCGAGGCGTCCTTGCACAAGGCCTGGCCGTCGATGTGCAAGTGCCGGTAGCCCACGCGCTGACGCACCTGGGCCAGGGCCAGCGGGTCGGGCACCTGCTCGTGGCGGGCCTGGGGGCCGAACCCCCACAGGTCGAGCAAGGGTTCGACGGTAAGGTCGAAGGCGCCGTCGCTCTGCTCGGCCAGGTGCTGACCAAGGCTGACCAGTTCGAGCATGTCGGGCGGCAGGACCTGGCACTGGTTGGCGGGCAACTGGTTGAAACGGCTGACGGTGGAGTCGCCGCGGTAGGTCGAGTAGTGCTGGTCGATGTCGTGCAGAATGGTTTCGACTGCCGCCCGCACCTGGACCGGCGCCGGGCCGCCGGGTTCGCGCACGTACTGGATGCTGTAGCTGCTGCCCATGGTCGGGCCGCCCAGGCGCTCCAGGGTGGGGCCCTGGTCGCAGGCGGTGAGCAGCATGAGGATGAACAGCAAGGCTGTGCGCAAGGTTCGGGCTCTCGGTTGCCTGTACTGGCCTCTTCGCGGGTAAACCCGCTCCCACAGGTATACCACTGCCCTCACGGACGACGCGGCCCTGTGGGAGCGGGTTTACCCGCGAAGAGGCCGGCACAGACAACAAAAATTCTGGATAAAAAAACGGGAACCCGAAGGTTCCCGTTTTTTCATTGCCTTACAAGCGTATCAGTGCGGAAACGCTGGCGGGTTCACACCGGCCATCTCTTCCATCACACGAACCACCTGGCAGCTGTAACCGAATTCGTTGTCGTACCAGACGTACAGAACAACGCGGTTGTCGTTGCAGATGGTCGCTTCGGCGTCAACCACACCAGCGTGGCGCGAACCTACGAAGTCGGTCGAAACCACTTCCTGCGAGCTGACGTAATCGATCTGCTTGTGCAGTTCCGAGTGCATGGCGGTCTGGCGCAGGTACTCGTTGATCTCGTCGCGGCTGGTGGCCTTCTCGAGGTTCAGGTTGAGGATGGCCATCGAAACGTTCGGCGTCGGTACGCGAATGGCGTTGCCGGTCAGCTTGCCTTTCAGCACTGGCAGTGCCTTGGCGGCAGCAGTGGCGGCGCCGGTTTCGGTGATGACCATGTTCAGCGGCGCGGCACGGCCACGGCGGCTGCCCTTGTGGAAGTTGTCGATCAGGTTCTGGTCGTTGGTGAACGAGTGAACGGTTTCGACGTGGCCGTTGACGATGCCGTACTGGTCGTTGATGGCCTTGAGCACCGGCACGATGGCGTTGGTGGTGCAGGAAGCGGCCGAGATGATCTTGTCATCGGCAGCGATGTCACCGTGGTTGATGCCGTGCACGATGTTCTTCAGCGCGCCCTTGCCAGGTGCGGTGAGGATCACGCGGGCAGCGCCCGGGCAGGCCAGGTGCTGGCCCAGGCCGTCGGCATCACGCCATACGCCGGTGTTGTCGACGATCAGCGCGTTTTCGATGCCGTACTGGGTGTAGTCGACTTCGCTCGGGCTCTTGGCGTAGATGACCTGGATCAGGTTGCCGTTGGCAGTGATGGTGTTGTTGGCTTCGTCGATGGTGATGGTGCCATCGAACGGGCCGTGCACCGAGTCGCGGCGCAGCAGGCTGGCACGCTTGACCAGGTCGTTCTCGGCGCCCTTGCGCACGACGATGGCGCGCAGGCGCAGGCCGTCGCCGCCACCGGTCTTCTCGATCAGGATACGCGCCAGCAGGCGGCCGATGCGGCCGAAGCCGTACAGGACAACGTCAGTGCCCTTGCGCGCCGAAGCGTTCTGCTGGCCAACCACCTCGGCCAGTTCTTCACGGACGAACTGCTCGGCAGTGCGGCCGTTGCCTTCCTGCTTGAACTTGTTGGCCAGCTTGCCCAGGTCGACCGAAGCGGCGCCCAGTTTCAGCTCGCTCATGGCCTTGAGCAGGGGGAATGTCTCGTGGACGGACAGTTCGGTTTCGTCGGTTTGACGATGACGCGCAAAGCGGTGCGCCTTGAGGATCGAGATAACCGAACGGTTGATCAGGCTACGGCCATAAATCGAGCTCACCACGTTGTTGTTGCGGTAGAGCTGACCGATAAGCGGGATCATCGCTTCAGCCAGGGCTTCACGATCGATCCACTCACCAAGACACTGGTCGGGCTTCTGAGTCACGGGAACCTTCCACATGTAGGGACAGAAAAAAGGGGCTACATTATGACGCCCCAACGCGTTACGGGCAATGAGCGCCTGTCGCGGCGACGCAAGCCAGCGTTCACGCCCTTCCGAGCCTGACAGCCGGCACCGTCACCGGTACAATCGACCTCTTTGCCGCAACGCTTGGAGTGCAATCTCCCGTGTCAGTTCTGCGCCTACCGCAAATGTCGGCCACAGCCGGCAAACAAACCTGGGGCAATCTACCCGGTGCCACCCTCAGCCTGGCCATCGCCGAAGCCGCCAGCAGCGCGGGCCGCTTCACTTTGCTGCTGACTGCCGACAGCCAGGCTGCCGATCGTCTGGAACAGGAGCTTCGCTTCTTTGCCCCGGACTTGCCGGTGCTGCCGTTCCCCGATTGGGAAACCCTGCCCTACGACCTGTTCTCGCCGCACCAGGACATCATTTCCCAGCGCATCGCCAGCCTCTACCGCCTGCCGGAGCTGAGCCACGGCATCCTCGTGGTGCCGATCACCACCGCCCTGCACCGCCTGGCGCCGACCCGCTTCCTGCTGGGCAGCAGCCTGGTGCTGGACGTGGGCCAGACCATCGACGTGGAGCAGATGCGCCTGCGCCTGGAGGCCAGTGGCTATCGCTGCGTCGACACCGTCTACGAGCATGGCGAATTCGCCGTGCGCGGCGCGTTGATCGACCTGTTCCCGATGGGCAGCAAGCTGCCCTACCGCATCGACCTGTTCGATGACGAGATCGAGACGCTGCGCACCTTCGACCCCGAGACCCAGCGTTCGATCGACAAGGTGGATTCGGTGCGCCTGCTGCCGGCGCGCGAGTTCCCGATGCAGAAAGAGGAAGTGACCCGCTTCAAGGCGCGCTTCCGCGAACGCTTCGATGTCGATTTCCGCCGCAGCGCGATCTTCCAGGACCTGGCCAGCGGCATCATCCCCGCCGGCATCGAGTACTACCTGCCACTGTTCTTCGAAGAAACCTCGACCCTGTTCGACTACCTGCCGGCCGACACCCAGGTGTTCTCGCTGCCCGGCGTGGAACAGGCCGCCGAACACTTCTGGAACGACGTGCGCGGGCGTTATGAAGACCGCCGTGGCGACCTGAGCCGGCCGCTGCTGCCGCCGGCCGAGCTGTTCCTGCCGGTTGAAGACTGCTTTGCCCGGCTCAAGCAATGGCCACGGGTAGTGGTCAGCACCGAAGACCTCGCCCCCGGCGTGGGCCGCGAGCGCTTCCCGGCGCGCCCTCTTCCCAACCTGGCAATCGAGGCCAAGGCCAACCAGCCCTTGGCCGAACTGGCCAATTTCCTCGACCAGTTCCCCGGCCGGGTTTTGTTCACCGCCGAATCGGCAGGCCGCCGCGAAGTGCTGCTGGAGCTGCTCGAACGGCTGAAACTGCGCCCGCACACCGTCGACGGCTGGGCCGACTTCATCACCGGCAGCGAACGGCTGGCAATCACCATCGCCCCGCTGGACGAAGGGCTGCTGCTGGACGACCCAGCCATTGCACTGGTGGCCGAAAGCCCTCTGTTCGGCCAGCGGGTCATGCAGCGCCGGCGCCGCGACAAGCGCGGCGAAACCGCCAACGACGCGGTGATCAAGAACCTGACCGAGCTGCGCGAAGGCGCGCCGGTGGTGCACATCGACCATGGCGTGGGCCGCTACCTGGGCCTGGCCACCCTGGAAATCGACGGCCAGGCCGCCGAATTCCTCACCCTGGAATACGCCGAGGGCGCCAAACTGTACGTGCCGGTGGCCAACCTGCACCTGATCGCCCGCTACACCGGCAGCGACGATGCACTGGCACCGCTGCACCGGCTTGGCTCGGAGGCCTGGCAGAAGGCCAAGCGCAAGGCCGCCGAACAGGTGCGCGACGTGGCCGCCGAACTGCTCGACATCTATGCCCGCCGCGCCGCGCGCAAGGGCTATGCATTTGCCGACCCGTCCGCCGACTACGCCACCTTCAGCGCCGGCTTCCCGTTCGAGGAAACCCCGGACCAGCAGGCTGCCATCGAAGCCGTGCGCGCCGACATGCTGGCGCCCAAGCCGATGGACCGCCTGGTGTGCGGCGATGTCGGCTTCGGCAAGACCGAAGTGGCCATGCGCGCGGCGTTCATCGCCGTGCACAGCGGCCGCCAGGTGGCCGTACTGGTGCCCACAACCCTGCTCGCCCAGCAGCACTACAACAGCTTCCGCGACCGCTTTGCCGACTGGCCGGTGACCGTGGAGGTGATGAGCCGCTTCAAGTCGGCCAAGGAAGTGGCCAACGCCGCCGCCGAGCTGGCCGAAGGCAAGATCGACATCCTCATCGGCACCCACAAGCTGCTGCAGGACGATGTGCGCTTCAAGGACCTGGGCCTGGCCATCATCGACGAAGAACACCGCTTTGGCGTGCGTCAGAAGGAACAGCTCAAGGCCCTGCGCAGCGAGGTGGACATCCTCACCCTCACCGCCACGCCGATCCCGCGTACGCTGAACATGGCGGTGGCGGGCATGCGCGACCTGTCGATCATCGCCACGCCGCCAGCGCGCCGCCTGTCGGTACGCACCTTCGTCATGGAGCAGAACAAGAGCACGGTCAAGGAGGCACTGCTGCGTGAGCTGCTGCGTGGTGGCCAGGTGTACTACCTGCACAACGATGTGAAAACCATCGAAAAATGCGCCGCCGACCTTGCCGAACTGGTGCCCGAGGCGCGCATCGGCATCGGCCACGGGCAGATGCGCGAGCGCGAGCTGGAACAGGTGATGAGCGACTTCTACCACAAGCGCTTCAACGTGCTGGTGGCCTCGACCATCATCGAAACCGGCATCGACGTGCCCAGCGCCAACACCATCGTCATCGAACGCGCCGACAAGTTCGGCCTGGCCCAGCTGCACCAGCTGCGCGGCCGGGTTGGCCGTAGCCACCACCAGGCCTACGCCTACCTGCTGACGCCAACCCGGCAGAAGGTCAGCGCCGACGCCGAAAAACGCCTGGAGGCGATCGCTAACACCCAGGACCTCGGTGCCGGCTTCGTGTTGGCCACCAACGACCTGGAGATTCGTGGCGCCGGCGAGCTGCTGGGCGAAGGCCAGAGCGGGCAGATCCAGGCGGTGGGCTTTACCCTGTACATGGAAATGCTCGAGCGAGCGGTCAAGGCGATTCGCAAGGGCACCCAGCCCAACCTTGAACAGCCGCTGGGCGGCGGCCCGGAAATCAACCTGCGCCTGCCGGCACTGATCCCCGAGGACTACCTGCCCGACGTGCATGCGCGGCTGATCCTGTACAAGCGCATTGCCTCGGCTGCCGACGAAGAAGGCCTCAAGGACCTGCAGGTGGAAATGATCGACCGCTTCGGCCTGTTGCCCGAGCCGACCAAGAACCTGATGCGCCTGACCTCGCTCAAGCTGCACGCGGAAAAGCTCGGCATCAAGAAAGTCGACGCCGGCCCCAACGGTGGCAAGATCGAGTTCGAGGCCGAGACCCCGGTCGACCCGCTGACCCTGATCAAGCTGATTCAGGGCCAGCCCAAACGCTACAAGTTCGAAGGCGCCACCCAGTTCCGCTTCCTGGTACCCATGGAACGCCCCGACGAACGCTTCAATACCCTGGAGGCGCTGTTCGAGCGCCTGACCCCACAGCCTGCCTAAGGAAGATCCATGCGTGCCATCCGTTGCCTGACCCTGCTGCTGGCGCTGTTCGCCCCGGCCGCCTTCGCCGAAGGCCTGTATCAGGTAGAAATGATCCTGGTGCGGCAGAACAGCGTGCCCGCCTTCACCAGCCCGTTCGCCCCCGAAGACTGGAGCGCCGGCGCACCACGCCTGGAGAAGGACGCAGAGCGTCGCCCGGCGCTGGAAGACGAAGCCACCCGCCTGGAAGCCACCGCCGACTACACCGTGCTGCTGCACAAGGCCTGGCAGCAGCAAGTGGGCAGCGAGCCCAGCCGCATCGCCTTGGGCGAAGGCACCGAGCAGTTCGGCCACTTCCCCATCGAAGGCAACCTGAGCATCGCCGAGGGCCGCTTCATCGCGGTGGAGGCCAACTTCTGGGTCAACCAGCTGGACGGCAACGGCAGCGTGCTGCAAAGCGAACAGTTCAAACAGAGCAACAGCAACGTCAAGGGCGGCCAGCTGACCTTCCTCGATGGCGGACACCTGGCGGTGCTGCTGAAAGTGACACCACCGGGTACGCCAAAAATTCCGGTGATGGACCCGGAGATGATGGAGCAGTGATGCAATGAGTCGTGACGCTCTCCAGCTGCTGCGCGAGTACCCGAACTGGACGCAGTCGTTCACCGACCCGGTTCTGCAGCGCGGTGAGCGTTACGCCCGGGAAGACCGGGTAGAGATCGAAAGCTGCACCGGCACGCTCGTCGAAGCCAGCTGTCGTGGCAGTGAGGGCAGCCCTTATCGGCAGAAGATAACCCTCACTGCCCTGGCTGGCCGCTGCCATGTACGCGGCCAGTGCAGTTGCCCCGTGGGGCACAACTGCAAGCATTGCGCCGCCGCGCTGTTCGTCCTGAGCGAACAGCAGGCAACGGCGAAAAGTGACGGTGACGCACTGCCGGCCAACCTGCAGCGCTGGCTGAAAGGTCTCGAACAGCCTGCGCAGGAGCCTGCCGAAACCCAAGACAAACGCGGGCGCATGGTTTGCTACCAACTCGTGCTGACCGACGAGCCCGGCTGCGCGCTGCGGGTACGCAAAGGCACACGCGAAGACCAGGGGCTGCGCTATAGCCGTGTGCAGTCACTCTACGATTTCCTTTACGAACCTCCGCGCTTCGTCAAGGAAGACGATATCCGCATCTTGCGCCTGCTTTCGGCGCTCAATCAGGCCGGCAGCCAGGACCGCGGCTACCAGCTCAAAGGTCGGGAAGGCGGTGAGCTGTTCCAGCGCGCACTGGATACCGGCCGCATGCTCTGTAACGAAAACAAGCCCCTGCTGCGCGAAGGCCCTACGCTGGCGGCCGAGTTCCGCTGGGTGCGGCTGGACAATGGTCACTATAGGGGCATCTGGTACCACGGTGAAACGCCGCTGAACTGCGTGATTGCGCTGCTGCCACTTTACTATTTCGATTTCACCGGCAGCGTGGTGGGCAAGCTCGAGCACAGCCTCGATCCGCATATTGCCCTGCAACTGACCATCGCCCCTGACGTTCCGGAACACCTTGTCGTGCCCCTCAGCCACAAGCTCAACGCCTTGAACCACCAACTCCCTACGCCAACCACGCTGGACGAACAACTCATTGACGACCTGCAGCCCAGGCCGCACCTGACCTTGGGCAGTCTCGAATTCAGCGCCTACATGCCCAAGACCGGCCGCATGCAACGGCAGATGCAACACCGTGCCGCGCTGGCATTCGACTACGACGGCCTGCGCGCCAGCGGCAGCGACGACAAGCCGCTGACCCGCCTGGTCGGCGACACCTGCCAGCGCATCCGCCGCCAGCCCCAGGCCGAACAGGCGCTGCGCAAGGTGCTGCGCGACCTCGGTTTCAAGGCCGCCACCCGGCAGAGCAAGGCCCTGCCTGACAGTGCCGGCGAGATGCTCCAGCTGCCCGATGACGAAGCCTGGCTGCGCTTTGCCCGCGAAGGCCTGCCGCGCCTGCGCGAAGCCGGTTGGAACATCGACATCCACCGCGACTTCGCCTTCAACCTGCAGGAGGTGGACGACTGGTACGCCACCATCGACGAAGCGCCCGGCCATGAATGGTTCGACCTGGAGCTGGGCATCGTGGTCGATGGCCAACGCCACAGCCTGCTGCCGATCGTGCTGCAACTGCTGCGCAACAACCCGGAACTGCTGCGCCCCAGCGAACTGGCCCGGCGCAGTGACGACGAGCACCTGCTGATCGACCTCAACCGTGGCCGTCTCGATGCCCCGGCCCTGCGCGTTGCCTTGCCCTATGGCCGCATCAAGGCAGTGATGGGCACCTTGGGCGAACTGTACCTGCACGAAGACGTCGCAGGCCCGTCCCTGCGCCTGGACCGTGCCGATGCCGCACGCCTGAATGAAATCGACAGCCTTCCTTTGCACTGGGAAGGTGGCGAGCATGTACGCGACCTGGGCCGACGCCTGCGCGATGCCCGTGACTTGAAGGTAGAACCGCCGGCCGGGTTGCAGGCAAGCCTGCGCCCTTACCAGCAACAGGGCCTGAACTGGCTGCAGGCGCTGCGCGAGATGGGCACCGGCGGCATTCTCGGCGACGACATGGGCCTGGGCAAGACCCTGCAGGCCCTGGCACACCTGCTGCTGGAGAAGCAGACCGGGCGCCTGAGCGCGCCGGCCCTGGCGGTGATGCCGACCAGCCTGGTGCCCAACTGGCTGGACGAAGCCCAGCGCTTCGCCCCCGGGCTGCGCGTGCTGGCCCTGCAGGGCCCGGGGCGCAGCAAGCATTTCGCCAAACTGCACGAATACGACCTGGTCCTGACCACCTATGCCCTGGTGCCGCGCGACCTCGAGCACCTGCGCGCCCAGGCCTGGCATGTACTGGTGCTGGACGAGGCACAGAACATCAAGAGCAGCACCAGCAAGGCCGCCCTCGCGGTTTGCGAGCTGCGGGCCAATCAGCGCGTCTGCCTTACCGGCACGCCAATGGAAAACAACCTGGGCGAGCTGTGGTCGATTTTCCACTTCCTCATGCCTGGCTGGCTGGGTGACCTGAAGCGCTTCAACCAGGACTACCGCACACCGATCGAGCGCCACGGCGACAGCGAGCGCATGGCCCACCTGGCCAGCCGCGTCCGCCCGTTCCTGCTGCGCCGCACCAAGGAGCAGGTGGCCACCGAGCTGCCGGCCAAGACCGAGATGGTGCACTGGGTCGAGCTTAGCGATGCCCAGCGCGACACCTACGAGGCCGTGCGGGTGGCCATGGACAAGAAAGTCCGCGATGAAATCGCCCGCAATGGCGCCGCGCGCAGCCAGATCGTCATCCTCGACGCCCTGCTCAAGCTGCGCCAGGTGTGCTGTGACCTGCGCCTGGTCAAAGGGGTGGAAAGCAAAGGCAACCAGGCCGACAAGGGCAAACTGGGCGCGTTGCTGGAAATGCTCGAAGAGCTGCTGAGTGAAGGGCGCCGGGTGCTGTTGTTCTCGCAGTTCACCTCGATGCTGGCGTTGATCGAGCAGGAACTGGAGAAGCGCAGGATCCGCTACAGCCTGCTGACTGGCGACACCCGCGACCGGCGCACGCCGGTGCAGCAGTTCCAGCAGGGTGATAGCGAAGTGTTCCTGATCAGCCTCAAGGCGGGTGGCGTGGGCTTGAACCTGACGGCTGCGGACACGGTGATCCACTTCGACCCCTGGTGGAACCCGGCCAGCGAAAACCAGGCTACCGACCGCGCCTACCGCATTGGCCAGGACAAGCCAGTGTTCGTGTTCAAGCTGATCACTCGGGGGACAGTGGAAGAAAAGATCCAGCAGTTGCAGCAGGAGAAGGCGGCGCTGGCGGCGAGCCTGCTGGATGGTGGGCAGGCCGGGCAATGGCGGCTGGGGGATGAAGAGATCGAAGCGCTGTTCGCGCCGCTGCCCGGGAAGCGCGGGCGGTAGCCCAGTGCCCCCACTGCCTGTACCGGCCTCTTCGCGGGTAAACCCGCTCCCACAGGGATATCAGTGCCCTCAAGGGCGGTGCCGTACCAGTGGGAGCGGGTTCACCCGCGAAGAGGACAGCACAGGTACAACACCAATTTCGAAACCAGCGCCATACCTCTGTGGGAGCGGGTTTACCCGCGAAGAGGCCGGCACAGGTACAACACTAATTTCGAAACCAGCACAGCACCTGTGGGAGCGGGCATGCCCGCGAAGGGGCCGACGCGGTCAATCGACCAGCTGCGCCTCCCGCAACGCCCCCAACGCCTCCAGCCACTGCGGCTGCTGGCGATAATCCGTTCGCGCAAACCCTTGCCCACGCATCCGCGCAATCCGTGGCGAGGGCTTGACCTTCATCCGCTGCGCCGCACTCAACGCCAGCTCCGCCGCCGCCCGGTCATTGCACACCAGGCCCATGTCGCAGCCAGCGCTCAACGCCGCCTCGATCCGACTGGCCGCGTCCCCGACCACATGCGCACCCGCCATCGACAGGTCATCACTGAAGATCACCCCGTCAAAGCCCAGCTCGCCACGCAGGATGTCCTGCAACCAGCGCCGCGAGAAGCCAGCCGGCTGGTTGTCGACCTGCGGGTAGATGACATGCGCCGGCATCACTGCCGCCAATTGCCGGCTCAGGCGGGTGAACGGCAACAGGTCGGCCTGGCGCAGCTGCTCGAGGCTGCGCTCATCGGTGGGAATGGCCACATGCGAGTCCGCTTCGGCCCAGCCATGCCCCGGGAAGTGCTTGCCACAGGCCGCCATGCCTGCCGCATTCATGCCACGGATGAACGCCCCGGCCAGTTGCGTGGCGCGCAGCGGGTCACCCTCGAAGGCGCGGCTGCCCACCACGGCGCTGCGCTGGTGGTCCAGGTCGAGTACCGGGGCAAAGCTGAGGTCCAGGCCAACCGCCAGCACCTCGGTCGCCATCAACCAACCGCACTGTTCGGCCAGGTACTCGGCGTTGTCATTGTCGGCTATCGCCCGCATGGCCGGCAGGCGTACAAAGCCCTGGCGCAGGCGCTGCACCCTGCCGCCCTCCTGGTCCACCGCCAGAATCAGGTCGGGACGGATGGCGCGGATCGACGCGCACAGTTCACGCACCTGGCGCGGGCTGTCGATATTGCGGGCGAAAATGATCAGGCCGGCCACTTCAGGCTGGCGCAGCAAGTGACGGTCCTCGGCGGTCAGCCATTTACCGGCGATATCCACCATCAGGGAGCCTTGCAGGCTTACAGTCATGGGTAATCCTTCATTGAAGACCGAGAGAAGCCCACTGGGGGCAGGCGGCCTGCTCGATGCGCACCGGGCAATGGGCCGGCACCTGCTCGAACAGGCTTAGCAAATCGGTGTTGCGCAGGCGTATGCAACCATGGGACAGCGCTACGCCCAAGGGTTCCGTATCCGGGGTGCCGTGCAAGTAGATATAACGGCGGAAGGTGTCGACCGCACCCAGGCGGTTGACCCCCGGTTCGCAGCCACTGAGCCAGAGAATGCGGCTAAGGATCCAGTCCCGGCCGGGGTATTGCGCATGCAAGGCCGGCGACCACACCTCGCCGGTCCAGCGCCGCCCGACAAATACCGCATTCAACGGCAAGCCCGCACCGATCTTCGCCCGTACCTGGTGCAGGCCACACGGCGTGCAACCCGAGCCGTTGCGCTCGCCGGCGCCATTGCGCGCCGTGGAAACCGGCACGCGCAGGCGCAGCTGGCCATCGGCAAAGCCATAAAGGCACTGGTCAGCAAGGGAAATGTGCAAGAAGTCGAGCTCGGGCATGGGCGCTAGCTTAGCCGAAGCGCCCTGCCCCGCCCAGCCTTCAGACCTTGGCGGTGGTGGCGCTTGCGCTGGTCTTGGTGCGCGGGCGCAACTGCGCGGTGGCCATGGCGTCGTCGGTAACACCGCTATCGGCACGCATGCCCGCTGCCAGGAACGGCACCATCAGGCGCATTACCTGCTCGATCGAGGTGTTGATGCCAAAATCGGTCTCGGCAATCGCCCGCAGGGCCTTGATGCCGGACATGCTGAAGGCCGCAGCGCCAAGCATGAAGTGCACGCGCCAGAACAGCTCCAGCGGCGGAATGCGCGGTGCGGCCTCGTTGACCAGCAGCATGTAGCGGCGGAACACCTTGCCGTACATGTCTTCCAGATACCGCCGCAGGTGGCCCTGGCTCTGGCTGAACGCCAGGCCCAGCAGGCGCATGAAGATGGACAGATCGTTGTTGCTGCGCGGCTGCACGGCCAAAGCCTGCTCGACCAGCATTTCCAGCAGCTCTTCGAGGCTCGGCTTGTGCTCCGGCTTGGCCTGGCGCCGCTCCAGCTCACGTTCGAGGCTGGCGCAGAACGGCCCGAGGAAACGCGAGAATACTGCCTGGATCAGGGCCTTCTTGGAGCCGAAGTGATAGTTGACCGCCGCCAGGTTGACCCCGGCCTTGCTGGTAATCAGCCGCAACGAGGTTTCTGCGAACCCCCTTTCCGCGAACAGCTGCTCGGCAGCATCGAGAATGCGTTCAACGGTTTCCGATTGGGCCATGACTACTCCGACTACTCCGCCAGACAAACAGGTGTTTGAAACATACGTTTCAGCCCTGCTTCTGTCAAGGCTCGGTGACCGGCCGGTCGCCATTTAAAAGCGCCAGGAGGTCGGCTGCAAGCGCCATTGCTGCTGTTTATTGCAGGTTTTGGCTTGCAGCGCATCCAGTACTGTATATAATCCCAGTCACTGTACAAAAAGACAGAGCGCTCACAATGTTGAAACTGACGCCACGCCAAGCCGAAATTCTCGCGTTCATCAAGCGTTGCCTGGAAGATAACGGCTTCCCGCCGACGCGCGCCGAGATCGCTCAGGAGCTGGGCTTCAAGTCGCCCAACGCCGCCGAGGAGCACCTCAAGGCTCTCGCCCGCAAGGGCGCGATCGAGATGACCCCGGGCGCCTCCCGCGGTATTCGCATCCCCGGCCTGGAAGCCAAGGCCGAAGAAAGCGGCCTGCCGATCATCGGCCGGGTTGCTGCCGGTGCGCCGATCCTTGCCGAACAGCACATCGAGCAATCCTGCAACATCAACCCCGACTTCTTCCACCCCCAGGCCGACTATCTGCTGCGCGTACACGGCATGAGCATGAAGGATGTCGGCATCTTCGATGGCGACCTGCTGGCGGTACACACCTGCCGCGAAGCCCGCAACGGCCAGATCGTTGTGGCCCGCATCGGCGACGAAGTCACTGTCAAGCGCTTCAAGCGCGAAGGCAGCAAAGTCTGGCTGCTTGCCGAAAACCCCGAATTCGCCCCCATCGAAGTCGACCTGAAAGAGCAGGAGCTGGTGATCGAGGGCTTGAGCGTCGGCGTCATTCGCCGCTGATCCAGGAGGCGTCATGCAGCAGTTCATTCACGCACCCGAGCAAGCCCAGTTGCCATTGTTCGAAGCATTCCTCGCCCAGCCCGTACTGCCTGGCCTCAAAGCCAGCGAAGTGGCGCGCAAGAGCAGCCAGCCCGAGCTGTTCAGCGAACTGTCGTTGCGCGGAGCCCCCGGGCATTGCCAAAGCCTGCTGGCACCCGTGCTGCGCGAACTGAGCGAAGAGGACGAGACCCGCTGGCTGACCCTGATCGCCCCGCCGTCGAGCCTGACCCAGGCCTGGCTGCGCGATGCCGGGCTCAACCGTGAACGCATCCTGCTGCTGCAACCTCGCGGCAATCAAAGCCCGCTGCAACTGGCCTGCGAAGCCTTGCGCCTGGGCCGCAGCCACACCGTGGTCAGCTGGCTGGGCAACGTCAACGCCACTGCACGCCAGCAATTGCTGCGCGCTGCCAGTGCCGGAAACGCACAAAGCCTGAACATCCGCCTCGGCTGATGTTCAGGCTTTGCCTGTTACTGCATGAAACCTGATGCCCTGCTGCACCTCAGTGCAGCACACGCGGCCCTTCATCACGCTCTAGCTCGCCATCCATGAGGCGGCCGGCCATTTGCACGCCCACGCTGAGCATGGCCTTGGCCACTTCCACATGCTGACCCTGCAGGAACGCCTTGGCGTCTTCCGAGAAATCCAGGGTTACCAGAGAGCCCTCATCCTCGGCGCGACGCAGTTCGATGCGGCCATCAGGCAACTCGACAATTTCCAGAAACGACGTAGACATAAATGGCAGTTCTCCGCGAAAGGCCAGTATTGTACCAGCCGTAGCAGCTATCAGCACTCACTCAACGCGTCACGGAAACGCCTCACCAGGCCCTTGAGGTTGCTGCGCCAGCTTTCCAGCTCAGTGCGCGACAACGCCGAAGGCTCGGGCTCATCGAGATTGACCGCCTGGATCAATGGTTGTGTGACGTCGGTTTTCGGCACTTTTTTCGCGACCGGTGGTCGGAACAAATCGGCATAAGCACTGAGCATTTGCGCCAGCCAGGTTTCGCGCTGGCGGGCCAGTTCCAGCAATTCGGCCACTTCCGGGATAGCGATGCCGTTCAGGGCGTCGTCGGCCAGCGCTTGCTCGACCGTTGCAACCACAGGCAGGCGGTAGAAGCCACCGATCTCATGGCACAGGCCCAGCAGCGCGCCGTAGAGATGGAACAGCGCCGCCTCACGTTCGGCCTGGACCAGGCCCTGGGCATTCATGGCCTGGCTTTGCTCAGCCTTGGCCATGGACTCGAGGGCAAGGCCGGCGAAGAACAGTTTCTGGTTGGTGCGGGTGTAGAGTTCCTGGGCCATTTTTGTGCCCTCCCTAAGGCTGCAAGGCGGATAACTGAATCATAAATGATTGGGGCCGCTTTGCGGCCCATCGCCGGCAAGCCAGCTCCCACAGTGATTGCATCAGGCCCGAGACCTATGCTGTACCTGTGGAAGCTGGCTGCCGGCAATGGGCTGCAAAGCAGCCCCAATTACAGCACTGAAGAATCAGCGCTTGTCTTCAACCTTCCACGTATTGCCGTCGTAGAACGCCTTCCAGCCGGTCGGCTTGCCATCAACCTCGGACTGCACATACTGCTCCTTGGTCTTGCGGCTGTAGCGGATAACCGCCGGGCGGCCTTCAGGGTCTTTCTGTGGCGCATCGCAGAGGAAGTGGTACTTCGGATCGATCTCATGCTTGTGCGGCACGATCTCCAGCACCAGCGGCGCACGGGTTTCGCGGTTCTTGGGGAACTGGCTGGCGGCCAGGAACAGCCCCGAAGCGCCATCACGCAGCACGTAGGTATCGTCGACCTTCTCGCACTTGAGCTCTGGCATGTCCACCTTGTCCATCTTCGGTGGCGCTGCCTCACCGCTCTTGAGCAGCTTGCGGGTGTTCTTGCACGCCGGGTTGGTGCAACCGAAGAATTTGCCGAAGCGGCCCGTCTTCAACTGCATCTCGCTGCCGCACTTGTCGCACTCCAGGCTCGGCCCTTCGTAACCCTTGATGCGGTAGTTGCCTTCCTCGATCTCGTAGCCGGCGCAATCCGGGTTGTTACCACAGATGTGCAGCTTATGCTTCTCGTCCAGCAGGTAGGCATCCATCGCCGTGGCGCAGATCGGGCAGCGGTGCTTGCCCAACAACACGCGGGACTCCGATTCGCCCTCGTCGTCGGCGGCAATCTCGTCGCCCGGCACCAGGTTGACGGTGGCCTTGCAGCGTTCTTTCGGTGGCAGGCTGTAGCCCGAGCAACCGAGGAACACGCCAGTGGAGGCAGTGCGGATCATCATCGGCCGGCCACATTCCTTGCACGGAATGTTGGTCATGGTCGGCTGGTTGGCACGCATGCCGTCTTCGCTGGACTCGGCGGTCTGCAGCTTTTTGCTGAAGTCGCCGTAGAACTCGTCGAGTACGTTCTTCCAGTCACGCTCGCCCTGGGCGACGTCGTCGAGGTTCTCTTCCATGTCGGCGGTAAAGCCGTAGTCCATCAAGTTGGAGAAGCTCTCGGACAGGCGCTCGGTAACGATGTCGCCCATCTTCTCGGAATAGAAGCGGCGGTTGTGCAGGGTTACATAGCCACGGTCCTGAATGGTCGAAATGATCGCCGCATAGGTCGACGGGCGGCCGATGCCGCGCTTTTCCATTTCCTTGACCAGGCTGGCTTCGGTGAAGCGCGCCGGTGGCTTGGTGAAGTGCTGGCTCGGGTCGATCTGGATCAGCTTCAGCGCTTCGCCCTGGACCATTTCCGGCAACACGTCGTCTTCGCCAGGCTTGCTCTGCTGCGGCAGCACACGCGTGTAACCATCGAACTTGAGGATACGGCCCTTGGCACGCAGCTCGAAGTCGCCTGCGGCCACGGTAACGCTGGTGGACAGGTACTGCGCCGGCGGCATCTGGCAGGCCAGGAACTGGCGCCAGATCAGCTCGTACAGGCGCTCGGCGTCACGCTCCATGCCACTGAGCTTGCTCGGGTGGGTGTTCACGTCGGAAGGACGAATCGCTTCGTGCGCCTCCTGGGCGCCTTCCTTGCTGCCGTACACCAGCGGTGCCTCGGGCAGGTACTGCTTGCCGAACTCACGCTCGATGTAGCTGCGGGCCATGTCCAGGGCATCGGCCGACAAGTTGGTCGAGTCGGTACGCATGTAAGTGATGTAGCCGGCTTCGTACAAGCGCTGGGCCATCATCATGGTTTTCTTCACACCGAAGCCCAGGCGGTTGCTGGCAGCCTGCTGCAAGGTGGACGTAATGAACGGTGCCGACGGCTTGCTGCTGGTCGGGCGGTCTTCACGCTTGACCACGCTGTAGCTGGAAGCCTTGAGCTTTTCCAGCGCGGCCATGGCCTGGGCTTCATTCAGCGGTTTGAAAGCCTCACCCTTCTCGCGGGCCACTTCGAAACGCACCTTGGCGTTCTTGGCGGTGCCGAGGTCGGCGTGAATTTCCCAGTACTCTTCCGGGATGAACGCGCGGATCTCGCGTTCGCGCTCCACCACCAGCTTGACCGCCACCGACTGTACACGACCGGCGGACAGGCCACGGGCGATCTTGGCCCACAGCAGCGGCGAAACCATATAGCCGACCACGCGGTCAAGGAAACGCCGCGCCTGCTGCGCGTTGACCCGGTCGATATCCAGCTCGCCAGGCTGCGAGAAGGCTTCCTGAATAGCCTTCTTGGTAATTTCGTTGAACACCACGCGCTTATAGCGGGTGTCGTCGCCGCCGATGGCCTCGCGCAGGTGCCAGGCAATGGCTTCCCCTTCGCGGTCCAAGTCGGTTGCGAGATAGATAGTGTCGGCGTCCTTCGCCAGGCGGCGCAGCTCTTCGATCACCTTTTCCTTGCCGGGCAGGATCTCGTACTTGGCCTTCCAGCCGTGGTCGGGGTCGACGCCCATGCGCGCCACCAGCTGGCGACGAGCCTTTTCCTTCGGCGACAGGGCCGGAGCCTCACCCGCGGCCTTGCCACGCTTGGCGGCCGGCTCTTTGCTGGCGCTGGCCGAACCGCTGGTGGGGAGGTCTCGGATATGGCCGATACTCGACTTCACCACGTACTGGTTGCCCAGGTACTTGTTGATGGTCTTGGCCTTGGCCGGGGATTCCACAATGACCAGCGATTTGCCCATGGATCGGAGTATTCCTGAATCTGAAGATGAAAAACGCGTCAGGTGCCAGACGCGGCACCGCTATATATAGTGGCAAAAGTGTGAGGTCAAGTTCGGACTATCACTCGTGCGACTTGCCCAGCAACCCGGGCAGCCCCTCTTCGGCCTTGACCAAAGCAAAGCGTGGCACCTGCTCGCCGTCAACCTCGACGGACTCCTGAAACATCGAAAGTGGCCGTACCCAGAAGCTGTAATCACCATACAGGCATTGGTAGAACACCAT
Source organism: Pseudomonas sp. TE3-3-F2023 (assembly GCF_036784815.1). Lineage (NCBI taxonomy): Bacteria > Pseudomonadati > Pseudomonadota > Gammaproteobacteria > Pseudomonadales > Pseudomonadaceae > Pseudomonas > Pseudomonas sp. TE3-3-F2023. The sequence continues at coordinate 2,621,472 of NZ_CP145113.1, read as the reverse complement.
CCACTCTTCGCTCTCGGAGTGCCGCGCAACACTGAAGACACGGTACTCAGGCCCTTTGTAATGCCGGTATACGCCTGGTTGTATCTGCATGTTGCCCACCCTCTTGAATAAAACCTGTAAAAACAAAACCGGGGCACAAGGCCCCGGTCGCTGTCCCGCTGCGCGATCAGACGCGTTCGAAGACCGTGGTGATACCTTGGCCGAGGCCGACGCACATGGTCGCCACCCCCAGGGTACCGCCATTCTGTTTCATGACATTGAGCAGGGTGCCGGAAATCCGCGCCCCGGAGCAACCGAACGGGTGGCCCAAGGCAATGGCGCCGCCGTGCAGGTTAACCTTCTCATCCATCTTGTCGAGTACTTTCAAGTCTTTCAGCACTGGCAGGGCCTGTGCAGCGAAGGCTTCATTGAGCTCGATAAAGTCGATGTCGGCCATGGTCAGGCCAGCACGCTTGAGGGCTTTCTGCGTCGACGGCACCGGGCCGTAGCCCATGATCGCCGGGTCGACACCAGCCACCGCCATGGAACGAATGACCGCCATTGGCTGGATACCCAGGTCCATGGCGCGCTGGCCGGACATGACGATCATGCACGACGCACCGTCGGTGATCTGCGACGAGGTACCGGCAGTGACGGTACCGCCTTTCGGGTTGAACGCCGGCTTCAACGATGCCAGGCCTTCGAGGGTGGTTTCCGGGCGAATGGTTTCGTCGAAATCGAACACCTTCAGGAAGCCGTTCTCGTCATAGCCCTGCATCGGGATGATTTCGTCCTTGAACTTGCCTTCGACCGTGGCCTTGTGGGCCAGCTGGTGCGAACGCAGGCCGAACAGGTCCTGCTGCTCACGGGTAATGCCGTGCATCTTGCCGAGCATTTCCGCGGTCAGGCCCATCATCCCGGAAGCCTTGGCGGCATGCAAGGACAGGTGCGGGTTGGGGTCGACACCATGCATCATGCTGACGTGGCCCATGTGCTCCACGCCACCGACCACGAATACATCACCATTGCCGGTCATGATTGCCTGGGCGGCGGTGTGCAGCGCACTCATCGACGAGCCGCACAGACGGCTGACGGTCTGCGCCGCGGAAGTGTGCGGGATCTGGGTCATCAGCGAAGCCATGCGGGCGATGTTCCAGCCCTGCTCGAGGGTCTGGTTGACGCAGCCCCAGATCACGTCCTCGACTTCTTTCGGGTCGACCTTGTCGTTGCGTTCCAGCAGCTTGCTGATCAAGTGCGCCGACATGTCTTCGGCGCGGGTATTGCGGTGCATGCCACCCTTGGAGCGGCCCATCGGCGTGCGACCGAAGTCGACAATCACCACGTCTCTTGGATTCAGGCTCATATCAAATTTCTCGCTCTAGCTCGTTGACCGCTCAGTTGAAGAAGCGCTGGCCGTTCTTGGCCATTTCACGCAGCTTGGCGGTCGGGTGGTACAGCGGCCCCAGGTCGGCGTACTGATCGGCCAGGGCAACGAATTCGGCCACACCGATCGAGTCGATGTAGCGCAGCGCACCACCGCGGAAGGGAGGGAAGCCAATGCCGTAGACCAGACCCATGTCAGCTTCGGCGGCGGTTTCGACGATGCCGTCTTCCAGGCAGCGCACGGTCTCCAGGCACAGCGGGATCATCATCCAGTTGATGATGTCTTCGTCGGTGACTTCACGCTGCTCGAAGACGATCGGCTTGAGCACGTCGAGCACGGTGGCATCGGCGACCTTCTTCGGCTTGCCGCGCTTGTCGGTTTCGTAGGCGTAGAAGCCCTTGCCGTTCTTCTGGCCCAGGCGGTTGGCCTCGTACAGTGCGTCAACGGCCGAGCGACGCTCGTCCTTCATGCGGTCCGGGAAGCCTTCGGCCATCACGTCACGGCCGTGGTGGCCGGTGTCGATGCCGACCACGTCCATCAGGTACGCCGGGCCCATCGGCCAGCCGAACTTTTCCATGACCTTGTCGATACGCACGAAGTCGACACCGGCGCTTACCAGCTTGGCGAAGCCGCCGAAGTACGGGAACAGCACGCGGTTGACCAGAAAGCCCGGGCAGTCGTTGACCACGATCGGGTTCTTGCCCATCTTCTTGGCGTAGGCCACAGTGGTGGCGACCGCCACTTCACTGGACTTCTCGCCACGGATGACTTCCACCAGCGGCATCATGTGCACCGGGTTGAAGAAGTGCATGCCGACGAAGTTTTCCGGGCGCTTGAGCGCCTTGGCCAGCAGGTTGATGGAAATGGTCGAGGTGTTGGAAGCGAGGATCGCATCTTCCTTCACCTGGGCTTCCACTTCAGCCAGCACGGCCTGCTTGACTTTCGGGTTCTCGACCACGGCCTCGACGACGATGTCGACATTGGCGAAGTCGCCGTAGGACAGGGTCGGGCGAATGGCGTTGAGTGCCTCGGCCATCTTGGCCGGGGTCAGGCGGCCCTTCTCGACACGGTTACCGAGCAGCTTGGAGGCCTCGTTCAGGCCCAGCTGGATGGCTTCCTCGCGGATGTCCTTCATCAGGATCGGGGTGCCCTTGACCGCCGACTGGTAGGCGATGCCGCCCCCCATGATGCCGGCGCCGAGCACGGCGGCCTGCTTCACGTCACGGGCGATTTCGTCATGCGCCTTGGCCTTGCGCTTGAGTTCCTGGTCGTTGAGGAACAGGCCGATCAGGCTCTCGGCAACCGAGGTCTTGGCCAGCTTCGCGAAGCCTGCGGCTTCGACTTCCAGGGCCTTGTCACGGCCGAAGTTGGCGGCCTTCTGGATGGTCTTGATGGCTTCGACCGGGGCCGGGTAGTTCGGGCCGGCCTGGCCAGCGACGAAGCCCTTGGCAGTCTCGAAGGCCATCATCTGCTCGATGGCGTTGAGCTTGAGCTTTTCCAGTTTTGGCTGACGCTTGGCCTTGTAGTCCAGCTCGCCACTAATGGCGCGCTTGACCAGGTCAAGAGCACCGGCCATCAACAGCTCAGGCGCGACCACGGCGTCGACGGCACCCACTTTCAGGGCGTCTTCGGCACGGTTTTCCTTGCCGGCGGCAATCCACTCGATGGCGTTGTCCGAACCGATCAGGCGCGGCAGGCGCACGGTACCGCCGAAGCCCGGGTAGATACCCAGCTTGACTTCCGGCAGGCCGATCTTGGCGCTGGTGGACATGACCCGGTAGTCGGCGGCCAGGCACATTTCCAGGCCGCCGCCCAGGGCGATGCCGTTGATGGCGGCGACGGTCGGCACTTCGAGGTCTTCGAAGGCGTTGAAGATGCGGTTGGCTTCCAGGTTGCCGGCGACCAGTTCGGCCTCGGGCAGCTTGAAGTTGTCGACGAACTCGGTGATGTCGGCGCCGACGATGAACACGTCCTTGCCACTGCTGACGATCACGCCCTTGACCGAGGCGTCGGCCTGGATGGCATCGACGGCCTGGCGCAGTTCGTTCAGGGTCAGGCGGTTGAACTTGTTGACGGACTCACCCTTGAGGTCGAACTTGAGCTCGACGATGCCACTTTCAAGAGCCTTAACCGTGATGGCTTTACCTTCGTAAATCATCAACTGATCTCCACGATATGGAAGCTGAACAGTACACGCCGATCGCTGCAGCAAAAGCAGGCCTAGCTGCCCTGCCCCAGGCACACCCGTCAGCGCGCTAGTCGGAAGTATGGCTTGGCGTCCTGACATACAAACGCTCAATTCATACGCCCGTTTGATTTGGGTGTGCACACATTCTCCGAAAAGATCAGCGTTGTCAAATGCTCGCGAGCATGGTGAAAACACGACTTTCCGGTCATTTTGTAGCGTCCTGGTACAAAACATGATGACAGTGATTGTTGACCATTCATGTCGGCGATTGACCATGAACCGCAGGCGAATGTTGCAGCTCTGCCTTGCACGGCGACCTCGAACGGCTACACTGGCACTTGCTTGAATGCATACCCGGCCTGCCTGGCCTTTTCTGCGCAGCAGAACGCAAAGCGGCGACTTGGCACCCCACCCCTTCAGGGTTCTGCCAAGCCGCCGCTTTGTCGTTATAGAGGCTTGAAAAGCGCCGCATACCCCTGTAGGAGCGGCCTTGTGTCGCGATCGGGTTGCGCAGCAGCCCCGGGGATTTCAGAGAAAAGCAAAGATTGCCGGGGCTGCTGCGCAGCCCGATCGCGACACAAGGCCGCTCCTACAGGGCCCGTGCAAGGCAGGTCTCAGGCCAAGGTTTCGAGGACATAGGCAACATCCTGCAACACAGCCGTATCGCCCCGCTCGGTCCAGTACAGCGCGATCATGCGCGCATCGGCCTCGACCTTGTAGACACTCGCCGGCAAGCGCGCCAAGGCCTCCATGAAGCGTGGGTCCTCGCAGGGTTCACGCCACTGGTTCCACCACACCCCCGGGGAGATCTGCCAGAAGCTGAAGCTGTCCTGATGCCCACGGCGGCGTGCCCGGTGGTATTGCGGGCACGGGCTCGGCGGCTCCTTTTCCAGCCAGTGCGGCCACTGCTGCGGCGCCAGCTGCATGGCCAAACCCATGCGCCGAGCCTCCAGGCGCAGCTTCATCTGCTCGCTCTGCTTGCGCGAGGTACGCAGCCACGAAAGCGGGCTGAGAATCAGCGCCAGGATTGACACCACCAGCAATACCGTCATATCTGTAGTTCCCATAAAACGTTGCAAATGAGCTGGTTAGCCATTTTTCACGGAAGACCCGCCCGAAAGCGACCATACTTCTTCTATCGCGATTGTCAGGAGTTCCGCTCATGTCCTACGAACATCTTCTGGTCGCCGTCGACCTGACCGAAGAATGCGATCCGGTGATCAAACGTGCCATGGCGCTGGCCGCACCGTCGAATGCCAAGGTTTCGCTGGTACACATCGTCGAGCCGATGGCCATGGCGTTCGGCGGTGACGTACCGATGGACCTGTCTCAGCTGCAACAGCAGCAGTTCGACCAGGCCAAGGAACGCATGGACCGCCTGTTCAACAAATACCCGGACATCCACCGCGGCGACTCGCACCTGACCTATGGCCAGCCGCGCCAGGAAATCCACCAGCTGGCCAAGGACCAGAAGTGCGACCTGATCGTGGTCGGCAGCCATGGCCGTCACGGCCTGGCATTGCTACTGGGCTCTACGGCCAATGACGTGCTGCATGGCGCGCCGTGCGATGTACTGGCGGTGCGGTTGCAGAAGAAGGAATGATTCAACCTGTGCCGGCCATTTCGCGGGTGAACCCGCTCCCACAGGTACTGTACCGCGTTCAACTGCGGTGCAGTCCTTGTGGGAGCGGGTTCACCCGCGAGGAGGCCGAATCAGGCTGACGCTGGTCAGCCTTCCAGCTCGGCCCAGCGCTCTACCAATACATCCAGCTCACCCTGCAGCTTCTCGATCTTGGCCAGCACCGCCGAGGTTTCCGCAATAGGCCGCTGATAGAAGCCCGCCGCATTCACTTCTTCCTGGGCCTCGGCCATGCGCTGCTCCAGTTCGTCGATCTGCCCCGGCAGCATTTCCAGCTCACGCTGCAGCTTGTAGCTGAGCTTCTTTTTCGAACCATCGGCCACCACTGCAACAGGGGCAGGCGCCGGCTTGGCCTCGACCTTCTCCACCACCGCGCTGTTGAGCTCGGACTTGCCGCCCTTGCTCTCGGTCACGCCCAGCAGCTTCGGCGAGCCACCCTGGCGAATCCAGTCCTCGTAACCACCAACGTATTCGCGCACCTTGCCCTCGCCTTCGAACACCAGGGTGCTGGTGACGACGTTGTCGAGGAAGGCCCGGTCGTGGCTGACCATCAGCACGGTGCCCTTGTAGTTGGACAGCACCTCCTCGAGCAGCTCGAGGGTTTCCACGTCCAGGTCGTTGGTCGGTTCGTCAAGCACCAGCAGGTTGGCCGGCTTGCTGAACAGCTTGGCCAGCAACAGCCGTGCACGCTCGCCACCCGACAGCGCCTTGACCGGCGTACGGGCACGCTGAGGGCTGAACAGGAAATCGCCCAGGTAGCTCAGCACATGGCGGTTCTGGCCGTCGATCTCGATGAAGTCGCGGCCTTCGGCCAGGTTGTCGATAACGGTCTTTTCCAGGTCGAGCTGGTGACGCATCTGGTCGAAATAGGCCACTTCCAGCTTGGTGCCGCGCTCGACCTTGCCGGCGGTCGGCTCCAGGTCGCCGAGCATCAGCTTGAGCAGGGTGGTCTTGCCGGTACCGTTGGCGCCCAGCAGGCCGATGCGGTCCTCACGCTGCAGGACCATGGAGAAGTCCTTGACCAGCACAGGCCCGTCGGGGTGATGGAAGCTGACGTTTTCCAGCACCATCACCTGCTTGCCGGACTTTTCCGCCGCCTCGATCTGGATGTTGGCCTTGCCCTGGCGTTCGCGGCGTTCGCTACGCTCCACACGCAGGGCCTTCAGCGCGCGCACGCGGCCCTCGTTGCGGGTACGGCGGGCCTTGATGCCTTGGCGGATCCACACTTCTTCCTGGGCCAGGCGCTTGTCGAACAATGCGTTGGCGGTTTCTTCGGCGGCCAGCGCGGCCTCCTTGTGCACCAGGAAGCTGGCATAGTCGCCGTTCCAGTCAATCAGGCCGCCGCGATCCAGTTCGAGGATGCGGGTGGCCAGGTTCTGCAGGAAGGAACGGTCGTGGGTGATGAACAGCACCGCGCCGTTGAAGCCGCGAAGTGCCTCTTCGAGCCAGGCGATGGCACCGATGTCCAGGTGGTTGGTCGGCTCGTCGAGCAGCAGCAGGTCGGGTTCCGACACCAGCGCCTGGGCCAGCAACACGCGGCGGCGCCAGCCACCGGACAGTTCGGCCAGGGTCTTGTCGGCCGGCAGCTGCAGGCGGCTCAGGGTGCTTTCCACCACCTGCTGCAAGCGCCAGCCGTCACGGGCTTCCAGCTCGTGCTGGACGTGCATGAGTTTTTCCAGGTCTTCATCGCCCTGGATGTTCAGGCTCAGGTGGTGGAACTGCGCCAGCAGATCGCCAACGCCATCCAGCCCTGCGGCCACCACGTCGAACACCGTGCGTTCGTCGGCCACCGGAAGCTCCTGCGGCAGCTCGCCGATCTTCAGCCCCGGGGCACGCCAGATTTCGCCGTCGTCGCCCTTCTGCTCGCCCTTGACCAGGCGCAGCATGCTCGACTTGCCGGTGCCGTTGCGGCCGATGATGCACACCCGCTCGCCACGAGCGATCTGCCAGGACACTTTGTCCAGCAGCGGCATGGCGCCGAATGCGAGGGACACATCGCTGAATTTGAGCAGGGTCATGTTGGTCTCCATAAATCGGGCGCGCATTCTACCTGACTTGGCCTCCGACGGCATCCGCCTGGCCAACCGGCGAGGGCTTTGCGACATCTGGTCGAACTTAATATCCCGATACAAGCACAGTGCTTTCACCCGCCGCCGGCAAACAGCTAAGCTAAGGCAATAGCTTCCAACAGTGCTGGCTCCGCCGTCACTTCCCCATGGTTCAACTGCCCGGACGTATCATGCGCAGCCGCCTGTTACATATTGCATCCTGCCTGCTGCTCACCGCCGCCACCTGCGCGGCGCAGGCCGCCGACCTTACCCTGCAACGCCAGTACTATGACGAGGCCAAGCGCGCGCTGGCCAAAGGCGACAAAGGCCCGTACCTGCGCTATGCCCAAGCCCTCAGCGACTACCCGCTGACGCCCTACCTGGCCTACGACGAACTCACCGCCCGCCTGAAAACCGCCAGCAATCAGGAAATCGAAGGCTTCCTCGCCAAGCATGGCGACCTGCCCCAGGCCAACTGGATGAAACTGCGCTGGTTGCGCTGGCTGGCCGAACGCGGCGAATGGAACACCTTCGTCAAGTACTACGACCCCAAGCTCAATTTCACCGAACTGGATTGCCTCAACGGCCAGTACCAGCTCAGCCACGGCCTGCGCGCCGAGGGCTTTGCCACGGCCGACAAACTGTGGAACGTCGGCAAGTCGCAGCCGGCCACCTGCGACACGCTGTTCGGCATGTGGGCGGCCGAGGGCCAGCTGACCGAGGCCAAGCGCTGGCAACGCACCAAGCTGGCGGCCCAGGCGCGCAACTACGGCCTGGCCAACAACCTGGTCAAGACCCTGACCACTCTCGCCCCACAGGGGCGCCTGCTGGTCGATGTGGCGCAAAAACCCGAGCTGCTCAACCAGCCGTCGCGCTTCACCCCGGTCAACGAAGCCATGTCCGACGTGGTCAGCCTCGGCCTGCGCCGCCTGGCCCGACAGGACCCGGAGCGGGCCATGGCACTGCTCGACGACTACGCCCAGCGCATGCACTTTTCCCGAGACGAGAAGGTGGCCATCGCCCGCGAAATCGGCCTGACCCTTGCGCGCCGCTACGACCCGCGCGCGCTTGACCTGATGACCCGCTACGACCCCGAACTGCGTGATAACACCGTCAGCGAATGGCGCCTGCGCCTGCTGCTGCGCCTGGGCCGCTGGGAGGACGCCTACGAGCTGACCCGCCGCCTGCCCCAGGACCTGGCCAGCAGCAGCCGCTGGAAGTACTGGCAGGCGCGCAGCCTGGAGCTGGCGCAACCGAACAACCCACAGATCCCGCTGCTGTACAAGACCGTGGCGCGCGAGCGTGACTTCTACGGTTTCCTCGCCGCCGACCGGGCACAGACCCCTTACCAGCTGAACAACAAGCCGCTGGTGCTCAGCCCACAGTTGGTCAACAAGGTACGCAATACCCCGGGCATCCGCCGTGCCCTGGAGTTCCACGCTCGCGGCCAGATCGTCGAAGGCCGCCGCGAGTGGTACCACGTCAGCCGCCACTTCAGCCGCGACGAAATGGTCGCCCAGGCACGCCTGGGGTACGACCTGCGCTGGTACTTCCCGGCCATTCGCACCATCAGCCAGGCACAGTACTGGGACGACCTGGACATCCGCTTCCCGATGGCCCACCGCGACACACTGGTGCGCGAGGCCAAGGTCCGCGGCCTGCATTCGAGCTGGGTATTCGCCATTACCCGCCAGGAAAGCGCGTTCATGGAGGATGCCCGCTCCCCGGTGGGTGCCAGCGGCCTGATGCAGTTGATGCCGGCCACGGCCAAGGAAACCGCGCGAAAGTTCAGCATCCCGCTGGCATCACCGGCGCAGGTGTTCAACCCGGACAAGAACATCCAGCTGGGTGCAGCCTACCTGAGCCAGGTACACAGTCAGTTCAACGGCAACCGGGTGCTCGCTTCGGCAGCCTACAACGCCGGCCCCGGGCGTGTGCGGCAGTGGCTCAAAGGCGCCAAGCACCTGAGCTTCGATGTGTGGGTGGAATCGATCCCGTTCGACGAAACGCGCCAGTATGTGCAGAACGTGCTGTCGTATTCGGTGATCTACGGGCAGAAGCTGAACTCGCCGCAGCCGCTGGTGGATTGGCATGAGCGGTATTTCGATGACATGTGATCGCTGGTGAGCCTGTTCCGACCCCTTCGCGGGTAAACCCGCTCTCACAGGTACTGCACCGCATTCAAACCCGGTGCAATACCCGCGAAGAGGCCGGCACAGGCAACACAGCTACTCCAGGATTTCGACCTGCATCCCTACCTCCAACCACCCGCTGCCATCCACCGCCAGGTTTTGCCCGAACAGCACATCCCCTTCTTTCTCGCGGAAGGTCCTGAGCGTGGCCATCGGCTCGCGGTCCTCGCTGCGCTCGCCGGTTGCCGGGTCGATGGTGGTAAAGATGCAGCGCACACTGGGCTTGAGCACGCGAAACTCCAGGCTGCCGATACGAATCCGCTTCCAGCCATCTTCAGCAAACGGCTCAGCCCCCTGCACCACCAGGTTGGGCCGAAAGCGCAGCATCTCCATGGGCCGGCCGATACGCCGGTCGAGTTCGTCCAGCGAACCCTGGCCGATCAGCAACAACGGGAAACCGTCCGGGAACGCCGCCCGGTCACTGTTGAAGCCGTAGCCATTGGGCAGGTAACGCGCGCGCTGCTCCGGGCAATGCACCAGGCGCACGGCCTTGCCCAGCAACTGGCTCAGCCAGGCCGCCGCCGCATCGCCCGCATCCGGCACACGCAGGGTATCGCGCCAGATGGTCACGCCGCGCAGGGCATCATCGGCAGGTGGCACAGGCACCCACAACGGTGCCTGCCCAGGTGCTTCGAGCAGCAACTGGCCACTGTCATCATCGCTTGCCTTGATCCGGCCAAGCTGAGGCCAGGCGCGCTGGGTAAGGAAGCGTCCGTTTTCTTCCTCCACCACCATCCAGCGCCGGTCGCCGTGCACCCCCAGCAACCCCACCGGCGAAGCCTGCAAGCGTTGGGCCTGCCCCGACTTCACCGGGTACCGATACAGCTCACTGAGAAACATCCCTGCCGCCTCGCGTCATGCCAAAACGCCAAGCTTATACCCGGCAGGGGCTGGAATCACGCGGTAGCGGCGTCCAGCAACAGACGTTGCTTGACCACGTCGACAAGGCGATCGGGCTGGAACTTGGACAGGAAGTTGTCGCAGCCCACCTTCTTCACCATGGACTCGTTGAAACTACCCGACAGCGAGGTGTGCAACACCACGTACAGCTGGCGCAAACGGGCATCGCCACGGATCTCGGTGGTCAAACGGTAGCCGTCCATTTCCGGCATCTCGGCGTCGGTGAACACCATCAGCAACTTCTCGCACACGTTCTCACCTGCGTCAGCCCAGCCCTTGAGCATGCGCAGCGCCTTCAGGCCATCACTGGCCACGTGCAACTTCACGCCCAACTGGGACAGGGTGTCGCGCAATTGCGCCAGGGCCACGCTGGAGTCGTCCACCAGCAGCACTTCGCGGCCGCGAGCCCGGGCCAGCACCGGGTCGGCGAGCTTGTCGCCGGAAACCCGGGCGTTGTACGGCACAATCTCAGCCAGCACCTTCTCCACGTCGATCACTTCCACCAGCTTGTCATCGACCTTGGTGATGGCGGTCAGATAATGCTGGCGTCCGGCGCTGGATGGCGGCGGCATGATCGCTTCCCAGTTCATGTTGACGATGCGGTCGACACCGCCCACCAGGAAGGCCTGCACCGAGCGGTTGTATTCGGTGACGATGATGGTGCTGTCCGGCCCCGGCTGCAGCGGGCGCATGCCGATCGCCTGGGACAGGTCGATCACCGGCAGGGTCTGGCCGCGCAGGTTGACCACACCGCAGACGAAAGCATGGCGCTGGGGCATCAGGGTCAGCTTGGGCAGTTGCAGCACTTCCTGCACCTTGAACACGTTGATTGCGAACAGCTGGCGGCCGGCCAGACGAAACATCAGGATTTCCAGGCGGTTCTCACCCACCAGTTGCGTGCGTTGGTCTACCGTGTCGAGAATGCCAGCCATTGGAAAGCCCCCAGGCTTGAGTCGGAAAAAGTGAAATCATCCACCCTGTATCGGCGGCTTCACGCACACCTTGACCCTTGCGGGAAAATGCCGTGAAGGCAATTGATATCACATTACCATCATGTTTTACTGCGGGAAGCGCGAATGATTCAGCGGGACGGCAAAAGTTCCCCACCTGAGGCCCTTATCAGGGAAACCCTTAGCCACAATCGGGCGCAACCTGATGTTCGCGATATCCTTTAGCCATTAATGTGACGCCATTCTCATTGCATGAATGGAGTCAGGCTTTTGCTAGCTATCGTATTGGCGTGCCCGTCCCTTGCGCCTACCCCACGCGCGGGGGCTTCATGATGGACAGCGCCTTGCCGTTCGATAACGCCCTGCAGGGGTTCCTGCTGGATGCCCAGGTACTGCTGACCCAGGCCCAGGAATGCCTGCAGCATCTGGAATTGATCGACAACGACCCGGATGCCTGCCGCTGCCTGGACAGCGCTCTCGACAACCTCGCTCGACAGGCCGCACACCTTGGTTTGCGCGAAGTCGCCCATTACACCACCGCTCTGCAGCAGTTGCTGGCCCCGGCCTGCCAGGGCGGTTGCCTGCAGCGCGAAGCTTTGCCCGCAGTAGGGGCCTGCCTGACCCTGCTGGCCTGGCAGCTGGAACTGGTCGACCCTTGCACCGGGCGGCTCAACCTGGACATCGGTGAACAGCTGGTGCTGCTGGGTGAACTGGCCAAAGCCGTGCAGCAACCGTTTGCACAACCCTGCACGCCTTGTAACGAGCAAGGCAGCGTGTGCATTCACCCGCATACCGAGACGGCAGGCAGCACGCACTCCGGCCGCTCATCTGCCACCTATTGAACTGGTTTGAAATGCAGCTGGGCACGTTTATTCAGGCCCACCCAGGTCGAACTTGGAAAGTTCTCGAAAGTTTCCAGGTTGCCGGTGGCCAAGTTGAATCAACAGCGCGCAAGTTCCATGGCAAGTGCCTGGTGCGCAATAAAGCCAAGTGGCACTTTGCTACTCTCCCGCGCCCGCCCCGCCGGCGTTTCATACCTTTACCCGACCGCGACCAATGCACTGCGAAGTGGTAACATGCGCCCCCACAAACGCTTGCAACCTGCAGCAAGGTCGCAGGATCACGTGTTCGAAAGAAAATAGAAAGTACTGCTCCAAAGCCTCTGACATGGATTGTGCCAGGCCTCCATCAGCAATACTTCAGTGGCTTCCCTACCTATGTTCCCACGCTTGAAGACTTCTTTGCAGTGCTGTTCCCGCACAACCCTGCTGCGCTGGACGACGGTCGGGCTGTGCATGGCCTCGCTGGTCGCCAACCTGTCGCTGTACCTGGCCGACCAGGCGATCCCGACCAGCCTGCTGCTGCTGCAGTTGGCCGCCACGCTGGGCGCTGCGGTGCACCTGGCCATGGGCGCCAGGTCGATCAACCTGCGCCCGGCGGAGTTGGCCGAGCGCATGCTCAAGGTCCAGGAAGACGAGCGCCAGCACCTGAGCCGGGAATTGCACGATGACATCGGCCAGTTGCTCACCGCCGCCAAGCTGCAGCTGCAGTGGCTGCAGAAGCGCATGCCCGATGACCTGCAAGGCCACTGCGACGCTCTGCGCAGCACGCTGGACGACACCCTGGGCAACGTGCGCGATGTCTCCGCCCTGCTCAACCCTCGGCAGTTGGCCAGCCTGGGCCTGGAAGCCAGCCTGCGCGCACACCTGGTGCGCACCCTGGGCAACAGCGGCGTGCACTGGAGCCTGGCGTGCAACCAGCGCCTGGGCGGCATCGACGAGGCCGTGGCCATGGCGGTTTTCCGCATCACCCAGGAAGCCGTGACCAACATGCTGCGCCACGCCCAGGCTCGCAACCTGGTCGTCCGCCTGCAGCGCACGCCTGAGGGGTTGGCGTTGTCGATCCACGACGATGGACGCGGTTTCGTGCCAGCCAGGCAACCGGCCGAAGCAGGCCAGCGGGGCTTGGCCGGCATGCAGGAGCGGGTAACCGCGCTGCAGGGCAGCCTGGACATCACCAGCCAGCTTGGCCTGGGCACGCACATCGAGGCGATGTTCCCATGGCCACCGCGCACCCAGGAACGCGCCAGGAGTACTGCAACCCATGACCTGTAGGCTGCTGCTGGTAGACGACCACTCGCTGATCCGCGCCGGGGTGCGCGCACTGGTCTGCGACATCCCTGGCTATGATGTGATCGGTGAAGCCGACGATGGCAGCCAGTTGCTCGAACAGGTGCGTACGCTGGCACCGGACATTGTCCTGCTGGACATCTCCATGCGCTCCACCAGCGGGCTGGACGCCCTCACCCAACTGCGCGCCAGCGGCAGCACCTGCAAGGTGCTGATCCTGTCGATGCACACCGACCCGGACCTGATCATGCGGGCCCTGGAAAGCGGCGCACACGGCTACCTGCTCAAGGACACCAGCGCCACCGAACTGGAACAGGCCCTTACCGCGGTGCGCAATGGCGAGCGCTACCTCAGCCCGGCCATCGCCCATACGGTCATCAACCAGGCGCTTCTGCACACCAGGCAGGGCAAGCAACCCGCAGGCGAGCGGCATAACCTCACGGCGCGACAGCTGGAGATCCTGCGCCTGATCGTGCGTGGCAAGTCCACGCGAGAAATCGCCACCGGGCTGGGCCTGTCGATCAAGACCGTGGAAACCCACCGCTCGCAAATCATGAAACGCCTGCAGATCCATGATGTGGCCGGCCTGGTGCTGTTCGCCGTGCGCGAGAAAATCATCAGCCTGGACGACTGAGCAACGGCGACCCCTCTGGCAAGTGCAGGCGCAGCGCAGCGGGCCTGGCCTTGAAGCGCAACTTGTCGGCCTGCACCGGCTCGCCATCGAGGTTGATGTCCAGCCCCTGCGAGCACTTGATCTCGACCCAGGGCAACCTGGCCCTGACCAACAACCCGTTGCCAGCCAACAGTTCACGCAGCGCCCCGACCATCTCCTGAGGTGCCGGCAGGATGGCGATATCGAGCAAGCCATCATCCACCAGGGCCTCGGGGCACAGCACTTGCCCACCCCCGGCCTGGCGACCGTTGCCGATCCCCAGCGCCAGCAGGTCACCCTGCCAGTCGAAACCCGGCCCTCGCAGCTCGACCGAGGCTGCCTGCAGTTCGCTGAAACGCGACAAGCCAGTGAACAGGTAGGCGGCAGCACCCAGCACTTTCTTCAGGTCTTCGGAGGTATTGGCCGTGACCTGGCTGCCAAAACCGCCCGTGGCCATGTTGAGGAACAACTGGTCACCGGCCTGGCCCAGGTCTATTGGCCGCGCGGGTATGTTCAGCAAGGCCAGTGCAGTGGCAGGCTCCAGGGGTATGCCGGCGGCCTTGGCAAAATCGTTGGCCGTACCCAGCGGCAACAACGCCAGGCTGGCCTGAGTACCTGTAAGCCCCATGGCCTCGGCGACATCACGCAGCGTGCCATCCCCACCTCCGGCGACGATATGGCCGTAGCCGGCAGCCAGGGCCTCGGTGACCAGGCGCTGGGCGTCACCGGCCTCCCAGGTGACCCGCACATCCAGTACCCAGCCACTATCGCGCAAGCCATGCACGGCGCTGCGCACGTCTTCGTTCATGGCCTGCTTGCCATGCAGGATCAGCATTGCCTTGCGCCCTTGCATGTGTGCGCCTCCGTGAAGTGATCAACCCAGATCTCGACCCTTCGCAACCGCGGATCGTTGCATGCATCCCAAAAAATAGCAGGCCAACGCGGTCGATTTTGTGGGAGCGGCCAGTCTTTTCCCCACGCCTGGCAATGCCCGGCTATGCTCAGCAGATACACTTTATTGCCACGGACGCGCCCCCGGCAGTGGTTCTACCACTGCTGCCCAAGGGCGCGTCTTGCTATCCGCAGCCTTTAGCGAGGATTTCGGGTCATGCGCATTCTCTGGACACTGCCGTACCTACCCTGGCCGACCACCAGCGGCAGCAAGACACGGCAATACCACCTAATACGCGCCCTGGCACAGCGGGGTCACCGGATTACCCTGCTGGTGCAATCGAAGATCCCGCTGGGCGATGCCGCCCGCGAGGCCCTGGAACCGCTGCTCGAGCGCCTGATCGTGCTGCCCCGTCGCCCCCTGCACAGCCCGCTCAACCTGCTGGCCTCGCCAATCATCGCCTACCCCATGCGGGCAATCATCAATGGCCTGGCTCCTTGCCTGCGGCACCGCTTCGAGCAATTGCTTGACGAACCCTGGGATGTGATCCAGATCGAGCACAGCTACAGTTTTCAACCCTTCGAAAAGGCCTTGCAGGCACGCGGACTGCCGTACATGCTCAGCGAACACACCCTGGAATCGGTTATGGGTGGCGCCAGCCACGATCGCCTGCCGCTATGGCTGCGCCCGCTCAACGCCTTCGACCGCTGGCGCTATCGACGCTGGGAACAGCGAGTATTGCGCCAACCAACCGAACTGGTGGTTGTCAGCACCCACGATGCCGA
This sequence comes from Pseudomonas sp. TE3-3-F2023, assembly GCF_036784815.1. Classification (NCBI taxonomy): domain Bacteria; kingdom Pseudomonadati; phylum Pseudomonadota; class Gammaproteobacteria; order Pseudomonadales; family Pseudomonadaceae; genus Pseudomonas; species Pseudomonas sp. TE3-3-F2023. Next base: position 2,605,734 of record NZ_CP145113.1, on the reverse strand, counting down.
GCTGATCGCGCAGATCAGTGGACGCCCGGTGAACGTGGTGGTCAATGGCGTGGATTGTGATTTCTACCAGCACGTGCAACCTGCGCTGCACAGCCAGCGCTTGCTGTTCGTTGGCAACTTCGAGTATGGCGCGAACCTGGAGGCCATCGAATGGGCGCTGGAAGACATCATGCCGCAGGTCTGGATGAGCAACCCGGCGGTGCGCCTGGCGATTGCCGGGCATGCCATGCCCGCCAGCTGGAAACTGCACTGGAACGACCCGCGCATCGAATGGTTCGGCTACCGCCCCGACTTGCGTGAGCTGCAGCGGCGTTCGGCGCTGTTCTTCGCACCGCTGCGCTATGCCGGTGGCTCCAAGGTGAAGATCCTCGAAGCGATGGCCGCGGGCTTACCGGTGATCACCACCGGCAAAGGCGTTTCAGGCCTGACCGCGAACAACGGTGAGCACTACCTGGGCAGTGAGGATGGCGACCAGCTTGCCCTGCTGATCACCCAGTTGCTCAACCAGCCTTGGCGCATGAACCAGTTGAGCGCTGCCGGGCGCCAGTTCGCCCGCCAGCGACATGACTGGAGCGTGGCCGCCCAGCAACTGGAGAACGTGCACATGCGCCTGGCCCAGGCGGCACCGGTCGAGGCGGCGCCACTGGGCAGTGCCTTGCTGGGCCGCTCAGCCAAGTAGTTCGCTGAAGGGAATGAACGGCACGCTGTCCCCCCGCGTCGGCGTACTGCCTTCGCGCACCTCCACCAACCCCTCGGCCCAGGCCGCACTGCGCAGCACGCCAGAGCTCTGGTTCTTGTAGATGCGCACCTGGCCCTGTTCGATACGGGCGCGCAGGTATTCGCGGCGCGTGCCGGCCTTGGGCCAGTCAAAGCCGGCCGGCATGTCGAAGCGCAGCGGCGTGACATCGGTCACACCCTGACGCCGCAACAGGTAGGGCCGGGTCAGCAGGCCGAAGGTGACCAGGGTCGAGGCCGGGTTACCCGGCAGCCCGATAACCGGCACACCCTGGAAGTGGCCGAAGGTCAGCGGCTTGCCTGGCTTGATCGCCAGCTTCCACAAGGCCAGCTCGCCGGCTTCGCGCAGGGCGGCGCCGAGGTAGTCGGCCTCCCCCACCGAGACACCGCCGGTGGACAGGATCAGGTCGACATCGCCCAGCTCGGCCAGGCAGCTGCGGGTGCGTGCCAGGTCATCCGGCAGGATGCCCGCATCGACCACGTCGCAGCCCAGCCGCTGCAACCAGCTGACCAGCAGCCGGCGATTACTGTTGTAGATCTGCCCCGGCCCCAGCGGCAGGCCGGGTTCGACCAGTTCGTCACCGGTGGACAGCACCGCCACCCGCATCTTGCACACCACGTCCAGCCGGCCGTGGCCCAGGGTCGCGGCCAGGCCCAGCTCGATCGGCCCAAGCCGGGTGCCGGCGCTCATCACCTGTTCGCCCTTGCGGGTTTCCTGGCCCTGGGGACGAATGTTCTGCCCGATCTTCAGCGCTTCAAGAAAGCGTACCCGGCCATCCTCCGCCACTTGGGTGTTTTCCTGCATCTCGACGCAGTCGGCGCCTTCGGGCAGCGGCGCCCCGGTGAAGATACGCGCACAGGTGCCCGGTTGCAGCGGCTGCGGCGCATGGCCGGCGAAAATCCGCTGGCTGACCGGCAGGGGTTTGCCCTGCCAGTCGGCCAGACGCAAGGCATAACCGTCCATGGCGCTGTTCGGCCACGGTGGCAGGTCGAGCGAGGCCACCAGGTCGGTGGCCAGCACACGGCCCTCGGCTTCGGCCAGCGGCAGGTTCTCGGTGTCGCGGATCGGTGCCGCTTCGGCCAATGCCAGCAGCTGCTCCAGGGCCTGTTCCACCGGCATCAGCGGCCGGGCCTGGGGCACCTCAACCACGGCTGTCGCAGGCCGCTGCCTGCTTCAGGTGCGGCACGAAGTTGCACGGGCGATGGCGGGCATCCAGCTGCTCGGCGAGGATGCCGTCCCAACCGGTGCGCACCGCGTTGGTCGAACCCGGCAGGCAGCACACCAGGGTACCGTTGGCCAGCCCGGCCAGGGCCCGCGACTGCACCGTGGAGGTGCCGATGTCGGCCACGGAAATCTGCCGGAACAGCTCACCAAAGCCTTCTACCTGCTTGTCCAGCAGGCAGGCCACGGCCTCGGGGGTGCTGTCGCGGCCGGTAAAGCCGGTGCCACCGGTGATCAGCACCACCTGCACGCTGTCATCGGCGATCCAGGTGGCGACCTGGGCGCGAATCTTGTACAAGTCGTCTTTCAGCAGCACGCGCTCGGCCAGGCGATGACCGGCCGCGCTCAGCCGGTCGACGAACAGCTGGCCGGAAGTATCGGTGTCGAAGGTGCGGGTGTCGCTGACCGTGAGCACGGCGATGTTCAGCGGCACGAATGGGGTATCTGCCTTGGCTTTCATGGGGGTCCGTCACAAGAACATGGGATGGCCGCAGTTATAACACAGCACGCGCCCATCACAGCGTGACGCCCGTGGCCCTTGCTCTCGATCAATGCCACAAGTTTGCCGCTATGCTGCACTGTAGACGGAACTTGCGTGGACGCCCTGCGTCTTAATGTCATCTAGCACCATCGCACTGGAGAAACACGATGATTCAACGGACCCTACCCGCCTTTCTGCTCGCCTTGGGCCTGGGCGCCCTCGCTGGCTGCGCATCGCCAACCGTCATTACCCTGAACGACGGTCGCGAAATCCAGGCCACCGACACACCGAAGTTCGATGAAGACTCCGGTTTCTACGAATTCGAGCAGCTGGACGGCAAGCGCACGCGCCTGAACAAGGACCAGATCCGCACCGTCAAAGAGCTCTGATCGCAGCCTGTTTTTTGCAAAGGCCCTTTTAACAACAAGGGCTTGCGTGCAAAAAAAGTATGCAGTAGGATTTCCTTCATCGGAGTGTAGCGCAGCCAGGTAGCGCGTCTCGTTCGGGACGAGAAGGCCGCAGGTTCGAATCCTGTCTCTCCGACCAAATCCTCGTCAAAAAGCCCGCCTCGTGCGGGCTTTTTGTTGTGCATCGAAAAGTCCCTGTAGGAGCGGCCTTGTGTCGCGATGGGCCGCAAAGCGGCCCCAGATCCCGGCATCGCTGCACATATCGCCGGGGCTGCTTCGCAGCCCTCTCGCGACACAAGGCCGCTCCTACAAAGGGCTGCATCAAGCGGTCATAACGCTTGCTCGGCCTCCACCGGCACATACAGCAACTGCAGGCGCTCGCTGCTCCATGCCCGGGTCTGGTTGGTCAGCGCCAGGTTGTTGTTCAGCTTCTGGCCATAGCTCGGCACGATTTCCTTGAGCCTGGCCTGCCAGGCTGGCGACTGGATACGGTCCTTGAAGGTCTTTTCCAGCACGGTCAGCATGATCGGCGCCGCGGTCGAGGCGCCCGGCGATGCCCCCAGCAACGCAGCGATGCTGCCGTCCTGGGCCGCCACCACTTCTGTACCGAATTGCAGCACACCGCCCAGTACCGGGTCCTTCTTGATCACCTGAACCCGCTGGCCGGCCTGCAGCAGCTTCCAGTCTTCGTTCTTGGCGTTGGGGAAGTACTCGCGCAGCGCGTTCATGCGGTCATCGAAACTGAGCATCAACTGCCCCATCAGATAAGTGCTGAGGTCGATGTTGTCGATACCGGCATTGACCATCGGCAGTACGTTGTGGCTGTTCAGCGAGGCGAACATGTCCAGCAGCGAGCCGTGCTTGAGGTACTTGGTGGAGAAGGTGGCGAACGGACCGAACAGCAGCACCTGCTTGCCATCGATCATCCGCGTGTCCAGGTGCGGTACCGACATCGGCGGCGCGCCGACCGAGGCCTTGCCGTACAGCTTGGCCTGGTGGCGGGCGACCAGGTCTGGGTTGTCGGTCATCAGGAACTGGCCGCCGACCGGGAAGCCGGCATAGCCTTCGGCTTCGGGGATGCCCGACTTCTGCAGCAGCTTCAGCGCGCCACCACCAGCACCAATGAACACGAAACGGGCGTTGACGGCCTTTTCCTCGCCGCCGTTGGCCAGGTCGGCCACCCGCACATGCCAGGTACCATCGTCGTTGCGCACGATGTCGCGCACTTCATGGCGCAGGTTCAGCGACACATTGGGGTTGCGGGTCATCGCGGCGAACAGCTGGCGGGTGATTTCGCCAAAGTTCACGTCGGTGCCAATGGCCATGCGCGTGGCGGCGACCTTCTGCCCCGGGTCACGGCCTTCCATCACCAGCGGTGCCCACTTGCGGATCTGCTCGTGGTCTTCGGAGATTTCCATGCCGCGGAACAGCGAGCTGTGCTGCAGGGCGTCAACGCGCTTGTGCAGGAAGGCAACGTTGTCGTCGCCCCAGACAAAGCTCATGTGTGGCACGTTGTTGATGAACGAATTCGGGTTGCTCAGCACACCCTGCTCGACCTGGTAGGCCCAGAATTGCTTGGACACCTCGAACTGCTCGTTGACCCCGACAGCCTTGCTGATATCGATGCTGCCGTCTTTGCCGACGCTGGTGTAGTTCAGCTCGCAGAACGCGGAGTGACCGGTACCGGCGTTGTTCCAGGCGTTGGAGCTTTCTTCGGCCACCTGGTCCAGGCGCTCGTAGATGTCGACCTTCCAGGAAGGCTCCAGCTCGGTGAGGTAGGTGCCCAGGCTGGCACTCATGATGCCACCGCCGATCAGCAGCACGTCGACGGTCTTTTCCGGTTCCGCGGGTTTGGAGCAGCCGATGACGCCCAGGCAGAGGAACGTCAGCAGGAATTTCTTCATTGATGTTATCCAGTTGTTGTGTACACGCGCGCCGCCTTGAGCAGGGAACGTGCCAACTGAGTCTGGAGCAGTGAATACAGGGGGTGGGCGACGGGTCGCATGGCGACAATCCGCCAGTGGGGAAGAGTTTGCCCCTGTCAGATGGCGGGTTTCCCCCTGCGGCCGCTACGCGCCCCATCGCCGGCAAGCCAGCTCCCACAAAGAGCAGGCCTGCACAGCCACGGTGGGAGCTGGCTTGCCGGCGATGGGCTGCGCAGCGGCCCCTTGAAATCAGGCGCTCAGGCGGGAGGTGACTTCGCCCAGTTGCCCGGACAACCCATGCAAGCGCTGCCCCGCCTGCTCGGTATGTTGTACGGCCTGCTGGTTAGCCGTGGCGATGCAGGTGATTTCGATCAGGTTGCAGGAGATGTCCTCGGCCACGCTGGTCTGCTCTTCGGCCGCGGTAGCGATCTGCCGGTTCATGTCGCGGATCGCTTCCACTGCCAAGGTGATACGCTGCAGCATCTGCCCGGCTTGCTGCACCTGCTCGGCACCCTCCTCGCTGCGCTGCTGGCCGCTTTCGATGGCCTTGACCGCCTCCACCGCCCCCGATTGCACCGCCTCGATGATCTGGTGGATCTCGGCGATTGACGCCGCCGTCCGCTGGGCCAGGCTGCGCACTTCATCGGCGACTACCGCAAAACCTCGCCCGGCCTCGCCGGCACGGGCCGCTTCGATGGCCGCGTTGAGCGCCAGCAGGTTGGTCTGCTCGGCAATACCGCGGATCACCTCGAGGACTTTGCCAATGCGCGTGCTGTCATGCTCCAGGTCGCGTATCACCGCCGCCGTACCGGCAATTTCGCGGTTGACCGCGCCGATGATGTCGATGGTCTGCTGCATCACCTGCTCGCCCGCCTGGGCACTGTGGTCGGCATCGTCCGCCGCGCGGGCGGCCTCGGCGGCGTGGCGGGCGACTTCCTGGGCGGTGGCGGACATCTCGTGCATGGCCGTGGCCACCTGGTCGGTGCGCTGGAACTGGTCGTGGGTACCACGGGCCATGTCGCCGGCGATGCTGCGCAACTGGCCACTGGCGCCTTCCAGTTCCTGGGCGTTGTCCTGCAGCCGGCCGACCGTGTCGGCAAGGAAGTCGCGCAGGGTATTGGCGGCCCGCGCCAGGCGGCCCAGTTCGTCCTCGCGGCGGCTGTCTACCCGGGCGGCAAAGCGGCCCTGGCTAAGCTGCGCGACATAGTCGATCAACTGGCGGATCGGCTCGACCAGGCTGCGGTTGACCAACCACAGACTGAGCAGCCCCACCAGCACGGCCGAGACCAGCATCACCAGCAGGCCCAGCCATACCGTGCGCTCGGCGCCAGCACTGAGGCTGGCGGCGTGCTGAAGGGCCTCGGCACGCAATTGCTCGACCAGTTCGCTCATCTGCTCGCTGGCGGCGCGGTCCACGCCCTTGACCGCCTGGTCGCCTGCCACAGGGTCGCCGCCCGCCGCCAGGAATGCCTGGCGACCCTGCGCATAGGCTTGGCCCAGCTGCCGGTGGCTGTCACGCAGCTGCTGCAACGGCGCCTTCAGCCTGGCGTCGCTGCTGTCGATCAATTGTCCGAGCAGTTTCTGCACCTGCTGCTCGCGAGCCTGGAACTGCTGCCAGTACTTGTCCATGTCAGCCGGCTGGCGCCCGCGCAGCAGCACGTTCTTCCATTCCTGCACCTGAATCTTGAACTGCAGGTTGGCTTCGTCAATCAGTTGCGAGGCCCGCAGCGGCCCGTCAACCAGCTCGGCGTAGCCGCGCACGCTGGAGGAAAGGAACTGGAAGCACACCAGGGCGATCAGCAACATCGCCACCAGACTGCCGCCGAGCAGGGAGAGAATTTGCACTCTGAGGGATTTACGCAACATCTTGGATCTCGGAAAGCAGGAGGAAGACCGTAGGGCCGCGCAAGCTGGCAACAAGGTGCAACGCAGCCCGGTTGCTGGCAGGCCAAAAAAAGGCTGCCATCAAGCAATGGCAGCCAGGTCGAGCACTTACGCAACAGTTGAGCTAGATACTCTCAGGCAATTACTACAGAAATGTTACAGAGCCACGACAAGCTAACCCGCGGTGAACTGCAGGGCCGCCAGCCGGGCATACAGTGGGCTCTCTTCGATCAACTGGCGGTGCGTCCCCACCGCCACCAGCCGGCCCTTGTCGATGACCGCGATACGGTCGGCATGCTGGACCGTAGCCAGGCGATGGGCGATCACCAGGGTGGTGCGCCCGGCCATCAGGCTGGGCAGCGCCTGCTGGATCAGGTGTTCGCTTTGCGCGTCGAGTGCGCTGGTGGCTTCGTCCAGCAACAGGATCGGCGCATCGACCAGCAACGCACGGGCAATGGCCAGGCGCTGCCGCTGACCGCCAGACAGGCCGATGCCGCCCTCGCCCAGCGGTGTCTGGTAGCCCTGCGGCAATTGCCGGATGAATGCATCGGCATGAGCACCTCGGGCAGCTGCCTCGACCTCGGCCAGGGTCGCCTCGGGCCGGCCATAGCGGATGTTGGCCTCGACCGTGCCGCGAAACAGCGAAGGGTTCTGTGCTACCAGGGCGAACTGATGGCGCAGGTGATCGGGGTCGAGCTCGGTGATCGCCCGGCCATCAAGCAGGATGCGCCCCTGCTGGGGGTCGTAGAAGCGCAGCAACAAATCGAACAGGGTCGACTTGCCCGCCCCCGACGGGCCCACCAGCGCCACGGTCTGCCCCGGCTCGATGGCCAGGCTCAGGCCATCGACAGCCGCCACCGAGGGCCGTGATGGGTAGGCGAACACCAACTGCTGCAGCTCGATACGCCCACTGGCCCGCTGCTGCGGCAGCACCTGCGCCATGGCGGGCGGCAGGATCGCACTGCGCGCCGCCAACAGTTCGGCAATGCGCTCGGCGGCGCCCGCCGCCCGCTGCAACTCGCCAATTACCTCGCTGAGGGTGCCGAACGCACTGCCGACGATCAGGCTGTAGAACACAAAGGCGGCCAGTTCGCCCGCAGAAATGCGCCCGGCGATCACGTCCATGCCGCCAACCCACAACATCACCCCCACCGCTCCAAGAACCAGCACGATCACCAAGGTGATAAGCCAGGCACGCTGGACAATCCGCTGCCGGGCCACGGCAAACGCCGCTTCGACCGTACCGGCGAACAGCTGGCGGTCATGCGCCTGGTGGTTGTAGGCCTGCACGGTCTTGATCTGTCCGAGGGTCTCGGCCACATAGCTACCCACATCCGCCACCCGGTCCTGGCTTTGCCGCGACAGGCTGCGTACGCGGCGGCCGAACAGCAGGATCGGTGCCAGCACCAGTGGCAGGGCCACCACCACGATGCTGGTGAGCTTGGGGTTGGTGATGAACAGCAATACCACGCCACCGATGACCATCAGCGCGTTGCGCAGAAACATCGACAGCGAAGAGCCGATTACCGATTGCAGCAAGGTGGTGTCGGCGGTCAGCCGCGACTGGATCTCGGAGCTGCGGTTGTCTTCGAAAAACCCGGGATGCAGGCCGATCAGGTGGTCGAACACGGCCCGACGGATATCGGCCACGCAGCGCTCGCCGATCCACGACACCAGGTAGAAGCGGCTGAAGGTACCCACTGCCAGGGCCACCACCAACAGCAGGAACAGGCCAATGGTCTGGTTGAGCTGATGCGCGGAGCGGGTCATGAAGCCCTGGTCCACCAGCAGGCGGATGCCCTGGCCCATGGACAGGGTGATGGCGGCGGTGACTACCAGGGCCAGCAAGGCCAGCAGCACCTGGCGACGGTACGGACGGACAAACTGCCAACCCAGGCGCAGGGCGCGGCGTTGGCGCGGGGAAACCGATTCGGGCATGGCGCAGACTACATTGGCGGGGAAACCGCAGCCTACCACTCATCCACGCCTGTGGAACCCTTGCAGGGTTGCTATAGCCTATCGGTCTAACCAGTCTATGGAGCTTTACTGCCGTTTCTGGTGGACTGTGCCTGCCGTGACCCTGCGGGTACTGTCACAGGCCAGTCACGGCACAGGGTTAACCTGCGCTTGAAACTGATGAGGAGACAATACATGAGCTTGCAGCATGGCAGCGACAACCAGAAGCCCCGGAATGCCCCTCAGCCGCAGGTGTGCGGTTCGATCATCGATGCCCAGGGGCGCGAAGTACCGATCACCGAGCAGATGATCCAGCAGGCATGCAAGGCCCTGGAAGAAAGCCGGGTCGAGCGCGTACGCAAAGGTTGATCGGCGAATTCTTGCAACCCGGCGCTTGCGCCGGGTTTTTATTTGCCTGAATCCTGTACCGGCCCTTTCGCGGGTAAACCCGCTCCCACAGAGACAACACAAGCCTTGAGGTCAGCAGGCTGCCTGTGGGAGCGGGTTTACCCGCGAAGAGGCCGGTACAGCTTTCAAAAGGCTGTCAGACCAACACCCCACCCAAGGCACTGACCAGCTGCGCCAACTGCGGCGACTCCCCGCGCAAGCGCACCATCAGCCCCTCTATCTCGCGCCGTGGCGGGTACTGCTTGCGCAACTGGTCGAACGCTGCACGCTGCTGCTGCGGGTCGTCGCTGAGGCTGCGGCGGAAATCGGCATCGTCGCGACGTGGGTCGTATACCGCACGGCACAAGGTGGCCAAGGCCCAGGCCGGGTCGGTGCTGGCATCCAGCTCGATCTGCGCCAGCGGCGGCCGGGGCAGCAGGTCGGCCAGTTGCACTTGTTCATCCACACCGAGGAAGCGGCACAGCGCCTGGTAGATCTGCGCCGTACCACGCTGGCGGCCGTCGAGGCTGTAGCCGGCAATGTGCGGCGAAGCCAGCGTACACAGGTCGGCCAGTTGCAGGTCGACCTGCGGCTCCCCCTCCCACACATCCAGCACCGCATGCAGGTCTTCGCGGTCCAGCAGCAGTTCGCGCAGGGCGGCGTTGTCCACCACCGGGCCACGGCTGGCATTGAGCAGCCAGGCACCGGGGCGCAACTGCGCCAGCTGCGCCTGGCCCAACAGGTGCCAGGTCGGGTGCTCGCCGCCACGCTGCAAGGGGGTGTGCAGGCTGATCACATCGCACTGTTGCAGGATGGTCTCGAGGCTGACGTAGTCACCGCCCTCGGCGGCCTGGCGCAGCGGGTCACATACCAGTACCTTCCAGCCCAGGCCGTGCAGCACCCGCACCAGGCGGCCACCTACCTCACCCGCACCCACCACGCCATACACGCGCTCGGGCAGTGCCACGCCATCCAGTTCGGCCAGGGTCAGCAGGCTGCCCAGCACGTAATCGACCACGCCGCGGGCATTGCAGCCAGGTGCGCTGCTCCAGTGGATGCCAGCCTCGGCAAAGTAGTTCAGGTCGAGGTGGTCGGTGCCGATGGTGCAGGTACCGACAAAGCGCACGCGGCTGCCTTCGAGCAACTGGCGGTCGACCTTGGTCACCGAGCGCACCAGCAGGATGTCGGCGTCCTTTACGCTGGCGGCATCGAGGCTTCGGCCGGGGTAACGGCGGATTTCGCCGAACCCCTGGAAGAAGGCATCGAGCAGCGGGATGTTCTCGTCGGCAACTATCAGCATGGCGCTCTCCTGTCTGGGGAACGCAGTGTAGGCGCAACGCCGGGTGTGTTCCAGAGCGGCTCAGTCGGCTTTCTTGCGGATCCAGTACAGGAAGGTACCGGCGTCTTCCTGCTGCTGCAGCAGTTCGTGGCCGAGGAAGTTGCAGAACTTGGGGATGTCGCGGCGGGTCGAGGGGTCGGTGGCGATGACCTTGAGCAGGCCGCCAGCGGCCAGGTTACGCACGTGCTGGTGCAGCATCATCACCGGTTCCGGGCAGTTCAGGCCGGTGGCGTCGAGGATGGCGTCGGGGGTGAAATCAGTCATGGGGGACTCCGCAAATGATCGCTATTGTCGCGCATCGCGCGACGTGGACCAAGCACCGCCTGTGAAGACGCGCCCTGCTCTTGCTCTTGCTCTTGCTCTTGCTCTTGCTCTTGTTCTTGTTCTTGATCTTGATCTTGATCTTCGCGACTTCAGGAGGCCGAGCAGAGGTTTTGCGGAGGGAGGTGACGGGCATGGATGCCCGTCAAGCGCTGAGGCCCCATGGATGGGGCCTGCAGCGCGTACTCCCGGGAGCAAGACCGGCGCGAGGGAACCCCGGAGCGCAGCGTAGGGGCCGGATGATGGGAGCGCAGCGTTTTTTGGTTACTTTTTGCCGCGTTTGGCAAAAAGTGACTCGCCGTAAGGGCGAAAAGGTGAGTATGCGTCGCCATCGTAAATGGACTATGTGCGAACTCAAGACCAGTACTTTTCCGCTCTTCGCTCTTCGCTCTTAAGAGTGGGCATCAACAACAAGGTCAACATTCATTTTCGAAGGTGGCGCTTATTCACCTTTCCGCCCTTACGGCGGGTCACTTTTTGTCAAACGCGACAAAAAGTAACCAAAAAACGCTGGCTCCTATCATCCGGCCCCTACGCTGCGCTCCGGGGTCCCCTCGCTACGGGCCTGCTCCCGGGAGTACGCGCTGCAGGCCCCATCCATGGGGCCTCAGCGCTTGACGGGCATCCATGCCCGTCACCTCCCTCCGCAGTCCCTTCGCTCGGCCTCCTGAAGTCGCAATCGGCGGCGCCTGAACTATCGCGCGCTTAAAAGCAAAAGCCGAAGCAAGAGCGAGAGCAAGTAAAAGAACAAAGCGGTTCGCTGTACTAGCGCGGTTTCAAGTCCATCCGGCGCAGATGGCAGGTCACTTCCTCGCGGTCGTGATACAGTTGCTTGCAGGCAATCGACACCTTGATCTTGCGCGACTTGAAGGTCGCCTCCATGCGGTCGAGCAGCCGGCGTACTTCGGCATAGCGCTGTTTCATCGGCAGCTTCAGGTTGACCACAGCTTCACGGCACAACCCCTCGCCCAGCCAGGTCTCGATCAGCGAGGTGGTACGCGCTGGCTTCTCGACGATATCGCACACCATCCAGTCCACCGGCTGCTTCGGTTGCCAGGTGAAACCGTCGGCCATCAGGTGCTGGACCAAGCCGGTATCCATAAGGCTTTCGGCCATCGGCCCGTTGTCGATGGCGGTCACCAGCATGCCCCGGCGCACCAACTGGTAGGTCCAGCCACCCGGCGAGGCCCCCAGGTCAACGCCGGTCATGTCATCGCCCAGGCGCTGCTCCCACTGCTCGCGCGGGATGAACTGGTGCCAGGCCTCTTCCAGCTTGAGCGTCGAGCGGCTGGGCGCCTCGCGGGGGAATTTCAGGCGCGGGATGCCCATGGGCCACAGCGCACTGTTGTTGGCCGGAGCAACACCGGCAAAAACCCGGCGACCGCTGATGAAGGTGAGCAGCAGGCGCGGGCGGCTGGGGTCGTCGACCAGGCGGCCGGCCTTTTCCAGGGCCTTGCGCAGTGGCACCTCGAACTTGCGGCAGAAGGTGGACAATTCCTTGCCTTCGTTGCTGTCCAGCACCTCCAGCCACAGGCTGCCGAACACCGGTAGCCCGGCGAGGTGCGCCAGCAGCACACTGATGCGGTCGCTCTCCGGCAGTTCGACATAACCGCCACGGGCCCACTGCCGCGGGAAAATCAGCTGGTTGAAGCGCAGTTCCCCCATCAAGCGCTCGGCACCGCCCTCCTCGCTACAGACAAACTCGGCACTGGCACTTTGCGGCTTGCCTTTGGCATAGCCGGCAACACCCAGGCGGGCGGCATGTTCGCTGATTTCGGCGCACACCTCACCCTCGAAACCGGGCCGGCAATGCATGAACAGGGTATTCATCTCTCACTCCACTACGGCTGGCGCGCCACAGGCGCCGGCAGGGCGGCGATGATAAAGGAAGATCGGAACCTGCGACACGCCCCGCCGGTCCAGAAAAGGGTCAGGTGGCGCAAAGCGGTCTAACCTGACCTTTCAGCCAGGTCCGTGCCGTGCGGATCGATACAGAGCGGTGCCACCGGCAAATGTTGCCAGGCACCGGCGCAGAAGGAGTTGGCAATGCCCTCGCTCGATAGCCTGAATACCCTCAAATCCCTACAGGTCGGCGACAAGACCTACCACTACTTCAGCCTCACCGAGGCCGCCCGCCAACTGGGCGACCTGCAACGCCTGCCCATGTCGCTGAAGGTGCTGCTGGAAAACCTGCTGCGCTGGGAGGACGGCAAGACCGTCACCGGCGACGACCTGCGCGCCCTCGCCCAATGGCTGGGCGAGCGACGCTCCGACCGCGAGATCCAGTACCGCCCGGCGCGGGTACTGATGCAGGACTTCACCGGTGTGCCGGCCGTGGTCGACCTGGCCGCCATGCGCGCAGCCATGGCCAAGGCCGGCGGCGACCCGCAGCGCATCAACCCACTATCACCCGTGGACCTGGTGATCGACCATTCGGTGATGGTCGACCGCTACGGCACGCCACAGGCCTTCAGCGAAAACGTCGACATAGAGATGCAGCGCAACGGCGAGCGCTATGCCTTCCTGCGCTGGGGCCAGAGCGCCTTCGACAACTTCAGCGTGGTACCGCCGGGCACCGGCATCTGCCACCAGGTCAACCTCGAATATCTCGGCCGCACCGTCTGGACCCGCGAGGCAGATGGCCTCACCTATGCCTTCCCCGACACCCTGGTGGGTACCGACTCGCACACCACCATGATCAACGGCCTGGGCGTGCTCGGCTGGGGCGTGGGCGGCATCGAAGCGGAGGCAGCCATGCTCGGCCAGCCAGTGTCGATGCTGATCCCCGAAGTGATCGGCTTCAAGCTGACCGGCAAGCTGCGCGAAGGCATCACCGCCACCGACCTGGTGCTGACAGTGACGCAGATGCTGCGCAAGAAGGGCGTGGTGGGCAAGTTCGTCGAGTTCTATGGTGACGGCCTGGCCGAGCTGCCCTTGGCGGACCGTGCGACCATCGCCAACATGGCCCCGGAATACGGCGCCACCTGCGGCTTCTTCCCGGTCGACCAGGTGACCCTGGACTACCTGCGCCTGTCCGGCCGCCCAGAGGCGACCGTGCAACTGGTCGAGCAGTACTGCAAAGCCCAGGGCATGTGGCGGCAGCCCGGCCAGGAGCCACTGTTCAGTGACAGCCTGGCGCTGGACATGCATGAGGTCGAGGCCAGCCTGGCAGGGCCAAAAAGGCCGCAGGACCGGGTGGCCCTGGGCCAGGTCAGCCAGGCCTTCGACCACTTCATCGAACTGCAACCCAAACCGCTGGCCAAAGAAGTCAGCCGCCTGGAAAGCGAAGGTGGCGGCGGCGTGGCAGTGGGCAACGCCGACCAGGCCGGGGAGATCGACTACAGTCATCAAGGCCAGACCCACACCCTGCGCGATGGCGCCGTGGTAATTGCCGCGATCACCTCGTGTACCAATACCTCCAACCCCAGCGTGATGATGGCCGCCGGGCTGGTGGCGAAAAAGGCTCTGGAAAAAGGCCTGCAACGCAAACCCTGGGTCAAGAGTTCACTGGCGCCAGGCTCCAAGGTGGTCACCGACTACTTCAGGGCCGCCGGGCTCACCACCTATCTGGACCAACTGGGGTTCGACCTGGTCGGCTATGGCTGTACCACATGCATCGGCAACTCCGGCCCGCTGGATGAAGCGATCGAAAACGCCATCGCCAGCGCCGACCTTACGGTGGCATCGGTGCTGTCGGGCAACCGCAACTTCGAAGGCCGCGTGCACCCGCTGGTCAAGACCAACTGGCTGGCCTCGCCGCCGCTGGTGGTGGCCTATGCCTTGGCCGGCAGCGTGCGCCTGGACCTGACCCGCGACCCGCTGGGCACCGGCAAGGATGGCCAGCCGGTATACCTGCGCGACATCTGGCCCAGCCAGCAGGAAATCGCCGCTGCCGTGGCCAAGGTCGACACGGCGATGTTCCACAAGGAATACGCCGAGGTGTTCGCCGGCGATGCACAGTGGCAGGCGATCGAGGTACCGCAGGCGGCCACCTACGTGTGGCAGGCCGACTCCACCTATATCCAGCATCCGCCGTTCTTCGAAAACATCGGCGGGCCACCCCCGCAGATCACCAACATCCAGGGTGCGCGGATCCTGGCGCTGCTGGGTGACTCGGTGACCACCGACCATATTTCGCCAGCCGGCAACATCAAGGCCGACAGCCCGGCCGGGCGCTATCTGCGTGAGCAGGGCGTGGAGCCCCGCGACTTCAACTCCTACGGCTCGCGGCGTGGCAACCATGAAGTGATGATGCGCGGTACCTTCGCCAACATCCGCATCCGCAACGAAATGCTGGCGGGAGAAGAAGGCGGCAACACCCTGCACGTGCCCAGTGGGGAGAAGCTGTCGATCTATGACGCGGCCATGCGCTACCAGCAGGAAGGCACCCCGCTGGTGGTGATCGCCGGCCAGGAGTACGGCACCGGCTCGAGCCGCGACTGGGCAGCCAAGGGTACCAACCTGCTGGGGGTCAAGGCGGTACTGGCGGAAAGCTTCGAGCGCATTCACCGCTCCAACCTGGTAGGCATGGGCGTACTGCCGCTGCAGTTCAAGGCCGGGCACAACCGCAAGCAACTGGGCCTGACCGGCAAGGAGAAGATCGATGTGCTGGGCTTGGACGGCGCACAGATCCACCCGGGCATGAGCCTGTCCTTGCGCATCACCCGCGAGGATGGGCAGCAGGAGCAGATCGAGGTGCTATGCCGGATCGATACCGTGAATGAAGTGGAGTACTTCAAGGCCGGGGGAATATTGCATTATGTGTTGCGCCAGCTGATTGCTGGTTGAGGCGGGTATGCTTGGGGCTGCTGTGCCGGCGATGGGCCGCGCAGCAGACCCAACATCGTTCAATCAGAAGGACCACTTGTGCCTCGCCTCCACCTGATCGCACTTTTACTCCTGGCGCTTGGCTACACCCTTGCCCTGAGCCACGGCAACCTCGGCATAACCACCCTGCCCACCTTTCTCGCCCTGCTTGCCAGCGCCCTGCTCGCTCGCCGCCCCCAGCGCTGGCAACAAGCCCTCGGCCACACGGTGTTCATCCTGCTGGCCATTGCCCTGGCATTGCACTGGTTGCCCGGCTACAACGCAGCCAAGGTCATCGACGGCGTAGTCCTCAGCCCCGGCGCCCTGCCCTTCACGATGTACCTGAACCTGGACAAACCACTGATCGGCGCCTGGCTGCTGCTGGCCTGCCCTTGGTTGTTCCTGTGGCGCAGCCAGGGCCTGGCCAGCAGCTTGCTGTATGCCCTGCCCCTGACCCTGCTTGCATGCCTGGGCGGTGCCTGGGCACTGGGCATGCTGGCCTGGGCCCCGAAATGGCCCGACCAAGCCTGGCTCTGGCTGCTGAACAACCTGCTGCTGGTAAGCCTGACCGAAGAGCTGTTGTTCCGCGGTTACATCCAGGCCGGCTTGCAACGGCTGCTGCGCCACCAAGGGGCAGGATTGTTCGCCGCCGCCTTGCTGTTCGGCCTGGCCCACCTGGGAGCCGGCTGGCAATGGGTGTACCTGGCCACCCTTGCCGGAATCGGCTACGGGCTGGCGTACCGCTGGGGCGGTGTGGCGGCGGCGGTACTCTGCCATTTCGCCCTTAACCTGGTGCACTTCACCCTGTTCAGCTACCCAATGCTGGCTCTTGGCTAGCTAATCGGTCATCATTCGACCTATCCGTCATGAAAAAGCAGTAAAAACGCAATAATGACGCTAACTTGCTTGAACGTGCTCGCTGGGTAAACCAGATCACGTGCTGGCTTATTGCTATAGATCAAGCACATTAATTATTCATTCAATAAAACCAGCGGCTTGCCGATATCTGTCGAAAGCCCTGCGGACTATCAACCCATGCGTAACAACCAGCCGATTACCCAGAGAGAACGGACTTTCCCTGCCCAGCAGCGGTTGATCTCCACCACCAATGCCAAAGGTGTGATCACTTACTGCAACGATGCCTTCATCGAGATCAGTGGTTTCACCCGCGAAGAGCTGACCGGTGCGCCGCACAACCTGGTACGCCACCCGGATGTGCCGCCAGCGGTGTTTGCCCACATGTGGCAAACCCTCAAGCAGGGCCAGCCGTGGATGGGCATCGTCAAGAACCGCTGCAAGTCTGGTGACCACTACTGGGTCAACGCCTACGTCACGCCGATCTTCGACAACAATCAGGTGGTCGGCTTCGAGTCGGTGCGGGTCAAACCTACCGCCGAGCAGGTCCGTCGCGCCGAGGCGCTGTACCAGCGCATCAACCAGGGCAAACCGCCGATACCACGCCGGGACAAGTGGCTTCCGGTGCTGCAGGACTGGCTGCCGTTCATTCTGATCAGCCAGGTAGGCTTCCTGATCGGCAACTGGCTGGGCCATTCCTGGGGCTTCGCCTTGGCTGCCGGGCTTTCCGTACCGCTGGGCCTGCTGGGCCTGAGCTGGCAACAGCGCGGCCTCAAGCGCCTGCTGCGCCTGGCCGAACAGACCACCTCCGACCCGCTGATCGCGCAGATGTACACCGACAGCCGTGGCGTGCAGGCGCGCCTGGAAATGGCCATGCTCAGCCAGGACGCGCGCATGAAAACCTGCCTGACCCGCCTGCAGGACAGCGCCGAACACCTCAGCGAACAGGCGCGCCAGTCCGACGCGCTGGCGCACAAGAGTTCTTCAGGCCTGGAGCGCCAGCGGGTGGAGACCGAGCAGGTTGCCGCTGCGGTCAACCAGATGGCCGCCACCACCCAGGAAGTGGCCAACCACGTGCAGCGAACCGCCGATGCCACCCAGGAAGCCAACCGCCTGACCAGCCAGGGTCGGCAGATTGCCGGTGAAACCCGCGAGGCCATCGAACGCCTGTCGGCGGCGGTGGGCGAGACCGGCCAGACGGTTACGCAACTGGCCAAGGACAGCGATGAGATTGGTGGGGTGGTCGACGTGATCAAGGGCATCGCCGACCAGACCAACCTGCTGGCGTTGAACGCGGCCATCGAAGCGGCACGTGCCGGTGAAATGGGCCGAGGTTTTGCCGTGGTGGCCGACGAAGTGCGCCAGCTGGCCCAGCGCACTGCCGAATCCACCGGGCAGATTCACGGCCTGATCGCCAAGCTGCAACAAACTGCCAGCAATGCCGTGCTGACCATGGAAACCGGCCATCGCCAGGCGCAGGAAGGCGTCGACCGTGTAATGCAGGCCGACGAGGCGCTGGTGGGCATCAGTGAAGCGGTGGCCAACATTACCGACATGGCCACCCAGATTGCTGCAGCGACCGAGGAGCAGACTGCAGTGGCTGACGAGATCAGCCGCAACATCAGCACCATTGCCGACCTGGCCGACCAGACTGCCGAACAGGCCCAGCACTCGGCGCTGCTCAGCGAAGAGCTGACCAGCACGGCGGGTACCCAGTACTCGCTGGTAGAGCGGTTCAACCGCTAGGGCCCTGTAGGAGCGGCCCATCGCGACACAAGGCCGCTCCTACAACGACCCCGTCCAGACTACCAATCCAGCTGCAAGCAGCTCTCGAAATAGCGCTCTTCCCCGCTCAGCGGGTCTGCAAAGCGCAGGCTCTGCGCCAGCAACTTCAGTGGCCGCTGGTAATCATCCTCTTCGTTTAGCAACTGCGGATAGAACGGGTCATTGCAGATCCCCGCCCCCAATGCCGCCATGTGCACACGCAGTTGATGGGTCTTGCCAGTCACCGGCGACAGCCCGTAACGCCACAGCTCGCCATTTTTCTCCAGCACTTCGGCCAGGGTTTCGCTGTTGGCCTCCCCCTCTACTTCATGCATGCGGAAAAACGGCTCGCCATGTACCAGGCGGCTTTTGTGCACCAGCGGGAAATCGTGCTGCGGCATGGCCGCGGCAATGGCCTGGTAGCGCTTGTCGATGCGCCGTTCGGGGAACAACCGTTGGTAGGCACTGCGACTCTGCGGGTTGGCGGAAAACAGCACGAGCCCGGCAGTGTGCCGGTCGATACGGTGCAACGGCACCAGATGCGGGTTGCCCAGGCGGCGGATCAGGCGGCGCAGCAAGGTCTGCTCGACGTATTCACCTGTCGGCGTCACTGGCAGGAAATGCGGCTTGTCGGCTACCACCAGGTGCTCATCCACATGCAGTACGGTCTCCCGCACCGGGATCGGCCGCTCGTTCGGCACCTCACGGAAGTAATGCAAACGCATACCGCGCTTGTAAGGCAGTTCGGCAGAAACCGCCCGCCCCTCGGCATCCAGCACCCGACCACGGGCAAAGCGGTCGAGCCACTGGGCGCGGTCGATGGCCTTGAAATGGTCACACAGGCAGTCAAGCACCGTCGCCCAGTTACCGGGAGGCAGGCACACCGTGCTGGCTTGCTGGCGGGCGGGGTCGAAAGGCGTGGTCATGGCAGGGCTCGAAACGTTCACGGCCGCGCATTATCCCCCAAGCCCGCGCCCTCAACCAGCCTTGGCAATGGCCTCGCAGCGCTCCTTCAGCCATCGCAACACCTGCACCGGCTCCCATCGCCCCGGGTCGTAGAGGGCATAGAGCAACCCTTGGTAACCCACCACGTCCAACCCACGGTGGTAGCCGGCACGCTGGAACAGGGCCTCGATTTCGGCGAAGCAGGTATTGAAATGGACCTTGCCGAACGGAGTGCGGTCGTCGGTCACCAAGCCTTCGAGGCGCAGTTCCAGAACAGCGTCGGCCACCCGCTCGACGGGCATGCGGTTGACGCTGTACTTGAGTTGCTCGACATTGAGCATGGCTTTACCTCGATACTGTATTTATATACAGCATACGAACATCCCCTTGTCGCCGTCAATGCGCTTCATTGCAGGCCCGGCAGATAGCCGGTGCCTTTGCGGATGGTCAGCACCTGGCGTCGTGGGGCGCTACGCGACACAGCCAGGTGCACCCAGTTATCGAATTCGAGGATCAGCTGGTCGAAGGGGATGGCGCTTTCGCTGATACGGCGCACCACCTCGCGCGGGCTCACTTCAATCACCGTGAAGTCAGCCGCCAGCCCCTGCAGATGCTTGCTCGTCAACGCCCCGCCAATGCGCTGGTTGACTGCGGGGCTGCGATAGCCGCTGCTGACGATGATTGGTGCGCCGAACAACGCACGCACCTGCTCCAGTGCATTGCACAGCAACTGCAGGTTGGCACGCGCTTCAGCGGGAGGATTGTTGTCGAGCCCTTCCCTGGCGGCGAGCTGCGAAATGGTCATTTCATCGAGGGTGAAATGGGGAGAAATGCGCATGGCTGGATTCCTGATGACCGGTGATGGATGCCGGCCTCAACGTGCCGGCAGCGGATCATCACAACGCAGCACACTGCATGGAGCAGGGACAAACCTCCCCTGGCGCTGTTACTGCTCGAGAAACGCCACCACCTGTCCGGCATCGAACGGCCAGTGCAGCTCGGCGCCATTGTCACAGCGGCGCAGCACCGGAATGATCAGGCCATAGCGCTCGTACATGGCTTCGTTCTCGGCAATGTCGACCAGCTCCACCAGCAGGCCATGGTCGACGAAGGGCATCAGCACGGCCTCGGCCACTTCACACAGGTGGCAGCCGAGGGTGCCGAACAGTTGGCATTCAGGCAGCATGGGGGCAAGTCCGATTTGACAGGGAGAAACCTATTCTAGGTCCGTCCTGCCCCCCGTGCACCTGACCTGGCTCAATCCTGGCTGGTGGCGCCGATACGGTGCAGCGACAGGTCCGCGCCCTGGAACTCCTGCTCATGGCTCAAGCGCAGCCCGTGCAGCGCGCGGATTGCACCATACACAGCAAAACCGCCAGCCAGCGCCACCACCACGCCCATCAGGCTGCCCAGCAACTGGCTTGCCAGACTGACACCGCCCATGCCACCCAGCAGCTCCTGGCCGAAGATGCCGCAGGCCAGGCCGCCCCACACACCGCACAGACCATGCAACGGCCACACACCCAGCACATCGTCGATCTTCCAGCGGTTCTGCGCCGCAGTGAAGGTCCAGACGAACAGCGCGCCCGCCACCAGGCCGGTGGCCAGCGCACCGATCGGGTGCATCAGGTCGGAACCTGCACAAACCGCCACCAGCCCGGCCAGCGGCCCGTTATGCAGGAAGCCCGGGTCGTTACGGCCGGCCAGCAGGGCCGACAGGGTGCCACCGACCATGGCCATCAGCGAGTTGATCGCCACCAGGCCGCTGACACCCTGCAACGTCTGGGCACTCATGACGTTGAAGCCGAACCAGCCGATGATCAGGATCCACGAGCCCAATGCCAGAAAGGGTATGCTCGATGGCGCAAACGCCACCAGCCGGCCATCGCGGTAGCGCCCGCGGCGCACGCCCAGCAGCAACACCGCAGCCAGCGCCAGCCAGCCGCCCATGGCGTGCACCACCACCGAGCCGGCAAAGTCATGGAACGGCGCGCCGAAGCGTGCCTGCAACCAGGCCTGAACGCCCAGGTTGCCGTTCCACACCACGCCCTCGAAGAACGGGTAGATGAACGCCACGATCAACGCCGTGGCACACAGTTGCGGCACGAAGCGCGCCCGCTCGGCGATACCCCCGGAGATGATCGCCGGGATCGCCGCGGCGAAGGTCAGCAGGAAGAAGCACTTGACCAGCGCATAGCCATGGTCGGCCGCCAGCGCCGCCGCCGGCTGGAAGAAGCTGACACCGTAGGCGATCCAGTAGCCGATGAAAAAGTACACCAGTGCCGAGATAGCGAAGTCGCTGAGAATTTTCGACAAGGCGTTGACCTGGTTCTTGTGGCGCACCGTGCCCACTTCGAGAAACGCGAAGCCGGCGTGCATGGCCAGCACCAGGATGGCGCCCATGAGAATGAACAGGGTGTTGGAACCGTGGACCAGGGAGTCCATCGCGCTGTGCATGTTTTCCATGAAATAGGCAGACCTGCTGAAAAAGGCACCAGGACAGCTCAAGAACCTGCATCCCTGCACCGATTCGGTGCCAGCCCCCTGCCCTGTTTCGGTGAGCCGGGCGGAGCCTGCGTGGTTTTTTCTTGGGTTTGTCGTGGATTGGGTTAAGGTTTATCGGTATCCGCTGCGCTGGCGCCCTGAATTGGCCCAATACTCGCCTGGGGCGCCCCGCAACGTGGCAAAGGCTTAGCAAGGCCCATACCAGCGCCGGCACTTGAACCTTCCGCGCGTGCTATCACTCGAACTACCAACATCCATCGACAGGGAGACACCCATGGCCAGCAAATCGGCAAAGACTGCACAAGAGATATTGATGGCTGACTTCCAGGCTCTGGTCCGCGATACCGAGAAGCTGCTGGCCGACACCGCCAACCTGGCCGGCGACCAGGCTGACGAGTTGCGCGCACAGATCCACGATCGCCTGGCCCAAGCCCGCGAAAACCTGCAGCTGACCCAGGACTCGGTGCGCGAGCGCGGCCACGCAGCACTGGGCAGTGCCGAACAGTACGTGCAGGAAAAACCATGGCAGGCGATCGGCATTGCCGCAGGCGTCGGCCTCTTGATCGGCCTGCTGGCCAACCGGCGCTAAGGGGTTCCCATGGAGAACGACGCCAACGGCGCCAGCGCCTCGGGCAAGCGCCTGGGCGCGGCTGCCCTGGGGCTGCTGCACAGCCATATCGAACTGTTCGGCATCGAGTTGCAGGAGCAGAAGGGTCGCACATTGAGCTTGCTGCTGTTCGCTGGCCTGGCCCTGGTATTCGCCCTGCTGCTGCTGACGGCGCTGTCCGGGCTGCTGCTGGTGTTGCTGTGGGACAGCTATCGCCTGGCCGGCATCATCGGCTTGTGCGTGTTCTACGGCATCGCCGCGCTGTATTGCGGCCTGCGCCTGAAAGCAGCGGTGTTCGACGAGTCGTCGCCCTTCGGCGCCACCCTAGAGGAACTTGCCAAGGACCGGGAGCGCCTGTTGCCATGAGCCTGCCAGAACTGCCAAACACCCGTAACCCGCGTGAACTGCGCAAGGCGCTGCTGCGCCTGCGCATGGAAATGCACCGCCAGGAAATCCGCCACGAGTCCGCGCAATTGCTGGAGCCGCTGCGCCGCGTGCGCGGCATGGGCAGCTCGCTGCACGACGGGCTGGGCATCAAGCATGCGCCGCTGTGGGGGATTGGCGCCGTGGTGGCGCTGGGCTTCCTCACCGGCAAAGGTGTGCGCAGCGGCAACCTGGCGCGGCTGTTGCGCCTGGGCACCGGCCTGCTGCCGCTGCTGCGCCTGTACCTGCAAGGCAGCCGCCGCCCCTGAGCGTTTTCCGTCGACTGCACCGGCCCTATCGCCGGCATGCCGGCTCCCACCTCGACCGCATCGGTCTCACGCCATGTGCGATCCCTGTGGGAGCCGGCTTGCCGGCGATAGGGCCCTTACAGGCTTACCCCTTGCGCTGCCCTTCCGGACACCGGAAGCTATACCCCTCGATCCACAGGAGACCGCGCCTTGGACTGGCACACCCTGCTCACCCGCGAACGCTTGGGCAAAGCCCTGTACAGCGCCGATGAACTCGGGCGCAGCCCCTTTCACAAGGACCACGACCGCATCATCTTCTCCGGAGCCTTCCGCCGTCTCGGGCGCAAGACCCAGGTGCACCCTGTTTCCAGCAACGACCATATCCACACACGCCTGACCCACTCGCTCGAAGTCAGCTGCGTTGGCCGCTCGCTGGGCATGCGCGTCGGCGAAACCCTGCGCGACAGCCTGCCGGACTGGTGCGCCCCCAGCGACCTGGGGATGATCGTGCAGTCGGCCTGCCTGGCCCATGACATCGGCAACCCACCGTTCGGTCACTCTGGCGAAGACGCCATCCGCCACTGGTTCCAGCAGGCCGCCGGGCGTGGCTGGCTGGACGACATGAGCGACGACGAGCGCGCCGACTTCCTCAACTTCGAAGGCAACGCCCAAGGCTTTCGCGTACTCACCCAGCTGGAGTACCACCAGTTCGACGGCGGTACCCGGCTGACCTATGCCACCCTCGGTACTTACCTGAAGTACCCATGGAGCGCACGCCACGCCGACGCCCTGGGCTACAAGAAGCACAAGTTCGGCAGTTACCAGAGCGAGCTGCCGCTGCTCGAGCAGATCGCCCGCAAGCTCGGCCTGCCGCAACTGGAACACCAGCGCTGGGCGCGCCACCCGCTGGTCTACCTGATGGAGGCTGCGGATGACATCTGCTACGCGCTGATCGACCTGGAAGACGGCCTGGAAATGGAGCTGTTGCAGTACGCTGAAGTCGAAGCGCTGTTGCTCGACCTGGTCGGCGATGACCTGCCGGAAACCTACCGCCAGCTCGGCCCTGGCGACTCCCGGCGGCGCAAGCTGGCGATCCTGCGCGGCAAGGCCATCGAGCACCTGACCAACGCTGCCGCTCGCGCCTTCGTCGAGCAGCAGCAGGCCTTGCTGGCCGGCCAGCTTGCGGGCGACCTGGTCGAACACATGCACGGCCCGGCCAAGCGCTGCGTGCTGCAGGCCAAGGCCATGGCACGCAACAAGATCTTCCAGGACAAGCGCAAGACCCTGCACGAGATCGGCGCCTACACCACGCTGGAGATCCTGCTGAACACCTTCTGCGGGGCGGCCCTCGAGCAGCACGGTGGGCGCACACCCTCGTTCAAGAGCCGCCGGGTACTGGACCTGATCGGCAACAATGCCCCCGACCCGCACGGCTCGCTGCACAGCGCCTTCCTGCGCATGATCGACTTCATCGCCGGGATGACCGACAGCTATGCCAGCGAAATGGCCCGGGAAATGACCGGGCGCTCCAGCCCGACTTGAGCCCTGACGGTGCAACCCGGGCATTGCCCGGAGCTGCACCGTACTTTGTGGGAAACTTCCTACATACACTGGCGACAAGTTAAACAACACGAATAAAAATAAATGAAAAGTTACCAATCACGTTTTGACATTGAGTTAAATGTGCCTGGCTCGTAGCCCGAAGTGTTTTATCTTGTAAGCCATTTCCCATATAGGGCTAATAGCCCTTCCTCGCATGCCCGATGACTTTCAACTGCGATAAGGTGCCGCCTGTCATCCTCAATCGCCCGCAGGGAAGTTGAACATGCATTCCATATTTATCGTCGACGACCATCCCGTCATCCGCCTGGCCGTTCGTATGTTGCTGGAAAACCAGAATTACAAGGTTGTCGGCGAGTCGGACAACGGCGTTGACGCCATGCAGATGATTCGCGAAACCTCGCCCGACCTGGTCATCCTCGACATCAGCATCCCCAAGCTGGACGGGCTGGAGGTGCTTGCCCGGTTCCAGGCCATGGCCCTGCCCCTGAAGGTGCTGGTACTGACCGCGCAATCTCCCGCATTGTTTGCCGTACGCTGCATGCACTCGGGTGCTGCAGGCTATGTGTGCAAACAGGAAGACCTGAGCGAACTGCTCAGTGCAATCAAGGCCGTGCTGGCTGGTTACAACTATTTCCCCAGCCAGGCAATCAAGCATGACCATGCGGTAGATGCCGACTTGCAACTTTTCCGCCAGGTAAATGACCGCGAACTGATGGTACTGCAACTATTCGCCCAAGGCCGCAGCAACAAGGAAATTGCCAAGGGCATGTTCCTCAGCAGCAAGACCGTCAGTACCTACAAGAAGCGCCTCATGCACAAACTTCAGGTCAATACGCTGGTCGACCTGATTGAAATGGCCAAACGCAACGCGCTGGTCTGAGGGTAGTCATGGCGCAGCTCATAGTTCGCCTGCTGTTCACCCTGCTCCTGTTCAGCAGCGTGGCACAGGCGGCCCACCACGAAGCTTCATCCTATACCTTGCTGGCACGCTCATCGGCCAGGCCGGCATTGCCTGCGCTCACCGACGAGCAACGGCAATGGCTCGAAGGCCGTCAGGAACTGGTGCTGGGTACCTCGGCACCGGACTACCCACCATTCGACATCACCAGTGGGGGCCGCGACTACCAAGGCCTTACCGCCGAGTATGCGAGCCTGATCGGCAACGCCCTGCAGTTGCCCGTGCGTGTGCTGCGCTTTTCCAGCCGGCAAGCGGCAGTGGAGGCGCTGCGCCAGGGCGATATCGACCTGCTTGGCAGCGCCAATGGCTACGAAGCGGCCAGCGATGGCCTTGCCCTGTCGCACCCCTATGCCATCGACCAACCGGTGCTGGTAACCCGCGAGGACGAAAGCCGGGCGCTGGACATGGGCCTGGCCGGCATGCGCCTGGGCATGCTCTACCACTACCTGCCGCGGCAGGAGGTGAAAAGCGCCTACCCCAAGGCCGAGCTGCTGGCCTTCGGCTCATCCAGCGAGGCCTTGAGTGCCGTGGCGTTCGGCCAGGCCGACGTGTTCATCGGCGATACCATTTCCACTCACTACCAGCTCAATCGCGGCCACCTGCCACGCCTGCGCATGGCCAGTTTCGGCAAGCACGAAGCCATCGGCTTCGGTTTTGCCCTGCGCCACGAGGACAAGGTGCTGATGCAGATGGTGAACGCCACCCTGGACAGACAGACTTCGGCCATACGCGCCAGTATCTTCAAACGCTGGAGCGCCGGTAGCGACCAACTGCTGACCGACCGCAAGCTGCAACTGACCGACACCGAAGAACAATGGCTGAAGGACCACCCGGTGATGCGTGTGGCAATCGATGACACCGCTGCACCTGTCTCGTATTTCGATGGCTCGGGGCATTTTCGCGGCATCACCGCTGACCTGCTCGAACTCCTTCGCTTGCGCACCGGCTTGCGTTTCGAGGTACAGCGCGCCAGCGGCCTTGCCGACATGATTGCTCGCCTCAAGGATGGCCGCGCCGATGTCATCGCTGCACTGGCCACCGGCGGGGTGAACGAAGACGACCTGCAAATCAGCCAGCCCTACCTTGAAAGCGCCTATGTGCTGGTCAGCCGCAAGGACAAACAACCCCTCACCTCGCTGGAACAACTGCAGGGTCATCGCATCGCCATCACCCGCTACAGCGCCATGGACGCCATGCTGTCGAAGCACTATCCGCAAATCGGCTGGGTCGAGACCGAAAGCTCGTTCTATTCCATGGCGTTGCTCAACAGCGGTGCCGTCGATGCAGTGATCACCACTTTGATCGACGCCAACCACGCGCTGGCCGGCAACCCGGAACTGGTCATCCGGGCCACCGTCGGCAGCGAACCCGCCAACTTCGCCATGGCCACCAGTGCCCCATCGCAGGTGCTGGTGTCGATCCTCGACAAGGCGCTGCTGAGCATCTCGCCGGAAGAACTGGGGGTCATCAACAACCGCTGGCGCGGCTTCAGCCTGCACGAGGATGGCAATGACCACGGCTACCGCAGGCTGGCGATTCAAGTGGTACTGGGCACCGCCGTGCTATTGCTCCTGGCCTTGCTGTGGAATGCCCGCCTGCGTCTGCAGATTCGCCAACGGCAACGTGCCGAACGGGCGCTGAACGACCAGTTGGCATTCATGCGCGCCCTGCTCAACGGCACACCCCACCCCATGTACGTGCGTGATCGCGAGGGCCGCCTGCAAAGCTGCAACTACAGCTACCTCGAAGCCGTGCAGGCCCGGTCCGAGGAGGTCATCGGCAAGAACCTGGAGGGTAGCCTGTTCGCCGATAGCGAGCAGACCCGGCAGATCCACGCCGATTACCTGAAGGTGATGGCCGAAGGCTCGCCACTGATCATGGACCGGCCACTACGGATCCAGGGCCGGGAAATGACCATCTACCACTGGATTCTGCCGTACCGCGACTCACTGGGTGTGGTACAGGGCATCATCGGTGGCTGGATCGACATCAGCGAACGCCGCCATCTGGTCATGGAGCTGCGCCAGGCCAAGCAGCAGGCCGACGATGCGAACCGCGCCAAAAGCACGTTCCTGGCCACCATCAGCCATGAAATCCGTACCCCGATGAATGCGGTCATCGGCATGCTCGAGCTGGCAGTCAAGCGCGCCGACCAAGGCCGGGTAGACCGCAGCGCGCTGGAACTGGCCCATCATTCGGCCAAGGACCTGCTGGGCCTGATCGGCGATATCCTCGACATCGTGCGCATCGAGTCGGGGCACTTGTCCCTTGCCCCGGAGGCCGTCGACCTTGCAGCCCTGGTCGAATCGGTGGGGCGCATTTTCGAAGGCCAGGCGCGGCAGAAAGGCCTGGCCCTGGAGGTTATGATCGCACCGGCCGCACGTTGCCATGCCCTGCTCGACCCCCTGCGCTTCAAGCAGGTCCTGTCCAACCTGGTAAGCAACGCCATCAAGTTTACCGAGCATGGCCAGGTGCGCATCTGCGTCGGCCTGGTGGACGACGGCACCACCACCCCCGCCGTGCTGGAGCTGGAGGTACGCGACAGCGGCATCGGCATCCACGCAGATGACCTGCAACGCCTGTTCAACCCGTTCATCCAGGCCAACCCGCATAGCCAGAGCGCCCGTGCGGGTACCGGGCTGGGCCTGGCCATCTGTCGCAACCTGTGCGAAATGATGGGCGGCAGCCTGACCATCAAGAGCCTGGAGGATGTCGGCACCCAGGTGCGCCTGAAGATGCCGCTGCAGCGGGTTGACGCTGCGGCGCAGCCGGCCCGGCAGATAGAGAACCTCGATGTGCCCGACCCAAGGCTGAACGTGCTGGTGATCGACGACCATCCAGCCAACCTGCAATTGATGGCACAGCAGCTTGGCTACCTGGGACTGAAGCACACCAGCGCCCGCGACGGTCGCGAAGGCTTGGCCACCTGGCGGGCGGGCGACTTCGATGTGCTGGTGCTCGACTGCAACATGCCGCACATGAACGGCTACCAGCTGGCCACCGCCGTACGCACCGAGGAACGCCATGGCAAGCGGCCGCGCTGCACCATTCTCGGCTACACCGCCAACGCACAGCCGGAGGTACGCCGCAAGTGCCTGAGCGCCGGCATGGACGACTGCCTGCTCAAGCCGATTAGCCTGGGCACGCTCAGCCAGCGCCTGGCCGGCATACGCCCGCACCGCCAACACAAACCGCGGCGCAAGCTGTACCACCTGGACGGCCTGGCCACAGTGGTCGGCCAAGACCCGAACGACCGCCAGCGCTTCCTGCAGGCGTTGCAGCAGAGCCTGCAGGCCGACCTGGCCACCTTGATGGCACTGAATCCGCAGCACGACAGCGATGCCATTGCCGAACAAGCGCACAAGGTGCTCAGCGCCGCGCGGATGCTGGAAGCCCCCGCATTGATGAAGGCCTGCGAAGCCCTGGAAGCAAGCGGCTTGCCTACCGCCCAGTTGCGCCTGCGGCGCCAGGCACTGGCGCGACATATGTGCCGGGTAGAACGTGCCCTGGCCAAGGAACTGGCCACAGGCACCTGCACACAGGCAGGCAGCCACGCGTGTTAACTGGTAGACTGCGCGGCGTTATTACCTAAGAGGATTGTTTCATGGCCACAAACCGCTCCCGTCGTCTGCGCAAGAAGCTGTGTGTCGACGAGTTTCAGGAATTGGGCTTCGAGCTGAACCTGGAATTCAAGGAAGATCTGGATGACCAGGCAATCGATGCTTTCCTCGACGCGTTCCTGGCAGAAGCCATGGATGCCAATGGCCTGGACTATGTAGGCGGTGACGATTTCGGCCTGGTGTGCTCGGTCAAACGTGGCTCGGTCAGCGAAGAACAGCGTGCAGCCGTTGAAGCCTGGCTCAAAGGCCGTAGCGAACTGACCAAGATCGAAGTCAGCCCGCTGCTGGACGCCTGGTACCCGGAAAAGCCGATCAACAAGGCCGAGTAATACCGGCCCGGCTCGATCGCTGAAAAGGCCACCCCAAGGGGTGGCCTTTTTATTGGGGGTGCTTTTCCGTCGAACGTGGCGCATCGTCGCTGCGCTTGGGGCATAATGCGTATTCTTTCACCCTGGGGCCATCATCCCTTACAGCCCCAATGCCCTTTTCCCTCGCCGTAGGGTATTTATCGATCATGATCAAAACGCTTCGTCCCCTCGTTCTTGCCGGCCTGCTGTTGCCACTCGCCCTGCCCAGCCAGGCCGCCGCCGTCAACACCACGCTGCCTGCCAAGGTGCAGCAGGCCCTCAAGGCCAACAAGCTGCAGGATTCTGCCCTGTCGCTGGTGATGCTGCCGCTTGACGGCCCCGGCACACCGACCGTGTTCAATGCCGATGTCTCGGTCAACCCGGCCTCGACCATGAAACTGGTCACTACCTACGCCGCCCTCGAACTGCTGGGCCCGACCTTCCAGTGGAAAACCGAGTTCTACACCGACGGCACCCTGAGCAACGGTGTACTCAACGGCAACCTGTACCTCAAGGGTGGCGGCGACCCAAAACTGAACATGGAGAAGCTGTGGCTGCTGATGCGTGACCTGCGCGCCAATGGCGTGCGCACTATCACCGGCGATCTGGTGCTGGACCGCAGCCACTTCGTGCAGCCCAATCTGCCGCAGTTCAACGACGACGGCGGCGATATGAACAAGCCGTTCCTGGTCAAGCCCGACTCGCTGCTGGTCAACCTCAAGGCCCTGCGTTTCGTGGCCCGCAACGATGGCGGCAAGGTCACCATCGCGGTCGAGCCGCCGATTGCCAGTATCCGCATCGATAACCAGGTCAAGGCGGTGGCCTCCAAACAGTGCTCGGGTGACGTGCGCTACAACCCGGTGCAGCAGGCCGATGGCATCAGTGTAACGGTCAGCGGCCAGCTGGGTGACGGCTGCAATTCGCAGACCTACCTGTCACTGCTCGATCACCAGACTTACGCCGCCGGTGCCGTGCGCGCTATCTGGAACGAGCTGGGTGGCAGCATCCAGGGTGGTGACCGCTTCGAGAACGTGCCCAAGGGCGCTCGCCTGCTGGCCCGTGCCTTCTCGCCAGACCTGGTGGAAGTGATCCGCGACATCAACAAATACAGCAACAACACCATGGCTCAGCAGCTGTTCCTGAGCCTTGGTGCGCAGTTCCGCACCGATGCCGACGGTGACGACGCTCGCGCTGCCCAGCGCGTGGTGCGCCAATGGCTGGCGAAGAAGGGCATCACCGCCCCGCACCTGGTGATGGAAAACGGTTCCGGCCTGTCGCGCGCCGAACGGGTCAGCACTCGGGAAATGGCCGCGATGCTGCAGGCCGCCTGGAAGAGCCCTTATGCTGCCGAATTCATGAGCTCGATGCCGCTGGTGGGTATGGACGGCACCATGCGCAAGCGCCTGAAGCGTACCGCCATGACCGGCGAAGGGCACATCAAGACCGGCACGCTGAACACCGTGCGGGCAATTGCCGGCTTCAGCCGTGACAGCAACGGCCATACCTGGGCAGTGGCGGCGATCCTAAACGATCCGAAACCGTGGGGCGCCTCGCAGGTGCTCGACCAGGTGCTGCTGGACCTGTACCGCCAGCCGAAACTGGCCGGCAGCACAGCGGCCAACTGATAGGTATAGGTAGCCAGTACCGGCCTCTTCGCGGGCTTGCCCGCTCCCACAGGTATTGCACCAAGTTCAATAACGGTGTAGTACCTGTGGGAGCGGGCAAGCCCGCGAAGGGGCCGGTACCGACAACCAAAAACGATCAGGCCAACTCCCCCTCCACCCGATCCCGCCCGGCCTGCTTGGCCGCATATACCCCGGCATCAGCCCGCAACAGCAAGGCATCGGCCCCCTCCCCCGGTCGCCAGCCCGCCACACCAAAACTCGCGGTCACCCTGCCCACGCCTTCCACCGGCACATTGCGCACCCCATGCCACAGCTCCAGCGCCAGCAACCGGGCCTGCTCGGCATCGCTGCCGGGGCACAGCACCATGAATTCCTCGCCGCCCAGCCGGCAGAACACATCGGTACGCCGCAAACGCTGGCCGATACGCAGGCACAAGCTACGCAGCACGCGGTCGCCGACGGCATGGCCGAAATGGTCGTTGATGCGCTTGAAGTGATCGATATCGAGCATGATCACCGCCAGTGCCAGGCCATCGCGCTGGGCCCGTTCCAGTTCGAGCTTGAGCCGCTCCTGGAAGTAACGGCGGTTATGGATGCCGGTCAGCGAGTCGGTCACCGACAGCGCACGCAACTCTTCCTCCACGCCCTTGAGGTCGGAGATGTCGGTCAGGTAGCCATGCCACAAGGTGCACCCCTGCTCGCCCACCTCCGGTGTCGCCTCGCCACGCACCCAGCGCAGCCCGGCACGCGGCAGGCAGACCCGGTATTCTTCGCGCCAGGGCGACAGATGTTCGGCCGAGTAACGCACCGAGCGGCGCACGCGCTCCAGGTCATCCGGGTGGATGCGCTCGAATACCGCCGTGGCATCCTCGCGCAACTGCTGCAGGTCAATTTCGTAGATGTCGTACAGGCCCATGCTGGCATACGGAAAGCAGGAATGGCCGTTGCCATCCAGGCGGTACTGATAAATGCCGCCCGGCACCTCGGCACTGAGCTTTTCCAGAAGGCGGTCACGGGCCGCCAGCGCCTCATGCACCCGACGCCGTTCGGTGACATCGATGCAGATCGCCAGGTAACCGATCCACAACCCCTGTTCATCGAGCATGGCGGTGACCAGCATGTTGGCCACCAGTTGGCTGCCATCGGCGCGCAACAAGGTCCACTCCCCCGGCTCGGCGCCATGCTCCTGCACCGTTTCGGCGAACATGGCCTGGCCACCTTCAATCGGTCGGCCGTAACGCAGGCTCAAGGCATGGGTACGCAGGCTCAATTCCTCGGGCAGCACCAGGTCCTCCAGGCGCAGCTGGCCGATCGCCTCGCTGGCGGGGTAACCGAGCATGCGTTCGGCGCCGGCGTTGAAGGTACTGACCACGCCCTTGAGGTTGGTGGCGATGATCGCCACCTGGGTTGCGGCATCCAGCACGCTGCGCAGCTGGTTGTGGGTGCCACGCAGTGACTGCTCGCTGACCCGCAGCTCGGCAGTACGCTGCTCGACCAGGGCCAAGGCACGCTGGCGCTGGCTGAACAGGTTGTAGAGCAAGATACTGAGCAGCAGGCTCAACAAGCCGCCCAGCAGGCTCACGGCCAACACCGCGGAGGAACGGTTGGCGCGCACGAAGGCCAGACTCGGCCGGATACTCAGCTGGAAGTGGTGGTCAGCCAGGTGCAACAGCTGGTTGGTGGCCAGCGGCAGGGGGGCGACCGGGTTCTGCGAATCGAACATCACTTCGGGGCCGTGCAGCCCGGTGGGGTCGACGATACGGACTACCAGGTTGTCGTCTGCCGAAACCGGGCGCCCGTCACTGACCAGTTCACGCATGCTCAGCAAGGCCGTCACATAGCCCACTGCCGCGCCGCGGGGGTTGGCATCGGAAAACACCGGCGCCACCATCAGCAGGCCACGCGCATCCGAGCTGGTATCGAACATGGGCAGTGGCTCGGAAACCGCCATGCTGCCCGGCCCCAGCGCCCGCGACAGGGCCGCCAGGGGCTCTTCCTGGCCGGCGAGGTCCAGCCCATAGGGCAGCCCGGGCAATTCACCCGACTGGGTATAGAGTACCGGGAAGTAATGGTCGCGCTGGGGGGATGGCCGCCACTGGCCTTGCTGATCCTGGTCGCGGATCACATAGCCCGGACCGGAATGCGCACTGGCCTGGCGCTCGAACTCGGCGCGTTGCGCGGCTTCGACACGCGGCGCCCAGGCGTAGGCCAGGGTCCGCTGCAGCAATGGCCTGGCGTAGCCGTCGAACTCGTGTGGGGTGATTTCGTTGGAAAAGCTGAAAAACCGCCGCAGCCCGTCCAGGCGCTGCTGCTGTTCGTCAAACCGCTCGGCGATACGGCTGAAACGCTCGCTGGCCAGCAGCTCGAAGCGCTGGCGCAGCTGCTGCTTGTAGAAGGTTTGCGTGGCTAACGCCAGGACGGCCGTCAACAGGCCGCCTACGACCAGGGCAACCAGGGCCACCGCCCAGGCGGACACCGCCTCTGTGCACAGGCCAAGCAACCGCGCACGCACGCCACCCTTTGACATACACCCATCTCGTCACGTCAGCGTCCTGCGGATTATCTTGCCCTGCACTCAGTTATAGCTATTGGCCATTAGCCGTGCAATGTACCTCGTCGCCTCAACGAAGCTGCAGACGCCAGGCGCGATGGATACGGTTATTGCGAGCGAAGTCCGGGTCCAGGGTCTGGGCCGTGATTTCCTCCACCGCGTAACGCGCCATCAGGTGCTCGTCCAGCTGGAACTTGCGGAAGTTGTTGGAGAAATACAGCACGCCACCCGGCGCCAGGCGGGCCATGGCCAGGTCCAGCAGCTGCACGTGGTCACGCTGAACGTCGAACACGCCTTCCATGCGCTTGGAGTTGGAGAAGGTCGGCGGGTCGATGAAGATCAGGTCGTAGCTGTCGCGGTTGCCTTCCAGCCAGGCCATCACATCGCCCTGCTCCAGGCGGTTGCGTTCGGAGAAGCCATTGAGCGCCAGGTTGCGCCGCGCCCAGTCCAGGTAGGTTTTCGACAGGTCGACGCTGGTGGTGCTGCGCGCGCCGCCCTTGGCCGCATGCACGGTCGCCGTGGCGGTGTAGCAGAACAGGTTGAGGAAGCGCTTGCCGGCTGCTTCGCGCTGGATGCGCATGCGCATCGGGCGATGGTCGAGGAACAGGCCGGTGTCGAGGTAGTCGGTGAGGTTGACCAGCAGCTTGACGCCGCCTTCGTTCACTTCCTGGAAGCGGCCTTCGGTAGCCTGGCGCTCGTACTGGCGCGTGCCGCTCTGCCGCTCGCGACGCTTGAGCACCACACGCTGCGGCGAAATGCCCAGGGCCTGCGGGATGGCTGCCAGCGCGTCGAGCAGGCGTGCCTGGGCCTTGTCCGGGTCGACCGAACGTGGCGCGGCGTATTCCTGCACGTGAACCCAGTCCTGGTACAGGTCGACCGCCAGGGCGTATTCGGGCATGTCGGCATCGTACAGGCGGTAGCAATCGACCTGCTCACGGCGGGCCCACTTGCCCAGTTGCCGGAGGTTTTTCTGCAGGCGGTTGGCGAACATCTGCGCCCCTTCCGACAGGCGCGCCGGTTCGCTGGCTGGTGCTGCCTGCTGGCGGGTTTCCGTGCCTTCAGGCTGCGCCTCGCGGCGCTCGCCGGTAACGAACTGGTCGGGCTGCACCTTGAACAACAGCAGCTTGCACGGCAAGGCGCCGTTCCAGAACGCGTATTGCTTGTGGCTGCGAATACCCATGCGCTTGCCCAGCTGCGGCGCGCCGGTGAACACCGCCGCCTCCCAGCCCATGCAGGCCTGGCGCAGGCGCTCGCCAAGGTTCTGGTAGAGATACAGCAGGCTGGCTTCGTCACCCAGGCGCTCGCCATAGGGTGGGTTGCTGATGACCAGGCCTTTCTGGTTCTGGTCCGGGCGCGGCTCGAAGGTGCTGACTTCGCCCTGGTAGATCTTTACCCAGTCACCCAGGCCGGCGCGCTCGACGTTGTTGCGGCCTGGCTGGATCAGCCGCGGGTCGGCTTCGTAACCACGGATCCACAGCGGCGGTTTGGCCAGACCGGCCTGTGCCCGCGCCTGCGCCTCGTCATGCACCTTGCGCCACAACGCCGGTACATGGCCGAGCCAGGCACTGAAGCCCCAGCGCTCACGTTTCAGGTTGGGCGCGATATCTGCGGCGATCATCGCCGCTTCGACCAGGAAGGTACCCACACCGCACATCGGGTCGGCCAGCGCGCCACCTTCGGCGGCAATGCGCGGCCAGCCGGCGCGGATCAGCACCGCCGCCGCCAGGTTTTCCTTCAGCGGCGCGGCGCCTTGCTGCAGGCGGTAGCCACGCTGGTGCAGGCTGTGCCCGGAAAGGTCGAGGGAGAGAATGGCTTCGCCACGGTCCAGGCGCAGGTGCACGCGCACATCAGGGTCGATCTTTTCCACCGACGGGCGCAGGCCTTCGCGGTTGCGCAGCTTGTCGACGATCGCATCCTTGACCTTCAGCGCACCGAAGTGGGTGTTGTCGATACCCGAACCATGGCCGCTGAACTCCACCGCGAGGGTGCCATCGGCCGCCAGGTGATCGGCCCAGTCGACCGCGTGCACGCCGTCGTAGAGGTCGTCGGCGTTCTTCATGGAGAAGCGCTTGAGTACCAGCAGCACCCGGTTGGCCAGGCGTGACCACAGGCACAGGCGGTAGGCGGTTTCCATGTCGGCGGCGCCACGAATGGCCGAGGTGTGCTCGCGCACGTCATCCAGGCCGAGGCCCCGCGCTTCTTCGGCAAGCAGGCCTTCCAGGCCTTTGGGGCAAGTGAGGTAAAGTTCGAAACGGTCCGACATGAGTAATCCAGCGCCTTGGGCTATTTGACTGACGGGGCGACGCATCGCCCCGCGATGTTTGCCCGCACACCTTTCCAGCAGGCGTGCGGGTGGCCTTTCCCGGCACACAAGCGTGCGGTGGAAGGCCGGGCCGCCTGACCGATCTGTGCCTGGCCCAGTGGCAAAGACAGCTTAGATCATCAGGCAGTACGAAAAATTCTGGCGATGCCGGGGCCAGTGTGACCCTTCGTCGCATTTCAAATTATTTCTGTCATCCGCGAGCAACGCTGGCGAAATGACGTCAATGATCGGCAAAGCCTGATCATAGCGGGCTCAACGCTAAACAAGGTTGAGTCGCATTTATTTACTTATCCCCTCACCCTTGGAAAGGTTACGTGCTTATGACAAATCGATCATTCACACCGTGACTCGCATTCGATAGAACTGGTCTCAGGCCGCTTCGCAACGAGGTGGCACTTTCAGCTCGCCACGCCGGCAGCGAGCGCACACCGGCAGAAAGACTCTGCCCGGCCTCGGAGAGGCCGACGGGACATTACAGTCAACAAGTGAGGGCAACACCCTATGAGAAGACTTAAGCGTGATCCGTTGGAAAGAGCATATTCACGTGGCTACCAATATGGGGTCACCGGCAAATCCCGCGAACTTTGCCCCTTCAATCTTCCTTCTGTTCGCCAAGCCTGGATCAACGGCTGGCGTGAAGGTCGCGGTGATAACTGGGACGGAATGACTGGCACCGCTGGCATCCATAGACTCAACGAAAATCACGCCGTTGGCTGAACGAGGACACTGAATTCGATTCACCATGCACGCCCTATCCGGGCGGCGGGCGAAGGCCCAGGGGCCCCTTGATGGGGCCCTTTTTTATGACTTCGAATCCACATCCGCGCTGGCTTCTTCGCGGGCTCGCCCGCGAATGGCCGGCAGATCACCGAGGCATCGCAGCGATAGCGTCCACCGCCTCGCGAATCAGCGCAGGCCCCTTGTAAATGAAGCCGGAGTAGATCTGCACCAGGCTCGCCCCGGCAGCGATCTTCTCGGCGGCATGGCGGCCTTCGGTAATGCCGCCAGCGGCAATGATCGGCAGCTTGCCGCTCAGTTCGCCCGCCAGCACCTTGACGATATGGGTGCTCTTCTCCAGCACCGGCGCGCCCGACAGGCCGCCCGCCTCGCCACCGTACGGCAACCCTTCGACACCTTCACGCCCCAGCGTGGTGTTGGTGGCAATCACCGCATCCATGCCCGACTCCATCAGCGCCGCGGCGACCAGGGCGGTTTCTTCGTCGCTCATGTCCGGGGCAATCTTGATTGCCAGAGGTACGCGCTTGCCATGCGTGCCGGCCAGTTGCTCGCGGCGCTCGGCCAGGGCATCGAGCAACTGCTTGAGCGAATCGCCGAACTGCAGGCTGCGCAGGCCCGGGGTGTTTGGCGAACTGACGTTGACCGTGATGTAACTGGCGTCGGTGTACACCTTGTCCAGGCAGATCAGATAGTCATCGACGGCACGCTCCACCGGGGTGTCGAAATTCTTGCCGATGTTGATGCCCAGCACGCCGTTGTAACGTGCAGCCCGCACCCGGCCGAGCAGGTGATCAACGCCCAGGTTGTTGAAGCCCATGCGGTTGATGATGGCCGTTGTCTCCGGCAGGCGGAACAGGCGTGGCTTGGGGTTGCCCGGCTGCGGGCGCGGGGTGACGGTGCCGATTTCGACGAAGCCGAAGCCCAGCTGGGCGAAACCGTCAATGGCCGCACCGTTCTTGTCCAGGCCGGCCGCCAGGCCCACCGGGTTGGCGAAGTTCAAGCCCATGACCGTGACCGGCATAGCCGCCGGCTGCTTGCACAGCATGCCGTTGAGGCCAAGACGGCCACCGGCGCCGATCAGGTCCAGGGACAGGTCGTGGGAGGTTTCCGGAGAAAGCTTGAACAGCAGCTGGCGGGCCAGGGTATACATGGGCGGGCAAGGCTCGGGGTGAATGAGGGGGCGATTATAGCCAGCGTGGGGCCGGCATGACAGCAAATCGTGGGGCTGCTGCGCAGCCCATTGCCGGCAAGCCAGCTCCCACAGGTACAACACAAGGGCTGAAAGCTGTGCTGTATCTGTGGGAGCTGGCTTGCCGGCGATGAGGCCAATGCAGGCGGCACAAGGCAGTTGCTCCACAGGGATGCTGCCAGATGGCACATCGGTTGCACCGGAAAAGCCCACAGCCTTATCAGTATGGGCGAGGAGCCTTGTGAACACTGTACCCCGAGCAACGCCCCTGGCCTGGGTCAACGGCAGTGACGCGCCGGAGAAGCCCTGCCTGAACATCGGCTACATGGCCCTGACCGACTGCGCCTCGGTGATAGTCGCCGCCACCCAGGGCTTCGCCCAGCAGCACGGCCTCACCCTCAACCTCAAGCGCCAGGGCTCCTGGGCCGGGTTGCGCGACAAGCTGGTCAGCGGCGAGCTGGATGCCGCGCACTGCCTGTATGGCTTGGTGTACGCCGTGCACCTGGGCATCGGCGGTGTACCGGCCAGCGCCATGGCCGTGCTCATGGGGCTGAACCAGAACGCCCAGGCCATAAACCTGTCCCCGGCCTTGCAGAGCAAAGGAGTGACCAACCCTGAAGCATTGGCGCGCCTGGTGCACCAGCATGGCGCACGCCTCACCTTCGCCCAGACCTTCCCCACCGGCACTCACGCCATGTGGCTGTATTACTGGCTGGCCAGCCAGGGCATCCACCCACTGCGCGACGTCGACAGCGTGGTGGTGCCACCGGCGCAGATGGCCGCACATATCCAGGCCGGGCGCATCGACGGTTTCTGCGTGGGTGAACCCTGGGCTGCCGATGCCGTGGCCAAGGGCCAGGGCTTCACCCTGGCCACCAGCCAATCGATCTGGCCGGACCACCCGGAAAAGGTCCTGGCCTGCGCCCGCGGCTTTGTCGAGCAATACCCCAACAGCGCCCGCGCGCTGATCAAGGCGGTCCTGGCGGCCAGCCGCTTCATCGAGCAAAGCCCGGAAAACCGCCGCAGCACCGCGCAACTGCTCAGCGGCAGCGCCTACCTGGACACCCCCCAGGCAAGTATCGAACCGCGCCTGCTCGGCAGCTACCACGATGGCCTGGGCAACCACTGGCAAGACCCCCACGCCCTGCGCCTGCACGACCATGGCCGGGCCAACCTGCCGTACCTGTCCGACGGCATGTGGTTCATGACCCAGTTCCGCCGCTGGGGCCTGCTGCGCGATGACCCCGACTACCTCGGCGTAGCCCGCGAGGTCCAGCAACTGGCACTGTATGGCGAGGCGGCCCGAAGCCTCGGCGTGGCCTGCCCCGAGCAGCCGATGCGCAGCAGCCTGCTGATCGATGGCAGCCGCTGGGACGGCAGCGACCCCTACGGTTATGCCCGAAGTTTCAGCCTGCATGCCCTAGGCAACCTGCCCGATGCCCGTGTCGGCGCGTGAGGGGAACCATCCATGTTGCGCATCCTGCTGATCGACGACACCCAGAACAAACTCGGCCGCCTCAAGGCCGCCTTGAGCGAGGCCGGCTTCGAGGTCATCGAAGCCCCTGGCCTGACCATCGACCTGCCCGCCTGCGTCGAAACGGTGCGCCCGGACGTGGTGCTGATCGATACCGACTCACCGGACCGCGATGTGATGGAACAGGTTGTCCTGGTCAGCCGCGACCAGCCGCGGCCGATCGTGCTGTTCACCGACGAGCACGACCCCGAGGTGATGCGCCAGGCGATCCAGGCAGGGGTCAGCGCCTACATCGTCGAAGGCATCCATGCCGCGCGGCTGCAACCGATCCTGGACGTGGCCATGGCCCGCTTCGAAAGCGACCAGGCACTGAAGGCGCAACTGCTTGCTCGCGACCAGCAACTGGCCGAGCGCAAGCGCATCGAGCAGGCCAAGGGTTTGCTGATGAAGATGAAGGACTGTAACGAAGAAGAGGCCTACACCCTGATGCGCCGCCAGGCCATGAGCCGGCAGCAGAAACTTATCCAGGTGGCCGAGCAGATCATTGCCATGCACGAGATGCTGGGCTAGCAACCTCCTTCACGCGGTCCCTGTAGGAGCGGCCTTGTGTCGCGATGGGCTGCGCAGCAGCCCCAGGATCTCAGCTTCGCGGCAGAGATTGCCGGGGCTGCTGCGCAGCCCATCGCGACACAAGGCCGCTCCTACAAGGGGACTGCAACTTCTCAGAGTTGGCCCATCTCTTGCTGAACGAATATCACCGGTAGCCAACGGCGGTTGCCCACTTGATCCCGACAAAGACGTCGCTCTCCCCTCCACCTGCGTGGAGCGGGTAGCGGCGTCTTTTTCGTTCCGTTGCATTGCCGAGTGAGGTGTTCGATGAGTACCAGCTTCTGGAAATCCGGGCATGTGCCCACGCTGTTCGCCGCGTTCCTGTACTTCGACCTCAGCTTCATGGTCTGGTACCTGCTTGGCCCACTGGCGGTGCAGATTGCCGCCGATCTTCAGCTGAGTGCACAACAAAGGGGCCTGATGGTGGCCACGCCGATCCTGGCCGGGGCGATCTTGCGCTTTGCCATGGGCGTGCTGGTCGACCGCCTGTCGCCCAAGACCGCCGGGCTGATCGGCCAGGTGGTGGTCATCGTCGCCCTCGCCACTGCCTGGCAACTGGGCGTGCACAGCTATGAACAAGCGCTGCTGCTGGGCGTGTTCCTCGGCTTCGCCGGCGCTTCGTTCGCCGTGTCACTGCCGCTGGCCTCGCAGTGGTACCCGCCACAGCACCAAGGCAAAGCCATGGGCATTGCCGGTGCCGGCAACTCCGGCACAGTGTTCGCCGCCCTGCTGGCCCCGGCGCTGGCTGCGGGCTTTGGCTGGAACAATGTGTTCGGCTTCGCGCTGGTCCCGCTGTCGCTGGCCCTGGTGGTGTTCGCCCTGCTGGCACGCAATGCTCCGCAGCGGCCCAAGCCAAAAGCGATGGCCGACTACCTCAAGGCCCTGGGTGACCGTGACAGCTGGTGGTTCATGTTCTTCTACAGCGTCACCTTCGGCGGCTTCATCGGCCTTGCCAGCGCCCTGCCCGGCTACTTCAGCGACCAGTATGGCCTGAGCCCGGTCACGGCTGGCTACTACACCGCTGCCTGCGTGTTCGCCGGTAGCCTGATGCGCCCGCTCGGCGGCGCGCTGGCCGACCGCTTCGGCGGCATCCGCACCCTGCTGGGCATGTACAGCGTGGCGGCCATCTGCATCGCAGCAGTCGGCTTCAATCTGCCCAGCGCTGCCGCCGCACTGGCCCTGTTCGTCAGCGCCATGCTCGGCCTCGGGGCCGGCAATGGCGCGGTGTTCCAGCTGGTACCGCAACGCTTCCGCCAGGAGATCGGCGTGATGACCGGGCTGATCGGCATGGCCGGCGGCATTGGAGGCTTCCTGCTGGCCGCCGGGCTGGGCACCATCAAGCAGTACACCGGTGACTACCAGCTGGGGCTGTGGCTGTTCGCCAGCCTGGGCTTGCTGGCCTGGTTCGGCCTGCACGGCGTTAAACAGCGCTGGCGCACCACCTGGGGCTCGGCTGCGGTTACCGCGGCACGGGTCTGAGGCACAGCCATGAGCCTGCAACTGAACTTTGCCCAGGCCAGCGCCACCGGGCCGCGCGAGGAAAACCAGGACGCCCTGCGCCTGGTTACCCCGGCGCCGGAGCTGGCCGCCAGCAAAGGCTACCTGTTCGCCCTCGCCGACGGCGTCAGCCAATGTGCCGATGGCGGCCTGGCAGCCCGTGCCAGCCTGCAGGCGCTGGCCCTGGACTACTATGCCACTCCCGCGACCTGGAGCGTGGCCCAGGCCCTCGACCGCCTGCTGCTGGCGCAGAACCGCTGGTTGCGTGCCCAAGGCAGTGGCCAGCCACTGCTGACCACTCTCAGCGCGCTGGTGCTGCGTGGCCGGCGCTTTACCCTGGCCCACGTGGGTGATTGCCGCGTGTACCGCTGGCACGCTGGGCGCCTGCAATGCCTGAGCGAAGACCACGTATGGGACCAGCCCGGCATGCAGCATGTGCTGAAGCGCGCGCTGGGGCTGGACCAGCACCTGCTGGTGGATTATCTGGAAGGTGAGCTGCAGCCAGGCGAGAGCTTCCTGCTGTTGAGCGATGGCGTATGGGCCAGCCTGGGCGACCAGCACATCCAGGCGGTGCTGCGCGAGCAACCTGACCTGCAACTGGCCGTCGACACCCTGGTCGCCAGCGCGCACCTGAACGGCAGCCAGGACAACGCCAGTGCCTTGCTGGTGCAGGTCGAGCAACTGGGCACGGCCAACCTGGGCGATACCTTGGCGCAACTGCAGCAATGGCCAGTGCCCGGCCCGCTGCGTGAAGGCCAGGTAATCGATGGCTGGCAAGCCGAAAAGCTGCTTTCGCACAGCCGCCAGTCGTTGCTGTACCGGGTGCGCGATGGCCAGGGCCGAGCCTGGCTGCTGAAGACCCTGCCCACCGCACGCGAGCAGGAGCCCGGCGCGGCGCAAGGGCTGTTGCTGGAAGAATGGTTCCTGCGCCGGGTCGCTGGCCGGCACTTCCCCGAGCTGCACACCGCCGGCCAGCGCCAGCACCTGTACTACGTGATGCGCGAATACCCCGGCCAGAGCCTGGCAGCGCTGCTGGCCGAGCACGGCCCGCTACCCATGCCGCAGTGGCTGGAGCTGGCCCGGCAGCTGCTGCAGGCGGTCGGTGTACTGCACCGGCGCAACCTGCTGCACCGCGACATCAAGCCAGAGAACCTGCACCTGGGCAGCGATGGCCAACTGCGCCTGCTGGACTTTGGCCTGGCCTACTGCCCGGGCCTGTCGGAAGACCCACTGCACGAGTTGCCAGGCACGCCGTCATACATTGCCCCGGAAGCGTTCGACGGCCAACCGCCCAGCCCACGCCAGGACCTTTATGCAGTAGGCGTGACGCTGTACCACCTGCTGACCGGGCATTACCCCTACGGCGAAGTGGAGGCCTTCCAGCGCCCGCGCTTCGGCCAGCCGGTCAACGCCGCGCGCTACCGTCCCGACCTGCCGGAATGGCTGCAGCACAACCTGCAGCAGGCACTGGCAGCCGACCCGGCGCAGCGCTTCGAAACCGCCGAACACTGGTTGCTGCTGCTCGAGCGTGGCGACCGCCAGGAACTGCCCAGCCGGCCACGGCCGCTGCTGGAGCGCGAACCGTTGAAGGTCTGGCGCACCCTGGCCCTGCTGTCCTTGCTGTTCAACCTGATATTGCTGCTCACCCTGCTCAAGGGCTGAACGCACCCTGCCGATGAGGAAACCCTGATGAATGCGAAAGTCTGGCTGGTTGGTGCTGGCCCTGGTGATCCCGAGCTGCTCACCCTCAAGGCCGTGCGCGCCATGCAGCGAGCCGCTGTGGTGATGATCGACGACCTGGTCAACCCGGCGGTGCTGGAGCATTGCCCACAGGCTCGGGTGATTGCCGTGGGCAAGCGCGGCGGCTGCCGCTCCACGCCGCAGGCCTTCATCCAGCGCCTGATGCTGCGCCATGCGCGGCAAGGACGCTGCGTGGTGCGGCTCAAGGGCGGCGACCCGTGCATCTTCGGCCGTGGTGGTGAAGAGGCGCTGTGGCTGCAAAGGCATGGCATCGAGGTGGAAGTGGTCAACGGCATCACCGCCGGCCTGGCTGGCGCCACGCAATGCGGTATTTCCCTGACCTCACGAGGTGTGAGCCGGGGCGTGACATTGGTGACGGCACATACCCAGGACGACAGCGAACTGAACTGGGCGGCCTTGGCCCAGGGCGGGACGACGCTGGTGGTGTACATGGGCGTGGCCAGGCTGGAGCAGGTACGCCAAGGGTTGCTCGACGGGGGCATGGCACCGGCGACGCCAGTGGCGATGATCGAAA
Organism: Pseudomonas sp. TE3-3-F2023; assembly: GCF_036784815.1. Classification (NCBI taxonomy): domain Bacteria; kingdom Pseudomonadati; phylum Pseudomonadota; class Gammaproteobacteria; order Pseudomonadales; family Pseudomonadaceae; genus Pseudomonas; species Pseudomonas sp. TE3-3-F2023. The sequence continues at coordinate 2,562,155 of NZ_CP145113.1, read as the reverse complement.
ATGCCTCGTTGCCGCAGCAGCGGGAGTGCAGGAGCGATGTGCGGGGGATGGTCGAGGATGCGCGGGGGTTTGGCTTGCGTAGCCCGGCGATATTGGTGATTGGGGAGGTGGTTGGGGAACAGGGGGAGCAGGACCTTGTGGCAATTGCCGGATGATGCGCTGCCTGCGCCGGCCTTTGTGGGAGCGGCCTTGTGTCGCGAAAGGGCTGCACAGCAGCCCCGGCAATACCTGCGGCGAAGCTGAAAAACTGGGGCCGCTACGCGCCCCTTTCGCGACACAAGGCCGCTCCCACAAGGGGCACACAAACCCAAGAAACAGGCAAAGAAAAACCCGGCCGAGGCCGGGTTTTTCATGAAGCTTCAAACCAATTACTTGGCCTGGGCTTCTACCTGAGCTTCAACGCGACGGTTGATAGCGCGGCCTTCTTCGGTGGCGTTGTCGGCAACCGGACGGGTTTCGCCGTAGCCAACCGAGTCAACACGGCTGGATTCCACGCCGTACTGCTGGGTCAGGACCTGCTTGACAGCGTTGGCACGACGCTCGGACAGCTTCTGGTTGTAAGCGTCTGGGCCGACGGAGTCAGTGTGACCTTCCACGGTGGTGGTGGTCTGTGGGTACTGCTTCATGAAGTCAGCCAGGTTCTTGATGTCGCCGTAGCTGTTTGGCTTGACGACCGACTTGTCGAAGTCGAACTTGACGTCCAGCTCAACGCGAACGACTTCGGCAACAGCCGGGCAGCCATCAGCGTCAACGGTAACGTTGGCCGGGGTGTCAGGGCACTTGTCGACGTTGTCGCAAACGCCGTCGTTGTCGGAGTCGGAGCACACTTCGGCAACTGGAGCCGGAGCGACTTCAGCTTGCTTCGGGCTACCGCCGAAGTTCAGACCAACACCAACGGTCGGACCCCACTCGGTGTTGCCGTTGTCGATGTTGTACATGGCTTCTACGCCGGCACGGGCGAAGAACATGTCGGTGATGTACCACTTGGCGCCAGCGCCGACGTTGGCGAAGGTGGAGTGGTCGCGGCCGCTACGAGTGGCCTGGCCCAGGCTCTCGTGAGCGAAACCGGCGGAAACGTACGGACGCAGAGCGTCGCCAACGGTACCGAAGTGGTAGGTAGCGTCGAGCTTGGCTTTGGAACCTTTGATGTCTTTGTTGAAGACTTCACCACGAGCGTTGTGGGTCTCGTTGTAGCCGAGGTCCAGGGAAACGTCGTCGGTCAGGAAGTAGCCCAGGCGAACACCAGGATTGGTGCCGTCGTTCTTGAAGTTACGTTCGCTGTCGTAGTACTGCTTGGTAACGTTGCCTTCGATTTCCACAGCGCCTTGGCCTTGAGCCAGAACGCCGAACGAAGTAGCAGCGACGAGCGAGCCAATGGCCAAGCCCAAGGTGTTTTTCAATTTCATCCGTTAAATCCCCATCTGGTGATAGTTAAGCAGTCCCACCACAAACAAGGGGGACAACTCGACGGCAAGTCTAGCAGAACTCGCCGGTTCGTTAGAGATATTTGCATGCCACTAAGTTTCATCGAGGCCGGCAAATTTCTCCCGAAGCTTGTCTAGCGCGCGCTTGTAGCGCATTTTTGTCGCGCTCAGGCCCATGTGCATGATGTCGGCAATTTCCTGAAATTCCAGCTCTGCGACAAAACGCAGCACCAGAATTTCCCGGTCAATCGGGTTCACATGCACCAGCCATTTGTCCAGCCCGCCTTTTTCTTCCGGCTTCGGAGCCTTGTCCTCGGACGCCTCTTCAACAGGGTCCAGACTCAAGGCATCCATCAACCGACGTTTACGGCGCTCCTTGCGGTACTGGGTAATGCATTCGTTGTAGGTGATGCTGTAGAGCCAGGTCTTGAACTTGGACTTACCCTCGAAGTTCTTCAGCCCGTACAGCACTTTCAGCATGACTTCCTGACAGACATCGTCCGCGTCACGGTCGTTCCCCAGATAACGCGCACAGACGTTGAACAGGGTCCGTTGGTAGCGCCGCATGAGCTCCTCATAGGCGCGGGTAACGTGGTACAGCTCCTCATGCGAACGCGCCACCAACTCTTCGTCGGTGAGCTCGCGGGGGTCATAACGCATGGGCGGCGAATGAACTTTATTCAAAACGGATCTGGCCGACAGTCAGGTCAATGTCGCCGCGCGACCCCGTGGGTCGATTTTCGCGGCGGCATACATTAACAGCTTTGTGCGGTTAGCGGCTATTGACTCGCTGTTCAAGCAGCTCACGATTGGACAGCGAAACCAGTTCGCCATCATCGGTCAGCAGCGTCGTCTTGACCGTACCGATCTCCTCGATGTGCCCTTCGACCTCGCCAATTCGCACCTGCTGGCCCACCTGGTACAGCTCGCGCACGTAGATGCCGGCCAGGATCTGCCCGGCGATTTCGCGGCTGCCCAGGCCCATTGCCAGCGCAACGGCCAGACCAACGGTAATCAGCCCGATCACGATCACATGGTTCAGCAGGTCGGTTTTCACCTCCAGCTGGCTGATGGCCACCGAGATACTGATGATGATCACCAGGCCCTGGGTGATACGCCCCAGGCCTGCCGAGTATTCCAGGCCGATGCCTTCGGCAGCGCCGCGCACCAGGCCGTTGGCCACTTGCGCCAGCAGCACGCCGGCCAGCAGCACCAGGGCTGCGCCGAACACCTTCGGCAGGTACAGGGCAAGCATGTCGAGGGTTGCCGAGACCCGCTCCAGGCCCAGCGACTCGGCGGCCGACACCAGGAAGATGAGCAGCACGAACCAGTAGACGATCTTGCCGATTAAGGTGGAGATCGGCACCTGGATGCCGACCCGGCCAAGCATCTTGGTCAGGCCGGTGCCGGCCATGAGGCGGTCCAGGCCGAACTTGGCCAGCAGTTTGGACAGCAGCGTGTCGAGCAGCTTGGCCACCACGAAACCGAGCAGCACCACGACCAGCGCGCCGAACAGGTTGGGGATGAAGTTCGCTACCTTGGTCCAAAGGGCAGTCATGGCGGTGACCAGGCTCTGGGTCCAGAGATCGAGTTCCATATTCAATCGGCCTTATCTGCTTTGCTGCCGTTGGCAGCGTTGCGGGAAGAGTGTCGACGCACCGGCGCAACATGCGCCGCGCCATTGTTCACGGCGATCAGCAGCGCCTGGCTCCAGCGGCCAAGCAGGCTGAACAGATCACCTGCGCCAACCTGGCGGTTGGCGGTTTTCAGCACGCGGCCCAGGCAAGCGGCGTCGTCCCGGTCGTCCCGGTCATTGCCGGAAGGTGACGCCTTGAGCAGGTCGCGCAGGGATTCTTCAAACGGATCGTGCATGGGCACCTCGCGCAGTGTCAGTCAGAGACGAGATGGCCGGTCGATGGGTCACACATCGCATTGGGACGAATGTTTCAAAATGAATGGTGCTTGCCTGCACCGGCCCTATCGCCGGCAAGCCAGCTCCCACAGGGGTACCACAAACCCGGAAGCCTGTGGTGCACCTGTGGGAGCTGGCTTGCTGGCGATAGGGCCGGTGCAGGTCAATGAGCATCTATACCCACCGCAACCGCCGGAACAGCCACCACTGCCCCACCGCCAGCCCCAGCACGACGATGCAGGCGAACAGGAAGCCATAGGGGTTTTCCGCCCCGGGGATGCCGCCGACATTGATGCCCAGAAGCCCGGTGATGAAGCTCATGGGCAGGAAGATGCAGGTGATGATGCCGAAGCGGTACATGGTGCGGTTCATGCGCTCGCTGCGCCGGCGATCCTGGCTTTCCAGCACCAGGGCGGCCCGCTCGCGGGCCAGTTCCAGCTCTTCGAGGTAGCGGATCAGACTGTTGTTCAGCTCGTTCCAGTAATCGGCGTCGGCATCGACGAACCAGCTCCATTTGCTGCGCGACAGCTGGGCGTAGATCTCCCGCTGCGGAGCCAGGAATCGCCGCAGGCCGGCGGCACGCCGGCGGATCTGCTGCAAGCAGCCGTTTTCCGGGGTGTACCGTTCGTCGGACTCGACCTTTTCTTCTTCCAGGTCGACCAGTTCGGACAGGTCGCTGACCAAGCCCTGGACCTTTTCGGTGAGCAGTTCGCCCATCAGCAGCAGCAGCTCGGACGCCGATTTCGGGCCCCTGCCCTCTTCGAGCTGCTGGAGAATCTCGTCACTGGCGCGCAACGGCCGCAGGCGCAGCGAAATGACCCGCTGCGCCTCGGCGAAGATGCGCACCGAGACCATGTCTTCGGGCTCAGCACCCGGGTTCAGGTTGACCCCACGCAGGAACAGCAACAACTGTTCATCGGCCATGGGCAGCAGGCGCGGCCGGGTGTTTTCCTCCAGCATCAGCTCGCAGGCAAACGCGCTCAGGCCGCTGTCGTGCAGCAGCCAGGTACGGGTTTGCGGATGGCTGCGGTCCCAGTGCAGCCACAGGCTCTGCTCAGGTTGCAGCTGCAGGTCGTCCAGCTCGGTACGGGCAATCGAGCGCGCGCCACCTTTGCCATCGAGCACCAGGGCGTGTACCAGCCCCCACTGCGCGTTGTCTTCCTCGAACATCAAAGCTCCATCAGCGCGGGCGGCGCATCACTCCGGCATTTTCAGCGGGCTTGGCGAAACCAGCACGCCATTGTTGTCGGCATACACGTACTCGCCCGGGCGGAAGGTCACCCCGGCGAAGGTCACTGCCACGTTAAGGTCGCCGATGCCGCGCTTGTCGGTCTTCATCGGGTGGCTGGCCAGGGCCTGCACACCGACATCGGTCTGGATCAGCACGTCGACGTCACGCACGCAGCCGTAGATGACCAGGCCTTCCCAACCGTTCTTGGCAGCCTTCTCGGCGAGCATGTCGCCGAGCAATGCACGACGCAGCGAGCCACCGCCGTCGACGACCAGGACCTTGCCCTTGCCATCGAGCTCGACCTGCTCCTTGACCAGCGAGTTGTCTTCGAAGCACTTGATGGTGACGATCTGGCCGCCGAACGAATCACGGCCGCCGAAATTGCTGAACATCGGTTCCAGCACCTGCACCAGGTCCGGGTAGGCATCACACAGGTCGGGCGTAACGTAATGCTGCATGGGAAGCTCCTGTCAGTCACAACGAAAGCGGGTATCGGCCAAGGCTACACCGTAGAGCCCATCGCAGTCATCCAGGACCGAACGGTCATGTTTTGCCTGTACCGGCCCTATCGCCGGCAAGCCAGCTCCCACAGGCCCCCGCTGGCTTCAGGCTAGTGGTACTCCTGTGGGAGCTGGCTTGCCGGCGATAGGGCCAGTACAGACACAGCAGAATCAACTGGCGGGCACAGGCTCCGCCACCACCGTGGATTCATGCACCGGCACCAGCGGATCCCGCAGCCAACGCTCCACCAGCGGCCACACCTGCACCTGCGCGGCCTTGCTCACCAGCATGTCGACATGCCCGAAAGCCTCGAACCCTTCCTCGGGGCCCAACCGCAAAAACTGCTTGCGCTCACCGCCCAATTGCTCGAACAGCTTGCGGCAGGCCCACACCGGGTCCTGGAAGTCCCCTGCACCAGCCACCGCCAGCAGCGGCACATCCACCTTGGCCAGCCCCGCCCACCAGTCGCTCTGCTTGTCGCCAAAGCGCCCGAACAGGCCATGCCAGCGCATGCTCTCCAGGGCCAGGCCGATCGGCTCATCCTCCGGCCCACGCTTGAAACGCGGCCCGGAGATCTGCCCCCAGCGCTTGAGCAGCAGCTTCGCCCCCCAGACCAGCGGCGGCACCTTCAGCGGCCAGTACACGCGGCTGATCTGGGTGCCGAACAGCGCCACGCTGGCCACCTGCTCGGCAGGCAGAAAGCCACCGCCCAGCGCTGCCGCCAGGGTCGTACCACCCAGGGAATGGCCGACCCAGTGCGGCGCCTGGCCCGATTGTTCACGCACGAACGCGGCAATCAGCGGCAGGTCATCGCGGGCATAGGCGGCAACGCTGTTGTGCTTCCAGTCATGGTTGCGCGGCGAAAGGCCGTGGCCGCGCATTTCCGGGATCCATACATCGAAGCCGGCGCGGGCGAGATAGGCCCCCAGGCCAATCCCTTTGGGCGAGTACCAGAAGCGGCGGTTGGAGAAGCTGCCGTGCAGGAGAATGACCGGCACGCCCTGGGCCTGGCCCTGATCGGCCAGCCCCAGGCGGGTGACAGCCAGCTCGACGCTGGGGTCGGGGCTGTTGCCGGCCTTGATCCGGTACACGTCTTCGCTGAGGTCGCCGCGGCGTTCGGCACTGAGCAAGGCGACGGGGAATAGAGTGCTGCTGCTTTGCATAAGGTTGCTTGGTGCACAAAAAAGGGCGGGATCCATTGCTGGAGCTCGCCCTGGAAAAAACCAGGCGGGGGTACGCCAGACGTACCCCCGCGTTTTACTGCATCAGACCGCGCCCTGCCCTTCGGCCAGGTAGAACCAGGTTTCGAGTACCGAGTCCGGGTTCAGCGACACACTGTCGATGCCCTGTTCCATCAGCCACTTGGCCAGGTCCGGGTGGTCCGACGGGCCCTGGCCGCAGATGCCGATGTACTTGCCAGCCTTGTTGCACGCGGCAATGGCGTTGGCCAGCAGCTTCTTCACCGCAGGGTTACGCTCGTCGAACAGGTGGGCGATGATGCCCGAATCACGGTCCAGGCCCAGGGTCAGCTGGGTCAGGTCGTTGGAGCCGATCGAGAAGCCGTCGAAGTATTCCAGGAACTCTTCGGCGAGGATGGCGTTGGACGGCAGTTCGCACATCATGATCACGCGCAGGCCGTTGTCACCACGGGCCAGGCCGTTTTCGGCGAGCAGGTCGACAACCTGGCTGGCTTCACCCAGGGTACGCACGAACGGCACCATGATCTCGACGTTGGTCAGGCCCATCTCGTTGCGCACGCGCTTGAGCGCACGGCACTCGAGCTCGAAGCAGTCACGGAACGATTCGCTGATGTAACGCGAAGCGCCACGGAAGCCCAGCATCGGGTTTTCTTCTTCCGGCTCGTACAGCTTGCCGCCGATCAGGTTGGCGTACTCGTTGGACTTGAAGTCCGACAGGCGCACGATGACCTTTTTCGGGTAGAAGGCCGCCGCCAGGGTGCTGATGCCTTCGACCAGCTTCTCGACATAGAAGCCGACCGGGTCGTTGTAGCCGGCGATGCGCTTGTCGACGCTGTCTTTCAGGTCGGCTGGCAGGCCGGCGTAGTTCAGCAGTGCCTTGGGGTGCACGCCGATCATGCGGTTGATGATGAACTCCAGGCGCGCCAGGCCGACACCGGCGTTGGGCAGCTGGGCGAAATCGAACGCACGATCCGGGTTGCCGACGTTCATCATGATCTTGAACGGCAGGTCGGGCATGGCGTCGACCGAGTTCTGCTTGACGTCGAAGCCCAGCTCGCCCTCGAAGATGAAGCCGGTGTCGCCTTCGGCACAGGACACGGTCACACCCTGGCCGTCTTTCAACACCTGGGTGGCATTGCCGCAACCGACCACGGCCGGAATGCCCAGCTCACGAGCGATGATCGCCGCGTGGCAGGTACGCCCGCCACGGTTGGTGACGATGGCGCTCGCGCGCTTCATCACCGGTTCCCAGTCCGGGTCGGTCATGTCGGAGACCAGCACATCGCCCGGCTGGACCTTGTCCATTTCCGATACGTCGTTGATCACGCGGACCTTGCCGGCGCCGATGCGCTGGCCAATGGCGCGGCCTTCGACCAGTACGGTGCCCTTCTCTTTCAGCAGGTAGCGTTCCATGACGTTGGCGCTGGAGCGGCTCTTCACCGTCTCGGGGCGCGCCTGGACGATATACAGCTTGCCGTCGTCACCGTCCTTGGCCCATTCGATGTCCATCGGGCGCTGGTAGTGCTGCTCGATGATCATGGCCTGCTTGGCCAGCTCGCTGACCTCGGCATCGGTCAGGCAGAAGCGCGCGCGCTCGGCGCGGTCCACTTCGACGGTCTTGACCGAACGGCCGGCCTTGGCTTCTTCGCCGTAGACCATCTTGATCGCCTTGCTGCCCAGGTTGCGGCGCAGGATAGCCGGGCGGCCTGCCTGCAGGGTGCTCTTGTGCACGTAGAATTCGTCAGGGTTGACCGCACCCTGCACCACGGTTTCGCCCAGGCCGTAGGCGCCGGTGATGAACACCACGTCGCGGAAGCCCGACTCGGTGTCGAGGGTGAACATGACGCCGGCGGTGCCGGTTTCGGAGCGGACCATGCGCTGCACGCCGGCGGACAGGGCCACCAGCTTGTGGTCGAAGCCCTGGTGCACGCGGTAGGCGATGGCGCGGTCGTTGAACAGGGAGGCGAACACTTCCTTGGCCGCGCGGATCACGTTGTCGACGCCGCGGATGTTGAGGAAGGTTTCCTGCTGGCCGGCGAACGAGGCGTCCGGAAGGTCTTCGGCGGTGGCCGAGGAACGCACGGCGACGGCCATGTTTTCGTTGCCGGCGGCCATTTCGGCGAAGGCCGCACGGATTTCGCTGTCAAGACGCGGCGGGAAGTCGGCTTCCATGACCCACTGGCGAATCTGCGCGCCAGTCTTGGTCAGGGCGTTGATGTCATCCACGTCGAGTGCGTCGAGCGCGGCGTGGATACGGTCGTTGAGACCACTCTGTTCGAGAAAATCGCGGTACGCCTGCGCCGTAGTGGCAAAGCCGCCCGGTACCGATACACCAGCACCTGCGAGGTTGCTGATCATCTCGCCCAGGGATGCGTTCTTGCCCCCCACATGCTCTACATCATGGACGCCGAGCTTATCGAGGGAAACTACGTACTCTACCAAGGTGATCTCTCCACTAACTGTATTGGAAAAGCTCAAGGGCGCCCGCCTGCCTTCGTTGACTTGGCCGGACGCTTGTGGCCTGTACCTGGAAAATAAGTGAGAATGCCGACAGCCGCATTCGGCAAACCGAACTTATCATATCCAAGAAACGTCATCAGCTTAAGGCCCAGATCGCAAATGAAACGAACCGCGTTCTTCATCTCCGACGGCACCGGCATCACTGCCGAAACCCTGGGCCAGAGTCTGCTCGCTCAATTCGAGAGCATTCCGTTCAATAAATTCACCCGTCCCTACATCGATTCGCCGGAAAAGGCACGGACCATGGTCCAGCAGATCAATGCCGCGGCCGAGCGCGATGGTGTACGCCCGATCATCTTCGACACCATCGTCAATCAGGACATCCGTGAGATCCTGGCTACCTCGAATGGCTTCATGATCGACATCTTTTCTTCGTTTTTGTCCCCGCTTGAACAGGAATTGACTGCCCATTCGTCGTATTCCGTCGGCAAGTCGCACTCGATCGGCGGCAATTCCAACTACATGGAACGCATCGAGGCGGTGAATTTCGCCCTGGACAACGACGATGGCGCGCGCACCCACTACTACGACAAGGCCGACCTGATCCTGGTAGGCGTATCGCGCTGCGGCAAGACCCCCACCTGCCTTTATATGGCCATGCAATTCGGCATCCGCGCCGCCAATTATCCGCTGACCGAGGACGACATGGAGCGCCTGCAGCTGCCGGCGGTGCTGAAAAAGCACCACAACAAGCTGTTCGGCCTGACCATCGACCCCGACCGCCTCACCGCCATCCGCCACGAGCGCAAGCCCAACAGCCGCTATTCCAGCTTTGCCCAGTGCGAGTTCGAAGTGCGCGAGGTGGAGAACCTGTTCCGCCGGGAGAACATTCCCAACATCAATTCCACGCATTTTTCCGTGGAAGAGATTTCGGCGAAGATTCTGGTGGAGAAAGGCGTGGAGCGCAGGTTCAAGTAAGCCTGTACCGGCCTCTTCGCGGGTAAACCCGCTCCCACAGGGACCTCACTGCACTCAAGGCTTGAGATACTTCTGTGGGAGCGGATTCACCCGCGAAGAGGCCGGCCCAGGAATACAAAAAAGCCCCGGCATCACTGCCGGGGCTTTCTTCTACCGCCTCATGAAGCTCAGGACGGCACCACCGCCGCCTGCCCGCTCATGGCCAGGTCGACCAGCTCGCGGTTGGCCACCGCGTACATCGCATAGTCGGTACCGGTGGCATTGCGCAGGTCATCCAGCATGGCGCGCCAGCGCTCCACCATTCCCCGGTGCTGCTCGGCCCACAGCGCCACGCGGGCGTCCATGTCTTCCGGCGCATCGGCCATCTGCAGCACCGAGATGGTGATCGCCCGCTGCTGCAGGTCGATGTCATCGCGGAACGCCTCGCGGGCCAGCGCCTGCCAGTTGTTTTCCACCGGCAGGTTGCTGATTTCCTGCAAGTACCAGGTCAGGTCCAGCGCGCTGCCCACGGCGAAGAACGCCTTGGCCACCTGCGCCGGATCATGGCCAGTAACATCCGAGGCCTCGATGATCGGCAACAGGGTGTACAGGTGGGTAGTGCCAGCCACCATGCGCGCCAGCAACTCCGGTACACCAGCCTCGACGAAGCCCTGGTAGCGTACCATCCAGCGCTCGCGGGTCGGGCCTTCGAGCAACTCGTCGAGCTTGAGCCCCAGTTGCGCGATCTTCGGCCCGAAGTGCGCGGTGTCGCGCCCGGCGTCCTGCTCGTTGCGGCGGCTGCGCAGGAACCAGCGGGTGGCACGGCGGCCCAGGCGCATCAGTTCGTCCATCAGGGTCAGCTGGATTTCCGCCGGCACCTGGTAGTCCAGTGCCTCGATCTGGCGGAACCAGTGCGGCAGATGGAAGATATCGCGCACGATCACATAGGCTCCGGCCACGTTGGCCGGGCTCATGCCGGTCGACTCTTTCAGGCGCTGGACGAAGGTGATGCCCATGTTGTTGACCAGATCGTTGGCGATTTGGGTGCTGACGATTTCGCGCTTCAGGCGGTGGCGGCGCATGGAGTCGGCGAATTTGCTGACCAGCGACGGCGGGAAGGCGGTTTCCATGTCGCGGGTCAGGTAATCGTCGTCCGGCACCAGCGACTTGAGCAGCTGTTCCTTGAGGTCGATCTTGCTGTACGAGATCAGCACCGAAAGTTCGGCGCGGGTCAGGCCCTGGCCGGCGGCCAGGCGCTCGGCCAACTGCTCCTCGGACGGCAGGAACTCGATGGCGCGGTCCAGCTTGCCACGGGCCTCCAGGTCGGCCATCAGGCGCTTGTACTCGGCAATCCGCTCGCGGGCGCGGCGAGCCGCCAGTGACAACGCCTGGGTCTGCTTGTAGTTGTTGCCCAGCACCAGGCCGGCCACTTCGTCGGTCATGCTGCCCAGCAGCTGGTTACGCTGCTTCTCGGTCATGTCGCCACCCTGCACCACTTCGTTGAGCAGGATCTTGATGTTGACCTCGTGGTCGGAGCAGTCCACGCCGCCGGCGTTGTCGATGAAGTCGGTGTTGGTGGCGCCGCCAAGCAGGCCGAACTCGACCCGGCCAAGCTGGGTCATGCCCAGGTTGCCGCCCTCGCCCACCACCTTGCAGCGCAGTTCGTTGCCATTGACCCGCAGCGCGTCGTTGGCCTTGTCGCCGACGTCGGCGTGGCTCTCGGTGCTGGCCTTGACGTAAGTACCGATGCCACCGTTCCACAGCAGGTCTACCGGTGCCTTGAGCAAAGCATTGAGCAGCTCGGTCGGGGTCAGGCGGTCGGCGTCGATGGCGAAGCGCTCTTTCATCTGCGGGCTGATGGCGATGCTCTTGGCACTGCGCGGGAAGATCCCGCCGCCTTCGGACATGATGCTTGTGTCGTAGTCGCTCCAGGCCGAGCGCGGCAGGTCGAACAGGCGCTTGCGCTCGGCAAAGCTTGCGGCTGGCTCCGGGTTCGGGTCGATGAAGATGTGCAAGTGGTTGAAGGCAGCCACCAGCTGCAGCTTGTCGGACATCAGCAGGCCGTTGCCGAACACGTCGCCGGCCATGTCCCCGATGCCGATCACGGTGATCGGGTCTTCCTGCACATTGATGCCGCGCTCGCGGAAGTGGCGCTGCACGCCAACCCAGGCGCCGCGTGCGGTAATGCCCATCTTCTTGTGGTCGTAACCGGCCGAACCGCCCGAGGCGAAGGCGTCGCCCAGCCAGAAGCCGTAATCGATGGCAATGCCGTTGGCAATGTCGGAGAAGGTCGCGGTGCCTTTGTCGGCCGCCACCACCAGGTACGGGTCGTCATCATCGTGGCGTACCACGTTGGCCGGCGGCACCACGCCACCGTCCTTGAGGTTGTCGGTGATGTCGAGCAGGCCGGAAATGAAGATGCGGTAGCACGCCACGCCTTCGGCCGCGATCTCGTCGCGGCTGCCGCCCAGCGGCAGGCGGCGCGGCAGGAAGCCGCCCTTGGCGCCGACCGGTACGATCACCGAGTTCTTCACCTGCTGGGCTTTAACCAGGCCCAGCACCTCGGTGCGGAAGTCTTCCTCGCGGTCGGACCAGCGCAAGCCGCCGCGGGCGACGTTGCCGAAGCGCAGGTGCACGCCCTCGACCCGTGGCGAGTAGACGAAGATCTCGAACTTGGGCACCGGCTTGGGCAGCTCGGGGATCAGCTTGGGGTTGAACTTGAAGCTGAAGTACGACTTGTTCTGGCCGTTGGCATCCGGCTGGTAGAAGTTGGTGCGCAGGGTGGCCTTGATGAGGTCCAGGTAGCGACGCAGGATGCGGTCTTCGTTGAGCACCTGCACGTCGTCCAGCGCTGTCAGGATGGCTTGTTCCAGGCGCAGTTGCTTGTCATCCAGGTCCTCCTGGGTGAGCTTGCGCGCCAGGTAGAAGCGGGTCTTGAACAACCGGGTCAGCTCGCGGGCGATGTCGGTGTGGTTGTTCAGGGTGCTGGCGATGTAGCCAAGGTCGAAGCCCAGTCGAATCTGCTTCAGGTAACGGGCATAGGCGCGCAACAGCGCCACATCGCGCCATGGCAGGCCGGCGGTGAGCACCAGGCGGTTGAAGGCGTCGTTCTCGGCATCGCCGCGGACGATGTGGATGAAGGCATCCTGCAGGGTGTCGTTGAGCTGCTGGATGTCCAGGCTCAGGCCTTCGCTGTAGGTGAAGGCGAAGTCGTGGATCCAGTAGCCGCGGCCACTGGCATGGCGCAGGCGGTACGGGAACTCGCCGAGTACGCGCAGGCCGAGGTTTTCCAGGATCGGCAGCACATCGGACAGCGCCAGCGGGGTGTCGGCGTGGTACAGCTTGCAGTGCAGGGTACGCTCGCCGACCTGGGTCAGCGGCTGGTAGAAGCTCATCGCCAGCGGCTTGCTTTCCGACAGGTTCAGCACGTGCTGCAGGTCGACCACCGCCGAGTGCGCGGCGAAGCGCTCGCGGTAACCAGCCGGGAAACCTTTGGGGAAGTCGGCGAGGATATTGGTGCCCTGGGCTTCGCCGAAGTTTTCGACCACCAGCGCCGAGTAGTCGTCATGCCACGAGCGGCAGGCCTGGATCACTTCGCGTTCCAGCTGCTGCGGGTCGATGTCGATACGGTTTTTCGGGTCTACCCGCAGAATCAGCTGCACACGGGCCAGCACCGATTCGGAGAAGAAGGTCCAGAACTCGCAGTCGCTGGCCTTCAGGCGCTCCATCAGCACCTGCTGGATCTTCTGCCGCACTTCGGTGGAGTAGATTTCCCGCGGTACATAGGCCAGGCAGTAGCAGAAGCGGCCGTACGGGTCCTTGCGCAGGAACACGCGGATCTTGTTGCGTTCCTGGATCTGCACGATCGACATGACAGTGCTGAACAGCTCGTCGACCGGGGTCTGGAACAGGTCGTCGCGCGGCAGCACTTCCAGCACCTGGGCCAGTTCCTTGCCCAGGTGGGCCTTGGGATCGAAGCCCGAGCGGCGCTCGATTTCGGTAACCTTCTGCCGGATATAAGGGATGGCATGCACGCTTTCGCCGTACACCGACGAGGTATACAGGCCCATGAAGCGGTGTTCCTTGATCACCTTGCCGTCGGCGTCCAGCTGGCGGATCGACACGTAGTCCGGGTAGGCCGGGCGGTGTACGCGGCTTGGCAGCGCGGCCTTGGCGAACGACAGCAGCAACGGTTCATTGAGGTAGGCCACGGCATAGTCTTCGATGCGCAGCTCATCGCTCGTCAGGCCCACGCGCAAGCGGCGCGGCAGGCCGAGGAACGACTGCTCGTCGTAGACCATCTGGCCACCATCGGCATCGCCCTTGACAGTGAATTCTTCATAGCCCAGGAAGGTGAAGTGGTTGTCCAGCAGCCACTCGAGGAAAGCCTTGACCTCGCCCTTTTCGTTCTGCGCCGGGCCAAAGGCGGTCTGCTCCACCTCCGCCACCACTTCACGCAGCTTGGCCTTCATCGGTTCGAAGTCGGCCACCACCACCCGCACCTCGGCCAGCACCTGCTCGATCTCGCGGGCCAGTACCGTCAGCTCGGCGGCGTTGGCGCAACGGTCGATCTCCAGGTACATCAGCGACTCATGACGTACGCCCTCGCCCTGGGTGCCCTTGGGCAGCAGTTCAAGCAGCTCGCCCTTGGCGCCGCGGCGCACGCTGAGCACGGTGGTCTGCAGGGTGTGGATGCTGTAGCCGCGGCGGTTGAGCTCGGTGCGTACCGAGTCGACCAGGAACGGCAGGTCGTGGTGCAGCACTTCAACCACGCTGTGGGTCGATTGCCAGCCATTGCGTTCGTAATCGGGGTTGTACACCCGTACTTGCGGGTGTTCGGGGTCGAAACGCTCGATGATGCGCCAGGCTGACAGGGTGCAGCCGGCCAGGTCGGAAAGCCTGCGTTGCGTGAGTTCGTCCAGAGAGATGATGCCGAAGAATTGCTCGGCGAACAGCGCGACTTGTGGCAGGGACTGTTCGCTGATGTGCTGCGCCAGGGCCGCTTGCAGTTGATGCTGGAAGTCGGCTTTGCTGGCTGCGGTGAAGAACGCCATCTGTGGTACTCCGCTTGGGCTTTGTAATAGTTGAAGCGTCGCTGCGTGCGCCGTGTACGGATCAACGATAGCCAACCCGTGGCAAGGCGGACGGTAAAACCAGGCGTTGAACGTGCGCAGGCACGCCCAGGGCTCGCCGAAGCTTAACGACTGATTGGTCATCAAGGCTTGCAGCGCTGCGACAATTTCGGTCAAGGGGCGGTAACTTTACGTTTATGCCTGTAGGCAAGACTGTCAGAATTCCCTTCCGTTTCCTTTGATCCGAGCCTTGTCCATGCAAATCAATACTGCCCTTCTGTTCGCCACCCCTTGCGATGACGAGGAAGACAACATGGCGACCCTGTGCTGCCACAGCGACAAGGGTCAGATGTTCCTGCTGACCCGCTACCCGGACGAAGACACCGTCGACCTGACCCTGGATGACGAGCCGTCGACGCTGGATGGCCTGAAAGTGACCCTAGGCGCCAAGCGACTGCTGATCGAAGTGGCGGCCGGCGACCGGGATGCGCTGAAGGGAGATGAGGTGCTGGAGATCAACCTGACCAGCGAGTTGAGTGACATGGAGGAAGTGAAGGAAACCCTGGAGAACATCCTGGCCGGGACCGGCACCTTCGTCTGCGAGCTGTGACGAACTGAATACCGGCGCTGCCCCTGTGGGAGCGGGCATGCCCGCGAACACCGGCACAGCCGGTGCCATCCATCGCGTCGCCTGCTTCGCGGGCTTGCCCGCTCCCACAGTGATCGCGCCAGTTTTTAGGTTTTGTGCAAGGCAGTTCCCCCACAACGATCATGCCAGCGCCTGCTGCATCTCCCGGGCCTGCACCCGCAACGCCTGGCAAAACGGCTCCACCGCCGCCGATGCCGGCCGGTGGTCCGGCCTGATCAGCATCACCTGGTACGGCACCGACACCCGCAACCGCCGGATCGGCAACCCGCCCTGCGCCGCTTCCAGCCCGCTCAGCGGGTTGATGATCGCCACCCCCAGGCCTTGCCTGACCATGGCGCACACCGAGGCAGCACTGGTGGTTTCGATGACCGTGCGGCGGTTCACCCCCGCCGCGCGAAAGTGCTGGTCCAGGCGCTGCCGGTAGGTGTCCAGGCTGGCCAGGTTGATGAAGTCGACCTCGTGGAAATCGCTCAGCTCCAGCTCGGCCCTTGCCTGCAACGGGTGCCCGTCGGGCAGCACGCACACCATGTTGGCGCTGAACAGCAATTCGCCGTAGGCGCCACGCGGTATCTGCTCTACCTCGGTCAGGCCCAGGTCATGCTGCTGGGCAACCAGCGACTCCTCCAGCAACGGCGACTCCTGCGCCAGGATACTCACGCTCACGCCCCGGTGCTGTTGGTGAAAGCGCTGGCAAGCCTTGGGCAGCAAGGTCTGGGAAAACAGCGGCAGGCAGGTAATGGCCAACCGACCCTGCTCGAAATTGCGGATGGCCTGGGCAAAGCGGTCGATGCGCTCCAGCCCTACGTAGGCCCGCTCAACCTCCTCGATCAACAGCAGCGCCTGGGCCGTCGGCACCAGACGGCCGCCTTCGCGCTCGAACAGGTTCAGCCCGGTCACCTGCTCCAGCCGCGCCAGTTCGCGGCTGACAGTGGGCTGCGAGGTAAACAGCAAGCGCGCCGCACCGGTGACGCTGCCAGCGGCCATGATGGCGCGAAACACTTCGATATGGCGGACGGACAGTTTCACGGGCAGCACCTGGCAAGTCGGTAATAGTCATATCAGATATGAATGGCTGACAGAAAAATAGCTATTTTTCTGAATTCCTGCTTTGGCTCATTCTCGTGGCCTTCCTTATATGAGTAGCGCCACCATGACTGCACCCTTCACTCTTCTGGCCGAGGCTGTCCGCCAGCACGGCTCGCCGCTATGGGCCTATGACGCCGGCACCATCGCCGAGCGCGTCGAACAGCTGAAAGTGTTCGATACCGTGCGCTTCGCCCAGAAGGCCAACCCCAACCTGCATGTGCTGCGCCTGATGCGCGCCCACGGTCTGGTGCTGGACGCAGTGTCGCTGGGCGAAATGGAGCGGGCCTTTGCCGCGGGCGCAAGCGTGGATGGCGACCCTGCCGGCGTGGTGCTGACCTGCGACGCGCTGGACCGGCCGACCCTGGAGCGGGTGGTGGCCTCGAAGATCGAAGTCAACGCCGGTTCCATTGACATGCTGCGCCAACTGGGTGAACGCTCGCCCGGCCACCGCGTGTGGATCCGCATCAACCCCGGCTTCGGCCATGGCCACAGCCGCAAGACCAACACCGGTGGCGAGAACAGCAAGCACGGCATCTGGCACGAAGAGCTGGGCGAAGCGCTGGCCTGCGTGAAAACCCATGGCCTGCACCTGGTGGGGGTGCACATGCACATCGGCTCGGGGGTGGATTATCAGCACTTGGAGCAAGTGGCCCGCTCGATGATCGAGCTGATCGGCCGCCTGGGCGTGGACATCGAGGCGTTCTCCATTGGCGGCGGCCTTTCCACCCCATACCGCAGCAGCGACAAGCCGGTCGACCTGCAACGCTACGCCCGGACCTGGGCCGTGGCCCGCAAGGAGATCGAGGCGATGCTGGGCCACCCCGTGCGCATGGAGATCGAGCCAGGGCGCTTCCTGGTGGCGGAATCGGGCTACCTGGTGGCCGAGGTACGCGCCGTGAAACAGGTGGGCCGCAATACCTTCGTCATGATCGACGCCGGTTTCAACGACCTGATGCGCCCGGCGATGTACGGGGCCTACCACCGCATGACACTGCTCGACGCCGACGGCCAGCCGGTTGACCGCCCACGGCAGCCGACAGTGGTGGCCGGGCCGCTGTGCGAGTCGGGTGATGTGTTTACCCAGGATGACCAGGAACTGACCCCGCACGACCTGCCCCAGGCGCAGGTGGGTGACCTGCTGGTGATCCACGACGCCGGGGCCTATGGCGCGTCGATGTCGTCGAACTACAACAGCCGGCCATTGCTGCCGGAGTTCCTGATCGAGGATGGGGCGCTACGGATGATTCGCCGCAGGCAGACAGTGCAGGACCTGCTGGGCCTGGAGGCGGGCTTCTGATATCGCGGGTAAACCCGCTCCCACAGGTACGGCGCCGGGCTCGAGGGCAGTGCTTGCTTGTGGGAGCGGTTTACCCGCGAAAGGGCCAGCCCGGGCAACGCATCAGCTGATGCCCTGCCCCACCGTCATTGCCCCGCCACCTACAATCCGGGTACCCTTTTTCTTCCTCCCGACCCCGCAGCCATACACCGACCAGGCATCACTCCATGATCATCCGCCAAAGCATCGCTGCAGATCATCCGCAACTGCTCGATATCTGGCTGCGCGCCGTGCGCGCCACGCACCACTTTCTGCAAGCGTCCGACATCGACGCGCTGCTGCCGCAATTGCGCGACGTCTACTTCCAGGCCGTCGAGCTCTGGGTTGCGGTTGACACCGAAGACCGCCCACTTGGTTTCATTGGCTTCAATGGCAACCACGTGGAAATGCTCTTTGTCGCCCCCGAGCGCCATGGCCAGGGCATTGGCCGCGCGCTGCTGGATTTCGGCCGCCAGAAGCACAACGTTATGAGCGTCGATGTCAACGAGCAGAACCCGCAGGCAGTGGGGTTCTACCGGCACTACGGTTTCATCCAGACCGGCCGCTCACCGCTGGATGGCGAAGGCCGGCCGTTCCCCTTGCTGCATATGAGCCTGCCCGCACAGGCTTGATTTCCGGGGCTACTTCGCGAGACAGACCAAAGGTATGAACCCGACGCGCTACACCACCGTGGCAAAGGACTTGATGGAAGGTATTGCCAGCGGCCGCTACCCGGTGGGCAGCCTGCTGCCGACCGAGTTCGAGCTGTGCGACCTTTACGATGTGAGCCGACACACGGTGCGCGCGGCGATCAACCAGTTGCTCAACCAAGGGCTGGTATCGCGGCGCAAGCGCGTGGGTACCCGGGTGGAGGCCAGCAGCCCGCGCGGTGGCTACTCGCAGTCACTGGCCAGCGTGGCGGACCTCGCGCACCTGGCGGAAACCCAGCAACGGGAAATCCAGGACGTGCGCCACTTCGTCGCCGACCTGAGCGAGGCGGCGCGGCTGGGGCTGGTACCGGGCGAGCACTACTTCTGCGTGTCGAGCATCCGTGTCGACCGCGTGCACAACGCGGCGCCGCTGTGCTGGACCGATGTGTACGCGCAGCGCGACTATGCCGAGGTCATCGAGTTGGCCCGCGAGCACCCCGACCAACTGATTGCGGGGCTGATCGAGCAGCACTATGGCCGGGCGATCGCGGTGGTCGACCAGCAGGTGCGGGCAGTGTTGCTGACCGCGGAAATGGCCAGGGTGCTGAAGGCCGAGGCAGGCGCGCCGGGGCTGAAGATCATTCGCCATTACCGCGAGGAAAACGGCGACCTGATGGCGGTTTCCGAGACGGTGCACCCGGATGATCGCTTTACCCTCGTCACCCAGATACGCCGCGATCGGTCGCCTGGCTGATCAAACCAGCGCCATGCTCGATATCCCAAAACTTGCGCGATCCCTGTAGGAGCGGCCTTGTGTCCAGGTTTACCTCACATGTCCAGCGCCCGCTCAGCCTCCGCCAACTGCTGCCCCCGCACCGTGGTCACCCGATGGTCTCGCGCCAGCAAGGCATAGATCGTCGGTAGCACAAACAGGGTAAACAAGGTCCCCACCAGCATCCCGCACACGATCACCACCCCCAGGCCAAAGCGGCTGTTGGCCCCGGCGCCGCTGGCAAACAGCAGCGGAAGCACGCCGAAGGTCATCGCCGCCGTGGTCATCAGCACCGGCCGCAGGCGTATCTGCGCGGCGCGGACGATGGCGGCGGCACGGTCGAGGTTGTCACGCACCTGGATCTCGTTGGCAAACTCCACCATCAAGATGCCGTGCTTGCTGATCAGGCCGATCAGGGTCACCAGGCCGATCTGCGTGTAGATGTTCAGCGTGGCCCAGCCCAGCGCCAGCGGCAGCAGCGCACCGCAGATCGACAGTGGCACGGTCACCAGGATGATCAGCGGGTCCACCAGGCTTTCGTACTGCGCGGCCAGCACCAGGTAGATCACCACCAGGGCGGCGAGAAACGCCCACATCAGGGCAAAGCCCTCCTGCACGTACTGGCGCGACTCCGATTGCCAGTCATGGCTGAAGCCAGGTGGCAGTTCGGCGGCAAGCTGTTCGAGAAATGCCACGGCATTACCCATCGACACACCGGGCGCCGGGATCGCCTGCAGGGTACTGGCGTTCTGCTGGTCGAACTGCAGCAAGCGGTTGGGCGCCACTTCGATGTCCAGGTGCACCACCGTGGCCAGCGGCACCAGGCTGCCGTTTTCGGCACGCACGTACTGGCGGTTCAGCGCAGCCGGTGTCAGGCGCTGGTCCTGGATGCTTTGCGGGATCACGTCGTAGGAGCGCCCGAACAGGGCGAAGCGGTTGAGGTACTGTTCGCCCACCAGCACGCCCAGCGACTCGCCGATGGCCTGCATGCTGATGCCCAGGCTGGCCGCCTTGGCGCGGTCGATGCGCACCTTGACCACCGGGTTGTTGTAGTCGAGGTCGCTGTCCACCACGCTGAACAGGCCGCTGTCGCGGGCGCGCTGCTTGATCATCTCCATGGTCTGGTACAGCTCGGGGTAGTCCTGTGCGCTGCGCAACACCATCTGCACCGGCAAGCCACCGCTGGAGCCCGGCAGCGAGGCCACCTGGAAGGCGAAGATGCTGCTGCCCTCGATGTCCGCCACGGCCTGCTGCAACTGCGCCTGCACCTGCGCGGCGGAACGCTCGCGAACCTGCCAGGCGCTGAGGTTGATGCCGCCGAAACTGGCGGCCGGGCCGTCGGTGCCGTTGATGATCCAGGTGTCGGTGGTTTCGGCGAGGGACTTCATCACCTGGTCCAGTTTCAGGGCAAAGCGCTCCACATAATCCAGGCTGGCATGCTGCGGCGACTTGATGGCCGTCAGCACCGCCGCCTGGTCCTCGGGCGGGGCCAGTTCGCGCTGCGGCAGCAGGTATAGCCAAGGCAGGCTCAGGCACACCAGAAGCGCCACACCACCACTGATCCAGCGATGCGACAGGGTGTAGGCAAGTGCTCGCCCATAGGCCCCGGTCAGCATGCCGAACAGGCGGTCGGCCATGTTGGCCATGGCGCCATGCTGCTGGCCGGGTTGCAACAACAGCGAACTCATCACCGGCGACAGGGTGAGCGCGACGATGCCGGACACGATCACCGCCCCCGCCAGGGTCAGGGCAAACTCACGGAACAGCGTGCCGGTCAGCCCGCCCATCAAGCCGATCGGCGCGTATACGGCGGCCAGGGTCAGGGTCATGGCGATCACCGGCCCGGCGATTTCCCGCGCCCCGGCCAGCGCCGCGGCAACCGGCGACTTGCCCTCTTCGATATGGCGGTGCACGTTCTCCACCACCACGATGGCGTCGTCCACCACCAGGCCGATGGCCAGCACCATCGCCAGCAAGGTCAGCAGGTTCAGGCTGAAGCCGAACAGCAGCATCAGGCCTGCCGCGCCGAGCATCGACAGCGGGATGGCCACCACCGCGATCACCACGCTGCGCAGCGAACCCAGGCACAGCCAGATGACCAGCACCACGATCAGCATGGCTTCCACCAGGGTACGCAGCACCTCGTCGATCGAGGCGTCGATGAAGCGTGCGGTCTCGTAGGCCAGCGCCACCTCCACCCCGGGTGGCAGGGTCTGGCGGATCTGCGGCAGCAGCTGGCGAATACCCTCGACGATCACCAGCGGGTTGCCGGTTGGGGTGGGGAACAGCCCCAGGTGCACGGCGGGCTTGCCGTCCATGGTGGCGCTGGTCTGTGTGGCGGCCGCGCTCAGCTCGACGGTGCCGACATCGCGCAGGCGCACCAGGTCGGTGCCATCGTTGCGGATGATCAGCTCGCGGAAGTCCTCGACCCGGGTCAGGTCGGTGTCCACCTGGATACCGGCCAGCACGTACTGCCCACGCACCTGCCCCGGCGTCGCCTGGTAGTTGTTGGCACGCACCGCCTGCGCCACGTCGGCGGCCGTCACCCCGCGCCCGGCCATCTGCTCGCTGTCCAGCCACAGGCGCATGGCCAATCGCTGCCCGCCGAACGACTGCACCTTGGCCACACCGTCGATGCCGGAGAACTGCGGTTCCACCACCCGCGACAGGTAATCGCTCAGTTCGGGTATCGATAAGCTTTCGCTGGCAAAGCCCACGTAGGCCACCGCCGTGGAGTCCCCTGCCGACAGCTCCACCACCGGGTCGTAGGCCTTTTCCGGCAGGCGATAGCGCACCTGGTTGACCTTGGCCATGGTCTCGGCAAGCGCCTGGGTCGAATCGCGATTGAGCACCATGCGCAAGGTGATCAGGCTGCGCCCCTGCTGCGACGACGAGGACAGGTAGTCGATGCCCTCTACCGACGACACCGCCTGGGTGATCGGCTGGGTCACGAAGCCTTGCATCAGCTCGGCAGAGGCGCCCGGGTACTCGGTGCTGATGGTGATGGTGGAGGTTTCCAGCAGCGGGTACTGGCGGATCGGCAGCTTGCCCATGGCAAACAGCCCCAGCAGGATGATCAGGCTGCTGACCACCAGCGCCAGCACCGGGCGGCGGACAAAGAGGTCAGTGAACTTCACGATTGCCGCCCTCCCTGGCTGGCCTGCAGGCTGTCCTGCGCCACAGGCTCGACCGGCATGCCGTCGCTCAGTTTCAACTGGCCGGACACCACCACCTGGTCACCGGGCGCCAGGCCTGAGGTGATCTCCACCCGGCCCTGCCAGCGCTCACCAGTAGTCACCCGCACCCGGCTGACCCGGGTGCCCTGTTCCGGGTCCCGGGTAGCGACGAACACCGTCTGCCCGTAGGCGGTGTAGGTGATCGCGGTTTCCGGCACGGCCAGCACGCTTGACGGCTGCGCGGCATCCAGGCGCACGCCGGCGTACATGCCCGGCTGCAACTGCCCGCCCGGGTTCGGCAAGGCCGCCTGCACCTGCACCAGGCGCGCCTTGCTCACCACCGGGTCCACCGCGACCACCCGGGCCTGGAAGTCCTGCCCGCGCACCGCATCCACCGTCAGCGCCAGCAGTTGCCCCACGTGCACTTCGGGGGCGGCTTGTTCGCCCAGGGAAAAATTGACATGCAGCTGGCTGATGTCGGCCAGGCTGGCGATGGTCTCACCGGCGCTCAGGTACTGGCCCTGATGCACCCGGCGAATGCCGAGCTTGCCGGCAAACGGCGCGCGTATTGCCTTCTGCGCGATCAGCGCCTCGACATGCTGCAGCTCCCCGCTGGCCACGTCCACGGCGGTGGCCGCATTGTCGAGCAGCTCCTGTGACACGGCGTTCACCGCGCGCAGCTTGCGGCTGCGCTGCAGCACCACTTCGGCATTGCGTAGCCTGGCCCGCAACTGCACACGCTGGGCCTGCTCCGGGGCATCGTTCAGCTGTACCAGCAATTGCCCTGCACTCACCCATTGTCCCGACTCGAAGGCGATGCGGGTGATGCGCCCCGCCGTCTCGGCCGCCACCTGTACCTGGTTGACCGCCTCCAGTTCCCCCGAGGCAAAGTTCTGCCGTGCCAGCTGCACTTGCTCGGCCGTGGCCAGCGCCACCTTGGTCGCCGGCCATGCCGCCGTAGCCGGCGGCGCCGAGCCACTGCCGACCAATGCATAGGCAGCGGCCAGCACACCTGCAACAGCGCCAGCCCAGGCCAGTAACGTCCTTTTGTTCATGCAGTGCTCCGATCATCAGGAAAAGCGGTTGCGGGGAAGATCGGGCAGGACTATAAAAGCTCGAGTTAACTTGAGGTCAACAGGCATGGCAGCGGACAAAACACGGATGCTAACGGTAGGGGAAGTGGCCAAGCGCAGCGGCGTGGCGGTTTCTGCGCTGCACTTCTACGAGACCAAAGGGCTGATCGCCAGTGTCCGCACGGCGGGTAACCAGCGCCGTTATCCTTCACTGGTGCTGCGCACGCTGGCCATCATCAAGGTGGCGCAGCGCACGGGTATTGCGCTTGAGGAGATCAAGCAAGCCTTCAGCCGCTATGCGCCCAACAGCAAGCTCACGGCAGCGCAATGGAGTGAGATGTCGACCGCCTGGCGCGAAGACCTGAACGCCCGCATTCGCACCTTGGAAGCGTTGCGCGACAGCCTGGACAACTGCATTGGCTGCGGCTGCCTGTCGCTGGAGGAATGCCCGCTGCGCAACCCCGAGGATGTGCTGGGCAAGGAAGGTACCGGGGCGCGGCTTCTGGAGAAAAAGGCCCGATAGCCCGTCACCGGGTTTATCTCCACATCGCGTACCGCTGTAGGAGCGGCCTTGTGTCGCGAAAGGGCTGCAGAGCAGCCCCAGCAATTTGTGCGTTTCGGCTGAGGTCCTGGGGCTGCTCCGCAGCCCGTTCGCGACACAAGGCCGCTCCTACAAGGAAACCGCCTGCCCCATAGGGTTCAGTCGCCTTTACCGAGCACATACTGGTCAAAATGCTCAATGTGCTCGTCCAGGTTGTCCTCGAGCATCATCCGGTACTGCTCGCAGAAATACTTCAACAGCTCCTCCCGCGCGGCAGCCAGTTCGGCACTGGTCTTGAAACTGCGGGCACTCATCCAGGCATTGAAGCGCGAGGCGCCGAAGGTCAGCGAGGCACTGACCTTGCCCAGGTCTTCGATTTTCTCGATCTGCTGGTTCGCCAGTTCGATATGCGCATCCGCGCGGTCGTAAAAAGCCTGATCGGTAGCTTGTGTCATTGCGGTTTACCTTGTTGCAGCATTCACGTTGAGTACCCGCGAAAAATTGTACTCCGTACACGTGAACCTGTATTGAGCCGCACAGTCTTAGCCGAGCTTTCAAATCGGCCTTGCCGTCGTTATCCACCAGAGCCATTCACCCCATGCGCCAAGCAGTCCGTCGCTTCCCCTTTGTCTCGCTCTGCTTCATTCCTTTATTTCCCCTGTTTGCCAACCCCGCCCATGCCAGCGGGGAAAGGCAACTGGTGGCAGCCATCAACGACTATCGCGCCCAGCCACAGCGCTGCGAGCGGCGCATTGTCCGGGGCTCGACACCGCTGGTGTTGAAACCGAAACTGGCGTTGCCGGTCGGCTACAGCGGGGGTTTGCGGGAAGGATTGAAGGCTGCGGGTTATCAGGCGGTGAAGGTGCGGGCCATCCGCCTGGTCGGCGCGCGAGATGCCGAGGAGGCCTTTGACATGCTCCGCAGCGACTACTGCGCAGCCCTGCTCGATAGCCAATATGCCGATATCGGCGTCAGTCGCTCACGCAATGAATGGCGGGTGCTGCTGGCTCGGCCCCTGCTCGATGCCCAGCTTGACGATAGGCGATCGGCAAGCAACGCGTTGCTGGCACAGGTGAACGCTGCACGGGCGAAGCCGCGCCTGTGTGGTCGCAAGCGCTTTGCCGCTGCACGCCCGTTGACCTGGAACACCGCCCTGGGAACGGCGGCGCAGCGCCACAGCAGGGCGATGGCCAACGACAATTTTTTCGCGCACCGCGACCTCGACGGTGATCTGCCCGCGGATCGGGCATGGGATGCCGGCTACCGTGGGCGGCAGATCGGCGAGAACATTGCCGCAGGCCAGGGCTCGCCGAGCAAGGCGATGGCAGGCTGGCTGGCCAGCCCCGGACATTGCGCCAACCTGATGAACCCGATGTTTACCCAGGTAGGTGCGGCCTTTGCCGAAAACTCGCGTAGCGATAACGGCGTTTACTGGACGATGCTGTTCGGCGCGCCTTGACCGGCCCAGGCTCCGGGGCTGGCCAGACAAACCTTTGCTACAGCACTTCGAACAGCCCCGCCGCGCCCATCCCGCCGCCAACGCACATGGTCACAACCACGTACTTCACACCGCGCCGCTTGCCCTCCAGAAGCGCATGCCCGACCATCCGCGCCCCGCTCATGCCGTAGGGGTGGCCGATGGCGATGGCACCGCCATTGACGTTCAGCTTCGCAGGGTCTATCTGCAAGCGCTGGGCGCAGTAGAGTACCTGGCAGGCGAACGCCTCATTCAGCTCCCACAGGCCGATGTCGTCCACCGTCAGGCCGTGCTGGCGCAGCAACCTGGGCACCGCCAGTACAGGGCCGATACCCATTTCTTCAGGCGCAAGCCCAGCCACGGCGATGCCACGATACAGCCCCAGCGGCGCCCTGCCCGAGCGGGCGGCCAGGGCGCCTTCCATCAGCACGCAGGCACTGGCGCCATCAGACAGCTGGCTGGCATTGCCAGCCGTCACGCAGCCGCCTTCGACAACCGGCTTCAACCCTTGCAGGTCTGCCAGGGTGGTCGCCGGCCGGTTGCCTTCGTCCTGGCTGAGGCAGACTTGCTCATGGCTCACCGCACCGGTCAACTTGTCGACCACCTTCCTGCGTGCCGTGACGGGTACGATTTCATCGGCGAACAACCCCGCCGCCTGCGCCGCAGCAGTGCGTTGCTGCGACTGCAAGGCGTAGGCATCCTGCGCATCTCGGCTGATGCCATAGCGGCGGGCGACGAACTCCGCGGTTTGCAGCATCGGCATGTAGGCGTGTTCGCTCATGCGCAGCACGGCAGGGTCACAGGCCTCGCTGGCAAGCTGGTTGTGCACCTGCTGCACCAGGCTGATCTGCTCCTGCCCGGCGCCAATGGTCACCTGCATGCCATCGACAATGATCTGCTTGGCCGCTGTGGCGATGGCCATCAGGCCCGACGCACACTGGCGGTCGAGGGTCTGCCCGCTGACCGACTGCGGCAAACCGGCTGCCAGCGCCGAAAGACGCCCAGGGTTGATAGCGGCAGTACCACTCTGCATGGCGGTACCCAGCACCAGGTCCTCCACCTGCGCCGGCTCGATACCAGCCCGTTCGACGGCTGCGCGAATGGCGACGGCTGTCATGCTGGGGGTTTTCAGGTCGTTGAAGGCGCCACGCATGGCTTTGCCGATGGGTGTACGGGCAGTGGCTACGATCACGGCGTCTTTCATGGTCGAAATTCCTCAGGGGACAAGGGCTGCAATTCGCTCAACACCTGCCGCAAACGGGCAGGCACCGGGACTGGGCGTCGACCCTGCCGGTCGACGAACACATGGACGAAGCGTCCGGTGGCGCAGGCCAGGGATTGGCCCTGGATGAAAACGGCCAACTGGTATTGCACCGAGGTGTTGCCCAGCCGGTTTACCGCCAGGCCCACCTCGATGTCCTGCGGAAACGCTACAGGCGACTGGTAGTCGCAGGCCGAGCTGACCACCAGCGCAATCGCCGCGCCGTGGTGGATATCCAGTCCGCCCTGCTCGATCAGCAGGCGGTTCACGGCGCTGTCGAAAAAGCCGTAATAGACCACGTTGTTCACGTGCCCATAGGCGTCGTTGTCATGCCAGCGGGTGGCGATGGGCGTGAAGTGCCGATAATAGTCACGTTGCCGATGCACGCTCATCAGTAGGCCGCCTCGTAGATGGCCAGTGCATCGGCCTGGGTGACTTCACGCGGGTTGTTGACCAGCAGGCGCTGCTGTTGCATGGCATCTTCTGCCAGTTGCGGCAGGCGATGGCGCGGAACATCGGCATCGCGCAGTCGCCCAGGCAAACCGCAGCGGGCGCCCAGCACAGCCAGTTCCTCGACGAACTGGTCAGCCTGCCGGTGCAGGTCGCCAGGCTGCAACCGCGCGCCCAACAGGGGCACCGCCAGCTGGGCATAGTCCGTCACCGCGACGGGCAGGTTGAAGCGCAGCACATGTGGCAAAACCAGTGCGTTGGACAGGCCATGGGGAATGTGGAAGTGCCCACCCAACGGATAAGCCAGGGCGTGTACCGCCGCCACCGGGGCATTGGCAAACGCCTGGCCGGCCAGGCAGGCGCCGAGCAGCATGGCCTGGCGCGCATCCAGGTTGCCGCCGTTGTGCACGGCCTGGTCCAGGTTCTCCGCCAGCAGCCGCAGCGCCTCGCGGGCCAGCAGGCTCGACAGCGGGTTGCGCTTGAGACGGCTGGTATAGGCTTCGATGGCATGCACCATCGCATCGATGCCGGTCGCAGCGGTTACCGCGGGGGGCAGGCCGAGGGTGCACACGGCATCAAGTACCGCCAGGTCCGGCAACAGCAGGGGCGAGACGATGCCCATCTTGCTGGTGGCGCCGGTGGTGACGATGGCGATTGGCGTCACCTCCGAACCGGTGCCGGCCGTGGTCGGCACCTGGATCAACGGCAAGCGCCGGCCCTTGGCCTTGTCTATGCCATAGAGCTCGGCAAGCGGCTGGGTACAGTCACGGTGAGCCAGCAGCGCGACCAGCTTGGCGACATCCATCGAACTGCCGCCGCCAAAGCCTACCACCAGGTCGGCGCCGATATGCCGGGCCCGCTGGGTGGCCGCCAGCACACAGGCTTCGCTGGGGTCGGCGGTGACCTCGCTGAAGATCGCCACGCCGACCTTGGCCGTCGTGAACCCCGGCAGCAGGTCATCGAGCATGCCCAGGCGGGCGATACCGGGGTCACTGACGATCAGCACACGCCGTGCGCCGCGCTCGCGGCACAGAGTGGCAAGGCGCTGCACCGCGCCCGCTTCGCAGAGTATCTGTCCGGTAGTGGCAAAACTGAAAGGCTGCATCTGGCTCTCCTTGTGTCGTCGTTGGCCGAGCGCTAAAAGGCAAAGTCGCTCGCTGGCAGCGCCATGAGGCAATCTGCACCGCCCAGCAGGGCTTCACGGTGGGCGGTGGCACGGGGCAGGACACGTCGCCAGTAGAACTGCGCCGCGTGCAGCTTGGCCCGATAGAAACCCGTTTCGGCACTGCCACCCGCCAGGGCCGCCTCGGCGCGCATGGCCGCCTGCAGCCACAACGCGGCAAGCAGCACATAGGCCGAGTAAGCCAGGAAGTCCACCGAGACCGCGCCCATTTCCTGGGGGGCATGCTGGCAAGCCTCGACGACATGGCCGGCCAGTGCGCGCCATTCCTCCAGGCGCTGCCCGACCGCTGTCGCCATGGCATGCAGACCACCACCGGCACCAGCCGCCTCGACCTGCAGGGCCAGTTCATCGACCAGCAGATTCAGCTCGGCCCCGCCATCGCCCAGCAGCTTGCGGCGCACAAGGTCGAGAGCCTGGATGCCGTTGGTGCCTTCATAGAGCTGGGTGATGCGGCTATCACGCATCAATTGCTCCATGCCCCACTCGCGGATATAGCCGTGCCCGCCGTACAGTTGCACGCCCAGGCTGGCGACCTCCTGCCCGACATCGGTGAAGAACGCCTTGACGATCGGGATCAGCAGCGCCGCCCGTCGGGCTGCGCCCTGGCGTGCCTGATCGCCCGCCGCTGCGTGCTCCAGGTCAAGCTGCCGGGCCGTGTAGATAGCCAGCATGCGACAGCCCTCGGTGAGGGCCTTCTGGGTCAGCAGCATGCGTCGCACATCCGGGTGGACGATGATCGGATCGGCCGGCCTGTCCGCCGCAACCGGGCCTGTCAGCGCGCGCGATTGCAAGCGTTCGCGAGCATAGGCCAGGCCACCCTGGAAAGCCGCCTCGGCAATGCCCAGCCCTTGCAGGCCGACCTGGAAACGGGCGTCGTTCATCATGGTGAACATGCACGCCAGGCCCTGGTTGGCCTCACCCACCAGCCATCCCAGGGCACCGTCGAAATTCATCACGCAAGTCGAGGCACCCTTGATGCCCATCTTGTGCTCAAGCGCACCACAACCCAGCGCGTTGCGCTCGCCACCCGGCAGCAGCTTGGGCACCAGGAACAGGCTGATGCCCCGCACCCCGGCAGGCGCATCGGGCAGGCGGGCAAGCACCAGATGAATGATGTTGTCGGTCAGGTCCTGCTCGCCGCCACTGATGAAGATCTTGCTGCCAGTGATGCGATAGGAGCCGTCGACCTGCGGCTGGGCGCGGGTGCGCAGCAAGGCCAGGTCGGTGCCGGCCTGCGGTTCGGTGAGGCACATGGTACCGGCCCACTCGCCACTGACCATGGGCGCCAGGTAGGCCTGCTGCAGCGCCGGGCTGCCATGGCGATGCAGGGCCAGCACGGCGCCTTCGGTGAGGCCGGAATAGATGCGGAACGACAACGACGCGGCCATCAGCATTTCGTGGAAACTGGCCGAGGCCATTTGCGGCAGGCCTTGTCCGCCGTAAGCCTGCGGGCCGGTCATGCTGGCCCAACCATGGGCGACGTATTGCCGGTAGGCGTCGCGAAAACCGTCGGGCGTGGTGACCTCCCCCCCGGCCAACTGGCAGCCCTGCTCGTCACTGTTGCGGTTTAGAGGAGCGACGACTTCGCCGGTAAAACGCGCGGCCTCTTCCAGGATGCCGTCGAGGGTGTCGCGGTCCAGATCGATGCCCAGCTGCCGACAATGGCCGGCAACGTCGAACAGTTCGTGCAGCACGAAGCGCATGTCGCGCAAGGGAGCCTGGTAATTCATGCCTGAGCCTCCGCCAGCTGGTCGAAGCGCTTGCCCTTGGCCACCATCGAGTAGAGCAGGCCGGCCGGGCGCCAATGCTCGCCCAGTACGCTTTGCAGGTACTCCAGCCGGGCCAGGATGAATGCTGCACCCTGGTCATCGGCCCAGCGCATCGGGCCACCAGTGGCCGCCGGGAAGCCATAGCCGTTGAGCCACACCCGGTCGATGTCGGTGCTGTCGGCAGCGATGCCTTCCTGCAGAATCCTGGCCCCCTCGTTGACCAGCGCCAGCAGGCAGCGCTCGACGATTTCCTCCGCACTGATGCCCCGGCGACGGTAACCCAGGTCGTTGGAAACCTTGAGCACCAGGGCGTCGACCTCGGGGTCATGCTCGGCCTGGCGGCTGCCAGGTGCATAACGGTAATAGCCCTTCCCGGTCTTCTGACCCAGCCGGCCCAGATCGCACAGCGCATTGTCCACTTGCACCAGCGGATCGTGCATACCCTGCCTGGCCAGCTGACGGGCGCGCCATTCCAGGTCGATGCCTACCACGTCGTACATGCGGAACGGGCCCATGGCAAAACCGAACTGTTGCAGCACCGCATCCACCTGGTGCGGCAGCGCGCCTTCGAGCAGCAACTTGCGCGCTTCGGCCACATAACTGCGCAGCATGCGGTTGCCGATGAAACCCGGGCAGTTGCCGGCCACTACCGCCACTTTGCCCAGGCGTTCGCCCAGCGCCAGGGCGGTATCGAGCACCGCCTGGTCGGTGTGCGCGCTGCGCACTATCTCGAGCAGCTTCATGACATGCGCGGGGCTGAAGAAATGCAGGCCCAGCACCCGCGACGGTCGCTGGGTCACCGCCGCGATCGCGTCGATGTCCAGCGCCGAGGTATTGCTGGCCAGGATCGCCTCAGGTTTGAGGTACTGATCCAGGGCTCGGAAGATTTCCTGCTTGAGTTCAAGGCTTTCATACACCGCCTCGATCACCAGATCGGCCTGGGCCAGCGCGGTGTAGCCATCCACCGCCTGCACGCGCGCCAGGCAGGCTTCGGCCTCGGCCTGGGTTACACGCTGCTTTTCCACCTGCTGGGCCCAGGCCTGGCTGACCATGCTCAGGCCAGCGTCCAGGGCTGATGCGTTGCTGTCGAGCCACAGCACCGACAGGCCGGCACTGGCGAGGCTGATGACGATGCCGCGGCCCATGGTACCTGCGCCTATCACGGCCACCTGGTTGATCGGAAAGGGGGTATTCACGCGCAACGCTCCTGCTTGTTGTAGGTATGAGGACAGGCATCACCCTAAGCAGGCCGCAGGTATTTTTGAAATTTCCATTTCGTATGCCATATATTCTGGCCATGAATATTTCCAACTTCGATCTGAACCTGTTACGGGTCTTCGACATGCTGCTGCGCGAGCAGAATGTCTCGCGGGCGGCTGAACGACTGGCCCTGACCCAGCCCACGGTAAGCAACGCCCTGGCGCGGCTGCGCGACCAGCTGGGCGACCCGCTGCTGGTTCGTGTTGGCCGGCGCATGCGCCCTACGCCGCGAGCACTGGCACTGGAAGGGCCGATTCGAGCGGCGCTGCAACAGATCGAGCAGACCCTGGCCACCGGCGATGCCTTCGAGCCACAGCGCAGCCACCGTCAACTGCGCATCGCCCTCACCGACTTCGTCGAACAGCTGTGCATGCCACCGCTACTGGCACGCCTGCAGGTACTGGCCCCACACTTGCGCATCGATGTGGTGCACCTGGCTCCCAACCTGCCGGCCGAAGCGCTGGACCGCGGCGACCTCGATCTGGTACTGGGGCGCTTCGACGAGGTGCCGGCACGCTTCAGCCGTCGCCCCTGGCGGCGCGAAACCCTGCAAGTCGCGCTGCGCCAGAAGCATCCGCAACTGGCGCCGGACCAGGCGCTGGACCTTCAGGCGTTCCTCGGCTTGCGGCATATCTGGGTACACGGTGGCCAGACCCGGGGCATGGTCGACCAATGGCTGGCCGAACAAGGCCTGACCCGGCAAATTGCGTACACCACTCCCAACTACCTGCAAGCCGCGCATCTGGCTGCCGCCACCGAGATGTGCGTGGTGCTGCCGCGGCAACTTGCACAGCAGTTCGCGAAGTTGCTGCCCCTCACGGTGCACGAACTGCCCTTTGCCCTGGAGCCGTTCGAGCTGGAACTGGTGCACCTGACCCACCGCCGGCACGACCCCGCCCTTGCCTGGCTGGTGGAGCAGATCCTGGAGCTCCCGCCTGCCTGAGGCCATCAGCAAATGCGATGGCAACCATGCCGCTCTGGTATTGGCTGGTGCCCGAACCGGTCCCCTACAGTGGTCCGCCCCGATAACAACAAGGACACACCATGCGCTTCCCACTGTCGATGCTGGCGCTCGCCCTGCTGGCGCCCCTCCCGAGCCTGGCCACTACGGCGGCAAAGGACGCCACCCCGGCCACCCAGGCCAGCAACCAGCAATGGCTGCAACGCCTGCCCTTCGATGACCACCGGGATTACGAGGCGGCCCGGCGCGGGCTGATCGAGCGCTTCG
Source organism: Pseudomonas sp. TE3-3-F2023 (assembly GCF_036784815.1). Taxonomy (NCBI): domain Bacteria; kingdom Pseudomonadati; phylum Pseudomonadota; class Gammaproteobacteria; order Pseudomonadales; family Pseudomonadaceae; genus Pseudomonas; species Pseudomonas sp. TE3-3-F2023. The sequence goes on along the minus strand of NZ_CP145113.1, from coordinate 2,529,509 downwards.
ACGGGCCGGTCGCGACCGCCGATGGCAAGACAGTGTGGGACCTGGGCCAGTACCGTTTTCTCGACCCGGCGCAGGCCCCGGCCACGGTAAACCCGAGCCTGTGGCGCATCGCCCAGCTGAACACCATCGCCGGGCTGTTCAAGGTCACCGAAGGCATCTACCAGGTTCGCGGCCTGGACCTGGCCAACATGACCATCATCGAAGGCCAGGACGGGCTGATCGTGCTCGATCCGCTGCTGGCCGTCGAAACCGCCAGGGCTGGCCTTGAGATGTATTTCCGGCACCGCCCGCGCAAGCCGGTGACCACGCTGATCTACACCCACCCGCACATCGATCATTTCGGCGGCGCGCGCGGGGTGATCGACGAGGCGGACGTCAAGGCCGGCAAGGTCCAGGTCATTGCACCTGAAGGCTTCTTCGAGCATGCCATCGGCGAGAACGTGCTGGCCGGTCCGGCCATGAAACGCCGCGCCCAGTATATGTACGGTGCCCCACTGCCCCGCGGGCCACGCGGCCAGGTGGATGCCGGCCTGGGCAAAGGGGTACCGGCCAATGCCACCGTCAGCCTGATAGCGCCGACGCTGGAAATCAGCCAGCCGCTGCAACGCATGACCCTCAGCGGCGTGGAGGTAGAGTTCCAGTTGACCCCGGGCACCGAAGCGCCAGCAGAGATGAACATCTACTTCCCTGGGCTCAAGGCATTGTGCATGGCCGAGAACGCCACCCACGTGCAGCACAATGTGCTGACCCTGCGCGGGGCGCTGGTGCGCGACCCGAAAGTCTGGGCGCACTACCTGGACCAATCGCTGTTGCGTTACGGCGACCAGGCCGAGGTGGTGTTTGCCCAGCATCACTGGCCGACCTGGGGCGGGCCGGCAATCCGCGAATACCTGGCTGACCAGCGTGACATGTATGCCTTCATCGATAGCCAGACCTTGCGCCTGATCAACCAGGGCCAGACACCGATGGAAATCGCCCAGAGCCTGGCCAGCCTTCCGCCGCGCCTGGCCAGCAAGTGGTACAGCCGCGACTACTATGGCTCGCTCAGCCATAACGTCCGTGCGGTCTACCAACGCTACATGGGCTTTTACGATGGCAACCCGGCCAACCTCGACCCACTCCCGCCGCAAGCTGCCGGCAAGCGCTACGTGGCGGCAATGGGTGGCGCCGATCAGGTGCTGTCCCAGGCACGCCAAGCCTTTGCCGAAGGTGACTACCGCTGGGTCGCGCAGCTGGTGAACCATCTGGTATTCGCCGAGCCGGGCAATACCGCAGCGCGCGAGCTCCAGGCCGATGCGCTGGAACAGCTGGGTTACCAAAGCGAGAACGCTACCTGGCGCAACGCCTACCTCAGCGGCGCCCAGGAGCTGCGCGGTGGAGTAGCCGCCGCCACCGGCAGTGGCGGCAATGCCGACGACATGGTGCGGGCACTGACACCCAGCCTGTTCTTCGATTACCTGGGGGTACGAGTGGATGCCTTCAAGGCGGCGGATAGCGACCTTAGCATCAACTGGCGCTTCACCGACCTGGGCGAAGATTACGCCCTGACCCTGCGCAACGGCGTGCTCACCCATCGCGACCTGACTCGTCACGCCCAGGCCGATGTGCAGGTGAGCATGAGCAAACAGACGTTGGACCGCATTGCCCTGAAGCAGACCGGGTTCCTCAAGGAGGCCACCCTGGGCGAAATCTCCATCGAGGGTGAGCGGGTGAAGTTCCTGCGCTTCATGGGCGGCCTGGAGAACGCCGATTCCCGTTTCAACATCGTGACCCCTTGAGCCCCGGCGTCTTCGCCAGCAAGCCCGCTCCCACCGGTACCGTCTTGGCTTTCAGACTCACATTGTACCTGTGGGAGAGGTTTCAGCCCCCGTTCGCCAAGCGGTACAACCCTGCCAGCGCCATCAGGCACACCCCGCCACCCAGCGCCAATACCGGCAGAATCGCAGGCTGACCGCGCTCGGCGCGCAACATCGCCAGGCCCTCGCTGTAGCGCCGCCCCTGGCGGGCCAACAGCATCAGCGTTGCGCAGCCCACCAGTGCGGCCAGCGGCAGGTCGCCCTGTCGCAAAGCCAGCCCCGCGACTGCCACCAGCGCCAGCCAGGTACGCCGCCAGGCCAGTTCGGTGCGTTCGGCCTGCAAACCCGGGTCAAGCATGCCAACGCGGCCACAACACGGCAGCGGCCATCAATGCCGCGACCAGGCAACCCAGTGCCAACATCGGCACCAGCGCTGGCAGCGGCAATGGCCGGCGTTGGCGCAAGGCACGCTCCACCCGCAGCCAGCGCAGGCAGGCGCCGGCGCTCAGCAGCGTGCTCAACAACATCAGGCCGCCGACCAGCCAAAGCCGAAGCGGCGCCTGCAGGGCCTGGCCGGCAAAGGTCTCGATGGCAATAGCACCTCCCAGCAACGCCAGCGCGGTACGGATCCAGGCCAGGAACGTGCGCTCGTTGGCCAGGGTGAAACGAGGGTCGGGCGCCTCGCCTTGCCCCAGCAGGCGCCGAGTCCAGTCCGGCCGTGGTTCGAACACGTCCATCAGCGCACGCCAAAGCTGCGCAAAGCGCCGGGAGAGAAATACGAAAGGCTGGTGCGAACATTGAAGTCAAACGGGCGACGCTGCTCGTTGATCAGCCCTGACGCATGGTAGCGGCCACTCTTGAGGTCATAGGTGACCTCCATTGCGTTGACCGCCACCTCGCCGCCCGGGTGGTAAAAGCTGTGGGCCTGTGATGTACGCCACAGCTGGCCGCCAGCATCGTAGCTGTCGGTTTCGAGAATGGCCCAGGTGTCTTCGTCCACATAGAAGCGTCGCTTGGCGTAGATGTGCTGTGCGCCGGGCTTCAGGGTCGCCTCCACCACCCACACCCGATGCAGCTCGTAGCGGGTGGGCGCCGGATTGACATGGCCAGGTTTGATCAGCTCGGCATAGCTCAGCTCGGGCGATGCCAGGCGGTAGCTGTTGTAGGGCACATGCAGGGCCTGCTTGCCCAGCAACTTCCATTGGTAACGGTCGGGGGCGCCATTGAACATGTCGCGGCTGTCGGCAGTACGCAGGCCGGCAGTGCCTGGCCCGGTGGTGTCGTAGGCGATGCTCGGCGCGCGCCGTACACGCCGCTGACTGGCACTGTAGACCCAGGACAAGCGGGGCTCGGCTACCTGGTCAAGGGTTTCATGGACCACCATGGCATCACCGGCAAGCCGTGATGGTGCCATCATGCGGTAGGTGAAGTAATACAGCACATTGCTTGCACCCAGCCCGCTCAGGCCTTCCGGGCGGGCCAGGTCCTGGCGCGCGCTCATCAGCACGAAGCGGCCGTTCTTGAGCGGTGTGACGCTGTCGGACATCTGAATGTAGCTGGCATTGCGGTGCCGGGTCAGGTGGTTCCAGATCACCTCCAGGCCATTGTCCGGCCGAGGAAACGCAATCACGCCACTGAACCCGCGCAGCCCGTTGCCCTGGTCATCCAGCTGCACCTGCACTGCGTTGCGGGCGGCCGAGGCGGCGACTCCGGCAGGCACCGCCACGCTGCGATGGGTAGGGTAGACCGGCAGTTCGAAGGTTTGCGGGAAGCGCTTGAGCAAAGCTACCTGGCCGTCGGAAAGCTGGCTCTGGTAAAGCCGATAGTTGGCCGCCGTGATCCGGTACAGTGGCTGCTCGGCGGCATACGGATCCAGCGGCGTGCCGTTGTCGCCCAAGCGCTGCTGGGCTACTGTCAACCCGCCTTGCCAGGCCGGGATACGGCCGTCCGGGCTGGCTGCACGTTCAGCACCCACAGGGGTCAGGTTGTCAGGCAGGCCTGCTGCAGCCAACCCGGCGCTGGCCCAGAACAGGCCGATCATCAGCATTCGCATTTTCATCATCATGCCCTCAGAAGGTGACGCCCAGGCTCAGCGAGACAAAGTCCCGGTCGCCACGGGTGCCATAATCGCCGTCGATAAAGTCGGTGTACGACAGGCTCAGGCTGTAGGTGCTGGCAAGCGTCGCATCCAGCCCGACGCTAATGGCCCTGGAGCCTTCGCTGAAAGCCGAGCCCTCCACCGGGCCTGTACCGTGCACATCGTGCGACCAGGACAGGTTTGGCCGCAGGTCGAAGCCGGCGATCACGTTGGGGTAGGTCAAGGTGGCGCGTAGCCGGTAGCCCCAGGAGAACGGGGTCATGAAGCCTTGGTCGTTGCAGTGCTCTGGCGTCTTGGAAATCGCCCGGCATACGCTGTTGTCCGCCAGTTCGCCACTGTTGAAGGTACCCGAGCGGCCGTAACGCGGGCCTGTGCCGCCCTCCAGCCCGCCGACGTAGGTGGCCCCGGCCTCGCCCACCAGCAGCATCTGGTTGGCCCCCAGTACCTGGCTGAATGCATGCACGGCGGTGACCTGAAGCTGGGTCACCTCCTTGCGCCGGTAGCCATCGAACAAGGTGCTGGCGCTGTCTGGCCGCAGCCCGTCGCCCAGCAAAGGCGAACGCCCCTCGACATTGAGCAGTGACTGGATGATGTCGGTACCGTTGAGCTGCATGGGCATATTCGGCCGGTAACTCAGCTCACCCTGCAGAGCCGTACCGCTGCGCAGGGTGGTGGCGAACGACAAACCGTACATGCGGATGTCCTCGGGGTACTGCACGCGGTACTGGGAGGTACCCAGGCGCAATGCGCCGACCAGCGACTGACCGGCAGCGGAACCGAGAAACCCGGCACAGCCGGCCGGGCCAATGCCCAGGTTGGCGCACAACTGAGGGGCGAAGCGGCTGTTGTCGAAGTATGGGCTGCTGACCGTCCCCAGATAAGGCGTGCGGCTGTGATAGTTGGCAGCGTAGGCACCGAACTCGGTGTCCAGCGCCGCCACGTACCAGCGCAGCGAAACGCCCCACTGCCCGCCGTCGCGGGCATCCTGGTCACTGCCCCGGGGTATGCGCACGCCTTCGCTGGTCAGGTTCACGCCAAACGGTGCAAGGCCGGCCACAGCAGCCGGGTTGCCAAGCAACCTGGCCCCCACGTCCAGGCCATCGCAACCATCGGGCAGGAAGTCGTTGTTGGAGAAGAACGTGCCGCAGTTGTCGAGCTGGGTCTGGTCCCAGTCCAGCTGGTAGAAGCCATCGACCGACAACGCCTCGGTCAGGTTTTGAGTGAAATAGAACAGGTTCACCGGTACCAGCGCGTCCTTCACCTCCGAACCTGGGCGGCGCAACGCCGCCAGGTTGAAGGGATTGATGACGTTCAGCCCGCCCTGGATGAAGGTGCTCTCGCCCCAGTTCACCACCTGCTTGCCCAGCCTTACCGAGCCTGGCTGGCCATCGATGTCGTAGAGGTAGTAGCCGAAGGCGTCGAGCAACTGTGTACCTGCGGTCTTGGCCGAGCGCTTGCGGTTGTTGTCCTCGACCGCCTTGAAGCGCTGGTCATGGTCACGCAGCGCCGTGTCGTACCAGTAGGTGCCACGCAGGAACACACCCAGGTTGGCATGTTTGAGCTCCAGATCATGGGTACCTTTGAACACTGCCGAAAACACATCACCCGAGGCAAAGTTCAGGCGGCCGTCATCACTGTTTGCACTATTGTGCAAAGCCGGGTCCGGGTTGGCAGTGGAAATGCTGGTGCCAAACGAAAGCGCTGAATCAAACTGTCCTTCAAACGCTCCAAGATTAAATTGCACGGCCAGGGCAGGCATAGAAAAAAGTGCAGATGCAAGCAACGACAACGGCCCCGAAAGACCAGAAGTACGGAATGCCATCACTCTTAACCTCTTATTGTGTTTATTCGAGAGTGAGTTGCGAGTTAGCGCCGAAACACGGCGCAAAGGCTTGTATGAAAGGGCTTGGGTAAATAAGCGAACGTTTCTGTTATCCTCGATTCGGTGTTCCCTGATACTAAGTAGGCCACCAGACCGGAACAAATAACGTCTCCCGATAGTTGCCATACCACTTCGGCATAGCCTGAGAATTGCCATGACTTTGAAACAGCTGCGTTACCTGATTGCCATTGTCGAAGCCGGCAGTTTCTCCAACGCCGCGCGGCACGCGTTCATTGCCCAGCCGGCATTGAGCCGTCAGATAGGCCTGCTGGAAAGCGAACTGGAAATGCAATTGCTGGCGCGCCAGCATGACGGCATCGAGCTGACCGATGCAGGGCGCCAGCTGTACGAGGTGGCACGCTCGGTGATACAGAAGCTCGACTCGGTCAAGGACGAACTCAAATCCAGCCGGGGCAACCCCAAGGGCCACGTGGCCATCTCGATTCCGGCCACGGCTTCGGCGTTGCTGTTGCCAGCCATCATCACCCAGGCGCAGGCACGCTTTCCCGGCATCAAGCTCACCGTATGGGACGGCTTGAGCCGCGAAGGCGGCCAGGCGATCGAGCTGGGCAAGGTGGATTTCGGTGTGGTGCCCAACGCCGAAGAGCTGGCGCACGTGGTTGCCGAACCCGTGTTCTCCGAAGACCTGTACTGGGTAGGCCTGCCTGCGCATGGTCCGGACGACTCACCAATCACTCTGGCCGAGGCAGCGTCGAGCCGGCTGGTGATGCCGCCGCGCAGCCTGCACCTGCGCAGGCGCATCGAGCAGGCGGCCATGGAAACCGGCGTGACGCTGGATTCAAGCTATGAACAGCAGTCGGCACCCGGCATAACCAGCCTGGTACGTGCCGGCCTGGCGGCGACCATCAGCAACTGGCCGCCCTTGCTGGACCTGGCAGCCCCGGCCAGTGCGCGGCTGATCGTGGAACCGCGCATCACCCGTACCATTGCCCTGGCCCATTCGCAACACAAGCCACTGTCATTCGCCGCCGCCTGCATGCGCGACCTGGTGCGCGGGCTGCTGGTGGATGCGGTGCGCAGCGAGCGCTGGAGAGGCACCCTGATCGAGCGTGCTCCACTGCCGCAGCAGAGCCTCTGAACGCAGCGCAGCTCAGGCCCGGGCCAGCGCAGCCGTGTCCACCTGCAGCAGCCGTTGGCGGGTTTTCTGCGGGTCCATCCACACCAGCCCGGTCAACCCGGCGATCACCAGCACCGCCCCGCACACCAGGAAGCCCTGGCCATACCCTGCCGGGTGGTCGGCTCCGGCGCCCTGCACCAGCAAACCCGTGACTACGGGTGCCGCCAGCCCTGCCAGCGAAGCGATACCATTGCCGATAGCCAGAATGCCGCCACGCTGCCCGCTAGGCGTGAACTCCGCCAGCATGGCTGGCCCCACCGAGTACATGACCAGCGCCAGCCCGCCGCTGAAGGTCAGGCTCATGATTCGCTCGACATTGCCCAAACCCGGCAGGAACAACGCCGCCGACAGCAACCCGCTGGCAATCAGGCACAGAGAGACGAAGGCTCCGCGCGACCAGCGCGTCGCCACCCCGGCGCGCATCATGCGCTGCGACAGCCACGCCATGAACAGGCTCAGCGGCGTGGTCACCACCACGAACAGCACGAACACCCGGCCGGTCATGATCGGGTCGATGCCCAGCCCGGTTTCCAGGTAGCTCGGCACCCAGGTCAAGGTCAGGGCCAGCGACCAATTGGCGGCGAAGTGGCACAGGTAATTGCCCAGCACCGTGCGGTCGCCGAGCAGACGACGGTAGGCGATGTGCACCTGCTCTTCCTTGAGCTGGCCGGGGCGGATGCGGTCAAGCGTACCCTCACGCCCCAATGCCCACCACAGCGCGCACCACGCCGCGCCGATCAGAGCCAGCACGATGAAGTTCATGCGCCAGCCATAGTGCACGCTGATCCATGGAATCATTGCGCCTGCCACCAGCAGCCCCAGTGCACTACCGGTATGCAACAGCGCCACCGGCAGGTTGCGCCGGTCGTTGGGGAACCACTTGTACAAGGCATGGGTAGCCACCGGTGACGCCGGCCCTTCGCCGATGCCCAGCAACACCCGGCAAGCGACAATCGCCCACAGGGAGGTGACGAACAGCATGGGCAACTGGATCAGTGCCCAGAACGCGCCCATGCCCAACAGCAGCGTGCGGGTCGGCCGGCGGTTGGCCATGAAGCCGCCGACCACCGCAGAGATGGCGAAGAACCAGTGCAACGCGCCGCCTACCAGGCCGAACTCGGCCGGGGACAAACCCAGTTCCCTGGACATGGGTACCGCTACAAGGCCGATGACCACCTTGTCCAGGAAGTTCACCAACATAAGCATCGCCAGCAGTACCGCAATCATCCAGGCCGTGCCTGCACGCGCGGGGGAGTCAGTATGAGTCATGTCGATCTCTCTTATTGTTCTTGTGGGAGAGCCCGGCCAATCGAGGCCGGGTGTGCAGTTTCACTGCTCGGGCATGAGCACGCCCTTGGCAATGGTGTTGCGCTGGATTTCGCTGGTTCCGGTAAGAATGCGCATCATACGGGTCGCACGGAAAATCCACTCCACCGGGTTGCCCCGCAACAGCCCGGCCCCCCCATGAATCTGCACGGCACGGTCGGCGATACGGAAGGCCGTTTCCGATACGAACAGCTTGCACATCGGCGCCTGGGTACGGATATCGCCACCGGCGTCATTCAGCGCGGCAGTGGCATAGACCATGCTGCGTGCCGCATGCAGCTCGGTGGCCATGTCGGCGATCATGTGATTGATCGACTGGAACATCGCGATCGGCTGGCCAAACTGCTTGCGCGTGCGGGCGTAGTCGATCGACAGGTTCAGCGCCAGCCCCGCCAGGCCCAGCATGGTTGGACAATGCAGCAGACGATTGAGGGTGATGCGGCCCATTGCCAGCTTGAAGCCCTGCCCTTCCTCGCCAATGCGGTTGGCCACCGGCACCCGTACCTCATCGAGAAGGATGTCGCCATGGGCGCCGCCGCCGGACATGACCGAGTAATCGCTTTCTACCCGCACTCCCGGCGCATCCAGCTCGACAAAGAATGCCGAGATGCCTTGGGCGCCGCGCCCGGGGCCAGTGACCGCGAGCAGTACCGCGATGTCGGCATAAGGTGCACCGGAAATGTAGCGCTTGGCCCCGCTCAGCACGTAGTACTCGCCTTCACGCCGGGCGGTAGTCCTGATCGCCGTGGCATCGGACCCGGCTTCACTTTCGGTCAGCGCGAAGCACACGGCCTTTTCGGCCCGGCACACCGGCTGCAGGAATGCCTCGACCTGGGTTGGGCTGGCCACCTTGAACAGGTGGCCAACACGCGGCGGCCCGGAAAGCTCGCCGAGAATATGCGGCGCCAGCATGGAGCCAGTCAGCACCGTGGCCTCTTTCACCGCACATAAATCGGACACGCTCAATCCTGCACCACCGATCGTTTCAGGCAGCATGATGTTGTAGAAGCCCTGCTCGCACGAGCGCTGCCACACCTGCTGCAGCACTTCACGCGGGTGGGGCTCGGCCCAGCTGAGGCCGGCGCTTTGTTCCAGGGGCAGTATCTCGTTGCGAACGAAGCCGCCGATGGCCTCGATGATCTGTCTGGCCTTTTCACTTGGCTGGTACATGGCAATTCCTCAGGTCAAATGCGGCGTTCGCTGTTTTGCCAGTAGGCGTCTCGAATCAGGCGGCGCACCACCTTGCCGTTGGGGTTCTTCGGCAGCTCGCTGACGAAGTCCACCCCGCGCGGTTTCTTGAACCCGGCAAGGGCCTGGGCACAATGTTCGATCACCTCGTGTTCCTGCAGCTGCATGCCAGGCTTGAGCACGATCACTGCACGCACCGCTTCGCCCCACTGCTCGTCGGGCACGCCCACCACGGCGGCCTCGAACACTTGCGGCAGGCTGTAGAGCACCTGCTCGACTTCGCTGGGGTAGATGTTGAAGCCGCCGGAAATGATCATTTCCTTCTTGCGGTCGACGATGAACACGTAGCCCTGCTGGTCCACTGTGGCCAGGTCGCCGGTGAGGTAGTAGCCGTCACGCATAACCTCGGCGGTAAGGTGCGGTGCGCGCCAGTAGCCCTGCATGATGTCCGGGCCCTTGACCACGATCTCGCCCACCTCGCCTGGCTGGACGTCGCTAAAATCGTCGTTCACTACACGCAGGTCGGTCTCGAAGTAGCATCGTCCGCACGAGGCCAGCCGGCGGTAGTCGCCGTCTTCGCACAGGTGGTCCTGCTCGGTCAGCACCGTCACCAGCGAGCAGGTTTCGCCAGCACCGTAGCCCTGGGCCAATATCGGCCCGAACACTTCGATGGCCCGCTTGACGAGCGCTGGCGCCATTGGCGCTGCGCCATACATCACCAGGCGCAGGCTGCTCAGGTCATAGCGCTCGACCCCGGGGAAATTGACCAGACGGTTGATCATGGCCGGTACCAGGAACAACCGGGTCACGCCCTCGCGCTGGATGGTCTCGAGCAGCAACTGGTCATCGTAGCGATCCAGCAACAGGTTGCAGGCGCCCACCGCCAGCAGCGGCATCAGCTGCATGCCGCTGGCATGGGTGATGGGGCCGACATGGGCCATGATGTCGCCTGGGCCGGCACGCCGCGTGGGGCTGGCGATGCTCTTGCGGATCAGCGCCTTGCGGTTGCCCACACTGAGCATTGCTGCCTTGAGCACACCGGAACTGCCCGAGGTGTAGTGCAACACGGCCAGTGCTTCGTCAGGCAGGTCGCAACTGACTGGCTGGCTGCTGCCCTGGGCCAGCAGTGCGGCGTAGCCGATGTCACCGCCCTGCTCGCCGAGGGTAACGATCAGGCGCAGCGCAGGCACCTCCTGCCTGCGCGCCAGCAAGGCCTCGGCAGCTTGTGGGTCGGCGATCAGCGCGACGCTGCAGGCGTCGTTCAGTACTTGGATCACTTCATCCAGCGCCAGGCGTGCATTGACCGGGACCTTGACCAGGCCGGCCTTGTAGAAAGCCACCTCCGCCTCCACCAGCTCGACCCGGTTGGGAGCCAGGATCGCGACATGTTCGCCGGTGGCGATGCCATGGGCCAACAAGGCCGAGGCCAACTGATTGGTCCGCTGTTCAAGCTGGGCAAAGGTAAGCCGGGTATGGCGGTCGATCACCGCCAAACGTTCCGGCCAGTATCTGGCACTTCGACTGGTTAGGGTTGCGAGGTTCACGTTGTTGTTCTCGTCGCGGTTAAGACCCGGTCGATGCTAAACAGCGTGCAGCCGGAGCAAGTAATACCAGTTACGTATGCGGGCCATAACGGTTTGCACTGGGCCACATTGCCTGAACTGATATCGGAGATGACACATCGCTTGCATATGACACTTTGTGTCATTAATATCGCAATTGTGTCCTGACGGCGCCCTCGCCGATCAGCAATCCATCGCCCCTCTCCATGCAGGTACCGCCCATGACGACCACCATGCAGACACCCAAGGACCAGCTGGTCAAACTCGCCCAGCAGCAAATGCTGACGGCGCTGACCGACAACACCTACACCCCTCGACAAAAGCTCGCCCTCACCTGCCGCATCCTGTTCGATGGCGGCCACGACTCCGGCCTGGCCGGGCAGATCACCGCCCGCGCCGAGCAGCCTGGCACCTACTACACGCAACAACTCGGCCTGGGTTTCGACGAGATCGCCGCTTCCAACCTGCTGGTGGTCGACGAAGACCTCACCGTGCTGCAAGGCAGCGGCATGGCCAACCCGGCCAACCGCTTCCACAGCTGGCTGTACCGCGCACGCCCCGACGTCAACTGCATCATCCACACCCACCCGCTGCACAGCGCCGCCCTGTCGATGCTGGAAGTGCCGCTGGCCATCTCGCACATGGACCTGTGCCCACTGTTCGACGACTGCGCGTTCCTCAAGGAATGGCCCGGCGTACCGGTGGGCAACGAAGAAGGTGAAATCATTTCCAGGGCGATCGGCGACAAGCGCGCGATCCTGCTTTCCCACCATGGCCTGCTGATCGCCGGCCGCTCGATCGAGGAAGCCTGCGTGCTCGCCCTGCTGTTCGAGCGCGCGGCCAAGATGCAGCTGCTGGCCATGGGTGCCGGTGACATCCGCCCCATCCCGGATGCCCTGGGCAAGGAGGCTCACGACTGGATCTCCACCCCCAAACGTCATGGCGCCGCCTTCAGCTACTACGCGCGCCGTGCCTTGCGTGCCCATGGCGACTGCCTGGGCTGACTGAAGTTGTACTCTTTCCCCAACAACGGCAGAGGTGCCTGGTTATGTCTACACCTGTAATTCGCGGCGTTATCGGCTACACCATCACTCCCTTCACGGCAGACGGCACACTCGACCTGGATGCCCTGGGCCTGTCCATCGACCGGCTGATCGCCAACGGCGTGCACGCCATCGCACCGCTGGGCAGCACCGGCGAAGGCGCCTACCTGTCCGACAGCGAATGGGAAACGGTGGTGCGCTTCAGCCTGGCACGCATTGCCGGTCGCGTGCCCAGCGTGGTCAGCGTCTCCGACCTGACCACCGCACGCACCGTGCAGCGCGCTCGCCTGGCACAGGCCTGCGGCGCCACGGCGGTGATGGTGCTGCCCGTCTCCTACTGGAAGCTCACCGAAGCCGAAGTGGTCGCCCACTACAAGGCCGTGGGCGCGGCCATCGACATTCCGATCATGCTCTACAACAACCCGGGCACCAGCGGCACCGACCTGTCTGTGGAGCTGATCCTGCGCATTCTCGGCGAAGTGCCCAATGTGACCATGGTCAAGGAAAGCACCGGCGACATACAGCGCATGCACCGCCTGTTCAAGGCCACCGATGGCCAGGTGGCCTTCTACAACGGTTGCAACCCGCTCACCCTGGAAGCCCTGGTGGCCGGCGCCACCGGCTGGTGCACTGCCGCGCCCAACCTGATCCCGGCGCTGAACCTGGCACTGTGGGACGCGGTGCAGCAAGGCGACCTGGCTGAAGCTCGCGCGCTGTTCTACCGCCAGTACGAACTGTTGGAGTACATCACCCGCCGCGGCCTGCCCACCACCATCAAGGCCGGTTTGAAGCTGCTCGGCCAGGATGTCGGCGCTCCACGCCTGCCCCTGCAGCCGCTGGACGGGCACGGTAGCGCCTACCTGAAGGGCCTGCTGGAGGAGCTGGCATGATGGCTGGCGGGTGTTTGCCACAATATTTGTAGCGCCTGTCAGATCGAGCGCCGCCCGCGCGGCGCTGATTCGGACAGGCGCTGAAAACGCAACGGCGAAAACCCGCCAGCCATCACGCCCTTCTATCCATCCAGGCCAATCACCCAACCGGGTTGGCGTGTATCACCCGCCCTCCCGCCGCCGGCCGATCGACGAACAGCACATCCAACACACTGTTACGCAACCCCTTCAACGCATTCCAGTTCGCCGATGTATGCACATACCTGTCACGCAACAAACGCAGTTCATCCTCGGTCAACCCATGCTGTTCACACTCACCCAAGGCAAACCCGTGCAACTTGCGGCTGATGCCCAGCAACTCCTCCGGCAACCGATGCTCAGCCTGCCCGCCCAACGGCGCAAACGGCACACCCGCCCGCACTGCCAGCTCCCGCATGATGCTCAGGTATACCCGGGAGAGCTGTCCCGCCACTTCCCGCTCGCGGTACACCGCCGCATATACCTGCTTTTGCGCCTCGCTCGGCCGGCCACCGGCGATCGGTTCCTCCCAGGCGAGCACCTGCGGCCTGGGCGCCCCCAGTTCGCCGAACGCCGACGCCAGCAAGGCACTGACGGTGGCATGCACGCGAGTCTGCTCGGCGCGCATGCCCACTGGTACCCGCTGTGACTGCGGTTTGCACAGCAGCACCTGCTCTTGAGTGGTATCCGGGTAACCACCGCCAATGTTCGAGTGCACGCCCGGAAGCACGATGTCATGGTCGCTGCGCACCAGCGGGAAGTTGTGTCGCTGCTCGTCCTCCGCCACCAGCTGCACCATTTGCCGAGCAATGCCCGCGCCCAGGCCCAGGCGCAAGTCACCATGGCGGTCGTCGGCGGGGTCGAAGTCGCCCTGCAGCGGCGCGATGATCGCCGCCACCGTGTCGAACAGGCCGATGAAGTTGATCACGATGCCACAGGGCACAGCCAACAGGCTGCCGCCGCCATCATGCAGCAGGTTGGCCAGATGCCGCACAGCAGCTGCCCCTCGGCTGAAACCGAACAAGTCGAACTCGACCCGCTCGAGTCTTGCCTGCGGATTCGCCTGGCCCCACTCCCGCAGTTGCCCGGCAATTCCCTCCAGGGCCTCGTTGACCCGGGTCTCGGCCCCCCTGCACCCACACCCGGTGAAGAAGGCATAGACATGATCCTCCTCGCCCGCCAGGGTGCCCACGCCTTCGACATAGCGCTTGAGGAACGCCGTGGCCCCGTCAGCGCCGGCCCCCTGCGCCGGGTACAGCGCATACAACAGGGCCACGTTGCTCAAGGCATTGGCATAACTGCCTCCTTTACCCCCCGGTGCATCCACCGGCATCACATTGTTCAGGTTGTTACCGGTGCCATCGAAGAACACACCAAAACGCAGAGTGACTGGCGTGATGTGTGCGGTGCTACAGCTGTTCAGGTCCATCGTGGTGCCTCCTGCTTGTACAAAAAGCACAAGCAAGCGCCAACACGCCGCTGCGGAACATCAGCCAATGGCCAGCCATATGCAGGATATTTCCGCACCTGCATGGCCCCGGCAAGGATAAATTTCCCTACCGCCATTGGTCGCCACCCCCCCGGATGGATTAAAGTATCACCCCTTGCCAGGGCAGCTGCTTCCAGCCGCCTGCGGCCCCATACCAGGAACCGTCACCGATGGAACACCGTGAAGCGCTGATCGCGCTGCGCACCTTTCTTTCTTCCCAGATCCTAGGCCAGGAAAAACTGGTCGAGCGGCTGTTGATCGTGCTCCTGGCCGACGGCCACATGCTGGTCGAAGGCGCGCCGGGCCTGGCCAAGACCAAAGCCATCAAAGAGCTTGCCGAAGGCATCGAGGCACAGTTCCACCGCATTCAGTTCACCCCCGACCTGCTCCCGGCCGACATCACCGGCACCGAAATCTACCGCCCGGAAACCGGCAGCTTCGTGTTCCAGCAGGGGCCGATCTTCCACAACCTGGTGCTGGCCGACGAAATCAACCGCGCCCCGGCCAAGGTGCAGTCCGCACTGCTCGAAGCCATGGCCGAACGCCAGGTCAGCGTGGGCCGCAGTACCTATGACCTGTCGCCGCTGTTCCTGGTGATGGCAACGCAGAACCCGATCGAGCAGGAAGGCACCTACCCACTGCCCGAGGCCCAGCTCGACCGCTTCCTGATGCACGTGAAAATCGGCTTCCCCGACGCTGCGGTGGAGCGGCGCATCCTGCTGCAGGCTCGTGGTGAAGCCCTGGGCGGCGAGACCAAGCCCGAGCGCCGGGTCAGCCAGCAGTCGATCTTCGCCGCCCGCAAGGAAATCCTCGGCCTGTACATGGCCGACGCGGTGGAGGAGTACCTGGTGCAACTGGTGATGGCCACCCGCACTCCGGCCAAGTTCGACGCCGAACTGGCCGACTGGATCGCCTACGGCGCCAGCCCGCGTGGCTCCATATCGCTGGACCGCTGCGCGCGCGCGCACGCCTGGCTGGCCGGGCGCGACTTCGTCAGCCCCGAAGACATCCAGGCGGTACTGTTCGACGTACTGCGCCACCGCATCATCCTCTCGTTCGAGGCCGAGGCGGCGGGGATCGACCAGGACCGCGTGGTCCAGCGCATCCTCGACGTCGTCGCCGTTGCCTGAGCCCATGCCCACCGCATCGCTGGCCGAGCCCGGCATCCGCATCGGCCTTGCCGAGCTGATCGACATGCGCCACCGCGTGCGCGAAATCCAGCTGTTTTCCCGGCCCGGCCAGCGCAGCCCGCTGGTGGGGCTGCACCACTCCAAATTGCGCGGGCGGGGCGTGGACTTCGACCAGGTGCGCGTGTACCAGGCCGGTGACGATGTGCGCAACATCGACTGGCGGGTCACCGCGCGTACCCAGGAGCCGCACACCAAGCTGTTCCACGAGGAGCGCGAACGGCCCATCTTCATCCTCGTCGAGCAGAGCCAGCGGCTGTTCTTCGGCTCTGGGCTGATATTCAAGTCGGTGCTGGCCGCCCAGGCCGCCGCGCTGTTCGGCTGGGCCGCGCTGGGCCACAACGACCGCATTGGCGGTTTGGTGTTCGGCGACAACGAGCACCACGAAATCAAGCCCCGGCGCAGCAAGCAGAGCTTGCTGCAACTGCTCAACCGCCTGGCCAAGGTCAACCAGGCGCTGCACACCGAGGCCACGCCCGGTGCCGACAGCCTCGGCCTGGCCCTGCGCCGCGCCCGCGAAGTGCTGCGCCCCGGCAGCCTGGCCATCGTCATCTGCGATGAGCGCTCGCTCACTGCCCAGGTGGAACAGCACCTGGCCATGCTCTCGCGCCATTGCGACCTGCTGCTGATGCCGGTGTCCGACCCGCTCGACCACGCCCTGCCCGCCGCCGGCCTGCTGCGCTTTGCCCAGCGCAGCGCGCAGCTTGAGCTCGACACCCTGGACAGCAACCTGCGCCAGGCCTACCGCCAGCAGGCCGAAGCGCGCATCGAGCGCTGGGAGCTGATGGCGCAAAAGCTGCGCGTGCTGCTGATGCCCCTGAGCACCCAGAGCGAAATGATCGAACAGCTACGCGAATACCTGAACGCCCAGCGGCCACGGAGCGCGTCATGAAGAGCAGCGGCCGATGAACCCGCTTGACCAACTGCAGCCGCTGATCGCCCCCGCACCGATCGGCCTGTGGCCGCCGGCACCCGGCTGGTGGCTACTGGTGGCTGTGCTGCCGCTGCTGGCCTGGGGCCTGTGGCGGGTGCGCCGCTGGCGCCCGGGCAAACGCCGCATCGTGCGTGCCGAACAACCTTTGGACCCGGTACGCGTGGAAGCGCTGGCCGAACTGGCCCGCCTGTCGCGCCCCTACGACGGCGCCCCGGCCGGAGCCTGGCTGCAACAGATCAACGCCCTGCTCAAACGCCTGTGCCGCAACCATTACCCAGGCGCCAACAGCCATACCCTCAACGGCCGCCAGTGGCTGGCGTTTCTCGACAACCGCTGCCCGGCCGCCGGCCTGACCCGCTGGATGGTACTGGTAGAAGGCGCCTACAAGCCCGAGTGCAAGCTTGACGACAAAGCCATCGCCGGGCTCAGCCAGGCCGTCGAAACCTGGATTCGCAAGCATGTTTGAACTGGCCTGGCCGTGGGTCTTCGCCCTGTTGCCGCTGCCGTGGCTGGCGCGCCTGGTGCTGCCGGCCGCCGACAGCGGCGAACCGGTGCTCAAGGTGGGCTTCCTCGACGAACTGGAAGGCCTGGCCGGGCGCCGCGCGCGGCTCAACCTGCCGACCTGGCGCCAGCAGGCACCCTTTGTCGTCATCTGGCTGTTGCTGCTGTGCGCCGCCGCCCGCCCGCAATGGTTGGGCGAGCCGGTACCAGTGGCTGCCAGCGGCCGCGACCTGCTGGTGGCGGTGGATGTGTCAGGGTCGATGGACTTCCCCGACATGCAGTGGCAGAACGAAGAGATCAGCCGCCTCGACCTGGTCAAGGCGCTGCTCGGCGACTTTCTGCAGGACCGCGAGGGCGACCGCGTGGGCCTGATCCTGTTCGGCAGCCAGGCCTACCTGCAGGCCCCGCTCACCTTTGACCGGCGCACCGTGCGCACCTTCCTCGACGAAGCGCAGATCGGCATCGCCGGCAAGAACACCGCCATCGGCGACGCCATTGGCCTGGCGGTCAAGCGCCTGCGCCAACGCCCGGCACAAAGCCGGGTACTGGTGCTGATCACCGACGGCGCCAACAACGGCGGGCAGATCCACCCGCTGACCGCCGCCCGCCTGGCCGCCCAGGAAGGCGTGCGCATCTACACCATCGGCATCGGCGCCAACCCCGAAGCCAGTGGCACCCCTGGCCTGCTCGGCCTGAACCCGAGCCTGGATCTGGACGAAGCCTCGCTCAAGGAAATTGCCGACATCACCCACGGTACCTACTTCCGCGCCCATGACGGCGCCGAACTGGACGCCATCGGCGACACCCTCGACCAGCTCGAGCCGGTGGCCCAGCAACCCACCCAGGCGCGCACGGCCAAGGCCTTGTATGCCTGGCCCCTGGCCCTGGCCTTGCTGCTGAGCGTGCTGCTGGTGCTGGCCGTGCAATGGCCCGACAACCTGTTGCACCGCCTGCTGCGCAAGCCGCGCTTCCTGCAACCGCACCCGGAATGGCGCCAGCGCCTGAAGCGCCTGCGCCTGAGGAGGCGGCGATGATCGAACTGTGGCCCGAATGGTTGCGCCCGCTCTGGCTGCTGGCCGTGCCCCTGCTCGGCTGGCTGCTGTACAAACTGTGGCACCGGCGCAAGCGCGCCGGGCGCTGGCAGATGATTCTGCCACCGGCGTTCCATGGCGTCCTGCTCGGCGGTGGCAGCGGCAGCACCAGCAAGCTGCCGTGGGTAGCGCTGGGCCTGGCCTGGGCTCTGGTGGTCCTGGCCCTGCTCGGGCCCAGTTGGCAGCGCGTGGAAGAAAGCCGCCAGCGCCCGGCCGACCCGCTGGTGATCCTGCTGGAACTGACCCCGCAGATGCTCGCCGAAGACAGCCCGCCCAACCGTCTGGAGCAAGCAAGGCGCAAAATCCTCGACCTGTTGGAGCACCGCCGCGACAGCCAGACCGCGCTGGTGGTCTATGCCGGCTCCGCGCACACCCTGGTGCCGCTGTCCGACGACCTGGCCACCAGCCGCAACCTGCTTGAGGCGATCGACCCGTCGATCATGCCCAAACCCGGCCAGCGCGCCGACCTGGCCGTGCAAAAAGGCCTGGCCCTGCTGGCCCAGAGTGGCCTGGGCCAGGGCCGGCTGCTGCTGATCGGCTCGTCGCTCAGCGCCCCGGAGCGCCAAGGCATCGCCCAGGCCCTCGGCCGCCAGGGCCCGAGCCTGCTGATGCTGGGCATCGGCAGCCGCGAAGGCGCACCGGTGCGTCAGGTCAATGGCGAATATCTCAAGGACGACCAGGGCGGTATCCTGGTGCCACGCCTGGACAGCGCCAGCCTCAAGGGCTTCATCAGCGGTACAGGCGGGCGCTACCGGCATGCCCGCATCGACGACCTCGACCTGCGTGGCCTGGGCCTGTTCGACAACCCGCGCACCGGCCGCAATGACGGCCAGACCCTGCAACTGGACAGCTGGGCCGATCAGGGTTACTGGCTGCTGCTACCGCTGTTGCTGCTGGCCGCCTGTGCCGGCCGACGCGGCTGGCTATTCTGCCTGCCGCTGCTGCTGGCCCTGCCCCAGCCCAGCCAGGCCTTCGAGTTCAACGACCTGTGGCTGCGCCCCGACCAGCAAGGCCAGCGCCTGCTGGAGCAGAACCGCCCGGCAAGCGCTGCACGCCAGTTCCAGGACCCGCAATGGCGCGGCATGGCCCTGTACCAGGCGGGCGACTATGCCGGCGCCGCCGAAGCCTTTTCCCAAGGCGACACCGCCGCCGCCCACTACAATCGAGGCAATGCCCTGGCCCGCAGCGGTGAGCTGGAAGCTGCCCTGGACGCCTACGAACAAGCCCTGGAACGCCAGCCCGACCTGCAACCGGCGCTGGACAACCAGGCTCTCGTGCAACAACTGTTGCAACAGCGCGAGGCCAAGGCCGAGGAACAACCGGCCAGCGGCGATGCCCAAGGCACGCCCGGCAGCGAAACCGAAGGCAACAGCAGCTCGGCCAGCAGCCCCGCCCAGGGCACGCCCGGCAACGACGAACAAGCCAGCGCCGAACAGCCCGGCGAAGGCACCAGCAACAGCCAGGCAGCGCCCGGCAACCAGGCGGGCGCGGATGACAGCGTCATCCAGCCGCCGCAGCGCCCGGTATCGACCAGCCTCGATGCCGAACAGCGCCAGGCCCTGGAACAATGGCTGCGGGAGATCCCCGATAATCCGGCGGAGCTGCTGCGGCGCAAATTCTGGTATGAACAGCAATTGCATCAGGAAACCCCATGATGAGTCGCTTCGGCGTCTTTCTCCTCAGTCTGCTGTGGGCCGTGCTGGCCCAGGCCGAACCGCTGCTGCGGGCCAGCGTCGACCGCACCCGCCTGGAAGCCGGCGAAAGCCTGGAGCTGACCCTGGAAAGCCAGGACGTCACCCAGTTCGGCAAGCCCGACCTGCGCGCGCTGGAGGGTGACTTCGAGGTGCGCGGCACGCGCCAGTTGAACAGCCTGCACAGCCTCGACGGCGAAACCCGCGCCAGCACCCGCTGGATCATCACCCTGCTGCCGCGGCGCAGCGGCAGCCTGCGCATCCCCGAACTGCAACTGGGTCAGTCGCACAGCCAGGCCATCGAACTGCAAGTGTTGCAGGCCGATGCCAGCCGTCAGGACAGTGCCTCGCAGGTGTTCATCGAAGCCACGCTCGACAGCAGCGAGGTCTACGTCCAGGCCCAGGCCGTACTCACCCTGCGCATCTACCATTCGGTGGCACTGTACGACGACAGCAGCCTGAGCCCGCTGCAGCTGGAAAACGCCAAAGTCGAACCGCTGGGTGAATCGCGCACGTATGAAAAGGAAATCAACGGCGTCCGCCACGGCGTGATCGAAACCCGCTATGCCGTGTATGCCCAGCAAAGCGGCACCCTCGACATCCCGCCGCTGACTTTCACCGCCACCGCCGCCGCCAGCCCGGACGAGGCCACACAAACCAACGGCACGGCCCGGGCCGGCCACCAGGTGCAGGTCAGCTCGCTGCCATTGCGCCTGGCCGTAAGGCCGATTCCGGCGGCCTGGCCTGCTGGCGTGCCATGGCTACCGGCCCGTAGCTTGACCCTGGAAGAGCACTGGAACCCCGACCCTGGCAACCAGCAGGTGCAGATTGGCGACTCGCTGACCCGCAACATCACCTTGCGTGCCGAAGGCTTGTCCAGCACCCAGCTGCCACCGCTGCCAGCCACCGAAATCACCGGCCTGCGCCGCTATCCCGACCAGCCGTTGCTGCGCAACGAAATCAGCGACCGCGGCATGACCGCCAACCGCGAAGAGCGCGAAGCCCTGGTACCGACCCACAGCGGTGCGCTGGCGCTGCCGGCGCTGGAAGTGACCTGGTGGAACACCCGCGAAGACCACCTGGAGCACAGTAGCCTGCCGGCGCGCACGCTGAACGTGCAGGACAACCCGGCGCTGAGTGCCGACACCCCGGCGGGCGATAACAGCAGTGCCAGCGGCTTGCTGTGGCCCTGGCAGCTGGCCACCCTGGTGTTCGCCCTCACCACCGTGCTGGGCTTTGCCCTGTGGTGGCGGGCCCGCTCGCAGCCAGCGGTGCTGCGCGCCGCGCAGGCCGGGCCGAGCCCGCGTACCTTGCTGGACGACCTCAAGCGCGCTTGCCAGGCCAACGACCCACAGGCAACCCGCCAGGCGCTGGACGCCTGGGCCCGCCAGCAGCCGGAAACCCTGGCCGAGATGGCGGCGCGGTTCGTGCCGTTGTCGGATGCACTGGATGGGTTGAACGGGGCGCTGTACAGCGAGAGTGGCCAGTATTGGCAGGGTGAGGATTTGTGGCGGGCGATTGGGACGATACCGCCGGCTGAGCAGGTGTTGCTGCCGACCGGCGAGAATGGCAGCCTGCCGCCGCTCTATCCCAAGTGATGTGCTGCCTTTGCGGGCATCTTCGCGGGTAAACCCGCTCCCACAATGCGCAGTACCTGTGGGAGCGGGTTCACCCGCGAACACCGGCGCAGCCGGTGCCACCGTAAGATATTTCTGCACCTGCAACCCAACGCCCTTTGGCGACACAAGGCCGCTACTGCAGAAAGCGTGATCGCATCAAGGCTGTCAGGCGTTCGCTGACACACTTTCAGCGCCTGAGAGATCGAGCGCCATACATCTTCAGGCGAGCACCTGTTAGCCCCATGCTTGGGTTACCATACCGCCCTTTCCCCGCTTGCTCGACTCGACACCAACAGGTCATCCATGCGTCTGTTTCATACCTCCGACTGGCACCTGGGCCAAAGCCTGCACGGCCAGGAACGCGACTTCGAACACGCCTGCTTCCTCGACTGGCTGCTCGGCCAGCTGCGCCTGCGCCAGCCGGATGCGCTGCTGATCGCCGGCGATATCTTCGACACGGTCAACCCGCCGGTCAAAGCCCAGGAACGTCTCTACGACTTCATTGTCCAGGCCCACGAGCAACAGCCGAAGCTGGACATCGTGATGATCGCCGGCAACCACGACTCCGGCTCGCGCATCGAGCTGCCCGCGGCGCTGATGCGCCGCCTGCGCACCCATGCCCTGGGCCGTGTGCACTGGCTGGACGAGGGCCAGCTGGACGCCGAGCGCCTGCTGATTCCGTTGACCAACGGCCGTGGCAAGGTCGCTGCCTGGTGCCTGGCCCTGCCCTTCCTGCGCCCGGCCGAGGTGACCGGCCCGCAATTGGGCGACGACTACCTGCAAGGCATCACCCAGGTGCACCAGCAACTGATCGCCGCCGCGCAAAAAAAGCGCAAGAAGGACCAGGCGCTGATCGCCATCAGCCACGCGCACATGGCCGGTGGTGCGGTGTCGGAGGACTCCGAGCGCAGCCTGATCATCGGCAACGCCGAGGCGCTGCCGGCCAAGCTGTTCGACAAGGCCATCAGTTACGTCGCCCTGGGCCACCTGCACAAGCCGCAGAAGGTCAACCGCGAAGAACGCATCCGCTACAGCGGCTCGCCGATCCCGCTGTCGTTCGCCGAAATCAACTACCCGCACCAGGTGCTGGAAGTGGAGCTGGACGGCACCGGCCTGGTCAGCGTCGAACCGCGCCCGGTACCGCGCGCCGTAGCCCTGCAACGGGTCGGCCCGGCACCACTGGGCGAACTGCTGGAACAGCTGGCCGATCTGCCAGTGGTCGACCTGCTCGAAGACCCCAATCGCCAGCCCTGGCTGGAGGTGCGGGTGATACTGGACGAGCCGCAACCCGACCTGCGCCAGCAGATCGAAACCGCACTGCAAGGCAAGGCCGTGCGCTTGATCCGCATCAGCGCCGAATACGCCGGCCGCAACAATACCGAAGACGATGACCTGGCCTTTGTCGAACTGGCCCAGATGACCCCGCAGGACCTGTTCAGCCGTGCCTGGGAGCAGGCCTATGGCAACCCCGCCGACGAACAGGCGCTGGCCGACTTCGCCCTGCTGTTGCAGGACGTGCAGCAGGAAGAGGAACAGCCATGAAGATTCTCGCCATCCGCCTGAAGAACCTGGCATCTCTGGCTGGCCCGGTCGATATCGATTTCACCGCCGAGCCGCTGGCCAGCGCCGGCCTGTTCGCCATCACCGGGCCTACCGGGGCGGGCAAGAGTACCCTGCTCGACGCCCTTTGCCTGGCGTTGTTCGGCACCGTGCCACGGCTGAACGACATTGGCCGCGAAGCCAAGGTGCCCGACGCCGACGGTGAAATCCCTACCTCCGACCCGCGCAACCTGCTGCGCCGCGGCACCGGCAGTGGCTTTGCCGAAGTCGATTTCGTCGGCATCGATGGCCGCCGCTACCGCGCCCGCTGGGAAGCCAACCGCGCCCGCGACAAGGCAAACGGCAAGCTGCAGCACAGCCGCCAGAGCTTCTACGACCTGGACAGCGAGCAGGTACTGGGCAGCGGCAAGAACGAATACAAACAACTGGTCGAAGCCCGCCTGGGCCTGAACTTCGAACAGTTCACCCGCGCGGTGATGCTGGCCCAGAGCGAATTCGGCGCCTTCCTCAAGGCCGACGACAAAGAACGCAGCGAGCTGCTGGAAAAGCTTACCAACACCGCCATCTACACCCGCCTGGGCCAGCGCGCCTTCAGCAAGGCACGCGAAGCCGGCGAGGCCCACAACGCCCTGAAGGACCGTGCCAGCCACCTGCTGCCGATGGCCGCCGAAGCACGCGCCGAGCTCGACCAGCGCCTGGAGCAGGCGCAACAGCAGTTCAAGGCTGACCAGGCCGGCGAGCGCCAGCTGGAACAGCAACGCAACTGGCTGAACGAGCACCGCCAGCTGCAGGCCCAGCACACCGAAGCCGGCACCGCGCTGCAGGCCGCCGAACAGGACTGGCAACAACTGGCTGACCAGCGCCTGGACCTTGTGCGCCTGGAGCGCCTGGCCCCGCAGCGTCACCAGTTCCACCGCCAGCAGACACTGACCGCGCAACTGGCGCCGGTGGCAGCGAAGATCGCCGAGCAACAGCAGCAGCAAGCCGAGCTGCAGGTACGCACCAGCGAACTCGAACAGGCGCTGGACGCCGCGCGCCAGGCACTTGCCGATAGCCTGGCCCAACACAGCGAAAACACCCCTCGCCTGCGCCAGGCCTTTGCCGCCCAGGACAACCTGGCCCGCCTGGACCAGGAGCTGGCAGCACAGCGCAGTGCCGGCCAGCAGGCCGAGCAGCAGGTCGCCGAAGGCCAACAGCACCTGCAGCAGCTGGAAGACAACCAGCAGCGCAGCCTGCAGCAACTGGCGCAGATCGATACCGCGCTCGCCGACAGCCAGCACCTGGCGGGCCTGGCCAATTCCTGGCACGCCTACCTGCCGCAGCTTAAGCAAGTGATGCTGATCGGTGGCCGCCTGGCCAAGGGCCGCGAAGAATTGCCCGGCCTGCAGGCCCAGGCCAGCCAGGCCAATGCGCACTTGCAGGCCGAGCGCGATGCCTTCGAACTGCTGTTCCGCGAAGCCAAGGCCGAACCCCAGGCCCTGGCAGAACAGATCGACCTGCTGGGTGGCATGCTGCAGGACAACCGCAAGCAGCAGCGCGCCGTGGAAGAGCTGTCACGCCTGCATGGCCGCGAACTGGAACTGCGCCAGCAGCTGGAGGCCGTGCGCGTGCGTCAGCAGCAGGCCATGCAGCAGCGCCAGCAACTGATTACCGAAGGCACCGCCGCCAAGGCCGAGCTGGAGGCCGCCGAGCAAGCGCTCAACCTCACCCGCCAGTTGCTGGAACGCCAGCGCCTGGCACGCAATACCAGCGTCGAAGAGTTGCGCGGCCAGTTGCGCGATGGCGAACCCTGCCCGGTGTGTGGCAGCGCCGAGCACCCGTTTCACCAGCCAGAAGCGCTGCTGCAAAGCCTGGGTCGCCATGACCAGGCCGAGGAAGATGCCGCGCAGAAGCAGGTCGAAACCCTCAACAGCAAGCTGGTTGAGCTGCGCACTCAGCTGGGCGTGGTCAACGCCCAGCTCAAGGACTTCCAGCAGCAACAGCAGCAACTGGGCGAACAGCTGCAACCGCTGGTAGCCCAGGTGCAGGCACACAGCCTGTGGCCGGCCCTGGCCCCGCAGGACGACAAGGCCCGCAGTGCCTGGCTCGACAGCCAGCTGCGACGCCTGGACGAAGAAATCGGCCAGGATGAGAAACGCCAGAGCGCCCTGCTCGCCCTGCAAAAAGATGCAGCCCGTCTCAACCAGCAACTGCAGGCTGCCCAACAGGCGCAACAGCAAGCCCAGCGTCACCTGGAGCAACAGCACCAGGCCCTGGCCAGCGACGAGCAGCAGTTGCAGCAAGGCCTTGACGACCTGGCCGGGGTGTTGCCCGAAGAGGCCCTCAAGGCCTTGAACGACGACCCGGCCAATGCCTTCCTCGCTCTGGACCAGCAGATTGCCCAACGCCTGCAGCAACTCGAGCAGCGCAAGGACGAACAGGAAGAACAGCAAGCCCGCCAGGCCCAGCTGGACAAACTGCGTGACCAGCAACAGGCTCGCATTCAGACCCTGCAGCAGTTGCAGCACACACTTGCCGCCCTCGACGAACAGCGCCAACAGGCCCAGGCTTCGCTCGGCGAACTGCTGGGCGAGCACGACAGCGCCGAAGCCTGGCAACAGCACATGGACGCCACGCTGGAGCAGGCCCGCGCCCTCGACGCCGACACTGCCCAGCGCCTGCAGGACCTGCGCACCCAAGGCGTGCAACTGGCCAGCGAACTCAAGGCCAACACCCAGCAGCAGCAGGCGCTGGATGCCGAGTGCCAGCAGTTGCAGGGCCAGATCGCCCAGTGGCGCGCAGAACACCCGGAACTGGACGACGCCGGCCTGAATCGCCTGCTGAGCATGGATGACACGCAAGTCAATGAACTGCGCCAGCGCCTGCAAGGGGCGGAAAAAACCATCGAACAGGGCCGCGTGCTGCTGCAGGAACGTGAACAACGCCTGCAGCAACATGCTGCGCAAATGACCGTGGACACCTCTGCCGACGCGTTGGAACAGGCCCTGGCCGAGCTGCGCGAACGCTTGGCCGGCCACGAGCAGCAATGCGCCGAACTGCGTGCACAGCAGGCCGATGACCAGCGTCGCCAACAGGCGCACCAGGCGCTGGCGGCGGAAATCGAGCAGGCCCATCAGCAGTGGCAACGCTGGGCTCGCCTGAACGCCCTGATCGGTTCGGCCTCGGGCGATGTGTTCCGCAAGATCGCCCAGGGCTACAACCTCGACCTGCTGCTGCACCACGCCAACGCCCAGTTGCGCCAGCTGGCCCGCCGCTACCGCCTCAAGCGCGGCGGCAGCGCCCTCGGCCTGCTGGTGCTGGACACCGAGATGGGTGACGAACTGCGTTCGGTGCACTCGCTGTCTGGCGGGGAAACCTTCCTGGTGTCGCTGGCCCTGGCCCTGGGCCTGGCCTCGATGGCCTCCAGCACGCTGCGTATCGAATCGCTGTTCATCGACGAAGGCTTCGGCAGCCTCGACCCCGAGTCGCTGCAACTGGCCATGGACGCCCTCGACGGTTTGCAAGCTCAGGGCCGCAAGGTGGCGGTTATTTCCCACGTGCAGGAAATGCACGAACGCATCCCGGTGCAGATCCAGGTGCGCCGCCAAGGCAATGGCCTGAGTGACGTGGAGGTGTGCGGGTGATCCTCTACTCGTTCCGCCGCTGCCCCTGGGCCATGCGCGCGCGCCTGGCCCTGCGCTATGCGGGGTGCGAGGTGGAGATTCGCGAGGTGGCGATGAAGAACAAGCCGGCGCAACTGCTGGCCTTGTCACCCAAGGGCACGGTGCCGGTACTGGATACCGGTGCCGGAGTGCTCGAAGAAAGCCTGGACATCATGCGCTGGGCGCTGGCGCAAAACGACCCACAGGACTGGCGACTGCAGGGCGACCCTGCGGCGGCGCAGCAGGCTGAAACACTGATTGCGCGCAACGACAGCACGTTCAAGGGGCAGGTAAACCTGTACAAGTATGCCGAGCGCTACCCCGATCATACCCGCGAGCATTACCGCCAGCAGGCCGAGGCCTGGCTGGCGGAGCTCGAAGGCCTGCTGGCGGGCAGGCCCTACTTGCTGGCCACGCACCCGAGCATTGCCGATGCCGCATTGCTGCCCCTGATGCGCCAGTTTGCCGGGGTCGAACCGCAGTGGTTCGCCGAGGCGGCTTATCCGCGAGTGCGGAGCTGGCTGGAGGGGTGGTTGGCTTCGGAGCTGTTCAAGGCCGTAATGGCCAAATGAACCCTGTTTCCTGTACTGGCCCTATCGCCGGCAAGCCAGCTCCCACAGGTACGGTGCTGGACCTGAGGCCTGCTCAACCCCTGTGGGAGCCGGCTTGCCGGCGATAGGGCCAGTACAGGATTCAGTGGTGGTGCTTGCCACTCAATGCCGCATGGAAATTGGCACTCTGGCGCAGGTACTGTTCGGTGTAGCTATGGGTGGCGGACGCCTTGCCGCTGCTGTCGGCATGGGCATGCGTCGGCAACACGACCGAAGCGGAAATGGCGGATGCGGCAATGACCGGGAAGAGATTGAAGTTCATCTGGGCTGACCTCGACGGCGGTGGTTTGACGTTGGCCCGTTTGGGCCTTGGGTCAAACTTACGCCGCCGAAGCCGCAGGCAAAAATTCATTGCGGCAGTATCGATTATCACGCCGATCGATATCACTCGATGAACTTCAGGTCCGACGGCGCATCCTGCTTCAGTGTCTGTACCGTTTCCAACAGGCGGCCGCTACGCGGATCGCGGCGTATCACCACGATCTGGTTGCTCTTCTGGTTGGCCACCAGCAGGAAGTTGTCACTCGGGTCGAGGGCGAACTCGCGGGGGTGATCACCCTCCACCGAACGGCGCTGCAGGAATGCCAACTGGCCGTCCTGCTTGCCCACGCTGAACACCACGATCTCGTTGACCGTGCCACGGTTGCTCACATAAAGGAAGCGCCCGTCCGCCGACAGATGCAAGCCACCTGCCGCTTTAGCCGCAGCCTCCCTGCTCTCGGTCAGGGGCAGGCGCTGGCGCTCGACCAGGTTGCCCTCCTGCACATCGAACATCACCACTTCGGCAGTCATCTCCAGGGTCAGGTAGGCGTGCCTGCCCTTGGCGTCGAACAACAGGTGGCGCGGCCCGCTGCCCGGCGGCAGGTCCACCGACGCGGGGATCGCCGGCGTCAGCGGGTGGTCTGCGCTGGCACCGTCGTAGCGGTAGATGAACACCTTGTCGGCACCCAGGTCGCTGGCATACAGGTGGCGACCGTCCGGTGACAACACCAGCGAATGCACATGAGCGCCGACCTGGCGCTCGGGGTTGACCCCACTCGCCTTGTGCCGGGCCTGTTGCACCACTGGCTTGAGCTTGCCGTCCTTGGCCACCGGGATTACCACCAGGCTGCCGCCGGGGTCGGGCTGGACCGCGTAGTTGGCCACGAACAGGTAACGCTGGTCCTGGCTGAGGCTGGCGTGAGTCGGCTCGTCACCTTGGCTGGCCACCTGGTTGAGGGGCTTGATCTCGCCTTTTGCACTGACGCTGAAACTGCTGGCATGGCCGTTCGGGGTTTCATTGACTGCGAACAGCTGGCGTTGATCGGCCGACAGTACCAGCCAGGAAGGGCTGACACTCTTCACCACCTGCTGCGGCGCAGGGTCGATATGGCCGGTCTTTTCGTCAAACCGATAGCGGTAGATGCCCTGGCTGGCGCCATCGGTGTAACTGCCCACCAACAAGGTGGCGGCGTGGGCGTGGAGGGTCATGCTCATCAGGCTAGCGGTCAGCAGGCTCGTCCAGATCCGATTCATCTTCATCATCATCCGGGGCACGAAAGGCACTCATACAGACTAGTCGATGCTCGCCGTTGGCATCGTCGAGTTGCCACTCGTCACCCACGGCGATGGCAGCAGTGATCTGCTCGGGGGTGAAGGACCAGCGGCGGAGCTGGCGGCCGTCCATGCATTCGATGGTGAGGCCGGATTCATCGGAGGTGAAGTCGAAAGCGTGCAGGCCGTCGATCAGGAGCATGTCACAGGACTGCAGGGCGGTGGCGAGGGGGGACATGGGGGTACCAATCTGAAATGAGTTGGCATTATAGCCATGGGGCTGCTTTGCAGCCCATCGCCGGCAAGCCAGCTCCCACAGGGATCGCACAAATCTGGAGGCTTGCGCTGTACCTGTGGGAGCTGGCTTGCCGGCGATGGGCCGCAAAGCGGCCCCCTGCAATTCAATGGGCAAAAATCGACCCGCCCTCCTTGCCCACCATCTTCTCCGGCTTGATCAGGAACCGCGCCAACGCCGGCAACAACCACAGCGCCCCGAACATGTTCCACAACAACATGAAAGTCAGCATCAGCCCCATGTCCGCCTGGAACTTGATCGCCGAGAAGATCCAGGTGCACACGCCGATGGCCAGGCACAACCCGGTGAACAGCACCGCCTTGCCGGTCGAGCGCAAGGTCTCGTAATAAGCCTCCTGCAACGGCAACCCGGCGCGCAGGAAGCTTTCCAGCCGGCTGTAGATGTAGATGCCATAGTCCACGCCGATGCCCACACCCAGCGCCACCACCGGCAGGGTCGCCACCTTGACCCCGATGCCCATGTAGGCCATCAGCGCGTTGCCCAGCACCGAGGTCAGCACCAGCGGCAGGACAATGCACAGGGTGGCGGCAAACGAACGGAAGGTAATCAGGCACATCACCGCCACGCAGATGTACACCAGGATCAGGATGGTCAGCTCGGCCGACTTGATCACCTCGTTGGTCGCCGCCTCGATCCCGGCGTTGCCCGCCGCCAGCAGGAACTGCAGGCCTTCCTTGTTGTGGCTGTCGGCAAACGCCTTGGCCACGGCAGTGACCCGCTCCAGGGTTTCGGCCTTGTGGTCGTTGAGGAACACCAGCACCGGTGCCAGCGAGCAGTCGCCGTTGTACAGGCCATCGGCGCGGGCGATGGAGTTGTTGAGGATGTCAGGGTTGCGCGACAGGGTTTCCCATTTCAGGCTGCCCTCGTTCATGCCCTTGATCACCTGCTTGGACACGGTCACGAGGGAAATCGCCGACTGCACGCCAGGGGTGTTCTGCATGGTCCACATCAGCTCGTCGATCGGCGCCATGGTCGAGTGGATCGAGCAGCTTTCGGGCGGGGTCTTGACCATGATCACCAGCACATCGGAACTGGTCGAGTAGTTGCTGATGATGAAGTTGTTGTCCTGGTTGTAGCGCGAGTCGGGGCGCAGCTCCGGCGCGCCCTGGTCGAGGTCGCCGATCTTCAGGTTCTGGCTGTACCACAGGCCACCGGCGAAGGCGACCAGCGCCAAGGCCACCGATACTGGCGCCACCTTGGCACTGGCGAAGTTCGACAGCAGGCGCCAGAACGGGTGCTCGCGGGTGGCGTCCTGCTTGCTGCGCTCGACGGCCTTCCTGCTGATGCCGACATAGGAAATGGCTACCGGCAGCAGGATGAGGTTGGTGAACACGATCACCGCCACACCGATGGACGCACCGATGGCCAGTTCACGGATCACCCCGATGTCGATTATCAGCAAGGTGATGAAGCCCACGGCGTCGGCAAGGATGGCGATCATCCCCGGCAGGAACAGCTGGCGGAAGGTGCGCCGGGCGGCGGTCAGCGCGTTGTCGGCGTCACTCGACTGCAGGGCGATACCGTTGATCTTCTGCACCCCGTGGGAAATGCCGATGGCGAAGATCAGGAACGGCACCAGCATCGAGTACGGGTCCAGGCCAAAGCCCACCGCATGCATCAGCCCCAGCTGCCAGACCACCGCCACCAGGGTGGTGATGAGCACGGCGATGGTGCTGCGGATGCACCAGGTGAACCAGTACAACAGCACCCAGGTGATGGCCAGGGCGACGCCGAAGAACATCGCCACCATCACCAGGCCGTCGATCAGGTCGCCGACCTTCTTGGCGAAGCCGACGATGTGCACCTTCACGTTGGGGTTCTGCGCCTGGAACTTGTCACGAATCTTTTCTTCCAGCTGGTGCGAGAACTGCTGATAGTCCAGCTTCACCTGCCTGCCCGGGTCCTGCGGGTCTGGGTAGCTCTCCAGCAGCGGTACATCGACGATGCTGGACTTGAAGTTGTTGCCCACCAGGCGCCCCACCTGGCCCGACTTGAGCACGTTGTCGCGCAGGGTGTCGAGGCTGTCCTGCGAGCCGTTGTAGGTGTTGGGAATCACCTCGCCACCGGAGAAGCCTTCCTCGGTGACCTCGCTCCAGCGCACGCTGGGGCTCCACAGCGACTTCAGCCCGGCACGGTCGACGCCAGGGATATAGAACACTTCGTCATGGATCTGCCGCAGGGTCTCCATGTAGTCCTTGTCGAAGATGTCGCCATTCACTGCCTCCACCGAAATGCGCACGGTGTTGCCGAGGTTGGCCAGGTCGTTGCGGTGCTCCATCATCTGCTCGATGAACGGGTGCTGCAGCGGGATCATCTTCTCGAAGCTGGTGGACGGGCGGATCTGCGTGGCCTGCCAGAACAGGAAGATGCTGACCAGTACGCACAGGGCGATGACCACCGGGCGATTGTTGAAGATCAGGCGTTCGAGCAGCGTGGCCTTGTCCTGGTGATGCGGGTGCATGGTGATGCTCTCCCTGCTGGTCATGGACGCACCTCCTGGTCAGCACCCTGCGGGTCAGCCAGGTGCACGCCACCCTGCCCTACCAGCAGCAGGCCGCCATCGGCCAGGCCGCTGACGCCGGCCAGGGCAATGCGGTCGGCGCGGTTGTAGACACTGAAGGTCTGGCCATCATCGGTACTGCGCAGCACGCTGCCGCCATTGCCGACCAGCACCAGGCTACCGTCCTCGACAAGCGTAGCGCCTGCCAGGCCGAATTCGAGGGTGCCACGTGCGACCTTGAGCTCGATCGGCTGCCAGCTGTCACCAAAATCGGTGGAACGGAACAGGTTGCCGCGCAGGCCGTAGGCCAGCAGGGTGTGCGGCCGGGCAGTGCCGATCACGCCGAACAGCGAGCCCTCGTAAGGGCCCTGGACCTTGGCCCAGGTCTGGCCGTGGTCGGCGGAGCGGAACATGCCACCCTGCTCGCCGACGATGAACAGGCCTGCGTCGCGCACCTGGGCGATACCGTTCAGGTGCAGCTGGTCGGGGTTGTCCAGGCGCTCGGCCACGTCCTGCCAGTGCTGGCCACCGTCGGTGGTCTCCAGCAAGGCGCCGTAGGCACCTACGGCAAAGCCGTGCCGAGCATCGAGGAAGACGACATCGAGCAACGGTGCTTCGCGGGACAGGTCTTCGAATTGCTTGCTCCAGGTGGCACCACCATCGCTGCTGGCGAGCACCAGCGCATCGTGGCCGACGGCCCAGCCGTGCTTGTCGTCGAGGAAAAACACCGCGGTGAGCAGTTGCCGGGTGGGCACCCGCGCCTGGGTCCAGGTGCTGCCCTGGTCGTCAGAGAACAGGATATGACCGCGATCGCCCACCACCACCAGGCGCTTGCCGGCATGAGTGGTATCGATCAGCAGGCTTTGGCTGGCCTTGGCCGATTCGGTGGAGTATTCGTCGGCGGCAGCGGCTTGCACGCTGTCAGCCCACACGCCAAGCCCCAGCGCCAGTACTGCGCCGGCTGCCAATGGCCAGGCAAAGCGCCTGTTCTGTTCCCTCATGACTGTCCCCCTGTTGTTCTTGTCTGGTGGGTCAATGCACTGCACGTACTGCGAAAAGCCTGATCTAGAGGCCTGCAATAGCTTGAGGGGATCGTAGCGGGGATGTTTGCGGGAACACAACGGGCGGGGTGTTATGTTTTGTTGTCGCCTGTAAAAAGCAGGGGCCGCTGTGCGGCCCATCGCCGGCAAGCCAGCTCCCACAGGTACTGCACATGCCTTGAAAGCAGTCAAATACCTGTGGGAGCAATAAGGCCCTTGCAGGCAATACAAGACAATTGAGCTCACAGGTACTGCACAGGCATTGAAGGCAGTGGAGTACCTGTGGGAGCTGGCTTGCCGGCGATGGGCTGCAAAGCAGCCCCAGTTTCTACAGGCTCAAGCCAGGCTCTTGCTCACAACCTCATACACATCACTGGACAGCTCACCAGAAGCCAGAATCCGCTCCAGCTCGCCCTTCATCAGGGCCTGACGCGCAGCGTCATACTTGCGCCAGCGGGTCAGCGGTGCCAGTTGCCGCGAGGCGATCTGCGGGTTCAGCGCATTCAGCTCGATCACCAGGTCCGCCAGGAAGCGGTAGCCGGAGCCATCCGCCGCATGGAAGTTGACCAGGTTCTGCCCGGCAAAGGCGCCGATCAGCGCGCGCACCTTGTTCGGGTTCTTCAGGGTGAACGCCGGGTGCTGCATCAGCGCCTTGACCCGCGCCAACCCGCCCGGCAGCGCGCTGGCCGCCTGCACGCTGAACCATTGGTCCATGACCAGCGGGTTGTCCTTGAAGTGCTCGGCAAAGGCTTCCAGCGCCTTGGCCCGCTCGGCTTCGAACGGCGAGTTGACCAGCACTGCCAGCGCGGTCAGGCGCTCGGTCATGTTGTCGCAGTGCTCGAACTGCTCCAGGGTCGCTTCCAGCACCTGTGGCTTGCCACTCAGCATCAGGTAAGAGAGGGCGATGTTTTGCAGGCTGCGGCGGGCAAAGTGCTCGGCCGAGGCCACGTAGGCGGTGCTGCGCGACACTTCGCGGTTGGCCTTGTAGCGCGCCCACAGGGCGTCGAACAGCTGCTCGGCGATCTGCTGGCGGGCGAACTCGCGGGCGGCGTGGATGGCGTCCACGTCGGCCACCTGGCTGATCTCGGTGAGGTAGGCCTCACCCGGCAGCGAGAGCATTTCGGCAACCATGGCAGGGTCCAGCGACTCGTTGCCGAGCACGGTGCCAAGGGCGGTGATCAGGCGCTGATCGAGCGTGAGTGCTTCGCCACGCTGATGCTGGCCGATCAGCTCCTGCAACACCTGCACCGACAACTGCTGCCCCGCCTCCCAGCGGTTGAAGCCGTCGCTGTCGTGCTGCATCAGGAACATCAGCTGGTCGCGGTCGTAGGGGAAGCTCAGCTTGACCGGTGCACTGAAACCGCGCAGCAGCGACGGCAGCGGCTTGGCCCGGATGCCCTGGAAGGTGAAGGTCTGCTCGGCCTCGGTCACCGACAGCACGCGGCTGGTGCCCTGCGCTGTCGCTTCGCCGGCCAGTTGCAGCGGCAGGTCGTTGCCTGCGGTATCCAGCAGGCCAAGTTCCACCGGGATCACGAACGGCAGTTTTTCGGCCTTGTCCGGGGTCTGCGGGCAGCTCTGGCGGAAGGTCAGGCTGTAGGTCTGCGCGGCCGCGTCATAGGCCTCGCTGACTTCCAGGCGTGGGGTGCCGGCCTGGTTGTACCAGCGCTTGAACTGGGTGAAGTCGACACCGTTGGCGTCTTCCATGGCCTTGATGAAATCGTCGGTGGTCACCGCCTGGCCATCGTGGCGTTCGAAGTACAGGTCGCTGCCCTTGCGGAAGCCGTCTGCGCCCAGCAGGGTACGAACCATGCGCACCACTTCGGCGCCTTTCTCGTACACGGTCAGGGTGTAGAAGTTGGAGATCTCGATGAAGCTGTCCGGGCGTACCGGGTGGGCCATGGGGCCAGCATCTTCGGCGAACTGGTGAGTACGCAGGTAGGCCACGTCTTCGATGCGTTTGACCGTGCGCGAGTTCATGTCGGCGCTGAACTCGGCATCGCGGAACACCGTGAAGCCTTCTTTCAGCGACAGCTGGAACCAGTCACGGCAAGTGACGCGGTTGCCCGACCAGTTGTGGAAATACTCGTGGGCAACCACGCCTTCGACGCGTTGGTGGGCGGCATCGGTGGCGGTTTCGGCACGGGCCAGCACACAGCTGGAGTTGAAGATGTTCAGGCCCTTGTTTTCCATGGCGCCCATGTTGAAGTCGTTGACCGCGACGATCATGAAGATGTCCAGGTCGTACTCGCGGCCATAGACTTCTTCGTCCCAGCGCATGGACTTCTTCAGGCTGACCATGGCGTGGTCGCACTTGTCGATGTTCTCGGGCTCGACGTAGATGCGCAGGGTCACGTCACGGCCGGACTGGCGGGTGAAGCTGTCCTCGACGCACCACAAATCACCGGCCACCAGGGCGAACAGGTAGGCCGGCTTCATGAACGGGTCTTCCCAGGTCGCCCAGTGGCGACCATCGTCTGCCGGCCCGCTACCGATCGGGTTGCCGTTCGACAACAATACCGGGTAGCGATGCTGTTCGGCGATGACCGTGGTGGTGAAGGTGCTCATCACGTCCGGGCGGTCGAGGTAGTAGGTGATCTTGCGGAAGCCTTCGGCCTCGCACTGGGTGCAGAACATCTTGCCCGACTTGTACAGGCCTTCCAGTGCGGTGTTGCTCTCGGGGTGGATCTTCACGCTGGTGTCGAGGGTGAAGCGCTCGGCCTTGGGCTGCACGGTCAGGCTGTCGGCATCGAGCTGGTAGTCGCCCGGCTGCAGCTCCTGGTCATCCAGCGAGGCGCGCAGCAGTTCCAGCTGCTGGCCATCGAGCTCCAATGGCGGCAGGCCGGCACCGCGTGCCGGGTTGCGGCGCATGACCAGTTGCGCGTGGACCAGGGTGTGGCCCTCGAACAGCTCGAAGGTCAGGTGCGTCTCGTCGATCAGGTACTCGGGCGCCTGGTAATCCTTGAGGTAGATCACTTGCGGTTGTTCGGTACGCATGTGCAGGTCCTTTTTACTGGAGCACGGCCAACTGGTAGGCCGTGTACTTGCGAATATTGATCACACCGGTGTCGAAGATCAGGTACTGGCCCTTGATGCCCAGCAGCGTGCCTTCCACTACCGGGTCCTTGTCGAGGTTGAAGCTGACGATCTTCGCCGGGTAGGCCTCGACCGGGTACTTCATCTGCACCACTTCGGCATCGGCCAGCGGCTGGATCGCCTGCAGGCCGAAGCGGCCCTGCAGCTCGCGCAGGCCATCTGCGCAGGTGTCGAAGACTTGCTCACGAATGGCGACCAGGTCGAGCTCCTCGGCATCGCCCTTGAGCAGGGTGCGCCAGTTGGTGCGGTCCGGCACCTGGCTGCGCAGCAGGTCTTCAACCAGGCCGGACTGCTGGCGGGTGGCAACGCGCATGATCGGCAGGGCCTGGCTGGCGCCCTGGTCGAGCCAGCGGGTGGGCAGCTGGGTGGCGCGGGTGATGCCGACCTTGATCCCCGACGAGTTGGCCAGGTAGACCACGTGATCGGTCATGCAGAACTGTTCGCCCCACGACGGCTCGCGGCAGGTGCCGGCGTCGTAGTGGCATTTTTCCGGAGCCATGATGCACACATCGCACTGGGCCAGCCTGGTCATGCACGGGTAGCAGTAACCCTGGCTGAAGCTGGTCTTGGTGCGCTTGCCACAATGGCTGCAGTGAATGGCGCCGAGGTATTCAAGGCGCAGGCGCTGGCCGATCAGCGGGTTCACCGGCACCTGCGTGTCATCCAGGCGGAAGCTGTACTGCACCACTGGTGCCTGCAGGCTTACCGCCATCTTGCTCAACGAGCCACGAGCGAGTTCGATCAATGTACCGAGTCCGACTTGAACAGAATGTTGGCGATCGGCGCGGACTTCGAGGCGCATTCCTGCGGGCCCATGTAGCCGGTACGCTGGTCTTCGGGGAGGTTTTTCATCTCCCATGCGATTACCGCCTGCAGCGACAGCTCTTTCTGCTCGGCAGTGAGCTTGCGGCCATCCGACCATTTGCCGATTTCCACGGCCAGTTTCAGGCTTTCGTAGATTTCCGGGGTGATGTTTTCGATCATTTGCGCGAAAGTGGACATAGTGTCTCCTGATTCAAGCCGACAGTTTACGCCGGGCCAGCGCCCCACCCAAGAGCCCGGTCAGGCATCCGATGAGCAGCCCGCCGACGTGGGCGGCATTGGCGATCTGGCCGAGGCCCAGGGTGTCGATAACGCCGCTCAGGCACACCACCAGCCAGATCAGCATCATCACCAGCACGCCCTTGGGCAGGTTGAAGTAACGGTCGGGTGCCAGCCATTGGCACAGCCAGATGTGCCCGAGCAGGCCGTACAGCACGCCGGACAGGCCGCCAAACAGGCTCGGCCCGCTGCTGAAGTGCTGGGCCAGGTTGGACACCAGGCTGAACAACAGGGTCAGGCCCAGCAGCGCCCACGGGCCCTGGCGCAATTCGATGCGTTTGCCCAGTTCCCAGTACCACAGGCTGTTCATGGCCAGGTGCAGCACGCCGAAATGCAGCAGCATGGGCGATACCAGGCGCCACCACTGGCCTTCGTCCAGGCTTTGCGCCAGTGGGCTGAAATACAGGTAGTCGCCCTGGACGCGGAAGTCGAGGAAGGTGAACCAGCTGATGGTGGTGAAGTTGTCGCCCAGGCCGGTAAGGCCGGCGACGATGAAGCACAGCAGCAGGGTGATAGTGGTGACTTTGCAGGCTCTGGCCTGTTCTGCCAGGGACGGTTGTGTAGGGCTATTCGCGGGTAAACCCGCTCCCACAGGGTCCTGAGCAAGTTCAAGGTCGGCGTTGCCGTCGGGGTAGCGCTGGTAGAGTTCGCGGACGTCTGCCGCCAGGGTGTCGGGGGCCCAGAGCACCTGGGCATCGCCTTCCTCGCTGACCCGGTGCGGCACCTGCAGGCGCTGCAGCAGGTGAACGAAGCCGCTGAGGTCGACCGACAGCGGCAGGCGCATCACTTCGATAATGTTCATTGGTTGGCCTGTGGGCGGTCCACATCGACCCAGACGAACTTGTGCGGGTCGATGCGGGTTTCATCATCCAGCCGGTAGGCGGCCAGCTTGCCGTAGAGCACGGCGCTGTAGTCCAGGCAGGCCAGGTTGGCGCGGATCGGCGCCGGGCGGCCGCTGCGCCAGTAATGGCCGACGAACAGCATGGGCTCGTCTTCGGCATAGCGCAGCAAGGCGTTCTTCTGGCTGTGACTGAGCGGGGTGCTGGCCACTTCCGCAGGCAGAGCGTCTGGCTGGAACACGATGTCGCCGTAGGTTTGCGGGTCCTCTTCCCAGAACTTGGTACGGAAGAAGGCACGGGTCAGGCCATCGCCACCGGTGAGGGTCAGGCCGTCCGGCAGGCGCATGTCGGTACCGCGCAGCAGGCGGTTGCACACGGTGGCGGCAAAGCTGCCGCTCACCGCCGAAGCCTGGATGAAGTGCTCGTCGATACGACCGTCGGGGTACTGCTGGCGCAGCGGCTCGATCAGCCGCGGGTCCCAGCAGGCATGCACCAGGCGGAAACGCCCGGCGTCGACGAACAGCGGCAACTCGTAGAACCAGTTGACGAAGTCGTGCCAGTCAGCGGGGTGGTTGGCAAACTGGGTCAGGGTTTCGTCGATCAACCGGGCGTGGCGCGGCGTATGCTCGCGCACGAAGGCCTTGCCGCTGCCAGGCAGCGCCGGGGTAACCCAGCCCAGGGCATTGTACTCGTGGTTGCCCATGATGCAGAACGCCTGGCCGGCCTCGACCATGTCGTGGACGATGTGCAACGCCTCGCGAATGCGTGGCCCGCGGTCGACGATGTCGCCAAGGAACAGCGCCTGGCGCCGCGGGTGGCACCACACGCCGGCCATACGCTTGTAACCAAGGGCGTCGAGCAGGCGTTCAAGGGTCAGCGCACAACCGTGCACGTCACCGATGATGTCGAAACTACGCGCCGGATCGAGCATCAGTCGTCCCTGCTTCCCAGGCGGCTGCCCCAGCCGAGCTTGGTGCGGCAGACCTCGTAGTAGTTGTGGTCCAGCGGGTGGATCAGGCGCAGCTTCTGCGGTTTCTTGCTCACCGTGATGGTGTCACCGGGGGCGCAGGTGAAGTGGTTCTGGCCGTCACAGGATACTTGCGGGTAGATCTGCAGGTCCTTGGACACCACGATCTTCAGCTCGCTGTTGCCGTCGACCACGATCGGCCGGCCCGACAGGGTATGCGGGTACATTGGCACGATGACGATGGCGTCGAGCTTGGGGTGCATGATCGGGCCGCCGGCCGACAGGGCATAGGCTGTGGAGCCGGTGGGGGTGGCGACGATCAGGCCGTCGGCCTTCTGGCTGCAGACGAACTGGCCGTCGATGTAGATCTCGAACTCGATCATGCGCGTGGACTTGCCCGGGTGCAGCACCACGTCGTTCAGTGCATCACCCTGGCCGATGGCTTCGTTGTGGCGGCGTACCTCGGCCTGCAGCAGGAAGCGGTTTTCCACCAGGTAGTGGCCGTCGAGCACTTCGGCGACCTTCTCTTCCAGCTCGTCGGGGCGGATGTCGGTGAGGAAGCCCAGGTTGCCACGGTTGATGCCCAGCACCGGAATGTTGTGCCGGGCCAGAGCGCGGGCGGCGCCCAGCAGGCTGCCGTCGCCGCCGACCACGATGACCAGGTCGCAGACCTCGCCCAGCAGCTTGCGGGTAGAGGTTTGCAGGCCATGGCCAGGCAGCACTT
Organism: Pseudomonas sp. TE3-3-F2023; assembly: GCF_036784815.1. NCBI lineage: Bacteria > Pseudomonadati > Pseudomonadota > Gammaproteobacteria > Pseudomonadales > Pseudomonadaceae > Pseudomonas > Pseudomonas sp. TE3-3-F2023. Next base: position 2,490,131 of record NZ_CP145113.1, on the reverse strand, counting down.
CGGCAATGGTGTCCTCGAGGATCACGTGCAGGTGGCGCTCGAGGAGGAATTTTTTCAGTCGGCGAATGGTGTCGAGCACCTGGGAGCTGCCAAGGCGGCCGATGATACCGATATTGCGAAATTGCTCCATGGGGCTCCTGCGAGGCTCTGCGGCGGGTGACTATGCCGCGATTATGGGCGAAACCACCGGGTAGCGGCAAACCGGCTATGCTCGCAGGATGATGCCATTCGCCCTGCTCCACGACCTGCCCCGGCAGCTACGCCGCCCTCACGTGCGCGACCTGGCCTGGGCCCTGCTGTCGCCCCCGTTGCTCAGCGCCCCGCCCTGCCCCCAGCGCCACCCGCTGGCGGGCAGCCTGTGGGCGGACCAGCCACAGCGCCTGGCGGACTGGCTGCGGGCGCTGGATGACGATGACCGCCCACTGCATGACTGGCTGGCGCAACTGGGCAGCCGGCGCCTGGGGCACTACTACGAACGGCTGTGGCAATTTGCCCTGGGCCAGGCGCCGGGCATCGAACTGCTGGCGGCCAACCTGGCGATTCGCGACGGCGGACGCACCCTGGGCGAGCTGGATGTGGTGCTGCGCGACCGCGACGGCGTGCACCACCTGGAACTGGCCATCAAGCTCTACCTGGGCCCGGAGCATTCCGGGCACGACCCCGTCGCCTGGCTGGGGCCGGGCTGCCATGACCGACTGGGAAGCAAACTGGCGCACCTGGCGCGGCACCAGTTGCCCATGTCGGCCGGGGCGCACAGCCGCGAGGTGCTGGCCCGGCTGGGGGTGGAGCAGCTGCAGGCGCATGTGTGGCTGGGTGGCTATCTGTTCTACCCGTGGCCTGGGCATGCGCAGCCACCACAGGGCGCCAACCCGCAGCATTTGCGCGGGCGCTGGCTGCGGCGGAGGGACTGGGTCATGGGCGAAGGTGAACGATGGCAGCCGCTGCAACGGCATGCCTGGCTGGCGCCGGCGCGGGTCGAGGCGCATGAGTGCTGGGCGGTGGAGCAGTTTGCGGCATGGCTGCATGTGCTGGAGCGGAAGGCTCCGGCGCAGTTGCTGGTGAGGTTGGAGCAAGAGGCTGATGGCGCCTGGCAGGAGGCTGAACGGGTGTTTCTAGTGGCTGACAGTTGGCCATTTCCCCCCGAGGCATGATGTCAGCTGTTCCGGCCTCTTCGCGGGTAAACCCGCTCCCACAGGTACAGCACAGCATTCAGAACCTGTGCAGTACCTGTGGGAGCGGGTTACCCACGAAGAGGCCGGTGCAGACAACACAATTTTCACAGACCTGGCGCAAAGATTCGTTCCCCCGTAGCCATTACAGTACTATCTGAGCGCCAGCAAGAGCGCCATTCCGACCTGATGACGAGGACCGATCATGGTTTCATCCACCCCCGCGACCCATTACGCGCGCTTGTCCATCGCCCTGCACTGGATGATGCTGGTGCTGCTGGCAGCTGTCTATGCCCTTATCGAACTGCGTGGCCTGTTCCCCAAGGACAGCGTCGAACGCAACCTGATGAAGGACCTGCACTTCATGCTCGGGCTCAGCGTGTTCGTGCTGGTCTGGTTGCGCCTGGCCATCCGCCTGAGCCGCCCGACCCCACCCATCGTGCCCAAACCTGCGGCCTGGCAGACCGGCCTCGCGCACCTGATGCACCTGGCGTTGTACCTGCTGATGATCATCCTGCCGCTTGCCGGCTGGCTGATCCTCAGCGCCGCCGACAAACCAGTGCCGTTCTTCGGCCTGGAGCTGCCGCATCTGATCGGCCCGAACCCGGACCAGGCCAAGTTCATCAAAGGCTGGCATGAACGCATCGGCAGCTGGGGCTACTGGCTGATCGGCCTGCACGCTCTGGCCGGGCTGTATCACCACTATGTGCAGCGCGACAACACGCTGCTGCGCATGCTGCCCTACAAGTAACCACGCCGGCCCTGCAGGCCGCCGGTGTGCACCACGATCAGGCGGGTGCCGGGCGCGAACAGCCCGGCCTCGACCTGCTCACGCAGGGCCAGCAGGGCCTTGCCGGTGTAGAGGGCTTCGAGCGGCACGCCGGTGTGCCGCTCGCAATCGGCGATGAACGCCAGCAGCTCAGCGTCGAACTTGCCGAAACCACCTCGGCAGGCGTCGTGCAGCTGGTAGCCATGCGCACCGGCCAGTGTCGCTACCGCGTCCGGCACGCCATGATCCCTGGGTACAGCCAATGCGCCATGCACGACATGTGCGCCCGCCTCGGCCATCACGAGGCCGGCCAGGGTAGTTCCCGTTCCTGCAGCCAGCCACCAGGCGTCGTAGCCCGACCAGCCCAGCGCGGCGATTTGCGCGCGCGCCTGCTGAATGACCAGCGCGCAGCCCTGTGCACCGGCCAGCCCACCGCCCCCTTCGGGGATGCAGTGCCAACCCGGGTAGTGTGCCTGCCAGGGCTCCCAGAAACCCGCTTCGTTTCGTACGCGGTAGCCGCCATAGCCCAGCCAGTGCAGTTCCATGCCCAGCGCTTGCAGGTCACGCACGGTTGGCGTGTCCTGGGCGTGGCCACGCAGCAGGCCGGCGGTGGCGAAACCGAAGCGCTTGCCGGCAGCGGCCAGGGCGTGCAGATGGTTGGAATGGTTGCCGCCGAGGCTTATCAGGCCTGGGGCCTTGATGGCGGAGGCGTGCTGCAGGTGGTGGCGCAGCTTGAACCACTTGTTGCCGCTGATCAGCGGGTCGATCAGGTCCAGGCGCAAGATGGCGGCTTCTACCTGGGCTTGTTGCAGCCAAGGCAGGATCAGGGGCTGCAGGGGGGCTTGGGGTAGGTCAAAGTGCATTGTGCGAGTTTACCAGCGAAAGTCGGGGGGCTGCTTTGCAGCCCATCGCCGGCAAGCCGGGCTCCCACAGATACAGCGCCAACCTCAAGCATCACGCTGTACCTGTGGGAGCCCGGCTTACCGGCGAAGGGCCGCGAAGCGGTCCCCGGCAATCTCAGAGCTCAGCCGCCAATCTCGAACCCTGGTTGATCGCCCGCTTGGCATCCAGCTCGGCCGCCACATCGGCACCACCAATCAGGTGCACCGACTGCCCCGCCGCCACCAGCCCGTCCTGCAGTTCGCGCAGCGGCTCCTGCCCGGCACAGATCACCACGTTGTCCACCGCCAGCACCTGCGGCTCGCCATCGGCCACGCGAATATGCAGGCCGGCATCGTCGATACCCAGGTACTCGACGCTGTTGAGCATCTGCACCCGCTTGTTCTTCAACCCGGTACGGTGAATCCAGCCGGTGGTCTTGCCCAGGCCGTCACCCACCTTGGATTTCTTGCGCTGCAGCAGGTACACCTGCCGCGCCGGGGCATGCGGCTCGGCCTTGATCCCGGCCACGCCACCGCGTGCCCGCAGATGGGTATCGATGCCCCACTCCCGCCAGAACGCCTCACGGTCCTGGCTGGTGGCCACGCCCTGATGCACCAGGTACTCGGAAACGTCAAAACCGATGCCACCCGCACCGATCACCGCGACAGCCTTGCCCACCGGCTTGCGCTCGAGCAGCACATCCAGGTAGCTGAGCACCTTGGCATGCTCGACACCGGGGATGGCCGGCGTGCGCGGGGCAATACCAGTGGCCAGGATGATCTCGTCGTAGCCACCGTCGACCAGGGCCTGCACATCGACCCGGGTGTTCAGGCGCAGGTCCACGCCCGTGCTTTCGACCTTGTTGCGGAAGTAACGCAGGGTTTCATGGAACTCTTCCTTTCCCGGCACCCGCTTGGCGACATTGAACTGCCCGCCGATCTCGCTGGCGGCATCGAACAGGGTCACTGCGTGGCCGCGCTCGGCCGCCACCGTGGCTGCCGCCAGGCCGGCCGGGCCAGCGCCGACCACGGCAATGCGCTTCACGGTGCGCACGGGCAGGTAGTTGAGCTCGGTTTCGTGGCAGGCACGCGGGTTGACCAGGCAACTGGTCAGCTTGCCGCCAAAGGTATGGTCCAGGCAGGCCTGGTTGCAGCCGATGCAGGTGTTGATCTCGTCGCCGCGGCCGGCAGCGGCCTTGTTGACGAAGTCCGGGTCGGCCAGGAACGGCCGGGCCATCGAAACCATGTCGGCATCGCCCTCGGCCAGCACCGCCTCGGCCACTTCCGGGGTATTGATGCGGTTGGTGGTGATCAGCGGAATGTTCACCACGCCGCGCAGCTTGGCGGTGACCTTGCTGAATGCCGCGCGCGGCACCTTGGTGGCAATGGTCGGGATACGCGCTTCGTGCCAGCCGATGCCGGTATTGATCAAGGTTGCGCCGGCCTGCTCGATGGCCTTGGCCAGCAGCTCGATCTCGTCCCAGCTGCTGCCGCCCTCGACGAGGTCGAGCATCGACAGGCGGAAGATGATGATGAAGTTCGGGCCTACCGCGCCGCGCACCCGGCTGACGATTTCCACCGCCAGGCGCATGCGGTTCTCATAGCTGCCACCCCAGCGGTCGGTGCGGTGGTTGGTGTGGGCGGCGAGGAACTGGTTGATGAAGTAGCCTTCCGAACCCATGATCTCGACGCCGTCGTAACCGGCGCGCTGGGCCAGCACCGCGCAATTGACGAAGTCGGCGATCTGCTTTTCGATACCCGCCTCGTCCAGTTCCTTGGGCTTGAACGGGTTGATCGGCGCCTGGATCGCGCTGGGCGCCACCTGGCGCGGGCTGTAGGCGTAGCGCCCGGCATGCAGGATCTGCAGGCAGATCTTGCCGCCGGCAGCGTGTACCGCCTCGGTGACGATGCGGTGCTTGTCGGCTTCTTCCTCGGTGCTGAGCTTGGCCGCCCCGGAATACACCCCCCCCTCATCGTTGGGCGCGATGCCGCCGGTAACCATCAGGCCGACGCCACCGCGGGCGCGCTCGGCAAAGTACGCCGCCATGCGCTCGAAGCCGCCCGGGCGCTCTTCGAGGCCAGTGTGCATCGAGCCCATCAGGGTGCGGTTGCGCAAGGTGGTAAAGCCCAGGTCCAGCGGGGCGAGCAGGTGCGGGTAGCGGTCGGCGGCCATGGAAAGGTCCCCAGGTGGCGTGATCACGGAATGCGGGTGCCGCACCGTCTGGCGGGCCCCGTCGTTTGTCTGCCTGCGACATTAAACAGCCGTTTGAATGGGCTCAATGATCGAAACTGACAAGTTATTGATCCTCGCGCACAGCACGACTACCCTAGGAAACTCCCGTTTCCAAGGCGCTGTCCTGCTTCATGCGAAAACTTCTGGCAAGCGCCCTGGCGCTGGTGATGATCGCCGCCCTTTGCGGCTACGGTTTCTGGACCCAGCAGCGCCCGGAAGGCCACTACCTGTCCGACCTGCGTATCGAACTGGCACTTAACCACGGCGTACCGGGCGAGCACGGCAACCTGCTCGGTGTCGAACCGCTGCTCTACCCGGGCGACTACCAGAACCTGCAGCGCCTGCACCGCAAGCTCGCGGCCTACCTGGAGCAGGCCCGTACCCAAGGGCTTGTAGGCCCGCGTACGGTGGTGGTGCTACCAGAGCACATCGGGACCTGGCTGTGGGCACGCGGGGAAAAGAACGAGCTGTACCAGGTCACGCAAAGCCGCGAGGCCCTGCAATGGCTGGAACTGAGCAACCCGCTGCGCTATGGCCTGGCCATGCTCCGTGCCGACGGGGACGACCGGCGCGCCGACGCGCACCTGCGCATGAAGGCCGATCAGATGGCCGCGGACTACCAGCAACTGTTCGGCGGCCTGGCCAAGGAATTCAACGTCACCCTGGTGGCCGGCTCCATCGTGCTGCCCGCCCCTTACGTGAAACAGGGCGTGCTGCATGCCGGCAGCGGCCCATTGTTCAACAGCAGCGTAGTGTTCGCCGGCGACGGTTCGCTGCTGGGCCAACCGCAACGCCAGCAGTTCCCCGACAGCGAAACACGCCGCTATGTGCATGATGGCCGCCAGCACCCGCTGCAGGTATTGCAAACCCCTGCCGGGCGCCTGGGCGTGCTGGTGGGCAGTGACAGTTGGTACCCGGAAAACCACCAGCAACTGGCACGACAGGCGGTACAACTGATCGCCAACCCGGTGTTCCTCAGCGGCAGGGGCAGCTGGCAAGCGCCCTGGCGCGGCAATCGCCACCAGGATGCCAGCGCCGGGCTGGCGTTGCAGCGCGGCGAAGTCAGTGAACAAGCCGCCTGGCAACGCCTGACCGAAGCGGCCGGGGCTGGTGTCAGCAGCATGAGCGTGTTCATGCGTGGGCAGTTCTGGGAACAGGGCAGCGACGGCCAGGGCTTTGCCCGCCAGGCGGGTGAATTGCTGGCAGGCACCCCCAGCCCTGGCGCCCGCTTGCTGAATTTGTGGTTGTAAGCCCATGGCCCGCCCCCGCGTGCGCCTGGGCGACCTTTCGGTTGGCTTTGTCCAGCCGCTGACCGAGGCCCTGCGCGAACTGGGCCACGACCCCGAACCTCTGCTGCGCCGCTATGGCCTGGATGCGGCGCGCCTGAGCAAAGCCGGTGCGCGCTTGTCGATCCCGCGCTACATGCACCTGGGGCACGCTGCCATCGAACTGTCCGGCGAGACCGCGCTGGGCCTGCACATGGGGCGCCTGAGCCGCCTGGCGCATGCCGGCCTGGCCGGGGTCACCGCTGCCCAGGCCCCGAACCTGGGCGAGGCGGCACGCGCCCTGTTGCGCTTCGAGCCGCTGTACGCCGCCAACTATCGCGGCCATTCCAGTTTCCAGGAAGATGCCCAGGGCGCCTGGCTACGCTTCTACTCCATCAGCCCCTACAACGCCTACAACCGTTTCGTGGTCGATTCGCTACTCGCCGGCTGGCTCGCCCAGCTTGCCGACCTGGCCGGTACGGCGGTACAGGCCGAACAGATGGAAATCGAGTTTGCCGCACCCGCCTACGCCGCGCGCTACCAGCCGCTGTGCAGCACTCCCGTACAGTTCGCCGCCGAAGGCAACCAGCTGCGCCTGAGCCGCGCCACGCTGCAGTTGGCCAACCCCAGGCACTGCCCCAGCACCTGGCAGCACCTGCTGCAGCTGTGCGAGGCGGAAATGCTTCAGCGTACGCGGGTGCGCAGCCTGGGTGAGCGCATCACCCACCTGTTGGGCCCTTTGCTCAATGGTGGCCGTGAACCGGACCTGGAAGAAGTGGCGCTGCACCTGCAACTGCCGACCTGGACCTTGCGCCGCAAACTGGCCGAGGAAGGCACGCGCTTTCGCGACCTGCTCAGCGAAACACGGCGCGACCTTGCCGAAACCTACATCCGCGATACGGAACTGGCCTTTGGCGAGATTGCCTATCTGCTGGGGTTTGCGTCGGCCGAGGCCTTCCAGCGCGCGTTCAAGCGCTGGACGGGCCTCACACCGGGGGAGTTTCGCCGCAGCCAGCGGCGGGCAGGCTAGAGTTCGGTAGCGTCGTCAGCCGGCTCCGGGGGGTCCAGTTCATAAGCCTGGAATTCGAGAAGTTCTTCCTGATATTCGTCCATAGCCCTACGCCCTCTTCACTCATTTTTCCTGATAACTGTCGCCTTCACCCTAGGCAGGTGGGATGAAGAAATCATGACAAGCTTATGAGTGGTAAACGTAGCAGGGGTTCAGGAAGTTATCGCGGCGCGTCTGTAACAGGGGATGGTCTGCCTGCACCGGCCTCTTCGCGGGTAAACCCGCTCCCACAGGTACTGCGCAGTTCTCAACATCTGCGCAGTACCTGTGGGAGCGGGTTTACCCGCGAAGAGGCCGGGTACAGGAAAGCTATCAAAGGGCGGGGGAAGCGGTCTCGGCGGCCTCGGCAGGCTGGGCTTCCTGCTGCACCTCGATCGGTGCCGCCTCCGCTGGCGGCGCCACTGGCTGCGAGCCCTGGCTGTCATCCAGCACCGGCGCTGCTACCGCCTCGCTGGCCGGGGCAACAGCGGCCGGGGCTGGCGCCGCTTCAACCAAAGGCGCCGCCACCGGGGCCGGTGCCACCGGCGCTGCCGCGGCCTGCTCCGGCAGCCCCAAGGCAGCCGCCGGCGCTTCGACCTTAGGCGCGGGCTCTTCGACCTTGGCCTTGCTCTCCTGCTTAGGCTTGGGCTTTGGCAGGTAGCTCTCCACCAGTGCGAAATAACGGTCATAGAACTGCGCCGCCGTCACCGTCTCGCTGGCCACCTTGACCATCGAGTCGTCGCTGGAGCCGATCGGCATCGACACCGAGCCCAATACACCAACGCCCAGGCTGGCGGAGGTATTGGACTTTTTCAGCGCATAACGATCCTGCAGAGCGTTGGCGAACATGGTCGAACGCTGCTCGTCGCTCACATCTGGCGCACAGGTGACGTTGAAGCTGATCTGCAGGTGGTTCTCGCTGTTCTGCTGGAAGCTCTTGTTGCCCACCACCTGGTTGGCGCCGCTGCTGGTAATGATGTAGCCCTGGCTGAGCAAGGCGCGCCGGGCGGCCTCGCAGGAGCCGGCATCGCTCACCGGGAAGCTGCGCGAGTAGGTGCCCGAGTCATCGAAGTTCTCGTGCTCGTAGACGGCGGCTTTTTTCGAGGAACAACCGGTCACACCCGCCAGCACCAGGGCCAGCCCGAGCGCACCAAAGACGGAAGATCTGGTCATTGCGAATTCCGGGTAAGTCGAGAAGGTGCCTATTGTGCAACACAGCAGGCAGGCACAGGAACCGCTGATCGGTGAAGAGTCTGTCAGGTTCGTGTAAATCTGGGTCAAGGGCGGCAATTGCCAGGCGCAAAAACGAAAAAAGCGACCCGAAGGTCGCTTTCTCGTAGCTTCGAGGGCGTCCAAGGGGCCTCGAGGCGAAGATGGCGCAGCGGACGGGACTCGAACCCGCGACCCCCGGCGTGACAGGCCGGTATTCTAACCGACTGAACTACCGCTGCGTATCATTCAGGCTTGCGCCCGATTGAAACCTGGGTCTACCCTTCCGGCGCGATGGCCTCAGGGCAGGCACAAAAAAAGCGATAACGTGATCGCTTCTCTTGTGTTTGCTTCGAGGTGTTCAAGGGACCTTGAAGCTAAGATGGCGCAGCGGACGGGACTCGAACCCGCGACCCCCGGCGTGACAGGCCGGTATTCTAACCGACTGAACTACCGCTGCGTATCGTTCAGGCTTTCGCCCGATTGAAACTGGGATCAGCCCAAGGTGTTTGCCTTGTGGCTTCAGACCGGCGCCAGGCACCCATCTGTTACTGAAAAATGGCGCAGCGGACGGGACTCGAACCCGCGACCCCCGGCGTGACAGGCCGGTATTCTAACCGACTGAACTACCGCTGCGCAGTGCGTTCCTCTCTGGCTATCGGCTTCTTGCGAAACCTGAAGCACCAGGAACATCTCAGGAAGTGGTGGGTGATGACGGGATCGAACCGCCGACCCTCTGCTTGTAAGGCAGATGCTCTCCCGGCTGAGCTAATCACCCTCGCGATGTTGCTTGTTGCGTTTGCTTCGCTGAGGCCGCGAAATTTACGCAGGTGGCGAAGCTAAGTCAATAGCCCCATTGAATTTTTTTCAGAAAAGCGCAAAAGCGGTGCGGTTGCCTGTGGCGGCCTCTTCGCGGGTTTACCCGCGAAGAGACTGCAAAAGGGCTCAGGTGTAGATCATCTTGCGGGTCATGCCGCCATCGACCACGAATTCCTGGCCGGTGACGAACGCCGCTTGCCGAGACAACAGCCAGGCAACCATGGCCGCCACGTCTTCCACCGTCCCTACCCTGCCCGTCGGGTGCTGGGCATGGTCCGCCTCGGACAACGGCTCGGCACGGCGCTGCGACGGGTCACGGGCATCGATCCAGCCCGGGCTCACCGCATTGACGCGGATCTCCGGGCCAAGGCTCATGGCCAGGGCATGGGTCAAGGCCACCAGGCCGCCCTTGCTCGCCGCATAGGCCTCGGTATCGGGCTCGGACTGCCGCGCCCGGGTGGAGGTGAGATTGACGATCGCCCCGTTGTGCGCACGCAGGTACGGCGCACAATGCTTGGCCAGCAGCATCGGGCCGTTGAGGTTGACCGCCAGCACCCGGTTCCACTGCGCCAGGCTCAGGCTTTCGAGGGTCTGGTTGTGCGGGTTGGCGATGGCCGCATTGCACACCAGCGCGTCCAGGCGGCCAAACTGCCCCAGCACCTCGGACACCCCGGCGCTGACCTGGGCCTCGTCGGCAACATCCATGGTGATGAACCAGGCATTGTCACCCAGGGCCTTGGCCACCTTGGCGCCACGCTGGCGGTCCAGGTCACTGAGCACCACCTGCCAGCCTTCGCAGATCAACCACGCGGCAATACCCAGGCCGATGCCGCGCGCGGCACCCGTCACCAGGGCTACCCGGCCGTTATGGCCGGGTTTACCGCCGCGGATTTCGATCACAGTGCCGCCAACCCGCGCGCCAGGTCTGCCTGCAGGTCGGCCACGTCTTCCAGGCCCACGGCAACACGGATCAGGCTGTCGCGAATACCGGCGGCTTCACGCTCCTGCGGCGTCAGGCGACCGTGGGAGGTGGTCGCTGGATGGGCGATGGTGGTCTTGCTGTCACCCAGGTTGGTGGTGATGGAAATCACCCGGGTAGCGTCGATGAAGCGCCAGGCGCCCTCTTTGCCACCCTTGACCTCGAAGCTCACCACCGCACCGAAGCCACTCATCTGGCGCTTGGCCAGTTCGTGCTGCGGGTGGCTCGGCAGGCCGGCGTAATGCACCTTCTCCACGCCCTCCTGCTGCTCCAGCCATTCGGCCAGTACCTGGGCGCTTTCGCAGTGCGCACGCATGCGCAGGCGCAGGGTTTCCAGGCCCTTGGTGAAGATCCAGGCGTTGAACGGGCTGAGGGTCGGACCTGCGGTACGCAGGAAGCCCACCACTTCTTTCATCTGCTCGGCACGGCCGGCAACCACGCCACCCATGCAGCGACCCTGGCCGTCGATGAACTTGGTGGCCGAGTGGAACACGATGTCGGCACCCAGCTTCAGCGGCTGCTGCAGCGCCGGGGTGCTGAAGCAGTTGTCCACCACCAGCATGGCACCGTGGGCGTGGGCGATTTCGCTGAGTGCGGTGATATCGACCAGCTCTGCCAGCGGGTTGGACGGCGATTCTACGATCAGCAGCTTGGTATTGGCCTTGATGGCCTTTTCCCAGCCGGCGAGGTCGACCAGTGGCACGTAGTCCACCTGCACGCCGAAGCGCTTGAAGTACTTCTCGAACAGGCTGATGGTCGAGCCGAACACGCTCTGCGACACCAGCACATGGTCACCGGCACTGCACAGCGACATCACCACGGCGAGGATCGCCGCCATGCCGGTGGAGGTGCCCACGGCCTGCTCGGCCCCTTCCATGGCCGCCAGGCGCTCCTCGAAGGCACGCACCGACGGGTTGGTGTAGCGCGAATAGACGTTGCCCGGCGTTTCGCCGGCAAACCGCGCGGCGGCATCGGCAGCCGTGCGGAACACATAGCTGGAGGTCAGGAACAGCGCTTCGCTGTGCTCGGCCTCCGGTGTACGGTTTTGACCGGCACGCACCGCCAGGGTGTCGAAACCGACACCCTCGAGGTCACTGTCCAGTCGTCCGGCATCCCATTGATCCGTCATGCCGTCGCTCCCGAAATCAGTTGTTGTAGAGGTCGATGATCGCGCTGACCGCCTGGTTCTTGACCTTGGCGAGGTCATTACGAGCCTGCTCGATACGGTCGAGGTAGGCTTCGTCGATATCGCCGGTGACATACTCACCGTTGAATACCGCGCAATCGAACTGGTCGATCTTGATCTTGCCGCCACCAACCGAGTCGATCAGATCCGGCAGGTCCTGGTAGACCAGCCAGTCGGCACCAATCAACTCGGCCACTTGTTCGGTGGTACGGTTGTGGGCGATCAGTTCGTGAACACTCGGCATGTCGATGCCGTAGACGTTGGGGTAGCGAACCGCAGGGGCTGCGGAGCAGAAGTAGACGTTCTTGGCGCCGGCTTCGCGGGCCATCTGGATGATCTGCTTGCAGGTGGTGCCGCGCACGATCGAGTCGTCCACCAGCATCACGTTCTTGCCGCGGAACTCCAACTCGATGGCGTTGAGCTTCTGGCGTACCGATTTCTTGCGCGCGGCCTGACCGGGCATGATGAAGGTACGGCCGATATAGCGGTTCTTGACGAAACCTTCGCGGAACTTGACGCCCAGGCGGTTGGCCAGCTCCAGGGCCGCGGTGCGGCTGGTGTCCGGGATCGGGATGACCACATCGATGTCGTGCTCGGGGCGCTCGCGCATGATCTTGTCGGCCAGTTTTTCACCCATGCGCAGACGGGCCTTGTACACCGACACGCCATCCATGATCGAGTCCGGGCGGGCCAGGTAGACATGCTCGAAGATGCACGGTTGCAGCTTCGGTGCTTCGGCGCACTGCTTGGTGTACAGCTGGCCTTCTTCGGTGATGTACACCGCTTCGCCCGGCGCCAGGTCGCGGATCAGGGTGAAGCCGAGCACATCGAGGGCCACGCTCTCCGAGGCGATCATGTATTCCACGCCTTCGTCGGTGTGACGCTGGCCGAACACCACCGGGCGGATGCCGTTGGGGTCACGGAAACCGACAATGCCGTAGCCGGTGATCATAGCAACCACGGCGTAACCGCCGACGCAGCGGCTGTGCACGTGGGAAACCGCGGCGAACACGTCTTCTTCGGTCGGCTGCAGCTTGCCACGCACCGCCAGCTCATGGGCGAACACGTTCAGCAGTACTTCCGAGTCGGAGTTGGTGTTGACGTGACGCAGGTCGGACTCGTAGATCTCCTTGGCCAGCTGTTCGACGTTGGTCAGGTTGCCGTTGTGTGCCAGGGTGATGCCATACGGCGAGTTGACGTAGAACGGCTGGGCCTCGGCCGAGGTCGAGCTGCCCGCAGTCGGGTAGCGCACGTGGCCGATGCCGATGTTGCCGACCAGGCGCTGCATGTGACGCTGCTGGAACACGTCGCGCACCAGGCCATTATCCTTGCGCAGGAACAACCGGCCGTCATGGCTGGTCACGATACCGGCAGCGTCCTGGCCGCGGTGCTGGAGGACCGTAAGCGCGTCATACAGCGCCTGATTGACGTTCGACTTACCGACGATACCGACGATGCCACACATGCGACGCAACCCCTACTTTGACGAAACTTGAGTGAATAGCGCTCAGGGCTTTGCCGGCCCGAGCAACTGTTCCTTGAACGGAAGATCAGCTGGAGTGCCGATCAGCCCACTGGGTGTCCACTGGCCGGTAAAACCCAGGATCAGGTTTTTCGACCAGTCGGCGACCAAGAGAAATTGTGGTATCAGGCGAGATTCCTGCCACCAGGTGTCTTGTTGAACCGGCCCCAGGCTGATCAGCCCGATGGCCACCACCACCAGCAAGGCCCCGCGCGCGGCGCCGAAGGCCATGCCCAGGAAACGATCGGTACCGGACAGCCCGGTCACGCGGATCAGCTCGCCGATGAGGAAGTTGATCATGGCCCCCACCAGCAAGGTGGCGACGAAAAGAATGGCGCAGCCGGCGATGACGCGCATCGACGGCGTCTGGATGTAGCTTTCAAGATACACCGAGAGCGAACCACCGAACATCCAGGCAACCGCACCGGCAATGATCCAGATGAGCAAGGACAAGGCTTCCTTGACGAAGCCGCGCTTGAGACTGATCAGTGTGGAGACGGCGATGATCGCGATGATCGCCCAATCAACCAAGGTAAATGCCACGGTGCTGCCTGCAGACGTTTGAGGCGGCGCATTTTAACAGAGCGGCGGGGGCTTGGGTAAGCGGAATGTCAGACAGATTGGTGTTGGCTTCATCGCCGGCAAGCCGGCTCCCACAGGAACTGCACAGGCCCTGAGAGCAGTGCGGTCGAGGTGGGGGCTGGCTTGTCGTGGCGACGAACCGCGTCGATGGGCGGCAAAGCCGCCCCGCGTATCAGCTGCGCTCAGGCTGGAAGCGCACCACGAAGCCCTTGAGGCTGTTCTGGCGATTGATGGCGTCACGCACGCGCTCAGCCTCGGCCCGCTCGATCAGCGGCCCCACGTACACCCGGTTCATGCCACCCGCCGAGCGGATATAGGCGTTGTAACCCTGGCTACGCAAGGTTTGCTGCAGCTTTTCGGCCCCGGCACGGTTGGACAGGCTGGCCAACTGGATCGACCAGCTGACCGGCAGGCCATTGACGTCGATCTTGGACGGCGCCGCGGGTGCGGCCGGCTTGGCTGCCGGCTGAGGCTCGACCTTGGCCACGGGCGCCTGCGGCTTGACGGGCTGGGGCTGGGGCTGAGGCTGAGGCTGAGGCTGAGGCTGCACCTGTACCTGAGGCTGGGTCTGCGGTGACGGTGTAATCGGCTGGCTGGGCGCGCTCGCCGGCGCAGTGGATTCGTCCACCACCACCGGTGCCTGCTGCGGCTCTTCGGGAATGACCTGCGGCTCCGGCACGGCGACCGGCTCCACCTTCACTTCCGGCAGGCTTGGCATGGCCGGCGCCTGCGGGGCCTCGACGCGCACCTGACGCATCTCGTCCTCGCGGGTGAACAGCATCGGCAGGAAAATCACCGCCAGCGCCACCAGCACCAACGCACCCACCATGCGCTGTTTCATCCCTTTATCCAGCACTGCCATCTACTCCACCCTCCTGGGCGTGCCGCTCCAGCCATTCCAGTGCCTGGGCAACACAGAAAAACGAACCGAACAGCAAGATCTGATCACCCGCCGTTGCCTGCGCGCACTGCCCTTCAAGGGCAGCGTCGACGCTGGCATAAGACTTCACCGCGGCGCCGAGGTTCGTCAAGGCCGTGGCCAGTTCTGCAGCCGGGCGACTGCGCGGGGTATCCAGTGGCGCCACCGCCCAGTCGTCGACCAGCCCCTGCAGCGGCGCAACAACACCGTCCAGGTCCTTGTCGGCGAGCAGGCCGAACACCGCCAGGCGGCGCCCTTTCAGCGGTCGGGCCGCCAGGCGCCGGGCCAGGTACTCCGCAGCATGCGGGTTGTGCCCGACATCCAGCAACAGTTCCACCGACTTGCCCTGCCAGCTCAGCAGGCGACGGTCGAGGCGACCCGTGATACGGGTATCCAGCAGCGCCTGGCGAATCTGCCCGGCGTCCCAGGGCAGGCCCATCAGCAGATAAGCCTGCAAGGCCAGCGTGGCGTTTTCCATGGGCAGGTCGAGCAAAGGCAGGCCACGCAGCTCCAACTGCGTACCATCAGCCGCAGTACCCCGCCAGTTCCAGCTGCCATCGGCACTGGCCAGGTCGAAGTCACGACCACGCAGGAACAGCGGCGCAGCCAGTTCGGCGGCCTTGTCCAGCAGCGGCTGAGGCGGATCCAGGTCACCGCACAGTGCCGGCTTGCCTTGACGGAAGATGCCGGCCTTCTCGAAGGCCACCAGCTCGCGGGTATCCCCCAGGTAATCGACATGGTCGACGCCGATGCTGGTCACCAGGGCCAGGTCGGCATCCACCACGTTCACGGTGTCCAGTCGGCCACCAAGGCCCACTTCCAGTACCACGGCATCCAGCTGCGACTGGTAGAACAACCAGAACGCGGCCAGGGTGCCCATCTCGAAGTAGGTCAGGGAAATATCGCCCCGCGCCGCCTCGACGGCGGCGAAGGCTTCGCACAGGCGCTCATCGCTGGCCTCTTGGCCATCGATCAGCACCCGCTCGTTGTAACGCAACAGGTGCGGCGAGCTGTACACGCCGACCTTGAGCCCCTGGGCACGCAGCAGCGAGGCCACGAAGGCGCAGGTCGAGCCCTTGCCGTTGGTGCCGGTCACCGTCACCACGCGTGGCGCCAGCTTGCCCAGCGCCAGCCGGGCAAGCACCTTCTGCGACCGCTCCAGGCCCATGTCGATGGCCGAGGGGTGCAACTGCTCGAGGTAGGCGAGCCATTCGCCCAGGGATCGTTGTTTCATCACGCGACGGCAGCCGCCTCGCGCGCTTGTTCCGGGGTTTCCTGGCCGGTCATCTGCGCCAGCAGGCGGGCCAGACGCGGGCGCAGCTCGCCACGGGAGATGATCAGGTCGATGGCACCGTGCTCCAGCAGGAACTCGCTGCGCTGGAAGCCTTCCGGCAGCTTCTCGCGCACGGTCTGCTCGATCACGCGCGGGCCGGCGAAGCCGATCAGTGCCTTCGGCTCACCGACGATGACGTCACCGAGCATGGCCAGGCTTGCAGAAACACCACCGTAAACCGGGTCGGTCAGCACCGAGATGAACGGGATGCCTTCTTCGCGCAGGCGCGCCAGCACGGCCGAGGTCTTGGCCATCTGCATCAGCGAGATCAGCGCTTCCTGCATGCGCGCACCGCCGGAGGCGGAGAAGCAGACCATCGGGCAGCGGTTTTCCAGGGCATAGTTGGCCGCGCGCACGAAGCGCTCGCCAACGATGGCGCCCATGGAGCCGCCCATGAACGAGAACTCGAAGGCGCTGACCACGATCGGCATGCCCATCAGGGTGCCGCTCATGGAGATCAGGGCGTCCTTCTCCCCGGTCTGCTTCTGCGCCCCGGCCAGGCGGTCCTTGTACTTCTTGCCATCACGGAACTTCAGGCGGTCGACCGGCTCCAGGTCGGCGCCCAGTTCGGCACGGCCATCGGCGTCGAGGAAGATGTCGATGCGCGCACGTGCGCCAATGCGCATGTGGTGGTTGCACTTGGGGCAGACATCCAGGGTCTTTTCCAGCTCCGGACGATACAGCACGGCCTCGCAGGCCGGGCACTTGTGCCACAGGCCTTCAGGCACCGAGCTCTTCTTCACCTCGGAACGCATGATCGAAGGGATCAGTTTGTCGACTAACCAGTTGCTCATGCTTTCTTTCTCCAGTATTGGCAGGCGTGGGCCGGTATCGCCGGCCCTGCCCTGCCCTTGAGCTCAAAATCTTTTATGAAACGATGATGGACCGGCCGCCGGGACTTCCAGCGCGCCACCCCACCGCTAATGTATGTCTTGCCGCCACAGGCGCGGGCGGCTGCCCCGCGGGGCTGCGAAAGCTATGGACGATGGCGCGCAGCCAGCCGTCACATCTGCCATCACGCCTGTTTCACCGCACGCATGAATGCCTCGATCTTCGCCGCGTCCTTGATGCCCTTGGCTTGCTCCACGCCGCCACTGACATCCACCGCGTACGGCCGCACCTGGGCGATGGCCTGGCCGACATTGTCGGCAGACAACCCGCCCGCCAGGATGATCGGCTTGCTCAGTCGCGCCGGCACCAGCGACCAGTCGAACGCTTCACCGGTGCCTCCGGGTACGCCTGGCACATAGGTGTCCAGCAGAATGCCGCGGGCACCGGCGTAAAGCTGGCAGGCCGCCTCCAGGTCGTCGCCCGGGCGCACGCGCAGGGCCTTGATCCAGGGGCGGTGGTAGCCTTCGCAGTCCTGCGGGGTTTCATCGCCGTGGAACTGTAGCAGGTCCAGCGGAACCACTTCGAGGATCTCGTTCAGCTCGCAGCGCGAAGCGTTGACGAACAGCCCGACCGTGGTCACGAACGGCGGCAGCTCGGCGATGATCGCCCGCGCCTGGCGCACGTCCACGGCGCGCGGGCTCTTGGCATAGAAGACGAAGCCGATGGCATCGGCGCCCGCTTCGGCAGCGGCCAGTGCGTCTTCGATGCGGGTAATCCCGCAGATCTTGCTGCGAACATTGCTCATGGACAGCGAACCCTGGTTGTTACGGTGAAAGGCCGGATGTTAGCAAATGACTTTTCGCCCGTCAGTCTGCCAGTGCCTCGTAGCCGGTCAAAAAGTGTGGGCCGATGTAACGCTTGGGCAGCGCGTACTCCTCGGGGTACTCCACCTGCACAAGGTAGAGCCCGTACGGGTGCGCCGTGACTCCACCTTCGCGGCGGTTGCGCCCCTCCAGCACCTCGCGCGCCCAGGTGGCCGGGCGTTCTCCGGCACCGATGCTCATCAGTACACCGGCAATGTTACGCACCATGTGGTGCAGGAAGGCAGTGGCACGCACATCCAGCACGATCATCTGGCCATGGCGGGTGACGCGCAGGTGGTAGATGTGCTTGACCGGCGACTTGGCCTGGCACTGGCTGGCGCGGAAGGCACTGAAGTCATGGGTACCGAGCAGGTACTGCGCGGCTTCGGCCATGCGCTCCACATCCAACGGGCGGTGGTTCCAGGTGACTTCCTCGGCCAGGTGCGCCGGGCGGATCGGGTCGTTGTAGATGACGTAGCGGTAACGCCGGGCACAGGCCTTGAAACGGGCATGGAAGTCGGCAGGCATCGGCCGCGACCAGACCACGCTGATGTCGTGGGGCAGGTTGAAGTTGGTGCCCATGGTCCAGGCGCGTTCGTCGCGCACGGCGCGGGTATCGAAGTGCACGATCTGCCCGCAGCCATGCACGCCGGCGTCGGTGCGCCCGGCGCAGATCACCGAGATCGGCTCGTTGGCCACCTTGGACAACGCCTGCTCCAGGGCCTGCTGGACACTGGGCACACCACTGGCCTGACGCTGCCAGCCACGATAGCGCGCGCCTTTGTATTCCACGCCCAGGGCGATGCGGGAGTAGCCTTCGGCCGCGGACTCGGCGGCGGCGGTGTCGATGATGTCCAAGAGCATGAAACCTGTGGGGTGTACGGAATGGCGGGGATTATAACGACAACGGCAGCCGTGTAGGGCTGCCGTTGAATATGCACCGCATTTGAGGGCCTCTTCGCGGGCTCGCCCGCTCCCACAGGTTACTCACAAGGTCGAAAATGTGTGGAGATCCTGTGGGGGCGGGCAAGCCCGCGAAGAGGCCGGCCCTGCTTACATCAGACCAGTCGGGAGAGCATGTCCTCGGCTTCCTGACGCTGGCTGTCGTCGCCATCCCTGACCACTTCATCGAGGATGTCGCGCGCGCCCTGGTTGTCGCCCATGTCGATATAGGCGCGGGCCAGGTCAAGCTTGGTGGCCACTTCGTCGCTGCCGGAGAAGAAGTCGAAGTCCAGGTCGTCCAGTGGCTCGGGCTCAGGCTGGGCAAGCGCGTCCTCACTGGTGAAGTGCGGCTCCAGCGACGGCGATTCGAGGCTCTGCGACAGCTTGTCCAGTTCGGCATTGACGTCGTCCAGCTCCGAGGCAAAGCTCTTGGCTGCTGGCGAATCGTCTTCCAGCGACAGCGACAGGTCGAAGTCGGACGGCAGGTCGAACTCGGAAAGCGGGTCGAACGCTGGCTCGCTGTCGAAGGCAGCCAGCTCGGCAGCGACATCCACCGGGTTTGCGTCGTCTGCAGTCGGGGCGGCCGGGGCAACCGGTTCGCTGACGTCGAGGTCGAAGTCGGACAGGTCCACAGCGGGCTGTGTCTCGGCCTGGGCCAGCATGGCCTCGAATTCGGCGTCGGCGTCGGCCGGCAGCTCGGCGTCCACGGCAAACGGCTGGTCTTCCGGCTGAGCCGTATCCAGCACCGGCTCATCCAGTACCGGCTCGTCGACGACAGGTTGCTGGGCCACCGATTCGTCCAGCAACGGCGTCGCCAGCGGGTCTTGCTCGGGCAGGTCGTCACCCAGGCTCAGGTCGAAGGCACTGTCCAGGTCCTGCTCGTCCAGGCCCGGCGCATCGAGGGTCGGCACTTCATCGAAGGCATCCAGCTCAGCATCCAGATCAACTTCAGGCTCGAGCGCTGCGTCAGGTTCCGACTGGGCAACGGCCTCTGGTTCAGCCGCCACCTCTGGCTCGAACGCCGGCACTTCTTCGGCCGCCACGTCGGCAACCACTGGCGTTTCAGGCTGATCTTGCAGCAGCTCCTGCACGTACTGCTCGTCCATCTCGGCAGCCAGGGCCGCAGCGCCCAGGCCGGCAGCGGCCAGGCCGAGCATGGCTGGGTAACGCTCTTTCAGCCCGGCAACCGCTGCACTGTTCGGCTCGCTGGCCGGCAGCTTGCGCTCCTGCTCGACGAACGCGCTCTGATCCCCCTGGCGTGCATACACATCCATCAGTTTCAGGCGCAGGTCGTCACGCTGAGGCGCGGCGGCCACGGCAGGCTCCAGCAGGTCGGCGGCGCGGTTCAGGCGACCTTCGGCCACGCATTGTTCGACCTCCGCCAGCAACGCGGCATGGGGGTCGGCTTGCGGTTCAGGTTGCGCTTCGACGGCGGGTACCGATGTTTTTTCCGCGGCGGTGGCGGCGGCAGCCGAAGCAGCGACCACGGCCGGCGACAGGGTCACGCTCGGGGCCGAGACCTCGACGCCATCGAAGCTTGCGCTATCGCTGTCGAAGCCTGCGCCCTGCTCTTCTTCCAGCGCCCGCGCCATGCGCAGGTGCTTTTCAGCCTCCTGCTGGGCCTTGCGCTTGCGCGCCAGCAGCAACAGTAAAAGCAGCAGTACGAGGAAGGCACTACCGGCAATCAGCCCGAGCAGCAGCGGGTTGCCCATGATTTCGTCGACCACGCTGCCAGGCTGGCCGGCAGGTGCGGCCTCGGCGGCGGGCACCGGCTTGGGTGCGGTATCGACGGCGGCAGGCGCAGGCTTGACGACCGGTTGGGCCGGCGCCGTCGCACCCTGAGCCTCAAGGCGGGCCAGCTGGTTGTTCTTCAGCTCGATCAGACGCTGCAGCTTGTCCAGCTGGCTCTGCAGGTCGGCCATGCGGCTCTTGAGTTCTTCGTTGTCGCGACGGCTGGTGTCCAGGCTTTCCTGGGCCACCGCCAGCTTGTCGTTGAGAGCCTTGGCCTGGTCGGCACCGGCCTGGTTGCCCGGGCTGACCAGGCGCAGGTTGTCGCCCTGGGCGATACGTGCCGGCGCTGCCTCGGCGGCGCCGCGACGGGTCGCGTCCAGCTGGCGGGCGCGCGGCCCCAGGCGGCGGCCTTCACGCCAGGCGGCATACTGCTCGGCCACCTCAGCGATCGCCTCGCCCTGTGCGATATTCTGGATCTGCTGCTGGTCGGGCAGGCGCAGCACCTGGCCGACCTTCAGCTGGTTGATGTTGTTGCCGATGAAAGCGTCCGGGTTAAGCGCCTGGATCGCGATCATTGTCTGCTGGATCGAGCCACCCTGGGTGTTGCGCGCGGCAATCTGCCACAAGGTGTCGCGGCGTTGGGTGGTGTAGCTGCCGGCAGCGGTCACCGCTGGCGCGACATTGCCCGCCGCAGGCTTGTCGCCCTGGGCCTTGGCCTGGTCGAGCAGCACGCTGTAGTCACGCAGCAGGCGGCCTTGCGGCCACATCACCTGGACCAGGAACTTCACCACCGGTTCAGGCAGCGGCTGGCTGGAGGTAACCCGCAGCACGCTCTTGCCGTTGGGGTTGATCACCGGCGTGAAGGTGAGGTCTTCGAGGTACGTCGGCAGCGCCACCCCTGCCTTGCTGAACTCTTCCGGCGGCGCCAGGCTCGGTGCCACTTCGGCGGCGGTGAGGTCGCGCACGTCGAGCAGCTCGATCTCGGCGTCCAGGGGCTGGTTCTGTGCCGACTTGAGGGTCAGCTCCCCCAGGCCCAAGGCATTCGCCATGCCCGACGACAGCGCCGATGCTGCAGCCATGGCCAGAACCAGTTTGCGAATTCGAAGCATGACCTCTTCCCTTGTATAAAGCGTCCTGAAACCTGCATGCAGAGCAGGACAATAGTGCTCGCCAGTATCTTTTACGGCATGTGTTTAATCAACAATTGCGCCACTTGCACGGCATTGAGCGCGGCGCCTTTGCGCACATTGTCGGTGGTCAGCCAGAGGTTGAGCTGCTGGTCTTCATCAACACCGTGCCGTACACGACCAACATAGACCACGTCCTGGCCCACTGCGTCGCCTACCGGGGTTGGATAATCATCGCGCTCCACCAGTTCGACGCTGTCGGCTGCCTCGAGGGCCTGGTTGACCGCGCCCAGGTCTACCGGGCGACGGCTCTGTACCGCCACACTGAAGCTATCGCCGAAAAATACCGGGACTTGAACGCAGCTCACGGAAATCTTCAGCTCCGGCAGGCCCAGCAACACGCGCAGCTCGCTGACCAGGCGGCGCTCCAGGGCCGTGTGGCCTTGCTCATCGGCGGCTCCGACCTGGGCCAGCATGTTGAACGCCACCTGGCGATCGAAGAAGCGTGGCTCCAAGGGGCGGGCATTGAGCAGCTCGGCGGTTTGCCGGGCGAGTTCGTTGACCGCTTCACGGCCTTGTGCGGACACCGCCAGCGCGGCCATTACCTGCACCCGCTCGATATCCAGCAGGCCCTTGAGCGGTGCCAGTGCAACGGCCAGGGCTACCGCGGCCGAGCACGGGCTGACGATGCGGGCGGGCAATACCAGGCCGGCCAGGCGTTCGGCGTTGGCTTCCGGCACCAGGGCCAGGGCGTCGTCCAGACCAGCGGAAAGGTCGATGACCGTGCAGCCTGCCTGCAGCGCCTTGCTGGCAAAGCTGCGGCTGACGGCGGCGCCTGCGGCGAAGAAGGCCAGCTTGACCTGGGCGAAGTCGAAGCTGTCCACTTCACGTACCTTCAGCTTCTTGCCGGCGAACATCACGCTGCTACCCGCCGACTCCATGCTGGCCAGCAGGTGCAGGGTGGCGACCGGGAAATCCAGCTCTTCGAGGATCTGCACCAGGGCTTCACCGACGCTGCCGGTGGCGCCGACGACGGCGATGTCCAAAGGGTTTGTCATGGAAGGGATCCTTTTGCTGAAAACGGCGGGGGGCGGCACTTTACTCGGATTGTAGAGTTTTGTCTGTGCTGGCCCAAACCTAGAGCTGCGCTGCTCTTGCTCTTGCTCTTGCTCTTGCATCGAGTAGGCATTCATTCGCGATGGTGGCGCCAAGTCACCTTTCCGCCCTTACGGCGGGTCCCTTTTTGTCGTGGCAAAAAGGAACCAAAAACCGTCGGCTCCCATCATCCGGCCCCTACGCTTCGCTCCGGGGTCCCCTCGCTACGGGCCTGCTCCCGGGAGTACGCGCTGCAGGCCCCATCCATGGGGCCTCAGCGCTTGACGGGCATCCATGCCCGTCACCTCCCTCCGCAGTCCCTTCGCTCGGCCTCCTGAAGTCGCAATCGGCGGCGCCTGAACTATCGCGCGCCTAGAAGCAAAATCAAAAGCAAAAGCAAAAGCAGAGAAAAGCCGGGCCGGCCGGGATGGATCGGCAATAAAAAAACCCGCGCTGTCACCAGCGCGGGTTTTCGGTCAGACCGGAACGATCAACGCTCCAGCAGAATCCGCAGCATGCGACGCAGCGGCTCGGCCGCGCCCCACAGCAGCTGGTCACCTACGGTGAAGGCGCCCAGGTACTGGGAGCCCATGTTCAGTTTGCGCAGGCGGCCAACCGGGATGTTCAGGGTGCCGGTAACCTTGGTCGGGCTCAGCTCCTGCATGCTGATTTCACGCTGGTTAGGCACCAGTTTCACCCAAGGGTTGTGCTGGCTGATCATGCCTTCGATGTCGGCCAGCGGCACGTCCTTGTTCAGCTTGATGGTCAGCGCCTGGCTGTGGCAACGCATGGCGCCAATGCGCACGCAGATGCCGTCGACCGGGATCGGGCTCTTGAAGCGGCCGAGAATCTTGTTGGTCTCGGCCTGGGCCTTCCACTCTTCACGGCTCTGGCCGTTCGGCAGCTCCTTGTCGATCCATGGGATCAGGCTGCCAGCCAGCGGCACGCCGAAGTTCTCGGTCGGGAACGCTTCGCTGCGCATGGTCTCGGCAACCTTGCGGTCGATGTCGAGGATGGCGCTGGCCGGGTTGGCCAGGTCATCGGCAACGGCAGCATGGGTAGCACCCATCTGCTTGATCAGCTCGCGCATGTTCTGCGCGCCGGCACCCGAGGCCGCCTGGTAGGTCATGGCGCTCATCCACTCGACCAGGCCGGCTTCGAACAGACCACCCAGGCCCATCAGCATCAGGCTGACGGTGCAGTTGCCGCCGATGTAGTTCTTGGTACCCGCGTCCAGCTGCTGGTCGATGACCTTGCGGTTGACCGGGTCGAGGATGATCACCGCGTCATCCTGCATGCGCAGGGACGAGGCGGCGTCGATCCAGTAACCCTGCCAGCCGGCTTCACGCAGCTTGGGGAAGACCTCGTTGGTGTAGTCGCCGCCCTGGCAGGTCAGGATCACGTCGAGGGTCTTGAGTTCTTCAATCGAATAAGCGTCCTTGAGCGGAGCTGTATCCTTGCCCACGTTCGGGCCCTGGCCGCCAACATTGGAGGTGGTGAAGAACACCGGCTCGATGAGGTCGAAATCCTGCTCCTCCAGCATCCGCTGCATGAGCACGGAACCGACCATACCGCGCCAACCGATCAGACCTACACGTTTCATCGCAACTACACCTTTGCTAAAAGTGGGCCGCCACCGGGAATTTTGGGTGGCGGGCCAGAGAGATTACAGATTCCGCAGCGCTGCGACTACTGCGTCGCCCATTTCCTGCGTACCAACTTTGCGGCAGCCTTCCGAGAAGATGTCGCCGGTGCGCAGCCCCTGATCCAGGACCAGGCTCACGGCCTTCTCGATCGCCTCGGCGGCAGCCGACTGATTGAAGCTGTAACGCAGCATCATCGACACCGACAGGATGGTCGCCAGCGGGTTGGCGATGCCAAGGCCTGCGATGTCCGGCGCCGAGCCGTGGCACGGCTCGTACATGCCTTTGTTGTCGGCATCCAGCGACGCCGAAGGCAGCATGCCGATGGAACCGGTCAGCATGGAAGCTTCATCCGACAGAATGTCACCGAACATGTTGTCGGTCACCATCACATCGAACTGCTTGGGCGCACGCACAAGCTGCATGGCGGCGTTGTCGACGTACATGTGGCTCAGTTCAACATCCGGGTAGTCCTTGGCCACGTCCTCGACCACTTCACGCCACAGCTGGCTGGACGCCAGGACGTTGGCCTTGTCCACCGAGCACAGCTTCTTGCCACGCACGCGGGCCATGTCGAAGCCGACACGGGCAATGCGGCGCACTTCGCTCTCGCTGTACGGCAGGGTGTCGTAGGCCTGGCGCTCGCCGCCTTCCAGCTCACGCTGACCACGCGGGGCACCGAAGTAGATACCGCCGGTCAGCTCACGGACGATGAGGATGTCCAGGCCGGAAACGATCTCTGGCTTGAGCGACGAGGCATCGGCCAGTTGCGGGTAGAGGATGGCCGGGCGCAGGTTGGCGAACAGGCCCAGTTGCGAACGGATTTTCAGCAGGCCGCGCTCGGGGCGGATATCACGCTCGATCTTGTCCCACTTCGGCCCGCCCACGGCGCCCAGCAGCACGGCATCGGCCTTGCGCGCACGCTCCAGGGTCTCGTCGGCCAGCGGCACGCCGTGCTTGTCGATGGCAGCGCCACCGATCACGTCGTGCTCCAGGCTGAAACCGAGCTGGAACTTGTCGTTGGCCAGCTCCAGCACCTTGACCGCCTCGGCCATGATTTCCGGGCCGATACCGTCACCTGGGAGAATCAGAATCTGCTTGCTCATGCTTTCCTCTATCCATTCACGCGGTGCGGCCAAGCGGGCCCCACCGAAAAGTTCTTAACGCTCGGCCCACAACACCAGCACATCGGTGCTGAACGAACCGTCGGTCTCGATCTGGTAATACTGCCGTACTTCCTCGCCCATGGCTTGCTGCAATTGGCGAATTGCCACGCGCATTGGCTCGGGGGTGCGCATGCGCTCGACCCAGCTGGAAAACTCCAGGCGCAGCGGCTGGCGGGTGTGGCTGCGTACATGCAAACCAGCCTCGCTGACCTGGCGTTGCCATTCGGCGGCGGAATAATCGCGCACGTGGCTGTTGTCGCGCAGCACTTCGACCGTTTGCAGGTAGGTGTCGAGCAGCGGGCTGCCCGGCGACATCACGTCGATGAACGCTGCCAGGCCACCCGGCTTGAGCACCCGGCGCACTTCGCGCAGGGCCAGGCCCAGGTCGCTCCAGTGGTGGGCCGAGTAGCGGCTGAAGACGAAGTCGAACGAGGCGTCGGCGAACGGCAGGCGTTCGGCGGCACCGCGTTCGGCGGTGATATTGGCCAGGCCGCGCTCGGCAGCGGCACTGGCGACCACGTCGAGCATAGCCTGCGAGAGGTCGTAGGCGACCACTTCGGCAACCAGCGGGGCGACGTGAAAGCTGACATGACCGGCGCCGCAGCCCAGGTCCAGCACGCGGGCATGGCCCTGCCCCGCCAGCGCAGCCTGCAGCAGGGCGAATTCACTGCCCTGGGCGTGCACGGCGCTGCTGAGGTAGGCGCTGGCCTGTTCGCCGAACTGGCGCTGGACCACATCGGTGTGCTGGGTGCTGGTCATGTCTCGATCCTTCTGGTTTTGGGTTGTCTTTACTGGCTCTATCGCCGGCAAGCCAGCTCCCACAGAGAACCTACAGTTTTCAGACCTGTGGAGTTCCTGTGGGAGCTGGCTTGCCGGCGATGAGGCCAGCAAACCCACTAAATCATTCAGGCATCACGGAACAGCCAAGGCTGCGCGGCGCGGTGCTTGCCTTCGAAGGCCTTGATCGCATCGCTGTCCTGCAGGGTCAGGCCGATATCGTCCAGGCCGTTGAGCAGGCAGTGCTTGCGGAACGCATCGATCTCGAAGTGCAGCACCTTGCCATCCGGACGGGTCACCGCCTGCGCCTGCAGGTCGATGGTCAGCTGATAGCCCGGGATGGCTTCGACCTGCTTGAACAGCTCGTCGACTTCCTCGTCGCTGAGGATGATCGGCAGCAAACCGTTCTTGAAGCTGTTGTTGAAGAAGATGTCGGCAAAGCTCGGTGCGATCACGCTGCGGAAGCCGTACTCGTCCAGCGCCCATGGGGCATGCTCACGGCTGGAGCCGCAACCGAAGTTTTCCCGCGCCAGCAACACGCTGGCACCCTGGTAGCGTTCGTGGTTGAGCACGAACTCCTTGTTCAGCGGGCGCTTGCTGTTGTCCTGGTAAGGCTGGCCCACGTCCAGGTAACGCCACTCGTCGAACAGGTTGGGGCCGAAGCCGGTGCGCTTGATCGACTTCAAGAACTGCTTGGGGATGATCTGGTCGGTGTCGACGTTGGCACGGTCCAACGGCGCAACGAGGCCAGTGTGCTGGGTAAAGGCTTTCATGCTGCGCTCCCTTGGATCAACTCGCGGACATCGATGAAGTGGCCGGTCACCGCGGCGGCGGCGGCCATGGCCGGGCTGACCAGGTGGGTACGGCCACCGGCACCCTGACGGCCTTCGAAGTTGCGGTTGGAGGTGGACGCGCAGTGCTCGCCGCTCTCCAGGCGGTCCGGGTTCATCGCCAGGCACATCGAGCAGCCTGGTTCACGCCATTCGAAACCGGCTTCGAGGAAGATCTTGTCCAGGCCTTCACGCTCGGCCTGGGCCTTGACCAGGCCCGAGCCCGGTACCACCAGCGCCTGTTTGACGTTGGCAGCGACCTTGCGGCCCTTGGCGATTTCGGCGGCGGCGCGCAGGTCTTCGATGCGCGAGTTGGTGCACGAACCGATGAATACGCGGTCGAGCTTGATATCGGTGATCGCCTGGTTGGCGGCGAGGCCCATGTACTTGAGGGCACGCTCGATCGAACCACGCTTGATCAGGTCAGGCTCGGCAGCCGGGTCCGGCACGCGCTGGTCGACGGCGAGGACCATCTCCGGCGAAGTGCCCCAGCTGACCTGCGGCTTGATTTGCGCAGCGTCGAGCTCGACCACGGTGTCGAACACCGCGTCAGCATCGGAAACAAGGCCTTTCCAGGCTTCGACCGCCTGCTTCCACTGCTCGCCCTTCGGCGCGTACGGGCGGCCTTCGACATAGGCAACGGTGGTGTCGTCCACCGCCACCAGGCCTACGCGGGCACCGGCTTCGATGGACATGTTGCAGATGGTCATGCGGCCTTCCATCGACAATTCGCGGATGGCGCTGCCAGCAAATTCCATGGCGTGGCCGTTACCACCGGCGGTACCGATCTTGCCGATCACGGCCAGGACGATGTCCTTGGCGGTAACGCCGGCAGGCAGCTGGCCTTCCACGCGCACCAGCATGTTCTTCATCTTTTTGGCGACCAGGCACTGGGTAGCGAGCACGTGCTCTACTTCGGAGGTGCCGATGCCGTGGGCCAAGGCACCGAAGGCGCCGTGGGTGGAGGTGTGCGAGTCACCGCAGACCACGGTCATGCCAGGCAAGGTGGCACCCTGCTCCGGGCTGATGACATGGACGATGCCTTGACGCTCGTCATTCATCTTGAATTCGACGATGCCGTATTCGTCACAGTTCTCGTCGAGGGTCTGCACCTGCAGGCGCGACACCTGGTCGACGATGGCCTCGATACCGCCCTTGCGCTCTGGCGTGGTCGGCACGTTGTGGTCCGGTGTGGCGATGTTGGCATCGATTCGCCAGGGTTTGCGGTTGGCCAGGCGCAGGCCTTCGAAGGCCTGGGGCGACGTCACTTCGTGGATGATGTGACGGTCGATGTAGATCAAGGACGAGCCGTCATCACGGCGCTTGACCTCATGGGCTTCCCAGAGTTTGTCGTAGAGCGTTTTGCCAGCCATCAGACTGTTCCTCATCAGCGTCTTTCTATGCCAAAGACCCCTTGGCTTGTGCGGTCGATGCTAGGGGGTTAGATTGAATAACTCAAATTCATAATTTTTATGCTTTGGATAACCAACAGGAATGCCACCCCATGGATCTGGCCAACCTTAGCGCCTTCATCGCAATTGCCGAAACCGGTAGTTTTTCCGGGGCGGCCGACCGCCTGTTCCTGACTCAACCGGCCGTCAGCAAACGCATCGCCGGACTGGAACAGCAACTGGATGTGCGCCTGTTCGACCGGCTGGGCCGCGAGGTGACCCTGACCGAGGCGGGCCGCGCCCTGCTTCCCCGCGCCTACCAGATCCTCAACGTCCTCGATGATACCCGGCGCGCGCTGACCAATTTGACCGGGGAAGTGAGTGGTCGGCTGACCCTTGCCACCAGCCACCATATCGGCTTGCACCGCCTACCCCCGCTGCTGCGGGCCTTCACCCGGGAATACCCTGCAGTGGCGCTGGATATTCAGTTCATGGATTCGGAAGCGGCCTACGACGAAATCCTCCATGGCCGCGCGGAGATTGCCGTTATCACCTTGGCACCCGAGCCGCACCACCTGGTCAAGGCCGTGCCGGTATGGGACGACGCCCTGGACTTCGTCGCCGCTCCCGAGCACCCGCTGGCCAACAACAACACGGTCAGCCTGGCCGACGTCGCCCGCCACCCGGCCGTGTTCCCGGGCGGCAACACTTTTACCCACCACATTGTTCAGCGCCTGTTCGAAAGCCAGGGCCTGACGCCGAACATCGCCATGAGCACCAACTATCTGGAAACCATCAAGATGATGGTGTCGATCGGCCTGGCCTGGAGCGTGCTGCCGCGCACCATGCTCGACGAACAGGTTGCACCCATCGCCTTGCCGGGCATACAGCTGTCACGCCAGCTAGGCTACATTTTGCACACGGAGCGTACGCTATCGAACGCGGCCAGGGCATTCATGGCCCTGCTCGACAGCCACGCAGGGCCCGCCTGACCGGTCGTCAGCCCGGTATTGCCACCTCCAAGGACGCGTCACACGCCAAAGGTCTGGTACCGATGCCCAAATCAGCGAATCGCTTTTTGCGCCTGCCGCGCATACCTGCGGCCGACCCTCAGGAGTCCGAGCAGGCCTGGCAGAACGCCCCGCAATTGCTGGCCGCGCTCAACGGTGCGCGGCTGGGGGCCTGGCTATGGGATATCGAAAGCGGCCGGGTCAGCTGGTCACGGGGCACCCAGGCCCTGTTCGGCTTCGACCCGCAGCGCCCGCTCCCCGCCGATGTCGACTACCTCGACCTGCTGCCCGAGGAAGACCGCGCGCGCACACGCCAGGTATTCCAGGCGGTGTTCAACGGCGAACCGGTGGAACAGGCCATGCGCCACCGTATCCGCTGGCCGGACGGCAGCCTGCACTGGCTGGAGATCAACGGCAGCCTGACCCACGACCCGCACGGCCGGCCACAGATGATTGGGGTGATCCGCGAAATCACCCGCCAGCGCGAGCGGGAAACAGCGCTGATCAATTCGGAAAAACGCTTCGCCACCCTGTTCCACCTCAGCCCCAATGCCATTTTGCTCACCCGCCGCCACGACGGCATGATCTTCGAGGTCAACCAGCACTTCGAAGACATGTTCGGCTGGCCCGGCAGCCAGGTGATCGGCAAGACCAGCCTGGAACTGGGCCTGTGGGTCAACCCCGAACAGCGCCATATGGTGCTGGAATCGACCCGGGCCAACAGCGGCCCGTTGATCCTCGAAGTACAATTTCGCGCCATCAGCGGCAAGGTGCATGACGGCATTCTCTGCACCCAGGGCATCGAACTGGAGGGCGTGACCTTCCTGATCAGCACTTTCGTCGACACCACCGAACGCAAGCGCGCCGAGCAGGCCCTGAAGGACAGCCAGGAGCGCCTGGACCTGGCCCTGGACTCGGCACAGCTGGGCACCTGGGACTGGCATATCCCCAGCGGCATGCTCTACGGCTCGGCCCGCGCCGCGCAACTGCACGGCCTGCCGCCCATCCCCTTTCACGAATCGTTCGACGCGTTTTTCGAAGGAGTACCGGAGCAGGAGCGCAATTCGATGCGCCAAGCCTACCGCAGCCTGCGCGAAGGGCCTGCCGGCAATTACCAGATCACCTACCGGGTGCAACTGGAGAACGGCATCTCGCGCTACATCGAAAGCCGCGCCCGACTGTACCGCGACGAACAGGGCAACCCGCTGCGCATGGCCGGTACCTTGCTCGACATCACCGACCAGGTGGAACGCGAACAGCGCCTGAGTGCCTCGGAAGAGAAGTTCGCCAGCCTGTTCCAGGTCAGCCCCGACCCGATCTGCGTCACCCGCCAGGACACTGGCCAGTTCATCGAGATCAACCCGGCGTTCACCCAGACCTTCGGCTGGAACACCGACCAGGTGATCGGCCGCACCGCCGAGGAAATCGGCCTGTGGGCGGAGTCGATAGAACGCGCGCAACGCATCGAGCGAGTGATCCGCGAACAGGCCCTGAGCAACGTCGCCGTGGTGGTCAACCACCGCAATGGCGCACCGCTGACCTGCGTGATTTCCAGCCGCCTCATCACCGTCGACGACCAGCCCTGCAGCGTCACCACCCTGCGCGACATCACCCAGCAGCAGCGCGCCGAGGCGGCACTCAAATCCAGCGAGGAAAAGTTTGCCAAGGCCTTCCACTCCAGCCCCGACGCCATCACCATCACCGAACGCCACAGCGGTCGCTACCTGGAAATCAACGACGGCTTCTGCCGCCTGACCGGCTACAGCGCTGCCGAAGTGGTCGGCCACACGGTGTATGAGATCGGCATTTGGGCCGACGACAAGCAGCGCAGCGCCCTGCTGGCCGAGTTGCGCGAGCGTGGCCGGGTGCACCACCGTGAGATGCTCGGGCGCAACAAGCGTGGCGATATTCTTACCGTGGAGGTGTCGGTGGAGCCGATCACCCTCAACGAGGTGGACTGCCTGCTGCTGACCGCCCGCGATGTCAGCCAGCTGAAGAACGCCCAGGCACAGATTCGCCACCTGGCCTACCACGACCCGCTGACCAACCTGCCCAACCGCGCCCTGCTGATGGACCGCCTGAGCCAGCAGATCGCCCTGCTCAAGCGCCACAACCTGCGCGGCGCCCTGTTGTTCCTTGACCTCGACCACTTCAAGCACATCAACGACTCGCTGGGCCATCCGGTGGGCGACACTGTGCTGAAGATCATCACCGCGCGGCTGGAAGCCAGTGTGCGCCTGGAAGACACCGTGGCGCGCCTGGGTGGCGACGAGTTCGTGGTATTGCTCAGCGGCCTGGAAGGCAGCCGAGAGCTGGTCGAAGAGAAAGTCCGCGGGCTGGCCGACACCCTGCGCGAACTGCTGGCCGAGCCGATGTCGCTGGACGGCCAGCGCCTGCAGGTGACACCCAGCATCGGCGTGGCGCTGATCCCCGACCACGGCGCCACCCCGGCCGACCTGCTCAAGCGTGCCGATATCGCCCTGTACCGGGCCAAGGATTCCGGGCGCAACACCACCCAGCTGTTCCATACCACCATGCAGAAGGCTGCCAGCGAGCGCCTGCGCATGGAAAACGACCTGCGCCTGGCCCTTGCCCGCGGCGAGCTGGCGCTGCACTTCCAGCCACAGGTGGATGCCCGCGACAACCGCATCGTCGGCGCCGAGGTGCTGTTGCGCTGGCATCACCCGCAACTGGGTCAGCAGCCACCCGCGCAATTCATTCAGGTACTGGAAGAAAGCGGCCTGATCCTTGAAGTTGGCAGCTGGATCCTCGACGAAGCTTGCGATGCCTGCGCGCGCATGCTCGGCGACGGGCTGATCGACGCCGATGATTTCAGCCTGTGCGTGAACATCAGCCCACGGCAGTTCCGCCAGAACGATTTTGTCGGGCGGGTGCTGCGCAGCCTGGACGATTACCGCCTGCCACGGCAGATGCTGACACTGGAGATTACCGAAGGCATCGTCATCCAGAACCTGGAAGATACCATCAGCAAGATGCGCGAACTGAAGCGCTACGGGGTGAGCTTTGCCATGGATGACTTCGGCACCGGTTATTCCTCGCTGACCTACCTGAAGCGTCTGCCGGTGGATGCGCTGAAGATCGACCAGACCTTCGTGCGCGATGCGCCGATTGACCCCAACGACGCCGAAATCGTCCGCGCCATCGTCGCCATGGCCCGCAGTCTGGACCTGGCGGTTATTGCCGAAGGGGTGGAACTGACCGAACAGCTGGAGTTTCTGGAACGGCTGGGGTGCCACCTTTACCAGGGATACCTGCACAGCCGGCCGCTGCCGTTGCCAGAGTTTCGCCAGATGTTGCTGGAGGCGCCGGCGGATTACTGAAACCGATGCAACCGCTCCCACAAGGAAGCCGAACCGGCGACAACAACAAAAAAGGGCACCCCTGGGGGTGCCCTTTTCCACATCTACTACGCGATCAGTTCAGCGCTGGCTTGTCGCCGTTGATCGGAATGCGCTTGGCCTTGGCTTCTTCAGGCACGATGCGCAGAAGGTCGATGCTGAGCAGGCCATTGGCCAGGCCGGCGGCCTTGACTTCGATATGGTCGGCCAGGCGGAACGACAGCTTGAAGGCGCGCTGCGCGATACCCTGATGCAGGTAGGTCACTTCAGCAGGGCCATTGTCGCGCTTGCCACCGGTCACGGTCAGGACACCTTTTTCAACCTGCAGGTCGAGGTCCTCTTCCTGGAAACCAGCTGCAGCAACCACGATGCGGTAGTGGTCATCGCCATGCTTTTCCACGTTGTAGGGCGGGTAGCTGCTACCAGCCTCGTTACGTGCCGCGGATTCGAACAGGTCGTTGAAACGGTCGAAACCAACGGAATGGCGGAACAGTGGAGCGAGAGAGAAAGCGGTAGTCATGGTCATGAACTCCTGAGATTCAGCAAGTAAGTCATTACGCGACCCGACTTCGGCATCGCGTACTCAAGAGATATGGCCGAGGGAAATGCTTTCAAGGGGCGAGCAAAAAAAATCCGATTTTTGTACTGGATTCAATGGCCCTTTCGCGGGTGAACCCGCGAAGTGGCCGGATCAGGCAACACAAGCCTCAAGCGCCTGCCTCTCAACCCCGAGCAACCTGCTGATCCGCGCACAGTCATCCTCCCGCCGCAACTCGGCAAACAGCACAACCGCTTCGGGATAACTGCGGGTCAGCATCGCCAGCCACTGCTTCATCCGCCCAGGCGCATAGCGCGGCGACAACTTGGCCTGGGCCTGGCGCCAGAACTCGCGCAGCAACGGAAGCAGGTCGTCCCAGCTCATCGGCTGGTAGTCCCGCCCGTCACGCGCTGCGGCAATCTGCAGCCCCAGGTCGGGGCGCGAGACCAGCCCGCGGCCCAGCATGATATCTTCGGCGCCACTGACCTCACGGCAGCGCCGCCAGTCGTCCACGGTCCAGATTTCGCCATTGGCGAACACCGGCACCTTGACCACATCCTGCACCCGCGCCACCCACTCCCAGTGGGCCGGTGGCTTGTAGCCCTCGACCTTGGTCCGCGCATGCACCACCAGGTGCGCCGAGCCGCCTTCGGCCAGCGCCGTGGCGCACTCCAGCGCGCCGTCGGGGCTGTCGAAACCCAGGCGCATCTTCGAGGTGACCGGGATATCCGCCGGCACGGCACGGCGCACCTCACGCACAATGGCGTGCAGCAGCTCCGGCTCCTTGAGCAGCACTGCTCCACCCCGCGACTTGTTCACGGTCTTGGCCGGGCAACCGAAGTTCAGGTCGATCACCGGCGCGCCCAACTCGCAGGCCAGCGCGGCGTTTTCCGCCAGGCACACAGGGTCCGAACCCAACAGCTGCACACGCATGGGCACCCCTGCGGCAGTCCGCGCGCCATTGCGCAACTCGGGTGCCAGCTTGTCGAACGAGGAAGGCGGCAGCAGGCGATCGCACACGCGAATGAACTCGGTGACGCACCAGTCGATACCGCCCACGCGGGTCAGCACGTCGCGCAGGATGTTGTCGACCAGCCCCTCCATGGGGGCCAGGGCAATTTGCATGTCGGGGTCTCGGCGGAAAAAGCCGGCAGTCTAACAAAAATTGCCGGTGTTTCAGGCGCCGATCAGCGCCGGGCCGTAACCGTCGAGGAACTCGGCCGGCATACGCCTGGGCTTGCCGCTGGACAATTCGATACAGGCAAAGGTGGTCTGGGCGCGCAGCAAGGTCACACCGTCGCGTGGGCGCTTGAGCTGAAAGCGCCGGGTCATGCGCAGGCGCTGGTCCCAGTCGATGATCCAGGTGGCCAGTTGCAGCTCATCATCCTCATAGGCAGCGGCCAGGTAGTCGATTTCGTGACGCACCACGGCCATCGCCCGGTCCAGCCGGCGATATTCGGCCAGGTCCAGGCCCAGGCGCTGGGAGTGGCGCCAGGCGCAGCGCTCCAGCCAGGTGACGTAGACCGCGTTGTTGGCGTGGCCAAGGCCGTCGATATCCTCGCTGCCGACGCGCAGGTCGATGACGAAGGGTGTTGCCAGGTCCCAACTCATGTTCGCTTCCTTGGAGCAAAAGTGGATTTAGCAGGGACCGCCGGGGGAAAGTCCAGCCCTTCTGCACTTGCCTGCGGGGCTACGCGGTACCTGTAGGAGCGGCCTTGTGTCGCGATGGGGCGCGCAGCGGCCCCAAAATCTCAGTCCCGACACAGATTGCCGGGGCTGCTGCGCAGCCCATCGCGACACAAGGCCGCTCCTACAGGGACCGCGCCAGCCCGGGCCAGCAGCTCCAGCACCGCTTCACTCAGGCGCGAATCGGACAGCACCCGCTGGTGGCCACCCGCCTCCAGCAGCATCAGGCGGCTATCGAACCACGCCTTGTGAATAACCTGAGCCTCATCGACGGGCACCAAGGCATCATCGGCGGCATGCACCACCAACCCAGGCAACTCCAGCTGGTAACCAGTCACATCCAGCCGCGCAATCTGCATGCCCACATCCCGCTCAACCTGGCGAATGAACGCCGCCCGCGCCCGCGCTGGCAGCCCCAGGCGATGGGCAAAGCCACGCAGTACGCCCAACAGCCGCGCCGGAGCGGCAATGCTGACCGCTGCCTCTGTGCGTAGCCCCATCTGCAGGGCCAGCAATACACTGGCGCCTCCCATGGAATGGCCAATAACCGCGCGCAGCGGCGGCAGTTCGGCGGCAGCCTCCAGGAGCGCCCGGGCAAACAGCACCACATTTGCCTGCTCGCCAGGCGAACGCCCATGCCCCGGCCCCTCCAGCGACACCACCGTGTGCCCGGCC
Source organism: Pseudomonas sp. TE3-3-F2023 (assembly GCF_036784815.1). NCBI lineage: Bacteria > Pseudomonadati > Pseudomonadota > Gammaproteobacteria > Pseudomonadales > Pseudomonadaceae > Pseudomonas > Pseudomonas sp. TE3-3-F2023. The sequence goes on along the minus strand of NZ_CP145113.1, from coordinate 2,454,553 downwards.
TGGACCAAGGTTTCGATCAACGCAGCAAACTGGGTCGGGCGCCCTTCCCACCCGTGCATCAGCAGCACGGTCGGCCCCTTGCCCCAGCGCAGGGCCGACAAACCGAAGCGCAGGGTGATGCGCTCGGCGCTGGCCAGCACGGGCAACTCCCAATCCCGTGGCGGCAGGTTGCGCGGGGTCATGAAGGCACGGCGCATCTTGCCCGCGACATGCTCAGGGGCCAGGCGGCCCAAGGTGCCATTGACACCACGAATCCAGCTCAGGGTAGTCATCGCCATGCTCCAGGATCAAAGCACCGCCGATTTGGCGGCGCGCAGAATACGATCAGACAGCTCGCTGGTGCCCAGGGCACGGGCCAGCGCCAGGCCGCCAATCATCAGGGCCAGGTCGGCCAAGGCCTTGTCGGCATCCTCGGGACGGTCGACCATGGCGGCAGCCATCAACTCGATGTGCTCGGCCAGCACCTCGCGGAAGGCCTCCGGCAGGCGCTGCATCTCGCCCAGCGAGTTGGGCAGCGGGCAGGCATGCACTTCGGCATCACGGTGCTTGCGCGACAGGTAGAAAGCGCTGGCCAGCGCCCGCCGCCCGGCGCCATCGAGGCTGGGGTCGATCTGCGCGAGCAAGGCGCGGCGCTCACACAGCAACTGGCGGAACGCTTCGAGCATCAACTCGTCCTTGCTGTCGAAGTGAGCGTAGAAACCACCGACGGTCAGGCCTGCCGCACCCATGACCTGGCTGACGCTGGGCTCGGCCGGGCCGTGCTGGATCAGCGCACTTCGCGCCGCCTCAAGGATGCGTTCGCGGGTTCTGCTCTTCTTGTCGCTCATCGTGCCACTCGCCAATCAAAATATGATGATAGAAATATTATTCGCATAATATTTTTTGGCAAGCAGAATCTGCAGCTGCCTGTCGGTCGCGAAATTTTTGAGCAGAGGAGAAAAACAAAAGGCCCATTCAATAATCGAATGAGCCTTAAAAGTCCCGCAAAACGCGGGTAAACGTGGCGTCCCCTAGGGGACTCGAACCCCTGTTACCGCCGTGAAAGGGCGGTGTCCTAGGCCACTAGACGAAGGGGACGTAACCTTCGTGCCGATCCGCTTGCGCGAACCGCGGCAGAAATGGTGGAGCTAAGCGGGATCGAACCGCTGACCTCCTGCATGCCATGCAGGCGCTCTCCCAGCTGAGCTATAGCCCCGAAACAAAAGGCTCATCAGTAATCGACGAGCCTTTAAAGCCCTGCAAAACGCAGGAAAAGTGGCGTCCCCTAGGGGACTCGAACCCCTGTTACCGCCGTGAAAGGGCGGTGTCCTAGGCCACTAGACGAAGGGGACGTAACCTTCGTGCCGATCCACTTGCGCGGACCGCGGCAAATTGGTGGAGCTAAGCGGGATCGAACCGCTGACCTCCTGCATGCCATGCAGGCGCTCTCCCAGCTGAGCTATAGCCCCGGATTTCTAGCCTCTCGGCCCAGCGACATCCTGAAACATCGCTTGTGCAAAACTGGCGTCCCCTAGGGGACTCGAACCCCTGTTACCGCCGTGAAAGGGCGGTGTCCTAGGCCACTAGACGAAGGGGACGAACCTTCTTACCTTCAAGACCCGGTTGCTGGACCCGGTCTTGCCTGACAACCTTGGCTGCCAAGCGGAATTTGGTGGAGCTAAGCGGGATCGAACCGCTGACCTCCTGCATGCCATGCAGGCGCTCTCCCAGCTGAGCTATAGCCCCACAATGTCGCTTTGAACCGAAGCGCTGGCTGGGTGCCTGGCGTTTCGTTTTCGTTCATCGCTGTGGACGGGGCGCATATTAAGATCGGATTGCAGGGCTGTCAAACGAATTTTTCAAAATATTCAAAAAAATTTTCACAGATAACAATCACTTACCGCCCTGCCCTTGCCAAAACTCAACAGTGAGCCCTGTGGGAGCGGGTTTACCCGCGAATGCGCCGGAAAATGCACCATCGTATTCGCGGGTGAACCCGCTCCCACAAGTTCGGCTTATGGCCTTGGGACTACTGTCAGGCGATAGAAGCCAGCAGCTTTTCCCACTCTTTGTTTTCTTTCTTCGACACACCACCCAGCAGGTCCAGGGCCTGGCGCAGGCGATATCGGGTCAGGTCCGGGCCAAGGATTTCCATGGCATCCAGTACCGAAACCGAGCTGGCCTGGCCGGTAATGGCAGCAAACATCAGCGGCATGGCGTCACGCAGCTTCAGCTCCAACGCCTCGACCACCGCCTGGATGCAACCGGTGATGCGCTCTTTTTCCCATTGACGCAGGCTTTCGAGCTTCCACAGGATCAGCTGGATCACCTGGCGTACCTGGTCAGCCGACAGCTTCTTGCTTTCGAACAGCTTGGCGTCGAGCTTCAGCGCGCCTTCGAAGAAGAACCCGCCCAGCGGGGCTACCTGGCTGAAGGTTTCCACCCGGCCCTGCACGTGCGGGGCGATCTTCATCATGTAATCGCTGTTGAACGCCCACTTCTGCAGGCGTGCGGCGAACTCCTCGACCGGCAGTTCGCGCAACCACTGGCCGTTCAGCCAGGACAGCTTCTCGATGTCGAAGATCGGGCCGCCCAGCGAGATACGCGACAGGTCGAAGTGCTCGACCATCTCGGCCAGCGAGAACTTCTCGCGCTCGTCCGGCATCGACCAGCCCATGCGGCCCAGGTAGTTGAGCATCGCCTCGGGCATGAAGCCCATGCGCTCGTAGAAAGTCACCGAGGTCGGGTTCTTGCGCTTCGACAGCTTGGACTTGTCCGGGTTACGCAGCAGCGGCATGTAGCATAGCTTGGGCTGTTCCCAGCCGAAGTATTCGTACAGCTTGATCAGCTTGGGTGCCGATGGCAGCCACTCTTCGCCGCGCAGCACGTGGGTGATACCCATCAGATGGTCGTCGACCACGTTGGCCAGGAAGTACGTCGGCAGGCCGTCGTTCTTCATCAGCACCTGCATGTCCATGCGGTCCCACGGGATCTCGACATCGCCACGCAGCATGTCCGGGACCACGCACACGCCTTCGCTCGGCACTTTCATGCGGATCACGTGCGGCTCGCCAGCGTCCAGGCGGCGCTGCACTTCCTCGGCGCTCAGCAGCAGCGCGCGGCCGTCGTAGCGCGGGGTTTCGCCACGGGCTTGCTGCTCGGCGCGCATCTGCTCCAGCTCTTCGGCGGTGCAGAAGCAGTAGAAGGCATGGCCAGCGTCAACCAGCTCCTTGGCGTACTTGGCGTAGATCTCGCCACGCTCGCTCTGCCGGTACGGGCCGTGCGGGCCGCCGACGTCCGGGCCTTCGTTCCATTCGATGCCGAGCCAGCGCAGGGCATCGAAGATCTGCTGTTCCGACTCGCGCGTGGAGCGCAGCTGGTCGGTGTCTTCGATGCGCAGGATGAACTCACCGCCGTGCTGCTTGGCAAAGCAGTAGTTGAAAAGGGCGATGTAGGCGGTGCCGACATGGGGGTCGCCGGTAGGCGATGGCGCGATACGCGTGCGTACGGTGGTCATGGAGAGTCTCGAACGAAAGATGAAACAAAGGCGGGATGTTAGCAGGAGGCGGGCTCCGGGCTCCAGCAATGGCGCGAACGTCACTTGTCGACCGGCCATGCGCCGCTGTTAAATTTATTTACATTTCTGGAACGATAGTCCTCATGCCTGCCCAACTCAAACGCCGCCTGCTGGTCTTCTTCACCTTGGTGGCCGTCATCGCCCTCGCTTTCGTGGGGCACTGGTACTTCAAGGGTCGCTTCTACGAAAGCACCGACAACGCCTACGTACAGGGTGAGATCACGCGCATTTCCAGCCAGTTGGGCGCACGCATCGACGAGGTGCGGGTCGAGGACAACCAGCATGTGAGCAAAGGCGACCTGCTGGTGCGCCTGGAGTCCGCCGACTTCGAACTGGCCGTGCGACGCGCGCGCGCCGCCTTGGCCACCCGCGAAGCCGAGCAGGTGCAGGCGCAAAGCCGCCTGACCCAGCAAGCCAGCCTGATCGCCGCCGGCCAGGCCCAGGTGGCGGCCAACCAGGCCACCTTCGACCGCTCACGCCTGGACCTGAGCCGTGCCGAGAAGTTGCGCAAGCCAGGTTTCGTATCGGAAGAGCGGGTCACCACCCTGTCCGCGGACAGCCATGTCGCCGGCTCGCAGGTCGACAAGGCCCGTGCCGACCTGCAAAGCCAGCGCCAGCAGGTCAATGCGCTGACCGCCGAGCTCAAGCGGCTCGACGCGCAGATCGCCAACGCCCGCGCCGATCTGGCCCAGGCTGAACTGAACCTGACCCGCTGCGAAATCCGCGCACCCATCAGCGGCAGCATCGGCCAGCGCAACGCGCGCAGTGGCCAGGTGGTACAGGCCGGTGCCTACCTGCTGTCGATAGTGCCGGACGAAGACATCTGGGTGCAGGCCAATTTCAAGGAAACCCAGATCGGCCACATGCAGCCCGGCCAGCGTGCCGAACTGCTGTTCGACAGCTACCCCGACACACCGATCGAAGGCCGGGTCGACAGCCTGTTCGCCGCCTCCGGCGCGCAGTTCAGCCTACTGCCGCCCGACAACGCCACCGGCAACTTCACCAAGGTGGTGCAGCGTATCCCGGTCAAGCTGACTTTCCGCGCCGACAACCCACTGCACGGGCGCATCCGCCCTGGCATGTCGGTGACCGCCACCGTCGACCTGCGCAGCGAAGACGAAGGCCGCGATGGCCGGTGACCAGCTGCTCAGGCCCACCACCGAGCCGACCCGGCGGGACTGGATCGCGGTAATGAGCGTGATGCTCGGCGCCTTCATGGCGGTGCTGGACATCCAGATCACCAACTCGTCGCTCAAGGACATCCAGGGCGCGCTGTCAGCGACGCTGGAGGAAGGCTCGTGGATTTCCACCTCTTACCTGGTCGCGGAAATCATCATGATCCCGCTCACCGCCTGGCTGGTGCAGCTACTGTCGGCGCGGCGCCTGGCGGTATGGGTATCCGGCGGCTTCCTGTTGTCGTCGCTGTTGTGCTCGATGGCCTGGAACCTCGAGAGCATGATCCTGTTCCGCGCCCTGCAGGGTTTTACTGGCGGTGCGCTGATCCCGCTGGCCTTCACCCTGACCCTGATCAAGCTGCCCGAACACCACCGCGCCAAGGGCATGGCCATGTTCGCCATGACCGCCACCTTCGCCCCCTCCATCGGCCCTACCCTGGGCGGCTGGCTGACTGAGAACTGGGGCTGGGAATACATTTTCTACATCAATATCCCGCCGGGCCTGGTGATGATCGCCGGCCTGCTGTATGGGCTGGAGAAGAAGGATACGCACTGGGACCTGCTGAAAAGTACCGATTACGCCGGCATCGCCACCCTGGGCCTGGGGCTTGGCTGCTTGCAGGTGTTCCTGGAGGAAGGCCACCGCAAGGACTGGCTGGAATCGCAGCTGATCGTCGGCCTGGGCAGCATCGCCCTGGTCTGCCTGATTACCTTCGTGATCCTGCAGTTTTCCAGGCCACACCCGCTGATCAACCTGCGCATTCTCGGCAATCGCAACTTTGGCCTGTCGAGCATCGCCAGCCTGGGGATGGGAGTGGGCTTGTACGGGTCGATCTACCTGCTGCCGCTATACCTCGCTCAGGTACAGGGCTACAACGCCTTGCAGATCGGCGAGGTGATCATGTGGATGGGTATCCCGCAGCTGTTCCTGATCCCTTTGGTGCCGCAACTGATGAAAGTGGTGTCGCCCAAGGTGTTGTGTGCCCTGGGGTTCTGCCTGTTCGGCGCCGCCAGTTTCGGCTCGGGGGTGCTCAACCCGGACTTTGCAGGGCCGCAGTTCAACCATATCCAGATCATCCGCGCCATCGGCCAGCCAATGATCATGGTGACCATCTCGCTGATTGCCACGGCGTATATACAACCGCAGGATGCGGGTTCGGCGTCGAGCCTGTTCAATATCCTGCGTAACCTGGGCGGTGCGATCGGCATTGCGCTGCTGGCCACCCTGCTGGATGCACGGACAAAAGTGTATTTCGACTACCTGAGGGAGGCGGTGGTGCCGAGCAACCCGCAGGTGGCGGAGCGGTTGGCGCAGCTGGCGGAGCGGCTGGGCAATGACAATGCGGCACTGGGCAAGTTGAGCGAGATCACTCATCAGCAGGCGTTGATCATGGCCTATAACGATGCATTCCACTTTGTGGGGATCGGGTTGGCGGTGAGCATGGTGGCGGTGTTGTTAACGCGGAAGTTGCCGGAGGGGCTGAAGGCGGGAGAAGCACATTGAGGCTACTTCAGACTGTATGCGGTCCCTGTGGGAGCGGGCGCGCCCGCGAACACCGGCGCAGCCGGTGCCAGCCACCGCGTTGAATTCTTCGCGGGCACGCCCGCTCCCACAAGGCCCGCGTCAGGCTTCAGCTGGTAATCAACCGCTCGCGCAGCTGGGCAATCTCGTCGCGCAATTGCGCTGCGGCCTCGAACTCCAGGTCGCGGGCGAACTGCATCATCTTCTCTTCCAGTTGCTTGATGCGCTTGGTGATCTCGCCCGGCGTGCGCAGCTCGGCCTCGTAACGGGCGCTCTCCTCCGCTGCCTTGGCCATGCCCTTGCGCTTCTTGCTGCGCGCGCCGGGCACGGTGGCGCCTTCCATGATATCGGTGATGTCCTTGACCACACCCTTGGGTACGATGCCATTGGCCAGGTTGAAGGCGATCTGCTTCTCGCGACGACGCTCGGTCTCGTCGATGGCGCGCTGCATGGAACCGGTGATGTTGTCGGCATACAGGATGGCCCGGCCATTGAGGTTACGCGCAGCACGGCCGATGGTCTGGATCAGTGAGCGCTCGGAGCGCAGGAAACCTTCCTTGTCGGCATCGAGGATCGCCACCAGCGACACCTCGGGCATGTCCAGGCCCTCACGCAGCAGGTTGATGCCCACCAGCACATCGAAGGTACCCAGACGCAGGTCGCGGATGATCTCCACCCGCTCGACGGTATCGATGTCCGAGTGCAGGTAACGCACCCGCACGTCGTGGTCGGCCAGGTAGTCGGTGAGGTCTTCGGCCATGCGCTTGGTCAGCGTGGTGGCCAGCACCCGCTCGCCCTGTGCCACGCGCTTGCGGATTTCCGACAGCAGGTCATCCACCTGGGTAAGCGCCGGGCGTACTTCCACCTGTGGGTCGACCAGGCCGGTGGGGCGCACCACCTGCTCCACCACCCGCCCGGCGTGCTCGCTCTCGTAGGGGCCGGGGGTGGCAGACACGAAGATGGTCTGCGGGCTGACATCTTCCCACTCGTCAAAACGCATCGGCCGGTTGTCCAGCGCCGACGGCAGGCGAAAGCCGTACTCGACCAGGGTTTCCTTGCGCGAGCGGTCGCCCTTGTACATGGCGCCGACCTGCGGAACGCTGACGTGGGATTCGTCGATCACCAACAGCGCATCGGGCGGCAGGTAGTCATACAGGGTGGGCGGCGGCGCCCCGGCCGGGCGACCGGACAGGTAGCGCGAGTAGTTCTCGATGCCGTTGCAGTAGCCCAGCTCCAGGATCATCTCCAGATCGAAGCGGGTGCGTTGCTCCAGGCGCTGGGCCTCGACCAGCTTGTTGGCCTTTTGCAGGTACTCCAGGCGGTCCTTGAGTTCTTCCTTGATGCCCTCCACCGCCTCCAGCAGGGTTTCCCGCGGGGTGACGTAGTGGCTCTTTGGGTAGAAGGTGAAACGCGGCAGCTTGCGGAATACCTCGCCGGTCAGCGGGTCGAAGGCGGCGATGTTCTCCACCTCGTCATCGAACAGTTCGATGCGGATGGCCTCGAGGTCCGATTCGGCCGGGAAGATGTCGATCACATCGCCGCGCACGCGGAAGGTGGCGCGAGCGAAGTCCATCTCGTTGCGGGTGTACTGCAAGTCAGCCAGGCGGCGCAGCAGCGCGCGCTGGTCGAGCTTGTCGCCGCGGTCCACGTGCAGGACCATTTTCAGGTAGGTCTCGGGGCTGCCCAGGCCGTAGATGCACGACACGGTGGTGACGATGATCGCGTCACGCCGCTCCAGCAATGCCTTGGTCGCCGACAGGCGCATCTGCTCGATGTGGTCGTTGATCGAAGCGTCTTTCTCGATGAAGGTGTCGGACGACGGTACGTAGGCTTCAGGCTGGTAGTAGTCGTAGTAGGAAACGAAATACTCCACCGCATTGTTGGGGAAAAACGCCTTGAATTCGCCATACAGCTGCGCGGCCAGGGTCTTGTTCGGCGCCAGCACCAGGGTAGGCCGCTGCACCTGCTGAATGACGTTGGCGATGCTGAAGGTCTTGCCCGAGCCGGTCACCCCGAGCAGCGTCTGGTGCGACAGCCCCGCCTCGATGCCTTCGACCATCTGGCGGATGGCCTCGGGCTGGTCGCCGGCCGGCTGGAAACGGGTGACGAGCTGGAACTCGGACATGACGGACCTCGCGGTGTTGCAGCAACTGTAAATTTAGCCAGTAGTCTATACCCAAATGCGCCCGCCGGGGGGCGCTTTCAAGGCACAGCTGTGAGCGCTTGTTACGGTGGACCCGGCAATTAGACCAATGGTCGAAAAATATTTGCGCAAATGACTGGAAAAGCGACGCCGGACTGTCGCGGTGACCGGTCGGTATCACTATACTGACTCCCCGTTTGTGCACCGCTTCAGTGCATTCGGGCTGGAGCGTGTACGTCCTATCACACTCCAATCAGAGCCAAGGTAACAATGAGCCTGTTTTCCGCTGTCGAGCTGGCACCCCGCGACCCTATTCTGGGCCTCAACGAAGCATTCAACGCCGACCCACGTACCGACAAGGTCAACCTGGGCGTGGGCGTGTACTGCAATGAGGAAGGCCGCATTCCGCTGCTGCGCGCCGTGATCGAAGCCGAAACCCAGCGTGCCGCCCAGCACGCCTCGCGCGGCTACCTGCCGATCGACGGCATCGCCACCTACGACCAGGCTGTACAAAAGCTGCTGTTCGGCGCCGAGTCGCCACTGCTGGCCGCCGGCCGCGTGGTTACCGTGCAGGCCGTCGGCGGTACCGGCGCGCTGAAGATTGGTGCCGACTTCCTCAAGCGTGTGTCGCCTGAAGCCGTGGTTGCCATCAGCGACCCGAGCTGGGAAAACCACCGCGCGCTGTTCGAATCGGCCGGCTTTCCGGTGCAGAACTACCGCTACTACGACGCGCCGACCAACGACGTCAACCGCGCCGGCATGCTCGAAGACCTGAACAACCTGCCGTCCGGCTCGATCGTGGTACTGCATGCCTGCTGCCACAACCCGACCGGCGTCGACCTGAACCTGAACGACTGGAAAAACGTTCTGGAAGTGGTCAAGGCCAAGGGCCACGTGCCGTTCCTCGACATGGCCTACCAGGGCTTCGGTGACGGCATCGCCGAAGACGCCTTCGCCGTGCGCCTGTTCGCCGAGTCGGGCCTGGAGTTCTTCGTGTCCAGTTCGTTCTCCAAGTCGTTCTCGCTGTACGGCGAGCGCGTCGGCGCGCTGTCGATCGTCACCGCCTCCAAGGACGAGAGCACTCGCGTGCTGTCGCAGGTCAAGCGCGTGATCCGCACCACCTACTCCAACCCGCCGACCCACGGTGCAACCATCGTTGCCACCGTGCTGAACAGCCCCGAACTGCGCCAGATGTGGGAAACCGAGCTGGCCGAAATGCGCGAGCGCATCCACGGTATGCGCAAGCAGATGGTTTCGCTGCTGGCCGAATATGGCGCCAACCGCGACTTCAGCTTCGTTGGCCGCCAGGTTGGCATGTTCTCGTACTCGGGCCTGACCGTAGACCAGGTCGCCCGCCTGAAGAACGAGTTCGGCATCTATGCGCTGGACACCGGCCGCATCGCCGTGGCCGCGCTGAACCAGAGCAACATCCACGTGGTGACCAAAGCTATCGTGCAGGTGCTGTAACTCATTGTTTTGCCTAGGGGTGGCTTGACTTCCCCTGGGCAATCAGTAAGATACGCACAGATTCCGCGATAGCTCAGTCGGTAGAGCAAATGACTGTTAATCATTGGGTCCCTGGTTCGAGTCCAGGTCGCGGAGCCAAACATTGAAAACCTCCAGATGCGCAAGCACTGGAGGTTTTTTGTTGCACTTATCCTCTCATGCCAGCGCACGGCTGCTGTATCGTCCGAGATCCCTCGACGAGCGCAGGCAAGCATGAAAGCCAACGATTTCACCCAGAACGCTCAGCAAGCGGTAGCAATCGCCGCCAACCAGGCCCTCCTGGCAAGCCGACAGGCAACGTTCGCCGTGGGTGGCTGCATCATCGAAAATGCCACTGGCAAGGTATTGGTCGCCCTGCACAACCGCGTGCTGGAGCCCTCTGCCAGCCAGGCGCAACCCGCATTCAGGCTCCACGACCCAACGGGGCATGGTGAGCGCCGGCTGGTGGACTGGTATTTCGACAATCAGCAGCGCCTTGCCCTACCGCCCACGCATGAACTGACCGTCATCACCACGCTCGACCCCTGCGCCATGTGCGCAGGCGCTTTGCTGACTGCCGGCTTCAATGTTGCCGTAAGTGCGCTCGACACCTTTGCCGGCATCAATCATGACGGTCGCTTCGAATTCCCCGGCCTGCCGACCGCACTTCGTCTGCGCGCGCAAGCCACGTGGGGCTACTATGCTGTCGGCAGCCCTTTTGATCGCGACTATGTCGGGCCGACGCAAGGGCCGATCTATGCCGGCGAACGCATCGACGCCGCAACGATGTGCCTTACCCGTTCGTTGTTCGAGGCCAGCGTGAACCACGTGCATGACGAAAGCAGCAACGCCGGCCTCCCGCCATCTGCCCTGAAAGACCCTATCACCCTACCCAGCCGGAGCTTGGTACGCCAGGCCCTGGCGGGCTTGAGCCCATGGAGCCTGTGCATCAAAAGTGCAGACCCTCGCCTGCCCGGCATCGAACTGGCCGAGCCATTGGTCGACACAGCTCTCGCGGCAGATACGTGCAACGCCGTAGCCTTGCTGGACCCATTCGGCAATCTGCTGGCCTGCCTGGGCGGTGACGAAACGCGCTCCCCCATTCGCACTGCGTTCATGGAAACCACTCGCAGCTACGCCGCGTTACGCTGGAACCTGATGAATCATGACGACCCACAGGTCCGCGACGAAGCACACCAGCATCTCACCCACCCCCGTTACTGCACATTCGTCCTGCTCCGTTTTCCGGACCCGGCCGGCAGCGAGGCGGTCATGACCCTTGGCGCCTATGGCTCCACCATGGAACGGCATACCGCGCCGTCCTTTCCCTCAAGCTTGCAATATGTATTGCTGCCAACAGGCTGCACTGCCAGGGACGTTGCTCGACTGGCGCGAAACCTGCCGCCGTTCTACACAAGCAACGCGCAGGTCGCGCCTTGCCAGGTACTGGACCCGAACCTGACACAGGAAGTGACGATCCGGCTGGGGAAGGCTCAGCGCTCCGAGCCTGCTGCCGGATAGGGCAATGTGACCGCACTGCCTTCATCCACCAGACTCCAGACCAGCAACTTGGCTGACTGCTTCTGACTGGCGTTGCGTGACACGCTGTGCACGGTACCCGGGGCTTCGTACCAATATTCACCGGCCTTGTAGGTTTTCTCCGGCTCGTTATCGAGCTTCGATACCACTGCCCCTTCCAGCACGTAGGCCATCACTGCGCCCGGGTGCTGATGCGCGGGTGATGCCTGGCCGGGGGCGTAGCTGACGGTGAGCATCACGGCGTTCTTGCCGGGGGCGTTCGAGGGTTGTTGCTGCTGCAGGACCTTGACCTGGTCGGCAGAGTCGCCGTGCGCCCAGGCAGGGGTTTGAGCGGCGAGCAGGGCGAAAAGGATGATGCTAGGGGATTTCATGGGAGGCCTCTCCTGGATGGCAATCGCCTGCAGGTTAGGCCTGTGGGGCAGAGAGACAAATGACCAATTCGGTGAAAAACCAAGAGGCCGATCATTGCCTGTACCGGCCTCTTCGCGGGCTTGCTCGCTCCCACTGGTACACTGCAGCCCTTGAAGCCTGCAGAGAACCCTGTGGAATCGAGTGCCCCCCCCCCCGAACAGGACGGTGCAGGCAACAGAGATCTCAGCTGCTAAGCCCGATCGGGTAGAACTCACCGTGGCTCCAGACCCCAAGCCACTCTTCACCATCGATCTCACGCGGTACCGCCAGCTCTACCAACTGGTAGAACACGTTGCGATGAATCAGCGCCTCGAGGTTGCTGCGCATCAGCACATACGGCGATGGCTCCTGCGTGACCGGGTCGATCACCACGCGCAGCGGGTTGGCCGGCCCGGCTTCGACCTGGTCCTCGACATTGCTGGTGAAGCGCAGCACCTGCTGCTCACCCTCACCTTCCACGTCCAGCGCAACGGCCACGAACGGCGCATCGTCGACGCGGATGCCCACCTTCTCTACCGGGGTGATCAGGAAGTAGTCATCGCCATCGCGGCGGATGATGGTGGAAAACAGCCGCACCATTGGCTTGCGGCCGATCGGCGTACCCAGGTAGTACCAAGTGCCATCACGAGCGATGCGCATGTCGATGTCACCGCAAAAGTCCGGGTTCCACAGATGCACCGGCGGCAGGCCCTTGGCTTTGGGGATCTGCGCCAGAAGATCATTGGCCTTGCCGGAATCGCTCATCACGCTTGCCTCATTCACTCATACCCAGAAGGCTACGAGCGTACTCGCGCATCGGCGCGCCAAGCAAATCCTCCGGGGTTTTATCGTGGAACGTCAACAAACCGCCACGGCTCTTGATACGCGCAGTGTCGATCAGGTAGCGGGTGCTGGTTTCGATGAGCATCATCTGCACCACCCCGGTGTCCCAGCCCAGGCGGTCGACTGCCTGTTCGTCATACCACTCGTCGCCATTGCCGATACGGTCGTCGGTGCGGGCGAAGCGGGTATACAGCACGTAGTCGGCACCCACCGAACGCGCCTGGGCGATGGCCTCTTCCAGGCCCAGTGGCCCTTGGGCGCGGCGCACCAGTGGGAAATACTCGACGAAGCTCTTGTAGGCCTGTTCGGCCACTGCGTTCTGCCGTGGCACAGGCCCCTTGCCCGGGGGCACGAATGCGCCCTGGCCGATGAAGATGAACGAATCGGGCTGCAGGCGGATCGACAGGGTGCGGCGGGTATCGCTGTGGTCCAACAGACCGGCATCGCTCATGTGGTAACGGACGCCCTCGCCCATATCGCTGACATTCATGCAACCGCCCAGCGCCAACAGCGCCAGCAGCAAAACCAGGCTACGCATCTTTCCTCCAGTGGCCGGCGACGAAAAACCGGCGAATAGCCGGCGGATGCAGCTTTTGCGCCAGCTTCAGCCGCCGATCACCTTCATCACCATCACATCGCCGGAAAACGCCAGGTCCTGCTTGTCTGCCAGGGCCTTGACCAGCAGGCGCTGCAGGGCCGGCAGCGCCTGATGGCGCGGTTTTTCCAGCAGGTCGCCCACGAAATGGCGATTGCCCGACGACAGGCAGCCGTGCAGCCAACCCGTGGAGGACAGTCGCAGCCGCGAACAGGTGCGGCAGAACGGTACGCTTTCGTTGGCGATCACCCCGAAGTGGCCTTTGCCGGGTACCGCATAACGCAAGGCGGTGGCATCCAGCGGCGCGTCGACCTGAACGTAGGCATGCTTGCCAGCGATCAGTGCGAGCAGCTGGTCGAGGCCGACGAACTGTTGCAGGAAGGCGTTATGGTCACGGGCCAGATGGCCCATGCGCATGAGCTCGATGAAGCGCAGTTCGAAGCCGCGCTCCAGGCAGTAATCCAGCAGCGGCAGCACCTGATCGAGGTTGTGCCCGCGCATCGGCACCATGTTCACCTTGATCTGCATACCCATGGCGTTGGCCTGCTCCATACCCGCCAGCACACTGGCCAGGTCGCCGCCCCGGGCGATACGGCGGAAGGCATGTGGGTCGAGTGTGTCGAGGGAAACGTTCAATCGGCGGATACCTGCCGCCTGCAATTGGGGCAACTTGCGCGTCAACAGCTGGCCATTGGTAGTCAGCGAGATATCGTCAAGGTCGAGCTTGGCCACGGCGGCCAGGAAAGCATCCAGGCGCGGACTGACCAATGGCTCACCGCCGGTAATGCGCAAGCGTTCGATGCCGGCGGCTTCGATCAGGTAGGCCACGCCACGGGCCAGGGCATCCGCCGGCAGTTCGTCCTGTGCTGCCACCAGGCGCTTGCCGTCTGGCACGCAGTAGGTGCAGGCATAATTACAGGCAGCCGTCAGGCTGACGCGCAGGTTGCGAAAACGCCTGCCTTGACGATCGACGATCATGAATGACTCCGGCATGGATGATGGGGGCTGGCAAAACCTGACTCATAAATCAGGTTTTTGCAAGCCCTATCCTTTTTGCCGCTGTCGGTGTCGCCGTGCTGTTGTGGAAGCAGGCATGTCAGTCATGGGGCTGCTGCGCAGCCCATCGCAGGCAAGCCAGCTCCCACAGGATCGCGCAACACTTGAGATCTGCGCTGTACATGTGGGAGCTGGCTTGCCTGCGATGGCCGCAAAGCGGCCCCAATAACGCTGACTGGCAGGCTTCAGGGAAAGCCTGCACTATCTCAGTTGGAAGGTTCCGGATCGCGCTTGCGCTTGTTGCCCATGCGCACGCCGATGTCCATCAGGAACTGGAAGAAGCCTTCCTGATCCTCCAGCACATTGCTCCAGAACGGCGAGTGGTACAGCGCCACGGCGCCGTGCACCAGCGCCCAGGCAGCGCAATAATGGAAGTACGGCGGCACGTCCTCGAGCTTGCCTTCGCTGATACGGCCCTTGATCAGCTGGGTCAGGCGGTCGAAGTTGGAGGCACGGATGCTGTGCAGCTGTTCGACCATTTCCGGTACCTGGTTGCCCTTGACCACCTTTTCTTCCAGGCGGTCGAACAGCCGGTACCGCTGCGGATCGCGCATGCGGAACTCGAAGTAGGCTCGCGACAGGGCTTCCTTGTCGCGGTCGACGTCGGCCGAATGCAACAGCGCGTTCAGGTCGCGCTCGTAATCGAGCATCAGGCGCAGGTAGATCTCCGCCTTGGACTTGAAGTGCTTGTAGATCGTGCCTTTGCCGATGCCCACGGCGTCAGCGATCATCTCGACGGTGACGCTGTCTTCCCCCTGTTCGAGAAACAGTTTGAGCGCGGTGTCGAGGATTTCCTGTTCGCGACGGCGAAACTCACGGACCTTACGAGGTTCTTTCTGCATAGGAAGGACTGGATGACAATCGAAGCGGTTTATTATGCCTAACTTGCAAGAAATTGCACGGATCATCCACGCATGTCTGTGTTTCACGATGCTTACGGCCATGCGATGCGGGAGGAATGAAACGTTGGCGTATTCCAAATCTGTTTAAAAAACGATCAATATGCACTGGCACTGCGCCAAAGCTGGCCAATACTTGAAGTGTTGGCGCGGCGCATCCCCCCAAGTGGCGCGCCGATAAAGGTGCTCAGGGACCGCGTACCTTTGTTTTACTCCTAATGGTCTTAACCCGGATTCCCCCCCCAGAACCCGGGTTTTTTTTGCTTACGTGACGGGCCGCCCACTCGAGGCTCGTGCTGAGCTTTTGATCTTGCTCTGGCTTTTGAGCTTGCTTTTGATCTTGATCTTCGCGACTTCAGGAGGCCGAGCGAAGGGATTGCGCGCTTAAAAGCAAAAGCCGAAGCAAGAGCAAGAGCGCTCAGGCGTTGTATTGTGAAGAGTTGCTGTCAGGCCACCCGCGCCAACGGGAACAAGCGCTTGAAGTTGGCAGTGGTCTGTTCGGCCAATTGCTCATAACTGGCCCCGCGCAACGAAGCCACATACTCGGCCACCTCACGCACGTACTGCGGCAGGTTCGGCTTGCCCCGATGCGGGATCGGCGCCAGATACGGCGAATCCGTTTCCACCAGCAGCCGATCGACCGGCACCTGCCGCGCCACTTCACGCAGGGCATCGGCATTGCGGAAGGTAACGATGCCAGACAACGAAATGTAATACCCCAGGTCCAGCGCCGCCTTGGCCATGTCCCAGTCTTCGGTGAAGCAGTGCAGCACGCCGGCCTGCGGCAGGTTGGCCTCGCGCAGCAGCGCCAGGGTATCGGCACGCGCCGCACGGGTATGCACGATCACCGGCTTGCCGGTCTGCCGCGAGGCCTCCAGGTGCAGGCGGAACGAGGCTTGCTGCAGCTCGGCTGTTTCCGGCTCGTAGTGGTAATCCAGCCCGGTTTCACCAATCGCCACCACATGTGGGTGAGCGAGTTCGCGCAGCAGCCATTCCAGCGCCGGCGTTTCGCCCGGCGCAAGATCCAGCGGGTGCACGCCCACCGAGCAATCGACATCGGCGTAGCGCTCGCTCAGCGCCTTAACCGCACCAGCATTCTCGGCGCTGACGCCAATACACAGGAAATGCCCGACCCCGCGCTCACGCGCCGCCTGCAGGGCAGCATCGAGGGAGCCCTGGTGGGCGCTCAGGTCCAGACGGTCAAGATGGCAATGGGAATCTACAAGCATGGGATAACGGCACACATGAAAAAATGAAAATCAGCGGGCGCCCGGCAACTGCAGCCAGTGGGCCAGCAGCGATTCAAGCAGCAGGGCGCGGTTGAGGTTGGCCTTGCCCAGCACCTTCTGGCGCTGCTCCAGGATCCACGCCTGCACCTCCAGCACCTTGGCCTGGCGGCTCTTCTGCGCCAGGTACTGCACCACCTTGCGCATATCGGCCAAGCCTAGCCCCTCCTCGTCCTGGGTCAATTGGTAGCGCAGGATCAGATGCGCCCAATCGCAGAACCAGTCGAACAGCAGCAACAGCGGCACGCCGTTCCAGGCATCGGCCAGCTGGCTGGGCGATTGCTGCTGCTTCAGCAGCTTCTTCACCCCGTCGGTGACCAGCGCACGCTGCTCGAGCACGCCTTGGGCCTGCAAGCTGACCGCCATCAGCGGCGAACCGGCAGCCAGGGTCAGCAACTCGTTGCGCTCGGCCTCGTCACTGTCGGGCAGCGCGCCGGCCAGCCAGGCCTGGCTCTGGGCCAGGCTGGGCTGGGGGCAGGCGACCTGCTGACAACGGCTCTTGATGGTCGGCAACAGGCGGCTGGGCTGGTGGGTAACCAACAGCAACACGGTATCGCCGGAGGGTTCTTCGAGGCTCTTGAGCAGGGCGTTGGAGGCGTTGACGTTCATCGCTTCCACCGGCTCGATCAGTACCACCTTGCGCCCACCCAACTGCGCGGTCTGCACCACAAAGGCCACCAACTCGCGCACCTGGTCGACCTTGATCGGTTTGTCGGCTTCTTCGGGCTCGAGGACGAAGTTGTCCGGGTGGCTACCAGCCTTGAGCAGCAGGCAGGACTTGCACCCGCCACAGGCCTCCATACCCTGGGGCTGCTGGCACAGCAGGCGGGCCATCAGGCGCTCGGCCAGGGCCCGCTTGCCGATACCCTGCGGCCCATGCAGCAGGTAGGCGTGAGCGTGCTGGCTGCGACCGGCCAGTTGCTGCCAGAGGGCCTGCTGCCAGGGATAGGCCTCAGCCACGGCAACGCTCCACGATGCCTGGTAGCAACGCATCGATGGAACGTTGCACGGCCTCCAGAGGTTGGGCGGCGTCGAGCAGGCTATAGCGCTGTGGTTCGCGGTTGGCGCGCTGCAGGTAGGCCTGACGCACCGCTTCGAAGAACGCCTGGCCTTCCTGCTCGAAACGGTCCAGGCGGCCGCGCGCGGCTGCGCGGGCCAGGCCCACTTCGACCGGCAGGTCGAAGACCAGGGTCAGGTCCGGGCGCAAGTCGCCCTGGACGAATTGCTCCAGGGTGGCGATACGCTCGACAGGCAAACCGCGCCCGCCGCCCTGATAGGCGTATGTGGCATCGGTAAACCTGTCACACAAGACAACCGCCCCGCGGGCCAGCGCCGGCCGGATCACCTGCGCCAGGTGCTGGGCACGCGCAGCGAACACCAGCAACAGTTCGGTGTCGGCCGCCATGCTTTCATCGCTGGGCGCCAGCAGCAGCTCGCGCACCTTTTCGGCCAGCGGTGTGCCGCCGGGCTCACGGGTCAGCACCACGTCCAGGCCCTGCTCGCACAAGCGCGCAGCCAGGTAGTCGCGGTTGGTGCTCTTGCCCGCGCCTTCGGGGCCTTCCAAAGTAATAAACAAGCCGCTCACAGGCAGTCCTTAATGTTGTTCGTCAGGCAGCGGCCGTTCGGCCGCTTGCGCGCCGCCGGCAGGAGCGTCCTGCACAGGCGGCTGGTCGGGCGCTGGCTGCGCTGTAGATTCATCGGCAGGCGCCTCGGGCTGTTCGGCCTCGTCGACACTTGGTTGTGTTTGTGGCTGCGGCTCTGACTGCGATTGCGGCGCGGGGCTGGAACGGTAGTCCGCACGGCGCTTGAGCTGGAACTCGCGCACCGCCGAGTTGTGGTCGTCGAGGTCGTCGGAAAACACGTGGCTGCCATCGCCACGGGCGACGAAGTACAGGCTTGTGCCATCGGCCGGGTTGAGCGCCGCGTGAATCGCTTCGCGACCGACCATGGCGATCGGGGTCGGCGGCAGGCCGTTGATGGTGTAGGTGTTGTAGGGCGTCGGCTCGCGCAGGTCGTCGCGGGTGATCTTGCCGTTGTAGCGCTCACCCATGCCGTAGATCACCGTCGGGTCAGTCTGCAGCATCATGCCCAGGCGCAGGCGCCGCACGAAAACGCCAGCAATCTGCCCGCGCTCCTGGGGAATGCCGGTTTCCTTTTCTACCAGCGAGGCCATGATCAGTGCCTGGTACGGGTCACGGTATGGCAGGTCGGCTGTGCGCTCGGCCCATTCCTTGGCCAGCACTTCATCCAGGCGCATATAGGCCTGCTGCAGCAGTTCGACGTCGCTCATGCCGCGCACGAAGCGGTAGGTGTCCGGGAAGAAGCGCCCCTCGGGGAACACACCGGTATGGCCGAGCTTGTCCATCACTTCCGAATCGGACAGCCCATCCAGCGTGTGCTTGATCTTTTCATGCTTGGCCACGGCCGAACGCACCTGGCGGAAGGTCCAGCCTTCGACCAGGGTCAGGTTGTACTGCACCACGTCGGCCCGACGCCAGGCATCGAACAACTGCTCCACGGTCATGCCTGGGGTCAGGCGGTACTCGCCGGTGTGCAGGGGGGTGCCGGCCATGTTGAAGCGCCAGTACAGGCGCAACCAGACGGCGTCGTCGAGCAACCCTTCGTTCTGCATGCGATAGAACATGCGGTTGGGGGTGGTGCCATTGGGCACGTCGAGCAGGCGCTCCTGCGTCACGTGCAGGGGCTGCTCCAGGACCGAGTTGACCTTCCAGGCCGACCAGCCCACGGCGAGGCCGGCGAGGATCAAGCCCATTTCCAGCAGCAGCAGGAATTTACGTCTCACGAATTCAGGTTTCCAGTAACGTACGGGCAACGGCCTGCAGTTTACGGGTGAGCGGGCCCGGCGACCAGTTTAGCGCGGCAACGCCACGCACAGGCCAGACACCGTAGACGCTGTTGCAGACAAATACTTCATCTGCCTGCTCCAGCGCGTCGAACGGCAGGTCGCAGACCTGCACCGGGATGCCCAGCAGCGCTGCCTGTTCCAGCAACGCGGCCCGCATCACGCCAGCGACGCCACAGCGGCTGAGGTCGGCCGTGAACAGCACGCCATCGCGCACCAGGAACAGATTGCTGTACACCCCTTCGATCACCCTGCCCTGCCCATCACGCATAAGGCCCTCGGCATGTTCGCTGCCCTGCCATTCGGCACGGGCCAGCACCTGCTCCAGGCGGTTGAGGTGTTTGAGGCCGGCCAGCAGCGGTTGTTCCCCAAGCCGGGTCTGGCAGGGGAACAGGCACACGCCATGCTCGGCATGTTCGACAGGATAGCTGGGCAACAGGCTGCCCTGCAGGATACGGCGCGGCGCGGCACCGGCAACCGGCGCGTAACCGCGCTGGCTGTCGCCACGAGTAAGGATGAGTTTGGCTACGCCATCACCGAGTTGGTTGGCGTAGCGCAGGAGTTCGTCGCGCACCAGCGCCAGGTCGGCATTGATCGCCAGGCGCTGGCAGCCCAGCGCCAGGCGTGCGAGATGGCCGTCCAGCAGGCTGGGCCGGCCGCCGCGCACGGCGATGGTCTCGAACAGCCCATCGCCGTAGGCCAGGCCGCGGTTCTGCAGGTTGATTGCAGCCGCCGGCTGGCCATCGATCCAGCTTTGCATCAACCGGCGAACCGGCGGAATACCAGCGAACCGTTGGTACCGCCAAAGCCGAACGAGTTGGACAGCACCACATCGATCGGCATGCTGCGCGCCTGGTGCGGTACGAAGTCGAGGTCGCAGCCCTCGTCCGGCTCGTCCAGGTTGATGGTGGGCGGAGCCATCTGGCTGTTGATCGCCAGCACGCTGAAGATAGCTTCCACGGCACCGGCGGCGCCCAACAGGTGACCGGTCATCGACTTGGTCGAGCTGACCGCCAGCTTGTAGGCATGCTCACCGAACACGCGCTTGATCGCCGCCACTTCGGCCACGTCGCCAGCAGGGGTCGAGGTGCCATGGGCGTTGATGTAGCTGACCTCTTCCGGCTGGATGCCGGCATCACGCAAGGCGTTGGCCATGCAACGGGCAGCGCCTTCGCCGGTGTCGGGTGGCGAAGTCATGTGATAGGCGTCACCGCTCATGCCGAAGCCGACCAGCTCGGCATAGATGGTCGCGCCGCGGGCCTTGGCGTGCTCCAGCTCTTCGAGCACCAGGGCACCGGCACCGTCGGAAAGCACGAAGCCGTCACGGCCCTTGTCCCACGGACGGCTGGCCCGGGTCGGCTCGTCGTTGCGAGTGGACAGCGCGCGGGAGGCACCGAAGCCGCCCATGCCCAGGCCGCAGGCGGCCATTTCGGCGCCGCCGGCGATCATCACATCGGCTTCACCGTAGGCGATGTTGCGCGCGGCCATGCCGATGCAGTGCGTACCAGTGGTGCAGGCAGTGGCAATGGCGTAGTTCGGCCCCTGCAGCCCCAGGTGGATCGACAGGAACCCGGAGATCATGTTGATGATCGAGCCCGGCACGAAGAACGGCGAAATACGACGCGGCCCCGAATCGTGCAGGGTGCGGCTGGTTTCTTCGATGTTGGTCAGGCCGCCGATACCCGAGCCCATGGCCACGCCAATACGCTGGCGGTTGGCGTCGGTGACCTCCAGGCCGGCATTACGCACCGCCTGAAACCCGGCCGCCAGGCCATACTGGATGAACAGGTCGAGCTTGCGGGCCTCTTTGGCCGACAGGTATTGCTCGACCTCGAAGCCTTTCACCGAGCCGCCAAAACGGGTGGAGTAGGCAGACAGGTCCGTGTGTTCGATCGGACCGATGCCACTGCGGCCAGCCAGAATGCCCTGCCAGGTGCTCGGTACATCAGTACCCAGTGGCGACAGCATACCCATACCGGTGACCACGACGCGTCTACGCGACACAGTACTCTCCTTTTCTAATGACAGAGTTTCTTGCCATTGCATTCAAGCAATGGAATGAAATGGCAACAAGCTCTTGGTACCCGGTGAACGAGACCGACCTGCAAAACGCAGGGTGCTCGCAAAGAAAAAACCGCACGCCGGCAAAGGCAGTGCGGTTTTTCCCGACAAGAAGCGTCGACTACAGCGTCTTAGGCCTGGTGGGCTTTGACGTAGTCTACGGCAGCTTGAACGGTAGTGATCTTCTCGGCTTCTTCGTCAGGGATTTCGGTCTCGAATTCCTCTTCCAGAGCCATCACCAGCTCAACGGTGTCAAGCGAATCGGCACCCAGGTCATCGACGAAGGACTTCTCGAGAGTCACTTCCTCTTCCTTGACGCCCAGTTGCTCGGCGACGATTTTCTTGACGCGTTCTTCGATGGTGCTCATACCTAGTTTTCACTCCTAATGGACATATGTCAGGCAGCTGGCCGGTGGCTAATTTTATAGAAAGACGTTCGCTTTTCAAGCTAAACGCACCTTCACACCAGTCACCTCACCCGCTGCCTGGAATCTGGTTGCAGCTTTATAACGGATTTTAGGCTCGCAGTATGACTCTTTTTTTACGAAATCCGTCACATTGGGTTGCAGTATTACATGTACATCCCGCCGTTGACCGGCACGGTGGCGCCGGTTACGTAGGCTGCGCCGTCGGATGCCAGGAACGAAACCACCTTGGCGATTTCGTCGGCCTGGCCCAGGCGGCCCAGCGGGATCTGGGTCTGCAGGGCTTCGCGCTGCGCTTCTGGCAGCTCGCGGGTCATGTCGGTGTCAATGAAGCCCGGGGTCACCGAGTTGACAGTGATGCCACGCGAGCCCACTTCACGCGCCAGGGCGCGGCTGAAGCCTTCAAGCCCGGCCTTCGCGGCCGCGTAGTTGGCCTGGCCAGCGTTGCCCATGGCACCGACGACCGAGCCGATGCTGATGATACGACCCCAACGTGCCTTGGTCATGCCACGCAGCACACCCTTGGACAGACGGTAGAGGCTGTTCAGGTTGGTATCGATCACGTCGAACCACTCGTCGTCCTTCATGCGCAGCATGAGGTTGTCACGGGTGATACCGGCGTTGTTGACCAGGATGGCCGGTGCGCCGAACTGCTCGCCGATGGCGGCCAGCACAGCTTCAACCGATTCGGCGCTGGTCACGTTCAATTCCATGCCGGTACCGGTGATGCCGTGTTCTTTCAGGGTGGCAGCAATGCGCTCGGCGCCGGAAGCCGAAGTGGCGGTGCCGATCACGGTCGCGCCCTGGCGGCCCAGCTCGAGGGCGATGGCCTGGCCAATGCCACGGCTGGCGCCGGTGACCAGTGCAACTTTACCTTGCAGGCTCATGCAAGCTTCTCCAAATCAGGCCAGTGCCGCGCGGGTGGCGGCGACGGCGTCAGGGGTATTGAGGTTGTAGGTGGTCACGCCATCGGCGCAACGCTTGTTCAGGCCGGCGAGGACCTTGCCCGGGCCGCACTCGACCAGGTTGACCGCACCGTTGGCGGCCAGGGTCTGCACGCACTCGACCCAGCGCACTGGCTGGTACAGCTGCGCCAGCAGGTCGTGCTTGAGAGCATCGAGGTCGGCAGCTACTGCGGCAGTAACGTTCTGCACCACCGGAATTTGCGGGGCCTTCCACTCGATGGCGTTGACCGCATCGGCAAAGCGCTCGGCAGCAGGCTTCATCAGCGCGCAGTGCGACGGCACGCTGACCGCCAGCGGCAGGGCGCGCTTGGCACCCTTGGCCTTGCACAGCTCGATGGCGCGATCGACGGCGGCCTTGTTGCCGGCGATGACCACCTGGCCTGGCGAGTTGAAGTTGACCGCGCTGACCACCTGGTCTTCGGCCGCTTCGGCGCAGATTTCCACGACCACGGCGTCGTCCAGGCCGAGAATGGCGGCCATGGCGCCATGGCCGGCCGGCACGGCTTCCTGCATCAGCTGGCCACGGCGCTCGACCAGGCGCACGGCATCTTTCAGGCTCAGGCTGCCGGCGGCAACCAGGGCACTGTATTCACCCAGGCTGTGGCCAGAGACGAAGGCCGGCCTGGCACCGCCCTCTTCCAGCCACAGGCGCCACAGCGCGATGGACGCGGTGAGGATGGCCGGCTGGGTCTTGTCGGTCTGGTTGAGTTGCTCTTCCGGGCCTTCCTGGACCAGCTTCCACAGGTCGTAACCGAGTGCCTCGGACGCTTCCTTGAAGGTTTCGATGATCACTGGCTTCTCGGCGCCGAGCTCGGCGAGCATGCCCAGCGACTGGGAACCTTGACCGGGAAAGACGAATGCGAGAGATGCAGACATTGAACAAGCCCTTATGATCTTGTCGTCGGATAGGGTGCGCCAGGCCCTGGGCCAGGCGCGGAATCTGAAAGCTTGGATGAAGACGCAGACCAAGCGGTCACATTTAAGCACTTCATCGTCGATATGCCTAAGGCCTTTATTCCTTCGGCACAGGCCCTTTCGCGGGAAAACCCGCTCCCGCAGGGTTACCACAGGCCTGAACAAGTTTGCCCGCGAACGGGCCGGCACAGACTACAACAGCAGGTCCTCGAGCCGCCCATGCAAGCGCTGCGGCAGGTTTTCCTGGATCTCGATCAACGCCCGCTGGATGGCACTCTGGAAGCCCTGCACCCCCGCCGAACCATGGCTCTTGATGACGATGCCCTGCAACCCCAGGAAACTCGCGCCATTGTGCCGCGCCGGTGCGAGGTCGGCCTGCAGGCGCTTGAGCAGCGGCATGGCCACAGCTCCGGCTGCCCGCGACAACACGCCCCCCTTGAACAACTGCTCGATGCGCGCGCCGATCATCGTCGCCAACCCCTCGCTCGACTTGAGCAGGATGTTGCCGACGAACCCGTCGCACACAACCACATCAGCTTCGCCGCGATACAATCCGTCACCTTCGACGAAGCCTATGTAGTTGAGCCCCCGGGCGTTCTGCAACAGGCTGGCCGCCAGCTTGACCTGCTGGTTGCCCTTGATGTCCTCGGTACCGATGTTCAGCAGTGCCACACGCGGCCGCTGCACGCCCAGGGCCTGGGCGGCCACCGAGCCCATCACCGCGAACTGGTAGAGGTTCTCGGCGCTGCAGTCGACGTTGGCACCAAGGTCGAGCAACTGGCAGTAACCGGTCTGGGTCGGGATCGCCGCCACCATGGCCGGCCGGTCGATACCCGGCAGTGTCTTGAGCACGAAACGCGAGAGCGCCATCAGCGCCCCGGTATTGCCGGCGCTGACGCAAGCCTGCGCCTTGCCGTCACGTACCAGTTCGAGGGCGATGCGCATCGACGAGTCCGGCTTGCCGCGCAACGCCTGGGATGGCCGCTCGTCCATGCCGATCACCTCGCTGGCGGCCACGATTTGCAGGCGCGCGCGATCCGCAGCCGCAAGGCCGCTTACAAGATCTTCAAGGAGGGAGGGTTGACCGACGAGGGTCAGGTGCAGCGAGGGGGTAGCCGAAAGGCAGGCAATGCTAGCCTGGACAATGCTGCGGGGACCGAAGTCCCCGCCCATTGCGTCGATCGCGATGATCTGAGCGGACAAGGATTACTCGTCAGCGCCCTTGTCGATCACTTTGCGACCACGGTATACGCCTTCTGGCGAAACGTGGTGACGCAGGTGTACTTCACCGGTGGTTTTCTCTACCGACAGCGCGTTTTCCGACAGGGCGTCGTGCGAACGGCGCATGTCACGGGCAGAGCGGGATTTTTTGTTCTGCTGAACAGCCATAATTGATTAACTCCTAAACGTTTGGGTCACGCTTTAACTGCGCCAAAACACTGAACGGGTTGGACCGCGATACCTCGTCCTTGCTCGATTCGGGCTCGTCTGCGCCCGCCGGCTGCTGGCATTCTTCCGGATGATGAGCAGGCACGATTGGCAAGGCGAGCAAAAGCTCCTCCTCGATCAATGCCTGCAGATCCAAAGGATCTTCGCCCAGTTCCAGCACGTCATAGCCTTTCGGCAACGACTGGGTATTCGCACCCTCCTTCACCACAGCGTATGTACATTCGCTGTGGATCGGCAGGGTGACCAGCTCAAGACAACGCTGGCAAACCATCTTGACCTCGACGTCCAGCTCGCTGTGGATAACCACCACGTGCTGTTCATCTCGTTCAAAATCGAACTTCGCCTGCACCGTACCGACATTGTCGGAAAGCGGGTCGCAGAGTCTTTCCAAATCAGCGAGCTGCAGCGAACCGTTAAGGGTTACGCCACGATCGGCTAATTTGCGCGGGTCAACGTGAGGTGGAATCGGGTCATTCAACATAGGCGCAGCATTCTAGGGATGCCCCCCGCCCCTGTCAAAGGAAATTCGGCGGCATCGTGCGTGATAGAATTTGTTCAACCGAATCAGGAGTCTACCATGCTTCCTCTGTTACTGGCTTCCAGCTCTGCCTACCGCCGCGAACTGCTCGCGCGCCTGCGCCTGCCCTTCACCTGGGCAAGCCCCGATATAGACGAGCGGCGCCTGGACGACGAACCGGCGGTGGAACTGGTGCGCCGGCTGGCCAGGCAAAAAGCCGAGGCCCTGACGGGCAGCCACCCCGGGCACCTGATCATCGGCTCGGACCAGGTTGCGGTGCTGGGCGAACAGGTACTGGGCAAGCCGCACACCTTCGAGCGGGCCTGCGAGCAGCTGCTGGAGTGCAGCGGGCAGCAGGTAAGCTTTCTGACCGGGCTGGCATTGCTGAACAGCGCCACCGGGCACTGCCAGGTGGACTGCGTGCCGTTTACCGTGACCCTGCGCGAACTGGACCGGGAGCGGGTGGAACGCTATGTGACGGCAGAACAGCCGCTGGACTGTGCCGGCAGCTTCAAGGCCGAGGGGCTGGGAGTGAGCCTGTTCCAGAGCACGCACGGGTGCGATGCGACCAGCCTGATCGGGCTGCCGTTGATTAGATTGGTGGATATGTTGACCAGGGAAGGGGTGGTGATTCCCTGAGATTTTGGGGCCGCGCTGCGGCCCTTCGCGGGCACGCCCGCTCCCACAGGCGTGTCGCAGCCTGCGAGTTTTGCGCGTTCCCCGTGGGAGCGGGCATGCCCGCGAAGGGGCGCAAAGCGCCCCGGCACTTCCGGATCAGCGCAACTGCGGCCCCTGGAACCCCATCCACATCGCCAGGCGCTCGGCCACACTGGCCCCCACACGCTTGGAGAAGCGATCGAACGCCGACTCCTGCACGGTGAAGTCCACCAGTTCCTTCTCGCCCACGATTTCGCGCGCCACATAGCTGGCACTGCCCAGCCCATCCACCAGGCCCAACTCCTTGGCCTGCTCACCCGACCAGACCAGGCCACTGAACAGTTCCGGATGCTCCTTGTCCTTCAGGCGTTCGCCCCGCCCCTGCTTGACCATGGCGATGAACTGCTGGTGCGTGGTATTCAGCACGCCCTGCCAGAACTCGGTCTCTTCCGGCTTCTGAGGCGAAAACGGATCGAGAAAGGCCTTGTGCTCGCCTGCAGTGTAGGTACGCCGCTCCACACCCAGCTTCTCCATGGTGCCGACAAAGCCATAACCGGCTGCGGTCACACCAATCGAGCCCACCAGGCTGGCCTTGTCGGCATAGATCTCGTCCGCCGCACTGGCGATGTAGTAGGCACCGGAAGCACCAAGGTCGGCGATGACCGCATACAGCTTGATGGCCGGGTATTCGGCCCGCAGACGGCGGATTTCGTCATACACGTAACCCGACTGTACCGGGCTGCCTCCAGGGCTGTTGATGCGCATCACCACAGCCTTGGTCTTGCTGTCCTTGAACGCTTCGCGCAGGCTCTTGACGATATTGTCGGCGCTGGCCGGCTCCTGGTCGGCAATCACCCCACGCACCTCGACCAGCGCGGTATGGCTGGCACTGCGCGACGCAGCCTTGTCCATATCCATCAACGGTGTGAACAGAATCAGGATGCCGAACAGGTAGACGAAGGTCAGCAACTTGAAGAAGATCCCCCAGCGTCGCGCCCGGCGCTGCTCCTGAACACCTGCCAGCAGGGTCTTTTCCAGTAGCTTCCAGCTTTTGCGCTCTTCGCGCTCCTCGGGTTCGGCCTCGGGGGCTTTCCATTCGTCTGCCATGCTTACCTACCTTGGAAATGGAATTGCGGAACCACCCAGCCACTCGCGCAACTGGGAAAAATGATCGATGCATACCTGCGGGCCAAACTCGGCCAGCGCCTGCAGCGACATGGCACCATAGCCCACCGCCACCGAATGCATGCCGGCATTGCTGGCCATCTGCAGGTCAAATGCCGAATCGCCAACCATCAGCGCACGCCCCGGTTCGACACCGCAATGGCCGAGGATTTCCTCGAGCATCAGCGGGTGCGGCTTGCCGCGGGTCTCGTCGGCGGCGCGAGTGATGTCGAAAAACTGCTCCCAGCCATTGGCCTTGAGCACCCGGTCCAGCCCGCGACGCGCCTTGCCGGTGGCCACCGCCAGGCGGTAACCCTCGGCACGGAAGGCATCCAGCGACTCGACCACCCCCTCGAACAGCGGCGAGGGCTGCTGGTCCAGGGCCATGTAGATATCTGCATAGTACTGACGAAAGCTTTCGACCTGAGCAGGCGCCAGGTGCGGGTACAGGGTGTGGATCGCCTCGCCCAGGGCCAGACCGATGATGCCCTTGACCGCATCCTCGCTGCTTTGCACCTCACCGGCACGATCGGCGGCGGCATTCATCGCCTCGACGATACGCCCGATCGAGTCAGCCAAGGTGCCGTCCCAGTCGAAGATCAGTAGCTCGTAGCCTTTTTTCATGGATCAGGACGCACTCAGACGTTCAACGGTTTTCGCCCAGACTTCATCCACCGGCGCTTCGAGCTTCAATTCGCCACCATCCGGCAGCGGCACCGTCAGCGCGTAGGCATGCAGGAACAGGCGCTTGCCGCCCAAGTCGCGAATTTCACGACTGAAATCTTCGTCGCCGTACTTGCTGTCGCCAGCGATCATATGCCCGGCATGCAGGGTGTGCACGCGGATCTGGTGGGTACGGCCAGTGATCGGGCGCGCCTCGACAATGGTGGCAAACTCGCCGAAGCGGCGCAGCACGCGGAACAGGGTCAGTGCCTCCTTGCCCTCGTCGTTCACCTCGACCATGCGCTCACCGGAACGCAGGTTGCTCTTGAGCAACGGCGCGCTGACCTGCTTCTTCGAGGTCGGCCAATGGCCGCGCACCAGCGCCATGTAGCGCTTGTCGACACCGTCGCCACGCAGCGCGGCATGCAGGTGACGCAGCATGCTGCGCTTCTTGGCGATCATCAGCAGGCCGGAGGTGTCACGGTCCAGTCGGTGCACCAGTTCCAGTTCCTTGGCATCCGGGCGCAGTTGGCGCAGCGCCTCGATCACGCCGAAGCTCAGACCACTGCCGCCATGCACGGCGATGCCCGCCGGCTTGTTCATCACGATCAGCGCCTTGTCTTCGTAGACGATGGCCGCTTCCAGGCGCTGCAGCAGGCCCTGGGCCACCGGCGCCGGTTCGTCACGTTCCGGCAGGCGGACGGGCGGTACCCGCACGATGTCACCGGCCTGGATCTTGTACTCCGGCTTGACGCGGCCCTTGTTGACCCGCACTTCACCCTTGCGCAGGATGCGGTAGACCAGAGTCTTTGGCACGCCCTTGAGGGCCGTGATGAGGAAATTGTCGATGCGTTGGCCGGCAAGCTCCGGCGCGACTTCGATCAGCTGAACGCCGGAAGTCGGAGGGGTATTGGTCGTCATGGCGGGATCATAACAATTTTTTATGGAATTGAAGCACTTAATCATTGCTGCTATAGTCGCGAACGCCGCCAAAAGCGGCAGGCCAGCGGCACCAGGCTCCTAGCCGGCCCCTGACCAACGCAATTCTGCAGGACGCGAGGCCGTCCTACGGGGTTTTCGCCAGTTTACCGAATTGCCTGGAATCGCCACCAGCGCTGTGTAGAGAAGACCGAAAAAAAACGACAAGTGCGGTGTTTCACCTGCTTACCCGATTCTTTTCGCTGCACCTCTGCCCGCCCCGTCGCTTCCACGCAACGCCCGGCGAATGCTTCGGAAATACCTGCCTTGGACATGAATGGCGCCAGCGCAGAACCTGCGCTGGCGAAAAATGCAACCCGTTGCGGATTCAGCGCGCGGCAGCACCCGAATTATCAGGGATACGTGCAGGGTGGAGATGCACAGCCCTCGGACCGTGTAGCACCGCGTCCGGCCCACCAGCCCACTGAACGGCTGGCGAGCGGATAAGGTCCTGAACAGATGCCCCCGGGCGTCCACGGCTGACGGTTGATTCCTCCTCCTGACTGAGTGCACAAGGCCCGCTTGGTTGATTCGGATTCCTATTCGAAGCCACCGGGGCCTTGTTGGCACCGCAGCAAACAGGACGCGTCGTCGCGACAACGGCAGGCTGGGCAACCGGCTGGTGCCGAACGTCGCTCGACACGGGGGTGGCCCGGCCACCCTTTGCGCACCTTGGCACCGACCATGAGACGTCGTGTGTGCCGAACGCCGTTTCCGGCAGCCCGGAAACCGACGGTACAACATGAAAAGAATGCTGATTAACGCGACTCAACCCGAAGAGTTGCGTGTAGCCCTGGTGGACGGCCAACGTCTCTACGACCTGGACATCGAGTCCGGCGCGCGCGAGCAGAAAAAGGCCAACATCTACAAAGGCAAGATCACCCGCATCGAACCCAGCCTCGAAGCCGCCTTCGTCGACTTCGGTTCCGAACGTCACGGCTTCCTGCCGCTGAAAGAAATCTCCCGCGAATACTTCAAGAAAACCCCCGAAGGGCGGGTCAACATCAAGGAAGTACTGAGCGAAGGCCAGGAAGTCATCGTCCAGGTCGAGAAGGAAGAGCGTGGCAACAAAGGCGCCGCCCTCACCACCTTCATCAGCCTGGCCGGCCGCTACCTGGTGCTGATGCCGAACAACCCGCGCGCTGGCGGCATTTCCCGCCGCATCGAAGGCGAAGAGCGCAACGAACTGCGTGAAGCCCTGAACGGCCTGACCGTGCCGGGCGACATGGGCCTGATCGTGCGCACTGCCGGCCTTGGCCGCAGCAGTGAAGAAATGCAGTGGGACCTCGACTACCTGCTGCAACTGTGGACCGCCATCAAGGAAGCGTCCCAGGACCGCGCCGCGCCATTCCTGATCTACCAGGAAAGCAACGTCATCATCCGCGCCATCCGCGACTACCTGCGCCAGGACATCGGTGAAGTGCTGATCGACAGCATCGATGCCCAGGAAGAAGCCCTGACCTTCATCCGCCAGGTGATGCCGCAGTACGCCAGCAAGGTCAAGCTGTACGAAGACAGCGTGCCGCTGTTCAACCGTTTCCAGATCGAAAGCCAGATCGAGACCGCCTTCCAGCGCGTGGTCGACCTGCCGTCCGGCGGTTCGATCGTGATCGACCCGACCGAAGCCCTGGTGTCCATCGACATCAACTCGGCGCGCGCCACAAAAGGCAGCGACATCGAAGAAACCGCCCTGCAGACCAACCTGGAAGCGGCCGAGGAAATCGCCCGCCAGCTGCGCCTGCGTGACATCGGCGGCCTGATCGTCATCGACTTCATCGACATGACCCCGGCGAAAAACCAGCGCGCCGTCGAAGAACGTGTTCGCGAGTGCCTGGAAGCCGACCGTGCCCGCGTCCAGGTCGGCCGCATTTCTCGCTTCGGCCTGCTGGAAATGTCCCGTCAGCGCCTGCGCCCGTCGCTGGGCGAAAGCAGCGGCATCGTCTGCCCACGCTGCTCCGGCACCGGCATCATCCGTGACGTCGAATCGCTGTCGCTGGCCATCCTGCGCCTGATCGAAGAAGAGGCCCTGAAGGACCGCACCGCCGAAGTTCGTGCCCAGGTGCCGATCCCGGTGGCTGCCTTCCTGCTCAACGAGAAGCGCAACTCGATCACCAAGATCGAACTGCGCACCCGTGCGCGCATCATCATCCTGCCGAACGATCACCTGGAAACCCCGCACTTCGAAGTCCAGCGCCTGCGCGACGACAACCCGGAAGTGCTGAACAACCAGTCCAGCTACGAGATCGCCGCCGCCGAAGCCGAAGAAGCGCCGCAGCCGACCGCCACCCGCACCCTGGTTCGCCAGGAAGCCGCAGTCAAGACCGCCCCGGCCCGCGCCAACGCGCCGGTGCCGGCCACTATCGAAGAGCAGCAGCCTGCCGCACCGGTCGCCCCTGCCCCGGTCGCCCCGGAGCCAAGCCTGTTCAAGGGCCTGGTGAAGTCGCTGGTAAGCCTGTTCGCCGGCAAGGAAGAGCCTGCCGCCGCGCCGGTTGTCACCGCCGCCGAGAAGCCAGCCGCCGAGCGTAGCCCACGCAACGAAGAACGCCGCAACGGCCGCCAGCAGAGCCGCAACCGCAACGGCCGCCGCGACGAAGAGCGCAAACCACGTGAAGAGCGTGCCGAGCGCGCACCTCGTGAAGAACGAGCGCCACGCGAAGAACGAGCCCCACGTGAAGAGCGTGCACCACGTGAAGAACGCGCCCCACGCGAAGAGCGTGCACCGCGTGAAGAACGCGCACCACGCCAGCCACGCGAAGACCGCCGTGGCAACCGTGGCGAAGAGCGCGTGCGCGAACTGCGTGAGCCACTGGACGCTACCCCTGCCGAGCGCGAGGAACGTCAGCCGCGCGAGGAACGTGTGGCCCGTGAAGAACGTGCTCCACGCGAAGAACGCGCCCCACGTGAAGAGCGCGCACCTCGCGAAGAACGCGCCCCGCGTGAAGAGCGTGCTCCACGTGAAGAACGCGCACCGCGTGAAGAACGTGCACCGCGCGAGGAACGCGCACCTCGCGAAGAACGTGCCCCACGTGAAGAGCGCGCACCTCGTGAAGAACGTGCTCCACGCGAAGAACGTGCCCCTCGCCCACCACGTGAAGAGCGTCAGCCACGCGCAGCCGAAGAAGCCGCCGAGCAGGCTGCCGAGCTGGCCGAAGAGCAACTGCCGAACGAAGAGCTGCTGCAGGACGAACAGGAAGGCAACGATGGCGAGCGCCCACGCCGCCGTTCCCGTGGCCAGCGTCGTCGCAGCAACCGTCGTGAGCGTCAGCGCAACGCCAACGGCGAGCTGATCGATGGCAGCGAGGAAGAAGGCAGCGAAGAGCAGCCTCAACCGCATCAGGCCACCGAGCTGGGTGCCGAACTGGCCGCCGGCCTGGCCGTGACTGCCGCTGTCGCCAGCAGCAACATCAGTGCCGACGCTGAAGCACAGGCCAACCAGCAGGCCGAGCTTGCCACTGCCGAGGTCGCCGCCGTAGCGGAAACCGACAACAGCGAAGTCGCCCAGCCGGTCGAGCAGGTCGAGAAGATCGAAGCTGCTGCCAAAGCTGAAGAAGTGGCCGTGGCCCCCGTGGTCGAGCTGCCGGTCAGCGAGCCTGTGGCCGTGGTCGAGGCAACTGCCGAGCCAGTGGTCGAAGTCACTCCGCAGCCAGTGGTCGAGCAAGCACCTGCTGCCGAACCGGTAGTGGTTGCCGAAGCACCGGTAGAAGCACCTGCCGTCGAGGCCGGTGAAATCGAGCAGGCCCCAGCCGTGGCCGAAGCCGCTCCGGTTGCCGAGCAACCTGCCCCGGTTGTCGAAGCCCAGCCAGAAGTGGTGGCCGAGCCTGCACCAGTGGCCGTCGAACCTGCACCGGTCGAAGCCCCTGCGGCGGTGGAACCTGCCACTGTTATCCTGGCCAACGGCCGTGCGCCGAACGACCCGCGTGAAGTGCGTCGCCGCAAGCGTGAGGCCGAGGCTGCCGCCAAAGCCGCACAGGAAGCTGCTGCAGCCACCGAGGAGCCAGCCCTGGAAGCCACCGATGAGCAAAAGCCTCATCACGGTTGATAGCCAAGGCTGAATGAAAAAGCCCCGCCAGTGCGAACTGGCGGGGCTTTTTCTTGGCTGGGCGTTTTTTCTGTACCGACCTCTTCGCGGGTAAACCCGCTCCCACAGGGGCCCCACTACCCTCAGGCCCTGCGAGGTCCCTGTGGGAGCGGGTTTACCCGCGAAAGGGCCAGCCCAGGCACTGAATCAGTAGAGGTTAGGCTCCATCTCCAGCTCGACCCCGAACCGCTCGAGGATATCGGCCTGGATCCGTCGCGCCAGCGCATGCATCTGCGCCCCGCTCGCCTGGCCGTAGTTGACCAGCACCAGCGACTGCAAACGATGCACCCCGGCATCCCCTTCGCGATGGCCCTTCCAGCCTGCCTGCTCGATCAACCAGCCTGCCGCCAGCTTCACCTGGCCATCGGCTTGCGGATAAGCCACCACCCCCGGGTACTGCGCACGGATTCGCTCGACCTGTTCCGCCGAGACCACCGGGTTCTTGAAGAAGCTCCCGGCATTACCCAGCTCTGCCGGGTCTGGCAGCTTCTCGCGGCGAATGCTGCAGATCGCCTCGCTGATCGCCTGCGCGGTCGGCTCGGTCACCCCCTGCTCTGCCAGGCGCTGGCGCACCGGACCGTAATCCAGGTGAGCCCGCAGCGTACGGCTCAAGGCAAAGCGCACCCGCAGGATCAACCAATGTCCGGGGTTGCGTTTGAACAGGCTGTCGCGATACCCGAACGCACATTCCGCCAGGCCGAAGTCACGCAGCTCGCCTGTCTCGCGGTCCAGGGCGGTAAGGGCTACAAACACGTCCTTGATCTCCACGCCATAAGCGCCCACGTTCTGCATCGGCGCGGCGCCCACGGTGCCGGGGATCAGGCTGAGGTTCTCCAGCCCGCAATACCCCTGCGCCAATGTCCACTGCACGAACGGGTGCCATGGCTCACCGGCCTCGGCCTCGACCACGATACGTTCGCCATCGTCGCTGAGCACGCGCCGGCCACGGCTGGCCATGTGCAGCACCAGCGCATCGATATCGCGGGTCAGCAACAGGTTGCTGCCTCCGCCAATCACCAGCACTGGCACGCCGCCTTGCTGGGCCTGGGCCAGCGCCTGGCGCACCTCCTGATCATCATGTGCCTGGCTGAAATACCGCGCTTTCACGTCGATACCAAAGGTGTTGTACGGCTTGAGCGATACCTGCTCCTGCCACTGCACTGTCATAACCGCCCCTTGATTTCCAGGACCAGTGCCTGGCACGCCGCTTCGACCAGGTCGAGCACCTGCTCGAAGCCATCGGCGCCGCCGTAGTACGGGTCTGGCACTTCATCCAGCGCTGCGCCATAACGGCGCAGGAACAGGTCGAGCTCCCCCACTGCCGTATGCGGGCGCATCGCACGCAAATGGCCAAGATTGCTCTCGTCCATCGCCAGGATGAGGTCATATTCGGCAAAGTGCGCCGCCGTGACCTGCTGGGCGCGTTGCTGCGACAGGTCATAGCCACGCGCCAGCGCTGCCTTGCAGGTGCGGCTGTCAGGCGCCTTGCCGACATGCCAGTCGCCAGTGCCGGCCGAGGCGACATGCACGCGGTCGGCAAGCCCGGCAGCCTGCAATTGATGGCGCAGCACGCCTTCGGCGGTGGGCGAGCGACAGATATTGCCGAGGCAGACGAACAGGACGCGCATCAGGCCTCCAACAAGCGCCGTACGCGCTCCAGGTCTTCAGGGGTATCCACGCCCACGGCAGGCGCCTCGATGGCGTCTTCGACGTGGATGCGTACGCCATGCCACAGGGCCCGCAGCTGCTCCAGCGCTTCGGTCTGCTCGAGCCAGCACGGGCCCCAGCTGACGAAGCCCTGCAGGAAGCCGACGCGGTAGGCGTACATGCCGATGTGGCGACGATAAGGCACACCCTCTGGCAGCAGGTTGCGGTCCTTGGCGAATGCATCGCGAGCCCAGGGCAGCGGGGCACGGCTGAAGGTCAGGGCCAGGCCGTTCTTGTCGCTGACTACCTTGACCGCGTTGGGGTTGAACACGGTTTCCGGCTCATGGATCGGTTCGGCCAGCGTGGCGATGCCGGCTTCCGGATGCGCTGCCAGGTTTGCTGCCACCTGGTCGATGATCACCGGCGGAATCAGCGGTTCGTCGCCCTGTACGTTGACCACGATGGCATCAGCGGGCAGGCCGAGGTGCGTGGCCACTTCGGCCAGGCGATCGGTGCCGGACTCATGGTCGGCACGAGTCATCAGCACTTCGGCGCCGAAGGCCTGGCAGGCCTCTAGAATGCTGGTGTCGTCGGTGGCTATGACCACACGGCTGGCGCCGCTCTTGCGGGCCTGTTCCCACACATGCTGCACCATCGGCTTGCCGGCGATCGGCAGCAATGGCTTGCCCGGCAGGCGCGTGGAGCGCAGCCGGGCGGGGATCACCACGGTGAAATCCAGGCTCATTTGTCCAGACGCTCGTCGTCAGTCAGGGTACGCGCCTCGCTTTCCAGCATGACCGGGATGCCGTCGCGGATCGGGTAGGCCAGGCCGGCGCCCTTGCTGATCAGCTCGGTCTTGTCGGCACTGAGCTTGAGCGGGCCCTTGGTGATCGGGCAGGCCAGGATATCGAGCAGTTTGGTGTCCATTGGAGGCTTCCTTTAGGCCAGGTGGCCGGGAATTGAAAAAGGGCTCAGGGCTTGCGCAGCAAGTGTTGCAACTGGTTGTCGAACCAGGCGCTGAAAGCCGGCGTGGGCTGCGCCTCGACGGCCAGGTACCACCAGTCGTCAGCGGCGAAGGCCCGGCATTTCACCGCATCCTTCTCGGTCATGACCAGCGGCAGCGGCGGGCTGAAGGCCAGGCTCTGGGCGCTGAACTGCGCATGGTCGGCAAAGGGATGCGGCACCGGCTGCCAGTTTAGCCCCAGCAGGGTATTGAAGAAACGTTGCGGGTTGCCGATACCGGCCACCGCGTGCAGGCGTTGGCCTGCGGGGAAATGGTCAAGCGCGCGGCGCTCGCCACTGCGCAGGTTGACAAGGGCGGACGGCTGCAGGCGGAAGCCGAAGCCATCGGCACGGTCCGCGTTGGCACCATTGAACAGTACCGCGTCAGCCTCGTGCAGGCGCTCGGCCGGCTCACGCAACGGCCCCGCCGGCAGGCAGCGGCCATTGCCCAGGCCGCGAGCGGCATCGATCAGCACCAGCTCCAGGTCGCGGGCCAGGCGATAGTGCTGCATGCCGTCGTCACACAGGATCAGGTCGAGGGGTTCGCTGGCCAGGAGCGCCTGCACGGCGCGGGAGCGGTCGGGGTCGATCATCAGCGGCACACCGGTGCGCTGCACGATCAGCAGTGGTTCATCACCGGCCTGCCCGGCAGCCTGGTCGGCCTGCACGCGCCAGGGTAATTGCGGCGGCTTGGCGCCATAGCCACGGCTGACCACGCCCACCTTCAGCCCCTGCTGACGGCAGTGCTCGATCAGCCAGAGGATCATCGGCGTCTTGCCGGTACCGCCCACAGTGATGTTACCCACCACGATGACCGGCACCGGGGCCCGGTAGCTGGCACTTTCGCCACTGAGAAAACGCGCCCGCTTGCGCGTGACCACGCGGCGATACAGCGCCTCCAGCGGGCGCAGCAGCGCCAGGGCCGGGTGCCCGGCGTACCAGGCGGCGAGCAGACGGTCGGCGAAGGCCATCAAGGCGTGCCCTGGGCCGCCTCGACGGTGGTCATGCGCAACTGGCTGAAACCGAGCTTGCCGGCGGCATCCATCGCGGTGACCACAGCCTGGTGCGGAGTCTTGCCGTCGGCGCTGATGGCCAGCGGCAGCTTGTTGTCGCCGCCCGATTCACGCTCGATCGCTTCGCTCAGGGTGGCCAGGTCGCTCTTGGGCAGCAGGTGGTTGTTCACCGAGTACACGCCTTCTGCGCTGATGGTGATTTCCACCAGCTTGCCCTGGTCGGGCGGCGCCTGTTCGGCGCTGGCTGCTTCGGGCAGCTCGACACGCAGCTGGGTCTCGCGGGTGAAGGTGGTGGTGACCACGAAGAACAACAGCAGGACGAACACCACGTCGATCAGCGACGCCAGGTTGATATCGACGTTCTCCCGCTGGCGATTGCGCCGGAACTTCACGCCTTGCCTCCGGCCACTTCCACTTCACGGTCGCCCTGGATCACTTCTACCAGCTTGATCGCCTCCTGCTCCATGCCCACCACCAGCTCATCGATGCGGCGGAGCAGGAAGCGGTGGAAGAACACCGCCGGAATACCGACCATCAGGCCGGCCGCGGTGGTGACCAGGGCCTTGGAGATACCACCGGCCAGCACTGCGGCGTTGGCGGTCATCTGCGAGCCCATGAAGGCGCTGAAGATGTCGATCATGCCCAGCACGGTACCCAGCAGGCCCAGCAGCGGGGCCATGGCGGCGATGGTGCCGAGGGTGCTGATGTAGCGTTCCAGTTCGTGGATGACGCGCGAAGCGGCCTCCTCGATGCATTCCTTCATGATTTCACGGCCATGGCGCGAGTTGGCCAGGCCGGCGGCAAGGATTTCGCCCAGTGGCGAATCGGCGCGCAGGGCCTTGAGCTTGTCACTGGTCAGTTGCTTGTCCTTGATCCATATCCACACCTGGCCGAGCAGGTGCGGCGGGGTGACGCGACTGACGCGCAGGGTCCACAGGCGCTCGACGACGATAGCCATGGCAGCGATGGAGCTCAGAATGATCGGCAGCATCATCCAACCACCGGACTTGACCAATTCCCACACAGTAAACGCCCCTTCGGAAAAAGGCCGACACTCTACCATAGGCACGTCGGGGGCTCATCTGCCGGAGGTCAGGGAATTCCCCTACCCGGTTTCTACCTTGAGCTGTCGGGTGGCTGAACTGGCCCTTTCGCGGGTAAACCCGCTCCCACAGGTTTTGTACCATCCTCCGGTTCGGTGCAGTACCTGTGGGAGCGGGTTTACCCGCGAAAGGGCCAGCTCAGCCACCGACCGCATCCCTCCAGAAACGCCTCTGTCGGCGCACACTCTCGACCTCCCCCAGCCTCCCCAGCACCAACCGCAACGCCCCCTGCTCCGCCGTGTCATGCATCACCACCCCATGCCGCCGATAACGTTCGACCACCTGCGCGTGCGGGTGCCCGAAGCTGTTGTTGCGCCCGCGCGAAATCAGTACCCCGCGCGGCGCCGTGGCGCGGATGAAGGCCTCGCTGGATGAACTGCGGCTGCCATGGTGCGGCGACTGCAACCAGTCGATCCACGGCGCTTCTGTGGCCGCCAGCCAGGCCCGTTCGGCACCGGCTTCCATATCACCCGCCAGCAACAATCGCTCACCTTGTGCCTCGACCAGCAACACACAGGAGCGGTCATTGCTGCTCTGCCCATCAGCCCAGCGCCATAGCGAAAAGCGCACGCCATCCCACATCCATTGCTCGCCACTGGCACAAGGTTGCAGTTGCATGTCATCCAGCACTTCGCCGCCGATCACCCGTTTGACCGGCAAGCCACGCAGGATTGCGCCAGCACCACCGGCGTGGTCGGCATGGGCGTGGCTGACCAGCATCAGGTCCAGGCTACCCACCCCCAGCTTGCGCAAGGTCGGCAACACCACCCGCTCGCCCAGGTCGCTCTCTCCCCTGGCCGGCCCTGCGTCGTACAGCATGTTGTGATGCCGGGTGCGCAACAGTACCGCCAGCCCCTGACCGACATCCAGATGCCAGACCTCGACCTGGCCGAACGGCAGCGTCTCCCGGGGTACCCATAGCGCCAGCAGCATCACGCCCCCCAACCCGCGCAGTGGCACGCCACGGGGCATCAAAACCAGCAGCGTACCCAGGCACACCAGCAGCCAGGCCCACAATGGCAGAACGGCTGGCAGCCACGCCGACTGCTGTTGGGCCACCAACTCCAGCAGCCGGAAAAGCACGTCGAGCAAACCACCCGCCAGCCACAACAGCACCTCCCCTACCTCGCCCAGCGGCAGCAGCAAGGCCCCCAGCAATGCCAACGGCAGCACCGCCAGGCTGACCCACGGCACCGCAACAAGGTTGGCCAGCGGCGCACTTACGCTCACCGGCAAGCCCGTAGCCAGCAGCACCGGCAGCAAACCGATGGCAATCCCCCATTGCGCCCGCGTCCAGGCCTGCCAGGGCCGCCAGCCGCCCAGGCGTGCACTGAAGCAATAACCAAGCGTGGCCACGGCCGCGAACGACAGCCAGAACCCGGGCAGCAGCGCGGCCAACGGCTCCACCAGTAGCACGGCAACCAGCGCCAGCAGCAACGGCAAGGCCGCACCAAGGTGGCGAAAACGCAGGCGCCAGAGCAACACCACGGCCAGCATCAGGCAGGCACGCTGCACCGGTACACCGCCACCAGCCAACCAACCGTAGGCCAGTGCCGCAGCCATGGCCAGGCCGCACGCCCAGGGCAGCCAGGGCAGCCGAGCGGGCCACAGCCCCCAACGCGCCAGCCCGGCAACCAGGCCATACAGCAAGCCGGCAACCAGGCCGATGTGCTGGCCCGAAATCACTAGCAGGTGCACCGTGCCGGTGGCCTGCAACGTTTGCCAGTCCTCCCGGGCCAGACCCGCCCCGTCGCCAATAACCAGCGCTACCAACGCTGCCTGCTGGCCATGGGCCTCGACTGCCAGCAGGCGCTGGCGCAGCGCATCGCGCCAACCGCCGGTTGCAGGCGCCAGCAACTGCCCGGCTTTGACCGTGCCGGTGGCCCCAACCCGGCGCGCCAGCAGTTGCGCCTCCCGGTCTGACCCATACGGATTGAGCAGCCCGGCCGGGCGCTGCAAGGTCACCGCCAGCCGCCACTGCTCGCCCGCCCGCAGCGACGGCCCGTCGAACCAGCTCAGTTGCAGGCGCTGCGGCAGTTCTGCCCGCCGCGAGCGGGGCGCATCCAGCTCGAAGCGCACACCTTGCGCAGTCCGGGTCGGCAGGCCGACCACCTGGCCTTCAAGCCACAGGGTGCGGCCATCCAGCCCGGCGGCCAGGCGGTCATCCAGCGCCTGCTGCGCGGACCAGCAGGCCCAACACAAACCCAACAGAAAACAGCCCAACGGCCACAGCCGGGTGAAAAGGCCGACGCCACCGGCTATAGCCAGCAGCACCAGCCATCCGACCGATGGCAATGCGGGGAGAAAGCCCAGGCACAACAGCCCGAGCGCGAGCGCAAGCATCCCTGTGCGCATAGAAGTAGAGCTCCAGAAGCGAAATCACCTTCTGAGGCATAGCCCAATTGCCGGCAGCGCTTGCTCAACAATTGTCACAAACTCTAAACGAGGCTGAACGGGAATCAGGGCATACTGCCCAGGTCAACGCTCCGGGAGCCTACATGCCGCGCCGACTTTTCAAACGCTACATGCCGGACCCGACCAGTATTCGGGAACACAAGTCCTTACGCTTTTTCGGCAAGTTGCTGCATGACCCGAACCTCTGGCACCTGAACCGCCATTCGGTGGCGAGGGCCATGGGCGTTGGCCTGTTCGCGGCGCTGATCCCGATGCCAGCGCAGATGCTGCTGGCCGCCGCACTGGCCATTCCGCTGCGCGGCAACCTGCCGATCGCGGT
Organism: Pseudomonas sp. TE3-3-F2023; assembly: GCF_036784815.1. NCBI lineage: Bacteria > Pseudomonadati > Pseudomonadota > Gammaproteobacteria > Pseudomonadales > Pseudomonadaceae > Pseudomonas > Pseudomonas sp. TE3-3-F2023. Next base: position 2,413,830 of record NZ_CP145113.1, on the reverse strand, counting down.
CAGCCTGGTTTGGCTGACCAACCCGCTGACCATGCCGCCAGTGTTCTTCGTCACCTACATGACCGGCGCCTGGCTGATGCAGGTGCCGCCGCGCACCCTGCCCGACGAGCTGACTTTCCAATGGATCACCGACCAGCTGTCGACGCTGTGGCAACCCTTCCTGCTCGGCTCAGTGGTGTGCGGGGTGGTGCTGGGCATCCTTGGCTACTTCACCACCATGCTCTACTGGCGCTGGTGGGTGGGCCGGCAGTGGCGTCTGCGCCAATGCCGGTGCAAGGCTTCAGGCACGCATGCCGCGGCCGCTGACCAGCAGGCGAACGCACACCACGTAGAGCACAGCGGTAGCGACCAGCATGAAGGTAATCGCCGTGCCAATGCTGATATCCGACACCCCTAGGATGCCGTAGCGGAACGAGTTGACCATGTGCAGCACAGGGTTGGCCAGCGACACGGTCTGCCAGAACGGCGGCAGCAGGTTGATCGAGTAGAACACCCCGCCCAGATAGGTTAGCGGCGTCAGCACGAAGGTAGGGATGATCGAAATGTCGTCGAAGTTGCGCGCGAACACCGCATTGACGAAGCCCAGCAGCGAGAAGATGGTGGCGGTCAGCAGCACCACGACCACGGTCACGCCCAGGTGGTGCACCTGCAGGTGGGTAAAGAACAGCGACAGGAAGGTCACGATCACGCCCACCGCCAGGCCACGCAGCACGCCACCCAGCACGTAACCGACGAGGATGGTGTGTGGCGAAACCGGCGACACCATCAGCTCTTCGATGGAGCGCTGGAACTTGCTGCCGAAGAAGCTCGACACCACGTTGCCGTAGGAGTTGGTGATCACCGACATCATGATCAGCCCCGGCACGATGTATTCCATGTAGGTGAAGCCACCCATGTCGCCGATCTGCCGGCCGATCAGGTTACCGAAGATGACGAAGTACAGAACCATGGTGATCGCCGGCGGCAGCAGGGTCTGCGGCCAGATACGCAGGAAGCGCCGCACTTCGCGGTAGACGATGGTGTTCAGGGCGACCCAGTTGGTGCGCAGTTCCACACTCATACGGCCACCTTCGACAGGTTTTTTTCCACCAGGGACACGAACAGCTCCTCGAGTCGGTTGGTCTTGTTGCGCAGGCTCTGTACCTCGATGTTCTGCAGCGCCAGCTGGCCGAACAACGCCGTGATGCCAATGTCCTTGTCCACCTGCACTTCCAGGGTGTGCGGGGTCAGCAGCCGGCACGGGTAGCCCTGCAGCACCGGTGCAGTGGCCAGGTCCTGCTTGATGTCGAGGACGAAGGTTTCGACATGCAGCTTGCCCAGCAACTGGCGCATGCTGGTGTTCTCGACGATGGTGCCGTGGTCGATGATGCCGATGTTACGGCACAGCTGCTCGGCCTCTTCCAGGTAGTGGGTGGTGAGGATGATGGTGATGCCCTTCTGGTTCAGCTCGGTGAGGAAGCTCCACATCGAACGGCGCAGTTCGATGTCCACACCGGCTGTGGGCTCGTCGAGAATCAGCAGGCGCGGTTCGTGGATCAGCGCGCGGGCAATCATCAGGCGGCGCTTCATGCCCCCCGACAGCGAACGCGACTGCACGTCACGCTTGTCCCACAGGCCGAGCTGGGTCAGGTACTGCTCGGCACGCTCCTTGGCCACCTTGGGCGGGATGCCGTAGTAACCGGCCTGGGTCACGACGATGTCGAAGGTTTTCTCGAACTGGTTGAAGTTGAACTCCTGCGGCACCACGCCCAGGCAGCGTTTTAGCGCCGACGGCTCGCGGTCCAGGTCGTGGCCGAACACGTTGACCGTGCCGCTGGTCTTGTTGACCAGGGTGGAGAGGATGCCGATGGTGGTGGACTTGCCCGCGCCGTTGGGGCCGAGCAAGGCGAAGAAGTCGCCTTCGGCAACATCCAGGTCGATACCCTTGAGGGCCTGGAAGCCGTTGCCGTAGGTCTTGGTCAGCTGTCGGATGGACAGGGCGGAACTCATAGCGGGTCACTTACCGAGAAAAAGGTGCAGGACACGCCAGGTAAAGGCACTGGCGCAGTGAGTGCGGCCAATGGTGCTTGGCCTGGCCGCACAAGTACAGTCATGTGTATTGATAATGACTATCGAAGTAGCCGTGGTGTTCGATCAGGTCAGCGCAGTCATTACCGCTGCCTGGTATGCAGGGCGGGCTTTCAGGCGCTCGTACCAGGCCTCCAGGTTATGCATCGCCGGGCGCTCGATGGGCATTTCGAACCAGGCATAGATGAAGCTACCCAGTGGGATGTCGCCCATGCCGATCTGGTCACCGGAAAGGTACGGTTGTTTGGCCAGGGCTTCGTCGGCAATGGCCAGCAGCTGGGCGCATTGCTTGTGCGCAGCGTTGATCGCCACCCAGTCGCGCTGGTCTTCCGGGGTGCGCAACAGGCCCCAGAACAGTGGGCGGAACGGCGTGGCGAAGGACGAGGTGGTCCAGTCCATCCACTTGTCCGCCAGGGCGCGCTGACGCGGGTCGTCCAGGTACCAGCCCTGCTCCGCACCGTATTCGGCGCACAGGTAGCGGACGATGGTATTGGACTCCCACAGGGTCAGGTCGCCGTCTTCCAGCATCGGCACCAGGCCGTTGGGGTTGCGGGCACGGTAGTGTGGCTCGTTGACCACGCCGAAGGCGCCGCCGGCGTCGATGGATTCGAAGTCCAGGCCCAGTTCGTGGGCGATCCACAGCGCCTTGCGTACATTGCTCGAATTCTTGCGGCCCCAGATCTTCAGCATGGCAACGTCCTTATGAATGCGGAGGAGGCACAGTCTACTCCAGAGTTTTATCGCCTGTACCGGCCTCCTCGCGGGTAAACCCGCTCCCACAAGGATCCCACCCGATCTCAGAGCGGTGCAGTACCTGTGGGAGCGGGTTTACCCGCGAAGAGGCCGGTACAGGCAAACATCGGAAACTCCCACCGCTACACCCTGTCACTGTTCTGACCCTGCCGTTCACAGCGTTGCGTCTAAGCTGTCTGAGACGGCTCAAGCCCCCCCTGGTTCCAAGGAGGACCGATTATGTTGCTGTTGTGGTTGGTAGTGCTGGTGATCGGCGCGGCGTACCTCACGCACCGGCGCCTGGCGCCCTTGCAGATTCTCGGCATCATGGCGGGCTATGTACTGCTGATGGGCATTTTCAGCAGCGCTCCTGGCTGGCTGCTGACCCTGCTCTGGATAGTGCTGGCACTGAAGGTCGCCCTGGTGGCGCTGCCGGAATGGCGCCGCAAGGTATTCACAGGCCCCGTGTTCAAGTGGTTCCAGCGCACCCTGCCGCCGATGTCACAAACCGAGCGCGAGGCGATCGACGCCGGCACCGTATGGTGGGACGGCGAACTGTTCAGCGGCCGCCCCGATTGGCGCACCTTGCTCGAATACCCGGCGCCGAAGCTGACCGAAGAAGAACAGGCCTTCATCGATGGCCCGACCGAACAGCTGTGCGCCATGGTCAGCGACTGGCAGATCGGCCAGGACATGGACCTGCCGGCCGAAGCCTGGGCACATATCAAGCAGCATGGCTTCTTCGCCCTGATCATCCCCAAGGAATACGGCGGCAAGGGCTTTTCAGCCTACGCACACTCCCAGGTGGCGATGAAACTGGCCACCCGCAGCGGCGACCTGGCCTCCACCGTGATGGTGCCCAACTCGCTCGGCCCGGCCGAACTGCTGTTGCATTACGGCACTGACGAACAACGCAACCACTACCTGCCACGCCTGGCGCGTGGAGATGAAATCCCCTGCTTCGCCCTCACTGGCCCGCTGGCCGGCTCCGATGCTGGCGCCATGCCTGACACCGGGGTGGTCTGCAAGGGGCAATGGAACGGCGAAGAGGTCATCGGCCTGCGCCTGAATTGGGAAAAGCGCTATATCACCCTCGGGCCCGTCGCCACCCTGCTGGGCCTGGCGTTCAAGGCCTACGACCCGGACCACCTGTTGGGCGAGCAGGAAGAACTGGGTATCAGCCTGGCGCTGATCCCTACCGACACGCCCGGCGTCGAAATCGGCAAACGCCACCTGCCACTGGGCGCCGCGTTCATGAACGGCCCCAACAGCGGCAAGGACGTATTCGTGCCGCTGGATTTCCTCATCGGTGGCCAGGCCATGCTCGGCAAGGGCTGGATGATGCTGATGAACTGCCTGTCGGTCGGCCGCTCCATCTCCCTGCCCGCAGTGGGTACCGGCGCTGCCAAGTACACCAGCCTGGTCACTGGCCAGTACGCCAACATACGCGAACAGTTCAATGTTCCCCTGGCTGCCTTCGAAGGTATCCAGGAGTCGCTGGCACGCATCGGCGGCAATGCCTGGCTGATGGACAGCGCACGGCTGCTGACCGCCAAGGCCGTGGACCTGGGCGAGAAGCCTTCGGTGCTGTCGGCGATCCTCAAGTACCACCTCACCGAGCGTGGCCGCGAGTGCATCAAGCACGCCATGGACGTGCACGGCGGCAAGGCCATCATCATGGGGCCAAACAACTATCTGGGGCGCAACTGGCAAGGGGCGCCGATCTTCATCACCGTCGAAGGCGCCAACATTCTTTCGCGCAACCTGATGATCTTCGGCCAGGGTGCCATCCGCTGTCACCCGTTCGTGCTCAAGGAAATGGCCCTGGCCGGGCGCGAGGACCGCGATCAGGCATTGAGGGAATTCGACGACCTGTTGATGAAACACATCATGTTCGCCGCGAGCAACGCGGCCAGCACGCTGGTGTTGAACCTCGGCCTGGGCCGCCTGGAAAGCGTACCAGGCGATGCCTTGAGCCAAGGTTACTTCCGGGCGCTCAACCGCCAGGCCGCGGCCTTCGCCCTGCTGGCTGACCTGTCGATGATGCTGCTGGGCGGTGCGCTCAAGCGCCGCGAACGCCTGAGCGCACGGCTGGGTGACGTGCTCAGCTACCTGTACCTGTCCAGCGCCGCCCTCAAGCGCTATCACGACCTGGGTTCACCGGAGCACATGCAGCCACTGTTGCGCTGGGCCGTGGAAGAAAGCCTGGGCCAGGCGGAAAACGCCCTGGACCGCCTGCTGGACAACTTCCCCAACCGCTTCGTCGGCTGTGCCCTGCGCGTGCTGGTATTCCCCTTCGGCCGCCGCCATACCGGGCCGAGCGATGAACTGGATGCCGAAGTCGCCGCACTGATCGGCCGCAGCAAAGGCGACCCGGCACTGGAGGAGCTGTTAGCGGGATGCTTCAGGCCACAGGCCGAAGGCGACCCGGTTGCGGCGTTGCAGCGGGCCAGTGATTTGCTGGACGAAACCGCCCCTGTGCAAAAAAGGCTGCATCAGGCCATCAAGGACGGCAAGTTCACGCCAGGCCATGGTCAGGCCACGGTCGAAGCCGCCATCGAAGTGGGCCTTCTGCAGCCGGCTGAGGGGCAACACCTGATGGAAGCTGAACAGGCGCGCCGGAAAGTAATCGATGTGGACGCCTTCGACAAAGATCAGCTGAACCCCAAACCAGGATGCATTCGCTGAGCTTAGGCAGAAAGTCAGAGTGCCGACAGAGCCGCAAAACGGCTCTGTCGAGATGTTGCAAGCAGGAACAAAGTATCAACCGTTATATAGCGCTACAGCCTCCTCGGGCGAGTAGAGCGGCATGGGGATAACGGTGAACGCCCATAACAGAAGGCGGGGGTCGCTCGTGTCCCGCGCCCAGACGACAGAGAAGGAGGATGGATTGCTGGCGGCCGGGTTGAACACACCCGAAGGCGATAAAGTGCCATTACCCGAAACGACACCCCACTCGGTATCACCTTCCGGGACCGGCAGGTCTTTGCGCTCCTCAACGTCGTAGTACCAGAGTTCAAGTTTGAACTTGCCGTTTTCCAGGGAAGCCTTCAAATAATGCGTTTGCGGCGCATGATATGTAGCAAATGTCGAGTATGCGCTTTCGCCATTTTGCGTGGCTTTGACCATATCAACCGTGAACCATTTAGGGACGCTGGAAATAACAGCGGCCGGGCGACCGGTCTTGTTTTTCGTACTCTGAACCGCACCAGATCCAGGACCAGCAGGAGGGTAATAGTACCGGGTGCTACCTTCTGTCTCCAGGCGCCCCAGCCGCTCGCCTTCCAGAACCCAGGCCGCCGTATCGGGACCTGGCTGTAACAGCACAGCCTGTTTATCTTCGCCAATCGCAACGACACGCACCAAGGGGTCGAGCGTCAATGCAAGCTTTTGTGGCCGAACGCCTTCACCCTGAGAGAATTGCTCCCGGGGGGAATGGTATTCCGTGCCATAGGCACCTAATGAGGATTCGTAGGAACCATCTTTCCTCCTGAGCCGGGGAGGCGGGAAAACCAGAGTGGGAAGCCAGGTTTCATCTTCAGGAGCCTTGCCCTGCTTCACTTCAGGAAATGCTTGCTCGCTGAACAGGAACACCACGACGTTATCCACGAGCACGGTTTCGGACAAAGGCAGCGGGCCCGGTTCCTGCCCAGCCAGCAAACCTGGGGTGAAATACTGGAAGGCCATTGCCGTTCCCTGATTGTACGGCTGGAAGAAAACACTCAACTCACGCAAGGTGTTTTTTATAGGCTGCTCAAAGGAATAAAGGTCGACACCGCGCTTGGTTTGATAACCCCGCTTCAGTTTCAACCGCAGCGTGTCTTCGCCGGTAAACGAAAAATCCGGTTCTACTCCCCACCCCAGGCGAACAGAGCCATCAGCGCGATAAGCGACAGAGCTGCCAGGCGTGTCGGCCTTGATCGTCAGGACCTGGCTGCCGTCATAGCCGTTATCCCTGATTTCACTCAACCACCCGACACTGCGCCCCGGCTCCAGGCGAAACGCAACCTCACGCTCGCTCAGCAGCCGTTTTTTCATTACGACGAAGTTGTCCGACCATGCCAGTTGCGGATGGCCAAAAACCACGGACGCCACTTTATGCACATGGGCATCGGCCTGCCTGTCGAGCAGGAGTGCTTCGCCCGGCGTAAACTCATGCTTTGCGTAATATGCCTTCCAGCAATCGTTCAGCAGGGTGTACCACACCTGACCATAGGCAATGGGAAACGCCGCATTCGGTACCAGATAATTTGCGCGATACATGATGCTCTCCAGTTCAGGCCAGATGACCTGGCACCATTTGAAATCGCTTCGCCTATTTCTTTCCACTGGCAAAAATGACAGGCCTCCGAGCACGCAAACCAACTGCACGCTGTCCAGGTAGGCGAACCTCATTGGGGTATACTCGTACTTTTGAGCTAGTCGAGGACCGCATCATGGCCACCCCCCACCTGCAATATCACCTGCAGTTGCTGCAGCATCTGCGCACCATTCTGGTGGCTGTGGCCGAGGCCGAGCAGGTACCAGAAGAAAGCCATGCATTGTTCCTCGAGCGCTTCGACGAACTGCTGAACCTGCTGCCTCAGGATCCACTGCATAGCCAGTACCTGGGGCAGGACCTGCTTTGCCAGGTCATCCAGCGCTATCCGCAAATCGCCCACCTTGTACCGCGCGACCTGCTCTGGTTCTTTGGCGGTGATTGCCTGCACTTCATGCCCGATGAAGAGTTGAACCTCTATCAGCAACTTGAAGAGCGGCGCCATGAAGCCGAGCAGAACGGCGAATCCTTCGACTGGAATGTACAAAAACAGCTGATGTCGGCGGCCCGGTAATACCCTCTCTACCCCTTACGACACCTGTCGCGGCGCGTTCTCCACGCAGCAATGCGACTTCCCTTACAGCTTGCCTTTTGCGATCGACGATAGGCTTACGCATGCCGAGCCGACTTCCAGCCCCTGGACGCCGGCTCGACATACACCAACACGTCAACTCCCTATCTGGATCGCACCATGAAACGTATCCTTGCACTTTGCACGCTTGGCCTGGCCTGCAGTTCGGCCACGGCCAATACTGGCGTCATCAACTTCGAAGGCACCGTGACGGATGGCGGCACCTGCCCAATCAGCATCGTCAACCCAGGCGGCTCTCCCCTGCCGATGATCAACTTTGGCGACTTCCAGGCCAAGGACTACGCTAGCGCCGGCCTACAAACGGCGAAGAAACGGTTCGTGCTGAGTATCGACCCTGCTACTTGCGCCAGCATACCGCCCGACACGACCGTCACCTTCAATGCCAACTATCCCGACCCATCGGGCAAGCTGTATGGCCTGCAAACGGGCGTCGGCTACAGTGAGGGCTTTGCGATTGCCATCTACGACGCGAGCGGCGCTCAGCTCGATCCTGGCACCCCGTCTGCCAGTTACACTCTGGACCCTGCAAAACCCACTGAAATGAATTTCAACACCAATCTCCACACTACAAAGAAAGTGACCGAGGGAACAATCGCTTCCAGCGTGAGCTTCACGGTTGCCATTCCTTAAACCCGAACACGACAAGCGCGGCTCGCTGCGCTTGTTTCCATGCCTTTGTCAGATCACTTTTCATGCCTACTTCCCCATTGCGTCAGATTGTCCTTGCCACAGCCGTCACTAGCGCATTCATCTCCTCGGCCCAGGCGGCGCTCACCATCAGCGCCACACGCATCGTGCAGGCAAGCGACAAGCAAAGCAGTTCGATCACCGTTGCCAACCCCAGCACCCAGGCGTTCGCAGTGCAAAGCTGGGTGAATACCGACGTGGACGACGGTAGCATCGCCGTTCCATTGATAGCCTCACCCGCCTTGTTCCGACTTGACCCGGGCAAAGAACAGACCGTACAGATCAATCGCCTGCCCAATGACCTGCCAGATGACAGAGAGTCGTTGTTCTTCTTCAATGTGCAGGAAATCCCCCAGGTGCAGGATGAACAGGCGAACACCCTGACCATTGCACTGCGCACCCGGATCAAGCTGTTCTACCGCCCTGTGGGCCTGCAGGGTTCTGTGCAGGACGGTTTGAACGCCCTGCAATGGTCGGTACAACACAACGACGGCAAGGCACAGCTGGCCGTGCACAACCCCTCGCCCTACCACTACACCTTCAGGAACCTCCAGGTGGGCCAATCCACTGCGCGCAAAAGCATCCAGGCACGAGAGATGGTAGCCCCCCAAAGCACCCAGGCCTACGACCTGCCAACGTCGGCATTGGCCCCAGGCATGCAGGTATTCTTCACAACCATCAACGATTACGGCGGCACCACGAGAGAAGTGACAGCGCCGGTTTCCGGCCTGTGAAAAGTATTTCGGTTCAGGGTAACAATTTCGGGCTCAACTTCGGGAACGACACCGGAACGCCTTGTACGGCAAACCTGACCTCGACGTGCAAGGTGAATGGCAAGTCGACTTTCAGCGTCTCCAGGAAGGACCTGTGCAGGACGACGTCGTTACCTGTACCTATGCCTTCGGATAGATCAGCGGTCTTGACTACGTAGTCTTTGAGCACCTGGAATGGCTCTGCCTGGTTATCGTCAGCCAAGACCCCAGTCACCCATATGTCGACCAACTGCCCTTCAAGCATAAATCGCCAGGTCCCCACCTTTACCGGAATATGGGCTGGCGCCTTGGAAAGTTCCAGGCTCTTATCGCTGACGCCTTCCAACTCGACTCTGGGCAACCCTTCGCTTACGCGCGAAATGTACAGATTGACCGGTGGCGATGGGTAATCGAGACGCTTGTCGCCAGACGCAACAAATCTTACTTCAAGGCTGAGCCCCCCTTGAGCCAGGACGTTTGGCAGCGGAATCTCGAACTCACGCTCCCGCCCCTGATAACCAGTCGTGGCTGAGTAGTAACCAGGATCGCCGGGTTTCCCCCACTCCACCCGCAGCCGCTCATCCGGGTAGACCACAGCCGAAGCCGGCACCACGACCAGAAGTGGGGGCTCCAGGTCATCGAGCGCAAGGCGCAGATCATCGTCTCTTCCCTCCGCCTGGGGAATGCTCGCTAGCGGAAAGGTTCGCGTGGCGGCCGAGACCCGCAACTTTAGAGGCTTGGAAAACGCACTGAGGTTGCCTGCCCTATCCTTGATCGCATAGTACAGGTAACGGTCCCCATCGCCGAACCGGACAATCATTTCACCGTCGAAATCGATGTAGAACGGCCCGTCAGTGTCGTCAATGACGAATTCACCGACATCGTTCTCTTCAAAAGGCTCGGTATCCCAGTAGTAGATGATCCTGTCACCGACAGCAGGCGTTGTGTAGCGGGCTACCTCGGTGCGCAAGCGCTGGCCGTGGTTTCTCAGGTAGCGCTCGGTGAGGCCGTCACGCTCGATCTCGTCCGGGTCTTCCAACACCGTCAGCATGCCCTGGTTCGCGCCCAGTGCAGGCGGGGTAAGGTCAATAAACACGGTCAGCGTATCCGATGGGCTCATATCACAAAAGGCGTTGGTCACCTCATAACGCAATTGATGGGGCCCAGCGACAAGTCGTTCTTTTGGAACGCTCAGTATGAGGTCCTCGGGCTGTACCGGGGTTTCCCACTTCTTGTCTTTCACAACCGGGAACTCATCCCAGAACAGCGTAAGCCATTCGGGCTCTCCAGGTCGCGGATCGGATATCGGCCACATGGGCACGATGACGCGCAGGGGCTGCTGCGTTGCGGTGACCGGCAGCAGGTTTTTCTCGCCGCCGTCGATATCTTCGAGCAGCGCCGGGACATCTACAGGCTCCAGCAACGCCCCAGGCTCGCTTGGCAGGGTACTCATCGGCTTCGCTCTCCCGAAGTGGAGGCCTCGACGGCCCCCACGGTTGGTGTTTACCAGCTGTAACGCACGCCCAGGTTCACACCCCAGGGTTGGTCGACGTGCTCGCCACGGCTGTGGTCGAGGTCGACGTGCATCTGCAGGCGCTCTGCAACCGTTACCGCCAGCCCCGCCCCCAGTTCCAGGCGCGACCCCGACAGGTCATTGGCAAAACGGTTCTGGTTGACCTTCACATCGTTGTTGTTGATGAACTCATGGGCGTAGGCCGCCCGCAGGTAGGGCTGAATGACACGTCCCTGCTGCATTTCGAAGTTGCGGCCGAACGTTGCCCCCGCCTTGCCCAGCAGCGAGCGTACGGCATCACCCTCGGCCTGCAGGTCGTTATCCAGCTGATAGTTCTTGCCTTGTATGTAGGCGGTGGCCCACTGGGTGAATGGCTCGAAGAAATAGCCGTGCTCCCATTCGATATGGCGCCCGAATTCGGCCGACACGCCAACACCATGGTTGTTGTAATGCCCCTTGGTGCGTGTGCCGTCACTCAGCGCCACTTTCGAATCATTATCGAAGCGGTTGAATTTCAGCACACCATCGAAGTAATAGCCGCTGCTACGGTCCAGCCAGGTGCTGTACAGCCCCACGTAGTAGCTGTCGATCTCGCCACTGGTGCCACCGCTCAGGTCCAGGTCCGAGCGGCTATGGCCAGCCAGCATACCGAGCAGCCATTGCCCGTCCCCAATGGGCAGCGGTGCATCGGCCCCCAGCGAGAAGCCTTGCTGGGTTTGCTTGTAAGCAACGCCCGAGCTGGCGGCCACGTCATACTTGTTGCCGTACGCACGCATCCAGCCACCAGCCTTGCCATCATCCAGGCGCAATTCCCCCATGCGGCTGCGCAGGCTGGTCAGCTCGCCATACCAGACAGTGGGCGCAGTGTTGAACAAAGCCAGCACCGAACGGGTGCCCGGGCTGATGATCTTGCGCGAGCCATCCAGCCACCAATCGTTGCCCTGCTTGGTCAGCTCGTAGGAAAACGCCCCCAGATCCACCGGCCCGTTGATCAACGAAAACGAGGCGCCACCATCTGCCGTCTGCACCACTTTCAACTTGCCTTCCTGCTGTGGCTCTTCCCCGCTGCTGCCAATCAACAAACCATGGTTGCCGCTGGATGTGCCCGTGATATCGAGAAAGTCGGTTTTTCCGCTGGCAAAGTCCGCATCCATGGCAAAAATGCCATTTCCCCGCAGGCTGCCGAGTGTCAGGCGCTGGTACTCGGTGGGTTTGCCGAACTGCACCGTGCCGCCATCGAGGGCCAGGTCACCCACGGCGGCGTCATCGACCATTGTCCAGCGTGACTGATTGCCAATGGTCAGCTTCCCGACATTTTCCAACTGCCCGGTGAGGGTGGCCTGCTTGTCGAGCGTGACGGTAGCGCTGGAGCCTTGTTCAGCGCGAACGTTGCCCTCGAGGTTGCTGTTCTCGACAACCAGCTCGGCATTCGACTGGTTACGCACTTCAAGCAGGCTGCCATTGCTACCGCTCAGTTGCGAGCCGTTGCTGACCGTGATCTTCGCGGTCGCCGCGCCCAGCCTGCCGCCTTCCACAACGATGGCGGCCCCATCCTGCCCGACGACCTGCGACCCGTCCAGGTCAATGCGAGCCTGCCCCGTAGTGCCGTCGGCATTGACCAGAATGCCTTCCTGGGCACCGATGACCTGACTACCCTGCACGTCGAGCCAGCCATTGAACATCCGCACGCCGGCACTGCCCGGGCCCATGCCCTGCACCCTGCTGCCAGCGAGGTGCAGCTCCGACGTGCTGGCGACCTGCGCGCCCCTCAGCTTGCCAGTGACGGTGCTGCCGCTCAGCCAGGCCGCCGAACCGCCAGCACTGCTGCGCGCCAAGGCCAGGCCGGTACCCTCGCTGGCGATGGTGCTGCCATTGATCCGGGCTAGCGAGCCCCCCTCCATCAACACACCATCGTCCGCTGCAACGATCGAACTGCCGTTGAACTCCAGTTCACTTCCCTCACGCAAGAAAATGTGCTGGGTAGATGCGCCATTTCCGGTCAGCTTCGCCCCATCCAACACCTGATAGCCAACCAGGGGACTGGAAGCGTCAATGACCGTGTCACGCTCGATGATCTGCTGGGCTGCCAGTAGATTGGCACCGTACAAACCAAAGGGCAGCACTGTTACGCAACAGGCCACGCTTCGGTAAAACCTCTGCACACTAAACGTGCTCTTCATATCAAAGCTCTCATGCGGCTCAAGTTCAGGCACAACCTTGGCGAACACAGGGAACCCACAGGCAAGTACCAACCTCAGCCAAGCTACAGGGAAGAAAAACACCGATGCATAGGAAAAATCCTACAAATACCAGAGAAAAGACTGACATCGCGCACAGCGCTTCATGCACAATGCGCGACCCACCCAGTAACGGATCAGCGACTGATATCGCAAACGCCCGATGATGGAATGAAAGCAAGCAGGACCTTGGTCACTCCTGATGGGATCTCTTTATCCGTTAGAATCGTATATTCGAAATTCGCCCTCGACCTTGTGTATTCCGGGTCTTCTGATCCTTCGTAAGTGGGAAGCACGTTTGTAGCATAAGGAATACGGTAGGTGAAACCAGTAACAGGATGATCCTCATCGATATCAACCTCTTCTTCAATCGTCACTTTTTCAATGATCTCCTCAGGATCAACAGGCGTGCGACCGCGATAAACCCACCAATGAACTCTTATTTTGGTGAAGTTACCGTAATCCAGGTATTCGCTGAGATCCGGAATCAGCACTTCGACCGCAGCCCCGTCAGGGTGATCTTTCGTTGCCTGAATACTGGCACAGGTGACCGCACCACTGTTCAGGTGATCAAATTTTGCGTCTGGCGCCTTAATGACAATCGCATCGACCTTGACCTCGGTAACAGCAGACCGCACGGGATTAGGCACACCGGATCGCCAGACCTCATAGTACACAGGAACAGCGGGGTGATTGCCCACCTTGAGAATAGTATCCCAAGGCACATTAGGCACCTTGATTGAGTCGCCGGGATTATCTGTATCTTTTACCTTATAGGTGACGGCCTCTTCTCCACCCCAGTAAAAAAATAGTTCGTCATCTGGTTTGGCAAAACTGAAAAGCTCAAACTCCAGCAAAGCATCCTCGCCAGTATCCTTGTCATCCAGTTCATCACGCAGGCCACTCTTCGGACCGGTAACAACTGGCTTTGTCGCATCTGGATGAATAGGCAGCGGCCACTCCGGATCAGGGGCTCCCGGATACAGGGTTTCGAAATTGACAAAGATATCGGTATCGGCACCGCCCATCGGGTGGGTACCCCGCAGCAGTGTATAACTGACCTTGGTAGCCACCTCGCCTGGGCCCGAGCCGTACTCTTTCAACAAGACATCATCGGGCACCCTGATCCGAATGTACTCTCCTGGTGCAGAGCCAACCATTTCGGCCGGCAGTTCCGCTCCCTGCCATTTGACTACAACGAGATCGGTGCTTTTCAAAGCGACATCCGCCTTGACCCAGACTTCAACACCTGCTTCGGCGTCAAGCTGGTCGATCAGGTAACCGTCTTCCGCCTTGGCAAGCGGTACAATGGGATCTTCAAAAACCGTGGGTAGCGTGCCAAGTGCCACTGCCACGCTCTGGTAGATGGAAGGGAGACTGACGTTGCCAGCCTGGTCAACCAGAACATATGCCGTGAACACACCACCATCGCCCACCGCTTGAACAACACTCGCATCGATCTCTACGGGCTGCCCTTTGCCGGTTGTTACAAGCTGCGTAACGGGCGGGTCAAAATCCTCGAACTTATCGGGAATACGGTTCATCCAGTACACATAGGCGGTATCCCTTTCTTCCCAATCTTTATGCTCGGGCAACTGAAGGATCACTTTGCCACCGGCAGCCGCCAAGGACGCATCAGTCACCGCCGGAACAGGGGCGAATGGAGTGGGTGCCAGATGCTTGTAAGGCGGTACCGTATCAAAAATCAAGACCAGCGAATCCGAAGTCGAAATATCGTCAAAGTCGTTCTTGATCCACGTTCTAAAATAATGAGTGCCCTCCAAGCGCATCTGATCATGGTTTTTATCCAGCTTTATAGGATAAGGATTAGGGACGGGGTTATTGTAGAAATCTTTCACTTCCTCATAAAGCGTCGTCCAGACTCGCTCATCGCGCGAATGTTCGATACGCAGCGTGTCCTTTTCGGAAAAAATCCACTTGGGCACGCTCAAGATAAAATCGTGCGCGTCATCCTTCAAGTATTCACTGCGTACCAGACCGCTGTCTTTATGGGCCAGCAAGGCATCAGCAATGATCAGGTCACCCAGACCGCCTTGCAGCCCTGGAAGACGATCACGTTGCCATGCCGCAATTGCACGCCGAGACTGGATACGAAGCCATTCGGATGGCGAGTGTTTCTTTGTGGAGCTGCTCATGATTTTCTCTCTTCGTTGGAAAGCTGAAACCGAACCTGCTCGACGAGAAAACTAAGTGCTTGCCCTACCTGTGACAACTAGCATTTTTACCAGGTACCGAAGCAGGCATGCCCCTGCCTGCGCAATAAAAAAGGGGCTGCCATGCAGCCCCTCTGCCCGCGCCACGCTGAACAAGCAAACCAGCAGGCCTGCTTGCGCCAACGGGTAACTATTGCATTTTCAGCTCAAGGTAATTTCGCGGGTCTACATAACCTGAAAACAGAAGCCTGAGCTTGTGTTGATTGCCATAATTGTCCGTTACGGTAAACTTCACGGCGTCCTGCAACACCTTGCGGTATTCAGTACCGTGGTAGTCGTCCCAATAGATCAGGTTCGAAGTGCGCTCCAAGCTAAACAGCAGCGCACCGGATGTCACCTCCTCCTGGCCTTTGAAGTCATAATCAAGCCCCTTGAAGTTGACAGTTGGCTCCGCAGCCAGCAGTTGCAGTTCAGCCTGGTAATTCACGCCTGGTGGTATCTCCGCTGTATCATAAGGCCGCCATGGTTTGAACGCACAGCCAGTAAAACTGACGAAGGTCTCATCGAGTTGCTCCGACTCCCACTTGATCATCGAATAGGTGTCAAATTTGACATCGACGAAGCGAATCCCTCTACCGGTCAACTCCCAGTAATCGGTGGTCGTGTGGTAATAATTGAAGCGATCGTCCTTGATGTCCTCACCGGGCCCACTCGCCACGCGCTTGCCCAGTTCTGGAAAACTGAACAACTCCAGGCTTGTTTCGAGTGGCTTGATGCCCTCCAACTGAATTTCACCGAAACCTACCGGAGTATCGATCGAGTAATGCGTTTTCTTGGTATGCGCCTGGAATCTCGCCCTGAAATACGCCGTTTCCGCGACGCGTGAGTGCACATAGAACGTGACGACACGTCTACCTTCATCTTCCCCCGGAATGCGCTCCACGCCTTCGTCCTTGGGCTCCACCTCATGTCCAGGCTTGACTGGGATATAGTCATACCTGTCCTGACGCCGCCTGGTGAACATCCACTTGTTCGGGCTGTCTTCCGGAATACCTAGTTGATCTCCCGTCAAGTAAGGCACCGGGTTGTTAGCCTCATCCAGGAGTACCAGTGTATTGAGCTCCGTTTCATCCACCGGGTCCCACACCTCGTTGCCATAGTCGTCATTGAACGACTGAGTTTGCAGAATAACATCTATGCCAACCTGTCCAAGCCTGTTGGCGTACACTTGGTTTCTACTGTTATTGTTGAGCCGCAGGCTGAACTCTTTGAGGGTTTTCCACCGTTCGCTCAGCGCCAACGCTTGTGCCGGAGCAGGGGTTTGGTGCTCGATGATGACCGCGCCGGCGGAAGGCCCGTCAAATGCCACGACGACACTCGCTTCCTCGTCGGTTGAAGCCGGTGCTGTGTAATCCCCTGTGGCACTGATTTCGCCGGGACCAAACACGCGCCAATCAGCTGGTGCATCCCCCGGCAGGCGGAACCTCTGGATAGCGCCCGGCACTATGCGCGGGACAGGGTACGGCTCGACGTCGAGCACGTGGCCAACCCCAAACAGTACGATGGTGGCATGGCCCGTTTTGTCGCCTTCGCTGACTTCGAGACGCTGCACACGGACGAAGGGTGGCTTATCCAACCTTGTTGGCTTGAAGGTTGCTTCCCGAGGGTCATTGCGGTCATACGCGATGGTACCGAACTCAGTCCCCAGCAATTTCCAATTGAGGCCGCTGCCGCCAGTTGCACGCAGGACAATCTCGTCCGAATAGTTGGGATACCAGGTGGTCACGCGCGGTGAAATCGTCAGCGGTTCCACAGACTCGATCACCAACGCTGACCGCGCTGCAGCATCAGCCTCCCCCGACACCTTGGCCGTCACTACCGTTACACGCTGAGCGCTGCCACTCTCCTCGACGGGCCTGGCTTGGTAGGCCTTGTCGGTAGCTGACCCTGCAGCTCGGGGGAAAGAGATGTCCCGCGCCTGCCAGTCATACATCTGGGCGCCGTTGGTCGTGAACGTGACACGCTCGCCCGCTGCGATGCTGCTCAGGCCCGGTGAAAGCCAAGCCATCCTGGCATTTGCCTTCAGATCACCAAAACCGATCAGGTCGTAAGGGCGATACTCTTCGGAGACATCCAGGGTCTGCCCGCCAGGCAGAACAAGTTGCGAGCAGATCCGGCGGCTTTGCTCCGTTGCAATCTGGGCCCTGAGCTTGCTAACCAGCAAAGCAGCGCCCACGTTTTCAGCCACGCTGTCGACCTTGCGCGGCAACAGGTACGGCATCGCACCAGGGATAAAGCCTCTTTCCCTTGTACCCGACATTTGCATCAGGAACAGGGCGGCCCCATCACTCTCTGGTGAACTTCCGGTGCCAGCACCCTCCGGAGCCCTTTGGGTAATAGGGGTAATATCAACAACGCTGAAGGCATCCTTGAAGTGCGGCATTGAGGTCAAGAACACAAACGGCTGTTTGAACGCTGATTGAGCCATCAGCTGCTTCAGCATGAATTCCCCCATCGGCTCTGCCGCTTCCGACGAAAGCTTACAGCTCGGATTCGTTGCACTGCCTAAATCGAGTGCGAACTGGAGTTGTCTCTCGCCCGGCGCCTCCACCGGCAATATCACCAGATTGGCCAGGAACTCCAGCCGCTGGCCGAGGCCTGGTACCAGCCGATGAATCCTACGCAGGTGTTTCACCGTACCTGGAGCCACCGACCAGTTCTCGCATCGCCCTGCAATCAGCTCCATCTGCACAACGACCTTGTTGGTCTGGCCTGAGGCTTGTTCAAAGGACAAGGACGGCGGGCCGAACATCAGGCCTTCGAAAATCAACTGGTCATATCGACGCTCATCAAGATAATAAGACCCAGCAATGGGAGGAATGAAATCGTTTTGGCTCAAGCGGTCAGAAAACGTGTTCTGCAGTAATACCGTGAGCGTATCACGCCCAAGCGCAAGGACCGCTCCCCAATCGTAATTCATCGGCCCCTTGCCAAGTTCAGAGAGCAATGCTGATTTAGTATTAACGGCCATGATCAGACCTCTCCTCATTAGATTCAACGGCAATGGCGCGCTTGGCGGTGTTGGTCAACACTATGACCGAGTATGACCAGATAGGGTTACGTGCATTAACCCTTTCTCGGGACGCAACAATGATATAAGGGCCCTCGGAGTCTTGTATCTCATAATAACCCGTACTGGAATCGATGGTGCCTTCTCCCCGCAGCACGGCCCATTTTGTTTCCGCAGGTTCAAGTGAAACTTCCTCGCCATACTCCGCATCGAAGTACCAGAGTTCCAGCTTAACGATCCTTTTGCCTCCGTGTTCAGCCTGTACGGCCTTGATAGAACCCGACGCGGTACTCCAAGGTAAGATGATATCGATGCTCTGTTTCAGCCCACCGGCCGAAACCTCCACCCGGTCAAGATGAACAAGCGCCTCCACCTCGCCAGGCTCCCCCGGCGCCCTTTTAGGGGACAGATAAACGCGTACATTCTTGCCCTCGGGAATATCCAGACCGTCGCCATCCATGGGCTCACGTTGGGTACCCTTGCTGCCGGCGGCCATGGACCAGGTCAGATCGTTCTTGATGTCACCACCTACCAGAAGATAGCGTGGGGTCGGCACGTCTTCTTTATCCGGGTCGAACTGCGCAACCAAGAAATATGGATATATGGAAATGCTGGCCGGCACGACGGTCACCAATGCGCTGCTCTGTTTATCTCCAGCAGTAGCCGTAACAATCACTCGCTTGTAGGCACCCTCGATCTCACTCGCCGATGGTGGGGTGTAAAGCCCTTTTACAATCGTGCCAAGTTTCTCGGACGACTCATTCGGTAATGCCCTGAGCGTCCAAACCACTTCGCCGAGGTCTTCTGGCAAATCGTCATACTTGAAGGTGTCACCTGATACAATCGTTTTTTCAAATGGAGTCAATGCCAAAGCGTATTTCGGGGTCAGATCTCCCATCAGCGCGAAATCATCGGCGAACTCGCCATCACGAGGCGTGGCAACATCCTCGCTTCTGAAGATCAGACCATTGAGGCGGAATACATCCACCTCTATACCCGCATTATCCAGAGCGCTGGTCATACTTCTGAACGTAGTTAGGATAGGGTCAATGAATGCGTTTTTACATTTTGTCAGCACATAATATTTGGCCCCCATATTGAAGCCAACCCCAACATCCGTTGTAATATCCGCCTCCTCTACAACGGCCCCACTTTCGACTCTCAACGAGCCATTATCCAGAAGCTTGACCGGATAATATTTTTTGAAATTTATTTTTACTCTGCCCGGGCGGTCAGCTTCAGTCCACACACTGCCCCAACTGAGAAAGGTGCATTTAAAGTGCACAGGGGTGTCAACCTCAACACCCATTGAAATCATACCATCGCCAAATTTGATATAAATTTTCACATCATTAAAACTAAGCCCCGAATGATATTGTTTACTGTAAGTCCACCCTCCTTCCGTATAGCCTGGTTCCTTTCCATAGTCGATGTCCTCGGTGGGAATATTGAAAATAGAGGCATCAAACGTCATCTCCCGATAAAAACCTAATACATCAGGCTCCAGCTTGTACTCAAGCCCCGAAAACTCCGGCATCGCCGTGATTCGCTTGACCAAGACCTGCTGCACCCAAGCTTCATTGGACAATATGATACCCATCGAGTAGGGGGCATCACTAGAATTTTCAGGCTCGAACAGATAGTAAGGAATATCACTGTTATTGTCCGGAAAGTTCCCAACTACGGAGGGCGAAAAAGAAATCCCCACGTAAATCGCCCCTTCAGGGACTTCCTCCTCACTGACCTGACTTAGTTCCTTCGCCCCCTTCAGCGGGTGCGTGCGCACCCGGAACCTGGCAGGATTGAGCTCACCCTCAACAGGTTTGAGAACGTTCAGTTCCCATACCTGCTTGTCTTTCGGCCATTTTTCTTTAAAATATTTATGAATCGCCGCCCCCAGCTTCTGGTTCATCTCTTCCCAGCCGGTGGCCTCGAATGTGTATCCCATACCATTCGATAGATCGAGTATTACAACCCCCTCTTCACTGACCAAACCGTCACCGGTTTCCTTGAGCCATATATCCATGCGGACCGTGGGTGCGGTCAAGGGGTCCATAAAGGAGTAGTTGATCAATTCCGGCTGAGCACTACCAGGAGATTGCCGATACTCTTTGATAAGACCACCCAGCACATTCATGCTCAAACGGGCCTTTGACGTTGCAAGATCAGCGTTTGCGAAGGAAAGAACAGGTCGATCCAACTGCATGTTCTCTATTTCACGCCAAGCACCATTCTCAACGTCGGTTTTCAGACTGATCAAAGGCAGCCATTCTCCGCCGATGAGAAATTCCAGATGTTCCTGCGCCAGTATCGCATTGGTTCTCCAGCGGTCCAAAATCAACACTGCATGCCATCCAAACGTGCATGGACCCTGATCCATATACTTACGAAACTGTGCTCTCGTGGGTCGCGCCATTACTGTATCCTCCGATAATGAACACCCAGTGCAGGCCTTCGGGCTCATGCTGCCCCTGCCCCCGACTGGGCTTGAAGAAACTCAAGGTTTCAAAGTAGGCGACAAACTCTTCAAATTGATGTAATGAGCCCCACCGTCAAGGCTCAACCGAACATGCAACGTAAAGGGCATGTCGAATTTCAGCCTTTTCAATATTTTTTGCTTGTCCAATTTTGCCTTGATACCATTTTCTGCCTCCTCCCCGGTAACAGGCTCAGACGCATCACGGATAATCTCTTTCAGCTCGCCGTCCTCTTCGCCCGGTTTATCAGGCAGTGTTACACCGGTTACTGACAACTCGATCAAATCGCCTTCGCGAGCAAATGCCCAATTATCCAATTCAAGATCGGCGCCCTCTTCAGGCACTTCTGACAAGTGCAAGTCACGGGCAGTCACCGGCGGATATGCAATTTCAATTTGCGGATATTCACCTATCAGCAAGGGTTTGATACGCAGGTGATAGGGATCAGACTCGCTCGGTTCGCCATCGCCGTATACCAGGTACACCACTTCGAAACGCCGGCCCTCATCGGTCGGGCCCCGGCCCATGTTGGCTGGCACGTATTCGGCCGGGATGTGGAAGCGAAGCGGATTGTCGACATCGGGCGTTTTGGCGGTGTACTCGCCGTACTCAGGCCAGCCGCGCCATTCGACTTCCGCCCGTTCGCCCGACAACAGCACGCCGTCCGGGAGTTTCACCCAAACCCCGCTGAGCCCATCGTTGGCATCCAGTGTGCCGCGGTCCTTTCCGTCCGCGGTTGCCTTGATGACGGCCGGAGCAGACAGTACGCGCATGATGCCTATCTTGACCGACAGCTCGAGTGAACGCTGCCCGGCGCCTTCACGGCCATAATGGTAGGAAAGCCTGACGGTCGCTCCCTGGTTCTCGGCCAGGTAATCGAACGGGATATGAAAAGAGACATCACCTACGACTTCAGTACTGGCATCCACGCGAATGGTCTGCAGGAAATCGCGCACAGGGCTACGCCAGCTCAACGTGACCCGATCCGCGATCGCCATGTCGGGGTAACCCTTCACGACGATCGTCAAACCATTCCTGAAGTGTTCAGGGTGCAGTTCGTCACCCGGAACATGGCCTTCGATAATGGGTTTAGGCAAGTAACCAGGCAAGGGTGCGCCAGAGTCGATTTCGAATATCTGCTTGGGTGACTTGGCTGTTTTCCCATTAACGAAATCAATTTCATAATCGACTTCAGCACGACCTGGGTCGATAAACCGAAACACATTCTTGCCGACGGTGAAGGTCAGGGCCTTGTTATCCAGATGCTCTTTAGTCACCTCCAATTGATCGGTGATAGGCGTTTGCGGATTGCCATCCTCATCGAACCCCATCAAGGTGAACTTGATGATGTCACCTATTGTCTGCGTTTGATAAGAAGGCACGACAAATGTCACCCCTGCCGCATCCAGATCATCGGGTTGTATGTACAGTTTGTGCGATTCAAGCGCGAGAGCGACAGGCAAGCCCTCGGGATTTTCCGCTGCCCTTACCCCAATGAAAGAGAACACCCGACGTGACTTCAGGATCTCGGTCCCGGTGTCCACGGTATAGGAATAAAGTGACTCGCCGTCTTTGGCCGCCTTAACAATATCATTTCTGATGAATACCTTAAGCCCATTCTTTACGTCATCCTCCGAAGGGAAATGGTCACCCTTGTCATCAAAAGACTCGCCGGAAGCGTTTACGCCCCACCAATCGGTAGAAACTACATGTGTCGTGTCCATGCCGTCGTACTTGATGACAGTTTCCAGTTTGTCCGTACCCAACTTCTCAAGATCGATCTCTTTCCTGTCATTTCGCAAACGGATGAAAGGCTCTTCCAGCCCGTCAAGCTTTTTACTCATAACTGCTTCCTCGCTCTCGCACCCGGGCTGACCAACTGCCTGCAGCAGCGGTCAAATCAATCGAATGCGAGGAAGTTATAGAGGCTATGTTCCAGCCTCACAACTAGCAGAAATAACAGGTGCTCGCGCCGCGGACAGCATCCGCAGGCATAGGCCTCGTGCATCCACCTATCAAATTTGCCAGGTGTCGGCGCACGCCAGATTTTCTACTCTGCACCTGCAACAGGCGTGCCTGTCAATTTAAAAGCCCTGAAAGGACTGCCCCATGAACCCGACACAGCCCGACACAGCCAAGACCGCTGGAACCATTACGGTTTACACCACGAATAATGACCACCGAGCATACGAAGTTCCTGCCGAAGGCAGTGACCAGACTGTTCGCTTTTCGCTAGACGGCTTTAAAGCACGGCAGATCCATATGATCGGCATTCCCTCGGCCGCTACCATTACCTGGGAATCGAAAGATCGAGTGGACGGTAAACCGAAATGGTGGGTGACGTTCAAAACCACCCATTCGCCTTCATCGCTGGAAAAGAACGACATTGATCAGTATGTCACTCGCAACGCAAAGAACAGCTTCGTACGCACCGCGCTCGGCATTCTGGTCGTTGACAAATCTGAAAATGCTGCAGACAGAGACACACTCGGCGAAATAATCGTCAAGGTTTCAGCCCCACGTCGAGAGCCCAATGCAACCGCTCCTGTCGCTGCGCCCGTCCATGGAGAACAACCATGACCCTGCAAAGCAACGCAACCAACTTCGCCAGCTACACCCATGGCAGCGTCGATGTGCGTACCGGGCTGTACGGCTTCACCCTGGAAGTGCCACCGCTCAATGCCAACTTCCTGCAGGGCCCCAAGCTGCCCGTTGACCTGACCTTCAACCCGCTGAACACCTTCAACGCCGGATACGGCATCGGCTGGGACTTCAAGTTCAGCCGCTACGACCTGAGCACCCATAGGCTCAGCCTGTACACCGGCGAAAGCTTCGCCGTCTCCGACCAGGGCCCGGGCCAACCGGCCGTGATCCACGAGCAGAAGTTCAAGGCCTTCACCTTCGAGCACATCGGCAGCCACGATACCCCGCGCTTCCTCGTCACACACACCCACCACCTGCGCGAAATCCTCGAGCCCCTCCGCGCCGATGACTCGATATTCCTGCCGACACGGGTCGAGACCCTCGCCGGCCTCGGCATCAACTTGCGCTACGACGACCTCGGCCGGCTGGTGTCCATCACGGACGACTTCGATCAATCGCTGCTCACCCTCGAATTCGAGGGCAACAGCCAGGTGCAATTGCACGTGCACCCCGGCACTGAAGCCCACCAGCAGTTCACCCTGAAGTTCGACGGTGAAGAGTTGCGCTCCCTGATGATGCCCGCCAGCGACCAGCTCGACTGGACGTTCCACTACGACCGCATGGCCGGCATGCCTTTCCTGCAGCGCCTCACCCGGCCCTTCGGCGGCGAAGAGCGCATCCGCTACAAGGAACGCGGCCACCAGTACCCCGGCATCGACGAGTACCTGCCCCATGTGATCGAGCACCTGGAAATCCCCGACCCGCTGGACGAAGCCCACGCGATCAAGACCACCTACCAGTACAGCGGCGAAAACTTCCTGGGCAACGGCGCATCCGGCCTGGTCTGGGACAAGGAGTCCAACCGCGACCAGCTCTACCGCTTCGTCGGCAACAGCTACAACTACCACACCACGGTCAGCCACTACCTGGATGGCAAGGTGTCGAAAACCGTCAGGCACACCTTCAACCGCTTCCACCTGATGACCGAGCAGGTCACCGACGAAGCCGGCTGCATCCTCACCGTCAGCACCGAGTACCACGACAAGGCGGGCAGCTTCGAGTCCCAGGACGTGCGGGTGCAGTTGCCGAAAAAGGTGACCAAGACCTGGACCCAGCGAGACACCCAGTTGCACCGCAAGGAATGGGTCGAAACCGATTACGACACCGACGGCAACCTTGTGCGGGAAACCCTCGCCAACGGCATGATCATGCTGCGCGAGTTCTACCCCGCCAGTGGCGCCAAGGGGTGCCCGCCCGACCCCGATGGCTTCAAGCGCAACCTCAAGAGCCTCACCGTCTACCCGGCCGAGGGCGAACCGGCCAAGGTCCTGCGCACACGCTACACCTACCGCTCGCTGCCCAGGCTGGCCACCGCGCAGGCACCCCGGCAGGCCGACAGCTGGCTGGCCACCGACGGCTGGCTGGTGGTCGACAGCGTACAGGAGCTGGAAGTCGTAGACGGCGGCGAAAAACTGCTGCGCCGCGAGGACATCACCCACCTGAACATGCCCGCCAATGCGTTCCTGCATGGGCGCATCGACTTCAAGACCACCGAGCTGGGCAAGACCTGGTCGCGCACCGAATGGCGCCATCAGCAGAGCAACGATGACAACGGCAAGCCGACCCGGGTACGCACCACCACCACCTTCAAGCCCCATGGTGGCACGCTGGAAAGAACCATCAGCAGCCTGCAAAGTGCCTTGCGCGACCAACCCGTCGAAACGCAAGACACCAACGGCGTGCAAACCCGCTACGGCTACGACATCGTCAACCGGCCGAGCATCGAGACCGTGGCGCCCGGCGACACCGACACCGCCAGCCGCACCTATCGCTATGGCAGGGCCACGGAAAACCAGCGCACGCTGTGGTATGCCGAGACCACCGACGTCAACAAGGTGGTCACCCGCACCTACCATGACGGGCTCAACCGCCCGGTGCGCGAAGAGCGCACCCTGGTCGCGCTGGACGACCCGCAGTCCAGCACCCGGATCACCCGCAAGGTCTGGGAAAAAACCTACGACACCCGCGGCCGTGTCGACAGCGAGACCCGGTTCGACTACGTGCCCGCCGCGCCCGGCAGCGACAACGCCGACGAGCAGGTCATCGCGCTGACCTCGCACTACCGCTACGACGCCTGGGGGAATCGATGCGAGGAGCAAAGAACGGATGGGGTCAAGCTCGTCACCCTGTTCTCGCCCTTCGGCACCGACGGCAACCACATCGAGCAGTGGCAGGAAAGCCGCGACCAGCCGGGCATCAGGCAGAACCACCGCGTGGTGGAGTACAACCGCTTCGACAAACCGGTCTACGAATACAGCCTGCACCTGCCCGTCGACGCCGAAGCAGGCGCCAAGCCGGTGGAAGTCGACCGCACCGACTACCTCTACGATGGCCTGGGCCAGGCCGTGAAGGAAACCCTGAGCTTCGCGCCCGAGCACAACATCAAGCCGCGCGTCACCGAATACCGGTATGACGCCTGGAAACGCCACTTCGAAACCGTGCGCCCCAATGGCAGCGTGCTGACGCGCACCTTTGACGAACGCAGTACCGCAGAACTCACCACCCTGCTGGAAATCCGCGCGCACAGCGGCGCAGCACCGCGACCGGTGTGCAAACGCAGCTTCGACGGGCTCGAACGCCTGACCAGCGTAACGGTTGGCCCGCGTGTGGAAACCTACCAGTACCGCGGCCAGACCGACCTGGTGGACACCCGCACCTTCAGCAACACCGACCCGGCCCACAAAGACAAGCCCAAACAGGTCGAGCGCTACGACTACAAGCCGGCACTGACCCCCGAGCCCACCCTGATCAGCACCACCCTGGAAGACGCGCAAGGGCCACAGGCCGCCAACGAAGCCACGTTCGCCTACCGCCCCAGCAGTGCCGAAGTGGTCAGCGCCGGCAACGAGCAGGGGGCCCGCGTCTACGCCTACACCGACCAGGGGTACCTGGCCCGGGAAGAATGGAACGGCACCGATGCGCAGCAGTACACCATCGACAACCGTCACTCCCTGCAAGGCCGCCTGCTCTATCGCAAGCACAGTGACGGCGACGCCTGCCTGTACGAGCATGACCCACTGGCGCGGCTGACCAGCGTCACCCAGGGCCACCTGCAGGCCGTGCTCGCCTACGACAGCATGGGCCGGCTGCACACCCTTACCACCCGTGACACCCGCGACCCGGAAAACCGCTATGTGCGCACCACCCAGACCTACGACGACCTGGGCCGTGAGCACCGGCGCACGCTGCAAACCCCCGACCAGACGCAAATGCTGGAGCTGCAATGGCTGGACGGCACCACGTTGAAGTCACGCACCCTCTACAACCTCACCGATGCGGACGAACACGAGTGCCTGCGCCAGGAAATGTTCGAATATGACGCACTCAACCGCCTGGTGATCCAGGATTACCTGGGCGACTGGGACGAAGAGGACGAAACGAGCGAACGCTGGCAGGCCTTGCCGCGCAACGCCAAGGGCCGCGCCATCTGCGCCAAGACCTACGCCTTCGATGCCATGGACAACCTCGAGCGCTGCCTGACGCGGTTTGCCGATGGCAGCAAGGACACTGCGAAGTTCAGCTATGCAAGCGATGACAGCTTCCAGTTGACCGAGGTGACCCACACCCTGCTCGAAGACTACCCGGCCACACAGGCCTTCACCTACGATGCGCGCGGCAACAGGCTCAACGACGAGCAAGGGCGCCCGCTGGAGTACGACCTGCGAGGCCGCCTGGAGCGTGTGCGCGAGACCGACGGCAGTGAACGGGTGCATTACCTGTACGACGGCCATGACCAGTTGCTGGCCAGCGTGCATGGTGACGGGGCCCGCAAGGTGCAGCGGCGCTACCAGGACCATCGGCTGGAGGCCACCCGGGAAGGCAGCCTGCTGACCCAGTACCTGCTGGGTGACACCCATGCCCTGGCGGTGCAGCGCTCGGACGCCCCCACCGACCCGCTGCTGCTGCTGACCGACAATGCCGGCAGCATCGTCACCGAGGTGGACGCCGAAGGCTCCCGCCACGCCAGCTACACCGCCTATGGCGAACGCCAGGACGACAACGGCATGCACTGCCTGCTGGCGTTCAACGGCGAGCTTCGCGAGGAGGCCACGGGCTGCTACCTGCTGGGCAGCGGTTACCGCGCCTACACCCCGGAATACGGCTTCAACAGCCTCGACTCGATGCCACCGGAAGAGGTCGGGATCAACCCCTACCTGTATGCCCTGGGCAACCCGGTCAAGTGGGGGGACCCTACGGGGCATAAGGTGCAGCCGCTCGCTGACATTGGCGTGGCTGAGTACGAAGATGACGAGGGGGGGGCGGAGAGCGGCGTGAAATGGACTCTGGTGGGTTTGTTTGGCGTCATGCTCCTTGGATCAGCCATCCTCTCACTATATGGTGTCCCTTTGGCAGCCGTATCTCCCATAACCTGGGCCGGTATGACTACGCAAGCTCTCGGCTTGGGCATACAGATCGCGGGAACAATACTTATAAAGAAAAATCCTAATGTTTCAAAAACACTCACTATTGTAGGTGCGGTAATCAGCACCATTGGCATTGGGGTTACTTTATTGGGCTCGGCCAGACCTGGACTATATCGTCCTAGACCCTCACGTTTCCCAAGGAGGGTATCCTACCCTACTCAAGCGAACCGCAATCCTATATCAACAAACCACGCATCAAACATGCAGAGCCGTCTTTCAGCAGCGGACAACCGTTCACTGGCAACTAGATTGAATGCACCACCTCCGTCTTACGACGAATTACCGCCGCCAACTTACGCTGAAGCCATCGAGTTGACTCCCCTATCGTCCGGAAACACCCCGGCGCTGCAAACACCGCCTTCATCTTCACCGATATCCGCTTCATCGTTGTCAACGTCTAATTCTGGTAGTCAAGGAGACTATCGATATGTAAGGCCGCCCGTTTACGTAAATAAACCGACGGTCCGGCCTTGGCCTTGATCCTCAAACCCGACCCGACACGCTTCACCGCCCTCACATTCCAAGACGCATAGGTTTTCAATCAGACGGCGCTCCCGGCAGCAATATTCGCCGGGAGTCACCACCCCTCCCCTGTCCATATCTCTCTACAGCGCGCAAGACTGTTCCTACATCCGCCTCAGACCTCCCTCCCTACCCTGTCGGTCCCGAACCCGGCGCCGTCAGCCTCCCCTGATGCATGCCGCCTTCTGCATACAGCCAAGCCCCAGCTCCTGTCTCAGCCCCGGAGCCAAGGGTGCCCTAGGGACCTTCCATGCCCAAGCTTCACTGCCGCAGGCCTGCCTTGACACCTCCACTGCCCGCGTTGGTGGGCAGTTCATTACTACTGCTGTTGATCACGCCAACCTTCGCCGCCACGCCGCGCTTCCAGGCCGAGTTCATGCACCAGGCCGCAGGCCAGGCCAGCGAGGCCGGCGCCTTTGCCCTGCAAGCGCTGGCCGAGCAAACCCCTCTGGCAGCCGGGCGCTACCGCGTGCAGGTCGTGGTCAATGACACCACGCCCTACACGCGCGAGATCGACATTCACAATAACGACGGGCAAGGCCTGCAGGCCTGCCTGACCGGCGAACTGCTGCGCGCCTTCGACCTGCGCGAAGAAGCCCTCGATACGCCATTGCCCACCGATGACAGCTGCGTGGACCTGGCCGTCATGGTGCCCCAGGCACAGGCCGACTTCGACCCACAACGCCTGCACCTGGCATTGTCCATCCCCCAGATCGCCCTGCGCCGACACACCGCGGGGTCAGTACCCGAAGCGAGCTGGGATGCCGGCATCACTGCCGCGTTCGTCAACTACCAGGCATCGGCACAGCACTACAGCAGCGACAGCGGCCGCCGCCGCAGC
The DNA here is from genome assembly GCF_036784815.1 of Pseudomonas sp. TE3-3-F2023. Taxonomy (NCBI): domain Bacteria; kingdom Pseudomonadati; phylum Pseudomonadota; class Gammaproteobacteria; order Pseudomonadales; family Pseudomonadaceae; genus Pseudomonas; species Pseudomonas sp. TE3-3-F2023. The sequence continues at coordinate 2,384,721 of NZ_CP145113.1, read as the reverse complement.
AGCCAGGACCTGTACCTGAACAGCGGCATCAATGTCGCCGGCTGGCGCCTGCGCAGCACCCAGGCGCTTCGTGACAGCACCGATGGCCAGTTCGACAGTCGCCACAGCGACACTTATGCGCAAAGCGATGTGCCGGGGCTGCGGGCCAACATCACCCTGGGCGAAACCTCCACTGGCGACGAAGTGTTTCGCAGCGTGCCCTTCGTCGGCGCACGGCTGGCTTCGGACCTGGACATGTACTCCGACACCGAACAACAGTACGCCCCGGTGATCCGCGGGGTAGCCCAGACCCGCGCGAAACTGGAGGTGCTGCACAACGGCTACCCGATCTACTCCACCTACGTGGCACCCGGGCCATACGCCATCGATGACCTCAGTGTCGGTGCCAGCCATGGTGAACTGGAGGTGATCCTTACAGAAGCCGATGGGCAGGTACGCCGTTTCACCCAACCCTATTCGTCACTGGGCAACCTGCTGCGCGAGGGTGTATGGCGCTACAGCGCAACCGTGGGTCGCTACAACGGGGCCGAGGAGCTGGACCGGCCACGGTTCTGGGAGGGCACGCTGGCCCGGGGCGGAGTCTGGGACAGCACGCTGTATGGCGGTGTGTTCACCAGCGATTACTACCGCGCCGGCGCCTTGGGTGTCGCCCGTGACTTCGCCGATCTGGGTGCGCTGTCGTTCGACGTCACCCACGCAAACACCGACCTCGACAGCTTGAAAGGCCAGGTGCAAGGGCAGAGCTTTACCACGCGTTATGGCAAGAGCTTCGCAACCGGTACCAATCTGCGCTTCGCCGGCTACCGTTATTCGACCGAAGGCTACCGCGATTTTGTCGAGGCCGTCCGGGAACGCAACCAGTCCGCGCATTACCTGGGCAACCGCCGTAGCCGACTGGAAGCTTCGGTCTACCAGAATGTCGGCAATGGCTCGCTGAGCCTTACGTTCTCGCAGGATGATTACTGGGGCAGCACTGCCCAACGCCGTCAGTACCAGGTGCAGTACAACACGCGCTGGCGTGACGTGAGCATCAACCTGTTCGCCTCCCAGGCCCTGACCGACAACACCGGCGATAACCGCATGTTCGGCCTGAGCCTGTCGCTGCCCCTGGATTTTGGCCGCCGCCATACCGCCAGTTTCGACCTGCAACGCTATGACGGCCGCTACAGCGAGCGTGCCAGCCTCAGCGGCGGGATGATGAACAACCAGCTCGGCTACCAGGTATCGCTGAGCAACGACCAGCAAAACAACACCAGCGGCGCACTGTCCCTGGCCCATCAAGGGACCAACGTCAGCTACGGGGGCGGCTACACCCAGGGTGCCGACTACCGCAGTGTGTCGCTCAACGCCAGCGGTGCTCTGCTGGCCCACGGTTCTGGCATCGTATTGGGCCCCTACATGGGCGAGACCGGCGCCCTGGTGCACGTGCCTGACGTTGCCGGCATCACCCTGGCAAACACGCCGTCGAGCCAGGCCAACCGCCAGGGCTACCTGCTGGCATCGAACCTGCGCCCTTACCGGCTGAATTCGCTGTTGCTGGATACCGACGAGCTTTCGCCGGAGACCATCATCGACAATGCCACGCAACAGGTTGTGCCACGCCGGGGCGCCATCGTCAAAGCCAGCTTCCCCAGCCGCCAGGTGATGCGCATGGTCCTGACCCTGCAGCAGGCGGACGGGCGCCCATTGCCATTCGGCACACAGATAAGCGATGCCCAGGGCAATGTCTTGGCGGTGGTCGGCCAGGCCGGCCAGGCGCTGGTCGCCAGCGATGTACCGGGGCTCCAGCAATTGCACGCGCGGTGGGCAGACCAAGCCACCCGCGAATGCCAGGTGACGGTCAACCCCGGCGAAATTCCCCAGGTCAATGGCTACCGCCTGAAAACGTTAACGTGCCAACCCCGGCATGCACCGTCTTCAACCCAAACCGACATGAATCACCAGGAACACACCTCATGAGCACATTTCGATGCACGGCACCGCGCCCTGCCGTCACCGCTGCCTGCGCCTTGGCATTGGGGCTGCTCTGCAGCGAGGCACAGGCCAAATGCGATTGGCAAACGGGCGCTACCTACATGAGCTTCAATCTTGACGTGGGCACCCGCTGGGTACCACGGGACGCCCCAATCGGGAGCGAGATTGCCAGCATCCCATTGAATGTTCCGAACGACTCGAGGGCGGCACTGCACTGTTTTTATGAGGCCTCGCCCCCTACGACCTTCAGCATGCCCGCCTCAACGGCCATGGCCTTGGGTGTGCCTGTTCAGGGTCAGCGTTTTGCCGACAGAGTGCTACTCACCAACATCGACGGTATCGGTGCCATCGTCACCGTGGGCCCACCCTTCACAGGTGCGGCGTACAATTCGTTCACACCCGACGACAACAAACTGACCATTCCTTACAAGGGCACCATGCGCACGGATACAGGATTCGCTGCGAGAGTGGCCAACTTCAGAGGCACCTTGCAACTGATCAAGACCGGCCCGATACCTGCAGGCGAATACGACCTGAACAGAGAATTGTTCCACGGGCTTACCAATGACAAAGGCAAGGTCATGGACTTCAGCGTACGTGGCAAGATCAGGCAAGCGCAATGCAAGTTGCTGGGCAACCCAGTCAGCGCCGACCCGGTCAGGTTTGCAGACCACACGCTCGCTGATTTTACCGGCCCTGGGCCAGTGGGCACCGAGGTGGCGTTCAACATCCGCCTCAGCGACTGCGATGACGACAGTACCGCGCCCACGGCCTTCGCCCATATCGAACTGGACGGCACCAACGGCTCATCGGTGGTAGACGCCGATCAGGGGGTCTTCAGCCTGGGCACGGGTTCCACGGCAGACGGCTTCGGTATCCAGATCATGCACGGTGACGGGCGGCCACTGCCGCTGCAGAAAGCCGTCGAGGTGAAACAACTGAACGTCGGCGATACCGTTCTGGACTTCAAGGCACGCTACTTCCAGCTCGACCGTAAGGTGAAGGATGGCGAAGCAAAGGCCTCGTTGAAATTCACCATCAGCTACAAGTGAGCAAACCAAAGGCGCCTTGCGACAGGGCGCCTTGGCAGGCCAATTTCAGCAAGGCGAAAACGAAGAAAGGGACTTGCGTCCCTTTCTTCGTTCTTCGATTTGGAGCGGGAAACGAGACTCGAACTCGCGACCCCGACCTTGGCAAGGTCGTGCTCTACCAACTGAGCTATTCCCGCATTGTGAAGCTGTACCACTATCGGCGTGAAGCGCCTTGAAGACCTTCACCACCACTGCACCGCATAGACGCCACAGTATTGAACTGGAGCGGGAAACGAGACTCGAACTCGCGACCCCGACCTTGGCAAGGTCGTGCTCTACCAACTGAGCTATTCCCGCAAATGGCGTCCCCTAGGGGACTCGAACCCCTGTTACCGCCGTGAAAGGGCGGTGTCCTAGGCCACTAGACGAAGGGGACACACGACACTTTTCAGTGCACCAGGTTTGAACCTCACGATTCAGCCTGGATTTTCTTTTCCTGCCCCACCATTAGGCGCTGCCGGAGAAACTGGAGCGGGAAACGAGACTCGAACTCGCGACCCCGACCTTGGCAAGGTCGTGCTCTACCAACTGAGCTATTCCCGCAATTTGGCGTCCCCTAGGGGACTCGAACCCCTGTTACCGCCGTGAAAGGGCGGTGTCCTAGGCCACTAGACGAAGGGGACACGCTGCTGGCATTACTGCCTGCTTTCACTCCCTGCCGCGTTTCGCTGTGTGCTTTACGCTGCAAGTGGCGCGCATTCTATGGATGGTTCGGACAGGCGTCAACCCCTTTGTAGAAATTTATTTAAATCAATGACTTCCGGGTAGGTAGGGGTGCAGTTGCGGGCCGGGTTGTCGATATAGAGAGAGGGGTACCTGCACCGCCCTCTTCGTGGCTAAAGCCGCTCCCACAAGGACCGCACGAAGCCTGAGGGCGGTGCGATCCCTGTGGGAGCGGCTTTAGCCGCGAATAGGCCGGTACAGGTATATAGCCGCTGTTCGTCCCCAGACGAACTCACTACACTCAAGGGTGTAATTCTTCTTCAATGAGGCATTAACGGTGACACCACTTCTGATCACCCTGCTCATCGTGGCGGGTATCGCGTTGCTGATCGTGATCGGCTACCTAAACAATGTGGTCGAGAACGGCAAGCTCGAGCGCGCCCGGATGAAGGTCGAGCTGGCCGACCGCCTGCGCCGCTGTGGCGAAATCACCGAGACCTTCCCAGGCCAGTTCATGACACCGGCGCTGAAGTTGCTGCTGACCCGCCTGGAGCTCAACCTCAACCAGCGTCAACTGGCGATGGACAAGCACAATGCCGAAATCAAGGCGCGCATCGCCGAACTGGAGAGGCTGATTGCCCAGGGCGGGCAGATACCGGTGAACAACCCGCCCAACCCGATCCAGACCGAGATCAAGGCCAAGGATGTGCGCTTCCTGCTGGAGGCGTTGCACAACCAGGTGACCCGCGCCGCCCAGGAGGGCTTCCTGCCCACGCCCGAGGCAAAGCAATGGGTCAAGGAAATCCGCCATATTCTGGTGCTGTTGCATATCGAGTTCTTCAACAACCTAGGCCAGCAGGCCCTCCAGCAGAACCAGCCAGGCCAGGCGCGACTTGCGTTCGAGCGCGGCGTGCAGTACCTGCGCAAACAGCCGGAACCAAAGGTTTATGAGGAGCAGCTTACGTACCTGGAGAAGCTGCTGGCCCGGGCCAACGCCCAGGTGCTGGACCGCATGGCTCCGGCGGAGGACGAGCAGAATGAACTGACCCAGGGGCTCAAGACCGATGAGGAAGAGACCTGGAAGAAGAAGGTGATGTACGACTGATGCTTTAACCTTTACCGGCCTCTTCGCGGCTAAAGCCGCTCCCACGGGGACCGCCTCGCCCTCAGGCTTGATGCCATCCTTGTGGGAGCGGCTTTAATCGCGAAGAGGCCGGTACAGGCAACGACCATCAGCAGTCGGTCAGCTCCAGGAAGATCGCCGCCAACCGCTCCAGCCCCACCTGATCCGCCTCACTGAAGCGCCCAAGCTTCGGGCTGTCCAGGTCCAGCACACCAATCAACCTGCCCTCCTTCACCAGCGGGATCACCAGCTCGCTGTTGGACGCGCTGTCACAGGCAATGTGCCCCGGGAACGCATGCACGTCCTCTACCCGCTGGGTCTGCCGAGTGGCCGCTGCCGCTCCGCACACACCCTTGCTGAACGGGATGCGCACGCACGCCACCTGGCCCTGGAACGGGCCCAGCACCAGTTCTTCGTTGCGGTTGAGGTAGAAGCCCGCCCAGTTGAGGTCGTCCACCTGGTTATAGAGGAATGCCGAAAACTGCGCGGCATTGGCGATGAAGTCACGCTCGTCGGCAAACAGCGCCTGCACTTGCGCCGCCAGCAGGTTGTAGCCGTCGAGGCCGGCGCCACTGGCATTGAGGTCGATCATTTACTTTTGCTCCAGCAATTGCAGCCCGACCCAGTAGCGGGCGAACTGATAGGCACAACGGCCATTACGGTTACCGCGGCCGGTGGCCCAGCGCACGGCGAGGATGTCGAGTTCTTCGCTGCGCTGCCAGGCCAGGCCGGCAGTTTGTGCGAGCTGGCCGATCCAGTGCTCGACCACGTTCAGGAAGTGTTCCTGGGTGAAGGGGTAGAACGACAGCCACAGGCCAAAACGGTCGGACAGGGCAATCTTGTCTTCTACCGCTTCACTGGGGTGCAGCTCGCCGTCCACGCGCTTCCAGTTCTCGTTGTCGCTTTCCTTCTCCGGTACCAGGTGGCGGCGATTGGAAGTGGCGTACAGCAGCACGTTGTCCGGAGCCTGCTCGAGTGAGCCGTCGAGCACGCTCTTGAGCACCCGGTAGTCGCCCTCCCCGGCTTCGAACGACAGGTCGTCGCAGAACAGGATGAAGCGCTGCGGCAGTTTCTGCAGTTGCTCGACCACCCGTGGCAGGTCGGCCAGGTGGTCGCGTTCGATTTCGATCAGGCGCAGGCCGGCACCGGCGTGCTCGGCCAGCAGGGCACGTACCAGCGACGACTTGCCGGTGCCGCGCGAGCCCCACAGCAATGCATGGTTGGCCGGCATGCCGTTGATGAACTGATGGGTGTTGCGGCCCAGCTGGTCACGCTGATGGTCGACGCCAATCAGGTCGCTGAGGCGAATGTCCAGGCTTACTTCCAGCGGCAGCAGGTAGCCGCTGCGGCCATCGCGCTGCCAGCGCGCGGCCAGGGTGGTGGCCCAGTCGATGTCCGGGCGCTGGGCCGGCAACAGAGGTTCGAGGCGGGCCAGTACCGATTCGGCACGGTCCAGGAAAGCAATCAAGCGAGCGTCCATGACGACTCCTACGAATTTCAGTTTTTTGGGGCCGCTGCGCGCCCCTTCGCGGGCTTGCCCGCTCCCACAGGTACACTGCAAATCTCGAGGGCAGTGATATACCTGTGGGAGCGGGCAAGCCCGCGAAGGGGCGCAAAGCGGCCCCCGCTTGGCGATCAACTGAAATGAACAGACAGACCCACCAGCAGCCGGGGTTGATCGGCTATGCTTGCGCAGCGCAAGGGACGTGAAACCGGCTCGGGACACATGGATATCAAGTTCACCAATCGCCTGTCATACAAGCAAGCCCGGTTGACAGTCCTGGTCGGCTTCATCCTGGGAACATTGCTCAGTCTCATCCAGATAGGCATCGATTATGCCAGCGAAGACGCGTCCATCAACCGCGAAGTGCGCGCCTTGCTGCAAATCAGCCACAACCCGGCCTCGCGCATTGCCTACAACATCGATTCGGAACTGGCGCTGGAGCTGACTCGCGGCTTGCTGGAGTCGCCGGCAATCATCCGCGCGCGGCTGAGCGACAACAACGAAACGGTGCTGGCCGATGTCGAGAGGCCGCGCCTGCAGGACCGCTACCGACCGCTCAGCGACTTCCTGTTCGGCGAGCAACGCCAGTTCAAGGAGCGCCTGTACCTCACCCATATGCCCGACGAGGACCTCGGCACGCTGTACCTGGAGGTGGATACCTACGCCTTCGGCAGCCGCTTCCTCGACCGCGCCGGCATAACCCTGCTCAACGGCTTCGCCCGCAGCCTGGTGTTGACCGGCATCTTGCTGGCGCTGTTCTACATGATGCTGACCAAACCGCTGGTGACAGTCATCGGCGCGCTCAGCGGCAGCGACCCGCGCAAGCCCCGACAAACCCGCCTGGCCTGCCCGCACGGCCACGAAAACGACGAGATCGGCGTACTGGTGAAAGTCGCAAACCAGCAGTTCGTCAGCATGGCCACCGAGATCGAGCAGCGGCGCACAGCGGAAAACCGCCTTACCCAGTACCTCAACGAGCTGGAAGATATCGTCTCGGCACGCACCAACGAGCTGAAAGCCAGCAACAACAGCCTGAGCCTGTCCAACCAGGAGCTGGAAGAAGCCCGACGCCGGGCGCTGGACATGGCCCAGGCACGCGCCGCCTTTCTCGCCAACATGAGCCACGAAATCCGTACCCCGCTCAACGGCATGCTCGGCATGATCGCCCTTGCCCTGGACAGCCCGCTACCCAGCGAGCAACGCCAGCAACTGGCGATAGCCCATGACTCCGGCAAGGTGCTGGTGGAATTGCTCAACGATATTCTCGACCTGTCCAAGTTCGATGCCGGCCAGCTGGAGCTGGAGCGCATTCCGTTCGACATGGGCTCGATGGTCGAGGACACCGCCAACCTGCTGTCGCAGAACACCGCGCAAAGCGTGGAGCTGACCTGCCTGATCGCCCGGGACTTCCCCAGCAGCGTGCTTGGCGACCCCACGCGGGTAAGGCAGATCGTCAGCAACCTGCTGTCCAACGCCCTCAAGTTCACCCGCTTCGGCCGCGTGGATGTGCGCCTGGCGACCATTGTCGGCGGTGTGCGCCTGGAAGTGCGCGACACCGGTATCGGCATCCCCGAAGAAGCCCAGGCGCGGATCTTCCAGCCGTTCACCCAGGCGGGCGCCGGCATCACCCGCCAGTTTGGCGGCACCGGCCTAGGCCTGGCGCTGACGCGCAACCTGTGCAAGGCCATGCAGGGCCACCTGCATATCAAATCCGACCCGGGCTTCGGCAGCCGCTTCACCGCCGAGCTGCCGCTGGCCGTGCACACCGAGGCCATTCCGCCATCCCCATTGCACGGGCGCGTGGCTGCGCTGAGCGCGGCCGGCAGCGGGCTCGATGAACTGCTGCAGGACCTTTTGCCCGCCTGGGGCCTTGATTATCAGCGCCATGACAGCAGCGCGGAGTTGGACGCCACGGCCATAGACCTGTTGATCACCGACAGTCTCGACCAGCTGTTCGAACTGCGCCCGGCGCTGAAGACACCGATCTTGCTGGTGACCGCCTACGGCAACTTCCTGCCCAGCGAACAGTCGGTCACCCTCGCCCCCCTGCACCAGCTGGCCCGGCCGCTGGCGCGCAACGCCCTGTACCAGACCTTGCGCCGCACCTTGCAGGGCCACGAGCCCGAACACCCACTGGCCACCCCGGCCATTACCCTGGAACAAGGCCGTGCGCGCATCCTGCTGGTGGAAGACAACCCGGTGAACCAGCTGGTGGCCAAGGGCATGCTGGCCAAGCTCGGCTGCCAGGTACAGCTGGCCACCCAGGGCGCCGAGGCCCTGGAGCTACTGGAACAGGACGAGTTCGACCTCGTGCTGATGGACTGCAACATGCCGGTGATGGACGGCTACGAGGCCAGCCGGCGCATCCGCCAGAGCGGCCGCTGGCCCGATCTGCCGATCGTTGCCCTCACCGCCAACGCCATGCCCGAAGAACGCGAGCGCTGCCGCGCAGCGGGCATGAACGACTACCTGGCCAAGCCGTTCCGCCGTGAAGAGCTGCTGGCGCTGGTCGACCACTGGGTGCCTGTCAACGGCTGAGCAGTCGCTCGATATCCGCTTCCAGGGCCTGCGGCTTGGTGGTGGGGGCGTAGCGCGTTACCTGGCCAGAGGCCGGGTCGACCAGGAACTTGGTGAAGTTCCACTTGATCTTCTGGCTACCCAGAATGCCCGGGGCGCGCTGCTTGAGTTCGACGAACAGCGGGTGACTGCCGGGCCCGTTGACCTCGACCTTGCGGAACAGCGGGAAGCTCACACCAAAATTGCGCTCGCAGAACTGGGCGATTTCCCGTGCATCGCCCGGCTCCTGCTTGCCGAACTGGTTGCAGGGAAAGCCCAGCACCACCAGACCACGCGCGCGATAGGCCTGCCACAGTTGTTCCAGGCCCTTGTACTGCGGGGTAAAGCCGCACTGGCTGGCGGTATTGACCACCAGCAGCGCCTTGCCGGGGAAGTCGCCGAGCTTCTTGTGCTCGCCGCCCAGGGTCACGCAGGGGATGTCCAGTATCGATCCAGCCATGGTCGGGCTCCGGTCAGTCGCGCGGGCGCAGGTCGATGCACACCGAGTTGATGCAGTAGCGCAGGCCGGTCGGTGGCGGGCCGTCGGGGAACACGTGGCCCAGGTGCGCATCGCAGCGGGCACAGGTGACTTCGGTGCGGATCATGCCGTGGGAGGTGTCGCGGATCTCGATCATCGCGCTTTCTTCGATGGGGGCGTAGAAGCTCGGCCAGCCGCAGCCGGAATCGAACTTGGTCTGCGCATCGAACAGTGGCAGGCCGCAGCAGATGCAGTGGTAGATGCCGTCACGGCGCTCGCTGTTGTACTTGCCGCTGAACGGCCGCTCGGTGCCCTTCAGGCGGCACACCTGGTACTGCTCGGGGTCGAGCATCGACCGCCATTGTTCCAGGGTTTTCTCGATCTTTTGCATGTAGGGACCTCGGCAGGCTGAATTTCACTGCGCACCGTCTTTTCCGGGGCGCGGGTGGCACGTATATTAGTTGGCTTCGTGTGCCAGGCGTTCAGTCTGGCACCCGCTTCCTGCCCTTTCAAACCTTTCGGCGGGGCGTAGCGCGTTTTCTCAATCGGGATCCCATCATGCAGTTCAGCAAATCGAACAAGCTCGCCAATGTCTGCTACGACATTCGCGGCCCAGTGCTCAAGCACGCCAAGCGCCTGGAAGAGGAAGGCCACCGCATCCTCAAGCTGAACATCGGCAACCCGGCGCCGTTTGGCTTCGAGGCGCCTGACGAAATTCTCCAGGATGTGATCCGCAACCTGCCCACCGCCCAGGGCTACAGTGACTCCAAGGGCCTGTTCAGCGCGCGCAAGGCGGTGATGCAGTACTGCCAGCAGAAGCAGATCGAGGGCGTTGGCATCGAAGACATCTACCTGGGTAATGGTGTGTCCGAGCTGATCGTCATGTCCATGCAGGCACTGCTCAACAACGGCGACGAAGTGCTGATCCCGGCCCCCGACTACCCGCTGTGGACCGCCGCCGTGAGCCTGGCCGGCGGCAAGCCGGTGCACTACCTGTGCGACGAGCAGGCCGACTGGTTCCCCGACCTTGAGGACATCAAGGCCAAGATCACCCCGAACACCAAGGCCCTGGTGATCATCAACCCGAACAACCCGACCGGCGCGGTGTACTCCAAAGAGCTGCTGCTGGGCATGCTGGAACTGGCCCGCCAGCACAACCTGGTGGTGTTCTCCGACGAGATCTACGACAAGATCCTGTACGACGAAGCCGTGCACATCAGCACCGCCTCGCTGGCCCCCGACCTGCTGTGCCTGACCTTCAACGGCCTGTCCAAGTCGTACCGGGTGGCGGGCTTCCGTTCCGGCTGGCTGATCATCTCCGGGCCCAAGCACCACGCGCAAAGCTACATCGAAGGCATCGACATGCTGGCCAACATGCGCCTGTGCGCCAACGTGCCTGCCCAGCATGCCATCCAGACCGCGTTGGGCGGCTACCAGAGCATCAACGACCTGGTGTTGCCGCCGGGCCGCCTGCTGGAGCAGCGCAACCGCACCTACGAGCTGCTGAACGACATCCCGGGCGTGAGCTGCGTGAAGCCGATGGGTGCGCTGTATGCATTCCCGAAGATCGACCCGAAGGTTTGCCCGATTCACAACGACGAAAAGTTCGTGCTCGACCTGCTGCTGTCGGAGAAGCTGCTTATCGTTCAGGGTACGGCGTTCAACTGGCCGTGGCCGGACCACTTCCGCGTGGTCACCCTGCCGCGAGTGGATGACCTGGAGGCGGCGATTGGCCGGATCGGCAACTTCCTGCGGACTTATTCGCAGTAAGTACCGGCCTCATCGCCGGCAAGCCAGCTCCCACAGGATCTCCACAGGCCTGAAGATTGTGGGGTCCCTGTGGGAGCTGGCTTGCCGGCGATGGGCTGCAAAGCAGTTCCAAAACCCCACAGGATCTTTCTTACATCCTGCAACGCTCTATCCCACAGCCCCCGCGCCATCCTCTGCCATACTCCGCCGTACACAGTTTGAAATAGTCGCCCGATTGAATCGGCACGGCCGGCCCCTTATATACCCCGCAGTAAGCGACAACTCATCCGTCAGGAGAACGTAACAACCATGATGCGCATTCTGTTGTTTGTAGCCACCAACCTCGCGGTGGTGCTGGTTGCAAGCATTACCCTGAGCCTGTTCGGTTTCAACGGGTTCATGGCCGCCAACGGGGTCGACCTGAATCTCAGCAGCCTGCTGGTGTTCTGCGCCGTGTTCGGCTTTGCTGGCTCCCTCGTCTCGCTGTTCATCTCCAAGTGGATGGCGAAGATGACCACCGGCACCCAGATCATCAGCCAGCCGCGCACCCGCCACGAACAGTGGCTGCTGCAAACGGTGGAAGAGCTGTCCCGTGAAGCGGGCATCAAGATGCCCGAGGTGGGTATCTTCCCGGCATACGAGGCCAACGCCTTCGCCACCGGCTGGAACCGCAACGACGCTCTGGTCGCCGTGTCCCAGGGCCTGCTGGAGCGCTTCTCGCCCGATGAAGTGCGCGCAGTGCTGGCCCACGAGATCGGCCACGTGGCCAACGGCGACATGGTCACCCTGGCGCTGGTGCAAGGCGTTGTGAACACCTTCGTGATGTTCTTCGCGCGCATCATCGGCAACTTCGTCGACAAGGTGATCTTCAAGAACGAAGAAGGCCAGGGCATTGCCTACTACGTGGCGACCATCGTTGCCGAGCTGATCCTGGGCATTCTGGCCAGCATGATCGTGATGTGGTTCTCGCGCCGCCGCGAATACCGCGCCGACGAAGCCGGTGCTCAGCTTGCCGGTACCGCGGCGATGATCGGCGCCCTGCAGCGCCTGCGCGTGGAGCAAGGCCTGCCGGTGCACATGCCCGACACCATGAAGGCCTTCGGCATCAATGGTGGCCTGAAGCACGGCCTGGCCGGGCTGCTGATGAGCCACCCGCCGCTGGAAGACCGTATCGAGGCACTGCGCCGTCGCGGTTGATCCAACCGGTAGAAACAAAGGGCGACTTCGGTCGCCCTTTTTTGTACACCTGTGCCGGCCTCTTCGCGGGTAAACCCGCTCCCACAGGTTCACCACTTACCTTGAGGATTGTGCAGTACCTGTGGGAGCGGGTTCACCCGCGAAAGGGCCAAGACAGGCTACACACCTGTCAGCGGCTGACCCGGCAAACCCGCTCCAACAAGCTCGATACCCCGGCCTGCAAAAACTTCGGGCTTTCTTCAATCACCTCCACAGCCTCCAGCTCATCCAGCTGCCACCCGGCAAACCCTTGTCGCAGCTCTTCATCTCCTACCGAAAACGGCGGCCCGCCCAGCAAGGATTGGTCATAATCCAGAGTCACCACCAACCCTTGGCAACCCGTCGGCAGCAAGCGCGACAACAACCGCATGTAAGCCACACGCATCTGCGAGGGCAAGGCAATCAACGCCGCCCGGTCATACAGCCCCGCGCAGTCGCCGACATCCTCTGCCTGCAACGCAAAGAAATCCCCACACCAGAGCTCGACGTCACCACTGCGCCAAACCTCGAAAGCCCCACGCTGCTGTACCTCGGCCTGCAGCCCATGCTCGCGGAAGAATGCCTCCACCGCCCGCCGCGACAGCTCTACGCCCAACACGCGATACCCCTGCCCGGCCAACCAGGCCAGGTCCAGGCTCTTGCCGCACAACGGCACCAGCACGCGGCTGCCCGGCGCAAGGCCAAGCGTTGGCCAATACTTCTGCAGATAGGGGTTCACCTGCGCCTGGTGAAAGCCGATCTGGTTGTCGGCCCACCGCTGCTGCCAGAACGCTGGCTCCATGATCACTCCCGATTTTTAGATGGTTTGTCGGTAAAAGTTGGTTTGGATTTCGATCTGTAGTTGATCGAAGATGTGTGCATCTTAACCGTCAGGAACCCGCCATGCTGCCCAGCCTGTTCATTTCCCACGGCTCCCCCATGCTTGCCCTGCAACCCGGCGCCAGCGGGCCGGCGCTGGCCGGGCTGGCCAACGCCCTGCCCCGTCCGAAAGCGATCGTGGTGGTGTCGGCACACTGGGAAAGCCGCGAACTGCTGGTTACCGGCAGCGCACAGCCCGAGACCTGGCATGACTTCTACGGCTTCCCACCAGCGCTATATGCGGTGCAATACCCGGCGCCGGGTGACCCCACCCTTGCCGGCCAGGTCAGTGAACTGCTGCAGGCTACCGGGCTGCCAGCCCGGCTGGATGCGCAGCGGCCATTCGACCACGGCGCCTGGGTACCTCTGTCGCTGATGTACCCGGAGGCGAATATTCCGGTGGTGCAAGTTTCCCTGCCCAGCCACATGGGGCCGGCGCTGCAGGTCAAGGTAGGCCAGGCGCTGGCGGGTTTGCGCGGTCAGGGCATGCTGTTGATCGGCTCGGGCAGCATTACCCACAACCTGGGCGAACTGGACTGGCATGCCGGGCCGGATGTGATCGAGCCATGGGCACTGGCGTTCAGGGATTGGGTGGTGGAAAAGCTTCGGGCGGATGATCAGCAAGCGTTGCTGAATTATCGGCAGCAGGCGCCGTTTGCGGTGCGCAACCATCCCAGTGACGAGCATTTCCTGCCGCTGTTCTTTGCCCTGGGGGCTGGGGGCAAATTCGGGGTGGTGCACCAAGGGTTTACCCTGGGGGCGTTGGGGATGGACATTTATCGGTTTGGCTGAAGGGCCTCTTCGCGGGTGAACCCGCTCCCACAGGGTCTCCACAGATTTCAAGGCTTGTGCTGTACCTGTGGGAGCGGGTTTACCCGCGAAAGGGCCGGCACAGGCAAAAAAAATCCCCAGCCAAAGCCGGGGATTTTTTCATTGCGCCAGGATCAATCCTCGCGGTAGCGACGCAGCTTCAGCTGCTTGCCAGCCACGCGGGTGTCCTTGAGCTTGGACAGCAGCTTCTCCAGGCCATCTTCCGGCAACTCGACCAGGCTGAAGCTGTCGCGCACCTGGATACGGCCGATGGCGTCACGGGCCAGGCCACCCTCGTTGAGGATCGCGCCCAACAGGTTCTTGGCAGCGATGCCGTCACGGGCACCCAGGGCAGTGCGGCAACGCACACGGCCTTCGGCCAGCGGCATCGGTGCACGGCGCTCGCGGTCACCACGCTCCGGGCGCTCGCCACGCTCACCACGTTCGGTACGCTCACCACGCGGGGCGAAGCTCGGCACCAGCGGCTGCTCACGCTCTACCGCAGCCAGGTCCAGCGCCTGGCCATTGGTGGCCTTGCGCAGCAGGGCAGCAGCCAGGGCACGCGCGCTGCAACCCAGGTCGGCGGTCAGGCGGTCGAACAGCTCGCCGTGGGTGGCTTCCGCTTCGGCAACCAGCGGCGCCAGGCTCGAGGTCAGCTTCTTGATGCGGGCGTCCAGCACGGCCTGGGCATTCGGCAGGCGGGCTTCGGCAACTTTCTGCCCGGTTACGCGCTCGATCACCTGCAGCATGCGGCGCTCACGCGGGGTGACCAGCAGCAGTGCACGGCCATCGCGACCGGCACGGCCGGTACGGCCGATACGGTGTACGTAGGACTCCGGGTCGTACGGCATGTCGACGTTGAACACGTGAGTGATGCGCGGTACGTCCAGGCCACGGGCAGCGACGTCGGTAGCGACAACGATGTCCAGGCGGCCATCCTTGAGCGAGTCGATCACACGCTCACGCTGGTTCTGGGCGATGTCGCCATTCAGCGCGGCAGCCTTGTAGCCCTTGGCTTCCAGCGCGGAGGCCAGGTCCAGGGTGGCTTGCTTGGTACGCACGAAGGCGATCAGCGCATCGAACTCTTCCACTTCCAGCAGACGCAGCACAGCCGGGATCTTCTGGTCAGCGTGGACCATCAGGTGGGCCTGCTCGATCGCGGTAACGGTCTGGGTCTTGCTCTGGATCTTGACGTGCTTGGGCTCGCGCAGGTGACGTTCGGCGATCGAGCGGATCGACGACGGCAGAGTGGCGGAGAACAGCACGGTCTGGCGGCTGGCAGGGATGGCATCGAAGATCACTTCGAGGTCATCCATGAAGCCCAGCTTGAGCATCTCGTCGGCTTCGTCCAGTACCAGGTACTGCACGGTCGACAGGACTTTTTCGTCACGACGCAGGTGGTCGCACAGACGGCCCGGGGTGGCCACGACGATTTGCGCGCCGTTGCGGATCGCACGCAGCTGTGGGCCCATCGGGGCACCACCGTAGACGGCGACCACGTTCACGCCCGGCATCTGCTTGGCGTAGGTTTCGAAAGCGGTAGCAACTTGCAGCGCCAACTCACGGGTTGGCGCCAGGATCAGGGCTTGCGGTTCGCGCTTGCTCACATCGATCTTGTTGAGGATCGGCAGGGCGAAGGCAGCGGTCTTGCCGGTGCCAGTCTGCGCCTGGCCGATCATGTCGTGACCGGCGAGGATGATCGGGATCGATTGTTGCTGAATGGCGGACGGCTCTTCGTAGCCGGTCGCCAGAACGGCAGCAACAATATTCGGATTGAGATCGAGAGCGGCGAAGCCGCCGGTTTCCTGGGTCATGGGTCTGCCTCTAGGTGCATCCGCAAAGACCCATGCTCCAAAGCTGCACAAGCCATGAAAGACCGACAGGTCACCCAGGCAGCTTTGGCGGCGGGGATTTGCGAAAACGATTGAAAAAGATAAACGTGGGAAAGTCCGCCTAGCGGACGTGCAGCCGAAGCTGGACTCGGAGGGTTTACACCACCTGATTTTGCGGTCCGCTAAAAGACCGGCGCGTACTATACCCGAAATCGTGCGCAGACGTGAGGAATATTTTCAGGGTGCCTGACCAGTGTCGGGCCATCAACCACCAGGAACTGAATCGATAATTCTTTATTGCCTGTATCGGCCCCATCGCCGGCAAGCCAGCTCCCACAGGGACAGCCAACGCGGTCGGTGTGGGAGCTGGCTTGCCGGCGATAGGGCCAGCAGCCTCGACACAGATTCATCAGGTAGCCGGCCGAATCTCGCGGATCAGCCCTTCGAGGCTGTACCCCAGGCGCGGCGCCAACGCCTCGGCCCGGGCCCTCAGCCCATCCAGGTCCAGCGTCTGCTCCAGGTCCGCCGGTACCAGCAGGATCACATTGCCCTCCTTCACCGGCAGCTCCCAGTAATGCCGGTGGTACAACCCGCGCAGCAACGCCGCGCCCAGCGGCTTGCCGTCGTCGGTGGCCCACTGGTTGATCACCAGCCACCCACCCGGGTTCAGCTGCTGCTGGCAGTTCTCCAGGAAGTTCCACGCCAGGTGCCCCACCCCCGGCCCATGGTCGGTGTACAGGTCGACGAAAAGCAGGTCGGCCTTCTCCGCCGTGGGCAAAAGCTCCAGGGCATCGCCGATGCGTACATACAGCCGCGGGTCATCGTCCAAGCCCAGGTACTCCATGGCCAGGCGCGGTACGTCCGGGCGCAGTTCGATGGCCTCGATGTCGTCCAGCGGCAGGAACTTCATGCAGGCCTGGGTCAGCGTGCCGGCCCCCAGGCCGAGAAACAGCGCGCTCTCCGGCTGCTCGTGGCACAACGCCCCCACCAGCATGGCGCGGGTATAGTCGTATTCCAGCCAGCTTGGGTCGGCCGTGAACACGCAGCTCTGCTCGATCGCATCGCCGAATTCCAGAAAGCGGTAGTCGTCGACTTCATACACGCTGATGACACCAAAGGCGTCCTCCACCCGTGCCAGTAGCCGCTCTTCCCGTTCCGCCGCCATGCTCACCACCCACCCGCGCAAAAACGCGCATTGTCCGCCAACACCCTTGATGCAACAAGCGCAGCGCCAACTGTTACCATGGCCCATAGCCTACAACCGACAAGACCGAGCCCGAGATGAACCAACCGTGGAGCCCCGACAGCTGGCGTGCCCTGCCAATCCAGCAGCAACCGACCTACCCCGATGCCGCGCACCTGCTGAAGGTCGAACAGACCCTGGCCAGCTACCCGCCGCTGGTGTTCGCGGGCGAGGCACGCGAGCTGCGCCGGCAGTTCGCCGAGGTCACCGAAGGCCGCGCCTTCCTGCTGCAGGGTGGCGACTGCGCCGAGAGCTTCGCCGAGTTCTCGGCGGCGAAAATCCGCGACACCTTCAAGGTGCTGCTGCAGATGGCCATTGTCATGACCTTCGCCGCCGGCTGCCCGGTGGTCAAGGTAGGGCGCATGGCCGGGCAGTTCGCCAAGCCGCGCTCATCGGGCGATGAAACCATCGGCGACATCACCCTGCCCGCCTACCGTGGCGACATCGTCAACGGTATCGGCTTCGACGCGAAAAGCCGCATCCCCGACCCGGAGCGCCTGCTGCAGGCCTACCACCAGGCCACCGCCAGCCTCAACCTGCTGCGCGCCTTCGCCCAGGGCGGGTTTGCCGACCTGCACCAGGTGCATAAGTGGAACCTGGACTTCATCGCCAATTCGGCCCTGGCCGACAAGTACCACCAGCTGGCCAACCGCATCGACGAAACCCTGGCATTCATGCGCGCCTGCGGCCTGGACAGCGCGCCGCAGCTGCGCGAAACCAGCTTCTTCACCGCCCACGAAGCACTGCTACTGAACTATGAAGAAGCCTTCGTACGCCAGGACAGCCTGACCGGCGACTACTACGACTGCTCGGCGCACATGCTTTGGATCGGCGACCGCACCCGCCAGCTGGACGGTGCTCATGTGGAGTTTTTGCGCGGTGTGCACAACCCGATCGGGGTCAAGGTTGGCCCAAGCATGAACCCCGAGGAGCTGATCCGCCTGATCGACACGCTGAACCCGGCCAACGATCCCGGGCGCCTGAACCTGATCGTGCGCATGGGCGCCGGCAAGGTTGGCGAACACCTGCCGGGGCTGATCCGCACTGTCGAGCGCGAAGGGCGCAAGGTGCTGTGGAGCTCCGACCCGATGCATGGCAACACCATCAAGGCCAGCAGCGGTTACAAGACCCGTGACTTCGCGCAGATCCTGGATGAGGTGAAGCAGTTCTTCCAGGTGCACCAGGCCGAGGGCAGCCATGCCGGCGGTATCCACATCGAGATGACAGGGCAGAACGTCACCGAATGCATCGGCGGCGCCCGGCCGATCACCGAGGATGCGCTGTCCGACCGGTATCACACCCACTGCGACCCGCGCATGAACGCCGACCAGTCGCTGGAGCTGGCATTCCTGATTGCCGAAACCCTCAAGCAGGTGCGGCGCTGAGCAGCGCCTGGCGCAACTGGCTGCCCTCCTTGCGCGGGCAGTTAAGTTGCACCTTCTCCAGGCCCAGCCAACTGGCCAGGCGCAGGAGGTTGCCGGCCAGGGCCTGGTAACCTTCCTCGTCCAGGCCTGCGGCCTCCACATGCACGGCATGCACTGCCAGTTGCCCCTGGGCGCGCTCGGCGCGCAAGTCCACCCGTGCGCCGATGCGTTCGTGGTACAGGAACGGCAGCACGTAGTAGCCGTACACCCGCTTGTGCGCCGGGGTGTAGATTTCCAGGCGGTAGCGGAAGTCGAACAAGCGCTCGGTACGGTTGCGTTCCCAGACCAGTGAATCGAAAGGCGACAACAGCGCGCTGGCCTCTATGCGCCGGGGGATACGCGGTGCGCCGGCGCAGTAGGCGAGCTGCTTCCAGCCTTGCACCTCGACCGCTTGCAGGCGGCCGTCAGCCAACAGTTCGGCCAGCGCAGCCCTGCCCTGCCCCGGATCCAGGCGGAAGTAGTCGCGCAGGTCACGCTCGGTGGCTACGCCCAGGGCCGTGGCGGCGTGCAGCATCAAGCCCTGATGCGCCTCGGTCTCGCTGGGCAAAGGTTGGTCGAGGATCGCCTTCGGCAGGACCTTTTCCGGCACATCGTAAAGCCGCTCGAAACCGCGCCGGCCAGCGACCGTCACTTGCCCTGCGGCGAACAGCCACTCCAGTGCGTGCTTTTCCTCGCTCCAGTCCCACCAGGGGCCGGCCCGCTCCTCGCGGGTGGACAGGCTGCCTGCGCCGAGGGCGCCCTGTTCGCGGACGGCGGCCAGTACCCGGGCAATCACGTCCTGGCGTTCGCGGCCAAACTGCGCGAGCTGGCGATAGATGCCACGACCATCGGCGGCATGGGCCATGCGCCAGCGCAGCAGTGGGTACAGGCTCAGCGGCAGCAACGAGGCTTCGTGGCCCCAGTATTCGAACATCAGGCGCTGGCGGCCACGCCCCCAGGCGAGCTGGTCGAGGGCGGCAGGCGAGTAGTGGCCCAGGCGTGAGAACAGCGGCAGGTAGTGGGAGCGGACCAGGGCGTTGACCGAATCGATCTGCAACACGCCCAGGCGTTGCAGCATGCGTTTGAGTGCCGGCAGCGTCGGCACCGATTCTGGCTGCTTGCCGAAACCTTGGGCAGAAAGGGCCAGCCGGCGGGCCTGGTTGATGGACAGCTTGAGGGGCAAGCCTGAACTCCTTGTGGTGTCTGCACTGGCCCTTTCGCGGGTGAACCCGCTCCCACAGGGATACCGCTGGCCTCGGGCAATGTGGAGTTCCTGTGGGAGCGGGTTCACCCGCGAAGAGGCCAGTGATTCCACCGACAAACTTAGCCTATTTGCGCAGCGGGTCATCCCAGAAATGCCGCTCGGCCTCTTGCTGGATATCCGCTCGGCTCAACCCCAGGTCGTGCAAGGTTGCGTCACTGAGGCTGGCCAGTTCCTGGCGCTGGCGGTACAGCTGCAGCCAGCGTGCCGGGCGCTGCAGGGCGGCATGCCACAGGTGGTTCAGGGAAAAGGCAGATTGCTGGATGCTGCTGACATGACCTTTCATCGTGAAGCCCTCCGTGTTGATGGCTTCAGTCTCCTGCCAGGCATAAGATCAATCCAACGAATGTTTCTGATGCCATGCATCTCGGAGATTGATGCAATGTCCCAGTACCAGAGCCTCGATGCGGACGTACTGCGCACTTTCGTGGCCATCGCCGAGCAGGGCGGCTTCACCCGCGCCGGCGAGGTGGTCAAACGCACCCAGTCGGCGGTGAGCATGCAAATGAAACGCCTGGAAGAGGACATCCTCCAGCGCCAACTGTTCGAGCGCGATGGCCGCCAGGTGCGCCTGACCGCCGAGGGCCAGGTGCTGCTGGGCTATGCGCGGCGCATCCTCAAGTTGCATGGGGAAGTGTTCAACACCCTGCGCATGCCGCACATGGTCGGGGTAGTACGCATCGGCACGCCGGACGACTATGCCATGCGCTTCCTGCCGACCATCCTGTCGAGCTTTGCTCAGGCCTACCCACTGGTGCAGGTGGAGGTGCATTGCGACTCTTCCAAACAACTGATGCTGCGCCAGGACCTGGACCTGACTATCGTCACCCGTGAGCCGGGCAACGAGATTGGCCAACTGCTGCGCCAGGAACGCCTGGTCTGGGCCGCCGCGGAAGGCTTCTGCCCGCACGAGCAACGCCCCATGCCGGTAGCCCTGTTCAACACTGACTGCTTCTGCCGGGCCTGGACCTGCAATGCCCTGGAGGCCCAGGGCATCGACTACCGCATCGCCTATACCAGCCCGAGCCTGGCAGCGATCTTTGCCATCGTCACCGCAGGGTTGGCGGTGACCGCACAGTTGCAGAGCCTGATTGGCGGGAATATCCGCATTCTGGGCGAGAGCGAAGGGTTGCCGCAGTTGCCGGTGGCCAATGTGATGCTGGTGCGCAGTACCCAGAACCCTTCGCCGATTACCGACTGCATGGCCGACTACATTGTCGAAGGGTTCAAATAACTTGGGGCCGCAAAGCGGCCCCAAAATCTCAAAGCTCGAACCCGAGCATCACCGCACAACCCACCAAAAACACACAGAACATCACCCGCAACACCTTCTCCGGCAATGCATGGGCCAACTTCACCCCCCAGCTGATACTCAGCAGGCCGCCCACCGCCAAGGGGATCCCCACCCCCCAGTCAACACTGTGGTGCACCCCGTAAGTCACCAGGGTTACCAAGGTACTCGGCGCCGCCAGGGCCAGCGACAGCCCCTGCGCTACCACCTGGGTGGTACCGAACACACTGGTCAGGATGGGCGTGGCCACAACGGCCCCGCCCACCCCGAACAAGCCGCCCATGGTCCCGGCAAAGCTGCCCAGTACACCCAGCCACGGCCAGGCATACCGCAGCTCGGCGCTGGGCGGCGACACTTTCATGAACATCCGCGCCACGTTCCACACCGCCAGGGCCACCAGGAAGCCGACAAAGCCCAGGCGCATGGATTGCGCATCCAGCCCCACCGCCCAGATCGACCCCAGCCAGGCGAACACGAAGCTGCACAGCGACAGCGGCACCGCATGGCGCAACTCGATGCGGTTACGCTGGTGATAACGCCACAGCGCCAGCAGCACATTGGGCACTACCATCACCAGCGCCGTGCCTTGCGCCAGTTGCTGGTCCAGGCCAAACAGCACGCCCAGCGCCGGAATCGCAATCAGCCCACCGCCAATGCCGAACAAGCCACCCATGGTCCCCAGGGCTGCGCCCAGCACGATATACAACAACCATTCAATCATCAGGGCCTCATCCGCCTGTACACATAATGCGAGCATGCTAACGAGTGCGGGCTGGCGGGGAAACGCATAGCAGCGCACAATGGCTATGCGTTTTTCGCAAAAGCAAGGCAGCCATGAACCCCGATACCCTGACCGACCAGCTAAGCCTGTTCCTCGATGTGCTGGAAACCGGCAGCTTTTCTGCCGCCGCCCGCCGGCACCCGCTGACCCCATCGGCCGTGGCCCGGCGCATCGACAACCTGGAAAGCGCCGTGGGCAGCCGCCTGTTCACCCGCAGCACACACGCCGTGCGCGCCACGCCTGCCGGCAACGCCTTTGCCGAACGGGCCAGGCGCATCATTGAGGAACTGCGCCTGGCCCGCGCCGAAGCGGTGTCGCTGAGCAATGCACCCGAAGGTCTGATCCGCATCGACGCCCCGGCGGCATTCGGCCGCCGCCACCTGGCCCCGGCCATTGCCGATTTCCTGGTCGCCTACCCAGGCCTGGATGTGCAACTGCGCCTGATCGACAGCTTCGTCGACCTGCATGGCAGCCACCTTGGCGAGGTCGACCTGGTGCTGCGCGCCGGCCCCCTGGCCGACACCCGGCTGGTCGCCACGCCACTGGCCTACATGGTGCGCATTGCCTGCGCCAGCCCAGCCTACCTGGCCAGCCGCGGCATGCCTATCTGCCCCAGCGAACTGCCCGGGCACGACGGCCTGGACTGGGATGGCCTGGCGCCGCCATTTGCCTGGCGTTTCAACGTGGCCGGGCAAACCCGCCTGTACCGCCCCTCACGCATGCGGATGGCCGCCAACAACGCCGAAACCCTTCTGTTCGGCGCCCTCGCCGGCTTAGGCATAGCCCACCTGCCTACTTGGCTGATCAGCGAATACCTGCTGCGTGGCGAGTTGATACCTTTGTTTTGCGACGGTGGCTTGCCCGAAGCGGAGACCAGCGGTATCTATGCGCTTCGCCTGGAACATGAAACGAACTCTCGCAGCCGTTTGCTGCTCGAATTTCTCAAGAGCCGCTTCAGCCCGATTCCACCCTGGGACCTGGCCTTGCGCAGTGAACTGCGCGAATAAAGCGCGCACTGACGATTCGCGTGCCAGACTTTCCCATTGATTACCTTCAAGGACCTGCATGAACGCCAACAACCAAGCCTCCTGTGACGAGCTGCTGCTGGACAACCAGGTCTGTTTCGCCCTGCACTCCACCTCGTTGCTGATGACCAAGGTCTACAAACCGCTGCTGCAGGCCCTGGGCCTGACCTACCCGCAATACCTGGCCATGCTGGTGCTGTGGGAGCACGACGGCCTGACCGTAGGCGAGATCAGCCAGCACCTGCTCACCGACCCCGGCTCGCTGACGCCGTTGCTCAAGCGTCTGGAAAGCGAAGGCCTGCTGCAGCGCAACCGCAGCCGCGAAGATGAACGGGTAGTACTGGTGCAGCTGACCGACAAGGGCCGCGCCTTGCAGCAGCAGGCCAAGGAAGTGCCGCAGTGCATCCTCAAGGCCAGCGGACGCAGCCTGGAACAGCTGCAACA
The DNA here is from genome assembly GCF_036784815.1 of Pseudomonas sp. TE3-3-F2023. Lineage (NCBI taxonomy): Bacteria > Pseudomonadati > Pseudomonadota > Gammaproteobacteria > Pseudomonadales > Pseudomonadaceae > Pseudomonas > Pseudomonas sp. TE3-3-F2023. The sequence continues at coordinate 2,361,399 of NZ_CP145113.1, read as the reverse complement.
GCTGCAGGCCGACCTGCTGGCGCTGCGCGAGAACCTGCAGAAAACCCTCTGACAGCTATGCTGTGCAATGGCCGTTCGGACGAGCGGTGAAGATTTATCTTGCGCACTAACTAATTGCGCGCTAATTTAAATCCCACACCAACCCGCGCCCTCCTCCACACGGCGAGCGCACAGCACATTAGCGAGGCTCAAGATGCAAAAGGTCACTCCGCTTTACATCGCAGAAGCTACCTCCACCGGTGGGCGCGATGGCAAATCCCGCTCCAGTGACGGCAAGCTGGTGGTCAGCCTGAGCACCCCCAAGGAACTGGGCGGCGCAGGCGGTGACGGCACCAACCCCGAGCAGATGTTCGCCGCCGGTTACTCGGCGTGCTTCATCGGTGCGCTAAAGTTCGTGGCTGGGCAGGAGAAAAAAGCCCTGCCGGCGGACTCCTCGATCACCGCGAAGGTGGGCATCGGCCAGATTCCGGGTGGTTTCGGCCTGGACATCGACCTGCACATCAACCTGCCGGGCCTGGCCCAGGCCGATGCCGAAGCGCTGGTGGAAAAAGCGCACAAGGTGTGCCCGTACTCCAACGCCACCCGCGGCAATGTGGATGTGCGCCTGCACGTGACCGTGTAAGGCTTGCAGCCCCTGATGCAGGAGGCCTGGAAGTTTGCAGGCATAAAAAAACCCGGCCAAGGCCGGGTTTTTTGCGTTTCACAAGAAGGATTACTTCTTGGAACGGCCTTTGAAGCTGTTGTCGCGAGTGTCGATATCGATCCACTCGTCGATCTGGATGAAGTCGGCAACCGAGATCTCGGTACCGTTCTTCAGCTTGGCAGGCTTCATGACCTTGCCCGAGGTGTCGCCGCGAGCAGCGTTCTCGGTGTAGACAACCTGGCGGCTGATGGTGGTCGGCAGTTCAACCGATACCAGGCGGCCTTCGAAGAACACGGCTTCGCAGACGTCTTCCATGCCTTCTTCGATGTACGGCAGAACGGCTTCGATGTCCTCGGCGTTCAGTTCGTACATGGTGTAGTCGGTGGTGTCCATGAAGGTGTATTCATCACCGTTGATGAACGACAGGGTCGCTTCTTTGCGATCCAGGATCACGTCGTCCAGCTTGTCGTCTGCACCGTAGACGGTTTCGGTCTTGTAGCCGGTCAGCAGGTTCTTCAGCTTGGTCTTCATGATCGCGCTGTTACGGCCCGACTTGGTGAACTCAGCTTTTTGAACCAGCCACGGGTCGTTGTCGATCCGCAGGACGGTACCGGGTTTCAGTTCTTTACCAGTTTTCATTACGAAGTATCCGAATCTGGATGGATTTATAAAAATCGAGGCCGCGTATCATAGCGAATTTCGGTAAAAGTGTACTAGCGCTGTGGCAAGGTCCGGCTGAGCGGCCTGTCGCGCTGCCCAAAGCCGGGCATGCTGCTGCAGTTCCGGCCAGTGCTGGCGGGCCGCCTGCCAGGCCTGGCCCATGTCGCGGTCCATGTTCCAGGCACGCCACAAGCCAAGCAGGGCGGCATCGGCATCGTCTGACAGCCCGTGTCGATAATGCGCCAAAAACGCTTCGAGCTTTTCCCAATGGGCATTCTCGTCCTGCACGTAGATGTGCCACAGCATCGGCTGCCCGGCCCACTGCGCGCGCACGAACGAGTCTTCGCCGCGCACGGCATTGAAATCGCAGCTCCACAGCAACCGGTCGTAGTCGTCCTGGCTGACGAAAGGCAGCACCTGCACGGTCAGCGCCCCTCGCTTGCGCACGCTGCCCACTTGCAGCGCCGCCTCGCCAAGCCACTGGCCAAGCCCCGCGACAACGCGCCCTTGCGGCACCAGCAGGTGGCAAGGTTGCTCGCCCGAGGCCAGAGCATCAAGCCAGTTGCCCAGTTGGGGGTTTTCGTAGGCGAACAGGGAAATCAGCAAACTTCCCGCTTCAGGGTTTACGCCAAGCCCCTGCAAGAACGCCTGCCGTGCGCCTTGCTGGAACGCATCACGCCGCGCCAGCAGCGAGCCCTCGCGCAGCAGGCCACCGGTTTTTTCGGTAAAGCCGGGAAAGAAAAATACCTTGCGCAAGCCGTTGGGCTGCGGCGAAGGCAAGCCATGGCAACCCTCCACCCAGTCCTCGGCGCTGAGGTATTCGAGGTTCAACCACAGCGGCGGCGTGGCGCGAGCACGCATTGCCTCTACATAAGCTGCTGGCAACTGGCAGGCGAAGGCACCGATCACCACATCGGCCGGCGCCACTGACAACCAGGTCACCGGCCACTGGCGTACATCCACACCGTGCTGCCACTGCTGCGCGGCGGTGGCATCGGCCCCGGGGCACATGGGCGTGAACGCATTCAGGTCATCCACCCACAGCCGCACTGCCAGGCCGTGCTCTGCCACCAGCTGCCGGGCCAGGCGCCAGGTCACGCCTATATCGCCGTAGTTGTCGACGACGCTGCAGAAGATATCCCAGGTGGCTTTCATGTGCCCTGCCCTCGCCCAGCGGAAAAACCGCGCATTCTGCGCATAAATTGTCGCTGACAAAAGCGCCTGCGCGGAAAAATGCCCAGGCGCATGCGACAATGCACCCCGAACACCCTGCCAGGAGGCTGCCATGCCGCGCCACCGTGAACTGAAGATCACCCTCAAGCCGTTGCCATTGATCGTGTGCGTTGCCTTTGGCCTGTGGCTGGGCGCCGTGGCCATCGCCGCCAGCCTATGGCTGGCCCTGCAATTGTGGCCACAGCAGATACAGCCTCTGGCCCAGGCCGTGGCCCCCGCCGCGTACCGGCCCGCCGCGCCGCCAGCGCCAGCCCCTGCAGCGGATGCCCAGGCGGAAATGTTCGAACGCTACAAGGACATCCTGCACAAGCAGGAGCTGCAACAGGCCGCCGACGCTGCCCAGGGCAACCCGCGCAACCTCAACAGCCCCAAATGCCAGTTCTGGCTGCAGCAGAACCGCACCGCGCCCACCGACAAAAGCCAGGCCAACGTGCTGGAGTTCTGTTACTGACCATGGACAAGCCCAGCCTGCTGGCGCAGATCGTCGCCACCCTCGAGCATGACCTGGATGTGCTGACCCGCGCGGCGCAAACCGCGTACGAAGCCGCCACTGCAGAAGAAAACATCGCCGAGAACAAGTACGACACCCTGGGCCTGGAAGCCTCGTACCTGGCCACCGGCCAGGCCCGCCGCAGCGCCGAGATCCGCAAGGCGCTGGTGACCTACCAGCAACTGCTGCTGCGCGATTATGACCCGGCACGCGGGGTGCAGGTGAGCAACCTGGTGACGCTCGAGGATGAAGATGGCGGGCAGCGCCGACTGTTCCTCGGGCCGGAGGCTGCGGGGTTGAAGATTGGCGAGGGGGATGGGCTGGTGACGGTGATTACACCGCGCTCGCCGCTGGGGCAGCAGCTGGTCGGCAGGAAGGTTGATGATGAGGTGAGCCTGGCGGCACAGGCATTGTTCATAGTCGATGTTGTCTGAACCGGCCCTATCGCCGGCAAGCCAGCTCCCACAGGGACAGCGACAACCCCGAGATCAACGCTGCACCCGTGGGAGCTGGCTTGCCGGCGATAGGGCCGGTTCAGGCAATACACTTCTAAAGGGTTTACAAGGCATCGAACCGCCGCGCCAACCCCTGCTCCTCGAATTGCTCCGCCACGAAGTCGACAAACGCCCGGGTCTTGCCCGGCAACAGTTTGTGCTCGGCGAAATACAGGCTGATATGCCCATCGTCCACATACCAGTCCGGCAGCACCCGCTGCAGCCGCCCACCCTCCAGGTACGGCACGGCAAAGGGCAAGCTCACCAGGGCAATCCCTAGGCCCTGCTCGGCCACCGCGCAAGCCGCATCCGAATCGCTCATGGTCATCGTCTGGCGCAACTGCAATGGCTGCTGCACCTGCCGACGGCTGGTCAGCGGCCATGAACGCACCCGCCCGGTCTGCGGCGAGCGAATCAGGATACCGTCATGCCGTTGCAATACCTGCGGGTCGTCAATCGGCGCATACCGGCCCAAATATGCCGGCGATGCCACCAGCACCCTGTGCGCCGGGGTCAGCTTGCGCGCCACCACCCCTGGTGGCAAATCGAAGCCTCCACCAATCGCCGCATCGAAGCCCTGGCCAATCAGGTCGACCTGGCGGTTGTCGAAATGCCAGTCCGGGGTAATGGCCGGGTAGCGACGCAAGAACTCGCCCAGCAATGGCAACACATACAAGCGCCCGAACACCGTGCCCATGCTCACCCGCAACAACCCGGCCGGCTGGCCTTCGCTGCTGGCCAGGTTGGCCACGGCGTACTGGATGGTGCGGAAGCTGTCACTGACCTCGCCCAAAAATCGCTGCCCTGCCTCCGTCAGGGTCAGCTTGCGGGTACTACGCTGGAACAACCGCACCCCCAGGCGCGCTTCCAGCTGGGCAACATGCTTGCCCACGGCAGCCGGGGTAATGCTTAGGCGCCTGGCGGCTTCGGCAAAGCTGCCCACTTCGGCACTGCGGATGAAGCACTCCAACGCGTTGAACGATTCCATGGCCATGATTGGCAACCAAAGGTTTACTCTGCTGATAGTGATTGCCATCTTATCAGCAGGTAATCAAGCGCCGATACTGCGCCCATCCAAGGCATTCCGGCCTGGCTTCCAGCAGGAGATCAGCATGTCCAAGCAACACACTCTCGAAGGCAAAGTAGCTCTGGTACAGGGCGGTTCCCGCGGCATTGGCGCAGCCATCGTGCGACGCCTGGCCCGTGAAGGTGCACAGGTGGCCTTCACCTATGTCAGTTCCGCCGGCCCGGCGCAGTCGCTGGCTCAGGAAATTACCGGAAACGGCGGCAAGGCCCTGGCCCTGCGGGCCGACAGCGCCGACGCAGCGGCCGTGCAACTGGCCGTGGATGACACCGTGAAGGCCTTCGGCCGGTTGGATATCCTGGTCAACAACGCCGGTGTGCTGGCGGTAGCGCCGGTGACCGAATTCGACCTGGCCGACTTCGACCACATGCTGGCGGTGAACGTGCGCAGCGTATTCGTCGCCAGCCAGGCTGCGGCACGCTACATGGGCGAAGGCGGGCGCATCATCAACATTGGCAGCACCAATGCCGAGCGCATGCCGTTTGCCGGTGGCGCCCCCTATGCCATGAGCAAATCCGCGCTGGTCGGCCTGACCCGCGGCATGGCACGTGACCTGGGGCCGAAAGGCATTACCGTGAACAACGTGCAGCCAGGGCCGGTGGACACCGACATGAACCCGGCCAGCGGCGAGTTCGCTGACAGCCTGATCCCGCTGATGGCGATCGGGCGCTATGGCGAGGCGGATGAGATTGCCAGCTTCGTGGCTTACCTGGCGGGGCCTGAGGCAGGGTATGTCACAGGGGCCAGCCTGACGGTCGATGGCGGGTTTGCTGCCTGATTGAAGGGTTGCCTGTTCCGGCCTCTTCGCGGGCGCGCCCGCTCCCACAGGTATCCCGCCGGCCTCAAACCCTGTGATAATCCTGTGGGAGCGGGCAAGCCCGCGAAGGGGCCGGCACAGGTTGACCCCGCTCCTACCTCCCGTCTGCCACGAGAACCCCATGAATACCCCCACGCTCAGCCGCGCCCTGATCCTGCTGATGGCCACCGCCACCGGCCTGGCCGTGGCAAGCAACTACTACGCGCAACCACTGCTGCACAGCATCGCCCAGCAGTTCGGCCTGAGCACCGCCAGTGCCGGCAGCATCGTCATTGCCGCGCAACTGAGCTATGGCGCCGGCCTGTTGCTGCTGGCGCCGCTGGGCGACCTGTTCGAGCAGCGCCGGCTGATCACCGTGATGACCGCCATTTCCACCCTGGGCCTGGTCATCAGTGCCTGCGCACCGAGCCTGCCCTGGCTGATCCTTGGTACGGCGCTGACCGGGCTGTTCTCGGTGGTAGCGCAGATCCTCGTGCCCATGGCCGCGACCCTCAGCGAGCCACACCAGCGCGGGCGTGCGGTCGGCACCTTGATGAGCGGGTTGCTGCTGGGCATCCTGCTGGCGCGTACCGCCGCCGGTTTCATGGCCGAACTGGGTGGCTGGCGCAGCATCTACGTGCTGGCTGCAGTGCTGATGGCCATCACTGCCGTGGCGCTATACCGCAGCCTGCCGCAACACCACAGCCATGCCGGGCTGAAATACCCCGCGCTGATCGGCTCGGTGTTCCGCCTGTTCGTCGAAGAACCGGTGCTGCGCCTGCGCTCGCTGCTCGGCCTGCTGGCATTCAACCTGTTCGCCCTGTTCTGGACGCCACTGGCGTTCCTGCTGGCGAAAGGCCCATACCACTATTCGGACGCGGTGATAGGGCTGTTCGGCCTGGCCGGTGCAGCGGGTGCGCTGTCGGCCAACTGGGCAGGGCGCCTGGCCGACCGTGGCAAGGGTTCGCTGGGTACCACCGTGGGCCTGGTGGTACTGCTGCTGTCGTGGGTGCCGCTGGGCTTTGCCGAGCAATCGTTACTGGCCCTGCTGATGGGTGTGCTGATGCTCGATCTGGCAGTGCAACTGGTGCACGTGAGCAACCAGAACGCGGTGATTGCCCTGCGGCCCGAGGCGCGCACGCGGCTGAATGCCGGGTATATCACTTGCTACTTCATTGGCGGGGCCTTGGGGTCGTTGCTGGGCACGCAGCTGTTCCAGCGCCAGGGCTGGATGGGGATCGTGGTAGCCGGGTTGGTGATTGGCGGGCTGGCGTTGCTGGCGTGGGGGTTGGCCGAGCGCAAGCGCAGGAACGCTTTGCAAGCGGCCTGAAAAATTTTTGTTGGATTCTTCGCGGGCGCGCCCGCTCCCACAGGTTTGTCACTGGCATGAAGCATGTGATGTACCTGTGGGAGCGGGCGTGCCCGCGAAGAGGCCATCAGCCATGGCGACAATGCACCGCACGACCCTCTGTCGCATGGCCGTTGACTTGGCTGCCCGGGCAGCGCTCAGTAGGCGCTGGTCAATGCCCTTTTCCTGACAGGACGACGTTATGACAAGACTCACGGTGCAATCCGGCGATTTCTTGCAAGGCGAAGGCGAGTATCGCAACGGATCGCTCACACTCAAGACCCCGCGCAGCCCCTCCCCGGGCGAGCGGATTTCCCTGGCACGCATCAGCGACCTGCGGCTGGCCAGCCTGGAATCCAGCCGTAGCCTGGGCAGTGCCCTGGGTTGGGGCGTGGCCGGGGCCCTGGTGGCCGGGCCGGTGGGGTTGCTGGCTGGGCTGTGGCTGGGTGGCAAGGAAGAGGAAGCCACCTTCTTGGCTACTTTCAAGGACGGGCGCAAGCTCATGGCAATTACCGATGGCAAGACCTGGTCGAAGATCGATGACAACTGGCGGCAGCACAGGCGGCCGGCCCGCAGAGGCTGACAGGATATCGCTGGGCCCGGATCGTTTTATGTTGAAGGCGGCTGTAAGATGCCGCCTTTTTCATGTCCTGTGCCGGCCCCTTCGCGGGTGAACCCGCTCCCACAGGGATATCACTGCACCTGAGGATAGTGATTTTCTTGTGGGAGCGGGTTTACCCGCGAAGAGGCCCGCTAAGGTGTCGCGCATCCAGGAGCCCCACCGCATGCCCCCGCGTCATCCCTGCCTGCCCCTGAGCCTGCTCAGCCTGGGCCTGGCCCTGCATTGCCCCCATGTGCTTGCCGAAGACAGCGTGCTATTGGCCCCGCTGCAGGTGTCCGACACCTACACCAACGACGGCTATCAGGTACGCCAGGCAGCAGTAGGCGGCTTCCAGCCCGCGCCCCTGCTCGACACCCCGGCCTCGATCAGCGTGTTCAGCCAGCAACTGCTGGAAGACCGCCAGGTACGCCAGCTCAGCGAGGTGCTGCAAAGCGACGCCTCGGTGGGTGAAAGCTACGCTCCCATCGGCTACTACGAAAACTTCAACGTGCGCGGCTTCGAGCTGAATGCCGCCAGCAGCTACCGCATCAATGGCCAGACCATCGCCGGCGAGCAGAACGTGGCTCTGGAGAACAAGCAGCAGGTGGAGCTGCTCAAGGGTTTGTCCGGGCTGCAGAGCGGCGTGTCGGAGCCGGGAGGCCTGGTCAACTACGTGACCAAGCGCGCCGAAGACGTGCGCAGCGTCACGGTGTCGACCAACGAACAAGGCGAGCGCTACCTGGCCACCGACCTGGGCGGCTGGTTCGGCAGCGAGCGGCAGTTCGGCCTACGGGCCAACCTGGCCCATGAAGACATCCGCTCCTACGTCGACCACGCCGACGGCAAGCGCGACTTCGCCTCGCTGGCCTTCGACTGGCAGATCAACCCGGATGCCACCCTGCAGCTGGATGCCGAATACCAGCACCGCGAACAGCGCTCGGTGCCGGGTTACCAGTTGCTCGGTGGCAGCGAAGTACCCCATGGCATCGACCCCGACGACCGCCTGGCCTACCAGCACTGGGCCAAGCCGGTGCAGAATGACTCGCTGAACCTGGGTGGGCGCTTCGAGTATCGTTTCAACGAAGCCTGGACCGGGACCTTGAGTGCCTCGCGCAGCAAAGTGGTGATAGATGACTACAGCTCGTTTGCCTGGGGCTCGAGCGACGGCGCGTTCTTCGGCAGAAACGGCGACTACGACATCTACGACTTCCGCAGCCCCGACGACACCCGCCGTACCGACGAGGCGCAGGCCGTGCTCAACGGGCGTTTCGATGCGCTGGGCGTAGGGCATGAGCTGAGCGTGGGCACCAGTGCACAGCGGCGCACGCTGGACCAGCGCCCCAGCTATATGGAATGGGTAGGTACAGGCAACATCCACACCGGTGCGCCAGGCTTTGACCCATCCGACAAACCCATCGGGTCTAGCGAACGACGCCTGGACAGCCGCCAGTACGGGCTGTTCGTGAGCGACCGCATCAGCTTCAACGAGCAATGGCAGACCCTACTGGGTGCCCGCGAAGTACGCCTGGACGAGAAAACCTGGAATGAGGACGGCGTTGCCGGCCGCCATACCCGACAGTACAAGTTGCTGCCCAACGCTGCGCTTATCTACAAGCCGCAGCCGGATACCACGGTATATGCCAGCTACTCCAAAGGCCTGTCGGCAGGCGGTACCGCACCGTGGTTCGCCCAGAACAGATTCGAAATCCTCGCTCCGACGACCTCGCACCAACTGGAACTGGGCCTCAAGCACGACTGGCAAGGCCTGAGCTTCAGCGCCGCACTGTTCCAGATACGCCAGGCATACCAATACGCGCGCCCGGACGGCGCCGGCACTTTCACCTATGTGCAACAAGGTCAGCAAAAGAACACCGGCCTGGAGCTGGGCGCCAGCGGCTGGGTGACCTCTAACCTGCAGGTGCAGGCCAGCGCTGCTGTGATTCGGGCGCGGGTGCAGAACAGCGACACCGATGCCTATGAAGGCCACCAGGCAATCAACGTGCCCAGGTTCCGGGCGGCGCTGCAGGCAGAATACACCCTGCCGGTACCGGGCTTGGCACTGCTGGGCGGGGCGCGCTACAGCGCCAGCAAGTATGCGAGCCAGGCGGGGAATGTGGAAGTTGGTGGGTATACGGTGTTCGATGTGGGTAGCCGCTACCGCACGCGCATTGGTGGGTATGACACGGTGCTGCGGCTGACTGTGGATAACGTGTTCGACAAGCGTTATTGGCGCGATGTGGGGGATTACCTGGGGGATAACTACCTGTTCCAGGGGGCGCCGCGGACGGCTCGGCTTTCGGCTTCGGTCACCTTCTAGATTTTTTGGGGCTGCTTTGCAGCCCTTTCGCGACACAAGGCCGCTCCTACAGGGGACCGCGCACGCTTGTAGGAGCGGCCTTGTGTCGCGAAAGGGCCGCAAAGCGGCCCCCAAAGGCCCCAAAAACAAAAAGCCCCCGGCTTCTCAGCTCAGGGGCTCTTCGTAGAATGTGGCGGTGAAGAAGGGATTTGAACCCTTGATACGATTTCTCGTATACACACTTTCCAGGCGTGCTCCTTCGACCACTCGGACACTTCACCGTTGCTCTTCAAGCCTTGCAGCCTGTCGAGTTGCGCTAATTTAGTGAAAGAGCTTCCCTTTGGCAAGCATTTTTTTCAATTTTTTCATGCATTTGCATTTGAGCCCCGGCGAACGCTGACCGACCAGTCAGCCTTACTGCTTTACCTCGCCCCTGGCGCTGGGTAACGTCGTCGCCACGCCAACAAAAGGACTCTGCCATGAGCGAGCTGATTACCTACCACGCCGAAGACGGCATCGTTACCCTGACCCTGAACAACGGCAAGGTCAACGCCATCTCGCCCGACGTTATCGCCGCCTTCAACGCCGCGCTCGACCGCGCCACGGAAGAACGCGCGGTGGTGATCATCACCGGGCAGCCCGGCATTCTGTCTGGCGGCTACGACCTCAAGGTGATGACCAGCGGCCCCAAGGAGGCGATAAGCCTGGTCACCGCCGGCTCCACCCTCGCCCGCCGCCTGCTGTCGCACCCGTTCCCCGTGGTGGTCGCCTGCCCGGGCAATGCCGTGGCCAAGGGCGCCTTCCTGCTGCTCTCGGGCGACTATCGCATTGGTGTCGAAGGGCCGTACAAGGTGTGCCTGAACGAAGTGCAGATCGGCATGACCATGCACCATGCCGGCATCGAACTGGCCCGCGACCGCCTGCGCCGCTCGGCCTTCCACCGGTCGGTGATCAATGCCGAGGTGTTTGACCCGCAGGGCGCGGTGGACGCTGGCTTCCTCGACAAGGTGGTGCCGGCCGAGCAGTTGCAGGATGCGGCACTGGCGGCGGCTCGGGAGCTGAAGAAGCTGAACATGCTGGCGCACAAGAACACCAAGCTGAAGGTGCGCAAAGGGTTGCTGGAAGCGTTGGACAAGGCGATCGAGCTGGACCAGCAGCATATGGGTTGACCTTGCCGGCCTCTTCGCGGGTGAACCCGCTACCACAGGGAACTCCCAACCTTGAAGGTGTGGTGATCCTGTGGGAGGGGGTTCACCCGCGAAAGGGCCATCACAGGTTCACACCTCGGGTTTGCCCCAACCAGTGCACAGCCGTACACTGCCCGGCGACTGTCTGGTGTGAGTCGTACCATGCTTTATTCATTGCGCATGTTCCTGCTGGCGCTGCATTTCCTTGCCGTTGGCACCTTGGGCCTGGTCATCGGCCTGTGCCGCCCCTTCAACCCCGATAACAGCCGCGTGTTCGCACGCCTCTACAGCCTGCCGGCCACCTGGCTGATGCGTATCAGGGTCAAGGCCGAAGTCGGCCCGCTGTGGGACCAGCCGCCAGGCTGCGTGATCGTCGCCAACCACCAGTCCAACTTCGACCTGTTCGTGCTGGGCCAGGTGGTGCCGCAGCGCACCGTCGCCATCGGCAAGAAAAGCCTGGGCTGGATCCCGCTGTTCGGCCAGTTGTTCTGGCTGGGTGGCAACGTGCTGGTCGACCGCAAGAACGCCTACCAGGCACGCAAGGCCATGCAGAAGACCACCCGGGTCCTTCAGGACGACACCTCGATCTGGATTTTCCCCGAGGGCACGCGCAACCCCGGCGAGCACCTGCTGGCCTTCAAGAAAGGCGCGTTTCACATGGCCATCGAGGCCGGTGTGCCGATCGTGCCAGTATGCGTCAGCCGCTATGCCGGGCGCCTGAGCCTGAACAGCTGGCGCCAGCGCACGGTGATCGTACGCTCGCTGCCACCGATCGCCACGGCGGGCATGACCCTGCAGGACCTGCCAGCGCTGATCGAACAATGCCGGGGGCAGATGCAGCAATGCATCGACCGCATGGAAGGGGAACTGGCCAAGCGCTAGGTTGCTCTTGCGCCCACTACAGCCCAAGCTGTAACCCGTGTCCAACCGGAATAAGCGAACAACCATGGGTCGAGTCGTGGCATCGGCGGTGTACAGCGCCGGCAGAAAGGTCACCAACATCAGCATCGATGAAGGCAGCGAATGGGCGCGCAAGCCAGGGCACTTTGTATGGATCGGCCTGGAAGAGCCTAACGCAGAGGAACTGGCCAACCTGCAGTGCCAGTTCAACCTGCACGAGCTGGCCATCGAAGACGCCCTGGAAAAGCACAGCCGGCCCAAGCTGGAAACCTTTGGCGACGCCCTGTTCATCGTCACCTACTCGCCGGTACGCCACGAAGGCAAGCTGGAGTTCATCGAAACCCACATCTTCGCCGGCAACGGCTACATCATCACCTGCCGCAACGGCCACTCCAAATCCTATGCCCTGGTACGCCAGCGCTGCGAGGCGCGGCCGTTGCTGCTGGAGCACGGCGAAGACTTCGTGCTGTACGCCCTGCTCGACTTCGTCACCGAGAACTACCAGCCGGTCAGCGAGGCCATTCATGGCGAGATCGAAGAGCTGGAGCAGAGCGTGCTTGGCGGTTCGCTGCAAGAGGACGATATCCGCCGCCTGCACAGCCTGCGCCGCGACATCCTGCGCCTGCGCCGCTACGTGGCACCGATGGTGGAAGTGAGCGAGGAACTGCAGCGCCTGAGCTTCCCGTTCATCGACAAGAACATGCGCCCGTACTTCCGTGATGTGCAGATCCACGTGACACGGCAGATGGAAGACCTGGCTGGCATCCGCGACATCGCCAGCCAGACCATCGAGATCGGCATGCTGCTGGAGTCGTCACGGCAGAGCATCGTGCAGCGCAAGTTTGCAGCCTGGGCGGCGATCCTGGCGTTCCCCACCGCAATTGCCGGCATTTACGGGATGAACTTCCAGAACATGCCGGAGCTGGGGTGGCACTATGGGTATTTCGGGGTGCTGGGGGTGATCGGGCTGGGCTGTACCGCGTTGTATGCCAGCTTCAAGAAGTCTGGCTGGCTTTGAGATTGTCGGGGCCGCTTTGCGGCCCCGGGGCCCTCACGCCGCGTCGTGCTTGCTCACCGGCTGCTGGATAAACCGCAACATCCACTCCCCCACCAGGTCGCCCTGGTGCTCGGTGGCCAGGCTGGCCACGGCCTTGTGGTACACCTCATCACCCAGATACTCCTGGCGCGCATCGAGCAGTGCGCGGGAGTAGTCGTGCACGAACTCCGGGTGCCCCTGGAAGCACAGCACCTGGTCACGAATGTGGTACGCCGCGTTCGGGCAGAAGTCGCTGGAGGCGATCACCGTGGCGCCTTCCGGCAGCTCGGTCACCTGGTCCTGGTGGCTGATCAGCAAGGTCAGCTCCGATACCTCCGGGTCCATCCAGGGCGCATGGGCTGCCAGCGAATAGCGATGGATACCCACGCCCCAGCCCTGCTCGGCACGCTCGGCCTTGCCACCCAGGGTCAACGCCAGCAACTGGTGGCCGAAACACACACCCAGCAGCTTCTCGCCACGCTCGTACAGCTTCAACAGGTAGGCCTTGAGCGTCTGGATCCACGGGTCGGTACCAAACGAGTCGGCCTTGCTGCCCGTCACCAGGTAGGCATCGAACACCTCGTTGTCGGCGGGGTAATCGCCGTTCATCACGTTGTACACACGAAATTCGGCGGCGATCGGCTGACGCGAGAAGAGCTGCTCGAACATCCTGCCGTAGCCCTGGTACTGCGCGGTCAACTCCGGTCGCAGGACATCGGTTTCAAGGATGCAGATGCGTAACGACATAGGGATAGTCCTGAACGACATGGGTGGGAATCTGCTGTAGAGACTGACGCGAAAGGCACGTACAAGCAAGTAGGCCGCACTGACGAACGGTCACATTTCGTCGGAGCCCTGCTGGCACTTGCGCCACCGTCTAGCGAGAGCATGCCAGCCAGCTGGCATTTGGCCTCATAGCCAGAAGAAATCAACGATCAACAGCATTAGAACAAAGGGTTCTCAAACATGGATGACGCACACCCTACTGTTGGTTGTATATCCACTTTCAAGAGGCAGGCAGTTCAGGCGTCACGCAACGCCACTGCGATCGACCCGAAGCACGACAAGGAAGCCAACGGGTATTCAGGAATAACAACAAGAAGGCGGTCCGCCATGTTCAGACAATCGAAAATTCGCCAAGCTGGGCTCATTCTCTTCGCCACGACTTTGCTGCTGATCCTGCCGAACCTCACACGTTTGTTCGGCTGACCGCTGCTGTGGCGCCAACAGGCAACGCACAGGTAACCTGCTGGCCTTGATGGTCGGAGATTACCCATGCGCCACTGCCTTGCACTGTTAGTGTTGTTCCTGAGCCTGCCGCTGTCGGCGGCGCAGCTGCACCTTGAACTGGGCGCCACGACGCGCGAGTGGAGCAGTGCAGACCTGCTCGATCACCCGCAGGCCCGGGACATCAGCATCGACCAGGACGTTTCCTACAAGCAGCCCATGCGTTACAGGGCGGTGCCGCTGGCCGCGCTGCTGGATGGCGTGAGCGCCAGCGACCATCTGCAAGCGGTGGCGCTGGACGGCTTTGCCGCCGAAATGCCGGCAGCGCCGCTGTTGCAGCACGGGCCGGCACAGGCGTGGCTGGCGGTGGAAGAACCGTGCCGGCCGTGGCCACCACTGGGCCAGGGCAAGCCGAGTGCGGGGCCGTTCTACCTGGTGTGGACTGCACCACAGGCCAGCGGCATCCGCCCGGAACAGTGGCCGTTCCAGATTTCCACCATTCGCAAGCTGGCTTCTGTCGAGGTGCGTTTTCCGGCGCTGCTGCCCGACCCGAAGCTGCCGGCCGAAAGCCCGGTGCGCCGGGGCTTTGCCTTGTTCCAGCAGAACTGCCTGGCGTGTCACCGGCTGAACGGCGCGGGGGATGCACAGGTGGGGCCGGACCTAAATGTGCCGCATAACCCGACCGAGTATTTTCGGCCCGAATATCTACGCCAGCTGATTCGTGACCCGCAGAGTTTGCGGCAGTGGCCGCAGGCGAAGATGCCGGGTTTTGCAGAAAGTGTCTTGAGTGAACCGGAGCTGGATGAATTGCTGGCCTATTTGAGGCATATGGCTAGGCGCAGGCCTTGAGAACCTGGGGGCGCTTTGCGCCCCTTTCGCGACACAAGGCCGCCCCTACAAGGGTAAGCGCACGCCTGTAGGAGCGGCCTAGTGTCGCGATGGGCCGCAAAGCGGCCCCAAATTCCCAAAATCTCAGGCTATGGGCCGCTCCTGCTTGACCCCCCAACCTTCCACCTCACCGCCATAAGGTGTCACCAGCTGCTCGAAGGCCTCTTCAAAGTCGCCAATCCCGCCATGGGTGGCATACATGACCTTGCTCAGTTCCAGATGCCAGGCACCGTCGCCCAGCTCCTTCACCTGGGCATTCAGCGATTCACCGCGAAACTGCCCGGCCGCACGGCGGGCCCCTGCTTCGTCGGGGAATATGGCGTAGAACTCGATGGGGTGGATCTGGGTGAAGTCGAAACCGCCTGCCTTCATCTGGCGCAGGACGTTGCTGCTGATATCGTCGTTCTGGCTGCTCATGAAACGTCCTCCTGAATAATGCGATGGATAGACTTTCCGTGCACTACGCACCTGCCGGCAGCGGCCGGGCAGTTCGAGCTGATGCAAGACGCGAAGGGATGCGGTACCGCCCCGCAGAATAGACCGGCACCTTCTTGCAGCGTAGTGCCTGCCAGGGCACCACGCAAACGTGTGGTTCAGGGCGTTTCGTGGATACTGGTGATGGTCACGCCACTCTGCTCCTTGAGCCAGCGTGCAGTGGGGGAAATGGCGCGGTCCTGGAAGTCGTTGAGGTCCAGTTCGTCCATCACCGGAAACAGGTGCGAACGGATGGCCCGCGCGGCATCCTCCTCGCTGGGGCACTGCTCGGCGCGCAGCGTCAGGGTGGTGAGCACGCCTTTCTGGTCGGCAAAAATGACTTCCCACTCTTTCATCGAACGACCCCTCTCAGTCAACGAACACCGGGTGTGTGATGCCTGAAACAAGTGACCTTTAGGTGGGGAGAATGTTCAGTCTAAGGGATTTATGTTGGGCCCATTCGCGGGCACGCCCGCTCCCACAGCGCCACCACAAGGTCCGAAACCTGTGCAGTACCAGTGGGAGCGGGCGTGCCCGCGAATGGGACGTGAAACGGCCCGATCTACTTCGGCGTGCCGTGCACTACACCGGCAGTGTTATCCAGCAAGCTCTTGGTCGCGGTCTGGATATACGCTTCCAGCTTTTTCAGCATCTCTGGCTGGTCCGGGCTTTCGATGAGCTCGGCCTTGAACTCGCTGCCCAGCTGGTAGCGGTACATGCGCGGGGTCATGTCCTTGGACTCGATCAGGATGCGGTCGCCCTGCACCAGGCCAACGATCTGCTCGCTGCCCGATGGCTTGATCATGCCCATGCCCTGGTCGCCCTCAGGCAGGTTGAGCAAGTCGCGGCCCCAGCACTGGTGACGCGCCTGGCCACCCAGGCGGCCCATGATGGTCGGCACGATGTCGACCTGGGTACCCACGGTGTGGTTGACCGCACCGAACTTTTCCTGGATGCCCGGGGCAATCAGCAGCAGCGGCACGTTGAAGCGGCCCAGGTCCAGCTCGGTGACCTGCTGGTGGTTGCCAAAACCATGGTCGCCAACGATGACGAAGAGGGTTTCCTTGAAGTACGGCTCCTTGCGCGCCTTTTCGAAGAACTGCCCCAGCGCCCAGTCCGAATAGCGCATGGCGGTCAGGTGCTCGTCCAGGCGCCCCTGGCCGGTTACCGGCTCTACCGGCAGGTCCTTGGGCAGCGCGTACGGGGTGTGGTTGGACAGGGTCTGCAGCAGCGCGTAGATAGGCTTCTTGCCATCATGCTTGGCCAGCTCTTCGGCGCCGCGGTCGAACATGTCCTGGTCGGACACGCCCCAGGTCGGGTCGGAGAACACCGGGTTGACGAAGTCGTTACGGCCAATGAAGGTGGTCATGCCCTGGTTGCCGAAGAACCCGGACTGGTTGTCCCAGGCAAAATCGCCGTTGTAGACGTACACGTCGTCGTAATCGCGGGCGCTGAGCAAGGCTGGCAGGCCGGACAGCTTGTGGCCACCTTCCGGGGTCTGCATCAGGTATTCGAAGCCTGGCAGGTTGGGGAAGCAGGCCATGGTGGCGAACATGCCCTGGTGGGTATGGGTGCCGTTGGAGAAGAAGCGGTCGAACAGCAGGCCCTCTTTGGCCAGCTTGTCGAAGTACGGGGTGATGTTGTTGGGGCTGCCCAGCGCGCCCACAGAGTGGCCGGCGAAGCTTTCCATCAGGATCACCACCACGTTCTTGATCGGCAGGGTGCGTTCAGCCGGCGGCAAGAAGTCGCGGCGGATGGCTGCCTCGTCGGCATCGACCAGAGTGTCGTTGGCGGTCAGCAATTGCTCGCGCACGCTCTGTGTGGCCACGTCCTGCTCCAGCACCGGCTTCCAGATGTTGGCGCGGTCTTCGCCGAAGCGGCTCTTGGCAGCATCGATCAGGGTCAGGGTGCCGTTCAGGCCCAACTGGTTGACGAAGTTGGAATCGGTGGTGAAAGCATCACCCCAGCGCATCGGCGGGCCCTGGCGCAAGGTGCCACGGGCGGCGACCACGGCCACCAGCAGGATGACCATGAACACCGCCAGGCGGTTGTACCACGGGGCCGCGCGGCGCTGAAGGGTGACCTCGCCGTCGCCATTGCCACGGGTCATGCGGTCGATGCCCTTGAACAGCAGGCTCAGCAGCCAGGTGCCGAACAGCCAGGCCAGCAGGTAGCGCACCACCGGGAAGCCGTACCAGAGCATGCTCAGCACGGTCTTCGGGTCTTCCTTGATGTACTGGAACACCAGGCCGTTGAGGCGCTGGTGGAACTCGCGATAGAAGTCCATCTCCATCAGGCCGAGGAACATCACCACGCTCGAGGTGATGGTCAGCCAGAAACGGAACAGGCCACGCCGGGCCATGGCCCAGGGGCTGAGGATGGCCAGCAGCAGCGGAATGCTGATGTACACCACCACCCGCAGGTCGAAGCGCAAGCCGTTGAGGAAGCCTTCGGCGACGGTCGCATTGGGGGTATCGCCGATCATGTCGCTGTTGTAGACCAGCAGCGCCAGGCGCACGAGGCTGAGCATCAGCATGATCACCAGGCCGCTGAGCAGCGTGTAGGCCAGGTGGGATTTCAGGGTGGGCGAGAACGACGCTCGCGCGCCCCGTTGCTTCAAGGCGTCCGGGTTAGCCATGAATGGGAAGGTCCTAGGATTGCGGGTTTGCGGAGATGGCGCAGGTGTATACCAACGCAGCATTGTGCGGGTGCGGATTCTGTTTAAACCAATGTGAAAATTTTGTCACGGGGGTGTTGCGGGTTTTGTCTGTTCCGGCCCTATCGCCGGCACAGCCATTCAGATCCTCACATTCCCCCGCGGCCCGGCGATCGCCCATATCACCAGCCCCACCACCGGCAGCAAGGCGATTAGCAGGATCCACAACACCTTGATGCCCACTTCGCTGCCACTCTTGATCACATTGAGGATGGCCCAGATATCCAGCGCCAGAATGATCAGCCCGACCAGGCTGTTGAACGTCGACCCCATGCCAAAACTCCTGTCAAAAGCTTTTGCTGCACAGCATAGCCAGCTATCACGTCGATAGAAGGGAATCCTTGGCCGTTTGCGCGGGTCACTGCTTAAACTTCTGTATCCATCGATTTCGAGGTTGCCATGCCCCCCGCTAATACCCACCCCGTTGCCCTGCCATCGCCCGTCAGCGCCTGGCGCCAACAGATGCACGACAACCCATGGATAGGTGCTGGCCTGGCCCTTAGCCTGCTGGTGGTACTGGTACTGCTCGGGGCAAGCCTGTGGAACGCGGTGAACGGCGACCACGCTGAAAACCTGCACCTGGCCGCACTGGGCGGGTTGTCCGGCTTTGGTGCCACGGCACTGGGCGCGGTGCTGGCGGTGGTGCTGCGCGATGTCAGGGCGCGCACGCAGGATGTGATGCTGGGTTTTGCCGCCGGCATGATGCTGGCGGCCAGTTCGTTTTCACTGATTCTGCCGGGCCTGGATGCCGCCCGCGAAATTACCGGCAACGGCCCGGCCGCGGCCTTTACCGTGGTGCTGGGCATGGGCCTGGGCGTGCTGCTGATGCTGGGCCTGGACCGCTTCACCCCGCATGAACACGAAAGCACCGGCCCTTGCGGCCCGGAGGCCGAGCGCATCAGCCGGGTGTGGTTGTTCGTGCTGGCGATTACCTTGCACAACCTGCCTGAGGGCATGGCCATTGGCGTGAGCTTTGCCAATGGCGACATGAACATCGGCCTGCCGCTGACCAGCGCCATCGCCATCCAGGACATCCCCGAGGGGCTGGCGGTGGCATTGGCCTTGCGCGCTACCGGGTTGTCGAACCTGAAGGCTGCGCTCGTGGCGATCGGATCGGGGCTGATGGAGCCGCTGGGCGCGGTGATCGGCCTGGGGATTTCTACCGGCTTTGCCCTGGCCTACCCGGTGAGCATGGGGCTGGCGGCAGGGGCGATGATCTTTGTGGTGAGCCACGAGGTGATTCCCGAAACCCACCGCAATGGGCACCAGACAGCGGCGACCCTGGGGTTGATGGGTGGGTTTGCGGTGATGATGTTCCTGGATACCGCACTGGGCTGACTATTCAGGTTGCCTGAACCGGCCTCTTCGCGGGCTTGCCCGCTCCCACAGGACTCCACTGCCCTCGGGCCCAGTGATTATCCTGTGGGAGCGGGCATGCCCGCGAAGAAGCAACCGCGGAAATCAGACGTGCACGGCGACCTTCAAGGCCTCCAGGGCCGGCTCGACCTTGATCCCCACCTCTGCCCCCAGCTCCAGCACCCGCGCCAGGTCGTTCTGCCCCACCATCACCATCTGCAGCTCGTCATCCAGCAACTGGCTGAAGTTGAGTAGCACATATCCACCCGCCTCTTTGTTCAACGCCCCCATCTGCACCTGGATACGGTTGAGCGCGGTCAGCGGCTCGGTGCGGGCCAGTTGCTTGGGCTTGAGGGTAAACGGCACGCTCTGGTCGAACGAATCGCTGATCTGCTGGAACAGCTCCTGGTAGCTGTCGGCCTGGAACACCACGGTGTCCGGCAGGCTGCCCAGCACCACCCATTCGCCAAGCGGGATGGGGAAGCTGTCGTCGTAGTTGATGTCGGGGTTGGCGGCCAGGAAAGCGGCGGGGTCGGCGTAGGCCTGGGCGGCCTCGTCGGCGATGCGCTCGATGTCTTCCTCGCGCATGCAGCCAGCGCCAATGAGGCTTATGAATTCGAGCAACTGAGTTTTCATGAAAGGGGGCCTGCGACGGGTGAAAAGTCGCCAAGGATAGCCGCAAATGCCCCCTTGCGGTTAGCCGGCCAGCACTTGCAGGCGCGCTGCGGCGTCCACGGCCCCCATGGTTTGCGCTGCCATCAGCGCGGTGCTGCCACGGGCATCCTGGCGGGCCGGGTCGGCTCCTTGGGCCAGCAGGTATTCGAGGATCTCGCTGCGGTTGAACATGGCCGCCAGCATCAGCGCGGTGCGGCCATCCTGCGCGGCGGCGTCCACCGGAACGCCGTGTTCCAGCAGCAGGCGGATCATGGCCAGGTCGCCCTTGAACGCGGCACCGGCGATGGGCAGCTGGCCGTTATCGTTGGCAATCAGCGGGTCGGCGCCATGCGCCAGCAGCACGCGCACTGCGTCATGATGGCCGTGGTAGCTGGCCAGCATCAGCAGGGTGTCACCCTTGTGGTTGCGCAGGTTGGCCGGCAGGCCACTGGTTAGCAGGCGCCCGAGCATCTCGGCATCACCCTGGCGGGCACGTTCGAACACCTGCTCGGCGAAGGCGGCGGTTTCGTCGTCGGTCATGGTTGCAGGCGTGGGTTGGCTGGACATTTGGAACCTCCTGGCAGAAATCGTTGCCCAAGTCTTTGTCAGGCAAGGCTGCCGGGTCAAAGGTTCAGATTCTATCGGGCCGATAGCTGGCCGCCTGTCGTGCAATATGCACTGTGCAAAATGCACGACCGTGCAGGTTGCACGGAAGCGCTTAAGAAAAAAGTGCGTAACCTCCTGAAATTAAAGGAAATTTTCAAAGAAAAGTTCCTGGCACGGACACTGCAACGATCGACTCACGTCTGTCACACAACAGCCAGGAGTTGATATGGACCTCATCCAGGAAAAGTTCGTTTCGGTATTTTCGGCCTATCAGGTGAACACTCAGGCCCGCCCCGACGGTGGTGTGCTGCTGACCCTGCGCGCTGCTGATGGCAAGGTCACCCGCCGAGTATTGACCTATTCACAATTGCACAGCGCCGAGCAGCTTTCGTGGGCGATCAGCGCCATCCGCCGGGATTTGGCCGAGCAGGCCAGCGAGTTGCCGGTGATTTCGATGCTGCAGAGCCAGCAGCGGTTTGCCCTGCCGACCTATCGCTGAGTTTGGTTTTGGTGGATCTGGCCTCTTCGCAGCACGAGGCTGCCCCTACAGGGCCCGCGCCGGCCTCAGGCTTCGCGTTTTACCTGTAGAAGCAGCCTTGTGCTGCGAAGAGGCCGGCAAAACCATCACAACTCATCGATGCCAAGAAACGCCCGCGCAGTCACATCTCCGGTAAACCTCGGCTGTATCCCCTGCTCGCTGCCATACAACCGCAACGCCAGGCAAAATGGTACATCGCCCAGCTCGACCCAGCGCCGGGTCCCCGCCGGCACCACCAGCTGGTCGCCCTTCTCGCACAGCACCGAATACACCCAATCCCCCAAACGCAGGCCAACCTGCGCCCGCCCGCTGACCACGGCAAACACCTCCTCGGCGTCATGCACATGCTCATCGCGTACATCTACCTGCGCAGGGGCCTCACCGTCACGGTTGAGCACCACGAAGGCCTTGCTGCCGTGCGCCGTCATCAACTGGTCCAGGTGATCGCGACAGGCTTCCAGCACCTCGTCCTGGGCCGTGCCCGGGCGCACCCGCAGGCCATGCGCGGCATGGGCAAAGCGCACGCCCTGCTCGGCCAGGGTGGCGGTGATGTCGTCGTGGTGGGTCAGCACCTTGTTCGGCAGTTCCGGGCTGGAGAGATGGAAAACGCTGAGAATGCTCATCAGGGGCGGGTCCTGGTCGGTTGCGAACAAAGGGCAATGATAACGGCTGCAGCCAAAGCTGCGGCACTGGCCATACCAAAGGTGAAGGTGGGGCCCAGCAGTTTCCAGCTGTAGCCCGAATACAACGCCCCCAGCGCACCGCCAGTGCCCGACAACGCCGCATACAGCGCCTGGCCCTGGCCCTGCTGGCGGGCGCCGAAGCTGGCCTGGACGAAAGCGATGCTGGCGGCATGGAAACAGCCGAAGGTTGCAGCATGCAGCACCTGGGCGAACACCAGCACCGCCGGCTCACCGGCCAGGTTGCCCAGCAACAGCCAGCGCAGCGACGCCAGCACGAAGCTGGCCAGCAACACCCGTTGCACCGAAAAGCGCGCGAAGATGCGGCTCATGGCCATGAACACCAGTACTTCGGCCACCACCCCCAGTGCCCACAGCAGACCGATGGCACCCCGGGCATAGCCCAGGTGTTCCAGGTGCAGGGTGAGGAAGGTGTAGTACGGCCCGTGGCTGAGTTGCATCAGTGCCACGCAGGCGTAGAACGCGATCACCCCGGGCGCCCGCAGCTGCTGCAGGAAGCCGCCCGCGCCGGTGCGCTCGCCCTGCTCCACCGGCTGGGCATTGGGTACCCACAGGCTGGCGGCGACGATACCGGCCATGATCGTGACCAGCGCCACCGGGTAGATATCCAGGCTCAGCCACTCGAACAGCCGGCCCAGGCCGACCACGGTGAGGATGAAGCCGATCGAGCCCCACAGGCGCACCTGGCTGTAGCGCGCGGTTTGCCCGTGCAGGTGGGCCAGGGTAATGACCTCGAACTGCGGCAGCACCGCATGCCAGAAGAATGCGTGCAGTGCCATGACCAGCGCCAGCCAGGCGTAGCTTTTGCCAAGGAAGATAAGAGCGAAGGTGGCCAGGGTCGACAATGCGCCCAGGCGCACGATCAGCAGGCGCTGGCCGGTGCGGTCACCCAACCAGCCCCACAGGTTGGGGGCGATACAGCGCATGAGCATGGGGATGGCCACCAGCTCGCCGATGCGTGCCGGAGAGAAGCCCAGGTGGTCGAAGTACAGCGCCAGGAACGGGGCGGTGGAACCGAGCAGGGCGAAGTAGAACAGATAGAAGCTGGACAGGCGCCAGTAGGGGATTGGTTGCATGGGGTCGCCTATGGGGTTGCCGGTACTGGCCCTATCGCCGGCAAGCCAGCTCCCACAGGTACCCCACAATGTTCAGGCTTGTGGTAATCCTGTGGGTGCTGGCTTGCCGGCGATAGGGCCAGTGCAAGCGAATCAGAGCTGGCCCAGCACCGGGGTATTCACCTTCACATCGGCATTCTGCGCGCGGTGGCGCAGCAGGTGGTCCATCAACACGATGGCCATCATCGCCTCGGCGATGGGCGTGGCGCGGATGCCCACGCACGGGTCGTGGCGGCCTTTGGTGATGACATCCACCGGGTTGCCGTCAATGTCGATGGAACGGCCCGGGGTGGTGATGCTGGAGGTAGGCTTCAGTGCCAGGTGGGCAACGATCGGCTGGCCCGAGGAAATACCCCCGAGGATGCCGCCAGCATTGTTGCTGAGGAAACCTTCCCGGGTCAGTTCGTCACGGTGCTCGGTGCCGCGTTGGGCCACGCTGGCGAAGCCGGCGCCGATTTCCACGCCCTTGACCGCGTTGATGCTCATCAGCGCGTGGGCCAGTTCGGCGTCGAGGCGGTCGAAGATAGGCTCGCCCAAGCCCGGCATGACGCCTTCGGCGACCACGGTGATCTTGGCGCCCACCGAGTCCTGGTCACGGCGCAGCTGGTCCATGTAGGCCTCCAGCTCGGGCACTTTGCTCGGGTCAGGGCTGAAGAAGGCGTTCTGCTCCACCGACTCCCAGGTCTTGAACGGGATTTCGATCGGGCCCAGCTGGCTCATGTAGCCGCGCACGGTGATGCCCTGGGAGGCCAGGTATTTCTTGGCAATGGCGCCGGCGGCCACGCGCATGGCGGTTTCGCGGGCCGAGCTGCGGCCACCGCCACGGTAGTCGCGGATGCCGTACTTGTGGTGGTAGGTGTAGTCGGCGTGGGCCGGGCGGAACAGGTCCTTGATCGCCGAGTAGTCCTTGGACTTCTGGTCGGTGTTGCGGATCAGTAGGCCGATCGAGCAGCCGGTGGTGCGGCCTTCGAACACGCCGGAGAGGATTTCCACCTCGTCGGCTTCCTGGCGTTGGGTAGTGTGCCGGCTGGTGCCGGGCTTGCGCCGGTCGAGGTCGTGCTGCAGGTCGGCGAGGGAAATTTCCAGGCCCGGTGGGCATCCATCGACAATGGCGACCAACGCCGGGCCATGGCTCTCGCCAGCGGTGGTGACAGTGAACAGCTTGCCGTAGGTATTGCCGGACATGGACGCTCCGCGAGATCTGCCTGAAGTGAACGAAAGCGGCAGTATACAGATGGATTGATCGCCTGTGCTGGCCTCTTCGCGGGCTCGTCCGCTCCCACAGGTACCCCCACGACGCAGGTCTGTGGTAAACCTGTGGGAGCGGGCGAGCCCGCGAAGAGGCCGAACCTGCCAGGCAAGGCCCGAGAACCTTCCCGCAAACACTGGGTCAAATCCTCATCTCCCCATGTAGTACCGCATGATGTCGCGCCTCGTCGCCCTGTTCTTCCTGCTGTGCACCGGCCTGGCCCAAGCCGCCGCCCCCACCGTGCTGCAACGCCCGATCGACCTCGACACCGGCCAGGGCGTGCTGCACGGCAGCCTGCTGCTGCCGCAACAGGCCACCCCACCACCGGTGGTGCTGATCATCGCCGGCTCCGGCCCCACTGACCGTGACGGCAACAACCCGGCGTCAGGCCGGGTCGACAACCTCAAGCGCCTGGCCCTGTTGCTGGCCAACGAGCACATCGCCAGCGTGCGCTACGACAAGCGCGGGGTGGCCGCCAGCCAGCCGGCCACGCCCGACGAGCGTGACTTGAGCGTGGAGCGCTACGTGGCCGATGTGGTCGCCTGGAGCCACAAGCTCAAGGCCGACCCGCGCTTCGGCCCGTTGATCCTGATCGGGCACAGCGAGGGCGCGCTGATCGCCAGCCTGGCCGCCGAGCAGGCCGGTGCCAGCGCGGTGATTACCCTGGCCGGCAGCGGCCGGCCGCTGGCCGAGGTGCTGCGCGAACAGCTGGCCCAGCGCCTGCCGCCGGCACAACTGGCCGGTGGCAGCGCCCTGCTCGACCGCCTGCAGGCCGGGCAGACCAGCCTGGAGGTGCCGGCGCCGCTGCGCCAGGTGTTCCGCCCCAGCGTGCAGCCCTATCTGATTTCGCTGTTCCAGCAGAACCCGGCGGCGGCCTTTGCCCGCCTGCCAATGCCCGCGCTGATCGTGCAGGGGCGCAACGATGTGCAAGTGGGGGTGGTCGACGCCGAACGGCTGAAGGCGGCCAAGCCGGATGCCCGACTGGTGCTGATCGATGGCATGAACCACATGCTGCGCATCAGCCCCAAGGCGATGAGCCAGCAGCGCGACAGCTACCTCAACCCTGAACTGCCGCTGGCAAGGGAGCTGGGCGAGCAGATTGTGACGTTTATCCAGCATTTGCCATCTGCCTGACCCTCAGGTCTTTGCCGGTACGGCCGATATTTCAGTATTAGCGGAACTTTGGGGCCGCTGGCGCGCCCCATCGCCGGCAAGCCAGCTCCCACAGGAACACAACAGGCCTGAATGCCCTGCGGTCCCTGTGGGAGCTGGCTTGCCGGCGATGGGCTGCGCAGCAGCCCCTGCCGCATGCCCGTACCCAAGGACAAGCCCTGATGACAACCGCCCCTACCGCCGTAGAGCCGGCCGAAGAGCCCGAGGAAAGCACCGCCCTGCCCTGGGCCGACCTGGCCGCCGAACATTTCCAGCTGTTGCGCCTGGCCGCCCTGCCTACCGACCGCAACACCGGCGCACGGCCACTGCGCTTTGTGCAGTTCGGCTATGCCGAACGCCACGACAAGGCCCACAGCCTGTTGCGCATGGAAATCCAGCTGCCTGGGCAGAAAGTGCACAAGGAACAGAACCGCCTGGACATTCGCGTCGACCACACCGAGCGCCTGGTGCGCATCGGCAATGAACATGGCCTGCAACTGGAGCCGCTGAACCGTGGCATCGGCCGCTTCCTGCTGGCTCAGGCCGCGCAATGGCTGCAGCGCAAGTGGTCGCACTACCGGATCGAGGGCATGGCGCTGCCGAGCAAGGATGCGCTGAACGAAGACTCACGCCTGCGTCGTGACCACTGCCTGCGCGGGGTGGGTATCGAGGTGGAGTACGAGGACAGCCAGCACCTGAAGGGCCGTACCGTGGAAATGACCGTGGGCCAGCTCAAGGGCGCGTGGAACAGCGAGCGCTTGCAGCGAGTGGGGATACTGGATGCTGCCGGCCTGCTGCAGCAGGCTGACCAGCAGTTGCAGGAGAAGGAAGGGCAACTGCGTGAGCGGGATGAACGGGTTGCCAAGTACCAGCGTGAAGATAGCGGGTTGCGCTTTACCATCACCTGCCTGGTGGCGTTTGCGGTGTTCCAGGCGGGGTTGCTGATCTGGATTGCCACGCGCTGAGACCGCGTCGCCTGCTTCGCGGGCTTGCCCGCTCCCACAGGTACAGCGCTGTCCTCAGGCTTTGCGCAATTCCTGTGGGAGCGGGTTTACCCGCGAAGAGGCCATGGAATCAGACCCGGGCCTTGAACAGCTCCTGATGCTGGCGGCACTGCTCGGCGGTCAGCATGAACACCCCATGCCCGCCGCGCTCGAATTCCAGCCAGGCAAAGTCCACTTCGGGGTACAGCGCCTCGACATGCACCTGGCTGTTGCCCACTTCGACAATCAGCAAGCCCTTGTCGGTCAGGTGGTCCGCCGCTTCGGCCAGCATGCGCCGCACCAGGTCGAGGCCATCGTTGCCGCAGGCCAGGCCCAACTCGGGCTCGTGGTGATACTCGGCCGGCATGTCCTCGAAGTCCTCGGCATCGACATACGGCGGGTTGGACAGGATCAGGTCGAAACGCTGCCCCGGCAAACCGCCAAAACCGTCGCCCTGCACGGTGTACACGCGCCCATCCAGGCCGTGGCGTTCGATATTCTGGTTGGCCACTTCGAGCGCTTCGAACGACAGGTCGGCCAGCACTACCTCGGCCTCGGGGAACACGTCGGCGGCAACGATGCCGATGCAGCCAGAACCGGTGCACAGGTCGAGAATGCGCGCCGGCTCGCTCGCCAGCCACGGCTCGAAGCGTTTCTCGATCAGCTCGCCAATCGGCGAACGCGGCACCAGCACGCGCTCGTCGACGATGAACGACATGCCGCAGAACCAGGCCTCGCCCAGCAGGTAGGCAGCCGGCACGCGTTCTTCGATACGGCGCTTGAGCAGGTGCTGCAGGCGTACCCGCTCGTCGTCCTCGAGCATGCAGTCCAGGTAGCTGTCGGCCACCTCCCACGGCAGGTGCACCGCCCCCAGCACCAGCAGGCGGGCCTCGTCCCAGGCGTTGTCGGCGCCGTGGCCGAAGAACAGATCGTGCTCATGGAAGCGGCTGACCGCCCAGCGGATATAGTCGCGCAGCGTGCGCAGGCGGGATGTGATCACGGGGTACTCCTAATTCAGACCGGACAAAAGTCTAACAGCCCAACCCGCACATTTGTTCCTTTGCCTTGCCCAATGGCTAGCCACAAGCCAGTAACCATGCCGCTTGCGTTGTCAACCATTCCCATTGGCGCCAAGGCAGGGGACAATAGGTATACAAAAGCCCTATCCAAGGAGCCCTTGATGTCCGTTCCAACCACGATGTTTCGCCTCACTGGCCGCGACTATCCGCCGGCCAAGCTGAGCCACGCCAGCCTGATCATCATCGATGCGCAAAAGGAGTACCTCAGCGGGCCCCTGGCGCTGTCGGGCATGGACGAGGCCGTGGCCAACATCGCCAGGTTGCTCGACGCCGCGCGCAAGAGCGGCCGTCCGATCATCCACGTTCGCCACCTGGGCACTGTCGGTGGCCGTTTCGACCCACAAGGGCCGGCCGGCCAGTTCATTCCGGGGCTGGAGCCGCTGGAAGGCGAAATCGTCATCGAAAAACGCATGCCCAATGCATTCAAGAATACTCAGCTGCATGAGACCCTGCAGGCGCTGGGCCACCTGGACCTGATCGTCTGCGGCTTCATGAGCCACTCCAGCGTCAGCACCACGGTACGCCGCGCCAAGGACTATGGTTACCGCTGCACCCTGGTGGAAGACGCTTCGGCGACACGCGACCTGGCATTCAAGGATGGGGTGATCCCGGCCGCGCAAATCCACCAGTGCGAAATGGCCGTGATGGCCGACAACTTCGCTTGCGTGGCCCCTACCGCCAGCCTGATCTGATCGGCTGGGTACAACCGCCCGGCAGCCGGGCGGAACCCGATGGGCGGCTCCAGGTCGAATTCCGGATATCCACAGAGGAGAGCGGAATGAAGCTCAAAGGCAGTTTCGACGCCAAGCGCCTGCGCCCGCGCGAACCGCGTAACTGGGGCGCCCGCCTGGCGGCCGGCCTGTCGGCCATGCTGGCGACCCTTGGCGTGCTGCTGGCGATGGCCGGTGTCGCCGGCCTGCTGGGCAACTACCCTGCGCTGGCGGAGCTCAACGCCAACAAACCGCTGGCCGGCATCCTCACCGTGGCCGGTTTGCTGCTGCTGTGGCTGGGCGTGCGCTTCTGGCGGCGCAGCCGCATTCGCCTGCGCCGCGGGCGCGAGCTGAACCTGTCGCCGCACCTGATGAAGAAGCATGACTGATGGGTTTGTATTACCTGTATCGGCCTCTTCGCGGGCACGCCCGCTCCCACAGGTACCCCGCTCCCTTCAGCCGCTGTGATATCCCTGTGGGAGCCGGCTTGCCGGCGATAGGGCCCGCACAGGCTGCACAAGGCCCCACAGTCGCGTAAACTACGCCGCCCACGTGGAGGCATCATGCAAGACGACGATTTTTCCCTGTTCAAGGCCGAAGTGCGCGGTGTCAAACCGATCACGCACGACCGCGCCGAAGTCGGCAAGCCAAAGGCCGACCGCCAGAAGCTGGCCGGCCTGCGCCAGGCGGCGACCGTGCGCAGTGACAAGGCATTGGTGATCGACGGCATGTCCGACCAGTTCGTCATCGACGTTGGCGCCGAAGACGAGCTGCTGTGGCGCCGCGATGGCGTGCAGGAAGGCCAGCTGCGCAAGCTGAAGCTGGGGCAGATTCCGTTCGAGGGCAGCCTCGACCTGCATGGCATGACCGTGGAAAAGGCCCGCGAAACCCTGTGGGACTTCATCGCCGAAGCCACCAAGCTGGAAGTGCGCTGCGTGCGGGTTACCCACGGCAAGGCCGCGCGCCTGGACGGCAAGCGCCCGATGATCAAGAGCCACGTCAACACCTGGCTGCGCCAGCACCCGCAGGTGCTCGGTTTTGCCTCGTGCAACGCCCGCCACGGCGGCACCGGCGCGGTGTATGTGATGCTCAAGCGAACCATGCTCGAAGGCCGCGACGAGTAACGCCGCGCTTGCAGCGCCGCCCTCGCCGCCGTACCCTTCGTTTTTGCGATTTTTTCCCACAGGTAGATCCATGTCCCTGGAACAGAACTACACCGAGATCCTCAGCCAGATTGGCGAGGACGTCTCCCGTGAGGGCCTGCTCGACACGCCCAAGCGGGCTGCAAAGGCGATGAAGTACCTTTGCCGCGGTTATGAGCAAACACTGGAAGAAGTCACCAACAACGCGCTGTTCAGCTCTGACAACAGCGAAATGGTGCTGGTCCGGGACATCGAGCTGTATTCGATGTGCGAACACCACATGCTGCCGTTCATCGGCAAGGCGCACGTGGCCTACCTGCCCAAGGGCAAGGTACTTGGCCTGTCGAAGGTGGCGCGCATCGTCGACATGTACGCTCGCCGCCTGCAGATCCAGGAAAACCTCAGCCGCCAGGTTGCCGAGGCCGTGCAGAAGGTAACCGGTGCCGCCGGCGTTGCCGTGGTCATCGAAGCCAAGCACATGTGCATGATGATGCGCGGTGTCGAGAAGCAGAACTCGACCATGATCACCTCGGTGATGCTGGGTGAGTTCCGCGAAAACGCGGCTACCCGCAGCGAGTTCCTCAGCCTGATCAAGTGATTGGCTGCTGACCCCGAGCCGACCCTGCCGGGTCGGCTTTTTCATTTCAGGAGTTGCCCATGATCGTCAAAGCCCTGCGGGTTGGCCTCGGCCAGCTCATCGTGTTCGGCGACTGGATCAGCCGCCCGGCCAAGCGCAAGCGCGACGCCGCCGCCCAGGCCCGCGTCGAGCAAGCGGCCCAGGGCCTGGCGCTGTACCAGTTCCACGCCTGCCCGTTCTGCGTCAAGACACGCCGCACCCTGCACCGTTTGAACGTGCCGGTGGCGCTGCGCGATGCCAAGAACGACCCGGTGCACCGCCAGGCCCTGCAGGAAGGTGGCGGCCGGGTGAAAGTGCCGTGCCTGCGCATTGAAGAAGCAGGTAAGGTGACCTGGATGTATGAGTCCAAGGCGATCATTGCCTACCTGGATGAGCGGTTCGCTTCGGCCTGACGGTTTGCAGGTTTCCTGTACCGGCCCTATCGCCGGCAAGCCAGCTCCCACAGGGATCCCACAATATTCAGCCCTGTGGTGAACCTGTGGGAGCTGGCTTGCCGGCGATAGCGCCAGTACAGGCTAAAGGTCAGCCCACCATCGGCACATGCCGCGGGTGGCTGCTGACCCGCTCCAGCCAGGCCCTCACTGCCGGGTAATCGGCCAGATCGAACCCGCCCTGATGCGCCACATGGGTGTATGCATACAACGCCACATCGGCAATCGAATACTGCTCGCCGACCAGGTACGGCGTCATCTGCAGCTGCCGCTCCATCACCCTCAGTGCCTTGTAACCGCCCTTGTGAAGCTTGCGGTACTCCTCCAGGCGCTCGTCCGGCAACCCCAGGTAGAACTGGATGAAACGCGCCACGGCAATATACGGCTCATGGCTGTACTGCTCGAAGAACTGCCACTGCAACACCTGGGTGCGCAGGCGTGGCTCGGTGGGCAGGAACTCGCTGCCATCGGCCAGGTAGTTGAGAATGGCATTGGATTCCCACAGGTAGCTGCCGTCCTCGAGCTCCAGCACCGGCACCTTGCCGTTGGGGTTCATCGCCAGGAACTCCGGTGTTTCGGTCTCGCCCTTGAGGATGTCCACAGGGTGCCATTCGTATGGTCGGCCGAGCAGGCTCAACATCAGCTTGATCTTGTAACAGTTGCCCGACTGGTAGTCGCCATAGACCTTGTACATCGCCCCTCCACTGCCAAGCAGTTCTGCATTTGCGCCCAATAGTTGGCGACTGTACGGCTAAAAGCAATGGCCGCTGTATGGCAAGAATCAACCTTGCTCGCTGTAGTCTGAAAAAACTGCTTACACC
Organism: Pseudomonas sp. TE3-3-F2023; assembly: GCF_036784815.1. Lineage (NCBI taxonomy): Bacteria > Pseudomonadati > Pseudomonadota > Gammaproteobacteria > Pseudomonadales > Pseudomonadaceae > Pseudomonas > Pseudomonas sp. TE3-3-F2023. The sequence continues at coordinate 2,330,152 of NZ_CP145113.1, read as the reverse complement.
TTTACAAGGACTTTGTTCATGAACGATGCCACTTCCGCACGCCTGCGGCCCTTGGCAGACAGCTCCCCGTCGGCGGTGGTCGCCGGCTTCATCGCCATGCTCACCGGCTATACCAGCTCGCTGGTGCTGATGTTCCAGGCCGGCCAGGCTGCCGGGCTGACCAGCGCGCAGATTTCGTCATGGATCTGGGCGTTGTCGATCGGCATGGCGGTGTGCAGCATCGGCCTGTCGCTGCGTTACCGCACACCGATCACCGTGGCCTGGTCCACCCCCGGCGCCGCCTTGCTGATCACCAGCCTGGGCGGGGTCAGCTATGGCGAGGCGATCGGCGCCTACATCACTTGTGCTGTGCTGGTGCTGATCTGTGGCCTGACCGGCAGCTTCGAGCGCCTGGTCAAGCGCATCCCGGCCTCGCTGGCCTCGGCGCTGCTGGCGGGCATTCTGTTCAAGATCGGCAGCGAAATCTTCGTTGCCGCCCAGCACCGCACCTTGCTGGTACTGGGCATGTTCTTCAGCTACCTGCTGGTCAAGCGCCTGTCGCCGCGCTACTGCGTTCTGGCCGCATTGCTGGTGGGCACCGCGCTGTCCGGCGCCCTGGGCCTGCTGGACTTCAGCGGCTTCCGCCTGGAAGCAGCCACGCCGGTGTGGACCACGCCAAGCTTCTCGCTGGCGGCGACCATTAGCATTGGCATCCCGCTGTTCGTGGTGGCGATGACTTCGCAGAACATGCCGGGTGTGGCCGTGCTGCGCGCGGACGGCTACCAGGTGCCGGCCTCGCCGCTGATCTCGGCCACCGGCTTTGCCTCGCTGCTGCTGGCACCGTTTGGCTCGCACGGGGTCAACCTGGCGGCGATCAGCGCGGCGATCTGCACCGGGCCGCATGCCCATGAAGACCCGGCCAAGCGTTATACCGCGGCGGTGTGGTGCGGGATTTTCTATGGCATTGCCGGGGTGTTCGGCGCGACCTTGGCGGCGCTGTTTGCGGCGCTGCCGAAAGAGCTGGTGCTATCGATTGCAGCACTGGCACTGTTCGGCTCGATCATGAACGGGCTGACCGTGGCCATGAGCGAAGCACGGGAGCGGGAGGCGGCGGTGATTACCTTCATGGTGACCGCTTCGGGGCTGACCTTGTTCTCGATTGGGTCGGCGTTCTGGGGGATCGTGGCGGGGGTGCTGGCCTTGATGATCCTCAACCCGCGCAGGGGCTGAAGGTTTTTGTTGCCTGTACTGGCCTCTTCGCGGGCACGCCCGCTCCCACAGGGATATCATTGCCCTCAGGTCCAGTGATATCCCTGTGGGAGCGGGCGTGCCCGCGAAGAGGCCGGTACAGGCAACACAAAGCCCAGGCCCAGATCACAACCTGAAATGCCCCACCATCCCCTTCAGGTCAGTACCCAACTGCGCCAGCTCGATACTCGACCGGGCATTGTCCTGCATCGCCAACGCCGCCTGATCGGCACTGCCGCGGATCTGTGTGACGCTGCGGCTGATCTCTTCCGCCACAGAGCTCTGCTGCTCGGCCGCCGCGGCAATCTGCTGGTTCATCTGCTGGATCAATGAAACCGCCGCCGCAATGCTGCCCAGTGCGCTTTCGGTCTGCAGCGCATCGGCCACCGCCAAACGTACCAGCTCGGTACTGCCGCGAATCTGCGCCACCGACTGCTGGGCATTGCCGCGCAGGCTGGCGACCAAGGTCTCGATCTGCTCGGTAGACTGCCGGGTACGCCGCGCCAGCGCACGCACCTCATCAGCGACCACGGCAAAACCACGCCCCTGCTCGCCCGCGCGGGCGGCTTCGATAGCAGCATTCAACGCCAGCAGGTTGGTCTGCTCAGCCACGCTCTTGATCACTTCCAGCACGTCGCCAATGGTGTGGATCTCGGCACTGAGGCTGTCGATACCAGCGCTGGCCGTCTCCGCCGCCGCCGCCAGTTGCTCGATGCGCTGCATGCTCTGGCGCACCACCTGTTGCCCGGAATCCACCTTCTCATCAGCAGCCTGGGCCGCCTGCGCCGCTTCTTCAGCATTACGCGCCACATCGTGCACGGTGGCGGTCATCTGTTGCATGGCGGTGGCCACCTGCTCGGTCTCTTCCTTCTGGCTGCCCACCTCGCGGTTGGTCTGCTCGGTCACCGCCGACAGCGCCTGCGCATTGCCAGCCAGTTGCTCGATGCCCTGCTGCAAACCGCTGACAATCCCAGACAGGCCCGCCGCCATCTGCTGCATGGCCTGCATCAGCTGCCCTACTTCGTCACGGCGCGGCTCCAGGGCGTCAAAGCTCAGTTCACCGGCAGCGATGCGCTGGGCGCGTGCAATCACATGCTTGAGCGGGCCAACCACGGCGCGGGTGATCAGCCAAGCGGCCAGCACACCCACCAGCAGCGCCAATGCCGTGGCCAGGCCGATGGCCACGGCATTGCGTTGCAGTTCGCCCTGCAGGGCCTGCTCCTGCCCCACATAGGCCTGGTCGACCCGACTGGTGACTTGCTCGGCACTGGCTTGCAATTGCGCCTTCAAGCCCTGCTCGCGGGCCAACTGGTCAGTGTATTCGTTGAGTTTTTCCGAGAAGCTGCCGATGTGCCCCGCCACTTCGCCCAGCACACTCTGGTAGCCGGCATCGCTGACGGCGCCCTGCAACTGGCTGACCAGGCTGGCGGCCTCGACAGTCTGGGCGATGCGGTCCTGGCTGACGCCCTCTTCGCCCTTGCGGCTTTTTTCCAGGCGTACCCGCGCTTCGTCCATGGCCTGCAGCATCAGCCGCGACACCTGCGCCACCTGCCCGGCCTGCTCGAGGAACGCGCCGCCCTCCTGGCCCTGGGACTGCTTGAGGGTGTACACGCCGTCATCAGCCAGGCCGGCCTGCAACACATCGAGATTGTTGGCCACGCTGGATACCGACCAACTGGCCATGTCCAGCGCCAGCTCCTTGGCCTGCACCGCTTCGACAAAGGCCTCGAATGCCTGGCCATAGGCCGTCAGGTCAGTTTCCGCCGCCGCCAGCGCCGGCAGGCCACGGGCGCGTTCGGCCAAGCCCTGCAGGCCGCTGCGCAAGGCCTCGGCCTGCTTGAGGTCGGAGCGCAGGGCAAAGGCCTGCTCGTGCTGGCGCAAGCGCAGCAGGTCGGTATTGAACTGGGCCAGTTGGCGCAAGCTGTCGAAGCGCTGGCCAACACTGTGCAGCGCGGCAATGCCAATGGCCGCCACCGCCAGGGTCAGCACCAGCACCAAGGCAAAGCCCAGGCCGAGTTTGCGGGCCATGCCCAGGTTGGCCAGCACACCGTGCTTGCTCGCGCCCATGCCGATTCCCCTTCTGCGTGCGAGGTTATCCCGAAGGCCAAGGGTGGCAACGTTGCCAGCCGATGAACAAGGGCCTGACGTCAGAATAGTGTCAAATAGCTATGAGCATGTCGCTATCAGCTTGCCAGAGGTCGCCCTGCGTGCTGAAGGAAGGTCTGGGCGCGGGAGTCCTGCCCGTAGGCGACATTGATGCGCAGCCAGGCGCTGGCCGCGCCCTGGTAATCGAAGGCGCTGCCGGGGGTGAGCAGCACATCGTGTTCCAGCGCCAGGCGTTCCAGGCTGGCGAAATCCCGGCCCGGCACGCAGGCCCAGACGAACATGCCGCCGTAGGGCTCGCAGAACACCTGCCAGCCCGCCTGCTCCAGCTGGCCGAGCAGCCTGGCCATGTGTTGCCCAAGGCGCACACGCAGGCGCTGCACGCTCTTGCGGTAGCTGCCGTTGGCCAGCATCTGCCCCACCACCTGCTCGGCAAAACGCGAGGTGCCGATGCCGCTGACCATCTTCAACTCAGCCAGACGCGCCAGCAATGCCGGGTCGGCGACCAGGTAGCCGACCCGCAGCGAGCTGCTGAGGGTTTTCGAGAAGCTGGCCATGTAGATTACCCGCTGCTCGCTGTCGAGGGTGGCCAGGCGGGTTGCCGGGCCTTCCTGGAAGTCTGCGTAGATATCGTCCTCGATGATGCGCAGGTCGTGCTCGCGGGCCAACTCCAGCAGGCGGTAGGCCACCTTGGGCGTCAGACTGGTGCCGGTGGGGTTCTGGTACAGGCTGTTGGTGAAAAGGCAGCGCGGCTTGTGCGCCATCAGCAGGACTTCGAGGGTGGCCAGGTCCGGGCCTTCGGCGGTGCGTGGCACCGGCAGCATGTGTACCTGGTGCTGGCGCAGCAGGTTGTACAAGTTGTAGTAGCCGGGGTTTTCCACCAGTACCGTGTCACCCGGGCGCAGCAGGGTGCGCACCAGCAGGTCGAGGCCGTGGCTGGCGCCGTGGGTAGTGAGGATACGTTCGGGCCCGGCGGCGATGCCCAGCTGCGCCAGGCGCTTGTGCAACTGCTGGCGAAGGCTGGCCAAGCCCAGGGGCGGGCAGTAGTCGAACAGGTCCTGTGGGTTGCCGCGGCTGACCTGGCGCACTGCCTGGGCCAGTTCGGTGGCGGCGCGCCAGCTGCTGGGTAGCCAGCCGCAGCCCAACTTGAGCAACTCGTCATGGCCCTCGCGAAACTGCCGCCAGCTACCATCGCCGGCCTCGCCCCAGGGTTGGGCGTCTTCCATGGCCAGGCCGGCTTTGCGTTCGGCGACGAAAAAGCCGGTACCGTGGCGGGCCTCCAGCCAGCCGCTGGCGACCAGGCGGTCGTAGGCTTCGATCACACACGATGCACTGACCGCCTGGCTGCGGGCCAAAGCCCGGATCGATGGCAGGCGCGCTCCGGGGCGCAGGCGCTGCTGGCCGATCCAGGTTTGCAGGTGGTCGGTGAGTTGCTGCACCAGCGGGGTGGGGCTGGTGCGGTCGAGGGGCAAGTGCATGGGGCAAGTGTTCGCTGGTTTTGAGCGAACAGTTAAGCATAAAAGGGTTGCTGGTGTGTCTGGTGATGGGAATGGGCTGGCATCAAAGTGAACAGGCCCGGCCCTTTCGCGGGTGAACCCGCTCCAACAGCGATCGCACCCAACCCGAGAGCGGTGCAGTACCTGTGGGAGCGGGTTCACCCGCGAAAGGGCCGGTACAGCCACTACAGAACCAGGATCCTACCCATGCCCTCCGCCCCGGCCCGCCTGGCCTTCGCTCTCTGCCTGATCACCCTGGCCGTCAACCTGCAGGCCCCGCTGTACATCACCTACGCCGACCTTTCCGGCCAAGGCGCCGCCGCCACCGCAGTAGCCTTCTCCGGCTATGTGCTCGGCGTACTACCCGTGCTGCTGGCCCTGGGCGGGCTGGCCGACCGGGTCGGGCGCCGGCCATTGGTGCTTGCCGCACTGGCCCTGTCGATGGTCGCCACCGTGCTGATGCTGGCGGCCCCCAACCTGCACACTCTGGGGCTGGCGCGGCTATTCCTCGGCCTGGGCACTGGCCTGGCGTCGGCAACGGCCACCGCCTACATGGGTGAGTTGATGGGCGGCGCGGACAACACCCGCGCCGCCAATTGGGTTACCGCCAGCACCTCGCTGGGCTTTGGCCTGGGCGCGGCGCTGACCAGCCTGTTCCTGCTGCGCGGCCCCAGCCTGACCCCAGGCAGCTTCCACCTGCAACTGCTGCTGGCGGCGCTGGCCATGCTGCTGGTTTGGCGCCTGCCGGACCCACGCCCGGCACAACGCAACCCCATGCTGCGCCTGCCCTGCTACCCACGTGGCAGCGTGGCCTATGGCCTGGCCATTCTGCTGGCGTGGGCCTGCGTGGGGCTGGTGATCGCCCTGCTGCCGGGCATCCTGCGCCAGCATGGGCTTAGCGCCTGGTCGGGGTTCTCGACCTTTTGCGTGATCAGCTGCGGGTTGTTGTTCCAGCCCATGGCACGGCGCCTCAGCAGCCGTACAGCCACATTGCTGGGGCTGGTGATATTGCCGTGCAGCTATGCCGTGCTGGCCTGGGGGGCGGACAGCGGCCAGCTAGGCGCGGTATTGCTGGGTGCGGTGGCGGCCAGCAGTGCGTGCTACGGGTTTATCTACCTGGGTGGGCTGGCAGCGGTGAACCAGTTGGCCGGCAGCGAGAAGACACGGGCCAGCGCTGGGTTCTTCCTGCTGGCGTACCTGGGGTTCAGCCTGCCGGTGATCTTTACCGGGCTGCTGAGCGACCGGTTAGGGTCACGGTTGGCGTTGCTGGTGTTTGGTGGGATGTTGATGGTGGGGTGTGTGGCTGTAGGGCTGGCATTGTGGTGGCCTGCCAGGGCCTCTTCGCGGGTAAACCCGCTCCCACAGGAATATCACCAACCCTGAGGCCAGCAGGGTACCTGTAGGAGCGGGCGAGCCCGCGAAGAAGGCCACGCGGTTTCGGCTCAGATCGCCGTAGCCCCACCATCCACCGTCAGGCAATGCCCTGTGGTAAACGCCGCGCCATCACTGCACAGGTACAGCACGGCACTGGCAATTTCCTCGACCTTGCCAATGCGCCCCACCGGATGCATGGCAGCGGCAAACTCGGCCTTGCGTGGGTCGGCCTCATAGGCGCGGCGGAACATGTCGGTGTCAATCACCGCCGGGCACACCGCATTCACCCGGATACCCTTCTTGGCGTACTCGATGGCCGCCGACTTGGTCAGGCCGATCACCGCGTGCTTGGAGGCGCTGTAGATGCTCATCTTCGGCGCCGCGCCCAAACCGGCCACCGAAGCGGTATTGACGATGGCCCCACCGCCCTGGGCCATCAGCAACGGCAGCTGGTACTTCATGCACAGCCACACACCCTTCACGTTGACGCCCATGATGGCATCGAACTCCGCCTCGCTGCCCTCGGCCAGGCGGCCCTGCTCTATCTCGATACCTGCGTTGTTGTAGGCATAGTCCAGCCGCCCATAGGCAGCGATCAGGCGCTCGTGCAGTTGGCGCACCTCGGCTTCACGGGTAACGTCGCAGGCAATGAACAGCGCCTCCCCGCCCGACGCGTGGATCAGGGCCACAGTGGCCTCGCCACCGACAGGGTCAAGGTCGGCCACCACCACCTTCAGGCCCTCCCGGGCGAAAGCCAGGGCAGTTGCCCGGCCGATGCCGGCGGCGCCGCCGGTGACCAGGGCTACCTGGCCGGAAAAGGTCATGCTCATCGCGTGCTCCAAAGCGTGCTTGGTGGGGTTCAGAGCATAGTCAGCCACCACCCGCACGGGCAGCATCATCACCCCACCGGTTGGGCTACCATGCTTGTCAGTGATGTTACGGACCTGCCTACATCAACAGGGTAGATTTGACGCCTCCCCCTTCAATGCCTACGAGGACCCGCCATGACCAACACCAACCGCCGCTTCCTGCTCGCCAAACGCCCGGTCGGCGCCGTGCGCCGTGACGACTTCAGCTTCGAGACCGTGCCCGCCGAACAACCCGGCGAAGGCCAGGTGCTGGTGCGCAACCTGTACCTGTCGCTGGACCCGGCCATGCGCGGCTGGATGAACGAAGGCAAGTCCTACATCCCGCCCGTGGCCCTGGGCCAGGTGATGCGCGCGCTGGGCGTTGGCGAAGTGGTTGCCTCCAACCACCCCAATTACAAGCCGGGCGACCATGTAAGCGGCGCCCTTGGCGTGCAGGACTATTTCACTGGCGAACCCCAGGGCCTGCACAAGATCGACCCCAGCCTGGCGCCCCTGCCCCGCTATCTGTCGGCACTGGGCATGACCGGCATGACCGCCTACTTCGCACTGCTGGACGTCGGCCAGCCCAAGGCCGGTGACACCGTGGTCATTTCCGGCGCGGCCGGCGCGGTGGGCAGCATTGTCGGGCAAATTGCCAAGATCAAAGGCTGCCGAGTGGTCGGCATTGCAGGTGGTGCCGAGAAGTGCCAGTACCTGAAGGACGAACTGGGCTTTGACGGGGTGATCGACTACAAAGCCGAAGACGTGCTGGCCGGCCTGAAGCGCGAATGCCCCAAAGGCGTGGATGTGTACTTCGACAACGTCGGCGGCGACATCCTCGACGCCGTGCTGACCCGCATCAACTTCAAGGCACGCATCGTGATTTGCGGCGCGATCAGCCAGTACAACAACAAGGAAGCGGTGAAAGGCCCGGCCAACTACCTGTCGCTGCTGGTAAACCGCGCGCGCATGGAAGGCTTTGTGGTGATGGATTACACCAAGGACTACGGCAAGGCCGCGCTGGAGATTGCCGGGTGGCTGGCCAGTGGGCAGGTGAAGAGCAAGGAGGATGTGGTCGAAGGGCTGGAGACCTTCCCCGAGACCTTGCTGAAGCTGTTCAGTGGGGAGAACTTTGGCAAGTTGGTGCTCAAGGTTTGAGACTGAGGTAGCCAACACTGGCGTCATCGCCGAAAGCTCCTACAGGTACAGCGCCACCCCTTGAGCCCGACGCTGTACCTTGGGAGCCGGCTTGCCGGCGATCGCCGTCGAAGGCGGTGCCATGTAACAAGCCAAATAAAAAAGGCCAGCACTCTCGTGCTGGCCTTTTTTCACAACGCGGGCTACCTACCCACGAATCTCCGCCACAACCGCAGCCAACGCCTGCGCCGGGTCGGCAGCCTGGCTGATCGGGCGGCCGATCACCAGGTAGTCCGAACCTGCATCCAGTGCCTGGCGCGGGGTGAGGATACGGCGCTGGTCATCCTGCGCACTGCCTGCCGGGCGAATGCCCGGGGTAACCAGCTGCAGCGACGGGTGCGCCGCCTTCAGCGCCGGGGCCTCCAGCGCCGAGCACACCAAACCGTCCATGCCAGCCTTCTCGGCCAGCGCCGCCAGGCGCAGCACCTGCTCTTGCGGGTCGACATCCAGGCCGATACCGGCCAGGTCTTCACGCTCCATGCTGGTCAGCACGGTCACACCAATCAGCAACGGTTGCGGGCCGCTGCGCTTGGCCAGCTCTTCACGGCAGGCCGCCATCATGCGCAGGCCACCGGAGCAATGCACGTTCACCATCCATACGCCCATCTCGGCCGCAGCCTTCACCGCCATGGCGGTGGTGTTGGGGATGTCGTGGAACTTGAGGTCCAGGAACACTTCGAAGCCCTTGTCGCACAGGGTTTCGACAATGCCCGAAGCGCTGCTTGTGAACAGCTCCTTGCCAACCTTCACCCGGCACAGCGCAGGGTCAAGCTGGTCAGCCAGCTTCAGGGCGGCCTCACGGGTAGGGAAATCCAGGGCGACGATCAGGGGCGTCTGGCAGGCGGACATGGGCAGGGTCTCTTGGCAAGTCGAAAACGGCGCGCATTGTAAACGAAGTGGCGCAGGCTTTGGGGCCCGCGGGTCACGGAATTGGCCCGACAGTGGCTGGCTCCTATAATTGAACCAACGGAACGGGCAATTGCTCAACATTTGTACAAGCGCTGCCCATCACCAGCAAAGGAGAACGACAATGCCCTGGTATGCCTGGCTGATACTCATCATAGCCCTCGGCTCGATCGTCGGCGGGCTGATGCTGCTGCGCGACACGGCAAAAAAACTGCCACTGACCGAAGAACAGCTGCGCAAGGTGCATGAGCGCAATGCCGAAGCGGATGCCAAGGATGCGCAGGACCGCTAGCCTGCCTGTCGGCGCTGGCACGGTCTGACCGGCTGATACATAACTCATTGAATCAGCAGGGTCCCTGTGAGAGCGGCTTTAGCCGCGAATACCGGCGCAGCCGGAGCCATGCACCGCGTTTGGTTCTTCGCGGCTAAAGCCGCTCCCACAGGGTACGCGGACCGCTATCGAATTCAGTTCTCTCAATTGAATCTTCATGAAAGTCAGGGCCAGGACGTAAACCCCAGCCCCTCCCCCTTATTCCACCATCACCTTGTCCCGGTTACGCTCCAGCAACGCATTGCCAATCCCCTTGATCTCCAGCAGCTCATCCACCGAAGCAAACGGCCCATTGGCCTCCCGGTAGGCCACTATGGCCTCAGCCTTGGCCTTCCCTATCCCGTTCAGCTCCTTCTGCAAAGTAAGCGCATCAGCCGTGTTCAGGTCCAGCCGCTGCGGCTGCTGGGCCTGCTGCTGGGTTACCACCGGCACCGGCTCGGCCACCGCCGTGGTGCTGGCCGGGGCAGCGCTAAGGGAAAAGGACAGGCTGGCGAACAGCGGCAGCAGCAGGTACGACAGAACGTTGTTACGCATGGTGAACACTCCTGGGTTGGTCATTTTCCAGCAGCCGGTTTCCTTCGGCTGCGCAATCAACCCTAGCGGCTCTGCCATTTTGCAAAAAGGCTCTTGACCCGGTTAATCGTTACCGAATCCAACATTAAAAAAAGCAACTTCGCCCACCCAAAAAGCAATGGCATTACGCCATATTTCAGGATAAGTTCATGAAACAAAGGCGATAGCAAATCGCCGCTAGGTAAATTCCCGTTTAACCTAGGTTTCATTCAGACCAAAAGCTGTTGTTTTTCCCACAAGCCTTGCCGGACAAGGCCCCAGCCCATTCGTCGTATGTCTCGGTTGTATTGACTTTATTGGCATGATGCCTGAATAACATCAAACAATCGTTTTTTTTGATGCAACTTTCAAAAATAGGATCCAATCCCCCGATAGATAGGGGCAAATTCGGACGATCAGCGGAAAAAAACGTGCCACACGGGATGTCATCTTGATGACGAAATGATAAATTTGCGGGCATTGGACAACCGCTACGCTTGAAGGATCCGAGCCACATGAATTTTTCTTCACCACCTTCAAAGCCCCCCGTTCGCGCTTGCGTGTGTGGAGCCCCCTAGGCCACTCCCCCCGGCCGATTTGCGCAATACCTGTGATCTGCACCCCGTAAACACCAGATCCAATCGCCTTTACTCAATACACAGAAGACCGTCGCCGTGTCCCTCAAGACCCTCACCGTATTTGGCACCCGCCCAGAGGCCATCAAAATGGCCCCCCTGGCCCTCAACCTTGCCCAAGACGACCGTTTCGAGTCGCGTGTTTGCGTAACTGGCCAGCACCGCCAGATGCTCGACCAGGTACTGGAGCTGTTCGAGATCACGCCCGACTATGACTTGAACATCATGAAGCCCGGCCAGGACCTGACCGATGTGACCACAGCCATCCTGCAGGGTCTCAAGCCTGTGCTGGCCGAGTTCAAGCCCGACGTGGTACTGGTGCACGGCGACACCGCAACAACCCTGGCCACCAGCCTGGCCGCGTACTACCAGCAGATTCCGATTGCCCACGTGGAAGCCGGCCTGCGCACTGGCAACCTGTATTCGCCATGGCCGGAAGAAGGCAACCGCCGCCTGACCGGCGCGCTGGCCGCCCTGCACTTCGCGCCCACCTCCACCTCTCAGGACAACCTGCTGCGTGAAGGTACAGACGCCGCGACCATCTACACCACCGGCAACACCGTAATCGACGCGCTGCTGGAAGTGGTCCGCAAGCTGGAAAGCCCCGAGCTGAAAACCCAGTTCGAAAACCAGTTCAGCTTCCTGAACCCTGAGCGCCGCATGGTGCTGGTCACCGGCCACCGCCGCGAAAACTTTGGTGGCGGTTTCGAGCGCATCTGCCAGGCGCTGGTGCAAACCGCGCGTCAATTCCCTGACGTGGACATCGTCTATCCGGTACACCTCAACCCGAACGTGCGCGAACCTGTCAACCGTCTGCTGGCCGACGTCAACAACATTCACCTGATCGAGCCGCTGGATTACCTGCCGTTCGTTTACCTGATGACCCGCTCCTACCTGATCCTGACCGACTCCGGCGGCATCCAGGAAGAAGCCCCAGCGCTGGGCAAGCCGGTACTGGTCATGCGTGACACCACCGAGCGCCCGGAAGCCGTGGCCGCCGGTACCGTCAAGCTGGTGGGCACCGACGTGGAATCGATCACCGAAAACCTGGCGAAACTTCTGACCGACGATGCGACCTATCGCGAGATGAGCTTTGCCCACAACCCCTACGGCGATGGAAAAGCGTGCGCGCGAATCCTCGACGCACTTTCCAACTTCTCCCGTTCCAAGGAAGTAGCATGAGCTTCAACAAGATTTCCGTCGTAGGCCTGGGCTATATCGGGCTGCCAACCGCCGCCGTTTTCGCCGCTCGCAAGAAGCACGTGATCGGCATCGATGTAAACCAGCACGCAGTCGATACCATCAATCGTGGTGAAATCCACATCGTCGAGCCTGAGCTGGACATGGTGGTACACGCTGCCGTGACCGAGGGCTTCCTGCGCGCCTCCACCGTTCCGGAAGCTGCCGATGCCTTCCTGATCGCCGTGCCAACCCCGTTCATGGATGACCACCAGCCGGACCTGAGCTACATCGAGTCCGCCAGCAAGGCCATCGCGCCCGTGCTGAAAAAGGGTGACCTGGTCATCCTGGAATCCACCTCCCCTGTCGGCGCTACCGAGCAGATGGCCTTCTGGCTGGCCCAGGCCCGCCCGGACCTGACCTTCCCGCAAACCCACGGTGAAGACTCCGATATCCGCGTTGCCCACTGCCCTGAGCGCGTGCTGCCAGGCCACGTGTTGCGCGAGCTGGTGGAAAACGACCGCATCATCGGCGGCATGACCAGGAAGTGCTCTGAAGCGGCCGTACGCCTGTACCGGACCTTCGTTGAAGGCGAGTGCATCGTCACCAACGCCCGCACCGCGGAAATGTGCAAGCTGACCGAAAACAGCTTCCGCGACGTGAACATTGCCTTCGCCAACGAACTGTCGATCATCTGCGACAAGCTGGACATCGACGTGTGGGAGCTGATTCGCCTGGCCAACCACCACCCGCGCGTCAACATTCTGCAGCCAGGCCCAGGCGTGGGCGGCCACTGCATTGCCGTCGACCCATGGTTCATCGTCAGCCAGACCCCAGAGCAGGCGCGCCTGATCCGCACCGCCCGCGTGGTCAACGACAGCAAGCCTGAGTGGGTGATCGACAAGGTCAAGATGGCCCTGGCCAACTTCCTGATCAAGAACCCGGGCAAGTCGGCCCAGCAAGTAAAAATCGCCTGCTACGGCCTGGCCTTCAAGGCCGACATCGACGACCTGCGCGAAAGCCCTGCCCTGAGCATTGCCGAGCGCCTGGGCAACGAGCTGGAAGCCACCTTGCAACTGGTCGAGCCGAACATCGAAGCCCTGCCACAGCGCCTGGCGCGCCACGAGCACGTGGACTTCGACTTTGCCCAGGACAGCGCCGACATCCACGTACTGCTAGTGAAGCACCGCGAATTCCGCGGCACCTTCAACGTGCGCGACGCGGCATTCGTGATCGACGCCGCCGGCGTTACCCAGGCTTGATGGAGCAAAGCGCATGAACAACCCCACGCTTGAGAAACCTACCGTGAACACAGAGCTGCCTTCACCTCTGGCCGATATTCATGACCGTGTGATGGAAGCCTATTACGGCAAGCTGGGGGAGCAGTTCATGCGGGAAACGCAGTCCCGCATCCATTGGATCTGCGCCCAGGTCAAAGGGCGCCGGATCCTGGATGTCGGCTGCTCGCAGGGCATCGTGCCCCTGCTGCTGGCACGTGAAGGCTGCCAGGTCACCGGTGTGGATACCAGCCCGCAGGCCATATCAGAGGCCAAGGGCTACCTGTCTGCGGAACCGGCCCACATCCAGCAGAACGTCACGTATATAAATTCAGACTTCCTCGCGCTGGACACGCTCGAGGTTGAGCCGGAAACCATTGTCATCAGCGAAGTGCTCGAACACCTGGTGCGACCGGAGCTGTTCGTCGAAAAGGCCCACGACCTGCTCAAGCAGGGTGGCCGCCTGGTGATTACCGTACCGTTCGGGGTCAATGACTTCATTGACCACAAGCACACGTTCTACCTGATGGAACCGTTCCGGTTGCTGGCCGAGCACTTGCAGATTGTCGAAGTCAAGGTGCTCGGCAAGTGGCTGGGCATCGTAGCGGTGAAAAGCGAAACGCATAAACCAGGTGTAATCGACTCGCTGACTGTTGATCGGGTTCGTGATCTGGAAAAAGCATTCGAAGCCATCGAGCGCACGTTGCGTGGAAATCTCGGGGCCATCAGCAAGCGTCTGGATGAAGCGAACAAGAAGTACCGCAGCGCTACTGAGCAGATCGCCCAGCTCAAACCGGAAGCCCAAAAGGCTGATGCGCTTGCCAAACAGTTGCAAAACCGTGAAGCAGACATTGCCACATTGCAAAAAACCAACCAGGAATGCCTCGACACCAAGGCTCAGATTGCTCATGAGCTTGATGAGGTCAAGCAGCGGCTGGTGGAAGCCAACAAAAAGTATCGTTTAGCTACCGAACAATATGGCCTGCTGGAACAGAAATTCGTGGCGGTTGAGGAGGCTCACACAAAAAGCCTCGCAGACGCGGAACAGCGATACGAGAAGCTCCAGAATCAGCACGCCGAAACACAAAGGCAATTGACGGAGGCTTCCGAGGAACTGCGGGGGGCCGCAGAGAAGCTACTGGCGCAGGAAAAGCAGTTCAAGGCTGCAAACGATCAGTTGGCTCAGGCGCGGGAAGTCATTGATAGCCATATCGCCACCATCACCGACTTGCGCGCTCATCAAGCTGCATTGGAAGCTCAACTGCAGTTGATGAACGACGCGCAAGCGCAGAGCCTGCGTGAGCATAGCGCCCAGGCAAGCTCAATCAATGCCTTGGTTGAACAACGTTCCCAGTTGGAAGACCAGTTGCAGTTAATGAACGACGCTCAAGCACAAAGCCAGCGTGAGCATAGCGCTCAGGCAAGCTCAATCAATGCCTTGGTTGAACAACGTTCCCAGTTGGAAGACCAGTTGCATAAGCTGACACTCGCCAAAAATGAATCTGAAGAAGCGCGAGCGGCTCTGGCAGAAACCGTTGAGTCGCTTGGCCAGGCCAAAGACATGCTTGAAGAGCAGCTGTTGCTTGAAAGCACCAGCCGCCAGGCAGCCGAGGCCAGCCTCGCTGCCACCAACGAACAATGGCAGAGTCTGCGCCAACAACTTGAATCTGAGATCAACTCGTCCAAGGCAGGCCTTGGCGCGGCAAACATGAAGTATCGCGCCCTGACAGGCGAACAAATCCCGCAGTTGAAGGCCAGCATCAGTCAATTGCTGGAACGCAGCGCCGCTCAGCAACGTAAGATCGACGAACTCAATGAAAACCTCGGTCGCGCTAACGCCCAGCGCAACCTGGCAGAGCAGCGCCTGGTGAAAACCCGCGCAAGCATGACCTATCAGCTTGGCTACCAGATCAAGAACAGCGCCACCTCACTGGGCGGCCTGGTCAAGCTGCCCGTACGCCTGCTGCGCCTGTACCGAAAAGCCAGCCAGCAACGCCAGCAAAACGAGCAGAAGCTGCTGGCCAACGAACCACGCAAGGCACTGCTGCCGCCGGCACCTGTGGTACAGGACGAGAACTACTTGAAACTGCCGGCGGCCCTGCCGACCAGCGAGCACAGCCGCACTACTCTGTTGCGCCAGGCTGATCAGCCTGTCAGTCGCCTGAAAGTGGCGTGCGTGATGGATGAGTTCACTTTCGGTTCCTACCGCTATGAATGCGACCTGATGCCGCTAACGCCAGCCAACTGGAAAGCAGAAATCGAAGCGTTTGGTCCAGAACTGCTGTTCATCGAGTCCGCCTGGCGCGGGAAGGATGACCTGTGGGGCAGCAAAGTTGGCCATAACGGCCAGGAACTGCAGGACATTCTGGCCTGGTGCCGTCAGAACAAGGTACCGACCGTTTTCTGGAACAAGGAAGACCCGGTTCACTTCGAAACCTTCCTGACCACTGCCAAGCAATTCGACCACGTATTCACCACCGATATCGACTGCATTCACCGTTATAAAGGTGCGCTCGGTCACGACCGCGTCTACCTGTTGCCGTTCGCCTGCCAGCCAGCGCTGCATAACCCGATCGAGTTGTACGAGCGCAAAGACGCCTTCTGCTTCGCTGGCGCCTACTACGCGCGTTACCCGGAGCGTACCCGCGACCTGGGTAATTTCGTCTGCGAGTTGCCGAAGTTCCGTCCGCTGGAAATCTTCGATCGCAACTTCGGCAAGAACGACGTCAATTACCAGTTCCCTGCGGAATACCAACCGTACATCGTCGGTACCCTGCCCTTCGAGAAAATCGACACGGCTTACAAGGGCTATCGCTACGCGATCAACCTGAACTCGATCAAGCAATCTCAATCGATGTTTGCCCGTCGCGTCTTCGAATTGCTCGGCTGCAACACCCTCACCGTGAGCAACTTCTCTCGCGGCGTACGCCTGCTGTTCGGTGACCTGGTTGTTACCACCGACAACGGCGAAGAAATGCTCCGCCGCCTGCAACTGCTGGCGGAAGACCCGCTGAACGCTGACAAACTGCGGCTGGCTGCCCTGCGCAAAGTAATGCAGGAGCATACCTACACTCAGCGCCTGGATTACGTGATGAGCAAGGTCACCGGTACCGCAAAGGCCCAGCGCCTGCCGGAGATTGTGGTCATCGGCGAAGCGCAAGACCGCGAGCAGTTCGATTTGTTGCGTGCCAACCTGGACCGCCAGACTTATAGCCAAGTACGAATGATCGTCATCAGCGATACCTACCAGAGCAGCATCGTCGGCGATGATCCACGCATCCAGGTGCTTAAGCCTGGCCAACTGAAAAAAACCTCGCTGGGTGAACTGGTTGGTAATGCACCTTGGATCGCCGCTTTTGTGCCTGGCGATTACTACGGCCCGAACTACCTGCTGGATCTGGCGCTAGCAACCCGCTACAGCCGCGCCCAAGTTGTCGGTAAAGCGGCCCACTTTACCTGCACAGGCCAAAGTGCTGAACTGCTTTCAAATGAACAAGCCTACCGCCCAACCCAGACACTGAACGCTCGCCGCTCGCTGGTTGCGAGCGGGATCGTTGCCAACCAGCAACTGCGTAGCTGGCTGAAGAGTCTGCCGACACTGCAATACACTCATGAGCAAGGCTTGGCCATCGACCCGTTCAACTATTGTGAGAACGGTGCTGCACACCCGGAGAGCATCAGCGCCAAGGTTAACGACCTTGAGCTGAATCTCGGCATGACTATCGATCAACTGCAAGCGCGCGCACAATCCATTCCCCCGCTAGAGATCAACCATGACGCGCCGGAAATCACGGGGCGCGGTTTGGCTGAGATGTTTGGAATCATCCGCAACAAGTTCGTTGACCTGGTCGTTGATGGCGATACCTGGCGCGTGCAATCCAAGCTGGCAGATGGCAAGCATGAGTACATCTACGCACAGCAGGAAGTCCGTGTAGATGAACTGGGCTGTGAAGATGGCCGCCTCAAGCTGTTTGTCGACTGCACGCCTGGCCTGAACCTGCAGTTGGTCGTGCTGTTCCTGGATGCCGACAAGCAGCGCATCAGCCACGTGATGCAACCTGCCAATCGTAATCAAACTTCCGATATTCCACCGGAAGCTGCCTACATTCGCTTCGGTCTGCGTGCCTACTCTGCGGGTAGCACCGAACTGAAGGCACTGGTCTTGGGACACCGCAACCTACAGCCATCTGAGATGATGGGCCGTGGAGAGCACTTGCTGCTGACCAACCACTACCCAGCTTACGCAGACCTGTACCGCAACAAATTTGTACATAGTCGAGTGTCGGCTTATCAGCAACAAGGCGTCGAAGTAGATGTTTTCCGCCTGCGTGACAACGAGACCGTGAGCTATCACGAGTTCCAGAACATCGATGTGGTGACCGGTTGCCGCTCGACCTTGGCAAAAATGCTTGAAAAGAACAACTACAAATCAATTCTCGTTCATTTCTTGGACGAAAATATGTGGAGTGTGCTGCACCCGCATCTGAATTCCACCCAGATCACTGTATGGGTCCATGGTGCTGAAATCCAACCATGGTGGCGCCGCGAATACAATTTCAGTACCGACGAACAACTGCAGTTGGGCAAGCTCGCCAGCGACAAACGCATGAGCTTCTGGCGTGAAATACTGCAGCCAATGCATAAGAATCTGAAGCTGGTTTTCGTTTCCCGCTATTTTGCAGAAGAAGTCATGGAGGACCTCGGCTTCCGCCTACCAGAAGGCCAGTACGAGATTATCCACAACCCCATCAATACCGAAAATTTTAACTACGTTCAGAAAACAATAGAACAGCGCAAAAACGTACTATCTATCCGCCCGTATACGTCGCGGACATATGCGAATGATCTGACCGTCAAAGCCATTGAGCTTTTGGCCGAAAAACCATGGTTCAAGGACATGACGTTCCGACTTGTGGGCGACGGGCCGTTGTTTGAAGAGACTCTCGCACCGCTGCGTTCTTACTCAAATGTGCACATCGAGCGCCGCTTCCTCAATCACGGGGAAATCGCCGCGCTGCATAAAGAGCACGGAGTATTCCTGTGCCCGAGCCGTATGGATACCCAAGGCGTATCCCGAGACGAAGCCATGGCCTCCGGGCTTGTCCCTGTCACTACCGGTGTGGCGGCAATCCCTGAGTTCGTGGACAAGGAAAGTGGTTTTGTCGTCGAGCCAGAAAGCGCGGTGCAACTGGCCGAGGCTCTTGAACGCTTATACATGGATCAAGCGCTGTTCTCTACCCTGTCGCGCCAAGCCGCGGAGCGCGTGCGCGGCCAAAGCGACTGGAAAAAGATGGCCGCCCTTGAACTGAACACATTCCGAGACGTTTGAAGTAAATATGAGCAAGTCTTTGAAACATTATGTTTTCACCAACTTTGGCATCGGAATCAAGGACGAACTGTGGCTGTCGTATCGACTGGAGATTTTCACTAATACGGTCTTTCCATCCCTCGCCAACCAAAGCAACAGAGACTTTGAGTGGACCATCTTCATTGACGAAGCTCTCCCTATCCTGCATCAAGCACGCCTGGAGGCTGCAATCATTGCATCCGGCTTGAACGCCAAGACGCTGAAGGTAAGCGACTATTCGCTAACCAGCAAAGAGGTGTCCAGGCTTCTAGCAAAAACTCACGAAGATATTGTGCTTACTTCGCGAATTGATGATGACGACTGCATTCATGAAGATGTAATCGCCACGATTCAACAGCATGCGCGCTCGAACGAGCACTCCGAAGAGATGTTACTGATTTCGCTGCACAACGGTTTGGAGTTCTTGCCGTCTGATGAGTGCTATCGCGCCGTCACCTATGACACTCTGGCCTTGGCGTTGACGCTCGTTGACAAAACTTGCGGAACCAAGACCCGGAGCATCACTCAGTATGCCCACCACTTGGTGGTAGATACGCTTAAACAGCAAGAAATCAACGCCAAGCACATCCTGCTGAAATCAAAGCAACCACTTTACACCTATACCAAACATCCTTTGAGTGACTCGTACTTCTTCGGTGCACGCGCACGGATTCTCGGCGACACAAACAAAACTAAAGGATTGAAAGAATCGCAACTGCGCTCATTCGGTTTGAATCAGCAGCGCCTGGATTTCCTGTCCGCGCTCCTCAAACAATCGCCGATAGGTATGCCGCATAAGTATCTTGAAAAACTTGGCAACGTGCGCAATCAGATCAAAGTCGAGCTCAACAAGGACACTGACCAGCCCAATGAATGCCTCGACGCCCTCATGGCACGGAAGGCAAAACTTGAACGCAAAGCTGTTCGACCGAACCCGGCAGGGCCACTTAAAGAGAAAATCCGAGTTGCAATCTTGGGATCCTGTGTCACTCGAGATCTGTTCGAGTTCCAGAAGAGCGCGCTCGGAGCGTTTGAAATCTGTTTCTATATGGCTCGCTCATCCGTCGTTTCCTGGATGGCACCGCCGTGCTTCGATCCAAAACTTGCTATAGACGCAAGCTCATTCGAAGGCAAGCGCTCTCACTGGGACCAGCACAAACTGCATTGGCAGCTTCTCGAGCAATCCCGTCCTGACATCGTGATCATTGATTTCATTGATGAACGGATTGGGATTGTTCAACACCTGAGCTCTCTCATGTCCGCCAGTGGGCCGTTGCTCAAAGCGTTGGAACGCAAAAGCATCCCTCATGAGATCAAGCGCCCTTGGAGTCCGGAAATAAAACAACTGCGAGAGTGGGCACTGCCTGCCTTCCTTGAGCGAGTCGCTAATATTTGCCCGAACATCTTCGTTCACAGAGCAGTATGGGCATACCAATACAAAACGGAATCAGGCCTTGAAAGTTTCAAGGGTGGTGAGTTTGAGAAGCTGATCGAATTGAACAACTCAGTCATCGACCCTCTGCTCGCAACGCTTGAAGACTCGGCAACGGCTGTCGAGCAGATCGGTGGTCTGGAAGCCGGGCTGGTCGCGGGCGGCGACCACAAGTGGGCTTTCTGCCCCTATCACTATGACAGTACCTACTACAAAACTGTTGCCAAGCAACTGCTTGCACGAATCATGAGTTAATCCGAAGGAACAATGGAAACATGAAAATCAAAACTGCTGCTTTGCTCTCCCTGCTCGCTCTCGTAATATCCGGCTGCGACCAACTATCGGGTGAGTCCAACAAAGCTGATAATCAGGCAGCAGAGGCAGTGCGGCCTTCACAGCCTAAAGCCGAACTAAACCTTGCTGATGGCTCGATTCTGCTGCTGAGTGCAGAGCACATGAAATCCTACGCAAAGCCCAATAGCGCAGGGAAATTAAGCATGCATGAGTACAGCTACACTACCGCTGACAAGCTGGCGGAAAACGACGTGTACATGCAATTGCAAAATGCAGGTTTTACTCGAAAAGTAATCAGCAACGACAGTAGCCAGTTCAAAGTCCAGTACTACAAAAAGGACCTGCCGGTAATTGGCGGCATCTACACCACTGTTAACAATAAAAACATTGCCACCATCGCAACTCTTTACTGGCAAGAAAAATGATCCAGCAAGCGTCGATTAAGCCCATTGAACGAAACATTCGCCGATGAAGCTTCAACACCATATTAAGTCGACGCTAGGCTGGTGCCTGTCGATAGGTATAAAACTGTTGCGGGTAGTACCCTTCACGACTATTACCGTGCAGATTACAACCCTGGCGAGCCAGATTTTTCTTCTGCTCGCCTTTTTCCTGCCTCTTAAGGTAATAATCTTATTAGGCTCCGAAAAAATACCGAATTACTTTCCCAGTGCCTTTCAAGCACTGAAAAAAAACCACCTGATTGTGTCACTTAGTGTGGCTGCAGCAGTCTGCTATGTACTCTACCTGCTTAGCGAGCTGTTGATCGCATACTGCTGTCGCCAAGGCGCGCGAACGTTGCTATTGCGTAGCGCCAAGTTAAATATAATTGAGAACCAGGAGAAAATCGCAGCCTATGCATACTCCAGGTTTACTCGCGCCATGGCGGGAGCTCTGTTTTTCTCCATTAGCGCTGTCGTCCTCCTAATAATTTATCCAAAATTACTTGCCATTATACTCGGATATACAGCTCTAATTACGCTCCTATGCGTAATTACTTATAACCTCAGCCCTGTTATTCAAGTACAGTTTCAACGAAACCACGGCAACATACTCAACGCACTGTCGGCCACTGGTTTTCTGCTGAGTTTTTTCTGTCTGGTTGCCGACTTCCTGTACTTCCCGCATCAACGCATCTTTCATGCAGTCATTGCGGTTCTCGTCATGCGCCAAGCCTTACAACGCCTGACCGGCATGGTGCAAGACGTAGTCAGCTTGCGTATGCAACATCGCCAGATCAATGCCATGTTTTTCCAGTCCCAACCTTTGCTCGAGCAACGTCAGAATAACCATCAACTCGAATGTCTGCTTAGCCCATCAAGCCGCGAGGCTTGGGTAGAAAAGCTGATGGACCAAGCGGGTATCGATACTCAGAATGGTCTGAAAATCAGTTGGCACCAGATTGATGCAGTTGATGTCTATGCATTTCACATCACCATTCTAGGTAACGAGAAACCTCAAGAATACTTGGCCAAGCTGTTCGGCAATAATATCGCCACTTTGGCCGAGCAGGAGCGTTTGCTCTTTCAGTACCAACCACACTTGCCATCACTCGAGTGGCTAGGGCATTACCTACTGCAGGGGATCGATTGCCACCTCTTCCGCCTGGATGGCCACAAGAAGCTTATCCGTCGTCAGATTGGCGATGGCGTTGTCGCAATCAGCGAGCAGCTCCTCTACTGCGAGCCAGCAAGCGAACTGATATTGCGCTTCAGCCGTACCCGTCCCTACTTGGAGCAACGACTTGATAGGGGCATGATAGAGCCCCTACGTTTCGTATGTTCGACTCCGGAAGAAGCAGAAAAGGTAGAGCGTCTTCTCGACTCTTTCGAGCTCATTATAAAAAAACTTTGCGCCTTACCTCGGCAGATCGTCTCACTCGATATCACTTCAGAGGCCCTACTCATTTCTGCCTCGCAACAATACCATCTGAGCCATTGGAGCAACTGGCGCATCGAAGCAGTAGGAAGTAACTGGCCCGTGATTGAAAAAGAGCGTTTTTACAAGGCAATCGAAATTGCGCGCAGCAGCCGTCCGAGCTTAGTAAATACAACTACCGCTGACATTGTACTGTCGGCATTCATGTACAGCTTTGAAAGGTTCCTGCTAAGAAAGGACTATCCAGCTGCTTTCAAGTTGCTGGATGACATTCTTGCCGCAACTGAGGCAGAAAAACCACTAGAACTCAGGCAGGAGTCCGCTCAATGAAAAAAATCGCTATGATCGTCTGGAATGAGTTTCTTAATGACGCTCGAGTGCTCAAGGAAGCTCAGACATTACAGCACGCAGGATATCAGGTCCGTGTTTTCGCCTTGCACACGCCCGGCATCACACCGCAGCAAGAGCGCCTCGAAGACGGAATTGAAGTCTTCCGCGTGGCGCGCAGCCCGCTGTGGCGATTGCGCAAAAACAAAATCGTGTCCGCGCCCTCCTCTCAGGCCATTAAAACTCAAGGGCCGATTAGCAAATTGGGCATCAAGCATCAAATATTGCGTCTCATTGCCCGAGCCTGGACTCACACAGCCCTGCTCGTACACATGGTCCGTTATGGCGCAAGCGTGGTGCACTCTCACGACGTAAACACACTACCAACTGCATGGTTGGTCTCTCGTATCAGCCGTGCCCGCTTGGTCTATGATGCACATGAAATAAGCACAAGCCGAGAAGGTTACGATAGCTTCCGCCGCTTGGTGGGGATAGTTGAGAAACACCTTATGCCCACAGCAGATGGTACTATCACTACCACGGATGCTCGCGCCAAGTATTTTGCCCGGGCATATCACGTCATACGCCCGACGGTATTGCAGAACCGGCCACGGTTGACGCGCAGCCCTCCCACAAATCGGATTCGTGAAGAGCTTGGGCTTACTGAGCAATGGCCGATCATTATCTATCAAGGTGGCCTGCAACAAGGTCGCGGACTCGAGAAGCTTATTCGTACCGCAGTTAACGTACCAGATGCCTATTTCGTGCTTATCGGAGGGGGACGCCTGACCCACAATCTGAGCCTGCTCATTGAAGACCTTGAGTTGCATGACCGAGTACGCATCATACCCACGGTCCCGCTGGCAGAACTCCCGAGCTACACGGCCTCCGCTGATATCGGCGTACAACCCATTGAGAACACCTGCCTTAACCACTACACCACAGACTCGAATAAATTATTCGAGTACATCATCGCCGGCTTACCCGTAGTGGCAACGGACTTCCCGGAAATCCGTCGGATCGTGCGCAGACATGATGTAGGTGTCCTCGTTGCATCTGATGATCCAACTGGCCTTGCACATGCTCTTAACGTATTGGTCTCGGATGCCAAATTGCGTGAGGCCTATGCGCAAAACGCACGCTCGACTGCTGGCACTTTAAACTGGGAGGAGCAGGAGTCGCGCTTGGTGGATTTGTATCAAAAGGTTCTCTCTGCTGCACCACACTCATCCCAGGCAAGATCATGACCACGCGGATCCTCCTGCTGAGTTTTTACTATCCGCCGGACCTTTCTGCGGGCTCATTTCGTGCCGAAGCGCTTGTCAATGCGCTTCGTGCCGAACTTGGTGACCTTATAGAAATTGAAGTTGTTACCACTCAACCGAACCGGTACCACTCTTTCACTGCAAACGCGGTCAGCATTGAGCGCCTGCCGCTACTGACCATCAGACGGATTGATGTGCCTGCACATCGCAGTGGTATCAGGGACCAAGCGCAATCATTTGCAAGCTTCGCGATCAATGCCCTTAAGATTACCCGTCATAAGAAGTACGACCTTGTTTTTGCTACCTCTTCTAGGTTGATGACAGCTTTTCTGGGCGCCATGATCGCAAAACGCAACGGATGTGGGCTCTATCTCGATATTCGGGACATCTTTGTCGACACTTTGCGCGAACTATTGCCGTCACGTTGGGGCAAGTTGGCGGCGTCCATCTTTTCTCCAATAGAGCGATGGACAGTCAAGCAAGCGACGAGGATCAACCTAATCTCCCCAGGCTTTTTACCATATTTTACAACTCGTTATCCTGGACGTAAGTTCACGCTTTATACCAATGGTGTAGATGATCTATTCATTGAGCACTCGCAGGCGTCCCAGCTACCCTCACCCGAAAAGAGCCCGCAGCGGTTACAGGTGGTCTATGCTGGAAATATCGGCACAGGGCAAGGGCTACATCAGATTCTCCCAGAATTGGCCATACGCTTGACTGATAAAGTTGAATTTCATCTGATAGGCGCCGGCGGTGCCTTAGAGACCTTGAAAAAGGCGCTTGAACATGCAGAGGTAGAAAACGTGCGCATATCGCCGCCGATGAAGCGCGATCAACTGCTGCGGGTTTATCATCAAGCTGACGTTCTATTTTTACACCTCAATAACCTCAAGGCCTTCCGACGTGTATTGCCTTCCAAGCTTTTCGAGTATGCCGCAACTGATAAGCCAATTTGGGGTGGATTGTCAGGCTACGCAGGCCGATTCGCGCAGAAAAGGATCACGAATGTGGCATTGTTCCCGCCCTGCGATGTCGAGGCGGCAATCCAGGCATTGCAGCGGTTGGAGATAAAGAAGACATCTCGCCTTGATTTCGTGCAACAATTCTCACGTCGCTCGATCAAGAAAAAAATGGCGCAAGATGTTCTGCAAATCTCTCCCAAATACCTTTCTCGGTCATCATGCACGAACCTGAGTACTTTGCCCGAGAATGACTGATTTCTGGCAACCGCTGGCATAAGAGTATCGCTATCGATTTCATTCCCAGCGCATCTAAATTGATTGCTATCCAAGCACAACCATAGGATTGAAATAAAAATGACAAGCGGACTTCATAAAATGAGTCTGTCCAAGTTGGATGGGATCCGCGGTCTTGCCGCAGTGATCGTGATTTTTTCTCATGCGCTGTTCTGGTACTACCCGGCAATGCATCTGGGCGTACGTACCAAAGGCCGCCCGCTAGACGGAATCGAATGGTTTGATAGCCCGTTTTCTTTCTTCTATCGTGGTGGTTTCTCCGTATCAATGTTTTTCATTCTAAGCGGATTAGTACTTACCTATAGTATTTCACGGCACACCGACGTGCTTGATTCAATTCGCAAAGCATCAGTTAAACGCTATATCCGCTTAGGCGTGCCTGTCGCTGCGTCTGTCCTTATCGGATGCATCCTGATGAAGCTTGGCGTTTATGAAGCTCCGAATATCAGCCCGACCCCGGTTCTTTCAACGCCATATCTGTTCAATGCCACATGGAACGGCGCCATTCGTGACGCTATTTATGGCGCTTTGGCTTTGGGCGACAGCCGCTACAACTATGTACTTTGGACCATCCAGATAGAACTAATAGGATCTTTCGCCATCTTTGCCGCATTCGCACTTTTTGGTGGCAATGCTTTGGTCTACCGTATTTTCTGTATCGCCGCGTTCCTCGCACTATCTGCGTCCACAAACAAAACGGCCATGTACACATCGCTCTTTTTTCTCGGCTCGATGCTAATCACGTTTAGATTCGATGAGGAAAAAATCAGCGCCACGCGAACTGCAATATGTTTGATCGGCTTGTTCGTTGGGCTGTACTTGGCTGGCTTTCATTCTGCAAGCGCTTCTTACGCAATTCTCGGCAATATGACCCGTTCCCTGTCAGCCATAACCGGCTATCAGCCTTCCTGGCTATTGATCATACCTGCATTCGGAGGTTTGATTATTTTGCTAAGCGTACTGAACGCACAACGCGCATTCGCTATTTTGGACAGCGCGCCTATGAAGTGGCTCGGCAAGCTCTCATTCTCTCTTTATCTGCTACATACCTTTATCCTAGTTGTGGTGGCTCAATTCTTCTGCAAGCATCTCGGAATGAGTTTTGCCGCCATGACACTGACATTAGTCACAACAATAGCCCTGACCCTTTTAGCCTCCTATTTCTTCTATTTAAAAGTTGACTTGCCCGCTATTGCTTTAGCAAACAAATTTTCCTCTCTTTTACTGGATCAGAAATCCAAATCTCCGAAAGTCTTATCCGAACAACAGCCGACGCAAGCCTGAATCCAATAGTGAGGACGAGCGCTCCACGAACCCCAAATGGTCGGAGCGCTTAGCTATGCAATTGAGGTGTGCACGTACGCAGCGGAAGAGCTTCATAAGCGTCCACTGGCGACGCTTTCGACTGAGTTGCTCTTTCGCAGCAACGTGCCTGCACAATGATAGCGTCAAGCAAAGCGACCGCTTCGAGGGCAATTAGTTCAAATTATCTTCAACTAGGTCAGCATTGATCTAGTGTCTGCTTGAGCCTGCCCGCCCTCGTAGAAAATGGTCAGCAGATCACAGAGCATGCGTTGCATTCCTAAGCCGCTTATGGATAATGAGATCCCTGCTACCGTTACGCGACATCTTGGATATTGCCGAGTTGTCATCAACACTGGGCATGGAGCGACCTGAAATTAGGTGATAGGCCTGACGGAACAGGCCTCCATAAAGCAAGAAAAAAGGCTGAAGAAGATAGTGATCAAAAACTTGATGATTTACGGCAGCTGCGTATCTAGAGATATATTCAATCTAGAGGATAGCCGAGCATTTAAGTTAACTGAATATTTCGCAAGATCTTCAATGGCTTCACTATGCAGTGCATCATACGAAAATGAGAAAGCGCTAAATCGTATCCCATCCGCATTCAGAAGACGGATGGTTGCATACGATTTTTCCAAGCAAATCCTCACTCAGACGGAAGCGATTCAAGCCGCTGATATAATACTGATCGATCTAATTGATGAACGTTTCGATCTTGTGGCTCTGCCATCCGGACAAATTATTACGAAATCAAGCGAATTAGTTGAAAGCGGCCTACTGACGGACGGCAGCGTCGATCGTTTCAGACTAATCAAGTCTGGATCATCTGAGCACCGCGCGCTATGGCTTCAAGGAATGCACAAGTTTATCGAAGCCATAGCACAACAAAACAAACTTCATTGCGTCGTAGTTAACAAAGTGCATTGGGCCTCACGCTTTGAAAACACCAGCAACACAAACTTCCCAGTTTCTTTAGCGACAATTGAAAAAGCCAACCGCGAACTGGACTGGATGTATGACGAACTGGCCAGGAAGTTGGAAAAAAATCAATTTTTGCACTTCCCACCCCAGCTTTTTTCGTCAGATGAACATCACCGCTGGGGCGTGTCTCCCTTCCACTATTGCGAGCAATACTATAAAGAAGCTCTCACACAGCTGAAGTCAATCGCATTTGCGAATAGTTCCTTTGAATCAGTGCCCGAATCTACGCCGAAGGACTCACTGCTTATTTCTGAAGGAGCAACGATTACCGTAACTGCCAAAAAGTCAGAGCAAGGCATCTTTGCGCATTGCTCACTTATAATGAATGGAAGAATGCACGAGAGCGGGATCTTCGCATTTTACTTGCTAGTGGACGGAAAAAAACATGACATTCGCTGGTACGAAGCGTCACAGAGCGTTCATTTCCCTATTCCTGATATATCTGGAGAATTGAGCATAATGGCCTTCTACCAAGACTCTCTAGGCGAAAGAGTCTCTTGTAAATGTATCGTAAAGCCCTTGAACGACCTCACGGAATAGCCTCTGCATGGGCGACAAAAGGCGCCCTCTCCCAATCAAGCTTTGATTATAAGGCACGCCCCCTCAAGACCTCACTCTCAAGGGGCGAGCCCCAGCACCTCTCAATAAACCCTATCCCCCACCAACCTCTTCAAATACTGCCCATACCCATTCTTAGCCAACGGCTCCGCCAGCTTCAACAACTGTTCCGCCCCAATCCACCCCTGCCTGTACGCCACCTCTTCCGGACAAGCCACCTTCAACCCCTGCCGCCGCTCAATGGTCGCGATATACCCACTAGCCTCGAGCAAAGAATCATGCGTCCCGGTATCCAGCCAGGCATACCCGCGCCCCATGATCTCCACCGACAACCGGTTCTGCTCCAGGTACACCCGGTTCAAATCGGTAATCTCCAGTTCACCCCGCGCAGACGGCTTGATCCCTTTGGCAATCTCGACCACGTCCTTGTCGTAGAAGTACAACCCGGTCACGGCATAACTGGACTTCGGCTTGGTCGGCTTTTCCTCCAGGCTGATTGCCTTGCCCTTCTCATCGAACTCGACCACGCCGTAACGCTCGGGGTCGTGCACGTGGTAGGCGAACACACTGGCGCCTTCGTCGCGATCCATGGCGTTGCGCAGCAGTTGCTGGAAGTCGTGGCCGTAATAGATGTTGTCGCCCAGCACCAGCGCCGACAGGTCGTTGCCGATGAATTCCTCACCGATCAGGAAGGCCTGTGCCAGGCCGTCTGGCGAGGCCTGCACGGCGTAGCTGATGTTGATGCCCCACTGGTGGCCGTCGCCCAGCAGTTGCTCGAAACGCGGGGTGTCCTGCGGGGTGGAGATGATCAGGATGTCCTGGATACCCGCCAGCATCAGGGTGGTCAGCGGGTAGTAGATCATCGGCTTGTCGTACACCGGCAGCAGCTGCTTGGAAATAGCCAGGGTCGCGGGGTGCAGACGGGTACCCGACCCGCCCGCCAGAATGATGCCTTTACGCTTCATAGTGGTCATTTCTCGTGTATTTCCGAAAGCATGCGAGCCACACCCAAGCGCCAGTCTGGCAGGGTCAGGGCAAAGGCTTGCTGCAGTTTATGGGTGTCCAGACGCGAATTGGCCGGCCGCTTGGCCGGGGTCGGGTAGGCGTCGGTGGTCAATGGGTTGACCTGTTCGGCGTGGGCTTTCAATGGCACACCCAGGGCCACTGCCTGCTCCAGCACATAACGAGCGTAGCCGCACCAGGTGGTTTCGCCGGCCGCCGCCAGGTGGTACAGGCCGGCCAGGGCCGGGTCGCGACGGGTGGCGGTGATGGCGTGGGCGGTGATGTCGGCGATCAGTTCAGCACCGGTCGGGGCGCCATGCTGGTCGTCGATAACGCCCAGGCTGTCGCGTTCCGCAGCCAGGCGCAGCATGGTCTTGGCGAAATTGTTGCCGCGAGCGGCATACACCCAGCAGGTGCGGAAGATCAGGTGCTGGCAACCGGCAGCCTGGATGGCCTGTTCGCCGGCCAGCTTGCTTTCGCCATAGGCATTCAGTGGGCCGACGCTGTCGTCTTCGCGCCAGGCTTGAGTGCCCTGCCCCGGGAACACGTAATCGGTAGAGTAATGCACCAGCAGTGCTCCGCAGTCGGCAGCGGCGCGGGCCAGCACGCCGACGGCTTCGGCATTAACCTTGAAGACTTGCTCGCGGTCGCTCTCCGCCTTGTCAACGGCGGTGTAGGCGGCGGCGTTGACGATTACATCGGGGGCGTAGGCGCGCACGGTTTCAGCCAGACCCGGCAGATTGGCCAGGTCGCCGCAGTGTGCCTTGCTGCGGGAATTGAGCGCCAGCACCTGGCCCAGCGGGGCCAGGCTGCGTTGCAGCTCCCAACCTACCTGGCCGTCCTTGCCCAGTAGCAGAATCTTCATGCCGAGCGCCCTGCGTAGTTCTTCTCTACCCAGTCGCGGTAGCTTCCAGACTGTACGTTCTGCACCCACTCCTGGTTGTCGAGGTACCAGGCCACGGTCTTGCGAATGCCGGTTTCGAAGGTTTCGGCAGGCTTCCAACCCAGTTCGCGCTCAAGCTTGCGGGCGTCGATGGCGTATCGACGGTCATGGCCTGGGCGGTCGGTCACGTAAGTGATCTGCTCGGCGTAGGGCTTGCCGTCGGCGCGGGGGCGCAGTTCGTCCAGCAGAGCGCACACGCGGTTGACGATCTCCAGGTTGGGCTTTTCGTTCCAGCCGCCCACGTTGTACACCTCGCCGGTCTTGCCAGCTTCCAGCACACGGCGGATGGCGCTGCAGTGGTCCTTGACGTACAGCCAATCGCGAATCTGCTGGCCGTCGCCGTATACCGGCAGCGGTTTGCCGGCCAGGGCGTTGACGATCATCAGCGGGATGAGCTTTTCCGGGAAGTGATAAGGGCCGTAGTTGTTCGAGCAATTGGTGGTTAGCACCGGCAGGCCGTAGGTGTGGTGGTACGAGCGCACCAGGTGGTCGCTGGCGGCCTTGCTGGCCGAGTACGGGCTGTTGGGCTGGTACTGGTGCGTTTCGGTGAAGGCAGGTTCGTCGGCGGCCAGCGAACCGTAAACTTCATCGGTGGACACATGCAGGAAACGGAACGCCTGGCGCGCCTGGTCATCCAGGCCGCCCCAGTAGGCGCGTACTGCTTCCAGCAGGCGGAAGGTGCCGACGATGTTGGTTTCGATGAAGTCTTCCGGGCCGTGGATCGAACGGTCGACGTGGGACTCGGCGGCAAAGTTGACGATGGCGCGTGGCTGGTGGGTTTTCAGCAGCTGGTCCACCAGCGCGGAATCACCAATGTCGCCATGCACGAAAATATGCCGCGCGTCACCCTGCAGGCTGCTCAGTGTCTGCAGGTTGCCTGCATAGGTGAGTTTGTCGAGGTTGACCACGGGCTCATCATTGCCGGCCAGCCAGTCCAGCACGAAGTTCGCGCCAATGAAGCCCGCACCACCAGTTACCAGAATAGTCATCGTTCAGTTCTTCCCAATTCCCGCGTTCAAACTTCACAGCGTTTGAAGTTCATGTAGGCGTTCCTGTATCGGCACCGCCGTTCATTTTGTAAGTACAGCGTTCAGGGCTCCATGCGTCGGCGCTGGTACAACCAATCCACAATGTCGCCGCCAGGCACGTAGCCGCTTACGGTGTCACGCAGCAGCTGTCGCACGGTGGCAAAGTCATCTTCCGCAGTCGCCGCGCGCAGGGCGTCAAGGCGCTGCTTCAGCACATCCCAGGGCAGGTAGTCCTCGTTTGCGCTCATGATCATGGGGTGGCGGGTGGCAATCACGTTGTCGCCGATCAGTAGCTCTTCGTACAACTTCTCGCCCGGGCGCAGGCCGGTGAAGTTGATGGCAATGTCACCCAGCGGATTGCGCTCGGAGCGGATGCTGAAGCCGGACAGGTGAATCATCTTTTCCGCCAGCTCCACGATCTTCACTGGTTCGCCCATGTCCAGCACGAACACGTCACCGCCTTGCCCCATGGAACCGGCCTGGATCACCAGTTGCGCGGCCTCGGGGATGGTCATGAAGTAGCGGGTGATTTTCGGGTGGGTCACGGTCAACGGCCCACCCGCCTTGATCTGCTTGTGGAACAGCGGAATGACCGAGCCCGACGAACCCAGCACGTTGCCGAAACGCACCATGGTGAAGCGGGTCTTGTTCACCTGCGAGACGTTGCCGGTGTCGCCCATCAGTACTGGCGCCAGCTCGCGGCTAAGGGCCTGCAGCACCATTTCGGCCAGGCGCTTGGTACTGCCCATCACGTTGGTGGGGCGCACGGCCTTGTCGGTGGAAATCAGCACAAAGTTGGCAACGCCGGCCTGCAGCGCGGCCTGAGCGGTGTACAGGGTGCCGAACACGTTGTTCGACAGGCCTTCGGCAATGTTGTGCTCGACGATCGGTACGTGCTTGTAGGCCGCGGCGTGGTACACGGTGTCCACTTGCCAGGCGCGCATCACATCGAGCATCTTGGCCTGGTCGCGGACCGAGCCGAGGATGGGGATCAGCTGCACGGCCAGGCCTTCGCGAATGATGCGCTGCTCCAGTTCGCCGGCAATGGTGTACAGGTTGAATTCGCTGTGATCGAACAACAGCAGGGTGCGCGGTGTCTGCCCGAGGATCTGGCGGCACAGCTCGGAGCCGATCGAGCCGCCGGCCCCGGTCACCATGACCGTCTGGTCGATGATGCAGTGCTGTAGCAGGTCGCCTTGGGCAGGCACCGCGTCGCGGCCAAGCAGGTCGGCAATGTCCACCTCCTGGATGTCGTCCACCTTGACCCGGCCGCTGGCCAGGTCCATGAAGCCGGGCACACTGCGCACGTGCAGTGGGTAACCTTCCAGCAGGTTGAGGATTTCACGACGACGGCTGCGGCTGACCGAGGGCAGCGCCAGCAGGATTTCTTCGGCGCCGGTATCGTCGATCATACGTTGCAGCTGTTCCGGCTGATACACCTGAAGGCCAGCGATCACACGGTCGGTGATGCTGACATCGTCGTCGATGAACGCTACCGGGCGCATGGCCTTGCCCATGCGCAGCGCCGCCACCAGCTGGTTACCGGCCGAGCCGGCGCCGTAGACGGCCACCCGTGGCAGGCCGTCGTCGCGGTTGGCGAAGGGCACGTGCTGTACGGCTGTGGCAAACCAGTCGCCGAGGAAGTACTGGCGCATGGCCAGGCGCAGGCCGCCGACCATGATCAGGCTCAGCCACCAGTAGTTGAAGGTGATCGAGCGCGGTACCACGTTCTGGTGGTTGCTGGCCCAGTAGATGATGAAACCGAGGATCAGCGCCGACAGGGTGACCGCCTTGATGATGGCGATCAGTGCGTCATTGCCGAAATAGCGCATCACCGCCCGGTAAAGACCAAAGCGGATGAACAACGGGATCGAGATGATCGGCGCCGTTATGAACAGCCAGGTGTGATCACGGACAGGGTTGGCCAGGTCATCGATGCCCAGGCGCACGACAAACGCCAGCCACAGCGCGAACCAGACCAGAATTACATCGGTCGCTACCTGGATCAGCCGTTTGTGGCGTCGAGGTAGTCCAAGCAGTCTTGAGCGCAGCTTATCCATAGAACCTCTGAGAGTGTTGCAAAGTGACATGTCTAGCGTCTTCTTTCTATCACTCTAGCTAGTGTTCGAGTTCACCGGCGCGCCAGCGCACGGCCAGAAACGCCAATGGCAGGTAGGCGATGATCACGCCCAACACGCCGTCCAGGCCCAGCAACAGCACACACAGGGCCACCGGCAGGAGCCAGAACAGGTTGAGCCCGGCCACTGCAAGCGTCACCGGCAAGTGCTTGCCGTAGTGGCGCGAGGCGAACTGGTAGGCATGGCTGCGGTGCGCTTCGTAGACCTTGTCGCCGCGCAGCAGGCGGCGGATCAGGGTGAAGGTAGCGTCGACCACGAACACGCCCAACAGGATCAGCCAGCACCAGAAAAGCTGCGGCGCGGCCCAGGCCGCCTGCAGCGACAAGCCTGCCAGCACGATACCAAGGAAGCCACTGCCGGCGTCACCCATGAAGATCCTGGCCGGCGGGAAGTTCCAGAACAGGAAGCCCAGCGTGGCCGCGGCCAGCAACAGTGGCAGCGCCATCAACTGTGGCATACCGGCCAGGGCCGAGAGCAGCACCATGCCCAGGCAGGCGGTCACCGCTTCGACGCTGGCGATGCCGTCGATACCATCCATGAAGTTATACAGGTTGAGCATCCACACGCTGTAGAACGCGGCCAGGATGTAGCCGAACCACTGCAGGTCCAGGGTAAAGCCGAACACTTGCAGCGGCGCCAGGCCACCCAGCCAGTACAGCATCCAGGCGGCCGCGGCGAAGTGGCCAAGCAGGCGCCAGCGGGCAGCGATGTGGCCGTGGTCGTCCATGAAGCCGATTACCGCGATCAGTGCCCCTGCCCCGCCGATGGCAACCAGTGCCGGCAGCGGCACTGCGCCCGCCAGGCCCAGTAGCGGCAGGCAGCCAAGAAAGCTCAGCACAATAGCCACACCGCCACCCCGTGGGGTGGGCACGGTGTGCGAACTGCGCGCGTTGGGCACGTCGATGATCTGCTTGTTCAGGGCGTAGCGCCGCAGCAATGCGGTCAAAAGCAGGGATGCCCCTGCGACCAGGGGGATAAGCCACCATGCCATCATTTGTCTTGCTCTTTCAGAAAGTTTAGTGCCGTGGCCCGCAGTGCCTGGTCGACATCCAGCGGGGGCTGCCAGCCCAGCAATTCACGTGTTTTGCCAATGTCTACCTGCAGCGAGCCGCACAGGCGCTGGGCCAGCCCGGCCTTGCCGGCCAAGGTGGCCGCGCCTTTCAACCAGGCGGCGGGCACGGGCAACAACCTGGCTGGCTTGCCCAGCGCCTTGCCCAGCAGTTGCAGCAGTTCGGTGGTGGACAGATCGTGGCCGTCGCTGGCC
Source organism: Pseudomonas sp. TE3-3-F2023 (assembly GCF_036784815.1). Lineage (NCBI taxonomy): Bacteria > Pseudomonadati > Pseudomonadota > Gammaproteobacteria > Pseudomonadales > Pseudomonadaceae > Pseudomonas > Pseudomonas sp. TE3-3-F2023. The sequence continues at coordinate 2,296,006 of NZ_CP145113.1, read as the reverse complement.
AGAAAAGTCTGGTTGGCGGCGGCCGGGTGGTCGATGCAGGTCACCAGCAGGTCCACCAGGTTGTCCAGCGCCACCAGGCTGCGTTTGTTGTGGATGGCGCCAAACGGCAGCGGCACGCCTTTGCTCAGCCAGTTCATCATGCTGCGGAAGTTGGCTTTCACGCCTGGACCATACACCAGCACCGGGCGCACGATCACCACCTCCAGCCCGGTTTCAGCCGCCAGTTGGCGCAGGCCGTCTTCGGCTTCGCGCTTGGAGATGCCGTACGGATCCGACGGCGCGGGGGGTTCGTCGGCGGTGAACGGCTGGCGGCCGTTGGTAGTTTCGCCGTTCACCTTCACCGAACTTACAAAAATGAAGCGCCGCACACCGGCCTGGGCGGCGGCTCGGGCCAGGCTCAGGGTACCCTCCACGTTTACCCGGCGGAACTCGGCCAGCGGATCGGCGGCGGTTTCCTGCATTACGTGCACACGGGAGGCCAGGTGGATTATGGTGTCGACCTGCTCGAAATGCCCGGACGCAACATCCACCGCTGCCAGTTCGCTGAATGGCCGGTAGTCGACGCCCGCCAGCCGCTGGCCGGGCGCCTGCCGTACCAGCGCGCGCGGCGCCCAGCGAGTGTCTGCAGCAAGCCGCTGCAGCAACACCTTGCCGACAAAACCGCTACCGCCAGTGGCCAGGATACCTGGCCGTTGCCCGTTACCTTGCTCGGCCATCAGCCTCTCCCCGCCCGGCCCAGCAGGCGGGTGAACACGCTACGGTACTGCTCTGCCACCACCGACCATCGGTATCGGCGGTTGGCAATTTCATGCAGGCGCGCCGATAGCTGCGCACGGGCGTCCTCATCGGCAAATAGGGCTTGGGCGTGGTTGCGCAGCGAGCTGCTATCGGCAAAGTACAGCGCCTGATCTTCGGTGGTGGCGCGGTTGAACGACACATCGAAGGCCACCACCGGCAGGCCGAGCCACATGGCTTCGACAAGCGACGGGTTGGTGCCGCCGGCGCTGTGGCCATGCAGGTACACCGTGGCATTGCTGCGCAGCGGGCTCAGTTGCTCCACGTCGTAGATCGGATCCAGCAGGTGAATGTTGCTCACCCCTTCGTATTGCTTGCGCAGTTGCACGCCGTATTCGCTGTGGTTCCAGTTGCCGATGATTGCCAGCGGCATGCCAGAGCCGGCGAAGGCTTCGAGAATGACATGAATGTTGTTCTCCGGCTCGATGCGGCACACCGTAAAGGCATAGGACGCATTCAGGAAAGAATAAGCCTGGCGGGCTTGCTCGCCTGGCTCACCGGCCCGGGCCTGGTCGCCACCGTAGGCAATCAGTTCGCTGGGTTTGTTGTATTCGGAGGTCACGTATTCCTGCAACACCTTGTTGTCTGTGATGACCGCGTGGGCAAAACGCACGGCCACCGCTTCGGACAACTTCAGGAACCAGCGGGCGAAGTTGGACCACTTGGCACGCTTCCATTCATAGCCGTCGATGTTTACAACGATCGGCTTGCGGGTCAGCAGGCGCATGAATGGCAGGGCAATGCAGCCGGATACACCCAGAATCAGCATCAGGTCATGTTTGCGGTAGGCGTGCAGCATGCTCAGCACATCGTACGGAATGCTTTGCACGCCATTGGCCTTGAGGTTCAGGTAGACCAGGCGGGCACGTTCGAAAAACTTCGGGCGCTGGGGGTAATGGGGCGCACTGCAATATACGGTGAGTGCGCAGTCACCCGGCAGGTTGCGCACCAATTGTTCGGTCAGTGTTTCCCAACCACCGTATTGAGCGGGCAAACCTACCGTACCAATCACTGCAATCTTATAGGTCATCAAACACCATCACGATATTTTTCTGGAAGTTGGCAGTGGAAAACTCACTCGCTTTCCTGCGTGCGCGCTCGGACAATGCCTGGCACACCTGTGGGTCCTGCGACAGGCGCGCAACGGTACGCACCAGTTGTTCATGGTTCCTCGAATCGATCTGGTAGCCTTCTACCCCATCGCTGACCAGTTCGACCGGGCCGCCTACCGGGGGCACGATGGTCGGAATGCCGAAAGCCATCGCCTCGAGAATGGTCAGGCCAAAGGTTTCGACCCAGCCGTCCACGTGGGACAGGTTCAGCACCAGGCTGGCTTTGCGGTAGAACTTCGCCACCTCGGAACTGGCCGGGCTGAGCATGAGGTTTTGCGGCAGTGCCTTGCCGGCGAAGTAGGCGTCCACTTCCTGCGGGCTGGCATTGAGCACCAAGGTGAACTTCAGCACAGAGTCCGCAGCCAGTGCCGTGGCCAGAGCGACGAACTCGTCCACCCCCTTGTAGCCCTTCAACGACGCCAGCATCAGTACGTTGAAGCGGCCGTCGTGCAAGTGCTGGTACGGCGTGGCCATCGCCTGTTGCTGGAAGCCCTCGGCCAGGCCATTGTAAACGGTCACCGCTGGCACGCCGGCCACGCCCTCTTGTACCTGCAGGTACTTCGACACGTAGACCACCTTGCTGGCACAGCCGGCAATCACCCGGCGCAGGAACGCCTTGAGCAGCGCAGGCCGGATGGAGGTTTCGTGCACGTGGTAGACCACCTTGGCACCGCGCAAACGGGCGGCCAGGGCGGCACCAAAGGGCAGCATGGTGTTAACCAGCACGATCGACCCCGGCCGCACCTGGTGCAACAGGCTGAAGAACAGCGCCACCTGCGAGCCTGCATACGCCAGCAAGGTGAGCCAGCGGTTGTCGAAGCGCTTGTAGGCAAACCTGCAGGTGCGTACCTGCAGCTCATCGAGTACACCGTGGCCGCTGCGGCCCACATGCAAGGTGCATTCGGCACCATGTTGCTGTAGCGCGGTGATGGTCTGGTTCAACACTCGGGGGCTGCCGCTGTAGTCATTCAGCAGATGGACAAAGTGCAACGTTTTCATGCCACCCCTTCTTCCTCTACGCGCGCCTTGATGAACTTGGCCGGCACACCGCCATAGATCGAATTCTTGCGGTACACGCCCGCGGCCACCACCGCCCCTGCGGCGAACACGCAGCCGTCTTCGATCACAGCGCCATCGAGTACGGTCACCTTGGCACCGATCCAGCAGTTGCGGCCTACCTTGATGCCTTGGCGGGTCACACCCTGCAGGCGGATGGGTTGCAGCGGGTCTTCGAAGTTGTGGTTTTCCGAATGGAAGCTGACGAAGTTGCCGATGATGGTGTCGCTGCCAATTTCGATGCCACCGGCGCAGCCCAGGAAGCAGCCAGCACCCAGGCCGACGTTGTCGCCAATCACCAGGCCCTTGCCGATGTTGGCCAGGCTGCCGGTGCATTCGATGATGATGTGCTTGTTCAGCGACACGGCGGTACCGAAGCGGATGCCGTCATTTGACAAGGCATCGACGAAACAACCCTGGTCGATGACAAGCCCCGGGCCGTACTCGATCTTGCCCACTTCCTTCAGGGTTACCCCCGAGCCAATAAACGCCAGGCGCCGCCGGCGCAGGCGGATCACGCCGCGGCAGGCCATAAGCAGCTTGGTCACGAACAGCCCCAGCAGGTAGCCCGACGAAATGCGCCGATCGACAACCAATGGACGCTTTTTAACCAGCAGCACCAGTTTTTCGAGCAAGGCATGCATCATTTCACGGCCCTCACCTGGGTAAACAAGGCCTTGACGAAGGCCGGACGGCGGTAGGCCACCGCTTTGCGAATGGCCGCATAGACCAGGTACAGGTCAAGCAGGCCGCGCTCCAGCAGGCTGTGGGAATGGAAGCTGATTCGCAGCCCGTGGATCATTTCCTCGAAACGGAACAAGGCACGCTCGGGGGTATCGGCACTGTGCTCGGACAAGTCGTGGGCAATCTCCACATCCAGCACGCACGCCTTTGGGAAATACTCCTCGTAGCGGATGAAAAAGTCGGTATCGGTGGCATAGAAGCGCAGCCGTTCGTCATAGAAAGGCTTCATGCGCTGGAAGCACTCACGAGTGAAGATCAGGCCACTGTTGATGCCCAGCAGGTTTTTCGAGTCAACCAACCCAGCGGCCACGTTGGGTGTGAGGCGGCCCATGAACAGCCAGCGCTTGCCGGGGCTGACCAGTTGCCCATGGCTGACCAGCCTGGGCATGAATACGCCCACCTGTTCGCCACCTGGCGCGCGGCATACCTGGCCGATTTGCGCAAGGCAACTAGACAGGCGGATGTTCGAGTAGTTGGTGTCGTCGTCCGAGATCATGAACAGGTCGACGCCGGCGGCAAACGCCTGTTCGGCCACCTGGTTGTAGACCACCGACAGCCGCTGGTTGTCCGCCTCGTACCAACGTACGCCCAGGCACGGCTGTGCCACGCCGGGGGAGTTGTTCCAGACGTACAGCCGCAGGTCGATACCCTCGTCACGCAGCAACGCCTGCTGCGCGAGCAACGACTGCAGGGCAATCGAGTCCTGGCTAGCTTTCCGATACAGAACGATCAGGACTGCCAAGCTCAACTTTTGTTCTTCTGTTTTCACCAATGATCACCATCACCACGATCGCGAAAATATAGAGGACAACACTGTTCGTATAGGACTGGAAGAAGAACGAGCTCAGGAAGAACGGGTAGCTGGCAATCACGAAGTTGCCCAGGCCGTTTTTCCAGAAGCTGGCGCGAGGCCTGTCCCGGACGATGATCGTCACCAGCTTGTGATACCAAAGGATCAACCCCGCCATGATCAGCAGGCCGACCAGACCGCAGGTGGCCAGCAGGTTGAGCCAGAAAGAATCGAACCAATGCGGCTGGCCCGGGCCCACCGCGCCAAAGCCATAGCCCATGGGGTGCGCGCCAAGCACCTCAAACATGTGCAGCCACTGCCGCTCACGGTCCAGTGCCGACAAGTCCTCGGTGTAGCCCATCGACAGGTAGGCGAAAATCGCCACGGTCAGACCCACGAACTGCAGATAGCCCAGCAGCGAGATCAGCCAGGCCGTGCGCAGCACCCGGGCTACCACCAGCATCGAGCAGATGCACACCAGGCCGATCATGGCCGTACGTACCGAACCGATCACAATCAGCCCGCACAGCAGCAGGAAGGCAACACTCAGCAGCAGCCGCCGGGTCAATGACCAGTTGCGCCCGCTGAGCAACACGGCCAGGGTCATGGCGGCGGTATTGAGGATAACTGCAGAAAATTCCAGCGTGCCGGTAAAGAAGCCCGAAACCCGCGGCAGCCCGTCACGCATCGAGTTGTAGGGTTGCAACTCATAGCCTTTGGCGGTAAGCAGCGGCCAGTACCAGAACTGCTCGGCCGAGGCGATGGTCAGGTACTGGTACAACGCATACACGCCGGTGAGTACGCTCATTGCCAGCACCGACCAGTACACATGGCGCAGCTTCTTTTCGGCCGGCACCGCTTGGGACCAGATAGCCACCGCCATGCCGACGAACACCGGCACGGCCAGTGCGCGGAACATGCGCACCGACGACGCGCTAAGGTCGCCGAACAGCAAATACAGGAAGACGAAGAACAGCACGACGAGCAACCACCGTGCGACTTCGAGGCTGACCATGCCACGTGCCGAGACACTGGCCAGCACCCGCAGCAGCAGCCACATGATCATCAGCAGGCTGATCATTTCTCGCCAACCGGCAAACACACTGCCCAGCCCCAACGTCAACACGACGAAGTCGCTGAAGAACAGCAGGCAGAACAGCACGCCGATAAAGATCTTGATCACACTCACCCTCGCGCTCTGGTCAGCCTGGCCAGCCGGAACAGCGTTACCTTGATCAAGAGCTTGATTCTCGGCACCCAGGCGTAGGCAAACAGCGTTCGCAACGCCAGGTTCGTGTCTATGCGGCACAGGGCATCGAAGACATCCGCAGGGATCATGCTAGTGACCTTACCTGTCGGTTTCATGAAATCGAGGTTGCCCGTCCACGGCAACATGGCTGCCAGTTCGTTCTCGCTGAATTCGCCCCGCTCGATGCAAGCCAGGTAACGCGCTTTCACCGACTCCAGCGAGTTGACCCGCTGCACCGCTTCCACCACCGAGGCACTGGGCCGGGGTTGTTCGATGCTGGCCAGCAGCTGGTCGATGCTAGCCACCTTCAGGCCGTCTGCCGGGGAATAGCCCTGAATCGGCGCCACCAGCCCCACGCAACGCCGGCCCTTGAGCAATTGCTCGGCGAACGCCGTGCCACCGGGTATAGGGTAGCTGTCCAGGTAGAAGTCGGCTTTTTCCGCAAAGGCCAGGTAGTCCTTGTACGGCAGGTGACGGCGGATGAAGAAGCGCTTGGGGTAGCGCAGCTTCACTGTCCACCACCAGGTGTTGGTCAGGGGGTTGGCACCGATGATCCAGCACTCGGCATTGGGGAAACGCTGAAGAATCGCCGTGATCGACGGACGCATGTCCAGGCCGCCGTGGGGCTTGTACTTGGCCGCCGAGGCAGCGCTGAACACCTTGATCCGCTCGTGGGTTGGCACGGCATCCGGCACTTTGGCGCCGCTGGTCTCGATCGGGATCGCCAGGAAGCTCTTCTGGCAGGTGAGGTGCTTTTTCTTGTCCAGATGGTGCCCGTAGGCGCTGATCTCGAAATACACGTCGGCCACCGACGCGCCAAAACTGAACACGTGGTCGGCATGGTTGACGAAATACACTGTCAGCGCGGCGCCACGTTGTTGCTTCAGCAGGCCGCAGGCGACGGTGGTGATGATGTCGTCCGGGTGAATGTGCAACACCACCTTGTCGTACTGGGCCAGGGTGTCGACGATGGACTGCAGGCGGGCGCACGGGTCATCGCCGCGCGCCACCTCGATATGGGCGAAATAGCCTGCCAGGCGTTCGAGCACCTGGGGCTTGGCGCTGCGCGCGACCAGCAGGTCCACAGGCCCCTCGTGCATGTGCGCCAGGCGCTCCATCAGCCGGGTATGCCCGCCTTGCATATAGGGTTCGCTGACCACATGCAGGCAGCCGCGCGATACGTTGCTGGCAGCCGGCAGCGTGACCTGGCTGGCGCACCGGGCCACCAGGTGGCGCTCCAGCGCGGCAGCCTCGTAGATGTCCAGGTCCACGGCCCAGAGCAGCGCGCCATAGACTTGCGCCTGGGTCAAAGCCGGTCCCGGCGCTGCCGTCAGTATCCGAGCCTGCAGCTGCTCCACCACTTGCTTCATTGCTCAGCTCCGTGCCGAATCAGCGACAATCGACGGCAAACGCCGGAAAACCGTGAAGTACATGACAATCGCGTACAACAGGTAATTGACTGCATAGGCCAGCGTGACCTTCTCGTAACCCCAAAGCTGCGTGAGGTACACCGTCAAGCCGTACAGCGACAGGGTGGCGAGGATTTCCGTCACCAGGTACAGCCGCGTCAGGGCCTTGCCCAGCATCAGGTAGGCCATCAGCCAACTGGCGATCTTCAGGCTGTCGCCGACCATCTGCCAGGCGAACAGCTCGCGCATTGGCAGGAACGATTCAGAGAACAGTACCTGGATGATGAAGTCGCGCAGCAGGTAGATCACCAGCCCAGCGAGAATGGTCATGGGCAGGATCAGCTTGTAGCCCTGCAGGATCTCCCGGCGCAGCTCGCCGGCATCTGCCAGTTCGGACAGCCGCGGCAGGTAGTAAACCGCCAGGGTGGTGGTGATCAGCATCAGGTACGCCGAACTCAGGCGCCACATGGCCTCCCAGTAGCCGGCTTGCTCCCAGCCGAAGGTGTTGCCCAGGTAGTCCCGCAGGAACACATGGCAAACCGGCAGGGAGCAGGCCGTGACCACAGCCATCAGCGCGAACTTCGACAGCCGGCCCAGGGCCTGCCGGTCCAGGCCACCAAAAAAGTCCGCCAGGTGGAACCAGGGCGTGCGCATGCAGATCAGCAAGGTGGCCACAAAGCTCAACGACTGGTACACGGCCAAGGCTACCAGCGCACCGTACAGCCCTAGCTGGATGGTCAGCGCGCAGGTTACGACCAGCGAAATCAAGCTGCCCAGGATGTTGGCCAGCACATAACGGGGCACATCCTTCTTGCCATTGAGTACCCCCAACAACAATGAGTTGAAGGCAAAGAACACCAGGGTGGTGGCAAACCACAGCAGCACCGAAGCCAGCGATTCATCATTGAAGAACCAACTGGCCAAAGGTTTACGCAGCACGATGATCAGCACCGCAAGCAGCAGCGAAACCAGTACCGACAATGTGCCGGCGGTTTTCCACACCTTGCGTTGCTCTTCGGGCTGTTCGGCAAACTCCGCCGTGTACTTGGTCACACCCGTGCTGACGGCACCGCTGGCCAGGGTAGTGAACATGGTCACTGCATTCTGCAGCTGGCCGATGGCCGCATACCCGGCCGGCCCTACGTACAGGGCCAGCACCTTGTTGAGGCCAAGCAAGGTGGCCATCTTTACTGCAACGGCTATGGCATTGAGCAGGCTAGTTCTGATCAGGGTCATACCTGGCACTCAAGGACGCGAAAAGCTGTTGCAGGCGTCAATGACGTGCTGGATTGAGGACTCGGTCAAGGTCGGATCCATGGGCAGGCTCAGCACCTGCTCATGCAGCCGCTCGGTCAGCGGCAACGACAGGTCGGCCAGTTGCGGATAGGCCTGCTGCCGGTGCGGTGGAATCGGATAATGCACCAGGGTCTGTACACCTTGCTGGGCCAGGTGCTGCTGCAACTGTTCACGGCATTCGCTGCGCACCACGAACAGGTGCCAGGCATGCTGGCCGGCAACGCCCGGGTCAGGTAACTGGATGGCCGGGTTGTCGATGCCGGCCAGGTACCGCTGCGCAACCTGCTGGCGCAAGCGTGTTTCTTCGTCCAGGTACGGCAGCTTCACGCTCAGCAGCGCAGCCTGCAATTCGTCCAGGCGGCTGTTCACGCCCTGATACATATTCATGTACTTCACGTGCGAGCCATAGTTGCGCAGCGATTTCAGTGTCTCGGCCAGCGCATCGTCATTTGTGGTGACCGCACCGGCGTCACCCAGCGCCCCCAGGTTCTTGCCCGGGTAAAAGCTGAAGCCCGAAGCATCACCCCAGGCACCCGCGCGGCGCCCATCCAGTTCGGCAGCGTGGGACTGGGCAGAGTCCTCCAGCACCAGCAGGCCATGCTGCCTGGCGAATGCGTTGATAGCCGGCATGTCGGCCAGGCGCCCGTAAAGGTGCACCGGCATGATCACCCGGGTACGCGGGGTCAGCGCTTGCGCGAGGTTGTGTGCACCCAGGTTGAAGCTGGCCTCGTCGGGCTCTACCAGCACCGGCACCAGCTTGTTCTCGGTAATCGCGAGGATGGTGGCGATATAGGTGTTGGCAGGCACCAGCACCTCGTCGCCCTCGGCGATACGGCCGAGTTGTTTCCAGGCACGCAAGGTCAGTATCAGCGCATCCAGGCCATTGGCCACGCCAATGCAGTGCTTCACCCCGCAGTAGCTGGCGAACTGGGCTTCGAACTGCTTGAGCTTCTCGCCCATGATGTACCAGCCCGAGTCGATGACCTCGGTGCAGGCATCAATCAATGCCTGACGGTATTGCGCATTCACACCCTGTAGATCGAGAAACTTAACCATTGCGGTCTATCACCCTGATAATTTTTGCTGGATTCCCTACGACAACGGCATAAGGCGGGACGTCTTTGGTCACCACCGCCCCTGCTCCCACCATGGCGTACTCGCCTACGACAACACCTGGCAGCAAGGTGGCATTGGCGCCAATGCTGGCTCCGCGCTCCAGGGTAATGCCGTTGAACTGTTCCGGATAAACCTTGGAACGTGGCATCGCATCGTTGGTAAAGGTGGCATTGGGGCCGATGAATACGTCATCGGCTATGCGGGTGCCATCCCAGAGGTAAACGCCGGACTTGACCGTGACGTTATCGCCCAGCACTACATCGCCTTCAATCAGGGTATGCGCGCAGATGTTGCAATTACGCCCGATCTGCGCACCTTTCATGATCACGACAAATTGCCAGACCCGGGTGCCTTCACCTATGGCATCGCTTTTCACATCGGCCAGTTGATGAATGCTAGGCATCGCGTTTCAGCTCCTTGAACGTGGTGTAGTCACGAATGTAGTCGGCCTCGTCGTAGTGCGCATCGGCCAGCACCAGCAGCACGCAATCCGGGCTGAAATCATGCATTTCATGCCAGACCATGGGCGGAATCAGGATGCCTTTGTTGAACGCGTCCAGCCAATGGTCGGTGCGGGTGGTACCGTCATCCATCACCATCCGGCAGCGCCCGGACACGCAGATGGCCAACTGGTTGAGCTCCTTGTGGGCATGGAAGCCGCGGGAAACCCCGGGCAGCGTCTCGGTCAGGTAGTACACTCGCTGGATGGCAAAGGGCACATTGTCCAGGGCTTGCAGAGCCACCAACTGGCCGCGGTGATCGCCCAGCACCTTGAAAAGCTCGACCTGGGCCAGGGTGCCTTCATCGGCGGAACTCAAGTGATGCCGGAACGATGGGGCCTGGTTGTCCTTTTCGCTGACGATGAGGCCATCGCGCATCGGCCAGTCAATCGCGAGGTCGGGGTCATCCCAGTGGATACTGCCTTCTGCTTCCTTGTTGTACACATCCGTGGTTTTGTACAGGAAGTGTGTCTCGTCCTCGAGTGCGACAAAACCGTGCGCAAAACCTTCGGGGATCCACAACATGCGGTTGTTGCGCTCGCTCAACTCCACCCCTACCCATTGCCCGAAGGTCGGAGAGCCCGGACGGATATCGACGGCCACGTCGTAGACCGCACCACGCACCACACGCACCAGCTTGCCCTGGGCGTTTGGAGAGCGCTGGAAATGCAGCCCACGCAAGACGCCGCGGTGGGACATGGAGTGGTTGTCCTGAACGAACGCACGGGGCTTGCTCAGGCCAAGCTCGAGCAATGCACCATGAAAACGGGTTTCATTGAAGGTTTCCGTGAACCACCCGCGATCATCCTCGTACACGGCGGGTTCCACTATGACTACATCGGGAATGTTCGTTTGAACAAGCTTCATCGGCAAACCTTTGGCATGAATTTTTGTTGGGGCCAGCCAGGCTGGCCCCCTTTATTACGGCAGTTTCACCGTTTGCACGGCAAATGTCTCGCTCTAAATGTAGCGTGCGCGCTGATGTTCATGTTCCGGGTCAGGCCCGGCGTCTTTGCAGATTTTGCAAGGTATATCTGAGCGTTGCAATCAGGCAACCGAGACCTAGTCCGACAATCACACCTAGCGCAATTATCAAGTTGCGCTTGGGTTTAACTGGTACGTCTGGTTGCTCTATCGTGCCGTCAAGCTGATAGACACTAACATCGCGCTTTGCTGCCACGAGCCCTTCGTAAAACTGCTGTCTTGTTTGTAGATCGCGGAGTTCGATAATGAACGGATCTTCACTTTTACGCTGTTGCAAATTACTGATTTCCGCAGCCAGCGCCTTGCTCCCGCGCATGTAAGTCAACTCGCCATCCATTTTCGAGGACAACGCCTTGGAAACTTCACCGTCTATCAGCGGTGGATTTTCCAGGCCAATGGCAGTTGCAATGCGCAGCGCCTCTTGCAAGCGAGTAATCTTGTCTTCACGTTGCCGCTCACCGTTTTTCCGCAGGTTGTCGAGCTCCAGTTGCAGCGCACTGGCGCGGACCTCTGCCTCCTTGGTCGCATCGTGCAACAGTTCGGCCTTGGCGGCCGCGCCAGCCTTGTCGATATAAGCGGCAGCCCACTCGGACGCCACGGCAGGGTCACGACCTCGGAAGGCCACATAGGCCCGCGCCGGCTCACCGGCCAGTTGCACCACGTCAAAGGAGCCATTGAACGCAGCATACAATGCGCCTTGCGCGCCCTGCCCCGGCGGCATGGAGGGCAAGTACACTTCCTTGAAAAACTGCCGGCGCAGGGTCTCACCGTTCAAATGTTCGACGAAGATGTCAAAGACCTTCCGCGAAGTGAAAGGCTCGAGCCCAGTCTGACTGGTGCGCCCATAGTTCAGATCGGCAATATCGCTGGACGAAGGTGCTGCCAGAAAAACTTTCGCCTCATAAACCGGCTTGGCCAACAGCGCATAAGCCAGTGCAACCGCAGTGACAGCAATCGTCACCAGAAAGATGAACAGCTTTTGCCGCCATACCCCCTCCAGAAACTCCAACAAATCTACTTCTTCACTATTGCTACTGCGGTGCTCGACGTCATTGCGCATTTCTTGGTTTTTTCCTTGGGTCTGACTGTGCACGGTTTCTGGCATACCAAAACAACACGAGCGACTGCATGGAAACTGGCGACACGCGCTCCATCTCCAGTGTAGCGGCAATATGCCAATACCTAGCCAGTCCAGCGTCGGGGGTTAGCCGCAGTAGATAAACCCTGGCGGGATTAGTTCCCGCGTGGTGTCGGCCAGCATGCATTGTCAGACCAAGGGTTCAGGGTATCGAGACCTCCAGGCAGGCACCCGCCTGTTCAGCCTGCTGGCGCAACGCCCCTTGCAGGGACTTTTTGGCGCCCATTTCGCCATGTACCAGCACTACCTTCGCGGGCCGCACCTGGCCACTCAAGGCAAACCGCGCCAGCCCCTGCTGGTCCGCATGCCCGGAATATCCCGGCAACGTCATGACTTTGGCCCGCACCTCATACATCTGCCCATCCAGATCAATCTGCACAAACCCTTCCGCCCCCTCACTCGCCTGTATCACCGCGCCCGGCGTACCCTTGGCCTGGTAGCCGACAAACATCACCTCATGTCGCGGGTCCCCCAGCATGGCCTTCAGGTAATTGACGATGCGCCCACCCGAGCACATGCCATTGCCGGCAATCACGATCGCCGGCCGCCCGGTGCTCTTCAGGTAATTGACCACCTGCTGGTGTCGAGCGTGGGTGTCCACGCTGACAAGCTGGCTGAAACCCAACGGGTCGCGCCCTTCGGCAAGGCGCGCCCGGGCCTCGGCATTCCAGTAGTCGTGCAGTTCCCGATATACGCTGGTGATGCGCTGAGCCAGGGGCGAGTCGAGAATGATGGGCAACTGCGACCAGTCAAGCGGGTCGTCATCGGGGGCCGGTCCGCCCTTGTTCAGCAAGGCCTTGCGATGAAGAATGCCTTCGAGCTCGTACAGCAACTCCTGGGTACGGCCGAGGCTGAAGGCCGGAATGAGCAGCGTGCCCTGGTCGGCCAGGGCGCGGTCGATGGCCGCTTCCAACCGCTGCTGACGGTCGCCCGCAGGCGGGTGCAGACGGTCGCCGTAGGTGCTTTCCAGTACCAGTACATCGGCTCGCTCCGGGGGTTGTACTGGGCGCAGCAAGGGGTTGCCACAGGCGCCGAGGTCGCCGGAGAACACGTAGCGGGTGCCGGCCTGCGCGTGCTGCACATCGCATTCGACATAGGCCGAACCCAGCAGATGCCCGGCGCGCTGCAGGCGAATGCGACAGTTGAGCCCTGTTTGCTCGACCAGGGTGTGCCACTGTTCGAACGGCAGAGGCACGATCAGGTCGCGGATGAACGCCAGGTACCTTGCCACCTGGGCGGGCTCGCTGCTGATGCTTAGCTTGTAGGCGTCTTCCAGCACCAGTGGCAGCAGCCGGGCGGACGGCTCGCTGCACAGGATGGGACCACGGTAGCCGGCAGCCAGCAGTGCCGGAATGCGACCTACGTGGTCGAGATGCACATGGGTGATGACCAGGGCCTGGATGCCCTGCACGTCGAAACCGAGTGGCGCCGATGGTGCGCCTGGCGCGGCATCGGCGCCCTGCTCCAGGCCGCAATCGATCAGCAGGCTGGTGAACGGGTCGAGGTGCAGTTGATGGCAGGAGCCCGTGACGCCGCGGGTGCCACCATGATGGGAAAGAACGGGATATTCCATGCTGCGCACACTCGCCTGGGCCGAAAATGAAGTGCGTTATTACTCCATGACGGCCGGCGCTGGCATAGGTGACAATTTCCCAAACGGTTGTAGGAAATACCCTTAGTTACCGCTCAATGCTGCCTGACGGGCAGAAGCCTTGATCTTGCGCTTGCTGCGCTGCACGCCGTAGGCACCCAGCAGCGGACCGACTGCCAGGCCAATGACCAGGGCGGCCAGAACCAGCACGGCGACCGGCATGGCCGGGGCAGCCCAACCGAACAGGACCAACGAGACGGTTTGCTGGTTCTCCAGCACGAAGAACAGCACCACAGCCGCCAACAGCAGCACGAACACCGCCGCCAGGGCGCGCTTGAGGTTACGCATCAGATTGCTCCTTGTGGAATCAGGTGTGGGCCTCATGCTCTTCTTCATTGACCCGGTCGCGCAACTCTTTGCCGGGCTTGAAATGCGGCACGAACTTGCCTTCGAGGCTGACCGACTGGCCGGTCTTCGGGTTACGGCCTACGCGAGGGGCGCGATAGTGCAGCGAGAAGCTGCCAAAACCGCGGATCTCGATGCGATCGCCGGTGGCAAGGCATTGTGACATCTGTTCAAGCATGGTCTTGATGGCCAGCTCCACGTCCTTGGACGAGAGCAGCCCCTGATGGGTGACAATACGTTCGATCAGCTCCGACTTCGTCATATTTTTCCCTTCGTTATCAAGCAGCTAGATCATTGCTTAACCAGTTTGTAGCACGCTGGGAGGGATTTGAACAGGGTGGTTCTTGACTTAATAAAAAAATTCAAGATTGAAGTTTTACAGGAATGGTCTAGCCGGTGGCGCCTGGCAGGCCCGGCCTCATCGCCGGCAAGCCAGCTCCCACAGGGATCATGCAGGCTTTTGGAAATCGGGCTTGGGTCGCTGGCCCTGTAGAGATGCTGCCTGCTTCGAAGCCAGGTACCGGCCTGTTGAGAGCAGACTTTTCGCAACACAGGGCCGCTTCACAAGGGGATCGTGCAAGTATTGGGAACATGGACCGCACCACTGCCCCCCCCGCATGGACATCACCTGCCTTGAGGCCAGCACAGCCCATGTGGGAGCGGGCACGCCCGCGAACACCGGCATAGCCGGTACCACCCATCGCGTCGCCCGCTCCCACAGGGGATTGCGCCAGTTTCCGGAGAGGTGGACACACCATTATCCCACTGAGAAGGGGCGAATACGCCAGCTGCTGGAAGCCAGACGCCTATGCCAATTGCTGCCGGGAACCCGCTCGGGAAAAGCGTTTGCGCATCGCCAAGGCAGGCTTCTCTACCAGCCCCCACGACACATACCCCGCCAGCCAGGACGCTGGCACGGCCGCCAACATCAGCCAGTAAGGCCCGGCCCATGGCATCGCCCACGCCAACAATTGCTGGATCGGAAATGCATACAGGTAGATGCCATACGAGTAATCCTCCACAAATGAGGGAAGCTTCAACTGCGGGCAATAAGCTACGTACAACGTGCAGTACATCGTCAGAACGGCAAATGCAAAAACCTCAAGGCGCCCACCCTTGGCCAAGATGAACAAAGCAACGCAGGCAAGCAACAGCCACCTGGTATACGGGATCACCGCCCGACACGAATAGAACGCCGCCCCTGCCAGGAAGCACACCACCAGCTTGAACGGGTACTCCGCAAAGGCTGGATGCAGGGTATGCAACCCCAGTGCGATCACCAACGCGGCAAGCGCCAACCCCATCATCGGCCACCGGCAAACCTTGGCCACCAGCACCAATAGCCACAGCACCACGTACATGCGCATTTCCAAGGGGATGGTCCACAGGCTGCCATTGACCGAAGCCCCATAGTACCGCGGGGTAAAGCTCACCCCTGGCAAGAGAAACTGGGCATCCTTGAAAACCAGCAATGGGCTATAGACATACCTGTAAACCTGGCGCTGGGAAAGATACTCATCAAGCGGCAGCGAGGTAATGACAGGCCCTAGCACAAAGGCCATGAGCAGCAGGCATACGAGCAAGCCAGGCAAGATCCGCAATGCGCGGGCCAGGTAGAAATCCCGGGCACTATTCTTTTCTCCACTGGCCGCGATCAGAAAACCGCTGACCATGAAGAATACTTCCACGCCCAGGCTATGAACGGGCACCGGCATGCCCAGCAGCAGGCCAGGGTCGGTGCAACTCAGGCACTCCAGATAGGAGAGCGCAAAGGAATGCCCCACCACTACGGCAGTTGCTGCCAGCAGCCTAATAATCAGGAAATTGTTATCGCGCCCGCGACCTTCCATGACGTCGCCAAAACTCAACATCGCACAACCCCCCGACACGGCCTTCTTTCAGCATAAAAAAAAGGCGACCCGAAGGTCGCCTTTTTTTACCGATCAAACAGAACTCAGTTCTGCTTGGCCATTGCTTCGCGCAGCAGCGCAGCCATGGTGGTGTCGGCAGCCGCTTCCGGAGCGTTTTTCAGGCTCTGGATGGCTTCGCGCTCTTCAGCATCGTCCTTCGACTTGATGGACAGGCTGATAACGCGGGACTTGCGGTCAACGCTGATGATCTTGGCTTCGATCTCTTCGCCTTCCTTCAGGACGTTACGCGCGTCTTCAACGCGGTCACGGCTGATTTCGGAAGCTTTCAGAGTAGCTTCGATATCGTCGGCCAGAGTGACGATGGCGCCTTTGGCGTCAACTTCTTTCACGATGCCCTTGACGATAGCGCCCTTGTCATTGACAGCAACGAAGTTGGAGAACGGATCGTCTTCCAGCTGCTTGATGCCCAGGGAGATGCGCTCGCGCTCTGGGTCGACCGACAGGATGACGGTTTCCAGCTCGTCGCCCTTCTTGAAACGACGTACGGCTTCTTCGCCGGTTTCGTTCCAGGAGATGTCGGACAGGTGAACCAGACCGTCGATGCCGCCGTCCAGGCCGATGAAGATACCGAAGTCGGTGATCGACTTGATGGTACCGGTGATCTTGTCACCCTTGTTGAACTGGCCGGAGAAGTCTTCCCATGGGTTGGACTTGCACTGCTTGATGCCCAGGGAGATACGACGACGCTCTTCGTCGATGTCCAGAACCATGACTTCCACTTCGTCGCCAACCTGAACGACTTTCGACGGGTGGATGTTCTTGTTGGTCCAGTCCATTTCGGAAACGTGTACCAGACCTTCAACGCCTTCTTCCAGCTCAGCGAAGCAGCCGTAGTCGGTCAGGTTGGTAACGCGAGCCTGTACGCGAGTACCTTCTGGGTAACGGGCAGTGATAGCTACCCACGGATCTTCGCCCATCTGCTTCAGACCCAGCGAAACGCGGTTGCGCTCACGGTCGAACTTCAGAACGCGTACGTCGACTTCGTCGCCAACGTTAACGATTTCCGATGGGTGCTTGATGCGCTTCCAAGCCATGTCGGTGATGTGCAGCAGGCCGTCGATACCGCCCAGGTCCACGAAGGCGCCGTAGTCGGTGAGGTTCTTGACGATACCCTTGACCTGTTGGCCTTCCTGCAGGGTTTCCAGCAGGGCTTCGCGCTCGGCGCTGTTCTCGGCTTCCAGCACGCTGCGACGGGAAACGACAACGTTGTTGCGCTTCTGGTCCAGCTTGATGACCTTGAATTCCAGCTCTTTGCCTTCCAGGTGGGTGGTGTCGCGCACAGGGCGGACATCAACCAGGGAGCCCGGCAGGAACGCACGGATGCCGTTAACGTCGACAGTGAAGCCGCCCTTAACCTTACCGTTGATAACGCCCTTGACCACTTCTTCGGCGGCGAAAGCTGCTTCCAGAACAATCCAGCACTCGGCGCGCTTGGCTTTTTCACGGGACAGTTTGGTTTCGCCAAAGCCGTCTTCGACCGCGTCCAGCGCAACGTGAACTTCGTCACCGACCTTGATGGTCAGCTCGCCAGCTTCGTTGTAGAACTGCTCGAGCGGGATGACGCCCTCGGACTTCAGGCCAGCGTGTACGGTAACCCAGTCGCCGTCGATGTCGACAACGATACCGGTGATGATGGCACCCGGCTGAAGATTGAGGGTTTTCAGGCTTTCTTCAAAGAGTTCTGCAAAGCTTTCGCTCATTTTAATTCCTGTAGATTCGGGCGAAACAGACGCCCATAGCCACATTCCAGACAATGTGGGTTTGTTTTAAGTAAAGGAAAGCCGGCAGGACGTTGACTGGTGCCCCTGCCTGCTTTCCTAGCTATCAGAGAAGGTCGCGCAGTGCGATCTCGCTCCTGATACGTTGCAACACCTGCTCGATGGACAACTCGGTAGAGTCCAACTGAATGGCATCGACCGCTGGCTTCAGCGGGGCCACTGCACGTTGGGTGTCGCGTTCATCACGCGCACGAATCTCATCCAGCAGACTCGACAGACTAACATCTTCACCCTTGCCCTTCAACTGCAGGTAGCGGCGACGCGCCCGCTCCTCCGCGCTGGCGGTGAGGAAGACTTTCAGCGGCGCGTCCGGGAACACCACAGTGCCCATGTCGCGGCCGTCGGCAATCAGGCCCGGCGCCTCGCGAAATGCGCGCTGGCGCACCAGCAGCGCTTCACGCACTGCCGGCAGCGAAGCAACCATCGAGGCACCGGCACCTACGGTTTCGGTGCGGATGACGTTGCTGACGTCTTCACCCTCGAGGATGATCTGTTGCAGCTTACCGGGCTCGGCGGCGATGAACTGCACATCCAGATGGGCGGCAAGCTTGGTCAGCAGCTCTTCGTTGGTCAGGTCGACGCCGTGGTTGTTGGCGTTGAACGCCAGCAGACGGTACAGCGCGCCAGAGTCCAGCAACCTCCAGCCCAGCTCGCGGGCCAGCAGCCCGGCGACTGTGCCCTTGCCCGAACCGCTTGGGCCGTCGATGGTGATGACCGGCGCCAGGGCACTCACGACTTGCCCTCTTCCGCCACGCGGATGCCCACTTCGGCGCACAGCGCCAGGAAGTTGGGGAACGAGGTGGCGACGTTGGCGCAATCGTGGATGCGGATCGGTGCGCTGGCGCGCAGCGAGGCAACGCTGAAGGCCATGGCGATACGGTGGTCACCGTGGCCATGCACTTCGCCGCCACCCAACTGGCCGCCGTCGATGATGATGCCGTCCGGGGTCGGCTCGCACTTGATGCCCAGGGTGATCAGGCCGTCGGCCATGACCTGGATACGGTCGGATTCCTTCACCCGCAGCTCTTCGGCACCACGCAGCACGGTACGCCCTTCGGCGCAGGCAGCGGCGACGAACAGTACCGGGAATTCGTCGATGGCCAGTGGCACCAGCTCTTCAGGGATGTCGATCCCCTTCAGCTTGGCACCGCGCACACGCAGGTCGGCCACCGGCTCGCCCCCGACTTCACGCTGGTTTTCCAGGGTGATGTCACCGCCCATCAGGCGCAGGATGTCGATCACGCCGGTACGGGTCGGGTTGATGCCAACGTGCTCCAGCACCAGTTCGGAGCCTTCGGCGATGGACGCCGCCACCAGGAAGAACGCCGCCGAGGAAATGTCGGCCGGTACTTCGATACGGGTGGCAGTGAGCTTGCCGCCGGACTGCAGCGAGGCCACCGGGCCGTTGCTGTCGACGCTGTAGCCGAAGCCGCGCAGCATGCGCTCGGTGTGGTCACGGGTTGGTGCAGGCTCGGTGACGGTGGTCTTGCCTTCGGCGTACAGGCCGGCCAGCAGCAGGCAGGATTTGACCTGGGCACTGGCCATCGGCAGCGTGTAGGTCAGCGCCTTGAGCTTGTGGCCACCGCGGATGGTCAGCGGCGGGCGGCCTTCAGGGCCGGTCTCGACCACGGCACCCATCTCGCGCAGCGGGTTGGCCACACGGTTCATCGGGCGCTTGGACAGCGAAGCGTCGCCGGTCATGGTCACGTCGAATGGCTGGCCGGCCAGCAGGCCCGACAGCAGACGCATCGAGGTACCCGAGTTGCCCACATACAGCGGCCCGGGTGGCGGCTTGAGGCCGTGCAGGCCGACGCCGTGAATGGTCACGCGACCGTGGTTGGGGCCTTCGATGACCACGCCCATGTCACGGAATGCCTGCAGGGTCGCCAGCGCGTCCTCACCCTCGAGGAAGCCTTCGACCTCGGTGGTGCCTTCGGCCAGCGAGCCGAGCATGATCGAGCGGTGGGAAATCGACTTGTCGCCCGGTACGCGGATTCGCCCGGACAGGCGGCCACCCGGTTGGGCCAGGAAAATCAGATCGTTGGCGTTCATAGCGTCCACATAGGCCCGGCGGGCCAGGATTTTACTGAAATGCTCGCGGGCAACGCGTGCGCGGGTGAATACACCCAGCAGCTGATGCCCGTCCCCTTCAGCGATCGCGTCGCGCAAGGCGTCGAGATCGCTGCGATATGTATCAAGCGTGCGCAGGACAGCATCGCGGTTGGCGAGAAAGATGTCGTGCCACATGGTCGGGTCGCTGCCGGCGATTCTCGTGAAATCGCGGAAGCCTCCCGCAGCGTACCGGAAGATCTCGAGGTTTTCATTGCGCTTGGCCAGTGAATCGACCAGGCCGAAGGCCAGCAGGTGCGGCAGGTGGCTGGTGGCGGCAAGCACTTCGTCGTGGCGTTCGACCGACATGTGCTCCACATCGGCGCCCAGCTCGCGCCACAGGCGGTCGACCAGGGCCAGGGCGGCCGGGTCGGTTTCGGCCAGCGGCGTGAGGATGACCTTGTGCCGACGGAACAGGGTGGCATTGGAGGCCTCTACCCCGCTCTGCTCGGAGCCGGCGATGGGGTGGCCGGGGACGAAGCGTGGCAGGCGCTCTCCAAAGACGGCGCGCGCCTCACGCACGACATTGCCCTTGGCGCTGCCGACGTCGGTGATGACGGCATCGCCAAGGTCGAGCATGGCCAGGCGGGCCAGGACTTTTTCCATGGCCAGGATAGGCACGGCCAACTGGATGACATCGGCACCGACACAGGCGGCGGCAAGGTCTTGCTCGCAGCGATCGACCACGCCCAGGGCCACGGCCTGCTTGCGCGAAGGGGCATCCAGATCGACACCGACCACTTCGCGGCACAGGCCGCTTTCACGCAGGCCCTTGGCGAACGAGCCACCGATCAGGCCAAGGCCGACCACAACCAGGCGGTTGATGATTGGCGCGGGTTTGGTTGTTACTGCTTTTACCACTGGTGCGAACCCTGTTCAGAAATCTAGACAGCCTGTGAGGGCCATTGGGGCTGCGTTGCAGCCCATCGCGACACAAGGCCGCTCCTACAGGGGCCAGTACAGTTTCGAGGCCTGCACAATACCTGTAGGAGCGGCCTCGTGTCGCGATGGGGCGCGAAGCGGCCCCAACCATCTCAAATCAAAGCACCGCCTTCGGATACGAACCCAGCACCTTCAGCGCCACAGCCTCCTGGCTGATCTGCTCGAGCACCGCCTTGATCAGCGGGTCGCGGTGGTGGCCGACGAAGTCGATGAAGAACACGTAGGTCCACTTGCCGCTGCGCGACGGGCGGGTCTCGATGCGAGTCAGGTCGATGCCGTTCTGGTGGAACGGTACCAGCAGCTCGTGCAAGGCACCCGGCTTGTTGCTCATCGATACGATGATCGAGGTCTTGTCGTCGCCGGTCGGCGGCACTTCCTGGTTGCCGATCATCAGGAAGCGCGTGGAGTTGTCCGGGCGGTCTTCGATCTTTTCGGCCAGGCGAGTCAACCCGTACAGGTTGGCCGCCATGTCACCGGCGATCGCCGCCGAATTCCACTCGCCCTTGACCCGCTTGGCCGCCTCGGCATTGCTCGATACTGCCACGCGCTCCACATTCGGGTAATGCGCATCCAGCCACTTGCGGCACTGGGCCAGCGACTGGGCGTGGGAGTAGATGCGGGTGATGCTGTCGGTCTTGGTGTTCTCGCCCACCAGCAGGTGGTGGTGGATGCGCAACTCGACCTCGCCGCAAATCACCATGTCGTGCTCGAGGAAGCTGTCCAGGGTGTGGCTGACCGCGCCTTCGGTGGAGTTTTCCACCGGCACCACGCCAAAGTTGACGGCACCGGCCGCCACTTCGCGGAACACTTCGTCGATGGCCGCCATCGGCCGGCTGATCACCGCGTGGCCGAAGTGCTTCATGGCCGCGGCCTGGGTGAAGGTGCCTTCAGGGCCGAGGTAGGCGATTTTCAGAGGCTCTTCCAGGGCCAGGCACGACGACATGATTTCGCGGAACAGCCGCGCCATCTCTTCGTTGTCCAGCGGGCCCTTGTTGCGCTCCATCACGCGCTTGAGCACGGCGGCTTCACGCTCGGGGCGGTAGAACACCGGCTTTTCGCCTTCCGCCAGCGAGGCGGTCTTGACCTTGGCCACTTCCTGGGCGCAGCGGGCGCGCTCGCTGATCAGCTCGAGGATCTTCTCGTCGAGGCTGTCGATGCGAACGCGCAGCGCCTTCAGTTCGTGCTCGGACATCAGCCGTGCTCCTTCTCGAATTCGGCCATGTAGGCCACCAGGGCTTCGACTGCTTCAAGGCCCAGGGCGTTGTAGATGGAGGCGCGCATGCCGCCTACCGAACGATGGCCCTTGAGGTTGAGCAGGCCACGGGCGTCGGCGCCGGCGAGGAAGGCCTTGTCCAGGCGCTCGTCAGCCAGGCGGAACGGCACGTTCATCCACGAACGGGCGTTGTGGCTGATCGGGTTGGTGTAGAACTCGCTGCTGTCGATGAAACCGTACAGGCGGTCTTTCTTGGCGCGGTTGCGCTGCTCCATGGCATCGACGCCACCCTGCTCTTTCAGCCATTCAAACACCAGGCCCGAGAGGTACCAGGAGTAGGTGGCCGGGGTGTTGTACATCGAGCCGTTGTCGGCCGAGACCTTGTAGTCGAGCATGGTCGGGCAGCTGCTGCGGGCGCGGCCCAGCAGGTCTTCGCGCACGATCACCACTACCAGGCCGCTCGGGCCGATGTTCTTCTGCGCGCCGGCGTAGATCAGGCCGTACTGCGACACGTCGATCGGGCGCGAGAGGATGTCGGACGACATGTCGACCACCAGCGGCACGTCACCGGTTTCCGGCACCCAGTCGAACTGCAGGCCACCGATGGTCTCGTTGGACGCATAGTGCACGTAGGCGGCGTTCTTGGTCAGCTTCCACTCGTTCTGGCCCGGGATGGCCAGGTAGTCGTAGGGCTTGGCGCTGGCGGCGACGTTGACGTTGCCGAAGCGGCGCCCTTCCTCGATGGCCTTTTTCGACCAGATGCCGGTCTCGATGTAGTCGGCAGTGCCGTTTTCCGGCAGCAGGTTCAGCGGGATTTCGGCGAACTGCTGGCTGGCGCCCCCCTGCAGGAACAGCACCTTGTAGTTGGAGGGGACGGACAGCAGGTCACGCAGGTCCTGCTCGGCCTTTTCGGCGATGGCCACGTAGTCGTCGCTGCGATGGCTCATTTCCATCACCGACAAGCCCTTGCCACGCCAGTCCAGCATCTCGGCCTGAGCGCGCTGCAGAACAGCGTCAGGAAGCGCAGCAGGGCCTGCGCAGAAGTTAAAGGCTCGTTTGCTCACATCCACTCTCGCTCTGCCAAATGGTACAAAATCTTAATTCGGTGCCGACCCGTCAAGACTGTGTCGCCTGCCATGGGCCTGCTTTGCAGGCCATCGCCGGCAAGCCAGCTCCCACAGGGACCGCACAAACCTCAAAGCTCGCGCCGGACCTGTGGGAGCCCGGCTTGCCGGCGATGGGCCGCACAGCGGCCCCAATGACCTGGCCTGATCAGTCAAACGGGGCGACCTTGGTCGCCCCGTTCGGGTTTTACGCTTGCTTACTCCTGCGGGGCCTCTTCGGCGCCAGCAGCTTCTTCGTTGTCTGGCGCTTCAGCCTCGACGCCCTCTTCGTCCGCCTCGATCACATCATCGAGTTCGTCCTCGGAAGGCTCCTGGATACGCTCCAGGCCCACCAGCGTCTCGTCGGCAGCCAGCTTGATCAAGGTCACGCCCTGGGTGTTACGGCCCAGGCTGGACACTTCACCAACGCGGGTACGCACCAGCGTGCCCTGGTCGGAAATCAGCATGATCTCTTCGCCTTCCTGCACCTGGATGGCGCCGATCAGCAGGCCATTGCGCCCCTTGGTGCCCATGGCTATCACGCCCTGGCCACCACGGCCGCGACGCGGGAACTTGGACAGCGGGGTGCGCTTGCCAAAGCCACGCTCGGAGGCAGTGAGGATCTGCGCGCCGGATTCCGGGATCAGCATGGAGATGATCTGCTGGCCCTTGCCCAGCTTCATGCCGCGCACGCCACGGGCGTTACGGCCCATCTCGCGCACCACGCTTTCAGCGAAGCGGATCACCTTGCCAGCGTCGGAGAACATCATGACTTCCTTGGCACCGTCGGTGATGGCCGCAGCGATCAGGGTGTCACCTTCCTTCAGCTTCAGGGCGATCAAGCCGTTGGAGCGCGGACGGGCGAACTGCACCAGCGGGGTCTTCTTCACGGTACCCGAAGCGGTGGCCATGAAGATGTAGGCGCCGGTCGGCTCGGCCACCCACTCAGGGGTATCGCCGTCTTCCTCGTCCACTTCCTCGGCCTCGACCACTTCGCCTTCGAGCACGGTGTCTTCCGCGTCCTCCAGCTCTTCGTCGGCGTCAGCATTCTGCTGCAGGGCCTCGAGGTCGATCTGCAGCATGGCGGTGATGCGCTCACCTTCCTCCAGCGGCAACAGGTTGACCAGCGGGCGACCGCGGGCGGCGCGGGACGCTTCAGGGATGTCGTAGGTCTTCAGCCAGTAAACCTTGCCCTTGCTGGAGAACAGCAGCAGGGTGGCGTGGCTGTTGGCAACCAGCAGGTGCTCGACGTAGTCCTCGTCCTTCACCCCGGTAGCCGACTTGCCTTTGCCGCCCCGGCGCTGGGCCTGGTAGGCGGACAGCGGCTGGGTCTTGGCGTAGCCGCCGTGGGAGATGGTCACCACGCGCTCTTCTTCCGGGATCATGTCGCCGTAGTTGAGGTCGTGGCGCGCATCGAGGATTTCGGTACGGCGGGCATCGCCATATTCGGCGCGGATAGCTTCCAGCTCTTCGCGGATCACTTCCATCAGGCGCTCGGCGCTGCTGAGGATGCGGATCAGTTCGCCGATCTGCTCGAGGATTTCCTGGTACTCGGCCAGCAGCTTCTCGTGCTCCAGGCCGGTCAGGCGGTGCAGGCGCAGGTCGAGAATGGCCTGGGCCTGTTCCGGCGACAGGTAGTACTTGCCTTCACGCAGGCCGTACTGCTCCGGCAGGTCCTCGGGGCGGCAGGAATCGGCGCCGGCACGCTCGACCATGACCTGCACGGCACTGGATTCCCAGGCAGTGGAAACCAGGGCTTCCTTGGCTTCGGACGGGGTCGGCGAGGCCTTGATCAGGGCGATGACCGGGTCGATGTTGGACAGCGCGACCGCCTGGCCTTCAAGGATATGGCCGCGTTCGCGGGCCTTGCGCAGCTCGAACACGGTACGGCGGGTCACCACTTCACGGCGGTGACGCACGAACGCTTCGAGCAGGTCCTTGAGGTTGAGCAGGCGCGGACGGCCGTCGACCAGGGCCACCACGTTGATGCCGAATACGCTCTGCAGCTGGGTTTGCTGGTAGAGGTTGTTGAGCACCACCTCCGGCACCTCGCCACGGCGCAGCTCGATGACGATGCGCATGCCGTCCTTGTCGGACTCGTCGCGCAGCTCGGTGATGCCTTCGATCTTCTTCTCTTTGACCAGCTCGGCGATCTTCTCGATCAGGCGAGCCTTGTTCAGCTGGTACGGCAGCTCGGTAACCACGATCTGCTGGCGGCCACCGACCTTGTCGATGTCTTCGACCTCGGAGCGGGCACGCATGTAGATGCGACCCCGGCCGGTACGATAGGCCTCGATGATGCCCTGACGGCCGTTGATCAGGCCTGCAGTCGGGAAGTCCGGGCCAGGGATGTGCTGCATCAGCTCATCGATGGTGACTTCGGGGTTGTCGATGAGCGCCAGGCAGCCATCGATGACCTCGCCGAGGTTGTGCGGCGGGATGTTGGTCGCCATGCCCACGGCGATACCGCTGGAGCCGTTGACCAGCAGGTTGGGAATACGGGTCGGCATGACCGCCGGGATCTGCTCGGTGCCGTCATAGTTGGGCACCCAGTCGACGGTCTCCTTGTGCAGGTCGGCCAGCAGCTCGTGGGCCAGCTTGGCCATGCGCACTTCGGTGTATCGCATGGCGGCGGCGTTGTCGCCGTCCACCGAACCGAAGTTGCCCTGGCCGTCGACCAGCAGGTAGCGCAGCGAGAACGGCTGGGCCATACGCACGATGGTGTCGTAGACCGCGGTGTCGCCGTGCGGGTGGTATTTACCGATCACGTCACCGACCACACGGGCGGATTTCTTGTACGGCTTGTTCCAGTCGTTGCCCAGTTCGCTCATCGCATAGAGAACGCGACGATGCACGGGCTTCAAGCCGTCACGCGCATCGGGCAGCGCTCGCCCGACAATCACGCTCATCGCGTAGTCGAGGTAGGACTGTCTCAGTTCGTCTTCGATATTGACCGGGAGGATTTCTTTGGCCAGTTCGCCCATGAGAAGCCTGATTCCTTTTTCTGGTGAAACTTCGCAGCTCCATCAAGGGCCGAACGAAGCTCGCCGCCGCAACGCATAAGGGTGCGACGACTTACGACAAATCAATGAGTTGTGCCATGGATCTGCGCAATGAAGGCCGCCGTGGTGGGCGGTCTTGGAAACTGCCGGATGTTATCACAAAGGCAGGGGCGGTGGGGAGATGTGGCAGGTGGCCTCACACGAGGTTGAATCTTCGGATTTTCACTGGCTTCTTCGCGGGCACGCCCGCTCCCACAGGGATATCGCAACACTCGAGAGTGGTGGTGTCCCTGTGGGAGCGGGCGTGCCCGCGAAGAGGCCAGCGAGGTTTCCGATCAGTGCAGGCGCTTGCGGCAGACCAATTGTGCCAGCTTGGCGGCATCCGGCCGCTCGACGATACCGCGCTCGGTCACGATCACATCGATCAGGTCGGCCGGGGTCACATCGAATACCGGGTTGAACACCTCCACATCCGGCGCCACCCGGGTGCCGCCAATGTCCAGCAACTCGTCGGCAGCGCGTTCTTCCAGCGGGATGTCCTCGCCCGTGGCCAGGTTCAGGTCAATGCTGGTGCTCGGCGCCACCACCATGAATCGCACGCCGTGGTGCATGGCGCTGACCGCCAGCTGGTAGGTACCGATCTTGCCGGCCACGTCGCCGTTGGCGGCGATGCAGTCCGCCCCCACCACCACCCAGGTAATGCCCTTCATCTTCATCAGGTGGGCCAGCGCCGAGTCGGCGCACAGGGTCACCGGGATGCCTTCGTTGGCCAGTTCCCAGGCAGTCAGGCGCGAACCATGCAGCCAGGGGCGGGTCTCGCCGGCATACACCCGCTCGACCATGCCCTCCAGGTAACCGGCGCGGATCACCCCCAGGGCGGTACCGAAGCCACCACAGGCAAGGGCGCCGGCATTACCGTATGTGAGCAGGGCCTGGGCGTTGCCCTGGTGGCGGCGGATCAGCTCGATACCGTGCTGGGCCATGGTCAGGTTGGCTTCGCGGTCACTTTCGTGGATGGCCACCGCTTCGGCCTCCAGCGCCGCCAGCACGCCTTCGTCCGGACGCAGCCGCTGCAGGCGCTCACGCATGCGGTTCAGCGCCCAGAACAGGTTGGCGGCGGTAGGGCGCGCTTCAGCCAGGACGAGGAAGTCTTCTTCCAGGTCCATTTCCCAGTCGCCGCCCTCGGCCAGCCGCTCTTCCAGGGCCAGCACCAGGCCATAGGCCGCGGCAATGCCGATGGCCGAGGCGCCGCGCACGGCCATGTCGCGGATCGCCACTGCCACCTGCGCGACATTGTCGCAGGCCAGCCAGCGTTCTTCCGACGGCAGCAGGCGCTGGTCGAGCAGGTGCAAGACGCCGCCCTGCCAGCGGATCCCAGTCACCTTCTCCGCCGCCAAAAGTCGCTCGCGCATCGCCTCTCCCCGTCGTTCGGATATCAAAAGCCGGCGATTATAGCGACCCTCGGGGCCGAGCGCTCGGGTATACTCCGGCGCAATTTTGCGAAGTTTCAGAGGACTGTTCTAATGAGCAACGTCGACCGCGCCGAAATCGCCAAGTTCGAAGCGCTGGCCCACCGCTGGTGGGACCGCGAAAGCGAGTTCAAGCCGCTGCACGAAATCAACCCGCTGCGCGTCAACTGGATCGACGAGCGCGCCAGCCTCGCCGGCAAGAAAGTGCTGGACGTGGGTTGCGGCGGCGGCATCCTCAGCGAGGCGATGGCCCTGCGCGGCGCCACGGTCACCGGCATCGACATGGGCGAGGCGCCACTGGCGGTGGCCCAGCTGCACCAGCTGGAGTCGGGCGTGCAGGTGGAATACCGGCAGATCACCGCCGAAGCCCTGGCCGAGGAAATGCCTGAACAGTTCGACGTGGTCACCTGCCTGGAAATGCTCGAGCACGTGCCCGACCCGTCTTCGGTCATCCGCGCCTGCTACCGCATGGTAAAGCCGGGCGGCCAGGTGTTCTTCTCCACCATCAACCGCAACCCCAAGGCTTACCTGCTGGCCATCGTCGGCGCCGAGTACATCCTGAAGATGCTGCCGCGCGGTACCCACGACTTCAAGAAGTTCATCCGCCCGTCCGAGCTGGGCGCCTGGAGCCGTGTTGCCGGCCTGCAGGTGAAAGACATCATCGGCCTGACCTACAACCCGCTGACCAAGCACTACAAGCTCAGCAGCGACGTTGACGTCAACTACATGATCCAGACCCTGCGCGAGGAATGAGCATGCGTTTGCAAGCAGTACTCTTCGACATGGACGGCACCTTGCTCGACACGGCGCCGGACTTCATCGCCATCTGCCAGGCCATGCTCGCCGAGCGCGGCCTGCCGGCCGTCGATGACAAGTTGATCCGCGACGTGATCTCGGGCGGTGCCCGGGCAATGGTCGCCGCGACCTTCGCCATGAGCCCGGAGGCCGAGGGCTTCGAGGCGCTGCGCCTGGAGTTCCTCGAGCGCTACCAGCGTGACTGTGCGGTGCACAGCAAGCTGTTCGACGGCATGGCCGAGCTGCTGGCCGACATCGAGAAAGGCAACCTGCTGTGGGGCGTGGTCACCAACAAGCCGGTGCGCTTCGCCGAGCCGATCATGCAGCAACTGGGCCTGGCCGAGCGGTCGGCGCTGCTGATCTGCCCGGACCATGTCAAGAACAGCAAGCCCGACCCCGAGCCGCTGATCCTCGCCTGCAAGACCCTGGGCCTGGAGCCGGCCAGCGTGCTGTTCGTCGGCGACGACCTGCGCGACATCGAGTCTGGCCGCGACGCCGGCACCCGCACAGCGGCGGTGCGCTACGGCTATATTCATCCAGAGGACAACCCCAACAACTGGGGCGCCGACGTGGTGGTGGACCACCCGCTGGAACTGCGCAAGGTGATCGACAGCGCGCTGTGCGGCTGCTGAACCCCGTCTAGACCGCAGCACAGCCCCTGTGGGAGCGGGTTCACCCGCGAATGCGCCAGCCCAGGC
This sequence comes from Pseudomonas sp. TE3-3-F2023, assembly GCF_036784815.1. Classification (NCBI taxonomy): domain Bacteria; kingdom Pseudomonadati; phylum Pseudomonadota; class Gammaproteobacteria; order Pseudomonadales; family Pseudomonadaceae; genus Pseudomonas; species Pseudomonas sp. TE3-3-F2023. The sequence goes on along the minus strand of NZ_CP145113.1, from coordinate 2,266,781 downwards.
GACACCGGCGCCTGATAGTACGCATTCGCGGGCAAACCCGCTCCCACGGGGAGGGTGCCGCGCCAACGAACTCGAAGGACCTACCATGTTCGACTACACCGCCCGCCCCGACCTGCTGCAAGGTCGGGTCATCCTGGTTACCGGTGCCGGCCGCGGCATCGGCGCCGCTGCTGCCAAGGCCTACGCTGCGCTGGGCGCCACCGTGCTGCTGCTGGGCAAGACCGAGGCCAACCTCAACGAGATCTACGACCAGATCGAAGCCGCCGGGCACCCGCAACCGGTGGTGATCCCGTTCAACCTGGAAACCGCCCTGCCCCACCAGTACGACGAACTGGCGGTGATGATCGAGGACCAGTTCGGCCGCCTCGACGGCCTGCTGAACAACGCTTCGATCATCGGCCCGCGCACGCCGCTGGAGCAGCTGTCGGGTGACAACTTCATGCGCGTGATGCACATCAACGTCAATGCCACCTTCATGCTCACCAGCACCCTGCTGCCGCTGCTGAAGCTGTCGGAAGACGCTTCGGTGGTGTTCACCAGCAGCAGCGTCGGGCGCAAGGGCCGGGCCTACTGGGGCGCCTACGGCGTGTCCAAGTTCGCCACCGAGGGCCTGATGCAAACCCTGGCCGATGAACTGGAAGGCGTGGCACCGGTGCGCGCCAACAGCATCAACCCGGGTGCCACGCGCACGGCGATGCGGGCACAGGCCTACCCCAGCGAAAACCCGCAGAACAACCCGCTGCCGGAAGAGATCATGCCGGTATACCTGTACCTGATGGGGCCGGACAGCAAAGGGGTGAATGGGCAGGCGTTCAACGCCCAGTAGGCCTGCACCGGCCTCTTCGCGGGCACGCCCGCTCCCACAGGATCACCACAGCCCTTGAGGACTGCGCCATACCTGTGGGAGCGGGCATGCCCGCGAAGAGGCCGGGACAGGAGAGCGATCAGCCCGCTGCCAACACCGGGCGCATGCGCCCCTGTTGGCGCCCTTCCAGCTGCATGCACCGTTCCAGGAACAGGTACATGCAGTCATAACTCTTGCAAATCGCCTTGCGCAGTTCATTGCGCAGCCCCTGGGTCGGGTTCTCGCCGGCCAGGGTGCAGATGATCTCCAGCGCCTCCCACGGGTGCGCATCGTCATACTGGGCATGCATCTTCAGCCACTTCATCGCCCGCTTGCGCTGGTCCTCCGGGAAGCCCTGCGCATAGGTGTCGGTGGAGCACACCACCGCCGACCATTCACCGGTCGCACCTTCGATGGCGTAATTGGTCGCCGCCATGGAAATGGCCAGGTTCTCGGTGGCGCACACGCGCCAGCACCAGTCATTCAGGCCGTTCAGCTCTGGCGGCACATCCTGGGCCTGCAGCTCGTGCAGGTGCACGCCATGCGCCTGGCACCAGTTCACCCAGTAGTCAGCGTGGTTGAGCTCGACACGAATGTTGCGCATCAGCCAGCGCCGCGCCATGTCTTCGCCCTGATGGCGGCCATAGCGGGTCTTGGTCAGGTTGTGGGCCATGTACAGCGAAAACTGCTCCACCACCGGCCAGCCACCTATCAGGTACTGGCGAATGGTCGATTGCTTCAGCTGGCCATCGCGCAGGCGCGCGTAGAACTCATGCTCCACTACCCGGCGCTTGCTCTCGCGGCAGTCTTCAATCAGTTGCTGGGCCCATTGGGGGTAGCTGGCGGGGTCCATCAAAGGCCCGATACGAACGAATGCGTCAATCACTTTCAGCTCCTTGATCCTTGTGATTTCTAGCTAGCGAAACGTGCCAGGTGCCCGCTGCAACAGAGGCCGGGCGGCGATCCGTTGGCGCTGCAGACTGTCACAGGTGAACACCTGAGGGCGTTCGATGAGATAGCCCTGGGCGTAATCCACGCCAATTTCCTGCAAGGCCTGCTCGATCAAGGGTGTTTCGACGAATTCGGCGATGGTGCGCTTGCCCATTACATGACCGATATGGTTGATGACCTCGACCATGGCCCGGTTGACCGGGTCGTCGAGCATGTCCTTGACGAAACTCCCGTCGATCTTCAGGTAGTCCACAGGCAAATGCTTGAGATAGGCGAACGACGACATGCCGGCGCAGAAATCATCGAGCGAGAAGCGACAACCGAGCCCCTTCAATTCGTTGATGAAGCGGATGGCGCTGCCAAGGTTGGCTATGGCGCTGGTTTCGGTGATTTCGAAACAGATCATCCGTGGCGGAATGGCGTATTCGACGAACAGGCGCTGCAGGTACTCGAGGAACTTGTCATCGCCAATGCTCGACCCCGACAGGTTGATTGCGCAGATCGACAACGGCCCCTCGCGCCCTTCGTCCAGGCATTGGCGGATAACCAGGAACACATTGCGCACCACCCAGCGGTCCAGCGCGGTCATCAGGCCGTAGCGCTCGGCCGCCGGGATGAAGCTGCTGGGCAGGATGGTACGCCCGCTCTCGTCGTGCAGGCGCAGCAGGATTTCGATATGCCCGGGGCCCTCGAAGGTTTTCAGTGGGGCGATTTCCTGGGCGTACAGGCAGAAGCGGTTTTCTTCCAGGGCCACGTGCAAGCGCTGGATCCAGGCCATTTCACCAAAGCGCATGGACAGTTCGCTGTCGTCGGCATGGTACACCTGCACGCGGTTGCGGCCCTTTTCCTTGGCCATGTAGCAAGCCATGTCGGCGGCGCGCAGCGAGGTCTCGAGGGTACCGGGGGACTGGGCCATGTGCACCAGGCCGACGCTGACGGTGGTGACGAACGGCCGCCCTTTCCACACGAAATGCAGGCTTTGCACCAGCTGGCGCAGCTGCTCGGCAATGCGCTCGGCCTGGTCGGGCGGGCAGTTTTCCAGCAGCACGCCAAATTCATCCCCACCCAGCCGAGCCAGGGTGTCGCCTTCGCGCAGGCCGGACTGCAGCACGGCGCAGATGTGCCGCAGCAGCTCGTCGCCAGCGGCATGCCCGCAGGTATCGTTGACCAGTTTGAACTGGTCGAGGTCGAGGAACATCAGCGAATGCCGCCCGGCCTGGCGCGCCAGGTCATTGAGTGCCTGCTCCAGGCGGTATTCGAACTCGCGGCGGTTGGCCAGGCCGGTCAGGGCGTCGTGGGTCGCCTGCCAGGACAGGTTGGCGATGTACTGGCGCTCCTGGGTCATGTCGTGCAGCACCAGCACGATGCCGCTGACCTGGCCGTCATTGACGATCGGCGAGCCGACCAGGTTGACCGACACGGTGCTACCGTCCAGGCGCTGGATCAGCCGGGCATGCTCGGCGCCACCCTTGAGGCTGCCGCTGAGCACCTGTTCGACCAGGCTGCGGCCATCTTCCTCGGCCTGCTCGTCCACCAGGCTGAACAGCGCCGACAGCGGCAGGCCCTGGGCCTGGCCGGCCTGCCAGTGGGTCAGTTGCTCGGCGGCCGGGTTCATGTAGCCGATACTGCCCTCCACATCGGCGGTAATCACCGCATCGCCAATGGCCTGCAGGGTGATCTGCGCCCGCTCCTTTTCTTCCTGCAGGGCGCTGGCAAAGGCCTGGCGCTGGGCCAGCAGCTTGCTGGAGCGGCGCCAGGCAATGGCAATCAGGAACATCGCGGTCAGCAGGTTGGTGATCAGCAGCACCCGCAGCAACATGCGCGAGCCCTCGCCCAAGGCATCGCTGAACGCCTTGGCGGCCGGGGTTACCCCTTCGTTGATGGTGACGATGCGCGCCTTCCAGTCGCTGAGCGTGCGGGCGTCGACCGGGCCAGCAGCAAAGCTGCTGCGCATTTCCATGGCCAGCATATCCAGCTTGCCCAGGTAGTCGTCGCCGATATCCCAGTAGTCGATGGCCGTCTGCATGTAGCTGACGTTGCGAAAGTTGCGGTAGAACCAGATGATCCGCTCGACATCGTCGGGGTGGTTGCCGCCTTGCAGCACGGCCTGGCGCGCGGCGTCCAGGTCGGGGCTGGGCTGGTCCAGCACTTCGCGCAACTGGTGGTCGCCCTGGGGCACGGTGATGGCCTGGCGATAACGATGGTAGGTGCTGTCGTCGCGGGTTTCGCCGTACAGGGTGAGGTAGTAGATGGCGTCTTTCTGCGCCTTGGACCACAGGCTTTCGCCCGCGACATAGGCACGCACGGCCGAGAGCGTATAAAGGCTGAGGCTGCCCAAGGCTACCTGGAAGACCACAACAGCGATGAAGGGCCAGGTGATGCCGAGCAACTTTGGCGCTTCTAGAGTGCGATGTCCCTTCATGGAGTCCCTGTCACAGAGCAGATAAGGCGCAAATCAACCCAGACAAAGCACAGCGTAGGCCATTTGCCATCCTCGCGGATGGGTTTTTTATGACAGGGAACCCAGGGGCCTGCACGGCCTTCCCGGCCCTATCGCCGGCAAGCCAGCTCCCACAGGTACCCCACAATGCTCAGGCATGTGGTAATCCTTTAGGAGCTGGCTTGCCGGCGATAGGGCCCCCACAAACTCAGCTCTGCTGCAGGTGCCCATACAACTTGGCATACAACCCACCCTCGGCAATCAGCTGCTGGTGGTCACCATCCTCGGCCACATGCCCGCCATCGAACACCAGCACCCGGTCGGCCTGTTTCACCGCCGACAGGCGGTGGGCGATGATCAGTGTGGTGCGGCCGCTGAGGAAGCGCGCCAGGGCCTGGTGCAGGTTGTATTCGGTGGCAGCATCCAGGGCCGAGGTGGCCTCGTCGAGGATCACCACCTTAGGTTCGGCCAGCACCATGCGGGCAATGGCCAGGCGCTGCCGCTGGCCACCGGACAAGCGCACGCCGGAGCGCCCCACCACACTGTCCAGGCCCTGCGGCAGGGCGGCGATGGTCGCATCAAGCTGGGCAATGCGCAGCGCCTGCCAGCAGGCCTCGTCGCTGCAGTCACGGCCCATGGTCAGGTTGGCGCGCACGGTGTCGTTGAACAACGACGGGTGCTGCAACACTACCGCGACGTTTTCACGCAGGGTTTCCAGGCCGATTTCCTGCAGGCTGGCACCGCCAAAGCGGATGGTGCCGGCCTGGGCGCTATAAAGGCCCAGAAGCAGCTGCACCAGGGTGCTCTTGCCACCACCGCTGGCGCCGACGATCGCCACCTTCTCGCCCGGGGCGATGGACAGGTCGAGGTGCTCGAGCACCGGCTCTTCGGCATAGGCAAAGCGCAGGTCGCGCACTTCGATGCCCACCGTCTCACGGCCGGCGAACGGATCGCTGGCAGCCGGGTACTGCGGCTCGTCGTCGCGTGCCAACAGTTCGTTGAGGCGGCTCAGCGCACCACCGGCGGCGTAATAGGCATATTGCAGGTTGAGCAGCTGCTCCACCGGGCCGATCATGAACCACAGGTAGCTGAACACCGCCAGCATCTGGCCGATCGACAGGTCGGAGAACAGCACGGTAAGCATGGCCGCGGCGCGGAAGATATCGATGCCGAACTGGAACAGCAGGCCACTGGCGCGGCCGCTGGCGTCGCTCTTCCATTGCGAATCCACTGCGTAGTCACGCACTTCGCGGGCGCGCAGGCCAAGGCGACCGAGGAAATAGCCCTGGCGGTTGCCGGCGCGGATCTCCTGAATGGCGTCGAGGGTTTCCGCCAGCGCCTGGGTAAAGCGTGCGGTGCTGTCGTTCTCGAGCTTTTTCAGGTGTTTGACGCGCTTGCCCAACTGCACCGTGAAGTAGATAACCAGCGGGTTGAACAGCAATATCAGCAATGCCAGCTGCCAGTGCATCCAGATCAGGATGGCCGCCGTGCCGGTCAGGGTCAGCATGGCCACCAGGAAGCGGCTCAGGGTTTCGCCGACAAACTTGTCGAGGGTGTCCAGGTCGGTGACCAGATGGGTGGTCACCGTACCACTGCCCAGGCTTTCGTATTCCTTCAGCGAGATGCGCTTGAGCCGCTCGATCAGGCGAATGCGCAGGCGGTAGACGATGTCCTTGGCCAGGCCGGCGAACAGCTTGGCCTGGAGCACGTTGAATGCCAGGGCGGCCAGGCGCAGGCACAGGGTCAGCAGCAACATCAGGCCGATGTAACCTGCCGCCACCTGCCAGTTGGACGGCAGCAGGTGGTTCATCCACTTCAGCGCGGCATCGCCATGGCCCAGCAGCACTTCGTCCACCAGCAGCGGCAGCAGCAGCGGGATAGGCACGCTGCAGCAGGCCGCCAATACGGCGATGAGGTTGGCGGACCAGAGGTTTTTCTTGTGATGCAGGGCCAGGCGGCGGATTTCCGCCCAGCTCAGTCGATCGGCCGCAGTGTGAGGCTTGCCCGGCACCGGGTCGGGTGACCCAGGCACATCAAGCACAGGCGGCCTGCTGCAGCCAGCGGCCGAGCAAGGGTTGCAGGCGCTCCAGCGGCTGGTAGCCGTTGGTCAGCAGGGCCAGCTGGCCATTACGTTCGGCAAGCAAGGTCGGGAAACCGGCGATGCCCAGGTCCTGGGCCCAGCTGAAATCGGCTGCAGTGGCGGCGCGGGTGTCGGCACAGGCGAAGGCCTCGGCGAACACGGGGCGGTCGAAGCCCGCCTGTTCGGCCAGGTCGACCAAGTGCGGTGCAACGGTCACGTCCACGCCCTGCTCGTAGAACGAACGCTGGATCAGCGCCAGCAGCGGCCAGACGCGCTCGGCGTCCAGTTCGCGGGCGCTGACCAGGGCACGGCAGGCCGGCTCGGTGTCGTAGACGAAGCCGTCGGGCATGGCCCCCTCGAAGCGGAACGGCTGGCCGGTGGCATCGGCCACCGCCTGCCAGTGCTCGAGGATGTACTTGCGGGTAGAGCTGTCCAGGGCACTGCCGCCGGTACGCAGCCCGCCCGGCACCAGGTGGGTGGGCACACCTGCATCACGCGCCTGGGCGATCAGGGCCGCTGCCACGGGTGCGAAACCCCAGCACCAGGAGCACATCGGGTCCATCACATAGATCAGGCGTGCAGACATGCATCAAGCCTCGGCTTTGTAGTTGTAACCGATCGGGTGCGGCAGGTTGCGGGCCTTGGCCAGCTCGATCTGCTTCTGCCGGTCGATGGCGCTACGCCGGGTCTTTTCGCTCAGGGTGTCCCAGCAATGCGGGCAGCTGACACCTGGCGAATAGTGCTCGGACGCGCGCTCCTCTGCATTGATCGGGTGGCGGCAGGCGTGGCACTGGTCGTACTCGCCTTCGCTCAGGTCATGACGCACCGTGACTCGGTTGTCGAAGACGAAGCAGTCGCCGTCCCACAGGCTTTCTTCCTGAGGCACTTCCTCGAAGTATTTCAGGATGCCGCCCTTAAGATGATAGACCGCCTCGAAGCCTTCACCGAGCATGTAGCTGGAGGCTTTTTCGCAACGGATACCGCCGGTGCAGAACATGGCAACCTTTTTGTGCTTGCTGGGGTCGAAGTTGGCCTTGATGTAATCGGGGAACTCGCGGAAGGTTTCGGTCTTCGGGTCGATGGCGCCCTTGAAGGTACCGATGGCCACTTCGTAGTCGTTGCGGGTGTCGATCAGCAGCACTTCCGGGTCGCTGATCAGCGCGTTCCAGTCCTTGGGCTCGACGTAGGTGCCGACTGCCTTGTTCGGGTCCACGCCCGGTACACCGAGGGTGACGATCTCTTTCTTGAGCTTGACCTTGGTGCGATAGAACGGCTGTTCGTCGCAGTACGATTCCTTGTGGTCGACATCGGCCAGACGCGGGTCGTTGCGCAGCCAGGCCAGCAGGCCGTCGATGCCTTCGCGGGTGGCCGACACGGTGCCGTTGATGCCCTCGTGAGCCAGCAGCAGGGTGCCCTTGACGTTGTTGTCGAGCATGGTCTGGAGCAGCGGCTCGCGCAGCTCGACGTAGTCTTCCAGGGTGACGAACTTGTACAGCGCCGCGACGACGATGGTTTGGGACATGAAGCAGGATCTCCAGTAGTTGCCCTCGTAAGGGGCGGACCGGGTTTGACAGTGTAGAAAAAGCTTGGGGGCGCTTTGCGCCCCTTTCGCGACACAAGGCCACTCCTACAAGGGAATGCACAACCCGATGGCTGTTGCGATCCCCTGTAGGAGCGGCCTTGTGTCGCGAAAGGGCCGCAAAGCGGCCCCCGGATTTTGCAGGATTCTACCAGAACAACAGCAAGGTTTCAGTGCCCGCCGCCCGCGCACACCGGCGAGGCCGGTGCCACGCCGACTTTGGCCCACTCTTCGGCGGTGTAGGTGTGGATGGCCAGGGCATGAATCTCGCCCATCAGCTCACCCATGGTGGCGTACACCTTCTGGTGGCGCTTGACGCTGTTCAACCCGGCAAACTGCTCGCTGACGATCACTGCCTTGTAGTGGGTCTCCTGACCACGACTGTGCATGTGGCTTTCATTGAGCACTTGCAGGTGTTGCGGCGCCAGGGCGGCCAGCTGCTGTTCGATACGCTGTTGCATGGTCATCGCGGCGTACTCACTTCTTCGCCGGGGCGGCGGCCTTGCCAGCGTTCGGGTCCAGTTCCTTGGTCATGTCGTCCAGCAGCTTGTTCACCACCGGTACCGCTGGCTCCAGGCTCTGCTGGGTCAGCTGGGCCGACTGCTGGGTGACCTTGGGCATTTCGCGCAGCACTTTCTTGCCCAGCGGCGATTCGTAGAACTTGACCAGGTCCTTGAGCTCCTGCTCGGTGAAGGTCTGGGTGTAAAGGTCGACCATCTTCGGCTTCAGCTTGTTCCAGCCGATGGCGTTGTCCAGCGCGGCGTTGGCCTTGGCCTGGTAGCTTTCCAGCACCGGCTGCTTGGAGGCCGGGGCCTTGGTCTGGGCGAAACGCTGGGCGAACATCTGCTGGACCTGCATGTACACCGGGGTGCCCAGCTTGTCGGCGTTGGCCAGGGTCAGGAATTTCTCGGCAGCAGCGTTGTGGCTGGCGGTGGCAGCGAGTACCTGGCCGCTGGCGCAAGCCAGGGCTACGGCGGCACAAAGGACACGGAGACGGGTCATTGCATTTCCTTCAGAAGAGAGGGAGGCGGGTACCTCAGAGTAGAGCATTCTGCGCCGTGGTGGCGATGTGCTCAAGTGGCACGACGAGCGACGGAACCGCTCGGTCGAATCAGGGCCTAAACTGCGATTTCGAACTACACAGGAGTGAGTACAGAATGAGCCGTATCGAGACAGACAGCCTGGGCCCGGTCGAAGTTCCTGAGGACGCCTACTGGGGTGCGCAGACCCAGCGTTCGCTGATCAACTTCGCCATTGGCAAGGAACGCATGCCCATCGCGGTGCTGCACGCCCTGGCGCTGATCAAGAAGGCCGCAGCACGCGTAAACGACCGTAACGGCGACTTGCCAGCCGACATCGCCCGGCTGATCGAACAGGCCGCCGACGAAGTGCTGGGCGGCCAGCATGACGACCAGTTCCCGCTGGTGGTCTGGCAGACCGGCAGCGGCACCCAGAGCAACATGAACGTCAACGAAGTGATCGCCGGGCGGGCCAACGAACTGGCCGGCAAGGGCCGTGGCGGCAAGGCGCCCGTGCACCCCAACGACCACGTCAACCGCTCACAGAGTTCCAACGACTGCTTCCCCACCGCCATGCACATCGCTGCGGCGCACGCGGTGCACGACAAGCTTCTGCCGGCCATCGCCGAGCTGTCCTCGGGGCTGGCCGAGCTGTCGGCACGCCACCACAAGCTGGTAAAGACCGGCCGCACGCACATGATGGACGCCACGCCGATCACCTTCGGCCAGGAAGTGTCGGCCTTCGTCGCCCAGCTCGACTACGCCCAGCGTGCCATCCGCGCCACCCTGCCGGCGGTGTGCGAACTGGCCCAGGGCGGCACTGCCGTGGGTACCGGCCTCAACGCCCCGCATGGTTTTGCCGAAGCCATCGCCGCCGAGCTGGCGGCGCTGTCCGGCCTGCCGTTCGTCACTGCGCCGAACAAGTTCGCTGCCCTCGCCGGCCACGAGCCGCTGACCAGCCTGGCCGGTGCCCTGAAGACCCTGGCCGTGGCCCTGATGAAAATCGCCAACGATTTGCGCCTGCTGGGTTCCGGCCCGCGCGCCGGGCTGGCCGAGGTACGCCTGCCGGCCAACGAGCCGGGCAGCTCGATCATGCCAGGCAAGGTCAACCCGACCCAGTGCGAAGCGCTGTCGATGCTGGCCTGCCAGGTGCTGGGCAACGACGCGGCGATCGGCTTTGCCGCCAGCCAGGGGCATTTGCAACTGAACGTGTTCAAGCCGGTGATCATCCACAACCTGCTGCAGTCGATCGAGTTGCTGGCTGACGGCTGCCGCAACTTCCAGCAGCACTGCGTGGCGGGCATCGAGCCGGATGCCGAGCAGATGAAGGCGCACCTGGAACGTGGGCTGATGCTGGTGACGGCGCTGAACCCGCATATTGGCTACGACAAGGCGGCGGAAATTGCCAAGAAGGCCTATGGCGAAGGCAAGACCTTGCGCGAAGCGGCACTGGAGTTGAAGTACCTGACCAATGAGCAGTTCGACCAGTGGGTGAGGCCGGAGAACATGCTGGCTCCGGGGGGCAAGGGCTGACAGCTCAGAGACCGCGCTCCCCTGTAGGAGCGGCCTTGTGTCGCGATGGGCTGCGCAGCAGCCCCAAAAAATCTATGTCGCTGCCGAGATTTCTGGGGCTGCTGCGCAGCCCATCGCGACACAAGGCCGCTCCTACACAGAGCGCGCAATCCTCTTGAACTTGCGGGCTCGCCACCCGGCCACAAGCGAAGGCCCCAGCGCCACCAGCGCCGAGCCGAGCACCACGGTCACCGCCCCCACATAGCCCAGGGCATTGATGTCCTCGGCGTGCACGTACTCAGGCCACACCAACGCCGCCAGCGCCACGGCGACGAAGGTCACCAGCGGGGTCAGCGCCAGCGTGGCACTCACCCGCGACGCCTCCCAGTGCGCCAGCGCCTCGGCGAACGCGCCGTAGGCCACCAGGGTGTTCAGGCAACAGGCCAGCAACAGCCAGCCTTGCACCGGGGTCAGCTGCAACGCCTCCAAGGGGTGGGCCCAAGGCGTCAGCAGCGCGGCGCAGCTGAGGTAGATCACCATCATTACCTGCTGCGAATGCCATACAGTCAGCAGTTGCTTCTGGCTGAGCGCATAGAACACCCAGACACTGGTAGCCAGCAGGATGGTCAGCACGCCGGTGGTGTAGGTACCGAGCGAGGTCAGCAGCTCTTCCAGGCGCTGGTTGAAAAACAGCCCGAACCCCGTCAGCAGGATCAGCAGGCCCACGCCCTGCCCCAGGCTGAAACGCTCGCGGAACACGAACACGCTGGCCACCAGCAACAGCACCGGGCCGATCTGCACGACCAGTTGCGCGGTGCCCGGGCTTAGCAGGTTCAGGCCGATCAGGTACAGCACGTAGTTGCCCATCAGGCCGAACACGGCCACTACCACCAGGCCTTTGCCCCTGGGCGCCAGTTTGCTGAAGGAAGGCAACCTGCGCTTGGCGGCCAGCCAGGCGAACAGCAGGCCACCGGAAACCAGCAGGCGGTACCAGGTGACGGTGACCGGGTCGACCACCTGCAGCACCTGCTTGAGCTTGATCGGCAGGATGCCCCAGAGCAGCGCAGTCAGAAGTGCCAGGAACAGCCCATAGCCCCAGCGGCCGGTAATGGTGTGCATAAAATCCTCGATCAAGCCCGTGGTGGGGGTAGTTGAATTCTACGGGCTTGGAGGACGGGGACGGTGGCAAGTGCCGAGAAAAGAATTCATCAGGTCATTCTTCTGCGGCATGGCTTGGCGGGTGTGCTGCCTGTTCTGGCCTCTTCGCGGGTAAACCCGCTCCCACAGGGATCACATAACATTCAGCCCTGTGGTATTCCTGTGGGAGCGGATTCACCCGCGAAGAGGCCGGCACAGGCAAACAGGAACTTCGATTATTTCTTGTCCTTGGCAAACGCCGCCTCAAGCGCCTGGTTGATGGTGCGCAACACCTTCACCCGCGCCCAGCGCTTGTCGTTGGCCTCCACCAGCGTCCACGGCGCAATCTCGGTACTGGTGCGGTCGACCATGTCGCCCACCGCCTGGACATAGTCGTCCCACTTGTCGCGGTTGCGCCAGTCGTCCTCGGTGATCTTGTAGCGCTTGAACGGGATCTGCTCGCGCTCTTCGAAACGCTCCAGCTGGGTCTGCTGGTCGATCGCCAGCCAGAACTTGACCACCACCGTGCCGGCATTCACCAGCTGCTCCTCGAAATCGTTGATCTCGCTGTAGGCACGCATCCAGTCGGCCGGGCTGCAGAAGCCTTCCACCCGCTCCACCAGCACCCGGCCATACCAGGAACGGTCAAAGATGGTGAACTTGCCACGCGCCGGAATGTGCCGCCAGAACCGCCACAGGTAAGGCTGCGCGCGTTCTTCTTCAGTGGGCGCGGCAATCGGCACGATGCGGTACTGGCGCGGGTCCAGCGCGGCGGCCACGCGGCGGATGGCACCGCCCTTGCCGGCAGCGTCGTTGCCTTCGAACACCGCCACCAGGGCATGCCGGCGCATGTGCTTGTCGCGCAGCAGGCCGGCCAGGCGGGCCTGCTCGGTGACCAGTTGCTCCTGGTAGTCGGGCTTGTCCAGGCGCAGGGTCATGTCCAGCGCGCCGAGCAGGCTGCGCTGGTCGATGCTGCGGCCCAGCGGGGCGACATTGCCTCGGTGCTTGCCTTTGGGGTTGTTGTCCAGTGCCGCCTGCAGGCTTTCCAGCAGGATGCGCCCTACTGCCAGGCTGCGGTAGTTCGGGTCGACGCCCTCGATGACATGCCACGGCGCGTAATCGCGGCTGGTGCGGCGCAGCACGCGCTCACCAAAGCGCACGAAACGGTCGTAGGTTTTTGACTGCTGCCAGTCCAGCGGGCTGATCTTCCAGCTGTGCAGCGGGTCGTCCTTGAGCGACTTCAGCCGCGCCTTCATCTGCTTCTTGGACAAGTGGAACCAGAACTTGATGATCAGTGCACCTTCGTCGCAGAGCATCTCCTCCAGCCGTTCGGCGCCGGTGATGGCCTGGTCGAGCACGGCATCCTTGAACACCCCGTGCACCCGCCCCTGCAGCATCTGGCTGTACCAGTTGCCGAAGAACACGCCCATCCGCCCCTTCGGTGGCAGGGCCCGCCAGTAGCGCCAGGCCGGCGGGCGGGCCAGTTCTTCGTCGGTCTGCTGGTCGAAGGTGAGCACATCGATCATGCGCGGGTCCATCCACTCGTTGAGCAGCTTGACCGTCTCGCCCTTGCCGGCGCCTTCGATACCGTTGATCAGCACGATCACCGGGAAGCGTGCCTGCTGCTTGAGTTCGTACTGGGCTTCGAGCAGGGCCTCGCGCAAAGCGGGTACCTCGGCGTCGTAAGCCTCCTTGTCGATGCTGTGGCCGATTTCTGCGGATTCGAACATGCACTGGCTCCTTCAATGGATAAGCAAGACTAGCGGATTTATGTATCGCCTGTATGGGCCCTATCGCCGGCAAGCCAGCTCCCACAGGATCACCAACTGTGGGAGCCGGCTTGCCGGCGATAGGGCCGGTACGGCCAGCGCAAAATCATCAGATGGCATAAAATCCGCCCATCCGCTGCAACCGAGCCAACCATGTCCACCCTCCTCCAGCATGCCCAGATCGACTGGGACGACCAAGGCCGCCCACATTCGCGGCAATACGACGACGTCTATTTCGCAGTCAACGAAGGCATCGAAGAAACCAAACACGTGTTTCTCGGGCAAACCCGCCTGGCCGAGCGCTTTGCCAACCTCGCCCCGCACGCCTGCCTGGTGATCGGCGAAACCGGGTTCGGCACTGGCATGAACTTCTACTGCGCCTGGCAACTGTTCGAGCAACACGCCCACGCCGAGGCTCGCCTGCATTTCGTCAGCGTCGAAAAGTACCCGCTCGGTCGCGAAGACATGGCCCGCGCCATACGCCTGTGGCCGGAACTGGCGGCCTACAGCCAGCCCCTGCTGGAGCAGTACGTGGCAGTGCACCCTGGCTTCCAGCAGTTCACCTTCGACAACGGCCGGGTCACCCTCACCCTGTTGATAGGCGACGTACTGGAACAGCTGCCGCAACTCGATGCCCAGATCGACGTGTGGTTCCTCGACGGCTTCGCCCCGGCCAAGAATCCCGACATGTGGACCCCGGAGCTCTTCGCGCAACTGGCACGGCTGTCACACCCGGGCACCGTGCTGGGCACCTTCACCACCACCGGCTGGGTACGCCGCAGCCTGGTGGACGCCGGCTTCGCCATGAAGAAGGTGCCGGGTATCGGCAAGAAATGGGAAGTGATGAGCGGCGCCTATGTCGGCCCTTTGCCAAGCCCCGGCGCGCCATGGTACGCGCGCCCGGCTGCCGCAGCGGGGCAGCGTGAAGCGCTGGTGATAGGCGCCGGGCTCGCCGGCAGCACAACCGCCGCCAGCCTGGCCCGGCGTGGCTGGCAGGTTACCGTGCTGGAACGCCACGACACCCCGGCACAGGAAGCTTCGGGTAACCCGCAAGGGGTGCTGTACCTCAAGCTGTCCGCCCATGGCACGGCGCTGTCGCAGATGATCCTGGCCGGTTTCGGTTACACCCGGCGCCAGCTTCAGCGCCTGCAACGTGGCCGCGACTGGGATGCCTGTGGCGTGCTGCAACTGGCCTTCGACAGCAAGGAAGCCGAACGCCAGGGCAAACTGGCTGGCGCCTTCGAACCTGGCCTGTTGCACTCGCTGGAACGTGCAGAGGCCGAAGCCATCGCCGGGGTGGCCTTGCCGGCTGGTGGGCTGTTCTATCCCGAAGGTGGCTGGGTGCACCCCCCGGCGCTGTGCCAGCAGCAGTTGCAGCACCCAGGTATTCGCCTGCTGATGCACCACGAGGTGCTCGAACTGCGCCATGTCGACGGGCAATGGCAAGCCTGGGCGGGCGAACGATTGCTGGCCAACGCGCCGGTGGTGGTCCTGGCCGGTGCCGCCGACGTATTGCGCTTCGAGCCATGCGCGCACCTGCCGCTCAAGCGCATCCGCGGGCAGATCACCCGCCTGCCGGCCACCACCAGCAGCCGCGCGCTGCGCACCGTGGTGTGTGCGGAAGGCTATGTGGCGCCGCCGCGCGGGGATGAACATACCTTGGGCGCGAGCTTCGACTTCCATAGCACAGACCTGGCGCCGACGGTGGCAGAGCACCAGGGCAACCTGGCATTGCTGGACGAGATTTCGCTCGACCTGGCCCAGCGTCTGGGCACCGCCGAACTTAACCCCGGGCAATTGCAGGGGCGCGCGGCGTTCCGTTGCACCAGCCCGGATTACCTGCCGATAGTCGGGCCGGTGGCGGACGCGCAGGCGTTCGCCCAGGCCTATGCAGTGCTGGGCCGGGATGCGCGACAGGTGCCGGATGTAGCCTGCCCCTGGCTGGATGGGTTGTATGTGAACAGCGGGCATGGCTCGCGCGGGTTGATCACGGCGCCGTTGAGCGGCGAACTGGTGGCGGCCTGGGTGTGCGGGGAACCGCTGCCGTTGCCACGGGCGGTGGCGGAGGCGTGCCACCCGAACCGGTTTGCCTTGCGCAGGTTGATTCGCGGCAAGTGATCGGCCGGGGGCTGCTGCGCAGCCCAATCGCCGGCAAGCCAGCTCCCACAGGGACCGCGCAAGTCCCCAGGCCTGTGGTGAACCTGTGGGAGCGGGCGAGCCCGCGAAGGGCTGCGCAGCAGCCCCATATAACAGATCGATCTAAAACTCTCACAAACCACATGGGTCAGTTCCTTAAGGTGCCCTAATCCGGGGCACCCCCTCCCCAACGGAAAAACCGGTAAGGACCTATGTGCGGATTAGCAGGAGAGTTGCGTTTCACCCCCATCGACCAAGCCCCTCGCCCAGCCGACCTGGCTGCGGTAGAGCGCATAACCCACCACCTGGCGCCCCGCGGCCCGGATGCCTGGGGCTTCCATAGCCAAGGCCCGATCGCCCTCGGCCACAGGCGCCTGAAAATCATGGACTTGTCCGACGGCTCTGCCCAGCCGATGGTCGACAACACCCTGGGCCTGTCGCTGGCCTTCAACGGCGCCATCTACAACTTCCCCGAACTGCGCCAGGAGCTAGAGGCCCTGGGCTACAGCTTCTGGTCCGACGGCGACACCGAGGTGCTGCTCAAGGGCTACCACGCCTGGGGCGCGGCCCTGTTGCCCAAGCTCAATGGCATGTTCGCCCTGGCCATCTGGGAGCGCGACAACCAGCGCCTGTTCCTCGCCCGCGACCGCCTGGGTGTCAAACCCTTATACCTGTCGCGCAACGGCGAGCGCCTGCGCTTCGCCTCGACCCTGCCGGCGCTGCTCAAAGGTGGCGACATCGACCCGATGCTCGACCCGGTGGCACTCAACCACTACCTGAATTTCCACGCCGTGGTGCCCGCGCCACGCACCCTGCTGGCCAACGTGCAAAAGCTGGAACCCGGCACCTGGATGCGCATCGACCGCCATGGCGAAGTGGAACGCCAGACCTGGTGGCAGCTGCACTACGGCGCCAACCCCGATGAACGCGAGCTGGACCTGGAAGGCTGGACCACCCGCGTGCTCGACGCCACCCGCGAAGCCGTGGCCATTCGCCAACGGGCAGCGGTGGACGTTGGTGTACTGCTGTCTGGTGGGGTCGATTCCAGCCTGCTGGTCGGCCTGCTGCGCGAAGTGGGTGTGGACGACCTGTCGACCTTCTCCATCGGTTTCGAGGATGCCGGTGGCGAACGCGGCGACGAGTTCCAGTATTCCGACCTGATCGCCAAACACTACGGCACCCGTCACCACCAGCTGCGCATCGCCGAGCACGAGATCATCGAGCAATTGCCAGCCGCCTTCCGCGCCATGAGCGAGCCGATGGTCAGCCACGACTGTATCGCCTTCTACCTGCTGTCGCGGGAAGTGGCCAGGCACTGCAAGGGCGTGCAAAGCGGCCAGGGCGCCGACGAGCTGTTCGCCGGCTACCACTGGTACCCACAGGTGGACGGTGCCGAGGATGCCTTTGCCGCCTACCGCGAGGCCTTCTTCGATCGCAGCCACGCCGAGTACCGCGACACCGTGCAGGCACCCTGGTTGCTGGAAACCGACGCGGCCGGCGATTTCGTTCGTGAACACTTCGCCCGCCCCGGTGCCCCCGATGCCGTAGACAAGGCGCTGCGCCTGGACAGCACGGTGATGCTGGTCGACGACCCGGTCAAAAGGGTCGACAACATGACCATGGCCTGGGGCCTGGAGGCGCGCACGCCGTTCCTCGACTACCGACTGGTGGAGCTGTCGGCACGCATTCCGGCACGTTACAAGCTGCCCGACGGCGGCAAGCAGGTGCTCAAGCAGGCGGCGCGGCGGGTGATCCCGCACGAGGTGATCGACCGCAAGAAGGGCTACTTCCCGGTCCCGGGCCTGAAGCACCTGGAAGGTGCCACCCTCGGCTGGGTGCGTGAGCTGCTGACCGACCCCAGCCAGGACCGCGGGCTGTTCAACCCGGCCATGCTCGACCGCCTGCTGAGCAACCCGCACGGCCAGCTGACACCGCTACGTGGCTCCAAACTGTGGCAGCTGGCAGCGCTGAACCTGTGGCTGAGCGAACAAGGAATCTGACCGATGAAAGCCCACGAAATTGCTTACGGTCAGCGCCTGCTGCGCGGCCAGGCGCCGTCCTATGAACGCCTGCAGGCGCGCCTGGCCGGCGACGGCAGCCAGCCCCACGCCCAGCCACGCGCCGTGCATTGCGGCTGGGGCCGGCTGCTGATCGGCCACACCTACCCCAACCCGGCCGACCTGGCCGCCGACCTGCTGGAAGAACGCCCCGGCGAGCGCGACATCGCCCTTTACGTGGCCGCGCCGCAGCAGCTGCTGGCCCAGGCCCCGCAGCAACTGTTTCTCGACCCGTCCGACACCCTGCGCCTGTGGTTTACCGACTATCGCCCGGCGCAACGGGTGTTCCGCGGCTTCCGCGTGCGCCGGGCGCAGAACCCGGGCGACTGGCAGGCGATCAATACCCTGTACCAGGCGCGCGGCATGCTGCCGGTCGACCCCGAGCTGCTTACCCCTCTGCATCTGGGCGGCCCGGTATACTGGCTGGCCGAGGACGAAGACACCGGCGCGGTGATCGGCAGCGTCATGGGCCTGAACCACGCCAAGGCATTCGACGACCCCGAGCACGGCAGCAGCCTTTGGTGCCTGGCTGTAGACCCGCAGTGCACCCGTCCTGGCGTGGGTGAAGTGCTGGTGCGCCATCTGGTCGAACACTTCATGAGCCGCGGCCTGGCCTACCTGGACCTGTCGGTGCTGCACGACAACCGCCAGGCCAAGCGCCTGTACCAGAAGCTGGGTTTTCGCAACCTGCCGACCTTCGCGGTCAAGCGCAAGAACGGCATCAACGAACAACTGTTTCTGGGGCCTGGCCCTCAAGCCGACCTCAACCCGTACGCACGCATCATCGTCGACGAAGCGCTGCGTCGAGGCATCGAAGTCCAAGTGGACGATGCCGCTGGCGGCCTGTTCACCCTCAGCCTGGGCGGGCGCCGCATTCGCTGCCGTGAGTCGCTCAGCGACCTGACCAGCGCCGTGACCATGACCCTGTGCCAGGACAAGCGCCTGACCCAGCATGCCCTGCACAATGCCGGGCTGAAGGTGCCGGCGCAGCAGTTGGCCGGCAATGCCGACGAAAACCTGGCGTTTCTCGACGAGCATGGCGCGGTGGTGGTCAAGCCGGTCGATGGCGAGCAAGGCCAGGGAGTGGCGGTGAACCTCACCTGTATCGACGACATCACCCACGCCGTGGCGCAGGCCCGCCAGTTCGACAGCCGCGTGTTGCTGGAAAGCTTCCATGCCGGGCATGACCTGCGCATCGTGGTGATCGGCTATGAAGTGGTAGCGGCAGCCATCCGCCACCCGGCGCAGGTGTTGGGCGATGGCAAACACAGCATCCGCCAGCTGATCGACGCCCAGAGCCGTCGGCGCCAGGCCGCAACCGGTGGCGAAAGCCGCATTCCGCTGGACGACGAAACCGAGCGCACCCTGCGCGCGGCGGGCTTTGGCTATGACGACGTGTTGCCTGCAGGCCAGCGCCTGGCCGTGCGACGCACCGCCAACCTGCACACCGGCGGCACCCTGGAAGACGTGACCGAACGCCTGCACCCGGTGCTGGCCGACGCTGCGGTGCGCGCAGCACGGGCGCTGGAGATTCCGGTAGTGGGGCTGGACTTCATGGTGCGGGATGCCGGGCAACCGGAGTACGTGATCATCGAGGCCAACGAGCGTGCCGGGTTGGCCAACCACGAACCGCAACCGACCGCCGAGCGTTTTATCGACTTGCTGTTTCCGCATAGCCGGCCTTTGGCGTAACCGCTGCTGGCCCTATCGCCGGCAAGCCAGCTCCCACAGGTACCCCACAGGCGCTGAACTCTGTGGGTTTCCTGTGGGAGCGGGTTTACCCGCGAGCAGGCAGGCACAGGAGTAAAGGAGTCCCTCAACCATGTCCGACCGACATCCCGAACCCGATCTCGACTACCTCAAGCGCGTGCTGCTGGAGATGCTCGCCATCCCCAGCCCCACCGGTTTCACCGACACCATCGTGCGCTACGTGGCCGAACGCCTGGATGAACTGGGCATCCCCTTCGAACTGACCCGCCGCGGCACCATCCGCGCCACCCTCAAGGGCCGCCAGACCTCGCCCGACCGCGCCGTGTCCGCTCACCTGGACACCATCGGCGCCAGCGTGCGCCAGTTGCAGGACAACGGCCGCCTGGCCCTGGCGCCGGTCGGTTGCTGGTCCAGTCGCTTCGCCGAAGGCAGCCGGGTCAGCGTGTTCACCGACACCGGCGTGTACCGGGGCAGCGTGCTGCCACTGATGGCCAGCGGGCATGCCTTCAACACTGCCATCGACCAGATGCCGATCAGCTGGGAGCACGTTGAGGTGCGCCTGGACGCCTACTGCGCCACCCGCGCCGACTGCGAAGCGCTGGGTGTAAGCATCGGTGATTTCGTTGCCTTCGACCCGCTGCCCGAATTCACCGAAAGCGGCCACATCAGCGCCCGCCACCTGGACGACAAGGCCGGCGTGGCAGCGCTGCTGGCGGCGCTGAAAGCCGTGGTGGAAAGCGGCCGCCAACCGTTGATCGACTGCCACCCGCTGTTCACCATCACCGAAGAGACCGGTTCGGGAGCAGCTGGCGCCCTGCCCTGGGATGTCAGCGAGTTCGTCGGCATCGACATCGCCCCGGTGGCGCCCGGGCAGGCCTCCAGCGAGCATGCGGTGAGCGTGGCCATGCAGGACTCGTCGGGGCCTTACGACTACCACTTGTCCCGGCACCTGCTGAAACTGGCCGGTGACCACGACCTGCCGGTGCGGCGCGATCTGTTCCGCTACTACTTCAGCGATGCCCATTCGGCAGTGACGGCGGGGCACGATATTCGTACCGCGCTGGTGGCCTTTGGTTGCGATGCCACGCATGGCTACGAGCGAACGCACATCGACAGCCTGGCGGCGTTGAGCCGCTTGCTGTCGGCGTACCTGCTGAGCCCGCCGGTGTTTGCCAGTGATTCGCAGCCGGCCAATGCGTCGTTGGAGCGCTTCAGCCATCAGCTGGAACATGATGCGCAAATGGAGAGCGATACGCGGGTGCCGGCGGTGGATAGCCTTGTCGGAAACAAGGCTTGAGGCCCTGGGGGCTGCGTTGCAGCCCAATCGCCGGCAAGCCAGCTCCCACATGGACTGCAGAAAGCTTGAGCCTGTAGTGATTCTGTGGGAGCTGGCTTGCCGGCGATTGGTCCGCAAAGCGGCCCCAAAATGCCAGATGTTTCGCGTAGCATGCCCCCACCAACACCCTAGGCAACGCCCACCATGCTGATCCCCTACGACCAACTGCAAGCCGAAACCCTGACCCGCCTGATCGAGGACTTCGTCACCCGCGACGGTACCGACAACGGTGACGACACCCCGCTGGAAACCCGCGTGCTACGGGTGCGTCAGGCATTGGCCAAGGGCCAGGCGTTCATCCTGTTCGACCTGGAAAGCCAGCAGTGCCAGTTGCTGGCCAAGCATGATGTGCCCAGGGAGCTGCTCGACTAGCAGGTATGGCCTTTTCGCGGGCGTGCCCGCGAAGAGGCCGGCACAGGCAACATCAGATTGCATGGGTTTTGTCTTTCTGCCCTTCCTTGATGCGCTTGTACACCTCGGCCCGATGCACCGACACCTGCCGCGGTGCATCCACGCCAAAGCGCACCACCCCGTCCCGCGTTTCCACGACCATGATCCGAATGTCATCACCAATCATGATGATCTCTCCCACTTCGCGCCCTATTACCAGCATGCTCCGATCCTCCAACGAAAGGGAAAACCGGAGCCTGCCTTGACGGCATAGGGCTACTCAATAGTTCTGCCGTGATTCAGAAGCGCCCTACATTTCCTAGTAACTTTCCTTACAGACGAATCATCGCGACTGAGCCTTGGCCCGCATTTTCACCGCCATCTCAGCCATCTCGTCGTAAAGCCGCTCAGGGGCCTGGCGCTTCAGTTGCCAGGCCTGGCGCCCGGCCTCATGGGGCAGTATCAGGAACTCGCCGGCGGCTACCTGCCGGTGGATGTGCTCGGCGATGTCCGCCGCGTTGATTGGCGAGCCTTCCAGCAGCTTCCCAACCTGGGCTTTCATCGCAGGGTTCGGTCCGCGGAACGAGTCCAGCAGGTTGGTCTGGAAGAACGACGGGCACACCACATGCACCGCCACCTCCAGTTGCCGTAGCTCGACCAGCAGGCTTTCCGACAGGGCCAGCACGCCGGCCTTGGCCACGTTGTAGTTGCTCATGCCCGGGCCCTGCATCAGCGCGGCCATCGAGGCGATGTTGATGATCCGCCCCTTGCTGCGCTCCAGCAGCGGCAGGAAGGCCTTGCAGCCCTTGACCACGCCCATCAGGTTGACCGCGATCTGCCAGTCCCAGTCCTCCAGCGACAGTTCGGCGAAGAACCCGCCTGAAGCGACGCCGGCATTGTTGACGATCACGTCGATACCACCGAACTGCTCGGTGCAGGCCTGGGCCAGGGCGGTGAGCTGGCTGTAGTCACGCACGTCGCAACGCTGGACAAAGCCATCGCCGCCGGCTGCGCGGGCCAGCTCCAGGGTTTCGCGCAGGCCGGTTTCGTTGACATCGGCCAGCGCCAGGCGCCAGCCCTCACGCGCCCAGCGCAGGGCGATCTCGCGACCGAGGCCGGATCCGGCGCCGGTGATCATGATGCGGTCTTGCATGGTGGCTGGCCTTGTTCTGCTGACTGGTGAAAGGAGTCTAAACAAGGGGCCGGGTAGCAGCAGGGTTTATCAGGGTAGTGAATGGAAGGGCATGACTGTGTGGATAGCCTGTACCGGCCCCTTCGCGGGCTTGCCCGCGACGGGGCCGGTACAGGCAACACGCAAATGGAATCTTTGACACTCACCACCAGTCCTTACTTACAAGAGGCCAGCAGTCCGAGGCCCTTGACCCTCAACCACGCAAGGACTCCGTCATGACCACGATCCTCATCATCATCCTGATCCTTCTGCTGATTGGTGGCTTACCGGTCTTCCCGCACTCGCGCAGCTGGGGCTATGGCCCGTCCGGCATCATCGGCGTGGTGCTGGTAGTTCTGCTGGTTTTGTTGCTATTAGGCATGATCTAGCGGCGAAAACACAAAAAAACCGCGCCGAAGCGCGGTTTTTTTTCATTGCCTGAAGGATCAGTGCGAAACAGCACCCGAAGCGCCCAGGCCAGTCTGCGAACGCACGAACTGCGGGAAGAACAGCGCACGTTCGTCTTCGGCAGCCTTGGACTTGTCGGTGACCGAGAAGAACCAGATACCCACGAAGGCGATCAGCATCGAGAACAGCGCCGGGTACTCGTACGGGTAGATCGGCTTCTCGTGGCCGAGGATCTGCACCCAGATGGTCGGGCCGAGGATCATCAGCGTCACCGCGCTCACCAGGCCCAGCCAGCCGCCAATCATGGCACCGCGAGTGGTCAGCTTCTTCCAGTACATCGAGAGCAGCAGTACCGGGAAGTTGCAGCTGGCCGCGATGGAGAACGCCAGGCCGACCATGAAGGCGATGTTCTGCTTCTCGAACAGGATGCCCAGGCCGATCGCCAGTACGCCCAGGGCGACGGTGGTGATCTTCGACACGCGGATCTCGTCCTTGTCGTTGGCCTTGCCCTTGCGCCATACACTGGCGTACAGGTCGTGGGACACCGCTGAGGCACCAGCCAGGGTCAGGCCGGCAACCACCGCCAGGATGGTGGCGAAGGCAACAGCCGAGATGAAGCCGAGGAACACGCTGCCACCCACGGCGTTGGCCAGGTGTACTGCTGCCATGTTGTTGCCACCCAGCAGGGCGCCAGCGGCGTCCTTGAAGTCCGGGTTGGTGCTGACCAGCAGGATGGCGCCAAAGCCGATGATGAAGGTGAGGATGTAGAAGTAGCCGATGAAGCCGGTGGCATACAGCACGCTCTTGCGCGCTTCCTTGGCGTCACTGACGGTGAAGAAGCGCATCAGGATGTGCGGCAGGCCGGCAGTACCGAACATCAGCGCCAGGCCCAGCGAGAACGCCGAGATCGGGTCCTTGACCAGGCCGCCCGGGCTCATGATCGCCTCGCCCTTGGCGTGCACCTTGATCGCTTCGGAGAACAGGGTGTTGAAGTCGAAGCCCACGTGCTTCATCACCATCAGCGCCATGAAGCTGGCACCGGACAACAGCAGCACGGCCTTGATGATCTGTACCCAAGTGGTGGCCAGCATGCCGCCGAACAGCACGTACAGGCACATCAGGATACCCACCAGGATCACGGCCACGTGGTAGTCCAGGCCGAACAGCAGCTCGATCAGCTTGCCGGCACCGACCATCTGCGCGATCAGGTAGAACGCCACCACCACCAGCGAGCCGGAGGCCGACAGGGTGCGGATTTCCTTCTGCCCGAGGCGGTACGAGGCCACGTCGGCGAAGGTGTACTTGCCCAGGTTGCGCAGACGTTCGGCGATCAGGAAAAGGATGATCGGCCAGCCGACCAGGAAGCCGATCGAGTAGATCAGGCCGTCGTAGCCAGAGGTGAACACGAGTGCGGAAATACCCAGGAACGAGGCGGCCGACATGTAGTCACCGGCAATTGCCAGGCCGTTCTGGAAGCCGGTGATCTTGCCACCGGCGGCGTAGTAGTCCGACGCCGACTTGTTGCGCTTGGAGGCCCAGTAGGTGATACCGAGGGTGAAAGCGACGAAGGCCACGAACATGGCGATCGCGGAAATGTTCAGCGGTTGCTTCTGCACCTCGCCGGTCAGGGCATCGGCGGCCCACACGGCGGGTGCGAAGGCTCCGCAGGCCAGTACGGCCAGGGCTTTGGCGTGGCGAATCATTGTTGCGCCTCCTTCAGGATGGCCTTGTTCAGCTCATCGAATTCGCCGTTGGCGCGGCGGACGTAGATGGCGGTCAGGACGAATGCCGAGACGATCAGACCGACGCCCAGGGGAATGCCCCAGGTAATCGATGACTCAGGGCTGAGCTTGGTGCCCAGGACCTGAGGACCGTAGGCGATCAGGAGGATGAAGGCGCAGTACAGGCCGAGCATGATCGCCGAGAGAATCCAGGCGAACCGTTCGCGTTTGGTGACCAGCTCCTTGAAGCGGGGGCTGTTTTGTATCGAGAGGTAAATGCTGTCGTTCATTGTTTTTGTCCTAGCAGCACAGATAGGGGTGGAACCCACGACCCTTACTTTATGCGGCTATCGGACGCCAACCAGACGACCTTAGTCTTAGATGCAACGGTGTTTTACCGATTGCGTAACAAAGTGATGGCCCATTCGCGGGCACGCCCGCTCCCACAGGAACTGCACCAGCTTCAAGGGCAGCGAAAATCCTGTGGGAGCGGGCGTGCCCGCGAAACAGCAAAACTGGCCCTGACAGGTTGTTACTTGCCAGTCCACTCCTTCACGCGGTCAGGGTGCTTGGCCACCCAGTCCTTGGCCGCCGCTTCAGGCTTGGCGCCTTCCTGGATAGCCAGCATCACTTCGCCGATCTCGTCCTTCGACTGCCAGCTGAATTTCTTCAGGAACTCCGCCACTTCCGGCGCCTTGGTCGCCAGTTCCTTGCTGCCGATGCTGTTCACGGTTTCCGCGGCGCCATACACGCCTTTCGGGTCTTCGAGGAACTTCAGTTTCCACTTGGCGAACATCCAGTGCGGTACCCAGCCGGTCACCGCGATCGACTGCTGCTTGGCATAGGCACGGCCCAGTTCCGCAGTCATCGCCGCGCCAGAGCTGGCCTGCAGCTTGTAACCGGTCAGGTCGTAGTCCTTGATGGCCTGGTCGGTCTTGAGCATCACGCCGGAGCCTGCGTCGATGCCGACGATTTTCTGCTTGA
This sequence comes from Pseudomonas sp. TE3-3-F2023, assembly GCF_036784815.1. NCBI lineage: Bacteria > Pseudomonadati > Pseudomonadota > Gammaproteobacteria > Pseudomonadales > Pseudomonadaceae > Pseudomonas > Pseudomonas sp. TE3-3-F2023. The sequence continues at coordinate 2,241,537 of NZ_CP145113.1, read as the reverse complement.
AGGTGTCGTCGGTCTTAAGGTCGGCGATGCTCACTGCCTTGACGTACTCGGGGACGATGAGGCCGATCTTGGCGTCCTTGAAGTTCGGGCCGTAGTCGACCACGTTATCCTTGTTCTTGGCCCAGTACTCGCCATGGGTCACCGGCAACCAGGCCGACAACATGGCATCGAGCTTGCCGGTTGCCACGCCCTGCCACATGATCCCGGTGGCCACGGCCTGCAACTTCACGTCGTAGCCGAGCTTCTGCTTGATCACTTCGGCGGCCACGTTGGTGGTCGCAACGCTGTCAGCCCAACCGTCCACGTAGCCAATGCTGACTTCTTTGGCCATTGCCTGTGCCGCACTCATGGCCAGTACCATGGCGGTGCCCACACCCAGGAAACGTCGCATTCTTGTAATAGCAGCCATCAAAGCATCCCCTCGTCAGGTCTCGGAATTTGCATCATCGTCCTGCAACAATAGTCGACCTGCTCCAGCTACGACCTGTAGCAGCCCCATATGCGACAGCACTATGCCATTAGCGCCATCAGCCTGCGCCGACCTGCGCGATCCTTGCATGCCAAAGGTTTGGCGCCGGGCTACTATCTACCCTTTTGCGCCTGACGATGGACCGCCCGATGCCCAGCTCTACCCGCCTGCTGCTGCCGTTGTACCTGCTTGCATGCCTGCTCTCCATACTCGGCCTCGGAGGCCTGTGGTACGGGCTTGGCAAGCCGGTGCACCTGCCCGACGCGGCCAGCCCGACGCACAAGCTGCAGTGCGCCTCGTACACCCCGTTCGACAAGGACCAATCGCCCTACGACCAGCCGTTGCGCCTGCGTCCGGCCCGCATGGACGCCGACCTGGCATTGCTGGCCGAGCGTTTCCAGTGCATCCGTACCTATTCCCAGACCGGTCTTGAGGCAATCCCGGCGCTGGCGCGCAAGCATGGCCTGAAGGTGATGCTGGGTGCCTGGGTCAACGCCCACCCGGCCGACACAGAGAAAGAAATCGAGCTGCTGATCGCCACCGCCAATGCCAACCCCGACGTGGTCAGCGCGGTGATCGTCGGCAACGAGACGCTGCTGCGCAAGGAAGTGACCGGCGCGCACCTGGCCACGCTGATCGCCCGGGTGAAAAACCAGGTCAAGGTGCCGGTGACCTACGCCGATGTGTGGGAATTCTGGTTGCAGCACCCGCAAGTGGCGCCTGCGGTGGATTTTCTGACTATCCACCTGCTGCCTTACTGGGAAGACGACCCGCGTGGCATCGACGAAGCCCTGGCCCACGTTGCCGATGTGCGCCGGGTGTTCGGCACGCGCTTCGCGCCGAAGGACGTCCTTATCGGCGAAACCGGCTGGCCCAGCGAAGGCCGACAGCGCGAAACCGCGGAGCCCAGCCGGGTCAATGAGGCGCGCTTCATTCGCGGGTTCGTGGCCATGGCCGAAAGCAACGGTTGGCACTACAACCTGATCGAGGCGTTCGACCAGCCATGGAAGCGCGCCAATGAAGGGGCGGTCGGCGGTTACTGGGGGCTATACGATGCCGACCGGCAGGACAAGGGCGTGCTCGAAGGGCCGGTGAGCAACCTGCCTTACTGGCCGCAGTGGTTGCTGGCCAGTGCCATGCTGATGGTGCTGATGCTGATGCTTGCCGGGCGCCCCGCCACCCCGACGGCGGCCATGCTGCTGCCGTTGCTGGCGGCGTTTGGGGCAGGCTGTCTGGGGCTTTGGGGCGAGCTGATGCGTACCCATGCGCGCTTTGCCGGGGAATGGCTGTGGGCGGTGCTGCTGGCGGGGCTGAACCTTCTGGTGCTGGCCCATGCCGTGCTGGCCCTGGCACGGCGCACGGGCTGGCGCGAGCGCCTGTACGCCTGGCTGCAGGCGCGAGCCGGTTGGCTGTTGCTGGCGGCGGGTTTTGCCGCGGCGGTGAGCATGCTGGCGATGGTGTTCGACCCACGCTATCGCAGCTTCCCCAGCGCAGCGTTGGCGTTGCCGGCGCTGGTGTTTGCACTGTGGCCGGTGCGTGCACGGCGGGCGGAGGTGGCGTTGCTGGCGTTCATCGTCGGTGCCGGGGTGGCGCCGCAGTTGTTTGTGGAGGGGCTGGAGAACCAGCAGGCCTGGGGGTGGGCAGTAGTCAGTGTGCTGATGACCGCGGCCTTGTGGCGGAGCTTGCGCCTGCGCCCGGCCTGATATCCTTGGGACCGCTTCGCGCTCCATCGCAGGCAAGCCAGCTCCCACAGGAGTTATGTTGCCTATGAAATCGGCGCGGTCCCTGTGGGAGCTGGCTTGCCTGCGATGGGCCGCAAAGCGGCCCCTTTCAGCCTTACTCCGGCGACCTGACCAACCGCAACCCCGCCAGCACCAGCGCGAACACGGCAATGCTGGCGGTATACAGCACCAGTGCCGGCACCGCGAACACCAACGCAACCACTGCCAGCCACCAGCCGCCACGCCCGGCAACTACCTGCGCCAGCAGCGCCAGCCCCAGCCCGCCCCAGGCCATCACCTGATGATGAATGCCCAGTCCCAGCAACGACCGTACCTCACACTGCCAGTACGTCGCCGGCGCCGTGCACAGCCCCACCCACTGCCCGTCCTCCATCAGCCCGTAGCGCACGCCATAACTGGCAGCAAGCCAAAGCCCCAGAAACAGCACAAGCAGCGCAGCCGGCAGCGAACGAGACATCCAGTTCTCCAATAGCGGAAATCGAAAGCATCCATGATCGCTTATGCACAGTTGTAAGGCAAAATCACAGCCCTGCAGCTATGTTGCAGATAACAAGCACACCAAAGACCACCGCGCCTGGCAACTTTGCCCGTCCCGTTGTGGTCCTAGCCTGCACACCGCTCGACCTTGCGTTCTTTTGGGGGATTACATGCTTCGATCTTTGCGCCTCGCTGCTTTGCTCGGCGGCCTGCTCATGGCTGTGGCCGCTTCGGCGCGGGATATCGACGCCGCAAGTTATGGCTACCCCTTGACCAACCCGTTCGAGGCAACCATCGCCACCACTCCGCCGGACCAGCGCCCCACGCTGCCCGACGACGACGAAATCAGCCAGTCCGATTACAGCCTCAACCTGCGCCCGGACCGTGAGTTCACCCTGCCCGACAACTTCTGGGCAGTGAAGAAGCTCAAGTACCGCCTGGCTCGCCAGGACCACGAGGCGCCGCTGATCTTCATCATCGCCGGCACCGGTGCGCCCTACACCAGCAGCATCAACGAATACCTGAAAAAGCTGTTCTACCAGGCCGGCTTCCACGTGGTGCAGCTGTCCTCGCCCACCAGCTACGACTTCATGAGCGCCGCTTCGCGCTTCGCCACCCCAGGCGTCAGCCAGGAGGATGCCGAAGACATGTACCGGGTAATGCAGGCCGTACGCGCCCAGCACCCACGCCTGCCTATCAGCGAGTTCTACCTCACCGGCTACAGTCTGGGCGCACTCGACGCTGCCTTTGTCAGCCACCTGGACGAAACCCGCCGCAGCTTCAACTTCAAGCGCGTGCTGCTGCTGAACCCTCCGGTCAACCTGTACACCTCGATCAACAACCTGGACAAGCTGGTGCAGACCCAGGTCAAGGGCATTGACCGCAGCACCACCTTCTACGAGTTGATGCTGGCCAAGCTGACTCGCTACTTCCAGGAAAAGGGCTACATCGACCTCAATGAAGCCCTGCTGTACGACTTCCAGCAGTCGCGCCAGCACCTGTCCAACGAGCAGATGGCCATGCTGATCGGCACCTCGTTCCGCTTCTCGGCGGCCGACATTGCCTTTACCTCCGACCTGATCAACCGCCGCGGCCTGATCATTCCGCCGAAGTTCCCTATCACCGAGGGCAGCAGCCTCACGCCGTTCTTCAAGCGTGCCTTGCAGTGCGACTTCGACTGCTACATGACCGAGCAGGTCATCCCCATGTGGCGTGCCCGCACCGACGGCAACAGCATCCTGCAACTGGTCAACCAGGTCAGCCTGTATGCGCTGGAGGACTACCTGAGCAGCAGCGACAAGATCGCCGTGATGCACAACGCCGACGACGTCATCCTCGGCCCTGGCGACATCGGCTTCCTGCGCAAGGTGTTCGGTGAGCGCCTGACCCTTTACCCCCATGGCGGCCATTGCGGCAACCTCAATTACCGCGTCAACAGTGACGCCATGCTGGAGTTCTTCCGTGGTTAACAAACTCCTCTTCGCCACTGCCCTGTTCGCCGCCGGCCAGGCCCTGGCCGCCGAAACCGCCCCTCGGGCCAGCGTGATCGAAGCCGACCCGCAAGTCACCGAAGCACCACTGGCACCCGAGGCCGATGGTTTCGTCGACCCGCTGCGAGAGCTGAAATTCAACCCGGGGCTGGACCAGCGCGAGTTCGAGCGCTCCACACTGCAAGCGCTGAACGTGTACGACCCGCTGGAGTCGATCAACCGGCGCGTCTATCACTTCAACTACCGCCTGGACCAATGGGTGCTGCTGCCGATGGTAAGCGGCTACCAGTACGTCACCCCGCGCTTCGTGCGCACCGGGGTGACCAACTTCTTCAACAACCTGGGCGACGTGCCGAACCTGTTCAACAGCGTGTTGCAGTTGAAGGCCAAGCGTTCGGCGGAGATCACCGCGCGGCTGATGTTCAACACCATCATCGGCGTGGGTGGGCTGTGGGACCCGGCGACCAAGATGGGCCTGCCGCGGCAAAGTGAAGACTTTGGCCAGACCTTGGGCTTCTATGGCGTACCGGACGGGCCATACCTGATGCTGCCGGTGCTGGGGCCGTCGAACCTGCGCGATACCACCGGGCTGGTGGTGGATTATGCAGGCGAACAGGCGATCAACTACCTGAACGTGGCCGAAGCCAGCAGCGACCACCCGGAAATTTCCGTACTGCGCGTGGTGGACAAGCGCTACAGCACCAAATTCCGCTATGGCCAGCTCAACTCGCCGTTCGAGTACGAGAAGGTGCGGTACGTGTATACCCAGGCGCGCAAGTTGCAGATAGCCGAGTAAGCCGATCCGGCCCTATCGCCGGCAAGCCAGCTCCCACAGGTCCTCCCAATGCCCGGGCCTTCGGTGGTCCTGTGGGAGCTGGCTTGCCGGCGATAGGGCCATGACAGGCAACCTCAAATCCCCAGGAACAGGCAAAGCTCCCGCTTCTTGGCCAAGGCATCCTTTCGCCCCAGCTCGATCAGCTCGCTGCAATAACTGGCCTCGAACAGCAAATAGCTCAACACCCCCGCCCCGCTGGTACGTGTCGCCCCCGGCCCGCGCAGGAACATGCGCAAGGCCGCCGGCAACTCGCGCCGATGCCGCGCGGCAATCTCGTCCAGCGGCTGACTGGGCGCCACCACCAGCACGTCGATTGGCGCCAGGCCCAGGCGCCGGGCATCCAGGTGTGCTGGCAACAGGTGGCTCAGGTGGTTGAGGCGCTGCAGTAGCTCGATGTCGTCTTCGAGGCTGTCAATGAACGTGCTGTTGAGCATGTGCCCGCCGATCTGCGCCAGGCTCGGCTGCTGCCCGCTGAACACCCGCTGGGTCGGCAATGGTGGCGCCGGCCGCTGAGGGTTGCCACTGACCCCGACTACCAGTACACGGCTGGCACCCAGGTGCAGGGCCGGGCTGATCGGTGCCGACTGGCGTACCGCGCCATCACCGAAATACTCGTCCCCCAGCCGCACCGGGGCGAACAGCAGCGGGATGGCCGCGCTGGCCAGCAGGTGGTCGATGGTCAACGGCGTGGGCATGCCGATGCGGCGGTGGCGCAACCAGGCTTCGATGGTGCCGCGCCCCTGGTAGAAGGTCACCGCCTGGCCGGATTCGTAGCCAAAGGCGGTCACCGCGACGGCGCGCAGTTGCTCGGCGGCCAGGGAGCGGGCGATGCCGTCCAGGTTCAGGTGCGCCTGCAGCAAGCCGCGCAATGGGCTGCTGTCCAGCAGTGCCACTGGCGCCGGGCCGCCCACGCCCAGCAGGTTATGGGCGACGAAGCGGCTGGCCTGGCGGACCACACCCGGCCAGTCGCTACGGATGACCAGGTGGCTGCGGAAGTTCTGCCAGAAGGCGGTGAGCCGTTGTACGGCGTCGCTGAAATGGGTGGCGCCACTGGCCAGGGTGACAGCGTTGATGGCACCGGCGGAAGTGCCGACGATGACCGGGAACGGGTTGTGCGCGCCAGCGGGCAGCAGCTCGGCGATGCCGGCCAGCACGCCGACCTGGTAGGCAGCGCGGGCGCCGCCGCCAGAAAGGATAAGACCGGTTACCGCGGGTGGGGCCATAGGAGTCCTTCCTGGGGTTGGTGTGCTTTCAGGCCCGGCCTATACGCGGGCTTGCCCGCTCCCACAGGACCGCACAATGCCCGGCCCTGTGGGGAACCTGTAGGAGCGGGCGCGCCCGCGAATAGGCCGGCACAGGCAAAGCAAGGCTCAGCGCTTCTTCTTGTCATACAGCCGCGGCTCCCCTTCGGGCCGCGACTTGAACCGGCGGTGCGCCCAAAGGTACTGCTCGGGGCATTCGCGCAACACGCTTTCCACCCACTGGTTGATGCGCAGGCAGTCAGCCTCTTCGCTCTCCCCGGGGAAGTTTGCCAGCGGCGGGTGGATCACCAGGCGATAGCCGCTGCCATCCTCCAGGCGCTTCTGGGTGAACGGAATTACCTGCGCCTTGCCCAACCGAGCAAACTTGGTAGTGGCAGTCACCGTCGCCGCCGGGATGCCGAACAGCGGCACGAACAGGCTCTGCTTGGCGCCGTAGTCCTGGTCCGGTGCGTACCAGATCGCCCGGCCCGAACGCAACAGCTTGAGCATGCCGCGCACGTCCTCGCGCTCCACCGCCAGCGAGTCGAGGTTATGCCGCTCGCGGCCGCTGCGCTGGATGAAGTCGAACAGCGGGTTGCCGTGCTCGCGGTACATGCCATCGATGGTGTGCTGCTGGCCCAGCAGCGCGGCGCCGATTTCCAGGGTGGTGAAGTGCACCGCCATCAGGATGGCCCCCTGCCCCGCCTGCTGGGCGGCCTGCAGGTGCTCCAGCCCCTCGACATGGGCCAGGCGCGCCAGCCGGGCCCTGGGCCACCACCAGCTCATGGCCATTTCGAAGAAGGCGATACCGGTGGAGGCAAAGTTGGCCTTGAGCAGGCGCTGCCGTTCGTCGACCGACAGCTCCGGGAAGCACAGCTCCAGGTTGCGCGCGGCGATGCGCCGCCGCTCACCGGCAAAGCGGTACATCACCGCTCCCAGCGCGGCACCGACTTTCAACAGGACCCGGTACGGCAACTGGACCACCAGCCACAGCAGGCCCAGGCCCAGCCACAGGCCCCAGAAACGTGGGTGAAGGAAATAGGGACGAAAACGCGGGCGTTCCATTGAAGCTTCCGGAAAGACAAAGGCCGCGCATTCTACAACGGATCAGCGCATGTTGCGGGCAACCGGTCTTATCGTTATAAGTCAGGGCACTTTTTTCGCAACAAGCCGTCTATGCAGACCATGAGCCCAAACCACACACCCGACACCGCCTCCGTGTTCCAGCTCAAGGGCAGCATGCTCGCCATTACAGTGCTGGAACTGGCGCGCAATGACCTTGAAGCCCTCGACCGCCAACTGGCGGCCAAAGTCGCCCAGGCACCGAACTTCTTCAGCAACACGCCGCTGGTGCTGGCGCTGGACAAGCTGCCGGCCGACGAGGGGGCAATCGACCTGCCCGGCTTGATGCGGATCTGCCGCCACCACGGCCTGCGTACCCTGGCCATCCGCGCCAACCGCATCGAGGACATCGCCGCCGCCATCGCCATCGACCTGCCGGTGCTGCCGCCATCCGGAGCGCGCGAACGGCCGCTGGAGCCCGAACCTGAGGTGAAGAAGCCCGAGCCGGCCCCTGTCCCGCCGCCAATCCTCGAACCCGAGGTGCGCCCGACCCGCATCATCACTTCGCCAGTACGTGGCGGCCAGCAGATCTACGCCCAGGGCGGCGATCTGGTGGTGACCGGTTCGGTCAGCCCGGGGGCGGAACTTCTGGCCGATGGCAACATCCATGTGTACGGCGCCATGCGCGGCCGCGCTTTGGCCGGTATCAAAGGCAATACCAAGGCACGTATCTTCTGCCAGCAGATGACCGCCGAAATGGTTTCCATCGCCGGCCAGTACAAGGTATGCGAAGACCTGCGCCGCGACCCGCTTTGGGGCACCGGCGTGCAAGTCAGCCTGTCTGGCGACGTGTTGAACATCACCCGTCTTTAACGGATACTTGCCAGCATTTTTAGTGCAACTTTTCCTACCGTTGCCATTTATTTGTATTTTTGCAGGGACTTGTGTCCCGATTATTTTAGGGGTGAAACACCTTGGCCAAGATTATCGTGGTTACTTCCGGCAAGGGGGGTGTGGGCAAGACCACCACCAGCGCCGCCATTGGTACCGGCCTCGCACTGCGTGGCCACAAGACCGTCATCGTCGACTTCGACGTGGGCCTGCGTAACCTCGACCTGATCATGGGCTGCGAACGCCGCGTGGTGTACGACTTCGTCAACGTGGTCAATGGCGAAGCCAACCTGCAACAGGCCCTGATCAAGGACAAGCGTCTCGAGAACTTGTACGTGCTGGCCGCCAGCCAGACCCGTGACAAGGACGCGCTGACCCAGGAAGGCGTGGAAAAGGTCCTGATGGAGCTGAAGAAAGACTTCGATTTCGTCATCTGCGACTCGCCAGCCGGTATCGAGAAAGGCGCACACCTGGCCATGTACTTTGCCGACGAAGCCGTCGTGGTCACCAACCCCGAGGTATCCTCGGTACGTGACTCCGACCGCATGCTGGGCATCCTGTCGAGCAAGTCGCGCCGCTCCGAGAACGGCGAAGAGCCGATCAAGGAACACCTGCTGATCACCCGCTACCACCCGGAGCGCGTGGAAAAGGGCGAAATGCTGAGCATCGCCGACGTCGAAGAGATCCTGGCGATCAAGCTCAAGGGTGTGATCCCCGAGAGCCAGGCAGTGCTCAAGGCTTCCAACCAGGGTATCCCGGTCATCCTCGACGACCAGAGCGATGCCGGCCAGGCCTATAGCGATACCGTCGACCGTCTGCTGGGCAAAGAAAAGCCCCTGCGGTTCATCGAAGTGCCGAAGCAAGGATTCTTCGCGCGCCTGTTTGGAGGCAAGTAAACCATGAACCTTTTTGACTTCTTTCGTGGCAGACAGAAAACTACCAGCGCGTCGGTAGCGAAAGAGCGTCTACAGATCATCGTGGCGCACGAGCGCGGCCAACGCAGCGAACCGGACTACCTGCCAGCGCTGCAGAAAGAACTGCTGGAAGTGATCCGCAAGTATGTGAACATCGGCAACGATGATGTGCATATCGAGCTGGAAAACCAGGGTAGCTGCTCGATTCTGGAGCTGAACATCACCTTGCCGGATCGCTGATTTCGCGACCAGGCCTGGATCATTGGGGCTGCTTTGCAGCCCATCGCCGGCAAGCCAGCTCCCACAGGGTTCGCGCTGTACCTGTGGGAGCTGGCTTGCCGGCGATGGGCCGCAAAGCGGCCCCAGTGTTTTCCCCGATATAACCGAGACCAAGCAATGCCGCTGTCCAACATCCAGATCCTGCACGAAGACGCCGCCATCCTGGTGATCAACAAACCGACCCTGTTGCTGTCGGTACCCGGCCGCGCCGAGGACAACAAGGACTGCCTGATCACCCGCCTGCAGGAAAACGGCTACCCCGACGCCTTGATCGTGCACCGCCTGGACTGGGAAACTTCCGGCATCATCCTGCTGGCCCGGGATGCCGACAGCCATCGCGAGCTTTCGCGCCAGTTCCACGACCGCGAAACCGAAAAGGCCTACACCGCGCTGTGCTGGGGCCAGCCGGCGCTGGACAGCGGCAGCATCGACCTGCCGCTGCGCTACGACCCGCCGACCAAGCCACGGCATGTGGTGGACCACGAGCAGGGCAAGCATGCGCTGACCTTCTGGCGCATCGTCGAGCGCTGCGGTGACTACTGCCGGGTAGAGCTGACACCGATTACCGGGCGTTCGCACCAGTTGCGCGTGCACATGCTGTCGATCGGGCACCCGCTGCTGGGCGACCGGCTGTATGCCAACCCCGAGGCATTGGCTGCCCACGAGCGGCTGTGTCTGCATGCCTCGATGCTGAGCTTTACCCACCCGGTGTCCGGGGAGCGGATGAAGTTCGAGTGCCCTGCGCCTTTCTGAATTTGTACAGCCTGTACCGGCCTCTTCGCGGGCGAGCCTGCGAAGAGGCAGACACAATTTGTCGACCTAATACGCTAAACTCGCGCCACTGCTGTCTGGAGTGAGCTATGCGCGACGCACTGAATTCTGGCCTTATCGACTTCCTCAAGGCCTCCCCCACGCCCTTCCACGCCACCGCCAGCCTGGCCCAGCGCCTGGAAGCTGCCGGCTACCAGCGCCTGGACGAGCGCGACAGCTGGGCCACAGTGCCTGGCGGTCGCTACTACGTCACCCGTAACGACTCGTCGATCATCGCCATCAAGCTGGGCAAGCAGGCACCGTTGCTGAACGGTATCCGCATGGTCGGCGCCCACACCGACAGCCCGTGCCTGCGGGTCAAGCCGCAGCCCGAGCTGCAGCGCCAGGGCTTCCTGCAACTGGGCGTCGAAGTGTATGGCGGCGCCCTGCTGGCGCCCTGGTTCGACCGCGACCTGTCGCTGGCCGGCCGGGTCACCTACCGCCGTGACGGCAAGGTCGAAAGCCAGCTGATCGACTTCAAGCTGCCGATCGCAGTCATCCCCAACCTGGCAATCCATCTCAACCGCACCGCCAACGAAGGCTGGGCGATCAACCCGCAGAACGAGCTGCCGCCTATCCTGGCCCAGGTAGCGGGTGACGAGCGCATCGACTTCCGCGCCCTGCTCACCGAGCAACTGGCCCGCGAGCACGAGCTGATCGCCGATGTGGTGCTGGATTACGAGTTGAGCTTCTACGACACCCAGGACGCCGCGCTGGTCGGCCTGAACGGCGACTTCATCGCCGGTGCGCGCCTGGACAACCTGTTGTCGTGCTACGCCGGCCTGCAGGCCCTGCTGGCCGCCGACAGCGACGAAACCTGCGTTCTGGTGTGCAACGACCATGAAGAAGTCGGCAGCTGCTCGGCCTGTGGCGCCGACGGCCCGATGCTGGAGCAGACCCTGCAACGCCTGCTGCCGGATGGCGACGCCTACGTGCGCACCATCCAGCGCTCGCTGATGGTGTCGGCCGACAACGCCCACGGCGTGCACCCCAACTACGCTGACAAGCACGACGGCAACCACGGGCCCAAGCTCAACGCCGGGCCGGTAATCAAGGTGAACAACAACCAGCGCTACGCTACCAACAGCGAAACCGCCGGGTTCTTCCGCCACCTGTGCATGGCCGAGGAAGTGCCGGTGCAGAGCTTCGTGGTACGCAGCGACATGGGCTGTGGCTCGACCATCGGGCCGATCGCGGCCAGCCACCTGGGCGTGCGTACGGTGGATATCGGCTTGCCGACCTTTGCCATGCATTCGATTCGCGAGCTGTGCGGCAGCCATGACCTGGCGCACCTGGTGAAGGTGCTGAGCGCCTTCTACCGTTGCCGCGAGTTGCCTTGATGCCTTGATGCAAGCAGGCCTGGCCTCTTCGCGGGCTCGCCCGCTCCCACAAGATCATCACAGCATTCAAGGTCTGTGCAGTAACTGTGGGAGCGGGCATGCCCGCGAAGAGGCCGGGCCTGCTCAAGGTCAATCCCGCTTCGCCTGCTACCCGCTATGCTTGTTACATGGCCCCACTGCAAAAGGATTGCTGTCCATGTCCCCGTTCCTGTCCCTGTTCGTGCCGGTGTTCCTGTTCCTGATGCTGCTGACCATCGGTTTCAGCCTGCGCGAACGCAATATCGGCGTTGTGATGATGTGGGTCGGCACACTGGGTATCTTTGGCCTCACCTGCTGGAAAATCCTGGAGCAACTGCCGTCGTGAACCTCTACACTCGGCCAATCGTTTGACCTGAGGTAGTTTTGCCAGTGCCTGCCCTCCTGCGTTGCCTGCTCCTGCTGCTGTTTCTGTTTGTCACCCCGCTACAGGCTGCGGGCCTGCCAGGCCTGCTTGGTGGCAGCGCGCCCGCGCAGCCAGAGGCCAGCGAACCGCTGGGCAAGTCGCTGGACGAGGTGATCAAGAACCTGGAAAACGACCAGCAGCGCGCCAAGCTGCTGGCCGACCTGAAAAAGCTGCGCGACGCCACCAGGCAATCGCAGCCCACCGTCGAGCAGGGCGTGCTCGGCCTGATCGGTGGCGCCCTGCATGACTTCGAAAAACAGTTCAGCGGCGATGCCAGCCCGTTCCATCGCTGGGCCGCGGAAATCGAACAGGCCCAGGCCGAATTGACCGAGTTGATGGTGCCAGTGCACCAGTGGCCGGCCATTCTGTTCGGCTTTGCCGCCGTCATTGCCGTCTGGAGCGTGCTGGCCTACGCCTTCAACTGGGTCGGCCACCGGGTACGCCTGCGCTTTGGCCTGAGCGAAGAACTGCCGCAACACCCGCGCACCTGGGACCTGGTGCGCTTTGCCCTGCGCAAGCTGGGCCCGTGGCTGGTGGCGCTGGTGTTCACCGTGTACCTGAGCTTCGTGCTACCGCCATCGCTGGGCAAGTCCCTGGCCATGGTGCTGGCCTACGCACTGGTGGTCGGCACCTGCTTCTCGGCCATCTGCGTGATCGCCTTCTCGCTGCTCGACGGCCCCCACCGCCACCGCGCCCTGTACATCCTGCGCCACCAGGCGTTCCGCCCGCTGTGGCTGATCGGCAGCTTCGCCGCGTTTGGCGAAGCGATGAGCGACCCGCGCCTGATGGTTGCCCTCGGCACCCACCTGGCCCACGCCCTGGCCACCCTGGCCAACGTGATTGCAGCGCTGTGCACCGGGCTGTTCATCCTGCGCTTCCGCCGCCCGATCGCCCACCTGATCCGCAACCAGCCGCTGTCACGGCGCCTGACCCGGCGCACCCTCAGCGACACCATCGAGATCCTCGGCAGCTTCTGGTTCGTGCCAGCACTGATCCTGGTGGCGATTTCGCTGTTCGCTACCTTCATCTCGGCCGGCGACACCAGCACCGCCCTGCGCCAGTCGCTGATGTGCACGGTGCTGGTGGTGGTTTGCATGGTGCTCAATGGCCTGGTACGCCGTCACGCCGCCAACCCCAAGCGCGCCAACAAGCGCCAGGCTGTGTACGCCGAGCGCCTGCGCAACTTCGGTTACCTGCTGGTGCACCTGTTCATCTGGCTGGTATTCATCGAGCTGGGGCTGCGCGTGTGGGGCCTGTCGATGATCAGCTTCGCCGAAGGCGAAGGCCACGACATAAGCGTGCGCCTGCTGGGCCTGGCCGGTACGCTGATCGTCGCCTGGCTGGTGTGGATCCTTGCCGACACCGCCGTGCACCACGCACTGGTGCGTTCGCGCCGGGGCCTGGCCAACGCCCGCGCGCAAACCATGATGCCGCTGATCCGCAACGTGATGTTCGTGGTCATCTTCATCATCGCGGTGATCGTCGCCCTGGCCAACATGGGCATGAACGTCACCCCACTGCTGGCGGGCGCCGGTGTGATAGGCCTGGCCATCGGTTTTGGTGCACAGTCACTGGTGGCCGACCTGATCACCGGGTTGTTCATCATCATCGAAGACTCGCTGGCCATCGACGACTACGTGGATGTGGGCGGGCACCTGGGCACGGTGGAGGGGCTGACCATCCGTACCGTGCGCCTGCGTGACATCGACGGCATCGTGCATACCATCCCGTTCAGCGAAATCAAGAGCATCAAGAACTACTCCCGAGAGTTCGGCTACGCGATCTTCCGCGTGGCGATCCCGCACAGCATGAACATCGACCAGGCGATCACGCTGATTCGCGAAGTGGGGCAGAAGCTGCGCAACGACCCGCTGATGCGCCGCAACATCTGGTCGCCGCTGGAGCTGCAGGGGGTGGAGAGCTTCGAGTCGGGGTCGGCGATCTTGCGGGCGCGGTTCAAGACTGCGCCGATCAAGCAGTGGGAAGTGTCGCGGGCGTTCAACCTGGCGCTGAAGCGGCAGCTGGATGAGGCCGGGCTGGATTTGGCGACGCCGCGGTTGTCAGTGCAGGTAGTGACTGCCAGTTCCTCCAGTTAGGGCCTCTTCGCGGGTGAACCCGCTCCCACAAGTACTATGCAAAGGCTGAAACCTGTGCGGTCCCTGTGGGAGCGGGTTTACCCGCGAAGAAGCCAACATTTCATCCAGCCTGGGCGCGGATGCGGATGGCATCATGCCGCCAATACTCCAGGTCACAGTCGATCAGGTGCCCATGCTGGTCACTGTTGACACGGGTGATATGCAACCCCGGGCTTCCCGTCGACACCTTCAAGGCACTGGCCGCCTCCACCGGCAACGCCGTCGGCAAGATCTCGAAGCACACCTGCCCATACTGGATGCCATACACCCGTCCATAAATCTCGGTCAGCGACTGGGCCAGGTCCTGTTCGAGTATCTCCGGGAAGTACCGGGGGTTGAGGTAGTGCTCGGCATACAGCACCGCCCGCCCATCGATCCGCCGTAACCGGCAGATACGTACCACGCTGGACAACGCAGGCAACTGCAAGCGCGCACAGATGGCCGCCGAGGCCGGCTGCAGCCGCGCCGACAACAGTTCGGTACTGGGCACCCGCCCCTGGTCGCGGACCATGGCATGGAAGTGGCTGCGCTCGATCAGGTCGTAGGTCAACCGTTCGGGCGCGACGAACCAGCCGCGACGCTCTTCGCGGTAGATCAGCCCCTGCGCTTCCAGCTGCACCAGCGCCTCACGCAGGGTAATGCGCGTGGTATCGAACACATCGCTGAGCTTGCGCTCGGCCGGCAGCTTGCCGCCCGGCGCCAGCAGGCCGTGCTCGATCTGCTCCTGCAGGGCGTGACAGATGGCTGTTACCGCACGCGGTGGCATCGACTGCATCAAAGGTTACCTATCTGGACTAGTCCAGCCCCAGAACAGGGCACTTGGAGAATAGTGCAAGCCTAGGCAGGGCTGATGAACATCCTGTGACAAAGGCTTTCGCCAGACACTGCCAGAAACGCGCCAAGCCAGCAGAACCGGGGCGGCTCCGTGGTCTACGCTGTAGCTTCAGGGCCTTCACCGGCCCTTCCTTACATCAAACTGTCACGCAAGCAGCCTACCTTGGCTCAAGGTTTGCTGACCTAGACCAACGGTCACCAGTCAACGGCTTCACTCATAACAACCATCGCTAAAGGCACCCACCCAAGGAGCTTCGGATGAAAAAGTTGTTCATGGCGTCACTGCTCGGTTCGGCCATCGCTCTGTGTACCACGGCCATGGCCGCCGACACCGACCTCAAGGCCCTGGAAGAAGCCGCCCGCAAGGAAGGCAACGTCAACAGCGTGGGCATGCCAGATGCCTGGGCCAACTGGAAAGGCACCTGGGAAGACCTGGCCAGCAAGTACGGCCTCAAGCACAGCGACACCGACATGAGCTCGGCCCAGGAAATCGCCAAGTTCGAAGCCGAGAAGGACAACGCCAGCGCCGACATCGGCGACGTGGGTGCCGCCTTCGGCCCGATCGCCGTGAGCAAGGGTGTGAGCCAGCCGTACAAGCCGAGCACCTGGGATCAGGTACCGGAATGGGCCAAAGACAAGGACGGCCACTGGGCGCTGGCCTATACCGGCACCATCGCCTTCATCATCAACAAGGACCTGGTCAAGGAAGGCGAGCGGCCAACGACCTGGCACGACCTGGAAAAAGGCAAGTACAAGGTTGCCATCGGTGACGTCGGCACCGCTGCCCAGGCCGCCAACGGCGTGCTGGCAGCGGCTATCGCCTACAAGGGTGACGAGAGCAACCTGGCACCGGGCCTGCAACTGTTCACCAAGCTGGCCCAGCAGAAGCGCCTGTCGCTGGCCAACCCGACCATCCAGACCCTGGAAAAGGGCGAGGTAGAGGTGGGCGTGGTGTGGGACTTCAACGGCCTGAGCTACCGTGAACAGATCGACCCCAAGCGTTTCGAAGTGCTGATCCCGTCGGATGGCTCGGTGATCTCCGGCTATACCACCATCATCAACAAGTACGCCAAGCACCCGAATGCGGCCAAGCTGACGCGTGAATACATCTTCAGCGACGCCGGGCAGATCAACCTGGCCAAAGGGCATGCGCGGCCGATCCGTGCCGAGCACCTGAAGCTGCCGGCCGATGTGCAGGCCAAGTTGCTGCCCAACGAACAGTACAAGGCTGCACTGCCGATCAAGAATGCCGAGGCCTGGGAAGCGAGCTCGAAGAAACTGCCGCAGATGTGGCAGGAGCAGGTGATCATCGAGATGGAGTAAGGGGCTATCTCTGTAGCGCCTGAACAGGCGTCATCGCCGGCAAGCCAGCTCCCACAGGATCGCCACAGGACTCAAGCCTTGTGGAGTCCCTGTGGGAGCGGGCGAGCCCGCGAAGAAGCCAACGCGGTTTATGACTGGAGCCACCATGCAACACAACGTCATCCTGGTCCTGCTCGACGGCCTCAACTACCAGGTCGCCCACCACGCCATGGGCCACCTGCACGCCTACGTCGAGGCCGACCGTGCCGCGCTGTACCGCGTGGAATGCGAACTGCCGTCGCTGTCGCGGCCGCTGTACGAGTGCATCCTCACCGGTGTGCCGCCGATCGACAGCGGCATCGTGCACAACAACGTCAACCGCCTGTCCAACCAGCGCAGCGTGTTCCACTACGCTCGCGAGGCCAACCTGGGCACTGCGGCGGCGGCCTATCACTGGATGAGCGAGCTGTACAACCGCTCGCCCTTCGACCCGCAGCGCGACCGCCATACCCACGCACCGAAGCTGCCGATCCAGCACGGGCTGTTCTACTGGGACGACCGTTACCCCGATTCGCACCTGCTGGCCGATGGCGAATACCTGCGTCGCCGCCATGCACCCAACTTCCTGCTGGTGCACCCGATGAGCATCGACGATGTCGGCCACCACCACGGCCTGGACAGCAGCCAGTACCGCAACGCCGCGCGCAGCGCCGACATCCTGCTGGCCGATTACCTGCCGGGCTGGCTTGAAGAGGGCTACCAGGTACTGGTCACTGCCGACCACGGCATGAACAACGATCGCTCGCACAATGGCCTGCTGACCGAGGAGCGCGAAGTGCCGCTGTTCGTCTTCGGCGATGCCTTCAGCCTCGACCCTGCGGCCAAACCGCTGCAGACCGAGTTGTGCGGGACCATCTGCGAGCTGCTCGGCGCAGCGCATGACAAGAGCGTCTGCCGGGAGTTGCTGAAGTGACCACACCCAAGAGCAGCAGCGCCCGCGGCCGCTACCTGGCCCTGCTCTGCCTGCTACCGTTCGCCGTGTTCTTCGTCATCTTCCAGATCGCCCCGCTGGCTTGGGTGGCGATCAACAGCCTGCAATCGGAAGCAGGTTGGGGCGTGGACAATTTCAGCAAGGTATTTGCCTCGAAGTTCTACCTGCAGGCCCTGCAACGCAGCCTGGAGATCAGCTTCTGGTCGAGCCTGTTCGGCATCGTCATCGCCACCCTCGGCGCCTATTCGCTACGCCAGGTGGACTCGAAGCTGCGCGACTTCGTCAGCGCCTTCGCCAACATGACCAGCAACTTCGCCGGGGTGCCGCTGGCCTTCGCCTTCATCATCCTGCTCGGTTTCAACGGCGCGCTGACCCTGCTGCTGAAGCAGGTCGGCCTGCTGGAGGACTTCAGCATCTATTCCAAGAGCGGGCTGATCCTGGTGTACACCTACTTCCAGATCCCGCTTGGCGTGTTGCTGCTGTACCCCGCGTTCGACGCCCTGCGTGAAGACTGGCGCGAGTCGGCCGCATTGCTGGGCGCCAACCACTGGCAATTCTGGCGGCACATCGGCCTGCCGGTGCTGACCCCGGCCCTGCTGGGCACCTTCGTCATCCTGTTGGCCAACGCCCTCGGTGCCTATGCCACCGTGTACGCGCTGACCACCGGCAACTTCAACGTACTGCCGATCCGCATCGCCGGCCTGGTGGCCGGTGACATCAGCCTCGATCCCAACCTGGCCAGCGCCCTGGCGATGGTACTGGTGGGGCTGATGACGCTGGTCACGGTGGTGCATCAATGGTTGCTGAAAAGGAGCTACCATGCGCGCTGACGCCCGTTCCGGCGGCTGGTACCACCGCGCCGTGGTCTACCTGCTGTTCCTCATCCTGCTGCTGCCGCTGGCCGGCACCCTGCTCTACTCGCTGGCCACCAGCTGGTCGGCCAGCCTGTTGCCCAGCGGCCTGACCTTCAAGTGGTACATCGCGCTGTGGAGCGAGCCGCGTTTCCTGGCTGCCTTCGGCCAGTCGCTGCTGGTGTGCGTGGGCGCACTGCTGCTGTCGGTGGTGCTGATCCTGCCGCTGCTGTTTGTGGTGCACTACCACTTTCCAAGGCTCGACGCGCTGATGAACATCCTCATCCTGCTGCCCTTCGCGGTGCCGCCGGTGGTGTCGTCGGTGGGGCTGCTGCAGCTTTATGGCAGCGGGCCCATGGCCATGGTCGGCACGCCGTGGATCCTGATCGGCTGCTACTTCACCATCGCCCTGCCCTTCATGTACCGGGCCATCACCAACAACCTGCAGGCGATCAACCTGCGCGACCTGATGGATGCCGCCCAGCTGCTGGGCGCCAGCACCTGGCAGGCGGCGCTGCTGGTGGTGCTGCCGAACCTGCGCAAGGGCCTGATGGTGGCACTGCTGCTGTCGTTCTCGTTCCTGTTCGGCGAGTTCGTGTTCGCCAACCTGCTGGTCGGCACCCGCTACGAGACCCTGCAGGTGTACCTGAACAACATGCGCAACAGCAGCGGCCACTTCAACAGCGCGCTGGTGATCTCGTACTTCGCCTTCGTGCTGGTACTGACCTGGGTCGCCAACCGCCTGAACAAGGACAAGACCTGACATGAGCTTCGTCAGCGTACAGAAACTGCAAAAAAGCTACGCCGGCAGCCCGGTGTTCGAGAACATCGACTGCCGTATCGAACGCGGCGAGTTCGTTACCTTGCTTGGCCCGTCCGGTTGCGGCAAATCCACGCTGCTGCGCTGCATCGCCGGGCTGACCCCGGTGGACAGCGGTCAGATCCTGCTCGACGGCCACGACATCGTGCCGTTGAGCCCGCAAAAGCGTGGCATTGGCATGGTGTTCCAGAGCTATGCACTTTTCCCCAACATGACCGTGGAGCAGAACGTCGCCTTCGGCCTGCGCATGCAGAAGGTGAAGGCTGACGAAAGCCAGGCCCGGGTGCGCGAGGCGCTGGAGCTGGTGGAGCTGGGCAACTTCGCCGGGCGCTACCCGCACCAGTTGTCCGGCGGCCAGTGCCAGCGCGTGGCCCTGGCCCGCTCCCTGGTCACCCGCCCGCGCCTGCTGCTGCTCGACGAGCCGCTGTCGGCGCTGGATGCGCGTATCCGCAAGCACCTGCGCGAGCAGATCCGCGCCATCCAGCGCGAGCTGGGGCTGACCACCATCTTCGTCACCCACGACCAGGAAGAGGCGCTGACCATGTCCGACCGCATCTTCCTGATGAACCAGGGGCGCATCGTCCAGAGCGGCGATGCCGAAACCCTCTACACCGCGCCGGTGGACCTGTTTGCCGCCGGCTTCATCGGCAACTACAACCTGCTCGACGCCGACAGCGCCAGCCGCCTGCTGCAGCGCCCGGTGGCCAGCCGCCTGGCAATCCGCCCCGAGTCGATCACATTGGGCACCAACGGCGAACTGGACGCCGAGGTGCGCAGCCACAGCCTGCTGGGCAACGTGATCCGCTACCGCGTGCGGGTGCGCGAGGTGGAACTGGTGGTCGACGTGCTCAACCGCTCACCGTCCGACCTGCACGCAGACGGGCAACGGGTAAGCTTGTCGATCGACCCCACGGCGCTACGGGAAGTGGCCTAAGGAGAATCAACACCATGGCACTGGCAATTTTCGATCTGGACGAAACCCTGATCAACGGCGACTGCGCGTCGCTGTGGAGCGAGCAGATGGCCCGGCTGGGCTGGGTCGACGGCAAGGACTTCCTGCGCCGCGACCATGAGTTGATGGAGGCCTATGGCAAGGGCCACCTGCGGATGGAGGAGTACATGGCCTTCAGCCTGGAGCCGATTGCCGGGCGTACCCTGGAAGAGGTCGAGCACCTGGTGGAGCCGTGGGTCGAAGAGGTGATCGAGCCGATCATCTACGGCGACGCCTGCCGCTGCATTGCCGAGCACCGCAAGCGTGGGGATCGCATCCTGATCATTTCGGCGTCGGGTACGCACCTGGTCGGGCCGATTGCGGCGCGGCTGGGAGTGGACGAGTACCTGGCGATCGAACTGGAGGCGGTGAACGGGGTTTATACCGGCAAGACCCATGGGGTGCTGACCTATCGCGAAGGGAAGATCACGCGGTTGCTGGAGTGGCTTGACCAGGAGCAGGAGAACCTGGAGGGGGCGAGTTTCTATTCTGATTCGCGGAACGATTTGCCGTTGTTGCTGAAGGTGGATCATCCGCATGTGGTGAACCCCGATGCGGTGTTGCGGGAGCATGCCGAGATCAACAAGTGGCCGATCCTGAGCTGGACTTGAGGGCCATAGGGGCGCTTTGCGCCCCTTTCGCGACACAAGGCCGCTCCTACAGGAGATCGCATTACCTTGTAGGAGCGGCCTTGTGTCGCGATGGGCTGCAAAGCAGCCCCGGCAATCTCAAGCCAGGCCTGGGTCGATCACCATCACCAGCTTGCCCGACACCTGGTTGGTCTCAAGCTCGGCATACGCCGCCTGGGCGAACTCCACCGGGTAGGTATCCACCAGCTGCGGCGACAGGCGCCCTTCGGCAAACAGCGGCCACACCTGCAGCTGCAAATCGCGCAGCAGCTCGGCCTTGAAGCCGTCATCGCGGTTGCGCAGCGTAGAGCCGGTAATCTCCAGGCGCTTGCCCAGTACCTGTGCCAGGTCCAGCTCGAACTTGCGCCCGCCCATCAGGCCGATGATCACCCAGCGCCCGTCACGCGCCAGCAACTTGAGGTTGAGCTCGCCGTAACTGGCACCCACCGGGTCGAGAATCACATCGAACGGGCCGAAACCTTCCAGCGCTTCCAGGTTTTCGTTACGTACCACACCACCGGCGGCGCCCAGCGCCTCGCAGTAGGCCAGGCGGTCCTGCGAACCGACGCTGACCCACACAGGGCTACCGAATGCCTTGCACAGCTGGATGGCGGCCGAGCCAACGCCGCTGGCGCCAGCATGTACCAGCACCTTCTCGCCAGCTTTCACGCCACCGAGCTGGAAGATGTTTAGCCAGGCAGTGGCGTACACCTCCGGCAACCCCGCCGCCTCGTGCAGGCTCAGGCCTTCGGGCACAGGCAGCACGTGGCGGGCATCCACCACCACTTCCTCGGCCATGGCGCCGCTGGCCAGCAGCGCGCAAACACGGTCACCCACCCGCCAGTCGGCACCGGCGCCCACTTCTTCGATCACGCCGGAACACTCCAGGCCCATGTATGGGCTGGCGCCTGGCGGTGGTGGGTACAAACCTTTCATCTGCAGCAGATCGGCGCGGTTCAGCCCCGCAGCAGCCACGCGAATGCGCACTTGGCCCGCGTCACAGGTCGGGCGTTCGGCCTCGACCCAGGCCACATGTCCGTCAACGCCTTGCAATGCCTTCACAGTGCCTCCATAGTTGAATCATATGACCGAGCCTGGGAACGCCAAGTCCCCAGGCTTTTTGCAGTATGCATCCGGTTTTTTGCAACCGGTGAACAGAAAAGACGGCCTACTATGCGTGATCAATTGTCTCCACGTCGAATCAGCATGAAGCATTTCCTCCCAAGCACCGCCCTGGCGCTGATGGTCGGCCTGGGCAGCCTCACGCTCGGCGGCAATGCGGCGGCCGCCAACAAGTGGGACAGCCTGCAGCCGGACCGCGACGAGATCGTAGCCAGCCTCAACGTGGTGGAATTGCTCAAGCGCCACCACTACAGCAAGCCGCCGCTGGACGACGCCCGTTCGGTCATCATCTATGACAGCTACATCAAGCTGCTGGACCCGGCGCGCAGCTACTTCACCGCCGCCGACATCGCCGAATTCGACAAATGGAAAACGCAATTCGACGATTTCCTCAAGAGCGGTAACCTGGACCCGGGCTTCACCATCTACAAACGCTATCTGGACCGTGTAAAGCAACGTCTGGACTTCGCCTTGGCCGAGCTGAACAAGGGCGTGGACAAGATCGACTTCAACGCCAAGGAAACCTTGCTGATCGACCGCAAGGACGCCCCGTGGATGAAGAACCAGGCCGAGCTCGACGATTTGTGGCGCAAACGCGTCAAGGATGAAGTGCTGCGCCAGAAGATCGCCGGCAAGGAACCCAAGCAGATCCAGGAAACCCTGACCAAGCGCTACAAGAACCAGCTGTCGCGCCTGGACCAGACCCGTGCCGAGGACATCTTCCAAGCCTACATCAACACCTTCGCCCAGTCCTACGACCCGCACACCAACTATCTGTCGCCGGATAACGCAGAAAACTTCGACATCAACATGAGCCTGTCGCTGGAAGGTATCGGCGCAGTGCTGCAAAGCGACAACGACCAGGTCAAGATCGTGCGCCTGGTGCCGGCAGGCCCGGCGGCCAAGACCAAGCAGGTGGCACCGGCCGACAAGATCATCGGTGTGGCCCAGGGCAACAAGGAAATGGTCGACGTGGTCGGCTGGCGCCTGGACGAAGTGGTGAAACTGATTCGCGGCCCGAAAGGCTCGGTGGTGCGCCTGGAGATCATCCCGGCCAGCAACGCCCCTAGCGACCAGACCAGCAAGATCGTGTCGATAACCCGCGAGGCGGTGAAGCTCGAAGAGCAGGCAGCGAAGAAGTCGGTGCTCAAGCTCAAGCAGGACGGGCGTGACTACAAGCTGGGCATCATCGAAATCCCGGCCTTCTACCTCGACTTCAAGGCCTATCGCGCCGGTGACCCGGAGTACAAGAGCACCACGCGCGACGTGAAGAAGCTGCTCACCGAACTGCAGAAGGAAAAAGTCGACGGCGTGGTCATCGACCTGCGCAACAACGGCGGCGGCTCGCTGCAGGAAGCTACCGAGCTGACCAGCCTGTTCATCGAGAAAGGCCCGACCGTGCTGGTGCGCAACAGCGACGGCCGTGTCGACGTGCTGGAAGACGAAAACCCGGGGGCATTCTACAAGGGCCCGCTGGCGCTGCTGGTCAACCGCCTGTCGGCCTCGGCTTCGGAGATTTTCGCTGGTGCCATGCAGGACTACCACCGTGCGCTGATCATCGGTGGCCAGACCTTCGGCAAAGGCACCGTGCAGACCATCCAGCCACTCAACCATGGCGAGCTGAAGCTTACCCTGGCCAAGTTCTACCGGGTTTCCGGGCAGAGCACCCAGCACCAAGGCGTACTGCCGGACATCGATTACCCGTCGATCATCGACACCAAGGAAATCGGCGAAAGCGCCCTGCCCGAGGCCATGCCATGGGACACCATTCGCCCAGTGGTCAAGCCCGCAGCCGACCCGTTCAAGCCGTTCCTGGCCCAGCTCAAGGCGCAGCATGAAGCACGCAGCGACAAGGATGCGGAATTCACCTACATCCGCGACCGCCTGGCCCTGACCCAAAAGCTGATGAACGAGAAGACCGTCAGCCTCAACGAACAGGACCGCCGTGCACGCCACGACGAAATCGAGGCCAAGCAACTGGCGCTGGAGAACATTCGCCGCAAGGCCAAGGGTGAAGAGCCACTGAAGGAACTGAAGAAAGAGGACGAGGACGCGCTGCCGACCGAGGATGAAAACACCAAGCCAGAGGACGATGCCTATCTGTCGGAAACCGGCCGCATCCTGATCGACTACCTGAGTGCAAGCACCAAGGTGGCCAAGAAGTAAGGCACTGTGGCAATGATGGCAAATTAGTCACACATGTCATCAAACAGTCATCGCGCTGTCGTGAAATAGAGGGGCCGGGCGTGGAAACGCCCGGCCCTTTCATTTTCAGGAATACGTCATGACCGTCGCCGAACAGCTCAGTGCCTTGAGTGCCATCCTGGCTCAACGCAGTATTCACAGCCTGTTCCAGCCGATCATGTGCCTGAGCGAGCAACGGGTTTTCGGCCATGAAGCATTGAGTCGCGGGCCGTCCAACAGTCCGCTGCACGCACCGCTGAACCTGTTTACCATCGCCCGCCAGGCCGGCCGCCTGACTGAGCTGGAGGCTGCCTGCCGGGAAAGCGCCTGCCGGCGTTTCAGTGAACAGCAGTTGCAGGGCAAGCTGTTTCTCAACATCTCGCCGGAATCGCTGCTCGAGCCGCACTACCCCTCCGGACAAACCCTTAAACTGCTCGAACAGGTCGGCCTGCCGCCCAGCCGGGTGGTGATCGAGCTGACCGAACATACCCCGACCGACGACTTCCAGCTGCTGTCCAATGCCCTGCACCACTACCGGGACATGGGCTTCTCGATTGCCATCGACGATCTGGGGGCCGGTTATTCGAGCCTGCGCCTGTGGTCGGAGCTGCGCCCCGAATACGTGAAGATCGACCGCCATTTCATCGACGGCATCCATCGCGACCCGCTCAAGCGTGAATTCGTCGGTTCGATATTGCAGATTGCGCGAGCGTCGAAGGCGCAGGTGATTGCCGAAGGTATCGAGCTGGTGGAAGAGCTGGCGGTATTGCTGGAGATGGGCGTGGACCTGGTGCAGGGCTACCTGCTTGGGCGGCCGCAGGAGCTGGGGGCGCGCGAAAGCCGGCCACTACCGGCGCTGATGAACGCTCCGCAAGCCGAACAGCCGACGGTGCGGCTCAATGCCACGATTGGGCAGTTGCTGGAGTTGTTTGGCCGGCACCGGCACCTGGAGGTATTGGAGGTGGTGGATGCCGATGGCAGGGCTTGCGGGCTGATCCACAGGGATGCTTTGCCCGTTGTTCCGGCCTCTTTGCGGGTAAACCCACAGGTAGAACACAAGGCTCAAGACCTGTGGTGAACCTGTGGGAGCGGGTTTACCCGCGAAGAGGCCGGAACAGGCAACGAATCAGGCTGTTTCAGGGTAGCTGTACTCGAACACCCGGACGACTTCGGAGGCATGCCACGACGCCGCCTCCATACCATCCACGGGCCCGGAGAAACGCCCCAGGCGCTCCACGCACTCGAAAAAACCGGTACGCGGCAAACGGCTGGCACCTTGGCTGATTACCAGCGAGCTGCGCAATGGCTGCTCGGCGCGGGCATCCAGCACCGCCAGGTACTCCAGCGCGGCTGTGAGCGTCTGCATGGCCGGGCTGGGCAACTGCAAGCGCTCGATCAGCGCTCGATACGTCAGCAAGTGACGTTGACGACGGGCCAGGTCAAGCTCGCCCAGCAGGTTATCCCAGTGCTGACGGCTGATCCTGACCTGGCTCATGATGGCTCGCTCCAGCCAGCCACCCCCAGATGCCACGCCAGAGCACGGCGGATAGCAGCATCTGGCTGGCGTTCGCCCGATTCGATCATGGCCAGGTACGCCGGGCTTACCCCGACATTGCGCGCCAGTTGCTCAGGGGCAATGCCCTTGGCCTGGCGAATCTGTGCCACTTCGCTGAAGGCCGGCAATGGCGCACTGGCCACATCGCCCTGCGCTTCACTGGCAAGCACCTCGGCTGGTGCCTGCCCAGCGGCCTTGAGCAGTGCCTGGTACTGTTCCCAGGGAACGACGGCGTACTCGGGTTGACCGTCCCGGCTGATGACCTGAATACCCATTACAAACCCCTTTAAAAAGGATTACAGCATGTAATCCGTAGGCATAACCCTTATGCCAATTATATTACCAACTCTGGGGTCTGTGCAGTTGCGCTGCGGTTGCGGCCGGTTTCACTGGGTGTTGCGTTCCAACCGCAGGGCTTCAGGGGTGGCCGGCAGGCGCTCGACCACGCGCAGCCGTTCGGGCGCCTGGGAGTCACGCCAGGCCTTGAAGCGTGCCAGTTCGTCGGCCACGGTCTTCAGCACCCAACCCAGCACCGCGATGTCGTCGAGGAAACCCACGCCCAGCAGCCAGTCTGGGATAGCGTCGATGGGGCTGACGAAATACAGCAGCCCAGCGACGACAGTGAGCAGCGCCTTGGGGCTGATGGCGCGGTACTCGCCGCGCCACCAGGCCAGGCATAGCGACTGCAGCAGCTTCACATCTTCACGCAACTGGCCAATGCGCGGGCCTTTGCGGGCGACCGCAAACAGCAAGGCCGGCAACCGGCCACGGCTGAGCAGGCGCTCGGCCAAGGGCAGGAAACGGGCGAAATTCCAGGGTGCGCTCATGGAGCCTCCAAGAGGAAAAGGTTATCCACATTTATTGTGGATAACCTTGTGAACAGGGCGACGTTTCCGACCCCAGGTGCCTGCCAGGCAAGGGCCCCGGTCAGATCGGGCGTTTTTTACACAGTCATTTCATACCGTGGGGTGCGTACGCCGCAAACGGTTTGCGCCAAAAGCATCCTGCTTCCTGACGCTGCATTTCCTCGGACAGTATCAGCAGTTGCAGGTTCGTCCAACCACCCGGCACAAACGAAAACGCCCCGTCAGGACGGGGCGTTTTGCGTGGGCCAGCCAGTGTTACTTGGCAGGCGCTTCGGCCGGGGCCTCGGCAGGAGCTTCCGCTTCCGGCTCGGCGCCTTGCAGCTGGGCCGGATCCTTGATGGCGATCAGTTCCAGGTCGAATACCAGTACCGAGTTGGCCGGGATCAGCGGGCTAGGGCTCTGCGCACCGTAGGCCAGTTCAGCCGGGATGAACAGCTTGTACTTCTCGCCGACGTGCATCAGCTGCAGGCCTTCGACCCAACCCGGGATCACGCCGCTGACAGGCAGGTCGATCGGGCTGCCGCGCTCGACGGAGCTGTCGAACACCTTGCCATCGATCAGCTTGCCTTCGTAGTGGACGGTAACCACGTCGGTCGCCTTGGGCTGCGGGCCGTCGGCCTTCTTGACCACTTCGTACTGCAGGCCCGAGGCAGTGGTGACCACGCCTGGCTTCTTGGCGTTTTCCTCGAGGAACTTCTTGCCGGCGGAGGCGGCTTCTTCGCTGGCCTTGGCCAGGCGCTCTTCGGCACGCTTCTGCAGCGCGGTGAAGGCCTCTACCAGCTCTTCATCCTTGATGCGCTGTTCCTTCTTGCCAACGGCGTCTTCGATGCCGAGGGCTACTGCTTTCGAATCAAGGTCTTCCATGCCTTCCTGAGCCAGGCTCTTGCCCATGTTCAGGCCGATACCGTAGGAGGCTTTCTGTGCCGGAGTCTTCAGCTCGGGGCTGCTGGTCTGTTGATCACAGCCAGCCAGTACCAGGCCAACCAGGGCAACCGCAGCCGCCAAACGATGCTGTTTCATGTAATTTCCTTGTTCATGCGCCATAAGGGCAATCAGGGTAGAAGCCGCGAGCTTATCAGGCGCCCCCAACCCATGGCTACCGGCATAAGAGCCAGTAAAGCCGGATTAGTTCCATAACCTTGCACTCGGCAGAAAAGCCATAATTGCAACGACAGATCATTCGTTACGCTTTGTGTCGACCAAGATATACCATAACGCTATCATCTGCCGCTTTCAGGATACTGGCCCGGATGTGGCCAAGCTATCTAGAACAGGCTTCAGGGATGCACAATGAGATGGGACGGAGCAGTAACCTTCGGTGACTACTGGTTGGGCTACACCGGCAAAAGCGACCAGACCGAAGCCCATGCCCATGTCGCCATCCAGCTGTGCATCGGCCTGCGCTACGACATCACCGTGGAGTTCGGCAAGCAGGTCCTCACCGCGCCCGGGGTTCTGATAGGGCCATCGGTCGACCACCGTTCACTGCCCAACCCGGACCGCGTCGCCTTCCTCTACTTGTATCCGGATGCGCCACTTGGCCGCGCGCTCAAAGCCCTGCTCGACGACAGCGGCAAGGCGGCTGTCAGCCAGGATATCGTCGATTGCGTGCGCCTGGCCGCCAACTTCCACGAGGTGGTGGCAGCCCTGGAGCTCAAACTGGTCC
The DNA here is from genome assembly GCF_036784815.1 of Pseudomonas sp. TE3-3-F2023. NCBI lineage: Bacteria > Pseudomonadati > Pseudomonadota > Gammaproteobacteria > Pseudomonadales > Pseudomonadaceae > Pseudomonas > Pseudomonas sp. TE3-3-F2023. The sequence continues at coordinate 2,213,599 of NZ_CP145113.1, read as the reverse complement.
CCCCCGAAAGCTTCGACCCACGCCTGTCCAATGCCCTGAACCTGCTGCGCCAGGACTGGGCCGGCATTGGTGCGGTCTCGCGTGCAGCCAGCGCGGTGGGCCTTTCCAGCCCACGCCTGCGCTTTTTCGCCACGCGACAGATGGGCGTGCCCCTGTCGCAATGGATCATCTGGCGCAAACTCGAACGCGCCTGCCACGCCCTTGCCCATGAAGCCAGCCTCAGCGATGCCGCTGTCGCCGGCGGCTTCGCTGACCAGGCCCACCTCACCCGCACGATGCGACGGATGGTCGGCATGTCGCCCAGCCGCGTCGCCATGGTGCTGCGCAATACAAGCGATTCATTCAAGAATCCACAGTTCTAAATCGCCATCATCCCCTCCAGCCCGCGCCAACCGGGGTCTCCACCATCAGGCGCAGGGCCACTTGCCGGCCATGTGATCACAGGTCGGCTTTTTTAATCGTTCCGGTTCCTTGGCCCCCTTGCGGCGGCCAGGCAGACGGGCGCCATGGCACATGCCAGTTCATCAACCTAGCGAGCAAGGAGTGCTAGCCCATGTCAGGACCCTCGCGGCTGACCGTTTTCCTTACCGGCGGTGCCGGCGTACTGGGTGATACCCTGATCGGCCAACTGGCCGAGCGCTATCACCTGGTCTGCCTGACCCGTCGCAGCAGCATCCGCCATCCAGGGGTAGAAACCCTGCGCGGTGATATCTGCCAACCGCGCCTGGGCCTGTCCGGCGCGGACTACCTGGCACTGACCAGGCGCGTCGACTGGGTCATCCATTGCGCAGCTATCACCCGCCTGGATGGCCACGCCGAAGCGGTGTTCTCGGTCAACTACCAAGGCACCGAACAAGTGCTGGAGTTTGTCCGCGACGCCGATGTGCCGCTGTACCACATCAGCACCGCTTTCACCCACCCGTGCGACTATCACCCCGGCGTGATGCCTTCGACCCCGTACGAAGTGGTCAAGCGCCAGGCCGAGAGCCTGGTTCGCGATGCAGGCGTGCCGGTGTCGATTTTCCGCCCGTCGATCATCATCGGCGACAGCCACAGTGGCCACATGCCCATGCTTCAGGGTTTTCACCTGACCATGGGGCTGATGATGTCCGGCTACCTGCCGATCATCCCGTGCCCGGAGAACGGACGAGTCGATGTGATCGCCCGTGATGTTGCCGCGGCCGGCATCGCCAGCGCACTGGACCAGCGCCTGATCGGCGACGACTACTTCCTCAGCAACGGCCCGCAGGCGCTCGATATCCGCACCCTGCTCGACCTGATGTGCGCGGAAATGCAGGACCAGGGCAAGCCGTTCCAGCGCCCGCGCTGCATGAACCCGGATATCTACGAACGCCTGGTGCGCCCGGTGTTCCTGCCAGCCCTGGAGGAGAACATCCGCGCAGCCCTCGGCCGCGCCACCCAGCTGTGCCGCTACGCCAGCCTGCTGCAGCCATTGCCAAGCTCGCTGGAGCAGCTGTTGCCAGCCCGGCGCCTGGCCATGCGTTCGCCGCGCCAGGAGCTGGCACTGACGCTGGCCCGCCTGTCCCCCAAGCTTTCGGCCATGCAACGCATGCTGAGAACACCGGCCTCAGGTGAGCGCCACGGCGAACTGGCCATGGAGGCCTGAGACGATGAACAGCTTCACTCCCCTGCCTGAAGGGCTGGACGCCGAGCAGGTACGCGCCCAGTACCGTGACCATGTCAATGCCGGCTATGCCCGCCTTGCGTCGATGATGAACCTGCCGATCGAGGTAGCCGGCGAAGGCGTCTACCTGTTCGACATGGACGGCAACCGCTATCTGGATGCCGGCGGCTACGGCGTGTTCCTGCTCGGGCATTCGCACCCGCAGGTGGTTGAAAAGGTCAGCCACCAGCTGCACAGCCACCCGATGGCCAGCAAGCTCATGCTCAACCCGTTCCAGGCCCAGGCCGCTGCGGCCTTGGCCGCGGTATGCCCGGCGCCCCTGCAGTATGTGTACTTCTGCAACTCCGGTACCGAAGCCACCGAGGCGGCGCTGAAACTGGCCTGGCTAAACGGTTGCCAACAGGTGATCTCGACCCAGGGTGGATACCACGGCAAGACCCTGGGTTCGCTGGCGGTCACTGGCCGGACGCTGTATCGCTCACCCTTTGCCGACCGCCTGGGCGACAGCCACTTCGTACCATTCGGTGATGCCGATGCCCTGCGCCAGCAGTTGCAGGCGCAGCCCGAACGCGCCTGCGTCATCCTCGAGCCGGTACAGGCCGAGGCCGGGGTGATAGTACCTCCAGCCGGCTACCTGCAGCAGGTGCGCCAACTCTGCGACCAGTACGGCGCTGTGCTGATTGCCGACGAGATCCAGTCGGGCATGGGCCGTACCGGGCGCTGGTGGGCCTGCGAGCACGAGGGCGTGGTACCGGACATCCTGCTGGTCGGCAAAAGCCTCTCCGGCGGCTGCGTGCCAGTAAGTGCCATGGTTTGCACTGCCGACATGCAGGCACCGCTCAATCGCAACCCGCTGATGCACACCTCCACCTTCGGCGCCAACCCGCTGGCCATGGCTGCGGTAATGGCGACCTTGCAGGTGATGCAGCACGAACAGCTGGTACCCCGTGCCGAAGCCTTGGGGCAACGCCTGCGCCAGGGCCTGCAGAACGTGCTGCGGCAACACCCTTGCGGCAACCAGGTGCAACTGCGTAGCACCGGGCTGTTGCTGGGGGTCGAGTTCGCCGATGCCGGCCTGGCGGCCAACATGGTCATGCACCTGATCGACCAACGCATCGTGGTCAACCACTCCCTCAACGATCACCGGGTGATCCGCCTGACGCCGCCTGCCCTGTACAGCGACAGCGACGTTGAATGGCTGCTCGGCGGTTTCGCCCGCGCCCTTGCCCGTACCTTTGAATAGGACACCGAAATGAACGAAGTCAGCCTGAACGCCCATGTACCCAGCCAGAGCGCCGAACAGGTCTACGCCGCCATCAGTAACTTCAGCGCCTATCCACAGTTTTGCGAGTCGGTGCGCAACATCGAAATCGAAGCCGTGCATGAACATGAGGTGCTGAGCAACTGGGAGGTGAACTTCCACAGCGGCATCCTCAAATGGCAGGAGCGTGATGTGTTCGACCCGGCCAACCTGCATATCCATTTCCGCCAGACCGCTGGTGATATCGACCACTTTTCCGGCTCGTGGCAAGTCAGCGAAACCGCCGAAGGCGCCAGCATTGCCTTCCGTTCGAACTTCGACCTGGGTCTGCCGATGCTGGCCGACATGCTTGACCCGGTCGCCCGGCAAGCGATCCGCGACAACATCAGCGCCATCATCCATGGCCTGTTCCCGAACAGCCAGATCAAGGATTGAGCCATGCCCCTGTCACTCCTGCACAACGCCAGGCAGACCTTGCAACGCTTTGCCCCGGACTTTGCCAAACTGCTGACGGAGTTGCCCTTCGAACAGCGCGAAGCCGCTGACAGCCCGGTTGTGGACTGGTTCAAGCATACCGGCCCGGTTGCCTTGCTGGTGCCGAAGGCTGGTGGTGGCCTGGGCGCCAGCGCATGCGAGGCGCTGCAGGTGCAGCTGGCCCTCGGTGCGTTGTCACCTTCACTGGCCGTGGCCAGCACCATGCATCAGTTTTCCGTGGCCAGCCTGGTTGCCGTCGCCGCCCGGGGCGCAGGTGCCGAAGGCCTGCTGTTGTCGGCCATTGCCAAGCAGCGTCTGCTGCTGGCCTCTGGCTTCGCCGAAGGCGTACCGGGAGGCGGCATCCTGGATGCCGGCATGGAAGCCGTGCAGCTGGCTGACGGAGTCCGCCTGAGCGGCAGCAAGCAACCGTGCAGCCTGAGCAGCTCGATGGACCTGCTGACTGCCAGCTACAGCCGCACCAGCGAGGACGGCGAGGAGCTGATGATCGCACTCATCCCCGCCTCCGCCCCCGGCATCAGCCGCCACCCGTTCTGGGGCAACAGCGCGCTGGCCGCCGCACAGAGCCAGGAGCTGCGCCTGGAGGACGTCTACGTCAGCGACAAGATGATCTTCTCCGCCGGGCTGAAATCGCAGCTTGGCGATGTGCAGACCATCGGTTTCATCTGGTTCGAGCTGTTGATCAGCGCCAGCTACCTGGGCGCCTGCATGGGCCTGGTCGAGCGGGCGATCGACGAGCGCCGCTGGAGCGACCAGCAGCGCGTGCAGCTGGCCTGCCAGCTGCAACTGTGCATGAGTGCGCTGGAAGGCCTGGCGCACGAGGTGGAACACCTGCAAGGCGACGCCGACGACCTGCTGGCGCGCCTGCTGCTGACCCGCTACGGCATCGAACAGCAACTGGCCAGCGCGTCCGACCTGGCCCACCAGATGCTCGGCGGCCTGTCGTTCATCCGTTCGAACCAGGGCTGCGACTGGCTGGCCAGTACCCGCGGCCTGCAGTTCCACCCGCCCGGACGCTTCAGCATGACGGCCAACCTCGACCGCTACCTGCAAGGCGCCACCTTCAGCATTGCCAATGGAGTCACCCCGTGAAACTGCACAACAAGATCGTCGTCATTACCGGCGCGGCACGCGGCCTGGGCCTGGAAACCGCACGCAAACTCAAGCATCAAGGGGCAACCGTTATCGGCATCGACCGGCTCGAGCCGCATGGGGCACTGAACTTCGATGCCTACTACCTGCTCGACCTGTGCGACCGCGAACGCCTGGACGAAGCTGCTGCCTCCATCCTGGAGCGCTTCGGCGACATCGACATCCTGATCAACAATGCCGGGGTGCTGACCCTGGAACGGGGCGAAACAGGGGTAAACGATGATGTGCGTCGCGCACTGGAAGTCAACCTGCTGGCTCCGTGGCAACTGACCTCGCGGTTCTTGCCGGCATTGCTGCGCAAGCGTGGCAAGGTGGTCAACGTGTCTTCGCTGTTCGCGCTGGTCAACGCCCCGTACGTGGCCGCCTACGCCACCAGCAAGCGAGCCTTGAGCGCCTATTCGGATGTGCTGCGCATGCAGTACCCCGGGCAACTGGATGTGGTCACGGTGTTCCCCGGGTTCATCGACACGGCCATTCACGACCCGGCCGAACGGGTCGGTCTGTCGGTGAAGCGCCTGGTCAGCTTCAAGCGCGGCGAACGCGTGCTGCTGTCGCTTGAGGAAAAACTCGATGACGCCAGCAATGGCCTGGTGCGTGCCTGCACCCGCCACGGCCTGCGCAACCGCGGCCTGACCTTCCTCGGCAGCGTGGCCATGTACACCGCACGCTGGCTGCCAAGCCTGGTGGATGCCTTCATCGGCCTGCGCTTGCGCAGCCTGAGCAAGGCCGGGCAGCTGTCGCTCAAACCCGAACTGATCGACTGAGGCCAGGCCGATGACGCAACTGGCACTGGACAAGCCCCTGCTGCGCCCTGAGCGAAGCCTGCTGACGCCGTCAGCGCTGGAAACCACCCTGGTGATCGGCTACGCGTTGCTGCTGTTCGCCGCACCGCTGGCACTGCTTGTGGCCATCGTCGACCGCGCCCCCCAGGCATGGCCGCTGGCTTTGCCATTGCTGCTGCTGGCGGGCTACGGCCTGTTTCTGCAGGGCATCCTGGGCCACGAGGGTTTCCACTTCAACCTCAGCGACAACCGCCTGTACAGCTGCATGCTGGCGGTGGCGCTGAGCTCGATGCTCACGGGCTTCTGCGTCACCGGCTACTTCGTCGACCACTGGCAGCACCATCGCTACAACGGTAGCCCCCAGGACCCGGACTGGCGCCTGTTGCGGCGCTATCGCCTGGCCGCCACCCGGTTGCTGGTGTCACGCCTGCATGCCACCGCCTGGTATCTGCTGCAAACCGTGCGCCTGGCCCTGCCCGGCGCCCAGGTCAGCGGCACATTGCCACTGCCCGACCGGCAGATCCGTTTGCTGGCCAGAGCCAACCTGGCCTGCCAGCTGCTGTGGCCGGCACTGTGGCTGCTGCTGGCGGCAAAGTGGCCACCGCTGCTGCCTGCCGTGGCGGGCTGCCTGCTGCTGGCCTTGTTGATTTCTGCCCTGAACGCCTACCAGGAGCATGCCTTCGAAACCGATGTAGCGCTGCCGGTGGCCCGCTCGCGTACCGCAGCACTGAGCACCCTGCTGCACCTGGGCTCCAACTACCACCTGGAGCACCACCTGTATCCGCGCGTGCCGTGCTGGCGCCTGCCTCGCCTGCACCGCCAACTGCTCGCCAGCGGTTGGTACGAAGGCCGACAGGCGCTGATCGAACCGCGTTTCTTCGGAGCCTTGCGCTACTGCAAGGCACGTTTCCCCTATGCCGGCGCCTGGCAGACGATGCCACCGCCAGGTAGCCCCGGGCTGTGATGTACGCCTGGCGAGCCCCAAAACTCAAGGAGCCGAGTATGTCTTTTGACGTCGATGAACTGATTGAAAACGAACGCCGCACCCTGCTGGCACACCCACTGTTCGCCCGCATCAGCACTCTGGATGATGTACGCCTGCTGATGGAGAACCACGTCTTTGCCGTGTGGGACTTCATGACGCTGCTCAAGCGCATCCAGCGCGACCTGACCTGCGTCTCCCTGCCCTGGCTGCCACCCAGGCATATCCTTGCCGCGCGGCTGATCAACGAGATCGTCACCGGCGAGGAAACCGACGAACACCCCGACGGCGGCTTCATCAGCCATCTGGAGCTGTACCTTGGCGCAATGGACGAGATCGGCGCCGATACCGGCCCGTTCCGCCAGTTCCAGGCACTGCTGCAAGCAGGCGTGCCCCTTGCCCAGGCGTTGACCAATGTCGACATTCCGCTGCCGGCCAAGGTGTTCGTCAGCAAGACCCTGGAAGTTGCCCTGCACGGCTCGACCGAGCAGGTGCTGGCGTATTTCTTCTTCGGCCGCGAAGACATCATCCCGGACATGTTCGGCGGCCTGCTGCAACGCTGGGCCATCGATGAAGCCAGCGTGCCGATGCTGACCTACTACCTCAAGCGCCACATCGAAATGGACGGCGACGATCACGGCCCGGCAGCCAAACGCATCATCGCCGAGATCGTCAGCGAACCGGCGCAACAGCAGACCCTGGCGAAAAGCGCCGCCGACGCGCTGGTAGCCCGCACCGTGCTGTGGGATGGCGTGCTGGAGCAACTGCATCAGCGCGCGGCAGCACAGGCCACGTGCGCGCCAGCAACCAGCTGAGCATCATCCCTTGCCTGCGCCCGACGCAGGCAAGGGGTTCTGGCCCCCAACGACATGGACGAGAGCGTGTGACATGGTGAAAGGCAAGTACGCCAAGTTGGCAGTATCGGTGCTGGTCATCGCAGGCCTGGCAGCACTCGGGCTGCAGCGCTGGCAATACGCACGGCAGTACGTCAGCACCGACAATGCCGAAGTGGAAGGCGTGATCATCCCTATCAGGGCGCGGCTGAGCGGCGTGGTGGTGGACGTGCCTGTGCACGAAAACACGCGCGTGAACAAAGGGGACCTGCTGTTCCAGGTGCGCGATGACGAATATCAGCAGCGGGTTGAACAGGCGCGGGCCAATTACCTGAGCGCGCTGGTGGCCACCGGGCAAGGCGGCATGCCCGGCCTGGTGGACAGCCAGGTCCGCAGTGCAGCTGCGCGCAGTCAGGCAGCACAGGCCACCATCGGTCAGTTGGCGGCCAATGTCGAACAGGCCCGCAGCGACTATCAACGCACCCGGCGCCTGGCCGACCAGGGCGTTGTAAGTACCCAGGACCTGGAAGCCGCCCGCGCACGCTTCAGCGCCCTGAGCCACCAGCTGCAGGCGGCCCGCGACAACTCCACCGCAGCCCGCGAAGGTACCCTGGCCAACCAGGCCGCGCTGAAAGTTGAAGAGTACCGGATCAAGGCCGCTGAGTCGGCCCTGGCACTGGCCCGCATCGAACTGCAGGACACCCGGCAGGCATCCCCGCAGGGTGGGGTGATCGTGCACAAGGATGTGCAGCCCGGGCAATTCGTGGTGGCCGGTCAAAAACTCTTGAGCCTGGTCAGTACAGAACACATGTGGGTAGTGGCCAACTTCAAGGAAACCCAGATCGGCAGGGTTCGTGTCGGCCAACCTGCACGCATCAGCGTCGATGCCTTTCCGGGGCAGCAGCTGGAGGGCGTGGTACATAGCCTGGTGCCGGCCACTGGCGCGCGTTTCTCGCTGCTGCCACAGGAGAACGCCAGCGGCAACTTCACCAAGGTGGTGCAACGCATCCAGGCGCGCATCGAGTTCCGCCAGCTGCCCAAAGACATGCAACAGGCGCTCAGCCAGGGCATGAGCGTGTTCGTCGAGGTCGATACCCGCGACAGCGGGCAGCCGCTATGAAGTCGCCGTGGCTGGTGGCCGTGACAGTCACCCTGATCTCGATGATGGAGCTGCTCGACGTCACCATCGTCAACGTCGCCATCCCCAGCCTGATGGGCGGTTTCGGGGCGTCGGTGGACGAAATTTCGTGGGTTTCGACCGGCTACATCGTCGCCAACGTGGTGATCCTGCCGGCCAGCGGCTGGCTGTCTGCCTGGTTTGGCCGGCGCCGCTACTACCTGGTGTCATCGGCGCTGTTCGTGCTGGCCTCGCTCGGTTGCGCGCTGTCGCAGGAGCTGTGGCAGATGGTGCTGTGGCGAGTGGTGCAGGGCCTGGCCGGGGGCGGCTTGCTGGGCATCTCGCAGGCGATCATCTACGACGTGTTCCCCAAGGAAAAGGTCAGCGCCGGCCTGGCCTTGTACGGCGTCGGGGTGATGATGGGGCCAACCCTCGGCCCCTCGGTCGGCGGCTACCTGATCGACGAGTTCTCTTGGCACTGGATCTTCCTGATCAACCTGCCGATCGGCGCGCTGGCCCTGCTGCTGGCATGGCTGTGCGTAGGCGATTCACCCAACGAGCGACGCCCGCAAAGCATCGACTATCCGGGCTTCGTGCTGCTCGCAATCGGCGTCGGCAGCTTGCAGATCCTGCTGGAGCGTGGCGAACACTGGGACTGGCTTGAGTCAGACCTCAGCCTGCTGTGCCTGGCACTGGCGCTGCTCGGCCTGATCGGGTTCTGCTACTGGGAGCGGCGGGTGGCCAACCCGATCGTCAACCTCGCGCTGTTCAGCAACCGCGAGTTTCTTCTGGGATCGATCTGCGCCTTCTGCGTCGGTTTCGGCCTGTACAGCACGCTGTTCATGGTGCCTCTGCTGCTGCAGACGCTGCTCGAGCAAAGCGCCTACCAAAGTGGCCTTGTGATCTTCCCCGGTGCCCTGGCCAGTGCGGTCAGTACCCTGGTGATCGGCAAGCTGTCGCAGGAAAACCGCATCGATGAGCGCTACTTCATCTGCGTGGGCATCCTGGTCTACGGCTACGCCATGTACCTGCATACCCAGTTCACCCTGCAAAGCAACCCCGACACCCTGTACTGGCCATTGATCATCCGTGGCTTCGGGCTGGGCATGATCTTCGTGCCACTGACCAACCTGGCCATGCGCCAACTGCCGGCGCAGCTGATCTCGGTGGGCTCCGGCGTGCTCAACCTGATGCGCCAGTTGGGCGGCAGCGTGGGCATCGCCATCGCCGCCACCCTGCTCACGCGTTTCTCCTGGGCACGCTACCGGCAACTATCCGAGCACGTCGACGAAAACAGCCTGCTTGCCAGCGGCTGGGACCTGGCCAACCTCGACCCGCGACGGCTCTCCACCGACCTGCTCGGTGCAGACCAGGCCAACGCCGTACTGGCCTTCATGCAGGCCCGGGAGCAGGCACAGATGCTCGGTTTCAGCATGCTCTTCGGCCTGCTCGGTGCGGTGATGCTGATCGGCGTGCCCATGGTGCTGCTGATGCGCAACTCCCGCCTACCCAAGCCCTCACTTGCAAAGGAGTCCGTGACGTGTTCGGACAAAGCACACGAACCTGCCTAGCCGTGCTGGCGCTGGCACTGGCTTGCGCCAGCACGGTCCAGGCCAGCGACCTGTACCAGACCTACCAGCAAGCCCTGGGGCATGACATGGCCTACGCTGCGGCGCAGCAACGTCAACAGGCAGCGGCGCAGAAGGCACCACAGGCGCTGGCTAAATTGCTGCCGCACCTGTCCCTGGAAAGCGGCGCAGCCTGGGTCGACCGCGAACACAGCGGCCCTGCACACCGCAACCGCGACAACTCCAATGCCTACGCGCTGGTATTGATACAGCCCCTGCTGCGCTGGCAGAACGTCGTCGGCCATGAACAGGGCAAGGCCTTGGCCACCGCCGGTGAAATCGACCTGCTCGCTGCGCGCCAGGACCTGATGCTGCGCGTGGCCGACGCCTACTTCGAACTGTTGCTGGCCGAAGACCAGTTGGCTACCAGCCGCCAGCAGGTGCACACCCTCGGCCAGCAACTGGACAAGGCACAGCGCTTGCGCCGCGAAGGCTCGGGTACCGAGAACGAGGTGCAGCGCATCCAGGCCCGTTACGACCTCGCGCAGGCCGAGCAGATTGCCGCCGACAATGCCCTGCGCCTCAACCAGCAGGCGCTGGCCAGGCTGACTGGCAGTATGCCGGGCGAGCTGGCCAGGCCTGATGACCTGGTCTCCTTCAGTGGCCCGCAACCGGCCCGGCTGGATGCCTGGACCGACCAGGCCCGCCAGCACAATCTGAAGGTGCAGGCAGCCGAAGTACGCCAACTGATCGCCGAACAGGAAGTGGACAAACAACGGGCCGGCCATCTGCCAACCCTCGACCTGGTGGCCGCGCACGGCCGCTTTGCCTCCGTGGGAGGCAGCCTGTACGACGTGACCGTACCCGAGGAGAAGTACACCCAGACCGTGGTCGGTGTGCAGCTCAGCGTTCCCCTGTACGCCGGTGGCGGCACCCAAAGCCGCACGCGCGAGGCACGTGCCCTGCAGGGCGCCGCCGAGAGCGAGCTGGAAGATGCGCGACGCGAGGCAGATTTCATGGCCCGTCAGGCCTACCTCAACCTCACCGGTGGCATCAGCCAGTACCAGGCCCTGCAACAGGCCTTGCGTTCCAGCCAGAGCGATCTGCGCATTACCACGCACGCCTACGAGGCCGGCGCACGGATAAGCAACGATGTGCTGGATGCCGAGCAGCAGTTGACTCGCACGCGCCTGCAACTGGCCCGACAGCGCTATGCCATCCTGCAGGCACAGTTACGCCTGATGGCGGCCAGCGGCAGCCTGAGCGACGACAGCCTCAAGGCCCTCAGTGCCCTGTTGACGGAGCGGGTTCAAGGGTAGGCACCCTCTCGGTACTGCCCTGCCACCTCGCGCAGTACCTCGCATACCCACTGCCCAGGCAGGCTCTGTGGCAAGGCGGCATTGCGGCAGATACCGACCGAGCCGCCGGGCTCGCGCACGCCCAGGTCGAGTTCGACCAACTCGCCACGGCGAAGGTCCAGCAGCACGGCATCGCGTGGTGCCACCCACAGCGCATCACTGCCCAGCAGGTAGCGTCGGCTCAGGGCCAGTGACAGGGTTTCCAGGCGCTGGGCCGGCATCTGGATGCCACATTGCACGAACAGGCTGTCGGCATGCTGGCGGATGGTGGTGCCAGCAGGCGGCAATACCAACGGGTAACGGCCCACCTGCGCCCGCTCCACCGGCGTGCCGGCCAGCAGCGGGTGGCCGGGCCGTACCACCAGGCTCATCGACTCGCTGTACAGGTGCTCGAACGACAGCCCCTGGATCTGTGGGCTGTCGGTCATGCGCCCGACCACCAGCTCCAGTTCGCCCAGGCGCAACTGCCCGAGCAGTTGCGCGCTGACCCCGGTGACCACGCTGATCACCAGCGCCTCATGCCGCTGGTGCAGGCGACACAGCACTTCGGGCATGAGCAGGCCTTCGACCGTGGACAGCACCCCGATGCGTACCTGCGATGGCACCCGCGCCTCGCCACGCAGGCTGCTTACGCCATCGCGCAGGGCCTGCACGCTGGGCCCGGCATAGCGCATGAAACGCGTGCCGGCCGGGGTCAGCTCGACGCCCTGGCGGCTGCGCGCGAACAGGCGCGTTTCCAGCAGGTCTTCGAGTTCCTTGAGGGTCTTGGAGATGGCCGGCTGACTGATTGCCAGGATGTCGGCAGCCCTGGCCAGGCTGCCCTGCCGGGCAATCTCCAGGAAGCACAGTAGGTGGCGGTACTTGATGCGGGTGTCGAGGTTCATGGGCTCAAGCTTACCGCATGCAGATGACCTGTACGGCCCTTTCGCGGGTAAACCCGCGAAAGGGCCGTACAGGCTGATGAGCATCAAGCCACAGCCAACTCCACCGCCTCCCCATTCAACCGCACCGGCCACACCCGCAGGCGCTGCCCGCTATCCTCCAGGCACTCCCCGCTCTCCAGGCTGAAGTGCTGCTTGTACAATGGTGCCGCCACCACCAACTCCCCCTGCAAGCTACCGACCAGCCCGCGGCCGATGATGTTGGCGCCGGACCGCGGGTCGCGGTTGTCCACCGCGTACAGCGGCTGCGCCTGCCCCGGCAGGTAGAACAACGCCACCTGGGCCCCGTCGAGCCAAACCACCACCCCGGAATCGGCCACCAGGTCATCCGCCTGGCACACCGCCTGCCAGTTCTCGTGGGTCTTTACAGCAGCATTGGACAGCTTCATCAGACAGCCTCCTCGACGGTTGGGATCAGGTGCAGCGGCGCAGCAGGCCGGCGCTGTTCGCGTTCGCGCACGAAATGCACGTCCGGGTCGGCGCGGCGGTCGTTGACGAACGTACGGAAGCGCTTGAGCTTCTCGGGGTCGTTGAGGGCGTTGGCCCACTCGCATTCATACTGGTCGACCACATGCTGCATCTGCGCTTCCAGCTCGCTGGCCAAGCCCAGGCTGTCGTCGATGATCACCTGCTTCAGGTAGTCCAGCCCACCTTCCAGATTCTCGCGCCACACCGAGGTGCGCTGCAGTTTGTCGGCGGTGCGGATATAGAACATCAGCACGCGGTCGATCAGGCGCACCAGGGTCTCGTCGTCGAGGTCGGTGGCGAACAGCTCGGCGTGCCGCGGGCGCATGCCGCCATTGCCGCACACGTACAGGTTCCAGCCCTTGTCGGTGGCGATCACGCCGATGTCCTTGCTCTGTGCCTCGGCGCATTCGCGAGTGCAACCGGACACCGCGAACTTGAGCTTGTGCGGGCTGCGCAGGCCTTTGTAGCGGTCTTCCAGGCGCAGGGCCATGTCGACGCTGTCCTGCACGCCGTAACGGCACCAGGTGCTGCCAACGCACGATTTCACCGTGCGGGTCGACTTGCCGTAGGCATGGCCGGTTTCGAAGCCGGCCTCGATCAGCTCGCCCCAGATCAGCGGCAGCTCGTGCAACTGGGCGCCGAACAAGTCGATGCGCTGGCCGCCGGTGATCTTGGTGTACAGGTCGTACTTTTTCGCCACCTGGCCGATCACGATGAGCTTGTCGGGGGTGATTTCACCACCGGGGATGCGCGGCACCACCGAGTAGGTGCCGTTCTTCTGCATGTTGGCCATGAAGGTGTCGTTGGTGTCCTGCAGCGGCACCAGCGCCGGGTCCATGATCGGCTGGTTCCAGCACGAGGCGAGGATACTGCCCACCGCCGGCTTGCAGATGTCGCAGCCAACGTGGCCCTTGCCGTGGCGTTCGAGCAGTTCGTTGAAGGTGCGGATACCCTCCACCCGTACCAGACCGTACAGTTCCTGGCGAGTGTAGGCGAAGTGCTCGCACAGGCTCTTGTCCACCGCCACGCCGCGGGCGGTCAGCTCATGCTCGAACACCTGCTTGAGCAGTGCCGCGCAACCACCACAACCGGTAGCTGCTTTCGTGCAGCCCTTGACTGCGGCAAGGTCGCCGCAGCCGCTGTCGATGGCGGCGCACACCGCGCCCTTGCTGACGTTGTGGCACGAGCAGATGGTCGCACTGTCGGGCAGCGCATCGGCGCCCAGGGCCGGTGCACCACCGCCTTGCGGCAGGATCAGTGCCGCGGGGTCGGCTGGCAGGGCGATACCGTTCTGGGCGTATTGCAGCAGGGTGTCGTAGTAGCTGTTGTCGCCGACCAGCACCGCACCGAGCACGTGCTTGCCGCTGGCATCCACCACCAGCCGGCGGTAGGCGCTGTTGGCTTCGTCGATGAAGCGGTAGCTGCGTGCGCCAGGGGTAGCGCCATGGGCATCGCCGATGGAGCCGACATCCACGCCCAGCAACTTGAGCTTGGTAGACATGTCGGCACCGGTGAATTCGCCAGTGCTTTCCCCCATCAGCAATGCCGCCAGGTTGCGCGCCATGCTGTAGCCCGGGGCGACCAGACCGAACACGCTGCCGTTCCACGAGGCGCACTCGCCGATGGCAAAGATGCGTGGGTCGCTGCTGCGGCAATGGTTGTCGATCACCACGCCACCACGCGCGGCGATGTCCAGGCCACAGGCACGGCCCAGGGCATCCTGCGGGCGGATACCCGCGGAGAACACGATCAGGTCGGTTTCCAGGTGCTCGCCGCCATCGAAGTTCATGCGGTAGCGGTAGTCTTCACCCGCACTGATCGACTGGGTGGCACGCGACAGATGCACGCCAACACCCAGCGCTTCGATCTGTGCCTTGAGCGCGGCACCGCCCTCGCCGTCCAGCTGCACCGGCATCAACCGTGGGGCGAACTCCACCACGTGGGCTTCCAGGCCCAGCGACTTGAGGGCGTTGGCTGCTTCCAGGCCAAGCAGGCCACCACCCACTACCACGCCACGGCGGGCACTGGCTGCGGCAGCGCGGATGGCGTCGAGGTCGTCGAGGGTGCGGTAGACAAGGCGGGCATTGCCGCTGGAACCTTCGATCGGCGGCACGAAGGGGTAGGAACCTGTGGCCAGCACCAGTTGGTCGTAGCCGTAGCGGCCCTCGGCGGTGACCACTTCGCCGCACTCACGGTCGATTTCCAGCACCGCTTCGCCGAGGTGCAGGTGCACCCCGTTGCTGCCGTAAAAGTCCTGCCCGCACAGGGCCAGGGTTTCGGCACAGCTGCCGCCGAAATACTCGGACAGGTGCACGCGGTCATAGGCGCGTTGGCGCTCTTCGCCGAACACATGCACTTCGAAGCGCTGCAGGGCGCCGCGGCTGACCAGTTGTTCGACACAATGGTGGCCGACCATGCCGTTGCCGACGATGACCAGTCGCTCTCGTTGCCCGCTGCTCGCTGTTGCCTTCATAAGCCGATCCTCGATCAAAAAAAAAAGCGCCTGGAGCCGAAGCTCCAGGCGCCTTTGCCTGTATTCATCACGGAAGGGGCCCGGGTTGATCGCCGTTGATCAGTGGGCTTTGTTGTAACTGGGATAAAGCAGGGAGTGTGCCAACTGGGTTGCCTGTGCCGGCCTCCTCGCGGGTGAACCCGCTCCCACAGGGGATCTCAACATCTTTCAGACCTGTGCAGTGCCTGTGGGAGCGGGTTCACCCGCGAAGAGGCCGGCACAGGTCATGCACATTCACAGTGCACAACACCCCATCCCGGTGCACATCAATACACATCCCGCCGATACCGCTTGGCCCTGCCCAGCGCTTCGACATAAGCCGCAGCAGCCCCTGCATCCATGCCGCCATGCTCGGCGACGATCGCCCGCAACGCCGCATCCACATCCTTGGCCATGCGCTGCGCATCGCCACACACGTAGAAGTACGCCCCCGCCTCCAGCCACTGCCACAACTGCGCGCCCTGTTCGAGCATGCGCTGCTGCACATAGACCTTCTCGGCCTGGTCGCGTGAAAACGCCGTGTCCAGACGCAGGTGCCCTGCAGCCTGCCAGGCCTGCAGCTGCTCCTGGTAATAGAAATCGGTGGCCGCGTACTGCTCGCCGAAGAACAGCCAGTTGGCCCCTTTCGCCCCACGTGCCTCTCGCTCTTCGAGAAAGGCCCTGAACGGCGCAATGCCGGTGCCGGGGCCAACCATGATCACCGGCACGCTGTCATCCTCGGGCAGGCGAAAGTGCTTCGACACTTGCGGGAAAATGGCCACTTTCAGCGCCTGCGCACGGTCGGCAAGGAAGCTTGAACACACCCCTTTTCGCGCTCCATAGCGCACCGTGGAAACGGTCAGGTGCACCTGCTGCGGGTGTGCCAGCGGGCTGGAGCTGATCGAATACAGGCGCGGCTGCAACGGTTTGAGCAGCTCCAGCCAGCTGGCCAGCGGCAGCTTTTGGGGGAAGGCGCGCAGCACATCGACCAGTTGCCGCCCCCACAACCAGTCCTGCAGCTCGGCCTTGCACTCGGGCTGCAGCAGGCGCTGCAGGTCCGGGGCATTGCCGGCGAAGGCCAGCAGCTGCTGCGTGGTGACCCTGGCAATCTCCAGGTGCGCTTGCAGGGCTTCGGTCAGCGGCATGGCGGGTTGGCCTTTCAGCTGAACCATGGTCTGGCCATCGAGCTGCATCAACACCAGCAGTTCGTCGACCAGGGCCGGACAGTTGCGCGGCCACACGCCCAAGGCATCACCGGCGGCATAGGTAAAACCGCTGCCGCTCAGGTCGAACACCAGTTGACGGGTTTCCTTGCTGGCACCCGGGCCGTTGAGCAGGCGGTTTTCCAGCAAGGTGGCAGCCCAGGGTTGCTGCTTGCCATAGGTCGCCACGGGCGCAGGCTCGGTGACCGCTTGCAGTGCAGCAGCGCTGCCTAGCGTAGGCAGCAGCGCATCCAGCCAGGCGGCGAAGGCGTCGTCGAAGTCCGGCTCGCAGTCCACCCGCTGCAGCAGGCGCCGCCCGCCCAGCTCGGCCAGGCGTTGGTCGAGCTTGCGGCCAAAGCCGCAGAACTGGTCGTAACTGGAGTCGCCCAGGGCCAGCACGGCAAAAGGCAGTTCGGCGCAGTGGGCGCCCTCCTCGCCCTGCAAGGCTTGCCAGAACGCCGCTGCGCTGTCGGGCGCGTCGCCATCGCCAAAGGTGCTGGCGATCAGCACCACGCTGGCGGCGCCCTGCAGTTGGCGCGGGCTGACCGCTTCCATGCAACTGAGCTGCACGTCGAGGCCGGCACCGCGCAGGCGCTCGGCACAGCGTTCGGCCAACAGCTCGCCGTTGCCGGTTTGCGAAGCCCACAGCACCTGGTGCCGTGGTGCTATCAACGCTGCATCGGGCAGCACCGCCGGCTGGGCGAACAGCCCGGCCAGCAAGCCATCGATGAACAGCCGGCGGTTGGCGGCCAGCGGCGCACTGGCCGGCAGGCAGGGCACGCCCTCGGCGCGCGCCTGGTCCAGGCCTAGCAGGAAGCCTTGCAGATAATGGCGCTCTTCCTCGGCCAGCACCGGGGCTGGCAGGGTGTCCAGGCCAAGCAGACGGGACAGGGTGGCGGTCGGCATGCGGGCAGGCTCCGGATTGGCAGTGTTCAGATCAAGGGCTTCGATGCGCTCACCGGCAACCCGCTCCAGGGTCACGGCACAATGCTTGAACGCCGGCTGCAACGACAGCGGGTCGACCGCATCGCAGGTCACGGCGTTGATCGCCAGTTGCTCGCCGACCAGGTCGTTCCAGTGGAACGGGGCAAAGCAGTTGCCAGGCATGACCCGGTCGCTGATCCGCGCGGGTAGCACGGCCTGCCCGCGGCGCGAGCGAATGGCCACCTGGTCCTTTTCGGCGATGCCTAGCCGGGCAGCATCTTCGCGGTGGATTTCCACGAAGGGGCCGGGCTCCAGCTTGTTCAGCGCCGGTACCTTGCCGGTCTTGGTCAGGGTGTGCCACTGGTGCTGCACGCGGCCTGTATTCAGCACCATGGGGTAATCGGCATCCGGCAGTTCCGCTGCTGGCAACCAGGGCCGGGCCAAGAAGCGGGCCTTGCCGCTGGCGGTCGGGAAGGCCAACACCGGGCACTCGCCCTGGGCATGGTGCAACAGCGTCTGGCTGCTGCCGTCGTTGCGATAGCGCAGCGGGCTGCGCGGGTTGTCACGGCCCGGGGCGCAGGGCCACTGGCGCGGCTGCTCGCGCAGTTCGGCATAGCCGATGCCACGTAGGTCGTAGCCGGTGGTTGGGTTGTGAAAGCGGCGAATCTCCTCGTACACAGCTTCCGCATCGGGGTAGTCGAAGGCGTCGGCGTAGCCCATGGCACAGGCGACCCGGGCGATGATCTGCCAGTCTGGCAGGCTCTGCCCGGGCGGCTCGACGGCGCGCGGCATGAGAGTGAGGTTGCGCTCGCTGTTGATCATCACGCCCTCGCCTTCGGCCCACAGCGCAGCCGGTAGCAGGATGTCGGCGTAGCGGTTGGTCTCGGTGTCGAGGAAGGCATCCTGGGTAATCACCAGTTCGGCCTGACGCAGGCCGTCGATCACCTGCTGCCGGTTGGCGACACTGGCCACCGGGTTGCTGCAGATGACCCAGCAGGCCTTTACCGCACCGCTTTTCATCTGCTCGAACAGCGCCACCGTGCCATCGCCGCCTTCGCTGCGCAGGCTGCCCGGAGGCAGTTGCCACTGCTGCTCGACGAAGGCGCGGTCTTGCGCCACCAGCGCCGAGCGCTGGCCAGGCAGGCCAGGGCCCATGTAGCCCATCTCGCGGCCCCCCATGGCATTGGGTTGGCCGGTCAGCGAAAACGGCCCGCTGCCGGGGCGGCAGATGGCGCCAGTGGCCAGGTGCAGGTTGCAGATCGCATTGGTGTGCCAGGTGCCGTGGATGCTCTGGTTCAGGCCCATGGTCCAGCAGCTCATCCAGTTGCTGGCGCTGCCGATCCATTCGGCTGCCCTGATGATGTCGGCCTCGGCCAGCCCGGTTATTGCGGCCACCCGGTCAGGGGTGTAGTCATCGAGAAAGGCCGGCAGTTCGTCCCAGCCTTCGGTGTGGCGGGCGATGAAGTCGGGGTCGGTGTGGCCGTTACGCAGCAGCAGGTGCAGCAGGCCGTTGAGCAAGGCCATGTCGCTGCCGGGGCGCACCTGCAGAAACAGGTCGGCCTTGTCGGCGGTGGCGCTGCGCCGCGGGTCGACGACGATCAGCTTGGCCCCCGCCTTGACCCGGTCGAGCAGGCGCAGGAACAGGATCGGGTGACAGTCGGCCATGTTGGCGCCAATCACCAGAAATACGTCGGCGTGCTCGAAGTCCTGGTAGCTGCCGGGCGGGCCATCGGCACCGAGCGACAGCTTGTAGCCGCTGCCGGCACTGGCCATGCACAGGCGCGAGTTGGACTCGATGTGGCGGGTGCGGATAAAGCCCTTGGCCAGCTTGTTGGCCAGGTACTGGGCCTCCAGCGACATCTGCCCGGACACGTAGAGCGCCACGGCGTCGGGGCCGTGCTGATCGATGATGCCGCGCAAGCGCGCAGCGGCGGCGGCGATGGCCTGGTCGATGCCGGTACGCGCTGGCTGCTGGCTGCGCTGCTGGCGCACATAGGCATCATTCATGCGCCCGGCGGCGGTCAGCGGCAGGTGTGCGGTGAGGCCTTTGGTGCACAGGCGGCCGAAATTGCTGGGGTGCTGCTTGTCGCCGCTGATCTTGCCAACCTTGCCATCGGCAACGCTCATGACAATGCCGCAACCGACGCCGCAGTAGGGGCAGACGCTGCGCACTTCGCTGTTGGCCATGGGCGGGCTCCTGTAGGGAACGAAAAAAGGCGCCGGCTGCCCTGCTTGCTAGGCAAGCGGGGCAACACGGCGCCTTTGTCGTGAAGTTTTGTGGGCTGTCGACGTTGATAGCCCTGGATGGAGGTGAAACAGCAATTTATGGGCCAGCTGTGCGCCCCTTTCGCGGGCATGCCCGCTCCCACAGGGATATCGCAAGGCCTGAGAGCGGTGCTGCACCTATGGGAGCGGGCGTGCCCGCGAAGAGGCCGGTACAGGCTATGCACCATGCAATGGCAACCCCACACCCCATGGCGCTATGCTGGGGCACATTCCAGCACGAGCCACTGCCCTCCCCCCATGTCCCAGGTGATTATCAAGACCCCCGCCCAACTCGACCTGATGCGCCGCGCCGGCCAGCTGCTTGCCCAGGTGTTCGCCGACCTCGACAGCTTCATCCGCCCCGGCGTGACAACCATGCAGATCAACGACCGCGCCGAGGCGTTCATCGTCGGCACGCTCAAGGCTCGCCCGGCGAGCAAGGGCCAGTATGGCTTCCCCTATTCGCTCAACACCTCGGTGGACCATGTGGTGTGCCATGGAATGCCCAAGGTCGGTGAAGTGCTGAAAGAAGGCTCGATCATCAACGTCGACATCACCCTGGAACAAGGCGGCTATATCGCTGACTCGTCGAAGATGTACAGCATCGGGCCGATCAGCGATGAGGCGCAGCGCCTGATCGACACCACCTATGGCGCGCTATGGAAAGGCATCGAACAGGTACGCCCCGGGGCTACGCTGGGTGATATCGGCCATGCCATCCAGACCCATGCCGAAGCGGCGGGCTACAGCGTCGTGCGTGAGTATTGCGGGCATGGCATTGGCCAGCAGATGCATGAAGGGCCCGAGGTGCTGCACATTGGCCAGCGCGGGATGGGCCTGAAGTTGAAGCCGGGGATGGTGTTTACCATCGAACCGATGATCAACCAGGGCGGACGCGGGACGCGCACGCTGAAGGATGGCTGGACGGTGATTACCCGCGACCACAGCTTGTCGGCGCAGTGGGAGCATACCGTGGCGGTGACCGAGGATGGGGTCGAGGTGCTGACCTTACGGGAAGAAGAGCGTCGCCGCTGAAATTGCTACAGATCCTCTGTGGGAGCGGGTTCACCCGCGAACACCGGCAAAGCCGGTGCCATGCACCGTGTCGCATTCTTCGTGGGTAAACCCGCTCCCACAGGGGCCAGGCAGCGCCTGTTGGTTTTTTGCTCAATGCAGAAACAAAAAAAGCGACCCTAAGGTCGCTTTCTCTGTTACTTCCGGGTGTTCAGTAGGCCCTGGAAGTGGAATATGGCGCAGCGGACGGGACTCGAACCCGCGACCCCCGGCGTGACAGGCCGGTATTCTAACCGACTGAACTACCGCTGCGCTAAACATCGAGTGGTGGGTGATGACGGGATCGAACCGCCGACCCTCTGCTTGTAAGGCAGATGCTCTCCCGGCTGAGCTAATCACCCATGTCTCTCGGTGTGGCGCGCATTCTACGGGCGACTTTCCGCTCTGGCAAGCACTTATCAAACTTTTTGCAAATTTCTCGAAAACACCAAATCACAGGCACAAAAAAAGCGACCCTGAGGTCGCTTTCTCTGTTACTTCCGGGTGTTCAGTAGGCCCTGGAAGTGGAATATGGCGCAGCGGACGGGACTCGAACCCGCGACCCCCGGCGTGACAGGCCGGTATTCTAACCGACTGAACTACCGCTGCGCTAAACATCGAGTGGTGGGTGATGACGGGATCGAACCGCCGACCCTCTGCTTGTAAGGCAGATGCTCTCCCGGCTGAGCTAATCACCCTTCGTCTCGGTGTGGCGCGCATTCTACGGACGGCCCCGTCCCCTGGCAAGCACTTTTTAAACTTTTTTCAAAAAAAACCTCAGGTCTTTCAAAGACCTAGCGTTGCCACGTGCATCTTTACATCCAGCCACAGCTACTGGCACTCCGACAGGGTTGGCCTGAGAGCACCGCTCGGAGAATAATGCCCGCCTTATGCATTAAGGAGAGATTGCCCCTCATGTGGTTCAAGAACCTGCTGACCTACCGCCTGACCCAGGAAGTCCCGTTCGAGCCTGAAGCGCTGGAAGCGGCCCTGGCCAGCAAGCCGGCCCGCCCCTGCGCCAGCCAGGAGCTGACCACCTATGGTTTCGTCGCGCCATTCGGCAAGGGCGAAGACGCTCCCCTGGTGCATGTCAGCGGCGAGTACCTGCTGATTGCCGCGCGCAAGGAAGAACGCATCCTGCCCAGCAGCGTGGTCAACGACGCGGTGAAGGAAAAGGTGGAAGAGATCGAGACCGAGCAGATGCGCAAGGTCTATAAAAAGGAACGCGACCAGATCAAGGACGAGATCATCCAGGCCTTCCTGCCGCGCGCGTTCATCCGCCGCTCGATGATCTTCGCCGCCATTGCCCCGCGCCTGGGCGTGATTCTGGTCAACTCGGCCAGCGCCAAGCGTGCCGAAGACCTGTTGTCGACCCTGCGTGAAGTGATGGGCTCGCTGCCGGTGCGCCCGGCCACCGTGAAAATCGCACCGGTTGCCACCATGACCGAGTGGGTCAAGTCGCAGGAAGCTGCCGAAGGCTTCTATGTGCTGGACGAATGCGAACTGCGCGACACCGCCGAAGATGGCGGTATCGTGCGCTGCAAGCGCCAGGACCTGACCGGCGAGGAAATCCAGCTGCACTTGAGCACCGGCAAGGTGGTTACCCAGCTGGCCCTGGCCTGGCAGGACAAGCTGTCGTTCATTCTGGATGACAAGATGGTGATCAAGCGCCTGAAGTTCGAAGAGCTGCTGCAGGAGCAGGCCGAACAGGATGGTGGCGATGAGGCTGCCCAGCAGTTCGATGCCAGCTTCCAGCTCATGATGATGACCTTTGCCGAATTCCTGCCGGTGCTGTTCGAGGCGCTGGGTGGGGAAGAGATTCCGCAAGGGGTCTGACTGGTTTTGAAATGCCGGTGCTGGCCTGGGATATATCCTCAGACAGTACTGGCCTCTTCGCGGGCTTGCCCGCTCCCACAGGTACACCACAGTTTCTGAGTACTGTGGTGTACCTGTGGGAGCGGGCAAGCCCGCGAAGAGGCCAGTGAAATTCTTGAAGCTATGAAAACAGAAAAGGAATTGCCCCCATGCGTGCCCTCGCCGCCCTCAGCCGCTTCGTCGGCAATACCTTCGCCCTGTGGGTGCTGGTGTTCGCCGTACTGGCCTTCCTGCAACCGCAATGGTTCATCGCCTTGAAGGTGGCCATCGTGCCGCTGCTGGGCCTGGTGATGTTCGGCATGGGCCTCACCCTCAAGCTCGATGACTTCGCCGCCCTCGCCCGCCAGCCCTGGCGAGTGATGCTGGGGGTGGTCGCGCACTTCGTGATCATGCCGGGCATGGCCTGGCTGTTGTGCCAGCTGTTCCACCTGCCGCCGGAAATTGCCGTGGGCGTGATTCTGGTTGGCTGCTGCCCGAGCGGGACAGCGTCGAATGTGATGGTCTGGCTGTCCCGCGGCGACCTGGCGCTGGCGGTGGCAATTGCCGCGGTGACCACCCTGCTCGCGCCGCTGCTGACCCCTGCGCTGATCTGGTTCCTGGCCTCGGCCTGGCTACCGGTGTCCTTCATGGACATGTTCTGGTCGATCCTGCAACTGGTGATGCTGCCGATCGTGCTCGGCGTACTGGCCCAGCGGCTGCTTGGCGCGCGGGTGCAGGCGGCGGTGCAGGTGCTGCCGCTGGTGTCGGTGGTGAGTATCGTGATGATCGTGTGCGCGGTGGTGGCGGCCAGCCAGGCGAAAATCGCCGAGTCGGGGCTGCTGATAATGGCGGTGGTGATATTGCACAACAGCTTCGGCTACTTGCTGGGGTACCTGACCGGCAAGCTGTGCAAGCTGCCATTGGCACAGCGCAAATCGCTGGCGCTGGAGGTGGGCATGCAGAATTCCGGGCTGGGCGCGGCACTGGCGGCGGCGCATTTTTCGCCGCTGGCTGCGGTACCGAGTGCGTTGTTCAGCGTTTGGCACAATATTTCCGGGGCGCTGCTGTCGACCTGGTTCCGGCGCATGGGGGAACCTGTGGCAGAAGCTGAAGGTGGGGAGCCGGCCAGGCATTGATGTTGCCTGCACTGGCACTTTCGCGGGCACGCCCGCTCCCACAGAGATCTACACAATCTTCAGACCTGTGCAGTACCTGTGGGAGCGGGCGCGCCCGCGAAAGGACCGGCACAGGCTTGCCCCTAGGGCTGCAGGTGTGCACCATGTATCCACTGTGAGGACGACCTCACGACGCACCGCGTGACCATTCCGGGGACGGCCCCATCATTCACAACGATGGAGATACACAATGTCCTGGGTCATCCTGTTCTTCGCCGGCCTGTTCGAGGTCGGCTGGGCCGTCGGCCTGAAATACACCGATGGCTTCAGCAAGCCACTGCCCACCGTCCTCACCGTCGCCGCCATGGCCATCAGCCTGGGCCTGCTGGGCCTGGCCATGAAAGAGTTGCCGCTGGGTACCGCCTATGCCATCTGGACCGGTGTTGGCGCTGTCGGCACGGTGATCGCCGGCATCATCCTGTTCGGCGAGTCCATGGCCCTGGTACGCCTGGTCAGCGTGGCGCTGATCGTTACCGGCCTGGTCGGCCTGAAAGTCAGCGCCAGCTAACCTCCCCTTAGCGCAGGTTGCCGCGCAGGCGGCTGACCTGCTCACGCAAGGCTTCTGGCTGCGCCGCCTCCACCGGGATGGCGGCGCCTGCCACGATGGTCACCCGCGACCACAGGCGCTTGAAAAAGCCCTTGGCCGGGTCACGACTGAAGAAGCTGCCCCACAAACCCTGCAAGGCCAACGGAATGACCGGCACCGGGGTTTCTTCGAGGATGCGGTTGACGCCGCCCTTGAACACATCGATCTCGCCATCCCCGGTCAGCTTGCCTTCAGGGAAGATGCATACCAGCTCGCCATCGGCCAGGTACTCGGCAATACGCGCGAAAGCACGTTCGTAGATGGCCAGGTCTTCGTTGCGCCCGGCAATCGGGATGGCGCCTGCGGTGCGGAACACGAAGTTGAGTACCGGCAGGTTGTAGATCTTGTAGTACATGACGAAGCGGATCGGCCGGCGGATCGCCCCGCCCAGCAGCAGCGCATCGACAAACGACACGTGGTTGCACACCAGCAGCGCCGCGCCTTCGTCGGGGATGCGTTCGAGGTCGCGGTGCTGAACCCGGTACATCGAATGGCTGAGCAGCCAGATCAGGAAGCGCATGGTGAACTCGGGCACAATCCTGAAGATATAGGCGTTGACCGCGATGTTGAGCAGCGACACCACCAGGAACAGTTGCGGGATGGTCAGCTCGGCCAGGCCCAGCAGGATGATGGTGAGCACTGCCGACACCACCATGAACAGGGCGTTGAGGATGTTGTTGGCAGCGATCACCCGGGCGCGCTGGTCTTCGGCGGTGCGGGCCTGGATGAGTGCGTACAGCGGAACGATGTAGAAGCCGCCGAACACTCCAAGGCCGACGATCGACAGAAGGATCCACCAGGCCTGGCCCATGCCCAACAGCGCCAGCCAGTCATGCGGTGCCGCCGCAGCCGGCACATCGCCGGAGTGCCACCACCAAAGCAGGCCGAACAGGCTCAGCCCGAACGAGCCGAACGGCACCAGGCCGATTTCCACCTTGCGCCCACTCAGGCGCTCGCACAGCAGCGAACCCAGGGCGATCCCCACAGAGAACAGGGTCAGCACCAGGGTCACCACGGTGCCATCACCGTGCAGCCAGTCCTTGGCATAGGCAGGGATCTGCGTGAGGTAGATGGCACCGACGAACCAGAACCACGAGTTGCCGACGATCGAGCGCGACACCGCCGGCGGCTGCCCAAGGCCCATGCGCAGGATCGCCCACGACTGCCTGAAGATGTTCCAGTCCAGCGACATTTGCGGCGAAGCGGCAGCGGCCCGCGGGATCCAGCGGCTGGCCAGGTAGCCGAGCACGGCGGTGCCGACCACGCCACCGGCCACCACGGTGGCATAGCTGTCGGCCGACATCATCACCCCGGCACCGATGGTGCCGGCAAGGATGGCCAGGAAGGTACCGGTTTCCACCAGCCCGTTGCCGCCGACCAGTTCTTCCTCGCGCAGTGCCTGCGGCAGGATCGAGTACTTCACCGGGCCGAACAGCGCCGAGTGGGTCCCCATGCCGAACAGCGCCACCAGCATCAGCGCCAGGTGGTTGGTGATGAAGCCGAGCGCGCCTACTGCCATGATCGCGATCTCGGCCAGCTTGATGGCCCGGATCAGCGCATCCTTGGCGAACTTCTCGCCAAACTGCCCGCCGAGCGCAGAGAACAGGAAGAACGGCAGGATGAACAGCAGGGCGCACAGGTTGACCCAGATCGAACGGTCACCCTCGCCCAGGCTGAGCTTGAACAGGATCGCCAGGATCAGCGACTGCTTGAACAGGTTGTCGTTGAAGGCACCCAGCGACTGGGTGATGAAAAACGGCAGGAAACGCCGCTTGCCGAGCAAGGTGAATTGCGAGGAGTGACTCATCGTCCTTGGTCCTGAGGGCTTTTCAATTGGAGGCGCGCCGGGCGCGACAAGCCACAAATCTGCATGGGAAATGCGCTGGCTGGCAAGCGCTCAAGGAGTTTGCAGGACTGTACCGGCTCTTTCGCGGGCACGCCCGCTCCCACACGGATATCACATCGCCGCACCTGTGGGAGCGGGCGTGCCCGCGAAAGGCCTGCGCAGCAAGCCTCTGTTGGCATATGCTGGCGCCCGGCAAAACAGAACAACAAGGATGTGGTCATGCTCGCCGCCATAAAACGCTACCCGCACACCGTACGCCTGCTGCTCACCACCACCTTCACCCTTACCGTCGCCCGCGCCCTTACCCTGCCCTACCTGGTGGTGTACCTGGCCGACAACTTCCAGCTGCCAATCAGCCAGATCGGCCTGCTGATCGGTGGTGCGCTGATCATCGCCTCGCTGCTGAGCCTGTATGGCGGCCACCTGGTGGATACCTTGCGCAACCACACGCTGGTCAGCGCCAGCACCCTGCTGTTTGCCGCGGCCTTCATCGGCGCGGTCGTCAGCAATTCGGCGCTGCTGTTCTTTCTCTGCCTGGTACTGATCAACCTGGCCCTGGCAGTGGTCGACATCGCCGCCAAGGCGGGCTTCTGCGCCTTGCTGCCGGTGGAGGAACGGGCCGAGGTGTTCGCCATCAAGTACACCCTCAGCAACGTCGGCTACGCCGCCGGCCCGCTGCTGGGCGTGGCCATGCTGGAGCTGAACGACCATATGCCGTTCATCGCCTCCGCCCTGCTCGGCCTGGCTATGTGCCTGGCCTACTGGCGCCTGGGTGACCGCAGCCTGCAAGCCAATGCGCCGGACAAGCCCGGGGCCGGCTTTGGCCAGGTGGCGCTGGGGCTGGCCCGTGACCGGCGGCTGGTATGCTTCACCCTGGGCGGGGTGCTGAGCGCGGTGGTATTCGGCCAGTTCACTGCCTACCTGTCGCAGTACCTGGTGGTGACCAGCAGCCCGGCCGAGGCGGCGCGTCTGATCGGTTACCTGGTGACCACCAACGCAGTGACGGTGATTGCCCTGCAGTACCTGATCGGTCGCCGCATCAGCCGCCAGCGCCTGATCCCCTGGTTGCTGGCCGGCATGGGCCTGTTCATCGCCGGGCTGCTGGGCTTTGCCCTGGCCGGTTCGGCGCTGGCGTGGTGCCTGGCGATGCTGGTGTTCACCCTGGGCGAGATCATCGTGATCCCGGCCGAGTACATGTTCATCGACCTGATCGCGCCGGAGCACTTGCGTGGGGTGTATTACGGTGCGCAGAACCTGTCCAACCTCGGCGCGGCACTGGGGCCGGTGATGGTGGGGTTTGCCCTGGTGCATCTGTGGCCAGGGGCGATCTTCTACCTGCTGGTGTTGTCGGTGATACTGGCGGGGGTGTTTTATTGGCTGGGTACCCGCAAAGGATGATGTCTGCTCTGCTGGCCTCTTCGCGGGTTCACCCGCGAAAGGGCCGGCACAGGTTAAAGAGAACCCTGCGACCACCTGCCACTGCGACCATCGTCTGCGCTGACGAAGCGGCACCTGCGTGCCAGACTGATTGATCGGGACCGCGTTATCTTTTTGCTTCGGAGTATTCATGTCGTTGTCCAGCGGGCTGATCGCCGTGGTCGCCCTGGCCTATATGGCCATCATGTTCGCCATCGCCTTCTACGGCGACCGCCGCAGCACGCCGTTGCCGCCGAAGCTGCGTGCCTGGGTGTACAGCCTGTCGCTGGCCGTGTACTGCACCAGCTGGACCTTCTTCGGCGCGGTCGGCCAGGCCGCCGAACAGCTCTGGGCATTCCTGCCGATCTACCTTGGCCCGGTGCTGCTGCTGATCTTCGCGCCCTGGGTGCTGCAGAAGATGGTGCTGATCAGCAAGCAGCAGAACATCACCTCGATCGCCGACTTCATCGCCGCGCGCTACGGCAAGTCACAGTCCCTGGCAGTGGTCGTGGCGCTGATCTGCCTGATCGGTGTGCTGCCGTACATCGCTTTGCAGCTCAAGGGGATCGTGCTGGGCGTTAACCTGCTGATCGGCGCCAATGCCGACGCTACCGGCACCCGCGTGCAGGACACCGCGCTGGTGGTGTCGCTGGTACTGGCACTGTTCGCCATCGTCTTCGGTACCCGTAGCCTGGACGTGACCGAACACCACCGTGGCATGGTCCTGGCGATTGCCTTCGAATCGCTGATCAAGCTGCTGGCCTTCCTCGCCGTAGGCATCTTCATCGTCTTCAACCTGTATGACGGCTTCGACGACCTGTTCAGCCAGGCCCGCCAGTCGATCCACCTGCAGGACTATTGGCAGGAAACCATCAACTGGCCGTCGATGGTGGTGCAGACCGCCGTGGCGATGATGGCGATCATCTGCCTGCCACGGCAATTCCACGTCACCGTGGTGGAAAACATCGAACCCCAGGACATGCGCCTGGCACGCTGGGTATTCCCGATGTACCTGGCGCTCGCCGCGCTGTTCGTGGTGCCGATCGCGCTGGCCGGGCAGATGCTGCTGCCGGGCACGGTAATCTCCGATTCGTTCGTTATCAGCCTGCCGCTGGCCGAGGCACACCCGAGCCTGGCCCTGCTGGCATTCATCGGTGGTGCCTCGGCGGCCACCGGCATGGTCATCGTCGAGGCCGTGGCGCTGTCGACCATGGTCTCCAACGACATGCTGCTGCCCTGGCTGCTACGCCGTACCAACGCCGAGCGGCCGTTCGAGGCGTTCCGCCACTGGATGCTCTCGGTACGCCGAGTGACCATCGTGGTGATCCTGCTGCTGGCGTATGTCAGCTATCGTCTGCTGGGCTCCACCGCCAGCCTGGCGACCATCGGCCAGATCGCCTTTGCCGCCGTGACCCAGCTGACCCCGGCCATGCTCGGTGCACTGTACTGGAAACAGGCCAACCGCCGCGGTGTGTTCGCCGGCCTGGCCGCAGGTATTTTCCTGTGGTTCTACACCTTGGTGCTGCCGATTGCCGCGCACAGCGTGGGCTGGTCGCTGCAGCTGTTCCCAGGGTTGGCGTGGCTGCACGGCAACCCGCTGAACCTGCCGATCAGCCCGCTTACCCAGGGCGTGGTGCTGTCGCTGGCGGGCAACTTCACCCTGTTCGCCTGGGTTTCGGTGCTGTCGCGCACGCGGGTGTCCGAGCATTGGCAGGCCGGCCGCTTCATCGGCCAGCAGACCAGCGCCAGGCCCAGCAGCAAGCCGCTGCTGGCGGTGCAGATCGACGACCTGCTGACCCTGGCCTCGCGCTTTGTCGGCGAAGAACGCGCCCGACAGAGCTTCATCCGCTTCGCCTACCGCCAGGGCAAGGGCTTCAACCCCAACCAGAACGCCGATGGCGACTGGATCGAACACACCGAACGCCTGCTGGCCGGCGTGCTCGGCACCTCGTCGACCCGCGCCGTGGTCAAGGCCGCCATCGAAGGCCGCGACATGCAGCTGGAAGACGTGGTGCGTATTGCCGACGAAGCCAGCGAGGTGCTGCAGTTCAACCGCGCCCTGCTGCAAGGGGCCATCGAGAACATCAACCAGGGCATCAGCGTGGTCGACCAGAACCTGCACCTGGTGGCCTGGAACCGCCGTTACCTGGAACTGTTCAACTACCCCGACGGGCTGATCAGCGTGGGCCGGCCGATCGCCGACATCATCCGCTACAACGCCGAGCGTGGCCTGTGCGGCCCGGGCGAGGCGCAGGTGCATGTGGCGCGGCGCCTGCACTGGATGCGCCAGGGCCGTGCGCACTCTTCCGAGCGCTTGTTCCCCAATGGCCGGGTGATCGAACTGATCGGCAACCCGATGCCGGGCGGCGGTTTCGTCATGAGCTTCACCGACATCACCCCGTTCCGCGAGGCCGAGCAGGCCCTGCGCGATGCCAACGAAAGCTTGGAACAACGGGTGGCGGAACGCACTCAAGAGCTGTCGCAGCTAAACCAGGCGTTGTCCGAAGCCAAGAGCCGTGCCGAAGCGGTGAGCCAGTCCAAGACCCGTTTCCTGGCTGCGGTAAGCCATGACCTGATGCAGCCGCTGAACGCCGCCCGGCTGTTCTCCGCTGCCTTGTCGCAGCAGGCCGAGGGCATGAATGAAGAGGCCCGGCAACTGGTGCAGCACATGGACAGCTCGCTGCGCTCGGCTGAAGAGCTGATCAGCGACCTGCTGGATATCTCGCGCCTGGAAAACGGCAAGATCACCCCGGATACCAAGCCCTTTGCCCTCAACGAACTGTTCGACACCCTGGGCGCCGAATTCAAGGTGCTGGCCGCCGAGAAGGGCCTTGAGTTCCGCCTGCGCGGCAGCCGCCTGCGGGTGGACAGCGACATGAAACTGCTGCGCCGGGTGCTGCAGAACTTCCTGACCAACGCCCTGCGCTATGGCAAGAGCCCGATCCTGCTGGGCGCACGGCGCCAGGGTGAACAGTTGTGGCTTGAGGTGTGGGACCGTGGCCCGGGCATCGCCGACGACAAGCTGCAGGTGATCTTCCAGGAGTTCAAGCGCCTGGACAGCCACCAGACCCGCGCCGAGAAGGGTCTGGGCCTGGGCCTGGCGATCGCCGACGGCCTGTGCCGTGTGCTGGGGCACAAGCTGGAGGTGCGCTCATGGCCGGGCAAGGGCACGGTGTTCCGCGTCAGCGTACCGATTGCCCGGCAGGCCGCCACGGCGCCCACCGCCCCGGTGGAACAGGTCGGCCAGCCACTTGCCGGGCTGCAGGTGCTATGCGTGGACAACGAAGACAGCATCCTGATCGGCATGAACAGCCTGCTCAGCCGCTGGGGTTGCCAGGTGTGGACCGCGCGCAACCGTGCCGAATGCGAAGCCCTGCTGACCAAGGGCATGCGCCCGCACCTTGCACTGGTGGACTACCACCTGGACGACGGCGAGACCGGTACAGGGCTGATGGGCTGGCTACGCGCGCGCCTGGGTGAGCCGGTGCCGGGCGTGGTAATCAGTGCCGACGGCAGCAAGGAAACCATCGCCATGGTGCATGCCTCTGGCCTGGACTACCTGGCCAAGCCGGTCAAGCCGGCGGCCCTGCGCGCCATGCTCAATCGCCATCTGAGCCTGGTTCAGTAAGCGCTTCGTCCGGCAACACCTCGTCGGAAAGCGCCCGCTCCAGCAGGTCGGCCGGCAGGCTCTTGCTGGCGCGGGCGCCCAGCAGCTTCAGCTGTTCGCTGCGGCTGACCAGGTTGCCGCGCCCTTCACACAGCTTGTTGCGCGCGGCGGCATAGGCCTTGTCCACCTGCTGCAGGCGGCTGCCCAACTCGTCCAGATCCTGGATGAACAGCACGAACTTGTCGTACAGCCAGCCGGCGCGCTCGGCGATCTCGCGGGCGTTCTGGCCCTGACGTTCCTGCTTCCACAGGCTGTCGATCACCCGCAAGGTGGCTAGCAAGGTGGTCGGGCTGACGATCACTATCTGCCGGTCGAAGGCTTCCTGGAACAGGTTCGGCTCCGCCTGCAGGGCTGCCGAGAAGGCGGCCTCGATCGGCACGAACAGCAGCACGAAATCCAGGCTGTGCAGGCCCTCGAGGCGGTTGTAGTCCTTGCTCGACAGGCCTTTGACGTGGCTGCGCAGTGACTGCACATGCTGCTTGAGCGCGGCCTCGTCGTTGCCGGCGACGAACTGCTGGTAGGCGGTGAGGCTGACCTTGGCATCCACCACTACCTGCTTGTCGCCGGGCAGCATGATCAGCACATCAGGCTGGAAGCGCTCGCCATCGGCGCTCTTGAGGCTGACCTGGGTCTGGTATTCGCGGCCCTTTTCCAGGCCGGCATGCTCCAGTACCCGCTCCAGGATCAGCTCCCCCCAGTTGCCCTGGGTTTTCTGGCCCTTCAGCGCCTGGGTCAGGTTGGTAGCTTCGTCGGACAGGCGCAGGTTGAGTTGCTGCAGGCGCTCCAGCTCCTTGCCCAGCGAGAAGCGCTCGCGGGCTTCCTGCTGGTAGCTTTCCTCCACACGTTTTTCGAAGGCCTGGATGCGCTCCTTGAGCGGGTCGAGCAACTGGCCGAGGTGCTGCTGGCTGGTCTGGGCGAAGCGCTGCTCGCGCTCGTCGAAGATCTTGGTAGCCATGTCGGCGAATTGAGCGCGCAGTGTGTCGCGGGCTTCCTGCAGGTCTTCCAGACGCTGTTGGTGGCTTTCCTGCTGCTCGCGCAGTTCGGCGTCCAGGCGTGCGGTCTGGGCCTCCAGGCGGCGCAGTTCGGCTTCGCGGTTGGCACGCTCGAGGTTCCAGGCGTGGGCGGCGTCACGGGCGTTGTCGCGGTCGATCTGCAGCAGTTCCAGCTCACGGCCCAGGGCGGCCAGCTGGGTCTGCTTGACGGTGTTGGCTTCGCTGAGGTCGCTGACCTCGTCGCGGCTGGCGTCCAGTTGCGCCTGCAGGCCGGCCAGGGCCAGTTGGGCAGCATTGAGGCGCTCTTCGAGCAAGGCCTGCTCGCCTTGCCGCGCGCCCTGGCGGCGCTGCACCTGCATGACCCAACCCAGGCAAGGTACTGCACCTGCCACCAAGCCCAGCAGAATGCTGGCCAGATCCACTGTCATGCTTACCCCGAATGATCCTGGATGAATGCATCGCAGCTTATCAGCCTGAGCGGTGTGTTGCCTGCTCCGGCCTTTTCGCGGGTTCACCCACGAAGAGGCCACTGCTGGCAATACACCTCAGGCATGGAACCACTGCCTCAAAAGCCGCCGCGCCTCCTGCGACCCCTGTCCCGCCGCCAGCTCCAGCCAGTACCTAGCCTGCTCCGGCTCGCTGTGCTGGCACAGCCGCGCAAACTCCAGCTGCGCACGCCGGTCACCAGCACGGGCGGCCTGGCGCAGCAGTTCATGGCCAATACGCCGGTCACGGGCATTGCCGCAATCGCGGCACAACATCTGCCCCAGGCGGCTTTGCGCCACGACCACGCCCTGACGCGCCGGCTGTTTCAACAGGCGCCCGGCAAGGTGCTTGACCTGCGGCTTGTCACCCAGGCGCGGGTTATCGAGCAGCCACAAAGCCACTTTGAGGGAGAACCGTTTGGGGGGAGGCGCAGGCATCGATGCAGCGGGGCTGGCGAGGGGTTTACCGCGAAACTTCATGAGCAACAGGTTTGGCAACTCGAAAGGCGCGCCACTCTACCCTTTTTCTTGCGCCTTGGCCTTTCTATTTCCGGAGGATTGAAAAAATTTTCAATGATCTTTTCTTGACGTTTTCAAGAGGATGACCAACAGGTCTTTCGGAGCACGTCGATTGTCGGACAGTACAATGTAGTGCTGGCACGCCCGTCCTAGAGCAAGCGCCGGGGACAATCCACAGTTCCTGTGGATAACTCGGTGGACAACCCCCTCCCATCCCCCGCAAACCCCTATGAACTGGGGCTTTCGCTCAAACTGACGATTTTTTCACCAGCTAAAAATAGTGTTTTTTTTCATTGACTTAACCGCCCAGTCAAGGCATTGGCGAGGCTGCCGCAGCGTGCTGCGAGGCAGTTGCAAGCAATGCTCCGAATGTGAACAAGTGCACCATAAACCTTCATTTGAGTGCACGAAATCGGTACATCAGTCTGGATGCGGGCCTTTTGCTCCCTCTTCCCAGCAGGGCAAATACGCGCCATACTGCCCGGCTCAGCTGAACAAACATGAAATGCTTGCCAAGCACCGGTATTTCCGCTAAGGTGCGTCTCGTTAGTACCAAGCTGAAAGTCAATTCTGGCCTGAAGCGTCCTTGCAGAACCGCTCCTCCCAAGGGTGGCGCTGCTGAAACCAGGACCGGCCCATTCGATGATTCACTCGCAAGCCACGCGCTGCTCAAGCACGAATCACGTGACAGATTGATCAGGATCCCATACCGACGGCCTAGAACCTTGGCCCCGGCGTGCTGCCTGCCTTCCGAAGTACCTACCAGTCAGCCCATGCGCCCACCTTTGAATGCGCTCCCTCTGGCTGCCCTGTTCCAGTCAGGTTCGTTCGTCCCTTAATAAAGGCGTCACTGGAACGTTTCTATCATGCACGGATCATAACCCCCGTGTTTAAAGCAGGAACATCCAACAATATGCAAACTCATCATCAGATTCAGGCTGCCATTGGCACCCTCTCCCAGGCCTTCTCGCCGTTGAAGTGCCTCATCGTTGCCCCACGCAAGGGCAGCTTCAGCTTCACCCTGGTAGACGAACACGGCGTCGCTTGCCACACCGAGCGCCTGTACCCTGAACAGTACAGCCGCAGTGAACCGCTGCAGGCGGTCATCGCCCGAACCCGCCAGTCGCTCACCGCGTGAGCGGCGAATACTGCGGTATTCAAGCGCTGAATCATCCCATCGCAAGCCTGCCTGAACGTTCGTGGCGTAATTGCCTTAAGGCATATAGCCCGGTACGTCAGGCAGCAATCGATTTAAAAACAGCCCTTTACACCACGATTATCACACTACACTTCAACTCGAGCGGTGCTTGCCGCTTCCGGCGGGCCTGATCACTTACCAGCTGCCAAGCTCCAGCGCCCGTCCGGCCCTTAACTGCTCGAGGGCATCATGGGTATCGCGGCGAATGAATTGTGTCAGTATGTGATCCGACCTACCCTGGTCTACCTGAACCGTCACTGCGCCAGCGCCGAAGCCTTGTTGCTGGGCATCGCCGCCAGCCAGTCGGCCCTGGGGTCGGCCTTGCACGACCGTCGTGGCCATGGCCTGTACCGTATCGGCGAACACCGTCACCAGGCGATCTGGGACGACTACCTTGCCCGTGACCCCGACCTGGCAAGCCTAGTCCGCGGCTTGGCCAGCCAGCATGCCTTCCTGGGCGGCCCGCACCTGGAACTCACCGTAAACCTGCGCTATTCCACCGCAATTGCCTGGATGCTCGTTGAAGAGCAGGCCACGCCACTGCCTGCCGCCGATGACCTTCTCGCACTGGCGCGGATCTGGCGGCAGATTTTCAACCCCCAAGGTCGCCTGCGCGACTTCACCCACGCCTGGCATACCTGCATAGATCAGAGATTGCCGCAGGCATCTTAGGACGCGTCCTACAACGCACCCGGAAAAAAGGGAATTTTGGTCGGATTGTCCTACAAAACCGCTCTATCTCCCGCGATTGAGGCTATAGCGCGGCGCGTGAATTGTTGGTAGCTTTTCGCCCCGGAGATCCCAAGGAGTTTTCTAATAATGAAAAAAGTAATGCTCAAAGCCTCCCTCGGCGTAGCCGTCGCACTCGCTTCCAGCCAACTGCTCGCGAGCGGCTTCGCGCTGAACGAACAGAGCATCAGCAGCATGGGGACAGGTTTCGCGGGACGTTCTTCCTCTGCCGAAGATGCCAGCACCGTTTTTGGCAACCCGGCCGGCATGTCCCGCCTCAAGCGCGAACAGTTCACCGTGGGCGGCGCAGCCGTCATCGCCAAGACCGACATCTCGGGCCCGGGCAGCAATCTCGGGGGGGAAACCGATGGTGATATGGTGCCTGTCGTTGGCGTACCCATGGGTTACTACGTCAAACCGATCGACGACCACTGGAGCGTCGGCTTTGGTGTCTACGTACCGTTCGGCCTGGTAACCGACTATGGCAGCGATGACGCCGCACGTTACTGGGGCAAGAAGAGCCACGTACAGGTTGTCACATTCCAGCCGACCGTCAGCTACGCATTCAACGACAAGGTCTCGATCGGTTTTGGCCCGACCATCAACCGCATCGAGGGGGAACTGGGCTCGAACCTGATCAACCCGTTCACCCCGGGTCGTAATGACGGCGAAGTGAAGATCAAGGGTGACGATACTGCCGTCGGCTACAACATCGGTATCCTGGTACAAGCCACCGACCGCACCCGCGTCGGCCTGACTTACCACTCGATGGTCGACTACAAGCTCGAGGGCAAGACCCGTGTCAGCACCCCGCTGATCGGGCCGTTCAACGGCAACAAGTTCGACGCTACGCTGAAAATCAAGACACCAGAATCGGTCGACCTCTCGGTTACCCATGAACTGGACGACCAGTGGACCCTGTACGCAGGTAGCACCTGGACGCGTTGGAGCCGCCTGAAAGACATTACCGTGCAGAACGATGTTCCGGCACCACTGGCAGGTTCGGCGTTCCAGACCATCACCGAAGAGCAGAACTGGCATGATACCTGGGCTCATGCCATCGGTGCATCGTACAAGGTCAACAAGGAGTGGGTGCTGCGTACCGGCTTCACCGTCGACCAGGCGCCCACCAACAACCACGACCGCTCGCCGCGTATCCCGACTGGCGACCGCCGGATATTCAGCCTGGGTGCAGGCTGGAGCCCGAACGACGACATGACCATCGACGTCGCTTACTCCTACCTGTGGGAAGAGGACGTCAAGGTGAATCTGGCCAGCGCGACCAAGGGCAGCTACCGGGCCAAGTACGAGAACAGTGCTCACGGTATCGGTGCATCCCTTACCTACCGCTTCTGATCAGTACGCGTTACATGAAAAACCGCCCTCGTGGCGGTTTTTTTTCATGCCTGCACCTGCCAGCTGTCACCCAGGCATTCGCGCAGGTAGTCCATGAACATACGCACTTTTGCGGTCATGGCGAAGCGGTCGGCCAAGCAAAGGTAGATATCCATCGGTTCGGTCTGGGCATAGGCCTGGCCGCTATCGCTGTATTCGAACAACGGCACCAGCGCCCCGGTGGCCAAATGCGGCCGTACGATGAACTCGGCCAGGCGGGTGATGCCGCCATCGTGCAGTGCCATCTGGGTCAGGGCGTCTATGTCGTCGCTGATCAATACGCTGCCGAACTCTGCCTCGAACCGCAGCCCGTCGCGCATGAACCCCCAACGCAGGAAGCGCCCATCCACCGGGTAGCGGAACACCAGGCAGCGGTGCTCACGCAAGGCCTCGGGCGTGGCCGGCACGCCGGCGCTTTGCAGGTAACCGGGCGAGGCACAGCAAATGAACGGGATACGGGCGATATGCCGGGCCAACAATTGGTCTTCGAGTTGCGGAGCAATGCGCAGGCTCACGTCCACATCCTCCCGGGCGTGGTTGACCCGGCGATCAGTCGTTATCAACTCTATCGAAAGCAGTGGGTAGCGGGCACTGAACGCGGGTATCAATGGCGCCAGCACGTGACGACCGAAGGCGGACGTCGAAGCAATGCACAGCCGCCCTTGGGGCTCACTGTCGGGGGTGGTGACGGCCTGTTCGGCCAAGGCCAGGTCGCGCTCGATGTGCCTGACGCGTTCGTAATACTGGGTGCCAGCGGGTGTCAGCGCCATACTGCGGGTGGTGCGGCTGAGCAGGCGAACCTGCAAGTGGCCTTCCAGTCGCGCCAGGTTCTGGCTGACCGCGGCCGGGCTCAGGCCCAGATTGCGGGCCCCGGCGGCGATGCTGCCGGCTTCGACCACCTTGATGAAGCTGCGAATGGCGTTGAGCAGATCCATGCTGAGCCCTGGATTCGTAAGAATCTCTTTATAAAGAACTCAATGCGGCTGGTCTACAGTTGCTACCGGATGCGTTGCTAACCTGCGCCTCTACTTACCTTTCAGGAGTTCGCATGAGCAACCTGTCCCAGACGCGCAGCCGACGCAAATTGCACCCGGGCGCCACGCCCTATGTTTTTGCCTTCTACATGTCCTCCATCATGGCGCTATTGATGTGTTTCGTGATCACGGCAGCGAATGGGGGGATCAACCCTGAATACCTTGGCAACGTGCTGAAGGCTTACCAGTTGGCGATGCCTGTGGCGTTCGTTTGTGTGTTGATGGTCAGGCCGGTGGTGGTGCGGTTGGTGACGATTACGGTGCATTCAAAGTGAGAGTAACCTGAAACCCAGGCAAGTCCCTTGCTCTTGCTCTTGCTCTTGCTCTTGCTCTTGCTCTTGCTCTTGCTCTTGCTCTTGATCTTCGCGACTTCAGGAGGCCGAGCAGAGGGCTTGCGGAGGGAGGTGACGGGCATGGATGCCCGTCAAGCGCTGAGGCCCCATGGATGGGGCCTGCAGCGCGTACTCCCGGGAGCAAGACCGGCGCGAGGGAACCCCGGAGCGCAGCGTAGGGGCCGGATGATGGGAGCGCAGCGTTTTTTGGTTACTTTTTGCCGCGTTTGGCAAAAAGTGACTCGCCGTAAGGGCGAAAAGGTGAGTATGCGTCGCCATCGTAAATGGACTATGCGCGGAATCAAGACCAGTACTTTTCTGCTCTTCGCTCTTCGCTTTCAAGCGTGGGCATCAACAACAAGGTCAACATTCATTTTCTAAGGTGGCGCTTATTCACCTTTCCGCCCTTACGGCGGGTCACTTTTTGTCAAACGCGACAAAAAGTAACCAAAAAACGCTGGCTCCTATCATCCGGCCCCTCCGCTGCGCTCCGGGGTCCCCTCGCTACGGGCCTGCTCCCGGGAGTACGCGCTGCAGGCCCCATCCATGGGGCCTCAGCGCTTGACGGGCATCCATGCCCGTCACCTCCCTCCGCAGTCCCTCCGCTCGGCCTCCTGAAGTCGCAATCGGCGGCGCCTGAACTATTGCGCGCTGAAAAGCAAGAGCAAGAGCAAGAGCAAGAGCAAGAGCAGCCAGGTTATGGCTGGGAGGCAATGGCCTTTTCAATGGCAGCCCGGAACGCTGGATCATCCGGTTTGGTCAGGCTGGAAAAGTTACCAATTACCTTGCCCTTGCGGTCTACCACGTACTTGTAGAAATTCCACTTCGGCGCACTGCTCTGGCTGGCCAGTTCCGCGAACAGCGGTATCGCATCCGCGCCCCGAACCGCCTGTGTCTTCGTCATGGTAAAGGTCACGCCATAGTTGGCATAACAGACCTTGGCAGTCTTTTCGCTGTCGGCGTCCTCCTGCTTGAAGTCATTGGACGGCACACCAAGCATTTCCAGGCCTTGCTCGTGATATTCCTTGTACGTCGCCTCAAGCCCCTCGAACTGCGGCGCAAAACCGCAGTAACTGGCCGTGTTGACCACCACCAGCGGCTTGCCGGCAAAGCGCTCGCACAGGTCCACCTGCCCCTTGCCCCGCAACTCTGGAAGGCTACCCTGCAACAACGCCGGGCAATCGGCAGCCCAGCTCGATGCGCTGGCAAGCAGGGCCAGCACCGGCACCGTCAACCAATGTGCACGCATGACTCGTTTCTCCCGCAAGACAATTCCTGAACTTGCAGGGTAGCGTCTAACAAACACTCATGCCCAGTTGCATCAACGCCATCCCGCCCTTGTGCCAACCCCACCAAACCAGCGCCAGCAGCAACAGGGCGGCAACGGCCAGTAGACCACGCGCCACGTAGCGGTTCATGCAGCCTGAGCCTGAAGCCGGGCGACCGGGCGTTCGCGCACGGGCCAGTTGAGGGCGGCAGCCAGCAGGCTGAGCAGGATGGAAATCTGCCAGACCAGGTCGTAGCTGCCGGTGCGGTCATACACCACTCCGCCCAACCAGCCGCCCAGGAAGGCGCCCAACTGGTGGAACAGGAAGACGATACCGCCAAGCATGGACAGGTTGCGCACGCCGAACACGCTGGCCACCGTGCCGTTGGTCAATGGCACCGTGGACAACCACAGCAGGCCCATGGCGATGCCGAACAGGTAAGCGCTGACTTCAGTCACCGGCGCCCAGAGGAACAGCACGATCACTACCGCACGCAGCAGGTACAATCCGGTCAGCAGGCGCGGCTTGGACATGCGCCCGCCCAGCCAGCCAGCGGTGAAGGTACCGACGATATTGAACAGGCCTACCAGCGCCAGCACTGTTGTGCCGGTGGTCGCGGCCAAGTGTTGGTCGACCAGGTAGGCTGGCAGGTGCACGCCAATGAACACAACCTGAAAACCACAAACGAAAAAGCCCAGCGCCAGTAACCAGAAGCCGGAGTGCGAGCACGCCTCGCGCAAGGCCTGGCCCAGGGTCTGTTCGGCACCGTGAGTGGGCAGCGGCCGGTCGCGCAGCAGGCCGACGAAGGGCACGATCAGCGCCACCATCAGGCCCAACACCAGCAACGCAGCGGACCAGCCCAGCCACTGGATCAGGCCGAGGGTGCCCGGCAACATGGCGAACTGGCCGAAAGAACCGGCAGCGCTGGCAATGCCCATGGCCATGCTGCGCTTTTCAGCCGGCACGGCACGCCCAACCACACCGAGGATGACCGAGAACGAGGTGCCGGACAGACCGATGCCGATCAGCAAGCCGGCACTCAGCGACAACGACCAGGCCGAGTCGGCCATGCCCATCAGCACCAACCCGGCAGCGTAGAGAATACCGCCAATGATCACCACCCGCGCCGCGCCCATGCGGTCGGCCAGGGCGCCGGCGAACGGCTGCGCAAGCCCCCAGATCAAGTTCTGCAAGGCAATGGCGAAGGCGAACACCTCACGCCCCCAGCCGAAGTCCGCGCTCATCGGCGCCAGGAACAGGCCAAAGCCGTGCCGTACACCCAGGGATAGTGCCAGAATCAGCGCTGCCCCCACCAATACCCACCCGCTGGTTCGCCACACCGAAGTCATTGTCGTTATCTCCAGCACATCGCAAGGTTTTACGGGTATATACCCGCTTATAGTCGTATCAATTCAAGCCAGCTGGTTCAGCAAACGCACCAGTTCATCCCGCTGCCCTGCCCCCAGCCGCTCCACCAGTTCGGCCTGTGCCTGTTCCCAGGCTGGATGGGCAGCGTGCAGCAGCTGGGTACCGGCCTCGGTCAGCAGCACCACACGGTTGCGCTGATCGTCACCATCGGCCAAGGCCACCAGCCCTTCAGCCTCCAGCACCCGCAGGTTGCGGCCCAGGGTACTACGCTCCAGGCCCATGGCCTCTGCCAACGTGGTGATACTAGGGCGATCGAGCCGCTGCAAATGACGCAACAGGGAAAACTGGGCGACATTGACCCCGAAGCCGGCAAGGGCCTCGTCGTAATGCCGGCTCACCCCACGGGCGGCACGACGCAGATGGGTGCAGATGCATTCACTGGTCAACATGAATACGTGTATATACCCGCGTCATGTGTGTTGCAAGAGATTTCACTATGTCCCTCTGCCCTAATGCCTGCCACATCGCATTAATGGGGCTGCTACGCAGCCCATCGCCGGCAAGCCAGCTCCCAAAGGTAAAGCGTTGCTCTCGAGGTTGTCGCTCTACCTGTGGGAGCTGGCTTGCCGGCGATGGGCCGTAAAGCGGCCCCAATTACTCAACCAGGTTCAAGCGACGGCGAATAGGCTCGAACTCTACTGTAGCCTTGCGCGCCAGCGGGTCTGGAGCGCCCTGCTCGATTGCCTGCCAGTAGCGCCACGGCACCTTGGCCGAGCCCAGTTCGTAGTCCATGCCGTCCCAGTTATCTTCTCGGAAGCTGTAGAAGGCCCAGTGCAACCGGTGGCGATCCAGCACGCTGAGCACGTCTTCCAGGTATTGCCGGCAGCCCGGCAGCCTGCGCATACAGCCGAACTCGCCCACCACCAACCGCGAGCGGGGCACGTTCATGGACTCGGCCCAGTTCAGCGGATGGCGCAGGTATTGCGCCACACGCTGGCCATCCCACTGCTGCGTCTGCCCCGCGAACGGTGCCGGGCCGGGATAGGCGATGGGTTGCTTGCGCGTCATGTTCGGTGCACTGGTCACCAGATAGGGCTCGTACATGTGCACGCTGTACAGCACCCGCAGGTCTTCCAGAGGTGCCGGCCAGTAACCGAAGGCGTCGGCGGCGGCGAACCAGCCGGCATCGAGCATGACCGGCGTATCCGCGTCCTCTTCACGAATGGCCGCTATCAACTGCCGATACAGGGCTGGCAGATCACGCGCACTGCCCTGCCGCCGTGCATACCACTGCTGCATTTGCCCTGGGTCGGCATGCTCGGCCAGGCCACCTTGCTTCTCCGGGGCGGGCTCGTTGACCAGGTTGTAGGCGGCGATAGCCGGGTGATCTTTCAGCTCACGGGCCAGATCCCGCCAGAAGGCCGCAGCCTGCAACCAGTAACGTTTGTCCTGCCAAAGGCGGTCGTCGAACTGGCCCTGGTTGTTTTGCGACCAGCGCATGCCGGGTAGCGAGAGCGGTGCGATGACCACCTTGAGGCCGGCCTGATGGGCGCGATCGAGGGTGGCTCGCAGCGTGGCCAGGTCGGCCGCAGACAGGCCTTGAAAGGCGTCGGCATCGCCGAGGAGGAAGTCGCGTTCCGCCGGCTGCCATTTGTCGTAGGACAGCCGCACCCAGGTTGCGCCATAACCGCTCAAGGCGTCGAAGTAGGCTTGATCAGGCGGCAGCCGGTTGAAGCTGTTGCCACCGTGGCGGGGGGTGTTCCAGAAAGCCATGAGATCGGCTGCCATGGCAGCAGACCCCATCGCCAACAAAAACGCAGCGAGAATGACATGACGCATGGTGCCGACACTCCTCGACAGTTTGCGGGAGGGGCAAGCATACGCCAGTGAAAAGATGCCGGTTCTTGCTGATTTTTTCAGGAATTTACCGACACGTTAGGCTCAGAAACGCCCTACAGAAACATCCTGCTTGCGCGGTTACTTGCAGGAGCAAGGCTCAGAGGCCCAACGCCAACCCCAGCACCACGGCCAGTTCGAGCAACTCCAGCATTGCACCAGCGGTATCGCCGGTAGTCCCGCCCAGGCGCCGGCACATCAGTTGTCGCAACCAGGCAAACACCGCCAACGCCAGCACCACGACCCACCCGCCCAGGACCAGACAAAAAAGCACACAGCCCAGCAGCACCCAGCCGGCCGCATGCCGGGGCAGGTGCTCGGCCAGCGCTTGCCCCAAACCCCCCTGCCGTACATAAGGCGTACTCAGGAACAACCCAAGCATCGCCGCCCGCCCGATCAACGGTGCCAGTAGCAACTGCGCG
Source organism: Pseudomonas sp. TE3-3-F2023 (assembly GCF_036784815.1). Lineage (NCBI taxonomy): Bacteria > Pseudomonadati > Pseudomonadota > Gammaproteobacteria > Pseudomonadales > Pseudomonadaceae > Pseudomonas > Pseudomonas sp. TE3-3-F2023. Next base: position 2,170,883 of record NZ_CP145113.1, on the reverse strand, counting down.
CCAGTGCCCTGCTCGACCAGCACCCACAACGCGCAGAACTTCAGCAACAGCACCAGCACCAGCGTAACCACGGCAATCGGCCCGCTACGCGGGTCCTTCATGATCAGCAGGGTGCGTTCGCGGTCACCGAAACCACCCAGCCAGGCGTCGGCGCTGTCCGCCAGGCCATCCAGATGCAACGCGCCACTGAGCAACACCCACAACGTCAGCAGCAGGGCCGCGTGCAGCGGCGTCGGTGTGCCCTGCAGCAGGTGGCTGGCCAGCCACAGCAACAGGCCGAACAGCAGCCCGACCAGCGGGTAGCAGAGCAGCGAGCGCCCCACCTCACGCGGCGCCGGCATGCCCGGCAGACTCACCGGCAGGCTGCTGAGAAACTGCAAGGCAATCCACAACGGCAACATTTCAGCGCCCCTCGACCAACTGGCCGTCGTCACCCGAAACCAATCGCATCAGCGCAGCGTGGCCGACTTCGACCTGCAGCAACTGTGCCCTGGGCAAGCCACGAGCACGGGCCAGTAACAGCCGCATCACGCCGCCATGGGTGACCAGCAGCACACGCTTGCCAGCATGCTGACGGCTCAGGCGCTCGACTGCCGCCAGTACACGTTCGGCGAACGCCTCGACCGGCTCGCCATTGGGCGGTGTAAACGCGTAAGGGTCCGCCCAGAAGCGCCCCAGCGCGTCCGCCTGGTCTTCCATGATCTGCGCCGCGCTGCGGCCCTCCCAGTCGCCAAAATGCAGCTCCTGCAACGCCGCTTCGCGCTGTACCGGCAGGTTCAGCCGCTCGCCCAGCTCCTCGGCAAAACGTGCGCAGCGCTGCAGCGGAGAACTGACCAACACCTCCCAAGGCCCGGCCTCGGCCACGGCGCCACGCATCTGCGCCCAGCCCTTGTCGGTCAAGGCATCATCAAGGCTGCCACGCAAGCCGCCCTGTTCCGTTTCGCCATGGCGCAGCAAGTCGAGGATCATGCCGGGCGGTCCGCCACTGCAGCCTCGGCGAAGGTCGCCATCTGCCCATGCAACGCACAGGCCAGGCGCAACAGCGGTACGGCCAGGGCAGCCCCACTGCCCTCGCCCAGACGCAGGCCCAGGGCCAGCAACGGCTCGGCCTGCAACGTGTCGAGCACAGCTTTGTGCCCAGGCTCTGCGCCTTGGTGGGCGAACAGCAGCCAGGCCCGGCACTGCGGGTTGAGGCGCACCGCCAGCAGCGCGGCGACGCTGCAAATGAAGCCGTCCACCAGCACCGCGACACCCGCCTGCGCACAACCAATGTAGGCACCGGCAAGGGCCGCGATCTCGAAACCACCGACACAGCCCAGTGCCTGCAATGGATCGTTGGCGTTCAGGCCATGCAGGCTCAGCGCCCGTTCGATGACCTCGGCCTTGTGCCGCACCCCGGCGTGGTCCAGGCCGGTACCCGGGCCACTCAACTCAGCCGGCGGGCAACCCAGCAAGACGCTGGCCAGGGCAGCGGCAGCCGTGGTGTTGCCAATACCCATCTCGCCACCGATGAACAGCTGCGCGCCCTGTTCGGCGGCGCGCAGGGCACTGTCGCGGCCAGCCTGCAGGGCAGCCTGCAGCTGGCCCTCGGTCATCGCTGGCTGGCGGGCGAAGTTGGCGGTACCGGCACCCAGGCGCAGATGGCGCACGCCAGGCAGTTCCAGGTGCGGGTCGATGGTGCCCAGGTCGACCACTTCCAGGCTTGCCTGCAGTTGGCGCGCCAGCACGCTGATGGCCGCGCCACCACCGACGAAGTTGCGCAGCATCTGCCCGGTCACCGCTTGCGGGTAGGCCGAAATACCTTCCTCGACCACACCGTGGTCACCGGCAAAGATGCTGATTGCGGCGTGATCCAAGGTCGGCCGTTCACACCCCTGCAGGCCGGCCAGTTGTATGGCCAAACCTTCAAGCTGGCCGAGCGAACCGGCAGGTTTGGTCAGCTGCTGCTGACGGGCGCGGGCCTGGTCCATGGCGGCGTTGTCGAGGGGTTGGCAGGCGTCACGCCACCAGGCTTGGGTCATAGTGCAGGTCCTTTGAGCATTAGGGGCAGGCCGGCCACGGTCAGCACCACACGCTGACAGCGTTCAGCCACGGCCTGGTGCAGCCAGCCAGCCAGGTCGACATAGCGCCGGGTCAGCTCGCCCATGGGCACGACGCCCAGGCCGGTTTCGTTACTGACCAGAATGACCGTGCCCGGCAACTGTTCCAGGCAGGCCAGCAGCGCATCGCGCTCCTCGGCCAGGCGCTGGTCGTCTTCGAGCATCAGCAGGTTGGTAAGCCACAGGGTCAGGCAATCCACCAGAAGGCAGTGCCCTTCGGCCGCTTCGGCGCGCAGTGCCGCGGCCAGGGCCAGAGGTTCTTCGATCAACCCCCAGTCATCGGGGCGACGCTGGCGGTGCAGCAGCACGCGTTCGTTCATTTCACCATCCAGCGGCTGGCTGGTGGCGATGTAGGTCACCGGCAGGCCACTGGCGCTGGCCAACTGTTCGGCTAGGCGGCTCTTGCCCGAGCGGGCGCCGCCGAGGATCAGGTTGAGCATGTCAGGCCACCCCACAGAGCTGGCGCAGGCGCGCGGTGTCCAGGTGCTTTTCCACCAGGTCGGCCAGGCGCTCGATATCGCGTTCGCGCAGGGCCTGGTAATCGACGGCCTGCACATCCTCCAGACCCGCCCAGCGCAGCAGCGCCGCACACGACTGGCTGCCTTCGAACAGGCCGTGCAGGTAGGTAGCAAGTATCTGGCCATCAGCGCTGACAGCACCATCGCAACGGCCATCGGCAAGTTGCACGGCTGGCTGCTCCAGGGCAGGCCCGGTGGTGACGCCGGCATGAATTTCATACCCTGCAACCGGGGCTGCTTCCAGGTTCAGCGTGCCGGCAACGTTGCGCAGTTGCTTCTCGGCTTCGAGCACCGTGGCGTAATCAAGCAGGCCAAGCCCCGGGCTGAAGCCGGCGGCCCCTTCGAGACCAAGCGGGTCATGTACTTCGCGGCCCAGCATCTGCAGGCCACCGCAGATCCCGATCAGCTTGCCGCCATAGCGCAGGTGCCGGTCGATGGCCTTGTCCCAACCGCGCTCACGCAGTTGCGCCAAGTCGCCGCGCACACTCTTGGACCCGGGCAGGATGATCAGGTCGGCGGCCGGTATCGGCTGACCCGGGCCAATGAACTGCAGGTCCACCTGGGGGTGCAGGCGCAGTGGGTCGAAGTCGGTATGGTTGCTGATACGCGGCAGCACCGGGACGATCACCTTGAGCACGCGCTCGGCCTTTGCCCCCTGGCGTGCGTCGATGCCGTCTTCGGCTTCCAGATGCAGGTCGTTAACATACGGCAGCACGCCCAGTACCGGCTTGCCGGTGCGCTGCTCCAGCCAGTCCAGCCCCGGCTGCAGCAAGGCGATGTCGCCGCGGAAGCGGTTGATGACAAAGCCCTTTACCCGCGCCTGCTCACTGGGTGACAGCAGTTCCAGAGTGCCGACCAGATGGGCGAAAACACCACCACGATTGATGTCGGCAACCAGGATCACCGGGCAGTCCACCGCTTCGGCAAAGCCCATGTTGGCAATGTCCCCGGCACGCAGGTTGATCTCCGCTGGCGAGCCCGCACCTTCGACCATGACCACCGGCCAGGCAGCACTCAGGCGCTGGTGGGAAGCCAGCACCGCCTGCATGGCGATAGCCTTGTAGTCGTGGTAGGCCACCGCGTTCATGCTGGTGACGGCGCGGCCATGGATGATCACCTGGGCGCCGGTATCGCTGTTGGGCTTGAGCAGCACCGGGTTCATGTCGGTATGCGGTTGCAGGCGGCAGGCCTGGGCCTGCACTGCCTGGGCCCGGCCGATTTCACCGCCGTCGGCGGTCACCGCGCTGTTCAGCGCCATGTTCTGCGGCTTGAACGGCACCACGCCAACGCCCTGGCGCAACAGCCAGCGGCACAGCGCGGTCACCAGCGTGCTTTTGCCGGCGTCGGAGGTGGTGCCTTGCACCATGAGGGTGGTCATGCCATTTCCTTCTGATAGGCCGCCAGGGCCTGGGCCAGGCGCTGTTCGTCGGCCGCACAGGCTGGCAGCCCCAGGCGTATTGCCGGCGGGTGCTCGAACAGCCGCACCAGGATGCCGTGGCGGGCGAGAAAGTCATGCAGTTGCGCAGCCTGCTCGCTGCACACGTACTGGAACAGGTCACAACCGCCGCTGGGCGCCAGGCCGGCGCTACGCAACAGCACCGCCAGCCGCCGGCTGGCTGCAGCGCAGCGTTCGACCTGCACACGCTGGGCGTCGTGGTCGGCCAGGCTGGCCTGGGCCAGCACTCGGGTCGGGCCATTGACGGTCCACGGCCCAAGCAACTCGGCCAGGTGCAGCAGCAGGCTGCGTTCGGCGGCAACGAACCCCAGGCGCACGCCGGCCAGGCCGAAGAACTTGCCGAACGAGCGCAGCACTATCAGCCCCGGGCGCTCGGCACAATCGACCACGCTTTGCGCCGGGGTGTTGTCCATGAACGCTTCGTCGACCAGCAGCCAACCACCGCGGGCTGCCAGGCGGGCGTGCCAATCCAGCAGGCGTTCACGCGGCACCCGGCGGCCGGTGGGGTTGTTGGGGTTGACCAGCACCAGTACGTCGAGGCTGTCGAGCGTCGCCTCGACCTGCGCTTCGTCCAGCTCCAGCAACTGATGCCCCGCCCGTTGCCAGGCGTATGGGTGCTCGGCATAGCAAGGTGTCAACACCCCTACCCGGCCGGCTGCGCGCAACAGCGGCAAGGCCTGGATCGCGGCCTGGGAACCGGCCACTGCCAGCAATTGACGTGCGCCGTAATACGCACGCGCGGCGTCCTCCAGGCCGTCCTCGGTCTCCGGCAGGCGCGCCCAGGCCTCCATGGGAATCGGTGGAATCGGGAAAGGCCATGGCGCAATGCCGCTGGACAGGTCGAGCCACTGCTCGCGAGCGATGCCGTATTGCCGTACCGCCCGCAGCAGGCGGCCTCCGTGTTCAAGCATTGATATAGGCCCCCAGGCAGATCACCAGCAGCCACAGCCATACGCCGCGCTGCACCAGGCCCCAACCGCGTTCGATGGCGTCGGCGTCGGCCATTGGCCCGTCACCCAGGCGTGGCCGCTCATGCAGCTCGCCGTGGTACACCGCCGGGCCACCGAGTTCCACACCTAACGCACCAGCACCGGCGGCCATCACCGGCCCGGCATTGGGGCTGTCCCACAGCGGGCCTTGCTTGCGCCAGCAGGCCAGGGCCAGCCGGGTCTTGCCCAGCAGCGCGTAGGTCAACGCAACCAGCCTGGCAGGAATATAGTTGAGCAAATCGTCGACACGCGCTGCGCACCAGCCAAAGCGCTCGAAGCGCTCGTTGCGATAGCCCCACATGGCATCCAGGGTGTTGCTCAGGCGGTACAGCACCACGCCCGGCGCGCCTGCGACCACGAACCAGAACAGCGCGGCGAATACCGCATCGCTGCCATTCTCCAGCACCGATTCGGTGGCCGCCCGGGCCACCGCAGATTCGTCCAGTTCGCGGGTTTCGCGGCTGACCAGGTAGCCCACACGGCGCCGTGCTTCTTGCAGGTCACCCTGGCGCAAGGCACTGGCCACCGGCAACACGTGCTCGCCCAGGCTGCGCAGCCCGACGGCGCAGTACAGCGCCAGCACGTCGACCAACCAGCCGATGTACGGCAGCCAAGAGAGGATCAGCGCCACCAGGGTAAGCGGCACCACGGCCAGGAACCATGCGCTTACCCCGTGGCTGCGCCAGCCGCGCCCTCCGGCATTCAGGCGGCGCTCGAGGTTACCGGCCATGTTGCCGAAGGCCACCAGCGGGTGGCGCCGCTGCGGTTCGCCCAGCAGGGCATCCAGGGCCACCCCAGCCACGGTCAGCAAGGCCACGCTCATTGGAGCTCTCCCCATTGGTTCTCAAAGAGCATTTCACTCAAGGGCCGTTCCTCGGCCCAGTTTTCCAGCACCAGCATCGGTGCCGGGTAGAACTCGGTCACCGGCCCCAGGCACAGCACTGCGACCGGCTTGGCCCCGGCCGGCATGCCCAGCAGCGCCCCCAGCGCCTGCGGGTCGAACAGCGACACCCAGCCCATGCCCAGGCCTTCGCCACGGGCTGCCAGCCACAGGTTCTGGATGGCGCAGGCCAGCGAGGCCAGGTCCATTTCCGGCAGGGTGCGGCGGCCGAAGATATGCGGCTCGCGGTTGTCCATCAGGGCGGCCACCAGCAGCTCGGCGCAGTCGTTGATGCCTTCCACCTTCAGCTTCATGAAGGCGTCGGAACGTTCGCCCAAAGCTTCGGCGGTAAGCACCCGCTCTGCTTCCACCAAGGCCTGGATGCGCGCACGCAGGTCGCGCCGGGTGATGCGGATGAAACGCCAGGGCTGCATCAACCCGACGCTGGGCGCCTGGTGCGCGGCAGCCAACAGGCGGCCCAGCACTTCCGGGGCCACTTCGCCACCGGCGAAATGGCGCATGTCACGGCGTTCGCCGATGGCCCGGTAGATCGCGGCGCGCTCGGCGTCGCTGTAGGCGTGTTCGCTCATGGTCGCAATAGCGCCGCCGCCGCGTCCGGGTTGGAGGGGAAGTAGAAGTGCACGTAGGACGCCGTCAGCCGACCCAGGCGGTAAACCGCTTCGTTGCCACGCCCGCCGTTGGGGCTCAGGCCACGCGCAATCGGCTGCAGTGCGGTATTGGTCAGCGAATGGTGATAGGTGTGCCCGCGCAAGGTGCCTTCCGGCAGCTCCACCGCCTGCAGGGCCAAGGCAGCCAGGCGCTTCTGCATGGTTGCCTCGCCAGGCAGCAGGCCAAGCAGTTCGGCACGCTCGCCGGCCACGTCGGTCAGGGCATCGAGCAGGTACAACATGCCGCCGCACTCGGCCAGCAACGGTTTGCCCTGGGCGTGGTGGGCGCGTATAGCCTCGCTCATCGGCGCATTGGCGGCCAGGGCGTGGTGGTGCAGCTCGGGATAACCGCCCGGCAGATACAGGCTGTCCACTGCCGGCAGTTCGCGGTCGTGCAGCGGCGAGAAGAACTCGAGCTGTGCGCCCAGGTTGCGCAGCAGGTCGAGGTTGGCGCCATAGGTGAAGGCGAAGGCCTCGTCCCGCGCCACGCCAATGCGCACACCGGCCAACGAGGCAGTACTGGCTTGCGGCTCGGGTTCGGCAAAGCTCACTGGCGGCGGCAAGGCAGCATCGCAACTGGCGCCAAGCGCCTCGGCAGCGGCATCCAGGCGCATGTCCAGGTCGTTCAGCTCGCTGGCCTGGACCAGCCCCAGGTGGCGGCTGGGCAGCTCTATACCACGCTCGCGGGACAAGCCGCCGTACCAGCGCAGGCCCTCGGTCAGGCTACCTTCCAGCAGTTGCGCGTGGCGCAGGCTACCCACCCGGTTGGCCAGCACACCGGCAAACGGCAGGTCAGCCTGGTAACGTGCCAGGCCCAGGGCCAGGGCGCCGAATGTCTGGGCCATGGCCGTGCCGTCGATCACCGCCAGCACCGGCACCCCGAAGTGGCGCGCCAGGTCGGCGCTGGACGGCGTGCCGTCGAACAGCCCCATCACCCCTTCGATCAGGATCAGGTCGGCCTCGCCGGCGGCTTCCCACAGCAGGCGGCGGCTTTCCTCGGCGCCGATCATCCACAGGTCGAGCTGGTACACCGGCGCGCCGCTGGCCCGCTCGAGGATCATCGGGTCAAGAAAGTCGGGCCCGCACTTGAACACCCGCACCTTGCGCCCGAGGTTGCGGTGCAGGCGGGCCAGGGCGGCGGTGACGGTGGTCTTGCCCTGGCCAGAGGCCGGTGCCGCGATCAGCACGGCGGGGCAATGGCGCTGGCTCACAGTTCCACGCCCTTCTGTGCACGGATGCCAGCCTGGAACGCGTGCTTGAGCATGCCCATCTCGGTCACGGTGTCGGCCAGTTCGATCATCTCGGGTTTCGCGGCACGGCCAGTGACGATCACATGCTGCATTGGTGGGCGGGCCTGGATGTCCGACAGCACCTGGTCAAGGTCGAGGTAGCCGTGCTTGAGGGCGATGTTCAGTTCATCGAGCACCACGAACTGCACGCTCGGGTCTTGCAGCAACTGGCGCGACACGGCCCAGGCAGCTTCGGCGGCAGCGATGTCGCGCTGGCGGTCCTGGGTTTCCCAGGTAAAGCCCTCGCCCATCACGTGGTAGCGCACCTGCTCGGGGAAGCGGCGGAAGAACAGCTCCTCGCCGGTGCTGTTGCGGCCTTTGATGAACTGCACCACACCGCACTGCATGCCATGGCCCAGGGCGCGTGCGAGCATACCGAAAGCCGAGCTGCTCTTGCCCTTGCCATTGCCGGTCAGCACCAGCAGCAGGCCGCATTCGTTTGGGGAATTGGCGATGCGTTCGTCGATGATCGCCTTCTTGCGCTGCATGCGCGCCAGGTGGCGTTCGTCGCGTTCGGTGGATTCGCTCATCAGGGTTCTCCGCTGGCTGGCACCACGGCAACGCGCAGCGACAGGTAAAAGGCGGGCACACGGAGAACGCGCAGGGGCCGTGGCCGTACGCCACGGTGCACCGCGCATCACCCTCCGTGATGCCGTTGGCAGTATCAGGCCGGTCTCCGGGCTTGTGAGCGGGTCTTGGCCCAAGCCTGCGCGCCTTCCCGGGTGCTGACACCCAGTGGCCCTGCGCGGCCGCGACTCACCTACCGTTGCGGGGGCAGCGCCGGAATCGCGCCATGCTGGCACCCACCGGCTTCCCAGTTTCACCCTGCCCAGTCGGGGCTGGCAGGGCACCTGAAACACGCGCGAAGGTTAGAGGGTTGCACCGGGAGCGTCAATCGAAGCAGGCCGCTTTGCAGTCGAACAGGCACGGCCTGGGTAATGGCCAATTTACCTGGTTGTGCCACACTGGAGGCAGTGATATCACATAGCCATCATTTTCGGCTGAACGCGATTACAACGATAACAGGAGAGCGCAGCATGCGAGGCCAGATCATCAACAACCCGCGCCTGGAGTTTCTCGCCCCGGTGCTGGAGCGCTGGGGCGACTGCATCGACCGCTTCAACCGGTTTGCTGGCGATGCGGAAGCACCTTACTGGCATGGCGCCGCCGCCAATACCGGGCTGCTTGCCGCAGCGGCGTGGCAGGCTGAACTGGCGGCGCTGCAGCAGTTTGCCGGCAAGAAGCAGCGCGACGAAGGCGAACACGAAGGGCGCTGCGACCTGTCGATCAGCAGTGCCGATGAAGCGCTGTACCTCAGTGTCAGCCAGCGCTGGCCAAAAATCGCCCGGCTTGACATGGCCGAAGCCCTGCAGCAGACCGCTGCCCTCGCGCGCCAGGTGGCCTACCCCAGCCAGTTGAAGGCCGGGGCGCTGTTCATCAGCCCGTGGAAGGCTGGCCAGCATGCCAGCCCCGAGGAACTGCAGGACCTGGTCGACGATCTGCAGAAACATACCGCCTGTGCCATCGCCTGGTACTTCCCGTATGCCTATCGCAAGTTGCACAACGAGCTGGGGCAGTATTTCCCGGGGGTGGCGTTGTTGCTCAAGCAGGCTTGAATCAACTCCGGCTCGGGCCGGGCGACGTGGCTTCTGTGGGAGCGGGCGTGCCCGCGAAGAATCCAGCGCGGTGGCTGGCACCGGCTGCGCCGGTGTTCGCGGGCGCGCCCGCTCCCACAGAGCCCCATTTAAGTTTCCTGTCGTAGTGAAGCGAGCCACCGCAGGTGCCCCACGCACAGCCATCATGAGGAGTCAATCCCGATTACTGGTATTACACGGCTGCGGTTTCTGACGATTTTTGCTTTTGCTCTTGCTCTTGCTCTTGCTCTTGCTCTTGCTCTTGCTCTTGCTCTTGCTCTTGATCTTGATCTTGATCTTGATCTTGATCTTGATCTTCGCGACTTCAGGAGGCCGAGCAGAGGTCTTGCGGAGGGAGGTGACGGGCATGGATGCCCGTCAAGCGCTGAGGCCCCATGGATGGGGCCTGCAGCGCGTACTCCCGGGAGCAAGACCGGCGCGAGGGAACCCCGGAGCGCAGCGGAGGGGCCGGATGATGGGAGCGCAGCGTTTTTTGGTTACTTTTTGTCGCGTTTGACAAAAAGTGACTCGCCGTAAGGGCGAAAAGGTGAGTAAGCGTCGCCATCGTAAATGGACTATGCGCGAGATCAAAACCAGCACTTTTCCGCTCTTCGCTCTTCGCTTTCAAGCGTGGGCATCAACAACAGGGTCAACATTCATTTTCGAAGGTGGCGCTTAATCACCTTTCCGCCCTTACGGCGGGTCACTTTTTGTCAAACGCGACAAAAAGTAACCAAAAAACGCTGGCTCCTATCATCCGGCCCCTACGCTGCGCTCCGGGGTCCCCTCGCTACGGGCCTGCTCCCGGGAGTACGCGCTGCAGGCCCCATCCATGGGGCCTCAGCGCTTGACGGGCATCCATGCCCGTCACCTCCCTCCGCAGTCCCTCCGCTCGGCCTCCTGAAGTCGCAATCGGCGGCGCCTGAACTATTGCGCGCTTAAAAGCAAAAGCAAAAGCAACGGCAAGGCAAGGCAAGGCAAGACAAGACAGTTGGATGGTTCCGGGAACCTGGCGAATGTCACCGACCTCTCAATTCATAGGCCCTGTTAGGAGGTCGCCGCCCATGAAACACCTGACGCCTTGGTTATTGGCCGCCAGCCTGACGGCCTGCGGCGAAACCGCCCTGCTGAATGTACTCGACGGCAGTGGTCCAACGCCCCAGTTGCCTGCTCCGGTCAAGACCACCCTCCCCACGGTGAATATCGCCCCAGCAGTGGGCTGGCCCAAGGACGTCAAGCCCGAAGCAGCACCAGGCACTGAGGTGAAAGCGTTCGCCAGCGGGCTCGACCACCCTCGCTGGCTATACCTGCTACCCAACGGCGACGTGCTGGTGGCCGAAACCAATGCCCCGCCCAAGCCCGAAGATGGCAAGGGCCTGCGCGGTTGGGTAATGAAGAAGGTGATGAAGCGGGCAGGTGCAGGCGTGCCCAGCGCCAACCGCATTATCCTGCTGCGTGATGCCGACCACGACGGCGTCGCCGAAATCCGAACGACCTTCATCGAAGAGCTCAACTCACCGTTCGGCATGGCCCTGGTCGGCAAGGACCTCTACGTCGCCAATACCGACAGGTTGCTGCGTTTTCACTATGAGCCCGGTGCCATGCAAATTCGCAATGAAGGCCAACCGGTGGTCGAGTTGCCAGGCGGGCCGCTCAATCACCACTGGACCAAGAACGTGATCGCCAGCCCTGATGGCAGGAAGCTTTTCGTGACAGTAGGCTCCAACAGCAACGTAGGCGAAAACGGTATGGACAAGGAACAGGGACGCGCCGCGATCTGGGAAGTGGACCCCGCCAGCGGCCAGCACCGCCTGTTCGCCACCGGCCTGCGCAACCCTAACGGCCTGGCCTGGGAGCCGCACAGCGGTGCGTTGTGGACGGCAGTCAACGAGCGTGACGAGATCGGCAGCGATCTGGTACCGGATTACATCACTTCCGTCAAGGACGGCGGTTTCTATGGCTGGCCCTACAGCTACTATGGCAGCCACGTGGACGAGCGAGTGCAACCGCCAGCGCCTGAAAAAGTGGCCCAGGCGCTGGTGCCCGACTACGCAGTGGGTCCACACACGGCATCGCTGGGGCTGGCATTCGCCGAACCGAACGGGCTACCACCGCCCTTCGAACAAGGGGCATTCGTGGGCCAGCACGGGTCGTGGAACCGCAAGCCACACAGTGGCTACAAGGTGATTTTCGTGCCGTTCGACCGGTCAGGAAAACCCTCGGGCAAGCCGGTGGACCTGCTTACCGGGTTTCTTGATGAGCATGGCAAGGCCCAAGGGCGCCCGGTCGGCGTAATCACCGACGGGCGTGGCGGCGTGCTGGTGGCCGATGATGTCGGCAATGTGGTCTGGCGAGTGAGCAAAGCCCCGCCTGTCCTCAGGGGTTCTGCGCCAGATGCCCTTGCGGAATGACGCGCTTGGCCTGCAGGTAAGCCTTGGCCCAGTAGCTGTTGGACAGGTAGTCCAGGCGCACCGTGCCACCGCTGGAAGGTGCATGCACGAAGCGCCCCTCCCCCACATATATGCCGGCATGGCTGACCTGCGAGCCGCCATTGGTGGCGAAGAACACCAGGTCGCCGGACTGCAGCGACTTGGCATCCACGGTTGGCGCGCGCATGACGATCATCTCACGCGTAGAACGCGGCAGGCTTATGCCCGCAGCATCACGGTAGACGTACTTGATCAAGCCACTGCAATCGAAACCGGAATCCGGCGTGTTGCCGCCCCAGCGATAAGGCGTACCCACCAGGCCGATAGCACGCATCAGCACGTCATCGGCAATCGGCGAAGGGCTGGGCTGGCTATAGGTTACCTGCGGCTGTACCACAGGGGCCGGCGCAGGCGCACGGCTGGAGCAGGCAGCCAGCAAGGCTGCCAAGGAGAGAAATGCGAAGCGCGCCATCTTTACCATGGCCAGAACATCCTGTCTGAGTCCGCTGGGCCGCAGCCGAAAAGAATTGAGAATTTAGATTAGACGCTTTCTATAAATGCGCACGGCGGCGAGCTTTTTTCAAAGCATCGCCGCCGCGGCAGGATATATCATTTTGCTATCAGTTGCGCGCGATATTGGTGGTCGGCGCCATGGCCAAGGCACGCTTGGCTTCGATGAAGGTCTTGCTCCAGTAGCGGTCACCGAGGCTGTCGATACGCACGCCACCACTGCGGCGGCTGCTGGAGTGGATGAACTGGTTGTCACCCAGGTAGATACCGGCATGGCTGACGCGGCCGCGCCCGTTGGTGCTGAAGAACAGCAGGTCACCCGGCTTGAGCTTGTTGCGGGCCACCTTCGGGGCATCGACGTTGATCATTTCACGCGTGGAACGCGGCAGGGTAACGCCCGCCTCTTCGCGGAACAGGTAGCCGATGAAACCACTGCAGTCGAAGCCGGACTTCTCCGAGGTACCACCGAAGCGGTAGCGGGTACCGATAAGCGACATGCCGCGCTCGAGAATGCTGTCAGCCAGCGCTGGCAGTTGGTAAGGCTTGCTGCTGGAGAAGGCCTCCAGGTCATCTTCGGTGGCCAGTTCTTCCGGCTCGCCGAATACCGACGAGGAAGAGGCTTTGGCCTTGAACGCCGATTGTGCGGCGATCGGGGTGTGATCCTGGGACTGCGCCTCTGGATTAGAAGCTGGGCCTTGGGCCGCGCAGCCAAAAAGCAGGGTCACGAGTGCGAGTGGCACGAGGGGTGCGAAGCGCTTCAGCATGGGCACGACCGTGTCTGTAATCCTTTAGAAGGGTGAAACTATGCCCTCTATCATGGCCATTTGCAAATTTTATCGAAAAAGATGTGACTTTTTTGTTTTGCCGCTCTGGCCCAGCGTTTTCGGGGTTACCAGCCCAGGGTTTCCTTGAGGAAAGGGATGGTGAGCTTGCGTTGTGCCTGCAACGAGGCCTGATCGAGGCGTTCGAGCAGGTCGAACAACGCACTCATGCTGCGCGCACCGCGGGTGAGGATGAAGTGGCCGACTTCGTCGGTAAGGTGCAGGCCGCGGCGCGAAGCACGCAGTTGCAGGGCTCGCAGCTTGTCTTCGTCGGACAGGCCACGCATCTGGAACACCAGGGCCAGGGTCAGCCGCGACTTCAGGTCGGGTAGCTTGATCGGCAGTTCGCGCGGCGATGCCGAGGCAGCCAGCAGCAGGCGCCTGCCGCTGTCACGCAGGCGGTTGAACAGGTGGAACATGGCCTCTTCCCAGTCAGCCTTGCCGGCGATCACGTGCAGGTCGTCGATGCACACCAGTTCGTACTGGGCCAGGTAGTCGAGCAGCCCTACGCCACGATCGAGCAATTGCGCCAGCGGCAGGTAGACGGCTGGCTCGCCGCGTTGCTGGAAGCGGTGGGTAGCGGCCTGTAGCAGGTGGGTACGGCCAACACCTTGCTTGCCCCACAGGTAGATAAGGCTCTCGGTCCAGCCGGCGTCGGCTTCGCATAGCCGCTCGACGTAGCCCAACGCCGCGGCATTGGCGCCCGGATAGTAGTTGATGAAGGTGGCGTCATCGCGCAGGCGCACACCCAGGGGCAACTGGATCGGTGGTTTCATGCTCGCGGGCGGTCGACAGGACCGCAGGGGGCCTTTGGTGAACAATGTGCAAAGTCTATACCCGCAGCGCGGGGTGCACAATCACGGCTGCGGATAGCACAAGTAAAATCAACAGGTTGCGCCATTATGGGGCTGCGTTGCAGCCCCCAGGATCACAACTCCGGGTCGATATCCCCGGCATACATGTCCGATTCCTTGTACAGGTCATGCACATGCCGCAGCAGCACCATGATCACCGCCGCCACCGGTAACGCCAGCAACACCCCGGTAAAGCCGAACAGCTCACCGCCAGCCAGGATCGCGAAAATCACCGCCACCGGGTGAAGGCCGATACGGTCGCCGACCAGCAGCGGGGTCAGCACCATGCCTTCCAGCGCCTGCCCGACCATGAACACCGCGACGATGCCCAGCATCGGGTACAGGTCGCCGCCGAACTGGAACAGGCCAGCCACCAAGGCAGCACCGATGCCGATGATGAAGCCCATGTACGGCACGATGGCAGCCAACCCGGCGAGCATGCCGATCAGCAGCCCCAGTTCCAGTCCCACCAGCATCAGCCCGGCCGAATAGATGATGCCCAGGGCCACCATCACCATCAATTGCCCGCGCACGAACGCCCCCAGCACCTCATGACATTCGCCCGCCAGGCCCATCACTTGCGGCTCACGCTGGCGCGGCAGCAGGCCGCGCAGCTTGGCCATCATCAGGTCCCAATCGCGCAGCAGATAGAAACCCACCACCGGGATCAGCACCATGTTGGCCAGCCAGGCCATCAGCGCCAGGCCCGAGGCGGTGGCATGGGACAACAGCACGCCGACGATATCGGTGGTCTGGCCCATGTGCGTGCCGATCGCGGCCTTGATCTTGTCGAACTTCCAGAAACCCTCAGCCAGGCCCAGGCGGCTCTGCACCCAGGGCAGCGCCACGTGCTCGAGCCAGTCGAGCATCTGCGGCGCCAGTTCGTACAGGCGCACCAGCTGCTTTGCCAGCAGCGGCACCAACACCAGCAGCAACGCCAGCAACAGCAAGGTGAACAGGCCGAAAACCACCACCACGCCCCAGGTGCGCGACAGCCCCAGGCGCTCCAGGCGGTCGACCAGCGGGTCGGCCAGGTAGGCCAGCAGGATGCCGACCAGGAACGGGGTAAGAATGTTGTGCAGGCTGTAAAGCAGCACAGCGACCAGCAGGGCAACGCCCAGCCAGATCCAACGACGTACGTCGGTCACGGTGTGCTCCCCTTACCAGCGAAAACGCAAACCGTCGAACGGCTTGGGTGCTGGCTGGGCCGGCACTGGTTGCCCGGCGCCGGCAGCGTCTGCCGGAGCTGGAGGGGGCTGCACAGCGGGCGCCTGCTCTACCGACACTTCCTGCAGCTTGGCCAGGCCAAGCTGGGCGCGCAGCTGCTCGCGGTTGGCGGTCACGCCGTAGGTCAAGGTGCTGCCTTCAGCGACTTGCAGGCGCGGGCCAAAGGGTTCGAGCACGCGGGCCAGTTCGGCGTAGCGCTGCAGGTTCATCCCTTGCACTTGCACCTGCAACTGGCTGCTGGCGCCCGGGCGGGTGACGTAGCGCGGGGCCAGGCGGCTGCTGAGCGCCAGCATCACGGCGTCGGCCAACGCTGCCGGGTCGGCACCCTCGGCAGTACCTTGTTCACGCTGGTCGCCCAGCCACAGCTGCCATTTGCCTTGCCACTTGCCGTCGGCTTCCCGGGCATGCACTGCCAGCAAGGCATCCGCGCCGTAGCGCCCTGAGGCTTCACGCAGCGCCGCAGGGTCGCTGCCTTCGATCTGCTCGGCATTGGCCACCAGTTGCTCCTGCAGGTCGGCCAGCGGCAGGCGCAACGGCAGGCCGCGGTGCTGGGCGGCACGGCGCAGGGGTTGGGCACTGGCCTGGCCGTCACCGACCAGGTTGCTGCCTTCGACACTGTCGTTCAGCCACCAGCCAAGGATCGAGGGGCGGTTGCTGCCCCACAAGGCCAGGCCGGCCTTGCGCAAGGCCCGTTCGGTACTGCCAGGGTCGAACTCGACCAGCACCGACTCGGGTGGCCCGGCTTCGCTGGCGACCCGGTTGATGATTTGCTGCGGGTCCTTGCGCAGCCCGGCCAATGCCGGGCTTTGCGCTGCCTTGGGGTCGCCGGTAAGGCGCGTTACCAGGGTATCTAGGGCCTGGGCGGTAGCCGCGGCACGGGCTTCGGCGCCCTGCCCGGATACCGGTTCCCGCACCTGGTACAGGCCGGAGACGCTTTCAGCCTGGGCAGTGGCCGAGATCATGGCCAGGCAACCGACTGCCAGAATATTGAAGAGACGCATGGAGGATTCCTGTCCACTTACCGCAATGCCTATACCTTATACATGGGGGCGCAAGGTAACCAGTCGCGAGCATGAAAGATTGGTTGCGGAAATTGCCGGGGAGATGTGCTGGGTCTGACAGGTGTTCGCCGCAACAGGTTCAGCACCTGCGCGTGCATGGCGCAGCCCTTGTGGCGTACACCTCCGACTTTTTACCTATTTTCATGCCCTGCCCGTCGGCCTGAGGATGGCCGCTGCCCGGCAACCCTGATAAAATCGCGCGCCTTCACAGACCACTGACGTTTCAGGCAGCCGCCGCTTACCAGCCGGCCTTGGCCGTCATGGTCGTTTTTAAGAATCCCTCCCTCCTAAAGGCCTGGATCAATGAGCAAGCAACCCTCCCTGAGCTACAAGGACGCCGGTGTAGACATCGACGCCGGCGAAGCACTGGTCGAACGCATCAAGGGCGTGGCAAAACGCACCGCACGCCCTGAAGTCATGGGTGGCCTGGGCGGCTTCGGCGCCCTCTGCGAGATCCCGGCCGGCTACAAGCAGCCGGTGCTGGTCTCCGGCACCGACGGCGTCGGCACCAAGCTGCGCCTGGCACTGAACCTGAACAAGCACGACAGCATCGGCCAGGACCTGGTCGCCATGTGCGTCAACGACCTGGTAGTGTGCGGCGCCGAGCCGCTGTTCTTCCTCGACTACTATGCCACCGGCAAACTGAACGTCGACGTGGCCGCCACCGTGGTTACCGGCATCGGTGCCGGTTGCGAACTGGCCGGCTGCTCGCTGGTCGGCGGTGAAACCGCCGAAATGCCTGGCATGTACGAAGGCGAAGACTACGACCTGGCCGGCTTCTGCGTCGGCGTGGTGGAAAAGGCCGAGATCATCGACGGCTCCAAGGTTGCCACTGGTGACGCACTGATCGCCCTGCCGTCCTCTGGCCCGCATTCCAACGGCTACTCGCTGATCCGCAAGATCCTCGAAGTGTCCGCCACCGACATCGAGAACACCCAGCTGGACGGCAAGCCGCTGACCGACCTGCTGATGGCGCCGACCCGCATCTACGTCAAGCCGCTGCTGCAGCTGATCAAGAACACCGGCGCGGTCAAGGCCATGGCCCACATCACTGGCGGCGGCCTGCTGGACAACATCCCGCGCGTACTGCCGGCCAACGCCCAGGCGGTCATCGACGTGGCCAGCTGGCAGCGTCCGGCGGTGTTCGACTTCCTGCAGGAAAAAGGCAACGTCGACGAGCATGAAATGCACCGCGTGCTGAACTGCGGCGTCGGTATGGTCATCTGCGTGGCCCAGGATCAGGTAGAAGCTGCCCTGAACGAACTGCGCGCCGCTGGCGAGCAGCCATGGGTGATCGGCCACATCGCCGAAGCCGCCGAGGGCGCCGCCCAGGTCGACCTGCAGAACCTCAAGGCACACTGATGCCAAGCAATACCTGCAATGTAGTGGTACTGCTGTCGGGCTCCGGCAGCAACCTGCAAGCCCTGATCGACAGTTGCCAAGGCCAGGAAAGCCCGGTGCGCATCCGTGCGGTGGTTTCCAACCGCGCCGATGCCTACGGCCTGCAACGCGCCGCGGCGGCCGGCATCGACAGCGTCGTGCTCGAGCACACCCAGTTCGACGGGCGTGAAGCCTTCGATGCCGCGCTGATGGCGCGCATCGACGCTTTCGCCCCGGACCTGGTGGTGCTGGCCGGTTTCATGCGCATCCTAAGTGGCGACTTCGTGCGCCACTACCAGGGCCGCCTGCTCAACATCCACCCGTCGCTGCTGCCCAAATACAAGGGCCTGCATACCCACCGCCGGGCGCTGGAGGCAGGCGACGCCGAGCACGGCTGCAGCGTACACTTCGTTACTGAGGAACTCGATGGCGGCCCACTGGTCGTACAGGCTGTGGTACCGGTGGCGCCAGACGACACCGTTGAAAGCCTGGCCCAGCGGGTACACCGCCAGGAACACCTGATTTACCCGCTGGCGGTGCGCTGGTTCGCCGAAGGGCGCTTGCGCCTTGGCGAACAGGGTGCATTACTGGATGGCCAGCCCCTGGCGGCCAGCGGTCACTTGATTCGATCCTAGGAGAACTTATGCGTCGCGCCCTGCTCTTGGCTCTCGCCGTGCTCGCCCTGCCCCTCCAGGCAGCTGATCTGAAGCCTTTCTCGGCCAGCTATACCGCAGACTGGAAGCAACTGCCCATGAGCGGCACCGCCGAGCGCAGCCTGGTCAAGAATGCCAACGGTACCTGGGACCTTAACTTCAAGGCTTCCATGATGATCGCCAGCCTGACCGAGCAAAGCACCCTGCGTCTGGACAACGACACCCTGCTGCCGCAGAAATACCACTTCGAGCGTGGCGGCCTGGGCAAGGCCAAGAAAGTCGACCTGAGCTTCGACTGGAACAGCAAGAAGGTCACCGGCAGCGACCGTGGCGATGCCATCAGCCTGCCGCTGAACCGCGGCGTGCTGGACAAGTCGTCCTACCAGCTGGCCCTGCAGCATGACGTGGCCGCCGGCAAGAAGAGCATGACTTATCAGGTGGTCGACGGTGACGAGATCGACACCTACGACTTCCGGGTGCTGGGCACCGAAAGGGTCACTACCAAGACCGGCCAGGTCGATGCGGTGAAGGTCGAGCGCGTGCGCGACCCAAGCCAGAGCAAGCGCATCACCGAGCTGTGGTTCGCCAAGAACTGGGACTACCTGCTGGTGCAACTGCGCCAGGTCGAGACCGATGGCAAGGAATACGTGATCGTGTTGCAGGATGGCACGGTCGATGGCAAGCCGGTGAAGGGCAACTGAGCCAGCGCTGCCAGCAGTACCCGAAGCCCCGCCTTGTGCGGGGCTTTTTTCTGCCTGACGTTTCTGTCCAGTCTGTACCGGTCCTATCGCCGGCAAGCCCAGGCAATACACCTTCCAGCTTCATGAAACTTGTTTCATGCCCGTTTTATTTACTTAGCCTGCTAACAAACTCTATAAAGAGGTTGTGCGACACAGTGTCGCAGCCAACTGAAGCAGTGGAGTTTGACGATGACAGTCCAAGTAACCGAACGCGACGAATCGAAAATGTCCCACGAAGGCCTGGCCGCTGGTGTGCGGATCTGGGATGTGCACCAACAGGGCCAGCTGGTGGGGATGTTCCACAATGAACATGAAGCGCACCAGTACCGTACAGAGCTGGAAAACCTGGAAAACCAGCGCGCCTCGCAATGACCCACCTTCAAATGAAAAACCCCGCCAAGGCGGGGTTTTTCGTGCTTACCACATCAGATCATCAGGGATCTTGTAGGCCGCATACGGGTCGTCCTCGTCCGCTTCCTCGACATGGGTATTCAGCAACAGGATACGGCTGGGATCGCGCTCCTGGATCTTTACCGCCGCCTCACGAGGGATCACCTCGTAACCGCCGCCAAACGACACCACGGCCAGCGCGCCATTGCTCAGCTTGGTCCGCATCAGGGCATTGACAGCAATGCGCTTGACCTTCTTGTCGTCGACGAAGTTGTAGTAGTCCTCGGTGTTCAACTTCGGCAGGCGAGTCGCTTCGATCAACTGCTTGATCTGCGCGGCGCGGGCCTTCTGCTCGGCTTTTTCCTGCTGCTGGCGGTTCAGTTCCTGGTCACGCTTGGCTTTCTCGGCCATGGCTTCCTTGGCCATGCGCTGCTGGCTGTCGTCCACCTCGACCTGGCCTTTGTGCTCCAGGCGTTTCTGTTTCTTCTCGGCCTTGTTGGCCTGGGAAACCTGTTTCTGGTTGACCAGACCGGCTTTGAGCAGTTGGTCGCGAAGGGAAAGGCTCATGAATGTTCACTCACTTATGCAACAGCTCAGCCGCAGCTGGGCAGGTTCTTTTCCTGACGTTTGGCTTCACCCCAAAGGGCATCCAGTTCGTCAAGGTTACAATCTTCGATGGGTCGGCCACTGTCGCGCAATGCCTGTTCGATGAAGCGGAAACGCCGCTCGAACTTGCGGTTGGCACGGCGCAGGGCGTGTTCTGGGTCATGCTTGAGGTGGCGGGCCAGGTTCACGGCGGTAAACAGCAGGTCGCCGATTTCATCCTCGAGCGCATCGGCATCGCCGTCGGCCATGGCCTGCAGCACTTCGTCCAGCTCTTCGCGGACCTTGTCCAGCACCGGCAAAGCCGCAGGCCAGTCGAAACCGACCGTGGCTGCGCGCTTTTGCAGTTTGGCTGCCCGCGACAATGCCGGCAATGCCGCCGGTACGTCGTCGAGCAACGAGAGCTGTTCGGGCTGGCTCTTTTCCGCGCGTTCTTCGGCCTTGATCTCTTCCCAGCGCGACTTGACCTGGGCCTCGCTCAGGCTGGGAGTGTCCACCGGCGCATACAGCTCGCCGGTGGGGAACACATGCGGGTGACGGCGAATGAGCTTGCGGGTGATGCTGTCGACCACGCCGTCGAACTCGAAACGCCCTTCCTCACGTGCCAGCTGGCTGTAGTAGACCACCTGAAACAGCAGGTCGCCCAGCTCGCCTTGCAGGTGCTCGAAGTCACCACGCTCGATGGTGTCGGCAACCTCGTAGGCCTCTTCGATGGTGTGAGGGACGATGCTCGCGTAGTTCTGCTTCAGGTCCCACGGGCAGCCGTACTGCGGGTCACGCAGTCGGGCCATGAGGTGCAGCAGGTCTTCGAGGGTGTAGGTCATGGTCAGCTATTCCTTGGCGGGGGCTTTGCCCCCGATCGCCGGCAAGCCAGCTCCCACAGGTATTGCACAGGACTTGAGACCTGCGGGGTACCTGTAGGAGCTGGCTTGCCGGCGATGGGCCGCACAGCGGCCCCAATCCAGTTTATCAAGGGGTACGATTACGCCGCGTCTCGATGATGTTCGGCAACTGCGAGATCCGCCCCAGCAGGCGCCCCAGCGCATCCAGGCCTGGAATCTCGATGGTCAGCGACATCAGCGCGGTATTGTCTTCCTTGTTGGAGCGGGTGTTCACCGCCAGCACGTTGATCTTCTCGTTCAGCAGCACCTGCGATACATCGCGCAGCAAACCCGGGCGGTCGTAGGCACGGATGACGATGTCGACCGGGTAGGTCTGCACCGGGATCGGCCCCCAGCTGACCTGGATCATGCGCTCCGGCTCCTTGCCCGCCAACTGCAGCACCGAGGCGCAGTCCTGGCGGTGGATGCTCACGCCGCGGCCCTGGGTGATGTAGCCGACGATGGCGTCACCCGGCAGCGGCTGGCAGCAGCCGGCCATCTGCGTCAGCAGGTTGCCGACACCCTGGATCTGGATGTCACCACGCTTGCCGGTACGCGGCCCGGTAGGCTTGCGTGGTACCAGTTCGATCTGCTCGATGCGCTCGGGCTCAAGCAGCTGCTGGGCGGCGTTGACCAGGTGCGCCAGGCGCAGGTCGCCGGCACCGAGCGAGGCGAACATGTCTTCCGCGGTCTTGACGTTGGTCTTCTCGGCCAAGCGCTCGAAATCCACCTGCGGCAGGCCCAGGCGACTGAGCTCGCGTTCGAGCAAGGTCTTGCCGGCAGCGACGTTCTGGTCGCGTGCCTGCAGCTTGAACCAGTGCACGATCTTGGCCCGCGCCCGCGAGGTGGTGACATAGCCCAGGTTGGAGTTCAACCAGTCACGGCTGGGGTTGCCGTGCTTGCTGGTGATGATTTCGACCTGCTCGCCGGTCTGCAGGCTGTAGTTGAGGGGCACGATGCGCCCGTTGATCTTGGCGCCGCGGCAGTTGTGGCCGATTTCGGTGTGCACGCGGTAGGCGAAGTCCAGCGGCGTGGCACCCTTAGGCAGGTCGATGGCATGGCCGTCCGGGGTGAACACGTAGACCCGGTCCGGCTCGATGTCGACTCGCAACTGCTCGGCCAGGCCACCGATGTCGCCCAGCTCTTCGTGCCACTCCAGCACCTGGCGCAGCCAGGAAATCTTCTCTTCGTAATGGTTGGAACTGGACTTGACGTCGGTGCCCTTGTAGCGCCAGTGGGCGCAAACACCCAGCTCGGCTTCCTCGTGCATGCCGTGGGTACGGATCTGCACTTCCAGCACCTTGCCCTCGGGGCCGATCACCGCGGTGTGCAGCGAGCGATAGCCGTTCTCCTTGGGGTTGGCGATGTAGTCGTCGAACTCCTTGGGGATATGCCGCCACAGGGTGTGCACGATGCCCAGCGCGGTGTAGCAGTCGCGGATTTCCGGCACCAGCACGCGTACCGCGCGCACATCGTAGATCTGGCTGAATTCCAGGCCTTTGCGCTGCATCTTGCGCCAGATCGAATAGATATGTTTCGCCCGGCCGCTGATGTCGGCCTTGACGCCAGTGGCCAGCAACTCGTTCTGCAGCTGGTTCATCACCTCGCTGATGAAGCGCTCGCGGTCCAGCCGGCGCTCGTGCAGCAGCTTGGCAATCTGTTTGTACTGGTCGGGCTCAAGGTAGCGGAAGGACAGGTCTTCCAGCTCCCACTTGATGTGGCCGATACCCAGGCGGTGGGCCAGTGGCGCATAGATGTCGAACACTTCGCGCGCGACGCGCAGGCGTTTCTCGTCGTCGGCGGCCTTGACCGCACGGATCGCGCAGGTGCGCTCGGCCAACTTGATCAGCGCCACGCGCACGTCGTCGACCATGGCCACGAGCATCTTGCGCAGGTTCTCGACCTGCGCCTGCGAACCCAGCACCAGCGATTGGCGCGGGCTGAGGCTGGCGCTGATCGCAGCCATGCGCAGCACACCGTCGATCAGCTTGGACACCACCGGGCCGAAGCGCTGGCTGACCTCGGCCAGGGTCACCTTGCCCTCGCGCACCGAGCGGTAGATGACCGCCGCCACCAGGGAATCCTGGTCGAGCTTGAGGTCGGCGAGGATTTCGGCGATCTCCAGGCCCGCCTGGAAGCTGGACGTACCGTCCGCCCAGGAATGCTTGGCCGGGTTGCCCTTTTTCTCGACTTCATGGGCAAACTCGCAGGCCTCTTTCAGCGCTGCGCGATCCAGTGCCGAATCGACGCTTACCACATGGTCCAACCATGCTTCGAGATTGATACTGCCGTCGGTATTGACCGGCTGGTGCACTCTCACCTGTACCATCTTTGTTTTACCTTTCCATACAGCGCACCACGCGGGTGCGCTGGCGATCACCGTGCGGCCACCCTTCCGTGAAAGCCGCACCAAGGGGCCAGTCAGCTAGCCCGCTTCGAATAACGCCATGGCCTCGACATGCGCCGTCTGAGGAAACATGTCGAGAATCCCGGCCCTTTTTAACCGGTACCCCTGGCCGACCAGCACCTGGGCGTCTCGCGCCAGCGTGGCCGGGTTGCACGATACATAGACCAGTCTTCTGGCCTTGAGGCGGGCGATGCCTTGCACCACCTCGAAAGCACCGTCGCGCGGTGGATCCAAGAGTACCGCAGAAAAGCCCTCGGCGGCCCATCCGGCGCCCGCCAAAGGCTGCGATAAATCGGCCTGAAAAAACCGTGCGTTATGCACATTGTTGTTCCGGGCATTGGCTGCGGCCCGATCGACCATGGCCTGCA
Organism: Pseudomonas sp. TE3-3-F2023; assembly: GCF_036784815.1. Classification (NCBI taxonomy): domain Bacteria; kingdom Pseudomonadati; phylum Pseudomonadota; class Gammaproteobacteria; order Pseudomonadales; family Pseudomonadaceae; genus Pseudomonas; species Pseudomonas sp. TE3-3-F2023. The sequence goes on along the minus strand of NZ_CP145113.1, from coordinate 2,147,026 downwards.
CACCTTCGACTGCAACCACCTCACGCGCCTGCCGGGCCAGGGGCAGGGCGAAGTTGCCCAGGCCGCAGAACAGGTCCAGCACGCGCTCATCGGCCTGAGGTGCGAGCCAGGCCAGGGCCTGCTCGATCATCGCCGTGTTGACCTGGGCATTTACCTGCACGAAGTCACCTGGGCGCCAGGCCAGTTCCAGCTGCCAGGGCGCCAGGGCAAAGCCCAGTTGCGCGGCCGGGTCCACTGGTGCCGGCTCACCTTCGCCCTGCAGCCACAGCTGGGCATTGGCTTGCTGGCAGAACGCCTGGAGCCTGGCCTGGTCTTCAGCCGGCAACGGCGCAACATGGCGCACCAGCAGCGCTTCGGCAGTGCCGCTGAACAGCTCCACATGGCCCAGCGCCTGCGGCTTGCTCAGCGAGCGCAGCACGGTCGGCAAGTGGCGCAGAATCGATTGCAAGGGCTGTACCAGCACCGCGCAATCGTCGATGGCAATGATGTCCTGGCTGGCTTCGGCACGGAAGCCGACCTCCAGCTGACGCGCCTTGGCGTCCCAGCGCACGGCCACGCGGGCACGGCGCCGGTAGCCGAACTCCGGCCCGCTCAGCGGTGCAGCCCATTCCTCGGGCTGCACGCCGGCCACCCGCTGCAGTTGCTCGGCCAGGGTGCGCTGCTTGAGCGCCAGCTGCGCTTCGTGCGGCAGGTGCTGCAGGTTGCAGCCACCGCAGCGCTCGTAATACCGGCACGGTGCCTGACGGCGCTCGGGGCTGGCCTGCAGCAGGCGCTCCAGGCGAGCCTCGACCACTTTGCCACGGGCATTGAGCACCCGCGCTTCCACGGCCTCGCCGGCCAGGGCGCCACTGACGAACCAGGTGCGCCCTTCGTGGAAGGCAATGCCCCGCCCGTCACCGGCCAGGCGCTCGATTTCCAGGCGCTGCTTCTTGCCGACCGGGACCTGGGGGCTGCGGTTGCCGCCGGCCGGCTGGAAGCGCAGGCCGCTGTTGCTTTTCTTCTTGGACATTTAGCTCGGGTCGAACAGGCCGGTGGACAGGTAACGGTCGCCGCGGTCGCAGATGATCGCGACCATCGTGGCATTTTCCACCTCACGGGACAGGCGCAGCATGGCCGCGACTGCACCACCGGAAGACACGCCGCAGAAAATGCCCTCTTCACGGGCAAGGCGGCGGGTGGTTTCCTCGGCTTCCTGCTGCGACATGTCGACCACGCGGTCGACACGGCTGGCGTCGAAGATTTTCGGCAGGTATTCCTCCGGCCAGCGGCGGATGCCCGGAATGGCCGAGCCTTCCATGGGTTGCAGGCCGATGATCTGCACCGCCGGGTTCTGTTCCTTGAGGTACTGCGAGCAGCCCATGATGGTACCGGTGGTACCCATGGAGCTGACGAAATGGGTGATGGTGCCCTGGGTCTGCTGCCAGATTTCGGGGCCGGTACTGTTGTAATGGGCGATGGGGTTGTCGCCGTTGGCAAACTGGTCCAGCACCAGGCCGCGGCCTTCGGCCTGCAGCTTCTCGGCCAGGTCACGGGCACCTTCCATGCCCTCTTCCTTGGTCACCAGGATCAGCTCGGCACCGTAGGCGGTCATGGCGGCCTTGCGCTCGGCGGTGGAGTTGTCGGGCATGATCAGGATCATCTTGTAGCCCTTGATCGCCGCAGCCATCGCCAGGGCGATGCCGGTGTTGCCGGAGGTGGCTTCGATCAGGGTGTCGCCGGGCTTGATCTGGCCGCGCAGTTCGGCGCGGGTGATCATCGACAGTGCCGGGCGGTCCTTCACCGAGCCGGCGGGATTGTTACCTTCGAGCTTGAGCAGAAGGGTATTGCTGGTTTCGCCAGCGATACGCTGCAGGCGAACCAGGGGCGTATTGCCGACGCAATCGGCGATGGTTGGGTACTGCAAGGTCATGGCGTATTTCACAATCCGGACGGCAGGGGTGCCTATCATACCGGCAAACCCTTCCCGGCCATATCACGCAATCTGTGGTGGATATAGCTACAAGCTATATCAATAGCCTGTACGGCCCTTCGCGGGTGAACCTGTTCCCACAAGGACTTCACTGGCCTCAAGAGTAGTGATGAACCTGTGGGAGCGGGTTCACCCGCGAAGGGGCCGGCACATGTAATGGCAAGCGCATCCACAACCGCAGCCCGCGTTTGCCATTCTGCGCCCACAAGGTGCCCCCCTGGCGCTGGATGGCACTGCGGGCGATGCTCAGTCCCAGCCCGAACCCGCCGTCCCCGGGCCGCGAACCGTCCAGCCGCGAGAACGGTGCGAAGATCCGCTCCAGGTCTTCTTCAGCCACGCCACCGCCTTCGTCTTCCAGCCACAACCGCCAGTACCCGCCGTCACGCTGCCCACCGAGGCGCACCACACCATCGGCCGGCGAATGACGAATGGCATTGCGTAACAGGTTCTCCAGCGCCTGGGCCAGGTGGTTCAGGTTGCCCTGCACCCAACAGTCGGTCGGCACTTCGCAGCGCAGCCGCGCCAGCGACCAGCCGCTTTCGTAGCTGGCATTCTCGGCCAGCAGCTCCCACAGCGCCTGCACCTCGATCGGCTCCAGGTTCATCGGCGCACGTTCGGCGTCCTGCCAGGCCAGTTGCAGGGTGTCCTCGACCAGCTGCTGCATGCAGTCCACCTCCCGCGTCAGGCGTTCACGCAGGCGCTGCAGGTCGGTTTCGCCATCGCAGGCCACCCGCAGCCGGCTGAGTGGCGTACGCATTTCGTGGGACAGGTCACGCAGCAACTGCTGCTGCATGGCTACCGTGCCCTGCAGCCGCTCGGCCATCTGGTCGAAGGCTCGGGCAAGTTCACCCAGCTCGTCATGCCGGGCGATGGTGCGTGGGTCGAGGCGAGCCGACAACTGGTCGGCGCGCCAGGCATTTGCCTGCTCGCGCAACTGGTTCAACGGCACGATCAGCATGCGGTAAAGGCCCACGCACAACAGCAGGGTGAACAGGCCGGGGATGATGCCGTTGGTGACGATGCGCCACAGCATGCGGTACTGGCCGGGGTTGAAGCGCTGCGGCAGTTCGATCACCAGCATGCCCTGCTCCGGAGCCCCCGGAAACGGTATGCGCAGCCACGGCTGCTCGACGCTGCGCCGGCTCATCGGCCAGTCGACACCGCGCAGGCGGGTCAGCCGCTGCATGGTCTGCGGGTCGAGGCTGGCGCTGTCCAGCGGCCGCAGGTTGAGGTCGAGCACGCCAACCCAGCCGCGTTCGCGCTGGTGCATCGCCGCCACCCAACGGTCCAGCCCTGCCCGCCCACCACTGCGCCAGGCCTGCTCGGCCTCGGCAGCATAGCCACGCAAGGCCTGCCGCGCCGGTTCCGAGAGGAAGGCGTTCTGGGTTTCCATGTGGCGGCCCCAGGTGTAGCTGAGGCCGATCATCAGCAGGCAGAAGCCCACCAACAGGATCGCCAGCTTCCAGAACAGCGAATGGCGGTCGAGCATGGGTCACTCCGCCTCGCTGGCGCTGAGTACGTAGCCCTTGCCCCACACGGTGCGGATCTGCCGTTCGTGATAGCCGATGCCCTTGAGCTTGCGGCGGATCTGGCTGACGTGCATGTCCAGGCTGCGGTCGTGCCGCGAATAGCCTCGCTGCAGCACTTGCTGGTAGAGGAACGGCTTGCTCAGCACTTCGTCGAGGTTGCGATTGAGGATGTCGAGCAGGCGGTATTCACTGGGAGTCAGGCCGGCCAGGCGACCCTCCAGGCGCACATCGTACAGTGCCTCGTCGTATTGCAATTCGCCGCTGCCGGCACGCACCTGCGGGGTTTGATGGCGCCGCTCGAGGGCCACGCGGCGCAGGATGGCCTCGATGCGTACCTGCAGCTCGGCCATGCTGAACGGCTTGGGCAGGTAGTCGTCGGCGCCGCGCTGGAAACCGCTGATGCGGTCGGCCTCGGCGCCCAGCGCCGACATCAGGATCACCGGCGTGGCGCTGCGCTTGCGCAACTGCGCGAGGGCATCCAGACCGTTGAGCCCTGGCAGCAGGATGTCCATGAGCACCACGTCGAAAGCCTGGCGCCCCGCCGTTTCCAGGCCCTCCAGGCCATTGCGGCACCAGGTCACCTGGAAACCGCCGCGCTGCAGCTCTTCGTGCAGGTAGGCACCCAGGACCGGGTCATCCTCGATGGCAAGAATATTGGAGTTGTGAATAGCTACAGGATTCATTGGCAACTGCCATGCATTCTCAATTGCGCAATTATTGAGTATCCAGCGCCTGCCAGGCAACCGCCCTGCGACCAATGCCCCTGCGAGGGCGCAAAACACGTACTAAAGAGGTGCAATAGCGCGGCAGGCGGAGTAACTTCCCGGCTTGGCCGTCATCGCTTGACGGCGTCCAGGCACATCACAGGAGGCGAGTGTGCTCGATCGCTTGGGAATTCGCAGCCGGGTCCTGCTGCTGGCCCTGCTGCCGGCCGGCCTGATGGCCCTGGTGCTGGGTAGTTACTTTACCTGGCTGCAACAGAACGACCTGCGCACCCAGCTGCTGCAACGCGGCAAGATGATCGCCGAGCAACTGGCGCCGCTGGCCGCGCCCGCCATGGCCAAGCTGGCACCGGCGCAACTTGAGCGCATTGCCGCACAAACCCTGGAGCAGGCCGATGTGCGCGCAGTCGCCTTCCTGGCCCCGGACCGCACGCGCCTGGCCCACGCCGGCCCGAGCATGCTCAACCAGCCGCCCAGCGGCGGTACCGGCACCCAGCTGCTGCAACGCAGCGGCAATGACGCCACCCGCTACCTGATGCCGGTGTTCGGCCACCATCGCGACCTGGCCACCGATGCCGTGCCGGCCGAAGCCGAACGCCTGCTGGGCTGGGTCGAAATCGAGCTGTCCCACGACGGCACCCTGCTGCGCGGCTATCGCAACCTGTTCACCAGCCTGCTGCTGATCCTCGCCTGCCTGGTGCTCAGCGGCCTGCTGGCACTGCGCATGAGCCGCACCATCAACGACCCGATCAAGCGCATCAAGCACGCAGTCAACCAGCTAAAGGACGGCCACCTCGAGGAACGCCTGCCCGCCATGGGCAGCCATGAGCTGGACGAACTGGCGCGCGGCATCAACCGCATGGCCGAAACCCTGCACAATGCCCACGAAGAGCTGCAGCACAGCATCGACCAGGCCACCGAGGACGTGCGCCAGAACCTGGAAACCATCGAGATCCAGAACATCGAGCTGGACATGGCGCGCAAGGAAGCCCTAGAGGCCAGCCGCATCAAGTCGGAATTCCTGGCCAACATGAGCCACGAAATCCGCACCCCGCTCAACGGCATCCTCGGTTTCACCCACCTGCTGCAGAAAAGCGAGCTGACACCGCGCCAGCTGGACTACCTGAGCACCATCGAGAAGTCCGCCGACAACCTGCTGGGGATCATCAACGAGATTCTCGACTTCTCCAAGATCGAGGCCGGCAAGCTGGTGCTCGACAGCATCCCGTTCAACCTGCGCGATCTGATCCAGGACACCCTGACCATCCTCGCCCCGGCTGCCCACGCCAAGCAGCTGGAGCTGCTCAGCCTGATCTACCGCGATACTCCATCGTCGCTGATCGGCGACCCGTTGCGCCTCAAGCAGATCCTTACCAACCTGGTCAGCAACGCCATCAAGTTCACCCGCGAAGGCACCATCGTCGTACGCGCCATGCTCGAAGACGAGCACGAAGACAGTGCGCAGCTGCGCATCAGCGTACAGGACACCGGCATCGGTCTGTCGCCGCAGGATGTGCGGACACTGTTCCAGGCCTTCAGCCAGGCCGACAATTCGCTGGCCCGACAGCCGGGAGGCACAGGCCTGGGGCTGGTGATTTCCAAGCGCCTGATCGAGCAGATGGGCGGCGAAATCGGCGTCGACAGCACCCCGGGCGAGGGTTCGCAGTTCTGGATCAGCCTCAACCTGCCCAAGGCCGACGACGGTGTCGAGGAACTACCGCTGCAACCGCTGCTGGGCCGCCGCGCAGCCATCGTCGATGGCCACGAACTGGCGCGCCAGGCGTTGGAACACCAGTTGGAAGACTGCGGCCTCAGCGTCAGCCTGTTCGCCTCCTACGACCAGCTGCTGCAGGGCGTGCAGGCCGCCAACCAGGCCGGCCTGCCGTTCGAGTTCGCCGTGCTCGGGGCCAACCTTGGCAACCTGTCGCCCGAGCAGCTGGGCCATTACCACCAGCAGCTCGAGCGCTACCATTGCCAGTGCGTGGTGCTGTGCCCGACCACCGAGCAAGCGCTGTACCACCCGCACCTGCCCAACGGCCATGGCCAGTTGCTGTCCAAGCCGACCTGCACGCGCAAACTGCGCCGCCTGTTGCTGGAGCTGGTGCAACCACGCCGTCCGCAGGGCGAGGTGAACAGCGTCAACGGCCAGCGCCAGCCGAAGATCCTCTGCGTCGACGACAACCCCGCCAACCTGCTGCTGGTCCAGACCCTGCTGGAAGACCTGGGCGCCGAGGTGCTGGCCGTCGACAACGGCTATGCGGCTGTGCAGGCGGTGCAGGACGAGCCGTTCGATCTGGTGCTTATGGATGTGCAGATGCCCGGCATGGACGGCCGCGCCTGCACCGAGCAGATCCGCCTGTGGGAAAACACCCAAAGCGGCAACCCGCTGCCGATCGTCGCCCTCACCGCCCACGCCATGGCCAACGAGAAGCGCGCGTTGCTGCACGGTGGCATGGACGACTACCTGACCAAGCCGATCAGTGAACGGCAGTTGGCCCAGGTGGTGATGAAATGGACCGGCCTGAGCCTGGGCGCGCCGCAGCAGGAACGCCTGGCCGAGCAACTGGCCAATGGTGATGACCTGAAGGTGCTGGACCCCGAGGAAGGCCTGCGCCTGGCCGCCGGCAAGGCGGACCTGGCGGCGGATATGCTGAGCATGCTGCTGACATCGCTGGAAGCCGACCGCGAAGCCATACGCGCTGCCCGCGAGGCCAACGACCGCAACGGCCTTATCGAACAGGTGCACCGCCTGAATGGCGCCTCGCGTTATTGCGGAGTACCGCAGTTGCGGGCCGCGTGTCAGCGCAGCGAAACCTTGCTCAAGCAGGAAAACCCGCTGGCTCAGCAGGCACTGGACGAACTGGATGCGGCAATCAACCGCTTGGCGGCGCAGGCCAGATTGAGCGCCTGAAGCCCGAGTACATTCTTTGTAGGAGCAGCGTTGTGCTGCGAAGAGGCCAGTACAGGCGATACATTAACGGCCGCCTCCACCGACCTCTTCGCAGCACAAGGCTGCTCCTACAAAGAAATTACCTGGCCGGCATGGATCAATATCGGGCAAACATCGCTGGCTACAATCCCCAGACCACTGCATAGGAAGCCCCACCATGCGCGCCCTGTTGTTCAGCAGCCAGCACTACGACCAGGAAAGCTTCACCCGGGCCGCCAGCGGCACCACCCTGGACCTGCACTTCCAGCCCGCCCGACTGACCCTCGAAACCGCTGCCCTGGCCGATGGCTACGAGGTGGTCTGCGCATTCATCAACGACGAACTCGACGCCCAGGTGCTGCAACGCCTGGCCGCGGGCGGCACACGCCTGGTCGCCCTGCGTTCGGCCGGCTACAACCACGTCGATCTGGCCGCCGCCCAGCGCCTGGGCCTGACCGTAGTGCGAGTGCCGGCCTACTCGCCGCACGCCGTGGCCGAACATGCCGTGGCGCTGATCCTGGCCCTGAACCGGCGCCTGCACCGGGCCTACAACCGCACTCGCGAGGGTGACTTCACCCTGCACGGGCTGACCGGCTTCGACCTGCACGGCAAGACCGTCGGCGTGGTCGGTACCGGCCAGATCGGCACCGCCTTTGCCCGTATCATGGCCGGTTTCGGCTGCCAGTTGCTGGCCTATGACCCTTACCCCAACCCCGAGCTGCTGGCCTTGGGCGCGCGCTACCTGCCATTGCCCGAGTTGCTGCGCGAAGCCCGCATCATCAGCCTGCACTGCCCGCTGACCGAACACACCCGGCACCTGATCAATGCACAAAGCCTGGCCCAATTGCAGCCCGGCGCCATGCTGATCAACACCGGCCGCGGCGCGCTGGTCGACACCCCGGCGCTGATCGACGCGCTGAAGAGCGGCCAGCTCGGCTACCTGGGCCTGGACGTCTACGAAGAAGAAGCCCAGCTGTTCTTCGAAGACCGCTCCGACCTGCCGCTGCAGGACGACGTACTGGCCCGCCTGCTGACCTTCCCAAACGTGATCATCACCGCCCACCAGGCGTTCCTTACCCGCGAGGCGCTGGATGCCATCGCCGCCACCACGCTGGACAACATCAACCGCTGGGCGGCAGGCGATCCACAGAATCTGGTGACGGGTTAGTGCTAGGATACGCGGCATTTCTGGAGGACCCATGGTCGAGCACGATTTCCGCTACACCCTTTTCAACCCGCAACACACCCTGATCGAGTGCCGCGCACTGGTGCCTGGCCGCTACCAGGTCACCGGCAACGGCGGCTCGATGCACAAAGGCGACACCCTGCTGGTTACCCTCAAAGGCAGCAAGGACTTGTCCATGCGACTGACAGTGGAGAGCGTGCGTCACTTGATCAACCCGCGCGGCCAGTGGGTTGCCGTGGCCAGCGGCCCGGTGTTCCACGAGCTGGAAATCCTCACCTGGCAGGTTGCGTGCGACAGCTGCGACGCCGTGCTGGACTTCGAGTTCGCGGTGGACGCCAAGCTGGGCAAGAAAGCCCGCCAGCCTGCCGCCAACGCGCGTGTTGCCGAGCTGGGCTGGGCCAGCCGTGGCGAAAAACACCTGTGCCCGCGTTGCCAGGAGAGTGCCGAGTGAAGAACCTGCTGACCGGCGTGCTGGTTGCCACCGCCCTGCTCGGCTGCGCCGCTGAACCTTCGAAACTGCAGCAGGAGCGCAGCTACGTGCTGGAGTGGATTGGCGAGCGGCCGCTGATCGATTACAGCCACCTCACCCTGACCCTGGCCAGCGATGGCCGTGCCTATGGCAACGGCGGCTGCAACCATTGGTTTGCGCCGTACACACTGGACGGCGAGAATCTGAGCTTCGGCAAGGTCGGCAAAACCCGCAAGCTCTGCGCACCGGCGTTGATGGAGCAGGAAAAGCGCTTCCTGCAGGCGCTGGAAACAGTGCAGCGCTGGGATGTGTCGCCTATAGAGCAGATGCGTTTCTGGCCGGCCGAAGGCAAGCCGCTGCGCTTCTGGCCTGAAGAAGGCTGAATATTGCCGAGGCCGCTTTGCGGCCCATCGCGACACAAGGCCGCTCCTACAGGGGGATGCGATCTCCTGTAGGAGCGGCCTTGTGTCGCGATGGGCTGCAAAGCAGCCCCCAAATGCATCAGGCGCCCTTCAGAGCCTTGATCTTGGCCTGCAGCCCTTCCAGGGTCTGCTCGCCCATCAACTGTTCCCGCACCTTGCCCTTGTCATCGATGATGTAGGTCACCGGCAATGCCTCGCTGCGTGGCAGGTCATAGCGCTCGGCCGGGTCCTGTGCCAATACGGTGAAAGCAATGCCCAGGGTTTCGGCAGCCTGCTTCAGTTCCTGCCCCTGCAAGCCATCGAAGTTCACCCCCACCACCTTGATACCATCGGCCGCCCATTGCTTGGCTGCCGCGTTCAGTTCAGGGATTTCGGTACGGCACGGACCGCACCATTCGGCCCAGTAGTTGAGCACCAGCCAGTGCCCATCAATCTGTTCGGCCTTAACCGTATTACCGTGTTGGTCCACGCCATAATCGGCACCACAACCACCGAGCAACAGGCTCGCGGTGATTGCCAGTACTGCTGCCAGACGCCTTGCCATGGGTCAATCCTTCTCGAGTTTTAAAGCAAATTGGTCAGTCGCTGCGGTTAGAATAGCCGCCACAACCTGCTGGATGCGACCCGACATGACCGACCTTACGCTCTATCATAACCCGCGCTGCTCGAAATCCCGCGGTGCCCTGGAACTGCTCGAAGCTCGCGGCCTGGCGCCGACCATCGTGCGCTACCTCGAGACACCGCCCGACGCTGCTACCCTGAAGGCCCTGCTCGGCAAGCTGGGCATCGCCCCGCGCCAGCTGCTGCGTACCGGCGAGGACGAGTACAAGGAGCTGAATCTGGCCGACCCGGCGCTGACCGACGCACAACTGATCGAGGCCATGGCCCGGCACCCCAAGCTGATCGAGCGGCCGATCCTGGTCGCCGGTGACAAGGCCGTGGTCGGACGACCGCCCGAGAAAGTACTGGAGATTCTACCGTGAGCCAGCCCTACATCTTGGTGCTGTATTACAGCCGCCATGGTTCGACCAGCGAGATGGCCCGGCACATCGCCCGCGGCATCGAGCTGGCCGGCATGGAGGCCCGCCTGCGCACGGTGCCGGCGATTTCCACCGAGTGCGAAGCAGTGGCCCCGGACATCCCGGCCAGTGGCGCGCTGTACGCCACCTTGGACGACTTGCGCCACTGCGCCGGCCTGGTATTGGGTAGCCCGACCCGCTTCGGCAACATGGCGGCGCCGCTCAAGTACTTCCTGGATGGCACCAGCAGCCTGTGGTTGGGCGGTGAACTGGTCGGCAAGCCGGCGGGTGTTTTCACCTCTACCGCCAGCCTGCACGGCGGGCAGGAAACCACCCTGCTGTCGATGATGCTGCCGCTGATGCACCACGGCATGCTGGTAATGGGCTTGCCGTACAGCGAATCGGCATTGCTCGAGACCCGTGGCGGCGGCACCCCGTATGGCGCCAGCCATCATGCTGGCGCCGATGGCAAGCGCGAGCTCGACCAGCACGAGATAGCCCTGTGCCGCGCACTTGGCCAACGCCTGGCGACCACTGCCAAGGCACTGGAGGCCGCACGTGGCTAAGAAGCCCAAGGTATTGCCGGCGCTGGAATGGCTGGCACCGCGTCTGCGCCTGACGCGGGCCTTGAGCCTGGCGTTCTTCTTCGGCCTGATCGCCCTGCTGGTGGTGAACAACCTGTGGTTCGCCAACCTGCACGGGGCGCGGGTCGAGGTGATCCTGGCGATCGAACTGGTGCCGTTGCTGCTGTTGCTGCCGGGCATGCTGACAGGCAGCGCCCGGGCACATGCCTGGACCTGCTTCGTGGTGAATATCTATTTCATCAAGGGCGTGCTGGCGGCGTTCGACCCGGCACGGGCGGTATTTGGCTGGGTAGAAGTGCTGGTGAGCCTGGGGCTGTTCATTACCGGGCTGCTGTATGTGCGCTGGAAGTTCCAGCATGAGCGGCGCATGGCGGGCGAAGGCAGTTGATATCCCGGGGCCGCTTAGCGGCCCCAGCAATTTCAATGGTTGACGGTATGCGCGAGCATCACCGACAACTGGCACAGCGGCCGCCCACTCTCGGCATGCCACTGGTTGAACGCCTGCTGCACCAAGGCCAGGTCCCGCTGGCTGGTCGGCGGTTTGTCGATCACCTTCTGCGCAATCAACGCCGCAGCCATGTCATCGGTAGGAATGAACGTATCCTTGCCGACCATGCGCAAGAAGCGCGGTGCCGACAACCCGCCCAGCTGGTTGCCGTGCTTGGCCAGGTACTTCCACAAACCGACGATGTCGGTCACCGGCCAGTCGGCGATGAAGGCGCCGAAACTACCCTTCTCCTTGGCCACGTCAAGAACCATCTGCGCATTGCGCGGCACGCTCTTGAGCTTGCCCAGGTGGCGGATGATGCGCTCGTCGTGCATCAGCCGCTCGAGGTGCTCGGCGCCCATCAATACCACCTTCTCCGGGTCGAAGCCGAAGAACACCTGCTCGAACGCCGGCCACTTGGCATCCACCAGGCTGTGCTTGAGCCCGGCGCGGAACACGCGCAGGGCCAAGGTCGACAGGTAGCGGTCGTCGCTGATATCACGCAGCTGCGCCGGTGTGCGCGGCTGCGGCAGGAAGGCCTCCAGGGCCTGGCCCGAGCCGAAGCGGTTCAGGCAGTACTCGTGCAACCACTGGTAATCGCGCATGGGCTCAGATGTTCAGCACGTCAAGAAAACGCGGGGTGGCGTTTTCGTCGATCTTCAGGCTGGTGAAGTCGAACAGGTTGCGGTCGGCCAGCTGCGACGGTGCCACGTTCTGCAGGGCGCGGAAGATGCTCTCGGTACGGCCCGGGTGCTTGCGCTCCCATTCCACCAGCATGTCCTTGACCACCTGGCGCTGCAGGTTTTCCTGCGAACCGCACAGGTTGCACGGGATGATCGGGAATTCCTTCATGTCCGAATAGGCCTGGATATCCTTCTCGCTGCAGTAGGCCAGCGGACGGATCACCACGTTGCGGCCATCGTCGGCACGCAGCTTCGGCGGCATGCCCTTGAGCGCGCCGTTGAAGAACATGTTGAGGAAGAAGGTTTCGACGATATCGTCGCGGTGGTGTCCCAGCGCCATCTTGGTCGCGCCGATCTCGTCGGCGAAGGTGTAGAGGGTGCCACGGCGCAGGCGCGAACACAGCGAGCAGGTGGTCTTGCCCTCGGGGACCAGCTCCTTGACCACCGAGTAGGTGTCCTTCTCGACGATGTGATACTCGACGCCCAGTTCCTTGAGGTAGGCCGGCAGCACGTGCTCGGGGAACCCCGGCTGCTTCTGGTCCATGTTCACCGCCACGATCTCGAACTTGATCGGTGCCACCTTCTGCAGGTGCAACAGAACGTCGAGCATGGTGTAGCTGTCCTTGCCGCCGGACAGGCAGACCATGACCTTGTCGCCATCCTCGATCATGTTGTAGTCGGTGATGGCTTCGCCGGCGAGACGACGCAGGCGTTTTTGCAGTTTGTTCTGGTTGACCGAGAGGGTGCCCATAGCGCTTGGATCCGCGAGGTGTGACAAAAGCGGGCTATTTTACGCACAAACGCGGCGGTGCTGTAGGCATTCCGATAAAGACTTCATTGTAATCAACAGCGCGCGTTACAGCGCAATTTGCTCTAAAAAGCGCGGTTTATGCGGGTAACGGCTTCCTATACTGCGACATAAGGCCACATTACCGCTTGCTTAGGTGTTCGGGCCTCGGGCCGCTTGCGCTCCATCTGGGGGGCGTTTGGCAACATTGAGAGGAGTGATCGGCATGATTCATCACGTTGTGGGGCTGTTTACCCATCCCGACCAGGAATGGCGGGAAATTCGTGGCGAAGAAGAAACCATCAGCCACATGTACCTGACGCATACCCTGATCCTGGCTGCGATCCCCGCCGTTTCGGCGTTCATCGGTACCACCCAGGTCGGCTGGGTGATCGGCGACCGGCCAGCGGTGATGCTGACCATGGAAAGCGCCATCTGGATGAGCATCATGTCGTACCTGGCGATGCTTGCCGGGGTGGCGGTAATGGGGGCGTTCATCCATTGGATGGCCCGCACCTACGATGCCAACCCGTCCATGGCACAGTGCATCGCCTTTGCAACCTATACCGCCACACCGCTGTTCATCGGCGGCCTGGCGGCGCTGTACCCACACCTGTGGCTGGGCATGCTGATCGGCACCGCCGCCATCTGCTACACGGTGTACCTGTTGTACGTCGGTTTGCCGACGTTCATGAACATACCATCCGACGAAGGCTTCCTGTTCTCCAGCTCGGTGCTGGCGGTAGGCCTTGTGGTACTGGTGGCGATCATGGCCGCCACTGTGATCATCTGGGGACTGGGCGTGGGGCCCGTCTACACCAACTAGAACAGACTCGACCAACACTGGGGCATCAAACCTGGGGCCGCCGCAAGGCGGCCTCTGGCTGTGCGCTGACCGGTGGCTCGGCAGGCTGCCCGGGGTTGCGGCATAATGCCCGGTCAGGAGAACCACCCCGCCATGCCCGAGCTGCTCAGACAACGCGTTGAAACCTGTTACCAGCAAGCTGAAACCTTCTTCAAACGCCCCTTCCCGCGCCCGGAAGTCAGCTTCAAGCTGCGCGGGCAAAAAGCCGGTGTCGCCCACCTGCACGAAAACCTGCTGCGCTTCAACCTGCAGCTTTACCGCGAAAACCAGGAAGACTTCCTGCGCCAGACCGTGGCCCATGAAGTGGCGCACCTGGTGGCACACCAGCTGTTCGGCGACCGTATCCAGGCCCATGGCGAGGAGTGGCAGCTGATCATGCGCGGGGTGTATGAACTGCCGCCCAACCGTTGCCACAACTACGAAGTGCAACGGCGCGTGGTGACCCGCTACATCTACCGGTGCCCGTGCCCGCAGAGCGACTTTCCGTTTACCGCGCAGCGGCACAAGCTGGTGCGCCAGGGGCGGCGCTACCTGTGCAAGCGGTGTCGGGAGATATTGGTGTATAGCGGCGAGACGCGCGTCGAGTAGATTGTGCCTTGCCTGTTCCGGCCTCTTCGCGGGTAAACCCGCTCCCACAGGGGTACCACTGACCTCAGGGCTTGAGATATCCCTGTGGGAGCGGGTTTACCCGCGAAGAGGCCGGTGCTGGCGATACATGATTCACAGGCACAAGAAAGGCGACCCAAGGGTCGCCTTCTTTGCCTCAGCCTGTGCCTTACTTCTCGACGAAGGCACGCTCGATCAGGTAATCACCCGGCTCGCGCATGCGCGGGGAGATCTTCAGGCCGAAGCTGTCCAGCACTTCGCTGGTCTCGTCGAGCATGCTCGGGCTGCCGCAGATCATTGCGCGGTCGTCCTGCGGGTTGATCGGTGGCAGGCCGATGTCGCTGAACAGCTTGCCGCTGCGCATGAGGTCGGTCAGACGGCCCTGGTTCTCGAACGGCTCACGGGTCACGGTCGGGTAGTAGATCAGCTTGTCGCGAACCGCTTCACCGAAGAATTCGTTCTGCGGCAGGTGCTCGGTGATGAACTCTCGGTAGGCCACTTCGTTCACGTAGCGCACGCCATGAACCAGGATCACCTTCTCGAAGCGCTCGTAGGTTTCAGGGTCCTGGATGACACTCATGAACGGTGCCAGGCCAGTGCCGGTGCTCAGCAGGTACAGGTGCTTGCCCGGGTTCAGGTCGTCGAGTACCAAGGTACCGGTAGGCTTCTTGCTGATGATGATCTCGTCGCCTTCCTTCAGGTGCTGCAGCTGGGAGGTCAGCGGACCGTCCGGCACCTTGATGCTGAAGAACTCCAGGTGCTCTTCCCAGTTCGGCGAAGCGATGGAATAGGCGCGCATGAGCGGACGGCCGCTTTCTTGTTGCAGGCCGATCATCACGAACTGACCGTTCTCGAAGCGCAGGCCCGGGTCGCGAGTGCACTTGAAGCTGAACAGAGTGTCGTTCCAGTGGTGCACACTGAGGACACGTTCGTGGTTCATGTTGCTCATTTAATGGGGCTCCTGAAGAAAGACGCGGCGCGCGCAAGACGCGCAGTTGCGCGATAGTTTAGGGGCAGCGACAATATCTGTTAACTGGATTATCAAGATATGTGTTATCGGTTATATCGATATGCGATTTACACTTCGTCAGCTGCAAGTCTTCGTTGCCGTGGCCCAGCACCAGAGCGTTTCGCGCGCCGCCAGTGTGCTGGCCTTGTCGCAGTCGGCCGCCAGCACCTCGATCACCGAGCTTGAGCGCCAGTCCAGCTGCCAGCTGTTCGACCGCGCCGGCAAGCGCCTGAGCCTCAACGCCCTGGGCCAGCAACTGTTGCCGCAGGCCGTGGCCCTGCTCGACCAGGCCAAGGAAATAGAAGACCTGCTCAACGGCAAGTCCGGTTTCGGCTCGCTCGCAGTCGGCGCCACGTTGACCATCGGCAACTACCTGGCCACCTTGCTGATCGGCAGCTTCATGCAGGTGCACCCGGAAAGCCAGGTGAAGCTGCATGTGCAGAACACTGCGCATATCGTGCAACAGGTGGCGCATTACGAAATTGATCTGGGTCTGATCGAAGGCGATTGCAACCATCCGGACCTGGAAGTGCAGCCCTGGGTCGAGGACGAGCTGGTGGTCTTCTGCGCGCCGCAGCACCCGCTGGCCAAGATGGGCCGCGCCGATGTACAGACCTTGTCCCAGGAAGCGTGGATCCTGCGTGAACAGGGCTCGGGCACGCGCCTGACCTTCGACCAGGCCATGCGCCACCACCGCACCAACCTCAATATCCGCCTGGAACTGGAACACACCGAAGCGATCAAGCGCGCGGTGGAATCAGGCCTGGGCATCGGCTGCATCTCGCGCCTGGCCCTGCGTGACGCCTTCCGCCGCGGCAGCCTGGTAGCGGTGGAAACCCCTGAGCTGGACCTGATGCGCCAGTTCTACTTCATCTGGCACAAACAGAAGTACCAGACCTCGGCGATGCGCGAATTTCTCGAACTGTGCCGCAACTTCACCGCGGGCTTCACCCGCAGTGACGAGATCGTGTTGCCACCGATCGCTTAAAGCAGGATCACACCCCACACCAGCGCCACCATGGTCAGTGCCACCAGTTGCGCGGCGCTGCCCATGTCCTTGGCGTTTTTCGACAGCGGGTGGCGCTCCAGCGAAATGCGGTCGATGGCAGCTTCCACCGCCGAGTTGAACAATTCGACGATCAAGCCCAACAGACACACGGCGATCATGATCGCCCGCTCCGCACGGCTGACCGGCAACCAGAAGGTGATCGGGACCAGCAGCACATTGAGCAGCACCAACTGGCGGAACGCGGCCTCGCCCTTGAAGGCGGCGCGCAGGCCGTCCAGCGAATAGCCGGCGGCGTTGAAGATACGTTTGAGGCCGGTCTGGCCCTTGAATGGCGATGTCATGTGAGTCACTTCACAACGGAAAGGCCGGCAGACTAGACCGGCTCGGGTCAAAAAAGCGTGAAGCCACGCGCACTCAGCTGCTGGCAACCGATTCAAGTTGTTGCAGCAGCAACGCCGCCTGGGTGCGGGTACGCACACCCAGCTTGCGGAAGATCGCGGTCACGTGGGCCTTGATGGTCGCTTCCGACACGTTCAGCTCATAGGCGATCTGCTTGTTCAGCAAGCCTTCGCAGACCATGGTCAGCACGCGGAACTGCTGCGGCGTGAGGCTGGCAAGGCCTTCGCTGGCGGCCTTGGCCTCGGCCGAGACATCGACCTTTTCGAACGCCTGCGGCGGCCACCAGACCTCGCCGTCGAGCACCTTGCGCACCGCATCCTGGATCACTTCCAGGGTGCTGGACTTGGGAATGAAGCCACTGGCGCCAAACTCGCGGGACTTGACCACCACTGCGGCCTCTTCCTGCGCCGATACCATCACCACGGGGATCTGCGGGTATTGCCCGCGCAGCAGCACCAGCCCGGAAAAACCGTAGGCACCCGGCATGTTCAAGTCCAGCAACACCAGGTCCCAGTCGGCTTTTTCGCTCAGACGGGTTTCCAGTTCGGCAATGCTGGCGACTTCAACCAGGCGTACATCCGGGCCCAGGCCGAGGGTAACGGCCTGGCGCAAGGCGCCACGGAACAGCGGGTGGTCATCGGCAATCAGGATTTCGTAAGTGGCCATCGATCTGGGGATCCTGTTCTGTGTCGGGCACTCGGGTAAGGGTCATTATGAACCAAAGCAGGGGTTGTGCCCCTTGGACTATAGGAAGGTATGCAAACGCTGGTGGGTGTCGTCCTGCTCGTCCAGCGGCAGGCGCCGCTTGCCGCTCAGGTAATGCAGGCTGAACACATCCAGGTAGGCGTCCAGCGCTTGCGAGGCCTGGGTATCGCCGGCCAGGTCCAGGCACATGGCGGCGACTTCCGCGGTGCAGAAGTGATCGTCGCGCTTGGAGCGGCGCAGGCGGTAGCGGGACATCTGCTCGGCCTGCAGGCTCAACACCGGGAAGCGGTCAAGGTACGGGCTTTTGCGGAACATCTTGCGCGCTTCGGTCCAGGTGGCATCCAGCAAGATGAACAGCGGGCGCTTGCCCGGCTCGCGCACTACCTCGCTGACCACCCGCTCCTGGGCAACGAACTCGCCGGGGAAGACGATGTAGGGCTGCCAACGCGGGTCGTCCAGCAATGCCAGCAAGCGTTCGTCGACAGAAGTGCGCAGCCAGCCGAAAGCCGAGGTGTCCTCTATCAGGTCGGCGATCAGCCAACCAGTATTGGTGGGCTTCAGCGGCTCGGTGTCATGCATCAGCAGGCACACCCCGGAATCGGCCTGCACCCGGGGCTTCCAGGCGCACAGGCAATGAGTGGCGATGACCCGGCAATCGGGGCAGCGTTCGGCACGCGAACCACGAGCGATGAAGGGCTTGTTGCTGCGGGCCAGCCGTTCGGCACGCAGGCGCGCTACCGCATGGCTCATGCCGGCAGGCCTCTGGACAGGTTGGGAATGGACACAAGGATGACTCGGAAAAAACTAAGGGCGCCAGTCTATCAGAACAGGGGGCAATTGCTGTGCAGGTGGCGGCGCGGTCCCTATAATCGCTGTTTTTACCGTACCCCGGCCTCGCGCCTGCGCGATTTCAGGGAACGCCGTCGACCCGCGCATGTCAAAGCGCCAGTCATCGAACCAGGAGAGATTCATGCTGCGCCGTATCGTCCCCGCCCTGAGCCTGTTGCTCGCCCTGCCTCTGGCATCCCAGGCGGCTTCCAAGCAGGAATACGACCTGAACAACATGCTGCAGAAGGTTGCCAAAGAGAGCAGTGTCGGCACCCCGCGAGCCATCAACGAGGACATCCTCGACCAGGGTTACACCGTGGAAGGCAAGGCACTGGTCAACCACCTGAGCGTGCGCCAGAACCATGCCGCGCGCATGCAGGCCAACCCCGAACAAGTACGCAGCCAGCTGGGTGACAGCGTCTGCCGCAACAGCGGTTTCCGCAACCTGATGTCCAAAGGCGCGGTCATGGTCTACCGCTTCACGGTCTACAAGACCAACCAGCCGATCATGGACCAGGCTTTCGACAATGCCAGCTGCGTGGCCGGCAACAAGAAGAAGTAACCCACTTCGATAGCTACGCCTTCTCATCTTCACGGGCGCACCAACGCCCTTCAGCGGCATCGGCGCGCATATCTGCCAGCAGCGCCTGCAGGTAGCGCGACTGGCATTCCAGCCCCGACAGCCTGCGCCGGCACTCGGCTTCCAGGCTCAGGTGATGCACCTGGGCCGCATTCTCCAGCTGCTGGTAAAGCTGCCGGTCCACTTCGATGATCAAGCGATGCATACCGCCACCTCCTGCATCGACACGTTTCGCTTTACCCAGTTAACCAAACCCACATCCCCCGTGGCCGCATGCCGACGGGCGGCTGTACCGAAGACCCTCGGCACAATTGAGCGCAAGGGTCTAGATTGAGGTCAGAGGTATTGGTGCAGAAGGAGACGTTGCATGCCTTACCAATCGAGTGAACTGCTGTTCAGCCACTTCCGCGACAACAACATCGACCTGAGCAACATCGACGCACAACTGCAACTGGTAGCACCGAACAGCCCCAACCTGCCGCTGTACCGCGACATGATGCTGACCATCCTGCGCATGGCCCATGACGACACCGACCGCTGGAGCGCCAAGATCACCCTGCAGGCCCTGCGCGAACTGGACCATTCGTTCCGCACCCTGGAACGCTACAAGGGACGGCGCAAGGTGACCGTGTTCGGCTCGGCGCGCACCCCGCTGGAACACCCGATGTACGCCCTGGCACGCGAACTGGGCGCAACCCTGGCACGCTCCGACCTGATGGTCATCACCGGTGCCGGCGGCGGCATCATGGCAGCTGCCCACGAAGGCGCCGGCAGCGACCACAGCCTGGGGTTCAACATCACCCTGCCCTTCGAACAACACGCCAACCCCACGGTGGATGGCACCGACAAGCTGCTGCCGTTCCATTTCTTCTTCATCCGCAAGCTGTTCTTCGTAAAGGAGGCCGATGCCCTGGTGCTGTGCCCGGGTGGTTTCGGCACTCTGGATGAAGCGCTGGAGGTGCTGACCCTGATACAGACCGGCAAGAGCCCGCTGGTACCGGTGGTGCTGCTGGATTCGCCAGGTGGCAGCTTCTGGCGCGATTGCCTGGACTTCATCAGCCGCCAACTTGAGGAAAACCGCTACATCCTGCCCAGCGACCTGAAACTGCTGCGCCTGGTGCACAGCGCTGATGAGGCAGTGGAAGAAATCAACCAGTTCTACAGCAACTACCACTCCAGCCGCTGGCTGAAGAGCCAGTTCGTGATCCGCATGCATCACCCGCTCAGCGAGGCGGCGCTGTATGACATCCAGGAAGGATTTGCCGACTTGCGCCTGAGTGGCAAGTATCACCAGCAACCTGATAGCAGCGCCGAGCACGAAGTGGGCAATTTCAGCCACCTGACCCGTTTGTCATTTGCCTTCAATGGTCGGGACCAGGGCAGGCTGCGCGAGCTGGTGGACTTCATCAACCTGCCGGAGAACTGGGCCAAGCCGCAACCCATGCATACCACACAGCGGGCCAGGGAGGCGTTGAAGGTCAGTTGACTCCGTGTCCAACGTCAGGGGCGCAATTCACCCTGTGGGAGCGGGTTCATCGAGGCGTCGAACCGCCGCGAAGAATCCGGCGTGGTGCATGGCACCGGCTACGCCGGTGTTCGCGGGTAAACCCGCTCCCACAGAATCCGTGCCTTCAGTAATCGTCAAGATCACGCCCACTGAGCAGGCGGCCGATCATGTCCATGGGGAAACCCCGGTAAGCCAGAAACCGGGTCTGCTGGGCACGGCTGCGCGGATCCTGCGGGCGCTGCCCGGCAAACTTGCGCTGCCATACGTCACGCATGCGCTCGCCCCAGTCCACCTCGCTCTCGCGAAGCGCCTGCTCGATATCAGCACGCGCCAAACCGCGCTGGCCTAGCTCTTCGCGAATACGCGCAGGGCCGTAACCGGAGCTGGAACGGTACCGGATGAAACTTTCCAGGTAGCGGGCTTCGCTAAGCAGCCCTTCTTCGGCGAGCCGGTCGAGTTCAGGCTCGATAAGCTCGTCCGAAGCGCCGCGCTGACGCAATTTGCGCGTCAGCTCGACGCGACCGTGCTCACGTCGCGCGAGCAGGTCCATGGCTGTCCGCCGGATGGCGACGGGGGTGTCGAGTACGGCGGACATGTTTGGCTATCTACCGCGCAATCAATAACCGGCGTCAGCGTCGGCCATATCATCGGCATCGGCTTCGGCAGCAGCAGCCTTACCAGCAGCCGCAACAGCCCCCGAGGTCAGCAGCTTCTCGCGAATCTGCTTCTCGATCTCGGCACCAATAGCCGGGTTTTCAGCCAGGTACTTGGCAGCGTTTGCCTTGCCTTGACCGATCTTGTTGCCCTGGTAGGCGTACCAGGCACCGGACTTCTCGACCAGGCCTTGGGAAACACCCAGGTCGATGATCTCGCCGTTACGGTAGATACCCTTGCCGTAAAGGATCTGGAACTCGGCCTGACGGAATGGCGGCGAAACCTTGTTCTTGACGATCTTGACGCGGGTTTCGCTACCGACCACCTCGTCGCCTTCCTTGACCGCGCCGGTACGGCGAATATCCAGACGCACCGAGGCGTAGAACTTCAGAGCGTTACCACCGGTGGTGGTTTCCGGGCTACCGAACATCACGCCGATCTTCATACGGATCTGGTTGATGAAGATGACCAGGCAGTTGGCGTTCTTGATGTTACCGGTGATCTTGCGTAGCGCCTGGGACATCAGGCGCGCCTGCAGGCCCACGTGCATGTCACCCATCTCGCCTTCGATCTCGGCCTTAGGTACCAGAGCAGCCACGGAGTCGACGATGATCACATCAACAGCGTTGGAACGCACCAGCATGTCGGTGATTTCCAGGGCCTGTTCGCCGGTGTCCGGCTGCGAAACCAGCAGGTCGTCGACGTTGACGCCCAGCTTGCCGGCGTACTCCGGGTCGAGGGCGTGTTCGGCGTCGACGAAGGCGCAGGTGGCGCCGTTTTTCTGGGCTTCGGCGATGACCGACAAGGTCAGCGTGGTCTTACCCGACGATTCCGGGCCGTAGATCTCGACGATACGGCCTTTTGGCAGGCCGCCGATGCCCAGGGCAATGTCCAGGCCCAGCGAGCCGGTGGAGATGGCAGGGATAGCCTGGCGCTCGTGGTCGCCCATGCGCATGACGGCGCCCTTGCCGAATTGGCGTTCGATCTGACCCAGGGCCGCAGCCAAGGCGCGCTTCTTGTTGTCGTCCATTGAAATCCTCACGTGTTCGACTTGGCCCTGACGGCCGGAATACCTGTATAAGTAGCCAGTATTATTCCACAGGCAAGCGTCCGCGCAAACCCCTGTCTTCGATTTACTCGGCACCAAGCTGTAACAAGCCGTCTAACGCGGCGATCACCGTCTGTCGGCGCACCGCCTCGCGGTCGCCGTCGAACTGGCGCCGCTCGCTGAACACGTGGTTGCCGTCGGCCCAGGCCAGCCACACGGTGCCCACCGGTTTGGCCGGCGAACCACCGTCCGGCCCGGCCACGCCGCTCACCGCCACGGCAAAGCGCGCGCCGCTGGCGGCCTGGGCACCACGGGCCATCGCTTCGACCACTTCCTGGCTGACCGCGCCAACCTGGCCGAACAATGCCGCGGGCACTCCCAGCTGACGGGTTTTCTGGGCGTTGGAATAGGTCACGTACCCAGCCTCGAACCAGGCCGAGCTGCCGGGCACACGGGTGATGGCCTCGGCGATGCCGCCACCGGTGCAGGATTCGGCGGTGGTCACCTGCGCGTTGAAGCGGCGCAGATGTTCACCCAGGCGGGTGGCAAGCGTGGTGATC
The DNA here is from genome assembly GCF_036784815.1 of Pseudomonas sp. TE3-3-F2023. Taxonomy (NCBI): domain Bacteria; kingdom Pseudomonadati; phylum Pseudomonadota; class Gammaproteobacteria; order Pseudomonadales; family Pseudomonadaceae; genus Pseudomonas; species Pseudomonas sp. TE3-3-F2023. The sequence goes on along the minus strand of NZ_CP145113.1, from coordinate 2,124,470 downwards.
GGGTCCATGTCGGGCTCCTTGAGGGCTGCCCTCTACCCTAGCATTTCAGGGATGAGAAGTTCGCCACTGGATTTGGCGCTCGATCTCGCAAGCGGCAAACCTCTCAAGGCATGCACCTGAAGGCCACACCGATCAGAAATTCAGCCGAAGCACAGTCCGCCAGATGTTCTTCATCGGTGAACGACGATGCTTGGCCCAGTTGCGCTCCCACCACTCATCCTCGTTGCGCACCACCTGTTCCAGGTCGCTACCAGCCACTGCGGCGGCGTGCTGGCGGAACATCATGGGGAACACGCAGTGCTGGCGTATCCGGTGCTTGACCACCACATCCACCGGGGTGCCATCGTAGGGCGTCTCTGCCAGGATCCGGCAGCCCTCGCGCGACAGTACATAAGCATGCAGCGCCACCACCCGCCCGCGGGCGATGAACGGGAACCAGGTCAGCCAGGTTCGCCCCATGGAATAGCCCAGGTGCAAGACCTCGAAGGGCCGTTTCTGCATGAAGCGGTTCACCCAGCGCACTTGCGAAGGCTTGAACTCATAGGCCTTGGCATCGTCTTCAAAGATCAGGATTCGATCGAGGCCATTGTCCAGCGCATGCCGGGCCAGTTGCTGATGGGACTCGTAGCAACCGCGCTTGGGGTCGCTGTTTTTCTCGACAACATGAAAGTGCACTTCGTTGTCGAGCTGTCGCCCAATGGTTTCGCTGAACAGCGTGCGCCGGTCAGCGCGGGTATCGAGGGAAATACAAAAAACCGCATCTACATCAAAACGAATTGTGCTCACTGCACTGATCAACCTGTTGCAATAATTTTTTACTGGGCCGCAGGCCACCGCAAATGCGTCAGGCAAGCCATCCCTGATAGGCGAAGGCAGGCAATTCTCCACGGAGGCACCATGATGTCAACCTGCCTTCAGCGCATCCCTGTGCACTCGCCGGACTTGCAGGTACAGCCTGCCGGGTAGCCGTGTTAACCTATGCGGCTTGAAAATCCGGTGGGTCTCGGCGTCGCGCATGCAACACAGAACGCCCCAATTTGCCCCACAATATTGAGACCTACTTTCTAAGCCCTTGATGAATAAAGCAATTTCCGATTTCTCCGCACACACCCCGATGATGCAGCAGTACTGGAAGCTGAAGAACCAGCACCCGGACCAGCTGATGTTCTACCGCATGGGCGACTTCTACGAGATCTTCTACGAAGATGCGAAAAAAGCCGCAAAGCTGCTGGACATCACCCTGACCGCGCGCGGTCAGTCGGCCGGCCAGTCCATCCCCATGTGCGGGATTCCGTTCCATTCGCTGGAAGGCTACCTGGCCAAGCTGGTCAAGCTCGGCGAATCGGTGGTGATCTGCGAGCAGATTGGCGACCCCGCCACCAGCAAGGGCCCGGTGGAACGTCAGGTAGTGCGCATCATCACCCCGGGCACGGTCAGCGACGAGGCCCTGCTCGACGAGCGTCGCGACAACCTGATTGCCGCGCTGCTCGGTGACGAGCGTCTGTTCGGCCTGGCCGTACTGGACATCACCAGTGGCAACTTCAGCGTGCAGGAGATCAAGGGCTGGGAAAACCTGCTGGCCGAGCTCGAGCGCCTGAACCCGGTCGAGCTGCTGATCCCCGACGACTGGCCGCGCGACCTGCCTGCCGAGAAACGCCCGGGCGCCCGTCGCCGGGCGCCATGGGACTTCGACCGCGACTCGGCGCGCAAGGCCCTGTGCCAGCAGTTCGCGACCAAGGACCTCAAGGGCTTTGGCTGCGACAAGCTGACCCTCGCCATCGGCGCCGCCGGTTGCCTGCTGATCTACGCCAAGGAAACCCAGCGCACCGCCCTGCCGCACCTGCGCAGCCTGCGCCACGAACGCCTGGACGACACAGTCATCCTCGACGGCGCCAGCCGCCGCAACCTGGAGCTGGACATCAACCTGGCCGGCGGCCGTGACAACACCCTGCAGTCAGTGATCGACCGCTGCCAGACCGCCATGGCCAGCCGATTGCTGAGCCGCTGGTTGAACCGCCCGTTGCGCGACCTCAAGGTACTGCAGGCACGCCAGGATTCTATCCGTTGCCTGCTCGACAGCTACCGCTTCGAGAAGCTGCAGCCGCAGCTCAAGGAAATTGGCGATATCGAGCGGATTCTCGCCCGTATCGGCCTGCGCAACGCCCGCCCACGCGACCTGGCACGCCTGCGCGATGCCCTGGGCGCGCTGCCCGAGCTGCAGAACGCCATGGCCGAGCTGGAGGCGCCGCACCTGGCACGCCTGGCCGCCATTACCGGCACCTACCCTGAACTGGCCAGCCTGCTGGAGCGGGCGATCATCGACAACCCGCCGGCGGTGATCCGCGATGGAGGCGTGCTCAAGGCCGGCTATGACAACGAACTGGACGAGCTGCTGGCGATCAGCGAGAACGCCGGCCAGTTCCTGATCGACCTGGAAGCCCGGGAAAAGGCCCGCACCGGCCTGGCCAACCTCAAGGTCGGCTACAATCGGGTGCATGGCTACTTCATCGAGCTGCCGACCAAGCAGGCCGAGCAGGCCCCGGGCGACTACATCCGCCGCCAGACTCTGAAAGGCGCCGAGCGCTTCATCACCCCGGAGCTGAAGGCGTTCGAGGACAAGGCCCTGTCGGCCAAGAGTCGCGCCCTGGCCCGCGAAAAGATGCTCTACGACGCCCTGCTGGAAACCTTGATCAGCCACCTGGCACCGCTGCAGGACAGCGCCGCCGCCCTGGCCGAGCTGGACGTGCTCAGCAACCTGGCCGAACGTGCACTTAATCTGGACCTGAACTGCCCACGCTTCGTCGACGAGCCGTGCCTGCGCATCGAGCAGGGCCGCCACCCAGTGGTGGAACAGGTATTGACCACACCGTTCGTGGCCAACGACCTGGGCCTGGACAACAGCACACGCATGCTGATCATCACCGGCCCGAACATGGGCGGTAAGTCCACCTACATGCGCCAGACCGCCCTGATCGTGCTGCTGGCGCATATCGGTAGCTTCGTGCCGGCTGCCAGCTGCGAGCTGTCGCTGGTCGACCGCATCTTCACCCGCATCGGCTCCAGCGACGACCTGGCCGGCGGCCGCTCGACCTTCATGGTCGAGATGAGCGAAACCGCCAACATCCTGCACAACGCCACCGACCGCAGCCTGGTGCTGATGGACGAAGTGGGCCGTGGCACCAGTACCTTCGACGGCCTGTCGCTGGCCTGGGCCGCCGCCGAGCGCCTGGCCCAGCTGCGTGCCTACACGCTGTTCGCCACCCACTACTTCGAGCTCACCGTGCTGCCGGAAAGCGAGCCGCTGGTAGCCAACGTGCACCTGAACGCCACCGAGCACAACGAACGCATCGTGTTCCTGCACCACGTGCTGCCTGGCCCTGCCAGCCAGAGCTACGGCCTGGCCGTGGCGCAGCTGGCCGGCGTGCCGACGGCCGTCATCCAGCGTGCCCGTGAACACCTGGCAAGGCTGGAAACCACCAGCCTGCCGCATGAACAGCCCCCGGCCCATAAGGCCAAGGACGTGCCACAGGTCCCGCACCAGAGCGACCTGTTCGCCAGCCTGCCACACCCGGCCATCGAGAAGCTGGGCAAGCTGCAGCTGGACGACATGACCCCGCGTCAAGCTATCGAAATGCTATATCAACTAAAGAACCTGTTATAACGGCGCCCACTACAAGCTGGTAGAATCCGCCGCGGTTTGCTGGTGCTGCAGGTTATTAGCCTGGCCTGCAGCCACATGCCCGCAAACCGCGCGGCCCTGAGAGGAAGGGCCGCCGCCGTCGCCTGAGGAGAGAATTAGAAATGACCTTCGTCGTCACCGACAACTGCATCAAATGCAAATACACCGACTGCGTGGAAGTCTGCCCGGTGGACTGCTTCTACGAAGGCCCGAACTTCCTGGTCATCCACCCGGACGAGTGCATCGACTGCGCCCTGTGCGAGCCGGAATGCCCAGCGCAAGCCATCTTCTCGGAAGACGAAGTGCCTGCAGGCATGGAGAACTTCATCGAGCTGAACGCCGAACTGGCGGAAATCTGGCCGAACATCACCGAGCGTAAGGATGCCCTGCCGGACGCTGAAGAGTGGGATGGCAAGACTGGCAAGATTGCAGACCTGGAGCGCTGATAGCGTCCGGACACGAAAAAGGCCCCTTGGGGCCTTTTTTGTTTTCTGCGGGCAAAAAAAGGGGCGGTTTGACCCGCCCACATTTTTTCCGTAGTCCCTGCTTGTCCCAAACATCATCCTGATGAAATCGCTTCTTGCGACGTCTCTGGCTTCCATCCTGAAAGCCTGTGCATGTCCCTGTGCACAGTTCGAATACTAGCGACTTGAGCCGGTCGGGCAACCGCGAAACCTCACAGAGTGTTGCAGGTGACACATTTCCTCACAGCCGAATAAACCAGGATTTTCAATGAGTTGGGAAAACGCAGGTGCTGGATACGACAATGATTTACTGAAGCGTACATAGAAGGCTTACAGAACAAGTAAGCAAAGGCTTACACGCGATGTTACTGGGGTAGCGCAGTACATAATGTTTTGGGGCTGCTTTGCAGCCCTTTCGCGACACAAGGCCGCTCCCACAGGATAGTGGCGCATTCGAAGGCGATGAAATACCTGTGGGAGCGGCCTTGTGTCGCGAAAGGGGCGCAAAGCGCCCCTGGCAATTTTGAATGGGGCACCTCTGATCGAAACATACAAAAACGCCCCGAAATCATCGGGGCGCTTTGTGTTGCAGGCTTCCGCTACTGGAACAACGACTCACTGGACAGGCCGTTCTTCTCGAGGATCTCACGCAAACGCTTGAGCCCCTCGACCTGGATCTGCCGCACCCGCTCACGGGTCAGGCCGATCTCCAGGCCAACATCCTCCAGGGTGCTGCTTTCATGCCCGCGCAGGCCAAAGCGACGCACCACCACTTCACGCTGCTTGTCTGTCAACTCGCCCAGCCATTGGTCGATGCTCTGCGACAGGTCGTCATCCTGCAGCAGTTCGCACGGGTCGGTCGGGCGGTCGTCGGTCAAGGTATCGAGCAGGGTCTTGTCCGAGTCCGGGCCGAGCGACACATCCACCGAAGACACCCGCTCGTTCAGGCCCAGCATGCGCTTGACCTCGGCGACCGGCTTCTCCAGCAGCGTGGCGATTTCTTCTGGCGAGGGTTCGTGGTCCAGTTTCTGCGTCAGCTCGCGCGCAGCGCGCAGGTAGACGTTCAGTTCCTTGACCACGTGGATAGGCAGGCGAATGGTGCGGGTCTGGTTCATGATCGCCCGCTCGATGGTCTGGCGAATCCACCAGGTCGCGTAGGTCGAGAACCGGAAACCACGCTCCGGGTCGAACTTCTCGACCGCACGGATCAGCCCCAGGTTGCCCTCCTCGATCAGGTCGAGCAGCGAAAGGCCGCGATTGACGTAACGACGGGCAATTTTTACAACCAGGCGCAGGTTGCTTTCGATCATGCGCTTGCGGCCGGCAGGGTCGCCCTTTTGCGACAGGCGCGCAAAGTGCACTTCCTCTTCCGGCGAAAGCAGAGGCGAGAATCCGATCTCGTTGAGATACAACTGGGTGGCATCGAGCGCCCGGCTGTAATCGATATACTTGTGTTGCTTGAGCGAAGAGCCTGACTTGGCCCTCGTCCGAACCGAAGATACAGCAGGTTCGTCTGACACCACATCCGTTTCCAAAACGATCCCCGTCTCCATCAGAAGCAGGTCATCGTCGATGTCAAACTCCGGCACTTCTTTACTGAGAGCCATTGTTATAGTCCTTTGCTGAGTTCGAACTCAGACTCGAGCGGCACCTGTCTCCCTGGCAGCGCTGGAGCCTGTCCCCTCTACATCACAGGAACAGGCCGGGTACAACGGTCAACGACGTGGCAGGAACTGGAGCGGATCGACGGGTTTGCCCTGGCGGCGAATCTCGAAATGCAGCTTCACCCGATCTGTGCCCGTGGACCCCATTTCAGCAATCGACTGCCCTGCCTTGACCTGCTGCCCCTCCCGAACCAACAGCCTGCGGTTATGGCCGTAGGCACTGACGTAGGTATCGCTGTGCTTGATGATGATCAGTTCGCCGTAGCCCCTCAAGCCACTCCCGGCGTACACCACCGTACCATCAGACGCAGCAAAAACAGGCTGTCCCAAATCACCGGCGATATCAATGCCTTTATTCAAACTACCGTTTGAAGCGAATTTTCCAATCAGCACACCGTTGGCAGGCCAGGTCCAGCCGCCTACCGCACGCTCCGCGGCAGGCACCGTAGCGACCACCGGGGCGCTGCTGGAGGCTGCCGGCGTGGCCGGTTTGCTGGTGCTGGCAGGGGGTGTGCCGGTGCTTCCCACAGGCCGCCGGATAACCGTGGTCTTACTCGACGACGATGGGCTGGATACCACCGTGGTGCTGCCGGTAGAGCCACTGCTGAAACGAATCGCTTGCCCCGGGCGAATGGTATAGGGTGCCGCGATGCCGTTGCGCGCAGCCAGTTCCTTGTAGTCCCAGCCATAACGGAAGGCGATGGAGAACAGCGTATCACCAGGTTTGACGATGTACTGCCCGGTAGTTACCGCCGGGCGCTTGGGCACGGTGTTATTGCGGTCGACCACCCGTGCACTGTTGCTGCTGGTGCTCGAGCAACCCACCAGTAGCGCGCCCATGGCCAGTGCAATCACCAGAAGCGTGAAACCCGAACCGTCCTTGCGCTGCCGAATGACTGTGTGACCCACCCGCGCTCCCCTCATGGTGCCGAAAACGATATGAAGACAAGAAATGCAATATTATTGCAATTATAACCAAGCCCGCCCGCATTGGCAGGGTTGGTGAAAGACTGCTGCAAAGCCATGGCACACGCTGTACGCTAGCGCTCCACCCCGCCAGATAGACAGGGCGCTGCTGCAAGAATTCGGTGCTGGCGTAAAAATATCGCGCGGCTCGAACCAGCAGTGTTCAGGCCAGCGGGCCGTTGAGCAGCGGTACGAAGCGCACTGCCCCCAGCACGCGGCGGGAGAATCCATGCTCCTCGCGCACGATCAGCATCAGCTGCTGGGTTTCGCCGGCGGCCCCCACAGGGATCACCATACGACCACCGGGCGCCAGCTGGTCGAGCAGTGCCTGCGGCACTTCAGGCGCCACAGCGGTGACGATAATGCCATTGTACGGCGCCAGCGCCGGCCAGCCTTCGCAACCGTCACCCCAGCGGAACACCACGTTGCGCAGGTTCAGTTCTACCAGGCGCTCCTTGGCCCGGTCCTGCAACACCTTGATGCGTTCTACCGAGAACACCCGCTCGACCAGCTGGGCCAGGATTGCCGTCTGGTAGCCAGAGCCGGTACCGATTTCCAGCACCTTGTCCAGCGGGCCGGCCTCGAGCAGCAGCTCGCTCATGTGGGCAACCATGAACGGTTGCGAAATGGTCTGGTTGTGACCGATCGGCAGCGCGGTATCTTCATAGGCGCGATGCGCCAGCGCCTCGTCGACGAACAGGTGGCGCGGGGTACGACGGATCACGTCGAGCACCTTGGTGTTCGAAACGCCCTCCTCGCACAGGCGTTGGATCAGCCGCTCCCGGGTACGCTGGGAGGTCATGCCGATGCCACGCCGCAGCATATCGTCCTCACGCATCAGAGCAGGCCCTCCAGCCAACCGTCGAGCTGCTCGAAGGCGTCACTGAAGGTGCGATCGAGCTGCAGTGGAGTGATCGATACATAGCCTTGCATCACTGCATGGAAGTCGGTACCCGGGCCACCGTCCTCGGCGTCCCCGGCCACAGCGATCCAGTAGCCTTCCTTGCCGCGCGGGTTGACCACCTTGGTCGGCGCCGCCGCCCGCGCCCGGTGACCGAGGCGAGTGAGCTGGATGCCACGAATGTGCTCCAGCGGCAGGTTTGGGATGTTGACGTTGAGCACGGTACGCGGCGGCAATACCAGGCGCGACTGCGCCTCGACCAGGCGGCGGGCGATATGGGCCGCGGTCGGCAGGTTGTCCGGCAGGCGCGACAACAGCGAAAACGCCAGGGAGGTACCGCCAAGGAAGCGACCTTCCAACGCGGCTGCGACCGTGCCCGAATAGAGCACATCGTCACCCAGGTTGGCACCGAGGTTGATCCCCGACACCACCATGTCCGGCGCCTGTGGCAACAGCCCATTGAGCCCCAGGTGCACACAGTCGGTCGGCGTGCCGTTGAGGCTGATGAAGCCATTGGCCAAGGTCTGCGGGTGCAGTGGCCGGTCCAGCGTCAGCGAACTGCTGGCGCCGCTCTTGTCTTGATCCGGGGCAATAACCACGCACTCGGCGTAATCCGCCAGCGCAGCGTGCAGCGCGGCGATGCCGGGTGCGGTAACACCGTCGTCGTTCGAAATCAGAATACGCATGAGCTGTCCGTCTGCCCCGCCGACACCAGATCCACGACTTCGCGCACCACCACGGTGGCGAAGCATCCGGCCGGAAGGACGAATTCCAGTTGCAGGATATCAGGCTCGGGATAATGCCACGTAAGACCGCCAATAGGGAGCCGCAGAATGCGTCGTTCGTGATCCATGCCCGCCAAGGCCAGCCACTGGCAAAGTGCCGGCTGCCGTGCGGCGATCGCATCCTCTTGTTGCGCGGTACCTCCGGTAGCTGGCGAATCGCCGGCCCCCCACAGCGGGCCGGTCGGATGCAGGTCAAGGATCGCCAGCCGAGGATCAGAACATTCCGACTCTCCAGCAGGAAAGAAGCTACGACTCGTGGTGAACGCCAACAGGTCGCCCACCTGCGCACGCGCCCAGCTGCCGTCGGCAACACGGGCTGCCAACACTTGGTTGAACAGGTAGCTGCGCCCGGCAGAAAGCAACCGCGAACGCACGTTGCGCTGTTCGGGCAGGGCCTTGCGTGCGGCCCAATCGAGGGCGTCATGAACGTTGCCACCACCGTGGCCGAAGCGCTGGGTGCCGAAATAATTCGGCACACCGTGCTGCTTGAGTTGTTCCAGGCGCGCATCCAAAGCCTTGTGATCGGCAGCCAGGCCCGTCAGGCGCAGCGTGAAACCGTTGGCCGAATGTGCACCGCGCTGTAGCTTGCGCTGATGGCGCACCTGTTTGAGCACACGCAGGCTGGCATCCTCGGCACGCGACAGGTCCGGGTCGGCCTTGCCTGGCAGATGCAGGCTGAACCACTGGCGGGTCAAGGCCTGGCGGTCCTTGAGGCCGGCATAGCTGATCGTACGCACCGGCACGCCGGCGGCACGCGCCAGGCGGCGAGCGGCCTCCTCGGTGTTCAGGTCACGCTTCTCGACCCACAGCCAAAGGTGCTCGCCCTGGCCCGACAGGGGGATGTCCAGTACTTCGTCGACCTGGAAATCTTCGGCCACCGCCTTGAGGACGGCGGTACCCAGTGGTTCGCCCGATGCGCGCGGGCCCAGCAGTTCCAGTTCGGTCATGCTGGCAGCAGCAGGGCTACCGAATGCACGGCGATGCCCTCCTCGCGGCCGGTGAAGCCGAGCTTCTCGGTGGTGGTAGCCTTGACGTTGACCTGGTCGAGTTCGATCTGCAGGTCTTCGGCGATCAGCTTGCGCATGGTCTCGATGTGCGGGGCCATCTTCGGCGCCTGGGCGACAATGGTGGCGTCGATGTTGGCAACCTTCCAGCCCTTGCCCTGCACGATGGCGACCACATGGCGCAGCAGAACGCGGCTGTCGGCGCCCTTGAACTGCGGATCGGTGTCGGGGAAGTGTTTGCCGATATCACCCAGCGCAGCCGCGCCAAGCAAGGCATCGCTCAGGGCGTGCAGCAGCACGTCGCCATCGGAATGGGCCAGGAGGCCGTATTTGTGGGGGATACGCACCCCGCCCAGGGTAATGAAATCACCGTCGCAGAAACGGTGCACATCGTAGCCGTGGCCAATACGCATAGAAAAACGCCCTGAATGAGTCAGGGCGTGATTCTACCTGCTTTAGCCGGTATTGGGGCCGTCGTTGTAGGAGCAGCCTTGTGCTGCGAATGGGCCGCAAAGCGGCCCCGGCAATATCGGCGATAGCGTCAGACCCAGGTCTGCTTCGCAGCCCATTCGCAGCACAAGGCTGCTCCTGCAGGCGATCAAGCAAACACCAGCTACGCCTTAGACCCGCCCCAGCGCCACCGCATGATGACGCAGGTGCTCCTCGATGAAGCTGGCGATGAAGTAGTAGCTGTGGTCGTAGCCAGGCTGCAGGCGCAGAGTCAGTTCATGCCCGCCTTTGCGTGCCGCCTGCTCCAGCGCTTCAGGCTTGAGCTGCTTCTCGAGGAAGTCGTCGCGGTCGCCCTGGTCCACCAGCAACGGCGGGCATTCGCCGGCCGGGGTCTCGGCAAGCAGCACGCTGGCATCCCACTCACGCCAGCGCGCACGGTCTTCACCCAGATAGCGGCTGAAGGCTTTCTCGCCCCACGGGCAATCCATCGGGTTGCTGATTGGCGAGAACGCCGACACCGAACGGTAGCGCCCCGGGTTGCGCAAAGCGCACACCAGCGCACCATGCCCCCCCATGGAGTGGCCACTGATGCTGCGCTCACCCGAGGCCGGGAAGTGCGCCTCGATCAACGCAGGCAACTCCTCCACCACATAGTCGTGCATGCGGTAGTGCTGGGCCCACGGCTGCTGAGTGGCATTGAGATAGAAGCCGGCACCCAGGCCGAAGTCCCAGGCACCGTCCGGGTCGCCCGGCACCTGCTCGCCACGCGGGCTGGTGTCGGGGGCGACAATGATCAACCCAAGCTCCGCGGCCAGGCGCTGGGCGCCGGCCTTCTGCATGAAGTTCTCGTCGGTGCAGGTGAGGCCGCTGAGCCAGTACAGCACCGGCAGCTTCTCGCCCTGTTCGGCCTGCGGTGGCAGGTAGACGGCGAACACCATGTCGCAACCCAGCACCTTGGAGTGATGCCGGTAACGCTTGTGCCAGCCGCCGAAGCTCTTCTGGCAGGAGATGTTATCCAGGCTCATGGCAAACCTCAGAAGTGGATCACGCTGCGGATGCTCTTGCCTTCGTGCATCAGGTCGAAAGCCTTGTTGATGTCTTCCAGCCCCATGGTGTGGGTGATGAAGGTATCCAGCGGGATCTCGCCCTTCTCGGACATTTCCACGTAGCTTGGCAGCTCGCTGCGACCACGCACGCCGCCGAATGCCGAACCACGCCATACGCGGCCGGTGACCAGTTGGAACGGACGAGTGGCGATTTCCTGGCCTGCGCCGGCCACGCCGATGATCACCGACTCGCCCCAGCCCTTGTGGCAGCATTCCAGCGCAGCACGCATCAGTTGCACGTTGCCGATGCACTCGAAGGAGAAGTCCACGCCGCCGTCGGTGAGGTCGACGATCACTTCCTGGATCGGGCGGTCGTAGTCTTTCGGGTTGATGCAGTCGGTGGCACCCAGCTGGCGGGCGATTTCGAACTTGGCCGGGTTGATGTCGATGGCAATGATGCGCGACGCCTTGGCCTTGACCGCACCGATCACTGCCGACAGGCCGATGCCGCCCAGGCCGAAGATGGCCACGGTGTCACCCGGCTTGACCTTGGCGGTGTTGAGCACCGCGCCAATACCGGTGGTGACGCCACAACCCAGCAGGCAGACCTTTTCCAGCGGCGCTTCTTTCTGGATCTTGGCCACGGAGATTTCCGGCAGCACGGTGTACTCGGAGAAGGTCGAGGTACCCATGTAGTGGAACAGCTGCTGGCCCTTGTAGGAGAAGCGCGTGGTGCCGTCCGGCATCAGGCCCTTGCCCTGGGTGGCGCGGATGGCCTGGCACAGGTTGGTCTTGCCCGAGAGGCAGAACTTGCACTTGCCGCATTCCGGGGTGTACAGCGGAATGACGTGGTCACCAACGGCGACCGAGGTAACGCCCTCGCCTACCGCTTCGACGATCGCGCCACCTTCGTGGCCGAGGATCGACGGGAAGATACCCTCCGGGTCGGCGCCGGACAGGGTGTAGGCATCGGTGTGGCAGACACCGCTGGCGACCACGCGCAGCAGCACTTCACCGGCCTTGGGCATGGCCACGTCGACTTCGACGATTTCCAGGGGTTTCTTGGCTTCGAAGGCTACCGCAGCACGGGACTTGATCATCAAAGGTCTCCAGACAGAGGGTCGATTCAGTCTGGCAGTGTAATTCACCGCCTTTTGATGAATAATCCGGACAAAGACAAAACATTATTGCCATACAGGGATAATCCATGAGCAGCCGCTGGGAAGGTATCGACGAATTCGTCGCGGTGGCCGAGTCGGGCCAGTTCACCGCGGCCGCCGAGCGCCTGGGGGTTTCCTCATCGCACATCAGCCGGCAGATCGCCCGGCTGGAGGAACGACTGCAAACGCGCCTGCTGTACCGCAGTACCCGCCGGGTGACCCTGAGCGAGGCCGGGCAGACATTCCTGCAGCACTGCCAGCGCCTGCAGGATGGCCGCGAGGAAGCCCTGCGCGCCATGGGCGACCTGGCCAGCGAGCCCAAGGGGTTGCTGCGCATGACCTGCGCGGTGGCCTATGGTGAGCGCTTCATCGTGCCGCTGGTGACGCGGTTCATGGCGCTGTACCCGCAGCTGCGGGTGGATGTGGAACTGAGCAACCACACCCTTGACCTGTTGCATGAAGGCATGGACCTGGCCATTCGCCTGGGCCGGCTGGCCGACTCGCGACTGGTGGCAACCCGCCTGGCGCCCCGGCGCATGTACCTGTGCGCCTCGCCGGCCTACCTGGAACGATATGGTCGGCCACACAGCCTGTCGGAACTGGCGCGGCACAATTGCCTGGTGGGCAGTTCGGACTTGTGGGCGCTGCAGCAGGACGGCCGCGAGATCAGCCAGCGCGTCCAGGGCAACTGGCGCTGCAACAGCGGGCAGGCGGTGCTTGACGCGGCGCTTCTGGGAATGGGGTTGTGCCAACTGCCGGATTACTATGTGCTGGAGCACCTGAACAGTGGCGCGCTGGTGTCGTTGCTGGAGGCGCACCAGCCGCCGAACACGGCGGTGTGGGCGCTGTATCCGCAGCAGCGGCACCTGTCGCCGAAGGTGCGGCGGTTGGTGGATTACCTGAAGGAAGGATTGGCGGGGTTGCCGGAGTATCGCTTGAACTGAAACCTTGTGCTGGCTGCTCTGGCCTCTTCGCGGGTAAACCCGCTCCCACAGGTACAGCGCCAGCCTGAAGGGATGTGCGATACCTGTGGGAGGGGGGTTACCCGCGAAAAGGCCGGTACAGGAACAAGAAATTCAGCGGCGCCCTGCCCAACGCTGGCGCAACCACTCCAGGTCTTCCGGCCGGGTCACCTTGATGTTGTCGCTGCGCCCTTCGACCAGCCGCGGTGCCTGGCCGGACCACTCGATTGCGGACGACTCGTCGGTTACCAGCACATCCGACACCAGGCACTCCGCCAGCGCCCGATGCAATGCCCCCAGGCGGAACATCTGCGGCGTATAGGCCTGCCAGATGGTGCTACGGTCGACAGTAGCACCCACCCGGCCATCGGCATCGGCCCGCTTGAGGGTATCGCGCGCCGGTACCGCCAGCAGGCCACCCACCGGGTCATCCGCCAGGTCCGACAACAGCTTGTCCAGATCGCTGCGCGCCAGGTTCGGGCGCGCGGCATCATGCACCAGCACCCAGTCGCTGTCCGCCGCCCCTTGGGCATGCAGCATCAGCAAGGCATTGAGTACCGAGTCGGCACGCTCGCGTCCGCCCGCCGCGCGTTGGATGCGCGGGTCACTGGCGCAGCGCAGGCCAGGCCAGTACGGGTCATCTTCGGCAATGCTGACCACCACGCCCTTGAGCATCGGGTGGCCAAGAAAACAGTCGAGGCTGTGCTCGAGAATGGTCTGCCCGGCCAGCTCCAGGTACTGCTTGGGGCGGTCGGCAGCCATGCGGGCACCTATGCCCGCAGCAGGAATCACGGCCCAAAAGGCCGGTAAGGTTTCGATCATTTCTGTGGCAACTGGAAGAGGGTTTCGCCCTCTTTGACCATCCCCAATTCGTGGCGAGCCCGCTCTTCAACGGTCTCCATGCCTTTTTTCAGCTCCAGCACTTCGGCATCGAGCACGCGGTTGCGCTCGAGCAAGCGCTCGTTTTCGGCATGCTGCTCGGCAATCTGCTGCTTCAGCTCGGTCACTTGCGCCAGGCTGCCATTACCCACCCAAAGGCGGTACTGCAGGCCACCCAGCAGCAGGAGCAGGACGAGGAACAACCAATAGGGACTGCGCATCACGTTATCCAGGTTAAAAAGGCTGCCGGGTATTATTTACTTCGGGGCCTCGAATAGCACGAAGCCTGGCCGAGGCCAGGCTTCGTCGACAGAAACCCGTTGGAATGTAGGAAAGAACAGTACGAACGTTCCTACAACTCCGGCTGCTGTCTTTTTACCATCTCTTGCTTAGCCGCGAAACTCGGCACGACCGCGGTAAACCGCTTTGGCACCCAGCTGCTCTTCGATGCGCAGCAGCTGGTTGTACTTGGAAACGCGGTCGGAACGGCACAGCGAACCAGTCTTGATCTGGCCAGCAGCGGTACCCACGGCCAGGTCGGCAATGGTCGAGTCTTCGGTTTCACCGGAACGGTGCGAAATCACCGCGGTGTAGCCAGCAGCCTTGGCCATCTGGATGGCTTCCAGGGTTTCGGTCAGCGAGCCGATCTGGTTGAACTTGATCAGGATCGAGTTACCGATGCCCTTCTCGATGCCTTCCTTGAGGATCTTGGTATTGGTCACGAACAGGTCGTCACCTACCAGTTGCACCTTGGCGCCAATCTTGTCGGTGAGGATTTTCCAGCCTGCCCAGTCGGACTCGTCCAGGCCGTCTTCGATCGAGATGATCGGGAAGCGCTCGGTCAGGCCTTTGAGGTACTCGGCAAAGCCTTCGGCGTCGAACGACTTGCCTTCGCCGGACAGGTTGTACTTGCCGTCTTCGTAGAACTCGGAAGCCGCGCAGTCCAGCGCCAGGGTCACGTCGGTGCCCAGCTTGTAGCCGGCTTTCTCGACGGCTTCGGCGATGGCGCCCAGGGCGTCTTCGTTGGAAGCCAGGTTAGGGGCGAAACCACCTTCGTCACCAACGGCAGTGTTCAGGCCACGGGCCTTCAGCACGGCTTTGAGGTGGTGGAAGATCTCGGTACCCATGCGCAAGCCGTCGGAGAAGGTCTTGGCGCCAACCGGCTGAACCATGAACTCCTGAATGTCGACGTTGTTGTCGGCGTGCTCGCCACCGTTGATGATGTTCATCATCGGTACCGGCATCGAGTACTGACCCGGGGTGCCGTTCAGGTTGGCGATGTGCGCGTACAGCGGCAGGTCCTGGTCCTGGGCAGCGGCCTTGGCGGCAGCCAGGGAAACAGCCAGGATGGCGTTGGCGCCCAGCTTGGCCTTGTTTTCGGTACCGTCCAGTTCGATCATGGCGCGGTCCAGGGCCTTCTGGTCGGCAGGGTCCTTGCCCAGCAGCAGGTCACGGATCGGACCGTTGATGTTGGCGACGGCCTTCAGCACGCCCTTGCCCAGGTAACGGCTCTTGTCGCCATCACGCAGCTCCAGCGCTTCGCGCGAGCCAGTGGAAGCACCGGACGGCGCGCAGGCGCTGCCGATGATGCCGTTGTCGAGCAGTACATCGGCTTCCACGGTGGGGTTGCCACGCGAATCGAGAACTTCACGACCTTTGATGTCGACGATTTTTGCCATTGTTGTAAGCACTCCAGAATTGACGAAAACAACTTAGCTTAGGAAATTCTTGCCGTTCACCGGGCAGACTTGCAGTGGGCAGGCCGGGTGAAGGGAACCCCTGACCGACTGGTCAGGGGTGGATCGGACGGTACTTTACCCGAGAATCGAGCTTTACGCGGTTTCTACCGTCGGAAAACTTTTCACCAGGTCGTCCAGTTGCTTGAGCTGGGCCAGGAACGGCTCCAGTTTGTCCAGGCGCAGGGCACATGGGCCATCGCACTTGGCGTTGTCCGGATCGGGGTGGGCTTCCAGGAACAGCCCGGCCAGGCCTTGGCTCATGCCGGCCTTGGCCAGGTCGGTGACCTGGGCGCGGCGACCACCGGCGGAATCGGCGCGACCACCCGGCATCTGCAGAGCGTGGGTCACGTCGAAGAACACCGGGTACTCGAACTGCTTCATGATGCCGAAGCCGAGCATGTCCACCACCAGGTTGTTGTAGCCGAAGCTCGAACCACGTTCGCAGAGGATCAACTGGTCATTACCGGCCTCTTCGCACTTGGTCAGGATGTGTTTCATTTCCTGGGGTGCGAGGAACTGCGCCTTCTTGATGTTGATCACTGCGCCGGTCTTGGCCATGGCCACCACTAGGTCGGTCTGCCGAGACAGGAAGGCCGGCAGCTGGATGATGTCGCATACCTTGGCTACAGGCTCGGCCTGATAAGGCTCGTGCACGTCGGTGATGACCGGCACGTTGAAGGTGCGCTTGATCTCCTCGAAGATCTTCAGCCCCTCTTCCATGCCCGGGCCACGGTACGAGGTTACCGACGAACGGTTGGCCTTGTCGAAGCTGGCCTTGAACACGTACGGGATACCGAGCTTCTCGGTCACCCGCACGTACTCCTCGCAGACCTTCATTGCCAGGTCACGGGACTCCAGGACGTTCATGCCGCCGAACAGGACGAACGGCTTGTCGTTGGCGATCTCGATGTTACCGACGCGAATGATCTTCTGGGTCATTGATCAGGCCTTGTTCTTCTGAGCCAGGGCTGCCTTGACGAAGCCGCTGAACAGCGGGTGGCCGTCACGCGGAGTCGAAGTGAATTCCGGGTGGAACTGGCAGGCGACGAACCATGGGTGGTCCTTGGACTCGACCACTTCCACCAGCGCACCGTCTTCGGAACGGCCGGAAACCACCAGGCCGGCATCGACCAGTTGCGGCAGCAGGTTGTTGTTCACTTCGTAGCGGTGACGGTGACGCTCGGTGATCACGTCCTTGCCGTAGCAGTCGTGCACCTTGGAACCGGCGGCCAGCTGGCAGTCCTGTGCGCCCAGGCGCATGGTGCCGCCCAGGTCGGAGGCTTCGCTGCGGGTTTCGACGGCACCGGTGGCATCGGCCCACTCGGTGATCAGGCCGACTACCGGGTGGCCGCTGTTGCGGTCGAACTCGGTGGAGTTGGCGTCTTTCCAGCCCATCACGTTACGGGCGAATTCGATCACGGCCACCTGCATGCCCAGGCAGATACCCAGGTACGGCACCTTGTTCTCACGGGCGTATTGCACCGCGGTGATCTTGCCTTCCACGCCGCGCAGGCCGAAACCGCCCGGCACCAGGATGGCATCGGCGCCTTCGAGCAGGCTGGTGCCCTGGTTCTCGATGTCTTCCGAGTCGATGTAGCGCAGGTTGACCTTGGTGCGGTTGGTGATGCCGGCGTGGCTCATCGCTTCGATCAGCGACTTGTACGCATCCAGCAGTTCCATGTACTTGCCGACCATGGCGATGGTCACTTCGTGCTCAGGGTTGAGCTTGGCATCGACCACCTTGTCCCACTCGGACAGGTCGGCGCCATTGCACTGCAGGCCGAAGCGCTCGACGACGAAGTCGTCCAGGCCCTGTGCGTGCAGCACGCCCGGGATCTTGTAGATGGTGTCGACGTCTTCCAGCGAAATCACCGCGCGCTCTTCAACGTTGGTGAACAACGCGATCTTGCGACGCGACGAGGCATCGACCGGGTGGTCGGAGCGGCAGATCAGCACGTCAGGCTGCAGGCCGATGGAGCGCAGCTCCTTCACCGAGTGCTGGGTCGGCTTGGTCTTGGTCTCGCCAGCGGTGGCGATGTACGGGACCAGGGTCAGGTGCATCAGCATGGCGCGCTTGGAGCCCACTTCGACGCGCAGCTGGCGGATGGCCTCGAGGAACGGCTGCGACTCGATGTCACCCACGGTACCGCCGATTTCCACCAGGGCCACGTCGGCATCGCCGGCGCCCTTGATGATGCGACGCTTGATTTCGTCGGTGATGTGCGGGATGACCTGGATGGTCGCGCCCAGGTAATCACCACGACGCTCCTTGCGCAGTACGTGCTCGTAGATGCGGCCAGTGGTGAAGTTGTTGTTCTGGGTCATGGTGGTGCGGATGAACCGCTCGTAATGGCCCAGGTCGAGGTCGGTCTCGGCGCCATCGTGGGTGACGAACACTTCACCGTGCTGGAACGGGCTCATGGTACCCGGATCGACGTTGATGTACGGATCCAGCTTGAGCATGGTGACCTTCAGGCCCCGCGCTTCCAGGATGGCCGCCAGGGAAGCCGAGGCAATGCCTTTCCCCAATGAAGAAACAACACCGCCCGTGACGAATATGTAGCGCGTCATGAAAAACCCTAGAAGTCTGCGTTAAGGCGGCCAGCGCCGCCGGAGAAAGCGAAGGAAGGCCGAAGCCCCCGATCACCTGCGTCAATCACAGTGCATCTCGAAAAACTGCCGCGTCTGTACAGACCAGGAATATCCCGGCATGGAGCTCGCTCGTCATTTTAAGAATCAGCCCAGCAAAAAACTGCTTGGTAATCGGCAACTCCTGTGTTTTCGCGGAACCCACAGAAGCTGTATCAAGAAGGGAGGGTAGTCTACCCGAATGTACCCTTCAGCTCAAACCTTGCGCGTTCGTCGGCAATTGCCAATACAGCTGGCAATCCGCCTGCACCAGCCCGGGCAGGTTGGCCACCGCCAGCAACCGCTCGCCCTGGTACAGCAATGGCAGGCGCGGGCGCAGGAAGAGCGGCACCTGCAACTCGTTGAGCAAGCGCTTCAGGTCGCGTCGGCCACGGCCGGGGACATCCAGCACTTCACCGCCCTGGCGGTAGGCAATGCGCAAGCCGTGCAGCGGCGCTGCGCCAGCAAGACGCACCCTGCCGTTACCCGGCAACGGCAAAGACTCGGCGGGATCGGCCCAGGCCAGTTCGCCGACGGGCAGTTGCAGCCAGTCACCGCTCAACCACCAGATGCGCCCATGACCGCGCAGCAGCTGCCCATCGGCAAGGCGCCAGACGGGCTGGGCATCGGCGGCGGCATCGCACAGGTCCGCCCAGCCGGCCCAGTGCCGGGTGTCAGGCAGGCGGGTACGGCGGCTCAGCCAGTATTGCAGGGCATTGCGCTGACGGGCCGGCGACAGCGCCAGCAGGGTGGCCAGGTCGAGGGAGTCCAGCCCCGGCCAGGCCACCGGCGCGCCCTCCCCGGCGAGCGCCAGGTCGTCCTGCGCCAGTTCGTCCAGCAGGCCCAGGGCTTCGCCCAGGTGCTCGGCGGCGCGGGCCAGGTTCTGGCTGGCTTGTGGCCAACGTTGCCGAAGTAGCGGAAACACTTCGCTGCGCAGGTAGTTGCGGGCAAATTGTGTGTCAGCGTTCGATGGATCATCGATCCAGTCCAGCCCATTGGCCTCGGCGTGGTCCTGCAGCTGCTGACGGGAACAGCCCAGCAATGGCCTGACCAGGCTGCCCTGCCCTAGTGCGCGCTGCCCCGGCATTGCAGCCAGGCCACGCAGGCCTGCGCCGCGCAGCAGGCGGAACAGCAGGGTTTCGGCCTGGTCTTCGCGGTGCTGGCCGGTGAACAGGATGTCACCCGGGCCGAGGGCTTGCCTGAAGGCAGCATAGCGGGCGTCGCGGGCGGCCTGTTCGAGGCTGGCGCCGGGGGTGACCTGGACGTGGATGACCTGGAGTTCGATGCCGAGATTGTCGCAGACGGTTTGGCAGTGGGCGGGCCAGGCATCGGCGGCGGTTTGCAGGCCGTGATGGATGTGGATGGCGCGCAGTGGAGGTGATGCGTGATTGCGGGCGTAGTCAGCCAGCAGGTGCAGGAGGACGGTGGAATCGAGGCCGCCGGAGAAGGCGATGTACCAGGTGGGGGCGTTGAGCCAAGGTGTGAGGTTGATCATCGAACCCGCACTCAATTCGAGTATGCAGTCGCGGGTGAACCCGCTCCCACAGGGATCGCGCCGTTTCAGAGGGCTGCGCAATACCTGCGGGAGCGGGTTCACCCGCGCACACCGGCGAAGCCGGTGCCATTCATCTCGCTATCAGAGACCGTAGCTCATCAAGCGATCGTAACGGCGGGCCAGCAGCGCGTCATGGTCGAGCTTGCCGAGCATGTCCAACTGCTGCACCAGGTCGGCACGGATGCTTTCCGACATCTTCGCCGGGTCACGGTGAGCGCCGCCCAGCGGCTCCTGGATGACCTTGTCGACGATGTTCAGGCTCTTCAGGCGCTCGGCAGTGATGCCCATGGCTTCGGCTGCATCAGCTGCCTTGTCGGCAGTCTTCCACAGGATCGAGGCGCAGCCTTCCGGCGAAATCACCGAGTAGGTGGAGTACTGCAGCATGTTCAACTGGTCACACACGCCGATGGCCAGCGCACCGCCCGAACCACCCTCGCCGATCACGGTGGCGATGATCGGGGTTTTCAGGCGCGCCATCACGCGCAGGTTCCAGGCGATGGCCTCGCTCTGGTTGCGCTCTTCGGCGTCGATGCCTGGGTAGGCACCAGGGGTGTCGATGAAGGTCAGGATCGGCATCTTGAAGCGCTCGGCCATTTCCATCAGGCGGCAGGCCTTGCGGTAGCCCTCAGGGCGCGGCATGCCGAAGTTGCGGCGTACCTTCTCACGCACTTCACGGCCCTTCTGGTGGCCGATGACCATGACCGGCTTGCCGTCCAGGCGCGCGGTACCACCGACGATGGCAGCGTCGTCGGCGAAGTGGCGGTCGCCGTGCAGCTCTTCGAACTCGGTGAAGATGTGCTCCAGGTAGTCCAGGGTGTAAGGACGACGCGGATGACGGGCCAGGCGGGCGATCTGCCAGCTGGTCAGGTTGCCGAAGATGCTTTCGGTCAGGGTGTTGCTCTTGTCTTGCAGACGGGCAATTTCATCGCTGATGTTCAGCGAGTTGTCGTTGCCTACCAGGCGCAGGCCTTCGATCTTGGCTTGCAGGTCGGCAATCGGCTGTTCGAAATCGAGAAAATTCGGGTTCATAGTCATCCGTCTAGGGTCTACGGCCAGGCGGCCGGCCGGTTGATCCGTTTGGCGCCCTACCTTAAGGGATCAGGCGCATTCAGGTCGAGATTAAATTTTTGTCGGTTCAACGATATTGCAGGAAGACGTTCTCACGCCCGAACTGGTCACGCAGCGCCTGAATCAGCCCATCGGCCGGGTCGATAGCCCACTGTTCGCCAAACTGCAGCATGGCCTTGGCGTCGCTGCCGGTGTACTCGAGGGTGATCGGGCAAGCGCCGCGATGGCGGGTGATCAGCTCGCCCAGCCACTTCAGCCGGTCGCCCTTGAGCGCTTCGTGTGCCACCTTCAGGCGCAGGCTCTCGGCCAGCTTGGTGCGCGCATCCTCCATGGTCATCACCTGCTTCACCCGCAGGCGCAGGCCACCGGAGAAGTCGTCGTTACTGACCTCGCCTTCGACCACCACCATGGCATCGGTCTGCAGCAAGGACTGTGCCGCCATGAAGGCGTCGGCAAACAGCGATGCCTCGATGCGGCCGGAGCGGTCATCCAGGGTGACGAAGCCCATCTTGTCACCCTTCTTGTTCTTCATCACCCGCAGGGCAATGATCATGCCGGCAATGGTCTGGGTATCGCGTGACGGCTTGAGGTCGATGATGCGCTGGCGAGCGAAGCGGCGGATCTCGGTCTCGTACTCGTCGATCGGATGGCCGGTGAGGTACAGGCCAAGAGTGTCCTTCTCGCCCTTCAGGCGTTCCTTGAGGGTCAGTTCGCGCACCTTGCGGTGGTTGGCGTAGACGTCGGCATCCGCCGCTTCGAACATGCCGCCGAACAGGTCGACATGGCCACTGTCAGCGGTGTGGGCGGCTTGCTCGGCAGCCTTGATGGCTTCGCCCAGCGCCGAAAGCAAGGTTGCACGATTGATGTCGATGTTGGCGTGGTAGGCCTTGATCTCGTCATGGAAGTGCGGGCCCAGGCGGTCCAGCGCACCGCTGCGGATCAATGCGTCGAGGGTACGCTTGTTGACCCGCTTGAGGTCGATGCGCTCACAGAAGTCGAACAGGTCCTTGAACGGGCCACCCTGGGCGCGGGCCTCGACGATCGCCTCCACCGGTCCTTCACCGACACCCTTGATGGCGCCCAGGCCGTAGACGATGCGCCCGTCATTGTTGACGGTGAACTTGAAGTCCGAGAAGTTCACGTCCGGCGCGTCGAGGCGCAGCTTCATGCTGCGCACTTCCTCGACCAGCACCACCACCTTGTCGGTGTTGTGCATGTCCGCCGACAACACCGCAGCCATGAACGGCGCCGGGTAGTGGGTTTTCAGCCAGGCGGTCTGGTACGACACCAGGCCATAGGCGGCGGAGTGGGATTTGTTGAAGCCATAGCCGGCGAACTTTTCCACCAGGTCGAAGATGTTGCCGGCCAGGTCTGCATCGATATTGTTGTTGGCACAACCTTCGATGAAACCACCGCGCTGCTTGGCCATCTCCTCGGGCTTTTTCTTACCCATCGCACGGCGCAGCATGTCGGCGCCGCCGAGGGTATACCCAGCCATCACCTGGGCGATCTGCATCACCTGTTCCTGATACAGGATGATGCCGTAGGTCGGTGCCAGCACCGGCTTCAGGCCTTCGTACTGGTAGTCCGGATGGGGGTAGGCCAGCTCGGCGCGGCCGTGCTTGCGGTTGATGAAGTCGTCCACCATGCCCGATTGCAGCGGGCCTGGGCGGAACAGCGCCACCAGTGCGATGAGGTCTTCCAGGCAGTCGGGCTTGAGCTTCTTGATCAGCTCCTTCATGCCCCGCGATTCAAGCTGGAACACCGCCGTGGTTTCGGCCTTCTGCAACAGCTCGTAGGTCTTGCGGTCGTCCAGCGGGATGAAGTCGATGTTGACGTCGGGCAGGTTCTTCTTGGCCTGCTCGCGGTTGATGATCTCCATCGCCCACTTGATGATGGTCAGGGTCCGCAGACCAAGGAAGTCGAACTTCACCAGGCCGGCCGCCTCGACGTCATCCTTGTCGAACTGGGTTACCAGGCCGCCGCCCTCTTCGTCACAGGCGATCGGCGAGAAGTCGGTGAGCTTGGTCGGGGCAATGACCACACCACCGGCGTGCTTGCCGGTACCGCGGGTCACGCCCTCGAGCTTCAGCGCCATGTCCCAGATCTCGCGGGCGTCTTCGTCGCCCTTGAGGAAGTCGCGCAGGATCTCTTCCTGCTCGTAGGCCTTCTCCAGGGTCATGCCCACTTCGAAGGGGATCATCTTCGACAGGCGATCGGCCAGGCCGTAGGACTTGCCCTGCACCCGCGCTACATCTCGCACTACCGCCTTCGCCGCCATGGTACCGAAGGTGATGATCTGGCTGACCGCGTTGCGGCCATAGGCTTCGGCCACGTAGTCAATCACCCGGTCACGGCCATCCATGCAGAAGTCGACGTCGAAGTCGGGCATGGAAATACGTTCAGGGTTGAGGAAGCGCTCGAACAGCAGGTCGTAGGCCAGCGGGTCGAGGTCGGTGATCTTCAGCACGTAGGCCACCAGCGAGCCGGCACCCGACCCCCGGCCCGGGCCCACCGGCACGCCGTTGTTCTTGGCCCACTTGATGAAGTCCATCACGATCAGGAAGTAACCGGGGAAGCCCATCTGGATGATGATGTCCAGTTCGAACTTCAGGCGGTCCAGATAGACCTGGCGCTTCTCTTCGTAATTGGGCGTGGTCTCTTTCGGCCACAGCACCGCCAGGCGCTCTTCCAGGCCTTCGTGGGACACATGCCGCAGGTAGTCATCGATGCCCATGCCGTTGGGCGTGGGGAAGTCGGGCAGGAAGTACTTGCCCAACTGCACCTGGATATTGCAGCGCTTGGCAATCTCGACAGTGTTGGCGATGGCGTCGGGAAGGTCGCTGAACAGCTCGGCCATTTCCTCGGCCGACTTCAGGTACTGCTGGTCGCTGTACATCCTTGGCCGGCGCGGGTCGTCGAGGGTCCAGCCCTCACCGATGCATACGCGGGTTTCGTGTGCATCGAAGTCCGACTGCTTGATGAAACGCACGTCGTTGGTTGCCACCAGCGGAGCGCCGAACTTGTCAGCCAACGCCACGGCGGCGTGCACGTACTCTTCGTCGCGAGCGCGGTTGGTACGCTGCACCTCGACGTAGAAGCGCTCGGGGAACATGCCCATCCAGTCTTGCAGCAGGGCCTCGGCTTCATCGTCCTTGCCTGCCAGCAAGGCCATGCCGATATCGCCTTCCTTGCCTGCGGAAAGGGCGATCAGGCCCTCGCTGGCAGGGGCGATCCATTCACGCTGGAGGATGACCAGGCCATTGCGCTGGCCCTCGGTCCAACCGCGCGAGATCAGCTCGGTGAGGTTGCGGTAGCCCTTGGGGTTCATGGCCAGGAAGCAGATACGCGACAGCGGTGCTTCCGGGTCGGCAGCGGCCAGCCACAGGTCGGCGCCGCAGATCGGCTTGATGCCGGCGCCCATGGCGGTCTTGTAGAACTTGACCAGCGAGCACATGTTGCTCTGGTCGGTGATTGCCACCGCCGGCATGTTCATCCCGGCCAGCGCCTTGGCCAGCGGTTTGATCCGCACCAGGCCGTCGACCAGCGAGAATTCGGAGTGGACGCGCAGGTGAACGAAGGGAACCGACATGGAAGATCCTGTAGCAGTGCTGAACGACAAGGGCGGGATTGTAGCTTAATTGAGGTTTTTTTTTGGGGCTGCTTTGCAGCCCATCGCCGGCAAGCCAGCTCCCACGGGGACCGCGTAGCTGTCAGGGGCTGTACGTTCCGTGTGGGAGCTGGCTTGCCGGCGATGGGCCGCAAAGCGGCCCCCCGGGGGTTCAGATCAGGGAATCGAGAACACCGGCACGCGCTTCCCAAGCTGCCCGCACCGGGGCAAAGGAACGCCGATGAATGGGCGTTGGCCCCAACCGTGCCAGCGCCTCGAGGTGCACCGGGGTCGGGTAGCCCTTGTGCCCGCCAATGCCATACCCCGGGTAGATCAACTCGAATGCGCTCATCTCCCGGTCACGGGTCACCTTGGCCAGGATCGACGCCGCCGCGATGGCCGGCACCTGGCTATCACCCTTGACCACCGGCGATGCCGGTACGGCCAGTTTCGGGCAGCGGTTACCGTCGATCAGGGCCAGCTTCGGTGTAATGTGCAGCCCTTCCACCGCGCGCTGCATGGCCAGCATGGTCGCATGCAGAATGTTCAGGCGGTCGATTTCCTCGACCTCGGCGCGGGCGATGCAAAAGCTCAGGGCCTTTTCGCAGATCTCGTCGAACAGCGCTTCGCGCTTGGCTTCGGTGAGTTTCTTCGAATCGTTCAGGCCGAGGATCGGGCGCGCCGGGTCGAGGATCACCGCTGCGGTCACCACCGCGCCGCACAACGGGCCACGGCCCACTTCGTCGACGCCGGCGACCAAGTCTTCGACCAGGTTGAAATCCAGTCCCATCTGCATGTCAGCGGTCCTTGAGCAACGCCAGTACCGCCTCGGCTGCCTGGTTGGAGGCGTCACGGCGCAGGGTGCGATGAATTTCGTCGAAACTTTCGGTCTGCTGGCTGCCATCGGCTACCAGGGGCGCCAGGGTGTTGGCAAGGGCTTCGCTGGTGGCGTCATCTTGCAGCAGCTCGGGAACCAGCGCACGCTGGGCCAGCAAGTTCGGCAACGACACGTATGGGCTCTTTACCAGGCGCTTGAGGATCCAGTAGGTCAGGGGCGCCAGGCGATAGGCCACAACCATGGGCCGTTTGTACAACAGCGCTTCGAGGGTGGCGGTGCCCGAGGCGATCAGCACCGCGTCACAGGCCGCCAGGGCCTGGTGCGACTGGCCATCGAGCAGGGTCAGCGGCAGCTGGCGCCCTTCGAGCATCTGCTCGACCTGGGCGCGACGCGCGGCATTGGCGCAGGGCAGCACGAAACGCACGCCCGGTACCTGCTGGCGCAGGCGCTCGGCAGCATCCAGGAACAGAGCCCCCAGGCGCCCTACTTCGCCGCCCCGGCTGCCCGGCATCAACGCCACTACCGGCCCTTCGCCCAGGCCCAGCGCGGCACGTGCGGCAGGGCGGTCGGCTTCAAACGGGATGGTGTCGGCCAACGGGTGGCCGACGAAACGTACAGGCACGCCCTGCTCTTCATAGAACCGCGCCTCGAACGGCAACAGCGTCAGCATCAGGTCGCAGCCTTCGCGAATCTTCAGCACACGCTTCTGCCGCCAGGCCCAGACAGACGGGCTGACGTAGTGCACGGTCTTGATCCCGGCCTGACGCAGTTTCAGTTCGATGTTGAGGGTGAAATCGGGGGCATCGATGCCGATGAACACATCGGGCTTTTCACCGATCAGGGTCTCGATCAGCAGCTTGCGGCGCTTGAGCAGCTCGCGCAGGCGCCCCAGCACTTCGACCAGGCCCATGACGGCCAGGCGTTCCATGGGGAAATAGGACTGCAGGCCTTCGGCTTCCATCAAGGGGCCGCCAACGCCGATGAACCTTACGTCCGGGCGGCGTGCCTTGATGGCACGCATCAAGCCTGAACCGAGGATATCACCGCTGGCCTCACCCGCGACCAAGGCTACGCAAAGCTGGGCCATGTCAGCGGGTGATGCCGCGAGCGGAGTTCACGATCGACTGACGGAACAGATCGACCTCAGGGTGCTTCGCAGCCAGTTCGTCCAGTTCCTTGAGCGCGTCTTCGACGGTCAGGCCCTGGCGATAGACGATCTTGTAGCAACGGCGCAGCACATGGATCACCTCGTCGCTGAAACCCCGGCGGCGCATGCCTTCGAAGTTCATGCTGCGGGCTTCGGCTGGGCTGCCGAACACGGTGACGAAGGCCGGGACATCCTTGCCAATCGCCGTACCCATGCCGGAAAACGCGTGGGCACCGATATGGCAGTACTGGTGCACCAGGGTGTAGCCGGACAGGATCGCCCAGTCCCCAACGTGCACATGGCCGGCCAGGGCCGTGTTGTTGACCAGGATGCAGTGGTTGCCGATGACGCTGTCGTGGCCGATGTGGGCATAGGCCATGATCAGGTTGTGGTCCCCCACTGTGGTTTCCGCACGGTCCTGGACGGTGCCGCGGTGAATGGTCACCCCTTCGCGGATCACGTTGTGATCGCCGATCACCAAGCGCGTCGGTTCACCCTTGTACTTGAGGTCCGGGGTGTCTTCGCCGATCGAGGAAAACTGAAAGATACGGTTGTGCTTGCCGATGCGGGTCGGCCCTTTGAGCACAACATGTGGGCCGATGACGGTGCCCTCCCCGATTTCTACATCGGGGCCAACGATCGACCAGGGGCCGACCTCGACACCCTCGGCCAGCTTGGCCGAGGGGTCGATAATGGCCCGAGGATCAATCGAATTCATAGGGAGCGTTCCGCACAGGTGATTTCTGCCGAGCAAACCGGCTTGCCGTCGACCAGGGCGCGGCACTCGAATTTCCAGATCATGCTCTTGCGGCTGAGGAACTTGGCTTCCAGCACCAACTGGTCACCCGGCAGTACCGGCTGACGGAAACGCAGCTTGTCGGAACCGACGAAGTAGTACAGGGTGCCATCGGCCGGCTTGGCGTCGAGCATCTTGAAACCGAGGATACCCGCGGCCTGTGCCATGGCTTCGATGATCAGGACGCCCGGCATGATCGGATGCGCCGGGAAATGGCCGTTGAAGAACGGCTCGTTGATGCTGACATTCTTGTAGGCACGAATGCTCTGGGCCTCGTAGTCCAGCTCCGTCACGCGGTCCACCAGCAGGAACGGGTAACGGTGAGGCAGGTATTCGCGAATCTCGTTGATGTCCATCATTTCGGGGGGGAAGCCTGTAATAAGAATAGGGAGCGCAGGTGCTGACCACACGCTCCTTTTGCAGTCCAAAGAGGAGCCAGCTAGCGACTGTTCACTCTTGCTCAGGGAATGGTATCAGCCTTCTGATGTCGGCTGGCCACCTGAGGTCACGGTATCGACGCGTTTTTCCAGCTGCTGGAGACGCTTGGCCATGTCGTCCAGGTGGCGGATACGCGCGGCGCTCTTGCGCCATTCAGCCAGTGGCTGCATGGCAGTGCCGGAAGAATAGGCACCCGGTTCGGTGATCGAACGGGTCACCATGGTCATCCCGGACACGAAAACGTTATCACAGACATCGATATGACCCACCATGCCAACACCTCCGGCAATGGTGCAATGCTTGCCGATGCGCGTGCTGCCGGAAATTCCGACGCAGGCGGCCATGGCCGTGTGCTCACCGATCTGCACGTTGTGGGCGATCTGGATCTGGTTGTCGAGCTTGACCCCGTCAGCGATCCGCGTATCCGACAGCGCACCACGATCGACCGCAGTGTTGACACCGATTTCCACGTCGTCGCCGATGGTCACGCCACCGATCTGGGCGATCTTGCGCCACACGCCCTTCTCGTTGGCAAAGCCGAAGCCTTCACCGCCGATCACCGCACCCGACTGGATGACCACACGCTTGCCGATGGTCACATCATGGTACAGGGTGACCCGTGGAGCCAGCCAGCCGCCCTCTCCGATCACGCAACGGGCGCCGACCACGCAGTGTGCACCCACACTGACATTGGCCGCGATGCGCGCACCGCTTTCGATGACCGCAAACGGCCCGATGCTGGCGCTGGCATCCACCTGCGCGTCCTCAGCCACCACGGCGCTGGGATGAATACCCGCCACAGCCTTGGGTTTGGGGTCGAACAGATGGGAAATGCGTGCATAGGCCAGGTACGGATCGGCGACGATCAGCGCATTGCCGGCAAAGCCTTCGGCGTCCGCCGCCTTCAGCAGCACCGCGGCCGCCTGGCTGCTATCCAGGAATTTGCGGTACTGCGGGTTGGCGAGGAAGCTCAACTGACCTGGGCCAGCCTCCTGCAAGGTGGCCAGCCCGGTAATCTGCAGCGCCTCGGGCCCCTTGAGGGTGGCGCCGAGGGCCTCGGCCAACTGGCCTAGCGTCATGGTCACGGTCATATCAACGGGCTTGGTTCATGCGCTCGATGACCTGGCGGGTGATGTCGTACTGAGGCTTGACATCGATGACCGCACCACGCTCGAGGACCAGGTCGTAACCACCTTTCTTGATCACTTCCTCGACAGCGCCATCCAGCTTCGGCTTCAGTTGCTTGAGCATGTCGCGGTCAGCAACAGCCTTGGCTTCGTTCAGCTCCTTGGACTGGAACTGGAAGTCACGCGCCTTCTGCTTGAACTCGAGCTCCAGGCGCTCGCGCTCCTGCTGCTGCATCTTGTCGCCGCCCTTGATCAGACGGTCCTGGATGCCCTTGGCGCTGCTTTCCAGGCTTTTCAGCTTGGTCAGTTGCGGGCCGAACTTCTTCTCGGCATCTACCGCGTACTTCTTGGCGGCATCCGACTCCAGCAGGGCCATCTGATAGTTCAGGACGGCAACCTTCATTTCGGCGAAAGCCGGGGTGGCGACCAGCGCCGCGGCCACTACGGCCAGTTGGGTCAACTTACGCACGATGCACTCCTGGATAAACCGTTGTCGTTAAGCAAGGGCCGACCTCAGAAGGTCTGGCCCAGAGAGAATTGGAACACCTGGGTGTCGGCATCGTCCGGCTTCTTGACCGGCATTGCCAGGCTGAAACTCAGCGGGCCCAGTGCGGTGATCCAGGTCACGCCCAGGCCGACCGAACTGGCCATGCCCGAGAAACCGACCTTCTCGCAATCAGGCTGGTTGCCGCAATTGGTATCGAAGACGTTACCCACGTCCCAGAACACGGAGGTGCGCAGCGAACGCTGGTCCTTGACGAACGGCAGCGGGAACAGCAGCTCGACACCACCTTGTACCAGTACGTTGCCACCAAACGGCAACGGATCCTGGTCCGGGTCGGCGATGGTGCCTGGCTTGCCACCGTTGGCCTCGCCGCGGCTTGGGGTACTGCGTGGGCCCAGGCTGCTGTCCTTGAAGCCACGGACAGAGTTGAAACCACCCGCGAAGTAGTTCTCGTAGAACGGCAGGCCCGAGGTGCTGCCATAACCATCACCATAACCCAGCTCGGTATGCAGACGCAGGGTGTAGTCGTTGGTGATCGGCTTGAACAGCTGGCCGCGGTAGTCGAGCTTGAAGAACGACAGGTCGCTGCCCGGAATGGTGGATTCCAAGGTTACGCTTTGCGAATGACCGCGGGTCGCCAGTACACCTTTGTTTAGGGTCGATTCCGACCAGCCGATCGAGGCTTTGAAGTTCAGGAAGTTGTCGCCTTCCTCTTCGAGGAAGTCGAAGATCTCGTCAACGGTGTACTTGCCAGTCTTGATCTTGTCCTGCTGCACGCTCAGGCCATAGGTCAGGCGCGAGGTCTCGCTGATCGGGTAGCCGAGGCTGACGCCCGCACCGTAGCTGTCCACCGCGTAGCTGGCCACGTCGACGTCGAGGTCGTCGTAGTCGGTACTGCGGTAGAAGGCGTTGTAGCCCAGGCTCACGCCATCGGCAGTGAAGTAGGGGTCAACGAAGCCGAAGTTGTAGCGGGTCTGGTATTCCGAACGGGTCAGGCCGATCGACACCTTGTTACCGGTACCGAGGAAGTTGCTCTGGCTGATCGAACCACCGAGGATCAGGCCGGCGCTCTGGGCAAAACCGACGCTGGCGGTGATCGAGCCGGAGGCCTGCTCCTCGACGCTGTAGTTGACGTCGACCTGGTCGTCGGTGCCCGGCACCGGTGGGGTCTCGACGTTCACTTCCTTGAAGAAGCCCAGGCGCTCCAGGCGGGTCTTGGACTGGTCGATCAGGTAGGTCGAGGCCCAGCCGCCTTCCATCTGGCGCATTTCGCGACGCAGCACTTCGTCTTCGGTCTTGGTGTTGCCGCGGTAGTTGATGCGGTTGACGTAGGCACGCTTGCCCGGGTCGACCACGAACATGATGTCGACGGTGTGGTCTTCATCGTTCGGCTGCGGCACGCCGTTGACGTTGGCGAAGGTGTAGCCTTCGTTACCCAGGCGGCGGGTGATCAGCTCGGAGGTGCTGGTCATCACCTTGCGCGAGAACACCTGGCCGGGCTGCACCAGCAGCAGCGACTTGACCTGGTCTTCCGGCACCTTCAGGTCACCGGACAGCTTCACGTCGCGGACGGTGTACTTCTCGCCTTCGTTGATGTTGACGGTGATGTAGACGTGTTTCTTGTCCGGCGTGATGGACACCTGGGTGGAGGCGATGTCCATGTTGATGTAGCCGCGGTCCAGGTAGTAGGAGCGCAGGCGCTCCAGGTCACCG
Organism: Pseudomonas sp. TE3-3-F2023; assembly: GCF_036784815.1. NCBI lineage: Bacteria > Pseudomonadati > Pseudomonadota > Gammaproteobacteria > Pseudomonadales > Pseudomonadaceae > Pseudomonas > Pseudomonas sp. TE3-3-F2023. The sequence continues at coordinate 2,093,346 of NZ_CP145113.1, read as the reverse complement.
GAGAGCTTTTCGCGGGCGTACTTGTCGTCGTTCTTGAAGAACGACAGCCAGTTGGTGGTCTTCAGCTCGAACAGCTGCGCCAGGGTCTCGTCGTCGAACACGTTGTTGCCAACGATGTTGATGTGCTGGATGGCGGCGACGGTGCCTTCGTTGATCTTGATCTTCAGCGCCACACGGTTGCGCGGCTGCGGCACCACCTCGGCGTCGACCTCGGCCGAGTAGCGGCCCTGGGCCACGTACTGGCGCTGCAGCTCGTTACGCACACCTTCGAGGGTGGCACGCTGGAAGATCTCGCCTTCGGCCAAGCCCGATTGCTTGAGGCCCTTCATCAGGTCTTCGGTGCTGATGGCCTTGTTGCCTTCGATCTCGATGCTCGACACCGACGGGCGCTCGACCACGTTGATGATCAGGACATTGCCATCGCGGTTCAGCTGAATGTCCTGGAAGAAGCCGGTCTTGAACAGGGAACGGGTCGACTCCACCAGTCGGCGGTCATCGGCCTGGTCGCCGACGTTCAGCGGCAAGGCACCGAAGACACTGCCGGCGGAAACCCGCTGCAGGCCGTTGACGCGGATATCGGAGATGGTGAAGGACTCGGCGTGAACTTCAGCGATCATCAGTGCGGACATGACCGCAGTTAGCAGCAGACGTTTCATGAAGTCCTTTTATTCCAACTGGCAATAAACAGCCCGCCGCGACAAGACGGCAGGTTTCGCAATTGAGCGAAGCTTTATAGTCGACCCAGATCGTTGATCAGAGCGAGCAACATCACCCCTATGACCAAACTGATACCGATCTGGACCCCCCAACCTTGCACCCGATCCGACAGAGGACGACCGCGCGCCCACTCGACCAGGTAAAACAGCAAATGCCCCCCATCCAGAACCGGGATGGGCAGCAGGTTAAGAACCCCCAGGCTTATGCTCAGGTAGGCCAGGAAATTCAGGAAATCCCCCACGCCGGACTGGGCTGAAGCGCCCGCCACTTTAGCAATGGTTATCGGTCCGCTCAAGTTTTTTACCGAGAGCTCCCCGAACAGCATTTTCTTCAGCGATTCAAGGGTCAGGACGCTCATGTTCCAGGTACGTGACAAGCCCTCCCCCACTGCATCCAGCGGGCCGTAGCTGACTTCGCGGAGCATGTTTGCAGGCCATTCGCCACCCTTTACCCCTGCGCCAAGATACCCGCCAGCCGCCTTGCCCTCGCCCTTGCGCGCCAGGGTAACAGGGACGTCCAGCGCAGTACCGTCGCGCTCGACCCGCACCACTACCTTGGCTTGCGGTCGAGCCCGCACAGCATCGACCACCTGCTGCCATTCGCCCACTGCTACACCATCGAGGGCCAGCAGCTTGTCACCGGTTTTCAGGCCCGCTGCGGCAGCTGGCCCCTTGGGATCGATCTCTGCCAACACCGGCACAATGGCCGGGCGCCAAGGGTGCAGCCCAAGGGATTGGATCGGGTCCGGCTCGTCGGCGCCCTTGAGCCAGCTGTCCAGCTTCACCTGTAGCTGGCGCTCGGCGCTGGCGCCCTCTTCACGCACGCCAACCTGCAGGGTGCCACTCTCGCCCAGACGACGAACCAGCTGCAGGTTGACCGCAGACCAACCATTGGTCGGTTTGCCGTCGATGGAGACGATTTCCTGACCTGCGGTCAGGCCTGCCGATGCTGCCAGGCTGCCAGCATCGACCGCACCGATCACCGGGCGGATTTGCTGGGTACCCAGCATCGCCAGCACCCAGAAGAACAGGATGGCCAGCAGGAAGTTGGCAACCGGGCCCGCCGCGACGATCGCGATGCGCTGGCGCACGGACTTGCGATTGAACGACTGCTCGATCAGCGCCGGCGGCACGTCACCCTCGCGCTCGTCGAGCATCTTGACGTAACCACCCAGCGGGATCGCAGCGATCACGAACTCGGTGCCATGGCGGTCATGCCAGCGCAGCAATGGCGTGCCGAAGCCCACCGAGAAGCGCAGCACCTTGACACCGCAGCGGCGCGCCACCCAGAAGTGGCCGAATTCATGGAAAGTGACCAGTACACCCAAGGCTACGAGGGTGCCGATAATCATGTAGAGCGCTGTCATATCCATCTCCGAATGATGTTCAGCGGGCTGGCATCATGCCCAGCCCCCTCGTGAACCATGGTGGGCCTGCATCAGCGACCGTGACGCCTCAGCCACTCACGGGAAAGCTCCCGGGCACGCTGATCGGCGGCGAACACCGCGTCCAGCGACGGCAGCGGTACGACGGGCTCCTGATCGAGCACCTGTTCGATCATACCCGCGATCTCCGGAAAGCGGATACGCCGCTGGAGAAATGCATCGACCGCAACCTCGTTGGCCGCATTGAGCACGGCCGGTGCGCTGTTGCCAGCCTCGGCAGCCTGCCGCGCAAGGCGCAGGCAAGGGAAGCGCTGCTCGTCGGGCGCCTGGAAATCCAGACGGGCGATGGCGAACAGGTCCAGCGGCGCCACCCCGGAATCGATCCGCTCGGGCCAGGCCAGGGCGTTGGCGATGGGTGTGCGCATGTCCGGGTTACCCAGCTGCGCCAGCACCGAACCGTCGACATAATCCACCAGGGAGTGGATCACGCTCTGCGGGTGCACCACCACCTCGACCCTGGCCGGTGCGGCATCGAACAACCAGCAAGCCTCGATCAGTTCCAGGCCCTTGTTCATCATGCTGGCCGAATCCACTGAAATCTTGCGCCCCATGGACCAGTTGGGGTGCGCACAGGCCTGTTCCGGGGTGACGTCCAGCAGCGCCTCTACAGGCGTCTCGCGGAACGGGCCGCCGGATGCGGTGAGCAGGATCCGGCGCACGCCGACTGCACTCAGGCCGCGCGCGTAGTCGCCGGGCATGCACTGGAAGATCGCATTGTGCTCGCTGTCGATCGGCAGCAGCACGGCGCCACTGCGCCGCACCGCCTCCATGAACAGCGCGCCGGACATGACCAGCGCCTCCTTGTTGGCCAGCAACACCTTCTTGCCCGCCTCGACCGCCGCCAGGGTGGGGCGCAGGCCAGCGGCGCCGACGATGGCCGCCATCACCGCGTCCACTTCCGACGCAGCCGCCACCTGACACAACCCGGCCTCGCCTTCCAGCACCTCGGTGACGCACCCCGCCGCAGCCAGGCTGTCGCGCAGTCGCGCGGCCGCCTCGGCGCTCGGCACCACGGCGAATGCCGGGCGGTGGCGCACGCACAGGGCCTGCAATTCGTCGATACGCGAATAGCCACTCAGGGCGAACACCTGGTAACGGTCGGGATGGCGCGCGATGACATCCAGCGTGCTCAGGCCGATGGAGCCGGTGGCCCCGAGCACGGTAATACGCTGCGGACGGCTCACATCACACCCCATTCGGCGGCCCACAGCAGCACGGCGAAAACCGGGATCGCCGCGGTCAGGCTGTCGATGCGGTCGAGCACCCCACCATGGCCAGGCAGCAGGTTGCTGCTGTCCTTGATGCCCGAACGGCGCTTGAACATGCTTTCGGTCAGGTCACCGACCACCGAAGACATGACCACCAGCGCGGCACTCAGCAGGCCCAGCAGGATCTGCCCGAAGCCCCAGTCGCGGCTTATACCGACCACCAGGGTGATCACCAGACTGACCGCCAGGCCGCCATACACGCCTTCCCAGCTCTTGCCAGGGCTGACCTGAGGCGCCAGCTTGCGCTTGCCGAAGGCACGGCCGGAGAAGTACGCGCCAATATCGGCAGCCCACACCAACACCATGACCGACAGGATCAGCCAGTTACCCAGCGGCCAGTGCTTGAGCAGCACCAGCCCCTGCCAGGCCGGCAGCAATACCAGCAGGCCGATCAGCAACCGACAGGCGGCACTGGCCCACAGTTCACTGCTGCGCGGATAGGTAAGCACCAGCCAGGTGGCCAACCCCCACCAGATCACCGCGGCGCCCAGCACCCAGGGCGCCAGCTCCGGAAGGATGTACAGCAACATCAGCGCTCCGGCGACGACCACGGCATAGGCGATGCGCAGCGGTTGGGCCATGAGCCCGGCCAGGCGCGCCCACTCCCAGGCACCGAGGGTCACCACGAAGCCGATGAACAGGGCGAAATCCCCACCGTTGAGCAGGAAGAAGCCACCCAGCGCGATCGGCAGCAGGATCAGCGCGGTAATGATGCGTTGTTTAAGCATTAAGCACGAGCTCCAGCCTCGACCTGCTCGCTGGTCTTACCGAAGCGGCGCTGGCGCGAAGCGAAATCGGCCAGGGCGTTGCGCATGGCCTCGTGTTTGAAGTCCGGCCAGTAGAGGTCGGAGAAGTACAGCTCGGCGTAGGCCAGCTGCCACAACAGGAAGTTGCTGATGCGGTGCTCGCCACCCGTGCGGATGCACAGGTCCGGCAGCGGCAGCTCGCCGGTTGCCAGGCAGGTCTGCAGCAGACCCGGGGTGATGTCTTCCGGACGCAGGTGCCCGGCTTGCACCTCCCGCGCCAACCGCTGTGCGGCCTGGGCGATGTCCCACTGGCCACCGTAGTTGGCCGCGATCTGCAGGATGAAGCGGTTGTTGCCGGCGGTCAGCGCCTCGGCCTCGCGCATGGCGGCCTGCAGCTCGGGATGGAAACGCGAACGGTCACCGATGATACGCAGGCTGATGTTGTTCTCGTTCAGGCGCTTGGCCTCGCGGCGCAGGGCCGAGAAGAACAGCTCCATCAACGCACCGACCTCTTCGGCGGGGCGCTGCCAGTTCTCGCTGGAGAAGGCGAACAGGGTCAGTACCTCGACCCCGGACTCGGCACAGACTTCGATGACCGCGCGAACGGCGTCGACACCCGCCTTGTGCCCGGCAACGCCGGGCAACAGGCGCTTTTTCGCCCAGCGGTTGTTGCCATCCATGATGATCGCGACATGACGCGGCACCGAGGACGGCGCCGCTGGCTTGGTCTTTTCCATTAAAAAACCCCGGCCTTAGACGGCCATCAGGTCCTTTTCCTTGGCTTTGAAGGCAGCATCGACTTCGGCAACGTACTTGTCGGTGAGCTTCTGGATCTCGTCAGCGGCACGACGCTCTTCGTCTTCGCTGATTTCCTTGTCCTTGGTCAGTTTCTTAAGGTCGGCCAGGGCGTCACGGCGCACGTTGCGCACGGCTACCTTGGCATCCTCGGCAACGCCGCTGGCCTGCTTGGTGTAGCCCTTGCGGGTTTCCTCGGTCAGGGCCGGCATCGGCACACGGATGGTGGTACCGGCGCTGGACGGGTTCAGGCCCAGATCGGAGGTGAGGATGGCCTTCTCGATGGCAGCGCTGAGGTTCTTGTCGTGGGCGACGATCTTCAGGGTGCGGGCATCTTCGACGGTGATCGCGGCCACCTGGTTCAGCGGCATCTCGCTACCCCAGGCCGGGACCTTGACGCTGTCCAGAATGCTCGGGTGGGCGCGACCGGTGCGGATTGCCGCCAGGTTGCGGGCCAGGGCCTCGAGGGACTTGGTCATGCGCTCCTGCGCGTCTTTCTTGATGTCGTTGATCATGCTTGGCCTTCCTCGATCAGAGTACCTTCAGCGCCACCCACCACGATGTTCAGCAGGGCGCCAGGCTTGTTCATGTTGAATACCCGCAATGGCATCTTGTGGTCACGGCACAGGCAGATTGCGGTCAGGTCCATCACACCCAGCTTGCGATCCAGGACCTCGTCGTAGGTCAGGTGATCGAACTTCTCGGCATGCGGGTCCTTGAATGGATCGGCAGTGTACACACCATCGACCTTGGTCGCCTTCAGCACCACATCGGCATCGATTTCGATAGCGCGCAGACAGGCCGCGGAGTCGGTGGTGAAGAACGGGTTGCCGGTACCGGCGGAGAAAATTACCACATCCCCGGAGTTGAGGTGGCGAATAGCTTTGCGACGATCGTAATGATCGGTGACACCGACCATGGAAATGGCCGACATGACCAGGGCCGGGATGTTCGAACGCTCCAGCGCGTCGCGCATGGCCAGGCCGTTCATCACGGTGGCCAGCATGCCCATGTGGTCACCGGTGACGCGGTCCATGCCGGCTGCGCTGAGCGCGGCGCCGCGGAACAGGTTGCCACCACCGATCACCAGGCCGACCTGGACACCGATCCCTACCAGCTGGCCAACTTCCAGGGCCATGCGATCCAGCACTTTCGGGTCGATCCCGAAGTCTTCCGAGCCCATCAGGGCCTCGCCGCTAAGTTTGAGCAAAATGCGTTTATAGCGAGGTTGGCGACCACTCACCTGCTGAGCCATTGCGAGTCTCTCCTGCGGCGTACTTTTAGAAAATTCGTGCGGGCTGTTTGCAGCCTGCTAACTGTAGCGTGGCACCGTCTTGGTGCCAGCGGCGGCAGGTTTTATAAACCCTTCGCCGTTTTGACAAAGAGGCTGCGCGCGTGAGCGGGCAGCCTCTTCGGGGCGACAGACGGGGCTGTCTTACTGCTTGGCAGCAGCTACCTGAGCGGCAACTTCAGCAGCGAAGTCGTCGACTGGCTTCTCGATGCCTTCACCGACCTTGAAGTAGGTGAAGGAAACGATTTCAGCACCGGCTTTCTTGGCCAGCTCGCCAACCTTGACTTCCGGGTTCATTACGAAGGCTTGCTCTTTCAGCGAGGCTTCGGCCTTGAACTTGGTGATACGGCCGTTGATCATGTTCTCAACGATGTTTTCCGGCTTGCCAGCGATCTTGTCGGCGTTCAGCTGCAGGAAGACGTTCTTCTCGCGCTCGATGGCTTCAGCGGAGATTTCCGACGAATCCAGGAACTCAGGGTTCGAAGCCGCAACGTGCATGGCGATGTTCTTCGCCAGCTCGATGTCGCCGCCTTTCAGGACAACGGCAGCGCCGATCTTGTTGCCGTGCAGGTAGGCACCGACAACGTCACCTTCGACGCGCACCAGGCGACGGATGTTGACGTTCTCGCCGCACTTGGCAACCAGGGCTTCACGAGCAGCTTCACGCGATGCGATCAGCGGGGCGGCGTCGGTCAGCTTCTGGGCGAAGGCTTCTTCGATGCTGTCGGCAACGAAGTTCTTGAAGTCGTCTTGCAGGGCCAGGAAGTCGGTCTGCGAGTTCACTTCCAGCAGGACGGCGGATTTACCGTCGGTCTTGACGGCGATAGCGCCTTCAGCAGCGACGTTGCCAGCCTTTTTGGCGGCCTTGATGGCGCCCGAGGCACGCATGTCGTCAATGGCTTTTTCGATGTCGCCGCCGGCCTTTTCCAGGGCCTTCTTGCAATCCATCATGCCTTCGCCGGTACGCTCGCGCAGTTCTTTGACCAGCGCTGCAGTAATTGCTGCCATTTCAAAATCCTCTTGGAAAGTTTTTCAACCATTCCACCCGCTCGTCACGGGCGTTCAATTCTGCAAATCCGCTGTATTTATCTCAGCGAGCCCATGATGCGGGGCCGATGCTGACAGCAGGATTTCAAGGTGGCAAAAAGGGGGCAGAGCCCCCTTTTTGCGTGCCAAGTCGACGCTAGCGTCTAATTACTCGGCAGCAGGTGCAGCCGCTTCTTCAGCGTAAACTTCGGTGCCGCCGGCAACGTTGTTACGGCCGCGGATGACTGCGTCAGCCATCGAAGTCATGTACAGCTCGATAGCGCGGATGGCGTCATCGTTACCTGGGATGATGTAGTCAACACCTTCCGGGCTGCTGTTGGTATCGACAACGCCGATAACCGGGATGCCCAGCTTGTTGGCTTCGGTGATCGCGATGCGCTCGTGATCAACGTCGATAACGAACAGTGCGTCTGGCAGACCGCCCATGTCCTTGATGCCGCCCAGGCTGCGATCCAGTTTTTCCAGGTCGCGGGAGCGCATCAGGGCTTCTTTCTTGGTCAGCTTGGCGAAAGTGCCGTCTTCGGCCTGGGTTTCCAGGTCGCGCAGACGCTTGATCGAAGCGCGGATGGTCTTGTAGTTGGTCAGCATGCCGCCCAACCAACGGTGGTCAACGTACGGCGAACCGCAACGAGCAGCTTGCTCGGCGACGATCTTGCCGGCGGAACGCTTGGTGCCGACGAACAGGATCTTGTTCTTGCCCTGGGCCAGGCGCTCTACGAACGCCAGAGCGTCGTTGAACATCGGCAGGGTTTTTTCCAGGTTGACGATGTGGATCTTGTTACGCGCGCCGAAAATGTACTTGCCCATTTTCGGGTTCCAGTAACGGGTCTGGTGGCCGAAGTGCACACCGGCCTTCAGCATATCGCGCATGTTGACTTGGGACATGATAGTTCCTTGATAAGTCGGGTTGGGCCTCCACGTATCCCAATGACCAACCCGCGAATTCTGCAACTCGGGGCACCCAGGTCATCGTGTCGACACGTGTGTGGGTTAAGTGCTGACGGGGTCGTCCCCGAAAGCGGCGCATTTTATACCACAGACCGCGGCCGAACGGAACCCGAATGCTGTTGCGTCCGTCAGCGGCTTTTGCAGCACCCCGGCTTTCGCGCCAGAATGCCAGCTATAGACAGCAGCATGGCCGCCTTTATCCCGACCGATCGGCGCCCTGCTCTGCTAGAATCCGGCCTTTCCCGTTTGTTCGCGCCGTGCACGGCGCTGTAGAGAGCCTGTAATGACCGTCACCATCAAGACCGCAGAAGACATCGAGAAGATGCGCATCGCCGGCCGCCTGGCCGCCGAGGTGCTGGAAATGATCGAGGAACACGTCAAGCCCGGTGTCACCACCGAAGAGCTGGACCGCCTCTGCCACGACTACATCGTCAACGTCCAGCAGGCCATCCCGGCGCCGCTCAACTACAAGGGCTACCCGAAGTCGATCTGCACCTCGATCAACCATGTGGTCTGCCACGGCATCCCCAACGACAAGCCACTCAAGGACGGTGACACGCTGAACATCGACGTCACCGTGATCAAGGACGGCTACCACGGCGACACCAGCCGCATGTTCCACGTCGGCACCGTGCCGGTATGGGCGGAGCGCCTGTCCAAGGTCACCCAGGAGTGCATGTACAAGGCCATCGAACTGGTCAAGCCGGGCTGCCGCCTGGGCGACATCGGCGAAGTGATCCAGAAGCACGCTGAAAAGAACGGCTTCTCGGTAGTGCGCGAGTTCTGCGGCCACGGCATCGGCAAGGTGTTCCACGAGGAGCCGCAGATCCTGCACTACGGCCGCGCTGGCACTGGCATGGAGCTGAAGGAAGGCATGACCTTCACCATCGAGCCGATGATCAACCAGGGCAAGGCCGACACCAAGGTGCTGGGCGACGGCTGGACCGCCATCACCAAGGACCGCAAGCTCTCGGCCCAGTGGGAGCATACCCTGGTAGTGACTGCGACCGGCTACGAGATCTTCACCCTGCGCAAGGACGACACCATCCCGCGCACCTCGGCCTGACCGCACTCCGACAGGCCACCCCCACGACAGGAACGTGACGCGATGCCCCAGGTGGATCCCGAGCTGTTCGACCGCGGCCAGTTCCAGGCGGAACTGGCCCTCAAGGCGAGCCCCATCGCCGCCTTCAAGAAAGCCATCCGCCAGGCCGGCGAGGTGCTCGACAAGCGTTTCCGCAGTGGCAGCGACATCCGCCCACTGATCGAGGCCCGCGCCTGGCTCGTCGACAACATCCTGCAACAGGCCTGGAACCAGTTCGACTGGGGCGACCAGAGCGGCATCGCCCTGGTCGCGGTGGGTGGCTACGGCCGCGGTGAGCTGCACCCGCATTCGGACATCGACCTGCTGATCCTGCTGGGTGCTGCCGAACACGAGCAGTACCGCGACGCCATCGAGCGTTTTCTCACCCTGCTGTGGGACATCGGCCTGGAAGTTGGCCAGAGCGTGCGTACCGTCGACGAGTGCGCCGAGCAGGCCCGCGCCGACCTGACGGTCATCACCAACCTGATGGAAAGCCGCACCGTTGCCGGCCCCGAAGCCCTGCGCCAGCGCATGCTGGAGGTGACCAGTACTGCGCACATGTGGCCGAGCAAGGATTTCTTCCTGGCCAAGCGGGCCGAACTCAAGGCCCGTCACCACAAGTACAACGACACCGAGTACAACCTCGAACCCAATGTGAAAGGCTCGCCAGGTGGCCTGCGGGACATCCAGACGGTGCTGTGGGTGGCCCGGCGCCAGTACGGCACCCTCAACCTGCACGCGCTGGCCGGCGAAGGTTTCCTGCTGGAAAGCGAGAACGAGCTGCTGGCCTCGTCCCAGGACTTCCTGTGGAAGGTGCGCTACGCCTTGCACATGCTGGCCGGGCGCGCCGAGGACCGCCTGCTGTTCGACCACCAGCGCAGCATCGCCGCACTGCTGGGCTACAGCGACGACAACCCCAAGCGGGCGATCGAGCAGTTCATGCAACAGTACTACCGGGTGGTGATGAGCATCAGCCAGCTGTGCGACCTGATCATCCAGCACTTCGAGGAGGTCATCCTCGCCGATGACGACAGCGGCACCACCCAGCCGCTGAATGCGCGCTTCCGCCTGCATGACGGTTATATAGAAGCGGCCAGGCCGAACGTGTTCAAACGCACGCCGTTCGCCATGCTGGAAATCTTCGTGCTGATGGCCCAGCACCCCGAGATCAAGGGCGTACGCGCCGATACCGTGCGGCTGCTGCGCGAACACAGGCACCTGATCGACGATACCTTCCGCACCGATATCCGCAACACCAGCCTGTTCATCGAGCTGTTCAAGTGCGAAATCGGCATCCACCGCAACCTGCGGCGGATGAACCGCTACGGCATCCTTGGACGCTACCTGCCGGAGTTCGGCCTGATCGTCGGGCAGATGCAGCACGACCTGTTCCACATCTATACGGTCGATGCGCACACCCTCAACCTCATCAAGCACCTGCGCAAGCTGCAATACACGCCGGTGTCCGAGAAATTCCCGCTGGCCAGCAAGCTCATGGGCCGCCTGCCCAAGCCCGAGCTGATCTACCTGGCCGGCCTGTACCACGACATCGGCAAGGGCCGCCAGGGCGACCATTCCGAGCTGGGTGCGGTGGATGCGAAGAAGTTCTGCGAACGCCACCAGTTGCCCGCCTGGGACAGCCGACTGATCGTCTGGCTGGTGCAGAACCATCTGGTGATGTCGACCACCGCCCAGCGCAAAGACCTGTCCGACCCTCAGGTGATCAACGATTTTGCCCTGCACGTGGGTGACGAGACGCGCCTGGACTACCTGTACGTGCTGACCGTGGCCGATATCAACGCAACCAACCCCAGCCTGTGGAACTCGTGGCGGGCCAGCCTGCTGCGCCAGTTGTACACCGAGACCAAGCGCGCCCTGCGCCGTGGCCTGGAAAACCCGCTGGACCGCGAGGAGCAGATTCGCCAGACCCAAACGGCGGCGCTGGATATCCTGGTGCGCGAAGGCACAGACCCGGACGACGTCGAGCAGCTGTGGTCGCAGCTGGGCGATGACTACTTCCTCAAGCACACCGCCGCCGATGTGGCCTGGCACAGTGACGCGATCCTCCAGCAGCCGGCCGATGGCGGGCCGCTGGTGCTGATCAAGGAAACCACCCAGCGCGAGTTCGAGGGTGGCACGCAGATCTTCATCTATGCCCCCGACCAGCACGACTTCTTCGCCGTGACGGTGGCGGCGATGTCGCAGCTGAACCTGAACATTCATGACGCGCGGATCATCACCTCGAGCAGCCAGTTCACCCTCGACACCTACATCGTGCTGGACAACGACGGCGGCTCGATCGGCGACAACCCGCAGCGGGTCAAGCAGATCCGCGACGGCCTGACCGAAGCGCTGCGCAACCCCGAGGACTACCCGACCATCATCCAGCGCCGGGTACCGCGCCAGCTCAAGCACTTCGACTTCCCGCCACAGGTGACCATCCTCAACGATGCCCAGCGTCCGGTGACCATCCTCGAAATCACCGCGCCCGACCGCCCAGGCCTGCTGGCCCGGCTGGGGCGCATCTTCCTGGAGTTCGACCTGTCGCTGCAGAACGCCAAGATCGCCACCCTTGGCGAGCGGGTGGAAGACGTTTTCTTCATCACCGATGCCGACAACCAGCCGCTGTCCGACCCACAGCTGTGCAGCCGACTGCAGGAGGCCATCGTCCAGCAGTTGCAGGCCGGCCAGGCCAGCGATGCCAGCCCTACCCGCGTGACCTTTTAACGATTAGACGATTGACGAGACCTTGCGCCGATGAACCATGCCTTGACCCAGCTTCAGCCCTACCCGTTCGAAAAACTCCGCGCCCTGCTGGGCAGCGTTGCGCCTGCGGCGGACAAGCGCGCCATCGCCCTGTCGATCGGTGAGCCGAAGCACGAATCGCCGGCGTTCGTCGCCCAGGCCATGGCCGACAACCTCGACAAGCTGGCAGTGTACCCAAGCACCATCGGCCTGCCGGCCCTGCGCCAGGCCATCGGCCAGTGGTGCGAGCGGCGCTTCGGCGTACCGGCCGGCTGGCTGGATGCCGACCGCCACATCCTGCCGGTCAACGGCACCCGTGAAGCACTGTTCGCCTTCACCCAGGCCGTGGTCAACCGCGCCGATGACGGCCTGGTGGTCAGCCCCAACCCGTTCTACCAGATCTACGAAGGCGCAGCGCTGCTGGCCGGTGCTACCCCGCACTACCTGCCGTGCCTGGAGAGCAACGGGTTCAACCCCGACTTCGACGCCGTGCCGGCTGAAGTGTGGAAGCGTTGCCAGATCCTGTTCCTGTGTTCGCCGGGCAACCCCACCGGCGCACTGGTGCCGATGGGCACCCTGAAGAAGCTGATTGCCCTGGCCGACGAGCACGACTTCGTGATTGCTGCCGATGAATGCTACAGCGAGCTGTACTTCGACGAGGATGCCCCGCCACCAGGCCTGCTGACTGCCTGTGCGGAACTGGGCCGCAGCGACTTCAAGCGCTGCGTGGTATTCCACAGCCTGTCCAAGCGCTCCAACCTGCCTGGCCTGCGCTCGGGCTTCGTCGCCGGTGACGCCGAGATCATCAAGCCGTTCCTGCTGTACCGTACCTACCACGGCTGCGCCATGCCGGTACAAACCCAGCTGGCCAGCATCGCAGCCTGGCAGGACGAGACGCATGTGCGCGAGAACCGCGATCAGTACCGCGCCAAGTACGATGCCGTGCTGGATATCCTGCAACCGGTGCTGGATGTGCAGCGGCCGGATGGCAGCTTCTACCTGTGGGCCAAGGTGCCAGGCGACGATGCCGAGTTCACCCGCGACCTGTTCGAGGCCCAGCATGTGACAGTGGTGCCGGGGTCGTACCTGTCGCGCGAAGTGGATGGCGTGAACCCGGGCGCCGGGCGTGTGCGCATGGCGCTGGTTGCGCCGCTGGCCGAGTGCATCGAGGCGGCAGAGCGGATTCGCGCATTTCTGCAGAACCGCTGATTCGCTCAAGGGGGGCGCTTTGCGCCCCTTTCGCCAGCAAGCCAGCTCCCACTCTGACCGCATCAACCTCAGGCCCTGTGCATTACCTGTGGGAGCTGGCTTGCCGGCGAAAGGGCCGCAAAGCGGCCCCTGCGGTCTACCTGACCGCCCCTAGGTTCGCTTCACTCATATCCAGCTCACCCAGCACCTGACGTACCACTTCATCCCCCACCAGATGTTGGCGATGCAGCTCATACAGCTCCAGCCGCTGCGCCCGCAGCGCCCGCAAGCGCAAACGCCGCTCCAGCAGGTCCATCTGCTCGGCCAGCGCCTTGGCTTCGGCGCTGTCGTTGTAGCTGTCCAGCTCATCGCGGTATTCCGCCATCAAGCGCGCCTTCAACTCGGTCGCCAGGGTCGCCTGCGCGGCATCCTGCGGCGCATTGCTGTCGATCACTTCCTCTGCCTCCAGCGCATGGATCGCCGCCTCGGCCGTACGTCGCCAGGCCTCCTGCACTTCCTGGTGCAAGCGCTCGTCCGGGCTCTTGGTCACCCCGCGCAGCAACAGCGGCAGCGCGATACAGGCACTGATCAACGACAGCAGGATCACCCCAGCCGCAATGAAGATCAGCAGGTCACGCTCCGGGAAGGCCTTGCCTGCACCCATCAACAACGGAATCGACATCACGCCGGCCAGAGTGACCGCACCGCGCACCCCACCCAGGGTCAGCAACCAGCAAGAACGCGCCGTGGGCATCAGCACCAGCGCCGGCTTACCGCGCCAGCGGCGTACCACGCCGATCGAGCGCCAGATGCTCTGGACCCAGATGAACCGCAGCAAGATCAGCGCCACAAAGATCGCCACCACGTCCAGGCAGCGCCAGGCCAGGGTCGGCCAGACGGTGGGTTCATGGCTGACCACGGCCTTGATGATATCCGGCAGTTGCAGGCCCAGTAGCAGGAAGATCAGGCCGTTGAAGGCGAACTCCAGCAGCGACCACACGCTGCGGTTGAGCAGGCGCGTGCTGGTCTGCCGTGGCAGCAGGTCGAGCCAGCTCTGCATCATGCCGGCCGCCACCGCCGAAAGGATGCCCGACACGCCCAGGCGCTCGGCCAGCACGTAGGCGGCGAACGGCAGCAGCAACATGAACACCACGTGGGTGGCCGGGTCGTCCCAGCCGCGGGCAATCATCCAGGCACGCAGGCGGCCGATCAGCCAGCTCAGGGCCACGCCCACCGCCAGGCCGCCCAGGGCGACCAGTACGAAGCTGAAGCTTGCGTCGGTCAACGAGAACACCCCGGTGATTGCCGCCGCCAGGGCGAACTTGAAGGTCACCAGGCCCGAGGCATCGTTCATCAGGGCCTCGCCCTGGAGCATGTGCATCAGCGGGGTGGGCAGGCGGTCCTGGGTAATGGCCGAAACCGCCACGGCGTCGGTTGGCGACAACACTGCGGCCAGGGCGAAGGCCACGGGCAGCGGGATGCTCGGCAGCAGCCAGTGAATGAAGTAACCCGCCCCGACCACGGTAAACAGCACTAGACCCACGGCCAGCGCCACCACCGGCCCACGAATGCGCCACAACTCGCGCTTGGGAATACGCCAGCCGTCGGCGAACAGCAACGGCGGCAGGAACAGGAACAGGAACAGCTCGGGGTCCAGTGCCACATGCAGGCCCAGTGTCGGCCACGCAAGCAAGGCGCCGGCAGCGATCTGTACCAACGGCAAGGGCAGCGGAATCATGCGGCCGACCAGCTTCGACACGCTGACCAGCGTCAGCAGGATGAGGACGGTGTAGGCGGACTGCATCCGGGAAAGCTTCCTTTGTGAACCAGAAACGACAACAGGGCGAAACATCGCCATTGAAACAATATGTTAGCGGCGATGGGCGATTCAGGGCCGCTGCACGATAGTCGCAGGTGGCGGATGAATATGTAACATGATGATACTTCGGTTTGTCGGTGGCGCAGGTTTGACCTCTTGTCGCTTAGCAGATGCATGCCTTGAGTCTTGCAGTGCCTGTGAGATGCAAGACATGCACACCCGTGGCGCTCACAGGATCGTTCCCGCATAATCCCGCGACTGAAATCGGTAAACGGAGAGGTTGGGGCCGCCTGTGATCCCCAATGCACACAATGACCTACACGCTCTACGGCATAAAAGCCTGTGACACCATGAAAAAGGCACGTACCTGGCTCGAAGACCAGGCCATCGCCTACGAATTCCACGACTACAAGACCCAAGGCATCGACCGTGACAGCCTGAACCGCTGGTGCGACGAACACGGCTGGGAAGTCATCCTCAACCGTGCCGGCACCACCTTCCGCAAGCTGGACGACGCCAGCAAGGCCGACCTCGACCAGGCCAAGGCCGTCGAGCTGATGCTGGCCCAGCCGTCGATGATCAAGCGCCCGGTGCTCGACCTTGGCGCGCGTACCCTGGTCGGCTTCAAGCCCGACCTGTACGCCGCTGCCTTGGCCTGAGCCCCTACCCTATTTCGCACGAGGTAATCACATGTCCAATACCCTGTTCAGCCTGGCCTTCGGTGTCGGCTCCCAGAACCGCCAGGGCGCCTGGCTGGAAGTGTTCTATGCGCAACCGCTGCTCAACCCGAGCGCCGAACTGGTCGCTGCAGTAGCCCCTGTTCTCGGTTACCAAGGTGGCAACCAGGCCATCGCCTTCAGCAACGCCCAGGCCGCGCAACTGGCCGAAGCCGTGAAAGGCGTGGATGCCGCCCAGGCCGCCTTGCTGACCCGCCTGGCCGAAAGCCACAAGCCGCTGGTCGCCACGCTGCTGGCCGAAGATGCCGCGCTGACCTCGACCCCAGAGGCCTACCTCAAGCTGCACCTGCTGTCCCACCGCCTGGTCAAGCCGCACGGCGTGAGCCTGGCCGGCATCTTCCCGCTGCTGCCGAACGTGGCCTGGACCAACCAGGGCGCGGTCGACCTGGCCGAACTCGCCGAACTGCAACTGGAAGCGCGCCTGAAGGGCGAGCTGCTGGAAGTATTCTCGGTGGACAAGTTCCCGAAAATGACCGACTACGTGGTCCCGGCCGGCGTACGTATCGCCGACACCGCCCGCGTGCGCCTGGGTGCCTACATCGGCGAAGGCACCACCATCATGCACGAAGGCTTCGTCAACTTTAACGCTGGCACCGAAGGCCCGGGCATGATCGAAGGCCGCGTTTCCGCTGGCGTATTCGTCGGCAAGGGCTCGGACCTGGGCGGCGGCTGCTCGACCATGGGCACCCTGTCCGGTGGCGGCAACATCGTCATCAAGGTTGGCGAAGGCTGCCTGATCGGCGCCAACGCCGGTATCGGCATTCCGCTGGGCGACCGCAACACCGTCGAAGCCGGCCTGTACATCACTGCCGGTACCAAGGTGAACCTGCTGGACGAGAACAACCAACTGGTCAAAGTGGTCAAGGCCCGCGACCTGGCCGGCCAGACCGACCTGCTGTTCCGCCGCAACTCGCTGAACGGCGCGGTGGAGTGCAAGACCCACAAGTCGGCCATCGAGCTGAACGAGGCGCTGCACGCGCACAACTGAGAACCCTTCAACCGCTGCCGGAGCGAGCTTGCTCGCGAACAGCGGATTCTCAGCGTTTGAAATGTTAAGATCGGGTCTGGCACCACGCCAGACCCGATTTTCATTCCAGGCCCCGCGACCATGTTTCAGCCCTCCCCCTGGCGTGCCGATTTTCCCGCCATCGCCGCCCTGCAACGGCAGCACCAGACCTACCTGGACAGCGCCGCCACTACCCAGAAGCCGCAAGCCCTGCTCGATGCCCTGAGCCATTACTACGGCCATGGCGCGGCCAACGTGCACCGTGCCCAGCACTTGCCCGGCGCACTGGCGACCCAGGCCTTCGAAACCAGCCGCGACAAGGTTGCCGCCTGGCTCAATGCGGCAGACTCGCGGCAGATCATCTTCACCCATGGGGCCACTTCGGCGCTGAACCTGTTGGCCTACGGCCTGGAACACCGCTTCGAGGCGGGTGACGAAATTGCCGTCAGCGCTCTGGAGCACCATGCCAACCTGCTACCTTGGCAACAGCTGGCGCGCCGGCGCAACCTGCGCCTTGTAGTGCTGCCGCTGGATGCCGATGGCCGCATCGACCTGGACCAGGCGCTGCAACTGATCGGCCCGCGCACTCGGGTGATGGCGGTGAGCCAGCTGTCCAACGTGCTGGGCACCTGGCAGCCGCTGCCGGCACTGCTGGCCCATGCCCGTGCGCAAGGCGCGCTGACCGTGGTCGACGGTGCCCAGGGCGTGGTGCATGGCCGCCATGATGTGCAGCAGCTTGGCTGCGACTTCTATGTGTTCTCCAGCCACAAGCTATACGGCCCGGAAGGCGTCGGTGTGCTGTACGGCCGCAGCCAGGCGCTGGAACGGCTGCACCACTGGCAGTTCGGCGGTGAGATGGTGCAACTGGCCGAATACCAGAGCGCCAGCTTCCGTCCGGCACCACTGGGGTTCGAGGCAGGCACGCCGCCGATCGCCGGGGTGATCGGCCTGGGTGCGACCCTGGACTACCTGGCAAGCCTCGATGCCCAGGCACTCGAAGCTCATGAAACCAGCCTGCACCTGCACCTGCTGCGCGGCCTGAGGGACCGCGATGGCGTGCGCATCCTCGGCAAGCCACAGGCGGCCCTTGCCAGTTTCGTCATCGAAGGCGTGCATAACGCCGATATCGCCCATCTGCTGACCGAGCAAGGCATTGCCGTGCGTGCCGGGCACCACTGTGCCATGCCGCTGCTGAGGGACTTAGGCCTGGAGGGCGCGATCCGCGTCTCTTTGGGGCTGTATAACGACAGCGATGACTTGCAGCGTTTCTTCGAGGCGCTCGATCAAGGCCTGGAGCTATTGCGATGAGCTTGCCGGACCAGGCGCGCCAGGCGCTGGAAGCTTTCGAGCAGGGCAAGGGCTGGGAACAGCGCGCGCGGCTGCTGATGCAGTGGGGCGACCGGCTGGAACCGCTGGATGAATCTGAAAAGACCGAGGCCAACCGGGTGCATGGCTGCGAAAGCCTGGTATGGCTGGTGGCCGAGCAGGTCGAGGGCTTGTGGCGGTTCAAGGCCAGCAGCGATGCACGCCTGTTGCGTGGGCTGCTGGCGTTGTTGCTGGTGCGGGTGCAGGGGTTGGCCAGTGAAGAACTCGCCGGGCTCGATCTGCGTGAGTGGTTCACTCAGCTGGGCCTGGAGCGCCAGCTTTCGCCGTCGCGCAGCAATGGGCTGCACGCGGTGTTGCAGCGGATGGCGGAGCTGGCGTCCAACCGTTGAATCGGCGCTGGCCTCTTCGCGGGCTCGCCCGCTCCCACAGGTATCGCGTGGCGTTTTGGCTGGCGCTTTACCTGTAGGAGCGGCCTTGTGTCGCGAAAGGGCCGCAAAGCGGCCCCGTCAATTTCTGTGGTGGAACTGGGAACCTGGGGCCGCTACGCGCCCCTTTCGCGACACGAGGCCGCTCCTACAAGGACCGAGTGGGCCAGAAGCAGTTATTCAGGCTTGACCCGCTCCGAAGGCCGCCGCGCCCCCGCTACCAGTTTTTCCACCGCCTTGCTCGCCGCCACCATGCCAAAGGTCGCGGTCACCATCATCACCGCGCCAAAGCCACCCGAGCAGTCCAACCGCACGCCCTCGCCCACAAAGCTTTTCTGCAGGCAAACGCTGCCATCGCCCTTGGGGTAGCGCAGCTGTTCGCTGGAGAACACGCATGGCACGCCATAGTTGCGGCTGACATTGCGCGAGAAGTTGTAATCGCGGCGCAGGGTGGAGCGCACCCGCGAGGCCAGCGGGTCATTGAAGGTCTTGTTCAGGTCGGCGATCTGGATCTGTGTCGGGTCGATCTGCCCACCGGCGCCACCGGTGGTGACGATGGCGATCTTGCGCCGCCGGCACCAGGCGATCAGCGCCGCCTTGGCCATTACACTGTCGATGCAGTCGATCACACAGTCGAGGTTCTCGGTAATGTACTCGATCATGGTGTCGCGGGTGACGAAGTCGGCCACAGCATGCACCGTGCACGCCGGGTTGATCGCCCGCAGGCGCTCGGCCATGACCTCGACCTTGGGCCGCCCCACCTGCCCTTCCAGCGCATGGGCCTGGCGGTTGGTGTTGCTGACGCACACATCGTCGAGGTCGAACAGGGTGATCTCGCCCACGCCACTGCGGGCCAGCGCTTCCGCCGCCCACGAGCCTACCCCGCCAATACCGACCACGGCCACATGGGCCTGGCCCAGACGGTGCAACCCCTGGTCGCCATAAAGCCGGGCGACACCGGCGAAGCGTGGATCTTCTGTGCTCATGTTCATACCCCAAAAAACCGGCGCGCATTATATGCCAGGGGGCCCATGGCCTGCATCGTTAGGAAAGAGACTACCAACCCTGCTTTAATGTCCTATCACTTCGACACATATGGACGACAATGTCTTCACGTAAATTCGGCCTGAACCTGGTCGTGGTCCTGGCCATCGCCGCGTTGTTCACCGGGTTCTGGGCGCTGATCAACCGCCCGGTATCCGCCCCCGCCTGGCCAGAACAGATATCCGGCTTCTCGTATTCACCGTTCCGCCTGGGCGAAAGCCCGCAGAAGGGCCAGTACCCCAGTGACGACGAGATGCGCCAGGACCTGGAGCAGTTGAGCAAACTGACCGACAGCATCCGGATCTACACCGTGGAGGGCACCCAGGCGGATATCCCGCGCCTGGCCGAGGAATTCGGCCTGCGGGTGACGCTGGGCATCTGGATCAGCCCGGACCTGGAGCGCAACGAACGCGAAATCGCCACGGCCATCCAGCTGGCCAACACCTCGCGCAGCGTGGTGCGGGTTGTGGTCGGCAACGAGGCACTGTTCCGCGAAGAAGTCACCACGGAAAACCTGATCAAGTACCTGGACCGGGTACGCGCAGCGGTCAAGGTACCGGTGACCACCAGTGAGCAGTGGCACATCTGGAAGGAAAACCCGCAGTTGGCCAAGCACGTCGACCTGATTGCCGCGCACATCCTGCCGTACTGGGAGTTCGTGCCGATGAAGGATTCGGTGGAGTTCGTGCTCGACCGCGCCCGCGAGCTGAAGCACCAGTTCCCGCGCAAACCCCTGCTGCTGTCGGAAGTCGGCTGGCCGAGCAACGGCCGCATGCGCGGCGGCGCCGATGCTACCCAGGCCGACCAGGCCATCTACCTGCGTACCTTGGTCAACACCCTCAACCGCCGCGGTTACAATTACTTCGTGATCGAGGCCTACGACCAGCCGTGGAAGGCCAGTGACGAAGGCTCGGTGGGCGCCTACTGGGGCGTGTACAACGCCGAGCGCCAGCAAAAATTCAACTTCGACGGCCCGGTGGTGGCGATCCCCCAATGGCGCGCCCTGGCGGTGGCCTCGGTGGTGCTGGCAATGATCGCCCTGATGGTGCTGTTCATCGACGGTTCGGCCCTGCGCCAGCGTGGCCGTACCTTCCTCACCTTCATCACCTTCCTGTGCGGTTCGGTGCTGGTATGGATCGCCTACGACTACAGCCAGCAATACAGCACCTGGTTCAGCCTGACCGTGGGCGTGCTGCTGGCCCTCGGCGCGCTGGGCGTGTTCATCGTGCTGCTGACCGAGGCCCACGAACTGGCCGAGGCGGTATGGATACACAAGCGCCGGCGCGAATTCCTGCCGGTGCAGGCCGACAGCGCCTACCGGCCCAAGGTGTCGGTGCACGTACCGTGCTACAACGAGCCGCCGGAGATGGTAAAACAGACCCTTGACGCACTGGCAGCGCTGGATTACCCCGACTACGAAGTGCTGGTGATCGACAACAACACCAAGGACCCGGCCGTGTGGGAGCCGCTCAAGGCCCATTGCGAGAAACTCGGCGAGCGCTTCAAATTCTTCCATGTCGCGCCCCTGGCCGGTTTCAAGGGCGGCGCGCTGAACTACCTGATCCCGCACACCGCCAAGGACGCCGAGGTGATCGCGGTGATCGACTCGGACTACTGCGTCGACCGCAACTGGCTCAAGCACATGGTGCCGCACTTCGCCGACCCAAAGATTGCCGTGGTGCAGTCGCCGCAGGACTACCGCGACCAGCACGAAAGCGCTTTCAAGAAGCTGTGCTACAGCGAATACAAGGGCTTCTTCCACATCGGCATGGTCACCCGCAACGACCGTGACGCGATCATCCAGCACGGCACCATGACCATGACCCGGCGCAGTGTGCTGGAAGAGCTGGGCTGGGCCGAGTGGTGCATCTGCGAGGACGCCGAACTGGGCTTGCGGGTATTCGAGAAGGGCCTGTCGGCCGCCTATGCCCACAACAGCTACGGCAAGGGCCTGATGCCCGATACCTTCATCGACTTCAAGAAGCAACGCTTCCGCTGGGCCTACGGCGCCATTCAGATCATCAAGCACCACGCCAGCGCCCTGCTGCGCGGCAAGGACAGCGAGCTGACCCGCGGCCAGCGCTACCACTTCCTGGCCGGCTGGCTGCCGTGGATCGCCGATGGCATGAACATCTTCTTCACCATCGGCGCGCTGCTGTGGTCGGCGGCGATGATCATCGTGCCGCACCGGGTCGACCCGCCGCTGATGATCTTTGCCATTCCGCCGCTGGCACTGTTCTTCTTCAAGGTCGGCAAGATCATCTTCCTCTACCGCCGCGCGGTAGGGGTGAACCTGAAGGATGCCTTTGCTGCGGCGCTGGCGGGGCTGGCGCTGTCGCATACCATCGCCAAGGCGGTGCTGTACGGGTTCTTCACCAGCAGCATGCCGTTCTTCCGCACACCGAAGAACGCCGACAGCCACGGGCTGCTGGTGGCGATTTCCGAGGCGCGGGAAGAGCTGTTCATCATGTTGCTGCTGTGGGGCGCAGCGCTGGGCATCTACCTGGTACAGGGGCTGCCGAGCTCGGACATGCGCTTCTGGGTGGCAATGTTGCTGGTGCAGTCGTTGCCTTATGTGGCGGCGCTGGTGATGGCGTTCCTGTCTTCGCTGCCCAAGCCCGGGGAAAAGGCTGCCGAACCGCAACAGGCTTGAGGGGTGCTGGAACGGCCTGATATTCAGAAGTGACCGCGAACCGGCCCCACGGCCAGGCGGGAAAATGGCCGTTTGAGCCATTCCAGACGCTGTTCGACGCCGACCAGCGTTCTGGGCCTCTTCTCTCAAGTGCCCGCCGAGGCCACCACGTGCTGACGCGCGCTATGCAAAATTGAAGTTCCGTTTAGCTGGAACTTCAATGACCCCAGCGTCGCAGGCATGGCATTCGGTGCGGTTCCTAATAAAAACCCGGGCAGACCGCGTCCACCAGAGGCATTCACGCGCCCACGTACCTGGCAATTCTGATAGTTGTTGACAAACAGGGGAACTCCTACGCTGAACGCTCTAAGTTAATTACCAGGAGTGAACAATGATGTGCCAGCAGCGTCCAACAGAAAACTCTTTCAAAATTGAACCAACCCGCATCAGCTTTAGCTACTTGAATCAACGAAAAGACAGCCTTCGGTGCACGATAAATACGAACGAAACAACCTACGAAACTGAAATCAGTGAAGTGCTGGTACCTCTCATGCTAATGGCTCGCGAAAAAATCAATGATGAAACAACCTATGTAAATATGTGGGCAGAAAATGCCGACAGTGGCGGCAGGAACATTACGATTACCAGCCTCGGCATTAACCAACTCTAAAGAAACAGCGGCAGTTATCAGCAGGATAACTGCCGCTGTCACAGGTAAAAACAAGCCTTTCTGATACCCGCACATGGCGCCATTCATATGCAACTGGGTGAAGGGTGTTTAGCCAATAACAAACGTTGCACATGCCACCGAAAACGTTGCGCCATCACCTAGGCCAATCCGGTCGTACCTTTTACATCCATTTGATATAAGATAACGCCTCTCAGATTTCCCCGCCTTGCCTTGCCCCGGAGTCCCCCATGACGGCCCCTACCGAGCTCTCGCCTACCCTTCAACTGGCCTGCGACCTGATCCGCCGCCCCTCGGTCACCCCCGTCGACGCCGACTGCCAGGCGCAGATGATGAACCGCCTGGGCGCCGTGGGCTTCCAGCTCGAGCCGATGCGCTTCGAGGACGTCGACAACTTCTGGGCCACCCACGGCAGCCAGGATGGCCCGGTGCTGTGCTTTGCCGGCCACACCGACGTGGTCCCCACCGGCCCGGTGCAGCAATGGCAGCATGAGCCGTTCGAAGCGCTGATCGACGCCGATGGCATGCTCTGCGGCCGTGGCGCCGCCGACATGAAAGGCAGCCTGGCCTCCATGGTTATTGCCAGCGAGCGCTTCGTGCAGGACTACCCGGGGCACCGCGGCAAGGTCGCGTTCCTGATCACCAGCGACGAGGAAGGCCCGGCCCACCATGGCACCAAGGCCGTGGTCGAGCGCCTGAAAGCACGCAACGAGCGCCTGGACTGGTGCATCGTCGGTGAACCCTCCAGCACCACCCTGCTGGGTGACGTGGTCAAGAACGGCCGCCGTGGCTCGCTGGGCGCCAAGTTGACCGTACGCGGCAAGCAGGGCCATGTGGCCTACCCGCACCTGGCGCGCAATCCGATCCACCTGGCAGCACCGGCCCTGGCGGAACTGGCGGCCGAGCACTGGGATGAAGGCAATGCGTTCTTCCCGCCGACCAGCTTCCAGATCTCCAACCTCAACTCCGGCACCGGCGCCACCAACGTGGTCCCAGGCGAGCTGACCGCACTGTTCAACTTCCGCTTCTCCACCGAGTCCACCGTCGAAGGCCTGCAGGCGCGGGTGTCGGCGATCCTCGACAAGCATGAACTGGACTGGTCGATCGACTGGGCGCTGTCGGGCCTGCCGTTCCTCACCGAGCCGGGCGAATTGCTGGACGCCGTCTCGGCCAGCATCAAGGGCGTCACCGGCCGTGACACCCAGCCGTCGACCAGCGGCGGTACCTCCGATGGCCGCTTCATCGCCACCATGGGCACCCAGGTGGTCGAGCTCGGCCCGGTCAACGCCACCATCCACCAGGTGGATGAACGGATCCTGGCAAGCGACCTTGATCTGCTGACCGAAATCTATTACCAGACCCTGGTCCGGTTGCTCGCCTGATGCTCGCCTGCCCTCTTTGCCAGGCACCACTGAGCCGGCTCGACAACGGTGTGGTGTGCCCGGCCGGCCACCGCTTCGACCGGGCCCGCCAGGGTTACCTGAACCTGCTGCCGGTGCAGCACAAGAACAGCCGCGACCCGGGTGACAACCAGGCCATGGTCGAAGCCCGCCGCGATTTCCTCGACGCCGGCCACTATGCGCCGGTGGCGCGCCGCCTGGCCGAACTGGCCGCCGAGCGCCAGCCCGGAGCCTGGCTGGACATCGGCTGTGGCGAGGGTTACTACACTGCGCAAATCGCCCAAGCCCTGCCAGCTGCCGACGGCTACGCCCTGGACATCTCCCGTGAGGCAGTCAAGCGTGCCTGCCGCCGCGCACCCGAAGTTACCTGGATGGTCGCCAGCATGGCCCGCGTGCCGCTTGCCGACGCCAGCTGCCAGTTCATCGCCAGCGTGTTCAGCCCGCTGGACTGGGCCGAGGCCAAGCGCCTGCTCAGCCCCGGCGGCGGCCTGATGCGGGTCGGCCCCACCAGCGGCCACCTGATGGAACTGCGCGAAGTGCTCTACGATGAAGTACGCCCTTACGCCGACGACAAACACTTGGCCCTGGTGCCCGAAGGCATGGCCCATGCCCACAGCGAAACCCTGGAGTTCCGCCTGAGCCTGGCCGCGCCCAAGGCCCGCGCCGACCTGCTGGCCATGACCCCGCACGGCTGGCGTGCCAGTGCCGAAAAACGTGCCCGGGTAATCGACCAGCCCGAGCCGTTCGAGGTCACGGTTTCCATGCGTTATGACTATTTCGTGCGCCAAGACTGAGCACACCCGGAGCCCTTATGCGCCAACCTGATATCGAGATCTACCTGAAGGACGCCGACGTCGACCACAAACAGATTGCCGAGTGGCTCGCCCAGGCAATCGGCCCATGCAGCGAATGGAAGCAGAAAGGCCATACCTTCAAATGCCAGGCCGGTAACATTCCGGTCACCTGGCTACCCAAGGCTGTAGGGAAATGGAACAGCCTGTACCTGGAAAGCGACCAGACGCCGTGGGCCGATGATGTCGCCTGCGCCCGCGCCGCATTTGCCGCACTGGGCGTGGAAGTGCGCTGCGCGCCAGGTGGCTGGGTGGAGGAAGATGGGGAAGAAGATGCCGACCGTTGGGTCCGCATCAGCGCCGACGGTGAAGAGGAAATCACCTGGCGTACATGAATGCACTGCATTCGTTGCGGGAGCCCGGCTTGCCGGCGATGCAGGCAACACGGTGCCTGGCATCGGCTTCGCCGGTGATCGCCGGCAAGCCAGCTCCCACAACAAGCCTTACAGCATGAGGCTCAGAGGCCCACTACGTCCTCGGCTTGCAGGCCTTTCTGGCCCTGCACGCAGGCGTATTCCACCCGCTGACCTTCGACCAGGGTACGATGCCCCTCACCGCGGATCGCCCGATAGTGGACGAATACATCCGCACCACCTTCGCGCTGAATGAAGCCATAACCCTTGGCATCGTTGAACCACTTTACATTCCCAGTCTCACGAGACGACATCTGAACTACTCCGGATTTTTATTGTGAAGATCGCCTTGCAGACACAGAGTCCCTCCCTGTGTCGACGCCGCTTGCGCAAATATCTTGCAAGTGGCAGGCCGAGTATATGACACAGAACAAAAAAATTTGATGACCGTCGCGCCGTTCGGCGATTTTTGCTGAACTTGCGCGGATACGGCAGACTAATTGGCTGGATACCCACCTGAAAATCACTCCCAGGGCACACACCCCATGACCCGTTCCCCCCTGCGCCGCCTGATCTTCGGCGCCCTGCGTCGCCTGTTGTACCTGTGGGTGCGCTCCGAGACCATCAACCAGTCCTCCCTCACCCTCAAGCTCGACCGCAGCCGCCCGGTGTTCTATGCCCTGCCCTCGCCCGCGCTCACCGACCTGGCCGTGCTCGACCACGAATGCACCAAGGCAGGTCTGCCGCGCCCGGTGCTACCGGTGGCGGTCGGCCCGCTGCAGGAGCCGGCGGCATTCTTCTACCTGACCCCGGACCCGGACTGGCTCGGCCGCCACGACAAGCGCGGTGCCCCGCCTACCCTGGAGCGCCTGGTCGCCGCCGTCAGCCAGCATGCCGAAGAGGATGCGCAGATCATTCCGGTCAGTGTGTTCTGGGGCCAGACCCCGGCAAGTGAATCCAGCCCGTGGAAATTGCTGTTCGCCGACAGCTGGGCGGTTACCGGGCGCCTGCGCCGGCTGCTGACCGTGCTGATCCTCGGGCGCAAGACCCGGGTGCAGTTCTCCGCGCCCATCCACCTGCGCGAACTGGTACAGCACAACAAGGGCCACGAACGCACCGTACGTATGGCCCAGCGCCTGATGCGCGTGCACTTTCGCAACCTGAAGACCGCCGTCATCGGCCCGGACATCTCGCACCGTCGCAACCTGGTCAAAGGCCTGATCCACGCGCCCCAGGTGCGCCAGGCCATCGTCGATGAGGCGCAGCGCGAAAACCTGCCGCTGGCCAAGGCCGAAGCCCAGGCCCTGCGCTATGGCAACGAGATTGCCTCGGACTACACCTACACCGCGATCCGCTTCCTCGAAGTGGTGCTGAGCTGGTTCTGGAACAAGATCTACGACGGCATCAAGGTCAACCATATCGAGCAGGTGCAAGGCATCGCACCCGGCCACGAAGTAATCTATGTGCCGTGCCACCGCAGCCATATCGACTACCTGCTGCTGTCGTACCTGCTGTTCCGCAACGGCCTGACACCACCGCACGTGGCCGCGGGCATCAACCTCAACATGCCACTGGTGGGTAACCTGTTGCGTCGTGGCGGTGCCTTCTTCATGCGCCGCACGTTCAAGGGCAACCCGCTGTACACCGCGGTGTTCAACGAGTACCTGCATACCCTGTACACCAAGGGCTTCCCGGTGGAGTACTTCGTCGAAGGCGGCCGCTCGCGCACCGGGCGCATGCTGCAGCCGCGCACCGGGATGCTGGCCATTACCCTGCGCAGCTTCCTGCGTTCGTCGCGCACGCCGATCGTGTTCGTGCCGGTGTACATCGGCTACGAGCGCGTGCTCGAAGGCCGCACCTATCTGGGCGAACTGCGCGGTGCCAGCAAGAAGAAAGAGTCGATCTTCGATATCTTCAAGGTATTCGGCGCGCTAAAGCAGCGTTTTGGCCAGGTATACGTGAACTTCGGCGAGCCGATCCGCCTGGCCGGCTTCCTCGACCAGCAACAGCCCGGCTGGCGTGAACAGGATCACGGCCCGCAGTACCGCCCGGCCTGGCTCAATGCAACCACCGCCCGCCTGGGCGAAACCGTGGCCCGTCACCTCAACGAGGCGGCCGCGATCAACCCGGTCAACCTGGTGGCCCTGGCTCTGCTGTCCACCAGCCGCCTGGCCCTGGACGAGCGCGCCTTGACCCGCGTGCTCGACCTGTACCTGACCTTGCTGCGCCAGGTGCCCTACTCGCCGCACACCACCCTGCCGGATGGCGACGGCCAGGCGCTGATCGAACACGTGCGCGGGATGAACCTGGTGGCCGAGCAGAAGGACGCCTTGGGTCGCATCCTGTACCTGGATGAAGGCAACGCGGTACTGATGACCTATTACCGTAACAACGTGCTGCACATCTTCGCCCTGCCGGCGCTGCTGGCGAGCTTCTTCCTCAGCAGCTCGCGCATGAGCCGCGAACTGCTGGGCCAGTATGTGCACGCGCTGTACCCTTACCTGCAGGCCGAACTGTTCCTGCGCTGGTCGCCGGAGCAACTGGATGAGGTGATTGACCAGTGGCTGGCCGCGCTGGTCGAGCAAGGGCTGCTGCGCCAGGACAACGACACCTACATTCGCCCGGCACCCAGTTCGCGGCAGTTCGTGTTGCTGACCCTGCTCGCCCGCACCATCACCCAGACCCTGCAGCGTTTCTACATGGCCACCTCGCTGCTGCTGAACAGCGGGCAGAACAGCCTCAGCGCCGAAGAACTGGAAGACCTGTGCGTGATGATGGCCCAGCGCCTGTCGATCCTGCACGGCCTGAACGCCCCGGAGTTCTTCGACAAGACCCTGTTCCGCCACTTCATCCAGACCCTGGTCGAGCAAGGTGTGCTGCATGCAGATGCCCAGGGCAAGCTGGGTTATCACGCCAAGCTCGGCGAGCTGGCCGAAGGCGTGGCCAAGCGCGTGCTGTCAGCGGAGCTGCGCCTGTCGATCCGCCAGGTGGCATTGCACCGTGAAGACGGGCTGGAAACTTCCACCATCTGAGGCTTTATCAGCCGGGAAAATCCGCTAGAGTCCCTGGGGTTGGCCACAAGCCAACGCCAAGGACTTCGGAGATACCATGAAAAAGCTCTTTATGCTGTGTTGCGCATCCTTGCTCGCAGCCTGTTCCAGCCACACGCCGTCCAACCAGGCCAGCCTGGATGGCGAAGTCTTCTACCTGCAGCGCAGCGCCCTGCCACCTGCCGCCACCCTCAGCGTGGAGCTGCAGGACGTCTCGCTGATGGACGCCCCGGCGGTTACCCTGGCCCGCCAGGCCGGCCCGGTCAAAGGCAATGTACCGCTGCCATTCCACCTCACCTACGACCCGGCCCAGGTCAAGCCCGGCCACCGCTATGCGGTAAGCGCGCGCATCGAGCTGGACGGCAAGCTGCTGTTCATCAACACCGAACACCACGGCGTCATGCTTGACGGCAGTGACCCACAGCCCGTGCGGATCAAGGTCGACCCAGTCCGCTGATACCCGTATTCATCTGTTTACAAGGAAAGCTTCATGATCCGCACTTCCCTGCGTTTCACCACCCTGTGTGCCGGCCTGCTGCTGTCGGCCAGTGCCCTGGCCCTGTCGCTGGGCGACCTGACCCAAAAGGACGCCACCGGCGGCCTGAAGGATGCCCTGACCCAAGGCGCACAACTGGCCGTCAAGCAGCTGAGCACCCCGGGTGGGTTCAGCAACAACCCTGACGTGCGTATCGAACTGCCAGGCAACCTGGGCAAGGCCGCCAAGGCGATGAAGATGTTCGGCAAGGGTGAACAGGTCGAAGCCCTGGAAACCAGCATGAACAAGGCCGCCGAGGCTGCCGTGCCGCAGGCCCAGGCGATTCTGGTGGATGCCGTGAAGAACATGAGTGTGACCGATGCCAAAGGCATCCTCGCCGGCGGTGACGACTCGGCTACCCAGTACCTGAACAAGAGCAGCCGCGAGCAGATCCGCGCAAAGTTCCTGCCAATCGTCAAGCAGGCTACCGACAAGGTTGGCCTGGCTCAGCAGTACAACAACTTTGCCGGGCAGGCCGTGGCGTTGGGTGTGGTCGATGCCAAGAGCGCCAGCATCGAGAACTACGTGACTGAAAAGGCACTGGATGGCCTGTTCGAGATGATTGCCAAGCAGGAGCAGAGCATTCGCCAGAACCCGGCTGAAGCGGCAACCAGCCTGGCCAAGAAGGTCTTCGGCGCCCTCTGAGGGCCCTGGGGGCTGCTTTGCAGCCCATCGCGACACAAGGCCGCTCCTACATTGATCGGCGAATGCAGGACCTTTGTAGGAGCGGCCTTGTGTCGCGATAGGAGGGCAAAGCCCTCCCCTGCGGTCTTCAGCCCTTCTTCACCCTGAACCACGCCGCATACAACGCCGGCAGGAACAGCA
This sequence comes from Pseudomonas sp. TE3-3-F2023, assembly GCF_036784815.1. Taxonomy (NCBI): domain Bacteria; kingdom Pseudomonadati; phylum Pseudomonadota; class Gammaproteobacteria; order Pseudomonadales; family Pseudomonadaceae; genus Pseudomonas; species Pseudomonas sp. TE3-3-F2023. Next base: position 2,063,382 of record NZ_CP145113.1, on the reverse strand, counting down.
GGGTCAGCACGGTGGCCACGATCAACCCGCCCATGATCGCCACCGCCATCGGCCCGTAGAACACACTGCGCGACAACGGAATCATCGCCAGCACCGCTGCCAGTGCGGTCAGCACGATCGGGCGGAAGCGCCGCACCGTGGCTTCGATGATAGCCTGCCAGCGCTCCAGCCCCGCCGCGATGTCCTGCTCGATCTGGTCCACCAGAATCACCGAGTTGCGCATGATCATCCCCGCCAGGGCAATGGTGCCAAGCATGGCGACAAAGCCGAACGGCTGGCGGAATACCAGCAAGAACAAGGTCACGCCAATCAGCCCCAGCGGCGCAGTGAGGAACACCATCACCGTGCGCGAGAAGCTGCGCAGCTGGATCATCAGCAAGCTCAGCACCACCACCACGAACAGCGGCATGCCGGCATTCACCGACTTCTGCCCACGCTCGGAGTCCTCGACCGTGCCGCCCACTTCCAGCAAATAACCATCCGGCAGCTTGGCACGAATGTCACGCAGGGTCGGTTCTATCTGTTTCACCAGCGTCGCCGGCTGCTCCTTGTCGTAGATATCGGCGCGCACGGTCACCGTCGGCAAACGGTTACGGTGCCAGATGATGCCTTCTTCGAAACCGTACTCCAGGGTCGCAACCTGCGACAGCGCCACGCTCTGGCCATTGTCAGTCGGCAGCGCCAGGCTGCCGAGGTTGCCCAGCTCGCTGCGTTCCTGCCGGGTGCCGCGCAGCAGGATCTCGATCAGCTCGTTGTCCTCGCGGTACTGGCTGACCGTGGTGCCGGTCAGCGAGCTTTGCAGGAAGCTCGACAGGTGAGCGGTGCTCACGCCCAGGGCGCGGGCGCGGTCCTGATCGATCTCGAGGAACACCGCCTTGCTCGGCTCTTCCCAGTCCAGGTGCACGTTCACCACATGCGGGTTCTGGCGCACCTTGTCGGCCACTTCGCGGGCCAGCGCACGCGCCTTCTCGATGTGCTCGCCAGTCACCCGGAACTGCACCGGATACCCCACGGGCGGGCCGTTTTCCAGGCGGGTGACCCGGGCACGCAGGTCGGGGAACTGCTGGTCCACGGTGCTGATCAGCCAGCTGCGCAGGCGCTCGCGGTCTTCCATCGACTTGGCCAGTACCACGAACTGGGCGAAGCTGGCCGCCGGCAGCTGCTGGTCCAGCGGCAGGTAGAAACGCGGGGAACCGGTGCCCACGTAGGCCACGTAGTTGTCGATACCCTCCTGCTGCTTGAGCAACACCTCAAGTTGCTTGACCCGCTCGGCGGTGTTGGCCAGCGAGGCACCCTCGGCCAGTTTCAGGTCGACCATCAGTTCCGGGCGCCCGGAGGCCGGGAAAAACTGCTGGGGCACGAAGCGGAACAACAGGATACTGCCGACAAAGGCGGCAACGGTCAGCAGGATCACCGTCTTGCGCCGCCGCACGCACCATTCGACCACCCGCCGTACACGCTGGTAGAACGGTGTGGCGTAAGGGTCTGGCGCGTGGCCATCCTTGCCATGGCGCGCGCCATGCAGCTTGGCCAGGTCCGGCAGCAGGCGCTCACCCAGGTAAGGCACGAATACCACGGCAGCCACCCAGGAGGTCAGCAAGGCAATGGTCACTACCTGGAAGATCGAACGGGTGTATTCGCCCGTACTGGAGGCTGCTGTGGCAATGGGCAGGAACCCCGCCGCCGTGATCAGGGTGCCGGTGAGCATCGGGAAGGCGGTGCTGCTCCAGGCGTAGCTGGCCGCCTTGAGGCGGTCGTAGCCCTGCTCCATCTTGATCGCCATCATTTCCACGGCAATGATCGCGTCATCGACCAACAAGCCCAGGGCCAGCACCAGCGCGCCAAGGGAGATCTTGTGCAGGCCGATGCCGAAGTAGTGCATGGCGGCGAAGGTCATGGCCAGCACCAGCGGGATGGCCAGCGCCACCACCAGCCCCGTGCGCAGGCCCAGCGAGAAGAAGCTCACCAGCAGCACGATGACCAGCGCCTCGACCAGCACCTGGACAAACTCGCCCACACCAGCCTTGACCGCTGCCGGCTGGTCCGAGACCTTGCGCAGCTCCATGCCGGCTGGCAGGCTGCGCGCCAGGCGCTCGAACTCGCTTTCCAATGCCTTGCCCAGCACCAGGATGTCGCCGCCATCCTTCATCGAAACCGCCAGGCCAATGGCATCCTCGCCCATGAAGCGCATGCGCGGTGCGGGCGGGTCGTTGAAGCCGCGGTGCACCTCGGCCACATCGCCGATACGGAAGGTGCGGTCACCCACGCGGATGGGGAACTGGCGAATCTGCTCGACGCTGTCGAAGCGCCCGCTCACCCGCAGTTGCAGGCGCTCGCTGGGCATTTCGAAGAAGCCAGCGGTGCTGACCGCATTCTGCTCCTGCAGGGCCTGCTGCACGGCCTCCAGCTGCACGCCGAGGGTGGCCAGCTTGAGGTTGGACAGCTCGATCCAGATTTTCTCGTCCTGCAGGCCGATCAGCTCGACCTTGCCCACATCCTTGACCCGCTGCAACTGGATCTGGATACGGTCGGCATAGTCCTTGAGCACCGCGTAGTCGAAGCCCTCCCCCGTCAGCGCATAGATATTGCCGAAGGTGGTGCCGAACTCGTCATTGAAAAACGGGCCCTGGATCTCCGGCGGCAAGGTGTGGCGGATGTCGGCGACCTTCTTGCGGATCTGGTACCACAGCTCGGGAATGTCCTTGGAATGCAGCGAGTCGCGGGCCATGAAGGTGACCTGCGATTCGCCCGGGCGGGAGAACGAGACGATTCGCTCGTACTCGCCGGTTTCCATCAGCTTCTTTTCGATGCGCTCGGTGACCTGGCGGGACACTTCCTCAGCGGTGGCACCGGGCCACAGGGTACGGATGACCATGGCCTTGAAGGTGAACGGCGGGTCCTCGCTCTGGCCGAGCTTGGTGTAGGACATGGCGCCAATGGCCGCCAGCAGGATCATCAGGAACAGGACGATCTGGCGGTTGCGCAGCGCCCAGGCAGAAAGGTTGAAACCCATCGGGACTTACTCCTTGGCCGTCAGGTTCACTACGCGATTGGTACGGTCCACGGGGCGTATCTCCTGGCCCTCGCGCAATACATGGCCACCTGCGGCGACAACCCAGTCGTCGGGGGCGAGGCCTTCAAGCACGGGTACGCTGTCGGCGCCGTAGGGCCCCAGGCGCACTACGGCCCGCTCCAGGCGGCTTTCCTTGTTGACCCGCCAGACGTAGGCCTGGCCGTTTTCCGCAGTGACTGCCGACAGCGGCACCGCCAGCGGGATCTGCCCTTCGTGGGCGATGAACACCCGGGCGCTCTGGCCCAGCTCTGCCGGCGTGGCAGCCGTGGTAAAGGCGATGCGGGCAGCGAAGGTGCGCGAACGCGGGTCGGCGGCCGGTGACAACTCGCGGATGCGCCCCTGGAAGCGCTCTTGCGGGTGCGACCACAACTCGACGCTCACCGGCTGGCCCACGGCGAAGCGGGCGAACTGCTGCTCCGGCAGGCCGATAGCCACTTCCCGTTCGCCATCGGCGGCCAGGGTGAACACAGTCTGCCCCGCGGCGACCACCTGGCCCACTTCCACCTGGCGCTTGGCGATCACTCCGGCCTGGGGTGCGCGCAGCACAGCATATTCAGCCTGGTTGCCAGCCACGTCGAACTCGGCCTTGGCCTGTTTCAGCCGGGCCAGGCCGGCGCGGTAGAGGTTTTCGGCGTTATCGAACTGGGAATGGCTGACCATCTGCCGGTCCAGCAGCTTCTGGTAGCGATCGCGCTCGGCGCGCACCAGCGACAGGTTGGCCTCGGCGGCGGCCAGCTGGGCACGGTTGGCTTCCATTTGCAGGCGCACATCCTGCGGGTCCAGCTCGGCCAGCGGCTGGTCGGCCTTGACCCGCTGCCCTTCCTCGACCAGGCGTTTGCTGACCTTGCCGCCAATGCGGAAAGCCAGTTCCGGCTCGAAGCGCGCCCGTACTTCGCCGGGGTAACTGTCGGCAGCGGCTTCGGCCGGCTGCGGCTGCACTACCAACGCCGGGCGCGGCGCAGCAGGTGGGGCGGCTTCCTGGCCGCACGCCGCCAGCAACAGCACGGCAGCGGCGGACAGAGCGATGGACAAGGCATGGCGCAACATGATGAATCCTTTCCCAGAGAGCACATCGAATATTTATACTGACAAGTATATTAAATGAGGCAGTGGGTGCCGGGAAGGGTATGTACCGTTTTTTGCAGAGCAGTGGTTGAGCGTTGTGGGAGCGGTTTCACCCGAATGGCGTCTGAGCCGGTAAGATGAGCGAATCTTCAACCAGATGCAGACCACGATGTCCAACGACGCCCCCATCGGCCCGGGCCGGCCCAAGGATCTGGCCAAGCGCGAGGCGATTCTCGAAGCAGCCAAGGCCCTGTTCCTCAGCCTTGGCTACGCCAACACCAGCATGGATGCGGTCGCTGCGGCGGCAGGTGTTTCAAAGCTCACCGTATACAGCCACTTCACCGACAAGCAGACGCTGTTCTGCTCGGCGGTCATGGCAACCTGCCAGATCCAGTTGCCCGACCTGCTGTTCGAGTACCCCGAAGGGGCACCGGTGGAAGAGGTGCTGCTGACCATTGCCCGTGGCTTCCAGGCGCTGATCAGCAGCGATGAAGCGGTCAAGCTCAGCCGCCTGATCATGGCCCAGGGCAGCCTCGACCCGAGCTTTGGCGAGTACTTCTACGAAGCCGGGCCCAAGCGCGTGCTGGCGGGGATGGAGGCATTGCTGCGCAGGGCGCATGAGCGCGGGCTGTTGCGCATCGACAACCCGCTGCGTGCGGCGGAGCACTTCTTCTGCCTGGTCAAGGGCGCACCGGATTACCGGTTGCTGCTGGGATGCGCGGGGCCGCTGGAGGGGGATGAGGCCGAGGCGCATGTGCGCGAGGTGGTTGGGGTGTTCCTGCGGGCGTTCCGCCCCTGAAGCCTATGCGGGCCTTTGTAGGAGCGGCCTTGTGTCGCGAAAGGGCTGCAAAGCAGCCCCAGGGTTTCAGCGCAGATGCATAAATTGCCGGGGCCGCTTTGCGGCCCTTTCGCGACACAAGGCCGCTCCTACAGGATACCGAAGCTCTCAGCTCAGGCCTTGAGGGCCTTCTTCGGGTAAATGTCATACCGGCTCGACTTGCCCTCCAGGCTATGGCTCGGCTTCGGCCCGTCGATGATCGGCGCCTTGCGCGGCCGCTTCACCACCACCCGGTGGCTGGCCAGCGCCAGGGCGGCTTCGAGCAGGGCCGGGGCATCCAGGTCATCCCCCACCAAGGGCCGGAACACACGCATTTCCTTCTTCACCAGCGCACTCTTGTCCCGGTGCGGGAACATCGGATCGAGGTAGATCACCTGGGGTGCCTCGCCCTCCCAGGCGCGCATGCGCTCGATGGCGTTGCCGGCAAGCAGGCGCATGCGCCCGACGATCGGCCCCACCTCTTCATCCGACCGCGCCCGTGCCAGGCCATCCTCCAGCAACGCGGCAATCAGCGGCTGGCGTTCGATCAGGGTCATCTGGCAGCCCAGGCTGGCCAGCACGAACGCGTCCTTGCCCAGCCCGGCAGTGGCATCCAGCACCTGCGGACGCACGCCTTGGGCAATGCCCACCGCCTTGGCGATCATCTGCCCGTTGCCACCACCGAACAGGCGCCGGTGCGCGGCCTGGCCTTCGACAAAGTCCACCCGCACCGGCCCCGGGGCCTGCGGGCCCAATTGCTGGATCTGCAAGCCATCGACACCAACCTGCACGGCAAACCCGGCAGCATCGTCCTGCAGCGGCAACCCCAGGCGCTGCGCCCACGCAGCGGCTTGCGCCTCGAATTCAGCCGACAGCGCCTCGACCCGGATACCTGTGCCCTGCTCTTCCATCATTCACACCTAGAAATTGAACCCAGCCGTTAATGTATCGGCTACTTCGGCCGATACAGGCAATATCCCGCTATTCTGCCAGAGCACAACGCGCGCGACTGCCATGTCAGATACTCTTCCCATCGGCTTGACCTACCTGTCGCCTGTCGGCAACTACAGTCAGCACAACACCCAGGCACTGGGGGGCGTCAGCCACCTTTGGCAGGATTTCTTTGCCCGGGCCATGGCCGAGCAGCAGGAAGAGCCCGTAGACAGCGTCAGCCAGTCGTTCGTGCAATACGACCAGAGCAGCGGCGAGCCGATCGGCGGCGCCCGTGCACTGGCCCTGATCGACGCCCAGCGTGCCTGCCCGGTACACGACACCGAGGTGGCACCGCCCGAGCCACTGTTTCTGCCCAAGGCAGAGCTCGAAGCCAATCTGCTGCCGCCTGCCCCCGAGCCGTTCAGCGCAGCCGAGCTGATCGAGCAGCAGCGTCAGCTCGATATCAGCAACAGCTGGCTACGCCCGGTGGTGATGAACCAAGGTCACCCCATTGCCGAACCCGGCCCCGGCCCTATCCCGCGTTCGCTGTTCCTGCCGATCGCCGAGTTCGAGACCAATCTGCTGGACCCGGCCCCAGAGCCGTTCGATGACGCCACCCTGGCCAAGCAGCAGACCGATCTGGAGTTCGACATCCACTGGGCACGCCCGGTGGTGCTGAACAACGTGCGCGCCCACGCCTGAACGTGCCCACGCTCAGCGACAGATCTGCCAGCGGCCCATGTCCACATGAAAGTGGTTGTGGTGTGCAGCGTTGTAGTCCGGCCCCAGTACCGTGCTGAAGCTGTCACAGGCCGCCTGCCGCACCTGACGAAGGAATTCCGCTTTCTGCCCACCCGCCTGCCAGTCCCGCGCAAGGACAATGCGCTGGCCGTCTCGCAGGCGAAAGCCACTGATGTCCAAGGCATCGGCCGTGGCGTGCTGGCTCAGCCTGCCCTGCTTGCGGTGGTAGACATTGCGGCAGGCAAAACTGCCCAGATGGTCGACCTGTGCCACCGGCTGCCCAAACACCCGTTGCGCCGCAGGCTGCAGACCATGTTTTTCGAACAGTGCGTACGCCACCGCCAACGGACAACTGGCCAGAAAGCTGCCGCCGAGCCGCGCCTGACCACCTTCGATACGCCATACGTTCCGCAATGGGCAGTTGGCAGCAGCCGAGCTGTCGGCTTGTGCCCGGTAGCGCAGCTGGCTGGTTTGAAGCGCCAGGCGACAGAGTGCCGGGTCATCGCGAAGGCGGGACAGTTTGTAGGGAGTCAACAGGTTGGGTGGCTGACGCACATCCAGCGGCGCCCAAGGGCTCCATGCGGCGGGCAGACGCCAACCCAGGTGCCAGGCCAGCCCCGCAAACAACGACAGGCAGACCAGCAACGCCAGCACCGCCCTCATCGGCGGTGGAACAGCTCGTTGAGTTGGGCGAACGGCAGCGCCTGCTCACCGTAGCCGAAGGTGCCCTCATCGCGAATCTCCAGCGCAGCCCGGTGGAAGGCCCCCAACGCGGCACGGGCAAGCGATGAGCCGACGCTGATGCGACGTACACCCAGGTCCTGCAACTGGTTGACGCTCAGCGGCACGCCCGCCATGCCCATCAGCACATTCACCGGCCGTGGCGCGACGGCCTGCACCACCGCGCGGATTTCCTCGACAGTACGCAGCCCGGGAGCGTAGAGCACATCGGCACCGGCCTCGGCATAGGCCTGCAGACGCAGGATGGTGTCGTCCAGGTCCATGCGCCCGTGCAGCAGGTTCTCTGCCCGGGCGCAAAGGGTGAACGGGAACGGCAGGCTGCGTGCCGCCTGAACTGCTGCGCGCACACGCTCTACTGCCAGCCCGAAATCATAGATCGGCGTATCGCTGCGACCACTGGCATCCTCCATAGAGCCACCCACCAAGCCAACTTCGGCAGCCCGCAGAATGGTCTGGCCGCAATCCTCGGGCAGGTCGCCAAAGCCGTTCTCCAGGTCAGCGGCCACCGGCAACGGGGTGGCGTCGACGATCTCGCCAGCATTATCGAGGGTATCGTCCAGGCTCAAGGCGCCTTCGGCGTCCGGACGGCCCAGGCTGAAAGCCAGGCCGGCACTGGTGGTGGCCAGCGCCTCGAAGCCCAGGCTGGCCAGCAACTTGGCCGAGCCGGCATCCCACGGGTTGGGGATGACGAAGGCGCTGTCACGCTCGTGCAAGGCCTTGAAGGCTTCGGCTCGCAGGGTTTGCACATCCATGGTTCAACCTCCGGCAGTCAGGGAAAGGTCAGAGTAGCCCCAGTTGTTCGACCTCGGGGGTGCGCGGCAATTCCGGCAACGCGGCAAGGCCCGGCAGGCGCTGCATCAGGCGTTGGTGAAAGCGCTGGGCCAGTGCCGCGGCCAGGCGGTTGTCCGAGGTGTGCAGGAAGATGTAGGGGTTGCGGCCTTCCTCGATCCAGGCGGCGATCTTGTCCACCCAAGGGGCAAGAAAAGCCTCATTGGCCTCCAGTTGCGGGTGGCCGATGAAGCGCACCTGGGGGTGCTGGCTGAAGGCTGCCGGGCGTGGCGGTACCTTGGGCTTCTTCGCCTGCGCATGCAGCACGGCGGGGTCACGAGAGGTGCAGCTGAACAAGGCGCGCGGGTCGAGGCAGATACGTTCCACGCCTCGCTCATGCAGCAGGCGGTTGAGCAACCGTTCTTCTTCACCCTTGGCGAAGAAGGCCTGGTTGCGCACCTCCACGGCCACCGGCACTCCGACTTCGTCAAGGAAGTGGCAGAGTTCGCCCAGCCGTGCGGGGCTGAACTGGGCCGGCAACTGCAGCCAGTACGGCGCTACGCGCTGACCAAGCGGGGCCATCAGGCGGGTGAAGTCAAAGGCCGGTTCCAGCTGATCGCGCAGGTCGCCTTCATGGCTGATGTCCCGGGGGAACTTGGCAGTGAAGCGAAAGTGTTCGGGCATGATCTGCGCCCAGCGCACAATGGTGCCGGGTGCAGGACGTGCATAGAAAGTGGTATTGCCCTCGACGGCGTTGAACACCTGGCTGTAATAGCCGAGCATTTCATTGCTGTTGGCATCGGCGGGATACAGGTAGTCGCGCCAGGCGTTTTCACTCCATGACGGACAACCGAGAAAATAAGGCAGTGGTGATGGACTCATCCACTAAATGTACAGGTCAAGCCCCAGTACTTCCATGTCCCAGTCGGTAAAACCGGCGGTGCTCAGGTAGCTGGCCAATGCGGTAGCCGTGCGCCGGTCACGTGCGCGGGGGAAAATCATGTCCTGCTGGCGGGCTGGCAGGCCACCGCTGCGACGGCGGGCGGCGGCTTCCTGAGGGGCGGTATCGACCTCCTCGATCACCTCGGCATCATCGATGGCCTCGTCACGCACCGCTGCTTTTCGCGGAGTGCGCTTGATCGGGTAGGACTGCGGTGAGAAACCGTCGATACGCATGGCATGAGCACTCAGAACCAATGATGGCAATTTAGCAGCATCAGGATTCCATCGCTAATGCTCGAGTGATAACTGGACCAGAGATCGCGCAAAAGGTTTTAGTGTCATCGGCGATAACCGACGAACAACACTCAGCGTTTCTTGGGTGTCGCTACATTATCGCGCAAGTAGACCGGTTGCGCCTGTTCGGCAGCGATCGCCTCGCCGCGCGCCCAGGCAAAGCTGGCCAGGCTGAGGATGTCCAGCGCGTTGGGCAAGGCACTGGCATTGGTGGCGGCCACTTGCACTGCCAGGCGCTCGGCATAACCCCAACCGGTACCGGCGCCGAACCACTCGCCAGCGCTGCCCGCCGGCAGCGCCACCTGCTCGGGCGGCAGCACAGCCTCCTGGCCGACCAGGCGCATTTCACCTTCGGTGGCCTGGTAGCAGCCCCAATACACTTCATCCATGCGCGCATCAATGGCGGCCGCCACTTGCTGCACACCCTGTTCGCGCAGCGCGCCCTGGGCCAGTGCGGCCAGGTTGGACACCGGCAAAACCGGGCGCTCCAGGGCAAAGGCCAAGCCCTGGACCACACCGATGGCAATACGCACGCCAGTGAACGCGCCCGGGCCACGGCCAAAGGCGATGGCATCCAGCGCATTCAGCGCCACACCGGACTCGGCCAGCAGCTGCTTGATCATCGGCAGCAGCTTCTGAGCATGCATGCGCGGGATCACCTCGTAATGGCTGGTTACCTTGCCGCCATGCAGTAGTGCGACGGAACAGGCTTCGGTAGCGGTATCCAGGGCCAGCAGGGTGGTCATCGAACGGGTATCCAGGTACTAGGGGAAAAAGAGCGGCAGTATAGAACAGCAGCGGCGTTGTGTCCGCAAGGGGCCGCTGTGCGGCCCATCGCCGGCAAGCCAGCTCCCACAGGTACTGCACAGCCTTCAGAATCGGCGCGGTCCTGTGGGAGCCGGCTTGCCGGCGATGGGCTGCTTAAGCAGCCCCACAAACGATAACGGCCCGCAAGCGGGCCGTTGTCGAGGTGCGTCGGGCTCTGGATCAGCTCAGGGCTGCCAGGACCTTGGCGGTGATGGCTTCGACCGAGCCGACGCCTTCGATGTGGCTGTACTTCGGCTTGCCGCCATTGGCGGCCGACAGCTTCTGGTAGAAGTCCACCAGCGGCTTGGTCTGGCTGTGGTACACCGACAGGCGATGGCGAACTGTTTCTTCCTTGTCGTCATCGCGCTGGATCAGGTCTTCACCAGTCTCGTCGTCCTTGCCTTCCACTTTCGGCGGGTTGTACTGAATGTGGTAGGTGCGGCCCGAGGCCAGGTGCACGCGGCGGCCAGCCATGCGGCCGACGATTTCCTCGTCGTCCACGGCAATTTCCACGACGGCGTCGATGTCGACACCGGCAGCGACCATGGCTTCTGCTTGCGGAATGGTACGTGGGAAGCCGTCGAACAGGCAGCCCTTGGCGCAATCAGGCTGGGCGATGCGCTCCTTTACCAGGCTGATGATCAACTCGTCGGAGACCAGCTGGCCGGCATCCATGACTTTCTTCAGTTCCAGGCCCAGCGGGGTACCGGCCTTGACGGCGGCACGCAGCATGTCACCGGTGGAAATCTGGGGAATACCGAACTTTTCGGTGATGAACTTTGCCTGAGTACCTTTACCGGCCCCGGGAGCTCCCAGCAGAATTACGCGCATCTCGTGCTCCTCAAATTTTTTTATGAAATTCAATGGATTCGGCGACCAGGGCCAAGTCCGGAAAATCGGGTATGACCATAAATCGGTCAGAAGGCTGCTCAAGATACACAGCGCTCGGCAGCCAGACAAGCGTCCCAAAGTTGCAGGAATGCGCCACCTACGGCTGGCCTGGCAGGCGGTTGCGCCCGGCGCAACCACCCTCTTCGCCCGCTTGCATGCCCTGCGCAGCACCTGCCCAGGACGCCCCGGGCCTGCACTCAGCCGGTGTTGCGCAGGCCGGCTGCAATACCCGCCACAGTCACCAGCAAGGCCTGCTCCAACGGGCTGTCCAGAGCGGCTTCGCGGCTGCGCGAGCGGGCCAGCAACTCGGCCTGCAGGCGGTGCAACGGGTCCAGGTAGGTGTTGCGCAGGCTGATGAATTCCAGCGTCTCGGGGCTGTGCGCCAGTAGCACCGGCTGCCCGGTAAGGCCAAGTACCACCTTGCACGACTGCGACAATAGGTCGCGCAGGTGCGCACCCAATGGCAGCAGGTGCGGTTGCACTAGACGTTCGTCGTAGGCCTCGGCGATCTGTGCATCGGCCTTGGCCAGCACCATCTCGAGCATGTCAATGCGGGTGCGGAAGAACGGCCATTGCTCGCGCATCTGCGCCAGCAGTTCACCCTGGCCACGGGCCAGGGCATTGTTCAATGCCGTTTCCCAGCCAAGCCAGGCTGGCAGCATCAGGCGGGTCTGGGTCCAGCCGAAGATCCACGGGATGGCCCGCAGGCTTTCGATGCCACCGGCTCGGCGCTTGGCCGGGCGGCTGCCCAGCGGCAGGCGCCCCAGCTCCTGCTCCGGGGTGGACTGGCGGAAGTACTCGACAAAATCGGGGTTCTCCCGCACCACGCTGCGGTAGGCCTTGACCCCATCGGCGGCCAGCTGGTCCATCACCTCGCGCCAGGCCGGCTGCGGTGGTGGCGGTGGTAACAGGGTAGCTTCGAGCACGGCGGCCAGGTACAGGTTCAGGTTCTGCTCGGCGATGCCCGGCAAGCCGAACTTGAAACGGATCATCTCGCCCTGCTCGGTTGTACGGAACCGCCCCGCCACCGAACCCGGTGGCTGCGACAGGATTGCAGCGTGGGCCGGGCCGCCGCCGCGGCCTACCGTGCCGCCACGGCCGTGGAACAGCAGCAGCTCGACCTGGTGCTCGGCGCAGATACGCACCAGGTCTTCCTGGGCCCGGTACTGCGCCCAGGCCGCTGCCGTGGTACCAGCGTCCTTGGCCGAGTCGGAGTAACCGATCATCACCTCCTGCGGACCGCGCAGGTTGGCGCGGTAGCCTGGCAGGCCGAGCAGGCGCTGCATCACCGGGCCGGCATTGTCGAGATCGGCCAGGGTCTCGAATAGCGGCACCACCCGCATGGGCCGAGTCAGGCCGGCCTCCTTCAGCAGCAGCTGCACCGCCAGCACATCCGAGGCAGCACCGGCCATGGAGATGACGTAAGAGCCCAGCGAGGCGGCCGGCGCGGCGGCAATTTCCCGGCAGGTGGCCAGTACCTCGGCGGTATCGGCCTGCGGCTTGAAGTGCGCGGGCAGCAGTGGCCGGCGGTTTTTCAGCTCGGCCTGGAGAAACTCGATGCGCTGCTCTTCATCCCAGTCGGCATAACGCCCCAAGCCCAGGTAGTCGGTAATCTCACTCAACGCATCACGGTGGCGGGCGGCGTCCTGGCGCACATCCAGGCGGCCCAGGAACAGGCCGAAGGTCACGGCGCGGCGCAGGCAATCGAGCAACGGGCCTTCGGCGATCACACCCATGCCGCAGGCGTGCAGTGACTGGTAGCACAGCTCCAGCGGCGCGATCAGGTCGCGGTTGTCCACCAGCACCTCGGCGCTGGCCGGCTGGCTGCTGGTCAATGCCGAATGCGCCCAGGCGCGCGTTGCCCGCAGGCGATCGCGCAGTTGCTTGAGCAGGGAACGGTAGGGTTCTGCACTGTCACCGACCCGCTCGCGCAGGGCATCGTCGGCCTGCTGCATGGACAATTCGGAGGCCAGCGCATCGATGTCGCGCAGGAACAGGTCGGCAGCCATCCAGCGCGCCAGCAGCAGAACTTCGCGGGTGACAGCTGCGGTCACGTTGGGGTTGCCATCACGGTCACCGCCCATCCACGAGGCGAAGCGGATCGGCGCCGCCTCCAGCGGCAGGCGCAGGCCGGTAGCTTCCAGCAAGGCCTTGTCGACCTTGCGCAAGTGGCTGGGGATGGCGTGCCACAGCGAATGCTCGATCACCGCAAAGCCCCACTTGGCTTCGTCCACCGGCGTCGGTCGGGTGCGGCGGATTTCTTCGGTGTGCCAGGCCTCGGCGATCAACCGGCGCAGGCGCTCGCGCACCTGCTCGCGTTCGGCCGGAGTCAGATCGCGGTGGTCCTGGGTAGCCAGTTGGCCGGCGATGGCGTCGTACTTCTGGATCAGGGTGCGGCGGGCCACCTCGGTGGGGTGAGCGGTGAGCACCAGCTGGATGTCGAGCTTGGCCAATTGCCGTGCCAGGGCATCATTGCTGTGCCCGGCCTGCTTCAGGCGCGCCAGCAGCTCGGGCAGCACACGGGCCTCGAACGGCTCGGGCTGGTCGGCGTCTCGGCGGCGGATCAGCTGATACTGCTCGGCCATGTTGGCCAGGTTGAGGAACTGGTTGAAGGCCCTGGCCACGGGTAGCAAGTCTTCATCGGCCAAGTCCGCCAGGGTCGAGCTCAGTTGCTCGCCAGCGCTGCGGCGGTCGGCCTTGGCACTGTGGCGGATGTCCTCGATCTTCTGCAGGAACGCCTCGCCATGCTGCTGGCGAATGGTATCGCCGAGCAGCTCACCCAACACATGGACATCTTCACGCAAACGCACATCGATATCGGTCATTGGCCCTCTCTCCGGCGCGGCTCTGGCGCATTGCATCCCTTTTCAGCCTTTACCCGCTCCCACAAGGGTGCGCGGTATTCGCACCAAGAGTGCCCACAGCCCGGCGCCGATGGCAAGCCGTGATCGGCCAAAGCAAACTAAAGTGAAAGCACGACACTCCCATGCAATGCAGCCCTTTCAGGCGTCAACAGAGGTCATCATGAAAATCCGTGAACTCGCCAGGCACTGGGAACAGAATGCCGCCGGTACCCTCAGCCCCACGGGCCATGTCCTGCACCTGGACCTTGAGTCCGAAGCGCGCCTGGCCGCGCTGATCGACATGTACCCCAAGCGCACCGCCGAGGAACTTCTCGGTGAGCTGGTCGCGGCAGCCCTCGAGGAACTGGAAGCCAGCTTCCCCTATGTGCAAGGCCGCCAGGTCATCGCCACCGACGAGGAAGGCGACCCGCTGTACGAGGACATCGGCCCTACTCCGCGCTTTCTGTCGCTTTCGCGACAGCATCTGCACGCCCTGAGCAACCCAGCAGCCGACAGCCAGAAGTAACCCGCCGCCCCCGCTCCGGGCCTGGCAAAGGCCCGGAATACCGCTACGCCCCGCGAAAGTTCCGGGCGAATCGCACTGACCGATTAGTCAGAAATAGTTATCCGCTCAGGATGATTTTTTCTGAACTATCCGAAAAACGCGTCAGTCACAGCCAATAGCCATCACGCTAAAACCCTGCACACCTGCCGTTGTGCACCGTTGAGCTGAAGCGCGTGCACGTGTCAGGGAACGAGCGATGGACTGCTACGGACAACGTCGTAAACAGGAGTGATCCAATGGAACTGACCACCAAGAACACCCGCATCTACAAACCCTCATCCACTCATGTGCGCGGGTTGAAGCTGGCAGCGCTGGCCCTGGGCAGCAGCCTCGTTCTGGCCGGCTGTGCGGGCAACCCGCCCACCGAGCAGTATGCAGTCACCCAGTCCGCCGTGAACTCCGCCGTCAGCGCTGGCGGCACCGAGTTCGCCGCCGTGGAAATGAAAGCGGCGCAGGACAAGTTCAAGCAGGCCGAGATCGCCATGCATGACAAGAAGTACGACGACGCTAGGCGCCTGGCCGAACAGGCCGAATGGGACGCCCGCCTCGCCGAACGCAAGGCCCAGGCGGCCAAGGCCCAGAAGGCCGTGCAGGATGCCCGCCAGGGCGTTCAGGACGTACGTGAGGAAGGCCTGCGCAGCGCTCAGTGAGCCCTGCCGCGCCCCCCTCGGCCTTCGCACACGATCAAAGGATGAACACTATGCGCAACTACGTCATGATTCCCGCCCTGCTGGCCCTGAGCGTCGGTCTTGCTGCCTGCTCGCACGACCCTAACGCCAACCTCGAATCGGCCCGCACCAACTTCTCTTCGCTGCAGAGCGACCCGCAATCGAGCAAGGTTGCCGCGCTGGAGACCAAGGACGCCCAGGACTGGCTGAACAAGGCCGACAAGGCCTACATGGACCGTGAAGACGAGAAGAAGGTCGACCAGTTGGCCTACCTGACCAACCAGCGCGTCGAGGTGGCCAAGCAGACCATTGCCCTGCGCACCGCCGAAAGCGAACTGAAGAACGCCTCGGCCCAGCGCGCCCAGGCCAAGCTGGACGCCCGCGACGCACAGATCGCCAAGCTGCAGGACAGCCTCAACGCCAAGCAGACCGATCGCGGCACGCTGGTCACCTTCGGTGACGTGCTGTTCGACTTCAACAAGGCCGAACTCAAGAGCAACGCCTACCCGAACGTCACCAAGCTGGCGCAGTTCCTTCAGGAAAACCCGGAACGCAAGGTGATTGTCGAGGGTTACACCGACAGCGTAGGCTCTGCCAACTACAACCAGGGCCTGTCGGAGCGCCGCGCCAACAGCGTGCGCATGGCACTGGTACGTGCTGGCGTCGACCCGGCGCGCATCGTCGCCCAGGGCTATGGCAAGGAGTACCCGGTAGCGGACAACTCGAGCAATTCGGGGCGTGCGCAGAACCGTCGGGTGGAGGTGACCATCTCCAACGACAACCAGCCGGTGGCGCCGCGCTCTGTGAGCCAGGTACAGCAGTAAGGCTTGCTAGCTGAACTGACAAGCCCCGCGCTCGACGCGGGGCTTTCTTTTGCCTGTTCCGGCCTCTTCGCGGGCACGCCCGCTCCCACAGGGATCGCGCAAAGCTCGAAACTGGCGCCGTACCTGTGGGAGCGGGCGTGCCCGCGAAGAGGCCAGTTCAGGCAGCAGATATCTTGAGTTTTGCACAGTCCCTGTGGGAGCGGCTTCAGCCGCGAAAGGGGCAGCACAGGCAGCAGAGATAATGGCTCACTGCACCTGCTGCGGGGTTTCCTCGCCCATGCAACGCACCGCGCGCTTGCGGTTGTCCACCAGCACCCCTGTCAGGCCTTTCTGCTGGGTATCGAACAACACCAGCACGCCATCGACGCATTGGGCCACTTGTGGCGCCGGGTCGAGCGAGACCTTGTAGTCCTCGCCTGGGATGGTCTTGAGCATGGTGAAGTCCTGCAGCAACAGGGCATCCTCGGGCTTGGCGAAATGCAGGTAACCGTAGTACCACAAGGCCCCCACCGTCACGATGATGCTGCCGACACCGGTCAGGATCAGCGGGATGGCGTTGCGTTCTTCACTCATTGCTTGTTCTTCTCGTCAGGGTAATTGGGTACTTCGGCCAGCCGCCGCAGGCCGTTGAAATGGCTGGGGTCGTCAAGAAAACGCAGCATCACCTGGCGCCAGGTCGGG
The DNA here is from genome assembly GCF_036784815.1 of Pseudomonas sp. TE3-3-F2023. Lineage (NCBI taxonomy): Bacteria > Pseudomonadati > Pseudomonadota > Gammaproteobacteria > Pseudomonadales > Pseudomonadaceae > Pseudomonas > Pseudomonas sp. TE3-3-F2023. The sequence goes on along the minus strand of NZ_CP145113.1, from coordinate 2,046,729 downwards.
TCGGCGAAGGTCTGCACGTGGCCGCCACGGGTCAGTTGCAGCACCCGTGGCGCAGACGCGTGCTGGTACAGGCGGATGCCGTTGTCCATCGGCACCAGGGTGTCGTCGATGCTGTGGAAGAACAGCTTGGGCGGGCTGCTCAGTTGCGCGATCGAGCGGATGGCGCTGTCGCCGTCCGGCACCAGCCACGACAGCGGCACCTGCAGCGGCCAGGTCATCCACGAGGTGCTGAGGGCAAAACGCCCGACCGCACGGTAACTGGCCGGCACACCGTCGAACACCAGGGCACTGAAACGTTGGCGCTGCTCCGGGTGGGCCGCCAGGTAGTGAATGGCCATGGCCCCGCCGAGGCTCTGCCCCAGCAATACCAGCGGCTTGCCCTTTACCTCGGGCGCCTGTTCCAGCCAGGCCATGGCCGCCGCGATGTCCTGGTACACCTCAGGCAGGCTCGGCTCGCCCTGCGACAGGCCGTAGCCGCGGTAATCGATCATCAATACCTGGTAGCCCTGCTCCGGCAGCCAGTAGCTGCCGCCCAGGTGCCCAGGCAGGTTGCCGCCATTGCCGTGCAGGTGCAGCACCGTGCCCTTGACCTGGACCCCGGCCTTGGCCGGCAACCACCAGCCGTGCAGGCGGATACCATCAGCAGTGGTCAGGGTGACATCGCGGTATTCGAGCCTGGCCCGCTCTGGCGTGAACGCCTGGCCACGCTCGGGGTAGAACAGCAGGCTGCTGCAACCGCCCAGGCCCAGCAGGATCAAACCCAGGGCCAGCAGGCGGCAGCACTCAGAGAATGTTCGCGTAATCGGCTTCAATGCGATCCAGGCTCAGGTGGTTGAGGAAGTTGGAGAAGCACATCCAGGCCGACAGCGCGTTGAGGTCGCGGAACTGCTCGGGCAGGTACTTGGGAGGCTCGACCAGGCCTTCCTCGACCAACTGTCGCAGGGTACGCATGTCTTCCAGGGTGGTCTTGCCACAGAACAGCAACGGGATCTGTTCGAGCTTGCCCTTCTTCACGGCCAACTGAATGTAGTTGTAAACCATGATGAAGCCCTTGAGGTAGGACAAGTCCTTGGTAAATGGCAGGCCATTGGGCACCGACCCACGGAACACCCGGCTGGCGTTGCTGTAGCTCTGCGCCATCTCGAACCCCTGCTCGCGGAAGAAGTTGTAGACCTGCATGAAATCTGCACCCTCCTCGACCATGTGGATGGCGCGGGTGCGATTGGTGAGCTTGCGCAGGCGGCTGGGGTAGGAGGCGAAGGCGATCACCTCCATGAGTATGGCCAGGCCTTCCTGCGTTACCGTCGACGAGGGCGGGCCCTTGGCCAGGAAAGTACAGATCGGCTGGTTCAGGCCGTTGAGCGTGGTACCGACATGCACCAGCCCTTCGTGCACCTCCAGGGCGCGCACGTCACGGGAGTTGAACATGGCGTCGGCACGCACCTTGATGTAGTCAGCCCCGGCCGCAGCATCGGCGACGATACCGTCGGACTCGAACACACGAATGGTTTCCTCGGCCTCGCCGAACACCTTGTTCAACCGGTGCTGGAGGATTTCCACGGCCTCCTTGGCGGTGAGGTTCTTCGGTTCGTCCTTGAGGTCGCCACGGCCATCGATGTTGTTCAGGTAGTCCGACAGCATCAGGCCGAGGTCGGCCAGGGTCGGGTCACCGGCGTGGAAGGCATCCGAAGCAGCGCCGTACAGTTCCTGGGAGATCAGGCCGAAATCCTCGGTGCCGCGCGCTTCGAGCATGCGCACCACCATGCGGTATTCGCGACACATGCGCTTCATGATCTGCCCGACCGGGTTGAACTGGCCGAGCTGGCGAATGATGTCGCGCTCGATGCCCTGGAACTCGGCCTTGACCGCGCTGGAATCGAACGCCAGCGGGCGCGACTGGTAGTAGGCACGGTCGACGGCCGGCGGCTCCTTGCCCTTGGTCTTGAGGAAGCCCTGGCGGATGTTGTCATCCCACTTCACCGCGTCCAGGACCCGGATCGGGGTCTGTGCCGCAACAATGCGGTCAGACAGGGCACGGATGGTTTGCTGGTATTCGTCCACCGGGGACTCCTTTCTAGTACAAGAAACCTGTACCGGCCTCTTCGCGGCTAAAGCCGCTCCCACTGGTACTGCATCAGGCTCGAAACCGGTGCGGTCCCTGTGGGAGCGGCTTCAGCCGCGAAGAAGCCAGCACGGTCATTTGCCGGACCGCTGGAACCGCGCCACTTCAACGAACAGGTCGGAGTTGGCCGGGTCGTCCAGGTAAGCCAGCACCCGCGCCGACGGGCTGTCGATCAGCACGCCGTCGCCGTTGTCTTCCGGCACTTCGGTGCTGCGCCCGGTCAGCTCCTTCTTGTCCACCGCCTGCTGCACCTGCTCCACATCCAGGTTGTAGACCACCAGTTCCTTGCCATCGACGATATCGAAACCGCCGATCAGGAAGTTGCCACCCAGGCGTTTTGGCACGCCAGCCGACAGGTACCAGCGGTTGCCGTGGCGCGACACGGTGAACACGTATTCCTCGGGGGCCTTGCCCTTGGCCGTGGCCACCGCCTTGTAGGCATCGCCGCCGCTACGGCTAATCACCAGCTTCAGCGGCTCTCCCCAGGCGTCCTTGCTGCTCCACTTGCCGAGCAGGGCCTTGGGCGCTGCCTGGTTGCTCGGCAAGGGCTCGTGGAAGGTCACCAGACAACCGCCCAGCAGCAGGAATGACAAAGTCAACAACACCACACGCCAGGCTTTCATCAGGTTCTCCTTGAAAAGTCGGTCTCGGCTCAGGCCGATGCCAGCACCAGCTGCAGGTATCGGCTAAGCATAGCGAGCATCTGCCCATCGGCTTGCGCATTCGCATCCTTGAGCAGGCCCTGATATTCCATCTGCTCGATAATCGCCGTCAACATTTGGGCATCCTGTTCCGGTTGCTGCGAACCCACCACCTGCAGCAATTGGCGGGTGCCATGCAGCAGAATCTGTTCATGGGCGCACACCAGTTGAGCAAGGCGCGGGCAAAGCAGCGCCTCCTGGCGGAAGGCCTGTTCGGCCATCAGGAAGTCGCGGCGGTTCAGCAGTTGCCGCTGCACGTAGTCGGCAGTCATGCGCGCGACCTCGTCAGCCAGGCGTGCCCGCGCCTGCGGGCTGCCGTCACCCTGGGCCAGCAACTGGCGCAACACCACCTCGGTATTGGCCCACAGCTTGGCCATGTAGGCGGCGCTGCGTTCGACGTACTGGGCGAAGGTATCGGTGAGCAGGTCCTCGATATCCTTGAAGTAGTAGGTGGTGGCCGACAGTGGCACACCGGCCTCGGCGGCGACGGCGCGATGGCGCACACCGCGCACGCCATCGCGCACGACAATGCGCATGGCGGCGTCGAGGATCTGTTGACGACGCTGCTCGCTGCCTTGGCGGGCAGTCTTGCGGCCTTGGTATTGCACGCTTTCGGCGACGGCGGTGGCGATGCCGGCGGCGCCCTGGTGAGGCATTGCGGGTGTCACGGGGGGGTACCTCATGGACAGTGTTTTGTCAGTGCCGGCCTCTTCGCGGGCACGCCCGCTCCCACAGGGACCTCACCACATTCAGGACCTGTGCAGGCCTATGATGGCTGGCAAAACAGCTCCCGAGGGAAACCACACCTGCAAGGACCTGTGGGGTCCCTGTGGGAGCGGGCGTGCCCGCGAAGAGGCCGGTACTGACAACATAAAGCTTCAGGCAAGAAAAAGCCGCCTCGAAAGGCGGCTCGTTCAATTCACTCAGGCCTGCGGACGCATGTGCGGGAACAGGATCACGTCGCGGATCGACGGCGAGTTGGTCAGCAGCATCACCAGGCGGTCGATGCCGATGCCTTCACCAGCAGTCGGTGGCATGCCGTACTCCAGGGCGCGGACGAAGTCGGCGTCGTAGTGCATGGCTTCGTCGTCACCGGCATCCTTCTCGGCCACCTGGGCAAGGAAGCGCTCGGCCTGGTCTTCGGCATCGTTGAGCTCGGAGTAGGCGTTGGCAATCTCGCGGCCACCGATGAACAGCTCGAAACGGTCGGTAACAGCCGGGTTGTCGTCGTTGCGACGGGCCAGCGGCGACACTTCGAACGGGTACTCGGTGATGAAATGCGGTTGCTCCAGCTTGTGCTCGACCAGCTCTTCGAAAATCATCACCTGCAGCTTGCCCAGGCCTTCGTGGCCCAGCACCTTGGCCCCGGCCTTTTTGGCGATGTCGCGGGCGCGGTCGACGTCCTGCAGGTCGGCAGCGGTCAGCTCCGGGTTGTACTTGAGGATCGAGTCGAATACCGACAGGCGGGCGAACGGCTCGCCGAAGTGGAACACCTTGTCGCCGTACGGCACATCGGTAGTGCCCAGTACCAGCTGCGCCAGCTCGCGGAACAGTTCCTCGGTGAGGTCCATGTTGTCGCGGTAGTCGGCGTAGGCCTGGTAGAACTCGAGCATGGTGAATTCAGGGTTGTGACGAGTCGAAACGCCTTCGTTACGGAAGTTGCGGTTGATCTCGAACACCTTCTCGAAGCCACCAACTACCAGGCGCTTGAGGTACAGCTCCGGCGCAATACGCAGGAACATGGCCATGTCCAGGGCGTTGTGATGGGTTTCGAACGGCTTGGCCGCGGCACCACCCGGGATGGTTTGCAGCATCGGCGTCTCGACTTCGAGGAAGTCGCGCTCGATGAGGAACTTGCGAATGTGCGAGATCACCTGCGAACGCACGCGGAAGGTGTGGCGGGTTTCTTCATTGACCATCAGGTCGACGTAACGCTGGCGGTAGCGCTGCTCGGTGTCGGTCAGGCCGTGGTGCTTGTCGGGCAACGGGCGCAGCGACTTGGTCAGCAAGCGCACATTGGTCATTTCGACGTACAGGTCGCCCTTGCCGGAACGGGCCAGAGTACCTTCGGCGCTGATGATGTCGCCCAGGTCCCAGGTCTTGACCGCGGCCAGGGTCTCTTCCGACAGGGTCTTGCGGTTGACGTAGACCTGGATACGGCCGGTCATGTCCTGAATGACCATGAACGAGCCGCGGTTGAGCATGATGCGGCCGGCAACCTTGACCGGAATCGCTGCAGCTTCCAGTTCTTCCTTGGTCTTGTCCGCATACTGCTTCTGCAGGTCGTTGCAGTAGCTGTCGCGACGGAAGTCATTGGGGAAGGCATTGCCCTTGGCGCGCTCGGCGGCAAGCTTTTCCTTGCGCAGGGCGATCAGGGCGTTTTCTTCCTGTTGCAGGTCTTGCGCTTCGGTCTTGAGGTCGCTCATTTCGTCATTCTTTCCATCAGGTGTTCGGTGCCCCTTTCGGGCAGGGCACGCGATACCGGCCCAGGCCAGGTACCGCGGCGGTTGTATGCGGTTTACAGCCCCTGCTTGAGGCTCGCTTCCAGGTACTGGTCGAGGTCGCCGTCCAGCACCTTCTGGCAGTCGCTGCGCTCGACACCGGTACGCAGGTCCTTGATACGCGAGTCATCCAGCACATAGGAGCGGATCTGGTGGCCCCAGCCGATGTCCGACTTGCTGTCTTCCAGCGCCTGCGAGGCGGCGTTGCGCTTCTGCATTTCCAGCTCGTACAACTTGGCCCGCAGCATTTTCATGGCGGTGTCCTTGTTGGCGTGCTGGGAGCGTTCGTTCTGGCAGGCCACCACGGTGTTGGTCGGTACGTGGGTAATACGCACCGCCGAGTCGGTGGTATTCACGTGCTGACCACCGGCACCGGAGGAACGGTAGGTGTCGATACGCAGGTCGGCCGGGTTGATCTCGATCTCGACCTTGTCGTCGATCTCGGGCGACACGAACACCGCCGAGAACGAGGTGTGGCGACGGGCACCGGAGTCGAACGGGCTCTTGCGCACCAGGCGGTGCACGCCGATCTCGGTGCGCAGCCAACCGAAGGCGTACTCGCCCTTGATATGCACGGTAGCGCCCTTGATGCCGGCGACTTCACCTTCGGAAAGCTCGATGATGGTGGCATCGAAACCACGCTTGTCGGCCCAGCGCAGGTACATGCGCAGCAGGATGTTGGCCCAGTCCTGCGCCTCGGTACCACCGGAGCCGGCCTGGATGTCCAGGTAGGCGTTGTTCATGTCCATCTCGCCGCTGAACATGCGACGGAACTCGAGCTGGGCCAGTTTTTCTTCCAGGCCTTCCAGTTCGGTCACGACGTCGCCGACGGCGCCTTCGTCATTCTCCTCGACGGCCATGTCGAGCAGGTCCTGGCAGTCCGCCAGGCCGCCGGACAGCTTGTCCAGGGTCTCGACGACCTGTGCCAGCATGGCACGCTCGCGGCCCAGGGCCTGGGCGTACTCGGGCTTGTTCCAGACGTTAGGGTCTTCCAGTTCGCGGTTGACTTCGATCAGGCGGTCATGCTTGTGATCGTAGTCAAAGATACCCCCGAATGGACTGGGAACGCTCGGTGAGGTCCTTGATGGTGTTCAGGATCGGTTGGATTTCCATGGGCGGGCAGCTCTCGTGCGAATTCGGTGAAAAGCCTGCGAGTATAACCGAGTCCGCTGCAGGGCGGCAGACCCGCCGGGCGGTAGCATGCGACATTGAGAAATCACGCGGACCTTGTGGGAGCGGGCATGCCCGCGAACACCGGCAAAGCCGGTGCCATCCACTGCGTCGCCTTGTTCGCGGGCATGCCCGCTCCCACAGGGGCCGTGCAGTTTTCAGGGGCTCAGGCGATGCCAACCTGGTTGCGCCCGCCATTCTTGGCCTGGTACAGGCCTTTGTCGGCAGCCGAGATCAGCTGCCGGCTATGGCTGCCGATGGACGGAGTCTGGGTGGCCAGACCAATGCTGACTGTCAGATACGAGTCGGGGACCGGCGCGGTGTGCGGGATGCCGAGGCCGAGCACGGTCTGGCGCAGCTTCTCGGCCATCAGGCGTGCCCCACCCGGCGAGGTGTTGGGCAATACCAGGACGAATTCCTCGCCGCCATAGCGCGCCGGCAGGTCGGTCGGCCGCGAGCAAGAGCCGCGGATTGCCTCGGCCACCTGGCGCAGGGCCTCGTCACCGGCCAGGTGGCCAAAACTGTCGTTGTAGGCCTTGAAGTAGTCGACGTCGATCATCAGCAGCGACAACTGCTGCTGCTCACGCATGGCCCGGCGCCATTCCAGTTCCAGGTACTCGTCGAAGTGGCGGCGATTGGACAACCCGGTCAGGCCATCGGAGTTCATCAGCCGCTGCAGCATCAGGTTGGTATCGAGCAGTTGCTGCTGGCTTACGCGCAAGGCACGGTAGGCCTCGTCGCGCTGCAGCAGGGTGAGGTAGGAGCGCGAGTGATAGCGGATGCGCGCCACCAGCTCGATGGTATCCGGCAACTTGACCAGGTAATCGTTGGCCCCGGCAGCAAAGGCTGCGCTCTTGACCAACGGGTCTTCCTTGGTCGACAGAACGATGATCGGGATGTCCTGGGTCGCCGGATTGTTGCGGTATTCACGCACCAGGGTCAGCCCGTCCAGGCCAGGCATGATGAGGTCCTGCAGGATAACCGTAGGCTTGATGCGCACAGCCTGGGCCACCGCCTGGTGCGGGTCGGCGCAGAAGTGGAAGTCGATGTTCTCTTCGTTGGCCAGGCCACGCCGCACCGCCTCGCCGATCATGGCCTGGTCGTCGACCAGCAGCACCATCGCCGAGTTCTCGTTGGGGGTCGTGAAACCTTCGATCGGTAAATCATTCATACCTGTTCACCCGATCACTACCGGCCTGGCGGCGTGATTCAATACACTTCGTCATTTTGCGAAAAATTCCATCAAGCGCCCGGCTATGCGTTCCAGCGGGCGGATTTCTACCGCGGCATCGATAGCCGCGGCAGCCTTGGGCATCCCGTACACCGCACTGCTGGCCTGGTCCTGGGCAATGGTCAGGAAGCCTTGCTGGCGCATCAGCTTCAGGCCCTGGGCACCATCGCGGCCCATGCCGGTAAGCAACACGCCCACCGCATCGCCGGCCCAATAGCGCGCCACACTCTCGAAGAAGACATCGATCGAGGGTCGGTAAATTTCATTGACAGGTTCGGCAGTGTAGGCCAGTTGGCCGTTCTGTAGCAGGCGAATGTGGTGATTGGTGCCGGCCAGCAACACCTGCCCCGGCTGCGGCGGCTCGCCTTCACGGGCCAGACGCACCGGCAGCCCGGCGGCGCTGCTGAGCCATTCGGCCATTCCTGCGGCAAACACCTGGTCCACATGCTGGACCAGCACGATGGCCGCCGGAAACGCCGCCGGCAGGCCCTGAAGCAAAACTTCCAGCGCCGCCGGGCCACCCGCCGAAGAGCCGATCGCCACCAGGCCACGGCGCTGGGAAGCCTCGCGCAGCGGCGTGGCCACCGGGCGAGCGGCGGGCGCCCGCTGCTGGCCGATCAGCCAACCGATATTGAGGATCTTGCGCAGCAGTGGCGCCGCCGCTTCACGGGGGTCGCCCGCGCCCAGCGCCGGGGTGTCTACCACGTCGAGGGCGCCGTAGCCCATGGCCTCGAACACTCGGTGCACGTTCTGCTTGCGGTCGACCGTGACGATTACGATGGCGCATGGGGTTTCGGCCATGATCCGCCGGGTGGCCTCGACACCATCCATGACCGGCATGATCAGGTCCATGAGAATCAGGTCTGGCTGCTGCTCGGTGCAGCGCTGCACCGCCTCGGCACCATTGCTGGCCACCCACACCACCTGGTGCGCCGGTTCCAAGGCGACTGCCCGGCGCAGCGCCTCGACGGCCATGGGCATGTCGTTGACGATGGCGATCTTCATCCCTGAGCACCTCCGATCAGCTCAACCACAGCATCCAGCAACGCGTCGTCATGGAAGCTGGCCTTTGCCAAATAGTAGTCGGCGCCGGCATCCAGGCCACGCCGTCGGTCTTCCTCACGGTCCTTGTAGGACACCACCATCACCGGCAGCGACTGCAGGCGCTGGTCGCGGCGCACCAGGGTGACCAGTTCGATGCCGTCCATGCGCGGCATGTCGATGTCGGTGATAAGCAGGTCGAAGTCCTCGCCACGCAAGGCGTTCCAGCCGTCCATGCCATCCACCGCCACGGCCACGTCGTAACCGCGGTTGCCGAGCAGCTTGCGCTGCAGTTCACGCACGGTAAGCGAATCGTCGACCACCAGGATACGCTGGCGCGCCACGCCACGGGCTCCGCTGCTGCCGCGTTCGATGCGTTCCAGGCTGCCGGTGCTGAGCAGTTTCTCCACCGAACGCAGCAGGTCCTCGACATCGATGATCAGCACCACCGAACCATCGTCGAGCAAGGCACCGGAAGAAATGTCCTGCACCTTGCCCAGCCGTGGGTCGAGCGGCATCACCACCAGCACCCGCTCGCCCACCAGGCGCTCCACGGCCACGCCGTACAGTTGCTCGCGCTCGCGAATCACCACCACCCGCAGGCTGTTCTCCTGCGTTTGCCCGGCCGGGCGGTTGAGCAGTTGGCTGGCCGCGACCAGGCCGATGTGCCGGCCTTCGTGCCAGAAGTGCTGGCGGCCTTCGATCTGCACGATCTCTTCGGCGCTCACTTCGAGCGTGCGTTCGATATGAGCGAGCGGGAATGCATAGGCCTCGCCGCCCACCTCGACCACCAGGCTGCGCACCACCGACAGGGTCAATGGCACCTGCAGGTGGAAACGGCAACCCTGCCCGGCCAACTGGGTCAGTTCGATCGAACCGCGCAGCTCACGGATCATGTGCTGCACCGCATCCAGGCCCACGCCGCGACCGGACACTTCGGTGACCTTGTCGCGCAGGCTGAAACCGGGCAGGAACAGGAACGTCAGCAACTCTTCCTCGCTCATCCGCGCCACCGTGTCGGCGGGCGACAGGGCACGCTCGACAATGCTGCTGCGCAAGCGCTCGAGGTCGATGCCAGCACCGTCGTCGATCAATTCCAGGCTGAGCATACCGGCCTGGTGCGAGGCCCGCAGGCGGATCACCCCCTCCTCCGCCTTGCCCGCCAGCAGCCGCCGTTCGGGCAGCTCGATGCCGTGATCGACCGCGTTACGCAACAGGTGGGTCAGCGGTGCTTCGAGCTTTTCCAGCACGTCACGGTCGACCTGGGTCTTGTCCCCCTCTACCAGCAGCCGCACCGGCTTGCCCAGCGAACGGCCAAGGTCGCGCACCATGCGGCTCTGGCCGGTCAGCACATCGGCAAACGGCCGCATCCGGCAGGCCAGCGCGGTGTCGTACAGCAGTTGTGCGCGCTGGCTGGCCTGCCAGCCGAACTCGTCCAGGTCGCCAGCTTGCTGCTGCAGGATCTGCTGGGTTTCCGCCAGCAGGCGCTGGGTCTGTGCCAGGGCTTCGAGCACCTCGCTGCTCTGGCCACTGTCCTCCAGCTGCATGCGAAGGCCGTCAAGCGCCTGCATGCCCTGGCCATGCATGCGCTTGAGACGCTGCAAGGTCGCCAGGTAAGGCTTGAGCCGCTGGGTTTCCACCAGCGACTTGCTGGAAAGGTCGAGCAGGCTGTTGAGGCGGTCGGCGGTCACTCGCAGCACCCGCTCCGTCCCTTCGCCGGTGCGCTTGCCGGCCTTGCGACGTGGGGCCGGCTCGGGCTCAGGCTCCAAGGGTTCGACAGGCAGCGGCACAGGTTCCTCTTGTGCGGTTTGCCCCGGCGCTTCCGGCTGCGCTGGCACGGCTGGCGGCGCGGGGGGCACGGCTGCCGCCCCCGGGTCGAGCAGGTTGGCCATTTGCGCAAGGAACACCGGCAGAGTCGCCTGCGCACCGGCATCGCCAGGCGTGGCGATGCGCATCAACAGGTCAGTGCCCTGCAGCAGGGCGTCGATATGCTCGGCGCTCAGCCGCAGGCGACCCTCCTGGGCGGCCACCAGGCAGTCCTCCATGACATGGGCGACGCTGACGCCAGCGTCCACCCCGACGATCCGCGCCGCGCCCTTCAGCGAGTGGGCCGCACGCATGCAAGCCTCGAGCTGGTCGGCCTGCGTGGGATTACGCTCCAGCGCCATCAGGCCGGCGCTGAGCACCTGGGTCTGCGCCTCGGCCTCCAAGCTGAAGAGTTCGAGCAACGATGCGTCGCGCATTTGCTCTGGGGTCATGACAGGCTCCGCTGCACGGCAGACAGTAAGTGTTGATCGTCCAGCACCCGCACGCTGCGGCCACGCCATTGCAGCACCGCTGCGGTGAAGCGGGAGGCATCCTGGCCGCTGCCCAGAAGCTTCGGGTCGAGCCGGTGAATGCCATCGATTTCCTCGACCGCCATCACTACCGGGCCACCCTCCGCAGCCAGGATCAGCATGCGTGGCACCGCCCGGCCGCCACGTTGCTCGGCAGCGCGGGCCTGTACACCCAGCAGGTCGGCCAGTGACAGGCACGGCACCAGCGCACCGCGCACGTTTGCCACCCCCTGCAATACCCGCGAGCGCTGGTGCGGTAGCGAATGCACCGCCTGTAGCGGGGCAATTTCGGCCAGGCAGGCGGTGGCCAGCGCCAGCCACTCTTCGCCCAGGCGGAACAGCAGCATGGAGCGGCCGGTGCTTTCCTCGACTGGCGACACCACGGCAGCCTGATGGTCCTGCATCAGCGCGTAGCGGTCGAGCAGGCGTGTGGCCGCTGCGGCATATACCTCGCAGTTGCGGCAGTGAACGTGACGTTCCAGCAGTGGGCACTGCTTGTCGCCGTGTACGCCAATGCGGTTCCAGCAATCGTCGATGTGCGCGTCATCCTCGGCGAGCAACTGCATCGCGGATTCCTTCATCGTTCAGACTCCCGGCCAACCCGCGCGGCGCGCTCCTGAAGGCGCCGAGCGCCGGCCAAGTCACCCTGGGCCGCCAACAACGCCGCCAGGTGTACCAGCGCCTCGGGGTGCTGCGGCTCCAGGTACAGGGCTTTACGATAGTGGGTCAGTGCCTGCTGGGCATCGCCTTCGGTATCGCTGAGCAGCCCCAGCCAGTAGTAAACCTGTGCCGAAGGCGCGAACTGGTCCAGGTAGCGCTGGCATTCGGCACGGGCCTGGTCGCTGGCACCGGCATTGGCAAGCCGGGCAATGCTGGCCAGCAACTCGCTTGCCGCCTCGCGCTTGTGCTCGCGCGCTGGCGCTGGCGCTGGCTTGGCAGCCACAGGCAGCACCCGCAGTGGGCGCGACGACGCTGGGCTCGGTAACGGATAGCCTGGCTTGGCCAGTGCGGACGGCGTGCGCCGCAAGGGCTGGACCGGGGGGGTAGCCAGCGCGGCGCCGCCCTCCTCTTGGCGCACGTAGGCGAACGATTGGGCAATCCCCAGCGGGCGCATGCCCAATCGCGCCAGCAAGCTGCCTTCGGCCGGACCGATGAACAGCACACCCTGAGGGTGCAACAAGCGCTTGAGCACTTCGAACACCCGTTGTTGGGTCGGCACGTCGAAATAGATCAGCAGGTTGCGGCAGAACACGAAATCGTAAAGGCCATCGCGGCTGGCCAGCGCCGGGTCGAGCACATTGCCCACCTGCAGGCTGACTTGCTCGCGCACCCGTTCATGCAGGAGGTGGCCTTCCTCCAAAGCATCGAAGTAACGCTCGCGAAAGCCCAGGTTGCTGCCACGGAAGGCATTGCGGCCGTACACGCCCTGCCCGGCCTTGGCCACGGAACTGGGGCTGATGTCCATGCCGTCGATCATGAACGCCCCCAGCGCAATGCCGGCATCGAGCAAGGCCATGGCTAGCGAATAGGGTTCCTCGCCGGTCGAGCAAGGCAGGCTGAGCAAACGCAGCGGGCGCACCCCGGCCAGCTCGGTCAGGCGCTTGTGCGCCAGGCTGGCCAAGGCCGTGAAGGACTCTGGGTAACGGAAGAACCAGGTTTCCGGGACGATGACCGCTTCGATCAGTGCCTGTTGCTCATCCATCGACTGTTGCAGGTGCAGCCAGTAATCATCCAGGTCCGCAGCGTTCACGGCCACGCAGCGCTGGCGCAGCGCACGCTCGACCATGGGCGCGCCCACCGACTCCACATCCAGGCCGATACGTTCGCGCAAGAAGCGGAAGAAATGCTGTTCGTTCATGTCGGCATCCCTGTCGGATCATCCGCGTACAGCAACTCGTGCACGGCATCGGGCAGCAGGTCGTTGACTTCAATGCGCTGCAGCAAGCCCTGCTCATCCTGACGCACCGGGCCCAGGTACGGGGCCTCGGCGCTGTCCACGCCATAGGGCTGAAACTCGTTGGGGTGACAACGCAGGGTTTCGGTGGCCTGTTCCAGGATCAGGCCAAGCTGCAGGCCGCCTCGGTAGTGCACCAGCACCAGGCGGGTACTGGTGCGCTGCGCTGCAGGCTGGCCGAAGCTCAATGCCGCCAGGTCAACCACCGGTACCAGCAAGCCCCGGTGTGCAAGTATGCCTGCGACCCAGGCAGGCGCCTTGGCAATCGGCTTGAGCGGCTGGCGCGGCAGCACCTCGATCACCTCGTGCACGCTCAGGGCAAAGCGTTGCTCCCGGATGCGAAACTGCAGGTACAACACCCCCTTGGCGTTGACCGCCCGCGCGGCACGCGGTTGCAAGTCGTTCATCGCAGTCAGACTTTGAAGCGCGAAACGCCGCCACGCAGGCCAGCGGCCACCTGGCTCAGCTCATCGATGGCGAAACTGGCCTGGCGCAGTGATTCGACCGTCTGGGTGCTGGCATCGCTGAGCTGGGCCAGCGCCTGGTTGATCTGCTCGGCACCGGTGGCCTGGGCCTGCATGCCTTCGTTGACCATCAGCACGCGCGGCGCCAACGCCTGCACCTGGTGGATGATCTGGCTGAGCTGCTCGCCCACCTGCTGCACCTCGAACATGCCGCGGCGCACTTCTTCGGAGAACTTGTCCATGCCCATGACCCCGGCCGACACCGCCGACTGGATCTCGCGCACCATCTGCTCGATATCATAGGTTGCCACGGCGGTCTGGTCGGCCAGGCGGCGCACTTCGGTGGCCACCACGGCAAAGCCGCGGCCATACTCGCCGGCCTTTTCCGCTTCGATGGCAGCGTTGAGCGACAGCAGGTTGGTCTGGTCGGCAACCTTGACGATGGTCACCACCATCTGGGTGATGTTGCTGGCCTTTTCGTTGAGGATGCCAAGCTTGGCGTTGACCAGGTCGGCGGCGCCCATCACCTGGTGCATGGTTTCTTCCATGCGTGCCAGGCCCTGCTGTCCGGAACCGGCCAGGCTGGAGGCCTGATCGGCGGCCGAGGTGACTTCGGTCATGGTGCGCACAAGGTCACGCGAGGTGGCGGCGATTTCCCGTGAGGTGGCGCCGATTTCGGTGGTGGTGGCAGCCGTTTCAGTAGCGGTGGCTTGCTGCTGCTTGGAGGTTGCAGCGATTTCGGTCACCGAGGTGGTCACCTGCACCGACGAACGCTGGGCCTGGGCCACCAGGTTGGCCAGGGCCTCGGCCATTTCGTTGAAGCCGCTTTCGATGGCGCCGAACTCGTCCTTGCGGTCCAGGCTCAGGCGCATGCTCAGGTCACCTGAGCGCAGTTTGTCGAGGGCATGGACAATACGCTGCATGGGCGCGGTGATGGCGCGCATCAGCAACAGGCCGCAGATACCGGCGGCGATGATCGCCAGCAGCAGCGAAACCATCATGCTGCCCTTGGCCGTGCTCACGGCGCCGACAATCTCGTTGGTGTCGGCGTCGGCGGAGGCGCGGTTGTGCTCGATCACTTCGTTCAGGTGCTTGCGGCCTTCGATCCAGGCCGGGGTCAGCACATCGGTGATCAACCGCTGGGCTTCGGCGTAGTTGCGCTGTCGATAGGCTTCCAGCACCTGGTCGACAATCTTGAGGTAGGCATCTTTCATCTGGATGAAGGTGTCGAAGCGCGCCTGGTCGTCATCATCCTGAATGGTGCCCTGGTAGCTGTCCATGTGCTGTTTCAGGCGGTCCTGGAAGCTCTTGAACAGCTCCGTGTCGGCCGAGGTGAATTCGCGGTGGTTGGACAGCCCCACCAGCTGCTGGCTGGTGACGTAACTGTCGACCCAGGCACTGCGGATCATCGAACTGTAGTAGAGGCCGGGAATGCTGTCGGTCCCCACTGCCTGCTCGGCGGATGCGATGGTCACCAACCGCGAGTAGGCGGCCACGATCATCAGCAGCATGATGGCGATGATCACGGCAAAGCTTGCCAGGATCCGTTGGCGCAAGGTCCAGTTCTTCACATTCAGCCCTCAGGAAATCACAACGAGCGGGAAAAATCGCCGAAGTATAGCCCAGGCGCCCAGCGCTCATGCGGCTGAAATGTGGGGTAACCAGGTAACCTTGCCGACAGACCGGTCATTTGTGCCCAACGCCATTGGGGCCGCTGTGCGGCCCATCGCCGGCACGCCAGGCTCCCACCTCGACCGCATGAGCTCGGGGCATGTGCGATCCCTGTGGGAGCCGGCTTGCCGGCGATGGGCTGCAACGCAGCCCCCATCACTGGCCGGCGGCAAGCCTTGCCTGGCTTTCCAGTTCCTGGCGCAGGGCCGGGTCCAGGCGCAGCTGGCGGGCCAGTTCGTCCAGGTAGGCGCGTTCCATGAAGTTTTCCTGGTCGACCATCATCACGCTGGCCAGGTACATCTCGGCAGCCATTTCCGGGGTTTGCGCGGCACGGGCCACTTCGGCCGGGTCCAGCGGCTTGTTCAGCTCGGCATGCAGCCAGTGCTGCAACTCGCGGTCGTTGTCCAGGCGGGTGAACTCGCCCTCGATCAGCGCACGCTCGCGTTCGTCGATATGGCCATCGGACTTGGCCGCCGCAACCAGCGCCCGAAGTACCGCCTGGCTGTGCAGCTCGGCCTGGGCAGGCGGCAGTCGGTCTACGGTCTGTGGCTCGGCGGCGGCCACCTGCTGGCTCGCCTGCCAGTTGCCGTAGGCCTTGTAGGCCAGCACACCGAGCGCGGCCAGGCCGCCGTAGGTGAGGGCCTTTCCGCCATATTTGCGGGCTTTCTTGTTGCCTAGCAGCAAACCCATGGCGCCCGCCGCCAGGGCGCCACCACCGGCACCTGAAAGCAGGCTGCCAAGGCCGCCGGCACTGGTACCTGGCTTGCCAGAGCTGCCCTTGCCAGCCTGGCTGGCAAGCAAGTCCTGGCCTGACTTGAGCAACTGGTCGAGCAATCCCCGGGTATTCATCAAACGGTCTCCACATTGGCCAAGGGAGCCGTCAGGTTAAGCCCTGCCCGCCCGATCGCCACGGGGGGATTTGCTTCCGGATGTTGCATTGGCTGGCAAAAAGCCAACTAGACTCGATATCGCCAATACCGCGCATAACCGCACCACGTTCATGACTATCGCTTCACTGCTTGCTTGATGACTGCCCCGACCAAAATCTCCAATAAGAGGGAACACCATGTCAGTGCACAAGACCGCATTGCTCGGCGCAACCGCCTGCGCCGTGCTGGCCAGCGCCAGCCTGCAGGCTGCCGAACCGCCCAAGGCCCTGGGCCCCGGCGAGGGCCGCCTGGACATCGTCGCCTGGCCCGGCTACATCGAACGCGGTGAAAGCGACAAGGCCTACGACTGGGTGACCGGCTTCGAGAAGGAAACCGGCTGCAAGGTCAGCGTCAAGACCGCCGCCACCTCGGACGAGATGGTCAGCCTGATGACCAAGGGCGGCTACGACCTGGTCACCGCCTCGGGCGATGCCTCGCTGCGGCTCATCGCGGGCAAGCGGGTGCAGCCAATCAATACCGCCTTGATCCCCAACTGGAAGAACATCGACCCACGGCTGCAGGACGGTGGCTGGTACGTGGTCGACAAGCAGGTCTACGGCACCCCGTACCAATGGGGGCCGAACGTGCTGCTGTACAACACCGACGTGTTCAAGCAGGCGCCCACCAGCTGGGGCGTGCTGTTCGAGCCGCAGAACCTGCCCGACGGCAAGCCGAACAAGGGCCGCGTGCAGGCCTATGATGGGCCGATCTATATCGCCGATGCGGCGTTGTACCTGAAGACGGCCAAGCCGGAGCTGGGCATCCAGGACCCATACGAGCTGAGCGAAGCGCAGTACAAGGCCGTGCTGGAGCTGCTGCGCCAGCAGCAACCGCTGATCCACCGCTACTGGCATGACGCCACGGTGCAGATGAGCGACGTGAAGAACGAAGGCGTGGTCGCCTCCAGTTCCTGGGGCTACATGGTCAACGGCCTGAAGGCCGAGAAGCAGCCCGTGGCCTCGACCATTCCCAAGGAAGGCGCGACCGGCTGGGCCGACACCACCATGCTGCACAGCGAAGCCAAGCACCCCAACTGTGCCTACAAATGGATGGACTGGTCGCTACAGCCGAAGGTACAGGGAGACGTGGCAGCCTGGTTCGGTTCGTTGCCGGCGGTGCCGGCGGCCTGCACCGGCAGCGAGCTGCTGGGGGCCGAGGGCTGCAAGACCAATGGTTTCGACAACTTCGACAAGATCGCCTTCTGGAAAACCCCGCAAGCCCAGGGCGGCAAGTTCGTGCCGTATAGCCGCTGGACCCAGGATTACATTGCGATCATGGGTGGGCGCTGAGGTTGCCTGAATGCCTGTGCCGGCCTCTTCGCGGGTGAACCCGCTCCCACAGGTAAAGCGCCACCCTTACAGGCGGTGATGAACCTGTAGGAGTGGGTTCACCCGCGAAGAGGCCAGCGCAGGGTTAAGTCAGTTGTCCGGAGCCTATGCATGCCCCTAGCCGTCCAGTTCACCCAGGTTTCCCGCACCTTCGGCGAGGTCAAGGCCGTCGACCAGGTCAGCATCGACATTATCGATGGCGAATTCTTCTCCATGCTCGGCCCCTCTGGCTCGGGCAAGACCACCTGCCTGCGCCTGATCGCAGGCTTCGAGCAACCCACCAGCGGTTCGATCCGCATCCACGGTGTCGAGGCTGCGGGCGTCCCGCCCTACCAGCGCGACGTCAACACCGTATTCCAGGACTACGCCCTGTTCCCGCACATGAACGTACTGGACAACATTGCCTACGGCCTGAAGGTAAAAGGCGTGGCCAAGGCCGAACGCCACAGCCGCGCCGAAGAAGCCCTGGCGATGGTGGCCCTGGCCGGCTACGGCGCGCGCAAGCCAGCGCAGTTGTCCGGTGGCCAGCGCCAACGCGTGGCCCTGGCCCGCGCTCTGGTCAACCGGCCACGGGTACTGCTGCTGGACGAGCCGCTTGGCGCGCTGGACCTGAAGTTGCGCGAACAGATGCAGGGCGAGTTGAAAAAGCTGCAGCGCCAGCTGGGCATCACTTTCATCTTCGTCACCCACGACCAGACCGAGGCGCTGTCGATGTCCGATCGCGTCGCAGTGTTCAACCGCGGCCGTATCGAGCAGGTCGACACCCCGCGCAACCTTTACATGCAACCGGCCACCACCTTTGTTGCCGAATTCGTCGGCACCTCCAATGTGGTGCGTGGCGAATTGGCCACGGCGCTCAATGGCAGCCCCGCGCCCTTCTCCATCCGCCCCGAACACATCCGCCTCGGCGACCCGGCCACAGCCGGCCAGCACGTCCAGGTCAGCGGCCAGCTGCGCGATATCCAGTACAAGGGCAGTGCCACCCGCTACGAGCTGCAACTGGACAGCGGCCAGCTGCTGGCGGTGAGCCAGGCCAACGACCGCTGGCAGGCGCAGGCACAGGACTGGCAACCCGGGCAACGGGTCCGAGCGCACTGGCCCCGCGAAGCCATGACGGTGCTGCAGGAAACCGAGGGCCGCTGACATGAGCACACTGCGCGGCCTGTCCAACCTGCTGTACCGGCGCCCCAACCTGTACCTGGCCTTGCTGCTGATCCCACCGCTGACCTGGTTCGGCGCGATCTACCTGGGCTCGCTGCTGAACCTGCTGTGGCAAGGCTTCTATACCTTCGACGACTTCACCATGGCGGTGACGCCGGACCTGACCCTGGGCAATTTCGCCGCGCTGTTCAATCCGTCGAACTTCGACATCATCCTGCGCACCTTGGGCATGGCGCTGGCGGTGTCGCTGGCCAGTGCGGTGCTGGCGTTCCCCATCGCCTACTACATGGCGCGCTACACCAGCGGCAAGACCAAGGCGTTTTTCTATATAGCGGTGATGATGCCGATGTGGGCCAGCTACATCGTCAAGACTTACGCCTGGACCCTGCTGCTGGCCAAGGGCGGCGTGGCCCAGTGGTTCGTCCAGCAGCTGCATCTGAATGCCCTGCTGCAAACGGTGCTGGCGGTGCCGGGCGTGGGCGGCAGCACGCTGTCGACTTCGCACCTGGGGCGCTTCATGGTGTTCGTGTATATCTGGCTGCCGTTCATGATCCTGCCGATCCAGGCCTCGCTGGAACGCTTGCCGCCGTCACTGCTACAAGCCTCGGCAGACCTCGGCGCCCGGCCTGGGCAAACCTTCGTGCAGGTGATACTGCCGCTGTCGATTCCGGGCATTGCCGCCGGCTCGATTTTCACCTTCTCGCTGACCTTGGGCGACTTCATCGTACCGCAGCTGATCGGCCCGCCCGGCTACTTCATCGGCAGTATGGTCTATGCCCAGCAAGGGGCGATCGGCAACATGCCGATGGCCGCTGCGTTCACCCTGGTGCCGATCGTGCTGATTGCGGTGTACCTGTCCATCGTCAAGCGACTGGGGGCCTTCGATGCACTCTGAAAAAGCCTCGGCCGGGCTGCGCCTGGCCGCCTGGGGCGGGTTGCTGTTCCTGCACTTCCCGATCCTGATCATCTTCCTGTACGCGTTCAACACCGAAGACGCGGCATTCAGCTTCCCGCCCAAGGGCTTTACCCTTAAGTGGTTCGCCGTGGCCTTCGCCCGGCCCGATGTGCTGGAAGCGATCAAACTGTCACTGCAGGTGGCCTGCCTGGCCACGCTGATCGCCCTGGTGCTCGGCACGCTGGCCTCGGCGGCGCTGTACCGGCGCAGCTTTTTCGGCAAGGAGAGCATTTCGCTGATGCTGATACTGCCCATCGCCCTGCCCGGCATCATCACCGGCATCGCCCTGCTCTCGGCGTTCAAGACCTTGGGGATCGAGCCCGGGGTGTCCACCATCGTGGTCGGCCACGCCACGTTCTGCGTGGTGATCGTCTACAACAACGTGATCGCTCGCCTGCGGCGTACTTCGCAGAGCCTGATCGAAGCCTCGATGGACCTCGGCGCCGACGGCTGGCAGACCTTCCGCTACATCATCCTGCCCAACCTAGGCTCGGCACTGCTGGCCGGTGGCATGCTGGCCTTTGCCCTGTCGTTCGACGAAATCATCGTCACCACCTTCACTGCCGGCCACGAACGCACCCTGCCGATCTGGCTGCTCAACCAGCTCAGCCGCCCGCGCGACGTGCCGGTGACCAACGTGGTCGCCATGCTGGTGATGCTGGTGACCATGCTGCCAATCCTTGGCGCCTATTACCTGACCCGTGGCGGCGAAAGCGTCGCGGGCAGCGGCAAATGACCCTGGAGGAGTCCCCGATGCAAACGCAGATGCTGATCAATGGCCAGCTGGTCGCTGGCCAAGGCCCGGCCTGGACCGTGCTCAACCCGGCGCTGGGCAGTGCCCTGGCGCAGATCAACGAAGCCAGCGAGGCCCAGGTGGACAGCGCCGTGCGCGCCGCCGACCAGGCTTTCGACAGCTGGTCGCAAACCAGCCCCAAGGAACGCTCGCAGGCCTTGCTGGCGCTGGCCGACGCTATCGAAGCCCATGGCGATGAACTGGCCCGGCTGGAATCGCAGAACTGCGGCAAGCCGCTGAGCGCCGCGCTGAATGACGAGATCCCGGCAATTGCCGACGTGTTCCGCTACTTCGCTGGTGCGGCGCGCTGCCTGGGCGGCTCGGCAGCCGGCGAGTACCTGCCGGGCCATACGTCGATGATCCGCCGCGACCCGCTGGGCGTGGTGGCCTCGATCGCGCCGTGGAACTACCCGTTGATGATGCTGGCGTGGAAGATCGCCCCGGCCCTGGCTGCCGGCAACACGGTGGTGATCAAGCCCTCCGAGCTGACCCCGCTGACCGCCCTGCGCCTCGGCGAACTGGCCCAGGACCTGCTGCCACCGGGGGTGCTGAACATCCTCTTCGGCCGCGGTCAGACAGTCGGCAACCCGCTGGTCAACCACCCCAAGGTGCGCATGGTGTCGCTGACCGGCTCGATCCCCACCGGCGCGCACATCATCAGCGCCACCGCCGACAGCGTGAAACGCATGCACATGGAACTGGGTGGCAAGGCCCCGGTGCTGGTGTTCGACGATGCCGACATCGATGCCGCCATCGACGGCATCCGTACCTTCGGCTTCTACAACGCCGGCCAGGACTGCACCGCGGCCTGTCGGTTGTATGTGCAGGATGGCATCTACGAGCGTTTCGTCGAACGCCTGGGGGCCGCAGTGGCCAGCCTCAAGCCGGGCCCGCAGGAAGCCGAGGACACCGAACTGGGGCCACTGATCAGTGCCCAGCACCGCGACAAGGTCGCAGGGCTGGTGCAACGGGCCATCGCCCAGCCGCACATTCGTCTGGTGACCGGTGGCAAGGCCATTGATGGCGACGGTTTCTTCTTCGAACCGACCGTGCTGGCCGACGCCCTTCAGGACGACGAAATCGTGCGCAACGAAGTGTTCGGCCCGGTGGTGTCGGTGACCCGCTTCAGCAACGAAACGCAGGCGCTGGAATGGGCCAACGATTCCAACTACGGCCTGGCCTCATCGGTATGGACCCGCGACACCGGCCGCGCTCACCGCCTGGCGGCGCGCCTGCAGTATGGCTGCACGTGGGTGAACACCCACTTCATGCTGGTCAGCGAAATGCCCCATGGCGGGCAGAAGCACTCGGGGTATGGCAAGGACATGTCGATGTATGGGCTGGAAGACTACACCTGTGTGCGGCATGTGATGATCAAACATTGACCGAACCGTTAACCGAGGGGCTTTGCCCCTCGGTTAACATCTCAGACATTTCCTTCAAGCTTGATCTACTCCCTCCTACTGCTCATCCATTGAGCCATGCTTGCTGGTATCATAATCTGATACCATGAATAATCATCAGCAAGCCACACTTGAAGCAGTACTGAAAAGGCCGGTTCCCAGGACGCTGGAGTGGGCGCGAGTGGAATCACTGTTGGTATCCCTGGGTGCCCGAGTGATTGAAGGACGAGGGTCACGGGTTCGCTTTGAACTCAATGGAGCAGTGGCAACCTTCCACCGCCCTCACCCGGACAGGCACGCAAAGCCCTACCAACTACGAGACGCCCGCCAGTTCCTTGAGCAGGCAGGAGTAATACCATGAATGTCATGACTTACCGCGGCTATGCCGCTCGTATCGAATACAGCGACGAAGACCAGTTGCTGATCGGCCACGTTGCGGGTATTCGCGATGTGATCGGTTTTCACGGCGAATCCATCAGTGAGTTGCGCCAGGCATTCGAAGAAGCCGTGGACGATTATCTTGAGACTTGCGAACGCCTGGGCCGCGAGCCGCAGAAGACCTACTCTGGCAAGCTTAGCCTGCGACTCGAACCTACCCTTCATGCCAGCGTGGCCGCCAAGGCCGAGTTGGCAGAGAAGAGTATCAACCAGTGGGTAAGCGATATCCTCAGCAAAGCCGCCTATAGCTGAGTTGAGAAGCCAACGCGGTCGTTGTAGGGGCGGGGTCATCGAGGCGTCGAACCGCCGCGAACACCGGCGAAGCCGGTGCCAAACACCGAGCCGCCTTCTTCGCGGGCTTGCCCGCTCCCACAGGTACATCACAGCCCTTGAGGTTAGTGATGTACCTGTGGGAGCGGGTTCACCCGCGAAGAGGCCAGTACAGGTAGACCCTAGTCGCGCAAATCCGACTCGTGAATCGGGTTGGCCCGGCTGGTGGCGCGCTGGTATTGCGCTGGCCAGGTGGCCTTGTTGCCGCCCAGGTCGTCGTCGGCGTGTAGCGGCCAGTACGGGTCGCGCAGCAGCTCGCGGGCGAGGAAGATAATGTCGGCCTGGCCGGTGCGCAGGATGTGCTCGGCCTGGGCCGGCTCGGTGATCATGCCCACGGTGCCGGTGGCAATTTCCGATTCCTTGCGCACACGCTCGGCGAAGCGCGTCTGGTAGCCGGGCCCTGTGGGGATTTCGGCATTGACCGAGGTGCCGCCGGAGGACACGTCGATCAGGTCGACACCCAAGCCACGCAGGCGGCGGGCCAGTTCGACGGTTTCATCCGGGTTCCAGCCGTCCTCCACCCAGTCGGTCGCCGATACCCGCACGAACAGCGGTAACTCGGCAGGCCAGACCTTGCGCACGGCCTCGACCACCTGCAGGGTCAGGCGGATACGGTTTTCGAAGCAACTGCCATATTCGTCGCGACGCTGGTTGCTCAGCGGCGACAGGAACTGGTGCAACAGGTAGCCGTGGGCGGCGTGGATCTCGACCACTTTGAAACCGGCCTTCAGGGCACGCTCGGTCGAGGCGACAAAGGCGTCGATCACAGCCTGAATCTCATTGTGGTTCAACTCGTGCGGCGTCGTGTGTTGCGGGTCGAAGGCGATTTTCGACGGGCCCACCGGTTGCCAGCCGCCCTCCTCGAGCTTGACGCTGCCTTGCTTGCCCAGCCATGGGCGATAGGTGCTGGCCTTGCGCCCCGCGTGAGCCAGCTGGATGCCGGGCACGCTCCCCTGGGCGGTGATGAAACGGGTGATGCGTTGCAGCGGGGCGATCTGAGCGTCGTTCCACAGGCCGAGGTCTTCAGCGGTGATGCGGCCATCGGCGGTCACCGCCACGGCTTCAGTGATTACCAGGCCAGCGCCACCCACGGCGCGGCTGCCTAAATGGACGAGGTGCCAGTCGTTGGCCAGACCATCGACGGCGGAATACTGGCACATCGGCGAAACGGCGATGCGGTTGGGCAGGGTCAGCTGACGCAGGGTGTAAGGCTCGAGCAGCAGGCTCATGAGGGCACCTCCCAAGGACTCCAATGGTGATCCGGCCCGGACACTCAATTGCACGTCCCTGGCCCAGGTCCGGTCATAACTTCAGACTAGACCAGAATGGTTGGGGGGGAGGTTCCATGGGATGTCGGGTGGGTGTGCAAGGGGGGGGGTTGGATCGAGAGTGGTGGCGCCTATGAGATCGAGCGCCGCCCGCGCGGCGCTCGATCTCCTAGGCAACATCACTCTCAAGGCAGGCACCTGGCAGCCCTGACCGCCGCTACAGGCAGGCACTCTGACAGGCATTTCAGATAATCCCTACGATCCCGATCTGGTGAAGCCTAAGCTGAGGAAATACCCTACAAGCCCTGTCGACTCGCGTCTGATTGTTACTGGAATCCTGACTCTCTAGCCTTTGCTGGTCGCTGGCATTCAGCGGCCGGGGGTGGAATCCCGATCAATTATCGAGTAGCTGTCGTCATGGCAGTTGTGCGCGGAAGGCCGCAAAGCCTACCGGGTTTACTCGTAGCCTGGATTCCACACCGCGTACAACTGCCACCCTTCGTGTGGAGTCGGAGAGGCGGTCAATCAGCAACCATACGAGTGATTGATATGAAAATGACAGTCCCTGATCCCCCTCATTTCTTCTCCTTCGACAAAACGCTCAGAATGATCAGGAGAGGGATCAATGAACACAGAAGACACCCAGTTCACCGTAGGCAAGACCACTTTCTTTCAGGGTGAAAACCAGACCCACCCATTATTTCGCATCGAAGCGGGCATTCCGTGCCGAGACGCCCGTGATCAAGCTTCGGAATTGATGGGCTATGTGCGGGAGTTGACCATCGTCGGGCTGATGGATGAGAAGCCCATGATGATCTGGGCTGCGCACTATCTCAGTGCGATGGCCAAGGCACTGATGGATGATGCCGAGTTAGGTATGGCGCGCTGAGTTTGATGTGATCATCGGTCGTACGGAGAGCAATTTCGCAAGCCCACCGCAGAGCCTTGTGGGAGCGGTTTACCCGCGAAGCAGACGACGCGGTGGATGGCACCGGCTTCGCCGGTGATCGCCGGCAAGCCAGCTCCCACAGGTACAGTGCAAGCCTCAAGCCCGGTGCAGGCCCTGTGGGAGCGGGCATGCCCGCGAAGCAGCGACTCGGTGGATGGCACCGGCTTCGCCGGTGTTCGCGGGTGAACCCGCTCCCACAACGGGCCAGCGCCAGGCCGTCAGCAGCGGCGGTATCTACCGTCAGCGCGGTTCCATGTGGGCAATCATCAACTGCACACTTTCATTACCACGGAACTCGTTCACATCTAGCTTGTACGCCAACTCGACCCAACGCACCGTCGGGTTCGGCCACACTTCGCGGTCAATGCCAAAGGCAATGCCGTCCAGCCGCACCGAGCCGCACTCGCTCTTGAGTACCACCTTCAGGTGCCGCTCGCCCACCACGCGCTGCTCCACCAACTGGAACACGCCATGGAACAGCGGCTCGGGGAAGTGCTGCCCCCAGGGCCCGGCATGGCGCAGGGCCTTGGCCAGGTCGAGGTGGAACTCCTCCACCGCCAGGCTGCCGTCGGACAACAGCCGACCGGTCAGGTCCTCTTCGCGCAGCTGGCGTCGTACTTCTTCGTCGAACGCCTCGGCAAATGCAGGGAAATTGGCCTCAGGCAACGACAATCCCGCCGCCATCGCGTGGCCGCCGAACTTGCTGATCAGTTGCGGGTGGCGCGCCGCCACGGCATCCAGCGCATCGCGAATATGGAAACCCGGCACCGAACGCGCCGACCCTTTGAGCATGCCCTCGCCAGCGTCGGCGAAAGCGATGGTCGGCCGGTGGTAACGCTCCTTCAGGCGCGAAGCCAGAATACCGATAACCCCCTGGTGCCAGTCGGCATCGAACAGGCACAGGCCATATGGCATCGACTCGACAGGCAGGTCCTTTAGCTGGGCCAGGGCCTCGCGCTGCATGCCCTGTTCGATGGACTTGCGGTCCTGGTTCAGGTCATCCAGCTGCTGGGCCATGTCCTGGGCCAGGGCCGCGTCTTCGCACAGCAGGCATTCGATGCCCAGGCTCATGTCGTCCAGGCGCCCGGCAGCGTTCAGCCGCGGGCCCAGGATGAAGCCGAGGTCGGTCGAGGTGATGCGCCGGTGATCGCGACGGGCCACTTCAAGAATGGCCTTGAGCCCCGGCCGGGCGCGGCCGGCACGAATGCGCTCAAGACCCTGGTGCACCAGGATGCGGTTGTTGGCATCCAATGGCACCACGTCTGCGACGCTGCCCAGGGCAACCAGGTCGAGCAATTCGCCGATGTTCGGCTGCGGCTGCGTTTCGTAGCGCCCCAGGCTGCGCAGGCGCGCACGCAGGGCCATCAGCACATAGAAGATCACCCCTACCCCGGCCAGTGCCTTGCTCGGGAAACTGCAACCCGGCTGATTGGGGTTGATGATGGCGTCGGCGTCGGGCAACTCCGCGCCCGGCAGGTGGTGGTCGGTGACCAGCACCTTGAGCCCGGCGGCCTTGGCGGCAGCCACACCGTCGACGCTGGAAATGCCGTTGTCCACGGTGATCAGCAGTTGCGGCTGGCGTTGCAGCGCCACTTCGACGATTTCCGGGGTCAGCCCGTAACCGTATTCGAAGCGGTTGGGCACAAGGTAGTCGACGTGGGCCGCGCCCAGCAGGCGCAGGCCCAGCACGCCGACAGTACTGGCAGTGGCGCCGTCGGCATCGAAGTCGCCGACGATGAGGATGCGCTGGCGCTGGTCGATAGCCTCGACCAGCAGGTCCACGCCGGCCTCGATGCCCTTGAGCTGCTGATACGGCAGCAGGCGCGCGAGGCTTTTGTCCAGCTCGGCCTCGCTCTGCACGCCGCGCGCGGCGTACAGGCGGGTCAGCAAGGGTGGCAGATTACCCAGGAATGGAAGGGTCGGCGGCAGCGGGCGAGGTTCGATACGCATGGGGTGCTTCAGCCGCGCTCACCAAGCAGCCACTCCAGCTGCACTTCGTGCTGGCCACGGTCGTCGGTGACGAACAAGGTGCCTTCACTGATCATCACGTCCCACTTGATGGTACGGGGCATGTCGGTGGCAAGGGTTTCCAGCACCTCCTGCGGCACGGCGGCGATGCTCAGGTTCTTCAGGCCCTTGACCGCGTCTACCACTTTGTTCTGCCATACGCGCAGGCTGCCGTAGGCCAGCAGGCTGGTGCGCTCGGTGCGACGTGAGCACCAGGTCAGTCGGTCGGCGTCCGGCTGGCCCACTTCGATCCAGTGCAGGATGCGATCGTCCAGGCTCTTTTCCCACAGCGCCGCCTCGTCCACATCAGACAAACCACGGCCGAACGACAGGTTTTCGTTGTACCACAGGGCGTAGGCCAGCAGGCGCACGGCCATGCGTTCTTCGGTTTCCGAAGGGTGGCGTGCAATGGTCTGACGGACGTTTTCGTACACGCCGCGGTCGAGGTCGGTCAGGTTCAGTTCGAATTTGTAGGTGGTAGACGGCTGGGCCATGGTCGACGGGCTTCTTGCGCAGAGAAAAAGTGACACAGTCTAACCGATACTGCCCTTCGTTGCCCCGCAGCAGTATCTGCCGCTTCGGACCTATGATAAAACCACGCATCTGCCCAGCTGCCACGGATGCCCCATGACTACGCCCAGCAAACCCCTCGCCGGTCTCAAAGTTGTCGAACTCGGCACTCTCATCGCTGGCCCGTTCGCCTCGCGCATCTGCGCCGAATTCGGCGCCGAGGTAGTCAAGGTCGAATCGCCCGATGGCGGCGACCCGTTGCGCAAATGGCGCAAGCTGTACGAGGGCACCTCGCTGTGGTGGTTCGTGCAGGCTCGCAACAAGCAATCGCTCACCCTCAACCTCAAGCACCCCGAGGGCCGCGAGATTCTCAAGCGCCTGCTGGCCGAGGCCGACATCCTGATCGAGAACTTCCGCCCGGGCGTGCTGGAAAAACTCGGCCTGGGCTGGGACGTGCTGCACGCACTCAACCCGCGCCTGGTAATGGTGCGCCTGTCGGGCTTTGGTCAGACCGGGCCGATGAAAGACCAGCCAGGCTTCGGCGCCGTGGGCGAGTCGATGGGCGGCCTGCGCTACATCACCGGCTTCGACGACCGCCCACCAGTGCGCACGGGCATTTCCATCGGTGACTCGATTGCTGCCCTGTGGGGGGTGATCGGCGCATTGATGGCGCTGCGGCACCGGGAAGTCAACGGCGGCCAGGGCCAGGTGGTGGATGTGGCCCTGTACGAAGCGATCTTCGCCATGATGGAAAGCATGGTCCCGGAGTTCGATGTGTTCGGTTTTATCCGCGAACGTACCGGCAACATCATGCCGGGCATCACGCCCTCCTCCATCCACACCAGCGCAGACGGCAAGCATGTGCAGATCGGCGCCAACGGCGATGCAATCTTCAAGCGCTTCATGCAAGCCATCGGCCGCAACGACCTGGCCGACGACCCGACCTTGGCCACCAACGATGGCCGCGACCTGCGCCGTGACGAGCTGTACGGGGTAATCGACCGCTGGGCCAACAGCCTGCCGCTGGAGCAGCTGATGCAAGCACTGAACAACGCCGAAGTACCGGCCAGCCGCATCTATTCGGCCGAGGACATGTTCAACGACCCGCAGTACCTGGCACGCGAAATGTTCCTGCAGGCCAAACTGCCGGACGGCAAGCCGTTCCGCATGCCGGGCATCGTGCCCAAGCTGTCGGACACCCCCGGCTCCACCGAGTGGGTTGGCCCGGCGCTGGGTGAACACACCGAGGCACTGCTCGGCAGCCTGGGCTACGACACCGCGGCCATCGCCAGCCTGCGCGCAGCAGGCACGGTCTGACCCCGGCACGGCCCTTGTCCATGTGCGCTGCCCGTTGCTTACGCCACCTGGTCCTGCTTTGCGGGCTGCTGCCTACATTGATGCTGCAGCCAGCCAGCGCCAAGGAGCGCATCTTCTGGCTGGTGCGCGACCTACCGCCTTTCACCATTTTCGAAGGGCCGGAAAAAGGCCAAGGGGTGATCGACCAATTGCTGCCCCTGCTGATCAGGCAGATGCCCGAGTACGACCATAGCATCGTGCGGGTCAACCGCGCCCGCGGCATCCAGATGCTGCAGGACCCGAAGAGCTTCACCTGCGATCCAACCCTGCTGTGGACACCCGACCGCGCAGAATATGTGCGGTTTTCCGTGCCCTCCCTGGGCGTGCTCAGTGGAGGTTTGGTGCTGCGCAAGGACAGCGAGGCGCTGGTGGCACCTTACCTCGACGGCCAGGAGGTAGACCTGCATGGCCTGCTGAGCAACACCCCGCTGAAGCTGGGGGTTGTTGCCGAACGCAGCTATGGCACGCAGATCGACGCCATCCTGCACCAGTTGCCCGACACCGCGTTCAGCCGCCACTACGGCAACGACGCCACCGCCAACCTGCTGCAGATGCAACAGCTCGGGCGCCTGCGCATGGTGCTCGGCTACTGGCCCGAAGTGCGCTACCTGGTCGAGCTGCAAGCCGGGGCTCTGGCTGACTACAAGTTTCATCCTGTGAAAGGGGTAAACCGCTACCAGTTTCTGCATGTGGGCTGTTCGAACAGCGAACTGGGGCGTGAAGCCATAGCGCACATCGACCAGCTGCTGCCTGCCTTGCGTCGGGATGTGTTGCCGGGGTTGTATGCACGCTGGCTGGACCCGGCGTTGCAGGAAGACTACATGGAAGAGAGCAAGCGCTTCTTCGAAGGCCACTAGCTGCCCGATCGGCCCCTGTAGGAGCGGCCTTGTGTCGCGATGGGGCGCGTAGCGGCCCCACATTTTCAGCTTCGCCGCGAAGATTGCCGGTGCCGCTTTGCGGCCCGTCGCGACACAAGGCCGCTCCTACAAGGATATGTGCCTGTCCCCCCAAAAAAAGAAACCCCGGGCGCTGGGGAAACACGCCCGGGGCCAAGCGAAAGCCCTTGGGGCTTCCCGTGACAGCCTTGCCAGCGCCGGAGCAAAGCACTGGCCAGGCTGCCCCTACAGTTTCTGATAAACCACTCAGGCAAAGGTTCCATGGGGTTGCTGGCGCTGCTGCAATGCCGCGATCACACATGGCTGCAAACGCCCTTCGGCGATCTGCAGGTCGCGGTGTAGGCCATCCACCAGGTCGATCAACAGGCTTTGTTCCTGCAATTGGCGCTCGCTGACCGAGCGCCGCAGGGTGATGCCGGCGAGGCGGTCATGAATGGTCAGTTGACGATTACCCTGGGCATCGGCGACGCCGAGGTGGATCTGATAGGGGGTCAGGGCTTCGTTGAGCAGTCTGCAGATTCTTTCCATCCGGATCACTCGCTGCGTGGTGGGATATAGAGGAACTGACCAACAGACGCAGCGGAAAGTTCGTTACACCGCGACTGTTTCAGTGAGCATGCGGGGCGCAGGTGACAGTTTGAATACGTCGCCATGGGCGCACCTGCAGTGCTTGCAGGGCACGCTGCAGGCTTGGCATCGACAGCGGCCAGGGCAGTTCGGCGAGCACCCACAGGCCCCGGTTTCTGGCCTCTTGGGCGAGGTTGCGGCGCTTGGGAGTAGCCTGGCCGACGAACAGCAAAGCACGTGTTCGCTGCTGCTGATCGAGCACGGCAAGACCGGCCCGGGTTGGCATGGCGTGGTCAAGGACCAGCAGGTCGGGGCTTCGATCCGCGCTCAGGCAGGCGTCAAGGTCTGCGCTGGTTTCGCTGATGCGCACGTGGAACATGCCCTGGGCGTTGAGGGCCTGGTGCAGGAGGATCTGGTGGGATGGGCGAGCCTGGTGGATCAACACATAGGGCTGGTACATGAGCCGCTCCTGGTGGGAGGACCGGCTAATTTAGGCTTTGCGCTGGGCGGGCCGAATAGGATGTTTCTGATAGAGGTATGGGAAAAGGCTTAGATTTTTGGGGCCGCTTTGCGGCCCATCGCGACACAAGGCCGCTCCTACAGGGGGCGCGATTCTCCTGTGGGAGCGGCCTTGTGTCGCGAAAGGGCTGCGTAGCAGCCCCGGAAAGCAACGCCGTTACAGAGGTTTGCCGCGGTTGCCATGCTGGCTGACAAAGCCCTGCACAGCCTTCAGGTCATTGGCCAGCACCGTGCAACGCTCTTCACGGCTGAACAGGTCGCTGAGGTGCGCCGGCAACTCCAGCGCCTTGCCAACACCGGCCTTCTCCACCGCTTCCGGGAATTTGACCGGGTGCGCGGTTCCCAGCACCACCATCGGCGTGTCCAGGCTGCGGCGGCACTCGCGGGCGGCCTTGACGCCGATAGCGGTGTGCGGGTCGAGCACTTCACCAGTGGCGGCGAACACTTCGGCGATGGTTTCGCAGGTCTGCTCGTCGCTTACAGCCAGCGAGTCGAACAGCTTGCGCGCTTCAGTCCAGCGGTCTTGCTCGACGCTGAAGCCGCCACCCTGCTTGAAGTTGGCCATCAGCTCGGCAATGGCGCCACCGTTGCGGCCGTGCAGGTCGAACAGCAGGCGCTCGAAGTTGGACGAGACCATGATGTCCATCGACGGCGACAGGGTCGCGTGCAGGGTTTCCTTGACGTACTGGTTGCCGCTCATGAAGCGGTGCAGGATGTCGTTGCGGTTGGTGGCGACGATCAGCTGGCTGACCGGCAGGCCCATGTTACGTGCCAGGTAGCCAGCGAAGATGTCGCCGAAGTTGCCGGTCGGCACCGAGAACGCCACGGAACGCGCCGGGCCACCCAGCTGCAGGGCAGCGTGGAAGTAGTAGACGATCTGGGCCATGATCCGCGCCCAGTTGATCGAGTTGACCGCAACCAGGCGAGTGCCCTTGAGGAACGACTGGTCGGCGAAGCTGGCCTTGACCATTTCCTGGCAGTCGTCGAAGTTGCCTTCGATGGCAATGTTGTGGATGTTGTCGCCGAAGATGGTGGTCATCTGCCGGCGCTGCACTTCGGACACGCGCTGGTGCGGGTGCAGGATGAAGATGTCGACGTTGTCGCAACGGCGGCAACCTTCGATGGCGGCGGAACCGGTGTCACCGCTGGTGGCGCCGATGATCACCACGCGCTCGTTGCGCTTGGCCAGCACGTGGTCCAGCAGGCGGCCGAGCAATTGCAGGGCGAAGTCCTTGAACGCCAGGGTCGGGCCGTGGAACAGCTCCAGCACCCACTCATTGCTGTTCAGTTGGCGCAGCGGAGCAACCGCGGCGTGGGCGAACTCGCCGTAGGTTTCTTCGAGAATCTTCTTGAAGTCGGCATCGGCGATGCTGCCTTCGACGAACGGGCGCATCACCCGGAAGGCAAGTTCGTGGTACGGCAGGCCGGCCCACGAGGCGATTTCTTCCTGGGTGAAGCGTGGCAGGTTTTCCGGGACGTACAGGCCGCCGTCGCTGGCCAGGCCAGCCAGCAGGACGTCTTCGAAATTGAGGGCCGGAGCCTGGCCGCGGGTACTGATATAGCGCATGGGTGCAAACCTTCGATGCTGGGGCCGGGGCCGCACTGGCGGCCCGCCGGCACTATTGTTAGTTGAGCTGTTCGACGCGAATGCGCACGACCTTGCCGACCACGTCCTGCAGGGCTTCCAGGGCGACAATGGCGTCGTTGATACGCTGCTCGACCACGCGATGAGTCAGCAGGATCATCGGCACCAGGCCGTCCTGTTCCTCGGCTTCCTTCTGCATGATCGACTCGATGTTGATGCCACGCTCCGAGAGGATGCTGGCCACCTGGGCCAGTACGCCCGGGTGATCCTTGGCCTGGATGCGCAGGTAGTAGGCGCTTTCGCAGGCTTCGATCGGCAGGATCGGGTGGGCCGACAGCGAATCCGGCTGGAAGGCCAGGTGCGGCACGCGGTTTTCCGGGTCGGAGGTCATGGCACGGACCACATCGACCAGATCGCCGACCACCGACGAAGCGGTAGGCTCCATGCCGGCACCGGCGCCGTAGTACAGGGTGGAACCGGCGGCATCACCGTTGACCATGACAGCGTTCATCACGCCGTTGACGTTGGCGATCAGGCGGTCGGCCGGGATCAGCGTCGGGTGTACGCGCAGCTCGATACCTTCGGCAGTGCGGCGGGCCACACCCAGGTGCTTGATGCGGTAGCCCAGGGCCTCGGCATAATTCACGTCAGCAGTGGTCAGCTGTGTAATGCCTTCGGTGTAGGCCTTGTCGAATTGCAGCGGGATGCCGAAAGCGATCGAAGCCAGGATGGTCAGCTTGTGCGCGGCATCGATACCTTCAACGTCGAAGGTCGGGTCGGCTTCGGCGTAACCCAGCGCCTGGGCTTCGGCCAGCACATCCGGGAAGGCACGGCCCTTCTCACGCATTTCGGTGAGGATGAAGTTGCCCGTGCCGTTGATGATGCCGGCCAGCCAGTTGATGTGGTTGGCCGACAGGCCTTCGCGGATGGCCTTGATCACCGGGATGCCACCAGCCACGGCCGCTTCGAAGGCGACGATCACGCCCTTCTCGCGGGCCTTGGCGAAGATTTCATTGCCATGCACGGCAATCAGCGCCTTGTTGGCGGTGACCACGTGCTTGCCGTTTTCGATGGCCTTGAGCACCAGTTCGCGGGCCACGGTGTAGCCACCGATCAGCTCGATGACAATGTCGATCTCCGGGTTGCTCGCAACTTCGAACACATCAGCGGTAATGGGGGTACCGGTAATCTGGCAGTTCGGGTTCTGCGAGCGCATGGCAATCTGTGCCACTTCAATACCGCGCCCGGCACGGCGGGCGATCTCCTCGGCGTTGCGCTGAAGTACATTGAAGGTTCCGCCACCGACGGTCCCCAACCCACAGATGCCTACTTTGACCGGTTTCACTGTGAACTCCCCATTGAACGGCCGACACCTATGCCGACCGTGAAACATGCCGTCACCCCATGACGACGGCGTACTGAATTGGATTACTTGGCCAGTGCCAGCTTGGCGACCTGCGGTGCCGGCTGGTAGCCCGGAATGACCTGCCCGCTTTCAAGGACGATCGCCGGCGTACCGTTGACGCCGATCGACTGGCCCAGCTGGAACTGCTTGCTGACCGGGTTGGCGCACTTGGCGGCCTTGATTTCTTCGCCCTCGACCATCTTGTCCATCGCCGCACGGCGGTCGCTGGAACACCAGACGGCCTGCAACTGCTGGTCACCCGGCGAACCGAGCCCCTGGCGCGGGAAGGCGACATAGCGCACTTCGATACCGCGGCGGTTGAGTTCGGGCACCTCGGCGTGCAGCTTGTGGCAGTACGGGCAGGTGGTATCGGTAAACACGGTGATGTGCGACTTGGTCTCGCCCTTGGCAGGATAAACCACCATCTCGGCGGCTGGAATGCCGTTGATGAGCTTGGCAATGCCCAGGCGCTCGGTCTTCTCGGTGAGGTTGACCGGCTTGCCGTCCTGGATCTGGAACAGGTAGCCCTGCATCACGAACTGGCCGTCGCCGCTGGCATACAGCACGCGGCCACCCTGCAGCTTGACTTCATAAAGGCCACTGACCGGGCTGCTGGCCACGCTTTCGACGGGCACTTCCAGCTCGAGGTTCTGCAACGACTTACGGATGGCTTGCTCGGCAGCGGCATTGCTGTCGGTTGCCGCAGCAACGGCAAAGGTACTGGCCAGCGCCAACGCGGCGGCGGCGAAAAACTGGGTCACGCGCATGGGAACTCCTGAAGGCGGACAGGGGCCGGAGGGCGTCACCTGCGGAAAATACGCGGTGACCGTGCGGCCCTTGGTGCAAACCGTCCAAGCCTACCACATCACACCGCCGGTGAAGGGCCTTGCAAGGACCGGTCGGCGGAACATGAAAAACATTCATCCACGCGGGTGGTGCTGGGCATGCAGTTGCTGCAGACGGGCCTTGGCGACATGGGTGTAGATCTGCGTGGTCGACAAGTCACTGTGGCCCAGCAGCATCTGTACCACGCGCAGATCGGCACCATGGTTGAGCAGATGGGTGGCGAAGGCATGACGCAGGGTGTGCGGCGACAGCGGTTTGTCGATACCGGCAACCCGGGCATGGTGCTTGATGCGATGCCAGAAGGTCTGGCGGGTCATCTGCTCGCCACGCTGGCTGGGGAACAGGACATCGCTGGGGCGGCCATTGAGCAATTCGGCTCGGCCATCGCGCAGGTAGCGTTGCAACCACACCACCGCTTCTTCGCCCATGGGCACCAGGCGCTCCTTGCTGCCCTTGCCCATCACCCGCAGCACGCCCTGGCGCAGGTTGACCTGGTCGAGCGCCAGGCTGACCAGCTCTGTGACCCGCAGGCCGCAGGCGTACAGCACTTCCAGCATGGCGCGGTCACGCTGGCCGATGGCTTCGCCCAGGTCCGGAGCCTGCAGCAAGGCTTCGACGTCGGCCTCGGACAATGACTTGGGCAGCGGCTTGCCCAGTTGCGGCATGTCGACTTGCAGGGTCGGGTCGATGGCCACCAGTTTTTCCCGCAGCAGGTAGCGGAAGAAGCCGCGCAGGCCGGACAGGAAGCGTGCCGTGGAGCGTGGCTTGTAGCCTTGGTCGAGGCGCCAGGCCAGGTGGTCGAGAATCAGGTCGCGACCGGCGTCGGGCAAACTGACGCCGTGTTCCTGCAGCCAGCCGTTGAACAGGGCGAGGTCGCTGCGGTAGGACATGCGGGTGTTGTCGGACAGGCCCTTTTCAAGCCACAGGGCGTCGAGGAACTGGTCGATCAGGGGGTGGTCTAGGGCGGGCATTCGGGGCTGCTGGGTGTTGGAGGTGGGGCTAGTGTTTCACAGCAGCTGACAAGTTGTCGTGCCCAATCAGGGGCTTGGGCAGCTGACGCGGGCCTTGTAGGAGCGGCCTTGTGTCGCGATGGGCTGCGCAGCAGCCCCAAGATGGTACAGCCCTGCTGAAATCCTGGGGCTGCTGCGCAGCCCATCGCGACACAAGGCCACTCCTACAGGGACCGCGTCAGGCCCAGGATGGGCTCAGGCCTGGGGCAAAACCGGCACCGGGCGCTTGTCCTCGTCGATGGCGACGAAGCTGAACACCCCATGAATGGCCCGCTCGCGCCCATCCAGGTACATGTTCTCGACGAACACATCCACCTGCACCTGCAAGCTGGTATTACCCACCTTGATGACCGACCCCACCAACTCGACGATCGAGCCCGCCGGGATCGGGTGCTTGAAGTCGATGCGGTCAGTGGACACAGTCACCAGCGGCAGGCGGCAGAAGCGCGTGGCGGCGATGAACGACACTTCGTCCATCCAGGCCAGGGCGGTTCCGCCGAACAGGGTGTTGTGGTGGTTGGTGGTATTGGGGAACACCGCCTTGGTCACGCGGGTCACCGACAGCTCGGTGCGGCGCAGGATTTCCTGGTCTCGGGTAGTCATGGCAATCACATCTTCGGGGGGTCAAAACGCAAAAAAGCAGCCCGAAGGCTGCTTTTTTCTCGCTAGGCGGCCTTGGCCACCGGGCAAACTGCACTCAGGACAGTTTTTCCTTGATGCGAGCGGCTTTGCCGGACAGGTCGCGCAGGTAGTACAGCTTGGCTTTACGCACGTCACCACGACGTTTCACGGCCAGGCTGTCGATTTGCGGGCTGTAGGTCTGGAAGGTACGCTCTACACCAACGCCGCTGGAGATCTTGCGCACGGTGAAGGCGCTGTTCAGACCGCGGTTACGCTTGGCGATAACGACGCCTTCGAACGCCTGCAGACGGGAACGCTCACCTTCCTTCACTTTAACCTGAACGACAACGGTGTCGCCTGGTGCGAAGGTCGGGATTTCCTTGCTCATCTGCTCGGCTTCGAGCTGCTGGATGATCTTGTTGGTCATGCTGTGCTCCTAAGATGGATACGTGATCCACCATCGATACGTTTAACTATCGTCCCGCTCGCGGAGATATTCCTCGAGCAGCTTCTTCTCTTCTCCAGAAAGCGAGCGACTTTCCAGAAGATCGGCGCGTCGTTCGAAGGTCCTACCAAGGGACTGCTTCATTCTCCAACGCCGGATGTGTGCATGGTTGCCACTTAGCAACACGTCGGGAACACGCTGATCCGCATACACCTCAGGCCGGGTGTAGTGCGGGCAATCGAGCAGACCGTCGGTGAAGGAATCTTCTTCCGCCGAATCCACATGCCCTAAAGCTCCGGGCAGCAGCCGTGTAACCGCATCGATCAGTACCATGGCCGGCAGCTCGCCACCGGAAAGCACATAGTCGCCAATCGACCACTCCTCATCGACATGAGCCTCGATAAAGCGCTCGTCGATGCCTTCATAACGACCGGCGATCAGGATCAACGATTCCTGTTCGGCCAGGCCTTTGACCGCCTGCTGAGTCAGCTTGCGGCCTTGTGGCGAAAGGTAGATCACCTTCGCCGCTGCTCCGGTCGCTTGCCTGGCGCTAACCAGGGCGTCTTCCAGAGGCTTGATTTTCATCACCATGCCCGGACCACCGCCAAACGGCCGATCATCCACCGTGTGGTGACGATCTGTGGTGTAGTCCCGCGGGTTCCAGCAAGTCACTTGAAGCAACCCCTGTTTCACCGCGCGGCTGGTAATGCCGTACTCCGTGATGGCCGAGAACATCTCGGGGAACAACGTGATGACATCTACGCGAAGGTTACCCATCGTTTAGAAGTCCGCGTCCCATTCAACCCGCATCACGCCTGCTTCCAGGTCGACGTCGAGCACGCATTGCGCCGTATAGGGCAACAGACGCTCGCGATCATCCAGGCTGCCTGCGCAGGGCTTGACCACCATTACATCGTTCGCACCGGTCTCCAACAGGTGATCGACCTTGCCGAACAGTTGTTCGTCCTGGTTGATGACCTTCAGGCCCACCAACTGGTACCAGTAGTACTCGTCAGCAGCCAGGTTGGGCAAAAGGCTCCGCGGAATGCAGATTTCGTAACCGCTCAGAAGACGGGCTTCATCACGATCATCGAGGCCTTTCAGTTTCACGACCAGGCCCTTCTGGGAGCCACGACCGTTGACCAGCTCGACCTGCTTTACCTTGCCTTCGTGCCGAAGCGTCCAGCGCGGATAATCCAACAGGTTTTCAATCGGATCGGTAAAGGAATACACCTTCACCTCGCCGCGAACGCCGTGAACCGAAAAAATCTTGCCAACGACGATGAGGTCGTCAGCCTTTTCTGGCGTCGCGTTCATACTACTCAGGCAGCAGCCTTGGCAGCGTCCTTCAGCAGCTGAGCAACGCGCTCAGACGGCTGTGCACCCTGGCTCAGCCAGTAGTTGACGCGCTCTTGGTTGACCGACAGCTTGACTTCGGCGCCAGCAGCGATCGGGTTGAAGAAACCTACGCGCTCAACGAAACGGCCGTCACGGGCGTTACGCGAGTTGGTCACGGTCAGGTGGTAGAATGGGCGCTTTTTCGAGCCGCCACGGGCCAGACGAATGGTTACCATGTGAACATCGTTCCTATAGTCGGTGCTGCAGTTGATACAGCA
Organism: Pseudomonas sp. TE3-3-F2023; assembly: GCF_036784815.1. Taxonomy (NCBI): domain Bacteria; kingdom Pseudomonadati; phylum Pseudomonadota; class Gammaproteobacteria; order Pseudomonadales; family Pseudomonadaceae; genus Pseudomonas; species Pseudomonas sp. TE3-3-F2023. The sequence goes on along the minus strand of NZ_CP145113.1, from coordinate 2,008,601 downwards.
GCTGGTACTGCAAATCTGAATGCCAAATAGGCACACGGGTGCCCAAAAGGCCGCATATTCTCGGGGAATACACGGACATTTGCAAATGACTTTTTCGGCAAGGCCCTGCCCTGCCGTCCAGATCTGCCGGTTGAGCCGCGAAATCCGCGGCCATTGCCCCGCCACAGCGGGGGTTCTGGGTACCTGCCGGACAAACGGCAGGCCCCCGGAATAGGGGTTACAGCTTCGGCATGCCGCCGCCCGGCAGCATCCCGCCCAGGCCGCGCATCATCTTGGCCATGCCGCCCTTGGCGGAGAATTTCTTCATCATCTTCTGCATTTGCTTGTGCTGCTTGATCAGGCGGCCGACGTCCTGCACCTGGGTGCCGGAACCGATGGCGATACGGCGCTTGCGCGAGCCGCTGATCAGCTCCGGATCACGGCGCTCGGCCGGGGTCATGGAGTTGATGATCGCTTCCATCTGCTTGAACTGCTTCTCGGCGGCGCCCTGGGCATTGCCCATCTGCGACAGGTTGACCCCGCCGATGCTCGGCAGCTTGTCCATCAGGCCGCCGAGGCCGCCCATGTTCTTCATCTGTTGCAGCTGGTCGCGGAAGTCTTCGAGGTCGAAGCCCTTGCCCTTCTTCAGCTTCTTGGCCAGCTTGTCGGCCTTGGCCTTGTCGATGTTCTGCTCGGCCTGCTCGATCAGGCTGAGCACGTCACCCATGCCGAGGATGCGCGAGGCGACGCGGTCGGGGTGGAACGGTTCGAGGGCTTCGGTCTTCTCGCCCATACCGATGAACTTGATCGGCTTGCCGGTGATGGCACGCACCGACAGCGCGGCACCGCCACGAGCGTCGCCGTCGACCTTGGTCAGCACCACGCCGGTCAGCGGAAGCGCCTCGCCAAAGGCCTTGGCGGTGTTGGCGGCGTCCTGGCCGGTCATGGCGTCGACCACGAACAGGGTCTCGATCGGCTTGACCGCGGCATGCAGCGCCTTGATCTCGTCCATCATGTCGGCGTCGATGTGCAGACGGCCGGCGGTGTCGACGATGACCACGTCGATGAACTTCAGCTTGGCTTCGCGGATGGCCGCTTCGGCGATGGCCACCGGCTTCTGGCTGATGTCGGACGGGAAGAAGGTGACGCCGATGTCGTTGGCCAGGGTTTCCAGCTGCTTGATCGCCGCCGGGCGGTAGACGTCGGCGGACACCACCATCACGCTCTTTTTCTTGCGCTCCTTGAGGAAGCGCGCCAGCTTGCCGGCGGTGGTGGTCTTACCGGCACCCTGCAGGCCGGCCATCAGCACCACGGCGGGCGGGGCGGCGTTCAGTGCGAGGTCTTCGTTGGCCGCGCCCATCAGGCTTTCCAGTTCGGCCTGGACGATCTTCACGAACGCCTGGCCCGGGGTCAGGCTGCGCGATACTTCGGTGCCGACTGCACGGTCCTTGACGCTGTTGACGAAATCCTTGACCACCGGCAGGGCAACGTCGGCCTCGAGCAGGGCCATGCGCACTTCGCGCAGCGTGTCCTTGATGTTGTCTTCGGTCAGCTTGGCCTTGCCGGTGACATGGCGCAGCGTCTGTGACAGGCGGTCGGTCAGGTTTTCGAACATGGTGATCCTTTCAGGCCCAGTAAAAGCCGAGGTTTGTCAGGCGCCCAGGGGGGAATGCATACCCGCCGGGCACAGCAAGGCGGCGATTATAGCGAAGTGCGGCGGCGGCGCACACCTTGCTGGCGGCCTGATAGATATTCGGTGGCTGTGCCGGCCACTTCATGGGTGAACCCGCTCCCACAGGGTCTGCACCACATTCAAAACCGGCCGCACCGCGGTCTGCCAGTCTTCCTAGACCAGCGCGATCTATGCCAAACTCCGTCTCTTTAAGGCTCGCCAACCAGGACTTATGTTCTCCTCACCCAGCCTCATCCCCAACCTGATAGCCGCCGGCCTATATATAGCCGCGGCAATCTACCAGGGCTCTTACCTTGCCCAGAACCGCAAGGCCGACAAGCGCCTGCTTGCCCTGCTGGGTGCCTTCGCGGTACTCGCCCAGGCCGGTGCGCTGTTTTTCCAGCTGATCACCCCGCTGGGCCTGAGCCTGGACTTCTTCAGTGCCGCCAGCCTGATCGCCGTGGCGGTCATCGCCCTGACCCTGCTGGCCTGCTTGCGCATACCCGTGGAAAACCTGCTGGTGCTGCTGTTCCCGCTGGGCGCGGTGACCGCGCTGCTGGCGCAGTTCGCGCCCCCCGGCACGGTGCCGCTGGTAAACGAAGAGCCGGGCATCCTCGCGCATATCCTGCTGTCGATCCTGGCCTACGGGCTGTTCACCATCGCAGTGTTTCAGGCACTGCTGTTGCTGCTGCAGGACCGCCAGCTGAAGAACAAGCACCCGTCCGGGCTGATCCGCAACTTCCCGCCGCTGCAAACCATGGAAAGCCTGCTGTTCGGCTTCCTCTGGGCCGGCTGGTGCCTGCTGTCGCTTTCGCTGATCTCCGGCTGGCTGTTCCTCGACAACCTGTTCGCCCAACACCTGGCACACAAGACCCTGCTGGCCTGTGTCGCGTGGGTGGTGTTCAGCGTGCTGCTGTGGGGCCGCACCCGCCTGGGCTGGCGTGGCCACAAGGCCATCCGCTGGACGCTGGCCGGTTTCTGCCTGCTGATGCTGGCCTATTTCGGCAGCAAGCTGGTTCGCGAATTCATCCTGCATATCTGACGGCCGCCCATGGATACCCTGCCGTACGCACCGCTATTCGGCACCTTGGCACTGGCGCTGTTGTGGTCGGCGCTGTTCACCGCGGTGGATGCCGCCCGCCTGCAACTCAATGGCGCGCTGCGCACCGGCGAGGATGGCCAGCCCGTGCTGCCGGCCCAGGCCCTGGTGCTGTGCGCCAGCCTGGGCAAGCTGCTGGTGCTGGGCCTGGCCTGCCTGGTTGGCCAGCGCCATAGCGGCGAGCACGGCTTCTGGCTGGCCGGGTTGGCCGCCACCCTCGTCCTGCTGGTGTTTGCCGAATACCTGCCGCGGCGCCTGGCCCGGCGCAACCCGCAGGCGTTCGTCAGCCTCGGCGCCAGCCTGCTTAAAGTACCCCTCACCTTGCTGCAACCGCTGGCCTGGATGCTGGATGGGATTGCCAAGCTGATCCTGCGTCCGTTCCGGGTGCAACCCACGGCCGTGGCCCTGCATCCGCAGGAAGCCGACGAATTCGACGAGGATGAGGAACACGAAGCGCCGCGCCATGGCCTGCTGGACGGCCTGCAGTCACTGAACAAGATCACCGTCAACGACATCCTGGTACCGCGCAACGAAGTGGACGGCATCAGCCTCGACGAGCCGATCGAGCGCATCATCGAGCAACTGATCGTCAGCCGCCACACCCGCCTGCCGGTGTACCACAGCGACATCAACCAGGTTGAAGCAATCCTCAACACCAAGTTGATCAGCCACCTGCTGCCCAAGGCCGAGCTGACCCTGGAGATGTTGCTCGGCGCCTGCTACGAGCCCTATTTCGTGCCCGAGAGCACGCCCCTGCAGATGCAACTGCTGAACTTCCACAAGCAGCAGCGCCGCCTGGGCGTGGTGGTGGACGAGTACGGCGAAGTGCTGGGCATCGTCACCCTGGAAGACATCCTCGAAGAGATCGTTGGCGAGTTCGAGGATGAACACAGCCTGGACAACCCCCACGTGCACCCGCAGCCCGATGGCACCTTCGTCATCGACGGCACTGCTTCGCTGCGCGAGATCAACCGCAGCCTGGGCTGGCACCTGCCCTGCGACGGAGGGCCGAAAACCCTCAACGGGCTGGTCACCGAAGCGCTGGAAAGCATCCCGGAAAGCGCCGTTTGCCTGAAGATCGGCCGCTATCGCCTGGAAATCCTCGAAACAGAGGACAATTGTGCCAGCAAGGTACTGGTGTGGACCGTGACCCGATAGCTATACTCGGGTCACGCTTACCCAGCCCCGCCGTCCCGCCTGCTACCCGCAACCGGCGCTCCACGGCCAGTCCGCTCCACTGACACGCCCTGCGGTCCTGCTTCACACCCCGAACAGTATCCGCCCCCGCCCCTATCCCCCTTGGGCTATCGTCAGTCGGGCGCACACAACAACAAAACGCTCCGGCGCCCGCGCCACCGTGCCTGCCTTTTGGCATCGCACGCCGCGGGGCTTATCCCCATGGAGCCGGACCAGACTGTCAGGGACCTATTCAATGACAACCAGCAGCACCTATGCCGAAGCGCCTGCCGCACCGGCCAACTCGCCCGCGCGGGTAGCCACCGCCAGCTTCATCGGTACCGCCATCGAGTTCTACGATTTCTACGTCTACGCCACTGCCGCCGCCCTGGTGATCGGCCCGGTGTTCTTCCCGTCCGGGTCGGGTACCGCGCAGATGCTGGCGGCCTTCCTCACCTTCGGTATCGCCTTCCTGGCGCGCCCGCTGGGCTCGGCACTGTTCGGCCACTTTGGCGACCGTATCGGCCGCAAGTCGACCCTGGTCGCCTCGCTGCTGCTGATGGGCGTATCCACCACGGCCATCGGCGTGCTGCCGGGCTATGACAGCATTGGTGTATGGGCACCGATCATCCTCTGCCTGCTGCGCTTTGGACAAGGCCTGGGCCTGGGTGGCGAATGGGGTGGCGCGGCCTTGCTGGCCACCGAGAACGCGCCGGAAGGCAAGCGCGCCTGGTTCGGCATGTTCCCGCAGCTGGGCCCATCGATCGGCTTTTTGGCCGCCAACGGCCTGTTCCTGACCCTGGCCCTGGTGCTCAGCGACGAGCAGTTCCGCGAGTGGGGCTGGCGCATTCCGTTCCTGCTCAGCGCCGCGCTGGTACTGGTGGGCCTGTATGTGCGCCTGAAGTTGGAAGAAAGCCCGGTGTTCGCCAAGGCCGTCGCCCGCCACGAGCGGGTGAAAATGCCAGTGGTCGACCTTTTTTCCAGATACTGGCTGCCGACCCTGCTGGGCGCAGCGGCAATGGTGGTCTGTTACGCGCTGTTCTACATCTCCACGGTGTTCTCGCTGAGCTATGGCGTGACCACGCTGGGCTACAGCCGCGAGATGTTCCTTGGCCTGCTGTGCTTCGCGGTGGTGTTCATGGCCCTGGCCACACCGCTGTCGGCCTGGCTCAGCGACCGTTACGGGCGCAAACCGGTGTTGATCGTCGGCGGCCTGCTGGCAGTGGCCTCGGGCTTTACCATGGAGCCGCTGCTGACTTCGGGGTCGACCGCAGGCGTGGCGCTGTTCCTGGCCATCGAGCTGTTCCTGATGGGGGTGACCTTTGCACCGATGGGAGCATTGCTGCCTGAACTGTTCCCGACCCACGTGCGTTATACCGGCGCTTCGGCGGCATACAACCTGGGCGGCATCGTCGGGGCCTCGGCGGCACCGTTCTTTGCCCAGAAGCTGGTGAGCATGGGTGGGTTGAGCTGGGTGGGGGGTTATGTGTCGGTGGCGGCGGTGATCAGCTTGATTGCCGTGCTGTGCCTGAAAGAAACCCGCAATACCGAACTGTGAGAAAGCAGGGGCTGCTTTGCAGCCCATCGCCGGCAAGCCAGCTCCCACAAAGCCTCCACAGCCCTCAAGCCTTGTGGAGTCCCTGTGGGAGCTGGCTTGCCGGCGAAAGGGCCGCAACGCGGCCCCTTACGATCCCGGATCAGAACTCGACCTTGACCGCCTGCGAAGCACGGGTCGCCTTGGCACGCGCCGCTTCGACCGACTCATCACGCGCCAGGCACACGCCCATGCGGCGGGTACCGTTGATTTCCGGCTTGCCGAACAGGCGAATGGCAGTATCCGGCTCACTCAGCGCCGCACCCAGGTTGGCAAAGCTGGTCTGCTGCGACTGCCCCTCGGGCAGGATCACCGCCGAAGCCGAAGGGCCGAACTGGCGCACTACCGGAATCGGCAGGCCAAGAATGGCGCGGGCATGCAGGGCAAACTGCGACAGGTCCTGGGAAATCAGGGTCACCAGGCCAGTGTCATGCGGGCGTGGCGAGACTTCGCTGAACCACACCTGGTCGCCCTTCACGAACAGTTCCACGCCAAACAGGCCACGACCGCCCAGGGCATCGGTGACCGCCTTGGCCACCCGCTGCGACTCGGCCAGGGCCTTGGGGCTCATGGCCTGCGGCTGCCACGATTCCTGATAGTCGCCCTTCTCCTGGCGGTGGCCGACAGGCTCGAGGAAGGTGGTGCCGCCGACGTGTCGCACGGTCAGCAGGGTAATTTCGTATTCGAAGTCGATGAAGCCCTCGACGATGACCCGGCCTTTGCCGGCGCGGCCACCTTCCTGGGCGTAGTCCCACGACTTCTGCAGGTCGGCATCGCTGCGCAGCAGGCTCTGGCCCTTGCCCGACGAGCTCATCACCGGCTTGACCACGCACGGGTAGCCGACATCGGCCACGGCCTTGGCGTAGTCTTCATAGGTGTCGGCGAAGTGGTACGGCGAGGTAGGCAGGTCCAGCTCTTCGGCGGCCAGGCGGCGGATGCCTTCGCGGTTCATGGTGAGCTGGGTGGCGCGAGCGGTCGGCACCACGTTGAAACCTTCGTTTTCCAGCTCGACCAAGGTGGCGGTGGCGATGGCTTCGATTTCAGGGACGATGTAGTGCGGCTTCTCGGCCTCGATTACCGCGCGCAGGGCCACGCCATCGAGCATGTTGACCACGTGGCTGCGGTGCGCCACCTGCATTGCCGGGGCATTGGCGTAGCGGTCGACGGCGATCACTTCGACGCCCAGGCGCTGCAGCTCGATCACCACTTCCTTGCCCAGCTCGCCACAGCCGCAGAGCAGTACACGGGTCGCAGTGGGCGACAATGGGGTTCCGATACGGGTCATTTCAGGTCCTCGAAGGCATCCGGGGCCGCACCAGACTTGGCGCCGCCCGCTGAAAAAGGACCGCTATTCTACACCATCAACCCGCCACGGCGGCCCGCCGGGCGCGAAATGCCATGGCCAGCCACACGGCGGTGACACCGGCGAATTTCGAGGCCATGGCGGTGCCGATCACGGCTGGGGTCAGGGCGCCGATCATGCCAAAGAAGATGAAGGTGTCCACCGGGATGCTCAGCGCCGAACTCAGCCACAGGCGGTCGCGCAACGGCCGGCGGGTGATGCTGAACACCAGCCAGTCGATCAGTTCGGAAATGAAGAACGCGGTGGCGCTGGCCAGGGCGATGGCCGGCTCCGAAGTGACATAGGACAGCACCAGCGCCGCCAGCATGGCGACCAGGGCGCCATGGCCGAAGCGGGTCTGCACCATGTCGCGCAGGATGAAAACCAGGCCGCCCCAGGCAGACCAGATGATGTCCAGGTGTGGCGCGCTGGAGAAGGCGTAGTTGATCAGCACTACGCTGCTGATGTAGGCAATCAGATAGAACATGGCGGGTAGTCTGTGGGCAAGCCGCACAGATTACCGCTGGCTTCATCGGCAGGCAACGGTACTTCCTGTAGGAGCGGCCTTGTGTCGCGATGGGCTGCAAAGCAGTCCCTGGATTTCAGCGCTGATGCACAAATTACTGGGGCTGCTTTGCAGCCCATCGCGACACAAGGCCGCTCCTACAAGGTCGGCGATGAAGCCGACAAGGTGTCTAGCATCCAATAATCAGGCCGGCAGCTACTGCCCTTTCATGGCACAGCTTCAGCACCGCCCGGCGCTCGTCGTTGTCCATTCGCCCCCAACGGCTGATTTCCGCCACGGTTCGCTGGCAACCGGTGCAGATATCCTGCTCGTCCAGCGCACAGATACTCACGCACGGCGAGGCCACCGGCCGCTCCACGACATCACTCATCTTCAACCACCAACTCTCGCGCATAGCGCTGGGCATTGTGCACGTAATGCGCGGCACTGGCTTCGAGCATGCGCTTCTGCTGTTCGGTCAGCTCGCGCACCACCTTGCCCGGCGAGCCCATCACCAGCGAACCGTCGGGGATCTCCTTGCCTTCTGCAATCAGCGCATTGGCGCCGATGATGCAATGCTTGCCGATGCGCGCGCCATTGAGTATCACCGCATTGATGCCTACCAGGCTGTAGTCGCCCACCGTGCAACCATGCAGCATGGCGTTGTGGCCAACGGTCACGCCTTTGCCCAGGGTCAGCGGCGAGCCCATGTCGGTGTGCATCACCGTGCCATCCTGCACGTTGCTGCCCTCGCCAATGTCGATCAGCTCGTTGTCCCCGCGCAGCACCGCGCCAAACCACACGCTGGCATCGGCCTGCAGGCGCACCTTGCCGATCAGCGTGGCGTTGGGTGCGGCCCAACTGGTGGGGTGACTCTCGACCCGCAGGTCGCCCAGGCGGTATTTCATGCTTGCTCCTCAGGCTGCAACGCAGACGACGGGGTTGGCCCCGCTCAGTTTTCGATGTAACGCTCAGGGGGCTGGTGCAGGCTGATGCCGGCATCGAACAGCAGGTTGACCAGTTCGACGATCATGATCGCCGACAACCCCCAGATCTTGTATTCGCCATAGCGATAGCTGGGCACATACCAGCTGCGCCCCTGATAATCGATACGGTGGGTATGGTCGCGCGGGTCCTGGCGAAAGAATTCCAGCGGCACGGTGAATACTGCCGCGATCTCGGCATCATTGGCACGGTATTCGACAAAATCAGGGATGAGGCCGACGAATGGTGTCACTTTCAGGCCGTGCAGCGAAATCAGCGGGCTGAGTGGGCCGATCACTTCCACAAGGCCTGGCGGCAGGCCGATTTCTTCTTCCGCTTCACGCAACGCGGTGAACACCAGGTCCGGGTCTTCCGGGTCGCGGCGGCCACCGGGAAAGGCCACTTCTCCGCCGTGGGTGGACAGGCCCTTGGCGCGCAGGGTCAGGACCAGTTCGGGCGCTTCGCTGCGGGTAATGGGCAAGAGGACCGCCGCTTCGGGGAACCGCCGGTCGGTTTCCAGTGATGCGGGTTGGTGGTTGCTCATTCGGCGAAGTAGCTCGTCCAGCATTGCGCACGCTCGTATCCAAGGCCTGCCTTGCATGATGCACCAAAGGCGCGAAGCACCCAAGCCCCGTGCGCTTGCGGCAGCACGGCCGGCGCGCCAAGATAGCCCAGAGCAAAAGGAACGACACATGAAATTCTGCAGCGCGTGCGGCCAGCCGGTCACTCAGCAGATCCCCGAGGGCGACAGCCGCCTGCGGTATGTCTGCGAGTTTTGCCAGACCATCCATTACCAGAACCCCAACATCGTAGCCGGCGTGTTGCCGACCTGGGGCAGCCAGGTGCTGCTGTGCCGGCGCGCCATCGAGCCACGCCGCGGCTTCTGGACCTTGCCTGCCGGTTTCATGGAGAACGGCGAAACCCTGGACCAGGCCGCCCGTCGCGAAACCGTCGAGGAGGCCTGCGCCCGGGTCGGCAGCATGAGCCTGTACCAGCTGTTCGACCTGCCACACATCAACCAGGTGCATGTGTTCTTCCGCGCCGAACTGGCGGACCTTGATTTCGCGGTCGGTGTCGAAAGCCTGGAGGTGCGGCTGTTCGAGGAACATGAGATACCGTGGGGCGAGCTGGCTTTCCGCACCGTCACTCGCACACTAGAATGCTACTATCGCGACCGCATCGGGCAGCACTACCCCATAGGCCATGAATACCTGCCGCCGATGAACGTCTCGCCCATTACCTAGAAGCCTTCAGGGATACCGTTACATGCGCTGGTTGTTTGCCCTTTTCTGCCTTTGCGTTACCTCGGTGTCCCAGGCGGCCTTCACCGAGACCATCATCCGCAAGCCCCAGCCGGCAGCGCAAACACCTTCGCCTTCGCAGCAGGCCATGCAACCGCTGATCGACAAGGTACTGGTGATCAAGTCCGAGCGTCGCCTGCAGTTGATCAGCCGTGGCGAGCCGCTGAAAACCTACCGCATCTCGCTGGGCAAGCAGCCCAAGGGCGCCAAGGAGCGCGAAGGCGACAAGAAAACCCCCGAGGGCCTGTACTGGCTGGACTGGCGCAAGCAGAGCGACCGCTTCAACCTGGCCATGCACATCAATTACCCGAATATCACCGATGCCGCCCGTGCCTCCCGTGAAGGGGTGAGTGCCGGCAGCATGATCATGATCCATGGTACGCCGATCAACGACGAGTATCCGGAGTGGTACTTCCACACCCTGGACTGGACGGATGGGTGTATTGCCATGCGCAACCGCGACATGCAGGAAGTGTGGGACCTGGTGCGGGATGGCACGTTGATCGAAATTCGGCCCTGATAGCGGGCCTTTCAACTGATGCTGTAGGAAGCTTCCCACCATCAGGCAAGAACGCGCCTTACAAGCGCTTAGGCTGGGTACTGCATCCAGGCGAACCCCTTAATTTTTAGCATCCACGCAGACGAGTACGAGATCCGTACATCATTTGCGGGGTGCTTCAATGCCGTTCCACATTCACCGCGCCACCTGCTGGGCACTCACCTGCTGCCTGTCCGGTTTGCTGGCCGCGCCCCAGGTGCTGGCCAACGACCCCGCCAGCCAGCAACTGCGCGATCAGCAGCGCGGTCTGCAACAGCTGGAACAGCAACAGCGGCTGGAACGCTGGCAGCGTCAGCCCGCCCCGGCAAAAAAAACCGACACTACCGCCCCCCTCCCGCACGACCAGCGCTGCTGGGCCATCAGCGGCGTACGCGTGGCCGGCAACCGCAAGCTTTCCGACTCGGCGCTGACGCCAACCCTTCGCCGGTTCGTCACCCCGTGCATGGACATCGCGGAAATCAACGGGCTGCTTAAAGCCATCACCCAGCGCTATGTGCAGGCCGGTTACCCGACCAGCCGGCCTTACCTGCAGCAACCACCACAAGACGGCGCACCGCTGGACCTGGTCATCGTCGAGGGGTTCGTCGAGTCCATCGAACTGGCGGGCCCCGATTTGCCCCTGTCCCTCTCAGGCGCCTTTCCCGGCCTGCTCGGGCAGCCACTGTACCTGCCAGACCTGGAACAAGGCCTCGACCAGCTCAACCGCCTGCGCGCTTATGACCTGTCCGCAGCCTTGCTGCCCGGCGAACTGCAGGGCGGCACCCGAGTTGTCGTGCAGCCGCGCAAGGTGGCCTCGCGCGGGCACCTGGACAGCCGCTTCGACAACCGCGGCAGCGACCTGACCGGGCGTCATCGCCTGAACCTCGGCTTCGGTCTGGACAGCCCGCTGGGCCTCAATGATGACCTGCGCCTGTCGCTGAACGGCACGGTGCTCGACGCGCCTGGGCAAAGCCAAGGCGTCTCGCTGTACTACAGCATCCCCTACGGCGCCTGGGCCTTCGCGCTCAGCGCCAGCGAGCTGCGTTACGAGGCGCCGCTCCCCCACAGCCGCCAGGTAGCAGACGGCAGCAGCAGCTACCAGGGCCTGAGCGTCGAGCGGGTGCTGTGGCGCAACCAGCAAGGCATGCTCAGCGCCAGCGCCCGGCTGGACCGCAAGCAAATGGTCAACCGCAGCGCCAGCGCGGTGATCGTCCAGCAGAGCCCCACCCTGGTCTCCGTGGAAGCGGGTATCAACCTGCTGTGGCTGGAAACAGGCCTGTGGAATGGCTACCTCGGTGTCGCTCAGGGAATCGACGCCTTTGGTGCCGACCGCTCGCCGTTGGGAGCAGAACGCCTGCGCCCGGATTTTCGCAAGTACCGCGCCAACCTGCTGCACCTGCGCCAGGGCCCGGCCAGCCAGCCATGGCGCTGGCAGAGCGAACTGGCTCTGCAATACAGCAGTGACCCGTTACCCGCTGTCGAGCAGTTGCTGGTCAGCGACGATTCGGCCGTGCGCGGGTTTCGCCTGCGTACCTACTCCGGTGCCAGCAGCGCCGTCTGGCGCAACACCGTCAGTCAGCCGCTATCGGAAGGCTGGACCGCTCCCCTGCAAGTACGCCCCTACATCGGCCTGGACCTTGGCTGGACCCGCAACGCCGAAGGCAAGCCTTCACAACGCCTTGCCGGGGCCACCGCCGGCGCCGAACTGAGCCTGCCCGGCAGCCACCTGCGCCTGGGCTACCAACGCGCGCTGTACGCCAGCGACCTGCCCCGCCCGCTGCTGGAGCCTGGCTTCTGGGTGGTGGAACTGGCCCTGAACATCTGATTCACCCACAACAAAGAGAACGAGAACATGCAAACACTCTCGCAGTCACCGTCTACCCGCCCGGACACCTTGCGCTGGGCCATCTTCCTCGCCCTGCTCGGGCCCGGCACCGCTCTGGCCCAGGGCGGCCTTACAGCAACCAGCGGCCCCGGCGGCACACCGGTCATCAACGATGGGCATGGCGTCCCGGTCATCAATATTGTCGCGCCAAACGCCAACGGACTGTCGCATAACCAGTTCCTCGACTACAACGTGGATCGCTCCGGGGTGGTTCTAAACAATGCCACCCAGGCCGGGCAGTCGGAATTGGCCGGTGCCCTGGCGGCCAACCCGCAATTCCAGGGCCAGGCGGCCTCGACCATTCTCAACGAGGTGGTCAGCCGCAACGCCTCGCTGATCGAAGGGCCGCAGGAAATCTTCGGCCGCCCGGCCGACTACATCCTGGCCAACCCCAATGGCATCACCCTCAACGGCGGCAGTTTCATCAACACCACACGCGCCGGTTTCGTGGTGGGCACCCCCGAGTTCGAGGGCCAGCGACTGAAGTACCTCGACACGATCAACGCCAGCGGTACCCTGCAAGTGCTCGAGGGCGGCCAGCGCAACCCCAACGGCGCCCTCGAACTTATTGCCCCACGCGTAGACAGCAAAGGGCTGCTGATGGCGCGCAACTCAATCGATATCACCGTCGGTCGCAACCGCATCGACAGCACCAGCGGCGAATTTCTCGAACACCTGCCGGGCACTCCGTCCAGCATCGATGCCAGCCTGTTCGGTGCCATGCGCGCCGGGCGCATTCGCGTGGTGAGCACCGCAGAAGGTGCCGGTGTGCGTGTGGGGGCATCGCAGCTGCTGGGTATCGACGGGGTCGACATCCAGTCGGCCGGCGCCCTGCAGGTCAGCGGCAAGGCCGACAACCCCGTCGAACTGTACAGCGAACAGGGCGATCTGCGGCTGACCGCTGCCGATGACCTGACCCTTGAAACCGTCGATGGGCAAGCTCGGCGAATCGAGGCCAAGGCCGGCAAGAAGCTCACGCTGGACGCCACAACCCGCGAGAACATCGAGCGCGACAGCGACAGCTGGAACAAGAAGTTCCTGTTCGTCACCCGCGAAACCTACAACCGCGAAACCACCACGACCCAGCAGCAGCAACAGGGCAGCAGCTTGCAAGGCAAGGACGGCGTGCTGCTGCAATCCGCTGACGACATGCGCCTGATGGCTGCCAAGGTGGATGCTGGCAATGAGCTGACACTCGACAGCGGCACCAACCTGGCCATCGCTGCCGGCATCGACAGCCAGCACACCGAAGAGCAGGTTCGCCACCGCAAGGACTTGTGGCGCGGTGACAGCGATACCGACCAGTACAAGGAAACCGCGCAAGGCAGTGCACTCCAGGCCCAGCGCATGACGCTCAAGGCCAAGAATACCGTCGATGTGAAGGGCAGCAGCCTGCACAGCCGCGGCGACATGGCAATCGAAGCCAATGAGGCAAACATTGGTACCACAGCCCTGCAGGAGCGGGGAACCCGACGCGACTATCGCGGCGACCTTGTATCCGGCACCTTCTTTGGCGACCGCAAGGGTAACGACAGCGAAGGCCAGGCCGTTGCCGGCAGCAGTGTCACGACGGACGGCAAGCTGGCCGTGACAGCTGACCAGGTGGCCATCAAGGGCAGTACCGTGCACGGCAAGGAGGACGCGCTGCTCTACAGCACAAAAGGTGCACTGGCCATCGAAGCCGACCATGGCCGCACCACCTCCACCGACCGTACCAGCGACAGCAAGCTGTTCGGCCTGATTGGCAGCGACCACGAGAGCACCGACCGTACACAGCAGGTACTGACCAGCGACGTCGGCTCGGCCACCAATCTGCGCCTGGCCAGCGCCGAGGAAATGCGCATCCAGGGCGCCAAGGTCGCAGCGGGCGGGCACCTGCAGGTAGAGGCCAAGGGCGACCTGCTGATTACCAGCGCGCAAGCGGTTGACGAGCACGAAACCCGCAACCAGCAACGTGGTTTCAGCACCAGCGCCAAGCAAACCCAGGAAGCCGAGGATGGCAAGCCCGAGTCCCGCCAGTATTCGGCCGGCATTGCCTATGACGTCGCCACCACCAGCAGCAAGCAACGCACCACTAGCCAGGCCGCCAGTGAGCTCGAAGGCGCCTCGGTGAGCCTTGGCAGCGGGGCTCACCTGCAAGTCAACGGTTCCACGGTGAAGGCCGCCGCAGGCGACCTCGATGTGCAGGCCCAAAAGGTGACCCTGGGGGCAACCCGCAATGACCGCGACAAAACCACCAGCACCACCCACAGTGGCGGCGGCCTGACGGTGACTGGCGGCATCGACCGGCTGGGCAGCTTGTTCGAAGGCCATCACAACCGCCAGGTGCAGACCGAACGCGACAGCAAGGTGCAACGCAGCACATTGCAGGCCAGCGGCGACCTGAAGCTGAATGGCGATGAACTGGTCACAGAGGCCGCACGCGTCAAGGCTGGCAACACCCTGCAGGTAACGGCCAAACGCATCGACAACCGCGCGGTGCAGGATACCGAGGAACGTGAACAAAGCCGTGACGACTGGTCGGGCAGCCTCGGCGCCAGTGTCGAGTACCGCGACCTTACCCGCCCCATCGAACGCCTGGTGGTGGGCGAAGAAGCCGCGCGCTTCCAGCAAGCCTCCCCTGAAGACGCCATGGCGCCGCCCAGCGTTGGCGCCGACATGACCGTGGACCACCTCAAGCGCCTGGAAAACCAGCGCCGCGGCTTTGCCCAGGCGAGCGAGTTGTCCGGGGCCAAGGTCGAAGTCAAGGCCGACACCATCACCGACCAGGGCACCGCCTGGCGCGCCAACGCCGGCAAGCTGCAGATCGAGGCCCGGCAACACCAGATGCAGGCGACCGAGAACACCCAGGAAACTACTGTGCAACGCCTGGCCTACGGCGGCGATGTGCGCCTGGACACCAGCACCGGCGAAGACCTGAATGCACGCGCCGCTGGCAAAGGCGGCTCGCTGGACAAAAAGGACAGCACCAGCAGCGCCGTACCCGGCAGCCTGTATGGGCAACAGGGCATCCAGGTGCAACTGGGCAGCTCTGGTCGTTATGAAGGGACACGCATCGATGGCGGTGAAGGCAGCGTGGTCATCAGCAGTGCCGGTTCGCTGACATTGCCACAGGCAAACGACCAGACCGAACAGCAATCACGCCAGCTCGACGGCAATGCCTGGGCCAAGGTCGGCAACCGCCCGGGCAGCACCGGCGTCGATGGCCGGGGCTACCTCGACCATGGCCAGAGCCAGAGTACACAGCGCAAGGCTCAGGTGGCGCAGATCGACGCCAAGGGCCAGGTAAAGCTGAGCAGTGGCGGCGACCTTGTGCTCGAAGGCACCCGCATTGGCAGCCGCGAGGCCAAGACCGGCGACATTCAACTGCAAAGTGGCGGTCGGCTGCAGGTCAAGGCGGCCAGCGATACCCAGAACGCTACCGGCGCCAAGATGGGCGGCGGCGCGGAGCTGGCGGTCAAGGCTGGCAACATCACGGGCGGCGCCATCGGCGGCCACTTCAGCCATGGCAAGCAGGACGAAGAGGCACGCCAGGCGGTGAATGCCGCGTTCGCCAGCAACGGCACACTGAAGCTGGGCAGCAGCGCCCGCGAGGATATCGCCCTGCACCTTGAGGGCCTGCAGGCCTCGGCCGAACAGATAGCCCTCGACGCATCGAATGGCGGCATGCTGGTGGAAGCATCGTCCAGCCAGGAGCGGCGTGACAACCTCGACATCACCGCCGGGGCCGGCTTCGACATGGCCGAGGGCGCGCTGGACACCCGCGGTCTGCATGGCCGCCTCAAGGTGGATCTCGACAAGCGCGACAACCTCACCTGGAATGCCAGCGACCTGCGCGCCGAGCGCATCGACCTGCAAAGCCGTGGCGATACCCGCCTCGAAGGCGTCACCCTGGAAACGGGGCGTATCAAGGGAGTGATCGACGGCGACCTGCGCATCGCCAGCCGCAAGGACAACGTTAATACCTTGAGCGTGAAAGGCGATGCCCGGCTGAGCCAGGAGAAAAACCCGCGGGGCTACGTCAACGCGGCCACTTCGGTGGCAGGGCCGCTGGGGAGCAAGGTTGAGAAGAAAGCTGGCTCCGTGCTGAGCAAGGCAGACCCGGGGCTTTCGCCCACCTTCCGCCTCGACGTGTCGCACGCACAGCGCGACAGCGTAGGCCAGCAGGCCACGCTCAAAGGTAGCGACAGTATCGACCTGCAGGTCGGCGGCAATGCCCACCTGGTGGGTGCACGCCTGCAGTCGGCCAAGGGCGATGTGATGATCGACGCCAACTCGGTTACCCGGGAAACACTTAGCGGTAACGACTATCGTCGGGATGTGTCGATCGATGCGTCGAACTCACCGGTGGACCTGGGCACGGCAGTGGCCGAGCTGGCCAAGGGCAAGGGTGCGGCGGATGGGGAAAATGCACTGGACCTGGGGTTGTTGAGGACCAGTGGGCACAATCGCAGTGAGCAGTGGGCTTCGAGTGTGCAGGGCAAGAAAAACTGAAGCAGGCGCCACGCTGGAGGGCACGGGCTTCGTGCCCTTTCAGCATTTGGGCCAGACAGTTGATTGGTTGAAGGAGCCAGCTTGCCGGCGACAAAATCTGTTTACCAGCGCAAGTCCCGCTGCCCTGCCAGCGCCTGCGGCCCAAGCCACTGCACACCACGCAGCAAAGGCGTCAGCGCCGCCTCCGGCTGCAACTTGACCATCACCTGCGCCCGGCGCGCTGGCAGGTCGGCATCCACGGCCAATTCATGCTGCCCCTGCTGCACCAACTGCCCGCGCAGGTGCCAGCCGCTGCGGCAGTCCATTTCCAGCCAGCCCTGCCCCAAGCCCAGTGACCAGGGCTCGCTCAAGGCGAGGTCGGTTACCGTCATGCGGCCTTCGCTGGCACGGCATTGCCGCCCTGCCCCCTGCATCCGCAACGTGCCCTGCCACTGGCCGGCCAAGCGGTAGTCCGTCGCCACCGTCGCCTGGGCCCCCATGGCCGTTGCCTCCAGCCGCCAGCGCCATGGCCAGCCTTCGGCGCGCAACTGCCAGGCCTGGCCCTGGAAGCCCAGCTGCGCGTTCGCCTGCAAGCGCCAAGGCTGCACCGCCCAACGCAATGGCCCGACCGGCCCCAGCTGCTGCGCCTGGCCCTGCCACAGGCTGCCGCTGACCTCACGCGCTGGCAGGCCTATCCCGCGCACCACCCAACTGGCCGGCAGCTCCACCAGCAATGTCACGGCGAAAACCGACATCACCCACGCGCCACTTATTCGGCTCATGGCCGCACCACCAGGTCGAAGTGCAAACCCTTTTCATGCTGTTCCAGCCCCCATTGCAGTGGCTGAGCACCTTCTGCACGCAGGCTTTGCAACCAGCCTTGCAGCACTCGCTCGTCGGCCACCTGCCCACGCAGTTGCCAGGCCTCGCCCTGCGCATCGACCTCAGCCAGTTCGATCTGCCGCGCCTGGGCCGACTGGCGCAGCCGCTCCAGGTTCAACCCCGGGCCGCCTTGCAGGCCTGCGGCCTGTTCGGCCAGCCCCCGCCACTGGCTGAGCTCGCGCCATTGCGCAAAGCCTGCACGCACGGCCAGGAACGCCAGCAAAAGCGCAATCAATGCCCAGGCGAACTTCAAACGATGACGCTGTATCCAGTCCCGGTTCATGAAGCTGCTCCCAGGTCGAACACCACTTGACCGTCCTGCACCTTGACCGAGGCCCCGGCAGCTGTCGCCATATCGCTCCATGGCGGTGTACTACCCTCGCCCTCCAGCCGCAGGTGCCAGCGCTGGCCATCGAAGCGCACCGCTTGCAGACGCCAGCCGGGATGATCACGCAGCCAGGCCTGCAACGCCGTCTGCAGGCCTTCGAGCTGGCGCGTGTGCAGTTGCTGCTGCAGTTCACTTTCGCGCAGGCGCTTGAGGGCCTGCGCAGCGTGCCGGGGGCTGGCCTGCTCACCGGTCACTGCGATGACCTGGCTGCGCCAGAGTTGCGCCTGGGCCCATTGCTTGCTCAACCACAGCCCGCCCCAGACGGCAGCCAGTACCAGGCAGGCAGCGAGCAGCCGTTGCTGCGGCCGGGACACCACCGGTAGCGAGCGCACCTTGCGGGTACGCTCGAACAGGCCGGGCAGTGTATCGAGCGGTGCCAGCGTACTGGGCCAGTCGCCGCTCAGCGAAACCTTTTGCAGCTCCGCCCACGGTTGCTGTGGCACCTCGCCCAATGCATCCGGCCAGGCCAGCCAGTGCTCCTGCCTGTTTTCGGCCAGCCCTTTGTACAAATACATGTCGGGTGTGCGCTGCCATTGCCAGGCATGTCCCACCTCGGGGGGCGGCAGCAGCTGTAGTTCGGCCCAGCACCGTGCCACCTGCAAGCCCCATTCGGCGCTCTGCCCGCGCCAGTCGTCCAGTTGCTGACGGGCTACCACCAGCAACCGAAGGTGGCCGGGCTCACGAGCCAGGCAGGCACATGTCACTTCGTCGACGGCCTGCAGCAAACGGTCTTCGAGCAATAGCGGCCATTCTTCACGCTTGAGCCCGGGCGGTGCCGGCACGCGGAAATAGCTGCAGGCCTCGGCGGGCAGGATCAACGCCACACTGGCCTGCAGATTTGCCGGGGGCTCGCCCTGCCCATGGCGTTGCACGAGGCCGCCCTCGACCAGCACCCAGTGCCAGACAGCGCCCGGTCGCAGCAACAGCCACGTCCGGGCCGGGTTGCGCCGTCCCCATTCAAACTTCATGAGCGCCCCCACGGGAGTGCGAAGGTGCAGACATAGGGTGCTCCATCACGCTGCAGTTCAAGACGCACGCCACGGCCGGGGTGCGCAGGTTGGTCGGAAGGCCAGGCCTGCCAGCGGCCGCCCTGGTAATAGAGAACATTCATGGCGCTGACCCGGTCGAGCCGCTCGCGCTGGACCCAGCGGGGGGCGGCTGCGGCATAGAGGTCGGCCGAGCTTTCCAGCAGCAGGCGCTGCTCACGCGCCTCGAAGCGCAGGCGCTGGCGCTGCAGGCGCGAACCGCCTTCGGCTTCCGGCATGCCGGTAATGGCGACCCAGAGCAACTGGTTGCTTGCCGGTTGCCAGTCCAGCCAGCGGCTTGCCAAGGGCAGGCGCTGGTCGTATAGACGGCGCATTACCGGGCTGTCGACGCGACGCTCCAGGGCCAGGCAGAAGTCCAGCACCGAGGTTTCCTGCGTGGTGACCTGCAGGCGCTCGCGAACCTTGAGCCAGCCGTTGAACAGGGCGGCGAGCATGATGCCGAGCACAACAGTAAGTGCCAGGGCGACCATCAGCTCGATCAGGGTAAGGCCGGCCTGGCGGTGCTTGCTCGGCTGGGTCCAAGGCCGACGGGTATGCGCCCTCTCTGTGGGAGCGGGCGCGCCCGCGAACACCGGCGAAGCCGGTGCCATACACCGAGTCGCCTGCTTCGCGGGTAAACCCGCTCCCACAGGGGCAGCACAAGCTTCACGATCTCTGTCACTCACGGCTGATCCAGGGGCAGGCACCTGCGCGGGGTGGAACCGGGCCTCTGTGGGAGCGGGTTCACCCGCGAACACCGGCGAAGCCGGTGCCATACACCGAGTCGCCGGCTTCGCAGGCATGCCCGCTCCCACAGGGGCAGCACAAGCTTCACGATCTCTGTAACTCATGGCGGATCCAGGGGCAGGCACCGGCGCGGGGTGGAACTGGGTCTCTGTGGGAGCGGGCGCGCCCGCGAACACCGGCGAAGCCGGTGCCATACACAGAGTCGCCTGCTTCGCGGGCATGCCCGCTCCCACAGGGGCCGCGCAAGCTTCACGGTTTCTGTACCTCATGGCCGCTCCAGAAACACGGTGTACTGGCCTAGCGGCAGGCGCTGGTCGCGGTCGGCGAACAACAGCAGGTCGCCGCGGCGCAGGTCGCGTACGCCGGTGCGGCGTAGTTGCAGTTGCCAGTGGCAGCGCTGGCCGCCCTGGCTCAGCTCACCGCCAACCTGGTTTTCCGCCGGCCAGTACTGCTCGACGGCAAAGCGGGTTTGCAGTTCTCGCGCGCATAGCAGGCCAAGGCGGTGTTGCTGCAGGTTGTCCTGTACCGCCAGACGTTGGCGCAAAACCTGGCTGGTGATCACCGCCAGCACCGCGGCGATCGCCAGGGCTACGGTCACCTCCAGCAGGGTAAAGCCACGCTGATGCCGCTTCATGGGGCGACCACCACCTGCAAGCGGCCATCGCGGCTCCAGGCCCATTGCTGGCTGCCATCGGCCCAGCGCCAGCGCACGTTGCCCGGTTGCGCCCAGCCATGCGGGGTGAACAACAGGCGCGGCTGCGGGCCGGCCGGCCAGTCCGGGCGCAGCCCCTTGGGCCAGTCACCAAGGGCGACAGCTTCGACCTCCCAGCCATTACCCTCGCGCCGGACGAACTCCGGGCGCTGGCCATTCCAGCGCAGCCCGCGCAGCTGCCCGGCATGCCTGGCCAGCGCGGCCTGCGCCCGGGTCTCGCTTGCCAGCCGTTGCAGCGCCTGGTCGATACTGGCCTGGCTGTTGCCGAACCCGGCCACCGCCAATCCGGTCATCAGCCCGGCGATGGCCAGCACCACCAGCAGCTCGATCAGGCTGAAGCCCTGCTGACGGCGCACTCGTTACAGCTCCCAGTTACCCAGGTCGGCATCCTGTCCTTCGCCGCCCGGCAGGCCGTCAGCGCCCAGCGAGTACACGTCGACCCGGCCATGTTCGCCTGGCATGCGGTACTGGTACGGGGTGCCCCACGGGTCTTCCGGCAGGCGGCGCACGTAGCCGTCGCTGCGCCAGGCCCTTGGCAGCGGTTCCTGGGCCGGCTTTTTCACCAGCGCGGCCAGGCCCTGCTCGCTACTGGGGAAGCGCAGGTTGTCCAGGCGGTACATGTCCAGCGCCTGCTCCAGGGTGGCCAGGTCGGCCATGACCTTCTGCTTCATGGCCTTGTCCTGGTTGCCCAGCACGCTGGGCGCGACCACCGCGATCAGCAGGCCGATGATGAATATCACCACCATGATTTCCATGAGGGTGAAACCGCGCTGGCGGTTACGTCGATGCTGCATGGCAGTACTCCTTGTCGTCACAGTTGCAGGCCCTGGTTGAGTTGCATGATCGGCAACAGCACCGCCAGCACGATGAACAGCACCACGGCGCCCATCACCAGGATCATCAGGGGTTCGAACAGCGCCATGGCGGTATCGACCTGGCGGGCGAAGCCGCGCTCCTGGTCGTCGGCCACGCGCTCGAGCATGTCGGCCAACGTGCCGCTGGCCTCGCCGCTGCCGACCATGTTCACCAGCAGCGGCGGAAACTGCTGGCTGGCATCCAGTGCGCGATGCAGGCTGGTGCCGCCCTGCACCTGCTGGTGCACCTGCTCCATGGCCAGGCGGATACGCCGGTTGCCGACGGTTTCGGTGGCCACTTGCAGGGCTTCGAGCAGGGCCACGCCGCTGCCGCTGAGGATTGCCAGGCTGCGGGCCAGGCGCGCGCTCTCCAGCACCTGCAGCAGGCTGCCGATATGTGGCAGGCGTAGCAGCAGCTGGTCGCGGCGCAGGCACCAGTGCGGCTTGCGCAGCAACCAGCCGCCGAGCGCGCCGAGCAACAGGGCCAGCCCCAAAAGCCAGGGCCCGGCCTGCACCAGCCCTTGGCTCAGGCCGATCAGCAGCGATGTAATGAACGGCAGGCTCTGCCCGGCATGGGCGAACTGCTCGGTGAGCTTGGGTACGACGAAGGTCATCAGGCCTACTACCACGGCAAGCGACACCCCCATCAACACGGTGGGGTAGATCAGCGCAGTACGTGCCTTGTGTTGTTGTCGTTGTACCTGCTCCAGGTGGTCGGCGAGGCGGGTCAGCACCTGGGCCAGGCGGCCGGACCGCTCGCCGGCCTCGACCAGCGCGCAGTACAGGCCGGTAAACGGTGCCCCCTGACGCGCCAGGCTGCGGGCCAGGCCCAGGCCTTCGGCCAACGAGCCGCGCAATGCCACCAGCACACTGTGCAGGGCGGGCTGGCGCAGTTGCCGTTCCAGGGTAGCCAGGGCGTCGACCAGAGGGATTCCGGCACCGGTCAGGGTGGCCAGCTGACGAGTCAGTTCGCACAGCTGAGCGCGGCTCAGGCGCTGGCGCCGGGGTTGTCGGGTGCCAGCTTGGTGACGCTGCAAGCGGCGTGCGAACAGGCCCTGCTCACGCAACAACTGGCGGGCATGACGTTCGCTGTCGGCCTGCAAGCTGGCCTTGTGGGTCTTGCCGGCGAGGTCGACGGCCTGGTAGCGATAGGTCGGCATGGCTCAGCTCTGCACCACGCGCAGTACTTCGGCCAGGCTGGTCTCGCCACGGGCCAGGCAGTCGCTGGCCATCGCCACCAGGCTCTGCCGGCGTCCGGCCAGGTAGTCCTGCATGACCAGTTCACTGGCGCCGTCGTACAACAGGCCGATCAGCCCGGCATCCAGCTCGATGAATTCATACAGGCCCAGGCGCCCGACATACCCGCTGCCCTGGCACTGCTCGCAGCCAACCGCGTGGTAGCTGCTGCCCAGCGCCGCCAGCTCGGGCCACAGGTCGCGTTCCGCCGGCTGCAGCGGGTGCGCCACGGCGCAACTGCACAAGCGCCGCACCAGGCGCTGGGCCAGTACGCCGCGCAGGCACGAGGCGATCAGGAACGGTTCGATGCCCATGTCGCGCAGGCGGGTCACCGCGCCCACCGCACTGTTGGTGTGCAGCGTGGACAACACCAGGTGGCCGGTGAGGCTGGCCTGCACGGCGATCTGCGCGGTCTCCTGGTCACGGATTTCGCCGAGCATGATCACGTCCGGGTCCTGGCGCAGGATAGCGCGCAGGCCGCTGGCAAAAGTCAGCCCGGCACGCGGGTTGATGGCAGTCTGGCCGATGCCGGCGATAGCGTATTCCACCGGGTCCTCGACAGTGAGGATGTTGCGGCTGCCGTCGTTGAGGCTGTTGAGGCTGGCATACAGGGTAGTGGTCTTGCCCGAACCGGTGGGCCCCGTGGACAGCACGATGCCGTTGGGCCGTGCCAGGCAACTGCGCAGGCCCTGCAACACCGCCGCCGGCATGCCCAGGTTGCCCAGCGCCAGCAGGCTGGCCTGCTTGTCGAGCACGCGCATCACCACCCGTTCACCGTGGATGCCGGGCAGGGTCGAGACCCGCACATCCACTTCGCGCCCCGCCGCACGCAGGGTGATGCGGCCATCCTGGGGCTGACGCTTTTCGGCAATGTCCAGACGGGCCATGACCTTGATCCGCGACACCAGCATGGCCGACAGCGCACGCGGTGGGCGCAACACTTCGCGCAGGTGGCCATCGACCCGCAGGCGCACCACCAGGCTCTGCTCGAAGGTTTCTATATGAATGTCCGAAGCGCGCAGGCGCAGGGCCTGGCCGAACAGGCCGTTGATCAGGCGGATCACAGGGGCTTCGTCGTCGCTTTCCAGCAGGTCCTCGATGCGCGGCATTTCGCTCATCAGGCTATCCAGGTCGACCTGGTCGCCAATGCCTTCGATCAGCGCCTCGGTGGCAGCATCGCCGGCCTGGTACAGCTGGCCGAGGCGTTCGTCGAACAGTGCAGGCTCCAGGTATTCGAGCAGGCTGGGCTGGCCGTGCACGCGCAGCAGCTCCTGCAATTGGGCGCTGTCGGCATCAGGCCGCAGCCACAGCTGCCAGCCCTGCTCCGCCGGGGCCATGGCTACCCCGCTCTGCCGTGCCTGGCGATAAGGCAGCATCACCAGTCACCGCCTTCCAGCCGTGCGCGGCTGGAGGGGAACACTTGCAGCAACGGCGTAGCGTTTTGCCCATCCGCCAGGGCGGGCAACTGCAGCGGCGTGGTCTGCTGCAAGGTGCGGTACTTGTCTTCGCTGAGCCCGGCCAGGCTCGGCCCGTCACGCAGGATGCGCGGGCGGATGAACACCATCAGGTTCTGCTTGGTGTTCTTGGTGGCGTCGGAGCGGAACAGCCGGCCCAGGTAAGGGATGTCGCCAAGCAGCGGCACACGCTGGTCGCTGGTGCTCAGTTCGTCGCTGATCAGGCCGCCGAGGATCACCAGGCCGTTGTCCTCGACCATGACCTTGGTCTTGATCTCGCGCTTGTTGGTGATCACGTCGCTGGCAGCCGTGGTGTCGGCAATCGACGACACTTCCTGGACGATGTCCAGGCGCACGCTGTTGTCGATGTTGATCTGCGGCTTGATGCGCAGCTTCACCCCGACTTCCTTGCGCTCGATGGTCTGGTACGGGTTGGCGTTGTTCTGCGTTACCGATCCGGTGACGAAGGGCACTTCCTGGCCGACCAGGATCGACGCCTCGGCGTTGTCCAGGGTCAGCAGGGTTGGCGTGGACAGCAGGTTGAAGCCGCTCTTGCCTTTCAGCGCGTTGACCAGCATGGCGAAGTTGAAACCGCCGCCGAAATGGCCGATACCCGCCATGGCGCCGGTGGTGCTGGACAGCAAATCGCCAAGGGCCTCGTTGTCGCCACTGGCGGCGGCCCCGGCGATGCTGGCGATATTCACCCCGTTGCTGCCGAAATTGACGATGCCGGCACCGAACTTCTCGTCAGCGAACAGCCACTGCACGCCCAGCTCCTGGGCGCTGCTGTCGGACACCTCGGCTATGATCGCCTCCACAACTACCTGGGCACGGCGGATGTCCAACTGCTCGACGATGGCGCGGTAGGCGGCCAGCTCGCTGTCGGGGCCGACCATGACCACGGCGTTGGTGCCCTCTTCGTATTCCAGGCGGATGCTCGAGCCGCCGGCGGCGGGTACTACAGGCCTGTCCTTGCCCTCTGCATCGCCCGCACCTTCAGAGGGCGTCATGCCTTCCTGGCTGAGCCCGCGCAACACCTTTACCACTTCGCCCGCATTGGCATGGCGCAGGTAGATGACCTGGGTACTGCCGGTGCCTGGTGCGTCCTGGGGGCGGTCGAGCTGGCGCAGCAAGCTGGCGATACGTTCCAGGTTGCTGCGCCAGTCGGTAACGACCAACTGGTGCGCCGCCGGATAAGGTGTGATCACACCGACCCGTGGGTCGATCAGGGGCTTGAGAATGCCCAGCACCTGCTCGCTGGCGGCATTGCGCACGTTGAATACCCGCGTAGCCACGCTGTCGCTGCCTTCCCCCTGCTGCCCTCCCGCCTCCACCGGCACAGGCTCCAGGCGAGCAGCCTGGTCGGGAACGATCTTCACGCTGCCGTTGGGCAGGTCGACAGTGGCGAAGCCCTGGGCGCGCAGCTGGGCCAGGAAGATGTCGTAGATGGCATCGGCGTCGTGCAGGTCGACGGTGCGTACGGTGACCTTGCCCTTGACCCGGGGGTCGACGATGAAGGTGGTGCCGGTGATGCGTGACACGCTGTCGATGAACTCGCCCAGTTCGGTGTCGACGAAGTTCACCTCGTACATAGGCGTGCCGTTGTCATCGAACACCGGCTCTTCAGCACAGGCCATGGAGAGGGCCAGGCTCAGCGCGGCCGCCACGCAATATCTGACAGGCATCGTTCATCCTTGCCGCTTGAAGCCGGTCACGACAGGGCGTGGCGGCCAGGGCAGGCGTTCACGCCGCCCCTGGTTGTTGAAAATCAGGCCATCGCTGTCGATGTCCTGCAGCACGATCCCTGGCGCCAGGCGCTGGCCGCGGGCCAAGGTGCGCACCTGCTCGCCATAGCGCAGCACCACCACGCTGGAGGCCAGCGGCTGCGCCTTGAGGCCGCCCAGGTATTGCAGCGGCAGGCGCGTGATTGCGATGGCACCGTCGTCGACGGGTACCTGCCAATGGCCGACCATCAAGCCAGGCAGCGGCTTGTCGGGCGCTGCGGGCGCAGTGGCCGGTTGCGGCTGGCGACCCAGTTGCAGCACGCACTGGGCCGCCAGCCAGCCGGCCAGGGTCAGGCCAGCGCCCGTCAGCAAGCGCGAGGCGAGCGTCACGATGCCAACTGCCTTGGGTGCCAGCCCGGGTGCCCCTGCACGTAGCGCAATTCGGGCAGCTGCAGCGGCGCCAGTTGCCAGTCGCTCGCCTGGCGGGCGAGCCAGGCTTCGATCCGTTGCCACAGCGGCTCGCCGGCCTGGGTTTCGAATTGCAGGCCAAAGGTGCGGCACAGGCCCTGCACCGGTTCCAGGCCACTGATGCGCTTGCCTTGCGGGCTGTAGCTGACACGCCAGGCCTGGCCCTGCCAGCGCGGCAGGTCCTGGCTGTTGTCCAGCAACAGCGGGTCGCCGAACAGTTGCTCCGCGGCGTTTTCCAGCACTTGCTCGACCTGCCGGGCGGGTGCTTCGACCACCGGTGCCGGGTAGCCACCGGTGAGGCTGATCAGGTGTTCTCGGGTAATGGCCGCCCCTGCAGGCAGAGGGTAGTCATAACGCAGGCCCGGCAGCAGCACCGGCATGCTGCTGTCGTCGGCCAGGGCCTGATGCAGCAGCCGGTCCCAGCTGCCGCCTCGGGTGTCGCGGCGCCACAGCGCCTGGGGCGCGCGGGCCAGCGGTTGATCGAGCCAGGCCGCGTGGCCGGCGCGCTGCTGGCGCAGTTCTGCCTGCAATGCCCCGACACGCTGCTGAGCGGCGGGCGCCAGCTGTTGCTCAAAGGCCGGGAAGAAACGCCCCTCGAACTGCCACTGCCCGGCCACGCGCTGGCAGCGCAGGCGGAAGGCACCGCTGCCCCGGCAACCGGCGAACAGCACCGGCACGCGGCGGCCGCTGGCCTGGCTGGCCTCGACCGGCGCCGGCCACAGGTCCTGGCCGCGGGCGCACAGCAGCACATCGATCTGCGGCACCCGCTCGGCCAGCCACAAGCCCGGCCCGGTACCGACATCGGCCAGGGCCACCACCAGGTCAGCCTCGCGTCGGGCCTGTTCGAACACCGGCTGCAATGACTGGTACCACTGTTTGAGGGAGGCTTTCTGGTCCTGGGCATAGGGGTCGGTCACGCCGATCACGGCAATACGTGCACCGCCGCGTTCGAAGACGTGCAAGGCTTCCAGGCCCAAAGCCCGGCGCTGCGTGTCTGCCAGCCCGGCGCCCAGGGTAACGGTGCCAGCCTGGCGATATAGCGCCGGGCTGCGCTGTGGCCACAACACGCGCTCGTCGCTACTGACCCGCGCTTCACTGCCCAGCAGCTGGCTGCCCTGCAGGCCGCTTTCGCCCTGGGTCAGGTAGGCCAGGCCACTGCCATTCCAGCACTGGCCGTTTTCCAGGGTCAGGCTGTTGCCAGCCCCAGCCTCGCCGCGCAGTTGCTCGAGCAATGCCGCCAGCACCGCATAGCCGCCCAGCTGGGCAGATGCAGCCTGGCTGGCATCGAGCAGGGGCGCCAGTTGCGGGTAGGCGATGCTGGCACTGCTGCCGGTCATCCATGGGGCGCGGCCCAGGTGGCTGACCGGCCCCAGGCGAGTGGCCGGCACCACCGCCTGGCCAGGCTGGCGGGCATCGAGGGTGTCGGCCACGTACAGCAGGTCGAGGCTGGCGTTGCCTCCCTGCTGCCCAGGAAGGGCGGAGCAGGCGCCGAGCAACGGTGCCAAGGCACCGATACCCATCCAGCCGATCACTTCGCGCCTGTGCACACTGCTTGCCATCGAACCCGCCATCCTTATCCATGTTCATCCAGGGCCCCGGATGTTGCGGCGTTGGCATTACAGTTTGATGGCAGAAATCCGACAGCCATTCCAAAGTGATCTGTAGAGCACGCTTGTAAGAGCGGGTTGTTTTAAAACCCCCTTAACATTTCTGCCAATGAATCATCACATTTGCGCACTAAAGTCGCGGTTCCCTCTAACTCAGCCAACATAAGGACACCCTGATGAGTCGAGATACCGGCGACAACCTGGACCGGAACCAAAGCGGCAACCTGCCGATGGCCAACGTCATGGACGCCTACCTGAGCCGCCGCAGCGTGATGCGCGGCAGCCTGGGCGCCGCCATCGCCATGATTGCCGGTACCGGCCTGACAGGCTGCTTCGACGGTGGTGGTTCCGATCACGATGATCCGGTCACCGAGCCACCCGTGACTGAGCCGGAAGTGCCGAAACTGGCACTGGGCTTCCAGTCCATCCCGGGCTCGCGCACCGACGCCTGCGTGGTTGCCGCCGGCTACAGCGCCTATGTGCTGGCGCCCTGGGGCACGCCGATAAACAGCAATGGCAACCCGTGGAAGTCCGACGGCAGCAACACCTCGACCGACCAGGCCAACGCCATGGGCATGCACCATGACGGCATGCACTTCTTCCCCATCAACGGCAGCTCCGAAGACGGCCTGCTGGCGATCAACTTCGAGTACATCGACACTGCCGCCCTGCACCCGGCCGGCCCGACTACCGATGTGAACGGCAAGCGCCCGGTGGAGGAAGTACGCAAGGAAATCAACGCACACGGTGCCGGCGTGGTGCGCCTGCAGAAAATCGGCGGCCGCTGGCAGGTGGTCGACAACGACCCGCTCAACCGCCGCTTCACTACTGCCTCGCGCATGGAAATCACCGGCCCGCTGCGGGGAACCGACCACGTCAAGACCAAGTACTCCACCGCCGGCACCCATTGCCGCGGCACCAACAACAACTGCGGCAACGGCTACACCCCGTGGGGCACCTACCTGACCTGTGAAGAGAACTGGCCAGGCATTTTCGTCAACAAGGGCACCCGCCCCGAAGACCAGCGCCGCATTGGCGTGGGCACCTCAAGTGGCCAGTACAAGTGGGAAACCGCAGCCGGTGATAGCAGCGAAGTGGACGACGAATTCGCCCGTTTCGATGTCACCATCAAAGGCGCCAGCGCAACCGACGACTACCGCAATGAAGCCAGCACCTACGGCTACATCGTCGAAATCGACCCGTACAACAGCAACACCCTGGCCACCAAGCGCACCGCGCTGGGCCGCTTCCGCCACGAAGGCTGTGCCCCGGGCCTGCCGGTCGCCGGCAAGCCGCTGGTGTGGTACATGGGTGACGACTCGAACAACGAGTACCTGTACAAGTGGGTGTCGACCGCGGTGTGGGACGCAGCCGATGCCAACCCGGCCGACCGCCTGGCCACCGGTGCCAAGTACCTCGACCAGGGCAAGTTGTACGTCGCCCGCTTCAATGCCGATGGCACCGGAGTATGGCTGCTGCTGGACGTAGGCACCGCCACCACTGGCGGCAGTACCCTGGGCGCACTGTATGGCGACCTGCCGGGCATCATCCTCAACACCCGTGGTGCTGCCGATGCCGTGGGCGCAACGCCGATGGACCGCCCGGAATGGACCACGGTCAACCCGCTCAACGGCGACGTATACCTGACCCTGACCAACAACAGCGCGCGTACCCCGGAAAAGGTCGATGCAGCCAACCCGCGCGGCCCGAACCGTCACGGCCACATCATCCGTTGGCACGACAGCGACGACCAGCTGAGCTTCACCTGGGACATCTTCGTGTTCGGCGCCAACGCCGCCGGCACCGCCGACATCAACCGCTCCGGCCTGACCGAACTGAACCAGTTCGCCAGCCCGGACGGCATGAGTTTCGATAGCCGTGGCGTGCTGTGGTTCGAGACCGACAACGGCGAGAGCACCGTGACGGACTACACCAACGACCAGCTGCTGGCAGTGATCCCCACCAACCTGGTGGATGCCAGCGGCAAGCAGGTGCCGGTGAACGCACAGAACCAGGTGGACCTGCGCCGCTTCTTCGTCGGGCCAAATGGCTGCGAGGTAACCGGGATTACCTTTACCCCGGACAACAAGACGCTGTTCGTCAATATCCAGCACCCGGAGAACTGGCCATATACCGACAAGGCCACCGATGCCACCCCGGCAGGTGCCACGGTAAGGCCGCGGGCTGCGACGGTGGTGATCCAGCGTATCGATGGCGGGGAGATCGGCACCGCCTGATCGATTTGTGCACGGGGGCCGCTTTGCGGCCCTATCGCGACACAAGGCCGCTCCTACAAGGGATCGCATTCCCCTGTAGGAGCGGCCTTGTGTCGCGATAGGGCTGCAAAGCAGCCCCGGCAATCTCAAGCCCTACCACACCATCGGCTCCCGGCTGCGCACCCGCACCTGCTGCGCCGGCACCCGGGCATGCCATTGCACCACCCCCAGCGCCTCCACCTGGAACTCGCTGCGTATCACCCGCCCCTCCTCCGCGAACGACAGCTGCAACAGGAAATACCCGCTGTTCAGCAGCAGCCCTTCGCTCAACCGTTCGAAGGTTTCGTCATCCACCGCCCCCAGGGCCTGGCGTAGCGCAGTTGCATCCACATAACCCGACGCCGGGCGACCGCTGATGATGCGGCTGAGCAACGAGCGCGGATAGCGCCCTTCATACAGCGCCTCCAGCAATGGCAGATGCTCCAGCCCCAGGGCATTGGCATTCAGCCGCCAGCCGGTGGTCTGAGGCAAGGCGCACAGCATCGGGTAACGGCTCTGGCGGCTGGCGTCCGGCTCCAGTAGCAAGTTCAGCTCGCTGGTATCGAGCATCGGCTGGTTGGCTGCCAGGCGCGGTAGTTGCTGGCGCAGGTATTGGGCGCTCTCGGCGCCCTGCAGGCGGGCATCGCTGTCGGCATCCAGCCAGTCGCCCAGGGCATCGACCAAGCGCTCGGCAGCCATGTCATCGCCCAGCAGGTACCGCAACTGGCGCGCAGCTCGCTCGCCGTCAGCGCCAAGCAGCGCATTGACGTTGAAACAGGTGTGCTGGTCGAGCACCCGCAACTGCGCCTGGCCAGCGCCAAAATCGTAGTTCAACGGCTGCCCGCGCAAGGCCTGCCAGAACAGCGGGCTAAGCCGCCAGCTGGGGTCACGCAGGGCCTGTTCGGCATAGGCCAGGCCGGCCTGCTCCATCGCTCGCGCCTGCACCCGCTGGTGCAACAGGCGCACCCCATCGACCTGGCGCCGGCCATCTTCCAGCAGCCAGGCCATGCCCGCCGCCAACATCGCCAGCACCACCATCACCATCAGCAGGGCCGCGCCCTGCTGTTGCCTGCCACCCATCCTTGCCTGCCTCTGTCGCCGAATAAAGACGCCAGTCAACACGCCCGGTGTTGCAGGTAGATGGCAGTGACCGTTCGTCATGTGTACGTCATCTGCGCGAGGCAGGATTGTCTTTCCTTTTCATGACCTTACAGGAGTGGTCGCAATGGGTGGCATTGGAATCTGGCAACTGGTGATCGTACTGCTGATCGTATTCCTGCTGTTTGGTACCAAGCGCCTCAAGGGCCTGGGCAGCGATGTTGGCGAGGCGATCCAGGGTTTTCGCAAGTCCATGGGCGGTGACACTGACGCGACTTCCGCAGCGCAAACACAGGTGCAGCAACAGTGCCCGCTGACCGGTCAGGGTACGCAGCAACCGCAAGCGGACCGTCAACCCTGATGTTCGAGGTAGGCTTCAGCGAGTTGCTGCTGGTCGGCATCGTCGCGCTGTTGGTTCTAGGCCCGGAGCGCCTGCCGGTGGCGGCACGCACCCTCGGGCGCGGCCTGGGCCAGGCACGCAGGGCCATGCACGCCCTGCGCACGCAGGTAGAGCGGGAGATCGAACTGCGCCCTGTCGAGCTACCCGATCTCGACAGTGCGCCTTTGCAGCGCCTGGAACAGGAGATCCGCCAAGGCATCAGCCTGAAAGCGGAGCCGGCCAATGATGCGGCCACGGTCGCTTCTCTCAAGGAAAACGCTTCATGAGTATTGCCATGGACCCGGCGGCGAGCATGCCGCTGACCGAACACCTGCGCGACCTGCGCAAGCGTCTGGTGCGCTGCCTGGCGCTGGTGGCACTGGTGTTCGCCGGCCTGTTCCCCTTTGCCCAGACGCTGTACACGCTGATTTCCGAACCGCTGCGGCGCTTCTTGCCGGAAGGCGCGAGCATGATCGCCACCAGCGTCACTTCGCCGTTCCTGACACCGTTCAAGCTGACCGCGATGTGCGCAGTGTTCGTCGCCATGCCACTGCTGCTGCACCAGGCCTGGGGCTTTCTGGCGCCGGGGCTGTACCGCCGTGAACGGCGTATTGCCCTGCCGCTGCTGGTGTCGAGCATCGTGCTGTTCTACGCCGGCATGGCCTTCGCCTTCTTCCTGGTGTTTCCGATGATGTTCGGCTTCTTTGCCAGCGTTACACCGGAGGGCGTGGCGATGATGACCGATATCAGCCAGTACCTGGACTTTATCCTGGCGCTGTTTCTGGCGTTCGGGCTGGCGTTCGAGATACCGGTGGCGACGTTTATCGTGGTCTGGGTGGGGTTGGCCGATGTGGCCACGTTGCGGCGCAGCAGGCCCTACGTGATCGTCGGCTGCTTTGTGGTGGGGATGATCCTGACGCCGCCGGATGTGTTTTCGCAGACGATGCTGGCGGTGCCAATGTGGGTGCTGTTCGAGGTAGGGTTGCTGGCTTGTGGGTGGTTGAAGCGGCCCGGGCAGGGCAAGGAGATTGGGGCTGGATTGTAGGGCCTCTTCGCGGGTAAACCCGCTCCCACAGGGATCGCACAATATCCGAGAGTTGTGCGATCCCTGTGGGAGCGGGTTTACCCGCGAATAGCCTTGATGCGGTCTAGAACTCGGCGAGCTGCCAGACTTCGTAGGCTGGCGTTTCGTACGGGTGGCTCTGCTTGAGTGCAGCGACGACCTGGGCAATCAGCTCGTCAGCCACCACCAGCTCCACCTTCCACTCTTCCACCACCTCGACCTGGCCGGTTTGCCCGAGGAACGGCTGGCTGCCGTCCAGCGGGCGGAACTGGCCCTGGCCCAGCGTCTGCCAGGCGCAGTGGTCATAGTCACCGATGCGCCCGCCACCCGCGGCGAACACAGCGGCCTTGACCACTTCGACGTGGCTGGCGGGGACGAAGAAGGCGAGCTTGTACACGCCTTAGTTCACCCACACCCGTGCGTTACGGAACATACGCATCAGCGCGGCATCTTCCTGCCACTCATCCGGGCGCCAGGAGTTCTGCACGGCACGGAACACACGCTCCGGGTGCGGCATCATGATGGTCACGCGGCCGTCGCGGCTGGTGAGACCGGTAATGCCACGCGGCGAGCCGTTCGGGTTGGCCGGGTAGGCTTCGGTGACCTTGCCGTGGTTGTCGACGTAGCGCAGGGCCACACAACCGGACAGGTCGGCTGCCAGCAGTGCTTCTTCGCTGGCGAACTCGGCATGGCCTTCGCCGTGGGCGATGGCGATCGGCATGCGCGAACCGGCCATGCCCTGCAGGAAGATCGAGTTGGACTTCTGCACTTCGACCATGGCCACACGCGCTTCGAACTGCTCCGAACGGTTACGCACGAAGTGCGGCCAGTGCTCGGTGCCGGGGATCAGTTCATGCAGGTTGGACATCATCTGGCAACCGTTGCACACGCCCAGGGCGAAGCTGTCGGTACGCTCGAAGAAGGCCTGGAAGGCGTCACGGGCGCGGCTGTTGAACAGCGCAGACTTGGCCCAGCCTTCACCAGCACCCAGCACGTCGCCGTAGGAGAAGCCACCGCAGGCGACCAGGCCCTTGAAGGCTTCGAAGTCGACACGGCCAGCGAGGATGTCGCTCATGTGCACGTCGATGGCGGCGAAGCCGGCACGGTCGAAGGCGGCTGCCATCTCGACCTGGCCGTTGACGCCCTGCTCGCGCAGGATGGCCACTTGCGGGCGCACGCCCTTCTTGATGTACGGCGCGGCGATGTCGTCGTTGACATCGAAGCCCAGCTTGACCGACAGGCCAGGGTTGTCTTCCTCCAGCAGCAGGTCGAATTCCTGGTCGGCGCAGTCGGCGTTGTCGCGCAGGCGCTGGATCTGGTAGCTGGTCTCGGCCCACTGGCGCTGCAGCATGCGGCGGTCGTCGTCGAACAGCACTTCACCGTTCAGGCTGATGGACACTTCACCGTTATTGACCGGCTTGCCGATCACCGCGACGCAACCTTCACCCAGGCCAGCGGCGCTGAACTGTGCCAGTACGTCGGGGGTAGCATCCTGGCGAACCTGGATGACCGCGCCCAGCTCTTCGTTGAAGAGGATGGCCGGTACGTCGCCCTTGCTGTCGGTCAGCGGGTCGAGGTGCAGGTCGAGGCCGCAGTGGCCGGCGAAGGCCATTTCCAGCACGGTGGTGACCAGGCCGCCGTCGGAGCGGTCGTGGTAGGCCAGCAGGTGGCCATCTTCGTTCAGGCCCTGGATCACGGCGAAGAACGCCTTCAGGTCTTCGGCGTCATCGACGTCCGGTGCCTGGGCGGCGATCTTGCCGTAGGTCTGTGCCAGGATCGAGGCGCCCATGCGGTTCTTGCCGCGGCCAAGGTCGATCAGGATCAGGTCGGTCTCGCCCTTGTCCATGCGCAGTTGCGGGGTCAGGGTCTTGCGGATGTCGGTGACCGGGGCGAAGCCGGTGATGATCAGCGACATTGGCGATGTAACGCTCTTCTCGACGCCCGCGTCGCTCCACTTGGTCTTCATCGACATCGAGTCTTTGCCGACCGGAATGGTAATGCCCAGCTCCGGGCACAGCTCCATGCCGACAGCCTTGACGGTGTCGTACAGGCGGGCGTCTTCACCTGGGTGGCCGGCGGCAGACATCCAGTTGGCCGACAGTTTGATGTCGGACAGCTTCTCGATGCGCGAGGCAGCCAGGTTGGTCAGTGTCTCGCCAATTGCCATGCGGCCGGACGCCGGGGCATCCAGCAGAGCCAGCGGGGTACGCTCGCCCATGGCCATGGCTTCGCCGGTGTAGACGTCGAAGCTGGTGGCGGTGACGGCGCAGTCGGCAACCGGTACCTGCCACGGGCCGACCATCTGGTCACGAGCTACCAGGCCGGTGATGGTGCGGTCGCCGATGGTGATCAGGAAGCTCTTGCTGGCCACGGCCGGGTGGCTGAGGACGCGCTGAACGGCGTTGTCCAGGTCCAGCGTGCTTGGGTCGAAGTCATCGCCCAGCTCGGCTTCGCGGGTAACCGAACGGTGCATGCGTGGCGGCTTGCCCAGCAGTACGTCGAGCGGCATGTCTACTGGCGTGTTGCCGAAGTGGCTGTCGCTTACGGTCAGGTGTTTTTCTTCAGTCGCTTCACCCACTACGGCAAACGGGCAACGCTCACGCTCGCAGATTGCCTTGAAACGCTCGAAGTCGACGGCGCTGACCGCAAGCACGTAACGCTCCTGCGATTCGTTGCTCCAGATTTCGTGCGGGGCCATGCCCGGCTCGTCGTTGGGCACGTTGCGCAGTTCGAAGCGGCCACCACGGCCACCGTCGTTTACCAGCTCTGGGAAGGCGTTGGAGATACCGCCGGCGCCAACGTCATGGATGAAAGCGATCGGGTTGTTGTCGCCCAGCTGCCAGCAGCGGTCGATGACCTCCTGGCAACGGCGCTCCATTTCCGGGTTTTCGCGCTGTACGGAGGCGAAGTCCAGGTCAGCCGAGCTGGCACCGGTAGCCACCGACGAAGCGGCGCCGCCGCCCAGGCCGATCAGCATGGCCGGGCCACCGAGCACGATCAGCTTGGCGCCGACAGTGATCTCGCCTTTCTGCACGTGGTCTTCACGGATGTTGCCCATGCCACCGGCCAGCATGATCGGCTTGTGGTAGCCGCGCACTTCTTCACCGTGCGGGGTGTTGATGGCCTGCTCGAAGGTACGGAAGTAGCCGGTCAGGGCCGGGCGGCCGAACTCGTTGTTGAACGCAGCGCCACCCAGAGGGCCTTCGATCATGATGTCGAGGGCGTCGACGATGCGCTCAGGCTTGCCGTAGGCCTGCTCCCACGGCTGTTCGAAGCCAGGGATACGCAGGTTGGACACGGTGAAGCCGGTCAGGCCAGCCTTGGGCTTGGCGCCACGGCCGGTCGCGCCTTCGTCGCGGATTTCACCGCCGGAGCCGGTGGAGGCGCCAGAGAACGGGGCGATGGCGGTCGGGTGGTTGTGCGTCTCGACCTTCATCAGGATGTGCACCGGCTCCTGCACCGCGCCGTACTGGCGGGTTTCAGGGTTCGGGAAGAAACGGCCGGCAACGTTGCCGACGATCACCGAGGCGTTGTCCTTGTACGCAGACAGCACACCTTCGTTGTGCATCTGGTAGGTGTTCTTGATCATGCCGAACAGGCTCTTTTCCTGAGCCTGGCCGTCGATGTCCCAACTGGCGTTGAAGATCTTGTGGCGGCAGTGCTCGGAGTTGGCCTGGGCGAACATCATCAGTTCGATGTCGTTCGGGTTGCGCTTGAGGCCCTGGAAGGCGTTTACCAGGTAGTCGATTTCGTCTTCGGCCAGGGCCAGGCCCAGGTCGATGTTGGCCTTGGCCAGGGCGTCACGGCCACCGCCAAGGATGTCCACCGAGGTCATCGGCTTGGGCTGGGCATGGCTGAACAGGTCAGCGGCCTGCTCCAGCTGGCCGAGCACGCGCTGGGTCATGCGGTCGTGCAGCTCGGCGGCAATCAGTTCGGCGTCGGCTTCGCTCAGGTTGCCGGCAACGTAGTAGGCGATACCGCGTTCCAGGCGCTGGATCGACTGCAGGCCGCAGTTGTGAGCGATGTCGCTGGCCTTGCTGGCCCACGGCGAAATGGTGCCCAGGCGCGGCACGACCAAAAACAGGCGGCCGCTCGGCTCCTGTACCGGCACGCTCGGGCCGTACTTGAGCAGACGGCCCAGCACCTGCTGCTGGTCGGCGGTCAGCTCGCCGTCGACATCGGCGAAGTGGGCAAATTCGGCATACAAACCAGTAACAGCGGGGACTTTCTGGCTCAGTTGCTCGAGTAATTTACCGTGGCGAAAGGCAGAAAGGGCAGGAGCGCCGCGCAGGATCAACATCGTCGGGACAGCCTCAGGAAGGGGTGTGCTTAGAGGCCGTGCATTCTAGCCTAATTCGAAGGGTTTCGGCACCCGCTCTAAGCCATGGCTGCCGGGCGGCGGAACCGGACTTGCGGGTCAAAAAAAATTGCCTTGTGTTGCCTGCTCCGGCCCTATCGCCGGCAAGCCGGCTCCCACAGGTATACCACCACCCTCAAGGCCTGCATTGTACCTGTGGGAGCCGGCTTGCCGGCGATAGGGCCGGTAAAGCACAGAACCTGCTACCAGACAAGCTAACAGTTGTCGAGATATGGTTGGGCCAGTCCTTTGCGTATACTGCAACCTATGTTCGCCCACACTGCTTTGCGCCAGCGTTGCGCCAGATGGCTTTTCGCAACCGGACTCTTTCTGCTGCTCGGTGCCTGCGTTGAAAAACCCAGCACCCTCGAGCGCGTGAAGGAGGATGGCGTGCTGCGCGTGATCACCCGCAACAGCCCGGCCACCTACTTCCAGGACCGCAACGGCGAAACCGGCTTCGAGTACGAGCTGGTCCAGCATTTCGCCGAAGATCTGGGCGTGAAGCTGCAGATCGAGACCGCCGACAACCTCGACGAGCTATACGACAGCCTTGGCAAGCCCTCCGGCCCGGTGCTGGCAGCGGCCGGCCTGGTCACCAGCGAACGGCGCAAGGCCCAGGTCAGGTACTCCCACCCTTACCTGGAAGTGACCCCACAGGTCATCTACCGCAACGGCCGCACGCGCCCCACCAATGCCAAGGGCCTGGTGGGCAAGAAGATCATGGTGCTCAAGGGCAGCAGCCACGCCGACCAGTTGGCCGAGCTGAAAAAGCAGTACCCCGGCCTGGAATACGAAGAGTCCGACGCCGTCGAGGTGGTCGACCTGCTGCGCATGGTCGACGAAGGCCAGATCGACCTGACCCTGGTCGACTCCAACGAGCTGGCGATGAACCAGGTGTACTTCCCCAACGTGCGGGTTGCCTTCGACCTGGGCGACACCCGCGACCAGCGCTGGGCGGTGGCGGCCGGTGAAGACAACAGCCTGCTCAACGAAGTCAACGAGTTCCTCGACAAGGCACAGAAGAACGGCACCCTGCAACGCCTGAAGGACCGCTACTACGGCCATGTCGACGTACTGGGCTATGTGGGGGCCTACACCTTCGCCCAACACCTGCAGCAGCGCCTGCCCAAGTACGAAAAGCACTTCAAGAGCTACGCCAAGGTCGAGCAGGTGGACTGGCGCCTGCTGGCCGCCATCGGTTACCAGGAATCGATGTGGCAGCCCGAGGTCACCTCCAAGACTGGCGTGCGCGGCCTGATGATGTTGACCCAGCGCACCGCCCAGGCCATGGGCGTGTCCAACCGCCTGGACCCGAAGCAGAGCATCCAGGGCGGCGCCAAGTACTTCATGAAGATCAAGGAAGAGCTCGACGACAGTATCCAGGAACCGGACCGCACCTGGTTCGCCCTGGCCGCCTACAACGTCGGCACCGGTCACCTGGAGGACGCCCGCACTTTGGCCAAGCGCGAGAAGCTCAACCCGAACAAGTGGCTGGACGTGAAGAAGATGCTACCGCGGCTTTCGCAGAAGCAGTGGTATCGCCAGACCAAATACGGCTATGCACGTGGCGGCGAGCCGGTGCATTTCGTGGCCAACATCCGTCGCTACTACGACATCCTCACCTGGGTGACCCAGCCGCAGCTCGAAGGCCAGGTGGCCGAGGGCAGCCTGCATGTGCCCGGGGTGAACAAGGACAAGCCGGCGGAGCAGTCGCCGCCGATGTAAGCCTGCACCGGCCTCTTCGCGGGCAAACCCGCGAAGTGGCCGGAACAGGTCAAGACTTGGCCCGGCGGGCCTTGAAGAAGTCACTGAGGATCTGCCCGCACTCCTCCGCCAGCACCCCGCCCTCCACCATCACCCGATGGTTCAGGAAGCCCTGCCCGAAGAATTGCCCCTGGCTCTGCACGATCCCCGCCTTGGGCTCCAGCGCGCCATACACCACCCGCATCACCCGCGAATGCACGATCAACCCCGCACACATGCTGCACGGTTCCAGGGTCACATACAGGGTGCTGCCGGGTAGCCGGTAGTTGCTGGCGGATTTCGCCGCCGCGCGAATGGCCACCATCTCGGCGTGCGCACTGGGGTCACTGTCGATGATCGGCCGGTTGAAGCCCTGCCCGATCACCTGCCCATGCTGCACCAGTACCGCGCCCACCGGCACCTCGCCCATGGCCGCGCCTTGGGCAGCCAGGGCCAGGGCCAGGCGCATGAATTCCTGATCGCGACTGCGATCGATGATCTGCGGGCGCATCAGACCACCGCGATCGCGGCCATCAGGCCGGTTTCCATGTGGTCGATGACATGGCAGTGGAACATCCAGGTGCCCGGGTTATCCGCCACCAGCGCCACCTGGGCGCGCTCGTTCTTGCCCAGCAGGTAGGTATCGGTGAACCACGGCTCCTTGATGTCATGGCGGTTGGAACCGATCACCTTGAAGCTCATGCCGTGCAGGTGGATCGGGTGCTGGTACTGGGTCATGTTCTTTAGCTCGAAGATGTAGCTCTTGCCCTTCTTCAGCGTGGCAATCGGCCGCTCGGCGCAGGTCTTGTCGGTGATATCCCAGGCTTGGCCGTTGATCTGCCACATGCTCGACGGCCTGTCCTGGTCCGTAGTGACCGAGACTTTCGCCGCCCACTCGAAATTGAAGTTGAGCTTTTCGGCATTCTCCAGGTCAGGCTCGGCGATCGGGTTGGGCGGTAGCGCCGGCGGCCAGTCGCTCGGCGCGTCGCTGCTGGCCACCGAACGCAGGGTGCCCAGGCGCACGAAACCGTCGCGCAGGGAGATCTCCTCCCCCACTTCGGGAATACGGATAGCCAGGCAGATACGCATGCCTGGACCGAGCCAGTAGTCATCGTCCAATGGGCGCGGGGTTACCGGGTTGCCGTCCAGG
The DNA here is from genome assembly GCF_036784815.1 of Pseudomonas sp. TE3-3-F2023. Taxonomy (NCBI): domain Bacteria; kingdom Pseudomonadati; phylum Pseudomonadota; class Gammaproteobacteria; order Pseudomonadales; family Pseudomonadaceae; genus Pseudomonas; species Pseudomonas sp. TE3-3-F2023. Next base: position 1,968,911 of record NZ_CP145113.1, on the reverse strand, counting down.
GCATAGATTCTTGCTTCGCAGTTGCCCTTGAGATTGATGCGGTAGGTCCAGGTGTTGTCGAGGTTCAACAGACGCACACGCACCACCTGGCCGGCCGGCAGCTCGGTGACCGAATCGGCCTGGCCATTGATGGTGATCAGACGCCCGGCGGTGCCGTTGCGCGCCGCCTCACGCGGGATGCTGAACGGCAACCAGGCGCCGTGCTCGTCCACGTGCCAGTTCTTCAGGCTGAGCGTGCGCTCATGCTTGAACCCGGTCGGCTCGCGTTCCTCGACGATCAGCGGGCCGACCAGGCCACGGCCCAGCTCCTCGGAACTGCTGACATGCGGGTGATACCAGTAGCTGCCGGCGTCCGGCACACGGAACTTGTAGTCGAAGTACTCGCCCGGCTTGACCGGCAGTTGAGACACATAGGGCACACCGTCCATTTCCAGCGGCAGGCGGATACCGTGCCAGTGGATGGTGGTTTCGACCGGAAGGTGGTTGATGAAACGCACCCGCAGCCAGGTACCCTGGCGCACGCGCAACTCGGTACCCGGTGCCGACGGGCCAAAGGCCCAGGCCTCGGTCTTGTGCCCGGGCACCAGTTCGACGTCCAGTGGCGCTGCGATCAGCTCGTAGTCGTGGCCGGCATTGTCGTCTTCGACCTTGCCCAGCCAGTAACGCGCCGCGCCACCGGCGCCCAGGCCAACCACAACCAGGCCGGTCAGGCCCTTGAGCATTTGTCGACGGGTGAAGGACATCGGTGCGGGTACCTCGTGTTCTGCGCAATCAAGCTGCCAGCATGGCTGGCGATGAAGGGCGAATACGATACACCTGCAAATGGGAAATATTAAGTGAAGTCTCTTTGGATGCTGCCCGCAGCCTTGCTATCGCAAGTGCTGCCTGGAGCCAGACAAAGGTCATTAAACCACTGCTGGTCACCAGCGGACGGCACGCGCAAGGCGGCCTGCAGCAATTGCGGGTCGAGCAGGATGTCCAGGTTGCTCAGGCGCGTGGCGAGGTCGGGGTGCGTATCGAACGGATGGGTAGTGGCCAGCCCCAGCACTTCCTCGCCCAGTTGCAACGGCGTGCCTTGCAGGTGCGCTGCCAGCGCCTGCAAAAGGTTGCTGCCACCGTGTGCGACCAACAAGCCGTCGATCACCCGACCCAGGGCAATCACCCGTAACAGCGCCTGTACGAACAGCTTCGGGCCAGCGACCTCGGCACCTGCCCGATCAGCCAGCAATTCCTGTGCACGCCCCCAGTGATGAACCGCAAGCTGGAAATGGTGCAAGAACTGCCCGGCCAGCCACAAGGTGGGCCGAACCACCCAGCGCGGAGCATCCTCGTCGCCGACCATGGCCGAATAATGCGCGCACATCAGGCTGAAACGCGCACTGGTTTCGCTGCCCCGCTCCGTATCACGTCGCCTGAAATGGCCCAGTTCGTGACCGATGATCGAGGCCGCCTCGGCCTGGCTCAAGGCGGCCAGGCAAGGTAGAGGCAGATACAACGTGCGCCCCCTGAGGACCTGCCCACCGGGCTGCAGCAGGATCGGAACGCTGGTGACGAAAAAACCTTGGTCAAGGCCGACCACGATATGGTCCGGGACAGGCGCGTGCAGTTGTGTTGCCAAGGTCTCGATCCACTGCCACACCGCTGGCGTCGCCTGCCTGCCTAGCGGGCGGGCGAGAAAACTGGCGGTCGGAGACTGCATCAGCGGCCAGTGCCGACGCATTCGCCAGACCTGGCGAACACACACAACCAGGACTGAGGCCAGCGGCAGCACCACGACCAGCACCGTCATGCCGCCCTGCGCTGCGCGGCTTGCTCCGGAACTGGCCTCATAGAGCAGCAACAGGCACAGCGAACCGGCAAGCATGACCATGTAGAGACTCAAGCAACAGCCCAGGGCCTGCCAGTTGGCCATCATGCGTTCATACAGGTAGGCCGCAGAGCGCAACGCCCGCCAGGCGTCCAACTTCAGCTTGAGCCAGGCCCAGAGGCCTGCCAGCAAAGCGGCCACTGCCAGCCAGCAGCTCACACTGGCCATCACCTTGCGTACGCTTACCCAGTGGCGATCCGCATCGAGCAGGTCCAGTTGGCGCTGCAGGGCCTGCCGCGTATCGACATGCCTTGCAAGCTCCTTGCGGGCTTCCCACGGCAATTGCCGTAGCAACGTCTCACTGGGGGCAGCAAGCCATTGCCGTATGGTCCGGGCCTGATCCTGCGCCGTGTCAGCCCGCCAGTACTGCACTTTACCCCAGCCAAACAGCACAAGAGGCAACAGCAGCAGGATCAGGCCCCAACCGAAGCGCTTCATTGCCCCAGAGCGCCAATGGTCACGATCAGGCTCATCTGGCCGCTTCACCCAGGCGCGCCACACCCGGAAACAGCTGCGCCAACGTACGCCTGGCCTGGGCCGCTTGCACATAGGCATAAAGCAGATCCACCAGTTCCTGCAGGCCAAGGCGGCGCCCGGCCACGACGGGCGTGCAAAACCAAAGCCTGACGCGCAAGCCGCCCGCGACGACCACCGCGTCAGGCGAGGCCAGCGCCCTGAAACAGGCCGGTGCCAGCACTGGTGCATGGCTGAACGCCGACACGGTAAAGATCAGCCGGGTAGTGAAGTAACCCTGCTCGACCTCGAAGCCGTCGAAGGCGTGCAGTGGGGTCGGCGCCTGCGCGTTGGCGAAGCACAGGGTATCTGGTGTCACGCTCAGCACCCGCTTGCCGTGCCGGCGGTATAGCACGACGGCACAGGCCAGCCCCACCACCCCGACGCCGGCCAGGCCGAGGCCGAAACCAGACATCAGCCAGATGACACCGCTGCTGGCACTGTGACTGAACCGCACCGCCAGAGCGGTCAGCCATATGCCCAGCGCGCCGAACAACAGGCCAATCACAGCACATGCCAGCGCCTTGCCGAGCGAATGCTCCAGCAGTACGAAGCTGTCGGTGGGGCCATCAGCCTGAGCCTGCAGGTACGCGAGGTGGGCTTCGCGTTCGCCGTTATCCATCGTTCTGCAACAGATCCAGTTGCCGTTGCGCATGTGCCGCATCGCGGTAGGCTGCCAGCAGCGCGAGCACTTCCTCGTTCCCCAGCTTGCGTCCGTTGCTGGCCAGGCCTGCGGACATGATGCGGATCTGCGGTCGCGGTTTCTTCAACACCATGGCCTGGTTACCGAAGAACTGCAGTTTCACCACATGATGCTTTGGTAGGACGGCTTCGCTGCTCATTTCCAGCGTCTGCACCATGACCAGCCCTTCATCCTTGACCGAAACGTCTTCCACTTCCGCCAGGTCTACCGGTGCATCCAGCGTATCGACGAACAACTGCCGACGGGTCAGGCGCATGAATACCTGGGTACCGGCATTACGGTGTTGCCAGGTCACCGCCGCTGCAATCAAGGTTATGAAGACACCGGCTGCAACCGCCCCCAAGCGTTCAGGGTTGAATGTCACGGCCGTGATGATCAGTGAACCCAGCAACAATACTGGCCCCCAGACCCGGTAACGCCGGGAGTTGGTGAACTCGCTCTGCTCGGGCACGCGCTCGATCACTTGCTTGAGCTCAGCGATCACTCGGTCGCGCTGGGCCGCACGGCTTTGCTCGTAGTCCTGACCGAGCGAGCCAGACAGTTCGGACAGCGGGTCGTTGAAATCGCCCATGGTCATTGCGCCTCCGTGTTTTGTGCTGCCAGGTAATCGGTAAGGAATGCCTGGGCATTGCCCTGATGCGACAGCCCTTCCGAATAGCCGACCTGCATTGCCTGAGCCTCACCCGGCAGATACAGTTCGCCGCCCCAGTTGCCCTGGATGATCAGCACAACGTATTTCTTGCCATCCACGGTGGTGGAGTAACGGGTATCCCTGCTGGTTTTCTCCACCTGCATTTTCTGGATGCGCATGTTCCAGTCGTGATCGACGCCCTCGATTTGTACCAGCGCTTCGTTGGCGGCGCGTTCACCGATGCGCAGCGTCCACACCTTGGCACCTTGCGCCCCCATGTAGGCAACTACCTGGTCAGCCACTTCCGGCCGTTCTTCAGCGTGAACCTGGCCCAGCCACAGGCTGAGCGCAGCCACCAGAAGGGCAGTCCATTTGCGATAAGCGAGCATGTCTTTTCCATCCTGAATCGGAACAAACGCCCATTGAAATAAGCCTGGCCCGTCTAGCCAACCCCGCTGACCGGTTCGCACAACAGACAGCACCGTGCGCACAATGGCTGTCGCTGAAAATGTGCACGCGTTACCATTTCCGGCCATGCCGCCCTCAGCCAAGGATGCCTAGCGCACATGCGATCGATCAGCCCCTACCTCGACACCGACTTTTCATTCGATAGCCCCGGGTCACTCGCCGAGGCCGGTGTACTGGACGCGAGCAGCGCGCGGGTGATGGGCAGCGCGTCCGGCCACTATCGGGCGCAGACGGTACACGACGGGTTGCAGTACTTCGATTGCAACCTGCAATTTCCGGAGCCGCTGAGAATCGACAAGGTGCTGCCGCAAAGCCTGTGCATCGTGCAGGTGTTCGACGGGGCGTGGCAGCACACGGTGGACGGAAGGCTCAACAGTTATGCCCCAGGCCAATTGCACATGCTGGGCCTTGGTGAAAGCCTGGAAGCGCAGGACCAATTGCCCGCCAACAGTCACGCCCGCATGGCCGGGGTACGTATTGCTGGCGATTACCTGCACGAGCTGGCCCGGGATGACGCGCAGTTGAAGCCTCTGCTGGCGCTGGTCGCCGATGGCATGCGCTTCGACCAGTTGCCGCAGTGCCCAGCGGTGAGCCGCCTGTTCCAGCAGCTCTATCTGTCGCCCTACACCGGCGGGCTCAGGCGCCTGCATTGCGAGAGCCTGAGCCTGGCCATCGTGCTGGAGCTGGCCAGCCACCTGATCGGGCACAGGTCTGTCGAGAAGATTCAGGACCGGGGGCGCCGCGATCTGGCCGTTGAAACGCGCCGCCAGCTCGACGAAAACCTGAACGCCCCGCCCACTGCTGCAGCCCTCGCTCGCCAATTGGGGGTGAGCGAAACCACCATGCGCCGCGCATTCAGCCACGAGTACGGCCGGTCGCTCCTGCAATACGTTCGGCAACAAAGAATGGAACTGGCCCGCGCCCTTCTGCTGGAGCGTCGATGGCAGGTATCGCAGGTTGCCTACCATGTTGGCTACGCCAACCCTGCCAACTTCTGCCATGCCTACAAGGCGTATTTCGGCCATTCTCCCGGGGCCGAGTAGGGCTTGGCCAAAAAAAACGGGCCTGCAATGCAGGCCCGTTTCATTAACCGCGAGGCGGGATCATTCCCACTCGATGGTCGCTGGCGGCTTGCTCGACACGTCGTAGGTAACGCGCGAGATACCGTCGATTTCGTTGATGATACGGCCGCTGACGGTTTCCAGCAGTTCGTACGGCAGGTGCGCCCATCGCGCGGTCATGAAGTCCACGGTCTCGACGGCACGCAGTGCCACGACCCAGGCGTAGCGACGGCCGTCGCCAACAACGCCAACCGACTTGACCGGCTGGAACACCACGAATGCCTGGCTGGTCTTGTGGTACCAGTCGGCCTTGCGCAGCTCTTCGATGAAGATGTGGTCGGCGCGACGCAGGATGTCGGCGTATTCCTTCTTCACTTCACCGAGGATACGCACGCCCAGGCCCGGGCCCGGGAAGGGGTGGCGGTAGACCATGTCGTACGGCAGGCCCAGCTCCAGGCCGATCTTGCGCACTTCGTCCTTGAACAGTTCACGCAGCGGCTCGACCAGCTTGAGGTTCATTTCCTCCGGCAGGCCACCGACGTTGTGGTGCGACTTGATCACGTGGGCCTTGCCGCTTTTCGCACCGGCCGATTCGATCACGTCCGGGTAAATGGTGCCTTGGGCGAGGAACTGGATATTTTCCAGCTTGCTGGCTTCGGCATCGAACACGTCGATGAAGGTGCGGCCGATGATCTTGCGCTTCTTCTCCGGGTCGGCTTCGCCGGCCAGGTTGTCGAGGAACTGCTTTTCAGCGTCGGCGCGGATGACCTTGACGCCCATGTTCTCCTTGAACATGGCCATCACCTGGTCGCCTTCGTGCAGGCGCAGCAGGCCGTTGTCGACGAATACGCAGGTCAGCTGGTCGCCGATGGCGCGGTGCAGCAGTGCGGCGACGACGGAGCTGTCGACACCGCCGGACAGGCCCAGCAAAACGTTGGCCGAACCGACCTGCTCACGCACCTGGGCAATGGCGTCTTCGACGATGTTGGACGGAGTCCACAGGGCTTCACAGCCGCAGATGTCCTGCACGAAGCGGGACAGGATGCGACCGCCCTGCTTGGTGTGGGTCACTTCCGGGTGGAACTGCACGCCGTAGTAGCCGCGCGCGTCGTCGAACATGCCGGCGATCGGGCAGCTCGGGGTGCTGGCCAGCACGTGGAAGTTGCCCGGCATCTGGGTGACCTTGTCGCCGTGGCTCATCCACACGTCCAGGCCCAGCACGCCGTCGGCGTCGATGTGGTCTTCGATGCCGTCGAGCAGGCGGCTCTTGCCGACCACGTCCACGCGGGCATAACCGAATTCACGCAGGTCGGAACCTTCGACCTTGCCGCCCATCTGCTCGGCCATGGTCTGCATGCCGTAGCAGATGCCCAGCACTGGTACGTTCAGGTCGAACACTGCCTGCGGGGCGCGCGGGCTGTTGGCTTCGTGGACCGACTCGGGGCCGCCGGCGAGGATGATGCCGCGCGGGTTGAATTCGCGGATCGCTTCATCGTCCATGTCGAACGGGTGCAGCTCGCAGTACACGCCGATTTCGCGCACGCGGCGGGCGATCAGCTGGGTGTACTGGGAACCGAAATCGAGGATCAGGATGCGGTGAGCGTGAATGTCGAGGGCCATGACTCAATCTCGTCAGTGGAAATCGGAAACGACGCGGGGCTGTCATGACAGCCCCGCATGCTTGTATTGCTTGAAGCCTCAGCCTACGCGGTAGTTAGGGGCTTCTTTGGTGATCTGCACGTCATGCACGTGGGACTCGGCCATGCCGGCACCGGTGATGCGCACGAATTCCGGCTTGGTGCGCATCTCTTCGATGGTTGCGCTGCCGGTGTAGCCCATGGACGAACGCAGGCCGCCCATCAGCTGGTGGATGATCGCGGCCAGGGCGCCCTTGTAGGGAACACGGCCTTCGATGCCTTCCGGTACCAGCTTCTCGGCGCCGGCCGAGGAGTCCTGGAAGTAGCGGTCGGACGAGCCTTGCGCCTGTGCCATGGCACCCAGGGAGCCCATGCCACGGTAGGCCTTGTAGGAACGGCCCTGGAACAGTTCGACTTCACCCGGAGCCTCTTCGGTACCGGCGAACATCGAACCCATCATCACGCAGGAAGCACCGGCAACGATGGCCTTGGACAGGTCACCCGAGAAGCGGATGCCGCCGTCGGCGATCAGCGGCACGCCAGTGCCTTCCAGTGCAGCGGCAACGTTGGCGATGGCGCTGATTTGCGGCACGCCGACGCCGGCAACGATACGGGTGGTGCAGATCGAGCCTGGGCCAATACCGACCTTGACCGCGTCAGCGCCAGCCTCGGCCAGAGCCTTGGCGGCAGCGCCGGTGGCGATGTTGCCGCCGATCACCTGCACTTGCGGGTAGGTTTCCTTGACCCAGCGAACGCGGTCGATCACGCCTTTGGAGTGACCGTGGGCGGTGTCGACCACCACCACGTCAACGCCAGCAGCTACCAGGGCGGCAACGCGCTCGCCGGTGTCCTTGCCGGTGCCGACCGCGGCGCCGACGCGCAGGCGGCCTTGGTCGTCCTTGCTGGCCAACGGGTAGGCCTTGGCCTTTTCGATGTCCTTGACGGTCATCATGCCCTTGAGGTTGAACTTGTCGTCGACGATCAGGACTTTTTCCAGGCGGTGCTTGTGCAGCAGCTCGCGAACTTCGTTCTTGTCGGCGCCTTCGCGGACGGTGACCAGACGCTCTTTCGGGGTCATCACCTCGCGGACCTTGGCGTCCAGGCGGCTTTCGAAGCGCACGTCACGGGAGGTGACGATGCCGACCAGGTCACCGTTCGCCAGCACCGGAACACCGGAGATGTTGTTCAGGCGGGTCAGGTCGAACAGGTCGCGCACGGTGGCGTCGGCGTCGATGGTGATCGGGTCCTTGACCACGCCAGCCTCGAACTTCTTGACCTTGCGGACTTCGCTGGCCTGCTGTTCGATGGTCATGTTCTTGTGGATGATGCCGATGCCGCCTTCCTGGGCCATGGCAATGGCCAGGCGCGCTTCGGTCACGGTATCCATGGCGGCGGAAACCAGCGGAATGTTCAGCTCGATGCCGCGGGTCAAACGGGTCTTGAGACTGACTTCATTGGGCAGTACCTCGGAATAGCCAGGTACAAGGAGGATATCGTCGAAGGTCAGGGCTTCTTGGCTGATACGCAGCATCGCGGGGGCTCCCGGGCGGGAAAAATGGAAGCGCGCCATTATACTCATGCACGGCGCGCCGCTCAATGCAAAATAAGGGCCTTCGGTCAGCCTTGTGGCAGTTTCACCTGTACCACGGCCACCGGCTGGTCGAGCCAATCGGCGAAGCTGTCGAGAAAGGCCTGGGTGAACCCGGCCTCGCCCCAGTTGTTGAAGATGAACCCCAGGTTGGAAAAGGCACATGGCTGCAGGTAAATGAAGCCATTGATGTCGTCTTCGAAGCCGCACAACGGGCAGGTGAAGTTGTCGCTCACCGCCGGCATCCATTCTTCCAGGCTTTCGAACAGCGGCTCACCCACCTCGCGCCGGCATTCGGGGCAACCGGCCTCTTCGAGGAAACCTTCGGTAGGGGTATAGATGCAGCGCTTGAGCATCACCTCCAGGCCGTTGACCTGTTCGCCGAAAGGCAGTTTCTCCGGATACAGGGCCACTTTGCGGGCACCTTCGGCCAGGGCATGGCCCATGCGGTTGCCGGTGCGGCCACAGGTGGTCAACTGTTCCTCGACGACTTTCTCGCGCACCAGCCAGCGCAGGATGGCGCGGGCACGGGCTTCGTGCACCGGGACGGTAGACAGCTTGGGAACGATGATGCTCTGGGTGTTCATGAACGGGACAAGCCTGAAAAAACTGCGGTAATGGCGCAATTCTACCGCCTGCTCAGGCGCTCAGGTAGCGACCGATCAGCGCCAGGCCGCTGGCCAGCACCAGCCAGGTGACCAGACGCACGAAGGCTTCGCGGGACAGCCGGTGGGTCAGCCTGCGCCCTATCCACAGGCCGACGAGCATCACCGGCAACAGGCAGGCGGCGAGCAGCAGCAGGTTCTGGTCGGCATAGACGCCTGCGATCAGAAACAGTGTCAGACGCACCACCGTGCTGCAACTGATCAGCGCGCTCTGGGTAGCGCGCACCTGTTCCTTCACCCCCAGCCGCGCGCTCAGGTACAGGGCATAAAGGAAGCCGCCGCTACCGAACAAGGCGCCAAACAGCCCGCCTGCCGTGCCCATCGGCATTGCCCAGAAACCCGACAGACTGGCCGGTCGCACCTTCACCGCCAGCCCGTACAGAGCATAGGCTGTGACGAACAGGCCCATCATCAGCAGCAGCAGCAGGTCGGACTTCAGCTGTAGCAGGAATACCACACCCAGCGTGCAGCCAATGGCCATGAACGGCAGCAGCCGCAGCAACTCGCCGCGCACGACATCCCGGCGCGAGGGCAGCAGGTTGCCGAAGGCGGCGACGAAGTCCAGCAGCACCAGCAACGGAATGATCCGCGACAGCGGCATGAAGTGGATCAGCACTGGCCCGGCCACCAGCGCGGTGCCGAAACCGGCGATGCCAAAGACGATGTAGGCAGCGCCGACACCAAGCAGGATGGGTAGCCAGTCAAGGCCGGAAAACGACAGTTGGGCGAGCATGGCAGCAGTTCCTGGGAAGACAGGCAAAGGTTAGCCAGCCATGAGCCATGCCGACTAATATGCCTTTATTGCCACACTCATCTCGAAAAGGCATGACATGACGTCGATCCGCCAATTGCGTTACTTCGTGGAAATCGCCGAATGCGGCAGCTTCAGCGCTGCCGCCGAGCGGCTGTACATCGCCCAGTCGGCGCTGAGCCGGCAGATCAAGGAACTGGAGCAGCAATTGGGCACGCCGCTGTTCGAACGCACCGCGCGCCTGCCGCGCCTGACATTGGCTGGCCAGGCCTTTCTGGAACGGGCGCGGCGCTTGCTGGCCGACCTGGCGCAGGCCGAGAGGGTTACCCGTGACATTGGCGAAGGGCTGCAGGGCAGCCTGCGCCTGAACCACTCCAGTACCGTACCGCTGACCGGCCCGTTGCTGGCTCGCCTGGGCGACTACTTGCGCGACAACCCAGGGGTTTCGCTGGAAATTGCCCAGCAGTCGTCGGAGGCGCAGCTGGAGGATATCGCTGCCGGGCGGTTGGATATCGGCCTGCTGCGCTTGCCGGTGCTGCGCCAGCATGAAGGCGTGGTGCTGCATGAAGTGTTCAGCGAACCCCTGCTGCTGGCGGTCGCCGCCGGGCATCCTTTGGCCAGCGCATCAAGGGTGAAACTGGAACAACTGCGGGAAGAGCGCTTCATATCGATTCCGCATCGGGATCGTGGCGGGCTGAGCTACCTGTCGGCCTCGATGTGCATGGAGGCGGGCTTTTTCCCGCGTGCGGCGCAGGTTCTGTCGCGCAAGACCACCCAGTTGCAGTTGATTCAGGCGGGGTTCGGGGTGGCGTTGTTACCCGAATGCATGCGCGAGATTGCCCCGGCGTCGGTCAGTTTCGTGGCGCTGGAGGGGGGGTGTGAGAGTACTGTGGCGATGGCTTGCAGGCGTGATGCAGGTTCGATGGTGCGCCAGTTCGTGACGGCGATGCAGGCCTGAAAGGCCCCATCGCCGGCAAGCCGGCTCCCACAGGGACAGCATGAGGCCCAAGCCAGCGCGATACCTGTGGGAGCCGGCTTGCCGGCGATAGGGCCGGGACAGACAACCGGGGCCGATGTCCTTTATGATGCCCGCCATGATCAGAGACCCTTTCGAACGACTCGGCCTGGACCGCGAGGTTCTTACCGTCAGCCAACTCAACGGCCGCGCCCGCGTGCTGCTGGAAGACGTGTTCCGCAGCGTGTGGGTGGAAGGCGAGATTTCCAACCTCGCCCGCCCTGCGTCCGGCCACATGTACTTTACCCTCAAGGACAGCGGCGCACAGGTACGTTGCGCACTGTTCCGGCAAAACGCCACGCGGGTGCGCCAGGCACTGCGCGACGGCCTGGCGGTGCGGGTACGCGGCAAGGTTTCGCTGTTCGAAGGGCGTGGCGACTACCAGCTGATTCTCGACACCGTCGAGCCGGCTGGTGATGGCGCCCTGCGCCTGGCATTCGAAGCACTGAAGGAAAAGCTCGGTGCCGAGGGGCTGTTCAGCGCCGAACGCAAGCAGCCGCTGCCGGCCCACCCGCAGCGCATCGGCATCATTACGTCGCCTACCGGTGCAGTGATCCGCGACATCATCAGTGTGTTCGGTCGCCGCGCCCCGCAGGTGGAACTCAACCTGATCCCCACCGCAGTGCAGGGCCGAGAAGCCATTGCACAGATCGTGCGCGCCATCCGCCTGGCCGACAGCCTCGGGTTCGATGCGCTGATCCTGGCCCGGGGCGGCGGCTCGCTGGAAGACCTGTGGTGCTTCAACGAAGAAGCCGTGGCGCGGGCCGTGGCCGCCTGTGCCACGCCGATTGTCAGCGCCGTGGGCCATGAGACCGATGTCTCGATCAGCGACTTTGTCGCCGACGTGCGCGCGCCCACACCCTCTGCCGCTGCCGAGCTGCTGGCCCCCGACAACAGTGGCCTGCAGCAACGCCTGGATGGCCTGCAACGGCGCCTGCTGTTGCGCATGCAGAACCGCCTGACCCACGACCGCCTGCGCCTGGAGTCGCTGACCCGGCGCCTGCGCCATCCGGGCGAGCGCCTGCGCCAACAGGCCCAGCGCCTGGACGACCTGGACATGCGCCTGCGCCGTGCATTCATGCTCAACCTCAACCAGCGACACGAGCGCCTGGCACGCCTGGACACCCGCCTCGCCGCGCAACACCCGGGGCGCACCCTGAAACTGCTGGGGCAACGCCTGGACAGCCTGGCCGAGCGCCTGCCACGGGCCATGCGCGAGGTGCTCAAGGACCGCCGCCAGCGCTTCCAGGCCCAGTTGCAGACGCTGCAGGTGGTCAGCCCGCTGGCCACCCTCGCCCGCGGCTACAGTATCCTGCTGGACGAACAGGGCCAGGCCATCCGCAGCGCCGAACAGACCCGCAATGGCCAGCGCCTGACCGCCCGCCTGAATGAAGGCGAGCTGTTGGTGCGGGTCGAAGACAACCACCTGACCCCGGTCACTCTCTCACTTCTGGACTGACACATGCCCCGCCTGCTCGCGCCCCTGCTTGCCCTTTCCCTCCTGCTGCTGGCCGGCGGCGCCCAGGCCAGCTACATCACCCGCACGCTGAACAAGCCGGTACCCGGCGGCGTGGCAGTGGTCGACCTCGGCCCCGCCGCCAGTGCACCCAGCGCTCGCTTCGACGGCAAGCCGGTGCTGGTGGTGAAAGAGCAGGACAACTGGCTGGCCATCGTTGGCATCCCGCTGACCCAGAAGCCCGGCACCGCGGTGCTTAGCCAGGGCAGCCGTACCCTGCCCTTCACGGTCGGCAGCAAGAAGTATCCCGAACAGCGCATCACCCTGAAGAACACCCGCCAGGTCAACCCGAACCCGGCCGACCTCAAGCGCATCGACCGTGAGCTGGCCGAGCAGATCAAGGCATACCGCAGCTTCAGCCCGACCCTGCCGAGCAACCTGATCCTCGACAAGCCGGTCAGTGGCCCGCTCTCGAGCAAGTTCGGCGTGCGCCGTTTCTTCAACGGTGAAGAACGCAACCCACATGCGGGGCTGGACTTCGCGGTGCCGGCCGGCACGCCGATCAAGACCCCGGCCAATGGCAAGGTGATTCTGGTGGGTGATTACTTCTTCAATGGCCGTACGGTGTTCGTCGACCACGGGCAGGGCTTTATCAGCATGTTCTGCCATATGTCGAAGATCGATGTGCAGGTGGGGCAGCAGTTGCGCCGGGGCGAGGTGGTCGGCCGTGTGGGCTCGACCGGGCGGGCTACAGGGCCGCACATGCATTGGAACGTCAGCCTGAATGATGCACGGGTGGATCCGGCGATTTTCATTGGCGCGTTCCAGCCCTGAGATTGCGGCGCCTGCATCGCCGGCAAGCCAGCTCCCACAGGTCCCGCGCAGGATTCGAGTCCTGTGGGAGCTGGCTTGCCGGCGATAAGGCCAGAGCAGGTCAACTCGCTTCCAAGGTGTTGCGCCATCGAAAAATACTGCGCAAAAATAGAGAAGAACTCTGACAATTACAGCGATAAAATCTCGCCTTTAGGCTTTTTTTGAGCATTCCTCTCAATTTTTCCTGAGCGCTTGCCATCCCCCACCCCACTGGTTAGGGTTGAAGGCATGAAAACCTTCAGCACCCTCATCCTGCTCCGACAACATCGCAGCCTCTGCCTGGTCAGCGCCCGACTACCAGGCTGAATCGCGTCGCCTCGCCTTTCATCTCGTTATCGCTCGGCAGGCCCGATCTCGGCCGCACACAAAAGGATTGCTTCCATGACCATGCTCAAAGACCCTTCGAAGAAGTACCGCGCTTTCCCGACCATCGACCTGCCTGACCGTACCTGGCCGTCGAAGACCATCACCGCCGCGCCAATCTGGTGCAGCTCCGACCTGCGTGATGGCAACCAGTCGCTGATCGAGCCGATGGATTCGGAGAAGAAACTGCGCTTCTGGAAGACCCTGGTGCAGGTTGGCGTGAAGGAAATCGAAGCCTCGTTCCCGTCCGCTTCGCAGACCGATTTCGACTTCGTGCGCATGCTGATCGAAGACGGCCACATCCCGGATGACACCACCATCCAGGTGCTCACCCAGGCCCGTGAAGACCTCATCGCCCGCACCTTCGAGTCGCTGCGCGGGGCGAAGAAGGCCATCGTCCACCTGTATAACGCCACCAGCCCGTCGTTCCGCCGCATCGTCTTCAACCAGGACAAGCAAGGCGTCAAGGACATCGCGGTGAACGCGGCCAAGCTGTTCGTCAAGTACGCCGCCCAGCAGCCGGAAACCCAGTGGACCTTCCAGTACTCGCCGGAAACCTTCAGCGCCACCGAGCTGGAATTCGCCAAGGAAGTCTGCGACGCGGTCATCGAGGTGTGGAACCCGACCCCCGAGCACAAGATCATCCTCAATCTGCCGGCCACCGTGGAAGTGTCCACCCCGAACATCTACGCCGACCAGATCGAGTGGTTCTGCCGTAATGTCAGCCGTCGCGACAGCGTGATCATCAGCCTGCACTGCCACAACGACCGCGGCACCGGCATTGCCGCCACCGAACTGGGCCTGATGGCCGGCGCCGATCGCGCTGAAGGCTGCCTGTTCGGCAACGGCGAGCGTACCGGTAACGTCGACCTGGTGACCCTGGCACTGAACCTCTACACCCAGGGTATCGACCCGCTGCTGGACTTCTCCGACATCGACGGCGTGCGCAAGGTGGTCGAAGAGTGCAACCAGCTGCCGGTGCACCCACGCCACCCATACGTGGGCGACCTGGTCCACACCGCGTTCTCCGGCTCGCACCAGGACGCCATCCGCAAAGGCTTCGCCAAGCAGCAGGAAGGCGAGCTGTGGGAAGTGCCTTACTTGCCGATCGACCCGGCCGACATCGGCCGCAGCTACGAGGCGGTAATCCGCGTCAACAGCCAGTCGGGCAAAGGCGGCATCACCTACCTGCTCGAGCAGGAATACGGCATCAGCCTGCCGCGCCGCATGCAGATCGAGTTCAGCCAGGTAGTACAGGGTGAAACCGACCGCCTGGGCCTGGAAATGACCGCCCAGCAGATCTACAGCCTGCTGCACAAGGAATACCTCCAGGCCAACGCCCCGTACGCGCTGGTCAGCCACCGCCTGCAGGAAGAGAACGGCCACAGCGCCGTGGAAGTGGAAGTCGCCGGTGAAGGCGAAACCACCCTGCACTGGCGCGGCAAAGGCAACGGCGCTCTGGAGGCGCTGGTGGCCGGCCTGCCGATTGCCGTGGAGATCATGGACTACAACGAGCATGCCATTGGCGCCGGCACCAATGCCAAGGCTGCGGCCTACATCGAACTGCGCGTGGCCGGCGGCCGCCCGGTACATGGTGTGGGTATCGATGAAAACATCACCACGGCCAGCTTCAAGGCACTGTTCAGTGCGCTGAACCGCTCGCTGAGCCTGCAGGAAGCCAAGGCGGCCTGAGCCGTACCGCAATGAATGAGAGAGCCCGCATCGTTTGATGCGGGCTTTTTTGTTGGCCTGTGCCGGCCTCTTCGCGGGCTTGCCCGCTCCCACAGGTACTGCACAGCTCCCGAGAGCGGCGCAATCCTGTGGGAGCGGGCAAGCCCGCGAAAGGGCCGGTACAGGCGCTGCAAGATCTCCAGGCAAAAAAAAGGGGCGCCGACCAAGCGCCCCACAAGCCGTAAAGCACACAACAAATTCAGTTGGCGTCCAGCAGCGCCATCGCTTCCGCACTGCACGCTTCGATCCGCGCCCAGTCGCCGTTCTTGATCCAGCTGCTGTCGAGCATCCAGGTGCCACCCACGCACATCACATTGGGCAGCGCCATGTAGTTGCGCACGTTGGCCGGGTTCACACCGCCCGTTGGGCAGAAACGAATATCGCCGAACGGGCCGCCAAAGGCCTTGATCGCCGCCACGCCGCCGCTGATCTCCGCCGGGAACAGCTTGAAGCGGCGGTAGCCCAGGGCGTAGCCCATCATGATTTCTGACGGCGTGCTGATGCCTGGCAGCAGCGGGATCTCGCTGTCCACACCAGCTTCGAGAATGTCCTGGGTAATGCCTGGCGTAACGACGAACTGCGCACCCGCAGCTTCAACGGCGGCGAACATGCCGCGATCGAGCACGGTGCCGGCACCGACACAAAGCTCCGGGCGCTGCTCGCGCAACACCTGGATGGCCTTCAGGCCATATTGCGAGCGCAAGGTCACTTCCAGGGTACGGATACCGCCGGCGGCCAGGGCATCAGCCAGGGGCAGGATGTCTTCCTCACGGGCGATGGTGATCACCGGTAGAATGCGCGCCTTTTCGCAAATGGCGTCGATCCGTGCGGCTTTGTCGGCCATCGAGAGCTTGGGCTGTGGGCGTTCGAGGGTGGTCATGACTGTGGATCCTTGGCTCATGGGCACCAGTAGATGTCCAGGGGGTCGTGAAGAAAAGCGCGAATCGGCATTTCGGTAAGGTCGTTGCCAGCCAGCGCGGCGCGCAGGGTAGCGAGTTTGCCCTGCCCTTGTATGGACAGCGCGGTAAAGGCGGAGCTGGCCAGCAGCGAACGGGTCATCGACAGGCGCTGGTGCGGTACGCTCGGTGCCAGCAAGGGCAGGCAGCGGCGAGGGTTGGCCAGGTCGAGGCCGGCCTCCAGGTTGGGGCTGGCGGGGAAAAGCGAAGCGGTATGGCCATCATCCCCCATGCCCAGCACCAGCACGTCGATCGGCGGCAGCTCGGCCAGGACCTCATCGGCCCTGCCCGCGGCGGCATCAAGGTTCTCTGCCTGCTGGTAAAGGCCAACGAAGCGGGCCTTGGCCGCCGCGCCCTTGAACAAGTGGCGGGCCAGCAGGCCGGCGTTGCTGTCGGCGTGCTCCACCGGCACCCAGCGCTCGTCGGCCAGGCTGACGGTGACCTTGGCCCAGTCGAGGTTTTCGCTGGCCAGCTTCTCGAGGAACGGCACCGGGCTGCGGCCGCCGGACAGCACCACGCAGGCCTGGCCCTTGGCAGCAATGGCCGCGCGCAGGCGCTCGGCCACGTCATGGGCCTGGGTTGCGGCCAGAGCCTTGGCATCCGCCAGCTCGTGTACCTTCACAGCCGCTGGCAGTTTCAGTTCAGATATCCCCATACCACGCCCTCCCATCGCGTGTGATCAGTGCAATCGAGCTCATCGGCCCCCAGGAGCCTGCCGCGTATGGCTTGGGCGCATCGCCCGCGTTACGCCAGCCGGCGATCAGCTGGTCGCACCACTTCCAGGCATACTCGATTTCGTCCTTGCGCACGAACAGGTTCTGGTTACCGCGCATCACTTCGAGCAACAGCCGCTCGTAGGCATCCGGAATCCTTGCACTGCGCCAGGTATCGGAGAAATTCAGCTGCAACGGGCCGCTGCGCAGTTGCATGCCTTTGTCCAGGCCCTGCTCCTTGGTCATTACCCGCAAAGAGATGCCTTCGTCCGGTTGCAGGCGGATGATCAGCTTGTTACCGATCTGCAAACGCTGTTCCGGGGCGAAGATGTAGTGCGGCGTTTCCTTGAAGTGGATGACGATCTGCGACAGCTTCTGCGGCATGCGCTTGCCGGTACGCAGGTAGAACGGCACCCCCGACCAGCGCCAGTTGCGGATGTCGGCACGCAGGGCGACGAAGGTTTCGGTGTCGCTCTGGGCGTTGGCGTTGTCTTCTTCAAGATAACCGGGCACCGGCTTGCCATCGCTGTAGCCGGCGATGTACTGGCCGCGCACCACACGGGTGCTCAGCCCTTCGCCCGTGATCGGTGCCAGGGCCTTGAGTACCTTGACCTTCTCGTCACGGATGGCATCGGCCGACAGTTCGCTGGGCGGGTCCATGGCGATCAGGCACAGCAGCTGCAGCAGGTGGTTCTGGATCATGTCGCGCAGCTGGCCGGCCTTGTCGAAGTAGCCCCAGCGGCCTTCGATACCAACCTTCTCGGCGACCGTGATCTCCACATGGGAGATGGAATTCTGGTTCCACTGGGTTTCGAACAGGCTGTTGGCGAAACGCAGGGCGATCAGGTTCTGCACCGTTTCCTTGCCCAGATAGTGGTCGATGCGATAGACCCGGCTCTCAGGGAAGAACCGCGCCACGGCATCGTTGACCCGGCGCGACGACTCCAGGTCGTGGCCAATGGGCTTCTCCAGCACCACTCGGGTGCGTGCGGCCAGCCCGACCTTGTCGAGGTTTTCGCAGATGGCCCCATACACCGCCGCAGCGGTGGCGAAGTAGGCGATCAGCGGCAGCTCGGCCGGCAATTGCTCAGCCAAGGCCTGGTAGCCCTCGGGCTGGAGAAAGTCCAGGTGCTGGTAACTCAGCCTGGCGAGGAAGCGGCCCAGCGCGGCGGGCTCGATATCGGCCTCGGGTACATGCCGGCGCAGGTGCGCTTCGATGCTGTCCAGGTGGCCCTGCGCGCTACCGGCCTCGCGGGCCAGCGCCAGCAGGCGGGTTTCCGGGTGCAACAGGTTGGCCCGGTCGAGCTGGTAGAGCGCAGGAAACAGCTTGCGCAATGCCAGGTCGCCGAGGGCGCCAAACAGGGCAAAGGTGCAAGGTTCGACACTGATCGCAGCCATGATGTTGGTTCTTTCCTAAAGTTGGTCTAGGAATACCGCTTTCACATACGGTTTTCAAGGGATAATGTAGTAAAAACCACAACATTACACGCAAGTGTTACAGACAAGTGGTACGTCAACCGCGCCGACAGTACGATAGACGACCGTGCAAAAAGCCTGCTGCTCCCACAGCCGGCTGTCTTCCCGACCCAAGGACACACCCATGGACCGCGTGCGAAACCTCCTGGAACAAATCCAGGGCCGCCTCGACGAGCTGAACAAGGCCGAACGCAAAGTCGCCGAAGTCATCCTGCTCAACCCGCAACAAGCAACCCGTTTCAGCATCGCTGCGCTGGCTCAGGCGGCCAAGGTCAGCGAACCTACCGTCAACCGCTTCTGCCGCTCGTTCGGCGTCAGCGGCTACCCCGAGCTCAAGCTGCAGCTGGCGCAGAGCTTGGCCAGCGGCGCCGCCTACGTCAGCCGCGCGGTGGAGGCTGACGATGACCCGGCCGCCTACACCCAGAAGATCTTCGCCAGTGCCATCGCCTCGCTCGACAGCGCCTGCCAGCAGCTCGACCCGCAGCAGGTCAGCCGTGCCGTGGACATGATGATCCAGGCCCGGCAGATCCACTTCTTCGGCCTGGGCGCCTCGGCCCCGGTGGCGCTGGACGCCCAGCACAAGTTCTTCCGCTTCAACCTGGCAGTGTCGGCCCACGCCGACGTGCTGATGCAGCGCATGCTGGCCTCGGTGGCGCACACCGGCGACCTGTTCGTGATCATTTCCTACACCGGACGAACCCGCGAACTGGTCGAGGTGGCCCGCCTGGCCCGGGAAAACGGCGCCTCGGTGCTGGGCCTGACCGCTGCCGGTTCGCCACTGGCCAATGCCTGCAGCCTTAGCCTGCACATTCCGCTGCCGGAAGACACCGACATCTACATGCCGATGACCTCACGGATCATCCAGCTGACCGTGCTCGATGTGCTGGCTACCGGCATGACCCTGCGGCGCGGCGTGGATTTCCAGCCGCACCTGCGCAAGATCAAGGAAAGCCTCAACGCCAGCCGCTATCCGATCGAGGACGACGAGCTCAACTGAGCCGGTGCGCCTGCAGGCGCAGGTGGGCACGCTGCCCCGGCGCCAGGCTCAAGCCCTCGCCGCTGCCGCTGGCGGCCTCGACACAGATGAAACGCTGGCATTCGCGCCCGGTCACGCCCATCAACGGGCGATTGCCTGGGTGCCAGACCACCGTGTCGTCGCTGTCACCGGTATCGATGCAAAGTTCGCGCTGCCAGGCCGGGTCCTGCAATTGCACCCGCGGCGTGCCGGGGTAGACCTTCTGGCAGCCGCCCTTGAGTTTCAGCGCGCCATCTTCACGGCAGGCCTGACGGTTCAGGCGGTCGTAGCCTTCGATATCCTCGAGCCCGGACAGCGCTATCTCGGACACGTCACTGATGCGCCAGTAGGCCAGCAGGGCATGGCTCAGCTGGCATGGTTCGCTGTCCTGGTGCTCGGTGCTAAGGCTCAGCTCCATGCGGCTACCCAGCCGGGCATGCAGGTCGACCTGCCAGTCGCACAGGTCCAGCCGCCATTTCAGGGTTACCCCCTCCTCGTCCTCGCGGCTGTCCACCAGCTTCCAGTCGAGCAGCCGCGCCCAGCCATGGGCCGGCCACAAGTCCTCGCTGGGGTGGCGGCCATACCATGGCCAGCACACCGGCACACCACCGCGGATCGCCCCCACCTGGGGCCACTGCTCGGCGCACCACAGCCAGGGCCGTTCACCCGCTGGTTGAAAATGCAGCAGTTGCGCACCCTGGCGGCTGAACACCGCCTGGCAACGGGGATGGTCGATGATCAGCACATCGCGCTGCTGGTAACGCTCCCACTCGAATGTCGGCCGGGGCCGCTGCGAGGTAAAGAAGCGATGGAGCGGATGTTCGGGCATGGTTCAGAGCTCTTGTTGTTTGAGATAGCGCTGTCTCGGCCTATCCCCGACAACCACTGGAGGCCAGTGGGTGCCGGGTACCGAAGTGGATTGGCGTAAATTTACAACAATTGCTCTCAGAATGACGACTGAATCTTCAATCCCGCGACCAGCGCGTTGTCCACCTCATCGACCCCGCCGGGGCTCTTGATGTACTGCAGGTTGGGCCGCACGGTCAGCCAGTTGGTGACGTGGAAGCCGTAGTAGAGCTCGGCGTTGTACTCGGTACGCTGCAGCGGCACGAAGCCTGGGTTGTCGTAATCGCTGATGCCGCTCTGGGCGTTGAGCAGTTCGGCGCGTTTCTTCACGTCGTCGTTCACATGAATGCGCGCCACGCCGAAGCCGATGTCGTCCTTGGGCCGGGCGTCGAAGGCGCCTTTGTAGACCAACCCCAGCTGCTGGTAGTTGTCGACCACGTTGGTGGCCTGGTCGTGCACGGTGAAGTTGGCGAACAGGCTCAGGCCACGGTTCACGTCGCCGCCATGGGCGGTGACCTGCTGCTGCGCCACCACCCACCAGCCATGCTTGCTTGAGTGCGACTTGAAGGCTTCGCCCGTCAGCGCCTGCGGGTTGCCGTTGACGTCATCGAACACATCGTCGGCCTTGGCCGTGCTGTAGTAGTAACCCAGGCGGTACTCGCCCGGCAGGCCGTTGACCTTGGGTGACCACACCGCTTCCACCGGCAGGATCGCACCCTTCGTACCGCTGCCGCTGAGCTTGAAGCCGTTTCCGGTTTCCAGGTTGGAAGGGTTCTGCTCGAAGGCGCCGACCTGGACGAAGAATTCCGGGGTGATGTTGTATTTCACCCGCAGCGCCCACTGGCTGACCGGCCAGTTGTACCAGATGCCGCCGACCCAGTTGCCCACCTGCGAGCCGCAGAAAGCCAGGTTCTGGAAGTCGCAGGGGAAGCTGTTGAAGTCCTCGCCCTCGCCGAAGCGGCCAAATTTGACGTCCAGTGCGCCGTCGAAGTACTTCTGCTTGATCCACATCTGGGTCAGCCGCCAGGTCTGGCCACGGCCCCACACTTCCTGCACCGAGCTGAACTGCCCGGCGCGCGGATCGCTGATACGGTCGTTGGACAGGTTGCGGCCGCTGCGCTCGGTGATCGCCAGCTTGAACTCGGCGTCGTGCCAGCCGAAGATTTTCTGCAGGTCCAGGTGCGCACCGAGGGCAAACTGGTCGCTATAGCGCGCGGTCTTGTCGTCGTTGTAGCCGCCGTGCAAGTTGCCAGCCGCCTCACCGACATAATCAAGGGTGAAGTCATAGCCCTTTTCCAGCAGCTCGGTGCGGGTGCCGCCCCAGTCGCCGGTCATCCACTTCGATTCGCTGGAAAAAGCCTCGGCAGCCTGCGCGCCGCTGCCAGCGGCCATCGCCAGCGGTGCGAGCAAGGCGAGCGAACCTAATGTCCTGATGCGTTTGCGCTGTTCCATCCCTTTGCGTCCTCTTGTTCTTATTTGACGGTGTAGACGAGTTATCGGCCTTTGAAGAGCGCCACATTGTCCTTCATGGCCGTGGCAGTAGTGGCCAGGTGCAGGCGCTCGCCGCTGGCAGCGTCGAACAGCAGCACCCGGGCCGGGTCGAATTGCAGGTTCAGGCTGTCGCCGACCCGGCACGCCACATCCGGCGCCAGGCGGCAGCAGACCTTGGTCTGGTTCAGGGTGACGAACACCAGCAGGTCCGGCCCGGTGGGCTCGGTCACCTGCACCTCGGCGCGAATGCCGGGCAGGCCATTGCCCTCGGCTGCACCCAGGGCAATCTGCTCGGGGCGGATGCCCAGGATGATCTCGCGGCCATTCAGCTCGTCAGCGGCTACCCCCAGAGGCAGTTCGCAACGCGCCTGGCCGCTGTCGAGCAAGGCCAGCAGGCGCCCGTCCTGATGCGTGAGGCGCACCGGGATGAAGTTCATCGGTGGCGAACCGATGAAGCTGGCGACGAACTGGTTGGCCGGATCGTTGTAGATCTGCTGCGGGGTGCCGAACTGCTGGATGATGCCGTCCTTCATCACCGCCACCTTGTCGCCCAGGGTCATGGCCTCGATCTGGTCATGGGTGACGTACACGGTGGTGGTCTTGAGGCGCTGGTGCATCAATTTCATTTCGGTACGCATCTCGACGCGCAGCTTGGCATCGAGGTTGGACAGCGGTTCATCGAACAGGTAGATCTTCGGCCGCCGCGCCAGCGCCCGGCCCATGGCCACGCGCTGCTGCTGGCCACCGGACAGCTGCGCCGGCTTGCGCGCCAGCAAGTGCTCGATCTGCAACAGCTTGGCCACCCTCGCCACTTCTTCGTCGATGGCGGCCTGGGGCAGCTTGCGGATCTTCAGGCCGAACTCGATGTTCTCGCGCACGCTCATGGTCGGGTACAGCGCGTAGGACTGGAACACCATGGCGATGTCGCGGTCCTTGGGGCTCATGCCGCTGACGTCCTGCTGGTCGATGAGAATCGCACCGCCGGTGATCTGCTCCAGCCCGGCGATGCAGTTCATCAAGGTCGACTTGCCGCAGCCCGACGGGCCGACCAGGATCAGGAACTCGCCATCCTTGATCGACAGCTGGATGTCCTTGAGGGTGTCCGGCAAGCCGCTGCCGTAGGTCTTGTTCACATTGCGAAGTTCGAGCGTTGCCATGACTTACCCCTTTACCGCGCCAGCAGTCAGCCCGCGGACGAAATATTTGCCTGCCACCACGTAGACCAGCAGGGTTGGCAGGCCGGCGATCATCGCCGCTGCCATGTCGACGTTGTATTCCTTGGCCCCGGTGCTGGTGTTGACCAGGTTGTTCAGGGCCACGGTAATCGGTTGCGAATCGCCGCTGGAGAACACCACGCCGAACAGAAAGTCGTTCCATATCTGGGTGAACTGCCAGATCAGGCAGACCATGATGATTGGCGTGGACATCGGCAGGATGATGCGGCGGAAAATGGTGAAGAACCCGGCACCGTCCAGGCGCGCAGCCTTGACCAGCGCATCGGGGATGCTCACGTAGAAGTTGCGGAAGAACAGCGTTGTGAAGGCCAGGCCGTAGACCACGTGCACCAGTACCAGGCCGGTGGTGGTGCTGGCCAGGCCAAGCTTGCCGAGGGTGAACGAGGCCGGCAGCAGTACGGTCTGGAACGGCAGGAAGCAGCCGAACAGCAGCAGGCCGAAGAACAGCTGCGAACCGCGGAAGCGCCACATCGACAGCACATAGCCGTTCAGCGCGCCGATGGCGGTGGAGATGAGCACCGCTGGCACGGTGATCATGATCGAGTTCCAGAAATAACCGCTGACCGTGCCCCAGGCCTTGACCCAACCGATGCCGGTAATTACCGCCGGCCAGCTCAGCAGGTTGCCGGTGCTGATGTCTTCCGGGGTCTTGAAGCTGGTCAGCAGCATCACCACCAGCGGCACCAGGTACAGCAGCACCGCCAGTAACAGCACCGCGTGGATGGCGATGCGGCTCGGGCTCGGCACTGCTTTGTCGAGAGGGCTATGCATGGCGTTTGCTCCGCAACTCCGAGTACAGGTAAGGCACGAGGATCGCCAGGATCGCCCCGAGCATCAGGATGGCGCTGGCCGAGCCCATGCCCATCTGGCCGCGGCTGAAGGTGAATGAATACATGAACATCGCGGGCAGGTCGGACGAGTAGCCTGGGCCACCGGCAGTCATGGCCGCCACCAGGTCGAAGCTCTTGATGGCAATGTGCGCGAGGATCATCAGCGAACTGAAGAACACCGGGCGCAGGCTGGGCAGCACCACGCGCCAGTAGATTCGCGGCAGGCTGGCACCGTCGATCTGAGCGGCACGGATGATCGACGGGTCGACGCCACGCAGGCCGGCAAGGAACATCGCCATGATGAAGCCCGAGGCCTGCCACACGGCGGCGATCACCAGGCAGTACACCACCCGGTCTGGATCGATCAGCCAGTCAAGGCGAAAGCCCTCCCAGCCCCAGTCACGCAGCAGCTTGTCCAGGCCCATGCCGGGGTTGAGCAGCCACTTCCAGGCGGTGCCGGTGACGATCATCGACAGCGCCATGGGGTACAGGTAGATGGTGCGGATGAAACCTTCGCGACGGATGCGCTGGTCCAGCAGGACCGCCAGCACTACACCGATGACCAGGCTGATGGCGATGAACAGGCCGCCGAACAGCAGCAGGTTCTTGCTTGCCACCCACCAGCGATCGTTGTCGAACAGCCGGGCGTACTGCGCCAGGCCGGCCCATTTGTAGGTCGGCAGGAAGGTCGAGGTGGTGAAGGACAGGACGAAAGTCCAGAGGATGTAGCCGTAGAAGCCCACCAGAACGATGAACATGCTCGGCGCCAGCACCAGCTTGGGCAGCCAGCGCTGTAACGCGTCCAGGGGTGAGGCCCGCAGTTGGGCGGTTGCTGTGGTCATGGTTCACCTCAAAGGCGCCGCACTCCCCTGCAGGAGCGGCCTTGTGTCGCGATGGGCTGCGCAGCAGCCCCAACGGACTCAAGGTCGATACCTACCTGAAAGATCGAGTGCGCAGGTTATGGGG
This sequence comes from Pseudomonas sp. TE3-3-F2023, assembly GCF_036784815.1. Taxonomy (NCBI): domain Bacteria; kingdom Pseudomonadati; phylum Pseudomonadota; class Gammaproteobacteria; order Pseudomonadales; family Pseudomonadaceae; genus Pseudomonas; species Pseudomonas sp. TE3-3-F2023. The sequence continues at coordinate 1,944,061 of NZ_CP145113.1, read as the reverse complement.
CTGCTGCGCAGCCCATCGCGACACAAGGCCGCTCCTACAACGGATTCGCGTCAGCCTTACTGGGCAGCCTTGATCGCCGCCGCCAGCTTCTTCGCCGCATCGGCCGGGTCGGCCTTGGGGTCGTTGATGTAGTTGGTCACCACATCGAAGAACGCGCCCTGCACGGCCAGCGTGGTGGCCATGTTGTGCGCCATGCTCGGCTGCAGGCCGCCATTTTTGGCATCGGCCAGGAAGTCCTTGGCGGAGGTCTGCGCGCAGACGTCGAAGTCATACTTGCCCATGTCGGCAAGCATGTCGTTGCGCACCGGGATCGACCCCTTGTTGCTGCTGAAGACCTTCTGGAAGTCCTCGCCCAGCACCTTGCGGGCAATATCCTGCTGCCCGGCAGACGTGCCGGCGTCGTTCTGCTTGAACACCACCAGCGAGTCGATGTTGTACAGGAACGCCTTGTCGGTGCCGGGGAATGGCACGCACTGGTAGTCCTTGCCGGCGGTTTTCTTCGCCAGGGTCCATTCGCTCTTGGCCCAGTCGCCCATGATCTGCATGCCGGCCTTGCCGTTTATGACCTTGGCCGCTTCCAGGTTCCAATCCTGGCCTTTGCCATCCGGGTCCATGTAGCTGGCGACCTTTTTCAGTTCGGTCAGCGCCTTGACCATCTGCGGGCCGGTCAGGGCTGTGCTGTCAAGGTCGACCAGGGCCTTCTTGTAGCCATCGGCCCCCATCACCGCCAGCACCACGCTTTCGAACACGGTGCTGTCCTGCCACGGCTGGCCGCCGTGGGCGAGCGGGATGAAGCCGGCGGCCTTGAGCTTGTCGGCAGCGGCGTAGAATTCGTCGAGGGTGGCTGGCGCCTTGTCGACGCCGGCCTTCTTGAAGACTTCGGGGTTGATCCACAGCCAGTTGATACGGTGGATGTTCACCGGTACGGCGACATAGTCACCGTCATACTTGACGGTATCGGCGACTTTCTTGTCGAGCAGTGAGTCCCACTTTTCTTTCTTGGCCACATCCTTGAGTACATCGGCGTCGAGCAGGCCGGTGGCCGCCCAGTCCTGGATGTCCGGGCCCTTGATCTGCGCGACACCCGGCGGGTTGCCGGCAACGGCGCGGCTCTTGAGCACGGTCATGGCGGTGGCACCACCACCACCGGCAACGGCACCGTCCTTCCAGGTGAAACCATCTTTTTCGACCTGGGCCTTGAGCACATCGACCGCCGCTTTTTCACCACCAGAGGTCCACCAGTGCACCACCTCGACACTGCCTTTGGATTCGGCAGCCAGGGCATTGAATGGAAGCAAGGAGGCCAGGGAGATGGCGGCAGCGAGACGGAGCGTGGAATTCATCGAAGCACCTTTCTTGTTGTTATGCCGTGCAAGTCGATCGCTTGCGTTGCATGAAGTCTAAACAGCGTGCTCGCCTCGCCAGGTAACGAAGCGATGCGTGAATGTCATCGTTTGGTTACATTGCCGGCCAAGCTGCTGGCCAGGCTGGGTGCCAGTGGCAAGCCCGGCAGCAGCAGCGCCTGGTAGGCATGGTAGAGGTCGGGCTTGCCTGGCCAGATGGTCGCGGCCGGCTGGTTGCGCGTATCGAGTTCGTGGTGCCAGCTGCCAGCGCCATGGTCGATGAAATGGTTGACGATGAAGTCCCAGCAACGGCGGTACCACTGCTCGTAGTGCGCCTCGCCCGTGCGCTGCAACAGGGCCGCGGCGGCGGCGCAGGCTTCGGCATGCACCCAGTGCAGGCGTGCGCGCACCACCGGGCGATCGGCCCAGTCCAGGGTGTAGACAAAACCGGGCGCGCCATCGACGTTCCAGGCCTGCTGGCAGGCTGTATCGAACAATGCACGGGCACAGTCTGGCAGCCACTGCGGGGCATGCAGGCCGGCCTGTTCCAGGCTGGCTTCCAGATGCAACAGCAACCGCGCCCACTCCAAGGCATGCCCGGGGGTGGAGCCATAAGGCCGGAAGTGGTCTGCCGGGTACGCCTGGTTGTAGTGCGGCAGCGGCTGCCAGAGGGCGTCGAAATGCTCGATGACCCGGTAGCCGTTGGCGGCGGCATGGGTATGGATGATGCGTTCGGCGATGCGCAAGGCGCGTTGCAGCCACAGGTTGTCACCAGTTACGTCTGCCAGGGCCAGAAAGGCCTCGACCGCATGCATGTTGCTGTTGGCACCACGGTACTGCTCGGGCAACTGCCAGGCGCGGGAGAAGGCTTCCCGCAGGGCACCCTCCTCTTCGCTCCAGAAATGCGCTTCGAGCACCTGCACCGCGCCTGCCAGCAAGGCTGGTGCACCGCAAGCACCTGCCATCACCGCCGAGCTGGCGGCCAGGGCGACAAAGGCATGCAGGTAAGCCGCCTTGCCGCTGTCGTCATGGCCTCCGGGGTGGGCGAACCAGCCGCCGTAGGTGGCATCCTGCAGCGCGCCAAGCAGGGCGGCAACACCGTGTTCGGCATAGGGCAGGTAGCCAGGCAGGCCCTGCAGGTGGGCCAGGGCGAAACAGTGAGTCATGCGGGCGGTGATCAGGGTTTCGGCGCGGGCACCGGGGGCAAGCAGGCCTGCGGCGTCGAGGCTACCGAAGCCATCGGGCAGTTTCGAAGCCGTGGCGAAGGCCAGCAGGCGCTGCCCTTCGGCCATGCGCCAGGCGGTGTGGGCCGGGGCGTCGAGCCAGCGGGTGGAAGGCAGGTTGTAGGTGTTCATGGGCCAGCTAGATCCTTGCCAGTCGTCTGCGAATTCTAGTGAGCGGGCCTGGATGGGAATGTCACCAAGGAAGGTGGATTTGTCACCAGTAAGTGACATTTGTGCTGCCTGTGCCGACCCCTTCGCGGGTAAACCCGCCCCCACAAGTTTTTGCATTAGCCTCGGAGCCTGTATGGACCTGTGAGGTCTTTGTGGGAGCGGGTTTACCCGCGAAGGGGCCGGTACAGGCAATACAACCCTTCAGTCCATGCCCCGCGGCAGGTACAAGGTCACCCGCAACCCGCCCTCACGCAGGTTCAGCAAGCTCACCTCCCCGCCATGGCTATGGGCAATGTTGCGCGCAATCCCCAACCCCAGCCCGTACCCCTGCTGTTGCCCCGCCAGACGGAAGTGCGGCTCGAATACCTGCTCCAGCTGCTGCTGCGGCACCCCCGGCCCCTGGTCATCCACTTGCAGGACAAACCCCTCGGCACTGTCGATGATGCGCAGCCGCGCTCGCTCGCCGTACTTGATGGCGTTGTCGATCAGGTTGCCGATGCAGCGCCGCAACGCCAGCGGTTTGCCCGGGTATGGCGCCAGCGCCCGGCCTTCTAGCGTGATGCGGCCATCGCCCAGGTACGGCTCGGCCAGGATTTCCAGCACCTGGTTGAGGTCGACCGGCTCGATGTTCTCGTGGATGTCGGTGTCCTTCACGCACTGCAATGCACCTTTGACAAGTAGCTCCAGCTCGTCTAGGTCCTGGCTGAACTTGGCCTGCAGGCGCTCGTCCTCCAGCAGCTCGACGCGCAGGCGCAAGCGGGTGATCGGCGTGCGCAGGTCGTGGGAGATGGCACTGAACAGCTGGCTACGCTCGGTCAGGTAGCGGCTGATGCGCTCGCGCATGCTGTTGAATGCACGCCCCACCTCGACCACCTCGCTGCCACCACCTTCGGCCACCGGTGCCACATCGGCGCCCAGTGACATCTCTCGGGCAGCCCGCGCCAGGCGCTTGAGCGGCCAGCTTTGCCAGTGCACCAGCAAGCCGATGAACAGCAGCAGCAGGACCGTGGTCAACACGATGAAGCCAATCTGCTGGCGCGGCAGGCGCTCGGCCTCCAGGCTGGTGTAGGGCTCGGGCAGCAGCGAGGCGATGTACAGCCACTCACCCTCACCCAGGCGGATCTGGGTTACCAGCACCGGCGGGTTGAGTGGCTCGAGTGTCAGCGAGTAATGCGCCCAGGAGCGTGGCAGTTCGTCGAGCTTCAGGCCGCTGTTGAAGATACGCAGGTCGTCGGGCCCGACGAACTCGACGGAAATTTCCATCTGCGAACCCAGGCGCTCATGCAGCACCTGCTGGAACACATCGATCACCGCCTGCTTGCGCGGGGTAACGGGCAGTAGCGGCATGTCCAGCGGCTTGGCGTTGAGCGACACGAAAAAGCGTGTACCGCCCATGCTGCGCAACTGGTCGAGGACCATCGGCCGATAGGCCACTGGCAACGAGCGGAAGTAGCTGACGCTGGCACTCATCGAATGAGCCAGGCTGCTGGCGCTGGCACGCAGGCCCTGCAACTGACTGGCGCGCAGTTGGGCAACCCAGATGACGCTCGACAAACCCTGGGCAAGCAGCACCACCAGCAGGGTCAGCAACAGCATGCGCCCCAGTAGCGAGCGCGGCAGCAGTCGCCAGCGCCGCTCAGGGCGCATTGCAGACATGGGCAGCCAACAGGTAGCCGCTGCCGCGTACGGTGCGGATCAGCCGGGGTGGTTTGTCGGTATCGCGCAGGCGCTGGCGCAGGCGGCTGACCGCCATGTCGACGATGCGGTCCAGCGGCATCGGCTCGCGACCACGAGTGGCGTTGCCGATGGTATCGCGGTCGAGGATCTGCTGTGGGTGGTCGAGGAACAGCTTGAGCAGGGCGAAGTCGGCGCCAGAGAGAATCACTTCCTCACCGTCGCGATGGAACAGGCGGTGGCTGACCGTGTCCAGGCGCCAGTCGTCGAAGGCCAGCACCGCACCGCCCGGCGCCGCCTGGCCGAACTCGGCGCGACGCAGCAGGGCCTTGATCCGCGCTTGCAGTTCGCGGGGGCTGAACGGCTTGCCCAGGTAGTCGTCGGCGCCCAACTCCAGGCCGATGACCCGGTCGGTTTCGTCGGAGCTGGCGGTGAGCATGATAATCGGTACCCGTGCCTGGCGCGGGTGCTGGCGTACCCAGCGGCACAGGCTGAAGCCGTCTTCATCGGGCAGCATGACATCGAGGATGACCAGGTCGCAGGGGGTGGATTCCAGCGCGCGGCGAAAGCCCTTGCCGTCGGCTTCGGCATGCACCTGGAAGCCGGAGCGGCTCAGGTAGGTTTGCAGCAGCTCGCGGATTTCCTGGTCGTCGTCGACCATCAGGATCGATTTGCCGGCAGTGCTCAAGGTAGTCCTTCCTCTTGTTGATTGCAGGTCTTTTTGCCTGCTGTCGGGTGTTGCTTTCTGGGGCTGCTTCGCAACCCATCGCCGGCAAGCCAGGCTCCCACAGTTATTGCACAGCCCTAGGCTTGAAGCGATCGGTATGGGAGCTGGCTTGCCGGCGATTGGGTCGCGCAGTGGCCTACCTATCCGTGATCCAGCGCCTGCTGCAAAGCCACCCCGGCCCCCAGCAACCCGGAAAACTCCGCCGTCACCAGCCAAACCGGTACGCCAGCGAAATAACCACTCATGCAGCCCTTGTCGGAAAAACTCGCGGCGAACCCGCTGCGCAGGAACAGCTCGGCAAACCGCGGGATCACGCCGCCGACAATATAGACCCCTCCCCGCGCGCCCAGCGTCAGAACATTGTTACCCGCCACTCGGCCAAGGAAACGGCAGAACTGTTCGATCACCGCCAGCGCCCGTGGTTCGCCGGCCAGCGCAGCATCGGTGATTTGCGCCGGGGTCTTGTGTCGGGGTATGTCAGCGTCCAGTTCACAGATTGCTTGGTACAGGCGCAGCAGACCACCGCCACTGAGCACGGTTTCGGCGCTGACGTGGCCGATCTGGGCGTGAATCTGTTGGTGAATCGCTGCTTCGCGGGCATTACCCACCGGCAGGTCGACGTGCCCGCCCTCGCCCGGCAAGGCACACCAACGTTCCCCCACTCGCAAGAGGGAGCCGACACCCAAACCGGTACCCGGACCGATGACCAACGCCGGACGCGCAAGATCGGCCTGGCCTGGACACACTTCGCGAAACTCGCCATCGCGCAGGCGGGTCATGCCCAGCGCCATGGCGGTGAAGTCATTGATCAGCAGCAGCTGCTCGATCTGCAGTCGCTGGCAGAATGCCAGACGGCTCAGGCGCCAATGGTTGTTGGTGAAACGGAACTCGTCGCCATTGACCGGCCCGGCCACCGCCAGGCAGGCAGCAGTCACGCCGCCGCGGGGAATGCCCAGGCCTTCAAGGTAAGCCTCGATGGCCTGTTCCGGGCTGGTGTAGTCCTCGGTGGCGAAGACCTTCACTTCATGCAGCTGGTTGTCACGCCACAACGCAAAACGGGCATTGGTGCCGCCGATGTCGCCAACCAGCAGGTCCTTCATTTGAGGTTCTCCAGGGCCGAGGTGAAGGCACTGGCGCCCTGCTCTGCCGGGCTGAACGCCATGCGCATGAAGCCGAACAGCTCGCGCCCGCAGCCCAGGTCGTTGCCCTGTGGCGCTGGCGGCAGATCGCGGCTGGCCAGTTCTTCGGCCGACACCATTACCCGCAGCGTGCCTTCGACACCATCGACCCGCACAATATCACCATCGCGCACTCGTGCCAGCGGGCCGCCGTCATAAGCCTCGGGGCAAACATGAATGGCCGCCGGGATCTTGCCCGAAGCACCGGACATGCGTCCGTCGGTAACCAGCGCCACCTTGAAGCCACGGTCCTGCAGCACGCCGAGGAACGGTGTGAGCTTGTGCAGCTCCGGCATGCCGTTGCAGCGCGGGCCCTGGAAGCGCACCACGGCGACGAAGTCACGCTCCAGCTCGCCTGCCTTGAACGCATCGGCCAGCGACTGCTGATCTTGGAACACTCGCGCTGGCGCCTCGACCACCTGGTGCTCAGGGGCGACAGCGGACACCTTCATCACGCCGCGGCCGAGGTTGCCCTCCATCACCCGCAGGCCGCCTTCGGCCGAGAACGGCCGCGCGACCGGGCGCAGGATGCTTTCGTCCAGGCTGTGCTGCGGCCCTTCGCGCCACACCAGCTTGCCGTTGTCGAGGAACGGCTCCTGGGTGTAGCGGCGCAGGCCATGGCCGGCCACTGTGTTGACATCTTCGTGCAGCAGCCCGGCATCGAGCAGCTCGCGGATAAGGAAGGCCATGCCGCCCGCGGCCTGGAAGTGATTGATGTCGGCCTTGCCGTTGGGGTAGACGTGGGACAAGGTCGGCACCACCTCGGACAGGTCGGCCATGTCCTGCCAGGTCAGCTGGATACCGGCGGCCTGGGCAATCGCCGGGATGTGCAGGGTATGGTTGGTCGAGCCGCCGGTGGCGTGCAGGGCGACGATGGAGTTGACCAGCGCCTTCTCGTCGACGATTTCACCCAGCGGCATGAAGTTGCCGCTGGCTTTGGTCATGCGCGTGACCTGCTGCGCGGCCTCGGCGGTGAGCGCGTCGCGCAGCGGTGTGTACGGGTTGACGAACGAGGCGCCCGGAAGGTGCAGGCCCATCACTTCCATCACCAGCTGGTTGGTGTTGGCAGTGCCGTAGAAGGTACAGGTGCCAGGGCTGTGGTAGGACTTCATCTCCGAATCCAGCAGCTCTTCGCGGCTGGCCTTGCCTTCGGCATAACGCTGGCGCACGTCGGCCTTCTGCTTGTTGGAAATGCCAGAGACCATCGGCCCGCCCGGAACGAAGATGGTCGGCAGATGCCCGAAGCGCAGCGCCCCCATCATCAGGCCGGGGACGATCTTGTCGCAGATGCCCAGCATCAGCGCGGCGTCGAACATGTTGTGCGACAGGGCCACGGCGGTGGACATGGCGATCACTTCGCGGCTGGCGATGGCCAGCTCCATGCCCGGCTCGCCCTGAGTCACGCCATCGCACATGGCCGGCACGCCACCGGCGAACTGGCCGACCGAACCGACATCGCGCAGGGCCTGCTTGATCTGCTCGGGGAAGTGCTGGTAGGGCTGGTGCGCCGAAAGCATGTCGTTGTAGGCCGAGACGATGGCCACGTTGGCCGCGTTCATCAGGCGCAGGGTCTGCTTGTCGTCGCTGCCGCAACCAGCCACGCCATGGGCGAAGTTGGCGCACTGCAGGCTGGCACGCATGGGGCCGTCACTGGCCGCGCCGCGAATCAGTTGCAGGTAGCGTTCGCGGGTGGCACGGCTACGTTCGACCAGCCGCTGGGTGACCTCAAGGATGCGCGGATGCATGTACTGGACTCCAGGCTAATTGTAAGGGCGGTTTACCGGGCATTTCCCCTCCAAACGATTGCGGCCTAGGCTCAAGGTAGAGGAGCCCGCTGCATCGGTGGAGGCACGTCGCCCAACCACTCGTTGTATGTTTAAACAAAATACTGCCACTAAAAAGGCTTGTTTTCTATCGGCAGGTGAATAATCTTGTAATTCCAACAACAAAACCGTTTCAGTGAAGCTCCTTTGTGCCACAGGTTTCACTCGGACTGCCAGAGGTACTGCCATGACCCTACGCATCGCCATCAATGGATTCGGCCGCATCGGGCGCAACGTCCTGCGCGCACTGTATACCCAAGGCTACCGCCAGGACCTGCAGGTCGTCGCCATCAACGACCTGGGCGACAGCGCCATGAATGCCCACCTGCTCAAGTACGACAGCGTGCACGGCACCTTCGACGCCAGCGTCGAGGCCGACCACGAAAGCCTCACGGTCAATGGTGACCGCATCGCGGTCAGCGCCATCCGCAACCCGGCCGAACTGCCCTGGAAGGCCGAAGCGATCGACGTGGTGTTCGAATGCACCGGGCTGTTCACCGAGCGCGCCAAGGCCGCCGCGCACCTGGCTGCGGGGGCTGGCAAGGTGATCGTCTCGGCACCGGCCAAAGGCGCCGATGCCACCGTGGTGTACGGGGTCAACCACGACATCCTGCGGGCCTCGCACCAGATCATTTCCAATGCCTCGTGCACCACCAACTGCCTGGCACCGATTGCCCAGGTGCTGCACCGCGAGTTCGGCATCGAACAGGGACTGATGACCACCATCCATGCCTACACCAACGACCAGGTGCTGACCGATGTGTACCACGGCGACCCGTTCCGTGCGCGCTCGGCGACCCAGTCGATGATCCCGAGCAAGACCGGCGCCGCCGAGGCCGTGGGCCTGGTGCTGCCGGAGCTGGCCGGCAAGCTGACCGGCATGGCAGTAAGGGTACCGGTGATCAACGTGTCGCTGGTTGACCTCACAGTCAACCTCAAGCGCGAGGCCACGGCCGAGCAGGTCAACCAGTTGTTCCTCGAGGCCAGCAAGCATTCCAGGGTATTGGGCTACAACGCCTTGCCGCTGGTTTCCTGCGATTTCAACCACAACCCGCTGTCGTCGATCTTCGATGCCAACCATACCCGGGCCAACGGGCGCATGCTCAAGGTGCTGGCCTGGTATGACAACGAGTGGGGGTTCTCCAACCGCATGCTGGATAACTGCCTGGCGTTGTGCCGCGCCGGCTGAGCATGACACGGCATTTCTACCGCCTGAGAGATCGAGCGCCGCCCGCGCGGCGCTCGATCTCTCAGGCGCTGATAATGCCGCAGCGAGCGCCTCTGCGCCCAATACTCACAATCTTTACCCTTTCCTAACATTTCCAGGCTTGACCTTCGTGGAGGATGATAAGCATTATCATTAACCTTTCGTCGGCCAGGTCCCCCCGTGAGTCAGTCCCGGTTCAACTCTGTCTTCCTCGTCCAGCGCCTTACCCTGCTGCGCACCTTGCAGCGCATGGTGGGCAACCCCAACACGGCCGAGGACCTTTTGCAGGAAACCTACCTGCGGGTGTCCCGCGCCCTCGGTGAACGGCCCATCGAACACATCGAACCGTTCGTGTTCCAGACCGCACGCAACCTGGCCCTCGACCACCTGCGCGCGCGCCGAGTGCAATCGCGCATGCTGGTCGACGACGTGCCCGACGAGGTCCTGCACAGCGTGGCCGCGCCGGCCACCAGCAGCGAGGATGCGGCCCATGCCGAGCAGCTACTCAAGCACCTGAGCATCAGCCTCAACCAGCTGAGCGAACGCCAGCAGCGCATCTTCATCCTCAGCCGCCTGCATGGCGCCACCTACCTGGAAATCGCCGAACAACTGAATGTTTCGCCCAGCACGGTACAGAAGGAACTGAAACTGATCATGGCGATCTGCATGGGGGTCGCCGACCGCCTCAAGTGAGGCAACGCAAAGCCCTTGCCACGCCCCGCCTCAGCCTTGATCATTCGCAAAAACCATTCAAGGATTCACCGTGACCGACAGCCCCCCTCGCCCGTCACCCGCCGGGCCCAGTGCTCGTGCTCGTGCCATGGACGAGGCGCTGGACTGGCTGGTACGCCTGCAATGCGCCGACGCCAAGGACACCCAGGCCTTCGAAGCCTGGCTGAGCGCAGCGCCGGAAAATGCCGAGGCCTATGTCGAGGCAGAAGCCCTGTGGAACGGCGCACCGCTGCACCAGGCGGCCGTGCAGATGCATCAGCAACAGCGCCGCTCGTGGCGCGGGCGCCTGCGCAGCCACTGGAAACCCCTGGCCACGGCGGCGCTGCTGCTGGTCGGGCTGTTCACCCTGGGCAACTTGCCCATGCGCCTGCAGGCCGACCACTTGACGGTGGTGGGCGAGCGCCAGCGCCTGCAGCTGGAAGACGGCGTGAAAGTGCTGCTCAACACCAATTCGGCATTTGCCAGCGAGCAGCGTGACGGCCACCAGATCGCCCGCCTGCTACAGGGCGAGGCTTATTTCCAGGTCCCCGAGGGCGCGCTGCTGCCACTGGAAGTGCAGGCCGGGCCGTTGCGCGCGCAGGTGCGCGACACCGACTTTGCCGTGCGCTACCTCGACGGCGAGGCACAGGTGCGGGTGCAGCGCGGCGATGTCGACCTGCAGGGGGCCCGCGACCAGCGCATTCGCCTGAGCGCCGGCGACAGCATCAGCGTCGGCCCCCAGGGGTTCGGCCAGCGCCAGCGCCCCGACATGCACAAGGACCTGGCCTGGGTCGACGGCCGCCTGGTGTTCGAGAATTGCCCGCTGAGCCAGGTGCTGGCCGAGGTGCAGCGCTACTACCCAGGCTGGATCATCAACCGCAATGCGCAGCTGGAAGACATGGCAGTCACCGGCAACTACCGCCTCGACCAGCCGCTGCAAACCCTGCGCGCGCTGGCCCACATCACCTCGGCACAGCTGCATGAGTACCCGGCGCTGGTCATCCTGAACTGATCCGCAAATCTGAAACTCGACACGCTCCCATAGAAATCGCGATACAGATCGCCAGACCGCAATCCAACTTTTTTTACGCAGTCACGCTACCCCGCCCGTCTCGTTATAGCCAATGCAACTGATTCTCGTTTTAAAACGAGTACAGCCATCACCTATAACAGCCCGCGCGTCAGGGAGCGCTTCCGATGTCCACAGGTCCTACCCGCCCCTCCACCCTTGCTCGCCACAGAGGGCAACTGTCCCTCCTGAGCCTTTCCCTACTGAACCTTGCCCTGCTCGCCAGCGGTGCCATAAGCCTGCCGGCACTGGCCGCCGAAACGGCACAGGCCAGCAGCCCGCGCATGGGCGACTACCGCTTCAGCATCGGCCAGCAGCCGCTGGTTTCGGCCATCAATGCTTTCAGCCAGGTCACCGGCTGGCAGGTCGGCTTCAGCGCCGAACTGGCCGACGGCGTGGCATCGCCAGGGGTGCAGGGTTCGCTACCGCCGGAAGCCGCGCTCAAGCGCCTGCTACACGGCACCGGCCTGGGCTTTCGCAAGATCAGCAGTGGCAATGTGGTACTCGAACGCCAGGCCAGCGCCAACGTGATTGCCCTGCAACAAATGACCGTCAGCGCCACCCGCAGCGCCCAGGACGTCAGCCAGGTGCCGAGCACCGTCAACGTGCAGACACGCGAGCAACTCGACCGGCAGAACGTCAACAACATCCAGGACCTGGTGCGCTACGAACCGGGCGTGTCGGTAGCTGGCACCGGCCAGCGCAGCGGCCTGAACGGCTACAACATCCGTGGCATCGACGGCGAGCGCATCCTCACCCAGGTCGATGGCGTGTCGATCCCCGACAGCTTCTTCTTCGGCCCCTACGCCCAGACCCAGCGCAACTACGTGGACCCGGAGATCGTCAAGCGTGTGGAAATCCTCCGCGGCCCGGCTTCGGTGCTGTACGGCAGCAACGCCATCGGCGGGGCAGTGAGCTACTTCACCCTCGACCCGGACGACATCATCAAGCCGGGCAAGGACGCAGGCGCCCGCCTGAAGACTGGCTATAGCTCGGCCGACGAGAGCTGGCTGACCTCCGCCACCGTCGCCGGCCGCCAGGGCGACTTCGACAGCCTGTTGCACCTGAGCCAGCGCAACGGCCACGAAACCGAGACCCACGGTGGCCACAGCGGTGACGGCCTGGCCCGTACCGAAGCCAATCCGATGGATGTGCGCACCACCAACGTACTGGCCAAGCTGGGCTGGAACTACGCCGACGACGCGCGCCTGGGCTTCACCTACGAACACTACAAGGATGACCGCGACCAGAACATCCTCAGTGCGGTGGGCGGGCCCTTCATTCCTGGCCTGGGTGCCTCGGGTTACTACAAGGCGCGTAATGGCAACGACACCATCACCCGCGAACGCTTTGGCATCAACCATGAGTTCGGCCTGGATTCGCTGGTCGCCGACCATGTGAAGTGGAGCCTGAACTACCAGATCGCCAAGACCGACCAGCACACCGAGGAGGTCTACGCACCACCTGGCCGTCAGGTACTGCGTACCCGCGACACCCTCTACAAGGACCGCCAATGGGTATTCGATGCCCAGCTGGACAAGGCTTTCAGCCTCGGCGCCACCGACCACCTGCTGACCTACGGCACCACCCTCAAGCACGAGAAAGTCACCGGTTCGCGCAGCGGCACCGGCACCTGCCTGGCCGTTGGTTCAGGTTGTTCCGCCGCTGGCGCCGAGCGCCCGGCAGACGGCCAGGCGCTGGTCAGTGACTTCCCGGACCCGACCGTGAACACCTACAGCCTGTTCGTACAGGATGAAATCCGCTGGAACAACTGGACCTTCCTGCCTGGCGCTCGTTACGACTACACGCGCATGAAGCCCAGGTTCACCGAGGCATTCCTGCGTGGCCTGGAGTCCTCCGGTACCGTGCCCACCTCCCAGGACGATTCGGACAAGAAGTGGCACCGTATCTCGCCCAAGTTCGGCCTGACCTACGCCTTCAACGACAACTACACCTGGTATGGCCAGTACGCCGAAGGTTTCCGCACCCCGACCGCCAAAGCCATGTACGGGAAGTTCGAGAACATCGAGCAAGGCTACCGCGTAGAAGGCAACCCGGGCCTCGAACCCGAAAAGAGCAAAAGCTATGAAACCGGCCTGCGTGGCAACTTCGACGCAGGTAATTTCGACGTGGCGGTGTTCTACAACAAGTACCGCGACTTCATCGACGAAGATGCCGTACAAAGCGCCAACCTGGAGCAGACCTTCAAGGCCAACAACATCAAGCACGCCACCATCAAGGGTGCCGAGGTCAAGGGCCGCCTGAACCTAAACCACTTCGGTGCGCCGCAGGGCCTGTATACCCAGGGCTCGATCGCCTACACCTATGGCCGTAACGATGACACCGGCGAGCCACTGAACAGCGTCAACCCGCTCAAGGGCGTGTTCGGCCTGGGTTACGAACAACAGCACTACGGCGGCCTGCTGAGCTGGACACTGGTCAAGCGCAAGACCCGCGTCGACGACAGTACCTTCTACTCGCCCGACGGCTCGAGCTCCAAGTTCCGCACCCCAGGCTACGGGGTGCTGGACCTGACCGGTTACTACAAGGTTACCGACGATGTGACCATCAACGCCGGCCTGTACAATCTCACCGACAAGAAGTACTGGCAGTGGGATTCGGTACGCAGCTACGACGGCCAGGGTGAAGCGGCCGTGACCCAGCCGGCCAACATCGACCGCCTGACCATGCCGGGGCGCAACTTCGGCATCAATGTGGTCTGGGATATCTGACCTGAATTATCGCTGACAGGCTTGTTTCGTCAGTGCCGGCCTCTTCGCGGGTAAACCCGCTCCCACAGGGGCATCGCAGGCCCGAGGTTTGCGCAATACCTGTGGGAGCGGTTTCACCCGCGAAGAGGCCATCACTACCAGCACAAATGCCAGCTTTTTTTACTGTTCCATCCCCGCTGCTTCGTCTTGTCTCTAGACGCCCTTTTTTCCAAGGAATGCCCTATGACCGACCGCCCAGCCCTGCGCTCCCAGCGCCTGAAACAGATCACCCACACCCCTCATGCCGAACTGGATGCACTGGTCAGTTCCCACGCCCCTTTCGACAGCCGCGAAAGCTTCGCCCGCTTCGTGGCCGCCCAGTACCTGTTCCAGGCCGAGCTGCAGGCTCTGTACAACGACCCGCAACTGATCGCCATCGTCCCCGACCTGGCCGAGCGCTGCCGTGCCGAACAGGCCCGCCTGGACCTCGCCGACCTCGACACCGCAGTACCGCCAGCCGTGCCGGGGGCCCTGCGCAACCCGAGCCTGGGCGAGGCAATGGGCTGGATCTTCGTCTCCGAAGGCTCCAAACTGGGCGCTGCGTTTCTGATCAAGCGTGCCGTGGCCCTGGGACTGTCCGACAACTTCGGTGCTCGACACCTGGGTGAACCGGCCGGCGGCCGTGCTGAAGGCTGGAAGCAGTTCACCCGCATTCTGGATGGCCTGGCCCTGTCCACCGAAGAGGACACCGCTGCCGAACGCGGCGCAGTTGCTGCCTTCGAGCGCTTCACCGAACTGCTCAAGCACGCCTACGCTGCGGATGCCGCGCTGGTTTGACACACCGTATCCGGCCACCCTACCGGTGGCCGAACCGCTTTATGCAATGAGACCATGACCCGACCCGCCCGCTCGAAACTTGCCCGCCTGCTGTATGCACTCCTGGCTTACGTGAGCCTGGGCGTTGGCCTGGTCGCGATCGTCATCCCCGGCCTGCCGACCACCGAATTCATCCTGCTGGCCGCCTGGGCGGCCACGCGCAGTTCACCGCGCCTGTCTGCCTGGCTGGAGAACCACCGGCTGTTCGGGCCGATCCTGCACAACTGGCGCAATGGCAAGGTTATCCAGCGCCGGGCCAAGGTCAGCGCGACCCTCAGCATGCTGCTGTGCGCGGGCCTGATGCTGACGTTCCTGGAACACCGTTGGCCGGTGTTTCTGGCCATTGCCGGCATGGCCCTGGGCAACCTGTGGATCTGGTCCCGCCCGGAGCACGCCCCCTGCCCTGCCCGGTCACAAGCTCAGCAGCCCTGAGTACAGGGCATAGGCCGCCAGGGCGGCGCCGGCCAGCACGGCGGCGAAAATCAGCTTTTCCCAGGCAGTGAACAAGGCCTTTCCCTGCTCATGCTTGGCCAGGGCGAACAGGATAACGCCCGGCGCGTACAGCAGCGCCGACAGCAACAGGTACTTGAGCCCGCCGGCGTACAAGAGCCACACCGCATATACCAGGGCAATCAGCGCTACCAGCAGGTCCTTGCGGCGCAAGGCCGGCTGCCCGTCGTAGGTTTCTGCACGTACCGCCAACAGCACGGCGTAGGCCGCCGACCACAGGTAGGGCACCAGGATCATCGACGACGCCAGGTAGATCAGGCTGGTATAGGTACCGGCGGAAAACAGCGTGATCAGCAGGAAGCCCTGGATCATGCAGTTGGTCAGCCACAGGGCGTTGGCCGGCACATGGTTGGCGTTTTCCTGGGCCAGGAAGCGCGGCATGGTCTTGTCCCGTGCCGTTGCAAAGAGGATCTCGGCGCACAGCAACGCCCAGGACAGCAGCGCGCCAAGCAGCGAAACCGCCAGGCCGATACTGATCAGCAAGGCGCCCCAGGGCCCGACGATATGCTCCAGCACCGAAGCCAGTGACGGGTTCTGCAGCCCGGCCAGTTCCGGCTGGGTCATCACCCCCAGCGACAGCACATTGACCAGCACCAGCAGCGCCAGCACCCCCAGGAAACCGATCACCGTGGCCTTGCCGACATCCGAGCGGCGCTGGGCGCGCCCGGAATACACACTGGCACCCTCGATGCCGATGAACACGAACACAGTCACCAGCATCATGTTGCGCACCTGCTCCAGCACGCTGCCGAACTGCGGGTTGCTCAGACCCCAGATGTCACGGGTGAAGATATCGGCGCGAAAGGCGAATGCCGCTATCACCACGAAGATCAGCAATGGCACCACCTTGGCAACGGTGGTCACCTGGTTGATGAACGCCGCCTCCTTGATGCCGCGCAGCACCAGGAAATGCACCGCCCACAGCAGCAGCGACGCGCAACCGATGGCAATTGGCGTGTTGCCCTCGCCAAACACCGGGAAGTAGAACCCCAAGGTGCTGAACAGCAGCACGAAATAGCCGACGTTGCCCAGCCAGGCACTGATCCAGTAGCCCCAGGCCGAGGAAAAACCCATGTACTCGCCAAAGCCGGCCTTGGCGTAGGCGTACACCCCCGAGTCCAGCTCAGGCTTGCGGTTGGCCAGGGTCTGGAACACAAAAGCCAGGGCCAGCATGCCGATTGCGGTGATACCCCAACCGATCAGCACTGCCCCCACATCGGCACGCGCCGCCATGTTTTGCGGCAAAGAGAATATCCCGCCACCAATCATCGAGCCGACCACCAACGCGATCAGCGCACCCAGGCGCAGCTTTTGTCCCGGTTCGCTCATGAGCTTTCCTTTTTTAACGCGCTGTCATGGGTTTGAAACAGCCATGCCGTCCATATAGATGGCGTTACTTATAATGATCCGGACCAATGAAGCTATAGCACTAATAACTGCTTTGTCTATGCCCGCTTCCAGTAAAAACTAGCAGCTCGCGAGCAACTAGAGAAGGGCCCGATAAAGCTCGAAATTCTTGTGAAAAATTTGCGAAAGCGGCAAAAGAGGCTAGCTTCAAGCTTCGCAGGCTGAACAGAGCGTTTGCTCTAGAAGGACATGGAGGTGCCAGCGTGCAAGGCCTGCAGCAAAAGTTGTCGGCACTCTCCGGGAGCTCCGTGAAGGAATTTTCCTACTTCACGTCGCCATGAACTGACCCAAGTCAGCGAATGGCAGCGGCGTCGGATTTACGCTGTCGTCAACTTTCTCCTGGCAGGAGTTGTTAAATGTCTGATTCATCCGGAAAACTAAAGCTCGGCGCGTTAGTTGCACTTGTCGTCGGTTCGATGATTGGTGGCGGGATCTTCTCGCTGCCGCAAAACATGGCTGCCAGCGCAGGGGTTGGCGCTGTGCTGATCGGTTGGGCGATCACCGCGGTCGGCATGCTGACCCTGGCGTTCGTGTTCCAGACCCTGGCCAACCGCAAGCCTGACCTGGATGGCGGGGTGTATGCCTACGCCAAGGCCGGTTTCGGCGACTACATGGGCTTCTCCTCGGCCTGGGGCTACTGGATCAGTGCCTGGCTGGGCAACGTCGGCTACTTCGTGCTGTTGTTCAGTACCTTGGGTTACTTCTTCCCGATCTTCGGCGAAGGCAACACCCCGGCCGCCATCATCGGCGCGTCGGTGCTGCTGTGGGCAGTGCACTTCCTGGTGCTGCGCGGCATCAAGGAAGCGGCGTTCATCAACCTGGTCACCACTGTGGCCAAGGTGGTGCCGCTGCTGCTGTTCGCCCTGATCTGCCTGTTCGCCTTCAAGCTCGACATCTTCACTGCTGACATCTGGGCGGTTGGCACGCCAGAGCTTGGCAGTGTGATGAACCAGGTGCGCAACATGATGCTGGTCACCGTTTGGGTGTTCATCGGCATCGAGGGCGCGAGCATCTTCTCGTCGCGGGCGGAAAAACGCTCTGACGTGGGTAAGGCCACGGTCATCGGCTTCGTCACCGTGCTGCTGTTCCTGGTGCTGGTCAACGTACTGTCGCTGGGCATCATGACCCAACCGGAACTGGCCAAGCTGCAGAACCCGTCGATGGCTGCCGTGCTGGAGCATGTGGTCGGCCACTGGGGCGCGGTGCTGATCAGCGTCGGCCTGATCATTTCGCTGCTCGGGGCACTGCTGTCGTGGGTGCTGCTGTGCGCCGAGATCATGTTCGCCGCCGCCAAGGACCACACCATGCCGGAATTCCTGCGCCGCGAGAACGCCAACCAGGTACCGGCGAACGCCCTGTGGCTGACCAACGCCATGGTACAGATCTTCCTGGTGATCACGCTGTTCTCCAACAGCACCTACCTGTCGCTGATCTACCTGGCCACATCGATGATCCTGGTGCCCTACCTGTGGTCGGCAGCCTATGCCGTGCTGCTGGCAGTGCGTAGCGAAACCTACGAACAGGCCTTGGCCGAACGGCAGAAGGACCTGGTGATCGGTGGTATCGCCCTGTTGTACGCCATCTGGCTGCTGTACGCCGGCGGCGTGAAATACCTGCTGCTCTCGGCCCTGCTCTACGCACCTGGCGCGATTCTGTTCGCCAAGGCCAAGCGTGAGGTTGGCCAACCTGTCTTCACCAACGTGGAAAAACTGATCTTCGCAGCCGTGGTCATCGGCGCCCTGGTGGCAGCCTTTGGCCTGTACGACGGCTTCCTGACTCTTTGACCCACGTCTTCGTTCAACTGGAGGAATGAAATCATGTCCGCTGAAAAACAGAAGTACGGTGTCCACTCCGAAGCCGGCAAACTGCGCAAAGTGATGGTTTGCTCGCCGGGCCTGGCGCACAAGCGCCTGACGCCGAGCAACTGTGACGAGCTGCTGTTCGACGACGTGATCTGGGTCGACCAGGCCAAGCGTGACCATTTCGACTTTGTCACCAAGATGCGCGAGCGTGGCGTGGATGTGCTGGAGATGCACAACCTGCTGACCGACATCGTCCAGCAACCCGAGGCACTCAAGTGGATCCTCGATCGCAAGATCACCCCGGACACCGTCGGCGTGGGCCTGACCAACGAAGTGCGCAGCTGGCTCGAAGGCCTCGAGCCACGCCACCTCGCCGAGTTCCTGATTGGCGGCGTTGCCGGGCAGGATCTGCCGCAGAGCGAGGGTGCCGAAGTGGTCAAGATGTACAACGACTACCTGGGCCACTCCAGCTTCATCCTGCCACCGCTGCCCAATACCCAGTTCACCCGTGACACTACCTGCTGGATCTACGGCGGCGTCACGCTCAACCCGATGTACTGGCCAGCGCGACGCCAGGAAACCCTGCTGACCACCGCCATCTACAAGTTCCACCCCCAGTTCACCAACGCCGACTTCCAGGTCTGGTACGGTGACCCGGACAAGGACCACGGCCAGTCCACCCTAGAAGGCGGCGATGTCATGCCGATCGGCAAGGGCATCGTGCTGATTGGCATGGGCGAGCGCACCTCGCGCCAGGCCATCGGCCAACTGGCGCAGAACCTGTTCGCCAAGGGCGCCGTCAAGGAAGTGATCGTCGCGGGCCTACCAAAATCGCGCGCCGCCATGCACCTGGATACCGTGTTCAGCTTCTGCGACCGCGACCTGGTCACGGTCTTCCCGGAAGTGGTTAAAGAGATCGTGCCGTTCATCATTCGCCCGGATGAAAGCAAGCCCTACGGCATGGACGTGCGCCGCATCAACAAGTCGTTCATCGAAGTGGTGGGCGAACAACTGGGCGTCAAGCTGCGCGTGGTCGAAACCGGAGGCAACAGCTTTGCCGCCGAGCGCGAACAGTGGGATGACGGCAACAACGTGGTGGCCATCGAGCCGGGCGTGGTCATTGGCTACGACCGCAATACCTACACCAATACCTTGCTGCGCAAGGCAGGTGTCGAAGTCATCACCATCAGTGCCGGCGAACTGGGCCGGGGCCGGGGCGGCGGCCACTGCATGACCTGCCCGATCGTGCGCGACCCGATCGACTACTAACGACCATTGCACCCGGCCGGGCCCACAACGCACCGGCCGGGACACTACCGAATCCAAGGAGAAGCTGTCATGGCGTTCAATATTCACAACCGCAACCTGCTCAGCCTGGAACACCACACCACCCGCGAGCTGCGCTACCTGCTGGACCTGTCCCGCGACCTCAAGCGCGCCAAGTACACCGGCACCGAGCAACAGCACCTGAAAGGCAACAACATCGCGCTGATCTTCGAAAAAACCTCTACCCGTACCCGCTGCGCCTTCGAAGTGGCCGCCTATGACCAGGGCGCCAATGTCACCTACATCGACCCGACCTCCTCGCAGATTGGCCACAAGGAAAGCATGAAGGACACCGCCCGCGTGCTCGGGCGCATGTACGACGCCATCGAGTACCGTGGCTTCAAGCAGGAAATCGTCGAAGAACTGGCCAAGTTCGCCGGCGTACCGGTGTTCAACGGCCTGACCGACGAATACCACCCCACCCAGATGATCGCCGACGTGCTGACCATGCGTGAGCACAGCGACAAACCGCTGCACGACATCAGCTACGCCTACCTGGGCGACGCCCGCAACAACATGGGCAACTCGCTGCTGCTCATCGGTGCCAAGCTCGGCATGGATGTGCGCATCGCCGCGCCCAAGGCGCTGTGGCCGCATGATGACCTGGTCGAGCGTTGCCGCAAGTACGCCGAGGAAAGCGGCGCGCGCATCACCCTCACCGAAGACCCGGTTGCCGCGGTCAAGGGTGTGGACTTCGTGCACACCGACGTGTGGGTATCGATGGGTGAGCCGATCGAAGCCTGGGGTGAGCGCATCAAGCTGCTCAAGCCGTATCAGGTGAATGCACAGCTGATGAAGTCCACCGGCAACCCGCGGACCAAGTTCATGCACTGCCTGCCGGCGTTCCACAACTCTGAAACCAAGGTAGGCAAGCAGATCGCCGAACAGTACCCGGACCTGGCCAACGGTATCGAAGTGACCGACGACGTCTTCGAGTCGCCGGCCTGCATCGCCTTCGAGCAGGCGGAAAACCGCATGCACACGATCAAGGCGATCCTGGTGTCGACACTGGCTGACCTCTGACAACCGCCTCGATCCTGTGGGAGCTGGCTTGCCGGCGATACAGGCACCTCGGTGCATGGCACCGGCTTCGCCGGTGATCGCCGGCAAGCCAGCTCCCACATTGGATTGAGGCGCTCACCCTATATCCGCAAAGGACATTCCCCATGCGTATCGTTGTTGCATTGGGCGGCAACGCCCTGCTGCGTCGCGGCGAGCCCATGACCGCTGACAACCAGCGCGCCAATATCCGCACCGCCACCGAACAGATCGCCAAGATCCACCCAGGCAACGAACTGGTCATCGCCCACGGCAACGGCCCGCAAGTCGGCCTGCTGTCGCTGCAAGGCCTGTCCTACAAGCCCGACGAGGCCTACCCGCTGGACGTGCTGGGTGCCGAGACCGAGGGTATGATCGGCTACATGATCGAACAGGAACTGGGCAACCTGCTGGCATTCGAGGTGCCGTTCGCCACCCTGCTGACCCAGGTCGAAGTGGACGCCAACGACCCCGCCTTCAAGGACCCGACCAAGTTCATCGGCCCGGTCTATGGCAAGGAAGAGGCCGAGCGCCTGGCCAAGGAAAAGGGTTGGGTGGTCAAGGCCGACGGCGACAAGTACCGCCGTGTGGTGGCCAGCCCGAAACCCAAGCGCATCTTCGAGATCCGCCCGATCAAGTGGCTGCTGGAAAAGAGCAGCATCGTGATCTGCGCCGGCGGCGGCGGCATCCCCACCATGTACGATGAGAACCGCAAGCTGAAGGGCATCGAGGCGGTGATCGACAAGGACCTGTGCTCGGCCCTGCTGGCAGAGCAGCTGGACGCCGACCTTCTGATAATCGCCACCGACGTCGATGCCGCCTATGTTGACTGGGGCAAGCCCACGCAAAAGGCCATTGCCCAGGCCCACCCCGACGAACTCGAACGCCTCGGCTTCGCCGCCGGTTCCATGGGGCCGAAGGTGCAGGCAGCCTGCGACTTTGCCCGCAACACCGGCAAAGTGGCAGTGATCAGTTCGCTGGAGAACATCGAAGACATCGTCAAAGGCACCGCCGGCACGCGGGTTTCCACCGCCAAGCCGGGGATCAGCTACCGTTGAATGCAGTGGGCGGGCGTCAGCGCCCGCCATTTTCGACCTTCCAAAGGAGCTTGCCATGGCCCAGTACCAGCCCGGTCATGTACACATCGAGCGCACTGCGCTGAACCAGAACGACCACAGCTATGACCTGAACATCGAATACGAGGCAGTGTCGGACCCCAAGGAAGGCAGAGGCATCCAGTTCAAGATGCATGGCAGCATCGAAGGCAAGCCAGTGGAAGAAAAGTTCTTCCTGGCCAAGGACCAAGTGTTGCCCAGCTTCCTCATGCAGCTGAGCCGAAGGGCGCAGTCGTACCTGCCGTCACCGAAGAAATTCGAGAACCTGAGTTCGCCGCACAAGCTTTATGACCATATGTTCGCGGACATTCGCGAAAAGCTGGATGTGAAATCGGGCGATCCGATCAAGCCTGAACATCTGGAGTGATTTCAGGATCCGGGGGCTGCTTTGCAGCCCATCGCGACGCAAGGCCGCTCCTACAGGGATCGCGTCACTGTCGGGACCTGTAGGAGCGGCCTTGCGTCGCGATAGGGCCGCAAAGCGGCCCCGGCGATGTTGAGGCATACTACCGCACTCCCCGGCCACCACTTCACTGTCCCCCATGCGCATCCACGTCAGCTTCATCGACCGCGTCGGCATCACCCAGGAAGTCCTCGCCCTGCTCGGTGCCCGCAACCTCAACCTGGACGCCGTGGAGATGGTCCCGCCGAACGTCTACATCGACGCCCCTACCCTCAGCCCTGCCGTGCTCGAAGAACTGCACGACGCGCTGTTCGAGGTACAGGGCGTGCAATCGGTGGACGTGGTCGACATCCTCCCAGGCCAACGCCGGCACCTGCAGCTCGATGCCCTGCTGGCGGCGATGAGCGACCCGGTGCTGGCCGTGGACAGTGCCGGCAAGGTGCTGCTGGCCAACCCGGCGCTGATCGAACTGTGCGGCCGCGAATCGGCCGGGCGCTCAGTGGGTGAACTGTTCGGTGACCCGGCGCTGCTGCAGGCCCTGCTGGACAACAACTTCCACCTGCCCATGCGCGAGATGCAGCTCAACGGCCAGAGCTTGCTGCTGGACGCCATGCCGATCACCAACGCCGGTGGCCTGCTGACGCTATACCCCCCCACACGCATGGGCGAACGCCTTTCGGCCCTGCACCACGACCATGCCGAAGGCTTCGATGCCTTGCTCGGCGAATCACCGGCAATCCGCACTCTCAAGGCCCGCGCCCTGCGCGTGGCGGCACTCGATGCACCACTGCTGGTGCATGGCGAAACCGGCACCGGCAAAGAACTGGTAGCCCGTGCCTGCCACGCCATCAGCAGCCGCCACGCAGCGCCATTCCTGGCCCTGAACTGCGCTGCGCTGCCCGAGAGCCTGGCCGAGAGCGAATTGTTCGGCTACGCCCCAGGCGCCTTCACCGGCGCGCAACGGGGCGGCAAACCCGGGTTGATGGAACTGGCTAACCAGGGCACGGTATTTCTCGATGAAATCGGCGAGATGTCGCCATACCTGCAGGCCAAGCTGCTGCGTTTTCTCAGCGATGGCAGCTTCCGCCGGGTGGGTGGCGACCGCGAAGTGAAGGTGGATGTACGCATCATCAGCGCCACCCACCGCGACCTGGAGCGCATGGTCGCCGAAGGCAGCTTCCGCGAAGACCTGTTCTACCGCCTTAACGTGCTCAACCTGCAAGTGCCGCCGCTGCGCGACCGTGGCCAGGACATCCTGATGCTGGCGCATTTCTTCATGCAGCAGGCCTGCACGCAGATCCAGCGCCCACCCTGCCGGCTGACCCCGGCCACCCATTCGGCACTGCTGGCCAACCCTTGGCCGGGCAATGTGCGCCAGCTGCAGAACGTGATATTCCGCGCCGCAGCCATTTGCGAGGGCAACCTGGTGGATATCGGTGACCTGGACATCGCCGGCACCTCGGTGGCCCGTGGCCAGGACGGCGAAGTGGCCAGCCTGGAACAGGCCGTAGGCGATTTCGAACGCGAGTTGCTGCAACGCCTGTACGCAAGCTACCCATCGACGCGGCAACTGGCCGGGCGCTTGCAAACTTCACATACCGCCATTGCGCAGCGCCTGCGCAAATATGGAATACCAGGCAAAGCCTGATACCTGCCAGATAGCGTCAACGGGGGCTGCTACGCAGCCCATCGCAGGCAAGCCAGCTCCCACAGGTATCGCACACGTCCTGAATTGTGCGCGAGACCTGTGGGAGCTGGCTTGCCTGCAATGGGCCGCAAAGAGGCCCCTGATAGTTATTGTAATAATCCGGTTGTTATTCAGGCTTTTCCTACGCCAGTGAAAGATACTCTCCAACGGATGCCTCGTAGAATGATGACAGTGTATTCCCACCTGTCACCCCACTTGTCCGCCCCATAGCGGGAAGTGGTCCGCTACTGGATATAACGAGAACACCTGATGTTTGAACTCGATTTTTACGGGACGCTTGTAGCCGCCTCTTTGGTACTGCTATTGGGACGCGGCCTGGTTGCGCGTATTGGTTTCTTGCGCACTTACAATATTCCGGAACCTGTCGCTGGCGGCTTGGTAGTCGCCTTGGCGTTCCTGGCGTTGCGCAGCTTCGATATCCACGTGCAATTCGATACTTCACTGCAAACCCCTCTGATGCTGGCATTCTTCGCCACCATTGGTTTGGGTGCAGACTTCGCCAGTCTGAAGAAAGGTGGCCGCGTGGTTACCGTGTTCCTGCTGGTGGTAACCGGCTTGCTGCTGGTCCAGAACGCCATGGGCATCGGCCTGGCAACGGCACTGGGGCTCGACCCACTGATGGGGCTGCTGGCCGGCTCCATCACATTGTCGGGCGGCCACGGCACAGGCGCTGCGTGGGGGGCCACATTCACCGAAAAGTTTGGCCTGGCCTCGGCCTCCGAATTGGCAATGGCATCAGCTACCTTCGGCCTGGTACTGGGTGGCCTGATTGGTGGCCCGGTCGCCCGGTTGCTGATCAAGCGAGTAGCGACGCCTGGTATCGAAGAAGCAGCGCCACAACTGCCCAAAGGTTTCGAACAACCGGACAAAGAACGCCTGATTACGCCGTTTTCATTTATCGAGACACTTGCGCTTATCGCTGTCAGTTTGCTCGTGGGTTCGTTACTTAACGGTTTGCTGAAAGGCACGGCGCTTGAACTGCCAACGTTCGTTTGCGTGCTGTTCGTGGGCGTGGTGTTGCGAAACGGCCTTTCGGCGCTCGGCTTTTATCAAGTATTCGAGCGGGAAGTCTCGGTATTGGGCAATGTGAGCTTGTCGTTGTTCTTGGCCATTGCCTTGATGTCGCTCAAGTTGTGGGATCTTTCAGCGCTGGCTTTACCGTTCTTTGCATTGCTCGCCGCACAGACATTGGTCATGGCACTGTTCGCGATATTCGTCACGTTCCGGGTCATGGGTCGCAACTATGATGCAGCGGTACTGGCTGCCGGGCACTGTGGCTTCGGCTTGGGCGCAACCCCAACGGCAATCGCCAACATGCAAGCGGTGACCCAGCGCTACGGAGCCTCGCGCATTGCCTTCCTGGTGGTGCCGATGGTGGGGGCGTTCTTCATCGACATCATCAATGTCATCGTCATCAAGCTGTATCTGGCATTGCCCTGGTTTGCCTAGATCGAAGTCAGGCCATGTTCCAGGGCGTATTTCACGAGCGGCGCAAGTGTCGTGGCCGAGCATCGCGTCCTCAACACCATGTATTGATTTCAATACGCCGTATTGAAATCAATACACATCCATTCGGATACGACTGTGCAAGGGTTTGATCCCCAAACCCTTTTCCATCACCCTCCTGCTGTAGCGTTTTCATTCCATCATTTTGATAAAATAATCACGCTAAATAGATAACTTATTGATTAATAACATTTTTTAACTATTGGCCGCATTTTTGCTAAGGGAATCCCAACCCCAAGAGCGCGGAGCCACTGCGCCTAACGCCCTGCTTCCCGAGGATTCCCCATGAGCGAGTTGCGTTTCACTGAAGATCACGAATGGCTGCGCGTCGAAGCCGATGGCAGCGTCACCGTGGGCATCACCGCCTACGCCCAGAACGCCCTTGGCGATGTGGTTTTCGTGCAACTGCCAGAGTTGCAGCAGTATGAGAAAGGCAGCGAAGCGTCCACCGTCGAGTCGGTCAAGGCCGCCAGCGGTGTGTACATGCCCCTTACCGGCGAAGTGGTCCAGATCAACGACCAACTTGAAGACAGCCCGGAGCTGGTCAACGAAGACCCGATGGGCGAAGGCTGGTTCTTCCGCTTCATTCCCGCCGACGTCAGCGCCGTGGCCGCCCTGCTTGACCAGGACGCCTACGACCGCCTGATCAAAGCCAACGACGACGCCTGAGGAACCCTGCCATGACCATCAACCTCGGCACCGCCAACGAATTCATCGCCCGCCATATCGGCCCGCGCGCCGCTGACGAGCAGGCCATGCTGGCCGCCCTCGGCTTCGACTCGCTGGAAGCCATGACCGCCGCGGTCATTCCCGACAGTATCAAAGGTACCAGCGTGCTCGGCTCGCACGATGGCCAGAGCGAAGCCGACGCGCTCGCCGCGCTCAAGGCCATCGCCGGCAAGAACCAGCTGTTCAAGAGCTACATCGGGCAGGGCTACTACAACACCCATACCCCAGCGCCTATCCTGCGCAACCTGCTGGAAAACCCGGCCTGGTACACCGCCTATACCCCGTACCAGCCAGAAATATCCCAGGGCCGCCTGGAAGCGCTGCTGAACTTCCAGACCCTGATCAGCGACCTGACCGGCCTGCCGATCGCCAACGCCTCCCTGCTCGACGAAGCCACCGCTGCGGCCGAGGCCATGACCTTCTGCAAGCGCCTGTCCAAGAACAAGGCCAGCCACGCCTTCTTCGCCTCCGTGCACTGCCACCCGCAAACCCTGGACGTGCTGCGCACCCGCGCCGAGCCACTGGGCATCGAAATCGTGGTCGGCGACGAGCGCGAGCTGGGCGATGTCAGCGCCTTCTTCGGCGCCCTGCTGCAGTACCCGGCCAGCAACGGTGAAGTGTTCGACTACCGTGAAGTGGTCGAGCGCTTCCACGCCGCCAACGCCCTGGTCGCCGTGGCCGCCGATCTGCTGGCCCTGACCCTGTTGACCCCGCCGGGCGAGTTCGGCGCCGACGTGGCCATCGGCAGCGCCCAGCGCTTCGGCGTGCCGCTGGGCTTCGGTGGCCCGCACGCGGCCTACTTCTCCACCCGTGATGCGTTCAAACGCGACATGCCGGGCCGCCTGGTCGGCGTGTCGATCGACCGCTTCGGCAAGACAGCCCTGCGCCTGGCCATGCAGACCCGCGAGCAGCACATCCGCCGCGAAAAGGCCACCAGCAACATCTGCACCGCTCAGGTGCTGCTGGCCAACATCGCCAGCATGTTCGCCGTGTACCACGGCCCGGCCGGCCTCAAGCGCATCGCCGAACGCACCCATGCCCTGACCGCGATCCTGGCCGCCGGCCTGAAGACGCTGGGCGTGCAGGTAGTGGGCGCCAGCGCCTTCGATACCCTGACCCTGGCCACCGGCAGTGCCACTGCCAGCCTGCATGACAAGGCGCGCGCCCAAGGCATCAACCTGCGCCAGATCGACGCTGCCCACGTGGGCCTGTCGCTGGACGAAACCAGCAGCCAGGCCGATGTCGAGGCCCTGTGGCAATTGATCGGTGGCGACCAGGCCCAGCCAGACTTCAACGCTCTGGCCGCCAGCACCGGCTCGCTGCTGCCTGCCGCCCTGCTGCGCCAGTCGGCCATCCTGCAGCACCCGGTGTTCAACCGCTACCACAGCGAAACCGAGCTGATGCGTTACCTGCGCCGCCTGGCCGACAAGGACCTGGCGCTGGACCGCAGCATGATCCCGCTGGGCTCGTGCACAATGAAGCTGAACGCCGCCAGCGAAATGATCCCGGTCACCTGGGCCGAGTTCGGCAACCTGCACCCGTTTGCCCCGGCCGAGCAGAGCCAGGGCTACCTGCAGATGACCACCGAGCTGGAAGCCATGCTTTGCGCCGCCACCGGCTACGACGCCGTGTCGCTGCAACCCAACGCCGGTTCCCAGGGCGAGTACGCAGGCCTGCTGGCTATCCGTGCCTACCACCGCAGCCGTGGCGAAGGCCACCGCGACATCTGCCTGATCCCGTCGTCGGCCCACGGCACCAACCCGGCAACCGCTCACATGGCCGGCATGCGTGTAGTGGTCACCGCCTGTGATGCCCGCGGCAACGTCGACGTCGAGGACCTGCGCGCCAAGGCCATCGAGCACCGCGAGCGCCTGGCCGCGATCATGATCACCTACCCGTCGACCCACGGCGTGTTCGAGGAAGCGATCGGCGAAATCTGCGCGATCATCCACGACAACGGTGGCCAGGTGTACATCGACGGCGCCAACATGAACGCCATGGTCGGCCTGTGCGCCCCGGGCAAGTTCGGCGGCGACGTTTCCCACCTGAACCTGCACAAGACATTCTGCATCCCGCACGGCGGCGGCGGCCCGGGCGTCGGCCCGATCGGCGTCAAGTCGCACCTGGCGCCGTTCCTGCCTGGCCACGCACAGCTGGAAAACACCGAGGGCGCGGTTTGCGCCGCGCCGTTCGGCAGCGCCAGCATCCTGCCGATCACCTGGATGTACATCCGCATGATGGGCGGTGCCGGCCTCAAGCGTGCCTCGCAGATGGCGATCCTCAACGCCAACTACATCGCCCGTCGCCTGGAAGAGCACTATCCTGTTCTGTATACCGGCGGCAATGGCCTGGTGGCCCACGAGTGCATCCTCGACCTGCGCCCGCTGAAGGACACCAGCGGCATCAGCGTCGACGACGTGGCCAAGCGCCTGATCGACTTCGGCTTCCACGCCCCGACCATGTCCTTCCCGGTTGCAGGCACGCTGATGATCGAACCGACCGAAAGCGAGTCCAAGGAAGAACTGGACCGCTTCTGCGACGCGATGATCCAGATCCGCGAAGAAATTCGCGCGGTCGAGAACGGTAGCCTGGACAAGGACGACAACCCGCTGAAGAACGCCCCGCACACTGCGGCCGAGCTGGTTGGCGAATGGGCCCATGGCTACAGCCGCGAGCAGGCGGTGTACCCGCTGCCGAGCCTGGTGGAAGGCAAGTACTGGCCGCCGGTCGGCCGGGTCGACAACGTGTTCGGCGATCGCAACCTGGTCTGCGCCTGCCCATCGATCGAGAGCTATCAGGACGCCTGACCAGGCGCTCTGGCCTCATCGCCGGCAAGCCAGCTCCCACAGGGGCCTCACCGCACCCAAGGCTGGTGCAATATCTGTGAGAGCTGGCTTGCCAGCCCTTAAGGGCTCACCTGTTTTCCATGGCTGGTGCAGTACCTGTGGGAGCTGGCTTGCCAGCCCTTAAGGGCTCACCTGTTTTCCAAGGCTGGTGCAGTACCTGTGGGAGCTGGCTTGCCGGCGATCGAGTGCGCAGCACTCGCCTTACCTACCGGAGGGAATGAGCAATGTCTTTGAGCGTCTTCGACCTGTTCAAGATCGGCATCGGCCCCTCCAGCTCGCACACGGTCGGCCCGATGCGCGCCGCCGCGCGTTTCGCCGAAGGGCTGCGCCGTGATGACCTGCTTGCCCGCACCGTCAGCGTCAAGGCAGAGCTGTATGGCTCGCTCGGCGCCACCGGCAAGGGCCATGGCAGTGACAAAGCCGTGCTGCTGGGCCTTGAAGGGGAACACCCCGATGTCATCGACACCGACACCATCCCTGCCCGCCTGCAGGCCATCCGCGACAGCGGTCGGCTGAAACTGCTCGGCGAGCACAGCATCGCGTTCATCGAAAAGCAGCACCTGGCGATGATCCGCAAGCCGCTGGACTTCCACCCCAACGGCATGATCTTCCGCGCCTTCGACGAGGCCGGCTTGCAAATCCGCAGCCGCGAGTACTATTCGGTGGGCGGCGGTTTCGTGGTCGACCAGGACGCCGCCGGCCACGACCGCATCGTCGAGGACAGCACACCGCTGATCTACCCGTTCAAGACCGCCAAGGAGTTGCTCGGCCACTGCACCGGGCAAAACCTGTCGATCAGCCAGGTAATGCTGGCCAACGAGGCGGCCTGGCGCCCCGAAGCGGAAACCCGTGCCGGGCTGCTGCGCATCTGGCAGGTGATGCAGGATTGCGTCGAAGCCGGCTGCCAGCATGAAGGCATCCTGCCGGGCGGGCTCAAGGTCAAGCGCCGAGCGCCGGCGTTGTACCGCCAGCTGAGCCGCAACCCGGAGGCCAGCCTGCGCGATGCCCTGTCGGTACTCGACTGGGTCAACCTCTATGCCCTGGCAGTGAACGAGGAAAACGCCTACGGCGGGCGCGTGGTCACCGCGCCGACCAACGGCGCCGCGGGCATTGTCCCGGCGGTGCTGCATTACTACATGCGCTTCGTACCGGGTGCCAACGAGGACGGGGTGGTGCGGTTTCTGCTCACCGCCGCGGCCATCGGCATCCTGTACAAGGAAAACGCTTCCATCTCCGGCGCCGAAGTAGGCTGCCAGGGCGAGGTCGGCGTGGCCTGCTCGATGGCTGCTGGTGCGCTGTGCGAGGTGATGGGTGGCACCGTGCAACAGGTGGAAAACGCTGCCGAAATCGGCATGGAACACAACCTGGGCCTGACCTGCGACCCGATCGGCGGGCTGGTCCAGGTGCCTTGCATCGAGCGCAACGCCATGGGCTCGGTGAAGGCGATCAACGCGGTGCGCATGGCCTTGCGCGGCGATGGGCAGCACTACGTGTCGCTCGACAAGGTCATCCGCACCATGCGCCAGACCGGCGCCGACATGAAAAGCAAATACAAAGAGACCGCCCGTGGCGGCCTGGCCGTCAACATCATCGAATGTTGACCCGACAACAACAGCAAGGAGTCACAGATGTCCGAAACACTGCTCAAGACCCCACTGCACGCCCTGCATCTGGAACTGGGTGCGCGCATGGTGCCGTTCGCCGGCTATGACATGCCGGTGCAGTATCCGTTGGGCGTGCTCAAGGAACACCTGCACACCCGCGAGCAGGCCGGCCTGTTCGATGTCTCGCACATGGGCCAGATCACCCTGCGCGGCAGCGATGCCGCCAAGGCCCTGGAGAGCCTGGTGCCGGTGGATATCATCGACCTGCCGGTGGGCATGCAGCGCTATGCCATGTTCACCAACGAGCAAGGCGGCATCCTCGACGACCTGATGGTCGCCAACCTGGGCGACGACACCCTGTTCCTGGTGGTCAACGCCGCCTGCAAGGACCAGGACCTGGCCCACCTGCAAGCACACATCGGCAGCCGTTGCGAGGTGCAGCCGCTGTTCGAGCAGCGCGCCCTGCTGGCCCTGCAAGGCCCGGCGGCGGTCAAGGTGCTGGAGCGCCTGGCCCCGGAAGTGGCCGGCATGACCTTCATGCAGTTCCGCCCGGTGAAACTGCTGGGCGAAGACTGCTTCGTCAGCCGCTCGGGCTACACCGGTGAAGACGGCTACGAAATCTCGGTACCGGTACATGCAGCCGAAGCCCTGGCCCGCCGCCTGCTGGCAGAGCCCGAAGTACAGCCGATCGGCCTGGGTGCGCGCGACTCGCTGCGCCTGGAAGCCGGCCTGTGCCTGTATGGCCACGACATGAACACCGAGACCACGCCGGTGGAAGCCAGCCTGCTGTGGGCCATTTCCAAGGTTCGCCGTGCCGATGGCGCGCGTGCCGCCGGCTTCCCGGGTGCCGATGCCATCTTCGCCCACCAGCGCGATGGTGTGGCGCGCAAACGTGTGGGCCTGTTGCCGCAGGAACGTACCCCGGTACGTGAAGGCGCGGATATTGTCGATGCAAACGATAAACCTGTAGGCAAAGTGTGCAGTGGTGGCTTTGGTCCGACACTCGGCGCACCTGTAGCAATGGGTTATATCGATAGTGAACATGCTGCTATCGACACCCCGCTGTTTGCGTTGGTACGTGGCAAGAAGGTTGCCTTGAAAGTCAGCAAAATGCCTTTCGTGGCACAACGTTACTACCGGGGCTGAAGCCGCTTTGTGAAGGTTGCGGGCAGGTTCGACATATTCGTTTTCGAACCTGTCCAATAACTTTTGAACATGGCGCCAGGCCAGGCGCCATGCCGTTTCCGACAAATCGGTCGGTTATCGGCAAGCGGCCGATTTTCCATACGACCAAGGGCTTGTTTTTCGCTCGGGAGTTGGCGTAGAGTCACTGCACTGTGTTTGCATGGGTCGCAACAGTTCGTGACCTGGGCCAGTAGCCGCAATCTGCTACAACCCGTTTGACGTCTCTTACTTTCCTGCAACCCAGCCCAGTAATCTTTTGCTTCCTTTAATGCAAAAGAAACTGTCATCAAAATTCAAGCTTCATAGGAA
Organism: Pseudomonas sp. TE3-3-F2023; assembly: GCF_036784815.1. Taxonomy (NCBI): domain Bacteria; kingdom Pseudomonadati; phylum Pseudomonadota; class Gammaproteobacteria; order Pseudomonadales; family Pseudomonadaceae; genus Pseudomonas; species Pseudomonas sp. TE3-3-F2023. The sequence goes on along the minus strand of NZ_CP145113.1, from coordinate 1,911,860 downwards.
ATAAGACAATGGCTGAGCGTCAGAACGGTACCGTCAAGTGGTTCAATGACGAAAAAGGTTACGGCTTCATCACCCCAGAAAGCGGTCCGGATCTGTTCGTGCACTTCCGCGCTATCGAAGGTAACGGCTTCAAGAGCCTGAAAGAAGGCCAGAAGGTCACCTTCGAAGCAGTCCAGGGCCAGAAAGGCATGCAGGCTGACAAAGTTCAGGTCGCCGGCTAAGCCGAACCCGACTTCGAGAAAAGCCCCTGCCAAGTGCAGGGGTTTTTTTTTGCCCGTAGAATAGCGGCTTCGTTTTCTGGAGCCGTTTTGCATGTCCAAGCCTCTGCTCACACCCCAGGGTGATTTTCCGCCGGTCGGCCTGGGCCGGCGCCTGGCGGCGATGTTCTACGACTTCCTGCTGTGCACGGCGCTGCTGATCGTGACCGCTGGCGCCTACAAGATGATCCAGATGGCGATCATCGGCGAAGCCCGGATGCGTGAGCTGACCGAGGCTGGCGCACTGGACGGCGACCCGCTGCTGTCGACGGTGCTGCTGTTCGTCCTGTTCGGTTTCTTTGCCAAGTTCTGGACCCATGGCGGGCAGACCCTGGGCATGCAGGTATGGGGTGTGCGGGTGCAGAATGCCGATGGCACGGCCATCAGCCTGTGGCAGGCGCTGCTGCGCTTCGTGGTGTCGATTGCCTCGTGGCTATGCCTGGGGCTGGGGTTTTTCTGGGTGTTGATCGACAAGCGCAAGCGGGGCTGGCATGACATCTATTCGGAAAGCCAGCTGGTGCGGGTGCCTAAGCAGAAGAAATGAACTGAGACCTGTATTGCCTGTGCCTTCGCGGGTAAACCCGCTAAGAGGCCAGCACAGGCGAACACCCATGAAAAAGCCGACCCTGAGGTCGGCTTTCTTGTACAGCTCAGGCCATCAACCTGCCCGGCGCAACAGCCACACGCCGGCCAGCGCACAGATGCCTGCCGGAATCACCACCGCCAGCAGCGGCGGGAAGCCGAACACCTGGCTCGAAGGCCCAAGCAGGTCCTGAGCGATGCGGAACACGAAGCCCACCAGTACACCGGTGAACACGCGCTGGCCGAGGGTTACCGAACGCAGCGGGCCGAAGATGAACGAAATGGCCATCAGCACCAGCGCCGCGGTCACCATCGGCTGCAACACCTTGGTCCAGAACGCCAGCCAGTATCGAGCATTGTTCAGGCCCTGGTCGGACAGGTAATGGATGTAGTCCCAAAGCCCGGTGATGGACAGCGACTCCGGCGCCAGGATCACGGTATTGAGCAATTGCGGCGTGAGCGAAACGTCCCAGCGCTCCTGCGGCGCGGTCACCACTTCGGTGTGGTCGCCCCGGAAGAAGGTGGTGCGCACGTCGCTGAGCATCCAGTGGTCGTCCTGGTACTGTGCACGGCGGGCAAAGCTCGAGGTGACGATCTTGCGCTCGCTGTCGAAGCGGTAACGGGTCACACCCAGCAGCAGGCCGTTAGGCTGCACGGCGTTGATGTGCACGTACTCCTCGCCCTGGCGGTGCCACATGCCGCGCTTGGAGCTTTGCGCATCACCGCCACCCTGGGCCAGGGAACGGTCGGCCTGGGCCTTGTTCTCGGTCACCGGCGCCACGTACTCGCCAATCAGCAGGCCGACCAGCATCAGTACCAGCATCGGCTTCATCACCGCCCACACGATGCGCCCGATGGAAACCCCGGCAGCACGCATGATGGTCAGTTCGCTGCTGCTGGCCAGGCTACCCAGGCCGATCAGGCAGCCGATCAAAGCAGCCATCGGCAGCATTTCGTACAGGCGCCGTGGTGCGGTCAGCAGGACGAAGTTGCCCGCCTCCATCACCGTGTAGGTGTCACTCAGGTCGCTCATCTCGTCGATGAAGGCAAACAGCGACGCCAGGCCGAGGATGATCCCCAGCACGGCGAGGATTGCCAGCAGCACGCTCTGGCCGATGTAGCGGTCGAGCTTACCCATGGGCCACCTCCGCACGACGGGCGGCGCGTTTGAGGCGCAGCGGCTCCCAGTACATCAGGCCCAGGCCGATCAGCAGGAACAGGCCGTGGACCCACCACATGCCCAGGGCGATCGGCAGTTTGCCCTTTTCGAGGGCGCCGCGTACGGAAATCAGCATTGTCAGGTAGGCCATGTACAGAAGAATTGCCGGCAGCAGCTTGAGGAAGCGGCCCTGGCGCGGGTTGACCCGGGCCAGCGGCACCGCCAGCATGGTGACGATGAATACCAGGATGGGCAGCGACAGCCGCCACTGCAGCTCGGCACGCTCACGCAGGCCCTTCTTGCCGATCAGCTCGGAAGTGGGAATGGCTTCGCGATCGGTCACTTCCTCGGCGACTTCCGGCTTGGGCAGCAGCACCCCGTAGGTGTCGTACTTGATTGCACGGTAATCGGCCTGGCCCGGGTTGCCGTCGTAGCGGTAACCGTTTTCCAGCACCAGGTAGCGGTTGCCGTCAGCCTGGATTTCCTGGTGGCCTTTTTCGGCAACCAGCACCGACGGGGCGCGGTCCTTGGTCTTGTCCTGGTTGAAGCGCTTCTCGGAGATGAACACCCCAGCCAGGTTGATGCGGTCGTCCGACAGCTCTTCGGTGTAGGTCACCCGCGAGCCGTCGCGCAGGGTCTGGAAGCGGCCCGGCACCAAGGTGTCGAACTCGGTCAGGGCATCCTGCTGGGCAATGATCTGCTGCACCTGGGCCACGCCCAGCGGTGCCAGGCTCAAACTCAGCCACGCTACCAGCAGGGCGACCAGGGCGGCCGGCGCCATGGTCAGGCCCAGCAGGCGCTGCTGGCTCATGCCGGTGGCCGACAACACGGTCATCTCGCTTTCCAGGTACAAGCGCCCGTACGCCAGGAGAATGCCGAGGAACAGCCCCAGAGGCAGGATCAGTTGCAGGAAGCCCGGCAGGCGGAAGCCCATGATCAGGAACAGCACGCTCGGGTCGAGCACACCCTGGGCAGCCTGGGCCAGGTACTTGATGAAGCGCCCACTCATGATGATCACCAGCAGCACGGCGCTGACGGCGCTCAAGGTCACCAGGACCTCGCGGGACAGATAACGAAAGACGATCAAACCAGACACTCCTGGGTTGTCAGGGCGGACTGCCAATCAATGGCGCCAGACAATGACTTAGTACAGCCAAGACCAATGCCGGTTCGCCAAAGGCGAACCTCCATGTAAAGTGCGCGCATTATCCTGTGATTGACCGCCCCTGTCACTTCGCCGCGCATGAAGGCGCATAACGGGGTTGTCAGCACGCTTGCCGCAGGCTCAAACTGGCAGCTTTTCCGCCGGCGCGCGACGACGCGGCCAGGCCCGTCCAGAGCGCTGGAACACACAGCGCCGACTGTATCGATCATTCGGGGATCCTGACATGGAACTGGTTGTAAAAAGCGTAGCTGCTGCATCCGTAAAAACCGCCACCCTGGTCCTCCCGGTAGGTGAAAACCGCAAGCTCGGCGCCGTGGCCAAGGCCGTCGACCAGGCCAGCGAGGGCGCCATCAGTGCCGTGCTCAAGCGTGGCGACCTGGCCGGCAAGCCGGGCCAGACCTTGCTTTTGCAGAACCTCGCGGGTCTGAAGGCCGAGCGCGTGCTGCTGGTGGGCAGCGGCAAGGACGAAGCCCTGGGCGACCGCGCCTGGCGCAAACTGGTCGCGAGTGTGGCCGGCGTGCTCAAGGGCCTGAATGGCGCTGACGCAGTGCTGGCCCTGGACGACATCGCGGTCAGCAACCGCGATGCCCACTACGGCAAGTACCGCCTGCTGGCCGAGACCCTGCTCGACGGCGAGTACGTGTTCGATCGCTTCAAGAGCCAGAAGGCCGAGCCGCGCGCCCTGAAGAAGGTCACCCTGCTGGCCGACAAGGCCGGCCAGGCCGAGGTCGAGCGTGCCGTCAAGCATGCCAGCGCCATCGCCACCGGCATGGCTTTCACCCGCGACCTGGGCAACCTGCCGCCCAACCTGTGCCACCCAAGCTTCCTGGCCGAACAGGCCAAGGACCTGGGCAAGGCGCACAAGGCGCTGAAAGTCGAAGTGCTGGACGAGAAGAAGATCAAGGAACTGGGCATGGGCGCGTTCTACGCCGTCGGCCAGGGCAGCGACCAGCCGCCACGCCTGATCGTGCTCAACTACCAGGGCGGCAAGAAGGCGGACAAGCCGTACGTGCTGGTGGGCAAGGGCATTACCTTCGACACCGGCGGCATCAGCCTCAAGCCTGGTGCCGGCATGGACGAAATGAAGTACGACATGTGCGGTGCCGCCAGCGTGCTCGGCACCCTGCGTGCGGTGCTCGAGCTGCAGCTGCCGGTCAACCTGGTGTGCCTGCTGGCCTGCGCCGAGAACATGCCGAGCGGCGGCGCCACCCGCCCGGGTGACATCGTCACCACCATGAGCGGGCAGACCGTGGAAATCCTCAACACCGACGCCGAAGGCCGCCTGGTGCTGTGCGACACCCTGACCTACGCCGAGCGCTTCAAGCCGCAGGCAGTCATCGACATCGCCACCCTGACCGGCGCCTGCATCGTCGCCCTGGGCAGCCACACCACCGGCCTGATGGGCAACAACGACAACCTGGTCGGCCAGTTGCTCGACGCCGGCAAGCGCGCCGACGACCGTGCCTGGCAGCTGCCGCTGTTCGATGAGTACCAGGAGCAGCTGGACAGCCCGTTCGCCGACATGGGCAACATCGGCGGGCCGAAGGCCGGCACCATCACCGCCGGCTGCTTCCTGTCGCGCTTTGCCAAGGCCTACGACTGGGCTCACATGGACATCGCCGGCACCGCCTGGGTCAGCGGTGGCAAGGACAAGGGCGCCACTGGCCGCCCTGTGCCCCTGCTGACCCAGTACCTGCTGGACCGCGCTGGCGCCTGACGCCGTGAAGCCGGTGGCGCACTGCGCGCCGCCGGCCGGCGATACCACCATGAGCAAAGTCGATTTCTACATCCTGCCCACCGACTCGCTGTCGGCGCGGCTCGATTTCGCCTGCAAGCTGTGCGAAAAGGCCTGGCGCCTCGGCCACCGGGTCTACCTGCATTGCCAGGACGCCGAGCAGCGCAGCGAGCTGGACCAACGTCTGTGGCGCTTCAAGGGCGAGGCCTTCGTGCCCCACGACCTCGCAGAGGTGCATGCCGATGCCTGCGTGGCATTGGGCCTGGCCGCCGACAGTGCAGGCGACCACCACGACCTGTTGATCAACCTGGGCGCCGACGTACCGGGCTTTGTCGGCCAGTTCGAACGGGTTGCCGAGATCGTCGTTGAAGAGCCTGGCATCCGCCAATCTGCCCGTGAACGATTCCGTTTCTACCGTGAACAGGGCTATGCTCTGCAAGACCACCGCTTACAGCGACTCTGACGACGATGGACAAACCCTCCCCCCTGCCCGATTCCGCCCATCTGCTCGATGACCTCGAGTCGATACGCCAGCTGCTTGGCGACGCCGACCTGCAACCACCGCTGCTGACAGAGACGGTGGAGCAGATCCCGTTGCTGCTGGAAGAAGCGCCCGGCAACCATGTTCCTGCGGCCGAACCGGTTGAGGCCGAGCCCGAAGACGACCCGCAGACCCGCCGCCAGGACACCCTGCTGCACCTGGAAAGCGAACTGCGCGCGGCGGCGCAGATGATCATGCAGGACGTGATCAAAGACTTCACCCCGCACATCGAGAACGAGATCAAGCGCCGGCTGGATGCGCGGATCGAGCGGTTGATCAAGCGTTCGGAGTAAAACTGAAATCCGGCGGTGCCTTCTTCGCGGGTAAACCCGCGAAGAGGCCATCCCTGCCATGCCAGATAGCAGCAGCTTGTCGCCTGCGGCCCCCAGCTTGGTTATACTTCCCGGCTTTCCCGAATAAATGCACAGGGTCCCGCCGCGCATGGATAAGACCTACCAGCCGCACGCCATCGAAACTTCCTGGTACAACACCTGGGAGTCCGAGAACTATTTCGCCCCACAAGGTGCAGGCGAGTCCTACACCATCATGATCCCGCCGCCGAACGTCACCGGCAGCCTGCACATGGGCCACGGGTTCAACAACGCGATCATGGACGCCCTGATCCGTTTCCGCCGCATGCAAGGCCGCGACACCCTGTGGCAGCCAGGTACCGACCACGCCGGTATCGCAACCCAGATGCTGGTCGAGCGCCAGCTCGAGGCCAAGGGCCAGAACCGGCATGATCTGGGCCGCGAAAAGTTCCTGGAAAAGGTCTGGGAATGGAAGGATCAGTCCGGTGGCAACATCAGCCGTCAGATCCGCCGCCTGGGTTCGTCGGTCGACTGGAGCCGCGAGCGCTTCACCATGGATGACGGCCTGTCCGAAGCGGTCAAGGAAGCCTTCGTGCGCCTGCATGAAGACGGCCTGATCTACCGCGGCAAGCGCCTGGTCAACTGGGACACCAAGCTGCACACGGCCATCTCCGACCTCGAAGTGGAAAACCACGACGAGAAGGGCCACCTGTGGAACCTGCGCTACCCGCTGGCCGACGGCGCCAAGACCGCCGAAGGCAAGGACTACCTGGTAGTCGCCACCACCCGTCCGGAAACCCTGCTGGGTGACGCCGCCGTGGCGGTCAACCCGAACGACGAGCGCTACCAGGCACTGATCGGCAAGTACGTCGAACTGCCGCTGGTTGGCCGCCGCATCCCGATCATCGCCGACGACTACTGCGACCCCGAGTTCGGTACCGGCTGCGTGAAGATCACCCCGGCCCACGACTTCAACGACTACGAAGTCGGCAAGCGACACAACCTGCCGCTGCTGAACATCTTCGACAAGAACGCCTTCGTGCTGGCCAGCGCGCAGGCCTTCAACCTCGACGGCAGCGTCAACGAGCAGGTGGACACCCGCCTGCCGGCCCAGTACGCCAACCTCGACCGCTTCGTCGCACGCAAGCAGATCGTCGCCGACCTGGATGCCCAGGGCTTGCTGGTTAGCATCGACGACCACGCCCTGAAAGTGCCGAAAGGCGACCGTTCGGGCACTGTCATCGAGCCGTGGCTGACCGACCAGTGGTACGTTTCCACCAAACCGCTGGCAGAACCTGCCATCGCCGCCGTGGAAGATGGCCGCATCCAGTTCGTGCCCAAGCAGTACGAGAACATGTACTTCTCCTGGATGCGTGACATCCAGGACTGGTGCATCAGCCGCCAGCTGTGGTGGGGCCACCGCATCCCGGCATGGTACGACGAGGCCGGCCAGGTCTATGTCGGCCGCAACGAGGAAGAAGTGCGCGCCAAGCACAACCTGGGTGCCGACGTGGTCCTGCGCCAGGACGACGACGTACTCGACACCTGGTTCAGTTCGGGCCTGTGGACCTTCTCCACCCTGGGCTGGCCGGAACAGACCGAATTCCTCAAGAAATTCCACTCCACCGATGTGCTGGTGACCGGCTTCGACATCATCTTCTTCTGGGTTGCGCGCATGATCATGCTGACCATGCACCTGATCAAGAACGAGGATGGCACCCCGCAGGTACCGTTCAAGACCGTGTACGTGCATGGCCTGGTACGTGACGGCCAGGGCCAGAAGATGTCCAAGTCCAAGGGCAACGTGCTCGACCCGCTGGACATCGTCGACGGCATCACCCTCGACGCCCTGCTGGAAAAACGCACCAGCGGCATGATGCAGCCCAAGCTTGCCGAGAAGATCGCCAAGCAGACCAAGGCCGAGTTCCCCGAAGGTATCGCCAGCTACGGCACCGACGCCCTGCGCTTCACCTTCTGCTCGCTGGCCTCCACTGGCCGCGACATCAAGTTCGACATGGGCCGCGTCGAAGGCTACCGCAACTTCTGCAACAAGATCTGGAACGCCGCCCGCTACGTGCTGGACAAGGGCGAGGACTGCGGCCAGAACGGCGAAGCCTACGAGCTGTCGCTGGCCGACCGCTGGATCATCTCGCAGCTGCAGCGCACCGAAGCCGAAGTGACCCGCCAGCTGGAGCAGTTCCGCTTCGACCTGGCCAGCCAGGCGCTGTACGAGTTCATCTGGAACCAGTACTGCGACTGGTACCTGGAGCTGTCCAAGCCGGTGCTGTGGGACGAGAACGCCCCAGTAGAGCGCGCCCGTGGTACCCGCCGCACCCTGGTGCGCGTGCTGGAAGTTGCGCTGCGCCTGGCGCACCCGTTCATGCCGTTCATCACCGAAGAAATCTGGCAGCGCATCGCGCCGCTGGCCGGCATCGAAGGCAAGACCATCATGCTGCAGCCATGGCCGGTGGCCAATGAAAGCCGCATCGACGCCGCCGCCGAAGGCGACATCGAGTGGCTCAAGGAGCTGATGGTCGGCCTGCGCAACATCCGCGCCGAAATGAACATCGGCCCGGGCAAGCCGCTGCCGCTGTTCCTCAAGAATGCCAACGCCGACGACCAGCGTCGCCTGCAGGAAAACGAAGCCCTGCTGAAGAAGCTGGCCAAAGTCGAATCGTTTACCGTGCTGGGCGACGCCGACGAAGCGCCGCTGTCGGCCACCGCGCTGGTCGGTGACCTGCAAGTGCTGGTGCCAATGGCCGGCCTGATCGACAAGGATGCCGAGCTGGCGCGCCTGAACAAGGAAATCCAGCGCCTGCAGGGTGAAGTGGCACGCGTGGGTGGCAAGCTGTCCAACGCTGCCTTCGTCGACAAGGCACCGCCTGCCGTGATCGAGAAGGAACGCGCCAAGCTGGCCGAGTCCGAACAGGCCCTGGCCAACTTCACAGAGCAGCATGCGCGGATTGCAGCGCTTTAATCAAAAGTGAAGCCATAGCGGGCTGCTTCGCAGCCCATCGCCGGCAAGCCAGCTCCCACAGGAAAGCACCATACCTGTGGGAGCTGGCTTGCCGGCGATGCTTTTCAGGACCCGACCATGACCCGCAAACCCACCCTGCACCCGCGCAACCGCCACCAGGGCCGCTACGACTTCCCCAGCCTGATCAAGGCCCACCCTGACCTGGCGCGCTTCACCATCACCAACCCCCACGGCAAGCCCAGCATCGACTTCGCCAACCCCGAGGCTGTGCGGGTGTTCAACCGTGCCTTGCTGAAGGCCCAGTACGGCATCCAGCACTGGGATATCCCCACCGACTACCTGTGCCCGCCGATTCCCGGCCGCGCCGACTACATCCACGTGGCCGCCGACCTGCTGGCCGACGACAATGCCGGCGAGATCCCCAAGGGCGCCCAGGTGCATGCGCTGGACATCGGCGTAGGTGCCAACTGCATCTACCCGCTGCTGGGCCATAGCGACTACCGCTGGCGCTTCCTCGGCTCGGACATCGACCCCGTGGCCCTGGCTTCGGCTAAGGCCATCGTCCAGGCCAACGGCCTGGGCAAGGCCATCACCCTGCGCCAGCAGGCCAACCGTGCGCACATCCTCAGCGGCCTGCTGCAGGAGGGCGAACGCTTCGACCTGACCCTGTGCAACCCGCCCTTCCATTCCTCACGCGACGAAGCCACCCGTGGCAGCCAGCGCAAGTGGAAGAACCTCGGCAAGCAGGACCCCAAGCGCAAGCTGCCGGTGCTCAACTTCGGTGGCCAGAACAACGAACTGTGGTGTGAAGGTGGCGAAATCCGCTTTGTCACCCAACTGGTCAGTGAAAGCGTGCAGTACGCCGAGCGAGTGCTGTGGTTCACCAGCCTGGTGTCCAAGGCCAGCAACCTGCCGGGGATCGAGGCCGCGCTCAGGAAAACGGGCGTCAAGGCCGTGCGCATCAGTGAAATGGGCCAGGGACAGAAGCAAAGCCGCATGGTCGCCTGGAGCTTCCACGACGACGCCGCGCGCCAGGCCTGGCACGCCGGGCGTAAAAACCGGGCATGAAAAAACCGCGCCCGGGCAAGCCGGGCGCGGTTTCGTCAAAGCTTCAACAATTACTTGTTGATGGCGTCGGTCAGCACTTTGGCTGGAACGAACTTGACGACTTTCTTGGCAGCGATTTCGATGGCAGCGCCAGTCGAAGGGTTGCGGCCGGTACGGGCAGGACGCTCAGCGACTTTCAGCTTGCCGATGCCTGGCAGAGTGATTTCAGCGCCGTTTTCCAGCTGGTCGGCAACGATCTGGCCCAGTTGCTCCAGAGCGTTCTTGGCGGTGGCTTTTGGCGCGGCGATCGATTCGGCGATGTCGGCAATCAGTTGGTCTTTGGTCAATGCCATGGTGGTGTTCCTTCCCTATCAAATTCGTTGGTTATGCAGCGCACTACGACGTTATCGGGCCAGCCCCTGAAAGTGGAGGGCCGCGCCAATCGCGTATGTAGATACGCAAATCGACGTTTGGTTCGACACGACGACAGCACGCTGCCAGCAATGCGCCACACAAGGGGCGCAAGACCGCGCAAAGCTACCACAGGAACGGATAAATATCCGCTGCGCGCTTCGATTTAATGCAGGTTTTTCGGGGGTTTTAGCCTAAAACGCACAAATTTGAACAAAAAACGAACAACCGCCATTTCTGCCAACATCCGGCCACTGCACCACCTGGTGTCTAGGGTAAACTGGACAACTTTTGCAGCTCCCCGAGAATTCCATGCCAATCCGTCATTGCATCGTTCACCTGATCGACAAAAAGCCCGATGGCAGCCCCGCCGTACTGCATGCCCGCGATTCCGAACTGGCCGCTTCCGACGCCATCGAAAACCTGCTGGCCGACCTCAATGACAGCTACAACGCCAAGCAAGGCAAGGCCTGGGGCTTTTTCCACGGCGAGTCCGGGGCCTACCCGCTGAGCGGCTGGCTGAAGCAGTACCTGGACGAAGAAAAGGACTTTACCGCCTTCAGCCGCGTGGCCGTGGAGCACCTGCAGAAGCTGATGGAGGAGTCCAACCTGTCCACCGGCGGCCATATCCTGTTTGCCCACTACCAGCAAGGCATGACCGAATACCTGGCGATCGCCCTGCTGCACCACAGCGAAGGCGTGGCGGTGAACGCCGAGCTTGATGTGATGCCTTCGCGCCACCTCGACCTTGGCCAGCTGCATCTGGCGGCGCGCATCAACCTGTCGGAGTGGAAGAACAACCAGAATTCCAAACAGTACATTTCGTTCATCAAGGGCAAGAACGGCAAGAAGGTCTCGGACTACTTCCGCGACTTCATCGGCTGCCAGGAGGGCGTCGACGGCCCGGGCGAAACCCGCACCCTGCTCAAGGCCTTCAGCGACTTCGTCGAGAGCGAAGACCTGCCGGAAGAGTCCGCTCGCGAAAAAACCCAGACCCTGGTCGAGTACGCCACTACCCAGACCAAGCTGGGCGAGCCGGTCACGCTGGAAGAACTGTCCAGCCTGATCGACGAGGACCGGCCCAAGGCGTTCTACGATCACATCCGCAACAAGGACTACGGCCTGTCGCCTGAAATCCCCGCGGACAAGCGCACCCTCAACCAGTTCCGCCGTTTCACCGGGCGTGCCGAGGGATTGTCGATCAGCTTCGAAGCGCACCTGCTGGGGGACAAGGTCGAGTATGACGAAGCGGCAGGGACCTTGATCATCAAGGGGCTTCCGACCACCTTGGTGGATCAGTTGAAGCGGCGCAAGGACTGAGGGCCCTGGGGCGCGAAGCGGCCCTAAATAGCGGAAGACTCAGCCTCATAGGAGGCCACCAGCGCCTCCTTCGCCGCCTTGCGCAGCCGCTTCACCAGCCGCTCCTGGCGCAATGCTTCGCCCTTGTCCGGCCATTGCTCCACATACACCAGCGCCTGGGCCGGGCTGGTCTTGAAGTAACGCGCGCCCTGCCCTTTCTGGTGCGCCAGAAAACGCCGTTGCGGGTCATCGCTGATACCGCAATACAGCGATCCATTGGCAGCCCTTACCAAGTAGACATACCAGGGTTTTACTGCCTGATCCGGCACTTTTTCACTCACGACGCCTGCTCTTTCCATCATTAATTTGGTGAGCCCACCCCAAAAGGGCTTCATCATGCTCACTTCAGTATCCCGCACCTTGCTTGCCGCTGCCCTGTTGGCCGGCGCATCCGCCGCCCAGGCCTCCATCGGCGCCCGGACCGCCGAGCAGTTGCAGAAAAACTACGATTCCACGCCCGCGCATTGCCCAGGCAACGCGGTACCTGCCCATGCCTGTTCGGGCGTCTTGCTAAGGTCAACCAAACCTTCACCGCATTATCATTCCTGGCATCATAGCCAGAACAGCAAGGACAAGGGCGGCGTATCGTTTTCATACCTGCGCAGCGACATTCCCACCACGCAGCTGGCTGCCGACGGCCGTAGCGGCTTTACCCTGTACCCGCTGCTGCAACGCCCAAAAGACAGCTTGCGCTACGAAATGCTATGCGCCTGGCCCACTGACGGTGATACCTGGGAGCGTGACAAACGCGGTTGCGGCGACAATCGGCAAACGGCCGCAACCGAAGCGGCCTGCCATGAACAGGGAGTACTCACTGCCGAGCAGTGGATGGAGCGGTTCCGGCAAAGCGGCGACTACAAGGCCCAATGCGCATTCGATATCCGCCGGGCGCGGGTTCCCGAGCGGGCTGAAGCCTTCTACCAGAGCATACGCGCCAAGCAGTTGTTTGCGCCTGAACTACCGTTCCCGTGGAACGAGGTGGTGATCGGTGCGTGGGACGAAGAGCAGTCCAGCAGGCTGCCAATCCAGTCGTTTTTCCATATCGAAGGCGCTTATGGCGCATTGCAACAAGCTCAGGCCGATCAACGGGATTGGCACAGGACCAATGGCACATTCATACCTGTCATTCGCATCCGTCTACCGAACGACCTCGATGAACGCGCCACCTTCAGCTATCACAAGAGTGATCAGGCGGTAGCGCTGCCTTGAGCATGCTGGTACGCCCGCAGGCCTTTGAACGCCTGCTGGCGCACCTTGTTCTGCACCAGCGGCGACCAGCCCAGCAGCATGCCAGGCACACCCAGCGCCTGCCGCGACCAGCGCCACAAGTCGAATTGGTCATCGTGCTGGCAGATCAGCCCGTCACGGACCACGAAACGCGCCTGGATATCGTTGACAACGGTGCGGCCGGTCTGGCTGAACAGGTAGGTGGCCACCCAATGTGCGGCGCCCGTGCATTCATCGGCGCGGACGTTGTCGAAGGTCAGGGTAAAGTCCTTGGCCCGGCTGGTGAGCATTCGCCACATGTCGCCTGCATCCTTGCCACGCAAGGTGCCAAAGACCGGGTCGCTGAAGGCGATATCGTCGCTGTAGCAGGCGACCATGGCCTCGGCATCCAGGCGCTGGAAGGCCTGGTAGAAGCGGGTGATCAGGTCGCGGTTGGCGTCGCTCATGGGGGCTGGTCCGTCCTGGGGATGAAAGCAGCACGATAATCTGCCCCGGTTGCTTATGCCAGTACCGGCCCCTTCGCGGGTTTACCCGCGAAAGGGCCGGCACTGCCAACATCAACGTCAGACTTTCTCGCTGCTCACCTGCACATGCAAAGCCCGCCCGGCCCCCAGGCCGAACACGATGGCACCCAGCCCCAGCACGGCAAAGATCCACCCCACTGCCGCCCAGCCCCCGGTCAGGTCATGCACCAGCCCCACCGCAAACGGCCCCATCGACGCCAAGGTATAGCCCACCCCCTGCGCCATGCTCGACAGGTTTGCCGCCACATGGGCATCCTTCGAGCGCAGCACGATCAAGGTCAGCGCCAGGGCAAAGGTACCGCCCTGCCCCAGGCCCAGCACAACCGCCCACGCCCACAGCCCGGACAGCGGCGCATACAGGCACCCGAACAGGCCGGTCAGGGTAATCAGCATGACCAGCAGGATCGCCAGGCGCTGGTCCTTGCCGCGAGTGGCCAGCCAGGGCGCACTGAGCGAGCTGACCAGCTGCACGATCACCGACCCCGACAGCACCAGCCCCGCCTCGGTCGGGCTCAGGCCGCGACCGATCAGAATCGATGGCAACCAGCCAAATACGATGTAGGCCAGTGACGACTGCAGGCCCATGTACAGGGTTACCTGCCAGGCCAGCGGGTCACGCCACAACCCACGCACGCGATAAGCTACCTTGTGCAGGCCATGGCCCTGGCGGGCCTGCGGCAGCCACACCAGCATGGCCAGCAGGGCCGGCAGCATCCAGAAGCCGAGGCCCAGCGCCCAGCTGTCGTTGAAGTGCTGGGCCAGGGGCACCGTGGCGCCAGCCGCCATGGCGGCGCCCAGGCACAACGCCATGGTGTACACGCCGGTCAGCGTGCCAGCGTGCTGCGGGAAATCGCGCTTGACGATGCCCGGCAACAGCACGCCAATGATGCCGATGCTGGCACCCGCCATGAGGCTGCCGAGGAACACCCCGGTGGCCCCCAGGCTACTGCGCACGACTATGCCAAGCGCCAGGGTGGCGAGAATGCCGAGGATCACCCGCTCGCTGCCAAAGCGCCGCGCCAGCACCGGCGCCAAAGGGGCGAACAGCCCCAGGCACAGCACTGGCAAGGTGGTCAGCAAACCGGCCTGCGAGGCGTTCAGCCCCAGGCCTTCGGACACCTGGCCCAGCACCGGCGCCATGCTCGACAATGCCGGGCGCAGGTTCAATGCCACCAGCACCAGGCCGAGCAACAACAGCCAAGGCCGCTGTATCGGTACCGGCTGCTGTTGGACCTGCTCGTCGTCAGCCTCGGCGTCGATCAGCAATTCTTCGAGGTCCCGCTCGCTCGGTGGGGTGTTACGGGTGATGGAATCAGCCATGGCCTTCTCGGAGTCAGGATGCGATAAGGGTACGGCTCAGGCGCTTGGCCTGCTCCGCATCGCGTTGCTCGATGGCGGCAAGTATCTGCCCATGTAAGTCGAACGTGGCTTGACAGCGCGGCACGGTCGCCATGTTGTGCTGCAGCGCGGCAGCCACCACCCCGGAAAAGTACCGGTACAGCTCACTCAAGGCCGGGTTATGGGCGGCATCGACCAGCCGCTGGTGAAACACCAGGTCGCAGGCCACATAAGCATCGATATCACCGTGAAAATGCCCGGCGCTATTGGCCAGGGCTTCACGCAGCGCCTGCAGGTCGGCGTCGGTTCGGCGCAGTGCGGCCAGGCCAATGGCCTCGGCTTCGAGGATATGCCGGGTTTCGCGGGCCTGCTCGGGCGTGCAGCGTGACATCGCCTGCACCGCCTGCAGCGGGTCCTGGGCGGTACGCAGGTAGCTGCCGTCGCCCTGGCGGATCTCCACCAGGCCACTGAACGCCAGCACACGCATGGCCTCGCGTACGGTATTGCGGCTTATGCCCAACTGCAGGGCAAGCTCCGGCTCGGTCGGCAAACGCTGGCCAACCTGCCAGTCGCCCAGCACGATGCGTTCGCGCATGCGCTCGACGGCCAGTTCGACCAGTGAACGCTTGGTCAATTCGCTACTCATTCAACTCAACCAATCATCCGATGAATTGGCGCAGCATACCGGTGGGCAAAGTGTTTGTCATTGAAGAGAGCAGCGATTAAAAACCTGGCGCGATTTTTTGTAGGAGCGCCCTTTCGCGACACAAGGCCGCTCCTACAAGGACCGCGCAGGGCAGTGGATGGCGTCAGCTCAACGCATCGAGCAGCGCCTGGTTCATCTCTGGCGTACCAATGGTGATGCGCAGGAACTGGGCAATGCGCGGCTGCTTGAAGTGGCGCACGATCACGCCCTGTTCGCGCAGTCGCGCAGCCAGCTCACCGGCATCTCGTTGCGGATGGCGAGCGAAGATGAAGTTGGCTGCCGACGGCAACACTTCGAAGCCCTTGGCCTGCAGCTGCCCGACCAACACCTCGCGACTGTCGATCACCTTGCGGCAGGTTTCCTCGAAGTATTCGCGGTCCTCGAACGCCACCGCCGCGCCAACGATCGCGGCACGGTCCAGCGGGTAGGAGTTGAAGCTGTTCTTTATCCGCTCCAGCGCCTCGATCAAGTCCGGGTGCCCCACCGCCAGCCCAACCCGCAACCCGGCCAGCGAACGCGACTTCGACAGGGTCTGAGTGACCAGCAGATTGTCATAGCGGTCCACCAGGCTGATTGCGGTTTCGCCACCGAAGTCGATGTAGGCTTCATCAACCACCACCACCGAATCACGGTTGGCCTGCAGCAACTGCTCCACCACCTGCAGCGGCATCAGGCAACCGGTCGGCGCGTTGGGGTTGGGGAAGATGATGCCGGCGTTGGGCTTGTCGTAGTCCTCGATGCGAATCTGGAACTGCTCGTCCAGCGCCACCTGCTCGAAGGCAATACCGTACAAGCCGCAGTAGACCGGGTAGAAGCTGTAGCTGATGTCCGGGAACAGCAGCGGTGCGTCATGCTGGAACAGGCCGTGGAAGATGTGCGCCAGCACCTCGTCCGAGCCGTTGCCGACGAATACTTGTGCCGGGGTCACGCCATAGTATTCGGCCACCGCCTGCTTCAGCCGGTCACCGTTCGGGTCCGGGTACAGGCGCAGGTTGTCGTTCAGCTCGCCGCGCATGGCCTCCAGCGCCTTGGGCGAAGGGCCGTAGGGGTTTTCGTTGGTGTTCAGCTTGACCAGGCGGGCCAGCTTGGGCTGCTCGCCCGGCACGTAAGGCACCAGGTCCTTGACGAAGGGGCTCCAGAATCGACTCATGCTCAGTTCCCCTTCTCTTGGGTCAGGATGCGGTATTCAGCGCTGCGGGCGTGGGCAGTCAGCGACTCGCCACGGGCCAGGACCGAGGCGGTGTGGCCCAGTTCGGACGCGCCCTGCTCGGAGCAGAAAATGATCGACGAGCGCTTCTGGAAGTCGTACACCCCCAGCGGCGACGAGAAACGCGCGGTGCCGGAAGTCGGCAGCACGTGGTTGGGGCCGGCGCAGTAGTCGCCCAGCGCTTCGCTGGTGTGGCGGCCCATGAAGATCGCGCCAGCGTGGCGGATGTGCGGCAGCCAGGCCTGCGGGTCGGCCACCGACAGCTCCAGATGCTCGGGTGCAATGCGGTTGGCCACTTCCATGGCCTGTTGCATGTCACGTACCTGGATCAGCGCACCGCGGCCATTGATCGACTTCTCGATGATCTCGGCACGTTCCATGGTCGGCAGCAGCTTGTCGATGCCGGCAGCAACGCGGTCGAGGAAGGAGGCGTCCGGGCTCACCAGGATGGCCTGGGCATCTTCGTCGTGCTCGGCCTGGGAGAACAGGTCCATGGCGATCCAGTCCGGGTCGGTCTGACCATCGCACACCACGAGGATTTCCGACGGGCCGGCGATCATGTCGATACCCACCTGGCCGAACACGTGGCGCTTGGCGGTGGCAACGTAGATGTTGCCCGGGCCGACGATCTTGTCCACCTGCGGCACGCTTTCGGTACCGTACGCCAGGGCGGCGACAGCCTGGGCACCGCCGACGGTGAACACACGGTCGACACCGGCGATGCAGGCAGCCGCCAGCACCAGTTCGTTGACCTCGCCACGCGGGGTCGGTACCACCATCACCACTTCGGCCACGCCGGCAACCTTGGCCGGGATGGCGTTCATCAGCACCGACGACGGGTACGACGCCTTGCCACCCGGCACATACAGGCCGGCGCGGTCCAGTGGGGTGACCTTCTGGCCGAGCACGGTGCCGTCGGCTTCGGTGTACTGCCAGGAGTCCTGTTTCTGCCGCTCGTGGTACATGCGCACGCGGTTGGCGGCCTTTTCCAGGGCTTCGCGCTGGGCCGGGGTAATGCGGGTCAGGGCCAGTTCCAGGCGCTCGCGATTGAGGATCAGGTCGTCAATCGACTTGGCATCGACACCATCGAAACGCTGGGTGAATTCCACCAACGCCGCATCGCCACGCTCGCGCACGGCCTTGATGATGTCGAGCACGCGCTGGTTGACCGCGTCATCGGACACACTTTCCCAGCTCAGCAGATGATCCAGATGTCGGGCGAAATCCGGATCAGCAGCGTTGAGACGGGCAATTGCAGTGGACACGGTCATGGCGAGGGCCTCGATTATTGGCGAATGCTCAGGCGCCCTAAGCTACCAGTCCATCCGCGCGGGCACCCGAGAAAAATGGCTATGACGCGGATAGATGGGCGCGACAGCGAAGGTCGCGCGCAGGAATCAACCGCGGTGTCGCGATTCGACCGCTTCGCGCAGCGTGTCGATCAGGCTCTGGATACGGGCGTGCTGCATTTTCATGGAGGCCTTGTTGACCACCAGGCGCGAGCTGATCGTGGCGATCAGTTCCTGGGGCTCCAGGCCGTTGGCACGCAGGGTGTTGCCGGTGTCGACCACGTCGATGATCTTGTCAGCGAGATTGATCAGCGGTGCCAGCTCCATCGAGCCGTACAGCTTGATGATGTCGACCTGGCGGCCCTGCTCGGCGTAGTAGCGCTTGGCTACGTTGACGAACTTGGTAGCCACGCGCAGACGGCCCTTGGGCTCAGGTGCACCGACCACACCGGCGGTCATCAGCTTGCAGCGGGCAATCTGTAGGTCCAGGGGCTCGTACAGGCCTTGGCCGCCGTACTCCATCAGCACATCCTTGCCGGCCACACCCAGGTCGGCGGCACCATGCTCGACATAGGTCGGCACGTCGGTGGCACGCACGATCAGCAGGCGCACATCGTCCTGCGTGGTGGGGATGATCAGTTTGCGGCTCTTGTCCGGGTTCTCGGTCGGCACGATACCGGCCTCGGCCAGCAATGGCAGGGTATCGTCGAGAATACGGCCTTTGGAAAGCGCGATGGTCAACATTGGAACGTCGGTCCTTAAGCGGCTACTGCCGGCCGGGCGTAGAGCCCGACCGCATTCAATTCGTTAGGCACATCCTGCGAAAGCGGGCAAACCGCACTCCCACAGGATGCACCAGGCAGACGATTAGCCCGGCACGCGACGGATCTTCGCGCCCAGCATCTGCAGTTTTTCTTCGATGCACTCGTAACCACGGTCGATGTGGTAGATGCGATCGATCAGGGTATCGCCTTCGGCTACCAGCGCCGACAGCACCAGGCTGGCGGAAGCACGCAGGTCGGTGGCCATTACCGGGGCACCCTTCAGCGCCTTGACGCCTGTGACGATGGCAGTGTTGCCTTCGACCTGGATCTGCGCGCCCATGCGGTGCATTTCATAGACGTGCATGAAGCGGTTCTCGAAGATTGTCTCGATCACTGCACCGGTGCCTTCGGCAATGGCGTTGAGCGAGATGAACTGCGCCTGCATGTCGGTCGGGAAAGCAGGGTACGGGGCGGTACGCAGGTTGACGGCTTTCGGCCGCTTGCCGTGCATGTCCAGCTCGATCCAGTCGTCGCCGGTATTGATGTCGGCGCCGGCTTCCTTGAGTTTTTCCAGTACTGCTTCAAGGATGGTCGGGTCGGTGTCCTTGACCTTGACGCGACCACCGGTCACGGCAGCGGCAACCAGGTAGGTGCCGGTCTCGATACGGTCCGGCATCACGCGGTAGTTGGCCGAGCCCAGACGCTCGACGCCGTCGATGACGATGGTGTCGGTACCGGCGCCCTGGACATTACCGCCCATGGCGTTGATGAAGTTGGCCAGGTCGACCACTTCCGGCTCGCGCGCGGCGTTCTGCAGCACGCTGCGGCCCTTGGCCAGGGCAGCGGCCATCATGATGTTCTCGGTACCGGTCACGCTGACGGTGTCGAAGAAGAAGTGCGCACCGCGCAGGCCACCCTCAGGCGCCTTGGCCTTGATGTAGCCGCCTTCGACTTCGATCTTCGCGCCCATGGCCTCGAGGCCACGGATGTGCAGGTCGACCGGGCGCGAACCAATGGCGCAACCGCCAGGCAGGGCCACTTCGGCCTCGCCGAAACGGGCGACCATCGGGCCCAACACCAGGATCGAGGCGCGCATGGTCTTGACCAGCTCGTAAGGCGCGACCAGGGTCTTGATGGTGCGTGGGTCGATCTCGACCGCCAGCTTTTCGTCGATCACCGGCTCGATGCCCATGCGGCCGAACAGCTCGATCATGGTTGTGATGTCGTGCAGGTGCGGCAGGTTGCCCACGGTGACCGGGCCGTCGGCCAGCAGGGTCGCCGCCAGAATCGGCAGGGCTGCGTTCTTCGCGCCCGAAATGCGGATCTCGCCATCAAGGCGAGCGCCGCCAGTAATAATCAGTTTGTCCATTGGAATCTCGCCGCCACGTTGGCTCAGGTGCGCTCAGCCCAGGCTGCGCTGCTGAAAAATTTCATGGTTACCGCATGGATGCTGCCATTGGCGATCCACGGATTCAGGTGAGCATAGATCGCCTGCTGGCGTTTGACCGGGCTCAGGCCAGCCAACTCGTCGCTGATCACGTTCAACTGGAAGTTGCAGCCTTCGCCTTCAACTTCGACCCGGGAACCCGGCAATTTCTCTTCAAGGAAGCTTTTAACTTCTACGGCCTGCATGCTCAACCTCAATCGGCGCCCGATGCGCACGGGTCGGCCATCATACAAAAAAGCCCCTCGCCTGCGAAGCCCAACGAGGGCTTCGCTGACCGAGGGGCCATCATCCGTGCCGGAACATCAGGTTGCCAGCACTTCATCGAGGTCATAGACCTCGGCAATTTCCCGCATGTCGTCGGGCATACCGCGCACCTGGCAACCCTTGCCGGTGGCCTGGGCATCGCGCATGAAGGCCAGCAGCAACGACAGGCCAACACTGGTGGAGCGCTGTACAGCCGAGCAATCGAGCACCAACTGCGCCTCGCGGCAGCCCGCGATCAGCGCCCTGCCCTGCTTGCGCAGGGCGGGCCCGCTGCGGTAGTCCAGCACGCCGGCCAGGCGCAGCACGCCCGGCTCGGCCATGCTTACGCCGGCCTCACTCATTTGACGGTCTTCTCTGGCGAGTTGTCGGCGGCCTGCTTGGCCTTGGCCACTTCGCCGGCCCAGCCGTCGATGGTCTTGTCCAGGTCGTTGCCATTGCGCTGCATGGCATCGGCGAACTGGTCGCGGAACAGCTTGCCGATGTTGATGCCGTTGACGATCACGTTACGCACCTTCCATTCGCCACCCAGGTTTTCCAGAGTGTACTGAACCGGGTACACGGCGCCATTGTTGCCGGTGACCTTCATGCCTACGGAGGCACGCTTGCCGTCATCGGCCTTGGCCGGGTCCACGACGATCCCCTGGTTGTTGTACTCCAGCAGGGCGTTACCGTAGAACTGGAACAGACTGCGCTTGAAGTTTTCCTGGAAGCGCTGCATCTGCTCGGGCGTGGCCTTGCGCGAGTACTTGACGGTCATGATGCTTCTGGAAATACCGTCGGCATCGACCACGGGCGTGAGGATACGGTCAAGGGCGTCGTAGAACGCTTGCGGGTTGGACTTGTACTGCTCCTTGTTGGCCTTGAGCTCACCCAGCAGCTCTGTGGTGGTGCTCTGCACCACGTCATGCGGAGACTGCGCGGCCAGCGCCATCAGGGGGAAGGCCGCCAGCAGGACCAGCAAGCCACGTCGCAGGATCGAAATCATGGAAACTCCTTAATTAGCCGGTTGCGCTTCTTTCGGTTCCTTGCCAACGGAGTTGAGCAGGAACTTGCCAATCAGATCTTCCAGCACCAGCGCCGACTGGGTGTCATGGATGGTCCCGCCGTCCTTGAGCACTTGGTCCTCACCGCCCACGCTGATGCCGATGTACTTCTCGCCAAGCAACCCGGCCGTCAGGATCGAGGCCGTGGAGTCGGTCGGCAGGTTGTCCACCGACTTGTCCAGTTGCAGCGTCACCCGACCGGTGTAGGAATCACGGTCCAGATCGATGGCGGTAACCTTGCCGATGGTCACACCGGCCATGGTCACTTTAGCTCTGACCGTCAAACCAGCGATATTGTCGAAGTAGGCATAAACTTTATAGGTATCGCTGCTCGGGCTGGCCGACAGCCCGCTGACACGCAGGGCGAGCAGCAGCAGCGCCAGGATCCCGGCCAGGAGGAACAGGCCGACACCGATTTCCAGGGTGCGGTTTTGCATCAGAAATCTCCAAACATCAAGGCGGTCAGAATAAAGTCCAGACCCAGCACTGCCAACGAGGCATAGACCACGGTCTTGGTGGTGGCACGGCTGATCCCTTCTGAGGTGGGCTCACAGTCGTACCCCTGGAATACGGCGATCCAGGTCGTGACGAAGGCAAATACCAGGCTCTTGATCAGCCCGTTGAGCACGTCGTCGGTGAACGAAACACTGTTCTGCATGTTGGCCCAGAACGAGCCCTCGTAGACGCCCAGCCAGTCCACCGCGACCCACGAGCCACCCCAGATGCCGACCACGCTGAAAATCAGCGCCAGCAACGGCAGCGAAATGAAACCGGCCCACAGCCGCGGCGCGACGATGTACTTGAGAGGGTCGACGCCGATCATTTCAAGGCTCGACAGCTGCTCGGTGGACTTCATGTTGCCGATTTCCGCGGTGAGCGCCGAACCGGCACGGCCAGCGAACAGCAATGCCGTCACCACCGGGCCGAGCTCACGCAGCAGGGTCAGGGCGACCATCTGCCCCACCGCCTGCTCCGAGCCGTACTTGGTCAGGATGCTGAAGCCCTGCAGCGCCAGCACCATGCCGATGAACACGCCGGACACGACGATGATCGCCAGCGACAGCACGCCCACCGAGTACAGCTGCTTGGTCAGCAGCTGGAAGCCGCCACCGATGCCGCCACGGCCGATCAGTGCATGGAACAGGAACAGGCAGGAGCGCCCCAGCACCGCCAGCACGTCAATGGCCGAGCGCCCCAGCAGGCGGACACGTTCGAGTAAGGATTTTCTGCGCATCAACGCGCTCCCAGCAGGTCGGCGCGGTAGTCAGGCGCAGGGAAATGGAAAGGCACCGGGCCGTCCGGGTCGCCCTTCATGAACTGGCGAATGCGCGGGTTGTCCGAGCCCATCAGCTCGTCAGGCGTCCCCTGGCCCAGCACCTGGCCATCACCTACGACATAGATGTAGTCGGCAATGCTGGCGGTTTCCGCCAGGTCGTGGGAAACGACGATGCTGGTAATACCCAGGGCGTCGTTGAGCAGGCGGATCAGACGCACCAATACACCCATGGCGATCGGGTCCTGGCCGACGAACGGTTCGTCGTACATGAGGATCTGCGGGTCCAGCGCAATCGCCCGGGCCAACGCCACACGGCGCTTCATGCCACCGGACAGCTCGTCGGGCATCAGGTCGATGGCACCGCGCAGCCCCACGGCCTGCAGCTTCATCAACACGATATCGCGGATCATCTCGTCCGACAGCTGGGTGTGCACGCGCAGCGGGAACGCGACGTTCTCGAACACATCGAGATCGGTGAACAGCGCGCCGCTCTGGAACAGCACCCCCATTTGCTTGCGGGCGTCGAACAGGTCGCTGCGCGACAGCGTCGGCAGGTTCTGCCCGGCAACCCAGACCTCACCGCTGGAGGGGCGCAGCTGCGCGCCCATCAGGCGGAGCAATGTGGTCTTGCCGCAACCCGATGGTCCCATGATACCGGTGACCTTGCCGCGCGGGATGCGAATGTCGACATTGCTGAAAATGCTGCGCGAACCGCGTTTGAAGGTAACCCCCTTCAACTCGACCGCGTAGGCGCTATCCACACTCATCTAGACTCCTTGCTAGTGCAGCCTCGTCCTAATGGACGTCGGCCTCCATCTGGAAGGCACAAGCGCCCCAGGCAGGCCGAATAGCGGCGAACTATAGCACCGCTGACAGCACCGCCCCAAGGCCGGCTAACGAGTCGTTCAGCCCTGCGACAGGCTGACCAGACATTCACCACGGCAATCGAAAGCGTGAGGGTTTCTTTCATTGCAGCTATAATCGCCGCCTTTTCATCAGGCATTGCTTTTTCGACATGAGCCAATCCAGCGAGCTGATCCAATCCGCCCAACGCACCCTGCGCCTGGAACTCGAGGCCGTAGAGGCCCTGCTGGCGCGCATCGACGACAATTTCGTCAAGGCCTGCGAACTGATCCTGGCCAGCAAGGGCCGGGTCGTCGTGGTCGGCATGGGCAAGTCCGGGCACATCGGCAACAAGATCGCCGCCACCCTGGCCAGCACCGGCACGCCGGCGTTTTTCGTGCACCCGGCCGAAGCCAGCCATGGCGACATGGGCATGATCACCCGCGATGATGTCATCCTTGCCCTGTCGAACTCCGGCAGCACCGCCGAAATCGTCACCCTGCTGCCGCTGATCAAGCGCCTGGGCATCAAGCTGATCAGCCTGACCGGCAACCCGGACTCGCCCCTGGCCCAGGCTGCCGAGGTCAACCTCGACGCCCGCGTCGAGCAAGAGGCCTGCCCGCTGAACCTGGCACCCACCTCCTCCACCACCGCATCGCTGGTGCTGGGCGACGCGCTGGCCATTGCCCTGCTCGAAGCTCGCGGCTTCACCGCGGAAGACTTTGCCTTCTCGCACCCGGGTGGTGCTCTGGGCCGCCGCCTGCTGCTCAAGGTGGAGAACGTGATGCACGCCGGCGACGAACTGCCCCAGGTGCCCCGCGGCACCCTGCTCAAGGACGCACTCCTTGAAATGTCCCGCAAAGGCCTGGGCATGACCGTGATCGTCGAAGCCGATGGCAAGCTGGCGGGGATCTTCACCGACGGCGACCTGCGCCGCAGCCTGGACCGCAACATCGATGTCCACACCACCCTGATCGACCAGGTAATGACCGTGCACGGCAAGACGGCCCGCGCCGAAATGCTCGCGGCCGAGGCCCTGAAGATCATGGAAGACCACAAGATCGGCGCCTTGGTGGTGGTGGACCGCGAGGACCGCCCCACCGGCGCCCTGAACATGCACGACCTGCTGCGCGCCGGCGTGATGTAAAGGAGCGATGGAATGAACCAGGACCTCATGCAACGCGGCAAGAACATCAAGCTGGCAGTGTTCGACGTGGACGGCGTGCTCACCGACGGGCGCCTGTACTTCCTAGAGGACGGCAGCGAGTTCAAGACGTTCAATACCCTCGACGGCCAGGGCATCAAGATGCTCATGGCCTCGGGCGTGACCACCGCGATCATCAGCGGGCGCAAGACCCCGGTGGTCGAGCGCCGGGCGAAGAACCTCGGTATCCCGCACCTGTACCAGGGCCGCGAGGACAAACTGGTGGTGCTGGACGGCCTGCTCGCCGAACTGGGCCTGAGCTATGCTCAAGTGGCCTACCTTGGCGACGACCTGCCCGACCTGCCGGTAATCCGCCGCGTGGCCCTGGGCATGGCGGTCGCCAACGCCGCGCCGTTC
Source organism: Pseudomonas sp. TE3-3-F2023 (assembly GCF_036784815.1). Classification (NCBI taxonomy): domain Bacteria; kingdom Pseudomonadati; phylum Pseudomonadota; class Gammaproteobacteria; order Pseudomonadales; family Pseudomonadaceae; genus Pseudomonas; species Pseudomonas sp. TE3-3-F2023. The sequence continues at coordinate 1,886,827 of NZ_CP145113.1, read as the reverse complement.
GTGCGCCAACACGCCCATGGCGTGACCCAGGCACGTGGCGGCGAAGGCGCGGCCCGTGAATTCTGCGAACTGATCATGCAGGCCCAGGGCACCCTGGACGCTGCCAACGCCAACTACCTGTAAGGCTGCCCATGTTCAGCAAGAAAGCCCGCAACATTGCGCTGCTCGCGGTAATCGCCGCCCTGCTGGTGGCGATCGGCTACTGGAATGTCAGCCCGGAAAGCTTCCTCGACAAGCCGGTGGCCCAGGTCGACGAAAGCGCCATCGACTACTACGCGGTCAACGCTCACAGCCTGCAGTTCCTGCCCGATGGCAAGCTGCAGTACGAAATGACTGCCGACAAGGTCGAACACCTCAAGGCCAGCGAAATCACCCTGCTGACCACGCCGGACCTGCACCTTTACCGCGGTACCGAATACCCCTGGCACGTACAGAGCACTCGCGCCGAAGTCAACCCGGACGGCAGCGAAGTCGAACTGATCGACAACGTACGGGTCGCCCGCACCGACGAAAAGCAGCGCGAAATGATCATTACCAGCTCACGCATGACCGTGTTCCCGCAGAAGCAATATGCGCAGACCGAGCAAGCCGTTAGAATCGACGGCGCCGGTGGCACAACTACGGGCAAAGGAATGAAAGCGTATTTGAAAGAAGGCAAGATGGACTTGCTCTCTAACGTAAGAGGACAGTATGAGGCTCGTTAAAACCCTCCCCCTTTTGCTCAGCCTGAGCGCAGCACTGGGAAGCGCGAGCGCCCTCGCCCTGCCGAACGACCGTGACCAGCCTATCCGCATCCAGGCCGACAACGCCCACCTGGACGACAAGCAGGGCGTGGCCACCTACACCGGCGACGTGATCATCACCCAGGGTTCGATGATGATCAAAGGCAACACCGTGACCATCACCCGCTCCGCCTCCGGCGACATCGACGTGGTGACCTCGGTGGGCAACCTGGCCTACTTCGAGCAGCAGCAGAGCGCAGCCAAACCGGACAAGATGAAAGGCTGGGCGGTGACCATCCAGTACCAGTCGCAGAAGGACATGGTGATCCTCACCGACCGCGCCAAGGTCGAGAACGAAGGCAACACCACCGAAGGCGAGAAGATCGTCTACAACACCCAGACCCAGGTGGCAACCGCCGGTCGCGGTGGCAACGTGACCTCGCCGCGTCAGCGCATCGACATGGTGATCCAGCCCAAGAAGAAGGCCGAGTAAATGGCAACCCTCAAAGCCCAGCACCTGGCCAAGAGCTACAAGGGGCGGCAGGTCGTACGCGACGTCAGCCTGTCGATCGACAGCGGCCAGATCGTCGGTCTGCTCGGCCCCAACGGCGCCGGCAAGACCACCTGCTTCTACATGATCGTCGGCCTGGTCCAGGCCGATCAGGGGCGCGTGCTGATCGACAACCTCGATGTCAGCCACCAGCCCATGCACGGTCGCGCCCGCGCCGGCATCGGCTACCTGCCGCAGGAAGCCTCGATCTTCCGCAAGCTGTCGGTGGCCGACAACATCATGGCCATCCTCGAGACCCGCAAGGACCTCGACCGCGACGGCCGGCGCAAAGAACTGGAAAGCCTGCTGCAGGAGTTCCACATCAGCCACATTCGCGACAACCTCGGCATGAGCCTGTCCGGTGGTGAGCGCCGCCGCGTGGAAATTGCCCGCGCGCTGGCGACCGCACCCAAGTTCATCCTGCTGGACGAACCGTTTGCCGGTGTCGACCCGATCTCGGTCGGCGACATCAAGCAGATCATCCATCACCTCAAGGCCAAGGGTATCGGTGTACTGATCACCGACCACAACGTGCGTGAGACCCTGGATATCTGCGAAACCGCCTATATCGTCAACGATGGCCGGCTGATCGCTGAAGGCGACTCCGAAACCATCCTGGCCAACGACCTGGTCAAAGAGGTTTACCTGGGCCACGAGTTCCGGCTCTGACCCCGGCACGCGCCTGGAGTACTGGCAAATCGCCCTGAAGGCCGGGGTAAAGTTGTTACAGTGCTCTAGGCAAACGCTACAATTTAAGGCATAAAACTTGCTTGATCTGGCGCCCCGGCGCCCTCGTGTAGTGGATGGCGCATGCGCGCCGGCGAACAAGGTATTAAGCCCCAGCCATGAAACCATCGCTCGTCCTAAAAATGGGCCAGCAACTGACGATGACACCGCAGTTGCAACAGGCCATCCGCCTGCTCCAGCTCTCCACCCTGGACCTCCAACAGGAAATCCAGGAAGCGCTGGAGTCGAACCCGATGCTCGAACGTCAGGAAGACGGCGACGACTTCGACAATAGCGACCCGATGGCGGACAACGCCGAGAACAAGCCGGCCGCCGAAGTCCAGGACAACAGCTTCCAGGAAAGCACTACCAGTGCCGACACCCTGGAAGACGGTGAGTGGAGCGAGCGCATCCCCAACGAACTGCCGGTCGACACCGCCTGGGAAGACATCTACCAGACCAGCGCCAGCAGCCTGCCGAGCAACGACGACGACGAGTGGGACTTCACCACCCGCACATCGGCCGGCGAAAGCCTGCAAAGCCACCTGCTGTGGCAACTGAACCTGGCTCCGATGTCCGACACCGACCGCCTGATCGCCGTCACCCTGATCGACAGCATCAACGGCCAGGGTTACCTGGAAGATACCCTCGAGGAAATCTGCGCCGGTTTCGACCCGGAGCTGGATATCGAGCTGGACGAGGTCGAAGCGGTACTGCACCGCATCCAGCAGTTCGAACCAGCCGGTGTTGCCGCCCGCACCCTGGGCGAATGCCTGTTGCTGCAACTGCGCCAGCTGCCCGCCAGCACGCCGTGGATGGCCGAAGCCAAGCGCCTGGTCACCGACTTCATCGACCTGCTCGGCAGCCGTGATTACAGCCAGCTGATGCGTCGCATGAAAATCAAGGAAGACGAGCTACGCCAGGTCATCGAGCTGGTACAAAGCCTCAACCCGCGCCCCGGCTCGCAGATCGAGTCCAGCGAGCCTGAGTACGTGGTGCCCGACGTCATCGTGCGCAAGGACAGCGACCGCTGGCTGGTGGAGCTGAACCAGGAGGCCATTCCGCGCCTGCGCGTCAACCCGCAATATGCCGGTTTTGTGCGCCGGGCCGACACCAGCGCCGACAACACCTTCATGCGCAACCAGTTGCAGGAAGCGCGCTGGTTCATCAAGAGCCTGCAAAGCCGCAACGAAACCCTGATGAAGGTGGCCACGCAGATCGTCGAGCACCAGCGCGGCTTCCTCGATCACGGCGACGAAGCGATGAAGCCATTGGTGCTGCATGACATCGCCGAAGCGGTGGGCATGCACGAGTCGACCATTTCGCGGGTAACCACGCAGAAATACATGCACACGCCGCGTGGCATCTACGAACTGAAATACTTTTTCTCCAGCCACGTCAGCACCTCCGAAGGCGGAGAATGCTCGTCTACGGCGATCCGCGCGATCATCAAGAAACTGGTTGCGGCGGAAAATCAGAAAAAGCCATTGAGTGACAGCAAGATCGCTGGTTTACTGGAGGCACAAGGCATCCAGGTAGCCCGTCGCACCGTCGCCAAGTACCGCGAGTCCCTCGGCATCGCACCGTCGAGCGAGCGCAAGCGACTGATGTAGCCCCTGAGATGTGCCACAGCGTTTGTGGGGCAGGTGCAAGATCTGCCTCTTTATGCACGGGCAACAAAGGAGAAGCTGTATGCAAGTCAATATCAGTGGACAGCATGTAGAAGTCACCCAGCCACTGCGCGATTACGTGCTTGAAAAGCTCGCTCGCGTGGAAAGTCACTTCGACAAGATCACCAACGTGCAGGTCATCATGAAAGTCGAGAAGCTGCAGCAGAAGGTCGAGGCGACCTTGCAGATTCCCGGCGGCGAAGTGGTTGCCAACGCCGAACACGAAGACATGTATGCAGCGATCGACGCCTTGGCAGACAAGCTCGACCGCCAACTGAAAAAACACAAGGAAAAACAGCAAAGCCTGCTGCAAGGTGCAGCTGCCCGCTGATCCCCCTCATCCATGATCCGACTTGAAACCATCCTGACCCCCGGCCGTTCCCTCGTGAACGTGCCGGGCGGCAGCAAGAAGCGCGCCCTGGAAAAGGTCGCCACCGTCATCGCCGATCAAGTGCCCGAACTGGAGATGCAAGACGTCTTCGAAAAACTGATCGCCCGGGAAAAACTCGGCTCGACCGGTTTCGGCAACGGCATCGCCATCCCGCACTGCCGGCTTGAAGGATGTTCCGCTCCGGTCAGCGCCCTGCTGCATCTGGAAGCCCCTATCGACTACGACGCCATCGATGGCGCGCCGGTGGACCTGCTGTTCGTCCTGCTGGTGCCAGAAGCCGCCACCGATGCCCATCTGGAACTGCTGCGCCAGATTGCCAGCATGCTCGATCGCAAGGAGGTCCGTGATCGCCTGCGTGCGGCCACCAGCAGCGAGGCCCTGTTCCAGGTTGTCCTGGACGTACAGAACGAGCACTGAACATGCGCCTGATCATCGTCAGCGGCCGGTCCGGCTCCGGCAAGAGCACCGCCCTCGATGTCCTGGAAGACAACGGTTTCTACTGCATTGACAACCTGCCCGCCGGGCTGCTGCCACAACTGGCGGAAAATGCGCTGATCAATACCGAGTTGCTGCAACCCAAGGTCGCCGTGTCGATCGACGCGCGCAACCTGCCCAGCCACCTGACGCGTTTCCCCGAGTTGCTCGAAGAAGCCCGCGCTCGGCATATCCAGTGCGACGTGCTGTATCTGGATGCCGACGAAGACATGCTGCTCAAGCGCTTCTCGGAAACCCGCCGGCGCCACCCGTTGACCAACGCCAACCGCTCGCTCGCGGAAGCGATTCGGGTGGAAAGCGAATTGCTGGGGCCAATTGCAGACCTGGCCGACCTGAAGATCGACACCACCAGCCTGAACCTGTACCAGTTGCGTGATTCGATCAAGCTGCGCCTGCTCAACCAGCCCGAGCCTGGCACCGCGTTCCTGGTCGAGTCGTTCGGTTTCAAGCGCGGAATGCCGGTCGATGCAGACCTGGTGTTCGATGTGCGCTGCCTGCCCAACCCCTACTGGAAGCCCGAGCTGCGTGAGCACTCCGGCCTCGACCAACCGGTGATCGACTACCTGGCCGCACAGCCGGATGTCGAAGAGATGTTCAACGACATTTCCAGTTACCTGCTCAAGTGGCTTCCCCGCTTCGCCGCCAGCAACCGTGCCTACGTCACCATTGCCATTGGCTGCACCGGCGGTCACCACCGCTCGGTGTACATCACCGAACGCCTTGGCCAGCTGCTGCAGCAATCCCTGAAAAACGTCCAGGTCCGCCACCGCGACCTCTAGCCCAAGGATCCGCCCCACGATGCCCGCCCGTGAAATAACCATCATCAACAAGTTGGGCCTGCATGCCCGGGCGGCAGCCAAGTTCGTCGGCGTTGCCGGCCGCTTCCCCTGCCAGGTCAGGGTTGGCCGTGCGCCGGACAAGCTAGTGGATGGCAAAAGCATCATGGCGGTAATGATGCTGGCGGCCGGCAAAGGTACGCAGGTGCACCTTCATACCGAAGGTGAGCAGGACGACGATGCGATGGCAGCGCTGGTCGAGCTGATCAACAATTATTTCGACGAAGGCGAATGAATTTTGCAGGCCTGCACGGTCCGTGTGGGAACAGCTTTTCAGCACAAATCGCCTGTGCAAGCGGTACGCGTACCCGTGTGGGAGCGGCTTTAGCCGCGAAGAATCCAACGCGGTGCATGGCACCGACTTCGCCGGTGTTCGCGGCTAAAGCCGCTCCCACAAAGTCCCCGCTGATTCAATGAGTTATGTGCCGCTCCCCACAGCGAAGCCGGTGAAAACATCATCATACGGCGCAAGCCGATACACAGCCCCAAGCTGGCCAGGCAAGGTCCAACCAGGCGAAGCCGCGCGCCAATAGCAGCGCAGTGCCTGCCAGCAACAGCAAAGTCCCAAGCGCCAGCCGAAACAGGCGCACACGGCTGACAGTCATCACCTTGGAGCGCATACCGGAAAGGCTCACTTCAGGCTGTCGAGGTAGCGGCGCTCCACTTCCGACCAGTCAATGACGTTGTAGAAGGCACCGATGTATTCCGGGCGACGGTTCTGGTACTTCAGGTAGTACGCATGCTCCCACACATCCAGGCCGAGGATTGGCGTGTTGCCGTGCATCAACGGGCTGTCCTGATTGCCGCTGCTTTCCACTACGAGGGTTTTCTGCGGGGTCACGCTGAGCCAGGCCCAGCCACTACCGAAGCGGGTCAGCGCAGCCTTGGTGAAGGCCTCCTTGAAGGCATCGAAGCCGCCCAGCTGTTCCTCGATGGCCTGCGCCAGAGCGCCCTGCGGCTCTCCCCCACCCTGCGGTGACATCACGGTCCAGAACAGGCTGTGGTTGGCGTGCCCGCCGCCATGGTTGGTCACCGCACCACGCAGGAGTTCCGGTAATTGTCCGACCGCGCCGAGCAGTTTCTCCACCGGCCACTCAGCCCACTCGGTGCCTTCGATGGCGGCGTTGAGGCCATTGACGTAGGTCTGGTGATGCTTGGTGTGATGGATTTCCATGGTCTGCGCGTCGATGTGCGGTTCCAGCGCAGCGTAGGCGTAAGGCAGTGCAGGCAAGGTATGGGGCATATCGTTGAATTCCGTAGACATGGAGTAAGCGATGACCAACGCGGTCACCGCTGGCGCTTGGGCCGTGACTCGGGGTCAGATACCTCCGGCGGTGAGTTTTTCCGGGTTCAGCAACGCTTCCAGCTGGTCACGCGACAGGTCGGTGTGCTCCAGCGCCACGTCGATGATCGGGCGACCCTGCTTGTAGGCGGTCTTGGCGATTTCGGCGGCCTTCAGGTAGCCGATGATCGGGTTCAGCGCCGTGACCAGGATCGGGTTGCGCGCCAGGGCTTCCTTGAGCTTGCTTTCGTTGACCTTGAAGCTGGCGATGGCCTTGTCGGCCAGCAGGCGGCTGACGTTGGCCATCAGCTCGATGCTTTCCAGCAGGTTGCGGGCGATCACCGGCAGCATCACGTTCAGCTCGAAGTTGCCGGACTGGCCAGCGATGGCGATGGTGGCGTCATTGCCGATCACTTGGGCGGCGACCATGGCAGTGGCTTCCGGAATCACCGGATTGACCTTGCCCGGCATGATCGAAGAGCCCGGCTGCAGGCCTTGCAGCTCGATTTCGCCCAGCCCGGCCAGCGGGCCGGAGTTCATCCAGCGCAGGTCATTGGCGATCTTCATCAGCGCCACGGCGGCAGTCTTGAGCTGGCCAGACAGGGCCACGGCGGTGTCCTGCGAGCCGATCAGGGCGAACAGGTTCTGCCCGGGGGTGAACTCGACCTGGGTCAGGCTGCTGAGCTGGCGGGCAAAACCGGCAGCGAACTGCGGGTGGGCGTTGATGCCGGTACCCACGGCGGTGCCACCCTGGGCCAGCGCCTGCAGGTTTGGCAGGGTCGCTTCGATGTGAGCCTTGGCGCCATTGATCTGCGCCGCCCAGCCATCCAGCACCTGGCTCATGCGCACTGGCATGGCATCCATCAGGTGGGTGCGGCCGGTCTTCACGTACTGATGCACCTGCGCCGACTTGGCCTCGATCACCTGCACCAGGTGCGCCAGGGCTGGCAGCAGCTGCTCGTGCAGGGCCAGCGCGGCGCTGACGTGAATGGTGGTCGGGATGATGTCGTTGCTGCTCTGGCCGCAGTTGACGTGGTCGTTGGCGTTGACGGCCTCACCCAGCACGCGGCTGGCCAGAGTGGCGATAACCTCGTTGGCGTTCATGTTCGAACTGGTGCCGGAACCGGTCTGGAACACATCCACAGGGAAATGCTGGATGAAGTCCCCCGCCAGCAGCTGCTCAACTGCCGTTACGATGGCTTGGCCCTGCGCGGTCGACAGCTGTTCCAGTTCGACGTTGGCCTTGGCTGCGGCAGCCTTGGCCAGCAGCAGTGCACGAATGAACTGGGCCGGCATGCGCTGGCCGCTGATCGGGAAATTGTCGACCGCGCGCTGGGTCTGGGCACCGTACAGCGCCTGGGCCGGCACCTGCAGCTCGCCCATGCTGTCACGCTCGATACGGGTATCACTCATCATCAAATCCTTGCATCAGTTCATCGGGAGAAATCGACGGCAGCAGGCGGCAATTGGCCAACTGCAGGGCGAAGGGCTGCCAGCGCTGGTTCTGTGCCTCGCGATCGAGGTTGCGCAGGTCCAGCAGCGGGCGCCAGGCCTGGTCCAGGCAGAGGCAGCGCCAATGCCAGGGCAGCATGCGGTCGCAGGCGGTATCCAGCAGCAGGCGGAAGGAGGTCAGCGCCACCGTCCATGGCGAGGTTTCGGTGCAGCACACCAGGTAACGGCCTTCGGCCAGGTAATGCTCGATCAGGCGCGGTTCGTCGGGCTCGAGCGCACAGCGGATGCGTCGGCTGAGCCAGCGCCAGTTTTCCAGGTAGGGCAGTTCGCGGAGGACGGGTTTCATGAACATCATCGCCGGGTTACTGGATAATGATATTCATTATTAATTGATAAACAAAATCACTTCAAGTGGGAAGTGATGAAACAAAAACCCGGCGTGGGGGCCGGGTCTCTTTTGTTGCATTGAGAGATCTCTACTGCCTGCACCGGCCTCTTCGCGGGTAAACCCGCTCCCACAGGGACCGCGCCACACCTGAAGACTGCGCAATACTTGTGGGAGCGGGTTTACCCGCGAAGAGGCCGGTACAGGCTATGGATCAGCTACCAGCAACGGTCATCCGTTCGATAAGCACCGATCCGGTGTGAATGTTGCTGCGGGTCTCAAGATCGCTGCCAATCGCGACAATCTGCTGGAACATGTCTTTCATGTTCCCGGCAATGGTCACTTCCTGCACCGCGTGCTGAATCTCGCCATTCTCGACCCAGAACCCCGCCGCGCCACGGGAATAATCCCCCGTCACCATGTTCAGGCCATGCCCCATCAACTCGGTCACCAGCAACCCTCGGCCCATGCGCCGGATCAGCGCCGCCTGGTCTTCGACACCATGGCTGACGAACAGGTTGTGCACACCACCAGCGTTGGCCGTGCTTGGCAAACCCAGCTTGCGCCCGGAATAGGTACCCAGCAGGTACGACACCAACTCACCCTTGTCGACGAACGGCTTGGCATAGGTAGCCAAACCATCGCCGTCGAACGCGGCACTGCCAAGTGCCCGCGGAATGTGCGGGCGCTCGTCGAGGGTCAGCCAGCCAGGGAACAGGCGCTGACCAATGGTCCCCTCCAGGAACGAGGATTTACGGTACAGGTTGCCGCCGGAAATGGCCGACAGGAAGCTGCCGAACAGGCCACCGGCCAGCTCGGCCGAGAACAGCACCGGCACCTCACAGGTCGGCACCGGCCGCGCCCCCAGGCGGCTGGCGGCCCGCTGGGCAGCGCGCACGCCGATGCTACGCGGGTCGGCCAGCAAGTTACCCTGGCGGTTCACGTCGTACCAGTAGTCACGCTGCATCTGGCCGTCGCCTTCGGCGATCATCACGCAGCTCAGGCTGTGCCGGGTCGAGGCGTAGCCGCCGATGAAACCATGGCTGTTGCCATACACGCGGCAGCCCTGGTGGGTATTGAGGGTGGTGCCGTCGGCATTGAGGATACGCGGGTCGGCGTCGAATGCCGCCGCCTCGCAGGCCAGGGCCATCTCGATGGCCTTCTCCGGCTCGAGGTTCCAGTCGTGGTACAGGTCCAGGTCCGGGATCTCGCGAGCCATCAGCGCCGCGTCGGCCAGGCCGGAACATTCATCTTCGGAGGTATGCTTGGCAATCGCCAAAGCGGCGGCGACGGTTTCGCGGATTGCTTCCGGGCCACTGGCCGAAGTGCTGGCCGAGCCTTTGCGCTGGCCCACATACAGGGTGATGCCGAAGCCCTGGTCGCGGTTGAACTCGACCGTCTCGACCTCTCGCTGGCGTACCGTGGTGGACAGGCCCTGCTCCAGCGACACCGCCACTTCGCAGGCACTGGCCCCCTGGCGGCGCGCTTCGGCGATGATCGCCTCGACCTGCTCCTGCAATGCTGGCAGGTCTTTCGGACCTACGCTCTGGACTGCACTCATGGTTCTCTCCACTCAAATTCTGCGTTCGGCGAGGGTCATTCTACGACCGGGCCGGACAAGCGGCCCCCGACTGGTTATCATGGCGGCGATTTCTAGCGGACTGCCACCATGGTTGATTCAAACGACGACGCCTTCGACGGCGAAAAAAGCAAAACCCAGATCAAGCGCGAGCTGCATGCGCTGGTCGAACTCGGCGAGCGCCTTACCACGCTCAAGGCCGATACCCTGGCTCGCCTGCCGTTGACCGACGAGCTGCGCAAGGCCCTGGCCGAAGCCAGCAAGCACACCGCTCACGGTGCCCGCAAACGCCACATGTCGTTTGTCGGCAAGCTGATGCGCGTACAGGACCTGGATGCCATCCACGCCTTGCTCGAACAGATGGACAGCTCGACACGCCAGTACAACGAACGCTTCCACAGCCTGGAGCGCTGGCGTGACCGGTTGATCGACGGTAACGACGAAGACCTCGAGCGCTTCGTCAACGAATACCCCGACACCGACCGCCAGCAACTGCGCTCGCTGGTGCGCCATGCCCAGCACGAGAAGGCGCGGAACAAACCGCCTGCCGCCGCGCGCAAAGTGTTCAAGTACATCCGCGATCTCGACGAGCTGCAGCGCGGGTTGCGCTGATCACCCTGGGGCCGCTTTTCGGCCCATTCGCAGCACAAGGCTGCTCCTACAGAAATACGCGATCCCTGTAGGAGCAGCCTTGTGCTGCGAATGGACCGCAAAGCGGTCCCCGAAGACATCACGCCCCTGTACCGCCCACGGTAATCGCATCCAGCTTCAAGGTCGGCTGCCCGACCCCCACCGGCACCGACTGCCCGTCCTTGCCGCAAGTCCCTACCCCGCTATCCAGCGCCAGGTCGTTACCGACCATCGACACCCGGCTCATCGCTTCCGGGCCATTGCCGATCAGGGTCGCTCCTTTCACCGGCGCGGTAATCTTGCCGTCTTCGATCAGGTAGGCCTCACTGGTCGAGAACACGAACTTACCGCTGGTGATGTCCACCTGGCCACCGCCGAGGTTGGCGCAGTAGATGCCCTTCTTCACCGAAGCGATGATTTCCTGCGGGTCGCTTTCGCCGGCACGCATGTAGGTGTTGGTCATGCGCGGCATCGGCAGGTGCGCGTAGGATTCGCGGCGGCCGTTACCGGTGACCGCCATGCCCATCAGGCGCGCGTTCAGTTTGTCCTGCATGTAGCCCTTGAGCACACCGTTCTCGATCAGCGTGGTGCACTCGGTCGGGGTGCCTTCGTCATCCACGCTCAGCGAGCCGCGGCGGCCCTCGAGAGTGCCGTCGTCGACGATGGTGCACAGGCTCGATGCCACCTTCTCGCCAATGCGGCCGCTGAACGCCGAACTACCCTTGCGGTTGAAGTCACCTTCCAGACCATGGCCGACGGCCTCGTGCAGCAGCACGCCCGACCAGCCCGAACCCAGCACCACCGGCAGGGTACCAGCCGGTGCCGGGATCGCCTCCAGGTTCACCAGGGCCTGGCGCAGCGCTTCGCGGGCATAGCCCATGACCCGCTCTTCGGTGAAGAAGCGGTAGTCGGTACGCCCGCCACCGCCTTGCCCGCCACGCTCGCGGCGGCCATTCTGCTCGACGATGACGCTGACGTTGAAGCGCACCAGCGGGCGCACGTCGGCGGCCAGGCTGCCATCGGCCGCAGCGATCAGGATGCGCTCCCAGACCCCGGCCATGCTCACACTGACCTGCTGGATACGCGGGTCCAGGGCGCGGGTGGCGGCGTCGACACGCTTGAGCAGCTCGACCTTCTCGGCACGACTGAGCACATCCAGCGGGTTGTCCGCCGGATAAAGGGCGGTCACGTCCTGGCTGCGGAAGGCCTGTACCTTGCCGTTCTGCCCGGCACGGGAGATTGAACGGGCGGCACGGGCTGCCGAGGTCAGCGCTTCGAGGTTGATTGCGTTGCTGTAGGCAAAGCCGGTCTTTTCACCGGACTGGGCACGCACGCCCACGCCTTGGTCGAGGTTGAAACTGCCCTCTTTGACGATGCCGTCTTCCAGCGCCCAGGTTTCCGAGATCTGACCCTGGAAATACAGGTCGGCGGCATCGATGCCGGGGCCGGCCAACTCACCCAGCACGCTCTGCAGGCTGTCCAGGGTCAAGCCGCCTGGGGCCAGGAGCTGCTCGCTGACGGTGGATAACATCTGGCTCATAGTCACTCCGAGGTGTGCGCAGGCCGCAACGCGCCCTGCGAGAAAAAGCGCCGGTGCGATACCACCGGCATGCGCGCCCGGATGGACGCTTGTTCGTCAATGTCGCGCTCGGCGAGCAGTACCGCTTCACCTTGCGCCTGTTCCGCGACGATGCGCCCCCAGGGGTCGACGATCGCCGCATGGCCATGGGTTTCCCGTGGCCCCGGGTGAGTTCCGCCTTGTGCCGCAGCCAGCAGGTAGCACTGGGTCTCGATGGCCCGAGCACGCACCAGTACTTCCCAGTGCGCCGCGCCCGTTACCGCAGTGAAAGCGGCCGGCGCAGTGATCAGTTCCGCGCCGGCGGCGCGCAGTGCGCTGTACAGTTCGGGGAAGCGCAGGTCGTAGCACACGCTCAGCCCCAGCCGCCCCACCGGCGTATCGGCCACCACCACCTGGGCGCCGTGGGCGTAGTCGTCGGACTCGCGGTAGCGGCCACGGTTGTCAGCAACGTCCACATCGAACAGGTGCAACTTGTCATAGCGTGCCGCCACTTCACCGTGTTCGTCGATCAACAGCGAGCAGGCATGGGCCTTGGCTTCGGGCTGGCCGACCGGTGGCAATGGCAAGGTACCTGCGACAATCCATAACTTGAGGTCGCGGGCGGTGCGTTTCAACCATGGCAGGATCGGACCTTCACCCAACGCTTCGGCGCGGCCGATGGCAGCGGCGTCCTTGCGGCCCATGGCGGCGAAGTTTTCCGGCAGCACAGCCAGCCTTGCACCGCCAATGGCGGCCTGCTCCAGCAGGGCACCGGCGCGCTGCAGGTTGGCCAGCACATCGTCCTGGCTGACCATCTGTATGACAGCTGCCTTCATGGGCACTCCTAGCGGGATTTCTCGAAAGGTTTCACAAATGTGATTCTAGGCTCTTTCACAGGACCTTCGACACGGTAGTGCACGCTGGCGAAGCGCGACACGCGGTCGCCGATCAGCCGGTCGACCAGGAACAGCGCCCCGCCCACGGCCGGCGCGCCGACAATCAGGGCCGCCAGCGGCAGGTTGTTGGTCACTGGCAGGCTCACCTGCAGGTTGGCATCGACCCGGTCGCTTACCAGGTCCAGGGTACCGTCCAGCTCAAAGTTGCTCGATGGGCCGGTCACGGCGATTGGCTCGCGGGTCACGTAGACACCGTCACTGGCCACCAGCAAGCCTTTGACCCGGTCGTAGGCCAAGCCCTTGTCGAACAGGTCGGAGAAGTCCAGGCGCAAGCGCCGGCCAATGGAGTTGAAGTTCAGCAGGCCGAACACCCGCAGCGCCTGGGCACTGCCTTCGACCTCGACGAACTGACCGGTGCGCAGCGCTGCATCCATGCTGCCGGAGAAGCGCTTGAGGCTCACCGAGGCCGGCGAACCCGGCCAGCGGCCATCCACATCCAGACGGAAGTCGCGGCTGGTCACGGTCGGGGCAAAGCCCCAGGCCTTGAGCACATCCGCCAGGTTCTTGCCGTCCAGGCGCCCTTTGTACCAGCTGCTGGTGCTGCCCGGCTCGCCTTCCCAGCCGCCGCCACCATCGATACGCAGGCCCTTGAAGTCGAGGTCGATGTCGCTGGCGGTCACGCCACGCGCGGTCGGCCGCAACTTGAGCGACGCACTGCCGTACAGGTCGTCACCGCGATAGAGCTTGTCGATGCTCAGGTCCAGCGCCGGCACCTTGCGCGGGTCGAATGAAGCCAATGGGTCCGGGCCCTCCTCGGCCTGCTTTTCAGCATCGGTGGCAGCGGGCAGGCGCAGGGTCTGCATGCGCACGACCATGGGCGCGCCCTTGGCATCCGGCACCCGTGCGTTGCCGATAACCTCCCTGCTATCGAGGCGCAGATCCCAGGCAGCGCCACCACGGGCAAGACGCACCACGGCCTGGTTCAGATCCATGCCGAAGGCTTTCAGTTGGCCAATGCTCAGGTCGACTCCTTGCAGGTTCTGCCGCGCGCTGCCACCCGGATCGCCACCCACCAATTGCGCCGCCCGTTCTTGCCAGGGCGCCAGGTCCAGTGCCTGCAGGCGGCCGCGTACTCGCAGGCCCTGCCCGGCAGGTAGCTGGGCGTCACCTGCGCCCAGCAACAACTCGCCACGGCCCTGGGCCAGTTTGTCGGCCGGAGCGGCGTAGGCAAAGCGGGCAAGGTCGCCATAGGCCGCGTCGAAGCGCCGCTCAGGGCCTTGCAGGCTCATGCTGAAACGGCTATCACGGGCATCCGCCGCAGCCTTGCCGAACGGTGCCGGCAGGTCGATGGCCAAGCCCTTGAGACTGGAGTCGACACGTAGTCGGTTGTCTCGACTACCCAGGCTGACCTGCAACTGGTAGGGCAGGTCGCCCGAAACCGGCAAGGCCTGCTTGAACTGCAGCCAGTCGGTCAGCGCCTTGAGCGAGACCTGGCCATTGGCGTTGATGCGGGTCTGCATCTGCCCTGGCTGGCCTTCGGCCGTGATTTGCGCCGTCACCGGCTTGCCGAAGGCCTGCAGGCTGATGCCCTTGCCGCTCAGGCCCTTGTCGAAATCGAAACTGAAGTCGCCCTTCAGGCGGCTCAACTCCAGATTCGGCGGTGCCAACTTCAGCCGCGCATCGTCGGTGGCAAAGTCCACCTGCACTTTCGGCCGCTGCCCGTGGGCCAGCGGAATGTCGAGCTTGACCTTGCCCTTGAGCGGTCCCTCGCCCTCCCAGCCTGCGAATATCTCACCAGTGCCGATTGGCGCTTCCTTGAGAATCTTCAGGCCATCGCCCAGACTGCCGTCGAAGTTGCCATCGAGGTACAGGTGGCTTTGCTGGCCCTCGTCGACATGCGGGATGTCGACGCTCACATCGCTGACTTTGGTGTCGAGCAATACGCCCCGCTCGGCCTTGACGCGCACGCCACTGTCCTCGATGAACACATCGCCATCCACGTGCTGCACCTGCGGCCAGCCCGGCTGGAAGTCCAGGGCGGCATCACGCACCTTGAAGAACAGGCTGATGCTGCGCGCTTCCGGCGCGACGCCATGGTTCAGCGAGCCCTGATACTGGAAGTAGCCTTCGTCCACCGTGCCTTTGACGATCGCACTGCGCAGCCATTCGTCGAGGGCGGGGCTGAGCACCTCGGGCAGGTACTTGGCGGTGTAGCGGCCATCGCCTTCGGTCAGGCCGACGCGCAGGTCCATGTAATCCTCGCGGCCCTCCTCGAACAACAGGCGAATGAGGAAGTCACCGGCGATCTTGCCCTCCTCGCCGAGTACCTTGAGGTAAGGCGCGACCAGGGTGAAACCTTCCTTGTCCAAGGCCCAGGTCAGGCGCGCATTGGCCTTCTGGTAGTGCCAGGGTTTGGCGAAGATCGGGTAAAGGTGCAGCATGAACGCATCGGTATCAAGGCGCAGTTCGCCGTGGCCGAGGTCACCGCTGATGCTGCCGCTGACATTACCGGCTGCCGGGGCATTGTGATAGGCATCGAAACCGACCTTCTCCAGATTGGCTTCGAATTGCAGACGCTGGTCACCTTCGGCCTTGGGCCGCGCCTCCAGGCGCACATTGCGCAGCGCGCCGGTCACTTTCAGGCCATCGATCACGGCCATGACCTTGTCCGGCAGCGGCGCGAGAGCATCGATCAGCGGGGTCAACGGCGTGAGGTCAAGGCGGTCGGCCTGCACTTGCCAGCTTTCCGTGGCAGCGTCCTCGCCTGCACGCTGCTGCAACTGCAGGTGCGACTCCCAACGGGTCTTGCCAACGTCCATGGCCAGGGAGTCGACCACCACATCGAAGCCTTGCTCCCGTCGCTGGAACCAGGCACCCAGCGCCAGGTTGGTCAGCTTGGCCGCCTTTCGCCCGACATAGGCGCCCTGCAGCTCCGGTGCATTGAGGCGTACGACGGCCTGCTGCAACTGCCCCTTGCGCCAATCGACCCAGAACTCGCCGCCGGCCCGCAGGGCGTCGGCATGCCACTGGCCCAGCAGGCGAGGCGGCAGCCAACGCGCCCAGTCACTCTGTGGCAGGCTCAGGTAGGCTTCGACCTGGCCGTCGCGCCAGGTGTTGGCCGTGGCCCGGCCGCGCAGGTTCAGCGACAGGGGTTGGCCATCGGGCAGAGTCGCGCGCAGGTCCAGAGCATGGCGCGAAGCCCCGGCTTGCAGCCCGACGCTCACATAAGTCAGGGTCAACGGGTCGCGCTGCCAGGGGTGCAGGGTGACCTGGCTGTCGAACACATCGATACGGCCCAACTGGCGCAGGCGCTGCAACAACTCGGCAGGATCGAGCGGCGAATCATCTTTCTTCGGCAGGCCTTCGAGGCTCCAGGCGCCCTGTTCGTTCTCGCGCAGGATCAGTTGCAGGCCGCCCAACTGAATGCGTGCAAGGCGTACCTCGCGGGCGGTGATGCTGGCCCAGACATCGGGTACTACCTTGACGTCGTCCAGGCGCAGGGCCGTGGCCCCCTCGCCCAGTTGCAGGTCGCGCACCCTCAGTACCGGTGCCAGGCCGCTCCAGCGGCCTTCCAGGGCACCAACGTGCACAGGCAGGCCCAAAGACTGTTCGGCCTTGCTCTCCACATCGGCGCGGTACTCGGCCACCAACGGCACCAGTTCGCGGCCGAGGCTGACATACAGCGCCACCAACACCGCCAGCAGGGCGCAAAAGCCCAGCCCCCAGCGGGTCAAGGCGACAAGAACGCGGGTCAGACGTCCCATGGCCATGGCCCTCCAGGTCGTTTATCCATGATGGCCCGTCGTGCCGGTTTTGCCAGCCCGGCCCACCTGCGGCGCGTTTCAGAAGGCCTCAGAGCAGCACCACATCGTATTGTTCCTGCGAATACATCGACTCCACCTGGAAACGAATGGTTCGGCCGATGAAGGCCTCAAGCTCCGCGACGTTACCGGACTCTTCATCCAGCAACCGGTCGACCACCTTCTGGTTGGCCAGCACGCGGTAGCCTTCGGCCTGGTACGCGCGGGCCTCGCGCAGGATCTCGCGGAAGATTTCGTAACAGATAGTCTCGGGGGTTTTCAGCTTGCCACGGCCCTGACAGGCCAGGCAGGGCTCGCACAGCACCTGTTCCAGGCTTTCCCGCGTGCGCTTGCGGGTCATCTGCACCAGGCCCAGCTCGGTGATGCCGATGATGTTGGTCTTGGCGTGATCGCGCTCCAGCTGCTTTTCCAGAGTGCGCAGCACCTGGCGCTGGTGCTCTTCGTCTTCCATGTCGATGAAGTCGATGATGATGATGCCGCCGATGTTGCGCAGGCGCAGCTGCCGGGCGATGGCGGTGGCGGCCTCGAGGTTGGTCTTGAAGATGGTCTCTTCAAGGTTCCGATGGCCGACGAAGGCGCCGGTATTCACATCGATGGTGGTCATCGCTTCAGCCGGGTCGACCACCAGGTAGCCACCGGATTTCAGCGGCACCTTGCGTTCCAGCGCACGCTGGATCTCGTCCTCGACGCCGTACAGGTCGAAAATCGGCCGTTCGCCCGGGTAGTGCTCGAGGCGATCGGCAATTTCCGGCATCAGCTCGCCAACGAACTGCGTGGTCTTCTGGAAGGTTTCCCGCGAGTCGATGCGGATCTTCTCGATCTTCGGGTTGACCAGGTCGCGCAGGGTGCGCAGGGCCAGGCCCAGGTCCTCGTAGATGACCGTGGGCGCGCCGCAGGTCTTGATCTGGGTGCCAATCTGCTCCCACAGGCGGCGCAGGTAGCGAATATCCTGCAGGATCTCTTCAGCGCGTGCGCCTTCGGCAGCGGTACGCAGGATGAAGCCACCGGCGTCCTTGATGTTCTCGCTTTCCATGCAGTCGCTGACCACCTGCTTGAGGCGCTCGCGCTCGGCTTCGTCCTCGATCTTCAGCGAAATGCCGACATGGCTGCTGCGGGGCATGTACACCAGGTAGCGCGACGGGATCGACAGCTGGGTAGTCAGACGCGCGCCCTTGGTGCCGATCGGGTCCTTGGTCACCTGCACCACCAAGGCCTGCCCCTCGTGCACCAGGGCGGTAATGTTTTCTACCGCAGAGCCTTCGCGCTGGGATATTTCCGAGGCATGGATGAATGCCGCGCGCTCCAGGCCGATATCGACGAAAGCCGCCTGCATGCCCGGCAGCACGCGCACCACCTTGCCTTTGTAGATATTGCCGACGATGCCCCGGCGCTGGGTGCGCTCGACATGCACTTCCTGCAGCACCCCGTTTTCCACCACCGCCACGCGCGACTCCATCGGGGTGATGTTGATCAGGATCTCTTCACTCATGGCAGGCTCTCGTCAAAGGTCTTTGGTAATGATGGATGGCGTATGCAGTGCTGGCTACCGCTGGTTTGTTACCTCTGGCGTATGCGCGGGCGATTGCCAGCAGGCAATGCCGAATTGGCCAAGCAGTTCGGCCGTTTCACTGAGGGGCAAGCCGACCACCGCCGAGTAGCTGCCGGAAAGGCCGGTGACGAACACCGCTCCCAAGCCCTGGATGGCATAGCCGCCGGCCTTGTCCGCGGGCTCGCCGCTGGCCCAGTAGCGTTGCGCTTCCTCGGCGCTGATCGCACGGAAGCGCACCTTGCTGGTGACGCACAGGCTTTGCACGCGCGGTCCATCACTCAGGGCGACCGCAGTCAGTACGTGGTGCTCGCGGCCCGAAAGGTCGGCCAGCATGGCCAGAGCATCTTCGCGGTTTTCCGGTTTGCCAAGAATACGACCATCGAGCACCACGGCAGTGTCTGCGCCCAGCACCACAGCCTGGCCTTCGATGCAGGCCAGGCCGGCGGCGGCCTTGGCCCGGGCCAGGCGCTCGACGTAGGCCGGGGCGCTTTCATCGGGCAGCGGAGTTTCATCGATGGGGGCGCTGACGACGCTGAACGGCACCCCGATCTGGGTCAGCAATTCACGACGACGAGGCGAGCCTGAGGCCAGGTATAGCGGGGTCATGCAGACATCTCCCTGTCAGTCGCGGCGGCGCCGTCAGTTGATATGCAAGCGTCGGCGCAGATCGCGCAGGGCGAAACTGATCCACGGCCAGAGCAAGGCGCTGATCACCGCCGACCAGACCAGTGCCAGGGTGGGCAGGCGGTTGCCGGTCAGCGCGCTGAGCCACAGCTGGATCAGCTGGGCGATGCCGAAGATCACCAGGATCACCAGGCTCTGCTGCCACATGGGGAACATGCGCAGGCGCTGCTGCAACGACAGCACCAGGAAGGTGATGAGGGTGAGGATCAGCGCGTTCTGCCCCAGCAGGGTTCCGTACAGCACGTCCTCGGCCAGGCCCAGCACGAACGCGGTGGTCATGCCGACCTTGTTCGGTACGGCGAGGGTCCAGAACGACACCAGCAAGGCCAGCCACATGGGCCGGAACACTTCCATGAACTGCGGCATGGGCGAGACGCTGAGCAGCAGGCCGATGGCGAAAGTCAGCCAGATGACCCAGCCGTTGTTGCGGCGTGATGCAGCCATCATTGCCTCCGGGTGTGAGCGGGTGCGGCAGGCGCGGTAGCCGGCGTGGCAGGTGCAGCAGCCGGGGCTGCAGGTTGCGCTGCCGGGGCTGCCGGGGCCGCTGGTGTAGCCGGCGTGGCAGGTGCGCTGCCAGCTGGTGCGCCTTGCTCGACCGTCGCAGCCGGCTGGCCTGCAGCCGAGGTCCCCTTGCGGTCAGCCTCTTCCTGGGCGATGGCGGCATCGGTGGCGCGCTGTTCCGGGCTGCGCCGGTCGCTGAACACCAACAGCATGTAGCGGCTGCGGTTGAGCGCGGCGGTGGGGATGGCACGAACGATGGCGAACGGCTGGCCGGAATCGTGGATCACTTCATTGACCGTGGCCACCGGGTAACCGGCCGGGAACCGTTGACCCATGCCGGAACTGACCAGCAGGTCGCCTTCCTTGATGTCGGCGGTATCGGCCACATGGCGCAGTTCCAGGCGCTCCGGGTTGCCGGTGCCGCTGGCGATGGCGCGCAGGCCGTTGCGGTTGACCTGCACCGGGATGCTATGGGTGGTATCGGTCAGCAACAGTACCCGCGAGGTGTATGGCATCAGCTCGACCACCTGGCCCATCAGGCCACGGGCATCGAGCACCGGCTGGCCAAGGAACACGCCATCACGCTCGCCCTTGTTGATCAGGATGCGGTGGGTGAACGGGTTGGGGTCGACACCGATCAGCTCGGCCACTTCGACTTTTTCGTTGACCAGCGCCGAGGAGTTGAGCAATTCGCGCAAGCGCACGTTCTGCTCGGTCAGGGCCGCCAGCTTCTGCAGGCGCCCCTGCAGCAGCAGGGCTTCGGTCTTGAGCTTTTCGTTTTCGGCAATCAGTTCGGTGCGGCTGCCGAACTGGCCGGCCACACCTTGCCACGCACGTTGCGGCAGGTCGGTGATCCAGTACGACTCCATGAGTACCAGGCCCATCTGGCTGCGCACGGGCTTGAGCACGTCGAAGCGCGCGTCGACAACCATCAACGCGACCGACATCACCACCAGGACGAGCAGGCGAACGCCCAGCGAAGGGCCCTTGGAGAAAAGCGGTTTAATGGGCCGTTCCTCGTGGACGACTCAGGAGGTCATTGGACATGGGACAACGCACCAGCCTGGTTGCGGGTTGATGGATACGGCGCCCCGAACGGGCGCCAGCCCAGCACATACAGGTAGCACTGTGCGTACTACCTGTAAACCGGACGCTCGTGAACAGCGAGCGGGATCACTCGCTGGAGAGCAGGTCCATCGCGTGCTTGTCCATCATCTCCAGGGCGCGACCACCGCCACGGGCGACGCAGGTCAGCGGGTCTTCGGCGACGATCACCGGCAGGCCGGTTTCCTGGGCCAGCAGCTTGTCCAGGTCACGCAGCAGTGCGCCACCACCGGTCAGCACCAGGCCACGCTCGGCGATGTCCGAGGCCAGCTCGGGCGGCGATTGCTCCAGCGCACTCTTGACCGCCTGGACGATGGTCGCCAGGGATTCCTGCAGCGCTTCGAGCACTTCGTTGGAGTTCAGGGTGAAGGCACGCGGTACGCCCTCGGCCAGGTTGCGGCCGCGCACGTCGACTTCACGCACTTCGCCACCCGGGTAGGCGGTACCGATCTCCTGCTTGATGCGCTCGGCGGTGGACTCGCCGATCAGGCTGCCGTAGTTGCGGCGCACGTAGGTGACGATAGCTTCGTCGAAGCGGTCGCCGCCAACGCGCACGGATTCCGCATAGACCACGCCGTTCAGGGAGATGAGCGCGATTTCAGTGGTACCACCACCGATATCGACGACCATCGAACCGCGGGCTTCCTCGACCGGCAGGCCGGCACCGATGGCGGCAGCCATAGGCTCTTCGATCAGGAACACTTCGCGGGCACCGGCACCCAAGGCCGACTCGCGGATGGCGCGGCGCTCTACCTGGGTGGACTTGCACGGCACGCAGATCAGCACGCGCGGGCTCGGCTGCAGGAAGCTGTTCTCGTGAACCTTGTTGATAAAATATTGCAACATTTTTTCGCAGACGCTGAAGTCGGCGATGACGCCGTCCTTCATCGGACGAATGGCAGCAATGTTGCCAGGCGTGCGGCCCAGCATGCGCTTGGCTTCGGTACCGACGGCGACGACGCTTTTCTGGTTGCCATGGGTACGGATGGCAACAACCGAGGGCTCATTCAGGACGATACCGCGCTCACGCACGTAAATAAGGGTGTTGGCAGTACCCAGGTCGATGGACAGATCGCTGGAAAACATGCCACGCAGTTTCTTGAACATGGGAAAGTGACCCTGGGGAAAGCGTGGGTAAAAAAGTGCGGCAAACTCTAACAATGGCAGGGATTTTGGGCAAGGAGCCAATATGTTAAATTGGCTGTTTTTCCGAGCACGCCAGCAGAATTTCGCGGCCGTTAGACCGCCAGAAAGCTGACATGTTCCTCACTGCGGACCCAAATTCCGGTCTTTGTTTCCCCTGGAGATCCCCATGGCGCTTGAACGCTGCGACGTGGAAAAGATCGCCCATCTGGCCCGTCTGGGCCTGAATGATGGCGAACTGCCACGCATTACTGACGCACTGAACAGCATTCTCGGGCTGGTCGACCAGATGCAAGCGGTCGACACTACCGGCATCGAGCCACTGGCCCACCCCCTGGAGGCCAGCCAGCGCCTGCGTCCCGACCAGGTCACCGAGAGCAACCAACGCGACGCCTACCAGGCCATCGCGCCGTCGACCGAAAGCGGTCTGTACCTGGTTCCCAAAGTCATCGAGTAAGGGATAGAGCCTGCCATGCATCAATTGACCCTGGCCGAGATCGCCCGCGGACTCGCCGACAAGTCGTTTTCCTCCGAAGAGCTGACCGGCGCCCTGCTGGCGCGCATCAAGCAGCTCGACCCGCAGATCAACAGCTTCATCAGTGTCACCGAAGATCTGGCCCTGGGCCAGGCGCGTGCAGCCGACGCCCGTCGCGCCGCTGGCGAAACCGGGGCGCTGCTCGGTGCACCGATCGCCCACAAGGACCTGTTCTGCACCAACGGCGTACGCACCAGCTGCGGCTCGAAGATGCTCGACAACTTCAAGGCGCCGTATGACGCCACCGTGGTTGCCAAGCTGGCGGAAGCCGGCATGGTCACCCTGGGCAAGACCAACATGGACGAATTCGCCATGGGTTCGGCCAACGAATCCAGCCACTACGGCGCGGTGAAGAATCCATGGAACCTCGAGCACGTCCCGGGCGGCTCGTCGGGCGGTTCGGCCGCGGCAGTGGCTGCACGCCTGCTGCCAGCCACCACCGGCACCGACACCGGCGGTTCGATCCGCCAACCGGCGGCACTGACCAACCTCACCGGCCTCAAACCGACCTACGGCCGCGTGTCGCGCTGGGGCATGATCGCCTACGCCTCCAGCCTCGACCAGGGTGGCCCGCTGGCCCGTACTGCCGAAGACTGCGCCCTGCTGCTGCAAGGCATGGCCGGTTTCGACGCCAAGGACTCCACCAGCATCGAAGAGCCTGTGCCTGACTACAGCGCCAACCTGAATGCTTCGCTGCAGGGCCTGCGCATCGGCCTGCCGAAGGAGTACTTCGGTGCCGGCCTCGACCCACGCATCGCCGACCTGGTCCAGGCCAGCGTCAAGGAGCTGGAAAAGCTCGGCGCGGTGGTCAAGGAAATCAGCCTGCCGAACATGCAGCACGCCATCCCGGCCTACTACGTGATCGCCCCTGCTGAAGCCTCGTCAAACCTGTCGCGTTTCGACGGCGTGCGCTTCGGCTACCGCTGTGAAAACCCGAAAGACCTCACCGACCTGTACAAGCGTTCGCGTGGCGAAGGCTTCGGTGTCGAAGTGCAGCGCCGCATCATGGTCGGCACCTACGCCCTGTCGGCCGGCTACTACGACGCCTACTACGTGAAGGCGCAGCAGATCCGCCGCCTGATCAAGAACGACTTCATGGCCGCCTTCAACGACGTCGACCTGATCCTCGGCCCGACCACGCCAAACCCGGCCTGGAAGCTCGGTGCCAAGAGCAGCGACCCGGTCGCCGCGTACCTGGAAGACGTCTACACCATCACCGCCAACCTGGCGGGCCTGCCGGGCCTGTCGATGCCGGCCGGCTTCGTCGATGGCCTGCCGGTCGGCGTGCAGCTGCTGGCGCCATACTTCCAGGAAGGCCGCCTGCTCAACGTCGCGCACCGCTACCAGCAAGTGACCGACTGGCACACCCGCGCCCCCAACGGCTTCTGAGGAATTCACACATGCAATGGGAAGTTGTGATCGGGCTGGAAATCCACACTCAGCTCGCCACCCAGTCGAAGATTTTCTCCGGCAGCGCCACCACCTTCGGTTCCGAGCCGAACACCCAGGCCAGCCTGGTTGACCTGGGCATGCCTGGCGTACTGCCAGTACTGAACCAGGAAGCCGTGCGCATGGCGTGCATGTTCGGCCTGGCCATCGATGCCGAGATCGGCAAGCGCAACGTGTTCGCGCGCAAGAACTACTTCTACCCGGACCTGCCCAAAGGCTACCAGATCAGCCAGATGGACCTGCCGATCGTCGGCAAGGGCCACCTGGACATCGCCCTGGAAGACGGCACCATCAAGCGCATCGGGGTAACCCGCGCGCACCTGGAAGAAGACGCCGGCAAGAGCCTGCACGAAGACTTCAGCGGCTCCACCGGCATCGACCTGAACCGCGCAGGCACCCCGCTGCTGGAAATCGTCTCCGAGCCTGACATGCGCAGTGCCAAGGAAGCCGTGGCCTACGTCAAGGCGATCCACGCGCTGGTGCGTTACCTGGGCATCTGCGACGGCAACATGGCCGAAGGCTCGCTGCGTTGCGACTGCAACGTGTCGATTCGCCCGAAAGGCCAGGCCGAGTTCGGCACCCGCTGCGAGATCAAGAACGTCAACTCGTTCCGCTTCATCGAGCGCGCGATCAACAGCGAGATCCAGCGCCAGATCGACCTGATCGAGGACGGCGGCAAGGTGGTACAGGAAACCCGCCTGTACGACCCGAACAAGGACGAGACCCGCTCCATGCGCAGCAAGGAGGAAGCCAACGACTACCGTTACTTCCCCGACCCGGACCTGCTGCCAGTGGTGATCGAGGACAGCTTCCTCGAAACCGTCCGCGCCGGCTTGCCGGAACTGCCGACGCAGAAGGTCGAGCGCTTCCAGAACCAGTACGGCCTGTCGGCCTACGACGCCAACGTGCTGGCTTCCAGCCGCGAACAGGCGGACTACTTCGAAGAAGTGGTGAAGATCGGTGGCGATGCCAAGCTGGCTGCCAACTGGGTCATGGTCGAGCTGGGCAGCCTGCTGAACAAGCTGGGCATCGAGATCGACCAGGCGCCGGTCAGCGCCGCACAGCTGGGCGGCATGCTGTTGCGCATCCGCGACAACACCATCAGCGGCAAGATCGCCAAGACCGTGTTCGAGGCCATGGCCGCCGGTGAAGGCGATGCCGACAGCATCATCGAAAGCAAAGGCCTGAAGCAGGTCACCGATACCGGTGCGATCGACAAGATGCTCGACGAAGTGCTGGCGGCCAACGCCGAGCAGGTCCAACAGTACCGCGCAGCCGACGAGGCCAAGCGTGGCAAGATGTTCGGTTTCTTCGTCGGCCAGGCGATGAAAGCCTCCAAAGGCAAAGCCAACCCGGGGCAAGTGAACCAATTGCTCAAGGCCAAGCTCGAAGGGTGATTGTTTTACCCCTGTAGTCCTGCGAGGGCTTCGCCCTCGTTCGCGGCTGAAGCAGCTCCCACAGGTACAGCGCCGTACCTGTGGGAGCGGCTTTAGCCGCGGATGGCCGCACCGGAGCATTCGAATTGCTAAAGCGATCCCTGAGCACCCTCGCCCTCTTCTCCCTGCTGGCCGGCTGCGCCAGCCAGGACATCGACCCCGACGGTTACGACAAGACCGGCACCGCTTCCTATTACGGCGCGCGTCACCACGGCAAACGCACCGCCAGCGGCGAACCATTCAACCAGCACGGGCTCACCGCCGCCCACCGCAGCCTGCCCTTCGGCACACGGGTACGGGTGACCAACCTGGCCAACCAGCGCAGCGTCGTGGTGCGTATCAACGACCGTGGCCCGCATACCCGCGGCCGCCTGATCGATCTTTCACGTGCCGCCGCAGAAAAAATCGGCATGATCCGTAGCGGAACCGCGCGCGTGCGAGTACAAGGGCTTAGCGACTGACGCGACAGGAGTCCGACCATTTTCGACCTGGCTATCCTTCCCACCTTCAGCCTCCTGCAACTGGGCATCGCCCTGCTGTTGCTGATCGGCGGCGCCGAACTGCTGGTACGCGCAGCGCTGCGCCTGGCCCAGCGCCTGCACGTACGCCCTCTGATCATCGGCCTGAGCCTGGTGGCTTTCGGCAGCACTGCCCCGCAGATGACCGTGAGCCTGCAGGCCGCCTACCAGGGCGCGCCAGATGTGGCGGTGGGCAGCGTTATCGGCAGCAACATTTTCAACGTACTGGTCATCCTCGGCCTGGCCGCACTGATCATCCCGCTGCGCGTGTCGCGGCAACTGGTGCGCCTGGACATTCCACTGATGATCGTCGCCAGCGGCCTGGTCTACGCGTTATCCGCCAACGGCCACCTGGGCCGGGCCGAAGGGGTGTTGCTGCTGATCGGCCTGGCCGGCTACCTGGCAATGCTTTGGCACCAGTCGCGCCACTACGCCCGCACCTACCCCGCACCGGCCACTGTCACCAGCAGCACCGGGCGCTTCTGGTCAGGCACGCTGCTGCAGGTGCTGGCCGGCCTGGGTCTGCTGAGCCTGGCGGGTCACTTGTTGCTTGAAGCCGCCGTGGAGGTGGCCACCGACCTGGGGCTGTCAGAGCGCATCATCGGCCTTACCGTCGTTGCCATCTGCACTTCGCTGCCGGAACTGGCTGCTGCGCTGATCGCCGCCCTGCGCGGTGAACGAGAAATCGCCGTGGGAACAGTGATAGGCAGCAACCTGTTGAACCTGCTGGCGGTGCTGGGCCTGACCGCACTGGTCGCTCCCGAGCCGCTGTCGATCTCGCCCAACGCCTTGGCCTTCGACCTGCCGGTAATGCTGGGTGTTGCTGCGCTGAGCCTGCCGGTGTTCTATTCCGGTTACCGCATCACCCGCGCCGAAGGCCTGGTGTTCCTTTGCCTGTACCTGGCCTATGGGCTGCACGTGGCGGCGTTCACCATGGGCATGCCACTGGCCGGCCGCCTGGAGCGGTTGATGCTGTTCTACGTACTGCCGGTGCTCGCCATGGTGTTGCTGTACACCACCGCACGAGCCTGGCGCCGCCAACACTAAGGAAAACAACATGGCTGACAGCAAGAAAACCGGCGAACAGATTCGGCGCCAGGTCATGGGCGATGCGTTCGTCGACCGCGCCTTGGGCAATGCCACCGACTTTACCCAACCGCTGCAGGACTTCGTCAACGAACATGCCTGGGGCAGCGTGTGGGCCCGCGACGGGCTGCCGCTGAAAACCCGCAGCCTGATTACCCTGGCTACGCTGACCGCACTCAAGTGCCCGCAGGAGCTCAAGGGGCATGTGCGCGGTGCGTTGAACAATGGCTGTACGGTGGAGGAGATTCGCGAAGCGCTGCTGCATTGCGCGGTGTATGCGGGGGTGCCGGCGGCGATTGATGCGTTCCGTGCGGCACAGGAAGTGATCGACAGTTATCAATAGGTAGCCTGTACCGGCCTCTTCGCGGGCACGCCCGCTCCCACAGGGACCCTACAGGCTCTGAGACCTGTGCAGTACCTGTGGGAGCGGGCGTGCCCGCGAAGAGGCCGGTACTGTGTTACCTACCTGGCCTGGCGAGCCTTCTTCATCTTGAAGGCCACCCACAGCACCAGGATCCACCCCGGAATCAGCATCACCGAGATGCGAATCGGCGGGGTCAGGTACATCACCACCAGGATCAGCACGATGAACGCCAGGCACAGGTAGTTGGTGACCGGATGCCCCCAGCTTTTGTAGAACGGGGTAATCCCGGCCGCCAGCTTGGCCTTGCGGAACTTCAGATGGGTGATGCTGATGCTCGCCCAGTTGATCACCAGCGCCGACACTGCCAGGGCCATCAGCAAACCAAAGGCTTCACCCGGCATCAGGTAGTTGATCAGCACGCACAGCCCGGTGGCGAAAGCCGACACACCCAGCGCGGTCAGCGGCACGCCGCTACGGCTTACCTTCAGCAACTGACGCGGTGCGTCGCCCTGGCTGGCCAGGCCGAACAGCATGCGGCTGTTGGCGTACACGCAGCTGTTGTATACCGACAGCGCGGCCGTCAGCACCACGATATTGAGGATGGTCGCCACCAGGTCACTGTCCAGTTCGTGGAAGATCATCACGAACGGGCTGCCACCCTGCACCACCTTCTGCCACGGGTACAGCGAAAGCAGCACCGCCAGGGCACCGATGTAGAAGATGAGGATGCGGTACACCACCTGGTTGGTGGCTTTGGGGATGCTCTGACGCGGGTTGTCGGCCTCGGCGGCGGTGATGCCCACCAGTTCCAGGCCACCGAACGAGAACATGATCACTGCCAGTGCCATCACCAGGCCGCTGACGCCGTTGGGGAAGAAACCACCGTACTGCCAGAGGTTTGCCACGCTGGCGTCCGGGCCGCCATGGCCGCTGGCCAGCAGCCAGGCGCCGAAGCCGATCATGCTGACGATGGCCACTACCTTGACCAGAGCGAACCAGAACTCCATCTCGCCGTAGACCTTCACCTGGGTCAGGTTGATCAGGTTGATCACCACGAAGAAGATCGCCGCCGTGGCCCAGGTGGGGAAGCCGGGCCACCAGTACTGCACGTAGATACCCACCGCTGTCAGCTCGGCCATGCCGACCAGTACGTACACCACCCAATAGTTCCAGCCCGAGACGAAGCCGGCGAACTCGCTCCAGTACTGGTGGGCGAAGTGGCTGAAGCTGCCGGCCACCGGCTCTTCCACCACCATCTCACCGAGCTGGCGCATGATCAGGAAGGCCATCAGGCCGGCAATGGCGTAGCCCAGCAGGACGGAGGGGCCGGCCAGCTGGATGGTCTGGGCAATGCCCAGGAACAACCCGGTACCGATGGCCCCACCCAGCGCGATCAGCTGGATATGGCGATTCTTCAGCCCGCGCTGTAACCGCTCGGGCGTGCTCTGGTCTTGCATGAAGTGTCCTTTATCTCAGTGAGGCTGTGTTTTTTGTGTTGTTTGCAGTCAAGGATCTAGATCCATCCGCCCCACTGCAAGATGAAAATACCAATGTTGGTGGTGATCGCCGCCATTAGCGTGGTAATCACGATGATCGACGCCGCCAGCTCATGGTTGCCGTTGGCCGCCCGCGCCATGACGTAGCTGGCCGCTGCGGTCGGGCTGCCGATGTACAGGAACAGGATGCCCAGCTCGGCGCCGCGGAAGCCGCATAGCCAGGCGCCGAGGGTACCGAGCAGCGGTAGCCAGACCATCTTCACCAGGCTGGCGTCGATGGCCAGCCTGCCACTGTCGCGCAGCGCCGCCATCGACAGCGTGCCACCGATGCAGATCAGCGCCAGCGGCAGGGTCATCTGCGCCAGGTAGTCGCCCGAGGTGAGCAGCCAGTTGGGCAGCGGCACCTGGCCGTACGCCATGGGCGTGGCCACCAGCACACTGATGATCAGCGGGTTGCTGAGGATGCTTTTGCAGATGCTCCACGGGTCGGACTTCAGGTCCGGGCTGTACACCGCCAGCACCACTGCCGACAGCGAGTTGTACATGAGGATGACCAGGCCGGCGAGCACCGCACCCAGGGAGATGCCGTAGTCGCCGTAGAGACTGGCGGCCAGGGCCAGGCCGATCACGCCGTTGTTGCCACGGAACGCACCCTGGGTATAGATGCCCCGGTCGGCCAGCGGGCTGCGCCAGATGGCCAGGCCCCAGGCTATGGCGAAGCCGGCCAGGGTGGCGACGATGAAATAAAGAAGGACGCCGGGTTTGACCGCCGTGGCCAGGTCGGCGTGATAGATGCCGAGGAACAGCAGCGCCGGCATGCACACGTTGAACACCAACTGTGAGGCGACGCGGTTGAAATTGTCGTCGATCAGGCGGATACGTTTGAGCAGCACGCCCATGAACAGCATGGCGAAGACCGGGGCCGTGATGTTCAGTGTCTGGATAAGAAGGGCGAGCATGCGCAAGCGATCCTGGAGGGGGTTGCCGTTAGGGGGCTAATGATACGCCAACGGCCGGGACTTGCGGGGATCGCGGGGTATCACAGAGAAATTTCTGTCAGTACCGGCCTGTTCGCGGGCTTGCCCGCTCCCACAGGTATTACACAAGCCGCAAGGCCTGTGCAGTACCTGTGGGAGCGGGCAAGCCCGCGAAAGGGCCGGTACAAGCCCAGCAGGAATCAGCGCCGAACCGGGCGCTTCTGCAGTTTGCGCTGCAAGGTCCGCCGGTGCATGCCCAGCGCCCGCGCGGTGGCCGAGATATTGCCTTCGTGCTCGTTCAGCACACGCTGGATGTGTTCCCACTGCAGGCGGTCGACCGACATCGGGTTTTCCGGCACCAAGGTGTCCAGGTCGGTGTGCTCCGACAGCAACGCCGCCAGCACATCATCGGCATCCGCCGGCTTGCACAGGTAGTTGCAGGCACCACGCTTGACCGCTTCCACCGCGGTGGCAATGCTCGAGTAACCGGTCAGGATCACCACACGCATCTCCGGGTCCAGCTCCAGCAGCTTTGGCAGCAGCACCAGCCCGGAGTCGCCGTCCATCTTCAGGTCCAGCGTGGCGTAGTCCGGCAGGTCCTGCTGGGCCAGGATCAACCCTTCCTCGGCAGAGCTGGCGGTGCTCACGCGGAAACCGCGGCGGCTCATGGCACGGGCCATGACCCGGGTAAAGGTGGCATCGTCATCCACCAGCAGCAGGTGCGGCAGCTCTTCGCCTTCGACCTGGTTTTCTTCGCTCATCATTCATCTCCTCGCTTGCCGTAAGGCAGGCGCAGTTCGGTCAGGGTGCCACCCTGTTCATGACTATAGAGTTTCACCGAACCGCCCGCACGGGTCACGCTGGCCTTGCTCAAGAAAAGGCCCAGGCCGAAGCCTTTGCCTTTGGTGGTAATGAAGGGTTTGCCGATGGCTTCGGCGATGGCCGGCGGCACGCCGGGGCCATGGTCGCGGATGCTGATGACGATGTCATGGGCGTCCCAGTCCAGGCGCACTTCAAGGTCATCGGGGCAGGCGTCGGCGGCATTGTTCAACAGGTTCAACAGGGCCTGGGTCAGGTCCGGCGGCGGGGTCAGGCGTGGCACTTGGCCGTCGCGCAGGCGCTGGAAGCGGTAGCTGGCTTCCGGGCGCATCAGGTGCCAACGGTTGAGCGCCTCGTCCAGCCAGGCCGTGACGTCCTGCTCCACCACGGCCAGGCGACGGTTGGCTTCGGCGGCGCGCACCAGCTGTTGCAGGGTTTCCTTGCACAGCTTCACCTGGTCCTGAAGGATCTGCAGGTCCTCCTGCAGCAGCGGGTCGGCGTGGTCCTGGCGCATCTCGTTCAGCAGCACGCTCATGGTCGCCAACGGCGTGCCCAGTTCATGGGCGGCACCGGCGGCCTGGGTGGCCACGGCCAGCAGTTGCTCGTCACGCAGGCTTTCTTCACGCCGCTCTGAACGCAGCTGCTCCTGGCGGCGCAGCTCTTCGGCCATGCGCGCGGCAAAGAAGGTAATCACTGCCGCTGCCAGGGCAATGCTCAGCCACATGCCGTACACCTGCATCTTGTCCCGCGCCATCGGCAGGCCTTCAAGCGGGTAGAACTGCACCAAAAGCAGACTGTAGGCGGTCAGTGCGATGCCGGAAAGGATCAGCGAATACAGCCACGGCAAGGTGACTGCGGCAATCGCCAGTGGCACCAGGTAATACGACACGAACGGGTTGGTCGAGCCGCCGGAGTAATACAGCAAGGCACTGTGGATCAGCAGGTCGCAGGCCAGTTGCAGGGCGTACTCCAGCTCGGTGACCGGCAACGAAAGGCGCAGGCGCAGGGCCGTGAAGGCGCACAGCAGCGAAGACAAGGCCAAGGTGCCGGCCAGCGACAACCAGGGCAAGGGCAGCAGTTCGGTCCAGTAGGCGACGCCCACGGAGCCGGCCTGGGCAGCCAGGACCAGGACCCGAATGACGGTCAGGCGCCAGAGGTTCTGGCGGGTAGCGGACAGCGGTTGTACGGCGGCGAGCATGAGCTCTCCTGATGAGTGCTCCAGAAAAATCGGCTGGAGTATACCGAAGCCGGGCGCCTCGCTGCAGCGATGCGGCAAAGCGCCACACTTTGTCACAGGTTGATGATGGCACTTTTGAACCCACTACACTGTTGCCGGTCTGATGGGCCATGCGTGGAATGGATGACAACAACCCACGCCTTATATTGCCAAGGAGTACCACATGCAAATCCCACGTCGCGGCACCGCCCTGATCCTGTCCTGCGGCCTGCTCGCCAGTCTGCCGGCGCTGGCTGCCGATGAGCCGCGCTACAACCAGGTCTCGCTGCGTGCCGAGGTCAGCAAGGAAGTGGCGCGTGACCTGATGGTCGTTACCCTGTACAGCGAAGCGCAGAACACCGACCCGGGCAAGCTTGCCAAGCAGATCACCGAAACCATGAACAAGGCAGTACAGCAGTCGCGCCAGGTCAAGGATGTGAAGATCAGCCAGGGGAGCCGCAACAGCTATCCGGTATATGACAGCAAGGGCCAGAAGATCACCGGCTGGCGCGAGCGCGCCGAGTTGCGCCTGGAAAGCGCCAACTTCCCGGCCCTGTCGCAGCTGACCGCCGACCTGCTGCAAGAGCTGAAAATGGGTGGCATGGACTTCTCCATCGCCCCGGCCACGCGCAAGGCCAGCGAGGATGCACTGCTCAAGGATGCGGTGGATGCCTTCAAGGCGCGTGCGCAGCTGGCTACCGAGGCGCTGGGGGGCAAGGGCTATAAAGTGGTCAGCCTGAACCTCAACAGCAGCGGTTACCCACGCCCTTACCTGCGAAGTGCGCCGATGGCGATGAAGGCCATGGGAGCTGATGAGTCGGCACCGGCGCCGGACATCGAGGCCGGGACCAGTGAAGTGAGCATGAATGCCGATGGCCTGATCGAAGTGCAGATGCCTTGAGTTCGCCGGGGCGCATTGCGCCCCTATCGCCGGCAAGCCAGCGCCCACAGATACACCACAGGTTTCAGCCCTTGTGTTGTACCTCTGGGAGCTGGCTTGCTGGCGATGAGGTCAGTCGAAAAAACGCAGATTCAGACATTTCCTACGCACCAATTAGGTGCTTCCTACACTAATCCCGCCCCCGCAACATCCCGCAAAAAGCCATCATTTTGCCCCCGCAAACGTTTAACTTCGCTGAAAGTTATATCAATGCGACATCCATGTACGACCGTACCACTTTTCTGGCGTCAACTATCCCTCGGCATATTGCATTGGGAACAGCCCCTGCATAAGTATCCGCAGGTCGGCTCACGAGGCCACCTCAATCGAAAAATGACAACAATGAGGCCACCATGCTCAAACACGCAGTCATTCCGTTCCTGCTAGGCGCAGGCTTGCTATCCGGCGCACCGTCGGCCCTCGCCGCGTCCAACCTGGTGTTCTGCTCCGAAGGCAGCCCGGCCGGCTTCGACCCGGGGCAATACACCACCGGGACTGACTTCGACGCCTCGGCTGAGACCGTGTTCAACCGCCTGACCCAGTTTGAACGTGGCGGTACTGCCGTCATCCCGGGTCTGGCAACCAAGTGGGAAGTCTCCGACGACGGAAAGACCTACACCTTCCACCTGCGCGAAGGGGTCAAGTTCCACACCACCGACTACTTCAAGCCCACCCGCAACTTCAACGCCGACGACGTGCTGTTCACCTTCAACCGCATGCTCGACAAGGACCACCCGTTCCGCAAGGCCTACCCCACCGAGTTCCCGTACTTCACCGACATGGGCATGGACAAGAACATCGCCAAACTGGAGAAGCTCGACGAACAAACTGTCAAGTTCACCCTCAACGAAGTCGACGCCGCATTCATCCAGAACCTGGCCATGAGCTTCGCCTCGATCCAGTCCGCCGAATACGCCGACCAGTTGCTCAAGGACGGCAAGGCCGCCGACATCAACCAGAAGCCGATCGGCACTGGCCCGTTCGTGTTCAGCAAGTACCAGAAGGACGCGCAGATCCGCTTCAAGGGCAACAAGGACTACTGGCAACCCGATGACGTGAAGATCGACAACCTGATCTTCGCTATCACCACCGATGCGTCGGTGCGCATGCAGAAACTGAAGAAGAACGAGTGCCAGGTCACTCTGTTCCCTCGCCCCGCCGACATCCAGCCGCTGAAACAGGACCCCAAGCTGCAGATGCCGCAGCAAGCCGGCTTCAACCTCGGCTACATCGCCTACAACGTGATGGACAAGGTCAAGGGCAGCAACGAGGCCAACCCGCTGGCCCAGCTGAAAGTCCGCGAGGCGCTGGACATGGCCGTGGACAAGAAAAAGATCATCGAGTCGGTCTACCAAGGCGCCGGCCAACTGGCGGTCAACGCCATGCCCCCGACTCAGTGGTCCTATGACGACAGCATCAAGGACGCGCCATTCGACCCTGAAAAAGCCAAGCAACTGCTCAAGGAAGCTGGCATCAAGGAAGGCACCGAAATCACCTTGTGGGCGATGCCCGTGCAACGTCCGTACAACCCCAATGCCAAGCTGATGGCCGAGATGCTGCAATCCGACTGGGCCAAGGTCGGCATCAAGGCGAAGATCGTCAGCTATGAATGGGGCGAGTACATCAAGCGCTCCAAAGGCGGCGAACAGGGCGCCATGCTGATCGGCTGGAGCGGTGACAACGGTGACCCGGACAACTGGCTGGGCACCCTGTACGGCTGCGATGCCATGAACGGCAACAACTTCTCCAAGTGGTGCTACAAGCCCTACGACGACCTGATCAAGCAGGCCAAGGCCACTTCCGACCAGGCCAAGCGCACCGAGCTGTATCAAAAGGCGCAGCACATCCTCAAGGAGCAGGTGCCGATCACCCCGATCGCCCACTCCACCGTGTACCAGCCCATGAGCGCCAAGGTGAAGGACTTCAAGATCAGCCCATTCGGACTGAACTCCTTCTACGGCGTCAGCGTGGACAAATAGCCTAGCTACGGCACCCGCTGAGCGGCGGGTGCCCGCCAACCTTGCCACCTCTTCATGTCGTCCCGCCGCCATCCGCAGCGGGGTCGGCGACCTGTTGCCGCCATTCGTACCCCGAGGCGGCGCAAACAGACGTAAAAGGACTTGCCATGCGCCATACCACCCGAGTTTCCGCCCTGCTGGCCCTGGGCCTGATCAGCCAATCACCGGCCCTGCTGGCCAACAACCTGGTGTTCTGTTCCGAAGGCAGCCCCGCCGGCTTCGACACTGCCCAGTACACCAGCGCCACCGACAACGATGCAGCCGAACCGATCTACAACCGCCTGGTCGAGTTCGAACGCGGGGGCACTGCCGTGCACCCTGCCCTGGCGACCCGCTGGGAGGTGTCCGAGGATGGCCTGCGCTATACCTTCCATCTGCGCGAAGGGGTGAAATTCCACAGCAACAAGACCTTCAAGCCGAGCCGCGACTTCAACGCCGACGATGTGCTGTTCACCTTCAACCGCATGCTCGACAAGAACCACCCATTCCGCCTGGCCTACCCGACCGAGTTCCCCTATTTCATCAGCATGGGCCTGGACAAGAACATCGCCCGTGTCGAGAAGACCGATCCACAGACCGTGGTGTTCACCCTGAACAGCGTCGATGCCGCGTTCATTCAGAACCTGGCCATGAGCTTTGCTTCCATCCTCTCTGCCGAATACGCCGAACAGCTGATGGCCAGCGGTCGCCCCAGCGACATCAACCAGCAACCGATCGGCACCGGCCCGTTCGTTTTCCAGCGTTATCAGAAGGATTCGCAGATCCGCTACAAGGGCAACAAGGCCTATTGGTCACCGCAGGACGTGAAGATCGACAACCTGGTGTTCTCGATCAACATCGACCCTTCGGTGCGCATCCAGAAGCTGCGCCGCAACGAATGCCAGGTCACCCTGCACCCGCGCCCCGCCGACCTGCCCGCACTCAAGGCCGACAACAAACTGCAAGTGCTGCAGCAACCTGGCTTCAACCTCGGCTACATCGCCTACAACACCCAGCACCCACCGTTCGACCGCCTGGAAGTGCGCCAGGCGATGGACATGGCAGTGAACAAGCAGGCGATCATCCAGGCCGTGTACCAGGACTCCGGCCAGTTGGCAGTCAACGCCATGCCACCAACCCAGTGGTCCTATGACGACAGCCTCAAGGACGCGCCCTTCGACCCTGAAAAGGCCAAGCAGCTACTGCAGCAGGCCGGGGTCAAGCCAGGCACCGAGATCACCCTGTGGGCCATGCCGGTGCAGCGCCCGTACAACCCCAACGCCAAGCTGATGGCGGAGATGCTCCAGGCCGACTGGAGCAAGCTCGGCTTCAAGGTGCGCATTGTCAGCTACGAATGGGGCGAGTACCTCAAGCGCATGAAAAGCGGCGAGCACGATATCGCTCTGATCGGCTGGACCGGAGACAACGGCGACCCGGACAACTGGCTGGGCACCCTCTACAACTGCGATGCCATCGGCAGCAACAACTACTCGCAGTGGTGCGATCCGCAGTACGACAGCCTGGTCAAGCAGGCCAAGCAGGTCACCGACCGCGCGCAGCGCACCGCCCTGTACCAACAGGCCCAGCAGCGGCTCAAGCAACAGGTGCCGATTACCCCGGTGGCGCACTCCACGGTCAACCAACCGCTCAGCATCAAGGTTTCCGAATTCAAGGTCAGCCCTTTCGGGCGCAACGTTTTTTCCGGTGTGAGTGTTGATTGATCTTTATCCCTCATGGGCCTCTTCGCGGGGAAACCCGCTCCCACAGGTACGGCGCACATGCCGAAACCTGTGGTGCCCCTGTGGGAGCGGGTTTACCCGCGAAAGGGCCGGCACAGCCAACACAACTCCCCGATTCAGCCCGGTGACCCCGGGCAAACCTGGCAACACCGCAGCAAGAAGCCCGGCCCACAAGGCCAGGCAATAACTAGAAGAACAGAAAGGGAGCTTTAACCTTGAGACTATTCACCTTGACCGCACTGGCGTTATCCATCAGTGCCTTATCCACCGTGGCCCAGGCCGACCCGCAAAGCCAGGAATACGTGCCCATCACCCTCAAAGGCAGCAGCGAGCAGGAACAGGCCAGCGGCTTCGTCGATGGCCAGAGCCTGTCCGGCAGCACCCGCAACTGGTATGCCCGCGAGCGCGCCGCACGCGCCCCGCTGTGGAAGTACTACAAGAGCGACGGCACCCGCCACGACACTCACAGCCGCGAGAACTGGGTGCAGGGCACCATCCTCAACTACAGCTCCGGCTTCACCCAGGGCACCGTCGGCTTCGCCGTCGAAGCCGCCGGCTACAATGCCATCGCCCTGCAACAGAACCGCGAGGACGTCGCCGGCCCCAACAACCGCACCCTGACCCACAGCGACGGCGACCCGGTTGGCCAGTGGAGCAAGATGGGCCTGGCCAACGTGAAGGCGCGGGTGTCCAACACCACCCTCACCGTCGGCCGCCAATCGGTGGACACGCCGATGATCGCCTACATCGGCAACCGTGCCCTGCCCTCGAGCTTCCAGGGCGCGTTTTTGCACAGTGCCGAATTCGACAACCTGAGCTTCGATCTTGGCACCTTCGACCGCGTCTCGCCGCGTACCGAACAAAGCCTCAGCAAGTTCCGCAGCGAATACAGTGCCACTGGCGTTGAAACCGACCGCGCCAGCACCGCCGGCATCAACTACCAGCCGTTCAAGAGCCTTAGCACCAGCCTGTACGCCACCAAGGTCGACGACTTCTGGAACCAGTACTACTTCGGCGCCAACCACGTGCTCGGCGACAGTGCAGTACTCAGCCTGAGCACTGGCCTGAACTACTACAAGACCGTCGACGCCGGCAGCAAGAAGATGGGCGAGATCGACAACGACACCTACAGCCTGTCGCTCGGCCTGACCCACCAGGCCCACACCCTCAGCGCCTCCTGGCAGCAGGTCAACGGCAACGAGTACTTCGACTACCTGCACGAAACCAACGGCATCTACCTGGCCAACTCGCTGCTGTCGGACTTCAACGGCCCCAACGAGAAATCGCTGCAGATCTCCTACGTGCTGAACATGGCGCCGTACGGCGTGCCGGGCCTGAAGTTCAACCTGTACAACGCCCGCGGCTGGGGCATCGATGGTACCCATTACCGCGGTACCGCCTATGACGTGAACGGCCTGGATGGCGAAACCCACTACGAGTGGGGCTTCGGCACCAGCTACGCGGTACAGAGCGGGCCGCTGAAGGATACCAGCATCCGTGCTACCTACACCGCGCACCGCGCCAGCAAGGCCCAGGGCGATGGCAGCCTGGATGAGTTCCGGGTGGTGACCACCATTCCATTCAACATTCTCTGACCGCCGGCACCACGGCCTGCTTCGCTGCGGGCCGTGGCGGCTACGCTGGAATCAATGCAAGCAGGGAGTTTCAACCCATGCAGAAAGCTTTCATGAAATCGCTGCCGCTGCGCCTAGCCCTGGCAGCGCTGGTCCTGGGCAGCGCCACGCAACTGGCGGCCAAACCGCTGGTGGTGTGCACCGAAGCCAGCCCTGAAGGGTTCGACATCGTCCAGTACACCACTGCGGTTACCGCCGATGCCTCGGCCGAGACGGTATTCAACCGCCTTGTCGACTTCAAGCCCGGTACCACCGAAGTCCAGCCGGCCTTGGCCGAGCGCTGGGACATTTCAGCAGACGGTCTGACCTACACCTTCCACCTGCGCCAGGGCGTGAAGTTCCACACTACTGACTACTTCAAGCCCACCCGCGACTTCAACGCCGATGACGTCCTGTGGAGCCTCAATCGCCAGCTCGATCCGAACCATCCATGGCATGACAAGACCAGCGTCGGGTACCCGTACTTCGAGAGCATGGGCTTCAAGGACCTGCTCAAGTCGGTCAGCAAAGCCGACGAGCACACCGTGGTGATTACCCTTAACCGACCGGAAGCGCCATTCCTGCGCGACATGGCCATGGGCTTCACCTCGATCTACTCCGCCGAGTACGGCGACCAGCTGCTCAAGGCCGGCAAGGCTGCCGAGTTGAACAGCAAGCCAATCGGCACCGGCCCGTTCATCTTCCAGCGCTACAACAAGGATGCCCAGGTTCGCTTCAAGCCCAACCCGGACTATTTCCGCGGCAAGCCGCCTGCCGATGCGCTGGTCTTCGCTATCGCTACCGACAGCAACGTGCGCCTGCAGAAACTGCGCGCCAACGAATGCCAGGTGGCACTCTATCCCAAGCCCGATGATGTACCGTCGATCAAGCAGGACCCGAAACTCAAGGTCGAGGAGATCGAGGCCTTGGTCACCGGTTACATCTCGATGAACACCGAACACAAATACCTGAGCGACGTTCGCGTGCGCAAAGCCATCAA
Source organism: Pseudomonas sp. TE3-3-F2023 (assembly GCF_036784815.1). Classification (NCBI taxonomy): domain Bacteria; kingdom Pseudomonadati; phylum Pseudomonadota; class Gammaproteobacteria; order Pseudomonadales; family Pseudomonadaceae; genus Pseudomonas; species Pseudomonas sp. TE3-3-F2023. The sequence goes on along the minus strand of NZ_CP145113.1, from coordinate 1,847,668 downwards.
CATGGCCTTCGACCGCCAGACCCATGTCGACCAATTGTTCGGCAAAGGCAATGCACTGGTCGGCGTGAATCCGTACCCGCCGACCATGATCGGCTACAACAACGAGAACAGAAACCCGCCCCGCGACCTGGCCAAGGCGCGCGATCTGCTCAAGCAGGCGGGCGTGCCCGAAGGTACGGTAATCACCCTGTTCACGCGCAACGGCGGCGGCCCGACCAACCCCAACCCGCGTTTGTCTGCCGAGATGCTGCAGGCCGACCTCAAACAGATCGGCCTGAAGCTGGACATCCGCGTGATGGAGTGGGCCGAAATGCTGCGCCGGGCCAAGAAAGGCGAGGCCGACCTGGTGTCCACCGGCTGGGCCGGCGACAACGGCGACCCGGACAACTTCCTCAGCCCGCTGCTCAGTTGCGATGCCGCCAAAAGCGGCGAGAACTATGCGCGCTGGTGCAACCCTAAGTTCCAGGAGTTGATCAGCCGCGCCCGCGAAGTGATCGACAACGACGAGCGTGCAAGGCTCTATAACGAGGCATTGAAAGTGTACGATGACGACCAACCCTGGATCAGCATGGCCCATCCAAAGATGTTCACCGCCATGCGTGACAACGTGGAGGGCTACGTGATCAACCCTCTGACCAACAACAACTTCGCCACCACCAAGGTGAAGTAGAACAACAACGACCGCCGGCAACCCACACGGGAACCGGCGGCACCACCGTAGCGGGCTGATCGCCCCACGGCCTGATGAGGTAACCCCGACAATGTTGAGCTTTATTGCCCGGCGCCTTGGCCTGCTGATACCGACCTTTTTCGGTATCACCTTGCTGACCTTCGCGCTCATACGCCTGATCCCCGGCGACCCGGTGGAAGTGATGATGGGCGAGCGCAGGGTCGACCCCGAAATGCATGCCCAGGCCATGGAGCGCCTGGGCCTGAACAAGCCGCTGCCGGTCCAGTACCTGGACTACGTCGGCAAGCTGGCCCAGGGTGACCTCGGTGAATCGCTGCGCACCCGCGAGAGCGTGTGGAGCGAGTTCCTCACCCTGTTCCCGGCCACCCTCGAACTGGCCTTCGCCGCCCTGTTGTTCGCCGGCATCGTCGGCCTGCTGGCCGGCGTGATCGCTGCGCTCAAGCGCGGATCGCTGTTCGACCACGGGGTGATGGGTATTTCCCTGGCCGGTTACTCCATGCCGATCTTCTGGTGGGGCCTGATCCTGATCATGTTCTTCTCGGTAAGCCTGGGCTGGACCCCGGTTTCCGGGCGCATCGACCTGCTCTACGACATCGAGCCGAAGACCGGCTTCATGCTCATCGACACCCTGCTCAGCGACGAGGAAGGTGCGTTCAAGGACGCGGTGATGCACCTGATTTTGCCGGCCATCGTGCTTGGCACCATCCCGCTGGCGGTGATTGCCCGCATGACCCGCTCGTCGATGCTCGAAGTGCTGCGCGAGGATTACATCCGCACCGCCCGCGCCAAAGGCCTGTCGCCGGCCCGCGTGGTGTTCGTGCACGGCCTGCGCAACGCGCTGATCCCGGTACTGACCGTATTCGGCCTGCAGGTCGGCACGTTGCTGGCCGGTGCGGTGCTGACCGAAACCATCTTTTCCTGGCCGGGCATCGGCAAGTGGCTGATCGAAGCCATCGGTGCCCGTGACTACCCCGTGGTCCAGAACGGCATCCTGTTGATCGCCTGCCTGGTGATCCTGGTCAACTTCGTCGTGGATATCCTCTACGGCCTGGCCAACCCACGCATCCGTCATCAGCGCTGAGGCCTTCGCCATGACTAGCCCGATTCCGAAATCCGTCACACCGGTCAGCCCGGTGGACCAGAGCCTGCTCTACCCCTCGCCATACAAAGAATTCTGGCAAGCCTTCGCCCGCAACAAAGGCGCGGTGATGGGCCTGGCCTTCATGTGCCTGGTGGTGTTCTGCGCGCTGTTCGCGCCGTGGGTCGCCCCGCACGACCCGAGCGAGCAATATCGCGAATTCCTGCTGACCCCCCCGGTGTGGCTCGAAGGTGGCAGCTGGCAGTTCATTCTCGGTACCGACGAACTGGGCCGCGATCTGCTCTCACGGCTGATCCAGGGCGCGCGGCTGTCGCTGCTGATCGGCCTGTCGTCGGTGGTGATGTCGCTGATCCCTGGCATCCTGCTGGGCCTGCTGGCCGGTTTCTTCCCGCAACTGCTCGGCCCGTCGATCATGCGCCTGATGGACGTGATGCTGGCCCTGCCCTCGCTGCTGCTGGCGGTGGCCATCGTCGCCATCCTCGGGCCAGGCCTGATCAACACCGTGATCGCCATCGCCATCGTGTCGTTGCCATCCTACGTGCGCCTGACCCGCGCCGCCGTGATGGGTGAGCTGAACCGCGACTACGTTACCGCCGCACGCCTGGCTGGTGCAGGGCTGCCACGGCTGATGTTCGTCACCGTGCTGCCCAACTGCATGGCGCCGCTGATCGTGCAGGCCACCCTCAGCTTCTCCTCGGCCATCCTTGACGCCGCCGCCCTGGGCTTCCTCGGCCTTGGTGTACAGCCGCCGACCCCGGAGTGGGGCACCATGCTGGCTTCGGCCCGTGACTACATCGAGCGCGCCTGGTGGGTGGTGAGCCTGCCCGGCCTGACCATTCTGCTCAGTGTGCTGGCAATCAACCTGATGGGCGACGGCCTGCGCGATGCGCTGGACCCGAAACTCAAGAACGCCGCCTGAGGAGAACGCCATGTCACTGTTGCAGATCAACAACCTGAACGTGCGCTTCGGCGACGCCAATGCAGTACCGGTGGTCGATGGCCTGGACCTGACGGTGGAAGCCGGCGAGATCCTGGCCATCGTCGGCGAATCCGGCTCGGGCAAGTCCGTGACCATGATGGCCCTGATGGGCCTGATCGACGCCCCCGGGCGCATCACCGCGGACTCGCTCACGTTCGATGGCACCGACATGCTCAAGCTCAGCGGTCGCCAGCGACGCAAGGTGGTGGGCAAGGACATCGCCATGGTCTTCCAGGACCCGATGACCGCGCTCAACCCCAGCTACACCGTGGGTTACCAGATCGAGGAAGTGCTGCGCCAGCACCTGGGCCTGAAGGGCAAGGCCGCGCGCCAGCGTGCCCTGGAACTGCTGAAAAAGGTCGAGATCCCGGCTGCGGAAAGCCGCCTGGACGCCTACCCGCACCAGCTGTCCGGCGGCATGAGCCAGCGCGTGGCGATTGCCATGGCGATTGCCGGCGAGCCCAAGCTGCTGATCGCCGACGAACCCACCACTGCGCTGGACGTGACCATCCAGGCGCAGATCATGGAGCTGCTGGTCAACCTGCAGAAGGAGCGCAACATGGCGCTCATCCTGATCACCCACGACCTCGCCGTGGTCGCCGAAACTGCCAGGCGGGTGTGCGTGATGTATGCCGGCCAGGCCGTGGAAGTGGGCCAGGTGCCGGAGCTGTTCGATGTGCCCGCCCACCCTTACAGCGAAGCGTTGCTGGCGGCGATCCCCGAGCACAGCATCGGTGCCGAACGCCTTGCCACCCTGCCCGGCATCGTCCCCGGTCGCTACGACCGCCCCGTAGGTTGCCTGCTGTCACCGCGCTGCCCGTACGTGCAGGACAACTGCCGGCACCAGCGCCCGCCCCTCGATCCCCAGGCCCATAGCCTGGTGCGTTGCTACTACCCGTTGAACCAGGAGGTGGCGTGATGGCCGTCGTTCTATCCGCCCGGGAGCTGACCCGGCATTACGAAGTCTCCCGCGGGCTGTTCAAGGGCCACGCCCTGGTCCGCGCGCTGAATGGCGTGTCGTTCGAACTGGAGGCCGGCAAGACCTTGGCCGTGGTCGGCGAGTCCGGCTGCGGCAAGTCGACCCTGGCCCGCGCGCTGACCCTGATCGAAGAGCCGTCGTCCGGTTCGCTGCAAATTGCCGGCACCGAAGTGAAAGGCGCCAGCAAGAGCGAGCGCAAACAACTGCGCCGCGACGTGCAGATGGTGTTCCAGAGCCCCTACGCCTCGCTCAACCCACGGCAGAAGATTGGTGACCAGCTGGCCGAGCCGCTGCTGATCAATACTTCGCTGAGCAAGGCCGAGCGGCGAGAAAAAGTGCAGAAGATGATGGAACAGGTCGGCCTGCGCCCCGAGCATTACCAGCGCTACCCGCACATGTTCTCCGGTGGCCAGCGCCAGCGTATCGCCCTGGCCCGGGCAATGATGCTGCAACCCAAGGTGCTGGTGGCGGACGAGCCGACCTCGGCGCTGGACGTATCGATCCAGGCTCAGGTACTGAACCTGTTCATGGATTTGCAGAAGGAATTCAACACTGCCTATGTGTTCATCTCGCACAACCTGGCGGTGGTGCGGCATGTAGCCGATCAGGTACTGGTGATGTACCTGGGGCGGCCGGCGGAGATGGGGCCGAAAGAAGATATCTATGAAAGGCCGTTGCACCCTTATACCCAGGCGCTGCTGTCGGCGACGCCGGCGATTCACCCAGACCCTTTGAAGCCGAAGATCCGCATTGCCGGGGAGTTGCCCAACCCGCTGAACCCGCCGGATGGTTGTGCGTTTCACAAGCGCTGCCCGTATGCGACCGAGCGGTGTGCCAAGGAGGTGCCAGCGCTCAGGCAGGTGAGTACCCGGCAGGTGGCTTGCCACTATGCCGAGCAGTTTCTTTAGCCTCTAGATAGCCGGGGCTGCTTTGCAGCCCATCGCGACACAAGGCCGCTCCTACAAGGGACCGCGATCTCCTGTAGGAGCGGCCTTGTGTCGCGATGGGCCGCAAAGCGGCCCCTAAAATCCTCAATGCATGAAGAACCAGATCAGAATAATCACCGGAATCGGCACCCCAATCATCCAGAGCAGTATCGAGCGCATGGCCTTTCTCCTTGTTCGATGTTGAACAGACAGGTGCACGCGCCATGCCACCCCGGTCAAAAAATCATACTCAACCGAATCAACGGTTTACTCCCCAAGCCGCTTGGCAAAACCGTGCAATATGCCGGATCCGCACCCTTGCAGCTGGGTGTTCTGCAATGCACTATCAGGCTCATGACCGCCCACACCCTCCCTGACGGCCCCGAGCAGACCCCGCTTACCGCCGACACCGTGCTTCGCTACCACCTGTGCTGGAAGCACCGCGATCTCGACGGTGTCATTGCGCTCTACCACCCGGACATTCAGTACCACGACTTCTTCCAGAACCGCGTGCTCGGCTATCAGGAACTGCGTGACTACGTGCGCGCCTGCCTGCCTCACGAAGCTGGCGAAGATATCGTGCACAGCGACCGCATCCGCGTGGACGGCTGCACAGCATTCATTCAGTACCAGGTCACGGTCCAAGGCGGCGACGGCCTGGTTGCGTTCCAGTCCAGCGAGGCGATTACCGTCAAGGACGGCCTGATCTGGCGGGTCAACGAATACGCCACGCTGGTCCGCCGGAACGGCAGTGGCCATGCCACTAACGGCCCGCGCCCGGCCACCAGCCGCCTGGGCCTGTCGCCCCGTCAACTGTCGACCATGGCCCAGGACCTGGAACACTACTTCCAGCGCCAGCGCCCCTACCTGGACCCGGAGCTGGACCTGCAGCAGGTGGCACACGCCAGCGGCTACAGCCGCAACCAGATCTCCTACCTGCTCAACCAGGTGCTCGGGCAAAGCTTCTACCGCTACGTCAACCAGGCCCGCCTGCAGCACCTGATGGCCAGCCTCGATGACGACAGCATCGAGGCCACGATCGACGAGCTGGCCTTCAATGCCGGCTTCAACTCCCTGTCGGCGTTCTACAAGTGTTTCCGCGAGCACACCGGGCTTACGCCCAAGGCATACCTGAAGCAAATTTCCCTGCGTGCACGCACGTAAGACAGCCGCCCGTAGACACCACTAGGATCGCCCACAGACCTGACGGATGTGGAGCCGAACCCGATGCAACCCCTGCGCACGCTCAGCCTGTGGATGGACCAGCTAGACGAGCCGTTGTGCGCCCGCCCGGCCCTGCGCGAGGACCTGGACGCGGACGTATGCATTATCGGCGCTGGCTACACTGGCCTGTGGACCGCCTACTACCTCAAGCGCCAGGCGCCGCAGCTGAACATTGCAGTAATCGACGCCTACATCGCCGGTTATGGCGCCTCGGGGCGCAACGGCGGGTGGCTGATGGGCAACCTGCTCGGCGAAGACCGCCTGCTGGCCGCCCTGTCGCCGCAGCAGCGCCGCGCCAGCATCGACTTGCTGCATGCCATCCCCGATGAAGTACATGGCGTGCTGCAACGCGAAGGCATCGACTGCGACTACCGCAAAGGCGGCGTGCTGTACTGCGCCGCACGCTACCCGGAACAGGAGCGCAGCCTGCGCACCTACCTCGACAACCTTTATCGCCAGGGCATGACCGAGGACGACTACCGCTGGCTGCGCCCCGATCAGCTTGACGCCCAGTTGCGGGTCAGCAATGCCTATGGCGCGATCTACAGCCCGCACACCGCGACCATCCAACCCGCCAAACTGGCGCGTGGTCTGGCCCGGGCGGTAGAAGCGCTGGGCGTACCCATCTACGAGAACACCCCAGCCATCGCCTGGCAGCCGGGTGAGGTGCGCACCCCGCTGGCGCGCATTCGCTGCCAATGGCTGGTACCCGCCGTGGAAGGCTACGCCGTCAGCCTGCCGCCACTGGGCAAGCATCAGCTGCCGGTACAGAGCCTGCTGGTAGCCACCGAGCCCCTGCCGGAAGCCACCTGGGAACAGATCGGCCTGAAGCAGGGCCAGGCCTTCAGCGAGAGCAGCCGCCAGGTCACCTACGGCCAGCGCACGGCCGACAACCGCCTGGTATTCGGCGCCCGTGGCGGCTACCGCTTCGGCGGCCGCCTGCGCGAAAACTTCAACCTCACTGAACAGGAAATCGAGCTGCGCCGCTACCTGTTCGGCGAACTGTTCCCGCAGCTGAAGCACGTGCGCATCACCCACTCCTGGGGCGGCAACCTGGGCATGGCACGGCGCTTCCGCCCACACATGCTCTGCGACCGCCAGCGCGGCATCGCCCTGGCCGGCGGCTACGGCGGCGAAGGCGTCGGTGCCACCAACCTGGGCGGGCGAACCCTGGCGGCGCTGATCCTCGACCAGCACAACGAACTGACCGCGCAACCCTGGGTGCTCGACAACCGCCCGCTTTCAAGCCTGGCCAGTTGGCCACCCGAGCCCTGCCGCTGGCTGGGCTACAACGCAATCATCCAGAGCTTCGTCCACGAGGACCGGACCCTCGCCAACCCCGCCAGCGCGCCGTGGAGGCGGCGCCTTGCCAGCAATCTTGCGGACTTCATGGAAGGCTTCATGCACTGACTTCCCTTTCCCCGACACAGGATTTACCGGTCATGAGCATCACCCATTTCAAGAACACCGACAGCGTCGTGCTTGATAACTCCAGCCCCGTTGCGGTACCGCTTGGCGAGCCCGTGGCGGTAGCGTCGATCACCTGCGTGGAGCGCAGCGACGGCGTCGAAACCGGCATCTGGGAGTGCACCCCCGGGCGCTGGCGGCGGCAGATCGTGCAGCAGGAGTTCTGCCATTTCACCAAGGGCCGCTGCACCTTCACCCCTGACGGTGGAGAGCCCTTGTTCATAGAAGCCGGAGACGCACTGATGCTACCGGCCAACAGTACGGGCACCTGGGATATCCAGGAGACCGTTCGCAAGACTTACGTTCTGATTTTCTGATCCGCTGATCGCCTGCCTTCGATAACAACAGACAAAGCAAGGTAACCCCGACATGCGCACGCTCCTTCTCGCCCCCCTGATGCTGGCCGCCAGCGTGGCCGGCGCCGCCGAAACGGTGAAGATCTACAACTGGTCCAGCTACGTTGCCCCCGACACACTGAAGAACTTCCAGCAAGCCAGCGGTATCGTGCCCACCTACGACGTTTACGACAGCAACGAAACCCTCGACGGCAAGCTGATGACCGGCAACTCCGGCTACGACGTGGTGTTCCCGTCCAACCACTTCATGGCCCGGCAAATCCAGGGCAAGGCCCTGAAGCAGCTGGACAAGTCGCAGCTGCCCAACTGGCACAACCTCAACCCGGTGTTGCTCAAGGCACTGGAGGTAAATGACCCGGGTAACCAATACGGCTTCCCGTACCTGTGGGGCAGCACCGGCATTGGCTACAACATCGACAAGGTCAAGGCGGTGCTCGGCGACAATGTCCCGGTGGACTCCTGGGACCTGATCTTCAAGCCCGAGTACATGAGCAAGCTGAAAAGCTGCGGCGTCGCGGTGCTGGACAACGGCCCCGAGCTGTTACCGATCGCCCTGCACTACCTGGGCCTGCCGCACCACAGCCAGAACCCGGCGGACTACGACAAGGCCAAGGCGCTGCTGATGCAGGTGCGGCCCTACATCAGCTACTTCCATTCATCGAAGTACACCGGCGACCTGGCCAACGGCGATATCTGCGTGGTGGTGGGTTTTTCCGGGGATGTGCTGCAGGCGAAGAATCGTGCCGAGGAGGCGAAGAACGGGGTGAAGGTGGGCTACTCGATACCCAAAGAAGGTGCACCGATGTGGTTCGACATGGTCGCCATGCCGGCCGATGCACCGGATGAAAAGGCCGGGTATGCCTACATGAACTACCTGCTGCAGCCGGAGGTGATGGCCAACATCAGCAACCATGTGCAGTACGCCAATGGCAACCTCGCGGCGGACGGGCTGGTGGAGCCTGCGATGAAGGGCAACACGATGATTTACCCGAGCGAGGAAGTGATGGGCAAGCTGTATGCGCTGGAGGCGATGCCGGCCAAGATCGACCGTATTCGCACGCGGATCTGGACCAGTATCAAGGCCGGGAATTGATTTCGACCTTGACACGGTCCCTGTGGGAGCGGGTTCACCCGCGAATGCGATGTTGAGTTTACCGACGCATTCGCGGGTAAACCCGCTCCCACAAGGGGCAGGAGCAGGCCCTGAAAATCAGGAGCAAGCTCTCGAAATCAGTGGTGCTCGCGGGTAGCGCGGAACTTGATGTCCGGCCAGCGTTCTTCCATCAGCGACAGGTTGACCCGGGTCGGCGCCAGGTAGGTCAGATGCCCGCCACCGTCGATGGCCAGGTTCTCCATGGCCTTGTTCTGGAATTCCTCGAGCTTCTTCTTGTCGTCACAGCCGATCCAGCGGGCCGACCATACGGTGATCGGCTCGTAGGCGCACTCGACCTTGTACTCTTCCTTCAGGCGACTGGCGACCACGTCGAACTGCAGCACACCGACTGCGCCGAGGATGATGTCGTTGCTGCGCTCAGGGAAGAACACCTGGGTAGCACCCTCTTCGGCCAGCTGTTGCAGGCCCTGGCGCAGCTGCTTGGATTTCAGCGGGTCCTTCAGGCGCACCCGGCGGAACAGCTCAGGGGCGAAGTGCGGGATACCGGTGAAGCCCAGCGCCTCGCCTTCGGTGAAGGTGTCGCCGATCTGGATGGTGCCGTGGTTGTGCAGCCCGATGATGTCGCCGGCATAGGCCTCTTCCAGCTGCTCGCGCTCGGAGGAGAAGAAAGTCAGCGCATCGCCGATACGCAGGTCCTTGTTGATCCGCACGTGGCGCATCTTCATGCCCTTCTCGTACTTGCCCGAGCAGATGCGCATGAAAGCGATGCGGTCGCGGTGTTTCGGGTCCATGTTTGCCTGGATCTTGAACACGAAACCGGTGAACTTCTCTTCCACAGGCTCCACGGTGCGCTCGTGGGCAACCCGACCCAGCGGGCGCGGCGCCCAGTCGACGACGGCGTCAAGCACATGGTCGACACCGAAATTGCCCAGCGCGGTACCGAAGAACACCGGTGTCAGCTGGCCGTTGATGAACTCTTCCTGGTTGAATTCGTGGCAGGCGCCCTGCACCAGCTCCAGCTGTTCGACGAACGAGTCGTACTGGTCGCCCAGGTGGGCACGGGCTTCGTCCGAGTCCAGCTTCTGGATGATCTTGGCTTCGGTGCGCTCGTGGCCGTGGCCCGGGGTGTACACCACGATGTAGTCACCGGTCAGGTGGTACACGCCCTTGAAGTCGCGGTAGCAACCGATCGGCCAGGTGATCGGCGCGGCCTTGATCTTCAGCACGGCTTCGATCTCGTCCAGCAGCTCGATCGGGTCGCGGATGTCACGGTCGAGTTTGTTGATGAAGCTGACGATCGGCGTGTCGCGCAGGCGGCACACGTCCATCAGGGCGATGGTACGTGGCTCTACACCTTTACCGCCGTCGAGCACCATCAGCGCCGAGTCCACCGCGGTCAGGGTGCGGTAGGTGTCTTCCGAGAAGTCTTCGTGGCCGGGGGTGTCGAGCAGGTTGATCATGTGCTCGCGGTACGGGAACTGCATCACCGAGGTGGTGATGGAGATGCCGCGCTGCTTCTCCATTTCCATCCAGTCGGAGGTGGCGTGGCGGTCGGACTTGCGCGACTTCACGGTACCGGCGACGGCAATGGCCTTGCCCATCAGCAGCAGCTTCTCGGTGATGGTGGTCTTACCGGCGTCGGGGTGGGAAATGATTGCGAAAGTGCGGCGCTTCGCGACTTCGGCGGCCTGGTTGGTCATGGGAAATCGCCTGACTGGGGGATTAAAAAGGGGCGATATCATACCTGAAGTTGGGCCGGGACCAAAACTTGATGAACCGGCGGTGCCTGTTCCGGCCCTTTCGCGGGCACGCCCGCTCCCACAGGTACTGCACAGGCCTGCACAGCAGTGGAGATCCCTGTGGGAGCGGGCGTGCCCGCGAAGAGGCCGGCACTGCCATTACAAATTCAACAACCACCCGCTTTATCACGACAAATGGCCAAAGGTCAGTTATTTCAACGCCTACAGCGCACCAACCCGCTGCTTTTTCTCGTCCAGTTTATGATCACCCAGTGATTAACACTGGCCAAATGCCGCCCCAGATGGGAACCTTTACGCCCACGGAGACGTCCACTCCCCTGCAACCCGCTTCGGTTGGGGAGCTGGTTTCATCAGCATTTTCGGGCCCGACGGGGTTCGGCTCATGGCCTGATCGCAGCCTTCGGCGTGCGTCACGCTGCTACTCGCGAACACACCACCCGCCGCCAGGACTGGCCGGCAACCAAGAAGTGTGCTCGCCGACAACACAAGGAGTCCGCCTGTGGCTAAACGCTACGGAAAAGGGCTGTTGGGATGGGCCGCCGTGCTCGTCATCCTGGCCCTGCTGGTCCACTGGATCGGCATCGACACGATCGCGCGTTATCGCGACGATCTTGGGTTCTACCTGCAAGCGCACCTGGTACTGGTGCTGGCTTCGATGGCGGCGGCGCTGGCCGTGGGCATCCCCGCCGGCATTGCGTTAAGTCGACCGCACCGGGTCGACAAAGCCGAGCGCTTCATGCAGTTCTTCAACGTTGGCAATACCATCCCTCCCCTGGCCGTTCTGGCCATCGCCCTGAGTATCCTCGGCATCGGCGCCGGGCCCGCGATCTTCGCGCTGTTCCTCGCCTCCCTCCTGCCGATCGTGCGCAACACCTACGAGGGCCTGAAAAACGTCCCCACCTCGCTCAAGGAAGCCGCCACCGGCATCGGCATGACCCCGCGCCAGCAACTGTGGCAGGTGGAGCTGCCCAACGCCGTGCCGATCATCGTTGGCGGTGTGCGCGTGGCCCTGGCGCTGAACGTCGGCACCGCACCGCTGGCGTTCCTGATTGGCGCCAACAGCCTGGGCAGCCTGATCTTCCCCGGCATCGCCCTGAACAACCAGCCACAGCTCCTGCTGGGGGCTGCCTGCACCGCATTGCTGGCGCTGGCGCTGGACGCGGCGGTGAGTTTCTCCAGCAAGCGCTGGCTGGAACGTGGCCTGGCCCAATAAGGATAGGGAACGTATGAACAAGAAAATCGCCTTGCTGCTTGGCGCCGCCGTGCTGTTCGCAGGATTTGCCCAGGCGGCAGACAAACCGCTGATCCGCATCGGCGCGCGGGTATTCACCGAACAGACCGTGCTCGCCGAAATCACCGCGCAATACTTGCGCGCCAACGGCTATGACGTGCGCGTGACCACCGGCCTTGGCAGCAATATCGCGCGCCAGGCCCAGGAAACCGGCCAGCTCGACCTGATGTGGGAATACACCGGCGTATCGCTGGTGTCGTACAACCATATCGACGAGCGCATGCCCAGTGCCGAGGCGACCTACGCCAAGGTCAAGGCACTGGACGCGAAGAAGGACCTGATCTGGCTGAACCCGTCGAAGTTCAGCAACACCTACGCGCTGGGCCTGCCCAAGCAGGTCGCCGAGGCTTATCCGCAGATAAATTCGATCAGTGACCTCAACCAGGTACTGCGCGACGAAAGCCATCGCAACCACCTGGTGGCACTGGACACCGAGTTCGCCAACCGCCCGGACGGCCTGGTAGGCCTGAAACAGATGTACGACCTGCAAGTGGGGCGCGCCAACATCCGCCAGATGGATGCCGGCCTGGTCTACACCGCCATGCACAACAACCAGGTGTTCGCAGGCCTTGTGTACACCACCGATGGTCGCCTGAACGCGTTCAACCTCAAGCTCCTGGAAGACGACAAGCACTACTTCCCCGACTACACCGCGGCGCCGGTGGTGCGCAAACAGGTACTCGACGCCAACCCAAAACTGGCCAGCCTGCTCAAGCCACTGGCGGAGCAACTGGATGACGAAACCATGCGCCAGCTCAATGCCAAGGTCGACGTCGAACACCAGAACCCGACCACGGTCGCCGCCGCTTTCCTGCGTGAGCACCCAATGCCTAGCGAGGTACAGCCATGAGCCTGCTCGACACGTTTGCCCACCTCGACTGGGCCCAGGTGCTGCAACTGACCTGGCAGCACATCATGCTGGTCGGCGTCGCCGTGGGCCTGGCGATTCTGGTCGGGGTGCCGCTGGGCATCCTCATGACCCGCTTCCCGGCCTTTGCCGGCCCGCTGCAGGCCAGCGCCACCGTGCTGCTGACCATCCCTTCCATCGCCCTGTTCGGCCTGCTGCTGCCGTTCTACTCCAGGTTCGGCCAGGGCCTCGGACCGCTACCGGCGATTACCGCGGTGTTCCTGTATTCGTTGTTACCGATCATGCGCAACACCTACCTGGCCCTGACCAACGTCGAGCCCGGCATCCGTGAAGCCGCACGCGGCATCGGCATGACCTTCGGCCAGCGCCTGCGCATGGTCGAACTGCCCATCGCCGTGCCGGTAATCCTTGCCGGCGTGCGCACCGCCGTGGTGATGAACATCGGCGTCATGACCATCGCCGCCACCATCGGCGCTGGCGGCCTTGGCGTACTCATCCTCACCTCCATCAGCCGCAGCGACATGTCGATGCTGCTGGTCGGCGCCGTGCTGGTCAGCCTGCTGGCGATCATCGCCGACCTGCTCCTGCAAACCCTGCAACGTGCCCTGACTCCAGAAGGACTGCGCTCATGATCGAACTGAAGAACCTCAGCAAAACCTTCAACGTCAACGGCAAGGACGTCAAAGCCGTCGACTCGGTAAGCCTCACCGTCAACGAAGGGGAAATCTGCGTGTTCCTCGGCCCCTCGGGCTGCGGCAAGAGCACTACCTTGAAAATGATCAACCGCCTGATCACGCCCACTTCCGGCCAGGTGTTCATCAATGGCGAAGACACCACCGGGCTGGACGAGGTCACCCTGCGCCGGCACATCGGCTATGTCATCCAGCAGATCGGCCTGTTCCCCAACATGACCATCGAGGAGAACATCACCGTGGTGCCGCGCCTGCTCGGCTGGGACAAACAGAAGTGCCATGAACGCGCCCGCGAGCTGATGCACATGATCAAGCTGGAGCCCAAGCAGTACCTGCAGCGCTACCCGCGCGAGCTGTCCGGCGGCCAGCAGCAGCGTATCGGCGTGATCCGCGCCTTGGCGGCGGAAGCGCCGGTGCTGCTGATGGACGAGCCGTTCGGCGCGGTCGACCCGATCAACCGCGAGATGATCCAGAACGAGTTCTTCGAGATGCAGCGGGCGTTGAACAAGACCGTGATCATGGTCAGCCACGACATTGACGAAGCGATCAAGTTGGGCGACAAGATTGCCATCTTCCGCGCCGGCAAGTTGTTGCAGCTGGACCACCCGGACACCTTGCTGGCGCACCCGGCGGATGAATTTGTCAGCAACTTCGTCGGCCAGGACAGCACCCTGAAACGCCTGCTGCTGGTGCGTGCGGAGGATGCGGCAGACAATGCGCCGTCGGTAAGCCCGCAGACGCCGGTGAGCGATGCGCTGGAGCTACTGGACGAGCACGACCGCCGGTACGTGGTGGTGACCGATGCACAGAACAAGGCGCTGGGTTACGTGCGCCGCCGTGATATGCATCGCCAGCAAGGGACTTGTGGCGACTTCCTGCGGCCGTTCAATGCCACGGCGTCGCATGATGAACATTTGCGCATCCTGTTGTCGCGGATGTACGAGTTCAACCGGGCGTGGCTGCCGGTGCTGGATGCCGAGCAGGTGTTCCTGGGTGAAGTGACCCAGGAGTCGATTGCGGCTTACCTGAGTTCGGGGCGTTCGCGCGGAGCAAAGACCTGCATTGTCTCGCCGGCCGAGGCGGTGGTTTCTTAATCCCTGGGGGCGCTGTGCGCCCCTTTCGCGACACAAGGCCGCTCCCACAAGTACAGCATCAGCCTCGGGCTTGACGCGGTACCTGTGGGAGCGGCCTTGTGTCGCGATGGGCCGCACAGCGGCCCCGGCGATCTCGGCTCAGAACCCTACACTGGCCTGCACATAGAAGGTGCGCGGTTCACCCACATAGATGCCGGCATTGTTGTCACTGGAACGGGTGAAGTACTGCTTGTCGAACAGGTTCTTCACCCCCGCCGCCAGCTTCAGGTTGGACATCTGGGGCCCGAACTCATAGCCGCCACGGGCATGCCAGGTCACGTAACCCGGAATATCGCCGTACTGCCCGTCCGCACTCGGCTCGGTGATGTAGTCGCCGTTGAAGCTGCCATCGGCATTGATCCCGGTACCCGGCGCGCGCTGCTTGGATTGGGCGTAGGCATCCAGGTTCCAGGTCCAGTGGTTGACTGCGTAACGCACCCCGGCAGTGGCCACCTGGCGTGAATAGAACGGCAGGTCACGGCCCTTGAAGCCAGGAATGTCACCTTCATAAGTAGCGCGGGTATAGGTGTAGCCACCGCTCACCGACAGCCCTTCCAGGCGCGGGTCCAGCCCGTCCAGGTCATAGCGCACCGAAGCCTCGATACCCTGGTGCTTGGTCGCGCCGAGGTTGGTCCAACCCACATCGTTGCTGATGTACTGCAGTTCGTCGTCGAAGTCGATGTAGAACGCCGTCAGCTCACCGGCAAAGCCACCATTGTCATAGCGGGTACCGAGCTCGTAGGTCTTGGCCTTTTCCGGCTCCAGGCCATTGGCCGTGCTGTTGCCAGTACCACCCTGGCCCAGCTGGAAGTACTGCAGGCTGCCGAACGAGGTCTCGTAGTTGGCGAACAACTTCCACGCATCGGAGAGGTGGTACATCACGCTCAGGGCCGGTAGCGGCTCGTTGCTGGTGATGCTGCGTTTCTTCTCCGGCACCGGCTGGCCGTTGGCACCGAGCACCGGGCGGTCGCGCCAATCGGTGTTGATGTGCTCGAAACGGATACCCGGGGTGATGGTCCAGTTACCCACGTCGATCTTGTCGTCGATGTAGTAGGCACTCGCCTCGGTACCGCCACTGCGGTCCTGGAATACATGGCCGTCGGAGGTCGGGGTTGGCGTCGGCACGTTGTCGATCAGCGCCAGGCGGGTCGACTGTTCACGCATCGCTTCCTTCAGGTAGCGGTAGCCCACGCTGACTTCCTGGGTGGTCGGGCCGGCGAAGAAGATCCGCGACAGCCGCGGTTCGATGGCGAAGGTGTGGTAGTTGCGCGGGTACGACGACAGGGTCTTCATGTCGCGCGAGGCAATGGCGCTGCCGCGGAAGCTGTCGGTGTAGTAGGTCAGCACTTCGAACTGGGTGGCGTCGTCGAGCTGGCGCTGCCACTTGAACGACACGTCCTTGCGCCGACCGGCGAAGTAGTCGTAGTCGCGCAGCGACTGGTACGGGTTGCTGTCGTACTGCGCCTGGGTCAGACCGCCAGGCATGTCGGCGCGGCCGTCGTAGTAGTGGAAGTTGAGCCAGAACTCGTCAACGTCGGTCGGCGCCCAGTGGGTCTTGAGGATGACGTCGTCGATGTCGTTGCCGTTGTTGCTTTCACGGTAGCCGTTGCCATTCACCCCGGTGTACAGCAGCGCCACGCCCATGCCGTTGTCCGCCGTGCCGCCGACGAAGGCCGACTCGGTATGCTTCCAGCCTCCGTGCTGGGAGGTTTCCAGGGTGGTGGACAGCTCCGCCGAGGCCTTCTCCGGGATCGCCCGGGTAACGAAGTTGATCACCCCACCGACGTTCTGCGGGCCATAACGCACGGAACCGGCGCCACGCACCACGTCGATGCTGTCGAGATTGCCCGAGGAAATCGGCGCCATCGACAACTGCGGCTGCCCATAGGGCGCGAAGGCGGCCGGGATGCCGTCGATCAGCACCGTGGAGCGTGGCGACAGGCGCGAAGTGAGGCCGCGAACACCCACGTTCAGCGACAGGTCGCTGCCGCCGGTGCCGTTGGAATCCTGCACCTGCACACCCGGGATGCCGCGCAGCACGTCGCGCACGTTCATTGCGCCCTTCTCCACCATCGCCTCGCGGCGTACCACGGTGCGCGCGCCGGGGTGGTTCTGCACCACGCTCTGCTGGGCGTCTCCCAGCCAGTCACCCACCACCTTGATGTCGGTGGGCGCCAGCTCCAGGCTGCCGGTGGTGAGGATGCCATCGGCCTGAGCCGGCTTCACCACCACGGTGCCCTGGGACATCTCGTAGGTCAGGCCGCTGCCTTGCAACAACTGCTGCAGCGCCTGCTCGGGCGCCAGCTGGCCGGAAACCGCCGGGGCCTGCTTGCCGGCCACCAGCTCGGGGCTGAAGAACAGCTGCAGGTTGGTCTGCTGGCCCAGTTGGTTCAGCGCCGATGCCAAGGGTTGGGCTTGAATCTGGATAGTGCTGCCGGCCTCTGCGGCCTGGCTGTTGACGGCCACGGCGCTGACCGCCAGGGCCAGCGCCAGGGCGCGGAAGCGTGGGAAGGGCTTGTTGTTGTTCACGTCGTCGAGACTTCCTGGAGTACGGAATAAACGCCAACTGCATGCAAATGGAAATGCTTGGCAGTTGCAGCTGGCGGGGAAGACGAACGAGCGGAAAAAAACCTGAATCTATTTCGCGATTATTTCGCGCGAGCCATCTTCGTTGGCCTTGACGGCCACCGGCAGGATGCTCGGCAGGGCACGCA
The DNA here is from genome assembly GCF_036784815.1 of Pseudomonas sp. TE3-3-F2023. Taxonomy (NCBI): domain Bacteria; kingdom Pseudomonadati; phylum Pseudomonadota; class Gammaproteobacteria; order Pseudomonadales; family Pseudomonadaceae; genus Pseudomonas; species Pseudomonas sp. TE3-3-F2023. The sequence goes on along the minus strand of NZ_CP145113.1, from coordinate 1,830,375 downwards.
GCAGCGCGTCGGTGTCATCGGTGCTGAAGGTGCTGGACAGCCGCAACTGCGCGACTTTGCCGGGGGCGACCCGCAGCGGCTGGCTGCGGTAGCGCGAAGCTTCGGCCACCACCTCGGCCAGGGTGGCGTTGTCGAACACCAGCCGGCCTTGGCGCCAGGCAGTCAGGGCGCCGGTATTCACCGCATAGGGCGCGGCCACCTGGCCTTGTGCATCTATATGCGAGCCCTGGCCCGCCGTGAGCTGCGCCAGCGAGGCGCCCTTGCCCTGCACACTCACCGAGCCCTGCTCCACCGCCACACGGGTGCTGGCTGGGTCCAGACGGACGTCGAAACGGGTACCGGTGACAGTCACGCTACCCTGCGCGGTGTCAACCACGAACGGCCTGCCACTGTCATGGGCGACGGTGAACATCACTTCACCCGCCATCAGCCGGACATGCCGCTGGCCGGCGCTGAAAGCGACCTGCACTCGCGTGCTCCCATTGAGCTCAAGGTGCGAACCATCCGGCAGTTCGACCTGGCGGCGTTCGTTGAAGGCGGTCTGCAAGCTGCCCTGATGATTTAGTTGCTGGTAATGCCAGCCGCCCCAGCCCAGGCCCAACGCCAGTGCGGCCAGGCTGGCGGCCAAGGCCTGGCGCGCGAAGCGCCGACGTGGCAACTGGCGTACCGGGGCCGGCTGACACAGCGCTTCAAGGCGCTGGCGCGGGATGAAGTCGGCGGCCTGCCACAGGCGGGCGAGCTGCTGGTACTCATCACGGTGCCGTGCATCGCCTTCCAGCCAGGCATGCAGCTGCGCCTGCAGCCCGGCATCGCGCGGCGCATCCTGCACCCGGGCGAACCACGCCGCCGCCTGTTCGCGGACGGTATCGGTACCGTGCTGTTTCATCGAAAAGGTCTCCTGACTCATCATGCCGACACATCCAGGTGCTCACGCAGATGCCGGAGCGTGCGGATCATATACTTTTCGACCATGTTCTTGCTCAACCCCATGCGCTCGGCGATCTCGGCCTGGGTCAGGCCTTCGAGCTTCTGCCAGATGAACACCTGCCGGCAATTGAGCGGCAGTTCGGCCAGCGCCCGCTCGACACTGTCGGCCAGCTCCAGCGCATGCACGTAGGCTTCGGGGTCGTCACTGCCGGCCACGCCTTCGTCGAAGGTTTGCAGCTCCAGGGCCTGGCGGCGGTCCTCACGCCGGAAACCATCCACGGCAATGTTGCGTGCGGTCTGGTGCAGGTAGGCGCGTGGCTGCTCGACCTGCTCGCGCGGGTTTTCCAGTACCCGGACAAAGGCATCGTGGGTGAGGTCCTCGGCCTGCTGTCGACTGCGCAACTTGCGCGTCCAGGTGCCGATCAGCTCGTGGTAGTGGTCGAGGAAGCCTTTGGGTCCGGACACGGTCGGGGTCATCAGGGAGGCAGACAAGGGTGCGAATAGTAATGTTTCTCATCCAACACGGCAATTCCGCCAGTCGGTAACAAAAAATTTATCGTCTTTTTCATGCACGGCGGTGCCAGGAAAATGTGGCCATAAATATGAACACCTGAGGCCCTTTGGCGGGCAAACCCGCTGCCGCGGCAATAGGGGAAACCCTGTGGGAGCGGGTTTACCCGCGACGGCCGCAACACCACCCATTCCACAATTTTTTACGCTTGAAACCTCGCCGGGAACATCAGCCGGTCACATGGGTCGGTTATTCAAATGGCAGGTCGTCGATCCGCGTCGATCACGCCCGGATTGCCTGTTGATTCTGCATTCTTCACGCCCTAAAGTGCGCGCCGAACGTCCATGCTGGAAACGATCCATCCGGCTCAAGTACTGAGTAGGCGAACCAAAGTGGGGATACGGAGGACGTTCAGTTTGCAGCCACTTAAATTTTCAGTTTGCCCATGGAGTCCCTGAGCATGTCGATCCAGGTCGAAGACTATTTCGCGCGTGACACCTTCCAGAAAATGAAGGCGTTCGCCGACAAGCAGGAAACCCCGTTCGTACTCATCGATACCCAGATGATCAGCCAGGCCTACGACGACCTGCGTGCTGGTTTCGAATTCGCCAAGGTGTACTACGCGGTCAAGGCCAACCCGGCCGTGGAAATCATCGACCTGCTCAAAGAGAAAGGTTCGAGCTTCGACATCGCCTCGATCTACGAACTGGACAAGGTGCTGGGCCGCGGCGTCAGCGCTGACCGTATCAGCTACGGCAACACCATCAAGAAGTCCAAGGACATCCGCTACTTCTACGAGAAGGGCGTACGCCTGTATGCCACCGACTCGGAAGCCGACCTGCGCAACATCGCCAAGGCCGCACCGGGTTCGAAGGTGTACGTGCGTATCCTCACCGAAGGCTCGACCACTGCCGACTGGCCGCTGTCGCGCAAGTTCGGCTGCCAGACCGACATGGCCATGGACCTGCTGATCCTCGCCCGCGACCTGGGCCTGGTGCCTTACGGCATTTCCTTCCATGTCGGCTCGCAGCAGCGCGACATCAGCGTGTGGGATGCTGCCATCGCCAAGGTAAAGGTGATCTTCGAGCGCCTGAAGGAAGAAGACGGCATCGAGCTGAAGCTTATCAACATGGGTGGCGGCTTCCCGGCCAACTACATCACCCGCACCAACAGCCTGGAAACCTACGCCGAAGAGATCATCCGCTTCCTGAAGGAAGACTTCGGTGACGACCTGCCGGAAATCATCCTCGAGCCGGGCCGTTCGCTGATTGCCAACGCCGGTATCCTGGTCAGCGAAGTGGTCCTGGTTGCACGCAAGTCGCGCACCGCCGTCGAGCGCTGGATCTACACCGACGTGGGCAAGTTCTCTGGCCTGATCGAAACCATGGACGAATCCATCAAGTTCCCGATCTGGACCGAGAAGAAAGGCGAGACCGAAGAAGTGGTCATCGCCGGCCCTACCTGCGACAGCGCCGACATCATGTACGAGCACTACAAGTATGGCCTGCCCTTGAACCTGGCCATCGGCGACCGCCTGTACTGGCTGTCGACCGGTGCCTATACCACCAGCTACAGCGCAGTGGAGTTCAACGGCTTCCCGCCGCTGAAGGCTTACTACCTGTAATGCAGAACGGGGCCGCAAGGCCCCGTTTTCATGTGTGTGCTGTCAGTTCCGACCTCTTCGCGGGTAAACCCGCTCCCACAGGTATTCCACAGGTTTCAAAACCTGTGAGGACCCTATGGGAGCGGGTTTACCCGCGAAAGGGCCAGCACAGGCGACCTCAAGCTCCGCGCCGTTCGATCTCCTCGGCATACCGCGCCGCAAAGGCCATCAACACCGGCCCCGCGCGCTGCAAGGTCACCAACGCACTGCGCAGGAAATTCATGTTCCCCTCGCCCCGCGCCCGCTCAAGCCAAGGCCCGGCTTCCGCCACCTGCCCACGCTCGACCAGCACCAGCCCCAGGCTGAACATCCCGCGAAAGTCCCCCGCTTCGGCCGAACGCCGATACCAACGCAACGCCCGTGTCGGGTTGGGCGCCGTGGCGATGCCTTGCTCCAGGTAACGCCCGTACAGGTTCATCGACTTGGCATGCCCCATGTGCGCCGCCTTCTCGTAGCACATCAGCGCCTGCGCCTGGTTGGCCGGTACGCCGCGCCCGGTGGCCAGCAGGTTGCCCAGGTTGTACAACCCCCAGTCCAGCCCGGCATCGGCCGCACGCGCATAGTGAACGGCCGCCTGCGCCAGGCTTGGTTCACCGCCCCAGCCATGCTCCAGGCAACGCCCCAGCATGTTGTGCGCCATGGCACTGCCGCCCTGCGCGGCGATGCCGAACCAGCGCCGGGCCACGGCAGCATCCGCCTGAATACCGCGCCCGTCGAGCAGGATCTGTCCCAGCAGCAACTGTGCCTCGACCGCACCCTGCCCGGCCGCCGCCAGAATCGCCTGGGCGGCCTTGCCTGGGCTTTCCTCCAGCATGGCCCGCAAACGGGCCACATCCATCACTTCCTCACGCCGCAACTGATAGGACACAGCTCAGACCTCGGCCCAGCGGCGCAGGAGGTTGTGGTAGGTGCCGGTCAGCTGCAGCAGTGATGGATGGTCCGGCACATCGGCAGTCAGTTGCTGGATGGCATTGTCCATCTCGAACAGCAACGCCCGCTGGCTGTCCTCGCGCACCAGGCTCTGGGTCCAGAAGAACGCGGCGTAACGCTGACCACGGGTCACCGGGTTGACCTTGTGCAGGCTGGTGCCGGGGTACAGCACCAGGTCACCGGCGGCCAGCTTGACCTGCTGCACGCCATAGGTGTCCTGGATCACCAGCTCACCGCCGTCGTAGCTGTCCGGATCACTGAGGAACAGCGTGGAAGACAGGTCGGTACGCACCCGCTCCGGGCTGCCCTTGGGCTGGCGCAGGGCATTGTCGATGTGGAAGCCGAAATTGCCACCTTCGCGGTAGCAGTTGATCAGCGGCGGGAACACCTTGTGCGGCAGGGCTGCAGACATGAAGCGTGGGTTCTTCCACAAGCGGTCGATCAGCGCACTGCCGATCTCCTTGGCCAGCGGGTGCCCTTCCGGCAGCTGCAGGTTGTGCTTGGCCTTGGCCGACTGGTAGCCGGCCGTGATCTTGCCGTCGGCCCAGTCGGCCTGCTCCAGCGCCTCGCGGATACGGGCCAGTTCATCGGCGTCGAACAGGCCGGGGATGTGAAGCAGCATGGCGGCAGCACCGTTGGAAAATGTAAAGGCGTCAATGATATTGATTCCCTTTTGCGCTTCACAAGCCCCATTCGCCGCTTAAGACGTTTCAGCTTGATGAAACCGTAAAGGGAAATTGTAAAGATTGTAAATTATTCACGAATGGTAACTACTCTCAATTGTGAGTCACAATTGCTTACATTAAGATCCGCGGCCTTAACACCTTGGGGAAGGTCCTAAGCAATGCGCCAGTCCGTACCATCTGCAGTGAGTTCACCACGCCTGATCGTGTCTGCCATCGGCGTCGCCCTCAGCGCCTCGTCGGCCTACGCCGCCGACCCCGCCGCCAGCAACGCGATCACCCTCGACGCCACCAGCGTCAACGGCAAGGCTGAACAGGCCAGCACCGATTACAAGGTCGACAAGGCCTCCTCGCAGAAGTACACCGCACCGCTGGTAGATACCCCGCGCTCGGTCACCGTGATCCCGCAGCAGGTAATCAAGGACACCAACGCTCTATCGTTGCAGGATGCACTGCGCACCGTACCCGGCATCACCTTTGGTGCCGGCGAAGGCGGCAACCCGCAAGGCGACCGCCCGTTCATACGCGGCTTTGACGCCCAGGGCGACACCTACCTGGACGGGGTGCGTGACACAGGTGCGCAAACCCGTGAAATCTTCGCCATCGAATCGGTGGAAGTGGCCAAGGGCCCGAACTCGGCCATCGGCGGCCGTGGCGCCGCCGGCGGCAGCATCAACCTGGTGAGCAAGCGCGCCCACCTGGGCAACTCGCTTGACGGCGCCTGGACCTGGGGCAGCGACCAGACCCAGCGCTATACCTTCGATGGCAATTACCAGTTCAGCGACACCGTTGCCGGGCGTCTGAACCTGATGACCCACGAAAGCAACGTCGCCGGCCGCGACAAGGTCAACTACGACCGTTGGGGTATCGCCCCGTCTCTGGCCTTCGGTCTGGGCACCCCGACCCGGGTCAACCTCGACTACTACCACCTGGAAAGCGACGACCTGCCGGACTCGGGCATTCCGTACACCATTCCGACCGCTGGTAGTACTGCCCGAACCTCGGCACACCCGAGCAAACCGTACGACGGCGGTGACAGCGACAACTTCTATGGCCTGACCGGTCGTGACTTCCGCAAAAGCCGCGTGGACATCGCCACCTTCGCCATCGAACACGACTTGACCGACTCGCTGACCATCAAGAACACCCTGCGCCACGGCAACAGCATGCAGGACTACATCCTGACCCAGCCTGACGACAGTAAGGGTAACGTCAACAACGGCAGCGTCTGGCGCCGCGCCAACACCCGTGTGGGCAACACTGCCACCACCACCAACCAGACCGACCTGTTCGGCGAGTTCTACCTGGCTGGCATGAAGAACAGCTTCTCGACCGGTATAGAACTGAGCCGTGAAGAGAGCAAGCGCTCGAGCTATACCGTCGATACCGACACCGTCCCGGGCGGCACCGCCAATACCAACTGCACCCCCGGCATGATCGGCGCCACCAGCGGTTACAACTGCACCTCGCTGAGCAACCCGAACCCGGACGATCCATGGAACGGCAGCATCGCACGCAACTACGCGGGCACCGATACCAAGAGCAACACCCGCGCAATCTATGTCTTCGACACGCTCGAGCTGACGCCCGAGTGGCTGTTGAACATGGGCCTGCGTTACGACCACTTCGACACCCAGTACCGCACCTACGACGCCACAGGAGCCACCGTGGTGAACAGCAAGGGCGTTGTTTCCAAAGGCAAGGATACAAGCGAATTCGTCACCGGCCAGCTGGGCCTGGTGTGGAAGCCGGCCGAGAATGGCAGCATCTATGTTTCCTACGCCACCTCCGCAACGCCACCCGGGGCGATGCTGGGCGAAGGTACTGAAGGCAACCCGCTGGGCAACACCACCGATCGCGCCGGCAACTTGCTGAGCAGTGATCTGGAGCCGGAAGAGACCACGAACTACGAAATCGGCACCAAATGGGACCTGCTCGATCAGCGCCTGTCCCTGGCCGCCGCGCTGTTCCGCACCGAGAAAGAAAACGCCCGCGTTCAGGTTGACACCACCACCTACGAAAACGTCGGCGAAACCCGTGTGCAGGGCATCGAACTGTCAGCCAGCGGCAAGATCACCGACAAGTGGCAGGTATTTGCCGGTTATACCTACATGGAAGCCCGCCAGATCGACGGCGGCGCAGTGAACAAGGCCAACGACGGTAACCAATTGCCGAACACGCCAAACAACAGCGCCAGCCTGTGGACCACCTACTCCATTACACCGAAGCTGACCGTGGGGGGTGGTGCCTTCTACGTGGATGACGTGTACGGCAGCGTGGCCAACACCACAATGGTCGACAGCTACGTGCGCTATGACGCCATGGCCGCCTACAAGCTGACCAAGAACGTCGACCTGCAGCTGAACGTGCAGAACCTGACCAACGAGGTGTACTACGACAAGGCCTTTTCCACCCACTTCGCCAACCAGGCGGCGGGGCGGACGGCTCTGTTGACTACCAGCGTCCATTTCTGATGTCGGGATTGGGTTGATCTGTTGAATGGGCTGCGCCTGTGCCGGCCCCCGCTCCCACAGAGATATCCCTGGACCTGAGGTCAGTGCAGTACCTGTGGGAGCGGGTTCACCCGCGAAGAGGCCGGTACAGCCAACAAGCCTGACTGACTAGCCCACCCTGCCCCGTTCATTCCCGTGAGCGGGGCTTTTGCGTATCAAGGCATAATGCACGCCGCGCGGTGTGCGGCAGAAACACAAGGTGATCATGTGGTGAAGAAGACGCTGTTCCAATTGCACTGGTTCTTTGGCATCACCGCTGGCCTGGTGCTGGCCTTGATGGGTATCACCGGGGCCTTGTACTCGTTTCAGGAAGAGCTGCTGCGCGCGCTGAATGCCGATGTTCTGAAGGTCCAGGTGCGCCCGGAGGGCGTGCTGCCACCGGCCGAACTGGTCCGGCGGGTCGAGGCCCAGCAGCACGACAAGGTGGCGATGCTGTGGGTCGATGTGCGCGAAAGCAACGCCGCACGCGTCTCCTTCACCCCGCCACCAGGCGAGCGCCGTGGCCCGCTGCGCTACGCAGACCCATACACCGGCGAACTCAAGGGAGAAGTGGCCGGGCAAGGCTTCTTCAACCTCATGCTCAACCTGCACCGTTTCCTGGCCATGGGCGACAGCGGCCGGCAGATCACCGGTGCCTGCACCTTGATGCTGGTGTTCTTCTGCCTCTCCGGCCTGTACCTGCGCTGGCCGCGCAAGGCGCTGGACTGGCGCACCTGGCTGACCTTCGACTGGGCCAAGAAAGGCCGCGCCTTCAACTGGGACCTGCACGCGGTGGCCGGCACCTGGTGCCTGCTGTTCTACCTGCTGTTCGCCCTGACCGGGCTGTTCTGGTCCTACGAGTGGTACCGCGAAGGCCTGAACAAGCTGCTGGCCGACGCGCCGGCCGCCGGCCAGCAGCAAAAGCGCGGCGAAGGCCGTGGCCGCCACGGGCCGCAGAAGATCGACAAGAACGCCCCACCACTGGTGGTCGACTACGACGCGATATGGGCCAATCTCAAGGACGCGGCCGGCCCGGGCCTGGCGATGTACAACCTGCGCCTGCCACCCGTAGGCGGCCAGCCGGCCAACCTGTTCTACCTGCTGGACAACGCCGACCACCCACGTGCCTTCAACACGCTGGTGCTGGACCCGGCCAGCGGCCAAGTGAAAAGACATGACCGCTATACCGACAAGTCCTTCAAGGCCCAATTGCTGCAGAGCGTCTACGCCCTGCACGTGGGCGAATACTTCGGGCTGCCGGGGCGCATCATCGTCACCATCGCCAGCCTGACCATGCCGCTGTTCTTCGTCACCGGCTGGTTGCTGTACCTCGACCGCCGGCGCAAGAAGCGCCAGGTGCGTGCCGCCCGTGGCAACGTCACCAGCAATACTACCAGCGGCGATAGCTGGCTGATCAGCTTTGCCAGCCAGAGCGGGCTTGCCGAACAACTGGCCTGGCAGAGCGCCGGGCAGCTTCAGGCCGCCGGCCTGCCAGTGCAGGTACGCGCCCTGGCAGAACTGGATGAAAGCGACCTGCGCCAGGCCCGCCGTGCACTGTTCGTGGTCAGCACCTTCGGCGACGGCGAAGCCCCCGACAGCGCCCGCGCTTTCGAACGCAAGGTGCTCGGCCAACCTTGGGCGCTGGAGAACCTCAGCTATGCCCTGCTCGCCCTCGGTGACCGCCAGTATCCGCACTTCTGCGGCTTCGCCCGCCGCCTGCAGGCATGGCTGGGTGAACGCGGTGCCACCAGTGCATTCAGCCCGGTGGAAGTGGACAACGCCGACCAGGCCGCGCTGCAGCAGTGGCAGCAGGAGCTGGCGCAACTGACTGGCGCCCAGCCAGTGGCTGCCTGGCAGCCGCCGAGTTTCGGCAGCTGGTCGCTGGTGCGCCGTGAACTGCTCAACCCGGGCAGCCAAGGCCAGCCGGTGTACCTGCTGGGCCTGCGACCGGAACAGCCTGCCAGCTGGGAAGCCGGTGACCTGGTGGAGATCCTGCCGCTCAATGGCCAGCCGAGGATCGACGCCTTCCTCGATGGCATGGCGCTGGACACCGGGGCCAAGGTGCAAGTGAATGGCCTGGGCGAAACCCTCGCCCAGGCCCTGGCCGGCCGCCAGTTGCCGACCCGTCGCGATCACCTGATCGGCCTTCAGCCGCAAGCTCTGGTCGACGCACTGGTACCGATCGGCAGCCGCGAGTACTCGATTGCCTCGATCGCCAGTGATGGCGTGCTGGAGCTGATCGTGCGCCAGGAACGCCATGCCGATGGCAACCTGGGCCTGGGTTCCGGCTGGCTGACCGAGTACCTGCCGCTTGACGGTACGCTGAGCATGCGTTTGCGGCGCAACAGCAGCTTCCACCTGCCGGAAACTGCTGCACCGCTGGTGTTGATCGGCAACGGCGCTGGCCTGGCCGGCCTGCGCAGCCTGCTCCGCGCACGGGTGAATGCCGGCGAGCAGCGCAACTGGCTACTGTTCGGCGAACGTAACCGGGCGCATGACCTGCTGTGTGGTGACGAGCTGCAAGGCTGGCTGGAAAGCGGCGACCTGGCACGCCTGGACTTGGCATTTTCGCGGGATCAGGCCGAGAAGGTGTATGTGCAGGATGTGTTGCTGCAGCAGGCTGAAGAGTTCAAGCGCTGGGTGGCGGATGGCGCTTGTGTGTATGTCTGCGGCAGCCTTCAAGGCATGGCTGCCGGGGTGGATGCGGCGCTCAACGGTATCCTCGGGGAAGCGGTTGTGCAACAGCTGATCGAGGATGGGCGGTATCGGCGGGATGTTTACTGATACTGGCCTGAGCTAGCAACGCAGTACCTGTAGGAGCGGCCTTGTGTCGCGAAAGGGCTGCGTAGCAGCCCCGGCAGTTCATGCATCGCTGCCAGGATCCTGGGGCCGCTCTGCGGCCCTTTCGCGACACAAGGCCGCTCCTACAGCGGGCCAATTCAAGCCATTCAATTCCGGCCTAGTGCAGCTCGAAGGTGTCAGCATCCAGATTGGCCGGGAACTTGGCCCGATAGGCCGCCAGTTCCGCCGCACTCAACACCGCGGTAAACACCCCGTCCGCCTCCCCGGCACTGAGCAGGCTCTCGCCCTGGAAGTCCAGCACCTGGCTGTCACCAGAATAGGCAAAGCCCTTGCCGTCGGTGCCCACCCGGTTCACCGCAGCCACATAACACAGGTTCTCGATACCCCGCGCCGGCAACAGCCGGTTCCAGTGCTGGCGGCGCGCAGCCGGCCAGTTTGCGGTGTACAGCAACAGGTCGGTGTCCTGGGCATCACGGCTCCACACCGGGAAGCGCAGGTCGTAGCAGATCAGCGGGCGAATCCGCCAGCCCTTGAGCTCGAACTGCACCTGGCGTTCGCCCGGGGTGTAATGCTTGTGCTCACCGGCCATGCGGAACAGGTGGCGCTTGTCGTAGTGCAGTATCTCGCCATCCGGCCGGGCCCACAGCAGGCGGTTGCGGTGGCTGCCATCAGCGGCCTGGATGATCACGCTGCCGGTAATCACCGTGTTGTACTTCTTCGCCTGGGCCTTCAGCCATTTGTAGGTCGGGCCGTTTTCCGGCTCGCACAGGCTTTCCGATTGCATGGAAAAACCGGTAGTGAACATTTCCGGCAAGATCACCAGGTCCACCTCGCCCACCTGCTCCAGCAGCACCTCGAAGTGCGCATAGTTGGCCTCGCGGTCGTGCCAGGCCAGGGTGGTCTGCACCAGGGCGACTTTCAGATTCGGCAGTGTGCTCAGATCGCGCATAGTTTTTCCGCTGCCTGACGCAGCGTCTCCTCTCGTTTGGCAAAGCACAGGCGGACTAGGCGTTGCTCGGGGATGGGTTGCTGGTAGAACACCGACACCGGGATGGTCGCCACGCCGTGCTCACGGGTCAGCCACAGCGACATGTCGACATCGTTCAGGTCCGGGCGGATCTGCGAATAGTCCACCAGCTGGAAATAGGTACCCGCCGTGCGGGTGAAACGGAACCGCGAGCCTTCCAGCAAGCCGCAGAACAAGTCTCGCTTGGCCTGGTAGAAGGCCGGCAGTTCATCGATATGCTCGGGGTGCTCGGCCATGAAATCGGCCAGGGCGCACTGCAGCGGGGTCACCCCGCAGAAGTTGACGTACTGGTGCACCTTTCGCAGCTCGGCGCTCAGTGCTGGCGGGGCGATAACGTAGCCGGTCTTCCAGCCGGTAACGTGATAAGTCTTGCCGAACGAGCTGACCACGAAGGCGCGTTGGTACAGTTGCTCGTGGGCCAGCACGCTGGCATGGCGCACACCGTCGTAGACCAGGTGTTCGTATACTTCATCGCTGACCAGGTAGATATCGCGGTCAGCGATCAGCCGCGCCAGCTGGTCGAGGTCATCGCGAGTGATCAGCGCACCGCTTGGGTTGTGCGGCGAATTGAGGATGACCATGCGCGTGCGCGGGCTGAGGGCACTGCTGAACTTCTGCCAGTCGATGCGGAAATCGCCGTCGCTCAGCTGTACATGCACGCAGCGGCCACCGGCCAGTTCCACGGACGGCTCGTAGCTGTCGTAGCAAGGGTCGAAGACAATCACCTCGTCACCAGCATGCACCACCGCCTGGATGGCGCAGAATATCGCCTCGGTGGCGCCAGGGGTGATGGTCACTTCCTGGTCGGCATCCACCTGCTCGCCATACAGACGCGCGACCTTGGCCGCCACCTGCTGGCGCAGGGCCGGCAAGCCGGTCATCGGCGAATACTGGTTATGCCCGGCGGCCACATGCCGGCCGACTGCATCGAGCAGTGCCTGCGGGCCATTGAAGTCGGGGAAACCTTGCGACAGGTTGAGCGCGCCCGTCTGCACGGCGAGCTGGGACATGGTGGTGAAGATGGTCGTGCCGACGTTCGGCAGTTTGCTGCGGATCATGGAGCCCTCTTTCCTGGGGTGTATCCGGCACGGGGTGGAGTCCGAGCATAGCGGATCGAGCGGTCAGGAAAAAGGTTGAAACAATAGGGGGATTGCGCTGGATCAAAGGGCCCCTTCGCGGGTAAACCCGCTCCCACAGGTACTGCACAGAATTCGAAAACTGTCTGGGACCTGGGAGCGGGTTTACCCGCGAAGAAGCTGGCGCGGAATCAGCGCTTGTCGCGGCGCTTCTTCTCAGCCTTCTTGTGGTGCGACATCAGGCGGCGCTTCTTGTTGACCTGGCGGTCGGTGAGGGTGTTCTTCTTGCCCTCGTACGGGTTCTCACCGCCCTTGTACTCGATGCGGATAGGCGTACCGACCAGCTTCAGCACGCGGCGGTAGGTATTCTCCAGGTAACGCGAGTACGACTTGGGAATCTTGTCGGTCTGGTTGCCGTGGATCACGATCAGCGGCGGGTTGGCACCACCAAGGTGGGCATAGCGCAGCTTGATGCGGCGGCCATTGACCAGTGGTGGCTGGTGCTCGCTCACGGCATCTTCGAGGATCTGCGTCAGGCGGCTGGTCGGCCAGCGGGTCACCGCCGACTTGAACGCGGCCTGCACCGACTTGTACAGGTGGCCCACGCCGGTGCCGTGCAGGGCGGAAATGAAGTGGATGTCGGCGAAATCGACGAAGAACAGCCGGCGCTCCAGCTCGGTCTTCACGTAGTCACGCTCGCCCGGCTCCATGCCGTCCCACTTGTTCAGGGCGATGACGATGGCGCGGCCGGCTTCCAGGGCGAAGCCCAGCAGGTTCAGGTCGTGGTCCACCACGCCTTCGCGGGCGTCCATGACGAAGATAACCACGTTGGCGTCCTTGATCGCCTGCAGCGTCTTCACCACCGAGAACTTCTCGACTTCCTCGTGGATCTTGCCGCGCTTGCGCACGCCGGCGGTGTCGATGAAGGTGTACTTCTCGTCATCGCGCTCGAACGGGATGTAGATACTGTCGCGGGTGGTGCCCGGCTGGTCGTACACCACCACGCGCTCCTCGCCGAGCATGCGGTTGACCAGGGTCGACTTGCCGACGTTGGGGCGGCCGATGATGGCGATCTTGATACCATCCTTCTCGCTCGGGCCAGGGATGCGCACCGCCTCTTCGCCTTCGGCGACTTCGGCGTCCAGCGCTTCTTCGACCTGGTCGCGTGGCAGGTGGCCGAGCACAGCCTCCATCAGCGCGTTGATGCCGCGGCCCTGGGAGCCGGCCACCGGGATGGCGTTGCCCATGCCCAGCGGCGAGAACTCGGCGCGAGCCACATCGGCATCGATGTTGTCGATCTTGTTGGCAACCAGGATCGCTTCCTTGTTCCGCTTGCGCAGGTGCTCGGCGATCATCTGGTCGGCAGCGGTCATGCCGGCCCGGGCATCGACCAGGAACAGCACATAGTCGGCTTCTTCAATGGCCATGAGCGACTGCTCGGCCATTTTCTCGTCCATGCCCACTTCGTCACCGGTGATACCGCCGGTGTCGATCAGGATGAAGGAACGACCCTGCCAGCTGGCATCACCATACTGGCGGTCACGGGTCAGGCCCGACAGGTCACCGACGATGGCATCGCGGGTTTTGGTCAGGCGGTTGAACATGGTGGATTTGCCGACGTTCGGGCGGCCCACCAGGGCGATTACGGGAACCATTCGGCTCTCCACTCTTGAATTCTTGAAAATGCAAAGGCCGCTGCAAGGCAGCGGCCGGAGTTCGGGCGGCGTGTCCTACGCCGCGGCTTGAAGCCCGCCAAGGCTTCAAGCATAGCTTCAGCGGATGGTCAGTGCCTCGAGCTTGCCGCTGTTGCCGAAGACGTAGATGGTGTCGCCGACCACAAGTGGGCGGGCACGCAGGCCATCACTGTCGATACGCTCACGGCCGACGAAGCGGCCATCGACCTGGCTCAGCAGGTGCAGGTAACCCTCGAAGTCGCCCACCGCCACGTAGCTGGAGAACACTTCAGGAGCGGTCAGCTGGCGGCGAGCCATAGTGTCGTTGGTCCACAGGGCGCTGGACGAGCGCTCGTCGACGCTTTCGACAGTACCCGAAGCTTCGCTGACGTAGACGTTGCCGAAGCCTTGGGCGACACCCACATAGCTGGAGGCATCGCGCTGCCAAAGCACCCGGCCGCTTTCCAGGTCCAGGCCCGCAACGCGGCCCTGGTAGGTGCTGACGTACAGGGTACCACCCGACAGCAGCAGGCCACCGTCGATATCGACCACTCGGTCCAGCTCGGAACGGCCCTGCGGAATCGCCACGCGGCTCTCCCAAACCGGCACGCCGTTGTTGATATCCACCGCCACCACCTTGCCGGTGGACAGGCCGGCGACGGCCAGGCGGTTGGTGGCGATCGGCGCGCCGGTGCCACGCAGGGTCAGCACGGCCGGGGTGTTTTCGTAGATCCAGCGACGGTCGCCAGTGGCGGCATCCAGGCCGATCAGGCGATCGTCCTGGGTCTGCACCACCACCACCTCACCGTTGTTGGCAGGCGGGGCCAGCACTTCGCTGGTCACGCGGGAGCGCCAGCGCTCCTCACCGGTGCTGGAGTCCAGGGCGATGACTTCACCCTTGAGGGTACCGATCATGACCAGGCCGTAGCCCACGCCGACAGCGCCGGATACCGGCAGCTCGAGGTCCTTCTTCCACACCACGTCGCCGGTGATGCGGTCGAGAGCAAAGACTTCGCCGTTGACGTCGGAGGCGTAGATACGGTCGTTCTCGATGGCAGGTACCAGGGTGTTGTAGGTCTCACCCTGGCCATCACCGATCGAACGGCTCCACTGCTTCTTCAGCACCACTTCCTCGGTGAACTTGGTCAGCTCGGCCGGAGGCAGTTCCTTCTTGCTGTTGCTGCTGCAACCTGCGGCCAGTACGGCCAGGGTCAGCACTGCTGCATGTTTCCAACCGATCACTTACGCGTCCCCTTTGGCCAAGTCATCCAGCTTCAATTGCAGGCCACCGACCGCCGCCTCATCGGACAACGCAGCCTTGGCTTTTTCGTAAGCGCTGTGCGCGTCGTCGGCGCGACCCAGTTGCACCAGCAGGTCACCTTTCAACTCTTCGCGGCTGGCCAGGAAGGCTTTGTCGGCGTCGCCGTCGAGCAGCTTGAGGGCGTCCTCGGCCTTGTTCTGGGCAGCCAGCACACGGGCCAGGCGCTGACGCGAAATTTCGCCCAGGGTGGCATCGGCCGGCTTGTCCAGCACGCTCTTCAACTCGGCAGCAGCATCGTCAAGCTTGCCGGTCTCGACCGCGACCTTGGCCACGAACAGGCTGCCGTACTGGGCGTAGGCGGTACCGCCGAACTCGCTCTTGAGCTTGCCGGCCAGCTCCGCGACCTTGGTCGCGTCAGGCTGGCCAGTCGGCGTCAGGCTGGTCTCCAGCAAGGCCTGGTACAGCTGCGAGGCACCTTGCGACTGATTGTTCTGGTACTTGTGCCAGGTATTCCAGCCCAACACCACCACGCCAGCCAGCAGGGCACCGGTCAGCAGCGGCTTGCCGTTGCGGTTCCACCAGTCCTTGACCCCTGCCAGTTCATCATCGGTACTCGACACCCCAATACTCCTTTTCGCCTATTCGCTTGTTGAACCGCGTTACGCCTGCACGATCGCGGTTTCCAGGTGCTCAGCCAGAGCATCCCAGGCAATGTTCTGTTGTTCGCCCTGACCACGCAGGGGCTTGAAGCCGATCTCTTGCTTGGCCAGTTCGTCGTCGCCGAGGATCAGCGCGAACAGCGCGCCGCTCTTGTCGGCTTTCTTGAACTGGCTCTTGAAGCTGCCACCGCCGGCGTTGACAGCCAGGCGCAGGCCCGGCAGGCGGTCGCGCAGGCCTTCGGACAGGCGCAGGCCGGCCAGTTCCGCCTGTTCACCAAAGGCGCACAGGTAGACGTCGATCTGGCGGCTGATGGACTCGGGCACCTTGCCCAGGGTTTCGAGCAGCAGGATCAGGCGCTCGATGCCCATGGCGAAACCGACGCCCGAGGTCGGCTTGCCGCCCATCTGTTCGACCAGGCCGTCGTAACGGCCGCCGGCGCAGACGGTGCCCTGGGCGCCGAGCTTGTCGGTGACCCACTCGAACACGGTCTTGCTGTAGTAGTCCAGGCCACGCACCAGCTTGGTATTGATCACGAACGGAATGCCGGCAGCGTCCAGGCGGGCCTTGAGGCCCTCGAAGTGCACGCGCGACTCTTCGTCCAGGTAGTCTTCCAGCTTCGGCGCGCCGACCAGCACCGCCTGGGTGTTCTGGTCCTTGCTGTCGAGAATGCGCAGCGGGTTGCTCTTCAGGCGGCGCTGGCTGTCTTCGTCCAGTTGCTCCAGGCGCGCCGAGAGGAACTCGACCAGCGCATCACGGTAGCGTGCACGGGCTTCGCTGGTGCCCAGGCTGTTGAGCTCCAGCTTGACTGCGTCCTGGATGCCCAGCAGGCCCCACAAGCGCCAGGTCAGCATGATCAGCTCTGCGTCGATGTCCGGGCCGTCCAGGTTGAACACTTCCACGCCAATCTGGTGGAACTGGCGGTAGCGGCCCTTCTGCGGGCGCTCGTGGCGGAACATCTGGCCGATGTACCACAGCTTCTGCACCTGGCCGTTGCCGGTGATGCCATGCTCGAGCACGGCACGCACGCAGGCAGCGGTGCCTTCGGGGCGCAGGGTCAGCGAATCGCCGTTGCGGTCTTCGAAGGTGTACATCTCTTTTTCGACGATGTCGGTCACTTCACCGATGGAGCGCTTGAACAGCTCGGTGAACTCGACGATCGGCGTGCGGATCTGGCTGTACCCGTAGGTGTCCAGCAGGCCGGCCACGGTGCCTTCGAAGTAGCGCCACAGTGGCGACTGTTCTGGCAGGATGTCGTTCATGCCACGGATGGCTTGCAGCGATTTGCTCACGAAAAGTCCTTACGAATTCTGTGTGTCAGCCACGGACGATCAGCGCCGCGTCGGCTTCGGCCTTTTCGGCCGCTTTCTGGCGGATGAGCTTTTCCAGTTCATCGACCAGGTTGTCGTTGGTCAGCTTCTGTGCCGGCTTGCCGTCGATATAGACCAGGTTCGGCGTGCCGCCGGTCAGCCCCACATGGGACTCCTTGGCTTCGCCCGGGCCGTTGACCACGCAACCGATCACCGCCACGTCCAGCGGCACCAGCAGGTCTTCCAGGCGCCCTTCCAGCTCGTTCATGGTCTTGACCACATCGAAGTTCTGCCGCGAGCAGCTCGGGCAGGCGATGAAGTTGATGCCACGCGAGCGCAGGTGCAGCGATTTGAGGATGTCGTAGCCGACTTTCACTTCCTCGACCGGGTCGGCCGCCAGCGAGATACGGATGGTATCGCCAATGCCTTCGGCCAGCAGCATACCGAGGCCGACAGCGGATTTCACCGTCCCCGAACGCAGGCCACCGGCTTCGGTGATGCCCAGGTGCAGCGGCTGCACGATCTGCTTGGCCAGCAGGCGGTAGGCTTCGACGGCCATGAACACATCGGAGGCCTTGACGCTGACCTTGAAGTCCTGGAAGTCCAGGCGGTCGAGGTGCTCGACGTGGCGCAGGGCCGACTCGACCAGCGCCGCCGGGGTCGGTTCGCCGTACTTCTTCTGCAGGTCCTTTTCAAGCGAGCCGGCGTTGACGCCGATACGAATCGGGATACCCCGGTCACGGGCGGCATCGACCACCGCACGCACACGGTCTTCACGGCCGATGTTGCCCGGGTTGATACGCAGGCAGTCGACGCCCAGTTCGGCCACGCGCAGGGCGATCTTGTAGTCGAAGTGGATATCGGCAACCAGCGGCACGCTGACCTGCTGCTTGATGCGGCCGAACGCCTCGGCGGCGTCCATGTCCGGTACCGAGACGCGCACGATGTCCACGCCGGCATCGACCAGACGCTGGATTTGCGCCACGGTGGCGGCAACATCGTTGGTGTCGGTGTTGGTCATGCTCTGCACCGCGATGGGGGCATCACCACCCACCGGTACATTGCCGACCCAGATTTTGCGGGATTCGCGACGTTTGATCGGAGATTCGCCGTGCATGATTACTGTCCCAACTTCAGGCGAGCTGTCTCGCCACTGGTGAACGGGGCAACATCGACGGCCTGGCCGTTGTAGCTGACCTGGGCGCCACGGGCAAAGCCCAGGCGTACCGAGAACGGCGGCTTGCCGGTCAGCTCGAGGTTGTCCCCCTTGCGCTTGATGGCGCTGAACAGCACCTTGCCGTTGCCGTCGGTGACCTGGGTCCAGCAATCGGCGACGAACTGGATGGCGACCTTGGCGCTGCCAGCCGGCACCACGGCAGGGGCAGCAGGCTCGGCAGCGGCCACGGCCGCTACGGGCGTAGCAGGTGCAACAGCCGCCGGGGCCGGAGCCGGGGCAACCGGTGCTACCGGCGCAGGCGCTGCAGCAGGGGCGCTGGCGACCGGTGGCACAGGCGCCTGCTGGGCTGGATTTGGCACCGCGGCAGCGGTAGCAGCAGGTGCCGGGCTTGCCGGTGCCTGTTCGGCGGCGGCAGGCTGCTCGGCAGCGCCCTGCTCCAGCGGCAGCGGCGCGCTCTCGGGCTGCTGCCCAGCGGAGACAGCCTGGTCTTCAGGCTCATCGAGCGGGTGAATCTGGGTGGTACCGTCGGCGCTTTCGACTTCGACGTGCTCCAGGGCGATCTTGGCCAGGTCCTTGCCACGCAGGCTGCCCTGGTCCTGCCACCAGACAAAGCCGCCACCGACCACGGCCACCAGCAGCAGCAGGCTGACGCCGCGCAGGATATTGTGAGACAGCCGCACCGGCTCTTCGATACGGCCCAGCGAATGCACGTCGCTGCCTTTGGCGTGGGTACCGGTGTAACGGTCGAAGGCCTCCACCAAGGCAGCCTGGTCCAGGTCCATCAGCTTGGCATAGGCGCGGATATAACCACGGGCGAAGGTATGCCCCGGCAGCTTGTCGAAGGCGCCGGTTTCCACGTGGTTCAACGAACTGACAGTGAGGTTGAGCTTGCGGGCCACCTCGGCTTGTGACCAGTCCCGGTTCTCACGGGCCTGACGCAAAAGCTCACCGGGGTTCTGGCCAGGCGCTACTGCTACTTCGGGATGCGCGGCTTTCATCGTTGCTCCGACAGGTATTGCTGATATTCCGGCGTACCGGGATAAAGTCGTTGTAATTGCTGGCCCAGCTCGGCCAGTGTGCCCTGCTCGTCGAATACCCTGGCAAGGCGACTGCCTAGCAGCAGGCTACGGGCATCGTGGTCGCTCAACTGGCTGAAACGATCGTAGTATTCCCGGGCCGGCACATAATGCCTGTTTTCGTAGGACAACTCAGCCATTTCCAGCAAGGCTTTCGGCTGCCGCTGGTTGAGTTGCAAAGCTTTCAGCAGATACGCATGGGCCTGGTCGCGGCGCTCGAGCTTCAGAGCGGTCAGGCCCAGGTTCTCGTACACGCGTGAGCGCTCAGGATACAGGGTATCGGCGCTGGCAAGGCGAAACATCTGCTCGGCCTCGGCAAATCGCCCCTGAGCATAAAGGAAACTGCCGTAATTGTTGCGAATTCGCGTGTCGCCCGTGCGTGCGTGCAGCGCCTTGCGAAAGTGAGCTTCGGCCAGCGCCGGCTCGCCTTCGGCCTGGAAGACCAGCGCCAGGGCGGCGTGCGCGTCGGCATCTCCGCCATCCAGGGCCAGGGCCTTGCCCAGCGGCGCCTTGGCCTGCTCGGTCAAACCCTGTTGCAAATAACCCAGCCCAAGCTGCACATAGGCCCGCCCCGCCTCTGCCCTGCCCTGGCGGCTGGCCAGGGGGTCGCTCGCACCGCCCGACACGCAGCCGGCCAGCAGCGAAAGCGCAAGGATCGACAGCGCGGCGCGCAGGCTCATGGGCAAGGTCCCGGTCAGTGGCTGGCGGGGCTGTCTTGCAGCTCGGCGTCCGCGGACAGCTGGCGCACAGCGATGTAGCGCTCGCTGCGGCGGGTGCGGTCGTTGACCTGGCCGACCAGCTGACCACAGGCAGCGTCGATGTCATCACCACGGGTGGTGCGGGTAGTGACGTTGAAGCCACCGTGGTGCAACAGGTCCTGGAAACGGCGGATGGCGTTGTTGCTTGGCCGCTCGTAGCCGGAGTGCGGGAACGGGTTGAACGGGATCAGGTTGATCTTGCATGGTACGTCGCGCAGCAGCTCGATCATTTGCGCAGCATGCTCAGGCTGATCGTTTACGTCCTTGAGCAGGGTGTACTCGATGGTCAGCACGCGCTTGCCACCCAGGGTGGACATGTAGCCCATGCACGATTCCAGCAGCATCTTCAGCGGGTACTTCTTGTTGATCGGTACCAGCTTGTTGCGCAGTTCGTCGTTCGGTGCGTGCAGCGACAGGGCCAGCGACACGTCGATGTGCTTTGCCAGCTCGTCGATCATCGGCACCACGCCCGAGGTGGACAGTGTGACGCGACGCTTGGAAATGCCATAGCCCAGATCTTCCATCATGATCTTCATGGCGGCGATGACATTATCGAAATTCAGCAGGGGTTCGCCCATGCCCATCATGACCACGTTGGTAATGGCGCGGTCGATCTTGGCCGGAACGGTCCCGAAGGATTTGTTGGCAAGCCACACCTGGCCGATCACTTCGGCGGCGGTGAGGTTGCTGTTGAAGCCTTGCTTGCCGGTGGAGCAGAAGCTGCAGTCCAGGGCACAGCCGGCTTGCGACGACACGCACAGGGTGCCGCGATCGTCGGTGGGGATGTAGACGGTCTCGACGCAGCTGCCGGAGGCAACGCGGACCACCCACTTGCGGGTACCGTCGGCGGAAATGTCTTCACTGACCACTTCCGGGCCCCGAATCTCGGCAACGGCCTCGAGCTTTTCGCGCAAGGCCTTGCCGACATTGGTCATGGCGGCGAAATCGTCGACGCCAAAGTGGTGAATCCATTTCATGACCTGACCGGCACGAAAACGCTTCTCTCCGATCGACTCGAAGAATTTTTCCATTTCCTGCAGGGTCAGGCCCAACAGGTTGATCTTGCCAGTCATGTCACTCATGGAATCACCCAAGACCTGCTTCGCTTAGCGAATGCGGTCGCACAGCTCGGTAGCGGAGAAGAAGTAAGCGATTTCGCGGGCAGCCGAAGCTTCCGAGTCGGAACCGTGAACAGCGTTTTCGTCGATGGAAACGGCGAAGTCAGCACGGATGGTGCCGGCAGCAGCTTCTTTCGGGTTGGTGGCGCCCATCAGCTCGCGGTTGGCCAGAACGGCGTTTTCGCCTTCCAGAACCTGAACGATGACCGGGCCGGAAGTCATGAAGGCAACCAGGTCAGCGAAGAAGCCGCGCTCTTTGTGCTCGGCGTAGAAGCCTTCGGCTTCGGCTTTGGACAGTTGCTTCATTTTCGAAGCGACGACGCGCAGGCCGGCTTTCTCGAAACGAGTGGTGATCTCGCCGATGACGTTCTTGGCAACGGCGTCAGGCTTGATGATGGAGAAAGTACGTTGAACAGCCATGGAAAACTCCAGAAATATGAGTGTTGCGAAAAATTAAACCCGCGAATTATACGCGGGTTCCAGGGGATTGCCTAACCTGCAGGACGCGTTCAGTCGGCTTCTTCGATCCAGGCCGCCTGGATGGCCTCGAGCACTTTCTCACCGCCGCGTGACGGATCGTCGCTGAATTCTGGCAAAGCCAGCACCCAGCGGTGCAGATCGACGAAATTCACATAACGAGGATCGACTTCCGGCTTGCTTTCTGCAAGCTGGATGGCGATCTCAAGTACATCAATCCATTTCAGGCTCATGGGGCAAACCTCAGTGCGGCGCTTCGGCGGCGTGGTTGAGCGAATACTTGGGGATCTCGATGACCAGGTCCTGGTCAGCGACGACCACCTGGCAGCCGAGGCGCGATTGAGCCTCCAGGCCCCAGGCCTTGTCCAGCATGTCCTCTTCCAGTTCGTCGGCCTCTTCGAGCGAGTCGAAGCCCTTGCGCACGATGCAGTGGCAAGTGGTGCAGGCCTTGACGCCGCCGCAGGCGCTTTCCATCTCGATGTGATGGTCGTGGGCCAGCTCCAGGATGTTGGTCCCGGTCTCGACTTCCACGGTCAGCCCTTCGGGGCAGAACTTCTCATGCGGCAGGAATGTCACCAGCGGCATCGGTTACTCCTCGATCTCATTCAGGTTGCGCCCGGCCAGTGCGGCTTTGACCGTCGAATCAAGGCGACGGGCGGCAAATGCGTCGGTCACCTGCGACAGACGCTTGGTCTGTTGCTCGATGGCTGCGCCATCGGTGCCGGCCAGCAAATCACGTAGTTCTTGCATCTGGAATTCGATGGCGTCGCGCTCGTCACTGCTGAGCAGGCGCTCACCGTCGGCGTCCAGGGCGCCCTGTACCGCTTCGAGCAGGCGCTCGCCGTCCACCTGGTGCTCGCGCAGCTGGCGGGCCTGCTTGTCGGAACCTGCGTGTTCGAAGGAATCCTTGAGCATGCGGGCGATTTCGCCGTCGGTCAGGCCGTAGGATGGCTTGACCTGAATGCTGGCTTCCACGCCCGAGCCCAGCTCGCGGGCGGCGACGCTGAGCAGGCCGTCGGCGTCGACCTGGAAGGTGACGCGGATTTTCGCCGCACCGGCGACCATGGCCGGGATGCCACGCAGCTCGAAGCGCGCCAGCGAGCGGCAGTCGCTGATCAGCTCGCGCTCGCCCTGCAGCACGTGGATCATCATGGCCGACTGGCCATCTTTATAGGTGGTGAACTCCTGAGCACGCGCCACCGGGATGGTGGTGTTGCGCGGGATCACCTTCTCCATCAGCCCGCCCATGGTCTCAAGGCCAAGCGACAGCGGGATGACATCCAACAGCAGCAGTTCGCCACCTTCGCGGCGGTTGCCGGCCAAGGTATCGGCCTGGATGGCGGCACCGATGGCCACCACCTGGTCGGGGTCGATCGAGGTCAGCGGAGTGCGGCCGAACAGTGCGCCGACAGCTTCACGCACACGCGGTACGCGGGTCGAACCACCGACCATGACCACGGCGCTGACTTCTTCCAGCTCGATACCGCTGTCACGCACGGCGCGGCGGCAGGCCTTGAGACTGCGGGCGACCATGGGCTCGATCATGGCTTCGAAACCGGCGCGGCTCAGCTCGCCCTGCCAGGTGCCATGGCTGACGCTGACCACGTCGGCGTCGGTCAGGGCTTCCTTGGCAGCGCAGGCAGTCTGCAACAGCGCGCGCTGGGTGGCCGGGTCCAGGTCGGACGACAGCCCGGCCTGCTCGATGATCCAGCCAGCAATGGCGTGGTCGAAGTCGTCACCACCCAGGGCGGTATCGCCACCGGTGGCCAGCACTTCGAATACGCCGGCAGTCAGGCGCAGGATGGAAATGTCGAAGGTACCGCCGCCCAGGTCATAGATGGCCACCACACCTTCGGCATTCTGGTCCAGGCCATAGGCCACGGCTGCGGCGGTCGGCTCGTTGAGCAGGCGCAGCACGTTCAGGCCGGCCAGGCGCGCAGCGTCCTTGGTGGCCTGGCGCTGGGCATCGTCGAAATAGGCCGGCACGGTGATCACGGCACCGACGAGTTCACCACCCAGGGTGGCTTCGGCACGCTCGCGCAGCACCTTGAGGATGTCGGCGGACACTTCCACCGGGCTCTTAGGCCCCTGTACGGTGTCGATGAACGGCATGTGCGACTCACCGCCAACGAAGCGGTACGGCAGCTGCTCGCCCAGTTGCTTGACGTCGGCCAGGCCGCGCCCCATCAGGCGCTTGACCGACAGCACTGTGTTCAGCGGGTCGCTGGAAGCGGCATCCCGCGCAGCCTGCCCCACTTCGCTGCGCCCTTCGAGGTAGCGCACCGCGGACGGCAGAATGACGTTGCCCTGTGCGTCGGGCAGGGGCTCGCTACGGCCGCTGCGCAGTGCGGCGACCAGGGAGTTGGTGGTACCCAGGTCGATCCCCACCGCCAGGCGGCGCTGATGCGGCTGAGGGCTTTGACCGGGTTCGGCAATCTGCAGTAGGGCCATGCTTATCTGAATACCTTAGGTGCCATCACGGGCAGCACCGGGTTAATCGTCGAGGCGCTCTTCCAGTTGGCGCACTTCTTGAGCGAGCTTGTCGAGGAACTGCATGCGGCGCATCAGGCGCTCGGCCTTGTCACGCTCGCCAGGGGCGTCCCAGCAGGCGGCGAAGTCCTCGTTCAGCGTGTCCTGAGCGGCTTTCAGACGCTTCTTGAACACAGCCACGCCATCGAGGTCAGCTTCGTCCTGCAGTTCTTCGAGCTCTTCACGCCATTGCATCTGCTGCAACAGGAAGTCAGGGTCGTGGACCGTGACCTCCTGAGGCACTTCGTGGCCGCCGATGGCCAGCAGGTAGCGGGCGCGACGCGGCGCACTGCGCAGTGTCTGGTAGGCGTCGTTGAGGGCCGCGGATTTTTCCAGCGCCACGCGCTGCTCGCGCTCGGAAGCGTCGGCAAAGCGGTCGGGATGGACTTCGCGGGCCAGCTCGCGATAGCGAGTGGCCAGCTTGTCGAGATCCAGGCGGAAACTTGGCTGGAGGTCAAACAATGCGAAATGACAAGGAGTACCCACAGCCAGCCTCAAACGTTGAAGCTTTCGCCGCAGCCACACTCACCGCGCACGTTGGGGTTGTTGAACTTGAAGCCTTCGTTCAACCCTTCCTTGACGAAGTCCAGTTCGGTGCCATCGAGGTAGACCAGGCTCTTGGGATCGATGATCACCTTGACGCCATGGTTCTCGAACACCTGGTCTTCGTCCGCCAGCTCGTCGACGAACTCCAGCACGTAGGCCAGGCCCGAGCAACCGGTGGTGCGCACGCCCAGGCGAATACCTTCGCCCTTGCCGCGCCCTTCCAGGGAACGCCGCACGTGGTTGGCGGCGGCTTCTGTCATGCTGATAGCCATCAGGACTCCTTACCTCGCAACAGGCGACTTAGATCAAGCCTTTCTTCTGCTTGTAATCGCGTACGGCTGCCTTGATGGCGTCTTCGGCGAGTACCGAGCAGTGGATCTTGACCGGCGGCAACGCCAGTTCTTCGGCCAGCTGGGTGTTCTTGATGGTCTCGGCTTCGTCCAGGGTCTTGCCCTTCATCCACTCGGTGGCGAGGGAGCTGGAAGCAATGGCCGAACCGCAGCCGTAGGTCTTGAACTTGGCGTCTTCGATCACGCCCTGCTCGTTGACCTTGATTTGCAGGCGCATCACATCACCGCAGGCCGGGGCGCCGACCATGCCGGTACCGACGTCCGGGTCTTCGGCGTTCATCTTGCCGACGTTGCGCGGGTTTTCGTAGTGGTCGATGACCTTTTCACTGTATGCCATGGTGCAATTCCTTCCTCATCAGGGAGCCGCTCTTGCCGGCGACTGCTTAGTGGGCGGCCCACTCGATCTTGGAGATGTCAACGCCGTCTTTGTACATGTCCCACAGCGGCGACAGCTCACGCAGTTTGTTGACGGCCTCGCAGACTTTCTGCGCGGCGTAGTCGACTTCTTCTTCGGTGGTGAAGCGGCCGAAAGAGAAGCGGATCGAGCTGTGCGCCAGCTCGTCGTTGCGGCCCAGGGCGCGCAGTACGTAGGACGGCTCGAGCGACGCGGAGGTGCAGGCCGAACCGGACGATACGGCGATGTCCTTCAGAGACATCAGCAGAGATTCGCCTTCGACGTAGTTGAAGCTCAGGTTCAGGTTGTGTGGTACGCGGGCAGTCTTGCTGCCGTTGACGTACAGCTCTTCGAGGTCCGAAACCTGCTTGAAGAAGCGGTCGCTCAGGGCCTTGATGCGCACGTTTTCTGCGGCCATTTCCTGCTTGGCGATAGCGAAGGCTTCGCCCATGCCGACGATCTGGTGGGTCGGCAGGGTGCCCGAACGCATGCCGCGTTCATGGCCACCACCGTGAATGATGGCTTCCAGGCGTACACGCGGCTTACGGCTGACGTACAGCGCGCCGATTCCTTTCGGGCCGTAGACCTTGTGCGCCGAGAACGACATCAGGTCGACCTTCAGCTTCTGCAGGTCGATTTCGACCTTGCCGGCCGACTGCGCGGCGTCAACGTGGAACAGCACGCCGCGCGAGCGGGTCATTTCACCGATGGCGGCGATATCGTTGATCGAGCCGACTTCGTTGTTCACGTGCATCAGCGATACCAGGATGGTGTCGTCGCGCAGCGCCGCCTCGACCATGGCCGGAGTGACGATGCCGTCTTCGCCTGGCTCGAGGTAGGTGACTTCGAAACCTTCACGCTCCAGCTGGCGAGCGGTATCCAAGACCGCCTTGTGCTCGATCTTGGAGGTGATGATGTGCTTGCCCTTGGTCTGATAGAAGTGCGCGACGCCCTTGAGTGCGAGGTTGTCGGACTCGGTGGCACCACTGGTCCAGACGATTTCGCGCGGATCGGCGTTGATCAGCTCGGCAACCTGGCGACGACCGTTCTCCACCGCTTCCTCGGCTTTCCAGCCAAAGACGTGGGAGCGCGAAGCCGGGTTACCGAAGTTCCCGTCGACCAGCAGGCAGTCGGCCATCTTCTGGGCCACGCGTGGATCGACCGGGGTGGTCGCGGAGTAATCGAGGTAGATCGGCAACTTCATTTGTCTCTCCTATCAGGCGGTGGCGTCGCTCGTCGTCCCGGTGGGATCAATCGACGGCGGACGTCTCAATCTTGTCCAGCTGGGCGGTTCGGCCTGCGACACGACGCAGGTCCTGGCGCTGGGCGACTTCCTGCACCTCACGGCGCATGACGAGGTCGGCCAGGCTTATACCGCTGAGGAATTCATGGATCTGCTGGCTGAGGTCGCACCACAGGTGGTGGGTCAGGCAGGTGTCACCGGCATGGCAGTCCCCGAGGCCCTGGCAACGGGTGGCATCGACCGATTCGTTGACCGCGTCGATGACCTGGGCCACCTGGATGGTTTCCATGCCTCGCGACAGCTGGTAGCCACCGCCTGGACCACGCACGCTGGAGACCAGGCTGCTGCGGCGCAGCTTGGCGAACAGCTGTTCCAGATAAGAGAGGGAAATGCCCTGGCGCTCGGAAATGTCGGCCAAAGACACCGGCCCATGCTGCGCGTGCAACGCCAGGTCGAGCATGGCGGTCACGGCGTATCGGCCTTTGGTAGTCAGTCGCATGGCTATTGGGTACCACGGGAGTTACAGGATGTGAGCGAGTATGCAATTCCCGAGCATTTAAGTCAACTATTAGACCTAGTGCTTTAGTCGGGTTTGCATCAGGGAGGCGGGCGCGATTGTAGCAGACAGGGGGGCGTGAGCACACGCCCCGTATGTCACCGTGATTTCAGCGCGGCGCAATCAATGCGATTGAGTGTCGCGCTGAGCCACCTGGGCAACTTCCGTGAAGTCATCTTCCGGCAGGGCTGGCAGCTCCTTGGCGCAGTAATCGCTGCCCATCTTGGTCAGGGCGCCGCACATGCCCTCCAGCCGCTCGTCGACTGCCTGCAGGTGGTCGAGCATCTGGCCGATGGCACGAGCCACCGGGTCGGGCATGTCGCCACTGACACCATAGGCGTCGAAACCGATCTTCTCGGCCATGGCCTTGCGCTTGGCCTCGACCTCATTGTCTTCGCTCTTGACGATGATTCGCCCCGGGATGCCGACCGCAGTGGCGCCAGCCGGCACTGCCTTGGTCACCACCGCATTGGAACCGATCTTGGCTCCGGCACCGACGGTGAACGGGCCCAGCACCTTGGCCCCCGCCCCTACCACCACGCCGTTTTCCAGGGTGGGGTGGCGCTTGCCTTTGTTCCAGCTGGTACCACCCAGGGTCACGCCCTGGTAAAGGGTGACATCGTCGCCGATTTCGGCGGTTTCGCCGATTACGATGCCCATGCCGTGGTCGATGAAGAAGCGCCGGCCGATGGTGGCGCCGGGGTGGATCTCGATACCGGTCAGCCAGCGACCGAAGTTGGACACCAGGCGGGCCAGCCACTTGAAATCACGCTTCCAGAGGGCATTGCCCAGCCGGTGCAGCCAGATGGCGTGCATGCCCGGGTAGCAGGTCAGCACCTCGAAGGCGTTGCGCGCAGCAGGGTCACGGTGGAATACGCTTTGAATATCTTCACGCAGGCGTTCGAACATCTGTCAGTCCTTCCGTTTATGCGGCTCGCCCCGGACCACTTTCTGGGTCTCGGTGAGGATGCCGCGCAAAATGCTCATTTCCGAACGTTCGACCGCCACCCGCCCATACAGCCGACGCAGGCGCGGCATCAGGTGCTTGGGCTTTTCGGGGTCGAGAAAGCCGATACCGACCAAGGTCTTCTCCAGGTGGTCGTAGAACAGCTCCATTTCGTCCATGGTCGCCAGCTCGCTGGCGTCAACCTTCTCGACCTTGCCCGGCACCGCACCAGCGGCAAGCCAGGCCATGCGCACCTCGTAGGAGAGCACCTGGACAGCGGCGGCCAGGTTCAGCGAGCTGAAGTCGGGGTTGGAGGGAATGTGCACGTGGAAGTGACATCGCTGCAGTTCTTCGTTGGTCAGGCCGGCGTGTTCACGCCCGAACACCAGGGCGATTTCCTCGCCACCGTTGGCGTGCTCCACCGCCTTGGCACCGCACTCGCGCGGGCCGATCAGCGGCCAGGGGATGCTCCGCTCACGGGCGCTGGTGCCCATCACCAGGTTACAGCCGACCAGCGCCTGCTCGAGGCTGTCGACCACCTGGGCGTTGTCCAGCACATCGTCGGCACCCGAGGCTCGGGCACTGGCATCCACGGCGGGGAATTCTTTCGGCTGCACCAGCACCAGACGCGACAAGCCCATGTTTTTCATGGCACGTGCAGCGCCGCCGATGTTGCCGGGGTGGCTGGTATTGACCAGAACAACACGAATATTTTGCAGCAAGGTGTTGTGCTCACAGATGCAGGAATCAGGGCCTTCGATCTTACAGAACCGACAGACGTAACGCCACGAAAGCAAATGTGACACTTCTGCCGCCAAAGTTTTCTGCTAGAATGATCGGCTTTCTTCTTTAACATCTCCAGGTGACCCGCCCATGCAGCCTATGCTGAATATCGCCCTGCGCGCCGCTCGCAGCGCCAGTGAACTGATTTTCCGCTCCATCGAACGCCTGGATAGCATCAAGGTCGATGAGAAAGAGGCCAAGGATTACGTCTCCGAAGTCGATCGCGCCGCCGAGCAGAGCATCGTCAACGCCCTGCGCAAGGCCTACCCGAACCACTCCATCCAGGGCGAGGAAACCGGCCTGCACGCGGGTAGCGGCGAAGAAGGCAAGGATTACCTGTGGATCATCGACCCGCTGGATGGCACCACCAACTTCCTGCGTGGCATCCCGCACTTCGCGGTCAGCATCGCCTGCAAATACCGTGGCCGCCTTGAGCACGCCGTGATCGTCGACCCGGTTCGCCAGGAAGAGTTCACCGCCAGCCGTGGCCGTGGCGCCCAGCTCAACGGCCGCCGCCTGCGTGTCAGCTCGCGCACCAGCCTGGAAGGCGCCCTGCTGGGCACCGGCTTCCCGTTCCGTGACAGCCAGATGGCTGACCTGGACAACTATCTGGGCATGTTCCGCGCCCTGACTGGCCAGACCGCTGGCATCCGCCGCGCGGGCTCCGCCAGCCTGGACCTGGCCTATGTGGCCGCCGGCCGTTTCGACGCCTTCTGGGAGTCGGGCCTGTCCGAATGGGACATGGCAGCCGGCGTGCTGTTGATCCAGGAAGCGGGCGGCCTGGTGAGCGACTTCAACGGTGGCCATGACTTCCTCGACAAGGGCCATATCGTTGCGGGCAACATCAAGTGCTTCAAGGCCGTGCTGACTGCTATCCAGCCGCACCTGCCAGAGAACATGAAGCGCTAAGCGCGGATTGCCGGCAAACAAAAAAGCACCCCTAGGGGTGCTTTTTTTGTGCCTGACAGTTTTGCATTGCCTGTGCCGGCCTCTTCGCGGGTGAACCCGCTCCCACAGGGTTGTGCGATCACTGTGGGAGCGGGTTCACCCGCGAAGAGGCCGGTACAGGCAACTCAAATTACTGCCCGGCTTCGCTGAGGATCAGCTTGCCATTCTTGTCCAGCGGAATGGTCGACCCGGGCTCGTGATCCATCTTCACCTGCCCCACCTTGTCGCCAATGGTGTACTTCACGTTGTAGCCCACCACTTTCTCGCTGATGTCGTTGACCGTATTGCAGCGGGTTTGCGTGGTAGTGTAGGTGTCACGCTCCTGCATGCCCTCCTGCACCTTGTTACCGGCATAACCACCACCGACCGCACCGGCCACGGTGGCGATCTTCTTGCCGCTACCACCACCGATCTGGTTACCCAGCAGGCCACCGGCAATGGCGCCCACCACGGTACCGGCGATCTGGTGCTGGTCCTTGACCGGCGCCTGCCGTGTCACGGCGACGTCCTTGCAGACCTCACGGGGGGTTTTTACCTGTTGTTTGATCGGTTGCACGTCGGTGACCTGTGCATATTCAGGCCCCTTGTTGACCAAGCTGTAGGTCGCGACAGCACCTCCGGCAGTCACACCGACAGCACCCAGTACCGCACCCACAAGCATTGATTTGTTCACATGAACCTCCTGATCATAACCCGCGGGTCCGACCCGCCTTCTCCCAGCCTTGGAGTAAAAAAAAAGGCGCGAGTTCAACACTCACGCCTTTTGGGCCGCCAAACGGCATGGAGTACGCCTTACGGACGGTCGTCCACACCGTCGGTCTTGGCCGGCGGGATCAGGTCTTCACTGCTCAGGTTCAGCCAGATCAGCACCACGTTGGCGATATAGATCGACGAATAGGTACCGGCCATGACGCCGATGAACAGGGCCAGCGAGAAGCCGAACAGGTTGTCGCCACCGAAGAACAGCAGCGCGGCAATGGCCAACAAGGTGGAAACCGAAGTGGCGATGGTACGCAGCAGGGTCTGGGTGGTGGAAACGTTGATGTTCTCGATCAGCGAGGCCTTGCGCATGACGCGGAAGTTCTCGCGCACCCGGTCAAACACGACGATGGTGTCGTTCAGCGAGTAGCCAATGATCGCCAGCACCGCCGCCAGTACCGTCAGGTCGAAGGTGATCTGGAAGAACGACAGGATACCCAGGGTCACCACCACGTCGTGGATCAGCGAGACGATCGCACCCACGGCGAACTTCCACTGGAAGCGGAATGCCAGGTAGATGAGGATGCCGCCCAAGGCCAGGAGCATACCCATGCCGCCCTGGTCACGCAGCTCTTCACCCACCTGCGGGCCAACGAACTCGACACGCTTGACCTTGGCCGGGTTGTCGCCGCCAGCCTTCTGCAGGGCCTCGGCAACCTTGTTGCCCAGCTGCGGGTCATCGCCCGGCATGCGCACCAGCAGGTCGGTGGTGGCGCCGAAGCTCTGCACCACCGCCTCGTTGAAGCCGGAATTGACCAGCTCGGCACGCACCGCCTTGAGATCGGCCGGGCGCTCGTAGGTCAGCTCGATCAGCGTACCGCCGGTGAAGTCCAGGCCGAAGTTAAGGCCCTTCTGCCACCAGCTGAACAGCGCCAGCACGGTGAGGAGCACGGTAACGGCGAACGCGACATTGCGCACGCCCATGAAGTTGATGGTTTTCATCGCAGCTCCCTCAAACCCACAGCTTCTTGATGTCACGCCCGCCGCAGGTCAGGTTGACCATTGCACGGGTCACCATGACGGCGGTGAACATCGAGGTGAAAATCCCGAGGGACATGGTGACCGCAAAGCCTTTGACCGGGCCGGTACCCATGGCGAACAGGATGCCGCCGACCAGCAGGCTGGTCAGGTTGGCGTCGATGATCGCGGTATAGGCGCGATTGAAGCCTTCGTGAATGGCGCGCTGCACCGACATGCCAGCGTTCAGCTCTTCGCGGATACGCGAGAAGATCAGCACGTTGGCGTCCACCGCCATACCCATGGTCAACACGATACCGGCAATACCCGGAAGGGTCAGGGTTGCGCCCAGCAGCGACATCAGCGCCAGCAGCAGGACCATGTTGCCTGCAAGGGCAATGGTGGCGATCACACCGAAGGCGCGATAGATGGCGATGATGAACAGCGAGACGAACAGCATGCCCCACAGCGACGCATCGATGCCCTTGGTGATGTTGTCAGCACCCAGGCTTGGGCCGATGGTGCGTTCTTCAGCAAAGTACATTGGCGCAGCCAGGCCACCGGCACGCAGCAGCAGGGCCAGTTCGGACGATTCGCCCTGGCCGTTCAGGCCGGTGATGCGGAACTGGCTGCCCAGCGGCGACTGGATGGTCGCCAGGCTGATGATCTTCTTCTCTTCCTGGAAGCTCTGTACGGCAACGTCCTTCTCGACGCCGTCGACGGTCTGCTTGACGTAGCGGGTGACCGGCTTCTGCTCGATGAAGATCACCGCCATGCTGCGACCGACGTTGCTGCGGGTAGCGCGAGTCATCAGCTCGCCACCGTGGCCATCGAGGCGGATGTTCACCTGCGGGCGACCTTGCTCGTCGAAGCTGGCCTGGGCGTCGGTTACCTGGTCACCGGTGATGATCAGGCCGCGCTCGACCGCGGCGGAACGGCCGCCTTCACGGAACTCGAACACCTCGGTAGTGGCCTTGGACGCGCCCGGCTCTGCACCGAAACGGAACTCCAGGTTGGCGGTTTTACCCAGGATACGCTTGGCTTCGGCAGTGTCCTGCACGCCTGGCAGCTCGACCACGATGCGGTTGGCGCCCTGGCGCTGTACCAGCGGCTCGGCTACACCCAGCTCGTTGACCCGGTTGCGGACGGTAGTGAGGTTCTGCTTGATCGAGTATTCGCGGATCTCGGCGACTTTCGCCTGGGTCAGCGCCAGACGCAGCACGGCGAGCTCGTTGCGCTCGGTGGTGGTCAGGTCGAAGTCGTTGAAATTCTTGCGGATCAGGGCACGGGCCTGTTCGCGGGTAGCATCGTCAGCGAAGCCCAGCATGATACCGCCATCCTGCTGAGGCAGGCTGCGGTAGCGGATGCGCTCTTTGCGCAGCAAGGTCTTGACCTCGCCTTCGTAGACTTTCATGCGGGCGTTCATGGCCTTGTCCATGTCCACTTCCAGCAGGAAGTGCACACCACCGGACAGGTCCAGGCCCAGCTTCATCGGGCTTGCGCCCAGGTTGCGCAGCCATTGCGGCGTAGTCTGGGCCAGGTTCAGGGCCACGACGTAATCATCGCCCAGTGCCTTGCGCACTACATCCTTGGCTGGCAGCTGGTCTTCCTGATTGGTCAGGCGGATCAGCCCGCTGCCCTTCTCACCCAGGCTAGCGCCCTTCACGGCGATCTTGGCATCGCCCAGCGCCTTGCTGACGCGGTCGAGGTCAGCCTGGTTCACCTGCAGCGCCGAACTGGCACCACTGATCTGTACCGCCGGATCATCCGGGTAGAGGTTGGGAGCGGAATAAATAAAACCGATCGCCAGTACCAGCACGATCAGTGCGTATTTCCACAGAGGGTATTTGTTCAGCATCACGCCGCCCGTTCAAGACGCGGGGCGCTTTGCGCGCCCCGACTGGAAAAATGAAACCGGTAACTCAGATAGCCTTGAGCGTACCTTTTGGCAGGGTGGCCGCGATGGCACCCTTCTGGAACTTCAGCTCGACGTTGTCGGAAACTTCCAGTACCACGAAATCATCGGAAACCTTGACGATCTTGCCGGCGATGCCGCCGTTGGTGACAACTTCGTCACCCTTCTGCAAGTTGCTCAGCAGGTTCTTCTGCTCTTTTGCACGCTTGGCCTGCGGGCGCCAGATCATCAGGTAGAAGATGACCAGGAAACCGACCAGGAAAATCCACTCGAAGCCGGTACCGGCTGGGCCGGCGGCAGGTGCTGCGGCGTCCGCGTATGCGGCGGGGATCAAGAAGCTCATTGGGCACTCCTAATGTAATTTTCTAATAATGGATGCGGACAGTCAGTCCAAAGGCGGCACAGGAAGCCCGCGCTTGGCGTAGAAGGCGTCGACAAAGGCGGCCAATTTACCCTGTTGAATAGCCTCGCGTAAACCGGCCATCAAGCGCTGGTAATGGCGCAAGTTGTGGATGGTATTCAGCATGCTGCTCAGCATTTCGCCGCACTTGTCCAGGTGATGGAGATAGGCGCGGGAGAAGTTGGTGCAGGTGTAGCAGTCACAGGTCGGATCCAGCGGCGAATCATCGTGGCGATGGAACGCATTGCGGATCTTGATCACCCCTGTATCGACGAACAGATGACCGTTGCGCGCGTTACGCGTCGGCATCACGCAGTCGAACATGTCGACGCCGCGGCGCACACCCTCAACGAGATCTTCCGGTTTGCCTACCCCCATAAGGTAACGAGGTTTGTCAGCAGGCATCTGGCCTGGCAGATAATCCAGCACCTTGATCATTTCATGCTTGGGTTCGCCTACCGACAGGCCGCCGATGGCCAGGCCATCGAAGCCGATGTTTTCCAGGCCCTCCAGCGAGCGCATGCGCAGGTCCTGGTACATGCCGCCCTGGACGATACCGAACAGCGCCGCGGTGTTGTCGGCGTGGGCGTTCTTCGAGCGCTGGGCCCAGCGCAGCGACAGCTCCATGGACGCGCGCGCCACGTCGTGCTCCGCCGGGTACGGGGTGCACTCATCGAAGATCATCACCACGTCCGAGCCCAGGTCACGCTGAACCTGCATCGACTCTTCCGGGCCCATGAACACCTTGGCGCCATCGACCGGCGAGGCGAAGGTCACGCCCTCTTCCTTGATCTTGCGCATGGCGCCCAGGCTGAACACCTGGAAGCCACCGGAGTCGGTGAGGATCGGGCCTTTCCACTGCATGAAGTCGTGCAGGCCGTTGTGCTTCTTGATCACCTCGGTGCCCGGACGCAGCCACAGGTGGAAGGTGTTGCCCAGGATCATCTCGGCGCCGATGGCCTCGATGTCGCGCGGCAGCATGCCCTTGACCGTGCCA
Source organism: Pseudomonas sp. TE3-3-F2023 (assembly GCF_036784815.1). Taxonomy (NCBI): domain Bacteria; kingdom Pseudomonadati; phylum Pseudomonadota; class Gammaproteobacteria; order Pseudomonadales; family Pseudomonadaceae; genus Pseudomonas; species Pseudomonas sp. TE3-3-F2023. The sequence goes on along the minus strand of NZ_CP145113.1, from coordinate 1,795,434 downwards.
TAGGTGCCCACCGGCATGAACGCCGGGGTTTCCACGGTGCCCCGTGGGAAGGTGATGCGGCCACGACGGGCCTTGCCGTCGGTGGCCAGCAGTTCGAAGGACATTCGACAGGTGCGACTCATGCTTGATCCTCGGGCCCGAGTGGCGCCGGATTGCGGGTGATGAACATGGCATCACCGTAACTGAAGAAGCGGTACCCCTGCTCGACCGCCGCCGCGTAGGCGGCCATGGTCTCGGGGTAGCCGGCGAAGGCCGAGACCAGCATCAGCAGCGTGGACTCCGGCAGGTGGAAATTGGTGACCAGCGCGTCGACCACATGGAACGGCCGGCCCGGGTAGATGAAGATGTCGGTGTCGCCGCTGAAGGCCTTGAGCACGCCATCGCGCGCGGCGCTCTCCAGCGAACGCACGCTGGTGGTGCCGACCGCGACCACCCGGCCGCCACGGGCGCGGCAGGCCTCGATGGCATCGACCACATCCTGGCCCACTTCGAGCCACTCTTTATGCATGTGGTGGTCTTCGATCTTGTCGACCCGCACCGGCTGGAAGGTGCCCGCGCCCACGTGCAAGGTGACGAAAGCCCGCTCGACGCCCTTGGCGGCGATCTTTTCCAGCAGCGCTTCGTCGAAGTGCAGGCCTGCGGTGGGCGCGGCGACCGCACCGGCACGTTTGGCATACACGGTCTGGTAGCGCTCACGGTCAGCGCCCTCGTCCGGGCGGTCGATGTAGGGCGGCAGCGGCATGTGGCCGACGCGGTCGAGCAGTGGCAGCACTTCTTCGGTGAAGCGCAGCTCGAAGAGCGTGTCATGGCGCGCGACCATTTCGGCCTCGCCGCCGCCATCGATGAGGATCACCGCGCCTTCCTTCGGCGCCTTGCTGGCGCGCACATGGGCCAGCACCCGGTGGCTGTCGAGGACGCGCTCGACCAGCACTTCCAGCTTGCCGCCGGAAGCTTTCTGGCCGAACAGGCGCGCCGGAATCACCCGGGTGTTGTTGAACACCATCAGGTCACCCGGGCGCAGGTACTCGAGCAGGTCGGGGAATTGCCGGTGCGCCAGCGCGCCGGTTGGCCCATCGAGCACCAGCAGACGGCTGCCATGGCGCTCGGCCAACGGGTGGCGGGCGATCAGGGAATCGGGGAGTTCGAAGGAAAAATCGGCGACGCGCATGATAATGTTCGGTTCGGCAGGGCCGGGAAGTTTAGCCCAATGTGTGAAAATTGACCATGAAAGCCGATTGACCGACCAGCGGCGGCTCTCTATACTGCGCGCCACATGCCCTGATGGCGGAATTGGTAGACGCGGCGGATTCAAAATCCGTTTTCGAAAGGAGTGGGAGTTCGAGTCTCCCTCGGGGCACCAAGATCCGAAAAAAACCGACCTTATGGTCGGTTTTTTTTCGCCTGCGATCTGGGCTGCGCTGTCGCACAGGGAACAATGTTCGAGAGCGTGTCATATTCCCTTGTGGGAGCGGGCGAGCCCGCGAAACGCCCAACGCGGTGTATGGCACCGGCTCCGCCGGTGTTCGCGGGCACGCCCGCTCCCACGGTGTCCCTGCTAATTCAATTAATTATGTGCAGTTCCATGAGAGTCCGGGCTGACATTGATGCGCTTTCCGGGCATATCTGCAATCAGCGCCAGCGATCCAGCTGCCCCTGGGCACGGCTGCTGAAAATCGTCAGCAGCTCGCTCAGTGTATGCGCTGACGGTTCGGCAACGCGGGTCACCGCATACAAGGTGATCGGCAACGCCGGGGCCAGCGGACGAATAGCGGTCACCCCAGGCGCCGCGCCAAGGGCGGTGAAGGGGTCGATGACGGCCAGCCCAGCACCGGATTCGACCATCGCCCTGGCCAGTGAATAGGTCTGCACCGCAATGCTCACCCGTGGCGGCGGCTCCACCGCCTTGAGGTAGCTGTCGAGGCGCACCGACAGCGGGTCGGCGCTGGACAGCCCGATCAAGGGAGCATCGGCCAATGCCATCAACGACAGCGGCTTGCCTTCATCTTCCTGTGGCCAATAACCTGCCGGCGCCAACGCTACCAACACCCCGCTGGCCAGTGCCTGAGCCTTGAGCGCAGGGTGATCTGGCTGCTGCAGGGTCAGGGCGACGTCGATCTCCCGCATCAACAGGTTCTGCACCAGTTCGCGACTGTGGGCGCTGGACAGCTCGCAGGCGATTTCCGGGTACCGCTGGGTCCATTCATGAATGGCCGGCGGCAGCAGCGACAGGGCCAGTGCCGGGGTCGCACCGATCCGCAGGCTGTGGCCCGGCGCGCGACGCAGGCTTTGCGCCAGGCGTCGCACCCCTTGCAGACTCTCCGTTACCTTGTCGACCTCACGCTCCAGCTCCAGCGCCTCGGGCGTGGGCTGAAGCTTGCCGCGCACCCGCAGGAACAACGGAAAGCCCAGTTGCTGCTCGGCGTGCTGCAGAACCTTGGTCACGGCAGGCTGGGAAACGTGCAGCAACTGTGCGGCACCGCTGACCGAGCCGGTCTGGCGGATGGCCTGGAAAATCTCGATATGGCGAAGGCGCATGGCAAGTCCATAACCTTTGTTTATGGCTCAGCGATCTTTATTCATTTTTCGCCACCTGTCACCTGGCCCTAACCTCAGCCTCGTTCCAACCACGACCAAGGACTGACATGGCTCAGCAAGTATGCATCATCGGCGGTGGCGTCATTGGCTTGTCAACCGCTTACGCACTGGTACGCGACGGCTTTGACGTGACGCTGATCGAGGCTCGCGATTCGTTGGGCAGTGAAACCAGCTTCGCCAACGGCGGCCAGCTGTCCTATCGCTACGTGGCGCCCCTGGCCGACGCCGGCGTGCCATTGCAGGCCATTGGCTGGATGCTGCGCGGTGAATCGCCGCTGCGATTGCGCCCGCGCTTCGATCGTGCGCAGTGGCGCTGGATGGCAGCATTCCTTGGGGCTTGCCGCTCCTCGGTCAACCGCGCCAACGCCGGCCATCTGCTGCGCCTCGCCCTGCTGAGCCAGTCGACCTTGCAAGCCTGGCGTGAGGAGGACGGCCTGGGCGGTTTCAACTGGCGGCGCAACGGCAAGCTGGTCACCTTCCGCAAGGCCAGCAGCTTCGAGCATGCGCGCAAGAACCTTGCCGTGCCCCAGCAACAACAGGTGCTATCGCACGCCGACTGTGCCCGTCTGGACCCAGCGCTGATGGAGGCGCCCTTTGTAGGCGCCATCTATACCCCGGATGAAGAGGTCGGCGATTGCTACAGCTTTTGCCAGCAGCTGGCGGCGCGCTTGCAGGCGTCGGGACGCTGCAAGTTCCGTCTGGGCCAGGCGGTGTCCGGAATTCGCCATGCGCATGGCATGGTGAATGCGATTGAACTGGACGACGAAGTGCTGCCGGTGGAGCACCTGGTGGTTGCGGCCGGCCATCGCAGTGCGTTGCTGGCACTGCCAGGCATCGACCTGCCGCTGTATCCGCTCAAGGGTTATAGCCTGACAGTACCGATCGGCGCCCAGCACCGGGCGCCGGACCTGAGCATCACCGACTACGACCGCAAGATCGTCTACGCCCGGATCGGTGAACAGTTGCGGGTGGCGGCGATGGTCGACATTGTCGGTTTCGATCCGACGCTGGACCCCAAGCGCCTGGCCTTGCTCAGGCGCCAAGCCCGCGAGACCTTCGCCAATGCCGGTAATTATGACTACGCCATCGAATGGGCCGGCATGCGTCCGGCCACGCCTAGCGGCGTGCCGCTGCTGGGCGCAACGGCGTATCGCAACCTGTGGCTGAACCTTGGCCATGGTGCTCTGGGCTTTACCCTGGCCTGCGCCAGCGCACGTCTGCTGAGTGAACTGATCGGCCAACGCCGCCCCTCCATCGACCTGCAGGGTTTCACCGCCCGTGCGGCTGGTGGAAATAACCGTACTGCAGCATGTTTCTGATCCCCTCATCTACAACGGAGAATAACAATGCGAAAAATCACGTTGATCGGCTGCACCCTTGGCCTGTTGCTAGGCACCCAGGCCCATGCTGACGAAGCAGCGCTGGGGCCTACCCTGGGCAAGATTGCCAGAGCCAACAGCATCACCCTGGGCTATCGCGATGCTTCAGTACCGTTCTCTTATGTGGGCGACCACTCGGGACAACCCATGGGCTACTCGGTAGACCTGGCCAACAAGATCGTCGAGCGGGTAAAGCAGAAGCTGGCATTGCCCCAGCTCAGGGTGAAATACAACCTGGTGACATCGCAAACCCGCATTCCGCTGGTGCAGAACGGTACCGTTGATCTGGAGTGCGGCTCGACCGGCGTCACCGCAGAGCGCCAGAAACAGGTGGCGTTTTCCTATGGGTTCATCTATGTCAAAGGCCAGTTGCTGACGGCCAAGGACAGCGGGATCAAGAGTTTCGCCGACCTGCGCGGCAAGAATGTGGTGACTACCGCAGGCACCACCAACGAACGCTACCTGAAAAGCTACAACGTCGATAACAAGATGAACATGTACGTGATCAGCGCCAAGGACCATGGTGAGGCCTTCCAGATGTTGCAGTCCGGTCGGGCGGCGGCGTTCTACATGGACGATGCATTGCTCTACGGCGAACGCGCCAAGGCCCGCGACCCGCACAATTGGGTGGTGGTCGGGGAAGAGCAGTCACGGGAAATCTACAGCTGCATGGTGCGCAAGGATGACCCGCAGTTCCTCGCGCTGGTGAACGCGTCGCTGGGCGAGCTGTACAGCTCAGGGGAAATCAACGGGATCTACCAGCGCTGGTTCGAACAGCCGATTCCGCCTAAAGGCCTGAACCTGGAGTTCCCGATGACCAGCGAACTCAAGGCCATCTTTGCCAAGCCGGTGAGTGATCCGGTGCAATAGTTTCTGCTCGGCGTCCACCTCCGTATGGATCACGGCGGCAGTGACCTGCAAGCGTCACTGCCAGACGTCGCTACTGGGTGAGCGCCGCACGCTCGGGCTTTCTGTGAACACGTCTGGTAACAACCCCTGACGAACCACACCGAACCATGCCCATCCCTCGACGTCCGATCCTGCATCACCCGCGCTTCGAGGTACCCCGCGTGAAAGACATCATCACCCGCAAGTACCGCCTGGTCGTGAAGACCGTCGGCTACATCGGCTGGTCGCTGTTCTGGCTGTTGATCTGGGATGTGCTGGTCACCATCGATTTCATGCTGTTCTTCAACAGCAAGTTCACCCTGCCGCTGATTCCGCTGACCTTGCTGGGCTCGGCGCTGGTGGTGCTGGTGAGCTTTCGCAACAGCAGCGCCTACAACCGCTGGTGGGAAGCGCGCACCTTGTGGGGGGCGTTGGTGAACAGTTCGCGCAGCTTCGCACGGCAGGCGCTGACCCTGATCGATGACCCGGAAGATGGCCTGAACCCGGTCAAGGCTACCCTGCTGCGCAGGCATATCGCCTATGTGAACTGCCTGGCGGCACACTTGAAGGGTGAGCGCTGCCCGGATGAACTGATGGCGTTCATCCCGCCTGCGGAATTCGAGCGGCGCAACCGCTCGAACAATTTCGCCAACGACATTTTGAGTGGTTCGGCGGCATTGCTGGCGCGTGAGTACCAGGCCGGGCGGCTGGACAGCATTCGCCTGGCAAGGCTGGAATCGACGCTGGTGGACCTGTCCAATGCCCAGGGTGGCATGGAACGGATCGCCAATACGCCGCTGCCCTACCCTTACGTGTACTTTCCGCGGCTGTTCATCACTCTGTTCTGCCTGATCGTACCGGTGGGGCTGGTGGAATCGCTGGGCTGGTTCACGCCGCTGGCTTCGACGGTGGTGGGCTTCATGCTGCTGGCCATCGAGCGGATCGGGACGGATTTGCAGAGCCCGTTCAGACTCAGTGAACACCAGATCCAGATGGACAGCATTTGCGAGACGATCGAACGCAACCTGGAGTCGATGCAGCGGGAAGCGCAGTGTGCCGAAGTTGGTGGTGCCTGATCGATAGCCGGGGCTGCTTTGCAGCCCCGGCTATCGATCAGGCCCGCACATAGCGCTGACGCAACACATCACTCAATGCATCCACCAGTAAGACCAGTACCAGCATCCCGATGATCACGGTACTGGCTTGGGCCTCCTGGAACAGGCTCAAGGTGGTGTACAGCATCTGCCCCAACCCACCCGCACCGACAAACCCCAGCACGCTGGCCATGCGGATATTGTTCTCCCACCGATACAGGCTATAAGCCAGCAACTGCGGCCACAGATTGGGCAACGTGCCAAAGCAGAATGCCGCCACCTGGCTACCACCCTGCAAGCGGATGGCCGCCGCCGGCTCCGGCGGTGCATTCTCAAGCGCCTCGGCAAACAGCCGCCCCAGCACGCCAGCGGTATGCAGCGCCAAGGCCAGGGTACCGGCATTCGGCCCAAGCCCGGCCGCCAGCACCGTCAGCGCGGCCCACACCAGTTCCGGGATGGCCCGCAGGGCATTCAGCAACAACCGCGCACAGGCCTGCAGCGGCCAACCGAACCGGCCAGCGGCCGGCAGCGCCAACAGCATGCCCAGCAGCATGGCCAACAAGGTGCCAAGACCCGACATGGCCAGGGTCTCCAGCGCCCCGTGCGCAACCGCGCGCAGTTGCCCCGCAGACAAGTCCGGGTGCAGGAAACGCCCGGCATATTCGCCCATCTGCCCCAGCCCGCCGTTGCCGACCAGCGCCTGCAAGTCCAGCTCCAGGTATGCGAACGAGGCCATCACCGCAGCCACGATGGCGCCTAGCACCAGCAAATTGATGACCCGGCTCATGCCAGCCTCCAACGCAGGAAGCGGCTGAGCAAGTCTGCCAGCATCACCAGGACCAGGAACGTCAGCAGCATGCTGGCCACTTCCGCCCCAGCGAACATCCGCATCGACAGGTCGATCTGCTGCCCCAGCCCGCCAGCACCGACAAAGCCCATCACCACCGAGGCCCGTACCGCGCACTCCCAGCGGTACACGGTGTAGGACACCACTTCGGACACCGCACTTGGCAATATGCCGTAGAGAAACGCAGCCAGGCGGCCACTACCCGCCTGCAGCAAGGCATGGGCCGGGCGCTGGTCGACCGACTCGAAGATCTCGGCGTAGACCTTGCCGAGCATGCCACTGTAGGTGATGGCAATGGCCAGTACGCCCGCCGTCGGCCCCAGCCCCACGGCCCGCACGAACAGCAACGCCCAGACGATTTCCGGCACGCTGCGCAGGAATATCAGCAACCAGCGCACCGGCAGGCGCAGCAGGCGCGACCACAAGCCGGCCCGGCCCCCACGGGAGGCGGCGCGCAGCGACAGGGCGCGGCTTGCCAGCAACCCGGCAGGGACCGCCAGCAGCAACGCCAGCGCCATGCCGGCCGTGGCCACGGCCAGGGTCTGCAGGGTGGCTTCATACAGCAGCGACAGGAAACCGGCATCGTGTGCCGGTGGCCAGAAGGCACTGGTGAAACTGGCGATCTGCTGGCGGTTTTCTGCCTGCAGCAGTACCTCGGGGTTCAGTTCGCTCAAGCGGATGCCAGGCCATAGCACCGCCACCGCCAGCAGAGCCAGCAGCAACCGTGGCAGCAGCGCCGGGTCGCGGGCATCAAGCTTCAGCATCTCGGAATCTGCACGGTCAACGTCGGCCCCTGGCTTGGCGGTGAGGCCAGTTGTTCGTTGGCGTACAGCGCATCCAGCAACTGCTCGGTCACCGCTTGCGCCGGGCAGTCGAACGCCACCTGCCCTTCGCGGATACCAATCACCCGCGGGAAATGCGCCAGCGCCAGGTCCACGGCATGCAGGCTCGCCACCAGGGTCACGCCATTGGCCTGTGCATGGCGGTTGAGCACGGCCAGGCTGTGGTCAGCCAGCACCGGGTCCATGGCCGACACCGGCTCGTCGGTCAGCAACACCTGCGGCCGCTGGTACAGCGCCCGGGCAATACCCACCCGCTGCAACTGGCCACCGGACAACTGCCCGCACTGCACGAACAGCTTGTCCGCCAAGCCCAGCTCGGCCAGCGCTTGGCGCGCCCCCGGCACATCACTGGGGTACAGCAGGTTGAGCAGGCCGCGCAGCACACCCCACTGCCCCAGTCGGCCGGCCAGCACCGCCGTCACTACCCGCTGGCGCGGTGGCAAGGGTGGTGCCTGGTGCACCAGGCCGACCCGCGCACGCAGACGCTGGCGGGCCCTGGCGGACAGCGCCCAGGGCTGTTCGCCGAGCAGTTCCAGGCGCCCGCTGCTGGGTTGGACGGCGGTCGCCATCAGGTGCAGCAAGCTGGACTTGCCCGCCCCCGAAGGCCCGATGATGGCGACACGCTCGCCCTGACCGATGCTCAGGCTCACGGCATCAAGCGCACGCACCTGGCCATGGCGCAGCCCGGCCCCGTGCAGTTGGATAGCCACGTTGGAAGCCACTGTCGATGTCACTTGAGCAGGCCGGCCTCGCGCGCAGCCTGCTCGGTGCCCACGTAATTCTCAGGTTTGGTCTCGATGAAGCGGCTGGCCGCCTGCAGGTCGAGGATCGCCTTGTGCTCCGGGTTGGCCGGGTCGAGGTCGAGGAAGGCTTTCTTGATCTTCTCTTTCAGCGCCGGGTCCATGTTGCCGCGCACGGTCCAGTTGTAGTCGAAGTAGGTCGGGGTGGTGGCGAACACCTTCACCTTGGCGGTATCGACCTTGCCCGCATCCACCAGCTTTTGCCACACGCTGGCGTTGAGCACGCCGCCATCGACCTTGCCAGCCTGTACCCAGGCCACGGTGGCATCGTGGGCGCCGGAGTAGGCAACGCGGCCGAAGTAGTCTTCGGGCTTGATGTTTTCCTGCTTGAGCATGAAGTAACGCGGCATCAGGCTGCCCGAGGTGGACGAGATGGAACCGAAGGCAAACGACTTGCCCTTGAGATCGGCCAGGCTCTTCACATCGGGGTTGGCGGTAATGAACTTGGAAGTGAACTGCGCATCCTGTTCACGCTGCACCAGCGGCGTGGCGGCAGGGTCCTTCAGGTGCACCTGTACGAAGGTGAAGCCCCCCAGCCAGGCCAGGTCCAGGCGGTTTGAAGCCAGCGACTCGACTACCGCCGGGTAATCGGCCACGGGCACGAACTTCACCTCCATGCCCAGCTGTTTGGCCAGGTACTCGCCCAAAGGCTTGAACTTGCGCTGCAGTTCGGTCGGTGCTTCGTCAGGGATGGCGCTGACCCGCAGGGTGTCGGCAGCCTGGGCGACAACGGCACAGCAAGACAGCACGAGGCCGGCGGCGAGCGCCAGAGGGCGTTTGAGCATGGGTGTTCTCCGGTTCAATAGCGGGGAAAGGTCGGCCTATGCGCCGACGACGGGAATTATAAGAGGCGCAGGCGCAAAGGCCAGCTTTGCTACAATCGCGCATTAAATTGACCCCCTGAGGTGCACATGAGCGAGCCGATTCGCCTGACCCAGTACAGCCATGGTGCCGGCTGTGGCTGCAAGATATCCCCCAAGGTGCTGGATGTGATCCTCGCTGAAAGCGGCACCCAGGCCCTGGACCCGAAACTGTGGGTGGGCAACGCCTCGCGCGACGACGCCGCCGTGTACGCGCTGGATGACGAGCGCGGCGTGGTCTCGACCACCGACTTCTTCATGCCGATTGTCGATGACCCGTACGACTTCGGCCGCATCGCCGCCACCAACGCCATCAGCGACATCTACGCCATGGGCGGCGACCCGCTGATGGCCATTGCCATCCTCGGCTGGCCGGTCAACGTGCTGCCCCCGGAAGTGGCCCGCGAAGTGATCCGCGGTGGCCGCGCGGTATGCGCCGAAGCCGGCATCCCGCTGGCCGGCGGCCACTCCATCGACGCCCCCGAGCCGATCTTCGGCCTGGCCGTCACCGGCGTGGTCAGCAAGCGCCACCTAAAGCGCAACGACACCGCCAGCGCAGGCTGCCGCCTGTACCTGACCAAGCCACTGGGTATCGGTATCCTCACCACCGCCGAGAAAAAGGCCAAGCTGCGCACCCAGGACCAGGGCCTGGCCCGCGACTGGATGTGCACCCTCAATACCCCCGGCAGCCGCTTCGGCAAGCTTGACGGGGTCAAGGCCATGACCGACGTCACCGGTTTCGGCCTGTTGGGCCACCTGGTGGAACTGGCCGAAGGCAGTGGCCTTACCGCTCACCTGGACTATGCAGCCGTCCCGCGCCTGCCCAGCGTCGACCACTACCTGGCCGAGGGCTGCATCCCCGGCGGTACCCTGCGCAACTTCGACAGCTACGGCCACAAGATTGGCGCCCTGAGCGACGACCAGAAGCACCTGCTGTGCGACCCGCAGACCAGCGGCGGCCTGCTGGTGGCGGTTACCCCGGAAGGTGAAGCCGAGTTCCTGAAGGTGGCCGCCGAACTGGGCCTGCAGCTGGCACCAATCGGCAAGCTGGTCGAGCGACAGAGCCACGCGGTCGAGGTGATCTGATGCGCCCCGACTGCACCGACTTCCGCCAGTTGTTCCTCGACGATGTGCCGATGATGGACATGCGTGCACCTGTCGAATTTGCCAAGGGCGCCTTCCCCGGTGCCGTAAACCTGCCGCTGATGAATGACCAGGAGCGGCAAAAGGTCGGCACTTGCTACAAGCAGAAAGGCCAGGCTGAAGCCATCGTTCTGGGCCACAAGCTGGTCAGCGGTGAGATCAAGCAGGCACGTCTGGAGGCCTGGGCAAAGTTCGCCGAAGATCACCCGGAAGGCTACCTGTACTGCTTCCGTGGCGGCCTGCGCTCGCATCTTGTGCAGAAAGTGCTGCGCGATGAGAAGGGCATCCACTACCCCCTCGTCGAGGGCGGCTACAAGGCCATGCGCCACTTCCTGCTGGAGACTACCCAACAGGCGGTCGCGCAATGTGATTTCGTGCTCGTGGGCGGCTTGACCGGCACCGGCAAGACCGACGTGCTGCACCTGCTGGACAACGAGCTGGACCTGGAGGGCTACGCCAACCATCGAGGTTCCAGCTTTGGCAAGCGCGCCACCGCACAGCCAGCGCAGATCGACTTCGAGAACAGGTTGGCCATAGACGTGTTGAAAAAACGCGCCCGGGGTATCGAGCAGTTCGTGCTGGAAGACGAAGGCCGAATCGTGGGCAGCTGCACCGTACCGCTGGAGTTGTACCAGGGCATGCAGCAATACCCACTGGTGTGGCTGGAAGACAGTTTGGCCAACCGCGTGGAGCGTATCCTGCGCGACTACGTGATCGACCTGAGCGCCGAGTTCGTCAGCCTGCATGGTGAAGAAGATGGCCTTCGACTGTTTGCCGAAACGCTTCTGCAGAGCATGGGCAGGATTCACAAGCGCCTCGGCGGCGAGCGCCATCAGCGGCTGTCGGAAATCCTGCGCCAGGCGCTGGAAGAACAGCAGCGCAGTGGTTCGGTGGAGTTGCACCGTGTCTTCATCGAAAGCTTGCTGAGCGAGTATTACGACCCGATGTATGCCTACCAGCGCGCAGCCAAGGCTGAACGTATCGAATTTGCCGGGGATGCCGTTGAAGTGCGCGAGTACCTCAAGGCCCGGGCGCTACGCGAACCGCGCAAGTAAAAACGGGGCCGCTTCGCGCCCCATCGCCGGCAAGTCGGCTCCCACAGGTATTGCACTGCCTGACAGGGCATGCGTTCCCTGTGGGAGCTGGCTTGCCGGCGATAGGGCCAGTACAGACAACCTCACTGCCCAGGGCTGAGCACCCGTTCCAGCTCCGCCGCCCGGTCGCGGGTCATGCCCATCACACAGCTCCCCCCTTCCAGCTGCGCCATGGTCCCGCCACTGGCCTGCACATGGAACCGGCAATTGCCATCGCGGTAGGCAAGCCACTTGCGCTGCACATCACGCAGGCTCTTCTGCTGCCCGGCATCCAGCTTGCCCATCAATTGCTTGTACACCCGGTTCAATCGCTGGTCCTGCAACTGCGTCTCGGCCCGAATGCACTCGCTCATGGCCACGGTACTGGACGCCTTGTCCATACACTGCCCGTATCCCGGCGTGAAATCATCCGCCAAGGCCAGCGGCAGCACACAGGCCAATGCCAGGCCCGTCAGGTAATGCTTGGTCATCAACCCCTCCTTGTGGGTATCACAGCGCCTGCGGCTGTTCCGGCGGCATCAGCACCTTGCCCGGCTCGAAGCGCAGCGACGGCATCTGCGTCGCCGCATACAGCGCCAGGCCAAGCGCCGCGATCAACACCACATCCAGCCAGCTCCAGCCCGGCATGTCGTCGGTATTGCGTGCCCTCCAGCAATGCCAGGCCTGGCCCACGCAAAACACCACCATCGCCGCCAGCCACAGGTAGAAACCGGCACCGAAACCGGCCAGGTCATGAAACTCATAGCTCTGATTGTCTGGCAGGCGGTCAATTCCAAAGCTGCTGGCCGCCAGATACACAGCCACAAGCCCGACCAGCAATGCCATCCGGCGAAAGCGCCGATGGGCAAGGACCGCCAGGGCCAACAGCGGGTTGGCAAACCACTGGTACAAACCGAAGGGCATGCCCCAGGGCCCGTACAACAGCATCTGCAGGGCGGGCATGTGCCGGTCGCCACTCATTAGCGCGCCATCGAAGAACAGTGCGAGCAGGTACAGCAGCAAGCTGAAACTCAGGTAGAAAACGGGCAAGAGATTTACTTCCTAGGCAACCGGGGGCTCTAGCAGAAGGCCATATATACCCGAATCGGACAACTCGCCGGCAACGCACCAGCGCGCACGCAATGTGCCCTCCAGCACGAAGCCCTGGCGCTCAAGAGTACGTGCCGAACCTTGGTTACGCGGATCGATCTCGCCTTCCAGGCGCCGCATGTGCAGGGTATGGGCGAGGTAGTCGATGAAGCAGGTCAGTGCTTCGTCCATGTAGCCTCTGCCCTGCACCGCGCTGGCCAGGCAGTAGCCGATTTCACCACGGCGGGATACATCGTCGATGTTGAACAGCTGGACCATACCGATCAGTTCGCCGTTGTCACGGCGGTACATGCCAAGCTTGAGCTGGTCGCCATTGGCATAGGCTTCGCGGTCGGCGGCCAGGGCGCTTTCGGCTTCGGCAAGGTCTTGCCAGGGGGCATGGTGCCAATAACGCATGACCTCGGGGTCGGCCATGATAGCCAGCCACTGCGCGGCATCGGCATGGCGCATGGGGCGCAATTGCAGACGCGGGCTGTCGAGGCAGAGGTCACTGGGGAAACTGCGGGGTGGGGTCACGCCGGATCTCCTGTCCATTGCTGGGGAGATGACAGTTTAACTTCATGTGGGGTGGGTGGTGGTGCGGAAATCGAGTGCCGCCCGCGCGGCGCCCGATCTCAAAACCACCACAAACCTTTCGGCATGCATCTGTCAGTCGCTACTGGCCAGCCCGCCAGGCAGATCGGGCCATTACTCAATCTCCGCGGTTCAATCCCACTACCATTGTCATTGACCAGTGTCTTAGCCAATTTCGCAGGTTAACCCCCAATCCCAAGAAACCAGAAGCATTTGGTTTCAGGTCCGCAATCTTCTTGCAGCTAATGGCCCTTTCGCGGGTGAACCCGCTCCCACAGGTACTGCACCAGCCTTGAGAGAAGTTTTGTGCCAGTGGCATCTACAGGCATTGCACCAGCCTTGAGCGCGGCGCGATCCCTGTGGGAGCGGGTTCACCCGCGAAAGGGCCGGTAGAGGCTAACGAAATACGTTCAGGCCACCTCAGCCCCATCATCCGGCCAATGCGGCTCGTTGGCCCCCGGCGGGGTCAGCGGTGGCAGGCCATACGCGGCACGTGCATCGTCGCAGCTGGGGTTATGCACCCCACCCACCCACGACGCCTCGAACTCGCGGCAGGGGCTGGAACGGTTGGCGTAGATGGTGCAAGCCACCTCTCGGCCGATTTCGCCCTGCAGGCTGACACAGCGGCAAGGCTTGGCATCGGTGCCGATCATGGCAACGCGCGTGGGGTTGATCTGCACCACCAGGTCATCCGGCACTAGGCCCCCGGCAGACTGGCATTCGCCCCAGAAAAAGGACACACGGAAGTACCCGCAGCAGGCGCCGCAGTCAAGGCAAGGGTTGTATTCGGACATGATGGCACGGAGGGAAGGTTGTTGTTATCGGGGCTGGCCCGCGGCGCCATTTTCAATCCAAGAGGGGGCGGCTGGATAGAGGGGCAATACAAAAAAATGTGCCGCTGATCCGGCCGCCCGCAAGTGCTAACAGATGGACTTGTAAGTCGCAGCATCCCAACGCTGTAAAGCCAGGCCGGCGCTCGGATCGTAGTCGTCGCCCTGCACCTTGCTGAAGTACGTACGCGCTTCGCCGCAATGCACCAGCCGATCGTTCTTTTCACCTTCGGTGAGTACGGTGTAGGACTTACTGCGCATGGCCTGATACTGCTTGTCAGCCGCCGCCATGAGCTGGTGATACTCCATCAACTGGCTATCGCCCAAGGTCAGCCGCTTGTCTAGCTGCACGCCCCAGCGGGTCAGGCAGACTTCGGCAAAATGTCGGACGATCAGTCCCGGCTCTGCCAGCACCTTGCCCTTGCCCGCACCATCCGCCGAGGCATTGCCCACCAGCGTGGCATGCCGGCCTGGCATCGGGTAGACGCAGATTCGCGTCGCCTTCGCGACGGAAGGAATCACGCAGGCAAAACCTTTGGAGCGCTCGTCCCGCGAATAGAAGCCGACATACTCCTTGACGTTATCAGCCAGTGTCACGCGCTCGACTTGCACATTGCCGATCCCTGGCACCGGGTCGATGGCAAAGATGTTCACCGGTATCCGGCGCAATACTGGGTCCTGCATCATTGCGTTGGCCAGCATGTGGCAGCTGATCCCTCCCCTGCTCCAGCCCACCAGATTCACCTGGGTCGGCAAGCGCGACTTGCGGAACAGCTTGATGATGCGCTCCTGCAGCTCCTGTGGAGTCGGGTGTCTGTCACCGTAGTCATAGGTGCGCCAGAACCACGAAGCCGTGGAGGACGCATCCGGAATAGGTACGCCGGCGCTCTTCAGTCGCTCGTATTCTTCTTCGCTCAATTTGGTGCGCTGCCAGTTGCTCTCGCCTTTTATCACCTGCAGCACATGGTTGACGTTCTCTTCCCAGCCGCGACCGAACAACTGGCCGGTCCAGTTGAAGTAACCGCCAGGCTCGACGAAAAGGTTGTCGTCCTGAAGGTTGCCGCTGCCGGGGCCGTCAACGGCTATCCAGTGTGCAAACTCGCGGCCCTGGTCATTGCTGGCCAGGGTCGAGACCAGCTCGCCATTCCAGAAGTTGGGGTTGGCGTCGTCGAAGCGGTGGGAACCGGTACCGCAAAAGTAGGCGGTGAAAACACTCATTTGTGGGTCTCTGTGGTGAGAAATGAGTGCAGAAAAATAGGTAGATCAATCGGTGGGATGCAGGTGGAAAAATCGCCTTTGAGTCAGTCGGGGCTGCTTTGCAGCCCATCGCGACACAAGGCCGCTCCTACAGGGACCGCGCAGGATTCGAAAACTGCGCGGTCCCTGTAGGAGCGGCCTTGTGTCGCGAAAGGGCCGCAAAGCGGCCCCAACAGCCTATTTGCGGGCCACCCCATCAGCCCGGAACATCTGCCGGATCCCGCGAATCGCCTGGCGAATACGGTCCTGGTTCTCGATCAGGGCAAAGCGCACATGGTCATCACCATAATCACCAAAGCCGATCCCCGGCGATACGCATACCTTGGCCTCGGCCAGCAGCTTCTTGGCAAACTCCAGCGAACCCAGGTGCGCATACTCCGGCGGGATCTTCGCCCACACGTACATCGAGGCCTTGGGGTTCTCGACCATCCAACCCAGCTCGTGCAGCCCCTTCACCAACAGGTTGCGGCGCTGGCGGTATTGCTCGGCGATGTCCCGCACACATTGCTGGTCGCCTTCCAGTGCTGCAATGGCAGCTACCTGCAGCGGGGTGAAGGTGCCGTAGTCGTGGTAGCTCTTGATCCGCGCCAGGGCACTGACCAACTCGGGGTTGCCGACCATGAAGCCGATCCGCCAGCCAGCCATGTTGTAGCTCTTGGACAAGGTGAAAAACTCCACCGCGATGTCCTTGGCCCCCGGCACCTGCATGATCGACGGGGCTTTCCAGCCGTCGTAGACGATGTCGGCATAGGCCAGGTCATGCACCACCAGCACGCCATACTGCTTGGCCAGGGCCACCACGCGCTCGAAGAAGTCCAGCTCCACGCACTGCGCGGTGGGGTTGGACGGGAACCCGAGGATCATCATCTTCGGCTTGGGGATCGATTCGCGGATGGCCCGCTCGAGTTCGTTGAAGAAGTCCACTCCCGGCACCAATGGCACCGAACGCACCTGGGCTCCGGCGATCACCGCCCCGTAGATATGGATCGGGTAGCTGGGGTTGGGCACCAGCACCGTGTCGCCCTGGTCGAGGGTAGCCAGCATCAGGTGCGCCAGGCCTTCCTTCGAGCCGATGGTGACGATGGCTTCACTTTCCGGGTCGATCTCGACCTCGTAGCGTTCCTTGTACCAGTTGGAGATGGCCCTACGCAGGCGCGGGATGCCACGAGAGGTGGAGTAGCCGTGGGTATCTTCACGTTGGGCGACCTGCACCAGCTTTTCGACGATGTGCGGCGGGGTGGCGCCGTCGGGGTTGCCCATGCTCAGGTCGATGATGTCCTCGCCACGGCGGCGGGCAGCCATCTTGAGTTCGGCAGTGATATTGAAGACGTAAGGGGGGAGACGATCGATGCGCGCAAAGCGGCGCGGCGAACCTGGGTTGGCCATGGCTTCCTCTGAGTACGTAAGCGCCCGGAACCGTCCGAGCGACGCTGGCCGATGTAGCGGCCTGGATCAGAAGATAATGCCGAGACAGGAGCCATGTAAATGACAATTTCCTGTTTTTTTAGAATTTTTCAGATGTATTTTTTGAAAATATGAATTTTATGTTTTCAGGGCCGGCTTCTTCGCGAGTTACCCTGCTCCCACAGTGAGCGTACTACGCTCAGAACCCAGGAAAACACCATAAAAAAACCCCGGCACAGTGGCCGGGGTTTTCGTGAAACAGGCAGCAGTATCAGCGTGCGTATGTCATCAGCACATCCGCAGCGGTCTGGCTGTCCACACCCATCATCACGCTCAGGGCAGTGACGGTGAGGATGGAGAAGCCGAACACCTTGCGGGCCCACTTGCTGTCGTCCTCGGCCTTGTAGCCACCCCAGGCCATGTACAGCCAGTACAGGCCCATGGCTGCTGCCACGGCCAGGTAGCCGAGGCCGGCGTAACCGCCGAGGGTAAGCATCAGGGTCGCGAGCACGAAGGCCAGCACGTACAGCACGATCTGCTTCTTCGCCGCGAGGATGCCACGTGCCACCGGCAGGACCGGAATGTTGGCTGCGCTGTAATCCTTGAAGCGGAAGATCGCGATGGCAAAGCTGTGCGGCATCTGCCACAGGCTGAACATCACCAGCAGGGTAACCGCAGCCAGGTCGAAGCTGTTGCTCACGGCGCAATAGCCGATCACCGGAGGCATGGCACCAGACAGGCTGCCGACCAAGGTGCCGTGCACCGATTTACGCTTCAGCCAAAGGCTGTAGAAACCGACATAGACGATGAAACCGATCAGCGCACAGAACGCCGACAGCGGGTTGGCCTGGACATACAGCAGGCTGAAACCCGCCACCCCGAGCAGGGTGGCGTAGATCAGCGCGAGGGGCAGCGACATGCCGCCCTGGACCATGACGCGGTTCTTGGTGCGCTCCATCTTGTGGTCGATGTCACGGTCGATGCAGTTGTTGAACACGCATCCGGACGCGACCACCAGCGAAGTACCGATCACCACCGCCAGGAACAGGGCGAAATCCACATGGCCCTTCGAGGCAAGGAAGAAACCGCCTGCCACGGAAAGCACGTTACCGAAAATGATCCCCGGTTTGGTGATTTGGATAAAGTGCTTAACGGACATGCAGTCTTACCTCACTTGGCCAACATTTCGAAGTGGATGCTGAACATGATCCACAGCGACAGGCCGACAAGCAGAGCGATCACCAGAGTGGTGAACAGGAACGTCGAAACGTTGTTGCGTTGCTCTTTCGAGCGGTCCATGTGCAGGAAGTACACGAGGTGTACTACTACCTGGATCACGGCCATGGCAACAATGATCAGAACGGTCAGGTTCTTCGGCAGGCTTGGCGACATGGCCAGGCCGAACGGGATCGCAGTCAGGATGATCGACAGGATGAAGCCGATCATGTACGACTTGACGCTGCCGTGGTTACCTTCGTGATGAGTGTCGTGTGCGTTAGCCATTACAGAACTCCCAGCAGGTAGACGACGGTGAATACGCAGATCCAGACCACGTCCAGGAAGTGCCAGAACAGGCTCAGGCAGCTCATGCGGGTCTTGGCGGTCGGCGTGATGCCGTGCTTGTTGATCTGGTACATCATGATCGCCATCCAGATCAGGCCGGCGGTCACGTGCAGACCGTGGGTACCTACCAGGGCGAAGAAGCCCGACAGGAAGCCACTGCGCTGCGGGCCGAAGCCTTCGGCGATCAGGTGATGGAATTCGTAGATTTCCATCGCGATGAAGCCTGCACCGAACAGGAAGGTCACAGCCAACCAGCCCAGTACGCCAGCTTTCTTGCCATCGAACATCTTCAGCATGGCGAAGCCGAAGGTGATCGAGGACAGCAGCAGGAACAGCGTTTCAACAGCTACGAAATCGAGCTGGAAGATGTCATGACCCGACGGGCCGCCGGCAAAACTGCCGGACAGCACCGCGTAGGTGGCGAAGAGCGACGCAAACAGGATGCAGTCGGTCATCAGGTACAGCCAGAAACCGAGTACGGTCATCTGGCCCGAGTCGTGGTGGTGGTCGTCATGCCCATGGTCGTGACCATGAGCAGCACCGTGCATTACTTGACTGGACATTGATTACACCCGCTCAAACGATTCGACACGTGCGCCGGCAGGCAGAGCACCTGCTTTGGCCAGCGCTTTCATGCGCTCGCCTTCGATGCGCGCCACTTCTTCGGCCGGAACCATGTAGCCCTGGTCGTCACGCGCAGCGTGGCGAACGAAGACAGCGATGGTTGCAACCAGGCTCGCGCCAACCAGCCACCAGATGTGCCAGATGAAGGCGAAGCCGAAGACGGTCAGGAACAGGCCCATGAACAAACCGGTGGAGGTGTTGCTCGGCATGTGGATCGCTTCGTACTTGGCTGCAGGCTTGTAGGCGACGCCGGCTTCCTTGGCTTCGTGCCAGGCATCCAGGCCAACCTTCTCAGGCATGTGGGCGAAGTTGTAGAACGGAGG
Source organism: Pseudomonas sp. TE3-3-F2023 (assembly GCF_036784815.1). Lineage (NCBI taxonomy): Bacteria > Pseudomonadati > Pseudomonadota > Gammaproteobacteria > Pseudomonadales > Pseudomonadaceae > Pseudomonas > Pseudomonas sp. TE3-3-F2023. The sequence goes on along the minus strand of NZ_CP145113.1, from coordinate 1,776,229 downwards.
TGGCGACGAAGTCGACCATTCCAGGGTACGGCCGCCCCATGGGTCGCCGGTCACGTCCAGGTTCTGGTTGCGGTCGCGAACCGATACGTACAGCTGGATCAGCTGGCAGGCGATACCGAACAGGATCAGCACAGCGCCGACAACGGCTACGTACAGGTAGGGTTCCCACAGTGGGTTGTCGGAGTGGTTCAGACGACGGGTCATGCCCATGAAGCCCAGGGCGTACAGCGGCATGAACGCTACGTAGAAGCCCGAGATCCAGAACCAGAAGGCAGCCTTGCCCCACTTCTCGTTCAGGGTGAAACCGAAGGCTTTCGGGAACCAGTAGGCGAAGCCGGCGATGTAGCCGAATACCGCACCACCGATGATCACGTTGTGGAAGTGAGCAATTACGAACAGGCTGTTGTGCAGCACGAAGTCAGCACCTGGAACAGCCAGCAGAACACCAGTCATGCCACCGATGGAGAAGGTGATCATGAAGCCCAGGGTCCACATGATCGGCGCGGTGAAGCGCAGACGGCCCTGGTAGATGGTGAACAGCCAGTTGAACAGCTTCACACCGGTCGGAATGGAGATCAGCATCGTCGCCAGGCCGAAGAAGGTGTTGACGCTGGCGCCGGCACCCATGGTGAAGAAGTGGTGCAGCCATACGGCGAAGCCCAGCACGGCGATGGCGCCCGATGCGTAGATCATCGAGTGGTGGCCGAACAGACGCTTGCCTGCGAAGGTGGAGGTAACTTCCGAGAACACACCGAAGGCCGGCAGGATCAGGATGTACACCTCAGGGTGACCCCACGCCCAGAACAGGTTGACGTACATCATCGGGTTCCCACCAAGCTCGTTGGTGAAGATGTGGAAGTCCAGATAACGGTCAACAGTCAGCAGAGCGAGTGCAGCGGTCAGGATCGGGAAGGAAGCCACGATCAGCACGTTGGCCCAGGTGCAGGTCCAGGTGAAGATCGGCATGTCCATCAGCTTCATGCCAGGTGCGCGCATCTTCATCACGGTGACGAGGAAGTTCACGCCGGTAAGCGTCGTACCCAGGCCTGAGAGCTGTAGCGCCCAGATGTAGTAGTCGACACCCACCCCAGGGCTGTACTGAATGCCCGCGAGCGGCGGATAGGCAACCCAGCCGGTCTTGGCGAATTCACCAACGCCCAGCGAGATGTTGACCAGCAGCACGCCTGCCAGCAGCAGGTAGAAGCTCAGGGAGTTCAGGAACGGGAAGGCAACGTCACGTGCACCGATCTGCAGAGGAACCGCCAGGTTCATCAGGCCGGTGAAGAACGGCATCGCCATGAAGATGATCATGATCACACCGTGAGCGGTGAAGATCTGGTCATAGTGTTCAGGCGGCAGGTAGCCTTCGGAGCCACCGGTAGCGGCAGCCAGCTGGGTACGCATCATGATGGCGTCGGCAAAGCCGCGCAGCAGCATGACCATCGCGACGATGATGTACATCACCCCGATTTTCTTGTGATCGACAGTCGTCAACCACTCGCTCCACAAGTAGGTCCACTTGCGGAAGTAGGTGATAGCACCGACGACAGCGATACCACCGAGCGCGATCATGGCAAGCGTCACCATGACTATCGGCTCGTGATAGGGTATCGCCTCCAGGCTTAGTTTACCGAACATCTCTTACTCCTCTGCACCGGCAGCTGGTTGCATACTCGATTCCACACCCTTGGTAGTGGCCAGATCTTTGCTGCCTGCTTCTTCGTGGCTCGGACGACCGCGGTTCATGCCTTCGTACTTGTCGACGATCAGCTGGAACTGGTCAGGCGAAGCCTCGCTATACAGCGCGACTGGGTTGTTTTCGCTTGGTTTGGCCAAGGCTTCGTATTCGGCCTTGTCCAGCTTCTTCGGCGACTGCTTGACCTCGGCGACCCACTTGTCGAAGTCTTCCTGAGAGGTGGCAGTAGCCTTGAATTTCATGCCGGTGAAGCCAGCACCGCTGTAGTTGGCGCTGATACCGTCGAACTCGCCGTTTTCGTTGGCGATCAGGTGCAGCTTGGTGGTCATGCCGGCCATGGCGTAGATCTGGCCGCCCAGGCCCGGGATGAAGAACGAGTTCATCACGGCGTCGGAAGTGACGCGGAAGTTGACCGGAGTGTTAGCCGGGAAGACGATCTTGTTGACCGTGGCAATGCCCTGCTCCGGGTAGATGAACAGCCACTTCCAGTCCAGCGCGACCACGTCGATCTGCACCGGCTTCACATCGGAATCCAGCGGACGGTACGGGTCCAGCTTGTGGGTGGAGTGGTAGGTGAAGTAGCCCAGGGCGATGATGATCAGGATCGGGATGATCCACACCGCGGCTTCGATCTTGGTCGAGTGCGACCAGTCAGGGGTGTAGGTGGCAGCCTTGTTGGAAGCACGGTACTTCCAGGCGAAAACCACGGTCATGATAATGACAGGAATCACCACCAGCAGCATCAGGCCGGTAGCGATCAGGATCAGGTTCTTTTGCTCAATGCCGACCTGACCTTTCGGGTCGAGCAGGGTCCAGTTGCACCCACTGAGTAAAAGCATGCCTAAAAAGGGCAATATGCCAAACAGTCTGGGGTAACGCTTTTTACTCATCTCACGACCTCTAGATCAGCTTGCTTCAATGCAATTTGTGTTTTGGTAGCCAACACTTCGTCCTGCCAAGTGCGGCATTTCGCGCCCGTACTCGCTCCTGCCCGGGGTCCGACTGAAGGACCTTGGCGTCAAGCGGGTTAGCGGTGCTTATGGTTTCGTAGGCAACAGGCCTGTACTTCAGACCAAGTCCATTTGGTGCGGGAAAACGCGGAGGGGGGTCCGCCCGGTATCGCCGTTGGGCGAAACTTGACGAAGTCAGCAAAAAGGAGCGCTGGGGCTTCCTTCAATCCTGCGACTTGCAAGCAGTGCCGAACGGAAATTGGGGGCGATTGTAGATAGGTCGCCAACCCTTGACTATGACTTATTGAGCAACAGTCCTTTACAGAATCTGCAACAATACTGCTCAAAAATTCAACTTCGCGACAGTTTGTCGCACCCCGCTTGATAGGCCCCAAAGCCGCATTCTGCAAGGCCTTCGGGTTGATCTGAATCAAGCGGTGGGCGAATTTTCCCTCTTCTCATGCGGCGTAAAAGACCCCATGCCATTCGGGACTTTTGTCTAAGCCTGGCGTCGGTTGCGGTAGATGCCGAGCGGAACCAGGACGGCCGTCAGGACGAACGCCACCAGCGCCCATTGCGCCAGCGACAGGCCGAGGATCGGCGGGTACGGCGTGCTGCAGAAGCCGTCGACCTGGAACACCAGCGGCCAGAGCTTGGCCAGCGGCAGGTCGTCCACGATCGGCTGCAGGGTGTCGATGCCGCAACTGACCATTGGGTTGGCGAGTATATACACATGGTTGCCGGCCGCAACGATTCCGCCAATGGCGCTGAGTACCACCAGGGCCTCGAAGAAGGTCAGGCTACGGCGCCCGGGCATCGCCGCGGCGATGAAGGCGAACACGGCGATGAACAACAGCGCATAACGTTGCAGGATGCACAGCGGGCATGGTGCCTCGCCCAGGACTATCTGCATGTAGAGGGCGCCGCCGATCAGCGAAATGCAGATCAGGCCCAACAGTACCAGAAAGCGCCGTTCCCGATTCAGGCGCGATGTTTGTTCGTTCATTGCCGGTTCCTTCGATGGATAGTGGCAGCGTGATCCGCCTGCCTGGCGCAAGTCTACACGCTGGGCAGGGCCTTTGAGCGTGCCGAGGAAGCGGCGTGATAGCGCTGCGCAGGGCTATCCGGTGTGGCTGAGACCGGTCGCAACGACGTCGGTTCAACGCCGGGCGGCAAAAAAAGCGGCTGCCCGGGTGCCGCGCAGGGGCAAGCCCCTCGACACCCGGGAGTGAAGGATACCGTGATTAAAGGAAGATTAAAGATGAAAGCTGCACAGCCGCTTTCATCTCTCCTTTATATATAGGGAGATAGTTGAGGTGCGGCCCAGCGGCCGGGATAACTATTCTGCAAGCCTGCACCGGTCTCTTCGGGGGCAGGCCCGCGAAGAGACCGGTGCAGGCACTACATCACTCCAGCGCAGCCGCCGGCCCGAAGAACTCGTAGCGGCTCTGCTGCTCTGGCACACCCAGGCCTTTCAGCTGGCGCTTGACCGCCGCCATGAAGCCCTTGGGCCCGAGGAAATAGGCATCCACGTCTCGCTCTTGCGGCAGCCATTCGCCGAGCAGGTCCTCACTCAGCAGGCCCACGGCATCAGCGGCGGCACCACCCTGCGGCTCTGCATAGCAGTAGAAGCGCTTGAGCTGCGGGTGACGCTTGGCCAGCTCGTCGATCCAGTCGCGGAAGGCATGCACGGCGCCGTTACGGGCGCAGTGAATGAAATGCACCTCACGCTGGGTTTGCAGTGCCGCCTGCAGCATTGGCAGGGTCGGGGTAATACCCACGCCACCGCTGATCAGCACCAGCGGCTTGTCGCTCGCTACCAGGGTGAAATCGCCAGCCGGCGGGAACAGCTGCAGGGTATCGCCCACCGCCAGCACATCGTGCAGGTAGTTGGAGACCTTGCCACCCGCCTCGCGCTTGACGCTGATGCGGTATTCCTTGCCGTCGCACAGTGCAGACAGGGAGTAGTTGCGGCGCTGCTCGGCGCCGTCGATGTCCAGCTTCAGGCCGATGTACTGGCCAGGCTCGGCCTTTAGCACCGGCTCGCCATCCACCGGGGCAAAGTAGAACGAAACGATCTCGCTGCTTTCCTGCTCACGGCGCACCAGGCGGAATTCGCGGGTACCGCGCCAGCCGCCTTCGGCTTCTTCCTTCTGCTTATAGAGGTTCTCTTCCGCGCCGATCAGGATATCGGCCAGCTGGCCATAGGCCGCGCCCCAGGCGTCGATCACCGCAGGGGTGGCGATCTCCTTGCCCAGCACTTCTTCGATGGCGCGCAGCAGGCAGCTGCCGACGATCGGGTAGTGCTCCGGCAGAATCTGCAGGGCAACGTGCTTGTTGATGATCTGGCCGACAAGGCCGCCAAGCTGCTCCAGCTGGTCGATGTGGCGGGCATACATCAGCACGCCGTTGGCCAGGGCGCGCGGTTGGTCACCGCTGGCCTGGTGGGCCTGATTGAACAGCGGGCGCACTTGCGGGTACTCGCTGAGCATCATCTTGTAGAAGTGAGTGGTCAGCGCTTCGCCACCGCTTTCCAGCAGGGGGACAGTGGCCTTGATGATTGCACGTTGTTCGGCATTGAGCATTGCAACAACTCCTGAGCCTGTGGCTTCAAATGACTGCTCGAGCTGTTACATCAATCGTGCCAACATTTATCTCCAGCAAAATCAGTGGGTTGACGCAGGCCATGTCAAAACGACCCACTTCGACGTATAGTCATATCGACTCACAGGAGTCCATATGACCACGAAGCCTCTGCTCACCACCCTGCTGCCCCTGGTTAGCGACCTTTCCCGCGACCTGCCCGACCAGGAGCGCTATCGCCGCCTGTTGCAGGCCATGCGTGGGCTACTGCCCTGCGATGCCGCCGCTTTGCTGCGCCTGGACGGCGAGTGGCTGGTGCCGCTGGCAGTGGACGGCCTGAGCCCCGATACCCTGGGCCGGCGCTTCCGGGTCAGCGAGCACCCACGCTTCCAGATACTGCTCAGCAGCGCGGAACCAACCCGCTTCGCCAGCGACTCGGAGCTGCCCGACCCTTACGACGGCCTGGTCAACGCCCCCGATGCCAACCTGGAAGTACATGACTGCATGGGCTGCCCGTTGATGGTCGATGAGCGCCCTTGGGGCCTGGTTACCCTCGATGCCCTCACCCCCGGGCAATTCCAGAGCCTGGAGCTGGGTGCCCTGCAGGCCTTCGCCAGCCTGGCCGCCGCCACGGTCACCGTGGCCGAGCGCATCGAGCACCTGGCCCTGCGCGCGGAAGACGAACACCACCGCGCGGAGATCTACCGCCAGGCCAGCGGCCAGGACAAAGAGCTGATTGGTCAGAGCCCCGCGCACAAGCGCCTGGTGGAGGAAATCCGCCTGGTCGGTGGCAGCGACCTGACCGTGCTTATCACCGGTGAAACCGGTGTCGGCAAGGAGTTGGTGGCCCAGGCCCTGCACCAGGCCAGCAACCGCGCCGACAAACCGCTGGTCAGCCTCAACTGTGCCGCCCTGCCCGATACCCTGGTGGAAAGCGAACTGTTCGGCCATGTGCGCGGTGCCTTCACCGGTGCCCATGGCGAGCGCCGCGGCAAGTTCGAACTGGCCAATGGCGGCACCTTGTTCCTCGACGAAGTCGGTGAGCTGCCATTGACGGTGCAAGCCAAGCTGTTGCGCGTGCTGCAGAGCGGCCAGTTGCAGCGCCTGGGCTCGGACCGCGAACACCGGGTGGATGTGCGCCTGATAGCAGCCACCAACCGCGACCTGGCAGCAGAAGTACGCAATGGCAATTTCCGCGCCGACTTCTACCACCGCCTCAGCGTATATCCGCTGCATGTGCCGCCGTTGCGCGAACGTGGGCGCGATGTGCTGCTACTGGCCGGCTATTTCCTCGAACAGAACCGATCGCGCCTGGGCCTGAACAGCCTGCGCCTGAGCAGCGAGGCCCAGGCCGCGCTGCTGGCCTACGACTGGCCAGGCAACGTGCGTGAACTGGAACACCTGATCGGCCGCTCGGCGCTCAAGGCGCTGGGCCAACATTCCGACAGGCCACGCATCCTCACCCTGGAAGCCATCGACCTGGACCTGCGCGCAACGGCAACGCCCGGCACCCCGCCCTCCCCTGCCGCGCCCTCGCCAGCAGCGCCGCAACCCGAGGGGGGGCTGCGTGAAGCTGTCGACAACTACCAGCGCCAGGTGATCGAGGCCTGCCTGCAGCGGCACGGAGAAAACTGGGCAGCGGCTGCCCGGGAACTCGGCCTGGACCGCGCCAACCTTAGTCGCCTGGCTCGTCGGCTGGGTCTGCGCTGATTGATACCTGTGGGAGCGGCTTTAGCCGCGAAGAATCCAAGCGGTGCATGGAACCGGCTGCGCCGGTGTTCGCGGCTAAAGCCCACAGGGTCCGGAGCATTCCCTGGCTCGGTGCAAAATGACTAAAGCCAAGCCCGAACAGGCCGATAACCGGTTATCCCCTGTTCCCCACGAAGGTCACCATGGCCACGCAAAATGCCCGCGCGGATTCGCTGTCCCTGCTGCTGTTCACCCTGCGCAGCGGCAAGTTGATGGCAATCAACCTGCTAAAGGTCAGCGAGATAATCCCCTGCCCGCCGCTGACCAAACTGCCCGAATCGCATCCCCACGTGAAAGGCGTGGCGACCCTGCGCGGCAATTCGCTGTCGGTCATCGACCTGTCCCGGGCCATTGGCGAACGGCCGCTGGCCGACCCGGACGGCGGCTGCCTGATCGTCACCGAGATCAGCCGCTCACGCCAGGGCCTGCATGTACAAGCGGTCAGCCGCATCGTGCATTGCCTGAGCACCGACATCAAACCGCCACCCTACGGCTCGGGTAGCCGCTCGTTCATCACCGGCGTGACCCGGGTCGACAACACCCTGGTGCAGGTGCTGGACATCGAAAAAGTCATCCACGCCATCGCCCCGCCGGTGCCCGAGCAGCCTCACGGCAACTTGAGCGAGGAAGACGCCAGCCTGCTGGCCGCCGCCAACATCCTGGTGGTGGACGACAGCCAGGTGGCCCTGCAGCAGTCGGTGCACACCCTGCGCAACCTCGGCATCGAATGCCACACCGCGCGCAGCGCCAAGGACGCCATCAACGTGTTGCTTGAACTGCAAGGCACCGCGCAGGAAATCAACGTGATCGTCTCCGACATCGAAATGAGCGAAATGGACGGCTACGCCTTCACTCGCACCCTGCGCGAAACCCCCGACTTCCAGCACCTTTACATACTGCTGCACACCTCTCTGGACAGCGCCATGAGCAGCGAAAAGGCGACCCAGGCCGGGGCCAATGCCATCCTCACCAAATTCTCCTCGCCGGAGCTGACCGATTGTCTGGTGGTGGCGGCGCGCGCTGTGGTGTTCGCCGAGCGTTGATATATTCGGAGACAAACTCCCCGGCTTACCGCCGGGGTCGAGTCGGGCATAATTCGCGCCCCTCGCAAGTAACTTGCCGGAATCGCGTATGAAGTTTCTTAGCTCTATCCTGATCAGTTGCGCCCTCTTCAGCGGTATCGCCCAAGCCTCCAGCAGCCAGGCCTGGAACGAGCAGCGCCAGCAGATGCTCAAGGCTTGCCTGGCCGCCAGCCAGTTCAAGGATGCCCACGCCCGAAGCAAGCCCGCCGAGTTCGATGACCAGATTGGCATGAGCGCCCTGCTGATCGAAGGTGTCTACCCCCAGAAGCACATGCAGCAGCGCACCGGCACCGAGCTGTGCCTGTACGACCGCCAGCACCAGCGCGCCTTTGTCAGCGAGTGGAGCCCGGAGGTCAAGTGACCGACAGCCTGCGTTTCGCCTGTACCGGCTGCGGCAAGTGCTGTACCGGCCACCACGTGCCCTTGACCCTGGCGGAAGCGCGCCGCTGGGCGGACAACGACGGCCAGGTGGTGGTGCTGATCGAAGCTTTCGTGGCAGACGGCCCCGGCATGCCGGTAGAACAGCGTGATCATGTGCTGCGTCGTTCCCACCCCGTGCCCTGTGGCGAAGGCGAGGCGCGCGTATCGGTGACCTTTGCCGCCTTCAACCCCGGGCGCTGCCGCAACCTCGACGACAACGACCTGTGCACTATCTATGACCAGCGCCCGCTGGTCTGTCGCATCTACCCGGTGGAAATAAACCCGCATATCCCGCTGCGGCCAGGCAGCAAGGACTGCCCGCCGGAAGCCTGGCAACAGGGGCCGGAGCTGATTCACGGCACGCAACTGGTCGATGCCGGGCTGGAGGCGCTGGTGCAGGCCTCGCGCCAGGCCGACCGCGATGACATCGCCGCCAAGGTGGCGGTGTGCCAGGCGCTGGGCATGACCACCAGTGCGCTCAAGGGCAACGGGTTTACTGCCTATCTGCCAGACATGGGCGCGTTCAGTGCGGCCCTGGCCCAGGTACCGGAGGTTGGTCGGGCACAGTGGGCGCTGCATGTGGAGGACGCGGCGCTGGTGGCGAGTTTGCGGGAACATGGTTTGCGCACCACCAACGAGCCCCCGGTGTATTACGCCTTCATCAGCTTCTAGCTATGCCCTTGCAGGGCAACTGCCTTGCTCAAGAACCAAAGCCTGCCGTGGTCCCTGTGGGAGCGGGCGTGCCCGCGAACACCGGCGCAGCCGGTGCCATCCACCGCGTTGTATTCTTCGCGGGCATGCCCGCTCCCACAGGGGTCGCAGTTCGCATGCCAGATGTGTGATGGTGGTGCAGGCAAAACTGACAGCGCTGTCAGCCAGCGGTCACGCTGCCGACCCGGTTCGGGGGCTATAAGTTTGAATACAGACAACCATTCCCATCCCCTCTGGCCAAGGTGCCCGCGCCGATGCGACGTCCGTCCCGCCCTGTCATCCTCGCCGCCCTGGCGCTCCTGGTCCTGGCGGTAGCGGGTATCTGGTTCGGCCAGCGCCAGCCAGTACCTGCCGCCCGTGCACAAACCGCCATCCCGGTGCGCGTGGTCAGTGTCGTGCAGCAGAACGTGCCGCGCTACGCCAGCGCCATCGGCTCGGTGCTGTCGCTGCACAGCGTCGAAGTGCGGCCGCAAGTGGAGGGGGTACTGACCCAGGTGCTGGTCAAGGAAGGCCAGTGGGTGAAGAAAGGCGACCTGCTGGCCACCCTCGACGACCGAGCCATCCGGGCCAGCCTCGACCAGGCCCGCGCCGAACTCGGCCAGAGCCAGGCGCAGATCCAGGTAGCTGACGTCGACCTGCAGCGCTACCGCCTGTTGAGTACCGACGACGGCGTGTCGAAGCAGACCCTCGACCAGCAGCAGGCCTTGGTCAACCGCCTGCAAGCCACGGTCAAGGGCAACCGGGCGGCCATCACCAATGCCGAGGTGCAATTGTCGTACACGCAGATCCGCTCGCCAGTGACCGGCCGGGTGGGTATTCGCAACGTCGACCCCGGCAACCTGGTGCGTACCAGCGATACCCGCAGCCTGTTCAGCGTCACCCAGATCGATCCGATCGCCGTCGAATTCTCCCTGCCGCAGCAGATGCTGCCAACCCTGCAAAGCCTGCTTAAGGCGCCCACCCCGGCACTGGTTCAGGCCTACATGGATGCCGACGGCGAACGCAGCCTGCTCGGTGAAGGCCACCTGGCACTGATTGACAACCAGATCTCCGCCACCACCGGCACCGTGCGGGTAAAAGCCGAGTTCGACAACAAGGACGGCCGCCTGTGGCCGGGCCAGTTGGTCACCATCCGCCTGCGCACCGCCGTGGAGGAAAACGCCCTGGTAGTGCCACCGCCAGTGGTACAGCGCGGCGTCGATGGGCATTTCGTCTACCGCCTGGACGGTGACAAGGTCACCAGTGTGCCGGTCAAGGTGTTGTACCAGGACAGCGGGCTTAATGTCATCGCCGGGGTCAAGCCGGGCGAGCGCCTGGTGCTCGATGGCCAGTCGCGGCTCAAGCCCGGTTCGCGGGTCGAGGTGGCCCCCGACGCCCCCGCGCCGTCAGAAATAGCCGACCGCCGGAGCCAGCCATGAACACGCGCAACGGTGTTTCGGCCTGGTGCATCGATCACCCCATCGCCACCCTGCTGCTGACCTTCGCCCTGGTGCTGCTGGGGGCCATCGCCTTCCCGCGCTTGCCGGTTGCACCGCTGCCGGAAGCCGACTTCCCGACCATCCAGGTCACCGCCCAGCTGCCAGGCGCCAGCCCGGAAACCATGGCCTCGTCGGTGGCCACGCCGCTGGAAGTGCAGTTCAGCGCAATCCCCGGCATGACCCAGATGACCAGCAGCAGCGCACTGGGCTCAACCAACCTGATCCTGCAGTTCACGCTCGACAAGAACATCGACACCGCCGCCCAGGAAGTGCAGGCGGCCATCAACACCGCCACTGCGCGCCTGCCGCAAGACCTGCCCAACCCGCCGACCTGGCGCAAGGTCAACCCGGCCGACAGCCCGGTACTGGTGCTGACGGTCAGCTCCAGCCAGATGCCTGGCAACGACCTCAGCGACTACGCAGAAACCCTGCTCGCGCGCCAACTGAGCCAGATTGACGGGGTCGGCCTGATCAACATCACCGGGCAACAACGCCCGGCGATCCGCGTGCAGGCGCAACCCGAGAAACTGGCCGCCATCGGCCTGACACTGGCCGACCTGCGCCAAGCCATCCAACAGACCAGCCTGAACCTGGCCAAGGGCGCGCTGTACGGCGAACACAGCGTGTCGACCATCGCCGCCAACGACCAGTTGTTCCACCCCGACGACTACGCCCAGCTGATCGTCTCCTACCGTGACGGTGCACCGGTGCATCTGAAGGACGTGGCCAAGGTGATCAATGGCGCCGAGAACGCCTACGTCAAAGCCTGGTCCGGCGACCAACCCGGGCTGAACCTGGTGATTTTCCGCCAGCCTGGCGCCAACATCGTCGATACCGTGGACCGGGTTCTGGCTGCCCTGCCCAAACTGCAGGAGATGCTGCCGGCCTCGGTCGAAGTGTCAGTGCTGCAGGACCGAACCCAGACCATCCGCGCCTCGCTGCATGAAGTGGAGCTGACCCTGATGATCGCCGTGGCCCTGGTGATCGGGGTAATGGCGCTGTTCCTGCGCCAGTGGTCTGCGACCCTGGTGGTGTCCAGCGTGCTCGGCGTATCGCTGATCGCCAGTTGCGCGCTGATGTACATCTTCGGCTTCAGCCTGAACAACCTGACGCTGGTAGCCATCGTCATCTCGGTGGGCTTCGTGGTCGACGATGCCATCGTCGTGGTGGAGAACATCCACCGCCACCTGGAGGCCGGCGACGACAGCCGCACAGCGGCGCTCAAGGGCGCCGGGGAAATCGGCTTCACCGTGGTGTCGATCAGTTTTTCGCTGATCGCCGCGTTCATCCCCCTGCTATTCATGGGCGGCGTGGTCGGCCGGCTGTTCAAGGAGTTCGCCCTTACCGCCACCGCCACCATCCTGATTTCGGTGGTGGTTTCGCTGACCCTGGCGCCAACCCTGTGCGCACTGTTCATGCGTCGCCCGCCCGGAGAGCACAAGGGTGGCTTTGGGGAGCGGCTGGTCGGGTGGTACGAAAAGGGCCTGGACCACGCCCTCGCCCACCAGCGCCTGACCCTCGGCGTGTTCGGCCTGACCCTGGCCCTGGCGGTGGGCGGTTACGTGGGTATCCCAAAAGGCTTTTTCCCGCTGCAGGACACCGGCTTCATCCTCGGCACCAGCGAGGCGGCGGCGGATGTGTCGTACCCGTCGATGATCGAGAAGCACCAGGCGCTGGCCAAAATCATCGAGGCCGACCCGGCGGTGCGCGCGTTCTCCCACTCGGTGGGCGTCACCGGCAGCAACCAGACCATCGCCAACGGCCGCTTCTGGATCGCCCTGAAGCCGCGTGGCGAACGCGATGTATCGGCCAGCGAACTGATCGACCGGCTGCGGCCCAAGCTGGCCCAGGTACCGGGCATCGTCCTGTACATGCGTGCCGGCCAGGACATCAACCTAAGCTCCGGCCCGTCGCGCACCCAGTACCAGTATGTGCTCAAGAGCAACGACGGCATGGCACTGAACCTGTGGACCCAGCGCCTGACCGAGCGCCTGCGGGAAAACCCGGCGTTTCGCGACCTGTCCAATGACCTGCAATTGGGTGCCAGCGTCACCCGCATCGATATCGACCGCCAGGCCGCGGCACGTTTCGGCCTGACCACCACCGACGTCGACCAGGCGTTGTACGACGCCTTCGGCCAGCGGCAGATCAGTGAATTCCAGACCGAGACCAACCAGTACAAGGTGATCCTCGAACTGGATGCCCGCCAGCGCGGCAAGGCCGAAAGCCTCAACTACTTCTACCTGCGCTCGCCGCTGACCAACGAGATGGTGCCGCTGTCGGCAGTGGCCCACGTGGCACCGCCCAGCACCGGGCCGCTGTCGATCAGCCACGACGGGCTGTTCCCGGCGGCCAACCTGTCGTTCAACCTGGCCCCGGGCGTGGCCTTGGGCGATGCCGTGACCATCCTCGAGCGCACCCAGCGCGAGCTGGGCATGCCCGACTCCATCAGCGGCAACTTCCAGGGCGCGGCCCAGGCCTTCCAGAGCTCGCTGTCGAGCCAGCCGTGGCTGATCCTGGCAGCGCTGGTGGCGGTGTACATCATCCTCGGCGTGCTGTACGAAAGCTTCGTCCACCCGCTGACGATCATCTCCACCCTGCCCTCGGCCGGCCTCGGCGCACTGATCCTGTTGTGGGCCATGGGCCAGGACTTCAGCATCATGGGGCTGATCGGCGTGGTGCTGCTGATCGGCATCGTCAAGAAAAACGGCATCCTGCTGATCGACTTCGCCCTCGAAGCCCAACGCCGCCAGGGCTTGACCCCGGAGCAGGCGATCCACCAGGCCTGCCTGACGCGCTTCCGGCCGATCATCATGACCACCCTGGCCGCCTTGCTCGGCGCGGTGCCGCTGATGTTCGGCTTCGGCACCGGCGCCGAACTGCGCCAGCCACTGGGCATCGCCGTGGTTGGCGGCCTGCTGGTGAGCCAGGCGCTGACGCTGTTCACCACCCCGGTCATATACTTGGCCCTGGAGCGCCTGTTCCACCGCCGCCGGGCCGCCCGTGCGGCGGCGCCCAGTGCCAGTTAGGACAAGACCATGCGTGTGCTGATCATCGAAGACGAAGAAAAAACCGCCGACTACCTGCATCGCGGCCTCAGCGAGCAGGGGTTTACCGTCGACCTTGCGCGGGACGGCATCGACGGCCTTCACCTGGCCCTGGAAGGTGACTACGCGGTGATCGTGCTGGATGTGATGCTGCCAGGCCTGGACGGTTATGGCGTGCTGCGCGCCCTGCGCGCGCGCAAGCAGACACCGGTAATCATGCTGACAGCCCGTGAACGGGTCGAAGACCGTATCCATGGCCTGCGCGAGGGTGCCGACGACTATCTGGGCAAGCCGTTTTCCTTCCTCGAACTGGTCGCCCGCCTGCAAGCCCTGACCCGCCGTAGCAGCAACCATGAACCACTGCAGGTGCAGGTAGGTGACCTGTGGATAGACCTGATGGCGCGCAAGGCCACACGCGCCGGCCAGCGCCTGGAGCTGACGGCCAAGGAGTTCTCGCTGCTCAGCGTGCTGGCCCGCAGGCAAGGTGAAATCCTGTCGAAGACGGCGATTGCCGAGCTGGTCTGGGACATCAATTTCGACAGCGATGCCAACGTCGTCGAAGTGGCGATCAAGCGCCTGCGCGCCAAGCTCGACGGGCCTTTCGACAACAAGTTGCTGCACACCATCCGAGGCATGGGCTATGTCCTGGAAAACCGTGCGGGGTAATTCCATCGCACTGCGCCTGTCGGCGCTGTTCATCCTGGTTGCGCTGGGCGTGTTCCTGCTGATCGGTTCGGCGCTGTACCGCCAGGTCGACCGCAGCCTCGACCTGTTGCCGCAGGCCGAGCTGGATGCGCGCTTCAGCGTGCTCGAGTCCACCCTCAACCGCTTCGGCACACCGGAGCACTGGGTCAAGATCAACAACAAGCTCAACCTGCTCAGTGAAGAGGACAAGCGTATTCGCTTCTGGGTGGTCAGCAGCAACCCGGCCTACGAATACGGGCACCCCAGCGAGCTGGTCCGCGCCTTCGCCGAAGGTGCGCAGGGCATGCGCGACCTGCGCCTGCCCGACCGGCCCTACCCTTACAAGGTGCTGGTCAGCGAATTGCCGGCCCTGGGCGAGCGGCCGCCGCTGCGCTTTCTGATCGGCATAGACACCGAAACTTTCTGGCAGGCCCAGCACAGCCTGCTGGTAGCGATTGTCGGGCTGGCGGTGCTCGGCGTGCTGCTGGCCTCGCTGCTGGGCTACTGGGTGGCGCGCATCGGCCTGCGCCCGCTGCTGGCGTTGTCCGTTGAGGCCCAGGCGCTGGCGCCACCGCGCCTGGACGGGCGCCTGCAGACTGAGAGCCTGGCACCGGAGCTGGCCCAATTCGCCGGCGCCTTCAATGCCGCACTGGACCGAGTCAGCCAGGCCTATACACGGCTCGAAGCCTTCAACGCCGACGTCGCCCACGAATTGCGCTCACCGCTGACCAACCTGATCGGCCAGACCCAGGTGGCGCTGACACGCGGACGCAGCGCCGAGCACTACTTCGAAGTGCTGCAATCGAACCTTGAGGAGCTGGAGCGCCTGCGCAGCATCATCAACGACATGTTGTTCCTGGCCAGTGCCGACCAAGGCAGCAAGGCCACGGCCCTGACCCAAGCCTCGCTGGCCGAGGAAGTGGCGACCACCCTCGATTACCTGGACTACATTCTCGAAGACGCGCAGGTCGGCGTGAGCGTGAGCGGCGATGCCCAGGCGCCCATCGAAAAGGCCCAACTGCGCCGGGCGCTGATCAACCTGCTGAACAACGCCGTGCAACACACCGCACCGCACCAGGTGATCAAGGTGCAGATCGATGCCGGGCCGGAGCAGGTCAGCATCGCCGTGAGCAACCCGGGGCCGGCGATCGACGATGAGCATCTACCGTTGCTGTTCGAACGCTTCTACCGGGTGGATGCGGCACGTAGCAACAGTGGTGGGGGTAACCATGGGTTGGGGTTGGCGATCGTCAAGGCGATTGCGCTGATGCATGGTGGGGAAGTGTTCGTGCGTAGTGCCGCTGGGTTCAATACATTCGGCATCCAGTTGCCCGTTCTGAGGCCTGGGCGGTCTCTGTAGGAGCGGCCTTGTGTCGCGAACGGGCTGCGTAGCAGCCCCCGGCAATTGTTGCTTTGGCACAAAACCTGGGGCCGCTTCGCGCCCCATCGCGACACAAGGCCGCTCCTACAAAGGGCTGCGGAAGTGCTCTAGGCTGCTGGTTTTCGGCGAAAGTCCAATTGCTTTTTCGAAGATAATTACCTTTTGCGCAACAGTGCTTATCGCGCTTCACTCTGTTTCAAGAGCTATGAAAGGACTAACTTTACCCCCGTCCTCATTAGCACTTGCACCGCAAGAAGGTAGTTTCAAATGTCCAACAGTATGGGTATTGCCAGCGTTTTCATCCTGTCTTCCCTGTTGTTGTCGCCCCTGGCCATGGCTGAAGAATCCAAGGCTTTCGTCACCCGTAATGCCGAGTTCGCCGCGGTCCACCAAGAGGCCCGCGAAACCGTAGCCGCGCAACAGGCAGACACCGCGAAAGACGCAAAACAGACAGCTTCCAAGATCTCTGTCGATGCCAATGCCGACAGCTGATAAAGCGCTCTCGCTGCTCCCGTTTTCCCTTGGCTACGCCATGGGCACCACCGGTGCCGATATGTTAGCCTTTTAAAGCCGCTGCCGATCAGCGGCTTTTTTTATGTGCTTCAACTATCAGCCGAGCTGTAACGTCCATTTAAAAAAAGACGCACATTCGAAAATAAAAACTGCCCCACCGCCAGACCCAAGGAGCTAGTAACGGTGCCTTCCGCGTTTCGTTTTACCCCGCTGTTCATTGCGTTGACTGCAACGATCCCTTTCGCCGCCCAGGCAGATGAAGACAAGGCTGATGGCTTCATCGAAGGCTCGTCCTTCAACCTGCATTTCCGTAATGCCTACTTCAACCGCGACAACCACAACGCCGGCGTGCGCGACACCCGCGAGTGGGGCCAGGGCGCGGTTGCACGCTTCGAGTCGGGCTACACCCCAGGTGTGGTCGGCTTTGGCCTGGACGCCCACGCCATGCTGGGCCTGAAGCTCGACGGTGGCGGCGGCCATGCTGGCACCAGCATCCTGCCTACTCACCAAAAGAACGAAGACGAACTGGGTGCTGCCCCGCACTCGTTCTCCACCGCCGGTGCCGCAGTCAAGCTCAAGGCGTTCGACACCGAGCTCAAAGCCGGTGACCTGTTCCTCACCAACCCAGTGATCGCTGGCGGCGAAACCCGCATGCTGCCGCAGACCTTCCGTGGTGTAAGCCTGACCAACACCAGCATCGACGGCCTGCTGCTCGAAGGCGGCCAGGTGAGCTTCACCAAGCCGTACAACCAGAGTGGCCACCGCCGCATCGACACCTATTACGGTTCGCTGGGCGAGCATGACAAGAGCAAGCACCTGAACTGGGCCGGCGCTTCGTGGAGCGGTACCCCTGACATCACCGCCAACCTGTATGCGGCCGAGCTGAAGGACATCTGGAACCAGTACTACGCCGATTTCGACTACACCTATGCGGTCAACGACCTGGTAAGCCTGAACCCGGGCGTGCACTTCTACCACACCCAGGACACCGGCCAGGCCTTGCTGGGCAAGATCGACAACAACACCTACAGCGTGCATTTCACCGTCAACGCCGGGTTCCACAGCGTCACCGCCGCCTACCAGCGGGTCAATGGCAACACGCCGTTCGATTACATCAACCTGGGCGACAGCATCTACCTGGACAACTCGCGCATGTACTCGGACTTCAACGCTCCGAACGAGCGCTCATGGAAGCTGCAGTACAACTATGACTTCGCTGGCGTGGGCATCCCTGGCCTGACCACGGTGCTGTCGTACTCGCGCGGTGAGGCCGACCTGACCAAAGCCGTCCAGGACACCACCCACTACGACTACTATCGCGCCGATGGCAAGAATGCCATGCACTGGGAGCGCGACCTGGACGTGAAGTATGTGTTCCAGGAGGGTGATCTGAAGGACCTGTCGGTGCTGGTGCGCTATGCCACCCACCGTGGCAGCCAGGGCTATGCATCGATCGACAGCAACAGCGACAACGATGAACTTCGCGTGATCGTGGATTACCCGTTGAACGTGTTCTGATCCAGGACCGGATGCGAGGGCTTCGCCCTCGTTTCGCCGGCAAGCCAGCTCCCACATCGACCGCATAGACCTCAAGCCTTGTGCGGTACTTGTGGGAGCTGGCTTGCCGGCGATGGGCTGCGCAACAGCCCCGGCGTGATTCCGTCGGACAAATCTTGTCCGACAATCCCCGCTTCCCTAGAATGTCGCCGCCGCGAATGGCCCTGCCCACGCAGTAGCGAGCATGACCACCCGATTACCGCGTTTCGCACTCTACAGGTCGCACCCCGAGCTGATCCTCAACCTGGGCAGTTGCCTTGCCGTGCTCGCCATCGTGGCCATCGTCAGTTATCTGCTGGCGCGCGAGCGCGACAATGTCGAGCTGTCGGCAATTCGCTCGTCCAACAATATCGTCCAGCTGATCGAAAGCGACATCCTGCGCAACGTCGAACTCTACGACCAGTCGCTGCAGGGCCTGATCTGGGCGGTCGGGCGCAAGGAATTGCCGGAAATCCCCGGCCCGGTTCGCCAACGCCTGCTGTTCAATGAAGCCTTCGTCGACCGCAAGCGCGGTGATGTGCTGTGGCTGGACAAGCAAGGCAATGTGGTGGGCGATTCCACCAGCAGCGTGCCACGCAAGGCCAACTTCAGCGACACAGGGATATTCCAGGCGCACCTGCACAATGCCAACCTCGGCCTGCTGGTGGGCCCGCCGTTCAAGGCCGGGCTCGGCGACCTGGGCTGGTGCATCAGTTTCAGCCGGCGTATCTCCGGCGCCAATGGCGAGTTCACCGGCCTGGCAGCGGGTGCACTGCGCCTGTCGTACTTCAGTGAGCTGTTTCAGCGCCTGGACATTGGAGAAGACAGCAGCATCAACCTGCTCAACACTGACGGCCAACTGCTGGCTCGCCAGCCCAGCCGCGCACAAGACCCGCGGATTGGCAGCAACTATGCCGAGCGGCCCAATTTCAAACGCATTCTCAGCGAGCAGAGCGGCAGTTTCACCGCCCGCTCCAGCCGCAACGGCAAACCGCGCATGTACACCTTCGCCCGGGTCGCGCAGTTGCCGCTGATCGTACTGGTCGTGCATTCGGCCGAAGACGTGTTCGAATCCTGGCGCCGCACTGCAACCCTGGTCAGCGTCGCCACCGGTGTGTTGTGTGTGGGCATCCTCTGGCTGACCCTGCTGCTGGGCCGCGAACTACGCCGCCGCCACGAAGCCGAACAGGGCCTGGCGACCCTGGCCGCCACCGACAGCCTGACCGGCCTGGCCAACCGCCGTCACCTGGATCAGGTACTGCGCCAGGAATGGGCACGTGCCCAGCGCAACCGCAAGCCGCTGGCGGTGCTGATGGTGGATGTGGACCATTTCAAGGCGTTCAACCAGCGCCATGGCCATGCCGGGGGCGACCATGCCCTGCGCGAGGTGGCAAAGACCATCGAGGCGTGCATACGCCGCCCGGCCGATCTGGCTGCGCGTTACGGTGGGGAGGAATTTCAAGTGGTGCTGCCGGAAACTGACCTGGCAGGTGCGCAGTTGCTGGCCGAGCGCATTCGTACCAGTGTCGAGGCGCTGGCGCCGTTTGCCGATGATGCCCACTCGGTAACGGTGAGCATCGGTATCGGCCTGTCAGGCACCCAGCACGATCTGGCGAGAGTGCTGGGTGCTGCGGACGAAGCGCTCTACCGGGCCAAGGCCAAGGGCCGCAACCGGGTAGAGGGGCCTGCCGACTAGCTACGAGCGCGTGCGGCGTTGCGCAAAGCCCTGACCTGGTCATGGTTGCGCTGCACACCTTGCAACTGTTTTTCCACCAGGTTGTAGGTCTGGTCGCTGGCGGTGCGGCCCAACTTCACCAGTTTTTCGCGGGCTTCCTTATAGGCCTTCAGGGCATGGTCTTCGCCCCGCTCCACCTCGTTCAGCACCGCTTCCTCATCCTTGCCGGTGACCATCGCCTTGAGGTTGACCCAACCCCGATGCAGGTCACCGCTGATGCTGGTAGAGGTTTCCGGGTCACCACCCAGGCGACGCACCTCGCTCTGCAGTTCGCCGGCCGCATTGGCACACTCACCGGCACGTTGAACGAAGAACGCTTTCAGTTCTGGGTTCTTCACATCATCGGCCGAGGCCTTGAAGCCTTTCTCGCCATCCTTGCTGTACTCGATCAGGTCGTTGAGCACGTCGATAACGTCTTTGTTGGGATTGCTCATGGCACAAACTCCTTGGCAGGTGATAGTCATCTGTAAGGGAGCAGCCTTCGTGCCAAGCGAGCCCCATCTATAAAATCTTTTAAAATCAACTAGATATAAATATACCGGTAAAGGTTGAACACGGCGTTCTGCATGATTGCCGCTTGGGCCTTCGTGCAGATTGCAGTATGGTCGGCGCTTTTCGACAGCCAGGTCCGCCGATGATGAAGCCGGAAACCCTCGAACTGCTGGTGACCCGCACCATGCCGTTTGGCAAGTACCAGGGACGAATCATTGCCGACCTGCCGGGGGATTACCTGGCCTGGTTTGCGCGCAAGGGTTTCCCGGCGGGGGAATTGGGTGGGTTGCTGGCGTTGATGCACGAGATCGATCACAACGGGCTGGGTGAGCTGCTGGTGCCGTTGCGGCAGAAGCATCGGCGGTGACCTGTTCCGGCCTCTTCGCGGGCACGCCCGCTCCCACAGGTACTGCATGATCCTGAAGCTTGCAGTGACCCTGTGGGAGCGGGCGTGCCCGCGAAGAGGCCAGTAAGGCCCGCTGAAATCTCTAACCCTTCACCGGCGCTACCGCCAACTCCACCCGCTCGCTCTTCTTGATCACCGCATACACCACCGCCGTCAGCAGGCTACCCGCCACGATCGCCAACAAGTACAGCAGCGCATGGTTGATCGCATTGGGGATCAGCAGCACGAACAGGCCGCCATGCGGCGCCATCAGCTTGCAGCCGAAGTACATCGACAAAGCCCCGGTCAATGCCCCGCCGGCCACGCTGGCCGGGATCACCCGCAGCGGGTCTTTGGCGGCAAACGGGATAGCCCCTTCGGAGATGAAGCACAGCCCCAGCGCCAGGGCAGCCTTGCCCGCTTCACGCTCGCTCTGGGCGAACTTGCGTCGGGCCAGGAAGCTGGCGATACCCAGGCCAATTGGTGGCACCATGCCGGCGGCCATGGTCGCCGCCATCGGCGCATAGCTCGACGAGGCCAGCAGCCCCACCGAGAAGGCATAAGCCGCCTTGTTGATCGGTCCGCCCAGGTCGACGCACATCATGCCACCCAGCAACAGGCCCAACAGGATGGCATTGGTGGTACCCATGCTGTCGAGAAAATGCGTAAGCCCTTCCAGCATCGCCGCCACCGGCTGGCCGACCACATAGATCATCACCAGGCCGGTGAACAGGCTGGCCAGCAGCGGAATGATCAGGATCGGCTTGAGTGCCTCCAGGCTGCTGGGCAGGCGTGCCCAGCGGGCAATGGCCTTGGCGCTGTAGCCGGCGAGGAAGCCGGCGACGATACCACCGATGAAACCGGCACCCAGGGTGCTGGCCAGCAGGCCACCGATCATGCCGGGCGCCAGCCCCGGGCGGTCGGCAATGGACCAGGCGATATAGCCTGCCAGCAGCGGCACCATCAGCTTGAACGCAGCCTCACCGCCGATCTGCATCAACGCCGCCGGCAAGGTGCCCGGTTCTTTATAGGCCTCGATACCGAACACGAACGACAGGGCAATCAGCAGGCCGCCAGCCACCACCATCGGCAGCATGAACGACACGCCGGTGAGCAGGTGCTTGTATACCCCGGTCTTCTCGCCCTTCGCTGGCGTGCTCGCCGCTGCAGCATCGCTGCTGTTTTCCACCTTGGCTTCGGCCAAGGCCTTGTCCAAGGTGGCACGGGCCTGCTTTAGGGCGATACCGGTGCCACAACGGTAGATGCGCTTGCCGGCGAAACGCGCGGTGGGCACTTCGATGTCGGCGGCCAGCAGCACTACATCGGCTGCGGCGATGGCTTCGGCGGACAAGGGGTTGCGCGCACCGACCGAGCCCTGAGTCTCGACGGTGAGCTGGTAGCCGAGTTGCTGCGCGGCCTGCTGCAAGGCTTCCGCAGCCATAAATGTATGCGCAACGCCAGTCGGGCAGGCCGTGACGGCAACGATGCGTGCGCCAGCGCTGCCAGTTTCGGCCAGAAGGCCTGGCACCGTGGCCAGCAGACAGGCTTTGGAAGCCGCCTCATCGAGGAAGCCTTCGCGGTCGGCCAAAGCCTGGGACGGCGTGCTCTGGTACACACGCTTGCCGACGAAACGCTCCAGGTCCACCGGGCCTGTGCTGACTACCAGCACCCAGTCGGCCTCGGCGATCTGCGCGGCGCTCAGTTGCCGCTCGGGGTGGCCGGCATCCTGCACTTCGACGCTGGTGCTCCAGCCGCGCCGCTGTGCAGCGGCGGACAGCAAGCGCGCGCTCAGCAGGCTCGACACCTGGCCGTTGGGGCAGGCAGTGACAATGGCAATGTTCATCGGCAACCCTCTTGTTGTTCTGTCAGTTGCACGGCGGCTTCAAGACGCGCCAGTTGCTCGCGGTCACGGATACCGAAACCAACCTGGGTAACAGCCTGTGCAGCGATCGCGGTGGCGCGGGTCAAGGTCTTTGCCGGAGCTTCGCCCTGCAGCAAGCCGTGGACCATGCCTGCCACCAGCGAATCACCTGCGCCCACCGTGCTGGCAACCTGCACCTTGGGCGGGCAAGCATGTACGACATGGCGATTGGTAAACCAGCTGACGCCCTGCTCACCCGCCGACACCACCACGTGTTCGACGCCACTGGCCAGCAGGCGCTCGGCAGCAGCGCGCTGCTGCGCCGGGTCATCCACAGCCAGGCCAAGCACCTCGCCCAGCTCTTCGGTATTGGGCTTGACCAGCCAGGGCGAGCTCTGCAGGCCGGCACGCAGGGCTTCGCCGCTGCTGTCCAGGGCCACCTTGAGGCCTTGCGCCTTGAGCTGTTCGAGCAACTGGCGGAACCACTCGGCACTGATCCCGCGCGGCAGGCTGCCAGCCACCACCACCGCGTCGTGGCCTGGGGCAATCTGCGTCAGGCGCCGCAGCAATGCACTACGTGCCGCTTCGTCGACTTCCGGGCCTTGGCCGTTGATGTCGGTGACACGGCCATCATCCTCGACCAGCTTGATGTTGCTGCGGGTTTCGCCCGGCACGCGGACAAAGCAGTCGACGAAGCCGCGCCAGTCGATCAGCGCCTCGAAGGGCTGCAGGTTGTCACGCCCGAGGAAGCCGCCAACGGTGACGCTGTGCCCCAGGTCGGCCAGTACCTGGGCAACGTTCAGCCCCTTGCCCGCGGCGTGGCTGTGCTGCTCATGGCTGCGGTTGACCAGCCCCGGGCGCAGGGTATCCAGGCCGATGGTGATATCCAGCGCCGGGTTCAGGGTGAGGGTGAGGATCTTGGCCATTCAGTAACGCTCCACCAGCGCGCGAACCGCTGCGGCGCTGTCCTGTTGCAGGGCCTCGCGCGCCAAGGCGCGGGCCGTCTGGTGATCGGCCTGGCGGACCAGGGCCTTGACTTCGGCAATGCTGCGCGCGGCGACGCTGAGTTCGTCCACGTCCAGGCCCAGCAGCACGGCCACTGCCTGCGGGTCGGCCGCCAGTTCGCCGCACACGCCCACCCACTTGCCATGGGCATGGGCGGCGCGCACGGTCATGTCGATCAGGCTGAGCACCGCCGGGTGCAGGCCGTCGGCCTGGGCCGAGAGGCTGGGGTGGCCACGGTCGATGGCCAGGGTGTACTGGGTCAGGTCGTTGGTGCCAATGCTGAAGAAGTCCACCTCGCGCGCCAGTTGGGGTGCCAGCAGCGCCGCCGAGGGCACTTCGACCATGATGCCCAGCTGCAGGTCGGCTACCGGGATCTCGGCACGCAGCCGCTCGACCATGGCGCGCGCCTCGCGCCATTCATGCACCTGCCCGACCATCGGGAACATGATGCGCAACGGGCGCTGGTCGGCCGCGCGCAACAAGGCGCGCAGCTGGTCCTCCATCACCTGCGGGCGCTGCAGGGTCAGGCGTACGCCGCGCACGCCGAGGAACGGGTTTTCCTCGGCGGCGATCGGCCAGTACGGCAGCGGCTTGTCCCCGCCAACATCAAGGGTGCGTACCACCAGCGGGCGCCCGTCGAGGCCATCGAGCACACGGCGATACTCGGCTTCCTGGGTCGCCACATCCGGGGCCTGGGTGTGAGCCATGAAAATCAGCTCGGTGCGCAGCAGGCCCACGCCTTCGGCGCCCTGCTCCACTACCTTGGCAATGCCGTTGCTCTCGCCAATGTTGGCAAACACCTCGACCGCGTGACCATCACGCGTGACCGCCGGCTCGAAGCGGTTGGCCCAGGCGGCCTGCAAGCGTTGCTCGCGCAGGTCTCGCTCGGCCAGGGCCCGTTGCAGTTCATCCGCTGGCGGCGCCACGCTGACCACGCCACGCTGGCCATCGAGCAGCAACGGCGTGCCACTGTCCAACAGCAGTATCGACGCGCCCGCGCCCACTACCGCCGGGATGCCCAGGGCACGGGCGACGATGGCGCTGTGGGCGGTGGCGCCACCCTGGGCGGTCACGATACCGGCTACGCGGCTCGGGTCCAGCCGGGCGACATCGGACGGGCCGACTTCGGTCATCACCAGCACGTAGGGTTGCTCGGGTTCAGCCTGGGCCTGCACACCACACAACTGCGCCAGCACACGGCGGCCGATGTCACGCAGGTCAGCAGCACGTTCGGCGAGCAAGGCATCGTGCAGCGACTCCTGCTGGCGCGCCGCCGCCTCGATCACCGCCATCCAGGCGGCTGCGGCGCTCTCGCCCTGGCCCAGGCGCTGCTCGACATCATCGGTCAGAGCCGGGTCGGCGAGCATTTCCTGATGGGTGACGAAGATTTCGCCAATGGCCTTGTCGCTGCGCTGGACCAAGGCCTGCAACTCGCCATTGACAGTCGCCACGGCTTCACGCAGCTTCTGCCGCTCCAGAACGCAGGACTCGCCGCGCAGGGGGTAGTCGAACTCACGCTCGACGCACACATGCGCCGGGCCACTGGCAATGCCGGGCGCCGCACCCACACCGTGGATGCGGCTACCGGCTGCGGGCGCCTGCAGCACTTCGGCGGCTGCGCCTGCTACGGTCGCCGCGCTCTGTGGCAGTGGCTCCACCTCTTCGCCCAGGCCTTGCTCGATGGCAGCCAGCAGCACCGGCAACGCATCGGCGGCGATGCCTGGCTCAGCCACCAGTTCCAGCGCCTGGCCACGCCGGGCACCGAGACTGAGCAGCTTGCTCAGGCTCTTCACCGACACCGCTGGCTGCGCGCTGTCGACCAGGCGTACACGTATTTCCCCCTCGAAACCTTTGGCCAGCTGCGCCAATACCTTTGCCGGCCGGGCGTGCAAACCATGCGGGTTGGCCAGCACCACGCGCGCGCTGGGCCAGTCCACCGGTGCCTCACCGCCCAGCACCTCCAGCACCGCGCGGCTGCTGGTGGCCTGGTAAAGCATCTGCCCGCGGCCTTCGATCAGCACCTCGCACAGGCGTTCGAGCAAGGCCTGGTGGGCAGCACCGAGGCTGGCCAGGCAGAACAAGCCGTTGAGCGGCTGGTCGCGGTAACGCAGGGGCTGCTGCGGGGTGATGAATGCCAGGCCCGGCTGGCGCACCTGGCGCTCGCTGTGCAGCCACCACATGCCCTCGCCCAACGGCAGCGGCTCGGCCTGCTGCAGCACGGCGGCAAAACCGCTGTCGACGCAGTCGGCGCGCTGCAACAGGCGGGCGCCGCGCCAGGCCAGTTCATCGAAATCCTCGGCCGCCAGGTTCAGGCCGACCAGTTGTGCATCCAGTGCCAGTTCCTGCGGCGCGCCCTGTAACAGTTTCAGCAACGCCTCGGCGGAGCCGGCGCGGCGCAATGCTTCGGCCAAGTCGGTCTCGCCCAGGGCGCGGGTCAGCAGTTGCAGCAGGCGCAGGTGCTCATCGGAACGGGCAGCAATGCCGATGGCAAGGTAGACCATCTGGCCATCGCCCCAGTCCACGCCCTCGGGAAACTGCAACAGGCGCACGCCGGTGGCGTAAACCAGGTCGCGGGTTTGTGGCGTGCCATGGGGGATGGCGATGCCCTGCCCAAGGAAGGTGGAGCCTTGTGCCTCTCGGGCCTGCAGCCCTTGCAGGTATCCCTCGGCGACCAGGCCGTCAGCGACCAGCCGGTCGGCCAGCAGGCGCAATGCCTCGGCCTTGTCGGCGGCCTTCTGGCCCATGGCTATCTGCTCCTTGGCGAGCTCGAGCATGACCTTCTCCTTTTGCAGTTCCCGGTCGGGTACTGGAGTATTGTTGTGAAATTCACATGAACGGCCAGTTCAACAGCCTTGCACGTATGGCAGCCGAGGCAGAAAATTCGGCAGCTGAAACGATTAATCTGACCAGACGGCCACGTTACTCGATAATCTGCCGAGGAAAAAGCCCCATCCTGTCGGACAATTGCGACAATGGTCGTCTGCGCGTGGCGCCCTCGCCGGGTCAAAATACCCGGTCAGGGCTCACAGCCAGCCCCGGTAATAACAAGGAAAATTCGGTGAAACTCAGCGATATCGCCCGTCTGGCCGGTGTGTCCGTGACCACTGCCAGCTACGTCATCAATGGCAAGGCCGAACAGCAGCGCATCAGCAACAGCACTGTCGAGCGGGTACGCGCGGTGGTCGAGGCCCACGGCTTCACCCCCAACCCGCAGGCCGCTGGCCTGCGCAGCCGGCATACCCGCACCCTGGGCTTCATTCTCCCGGATCTGGAGAACCCCAGCTACGCCCGCATCGCCAAGCAACTCGAACAAGGTGCCCGCGCCCGCGGCTACCAGTTGCTGATCGCCAGCAGCGACGACCAGCCCGACAGCGAGCGCCAGTTGCAGCAGCTGTTCCGCGCCCGCCGTTGCGATGCACTGTTTGTCGCCAGCTGCCTGCCGCCAGAGGACGACAGCTACCGCGAACTGCAGGACAAAGGCCTGCCGGTGATCGCCATCGACCGCCGCCTGGACCCTGCGCACTTCTGCTCGGTGATCAGCGACGACCGCGATGCCAGCCGCCAGCTGGCCGCCAGCCTGCTCAACGCCGCCCCGCGCAGCATCGCACTGATCGGCGCACGCCCCGAGCTGTCGGTCAGCCAGGCACGTGCCGGCGGCTTCGACGAAGCACTGCAAGGCTATGCCGGCGAAGTTCGCCGCTATCAGGGCGAAGCGTTCAGCCGTGAGTGCGGCCAGCGCCTGATGCAGCAGTTGATCGACGACCTTGGCGGCCTGCCGGACGCCCTGGTGACTACCTCCTACGTGCTGTTGCAAGGGGTGTTCGACACCCTGCAAGCGCGCCCTGCCGACTCGCGCCAGCTGCAACTGGGTACCTTTGGCGACAACCAGCTGCTCGACTTCCTGCCGCTGCCAGTCAATGCCATGGCCCAGCAACATGGCCTGATTGCCGCCACCGCCCTGGAACTGGCACTGGCCGCGATCGAGGACAAACGCTACGAACCTGGCGTGCATGCCGTCGGTCGAACGTTCAAGCAACGCATTACAGCGGCCTGAACATGCGCCTGATCGACACCCACACCCATCTGGACTTCGCCGACTTCGACGCCGACCGCCCGCGCTTGCTGGCCAACGCGATGTCGCGAGGGGTTGAGCGGATGGTGGTGCTGGGGGTGTACCAGGCGAATTTCCAGCGGGTGTGGGACCTGGCTTGTGCCGACCAGCAACTGTTCGCCGCGCTCGGCCTGCACCCCATCTACCTGGACCAGCATCGCCCGGAGCACCTGGTGCAGCTGCACGAATGGCTGGAGCGCCTGCACGGCGACCCACGGCTATGTGCCGTAGGCGAGTTTGGCCTGGACTATTACCTCGAAGACCTGGACAAGGCCCGCCAGCAGGCGCTGTTCGAAGCGCAACTGCAGATGGCCTGCGACTTCGAACTGCCCGCCCTGCTCCACGTGCGCCGCAGCCATGCCCAGGTGATCGCCACGCTCAAGCGCTACAAGCCGGCGCGGGCGGGGGTGATACATGCGTTTGCCGGCAGTTACGAAGAGGCCCGCGAATACATCAAGCTGGGGTTCCGGCTTGGGCTTGGCGGTGCGGGTACCTGGCCGCAGGCCCTACGGCTGCGCAAGACCCTGGCGCGGTTGCCGCTAGACAGCGTGGTGCTGGAGACCGATGCGCCGGACATGGCGCCGGTCATGTACCCAGGGGTGAGGAACAGCCCGGAGCACCTGCCGGAAATTGCCGGGGCGCTGGCGCAGGTGATGGGTGTGGATGTCGCGGAGCTGGCTGAAGCCAGCACCCGCAATGCTTGCGAGTTGTTTGGCTGGTAACTGAAGTGCTGGCACCTGCGTGGGCCTCTTCGCGGGCTTGCCCGCTCCCACAGGGGCCGCGCAAATCGTAGGCCGGCGCAGTACCTGTGGGAGCGGGCAAGCCCGCGAAGAAGCCAGCGTGTCAGTTCAGACAAGCACCGTCCACAGCGCAAACCCGGCATACCAAAGCACCGCACAGCGCAGCAGCAGCTCCCACAGGCTGTCCAGCCGCCCCAGCCCGCGCTGGCTGTCTTCTTCCTCGGGAATGTCATCGGCAATGCGCCCGACCCGGGCCACCAGGTGCGCTGCGCTGATGTGCCAGTTGAGCACCTCGTGCAGCATCACACGGGTAACCGCGAGGAAGTTGCCGACCAGGGCAAAGCTCAAGGCCAGCACCCGCACCGGCAACCAGTCCATGATATGCCTCAGCTGCTCGGCACGGGCCTTCAACGTTGGCTGCTTGCTGTGTTCGCCGCACAGCGCCAGCAGGCGATAGGCCAGGGCGGCCCCCGGACCCAGCACGAAGTACCAGAAGATCACCGCGAAAAAGCCCTGGTACACCTGCCACAGCAGGTTGCCCTGTACCCGCACCAACAGGCTGTGCGGTTCGTCGGCCGCCAGCCCAAGGTCGCGCTCGGCCACATGTAACGCGGCCTGGTCGTCACCGCGCCGCCAGGCATCGCGGAACGGCCCCAACGATGCCTTGGCATCGCCGCGGCCCAAGCTGTAGATCAGCACCAGCAGGTGCACCGGCAATGCCAGCAAGCCGTACGCCACCGGGTCCAGTACATGCAGCAGCAACACCAGCAGCGCTACCGGTGCCAGTACCAGGATGGCCAGCGTCCACCACGGGTGCACCTTGCCGCTGCGCTCCAGGCGCACCAGTTCGCCAAGGAAGAACCCATCGCGCTGCACCTGATGGCGCAGGGCCGAGAATTTCTCGACCCACAGCGCCAGCAACAACACCAGAAAACTCATGCCTTGTCCTCGTTTTGCAGCAGCGCCTGTCGGTAGCGCGGCCAGTCGAAAGCCGGGCCGGGGTCGGTCTTGCGCTGCGGGGCAATGTCGCTGTGACCCTGGATGCGGCCCAGGTCGATGGCCGGCCAGGCACCGCGGATGTGCCGGGTAAGTTGCTCCAGCACCGCGTACTGCGCATCGGTATAAGGCAGGTCGTCGGTGCCTTCCAGTTCGATGCCGATGGAGAAATCGTTACAGCCTTCACGCCCGTCGAAGCACGACACACCGGCGTGCCAGGCGCGGTCGAGCAACGACACGAACTGGGTCACCGCACCGTCACGCTCGACGAACAGGTGCGCCGACACGGTCAGGTGGCTGATGCTGGCGAAGTAAGGGTGTTCGTCGGGGTCCAGGCGGTTCTGGAAGAATTGCTGGACCTTGCCAGTACCGAAACAGGCAGGCGGCAGGCTGATGTTGTGGATCACCAGCAGGGAAATCGATTCGCCTTCGGGGCGGGGATTGAAGTTCGGCGAGGGGCAGTGGGTGATTCCGATTCCGTGGAACCAGCCAGTGGCACGGTCCAATTGCATGGGGCAGATCCTGAAAACGCCGTGAACAGGTCAACAGTATGCCCTGTGGCCAACGGCGTTTGCATGTGAATCATTGTAATGCTGAGGGAGCTGGCATGCTTGCAGCCCTAGCGCAGGGCCGTTGCTCCTAACGGCGCAAGCTGTCGAGCACCGCTTCCAGCGCCCGCTCGAACAGCAGCCCGTCATCCAGCACTCGCACGTCGCCTCGGTGCAGTGCCTGGGCCAGGCTGGCTCCGTTCCATTCACGCACTTTCATGCCGGTGCGGTTGGCGAACACCAGCCGGTCGCTGCTGTCGATGCGAGCCACCAGCTTGCAGCGCAACGGTTCGTCCTCGTCCAGCACCTCGACCCAGGTACCGATACGCAGGCGCTGCACCTGGCGCAGCGCCACTGCCTGCCCGTCGGCAAACTGCAACGGAGCACAAGCGGGTTCTTCGGCAATCGCCAGGACGATGTCCTCGTCCACCAGCACCTCGTTCAGCGGCTGGACCTCTCCACCGGGCTGCATCGCGGTACCCGCGCAGGCTCGCAGGTGCAACTGCTCCAGTTGCAGGAAGAACTCGCGGGTCTTTGCCGAGTCCAGGGCGACGCTGGCCAGGCCATCGCGCAGTGCCTTGAGCAGGTCCGGCACCTGCTGCAGCAAGGCATGCGGTTCATGCGGCGGGGTGATGCTGACCAGCAGCGTGTCCATCGTCTGCAAGGCGTCTCGCCAGGCCTGGGATGCCTCACCCTGCTTTAGCCAGGCCAGCAGCAGTACCTGGCTCCAGGCTTGCACCAGCATCTGTACCACCACTTGCGGTAATAACCGGCCGCGCAGCCGCTGATTGAGTGCATGCTGCACCTGCTGCCTGGCCTGCAGCGCACGGGCACGCCCTTCTTCGGCGTCGCGGGTACGCTGTTCAAGCAGCTCGTTGCGCCGCCGCTCGTCCTGGTTGAAAGCGAGGAAGTCTTCGAGCAGTTCGGCGAACAGGCTGGCATCCTCGGCAAAATCATTGAGCAGGCGCTGGACGATACGCTCCACCCGCAGGTGCAGGCTGTCGCGCATGCCGTCGCTGCCGCATTCCCAACCGATTGCCGCGCCAGCGATCTCGTTGAGCAGGCGGCGGGCCGGGTGGCTGGCCCGACTGAACAGCCCCTTGTCCAGCAGGGCCACTTTCAACAGCGGAATATGCAAGCGCCCGATCAACGCACGCAGGCTGGCCGGCAGGTTGTCGTCGCTCTGGATGAAGGCGAACAGCAGGCCAACCAGGTTGATCATGTCCTCGTCGGCCACGTCGATGCGCCGCCGTGTGCCGCTGCGCACGCTCACCCGCAGCAGCAATTGTTCAAGCTGTTGGCCAAGCTCGAAATCATCGTCCTCGTGGGTAGCGGGCACATAGTGCTGCAAATGCGAAAGCAGCCGCAGCAGGTCGGCGGTGCTGATTGGCTGGGCGGCGGCCACCGCCTGCAAACGAGGCGCGAACTGCCCACGCGCCGGGGCCAGCAGAGTTTGCAACGAGGCAAAGAACGCCTGCCCTGCCGCGTCCGCACCCACCTCGTGCCTCAGGTTCGCCGGCCCGCGCCGTGCGTTCATGCGCCGGTCTTCGGCGCGCCGGCGCGGTGCCGGTGGCAACTCGGGCAGCACACCGGCGGCGGCCAGCAATTGGTTGGCTTCGCCATAGATCATATCGGCATCGCGCAACACATAGCGCTCGAACAGTTTGAGCAGGACCAGCTTGACCCGCAGGCCAACCCCCAGGTTACGGCCTGCGTCCAGGAAGTAGCCGCACAGCGCCGCGGGCCCCAGCGGGTTGTGCTGCTCGTGCAGGGGGCGGTCGAGCAGTAGCTGCAAGCGCAGGCCCAGTTGCTGCAAGGCAATGCCGTCACGTGACAGCACCCGCGCGACCATGCCTTCGATCGCGGCGGCCCTCTCCACCTGGGCCTTGCTGCGCAGGTTGCCCGGCTCGACCAGGCGCGCCAGCAGGTCGACCTGGCCGATACGGGCAAAGGCATCATAGAAGGTGTCGAGAAAACCGCGCTCGATGCTCTTGCGCTTCAGGCGCAGGTCACGCATGGCCTCGAAGTACAGGTTCTGGTCACTGCGGTCGAAGGCCTTGTCGGCCATCTCGAAGAGGGTGTCGTCGGCGTTGTCGAACAAGTCCTGCAGGCCCTGACGCAACTGCAAGGCGGCCTTGTCCCGCACTTGCAGAAGCAACACCGGAAGGCAAGGGAGAGGCGCACGCCCGCCTCGATCGATGGCTGCCGCCAAGGGCACCACCTTGCCTTCTTTTTGCATCCTGTACTCCTTGCAGGGTGTCTCGCCCAAAGGGGCTGAAGATCGTCAAAGTCATGACGCCAAATACTGGTCACCATTATCGGTAAAAACCCGCACAGCTGCCAGCGCCGTTTCACTGGCTGGCTAATGACCCTGATTTACCCCGCTTGCTCACACCGGCCGACCAAAGGTCATCGCCGAGGCGACTGTACACACCGGCCCCCTGCCCTATAATCGCCGGCATCTAGCTTGTGGAGCCGACCATGCCGAACCTACGCCTTGCCGACCTGACCGCTGAAATCGAAGCCAACGTGCGCCGCGCGCTGTTGGAGGACATCGGCAGTGGCGATATCACAGCACAGCTGATCCCGGCGGAGCGCCTGGCCAAGGCGACCATCATCACCCGCGAAGACTGCGTGATCGCAGGCACCGCCTGGGTCGACGCCGTGTTCCGCCAACTCGACCCACGCGTGGCGGTGCACTGGCAGGTGGCCGATGGCGAGCGCGCCACGGCCAACCAGCCGCTGTTCCATCTGGAAGGGCCCGCGCGTTCGCTGCTCAGTGGCGAGCGCAGTGCACTGAACTTCCTCCAGATGCTGTCGGGTGTCGCCACCCGTGCGCGCTTCCTGGCAGACTTGGTGGAAGGCACCCAGGTGCGCTTGCTGGACACACGCAAGACCCTGCCGGGCCTGCGCCTGGCGCAAAAGTATGCCGTGACTTGCGGCGGTTGCGACAACCACCGCATCGGCCTGTACGACGCCTTCCTCATCAAGGAAAACCACATCGCCGCCAGTGGCGGAGTGGCCGCGGCCGTGGCTGCGGCGCACCGCATTGCGCCGGGCAAGCCGGTGGAAATCGAAGTGGAAAGCCTCGATGAACTGCGCCAGGCACTGGCCGCAGGTGCCGACATCATCATGCTCGACGAACTGAACCTGGAGGAGATGCGCGAAGCAGTGCGCATTACCGCGGGCAAGGCCAAACTGGAAGCCAGTGGCGGGGTCAACGAGACGACCTTGCGGGTGATTGCCGAGACTGGGGTGGATTACATCTCGATTGGCGCCATGACCAAGGATGTGAAGGCGGTGGACCTGTCGATGCGGTTGAGCCTGTGAGCTGATTGCAGGCATGAAAAAACCGGCCATTGAGCCGGTTTTTTTGGGGGGCGCTCTCGGATCAGAACGAAGCGTTGGCCAGCCCATCCAGGTAACGCTCGACATCCAGCGCCGCCATGCAGCCGGCACCGGCCGAGGTAATGGCCTGGCGGTAAACGTGGTCAGCCACGTCACCGGCGGCGAACACGCCCTCGACGTTGGTGGCGGTGGCATTGCCTTCACGGCCGCCGTTGACCACCAGGTAGCCGTCCTTCAGGGTCAGCTGGCCTTCGAACAGCGAGGTGTTCGGGGTATGGCCAATGGCAATGAACACGCCGTCGACCTTGATTTCGTCGCTGCTGCCGTCGTTGTTCTTCAAGCGCGCACCGGTCACGCCCATGTTGTCACCCAGCACTTCGTCCAGGGTGGCGTTGAGTTTGAGCTCGATCTTGCCTTCGGCCACACGGGCGTGCAGCTTGTCGACCAGGATCTTCTCGGCGCGGAAGGTGTCGCGACGGTGTACCAGGGTCACTTTGCTGGCGATGTTGGCCAGGTACAACGCCTCTTCCACGGCAGTGTTGCCGCCACCAACCACGGCAACCGGCTTGTTGCGGTAGAAGAAGCCGTCGCAGGTGGCGCAGGCCGACACACCCTTGCCCATGAAGGTTTCTTCCGACGGCAGGCCCAGGTAACGGGCGCTGGCGCCAGTGGCGATGATCAGCGCGTCGCAGGTGTACTTGCCGCTGTCACCCTGCAGGGTGAAGGGCTTGTTGGCCAGGTCGACGGCGTTGATGTGGTCGAAGACGATTTCGGTTTCGAAACGCTCGGCGTGCTCCTGCATGCGCTGCATCAGAGCAGGACCGGTCAGGCCGTGGGGGTCGCCCGGCCAGTTGTCGACTTCGGTGGTGGTGGTCAGCTGGCCGCCGGCCTGCATGCCGGTGATCAGCAGCGGCTTGAGGTTGGCACGGGCGGCATACACCGCGGCGCTGTAACCGGCAGGGCCGGAACCGAGAATGATGACGCGCGAATGACGTACTTCAGACATGTCGAACTCCTGTCGAGCGGGCCGCTGGGCCGGCATCGGTGTGCCGGCTGCGCCAGCAGGAAAATTAAAAAGGACCCACGCAGCACTTGGGGAAGGCTACAACGCGCAGGCCCTGAAAGCGGAAAGTTGAGCGCACTGTAGCGAGGTCGCAAAGATTAAGGAAATATCCTTCGACAATCCACCTCATAGGCATCGTCTATTCAGCGATTTCATCGATAGCCAAGCCATGCCGCTTTTGTTACAGCCGGTTTCCCGCCCGCTGCTCGCCTTCCGTCGGCGCGGCAAACTCGGTAAGGTCAGCGCGTTTTCCTTCTCTGCGGAGTATCTCGATGCAAGCCCCTGTCCTCTCTGGCCCCCAGT
This sequence comes from Pseudomonas sp. TE3-3-F2023, assembly GCF_036784815.1. Taxonomy (NCBI): domain Bacteria; kingdom Pseudomonadati; phylum Pseudomonadota; class Gammaproteobacteria; order Pseudomonadales; family Pseudomonadaceae; genus Pseudomonas; species Pseudomonas sp. TE3-3-F2023. Next base: position 1,741,812 of record NZ_CP145113.1, on the reverse strand, counting down.
ACCTGCGCGAAGGCCTGAAACTGGTGCTGAGCCCCAACCTGCGGTTGTTCGTGCTGCTGCCACTGGCCGTCAACCTGCTGCTGTTCGGCGGCCTGATCTACTTCGCCGGCCACCAGTTCAGCCTGTGGGTGGACGCCCTGATGCCGAGCTTGCCAAGCTGGCTGAGCTTTCTTACCTACATCCTCTGGCCGCTGTTCGTCGCCCTGGTGGTGTTGATGGTGTTCTTCACCTTCACCCTGGTGGCCAACATCATTGCCGCCCCTTTCAATGGCTTTCTGGCGGAAAAGGTCGAGGTGGTGGTGCGTGGCCAGGACAACTTCCCGGCGTTCAGCTGGGGCGAACTGGTGGCCATGGTGCCACGTACCTTTGGCCGTGAAATGCGCAAGCTGGGCTACTTCCTGCCGCGGGCCATCGGCCTGTTCATCCTGTCGCTGATCCCGGTGGTCAACGTGGTGGCAGCGCCGCTTTGGCTGATCTTCGGGGTGTGGATGATGGCTATCCAGTACATCGACTACCCGGCGGACAACAACAAGATGAGCTGGCAGGACATGCTGGCCTGGCTACGCAGCAAACGCTGGCAGTCGCTGGGCTTTGGCGGAATAACCTACCTGGCGCTGATGATTCCGCTGGTCAACGTGCTGATGATGCCGGCGGCGGTGGCCGGGGCCACCTTGTTCTGGGTGCGGGAGCGCAACTGATCCCTCTCGGACCTTGCGCTCCCACAAGAAGCAGACCGCGTCTGATCCTGCTCCTACTGCCCCAACCGGCTGGAAAACTGCCCGACCACATCCACCACCCGCTTCGCCCCGTCCTGGATCTCGACAATCACGCTCCCTGTCTCGTCCGCCAGCGCCAGCCCCTGCTCGGCCTGGCGCTTGCTGGTGTCGATGATCGCCACTGCCGCCTGGGCCAGTTGCTCGTTCTGCTGCACCACCCGGGCGATTTCCTCGGTGGCGGTACTGGTGCGCGAGGCCAGCTGGCGCACTTCATCTGCAACCACGGCAAACCCGCGCCCCTGCTCGCCGGCGCGGGCCGCTTCGATGGCTGCATTCAGCGCCAGCAGGTTGGTCTGCCCGGCAATGTCGCTGATGGTCTTGATGATCGAACCGATCACCCGCGACTGGGTATCCAGCGCCTGGATGCCCTCTGCCGCCTCTTGCATCGAAGCTTCCAGCCCGCGCATCACGCTGACGCTCTGGGTGACCACATCGGTGGCCTTGCGGGCGCTGGCATCGGTGCCCAGCGAGGTGTTGTAGGCGACATCCGCCGCATCGGCCACCGCCTGCTCCTGGTTGACCTGCTCGGTGATGACGGTGGCGAACTTGACCACCTTGTACAGCACGTCATGGGCATCGAAGATGGGGTTGTATGAAGCCTCCAGCCAGACCACCCGGCCATGGGCATCGATACGCTTGAAGCGGTCGGCAACATACTCGCCACGGCGCAGCTTGTCCCAGAACGCCTGGTAGCCGGCCGAGTTGGCCTCCTCCGGCTCGCAGAACATGCGGTGATGCTTGCCACGGATCTGCTCCAGGCGGTAACCGACGGTGGCCAGGAAGCGTTCGTTGGCGGTGAGCACGGTGCCATCGAGGGCGAATTCGATCACGGCGGTGGAGCGCATCAGGGCCTTGATCAGGCTTTCGTGCTCGCGGGAGGTTTCGATGGTGCGGGTAAGGTCGCTGGAGTGCAGCGTGAAATACTTGATGCGCCCCTCGCTGTTCTTTACCGGCTGCAGGATCGACCGCAACCAGGCCTCCTGGCCATTGCCGCGCAGCAGGCGGAATGCACCGTTCAGGTGTTCACCGCGGCTGATCGCACCTTTCATGCGCTGGTAGAAATCCAGCGACTTCACATGGGCGGGGACGATGTCCTCGATGTTGCGCCCAAGCAATTGTTCGGCACGGTAGAGCATCTCGCTCTCGAAGTTGCCGTTGACCATCTCGATCCGCCCCTGCGGGTCGAGTTGCAGTACCAGCATCTCGCTGTCGAGGCTACTCTTGACCTGTTCGATGGACATCAGGTCTTCGCGCAACTGCCGGATTTCTTGCTTGAGCTTGTTGTTGAACATCACCGCTCTCCTGGAGCGCATCGTCGAATGCATCTTCATCGGCTGCCGTTGCTCCCTCTTGAGCACCCTTGCAAGGAAAATTCACAAGGCGAAAAGCGTCGGCGATCAGGCGTCACCTGTACGTCACACGACAGTCACATTGGCGCAATCCAGCAGGCGGACACTTTTTGTCATGAATACACCCGCCCTACGCATTACCTTGGTCAGCGAAACCTTCCCACCCGAAATCAACGGCGTGGCCAATACCCTTGGCCGCCTGAGCGAAGGGTTGCGCCAACGCGGCCATGAAATCGAAGTGGTGCGCCCGCGCCAGGCCGGTGAAACACCGCTGCAGAACGACCCGAACCTGATGCTGTGCCGTGGCTGGCCACTGCCTGGCTACCCGGGCTTGCAGTGGGGCGAGGTGTCGATGCACAAGCTGATGCGCCGCTGGCGTCGGCAACGGCCGGATGTGCTGTACATCGCCACCGAGGGGCCACTTGGGCTCAGCGCACTGCGCGCAGCCCGGCGCCTGGGAGTAGCGGTGGTCAGCGGCTTCCACACCAATTTCCCGCAGTATTCCGGCCAGTACGGGTTGGGCCTGCTGACGCGCCTGCTCACCAACTACCTGCGCTGGTTCCATCGGCGCACGACGACCACCCTGGTACCCAGCCTCAGCCAGCGCCTGGAGCTTGAACGCCGCGGTTTCGAACGCCTGGAGCTACTGGCCCGAGGGGTCGATGCCTGCCTGTTCAACCCGGCCCGGCGCAGCCCGGCATTACGGGAAAGCTGGGGGCTCGGCCCGGATGACATCGCCGTACTGCATGTCGGGCGGCTGGCGGCAGAAAAGAACCTGGGTTTGTTGCGCCCATGCCTGGAGGCCCTGAAGAAAACGTATCCACACAAGCGCCTGCGCCTGATCATGGTGGGTGACGGCCCTCAGCGTGCCGCCCTGGAACAGCAGGTACCGGATGCCGTGTTCTGCGGTGCCCAGCGCGGCGAGGTGCTGGCCGAACACTATGCCAGCGGTGACCTGTTCCTGTTTCCGAGCCTGACCGAAACCTTTGGCAATGTAGTGCTCGAAGCCATGGCCTCGGGGTTGGCAGTGGTCGCGTATGACGAAGCGGCCGCTGCGCAGCATATTCGCCATGGCCACAGCGGTGCACTGGCCATGCCGGGGGATCAGGCAGCGTTCATCGACTCTGCCTGCTGGCTGCTGGAAGAAGAGGAGACGTTGCGCCGGGTGCGCCTGAATGCGCGGCGGCATGCCAGCCGCCAGGGCTGGCCAGGGATTGTCGAGCAGTTCGAGGGGTATCTGCATGCAGCCCGGAACCAGGCTGCGACTTCGCCAGCTTCGAGGCTGGGTGCTACGCGATCTGTGTAGGAGCGGCCTTGTGTCGCGATCGGGCTGCAGAGCAGCCCCTCGATAGTTGCGACAATGCTGATATCCGGGGGCCGCTATGCGGCCCGATCGCGACACAAGGCCGCTCCTACAGAGGGACCGCGTCAGGCGCTTCAGGCCAAGGCTTTCTCGATAGCCTGTACCACAGCCGGATCATCCGGCGCCGTGCGCGGCGAAAAACGCGCCAGCACCCGCCCGTCCTTGCCCACCAGAAACTTCTCGAAGTTCCAGGTAATGTCCCCCGGGAACTCTGCCCCCTCACCCGCCAGCAGGCGGTACAGAGAGTGGCGTTGCGGCCCGTTGACCTCCAGCTTGGCGCCCAGCGGGAAGCTCACCCCGTAGTTGAGGCTGCAGAACTCCTGGATTTCCTTTTCACTGCCTGGCTCCTGGCCGGCAAACTGGTTGCATGGCAGGCCAAGCACGTTGAAGCCCCGTTCCTTGAAAATCTGGTAGAGGTTCTCCAGGGCCTTGTATTGCGGCGTGAGACCACACTTGGAGGCAACGTTGACCACCAGCACCACTTGGCCCTTGAACGGTGCGAGGGGCAGCTCCCCGCCGTTCAACGCGTCCAGTTTCAGGTCGTGAAATGCACTCATGATGAATCCCCTCTCAGGTTCCCGGTTGCCGCGCAGACGAATTCCGCCCACTAAAAAGGCGCTCGTCCAAGCCGTCCACCTCCCGTAGGAAGGCAAATCGGCTTGCCCGAGCGCCTGGCGACTATCTGAGCTTAGCGCAGAAAATCAGTGGTGATGGCCACCTTCACCGTGGATGTGGCGGTGAGCGATTTCTTCGTCGCTGGCATCACGCACGTTGACTACCTTGACCTGGAAGGTCAGGCGCTGGCCGGCCAGCGGGTGGTTGCCGTCGACGGTCACGTCGTCGCCGTCGATGTCGCGGATGGTGACGATCTGCATCTGGCCATCCGGTGCCGAAGCATGGAACTGCATGCCCACTTCCAGCTCGTCGACACCTTCGAACAGGCTGCGGTTCAGTGTGCTGACCAGCTCGGCCAGGTATTCGCCGTAAGCATCTTCCGGCTCGATGGAAACGTTCAGCTCGTCACCGGCCTGCTTGCCTTCCAGGGCTTTTTCCAGGCCCGGGATGATGTTGCCGGCACCGTGCAGGTAAACCAGCGGTGCACCGCCAGCGGAGCTGTCGATGGTCTCCCCGGCGTCGTTGGTCAGGGTATAGTCGATGGAGACAGCCTTGTTGGCGGCGATCAGCATGGGGCAAGACCTTTTGCAAAAGTATGTAGAGCGAACAAGTGTAACCAAGCCATCGCCCGATTGCGAACGCACTGCGGACGAGCAACGGCCCATCAGTCGGATCACCGGCTTCCACCAGGACGAAGAGGGCCACTGGGTGGCCGAACTGTCCTGCGGCCACACCCAGCACCTGCGCCACCAGCCGCCGTGGCAGGCGCGCCCCTGGGTGCTCGACCCGGCCCAGCGCGCACAGAGCATCGGCCAGCCTTTCGCTTGCGGCTGGTGCGCACAAGGGGCCGATAGCGCTACCCTTGGCCGTTAATTTCTTGCACCGCTTATTTCGAGAAGCACGCATGCAGACATTTTTCATTGCGCCGACCGATTTCGGTGTCGGCCTGACCTCTATCAGTCTGGGCCTGGTGCGCACCCTGGAGCGTGCCGGCCTGAAGGTCGGCTTCTTCAAGCCGATCGCCCAGCCCCACCCGGGTGATACCGGCCCCGAGCGCTCCACCGAGCTGGTCGCCCGCACCCACGGCATCAAGCCCCCTGTGCCGCTGAGCCTGGCCCACGTCGAGCGCATGCTCGGCGATGGCCAGCTTGACGAGTTGCTCGAAGAAATCATCCGCCTCTACCAGCAAGCCTGCATCGGCAACGACGTGGTGGTGGTCGAGGGCATGGTGCCCACGCGCCACGCCAGCTATGCGGCGCGGGTCAACCTGCACCTGGCCAAGAGCCTGGATGCCGAGGTGATACTGGTATCTGCACCGGAAAACGAAGTGCTCAGCGAGTTGTCCGGCCGGGTCGAACTGCAGGCACAGTTGTTCGGCGGCCCGCGCGACCCGAAAGTGCTCGGTGTAATCCTCAACAAGGTGCGCACCGACGAAAGCATGGCGGACTTTTCCACCCGCCTGCGCGAACACTCGCCGCTACTGCGCGGCAACGACTTCCGGCTGCTCGGCTGCATCCCCTACCAGCCCGAACTGAACGCACCGCGCACCCGAGACGTGGCCGACCTGCTCGGTGCCCAGGTGCTCAATGCCGGCGACTATGAACAGCGGCGCATGAGCAAGATCATCATCTGCGCGCGCACCGTGGCCAACACGGTGCCGCTGCTTACCTCGGGTACCCTGGTGGTGACGCCGGGCGACCGCGACGACATCATCCTCGCCGTCAGCCTGGCAGCGATCAACGGCGTACCACTGGCCGGCCTGCTGCTGACCAGTGACGGCAAGCCAGACCCACGCATCCTGGGCTTGTGCCGTGGCGCCCTGCAGGCTGGCCTGCCGATCCTGTCGGTCAGTACCGGCTCGTACGACACCGCCAACCAGCTCAACTCGCTGAACCGAGAAATCCCGGTGGACGACCGCGAGCGCGCCGAATTCATCACTGACTTCGTCGCCAGCCACCTCGACGCCGCCTGGCTGCACCAGCGTTGCGGCACCCCGCGCGAACTGCGCCTGTCGCCGGCAGTGTTCCGCTATCAGCTGATCCAGCGAGCGCAGCAGGCCAACAAGCGCATCGTCCTGCCGGAAGGCGCCGAGCCGCTGCTGGTGCAGGCTGCAGCTATCTGCCAGGCCCGCGGGATTGCCCGCTGCGTGCTTCTGGCCAAGCCCGAGGATGTCGATGCCGTGGCCCGCGCCCAGGGCATCACCTTGCCTCCTGGCCTGGAAATCCTCGACCCCGAGGTGATTCGCCGGCGCTACGTGGAGCCGATGGTCGAACTGCGCAAGAGCAAGAACCTCAATGCACCAATGGCCGAGCAGCAACTGGAAGACCCGGTGGTGATCGGTACCATGATGCTGGCGCTGGACGAAGTGGATGGCCTTGTCTCGGGCCTGGTGCATTCTACCGCCAACACCATCCGCCCGGCCCTGCAGTTGATCAAGACCGCACCGGGCTCGAGCCTGGTGTCGTCGGTTTTCTTCATGCTGTTCCCCGAGCAGGTGCTGGTGTACGGCGACTGCGTGATGAACCCACACCCAAGTGCTGTCGAACTGGCCGAGATCGCCCGGCAGAGTGCCGAATCGGCGCAGGCCTTCGGCATCGCGCCACGGGTGGCGATGATCAGTTACTCAAGCGATTCGGCCAGCGACGAGGAAGTCGAGAAAGTGCTCGAAGCGACTCGCCTGGCACAGGACGCGGCGCAAGACCTGCTGATCGACGGGCCGTTGCAGTATGACGCGGCGGCCAACCCGGCGATCGCACGGGACCTGGCACCGGGCAGCCCGGTAGCCGGGCGGGCGACGGTGTTCGTGTTCCCTGACCTGAACACCGGCAACACGACCCACAAGGCGGTGCAACGCAGCACCGACGGGGTCAGCCTGGGACCGATGCTGCAAGGGTTGCGCAAGCCGGTGAACGACCTGCCGCGCGGGGCTCAGGTTGACGATATCGTGCATACCATTGCCCTGACGGCGATTCAGGCCAGCGTGGCGGGCTAAAAGCTGGGGCTGCTTTGCAGCCCATCGCCGGCAAGCCAGCTCCCACAGGATTTGCATAGCCCTTGAGCCTTGTGCAGTACCTGTGGGAGCTGGCTTGCCGGCGATGGGCCGCAAAGCGGCCCCAGGATTGATGCCTTACTGCTGAACCTGCCCCTGGTCATACTGCTGACCCGGAATCGGCTTCAGGTTCACTTCCACCCGGCGGTTCTGCGCGCGGCCATTGGCGTCGGCGTTGCTGGCGATCGGCTGGTCCGGGCCCATGCCACGTACGGAAATACGCGAGGCATCCACACCCTGCGAGGTCAGATAGGTGCTGACCGCCTGCGCACGGCGCTGGGACAGGTCCATGTTGTGCTGGCGGCTGCCAGTGCTGTCGGTGAAGCCGACCACTTCGATGGTGTTCTGGTTGAACTGCTTGAACGAACCGGCCAGGTTGTTCAGCGGCGAGTAGAAGCTTGGCGCGATGTTGGCCGAGTCGGTGGCGAAGGTGATGTTGCCCGGCATGATCAGCTTGATCTGGTCACCCTGGCGCTGCACTTCAACGCCGGTATTGGCCATCTGCGCGCGCAGCTCGGCTTCCTGCTTGTCAGCGTAGTAGCCATAACCGGCTGCGGCGGCACCCACGGCAGCAGCACCAATCAGTGCACCCTTGCCACGGTTGTTGTGGTCGATGGCGGCACCGGCGATAGCACCGGCCAGCGCGCCCAGGCCGCCGTACTTGGCGGTCTTGCTCATCCCTGTGGAGCCCTGCGCCTGCCCCTGGCTGTCATAAGGGTTCTGGCCGGCACAGCCGGTCATCAAGGCAGCGGCGGTTGCGACGATAATCAGACGACGCATGGTGAACATGGACAAGCTCCTACTGAATTCATGAATGCGGCAGATCATAAACGGATCTATGCCAGCCTTGGATTGCATCGGCAACGAAAAATTCCATGAAAGTGCCTTCATGTGCCATCAGGCACGCACGAAGGGGTTTTCACGCATTTCGTCACCCAAGCGGGTATCCGCCCCGTGGCCGGTCACCACGATTGCCTCCTCGTCCAGCCGGTACAGGCGCTCCTTGATCGAACGGACGATGGCCCGCTGATCGCCACCCCACAAATCGGTACGGCCAATGCCACGGCGGAACAGAGTATCGCCGGCAATCAGCAGCTTGGCATCGGCAAACCAGAAGCTCATCGAGCCCGGCGTGTGGCCTGGCGTATGCAAGGCCACGCCACAACCGCAGGCCAGCTCCTCGTCATCCCCCAGCCAGCGGTCGGGTGCAGGCACAGGGGTGTAGGGCACGCCGAACATCTGGCACTGCATTTCCAGGTTGTCCCACAGCGCCTGGTCATCCTTGTGCAGGTGCAGCGTCGCGCCGGTCAGTTCCTTGAGCTTGCCCGAGGCAAGGAAGTGATCGAAGTGCGCGTGGGTGTGGATGATGCTCACCAGCGTCAGGCCGTGGGCCTGCAGGCGAGCCAGGATCTTGTCCGGGTCACCGCCCGGGTCGACGACGATGGCCTTTTTGGTAAGCGGGTCGCCGATCAGGGTGCAATTGCATTGCAGGGGGCCTACGGGGAAGGTTTCGCGGATGAGCGCAGGCGGGGCTTGGGTCATGGTGTTCTCGATGGCAAAGCTGGAGTTCTGCTGAGAGCCTGACAGGAAATTGGGGTGGGTGCACGAGGTTCATGTCTTGAGATGTGTGGCGCCTGTGAGATCGAGCGCCATACATCCTAAGGCAAGAACAACCTGAACAACCCACCCCCAAGCGCGCCGCCATTGGAGATCTCGATCCGCCCGCGCACCCCGCCGCTTTCATGCAGTGCCGCGATCCGCGCCGCAAAATACAGACCCAGGCCGGTACTGCCGCTGGTCGAGTCGATACCCTGGATGAATTCTTCCTGGCGCTCTAGCATGCGCTGTGGATAACCCGGGCCGTCATCGTTGACGCAGATGGCCAACTGGTTGTCTGCCTCTTCGATGGTGATCAGCAAGGCATGCGCGGCAAAGCGGGTGGCGTTGGTGATCACGTTGGCGATCACCGAGGCCACAAGCTCGCGGTCGAAGAAGCCCAGCGGGTTGTCGGTGTCGATACGCCAGGTCGCAAGGATGTCCTTGTGCTTGAGCACTTCCTCGTGCGCGGCCAGCTGGGCTTCGATGAAATCGTCCAGTTCATGGTAGTCCGGGCACACCGGCAACTGGTTCACGCCCAGTTTGTACAAACCCAGCAACTGCACCAGCATGCCGTTGAGGTGGCGAAATTCATGCTCCATCGCCCCCTGCTCGGCACCACCGCGCAGTTCCTCGGGCAAGCGCTGCATCCACTGGTTGTGGGACTGGATCAGCGCCGACAGGGAATTCTTAAGGTCGTGCACGGTGGAGGCGATCACCGTGGAAAAATCAAGCCCCTGGTTATCTTGATTCATGCGCCGAACACTCGGATGTGCAGTTTGCGGTAGCGGTCGTAGCGGTTGTCGCTGGCAGGTATGCCGGCCACGCTGGTCAGGGCGTCGCGACACTCCTGCATGATGGCGGGCTGAGGGCTGTCTCCGCCGATGCGCAGCAGCGCCTGGGCAGTGTTGAGGGCAATGCTGATGTTCTTCGGCTGCAAACCCAGCGCCTTGCGGAACAGCTGCAACGCCTCGCCGAGCTGCCCCCCCTGGTAACTGCGCACACCCTGGCGATTGAGGGTGACCGCTTCGGTAATGGCGTTGAGCACGCTGGGATCGTCCGTCAGCTTGCCGACCCTCTCCATGACCTTGGGGTCGTCGCCATAACTTTCCACACAGCTCCTCAGTACACCGATGGCAGCGGCTTCCTGCCCCATGGCCTGCAACTGCGCGGCAACGGTCAGGGCCGAATCGACCGAGAAGAACTGGTTCATCTTGTCCAGGCGCTGGATCGCCTGTTCGGTCAGCTTGGCAGCCGTTTCAGGGTCGCCGGCCTGCTGCAGGCTGGCGGCCTTCATCATGCGGGCACGCACCTGCAGGCCCTGGTCCTCGGGGTTTTCCTTGGCCACTTCGCTCAGCGTGCTGTTGATCTCGACCCGGGTGCGCGCATCCAGGCCAAAGCCGGCATTCCTGCTCATCAGCGCCTGCACCAGCCCCAGGTTGTTCTCAGGGTCCTTGTAGCGTGAGCTCTGGCCCTGGTTCACCGCATGGCGGAACGCCTTCGAGGCACTTTCGAAATCTTCGTTTTCCAACGCCAGCTTGCCCAGCGTCGACTGCCGGCGCACCGATAGCGGCGACAGGCGCACGGCCTCTTCAAGCATGTTCTGCGCACGCCTGGTTTCGCCTTGGGCCACCAGCACCTCGGCCATGCCATCGTACAGGCCTGGCATGATCGGAAAGGCCTTTAGCGCCTGCTCGTACACGCCCTGGGCCTGGGCGTTCTGGCCACGTTTGTGCATCAGGCTGCCCAACGCCGAGTACACCCACGGCTGCGGGCGGCTGGCCAGGATGGCCTTGAGGAACTTCTCCAGCTCCTCGAAACGGTTGAGGTTGCGCAAGGCATCGGCCCGATAACGCAGGCACAGCGGGGCCAGGCGCGGGTCGCGCTTGCACAACTCGGCACAGGCCGCCAGCACTTCGGCCGGGCGATTGCGGTCCAAAGCCTGCAGTATCGGCTTGAGCAGGGTCTTGCGCTGGTAAAGCTTCTCCACGCGCTGGGCCAGGCCAACCCGGTTGAATGGTTTGGTCAGGTAGGCATCAGGCTCGTGCTCGATGGCGCTGAGGACAATGGCCTGGCTGCTCTCGGCCGTGACCATGATGAATATGCACTCATGGCTGATGTGCTTGTCGAGGATCAGGTCTTCGAGCACCTGCTGGCCGTTCTTCTTGCCGTCGCCCAGGTGGAAGTCCTGCAGGATGACGTCATAACGCTTTTGCGCGCACATGCGCAGCGCCTGCTCGCCGCTGTCGGCGGTGTCCACGTCACGTACGCCCAGCTCGCGCAGCATGGAACGGGTCGACGTGCGAAAGTCGGTAAAGTCGTCGACGATCAGAAAGCTCTTTTGCCCGTACTGCAGCATCAACACGACCTGCCTTGGAATAATTGAAAAATCGCGCGAGGCGATGCCACCGATAGCTGTATCGGCAGTTGGTCGGGAAAGATGAGGGTAGAGCGTTGGCGGCCACGAACCAAAGCCTTGTGCCACCACTTTAGCGAGCAAGGCCCTGGAGGGCCAGGATCACGCCAACAGCCCCAGGGACTTGGCCTTGGCCACCGCCTGGGTACGCCGCTCCACCCCCAGCTTGCTGTTGATATGGCTGGCGTGGGTTTTCACCGTGTGCAGGGAAATGAACAGCCGCTCGCTGATCTGCTGGTTGGAACAACCCTGGGCAATCAGCTCGAGCACGGCCAGCTCGCGGCTACTCAGGGCTTCGCCGCTGCCGGTGCTGGTGCTTGGCATCTGCGGCAGGCGTTTGAGCAGCTCGGCCTGCACCGGGCAAGCGGCAACAGCCCGCAGCTGTTCGAGAAGCCACTGCGGGTGCTGCTCCAGCAGAGGCTGGAACGGTTGCAGCACGCCGCCCTGGGCTGCCTCCAGCAACCGTGGCAACAACTGGGCGGCCTGCCCTTCCCGGCCTTCGCCCAGCAACAAGCCAAGCCACTGGCACAGGGCACTGACGCTGAGCATCATGCCGCCACTGGCCTGGCCGTGCTCGACCAGGCTGGCCAGGCGTTGCGCCGCGTCGCCGCTACGCGCCTGGATACGCTCGAGCGATGCCTGCTGCAAGGCGATGTGCAACGGCAGCAACGGGTGGAACTCCGGGGCCGCCGCCGGTTGCTCGCCACCGTAGGTCTGGCCCAGGCGCAGCAACCAGGACTCGGCCAGGTCGATGCGCCCCTGTGCCAGCCACAATTCGCATTTGACCAGCGTGATCATGGCCAGGTAGTAGACCGGCGGCACATCCCAGATGTGCATCAGCCGCTCGGCCTCGGCCAGTTCGGCAAAAGCCTCGGCAAAGTGCCCTTCGCGGCCATCGAGCGTAGCGATCACGCAGTGGCCGATGAGCACGCTGATATCGCGGCAGGCCCGCGCCTCGCCCAATCCCGCACGCAACCGGGCACGGCCCTGGGACGGCTGCAGACGCGATACCAGCAGGTACCCTTCGTAAAGCGTCAGGCGGGCGCGCACGGCATACAGCCGCTGTGCCGACAGCCCTTGCAGGCGCTGAAGCCCCTCGCGCACTTCGTCCAGCGCGCGCAACACCTCGCCACGGGCATGCAGCACCCGCGCCCGGTCGTAATGGGCCAGGGCCTCGAACAATGGGTTGCCAACGCGCTGGGCCAGCTCCAGGGCCTCGCGGTTCCAGCCACGGGCCCGCCAGAAGTCGCCATCGGCAATCGCCAGGTTGGACAGCGTCGACAGGCACACCAGGCGTTGGCCATAACGCTTGCTCGGCAGGCTCTGCAGCGCTTCGCCGCAATAGGCCAGGGTGCGCTCGCGGTCGCCACGGCCACGGGCGATCACACCACTGAGCGCCAGCCACTGGGCCAGCATGGACTTTTGCGCGGTCGCCGAAGGCGCGGGCAGGAAGCGGCTGAGATACCCCGCCAGCTCCTCGGCCGCGTCCAGCTGGCACGCCAGGCCCAACGCCCAGCTGTACAACACGATCAACCGCGGCGTGCTTATCAACAGGCTGTCGGGCAGGTCCATCTTCCAGCGCAGCAGCATGCCGACGTTCTGTTCGGCCAGCAGTTGCTCCTCGGACAGGCTCTGCACCAGGTCGGCCGCGACATCGAGGTGACCGGCCCGCAGCGCCTGCTCCACCGCTTCGTCCAGCAGGCCCTGGCTTTCGAACCAGCGGCAGGCACGCAACTGCAGGCTGGCCAGCGGCTCGCTGGCCTGGCGGCTGCGCAGCAGGTCGGAGAACAGGTGGTGATAGCGGAACCAGTGGCCATGCTCGTCCAGCGGCACCAGAAACACCTGGTGCGCCTGCAGGAAGCGCAGGATCGAGGCACTGTCGTGGCGGCCGCGCACGGCATCGCACAACGGAGCGCAGAAACGCTCCTGGCAGGCCGTTTCGTACAGGAAGGCCTGCACGTCGGCGGGCAGCATGTCGATGACTTCTTCCAGCAGATAGTCGCGGATCAGGCCCTCACCACCATGCAAGGCCTGGGGCAAGGCCTGGTCGTCAGCGGACTCGCTGGCAGCCAGTTGCCAGAAACGCAACCCGGCCACCCAACCGTCGCTGCGCTGGATCAGGTTGTCCAGGGCCTGGCCGCGCAGGCCGGTGGGTTGACGGCCGATCACCGCCAGCGATTCTTCGGCGGTCAGGCGCAAGTCCTGTTCGTTGAGCTCGACCAGTTGCCGCGACAGGCGCAGGCGCGCCAGGTGCCAGTCCGGGCGCTGGCGGCTGGTGACCAGCAGTACCAGGCCGGGGGGCAGGTGGTTGAGGAAGAACTGCAGGCAACGATCGAGCACTGGCCCCTGGGCCAGATGATAGTCGTCCAGCACCAGCAACAAGGGAGTATCGGCTTGCAGGTACAACGCCAGCTCGTCGAGCAGGCCGTCGAGCCATTCCTCGAAGGCGAACGGCTGGTGGCGCTGGCGCATTTTCAGCAGGCCCATGGCCTGGCCACCCAGTGCCGGGCAATATTGTTGCAGGCCTTCGAGCAAGCGTTCGAGAAAGCGGCCAGGGTCGGCATCCCGTTGGCTCAGGCCCAGCCACAGGCTACGCCAGTGCTCGGGCAGCGCTTCGCAAAATTCAATGGCCAGGGAGCTTTTGCCGAAACCCGCCGGGGCATTGACCAGCAACAGCCGCCCGCCGAGGCCGGCTTGCAGCCGCTGACACAGGCGCAGGCGCGGTACATGGCCGTCCGGCAAGGGCGGCCGGAAGAAACGCCCGTCCAGCAGGCCCAGGGCCTGGCTGGTGAATCCATGCGTACGGGACAGATCTGTCATGGCCGGCTCGTTCTGGTTGGAAGACTACGGCGGTATGGATGCTTGCGAGACTAGCGGGTAACGCTGCCCATTTGAAGATGATGGGCTCAATTCCCCTGGAAAAGACTGCGACAAAAAGCAACACGTCTGATGGACAGGGGCTGGGGCGGGGGTTTGGGGAGGTATTCAGCAGGTTTATTGCCTGTACCGGCCTCTTCGCGGGTGAACCCGGCCCCACAGGGATTGCACGTTTCAAGTGCAGTGCAGTACCTGTGGGAGCGGGTTCACCCGCGAAGGGGCCGGTACAGGAAAATGAAACGCCCCGGGCAAGCCGGGGCGCTCCGAGGTTGCGCGATACTTAGCGAATACCCGACTGGCGCAGTGCCGCAGGCTGGAAGTCCGCCTTGCTGGCGCTGAAGCCGAAGTCGTAGGCGCGCTTCTCTTCGTTCTTCATGCCCAGGGCCAGGTAACGGCCAGACTGCAGGTCATAGATGGCCTCCAGGGTGTACCACGGCACTTCCACGTTGTAGTACGGCTGGGCATGTGCCTCGGACACGCGCCACAGTTGGCCACGGCCGTCGTACTGGTCAATCACCGCAGCCTGCCAGGTGTCCTCGTCGATGTAGAAGTCACGCTTGGCATAGATGTGCCGCTGGCCCGGCTTGAGGGTGGCGACCACGTGCCATACACGGCGCAACTCGTAACGGGCCAGGTCCTGATTGATGTGCCCGGCCTTGATGATGTCGGTGTACTTGAGCTTGGGGTCGTCGAGCTTGAAGGCGTTGGACGCGATGTACATCTCCTTCTTGCCTTCCAGCTTCCAGTCATAGCGGTCTGGCGCACCGTTGAACATGTCCAGGTTGTCGGAGGTGCGCAAACCGTCGGCGGCGGTACCCGGGCCGTCGTACGACACTTGTGGTGCCTGGCGTACGCGGCGCTGACCGGCGTTGTAGATCCACGCCTTGCGCGGTTCCTTCACCTGGTCGAGGGTTTCGTGTACCAGCAGCACGGTACCGGCCAGGCGCGCAGGCGCGGTCACTTCCTGCTTGAAGTAGAACAGGATGTTGCCCGGGTTGCTCGGATCGTAATCCTTCATTCTTTCGCGGAAGACGAACTGGTCGGAGAAGTACACCGGGTTGAAAGAGCCGTTCTGCTGCGGCGTTGCCTGGGTCACCAGACGGCTGACGCTACCGCCCCGGTAGCGGGTGATGTGGTTCCAGATCACCTCCAGGCCGCTTTTCGGGATCGGGAACGGTACAGCCGTGCGGAAGTTGTTCAGACCGTTGCCGCCTTCGACCAGGGTGGTTTTGGTAGCGTTTTCCTTGATGGCAGCGAACACATCGGCCGGCACCGTGGAACCGCGATGGGTCTTGAATACCGGGATCTTGAAGGTATCCGGATAGCGCTTGAGCATGGCCAGCTGGCCCGGCGAGAGCTTGTCCTTGTACTGGTCGGCGTTCTGCGCGGTGATGGTGAACAGCGGCTTGTCACTGCCGTACGGGTCGGACAGGAAGCCCTTGCCGTCGACGCTGCCCGCGCTCTTGGACAGCGGTTCCCACGGCCCGATGGAGCCATCGGCGTTGCCAGCCTTTTCGGCGCCCATCGGGGTCAGGGTACTGCCCAGCTTGGCCGCCTCGTCGGCGGATACTGCAGCCATGACGCTGGTCGCCAGCAGGGACAGGCCCAGCACACCGGCTTGCAGCAGACTTCTGGTCTTGTTCATGTCGTGTCGTCCTGGATCTGAATGCTTAGAAGTTCACGCCGAAGCTGAGCGCGACGAAGTCGCGGTCATCCACGGTGGTGTACTCGCCATCGAAGAAGTTGGTGTACGACAGGCTTGCCGTGTAGGTGTTCTGGTACTCGGCGTCCAGGCCCAGGCTGACAGCCTTGCGGCCCTCCTCGAAGTTGGCGCCAGGGCCAGGCGAATAGCCGGAAACATCATGCGACCAGGCCACGCTTGGCTTCAGGTTGACCCCGGCAAAGACGTCGTTGTAGTCCCAGATGACTCGGGCGCGGTAACCCCAGGACGTGCTGGTGGTAAAGCCATCGTTCTCGCAGTTGCGGCTCAGGTTGGCGGTGGAGGCACCAGCACCAGCGCCTGCGATGGTGCTGGCATTCAGGGCCTGACAGGTGTTTGCCCCACCGGTGGATGGCAGCGGGCCTGGACCGAACACCGGGTCGCGACCGTAGCGAGTATCGTGGGCACTCTCCAGGCCGCCCACATGGGTGACACCCAGCTCGCCCACCACGGTCATGCGGCTGGCGCCCATTACCTGGTCGAAGAAATGCGTGAGGGTGGTCTGGAACTGAGTGATCTCCTTGCGGCGATACCCGTGCAAGTCCTGCCCCGGCGTACCGGTCAGTAGCGAAGCGTTGCTCAAGGCGCCGCCAATGGGGCGGACCCCGGCGAACAGGATATCCGTGGTATTCAGTTGCACCGGTGCGTTGGGGCGGTAGCTGAGTTCGCCGCTCCAGGCGGTCCCGGTGGGCAACGTGGTAGAGAAGCTCAAGCCATAGAGGCGGATGTCCTCGGGGTATTCGACGAAGTATTCGGAGTTACCTGCCACGATCAGCGGTGCCAATGCGCGCAGCTGTGCAGGCAGGGCGCTCAGCCCGGCGAACACTGAAGGCGCGGCCCCGGTGGCACTGAAGATTGGCGCACGGCTGTGGTAGTTCATGAAGTAGGCGCCAAACTCGGTGTCCAGCGGCTCGAACATGTAGCGCATTGCCACGCCAAACTGGCCGCTGTCACGCGCATCGCGGTCGGCGCCGCGGCGCACCATCACCCCTTCTTCGTTGATGTTCACGCCACGGGTGGCAAGGAATTGCTGCGCCGCCCCCGGCACTGTGCGACTGCTGTTGAGCACGCGCAGGTTGTCGGTACAGCCGTCGGCAATGATGTCCGGCTGGGAGAAGAAGGTGCCGCAGTTGTCGACGACCGTCTGGTCCCATTCGATCTGATAGAAGGCCTCGGCCGACAGGTTGTCGGTCAGGCTTTGCGAGATGTAGAACATGTTGACCGGGATCAGGCCTTCCTTGATCTCGGCCCCCGGGCGGCGAAACGCCGACACGTCGATAGGGTTGATCGAGTTGATGCCGCCACCGATGAAGGTACTTTCACCCCAGCTCACCACCTGCTTGCCCAGGCGCACCGAGCCTGGCTGATCGCCGATGGAGTAGTTGTGGTAGACGAAAGCGTCGAGCAGCTCGGCACCGGACGATTTGGCGCCTTCCTTGCGGTTGGAGTCGCTGATGTCCTTGAACTCGCGGCCTTCGTCCTTCAGTTCGAAGTCGTACCAGTACTTGCCGCGGACAAACACGCCGGTGTCGCCGTACTTGAGCTCCAGGTCATGGATGCCCTTGAAGATCTTGGAGAAGGTTTCGCCCTTCTTGAAGTTCAGGTGGCCATCGTCGGATGTCTGCGACAGGCCCTTGCCGCCGTTGTTCACCCCGATCAGGTTCTTGTTGGGGTTGGCCGTCGACCAGCTGGCGCCGATGGAGAGCGACGAGTCGAACTGGCCTTCGATTTCACCAATGTTGAAACTGACAGCGAAAGCAGGACTTGCGAGCGTGGAAGCAAGGCTGACGGCCAGGGGCAACTTGGCCCGGCGCCAGAACAGGTTTGCAGATTTCATCGACGCTACTCCATGTACTTTTTTTGTTATGGCAGTGAGTCCTTTCAAGAACGGCCCGAGCGACCGGTTTGCAGGCTTGCGCCTGTGGCGACACGGCTTGCGCATGTCGCCTCCCCCATTCCTGAAAATCCCCTGGCCCCGACTATAGCCAGCAAGGCACAGGCGCTTGATCCCTCTAAAGTGTGATTTGCGCTCCGTGCGGCCAACTCGCTGCCATGTTGTCCCGGCTGCGTGCTGGCAGTGCTAAAGGATGGCGTATTTCTGCCGTTTGGCAAGGTTCCACCCCTCTAGCATGCGGGTCGCGTGCTGCGATACGCGACCCGCATGGCGGTTACAGCGTGGAGAGGAACGCGCTGTTGCTGGCCTGCCACTGGACGATGTCCTGGCGGATGCGTTTCTTGTCGAGCTTGCCGACACTGGTCTTGGGAATTTCAGTAACAACGGCGATCTGGCTTGGAATCGCCCACTTGTTGATGTGCCCTTGCTCGACAAAGGGCTTGAGGTGCTCCTTCAGCGCCTTGGCGTCAATGACCTGGTCTTCGCGCACCACCAGCAGGGCAAACGGGCGTTCACCCCACTGCGGGTCGGCCACCCCCACCACTGCCACTTCGCGCACAGCCGGGTGGCGGCTGATCAGGTCTTCGAGGTCGAGCGAGGAAATCCACTCGCCACCAGTCTTGATCACATCCTTGATGCGGTCGCGGATGTCGATGTAGCCCATGCCATCAAGCGTGGCGACATCACCGGTGTGCAACCAGCCGCCCTGCCACAGCTCCTCGCTCTTCTGCGCCTCCTTGAAGTAGCCCATGGTCAGCCACGGCGCCCGTAGCACCAGCTCGCCCTGGGTTTCACCATCGGCGGGCAGGAAGTTGCCGTCGCCGTCGACGATGGCTGCCTCGACCAGCGGCACCGGCACGCCGGCCTTGATGCGGTAGGTGACGCGCTCATCCTCGCTGCCGGCCTGCAGCTCATCGTTCAGGTGGGCGGCGGAAATCAGCGGGCAGGTCTCGGACATGCCATACGCGGCGGTCAGCTGTATGCCGCGTGCCAGGGCGGCCTGGTACAACGAGCGGTTGAGTGCGCTGCCGCCGATAATGATCTTCCAGCCGCCGAAGTCCTGGCCTTGAGAGTTTGGGCAGTTGAGCAGCATCTGCAGGATGGTCGGCACGCAATGGGAGAAGGTGACTTTCTCTTCGCGCCACAGCTTGATCAGCATGTCCGGCTCATAGCGCCCCGGATACACCTGTTTCATGCCGAGCATGGTGGCTGCGTAGGGAATGCCCCAGGCGTGCACGTGGAACATCGGCGTGATGGGCATGTACACATCGTTGCTGCCCAGCAGGCGCACGCTGTCGATGCTACCGGTCACCGAAGCTTCAGCCAGGGTATGCAGCACCAGCTGCCGGTGGGTGAAGTACACCCCCTTGGGGTTGCCGGTGGTGCCGGTGGTGTAGAAGGTAGTGGCCACCGAGTTCTCGTCGAAGTCCGGGAAGTCGTAGTGCGGGCTGGCAGCGGCCAGCAGTTGCTCGTACTCACCCACCAGGTTGGGCAGCTCGGCTGTCTTGTCTGGGCCGTCAGTCAGCAGAAGGGTCTTGTCGACGGTAGTCAGTTGCCCCGCGATGGCCTGGTACAGGCCGACGAAGTCGCTGTTGACCAGCACCACGCGGTCTTCGGCGTGGTTCATGGTGTACAGAATCTGCTCGGGCGACAGGCGTACGTTGATGGTGTGCACCACCGCGCCGATCATCGGGATGGCGAACATGCACTCCAGGTAGCGGTGGCTGTCCCAATCCATCACCGCCACGGTGTCACCGGCCTTTACTCCGGCTTCGGTCAGCACGTTGGCCAAGCGCGCGATGCGCTCGTTCAGTTGTGGGTAGGTCAGCCGCAACTGGTCGCGGTAGACGATTTCGCGGGTCTTTTCATAGCGGCTGCCAGACATCAGCAGGCGCTTGATGAGCAGGGGGTAGGCGTAGGCGCCCTCGGCGGGCTTGATGATGCGGGTCTGCAACATGGGTATCCCTTTTCTGAAAAGCGGGCCGGACAAGTCTGGGAACTACTGTAGTTCGCCAATGTGACGGCTAAATCAGCCGAAGGAATGATTTGCATGATGAGGGTATGAGTGGCGGGCGTTGACGGGCAGCAAGGTTGAGCTAGACACTGCGGCGGCAGCTTCAGGTCATGTGGTGAAGCTGAGGGCCTGTTCGCGGGTAAACCCGCTCCCACAGGTACTGCATCAGCCTTCTCAATGGTGCAATACCCGCAAATGGCCACGACACCGAAATCCCGCCCAGCCTCGGAGAACTTCATGCCCAGCCCGCGTCGCGCCGTGTTTCTCGATCACCAGTCCCTGGACCTGGGCGATCTCGACCTCTCACCCCTGAAGCAGCAGTTCGACGAGTTCGAATTGTTCGCCGCCACCCGCCCGGAGCAGGTCGCCGAACGCCTGCAGGGCGCGGTGGCGGTAGTCAGCAACAAGGTCATGCTCGACGCCGCGACCCTGGCAGCCAACCCGCAACTGAAGCTGATCCTGGTGGCCGCCACCGGCACCAACAATGTCGACCTGGCGGCCGCGCGCGCCCAAGGCATCACCGTGTGCAACTGCCAAGGCTACGGCACACCGTCCGTCGCCCAGCACACCCTCGCCCTGCTGCTGGCCCTGGCCACCCGCCTGTGCGATTACAACCAGGCGGTAGCCGACGGCCAGTGGGCGAAGGCCAGCCAGTTCTGCCTGCTGGACTTCCCCATCGTCGAACTGGAGGGCAAGACCCTTGGCCTGCTCGGCCACGGCGAACTGGGCGGTGCGGTGGCGAGGTTGGCCGAAGCCTTCGGCATGCGCGTGCTCAGCGGGCAGATCCCCGGTCGTCCGGAACGCGCCGACCGCTTGCCACTGGACGAGTTGCTGCCGCAAGTCGACGCCCTGACCCTGCACTGCCCGCTGAACGAGCACACCCGACACATGCTCGGGGCCCGCGAACTGGCCCTGCTCAAGCCCAACGCGCTGGTGGTCAACACCGCCCGTGGCGGCCTGATCGACGAACAAGCGCTGGCCGACGCCCTGCGCAATGGCCACCTGGGTGGCGCTGCCACCGACGTGCTGAGCGTGGAGCCGCCGGTCAATGGCAACCCGCTGCTCGAACCCGGCATCCCGCGCCTGATCATCACCCCGCACAGCGCCTGGGGCGCGGTGGAATCGCGCCAGCGCATCGTCGGCCAGCTCAGCGAGAATGCCCAGGCCTTCTTCGCCGGTCAGCCACGCCGCGTGGTCAGCTGAGCGCGGCGCCCAGCTCTGATAAACTGCGCCACTTTTTCCAGGAGGCGTCGTCCATGGACCCGCGCAGTGAAGTGTTGCTCCGCCAGGCAGAGCTGTTCCAGGGCCCGCTGCTGCTCGCCGGCGCCCCCGCCGACGGCCTGCTCGGCCAGTTGCCCCAGGCCCGGGGCTGGACCTGGCATGCGGGCGATCATGCCATGCTCGAAAGCAGCTTCGCCGGGCGCAGCCACTATGGGGTCGAGCCACCGGAAGTGGCTTTCGACAACGCCGTGCTGTTCCTGCCCAAGTCCCGCGAACTGGCTGCCTACCTGCTCAACGCCCTGGCCTCGCGCCTGGCTGGCCGCGAGCTGTACCTGGTCGGCGAGAAACGCGGTGGCATCGAGGGCGCGGCCAAGCAGCTGCAGGCCTTTGGCAAGCCACGCAAGCTCGACAGCGCCCGCCATTGCCAGCTGTGGCAGGTGACCATCGAGCGCGCGCCAGAAGCCAAGCCCCTGGAAAGCCTGGCCGAACGCTTCGAACTCAGCCTGGAAGACGGCCCACTGCAAGTGGTCAGCCTGCCCGGCGTGTTCAGCCATGGCCGCCTCGATCGCGGTACCGCCCTGCTGCTCAAGCACCTCGACGGCCTGCCGAGCGGGCATGTGCTGGACTTCGGCTGCGGTGCCGGGGTGCTGGGCGCCACAGTCAAACGCCGTTATCCACAAAGCCGTGTAACCCTGCTGGACGTGGATGCCTTCGCCGTGGCCGCCAGCCGCCTGACCTTGGCCGCCAATGGTCTGGAAGGCGAGGTGATCAGCGGCGACGGCATCGACGCGGCGCCGACCGAGCTGAGCCTGATCCTGAGCAACCCGCCGTTCCACACCGGGGTACACACCAACTACCAGGCATCGGAAAACTTGCTGAAAAAATCAGCCGTTCATCTGCGAAAAGGTGGCGAAATGCGCCTGGTTGCCAACAGCTTCCTGCGCTACCAGCCACTGATCGAAGGGGCACTGGGCAACTGCCAGATACGCGACGAGGCGGACGGTTTCCGCATCTACCGGGCAACACACGGATAAAAACAGCGCTTGCCGAAAGCGTTTTGCCTAGGCAGAATCCGCACCGTCCTAGGGGAGTAGTCTCCCGCGAGCGCCCAGCTCGCCCGGTACGCGTCAACATACTTGGTCCACAGACCATGGCGCGTGCGACCCACCATGCCAGCCTGCATGGCGAGATCCGCATAGACGGATCCAGGGTTTGACAAGACCTATGACACGCACACCTTACCCGGGGCGGGGAGGCTGTACGTGTCATAGCCGTGTCGACCCGCCCCCGTAGGAATCCTGATGCTGGAATCTCTGCTGGTCCCCACCGCCATCGTTGCGCTCGCCGAAATCGGCGACAAGACGCAACTGCTCGCGCTCATACTCGCCGCCCGCTTCCGCAAGCCCTGGCCGATCATCGCCGGCATCATCGCCGCCACTCTGGCAAACCATGCCGCGGCTGGGGCCGTGGGCGCGTGGGTCGGCAGCTTCTTCAGCGACTCGGCACTGCACTGGATCCTGGCTGCAAGCTTCACCGCTACTGCCCTGTGGACCCTGGTTCCGGACAAGATGGATGACGACGAGAACCCGGCGCGCCGCTTCGGGCCGTTCCTGACCACGCTGATCGCGTTCTTCCTGGCTGAAATCGGTGACAAGACCCAGGTCGCCACGGTGATGCTGGCAGCACAGTATCCGCACCTGGTCATGGTCATTATCGGTACCACCCTGGGCATGCTGATTGCCAACGTGCCGGTGGTACTGGCGGGTAACTTCGCAGCGGACAAACTGCCGCTGACGCTGATCCGTCGCCTGGCGGCCACGGCGTTCTTCGTGCTGGCGATCGTGGCCGTGTACACGGCGATGAAAGCCAGTGGCTGGGTGGGCTAACCCGAAAGGCGACAGGCTGACGCCGAACCTGTAGGGGCAGCCTCGCGCTGCGAAGAGGCCGGTACAGGCACCAGGAAATGTGGTGCTCTTACTGGCCCTTTCGCAGCACAAGGCCGCTCCTACAAGGGGTAAGCATCTGGAAGTCGAGGCTTACTTCTTGGCCGCCTGATACAGCGGCATCACCTTCGGAATGGCCGCCTGCAACGAAGCAATGCGGCTCTGGGACGCCGGGTGAGTGCTCATGAACTCAGGCGGGGCGCCTTCGGAAGCCTGGCTCATCTTGTTCCACAAGGTGATCGCGGCATTCGGGTCGTAACCGGCACGCGCCGAGAGCTCCAGGCCGATCAGGTCGGCTTCGTTCTCGTTGGCCCGGCTGTTGGGCAGGGTCATGGCATAGTTCACCACGGTATCGGCCATGGCCATGCTACCCTGGCCGAGGCCAAAGAGGGCGCCGGCGCCCTGGCGCGCCATTTCCACACCGTACGCCTTGGACATCGCCTCGCGGCTGTGCTCACGCAGAGCGTGGGCGATCTCGTGACCCACCACCGCAGCAATTTCCGCATCGTTGAGCTTGAGCTGATCGATCAGCCCGGTGTAGACGATGATCTTGCCGCCCGGGCCGCAGTTGGCGTTGAGCTCGTCGCTCTTGATCACGTTCACTTCCCAGTTCCATTGCGCGGCATCCGGGCGGAACTTGGGGGTCTGGGCGATCAGGCGGTTGGCAATTACCTGCACACGCTTGGCAACAGCGCTGGACTTGTCGAGCACGCCTTTGCTCGATGCTTCACCCAGGGTCTGCTGGTACGACTGGGCGTACATCTGGTTGACCTCATCGGTCGAGAGCATGCTGAACATGTACTGCTGGCGCTCGACGCCGACAGCACCGCCACTGGTGGTATTCACCGCCTGGCAGCCGGCTAGCAGGATGCCAGCACTCAACAGGCTGACGACAAAAGACTTACGCATGAAAACACTCCCTTTTTACATGCGCCGTATCGTAGGCCGAGTCGCTTGGGGCCGCTATAGCCGCAGGGAAGATTTTCGTCGCCTGTGCCGGCCCCTTCGCGGGTGAACCCGTTCCTACAGGGACAATGCGATCGTTGCAGGAGTGGCTTCACCGGCGAAGAGGCCGGCACAGGCATACATCAGGCCGGGGTCAGGCACTCCGGCGCATCCAGCTTCGGGTCATTGACAAAATGCGCCAGGGCCCGCTCGCGCAAGGTCGCCGGCGGGCTGGCCAGCAACTCATGCAGGCGGGCCAGCGGCGTGCCCGGGTCAAGCCAGGCCGCCTGCCCCGCATCGTCCATTATCAGTGGCCGACGCTGACTCATCGCCGCCTGGGTCACTACCGCACAACTCAGCCAAACCTGGTCCTGCACCGGGTAAGCCTCCCACACAGCCGCGAAATACAGAGACGCGCCCTCCCCTGGGGTCAGCCAGTAGGGGCGCTTGCGCACGCTACCGCGCCATTCGTAGAAGCCGTTGGCTGGCATCAGGCAGCGGCGCTGGCGAAACGCGTCGCGAAACATCGGCTGCTCGGCCAGGGTTTCGGCGCGTGCATGGGCGGGGGTACGGGACAGGTCGGTGAGCCAGGCCGGAGTCAACCCCCAGCGCGCCCTGGCCAGTTGCAGCTGGCCGTCGAGCTGGCGCTGGATCAGCACCGAAGCCCCGGGCGAAATGTTCCATTGGGCTGGCTGGCCAACGGGAAAGCCCGGCAGACCGGCAAGAGCCTGGGGCCATCGAAACAGGGCGTAACGTCCACACATGGGCGAATTCAAAACCTAGCAGATCAAGGTACCGGGGAAACTCTCCGGTTCGTCGCCAACCAATGGCTGGGCACCATTGTACGCATCGATCAGCTGCCGTGCGTACTCGGCCTGCTCATCTGCCACGGCCAGCCCCAGCAAACCCTGCATCGGCAGTTCACCGGCAGCACCCACCAGGTCACGGCCAACCAGGTGCGCCTCGATCCCTTCGCTGGCGAGCATCCCCGCCAGCATTTCAGCCTCGAGCAGGCTTTCCGGTTCGTAGATGCGCTGCATCAGTCATTCTCACCGAATACATCCAGCATCCACTCCTCGCCATGAACTTGCAGCACGAAGCGGATAGGCTTGCAGCACACCTGACAGTCCTCGATGTACTCCTGATCGCCACCGGACAGGTCCACCGTGGTTTCGACTTCTTCGCCACAATAAGGGCAATCGTAGATAGCAGTTTCCAGCATCGCGGCCTCCGGGGTGACTTATGCGTATAATTGCCGGTCTGTTTACAGGGCCTGTGTGTGTCCGAGCCGTTTTTCGGATCCCGTCCCTACCTTATTACCCTAGCCGTTTCCAACAAGAGAGCATGATGGGCGAATTCGATGCCATCCGACCATACGACGACGCTGAGGTCCCTGCCGTTCTGGCACGCCTGCTCAGCGACCCGGCATTCCTCGATATCCTCACCCACTTCCGCTTCCCGCGTGCGGCCGGTGCTCTCGGCTGGTTGCTCAAACCGCTGATCGCCCGCCGCCTGCGCAAGGAATTCGCCGGCGTCACCTGTGTCTCGACCTTGCAGGACAAAGTCGAGTACTACGTCGACCAGACCATCGACCGCGCCACCGACGGCGTCACCTACTCGGGCGTGGAGCAGCTCAAGGCCGGCACCGCCTACCTGTTCCTGGCCAACCACCGTGACATCGTCATGGACCCGGCCTTCGTCAACTACGCCGTATACCACGCCGGCCTGCCCACGCCACGCATCGCCATTGGTGACAACCTGCTGCAAAAGCCGTTTGTCAGCGACATGATGCGCCTGAACAAGAGCTTCATCGTGCACCGCTCGATCAGTGGGCGCCGCGAGAAGCTGGCGGCCTACCAGTTGCTCTCGGCCTACATCAACCACTCGATCCGCAACGACGCCACGTCGATCTGGATCGCCCAGGCCGAAGGCCGGGCCAAGGACGGTGACGACCGCACCGATTCGGCAATCCTCAAGATGTTCCACATGAGCCGCAAGGACGAGCCGTTCGGCGCGGTGATCCAGAGCCTGAACCTGACCCCGGTGTCGATCAGCTATGAATACGACCCGTGCGACCAGGCCAAGGCCCGCGAGCTGTACATCCGAGCCACCACCGGCACCTACAAGAAGGCGCCGGGCGAGGACGACAACAGCATCGCCAAGGGCATTACCGGCTACAAGGGCCGGGTGCACATCAACTTCGCCCCGCCGGTGACCGAGTACCACGAGGACACCAAGCAGCTGGCAGCGGAAATCGACCGGCAGATCCTCGGTGGCTACCGTCTGTTCCCGGTGCACTACCTGGCCTATGCGATGTGGGATGGCAAGGATGAGGCGCTGCAGGTACCCAGCGCCGAGAAGGTGTTCCCGGCTGATGAGCTGGCCCGGGCCAGAGAGGAATGGCAACGCCGCCTGGATGCCTGCCCGGAGGAGCAGCGACCGTACCTGGTGCTGCAGTATGCGACGCCGGTGCGTAACCAGTACCAGGTCAGGCAGCAGGCACCGGTTGCCTGATCGATCCCAGGGCTGCTTTGCAGCCCTGAAATCTCAAATCCAGGTACTGAACCAGGACAACAGCAACGCCATCGCCAGGCACGAAAAACCGAGAATGTAGAAATAGCGCGGCACCCGAAGGTCGAACGCGTCCACTACCCCCTCGTCCATTGCCATGTATTCGCGGGTCTCGGCCTCGCGCCGCCGCGCACTGTGCAGCAGCAACCCGCCCGGGCAAGTCAGCAGCAGCGCCAGCAGATTGATCAGCTTGATCGGGTGGGTGGCCAGGAACCCCCAGAGTACTTGCAAGGACATCACGCAACCTCGGTGTGAGCGACGGCAAAGGCCGACATTTTACCCAAGTCGTTCCCTGGCGCCCGGGCCAGGCGACAAAGTGTCATCAAGTTTCATCTGGCATGGCATGAGGATTGGCCGGCCTCTTCGCGGGCACAGACAACAAAAAACCCGCTGCCCGGAACACAGGCAGCGGGTCTAGTTTTACCTGATGAAGGCTTACTGTCCCAGCACCTGACCGATGGTCGGGTCCTTGAACATGCGGGTCAGGGCATCGCTCAGCACATCGCCCACCAGCTGGGTGTTGGTTTCCTGGTTCGGCGCCATGCCGAAACGCTGGTCCAGCGAAGCGCCATAACGACCACTGTAGCGGCGGCCGCCATTGGACACGTCGGCACGGAAGGTGGCGCCGATGGTAGCCTCGGTCACGTACAGGTTGTCTTTCGGCGACTGGTACTTCAGCTCGGCCAGGGTCACGGTCAGCTGCGGTGCGTTGTAGGCGTTCGGCGTCGGGGTGAAGCCGAGCAGGCGCACGGCGGCTTCGGCCTGGGCCTGCAGCTTGGGCACGATGTCGTTACCGCTGACGCTGATGGTGCTGGTCTCGGGGTACATGCCACCACGAGTGCCCAGGGACTGCGAGGCCCGGCCGTCAACCACCCGGACCACGACCGGCTGGCCATGGCCGACCGGGGCAAGCTGGGCCTTGAGCGTGGGTTGCGGGTTGAGTTGTTGCGGGCTGTGGGCACAACCGACCAGGCTGAGGCTGGCCACGGCGATCAAACCGAACAACAGACGTTGCAACATGCGCGTTACTCCAGAAAAAGCGGCGAAGGCCCACAGTATACCCAGCCACGCATCGGCCAGTCATCGGTCCGGCCCGCTTGTCACAATCGTTTCATCACCACGCCCTTATCCTTGCGCCAAGCCCTAACGCAAAGGACTCGTCGACATGGCCTCGCTCTGGACCCTGCTCTTCCAACGCCCGCGCCACAATGCCTATGCCCGCCTTGACGCCAACGGCAAATGCCTGGCCTTCAAGCAATGCAGCCAGGCGCCCAGCGACAGCGGCTGGGTCCAGGTCGGCGAAATCCAGCTTGCCTGGCTGGGCCGTGAGCTGCCCGCCGGCGCCCGGATTTGCGCCCGCGCAAGCCGCCGCTGGCGCCAGCGCACCCTCGCGGCCTGACAAACGCTGCAATAAAAACCACGAATGGCGACATTTCTGCCCGCGACATCGCTATAATCTCCCCCCGATTATAAGGACGTCTCCTGATCGGGCCCCGCACTCGCCGATTGACCCCGGCAACTTCAACGCTTCGCCCACAGAGAGCCTTCCACTCAGGTCTTGCATCGGCTGTCGTGCCTGCTTTTCCGGCCCTTCACACTGCATGAACCTGCGGGTTGCCATCGCGCAGTCCCCTTTTGAGGTTCACGTCTCCAAAAGAGCGTGAAAAAACGGTTTTCACAACTTCACAAGAGTGTGGCGAGCAAATGAACAGTCTGGCATGTGCAAAAGCGGCAGATGTGTCCCGAACAGCCCTGAACAGGCGGCAAATGCGCTCATCCCGTATGAGTGTCTGAGCCGTTCCATAACGCACGCACGACACCTTGACCATAAGTCGAATTGCCGCACCCGTGGCAAACCGCGTTCAATACTCGAACCCGAAGACTGATTGGCGGTGTCCGCGGAAGTTGCAAGAACTGCGAAAAGTCGGACATGGCGACCCTGGCAAACCCAGGTCCTGTGCTGTCAATTAGGTAGCTGTAGATTGTGGAGACGCGTTAAATGGCGCAGAACGAATCGGTTGATGTGGTACTGGTAGGCGCGGGCATCATGAGTGCCACCCTGGCCGTACTGCTCAAGGAGCTCGACCCGACCCTGAAGCTTGAGGTCGTGGAGGCGATGGACTCCGGAGCCGCGGAAAGCTCCAACCCCTGGAACAACGCAGGCACCGGCCACGCCGGCCTGTGCGAGCTTAACTACACGCCCCAGGCCGCCGATGGCAGCATCGACATCAAGAAGGCCGTGCACATCAACACCCAGTTCGAGGTTTCGCGCCAGTTCTGGGCCTACCTGAGCAAGAAGGGCAACTTCGGCTCGGCGCGTGCATTCATCAACCCTGTTCCGCACCTGAGCTACGTCGAGGGTGACAAGGGTGTTTCCTTCCTCAAGAAGCGCTATGAGTTGCTCAAGCAGCACCATGCCTTCGCGGAAATGGAATACACCGAAGACAAGGCCGTGATGAACGACTGGATGCCGCTGATGATGCCAGGCCGCCCGGCCGACCAGCACATCGCCGCCACCCGCGTACTCAAGGGTACCGACGTCAACTTCGGCGCCCTGACCAACAAGCTGCTGAAGCTGCTCGGCGACTCGCAGGACGCGCAGGTGAAGTACAGCAAGAAAGTCGTCGGCCTGCGCCGTAACGGCAAGGGCTGGACCGTGAGCATCAAGGACGTCAACAGCGGCGGCAGCCGTGAAGTGGACGCCCGCTTCGTCTTCCTCGGCGCCGGTGGCGCGGCCCTGCCGTTGCTGCAGCTGTCGGGCATTCCGGAAAGCAAAGGCTTCGGCGGCTTCCCGGTCAGCGGCCAGTGGCTGCGTTGCGACAACCCGGAAATCGTCAAGCAGCACCAGGCCAAGGTCTACAGCCAGGCCGCAGTCGGCGCCCCGCCGATGTCGGTACCGCACCTGGATACCCGCGTGGTCGATGGCAAGAAATCGCTGCTGTTCGGCCCCTATGCCGGCTTCACCACCAAGTTCCTCAAGCACGGTTCGCTGATGGACCTGCCGCTGTCGGTGCGCATGGGCAACATCGGCCCGATGCTGGCAGTGGCCCGTGACAACATGGACCTGACCAAGTACCTGGTCAGCGAAGTGATGCAGTCGATGGAACAGCGCCTGGAAGCCCTGCGTCGCTTCTATCCTCAGGCCAAGGCCGAAGACTGGCGCCTGGAAGTGGCTGGTCAGCGCGTGCAGATCATCAAGAAAGACCCGAAGAAAGGCGGTGTGCTGCAGTTCGGTACCGAGCTTGTCTCGGCGCAGGACGGCAGCCTGGCTGCACTGCTCGGCGCATCGCCGGGTGCCTCGGTGACCGTGTCGATCATGCTGGAACTGATCGAGCGCTGCTTCCCCGAGCAGGCCAAGGGAGCCTGGGCTGCCAAGCTCAAGGAGATCTTCCCGGCTCGCGAGAAGACTCTGGCGACCGATGCTGCCCTGTACCACAAGATCAGTGCCGACAACGATGTGGCGCTGGACCTGGTGGAAAGCAGCCCGGCGGCCAAGCATTACGCCTGATTCGACCGGTAGCGAAAAACGCCCCTCGGGGCGTTTTTTTGTGCCTGGTTGCTCATTGACCTGTGCCGGCCTCTTCGCGGGCATGCCCGCTCCCACAGGTTTTGGCGTCGCCCTCAGGCTCTGCACCATCCCTGTGGGAGCGGGCGTGCCCGCGAAAGGGCCGTCACAGGTTAAAAATCAGCCACGGGCCTTGGCAATGATCTCGATGTAATCCGACGCATTGCGCTGGTCGGCAATCTGCTCGACAAAGGTCTTGCCGTGCTCGTCCTTGCCATCCAGGTCCAGCCCAGCGTCGACGAAGAAGCCGACAAAACGCTCGAAATCGTCGATGCGCAGGCCGCGGTAGGCCTTGACCAGCTTGTGCAGCGACGGCGAAGTCACGCCATCGGCCGGTTCGAACTGAAGGAACGTCTTGATGTAGTCGTCGCTGATCTCGTCACCGATTACCTGTTTCTTGTCTTTACGCATTGCCGACTCCAACTGGACCATCACGAAATTTCGAAGGCCGGCAGTGTACCCCCCGCAGGCCGGGCGCCTCAACGCGTACGTACGGTACCGGTGTGCAGGTCGGCCCAGACGTGTCCGTTACCATACGTTAGAAACTGCACATACAGCGTCTCGTTGCGCAGCAGGTCCATGATCACGCGGTAGTCGCTGAGCGGGTAATTCAGGCTCAGGGTGCGGGTCTTGTCGTCGTACACGGGTTTCTTCAGGCTCTTGGCCGCTTCACCGTCAAAGGTCAGCAGCACCTGGGCGATGGTGGCGCCCTTGCTCAGCGGCTTGCCCTTGAGGCGCACCTGCAACGACGAAGTGATCGGGATCGGCTGCTGGTCGGACTGGCGCTGGGTACCCACTACCACCGAGTAGTCGGTCACTTGCAGCAATTGCTGGCCGGTCGGCGCTTCCTGGCGCAGGGACTGGTCGTCAGGTGGCAGGAACTGGCTGTGCAGCGGTGCGGCGGCGAGTGGCAGGCTGACCGCCAGCAGGAGGGGAAGAAACGCACGCATGTGAGGCTCCTTGAATGAAGGAGCACTCTAGCATGTAGTGCCTGGGGCGTATGACCCTATCGCCCTGTAGGAGCCGGTGCAGGCAACATCAATCGAACTGCGCGCGCATCCAGGCCTGGTACTCGGCCACGCCTTCTTCACCTTCGCGCGGCGCCCAGTGCGCATGTTCGCCTTCACCCACTGGCCGATACGGCCCGGCCTTGCACTCGAACAGGATGCTGTCCGGCTCCAGCACCACCAGCCCATGGTAAATACCTGGAGCCAGATCCACACCCAGGCAGTCGCCGCCCGCCTGCAGCACTCGCTTGTCGGTCACCGCCCCTTGCTCATCGAAGAGCAACAGGCCGAAGCGCCCCTTGAGCGCAATCAGCGTTTCAGCCTTGTCGGCGCTCAGGTGGCGATGCGGCGGGATATAGGTGCTCGGTTGCAGCCCGACCGCCATGCGATGGCAGGGGTCCTCCATCTCATGGAAGGTGTGATGCTGCCGCCCGCGCGGGTTGGCGGCAGCCTGTGCAGCCAGCCCGGCGAACAGCGATTGGTCGATGAACGCAGGCTGGCGCATGATCACAACCCCTTGACGGCGAAGATGCCGTTGGCGTTGCGCCAGTAGCCTTTGTAGTCCATGCCGTAACCGAAAATGTAGCGGTCGACACAGGGTAGGCCCACGTAGTTGGCCTTGAGATCCGGGCTGGCCTTGCGGTCATGGTCCTTGTCGATCAGTACCGCCGTGTGCACCGAGCGCGCACCGGCATGCTTGCAGAACTCGATGATGGCGCTGAGAGTGTGGCCTTCATCGAGAATGTCGTCGACGATCAATACGTCACGGTCGATGAACGACACTTCGGGCTTGGCCTTCCAGAACAGCTCGCCGCCGCTGGTCTGGTTGCGGTAGCGGGTGGCGTGCAGGTAGCTGGCTTCCAGCGGGAACTGCAGGTGGGTCAGCAGTTTGCCGGAGAAGATCAGGCCGCCGTTCATCACGCAGAACACCACCGGGTTCTTGTCGTGCAGGTCCTTGCAGATCTGCTCGCCGACTTTGGCGATGGCCGCTTCGACTTCGGCTTCGGTGTACAGGCAGTCAGCTTCACGCATGACTTGACGGATATGCTCGAGATCGGCGGACATGGCGCTCTCCGGGGGGTGCATTTTGGAAAAGCGGGCAAAGGTACGCATCCGCTCGTCACAGATCAAGCATTTATGGACTAACGTCCAGAATGACCAGACGACAGCACAGGCTGAATAGATTAATCTAGCGCGGTTTTTTTGCCCGCCTTTCGGAGCCCTCCTATGCCCACTCGTGAGATCCGCCATCCGCTGATCCGCCACAAGCTCGGCCTGATGCGCCGTGCCGATATCAGCACCAAGAATTTTCGCGAACTTGCCCAGGAAGTCGGCGCGCTCCTGACCTACGAAGCCACCCAGGACCTGCCGCTCGAAACCTACGAGATCGATGGCTGGTGCGGTAAGGTACAAGTTGAAAAAATCGCCGGCAAGAAGATTACCGTGGTACCGATCCTGCGTGCCGGCATCGGCATGCTCGACGGCGTGCTCAGCCTGATCCCGGGTGCCAAGGTCAGCGCCGTCGGCGTTGCCCGCAACGAGGAAACCCTCGAAGCCCACACCTACCTGGAAAAGCTCGCTCCCGACATCAACCAGCGCCTGGCCCTGATCATCGACCCGATGCTGGCCACCGGCGGTTCGATGGTCGCCACCATCGACCTGCTGAAGAAAGCCGGCTGCAAAGAGATCCGCGCCATGGTCCTGGTCGCCGCGCCTGAAGGCATCGAAGTGGTGGAAAAAGCCCACCCGGATGTGCAGATCTACACCGCCTCGATCGACCAGCGCCTGAACGAACACGGCTACATCGTGCCGGGCCTGGGCGATGCAGGTGACAAGATCTTCGGCACCAAGCAAAAGGACGCCTGACCATGCAGGACGGCTTCAACGACCCGCTCTGGCGCCAGGTCGTTTCAGGCGCGCAGATGCTCTTCGTGGCATTCGGCGCGCTGGTGCTGATGCCACTGATCACTGGCCTCGATCCGAACGTCGCGCTGTTCACCGCCGGTATCGGCACCCTGCTGTTCCAGCTGGTCACCGGCCGCCAGGTACCCGTGTTCCTGGCCTCGAGCTTTGCCTTCATCACCCCGATCATCCTCGCCAAGGGCCAGTTCGGCCTGGCCGAGACCATGGGCGGCGTGATGGCCGCAGGCTTCGTGTACACCTTCATGGGCCTGATGGTGAAAATCAAAGGCACCGGTTTCATCGACCGCATGCTGCCACCGGTGGTGATCGGCCCGGTGATCATCTCCATCGGCCTGGCCATGGCGCCGATCGCCGCCAACATGGCGATGGGCAAGGCCGGTGACGGCAGCGTGCTGCTGCCCTACAAGACCGCCATGATGATCTCGATGCCGGCCCTGCTGACAACGCTGATCGTCGCCGTGTTCGGCAAGGGCATCTTCCGTCTGGTGCCGATCATTGCCGGCGTGCTGGTAGGCTTTGCCCTGTCGTTCGCCTTTGGCGTGGTCGACACTGCCAGGATCGCCGCCGCACCGTGGCTGGAGCTGCCCAACTTCACCGCGCCAGCGTTCAACTGGCAGGCCATCCTGTTCATCGTCCCGGTTGCCCTGGCACCGGCGATCGAGCACATCGGCGGGGTGATCGCAGTCGGCAGCGTGACCGGCCGCGACTACCTGAAGAAGCCCGGCCTGCACCGCACCCTGCTGGGTGACGGCCTGGCCACCACCGCAGCCGGCCTGTTCGGCGGCCCGCCCAACACCACCTATGCCGAAGTGACTGGCGCGGTGATGCTGACCAAGAACTACAACCCGAAAATCATGACCTGGGCGGCGGTGTTCGCCATCACCCTGGCCTTCATCGGTAAGTTCGGCGCCCTGCTGCAAAGCATCCCGGTACCGGTGATGGGTGGCATCCTGTGCCTGCTGTTCGGCTCGATCGCGGCGGTGGGCATGAATACCATGATCCGCCACAAGATCGACCTGGCCGAAGCACGCAACCTGGTGATCGTGTCGGTGACCCTGGTGTTCGGTATCGGCGGCGTGCTGATCGGCAGCGGTGACGGCCCGGATGACTGGGGCCTGAAAGGCATCGCCCTGTGCGCCATCGTGGCTATCGCCCTGAACCTGATCTTGCCGGGCAATGATGGGTGGAAGCACAAGAAGCTGGATGATCAGTTGCCTTGATCCGGCTTTAGCCTGATCTGGCCCTATCGCCGGCAAGCCAGCTCCCAAAGGTATCCCACAGGTTTGGAGAACTGTGAGCATCCTGTGGGAGCTGGCTTGCCGGCGATAGGGCCGGTACAGGCAACCTGGAAGTCAGGCTTTTTCGCACAACCCCGCCAGCGCTTTCACCCACTCCGGGTGTTCATTCAGGCACGGCACCAGCACCAGCTCCCGCCCACCGGCCTCGACGAACTGCTCGCTGCCGCGCATGCCGATCTCCTCCAGCGTCTCGATGCAATCGGCAACGAACGCGGGGCACATCACCAACAAGCGCTTCACCCCAGCCTTGGCCAGTTCATCCAGCCGGGTTTCGGTGTAGGGCTCGATCCACTTGTCGCGCCCGAGCCGCGACTGGAACGATACCGACCACTTGCCGTCCGGTATGCCCAGCTTCTGCGCAAAAGCCTTGGCCGTGGCCAGACACTGCCCGCGATAACACACCGCACGCACCTCGGCACTGGCACCTTCGCAACAATCCGCCGCGCGCAGGTCATGCTTGCCGGCCGGGTAGAGCTTCTTCAGGTGCCGCTCCGGCAAACCATGGAAGCTCAGCAACAGGTGGTCATAATCCTGCTCCAGATAAGGCCTGGCGCTGGCCGCCAGTGCCTCGATGTAGTCCGGGTGCTCGTAGAACGGCTGCAGCACGCGCAGTTGCAACGGCAACTGGCGTTCACTGACCGTCTGCCTGGCCAGCTCCACCACAGTGGTCACCGTGCTGTCGGCGAACTGTGGGTAAAGCGGTGCCAGGGTCACCTTGCGCACCCCCTGTGCGACCAGACGCTCCAGCACCTCGGGCAAGGCCGGCTGGCCATAGCGCATGGCAATCTCCACCGGGCCATGGGGCCAGTGCTCGACCATTGCCGCCTGCAGGCGACGGGTCAGCACCACAAGCGGCGAGCCCTCCTCCCACCAGATCGAGCCATAGGCGTGGGCCGATTGCTCAGGGCGCTTGATCAGGATCAGCGACACCAGCAGGCGCCGCACCGGCCAAGGCAGGTCGATCACGTACGGGTCCATGAGGAACTGGTTGAGGTAGTGGCGCACATCAGCCACCGAGGTGGAGGCCGGGGAACCCAGGTTGACCAGCAGCAGGGCGTGATCGGTCATGCAGCATCCTATGTCAGAGGCGGCTGGACAGGTTGTCCAGGGCCGATTGCAAATCGTTGAAGCGGAAGTTGAAGCCTGCCGCCAGCAAGCGTACCGGGCGGGCGCGCTGGCCGCCGAGCAGCAGGGTCGACAGTTCACCCAGCCCGGCCCTGAGCAGCAGTGCCGGCACTGGCAGCAACGCCGGCCGGTGCAAGGTGCGGCCCAGGCGCCTGGCAAACTCGCGGTTGCGCACCGGCTCCGGGGCGCAGGCATTATAAGGACCGCTGGCATCCTTGTGCTGCAAGAGAAAATCAATCAGGGCGACCTGGTCTTCTATATGGACCCAAGGCATCCACTGCCGCCCGTCGCCCAAAGGCCCGCCCAGCCCCAGTTTGAAGGGCAGCCGCAGGCGCGACAAAAAGCCGCCGTCACTGGCCAGCACCAAGCCGGTACGCACCAGCACCACGCGAATGCCCTGGGCCTGGGAACGCAGCGCCGTCTCTTCCCAGGCGATGCACAGCTGGCTGGCAAAATCTTCGCGCACCGGCGGCGAAGCCTCGGTCAGCTCGCGTTC
This sequence comes from Pseudomonas sp. TE3-3-F2023, assembly GCF_036784815.1. Classification (NCBI taxonomy): domain Bacteria; kingdom Pseudomonadati; phylum Pseudomonadota; class Gammaproteobacteria; order Pseudomonadales; family Pseudomonadaceae; genus Pseudomonas; species Pseudomonas sp. TE3-3-F2023. The sequence continues at coordinate 1,706,049 of NZ_CP145113.1, read as the reverse complement.
GCCACCGTCTCCGTACCAGCCCACCGCAGAGCCGGAGATCAGCACTTCCGGGCGCTGTTCGCGGCTGCCCAGCCAGGCCAGCAGCTGCTCGGTGAGGGTGACGCGGCTGGCCCACAGCAGGTTGCGCCGGGCCGCCGTCCAAGGCCGATCGGCAATCGGCGCACCGGCCAGGTTGATCACTGCGTCCAGGTGATCATCCGCCTCCAGTTCCTCAAGGCGGGCAATGCCACGCACGCCGGCCCCACAGATTTTCGGTACCTGCTCGGGTCGCCGGCTCCATACCGTCAGGCGATGACCCTGGCCGAGCCAGTACTGGCACAGGTGCTTGCCAATCAACCCGGTGCCGCCTGTCAGCAATATATGCATGGCTGTGTCCTCGCAGAATGCGGCGGTGGTCTATTTTTAACATCAAGGCACTTTTTTGACCCGACGCTCTCGGATAAACATAGGCCAACCTGCCTGCAACACGGAATAACCTTATACAACATTTGAGCATTGTACAGGTTTGCCTGACAGCGTAGTCTGCTTACAGCAAGGTTTGAAGAGGCCATCATGACAGTACCTATTGCCATCATCGGGGCCGGTATCGCCGGTCTGTCAGCCGCCCAGGCCTTGCAGAAGGCCGGGCAATCCGTGCATTTGTTCGACAAAGGCCACGGCAGTGGCGGGCGCATGGCCAGCAAGCGCAGCGAAGCTGGCGCGCTGGACCTCGGCGCCCAGTATTTCACCGCCCGTGACCGGCGCTTTGTCGAGCAGGTACAGCAGTGGGTTGCCGCTGGTTGGGCCGAGCAATGGAAGCCACAGCTGTACAATTACCGCGATGGTGAACTCAGCCCCTCCCCCGACGAGCAGACGCGCTGGGTGGGGGTGCCGCGCATGAGTGCAATCACCCGCGGCCTTCTCAAGGACGTGACGGTCAACTTCGGCTGCCGCATCGCCGAAGTGTTCCGCGGCAAGCAGTACTGGCACCTGCAGGACACCGAAGGCTGCAGCCACGGCCCCTACAGCCGCGTGGTGATCGCCGTGCCGGCACCGCAGGCCACGCCGCTGCTGGCCTCTACCCCGAAGCTCGCTGCGGTTGCCGCCGGCGTGCAGATGGAACCCACCTGGGCCGTCGCCCTGGCCTTCCAGACCCCGCTGGACACCCCGATGCAAGGCTGCTTCGTGCAGGACAACCCGCTCGACTGGCTGGCGCGCAACCGCAGCAAGCCCGGGCGCGACGAGCACCTCGACACCTGGGTACTGCACGCCACCCCGGACTGGAGCCGGCAACACATCGACCTGCCCAAGGAAGAAGTGATCGAACAGCTGTGGGGAGAGTTCGCCGAACTGGTTGGCTGCGTGGTGCCGGCCCCTACGTTTGCCTTGGCCCACCGCTGGCTGTATGCCCGCCCGAGCAGCAACCATGAATGGGGCGCGCTGGCCGATGCTGACCAGGGCTTGTACGCGTGCGGCGACTGGTGCCTGTCCGGCCGTGTCGAAGGCGCCTGGCTCAGCGGCCAGGAAGCAGCGCGTCGGCTGCTCGAACACCTCGAGTGATGTAGGGTTATACAAAAAAACTGGTTTGCATAACTTCCGGGCTGTGCTGGAATGAACCTGTACAAATTTTTAGTCTCGTACAGGTTTCTTGGAGACAGCCCATGCACGACCCATCCGCCCACAGCAAGCCGCGCATCGCCATCAGCGCCTGCCTGACCGGGCACAGCGTGCGCTATAACGGCGGCCACAAGGCCTCCGACCTGTGCCGTATGCAACTCGAGGAACATTTCGACTGGTTACCGGTGTGCCCGGAGGTGGCCATCGGCCTGGGCGTACCGCGCGACCCGATCCGCCTGGTCGGCAACCCCGACCGGCCGGAAGTGGTAGGTACCCGCAACCCCGGCATGGACCTGACCGGCCCTCTGCGCAGCTACGGCGAGCAAATGGCAGTCGAACTCGACGATATCTGCGGCTACATCTTCATGCAGAAATCGCCTTCCTGTGGCCTGGAACGGGTCAAGGTGTACCAGGAAAATGGCCACCCGGCCTTGCACGGTGGGCGGGGCGTATACGCCCAGGCGTTCTGCGCACGGCGCCCGGACCTGCCGGTGGAAGAAGAAGGCCGCCTGCACGACCCTGTGCTGCGCGAGAACTTCATCAGCCGCGTATACGCCTACGCCGACTGGCAGCGCCTGCTGGCCGAAGGCCTGAGCCGTGGCGCCCTGGTACGGTTCCATTCGCGCTACAAGTACCTGCTGATGGCTAACAACCCGCAGGCCTACCGCAGCCTCGGGCGCATGCTCGGCAGCATGAGCAAGGACGATGACCCGCAAAGCTTCGGCCCGCGCTATTTCAGCCAGTTGATGCAAGCTCTGCGTCGCTGTGCCAGCCGTGGCACTCATTGCAACGTGCTGCAGCATCTGAGCGGCTACTTCAAAGATACCCTCACACAGCAGGACAAAGCCGAGCTGCAAGCCATCATCGGCCAGTACCAGCAAGGCGTTGTGCCTCTGATAGTGCCGTTGACCCTGCTCAAGCACCATTTGCGCAAGCACCCCGATCCGTATCTGCAGCAGCAGGCCTACCTGCAGCCGCATCCCGAGCGCCTGGGCTTGCGCAATGCCGTCTGAAATCCTGTTGCCCATCGGCGAACTGGCTCGCCGCACCGGCGTCAATCCCGTCACCCTGCGCGCCTGGGAGCGCCGCTACGGCCTGCTCAAGCCCCAGCGTACCGCCAAGGGCCATCGCCTGTATCCGCTGGAGCAGGTCGAACGCGTCGAGGCGATCCTGGCCTGGCTGCAACGCGGCGCCTCCGTCGGCCAGGTACGCGAGCTGCTCGACAAGCCGGCCAGCTCGCCACCGAAAGGCGACTGGCAAGCCCGGCAGCTCCAGCTGATCGAAGCCATCGCAACGCTGTCGCAGCGCGCCCTCGACCAGCAGCTCAACCAGGCCATGGCCCTGTACCCGGCCGTCACCCTGTGCGAACAATTGCTGTTGCCACTGCTCGATCTCCTCGACCTGCGCTGGCGCAACTATTTCAATGCACGGCTGGAGCAGGTGTTTTTCCACAGCTGGCTGCGCAGCAAGCTGGGCGCCCGGGTCTACCACGACAACCAGTTGCTGCAAGGCCCTGCCATCTTGCTGGCCGAAGACAGCGAACACACCTTCAGCCCCGATTTGTGGTTGTGCGCCTGGCTGTTCACCAGCAACGGCCTGCCGGTCGAAGTGCTGGAACACACCATCACCGGCGCGCATCTGCAACGCGCCGTCACCATGCTCAAGCCGCGAGCCGTGCTGCTGCACCTGGGGCCACGCATCGATGACAAGGCGCTGCAACGTACCCTGTCCAACCTGCTCGTGCCGACCTTGGTCGGCGGACCGACGCTGGCACTGCATGAAGCCCGCCTGCGTGCCCTCAGGCTACCCAACCTTGCCCTGTTCGATACCCCACAGGCGGCATTGCGTTTGCTGCAAGCCCACGACCGCCAGCCTGGAGAGATGATCGCACCATGCACCTGACCTGGCTGCGCAGCGACCTGCGCATCGATGACAACACCGCGCTCAGCGCCGCCAGCGAACGCGGCCCGACCCTAGCCCTGTGGCTGGTGAGCCCCGGGCAATGGCTGGCCCACGACGACGCCGCCTGCAAAGTCGACTTCTGGCTGCGAAACCTGCGCGACCTACGCCAGTCGCTGGAGCGACTGAACATCCCCCTGCTGATCCGCAAGATCGACACCTGGGACCAGGCGCCACAGGCCGTACTCGATGTCTGTCGCCAACATCAGGTGCAAAGCGTGCACTGGAACGAAGAGTACGGCATCAACGAGCAACGTCGCGACGACGCCACCCGCATGCTGCTGGAAAAGTCGTCCATCCAGGCCCACAGCCACCTCGACCAGCTGTTGTTCCGCCCTGGCACCATCCTTACCCGCAGCGGCGACTATTTCCAGGTGTTCAGCCAGTTCAGGAAGAACTGCCTGGAGCACCTGCACCACAGCCTCCCCGCCTTGGCTCACCGGGTGAAACGTCAGGCACCGTTGCAGGTCAGCAGCGACCCGATCCCTCAGCATGTGGACGGCTTCGAAAAACCTGCGCAAGCACTGCGCGACCACTGGCCGGCCGGCGAAGCCGAAGCGCAGGCGCGGCTGACCAGTTTTCTCGACGAAACCATCGACGACTACCAACAGCTGCGTGACTTGCCTGCCAAGCCAGGCACCAGCCAGCTCTCGGCCTACCTCGCCGCAGGCGTGATCTCGCCGCGCCAGTGCCTGCACGGTGCCCTGGCCAGCAACCGCGGCGAGTTCGACAGCGGCAGCAGCGGTGTGCAAACCTGGATCAACGAACTGCTCTGGCGTGAATTCTACAAACATATACTGACTGGTTATCCACAGGTCTCGCGTCACCGCGCCTTCCGCGCCCAGACCGAAGCGCTGCCCTGGCGCGACGCACCGGACGACCTCGAAGCCTGGGAACAGGGCCGAACCGGCTTCCCGATCATCGACGCCGCCATGCGCCAAATGCTGGATACAGGGTGGATGCACAACCGCCTGCGCATGATCGTGGCCATGTTCCTCAGCAAGAACCTGTTGATCGACTGGCGCAAGGGCGAGCGGCATTTCATGCGCCACCTGATAGACGGCGACCTGGCCGCCAACAACGGCGGCTGGCAGTGGAGCGCATCCACAGGCACCGACGCAGTGCCCTACTTCCGCATCTTCAACCCGGTTTCACAGTCGCAGCGTTTCGACCCGCAGGGGCGTTTCATTCGGCACTGGCTACCGGAATTGCAGGGGCTGGATGAAAAAGCCATTCATTTCCCCATGAAGTCGGCCGATCTTTTTGCTAGATATTCCTACCACAGTCCAATTGTCGATCTCGACAGAAGTCGTCAGCGCGCACTGGAGGCATTCAAGAACCTCCCGCGCCGGCAGTATCAGAGGGCAGCATCTTGAACAACGCACGCAGTATCTGGGTGACGGGAGCAGGCAATGGACTAGGCCTGGCGTTAGTGGAAGAGTTGCTCGAGCAAGGACATCGGGTAGCTGCAAGCGCCAAGCATGGTGAGGCACTGGATGCCTTGGCTGAGCGCTATGGCAGCCAGCTGCTGCGCGTGCCGTGGCAGCTGCACGAAGAGCATCAGGCGGCCCAGGCCGGCCAGCAGATATGCCATGCCTGGTGCGCACTGGACGGCTTGATCATCAATGCGGGTACCAGCGATTACCTGGCGGACGATGTGGCGGACAGCGAGTTGTTCGAGGCTATCGTCACTGACAACCAATTGGCAGGCGAGCATTGCCTGGCCAGTGCGCTGCCTTTGCTGGCGAAGGGTGACTCGCCGCAGGTGATGGCGGTATTCAACCGTTATTCGGCGCTGCAATTGCATGCACCGACGCAGGTGCCTGCAGGCTGGAACAACATGCCGCAATGGATGCGCGAGCAGCGTCAGGCGTTGAAGGCGCAAGGGGTTGAGCTGACCGTGGTGGGACCGCAGTCGTTGAAAACACCTGTAACATCGGCGCACGCGATACCGGAGGCATGGACGCCGCAGAGTGCGGCAGAAGAGCTGCTGCGGCGGTGGCCGCAGAGGGAGCCCGAGCTTGTACTGGAAGCTCTGGATCTCAATGGCCTGTGGCCTTTGGCACACAAGTAATTGATGTGGTGACCGTACCGGCGCTATCGCCGGCAAGCCGGCTCCCACCTCGAGCGCATCGGCTTGAAGTCATGCGCATAACCTGTAGGAGCAGCCTTGTGCTGCGAAGAGGACAGTAGGCAGCGGTGTTCTTCTGCAGTAATGGCTTCTTCGCAGCACAAGGCTGCTCCTAGAAGGTGACGAGGTAGCCTGAGTAACGGAGCAAGACAGTTGCTCCCCCAGGTACCTCATAGATCTCAAGCTATGTAAGCCCCCCTGTGGGGGAGCGGATTCACCCGCGAAGAGGCCGCACAGGAGAGCTCAGAGCGCCATGCGATAATGCAGGGTATAGCTCTCCACCCCATCGTTGGGCTGCTTGATACCTGCGTTGGAATAGTGAATCGCCCGCACGCCAATCTCGTGGCCACCGGCAAAGCGCAATCCAAAGCCGATACGGTCCTCGAACTGGAATGCCGAACCCAATTCGTTGTCTTCCAACTCGGTGCTGGAAAACGCCGCCACGCCAATCCCCGCCTCAATGTATGGTTTCACCGATTCTCCGGCAAACTCGTAGACGAACACCGGCGCGAACGACAGGCTATGGTTGCTCGCAGTCTCGTCCCCATCCCAATAGGTGTAGGCCCCATCCCAGTACCCTGTCAGGCGACCGACGCTGGTTTGCCACCAGCTCGCGTCCCAATTCGATTGCAGCCCCAACCGGTAGACCATGGTCGAGTCCCCGGTCTGCCCCACCGAAAACGAAACGTCGGCAGCCTGCGCCGCCAGTGAGTGCCCCAGGGTGAAGACGGCAACCGCCGCCAAGCCGAGCAGCTTCTTCATGAGCAACATCCTTCTTTGCTGTTTTTGGTATCCGCCTCATGTCAGGCAAAGCGATAGAAAACGGCAGTGGTACGATAGTTCAGCTTCTTTTCACGTTTTTTTCACAATGAAAAGCTATGCACACTGTCCGACTTATGCCACAGCAAAGGTAGGATCTTTCTAAGAGATTGCGGATCGGCACTGGTCCAGAAGCGGGTCTCCCGGGCCGGCCCATCGGCCAGCAGGTCATCCGCGCCCAGCAGCCGCTGCAGTTGGCGCGCCACTGCGGCACCGGTGTCGATGATGGCAACATCGGCTGGCACCATTTCGGCCAGTAACGGGCGCAGGAAGGGGTAATGGGTGCATCCAAGGATCAGCGTGTCGCAGCCAGCGGCCAGCAACGGCTGCACATAACCTTGCAGCAACTGGCGCAGCGCCGGGCTGGTAAGGTCGCCGGTCTCGATCAGCTCGACCAGCCCCGGGCAAGGTTGGGTGATGACCTGCACGTCATTGGCAAAGCGGTCGAGCAAGGCGGCGAACTTGGCGCTCTGCAGGGTACCGGTGGTGGCCAGCACACCGACCACGCCCGAGCGCGTGGCGGCGGCAGCGGGTTTTACTGCCGGCTCCATGCCCACCAGCGGCCAGGTCGGGTACAACTCGCGCAGGTCGGCCACCGCCGCCACTGTAGCGGTATTGCAGGCCAGTACCATGGCCTTTGCGCCCTGTTCATGGAAGAACGCAGCAATGCGTCGGAGACGCTCACGGATATAGTCTGGCGACTTTTCGCCGTAAGGTATGTGGCCGCAATCGGCCACGTAAAGCAGCGTCTCGTTGGGCAGCAGGCGCTGAATCTCGGCGAGTACCGACAAGCCGCCGACCCCGGAGTCCATCACGCCGACCGGCGCCGAACGCTCAGCCATCGCGCTTGCCACAGACCGCACAGGCCGGGTCGCGCTTGACCCGCAGTTCGCGGATACGAGTGCCCAAAGCATCGATCAGCAGCAGGCGGCCAACCAGTGGCTCGCCGAACCCGGCCAGCAGCTTCATCGCCTCCAGCGCCTGCAGGCTGCCCACCAGGCCCACCAGCGGGCCGATCACGCCGGCTTCGCTGCAGGTCAGTTCGGCTTCGCTGCCATGGCCGTACAGGCAGTGGTAGCAAGGGCTGTAATCACGCCGCGGGTCGAATACTGACAACTGCCCTTCCAGGCGGATCGCCGCACCGCTGACCAGCGGCTTGCCAGCCGCGACACAGGCGGCATTGACCGCCTCGCGGGTACCAAAATTGTCAGAGCAGTCCAGCACCAGGTCGACCGCTGCCACAGCGGCCGCCAGCGAGTCCTCGTCCAGAGCCTGGCGATGTGCAACCAGGCTGATTTCCGGGTTGATCGCCTGCAAGCGCTGCAAGGCCGAATCGACCTTGCTCATGCCGACGCTGGAACTGTCGTGGATCACCTGGCGTTGCAGGTTGGTCAGGTCGACGGTGTCGAAGTCGGCCAGGTGCAGCTCACCCACCCCGGCAGCGGCCAGGTACAAGGCGACTGGCGAGCCAAGGCCACCGAGCCCGACGATGAGCGCCTTGCTCTGCTTGAGCCGCAACTGGCCATCGATGTCGATCTGGGCCAGCAATACCTGCCGGCTGTACCGCAGCAGTTCCTGATCACTCAGCATGGCAGGCGCCCCAGGGTAATGCGTTCATGGCCGCCCAGGTCCGTGCGGCTGGCGACCTCGATGAAGCCTTGTTCAGCCAGCAAGGCACGCACCGCCGCTGCCTGATCGTAGCCGTGTTCCAGCAGTAACCAGCCGCCCGGCACCAGGTGCTCCGGGGCCTGGGCAGCGATTACCCGCAGGTCGTCCAGGCCATCGGCACCGGCCACCAGCGCGCTGCTGGGTTCGAAACGTACATCACCGGCGACCAGGTGCGGGTCTGCGGCGGCGATGTAGGGCGGATTGCTGACAATCAAGTCGAAGCGCTCGCCGGCCAGGCTGTCGAACCAGTGGCTGAGCCGTACCTGGGCGTTCGCCAGGCCCAGGCGCTGGCGGTTGCGCTCGGCCAGGGCGGCGGCCTCCTCCACACGGTCCACTGCGGTTACCTGCCAGGCCGGGCGATCGCTGGCCAGGGCCAGGGCAATCGCGCCGGTGCCGGTGCCCAGGTCAAGGATCTTGGCCGGTGTGGCAGGTTGCAGTTCAAGCGCGGCTTCGACCAGCAGCTCGGTATCCGGCCGCGGGATCAGGGTATGCGGCGCCACCTCCAGGTCGATCTTCCAGAAGCCCTGCAGCCCGAGAATGTAGGCAACCGGTTCGCCGCCACGGCGGCGCTGCAGGTAGCCGGCATAGGTCTCGGCATCTTCGCTGCTGACGATTCGCTCGGGCCAGGTGTGCAGGTAGCTGCGCGACTTGCCGATGGCCGCAGCCAACAGCAGCTCGGCATCCAGCCGTTCGGTGGGCGATTCTGGCAACTGCGCGTTGCGCAGCAGGCTGGCGATGATGGTCATCAGTCCCCCAGGGCGGCCAGTTGATCGGCCTGGTATTCGGCCAGCAGCGGTTCGATCACCGCCTCCACGCCGCCGGCGAGGATGTCGTCCAGCGAGTACAGGGTCAGGTTGATGCGGTGGTCGGTCACCCGGCCCTGTGGATAATTGTACGTACGGATACGCTCGGAACGGTCACCCGAGCCGACCAGCAGCTTGCGCTCGGTGGCGATGGCGTTCTGCGCGGCGCTGGTCTGCATGTCGTTGAGCTTGGCCGACAGCCAGGACATGGCGCGGGCACGGTTCTTGTGCTGCGAGCGCTCTTCCTGGCACTCGACCACGATACCGGTGGGCAAGTGGGTGATACGGATCGCCGAATCGGTCTTGTTGACGTGCTGGCCGCCAGCACCGGATGCGCGGTAAGTGTCCACGCGCAGGTCGGCAGGGTTGATCTCGATGGCCGCCTGTTCGTCCGGCTCGGGCAGTACTGCCACGGTGCACGCGGAGGTGTGGATACGGCCCTGGGATTCGGTCTCGGGCACGCGCTGTACGCGGTGCGCGCCGGACTCGAACTTGAGCTTGCCGTACACGCTCTCACCTTCGACGCGGGCGATGATTTCCTTGTAGCCGCCGTGCTCGCCTTCGTTCTCGGATAGAATTTCCAGGCGCCAGCCACGCTTTTCGGCGTAGCGCGAATACATGCGAAACAGGTCGCCGGAGAAGATTGCCGCCTCGTCGCCACCGGTGCCGGCACGGATTTCGAGGAACACGTTGCGGCCGTCGTTGGGGTCCTTGGGCAACAGCATGCGTTGCAGTTGCGACTCCAGCGTCAGCAGTTGTTCCTTGGCTTCACGCACTTCTTCCACGGCCATTTCACGAAGGTCCGGGTCACTATCCTTGAGCAGCGCCTGGGCACCTTCGAGGTCGTCCTGGACTTTGCGCCACTCTTTATAAGCAGCGTAGACCGGCTCGACTTCCGCGTATTCACGGGAATAGGCGCGAAAGCGCGTCTGGTCGGAAATGACCTCGGCATCACCGAGCAGTGCGGTGAGTTCTTCGAAGCGGTCCTGGAGGATTTCCAGTTTGTTCAGCAGCGACGCTTTCATTGCGGGGATTTGTCCGTCGAGCCCTCGTTGAGGGCAAAGAGTTCCTGGGCCATGGCCAGCGCATCGAGGCGGCCCTCGGCCGAGAGCCTTTTCAATTGCACGCTGGGCGCGTGCAGGAGTTTGTTGGTCAGCCCCCGGGCCAGTTGGGCCAGTACGTCTTCGGGGTTGCCGCCGTTGGCCAGCAGTCGCTGAGCCTTTTGCAGTTCTTCGTCGCGCAGGCGCTCGCTTTGCTGGCGATAGGCCTTGAGCACATCCACCGCGGCCAGTTCGCGCAGGCGCAGCATGAAGTCTTCAGCCCCCACCGACACCAGCTCTTCGGCGGCCTGGGCCGCGCCCTGGCGACTTTTGAGGTTTTCCGCCACCACGTCGTGCAGGTCATCGACAGTGTACAGGTAGACATCGTCCAGTTCGCCGACTTCGGTTTCGATATCGCGCGGTACGGCAATGTCGACCATGAAAATCGGCTTGTGCCGGCGCTGCTTCAGCGCACTCTCGACCGCCCCCTTGCCAAGGATAGGCAACTGGCTGGCGGTGGAGCTGATGACGATGTCGCTGTTGGCCAGTTCCTGAGGGATGTCGGCCAGCAGAACGGCGTGCGCACCGAACTGCTCGGCCAGGATGCTGGCCCGCTCCAGGGTACGGTTGGCCACGACGATGCGGCGCACGCCCTGCTCATGCAGGTGGCGCGCGACCAGGGTGATGGTTTCGCCGGCACCGATCAGCAGGGCCTGGCTGCGGCCCAGGTCGCTGAAGATCTGCTTGGCCAGGCTGACTGCGGCAAACGCCACCGACACCGGGTTTTCACCGATGGCCGTGTCGGTGCGCACCTGCTTGGCGGCGCTGAAAGTGGCCTGGAACAGGCGCCCGAGCAATGGGCCGACGGTGCCAGCCTCACGCGCCACAGCGTAGGCGGACTTCATCTGGCCGAGGATCTGCGGCTCGCCGAGCACAAGCGAGTCCAGGCCCGAGGCCACCCGCATCATGTGCTTCACGGCCTCGTGCTCTTCGTGCACGTAGGCGCTCGCGCGCAGCTCGTCCAGGCTGAGGCGGTGGTAGTCGGCGAGCCATTGCAGCACGACATCGGCGGACAGGTGGTCCTGCTCGATGTAGAGCTCGCTACGGTTGCAGGTCGACAGAATCGCCGCTTCGCGGCTGGATGTCAGTCGGCAGAGCTGCTGCAGGGCGTCTACCAGCTGCTCTGGGGTAAACGCCACGCGCTCGCGTACGTCTACCGAGGCAGTCTTATGGTTGATACCAAGTGCAAGAAAGGCCATGCAAGGTCGCTGGTTGTGACGGGAAGCCGATAATTGTCCTCTTTCGCAGGTTTCAGGACAACCACCGTTCGCTATTGCGCTGATAGTCGTGCGGCTATCGCCGGCTCCAGGCCAGCATCAGCGGCAACTTCAGCTCACACTCCCGCTTTTGATCTGGCTTTTGATCTTGATCTTCGCGCGCTTAGAAGCAAGAGCAAGAGCAAGAGCAAGAGCAAGAGCAATAATTCTGTGTTATCGGCGCCGTGGCAGGCTCTGCGGCGAACCGCGCGGGCACAGCGCGGTCTGCATAAGCGAAGCGCAGCTTCATACCTTCGCAGGTGGGTTTGCCCACGCGCTTGTGTCATCATGCTCCGACCGCCGGTGAGTCCTCTTAAAGCCTTCTATGAACAAACCATACGCATTGCTGCTTGCCTTCGCCCTGCTCCAGGGCTGCCAGAGCCTGGCCCCGCAAAAGGCCGAGCCTCCCGTCGCCGAGGCCGGCAAGAGCGAGGCGGAAAAGCCCGTGGTGTATGGCTCGTTCAAGCAGGACACGCTCTATAGCCTGCTGGTGGCGGAGCTGGCCGGCCAGCGCAACCGCTTCGACATCGCCTTGGCCAACTACACCGACCAGGCTGCGAAAACCCAGGACCCGGGGGTTTCCGAACGCGCCTACCGCATTGCCGAATACCTCGGTGCCGACGAACCGGCACTGGACAATGCCCTGGTCTGGGCCCGCAACGACCCGCAGAACCTCGACGCCCAGCGCGCCGCCGCCATCCAGCTTGCCCGTGCCGGCCGCTATGACGACTCCATGACATACATGGAAAAGGTACTGCAGGGCCAGGGCGACACCCATTTCGATTTCCTCGCCCTGTCCGCCGCCGAAACCGACCAGAGCACCCGCGACGGCCTGCTCCAAAGCTTCGAACGCCTGCTGGTGAAGTACCCGGACAACAACCAGCTGGTGTTCGGCAAGGCCCTGCTGCTGAACCAGGACGGCAAGGCCGAAGAAGCCTTGGAACTGCTCGAGTCGCACCCGCCACAAAACGGCGAAGTCGCCCCGATCCTGCTGCGCGCGCGCCTGCTGCAAGCCCTGAACCGTGGCCCGGAGGCCCTTCCACTGCTGCGCGGGGCGATTCGCGACAACCCGGACGACAAGCGCCTGCGTCTGACCTACGCCCGCACCCTGGTCGAACAGGACCGCATCGCCGATGCCAAGGGCGAGTTCCTCAGCCTGGTCCAGCAATACCCCGAGGACGACGAACTGCGCTATTCGCTGGCCTTGGTGTGCCTCGAAAACAAGGACTGGGATGAAGCCGAGGGCTACCTGCAGGAGCTGATCGAACGCGACAGCAACGTCGACGCCGCACACCTGAACCTGGGCCGCATCCGCGAGGAGCGCCACGACCCCGCAGGCGCCCTGCGTGAATACGCCCTGGTCGGCCCGGGCCCCGACTACCTGCCGGCGCAACTGCGCCAGGCCGACATCCTGATCGCCAACGGCCGTGGTACCGAAGCCTCACGCCTGCTCGCCGATGCCCGCGAAGCCCAGCCGGACTACGCCATCCAGCTATTCCTGATCGAATCGGAAAGCTACAGCAACAACAACAAGGACGCCCAGGCCAGCCAGGTGCTGCAGCAAGCCATACAGCGCTACCCGGACGACCTCAACTTGCTGTACACCCGCGCCATGCTGGCCGAAAAGCGTGATGACCTGCCGCAGATGGAAAAAGACCTGCGTGCCATCATCGCCCGCGAACCGGAAAACGCCATGGCCCTGAACGCGCTCGGCTACACCCTGGCCGACCGCACCACCCGTTACAGCGAAGCCAGGGCGCTGATCGAAAAGGCCCATCAGCTGACTCCGGACGACCCGGCGGTGCTCGACAGCATGGGCTGGGTCAATTACCGCCTGGGCAAGCTCGACGAGGCTGAAACCTACCTGCGCAAGGCCTTTGCCAGCTTCCCCGACCACGAAGTAGCCGCCCATCTGGGCGAAGTGCTATGGGCCAACGGCAAGCGCCGCGAAGCCCGCCAGGTCTGGGCCAAGGGCTTCGAAGCCCAGGCCGACAGCCCCATCCTGCGCAAGACCATCCTGCGCCTGACCGGATCCGAGACTCTCTAACGCCATGTTCCTGCGCCATTGCATTACCTTCACACTGATCGCCCTGCTGGCCGGCTGCGCCGGCTTCGGTAGCCGCGAGGCCCTGCAAGGCCACGGCGACCCGCAGCAGTGGCGCGCCCATAAAGAGCAGCTGAGCAGCCTCGATGGCTGGCAGATCAACGGCAAGGTCGGTATCCGCGCCCCGCGCGACTCCGGCAGCGGCACACTGTTCTGGCTGCAACGCCAGGACTACTACGACATTCGCCTGGCCGGCCCGTTGGGCCGTGGCGCCGCACGCCTGACCGGCCGCCCCGGCGGCGTGGTACTGGAAGTGGCCAACCAGGGCCGCTACGAGGCCCCCAGCCCCGAAGCACTGCTGGAAGAACAGCTGGGCTGGCAGTTGCCGGTCTCGCACCTGGTCTGGTGGGTACGCGGCCTGCCCGCCCCCGACAGCAAGAGCAAGCTGACCCTGGACGGCGATAGCCGCCTGGCCAGCCTCGACCAGGATGGCTGGCAGGTGCAGTACCTGAGCTACACCGAACAGAACGGCTACTGGCTGCCCGAGCGGCTGAAGCTGCACGGCAAGGACCTCGACGTGACCCTGGTGGTCAAGGACTGGCAGCCGCGCCAGCTGGGGCACTGATACATGCAAACCCTTACCCTGCCCGCCCCGGCCAAGCTCAACCTGTGGCTGCACATCATCGGCCGCCGCGCGGACGGCTATCACGAGCTGGAAACCGTGTTCCAGTTTCTCGATCACGGCGACGAACTGAGCTTTGCCGTGCGTGACGACGGTGTGATCCGCCTGCATACCGAGGTCGAGGCGGTGCCGCACGACAGCAACCTGATCGTGCGTGCCGCGCGCAAACTGCAGGAACAATCCGGCACGACGATGGGCGCCGACATCTGGCTGAGCAAGGTGCTACCCATGGGCGGCGGCATCGGCGGTGGCAGCTCGGATGCCGCCACTACCCTGTTGGCCCTCGCCCACCTGTGGCAACTGGACTGGGACGAAGACCGCCTGGCCACACTGGGCCTGAGCCTGGGCGCCGACGTACCGGTATTCGTGCGCGGCCACGCGGCGTTCGCCCAGGGCGTGGGTGAACAACTGACCCCGGTCGACCCGGACGAGCCGTGGTATGTCGTGCTGGTGCCGCAAGTGTCTGTCAGCACAGTAGAAATTTTTTCACATCCACAGTTGACACGTGATTCACTCCCCCTTAAGATGCGCCCCGTTCCCGAGGGAAACAGTCGAAATGACTGCCAACCGGTGGTAGAGCAGAGTTACCCGGAAGTTCGCAATGCGTTGAATTCACTGGGTAAATTCACTGAGGCTCGACTGACCGGTACTGGAAGTTGTGTGTTTGGGGCCTTCCCAAGCAAAGCCGAAGCTGATAAAGTTCTGGCCCTTCTTTCAGCGACCCAAACAGGGTTTGTGGCGAAAGGAAGCAACGTTTCGATGTTGCATCGCAAGCTGCAAAGTCTGGTCAAGAAGTCGAGCGCATAAGCGTTCGCAGCAACAGATACAGGGGCGTCGCCAAGCGGTAAGGCAGCAGGTTTTGATCCTGCCATGCGTTGGTTCGAATCCAGCCGCCCCTGCCATTTTCCTTATACTCATCCAGGTTACCCTCAGCCTTCAGGTACTGCGCGTGTCCAAGATGATGGTCTTTACGGGGAATGCCAACCCCGATCTGGCTCGGCGTGTCGTACGTCAGCTGCATATCCCTCTCGGTGACGTCTCTGTCGGTAAATTCTCCGACGGCGAGATCAGCACTGAGATCAATGAGAATGTCCGCGGTAAAGACGTCTTCATTATTCAGCCGACCTGCGCCCCGACCAACGATAACCTGATGGAACTGGTAGTGATGGCCGACGCCTTCCGCCGCTCCTCAGCATCCCGAATCACCGCCGTGATTCCTTACTTCGGATACGCCCGCCAGGACCGCCGTCCGCGTTCGGCACGTGTAGCCATCAGCGCCAAAGTCGTCGCTGACATGCTCACTGTCGTAGGTATCGACCGTGTACTCACCGTCGACCTGCACGCTGACCAGATCCAGGGTTTCTTCGATATCCCAGTCGACAACATCTACGGCTCGCCCGTACTGGTCGACGATATCGAGGACCAGCGTTTCGAGAACCTGATGATCGTCTCCCCGGACATCGGTGGTGTCGTGCGCGCACGTGCCGTCGCCAAGTCCCTGGGCGTCGACCTGGGTATCATCGACAAGCGCCGCGAGAAGGCTAACCACTCCGAGGTCATGCATATCATCGGCGACGTCGAAGGGCGCACCTGCATCCTGGTAGACGACATGGTCGACACCGCCGGCACCCTGTGCCACGCGGCCAAAGCCCTGAAAGAACACGGCGCTGCAAAGGTTTACGCCTACTGCACGCACCCTGTCCTGTCGGGCCGCGCGATCGAGAACATCGAGAAGTCGGTTCTGGACGAGCTGGTGGTGACCAACACCGTTCCGCTGTCCGCCGCTGCTCAAGCCTGTGACCGTATCCGCCAGCTGGATATCGCACCGGTTGTCGCTGAAGCGGTCCGCCGCATCAGCAACGAAGAATCGATCAGCGCGATGTTCCGCTAAGCGGAACACACGCTGACGAAAAGCGCCCCGCCCCAACACTGGTTGTTGGGGCGGGGCTTTTTTGCCATCCCCGTTGGCGCTGGTCGCAAACGCCCTCGGGGGGCTATTTTGGAGAAACAAAATGACCGAATTCACTCTGAACGCCCAAGCGCGTACTGACCTGGGGAAAGGTGCGAGCCGCCGCCTGCGTCACTCCGCGAACATCCCAGCCGTTGTCTACGGTGGTAACCAGGACGCCCAGTCCCTGACCATCCTGGCCAAGGAAATCACCAAACTGTTCGAAAACGAGGCTGCCTTCAGCCACGTTCTGGAACTGAACGTCGACGGCGCCAAGCAAAACGTCGTGGTCAAGGCTCTGCAGCGCCACCCGGCAAAAGGTTTCATCATGCACGCCGACTTCGTTCGCGTCGTTGCTGGCCAGAAACTGACCGCCAAGGTACCGGTTCACTTCATCAACGAAGAAGCCCCGGTCAAGAAAGGCGGCGAGATCTCCCACGTAGAAGCCGAGATCGAAGTTTCCTGCGAAGCCAAAGACCTGCCTGAGTTCATCGAAGTCGACCTGGCCAACGCTGAAATCGGCACCATCATCCACCTGTCGGACCTGAAAGCTCCGAAAGGCGTAGAGTTCGTAGCTCTGGCCCACGGTGATGACAAAGCTGTTGCCAACGTTCACGCTCCACGCGTTGCTCCAGAAGCAGAAGGCGCTGCCGAGTAATCCACTCGCACGCCGGCGTTGATCGGGTTACAGTGCCGCGCGCCCTGTAACCCACCAACTCCAAGGAAGAGCCCCTGACGTGACCGCCATCCAGTTGATCGTCGGCCTGGGTAACCCCGGCCCCGAATACGAACAGACCCGGCATAACGCAGGGGCTCTTTTCGTTGAACGCATTGCCAGCGCCCAGCGCGTCTCGTTGACCGCTGACCGCAAGTATTTCGGCCTGACGGCTAAGTTCAGCCATCAGGGCAACGACGTTCGTCTGCTCATCCCCACCACCTACATGAACCGTAGCGGCCAGTCCGTGGCGGCCTTGGCCAATTTCTTCCGCATCAAGCCGGAAGCGATCCTGGTGGCGCATGACGAACTCGACCTGCCCCCAGGCGTCGCCAAGCTCAAGCGCGGCGGTGGCCATGGTGGGCACAACGGCCTGCGCGACATCATCGCGCAGCTCGGCAACCAGAACGACTTCCACCGCCTGCGGCTTGGCATCGGCCACCCGGGCGACGCCAAACTGGTCTCCAACTTCGTCCTGGGCCGCGCGCCGCGCGCCGAGCAGGAGAAGCTCGACGCCAGCATCGATTTTGCCCTCGGCGTGCTGCCGGACGTGCTTGCCGGCGACTTCGCCAAGGCGATGCGCGAGCTGCACAGCCAGAAGGCCTGATTTCCTTTAGAGAGGGGAATACCCATGGGTTTCAATTGCGGCATCGTCGGCCTGCCCAACGTCGGCAAGTCCACCCTGTTCAACGCCCTGACCAAGTCTGGCATCGCGGCGGAGAACTTCCCCTTCTGCACCATCGAGCCTAACAGCGGCATCGTGCCGATGCCCGATGCGCGCTTGAATGCACTGGCTGAGATCGTCAAGCCAAACCGCATCTTGCCGACCACCATGGAGTTCGTCGACATCGCCGGCCTGGTGGCTGGTGCCTCGAAAGGCGAAGGCCTGGGCAACAAGTTCCTCGCCAACATCCGCGAGACCGACGCCATTGCCCACGTGGTGCGCTGCTTCGAAGACGAGAACGTGATCCACGTTTCCAACAGCGTCGACCCCAAGCGTGACATCGAGATCATCGACCTCGAACTGATCTTCGCTGACCTCGACAGCTGCGAGAAGCAGCTGCAGAAGGTTGCCCGCAACGCCAAGGGCGGCGACAAGGAAGCCCTGGCGCAGAAGGCCATCCTCGAGCAATTGATCCCGCATTTCACCGAAGGCAAGCCTGCGCGCAGCCTGATGAAGAACATGAGCGCCGAAGACAAGGCGGTCATCCGCGGCTTCCACCTGCTGACCAGCAAGCCGGTCATGTACATCGCCAACGTGGCCGAAGACGGCTTCGACAACAACCCGCACCTGGACGTGGTCAAGGCCATCGCCGAGGAAGAAGGCGCGGTGGTTGTGCCGGTGTGCAACAAGATCGAAGCGGAAATCGCCGAGCTGGAAGATGGCGAAGAGAAGGACATGTTCCTCGAGGCCCTGGGCCTGGAAGAGCCTGGCCTGAACCGCGTTATCCGCGCGGGTTACGAGCTGCTGAACCTGCAGACCTACTTCACTGCCGGCGTGCAGGAAGTACGCGCCTGGACCGTGCGCGTCGGTGCCACTGCACCACAAGCCGCTGGCGTGATCCACACCGACTTCGAAAAAGGCTTCATCCGCGCTGAAGTGGTGGCCTATGACGACTTCATCCAGTTCAAGGGTGAGAGCGGTGCCAAGGAAGCCGGTAAATGGCGTTTGGAAGGCAAGGACTACATCGTCAAGGACGGTGACGTGATGCACTTCCGCTTCAACGTCTAAGCGCCAGACTGCAGTACCCGCAAACCCCTTGAGGCCAACGCCTCAAGGGGTTTTGTTTTTTCTGGCATCTGGCAAGCGGCACGCGCCCCCTGTGGGGGCGGCTTTAGCCGCGAAGAATCCAACGCAGTGGATGGCACCGGCTGCGCCGGTGTTCGCGGGCATGCCCGCTCCTACAGGTACCGCGCATTTTCTGGACATCGCATCAAACCTGCAGGAGCGGCCTTGTGTCGCGATAGGGCCGCAAAGCGGCCCCGAAATTCAGCATCTAAGCTGTGATTCAGCACCCTCCCCTGGACGCACGCCCATGCCTGAAAAACCTCGCCTCGACTGGCAACGCTGGTTACCCGGCCTGGTCACCCTGCTTCATTACCAACCCGCCTGGCTGCCCAAAGACATCGCCGCAGGCCTGGTGCTCACCACCATGCTGGTGCCGGTGGGCATCGCCTATGCCGAAGCGTCTGGCGTACCCGGCATCTACGGCCTGTACGCCACCATCATCCCGCTGCTGGCCTATGCACTGTTCGGCCCCAGCCGCATCCTGGTGCTAGGCCCGGATTCGGCGCTGGCCGCGCCGATCCTGGCGGTGGTGGTGCAGTACGCCGCCAGCGACCCGCAACGGGCAATCGCCATCGCCAGCATGATGGCCCTGGTGGCCGGGGCGTTCTGCGTGATCGCCGGTTTGCTGCGCCTGGGCTTCATCACAGAGTTGCTGTCCAAGCCGATCCGCTATGGCTACATGAACGGCATCGCCCTCACGGTGCTGATCAGCCAGTTGCCCAAACTGTTCGGCCTGTCGGTCGACAGCCAGGGCCCGCTGCGAGATACCTGGAACCTGATCCAGGCCTTGCTCGCCGGCCAGGGCCATTGGCCAAGCTTCGTGGTCGGCGGCGGTAGCCTGGCGCTGATTCTGCTGCTCAAGCCGTTCAAGCGCCTGCCGGGCATTCTCATTGCTGTGGTGCTGGCCACGCTGGCGGTGAGCCTGCTGGGGCTCGACCAGCAAGGCGTTAAAGTACTCGGCGAACTGCCCCAGGGGCTGCCCAGCTTCGTGTTCCCCTGGGTCAGCGATATCGACCTGGTGGAGGTGCTGCTCGGCGGCATCGCGGTGGCACTGGTGTCGTTCGCCGATACCAGCGTGCTGTCACGTTCCTACGCCGCGCGCATGAAGACCCCGGTCAACCCCAATCAGGAAATGTTCGGCCTGGGCGTGGCCAACCTGGCCTCGGGGCTGTTCCAGGGCATCCCCATCAGCAGCAGCTCGTCACGCACTCCCGTGGCCGAAGCGGCCGGCTCGCAGACCCAGCTCACCGGCATCATCGGCGCGCTGGCGGTGACGCTGTTGCTGCTGGTGACGCCCAACCTGATGCAACACCTGCCCAACAGCGCCCTGGCGGCAGTGGTGATTGCCGCAGCGTTGGGCCTGTTCGAGTTCGCCGACCTCAAGCGCATCTTCCGCATGCAGCAATGGGAGTTCTGGCTGTCGTTCACCTGCTTCGTCGGTGTGGCGGTATTCGGGGCCATTCCCGGTATCTGCATTGCCGTGGCGATATCGGTGATCGAGTTCCTGTGGGACGGCTGGCGGCCGCATCATGCAGTGCTGGGGCGGGTAGATGGCACCCGCGGTTACCATGATGTGCAGCGTTATCCACAGGCCCGACGCATTCCGGGGCTGGTGCTGCTGCGTTGGGATGCGCCGCTGTTCTTTGCCAATGCCGAGCAGTTCCAGGGCACGGTGATGGCGGCGGTAGATGCATCGCCTACCCCGGTACAACGGCTGGTGATCGCGGCAGAGCCGGTGACCAGCATCGATATCACCTCGGCGGACATGCTCGCCGAACTGGACCGGGCACTGGAGGCCCGGGGGGTGGAGTTGCAGTTTGCCGAGATGAAGGACCCGGTAAAGGACAAGATGCGGCAGTTCGAGTTGTTCGAGCATATGGGAGAGTCGGCGTTTCATCCCACTGTTGGGGCAGCGGTGGATGCCTACCTGGAAGAGAGTGGGGTTGACTGGAAGCCCTAGGTTTTCCCTGCTGGCCTCTTCGCGGGCACGCCCGCTCCCACAGGTACAACGACAACCTTGAAGTTTGTGCGATCCCTGTGGGAGCGGGCGTGCCCGCGAAGAGGCCAGTACAGAAGAGCTAAACAGTCCGAACCCGCCGCCGATCAATCCATATGAGCATGGCGCTAGCGTACACCGACACCGCCAGAAACAGCGCCATGCGCACGGCAAAGGCGCGGTACACATCCTGCCCGCCCGCGCTGTCCTGCACCGACTGCCCCAGCAAGATCAGCATGGTCGTCAGGCAACTCACCCAGTAAGCCGGGCTTTGCCTGGTATCAACCGCACGGTAGAGCTTGCGCCCCTGCCAAAGGACGAAAAGCAGCACCCACAGGAAAAACATCCACAGGTGCACGAACAGGCTCAACGCGCCCCACGTCAGTATCGCCAGCAACCCGGCCAGCAAGGTCGAGCCGATCAGCTCGCGGCTGGCATGCCGCGCGCGGGTCTCGCCGGCCTGCTGCCCCAGGCTCACTGCCTTCATGATCAGCGGCATGTACTGGTCCGGGGCAATCAGCGCCAGCAAGAAGGCCGGCATGACGATCAGCGTGGCACGCAAGGCGACCCAGCTCACCTGATCACTGTCGAGCAGAGGCGGTGCCGGTTGCGCCGGCGCATCAGCCGGCTCTGGAAACAGCACATGCGCTGCCGCGGTACCCAGCACCGCCAGCAGCATGCCTTTGGCCAGCGCTTCGACCACAGACAGTGCCAGGCTGAAGTCGCTGGTGCCGGCGGCAGCGATCATGGTCAGGCCGATCACCAGCAAATTGGCCAGCAGGCCGTTGCCCCCTTTCAGCGCATAACGCAAGGTCAGGAAGACCCCTACCCCTACCAGCAACACTCCACTCACCGGGGCATGGCGCAGCAGCGGAATCAGCAGCAGCCCGCTGCCGCAAGCAAGCAGCACCAGCACCGCCAGAGCCGGTGCCGCACGCAGGGGCAAAGGCTGGCTGCGCATGGCCAGCAACAGCACCGCGAACACCGGCGCCAGAATCGGCACCGGCAGGCCGATGCCGAAACTCACCGCCACGCACAGCGCCACGCCCCAGGCCAGGCGCAGGGCGCGCAGGCGGCGCAACTCAATAGGCATACGACAGCCAGCTCATCAGCCACATGAACAGCCGGCCCAGCAGGTTCAATGGGTTGCCCTCGCTTGGCAGGGCCATGACTTCGGCCTGGCCGCCGACCCGCAATCCGCTCTTGTCCTGCAACTGGTCACGCTCCAGTTCGACGATCACCGGGAAGCGCTGCGCAGAGCGCAGCCACTCGCGGCTGTTCTGCACTGTCGGCAACGTGCCCGGCGGGGTACTCTGGCCCACACTCACGCCGTAGCCGATGCTGCGAATGCGCCCCTTCAACACCGTGCCGGGCAGCGCATCGAGCACTACCAGCACCGGGGTTTCAGGGCGCAGCCGACCGAGGTTGTTCTCGGTCATGTCGGCACTTATCCACACGTCATGGATGGCGATCAGGGTCATCATCGGGCTGCCGGCGCCGACGTAGTGGCCAACGTCAGTGCGCAGGTCCGTGATCAGCCCGTTTGCATCGGCGCGTACAATGGTGCGCGCCAGGTCCAGCCGGGCTTTTTCCACATTGGCCGCCGCACTGCGCAGTTGGGCGTTGTCGTCCTGCGCCCCGCCCTGCTGCTCACGGGCCCGCTCCACTTCGGCACGGGCTGCCGCCACCTGGCTGATGGCCTGGTCGCGGCTGGCCTGGGCGCCCTCAAGGCGGCGCACCGAAACCGTGCCCGGGTCCTCATCGATCAGGCGCTTGAGCCGCTCGGCGTCCTGCCGCGCCTTGCGCTCGTTGGCCTGGGCCGCCACCAGCGCCGCCTGGGCCGAGTCGATGCCAGCGGTGTGGGCGCCGATCTGCCGGCGTACCGCGTCCAGGTCGGCTTCGGCGCGGGCCAGGGCGATGCGGTACTGTTCCTGGTCCAGTTCGAACAGCACATCGCCCTTGCGTACTTCCTGGTTGTTGCCTACCGCCACACGCTTCACCTGCCCGGCCACCTCGGCACTCACCGGCACCACGTAAGCCTGCAGGCGGGCCTGCTGGGTATAAGGCGTGAAACGGTCGGCCAGCAGGTACCACAGCAGGCTCACGGCAATCAGCAGCAGCACCCAGCGCATGCCGCGATCGGCGGCTGGCGGGGGGGGCGTCGGCATGGCGTCGCTCATTTCGTTTCACCTTGTGCATGTGCGCTGGGGGGTGGCTCGTCGAGCAGTTCGCCCCAGTCGGTGCGTTGCTGCATCTGCTTGCGGGTGGCCGGGTCGATCGGTGCGCGACTGGCGTCCCAGCCGCCGCCGAGCGCCTTGTACAACGTCACCAGGCTGCTGACGGCATTGCCCCGGCTGACCAGGTAGCCGTCCTGTTGCTGCAACAGCAGTTGCTGGGCGTCGAGCACGCGCTGGAAGTCGGCAAAGCCTTCGCGGTACTGCGAGCTGGCCAGGTTCAGCGAGCGCTGCGCGGCCTGCGAGGCCTGGTCGCGGATGCTTGCGCTCTGCAACGAACGCACCAGCCCGCTGGCGGCATCGTCGGCCTCGCGGGCGGCTTCGCGCACGCCCTGGTGATACAGCTCGATCAGCTGCTGCAAGCGGGCATCTTCCACGCGCACGGCGTTCTTGCGCCGGCCGTAGTCGAACGGGTTCCAGATCAGGCTGGGCCCGGCGGCGATGTCGAAGGTGTCGGGCAGGTGATTGGCCGTGACGAAGCTCCAGCCGATGCTGCCCAGCAGGCTCAGCTGTGGATAAAGGTCGGCCTCGGCCACCCCGACCAGCGCCGACTGCGCCGCCACCGCCTGCTCGGCGGCGCGGATGTCCGGGCGACGCTGCAGCAGGCTGGCGGGCACGCCCTGCAGCACGGCACGGTCCGGCAACGGCAACTGGCCGTGGCCGGCATCCAGCTGTGGCAGCGGCCCGGGCGGCCGGCCCAATAGCGAGCACAGCACATTGCGCAGGGCATTGAGCTGGTTCTGGAACTCGGGGATGGTGGCCTGAGTAGCCAGGTACTGGGTGCGCGCCTGTTGCCAGTCGAGTTCGTCGTTTTCGCCATGACGGAACAGCCGCTCGGTTATCTCCAGGCTACGCGCCTGGCGGCGGGCGTTTTCTTCGGCGATATCCAGCCGCGCCTCGGCGGTGCGCAGGGCAAAGTAGGTGTCAGCCACCTGCGCACGCAACAGCAGCATGGCATCGGCGTAATTGGCCTGTGAGGCGAAGTAGGCGGCGTCGGCGCTTTCGATGGCGCGGCTGAAGCGCCCCCAGAAGTCGATTTCCCAGCCGATGTCGAAGCCCGCGCTGGATTGCCAGAACACCGAATCGCGGGCGGTGGAAGTGCCGGACTGGTCCTGTTTCAGGTACAGGCTCTGGGCGCGCAGCTGCTGCAGCTGTGGATAACGCCCGGTCTGCACGATGGCCAACTGGGCGCGGGCTTCGGCAATGCGCAAGCCGGCCACGCGCAGGTTGCTGTTGTTGGCATCGGCCTCGGTGATCAAGGCGTCCAGGGCCGAGTCGGCGAACACGGCCCACCACTGGCGCAGGTCGGGCGCCGCGGCCTGCTGCCCGGCCTGCTCCAGCAGCGGGGTGTTCCAGGTGCTCAGCCACGGGTCTTGGGGCGGCTGGAAATCGGGACCGACCTGGGTACAGCCCACCAACGTGGCAGCCAGGCTCAGTGCACAACCACAGAGGCGTCCGGGCATGGCAGGCCCTGGCTCACGCCGACGGCTCGACGGGGTTTTCCGGCACCTGCAGCGCCACCCATTGCCAGAACAGTACATAGGTAACGCCAAGGATAACCGGGCCGAGGAACAGGCCGATGATGCCTTTGACCACCATGCCGCCCAGCGCCCCGATCAGCACCACCGGCATCGGCACGTCCACCCCGCGCCCCAGCAGCAGCGGCTTGAGCACGTTGTCGGCAAGCCCGGCGACGAAGGTATAGATGGCGAAGATGATGGTCGCCACGGTAAAACCTTCGACATTGAATACGTAGATTATCACCGGCACCGTGATCAACGTGGCCGGTGCCTGGGCAATCCCCAGCATGAGGATGACGATGGCCAGCATCCCGGCCCCCGGCACCCCTTTGATGACGAAGCCGACACCGATCAGCAGCATCTGGATGAATGCGATGCCGATCACACCCTGAGCCACCGCGCGAATGGTGGCGGTGCACAGTTTGGCCAGTGGCTTGCCGCGCTCCTCGCCCGACACCCGCATGGCTATACGCTGCGCCGCGATTTCGCCGCGGTCACCGAACGCCATGATGATGCCCGAGACGATGATCGCCGCAATGAACAACAGGAACGCGCCGCCTGCGCTGGCCGCCGCCCCCAGCACCGTGCGCCCGGCACCCTTGAGCTGGGGCATCCACTGGTTCAGCACACCGGCCATGTTTTCCGAGGCTGCCAGCCACAGGGCATGCACCTTCGGCCCGATCAGCGGCCAGGCAGCCACCGAATCGGGAGGTGCGGGCACGGTCCAGGCCCCGCTCTTGAGCAGCGTCACCAGGCTGTCTACCGACTCGCCGATGGACATCACAACCAGGTAGATCGGCACCAGCAGCACGACCAGTACCAGCAGAACGACCAGCGTCGCCGAAAGCCCGTCCTTGAGCCCTGTGCGGCGCTGGATGCGGCAATATAACGGGTACAAGGTCACCGCCAGGATCACCGACCACAGCATCAGCTCCAGAAACGGCTGGAACGTCTGGAAGGCGAAAACCACCAGCGCAGCCACCAGGCCGGCTTTGATGAGCACATCGAGCAAGCCCCGCGACAGGCGGCTGTCCAGCTTGATACCCGGTTGCATGCTTCACCTCCGAACTCCAGGTGCGCCATGTGGCGCGATTCAGTGGCCCGCTTCAGGGGTTGCCTGCGAGGGGCTGTCGTCACGCAACTGCCGCGCCAGCGCCATCATTACCAATGGCACTACCGCCATCGACAAGGTGATGGCCAGCACCAGCAGGTCATGCACCTGCTGCGCCAGCACCTGATGGTCCAGCGCCAGCTTGAACACCACGAAGGCAAACTCGCCACCAGACGCCAGCACCACACCCAGGCACAACGCCTGGGCCTGGTTGAGCCCACCCGCCATGCGGCCCAGGCCATATAGCAGCGGCAACTTGATGACCACCAGCAGCAGGGTCAGCCCCAGCACCACCAACGGCATGCCAAACAGCAGGCGCAGGTCGGCGCTCATCCCCACGCCAACGAAGAACAGCCCCAGCAGCAAACCCTTGATGGGCTCGATCTGGGTTTCCAGTTCGTGGCGGAAAGGCGACTCGGCCATCAATACACCCGCCAGAAATGCCCCCAGCGCCATCGACACACCCACGTGCTCCATCACCCAGGCGGTGCCCAGCACCACCAGCAAGGCGGTAGCGGTCGACAGCTCGGGCAGGCCCGAACCGACTGTCCACTTGAAGACAGGAGTCAACAGGTAGCGGCCAAAGATGATCAGCACACCTATGCCAACCACCACCGCCAGCACCGGCCAGGCACCTTCGTCGGCGGTGCTGACATCACCGCCGAGCAGCGGCACCACGGCAATCAACGGGATCGCGGCAATGTCCTGGAACAGCAGGATCGCCACGGCCAGGCGGCCGTGTGGCTTGCCCAGGTCCTTGCGCTCGGCCAGTACCTGCAGGCCAAACGCGGTGGACGACAGCGCGAGGCCCAGGCCCAGCACGATGGCAGCCGGCTTCGACTGGCCGAACAGCCAGTACGCCAGCAGGCCAAGCACCGCAGCGCTCAGGCCCACTTGTAGCGAGCCGACGCCAAACAGCGCCCGGCGCATGCTCCACAAACGCCGTGGCGACAGCTCCAGGCCGATGACGAACAGCAGCATCACCACACCCATCTCCGACAGGCGTGCCACGTTATCCGGGTTGTTCAGCAAGCCAAATACCGATGGCCCTATCAGGATGCCCGCCAGCAGGTAGCCGGGCACCGCCCCCATTTTCAAACGCTGCGCCAGCGGTACAAGAAGCACCACGGCCAGCAGGAACACCACCGTCGCCTGCAACAGGCTGCCGTCATGTGGCATAGGCTCGCACCCTCGCTGATCCCCGCGGGGAAAGATCAGAAACGCTCTTCGACGACTTTGAATGGGTAGTTGACCGCCTTGTATTTGCCGATCTTGCCGCGCTTGGGCAATTTCACCTGCCCGTCGCTGGTGATGTCCTTGTAGGGGATGCGCGTCAGCAGATGGCTGATGATATTCAGCCGGGCACGGCGCTTGTCGTTGGAATGGGCCATGAACCACGGCGCCCAGGACGAATCGGAGGCGGCGAACATGTCGTCGCGGGCCCGGGTGTATTCATCCCAGCGGGTGTACGACTTGAGGTCCATCGGCGACAGCTTCCACAGCTTGCGGCCATCGTTGATGCGGTCCTGCAGGCGGCGGGTCTGCTCTTCGGCGCTGACCTCCAGCCAGTACTTGATGAGGATGATCCCCGACTCGACCATCATCTTTTCGAACAGCGGCACCACGGTGAGAAACTTGCTGCTCTGTTCTTCGCTGCAGAAGCCCATCACCCGCTCGACACCGGCGCGGTTGTACCAGCTGCGGTCGAAGATCACTACCTCGCCTGCGGCAGGCAGGTGGCCCAGGTAGCGTTGCACATACATCTGGGTCTTTTCCCGCTCGGTCGGTGCCGGCAGCGCCACCACGCGGAATACTCGCGGGCTGACGCGCTCGGTAATGGCCTTGATGGTACCGCCCTTGCCGGCGCCATCGCGGCCCTCGAAGACAATGCACACCTTCAGGCCCTTGGCCACCACCCACTCCTGCAGCTTCACCAGTTCCACATGCAGCTGCTTGAGTTCCTTCTCGTACGCCTTGCCGCCCAGTTTCTCCGGCTGGTCCTTGGGGTCTTTCTTCCTGGACGACTTCGACATGGCACTCTCCTGAGGGCGAATGAAGAGTCAGTATGGTCGATCCATGGCAGTTTGCCGCTTCGCTTGTGGATTTCGCTGGCTTGCTTCTATCTCATTGATTCTGCGGGTGCTTATGGGTGTTCCGGGGAGGGTGTGGGAGCGGGTTTACCCGCGAATGCGTCATTGAAGCTACCGACGCATTCGCGGGTGAACCCGCTCCCACAGGGTATGCGATGCCTTCGTGGCCAGATTACTTGGCCAGTTTGTTGTAGCTGGTCATCAGGTTGCGGTAGTCCGGAATATGGTTGGAGAAAAGGGTTCCCAGCCCTTCGATATCGTTGCGCCAGTCACGATGCAGCTCGCAGGCCACGCCGAACCAGGTCATCAGTTGCGCCCCGGCGGCCTCCATGCGCCGCCAGGCCGAGTCACGAGTCAGTTCGTTGAAGGTGCCGGAGGCATCGGTGACGACGAATACCTCGAAGCCCTCCTCCAGCGCCGACAGTGCCGGGAAGGCCACGCACACTTCGGTCACCACGCCGGCGATCAGCAACTGCTTCTTGCCGGTGGCCTTGACGGCCTTGACGAAGTCCTCGTTGTCCCAGGCGTTGATGTTGCCAGGCCGGGCGATGTACGGGGCGTCGGGGAACTGCTCTTTCAGTTCGGGCACCAGCGGGCCGTTGGGGCCCGTCTCGAAACTGGTGGTGAGAATGGTCGGCAGCTTGAAGTACTTGGCCAGGTCCGACAGGGCCAGGACGTTGTTCTTGAAGCGGTCGGGGTCTATGTCCCTTACCAGCGAGAGCAGGCCGGTCTGGTGATCGACCAGCAGCACGGCGGCGTTGTTCTTGTCCAGACGCTTGTATTGAAAGGCCATGACGGTTCTCCTTGCTTCAGCGGGTTGGGAATATCAGCGTAGGCAAGGATGAAAGGTGGATGGGACCGTCAGTCGGTTCGCCTGCCGAGGCCGGCGATGGGGCCGCATGGCGGCCCCTGCAATACTCAGCCGAGCACCTTGCCAGCCACCTCATCGACCGCCGCCTTGGTGATGGCGACGATCTTCTCGGCATCCTCCTGGTTCAGCACCAACGGCGGTGCAAAGCCGAGAATGTCACCATGCGGCATGGCCCGGGCGATCATCCCGCGCTCAAGGCACGCTGCCGACACCTGTGGCCCGACTTTCAACGCCGGGTCGAACGCCGTGCGCGCCTCGCGATCGGCCATGAACTCGACTGCGCAAAGCATGCCGTCACCCCGTACTTCACCCACCAGCGGGTGGCCTTCGAAGGTTTCGCGCATGCGCCGGTTCAGGTAAGCCCCCACCACTTCGGCGTTCTCGGTCAGGTTCTCGCGCTCGAGAATATCCAGGTTGGCCAGCGCCGCCGCCGCGCAGATCGGGTGCCCGGAGTAGGTCCAACCGTGGCCCATGGGGCCGGCCTTCTGCGAGCCTTCTTCGATCACGTTCCACACCTTCTCGCCAACGATCACGGCCGACAGGGGCGCATAGGCGCTGGTCAGGCCCTTGGCCGTGGTGATCAGGTCCGGGCGAATGTCGTAGCGCTGGCTGCCCATCTTCGAGCCCAGGCGGCCGAAGGCGCACACCACTTCGTCGGCGATCAACAGCACGTCGTAGCGCTCGAGCACGGCCTGGATAGCCTTCCAGTAGCCCTTGGGCGGCACGATGATGCCACCGGTGCCCATCAGCGGCTCGCCAATGAACGCGGCGACGGTATCGGGCCCTTCGGCCAGGATCAGTTGCTCCAGTTCGTCGGCGCAATAGCGCACGAAGGCCTGCTCATCCATGCCGGCCGGTGCCTTGCGGTACCAGTGCGGGCAGACCGTATGCTTGACGCCTTCCACCGGCAGGTCGAAATGCTGATGGAAGCTGGGCAGGCCGGTAAGGCTGCCGGTCATGATGCCCGAGCCGTGATAGCCGCGGTCGCGAGAGATGATCTTCTTCTTGAGTGGGCGGCCGAGGATGTTGTTGTAGTAGCGCACCAGCTTGACCTGGGTCTCGTTGGCATCGGAACCCGACAGGCCGTAATAGACCTTTTTCATCCCGGCCGGCGCCCAGTCGATGATGCGGCTGGAAAGCTCGATGATCGCCTCGGTCGAGTGGCCGACGTAGGTGTGGTAATACGCCAGCTCCTTGGCCTGGCGATGGATGGCGTCAGCGACCTCGGTACGCCCGTAACCGATGTTCACGCAGTAAAGGCCGGCGAAGGCATCGATCAGTTCGCGGCCTTCATGGTCACGCAGGCGGATGCCCTCGGCACCGATGATGATCCGGCCCTTGAGCGCGCCGCTGGCGTGGTCATGGGCGTGGGTCGAGGGGTGCATGAAGTGGGCGCGGTCCTGTTCGAACAGCTGGCTGAATTCTTGGCTCATGGCAAACACTCCTTAGAACTGACCGTGGTGGTGCAAGCAAACGTATTTGGTTTCGACGAAGGGTTCGAAGCCCTCGCTGCCGCCTTCGCGGCCCAGGCCCGAGGCCTTCATGCCGCCGAACGGGATAGGGTGGCCGGTGAACTTGACGCCGTTGATCGCCACCATCGCGTGGTCGAGCCGGCGCACCAGCGGGTGCACGACATCGAGGCGGTTGCCGACGATGTAGGCAGCCAGGCCGTATTCAGTGTCGTTGGCCATGGCGATGGCCTGCTCCAGCGTGTCGAATGGCATGACCCCGGCAATCGGCGCGAAGTTTTCTTCCTGGTAGATGCGCATCGCCGGCGTCACATCGGCGAGCACCGTCGGCTGGAAGAACCAGCCCCCCAGCGCATGGCCCTCGCCACCGACCAGGCGCCGGGCGCCACGCTGCAGGGCGTCCTCGACCCGCGCCTGGGTGGCATCGAAGGCGGCCTGGTGCATCAGCGGGCCGACCTCCGTGGCTGTCTCCTCGCCATCGACCATCGCCGGGCCAACCTTCAGCGCCCGCACCGCTTCGGCAAAACGCGCCAGGAATGTTTCGTACAACGGCCGCTGCACCATGATCCGGTTGGCCGCGCAGCAGTCCTGGCCAGACGTCTGGAACTTGGCTGCCACGGCCACCCGCACGGCCAGCTCCAGGTCGGCATCGGCGCAGACGATGAACGGCGCATTGCCGCCCAGCTCCAGCGCAACTTTCTTCACTTCCTGAGCCGCGGCTTGCAGCACCAGCTTGCCCACCCGGGTCGAGCCGGTGAAGCTGACCGCCCGCACGCGGCTGTCGCGCACCAGGGTTTCCATGGCCATTTGCGGCTCGCCGATCACCACGTTGAATACCCCCGGCGGGAAGCCGGCGTCCTCTGCCAGCTGGGCCAGGGCCAGCGCCGAGAACGGTGTTTCGTGGGCCGGCTTGACCACCACCGTGCAGCCGGCCGCCAATGCCGCAGCCGCCTTGCGGGTGATCATGGCGCTGGGGAAGTTCCATGGGGTGAGCAGCGCGCAGACCCCGACGGGCTCCTTCAGCGTACTCAGCTGGGCACCCGGAATATGGCTGGGGATGGTCTGCCCGTTGAGGCGCCGGGCCTCCTCGGCAAACCAGGGGATGAAGCTTGCCGCATAGGCGATTTCACCGCGTGCTTCGGCCAGCGGCTTGCCCTGCTCCTCGCTGAGAATGCGCGCCAGAGCCTCCTGGTGCTCGAGCATCAATTCGGCCCAACGCCGCAACAGCGCAGCGCGGCTGTCCAGGCTCTGCTGGCGCCAGGCCGGGAAAGCCCGCTGGGCGGCATCCACCGCGGCAACGATCTGCTCATGGTCGAGCAGAGGCACATGGCCGATGACCTGGCGGTTGGCCGGGTCATGCACGGCGATGCTGTTGCCGCTGTGGCTGTGCAGCCATTGGCCATCGACGTGGCACAGGCTGTTGAATGGGTAGTGGTGTGACATGACTGTTCTCCATACCTCGTTGTCGTGGCGCCAGGTTCAGGCCAATACGTCAGCGATTACCGCCAGGGTGTCGCCGCACTGCACCAGGCCGGGAAAGTGCCGGGCTGCGAGCAAGCCATTGCGTCGGGCGCGGTACTCGACCGGGGCGCTGCCGGTGCGGCGGATGTCATGGATACGGGCGATCACCTCACCCTGGCTGACCGTTTCGCCCAGGTCGCGGCACATCTCCAGCAATCCGTCGTGCTCGCTGGCGATGAAGCAATCGCCATCGGGCATGTCCAGCAGGGTTGTCTCGCCCTGCTCCAGTTCGCCGGCGAGGATGCCGGCGTGAATCAGCACATTGCGCACGCCGCGCTCCGCCAGGGCCACGCTTTTCGCCGTGGAGGTGCCACCACCGCCCAGTTCGGTGGTGATGAACACCTTGCCCTGCTCTTCTGCCGCGGTGTCGTACATCGCCTGCGCATCCAGCTCGAGCATGCGCATGCTGTAGGGCGCGGCGAAGGCCTGCATGCCAGCTTCACAACGGGCCTGCTGGGCCTTGTCGGGCAGCACATGGCATGCAGCGAACGGCAGGAAGTCGAGGGTGCGACCACCGGAGTGGATGTCCAGGACGATATCGGCCAACGGCAGCAGGGTGCAGCGGAAATAGTCGGCGATCTTTTCCGTCACGCTGCCATCGGGCCGGCCAGGGAAGCTGCGGTTGAGGTTGCCCCGGTCGATCGGCGAGGTGCGGGTGCCCGCCTGGAACGCCGGTGTGTTCA
The DNA here is from genome assembly GCF_036784815.1 of Pseudomonas sp. TE3-3-F2023. Lineage (NCBI taxonomy): Bacteria > Pseudomonadati > Pseudomonadota > Gammaproteobacteria > Pseudomonadales > Pseudomonadaceae > Pseudomonas > Pseudomonas sp. TE3-3-F2023. The sequence goes on along the minus strand of NZ_CP145113.1, from coordinate 1,674,044 downwards.
TGAACGGCACGATGATCACCCGCCCGCTTATCTGCCCGGCCTGCAGCTGCTGGGCCAGCTTGCTCAGCGCTACCGGGCCTTCGTATTCGTCACCGTGATTGCCACCAGTGAGCAAGGCTGTCGGGCCATCGCCGTTCCTGACCACCGTCAGCGGAATCATCACCGCACCCCAGGCCGAGTCGTCACGCGAGTACGGCAGCTTGAGGAAGCCGTGCTGCACGCCGTCCTGCTCGAAATCCAAGGTACAGGTGATGGGGTTGGCCACCGTGGCGGCGGCCTGTGCAATCGCATTCATGGGTCAATCCTTCACGAACAGCTGGCGCGGCACGTTGCACAGGGTCTCTACCCCGGTCTCGGTGATGAGGATGCTTTCGGTGATCTCCAGGCCCCAGTCGTCCATCCACAGCCCCGGCATGAAGTGGAAGGTCATGCCCGGTTGCAGCACGCTGGTGTCGCTCGGGCGCAGGCTCATGGTGCGCTCACCCCAATCTGGTGGGTAGCTGATACCGATCGGGTAACCACAACGGCTGTCCTTGTGGATGCCGAACTTCTCCAGTACGCGGAAGAACGCCCTGGCGATGTCACCGGTGGTGTTACCCGGCCGCGCGGCATCAAGGCCGGCCGCGATACCTTCGACCACCGCCTTTTCGCCATCGAGAAAGTGTTGCGGCGGCTTGCCCAGGTACACGGTGCGCGACAGCGGGCAGTGGTAGCGCTTGTAGCAGCCGGCAATCTCGAAGAACGTGCCGGCGCCGCGGGTGAACGGTGAATCGTCCCAGGTCAGGTGCGGCGCGCTGGCATCCGCGCCGGTCGGCAACAACGGCACGATGGCCGGGTAGTCGCCGCCATGGCCATCGACACCGAGGATGCCGCTGCGGTAGATCTCGGCCACCAGCTCGTTCTTGCGCATGCCGGGCTCGATGCGTTCGAGGATGCAGCCGTGCATCTGCTCGACGATGCGCGCGGCGATACGCATGTATTCGATTTCCTGCGGCGACTTGACGGCCCGCTGCCAGTTGACCAGCCCGGCGGCATCGCTGAAACGCGCCTGTGGCAGGTGCTTGCACAGCGCCTGGTAGGCCGCCGCGCTGAAGTAGTAGTTGTCCATCTCCACGCCGATGCTCAGGCCGCCCCAGCCCTTGGCCAGAATCACCTCCTGGCACAGGTAGTCCATCGGGTGACGCTCGCGTGACTGCACATAGATGTCCGGGTAGCCGACGATGTTGTCGTGCTGCATGAACACCGTACGCCGTGCACCATTGGCGTCCTGGCCGCGGCCAAACCAGATCGGCTCGCCATCGAGCGCCAGCAGCACGCACTGGTGCACGTAGAACGACCAGCCGTCATAGCCGGTGAGCCAGGCCATGTTAGAGGGATCGGTAACCAGTAAAAGCTCCAGGCCCTGTGCCTGCATGGCAGCGCGGGTCTTGGCCAGGCGCTGGGCGTACTCCTGCCGACCGAACGGCAGGTTGACCACTGTTTGTGACATGCGGATGCCCTTCTTGTGAGTGGGTTGCGAAAGCTGTCAGCTGTGAAACGCCAGGCCTTTGTCGGCGGCGATTGCGCGTTCGAAGGCAAGGTTGGCGATTGCGGTGTCCTGGGCCCCGGTGCCGGTCAGGTCGCACAGGGTGACCTCATCGGCCTGTACCCGGCCCGGGTACAGCCCGGCGATGATCTGGCCCAGCTCGGAATGAACGGCCTGCTCGCTGACCGCGCCAGCGCGCAAGGCATGGTGCAGTTCGCCCAGCACGCGGGTCTGGCTCAGGCGGTCGGCGACATAGCGGTCGAGCCGGGCCAGGGCCGTGGGCGCGATCTCGTTCTTGTGCTCGGCATCCGAGCCCATGGCAGTGATGTGCAGCCCCGGTTGCAGGTGATGCGGCTGGATCAGCGGCTCGCGGCTGGGGGTGCAGGTGATGGCGATATCGACCGACTGCATGGCCTGGTCGACAGTGTCGCAAGCCTGTACCTGCAGTTGCCCATCGCGCCCCAGGTCATCGCATAACGCTGCGGTTCTCTGCGCATCGCGCCCCCACACCTTGACCTGTTCGATCGGCCGCACCAGGCGCAGTGCCTGCAGCTGCAGGCGTGCCTGTTCGCCACTGCCGATCAAGGCCACGCTGCGGCTGTCCTGCCGCGACAGCCAGCGTGCAGCTACCGCACCGGCTGCAGCGGTGCGCACGGCGGTGAGGTAGCCATTGTCGAGGAGCAAGGCATCGAGCAGGCCAGTGCGGGCCGACAGCAGCATCATCATGCCGTTGAGGCTGGGCAGGCCAAGCTTGGGGTTGTCGAAAAAGCCAGGGCTGACCTTGATCGCGAAACGCTCCAGCCCTGGCAGGTAGGCGGTTTTCACGTCTACCTCGCCGTTGTGCTCGGGCACATCCAGGCGCAGGATCGGCGGCATCGCCACCTTTGCCGTGGCAAGCAGGGCAAAGGCCTGCTCGATGGCATCGATCGCGTTGCGATCGAGGGTGATGCAGCTACGCAGGTCGGCTTCGCTGAGCAAGGTGATGGCCGGCATTCGAATACCTCCAGTGAAGGAAACTTGAATTTCAGGCGTCGCCGCCGTTGATGACGCGCTGATGCTGTGCGCTGTCGACGTTGCGCCCGCTGACCACCACCACGACCGGGCCGCGGGCCGTCACCAGGCCGTCGAGCAGCGCGGCGATGCCGACTGCGCCGGCACCTTCGAGTACCAGCCGTTCGTGCTGATAGGCGTGGCGCATGCCGTTGGCGATCGACGCTTCCGGCAGCAGGTGGAGTTGGTCGAGCAGACGCTGGGTCATGCTCAGGGTGTGCTGGTTGTCCAGGCCGATACCGCCGCCAAGCGAGTCGGCCAGGGTTGGCAGCTCCTCGACTTCGACCGGGCAGCCGGCCTGCAGGCTGGCGTACATCGCCGCGCCACGCTGCATGCTGACGCCATGGGTGGTGAGCGCCGGCTTGATGCTTTTCATGGCCAACGCCACACCCGCGAACAGGCCACCACCGGAGAGCGGAATCAGCACCTGCTCCACCTCGGGCAACTGCTCGATGATTTCCAGGCCCAGCGTGCCCTGGCCAGCGATGACCTGGGGGTGATCGAAAGGTGGAATCAGCGTTGCGCCCTGTTGCTCGGCATGTTGGTGCGCGGCCTGCTGGGCGTCGTCCTGGGAGTGGCCGACGATGCACACTTCGGCGCCCAGATCGCGGATGGCCTGGACCTTGTTGGCTGGCACCAGTTGCGAAAGAAACACGGTTGCCTTCACACCCAGTTGCGCAGCAGCGTGGGCCACCGCCCGGCCGTGATTACCGGTGGAAGCCGTAACCACGCCGCATGCGCGTTGTTCCGCGTTCAGTGCTGCGATGGCATTGCTGGCGCCACGCAGCTTGAAGCTGCCGGTGGTCTGCAGGGCTTCGAGCTTCAGGTAGACCGGCGTGCCCAGGTGCCGTGACAGGCTGGGGGAAAGTTCCAGCGGCGTGCTGCGCACCAGGCCGTGGATACGCTGGCGGGCGAGGTAGAGATCGTGAAGCGAGAGCGCTGACATGACCGGGACCCAACAAGTGAGCTGATGTTGGGCGGAGTGTATGAGGCGAAAATTGTCGTGATGAATGTACTAGGGCAATTTGCCGGGGAATTTGTTTTTGCCTGCAGCGGCCTCTTCGCGGGCACGCCCGCTCCCACAGGTATCGCGTATTTCCGTAACCCCGCACGGAACCTGTGGGAGCGGGTTTACCCGCGAAGAGCCCGGTACAGACCGCTCAAAGCTCGTGGATCTGCGGATACTGCCCGAACAACTCCCGCATATCGCCAAAGGCCTGCCGCAGCTTCGCCTCGGAACACTCGGCGCCCACGCACAAGCGCACGGCCCGTGGCCGCGGTGTACCGCGCACCAGGAACGGCTCCGGCGGCGTTACCGCAATCTGCCGGCGGCGCAGGGCACGCACCAGGCTGTCCACTTCCCACCGCTCGGGAATGTTCAGCCACGCCCCTAAGGCATGGGCGTGCTGACCACGCACATAATCCCCCAGGTACTCACGCAACAACGCCTGACGCTCGCCCAGCAAGGTGCGCTGCAGCGCCACCAGCTGCGCCGCGCGCCCATCGTTGATCCAGCGCGATGCAATCTCCGCCACCAGGGGCGTGGCCATCCAGCTGTTGACCCGCAAGATGCTCTCGGTGCGCAGCGCCAGGCGCTTGGGCATGGCCAGGTAGCCCACGCGCAGGCCGGTAAGCACGGACTTGGTCATGCTGGTGCAGTAGAACGACAGTTCCGGCGCATAGGAGCTGAGCGGCCTGGCATGGCTGCCACCCAGCAGCGGCCCGTAAACGTCATCTTCGATGATATGCACGCCAAAGCGCCGGGCAATTTCGGCAATCTCCTGGCGCCGGCTGTCGGGCATCAGGCTGACGGTAGGGTTGTTGAGGTTGGGTGTGCACACCAGCGCGGTCACACGCTCGTTGCTGCAGATGTCCTCGAAATGCTCCGGGTTGATGCCCTCGCGGTCCATCTCCAGGCCTTTGAGGGTGAAACCGAGCACCTGTGAATTGCCGATCACGCCATGGTCGGTCAACCCCTCGCACAGCACCACATCATCCGGCCCGGCCAGCGAGGCCAGGGCCAGGAAGATGGCGTGGGCGGCGCCATTGGTGACCAGCACATCGTCACGCTCGACCTGCATGCCCAGGCCGGCCAGCCAGCGCACTGCGGCCTCGCGGTGGCTCTCGAAGCCGGCGATGGGCCGGTAGGCATGAATCCACGGCTGCTCCTCTTCCACGGCCAGCTCGGCGCAGGTGTCGCGCCAGATACGCTCATGCACCTGGGTGTGCAGAATGCGAGTGATGGAGAAGTCGACCAGGGTACGCTCGGGCAGGTCGATGATGTCATCCGACACACGGTCGCTCATGCGCCGGCTGACGAAACTGCCTCGGCCAATCTCGCAACGCACCAGGCCTTGGCGCTCCAGTTCCTTGTAGGCATTGGTCACGGTCTGCACGCTGATGCCCAAGGCATCGGCTACCTGCCGCTGCGGTGGCAGGCGCTGGTCATGTACCAATACGCCGCGCTCGATTTCGCCGGTGACCGCCTGGACCAGAATCTTGTATTTGGACTCGCCGATGCGGGCGGTGTCCAGGGCTGCCTTCCAACTGTGCATCATGATGTTCGCTTCACTTGCCGGGGCCAGGGTCACAGCATCCCCCGTACAGGTGCTTCGGGCAATTGTCCTAGTGCAATGCCATCGCCGTTTCAGCTTTTGTATGCTCGGCCCAAGGTCGAACTCCCGCTGCCTGGCAGCCTCGAACAAACGACCCACCCTGCATTCGCTGTTTTGCTCCACTGCCTCCTAACACAGAGCCGTCGATGACGGTTTTTATAACAAACAGGAGCTTCATTGATGAGCCAGCCTTTCAACGTTCCACGCCCCTTCCAGCACCTGCTGATGGCCTGTGCCGCCTTCGGTGTGCTTGCCAGCGCCCAGGCTGCCAGCCTGGACGAAATCAAGGAAACCAGCCACATCCGCATCGGCTACGCCAACGAAACCCCGTTCGCCTTTACCGAGACCGATGGCCGGGTAACCGGGGAGTCACCGGAAATCGCCAAGATCATCTTCGAGAAGATGGGCATCAAGCAGGTCGATGGCGTGCTCACAGAGTGGGGTTCGTTGATCCCGGGCTTGCGCGCCGGGCGCTTCGATGTGATTGCCGCCGGCATGTACATCACCCCGGCACGCTGCAAGCAGGTGATCTTCACCGACCCGCAGTACGCCCTGCCCGACACCCTGCTGGTTGCACAGGGCAATCCGAAGAACCTGCACAGCTACGCCGACATCGCCAGGAGCCCGGACGTGAAACTGGCGATCATGGCGGGCACGGTCAACCTCGCCTATGCCCGCGAATCCGGCATCACGGATGCGCAGATCCTTCAGGTGCCGGACACCACCGCCCAGTTGCAGGCCGTGCGCGCCGGCCGCGCCGATGCTGCCGTGGGCACCCAGCTGACCATGAAGGGCCTGGCGAAAAAGGGTGGCGACAAGGTAGAGGCGATCAGCGACTTCACGGATGACCCGGCCCACACCGGCTACGGTGCCCTGGCCTTCCGCCCCGAGGACAAGGCCCTGCGCGACGCGGTCAACGCCGAGATGAAAAAGTGGCTGGGCAGTGAGGAGCATCTCAAGACCGTCGCGCCGTTCGGCTTCGACCGCAGCAACGTGACAGACAAGACCGCCGCCGAGCTCTGTGCCCAGCAGTGAATCGAGGTGGCATGGCGCTTGCCGTGCCATTCCCTGTGTAATCCGATTATTCAGGTCGAACCATGGGTGAATTGATACCGTTGTTACTGCAAGGCGCCTGGGTCACCATCCAGGTCACCTTCTTCGGCTCGCTGCTGGCCATCGTCGCCGCGATCCTCGCCGCCCTTGGCCGGCGTTCGTCATGGCGGCCATTGAGCTGGCTTTGCGTGGCCTACATCGAGCTGTTCCGCGGCACCTCGTTGCTGGTGCAGTTGTTCTGGTTGTTCTTCGTATTGCCGCTGCCACCGTTCAACCTCGAACTCAGCGCCTACACCGTGGCGATCGTCGGCCTCGGGCTGCATATCGGTGCCTACGGTGCCGAAGTGATGCGCGGGGCGATCAGCTCGGTGGCCAAAGGGCAGTACGAAGCCTGCACCGCGCTGAACATGCCCGCCACCATCCGCTTCCGGCGGATCATCCTGCCGCAGGCATTGCTGGCGGCCATCGCACCTGGCACCAACCTGCTGATCGAACTGCTGAAAAACACATCGCTGGTGTCGCTGATCACCCTGTCGGACCTTAGCTTCCGCGCCCGTCAGCTGGACCAGGCGACTTTCCAGACCCTGGAAATCTTCAGCCTCACCCTGCTGCTCTACTTCGTCCTGGCGCAGGTCATCAACTTCCTCATGCGTCGGGTCGAACGGCGCCTGAGCCGCGGTCGCCTGCGGGGGAGCCTGTCATGAATTTCTGGGACTGGAACTACGTCGCGCAAATCCTGCCCGACTTGCTGCAGGCGTCGCTGAAAACCCTGGGCATCACCGTGGTTGGCTTCCTGATTGCAGTGGTGCTGGGCCTGTTCCTGGCCATCGCCCGACGCAGCCGCCAGGCCTGGCTGTCATGGCCGGTGGCATTGCTGATCGAGTTCATCCGCAGTACGCCGCTGCTGATCCAGGTGTATTTCCTCTATTACGTGCTGCCCAACTACGGGGTCAACATGACCGCCATGCAGGCCGGCATCATCGGTATCGGCGTGCACTACGCCTGTTACCTGGCCGAGGTTTACCGCGGCGGCCTCGACTCGGTGGCGCGCAGCCAGTGGGAAGCGGTGGTCGCCCTCAACTTCGCGCCATGGACCGCCTACCGGGCAGTCATCCTGCCCCAGGCGATTCGGCCGATCCTGCCGCCGTTGGGCAACTACCTGATCGCCATGCTCAAGGACACCCCGGTGCTGTCGGCCATCACCGTGGTGGAAATCATGCAGCAGGCCAAGAATGTCGGCTCCGAAAGCTTCCGCTACCTCGAGCCGATCACCCTGGTCGGTCTGTTCTTCCTGGCCTTGAGCGTCGCTCTGGCCTACCTCGTTCGGCGCCTTGAAGTGCGCCTGGAGCTCCGCTGATGATCGCCCCTGTGACCCACTTCGCCAGTGCCACCGCCACAGCCACCCAGCCGCTGGACACCCACATGCCCACACCGGCCATTGCCCAACCGATCGTCAGTTTCAAGGACGTGACCAAACGCTACGGCAGCTTCACCGTACTCGACGGCCTCAACCTCGATGTCGCCCCTGGCGAAAAGGTGGCGATCATCGGCCCCAGTGGCTCGGGCAAGTCGACATTGCTGCGGGTACTGATGACACTTGAGGGCATCGACCAGGGCATGATCGAAGTCGATGGCGAATCGCTCACCCACATGCCTGGGCGCAACGGCACGCAGCTCATCGCCAACGAGCGACATGTACGCAAAGTGCGGGCGAAGATCGGCATGGTGTTCCAGAGTTTCAACCTGTTCCCGCACATGAGTGCCTTGCAGAACGTGATCGAGGCCCCGGTCCAGGTGTTGGGCGTGAAGCCGGCCGAGGCGCGTGAACGGGCTGCCGAGTTGCTGGAGATGGTTGGCCTGGGCAACAAGTTCGAGCACTACCCATCGCAATTGTCCGGTGGCCAGCAACAGCGCGTGGCGATTGCCCGGGCGCTGGCGATGCGGCCCAAGGTGATGCTGTTCGACGAAGTGACCTCGGCGCTGGACCCGGAACTGTGTGGCGAGGTGCTGAACGTGATCCGCCGGTTGGGCAGCGAGCACAACCTGACCATGCTGATGGTGACGCATCAGATGGGCTTTGCCCGGGAGTTCGCGGATCGGGTGTGCTTTTTCTACAAGGGGCAGATCCACGAACAGGGGACGCCGGCACAGATCTACGAAAACCCGCAACAGGAGCGGACCCGGGCGTTCCTGAGTGCAGTGCGGGAGGCGAACTGACCGGCGATCGTCGCGTCAGTACTCGCGCCGCTTGCGAAAAGCCCAGCGCCCCACCAGCACGGTGAAGGTCGCCACCAGGGCCACCAGTACCCAGAAACCATGGGGGTTTTCCGCCAGCGGCACACCCCCGACGTTCATGCCGAAGAAGCCGGCGATGATGTTGATGGGCAGGGCCAGCACAGTCACCACAGTCAGGGTGAACAGGGTGCGGTTGGTCTGTTCGTTGAGCTTGGCGGCGATTTCTTCCTGCAGCAGTTTGATCCGCTCACCGAGGGCGGTGAGGTCGCTGATCACCAGGGTGAACTCTTCTGTGGCCGCGCGCAGCTGGCGTATGTCCTGTTCCTGCAGCCAGTCGGGCGGCCGGTTCAGCAGCCGCAGCAGCGCCCCTGGCTCCAGCGCCAGCAGGCGCTGCAGGCGCACCAGCACCCGGCGCATGCTGCCCAGTTCGGCGCGGTTGTCGCTCAGACGCTGGGACAGCAACTGGTCTTCGATGCGGTCGACGCTGGTGGTGGTTTCACGCACGATCTGGGTCAGCACATCGCCCTGGTCGCGCAGCAGATGGACCAGCAACTCGATGGACGAATGAAAGCGCTCGCCACGCTTGACCGACGAGCGCAACTTGTCCACCGAATGCAACGGCTGCAACCGGGCGCTCACCAGCAGCTGGCTGCTGGCGCAGGCCCACAGCGTGGAAATGTCCGAGGTCACCAGGCCGAAGTTGAACACCACATCGTTGACCACCGCCAGCAGTGCCGCGTCGGCGTGTTCGAGACGGGTCGAGCGCGAACCTTCGCGCAGGGTTTCGAAGAAGGCTTCGGGCAGCTGCAGGTGGGTGCGCAACCAGCGTTCGCAGGCAGCGTGGGCCAGGTTCAGGTGCACCCACAGAAACTCGCCAGGTTCCAGCGGCTGGCCGAGCATGCGCAACAACTGCGCCGAATCAATTTCGCGCCCCGGCTGGCCAGGGCGGAAGGCGAAGGCGTAGAGCAGGCCGAACAGGTCGTGGTCCTGTGGCAGATGCAGCGCGGGATGGCCCATTCGAACTCGCAATGAGGCACGGGAGATGGCAGAAAGGTTGCTGAATATTCGTTGCAGTCAGATGACAGCTGGATAGCTGAAAGCCCTTTGGGCTGCGCTGTCGCGTAGAGACCCTGTGGGAGCGGCTTTAGCCGCGAAGAATCCAGCGTGGTGCGTGGCACCGGCTGCGCCGGTGTTCGCGGCTGAAGCCGCTCCCACAGGGGGCCCTGCTAATTCAATGCGTTATGTGCAGCCTTATGAGAACGGGCACGCCCGCTCCCACAGGGTGTGCGGCGCGAAACCTGAGAAAGCGCAGCCATCACTTCACAAATTCCTGAACTGATTATTTGCCCGCAGCGATTTTTCCCCTCGCAAACCGCCACCAGAATCGCTTCACCACAATCACAAGAACCGTGAGGCCACTCCCGTGGACCAGACACTCCAGGTACGGCAAGCCGCCGCCGACCTCGTTGCGGCGTTCGCCAGCAACGACACTGCTCGCTATTTCGCCTGCTTCAGCGAAGACGCCACCTTCCTTTTCCACACCCTGCCGCAACCGCTGCTGTCGCGCCATGCCTACGAGCAACTCTGGGCCCAGTGGCAGGCCGACGGGTTTGCCGTGCTCGCCTGCGAATCGGGCAATGCCCAGGTGAGCCTGCAAGGTGACGTGGCGATCTTCATGCATGATGTGGCCACGCACATCCGCATCGCCGGCGAAGAACACCAGTTGAGCGAGCGCGAAACCATTGTCTTCCGCCGCCACGGCGAACGGTGGCTGGCCTGCCACGAGCACCTGTCGGTCGTATCGCCGGCCTGATCATCCATTTACGCGGCCCTGCCGCCCTGCCATCGCACCCACAATAAGGCCCGCGTACTGCGCCGGCCCACAACAACCGCGCTGGAGCATCACCATGAGCCACTCGACCGGTATCGAGACCAACGGCGTCGAACAGATCCCCGACGATCAACGCGACGCCTCCCCGCTGGACCTGTTCCGCCTGATCTTCGGCGGCGCCAATACCTTCGCCACAGCCGTGCTGGGCAGCTTCCCGGTGCTGTTCGGGCTGTCGTTCCAGGCCGGTGTGTGGGCGATCCTGCTCGGCGTCGGCGTGGGTGCGCTGATCCTCGCGCCCATGGGCCTGTTCGGCGCGCTCAACGGCACCAACAACGCGGTGTCGTCGGGTGCGCACTTTGGCGTGCACGGTCGCATCGTCGGTTCGTTCCTGTCGCTGCTCACCGCAGTGGCATTCTTTTCGCTGTCGGTCTGGAGCTCGGGCGATGCCCTGGTCGGCGGCGCCAAGCGCCTGGCCGGCCTGCCGGAAACCGACCTGACCCTGGGCCTGGCTTACGGCCTGTTCGCGGTACTGGTGCTGGTGGTGTGCATCTTCGGCTTCCGCTTCATGCTGTGGGTCAACAAGATTGCCGTCTGGGCCTCGAGCCTGCTGTTCCTGCTGGGCATCGTTGCCTTTGCCGGGCCGTTCGATGCCGGTTACGCGGGTAGCGTCAACCTCGGCCAGGCGGGCTTCTGGGCGGCATTCGTCGGTGCGGCAATCCTGGCCATGAGCAACCCGGTGTCGTTCGGTGCGTTCCTCGGCGACTGGTCGCGCTACATCCCGCGTGAAACGCCCAAGGCGCGCATCATGCTGGCGGTGATCGCGGCCCAGGGCGCGACACTGATCCCGTTCCTGTTCGGCCTGTGCACCGCCACCCTGGTGGCCACCCAGGCGCCGGACTACATCGCTGCCAACAACTACGTCGGTGGCCTGCTGGCGGTGGCGCCAAGCTGGTTCTTCCTGCCGGTGTGCCTGATTGCGGTGATCGGCGGCATGTCCACCGGCACAACGGCGCTGTACGGCACCGGCCTGGACATGTCCAGCGTGTTCCCACGCCTGCTCAGCCGTGCCGGCGCCACGCTGCTGATCGGCGTGCTGGCGATCGGCTTCATCTTCGTCGGCCGCTTCACTTTCAACCTGGTGCAGAGCGTTTCGACCTTCGCCGTGCTGATCATCACCTGCACCAGCCCGTGGATGGTGATCATGATCCTTGGCCTGATCACTCGCCGCGGCTTCTACCATGCCGACGACCTGCAGGTATTCACCCGCGGCCAGCGTGGCGGCCACTACTGGTTCCTGCATGGCTGGAACTGGCGCGGCATGGGGGCGTGGATCCCCAGCGCGGCGGTGGGCCTGTGCTTCGTCAACCTGCCAGGGCAGTTCGTCGGCCCACTGGGCGACCTGGCCGGCGGCATCGACCTGAGCCTGCCGGTCACCCTGGGGCTGGCAGGTGTGCTGTACCTGCTGCTGCTCAACCTTTTCCCCGAACCTGCCGGCGTGTATGGCCCCCAAGGCCCGCGTTGGGTGCGTTGCAAAAGCACCGCGCACACCCCGGTAACCACCGCCGAAATGGCCTGACTGGAAACCGACCATGACCACTTCCCACTACATTGCCGGCCGCTGGGTCGAAGGCCAGGGCAGCGACTGCATCAGCGTCAATGACCCGGCCCTTGGGCAACCGTTTGCCGAACTGATGGCCGCCAGCGTCGGCCAGGTAGACCAGGCCGTGACCGCTGCCCGTGGCGCCCTGCACGCCTGGAAAAGCACCAGCGCCAGCGAACGCGCCGCCTACCTGCGCGGCTTTGCCGAACAACTCGGGCAGCGCCGTGAAGCGTTGATCACCTTGCAGATGCGCAACAATGGCAAGCCACGTCACGAGGCGGAAATCGACCTGAACGACGCCATCGCCACCTTCGGCTACTACGCCGAACTGGCCGAGCAACTGCCATCGAAGAACCGTGACGTGCCGTTGGCTGCACCGGGCTTCAGCGCTCGCACCCGCCTGGAACCGGTGGGCGTGGTCGGCCTGATCGTGCCGTGGAACTTCCCGCTGGTGACCAGCGCCTGGAAGCTCGCCCCGGCCCTGGCCGCCGGTTGCACCGTGGTGCTCAAGCCGTCGGAAGTCACCCCGCTGATCGAACAGGCCTACGGCCAGATCGCCGATGCCCTGGGGCTGCCGGCCGGGGTGTTGAACATCATCAACGGCAAGGCCGAAACCGGCGCTGCACTGAGCAATCACAATGGCCTGGACAAGCTGTCGTTCACCGGCAGCAATAGTGTTGGCAGCCAGGTAATGCGCAGCGCTTCGGCGCAGTGCCGGCCGGTTACGCTGGAGCTGGGTGGCAAGTCGGCGATCGTGGTGTTCGATGATTGCGATGTGGGCCAGGCGGTGGAATGGATCGTCGCCGGCATCACCTGGAACGCCGGGCAGATGTGCTCGGCCACTTCGCGGCTGCTGGTGCAGGACGGCATTGCCGAGGCACTGCTGCCGCGCTTGCAGGAGGCACTGGAAAACCTGCGGGTCGGTAATCCGTTGACCGAGGAGGTCGACATGGGGCCGCTGACCAGCCAGGCGCAGTGGCTGAAAGTGGCCGGCTACTTTGCCACGGCGCGGGAAGAAGGCTTGCAGTGCCTGGTAGGTGGCAAGGCGCTGGACCGGGATGGCTGGTTCGTCAGCCCGACGCTGTATGCCGATGTGCCGAAAGACAGCCGCCTGTGGACCGAGGAAATCTTTGGCCCGGTGCTGTGCGCGCGTCGCTTTGCGACCGAGGAACAGGCGATTGCCGAGACCAACGATAGCCGCTTCGGGCTGGTGGCGACGGTGTGCTCTGCCGATCTGGACCGTGCCGAGCGGGTAGCCGATGCGCTGGAGGTTGGCCATGTGTGGATCAACTCGGTGCAGGCAGTGTTCGTCGAGACCTCGTGGGGTGGCACCAAGGGTAGCGGGATCGGGCGTGAGCTGGGGCCTTGGGGGTTGTCGGCCTACCAATCGGTCAAGCATGTGACGCGCTGTCTGGGTTGAGATTTCCGGGGCCGCTTTACGGCCCTTTCGCGACACAAGGCCGCTCCTACAAGAACCGCGTATGAGCCGGGCTTACCGGCCTCTTCGCGGGTAAACCCGCTCCCACAGGGATAGCGCAGGCCTGAAGGGCAGCACCGTACCTGTGGGAGCGGGCTTGCCCGCGAAGAGGCCGGTACAGGCGACACGAAACTCTGCGCCCGCGTGACTTTCCCCTCCCCGCGCAAAGTCCCACTTCCTGGTACCCCCCACAATCACAACACCAGGCCGGACCACCCATGCACCCTCAACGCACCGCCTTGCACAACGAACTGCACGCCCGCCCGTCGCTGTATTTCGACGGCCCGGCGCATGTCTTCCACCTGGCCTTGCTCGGCGGCGATGCTGCCTGTGCGGCACTGCTGCAACGCTGCTGCCCGGATGGCCTGGACACCGCAGCCGCCCAAGGCATCACCCGCCTCGATGGTCATCCGTTCAAGTGGGAACGGCACACCGAGTTCTTCACCCTGACCCTGGTGGTGCCTTGCACGGCCGCCGACACCGAGTGGCAAACGCTGCCGCCGGTGCTGGCCGAGGCTATCGCCCCGCAAGCGGCGCAGGTGATCAACGCGGTGCAGGTGCTGGTCCGTGACGAACACGAACTGGACCTGCCCCACTACGGTTTCAAGGACCCGTGCGGCTCCTGCGTCGGCGGTGGCGATGCGGTGGTGTGGAGCGATTTTCGCCTGACCGAGGACGGCACCAACCGCTTCCTGTTCATCAACCGTCGCCTCAATGCCTACCGTCAGGGCCGCATGATCCGCCGTCTGCTGGAGATCGAGACCTACCGCATGATGGCCTCGCTGACCCTGACCACCGCCAAGGACCTGAGCCAGGAGCTGGATGCCTTCGACAAGACCCTGGTCAGCCTCTCGGAGCGCAGTGCCGGGGTCGATGGCCATGATTCCAAAGGGTTGTTGGAGGCCATTGCCCACCTGTCACGCCAGGTGGTCAGCCGCACGGTGAAAACCCGCCACCGCTTCGGCGCCACGCAAGCCTATGCGCAACTGGTGTTCGAGCGCCTGGGCGAGCTGCGGGAAAGCCATGTGGGCGACTGCCAGCGCCTGGGGGTGTTCATCGAACGCCGGTTCAAACCGACCGTGCGCTACTGCGCGGCCACCGAACAGCGCCTGGAGCAGTTGGCAAAGAATGTGGCCAACCTGGGCGACCTGTTGCAGGCACGGGTACAGGTGGAGATGGAAGAACAGAACGCCGAGATCCTGCGCAGCCTCAATGCCCGGGCCGATGCCCAAGTGAAGATTCAACGGGCGGTGGAGGGGCTGTCGATCATTGCCATCACCTACTACCTGCTGAACTTGTTCAAGCTGCTGTATGGCGGGCTGAATGTGCTGGGGTTGGGGCTGACGGCGCGGGATGGGCTGTTGGCCATGGCGCCGCCTGTGCTGTTGGTGTTGCTGGTGATCTTGCTGAGAATCAGGCGGGCCAAGCAACATTGAGGCTGGGGCTGCTTTGCAGCCCAATCGCCGGCAAGCCAGATCCCAAAGGTATTGCGTACGGCTTGAAGTCGACGCGGTCCTTGTGGGAGCTGGCTTGCCGGCGATCGGCTTTACACCGACTCTTCAGCCGGGCGAGCACCCTCCTGCAGCAACACCATGCTCTGCGGCGACGACAGGGCGATGCCCTCGTCACGCAGACGCCCAAGGATGGTGAACAACAGGTCACTGCGCGTGCCGGACACCTGCCGCGGCCCCGCCACGTAACCGCTCACACCAATCACCATCCCGCTGCTGGTCAGGTCCTTGAACGACACCGAAGTGGCCGGTGCATCCAGAATCGCCTCGTGCTCCTGGTACGCTGCCAGCAGCAATTCGCGCACACGGTTGGCGTCGGTCTCCAGCGGCAGCGTGAGCGTGATGCCGACCACACCCAAGGCATTGCCCATGGTCACGTTGCGCACGTTCTGCGAGATGAACTGCGAGTTGGGCACGATGACCGTAGAGCGGTCGGACATCTGGATCTCGGTGGCGCGCACATTGATACGGCGAATGTCACCCTCGACGCCAGCCAGGCTGACCCAGTCGCCCACCTTGACCGGCCGCTCGGTAAGCAGGATCAGACCGGAGATGAAGTTCTGCACGATCTGCTGCAGACCGAAACCGATACCCACCGACAGGGCACTGACCACCCAGGTCAGGCTGGTGAGGTTGATGCGCAGGGTCGACATCACCAGCATGGCCAGGAAGATGAAGCCCAGGTAACCCACCAGAGTCACCAGCGAGGCACGCATGCCGGCGTCCATGTCGGTTTCCGGCAGCAGGCGATCGCTCAGCCAGCGCTTGACCACGCGGATGGCGAACAGGCCGCCGAGGAACATCACCACTGCCAACAGAATGTCCTGGGGGACAATGTTCATGTTGCCCAGCAGCTTGCCGCCGGTCTCGTCCCAATCACCCAGGCTCAGCAGCAGTTCGCTGGGGCTGGTGCCCGATGGCATCAGTGCCAGCAACAGCGCCAGGAACAGCACCACGGTGCGGCCAATGCCGGCCAGGATGGTGCTGGCCTGGGCCTGGTGACGTGGCGCCAGGCCCAGGGTCGAGGCCAGCGCCAGGCCGCCGGGCTGGCGGGGCGACAGCAGGGTTTCGCAGAGGTCGCCAAAGAACGTGGTCAGCAGGTAGGCACAGGTAATCACCAGGCTGACCCACAGCAGCTTGGCGGTGAGGAAGTAGGCGAGTGTCAGGTAACCGGCGAGCAAGGCCAGCAGGATCAACGTAAGCCAGATCACCATCACGAACGGGATCAGCCCGGCCAGGCCTGTGGGGCGCTCCAGGTCATGCTTGCGCAGGGTGCGGCGGTAACGCAGCAGCGCACCGGCGAAGGTGAACGCCACTACCAGCGCGGTCAGGCCGTTGACCGCCACGGTCAGCGCCAGGCTGGCACCGATCACGCTGTTGATGCGCTCCATGGTCATCATGACCATCAGCGCCAACGCCAGCACCTTGGGGAACCAGCCCAGGGCGCTGGCCACTTCATCGTGAATAGGCGGCAGGCGCCAGGACGGGCGCTGCAGCATCAGCATGGCGCGGCCCAGGCCGGTGATGAAGGCGCTGAACACCACCAGCGCGAGCACATGATTGGCCAGGCTGGTGATATCGGCGCCCAACTCGGCGCTGCTCTCCAGCCCCCAACGCAGCAGCGAGACCGAGCCGGCGATGGTGCCCAAGGTTGCCAGGCTGACACCCAGCGCCAGCGCACTGCGGCGCAGGCGGCCTTCGGGCAGCCAGCTGACCATGGCGCCGGCGAGAAGGCGCTCGAGCACGCGGCGCACCAAGGTCCAGACCAGGATTGCCGCCACCAGGCTGGTAATGAACAACCAGCGATTTTCAGCACTGAAGGCACTACTGATGGCATCAGCCGTCTCACCACGCAGGTCACGCAGGCGTGCCACATCGTCCTGGGTGGGGCGAATGATGCTCTGCCAGAACGCCGGGCTCAGCGGTGAGGCTGCGCGGCTGGTGATCTGCGAGTTGAACTGGCTGCGGCGCAGGTTGACGATTTGCGTGGACAGGTCGCGGGCCGACTGGGTCAGCTTGGTCGCCTGGTCCCGCTGAGCTACCAAGGCCTTTTTCTCGGCCTCAAGCTCCTTGCGCTGCTGGGTCAGTGTGGCGGCCTCGTCCTGCTGGACCGGGCCGATGACCTTGAGTTTGTCGTCGACTTTTTCCACATCCGTGGTGCGCAAAGCACTTAACGCATCGGCCTGGCGCTGGACCTGCATGGCGCCCAGGCGCAATTGCGAAAGCAGATCATCGTTGGCCTCGCTGGTGACACCCTGGCGGATCTGGTCCAGCCGATCACTCAACTGCTCGATGCTGGCGTTTTCATCCAGCACGTTCGCTTCGGCAACCGCCAGATTGGACAAGGGCGTGGCCGGGGCCGACCAGGCCGGGCTGGCAATGGCCAGCATCAGGGCCAGGAAAACCATCAGGCCTGGGCAATAACGGGCAAGGCTGACACGCCTCATCGAATATTCCTCTTTACAATTCGATTTGGCGGGGGATTCTACGCGGCTTCACGCGATCAGGAGAGTGCCGTTTCTCGTTTGAGCAGTTGCTGTTTGCGCTCGACGCCCCAGCGGTAGCCGCTGATGTCGCCGTCGCGGCGGACCACCCGATGGCAAGGGATGGCTACGGCTATGTGGTTGGCCGCGCAGGCCATGGCCACGGCACGTACTGCCTTGGGCGCACCAATGCGCTCGGCGATGTCGGTGTAGCTGACCCGGCTGCCGGCCGGCACCTCGCGCAGGGCCTGCCACACCCGCTCCTGGAACGCAGTGCCTTGCACATCCAGTGGCAAGGCCAGGCCCAACGCCGGGGCTTCGACGAAGCCCACCACCTCGGCGACCAACCGTTCGTAGGCACTATCGCCGCCGACCAGGTGAGCCTTGGGGAACTGGTCCTGCAGGTCGCGCAGCAGGGCTTCGGGGTCATCGCCCAGCAGGATCGCGCAAATGCCCTTCTCGCTCTGGGCGACCAGGATCGCGCCCAAGGAGCACTGGCCGAGGGCGAAGTGGATGGTTGCCCCGGCGCCGCCGGCACGGTATTGCCGCGGGCGCATGCCCAGGCGCTGGTCGGCGCTTTCGTAGAAACGGCTGTTGGAGTTGTAGCCGGCGTCATAGATGGCATCGGTGACAGAGCGTTGGCCATCTTCCAGGTGCTCGCGCAGGCGCCGGGCACGGGAAGCGGTGGCGTAGGCCTTGGGGGTGAGGCCGGTTTCGGCCTTGAACAGGCGATGCAGGTGGAAAGGGCTGACGGCCAGTTGCGCGCTGAGTTGATCTAGGCTGGGCGCGGGATCGCTGGCTTCGATCAGGCGGCAGGCGCGGGTGACCAGCTGGCTGTGACGAGTGGCGCTGGCGTTGCAGGTGGCGGTGCAACGTTTGCAGGCGCGGTAGCCGGCGGCTTCGGCGGCGGCTGGGGTGTCGTAGAACTCGACGTTGGTTCGCTTGGCAAGGCGTGATTTGCAGCCGGGCTGGCAGTAGATCCCGGTGGTGCGCACGGCGTAGACGAAGTGGCCGCTGGCGGCGGTTTCGCGGGATTCTACGGCTTGCCAGCGTTGGTCGGGGGTGGTGTAGGGGTTCATTAGTAAATGTCCAGATTGGTTGTCGCCTGTGCCGGCCCTTTCGCGGGTGAACCCGCTCCCACAGGTACTGCATAGACCTTCCAGGCTGTGGAAATCCCTGTGGGAGCGGGTTTACCCGCGAAGAGGCCGGCACAGGCAGTGCAAAACTTCAGGCACGCCACAGGTACCAGGCCGCCACGGTGCGGTACGGTCGCCAGCCTCCGCCCAGCGAACGCATTTGCGCAGGCGTCGGCGCCTTGTCCAGCCCCTTCATCCGCCGATACCCCTCGCGCACGCCAAAATCGTCGACCGGCAGAACGTCCGAACGCGCCAGGCTGTAGATCAGCAGCATCTCCACCGTCCACCGCCCTACCCCACGCAATGCCACCAGTCGTTCGATCAACGCCTCGTCAGCCAGGGCCAGTGCCTCCTCCCGGCTCGGCACCAGGCCATCCAGCCGGCCTTGGGCAATACCCTGGATCGTCGCCATCTTGCTCGCGGAAAAACCGCAGGCGCGCATGATTTCCGGTGTAACTGCCAACAACTGCTCCGGCGTTGGGAACGCAGCTTCTGGAAACAGCGCCAGCAAGCGCCCAAGAATTGCCTCGGCAGCACGGGCATGCAGTTGCTGGTAGGCAATCGCCCGCACCAACACCTCATAAGGCTCCCGCCCCGGCGTGGCCTGGTGCAGGCATGGCCCGGTCGCTGCGATATGCCGCGACCAGTCCGGGTCGAGCGCCGCCAGGTATTCGGTGGCCTCGCGGTACGCGTCAGGCGAAAGGTCGGCCAGGATCATGGCACCTCCATCAAGTCGATTGCAGGTCCAGCTTAGCGCAGCCGTTCATCGGGCAAACGCCGGTTCTTGCGCGGCTAATTCCTGGCATGCCATTGCTCCGCGCTATCGTCCCCGCATAGAATTGAGAACCATTCACAATCGCATGTGTTCACAGGACCGGGCCTTCGCCAAGATGCAGATCAACGAAACGCTCAAGCCGACCGAGGTTGCTCTGCTCTACCAGGCCCACCACAGCTGGCTTAGCGGCTGGCTGCGCAGCCGGGTAGGTTGCAGCGAGCACGCCGCCGACCTGGCCCAGGATACCTTCGTGCGGCTGTTGCGGGCTCGCCAGCTGTCGCCGCTGAAGGAACCACGTGCCTACCTCAGCAGCATTGCCCGTGGCCTGATGATCGACCAGTTCCGCCGCCGCGCGCTGGAACGGGCCTACCAGGAAAGCCTGGCTCACCTGCCCGAAGCCGAAGTGCCAAGCGAAGAAGATCGACTGGTCATCCTTGATACCCTGGCGCGCCTCGATCGTGCCCTGCACCAGCTGAAACCGCGTGCCCGCCAGGCATTCCTGCTGGCTCAGCTCGACGGTTTGAGCATTGTGCAGGTTGCCCTGCGCCTGGGTGTGTCGCGAGCCACCGTCGAGCGGGACCTGGCCAAGGCTCTGGGCGTTTGCTACCGGTTGCGCTATGCCGACGCCTGATAGCGCGCCCACACAGGCGCACGTCGACCAGGCCATCGACTGGTTGGTGAAGTTGCGCTTCGACAGCCCAAGCCCGCATACCGAGCAGCAGTTCCAGCACTGGCTGGCCAGCCATCCGCACAACCCCTTGGCCTGGCAGCGGGTCAGCCACCTCAGTGACGAACTGGCAGGGCTACCCAAGGGCCTGAGCCGGCGCACGCTGGATGGTAGCCAGCGCCATCGCATCAACCGCCGCGACCACCTCAAGCTGCTGGCCGTGCTGGCCGTGGGCGGCAGCCTGGGCTGGGCTGCGCGCGAACCGCTGGGCATACCCCAGCTACTGGCCGACAGCAGCACGGCCACAGGCGAGCGTCGCCAGCTGCAAGGCAGCGATGGCAGCCGCATACAACTCAATACCGCCAGTGCCATCGACCTGCGTTACAGCGCCGAGCAGCGCCGGATGCAACTGGTGCGTGGCGAGGTGAGCCTGGACAGCAACCCCAACGACAACCGCCCGTTTCGCATCGACACCCGCGTTGGCCAACTAGCCACCCTCGACGGCCAACTGCTGCTGCGCGAGAACGACCAGGGGCTGTTGCTGGCCGTACGCCGGGGCGACGTCACACTGTTCCCCACCTCGGCCTCGCCACGTCGGGTGCTACCAGGCGAAACCTTGCAGGTGTGGGCCAGCGGCAGCTTCCAGGCGGTGACGCTGCACAGCGACCCCTGGGGCTGGACCGACGGCGTGCTCAGCGTGCAGCAGATGCCGCTGGGCGAGTTCATCGCCGAGCTGGCGCGCTACCGCCCGGGCCTGCTGCGCTGTGCCCCGGAAGTGGCAGCCCTGAAGGTGTCCGGTACCTACCAGCTGGCCGACACCGGGCAAATCCTGCAGCTGCTCACCCGCAGCCTGCCGGTGCGGGTCGATTACCGCACGCGTTATTGGGTGAGCATCGGTACGGCCTGAAAAATTTCCGAAAATAAATGAGGTGGAATCTCATTCTCGTCCGGCCTGAAGGAACAAAACCCGAAAAGTGGTCTTCACGACCTTCAGGAGCGCTTCATGATTGCCCCGTGTTCCCCTCGCAACGACAGGCTGCGCCGTGCTGTACGCGCGGCCGTGTTCGGCCTTGGCCTGGCTGCTGGCGGTGCCTACCCGGCCATGGCCCAGGCTGCAATTGCCAGCCAGAGCCAGCAGACCAACTGGAACATCCCGGCCGGCCCACTGGCCCCGGCGCTGGACCAGTTGGCACGCCAGGGCGGCCTGAGCCTGTCGTTCGACGCGAACAGCCTGCAGGGCAAGACCACCCACGGTGTGCAGGGCCGGCATGACAGTGCGCGGGCGCTATCGATCCTGTTGCAGGGCAGCAACGTCCAGGTCCAACAGGAAAGCGCAACCAGCTTCCTGCTGATCCCGGCACTGGATGTGGGAAACGCCCTTGAGCTGGGCGCGACCAGCATTTCCAGCGACCGCCTGGGCGAAACCACCGAGCACACCGGCTCCTACACAACCGGCGAAGTGACCATCGGCAAGATGCCGCAAACCCTGCGCCATACCCCGCAATCGGTCAGCGTGATAACCCGCCAGCGCATCGACGACCAGAACATTACCAACCTGACCAACCTGTTGGAGCAGACACCCGGCGTGGTGGTCAACTACACCGACAGCGAGCGGGTGCAGTATTACTCGCGCGGCTTTGCCATCGACGCCATTCAGTACGACGGCGCCACCGTGGTGCAAAGCAGCGGCGGTGGTTCATTCATCCAGACCGACTCGGCGTTCATCGACCGCGCCGAAGTGCTGCGCGGAGCCACCGGCATGCTGCGTGGCGCCGGCAACCCGTCGGGCACGGTGAACCTGGTACGCAAGCGCCCGACCCATGACTTCCAGGCTACGGGCAGCGTGACCCTGGGTTCGTGGAATGCCCAACGCTATGTGGCCGATATCTCCGGCCCGTTGACCGAAACCGGCAACGTACGCGGGCGGGTAATCGCCGTGCATGACGACCGCGACCTGTTCCAGGACTCGCGCATGGAACGCAAAGAGGCGTTCGGCGGCTCGCTGGCCTTCGACCTGGACGACAGCACCACGCTGACCACCGGTGTCGAGTGGACCAAGCTCGACGCCACCGGCGCCTGGGGCAACCTGCCCGCCGACGCCAGCGGCGCCCCCCTGCCCTTCGGCCGCAGCACCTACCTGGGCGCCGACTGGAACCGCTGGGACCGCAGCAACCTGAACACCTTTGCCGAACTGGAACACCGCTTCGACAACGACTGGACCCTGAAGCTGATGGCTCTGCGTACCCACTTCGAGCTGGACGACCATGGTTTCAAGCAAACCTACATGGAGCGCGCACCGGCCAACCTGAACCCCACCGGCAACCCGTACCTGATGCGATACCAGGTTACCGAAGGCGACGGCGGCGAGAGCCTGCAGAACAACTTGAGCGCCACCCTCAACGGCCCGTTCGACCTGTTTGGCCGCACCCACGAGCTGATGGTCGGCGTCGAACGGATTCGCAACGATTCCTACGCGTCGGCCACCAACCGGGTAATTTCCGGGCTGTACGACATCCGCTACTGGGACCCGAAAACCAGCCTGCCCGAGCCGGAAATCGACATCACCGCACACCCGGTGCGCACCCGTACCACCCAGCAAGCCGCACATGCCACCTGGCGCATTTCGCTGGCCGAACCGCTGACCGCGATCATCGGCGCGCGAGCCAACTGGTATGACAACGAGCAGGAAAACAACACCGGAGCCAACGGCAAGTTCAGCGTCGACGAGAAGATCGTGCCGTACGCGGCGCTGATCTACGACCTGAATGACAACTTCAGCGTATACGCCAGCTACACCGAGATATTCAGCCCGCAGACAGTGGTGGACAAGAACAACTCGGTGCTCGACCCGATCATCGGCGAAGCCTACGAAACGGGCATCAAGGGCGAGTTCTATGATGGCCGGTTGAACACCAGCCTGGCGTTTTTCCGTATCAACCAGGTGGGAACGCCGGTGGATGACATGTCCACGGAAATCGGCTGCAACGGCACCACCAGCCGCTGCAAGATCGCCTCGGGCAAGAGCCGCAGCGAGGGCATCGACCTGGAGATTTCCGGCGAAGTGCTGCCGGGCTGGCAGGTCACCGGTGGCTACACCTACAACACCACCGAGTACCTGAAGAACACGGCAGCCACCAATGGCAACGCGATCCGCACCACCGACCCGGAGCACATGCTGCGGCTGTTCACCAGCTACCGCCTGCCAGGCACACTGGATGCCTGGACCATTGGTGGCGGCGTGCAGGCGCAGAGCGACATCTATTCCGAAAGCGGCACGGCCAAGGCGACCCAGGCAGGGTATACGGTGTACAACGGCATGCTCGGTTATCGCATCAACGACAACTACTCAGTGCAACTGAACGCCAACAACATCTTCGACAAGAAGTACTACCGGCAGATCGGTACCACGGCGACGGGTTACTACTGGGGGGAGCCGCGCAATGTGTCGGTGACCTTGCGCGGGAATTTCTGACG
Organism: Pseudomonas sp. TE3-3-F2023; assembly: GCF_036784815.1. NCBI lineage: Bacteria > Pseudomonadati > Pseudomonadota > Gammaproteobacteria > Pseudomonadales > Pseudomonadaceae > Pseudomonas > Pseudomonas sp. TE3-3-F2023. The sequence goes on along the minus strand of NZ_CP145113.1, from coordinate 1,650,612 downwards.
GGGCAACACGGTCGCCTTGTGGGAGCGGCCTTGTGTCGCGAAAGGGCCGCGAAGCGGCCCCAGGGTTTCAACTGCGCCGGACAGATTGCTGGGGCCGCTTTGCGGCCCTTTCGCGACACAAGGCCGCTCCCACAGGTATTGCGCAGCCCTGGAGGACCTCAGTCCGCCACCGCCCGCAAGCGCCCCGTGCGCCGGTACGACTGCCGGGCAAAGCACACGAACAACCCGGCCATCAGCGCCAGCGCGATGGGCAGACCATGCGGCGCCACATCCATCGCCGCACCGCTGACCAGCGGCCCGACCAGGCTACCCACACCCCAGAGCAAGCCCACGCTGGCGTTGGCGGTAACCAGGTCCTGCCCCTTGAAGCGCTGCCCGATCAGTACCAGCGCCAGGGTATAGATGCCCCCTGCCACGGCACCCAGCAGCACCAGCAGCGGCCACAGCAGCCAGGTCAGGTTCAGCAACCAGGGCAAGCCGATACCGATCGCCATCGCCAGCAACCCGCATACCAGGTGCAGCCCGGTGCGCTCCACCCGGTCGGCCAACCAGCCAAGCGGCAACTGGAACAACATGTCACCGGCAAACACCACTGTCACCATCAGCGCCGCCACGCCAACGGCGAAGCCATGGCTGGTGGCATACACCGGCAGCAGCGACAGCACCACGGCATCGAAGAACGAGAAGAACAGCACCGCCACGCACAACGCCGGCGCCACGCGGAAGAAGCCGGCCAGACCGAAGCTCTTTTCACCCTCTTCATGTTCCACATGGTCGTGGGGCACGGTCAGCACGATGCACAGCAGCGCCAGGCCATAGCAGACGGTGACCACACCGGTGATCCACGGGCTGTCCGCGCCCAGTACCGCCAGCATGGCCGGGCCGAGCACCTGGAAACCGGTGAAGCTGGTAGCGTAAAGGGCCATGATCTTGCCCCGGTTGTGCTCCGGACACAGTTCGTTGACCCACGACTCGCCGAGGATGATGGCGATACCCATGCCCAGCCCCAGGCCCAGGCGCAGCAGCGCCAGCAGCCACAGCGAGCCGAATGCCGACTCGAGCAAGGCAATGCTGAGCGTGCACAGGCTGAAGCACAGCAGGTAAATGGTGCGCCGGGTGAGGTGGCGACAGCAGGCGTCGACCAGGAACGCCGAGAGCATCATGCCCGCAGCGGGTATGGCCGAGATGATGCCGATTTCAAGAGTGCTCGCACCGGCTTCATGCAGGCGCAACGACACCAGCGGCAGGCTGGCCCCCAAACTGAAACCCACGACCGAAACGGCGAACAACAAGCCCGCCAGCAAACGCATGTTCATGTACCACTCCTTGCAAACCGAAAAGACGTGCAGACACAGGCGCGCACGCCAGGGCGGCGAGCGACGCGAAAGCGCAGATCAGTTCAGGCGAGGTGTGGCGAGAAGGTGAAGGCAAACAGCACGCTGCGGCGACGCTTGAGCACCGTGTCGCTCGGCCACGCGCGACGCAGGGCCTGGAAGGCAGGCTGGCGGGCGTTTGGCAGGGACTGGGGACGGCACATTGCTTTGACTACTACGCAGGTGGTTGAAGAAAGGGCGGACTCTAGGTCAAGGGTGGTCAAGTCGTCAAATTTCGGGGAGCAACCGCCTTGCATGGCCTCCAGACCTGCGCGGGCCGTTGCAGGAGCAGCCTTGTGCTGCGAAGAGGCCGGCAAGACAACAAATTGTCTTCGCCAGTAATGGCCGCTTCGCAGCACAAGGCTGCTCCTACAGGTTCTGTGCATGCTTTCAGCGCTTGCCGGTACTTGGCAAGAACACCGCCAACAACCCGAACAACGGCAGGAACGAACACACCTCGTACACATACTCGATGCCACGCAGGTCCGCCACATACCCCAGCAAGGCCGCACCGATGCCACCAAAGCCGAACATCAGCCCGAAGAAGATCCCCGCAATCATGCCTACGCTGCCCGGCACCAGCTCCTGCGCATACACCACGATCGCGGAAAATGCCGAAGCCAGGATAAAGCCGATCATCACGCTCAACACGGTGGTCCAGAACAGGTCGGCATACGGCAGCACCAGGGTGAACGGCGCCACACCGAGGATCGAGAACCAGATCACCGCCTTGCGCCCGATGCGGTCACCGATCGGCCCGCCAAAGAAGGTTCCTGCCGCCACCGCACCGAGGAACAGGAACAGGTGCAGTTGCGAGCTGGCCACCGACACCTCGAACTTCTCGATCAGGTAGAAGGTGAAGTAGCTGGTGAAGCTGGCCATGTAGAAGTACTTGGAGAACACCAGCAGGCCCAGCACGATCAGCGCCGTGACCACCCGCCCGCGGGAAATGCCGTGGGTCGCCTGCACTGCCTTGCGCGCCTTGGCCTGGTTGAGGTGCTCCTTGTACCAGCCACGCAGCATCAGGGTGACGCCGAGGAAGAACAGCGCAGCCAGGCCGAACCAGGCCACGTGGCTCTGGCCGAACGGAATGACAATGGCCGCTGCCAGCAGCGGGCCCAGCGCAGAGCCGGTGTTGCCGCCGACCTGGAAGGTCGACTGGGCCAGGCCGAAGCGCCCGCCCGAGGCCAGGCGCGCAATACGCGAGGTTTCCGGGTGGAAGGTCGACGAGCCGATCCCCACCAGTGCCGAGGCCAGCAGGATCATGGGGAAGCTGCCGACGAAGGCCAGCATCACGATACCCACCAAGGTACACAGGGTACCCAGCGGCAGCAGGTTCGGCGCCGGTCGGCGATCGGTGAAGAAGCCGACCCAAGGTTGCAGCAGCGAGGCGGTGATCTGGAACGTCAGGGTAATCATGCCGATCTGGGCGAAACTCAGGTCGTAGTTGGCCTTGAGCATCGGGTAGATCGCCGGCAGCACCGACTGGATCAGGTCATTGATCAGGTGCGCCAGGGCGCAGAAACCGATAATGCGCATCACCAGCGGGGTGGCTTGGCTTGCCGCCGCACTGGTGGGCGCCGTGGAGGCGCTACTGATAGCCATGTGCCTGAATCTCCGTCGGCAGTTTGGGATCCGATTATCGGAAAACAAATAGATACATAGCTACCTTTTTTCTCTCTCTGTCGCGACTCACTTGAAAATGGTTATCAATATAATTAGCATCCTTGGCCCATACCCCCGTCATCGTTGGGCGAAACGGCCCCTAACGCGAGCAGATCGAACCCATGAGCCCGACGCCCGCCGAGCAGTTGCAGCCTGCCCGCCCCCGCCCACGGCAGATCAACACGCGCCACAGCCCATTGGGCAGATGGCTGGCACTGCTATTCCTGCTGGGGCTGGGCGCTGCAGCCTATCTGTACTGGCCGCTGATGCAGCGCCTGGGCAGCGAATTGCACACCGATGCAGGTGAGCGCCGCAGCATCCGCCTGGCCGACGGCACCACCCTGCACCTGGGCAGCGCCAGCGCGATTAACGCCGACCTGCGCGGCCGCACGCGCCAGCTGCAGCTGGTGCAGGGCCGGGTATACCTTGAAGTGATGCTCGACGGCCGAGCCATGGAAGTGACTGTGGGCGATGCGCGCGTCCAGGTGTTTGGTACCCGCCTGCAGGTCGCCCGCCATGCTGGTCATGACGAACTGGTGGTGCTCAACGGCAAAGCCATGGTCATCCAGCGCGGCGAACAGCGCATGGTGTCGGCGGGCGAGCGGGTAACCTTCGATGGCGCAAGTATCGGCCCGGTACTGAAAGCCGACCTCAAGGCCACCGATGGCTGGCGCATCGGGCAGTAGAAAGCCGGCGGCATGCCGTTGGACACGGCAGAACGCGGGCCTGGCCGCTAAGTTTTTGAAAGCGTGCAAATTTTTTTTGAAATGAGTGTTGACAGAGGGGCCGTTCAAGAGAATAATGCGCGCCATCGGCTACATAGCTCAGTTGGTTAGAGCATAGCATTCATAATGCTGGGGTCCGGGGTTCAAGTCCCTGTGTAGCCACCAAACAAGACGAAGGGCTTACCGCAAGGTAAGCCCTTTTTCTTTGCCTGCAAAAAATGCCCCCTACTGGACATGCAATCGCCACCTCAACGCATGCCGGTCACCGCCACAGCCAGGCCCAACCCGATCAGCGCCAGGCCGATTACCCTGTCCACCAGCCTCTGTCGCTCGATCATCGCCTTGCGCAATGCCGCGCTGGAGAAGAACACCGCCACCAGACTGAACCACAGCCAGTGGGCAACGGACATGAAAGCGCCGTAGGCAAAATCCAGCGCCAGCGAGCTGCCAGGCTGTACCACCTGAGTGAAGGCACTGATGACGAACAGCATGGTCTTGGGGTTGAGAGCGTTGGTCAGAAAGCCCGTGCGCAGGGCCTGCATTACGCTGGCGGCGAATGCGGCAGCCCCGTCGAGGGTTAGGCGCCGGGTGTTGGTCAGCGACTGGTAGCCCAGGTAGACCAGGTAACCCGCGCCCAGCACTTTCATGCCCATAAACAGGGTCGGGCTCTGGCTGATGATCACCGCAATGCCCAGTACCGTGTACAGGACATGCACCTGCACTCCCAGGGCAATGCCCACGGCAGCCGCCAGCCCGGCCTTGCGGCCCTGTGCATAACTGCTTCGGGTGACCATGGCAAAGTCGGCACCGGGGCTGATGACGGCAAGCAGGGTGAACAGTGCGACGGCGATGAGTTCGGTCATGCTGGTGGCTCTCGATAGGCGATGGAAATGCACAGACCAGGTAATTATCGAGAGCTTATAGACCAGGAAAAATCGATTTATAGTGAAGCAAATCTGATAGTTTTTTTCACAGAGGTGTAGTGCCGGTGCCGGCCTATTCGCGGGCTCGCCCGCTCCCACAGGTAACCCACATCTCTCAGTTGGTGTGAAACCCTGTGGGAGCGGGCAAGCCCGCGAAGAGACCGGTACTGGCAACACAAATGCCATGAAACTACCGCCACTCAACGCCTTCCGCTACTTCGACATCGCCGCCGAAACCGAGAGCTTCGTGCGCGCCGCCGAGCACCTGCACGTCACCCATGGTGCAGTCAGCCGCCAGGTGCGCCTGCTTGAAGAAAGCCTTGGTGTGGAGTTGTTCGAGCGCCGCAACCGGGCCATTTTCCTTACCCCTGCTGGCCGTGCCTTGCAAGGCACTACCCAGGCGATCTTCGAGCACCTCGAAGGCGCCGTGCAGCGCTTGCAGCAACAGGCCCGCGACAACGTGCTGGTGTTGTCGTGCGAGCCGACCATAGCCATGCGCTGGCTGATCCCGCGCCTGCCCCGCTTCCATGCCGCCAATCCCGACCTGCAGTTGCACCTGGTGGCCGCAGGCGGGCCACTTGACTTCGCCCGCACCGGGGTCGACCTGGCAATTCGCCGCGATGATTTTCACTGGGACAAGCAGCTGCACAACCAGAAGATCTGCGACGAATGGATCGGCCCGGTCTGCCATCCCGCCGCCCCCACCCAACTTGGAGGCCAACGCCTGCTGCACAGCGCCACCCGCCCCGGCGCCTGGCCCAACTGGCTGCGCCTGAGCGGCCAGCAGGCCCGACATACCGAGCGCGGCGACTACGAGCACTTCTACCTGTCGATTCAGGCCGCCAGCGCCGGCCTGGGCCTGGCCATGGCCTCAGCCCTCATGGTGCGCGACGAACTAGACAGCGGCCAATTACAGGCGCCGTTCGGCTTTGTGCGTGATGGCTCGGCATACCACCTGCTCAGCCCCAAGCCGCTAGAAGACGATGGCAAGCGCCAGCGCTTCGCCACGTGGGTGACGGGCGAATGCAGGAGCTGCCTGGCTCATCTGGGCTTGATACAGAACGACGAACCTGCACGGCCGTCGCCACCCCAGGTGCGATAACCCGCGGTATCCACATGAATACGCCCGGACGGATAGCGCCCCAGGCCCATGTTCCAGGCCTGGCCATACTGCTGCCAGAAACGGCACAGGGGGTTGGGGTCCGCCCAGTCGGGTAGCAGGATATCGACGGCGAACGCCCGGGTATGGGCGCTGTTGGCCGCCCCGCCGGCGCAGACGTTCAGGCGTGGGTCTCGATAGGCCGAAACCACCTCGAACTGGCGCAGGATGCCCTGGTCATGGAGCGTCTTGATCAGCGAGAGCGTCGATCGCACCGCGGGCCAGTTGCTGGTGGGCGGCACGGCGAAGGGGGACGCGTGGCACAGCTTCCAGTCCGAAGCCGAACGCAGCAGTTGATGGATAGGCACCATGCCGTAAAGGCGGGCATCCACAAGCATCTCGCGAAATGGCCGTGTCTGATGGTCGCCGGCCCATTGAGCGAACAACCAGACATCACGCTCATCAGCCTTCGCCACCGCACACAACATGGCCAGCACCAGCGGCAGCCATCCAGCTCTTTTCATCCCTGCACCCCTTGCCACAGTATGTGCCACGCTGCCGAATACGGCTGCGCCCAACAAGGAGTTAAGCATGCACAAGATGGCAATACCGAGCCTTGCCGCCCTGGCCTTCAGCGGCCTTGCAGCCGCCGATGCGCGAATCGACCTGGGCGACGCCCAGCGCGTCACCCGCCTTTTCGCCTTCCCCAACAACTGCCACGTGATCTGTTATCGCGACTGGACCCTGGAGCAAACCGTAGAACACTATCTGACCCAAAGCGTTCGCCGCGACGGCCATGCCGCTGCCCAGGTACATGTAAGCCGCGACAACGATCGCCTGCACGCAACCATCAGTGGCGTACCCGCCAACTATGCAAAACCCCTGCGCAAGCTGCTCGACAGCGGTGATCTTGCCTATCAGGCAGCCACTCGGCTGAACGAGGAAGGCAAATGGTCCTATGACTGGTATCTGTTCCTGCCACTGGGCATGGCCCTGCAGAATCGCCGCAGCATCGAACTGCTGCACTTCCCGCCGGACTACTCGCTGACCCAGGCCCAGGACTACCTGCGCTCCAATACCACCGACCGCTGGGCCGAGCTGTTGACATTCAACGGCGTCGACGCCAGCCAGACCCCGGCCTACCAGACCATCATCGATATCGCTCCCATCGCCGCCCCCGCCAGCGCGGGTGAAACGCTGAAGGAAACCTACAGCTACTTCAAGGACTACCAGGTGCGCATGGTCAGCGAGATGACTCTGCAAAACCCCGCCAGGCCCCTGCCGATGGTGGCCTTCGGCGCGCCGGTACGCAGCTGGATCCAGCAGCAGTACGGGCCACAGGTAGATGTGCTGGGCCTGGTCAGCATCAGCCCGCAGCCAGGTGCCAAGGTGCCGGTGCTGGGTGCCAACCACCCTAGTGCCATCTGGTATGCCTCTAACAAGGACAGCCATGGTGGCGACCAGGATGCAGCCGATGCTGCTGGTTTGAAGATGATGGGGCAGGACCTGACGGCCGCCTGCTGGCAGGCGGGGATGGGGCGCAATCAGCGGGCCGACGCCAAGCTGACGCTGGATGCCTGCTCGAACAAGTGGCAGGTGACGCAGAAGAAACAGACCTGCGAACTGTTCTTCCGCACCGTGCGCAAGTACACGCCAGAGCAGGCCGCAGCCAAATGCAATACCGGCAGCGTGACCAGAAGCCTGCGCGACCTGGCCAAGCCGATGGAGGCCCAGCCACAGGACCTGTGAATGAAGCCCGCCCTGCTCAATCTTCGAGCAGGGTGCAGGCCATCACCAGCGCGTCTTCACGGCCGCCGGCAACCGGGTAATAGTCGCGGCGGCGGCCGATTTCGTTGAACCCGTAGCGCTCGTACAAACGATAGGCCGACTGGTTGCTGGCGCGCACTTCCAGGAAGCACTCGCGGCCATTGAGCTGGTAGGCCCGGGCCATCAGGTGCTCGAGCAGGCGCAGGCCCAGGCCGCGGCCCTGATTTTCCGGCTTGACGGTGATGTTGAGCAGGTGCGCCTCGTCGATGATCACGTTGATCACGCCGTGGCCCACCTGCTGCTGGCCGTCGAACATCAGCCAGACTTCGTACGACTTGAGCGCATCCTGAAAAATCCCGCGCGTCCAGGGATGACTGAACGCGGCATATTCGATCTTAAGTACGGCATCCAGATCCGCCTCGGTCATAGGGCGGAAACTGATCGAGTCACTCATTCAACGCTCTTCCAGCGCGCCATCAGCTGGCGCATGGCTTTCCAGACGTCCGCCTTGCGCTGCGGCTCGTCCATCAACAGTTCAAGGCCCGGCAAGGCCCAGGCTTCGCCCAGGCCCTCGAGCTTCAGGGGTTGGTAATAGGCTTCGCCGTCGACATTGGCGGCAAAGCGCAGCGCCGGCAGGCCGACCAGCCACAGGCAAGTGCACGGGGCGTCCTCCAGGCGCGCCTGGACAAAGCCCTGGACGAAATCGCGCGCCGCCTCCGGGCCCTGGTCCATGTTGCCGCGCACCAGCAGCGGCCAGCGCACCGGCTCGCCGATGATCTGCGGAGCGTCGGGCAGGTCGGCGGCGCGCAGCATGTCCTTGAGCAGCAGGTACGACGGGTCGCGGCTCTGGAACGGCTGGCCGGTAGCCAACTCCACCAGCAGCAGGCAGCTGCCGGCACGCAGCAACTGCAACGAGAAGCGCGGGGGTGGCACCGGGGCCGGGCGCGGTGGCGCGGCCTGCTCCTCGGCCTCGGCAGGCTTGGCGGCCGGCTTGGGCGCACTGCCCGGGCGCGGAATCTCGATTTTGGGCCGCTCGCCAGAGCGGGCCTGGGGAGTGGCCGGCGCCTCGTTGGCAGCCGGTGCCGGCCTTACGTCGAAATCGAGGTCCTCGACCGGCGCCACCGGCAGCAGCAGCTCGGGCCGCGACGGTGCGGCGAACGGCAGTTCGGCGCGCGGCAGCCAGTGCACCACTTGCATGGCGGAAAGGTAGGCGCGGCGACGGGGTTCGGTGAGCAAGGGGCGGGTTTCCGAGGGGTGAAGGCAATAGGGGATTCTAACGTGTACACCGTGTTTTTTGCAGCGCCTATCAGACCGAGCGCCGCGCGGGCGGCGCTCGGTCTGAATGCCACTACAAAAATCAAACCAAACCCACTTACGCCATAAGGTTATCCCCCATTACAGACCAAGGGGTGAAAACCTCCCCCTCGGATGCAGTACAATCGCCCCCTTTTTCTTGGCAACGAGTCGAAGCCAATGATCGAACCCAAGCGCGTCCTGCGCGCCCTAGCCGAACACTGGGCCCTGATCGAGCCGCTGTGCGAGCGTTTCGACCAGGGCACCCTGAGCCTGGTCGAATTGCGTCAGCACGTGGCACGCCAGCAGGTCGAGAGCACCCCGCAGGACATCACCCAGCTGCTCGACGTGTGGATCCGCCTGGATATCCTGGTCCCGGTGGCCAAGAGCCCGAACCGTTTCGAGCTCAACGCGCAGATCCACGATTTCCTCGCCTACCTGCGCCGCGAACACCGGCTGGGCCTGTGTCTGGAGATCGAAGCCTACCTGCGCCATCTGGAGCGCCTGGCCGGGCATATCCAGGACGCCTTCGACAACCGCGACAGCGACGACCTGGCGCGCCAGCTGCGCCTGCTCGACATGCGCGTGCGCGATGTACTGAAGAAGCTCGACAACGACGAGCAGGCACTGGTAGCCGTGGCCGAGCGGGCCAAGACCAGCAACCGCCAGATCCCGCTGCGCCAGCGCTATGCCGAAGTACTGGCGACCTGGGACGAGTACGTCGAGCCGATGATCCAGCTGGTCAACGCCGATGGCGCCTTCGAACAGGGCGTGCGCAAGGTCGAGACCGTGCTGCTGAAGCTGCTGGGCGAACAGGCGCGCCTGGGCCACCTGGTCGACGACGACATGCTGTTGCGCACCCACGCGCGCATCCTGGAAATGCAGACCAGCGCCCAGCTGACCCTGCGCCACGCCCGCGAACTGCTGCTGCCTCTGCGTGAGGAAGCCCGCCGGCACAACGCCGTGACCCGTGGCGCCGCACTGGCCCTGTCGGTGATCCGGCGCAAGGGCATCGACGCCGTACCGCAAGCGGCCATGCCGATGTTCACCCGCCCGCAAAGCACTTTCCTCGGCAGCGCCAGCCAGGTCGAGGCCTATGTCTACGCCCTGGCCCGCTTCGAGCCCAAGCCGGCGCGCTTCCCCAAGGCCCACAAGACCCAGTCCGGCGCCCTGCCCCGTGCACCGCGCACGGTCAAGGAAATGGCCGAACGCTGCGAACAGGCCCTGCCGCTGCCCGACCTGATGGTCTGGCTGCTGGAGCAGGAGCCCGAAGGCGCCACCGACGAGCTGCTGTACTGGTTCTCGCGCCTGTCGCGGGAAAAGCGCTTCAAGCGCGAACGCCTCGACCGCCGCGAGTACATCACCCAGGAACACCTGGTCAGCCTGCGCTCGTTCGCCCTGACTTCCAGCCGCGAAGACGCCGCCAGCGCGCCTACCGAATCCAACGCGAGCCCAGCCCATGCATCTTGATCTTTCCGAACTGTCCCAGCTCGCGCCGATCTTCCGCGAGCTGTTCAAAGGCTTCCACGTCAGCCGCCGCGACCCCGAGCTGTACGCCCAGCTGTCGAACTTCCAGGACCAGTACCGCACCCTGTTCAAGGCCCTGGGCTTCGAACTGGTGTGCGACACCCGTGGCTTCTACTACTTCGTGCCGGACATGACCGCCGCGCAGGTCAACAAGACCGCGCAGCGCCTGTCGCTGTTCACCTTCATCCTGGTCGAACACCTGGCCGACCAGGGCCGCGACCCGATGGCCGTGCTCGATGGCGGCAGCATCGGCCGTGACGAACTGCCATCGCTGCTGGACAAGTACCGCGACCTGTTCTTGCAGGCCGAAGTGCAAACCGTGGACGAGCTGGAAGAAAAAATCCTGCGCCGCATGACACAGCTCGGCTTCGCCTTCGAGGAAGGCGGCATCTACCGCTTCCTGCCGCCTATGCATCGCTTCCTCGACGTGTGCCTGGCCGTGCAGCAGGACCGCGACCTGGCAGCCACCCTGCACAGCGACCTGCCGCTGCCGACCCCGGTACTGGTCGAGGAAGAAAGCCCCGAAGAACTCAACCGCACCGACGACCCGCTCGACCTCAGCCCGTTCGAGGGCGAAGAAAGCGAAGAGGAAGCCCTGGCCCGGGCCATCCGCGAAGAGCAACAGGAGATTGACGCATGAGCCAGGAACGCTACGGCATCCGCCGCTTCGCACTGCTCAACACCGCCGGCTACAGCCTTGGCCTTTTCCCGCTGGAACAGCCGCTGTCGGTCTACGGTGCCAACAACCTGGGTAAATCGGCGTCGATCAACGCCCTGCAGTTCCCGATCCTGGCGCGCATGTCGGACATGAGCTTCGGCAAGTACAGCCTCGAGCAGTCGCGCCGCTTCTACTTCGCCAGCGACACCTCGTACATTCTCTGCGAACTGAGCCTGCCCCACGGCCCGCACGTCATCGGCGTTGTCGGCCGCGGCCCGGGCGGCGGCTTCGGCCACCAGTTCTTTGCCTACAAGGGCGAACTGGACCTGGCCCACTATCAGAAGAACGACACCTGCCTGCGCCAGAAAGAGCTGTTCACCAACCTCGAGCGCCTGGGTATCAAGGCCTACGAGCTGAAGCCGGACGAACTGCGTCGTCTGCTGGTTGGTGGCCACACCTCGGTGCCGCTGGACCTGACCATGATCCCGCTGCGCTCGACCAGCGAACAAAGCCTGAAAACCTTCCGCGCGTTGTTCATCAACCTGCTGCACATGCGCGAAATCACCGCCGCCAAGCTCAAGCAGCTGTTCCTCGACGCCTTCGAGCACAGCCTGCGCTCCGGCAGCGTCGACTACATCGCCGCCTGTGAGGAAGCCTTCCGCGACGTGCGCCGCATGGAACAGGACTACAACGCCCTGGTCGCCGCCGGCCCGCTGGTCGAGGCCCTGGCCGGTGGTGTGGCCCAGCGCGACATCCTGCGCGGCAAGCTGCACCGCATTTCGCCAGTGCTCGACACCCTGCTGGGCACTTGGCAGGAATACGCCATGGCTCGCAAGGAAGAGCTGGTGATCCAGGCCGAACACTACCGTGGCGAGCAGGACCGCCTGCAGAACGACCAGCGCGGCGGCACCCAGGAGCTGATGCGCCTGGAGCGTGAAATCACCGGCATCCAGCGCTGGCTGGGCGAGCTGTCGGTGCTCAAGCACCGCTTCGCCCTGGTCGATGACGTCAAGGTGCTGGAGCAGCAACTGCTGGCAGCCAAGGACGCCCACGACGAACTGGCTGGCGCCCTCGCCCAGTCGCGGCAGTTCAGCGCCGAAGACCTGGACGAACGCGTCCGCGACCTGGAAAAGCGCCTTAAGCAGGTCAAGCAACAGCTCGACCACGCCGACAACAACAGCTATGCCCGCCTGCGCGAAGAGTTCTCGCAGCAGGACGTCGACCGCCTGATGCGCCTGTTCAACGGCGCACTGTTCAGCCTGCCGCTGGGTGACCGCGGTATCGAACTGGACGACAGCGACCTGTGGGTAAAATCGCTGGAAGCGGTGCTCGATGGCTTCAAGGGCGAACGCTTCGAAGCCCCGGGCCTGTCCATCGACCTTTCGCACATCGACCCACCGGCACTGCAGGCCCTGGCCGACCGCGCCGCCCTGCGTGACCAGAAAGAGCGCCTGGAAAAAGAGCTGAAGCAGCTCAAGACCCAGCAAGCCGTAGCCGCCGACCGCTCCGCCTCCAAGGCGCAGACCGAAGCCCTGTACCAGGAAGTACTGGACGCGCAGAAGGCGCTGGAAGACTTCCGCCGCAGCGAAACCCTGGCCGCCGAAGAACCCGAGAAACTGGAACAGCTGTCGCAGCTCGAAGCCGCCCAGGATGAACTCAAGCGCTCCAGCGACGCCTTCACCGAACGAGTCCAGCAACTGTCGGCCAAGCTGCAACTGGTCGGCCGACAGATCGGCGACCTCGAGGCCAAGCAGCGCACCTTGGAAGACGCCCTGCGCCGTCGCCAGCTGCTGCCGGCCGACCTGCCCTATGGCACGCCGTACATGGAAGCCATCGACGACTCGATGGACAACCTGCTGCCGCTGCTCAACGACTACCAGGACAGCTGGCAGAGCCTGCAGCGGGTGGACAACCAGATCGAGGCGCTGTACGCCCAGGTGCGCCTGAAAGGCGTGGCCAAGTTCGACAGCGAAGACGACATGGAACGCCGCCTGCAGCTGCTGGTGAACGCCTATGCGCACCGCACCGACGAAGCCCTGACCTTGGCCAAGGCCCGCCGCGCCGCGGTCACCGACATCGCCCGGACCTTGCGCAACATCCGCAGCGACTACGACAGCCTCGAGCACCAGCTGGCCCTGTTCAACCGCGAGATCAACAGGCGCCAGGTATCCAACCTGGAGAGCTTCCGCGTGGTGCTGGCGCCGAACAAGGAAGCGCTCAAGCACATCGACCAGATCATCCACAGCGCCGGTCAATACGAAGAAGGCGAAACCCTGTCGGTATTCGACCTGACCCAGAGCGCCGAGCAGGACAACAAGAACGAAGAGGCCAAGGAATACCTGGCACGGCTGGTGGCGGCCAACCACAACCAGCTGGGCCTGAAGGACCTGTTCGAGCTGGCGTTCGAGATCACCAAGGTCAACGGCCAGCCGGTGATCCACGCCGACATTGACGGCGCGGCATCCAACGGCACCACCATGACCATCAAGGCGCTGACCAACATGTACCTGTTGCTGCACCTGATGGACCGCGACCTGGCCGGGCGCATCCGCCTGCCGTACTACCTGGACGAAGCGGCGGACATCGACGAACGCAACCAGGCTGCGCTGCTGGAAACCAGCCTGCAGCTGGGCTTCGTCCCGATCCTGGCGAGCGTGAAGCCGCAGGTGTCTGCGCGCGTGGCGATCGACCTGGAAGGTGGCAGCGGGCCGAATGGCATCTACATCGACGAGGCGGACTGGAAGTTCATCAGCCGTCGGGATGAGGTGAAGGCGGTTGTGCGTGAGGATCATCAGGCCGAGGAATTGGCCTGAGGTAATTGGGGCCGCTTTGCGGCCCTTTCGCCGGCAAGCCAGCTCCCACAGGTATTGCACAAGCCCCGAGGCCTGCACTGTACCTGTGGGAGCTGGCTTGCCGGCGATGGAGGCCAAAGGCCTCCCGGCGATCTGTCAGGCTATCAATGCGCCCAAGGCAGAATCGGAATCGCTGTCACCGCATTCTGCGGGCTACCTTCGACTATCCGGTCGCTATACACCAGGTACACCAGCGTATTGCGCTTCTTGTCCAGGAAGCGCACCACCTGCATGGTCTTGAACACCAGCGAGGTGCGTTCCTTAAACACTTCCTCGCCATCCTTCAGCTCACCCTTGAAGCTGATCGGCCCGACCTGACGACAGGCAATCGATGCCTCCGCCCGATCTTCCGCCAGGCCCAACCCACCCTTCACGCCACCAGTCTTGGCCCGTGACAGGTAGCAGGTCACGCCCTCGACCTTGGGGTCGTCGAACGCCTCGACCACAATGCGGTCATTCGGCCCGAGGAACTTGAACACGGTGGATACCTGGCCAATTTCCTCGGCCCCGGCCAGCATTGGCAGCACCAATGCCGCCACACCGATTACCCGCTTCAGCAGGCTCATACCAGCACCAGGTTGTCGCGGTGCACCAACTCCGGTTCTGCGCTGTAGCCCAGCAGGCCTTCGATGGCATCCGACGGCTGGCCGATGATCTTCTGCGCTTCCAGGGCGCTGTAGTTGGCCAGCCCGCGGGCCACTTCCAGGCCGTCCGGGCCCACGCACACCACCATCTCGCCACGACGGAAGCTGCCCTGCACGGTTTTCACGCCAACCGGCAGCAGGCTCTTGTTGGCCTGGCGCAGCGCCTGCACGGCACCGGCATCCAGCACCAGGGTGCCACGGGTCTGCAGGTGACCGGCGAGCCACTGCTTGCGTGCCGCAAGCATGCCGCGCTCGGGCGACAGCAAGGTACCCAGGCGTTCGCCAGCCTTGAGGCGATCCAGCACGCGCTCGATGCGGCCACCGATGATGATGGTATGGGCACCGGAACGGGCTGCCAGGCGCGCGGCGCGCAGCTTGGTCTGCATGCCGCCACGGCCCAGAGCGCCACCGGTACCGCCGGCCACCGCGTCCAGTGCCGGGTCGTCGGCGCGGGCCTCGTAGATCAGCTGGGCTTCGGGGTTGTTGCGTGGGTCGGCGTCGAACATGCCATCGCGGTCGGTGAGGATCACCAACAGGTCGGCCTCGACCAGGTTGGCCACCAGCGCCGCCAGGGTGTCGTTGTCGCCGAAGCGGATCTCGTCGGTAACCACGGTATCGTTTTCGTTGATCACCGGCACCACGCCCAGGTCGACCAGCGTGCGCAGGGTGCTGCGGGCGTTCAGGTAGCGCTTGCGGTCGGACAGGTCGTCATGGGTCAGCAGGATCTGCGCGGTGTGCTTGCCGTGCTCGCCGAAGCTCGACTCCCAGGCCTGCACCAGGCGCATCTGGCCGATCGAGGCAGCCGCCTGCAGCTCGTTCATCGCACTCGGTCGCGACGTCCAGCCCAGCTGGCTCATGCCGGCAGCCACGGCCCCGGAGGAGACCAGTACCAACTCCACGCCTGCCTCACGCAGCGCGACCATCTGCTCGACCCAAACGGCCATGGCACCGCGGTCGAGGCCTTTGCCATCGGCGGTCAGCAGAGCACTGCCAATCTTCACGACCCAGCGCTTGGCGCCCGTCACCTTGCTTCGCATCTTCTTCCAACCTATGTCGAATCTGTAGATACCGTGGATACAAAAACGCCGCTCCAAAGAGCGGCGTTTAGTGTACTGCAACCGGTCAGTCGCGCACGTAAATGATTTCCGGGCCGTCTTCGTCGTCCTCGAAATCATCGTCCCAACCGTCATCGTCGCCGATGTCGTGCACGCTCTTGACGCCGGTACGGCGCAGGGTACGGGCATCGTCCAGGGCCTGCAGCTGGGCACGGGCTTCGTCTTCGATGCGCTGGTCGAGGTCGGCCAACTCTTCGGCGTAGGCCGGGTCGTTGGCCAGGCGGTCGGCGCGGTCTTCGAGGTAGCGCATCAGGTCGTGGCTGAGCTTTTCGGTGCCCTGCTTGGAGATGGCCGAGATCACGTAGACCGGGCCTTCCCACTGCAGGCGCTCGACCACTTCCTTGACCCGCTCGTCGCGCTCGTCGTCCATGACCATGTCGGCCTTGTTAAGCACCAGCCAGCGTTCACGCTCGGCCAGCGACGGGCTGAAGCGGGTCAGCTCGTTGACGATGACCTCGGCGGCATCGGCCGGGCTGCTTTCATCCAGCGGCGCCATGTCCACCAGATGCAGCAGCACGCGGGTACGCGCCAGGTGCTTGAGGAAGCGGATACCCAGGCCGGCGCCTTCGGAAGCACCTTCGATCAGGCCGGGAATGTCGGCGATGACGAAGCTCTTCCAGCGGTCGACGCTGACCACGCCCAGGTTGGGCACCAGGGTGGTGAACGGGTAGTCGGCCACTTTCGGCTTGGCGGCCGAAACCGAACGAATGAAGGTGCTCTTGCCAGCATTCGGCAGGCCCAGCAGGCCGACGTCGGCCAGCACTTTCATTTCCATCTTCAGGTCGCGCTGCTCACCCGGCTTGCCCGGGGTGGTCTGGCGCGGCGCACGGTTGGTGCTGGACTTGAAACGGGTGTTGCCCAGGCCGTGCCAGCCGCCTTGGGCGACCATCAGCTTCTGGCCCGGGGTGACCAGGTCACCGATCACTTCCTGTGTGGAGGCGTCGATCACGGTGGTACCGACCGGCACACGCAGGAACAGGTCGTCGCCTTTCTTGCCGGTGCAGTCGGTGCTGCCGCCGTTGGCGCCACGCTGGGCCTCGTGATGACGGGTGTAGCGATAGTCGACCAGGGTGTTGAGGTTTTCGTCGGCGATCATGTACACCGAACCACCGTCGCCACCGTCACCACCGTTGGGGCCACCGTTTTCGATGAACTTCTCGCGACGGAAGCTCATGCAACCGTTGCCACCGTCACCGGCCTTGACCCGAATGGATACTTCGTCAACAAACTTCATTCAAAACCGCCTCTCGCCTGTTGGCGAGTTGAATACCTGAAAAACCTGAGGCTCTTGCAAAAATGAGCGCGGCGGCCCCGTACGACCGTAGAAACCCACGCCGGCAGCCCATACAAACAGCTTTGCAAGAGGCTCACCACAAACGAAAAAGCCCCGTCGCATGACGGGGCTTCTGGAGCGACGTCGCGATTAAGCGGCGACGATGCTCACGTAACGGCGCATGAACTCGCCTTTCTTCTCGAACTTGATCACGCCTTCGATCTTGGCGAACAAGGTGTGATCCTTGCCCATGCCAACGCCGTAGCCAGCGTGGAATTCGGTGCCGCGCTGACGGACGATGATGTTGCCTGGCTTGATAGCCTGGCCGCCATACATCTTCACGCCAAGGCGTTTCGATTCTGAGTCGCGACCGTTACGAGTACTACCACCAGCCTTCTTGTGAGCCATGGTTCAATTCTCCAAATAAATTCAGGGGATCTAGGGGATTAAGCCTGGATACCGGTGATTTTGATCTCGGTGAACCACTGGCGGTGGCCCATACGCTTCATGTGGTGCTTACGACGACGGAACTTGATGATGCGAACCTTGTCGTGGCGGCCTTGCGAAACGACTTCGGCCACTACTTTAGCGCCAGCAACAACTGGAGCACCGATGGTGACTTCTTCCCCGTTGGCGACCAGCAGGACGCGATCGAAGGTCACGGATTCGCCAGTGGCGACTTCCAGTTTTTCGATCTTGAGGAATTCACCTTCAGCGACTTTGTACTGCTTGCCGCCGGTAACGATTACTGCGTAAGACATGGTATTTCTCCGATAATCCTGCTCACCCAGCGCTTTATATGATGAGTATTGGCTGGCATGGCTGCACAGGGCTGGAACGGCCCGGCGCAATTGCGTAAGGCAGGTGCTGCCCAGGAAGTTAGGGTGCGCGATTGTACGCAACCGCGGTTTTGCTTGCAAGTACCGCCCCCGGGGCGCTGGCACCGCGCCTTGACACACCGGGACCCGCGACCTAGCATGCCGCGCAACCTCACTGGAGCAGCCGATGCAACCCCAATCCTTCTACCGCGCGGTGGCTGATGATTTCAGCGCCGTCGACGAGATCATCAAGAAGCAGCTGACCTCGCGCGTGCCGCTGGTATCGAAGATCGGCGACTATATCACGTCCGCCGGTGGCAAGCGCCTGCGCCCCCTGCTGGTGCTGCTGTGTGGCAAGGCCCTGGGCCGCGAAGGCGACGACCTGCGCCTGCTGGCTGCCACCATCGAATTCCTGCACACCGCTACCCTGCTGCACGACGACGTGGTCGACATGTCTGGCATGCGCCGTGGCCGCTCCACCGCCAATGCCCTGTGGGGCAACGCACCAAGCGTGCTGGTGGGCGACTTCCTCTATTCGCGTTCGTTCGAGATGATGGTCGAACTGGGCTCGATGCCGGTCATGCAGATTCTGTCCAAGGCCACCCGCGTGATTGCAGAAGGTGAAGTGCTGCAACTGTCGCGGGTACGCGACGCCAGCACCACCGAGGAAGTCTACATGGAGGTCATCCGCGGCAAGACCGCAATGCTGTTCGAGGCTTCGACCCACAGCGCCGCCGCGCTGGCCGAAGCCACCGACGAACAGCGCGAGGCCCTGCGTACCTTCGGTGACCACCTGGGCGTGGCGTTCCAGCTGGTCGACGACCTGCTGGACTACAAGGGCGATTCGCAGACCCTGGGCAAGAACGTCGGTGACGACCTGGCCGAAGGCAAGCCTACCCTGCCGCTGATCTACACCATGCGCGAAGGCACTGCCGAACAGGCTGCGCTGGTGCGCCAGGCGATCCAGAAGGGCGGCCTGGAAGACCTGGAGCAGATTCGCGTGGCGGTAGAAGAGTCGGGTGCACTGAAGTACACGGCGGAGCTGGCGCGTGACTATGTGAAGCGTGCGATCCAGTGCCTGGAAGTGCTGCCGACCAGCGAATATCGTGATGCGCTGGTCGAGCTGAGCGAGTTTGCGGTCGCGCGTACTCACTGATAGACCGAGTCGTATTCTTCGCGGGCTTGCCCGCTCCCACAGGGACCGCGCAAGCCTCAAAGGTAGCGCAGACCCTGTGGGAGCGGGCAAGCCCGCTAATGCTTTTGTCCGGACATAATCACTTCTGAAAAAATACCTTATACAATTCGGGTTTTTAACCGCCCGTCTGTTTGTTTGAGGAACCGAAGTGAGCACTCTGCCACCCTGCCCGAAATGCAACTCCGAATACACCTATGAGGATGGCACTCAGCTGATCTGCCCTGAATGTGCCCACGAGTGGTCGGCCAGCGGCGACGCCGAAGCGGCCAGCGACGAGGTGGTGAAGAAGGACTCGGTCGGCAACATCCTGCAGGACGGCGACACCGTCACCGTGATCAAGGACCTCAAGGTCAAGGGCTCGTCCCTGGTGGTCAAGGTCGGCACCAAGGTCAAGAACATCCGCCTGTGCGACGGCGATCACGACATCGACTGCAAGATCGACGGCATCGGCGCCATGAAGCTGAAGTCCGAGTTCGTGCGCAAGGTCTGATTTTCCATAAAACCGCCAATTGGCGCTTGCTATTAAGATAATAAGAATTATTCTCATTGGAACTGCTTTCCAAGGAGAATAGCCATGACTTATCTGATCGACGCCTGGCTGGACCGCCCTCACCCCTACCTGCGCATTCTTCATCGGGAAACCGGCGAAGTGTGCGCGGTGCTTGAAGAAGAAGCGCTCGACGAGCTGCGTGACCAGGGAGACCTGGACATGAGCGGGCTTAACTCGAGTGAACCGGGGGTGCTCAAGGAGCTGGTGCGGAATCTGTTTCTGTTCTGCTATGCGCGGGCGTTGCGCCCCGGGGGGACAGACTGGAACTAACGGACCTGGCGAGGGCTTCGCCCTCGATCGCGACACAAGGCCGCTCCTACAGGTGCATGCGTTCCCCTGTAGGAGCGGCCTTGTGTCGCGAATGGGCCGCAAAGCGGCCCCAGCGGCATTACAGAACGTCGAGCAGCTCGACGTCGAACACCAGCACGCTGTGCGGCGGGATGCTGCCAACGCCTTGGGCGCCGTAGGCCAGCTCGCTCGGCACGTAAAGGCGCCATTTGCTGCCAGCGTTCATCAGCTGCAGGGCTTCGGTCCAGCCAGCGATCACACCACCTACCGGGAATTCAGCCGGCTGACCACGGTCGTAGGAGCTGTCGAACACAGTGCCGTCGATCAGGGTGCCGTGGTAGTGGGTGCGCACGTTGTCTTCGCGGGTCGGCTTGGCGCCTTCACCTGCGGTCAGTACTTCGAACTGCAGGCCCGAAGCCAGGGTGGTGATGCCGTCACGCTTGGCGTTCTCGACCAGGAATGCCTTGCCAGCGGCAGCAGCGGCTTCAGCCTTGGCAGCTGCTTCGGCTTGCATCACGTCGCGGATGACCTTGAAGCTGGCCGACAGGTCGGCTTCGCTGACGCGGCTGTCGGCGCCATTGAAGGCGTCGGTCAGGCCGGCCAGGATGGCTTCCAGGCTGACGCCTGGTGGCGGGTTGTCGCGCAGTTGGCCGCCCAGCTGACGGCCGATGCCGTAGCTGACGCGAGTTTCGTCGGTGGACAGGTTGAGTTCGGACATTGTCGTGCTCCACTGCAGGGCGCAGTGAAGCCGCGCCCTTGATGAAAAGGGCGAGCAGCCTAGCACACTGGGGCGCTGCGAGCAGCTACCAGGCCGAGCGCTGGGAAATCGGCACCTTCAAGTCTTCTTCCGGGTGCGTGCCCATGCCGCACATTTCGTCCTGTACCGACCAGTGCACCAGGTTCATCGAGACCATGGGGATGGTTTGCAGCAACTTGCGCGCATCCTCCACCGAATGCACGCGCAAGCGTTCACCACGGGCATCGGACAGGGGGTGGGGGTGGCCTTTGATCCGGGCCTCTAGCAGGTAGTCCCCGCCTTCGATGGCGATCAGGTTCAGTTCGTCGACATGGCCAGCCCTGGCCTCGGTGTTGAGCTGATGCAGGTTCATGAGAGCACCTCGCGATGGGAACCACGCATGAGAGCTCATTTTTTGTACAGAAAGGGCGAATGCACAAGGCATGACCGACGCCGCTCGTCAGGTGGACCGTGCCGACCTCTTCGCGGGCTTGCCCGCTTCCACAGGGATTGCGAAGAGGCCTGAAAGGCTCAGTGCTTGGTCAGCTTGTCCAGGTAGCCCATGCAGAATGCCGAGACCACGAAGGTCATGTGGATGATCACGTACCACATCAGGTAATCGGTGGAGATGTTCTGTGCGTCCATGAACACCCGCAGCAGGTGGATGGACGAAATGGCCACGATCGACGCGGCAACCTTCATCTTCAGCGACGAAGAGTCCATCTTGCCCAGCCAGTTGAGCTTTTCCTTGCTCTCGTCGATGTCCAGTTGCGAAACGAAGTTCTCGTAGCCGGAGATCATCACCATCACCAGCAGGCCACCCACCAGCGACATGTCGATCAGCGACAGGATCACCAGGATCAGGTCGGCTTCGCTGAGGGCGAAGACGTTGGGCAGGACGTGGACCACTTCCTGGAAGAATTTCAGCGCCAGGGCCAGCAGGCCGAGGGACAGGCCGAAGTAGATGGGGGCGAGCAGCCAGCGCGAGGCATACATCGCGTTTTCGAGGATACGTTCCATGGAGTGTCGGGACTCATCAGGTGACTAAAAAAGCGACGGCGAGTATAGCCAGCCACCTGTTACAGCAAAAGCCCGGTGAATCGGGGCTGCTTTGCAGCCCAATCGCCGGCAAGCCAGCTCCCACAGGTTGATCACCGACCTGTGGCCATTGCTTTACCTGTGGGAGCTGGCTTGCCGGCGATGAGGCCAGTAAAAGTTACTCAGGTCTCAGGATGAAACTGGTAATCCCCCAGGTTCCGACACCGCTCACCATTGATCCGCCGCAACTGCGCCTGCAAATGCAAACACCAGATCTGCGGATCCTCGGCCACCTGGTACCCATGCAAGGTCAGGCTGTCGACAATGGCATTGAGCACCGATTCGGCCACCAGCGGCCCATGGAACGGCCCTTGTGCCTTGATCGCGGACGGTTGTTCGCCGGCCATGCCGGCGGCAAACAGCAGCGTCCACATGCCGTTGTCCCCGGCCAGCGGACGGATGCTGCATTCGATGCGGGTCACCAGGCCCAGGCACTGGCGAGTGAGGCTGAGATTGCGCATGGCCGCGCCCCCTCCAATAAGCCTTGTTCAGCCTGAAATTCAGGCTGTCTCCATCCTGAACGCTGATACCGTCCTTAAGTTCCAGCATAGAAGAACGGTAAAGAAAGATGGAAAACCGGCGCTGAACGGTAGCACATCGCCGCCAGCGCCGGTTTATTGACTCAGGCAGGCTTGGCCTGGGCAATCACCTCTTCCAGGCGTTCTTTCTCCGCCTTCTCGATTTCTTCCTCGCCAATCATCTCGGCGATCTCGCGCAGGCGCTCCACCACCCGGGCGTTGACGCTGCCTTCGGTGAACTGACCCTTGTCATCCAGCACACCGGCCTCCTCGCCCACCAGCAGGCTCAACGCCTCGTCGGCCTGGCTGACCGCGTACACGTGGAACATGCCATTCTCCACCGCCTGAAGCACGCGCTCGTCGAGCATCAGCGTGGCAACGTTGGCACGCGGGATGATCACCCCCTGCTCACCGGTCAGGCCACGCGCCTCGCACAGGCGGAAGAAGCCCTCGATCTTCTCGTTGACCCCACCCACTGCCTGCACTTCACCAAACTGGTTGATCGAGCCAGTGATGGCGAAGCACTGCTTGAGCGGCGTGCGCGACAATGCCGAAATCAGCGTGCAGGCTTCACCCAGCGAGGCGCTGTCACCGTCCACATAGCCGTAGGACTGTTCCAGGGCGATGCTCGCCGAGATCGCCAGCGGGAACTCCTGGGCATAGCGGCTGCCCAGGTAGCCGGTGAGGATCATCACCCCCTTGGAGTGGATCGGCTGGCCTAGGTTGACCTCACGCTCGATGTCGACGATACCGCTGCCACCCGGGTACACGGTGGCGGAGATACGCGCCGGCATGCCGAACGCCGAATCGCCCACTTCGAGCACGGTCAGGCCGTTGCACTTGCCGATGGCCGCGCCTTCGGTGTCGATCAGGATGATGCCGGCGAGCATGTCGTCCAGCACCCGCTGCGAAACACGCCCGGTGCGGGTGGCCTTGGCCTTGAGCGCACGCTCGATGTGCCCGGCGTCGGTCATTTCGTCACTGGCCAGCTGGCGGATGAAATCGGCTTCGCTGACCAACTGGAACAGGTCGCCGATACGCGCCGACAGGCGCGACTGGTTTTCCGCCAGGCGGGCGCTGTAGGTAGCCAGACGCGCCACCGCGTCACTGGTCAGTGGCGCCATGCCTTCTTCGTTGGTGCGGGTACGCAACAACTGGGCAAACTGCTCCAGGTTCTCGTCGACCATGGGCATGTCTTCGTCGAAGTCCACCAGCACCCGGAACATCTCCTGGAAGTCCGGGTCGTGGTCCTGCAGCGCGTAATACAGCTGCCGCGAGCCGATGATGACCAGCTTGATGTTCAGCGGGATCATCTGCGGCGTCAGGCTGACGGTGGCCACCCGGCCCAGCTCGCCCAGTGGCGACTCCATCTTCAACTTGCGCGACTGCAGCGCACGCTTGAGCGCGTCCCAGACGAACGGCTCGCCCAGCATCTTCTCGGCTTCCAGAATCAGGAAGCCGCCGTTGGCGCGGTGCAGCGCACCAGGGCGCAGCTGGCGGTACGAGGTGTACAGCGCACCCTGGTCGGTGCTGTATTCGATACGGCCAAACAGGTTGTCGTAAGTCGGGTGCGGCTCGAACACCACCGGCGCACCGCCGTCGGCGTGGTGGCCGACCACCAGGCTTGGGGCGTACTGCTCTTCCAGCAGCTTGCGCGCGGCCGCGTCGGTCTTGCTGTCATCGACCAGTTGCTCGACCACGGTACGCAGCAGGTTCAACTGCACCGACTGCAGGTAGGCGCAAACCGCGGCGTTCTCGGCGTACTTCTCCGACAGCGGCGCCAGCAACGGTTGCAGGGCCAGGGTGATGGTTTCTTCGTTGAGCTGGCGCAGTTGGTTGTTCGACTCGCGTTTCCATTGCGGCAGGCTGGCCAGCTCTTCGTTCAGGCGTTCCTCGAGCAGGGCGATATCCTCGTGGAACTGCTCGCGCACCTCCTCTGGCAACTGGGCGAATTCGGCTTCGTCCAACGCCTTGCCGTCGGCCATCGGCGTGAAGGCGACGTTGCTGGCGTCACGGTACAAGGCCACGTCCTTTTCCAGCGAGGCGCGCTCGATCACATCCAGGGCGCGGTCGTAACGCTGGTTGAAGGCGCGGTCGATGGCGCCCTTCTTCTGCTGGTACGACGGGTGCTCGAACACCGCCGGGAAGGTCGACAACAGGTTGTCGATCAGCCCGTTCATGTCCGCGATGAACGCCCCGGCGCTGCCGGACGGCAACTCCAGCGCGCGGGGTTCACGGGTGTCATCGAAGTGGTTGACGTAAACCCAGTCGGCCGGGGTCTGCTGGCGCTTGCCCTCGGCCTTGAGGTAGCGCTTGACGAACGAGAAGCGGCCGGTACCAGGCTCGCCCATCACGTACACATTGTAACCAGGGCGCGGCATGGCCACGCCGAACTGCAGGGCCTCGACAGCACGCTCCTGGCCCAGGACTCCGCGAAACGGCTCCAGATCGTCGGTATTGGTAAAGGCAAACTGCTCGGGGGAGAAACGCCGGGTCAGGGCTTCAGGCGCGAGACGCAGGCGCGCAGCGACAGGATCGGGCATTGGGTTTCCTTACTTCGGCGGGGCAGATACGCAGCATTCTGGCGCTGCCCGCGCGCGCCTTGCAAGGCTCCACGGGACTTTATGTCGCAGCCGATGCGGGTCATGTAACAGCAAATTTTTCGCAATCAACAACGCAACTCTTAGATCGTGCCTAAACTCCAAGCTGCGCGGGTGGGTGAAAAGCTTTCCCGACCTGGCAACCGAGTTGCCAGAAACCCTGACCCTTGGTTAAGTCAAATAGAGAACAAATGCTATGAAACGGATTCTTCTGGGTACTCTGTTCACCGTGGTCTCGATCAATGCCATGGCCGAAGCGCCAGGCGGCCCGAACTGCGGCTGGGGCAACATGCTGTTCGAAGGCCAGCGCGGCACTCCGGCACACTTCCTGGCTTCTACCACCAACGGCACCTCCGGTAACGCCACCTTCGGCATGACCTCCGGCACCAACGGCTGCTCGACCAAAGCGTCGCTGACCTACGGCGGCAAGTCCTGGTTCGCCATGAACGGCATGATGAACGAACTGTCCGAAGACATGGCCATGGGCCAGGGCGAAGCGCTGACCACCTATGCCGTGGTTCTGGGCGTGGCTCCGGAAGACCGTGGCTACTTCGCATCGGTCACTCACCAGCACTTCAACCAGATCTTCAGCAGCGCCGACGTCACTGCCGAAACCGTCCACAGCAACACTCTGGCTGTTCTGAAGAACGACCCACGCCTGGCCAAATACGCAACCGAGGCCTGAGTGCAGCTGCTCCCGCCCCGACCCCGGGGCGGGTTTCGCCTTTTTTCGGCATCGTTAAGAAGTAGTTGCCCGACATGCTCAAACGCTTCGTATCCCTGGCGCTGTGTGCCTGCGCCCCTGTTCATGCCGCGCCCGTGCTGGACCAAGGCCGTGTCCAGCAACTGGCCAACACCCCTTACTGGATTGCCCTGGGCCATTACGAAACCGCCAAGCTGGGTGGCTGGCGCAGCTATGTGGACGATGATGCGTTCTTCCTTGCCGAGGATGGCGCGCACCACCCCGACCAGGAGCTGCAAGCCACGGTCGAAGCGCTGTACGCCCCGGCCAGCCTCGGCGACAAGCATGCCCAGTGCGTGTTCCCGGCACGCACCCGCTGGCTGCGCGAACAGCTCGAGCTTCAGAACCTGCCGCAACCGGACTGTCAGGAATTCACCACCTGGTACCAATCGATCGACCCGCACAGTGCGGCGCTGATCTTCCCGGCGGCCTACCTGAACAGCCCGTCATCGATGTTCGGCCACACCTTGCTGCGCATCGACCAGTCCAACACCCGCAGCGACGACACCACGCTGCTGAGCTACGCGATCAACTTCGGCGCCTATATCGAAGGCAGCGACAACAGTATCCTGTACGCCTGGAAGGGCCTGATGGGCGGCTACCCTGGCCTGTTCGCGCTGATGCCCTACCAGGAAAAACTGTCCGAATACCGCAGCCTGGAAAACCGCGACCTCTGGGAGTACCAGTTGGACCTGACCCCGGAAGAAACCGGGCGCATGGTCGAGCATGTGTGGGAGTTGAAGCAGATCCAGTTCGACTACTTCTTCTTCGACGAAAACTGCTCGTACCGCCTGCTGGAACTGCTGCAGGTGGCCCGACCAAGCCTGGACCTGACCTCGCAGTTCCCGCTGACCGCCATCCCGACCGACACGGTGAAGGCCGTGAAGCAGTCCGGCCTGGTCGCCAGCGAGACGTACCGCCCCTCTCGCGAACGCGAACTGCTGGCCCGGGCCGAGCCGCTCGATCACGACGAAAAGCGCCAGGTGCTGGCTGCAAGCGCCGATACCTCGCACCTGCAGAGCCTCGAGTTCAAGGCCCTGCCCCGCCAGCGCCAGGCGCTGGTGCAGGATGCCGCGTACCGCCTGGAGCGTTACCGCGCCAATGGCCAGGAGCGCGACCCTGGGCAGGCCAAGCGCAGTTTCGAACTGCTGCGGGCGATCAACAGCAACCCGCCACCGCCCCAGCAGATCGAGCGCCCGGGCCTGCCCGAGGACGGCCACGACTCGCGCACCTGGCAGTTGGGCGTGGGCACCCGCGAAGACCGCGCCTACGCCGAATACGGCCTGCGCATGGCCTACCACGACCTGAATGACAACGCCTATGGCTTCCCGCTGGGGGCGCAGATCGAGATCCTGCAGCTGAAGCTGCGCCAGTACGAAGGCAATGACTGGCAGGTGCAGCGCCTGGACCTGGCCACCATCCGCTCGCTGACGCCGCGCAACGAGCTGCTCAAGCCTTGGTCGTGGCAGGTGGCCGGCGGGCTGGAGCGGGTGCCGGGCAAGCATGATGACGAAGTGCTGGTGAGCCATGTGAATGGCGGGGCCGGCGGCACCTGGCAACTGGCCGACGGGTTGCTGGGCTTTGCCCTGGGCACGGTGCGGGTCGAGCACCACAATGATTTTGCCCAGTTCATCGCCCCGGCGGCGGGCTTCAATGGCGGGCTGCTGTGGCGCAACGGGATGGGCAACATGACGCTGGAGGCCAAGGGCGACTACTTCACCAATGGCGAGGTGCGGCGCAGTGTGAGCCTGAACCAGCAGTGGGAGATCAGCCAGAACCTGGGCCTGCGGTTGAGTGCTTCGCGAGAGTTCAGCCACCTGGCCACGGCGCAGAACGAGGTGATGCTGGAGTTGAAGTGGTATCACTACTGAGGCCGCCTTGCGGCCTTTCGCGGGCATGCCCGCTCCCACAGGTACTGCACTGGCCTCGAATTCTGGGGTGATCCTGTGGGAGCGGGCGTGCCCGCGAATGGGCCAGTGAGGTCAGCAGAGCAGTGTGAACCAACCGAGTCTTTGACACTGTTTTGACGGCCCCCCGACAAACCGCCACCTAGACTTTCCAGTATCAACCGGAGGGTTTTGGGGTTATGTCGCGGTACTGGTTTGGCGTGTGCATGGCGTTGATGCTGTCTGGTTGCGAAACCACCCACGAGCAGATGGTCAACCAGGGCTATCCCCCCGCCTATGCCGATGGCTTCCAGGACGGCTGCAGCAGCGGCCGCCAGGCGGCAGGGCTGATGGTCGGCGGCTTTCGCAAGGACGTGCCGCGCTACCTGCACGAGCGCCAGTACGAAAGCGGCTGGGACGACGGCTTTCGCCAGTGCCACGCCATGCAGGACAGCGAAGAACAGCGCCAGTACCACGAGCGCTTCTGGGACCAGCGCGAGCACGACTGGGAGCAGGAAAAGGACCGCGACGCCGCACGCGCCTATCGCCACAACTGAGTCGCAAACGGACATCCCTTGAAACCGGCGGCCTGCGATGATGGTCTCCTGCACAAGGAGGCCACGCATGAGCCGAGCATTCGTCAACGAAGACCAGGCCGCCGCCCAGGCTGATCAGCCAGTCGAGCGACGGGTCAGCGAACAACCCAACTACGTGACCGCCAGTGGCCTGCGCCAGCTGCAGGAGCGCGTGGCCGAACTGAACGCCCTGCGCAGCGAACTGCAGGCACAGGGCGACCGTGGCGACAAGCAGCGCCTGGCGGATACCGAACGGGACCTGCGCTACTTCAGCGCGCGGGTGCAGAGTGCCCAGGTGGTGCCGACGGCGACGTCGCGGAGCAAGGTGCAGATTGGTAGCCGGGTGCGGTTTGTCGATGCGCAGGACCAGGAGCAAGTGGTAAGGCTGGTGGGCGAGGACGAGGCGGATGCCGGGCGGGGGTTGATCAACTGGGGGTCGCCGCTGGGGCGGGCTTTGCTCGGGGCGGGGCCAGGAGATGAGGTGGTCTGGCGGCGGCCGGTGGGGGAGCAGGTGATCGAAGTGGTTGAGGTTTTTGGTGAAGGTTGAGGGACCTGGGGCTGCTTTGCAGCCCATCGCGACACAAGGCCGCTCCTACAAGGGCCGCGCCATTTCTGAACATGCGCGATAGCTGTAGGAGCGGCCTTGTGTCGCGAAAGGGCCGCAAAGCGGCCCCAACAGCCTCAGATCAAACGACGCCCTGCGCCAGCATCGCATCAGCCACTTTCACGAAGCCTGCGATGTTCGCACCTTTGACGTAGTTGATGCTGCCATCCGCCTCTTCACCGAAATGCACGCAAGCATGGTGAATCGACTGCATGATGTTGTGCAGCTTGCTGTCCACCTCACCGGCAGTCCACAGCAGGCGCATGGCGTTCTGCGACATCTCCAGGCCCGACACGGCCACGCCGCCGGCGTTGGAGGCCTTGCCCGGGGCGTACAGGATGCCCGCTTCCAGGAAGATATCCACAGCCTCCAGGGTGGTCGGCATGTTGGCGCCTTCGGCCACGCAGATGCAGCCATTGCGCAGCAAGGTGCGGGCGTCTTCGGCGTCCAGCTCGTTCTGCGTGGCACACGGCAGGGCGATGTCGCACGGCAGGCTCCACGGGGTCTGGCCCTTGCGGAACTCCAGGCCGAACTGCGCGGCCAGTTCGCTGATGCGGCCGCGCTTGACGTTCTTCAGCTCCATCACCGCATCCCACTGGGCATCGGTCAGGCCGGCTTCGGCGTACAGGGTGCCTTCGGAGTCGGACAGCGAAATCACCTTGCCGCCCAGGTCCATGACCTTGCGCGCAGCATACTGGGCCACGTTACCCGAACCAGAAATCGCCACGCGGCAGCCATCGATACGTTTGTCCTGGCGCTTGAGCATTTCCTCGGCGAAGTACACGCAGCCGTAGCCGGTGGCTTCTGGGCGTATCAGGCTGCCGCCGTAGGTCATGCCCTTGCCGGTCAGCACCGAAGTGAACTGGTTGGCCAGGCGCTTGTACTGGCCGAACATGAAGCCGATTTCGCGGGCACCCACGCCGATGTCACCGGCCGGGACGTCCAGGTCAGCGCCAATGTGGCGGTACAGCTCGCTCATGAACGCCTGGCAGAAGCGCATGACTTCGGCGTCGCTCTTGCCTTTGGGGTCGAAGTCCGAGCCGCCTTTGCCGCCGCCCATGGGCAGCGAAGTGAGGGAGTTCTTGAACACCTGCTCGAAGGCCAGGAACTTGAGCACGCCCAGGTTGACCGACGGGTGGAAGCGCAGGCCGCCCTTGTACGGGCCGATGGCGCTGCTCATCTGGATGCGGTAGCCGCGGTTGACCTGCACCTTGCCATGGTCATCGACCCAGGACACGCGGAACAGCACGGCGCGCTCGGGCTCGACCATGCGCTCCAGAATGCCGGCCTGCAGGTAATGCGGGTTGGCCTCGAGGAATGGCCACAGGCTGCGCAGCACTTCTTCCACAGCCTGGTGGAATTCAGGTTGGGCCGGATCGCGTTGCTTCAGGCGCGCGAGGAAATTGTCGACAGATTCGATCATGGTAGACATCTCACCAAGAGGATTGGACTTATTGGTTTTTTTCACGAATGTACCAAGAAGCAATCGCACCGGAATAGGGCGAGATGTCGTTTTTTTGAAATTATTTGGTGCGTTTTCTATAAGTGTATACAAAACCGGGGTTGGCGGCGGCTTCATTCGCGGGCTCGCCCGCTCCCACAGGTTCATCACAGGCCTGGGTTCCAAGGGCTCCTGTGGGAGCGGGCATGCCCGCGAATGAAGCCAGCACCACTTTCCAGCCAGGCACAAAAATGGGGCCTCAAATGGCCCCATTCTTGTGCATCAGAACACCGGCTTACTGGGCCAGCTTCTTGTGCCGTACACGGTGCGGCTGGGCAGCAGCATCACCCAGGCGCTTCTTGCGGTCTGCCTCGTACTCGGTGTAGTTACCCTCGAAGAACACCACGTTCGAGTCGTCTTCGTACGCCAGGATGTGGGTAGCCACACGGTCCAGGAACCAACGGTCGTGGGAGATCACGATCGCCGCGCCCGGGAAGTCCAGCAGGGCTTCTTCCAGCGAACGCAGGGTTTCGACGTCGAGGTCGTTGGACGGTTCGTCGAGCAGCAGGACGTTACCGCCCTCCTTCAGGGTCAGGGCCAGGTGCAGGCGGCCACGCTCACCACCGGACAGGTCCTTGACGAACTTCTGCTGGTCGCCACCCTTGAAGTTGAAGCGGCCTACATAAGTACGCGACGGGATCTCGTAGTTGCCGATGCGGATCATGTCGGAGCCGTCGGAAACCTGCTGGAACACGGTCTTGCCGCCGTCCAGGTCCTCGCGGCTCTGGTCGACGCAGGCCAGCTGCACGGTTTCACCGATCTCGATGCTGCCCGAGTCCGGCTGTTCCTTGCCCATCAGCATGCGGAACAGGGTCGACTTACCGGCACCGTTACCACCGATCACACCGACGATGGCGCCTTTAGGCATGGAGAACGACAGGTTGTCGATCAGCACGCGGTCGCCGTAGCCCTTGGTGACATTCTTGAACTCGATGACCTTGTCGCCCAGGCGCGGGCCGGCCGGGATGTAGATCTCGTTGGTTTCGCTGCGCTTCTGGAACTCCTGCGACTGCATTTCTTCAAAGCGCTGCAGACGGGCCTTGGACTTGGACTGGCGGGCCTTGGCGCCTTTGCGCACCCATTCCAGTTCCTCTTTCATGGCCTTCTCGTGGGCGCTCTGCTGCTTGGATTCCTGCGCCAGGCGCTCGGACTTGGCTTCCAGCCAGCCCGAGTAGTTGCCTTCGTACGGGATGCCGGCGCCGCGGTCCAGTTCCAGGATCCAGCCAGCGACGTTGTCGAGGAAGTAACGGTCGTGGGTAATGGCTACCACGGTGCCCGGGAAGTCGTGCAGGAAGCGCTCCAGCCAGGCCACCGAGTCGGCGTCCAGGTGGTTGGTCGGTTCGTCCAGCAGCAGCATGTCGGGGGCCGACAGCAGCAGGCGGCACAGGGCCACGCGGCGCTTCTCACCACCGGACAGGTGCTCGATGCGTGCGTCCCAGGCCGGCAGGCGCAGGGCGTCGGCGGCAACGTCCAGCTGGCGCTCAAGGTTGTGGCCGTCAGCGGCCTGCAGGATGGCTTCCAGCTTGGCCTGCTCGGCGGCCAGCTTGTCGAAGTCGGCATCCGGTTCGGCGTAGGCAGCATAGACCTCGTCCAGGCGCGCCTGGGCGTCCTTGATCACGCTGACCGCTTCCTCGACCACTTCGCGCACCGACTTGTTCGGGTCCAGTTGCGGTTCCTGCGGCAGGTAGCCAACGTTGATGTCGGGCATCGGACGGGCTTCGCCGTCGAATTCCTTGTCGACGCCGGCCATGATCCGCAGCAAGGTCGATTTACCAGCGCCGTTCAGGCCGAGCACGCCGATCTTGGCGCCCGGGAAGAACGACAGGGAAATGTTCTTGAGAATTTCCCGCTTCGGCGGCACGACCTTGCTCAGCCGATGCATGGTGTAGACGTATTGAGCCATTCTGGATACCCCAGTCTAAAGGTTAAGAAATACCGGGCAGCCCACGTGAATTTGACCGGGCTGCCATTGCCAAAAAATTCGTTGTCTGGCGTCGCGCTGTTAATTTGGGCTGCAAAAACGCGTAAACAGCCTTCTCGCCATGAAAATGATCCGTTGCGCAGCTGGCGAGGATTGGCCGGGGGTCTGGATGCCGTCGCTGGGTGGTGCAACGCAGTGAAGCAGCCTTTTTCCGCCCTACCTCATGTTCTCGCTACAAAAATCGACCTCGCCATGACGCTCAGAGCCGGCACGCTGCTCGCTCCTGTAGCGCCTGCGGCAGTCGTCGCCGCTGCCAAGCTGGCTATCATCTCAACTACGTGCGACACGCTCAACTGTTCGCCTGCTGGGTGGCAGAAAGGTAGTCATGTTCATCATTGGATAAAGGGAGGCTGAGCAAAGCGGAGTACGACCCTCTGGTATAGACCAAGACGGGGCTTGGCCTGTGGACTGAGCATAACCAGCGAAAAACGTGAATTTTTCATTGCCGTGGGCGAGCGAATTGCCCGCCTGCGCAAAGAACACGGCATCACCCACACTCTGTTGCGCAGATGCTCGATGCCCTGATCGCTCAAGCCAGGCCTCCCTTCCTTCGCTGCTGGCTTTGGTCGAGGCCGGTGCCTGGATGAATATGAACTTAATCTAATTACTATATACAAATTCAATGCCAAACTTCATTTCATGACCAATTAAATTAATCTCGTCACGCCATCAACAACGCAGTTATAAACACAGGTCTTTCCGCCAATAGAGGCAACCTCACCTGCGTCTTTTGCACCAACCGACCCCTAGGTTTTTATTTCTTCAATCCCACCAAGTGCTTAAACGGTCCCTCATCTAAATCAAACCCTAGATCTGTGATAAGTCTAACTGCCTCCTGGTACTCGTCGTCCGCAATAGAAATATCAAATTCACAAATGTGATCGCATAGTATCTCAAAGGCTAGGCCTTCCTCATTGTACGCGACATAGTCCAAAGCCCCTTGGAGCAGGCCAGCTTCCAATCGGCCGTCGAATTTCTTCCCGAATTCAATAATACGATCTGCAAACATAAAATTTACCTCATTGATTAGCCGCGACGCTTCAGCGTGTAGCGCTCAAGAAAAAATCTATTTTGCAAGTTTGGCTTTCAAGACTGCCCGATCAATCATGCCATCAGTAATGCAGGGTACAAAACCAAGCCTGTCTCCCATCTCAAAGCTCTTCTTGTAACCGTTCAATCGTTCAACGTCACCAGCTATTGCCAATGCAGCCAAGTGCCGAAGGGGCATCGCGCCTTTACTGTCAGTCGGCAGACTTCTATAAACCATCAGGCCGGACTCAATATTTTGAGAGCGTGCCCAAGACATGGCTTTCTCAGACATCCTGAGAACATCATCACTAGAAAATTCAGGCAACTTCTCCGGAGGCTCATTACTAACTATTACCGGCGAATATCCGCTCCCCTCCCCCCACACAAACGCAACAGTTTCCGAGAATTCTTTGGTCGAAACCGATGGCATAAGTGACACCCGAAAATGATCCGAGCGCTTCTTCACAGACGGGATTACTTGAACTTTAACCCCATCAACATCTGTCACGCAAAAATAATCCCCGACTTCATCCTTGCTACAAACCCAGCCCTGCTCCGTCAAAATTGAAGCCACATCTTTTTCCTTCATCACTTAGCACCAGGAAAATTCATTATCTCAATAGGGATACCGTTAGGATAACCTTGATCCTTTAGTGGTACGCCTGGCGTGAGGCCAAAACTTTCGGAAACTTTCCCTCTTGGAATTGAAGCCCCATCTTTTATTTGAGGGAAAAATTCTAACTGACGAATACTCAAGTCCGCGCCACCTGTCTTAACCTCAATAATTCTCAAGGTCCCATCAGGTGCTTCGGCCACGATATCTGGCCTACAACGACCAGTTCCGCAGGAGCTACCGAATGACATTTCCTTTTCGCTGACTCTGAACCCTTGAGACGAAAGTTAATCCTTTATGTCATCCACCATATTCAAGTGATTATCATAGTGATCTTTGATGGTGACCTTCGGATCTGTTGCAGTACCTTTTGCACCGCTGGTAGCTTTGCCTAGTATCACCACCGCCGCTAACTTGACTACATCATCCCGCGTAGCACCTTTATCGACAAGATTAATGATTCCTGGCACATCCACCGGCGCCAAGGTCGAGCCGAGCAAGCCGTCCTGACGTGCCCGTTCATTGATTGCCTCTGCTGATCTGGCTGGGCCTGCGAAACATGACGGCGAACTGGGGCTCAGCGGCGCAGGATTGGAAAAGTGCGATGAATCAAATTCGCGATTTGTACGGAGATCGGTTCATCAGGCCGACCCAGTGAAAATCAGGGCCTGCCAGACGGCAGGCCGTTACCGGCTCGCACACAAAAAGGCTGACACTTCCCAAAAGCACACCACATTCAGCCTAAGCCTCTACATCTAAACTTGCCACTTAATTCTCAAGGATAAATAAAGTCGATGCAAATTTTAAATTTAATCAAGTCCAAGGCCACCTCACAGCCACTCCACGCTGGCAGTCCTCCTGTCAGTTTATTCTCAACATACCAACGACGCAACTCTATTAAAAGATCTAAAATATCTGTATTGACTCGCCCGCCTGCCGTAAACCAGGCAACGTTACCTTGTACATCAATGTAGTCATACTCATACTCACAGCTATCTAGCTCCTGGGATAGTTGTGCACGCATAATAAGTTTACAGGCTCCATCGGGAGCAATCTCAAACAGAATACCCCCAATGTCATTGTAGATATCATCATCACTACGCATCAATTTCCACCCGGTGAATTTTTAAATACAATTTCTTTTGGACGAGCAATACCTATTGAATACTGCACATTAAAGCTTTCTGGCCGAACACTATTGCCAGAATAAATAGTCTCAATCTTTACGTTAACTTGCTTTCCCTCCTTGAGTGCGGACGCCCATGTATCCCCCATAGATTTCCAAGTACCTTTATTCAAGCTCCCATTCATGGGAAGGAGGTTCAACCTCTCCCCAGGTCCGTTGAATATACTAGGCTCCGTACGAAAAGAGATGTCGCAAACACCGCATGGAACAAGCCAGTGAGACCATGGCGGCATAGCTTTTCGCGAGCTTGTCGAAGCGTGTGACGATGCGGCGATTCTCTTTCAGCCAGCCAAAAATGCGTTCAATGATGTTGCGCTGTCAGTATTTGGGCCCATCAAACAGTCTGGGTAAGCCAGGCTTGGGTTTGCGCTTCATAGAGCGCATCGGGATGACGGGTTGCATACGGTACTGGTCGCAGTATCGGCGCAGCGTTTCGGCGTCGTAGCCCTTGTCGGCGAGCAACCATTTGCAGCGCTTGCGCGGGCGGCCAGGTTGGTTTGATGGAATGCTGACTTCGTCCAGCAGTGGTTGTGCGTAGCTGATGTCACTGGCTTGACCGCCAGAGAGGAGGAAGCGCAACGGTGTCCCGTTGGCGTCGCAGAGCATGTGAATCTTAGTTGTCAGGCCACCGCGACTGCGGCCTAGAGCGTGATCGGCAGGTTCGTCAGGCCCCCTTTTTTCCGAGCGCCAGATGAGGCTCGGGTTGCACGTACTGCGGTTGAGTCGATCATCCAGGTTTGCAGATCAATCAAGCCTTGCTCATTCAATCTCAGGTGAAGCCGGGTTGTACAAGATGCGATTGGTCTTGGTCAGCCACTTGAACCAGACCCGAATCGGCGTGATGCGCACCGTTTGGCTGCGGGTCGACAGCGGTTCGCCATCGGCTTTTCGATACAAAAAAAGATGACGCTGATAGCGCTCTAAAATGGGTCGGGTGATTTCCTGGGGCCGGGTCAAACCGCGTTCGTCACACCAATGGATAAACGCAATCAACAGGCTTTCGCGGTTGCCCACGGTGCGCTCGGAATAACCACGCTCACGCTGGTATTGCAGAAACTGTTTCATCTGAAAATACAGGCTGCCGGGATCGCCTAGTGGGCCAATGATTTGTTCCGAAACACGCTGTTTTTTGCTCTCGTCTTTTTTTTCGGCATAACCACCTCGACTTAGACGGCGCTGGACAACGCGGAGTGGTTGTTTTGTGGATGCTGGATCAGTGGTTTTTCGTTCAGACCGACCGCTTCGGCCTCAACGCCAGAAATGGCGTGGCTTTGCGCATGGTTGAGGGTGTCCGACTGAGTACCGACCATGGCCCGACCTGAGTCCGATCGTTTTTCTGAATCCCCCGACCGAGCGGATGTGTTGTCGAGTTGGTCGGCATCGATCAGGCCCATCAAATGCGGTTGATGACCGCTTTTGCCGTCATACGTGAGGGTGTATTCATGCGCTAACCCCTTGCGGTGCGGCAGCAGGTATTCCAGTTCGGTCAGTCGGCCCAAATGGATTTTTAACTGGGTATTCCCCCAACCGGTGGCCTCGCGCACGTCCTTGCGACCAAACCGAAACTCATTCTTTTTAAGCCCCTGCGCCTGGCTTCGGGCTTCGACCCAGCCCTGCAATAACTCCAGCAAACGCCGCGTTTGCGGCGGCAGTTCGTCCAGGGTGCGCCCAAGAATGTCGTGGGCCAGCCGATTGGCCAACACGATGTCGCCCTTCGTGACCTCGATGTAAGCCAACGACTTGCCTCGGTGCTCAATGTGTTTGACCGGGCGTTGATGCTGATGCAGCAAGGCAATGCAGCGAATCAGCGTCAGGTATTTCATGTGGTCGCGCCGGGTACGGGTTTTGTCCGAAAGAAAGGTCAATTGATCGGCGAACGCCACGGTTTTGATCAGCCGCTGGGCATTCTGATGCAGGCGCGTAATCGCCTGTTTTACGGCGTCGGCCAGCAGCCAAACCCAACTGGCTGAACGGCTGGGCGTGTCCCAGCAGACCATCCAAGCCTATGAGTCCGGCAAGCGGCGTATCCAGGTAGCGGCGTTGCCGGAGCTGGCCAGGCTGCTTTCGACCACATTCGAAGAGCTGTTTGGTCAGCAGAAGGAAACCACTGTGCGTAAACGTGGGCCTGCTCCAAAATGGCAACAGCAACTGGAAGCCATCGAGCAGCTATCTAAAAGCCAACAGAAATTCGTTGCGCAGATGCTCGATGCCCTGATCGCTCAGGCCACGACCAAAGCAAGCAGCGAAGGAAAGGAGATTTTGCAGTAAGCAGATAAAACAACACCGGCGCATGGCCGGTACAGAATGAGGACACCTATCAAATATGAGCAGAAATTCGTTTATATAAAAACTCATAAAAATCTGAAGCGTAATTAACATCTTCACCAGACGGAAGTCGAAGATTCACGGGACACTCACCATCTTTAAATTTTGAATAGTCAAAGAAAAAGACTTCCCCCATATCAGTTTCGCTAATCACAAGCTTTTTGCCATCTACCAGATTATTTTTTATGCCCACAATATGCTGATAGACAATATCCCCTCCATTGATACCCTCAAAGTCCACGCCATAGATACTGTAAATTTCTTCAGTACCAATCTCGCCACCCGCATACGTCTTTAAAAACCACTTGTACGACCCTGGCAGTTCAAGCCCTAGCTGCTGCTCGGCCTTCTCAATCCAGTCATCACCCACGCAATCGGCCTGGCTACCAAAGCACACGATATCAGGATGCAGTGATACTAAATCCTCAATTTGATGCGTCGTAACTTGGCTCATTCTCAATTCCTAAAGTCTGCAGATCGTTGCCTCCAGCATTGCACCTCCCACTTATCAAAAGCTGCCCTATCAATACCAGAAGGAATTGTATTAGGGTTAATGTGAATAGTTGCGCTATTGGCTTGGTGAAAACTTTGCGTCTTTTCTGCAATAGGCCCTGACTGTGTTTGCGTCATATGGTGCAGGTTCACCGACTTGCCATCTACACCTATGGGCGCTCGACCAGAGGCCATACCCTCAACATTACTACCTGTTATGACTTTGCCACCTTCACGCCAACCAGTTTGCAAACTAGGATCAAATAAATCATTCCGCTGATAGAACTTATTCCCACTAAACTGAATAGGATCTTTTGACCAAAAATTACGTTACTGAGTAAAAACAGAGCCCGCCTCTGTAGCGTTCCCTATTCCTTTTGCACCACTTGAATTAGCTCATTAAAAGTGCCTCCACGGCACTTCGGTCAGTCGACCGGAAGAAAACCTCCAATTGATGCGCCTCATCTCGCCCCCAGTCAAGAGCCGCGTCGCGCAACACCTCCAGATAAACCTTCAGGTCATCTACTGGCACGTTTGGAGTAACTTCATGCACAAGAACCACCTTGCGGCATGGAATCCATTCAAGATCTCTCAAACAGTCGTAGAGTGCATCCCAATTGAATCCAAAATACCCTGGAAGCCATAGCTGGTAATATAGCGCGCTCAGCAGCTCTTCCGAGAGAGAAATTTTCGGATCAATACGGACATAAAAGACTTCCGCAGCGTCGAATGAAGGCGTGAGATCGGAGTACTTGAATGGCAGCATTTCCACTCCTTGTTTTATTTATTGACTGGGATAAATGTTTTGTAATGATCTGCAGTGTAGTACATCTCACCACCCTTCCCAACAACTATCCGCTGAGGCCCTGGCCCTGAAACACCTGGGGTAGGATGTACGTACTCTGTATAGTAGCCAGCAGGTTTTTGCGGCAAATCCCCGCCACGATTCTGAAATATAGACCCATCGTTTCGATGAGGGAACGAACCACCTGATTTTATCCGCTCTATGGTCGGGCCGAGATCAACAGTGCCTTGTAAAACATTTCCGGTCTTTTGATCAACGACCTTCACTCCATCAATAAAGCGGGTGGGGTCTTTTGCACCGCTGGTAGCTTTGCCTAGTATCACTACCGCCGCTAATTTTACTACATCATCCCGCGTAGCACCTTTATCGACAAGGCTAATAATCCCTGGCACATCCACCGGCGCCAAGGTCGAGCCGAGCAAGCCGTCCTGACGTGCCCGTTCATTGATTGCCTCTTCAGTTAACCCTTGCCGTCTCCATTCCGCAATCAGCTCACTCGCTCTGATCGCGTTCACATACGGATTCGCAACAACGCCCATTGGCGACCAATCGCTGCCCGACAGCGCGTAGACATCAAGGAAGCTCGCGTCCGCGTCGCTCTTCTGCGCGTCCACTACCCCCCTCATCATCGCAAGGGCGTAATCCGTTACCAGAAGGTCATATTCCGCTTTGCTCAGCCTGCCGCTCTGGTACAGCTCAACCAGCTTTTCCCCAGCCTGCTTCTCCTGCTGCCGGTACTCATCACGAATACCAACCTCGCAGCCGCCATTT
This sequence comes from Pseudomonas sp. TE3-3-F2023, assembly GCF_036784815.1. Lineage (NCBI taxonomy): Bacteria > Pseudomonadati > Pseudomonadota > Gammaproteobacteria > Pseudomonadales > Pseudomonadaceae > Pseudomonas > Pseudomonas sp. TE3-3-F2023. The sequence goes on along the minus strand of NZ_CP145113.1, from coordinate 1,611,385 downwards.
CCACCACAGGCTTTATACCGCTCGTGCAACTCATCAATACTGCCAATACCGGCGGCCTTGAGCTTCTCATACAACGCACGGCTGGCGGCATCCAGCCGTTCAACGCCGTATTTGTTCGCCAGCAGGTTGTTTTCAACCGCGTTACGGCCCGCACCGGCACCCGCGACAGCCCCAGCGCTATTACCTTCCACCAGACCGCCCGAAAGCCCGGCCGCTAGCGTCGACAGCGCCGAAACGGTCTGTTTCTGCTCTTCACTGAGCGAGTTGCTGTCGCTGGTGCCATACAACTGCTGAGTGATCAGGCGGGCAACCAGTTCGCCGCCGGCCGCACCCGCTGCCCCGGCTGCCGCCGAGTTGCCCTGCGCTTGGGCGACAACGGCACCCAACACTGCGTGGGCCATGACGTTGAGTGCAGCATTGTCGCCAGTGGATTTCTTGATTACCTGCGCGAGGTATGGTGCCGATGCGCCTGCCAACGCAGAACCGATATCACCACCCGCCAACCCTTGCAGTGCCGCTGTCACGGCCTGGGTCACGCGCTGGTAATCACCACTGGTGCCGTACTTACCCATGATTCGCTGGTAAGCCTCGGTGGCGACCAGTTGTTCCTGGTAAGCCTTCACCGCCTCCTTGCTTGCCCCTTCACCCGGCGCCACGATGCCGTGTGCTTCAAGTTCCGCACGCGCCTCCTGGTCAGCCTTCAGCTGCCCTTGGGTGCGGACGATGTCCGATACCTGTGTGCCGATTTCGCCAATAAGCTGAACCTGCTGCAGGCGCCGCTGTTCCTTCTCCTTGTCGAAGATCGGGCTGATGCTGTCGTTGGCATGCTCGACGTCGTGACTGAGGCTGGTCACATCCTGCTGCTGCCGGCCCGGGTCTCGGATTTCCAGCGTGCCTTCGGAAATGGCCGAAGATGTGGTGCCGCTGGCGCTGCCGCTGTGGTTGTAGGCGATCAACGTGCCGCTTGGCATGTTGCTGGTGAAGGTGTCAGCACCACCGTTGCCACCGCTGATGCTGGCGCTGGCCAACTGGCTCTTGAACTCGGCCTTGTTGGCGATATCGCTCCAGCCCAGGGTGCCGGTGCTCAGGCGGTTCTTGTCGGCGTCGGCAGAACTGGCAATGACGCTGCCGTCAAGCTGGGTGTGCTTGCCCACATCGACCTGATAACCGCCCTTGCCGGCGAACAGACCGGTCTGCTCCTGCACGCTCTGGTAGTTGGAGTCGAGCTTGGTCTTGCTGACGCTGAGACTGCCGCTTGCCCCGCCCGCGCCGATGATGGTGACGCTCAACCCACCGCTGACATTTGCCTGTTTGGACTTGTAGTTGTCGGTGTCCTGCAGGCTTTGCAGCGTCAGGTCGCGCCCTACGTCGGCGGTGATTTTCGCGGCGTTGACCTGGGCCCCTTTGAGCGCCGTGTCCCGCCCGCTGAGCAGGGTCGCCTCATTGCCGGCGTCCAGTGTGGTTTCGGTCCAGGTCGTGCCGTTGCCTTTCTCGTTGCCGGCACCCTTGTTGGCATTGGCGAAGATGCTGAGACCGGCACCTTCGGAACCTACACCAATGCTGGCGCCGATGGCGCCGCCACTGCTGCTGTTCTTGCCATCGAGCTTTTGCGTATTGGCAGCAGCCTCAAGCTGGATGTCGCGTTCGGCGGACAACAGCAGGTCATTGCCGGCCTTGAGTTGACTGCCTTGTACCCGGATATCCCCGCCGCTGCCGGCCCCGTTGCCGGTGGCCACAATGCTCAGGTCGTTGCCACTGGTCAGGCTGCTGCCCTGGCTGACGGTTTGTTCCTGGGTCTGCCGCGAGCTCGACTTCTGCCCGCCCAGCGATAAGGCGATACCTACGAACTGGCCAGCATTATCCGCCGTCATGCCACCGCTCTGCTGGGCAGCCTGCCAGGCCTGAACACCGGTCAGCCCGGCCTTGATACCTTGGAGTGCAGAAAGCCGGCTGTCCTCTTCCCGGGTCGCTTGCTTGGTAGTCTGGTAAGCGGTGTCGATGGCACTGCCAACCGTACCGGACAGCGCCAGGGTCAAGCCGCTGCTCTTGCTCTTGGACGTCTGCTCGCTGGTGTTGTGGTTTTCAGCAGCAACGATCTCGACGTTCTGCCCGACCAGGGTGATGTCCTTGCCGGCGACAACCTCCGACCCCTTGATACCCAGGTCCTTGCCCGCCTCGATGGTGACATTGCCCAGCACGCTGCCAATGGTGCTGGCCCTGGCGTTCTCACTGGTGCTGGTCGAGGTTTTTTCCAGGCTGGTCGAGCCCAACGTGAAGCCGATGCCTCCACTGCTGAGCAGGCCCGATTTCTTCTTCGAGCTCGAGTGGCTTTGCTCGAACGTTTCGGTCGCGCTATCGATCTGCACGTTACGGCCCGCCAGCAGGCTGGTGTCGTTGGTCGACACGATGCTGCTGCCCGACACGCCGATATCCTGCCCGGCGCGAACGACCACCGTGTCACCACTGACCGACGAGCCCTGCTGAGTGATGGCCTTCGAACTGTCGATCCGGGTCTTCTGGCTGCTGGATAGCCCGGAGTGGCTGGTCTTGGTCTTGCGGTAGTAGCTGTAGTCGCTGTTCTCCTCAGCGACCAGCTGTACATCGCCACCGGCGTAAAGGTAGGCCTCATCGCCCGCCGTCACGCGGCTGGCGCTCAGGGCTAGGTCGTCGCCAGCCTTCAATGCCACATTGCCGCCAGCCACCACGGTGCTGCCCACCTGCTGGACATGGTCCTCCTGGCTGGTGACTTTCCGGGTCTTGCTCGCCGAGTGCTGCTCGTTGGCGGCCGCTGCCAGCTGCAGATCGCCCGTCGCCGCCATGGCCACATCCCGCTTGGCCTCGATCGCACTGGCCACCGCGCTGATATCGCGCCCGGCGCTGACGCTCAGGTCACGCCCGGCCTGCACGCTCGAGCCGTTCTGGGTCACGCTGCTGTCGGTGTGGCGCACGCCGCGGTCGTTTACCACCACTTGCTCGACCGAGGTCAGCTTCACATCGCGGCCGGCCTTCAGGCTGGTGTCGGCAGCGCTGCTGAGCACGCCGCCGTTGTTGCTCAGGTCGCGCCCGGCGTTGATCGCCAGGTTGTTCGCGGCTTCCACCCGGGCGGCGTTATCGACAAAGTCGCGCTGCTGGGCGTAGCTGCCGTTGCTGCTCTGGTGCGAAGTCAAAGTGCGTTCGTTGATCACGTCACGCACGGCGGCGAGGCTGACGTCGCGCCCGGCGATGATGCCGCCGGCCTTGTTCACCAGATCGTTGCCAGCCAGCAGGTCGAGGCGGTTGCCAGCCTCGACCAGGCCGCTGTTCACCATGTTGTTGCCGGCCTTGGCCGACAGGTTGTTGCTGGCGCGCAGGGTGCCGACGTTGTCAAGGTTCTGGCCGGCGATCAGGTTGACGTCGTTGCCGGCGATCAGAGCGCCGTTGGGGGCCAGACGGTTGTTGCCGTGCGCCAGATAAAGCACTGGCACCAGCACCTGCTCGCCATTCACCTCGGCGGTTTCCAGCCAGACGATGTCATGGGTCAGCGCCGCCACCTGTTCGGAGGTGAGGCTCACGCCCACTGCCAGGTTGAGCTGTTGCTTGCTCTGGATGGCATTGTCCATCAGGTACTTGAACAGCTGTTCGTCACTGTTCTGGCCATCGATAAAGCGTTGCCCGGTGCGGGCGACCACGGCCTGCTGGATCAGCTTCTGCTCGTAGAAGCCATCGCCCAGGCGCTTGGCACTTTCATCCGGGTCGTAGCCAAGGTTCGCCAGCAGGTAGTCGGAGCTCATGAACTGCTTGAGGTCGGTGAGCACCGGGTTGGTTTCGATCAGATACTTGTGCGGGTTACTGCGCACGCTGCTGTCGGGCAGGCCTTGCACGCGCTCGATGGTGAGCGGGCCTTGGCCGTTGAGCGTGGAGGCCTGGCTGATGCGGTCGTCCACCGCCGAGCGGCCGGGCAGCGCGGGGCTACCGGCGTTCCCGGGCAGGCTGGTGTCGACGGCGCTGGCACTACCGGCGACGTTCGCCTGGGTGCGGTCGGCCGTATTCAGCGTGGTGCTGCTGCCTGCCGCTTGGTCGGCACCGCGGATGCTGACCGTGCGCCCCTGGGCCAGCGGCAAGGGTTGCTGGCGCTGCGCGACGCTCAGGCTGGCGCCGCCCATGCTCCAGCTTTGCGGGCCGCTGGCGGTCGTGCTGCCGGCCTCGCTGCTCAGGCGGAACAAGCCGTTCTGCCCAGTGGGCAGGCTGAAGCCGGGCAGCGCCAGCGGGTTGACCTGTTGTTGGGCGAGGTCCGGCGGCAGCTGCTGGTTGAGTGTGATGCGGGTGGAGAACGCCGTACCGGGTGCGGTGGTATCGGTACGCGCGCCGCTACCGATGTAGGCGTAACCCGGGCGCACGACGCTGTTGTCGATGCCGTTGCCGGCGGTGATGTTCACCGCGCCATTGGCCTGCATGATGGCGGCATAGCTTTGGTCGCCTGCCGCCAGTTTGCGGGTGCTGCCAAGGCTCACCAGCTCCGCTTCGGTCATGCCGATGAACCTGGCCAGGTCAGCTTGCAAGCCACCCAGGTTGGCAGGGTCGTAACCAGCGCTCTCGTACCAGTACTTGCTGGTGATCGAGCTGGCCAGCTGGTACCAGGCCCCGGCGTTGCGGGTACGTTCGGAACGGAAGATGCGGGTGGTTTCGGTCTCGCCGGTTTCCACACCGCTGTTGGTCAGGTTGTCAACGCTGGCCACCAGGTTACCGGCAGCGGCGATGGTGCTGCTGCTGTTGAGCAGGTCGCCGCCCCGGATGGTCAGGTTGCCGCCGGTGGTGATGCTGGAGGCGGCACTGGCGTCGGTCACCTCGAACTTGTCACGCTGGACGATCTCCCAGACGTGGTTGCGCTTGCCGCCGCAGTCGCCGGCGTTGTAGCCCTCGATGCAGGCCACCTCGCCAACGCGGGCGGTGTAGAGGCCCTTGTTGTCGGTCTGCAGCACCGCCCGCACGTTCTGAATGGTGCTCGCTGCCAGGCTCATCGACAGGTCGCTCTGCAGCGAGCCGGAACGGTTCACGATGCTGTTGGCCAAGCCGCCCAGGCCATCCCGGTCGATGGTCAGGGCGCCCAGGCTGTAGACGTCGGCATAGCTGTTGGTCAGGCTGGCGACCCGCAGGCCCATATCCCTGCCGCTGAAAATCAGGCCCTGGTCGCTGTTGACCAGGGCGCTGGTGGTCACGCTCAGCGCTTCGCCGGCACCCAGCGTGCCTTGGTTGTTGACGCCGCCTGCCACGAGGGAAAGGCCGGTAGCAGACGTCAGGCGGCCGGCATTGTTCAACTGCCCGACTACCGAGAGGCTGGTGGTGCCACCGCTGGCGATGCTGCCGGTGTTGCTCAGGTTGACCTGTGCGGCGCTCAGGCCAAGGTCGCCACGGCTGCTGAGGCGGCCGTTGCCGGCGTAGGTGCCAGCCAGATCGAGGCTGAGGCTGCCGTCACTGGCGATCAGGCCGTCGTTGCTCCAGTCGCTGCCGCTGCCGACCAGCGCTTCGCTGGCCAGCAACTGGCCGTTGGCGGTCTGGCTGAAGTTGCCGACATTGAGCGTCAGGCGCCCGGCCTGGATAACGTTGCTGTTGCTCCAGCTGCCAGCGTTGAGGGTGAGGCCGCCCCGGGTGACGATACTACCGCCGGCGCCCGTGACATTGGCTGTGCTGATGTCGAAATTGCCGCTGCCCACGTGCAGCAGGCTGCCGCCAGCGTTGAGGAAACTGCCGACGCCGAGGCTGAGGTCGCTGTTGGCGGTTTCCAGAATGCCGTTGCGGTTGTCGAACGGGCCGCCGATCTGCAGGCGGGTAGCGCCGCTTGTGCCCAAGGCACGCAACTGGCCGGTCTGGTTGTCGAGGCTGGCCGCCTTGATGGCCAGGGTACTGTCGCTTTCAATGATGCCCAGGCGGTTGTTCAGCGCACCGCTGAGGCCTAGGTCGATGCGTTGGCCGGCGATTTGGCCATCGTTGTCGCCGCTGTTGTCGAAGTTGCCACCTGTGACCTTGACCAGCCCTTGGGCATAAAGGCCGCCGTTGCGGTTATCGAAATCGGCGGTGCTGACCAAGGCATCGCCAGCTTGTGCAGCAATTCGCCCGCCATAGTTGTCGATGCCACCCAGTACCTTGAGGTCGAGGGCCTGGGCCTGCGTGACGCCACCCTGGCGGTTGTTGTTCAGGTCATAACCGTTGTTCAGCACACCGCGCAGGTCGGCGACCAACTTGCCTTGCAGGCTGGAAAGCACGCCGCCACGGTTGTCCAGGTTGCCGGCCGTGACGTCGAGGTTGCCAGCGTCGGCCAGAATACGGCCACTCTGGTTGTCGACATCACCGGTCACCAGTTGCAAGGCACCCTGGCTCTGCAAAGTGCCCTTGGTGTTGCCAAAGCTGGCGGCACGCACATCGGCGCCGCCGTTCTGGCTGTAGATCAGGCCGTCGGCGCTGTTGAGCAGCTGGCCGTCAACGGCCAGGGTCAGTTGCTGGCTAGCCGCCACGGTACCGCGATTGCGGTTGTCCAGGCTGCTGGCGAACAGGCTCAGCAGGCCCTGACTGGCGATCTGGCCACCCTGGTTGTCGATTTGCGTGGCATTGTCGATGCGCAGGGGGCCGGCGCTTGCAAGCTTGCCGTTGTTGTTGGCAAGGGTGCCGAGCAGCTTGAGGGTGACGACCGCATTGCCAATCAGGCTGCCGGCGCTGTTGTCCAGGCTACCGGCATTCACATCGAGTGCCTGACGGGCGCTGATGCTGCCGGCGCCGTTGCCCAGCGCCATGGCGTTGAGGGCCAGCGCCGCGCCGCTGTCGATCAGGCCACCCTGGCCGTTGTTCAGCAGCCCGCTGATGGTCAGGCGCTGCGCGCCGCCACTGGACAGGATGCCGGCACCACTGTTGTCGAGGTTCGCCGCTGCCACGTTCAGGGTTTGCTGGCTGACCAGCGCACCACCAGCGCTGTTCTGCAGGTCGCCGCTGACTGCGGCGTCCAACGCGCCATCGCGGCTGGACAGGGTGCCCTGGTTGCGGTTGTCGAGGCTGCCCAGATTTACGCCCAGGCCCCGCCAGCCCGAGACCAGTCCACCCTGGTTCAGCAGGCGCTGGGCGGTGACATTCAGCTGGCCGCTGCTGATCAGCTTGCCAGCGCTGTTGTCCAGGGCACGGCCGGCCAGGGCAAGGTCCTGCCGCGAGGAAATTTCACCGCCGCGGTTGCTCAGGTCGCGCAGGCGGTCGAGGGCCAGCGGGCCATCGGTGGTGATCAGGCCACCATCGTTGTTCAGGTCGCCAGTGGCACTGCCGAAATCGATGCGAATGGCGTTGCCCAACAGCGAGCCTGCCTGGTTGTCGACAGCGCGGGCTGCAATGTCCAGCAGGCCAGCGGCGTTGATCAGGCCTTGCTGGCTGTTGTTCAGGCTGTCGGCCAACTGCAGGTCGAGGCCACCACGGCTGGTCAGCGTGCCACCGGTATTGTCCAGGCTTGCAGCACGGGCATGCAGGGTTTCGGCAGCGACCAGGCCTTTGATGTTGTGCAAGGCCTGGGCGATGCGCAGGTTCAGCGCCTGATTGCTCAGCACCTTGCCGCTGCTGTTGTCCAGGCTGCGAGCAGCCAGGGTGAAGGCCTGGGCCGAGGAGATCTCGCCGCCCTGGTTGTTCACCCCATCGAGGTTCTTCAGTACCAGCATCGGGGCGTTGATCAGCCCGTGGCGGTTATCCAGCTGGCCATGGTTGAGGTCCAGGGTCAATGCGCTGTTGCTGAACAGCTGTCCACCTTGCTGGTCAAGGCCGCTGGCGTTGACCAACAGGGCGTCGTCGCTGGCAATTCGGCCGCCATCGCGGTTGCTCAGCTGGCCGGTGATCAGGCCCAGGCTGGCGCCGCTTTCGATCCGGCCTTTGCGGCTGTTGTCGAGACTGCCGGCGTCGATGCTGGCCGGTCCCTTGGCGCTGATGGTTCCCTGGTCGGTGTTGGTGACCTGGCCCGCGCTCAGTTGCAGCGCTGCATCGGTGACCAATTCCCCGCCCTGGTTGAGGACGTTGCCGGTGTGCTTGAGGGTCATCGCCCCCGCGCTGGAAACACTGCCGCCGCGGTTGTCGAGTGCGTTGCTCGCCAGGCCCAAGCTACCTTCGGCACTGATCAGGCCCTGACGGTTGTCGAGTGTGCCTTGTAGCGTGGCATCGATGGCGTGCTGGCTGAGCAGCAGGCCGCCGACGTTGTCCAGGCTGTTACCGGTCAAGCCCAGGCCGGCCTTGCCCGAGAGCATGCCTTTGCTACGGTTGATCACCTCGGCGACGGCGACTTGCAGCTTGCCGTCGGCCAGCACCTTGCCGCCGTCACTGTTGTCCAGGCGGGTACCGCCGAGGATGACGTCCGCCTTGCTCGACAGCTCCCCGGCGCGGTTGTCTACCGCCGCCACCTGCAAGTCCAGGCCCTGGCTCGAACCGATCAGGCCACCCTGGCGGTTGTCGAGCTGGTCACCGGACAGTTTCAGGTACCCAGAGGCAACCAGCACACCGGCCTGGTTATCGAGGGTGCCAATTCGCGCTTGCAACTCGCCCGCAGCGGAAACCTGCCCCTGCTGGTTCAGCAGGCTGCCGGCCTGCATGTGCAGGCGATCATCTGCGATCAGCGTACCACCCTGATTGCGCAGTTCGCCGTCGACGGCCAGGTCCAGGCCGTCGCGGCTGCTGATCAGGCCCAGGTTGTTGTCCAGGCTGGCGCTGCGCAGGTCCAGGCCATTGGCCGCTACCAGGCCCTTGAGGTTGTTAAGTGCCTGGTCGATGCGCAGGGTCAGGCCTTGCTGGCCGATCAGCCGGCCGTTGCTGTTGTCCAGGCTGCGTGCTGCCAGGGTGAATGCTTGGGCACTGGAGATTTCGCCTTGCTGGTTATCCACCTTGGCAAGGTTGTTAAGCACCAGCAGCGGCGCGTTGATCAGCCCCTGTCGGTTGCGCAGCTGGCCGTGGTTCAGGTCGAGGGTCAGCGCAGTTTTGCTGAACAGTTGGCCACCGTCCTGAGCGAGGCCGGTGACGCTGGCGACCAGCGCCTTTTCACTGGCGATGCGGCTGCCCTGGCCGTTATTGAGCTGGCCGGCCTCAAGGTCGAGGCGGTCGCCACTGACCAGTTGCGCGCCCTCGCCGTTGTCGAAGGTGCCGGTAGCGACCTTGGCCGCGCCTTTGCTGCTGAGCAAGCCGGCCTGGCCGTTGTCGAGGCTTTGGCTGGTCAGCGCCAGACCGGCGTCGGTAGTGATCGAGCCGTTGCGGTTGAGCAGCGTGCCGGCGCTGGTCAGCGAAAGGCCGGCAGCGCTGGAGAGCTTGCCGCTGCTGTTGTCCAGCTTGCCGACGGTAACGCCCAGGCGCCCTTCGGCACTGATCAGTCCCTGCTGGTTGGTTAACCCGCCAACCAGGCCAACGTCAAGGTCGCCACCACTGACCAGACGCCCTTGGCCGTTGTCCAGCTGCTGGCCGCTTAGGGTCAGCGGCCCGGTGGCCGACAGCAGGCCCAGGTTGCGGTTGAGCACCTCGGTCATCTGCAGTTGCAGGGCGCTGCCGGCCAGGACCTTGCCGCTGTCGCTGTTGTCCAGGCGGGTGCCTTGCATGGCTAACGCCTTGGTGGTGGAGATTTCCCCGCCCCGGTTGTCGATTTCGGCAACATTCAGCCGTAACGCGCTGGTGCCACCGATCAAGCCTTTGGCGCGGTTGTCCAGGTAGCTGCCGGCCAGCAACAGGTCGCCCTGGGCAACCAGCTCGCCACCTTGGTTGATCATTTGCCCGAACTGGGCCAGCAGTGTGCGCTGGCTGGAAATACGACCGCCGCTATTGTCCAGGCTGCCGGCTTGCAGGCGCACCGGCCCGGCGGCGCTTAGCAGGCCACCACGGTTGTCCAGTTGCAAACCCTTGTAGCTGAGTGCGGCCAGGCTGTTCAGCAGCCCTTGCTGGCGGTTGTCCAGTTGCTCGACATTCAGGCTCGCCTGCTGGCCGGCGCGCAGTTTGCCGCCACGGTTGTCGAGTTTGGCCGCGCGCAGGTCGATGTTGCCTTTGGCGCTGATCTCGCCTTGCTGGTTGTCCAGCAAGCGGGTGACCTCGGCGCTCAGGCCCGCGTCGCTGACCAGGTTGCCGGCCTCGCGGTTGTCCAGGCTGGCGGCATGCAGGTGGACGCCCCCGGCCGATCCGAGCAGGCCTCGGCGATTGTCCAGGGCGTCGCCCAGCGCTACCTGCAAGGCCGCATCGCCGGTGACCTGGCCACCGCGGTTGTCGAGGCTGCCACCTTTGAGGGTGGTGGTACCGACGCTGGAAATCTCGCCTGACTGGTTGTTGCTGTTACCGGTCACTTGCAGCGCCAGGTCGGCACGGCTGGTCAGGGTGCCCGCATGGTTATCCAGGCTGGCGGCACGCACATTGATGCCGTTAGCGGAAACCAGCCCGCCGTCGTTGTTCAGTGCCTGGTCCAGATGCAGGCTCAGGTTCTGGTTGCCGAGCAGCTTGCCAAGGCTGTTGTCGAGACTGCGCGCCACCAGCGCAAACGCTTGGGCGCTGGAGATTTCGCCCTTGTGGTTATCCACCGTGTAGAGGTTGTTCAGGGTCAGGCGTGGCGCATTGATCAGGCCACCCTGATTGTTCAGGTGGCCTTTGTTCAGGTTCAGGCTCAGCTCGCTGACGCTGGTCAGGCTGCCGCCGTTGTGCTGGTCGAGGCCCGTGACACTGGCGCTTAGTGCCTGGTTGCTGGCAATGCGCCCGCTGTCGCTATTGTTTACCTGGCCAGCGTTGAGGTTCAGGGTCTGCAGACTGGTCAGCTGGCCACCACGGTTATCCACCGCGCCGCTGGCTGTCAGAGCCAGGTGCTGGCCCGCGCGCACGCTACCGGCGGCGTTGTCCAGCTGGCCAACCTTGGCGTTCACGCTGGCGCCGTCGATCAGCCCGCCTTGGGCATTGTTCAGGCGTGAGGCTGTGAGGTCCGCCTGGCCGCTGCTGAGCAGCCTGCCGGCGTTGCGATTGTCGAGGGTATCGGCGCTTGCGCTGAGGCGAGACCGGGCGCCGAGCGTACCGCCCTGGTTGTTCAGGCTTTGCTGCGCCGTGACGCTCAGATCGCGGCTGGCCACCACGGTGTTGCCATGGTTATCGATGTGCCTGGCGTTCAGGCGTGCGTCGCCGGTGGTGTTGCGGCTGTTGTCGGCGTTGACGCCCGCTTCGATGATGCCTTGGTTGCTCAGCCGCCCAGCGCTGTCCAGACTGATGCGTTGCCCGGCAGCGAGCGACTGGCGATTGTTCAGGTCGCCCTGGGTGCGCACTTTCAGTTCGTTGCCGGCATATACCCCGCCCTGGGCATCGAGCTGGCTGGCCGTGATCGCCACCGAGCCCTTGGCTGCGGTGGCCTCGGCCATGCGCAGCTGGCCGTTGGCGTCGAGTTGGATATCGCCGCCGCTGGCAATCAGCTTGCCGTCGAGCTTCACCCCCACGCCGGCTTCGGTACCTACCAGCTTGATGGTGTTGGCGTACATGCCGCCCAGTGCCGAGGAATCGATGGCCAACTGCGGCGCCTGGGCCGAGTCGGCGGCACGTGCGGTGGCGGCCAGGCTCTGCGCATCGACGTCGTTGCTGCCGGCGACCACCGCCAACTGGCGGGCCTGGATCTGGGCGTTGATTTTGGCGCTGCGGGTGATGATCTCGAACTGGTCGATGTTGCTGGCATTGAGCCCGGCGCCTTCGATGGCGACAGTGCCTTGCTCCACCTGATAGCGCTGCAGTTGCCCATTTTCGACTACTGGCTTGCCGGTCGTCAGCGTGGCCCTGGGCGTATTGATGAAACCGCAACCGTTGCAGGTTACGCCATAGGGGTTGGCGACGATGACATGCGCCGACTGCCCGGCCACCTCGGTGTAACCCTTGAGCTGGCTCGGATTACCACCATTGACCTCGTTGAGGATGGTGCTGGCCGCACGGCCGCCCAGGTTGCTGTTGCCGAGAACGATGCCGCCCAGCTGGGTGGCCTGGGTGCGGCCAGTGGCGTTGTTGAGGATTACGCCTTGCTGGCCGACGTTGTAGTCACTGAACTTGTTGTGCGACAGCCCGGCGCCGCTGGGTGCAGCGATATTGACGATGGGCACGCCGTTGCCTGCCTGGCCGAGGCTGGTGCCACTGCCGTTGACCACGATGCCGTCGGCCATGGCCACCAGCGGCTGCCAGAACATCATGTTGGCCAGCATGAAAGCCAGCCCACGCTTGGACAGGCCCCAGAAGGTGCGGCGTGTTTGCAGGGCAGCCGAAGGCTGACGGGCCAGGAAGGCGAATTGACGAACGTCCATGTCGGTACTCGGGAAAAGCGCTGTTAAAGGAAGATGTCCAGGCGGAAATAAACCGGTGCCTCGCGTGCTTCGATTGCGGCGGGCCGCTCGAGGGAGTGGGCAAAGGTCACGCTGGCGGACAGGTGCTTGCCGCGAGCGAACAGCTCGACCGCATCGCTGGACAGCCGGCCACTTTGCCCGCTGTTGTAGCGATCATGGCGAATCGCGCCGACGTCGTAGGCCAGCCCCAGGCCGTATTCGGCCAGCACGGGTTGCAGCCAGTCCCAGGCCACCGGCCGGCTCCAGCGCACATCGTTGCGCCAGTAATAGCCACTGTCTCCGTTCAGGCTCTGGTCCTTGTAGCCACGGATCGAGGACTGGCTGCCCAGGCTCATGCGTTGCGAGCTGAACAGCAGGTCTTCACTGCGCTGGCCAGTGACCAGGCTGCTGAACACCAGCGACTCACCCCACAGCTTGAACGGCTGGAGGTAGCTGACCGTAGCGGTGTACTTGCGGTACCGAGCGTTGGGCAGGCGCTTGCCGGTGCTGCTGCGCTGGTCTTCGCCCTGGGCATCGAAGGCACCGATGCCGTTCTGCATGCCCAGGTCGATGTTGACGAACGCATTGCCGACCCGCCGCCCGTGGTTGATGCCGAACTGCGCTTCACTCAAGCGGTTGCTGCTGGTGTCCAGCTTGCTGTCTTCGATGAAGTTGTTGGTGCGCAAGTAGCTCAGGCCGGTGTTGAGCGAAGTCTTGCTCATTGCATCGCGGTGTATCACCCGTTCCAGCCGCAGCTGGTGGTTCTGGCTGTCACCGTCCTGCTTGAAATTGAAGCCTGAAGCCTCGCCCAGCGAACGGTACTCGCTCTGGCTGTAGCTGTAGCTGAGGTTCCACCAGCCGAATGGCAGGTTGTAGTAGAGCATGGCGCTGCGCGAGGTCTTCTGGTGGTCGCTGATGGCATCGTGGCTGCCACGCAAAACCAGTTGGTCGGCCAGGCCAAACGGGCTGTCCCATTCCAGGCTGCTGCCCCATTGCTGCTCGCCGGTGCTGCGCTGGCCATCGTTGCTTCGCGACAGGCCCACGCGCCATGGCTTTTGTGGGGCGTTGCGCACCACCACTTCGCTGCCGCCCACCGCCTTGCCCGGGGTCAGTTCCATTTGTGCCTGGTTCGATGGCAGGCGGTTGAGCTGATCGACCATCTGTTCGATCTGGCGCAGGTTCAGCAGCTCGCCGGTGCCGCCCGGAAAGCTCATGGCCAGCTCACGAGGGGAAAGCTTGCTGCCTTCTGCCGGCTTCAGGCCTTCGAGACGGCCCTCCACCACGATGACCTTCAGGCGGCCGTTGGACAGGTCCTGCTGGGGCAGGTAGGCACGGCTGGTGACCAGGCCTTTCTGAATATAAAGATCGGTAACGCTCTTGAGCAGCGCGTTCAGCTGCGTGACGCCCAGGCACTGGCCAAGATAGGGTTTGAGCAGGCGCTCGCGTTCCGACGTGGAGAGCGCATCAGCACCCTCCAGCACGATATCGCTGATCGGAAAACAGCGGCTGTCATCGGGTTCGACCGGCGCGACCGGCTCGGCGCCCCGGCCAGGTAGCTCCTGCAACTGTTCCAGACGCCGCTGCTGCTCTTCAAGCAGGCGGTTCTGACGGTCACGAATCAGCTCCTGGTCGCCGGGCGTACCCATCGGCGCAGCGGAGGCAACATTTGCCAAAGTGGCAAGAAACGCGCATGCAAGCCAGCCCATGCCGCGCTGAACCAGGGAGGGGAAAAACATGTTCGATCCTTCGAAATAGAGCGGTAGAGCGAAAAGCCGACGAGTTTATTCGGGCATTCCCATGGCATCAATAAGCCATCGACGCACGGTAGGGTAAGCAAGGGTTGAAGGTGGAGGCAGGATCGATTGAATGATTGGAAAACTCATGACCTGTGCCGGCCTCTTTCGCGGCTGAAGCCCCACACAGGGACCGCACAGGTCTTGAGATGGCTCAGACGTGACGCTGCCTGGCCTTGCCGCGCGGCAACCGGCAGCGCTCGCCCTGCTCGGCCAGGCGCGCGGCCCAGGCGGACTTCACGCTGAAGCCACCGCTACGAGCCGGCTGCTGCTCGGCAGCTTTGGCCGGTTTGGCTGCCGCAGGCACACTGCTGACGACCTTGGCCGCCGGCTTGACCTCGGCCACGGTAACTGCCGGCTCTGCTGCCGCCTTGGCGGTCTTGCGCAGTTCAGCCAGCGATGGGCTCTTGCTCTTGGCGACAGCTGCCGCCTCGGGTTTGCTCAGCGAACGCTGGCAGGACTTGCAGGATACGTCCTCGGTCACGGCAGTGCTGACAAGGGTCTGACTGCTGCGCCCGCAGGCGGAATCGAGGCCATTGGAGGAAAAGTGAGTAACCAAAACCGAACATCTCCGATGCGTTGTCATTTGAAGCGGGCGCTATTCTCGCACAGGTTGCAGGGGCTTGCCGAACCACCGGGCAGGCACCACCGGTCATATTGGCTGGCACTTTGCCATAATCCTAGGCATGCTAGCTCGTTTGGGGTGTCCGGCCTTATAGTGCGCCACCGCGGTCTGGCAACCAGACACCGGTACACACCGTGCATGATCCATACCTGCCATCGCCAGCTCAATCGCAGGATCAACGCTTGACCAATCTTACTCATCCGTCGTCATTGCGTTCCGCGCCACAGGCGCCCGTCGCGTCGCTGCGCGGGTCGATAAAGGGTGCGCTGGCGCTGCTGGCCCTGATACTGCTGGGCCTGCTGCTGTGGCAGCTGTTCGCCCAGTTCAACCATACCCAGGCCGACCTGCGCAAACAGAGCCTGGATGCCACCGCCGAACTGGCAGACCACCTGAGCCTGAACATGGCCTTCAAGGCCCAGCAGGCCATGAATGTGGTGCAGCCCTACGTCAAGGCGCCGACGCCCTCGGCCCTGCCCAGCCTGCTGGGTACCCTGCGCGAGCGCCTGCCGGCCCTGCAAAGCATGGCCTGGCTGGACGCTACCGGGCAGGTGCAGGCCGACAGCCTGGCCGGCAGCCCCGACCGCCATTTGCTTGACGAGCTGCTCAGGCTGAACCAGGGCAGCCCGTACTTCTTCACCAATTCGGCAGACAACAGCACCCTCTACCTGCTGCTACGCCAGGCCACCGAGCAAGGCCGCGGCTACTGGCTGCTGCGCCTGTCGCCAGACTACTACCGCACCCTCACCTTCCACCTGGATGGTGCCGGCCACCCGCTTTGGTTGCTGGAAAACAGCCGCAACGGCGAGGTACTGCAAAGCCATGCCCCAGCCGATACCAGCAACGAGCCGCTGCAAAGCGTAATGCTGGCCTTCATCGACAACAGTACCTGGCAGTTGCGCGGCCTGTTCGACGCCAAGCTGGCCCAGCAGAAGCTGCTGCCGGCGCTGCTCGTCAAATGCCTGCTGGTGCTGTTCTGCGCCCTGCTGCCAGTGCTGGCCCTGATCAACATGCGTCGCCGCCAACGGGCGCTGCAGGAGGACCGCCGGCGCTACCAGGAAATCTTCGAAGGCACCGGCGTGGCCTTGTGCGTGCTCGACCTGTCCAGCCTGCCCGGCCAACTCGACCGGTACCACCTGCGCAACCGTGCCGCGCTAAAGCAAAGCCTGGCCCTGGACCCCAACCTGCGCCGCTCGCTGCTGCTGGAGCTGAAGATCACCGAGATCAACCAGGTGGCCCGCCAGTTGTTGAACATCGACTGCCACGAAGGTGCCTGGCAGCGCCTGATCGACGGCACTGGCGATGGCCGCGACAGCATCGGCATGCAACTGATCGACGCGCTGATCGAGCAGCGCCCGCTGCTGGAGCTGGAAGCGCGCCTGCCGGCGCCGCTGGGGGGTGAGCTGCACCTGTGGCTGATGGCCCGCCTGCCGCAGCAGCGCCGTGACTACCAGGCGGTAATCCTCAGCATCAGCGACATCACCAGCCGCAAGCAGGTGGAGCTGTCGCTGCTGGAGCGCGAAAGCTTCTGGTCGGACGTGGTGCGCACCGTGCCCGACCAGCTGTACGTGCAGGACGTGCTCAGCCAGCGCATGATCTTCAGCAACCGCCACCTCGGCCAGACGCTGGGCTACGACCGTACCGAGCTGGCGCAGATGGGCGACCGCTTCTGGGAGCTGCTGCTGCACCCCGAGGACGCCGCGCACTACCAGGCACTGCGCCAGCAACAGCGCGACAGCGGCCATGACCAGCCCTTGCACTGCCAGCTGCGCTTCCGCCACCGAGATGGCGGCTGGCGCTGCTATGACATCCGCGAGCAAGTGCTGACCCGTGACGCCGATGGCCTGGTGACGCGCATCATCGGCGTGGGCAAGGACGTGACGGTGCAGATCGAGGCCAGCCAGTCGCTGCGCGACAGCGAACAGCGCTACCGCATGCTCGCCGAAAGCATAAGCGACGTGATCTTCTCTACCGACAGGCTGCTCCAGCTCAACTACGTCAGCCCCTCGGTGAAGGGCGTGCTGGGCTACCAGGCCGACTGGATCTTTGCCAATGGCTGGCAGTCGATCGTCGCCAACCCGTCGCAGCTCACCGGTATCTACAGCCTGATGGAGCGCGTCAGCAAGGCCATGGGCGACCCGGCCCAGCTGGCCCAGCTGCGCAGCCAGCTGCCCACCCAGCTGTTCCTGTTCGACTGCCTGCGCGCCGATGGCCGCAAGATCCCCATCGAACTGCGCCTGGTGCTGGTATGGGACGATGAAGAGCGCTTCGAAGGCGTGCTCGGGGTAGGCCGCGACATCAGCCAGCAACGCCGCGCCGAAAAAGACCTGCGCATGGCCGCGACGGTATTCGAGCACTCCACCTCGGCCATCCTCATCACCGACCCGGCCGGCTATATCGTCCAGGCCAACGAAGCGTTCAGCCGCGTCAGTGGCTACGCCGTCAGCGAGGTGCTCGACCAGTTGCCGGGCATGCTTACCGTCGACGAACAGCAGGAGGGCCACCTGCGCTACGTGGTCAAGCAGCTTTACCAGCGCGGCAGCTGGGAGGGCGAGGTGTGGCTCAAGCGCCGCGACGGCGATCACTACCCGGCCTGGGTCGGCATTACCGCGGTGCTGGACGATGAAGGCGACCTGGCCAGCTACGTGTGCTTCTTCACCGACATCAGCGAACGCAAGGCCAGCGAACAGCGCATCCATCGCCTGGCCTACTACGACGCCCTCACCCACCTGCCCAACCGCACGTTGTTCCAGGACCGCCTGTACAACGCCCTGCAGCAGGCCGAGCGGCAAAAGGCCTGGGTGGTGCTGATGTTCCTGGACCTGGACCGTTTCAAGCCGATCAACGATTCCCTCGGCCATGCTGCCGGCGACCGCATGCTAAAGGACATGGCCCAGCGCCTGCTGGCCTGCGTGGACAACGACGACACCGTGGCGCGCATGGGCGGCGACGAGTTCACCCTGCTGCTGCAACCGCGCGCTACCCGTGAGATGGCACTCAACCGCGCCATCCACGTGGCCGAGAACATCCTCGGCAGCCTGGTGCGGCCGTTCGTACTGGAAAACCGGGAGTTCTTCGTTACCGCCAGTATCGGCATCGCCCTCAGCCCGCAGGATGGCAGCGAGCTGAGCCAGCTGATGAAGAACGCCGACACCGCCATGTACCACGCCAAGGAGCGTGGCAAGAACAACTTCCAGTTCTACCAGGCGGAGATGAACGCCAGTGCCCTGGAGCGCCTGGAGCTGGAGAGCGACCTGCGCCATGCCATGGAGCAGAACGAGTTCATCCTCTACTACCAGCCGCAGTTCAGCGGCGACGGCAAGCGCCTGACCGGTGCCGAAGCCCTGCTGCGCTGGCGGCACCCGACCCGCGGCCTGGTGCCGCCGGGCGATTTCATCCCGGTGATCGAAGAGCTGGGCCTGGTGGTGGACGTGGGCGACTGGGTGCTGCGCGAGGCCAGCCGCCAGCTCAAGGCCTGGCACAAGGCCAAGGTGCGCGTACCCAAGGTGTCGGTGAACATCTCGGCGCGGCAGTTCTCCGACGGCCAGCTGGGTACGCGCATCGCAACCATACTGGAAGAAACCGGCCTGCCACCCGCGTGCCTGGAGCTGGAGCTGACCGAAAGCATCCTGATGCGCGAAGTGAACGAAGCCATGCAGATTCTCGCCAGCCTGAAAAACCTCGGCCTGAGCATCGCGGTGGACGACTTCGGCACCGGCTACTCGTCGCTGAACTACCTCAAGCAGTTCCCGATCGACGTGTTGAAGATCGACCGCACCTTCGTCGACGGCCTGCCTGAAGGCGAGCAGGATGCGCAGATTGCCCGGGCGATCATCGCCATGGCCCACAGTCTCAACCTGGCGGTAATTGCCGAAGGGGTGGAAACCCACGAACAGCTGGAGTTCCTGCGCGAGCATGGTTGCGACGAGGTGCAGGGCTACCTGTTCGGGCGGCCGATGCCGGCGAACCAGTTCGAGGCGCAGTTCGCCAACGAGAAGCTGTTCATGTTCCATTGACCCCGACGCCTCCTGGCGCGCGCGGACAATTGTAGGAGCGGCCTTGTGTCGCGAAAGGACCGCAACGCGGTCCCGACGATTTCGGCGGCAAGGCTGCAATCGTGGGGCCGCTGCGCGCCCCTTTCGCGACACAAGGCCGCTCCTACAGGGACCGCGCTCTGGCAGAGAAGCGCGCCTGTAAAAACGGACCTGCGAGTCAACTCCAACCCCCGCCCAGCCCAGACACGGCGCGGGATGCAACATGAAGCCCATTGGTCCGCGACTTGATGCCACTTCATATGCCAGCCGCGAATCAATCGGTTAGAATGCCCCCCCAATTCACCCCGATCCTTGAGGACCGCCATGTTCAGCCGTGATTTGACCATTGCCAAGTACGACGCCGAGCTCTTCGAAGCCATGCAGCAAGAAGCTCTGCGCCAGGAAGAGCATATCGAGCTGATCGCTTCGGAAAACTACACCAGCCCGGCAGTCATGGAGGCCCAGGGCTCGGTCCTGACCAACAAGTACGCCGAAGGCTACCCGGGCAAGCGCTACTACGGTGGTTGCGAGTACGTCGACGTCGTCGAACAGCTGGCCATCGACCGTGCCAAGGAACTGTTCGGCGCCGACTACGCCAACGTTCAGCCGCACGCCGGCTCCCAGGCCAACGCCGCCGTCTACCTGGCCCTGCTGTCGGCCGGTGACACCATCCTGGGCATGAGCCTGGCCCACGGCGGCCACCTGACCCACGGTGCTTCGGTAAGCTCCTCGGGCAAGCTGTACAACGCCATCCAGTACGGCATCGACAGCAACGGCCTGATCGACTACGACGAAGTCGAGCGCCTGGCTGTAGAGCACAAGCCGAAGATGATCGTTGCCGGCTTCTCGGCCTACTCGCAGGTGCTGGACTTCGCCCGCTTCCGCGCCATCGCCGACAAGGTCGGTGCCTACCTGTTCGTCGACATGGCCCACGTTGCCGGCCTGGTTGCCGCTGGCGTGTACCCGAACCCTGTTCCGTTCGCCGACGTGGTCACCACCACCACTCACAAGACCCTGCGCGGCCCGCGCGGCGGCCTGATCCTCGCTCGCAAGAACGAAGAGATCGAGAAGAAGCTGAACTCCGCCGTCTTCCCTGGCGCCCAGGGTGGCCCGCTGGAGCACGTCATCGCTGCCAAGGCCATCTGCTTCAAGGAAGCCCTGCAGCCTGAGTTCAAGGCTTACCAGCAGCAGGTAGTGAAGAACGCCCAGGCCATGGCCAGCGTGTTCATCGAGCGTGGTTTCGACGTGGTTTCCGGTGGCACCCAGAACCACCTGTTCCTGCTGTCGCTGATCAAGCAGGAAATCTCCGGTAAAGACGCTGACGCCGCCCTGGGCAAAGCCTTCATCACCGTCAACAAGAACTCGGTACCGAACGACCCACGCTCCCCGTTCGTCACCTCGGGCCTGCGTTTCGGCACCCCGGCCGTTACCACCCGTGGTTTCAAGGAAGCCGAGTGCCGCGAGCTGGCTGGCTGGATCTGCGACATCCTGGCTGACCTGAACAACGAAGCGGTGATCGATGCCGTGCGTGAGAAGGTCAAGGCCATCTGCAAGAAGCTGCCGGTTTACGGCAACTGATTGGCAATTGCCTGACAGGAAAAAGCCCGGCCTAGTGCCGGGCTTTTTCGTTTACCGCCGCTGCGCGGAACCGGTTCCGAATGGGTGCATTACCACGACAGGGATAACTTGCCGCTTCTTGTCCCCCCTTCGGAAATACGCCATGACCGATCATAAATCACTGTCATTCACCGCATTCCTGCAGATAGCCGGCTGCCCACTCAATACACTCGACAGTATCTGCAAAGGTCCCATTATCCTCACAAGCCCCACCAATGGCCTTGGCCCCGGCCTCGATGGTAGCCGCGCTCTGGGCATGCTTGATTGCACGGATGAAGACTGGGAACTGGGCAAAGAGACTGGGCTGATCACTTTTGACAAAGGCCCCGACGCATTACCGCTGCTACTGTATTTTCGCCATTTCGATAACGGCTACAGGCTATATGTGCGCAGCGGCAAACATTTTGGTGAAGGCATTTTCAGCAACGCCAACGGCTTGATAACGACTCAGCCCATAAAAGACCGTGATCCTGGCCTGTGGAAGTTGATCGATATCCAAAGTGGTCGGCCATTCGACCTTGCACGGTGCGAGGGTTCTGAGTTCGATGTCCAGATGGCAAGCGCCGAAGGGCACCCAGTCGAGGCCCATTTCCTTTATCCCGTCGGCGCCTTCCTGGCTTCTTATCCTGCCGCTCATCAAGGGGATGTGACCTTGATCATTCAGGAGCGGGAGGTGGACTGGTTAAGCGCAGGTTGAGAGGCCTGGGCAAGTAATTGAAGGCGCGCCCTCAAGGGGCGAAGCGTATTAACCTGTGTCCCTTTCCACCAACGGACACAGGGCCTACCTTGACAAGAGAACAGCTCGAAACCCAGCAGATCCCGATCTACTTTGCCGCCGTGCTGGCCGCCGTCGCCTTCGGCGTGCTGACCAGCGATACTGCGCGCCATCTGGAAGTCCTGGTCACCCCCGCCATCGCCGTGCTGATGTACGCGATGTTCCTGCAGATCCCTTTCCTCGGCCTGCGCCGAGGCCTGAGCAACCGGCGCTTCATCGCTGCCCTGCTGCTGGCCAACTTCGTCCTCGTGCCGCTACTGGCCTGGGCCGTCACCCGCGGGTTGGTCGAACACCCGGCAATCCTCATGGGTGCGCTGCTGGTGCTGCTGACGCCGTGCATCGACTATGTGGTGGTGTTCACTCACATCGGCAAAGGCGACGCCCGCCAGACCCTGGCCGCTACCCCCGTGCTGCTGTTGGTGCAACTGGCGCTGCTGCCGCTTTACCTGGCCCTGATGCTGGGTGACAGCAGTAACGTGGCCATTTCCGTCACCCCGTTCGTGGAAGCCTTCGTGCTGCTGATCGTGCTGCCGATGGTCCTTGCCGTGCTCACCAGCGCCGGCGCCCGTCGCTTGCGCACGGTCTCGACCTGGAACGACGCCTGGGCGTGGATGCCGGTACCGGCCATGGCCTTGGTGCTGGTGGTAGTGATCGCCTCGCAGATCGGCGTGGTGCTGCGTGATTTCGACCGCTTGCTGCCGGTGATTCCGGTGTACATCGGCTTCATGCTGCTGGCGCCCGCGCTGGGCTTATTATCGGCGAGGCTGCTGCGCTTGCCGGCCACCGAAGCACGCTCGGTAACCTTCAGCGCCGCCACGCGCAACTCGCTGGTCGTACTGCCGCTGGCGCTGGCGTTACCGGAGGACATGCGCGGTTTGGCGGCGGCAGCTGTGATTACACAAACATTGGTGGAGCTGGCAGGTGAACTGGTCTATATCAGGGCGGTACCCCGAGTCGTGCGCTGACCCGGGGCCTCGGTCACTCACGGTCAGGAGCGCTCAGGGCACACGGCAAACACCTGTACCTCGACCAGGTAACCCTCTCCCAGGTCTGCGCCTACGCAAGCCCGTACTGGTTTCGGACAACCCTGCAACCAGGCGTCGTACACTTCATTGACCAGGTCGAAGTGGCTGTAGTCGGCAATCCATAACTGAACCCGGGTCAAATGTTCCTTGCCGACGTTGGCCTCAGCCATCAGCCCATCGATCGTACTCAACGCCTGGCGCAACTGCCCCTGCACACCCTGCCGCAGGTCGTCCGGGACCACGCCTGCCGTTTCGAACAGGCCCCTGTAGCTCACCGCCAGCGACATCCGTTCGCCTTGGCCATACCGTTCGATCATCAAGATTCCTCCTCTTAGCCCATCTGGTTGAGGCAGACGACTTTGGGCTGGGTCATGTCCTCGTAGGCGAACCGCACCCCCTCGCGCCCAAGGCTCCCATATTTGGAGCCACCGAATGGCATGGCATCGAAGCGGTAGTCGGACGAGTCGTTGATCATCACGCCGCCCGCCTCGATACGCCGCGCCAGGCTCAACGCCAAGGACAGATCGCGGGTAAACACACCGGCGTGCAAGCTGTACTCCGGGGCGTTGGCCAACGCAATCGCCTGCTCGATATCTTCGAAAGGCGCCAGCATCACCACCGGTGCGAATACCTCTTCACGCCACAGCCGGCTGCCGTGGTCAACGCCTTCCAGCACCGTCGGCACATAGGTAGCCCCTTGCCGCTTGTGGCCGCAGAGCAGGCGAGCGCCGCCCTGAAGGGCCTGGCTCACGCGCTCTTCAATCTGCCGGGCCGAGCCTTCGGTAATCATCGGCCCCATGTCGGTTTCGCGCAGGCCTGGATCACCCACCACCATCGCCTGGGTCAAGGCAACGAAGCGCTGGCGAAACGCCTCATAGATCGAAGCGTCCACCAGGATGCGCTGGGTGCCGATGCAGTTCTGCCCGGCCGCCCAGAATGCGCCTGACACACAAGACTCGACAGTAGCCTCGAGGTCGCAGTCCTTCAGTACCAGCACCGGGGCGTTACCGCCCAGGTCCATGGCAAGTTTCTTCAGGCCCGCCCCCCGGGCAATCTGTTCACCCGTGGCGAAACCGCCGGTGAAGGAAATCATCCGCACTTCACGCACGGCCACCAGGGCCTTGCCCAGTTCGGCACCGCCAGTGGCCACGGTGACGACAGCCTCCGGCAGCCCTGCATCAACGAGGTACTGCACCAGCTTCAAGGCAGACAGCGGGGCCAGCTCCGAAGGCTTCAGAATGACCGCATTGCCTCCGGCAATCGCTGGCCCCAGCTTGTGCGCCACCAGGTTGAGCGGGTCGTTGTACGGGGTAATGGCCAGGATCAGCCCCAACGGCTCGCGGGTGAACCAGCCCTGGCGTGACTCGGAGCCTTCATAGGCATCGAAAGGCACCACCTCGCCGGCGTTGCGCCGCGCTTCCTCGGCAGACAGCTTGAGCGTGTTGATGCAGCGTTTCACCTCCTTCTCGGCCTGACGCAGGGTCTTGCCCGCTTCGTCGACAATCAGGCCGGCAAAGTCTGCTGCGTCACGTTCGATGAGCCGGGCGGCCTGCTCCAGAATGCTGGCGCGACGGTGCCGGGGCAGCGCGGCACTTTCGCGCACGCCCTGGCGGGCACGGACGAGCAGGCCTGGCACGGCATCGGCAGCAAGGTTGGCGACGCTGCCGACCAGGCTACCGTCGAAGGGGCTGTACACATCGATCAAGGTGGGTTGCTGGGCGGCTACCCGGGACACGGAAGTCAGGCTCATGAAGGTTGCTCCTCAGGCCGAGCGGCCAGCGTTGTGGATGGCGACGATATCCGACAGCAGGGCGAATGCCGTTTCGACACGCCCCGCACCCGGGCCGGACACGGTCACAGCGCCCAGCAATTCGGTGTTGAATGCGACCGCATTGGTGGCACCGGAAATACCCGCCAGGGGGTGGTTGCCGGGCAGCAGGCGCGCTTCGACGCTGGCACGCACCGAGCCATCGGTTTCACGGCTGGCACTGCCGATCAGTTTCCAGCGCTGGCCCGCCGCCTGCGCTTGCTGGATAGCCGCGCTGTCGAGGCTGCTGATACCGCTGCAGGTGACATCGTTCACCTGCAAGCAAGCACCGAGCAGCTCGTTGGCGAGAATCACCACTTTCAGGCGCACGTCATACCCCTCCACATCGGCGCTCGGGTCTGCCTCGGCGTAGCCAAGTGCTTGCGCCTGGGCCACCGCATCGGCAAAGCCAAGCCCCTCTTCCATACGCGTCAGCACATAGTTCGAAGTGCCGTTGAGGATGCCCTCGAAACCCACCAGGCCTGCGCCGGCCAGCGTCTGGCGCGCCATGCGCAGCACCGGCGTACCGCTCATCACAGCGCCTTCGTATTCGAACGACACGCCATTGGCCTTGGCCAAGGCCTTCAGCGCCTGGGCATGCAAGGCGATCGGCCCCTTGTTGGTAGTGACCACATGCTTGCCCGCTTCCAGCGCCCAGCGGCAGAAGGTTGCCGCCGGTTCACCGTCCTTGGGGTTGGTGAAGGTGGCCTCGGCGATGATGTCGGCACCGGACTGCTTGATCACCGACTCGTTGAACGCCTCTGCCGAACCCTGAGGGATCTGCGCCAGCGCGCCCTTCTGAGCGGGCAGAGCAGCCAGCGTGGCCGCGTCCAGGCCATTGCGGTCGATTGCCGAACCCAGGAACAGGTCGGTGACGCCAACGATCTTCAGGCCAAAGCCCAGCTCTTTCTGCCAGCGCGCATTGCGTTCGGCGATCAGTTGGGCCAGGGCACGGTTCACGCCGCCAAAGCCAACGAGTGCGATCTTGTATTCGGTCATGGTTTGCTGTCCTTTCCAGGCGATTGGTCGATGAGGACAAGCCTAAGAGCCGGGCAATGCCAGTTGAATATGGCAATCCGCTGTATTTACTGGCCAATCTGACCAGTGCCCGATGCACGCCCGAGTGCCGCCAGAATGCACAACGCCGCCAGGGCGCAAGCCCGGGCGGCGTTGTTGTAGCGAGGGTTACCAAACGCGAGTGCGCGGCTCAGATCACCGTGGCCAACACGAACGATGTCACGGTGTTCTCGACCCCTGGCATGGCGGCAATCTCCTTCCATACATGGTGCACCCGTTCCGGGCTGGAAGCCTCGACGCGCAGCAGCAGGTCGAACTCGCCGCTGAGCACTTCACACTGGATCACCTCGGGGATCTGGCGCAACGCCTCGAGCACAGCTTCTCCGCGCATGCGGTCATAGCGGTAGACGAAGATGACCGCGTTGATCAACGAGGTCGGTCGTCGCCCCTCACCGATGCGCAAGGTGTAGCCCTGGATGGCCCCGTCACGCTCCAGGCGCTCGATGCGCTGGCGTACCGCATTACGCGACAGGTTCACCTTCAGCCCCAGCTCGGCATGGGCAATGCGTGCATTGGCGGTGAGCTCGGCGAGGATACGCTCGTCCAGGGGGTCGAGGATGCGCTTCATCGTCCTGCCTGCAACCTGGCCAGTAATTCATGAACCCCCGCCAGGTCGTCGGGTGCCAGCAGCGGCCCGCCGCCTGCAGCATCCACGACACTGGCCGGTACTTCGCCATGCCATGCCCCCAGCTCCGCCAGCAACCCGGCGGACTTTTCCGGGGCAAACTGCCCCAGCGTGACGATGGGCGCGCCAATGTTGCGCCGGTGCAGACGCCCGGCGAATGCCCCGGTGGCAGCGTGTGGGTCTACTGCGCTGCCGGTTTCGTGGAACAAAGTGACGATTTCTTCGCGGATCAGCGCGTCATCCACGGCATAGGAGTCGAACAGCATGCGCGCATGCAACCACTGGCGGTTGCCGATGCTCAACTCGCCACACTCCTCGAAGTGCTCCATCAGCGCCCGGGTCGCTTCGCCATCGCGGTCATACAGCTCCCAGACGAAGCGCTCCAGGTTGGAGAACAGCGAGAAGTCCATGACCGGCGACAAGGTCTGGCTGGTCGAGCCGCGGCTGTAGCGATTGCAGTGAATGAACCGGTGCAAGGCATCGTTGCGGTTGGTGGAGACAATGATCTGGTTGATCGGCAGGCCCATTTTCTGGGCAATGAACCCTGCGTAGATCTCGGCAAAACTGGCCGTGGGGATGCTGAAACCCACAGGCCGATTGCCCCCACCCAGCTGAAGCGCCGCGTGGAAATAGAACACGATCTGCGCCAGCACGCCGACCCAGTTGGTCGAGTTGAAGCTCACGGGTATCAGCCCGGGGCATGGCCATGCACGCAGCAACGCCGACACCAGCGACTGGCAGTCATCGAAGCTGCCGTCCACGGCCACGCAGCTGACGCTGTCGGAAGCGGCACTGCGCATCACCGCCGCCCGGTCGGCCGGTGTCCCTGCACTGGGGTACAGCGCCAGCAAGCGTGCCGTAGGGCAATGCCGCAAGGCTTCGATAGCGGCCACCGCCGTATCGCCGTTGCTGGCACCGACCAGCATGACCCGTTCGCAATCGGCCCCCAGGAAATGGCGGATGAGCCGCGCCTGCAACTGCGCGGCGAAATCCTTGGAGGACCGGGTGGGCCCGTGAAACAGCTGCAGGATCCATTCGTTGTGGCCAATCTGCTGCAACGGCGCGATGCCACGGTGCTTGAAGCCGCGATAGCTGTCGCTGACCAGCGCCCTCAGGGTCGGCTCGTCGAGCGTGTCGCCGACAAACGGTGCCATCACCCGCCAGGCCAGTTCGTCGAACGGCAACCACGACCAGCTGGCAATCTCTTGCTGGCTGAAGGTCGGCACCGCGGCAGGCACGTATAGCCCGCCATCGTCGGCCAGCCCGGAAAGCAGCGCCGTGCGAAAATCAACCCGTATCTCGTTTCCGCGCGTGGATGTGTACTGCATCGGTGCTCCAGGTAACTATTTGATTAACGGTGGGCCATCGCCACCAACCAGTGGCTGAAGGCCTGGGCATCCGTGGACAATGCCTCACCCAGGCCACGTACCAGGTAAAACGACTCGCTCGCCTCGATGCGCTGGGCAAAAGGCGCCACCAGCCGCCCCTCCTGCAGCAAGTCCTCCACCAGCGACGAGCGCGCCAGCGCCACCCCAAGCCCCAGTTCCGCCATGCGCAAGGTCGCCACCAGGGTGTCGAACTGCAGGCCGCTGGAGGAGTCGACCTGATCGGCGCCAACCCGCTCCAGCC
Source organism: Pseudomonas sp. TE3-3-F2023 (assembly GCF_036784815.1). Lineage (NCBI taxonomy): Bacteria > Pseudomonadati > Pseudomonadota > Gammaproteobacteria > Pseudomonadales > Pseudomonadaceae > Pseudomonas > Pseudomonas sp. TE3-3-F2023. The sequence continues at coordinate 1,584,088 of NZ_CP145113.1, read as the reverse complement.
AATAACCCCACCCCTCCTCGTAACCCAGCACATGCAGCAACGGGACGCGGGCCAGGTCGCGCGGCTCGCGTAGCGGGGAGCCGGCAATCAGCGCAGGCGAGCAGACCGGCACCAGCACGTCGCGGGTCAGGCGCTGCGCTTCCACTCCCGCCCACTGGCCGCTGCCCCAGCGGATTTCCAGGTCATCCTCGGCATCCAGTTCCTTGACCCAAAGGTTGCTGATGTAGCGGATGTCCACCTGCGGGTGCGAACGGCGAAAATCGGCCAGTCGGGGTGCCAGCCAGAAGTGCAGGAACGACAGGCTGCCGCGCACTTTCAGGGGCCGACGCTGGCGTTGCCCGAAAATTTCATTGGTGCCTACCGCCAGCCGGCTTATCGCATCCTGCACCACCGGCAGGTAGGACTGGCCCTCTTCAGTCAACCCCAGCCCCCGGGGCAGGCGCTTGAACAGCGCCACCCCCAACTGGCTCTCCAGGTGGCGGATCTGCTGGCTCACGGCCCCCTGGGTGAGGTGCAGTTCCTCGGCTGCATGGGTGAAGTTCAGGTAACGCGCCGACACTTCGAAGGCTCTGAGCCAGTTCAAGGGGGGCAGGGTTTTCTGGGTCATCGGCGGTTTCTCGTGGCAACGTTCCGGAGGCCTAGTATCACCCTGCTCTGGCGGCCTCGGAACCTGGCGCGACGACTTCCAGCGGGACTGCTTGGCGGCGGCGGAACTTGCACGTCAGCCAATCGGCCAGGTAGCACCAGGCAATGAAGGGCAAGCCGAAGTACAGGGCAACGCGCTGGGCGGGGTCGAAGGCAATGCCGACGCAGGCCAGCACGCAGCAGAAGATGGCGGCCAGCGGGACGAACGGGTAGCCGCGCACCCTGAACTTCAGCTCTTCGAGCTTGCCGCCATTGGCGATGTAATGGCGACGAAAAGCCATCTGGCTGGCCGCGATGCTGATCCACACCACCACCACCGCCAATCCGGAAATGGACACCAGCGCCAGGTAGATGGTGTCGGGGGCAAACACACTGCTGAGCAGCGAAGCCATGCCACCCGCCATGCTCAGGACGATGGCATTGAACGGCGTGCCACGACGCGACAGTGCCGCATACCGGCGGGGCATGTTGCCTTGGTCGCTGAGGGTCCACAGCATGCGCGCCGCAGCATAAAGCCCGGAGTTGGCCGCCGACAGCAGCGCAGTGATGATGACGAAGTTCATGATGTCCGCTGCATAGGGGATACCGATCATGGCAAAGACCATCACGAACGGGCTTTCAACCACACCGGCCTGTTCACGCGGCAACAAGGTAGCCAATACAAAGATGGTGCCGACGAAGAACAGCGCCAGGCGCAGGACCGTGGTGCGGATGGCCTTGGGTACGTTCTTTTCCGGGTCACGGGTTTCGCCGGCGGCGATGCCGATCAACTCGGTGCCCGAGAACGCGAAGGCCACCGCCAGCAGGGTCATGGCGATCGACCAGAAGCCCGTAGGGAACAGCCCTTCGCGGGTGAAGTTGCCCAGCCCGACACTGTGCGCCTGGGTAATTTCGAAAACGCCCAGGATCGCGCCGCCGCCCACCACCAGGAAGGCAATCACCGCCAGCACCTTGATCAGTGACAGCCAGAATTCGGTTTCGGCAAACGACCGCACCGAAATGATATTGCTGATGAACACCGCAAACCCGAACAGCGCACTCCATATCCACACCGGTGTATCGGGGAACCAGCGCACCATCAGGATGCCGGCGGCGGTGAATTCCGAGCCGATGGCCACGGTCCAGGTCAACCAGTACATCCAGGCCACCATGTAGCCTGTACCCGGCCCGAGGTACCGGGTGGCGTAACTGCTGAACGAGCCGACTTCCGGCATGTGTACCGCCAGTTCGCCCAGGCACATCATCACCAGGTAGACCATGATGGCGCCGAGCACATAGGCGATGACCGCCCCCAGCGGGCCCGCCTGGTTGACGGTATAGCCCGACGTCAGGAACAGGCCGGTACCGATGACACCGCCCAGCGCCAGCATGACGATATGGCGGGTTTGCATATCCTGCTTGAAGCTGTGCGCCGAAGCATTTCTCGTTGTCGTTGTCTGCAGGGACATTGTGGTTTACTCATGAAAGTTGGCGGGCAAGGACGTTGCAACGACCTCGTCTTGGCAGAGCGAAGCGAATTGCCTTGCATATTGTTTTTGTTCGACTTCATGAAGTGGCACCCACTGCAAGGAGCGGGTGCTACGCGCCGGCCTCAGGCCTGTGCTTCGGCCAGGCAGGCGTCTTCGTCACCGTGCAGTTCCTTTGCTGCGGCCATCTCCTGACGCACCGATGCACAGGCCTGTGCCAGGTCTGCCAGCAGGTCCTCGGTTTCCTCGATGCCCACCGAAATGCGCACCAGCCCTTCGGAAATACCAAGGGCCAGCCGTTCTTCGAGGGTGTTTTCCACATGGCTGGTGGTGCGCGCCGGGCCGTAGATGGTTTCTACCGCGCCCAGGTTGCCCGCCCGATGGGCGTACTTCAGGCGCGGCAACAGCCGCGCCACGGTGGGCATGCCGCCCTTGAGCACGAAGCTGACGATGGCGCCGAAGCCACGCATCTGCGCCTTGGCGATCGCATGGCCGGCGTGCTGGGGCAACCCGGGGTAGTTGACCGCTTCGACCAGCGGTTCGGTGGTCAGGTAATGCGCCAGCGCCTGGGCGCTGGCCTGCTGCTGACGCACACGCAGGGCCAGGGTCTTGATACCGCGGATGATCAGGTAGGCGGAAAACGGGTCCAGCGCCGCACCGTTGATCTCGCGGTAGTGGCGTACCTGCGCCATCAACGGCTCGGCACCGCACACCACCCCGCCCAGCACGTCACCGTGCCCGGACAGGAACTTGGTCGCGCTGTGCACTACCACGTCCACGCCCAGAGCCAGCGGGTTCTGGTTCAGCGGGGTAGCGAAGGTGTTGTCGGCCACTACCACGGCGCCGGCCTGCCGGGCGGCAGCGCTCAGGCGCTGGATGTCCAGTACCTTAAGGGTGGGGTTGGTTGGGGTTTCCAGATACAGCAGGTCGCAACCTGCGGCGATCTCGCGCTCCAGCGCCTCGGTGTCGAGGGTGTCACACAGGCAGACCTGCACGCCCATGCGCGGCAGGAACTCTTCGAAAATCTTGTTGGTGCCGCCGTAACTGTCGCGGGTCGATACCACTCGCTTGCCGCTTGAGAGGAACGTGTGCAGCACGGCACTGATGGCAGCCATGCCGCTGCTGAATGCCACCGCCGACTCGGACTGCTCCAGCTCGCACAGCTTCGCTTCCAGCGTGGCGACTGTCGGGTTGCTCATGCGGCTGTAGATGTAGCCCGGCAACTTGCCCTGCGCCACGTCGTACCAGGCATCGATGTCGTTGTAGCCGTAGGCGGCACTGACCACGATCGGGGTCTGGGTAGCGTTGTACGGGTGCTGGACCTGTTCCCCGCTCCACACCACTCGCGTACCGATACCGGCCGCTGCATTGCCCTCGATTTTTTCGTTGTTGTTCATATCCGGTTCCCGCACCGCTGAGTTGTGTACACCGATTCGGCATCGGCTTTCAGCGGACTATAGGGGCATGGCGGGGGGACTGAAAAACGATGGAATCCGGGTCTGAGTAACGTTTTTTTTAATGGCTGGATGCCGAGCGGGCGCGGAAGCCGCCCGGCACCCTGCCGGCTTCACGCCAGGTTGCGTTTCAGCTCGGCAATATGCTCCGGGCCGATGCCACAGCAGCCGCCGATCATGCTGGCACCCCGCGCGCGCCAGTCGTTGGCCCATGCCAGGTAACCCGGCGGGTCCAGGTCTTCGCGCAACTCATCCAGGCCGTCGTTGGCGGTGGCTTCCTTCGGTTGCGGCGGGAAGGCGTTGGCATAGGCGCCGATGGCGATGTCGGCGTTATGTCGCTCGATGACCGAGCGCGCTACCTCCAGTGCAGCGCCAATGACCTCGGGCTGGCTGCAGTTGAACAGCACGGCCGCCGCCCCCAGACCCACCACGGCTTCGATGGCATCGGCCACCGGCTCGCCGGAACGCAGGCGTGGCACCTCGTCGACCTCTTCGTCCTGCAAGGTGAACGACACCCAGAACGGCCTGCCATCTGCCGGCAAGTGGCCGTGGATGGCCCGCACCTCGGCAACCGAGCTCTGGGTTTCCGCCAGCCACAGGTCAACATGCGGGGCCAGGCCCTGCAGCAACGGGGTCAGCACCTCCTCGACGCGCTCGGGCTGGAACAGGTCCGGACGATACGAGCCGAACAGCGGCGGCAGCGAGCCTGCCACCCTGACCGGGTGCGCACCGGCATCGGCGGCATGCCGCGCCAGCTGGCCGGCGATATTGGCCAGTTGTCGCCCTTCCTTGGCAAAACGCTCTTCGCCGATGTGGAACGGCACTACCGCATAGCTGTTGCTGGTAATGACCTGGGCACCGGCAGCGATAAACGCTGCGTGCACGCCAACCACCGCTTCCGGCGCCTCGCTCAGCGCCAGCGCCGACCACTCGGGCTGACGAAACGGCGCCCCGCTGCGCTGCAGCTCACGGCCCATGCCACCGTCGAGAATTACCATCGCTCGCTGTTTCATATAACTACTCTAAAGGTACTTATGAATAAAATTCATTATGTGGGTGACACTTATAACTATTAAATACAGCTTTCTATAATTGGCCAACATTTCAGGTATGTCCATGCGATTTTCTACTGTGCTCGGTGCGGGCCTTGTGCTGCTCGCAACTGCTTCCCAGGCCTTTGCCGGTGCCACGCTGGAGCGGGTTGAATCGCGCAAGGAACTGGTCAACGTCCTGATGGAAAGCTACCCGCCGTTTTCCTTCCTCAATGACCAGAACCAGCTGGACGGTTTCGACGTGGATGTGGCCAAGGCCGTGGCGGACAAGCTGGGCGTCAAGCTGCGCCTGGAAACCCCTTCGTGGGACGTGATCGCCGCTGGCCGCTGGAGCGGCCGCTACGACATCTGCATCTGCTCGATGACCCCGAGCAAGGCCCGCGCCGAAGTGTTCGACTTCCCGGTGGAGTACTACGCATCGCCTGCGGTGATCGTGGTCAACGCCAAGGATGAACGCATCCATGGCGCCAAGGACCTGGAAGGCCGCAAGGTGGGTTTGACCAGTGCCTCGAGCTACGAGAGCTACCTGAACAAGAACCTGGTGATCGAAGGCAACGAAGACAAGAAGCTCGAATACCCCTTCGACTTCGTGCAGATCGCGCCTTACGACACCGACAACGTTGCCTTCCAGGACCTGGGCCTGGGCGCCGGCGTACGCCTGGATGCCATCCTTACCAACCTGGTGACAGCGCAGCCGCGCCTGGACCGGGACAAACGCTTCAAGCTGGCCGGCGCCCCGCTGTATGAAGAGCCGAACTCGGTGGCCATCGAGAAAGGCGACCCTGAGTGGGATGCCAAGGTGCGCCAGGTGTTTGCCGAGTTGAAGGCCGATGGCACCCTGGCCAAGCTGTCGCAGAAATGGATTGGCGCCGATATCAGCAAATGAGCACCTTCCCATCGTCCCCCAAGCCCGTGGTCAAGCCCACGGGCGCCGGCGTGTTCGGCTTTCGCACCCGGCTGCTGCTGACCTGGCTGGCGCTGTTCGGCCTGTTCGTCGCGTTTTTCCTCAGCTTCGACCTGAAGTTCTCGATCATTCTGGAGAAGTTTCCCAACCTCGCCGGTTTCAAGCTGGGGCCCAACGGCTTTCTGCAAGGCGCGGCGCTGACCCTGTTCCTGTGCCTGTGCTCGATGCTGGTATCGGTGCTGTTCGGCTTTGCCGCCGCCCTGGCGCGGTTGTCGAACAGCGCGGTGCTGGTGGGTGTCGCCAGCTTCTACACCTCGTTCTTCCGCGGCACGCCGCTGCTGATCCAGATTCTGCTGATCTACCTGGGGCTGCCGCAGCTGGGCCTGGTACCGGGCGCCATCAGCGCCGGTATCATCGCCTTGTCGCTGAACTATGGGGCCTACCTGAGCGAAATCTTCCGGGCCGGCATTCTCGGCGTCGCGCGCGGGCAGCGTGAAGCAGCGCTGGCGCTGGGCATGCGCACGCCGCAGATTTTCTGGCATATCGTCCTGCCGCAGGCCATGCGGGTGATCATTCCGCCTACCGCCAACCAGTTCATCTCGATGCTGAAGGACTCATCGCTGATATCGGTGATGGGGGTGTGGGAGGTGATGTTCCTGGCGCAGTCGTACGGGCGGTCGAGCTATCGGTACCTGGAGATGCTGACCACGGCGGCGGTGATCTACTGGGTACTGTCGATCTTGCTGGAGCTGGTGCAGGCGCGGCTGGAGCGGCATTTTGGCAAGGCTTATCAGCGCTAGGGGCCAGGCTGGGTTGGCTGGGACACTGTGGGGGCGGCTTTAGCCGCGAACACCGGCGCAGCCGGTGCCATGCACCGCGTTGAGCTCTTCGCGGCTAAAGCCAATCCCACAGCGTTACAGCGCCTTCATTTCAGCAATATCCCGCGCCACCTGATCAGCCGATTGGTCGAACATTGCCTGCTCCTGCGCATCCAGCGGCAACTCGATCACCCGCGCCAGCCCCTCCTCGGCCAGGACGCAGGGCACACCCATGGCAATATCCGTGCGCCCGTATTCGCCCTGCAGAATCGCCACCGCCGGCAAGATGCGGTTTCGCCCGTTGGCGATCGCATCGACCATCTGCGCAATCGCCACCCCCGGCGCATCGCAGGCGCTGCCCAGTTTCTTCAGCCCCAATATCTCGCCACCACCCTTGCGCGTGCGCTCCACGATCTGCTCGATCTGCTCACTGGACAGGAAGTGTGACAGCGGCACCGAACCGATCTGGCAGTAGCGCATCAGCGGCACCATGCTGTCGCCATGCCCGCCCAGTACCAGCGCCGTGATATCCCGGGCGGAAAACCCGGTCTGCTCGGCGATGAAGCACTTCATGCGTGCGGTATCCAGCACGCCCGCCTGGCCGAAAACCTTGTTGCGCCCCTGCCCGCTCAGGCTCCAGGCGCGATAGGTGAGCACGTCGACCGGGTTGGACACCACCAGCACGGTCGCGGTGGGTGCATGCTGCTTGATGTCGGCCATGATGCCGTCGAGGATGGGCAGGTTGATACTCAGTACATCCTGCCGCGACTGCCCAGGCTTGCGCGGCACGCCGGCGGTGATGACCACCAGCTCGGAGCCCTGCAGCATTTCAGCCTTGGCCCCGCCGTAAACCCGGGTATCGGACCCCGACTCGACTGCCGCCTGCCACACGTCCAGCGCCTTGCCTTGTGCCATCTCGCCCTGCACATCCATCAACACCAGCTCACGGCACAACTCATCCCGGGCGATGATCTGCGCCGCCGCCTCGCCGACCATGCCGGCACCCACGATTGTCAGTTTGTTCACGTGACACCTCCCAGCGGCGCGCGCCACCAGGAACACGCCTGCAATACAGAGAAGTATCGCCTGCTGAGGCGAAAAGACCACACAAAGGCAAATGCAAGCGGTACGCGTACCCTGTGGGAGCGGCTTTAGTCGCGAAGAATGCAACGCGTTGCCTGGCACCGGCTGCGCCGGTGTTCGCGGCTAAAGCCGCTTCCACAGAGTCCCCGCTAATTCAACCGACCCTGTCCTTGCACGGCGATTTCCCATCTGGCAAGGTTGCCATCAGAACGCCCACCGATTGACCAGCGGTGCGCCACATCAAAGGAAACCGGACCTGTCGCTGCAACCCTCCGTACGACGCGATCTGCTGATTCTGTGGCTTTCCATTGCCGCCGTTGCGCTGGTGCTGGGATGGCTGCTGCTGGTCATCAGCCGCCAAGGCGCCGGCCCGCAGATTGCGCAGGCGCGCCAACTCACCTCGACCAGTTGCCAGGCGCTGCAGGCAGGTGCAGCACGCGTTCGCGAGCAACTCCCGTCTGCGGCAGATCAACCCTATCTCATGACCCCAGCCGCAGCGCAGGCGGTGCTTGATCTGGCACTGCGCGACCAGCCGGGCATGGAGGGCGGCTTCTGGCGAGCGGATGCGGGCGTGGTGGCCTACGCGTTCCCAACCTACGACGGCACGGGAATCAAGCGTGATCCACCGAGTGCCGAGTTGGAGCGCATTGCCTCCACGGCCCAACGCGCACAGGATTCCGCAAGCCTCGTGGCAGACGTGCGACCGGGTTTACGCGAAGCCGTGGCTTTCGCCGCATGCCCGGTGGAGAGCGCAGACCGGCAGCTGATCGCCTGGACCCTGATGCGCGTGCCGCTTTTGGCCACGGAAACAGTCAACACCTTGATCCTCGCGGTGAGCCTGCTGCTGGCGCTGGTCGTGGTCTCCGGCGCATGGCTGGGCTGGATGATTTCGCGTTGGCGACGCCAGTCCGCCCATCTGCGCAAGCAACTGGCCCAGTCCGAACGCCTGGCCACGTTGGGGCGTGTTTCCGCCGGGCTCGCGCACGAAATCCGCAACCCTTTGGGCACGATGCGCATGAAGGTGGAAAACGCGATAGCTGCCCCGGCCGACCGGCGCGAAGCACGTGTGGCTGGCGCCCTGGAGGCAGTACTGTCGCAAACGGCACGCCTGGAGACACTGGTGTCGAGCCTGTTGGCATTGACGCAACCGTTCCACGCCGAGCGCCAGGCGGTTGACCTGCTGGCATGGCTGGAGGAGCGGCGCAATGCACACGCCGAAGCAGCGCAAAAGAAAGGCGTACGAATCACTCTGGCGGTTGAACCGGGGCTGACCGCCAGCGCGAAGGAAGTTGCGCTGTTCGACCCAGCACAAATGGCGCGGGTCTTTGACAACCTGCTGCTCAATGCGCTGGCGCACACGGGAGAACACGGTGAAATCGAACTCGGTGCGCATCGCACACGCCGTGGCGCATTGCTGTTGTGGGTGGCGGACGACGGCTGCGGCATTCCGGCCGACTTGCGCGATACACTGTTCGAACCGTTCGCCACCACCCGCGCTGGAGGTACCGGCCTGGGACTGGCGCTGGTGCGCGAGATCGTGCAGGGGCACGGCGGGCGGGTCGGTCTCGCCAGGTCGACCAAGGGAACGCGTATAGAAATGGAGCTACCGTGGCCCGAATCCTGATCGTCGACGATGACGCCGCGTTCCGCGACAGCCTTGCAGAAATGCTGCAAGACCTGGGGCATGCGGTGCTGCAGGCTGAAACCACCGATGCAGGCCTGCACCGACTGCGCACCGAGGCCGTGGATGCGGCCATCGTCGATCTGCGCCTGCCGGGCGAGGATGGCCTGGTGTTCCTGCGCCGCGCGGCGCGCATCTCGCAGGTGCCCTGCATCATGCTCACCGCCTATGCGAGCGGCGGCAACACCATCGAGGCGATGAGCCTGGGCGCGTTCGACCATCTGACCAAGCCCGTGACCAGGGCCGCCCTGCTCGAAACGCTCGAACGGGCCCTGCGGCGAGCAGCCCACACCCCGGACAGGCCCCAGGCGGCCGGGGCCTCAGCTGCCGCAAGAGAACCCGTGGATGAAACCGAACTGGTCAGCAGCAGCGAGGCCATGCGCCAGGTCTTCAAGCGCATCGGGCTGGCCGCGAACTCCGATGCCACCGCCTTGATCCTCGGCGAGACGGGCACCGGCAAGGAACTGGTGGCGCGCGCCCTGCATCGCAACAGCGGCAGAGCCAGCGGCCCCTTCGTTGCAGTGAACTGCGCCGCGATCCCGGCCGACCTGATGGAAAGCGAGCTGTTCGGGCATGTCAAAGGCGCGTTCACCGGTGCCGTCAATGACCGCACCGGGCGCTTTCGTGAGGCCGATGGCGGCACCCTGTTCCTCGACGAAATAGGCGATATGCCGCTGGCCACCCAGGCGAAGATCCTGCGGGTGCTGCAGGAACGCGAGATCACCCCCGTGGGCGCCAACCGTGTCCAGCCGGTGAACGTGCGCATCATCGTGGCCACCCACCGAGACCTGCCCAGCGCGGTCAAAGAGGGGCGCTTCCGCGAAGACTTGTGGTACCGCCTGCAGGTAGTGCCCCTTTGGCTGCCGCCGCTGCGTGAGCGCCTGGGCGACGTGCTGCTGCTGGCCGAACACTTTCTACGCCTGCTGGGCGGCGACTCGCCGAAGCGCTTGAGCGCAGCAGCAGCCCGCTTACTGCTGGCCCATCCCTGGCCTGGCAACGTGCGCGAACTGCGCAATGCCATGGAGCGCGCGGCCATCCTCAGCCACGGCCCAGTCATCGATGTCGAACACATCGGGTTGCAGCCAGCGGCTGCGCTCCCCCCGGGCCTGGACATCGACTGGGAAGGCCCCATGGCACAGGCCGTTGCCCGCCTGGAGCGCGAAATGATCGTTCGCGCCCTGGCTGCGACGGCAGGCAACCGCGCAGAGGCGGCGCGGCGTCTCGGCCTGTCTCGCCAGCAGCTCTATCGCAAGCTGGCCGAGTTCAATCTGGACTAACCCCTTCGCACGCAAACCGGTGTCCGATTCCGTGACACCCTGGCGTCCCGAGATCGGACGGCACATCGCCTGTAAATTTCATAACTATTTGATTTTAATGAAAATATTATTTGGCATGGCGCTTGCCCTGCAGGTTGGGTGCTTTTCCCGACCAAGGAGCTTCTCCAATGTCCAGGTATTTCATCGCCACGTCTGTTGCGCTGGCATTCGGCCTGTGTAGCCTCAGCGCACAGGCCGCGCCCGCCGATCCGCCCTACCCTCTGCCGGCAACACCACATCAAGGGGTCGACGCCCCCGGCCTGACGGGCCAGTACACGGTGGAAGGCCAAGTGCAACGGATGCTCATCAATCCCTACGGTGAGGTCGACGGCCTGCGCCTGAGCGACGGCACCATTGCCAAGTTTCCACCGCACATGGCCGATGCGCTCACGGCCACGGTCAAGGTGGGGGACGCCGTTCGCATCATCGGACGGGCGGAAACGCGAGGCACGGTCAAGGCCGACGCCATCATCCATGCCGACAGCGGGCGCACCGTGTACGACCAACCGCCGCCGGTTGGCCAAGGCCGAGTGCTGCCGCCACACCTGCGCGCCCAGCGTCTGCAGCCCCAGCAGGTGGAAGGCCATGTGGACACCGTGCTCACTGGCCCCCGTGGCGAGGCCAACGGCGTCATCCTGAGCGATGGCAGCATCGTTCGTTTCCCGCCAGAGAGCCTGCGTCTTTCCGTGCAGGCGGGGGCACCGTTCGCGGCCTCCGGGCTGGGCACGCGCAATGCGTTTGGTACCGCTTTGGAAGCGGTCAGCATGGGCACCACGTTATCCACCCTGCAGCCGCTCTACGACCGCGCGCCATAAGGGAATGCCTCTATGCACCCGGCAACACCTTCCATACCCCCGGCGCATGCCAGCTCACGGCGCTGGCTGTCCGGCCTCAACTTCTTCCTGGCCGACGTCCGTGATGGCCTGGGCCCCTTCCTCGGCGTGTTTCTGGCCAACCAGGGCTGGCGCGCCGATGACATCGGCTACGTGATGGCCGCCGGCGGCATCGCAGGCATGCTGGCGACCACGCCGATGGGCGCCTGGATCGACGCTTCGCGCCACAAGCGACTTGTTCTGGCAAGCGGCACCCTTGCACTCATTCTCGCCACGGCAGCGCTATGGACGGCGCCATCGTTCGGCGTCGTCGTCGCCTCCCAGGTGGTAACGGGTGCTGTGGGCGCGTTGATGGGCGCCGGCATCATGGGCATCACCTTGGGCATCGTTGATCAGAGAGACTTGTCTCGGCAGCTCGGCATCAACGAGGCCTGGAACCATGCCGGCAACGTGGTCGCGGCTGCATTGGTCGGGCTGGCAGGCTACCGCTGGGGGCTGTCAGCCGTCTTCGTGCTGATGGCCCTGATGGCATGCGCAGCCCTTGCATGCTTGCGCAAGATCAACCCACAGGACATCAACCATGAGCGGGCCCGCGGTGGTGACCTCACCGGCAACCTGCCTGCGCAAGGCAGCAGCCCCTCGCCCTCCCTGGTGCGGGTTTTGACGGACTCGCGCGAGCTGTGCCTGCTCGCGGTCACCATGCTGCTGTTCCACCTGGGCAATGCCGCGATGCTGCCCTTGCTGGCGCAGTCGGTCGTCACGCGCGGCCTGGCCGACCCCAGCGTCTTCACGGCATCGACCGTCATCGTGGCGCAGCTGGTGATGATTCCTGTGGCACTTGGGGCCGGGTGGTATGCCTCTCGGTACGGCTATCGGGCACTGATCATTACCGCCCTGCTGGCCTTGCCCTTGCGAGGGCTGATCGCTGGTTTCTGGGCGTCGCCGTGGGCACTGATTCCGGTACAGGCCCTTGACGGCATCGGGGCGGGTCTACTGGGGGTCGCCTTGCCTGGGCTTGTCGCTTGCATCCTGCGCGGCACCGGGCACGTCAATGCAGGGCTTGGTGCAGTGATGACGATCCAGGGGATAGGCGCGGCGATGAGCCACGCACTCGCCGGCTGGATCGCGCAACATTTCGGCTATGGCGCAGCCTTCGTCGTTCTGGGTATCGTGGCTGCACTCGGACTGCTCACCTATCAGACAGGCCTTCGCAAGGGACATCCAAGTCGGCAACAGTCAGCTCAGCCCAATCACTTTGACAAGATATAGCGTGCTGCACACCCCCCAAAGGCCGGCACGGCCATGCCGCGCCAAGTCATTCATTCACCTGAGTAAACTGCATGCCCGTATTTGATCCATCCTCGCTCATCTGGACCGTCGCCGCCGTGGCGACCGGCGGGGTAATCCTGCGCCCCTGGCGGGTGCCGGAATATGTCTGGGCAGTCGGCGCCGCTGTATTGCTGACCGTGTTTGGCCTGGTGCCAATGCACACAGCCCTCGCCGCTGTCGCCGAGGGTGGCGATGTGTACTTGTTTCTGATCGGTATGATGGTGCTGGCCGAACTGGCACGCCAGGAAGGGCTGTTCGACTGGCTGGCCATGTACGCGGTGCAGCATGCCCGGGGCTCCGGCCAGCGCCTGTTCGACCTGGTATTCCTGGTGGGGGTACTGGTAACGGTGTTCCTCTCCAACGATGCCACGGCGGTGGTGCTGACCCCAGCGGTGTACGCCGCCTGCAGGGCGGCCAAGGCCGAGCCGCTGCCCTATCTGTTCATCTGTGCCTTCATCGCCAACGCCGCCAGTTTTGTGCTGCCCATTTCCAACCCGGCCAACCTGGTAGTGTTCGGCAGCCAGATGCCGCCGTTGCTGGAGTGGCTGCGGCAATTCACCTTGCCATCGCTGGCCGCCATCGGCCTGACCTACCTGGTGCTGCGGCTGGCCCAGGGCAGGCAGATCCGCCAGCCCCTGGCGACGGCCATCGACGTGCAACCGCTGTCCAGCGGTGCACGCTTGTGCGCACTGGGTATCGTGCTGACAGGTGTACTGTTGCTGCTGACCTCCGCCCTGGACCGGCAGCTTGGCTTACCCACCTTCTGCGCCGGCATCGCCACGGCCGGGCTGATTCACCTGCGCCAGCGGCGCAACCCGATGCCGGTGCTCAAAGGCGTGGCATGGGGCGTATTGCCGTTGGTGGCGGGCCTGTTCGTGCTGGTGGAAGCGGTGGCACAGACGGGTGTGATCGAGCACCTGGCCCATGGCTTGGCCGCGCTGGCGCGCAGCTCCGAGACCCAGGCGAGCTGGGGCGCCGGCGTGGTCGCGGCTATCGCCGGCAACCTGATGAACAACCTGCCGACCGGCCTGATCGCAGGCTCCGTTGGCCATATTGTCGATTTACCCGCGAGAACCACTGCGGCGCTGCTGATTGGCGTCGACCTCGGGCCGAACTTGTCGATTACCGGCTCCCTGGCCACTTTGCTCTGGCTGGTTGCCGTTCGCCGTGAAGGCGAACACGTCGGTGCCTTGGACTTCCTGCGCCTGGGGGCGCTGGTAATGCCGCCTGCCTTGATCGGGGCGCTGGGGTTGCTTCATGTATGAAGCGGCGGATCTCGTTCAGAGCGCTCGATTGATGTTGCGCTGTCGGTAATTGCGCCCTACCACCCCACTGCCACAAGTTCGACACATCACCCAGGAGCTGCGCGGTCGGTGTAGGAGCTGGCTTGCCTGCGATGGGCTGCACAGCAGCCCCATAACCCTACCCCGACAGGAATAAACCACCAACCGACCTTGAGCAGAGGGCCAGCCGCAAGGGTGATATCTGGCCCGCTACTCATCAATGATCCTGCCTAACTAACAGGGTCCTGGCCGTTTCGCTCCATCACCTTCCCACACTGCTCACTGGCCAAACGGCTGATGATCCGGATCGCCTGATGGATACCGGCCGTGTTGCGAAAACTCAGGTGTGGGTTGTGTTCGCACTCCAGCATTTCGTCGTGCTGGACCAGGGCTTCGCCTAGCAGTTCGAGGGTCCAGGCGTAGCTTTGGATGGTGGATAGGCGTTCTTGGTCAGTCATGGCGTGCCTCCCTTGTTGCAGAGACAGAGCGAGATTGACTGGAGGTGAGATCGTTGAGGTCCGCCGAGGTACGACGGTGGAGAACGGATACGAGGATCTTTAGCGGATTTACGGTGGTCATGCATGAGTTCCTTTCGTGATGGAACTGCCACCGCTCGCGGCCAAGCAAGTTAAGGTGGCAGCAGTACGCGGGTTGGCCGACCGGGACGAAAGGAGCCCGGCACACCCGAAGGTGTCCCGCGCACCACCGCCATAACACGACATCGCGGGCACAAAAAAAGCGCCTGCGATTAAGACTGGGCGCTGATGCGCCTTTCGATTCCGACCGGCCAAGGTCGCATCACCGATGCTTCGGCGACGGGAGGACTTTATTCCCGAGTGGCTGTTTTCGCAAGTTTCCAAGAGTAGGAAAAGACTATGCGTTTCGTAGGAAGACGGCCATCAGGGGCCTTTAGCAGCGGGCCAGCCGCAACGATGATGTCTGGCCCGACGTTCATGCATTTGCGAGTTAGGTTAGCGTTGATGCCATGGCTAACGGCGACGTTGGAAACAGGGCTTGGGATGTAGGGTATCCACCCAGCTCTCGGCGCGATGTCCACGTAGAATCGGAATCAATCATGGTTGCTTTCGTATCGCAGCCATCCAGCAGTCACTGAGCCTCCACCTACCCGGTCTTTTGGATGAATCCGCCCTTCACTGACAGGGACTTCCGGGAAATCAAATGGGCTCATGCCTTCGATACAGGCAACGTTGACCCCGTATTGATCCGGTGAGGAGCGGCGCTGGTGGAAGGTGTAGATGCCGCATTTCGAGCAGAAGTAGTGCTTTGCAACATGTGTGTTGAACTGATAAAGGGTGAGTGCCTCATGCCCTTGGATGATGGTGATGTCGCCCAGGTTGACTGATACCACCACTGCTCCTCGCATACGGCAGAGCGAGCAGTTGCACCGGCGCGCTGTGCGCACACCATCGGTCAAGCGAAGTGAAAAACGCACCGTTCCACAATGGCAGGCTGCCTGGTAAACAGGGCGATCATCGTGTTTTTCAACAGTCATGGCGTTTCTCTTGTCGTGTCAGAGGAAACAAAGCAGTTTGCTCTGCGGGTTGGGTGATGAGCGGGCGGGACCAGCCGCTGGAGGTACTGATGGAAAGCTCGGCCATCTGAAATTATCTATAACCGATTAAAGCACTATCTTAAAGAATCTCGCCAAACACCCCGAAAACACGGGGCGAAAGCTAAATGTCGGTCACCCATTATCTTGAAACCCGTACAACTGGAAGTGAAAAACCGCTGACTGTTCACTCGGCCGAGAAGCTGGGCGGAAGGTGGCCTGATCGGCCAAAAGCAGAAAACGGAAGAAACAAAAATGCCCACACAAGGCAGGCATTTTGGGAGGGGCCGAACGCAGGAAAACCTGCATCAAACCATCGAACTCTGGTGCGGAGACAGACGGACGGTTGTTGGCCGTGAGGGCCCGGTTTTCGCGGGACCGGATTTGGTGGATTTTTTGATGTGCCTCATAAGGTATCTATAAACAAATCAGCTAGTTATGGCTTTCACTGGAATCGAATTGGGAATTTTTGGCTCCATTGAGGCCTACGACCACCCGCTTCAAATGCTAGGTGGGGAACGGCAAAAAACACCACGTAATCACCATCATCCAACCAAAATAAGCCGTGGCCACCCTAGATCAGTCAGCTTTGCGGCTCCGCTCCTGCATGGTCATCCCCGCCGAATACGTCACCGCTGAGCTACCCCACTCGGCGGAATGATGTTCTCGAAATGTGCCCTAATTTCCATGACCGAAGACTGGTCAAAAATTATTCTGATCCTGATTGGTAAGCACCCGCATTCGATTTGAGCCAGACCCCGGCTATGGCCTGGGGCGAGTACCTCATCCGCTGCTGAGCTAGCATATTGCCCTTATCTCTTATTACTGAAAGACTAGAACCCACTTGCTTAGCCGGAAAGGGATTTCACGGGTCGTATGCGTGAGTTCCCCCTTCAATAGAGAGCTCACATGACAGACCAAATACTGTTCAACGACGTTTCATTCGCCGACAACCCTGAGCCAAGGGTCCCCTGCCTTCTCCTTCTGGACGTGTCGGTAAGCATGCGCGGCCGTCCGCTCACTGAACTGAACGCTGGTCTACAGCAACTCAAGGACGAACTCGCTGCCGATTCGCTCGCAATGCAACGCGTGGAGGTTGGCATTGTCACGTTCGGACCAGCAAAAGTGGAGACGCCATTCACCACTGTCGATGGTTTTTACCCTCCGAACCTAGTGGAGCAAGGCGACACCCCAATGGGTCAAGCCATTACCATTGGCTTGGACATGCTCGAGAGCCGTAAAGCGCAAATACGAGCCGCAGGGGTTTCGCTTTTCAGACCGTGGATTTTCCTCATCACTGATGGTGGTCCCACAGATGAGTGGCGAGCTGCTGCCGCCGCGATTAGAGAGGGTGAGGCTGCCAAGAAGTTCGCATTCTTCGCCGTAGGTGTTGAAGGTGCAAACTTTGATGTGCTCTCACAACTGAGCGTTCGCGAGCCATTGAAACTCCAAGGGCTGAAGTTTCGCGAGCTTTTCCAGTGGCTGTCGGCATCGATGAAGAGTGTGTCACAGTCTACCCCAGGGACAGCAGTGAAGCTGGAGGCACCCACCGGATGGGCAGAGGTTTAACCTGGGAGTATGCGAGCGCCGCTGTCGTCGGCACCTCTCACCTTGAGCGCAACGGTGTCTGCGAGGACCGATGTAGCGCGGCCATTACTCTTCAAGGCGTTCGCCCGTGGCTATCGATGTTCGTGGCCGATGGCGCAGGCAGTGCGAGTTTTGCCGATGTCGGTGCTCAGCTGGCAGTTGATACTGCTAACGAGGTTATAAGCACCCTCATGCAGCAGCCCGAGTTTGCACTTGACGACTCGCTAGCTGTCGAACTTGTGAAGCAGATCCGCGAGGTCATCTACAGCCGAGCCGAAGGTTCGGGCCACGCCGCCCGTGATTATGCCTGTACCTTCCTCGGCCTGGTGTCTTCTGAACTAGGCACTCTAGTTCTGCAGATCGGGGACGGTGGTATCGTCTTCGATGTAGGCAGCGGACTGGAACTAGCTTTTCAGCCCATGTCTGGTGAATACGCCAATATGACGCACTTTGTCACCGATCCGGATGCGCTGGATACACTGGTCACCAAGCAATTCCAAAGCATCGTACTGCGCGCAGCAGCATTTTCAGACGGCCTTCAGCATCTGGCGATTGACCTACCTACCGGAAGTCCCCATGAGCCTTTCTTCCAGCCGTTCTTTAACGTCCTTGGGACATTGAAGCCAGATGCGCGAAAGCAAATGTCTAGCGCACTCGCCGCTTTTCTGGGAAGCGAAAAAGTAAATGAACGGACCGACGATGATAAGTCTATCGCCCTAGCCGTTCTCAGGGGTTAAGGGGGCGCTGATGTCCATGTTGCTCTACAACGCGGCCGGACAGCGGCTGAAGCTCTTGAAAGAGATAGGTAAAGGTGGCGAAGGGTCCGTCTATACCATTGAGGGTGTGAAACATCTGGTAGCGAAGGTCTACCACAAACCGCAAGACAGTGCGAAGCAATCCAAGCTCCGTCATATGGCCCATCAGCGGGATGAACAACTGCTCAAGTACACCGCGTGGCCACAGGACACTCTTCACGCCAAAGTCGGCGGGTCGGTAGTGGGCTTCGTGATGGCTAAGGTAGACGGTATGACGCCAATTCAAACCGTCTATAGCCCTGCCCATCGCAAGCAGGAGTATCCCCAACGTGCCTGGGACTTCCTACTTTTTGTGGCCAGGAATACAGCAGCTGCCTTCACCACGTTACATCAGCATGGAACAATTTTGGGGGATGTAAATCACGGGAATGCGTATGTTGGCCAAAACGCCGCTGTAACCCTGATCGACACCGACTCATACCAGCTAACTCAGGGAAGTCTCGTGCACCTTTGTGAAGTCGGAGTCTCCCACTTTACCCCCCCTGAGCTACAAGGAATGTCGTTCAATGGTCTCACTCGAACCACGAACCACGACGCCTTCGGCCTCGCGCTCCTAATCTTTCACCTACTATTTGGTGGAAGACATCCCTATGCAGGTGTGCCGCAGAAGGACAATGTGGGGGACTCACTAGAGGACAACATCAAGCATCTGCGCTTTGCCTACTCCAAGACAGCAAGTCAGCGACACCTGACAGCACCACCAAACTCCTTACCGTTGTCTTTAGTTCCCCCTGCCCTATCAAGCATGTTTGAGTCCGCCTTCACCGAAGAAGGCAGGAGCGGGAGGCGTCCGACGGCAAGACAATGGCTTGACGAGCTTGACAAGCTTCGCAATTCTCTGCGGAAATGCTCGAACAGTATGCACGTCTTTTCAAACCATCTGAATGCTTGCCCTTGGTGCGCACTTGAGGCATCGGGTGTGGTGTATTTCCTTTCGGCATCAGTTTTCACCGCTTCAGCGTCAGGCCATGCGCCGGTCAAAGTTGCAGACATTTGGCTCGCCATATCCAAGATCTCATCACCGGCGGACGTTGCCATACCTAACGCTAATCAGTTCAAGGGGAGCGTAAAAGGCAGACCACTTCCAGCAGGAATTATTAGCAGCCCGCTCCGCAAGTTCGGAATACTTGGCATCGTCGCTACGGCATTTATTAGCTTCAAAGCCCTCCAAGGACCACCGCTGCCATACATCATCATCGCTGGACTGCTCATTCTTGGTCTTTGGAATTACGGAGCAGCCGAGCTCAAAAACGAACGCAAGACTCGTTCAGACGCTCGTAACACTGCCCTGAAGCAGTGGAACAATGCAGTCGAGTCGATTAAGCGAGAGACGGATCCTCACTACTTCCACCAGAAACGAGACGCACTAGCGAAACTCAAAACCGAGTTCGACTCTCTCCCAACGCGTGAGCAAAATGACATCAGAGCTTTAAGTCAGAACATGGAGAGGCGGCAGCGGCAACGTTACTTAGAGGCCTTTTTCATTGATCGGGCGAATCTATCCGGCATAGGCCCAGCCAAGCGGGCAGCCCTCAGTAGCTTCGGTATAGAAACCGCGGCTGACGTAGAGTGGAACCGTGTTCGTCGGATAAAAGGTTTTGGCGAGGTACTTACGCGCACACTAGTAGATTGGAGAAAGGGGCTTGAACGGGGCTTCAAGTTCAACCCCACAGAGGCAGTCACTCAGAACGACATCAACAATGTTAGGCGAAATATTCAGAATCGTACCCGGGAGATCGAAGAGCAACTGCGTAAAGGCCTGACGGAACTTCAACAGTTCCCGACGCGGCAAGAGAATGCAGTTCGACACCATATGCCTATCGTTAAAAATGCCGCTCAGCAGCTCGCTCAGGCAGAAGCAGATCTATCCTGCTGCATATGACTTGAAATAGCCTTACGGGCGGCCTCGCTCCTACAGGGATCGCGCCAGCCTTTAAAAATAGGGCAAGATAGTTATTGCGAAAAGTCTTATGCAAAAGAGGGAGATTTGAGCGGGACACCGTGGTAGCGGACAATTTTCCTACCAGGCTGGGCTGACAGCACCCCGCAGCTCATCCGACTGAGCGGACGCACAGAGAACTGGGTCAACAATGCTTTATGAACAGCGCTGAAGGCGTAGGGCACGTGAATATTTGGTTAAAAAACAACCAGCCATAAACTGGCGGTTGAAAAACTTAGCCCCCCGCATCAAAAATAATGGCAAAGAAGCATCATTTTTGGCTAGGATATGCGGAGCAATACATAAAGCGTATGAATCAGGATGAAACGATGCTTAACACCGACACCGAGCTTTCAGCGTCAGAAAGCTCTAACAACGTGAATGATAAGTACTTCAAAATGATGATCGCGTCGGTCGATGAAGCTCCCCCCGTAATGCCATTGGTTCACACCTGTGATTGCTTCACGCTTAGAAACATAGTCAATTCAAAACTTTTAGAGCCAAGTCTCTGCCCTGTATTCAACGAAAATCTTGTTTACTATTTCTACGGCAGACCATCTTATCGACTTGGCGACAAAGGCTTGGCATTTAACACTTCTAGCGTTTATCCTGCATGCTTCATTATTGACCCCACTGAAGTGAATGTCCTTACCCGTATTTTTCCGTTCGATAGCGGCGCGTATGCAGCGGGACTATATGAAAAACATATACATAAAAAAGCAAAAAAAGAAGACTATCAATTCGAGACAAACTACGAATTTATCCAGAAATTTGTAAAGTTTTTTTACAACTCAAATAGCAATTATTTTGATGGCAAAACAACAATTCAGCGAAATGAAATACAGCCCTGCGCCTACGAACTTGAGAGCATTTACTCCCTTATAAATACTCCGAATGGCGAGCAATTCGACGATCGCTGCTACACCATCGAAATCCAATCAAGCGCCTCAACACAAATAGATGGAAAATCCTTACGTGCAATTGTCATACCAGACTCAATTGCTGCAGATGAAGTACTTGCATCTTTTTTGTACGACAATGAAATAGAAGCTATCACTTACACAACCACAAGGGTTGCACCCAGCCAACTAACACCATTAGTTATCGCTAAAGTAAGAGATTTCTACCTAAACAACGGTGTAATCCAGTGAGCAAAATCTTTATTTTACTTGGCTTCTCCACGCCTACAGAAAATTCGCCATCTTTCTCGACCCCAGTATTCAAGCAAGGCGAATCCCTCTATCTCCAGATCATTGATGAGCAAGAGCAGATCAGTGATTTTGAAAAAATCGAAAACATTGATATTGATGTCTATCAAGCCTCTTGCAACACCGAGTATACGATCGGGGACGAGGCAATCTATGCAATCCGAAATCATAAAAACCAACTAATCCAGCATAACAAAACCAATATGGATAAGTATCTAAAGGAAAACACTAGGCAATTTATTTCCTATCCATTTTTCTACAAGTCCGCCAGTGAGTTCAGCCATTTAGACTCACCTGAATTCCGAGGCTGCAGAAGCAATAAAGATTATCTTCTCTTGCAAATACTTTCCAATGCAGCCAAGGAGTTTATCAAGCCCACCAATAATAAAAAACTATTGCAGAATGGTAAAAACAAGGGAGACAAACAACTCCCCCCCTATGAGCCTGCACCTACTCAAATCAATAAAGCCTTTAACTTTTCACAAGAAAACCTCAGATCTAGTTACTTTGAAAAATTCATTTCTTTTGCCCAAAGCAAGCACCAGAAATTAGCTCGCGAGAAGGCGGTAATTGAGTCGCTCATTCTAAGTGCATACATATCACACATACTACCGGATGATATTGAAAACCTCGAAGCAGTTAGAAGCACCCTAATTAACATGCTAGAAAACTCAAAAACAGGCCTCTCACCAAAAACCTACGAAAGCGTTAAAATATCGCACCTGAAAAGAAAAAAAAGACACAATCCGCATATAAAATTAATACCAAGAAAAATCGTTGACCAGAACTCTGACGGACTATCACTTATAATTTTTATCACTACCACAATCAACCACTTCAAATCAGAACACAAAGTCCAATAAAAGTAGTTTGACAATACACCTAGTATTGTTAGACTTGAGTTTCGACCCAAAAGTGCGACACGAATTTGAATGATTTACTGACAGATCAGCAGCCTGTCCATTTTCTGCTTTTGGCCGTTAGCTGCCCACCGCCAAGGACAGCTTGGGATCGATTGCTATCAGTCGTGCCTATCAAAATCAGATTCTCGCTCAGAAGTTGAACATCCATGTTTTTTGTAAACGACGAGCGAGCAGCCGCGCAGTCAGAAGATAGTAATATCGCGTCACCTCGCTACGTCGATCCAAGCGATGCTCAAGAAACCAAATCACATGTTTTCTCTGCCAGGCCCAAAGTGTCTCTCGCTGCCAGCGCTCTGCAATTTCAGCTTGGATAAGCGTTGCCTGCCGCACATGGCGTCGCCGAGTCGCGTGCGAGCCGGTCAGCACGGCCGCTAAAAACAACTCCATATCGAATGGCTTGCTCATGTCCGTCCTCCAATGTAGGCCGCGACCACGTCGATCCGACCGTGCCCAAGCTCATAGCTGATTTGCCTTCGGGCCTCACGATCAAGGGACCGACCCATCTGGCAACATTGGCCGCCGTTGATAGGTACGCGGTGTTGGGTGATTTGCTCGTAGCGCTCACATGCATACGCCGCCCGCAGCTCATGGAAACCTTTGAGGTTGTTTGCATGTAGGATGTCCCGCGCGGGGCGGACGATTTCCTGCAAAACGCTCCGGTAGCTTTCGTTAGGAGCAATCAGGTTACGGCCACACGCAGGCGATACCTGCTCTGCAAATCCAAGCGCGCTCTGAATGTGGTCATCCACCGTAATCCAACGTGGGGCAGATGCACCGCCACGACCGCCTTTGGTGCCGTCCTGGATGTTGATCTTGCCGAAGTCTTTCGCCTCGAGGCTGAGCCGTGGCAAGTCAGCCAAGATGGCCTCGCGCAGGCGCATACCGGTAGCTCTCACCAGCAGAACGATCGCGGCGGCTCGAAGCTGATGGTGGCGGCAAAGCGTATCAACGATTTGCTTAACCTGTTCGCGGTCTTGGCCCTGCGGCACCGACTGGCGAACCCCGCTGCGCTGCATACCCAGCGCCTTGCTCGGGCTTGGTAATTTCACGCACTGATCGCCGCGAAGTGCGGCCATGGTTCTGTTAACGCTGGAAAGCCGATTTTGCGCGGTGCTGACGGCAAGATCACCGCGCCCGACCACTTCGCGCAGATACGCCGCATAGTCCGCCAATACCTTCCGATCAATCTGCCGCGCATCATTGATACCAGGCCCCTGTTCGGAGCGGCACCACTTTACGAATGCCTGCCACCGATCACAGTGTGCCTTCACCGTGCCGTAGTGGTCGCTGCCGAACATGTCTTTCAACGCCTGCGGCCCTGCATAGCGCAGTTGCCTGCCGTAACCGAAATTGCGGCCATCGCGTCTGCCCACCAATGCCATGTTGGTCTCCTCATCGTTCGCTCTCCGATCCTCGCCCCACGTCATCCCGCCAAGAATGCTGAGTGTTATCAGGGATCAAGGCCCCTGCGACCAGTGGGGAATGTCCTCTACGCGGGACTGGCGGCTCCTTACGACCGGGAGCAAGGGCATCTCATGATCTGACCTCCTGAGCACCGTTACCGGTGGGCGAGTGGAGGCTGTACTGGCGGACGAGGCCAGCGCCGCGAGATCCTGAGCCGGGTGGAAGCAGCACTGCGATGACCGGGGCATGCCTGACTGTCAGTCAGGTGCAGTCCACTCCCTGGTCTGCGGCACCATCATCTGCATGGCTGTTGCTGGTGAAATCGGCGTTTGTCACGCCAATTGTCACGAAGGGAAGTGCCGCTGAGCCATATGCGATCAGGGCTGCAGCAGTGTCAGGAGCGCCCGTCTCTTTCCAGGAGAAAGAGAGGGGCGCAGGTTGGCGCAAGATTCGGCCAAGCGAATAGGTTGCTGCAGGGCAGCGAAGTAGGAGGTGTTGTCTGGCGCACGAGGACCATGATCTGAAGTAGGCATCCATCACCGGGAGGTGACCGGGCGAGCTGCCGGATGCGAATCGCCATTTGGGGGAGAACCACCGCGAGAGCGGCGTGACCTTCAAGGTCCGGGTCACCTGGGTTGCGACAGCGCTTGCACGTCCAGTTCTACGCCTGTGGATAAACCCGGTCAAGGGTCGAAATTCCGGGCTGTTGAGGATCGGAAAAGCGGTTATCCACCGGTGGGATTCCGTGGTAAACCCCGGACAACGTCGTGGCTTTTAGCTTTTCAAAGTGAGGTCCATCCAAACAGGGCGGCTTTGCAGCCCTGTTTGGATGGACCCGCGTGAAAGAGCAGCCAGCGCCAATCTTGCAGGCTCACCCGCTATTGAATGCGCCATGGCCATTCGGCAAGGCGGTGACGTTGTCGCCTACCGGGTGGGCAAACTCATGCGGGGTGACATGGCCCGATCTGTTGGCATCGATGTAGTTACTCCACCAAGCCATGATCAACCGGCGCTGCTCCAAAAATTGTGCCTTATGGATGTACGCAGCGCGCACGCGGTTACGTTCCTGATGACTCATCTGCCGCTCAATCGCCGCATCCGTCCACAGCCCTGATTCGAGCAAGGCGCTACAAGCCATGGTCCTGAAACCATGCCCGCAGACGTCCTTGGTGGTGTCGTACCCCATATTGCGCAGCACTTGGTTAACCGTGTTCTCCGACAAGGGCTTCCAGTACCTGTGATCACCGGGCAAAACCAGTTCAGAGAAGCGATTCAAGCTGCGCAGCCGTTCAAGGATCTTCGATGACTTGAGGCGACAGCGGCACTATCTGAATGTCACCACTCATCTTGGTCCCGCGTGTGGAATAGCGGGCGCCTTCAATCGGCTTACGGGTATCGGGGATCTCCCACATCGCCCGTTGCAGGTCGAATTCATCCCACCGTGCAAAGCGCAGCTCGCTGGACCGCACGAATACATGCAGCGTCAGCAGCACTGCGAGCCGGGTCAGTTCGCGACCGGTGTAGTTGTCGATTCGATCCAACAGTTCAGGAAGGCGGTTTAGCGAGAGTGCAGGACGGTGCACGGTGCGCGGCGCTTGAATCGAGCCAACCAGATCGAGCGCCGGGTTTTGAGTGATCTGCCGCGCCCGCTTCGCACCCCGCATAATCGTGGATAGGTAGTTCTGCACACGCAGCGCAACATCCATGGTGCCGCGATCCTTGATTCGCTGGGTAACCTCAAGCAGATCGTGGGTGTCGAGTTCGGCGATGGGCCGCTGGCCAATCAGTGGAAACACATGGGTGCGCAACCTGCTCAGCACCGTCTTGGCGTGGCCCTCGGTCCAGCGCCGGGACATTTCGACGTGCCACTCCAGGACAACGTTTTCAAAGAGAAGGCTCGCCCGCTGGGCTGCGATCTTGGCCTTCTGCTTTTCTTCCATCGGATCAAGATTGTCTAGCAACAGAGCCTTGGCCTCATCGCGCTTGGTCCTTGCGACGGCCAAC
This sequence comes from Pseudomonas sp. TE3-3-F2023, assembly GCF_036784815.1. Classification (NCBI taxonomy): domain Bacteria; kingdom Pseudomonadati; phylum Pseudomonadota; class Gammaproteobacteria; order Pseudomonadales; family Pseudomonadaceae; genus Pseudomonas; species Pseudomonas sp. TE3-3-F2023. The sequence continues at coordinate 1,558,774 of NZ_CP145113.1, read as the reverse complement.
GAGACGATGGGGTACTTGCCGATAATTAGCGTGCCTTCCTTGCCGTTGGGTTTGAAATACCGCAGCCGCCAAGTCTTCGAGCCACTGGGCTGACGTACAGGTACATGCCCCCGCCATCGAACAGTTTGTAGGCGCGATCACGCGGTTTGGCCGTGCGCCATTTGAGGTCGCTGAGCGGAGTGGCTAGGCGTGGCATAGGGGTACGTTCTCCATTCAGGAAAGACGCTTTACCCCAAAAATACCCCCGGCTATTGGGGATTTTGTTGGTTCCCGACGGAGGGCCGTGGAAAAGAAAAACCGGCCAGAAGGCCGGTTTAGAGGGCTTACAAAGCATTCAGCGGAATGCAGTGGAGCTGGATGTGGTGCCGGAGACAGGAATCGAACCTGCGACCTTCGCGTTACGAGTGCGCTGCTCTACCGACTGAGCTACACCGGCGTGTAGCGCAACGTACCACTGCTCGCACCCGTTACGCAAACCCCTGTTTCCGCTAGTTTATTGCCCCACCCTCAAGGCGCCTTGCACCCCTTCGGCGCCAGGTCTTCTTCAATGTCGGTAGTGCACACCCACCCGCTAGCCGAACGCGTCAGGGTCAGTGCCTTGCCCAGCACAGTAGCCGGCGCATCCACCAGCGTGCAAACGATGCTCCCGCTGCCATCCGCCGCCTTGCCGCTAGCCGTGATCGCACAGTGTGCCGTCGCCGGCTGGCCACCCAACGCGGCCACATCCGCCACATCCTTCCCGTCATTCAACCGCAGGTCCATCGCCGTCTTCAGCGCGCTGATCTCCAGCAATCCGGCCGCGGCCTTGGAGCGTGACTGGTGGTTGGTGTACATCGGTAAGGCGATGGTCGCCAGAATGCCGATGATCGCGACGACGATCATCAGTTCGATCAGGGTGATACCGCGTTGCCCTTTCATGAACGTTTTCCTTTTTGATACGCGTACTCGTTGAGGTCAGGCTCGACCCCGGCTGGCAGCGGCGCAGTAGGCCTGAACAGACACCTTTTGTCACCCCTGCCCGCTTGGGCGTCGTCTTCGCTGAACTACTCTAGTGAGCATCTCGGACGCACGCCCTTGCATGGGCGCGGCAAGCTGTTTCCAGGCTTGTCGCACGGGCAGAAAAAGGACCTTTGCATGACCCAATCCACACTCCTCTACACCTGGCACGGCACCGACGCCAACGGCGCGCCGGTCAGCGGGCAAACGTCCGGGCGCAGCCCGGCCTATGTGCGTGCCGGGCTTATCCGCCAGGGCATCAAGGTGGCCAGTTTGCGGCCTGCCGGTGGGCTGACGTTCAGTTTGCCGAAACGGCGGGCAAAGGCCGACCCGGCGGGGTTCAGCCGGCAGCTGGCGACCTTGCTCAAGGCCGGGGTGCCGCTGCTGCAGGCGTTCGAGGTGATGGGGCGCAGTGGCTGTGATGCGGCGCAGGCGGCATTGCTGGATAGGTTGAAACAGGATGTGGCCTCGGGCCTGGGCCTGGCGGATGCGTTGCAGCGCCACCCGGGGTGGTTCGATGCGTTGTACTGCAACCTGGTGCGGGTGGGGGAGCAGTCCGGCACGCTCGACAGGCAGCTGGACCAGCTGGCAGGCATGCTGGAGCAGCGTCGGGTGCTGCACAAGAAGGTGCGCAAGGCGATGATCTACCCGTTGCTGCTGTTGCTGACGGGGCTGGGGGTGTCGGCGATCCTGTTGCTGGAGGTGATACCGAAATTCGAGAGCATGTTCTCAGGCATGGGCGTGGCGTTGCCGGCATTTACCCAATGGGTGATCGACTTGTCCACAGGGCTGAGCCGGTTTGCGCCGTTGTTGCTGCTGATGGGCTTGGTCCTGGGCTTTGCCATGCGCAAGGTCTACCGGCAGCACGCGCCAGCGCGCCTGTGGATATCTCACCGGGTGCTGGGCTTGCCGGTGTTCGGCTCGCTGCTGGGGCAGGCGGCGCTGGCGCGGTTTGCGCGTAGCCTGGCAACGTCCTACTCCGCCGGGGTGCCGTTGCTGGATGCGCTGGGCACGGTGGCCAGGGTCAGTGGCGGCGACCTGCATGAACAGGCGGTGTTGCGGCTGCGCCAGGGCATGGCCAATGGGCAGGGGCTGCACCAGGCGATGGCCGCTGAGCCGCTGTTTCCGCCGCTGCTGGTGCAACTGACGGCCATCGGGGAGTCCAGTGGCACGCTGGACCAGATGCTGGAAAAAGCCGCCAGCCATTACGAGGAACAGGTCAGCCAGGCGCTGGACCAGTTGACCAGCCTGCTGGAGCCGGCCATCGTGCTGGTCCTGGGCCTGCTGGTGGGCGGCCTGGTGGTGGCGATGTACCTGCCGATCTTCCAGTTGGGTAGCTTGATCTGAACATGACTTTATGGACTTTGCTGGCTGAGCAGCCAGCGTACTTTCTCACCCTGACCACGGTGCTCGGCCTGCTAGTGGGCAGTTTTCTCAATGTGCTGGTGTACCGCCTGCCTATCATGCTGGAGCGGCAATGGCAGCGTGAGGCGCAGGAAATGCTGGAATTGCCGATCACGCCACACGAGCGTTTCGACCTGTGGCTACCTGCCTCGCGCTGCCCGCATTGTGCGCATCGGATTCGCGCGTGGGAGAACATTCCGGTCATCAGCTACCTGGCCTTGCGCGGGCGTTGTTCAGCCTGCAAAACCCGCATCAGCCCGCGCTACCCGTTGGTGGAGGTGGCCAGCGCGCTGCTGTCGCTGGTGGTGGCCTGGCGCTTTGGTGCTTCGCCCGAGGCCTTGCTGGCGCTGCCGCTGACCTGGTGCCTGCTGGCCCTGAGCCTGATCGATGCCGAGCACCAGTTGCTGCCGGATGCCCTGGTGCTGCCGATGCTGTGGCTGGGGCTGATCGTCAACGCCTTTGGCCTCTACATCCCGCTGACCAGCGCGCTGTGGGGTGCGGTGGCTGGGTACCTCAGCCTTTGGACGGTGTATTGGCTGTTCAAGCTGGTCACTGGCAAGGAAGGCATGGGCTATGGCGACTTCAAGCTGATGGCGCTGATCGGGGCCTGGGGTGGCTGGCAGGTGTTGCCGTTGACCCTGCTGCTGTCGTCGGTGGTGGGGGCGCTGGCGGGGCTGTGCCTGCTGCGTCTGCGCCGGCATGCAATGGGCACGGCGATCCCGTTCGGCCCTTATCTGGCGATTGCGGGGTGGATTGCTGTGCTCTGGGGTGATGAAATATACGTTTCATACACACAACTGCTTGGATTCTAATGACCACTGCGGCCTTTACCCCCTGGATTCTCGGCCTGACCGGCGGCATTGGTAGCGGCAAGAGCGCCGCTGCCGAGCGCTTCGTCGAGCTTGGCGTGCACCTGGTCGATGCAGACCAGGCGGCGCGTTGGGTTGTCGAGCCTGGCCGCCCTGCCCTGGCCAGCATCGTCGAGCGCTTTGGCGCCGGTGTGCTGCAGGCGGACGGTCAACTCGATCGTGCGGCCCTGCGCCAGCTGATCTTCGCCGACACGGCGCAGCGCAAATGGCTGGAGCAATTGCTGCACCCGCTGATCGGGCAGGAGATTTTCAGCTACCTGGCCAAGGCGGAATCGCCGTATGCGGTGTATGTGTCACCGCTGCTGATCGAGTCTGGCCAGTACCAGAAGACCCAGCGGGTGCTGGTGATCGATGCGCCGCAGGAACTGCAGGTGGCACGTACCCTGGCGCGTGACAACACTAGCGCCGAGCAGGTGCAGGCCATTCTCAAGGCCCAGCTGGCCCGTGAGGAGCGCCTGCGCCATGCCGATGATGTGGTGGTCAATAACGGCGACCTGGCCGCGCTGCATGAGCAGATTGACCGCCTGCACCACTTTTACCTGACTTTACGAGGAGGCCAGCCATGAGCCAGCCATTGACCGTCGATTGCCCGACCTGTGGCGCACCTGTGGAATGGAACGAGAAAAGCCCGTTCCGGCCGTTCTGTTCGGACCGTTGCAAGCTGATCGACCTGGGGGCCTGGGCGGCGGAGGAGCACAAGATTCCGGGGGCAGAAGACTCCGAGGATGAACTGTATTCGGGGGACCTGGAGCCGCGGCATTGAGCCGATAGCAAGGTGTCTTTGCGGGCCTCTTCGCGGGCATACCCGCCCCCATAGAACAACACATGAATCATTGATTTTGCAGGGTTCTGTGGGAGCGGGCATGCCCGCGAAACGGCCAACGCGGTGTATGGCACCGGCTCCGCCGGTGTTCGCGGGCACGCCCGCTCCCACAAGGGACAGTGAACGCTCTTGAACATTGTTCCCTGTGCGACAGCGCAGCCCGAAGGGCTGGGTAATCTCCCACACAATCACCGCTCACCCTCCTTCCACGGTGCCTGCAGATACCGCGTGCGGTTGAAGGTTTCCAGCCACTCCGGGCAAAACACCACCAGCGCGCTGATTACCGTGCCATTGATGAACGCTTCGGGGAACATCATCAGCCACAAGTAGCCGACAAAATCGCTGAGCCACTCCGGCATGGCGAAGCGCTCGTCAAGCCACAACAGCCCCAGCGCGGTCGACAGGCAGGCCAGCACGGTCAGTGCCGCCGGGAAGAACCCTGAACAGAAGATATACACAAACAGGTTCCGCGGCTGGGCACGCTCGACGCCTATCGCGCACGCCTCGGCTATCAGTACCGGCAGGCCAACCAGCAACAAGCCATTCACCCCTAGCGCCGCCAGGTCCTGACGCCCCAGCGCCAGCAATCCGAGCTGGGCCATGAACCCACCCAGCACCGCCAGCGGCCAGTCCAGCAACAGCGTGACCGCCGTCATGCCTATGAAGTGGTACGACACACCGGTATCGAAATCGCGCCGCACCAACCATAAGGCAAGCAGGCAGAACACCGTACCAAACAGCAGATGCTGGCGGCGTCGGTCAGTGAACAGCTCAACCCAGCGCACCTGGCTGACCGCCCAGATCAGCAACGGCACATATCCCAGCCAGCCAAGCGTAAGGGTGGTGCCGGACAACACCTGCGCGCTGATCACCTGACGAATGCCCCTTGCAGCCATGTGGATAACGCCGAGTCTACACCCATTCTGCGTTTCATCTGGCGGGGCTAGCGCAACAGTGCGCCGGTACCGGGCTGATTTCTGCGCACAAACAGCATCTTATCGTCATCGATTAGCGGCTAAGCTTGTCTGCATGGATGACTCAGACTACCTGCGCCTGCTTACCATCCAGGCGGAACAAGCCAATGCCTTTCTCTCCAACGCCCGCAAGTGGGAGCGGGAGCGTTGGGTGTGCCAACGCCTGTTGCAGGGGCTGAACATCCCCTACCGCAGCGAGGACTTCACCCCGGCCGGGCAGGAGCCGCCAGACGTACTGTTCCGCGACGCGGCGTTCGAGGTGTTTTTCGTGCTCGACGAGGGCCGCCGGCTGAACGATGAATGGCGCGAAGAACTGCAGCGCCGGCGCAGTGCATTCTCCCTGGCGCAGCTTGTACGCCGCGAGGCGCGCCCACGGCGCATCAGTGCCACCGAGCTGCTGGGGCGGCTGGCGCCGACCTTGCGCAAGAAAGCGCACAACTACCGGGAACGCGGGCTGGAGCTGAACGAACTGGACATCATTGCCTTCGCCAGCCTCAAGCGCGAAGTGCTGGACCTCAACACCCACTTCCCGCCGCCTACCGAATACCTGCGTCAGGGCTGGCGCTCACTGTCACTGGTCGGGCCGACGTTTGCCCGGGTGCTGTTTGCCCATCCCGACGCGCCGGACTTCCTGCGCGGCAACCTGGGCCGCAGCATTGTCTTCGACGTGGGCATCAGTCTTTGATCCAGTGCAGCGAATGTTTGCGATGGCGTACACTCGGCGCCAGATATAGAAAGCATTATCATTTGTTTCAAGCGCTTGCGTGAACACTGTAGCGTTTACGCAGTCACAAACGTCTACCTGACGAGGCCCTACCATGACCAGCCGCCTGAATCCGGAAGATCAGCGTCGTGTCGATGAGTATCTGCGAGCCCCCCAGCACCAAGTAGAGCGCAGGCCCTTCCGGCCGTGGCTGCTCCTTGTGCTGGTGGTGGCCGTGACCATCGGGTTGGGTCTCATCAGCCGCCTGCTCAGTGGACTGGTGCTATGAGCTGCTTTGCGCTCGCCCTCCCCTCGTGCAGTTTGCGGCCGGCCCCCGGGGCCACGAATTCCGTAAACCTTATGAGATATCCCCATGACTCATCGCATCGTGATTGTCGGCGGCGGCGCCGGCGGCCTGGAACTGGCGACCCGCCTGGGTAAAAGCCTGGGCAAGCGCAAGCAGGCCGAAATCACCCTGGTCGACGCCAACCTCACGCACATCTGGAAACCGCTGCTGCACGAAGTAGCCGCCGGCTCGCTGAACTCCTCGGAAGACGAACTGAACTACGTGGCCCAGGCCAAGTGGAACCACTTCAACTTCCAGCTGGGGCGCATGAGCGGCCTGGACCGTGAAGGCAAACAGATTCAACTGGCCGCCACCCTCGACGAAGAGGGGCGCGAGCTGCTGCCTGCGCGCACCCTGGGCTATGACACCCTGGTCATTGCCGTGGGTTCCAACACCAACGACTTCGGCACCCTGGGCGCTGCGCAGCATTGCCTGTTCCTCGACACCCGCAAGCAGGCCGAGCGTTTCCACCAGCAGTTGCTCAACCACTACCTGCGTGCCCATGCCGGTGATGTGGCCAGCGAAAAAATCAGCGTGGCCATCGTCGGCGCCGGTGCCACCGGTGTGGAGCTGGCAGCCGAGCTGCACCACGCGGCGCACGAACTGGCGGCCTATGGCCTGGACCGCATCCAGCCCAAGGACATGCACATCACCCTTATCGAGGCGGGCCCGCGCGTTTTGCCGGCGCTGCCAGAGCGCATCAGCGTGCCGGTGCACAAGACCCTGGAAAAGCTCGGGGTGAAGGTGATGACCAACGCCGCCGTCAGTGAAGTGACCGAGGATGGCCTGAAAACCAAGGACGGTGAAGTGATCCAGGCCAGCCTGAAGGTGTGGGCGGCCGGTATCCGTGCACCGGGTTTCCTCAAGGACATCGATGGCCTGGAAACCAACCGCATCAACCAGCTGGTGGTACGCCCTACCCTGCAGACCACCCGCGACGACAACATCTTTGCCTTCGGTGACTGTGCCGCCTGCCCGCAACCGGGTAGCGACCGCAACGTTCCGCCACGTGCCCAGGCGGCGCACCAGCAGGCTTCGATGCTGGCGCAGAGTTTGAAGGCGCGGCTGGAGAACAAGGCGCTGCCGACCTATGAGTACAAGGACTACGGTTCGCTTGTGTCGCTGTCACGCTTCTCGGCGGTGGGCAACCTGATGGGTAACCTGATGGGCAGCGTGAAGCTTGAAGGGTGGCTGGCGCGGATGTTCTATGTGTCGCTGTACCGGATGCACCAGATGGCGTTGTACGGGTTCTTCCGTACGGCGTTGATGATGCTGGGTAGCAAGATTGGCCGGGGTACCGAGCCGCGCCTGAAACTGCACTGACCGACACCAGCATGCCCTGTGGGAGCGGGTTTACCCGCGAATGCGATGGTGAACCTGCTGCCGCATTCGCGGGTGAACCCGCTCCCACACAGGACTGTGTGGGCCCAAGAGCGCATTCTTGTGGGATAAATTCAACGCAAAAAAAGGGCATCTCATGCGAGATGCCCTTTTTTTCATGGTGGGTCGTGTAGGATTCGAACCTACGACCAATTGGTTAAAAGCCAACTGCTCTACCAACTGAGCTAACGACCCGGAAATGGTCGGGGTGAGGGGATTCGAACTCCTGACATCCTGCTCCCAAAGCAGGCGCGCTACCGGACTGCGCTACACCCCGTGATACTTAAAGAAAAAGGGCATCTCGCTTGAGATGCCCTTTTTACATGGTGGGTCGTGTAGGATTCGAACCTACGACCAATTGGTTAAAAGCCAACTGCTCTACCAACTGAGCTAACGACCCGGAAAATGGTCGGGGTGAGGGGATTCGAACTCCTGACATCCTGCTCCCAAAGCAGGCGCGCTACCGGACTGCGCTACACCCCGAGATTGGCTCCGCGACCTGGACTCGAACCAGGGACCCAATGATTAACAGTCATTTGCTCTACCGACTGAGCTATCGCGGAACTGAACTTCGGCACATCTTTACAGCTTCGAAGCTTGTGTTAGCTTCGGTCTCTTCGGCTATCCGCTTTCGCGTTGCAGCTGCTGAGGCCGGCTATTCTACATTCTTCGTTTTGCTTGTCAACCACTTTTTTTCATTCAACTTACTGATTTGTAAGTGTTTTGCGGTCACCGATGTTGCTGGTGATTCGCTTAGTGCCTGACAACGCGGCGTATATTAGGGGCACTCGTTTTTAGATGCAAGAAAAAATTTCAAAAATTTCAGCAAGTTATCCAGGAAGCCGGAAAGGCCCGGATTTGCTGGGGCTGTGAGGGCCTCTTCGCGGGTGAACCCGCTCCCACAGGTATTGCACAGGTAAAAAAAGCCCCGCAGATGCGGGGCTCATGGTGAAACAGATCAAGCGAAGACGATTTCGTCGCCTTCCACCTTGGCGGTAATCGCCGTCCCCGGCATGAACTTGCCTGCCAGGATCAACTGCGCCAACGGGTTTTCGATCCAGCGCTGGATGGCCCGCTTCAGCGGCCGAGCGCCGTACACCGGGTCGTAACCCACGGCAATCAGCTTGTCCAACGCCTCCGGGCTCAGGCTCAGCGACAGTTCGCGCTCCAGCAGGCGGCTGCGCAGGCGGCCCAGCTGGATTTCGGTAATGCCGGCAATCTGCTCGCGGCCCAGCGGCTCGAACACCACCACTTCGTCGATACGGTTGATGAACTCCGGACGGAAGTGCGAACCCACCGCATCCATCACCGCCGCACGCTGTGCCTCGCGGTCACCCACCAGTTCCTGGATCTGCGCCGAGCCCAGGTTGGAGGTCATCACGATCACGGTGTTGCGGAAGTCCACGGTGCGCCCGTGGCTGTCGGTCAGGCGGCCGTCTTCCAGCACCTGCAGCAGCACGTTGAACACATCCGGGTGGGCCTTCTCCACCTCGTCCAGCAGCACCACCGAGTATGGCTTGCGCCGTACCGCCTCGGTCAGGTAACCGCCCTCTTCATACCCGACATAGCCTGGCGGGGCGCCGATCAGGCGAGCCACGGAATGCTTCTCCATGAACTCGGACATGTCGATGCGCACCATCGCCTCTTCGGTGTCGAACAGGAACTCGGCCAGCGCCTTGCACAGCTCGGTCTTGCCCACGCCGGTCGGGCCAAGGAACATGAACGAGCCACTCGGCCGGTTCGGGTCGGACAGCCCGGCACGCGAACGACGCACGGCGTTGGCCACCGCGGTTACCGCCTCGCCCTGGCCGATCACGCGCTGGTGCAGCAGCTCTTCCATCTTCAGCAGCTTTTCACGCTCGCCTTCGAGCATCTTGGCTACCGGGATACCGGTCCACTTCGACACCACTTCGGCAATTTCTTCCTCGGTGACCTTGTTGCGCAGCAACTGGTTTTCGGTCTTGCCGTGCTGGTCGACCATCTGCAGGCTGCGCTCCAGGTCCGGGATCACCCCGTACTGCAGCTCGGCCATGCGGCTCAGGTCGCCTTTGCGACGGGCGGTCTCCAGCTCCTGGCGGGCCTGCTCGATCTTTTGCTGGATCTGCGCCGAGCCCTGCACCTCGGCCTTCTCGGAGGCCCAGATTTCTTCCAGGTCGGCGTACTCACGCTCCAACCGGTCGATTTCCTCGGTCAGCTTCTCCAGGCGTTTTTTCGCCGCTTCGTCTTCTTCCTTCTTCAGCGCCTGCGATTCCACCTTCAGCTGAATCAGGCGACGGTCGAGGCGGTCCAGCACTTCCGGCTTGGAGTCGATCTCCATGCGGATACGGCTGGCCGCTTCGTCGATCAGGTCGATGGCCTTGTCCGGCAGCTGGCGGTCGGTGATGTAGCGGTGGCTGAGCTTGGCCGCGGCAATGATGGCGCCGTCGGTGATGGCCACCTTGTGGTGCACTTCATAGCGCTCCTTCAGGCCACGCAGGATGGCGATGGTGTCTTCCTCGCTCGGCTCCTCGACCAGCACCTTCTGGAAGCGGCGCTCCAGGGCCGCGTCCTTCTCGATGAACTGGCGGTACTCGTTCAGCGTGGTGGCGCCAACGCAGTGCAGCTCGCCACGGGCCAAGGCCGGCTTGAGCATGTTGCCGGCATCCATTGCGCCCTCGCCTTTGCCGGCGCCGACCATGGTGTGCAGCTCGTCGATGAACAGGATGATCTGGCCTTCCTGCTTGGACAGCTCGTTCAGCAGGCCTTTGAGGCGCTCTTCGAACTCGCCGCGGTACTTGGCACCGGCAATCAGCGCGCCCATATCCAGCGCCAACAGGCGCTTGCCCTTGAGGCCGTCGGGCACTTCACCATTGATGATGCGCTGGGCCAGGCCTTCGGCGATGGCGGTTTTACCTACGCCTGGCTCACCGATCAGCACCGGGTTGTTCTTGGTACGACGTTGCAGTACCTGCACGGTACGGCGGATTTCGTCGTCACGGCCGATCACCGGGTCCAGCTTGCCTTCTTCGGCACGCTTGGTCAGGTCGACGGTGTATTTGTCCAGCGCCTGGCGCGATTCCTCGGCGTTGGCGTCGTTGACGGCCGCGCCGCCGCGCAGGTTGTTGATGGCATTTTCCAAGGCCTTCTTGGTCACGCCCTGGCTCAACAACAGCTTGCCGAGCTTGCTGTTCTCGTCCATGGCGGCCAGCAGCACCAGCTCGCTCGAAATGAACTGGTCACCCTTCTGCTGTGCCAGGCGGTCAGCCTGATTGAGCAGGCGCGCAAGGTCCTGCGACATGTTCACGTCGCCGGTGGGGTTCTGGATTTTCGGCAACTGGTCGAGTTCTTTCACCAGTGCCTGGCGCAGGCTGTTGATGTCGAAGCCTACCTGCATCAGCAGCGGCTTGATCGAGCCGCCCTGCTGCTCGAGCAGTGCCTGCAACAGGTGCACGGGCTCGATGGCAGGGTGATCCATGCCAACGGCCAGGGATTGGGCATCGGATATTGCAAGCTGCAGCTTGCTGGTCAAACGGTCTATTCGCATGGGGGTACCTTCCTTTAAAGGGCAGGTCGGAGCGATGGACAGCGCCTGTTTGTGAAGAAACCTGCCTGAGATGACCTTATAGATAAGGCTGATTCTGGAAGATTCAAGCGTAGCGGGGTTGACCGGGGTCAACCTGTTGGATTAGTGCTGGGCCATTCGCGGGCATGCCCGCTCCCACAGGGAATCCGCAACCTTTTAAACCTGTGGTGTACCTGTGGGAGCGGGCGTGCCCGCGAAGAGGCCAGTGCAGGCTAGCGCGGCTCCAGCCACACCAGGGAAGCAAAACGCCCACCCTGCGGGGTACGGCGATAGGAGAAGAACCGCTCATCGCTGACTGTGCACAAGCCACCGCCGTAAACAGCAGTCACCCCACGCGCCGCCAAACGGATACGCGCCAGCTCATAGATGTCGGCCATCAACTTGCCCGGCCGGGCACCATCGACAAAGGCCCTGGCCGCTTCCGGGTGCACCGCCGTGAAGGCATCGCGCACCTCAAGCCCCACTTCGAACGCCTGCGGGCCAATGGCCGGCCCCAACCACACCAGCACCTCTTCGGGCGGCAGTGCCAGGCGATCCAGGGTGGCCTCCAGCACACCACCGGCAAGCCCGCGCCAGCCAGCATGCGCCGCGGCCACACGGGTACCGGCCCGGTCGCAGAACAGCGCAGGCAGGCAATCGGCAGTCATAACGGTGCAGGCAATACCAGGCTGGTCGGTCCAGCTGGCGTCGGCCTCGGCCACCACGGCCGGGTCAGCATCCGCCACTACCAGCCCATGCACCTGCTTGAGCCAGGCCGGCTGGATGGCGAATTCGTCGCTCAGGCGCCGACGATTCTCAGCCACCGCGGCAGGGTCGTCCCCTACATGGTCGCCAAGGTTGAAGGTTTCATAGGGCGGCAGGCTGATGCCGCCCTGACGGGTGGTGACACAGGCGCGCACCGAGGCCGGGGCCGGCCAGTCGGGGAGCAGCAGCGACTGCGTCAGGCCACTCATCCGACAAAGCTCTCGCGGTCCTGGTTCAGCAGCGACAGCAACCAGACGAAGTCATCCGGCAGCGGCGATTCCCACTTCATGACTTCACCGGTAATCGGGTGGGCCAATGCCAGGAAGCGCGCATGCAGTGCCTGGCGCGGGAAGGTTTTCACCGCCTCGACCATGGTCGGGCTGGCTGCCGGCGGAATGCGGAAGCGCCCGCCGTAGGTCTGGTCGCCGACCAGCGGGAAGCCAACGTGAGCCATGTGCACGCGAATCTGGTGGGTACGGCCGGTTTCCAGCTTGACCCGCACATGGGTGTGCGAGCGGAAGCGCTTGAGCACACGGTAGTGGCTGACTGCCGGCTTTCCGCCGTCGGTGACCGCCATGCGCTGGCGCATGCCGCCGTGGCGCCCGATCGGGGCGTCGATCTTGCCGCCGGCGGTGACCACGCCAATCACGATGCACTCGTAGATGCGGCTGACCTTGCGCGCCTGCATCTGCTCGACCAGCCGGGTCTGCGCCTGCAAGGTCTTGGCCACCACCATCAGGCCGGTGGTGTCCTTGTCCAGGCGGTGGACGATACCGGCGCGTGGTACGTTGACGATGTCAGGCACGTGGTGCAGCAGTGCATTGAGCAAAGTCCCGCTGGCATGCCCGGCGGCCGGGTGCACAACCAGCCCGGCAGGCTTGTTGATCACCATGATATGGTCGTCTTCGTAGACGATATCCAGCTCGATATCTTCGGCGACCCACTCGCCCTGGGCCTCTTGCTCGGCCTCCAGGACAAGTTGCGAGCCACCATGGACGAGGTCTCGAGGGCGCACCACGGCGCCATCGACCGTCAGGCGGCCTTCTTTGATCCACGAAGTCAGCCGGGAACGCGAGTACTCGGCGAACAATTGGGCGGCGACCTGGTCGAGGCGTTGACCGCCCAGTTCGGACGGCACCTCTGCGCTAAGTTGAATGATCTCGGACATGCTCGATTCGGCGGGCGCACAGCCTTTGGTTTCGGCTGCGAGCTTGTGGTTAAATACGACTTCTTTTGTCCCGGGGTTGGCCGGGGCGCTCATCATAACAGGACGGCACCGCCCAAGACAGCGGCCGTCAAAGGGACGCAAGCCGCCATGCAAGTGAAACACCTGCTGCTGATCGCCATCCTCGGGCTCACCGCGGCCTGTTCCTCCAATAAAGAAGTGATTGACGAGAACCTCAGCGAGGCCGAGCTGTACCAGCAGGCACAAGCTGACCTGGACAACTCCAGCTACACCAGCGCCGTGAACAAGCTCAAGGCCCTGGAGTCGCGCTACCCGTTCGGCCGCTATGCCGACCAGGCGCAGCTCGAACTGATCTACGCCAACTACAAGAACTCCGAGCCCGAGGCTGCCAAGTCGGCTGCCGAGCGCTTCATCCGCCTGCACCCGCAGCACCCGAACGTCGACTACGCCTACTACCTCAAGGGCCTGACCTCGTTCGACCAGGACCGTGGCCTGGTGGCGCGCTTCCTGCCGCTGGACATGACCAAGCGTGACCCGGGCGCTGCCCGCGACTCGTACAACGAGTTCGCCCAGCTGACCAGCCGCTTCCCCAACAGCCGCTACGCGCCAGACGCCAAGCAGCGCATGATCTATCTGCGCAACCTGCTGGCCTCGTACGAAATCCATGTGGCCGACTACTACCTGAGCCGCCAGGCCTATGTAGCCGCTGCCAACCGTGGCCGCTACGTGGTGGAGAACTTCCAGGAAACCCCATCGGTCGGCGACGGCCTGGCAGTGATGGTCGAGGCGTACCAGAAGATGCACCTGGACGAACTGGCCGCCACCAGCCTGGAAACCCTCAAGCTCAACTACCCGGACCACCCGAGCCTGGTAGATGGCGAGTTCCAGCCAAAGCAGACCGAGTCTGATGGCCGCGGCTGGCTGTCCAAGGCGACCCTGGGCCTGATCGAAACCGACACCCCGCTGCCGCCGGGCGAAACCCGCGCCAACCAGGACGTGGTCAAGCAGTTCCAGGACGCACGTGACGAGATGCCACGTGAGTTGCTGCCGACTGACGAGAACGGCGACCCGATCGTGCCGGAAGGGCCGAAGGAAGCCGAGAAGGACCGCTCCTGGTTCAGCTACATGACCTTTGGTCTGTTCGACTGATACGCAGCGGTACATGAAAGGGAGGCCCAAGGCCTCCCTTTTTTATTGGCCGCGTCCTAGACTGTCGGCTTCTTCAACCGACAAGCTGGACACCATGGTTCGCCTACTTTTCTGGATCGCCCTGATCGCCGCCGCGTTCTGGCTGTGGCGCAAGTTCAAAGCCAGCCAACAGTCGCACCCCGAGGCCAAGCTGGACGCGCCGCTGAAGATGGTGCGCTGCGCCCATTGCGGCGTGCACCTGCCCAATGACCGGGCGCTGCAGCAGGGCAACGAGTGGTATTGCAGCCAGGCGCACCTGCAGCAAGGCCCAGGCCGCCAGAACTGAACCTGAATCACCTGAACCCCTTCGCGGGCACGCCCGCTCCCACAGGAACCCTGCAGGCCTTGAGCCTTTTGCAGTACCTGTGGGAGCGGGCGTGCCCGCGAAGAGGCCAGTGAATCCAACACCACTTATCCCTCCCCGACCCTTTCGCACCATTTGCGACCCCACCCCCGCCGCCAGCATTGACCCACCCCGGCAAAACTCGCTAAATCCTATTTATCCGCATAAATATGAAAAATAGCGAAATGCTCAAACCCAAACTCAAACGCCAGAAGCTGTCCGATGTGATCGTCGAATCGGTAAAACGCTCGATCGTCACCGAAGCGCTGCACCCCGGCGACCGCCTGCCCACCGAGCGTGAGCTGATGGAGCATTTCGAGTGCTCCAAGGGTACCGCCCGCGAAGCGCTCAAGGCCTTGGAGGTGGAAGGCCTGGTCAGCACCCGCACCGGCCCGAGCGGCGGCGCCTACCTGAATGAAGTGGGGACCGAACCTGCCAGCCGCGCGCTGCGCAACTACCTGCATTTCCAGCACCTGGACGGCGAACAGGTCTACCAGCTGCGCAAGGTCATCGAAGTTGAGCTGGCGGTATCGGTAATGGGCAAGCTGAGCGAAGCCGACTACACCGCGCTGCAGGCCAACATCGATTTCTGCAGCGCCCCGGAAGACAGCGAGGAAGGCCAGCGCGAACAGCGCCTGGCGGAGCTGGAATTCCACACCCTGCTGGCCGACCGCTGCCCCAACCCGTTGCTGCGTTTCATGGCGGTGTTCCTCAACGACCTGCTGCGCGACCTGGTGGTGCTGAAAAAGGCCTACCTGCCCAAACGCCAGCAGTTCGCCGCTGCCAACATCGCCTACCACAAGCAATTGCTCATCGCCCTGCGCGCCAGCGACGAGCCCGCCGTACGCCGGCTGATGCACGAACACATGTGCGACGCCGAACACCACATGACCGCGCTGGAAGGCGAGGTTGCCCGCAACTTCCTGCTGGAGTTCGAACACAACCACTGATCCGCCTGGAAAGAGGCCTGCACACAGGCCCGGCCGTACCCGCTTTGTCATTGCCACTCCTGCCTAATAACCACAACCAAGGAGTTACTCATGCAAAGACGTACCCTGCTCAAGGCAGGCCTTGCCCTGGGTGCCTTAGGGAGCCTCCCCCTGGGGGCGCACCGGGCATTCGCCGACCAACCATTGACCTTCTATGGGCTCAAGTCCATGTCTGGGGCCTTCGCCAGCTACGGCAAGTACGCCGACATGGGTTCGCGCCTGGCCATCGCCGAGTACCCGCAACTGCTCGGCCACCCGCTCAAGTACAAGGTCATCGACACCGAAGGCAACGCCGGCAAGGCAGTGCGCAAGGTGCAGGAAGCCATCGGCCAGGATGGCGCCCGCTTCTTCCAGGGCTGCACGCTGTCGTCCTCGGCTCTGGCGGTGTCGAAGGAAATCCACAAGGCCGGCGGCGTGTTCATGACCCCGGTCGGCGCCGACGAAATCACCGGCAAGGACTGCAATGCCTCGACCTTCCGCTGGTCGGTGCCCACCTACGGCGCCATCCGCGAAACACTGGTGCCGATGATCCGACAGCTGCCACAGGCCAGGCGCTGGTACACCATCACCCCGCAATACGTGTTCGGCGATGCCCTGCTGGACAACGCCCGCAAGGTGTTCGCCGAGCTCGGCGTGGAACACATCGGCAACAGCTACCACTCGCTGCAGGAGCAGGAGTTTTCCGGCTACCTGACCAACGCCATCGCCGCCAGGCCTGACGTGCTGGTGCTGCTCAACTTCGGCAGCCAGGCGTCCAACGCCCTGCGCCAGGCAGTGAACTTCGGCATCAAGGAGCGCATGAAAGTGCTGATTGTGTGGTCCGCCGGCCTCGACCAGTTCCAGGAGCTGGGCAGCGACGTGCTCGAAGGCGTGTACCTGGGCGCGCAGTATTGGCACCAGGTCGATACACCACTGAACAAGCAGCTGGTCGCAGCCACCCGCAAGGCCTATGGCATCAACCCCAACTACCCGCTGGCAGCCGACTACATTGGCACCAAGGTCATGCTCGAAGCCATCATCAAGGCCGGCAGCCTGGATGGCGCCGCCGTGTCCGCGGCGTTGCAGGGCATGCGCTTTCAGGGCCCTACCGGCGAAGAACTGATCCGCCCGGGCGACCACCAGGTGCTCAAGGATTACTACCTGCTGCGCGGCAAGCCCCAGGGGCAGATGCGCGACGAGGACGACCTGGCCGAAGTCATCAGCTCGGGCCGCTCGTTCGTCGAAGTCGACCACACCGGTTGCGCCCTGGCCTGAAGCCGCGGCGTCAGTCACAAACACTCGTACAGGCAGCCGCACCGCGCGCTGTCGAGGGCACGCTCATGCTCGATTTGTACCTGTTCCAACTGCTCAACGGCCTGGGCCTGGGGATGATCTACTTCCTCATCGCCGGGGGCCTGACGATCATTTTCGGCCTGCTCAACTTCGTCAATTTCGCCCACGGCGCGTTCTTCTTGCTGGGCGCATACCTGTGCTACACCGCCGTGGCCATTACCGGCAACTTCTGGCTGGCCCTGCTGATCGCACCACTGGTGGTGGCGGCGCTGGCCTGGGCGGTCGAGCGCCTGTTGATCAAGCGCATCTACCACCTGCCGCACACCTTCCAGATCCTCGTCACCCTCGGTATCGCTCTGATCATCCAGGAAGCCTCGGTACTGATCTGGGGCCCGGTGGGCAAGAACATCGCCGTGCCACCGGAATTGCGCGGGGTGCTGATCGTCGGTGACTTCATCTACCCCTACTACCGGCTGTTCCTGATCGGTTTCGCCGCGCTGATCGGCCTTGGCCTGTGGCTGCTGCTGGAGCGCACCCGCTTCGGCGCCCTGGTGCGGGCCGGCAGCGAAAGCACCGAAACCGTGTCGCTGCTGGGCACCAACATCTTCCGCCTGTTCTCCCTGACCTTCGCCCTGGGCGTGGGCCTGGCCGGCGTGGCGGGCGTGCTGTTCGCACCGCTGCGTGGCGCCCAGCCCTTCGTCGGCCCGGAAATCCTCGGCATCGCCTTCGTGGTGGTGGTGATCGGCGGCATGGGCTCGTTCGGCGGTGCCCTGATCGGCGGCCTGCTGGTGGGTGTGGTGCAAAGCATGATGACCAGCCTCTGGCCGCAAGGCGCCAGCCTGATGATCTACGGCGCCATGGCCGCATTGATCCTGGTCCGTCCCTATGGCCTGTTCGGGAGAGCCTGAGATGAGCGAGAAAAACCCTTTGCCGGTCGCCAAGGGCCGCGCCCCGGCCCTGCTGTTGCTGGTGGTCGCCAGCCTGGTGGCACTGCCGCTGCTGCTGCCATCGGCCACCCTGGCCACCGAGATCCTGATCTTTGCGCTGGCGGCGCTGGCCTGCAACCTGCTGCTCGGCTACACCGGCCTGCTGTCGTTCGGCCAGGGCATCTTCTTTGGCGTAGGCGCCTATGGCGCGGCGCTGCTGATGATCCACCTGCAGTGGGGCATGTTCGCCGCGCTGCTTGGCGCAGCCGTGTTCGGTGCCTTCCTGGCGCTGCTGGTAGGCGCCCTGGCGATCCGCCGCACGGGTATCTACTTCGTCATGCTGACCCTGGCCTTCAGCCAGATGGCCTATTTTCTGGCCTACACCCTCAGCGGCTGGACCGGCGGTGACAACGGCCTGCTCGATGTGCCCCGGCCCAACATCGAAATCGCCAGCCATGTGCTGGTCGACCTGGCCGACCCACGGCACTTCTATGTGTTCGTCGCGGTACTGTTCCTGCTGATCTTTGCCGGCGCCCTGCGGGTGATCCGCTCGCCATTCGGCAGCACCCTGCTGGCCATCCGCGAAAACGAGACCCGCGCTGCAGCAATCGGCTACGACACCCGCCACTTCAAGATACTGGTGTTCATGCTGTCGGGCGCCATTACCGGTATCGCCGGGGCGCTGTACGCCATGCTGCTGCACTTTGCGCCGCTGTCGAACATCGACCTGATGATGAGCGAGAACATCCTGATCATGACCATCGTCGGCGGCACGGGCTCGCTGTTCGGTTCGCTGCTGGGGGCCGGCGCCATCGTGCTGCTGGGCGATGTGCTGTCGGAGCTGTGGCCGCGCTGGCTGATGCTGCTGGGGGTGATCCTGATCCTGGTGGTGGTGTTCATGCGTGGCGGCCTGTGGGGCGGCCTGGCCGAACTGGGCAAGCGCCTGCTGGCTAACCGCAATGCCAATGACAAACCCCAGGCCAAGACCAAGGAGACCCTGTGATGAGCGACTACCTCCTGGAAACCCGCCAGCTGGAACTGGCCTACGGGCCTTTCAAGGCAGTTGCGGGCGTCGACCTAAAGGTTCGCGCCGGCTCCATCCACACCATCATCGGCCCCAACGGCGCCGGCAAGACCAGCCTGTTCCACTGCCTGACCGGCGAGCGCCAGGCCACCGCGGGCAAGATACTGTTCAACGGCCAGGACATCATCCGCAAGCCTTCCCACGGGCGCGTGGCGCTGGGCATGGCCCGTTCGTTCCAGCTCACCAGCCTGTTCCAGAACCTGTCGGTACGCGAGAACCTGCGCCTGGCCGCCCAGGGCCGCGATGGCCTGGGTGCGCTGAACTTCTGGCGCAGCGTCGAGCACAAGCGCAGCCACTGGGACACCGCCGACCAAGTGCTGGAGCGCCTGAAGCTCACCGCCCGCGCCGAGACCCTGGCCGGCGAGCTGTCGCACGGCCAGCAACGGGTGCTGGAGGTGGGCATGTCGATCTGCGCCAAACCCACCCTGCTGATGCTCGACGAACCCACTTCGGGCATGGGCATCGATGACATCCCGGTGATGACCGACTTGATCAGCGACCTCGGCCGCGACCACACCGTGCTGCTGATCGAGCACAACATGAGCATCGTCATGTCGATCAGCCAGCGCATCACGGTGATGAGCCACGGCCAGATCCTGGTCGAGGGTACCCCTGAACAGGTGCGCAACGACGAGCGTGTCCGCACCGCCTACCTTGGAGAGGCCGCCTGATGCTCAACGTCGATTCGATCCATTCCTACTACGACAAGAGCCATGTGCTCGAAGGCGTCTCGCTCAAAGTGGAAGCTGGCGAACTGGTGACCCTGCTGGGGCGCAACGGCGCCGGCAAGACCACTACCCTGCGCAGCATCCTCGGCATCGTCCGCCCACGGCAGGGGCAGATCAGCTTCGACGGCCAGCAGTTGGTCGGCCGCGAAATCTTCGATATCGCCCGGCTTGGCATTGCCCTGGTGCCGGAGCACCGCGGCATCTTTCGCCAGCTCAGCGTGGAGGAGAACCTGAGGATTGCCGTTCGCAAGGACAGCCGCTGGCAGCTGGAAGACGTGTACAGCATGTTCCCGCGGCTGAAGGAACGGCGACGCAACGGCGGTTTCGCCCTGTCCGGCGGCGAGCAGCAGATGCTGGCCATCGCCCGCGCCCTGCTCAACGGGCCCAAGCTGCTGATCCTCGACGAGCCCACCGAAGGCCTGGCCCCGGTGATCGTCGACGAACTGGTGAGGATTCTGCGGCGGATCAAGGACGAAGGCCTGTCGATCCTGCTGGTGGAGCAGAACCTGATGGTCTGCGATGCCCTCGCCGACCGCCACTACGTGCTGGAGCAGGGCCGCGTCGCCTACCAGGGCAGTGCGGCGCAGTTCCGCGAGGACCCGAGCATCAAGAACCGTTACCTGGCCCTGAGTGCCTGATACAGGCCTCGTTTACCTGTACTGGCCTCTTCGCGGGTAAACCCGCTCCCACACCTGAAGGCAGTGATGTCCCTGTGGGAGCGGGTTCGCCCGCGAAAAGGCCAGTACAAGCAACCCAGTCATTTCAGGAGAGATGAACCATGAACACCCGCATCGTTCCCTCGCAGCACCTGCTCGGCCAGGGCCCGCTGGTCAACCGCGAACGCCTCTGGCAATCGCTGATGGACCTGGCACAGCTCGGCGCCACCGCCAAGGGTGGAGTATGCCGCCTGGCCCTGACCGACCTCGACCGCCAGGCCCGCGACCTGTTCGTGCGCTGGTGCGAAGACGCCGGCTGCACGGTCAGCATCGACGCCATCGGCAACATCTTCGCCCGCCGCCCGGGGCGCAACCCGGCCCTGCCGCCAGTCATGACCGGCAGCCACATCGACACCCAACCCACCGGTGGCAAGTTCGACGGTTGCTACGGGGTGATGGCCGGCCTCGAGGTGCTGCGCACCCTGAACGACCTGGACCTGACCACCGAGGCCCCGCTGGAAGTGGTGGTATGGACCAACGAGGAAGGCTCGCGTTTCCCGCCGTGCATGATGGGCTCGGGGGTGTTCGCCGGTAAGTTCGGCCTGCAGGAGACCTTGGCCAAGGTCGACGACCAAGGCCTGTCGGTAGGCGCGGAGCTCCAGCGCATCGGTTACGCAGGCCCACGCGTGCCCACCGGGCATGCGGTCGGTGCCTACTTCGAGGCGCATATCGAACAAGGTCCGGTGCTGGAAGACCAGCGCACCACCATTGGCGTGGTCCAAGGCTGCCTGGGACAGAAATGGTTCGACCTGGTACTGACCGGCGTCGAGGCCCATGCCGGCCCCACCCCGATGCACCTGCGCAAGGATGCCCTCGTCGGCGCCGCCGAGGTGGTGGCTGCGGTCAACCGCGTGGCCCATGCCCACCAGCCGCATGCCTGCGGCACCGTCGGCTGTCTGAACCTGCACCCGGGCTCGCGCAATGTCATCCCCGGCCGGGTGCAGATGACCATCGACCTGCGCCACCTCGACCCCGAGCACCTCGCCACCATGGTCAGCGAAGTACGCGCGGCCATTGAAACCAGCACGACAAGGCACGGGTTGAGTTACGAGCTGACGCCAACCGCCGACTTCCCGCCGCTGTATTTCGCCGAGCAGTGCGTGGACGCCGTGCGCCAAGGCGCGCGGGAGCTGGGCCTGAGCCACATGGATATCGTCAGCGGCGCCGGCCACGACGCGATCTTCCTCGCCGAACTGGGCCCGGCCGGGATGATCTTCGTGCCCTGCGAGGGCGGCATCAGCCACAACGAAATCGAAAATGCCGCGCCACAGGACCTGGCCGATGGCTGCGACGTGCTGCTGCGCGCCATGTTCCAGGCCGCCACCCAGGGAGCCCATTGAGATGACCCAGAAAACCGCGATTGGCGAGTTCACCGCCGTCGAACTGCTCGAATTGTACCAGCGCCGCCAACTGTCACCGGTCGAGGTGATCGACGATGTGTTGGCGCGCATCGACCTGCACAACCCGGCAGTCAACGCCTATTGCCATGTCGACGGCGAAGGTGCCCGCGTCGCCGCCCGCGCCAGCGAACAGCGCTGGCAGCGTGGCGAGCCCTGCGGCCGGCTGGATGGCGTACCCGCCTCGATCAAGGACCTTACCCTGACCCGTGGCATGCCCACACGCAAGGGCTCGCGCACCACCTCGGGCGCCGGCCCGTGGGAAGTCGATGCGCCCTTCACGGCCTTCATGCGCGAAGCCGGCGCCGTGTTGGTGGGCAAGACCACCACGCCGGAGTTCGGTTGGAAGGGGGTGACCGACAACCCGCTGTACGGCATCACCCGCAACCCGTGGGATACCCGGCTGACCGCCGGCGGCTCGTCTGGTGGCGCCGCGGCGGCAGCCGCGCTGAACCTGGGCGTGCTGCACCAGGGCAGCGATGCCGGCGGCTCTATTCGAATCCCTTGCGCCTTTACCGGCACCTTCGGCATCAAGCCGACCTTCGGCTACGTACCGCAATGGCCGGCCAGTGCCATGACCGTGCTGTCGCACCTGGGGCCGATGACGCGCACCGTCGACGATTCGGTACTGGTGCTCGACTGTGTAGCCCGCCCCGATGCGCGTGACGGGTTGGCCGGCGCCCCCAGGCAGGCGCCGTGGCTGGGCCAGGAACAGGACCTGAGCGGCCTGCGCATCGCCTACAGTGCCAACTTCGGTTACGTGCAGGTCGACCCGCAGGTCCAGGCACTGGTGGCCCAGGCCGTGCAGCGCCTGGCACGGCTGGGCGCACAGGTTGAGGAAGTCGACCCAGGGTTCGGTGACCCGCTGGAGACGTTCAATACCCTGTGGTTTGCCGGGGCGGCGCGGTTGGCCGGTGCGTTCAGCGATGAACAGCGAGCGCTGCTTGACCCAGGGCTGCGCCGGATTGCCGAACAGGGAGCGCGAATCAGCCTTGGCGAATACACCCAGGCCCTGGAGGCACGGGCAGATTTGATCGCAAAAATGAATGCCTTCCACCAGCGTCATGACGTACTGGTATCGCCGATGCTACCGCTGGTGGCATTCGAGGCCGGGCACAATGTGCCGCCTGGGTCGAGGATGACGCAGTGGATGGAATGGACGCCGTTCAGCTATCCCTTCAACCTGACTCAGCAGCCGGCGGCTTCGGTGCCGTGCGGGTTCACCCGCGAGGGGTTGCCGGTGGGGCTGCAGGTGGTGGCCGGGCGCTTTGCCGATGAGCAGGTGCTGCGGGTGTGCAAGGTCTATGAGCAGCATTACCCTAGCCGGCACTTGCAGGCACCGATTACCGGCTGAAATGTCTACTTGCCTCTCCGGCCCTTTCGCGGGTAAACCCGCTCCCACAGGGATCGCACAGTTTTCGAAACCTGTGATGTACCTGTGGGAGCGGGTTTACCCGCGAAGAGGCCCTCAGTTCAATCGCCCGGCTGGCGCATACGGCGCCGGGTCAATGATCGGCTCTGCCCCGGTCAACAGGTCGGTAAACAGCTGACACGAAGCCGGCGCCAGCACCAGCCCGTTGCGGTAATGCCCGCAGTTCAACCACAACCCCGCATGCCCCGGCACCGGCCCGATATACGGAATACCTTCCGGCGACCCCGGCCGCAGCCCGGCCCAGTGCGCCACCACCGTGGCCCCCTCGAGCTCAGGCAACAACTCCACCGCCGAGGCCCTCAGGCTCTCCAACGCCTCCTCGGTCGGGGTCTTGTCATACCCGGCATACTCAAGCGTGCTACCTACCAGAATATGCCCATCCCGCCGAGGGATCGCATACCGCCCCTTGGCCAGCACCATGCTCGGCAGGAAGTCTTCGGCACATTTGAACAAAATCATCTGGCCCTTCACCGGCTCCACTGGCAGCTCCAGGCCGAGCGTACGCAGCAGGTCGCCACTCCAGGCGCCAGCACTGAGCACCACCTCATCCGCCGCAAGCACGCCGTCTGCCGTCTGCACACCGGTCACGCGGCCGCCTTGCTCGGCGAAACCGGTAATCTGGCAGTGCTCTCGCAAGGTCACGTTGGGCAACGCCAGCAACGCAGCCTTGAGCGACTTCACCAGGCGCGGGTTGCGCACGTTGGCCACGCCGGCCATGTAGATGGCACGCTTGAAGCCCGGGCCCAGCACCGGCACCGCGTCATAGGCCGCCGAGATATCCACGGCACTCAGCGGCCGCTGCTCACGCTCGGCCCAGGCCAGCGCTTCGGCTTCGTCGTCCAGGTCGAGCCAGTACAAGCCGGTGGTGTGCACCTCGGGATCAACGCCTGTGCTGGCGAACAAACGCTCGCCCAGCTGTGGATAAAAGTCTTGCGACCAGTGTGCCAAGGCGGTCACGGCCGGGCTGTAGCGCCACGGGTACAGCGGCGAGACGATGCCACCGCCGGCCCAGGACGACTCGCGGCCGACTTCCCCCTGATCACACACCACCACCTGCCCGACCTTCGCCGCCAGGTTGAATGCCGTCAGCAGGCCAATCACCCCGCCACCGACCACCACTACTTGCTTGCTCATCTGTCGATCCAACACCTGAAGTAAATCCGCGATGCGCCGGGCATCATTCAATCTTCAGCTTCCCCAGCAGTGCACACTGTCTTCGACGGCACCCGGATTGCGCTGCACGCCGGCCTGGTCGAGCTGGAAATCGCCACAGCGGTCCTGCGCCATCAGCCCGCTCGGCAGCCGCCGGGCGCGCAGCGTGAAGGTGTCGCTGTCGCGCTGGGCCTGCAGGCTGTAATAGCGGGTACCGCCAGGCAAGGCAGGGTCGCCCTCGGCGTATTGGCCAGTGCGTACGCGGTGGCGCTCCAGGCGCAGGGCGGCGTCATGCAGCAGGCCAACCACTTCGCTGCGCGCGGCTCGCCGTAGCTGGTCGCTGTAACTGGGGTAGGCAATGGCTGCCAGAATGCCGGTCACGGCCAGCACAATCAACAGCTCGATCAGGCTCAAGCCTTGCTGCATGTCAGTCTCCTCGCAATCTCTGGCGCCAGGCAATGCGCCGGGTCGTGTCCTCGCCCATGGCATAGACCGCTTCCAGCACATGCCGTGACTGGGTTTGCAGGCTTACGGCGGTGACGCGATACAGGGTGACCTGCTGCCCTTCCGGCATATGCGCGGCGTATTCGCTGGTACCCAGATTCTGCAAATGGAAGTAGCCGGTTGGTGTGCGCTGCCACTGCCCCTTCAGGTCATGCGGTCGAGTTGGTGGTGGGCACGCTTCACAAGGGTCGGGGGGAGCCCGTTCGAGCTCCCCAGCCCCTGCCAGCAACGTGGCCTCGGCCTGCTCCAGCGCCAGCAGGCCTTCGCTCAGATAGCCGGTCATCCGCGTTTGCGCCAGCGCATCGCGCAGGGCGGATGCCGCAAGCAGCCCCAGCAGCAGGCTCAGGACCAAGGCCAACAACAGGACAATGCCACGCTGACGACTCATGAGGCCGGCACCGGGTTGCGGATTGCGACGCTCAGTTCATGGTGCTGTTCGAGTTCGAGCGTGGGTTCGTAAAGCGTCAGGGCAATATCCACCCCCTCACCTTGTGCCATTTGCACACGCTGCAAACGCATTGACCGCACATTTTCAACCAGCGGCTGGAAATTGCTGTCGTTGCGTTTGAATCTCAGCGTATTGCCCTTGAGTTGGTAGACATATCTGCTGATGGGGTAAACCTGTGGGTAGCCCTCCTTCAACTCATCGTCCACAGACACTTTGCTAGTACAGTCCGTGTGCAGGAACCACTGCGGCCCCCCGGCTTGCCCAGGTAACTCCGCAACGACCAGGCTGAGGGTGGTTGCTTCGACCTCCATAGGCCGGGCGAATGCGTGCTTTGCGCTCGAACTGCCGAAGTGCTTTGGCTGCAGTCGCAAGCAGCCGAACATCCCGGTCATGCGGATATCCTGGGCCATTCGCAGCAATGCCAGGCGAGCCTCATCCTGCATGCGCACTGCCGTGCTTTGCAGCCGCCAGGTATGGTGGGCCGAGGTAAATAGCTGGCTGGCCGCCGCCAACAGCAGCAACCCGATGGTCAGCGCCAGCATCAGCTCAAGCAAGCCGAAACCACGTTGGGCGCGGCTCATGGTCGCGCCCTTTCATGCTCACTGTGCGCCGCCATTGCCGCCTGCCCATCGCGGCGCGCGTCCTCCGCAGCCTGCAATGCCTGCAGTTGCAGGCCTGCCGCTGCGAACATGCCCACGGCCACCACACCCACCGCCAACAACACTTCCAGAAGCGTCATGCCTCGTTGTCTTGCGTGCATCCCTGCACCTCCTGCGACTTTTCCTGCAATTGCATTGAACCCGGGCGACTGGACCGCCAGTCCAACGACCGTGAAGCTACAGCCAAGCACTTCCAGGGAGGAATGCACGGTGAAGCAACGAGGTGTAACACTGATTCAAATGTTGTCGGCCCTGGGCGTGGCCGTATTGCTGACACAGCTTGGCATGCCGGCCTACGCCAGATTGAGCGACGACCTACACAGGGCGGCAGCCGCACGAGACCTGGCGCAGGCGCTGCGCAGTGCGCGCAGCCATGCCATGTTGCAAAACCAGCCGGTGCTGGTGCAGGCATTGGACGGTAATTGGGGAAATGGTTGGCGGGTGATGCTGGAGCATAACCAGCAGGTGCTGCGTGAGCAGCGCCTTTCACGGCCACTGAAGATCACGAGCAACCGCGGCGAGCAACTGAAATTCAGTGCGCAGGGGGTTCCGCTTGGGGCAACCGGTAATTGGTTAGCTTCAACGATGGAGATTTGCGAGCGCTTGACCGCAACTAGCCAGTATCAAGTGGTGATGGCATCGACTGGCAGGGTCAACGTACAGATGGGAGAGCCAAAAAAATCCCGATGCAAAGACACCACTAGCAGATCAGCGCGGTCAACGTAGGAGCGGCCTTGTGTCGCGAACGGGCCGCAAAGCGGCCCCGGCAATATCAGCTCTAACGCTGAAATCCTGGGGCTGCTTTGCAGCCTGCTCGCGACACAAGGCCGCTCCTACAGTGGGATCGCGCAAACTGCGGTCAGATCAGCGACCGAACCCGCAGCTCCTTGGGCATGGAGAAGGTGATGTTCTCTTCCCGCCCATCCAGCTCTTCAGCACCGGTAGCGCCCCAGGCCTTGAGCTGCTCGATCACGCCACGCACCAGAACCTCAGGGGCCGACGCACCGGCAGTGATGCCGACCCGCGCCGTCTGGTCGAACCAGCCACGCTGCAGGTCCTCGGCACCGTCGATCAGGTAGGCCGGGGTGCCCATGCGCTCGGCCAGCTCGCGCAGGCGGTTGGAGTTGGAGCTGTTCGGGCTGCCGACCACCAGTACCACGTCGCACTCGTCCGCCAGTTGCTTGACTGCGTCCTGGCGGTTCTGGGTGGCGTAGCAGATGTCGTCCTTGCGCGGGCCGCCAATGTTCGGGAAGCGCGCACGCAGGGCGTCGATGACGCGGCTGGTGTCGTCCATCGACAGCGTGGTCTGAGTGACGAACGCCAGGTGGTCCGGGTCCTTCACCTGCAGGTTGGCAACATCCTCCTCGTCTTCGACGAGGTAGATGGCGCCACCGTTGCTGGCGTCGTACTGGCCCATGGTACCTTCGACTTCCGGGTGCCCTTCGTGGCCGATGAGGATGCACTCACGGCCGTCGCGGCTGTACTTGGCCACTTCGATGTGCACCTTGGTCACCAGCGGGCAGGTGGCATCGAACACTTTCAGGCCACGGCCAGCAGCTTCCTGGCGCACGGCCTGGGAAACCCCGTGGGCACTGAAGATGACGATGACATCGTCCGGTACCTGGTCCAGCTCTTCGACGAAGATGGCACCGCGGTTGCGCAGGTCTTCCACCACGAACTTGTTGTGCACCACTTCGTGACGTACATAGATCGGCGGGCCGAAGACTTCCAGCGCGCGGTTGACGATCTCGATCGCCCGGTCGACCCCCGCGCAGAAGCCGCGAGGGTTGGCGAGTTTGATTTGCATGCTCGGCTCCAGGCTTACAGGGCCTTCACCTCGAGGATCTCCACCTCGAAGGTCAGGGTCTTGCCAGCCAATGGGTGATTGAAGTCGATTGTCACCTGGTCTTCATCGAACGCTTTGACCACACCCGGCAGCTCGGTGTTGGCGGCGTCGTTGAAGATGATCAACAGCCCTTCGGACAACTCCATGCCCTCGAACTGGGACCGCGGCATGACTTGTACGTTCTGCGGGTTGGGCTGGCCGAAGGCGTTTTCCGGGGCCACCACCACGGTACGCTTGTCACCGCCCTTGAAGCCGAACAGGGCGTTCTCGAAACCTGGCAACAGGTTGCCATCGCCAACCTTGAAGGTGGCCGGGGCCTTGTCGAACGTGCTGTCGACGGTGTCGCCGTTTTCCAGGTGCAGCGCGAAGTGCAGGGTGACTTCGGTGTTCTGGCCGATACGGGTGTCAGTCATGGACCGGATCCTCGGACTTCTTGCTCTTGAACATATCCAGCGCCAGCATCACCGCACCAACGGTGATGGCGCTGTCGGCCAGGTTGAAGGCCGGGAAGTAATGGCGGTTCTGCCAGTGCACCAGGATGAAGTCGACCACATGGCCGAGCACGACGCGGTCGTACAGGTTGCCGATCGCGCCACCCAGCACCAGCGCCAGCGCCACGGCCAGCCAGGTCTCGTTGCGCCCCAGGCGCTTGAGCCACACCACCAGCACGGCACTGACCACCACGGCGATCAGGGCGAACAGCCAGCGCTGCCAGCCGGAGCTTTCCGCCAGGAAGCTGAACGCCGCGCCGGTGTTGTAGGCCAGGGTCCAGCTGAAGTAGTCAGGGATGACTACAACCTGCTGGTACATGGTCAGGGCATTGTTGAAATACAGCTTGGTGGCCTGGTCGAGGACCAGTACCACCAGGCTCAGCCAAAGCCATGCAAGGCGCCCGAAGCGCCCCGCTGCAGGGTTAGGCATAGTGACGCACCTCGCCCGAGCCGCTCAGGTTGTCGACGCAACGTCCGCAGATTTCCGGGTGCTCCGGGTGGCTGCCGACGTCTGCGCGGAAGTGCCAGCAACGGCCGCACTTGGCGTGGCCGGACTTGACGACCTGCAGCTTGAGGCCTTCGACTTCGGTGGCCACTGCTTCGGCCGGCGCCTGCGCGAACGGCACCACGCTGGCGGCCGAGGTGATCAGCACGAAGCGCAGTTCATCGCCCAGCTTGCCCAGGTCGGCGCTCAGGCCTTCGTCGGCGTACAGGGTGACTTCGGCCTGCAGGTTGCCACCGATGACCTTGGCGGTACGCTGGTTTTCCAGCTCCTTGTTGACCGATGCCTTGACGGCCATCACGCGGTCCCAGTAGGCGCGGTCCAGTTCGGTGCCTTCCGGCAGCTCGCTCAGGCCTTGGTACCAGCCGTTGAGCATTACCGACTCGTTGCGCTCGCCTGGCAGGTACTGCCAGATTTCGTCGGCGGTGAACGCCAGGATCGGCGCGATCCAGCGCACCAGCGCCTCGCTGATGTGGTACAGCGCGGTCTGGCACGAACGGCGGGCGACGCTGTTGGCGCCGGTGGTGTACTGGCGGTCCTTGATGATGTCGAGGTAGAAGCCGCCCAGTTCCTGTACGCAGAAGTTGTGCACCTTGGAGTAGACGTTCCAGAAACGGTACTCGCTGTAGTGCTCTTCCAGCTCGCGTTGCAGCAGCAGGGTGCGGTCTACGGCCCAGCGGTCCAGCGCCAGCATGTCTTCCGGGGCCAGCAGGTCGCGGGCCGGGTCGAAGCCGGACAGGTTGGACAGCAGGAAGCGTGCGGTATTGCGGATACGGCGGTAGGCGTCGGCGCTGCGCTGCAGGATCTGCTCGGAAACGGCCATTTCACCGGAATAGTCGGTAGCGGCAACCCACAGGCGCAGAATATCTGCACCCAGGGTGTTGTTGACCTTCTCCGGCTCGATGGTGTTGCCCAGCGACTTGGACATCTTGCGGCCGTTCTCGTCGACGGTGAAGCCGTGGGTCAGCAGCTCGCGGTACGGCGCGTGGCCGTCGATGGCGCAACCGGTCAGCAAGGACGAGTGGAACCAGCCGCGGTGCTGGTCGGAACCTTCCAGGTACAGGTCGGCACGCGGGCCGGTGGCGTGGCCGATGTCGTGCGAACCACGCAGCACGTGCCAGTGGGTGGTACCCGAGTCGAACCACACGTCCAGGGTGTCGGTGATCTTGTCGTACTGCTCGGCTTCAGCGCCCAGAAGTTCGGCGGCGTCCAGCTTGAACCAAGCCTCGATGCCTTCCTGTTCGACACGCTTGGCCACCGCCTCCATCAGCTCGACGGTGCGCGGGTGCAGCTCGCCGGTCTGCTTGTGCAGGAAGAACGGGATCGGTACACCCCAGTTGCGCTGACGCGAGATGCACCAGTCCGGGCGGTTGGCGATCATCGAATGCAGGCGCGCCTGACCCCAGGCCGGGACGAACTTGGTGTCCTCGATGGCTTTCAGTGCTCGCTCACGCAGCGGCTCGCCGGTGGTCGGCTGCTTGTCCATACCCACGAACCACTGCGCGGTGGCGCGGTAGATCAGTGGGGTCTTGTGGCGCCAGCAGTGCATGTAGCTGTGGCTGATGGTTTCGGTGTGCATAAGCGCACCGACTTCGCTCAGTTTCTCGACGATGGCCGGGTTGGCCTTCCAGATGAACTGGCCGCCGAAGAATGGCAGCGAGTCGATGTACACGCCGTTGCTCTGCACCGGGGTAAGGATGTCGTCGTTGACCATGCCGTAGCGCTTGCAGGTAACGAAGTCGTCTTCACCGTAGGCTGGCGAGGAGTGCACCACGCCGGTACCGGCACCCAGTTCGACATAGTCAGCCAGGTAGACTGGCGACAGGCGGTCGTAGAACGGGTGGCGGAAGTTGATCAGTTCCAGTGCCGAACCCTGGGCGGTAGCGATGACCGAGCCTTCCAGGCTGTAGCGCTTGAGGCACGACTCGACCAGTTCTTCGGCCAGAACCAGCAGGCGCTCGCCGGTGTCGACCAGGGCGTACTTGAACTCCGGATGGATGTTCAGCGCCTGGTTGGCCGGGATGGTCCACGGGGTGGTGGTCCAGATCACGATGGCGGCCGGCTTGGCCAGCGACGCAAGGCCGAAGGCAGCAGCCAGCTTGGCCTCGTCGGCTACCGGGAAGGCAACGTCGATGGTCTGCGATTTCTTGTCGGCGTACTCGACTTCCGCCTCGGCCAGGGCCGAGCCGCAATCGAAGCACCAGTTCACCGGTTTCAGGCCCTTGAACACGAAGCCTTGCTTGACCATCTCGGCCAGGGCGCGGATTTCGCCGGCCTCGTTGGCAAAGTTCATGGTCTTGTACGGGTTGTCCCAGTCACCCAGCACGCCCAGGCGGATGAACTCGGTCTTCTGCCCTTCGATCTGCTCGGCGGCGTACTCGCGGCACAGCTCGCGTGTACGGTCGGCGGACAGGTGCTTGCCGTGAGTGACCTCGACCTTGTGCTCGATCGGCAGGCCATGGCAGTCCCAGCCCGGTACATACGGCGCATCGAAGCCGGCCAGGGTCTTGGAACGGACGATCATGTCCTTGAGGATCTTGTTCAGCGCATGACCGATGTGAATCTTGCCGTTGGCATAGGGCGGGCCGTCGTGCAGGACGAACTTTGGACGATCCTTGCCAATTTCGCGCAGCTTCTGGTACAGGCCAATGCTGTCCCAGCGCTGCAGGATCTGCGGTTCGCGCTGAGGCAGGCCGGCCTTCATGGGGAAGGCGGTGTCCGGAAGGTTAAGCGTGGCTTTGTAGTCGGTCATTTCAGGCTCTTCGTTAGCGGTTGAGCGTGCCAATGTGCACGTGCGGCGGCGATATCCGCATCGATCGCCGACTTCAGCGCCTCCAGGGAGGCGAATCGCTGCTCTTCACGCAGCTTGTGGTGGAACTCCACCGTCAGGCGCCGGCCGTAAAGATCGCCGGCATAGTCCAGCAGATGAATCTCAAGGTGCGGGCGCCCGTCACCGGCAACGGTGGGGCGCACGCCGATGTTGCCGACACCCGGCCAAGCCTTGCCGTCGATTTCGATGCTGGCCAGGTAGACCCCGGACAGCGGCACGCGGCGGCGCTTGAGTTGGATGTTGGCGGTAGGTGTGCCGAGCTGGCGGGCCAGCTTCTGGCCATGCAGCACGCGGCCGGTGATGCGGTATGGGCGGCCCAACAGGTGCTCGGCCAGCTCGAAGTTGCCTTCGGACAGGGCATTGCGCACTTCGGTGCTGCTGACCCGCAGGCCGTCCTGGATCACAGTGTTGGCAGCCTCGACGGTGAAGCCGTACTGCTCGCCGGCCTCGACCAGAAAGGCGAAGTCGCCGGCGCGGTCGCAGCCGAAGCGGAAGTCATCGCCCACTTCGAGGTGACGCACACCCAGGCCGTCGACCAGGATGGCCTTGACGAAGGCATCTGCACTGAGCTTGCTCAGGCGCTGATTGAATGCCAGGCACAGCACCCGGTCGATACCCTCGGCCGCCAGCAGCTCGATCTTGTCGCGCAGGCGCGCCAGGCGGGCCGGCGCGGTATCGGGGGCGAAGTACTCGCGTGGTTGCGGTTCGAAGATCACCACGCAGGTCGGCAGGCCCAAGGCCTGGCCGCGCTCGCGCAGGCGCGCCAGGATCGCCTGGTGGCCGCGGTGAACCCCGTCGAAGTTGCCAATGGTGGCGACACAGCCCCGGTGCTCGGGGCGCAGGTTGTGAAGACCTCGAACCAGCTGCATAACGCGCTTCTTGCTCATAAAGTGGCCGATTATAACCACACCCGGGCGCCGGTGACAGGCAGCAGCGCCCAAGGGCGGCGTGGAATGCGAAAAACCGACGCCTGACCCGCCCGATGCCTTAGTGCAAAGCCTTGCGGGCGAAATGCCGAGGCCGGAAGCCGCACAGGTACAGGCAGCCGAAATAGGTCACGACGCCCGCAAGTACCAGAACCCCAAGGCGCAACAGGCGCTCGAGCATGTTGCCCTGTTCCCAGGCCGGCAGGTAATGCATGCCGGCCAGCAACACCGCCGACATCAGCCCCACCGCCAGCACAAGCTTGAGCAGGAACATCGCCCAGCCTGGCTGCGGCTGGAACAGCTGCTGGCTGCGCAGCTTCCAGAACAGCAGGCCGGCGTTCAGGCAGGCCCCCAGGCTGATCGCCAAGGCCAGGCCGGCATGCGCAAGCGGGCCGATCAGGGCCAGGTTGAACAGTTGGGTGCAGACCAGGGTGAATACCGCGATCTTCACTGGTGTACGGATATTCTGCTGTGCATAGAAGCCGGGTGCCAGTACCTTGACCAGAATGATCGCCAGCAAGCCCACGGAGTAGGCAATCAGCGCTTTCTGGGTCATGGCTGCGTCGACGGCAGTGAACTTGCCGTACTGGAACAGCGCCACCGTCAGTGGCTCGGCGAGGATGGCCAGGGCCAGGGTGCAGGGCAGCACCAGCAGGAAGCACAGGCGCAGGCCCCAGTCGAGGATACGCGAGTACTCCTCGCGGTCCTTGTTGGCGTAGGTCTTGGCCAGGGTAGGCAGCAGAATGGTGCCCAGGGCCACGCCCAGCACGCCGGAAGGCAGCTCCATGAGGCGGTCGGCGTAGTACATCCACGACACCGAACCGGCCACCAGGAAGGAGGCGAAGATGGTGTTGATGATCAGCGAGATCTGGCTCACCGACACCCCGAGGATCGCCGGCAGCATCTGCTTGAGCACCCGCCACACACCGGCATCACGCAAGTTCAGGCGTGGCAGGACGAGCATGCCGATCTTCTTCAGCGCTGGCAGCTGGTACAGCAACTGCGCAAGGCCGCCCGCCAGCACGCCCCACGCCAAGGCCATGATCGGCGGGTCGAAATACGGCGTGAGCAGCACGGCGAAGGCGATCATCGCCACGTTCAGCAGGGTCGGGGTAAAGGCCGGCACCGAGAAACGGTTCCAGGTATTGAGGATCGCTCCGGCCAGGGACGACAGCGAGATCAGCAATATATAAGGAAAAGTCACGCGCAACAGGGCGGTGGTCAGCTCGTATTTCTCGGCGCTGTCGACAAAACCTGGTGCGGTCGCCCACACCACCCACGGCGCCGCCAGGATGCCGATGGCGGTCACCAGCGCCAGAACCAGGGTCAGCAGGCCGCTGACATAGGCGACGAAGGTGCGGGTCGCCTCCTCGCCTTGCTGGGTCTTGTATTCGGCCAGGATTGGCACGAAGGCCTGGGAAAACGCGCCCTCGGCGAAGATGCGCCGCAGCAGGTTGGGCAGCTTGAAGGCGATGAAGAAGGCATCGGTGGCGATGCCGGCACCGAAAACACGCGCCAGGATGGTGTCGCGGACAAAGCCCAGCACCCGCGAAATCATGGTGATCGAGCTTACCGCAGCCAGGGATTTGAGCAGGTTCATCGAAAAGATTCACGCCAAGGGCAGAGGACGCTGCCAGACAGCGTCCGAATGTGCGATACTCCCGCGCCTTCGCAGGGGAGCCAAAAATTCCCGAGTTTACAGGTCGCGCAGCAGAAAGGAATATTTCCCTCTTGTTGGCGCACCGCTCGGCGGAACCTTGCAGGTGGCCTTGACATCCGTTCGACTGATCGGCATGATTCGCGGCCTATTTTGTTTGCTATTTACCTAAAGTCTTTCGAGGAGCTCGACGGTGGCCAACACACCTTCCGCCAAGAAACGTGCAAAACAGGCTGAGAAGCGTCGCAGCCACAACGCCAGCCTGCGTTCCATGGTCCGCACCTACATCAAGAATGTAGTTAAAGCCATCGACGCAAAAGACGCCGAAAAAGCGCAAGCCGCTTACGTTCTGGCTGTGCCTGTAATCGACCGTATGGCCGACAAGGGCATCATCCACAAGAACAAGGCTGCTCGTCACAAAGGCCGTCTGAATGGCCACATCAAGGCGCTGAAAGAAGCTGCAGCTGCCTAAGCGACGTGCTAGTCGAAAAGCCGACCCCAGGGTCGGCTTTTTGTTGCCTGCGATTTGTGCAAGCATCCCGCCCAGTTGATTACGATCGGCTTTTTGTAGGAGCAGCCTTGTGCTGCGAATGAGCTGCATAGTAGCCCCAGGCTTCAGCTGACAGCGGACATTGTCGGGGCTGCTACGCAGCCCATTCGCAGCACAAGGCTGCTCCTACGGAAAAGCGCAAGGCTGCATTTGGCAGCCCTGCCTCCACATCACTTGGCTATCTGAATCTTCGGCGCCCACTGCAGCCATTCATCCTCGGCCTTGTCGAACAAGGCGAACGTCTGCTGCGGCCGTGCCGGGTTGCCCATCTGCTCACCATCCGGCGTGGCAAAGGCGATACCGCCGTCGATCATGGTCTCCACCGACTCGGTACGCACCGTAGCCCCCTTGAACAGCCCCCAGTCGAAACCGAAGCCGCTGCTGTTCCAGAAGCGGCTACCGCTGCGCACCAGGGCCGCATAGCGCGGTTCGATCAGGATATGGATCAACACGCGGTCAGCGCTCTGGCCCAACTCGAAGCCCGTAACCTTGCCCACCGCAACCTCACGGTAGGTCACCGGCACGCCCGGCTTGATCGAGCCACGGCGCGGGGCGCTCAGCGTCAACGGCAGGCCGACTTCAGGCCCTGCCACCTGCGGGGCGTCGGCCAAGGCGATGAAATCGCGCTGCGGGCCACGGTCCTTGGCAGCCGGCTGCACCTCCAGATACTGCCCGCCCACCAAGGTGTCGAGGTTCTGCGTGCGCACCAGGCCGAAGGCGGGCTTGACCACCCAGAACTGCGTACCGACGCGGGCGATTCGATCCGCCGCTTCGGTAATGCGCGCCCGCAGCAGCACCGCCTGCAAGTCATCGGTCAGGTCGACGCTCTCGATGCTGCCCACATCCAGGCCGCGGAAGCGAATTGCCGTACCTGGCTTGAGGCCGTCGGCACGGTCCACACGAATGGTGATCAACGTACCTGCGCGGTTGACCGCGTCCTGGCTGTCATGCAGGCGGAAGCGTGGGATGTGGCGCTTGAGCGGAACATCGGGCCGTGGCGTGTCGAACGCGATACCACCAGCCATCAAGGTCTGCAGTGATTCACTCTTGATCTTGATACCCGACAGACCGCCCGTAAGGGTGATACCACTGACGTTCCAGAAGCGCGACGAACCGTTGACCAGCTTTTCGTATTCCTTCTCGATATGCACACCGATCAGGATGCGATTGCTGTTGCGGGCAAACTGGTAGCTTTGCACGCTACCCACCTTCACTTGGCGGTACATGACCGGGCTACCGACTTCCAGCGAACCCAGGGTGTCGGCGAACAGCACCATGTGCAGGCCTGGCGCCTTGAGGTCGAGCGGCGGCGCCTTGGCGCGGGCTTCGAACTCACGCTCTGGCCGCGCCCCCTTGTCACCTGGGCGAATGGCGATGTAGTTACCCTTGACCAGCGCCTCCAGGCCGGTGATACCCGCCAGGGAAATCGACGGTTTGACCACCCAGAACTGCGTGCCCTCGACCAGATAATCCTCGGCCAACGGGTCCAGCGTAAGCTCGGCCGATGCGCTGGCCAGGTTGTCTGCCATTGTCAGGGCTTTGAGCGAGCCCACCTGGATGCCCTTGTACATGACCGGTGTACGGCCCGCCTGCAGGCCCTCGTAATCGCTCAATTTCACCTTTACCCGGATACCGGCCTGGGCCGCATCAAAGTCCTCATACAGACGGAACGGCAGGTTCGAGTCGGTAGGTGGGCTGTCCTTGCGGTGTTCCGGCGTGGCAAAGGCGATACCACCGGCAACAATGCTCGACAGCGATTCGCTACGCACTTTCACGCCCGAGAGCGAGGCATCGATGCTGACGCCGCTGGCATTCCAGAAACGCGTGTGCTTGCGCACCAGGCTGGCATATGCCGGCTCGATGAAGACTTTGATTTCGACAGTGCTCTGGTCCTCGGACAGGCGGTAGCTTTTCACCCGGCCAACCTGGATCTGCTTGTAGAACACCGGGCTGTCACGGTTGAGCGACCCCAGCCGCTCGGCCTTGAGGGTAAGGTGCAGGCCCGGCTCAGTATCCGACAGCGGCGGCGCCACCTTCAACGCGGTAAAACGCTTGGTACGTTCCCCCTCGCCCGGGCTGACGGCGATGTAGTTGCCTGACACCAGTGTTTCAAGGCCGGAAATACCGGCCAGGCTGACGCTCGGCTTTACCAGCCAGAAACGCGTACCTTTGGTCAGGTGAGGCTCGGCAGCCTTGTTCATCTCGATGGTGGCGATCACCCCCTGGTTATCACCCTTGGCGTCGAGCACCAGGCTTTTGACCTTGCCAACAGGCATGCCCTTGTAGATCACCTCGGTCTTGTTGGCGACGATACCCTCGCCTGACTCGAAGCGGACTTCAATTTCCACACCGGCATCACGATAAGCCTGCCATGCAAGCCAGCCACCGATCATCAAGGCGATCAAAGGCAGGATCCATATGGCCGACCAGTTCGAGGCTGGGCGGGTTTTAGCCGTTGGCAGGTCACTCATGGTCGTCATCCGACTCCGTGTTATCCCAAATCAGTCGGGGATCGAAAGTTAAAGCGGCAAGCATTGTCAGGATCACCACAGTTGCAAAGGCGACAGCGCCCAGGTTGGCTTCGACACTGGCTATTCGGCCGAAATTCACCACCGCCACCAGGATGGCGATGACAAAGATATCGAGCATGGACCAGCGCCCAATGAATTCGATGAAGCGGTACATCAATATCCGTTGCCGCGCCGAAAGCGGCTGCCGGCGCTGAACTGAGTACAATAGCAAGCCGATGCCCACCAGCTTGAACGTAGGCACCAGGATACTGGCAATGAACACCACCGCAGCAATGGGCACCATGCCATGCTTGAGCAAGGTGATGACGCCGGACATGATCGTGTCGGGGCTGCCTTGGCCCAGGGTGCTCACAGTCATGATCGGCAGCATGTTGGCCGGGATATACAGGATCGACGCGGCAATCAGCAGCGCCCAAGTACGCGCGATGCTGTTCGGCCGACGGGCATGCACGATGGCACCGCAGCGTGTACAGGTTTGTGAAGTGCTGCCTGGCTGTTGCCTGTTCAGCTCGTGACACTCATTGCAGACAAGAATGCCTGCATCAATCGCCCGCATGCAGGTCCTCCCCCGATAGCGCACTCCAGATCTGGTGCGGTGACATCACCACCTCGAGCCACACCTGGATCAATAACAGGCTGATGAAGCAGAACAGCCCCAGGCCCACAGTCAGCTCGGCCAGGTCCACCAGCTTGACGATGGCCACCAGCACGCCCATGAAATAGACCTCGAGCATGCCCCAGTCACGCAAGTGGTGATAGATGCGGTAGAACAGCAGGCCGAAACTACGCCCCACGTTCAGGCGGATGCTCAGGAGCACGAGCAGCTGACAAAGCAGTTTTGCCAGAGGGATGGCCATGCTGCACAGGAACACCACCACAGCTACGCCGCGCATTTCCGAGTTGTACAGGCCCAGCACGCCGCTCCAGACGGTATCGTCCGATGTCTGGCCAAGCAGGTGCAGCTGCATGATCGGCAGGAAATTGGCAGGCACAAACAGCAGCAAGGCGGTGAGTACCAGGGCCAGGCTGCGGTTGACCACATTGTGCCGATGGGCGTAGAGCTCGTAGCCGCAGCGCGGGCATTGGGCCTTCTCATCATGCTGGAGCACAGGCTTGCGCAGCAGCAAGTCGCATTCATGGCAGGCGACAAGCTGGTCCAGCGGCAACTGGGCCAAGGTTTCAGGTTCGACAGGATTGGGCATATAGCGCTTCTGAATAGGTGCGTGGGCCTATTCTAGTGTTCTGGCTCGAATTGTGGGAGTTATGGGAGCGGGCAAGTCGAGGCATCGAACCGCCGCGAAACCGGCAACGCGGTGAATGGCACCGGCTTTGCCGGTGTCCGCGGGTGAACCCGCTCCCACAGAGGGGCGTGTGCAGGCCTGGGATTGGTAGGCCAGAAAGACAAAACCCCTACCTGCATACGCAGATAGGGGTTTTGCGAAATGAATCTTGACGATGACCTACTCTCACATGGGGAAACCCCACACTACCATCGGCGATGCATCGTTTCACTACTGAGTTCGGGATGGGATCAGGTGGTTCCAATGCTCTATGGTCGTCAAGAAATTCTGTTGCCAGAATGTCCAGATGGACAGCCCAGCGAATTCGGATATGCGATATTTGTGATGTTGCGAATTTTCGGTTCTTTCGTCTTCACCACCGCAATCTGCGCTAGCAAATTGCTTGGGTGTTATATGGTCAAGCCTCACGGGCAATTAGTATTGGTTAGCTCAACGCCTCACAGCGCTTACACACCCAACCTATCAACGTCGTAGTCTTCGACGGCCCTTCAGGGGATTCAAGATCCCAGTGAGATCTCATCTTGAGGCAAGTTTCCCGCTTAGATGCTTTCAGCGGTTATCTCTTCCGAACATAGCTACCCGGCAATGCCACTGGCGTGACAACCGGAACACCAGAGGTTCGTCCACTCCGGTCCTCTCGTACTAGGAGCAGCCCCTCTCAAATCTCAAACGTCCACGGCAGATAGGGACCGAACTGTCTCACGACGTTCTAAACCCAGCTCGCGTACCACTTTAAATGGCGAACAGCCATACCCTTGGGACCGGCTTCAGCCCCAGGATGTGATGAGCCGACATCGAGGTGCCAAACACCGCCGTCGATATGAACTCTTGGGCGGTATCAGCCTGTTATCCCCGGAGTACCTTTTATCCGTTGAGCGATGGCCCTTCCATACAGAACCACCGGATCACTAAGACCTACTTTCGTACCTGCTCGACGTGTTTGTCTCGCAGTCAAGCGCGCTTTTGCCTTTATACTCTACGACCGATTTCCGACCGGTCTGAGCGCACCTTCGTACTCCTCCGTTACTCTTTGGGAGGAGACCGCCCCAGTCAAACTACCCACCATACACTGTCCTCGATCCGGATAACGGACCTGAGTTAGAACCTCAAAGTTGCCAGGGTGGTATTTCAAGGATGGCTCCATGAGAACTGGCGTCCCCACTTCAAAGCCTCCCACCTATCCTACACAAGCAAATTCAAAGTCCAGTGCAAAGCTATAGTAAAGGTTCACGGGGTCTTTCCGTCTAGCCGCGGATACACTGCATCTTCACAGCGATTTCAATTTCACTGAGTCTCGGGTGGAGACAGCGCCGCCATCGTTACGCCATTCGTGCAGGTCGGAACTTACCCGACAAGGAATTTCGCTACCTTAGGACCGTTATAGTTACGGCCGCCGTTTACCGGGGCTTCGATCAAGAGCTTCGCTTGCGCTAACCCCATCAATTAACCTTCCGGCACCGGGCAGGCGTCACACCCTATACGTCCACTTTCGTGTTTGCAGAGTGCTGTGTTTTTAATAAACAGTCGCAG
The DNA here is from genome assembly GCF_036784815.1 of Pseudomonas sp. TE3-3-F2023. NCBI lineage: Bacteria > Pseudomonadati > Pseudomonadota > Gammaproteobacteria > Pseudomonadales > Pseudomonadaceae > Pseudomonas > Pseudomonas sp. TE3-3-F2023. The sequence goes on along the minus strand of NZ_CP145113.1, from coordinate 1,518,785 downwards.
CGGCCTGGTATCTTCGACCGGCATGGGCTTACGGAGCAAGTCCTTCACCCTCGCCGGCGCACCTTCTCCCGAAGTTACGGTGCCATTTTGCCTAGTTCCTTCACCCGAGTTCTCTCAAGCGCCTTGGTATTCTCTACCTAACCACCTGTGTCGGTTTGGGGTACGGTTCCCAGTTATCTGAAGCTTAGGAGCTTTTCTTGGAAGCATGGTATCAACCACTTCGTCGCCTAAAGGCAACTCGTCATCAGCTCTCGGCCTTGAAATCCCGGATTTGCCTAAGATTTCAGCCTACCACCTTAAACCTGGACAACCAACGCCAGGCTGGCCTAACCTTCTCCGTCCCTCCATCGCAATAACTGGAAGTACAGGAATATTAACCTGTTTTCCATCGACTACGCTTTTCAGCCTCGCCTTAGGGACCGACTAACCCTGCGTCGATTAACGTTGCGCAGGAAACCTTGGTCTTTCGGCGTGCGAGTTTTTCACTCGCATTGTCGTTACTCATGTCAGCATTCGCACTTCTGATACCTCCAGCAAGCTTCTCAACTCACCTTCACAGGCTTACAGAACGCTCCTCTACCGCGTCATCAAAGATGACACCCGTAGCTTCGGTGCATGGTTTGAGCCCCGTTACATCTTCCGCGCAGGCCGACTCGACTAGTGAGCTATTACGCTTTCTTTAAAGGGTGGCTGCTTCTAAGCCAACCTCCTAGCTGTCTAAGCCTTCCCACATCGTTTCCCACTTAACCATGACTTTGGGACCTTAGCTGACGGTCTGGGTTGTTTCCCTTTTCACGACGGACGTTAGCACCCGCCGTGTGTCTCCCATGCTCGGCACTTCCAGGTATTCGGAGTTTGCATCGGTTTGGTAAGTCGGGATGACCCCCTAGCCGAAACAGTGCTCTACCCCCTGGAGTGATACATGAGGCGCTACCTAAATAGCTTTCGAGGAGAACCAGCTATCTCCGAGCTTGATTAGCCTTTCACTCCGATCCACAGGTCATCCGCTAACTTTTCAACGGTAGTCGGTTCGGTCCTCCAGTCAGTGTTACCTAACCTTCAACCTGCCCATGGATAGATCGCCCGGTTTCGGGTCTATACCCAGCGACTAAACGCCCTATTAAGACTCGCTTTCGCTACGCCTCCCCTATTCGGTTAAGCTCGCCACTGAATATAAGTCGCTGACCCATTATACAAAAGGTACGCAGTCACCTAACAAAGTAGGCTCCCACTGCTTGTACGCATACGGTTTCAGGTTCTATTTCACTCCCCTCTCCGGGGTTCTTTTCGCCTTTCCCTCACGGTACTGGTTCACTATCGGTCAGTCAGTAGTATTTAGCCTTGGAGGATGGTCCCCCCATATTCAGACAAAGTTTCTCGTGCTCCGTCCTACTCGATTTCATTGACAAGAGATTTTCGTGTACGGGGCTATCACCCACTATGGCCGCACTTTCCAGAGCGTTCCACTAATCTCAAATCAACTTAAGGGCTGGTCCCCGTTCGCTCGCCACTACTAAGGGAATCTCGGTTGATTTCTTTTCCTCAGGGTACTTAGATGTTTCAGTTCCCCTGGTTCGCCTCTTGCACCTATGTATTCAGTACAAGATACTCAGCTTGTGCTGAGTGGGTTCCCCCATTCAGAGATCTCTGGATCACAGTCTGTTTGCCGACTCCCCAAAGCTTATCGCAGGCTACCACGTCTTTCATCGCCTCTGACTGCCAAGGCATCCACCGTATGCGCTTCTTCACTTGACCATATAACCCCAAGCAATCTGGTTATACTGTGAAGACGACATTCGCCGAAAATTCGCATGTTGCTCTTTCGAGCAGAACTCACAAATTTTACCTTAGCCTGATTAACCAGCAGTGAAACTGGTCATCAGTCTATATATATCACATATCCGAATTTTTAAAGAACGATCTGACAAAAGCCAGAAATCAACATTCGAAGCGAATGCTCATTTCCGAGTTCTGACCAGGAACAACACTCGACCCTTGCAGGGCCTTGTCGTCTTCAACCATGAATCAAGCAATTCGTGTGGGAGCTCATCAGCAGGCTGATGTCGTCGATTAAGGAGGTGATCCAGCCGCAGGTTCCCCTACGGCTACCTTGTTACGACTTCACCCCAGTCATGAATCACACCGTGGTAACCGTCCTCCCGAAGGTTAGACTAGCTACTTCTGGTGCAACCCACTCCCATGGTGTGACGGGCGGTGTGTACAAGGCCCGGGAACGTATTCACCGCGACATTCTGATTCGCGATTACTAGCGATTCCGACTTCACGCAGTCGAGTTGCAGACTGCGATCCGGACTACGATCGGTTTTGTGAGATTAGCTCCACCTCGCGGCTTGGCAACCCTCTGTACCGACCATTGTAGCACGTGTGTAGCCCAGGCCGTAAGGGCCATGATGACTTGACGTCATCCCCACCTTCCTCCGGTTTGTCACCGGCAGTCTCCTTAGAGTGCCCACCATAACGTGCTGGTAACTAAGGACAAGGGTTGCGCTCGTTACGGGACTTAACCCAACATCTCACGACACGAGCTGACGACAGCCATGCAGCACCTGTGTCAGAGTTCCCGAAGGCACCAATCCATCTCTGGAAAGTTCTCTGCATGTCAAGGCCTGGTAAGGTTCTTCGCGTTGCTTCGAATTAAACCACATGCTCCACCGCTTGTGCGGGCCCCCGTCAATTCATTTGAGTTTTAACCTTGCGGCCGTACTCCCCAGGCGGTCAACTTAATGCGTTAGCTGCGCCACTAAAATCTCAAGGATTCCAACGGCTAGTTGACATCGTTTACGGCGTGGACTACCAGGGTATCTAATCCTGTTTGCTCCCCACGCTTTCGCACCTCAGTGTCAGTATCAGTCCAGGTGGTCGCCTTCGCCACTGGTGTTCCTTCCTATATCTACGCATTTCACCGCTACACAGGAAATTCCACCACCCTCTACCGTACTCTAGCTCGCCAGTTTTGGATGCAGTTCCCAGGTTGAGCCCGGGGCTTTCACATCCAACTTAACGAACCACCTACGCGCGCTTTACGCCCAGTAATTCCGATTAACGCTTGCACCCTCTGTATTACCGCGGCTGCTGGCACAGAGTTAGCCGGTGCTTATTCTGTCGGTAACGTCAAAACAGCAAGGTATTAACTTACTGCCCTTCCTCCCAACTTAAAGTGCTTTACAATCCGAAGACCTTCTTCACACACGCGGCATGGCTGGATCAGGCTTTCGCCCATTGTCCAATATTCCCCACTGCTGCCTCCCGTAGGAGTCTGGACCGTGTCTCAGTTCCAGTGTGACTGATCATCCTCTCAGACCAGTTACGGATCGTCGCCTTGGTGAGCCATTACCCCACCAACTAGCTAATCCGACCTAGGCTCATCTGATAGCGCAAGGCCCGAAGGTCCCCTGCTTTCTCCCGTAGGACGTATGCGGTATTAGCGTTCCTTTCGAAACGTTGTCCCCCACTACCAGGCAGATTCCTAGGCATTACTCACCCGTCCGCCGCTGAATCAAGGAGCAAGCTCCCGTCATCCGCTCGACTTGCATGTGTTAGGCCTGCCGCCAGCGTTCAATCTGAGCCATGATCAAACTCTTCAGTTCAATACTGCTTGGGTTTTTAAGAAACCCTAAACTTGGCTCAGCAATCTCAAATGACTATGTGATTTCTCGCATGGCCACTTGTGATGCTGATAATCTTTGTGACTATCAGTCCGTACTCACAAGCACCCACACGAATTGCTTGATTCGATTTGTTAAAGAGCGTTTGGTTAAGAGCGTTTCGTCTCAACCGAGGCGCGCATTCTACGCTTTCCTCATTTGCTGTCAAGCGTTTATTTTGAAGTTTTTCGCGAGAAACTCGTTTAGCTTCAAACACTTGACTCGCTGCGATCTCTCGTAGCGGGAGGCGAATCATACAGCGTTCAGAAGCGCTGTCAACCATCATCTCAACCGCTGGCGATCTTTTGATCGTAGCCCTTTCAGCTCTTTCGAACAACCTAACTTATTGAATTTCAAGAAGTTTGTCGTTCCGATGTCGCTGGAAGTGGGGCGCATTATAATGGGATTCGAGAGTGCGTCAACCCTTAATTTCAAGAAACTTCAATATCGCTGAAAAACAAAGCGGGGAGGCCTAATCGGCCTCCCCGCTTCTGCTCATCCCTTACAAACTAGGGAAGGCAAACTGCGAAGCCTCATGGCTGGCACGTTGCGGCCAGCGCTGGGTGATCGCCTTGCGACGGGTATAGAAGCGCACACCGTCCGGGCCATAGGCATGCAGGTCCCCGAACAGCGAGCGCTTCCAGCCACCAAAACTGTGGTAGGCCACCGGCACCGGCAGCGGTACGTTCACACCGACCATGCCCACTTCGATCTCGTCGCAGAACAGGCGCGCCGCTTCACCGTCACGGGTGAAGATACAGGTACCGTTGCCATACTCGTGATCGTTGATCAGTTGCATGGCCTGCTCCAGGCTGTTCACACGCACTACGCACAGCACCGGGCCGAAGATCTCTTCCTTATAGATGCGCATCTCCGGGGTCACGTTGTCGAACAGGGTGCCGCCGACGAAGTAGCCATCCTCATTACCGGCAACACGGAAGCCACGGCCATCTACCACCAGCTTGGCGCCAGCAGCAAGACCATCATCAATGTAGCCCACCACCTTGTCACGGGCAGCGGCCGTCACCAGCGGCCCCATGTCCAGGCCGCACGAGGTGCCGGCACCAATCTTCAGGGCCTTGATCTGCGGTTCCAGCTTGGCAATCAGGGCGTCAGCCACCTGGTCACCCACGCACACCGCCACCGAAATGGCCATGCAACGCTCGCCGCACGAACCGTAGGCAGCCCCCATCAGAGCGCTCACGGCATTGTCCAGGTCGGCATCCGGCATCAGCACCGCGTGGTTCTTCGCACCACCCAGGGCCTGCACACGCTTGCCGCGCTTGGTACCTTCAGCGTAGATGTACTCGGCGATCGGAGTCGAACCGACGAAGCTCAGGGCCTTCACTTCCGGCGCTTCGATCAGCGCATCCACCGCTTCCTTGTCGCCGTGCACCACGTTGAGGATGCCCTTCGGCAGGCCGGCTTCCAGCAGCAGCTGGGCGATGAACAGGGTCGAGCTCGGGTCGCGCTCGGAAGGCTTGAGGATGAAGGCGTTGCCGCAGGCAATAGCCAGTGGGTACATCCACAGCGGCACCATGGCCGGGAAATTGAACGGTGTGATACCGGCAACCACGCCCAGCGGCTGGAAGTCGGACCAGGCATCGATGTTGGGGCCGACGTTGCGGCTGTACTCGCCTTTCAGCACTTCCGGCGCGGCACAGGCGAACTCGACGTTCTCGATACCACGCTTCAGTTCGCCTGCAGCATCCTCCAGGGTCTTGCCATGCTCTTCGCTGATCATCTGCGAGATGCGCGCTTCGTTCTGCTCCAGCAGTTGCTTGAAGCGGAACATCACCTGGGCGCGCTTGGCCGGTGGGGTGTTGCGCCAGGCCGGGAAGGCCGCCTTGGCAGAGTCGATCGCTTCCTGCACGGTCGCGCGGCTGGCCAGCTCGACCTTGCGCACGGCCTGGCCGGTGGACGGGTTGAAGACATCGGCGGTGCGCTCACCCTTGGTAACCAGTTCGCCGTGGATCAGGTGCTGAACAATGCTCATGCAAAACTCCAGATAAAGAAGGTTGAGGCAGGCACGCGATGTGTTCACGCACCTGTCATCAGAATCGGAAAGATCAGTCGATCAGGTTCAGGGTTTCGCCCACTGCGTCGAACAGGCGGTCCAGTTCCTGCGGCGTGGTGTTGAAGGTTGGGCCGAACTGCAGGGTGTCGCCACCGAAGCGTACATAGAAGCCTGCCTTCCACAGTTTCATCGCCGCTTCGTACGGACGCACGATGGCATCACCGTCGCGGGCAGCGATCTGGATCGCGCCGGCCAGGCCGTAGTTGCGGATATCGACGATGTTCTTGGTGCCCTTCACGCCATGCAGCAGCTTCTCGAAGTGCGGCGCCAGCTCGGCGGCGGCCTGCACCAGGTTTTCCTTCTGCAGCAGGTCCAGCGCGGCGATACCGGCGGCGCAGGCTACCGGGTGGGCCGAGTAGGTATAGCCGTGGGGGAATTCCACGGCGTACTCCGGGGTCGGCTGGTTCATGAAGGTCTGGTAGATCTCGCTGCTGGCGATCACCGCGCCCATCGGGATGGCACCGTTGGTCACCTGCTTGGCGATGCACATCAGGTCCGGGGTCACGCCGAAGGCTTCGGAACCGGTCATCGCGCCCATGCGGCCGAAGCCGGTGATCACTTCGTCGAAGATCAGCAGGATGTTGTGCTGGGTGCAGATTTCACGCAGGCGCTTCAGGTAACCCTTCGGCGGCGGCAGCACACCAGCCGAACCTGCCAGCGGCTCGACGATCACGGCAGCGATGTTGGAGGCATCGTGCAGCTCGATCAGCTTGAGCATCTCGTCAGCCAGGGCAATACCGCCCTCTTCCGGCATGCCTTTGGAGAAGGCGTTCACCGGCAGCACGGTGTGAGGCAGATGGTCGACGTCCAGCAATTGACCGAACAGCTTGCGGTTACCGTTGACGCCACCGAGGCTGGTACCGGCGATGTTCACGCCGTGGTAGCCGCGGGCCCGGCCGATGATCTTGGTCTTGGTCGCCTGGCCTTTCAGGCGCCAGTACGCACGCACCATCTTCAGCGCGGTGTCGGCACACTCGGAACCGGAGTTGGTATAGAACACATGGTTTAGGTCGCCCGGGGTCAGCTCGGTGATCTTCTCGGCCAGCTGGAACGACAGCGGGTGGCCGAACTGGAAGGCCGGTGAATAGTCCAGGGTGCCGATCTGGCGAGCCACTGCCTCGGTGATTTCCTTGCGGGTATGCCCGGCGCCGCAGGTCCACAAGCCGGACAGGGCATCGAAGATCCTGCGCCCCTTGTCGTCGACCAGGTAGTTGCCTTCGGCCGCCACGATCAGGCGTGGGTCGCGCTGGAAGTTGCGGTTGGCGGTGTAGGGCATCCAGTGTGCATCCAGCTTGAGCTGGCTGGCGATACCGGCGGTAGCGGTTTCGGGCATGTTCATCGGCGGTTCCTCGGAAGACGATTAGGCAACGATGGATGTTGTTGCAGCTAAATTGGCACGGCGATAAAGTCTGAAAAAGCCAACATTTCTAATCTTCAGACAGGCCCTCACTAAACTAATGAGCCGACGCCCCGATCCACTTGCCCAAGTCAGCGATTTCGACATCCGCCTGCTGAAGATCTACCGCAGTGTCGTCGAGTGCGGCGGCTTCTCCGCCGCGGAAAACGTGCTGGGCATAGGCCGTTCGGCCATCAGCCAGCAGATGAACGACCTGGAGCAACGCCTCGGCCTGCGCCTGTGCCAGCGCGGCCGCGCCGGTTTCTCGCTGACCGAGGAAGGCCGCGAGGTCTACCATTCGGCGCTGCAACTGCTCAGCGCCCTGGAAAGCTTCCGCACCGAGGTCAACGGCCTTCACCAGCACTTGCGTGGCGAGCTGAACATTGGCCTGACCGACAACCTGGTTACCTTGCCGCACATGCGCATTACCCATGCATTGGCCGAACTCAAGGACCGCGGGCCCGATGTGCGCATCCAGATCCGCATGATCGCGCCCAGCCAGGTCGAGCATGGCGTGCTCGATGGCAGCCTGCATGTCGGTGTGGTGCCACAGACCAGTCCATTGTCGGGCCTCGAGTACCAACCGTTGTACAGCGAGCGCTCGCTGCTGTATTGCGCGGTCGGCCACCCACTATTCTATGCCGATGACCAGCAGATCGACGACGACCGCCTCAACAGCCAGGAGGCCATCACCCCCACCTTCCGCCTACCGGCCGAAATCCAGGCGCATTACCAGGCGCTGAACTGTACGGCCAGTGCTTCGGACCGCGAAGGAATGGCGTTTCTCATCCTTACCGGGCGCTATATCGGCTACCTGCCAGACCACTACGCCACGTTCTGGGTGCAGCAAGGCCGCTTGCGTGCCCTGAAGCCCCAGCAACGCTTCTATGACCTGAGCCTCAGCTGGGTAACGCGCAAGGGCCGGCGGCCGAACCTGGTGTTGGAAAGCTTCCTCGAAAGCCTGGCTGCGACACGCTGATGCCAGTCTGTGCCGCAAACGCTTGTCACTTCGGCACAGGCAGGTAATCTTGTCCGACAGCCGCAGCCACTGACCCGTACGGAATCGTCCATGACCCTAGAAGTCCCTGCGCATCGCCTCTCCGCCTCGGGCAAGCCCGCGGGCCGCATCCGCCAGAAGAACGAACAGGCCATTATCCAGGCCGCCGAAGACGAGTTCGCCCGCCATGGTTTCAAGGGCACCAGCATGAACACCATCGCCCTCAAGGCGGGGTTGCCCAAGGCCAACCTGCATTACTACTTCACCAACAAGCTGGGCTTGTACATTGCCGTGCTCAGCAACATCATCGAGTTGTGGGACAGCACCTTCAACGCCTTGAGCGTCGACGACGACCCGGGCGAAGCCCTGAGCCAGTACATCCGCACCAAGATGGAGTTCTCTCGGCGCAACCCGCAAGCTTCACGGATCTTCGCCATGGAGGTGATCAGCGGCGGTACCTGCCTGAGCGAATACTTCAGTGCCGACTACCGCGAATGGTTCCGCGGCCGGGCCGCGGTGTTCCAGGCCTGGATCGAAGCCGGCAAGATGGACCCGGTCGACCCGGTGCACCTGATCTTCCTGCTGTGGGGCAGCACCCAGCACTATGCCGACTTCGCCACCCAGATCTGCCAGGTCACCGGCCGCAGCCGCCTGACCAAGCAGGACATGGAGGACGCGAGCAACAATCTTATCCACATCATTCTGAAGGGCTGCGGTATCAAGCCGGCTGCCTGATCGTCATTTATGCCTTCTACCCTGCTCGACCTCTGCGAGTACCGCGAGGAAATCCGCAAAAGCCGCTTCATCACCCTCGCCGGGCCGATCAGCAGCGCCGCCGACGCGATGAGTTTCATCGAACGCCACAGCGACCTGGCCGCCACTCACAACTGCTGGGCCTGGAAACTTGGCGCCCAGTACCGCAGCAGCGATGACGGCGAACCTGGTGGTACCGCGGGGCGGCCAATCCTCGCAGCCATCGAAGCGCAGGACTGCGACCAGGTGGTGGTGCTGGTGATCCGCTGGTACGGCGGCATCCAGCTGGGCACCGGCGGCCTGGCCAGGGCCTATGGCGGCGGTGCCAACAAGTGCCTGCAACAGGCACCCAAGCGGCTGCTGGTGCAGCGCAGCGAATTCACCTGCAGTTGCAGTTTCAGCGAACTGGCGCTTGTGAAGTTGCGTCTGGCCGAGGTTGACGGCCTGGTCCTGGATGAGCAGTTCACCGCCAATGGCGTGGACCTGCTCATTGCCCTGGGTGACGCCCACCTGGCGCCACTGCAGCAGCAGTTGGCCGACCTGAGCCGCGGGCGTATTCTGCTCGAAGCACGCTGAACATTGCCCACAACAACTGTGGGCCGGCCTGTGGATAAGCTTGGGGCACTCGCTTGCAGGCGGCATTACTCAAGGGCTGCAGAGCCTTGATCATATTTTGATCACCATTTGATGACAGCCGCAAACCGTTGATGCTCCTGACGTTATCCCCAGGCCCACAGCCTGCCTAGCCCTGCACAGCCATCTGCGCTTGCACACAATAACTGTGGACCAGCTGGTGGATAACCCGTGCGGCAACAAGCCGAAGGCCACGCCGTACAAGGGCCTGACGCAACTGGTGATTTTTCGTACAACCTACGACAAGGCGCCCGGCACCACAGTGCATTATCCTCAATACCCTTCTTCGAACCGATCACGGAGCGCATCCACATGGCTAACGCAAAAACCGCACTTATCATCGGGGCCTCGCGCGGGCTGGGCCTGGGCCTGGTGCAACGCCTGCACGAAGACGGCTGGAACATCACCGCCACCGTGCGCAACCCGCAGCAGCCCGGCGCCCTGGCGAATGTGCCCGGCGTGCGCATCGAACAGCTGGAAATGAACGACACGGCCCAGCTCGATGGCCTGAAGCAACGCCTGCAAGGCCAGGTGTTCGACTTGATATTCGTCAACGCCGGGGTCATGGGCCCCCTGCCGCAGGACTTGGAAGCGGTACAGAACAAGGACATCGGCGACCTGTTCATGACCAATGCCGTGGCGCCAATCCGCGTGGCCCGCCGCCTGGTCGGCCAAGTACGCGAAAGCAGCGGCGTGCTGGCCTTCATGAGCTCGATCCTGGGCAGCGTGACCATCCCCGATGGCGGCGAAATCTGCCTGTACAAGGCCAGCAAGGCGGCCCTGAACTCGATGATCAACAGCTTCGTCGTAGAGCAACAACGCCCCGACCTGTGCGTGCTGGCCATGCACCCGGGTTGGGTGAAAACCGACATGGGCGGTGAAAACGCCGAGATCGACGTGCTGACCAGCACCCGCGGCATGCTTGAACAGATCAAGGCGCAAAGCGGCAACGGCGGCCTGCGCTTCATCAACTACAAGGGCGAACCCTTGGTCTGGTGATTCACCAGGTCGCAGCCTGGCCGGGCGCAATACCCGGCCAGGCTCTGTAGAATGGCGGCAACCGTACCTGATCGAGATGACCCACCATGTATGACTGGTTGAACGCCCTGCCCAAGGCCGAACTGCACCTGCACCTGGAAGGCTCGCTGGAGCCCGAGCTGCTGTTCGCCCTGGCCGAGCGCAACAAGATCGCCCTGCCCTGGGCCGATGTGGAGACCTTGCGCGGTGCCTATGCCTTCAACAACCTGCAGGAGTTCCTGGACTTATATTACCAGGGCGCCGACGTGCTGCGTAACGAGCAGGACTTCTACGACCTGACCTGGGCCTACCTGCAACGCTGCAAGGCTCAGAACGTTATCCACACCGAACCGTTCTTCGACCCACAGACCCATACCGACCGCGGTATCCCCTTCGAAGTGGTGCTCAACGGTATCAACCAGGCGCTCAGGGACGGTCGCGAACAATTGGGCATCAGCAGCGGCCTGATCCTCAGCTTCCTGCGCCACCTCAGCGAAGATGAGGCGCAGAAAACCCTCGACCAGGCCCTGCCGTTCCGCGATGCGTTCATCGCCGTTGGCCTGGACAGCTCGGAAATGGGCCACCCGCCGAGCAAGTTCCAGCGCGTGTTCGACCGTGCCCGCAGTGAAGGCCTGGTCGCCGTTGCCCATGCTGGCGAGGAAGGCCCGCCCGAGTACATCTGGGAAGCCCTGGACCTGCTGAAGGTCAAGCGTATCGACCACGGTGTGCGCGCCATCGAGGACGAGCGCCTGATGCAGCGCATCATCGACGAGCAGATCCCGCTCACGGTGTGCCCGCTGTCGAACACCAAGCTGTGCGTGTTCGACCACATGAACCAGCACAACATCCTCGACATGCTCGAGCGCGGCGTGAAGGTAACGGTCAACTCTGACGACCCGGCCTACTTCGGTGGCTATGTCACCGAAAACTTCCACGCCCTGTACACGCACCTGGGCATGACCGAAGACCAGGCCCGTCGCCTGGCCCAGAACAGCCTGGATGCCCGGCTGGCCTGAATGACCTGACGCCGGCATGACGGTGTCGCGGTCAACCGACCTGCAACGTCGGCACGCGGGCAATGCGATTGATTTGCTGGATACCCAGCGCAGAGATATGCAATGCCCGCGAGTCCTCGGCTTCGCGCATCCAGCCAGACTGCAGGAACAGCCGGAACAAGGCCTGCCCCAGCACGCCACCCAGGTGCGGCCCCTGGTCGTTCCACTCGGTGCAGCGGCAGATTACACAGCCACGTTGCTGATTTGGCGCCAAAGCATCGATGTAGACCCCGACCAAAGCCAACTGCGTCCGCCCCTCCTCGCTTACCATCAGCTGTCGACCACTACCCTCCAACCAGCCGGCCACCACCAGACGGTGATACAGCTCACCGGCCAGTTCCCCGCCCAAGTGATCGCCACAGCGACGCGCCCTGCGTATCGACATGGGCAGCGCTGATACCGGCGCCTTGGCCCGCTCCCCCCTGGCGTTCTCCAGCTGGACACTGGCCAGGGCCTCCACCGCTGCCCCGACTTGTGGGGTGGCCAGCCGGAAGTAACGCTTGCGGCCCCGTGCTTCATGCCGGAGCAAACCGGCCGACGACAACAATGAAAGGTGTGCGCAGGCAGATGACGAGGTCAGGCCTGTCATTACCGCGAGCTCGTTGGCCAGCCGCGGCGTGCCGTCGATCAGTGCCCACAGCATGGCACTGCGCTTGGGGTCGGCCATCAGGCTGGCAATCTGGCTGATACTGCTGGCTGCGTTCATGTCCCTGTAACTCCCTGCAAGTTCACTGTGTGGATGCGATGGCCACCCCTGGCAGGGAAGCGCCTCTCGCTGGCACTGGCCTGGTTCGCCAGTATAAGCCGCAAAAAACGCCATTCAGGCAGCACAGCGCGGAGGCACCACCGGCAAAAAAACACTGGGTATGCCTACCCATGGCAAGCAGTGAAACAGTGCGTGAAACCTGTCCGGACCGCGCGGGCAAGCAGCCAGGCCCACATGGCGGGAACAAGGGAGCGACAGGCGGAAAAAACACCGGATGCATCTTCGGACGCGGCCGACAACCAATTTCCACAAATAACGCAAGCCAAAGCGAAGGTTCCACCTGCTTGCGGGCATTGCGCCCCGAGCAGGAAAAACAGGTAGAAAACGTTCTTGGCGACCGTCAGTCAGGACACTGATTCAGGTCATGGCAGGCCGAAGGTGCAGCGCTACACTTCATCCGCTCTCCCCCCTTTGGAGGTATGCCGCGATGAAAATTGTCGTCAGTGCGTCGAGCCGAAACCCCGCCTGCCCCTGGCAGGTCCAGCTCGATCAACACGTGGTCAGTTTCCGCAGCGAGGCCGAAGCGCGCGCCTTCGTCGCCACGCTGGAAACCCGGTTGCAGGCACCTCACCCGCTTATGCGGGAGCCTTGGCCGGCAACCGTCGGGTCAGCAGCGCGACACTGACCACCAGCGCCCCACACAGGCTGATCACCAGCGCCATCGGCACCGCACTGCCATCATGCAGCAGCCCGACCAGCGCTGCGGCACCGGCAGCGACGCTGAACTGCAGGCAGCCCATCAGCGCCGAGGCACTACCGGCCCGTGCGCCCTGCCCGCTCATGGCACAGGCAGCGGCATTGGGGATGATACAGCCGAGGCTGGAAATGCAGACGAACAGCGGAACCAACAATGGCCACAGCTGAGTTGGCCGCATTGCCGCCACACCCAGCAACGCCAGGCCCGCAGCCAGGTAAAGCCACACAGCACGCGCCAGCAGGAACGCTGGCCCGCGCTTGGCCAGCAAGCGTGCATTAACCTGTGCCACCAGGATAAAGCCGGCGGCATTGGTACCGAACAACCAGCCGTAATGCTCGGCTGGCACGCCGTAGAGCTTGATGAACACGAAAGGTGAGCCGGCGATGTAGGCAAACATGCCGGCGATGGCGATACCACCGGTCAGGGCATGGCCGACGAATACCCGGTCAGCGAAGAGGCGCAGGTACTGGCGCAAGGCGCCAGACAGCGGTTGCCGCGGTATGTGCTCGGGCAAGCTTTCCGGCAGGCCCAGGCTGACCGCCAGCAGGCAGCCGGCACTGAACAGGCTCAGGGCGAGGAAGATGGATTGCCAGCCGGCCACGTTCACCAGCACCCCACCCAGCATTGGTGCCAGGATTGGCGCCAGGCCCATGACCAGCATCAACTGCGAGAACACCTTGGCCGAGGCCACCGGGTCGCACTTGTCACTGACGATGGCCCGCGACAACACCATCCCGGCGCAACCGCCCAATGCCTGGACGAAACGCGCCAGCACCAAGGTGTCGAGGTTGGGAGCATAGGCACATGCCAGTGACGCAAGGGTGAACAGGGTCACCCCGAACATCAGCGGCTTGCGCCGGCCAAAGCGGTCAGCCACCGGCCCGTAGGCCAGTTGCCCGATGGACAGGCCGAGAAAGTAGGCGGCCAAGGTGGCCTGAACGTGTTTTTCATCGGTGGCGAACGCCTGTGCCATGGCCGGGAAGGCGGGCAGGTAAAAGTCGATCGCCAAGGGCCCGAACGCACTGAGTGCGCCCAGGATGAGCACCATTCGCAGGTTCATCAGGAATCCATAGCAGGCTAAGCAAGTGCTCGATTCTACCTGCTGTGGGCCCTATCGACATGAAAACATTTGCAACAACTTCAAGGGCTGCCGCGGTCTCTGTGGGAGCGGGCGTGCCCGCGAATCAGGCAGCGCGGCGGATGGCACCGGCGGTGCCGGTGTTCGCGGGCACGCCCGCTCCCACAGGCAAGTGTTCAGGCTACTTCGGCCTGATAACCTTCATCGCGAATGGCCGTGAGGATCTGCTCCTGAGCCAACTCGCTCTGCACCCGTACCTGCCTGGCCGCCAGGTCGACCTCCACCTTGGCCGCGGCATCCTGCTCCTGCACCGCCCGGGTCACGGCTTTCACGCAATGGCCGCAGGTCATGCCTTGTACATTGAACACTTGCATGGGGTTACCTCCTTCAGGTTTTGCACGAGTCTCAAGCTTGCCATCGGGGCAAGGTCAAGACCTGTCGACAATAGCCGGGGTGGAAATCCGCGCGCGCGTCGGCCAAGCTGCGCCTTTGATGATCACGCAAGCAGGAGATTTTTCATGTTCAGGGCAGCATTGGGCGTCGTCGGGCTATTGAGCACGCTGGCTGCAGTGCCACCGGCCAGTGCCGAGGGCAACTCGGACTACAGCGTGCTGATCATTTCCCGGGAGCGCCTGGAAGTGGCCACCAGTTGCGAAATCGGCATTTACCTCAACGACCAGCTCTCCGGGCGCGTGTTCCAGGAGCAATCCACCTCGTTCAACCTGCCGCCCGGCCCGGTGGACGTGCGTCTGCGCCTGCTGCCCGGGCAAATGCCCGGCTGCGCTGCGGGCGTCGAGGACCAACGCAGCACACGACTGAACCTGCAGGCGGGCCAGATCAACAAATACCGCATCGCCATGGGGCAATATGGGCTGGAGTTGAAGCGAGCCGGCCTGGGCTATTGACCTTACCTGCGTGGCAAGGTTGATGCTGGAGGCCTGTCCAAGGAGGAGAGCCATGCCCGCATCCACCACATACGACCTGCCGATCTCCGGCATGACCTGCGCCAGCTGTGCCGGCCGGGTCGAGCGCGCCCTGCGCAAAGTCACCGGCGCTGAACAGGTCAGCGTCAACCTCGCCACCGAACAGGCCCGGGTCCAGGCCCCGGCCAATAGCTTGCCCGCCCTGGTCGACGCCGTACACGAAGCCGGCTATGGCGTGCCTACCCGCACCGTCGAACTGCAGATTGGCGGCATGACCTGCGCCAGTTGCGTCGGGCGTGTAGAGCGCGCCCTCGGCAAGCTGCCGGGTGTTGAACAGGTCAGCGTCAACCTGGCCAGCGAACGCGCGCACCTCGAAGTGCTGGCGGCCCTCGCCGACAACCTGCTGATCGACGCCGTGCAAAAGGCCGGCTACAGCGCCAGCCTGCCGCAAACCGCAAGGGACGACCAGAACGCTGCACAACGCCGCCTGCGTAACGAACGCCTGGCGGTCGGCGCAGCCTTGCTGCTAGCCCTGCCATTGGTGGTGCCCATGCTGGTGCAGCCGTTTGGCGTGCACTGGATGTTGCCAGCGTGGGTGCAGTTCCTGCTGGCCACACCGGTGCAGTTCATTCTTGGCGCGCGGTTCTACGTGGCTGCCTGGAAGGCCGTGCGCGCCGGTACCGGCAACATGGACCTGCTGGTAGCCCTGGGCACCAGCGCCGGCTATGGCCTGAGCCTGTACCAGTGGGCGCAGGCCCCCGCCGGCATGGCCCCTCACCTGTACTTCGAAGCCTCGGCCGTGGTGATTGCCCTGGTGCTGCTGGGCAAGTACCTGGAAAGCCGTGCCAAACGCCAGACCGCCAGCGCCATCCGTGCCCTCGAAGCCCTGCGCCCGGAGCGGGCCGTGCGTCTGGTCGATGGCCGGGAAGAAGACGTGGCCATTGCCCAGCTGCGCCTCGGCGATCTGGTACTGGTCAAACCCGGTGAGCGCTTCCCGGTCGATGGTGTGGTGGAAGAGGGCAGCAGCCATGCCGATGAAGCCCTGATCAGCGGCGAGAGCCTGCCGGTGCCCAAGCAGCCCGGCGACAGCGTCACCGGTGGCGCCATCAACGGCGAAGGCCGGCTGCAGGTACGCACCCAGGCACTGGGCACCGAAACCGTGCTGGCACGCATCATCCGCCTGGTAGAAGACGCGCAGGCGGCCAAGGCACCGATCCAGAAGCTGGTCGACCGGGTCAGCCAGGTATTCGTCCCGGCCGTGCTGGTACTGGCGCTGATCACCCTGGTCGGTTGGTGGCTGGCCGGCGCGCCACTGGAAACCGCGCTGATCAATGCCGTCGCCGTACTGGTCATCGCCTGCCCCTGCGCCCTCGGACTGGCCACACCTGCAGCGATCATGGCTGGCACCGGGGTCGCCGCCCGCCATGGCATCCTGATCAAGGACGCCGAAGCCCTGGAGCGCGCCCATGCGGTCAACCGCGTAGTGTTCGACAAGACCGGCACCCTCACTTCCGGCAGCCCGCGCGTTGTCCACAGCCAGGCGCAGGTGGGCAGCAACGCCGACCTGCACCGACTTGCCGGTGCCCTGCAGCGCGGCAGCGAACACCCGCTGGCCAAGGCGGTACTGGATGCTTGCGCCGAGCAGGGCTTGGACGTGCCTGGCGTTGTCGACAGCCAGTCGCTGACCGGGCGTGGTATCGCCGGGCGCGTGGAAGGCCGCGAGCTGGCCTTGGGCAACCGCCGCCTGCTCGACGAAAGCGCCCTGCCACCCGGCGACCTGGCCGCCAAGGCCCAGGCCTGGGAAGCCGAGGGGCGCACCCTGTCATGGCTGATCGAACGTGGCGCACAGCCGCGGGTGCTGGGCCTGTTCGCCTTTGGTGACAGCCTCAAGCCCGGCGCCGCGCAGGCGATCGATACCCTGCACGCGCAACACATCAGCAGCCACCTGCTGACCGGCGACAACCGCGGCAGCGCCAAAGTGGTGGCCGATGCCCTGGGCATCGACGACGTGCATGCCGAAGTGCTGCCGGCCGACAAGGCCGCGACCGTGGCAGCACTCAAGCAGGATGGCGTGGTCGCCATGGTCGGTGATGGCATCAATGATGCGCCGGCGCTGGCGGCCGCCGATATCGGCATTGCCATGGGTGGCGGTACCGATGTGGCCATGCAGGCCGCCGGCATCACCCTTATGCGCGGCGACCCACGCCTGGTACCGGCCGCCCTGGAGATCAGCCGCAAGACCTATGCGAAAATCCGCCAAAACCTGTTCTGGGCGTTCATCTATAACCTGATCGGCATCCCGCTGGCCGCACTGGGTTATCTCAACCCGGTGCTGGCCGGCGCTGCCATGGCCCTGTCCAGCGTCAGCGTGGTGAGCAACGCGCTTTGGCTCAAGGCGTGGAAACCCACCAGCAACACCCAGGAGGCTCCATGAACATCGGCCAAGCCGCCCGCCGCAGCGGGCTCAGCACCAAGATGATCCGTTACTACGAGTCCATCGGCTTGCTCAAGCCCGCCACGCGTAGCGACAGCGGCTACCGCCTGTACCAGGCGGAAGACCTGCACAGCCTGGCCTTCATCAAGCGCTCCCGCGACCTTGGCTTTTCCCTCGAGGAGGTCGGCAAGTTGCTGACCCTTTGGCAGGACCGCCAGCGTGCCAGCGCCGATGTGAAAGCGCTGGCCATGCAACACATCGATGAGCTGAACCGACGCATCGAAGAGTTGGTCAGCCTTCGTGACACCCTCGGTGAGCTGGTTTCCCACTGTCAGGGAGACGACCGCCCGGACTGCCCGATCCTCAAGGACCTGGCCAACGGTGCTGCGGATGGCTGCTGCCACTGACCTGCCCGCAGCCCTTTGGTATGCCATATACGTCCAAACACGACCGAATAGTCACCAAAGACGACTTTACCTAGTAATTACGGGCTTTTTTCCTACATAAAACCCGGATCATGCCGATGCAATAGCTACCTGCCTCGTGTGTCGATAATTAAAAAATCCGGGAGCGTCGATGAACATCAAACAGAAACTGACCTGGGCATTCGCGGTCATCGCCGGCTTGCCCATCGTCCTCGTGGCCACGCTGGTGGTCCTCAACCTGCGCGGCGAAGCCCGCGAGGGATTCCTCGAAGGCAGCAGCCGGGAAATCCGCCAGGTCAGCAACGCGATGAACATCTTCTTCCAGGGCATCAACCAGAACGTCGAGTACATGGCTGCGCAACCGCTGGTCGCCGCCACGGGCAGCGAGCTGAACAAATACATGAGCGCTACCCCGTCCTACGAACTGGGTGACCACGCCAGCAAGCTGCTCGACTTCATGACCCGCCTGGCCAATGCGCATCCCAGCTATGCGTACATGTCCTATGGGGTGAGTGACGGCGGTTACGTTGGCTGGCCGGCCGGGCAAAAATTCGTCAATTACGACCCACGCACCCGCCCCTGGTACCAGCTGGCCATGGCCAACCCTGGCAAGACCTTGCGTACCGGCGCCTACTACTGGGCTGCCGACGACGCCGTGCTGGTCAGCACCGTGCGCACCGTCGCCAACCAATTGGGCAACCCCGGCGGTGTAGTCAACGTCGACGTCTCGCTCAAAGGCCTCACCGAAATCGTCCAGCAGATCAAGCTGGGCGAAAGCGGCTACGTGCTACTGGTGGAAAACAACGGCAACGTACTGGTCGACCCTCGTGACGCCAAGCATAACTTCAAGCAACTGGCGAGCTTTGGCGAGGGGTACGCCGAGCTGGCCAAGCACGGCAAGGGGCTGGCCGAAGTGGAGCTGAATGGCGTACGCTACATGGCCAACATCTACCCGGACGAACAGCTGGGCTGGACCCTGATCGGCCTGATCGAACAAAGCGAAGTGATGCAGACCACCACCCGCCTGACCTGGTTGATCGGCGTGGTGGCCCTGGTACTGGCTGCGTTGTTCGCTGTGGTCGGTGCCACCTTCGCCAAGCTGATCGTGCGCCCGATCAATAGCGTAACCAGCGGCCTGGAAGATATCGCCCAGGGCGAGGGCGACCTGACCCGCAACCTGGAAATCCGTGGTCGCGACGAAACCGCGCAACTGGCCAGCTGGTTCAACCAGTTCCTCGGTGCCATTCGCAGCCTGATCCAGCACATCAGTGCTGCCGCCAGCAAGATCCTCAGCACTTCCAGCAGCTCGACCCGCGTTTCCAGCGATATGGCCGAAGCCGCAGGCCGCCAGCGCGAAGCGGTGGACATGGTCTCCACCGCCTTCCACGAAATGGTCGCCACCGCCAACGAAGTGGCACGTTCCTGCAGCCAGGCGGCGCAGTCGGCCGACAGCGGCCAGCAACAGGCCCGCGAAGGCCAGCAGCAGATCGATGCCGCGGTACATAGCGTCGACCGCCTGAGCCAGGAGATCGAGCAATCGGCGCAGTCGATCCAGCAGCTGGAGCGTGACAGCAACGCCATCCAGTCGATCCTCGGCACCATTCGGTCGATTGCCGAACAGACCAACCTGCTGGCGCTCAACGCCGCCATCGAAGCGGCCCGTGCCGGCGAGCAGGGGCGTGGCTTTGCCGTGGTCGCCGACGAGGTGCGGGCGCTGGCCAAACGTACTGCCGACTCCACGGCCGAGATCGACGGCCTGCTTGGCAACCTGGCCAGCCGCACTGCCGAAGTAGCCGCACAGATGCACGCCAGCCTGGAGGTTTCGCAGCAGTCGGTGAGCCGCATCGGCCTGGCCCGTGACAGCTTCGGGCAGATCCGCGAGTCGGTGGATGTGATCCGTGACATGAACACCCAGATCGCCACGGCGGCCGAAGAGCAGCACCAGGTGGCCGAGGACATCAACCGTCATATCAGCCAGATTCATGGCGATGCGCAGTTGGTGGCGGAACTGGCCCAGGCAGCGCGGATGGATTCGGAGAGCCTGGCCGGGTTGTCCAATGAGCTGGATGCGCTGGTGCGCAGGTTCCGTACCTGATTGATACATTACCTGTACCGGCCCTATCGCCGGCAAGCCAGCTCCCACGGGTACTGCACAGGCCCTGAGTGCAGTGGGATCCTGTGGGAGCTGGCTTGCCGGCGATAGGGCCGGTGCAGGCAAACAATGCCTGATTGCCTAAAGCTTCAACTCCCCCGGCGTCGCGCCGAACAATTGCTTGAACGCCGCAATGTATGCCGAGGTGGAGTCATACCCACACCCCAACGCCGCCTCGGTCACACTCTCCCCCGACTCCAGCAACGCCAGCGACGACAACAGCCGCATACGCTGCCGCCAGTTGCGAAAACTCAAGCCCGTCTCCCGCTGGAACAGCCGCATCAGCGTCTTCTCCGAGCACCCCAACTCTCGCGCCCACTGCTGCAAGGTCTGCGACTGATCCGGGGCAGCGATCAGACCATTGCACAGCGCCAGCAATCCCGGGTGCCGTGGTAGCGGCAACGAAAAACCGACTTCGGGCAGCATGCGCAACTGGTCGAGCAGCACCGCCACCAGCCGCGACTCGGCACTGTCCCCCTCCGGGTAGTCTGCCGGGAACAGGCAGAACTGCTTGATCAGTTCGCGCGCCAGCGGGGTCACTTCCAGTACTCGGCATTGCTCCGGCGCCCACGGGCAGGCATCCCGGCGCACGTAAAGGCTGCGCATTTCGGCCTGCATAGAGGTGACCACTTCGTGTTCGGCATCGGCTGGGATCCACACGCCCCACTGGGGCGGGGCGAAGTAGCTGCCTTCGTGGGTATACACCCCGAGGACGCCGCTGATGGCGTAGGAAAACTGCACCCAGTCGTGCTGGTGGCGGGTGGTCCAGGAGCCGGCGCCAAGGCTTTCGGCTCGTGCATAGAGCGGTCTGGGCAGGTGATCCAGCGCCGGAATGGGGCGGGGGTGTCCGATGATGGGCATGGCGGTTTCTTGTAGTTCTGACCAGACAAGCCTAACAGCTCAGCGCTCGACGATGACGGTCACCCCCTGCCCACCCGCTGCACAGATCGAAATCAACCCCCTCCCCTTCCCCACCCTCGCCAGCAACTTGGCCAGGTTGGCCAATATCCGCCCCCCGGTCGCGGCAAACGGGTGCCCGGCCGCCAGCGAACTGCCCTTGACGTTGAGCTTGCTGCGGTCAATCGCCCCGAGCGGCGCATCCAGCCCCAACCGCTCACGGCAATAATCGGCATCTTCCCAGGCCTTGAGCGTGCACAGCACCTGGGCAGCAAAGGCTTCGTGAATCTCGTAATAGTCAAAGTCCTGCAGCGTCAGGCCATTGCGCGCCAGCAGCCGCGGCACCGCATACACCGGCGCCATCAACAGCCCTTCGCGACCAGTAACGAAATCCACCGCAGCGGTTTCACCATCGACCAGATAGGCCAGCACCGGCAGCCCCTGCTGCTCGGCCCATTCCTCGCTGCCCAGCAACACCAGCGAAGCGCCGTCGGTCAGCGGTGTGGAGTTGCCGGCCGTCAGCGTGCCCTGCCCGCTGCGGTCGAAGGCTGGCTTGAGCTTGGACAATTGTTCCAGGGTCAGGTCGGGGCGCAGGTTGTTATCACGGGTCAAAGACAGAAACGGCGTCAGCAGGTCATCCTCCCACCCTTCAGCGTACGCGGCAGCCAGCGCCCGGTGGCTCAACAGCGCCAGTTCGTCCTGCTCGGCACGGCCAATGCGCCAGGCCTGGGCCATGCGTTCGCAATGCTCGCCCATAGACAACCCGGTGCGCGGCTCACCGTTGCGCGGCAATTCAGGTTTCAGGTGGTGAGGGCGCAGCTTGAGGATTGGCTTGAGCCGCTCGCCCAGGTTTTTGCCACGGTTGGCCTGCAGCAGGATATGGCGCAGGCCTTCGTTGACTGCAATCGGCGCATCGGAGGTTGTGTCCACGCCGCCGGCAATGCCGCAGTCGATCTGCCCCAGGGCAATCTTGTTGGCCACCAGCAACGCCGCCTCCAGCCCGGTGCCGCAGGCTTGCTGGATATCGTAGGCCGGCGTCTGCGGCGACAGCCGCGAGCCCAGCACGCACTCACGGGTCAGGTTCATGTCACGCGAGTGCTTGAGCACCGCACCGGCAACCACTTCCCCAATGCACAACCCATGCAGGCGGTAGCGTTCGATCAGCCCTTCGAGGGCGACGGTGAGCATCGCCTGGTTGCTGACCGTGGCGTAGGCGCCATTGGAGCGGGCGAAGGGAATTCGGTTGCCGCCCAGGATCGCGACCCGGCGAAATGAACGCATGCGCTTGTTCCTCCTGAAACAATTTGATCCGTACAGCCTAGGTGTTTTTACCGCATTCGAACGACCTTGCCACAAAGTTGGTCCACACTTTCAAGCTTGCCTTCCGGGAGACCCACTCATGAGCGATCGCTACCTCGGCTTTGCCAACTCCAACCTCGGCCGCCGTCTTGTGGATGCCCTTGGCCTGCCACGCCCGGCGCCGCTGGAGCGCTGGCAGGCCGGCCGCCTGCGCCCGGTCGAAGGTGCCCTGGTACTGGGTGGCGGGCCACTGGCTAGCCAGGTCGAAGCCATTGCCCCGCGGCTGACCGACACGCTTTACAGCTTCAATACCGACAACCTCCGGGCCGAGGCGTGGGTGGCAGGCCTGGGGCCGAAGATCAAGGCCGTGGTATTCGATGCCAGCCACCTGTCCGACAGCGATGCGTTGAAGCAGTTGCGCGAATTTTTTCAGCCTCTGCTGCGCAGCCTGGCACCGTGCGCCCATGTAGTGCTGCTGGGCCGCGCACCAGAAGGCCTCGACGACCCGTTGGCCAGCATTGCCCAACGGGCCCTGGAAGGCTTCAGCCGCTCGCTGGCCAAGGAATTGCGCAACGGTGCGACCGCGCAGTTGCTGTATGTCGGCCCCGGCGCGGAAAACCAGTTGGAAGGCGCCCTGCGCTTCTTCCTCTCGCCCAAAAGCGCCTTCATCTCCGGCCAGGTGCTGCGCCTGCATGCCTGCACCAGCCAGGTCGAGGACTGGACTCGGCCGCTGGCTGGGCGCCGCGCCCTGGTGACTGGTGCCGCGCGCGGCATCGGCGCCGCCATTGCCGAAACCCTGGCCCGGGACGGTGCCGACGTACTGCTGCTGGATGTGCCGCAAGCCAGCCAGGACCTCGACGCCCTGGCCGCGCGCCTGGGTGGCAAGGCGCTGCCCCTGGACATCTGCGCCGGCGACGCGGCAACGCAACTGCTTGCGGCCCTGCCCGACGGCATCGACATCGTGGTGCACAACGCCGGTATCACCCGCGACAAGACCCTGGCCAACATGACCCCGGAATACTGGGACGCGGTGCTGGCGGTCAATCTCAAGGCACCGCAGGTGCTGACCCAGGCGCTGTACGACAACGGCGCCCTGGGTGAAAACGCGCGTATCACCCTGCTGGCCTCGGTCAGCGGCATCGCCGGCAACCGTGGGCAGGCCAACTATGCCGCAAGCAAGGCTGGGTTGATCGGCCTGGCACAGGCATGGGCGCCCCGGCTCGCCGAGCGCGGCGGCAGCATCAATGCCGTGGCTCCCGGTTTCATCGAAACCCACATGACCGCCGCCATGCCGATGGGCCTGCGCGAAGCAGGGCGACGCTTGAGTTCGCTTGGCCAGGGCGGCCGCCCGCAGGATGTCGCCGAAGCCATCGCCTGGCTCAGCCAGCCGGGCTCCGGTGCAGTCAACGGCCAGGTGCTGCGGGTATGCGGCCAGGCCTTGATGGGGGCCTGAACATGAGCCGACACTGGCACGATCTGCACAGCCCGGCTTCGCGCGCCAGCCTTTACCTGCGCGCGGCCAGCAAGCGCACCATCAGCGGCGACCAGTTGCCGGATGACGGCCTGCGCTGTTTCATCCGCGTCCAGCCGGGCAACCTGGCCGCCTATCGACGGCTGTGCCACTTCACCGACGATGGCCGCCTGCCGGGTACTTATCCACATGTCATGGCGTTCGCGCTGCAGTTGCAGTTGATGACCGCGCCCAACTTCCCCTTCCCGCTGCTCGGCCTGGTGCACCTGCACAACCGCATCGAAGTGCTTCGCCCACTGGGCGGTGTCGAAGGGCTGCGCTTTGCGGTGCATGCAGGCAATCTGCAAGCGCATGCCAAGGGCGGCACCTTCGATCTGGTCACCGAAGCCGAAGACGGCATCGGCCTGCTCTGGCGCGAGACCAGCCGCATGCTGGTGCGCGGGCTGAAGCTTGAAAGCGAGGCAGGTGAGCCTGCCAAGGACGAACCGCAAGCGCTGCCGGAGGCGACCCGCTGGTACGCCGACAGCGATATTGGCCGGCGTTATGCCAAGGTCTGCGGGGACTACAACCCGATCCACCTCAGCGCAGCCAGTGCGCGGCTGTTCGGCTTCCCCACGGCCATTGCCCATGGCATGTGGAGCAAGGCCATGGCCCTGGCGGCACTGCGCGGGCACCTGCCGCACAGTGGCTATGCCTTCGAGGTGGATTTCCGCAAACCGGTGCGATTGCCATCGGAGGTGGTGTTGGGTGCCAGTGAGGCGGGGACCATGGGAGAGCTGCGGCTGGATGGGCATGGAGGGGTGCTGCATATGGTCGGGCGCTGGGCCCCTCTGTAGGAGCGACCTTGTGTCGCGATGGGCCGCAAAGCAGCCCCGGCGATGCCAGCGGCGCAGCTGATAATTTGGGGCCGCTTCGCGCCCCATCGCGACACAAGGCCGCTCCTACAGGAACCATGCCTCTCCTGGCGGTATACGCTTGCTTTGCATCGGGCCTGCGCAGAAGCTATGCAGCATTAGGAGATCCCCGATGAACCTGCAAGAACTCACCCAACGCCTGCACCAGATCCGCGACAACAACGACTGGCGTGGCTTCCACAGCCCGAAGAACCTGGCCATGGCCGCCAGCGTCGAAATGGCCGAACTGGTGGAAATCTTCCAGTGGCTGAGCGAAGACCAATCACGCCAGCTGCCCGCCGACAAGCTAGCCCACGCAGGCCAGGAAATCGGCGATGTTGTGCTCTACCTGTTGCTGCTGTGCAGCGAACTGGGCCTGGACATGGACCAGGTGGTGCGCGCCAAGCTTGCCGACAGCGAGAGGCGCTTCGCCCGATGAACGACCGTCACTTCGATGAGCTGGCCACCCGCTTTGCCGAAAAAATCTACGGCGGCGCCAAAGGCGCCATCCGCCTGGCCGTGCTGCAAGCCGACCTGGCCGAAGTATTGCCCGACCGCCCGCTGCGCATCCTCGACATCGGAGCCGGGTTGGGTCACATGGCCTTGTGGCTGGCCCAGCGCGGCCATCAGCTGACCCTGGCCGAACCCGCCGCGCCCATGCTAGACGGCGCACGGGCGCGCTTTGCCGAAGCCGGCCAACCGGCCACCTTCATCCAGGCCCCCTGGCAAGACCTGCTCGGCCAGCTGACCGAACCCTATGACCTGGTGTTATGCCACGCAGTACTCGAATGGCTGGCCGAGCCCGAAAGCATCCTGCCGGTGCTGCATCAGCTCACGGCCCCCTCCGGGTGGCTGTCGCTGGCGTTCTACAACCGCGACGCCCTGGTCTATCGCAACCTGCTCAAAGGCCATTTCCGAAAGTTGCGCAGCAACCGGCTGGAAGGTGAAAAGCAGAGCCTGACCCCGCAAAAACCGCTTGATCCACGCGAGCTCAGGGCGCAACTTGAACCTATGTGGCAGGTTGAAAGCGAAAGTGGCGTGCGGGTGTTCCACGACTACATGCCCAAGGAATTCCAAGGCAAGGCCGAGCTGCTGGACTTGCTGGAAATGGAACTGGCCTACCGTCGACACCCCAGCTTCGCCGGGCTCGGCCGCTACCTGCACTGGGTCTGCCGCCCCCGCTGACCTGCCCGCCGGGAGGAATACATGCCGTACCGTCTGTTGTGCCTGGCCGTGCTGCCGCTTGCCCTGGCTGGCTGCCAGGGCACCAACCCCTATGTGGCCAGCAGCCGCCCGTTACCACCGGCGCCTGCCCAGGCGGCCAGCACCTTCGATGCCAGTGCCTACCCGACACCAGCCCGTGATTACGGGCACTACCGTAGCTGGAGTTGGCGCAACGGCCAGTTGCCCAGTGGCTCGGTCGATACCGACCCGGGGCAACTGGCAGATGCCGTCAGCGGCACGCTGGACCAGCATGGCCTGCGTCCCGCCCGGGGCGGCGGCCCCGGCGACTTGCTGGTCAGCGCCGACATACGCCTGGAAAAGCGCTTGCGTCAGGTACGTGACTACGATGCCTACGACCCTTACTACGGCCCGTACCCCTACGGTGGAGTCGGTTATGGCGGCTACCGCCATGGTTATGGTGGCTATGCCAGCGTGCCCATCGTGCGCACCTACGAGGTGCAGGTGATGGTGGTGCGTATCGACCTGTACGACGCCCGCAGCGGCCAGCCGGTATGGAGTGCCAGCGCCGAAAGCGGCAGCGACAAGGACTCGCCGCGTGAACGCGAAAGCGCCCTGCGCGATTCTGTGCACAAGGCGCTCAACGGCTATCCTCCCAGTTGATATCCAACGGAGAACCATCATGTTGCGCCGTCTCGTTCTACTGTCATTCGCGTTATTGCTCGCCGCCTGCTCCAGCAATAACGTCCAGCAGGATTTCGATGCCAGCCGTGACTTTGCCGCCTACCGCAGCTGGGCCTGGCAGGAACCGGGCCTGCAGTACCGCCCGGACGACCCACGAATCAAGAGTGACCTGACCGAGCAGCGCATTCGCCAGGCGGTCGCCGACCAGCTCGACCAGCGAGGCCTGCGCCCGGTACAAGGTGGCGCACGGCCCGACCTGACAGTGCGCGCTTACCTGATCGTCGAGCAGCGCCAGCAACAGATCACCACCAACTACGGCGGTGGCTGGGGGGGCTATTGGGGCGGCTACTGGGGTGGCCCGATGTACAACGAAACCCGCAGCGTCGATTACAAGGTCGCCACCATCCAGATCGACCTGTTCGATGGGCGTGACAGCAAGCTTGTGTGGCGCGGCAGTGCCGAGCAGATCATGAACAATTACCCGCCAAGCCCCGAGGAACGCAACAGCGCGATCCAGAACACCGTGACCAAGGTGCTGGCCAACTACCCGCCGGGGAGCAAGAAGTAACGCTCAAACACAAACTCCATGGGCGCCCCGGACCTGTGGGAGCGGGCATGCCCGCGAAGCAGGCACCGCGGTGGATGGCACGGGCTTCGCCCGTGTTCGCGGGCTCGCCCGCTCCCACAGGGGTCGCGCAAGATTTTCAACGGCAAGTACCTGTGCCAGCTACGACAAAATCCATCCCGGCCACGCCTTTTTCCCTTGCCCGCCCCACTCCCACGCAGGTTCCCGTCTATCTTCACTTAAGGAAACCTGACTGACCGGGTAGATGTGTTCAACATTTGGGAAGGGCGACCTGCCAATGCAAAGCATTGTTCTCCTGCTGTGGCTTGCCTTGTGCTCCGAACAGGATGTGCGTCAACGCCAGATATCCAACATGCTCACCCTTGGCGTGGCTGCCTGCGCCCTGGCCTGGCTTTTCGCCACCGGTCGCAGCTGGATCGGCGCCGATGCCAGCGATGCCGGCTGGGCACTGGCCATCGTCATGCTGCTGACCCTGCCCGGCTACATGCTTGGCCGTTTCGGTGCCGATGACGTCAAGCTGATGGGCGCACTGGCCCTGGCCACCAGCCCGCAATACGTACTTGGCACCTTCATAGGCGCCGGTGTCAGCGTGCTGCTTTGGCTGCTCACCCGCCGGCGCCTATGGACCTTGCTCAACCCAAAGGTGAAAAAGCGACTGCAGGCCCTGACCGAGGAAATGGGTGACAAGCAGGCGTTCGTCCCCTATGTGCTGGCCGGCTTTCTTCTGACAGCGGTATGGGTCCAATGAGCCAGCCTGTGCTCCGTCGCCTTGTACAAAACTTGTACATATTCACTGGGTGCGACTATTTTTATACTGCCAGAGCGTCTGGCCCCGGGAGCAGGGCCGTATACGAACAGGGAGTGGATCGTGTCCAGACAAGTGAGTGCATTGAAGGTTTTAGTGGTGGATGACCAACCGGTCATTGTCGAACAACTCTGTGAATTCCTCGAAACCAAGGGCTATGTCTGCGTACCGGCCCATTCTGCTGACGAAGCCATCGAGCGTTATATGGCAGACCCAGCCATCAGTCTGCTCATCTGTGATCTGCACATGCCGGAAAGGGATGGCATCGAACTGATGCGCACCTTGAAGGAGGTCAACGGCAGCCATCGCATGTTCGAAGCCATCATGTTGACCGGACGTGCCGAGAAACAGGATGTTATCCGCGCGCTACGCGAAGGCTTTGCCGACTACTACCAGAAGCCGGTGGAGCTCGATGAACTGCTCGAAGGCGTACGTCGACAGGAAGAGGCGTTGCTGGAACGCCGGCGCAACGTCCACGACCTCGGCGGGTTGAATCAGCGACTGCAGGATCTGGCCGAATCGATTGACGAGCTCTACCAGGATTTGGAAAAAGCCCGGGGCCAAGGTACTCATCGACGTGCCACGGATGTGGAAGAAAGTGAAAGCGAGCTGCCAGCGGCGTTCGAGAAGCTGTCGCCACGCCAGCTGGAGGTGGCCCGCCTGGTGAGCAAGGGCAAGACCAACTACCAGATCGCCTGCGAACTGGGCATTACCGAGAACACCGTGAAGCTGTATGTGTCGCAGGTGCTGCGCCTGACCCACATGCACAACCGCACCCAGCTGGCACTGGCACTGACACCCAGTTCGTCGCCGGTGCATCAGCGGTTTACTACCCACTAAACAGGTAACTTCAAGATTTTGGCGGCTGCGTTGCAGCCCATCGCGACACCTGTGGGAGCGGGCGCGCCCGCGAACACCGGCGCAGCCGGTACCATGCACCGCGTTGGATTCTTCACGGGCGCGCCCGCTCCCACAGCGCCCCCTTACATTTGAACGCCAAGCGTCAAAGTCAGCCGAGGCCCGCGGCCCAGGCTGTCCAATGCCACATCCGCCAAAGGCTTGGCCAGCTCCAGCGCCACATTGAACAAGCGCCCATCGCCCAACCGTACACCAAGCGCCGCCGAAGCCAGGTGGGCATCCTCCACAGGCCCCCGGTTATGCCAGGCCTGCGCGGTATCCAACACCACATAGGGCTGCACCAACGCCAGCCAGTTGGCGTGCATGCTGTAGTTCAACTCGTAAGCCACACCCCAGCCCTTGTCCCCGTCTGCCTGGTCGCGCGGGTAGCCACGGCCGAAACTCTGCCCGCCAAACCCCGCACGCTCGCTGTCGGGCAAGCGGTCATCACTCCAGTACAACGCCCCGGACACCACACCCTGCCAGCTACCGAGCAACGTGTCGCTCTGCAAACCGGAAAGCCGCAACCGCAGAAAATCCAGATCGTAGTCGGCATCGCTGCGCGCCCCGAGGTAATCCAGGCCCTGGTAGACCCCGGCGCTGACGATACGCAAACGGCCCTCTTCCACCTTGCGCCAGTCGCCCTCGAATGACACAGCACGCACGTAGGTGTCGTAGTTCCGTGCCGATGGCAACCCATCCAACCGGTCCTCGAGGTGCTCACTGACCGAATACACCTGCCCCTGAACCACCATCCATTCATCCGGCCTGACGATCACTGGCTGGCGCAGGCCGATCGCATAGCGATCGCTGTCGATCTTGCGGGTGATGTCACGGCCATCGTCCAGACGAATCCGCGTGCCGGGCTCACTTCGGTAGCGCGAAGCTGACAGCAGCAGCTGGCTGCCGCCCGCGTCCAGGTACTGGCTGTAGGCCAGGCGCTGGTAATGCACCTGGTCATTCCCCGGCGGCAGCGCCAGGCTGGCCTCGATCTGTTCGGCAAAGCGGGTCTGGGCGTGGCTGGTTGCCGTCAGCAGCGCCTGCGCATCGTCGCGGTTGCCATCAGCCACGGTAACAGCAGCGCTGAATGGCTTGCGCCGCGCACGCACGGTCAACCGAGCGGCACCAGCAGTGGTTTGCGCCACGGCCAGTTGCGGCTCTATCGTTACCCCCGGCAGGCGCTCGGCCAGGCCCATGTAGCGCTCCAGCGTTTCTCGGGTCAGCGGGCGCTCGGTGGCAAGCCGCCCCAGCAGCTGGTGCAGATAGGCGCCGGCCGGGCCGATATCGCCGTCTACGCGGTAATCACGGATATAACCTTCGACCAACACCACGTTGACCCGGCCATCGGCCAACTCCTGCGGCGGCAGGTAAGCGTACGACAACAGGTAGCCTTCCTGCCGATAGCGCTGGGTCAGGCGCGCGGTGTACTGCTGCAGCTCGCCCAACGTGGTCTGGTGCCCGATCAGCGGTTGGTAGTGTTCGCGCAGGTCGCTCAAGGGGAACACAGTGCCGCCTTGGAAGCGCACTTTATGCAGCACCAGCGGGGTATTCGCGGGCGCCCACGCGAGGCTGTCGCCATCCGCCGCGGCCAGCTGCAGGTGAGCGCTGACCGGGCGGTAGGCGTCTATCGGCAGGTGGGCGCCGGGCAGGCGACGTTCGTACTCATGGCTGTCGAGAAAACCCGGCAAAGGCTCGGCATGGGCCGCAAGCGCCCAAGGCAGCAACAACAGGGGCACGGCCATAGGACGCATAGGGCGCTCCATGTTCCCTTGGGTTGCGGGGCGCCAGCCGGTCACACCCGTTACCTGCAAGCGTAGGTGCTGCCTCGGCCCTCGTCGAACAGCTACTCGCTGACCTGGAACGCCACGCGCGCCGTCTCGCCGCTTTCATCCAGCGCGCTGATTTCAGCCTGGCCTACCTGCTGGAAACGCACCAGCAAACTGTCCTGACCTTGGGTTTCGCCCAATGGCTGGCCGTTGAGGAACCACCAGCGCCGACCGCCACCGCCCAGGGCCGACACATACAATTGCAACGGTTCGCTGCTGGTGGCCGGGCGGCGCAGGTTGTCGCCCGCGCGAACGCCCACGATCGAAAGCGGTGGCGCGCTGGCCGGCACCTGCGGCGGGCAGGCCGGGTCGATGGCCGGCAGGCGCGCCGCACGCCGCTCCACGCGTGGCAGCCAAGGCTCCAGCGGGGCGGGCCATAAGGCGATGTCGCGTGTCCTGGCGCCCGGGCAACTGCCATCAACTCGCAGCCCCTGGTCGTTGACCCATACGCTTTCGCGCAGGCCCAGGCCTAGTGGCTGGTCGGCGGCCTGCAGGGTTGGCGGCGTAGTACCGTCCAGGGTCCAGGCGAAACGCTGACGCCGGCAGTTTGGGTCCTTTCTGTTCATCGGCTGGCCCAGCGGCCAACAGATCGCCGCAACGCCGACATTGGCCGGCACCCGCTCCACCGGCACGCTGATGCCACGCTGGCTGTCACGGTTGCTCAGCAGGTCGTGCACCTGCAGCATCAGCGGTGCTGCCGAAGCCAGCCCGAATTGCCCGGGTACCGGCGTGCCATCGGGGCGGCCGATCCATACGCCGATCAGGTAGCGGGGGCCCACGCCGATCGACCAGGCATCGCGAAAGCCATAGCTGGTGCCGGTTTTCCAGGCCAGTTGCGGGCGTTGCACCAGCTCGGCATGCGGGTCGCGGTCGGGGCGTGCCTGGCCGCTGAGGATGCGCCGAATGATCCACGCAGCCCCAGGTGACAGCAGGCGCCGTTCCAGCAAGGGATCCTGTGGTTGCAGGCGCACCCGCGCACTGTTGCCACCCCGCGCCAACGCAGCGTAGCCACCCACCAGGTCCTCCAGGCGGCTTCCCGCGCCACCCAGGATCAACGACAGGTTGGGCTCGGCCAGGGGTGGCAGTACCAGCGGCATGCCCGCCATGCGCAGCTGCGCGGCAAAGCGTTTCGGACCATAGGCCTCCAGTAGCTGTACCGCCGGCAGGTTGAGCGAAAGCGCCAGCGCCGAACTGGCCGACACCGGCCCGCTGAAACCCATCGAGAAGTTGCCGGGGCGATAGTCGCCATAGCGTCGCGGCACATCCTGCAGCAACGACTCGGAATGGATCAGGCCGTCATCCAGTGCCATGCCGTAGAGGAACGGCTTGAGCGTGGAACCCGGCGAACGCAACGAACGCACCATATCGACATGCCCGAAGCGGCGCTCGTCGGCCAGGTCTATCGAGCCCAGGTAGGCACGCACCGCCATGGTCTGAGCCTCGACCACCAGGATGGCGGCGGAGGTGCGCTCCGGTAGCCGTGCGCGCCAGCCCAGCAGCAGGTCCTCGAGGCGCCGCTGCAGCGCGGCGTCGAGCGTGGTGCGGATCAGCGGAGGGCTGTTGGCGCTGTTCAGGCGCCTGGCCAGCAGCGGCGCCAGGGCCGGCTCCTGACGTGGCGCCAGTACCAGCGGCTCTTCGCCTGCCTCACGGATTTGCTGGGCCGGCCACACCTGATATTCGGCCAGGCGTTGCAGCACCTTGTCCCGGGCGCGCTGGGCACGTTCGGGGTGGCGGTCCGGGCGCAGGCGGCTGGGCGCCTGGGGCAGCACGGCAAGCAGCGCCGCTTCGGCCGGGGTCAGGTGCATGGGCGACTTGCCCAGGTATGCCCAACTGGCGGCCGCCACGCCCTGCAGGGTGCCGCCGAAGGGCGCACGGTCCAGGTAGATCTGCAGGATTTCGCGCTTGGACAAATGCCATTCCAGCTGCGCCGTACGCCACAGCTGGCGCAGTTTGCCGGCCAGGGTGCGCTCGTGCGGGTCGAGCAGGCGCGCCACCTGCATCGACAGCGTGCTGCCGCCCGACACCACTCGCCCGCCGCGCAGGTTCAGCCAGGCAGCACGGGCCAGGGCCAATGGGTTGACCCCGGGGTGGCTGTAGAACCAGCGGTCTTCGTAGGTCAGCAACGCCTGCAGATACAGCGGCGAAACCTCGTCGGGGCTGACCGGGTAGCGCCACACGCCGTCGGCATCGGCAAAGCGCCACAGCGGCGTGCCGTCCTCGGCCAGCACCACCCGGGCCAGGTCGTCGCCGGGCAGGGGCAGCGGCCAGAGGCGGTCGGCCAGCCACAACAGGCCGAACAGCACCAGCAGGCCGATCACCGTGGCGCGCAACAGCCTGCCCGCACGGGTACGCGGCCGCGTTAAGCTTGGCATCGGGAACCGACCTGGCCAGGTAATGGCCAAAGGCTTGGGAACGGCAACATCGCCGATTCGTTCATCAGGAAGCAACTATGCATGTAGAAGGTTTTTTCGAGTGGCTGGGCCAGGCGCTGGGGTCGTTGATCCGCTTCATCGTCGATGCATTGAGCGGGCTGTTCAACCTGCTGGCCAGTGCCGGTGGCAATTTCATCGATGGCCTGGCGCGCACCTTGGGCATGGAGGCCTCGCTGCTCGGCATCCTCGCCCTGATCATCGGGCTGGTGCTGCTGTACTCGGCAATCCGCGCGTTCATGCGCGCCTCGATCATCCTCGGGATCATCTGGCTGCTGCTGGGGTTGTGGGTGATGAGCTGGGTGATTCACTAAGTACGGCACCGTTCCTGTAGGAGCGGCCTTGTGTCGCGATCGGGCGCGCAGCGGCCGCAAAACCTGGCGACGCGATCGACCTTTTGCTCCGCGTGCTCAGGCTTTGGGGCCGCTTTGCGGCCCAATCGCGACACAAGGCCGCTCCTACAACAGACCGCGTCGCCTTAGCGGGCTTTTACGGTCATCTCCCCTTGCCCATCCCCCACGGCCTGCAGGTTTGGCCGGTACATCGATTCGACCTGCGGCGGCGGTACTCGGTAGGTACCCGGGGTCACTGCCCGTGCCAGGTACAGCAGGTGGGTGGTGCCGTAGCTGTCCAGCTTGAGCGCGGCGACGTAGCGGTCATCGCGATACTCCTGGTGCACCACGCTGGCGTTCTGCATAGACTCGCGCCATTCCTTCACCGCACTGCTGGCGTTGTCCAGGCTGGCGGCACTCTGCGCCAGGTTCTGGTTTTCCAGCTCCAGGCCTGCCGGCAACAAGTCCACCACCAGCGCATCCGGCACCCGGTCTTCAGCCTTGAGCGCCAGGTGCACCAGCACCAGGTCACCGCTGCGCAGGTTGTGCAAATCCAACGGTTGGCCATTCATGCCAAGGTACTCACGGCGGATCTGCATGCCGTTGCCACCGGCCGCAGGCGCCTGGCGTGGGTAACCCGACAAGGTCAGTTGCTGGTACAGCGTTTCGCTGCCTTGGTTCTGCACACTAAATGGCGAAGCCAGCAACGGGCCTTCGAGCTTCATGCCCGACTCGGCATTGTTGAACTCGCGCACTTCGCCCGCGCTGTCCAGGCGCGCCTGCCACTGGCCTTCCGGTTTGCCCAGCAGGCCACGGCCGGCCAGGAACAGCGCATTGCGCTCCTGGGTCGACAGCCAGCGGTTGGCCGCCAGCTCATCCGACAGGGCGAACAGGCGCTGGTCGACTTGGCGGCTGGCCAGGTTGCTTTCCTGCAGCAGCGCCACGATCAGTGCCTGGTCGCGCAGGGCGCTACCATAGTCGGCCATCCAGCCTTTACCGCGGCTGATGCCCAGCCCTGCCTGCAGCGCCTGCTCGGCACGCGGCTTGTCGCCCATCTTGTCCAGCGCCACCGCCAGTTGCACCAGCGGCAGGCCAGAGCGGGCATCGGCGCGGCGTTCGAACAGGCCACGCAGGGCACCCAGCGGCGCCTGCTGGCTGCGCGACAGCACCAATGCCGCATAGGCCTGCACGGCAAATCGGGTGTGTTCGGCGTTCTCGCTGTAGTCGACTTCGATCAGGTTGCGCTCCTGCAGGTAACGCAGCAGGCGCTCGCTGGCCTTCTTCAGCGCTTCGGCCGGCACACCATAGCCTTGGTCACGGGCGCGCAGCAGGAAGTCGGTGACATAGGCGGTCAGCCAGTACTCTTCTTCGCTGTCCGAGCTCCACAGGCCGAAGCTGCCGTTGTAGCGCTGCATGCCCAGCAGGTGCTCGATACCCATCTCGATCTTGCGCTTGCGCACATCGGCAGGCTCACCCTTGATGCCAAGGCGCCTGAGGCTGTCGGCATCGGCATACAGCGATGGGTAGAGGCCGCTGGTGGTCTGCTCCAGGCAACCGTAGGGGTAGGCTTCGAGCGCACGGATCTGCTCGGCCAGGTTCAGCGGCGGCCGGCTCGACAAGGCCAGGCTGGCTTCAAGCCCGGCGGGTTCGAAGGCGGCCAGGTCTGCTTCAGGCAGGGTCCATGGCTGGTCCTTCAAGGCCACGCGGTAGTGCTTGAGCATCGCCGGGTAGGCCGGGCGCACGCCCAGCGTCCACTCGCGCTCGAACGCACCGGTCGGCTCGTTCGGCAGCTGCAGGCCTGTAACCCGCACATGCACCTTGCCCTGCCCCAGGCCACCTTGGGCCTGTACCGGCACCATCAGCGTCGAGCGCTGGCCTTCAGCCAGGGCTACGCTCTGCACGGCGTTGCCCGCCAGGCTCAGCTGCCCTTCGGTGCTGACTTCGACGTTCAACTGCTGGGCACGGCCCGACAGGTTGGCCAGGTCCAGCGCAAGGCTGGTGCGGTCGCCACCGGCAAGGAAGCGCGGCGCGGAAAGCTCGGCAATCAGCGGCGCGGCGACCACGGTCTTGCCTTCGGCCATGCCGAAGTGTTCCTCGGTCCAGGCCTGGGCCATCAGCCGCAGTTCGCCATTGAAGTCGGGGATATCGACCGTGGCCTGGCCCTCGCCCTTGTCGTCCAGGGTCACCGGCAGGCTCTGTTGGGCGACGATGGTCACCGTGGTGTTGGGGCGCTTGCCACCCTTGGCCATCGCCGCGTCACCACCGAACGCCAGGCTGGCCAGGCGGCCCTGGCCCGCTTCGATCAACTGGCCGTAGATATCCAGCTGGTCAGCACCGTAGGCCTTGCGCCCGAACAGGCTGGCGAAGGGGTCGGGGGTCTTGAAGTCGGTGATGTTGAGAATGCCCACGTCCACCGCCGACAACAGCACATGCACCTGCCTGGGCACGCTGCCATCGGCATTTGCAGCCTTGACCTTTACGGTCAGCGGCTGTTTCGGGCGCATTTTCTCCGGCGCCTGCAGGCTCACCGCCAGCTTGCGATCGGCCCGGTTCAGCGGCAGGTGCAGCACACCTACCGCGCGTTTCGGCGTAGCGTTGGCCTTGCGTTCACCCGGGCGGATGACCAGCGCGCTGATGTACAGGTCATGGCGAGCCCACTGTTTGTCCAGCTGCACATCGAACGTCTTGCCCTCGGCGGGCACGTCGATCTCCTGCCACCACAGCGGGCCATCACTGGACTCGATCATCAGGTAGCCACTGCCGGCTGCGGGCGGGGTTACGGTGACCTTGGCGGTAGCGCCGTCGGCGTAGGCCGGTTTGTCCAGCGCCAGCTTGACCTGGTCCGGCCGCACCGCGCCGCCTTCGGCGTTGTCCTGGGCGCGGTAGCCGGCCCAGAAGCGCGCGCTGGACACCAGCCCGGTCTGCGGGTCTTCCACCTCGACACGGTACGGGCCCCATTCCACCTGGAAGCTCAGCTTGGCGGTGGAGCCGGCCTTGACGCTGACGGTCTCTTCGCTCTGGGTGAGGAATTTCTCGTTGTAGGCGTAGCTCCAGCCATCACTCTGCGAGTAGTTCCAGTAGTAGTCGCGGCGCTCTCGTACCAGCCGCACCTTGAGGTCGTTGGCCGCCAGCTTCTTGCCGTTGCGGTCGGCCACCAGGAACTCGAACTCCACCGGCCCGTCACTGTCGGTTTCCTCGCCGTCGAACAGGCCACGCAGGCCTGGCAGGCGCTCGGCCGGCCAGATGGGTTGCTCCAGGCGCCGGGTGATCGGCCGGCCACCGGACTCCTGCAAGCTGGCCTGCACGGTCAGTTGCAGCGGCGAGCGGGCTTCGGCCCAGCGGCTTTCGATGTCGACCACGGCCTTGCCGGCCTGGTCGAGGGTGACTTCGTCCAGCTCCAGGTCCTGGTTCAGCTCGGTTTCGGTGACCGAGCCGAATTGGTAGCCAGGCAGCGCCGGTACCGCCTCGCGCAGCGGGCGAACATAGGCCTGGCCGCTCAGGCGGTTGCCGGCAGCCGGGGCGCCGTAGAGGTAGCGGCCATTGACCTGGATACGTGCATCCTGATCCGGAGACAACGGTTTGCTGCTGCCTTTGAGTTCCAGCGCCAGGCGCTCGGGCAGGAAGTCTTCGACGAGGAATTCGTACATCTGCTTGCGCCCGCCGCCCAGGTCGAGCAGCAGTTGCCAGCGGCCGGTCGGGGCCTCGCTGGCCAACTGCAGTTGGTACTGGTACAGGCCATTGCCGTCGGCTTCCCAGACGAATTTGCGGCTGACCTGCTCATCCGGGCGACGCACTTCCACGCTTACAGGCTGAGCCTTGACCGGCTTGCCGTCCTGGTCGCGCAGCAGGCCGTTGAGCAACACCGTTTCACCGGGGCGATACAGGTCACGTGGGCCGAAGATGAAGAACTGCAGCGGGTTTGCCTGTGGGCCAGTGATGTCGAACTCGGCCAGGTCCAGCGCCGCGCTGCTCAGGCGCAACAGCGTGGTGTGCACACCCTGGGTGGCGATCAGGGTGTCGGCCTTGGGCGTGATCGGCAGTTGGGCGTGGCCATCGCTATCGGTGCTGGCCTGGGCCAGCAGCTTGCCCTTGTCGTCATGGATTTCCAGGTTCACGCCGTTCATCGCCTTGCCACCTTCCAGGGCCTGGGCGAACACATCGAGGCGGTCGCGGTAGCGGTGCGCAGACACGCCGATGTCGCTGAGGGTGAACAGCGTCGCGGGTTGCGAGTAGTCGTAGGTGCCCGAGGCACGCATCACTGCCAGGTACACGCCTGGCTCCTGCAGCGGCTTGATGCCAGCAATCGGCAGCAGCACGGTCTCGCGGGTGTTGCGTGCGGGGTTGAGGTCGAAGCGGCCGCTGTAGACCAGATCGGCCATGTCCAGGGTTTCCTTGGACTGGTAGTAGTACAGGCTGCTGTTGCGCCCCCAGTTGACCAGGAAGGTCGAGAGCATGTCCGGCTTCACGCGGAAGAACTCGACATCGACCTTGTCGACGTTGAGCGCGATCACCGGCAGGCCCTCGGCCAGGCGCGTGGGCAGCAGCGAACCGCGGCTGGCGAAGCCGATGGTCGGCTGCATGTCGCGGGTTTCCAGGCGGGTGATCGATTCCTCTTCCAGCTGCTTGCCGTTGACGGCCAGTAGGCCCTTGTCGACGGTCAGTACCAGCTTGCGCTGCGGCTCCAGGTGGCGCAGGCGCAGCTCCATCTGGTTGTCGGAGAGTTCCCAGGCGCCATCGAGCTTGCCTTTGACGGTGTCGACCAAGTGCACTTTGCTGGCGAACTCCTGCTTGGCATCCAGCGGTGCGGAAAAACTGATCGACAGCGTTGCAGCGCCATCGAGCTGCACTTCGGAAACATCCAGCACCCTCAGCTCGCGGCCCTCGTAGCGTTTGGCGAGTACAGCCGGGTCTTCGCGTTGGGGGGCAGGGGCGGCGGCGGGCGCTGTGGCCGCCGGCTTTTCGGATGGCGCCGGCTTGTCCGGCGTCGAAGAGTCACAGGCACTGAGCAAAGCCAGCGCGCAGGCCAGCAACAATCCTTTGTTGAACATGGAGTAGAACTCTTAGGCAGCGTGTACGTGAGGGCAGCAACTATAGCGCAATGGCGAGTGCAGTACCCGGGGTTACGCGTCAGGTGTGACTGTGGTCGCGCGAATTGCTGGCCCGGCCGTTACACTGTGGCCATTCGTTGAATGGGGCCGCAAAGCGGCTCCTGATAGGTCAAGGATTCCAATGTCGCAACTGACTACCGACTGGCAGCACCGCCCAACCCACCACAAGGTCTGGGCCCTGGCCGCGCCGATGATCCTGTCCAACATCTCCGTGCCGCTGGTAGCTCTGGTCGACAGCACGGTCATCGGCCACCTTCCCCACGCCCACCAGTTGGGTGCCGTAGCCGTGGGCGCCACGCTGTTCACCTTCATGGTCGGCCTGATGGGCTTCCTGCGCATGGGCTCCACCGGCTTCGCCGCACAGGCCGCCGGCCGTGGCGACGGTGCAGCGCTGCGCCAGGTGCTGGTACAAGGGCTGCTGCTGGCGGTCGGCTTCGCCCTGATGATCGGCTTGCTGGCCCTGCCCTTCAGCCAGCTGGCGCTGCATGCGATGCAACCCAGCGCGGCCCTGCAGCAAGCCACCGAAGACTTCTTCCATACCCGCCTGCTCGGCCTGCCCGCGGCACTGGCCAGCTACGCCCTGGTCGGCTGGTTCCTCGGCACCCAGAACGCCCGGGCACCGCTGGCCATCCTGCTGACCACGAACCTGCTCAACATCGCCTTGAACCTGTGGTTCGTGCTTGGCCTGGGTTGGGGCGTACTGGGTTCGGCGCGGGCGTCGGTGATTGCAGAATGGAGCGCCGCCCTGCTCGGCCTGGCCCTGACCCGCCCGGCCCTGCGCGCTTACCCGGGGCAGATCGTGTGGGCGGCGCTCAAGCGCTGGCAGGCCTGGCGGCCGCTGCTGGCGGTGAACCGCGACATCTTCCTGCGCAGCCTGGCGCTGCAACTGGTGTTCCTGCTGATAACCGTGCAAGGCGCACGCCTGGGCGAGGCCACCGTGGCGGCCAATGCCCTGCTGCTCAACGGCCTGCTGTTGACTGCCTATGCGCTCGACGGGTTGGCGCATGCGGTAGAGGCCCTGTGCGGCCATGCCATTGGTGCTCGCGACCGCGACACCCTGCGCCGCTCGCTGGTGGTGGCCGGTGGCTGGTCGCTGATCACCAGCCTGGGGTTTGCCGGGTTGTTCCTGCTGGGTGGGTACCTGTTCATCGATTTGCAGACCGACATCGAGAGTGTGCGGGCAGCGGCCTATCCGTACCTGCCGTACCTGGCATTGCTGCCGTTGATTGCGGTGTGGAGCTATTTGCTGGATGGCTTGTTCATTGGCGCGACCCGGGCGCGGGAGATGCGTAATGCGATGTTGCTATCGGTGTTGATTGCGCTGCCGATGGCTGTGGCCATGAGCGGGTTCGGCAACCATGGGTTGTGGTTGGCGTTTCTCGGGTTCATGGGCTTGCGGGCGGTAAGTTTGGGGTGGGTGGGGTGGCGGTTGCAGGAAAAAGGGCTTTGGGTTCGGTGACGCCGGGGCCACTTTGCGGCCCATCGCGACACAAGGCCGCTACTACATGGATTGCGGGACGGCCTGGTATCACGTTCAACTGTAGGAGCGGCCTTGTGTCGCGATCTGAGGGCGAAGCCCTCACCTGCGGATTCACAGCCACACACAATCCCAATGTGGATAATCACCAGCCAGCCGCACCAGGCCAGCCCGAATGGGATTGGCGATGATATAGCGGGCAGCGGCCTTTACATCCTCCTCCTTGCGCAGCGCCCGGTCGTAAAAGCCGGGTTGCCAGATGTGATGTCGCTCGGCACCTGTACGGTAGAGCGCGCAACTGCTTCGCGACTTGAAGGCACACATGAGTTTGCTCAGGCTGGTCGGGCCGAGCTCGATCAGCCAATGCAAATGGTCCGGCATCAAGACCCAGGCCAGCGAACGGCAACTCCCCTCTCGATCACTCAGCCGCAATTGCTGAATGGCCGAACGCGCAAACCAGAGGTTCTCGAATAACGGGAGGCGATGGCGTGTGATGGTGGTTAGCAGGTAGAGCCGGCCTGGCTCTGAAAAGCGCCCTTGGCGCAAGCGATGGTTGCCGTGACGATCCATGTCGACTTCCCTTGAACGTTGCATTCACAGGATAGGCGTGGCGATGAAATGCAACGCCGATGGATCATTACCGAGTATGACGCGGTGAGGGCTCCGCCCTCAGTTCGCGACACAAGGCCGCTCCTACAACAGATCGCGCCGCGATTTCCCGCGAAACCGCAATCCCATGTGGTTTCGCGGCGCGATGGGCCGCAAAGCGGCCCCCGAGGATTAAGACGACAGGTACGAAGACCGGGTCAGACCAAGGCGCAGGGCATCCAGGAACTGGGTCCGCTCCCGCGCAGTGATCTTGGCGCTGGCGACCTTGTCACGGTAGTGGGTCATCAACTCCTCCGGCGACAGGTGCACATAGCGCAGCATGTCTTCGATGGTGTCGTGGGTCTCGATACCGGCGTGGTACACGCTACCGTCGGCGTTCTGATAGATGTTCACCGAGTCGGTGTCACCGAACAGGTTGTGCATGTCACCGAGGATTTCCTGATAGGCACCGACCAGGAACACACCCAGCAGGTAGTCCTCGCCCTCCTTCACCGCATGCACCGGCATGCTGGTCTCGATGCTCTGCTCGTCAACGTACTGGTTGATCTTGCCGTCGGAGTCGCAGGTAAGGTCCTGCAGCACGGCACGACGCATAGGCTCTTCGTCCAGGCGGTGAAGCGGGATGATCGGCAGTACCTGGCCGATGGCCCAGGTGTCCGGCAGGCTCTGGAATACCGAGAAGTTGCAGATGTACTTGTCGGCCAGCTTGTCGTTCAGCTCGTCCAGCACCTGGCGGTGCGAGCGCTGGCGGGCTTTCAGCGAGTTGTGCAGGCGGCGGCACACGGCAAAGTAGCACTGCTCGGCCAGGGCCTTCTCGGCCAGGCTGATCTTGCCATCGGCATACTGCGCGGCCACGTCACCCATGTAGTGGGTGGCGCGCCAGTAGGTCTCGGTCACCATCTCGATATCGGTCGGGCCGAGCAGGTCGACCAGCCACTGCACGGTCTCGGGCAGGGCTTCCTTGTTCTCGATGGTCGGCACCTCGTCGTTGTGCTTCTCGACGTCGGTTACCTGGATCACCAGCATGGCGTGGTGCGCGGTCAGCGAACGGCCGCTTTCGGAGAAGATGTGCGGGTGCGGCAGGCCCTGCGCGTCGCAGAACTCCTTGAGCATGCCCACCACCACGCCGGCGTAGTCGTCCATGTCGTAGTTGATCGAGCTGGCATTGCGCGAGTGGGTGCCGTCGTAGTCCACACCCAAACCACCGCCAACGTCGATATGGTCGACCGGCAGGCCCAGCGCACGCAGCTCACCGTAGTAACGGATGGCTTCCTTGAAGCCGTGCTGGTAGTCGGCCAGGTTGGCGATCTGCGAACCCATGTGGAAGTGCAGCAGGCGGATGCCCTGGTCCAGGCCGGCATCGCGGAAGCGCTGTACCACCGAGATCAGCTGAGCGGCGGACAAACCGAACTTGGACTTCTCGCCACCGGTGTCGGCCCACTTGCTCGAAGCCAGCGACGAAAGGCGCACGCGCAGGCCGACCTGCGGCTTGACCTTGAGCTCGGCGGCCTCGTCGATCACCAGGGCCACTTCCGACTCTTTCTCGATGACGATGAACACGTTGTGGCCAAGCTTCTGGCCCATCAGCGCCAGGCGAATGAACTCGCGGTCCTTGTAGCCGTTGCAGACGATGGTGCCGCCCTTCGGCGCCAGCGCCAGCACGGCCAGCAGCTCAGGCTTGGAGCCGGCTTCCAGGCCGATGGAGACGTTCTGCGTGGCGATGATGTTTTCCACCACCGCTTCCTGCTGGTTGACCTTGATCGGGTACAGCGCGGTGTACTTGCTCTGGTACTCCAGGCGCGCGATGTTGGCGTCGAAGGCGCCGGTCAGCTGGCGCACGCGGTCCTGCAGAATGTCGGGGAAGCGCACCAGCAATGGCAGCGACAGGCCGCTCTGGCGCAGTTCGTCGACCTGTTCGAACAGGTCGATCGGCGCGCTTTTCGGGCCGTTGGGGCGTACTTCGACGCGCCCGGCTTCATTGATGGCAAAATAACCAGCGCCCCAATGACGGATGCCATAAACACTGCGGCTGTCGGCCACGGTCCATTGGCTACCATCGTCTTTGCGTGTGCGTCGTACGGACATTCAAGTCCCCTATAGATAAGTCGAAGACACTGCCCCGCAAGGAGGCGGGCGCAGTGTAGAAGCCAAAAATGACGATTCGTCCGCGCCCTGGGGTAGACCCTGGTCACGGCAACGAGTTTAGAAAGCACTGGGCAAAAAATCGCGTGGCCGTATCAGCCGCCGGACTTTTTCGCCTTGAAGCCCTGCCTGGTCAGCTCACCGATCAGCAGTTCGACATGGTCGCCCTGGATTTCGATGACCCCATCCTTCAGGGCGCCACCAGTACCGCAGCGGCGCTTGAGGGCAGAGGCCAGCTCCTTGAGCTGATCGAGCGGCAGCGGCACACCAGTGACGGTGGTCACGGTCTTGCCGCCGCGGCCCTTGCTTTCGCGGCGCACACGGGCAATACCATCGCCTTCGGGGATGACCTGCTGCTTGCAGGTACAGGCATCTACCGGCTGGCCACAGTCGGGGCAGTGCCGACCGGCGTCGGTGGAGTAAACGAGACCGCCAAGGGCGGCGAAGGAAGAAGCTTTCTTGGCCACTTTTGTTCCTCTGTGCTGAGGACAAAAACTGGTCGGCCCCAGGGGGTTGAGCCCGACCGCGAAGCCCCACTCTGGCAGGGGCGGCGCTACCACCGCAAGACCTGCGGCAGCCCGAAAAGGGCGCGCAGTTTAACGATAAATCCGGCTGTTGCTAAGTACTGGATTGCGGCATTTTGCGAATGTTTTGCGACCCCTTCGCGGGTGAACCCGCTCCCACAGGTACCGCGCAGATTTCACGACCGGTGAAATCCCTGTGGGAGCGGGTTTACCCGCGAAGGGGCCGGCATGGGCCACGCATCTATTTGAGGCTTGCTTTATAGCGCTGCAAGGCCGCCAACGAGTCCGGGCAATACGGCTTGGTCAGGCTTTCTTGCTCAGCCTGCTCCAGGCCAATGAAGCGCGCCTCGATCACCTCTTCCGGCTGTAACCGCAACGGAGCATCCGACACCGCCGAATACACCGCACACCACAAGTGGTTATCCGGCTGGTCAAAGTAGAAACGCTCATGAAAACGCAGCTCCACACCGTCGATCCCCAGCTCCTCGGCCAACTCCCGCGCCGCCGAC
The DNA here is from genome assembly GCF_036784815.1 of Pseudomonas sp. TE3-3-F2023. NCBI lineage: Bacteria > Pseudomonadati > Pseudomonadota > Gammaproteobacteria > Pseudomonadales > Pseudomonadaceae > Pseudomonas > Pseudomonas sp. TE3-3-F2023. The sequence continues at coordinate 1,475,047 of NZ_CP145113.1, read as the reverse complement.
TCGGCGTACGCCTCTCCGGCCGTCACCATGCCGCCTGCCGCCACATCCCAGTACCCCGGGTATAGCGCCTTGCTCAGGGTCCGCCGGTGCACGCACAGCTCACCGGCACTGTTGAACAGCAGAATGAACGTGCAACGCCCTATCAGGCCGCGCTCGCGCAGTTCGGCGCGGGGCAAGGCCCCCAGCACCTGGTCGGCTTCGTCCACCCAGGTGACCAGTTCTCGGTCGGAGGCCGCCCGATGGGCGGCCTCGGTCGGGCTGATAGCCATCATCAACCTTGCGACAGCAGCTGACGCAGGTCGATGACCGCCGCGTTGGCCCGGGAAATGTAGTTGGCCATGACCAGCGAGTGGTTGGCCCACATGCCGAAGCCGCTGCCGTTGAGCACCATCGGGCTCCACAGGGCTTCCTGCGAGGCTTCCAGCTCACGGATTATCTGGCGCACGCTGACCGTGGCGTTCTTCTTCGCCAGCACGTCGGCAAAGTCCACCTCAATGGCGCGCAGCAGGTGCGACAACGCCCAGGCCTGGCCACGGGCTTCGTAGAACACGTTGTCGATCTGCAGCCATGGGGTTTCCACCAACTCCTCGTCCACCTGCGGCGCCTGGCCGGCGACCACCGACTCGGTCTTGAGCGTGGTGTTGAGCTTGACTCGGCCAACGCTGGCCGAAAGACGCTGCGACAGCGAACCCAGGCGGGTGGCCACGTCACCCAGCCAGTTGTTCAGGTTGTCGGCACGGGTGTAGAAGATCGCGCCCTTGTCGCCGGCAGCCAGACGGGTCTGGTAGCGGGTCAGCGACTTGATGCCCTCTTCGAACTCCGACTCGCTCGACGGCAGGATCCAGCTCTTGTTGTCGAAGTTGAAACGCGGTTCGGCCTTGGCCAGGTCGGCGTCTTCGGTCGACTGCGACTGCGAACGGGCGAAGTCCTTGCGCAGGGCACGGGACAGGTCGCGCACCTGGACCAGCACGCCATATTCCCAGCTCGGCATGTTGTCCATCCACAGCCCTGGCGGGAAGCGGTCGTTGGAAATGTAGCCGCCGGGCTTGTTCAGCAAGGTGCCGGCCACAGTCTTGAGGGTTTCGATGGTGGTGTAGCCCACCACCATCTGCTGGCCGGTACGCTCGGCGGCGGCCTGGGCGTTCTGCTGCACCGGGAACAGCTCCGGCTCCTGGCTCCAGTACCAGCCCAGGCCGATACACACCAGCAGGTACAACCCGATCAGAGTCCCCAGGGCACGGCTCCAGAGGCCGCCAAGGTAGCTACGGGCCGCGGCGCCACGGCCGTCGACACGCTCGCGGGGCTCGGCTTTGGCCTCGCGGTTTTTCCAGTCCAGCATGGCTTTGTCCTTAATCAGTCACGACGGTTCAGGGGCTTTGACCACAGGCCTGCGCCAGGGTGCCACGGCAAGCCCGCGTGGCAGCACTATAAAGCAGACACCGCCTTACGCATAAGCGACCAATCGGTCAGCAACTGAATATTCGTTCCGGCAGCTTTGTTGATGCAGGGCACTCACGCACCTGAAAAGAACTGCTAGCATAGAGCCATCATTGCCCCTGCACACCCCAACCTACAAGTAGCCAGGACATGAGCCAAGCAGCCGAGCCGAGCCCGCTGTGCCCCGCCCAACAGCTGACGCGTAGCGGCCTGCGCAAGGACGACCCGCTCGATCAGGTGCTGCTGCCGCCCCTGCGAAAGCCGGTGTACATCCTGCTGCAGGACCACGAGCGTGCGCAGCGGCTGGCCCAGCAACTGGAATTCTTTGGCCTGGTGGTTCAGGCGCTGGCCACTGCCGCGGCGTTTCAGGCCTCGATCGGCGAATACCCGCCCTCGGCCATCATCATGGATGTCGATTTCAACGGTGTCGGCCAAGGCCTGCTGCTGGCTGCCCAGGTGCAGCAGGGGCTGGCCCGGCATATACCGCTGCTGTTCTTCAGCCACCACGAAACCGACACCCCGACCCGCCTGGCCGCAGTGCGCGCGGGTGGTCAGGACTTCCTCACTGGCACCCTGGAAGCCTCCAGCCTGCTGGAAAAGATCGAACTGCTGACCAATGCCACCCAGCATGACCCGTTGCGCGTGCTGATCATCGACGACTCGCGCACCCAGGCCTTGTATACCGAGCGCGTGCTGGCCAGCGCCGGCATGATTACCCGCAGCCTGACCGACCCGATCCGCACCATGGCCGAGCTGGCCGACTTCCAGCCCGACCTGATCATCCTCGACCTGTACATGCCAGCCTGCACCGGCCCTGAGCTGGCCAAGGTGATCCGCCACAGCGACCGTTATGTGAGCGTGCCGATCATCTACCTGTCTGCCGAGGACGACCTGGACAAACAGCTGGATGCCATGAGCGAAGGCGGTGATGACTTCCTGACCAAACCGTTTCGCTCACGCCACCTGATCACCACCGTACGCAACCGCGCCGCACGCGCCCGGCACCTGAAGGCGCGCATGGTGCGCGACAGCCTGACGGGGTTGTACAACCACACCCACATCCTGCAACTGCTGGAAGACTGCAGCTTCCGCGCCCGTCGCGAGCAGCAGCCGTTGAGCTTTGCCATGCTCGACATCGACCACTTCAAGAAGATCAACGACCGCCACGGCCACCCCATGGGCGACCGGGTGATCAAGAGCCTGGCGCTGTTTCTCAAGCAGCGCTTGCGCAAGACCGATTTCATTGGCCGTTACGGTGGTGAAGAGTTCGCCATTGTAATGCCCAATACCGCGCTGGACGCAGCGCACAAGGTGCTGGACGAAATCCGCCGGCGCTTTGCCGAGATTCTCTACCCGGCGCAGCCGCGGGACTTGCAGTGCACCTTCAGTGCAGGGGTGGTGCAAATGGATGAGGGGCTGGATGCGCTGACCATGGCCAGTGCGGCGGACGAGGCGCTGTACCGGGCCAAGCATGCCGGGCGTAATTGCGTGGTGCGTGTGGAGCCCTGAGTTCTTCATCGCCTTTACCGGCCTCTTCGCGGGCTTGCCCGCTCCCACAGGGATTACGCTGCATTCAGGTCTGGTAGATATCCTGTGGGAGCGGGCGAGCCCGCGAAGAGGCCAGTACAGACAATACAGATACAGGCACTGTGCCACTTTTTTTATGGCGCCAACCCCCTGCCGTCATCACCCCGTCACAAGATCGCAATAACTTCAGCCACCGACCTCCCCTCCTCCCCGCAGGAAGCTCGCGGCTATGCGCCTGAAGTGGCTGACCAATTTCAACACCTTGTTGCTGGTAACCGTGTGTATCGCCCTGGGCGCCACCCTTTGGTGGTCGCAGCGGGCCCTTGAGCGCCCCTACCAGTTGATGGAGCGTTACCTGGGCCTGTCACAGCAGTTTCAGAACCAGGCGGCCCGCAACATCCAGGCGTACCTGGGCAGCGGCGATGCCCTGCGCCACGCCGCGGCGATGGAGGCCAACCAGCAACTGCAGGCCGCGCTGGCCGAGTGGCCCAGCGAACTGGCCGACAAACTGCGCCCCAGCCTGGACAGCCTGCAGGCCTTTACCGCCGAGGAGCTGCTGGCCGCCGGCAAGCTGGCCGGCGACCCGCAAGCCCTGCTGCTGCAGGCCGAGCGGGAACTGGGCGCCAACTTCGAACAACTGGCCGGCTACGCCCGCGACAGCGGCAGCGCCGACGCCAACCGCTACCTGGTGCCACTGCTCGACGCCACCGTGCACCTCGGTCGCCTGTCGCTGGCCCGGGACAAGCTGGTCAGCAGCGGCCGCCCGGAGCTGGCCGACGAAGTGGAGCGCGAGCTGCAACTGATCCGTGCCCAGGCCCAGGCGATCGACGCCTTGCCCTTGCTGGGCGTAACCCGTAGCGCCGAATCCGGTGCCGACGACTTCGCCGCGATGATGGGCCTGGAAACCCAGGCCAGCGCCCAGCAGGAAGACATTGCCGTCGGCCTCAAGCGAGAACTGCAGAGCCTGCTCGGCCGTTACCCGGCCGAACTGCAGCGCACCCGCGAACAGATCGAGCGCCGCGTCGCCCTGGCTGCCAGCACCGGCCAGCGCCTGGAGGCCGTGCAGCAGGCCATTGCGGCGCTGGAACCCGAGGTACGCGGCCAGCATGCGAAAATTGCCGCCGAAGTGCGCATCATCCAGGGCCTGATGATCGGCCTGATCCTGCTTATCGCCTTGCTCATCGACACTTTGCAACGCCGCTTGGCGCGCACCTTGACCGGCCTGGCCCCGGCCCTGTCGCGCTGGGCCGAGGGTGACTTCGCCGAGGCCATCGCCCTGGGCAGGACCAACCGTGAACTGCGCGACATCCAGGAATCGCTCAACCGCCTGCGCCAGTATCTGGTGGAACTGGTCGGCACCATCCGGCACAACGCCGAGCAGGTGGCAGGTAGCAGCCACGCCCTGGCCGGCATGAGCGCCGCCCTGCATGACGGCGCCGAACGCCAGGCCGGCGACACCGGGCAGATCCGCGATGCCCTGGGTGAACTGGAAGCGACCATCCAGCAAGTGGCCGGCGACGCCAGCGCCGCAGCCGACGCCAGTCGCGATGCCGGGCGTGCAGTGGAGCAGGGTCAGGCGGTGATCGGCCAGAGCCTGACGGGCCTGCGTGAGTTGGTCGACGAGGTGCAGGGCAACGCTCGCATGATCGAACAACTGGCGGAGGAGTCGGCCACCATCGGCGGCGTGCTGACGGTGATCCGCTCTATTGCCGAACAGACCAACCTGCTGGCGCTCAATGCCGCGATCGAAGCGGCCCGCGCCGGTGAGATGGGCCGTGGTTTTGCCGTGGTGGCCGATGAGGTGCGTTCGCTGGCACAACGCACTACCGGGGCGACTGGCGAGATTCAGGTACTGATCGACCGCTTGCAGCAGGCAGCCAGAAGTTCGGTGACCGGGATGCGTGCGCAGCTTGAGCATGCCGAGGCCACGGCCAACCAGGCCCAGGCGGCGGATGGGGCGCTGGACGAGATTGTCTGTGCCATTCGCACCATTTCGGATACAGCGGTGCGGATTGCCGATGTCACGGCGCAACAGAGTGGTGCCGTGAGTGAGATTCGCGACCACAGCGAGCGGATCCATGAGCTGGGTGGGGATAACCTGCAGCGCATTGGCGAGGGGCGCGAGCAAGGCGAGCAGTTGCTGAGCCTGGGTGGTGAACTGAACCGGGCGGTGCGGGCCTTCAGAGTCTAGGTTGGCCTGTACTGGCCTCTTCGCGGGTAAAACCGCTCCCACAGGGATAACCTATGGCTTGAGGTCTATGCGGTCGAGGTGGGAGCGGGTTTACCCGCGAAGAGGCCGGCACAGGCAGCACATCAGCCAGCGGCCATGTGTCGCCCCCGCCACCAGCATGGCCCCAACCTGCACCAACTCCGCTATCATGCCCAGCACGTTCCACCTCGCGAGTCCGCCATGCGCCGCCTGTTTTTCCTGCTGTTCCTGCTGCTGGCCAGCCCTGCCTTCGCCACAGGCCTGCTCGACAACCGCCCCAGCGCCACCCTCGGCGCAGCTTCGCTGACCAATAATGCCGACTTCCTGCCGGTACACGAGGCCTTCAAGCTCAGCCTGGTCCAGGCCGATGCGCAAACGATCAAGCTGCGCTTCGTCGCTACCGACGGCTACTACCTCTACCGCCACCGCTTCCAGTTCCGCACCGAACCGGCCGACATTGCCCTGGGCACACCAAGCATCCCCAAGGGCGAGGCCAAGCACGATGAGTTCTTCGGTGATGTCGAGGTGTACCACGGCGTGCTCGATATCGAGCTGCCGCGCAACGACCCGCGTGCCTTCACCCTGTTGGTGGGCTACCAGGGCTGCGCCGACAAAGGCCTGTGCTACCCGCCGGAAACCGCACGCCTGAGCATCGATGGCGAAGGCGGCGCAAGCACCCCGGCCAGCGCTGAACACGCCTGGACCTGGAAGTCGCTGGCGCTGTTCTTCCTCGCCGGAGTAGGCCTGACGTTCACCCCCTGCGTGCTGCCGATGCTGCCGATCCTTTCCGGCGTGGTGCTGCGTGGCCAGGCCGGCGGCCTGCGCGGGCTGGCGCTGTCGCTGGCCTACGTGCTGCCGATGGCAGCCAGCTTCGCTGTACTCGGTGCCCTGATGGGGCTGTTCGGCGCCGGCCTGAACCTGCAGGCGCGCCTGCAGTCGGCCTGGGTGCTGGTGCCCTTCGCGCTGTTTTTCGTGGTGTTCGCCCTGGCCATGTTCGGCCTGTTCGAACTGAAACTGCCGCAAGCCCTGAGCAACCGCCTGAACAATGTCGCCAACCACACCCGGGGCGGCTCGCTGCTGGGCGCGGCAATACTGGGCGTACTCTCCAGCCTGCTGGTTTCGCCCTGTGTGTCGGCGCCGCTGGCCGGTGCGTTGCTGTACATCAGCGCCAGCGGCGATGCCCTGGGCGGTGCACTCAAGCTGTTCGCCCTTGGCCTGGGCATGGGCGCACCATTGCTGCTGGTGGCCACCGGTGGCGCGACCTGGCTACCGAAAAGCGGCCCTTGGCTGAACACGGTGAAGAACGCCATCGGCGTTCTGCTGCTGGGCTTGGCCATCGGTTTGCTCAGCCGTGTGCTGCCAGGCCCGCTGACCTTGCTGCTGGTCGGTTTCCTTGCCGCTGGCGTGGCGCTGTTCCTCGGTGCTCTCGAATTTGTCGTCAAGACCGCACGCCAGCGCCTGGCCCAACTGCTCGGCCTGGCCTTGCTGGTGTATGCCCTGGCCTGCTGGTATGGCGCCCTCAGCGGCCAAGGCGACCCGCTACGCCCGCTACCGCCGGCAACCCTTGTCGCCACCGGCAAGGGGCCGGCGGTGCAGGCGCAGAGCTGGCAGACCATCACTACACCCGCCGCACTGGACGCAGCACTGGACCAGGCCAAGGAGGCCGGCCAGCCGGTACTGCTGGACTGGTACGCCGACTGGTGCATCAGCTGCAAGGTGATCGAGCGCGAGGTGCTCACCGCCCCGCAGGTGCAAGCACAACTGGCTGGCTTCAAGCTGCTGCGTTTCGACATCACCGAAAGCAATGCCGAACAACGCAGCCTGCTGGACCGCTACCAGCTGTTTGGCCCTCCCGCCTTGTTGTTCTTTGCCGCGAACGGTAGCGAAATAACCGCTGATCGGGTCATTGGCGAGATAAATGCCGGCGAATTTGCACAAATTCTGACACGCGTGCGCGGCAAAGTCGGTCTATAACTTCCCGCGAGCTGTGAAAAATCCTGAAATCAGTGACCGAATTTAATTATCCGGTCACATACTTCGCGCGAACCTCGGACATCGTGCTGGCTATTGCCGGGAACTGGACACTTGCCGTCGCTTTACGGCACACTCGCCGCGCTGTGTCGAATTGCCCTACAAATCCAAGGAATCCGCAGATGGCAACGCTACTGGTGCTCCACGGCCCCAATCTCAACCTGCTCGGTACCCGCGAGCCTGGCCATTACGGCGCCGTGACCCTGGCCCAGATCAACCAGGACCTGGAGCAACGTGCCCGCGCCGCAGGCCACCATCTGCAGTACCTGCAGAGCAACGCCGAATACGAACTGATCGACCGCATTCACGCCGCACGCAACGAGGGTGTGGACTTCATCCTGATCAATCCGGCTGCTTTCACCCACACAAGCGTCGCATTACGTGACGCATTGCTTGCGGTGAGCATCCCATTCATCGAAGTGCACCTGTCCAACGTGCACAAACGCGAACCGTTCCGCCACCACTCCTACTTTTCCGATGTTGCCGTAGGGGTGATTTGCGGTCTGGGCGCCAGCGGTTATCGCCTGGCTCTGGAGTCTGCGCTGGAACAACTGGCTGCCAACGCACAGCCCAAATGATGAAAACCCTGGCCTCGGTGGGCCAGGGTTCGAGAGAAACGTTTCAGATACGTTTTTTTGTATTTCGCCCCCTGACCGAACCTTTGGGAGTTGATGATTAATGGATATCCGTAAAGTCAAGAAACTGATCGAGCTGCTGGAAGAGTCTGGCATCGACGAACTGGAGATCAAGGAAGGCGAAGAGTCGGTCCGTATCAGCCGTCACAGCAAGACCCCAGCTGCCCAGCAGTACTTCGCACCGGCTCCGGTAGCCGCTGCCCCTGTTGCTGCCCCAGTCGCCGCTGCCGCTCCGGCCGCCGAAGCCGCTGCCGCTGCCCCGGCCCTGAAAGGCACCGTGATCCGCTCGCCGATGGTAGGTACCTTCTACCGCAAGCCTTCGCCGACCTCACCGAACTTCGCTGAAGTTGGCCAGACCGTGAAGAAAGGCGACACCCTGTGCATCGTCGAAGCCATGAAGATGATGAACCACATCGAAGCCGATGTTGGCGGTGTCATCGATGCCATCCTGGTAGAAGACGGCCAGCCGGTTGAGTTCGACCAGCCGCTGTTCACCGTCGTTTGAATCGCGGAGAGCCAACGATGTCTGGGAAGCTCGAAAAAGTCCTGATCGCCAACCGCGGGGAAATTGCCCTGCGGATCCTGCGTGCCTGCAAAGAGCTGGGCATCAAGACCGTCGCAGTGCACTCCACTGCCGACCGTGAACTGATGCACCTGGGCCTGGCAGACGAGTCGGTCTGCATCGGCCCTGCATCGTCCAAGGATTCCTACCTGCATATCCCGGCGATCATCGCTGCCGCCGAAGTGACCGGCGCCACCGCGATCCACCCGGGCTACGGCTTCCTGGCGGAAAACGCCGATTTCGCCGAGCAGGTGGAAAAATCCGGTTTCGCCTTCATCGGCCCGAAAGCCGACACCATTCGCCTGATGGGCGACAAGGTTTCGGCCAAGGACGCGATGATCAAGTCGGGCGTACCGACCGTGCCGGGCTCCGATGGCCCGCTGCCGGAAGATGAAGAAGTCGCCCTGGCGATTGCTCGTGACGTCGGCTACCCAGTGATCATCAAGGCCGCCGGTGGCGGTGGTGGTCGCGGCATGCGCGTGGTGCACAAGGAAGAGGACCTGATTGCCTCGGCCAAGCTCACCCGTACCGAAGCCGGTGCAGCCTTCGGCAACCCGATGGTCTACCTGGAGAAGTTTCTGACCAACCCACGCCACGTGGAAGTACAGGTACTGTCCGACGGCCAAGGCAACGCCATCCACCTGGGTGACCGTGACTGCTCGCTGCAGCGCCGACACCAGAAGGTACTGGAAGAAGCGCCAGCCCCGGGCATCGACGAAAAAGCCCGTCAGGAAGTGTTCAAGCGCTGCGTCGATGCGTGCATCGAGATCGGCTACCGTGGTGCGGGTACTTTCGAGTTCCTGTACGAAAACGGCCGCTTCTACTTCATCGAGATGAACACCCGCGTGCAGGTTGAGCACCCGGTGTCGGAGATGGTGACCGGTATCGACATCGTCAAGGAGATGCTGAGCATCGCCGCTGGCAACAAGCTGTCGTTCCGCCAGGAAGACGTGGTCATTCGTGGCCATGCGCTGGAATGCCGTATCAACGCCGAAGACCCGAAGAAGTTCATCCCGAGCCCAGGCAAGGTGAAGCACTTCCACGCCCCGGGCGGCAACGGCGTGCGTGTGGATTCGCACCTGTACAGCGGTTACTCGGTTCCGCCGAACTACGACTCGCTGATTGGCAAGCTGATCACCTACGGCAAGGACCGCGACGAAGCCATGGCGCGCATGCGCAATGCCCTGGACGAGATCGTCGTCGACGGCATCAAGACCAACATCCCGCTGCACCGCGACCTGGTGCGTGATGAAGGTTTCTGCAAAGGCGGCGTCAACATTCACTACCTCGAGCACAAACTGGCCAGCCAGGAGTGATCGCGTAGTGTGATGTACCGAAAACCCCGGACTTGTTCCGGGGTTTTTTATTGCCTGGGGGATCCTGGGGCCGCTTTGCGGCCCATCGCGACACAAGGCCGCTCCCACAGGGTTTTGCAAGGCCTCAAGGTTGACGCTGTACCTGTGGGAGCGGCCTTGTGTCGCGAAAGGGGCGCAACGCGCCCCCTGGGCCCTACCCCTTCATCCGCGGCATCTCGATGTGGTGCTCATGAACCCGCCGGTACAAGGTCGCCCGCGATATCCCCAATGCTCGCGCCGCATCGGCCGGCTTCCAGCGATGGCGGATTAGCGCATCCAGCAGCAACTGCCGGGCCGGACAGGACATGCTGCTTTCAGCCGACGCGACTACCTCGCCACGCACTTCCTGCGGCAGGTCCTGCACCTGCACCCGCCCGCCCTCGCTCACCGCACAGGCATAGCGCAGCACCTGCCGCAGCTGGCGCAAGTTCCCAGGCCAGCGGTAAACCAGCAGCGCCTGCAGCGCATCATCCGCCAACACCGCCTCGACCCCGCAGGCCTCGGCCTCCTCGGCCAGCAACTGGTGAATCAACCCCAAGCGGTCCTCACGCTCGCGCAGTGGCGGCAACTCGAAGCGGGCATTGGCCAGGCGGAAGTACAGGTCCTCACGAAAACGCCCATCCTCCACCATCGCTGCCAAATCGCGGTGGGTCGCGCAAATCACCTGGATATCCACCCGCTCCCGCCGCGCCGCGCCCAGCGGCGCCACTTCACCTTCGGCCAGCACGCGCAGCAACCGGGTTTGCAGGTTCAGCGGCATGTCACCGATTTCGTCGAGGAACAGCGTGCCGCCATCGGCCTGCTGCAACAGCCCCTGCATGCCTTTGCTGGAAGCCCCGGTGAAGGCCCCGGCCACATAACCGAACAGCTCGCTCTCGATCAGGCTCTCCGGAATGGCCGCGCAGTTCAGGGTGACGAACGGGCCATCGCGACGCTGGCTTTGCTGATGCAGCTGGCGGGCGAACACCTCTTTGCCAGCCCCTGTCTCGCCTTGCACAAGCACCGCCAGGTTGCAGTCCTTGACCCGCGTGGCCAGGCGCAGATGCTGCTCGATGCGGGCGTCCTGGGCCTGGCGCAACGGCTGCGCACGCTGGCGCTGGCGGGGTGCGCTGACCCGGCCGTACAGCCCACCCAGGCCCGGCAGGCGTTGAGCAGACGATGCGTTCACGCGGCGCAGCTGGTCCATGTCGAACAGCTCGCCAATGTGCTCGGGCAAACGCCCCAGGTGCGCCACCAGCCGCTGGCGCGCCAGGCTGTTGATCGCCTGCAGGCGGCCATCGCCATCCCAAGCCAGCAGGTAGTCGGGCTGGCTTTCCACATAGCCCGGCGTGCCATGGGCACGCATCACCCAATGGCCCTGGGCACTGTGCATGAAGAAGGCGTTCTCGATCTCGCGGGCGGTCTGCTCGACCAATTGGCGGATCAGGTGCTGGCTGCGGCGGTCATCCGGCGACTGCAAGGCCGAGACATCCACCACGCCCAGCAACTCGCCCAACGGGTCGAACACCGGAGCCGCCGTACAGGTCAGGCCAATGAACGCAGCGCGGAAGTGGTCGCGCTTGTGCACCGTGACCGGGGCCTTGCTGGTCAACACTGCCGCCACGCCGCAGGTGCCCTCCTCGCCCTCCGACCAGCAGGTGCCCAGATACAGCCCGGCCTTGCGGCAGTCGTTGCGGATGGCCGACTCGACCCGGTAATCGATGGTGCGCCCCAAGGCATCGGTGAGCAGCACGCAGTAGTCGGCACCGCGCACCCGCTCATGCAGGCGGGCCACTGCATCGCTGGCGATACGCAGGAACAGTTCGGCGCGCTCGCGGCATTCGTTGAGCAGGCTTTGGGACAGGATGCGCGGCCCCTGCTGGGACCCGGGGTCGAGGCGGTACAGCTCCATGGAGCGGCGCCATGAATCGAGGATCAGCGTTGGCACCGGCGCCTGCGGCAGGCGGTCGGCATTCTTCAGCACCCTGCTGACGCAGTCGACATGGGCTCGGGAGTTCGCGGCAAGCATTCAGGCCCTCCGGTTCTCGTTGCTGTTTTTATCGTTGTCCGGCCATTAAGCGCTTCCGGGCAGGCCCCGACAAGCACTGCGTGATTACCGGCCGGCTTGAGACGCAGCGTCTCAGCGTCTCGGCAACGTAGACCCCAGGCTGGCACCGGGCGTCTCGCCAGCCCAACCATCAGCCTCCGCCGAAGCGCAAGAAAACCTCTCTATTGCGGGCACTTCAGCCAATTCAGAAGAAGCTGGCACCGCGCTTGCTCCTGCCATGGCAAACAAGAATACGAGGTGCGCCATGCCGCTACCCGCCCCGACCGTCGGGATCATTGCCAACCCTGCCTCTGGCCGCGACCTGCGCCGCCTGACTGCCAACGCCGGGCTCTATTCGAGCACCGACAAGGCCTCGGCGATCCAGCGCTTGCTCGCTGCCTTTGGTGCCACCGGCATCGGCCAGGTGCTGCTGCCCAGTGACATGACCGGCATTGCCGCCGCCGTGCTCAAGGCCAGCCAGGGCCCGGCAGCCCGTGACCAGCACTGGCCGGCCATCGAAATAATCGACCTGCCGCTGACCCAGACCGTTGCCGATACCCGCCTGGCCACCCGCCGCATGGTCGAGCGAGGTGTGGCGATGATCGCCGTGCTCGGCGGCGACGGCACCCACAAGGCAGTTGCCGCCGAGGCCGGTGACGTACCGCTGCTGACGTTGTCCACCGGCACCAACAATGCCTTCCCCGAACTGCGCGAGGCCACCAGCGCCGGCCTGGCCGGTGGCCTGCTTGCCAGCGGCCGGGTACCGGCCAGCATCGGCCTGCGCCGCAACAAGCGCCTGCTGGTGAAGGTGCCCGAACAACAGCTTGCCGAATGGGCCCTGGTGGAGGTGGCGGTGTCGCCCCAGCGTTTCATCGGCGCTCGGGCACTGAGCCGCAGCGAGGACCTTTGTGAAGTCTTCGCCTGTTTCGCCGAACCCCATGCCATTGGCCTGTCGGCCCTGTGCGGCCTGTGGTGCCCGGTCTCGCGCCAGGACCCGCACGGCGCCTGGGTACGCCTGAACCCCAGGGCCGAACAAGCCCTGCTCGCCCCCCTGGCACCCGGCCTGCTGCAAGGCTGCGGCATCACCGCCAGTGGCCCGCTGACGCCCGGCGTAGCCCATCGCCTGAGCCTGGCCAGCGGCACCCTGGCGCTGGACGGCGAGCGCGAAATCGAATTCGCCGAACACGACACACCCACCATCATCCTCGATCACCAAGGCCCGTTGAGCGTGGATGTCGAGGCCGTGCTGGTGCATGCCGCCCGCCATCACCTGCTGGCCGTACCGCGCGGCCACCGGTTGCACCCTGCAAACCCGTGTTGAGACAACCCTGGAGAACAACAAGATGTCCAATCAACTCAGTAACGAACAATTGCTGCATGCCTATGAAGTGATGCGCACCATCCGCGCCTTCGAAGAACGCCTGCACGTGGAGTTCGCCACCGGCGAGATCCCCGGCTTCGTCCACCTGTATGCCGGCGAAGAGGCTTCCGCTGCCGGGGTAATGGCCCACCTGCGCGACAGCGACTGCATCGCCTCGACCCACCGCGGTCATGGCCACTGCATCGCCAAGGGAGTGGACGTGTACGGCATGATGGCCGAGATCTACGGCAAAAGGACCGGCGTGTGCGGTGGCAAGGGCGGCTCGATGCATATCGCCGACCTGGAAAAAGGCATGCTCGGCGCCAACGGCATCGTCGGTGCCGGTGCACCGCTGGTGGCCGGGGCCGGGCTGGCGGCCAAGATCAAGGGCAGCGACGATGTGTCGGTGGCCTTCTTCGGCGATGGCGCCTCCAACGAAGGCGCCGTGTTCGAGGCCATGAACATGGCCTCGATCATGAACCTGCCATGCATCTTCGTGGCCGAGAACAACGGCTACGCCGAAGCTACCGCCTCGACCTGGTCGGTTGCCTGCGACCATATCGCCGACCGCGCGGCCGGGTTCGGCATGCCCGGTGTCACCATCGACGGTTTCGACTTCTTTGCCGTATACGAGGCCGCCGGCGCTGCCATCGAACGAGCACGTTCCGGGCAAGGCCCATCGCTGATAGAGGTCAAGCTCAGCCGCTACTACGGCCATTTCGAAGGCGATGCACAAACCTACCGCGCCCCGGACGAAGTGAAGAACCTGCGCGAATCCCGCGACTGCCTGATGCAGTTCCGCAACAAGACCACCCGCGCCGGCCTGCTCACGGCTGCGCAACTGGATGCCATCGACGCCCGCGTCGAAGACCTGATCGAAGACGCCGTGCGCCGCGCCAAGTCCGATCCCAAGCCACAGCCCGCCGACCTGCTCACCGACGTCTACGTCGCCTACCCCTGAGCCGCGGATTACAAGAACAACAGGAGAATCACCATGGCAAGAAAGATCAGCTACCAGCAGGCCATCAACGAAGCCCTGGCCCAGGAAATGCGCCGCGACAACACGGTGTTCATCATTGGCGAAGACGTTGCCGGCGGCGCCGGTGCCCCCGGCGAGGATGACGCCTGGGGTGGCGTGCTGGGCGTAACCAAGGGCCTTTATCACCAGTTCCCGGGGCGCGTGCTCGACGCTCCGCTGTCGGAAATCGGCTACGTCGGCGCCGCCGTTGGTGCTGCCACCCAGGGCCTGCGCCCGGTGTGCGAGCTGATGTTCGTCGACTTCGCCGGCTGCTGTCTGGACCAGATCCTCAACCAGGCCGCCAAGTTCCGCTACATGTTCGGCGGCAAGGCGGTCACCCCGTTGGTGATGCGCACCATGTACGGCGCTGGCCTGCGTGCGGCGGCCCAGCACTCGCAGATGCTCACCTCGCTGTGGACACACATTCCTGGCCTGAAGGTGGTCTGCCCGTCCTCGCCGTACGATGCCAAGGGCCTGTTGATACAGGCGATTCGCGACAACGACCCGGTGATCTTCTGCGAGCACAAGCTGCTGTACAGCATGCAAGGCGAGGTGCCGGAAGAGGTTTACACCGTGCCGTTTGGCGAAGCCAACTTCCTGCGTGATGGTGACGACGTGACTCTGGTCACCTATGGCCGCATGGTGCATGTGGCGCTGGAAGCAGCCAACAACCTGGCCCGCCAGGGTATCGACTGCGAGGTGCTGGACCTGCGCACCACCAGCCCGCTGGACGAGGACAGCATCCTGGAAAGCGTGGAAAAGACCGGCCGCCTGGTGGTTATCGACGAAGCCAACCCGCGTTGCTCCATGGCCACCGACATCAGCGCGCTGGTGGCACAGAAGGCCTTCGGCGCGCTCAAGGGCCCGATAGAAATGGTCACCGCCCCGCATACTCCTGTGCCGTTCTCCGATGCCTTGGAAGACCTGTACATCCCTGACGCGGCGAAGATCGAGGCTGCGGTACGCAAAGTGATCGAAGCCGCAAGGAGTGCCGCATGAGCCAGATCCATACCCTGACCATGCCCAAGTGGGGCCTGTCGATGACCGAGGGCCGGGTGGATACCTGGCTGAAACAGGAAGGTGACGAAATCAACAAGGGTGACGAGGTGCTGGATGTCGAGACCGACAAGATCAGCAGCAGTGTCGAAGCCCCGTTCAGCGGTGTGTTGCGCCGCCAGGTGGCCAGGCCTGATGAAACCCTGCCGGTCGGTGCCCTGCTGGCAGTAGTGGTGGAAGGCGAAGCCGAAGAGGCTGAAATCGATGCCGTGGTGCAGCGCTTCCAGGCCGAGTTCGTCGCCGAGGGTGGCGCCGACCAGGCTCAGGGGCCGGCCCCTCAGAAGGCGCAAGTGGGGGGCCATCTGCTGCGCTGGTTCGAGCTGGGCGAAGGTGGCACGCCACTGGTTTTGGTGCACGGCTTTGGTGGCGATCTCAACAACTGGCTGTTCAACCACCCGGCGCTGGCTGCCGAGCGACGTGTGATCGCCCTCGACCTGCCTGGCCATGGCGAGTCGGCCAAGACCCTGCAACAGGGCGACCTGGACGAGTTGAGCGAAACAGTGCTGGCCCTGCTCGACCACCTGGACATCGCCAAGGCCCACCTGGCCGGCCACTCCATGGGCGGCGCGGTCAGCCTGAACGTGGCGCGCCTGGCGCCGCAGCGGGTTGCCAGCCTGAGCCTGGTGGCCAGTGCCGGGCTGGGCGAGGCAATCAACGGGCAGTACCTGAAAGGCTTCGTCGCTGCCGCCAATCGCAATGCCCTCAAACCGCAGATGGTGCAGCTGTTTGCCGACCCGGCACTCGTCACCCGGCAGATGCTGGAGGACATGCTCAAGTTCAAGCGCCTGGAAGGTGTGGACGAGGCGCTGCGCCTGTTGGCATCGGCCATCGCCGACGGCGACCGACAGCGCCATGACCTGCGCGGGGTGCTGGGGCAGCACCCGGCACTGGTGGTGTGGGGTGGCAAGGACGCGATCATTCCGGCCAGCCATGCCGAAGGGCTGGAGGCTGAAGTGCTGGTGCTGCCTGAGGCCGGCCACATGGTGCAGATGGAGGCGGCCGAACAGGTCAACCAGCAACTGCTCGCGTTCCTGCGCAAGCACTAAGCCCTTTCCGTGAGCCTGGAGAAAAGCAATGAACGACCTGAGCCACACCCACATGCGTGCTGCCGTCTGGCATGGCCGCAATGATATTCGCGTCGAACAGGTGCCCCTGCCGGCCGACCCTGCGCCAGGATGGGTGCAGATCAAGGTGGACTGGTGCGGTATCTGCGGCTCCGACCTGCACGAATACGTCGCCGGTCCGGTATTCATCCCCGTGGAAGCACCACACCCGCTGACCGGCATACAGGGTCAGTGCATCCTCGGCCACGAATTCTGCGGCCAGATCGCCAAGCTGGGTGAAGGCGTGGAAGGTTTTGCCGTCGGTGACCCGGTGGCTGCGGACGCCTGCCAGCATTGCGGCACCTGCTACTACTGCACCCACGGCCTGTACAACATCTGCGAGCGCCTGGCCTTCACCGGCCTGATGAACAACGGCGCCTTTGCCGAACTGGTCAACGTGCCCGCCAACCTGCTGTACCGGCTGCCGCAGGGTTTCCCGGCAGAGGCCGGGGCACTGATCGAGCCGCTCGCGGTGGGCATGCATGCGGTAAAGAAGGCCGGTAGCCTGCTTGGCCAGACAGTGGTGGTGGTCGGCGCCGGCACAATCGGCTTGTGCACCATCATGTGTGCCAAGGCGGCTGGCGCGGCGCAGGTGATCGCACTGGAGATGTCCTCGGCACGCAAGGCCAAGGCCAAGGAAGTTGGCGCCAGCGTGGTGCTGGACCCCGGCCAGTGCGACGCCCTGGCGGAAATCCGCAAGCTGACTGCTGGGCTGGGGGCGGACGTGAGCTTTGAATGCATCGGCAACAAGCACACGGCCAAGCTGGCCATCGACACCATCCGCAAGGCGGGCAAGTGCGTACTGGTGGGCATTTTCGAAGAACCCAGCGAGTTCAACTTCTTCGAACTGGTGTCCACCGAAAAGCAGGTGCTGGGGGCGTTGGCCTACAACGGCGAGTTTGCCGATGTCATTGCCTTCATCGCTGACGGCAGGCTGGATATTCGCCCGCTGGTGACAGGGCGGATCGGGCTGGAGCAGATTGTCGAGCTGGGCTTCGAGGAGCTGGTCAACAACAAGGAGGAGAACGTGAAAATCATCGTTTCGCCGGGCGTGCGCTGATTGCACCTCAAAGGCGACACGGAACCTGTGGGAGCGGGCGTGCCCGCGAATCAGGCGACGCGGTGCCTGGCACCGGCTTCGCCGGTGTTCGCGGGCACGCCCGCTCCCACAGGTTCCGTGCCAGCTTTTGGATGCAGTGCAGGCTCGCGAGCTGCGCCAGCACCTGCGTTCGCTGTTTCAGGATCCCATTCTGCGTCATACTCGGCAGACCTATTGCCCGGTTCTCGCCATGCGTTCACTGCTCCCCATCACCCTGGTCCTGCTGCTTGCCGCCTGCGGCGATGGCGAATCGCTGCTCCCGCCGGACGCGCGCCTGCCTGACGGTGGGCGGTACCGGGGGCAGGTGGTCGATGGCCTGCTGCAAGGCGAGGGCCGGATCGACTATCCCAACGGCAGCTGGTACGCCGGTACCTTCAAGGACGGTCAATGGCACGGCCAGGGCGAATGGCACGGCCGCAACGGCGAGGTGTATCGCGGCCAGTTCGCCGCAGGGCTGTTCCAGGGGCTGGGTGAGCTGACCACCCCGGGCAGCCACTATGCCGGCACCTTCAGCCACGGCCGCCGCGACGGCGAAGGCACCCTCAAGCAAGCCGACCAGACTTACCGCGGCCAATTCAAGGACGACCTGTACGAAGGCGCCGGCGAGCTGGAACTGGCCGACGGCAGCCGTTACCAGGGCCTGTTCGCCAAGGGCAAGCCCAACGGTGCCGGGGTGCGCAGCGATGCCAGCGGCAACCAGTTCAGCGGCCACTTCATCAACGGCCAACTGGAAGGCAGCGGCACCTATGACAGCGTCGACGGCGAGCAGTACATCGGCGAGTTCAAGGACAACCGCCTGGAAGGCCGTGGCCGCTACGAAAATGCCGATGGTGATGTGTGGATCGGCGAATTCAAGGACGGCTCACTGGTCGGCGAAGGCGAACTGCTGGGCAGCGATGGCAGCCACTACAAGGGTACCTTCGCCGACTGGCGCCTGTCGGGCCAGGGCAGCCTGCAACTGGCCGACGGCAGCAAGTACATCGGCGGCTTCCTCAACGATGCCTACCACGGCCAGGGCCGGCTGATCCTGGCCAACGGCAAGGTCGAAAGCGGTACCTGGAGCAACGGCGTGCGCGTACGCGACCAGAACGGCAAACTGTTGCCCGACCCGCTGGACCTGGCTTTGCTCAACCAGGGCCGTTTGCTGGACGAAGCGCTGGCCCGGGTACCGCGTTCGGCGCCATCAGTCCAGCTTTACAGCCTGGTGGTGGGCGGCGATGGCCAGCAGAGCGTGTTCATGCGCGAAGCCGACTACGTCAGCAACATGCTCAAGGTGCGCTTTGGTGCCCGTGGCCAGGTGACCTTGGTCAACCACCGCGACCACATGACCACCCGCCCCATGGCCACGCGTGAAAACCTGACCCGCGCCGCCCGCACCCTGGCCGAGCGCAGCGGCCCCGAAGACCTGGTGTTCATCTACCTCACCAGCCATGGCAGCCACGACCACCAGCTGGTGTTCGACCAGCCGCGCCTGCAGCTGGCCGACCTGTCCGCCGACGAACTGGCCAGCGCCCTGGCACCGCTGAAGAACCGCGACAAGGTCATTGTCATATCCGCGTGCTATTCAGGGGGCTACATAGCCCCGCTCAAGGATGAGCGCACGCTGATCATGACCGCTGCCCGGGCCGACCGCGTGTCCTTCGGTTGCTCGGAAGAAGCCGATTTCACCTACTTCGGCGATGCCCTGTTCGCCGAAGCGCTGAACCAGACCGACGACCTGAAACAGGCGTTTGAACTGGCGCGCGCCAGCGTTGCCGAAAGAGAACAAAGGGAAGGTTTCGAGGCCTCCGAACCGCAGCTGTGGGCGCCGCCGAGCGTGCTTGAGCACTGGCAGCACCTGCGCCGGCAACAGGCCGAAGAAGCATTGCGTAACGCCGCACAGGCCAATGTGGGGGAACAGGCGCAAACGCCCCGCAGCCACTAAGCTTGTGTGTAACAAGGGAGAGACATCATGTATTTGACGCCTCAGCATGTCCTGCTTGCCGGTGCCACGGGTCTGACAGGTGAACACCTGCTCGACCGCCTGCTCAACGAGCCCACCATCACCCGCGTACTGGCGCCTACCCGTCGGCCACTGGCCGAGCACCCGCACCTGGAAAACCCGGTGGGCGACCCGGCGGTGTTCCTCCCACAGCTGGCAGGGCGTGTCGATATCGCCTACTGCTGCCTGGGTACCACGCTGAAGCAGGCCGGTTCCGAATCGGCCTTCCGTGCGGTGGACCTGGACATGGTGGTGGCATTCAGCAAACGTGCCCGGGAGTTGGGCGCGCGTCATCTGCTGGTGGTCAGTGCATTGGGCGCCGACCCGAAATCGTCGATCTTCTACAACCGGGTCAAGGGCGAAATGGAGGAGGCACTAAAGGCCCAGGATTGGCCGCAGCTGACCATCGTGCGGCCGTCGTTGCTGCTGGGCGAGCGGGTCGAGCCGCGGCTCGGCGAACAGTTGGCTTCGCCGTTTGCCAAGCTGATACCCGGGAAGTATCGGGGGATCGAGGCTTGTACATTGGCCCGGGCGCTGTGGCGGCTGGCGCTGGAGGAGGAAGACGGAGTGCGGATTGTGGAATCGGATGAATTGCGCAGGTTGGGCAAGAAATAGGCTTCACTTGTGATGGCCTCTTCGCGGTCACGCCCGCTCCCACAGGTACAGTGATCACATGAAGATTACACAGATCCTGTAGGAGCGGGCGTGCCCGCGAAAGGACCCTTACAGGCCGCCGGTGGCCTGGAAGCCTACACCGGCTGCAGTGAGCAGCGACAACGGCAGCAACAAGGTATCGAGCAACATGCTCCCCGGCAGGTCCAGCCCCGGATACGCCGGCGCATCAGCCCCGTAACGATCCAGCGGGCAGCACCCGCCATTGATCACATACAAGTCCAACCGGGTACCGGCATACACCACCGGTGCCCCGGGCTTGTTGGCATCCAGCGTGCGCACCGTGGCACAGCCACCGAGCAGCACCAGCGCCAGCAAACCTGCCAGCGCTCGCTTCAATCATCCACCCCGAAATGGTGCTCACCCCAGCGCGGCAACATGTCCTGGGGAATGTTCAGCAGGTTGAGAATGCGCGCCACCACGAAGTCGACCAGGTCGTCGATGGTCTGCGGCTGGTGATAAAAGCCCGGCGCCGCCGGCAGGATCACCGCGCCCATCTGGGACAGCTTGAGCATGTTCTCCAGGTGTATGGTGGAGAACGGCGCCTCGCGCGGCACCAGGATCAGCTGGCGACGCTCCTTGAGGGTAACGTCGGCAGCGCGTTCGATCAGGTTGTTGCAGGCACCGGTGGCAATCGCCGACAAGGTGCCGGTGGAACAGGGCACCACGACCATTGCCGCCGGGGCACCGGAGCCGGAGGCCACCGGCGACATCCAGTCTTCCTTGCCATACACGCGGATCTGACCGTCGGCAGCGCCGGTATATTCGGTGAGGAAGGCCTGCATCGCCTGTGGCTTGGCCGGCAGCACCACGTCTGTCTCGGTGGCCATCACCAGTTGCGCGGCCTTGGAGATCAGGAAGTGCACCTCGCGGTCCTCCCGCACCAGGCAATCGAGCAGGCGCAGGCCGTACTGGGCGCCAGAGGCCCCCGTCATGGCCAGGGTGATGCGTTCCGGCCCGCTCACTTCAGTGCCTCGGCCAGCTTGCCGTGCAGGCCGCCGAAGCCGCCGTTGCTCATGATCACTACATGGGTACCTGGGCGGGCCTGGCCCTTGACCCGCTCGATGATCGCTTCGAGGCTGTCGGCCACCACGCTGGGCACTTTGCATTGCGCGGCGGTTGCAGCCAGGTCCCAGCCAAGGTTGGCCGGAGCGTACCAGATCACCTGGTCGGCGTCGTTGACGCTTTCCGGCAGGCCATCACGGTGGGCACCGAGCTTCATCGAGTTGGAGCGTGGCTCGATCACGGCGATCACCGGGGCCTCGCCAACGCGCTTGCGCAGGCCGTCGAGTGTGGTGGCGATGGCGGTCGGGTGGTGAGCGAAGTCATCGTAGATGGTAACGCCCTGCACTTCGGCAACCTTTTCCATGCGCCGCTTGACGCTCTTGAAGGCGCTCAGGCCTTCGATACCCATGGCTGGCACCACCCCTACATGGCGCGCCGCTGCCAGGGTGGCCAGGGCGTTGGCGACGTTGTGCTGGCCAGTCAGCGCCCAATCCACCACGCCCTGCGCTTCGCCGTCGAACAGCACTTCGAAGCGCGAGCCGTCGGGGCTGAGCAGGCGGGCTTGCCACTGGCCACCTTCGCCGGTGGTCTGCACCGGGGTCCAGCAACCCATGCCGATCACCCGCTCCAGCGCCTGCTCTGTGGTGGGGTGGATGACCAGGCCTTCGCTGGGGATGGTGCGCACCAGGTGGTGGAACTGTCGCTCGATCGAGGCCAGGTCGGGGAAGATGTCCGCATGGTCGAACTCGAGGTTGTTGAGGATTGCCGTGCGCGGGTGGTAGTGGACGAACTTCGAGCGCTTGTCGAAGAAGGCGCTGTCGTATTCGTCGGCTTCGACCACGAAGAACGGCGTAGCGCCCAGGCGCGCCGACACCGAGAAGTTCTGCGGCACACCGCCGATCAAAAAGCCCGGGCTCATGCCGGCGTGCTCCAGCACCCAGGCCAGCATGCTGCTGGTCGTGGTCTTGCCGTGGGTACCGGCAACGGCCAGCACCCAGCGGCCCTGCAACACGTGGTCGGCCAGCCACTGCGGGCCGGAGACATAGGGCAGGCCCTTGTTCAGCACGTACTCCACCGCCGGGTTGCCACGCGACATGGCGTTGCCGATGACTACCAGGTCTGGCGCCGGGTCCAGCTGGGCCGGGTCATAGCCTTGGGTCAGTTCGATGCCCTGGGCTTCGAGCTGGGTGCTCATCGGGGGATAGACGTTGGCGTCCGAGCCGGTGACGCGGTGGCCAAGTTCCTTGGCCAGCACCGCCAGCGAGCCCATGAAAGTGCCGCAAATACCGAGAATGTGAATATGCATGGTCGACCTCGCAAAACATCGAGGCAGGGTAGCCCAGGGCGCGACAAATCGCACCAGATGTTTCGCTCAGCCGGCCCGGGTGATGCCGTGTTTGCGCAGTTTTCGATACAAGGTATTGCGGCTGATGCCCAAGTGCTCGGCGACACGGGTGAGGTGCCAGTGTTTTGCCTCTAACGTCTCCAACAATGCTTGCCGCTCCGCATCCTGTAGGAGCGGCCTTGTGTCGCGATCGGGCTGCGACGCAGCCCCTGCAGATTGGTCGGCGCTGCTGAGACCCTGGGGCCGCTCTGCGACCCTTTCGCGACACAAGGCCGCTCCTACAGGGACGGTGCTGTTGCGGAGAATGGCGGGGAGATCCGGGAACACGATGCGGGAGTCTTCGCAAAGCGCCACCAAGGTACGCAGCACATTGCGCATCTGCCGCACGTTGCCCGGCCAGGCAAAGTCGAGCAGTGCCTGTCGCGCCCTGGGCTCGATATCGATCGGTTCTCCACGTGCCTCCTGACGCAGCAGAAAGTCCAGCAACTGCGCCTTGTCACTGCGCTCGCGCACCGCAGGCAATGCCACTTCCAGGCCATTGAGCCGGTAATACAGGTCCTCGCGGAAACTGCCCTGCTCCACCCGCTCCAGCAGGTCACGGTGGGTAGCGCTGACGATGCGCACGTCGACCGCCTGCGGTTCGCCACCGATCGGCACCACCTGGCGCTCCTCCAGCACACGCAGCAGGCGGGTTTGCAGGGCCAGCGGCATGTCGCCAATCTCGTCCAGCAGCAAGGTGCCGCCGTCGGCCTGCAGCAGCTTGCCGCGCATGCCTTCCTTGCGCGCACCGGTAAAGCTGCCGCCGCGGTAGCCGAACAGTTCGCTCTCGATCAGGCTCTCCGGAATAGAGGCACAGTTGACGGCAACGAACGGCTTGCCGCGCCGCTCGCTGGCCTGGTGCACGGCCTGGGCGAAGGCCTCCTTGCCGCAGCCGGTCTCGCCGCGCAGCAACAGCGGCACATCGCGCTCGAACACCCGCACACTGCGGCGGAAGTCGTTCTGCAAGGCCGGGTCGAGCAGGCAGATAAGCGGCTCCGCTTCCCGCGTGGGTCGCGGCTGGGCGGCTGGCACCGACCACACCGGTGCACGCGCCTGGCCACGCAGGCTGGCGAACACCTGGCGCCCGTCCAGGGTATGCAGCGGCCAGGCCGTGCTGCCGCCGGGCGTGGCGCGGCTGAACAGTTCGTCGTGGCTGCAAGCGAAAAAGCGTTCCAGCGGCTTGCCCAGCACACCACCACGCACCGTGCCCAGCAGGTTCAACGCGCTCTGGTTGGCGGCGCAGATCCGCCCGTCACCGTCGAACGCCAGCAGGCCTTCGCTGAACAGGCCGACCGACTCGGCCTGCAGGTGAAAACGCAGCAGCCATTGCTGTTCGAAATGACGCAGGAAGTAGCAGCTTTCGATCATCTTCGCCGACAGGTTGACCAGGGCCATGGTGTGGAACTGGCTCTGCCGGGAAACGTCGGGCCGCGCCGAAGATACATCCAGCACTGCCAGCAACTCGCCATGCGGGTCGAACACCGGGCTGGCCGAGCATGTCAGCCCCGTGTGGCGACCACGGAAGTGCTCGTTCTGGTGAATGGTCAGCGCCTGGCGCTCGACCAGGCAGGTGCCGATGCCGTTGGTGCCCTCGCGCGCCTCGCTCCAGTCAGCGCCCAGCCACAAGCCGGCGCGCTCGAAGCTGCGCCGCTCGGTCGGCGCGCTGACGCAATTGAGGATCACCCCACGGGCATCGGTCAGCAGCACCGCATGGCCGGCCCCGGAAAGCTGCTGGTGCAGGCTGTTCATTTCATGGTCGGCAATCTGCAGCACCTGGCGCAGGCGCTCGCGGCTTTCCAGCAGGCGCCCGTGCTCGAGCACCACCGGGGCCTCGAGCACCGACGGGTCGAGGTGGTAGTCCTCCAGGCAGCGCAGCCAGGAGCGGGCGATGGACGGGTCACTGCCGCCCTCCCCGGCCCCACCATGGGCGACGGTATGGACTTGCTGGGCATGGCGACTGAAATGATTGCTCTGCATTGTTGTAGTTCTCCGCAGATAGAGAGTCCCGCCAGCATCCTCCACCCGGGAAGGCTTTGCAATGCACCCTCCGGTTACGTGTCGCAAATGGCACAAAGTGTCACCCCCGCGCGTACCGGCGCTGGTACAGCTACCGTGAATCAGGCCCAAAGAACCGAGCAAAGTCATTGATTTGCCTGGTGCTCGAAACGCTGGCCCAACCTTTGCTCTACGCTTTCCAACTCCCTAACAAACACAATAGCCAGGAGACACACCATGCGTTACGCACATCCCGGTACCGAAGGCGCGAAGGTTTCCTTCAAGAGCCGCTACGGCAACTACATCGGTGGTGAGTTCGTTCCTCCGGTAAAGGGGCAGTACTTCGAAAATACCTCCCCGGTGAATGGCAAGCTGATCGCTGAATTCCCCCGGTCCACTGCCGAAGACATCGAGAAAGCCCTGGATGCCGCCCACGCTGCGGCCGACGCCTGGGGTCGCACCTCAGTTCAGGACCGCTCCAATGTCCTGCTCAAGATCGCCGACCGTATCGAGCAGAACCTCGAACTGCTGGCCATTACCGAAACCTGGGATAACGGCAAGCCGATCCGCGAAACCCTCAATGCCGACATTCCGCTGGCGGTCGACCACTTCCGCTATTTCGCTGGCTGCATCCGCGCCCAGGAAGGCGGCGCCGCGGAAATCAACGAAGGCACAGTGGCCTATCACATCCACGAGCCGCTAGGCGTGGTCGGGCAGATCATCCCGTGGAATTTCCCGATCCTGATGGCAGCCTGGAAGCTCGCCCCAGCCCTGGCCGCCGGCAACTGCGTGGTGCTCAAGCCGGCCGAGCAGACCCCGCTGGGCATCACCGTGCTGCTGGAAGTGATCGGTGACCTGCTGCCAAAAGGCGTGCTCAACGTGGTGCAAGGCTATGGCCGCGAAGCCGGTGAAGCATTGGCCACCAGCAAGCGCATCGCCAAGATCGCCTTCACCGGCTCGACTCCGGTGGGCTCGCACATCATGAAGTGCGCGGCCGAGAACATCATCCCGTCCACCGTCGAACTGGGCGGCAAATCGCCGAACGTATATTTCGAAGACATCATGCAAGCCGAGCCAAGCTTCATCGAGAAGGCGGCCGAAGGCATGGTGCTGGCGTTCTTCAACCAGGGCGAGGTATGCACCTGCCCGTCACGGGCACTGGTACAGGAATCGATCTACCCGCAGTTCATGGAAGTGGTGATGAAGAAGGTGCTGCAGATCAAGCGCGGCGACCCGCTGGACACCGACACCATGGTCGGCGCCCAGGCCTCGCAACAGCAGTTCGAGAAGATCCTGTCGTACCTCGACATCGCCCAGAAGGAAGGCGCCGAGTTGCTGACCGGCGGCAAGGTCGAGAAACTGGAAGGCTCGCTGGCCACCGGTTACTACATCCAGCCGACCCTGCTCAAGGGCAACAACAAGATGCGCGTGTTCCAGGAGGAGATCTTCGGCCCGGTGGTCAGCGTCACCACCTTCAAGGACGAAGCCGAAGCGCTGGCAATCGCCAACGACACCGAGTTCGGCCTGGGTGCCGGCGTGTGGACCCGCGATATCAACCGTGCCTACCGCATGGGCCGTGGGATCAAGGCCGGGCGCGTGTGGACCAACTGCTACCACCTTTACCCGGCGCATGCCGCGTTCGGTGGCTACAAGAAGTCGGGGGTCGGGCGTGAGACCCACAAGATGATGCTCGACCACTATCAGCAGACCAAGAACCTGCTGGTGAGCTACGACATCAATCCGTTGGGCTTCTTCTAAACCGGCGCATTTGGGGCTGCTGCGCAGCCCATCGCGACACAAGGCCGCTCCTACAGGAACCGCGTCCCCTTGTAGGAGCGGCCTTGTGTCGCGATGGGCCGCAAAGCGGCCCCAAAGCCACTGGCTCGCTTCCTGCAGTACCCATCACCATCGGCCCGGAACCCGTCCGGCCACCAAGAAAAACAACAGGTGAATCTATGCCAAGCGATCATTCCGCCGGCTCGCCGGCAGGCTCTTCCGTAGACTTCGAAAAAGTCGGCTCGGACTATTTCCAGCAACGTGAACTGAAAAAAGGTGCCGCCGGCTGGGTCCTGCTGGTCGGTCTGGGCGTGGCCTACGTCATCTCCGGCGACTATGCCGGCTGGAACTTCGGCCTGGCCCAGGGCGGCTGGGGCGGCATGTTCCTCGCCACCCTGCTGATGGCCACCATGTACCTGTGCATGTGCTTCTCGTTGGCCGAGTTGTCGTCGATGATCCCCACCGCAGGCGGCGGCTACGGCTTTGCCCGCAGCGCCTTCGGCCCCTGGGGCGGTTTCCTCACCGGGACGGCGATCCTCATCGAGTACGCCATCGCCCCCGCCGCCATCGCGGTATTCATCGGCGCCTACTGCCAGTCACTGTTCGGCATCGGCGGCTGGATGATCTACCTGGCGTTCTACATCGTGTTCATCGGCATCCACATCTTTGGCGTGGGTGAGGCGTTGAAGCTGATGTTCATCATCACCGCCATCGCCGCCATCGCCCTGGCCGTGTTCCTGGTGAGCATGGCGCCCCATTTTGATGCAGCCAACCTGTTCGACATCGCCAAAACGGACGCCGTGGGCGCCAGCAGTTTCCTGCCGTTCGGCTATGTCGGCGTGTGGGCGGCCATTCCCTATGCCATCTGGTTCTTCCTCGCCGTGGAGGGCGTGCCGCTGGCTGCCGAAGAAACCAAGAACCCCAAGCGTGACCTGCCACGCGGCCTCATCGGCGCCATGCTGGTGCTGCTGGCCTTCGCCCTGCTGATCCTGGTGGTCGGCCCCGGCGGCGCAGGCTCCGAAGCACTGAAAGCGTCCGGCAACCCACTGGTGGAAGCCTTGTCCAAAGCCTACGGCGGAAGCACCTGGATGGGCGGCTTCGTCAACCTGGTCGGCCTGGCCGGGCTGATCGCCAGCTTCTTCTCGATCATCTACGCCTACTCCCGGCAGATCTTCGCCCTGTCCCGCGCCGGCTACCTGCCGCGCAAGCTGTCGGAAACCAACAAGAGCAAAGCCCCGGTATTGGCCTTGGTCATTCCCGGGATCATCGGCTTTGCCCTGTCGCTGACCGGCCAGGGTGACCTGCTGATCCTGGTGGCGGTGTTCGGCGCTACCCTGTCGTACGTGCTGATGATGGCCGCGCACATCACCCTGCGCATCCGCCGGCCAAAGATGGAGCGCCCATACCGCACCCCCGGTGGCATCTTCACCTCGGGCCTGGCACTGGTACTGGCCTGCATCGCCGTGGTCGCCGGTTTCCTGGTCGACCCACGGGTGGTGATTGGCGCCGCAGTGATCTATGCGGTATTAATTGCCTACTTTGCTTTCTACAGCCGCCACCACCTGGTAGCGGGTACACCGGAAGAGGAATTCGCCGCGATCCAGAAGGCCGAAGAGGCCTTGCACTGATCGCCGCCACCCGCCGCGGGGCAACCCGCGGCTCTGGAGAGTCTGTATGGCAAGTTTCGTACACACGGTCGGCCACCTGGTCTACCGCTTCGACAGCCTCAAGGAAGTGATGGCCAAGGCCAGCCCCGCCCGCTCGGGGGACTACCTGGCGGGCGTGGCAGCCGGCAACGACGGCGAACGGGTCGCCGCGCAGATGGCCCTGGCCAATATCCCGCTGACGCATTTCCTCAACGAAGCGCTGATCCCTTACGAAGATGATGAAGTCACGCGCCTGATCATCGACACCCATGATGCACAGGCCTTCGCCCCGGTCAGCCACCTGACCGTGGGTGGCCTGCGTGACTGGCTGCTGAGCGAAGAGGCAACCGAGGACAGCCTGCGCAGCCTGGCACCCGGGCTGACGCCGGAAATGGCCGCCGCAGTGTCGAAGATCATGCGCGTGCAGGACCTGGTGCTGGTGGCACAGAAGATCCGCGTGGTCACCCGCTTCCGCGGCACCATGGGCCTGCGCGGGCGCCTGTCGACCCGCCTGCAGCCCAACCACCCGACCGACGAGCCGGCCGGCATCGCCGCCAGCATCCTCGACGGCCTGCTGTACGGCAACGGCGACGCCATGATCGGCATCAACCCGGCCACCGACAGCATCGCCTCGATCTGCGCCCTGCTGGAAATGCTCGACGCCATCATCCAGCGCTACGACATCCCCACCCAGGCCTGCGTGCTCACCCACGTCACCACCTCGATCGAGGCGATCAACCGTGGCGTACCACTGGACCTGGTGTTCCAGTCCATCGCCGGCACCGAGGCGGCCAACGCCGGGTTCGGCATCAACCTGAACGTACTGCAGGAAGGCTACGAAGCAGGCCTTTCGCTAAAACGCGGCACCCTCGGGCAGAACCTGATGTACTTCGAAACCGGCCAGGGCAGCGCGTTGTCGGCCAATGCCCACCACGGTGTCGACCAGCAGACCTGTGAAACCCGCGCCTATGCCGTGGCCCGCCACTTCAAGCCGTTCCTGGTCAACACCGTGGTCGGTTTCATCGGCCCGGAATACCTGTACAACGGCAAGCAGATCATCCGCGCCGGCCTCGAAGACCACTTCTGCGGCAAGCTGCTGGGCGTGCCGATGGGTTGCGATATCTGCTACACCAACCACGCCGAAGCCGACCAGGACGACATGGACACCCTGCTGACCCTGCTGGGCGTGGCCGGGATCAACTTCATCATGGGCATCCCCGGCTCCGACGACATCATGCTCAACTACCAGACCACCTCGTTTCACGACGCGCTGTACGCGCGCCAGACCCTGGGCCTTAAGCCCGGGCCGGAATTCGAGGCATGGCTGGCCCGCACCGGCATCTTCACCCAGGCCGATGGCCGAGTGCGCTTTGGTGACAACCTGCCGCCGGCCTTCCGCCAGGCCTTGGCACAGCTTGCATAGGGATGACCATGGACCACCGCACGCCTACCCCCGACAACCCTTGGCTGGCCCTGCGCAACCTGACCCCGGCACGCATCGCCCTGGGCCGCACCGGCACCAGCCTGCCGACCAGGGCGCAGCTGGACTTCCAGTTCGCCCACGCCCAGGCTCGCGATGCCGTGCACCTGGCCTTCGACCATGCCGGCCTGGCTACCCAGCTGAGTGACCGCGGGCGCGAAAGCCTGGTGCTGCACAGCGCCGCCAGCGACCGCAACCAGTACCTGCAACGCCCGGACCTGGGGCGACGGCTGAACGAAGATTCGGTAGCCGCGCTGCGCCAGCACGCCCAGGCCAACCCCGGCGGGGTCGACCTGGCCATCGTCGTCGCTGACGGCCTCTCGGCACTGGCCGTGCACCGCCACACCCTGCCGTTCCTTGCGCGCTTCGAGGAACAGGCCGCCGCCGACGGCTGGACCAGCGCCCCGGTGGTGCTGGTGCAGCAGGGCCGCGTGGCAGTGGCCGACGAGGTAGGTGAACTGCTGGGCGCACGAATGACGGTGATGCTGATCGGCGAGCGCCCGGGGCTCAGCTCGCCCGACAGCCTTGGCCTGTACTTCACCTATGCACCGAAGGTCGGCCTGACCGATGCCTACCGCAACTGCATTTCCAACATCCGCCTGGAGGGCCTGAGTTATGGCATGGCGGCGCACCGCTTGCTGTACCTGATGCGCGAAGCGTGCCGGCGCCAGCTTTCCGGGGTGAATTTGAAGGACGAAGCCGAGGTCCATAGCCTGGAGAGCGAACACAGCACCAGCCAGAAAGGTAACTTCCTGCTCGGAAAAGGGTAAAAAACACGTCATGGAAGGCGGATTGCACTTGCACCGCGCATTGGGCAGCATGCCCTTGAAGGCTGATGGCAATCCGCTGTTTCCCCTAACGGACTCTGAGGGCCGCACATGCGCATCATCAAGGCAACCCTGGAACACCTCGATCTGCTTACGCCGATGTTCGTCAAATACCGTGAGTTCTATGGGCAGCTACCCTACCCCGACAGCTCGCGCAGCTTCCTGGAAAAACGCCTGAAGCGGGATGAATCGGTGATCTACCTGGCGCTACCCGATGATGATGACGGCAAACTGCTGGGTTTCTGCCAGCTGTACCCAAGCTATTCCTCGCTGTCGTTGAAGCGGGTATGGATTCTCAACGATATCTATGTGGCCGAGGATTCACGGCGCATGCTGGTGGCCGACCACCTGATGCGCGAGGCCAAGAAAATGGCCAAGGAAACCAACGCCGTGCGCATGCGGGTGTCGACCAGTGCGGACAATGAGGTAGCGCACAAGACTTACGAATCCATCGGGTTTCGTGAGGATAACGAGTTCAAGAGCTACATCCTGCCGATCAGCCAGGATTGACCTGCACCGGCCTCTTCGCGGGCTCGCCCGCTCCCACAGGTACAGCACAGCCTTAGCAAGCAGTGATATCCCTGTGGGAGCGGGCATGCCCGCGAAAGGGCCAGTACAGGAATACCCCCTGCCGTAACCCCCCGCTACAAACTCCCCGGGCATGATCCTGACTTAGCCGTATAATGGCCCACCTGTCATGTGTGAAAATTTACCCATTCCCAGGTAACCGAGCCTACGCCCAAGAACACAGGTGCTGTACATGGATTTCAACCCGCTGGACCTTATCCTGCATCTCGATGCCTACCTCGATCTGCTGGTCACCAACTACGGTCCCTGGATCTACGCCATCCTCTTCACCGTGATCTTCTGTGAAACCGGGCTGGTGGTCATGCCCTTCCTGCCCGGCGATTCGCTGCTGTTCATTGCCGGTGCCGTGGCCGCCGGTGGCGGCATGGACCCGTTGCTGCTGGCCGGCCTGCTGATGGCAGCCGCGATCCTCGGCGACAGCACCAACTACGTGATCGGCCGCACGGCCGGCGAACGGTTGTTCAACAACCCAAACTCGAAGATCTTCCGCCGCGACTACCTGCAGCGTACCCACGACTTCTATGAACGCCACGGCGGCAAGACCGTGACCATGGCGCGCTTCCTGCCCATTCTGCGTACCTTTGCGCCCTTCGTCGCCGGCATCGCCCACATGCACTACCCGCGCTTCCTCGGCTTCAGCATCGCCGGTTCGCTGCTGTGGGTCGGCGGCCTGGTGACCCTGGGTTACTTCTTCGGCAACGTGCCATTCATCAAGCAGCACCTGTCGCTGATGGTGGTGGGCATCATCATCCTGTCGCTGGTGCCGATGATCCTCGGCCTGCTGCGTGGCCGCCTGGGCCGCGCGGCCAAGGCGCACTGAAACCTGCCGATGTGGTCGTTCAGCGCCTGGCGGCGCAAGCGCACCTTGGCGCGCTACCCCATCACCGCCCAGCAATGGCAAGCCGTGCGCGAGCGCCTGCCGATGCTGGACGGCATCACGGACGAAGAAGATCGCTGGCTGCGTGAAGCCTGCATCTTGTTCCTGCTCGACAAGCATCTCACCTGCCTGCCCGGCGTCGAGCCGGACGACGAGCAACGCTTGTTACTGGCCGCTCAGGCACAGCTGCCGCTGCTGCACCTGGGCGAGCTGAACTGGTACCAGGGTTTCCACGAAATCATCCTCTACCCCGACGACTTCAAGAGCCCTCAGCGCCACCGCGATGCCAGTGGCGTGGAGCACGTATGGGACGGCGAGCACAGCGGCGAGGCGTGGCAGCAGGGCCCGATCATCCTCGCCTGGAACGGCGTGCTGGCCAGCGGTGGCTGGGAGGCCTACAACCTGGTCATCCATGAACTGGCGCACAAGCTCGACATGCTCAATGGCGATGCCAACGGCCTGCCGCCGCTGCACAGCGGCATGCCCGTAGATGAATGGGCATCCGCCATGCAACAGGCCTATGACGACCTCAACCGCCAACTGGACGCCAACCCCGACGCCGAAACCGCCATCGACCCGTATGCCGCAGAGAACCCCGCAGAGTTCTTTGCCGTCACCAGCGAGTACTTCTTTAGTGCCCCCGACCTGCTGCAACAGGCTTATCCACAGGTCTACCGCCAGTTGTCGCTGTTCTACCGCCAGGACCCGCTGGCGCGCCTGCGCCAGCTGCAGGCCGAACACCCGGAATACCGCGAAAGCCACGCCTGACGGGGCCGCACATCAGGCCAGGCGTGGCATGCCCATGCAGAATGTGCCTATAATCGCCGCCACTTTTTTGGTCAAACACGGGGGCACTGCCCAATGAGCTACAGCAAGATTCCGGCGGGCAAAGACCTGCCGAACGACATCTACGTCGCCATCGAGATCCCGGCCAACCACGCGCCGATCAAATACGAGATCGACAAGGACAGCGATACCCTGTTCGTCGACCGTTTCATGGCTACCCCGATGTTCTACCCAGCCAACTACGGCTTCATCCCGAACACCCTGGCCGATGACGGTGATCCGTTGGACGTGCTGGTCGTTACCCCTTACCCGGTAGCCCCAGGTTCGGTTATCCGCGCCCGTCCGGTCGGCGTGCTGAACATGACCGACGACGGCGGCGGCGACGCCAAGGTCATCGCTGTTCCTCACGACAAGCTGTCGCAGCTGTACGTCGACGTGAAGGAATACACCGACCTGCCAGCCCTGCTGATCCAGCAGATCGAGCACTTCTTTGCCAACTACAAAGATCTCGAGAAGGGCAAGTGGGTCAAGATCGAAGGCTGGGAAGGCGCTGACGCCGCCCGTGCTGCGATCACCAAATCGGTTGCTGCCTACAAGGGCTGATGCCGGTTGCATGAAGAACCCCGCCCAGGCGGGGTTTTTTTTGCCTGATGGATGGCTGGTCGCCCTGGCACTGGATGACTTGCCTGCGCAGAAGCAACTGCCTTGCTCAAATTCTAATTGCTGGCGCGATCCCTTTGGGAGCGGGCGTGCCCGCGAACACCGGCGCAGCCGGTGCCAACCACCGCGTTGGCCTCTTCGCGGGCACGCCCGCTCCCACAGGAACCGTGCACTTGCTTGGGAGAGTAAAAAATCCTACGCAGTCCTACTCCAACGCCCTACAAACAGGCGCCTTTCACACAAGCCTCATCAACATCCGGTTCATATCCTTGCTGGCACCCCGCCGCTACACTCGCCGCCATGAACACATCTGGCGACCGACTCAAAGCCCTCCTACACGAATGTGGCCTGACCCCTTCCGATTTCGCCGCCCAGCGCAGCGTCACCCCCCAGCACGTCAACAACTGGCTCAAGCGCGGCGTGCCCCTGGCCCGGCTGGACGAAATGGCCGACCTGTTCTGCGTGCATCGTCGCTGGTTGCGCACGGGCGAAGGCCCCAAACACCACAACCCGATCCTGCGCAGCTGCCCGCCAGGGCCGGCGCCCGCCAACCCGCACACGCCGCTGTCGGCGCAAGGCGGCCGGGCGCTGAAGGTGCCTTTTTACGAACTGAACAACGGCCTGCTGTCGCCCGTGGCGGGCAAGCACCTGTGCCTGCCCGCAAAAGCCGTGAAAGGATTGGGAGTGCATGCCGACAACGCCATCTGCCTCGCCATGCCCGCCAGCAACATGACCCCGCTGATTCCGCTGCAGGCTACCTTGGCCATCGACCTGGGCATGACTCGGGTGGTCGAAGGCGAAACCTATGCCCTGCTGCACAACGGCGTGCTCAGGGTTAACAACCTCAGCCTCGGCCAGCACGGCACGCTGTATCTGCACAGCCATGATCGACGCAACTATGCGGTCGAACGCTACACTACCGCCCAGTGCCAGACTCAAGGGCTGGAGATTCTGGGCTGGGTGTTCCACTGGTCGCATTTCCGCCAGCAACGGCCCGACTGAAACAACCTGTGCCATTTTTTGCTGGGCATCCTGCGCGCGCCCTTGTATGCTACGCCGCACATTCAGCCCCGACCGGCGCGAGCCGCGGTCCAGAGGGCTCGGCGATATCCCACACGGGCATCTGCCATCTCTTTCAGGCCCTTGATGGCCACACAGTTAAGGCGATTGCGGCTTACCATAAATTAGTCGGAAGCGTCCCCGAGAAGCCGGCCACAAGCCGGCTTTTTAATGCCCGCCATTCTCATCCTGTGAAACTTTCTGCAGCCTTCCCATGGCCGGGGAATCGGCGCTACGAGAGCGAAAAAAATCTCATTCGCCATTTATCTGACACATCGGTAACGCTCATCCGAAAATCGTCGGATAAATGGCGTTTTGCATGGAGCTTTCACCCTCCTGTTCTAGGCTCAAGCCATATGGGAGGAGGTGTAGTCCATGCGCAAATTATTGATTGGCTCGTCGATCCTGGCTTGTCTCGTGGTGTTGGGTGGCTGGTTGAGTCGTCCGCAGCCGGTGCAGGTCAGGCTGCTGGAAGTTGAGCGGGGGCCGGTTGAGACGGTGGTGGCCAACACGCGCGCGGGTACGCTGAAGTCCTGTCGACGCTCGCACCTGTCTTTCAATGTCGGCGGCCAGGTTGCCGAGCTGCTGGTCAGTGAGGGCCAGCGGGTCCAGCCGGGTCAGGTGCTCATGCGCCTTCGGCAGGACGAGCAACAGGCCAGGCTGCAGGAGGCCGAGGCGCGGCTGGAAGCCCAGCGCAATAACCGCGAACAGCGCTGCCAGCAAGCGCTGCTGGACCGACGCGACCTTGATCGCCTGGGCCAATTGGCCGACCGCAAGTTGATTGCCGCCGATCGCCTCGATCAGGCCGCGACCAAGGCCAACCTGGCGAAGCTGATGTGCAGCGCCAGTTCCGTGCTGATCCGCGAGGCCGACGCCAGCCTGCAGCTGCAGCGTTCACTGCTCGAACAGACAACCCTGCGCGCACCATTTGCCGGCATCGTTGCAGAAATCAACGGCGAACTCGGCGAGTTCGTCACCCCCTCGCCGCCAGGTATTCCCACGCCGCCGGCAGTCGACCTGATCGACGACAGCTGCCTGTATGTCGAGGCACCGATCGATGAGGTGGACGCTGCACGGGTTCACCCCGGCACCGCCGTGCGGATCAGCCTGGACGCCTTCCGTGGGCAGCACTTCACCGGCCGCGTCAGCCGCATCGCGCCCTATGTGCGTGAGCTGGAGAAACAGGCGCGTACCGTCGATGTGGAGGTGCGCTTCGACCAGCCGCCGGCAGATCTGGCCCTGCTCACCGGTTACAGCGCCGATGTCGAGATCCTCCTGGAGCAGCACGCACGTGCTTTGCGCATCCCCACCGAGACCCTGCTGGAGGGGCAGCGTGTACTGCGGTATGACCCGAGCGCCCGGGTGTTGCGCGAGGTGCAGGTACAAACCGGGTTGAGCAACTGGCGCTGGACGGAGGTGCTTGCAGGGTTGGACGAAGACGCACGCATAGTCGCCAGCCACGAGCAGGAAGGCCTCAAGGATACTGTGGCTGTGATCCCGGTGGATGCCGCGGAGACCGAGAAATGATCCGCTTGCGCGGCGGCAGCCGCAGCTTCCAGCTGGGCGAGCAGCAGGTGATGGGGCTGGATGGCCTGGACCTGGACATCGCCGCCGGTGACTACATGGCGGTGATGGGCCCGTCGGGCTCGGGCAAGTCGACCTTGCTGAACATCCTCGGCCTGCTCGATGCGCCCAGCGCAGGCGAATACTGGCTGCAGGGCGAGGCCACGGCGGCGCTGAGCGAGGCGCGCCGCGCCCAGTTGCGCAGCCGACTGATAGGTTTCGTGTTCCAGTCCTACCACTTGATCGCAAGGCTGACGGTGCTGGAGAACATCGAGCTGCCGATGGTCCTCGCCGGCATCGGTGCCGCACAACGGCGCAAGCGCAGCAGCCAATTGGTGGCACGCCTGGGGCTGGGCGAGCGCATCGCCCACCGCCCGGCCGAACTGTCCGGTGGCCAACGCCAGCGCGTGGCGATCGCCCGGGCGATGGTCATGCAACCGGCGCTGCTGTTGGCCGACGAGCCCACCGGCAATCTCGATAGCCAGGCTGGCGCCGAGGTCTTCAGCCTGCTGGAGGAGCTCAACGGCGAGGGCCTGACCCTGATAGTGGTGACCCATGATGCCAACCTGGGCGCCCGCGCACAGCGCCAGTTGCACATGCGTGACGGGCGGATCCACAGTACTGCGCCGCAGCGGGCGCTGGCCTGATGCGCGCTGCCGATGCCCTGGGCTTCTGGCTAGGAGCCTTGCGCGGGCATCGCTCGCGCAGCTTGATGCTGCTGCTGGCCATCGCTATCGGGGTGGTTGCGGTCAATCTTCTCACCGGTCTTGGTGCGGGAGCGCGGGCCTTCGTCCTGAATGAGTTCTCGCTGCTCGGGCGCGACATCCTCATCGTTTTCCCGGGGCGCAAGGAGACCACCGGGCGAATGCCGCCACTCACCGGCCTGACGCCACACGAGTTGACCTTGCAGGATGTCCAGGCCATCACCCGGTTGCCGGGCATCCGCCGGGTCGCGCCGCAGCAGGCCGGGCAGATGGAGGTGATAGTCGGCAACCGCAATCGTGAAGTGCTGACGCTGGGCACCACCCGGGACTTCTTCGCCATTCGCCAACTGACGGTCGTACAAGGCCAGCCCCTGCCCACGCTGGACCCTGAGCAGGCCGAGGCCGTCTGCGTGATCGGCGGCAAACTCCGGCGCGAGCTGTTCGGGGCTCGCCCGGCCTTGGGTGAATGGTTGCGCGCTGGCGACCGGCGCTTCCGGGTGGTCGGCATTCTCGGTGAGCGGGGCGAATCGCTGGGGATGGATTTCGCCGAGATGTTGATCATCCCGGTAGCCAGTGCCCAGGCCTTGTTCAATAGCGAGGGGTTGTCGCGGGTGTTTGTCGAGGTCCATGGTCCGAGCTTTCTCGAACGTGGCAAGCAGCTGATACTCGCCGCGCTAAAGGAGCGCCACGAGGGTGAGGAAGACGTCACACTGGTCAGCCAGGACAGCCTGCTCAGCGCCTTCGACCAGATACTCGCGGTGCTGACCCTGGCGGTGGCCGGGATTGCCGCGATCAGCCTATTGGTGGCAGGCATCCTGATCATGAACGTGACCTGGATTGCGGTCAGCCAGCGCAGCGCCGAGATCGGCCTGCTCAAAGCCATAGGCGTGACGGCGGCGCAGCTGCGCCTGCTGTTCCTCGGCGAAGCGGCGCTGCTGGCCCTGACGGGGGCGCTGGCGGGGCTGCTACTGGCCGAAACCTTGCTCTGGCTGGGGCGCCTGGCATTCGATCTGCCGCTGCATGCACCCTGGTGGGCACGGGCTGGCGCAGTACTGCTGGCACTCGGCACGACGCTGCTGTTCGCCTGGCTGCCGGCCGCTCGGGCCTCGGCGCTGGAGCCGGTGGCGGCGCTACGCCCGCCGGGAGCGCACTGATGCGCTGGCAAGATGGTTTCCGGCTGACCAGCTCGGCGCTGACCTGCCGCCCGCTGCGCAGCCTGCTGACCCTGCTCGGGGTAGCGATCGGCATAGCCGCCGTGGCGCTGCTCACTGCCATAGGCGAAGGCGTGCGCGGCTACGTGCTGGCGAACTTCTCGCAATTTGGTACGCGGATCATCACCGTGCGCCCCGGCAAGACCCAGACCAGCGGCCTCGGCGGCCTGCTCGGCAGCGTGCGGCCACTGACCATCAGTGACACCGACGCCCTGCGGCGCTTGCCGCATGTCGAGGCGGCGGTGCCGATCATTCAGGGCAGCGGGAATATCCAGTTCGGCCAACTGAGCCGGCGCAGCGACATTCTCGGTGGCGGCCATCAGATGGCGCGGGCCTGGCGCATGCAACTGAGCCTGGGCGAGTTCCTGCCGCCGGCGCGTCACGGCCGTTCGCCGCCCTATGTGGTGCTCGGCCATCAGCTGCGTACTGAACTGTTCGGGGCTCGCAACCCGCTGGGTGAGCTGATCCGTGTCGGCGGCGTGCGTTTCCGGGTGATCGGCGTGATGGCGGAGAAAGGCCAGTTGCTCGGCTTCAACCTCGACGATATCGCCTACATCCCGGTGGATTGGGCGGAAAGCCTGTTCAACCGCACCGGTGTGGTCAAAGCCCATGTGGTGTTTGGCGCAGGTACCACTTCACGGGCATTGAGCCGGCAGATTCGCGAGGTGCTCGGCGAACGACACGGTGCGGAGGACTTCAGCCTGACCACCCAGGACGACATGCTGCGCAGCTTCAACCGCGTTCTTGGCACACTGAGCCTGGCCATTGGTGCCTTGGGGGGCATTTCGCTGCTGGTAGGCGCCGTCGGCATTCTCACCATCATGACGACCACTGTGGGCGAGCGCACGGCAGAAATCGGCCTGTTGCGGGCGATTGGCGCCAGTCCGCGGCAGGTACTTGGGTTGTTTCTCGCTGAAGCGACGCTGCTGTCCCTGGCCGGTGGCGTGCTTGGCCTACTGTTGATGGGCCTGCTGCTGGGGCTATTGCACCTGGCCATGCCGAGCCTGCCTTTGGCGCTGCAACCGCTGTTTCTGCTGCTGGCGCTGCTGCTGGCGGCGGTGCTCGGCATTCTCGCCGGCCTGGCCCCGGCCGTGCGGGCGGCCCGCTTGCATCCGGTGGCGGCGCTGCGCATCGAGTAGCGGCCAGGCCAAAGAATCCCCTGATGGGGCTGCAAGGCGGCCACAGATTCTGCATGCCATGCGCTTCATCAGTCATACCCACCACAAGCTGACAGAAAAGTAATCTGAAGCTCAGCCAGCTGACAGCGCAGGTCCGCTAGCGTTAAGGAAGATTGTGGGGCTTCTCGACCCACGGCTGGGGCGTTCAACCGCCTGAATACCAGCAACTTTTCGACTGACTGGACGCAACGGCATGCAAAGCAAAACCACCAGACGCTCCTTCGTCAAAGGCCTGGCCGCTACCGGACTGCTTGGCGGGCTGGGCATGTGGCGCGCGCCGGTCTGGGCCGTGACCAGCCCCGGCCAACCGAATGTGCTGAGCGGCACCGACTTCGACCTCTACATCGGTGAGCTGCCGGTCAACATTACCGGCACTGCGCGTACAGCGATGGCCATCAACGGCTCCATCCCAGGGCCGATCCTGCGCTGGCGCGAAGGCGATACCGTCACGCTACGTGTGCGCAACCGCTTGCAGCAGGACACCTCCATCCACTGGCACGGCATCATCCTGCCGGCGAACATGGACGGCGTGCCGGGCCTGAGCTTCCATGGCATCGCCCCCGACGGCATGTATGAGTACAAGTTCAAGGTCCAGCAAAACGGCACCTACTGGTACCACAGCCACTCCGGTTTCCAGGAGCAGGTCGGGGTTTATGGCGCCTTGGTCATCGATGCGAAGGAGCCTGAGCCATTCACCTATGACCGAGACTACGTGGTCATGCTCAGCGACTGGACGGACGAAGACCCTGCACGGGTGCTGTCCAAGCTCAAGAAGCAGTCCGACTATTACAACTACCACAAGCGCACGGTGGGTGATTTCGTAAACGATGTGAGCGAGATGGGCTGGTCCGCCGCGGTAGCCGACCGCAAGATGTGGGCCGAGATGAAAATGAGCCCCACCGATCTCGCTGATGTCAGCGGCTACACCTACACTTACCTGATGAACGGCCAGGCCCCGGACGGTAACTGGACGGGCGTGTTCAAGCCGGGCGAGAAAATCCGCCTGCGCTTCATCAACGGCTCGGCCATGACGTATTTCGATGTACGAATTCCCGGCCTGAAGATGACCGTTGTCGCGGCGGATGGGCAACATGTCAAACCCGTTGCGGTCGACGAGTTCCGCATCGCCGTTGCCGAAACCTACGATGTCATCGTCGAGCCCGAAAGCGAGCAGGCTTACACCATCTTCGCCCAAGCCATGGACCGTACCGGGTATTCCAGGGGCACCCTCGCTGTTCGCGAAGGCTTGCACGCCCCTGTCCCAGCTGTCGATCCACGGCCGATCATTTCCATGAGCGATATGGGCATGGACCATGGCGGCCTGAACCACGACAGCATGGCCAGCATGGATCACGGCGACATGGCTGGCATGGACCACGGCAGCATGGCCGGCATGGACCATGGCGACATGGCTGACACCAGCGCGCCCATGCAGAGCCACCCAGAGTCCGAGACCAACAACCCCCTGGTCGACATGCAAACGATGACCCCGACGCCAAAACTGGGCGATCCGGGCATCGGCCTGCGTGACAACGGCCGCCGTGTGCTGACCTATGCCGACCTGCGCAGCACTTTCCCGGACCCGGACGGCCGCGCGCCTGGTCGCACAATCGAGCTGCACCTCACCGGCCACATGGAAAAGTTCGCCTGGTCCTTCGACGGCATCAAGTTCTCCGATGCCGAGCCACTACGCCTCAAGTATGGCGAGCGCCTGCGCATCACCCTGGTCAACGACACCATGATGACCCATCCCATCCACCTGCATGGCATGTGGAGCGACCTGGAGGATGAGAACGGCAACTTCATGGTGCGCAAACATACGATCGACATGCCGCCTGGCTCAAAACGAAGCTATCGCGTCACGGCAGATGCCCTGGGGCGTTGGGCCTATCACTGTCACCTGCTGTTCCACATGGAAATGGGCATGTTCCGCGAAGTCCGTGTGGACGAATGAACTGGAGAATCGAGATGAGCAAACCAACCAAACGAAGCGCGTTTTTCCTTTCTGCCGTGATGGCCGGCCTGTTTGCCGTGTATGCGCCGCCGTCGTGGTCCGGCGACAACCAGCAACCTGCAGATGGCGCAAAAGCCAAGGGTGCTCAAGGCATGGACCATGGTTCGATGAAGGGCATGGATCATGGCGCCATGAAGGGCATGGACCACGGCTCGATGAAGGGTATGGACCATGACGCCATGAAAGGAATGGACCATGGTTCGATGCAAGGCATGGACCACGGCAAGATGATGGAATCGCATGGTGGCGATAAAGCTGAGGCAGGGAAAGATGCTCAATAGCCTGGCACGACCATCGCTGCTGGCATTGACCGTTTCGCTCGGTGTGCTGGGTGCTGCGCCCAGCTTCGCCGCTGAAGAAATGGACCATTCGACGATGGACCACGGCAAGATGGATCATGGCAGCATGCAGGGCATGGACCATGGCGCCATGGATCATGGAGCTATGAACCATGGAACTATGAACCATGGAGCGATGGACCATTCGAAAATGAACCACGGCTCGGCGGATACGCCAACAACCAGCCGTACCCCGATCCCGGTGCTGACAGATGCCGACCGCCAGGCAGCCTTCCCCCCATTGGGTGGGCATCAGGTGCACGACAGTGCAATCAACAGCTTTTTCCTGCTGGACCAGCTCGAGTATCAGGATGCCGATGAAGGTAGCACGCTGGCCTGGGATGCTTCTGGCTGGGTAGGCGGCGATATCAACCGGCTGTGGATCCGCTCCGAAGGTGAACGCACCAACGGTGTCACCGAGGATGCCGAATTGCAGCTGCTGTACGGCCGCTCGATCAGCCCATGGTGGGATGTGGTTGCCGGGGTGCGCCAGGATTTCAAGCCTGAATCCCCCCAGACCTGGGCGGCGTTCGGTATCCAGGGCATGGCGCTTTACGACTTCGAAGCCGAAGCCACCGCGTTCATTGGCGAGAACGGCCAGACTGCCGCGCGCCTGGAAGGCGACTACGACATTCTGCTGACAAACCGCCTGATCCTGCAGCCGACCGCTGAAGCCAATTTCTATGGCAAGAACGACCCTGGGCGCGGTGTGGGTTCGGGCCTGGCAAATACCGAAGTCGGGCTGCGCCTGCGCTATGAAATCGTCCGCCAGTTCGCCCCCTACATCGGCATTACCTGGAACCGTTCCTACGGCAAAACCGCCGATTTCATCCGCGACGAGGGTGGTGATGTGGATGAAGCGCGTTTCGTGGCCGGTATCCGCATGTGGTTTTGAGAACCAGACATGAAAAGAACAATAACAACGCTTGTTGCAGCAGGCGCGGTGGTCAGCGTGGCCGTGCTGGGTGCTGCGTACTCCGGTCTGGTCAACGTCGGAGCCGATGATCCCCATTTCCCCGCCGTGCATGCCTTTCTGGCCATGGCACGGGAGCGCTCGATCGCAGTGCGGGCCAGGGACATCGAGGTGCCAGACCTCAAAGATGAAGCGCTGATCCGTACCGGCGCCGGTAACTACAATGCCATGTGCATCGGTTGCCACCTCGCCCCTGGTGTCGAGAAGACCGAGCTCAGCCAGGCGCTATATCCATCGCCCCCCAACCTGGCCAAAAGCGGGATTGCTGGCGACCCCGCTGCGGCGTTCTGGATCATCAAGCACGGCATCAAGGCCTCCGGCATGCCGGCCTGGGGCAAGAGCATGGGCGATGAATACATCTGGGGCATCGTCGCCTTCCTGGACCAGCTACCCCAGTTGAACGCCCAGCAGTACAAAACGATGGTCGCGGCCAGTGGCGGCCACCAGCATGGTGGCGGCGAGAGTGAAATGCACAACCATGAAGGCCAGCACCGCGGCAACGTGCCTGGCCACCATGGTGAGCAGGCCTCGGGCGCAAGCCAGCATGATGAGGGGCATTCAAAGGCGCATACTCATCGCGATGGCAAGGCGCACATCCACAAGAACTGAAGGCAAGCACTCACTGCTTCATGCCCAACTCAGCATCATCCATCAGCGCCTTGGCCATCGCACTCAGGTAGTGCGCAGCCCAGATCATCATCGGCTTCTCATCCATCAGGCCGGTGATGGTCAGTTCGCGGACATAGCCCATCAACTCTGAGGACTGTTCGCGGGCGTCTCTGCACGGGATGCCGGGCTCGATGCGGAACAGTGGGTGGGTGCCGTTTTCGCCCTGGTAGAAGGTGGTTTTGCCGACGGTGAATTGGGTGTCTTCTGTGGTCATTGTTGAATCCCCTGAAAATTCTCGACTGCCTGGACAGGCCCTTTCGCGGGTGAACCCGCTCCCACAGGTGCTGTGCAAGTCTTGAAGGCTGTGGTGACCGTGTGGGAGCGGGTTTACCCGCGAAAGGGCCGGCCCAGGCGACACATCAATCAAGCCTCAGTGCAAAGTCCTGGGCCCAGTGGGCATCTGCACCTGAATCAATGCCGATTCCAGCAAAGCCCGCAGCGTCTCCAGTTCATGCATCGACGTCATCATCAAAACCGACGCCGGCGACTTGGGCTGCAGCTGCATGGCCTGATGCACAACGGTCGCAGCGCACAGCGCGTAGTCCGTGGCCTGGGCCAGGGTGTCTTCAAGGGAATGAATATCGTGGGGTGGATCGGGGACAATCTTAAGCATGGTGACACTCTCTATAGGTTGGCTAGAGCTGCCACTCATGACTTGCAGTGTGATGGGTGGCAGCCACGTACGGGTCTGCAAGACCGGCAGAGAGCAAAATCCGGCAGGTTCGAAAACCTCCCGTACGCAGCCACCATTAAGCGCGCGCAATGGCATGCCATTGGCATCGGTGATCGGCATTTTGCTCTGGACAGGCTTGCAGGCCCGGTCGCTTATTTGGCAACGACTGGGCCACACTAGGCCGCCAGGAGCACCACCGCAATGGCTCAAGGGCGCTAGGAGGCTATTTCAGAAATGGCCTACACGCAACGGGAAAAATCTGATTATCAGAAGTCATACCGCGCCCCAACCATCATGCTCCGCGACGGCCCGTAGAAGTTGAACGTCGAGGTCGACCCCACCCGTGACAGGTAGTCTCGGTCGAACAGGTTGTTGATATTGAAGGTGGCCGTCAGCTTCGAAGTAACCGGATACGACAGCATTGCATCCACAGTCGCATAGCCTGGCGCGTCGATGCGCACACCGCCGTTCTCGGAATAGAAGTTGCTCATCGCCGAAATACCGCCACCAATGGCCAGGCCGTTCAGCGGCCCTTGGCTGATGGTGTACTTGCTCCACAGCGATGCCTGGTTGCGCGGCATGATGAAGAAGGTGGTTTCGGCATCGCCCTTGAGGGTTTCGGTTTCCATCCATGTGTAGCCGGCCAGCACTTCCCAGTTCGGCGTCAGCTTGCCGCTCACTTCCACTTCGGCGCCTTTCACACGGGTCTTGCCGGATGCAACAGAGTCAGTGGTAGCCACGCCGTCGGCGTCATACACGGTGGTCGCGCGGTTCTTGTCGGTCAGGCGGAACACCGAGAAGCGAGTATTCAGGTCGCCGCCGAAGTAGCTGCTCTTGAGGCCGAACTCGTACTGCTCGCCCTCACGCGGCTTGAGCACCCGGCCATTGCTGTCGGTGTCGGACTGCGGCTTGAACACCTGCGAATAGCTGGCGTAAAGCGCGTGGTTCTCGTTCAGGTCGTAGACCAGGCCGCCATACGGGGTGAAGTGGCCATCCACGCGTTTGCTGTCGTTGGTGGTGGCGCCGCTGCTGAGGGTGGTGGTGTAGAAGTCACCGCGATACCAGCTGAAGCGGCCGCCGGCGATCAGCGCCAGCCGCTCGACCGGGCGGAAGGTGACCTTGGAGTACAGGCCGTATTCCTCTTCCTGCATACCGGTCTCGGTGCTGTAGTTGGGCGATGGCTTGGCGAACTGCTTCGGCGAGTATGTGTTGACGTTGATGGCGCCCAGGTTGGTTGTGCCGTTGAGGTACTCGGTGTCGTAGTTCTTGTAGTCGCTGCCGACCACGAATTCGCTGACCTGGCCGAAGGTTTCGAACGGCTGGCTGTAGCTGGCGTCCAGCGAGTAGGTGTCCTGGGTGAAATCGCGGGCGCTGGCGCGCTCGGAGTTGGCGCCAGTGGTGGCGTTGGTCGCGGTG
The DNA here is from genome assembly GCF_036784815.1 of Pseudomonas sp. TE3-3-F2023. Taxonomy (NCBI): domain Bacteria; kingdom Pseudomonadati; phylum Pseudomonadota; class Gammaproteobacteria; order Pseudomonadales; family Pseudomonadaceae; genus Pseudomonas; species Pseudomonas sp. TE3-3-F2023. Next base: position 1,430,154 of record NZ_CP145113.1, on the reverse strand, counting down.
AAGGCGTACAGGTAATTGGTGTCCCGGTGCGAGCCACGGGCAGCGACACGGCCATAGCCGCCGTTATCGAAGCGGTGGGTCAGCTCGGCGACCAGGTCGGTGGTCTTGCCGTCGAAGTAATTCCAGTCAGCACCCAGGAACTTCGAATGGCTGAAGTCGGGTACTTCGCCGGACAGCGTTGCCGGATAGCCGTTGTGCGGTGTGATGTTCTTCACTTCATGAATCAGGCCGAACGACAGGGTGGTGGCGTCGTCCAGGTCGACGTCCAGCGCACCGTAGTAGCTGTTGCTGGTGTTGGCGTTGTAGTCGACTTCGCCATTGGTGTCGTCACGCGAGGCGATGAAGCGCCCGCGCACGCGGCCGGCATCATCCAGCGGCCCGCTCAGGTCGATTTCTTCGTGGTTGGTGTCCCAGGTGCCATAGCTGCCTTCGACATGCCCCTGGAACTCGGCGGTCGGGCGCTTGCGCACCATGTTGACGATGCCGCCCAGTTCGCTGGTACTGCTGAACAACCCGGCCGGGCCACGCATGATCTCGATACGGTCGAATGCCGCCAGCGACGGTACTGTACCGAAGATGCTGGCCATGGGTGCCGGCAGGCCGTCGATATTGAACTCGCTGTACTCGTAGCCACGGGCATAGATAGACGATCGGCCACTATCGTTGGTCAGGGTTCGCAGCCCGGCGGTGTACTTGGCCAGGTCATCGAGGTGCACGAACTGGCGGTCCTTGACGTAGTCCTGGGTGTAGACGGTGATCGATTGCGGGATGTCCTTGAGCGCTGCGGGGGTCTTGGTACCCACGGTGGCGGCGTCCACGCTGTAGCCGCCGGTTTCTTCCGACGGCAGCATGTCGTACAGGCGGTTGCCTTCGATGGTCAATGTCGGCAGGTCAAGTGCGCTGTCATCGGCAGACACCTGGGTCGCTACCGATTCGGCCAGTGCCGACAACGAAAACGGCGCAAGCAACCCCAGCACCAGCCAGCCCCGAACCCGTCGCGAGTCCCCCAAACTTTTGAAACTGCTCATGACACACCCTTCCCCAAATGGTAGTGATTCGCAAACGAAACAAGTTGCTTTTTGCGAACGATACCGAAGGGAAATTGGGGGTGCAGCAGGATTAACCTTCTTAACACATCCAGCCGTTGCCCTCGCCCTGCCGGCAATGGGATGATTCGTAACTGATACGAATTCTCATTCAAGGCTCGCCGTGCCCACCTCACTCCTCCTAGCCGAAGACGACGCACGCCTGCGTCAGGACCTGGAACGCCATTTCCTCAACCGGGGTTTCCGGGTGCACGCATGCGCCACCGGCGGCCAGGCCCTGGCTGCCATACAGCAATCACGGTTCGAGCTGGTGCTGCTGGACATCATGCTGCCGGGCGTCGATGGCCTCAGCCTGCTCGACGAGTTGCGCCGGCAGCAGGCGGTGCCGGTCATGCTGATGTCGGCACTGGGGGCCGAGCAGGATCGCATCAGTGGCTTTACCCGGGGCGCGGACGATTACCTGCCCAAGCCCTTCAGCCTGGCCGAGCTGGACGCCCGAGTCGATGCATTGCTGCGGCGTGTGGCGCTCGATCGCGGTATGGTGCTGCGTGCCGACGTCGGCGAGGTGATGCTCGATCACGACCGCCAGGACGTTATCCACAATGGCAAGGCTGCCGGCCTGACCGCGTCCGAATTCCGCTTGCTGGCCACCCTGTGGGCCCACCCCGGCGAGGCCTTGAGCAAACCGTTTCTCTACCAGACCGTGCTGCACCGGGCCTACACCCGCCTGGACCGCGGCCTGGATGTGCATGTATGCAACCTGCGCCGCAAGCTGTCCGACATCGCGGCCCAGCACCTGCAGATCCAGGCCATACGCGGCCAAGGGTACATCCTGGTCGACACGGAACAAGCCTGATGCGCCGTCATCCCTTGCTATGGAAACTGGCCGTACTGCAGGTCGGCTTCTGCCTGTTGCTGACCTGGCTGATCTGGACCTGGGGCCTGTCGGTGGAGCGCAGTACCTACTTCCTGTCCCAAGCCGACCAGGACTACCTGGCGCGCTTTGCACAGCAAGCCGAACAGGCCTGGGAGCAAGGCGGCGCGGCGGGTGCCGAAGCCTGGCGCAGGCAACTGGAAAAGGCCGAGGGCACTTGGGTGGCGCTGGTCGGGCCGCATCTGCAGAGCCTTGGCAGCACCCCACTGAGCGCTGAGGAAGCCAGCCACCTGACCTTCATGCGCAAGCTCGACTGGCCTATGAGCCGACGCCTGCAGGATGAACTGCCCTACGTCAGCATCGAGTTCCCGCAGCATCCCGAGCACGGTCGCCTGGTAATCCAACTGCCCGAGCACCTGTTGCCTACCGGCCTGACCCCATGGACCCATGTGATCACCCATGGCGTTGCCCCCACACTGCTCGCCCTGCTGCTGGTTCTGGCATTGTACCGCCACCTTGTGGTGCCACTGAACCGCCTGCGCGACCGCGCCGACGCCCTGCGTGCCGACGACCTCGACAGCCCGGCCCTTCCCCTGCAGGAGCGGCGCGATGAGCTTGGTGAACTGGCGCAGGCCTTCGAGCACATGGCCGGGCGCCTGCGCCAGAGCCTGGAACAGCAGCGCCTGCTGCTACGCACGCTGTCTCACGAACTGCGCACCCCGCTGGCGCGGTTGCGCATCGCCCATGACAGCAGCTTGCCGCCGGCCCAGTTGCGCGAGCGCCTGGACCGCGAGGTCACCGACATGCAAAAGCTTCTGGAGGACACGCTGGACCTGGCCTGGATGGACACCGAACAGCCCAGCTTGCCGACCGAACCGGTGTTGATGGTTTCGGTGTGGGAGGCCTTGTGCCAGGACATCTGTTTCGAAAGCGGCTGGGACCGCGCCCGCCTGCCCTGCTCGCTAGGCACCGACTGCGTGGTGCAAGCCCACCTGGATAGCCTGGCCCAAGCCCTGGAAAACCTGATGCGCAATGCCATCCGCCACTCGCCGGCCGAGGGCCGGGTCAGCCTGGATGGCTGGCTGGAGGGCGACTGCTGGCACCTGCGCCTGAGTGACCAAGGCCCCGGGGTGCCGCACGCCGAGCTCGAACGCATCTTCAAACCCTACCAGCGGCTGGCCGACAGCGGCGCGGGCTTCGGCCTGGGCCTGGCCATCGCCCGCCGCGCCATCGAACTGCAAGGCGGCCGCTTGTGGGCCAGCAACGGTCACCCGGGCCTATGCCTGCACATGACTTTGCCGATGGCCCAGGACTGTTTAGAAAGTTAATGCGCTTTACGCTCAATCAAGACTGATTATCATCTGGGTATTCCTGCCTTGCGCTCCTTGCAAAGCCCTGATGAGAAACCTGATGAGCAAGATGACCCTGACGCTGGCTTTGGTGCTGGCCCTTGCGGCCCCTGCTGCCCTGGCGCAGCCCGAGCATCAACAGAGGATGGATACCTCGCTGCTGCAGCGCCAGGACCTGGCGTACCGCTTCAGCCAGCTCGACCTGGACTCGGCCGATGGCCAGCGTCATTACCGCTTGTGGGTCGGCAAACCAGACCGCCCGGCGCCAGCAGCAGGTTACCCGGTGCTGTGGATGCTCGATGGCAACGCCGCGCTGGGGGCGCTGGACAGCCCGCTGTTGAGCAAGCTTGCCGCCGGCCAGGCGCCATTGCTGGTAGCCGTGGGGTACCAGACCGATCAGCGGATCGATCGGGTCGGGCGTACCTATGACTACACTCCGGCGTTGCCTGGGCAGGCTGAGCAGTTGGACGCGTTGACCGGGCAACCGAGCGGTGGCGTGGACGAGTTCCTCGATCTGCTGAGCGAGCGCATGCGGCCGCTGGTGGCGGGTGTGGCACCGATCGACCTGCAGCGGCAGACATTGTGGGGGCATTCCTATGGTGGGCTGGCCGTGCTGCATGCGCTGTTCACAAGGCCTGGGGCTTTCAGTGCCTATGTGGCGGCCAGCCCTTCGCTGTGGTGGCATGACGGTGCGATCGTGCGTGAGGCGCAGGGGCTTGGCCAGCGCTTGGGTAGCAGCCAGCCTCGGTTGTTGCTGATGCGTGGGAGTGAGGAGCCGGCTAACCCGCGCATGCCGGTGCAAGGGGATGAAGAACGGCCGGCGCGGGAGCTGGTGGCAGACCTGGCCAAGGTGCCGGGGTTGCAGGTACGGTTCGAGCGGATTGACGGGCTGGGGCATGGGCCGATGTTACCGGCTTCGCTGAAGCGGGTGATTGAAGGGATGTCCCGATAACCTGCACTGGCCTCTTCGCGGGTAAACCCCGCCCCCACAGAGCCACCACAGGCTTCACCTTCAGTAGCAACCTGTGCCATCACTAACTTCATCTTTTCATGGCAACCTGTGCCCCACAGGTTCACTCGATCCCTGGGGAGCGGGTTTACCCGCGAAGGGGCCGACACAGGCAGCCTCCCCGTCAGCCCTTAACACACACCACCTGCCGCAAGGTGTGCAGCACCTCCACCAGCTCCTGCTGCGCGCGCATCACCGCATCGATGTCCTTGTAGGCCATGGGGATCTCGTCGATCACCTCCTTGTCTTTGCGGCATTCCACATGAGCCGTGGCCCGCCGCTGGTCTTCCACGGTGAATCGGCTCTTGGCCTTGGTCCGGCTCATCACCCGGCCGGCACCATGGCTGCAGGAACAGAACGATTCCTCGTTGCCCAGCCCTCGTACGATGAAGCTCTTGGCGCCCATCGAGCCGGGAATGATGCCCAACTGCCCTTTCTGCGCCGACACCGCCCCTTTGCGCGTCACCAGCACTTCTCGCCCAAAATGCTGCTCGCGCTGCACATAGTTGTGGTGGCAGTTCACCGCTTCCAGGCTGGCTTCAAACGGTTTGCCCAGCGCCTTGCGAGCCGCACCGACCACTGCCAGCATCATCAGCTCGCGGTTCTGCCTGGCGTAGTCCTGCGCCCACTCCACCGCTTCGACGTAGTCGGCGAAATGGCGGCTGCCCTCCTCGAAATACGCAAGGTCCTTGTCCGGCAGGTTGGCCAGGTGCTGGCGCATGTCTGCCTGGGCCAGTTCGATGAACAGGTTGCCAATGGCATTGCCCACGCCCCGGGAGCCGCTGTGCAGCATGAACCAGACGCGGTCGGCCTCGTCCAGGCATACCTCGATGAAATGGTTGCCGCCGCCCAGCGTCCCCAGGTGATGGCGGTTATTGGTCTTCTCCAGCCGCGGGTACTTGTCGGTGATGGCCTTGAAGCGCCCGGCCAGCTGCCCCCAGGCCTTGTCCGCCTTGGCTGGCACATCGGCCCAGGCGCCCTGGTCACGTTTGCCGAAGGTCTTGCCATGCGGCACGGCGTGCTCGATGGCATTGCGCAGGCCATGCAGGTTGTCCGGCAGGTCGCGGGCGTGCAGCGACGTGCGCGCGGCGATCATGCCGCAGCCGATATCCACACCCACCGCAGCGGGAATGATTGCGCCAACCGTGGGAATGACGCTGCCGATGGTAGAGCCCTTGCCCAGGTGCACGTCCGGCATAACTGCCAGGTGCTTGAAGATGAACGGCATCTTGGCCGTGTTGAGCAGTTGCTTGCGGGCATCGTCTTCGACCGGTACACCGTCGGTCCACAACTTGACCGGCTTGCCGCCGGCGACCTGGAGAATGTCCATGGGGCTGTTCCTCGAATGCATACCGGCATGATACCGCCAAAGGTCGTAGGGCCGTGGGTTGCCAGCGAGGTGGCAATGTGCTGTATGCTTGGCGGGTCTTCAGGGCGGGGTGAAAGTCCCCACCGGCGGTAAATCGAAAGATGAGCCCGCGAGCGCCCCGGCCATGCCGGGGGTCAGCAGATCTGGTGAGACTCCAGAGCCGACGGTCATAGTCCGGATGAAAGAAGGCGTCAGGCAGGGGCCATCCAGGCGCCCCTGCGCGCGCATTTTGTTCGCCCCGAGACGTTCATCGATCATTCACGAGGAGCGTTTCATGTTCACCAGGCACCACCCGCAATTCCCCAATGTCAGCGCCGCCATCGCCGCCTTCCAGGCCGGTCGCCCGGTGCTGCTGCTCGACGACGACGACCGCGAGGACGAAGCGGACATCATCGCCGCCGCCGAGAACATCTCGCTGCAGACCATGGCCATGATGATTCGCGATTGCAGCGGCATCGTCTGCCTGTGCCTGGACGAGGCCACCGTCGACGAACTGCAACTGGCACCCATGGTGCAGAACAACCAGGCCCGCCACGGCACCGGCTTCACCGTCACCATCGAGGCGGCGGAAGGCATTACCACAGGGGTGTCCGCCCAGGACCGCATCACCACCATTGGCGCGGCACTGCGCTCCACCGCCGACCAGCGCCATATCGTCAGCCCGGGGCATGTGTTCCCGCTGCGTGCCCGCAATGGCGGGGTGCTGACCCGCCGTGGCCACACCGAAGGCTCGGTAGACCTGGCACGCCTGGCCGGGTTGCGACCGGCGGCAGTGCTGTGCGAACTGATGAACCCCGATGGCACGATGGCCCGTGGCGAGCAGGTGGCGGTGTATGCGCGGCAGTACAATCTGCCGGTGCTGACCATCGAGGAACTGGCGCGGTACCGTGAGGCCATGCTGGAGCTGGAGGGAGAGCCAGCCTGACAGGCCACCTTGGGGCCATTCGCGGGCTTGCCCGCTCCCACAGGTGCACCACAGGTCTTGAAGACTGTGATGTACCTGTGGGAGCGGGCAAGCCCGCGAAAAGGCCCTTGAAACCAACAGCGTTGCCCCTGAAGTTTGCTCCCCCCGCCCCGCTCTGCTAGTGTCGCGCCGTTCTGAATGCCACCGAGACAGTCGCCATGGCCCGCAAAAAAGCCTCCCTCGATTTCGAGCAATCCCTCGCAGACCTGCAAGCACTGGTCGAGCGCCTGGAGAACGGCGAGTTGTCGCTGGAAGAGTCGCTGGCCGCCTTCGAGCAAGGCATTGCCCTGACCCGCGATTGCCAGGGCGCCCTGGCCCAGGCCGAACAGAAGGTGCAGATCCTGCTGGAACGCGATGGCGAGCTGGCTGCCCAGCCCTTCGACGCGGAGCCCGAAGCATGATCGGCACCTACCAGGCCAGCTGCCAGGCGCGGGTCGACGCCGCCCTCGAACCGTTGTTCATCGCCCCGACCAAGGAACTCGAACGCCTTTACGCCGCCATGCGCTACAGCGTGATGAACGGTGGCAAACGCGTTCGTCCGCTGCTGGCCTACGCGGCCTGCGAAGCCTTGGGCGCCCCGGCCGAACAGGCCAACGGCGCAGCCTGTGCGGTGGAACTGATCCACGCCTACTCGCTGGTGCATGACGACCTGCCGGCCATGGATGACGACGACCTGCGCCGCGGCCAGCCGACCACCCACAAAGCCTTCGATGAAGCCTGCGCGATCCTCGCCGGCGACGGTTTGCAGAGCCTGGCCTTCAGTGCCCTGCTCGACCCGCGCCTGAGCCCGCAGGCTGACAGCATTCGCCTGGCCATGGTCCAGGCCCTGGCCAAGGCGGCCGGCCCGGCAGGCATGGTCGGTGGCCAGGCCATCGACCTGGGCTCGGTTGGCCTGAAGCTGGACCAGCAGGCGCTGGAATTCATGCACCGGCACAAGACCGGTGCGCTGATCGAAGCCAGCGTGCGCCTCGGCGCCCTGGCCAGCGCCCGCGCCGAACAGGCGCAACTGGATGCCCTGCAGAGCTATGCACAGGCCATCGGCCTGGCATTCCAGGTGCAGGACGACATCCTGGATGTGGAAAGCGACACCGCCACACTGGGCAAACGCCAAGGGGCTGATATCGCCCGCGACAAACCGACCTACCCGGCGCTGCTGGGCCTGGAAGCGGCCAAGGCCTATGCGATCGAATTGCGTGACCAGGCGCTGGTCGCACTGCAAGGGTTCGGCGAAAAGGCCGAACCGCTGCGGGCGTTGGCCCGTTACATCGTCGAACGCCGCAACTGATTTGATTGGGGCCGCTGTGCGGCCCGTCGCCGGCAAGCCAGCTCGCACAGAGACCCCACTGGCCTTGAGCACTGTGCACAACCTGTGGGAGCGGGCTTGCCCGCGAAGGGCTGCAAAGCTGCCCCATGCGACACCCGTCTGAATGGGCAGTATTTCCTACAATGGGGTAAACTGCCGCCTCTTCACACACCTATAACGACTCGCCTGATGCCCACGACGTTTCAAGAGATCCCCCGCGAACGCCCGGTCACGCCGTTGCTCGACCGCGCTGACACGCCTGCCGGCCTGCGCCGGCTGGCCGAAGCCGACCTGGAGACCCTGGCCGACGAATTGCGCCAGGAACTGCTCTACACCGTGGGTCAGACCGGTGGGCATTTTGGTGCCGGCCTGGGTGTCATCGAGCTGACCATCGCCCTGCACTACGTCTTCGACACCCCCGACGACCGGCTGGTGTGGGACGTGGGCCACCAGGCCTACCCGCACAAGATCCTCACCGGGCGCCGTGACCGCATGCTCAGCCTGCGCCAGAAAGACGGCATTGCCGCCTTCCCGCGCCGCAGCGAGAGCGAGTACGACACCTTCGGCGTCGGCCACTCCAGCACCTCGATCAGCGCCGCACTGGGCATGGCCATTGCCGCCCGCCTGCAGAACAGCGACCGCAAGTCGATCGCGGTGATCGGTGACGGTGCGCTGACCGCCGGCATGGCCTTCGAGGCGTTGAACCACGCCCAGGAAGTCAACGCCGACATGCTGGTGATCCTCAACGACAACGACATGTCGATTTCGCGCAACGTCGGCGGCCTGTCCAACTACCTGGCCAAGATCCTCTCCAGCCGCACCTACGCGAGCATGCGCGAAGGCAGCAAGAAAGTGCTGTCGCGCCTGCCGGGAGCCTGGGAAATTGCCCGCCGCACCGAGGAGTACGCCAAAGGCATGCTGGTGCCGGGCACGCTGTTCGAAGAACTGGGCTGGAACTACATCGGCCCGATCGACGGCCACGACCTGCCGACCATGATCGCCACCCTGCGCAACATGCGTGACCTCAAGGGCCCGCAGTTCCTGCACGTGGTGACCAAGAAGGGCAAGGGCTTCGCCCCGGCCGAGATCGACCCGATCGGCTACCACGCCATCACCAAGCTGGAGCCGGCCGACAAACCCGCCGCACCGAAGAAAGCCAGCGGCCCGAAATACTCCGCGGTGTTCGGCCAGTGGCTGTGCGACATGGCTGCCGCCGACAACCGCCTGGTGGGCATTACCCCGGCGATGAAGGAAGGCTCCGACCTGGTCGACTTCAGCGAGCGCTACCCGGAGCGTTACTTCGACGTGGCGATCGCCGAACAGCATGCCGTGACCCTTGCGGCCGGCATGGCCTGCGAGGGCAGCAAGCCGGTGGTGGCGATCTACTCCACCTTCCTGCAACGCGCCTACGACCAGCTGATCCACGACGTGGCGGTACAGAACCTCGACGTACTGTTCGCCATTGACCGCGCTGGCCTGGTCGGCGAAGACGGCCCGACCCACGCGGGCAGCTACGACCTGTCGTACCTGCGCTGCATCCCGGGCATGCTGGTGATGACCCCAAGCGACGAGAACGAGCTGCGCAAGATGCTCAGCACCGGCCACCTGTACAACGGCCCGGCGGCTGTGCGCTACCCGCGTGGCACCGGCCCGAACGCGCCGATCAGTGGTGACCTGGAGCCGCTGGAAATCGGCAAGGGCGTGGTCCGTCGCCAAGGCGAGAAAGCCGCCTTGCTGGTGTTTGGGGTGCAACTGGCCGAAGCCATGCAGGTGGCTGAGCAGATCAACGCTACCGTGGTCGACATGCGCTTCGTCAAACCGCTGGACGAGGCGCTGGTGCTGGAGCTGGCTGCAAGCCATGAGCTGCTGGTGACCATCGAAGAGAACGCCATCATGGGCGGTGCTGGTGCGGCTGTGGGTGAGTTCCTGGCTAGCCAGGCGATCGTGAAACCGCTGCTGCACCTGGGATTGCCGGACATCTATGTCGAGCATGCCAAGCCTGCGCAGATGCTGGCTGAGTGTGGGCTTGATGCGGCTGGGATCGGGGCTTCGGTGAAGGCTCGGATGGCCAGGCTCGGGTTGTAGTCCCTGGGGCCGCTTTGCGGCCCTTTCGCGACACAAGGCCGCTCCCACAAAGGTCGTGCAAGCACCAAGCCTTGCGCAGTCCCTGTGGGAGCGGCCTTGCGTCGCGATCGAGGGCGTAGCCCTCGCAAAAGCTTACTTTGACGCCGGCGCTTTAGCCTCGAGCAACGCACACAAGCGCGCCGTAGCTTCGATCATCTGCCCACTAGGCCGCTCCAGGCCTTTGTCTGGCACCACCAGTAAACGGTCATCGGCAACCGCACGCAGTTGCGGCCAGGCCTTCCAACTCTCCAGCTGCGCCTCATCACCCGCCAGAATGACCTGCGGGTTGCGCAGCAGCACAGATTCCACATTTACCTGAGGCGCCGGCTGGGTGAGATCGGCGAAAACATTATGCGCGCCGCAAACGGCCAGGGCATCGCTGACCACCTGCCGGCCACCGAGTGTATACAGAGGTCGATCCCAGACCTGGTAGAACACCTGCAAGGGCTCATCCCGTCGATACTGCTGGCGCAGCTGCCGCAGCCGGTCACGCAAGGCCTGGGCATACCGATGGCCCTGTTCGGCACGGCCGATACGTTCGGCGATGGCTTCGATCTGTTCGATCATCTGGTCGATATCATGGGGTTCTGCGCTGAAGGTGGCGATACCCAGGCGCTTGAGCTGGTCACGTTGGGCCGGCGGTACGCTGCCCGGCCACAGCAGCAACAGGTCGGAGCGCAGGCTGAGCAGGCGTTCGAGGTCCAGCTGCCCCTGGCGCCCCACCGAGGGCAGCTCGCGCAGCGCCGCCGGCCGTTCGCCACCGTCGAGCACACCTACCAGCAGGTCATCGGCCTGCAGTTCGAGCATGATTTCGCTCATCGACGGCGCCAGGCTGACCACTCGCAGGGGTTCGGCGGCCAGTGCAGAACAGGCGAACAGCGCCAGCAGGCCGGGCAGCAGGCGCATCAGCCGAGCTGGCGTGGAATGCGATAAAGGTACAGCACCACTGCGGTGGACAACGCCAGCAAGATCTGTGGCACCGCCTCGAGGCCGACCAGCACCGACAAGGCGGCAACCCAGGCCGGGAAACAGGCAAACAGCATGGCCAGGCGCCGCACCCGCGCCAGCTCGATCCAGGCCGCGGGCTCTTCGCCTGTGCCGAGCACCTTGGACGTGGCGATGAGCGCGCGTTTGTAGGCACCGAAGCGCGGCAGGCTGAGGAACATGGTCGCCGCGCCGGCAATGAACAGTGGCATGGCCAACACCGAGGCCAGCGCATCACCGCCACCGAAGGCCCAGGCCATCACTGGCAGTGGCACCAGGCCCACCGCCAGGTACTGCCACCAGGCCAGCGCCAGGCGCCGCTTGACCTCGGCGCGGGTCACGCCTGAGGCACCTCGCCCTGGTGCTCGTTACCCAGCATGTGGCCCAGCTTGCCGGCCTTCGTCGCCAGGTAGTAGCGGTTGTGCGGGTTGTGCCCGGTGTGCAGCGGTACGCGCTCGGCGACGAGGATGTTCATGTCGGTCAGGGCTTTGACCTTGCGCGGGTTGTTGGTCATCAGCCGCAGCGACTTCACGCCCAGGTGCTCCAGCATCGGCAGGCATATGGCGTAGTCGCGCTGGTCGGCGGCAAAGCCAAGGCGCTCGTTAGCCTCGACGGTATCGGCGCCACCATCCTGCAGCTCGTAGGCGCGAATCTTGTTGAGCAGCCCGATGCCACGGCCTTCCTGGCGCAGGTACAGCAGCACGCCACGGCCTTCACGGGCGATGGCCTGCAGCGCGGCTTCCAGCTGCGAGCCGCAGTCGCAGCGCTGGCTGAACAGGGCATCGCCGGTCAGGCACTCGGAATGCAGGCGCCCCAGCACCGGCTGGCCGTCCGCGATGTCACCCAGGCTGAGCACCACGTGCTCACGGCCCGTGGCTTCGTCGAGGAAGCCATGCATGGTGAAGGTCGCGAAGGGAGTCGGGAGTTTAGAGGCGGCAACAAAGACGACGGGCACGTTGTGCTCCTGGCATAAGTAGGAAATTTCTCGTGGGCCGATTGTATCAGCAGGCTGGGGAATGTGGGCTGGCTGAATACGGTGGGTTAAGATCGAAAAGTTCGATGCTTAGGTTAACCAGGCCCGACCCCATCGCCGGCAAGCCGGCCCCCACAGTTATTGCACAGGCCTCTGAACCTGCGCTGAACCTGTGGGAGCCGGCTTGCCGGCGATTGGGGGCGCAAGGCGCCCCGTTTTCAATGTGGTTTGCTATTCGGACCGAACGGATACGGCTGCTGCCAGCGCTGGAAAATCGGCTTCAGCTCGCCACTGCGCATCAGCTCGGCCATGCGCTTGTCGAACAGGTCGCGCAGGGCCTTGGCCTGGTCATTGCGGGCAAAGGCCAGGTACAGCGGTAGTTCGGCCACATGGGTACGGCGGAAACGCTCGGGCTGGGAGGTCTGGCCGAGCACGTAGTCGACCTCGGTCTGCGCATCGATGTAAAAGTCCACACGATCATGCTCGAGCATCGGCAGTATGCCTTCGCGGCGCTGGACCTCGCGAAAGTCATGCACATCGGGCAGGTAGCTGCCGAAGTCGTAGCCCCGCACCCAGGCCAGGCGGTACTGGCCTATGGTCTGCTGGGTAGGCACAGGCTTGCTGACCAGCCCCAGCGCGTAGATGTGGTCCATGTCGAAGTGCCAGCGCGGGTACAGGTTGTCGTCGTTCTCGTCCTTGTACGAGCCTACCCAGGCGTCAGCCTCGCCACGCTTCACCAGCCCGATCGCACGGCTGTAAGGCGCGCTCTGGGTCACCACCTTGACCCCGGCCGGCTCGAACACCTTGCGCAGCACATCCCAGGCCACCCCGGTACCGTCGGCGTTGGTGTAGTCAAGCCACTCTTCGCTGACCAGGTGGATCTGTTTCGGCACACCCTCGGCAGCAGCCGCCCACGGGGCAAGGCTCAGCAGCATTGCCAGCAGCACCGTCCTCATGGCCATTCACACGCTCCCTGTATCAGGCAACCGTCCAAACCAGAACCTGCATCCCCAGCCAGGCAAACACCCCAGCCAGGATATCGTCGAGCATGATCCCGACGCCCCCATGCACATGGCGGTCGACCCAGCGGATCGGCCACGGCTTGAGGATGTCGAAGAAGCGGAACATCAGGAACCCCGCCAGCAGCCACTGCCAGCCTTCCGGCACCAGCCAGAGGGTTATCCACATGCCGACGATCTCGTCCCAGACAATGCCTTCATGGTCGTGCACGCGCAAGTCATTGGCGACCTTGCCGCAAAGCCAGAAGCCGAACAGCATGCTCACGCCCAGCAACAGCCAATAGCCCCAGTCGGGAAGCATCTGCCACAGCGGGATGAACGGAATGGCCACCAGCGAGCCCCAGGTGCCCGGTGCCTTGGGCAAGGTGCCGGAACCGAAACCAAAGGCGATGAAGTGCCACGGGTTGCGCCAGACCGAAGGCGGAACGAACTCCGCAGGCACCTGGTTGGGGTGATCGGTCACGGTGTCTCCCTAAAATGTTGATAACCGCGTTGCCGCGGGGTGATGTCCTGGCCCTGCCGGTCGCGCAGGCTGACACCCTGCCCTTCGAGCACCCGCCCGATGACATGGAACGCCGCCAGGCCTTGTGCCTGCAGGGATGAAAGCTCGGATGGCGGCAAGGTGAACGCCAGCACGTAGTCGTCGCCACCGGTCAGCGCCGCCTGCACGGCAGCCTCGGCACCGAGTAACCCCTGCAGAGCGGCTGACACCGGTACCTGCTCCAGGTTCACCTCGAGCGCCACACGGGAGGCCTTGGCGATATGCCCGCAGTCGGCCAGCAGGCCGTCGGAAACATCCAGCGCCGAAGTGGCACGCCCGCGCAGCAGCTGGCCCAGGGCGAACTGCGGCGACGGCGACCAGTAATGGTCGAGCAACGGTTGCACCAGCGCAGCATCAGCCTGGCGCTGGCCCAGCACCAGCGGCAAGGCACCCGCCGCATTGCCCAGCTCACCGCCCACACACAACAAGTCGCCCGGGCGAGCGCCGCCACGGCGTAACGCCTGCCCCGCCGGAACCCGGCCGAATACGGTCATGGTGATGCTCAGAGGGCCACGGGTGGTATCGCCACCAATCAGGCTCAGCTGACAGTGACCGGCCATGCGGTCGAGGCCGCTGGCATAGGCTTGCAGCCAGTCAGTGCTGACCTCGGGCAAGGTCAGGGCAAGGGTGAAACCGATGGGGGTGGCGCCCATGGCCGCCAGGTCGCTGGCCGCCACGGCCAACGAGCGCTGGCCGAGCAACCAGGGGTCGCACACCGCCGGGAAATGCACCCCGGCGACCAGGGTGTCGGTAGACACCGCCAGTTGCTCACCAGCGGGTAAGCTCAGCAGGGCGCAGTCGTCGCCGATGCCCAGGGCCACACCTTCACCGCCTTGCGCACAGGGCGCGGCGGCGAAGTAGTGGCTGATCAGCTCGAACTCACCCATGGTTCGCAAGCGCCAGGATCAGCGCTTGTTCGCCTTGACTTCTGCTTCGCGCAGGGCCGGGGCGAGCTTGTCCAGCACGCCGTTGACGAACTTGTGGCCGTCGGTGGCGCCGAAGACCTTGGCCAGTTCCACGCCTTCGTTGATCACGACGCGGTACGGCACGTCAACGCGCTTGATCAGTTCCCAGGTGGACAGGCGCAGCACGGCCAGCTCGACCGGGTCGAGCTCTTCCAGTGCGATGGTCATGCACGGCACCAACGCTTTGTCGATTTCGCCCTTGATTGCCGGGACCCCATGCAGGATCTCGCGGAAATAGGCACCGTCGACATCGGTGAAATCGTTATCGACCCGGAACTGCGCTTCGATCTCGTTCAGCGAATGCTGCGCCATGTGCCACTGGTACAGTGCCTGGGTCGCGAGCTTGCGGGCTTCGCGGCGCTTGGCGCTCTTCGATGGCTTGCCGGCATCCGCAGGTTTTGGATCGCGCGGGTTGAAACGATCGCTTTCGTCGCTAATCACTTGGCCTCCAACTGCGCCAGCAGGCTGACCATTTCCAGAGCGGACAGGGCAGCTTCAGCACCTTTGTTGCCGGCCTTGGTGCCGGAACGCTCGATGGCCTGTTCGATGGAGTCGACGGTCAGTACGCCGAAGGCCACCGGAACACCGAACTCCATGGACACCTGGGCCAGGCCCTTGGTGCATTCGCCCGCCACGTATTCGAAGTGCGGGGTACCACCACGGATCACGGCGCCCAGGGCGATGATCGCGTCGTAGGCGCCTTGCTGGGCGACCTTCTGTGCCACCAGCGGGATTTCGAACGCACCCGGGGCACGGATGATGGTGATGTCGCTTTCGCTGACACCGTGGCGTACCAGGGCATCAACGGCACCGCTTACCAGGCTTTCGACGACGAAGCTGTTGAAGCGGCCAACCACCAAAGCATAGCGACCTTTGGGGGCGATGAAGGTACCTTCGATGGTCTTCAGGGTCATTCCGATATTCTCATCTTCAAGAGCGAGGCCGCATGCTGGCGGCCTCGACAGGGGTATGGACTCGAGCTGGAGGGCGTCACTGCCGCCTCAAGTCACTCGGAGGGCACGTATTCTACAACTTCCAGATCGAATCCGGATATCGCGTTGAACTTCATCGGCGAACTCATCAGACGCATCTTGCGCACACCAAGGTCTCGCAGTATCTGCGAACCGGCACCCACGGTGCTGTAGGTGGTCGGTGCCTTGGCAGGTGCATCGCCGGCGCTTTCGCGGATGTGCGCAAGCAGCACGTCGCCGTCCAGCGGGTGGCCCAGCAGCAATACCACGCCGCTGCCGGCCTCGGCCACGGCGGCCATGGCGGCGCGCAGGCTCCAGCGGCCCGGTTGCTTGACCAGCAGCAGGTCGCGCAGTGGGTCCATGTTGTGCACGCGCACCAGGGTCGGCTCTTCGGCGCAGATCTTGCCCAGGGTCAGGGCCATGTGCACGTCGCCTTCCACCGCGTCGCGGTAGGTGACCAGGTTGAACTCGCCCAGCTCGCTCTCCACCGGTTGCTCGGAGACGCGCTGCACGGTGCGCTCGTGGATCATGCGGTAGTGGATCAGGTCGGCGATGGTGCCGATCTTCAGGCCGTGCTCGGCGGCGAACACTTCCAGCTCGGCGCGGCGCGACATGGTGCCGTCGTCGTTCATCACTTCGCAGATCACGCCGCTCGGCTCGAAACCGGCCATGCGCGCCAGGTCGCACGCGGCCTCGGTGTGGCCGGCACGGGCCAGGGTACCGCCTGGCTGGGCCATCAGCGGGAAGATGTGGCCAGGGCTGACAATGTCTTCGGCCTTGGCGTCCTTGGCAGCGGCCGCCTGCACGGTGCGTGCGCGGTCAGCGGCGGAGATGCCGGTGGTGACACCTTCGGCGGCTTCGATCGACACGGTGAACTTGGTGCCGAAGCCCGAGCCGTTGCGCGGCGCCATCAGCGGCAGCTTCAGCGTTTCGCAACGCTCCCGGGTCATCGGCATGCAGATCAGGCCACGGGCGTGCTTGGCCATGAAGTTGATGTGCTCGGGCAGGCAGCACTCGGCTGCCATGATGATGTCGCCTTCGTTTTCGCGGTCTTCGTCATCCATGAGGATGACCATTTTGCCCTGGCGGATGTCTTCGACCAGTTCTTCGATGCTGTTGAGCGCCACGCGGCACCCCCTTCTCAATCAGGATTTCAAGAAGCCGTTGGCGGCCAGGAAGCTTTCGGTAATGCCACTGCCCTTGCTCGGTTCGGCGGCCTTGTCACCCAGCAGCAGACGCTCCAGGTAACGGGCCAGCAGGTCGACCTCAAGGTTTACCCGACGCCCTGCACGGTAGTCGGCCATGATGGTTTCGGACAGGGTGTGCGGGACAATGGTCAGCTCGAACTCGGCGCCATTGACCTCGTTGACCGTCAGGCTGGTGCCATCGACGGTGATCGAACCCTTGTGGGCGATGTACTTGGCCAGTTCCTTCGGTGCACGCACGCGGAACTGGATGGCGCGGGCGTTATCGCTGCGCGAGATGATTTCGCCGACCCCGTCGACGTGGCCGCTGACCAGGTGCCCGCCCAGCCGGGTGGTGGGGGTCAGGGCTTTTTCCAGATTGACCTTGCTACCGCTCTTGAGGTCGATGAAGGCGGTGCGCTTGAGGGTTTCGACACTGACGTCGGCCCAGAAGCCGTCGCCCGGCAGTTCGACGGCGGTCAGGCACACGCCGTTGACGGCGATGCTGTCGCCGAGCTTGACGTCACCCAGGTCGAGCTTGCCGGTTTCGACGTAGACGCGCACGTCGCCACCCTTGGGGGTCAGGCTGCGGATGGTGCCGATGGATTCGATGATGCCGGTGAACATGGGGTCTTCCTCAAAAACGGTTTGCGCGGGGCAAGCCGGGCATTATACGCCGGGTACCGGCAGGGGGATGGCCGTGACCCGCCAGTCATCGCCCACTGCGCGCATTTCGGTAATTTTCAGCCGCGGCGCTTCGCTCATCCTCTCCAGTGGCCAGTCCAGCAGCGGGCGGGCCTGGGAACCGAGAAAAGTGCCGGCGACGAACAGCTGGTACTCGTCGATCAGGCCTTGCCGGGCGAAGGCGCCGACCAGGCCGGCACCGGCTTCCAGCAGGATTTCGTTGACGCTGCGGGCTGCCAGGGCCTGCAGCAACGACGGCAGGTCTACCTGGCCATTGTCACCCGGCAGGCTGAGCAGTTCGTGGCCGGCAGCGGCATAGCGCGGGTCATCTGCGACAGCGGTCACCACCAGTGCCGGGCCAGCCTGGAAGAACGGCGCATCCAGCGGCAGGCGCAGGCGGCCATCGACCAGCACGCGCAGCGGCGTGCGGCTGAGTGCCAGGGCGGTGGTTTCGGCATCCAGGCCCAGCTCTGCGCCGCGCACGGTCATCCGCGCGTTATCAGCCAACACGCTGGCGGCGCTGGTCAGCACCACGCTGGAACGGGCGCGCAGACGCTGCACCGCCGAGCGGGCGGCCGGCCCGGTGATCCACTGGCTTTCGCCACTGGCCATGGCGGTGCGGCCATCCAGGCTCATGGCCAGCTTGGCGCGAACGAATGGCAGGCCATGCTCCATGCGTTTGAGGAAACCGGGATTGAGCGCACGGGCCTCGGCCTCGAGTACGCCGCTGGCCACTTCGATACCAGCCTCAGCCAGGCGCCGCAGGCCCTGCCCCGCCACTTGCGGGTTGGGGTCCTGCATGGCGGCCACCACCCGTGCCACGCCGGCCTTGACCAGTGCTTCGGCGCACGGCGGCGTGCGGCCATGGTGGCTGCACGGCTCGAGGGTGACATAGGCACAGGCGCCACGGGCACGCTCACCGGCCTGGCGCAGGGCATGCACTTCGGCATGCGGCTCGCCGGCGCGCACATGCCAGCCTTCGCCGACCACCTCGCCATCGCGCACGATCACGCAGCCTACGCGCGGGTTCGGGTGGGTGGTATACAGGCCCTTGCGCGCCAGCTCCAGCGCGCGGGCCATGTAGTGGGCGTCGAGGGTGGCAGCTTGGCTGGGCATGGTCACTCTTTAGCCGGCTCTCGAGCCAGGCGGTCGATTTCTTCGCGGAACTCGTCGAGGTCCTGGAAGCGGCGGTAAACCGAGGCAAAGCGGATATAGGCCACTTCGTCGAGCTTGCGCAGTTCGGCCATGACCATTTCACCCACCACCAGTGATTTGACTTCACGCTCGCCGGTGGCCCGCAGGCGGCTCTTGATATGCGCCAACGCAGCTTCCAGGCGCTCGACGCTGACCGGGCGCTTTTCCAGTGCCCGCTGCATGCCGGCGCGAAGTTTTTCTTCGTCGAAGGGTTGGCGCGTGCCATCCTGCTTGATCAGCCGGGGCAGCACCAGCTCGGCGGTTTCGAAGGTGGTGAAGCGCTCGCCGCAGGCGACGCATTCGCGGCGACGGCGCACCTGCTCGCCTTCGGCGACGAGGCGAGAGTCGATGACCTTGGTGTCGTTGGCACCGCAAAAGGGACAGTGCATGGTGGCAGGCAACAAAAAAAGGGAGGGCCATGGTAGCGCATCCCACTGGCAAGACAAGCCAAAGGGGTTAACATCCATGGCAAATCTGCCCGTGAAGGACTACCCCATGCATTACCGAGCGCTCGTCGTGCTGTGCTGCGCCGCCCTGCTCGCCGCCTGCGGCAGCGACAGGCCGAAGCCCGACACCCCTCCGGCGCCCACGCCAGCCCGCACGGCCAAGCCGGCCGCAGTACTTGGCCCGCTGCCGGCCTACCAGCGCGAGCTGAGCGGCACCTTGCTGGAAATCCCCGCTGGAGCCGATGTGGAGCTGGCCTTGCTGGTCATCGACGAACGCGACCGCCCACAACGCCTGCTGGCCAGCAGCAACCTGACCGGCACCGGCCAGGCCCTGCCCTACCAATTGCGCTTCAACCCAGAGGCTTTCCCCGCCGGTGCTCGGGTCGAGCTGCGCGGTCGCGCCAGCAGCTCTGGCCAGCTGATCATGCACCTGCCGCCGGTGCGCATTACCCAGGCCCAGACCCAGGCCACCGGCCCGCTGCGTTTCGAGAAGGCGCCATAAGTGGCGCCTGTCTCTCTGCAACAGCCCCTGCAACAGGCACTCAGCGGCCTGATCGGCGAAGCGCGTCTTGTCATCAGCGAGCTGCCCGGCTGCGACCTCAAGCTGTGGCTGATCGACGACCAGAACATGGACCGCGCCTTCAGCAGCGAAGAGACCCGGCGCATTCTTGAAGAGCCTCCCTATTGGAGCTTCTGTTGGGCCAGCGGCCTGGCCATGGCCCGTTACCTGGCCGAGCACCCGGAATGGGTAGCCGGCAAGCGCGTGCTGGACTTTGGCGCCGGCTCCGGTATCGCCGGCATTGCCGCCGCCCGCGCCGGTGCGCTGGAAGTGGTGGCCTGCGACCTCGACCCGCTGGCACTTGATGCCTGCCGCGCGAATGCCGCGCTGAATGGGGTTGAACTGGGTTACAGCAGCGATTTCTTCGCCGAGGACGATCGCTTCGACCTTATCCTGGTTGCCGACGTGCTGTACGACCGCGCCAACCTGCCGCTGCTGGATGCCTTCCTCGGCCGCGGGCGTCAAGCGCTGGTGGCCGACTCGCGGGTACGCGACTTCAGCCACCCGCTGTACCAACAGTTGGGCGTGCTGGAAGCGCTGACCCTGCCGGACCTGGCCGAGCCGCACGAATTCCGCCGGGTCAGCCTGTACCATGCCAGCCGCGACACCTTATAGTGGTGTCATTCACGAGTTTGCGAGAGTCGCGATGACCCAAGACACGCCTTACATTTTCGACGCTACCGATGCCACCTTCCAGCAGTTGGTTATCGAGAACTCATTCCACAAACCGGTGCTGGTGGACTTCTGGGCCGAGTGGTGCGCGCCGTGCAAGGCACTGATGCCGCTGCTGGCGAAGATCGCCGAGGGTTACCAGGGCGAGCTGCTGCTGGCCAAGATCAACTGTGACGTGGAGCAACAGGTGGTTGCCCAGTTCGGCATCCGCAGCCTGCCGACCGTGGTGCTGTTCAAGGACGGCCAACCGGTGGACGGTTTTGCCGGTGCACAGCCGGAATCGGCGATCCGTGCCATGCTCGAGCCACACGTGCAACTGCCCGCTGCACCCAGCGCATCGCCGCTGGAGCAGGCCAAGGGGCTGTTTGCCGAAAGCCGTTTTGCCGAGGCCGAAGCACTGTTGCAAGCACTGCTGGGTGAGGATAACAGCAATGCCGAGGCGCTGATCCTGTATGCCCGTTGCCTGGCCGAGCGCGGGGAGCTGGGTGAAGCCCAGGTGGTGCTTGATGCGGTCAAGACTGACGAGCACAAGGCTGCGCTGGCCGGCGCCAGGGCCCAACTGACGTTCCTGCGCCAGGCCGCCAGCCTGCCGGAAGTGGCCGACCTGAAAAGCCGCCTGGCGCAGAACCCGCAGGATGACGAGGCGGCCTATCAGCTGAGCATCCAGCAGCTGGCGCGCCAGCAGTATGAAGCGGCGCTGGAAGGGTTGCTGAAGCTGTTCCAGCGTAACCGTGGCTATGAGAACGGGCTGCCGCAGAAAGCGTTGCTGCAAGTGTTCGAGTTGCTGGGCGGTGATCACCCGCTGGTCGGCGTGTATCGTCGCAAGTTGTCGGCGGCGATGTTCTGAGAATGCCGGGGCCGCTTTGCGGCCCATTCACAGCACAAGGCTGCTCCCACAGAGATCACGTGGCCGCCACGTGTTGCGCGGTCCCTGTAGGAGCAGCCTTGTGCTGCGAATGAGCTGCAAAACAGCCCCTAAATCCTGAGGGCCTTCACCCAACCCAGTGATACACCGGCGCGTCCACGCCACTTTCCACTTTCACCTCGCTGCAATGCCGCAAGCGCACCAGCAGCCGCTTGCCCGCCGCCGTACTCCCCGCCAGCCCTTCCAGCCGATCCAGCAACTCCGGCCCGCTCATCTGCCCTGCCAGACGCAACACCTCACGTGCCGCAATCCATTGCCCGTCATCCTGACGAGTTGTCGCAACGGTTTCCGTTGCTGCATTCTGCGTCACCGCAGGCAATTCAATCTGCCGCCCCAGTTGCGCCCACTCTTCCGGCGCCAGCTCGATGGTCAGATCCACAGGCCAGTCACCAATCTGTCCACGAATTCTCATGCTGCATTCTCTGAACCCAAGTCAATGCCACCATCCTACCCCAACATGAAACCTGCGCCACGCAGGCTGGCAGCATGCGGAAAAGTTGTTATAACATAACCCAATCTTCCCGCCCGCTCCGGAGTCGTCCATGCGTCGCCTGTTGCTCGCCCTGCCCTTCGCCCTGCTGCCCCTGGCCGTGGCCCATGCCCACGATGATGACCATGATCACGACCACGCCCATGGCACCCTCGGCGCCCACGAGCATGGCGTGGCCAGGCTCAACGCCGTGCTCGATGGCAACACGCTTGAGCTGGAGCTGGACAGCCCGGCAATGAACCTGGTCGGCTTCGAACACGCCGCCAACAGCGACGCCGACAAGGCCAAGGTCGCGGCGGTGCGCCAGCAACTGGAGCAACCGTTGAAGCTGTTCGGCCTGCCTGCTGCCGCTGGCTGCAAGGAAGACCAGCAGGAACTGGAAAGCCCGCTGTTCGGTGATGCCCCGAAAGCCGACGATGGTGACGAGCACGAGCACGAGCACCAGCACAGCGACATCGGCGCCCATTACCAGCTGACCTGCGCCAACCCCGACAAATTGACACAGGTGGACCTCGCTCCGCTGTTCAAGGCCTTCCCGGCCACCCAGAAGATCAACGTTCAACTGATTGGCCCCAATGGCCAGAAAGGCGTGGAAACCACGCCGGCCAAGGCTGCGGTCGCGTTCTGAATGCGCCAGCCGTTGATCGAACTGCATGATTTGGTGTTTGCCTGGCCTGGCCAGCCGGCGCTGCTGGATATTCCGGCATTCCGCCTGGAGGCTGGCGAAGCCCTGTTTCTCAAGGGCCCCAGCGGCAGTGGCAAGACCACATTGCTGGGCCTGCTGGGCGGGGTGAACGTGCCGGGCCAGGGCCGCATCCAGTTGCTGGGCCAGGACCTCGGCCGCCTGGGCCAAGGCGCCCGAGACCGCTTCCGGGTCGACCACACCGGTTACATCTTCCAGCAATTCAACCTGCTACCGTTCCTCTCGGTGCGCGAAAACGTCGAGCTGCCTTGCCGCTTCTCGCGCAGCCGCAAGGCCCGCGCCGAGCAGCGCCATGGCAGTGTCGACCAGGCAGCCATCACGCTGCTGGCCCACCTGGGCCTGGACGACCCCGCCCTGCTCGCCCGCCGCGCCGACAGCCTGTCGATCGGCCAGCAGCAACGGGTTGCCGCCGCCCGCGCACTGATCGGCCAACCCGAACTGGTGATCGCCGACGAACCGACCTCGGCGCTGGATGCCGACACCCGCGAAGCGTTCATCCACCTGCTGTTCGGTGAATGCCGCGCCGCCGGTGCCAGCCTGCTGTTCGTCAGCCACGACCAGAGCCTGGCACCGCTGTTCGACCGCCATCTGTCGCTGGCCGAACTCAACCGTGCCGCCA
This sequence comes from Pseudomonas sp. TE3-3-F2023, assembly GCF_036784815.1. Taxonomy (NCBI): domain Bacteria; kingdom Pseudomonadati; phylum Pseudomonadota; class Gammaproteobacteria; order Pseudomonadales; family Pseudomonadaceae; genus Pseudomonas; species Pseudomonas sp. TE3-3-F2023. Next base: position 1,407,187 of record NZ_CP145113.1, on the reverse strand, counting down.
AGCCCCGGGAGGCCTGATGTACCTGCTCCGCCTTGCCCTGGCCAGCCTGGCCAACCGCCGCTTCACCGCATTCCTCACCGCCTTTGCCATTGCCCTGTCGGTGTGCCTGCTGCTGGCCGTTGAACGGGTCCGTACCGAGGCCCGAGCCAGCTTCGCCAGCACCATCAGCGGTACCGACCTGATCGTCGGCGCCCGCTCCGGCTCGGTAAACCTGCTGCTGTACTCGGTGTTCCGCATCGGCAACGCCACCAACAACATCCGTTGGGACAGCTATGAGCATTACGCGAAGGACCCGCGGGTGAAATGGGCCATTCCCATCTCGCTGGGCGACTCGCACCGCGGTTATCGGGTGATGGGTACTACAGGCGACTACTTCAACCATTACCAGTACGGCCGCCGCCAGCACCTGGAATTGAACCAGGGCCGCGCGTTTGCCGATGATCCGTTCGAGGTGGTGCTGGGTGCCGAAGTGGCCGAGGCGTTGCACTACAAGCTAGGCGACAAGCTGGTGCTGGCACATGGAGTCGCCGCGATCAGCCTGGTCAAGCATGACGACAAGCCATTTACCGTGGTCGGTGTGCTCAAGCGCACCGGCACACCGGTCGACCGCACACTGCATATCAGCCTGGGCGGCATGGAGGCCATCCACATCGACTGGCACAACGGTGTACCGGCCCGTGGCGCCGGGCGCATCAGCGCCGAGCAGGCACGGACCATGGATCTGCAGCCTGCCGCCATCACTGCGTTCATGCTCGGCCTGAACAGCAAGATCGCGACATTCAGCCTTCAGCGGGAGATCAATGAATACCGCAGCGAGCCATTGCTGGCGATCCTGCCCGGCGTAGCCCTGCAGGAACTGTGGAGCCTGATGGGCACTGCGGAGCAGGCGTTGTTCGTGGTGTCGCTGTTCGTGGTGCTGACCGGCCTGATCGGCATGCTTACGGCGATTCTCACCAGCCTCAATGAACGCCGCAGGGAGATGGCGATATTGCGCTCGGTTGGCGCCAGGCCGTGGCATATCGCAGGGCTGCTGGTGCTGGAGGCACTGTCGCTGGCGGCGGTCGGGATCGCAGCCGGGCTTGGCTTGCTGTATGCGGGAATCGCCCTGGCACAGGGGTATGTGCAAGCCAACTATGGTTTGTACTTGCCGCTGGCCATGCCGAGTGTTCATGAATGGACGTTGCTGGCTATCATCCAAGGAGCTGCGCTGCTGATGGGCAGCGTGCCGGCGTGGCGGGCCTATCGCCAGTCGTTGGCCGATGGCCTGTCCATTCACCTCTGAGTGCGTGCAATGATCCAGTACCTCACGGCCTTCTTCGCGGGTGAACCCGCTCCCACGAGGCCTACCACAAGCTTCAAAGCCTGCGCAGGACCTGTGGGAGCGGGTTCTGTGGGAGCGGGTTCACCCGCGAAGAGGTCAGTACAGGCAATACGGCTACTCCTGGTCATGCTGCTTTCGCTGGCATCGCCCACCTGGGCCTCGGAACCACGCGAACTGGACTGGCCCGCTCTCATCCCCGAAGGCGCCCCGATCATCCCGCCCCAACTTGCGCCGCTGCACGACATGTCGCAGCTCAGCAACGCCCTGTCCGCCGAGTCCGCACCACCGGCGCGCCAGCAGGCACCCGACGCCCCGGTGGTAAAAAGCCTCGACGGCCAGCAGATCAAGCTGCCCGGCTACATCGTGCCGCTGGAAGTGAGCGAAGAAGGGCGCACCACGGAGTTTCTGCTGGTCCCCTATTACGGCGCGTGCATCCACGTGCCACCACCACCCTCGAACCAGATCGTGCACATTTTCAGTGAAATGGGCGTGCGCGTAGAAGACCTCTACCAACCTTACTGGATAGAGGGAAAGCTGCAGGTTAGAGCCTCCAGCAGCGAACTGGCCGATGCCGGTTACCAGATGGAAGCCGAGAAAATCTACGCTTATGAGCTGAGATGAGAACTGTTTCGAATTCGTGACGACGCTTCTTTGAGCTGGGTCAAACTTTCTGTTTAACGGCATCCGTACCATTGGACTACTCGATTACTCACGTCCTCTGGGAGCTTCCATGAACAAGTCCTTGCTCAGCGCCGCCCTCGCGGCCCTGGCGCTCGCTGCCCCTGTCGCCCACGCCCACCAGGCAGGCGATATCATCGTCCGCGCAGGTGCCATTACCACCGCTCCCAACGAAAGCAGCGGCGACCTGAAATTCGACGGCAACAAAGTCTCGGGCACCAAGGCGACTCTGGACAGCGACACCCAACTGGGCCTGACCTTCGCCTATATGCTCACCGACCATATCGGCCTGGAGCTGCTGGCAGCCACCCCGTTCAAGCACACCGTCGGCGTCAAAGGTCTGGGCGGCGGCCTGGACGGCAAGCTGGCCGACATCAAGCAATTGCCACCGACCCTGTCGTTGCAGTACTACCCGATGGAACCGACTTCCAAGTTCCAGCCGTATGCCGGCGTCGGCATCAACTACACCCTGTTCTTCGATGAAGACCTCAGTAGTGCACGCAAACAGCAGGGCTTCAGCAACCTGAAGCTGCAAGACTCGGTCGGCATCGCCGGCCAGCTGGGCATGGACTACATGATCACCGACAACTTGCTGGTCAACGCATCGGTCTGGTACGTCGACATCGACACCAAGGCCAGCGTCAACGGCCCGAGCGCACTGGGCTACAGCAAGACCAAGGTCGATGTCGATGTCGACCCGTGGGTGTACATGGTCGGCCTTGGCTACAAGTTCTGACCTGAACACTGCAGGGCGGCTTCGGCCGCCCTTGCGCGCTGCAGCCATAGCCAATACCCTAGCGCCACCGCGCTGATGCCCATCCCAAGCCCACACACCGCTGCCCAACCCCAATGGGCATACATCCAGCTCGCCAGCACTGCCCCCACTCCACTGCCAAGCGAATAGCTGCACATGTAGGCGCCGATCAACCGGCTGGCCATTGCGCCACGCCCGGCCAGCAGCAGGCTCTGGTTGGTGACATGCACTGCCTGCACGGCAAAGTCCAACATCAGCACACCCACCCCGAAGGCCATCAGTGAATGCCCGACGAAGGCCGTGGGCAGCCAGGACAGCACCAGCAGAACCAGCGCTACCCCGGTGGTGCGCTCCGCTAGCCCCTGGTCGGCCAGGCGACCGGCGCGCGCTGCCGCCAACGTGCCGGCAACACCCGCCAGGCCGAACAGACCGATCTCGGTATGGCTCAGCGCCAGTGGCTCGGCACTCAGGGGCATGACCATGGCACTCCAGAGCACGCTGAACGCAGCGAAGATCAACACGCCGAACAACCCGCGCTGACGCAGCAGCCGGTCGTGCCGGTACAGCCTGAACTGAGCAACGATCAGCGCCCGATAACCAGACCGCAGCGACCCCGGTTGCCCCGTGGGCAGGTTGCGCCACAGCACCAGGGCCAGCAGCATCAGCAGCCCCGCGGCAACCAGGTACACACTGCGCCAGCCAGCCAGGTCGGCAAGCCCGCCCGAGACCAGCCGCGCCAGCAGAATGCCCAGCACCACGCCGCTGGTGACGGTGCCCACGGCCTGCCCTTGCTGGCCGGGGGCGGCAAGGCTCGCGGCATGCGCCACCATCACCTGCACCATGACCGCCATCAACCCGGTGATGACAAGGGCCAACAGCATTAGCGCCCAGTTGGGCGCCATGCCTACACCAATCAGCGCCAGGGCCGAGAACAGCAGCTGCCCGAGTAACAGCCGCTTACGGTCGATCAGGTCCCCCAGCGGCACGATCAGCAACAACCCCAGGACATAGCCCGCCTGGGTCGCGCCAACTACCCAACCAATCCGCTGCTGCGCCACGCCCAGGTCAGCGGCCATCGACTCCAGCAGGGGCTGGGCGAAATACACTGTCGCCACGGCCATGGCGCTGGTGATGGCCAGCAGCAGGGTTATCCAGCGTGTCAGTGCAGGGTTCATCGGGCCGGCCTCGTCAATCTGGTTTCGAATTGAAACCACATGCTGGCTATTTAGCAAATGTAGTTTTAATCTGCAACCAGATGAACGCGAAAGGCCCCATCCATGCTCGATGAAAACAATACGCAATGCCCCGTCGCCCGTGCCCTGGAGGTGCTGGGAGACCGTTGGGCGCTGATGATCCTGCGCGACGCCTTCGATGGCCTGCGGCGCTTCAGTGAGTTTCAGAAAAACCTGGGGCTGGCGAAGAACATCCTCGCCTCACGTTTGAAGTGGCTGGTGGAAAGCGGGCTGCTGACGCTGCAGCCGGCTTCGGATGGCAGTGCCTACAAGGAGTATGTGCTGACCGAAAAAGGACGATCGGTGTTCCCGGTGGTGGTTGGCTTGAGGCAGTGGGGGGAGCGGTTTCTGTTCGAGGCGGGCGAGCTGCGTTCGGAGTTGGTGGATGGCGATACGGGGCAGGCGCTGGAAACACTGCAGGTGCGGGCCCGGGATGGGCGGGTGCTGGCGGCAGGGGATTGCTTGCGAAAAGTGGTGCGGCATCGATGATGAAAGTTGCTGCGCAGCCTATCGCCAGCAAGCCAACTGCCACAGGATCGCGTACTCGCCCTTTTGGGAGCTGGCTTGCCGGCGATAGGGGCGCAAAGCGCCCCCAAGAATTTCAGCCCTTGCCCAAAAGCCGCGCCAGCCCCTCGACCATCGGCGTCGCCTGCGGAAACTCGAACCGCGCCAACAAGCGCTGGTTATCCGCCCGCGAATGGCGAATGTCACCCGAACGTGCCGCCACATAACTGACCGCCGGCAAGCTACCCACCACCTTCTCAAGCGCTGCCAGCAACTGGTTGAGCGACGTTGCCTGGTTGAGGCCGATATTCACCGCCCCCTCCTCGACCTGCGGCTGCTCCAGCGCCTGCACCATCACTTGCACCAGATCGCCCACGTACAGGAAGTCCCGGGTCTGCTCACCGTCACCGAACACCGTAATCGGCAAACCCTTCACAGCGCGCTCGGAGAAGATGCTGATCACCCCGGAATACGGCGATGATGGGTCCTGGCGCGGCCCGAAGATATTGAAGAAGCGGAACACCACCGGCTCCAGGCCATGCTGGCGACGGTAGAAGTCCAGGTACTGCTCACTGGCCAGCTTGTCCACTGCATACGGGGTCAGCGGCGCCTTGGGGGTGTCTTCGGCAATCGACTCGCCTTCACCATTGTTGCCGTACACCGCCGCACTGGAGGCGAACAGCACCCGGCGCAACCCATGCACGCGCATGGCTTCGCACACGTTGAGGGTGCCGATGAAATTGCTCTGGTGGGTCCGCACCGGGTCCTCCACCGAGGCCTGCACCGAGGCAACCGCTGCTAGGTGCACCACGGCACTGCAGCCAGCCGCAACCTGCGTGACCAGCCCGGCATCGGCAACATCGCCTTCAACCAGTTCCAGGCGTGGGTGGTCGACCTGCAGGTTGCCCCGCTGGCCAGTGGAAAAATCGTCGAGAATGCGTACGGCGTAGCCTTTGTCCAATAACGCATCGCACAGGTGGGAGCCAATGAAGCCGGCACCGCCGGTGATCAGGATGGGGGCGTCAGCCATGGCGGTAGAACCGGTCCAGTAGAGGCGGCAGGCCGGCACGCCAGGCGCGCGGCTTGATGCCGAAGGTATGAAGGATTTTCTTGCAGGCCAGTACTGCGTGCTGCGGCTCTTCGCTGGCATCCGGCCGAGCGGCATGGGCCTGCGGCGTCGGTGCCTGCACGGCCAACTGGCGGTACTGGCCTGCTTCGGTAAGGATCGCCTGGCCCAGCGCCAGCGGCGTGGTCGCCTCGTTGCCGGCGTAATGGTAAGTGCCCCACAGCGGCGCACTGCAATCAAGTTGCTTGAGCACCGAGAGGATCACTCGGGCGGCGTCGTCGACCGGCGTCGGGTTGCCACGCCGGTCATCCGCCAGCAGCAGTTCCTGGGGTTGCTCGGCACGGGTCAGGAAGCGACCCAGCGCCCCGTCGATGCTTTCGTCGAGCAGCCAACCAAAGCGCAACAGCACGTGCTGCGGGCAAGCCGCGCGCACGCTCTGCTCGATGCGCCACAGGGCCTGGCCACGAAGGCCCAGCGGCATCGGCTCGTCTTTTTCGCTGTAGGCCGTGGCCCGCGAGCCATCGAACACACGGTAGCTGGAAGGCTGCACCAAGGTGATCTGGTGGTGCTGGCACAGCTCTGCCAGGCGCTCCACAGCCCGTTCCTGCTGGGCAAGGCGCTGCTCACTGACCGACTCGGCCTGGAACCAGTCGAAGTAATAGGCCAGGTTGACCAAGGCATCGGGACGATGATCGTCGAGCAACTGAGTGAGGCTGGCCGGCGTCCAACCGTTCTCGGGCGGGCGCGGCGCCAGGAATGCGATGTCCTCCTCGGCCCCAAGACGAATCAGCGCTTGCCCGAGGGCATTGCCACCACCCAACAGCATTAGGCGCATACGCATAGAGTCAGCAGATCCGGAGAGGTTGATTGAAGGAAAGGGGTCATTTTGCGGTTTCCGGGCGGGGAAGTCCAACACCGGCCCCTTTCGATGCCACAGGTGGTAGTGATTCCAAAGTTCCACATTTCAACACCACCACAGGCAGAAATCTCCTACGACATACCAGGAACGAGCTGACTTTCATGCAGCAGCACAACCGCATTGAATAGTTGACTCCCCCACTTGCCAGCCGGGGAGCTTCACAAAAACAAGTACAGGGAACGTTCAATGCCTCATTCGGAAGTTGCATACCTTGATTTCAGCCCGGAGCAAAGCAAGGCCATAACCTTTGCAAGCCAGACCATTGCTGACTTGGGTGGCCCGGAGGCCAAAGGTGTAGCACTTCAGGCTCGTATATTCGCCGATCAACTCGAGCGAGCCTTGAGTGAGGAACAGCGCGCGCTGTTACAACGCTTCAGTGAAGGCCAGCTATCTGCCTTGATGTACAGGCAGATGCCTTGTGCCAACGAGCCAATACCAGAGTACCTTCCAGATATTTCCGTCCTGGCGCAAAACCCTCGTTGCCAATACCTTGCCTCCCGCAATCAACTGCTGCTGGAGCTCGTGCGCTACCGCAATTTCGCCTTCGATATAGACAACGATGGTAAACAGGTTCGCCTGGTCGGCAACTTCAAGGGCGGTGGCCGCGTTCCGCGGCTTGACGAAGACCCCTGCCTGGAAGTTGAAACCAGCTCGCATGCGGGCTTGCGCTTGGGGCCGCACACTGAAGCGCCCTACAACTGCTCGACAATTTCCACCAATGCCAACTCCCCTGCCCCCTCTGCACTTATTCTGACTGCGCGCTGGAACCCCGCCAATGAACCTACGTATGTCTTCCCGCTCCGGGAAATCATCGAACGCTTGGGTAGCCTGGACACACTTGCGCTGTCTTCAACGTCTTTCGACTTCACCCGCAGTGACTGCTTCGCTCCCGGACAGGGCAATGCAGGCAAAGCAGTTTCAATTCTGCAATTCGAGCCCAATGGTGGTTTCTCTGTTCGTTACAACAGCTATCGCTTCAGCCTGAATGAACGCGCCTGCAGCGCAGCGGCGCGCGCCTTCGACTCCTTTCAGAAAGCACTGGATAACGCACGATCACTGGCGTTTGTCCTGCAGCCTGACAGCGCTCTGTTGATCAACAACAGTCGGGCCTTGCACGGCCGCGACATGGTCCAGGACAACCGGCGGCTGCTCATCCGTCAATTCGGATACTCCCCCTTCGCGGTACCGTTGGTGCTCGCTGAAGACCCACTGCTGGTGCGTGGCTGATCCCAGGAAAACACCCAATGATCGAATTCGACGTAACGCTTGTTCTGACGCTCGCACTGGTGGCACTGATAGCCGGCTTTTTCGATGCTATCGCCGGTGGTGGGGGCCTGATCACGCTCCCGGTGTTGTTCATTGCCGGTATCGAACCCTTGGCGGCAATTGCCACCAACAAGTTCCAGGCGGCTTCGGCTACGGTTTCGGCTACGTGCGCCTTCGCCCGCAAAGGCATGATCGACTGGCGACGGGGCAGCCCAATGGCTGTCATGTCGTTTATCGGAGGGGCGTTGGGTGCCTTGTCGATAACTTACGTGCCCAAAAGCGTTCTGCAGGCGTGCGTCCCACCACTGCTGATTCTGATAGCCGCCTACTTTGCCTTCAGCCCAAAGCCGAATGAACAAGCGCGCAAGGCAAAGATATCGACCAGCCTGTTCTGCGTGACGGTTGCACCGATCATCGGCTTTTATGACGGTATCTTCGGCCCTGGTGTCGGCTCGTTCTTCATGCTGGCCTGCGTGATCCTCCTGGGCCAGCACTTGATACAAGCTGTGTGTACCAGCAAGCTTTTGAACGCAGCCTGTAACCTGGGCGCATTGTCAGTCTTTTCAATCAGCGGGGCGATCATCTGGCCACTGGCCCTGGCAATGGCGTTCGCGGCTTTTGCGGGGGCTCAATTGGGCGCACGCTGCGCAGTGCACTTTGGCCCACGGCTGATCAAGCCATTGCTGGTCGGTGTTTGCTGCATCATGGCGATCAAGTTGCTGCTCGACCCAGGCAACCCGATTGGCGAGTGGTTACATCAACTTTTTCTCTGAAAAATACATCACTCGATCTCGAACAGGCTGTTACGCAACGGGCCCACGCTCAGCCGCTCACGCACATCGTCATCTATGCGTGGATCATCCGGCCAGTACAGTTTTACCTGCCGGTAGGCATTGATGCGATTGATCTCCTCGCCCAGGTATTCCCACACCACCCGGGTGCAGGCCGGGTTGCGCCGGTCGCCGCTGGAGACGCCGGCCTTCAAGCCGTTCAGGCGGGTGATGCGGCTTTTGAAGCTGGGGATGAGGATGGTCTGGCTCATTTCGTTGAAGGTGAGCGACTCGTAGTCGATCAGGAACACCCGGTCCTGCAACTGGAACGCCGCGCCCAGGTAGCGGCAACGCACCTCGGCATGCTGGTCGGTGGCGCTGGAGCGTTCCTGGCGTTCCTGGCGCTCGAACAGGAAGCGGCCCCGCTCTTCCCACAGGTGCACCAGCGACACCAGGATCGTGCCCGGCACCGACATGCAGTTGGAATACTCGAAGTAGTAACCGCAATAGCGCGACAGGTTGCCGGCGTGTTCATGCAATGGGCGGAACAATTCACTGATGGGGTCGCCGGGCTGCTCGGCCAGCGGCGATACACGGGCGCCAATCAGGCGGGCGAACTGATCGGCCGGCAGGCTCAGTTCGTAGTCCTCGACCCCGAAGAAATCGCCGATGCGCTTGAGGTTGTACGCCGTCGGACGGCTCTGCCCGCTCAGGTACTTGTTGAATTGCGCGCGATTGATCGACAGCTGGCGGCAAACTTCGGAGATAGAGCGGTAGTGGCTGCAGGCCAATTTCAGATTGGTAGCGAAATGATCGCTCATGGCAGGGGACTCAGGTGACGCGAATGATGCCAGTGTAGCATCAAGTCGCATCAAATCAGAGCAACCCGCGAAATTGTAACCACTCTTGTCATAGCCAACCATGCGCCCCAACGAATAGCGGTGCGCCTGCCGTCCGCTGGTCTTTCCACACGAACAATAAGAATCGAGGTCATTTTCCAATGCTCGAAGTACTCAACGATTTCCTCTCGGGGAAACTTCTCATTGTGCTGATCGTAGGGCTGGGTAGCTACTTCACCATCCGTTCCCGGTTCGTCCAGTTCCGTCATTTTGGCCACATGTTCGGTGTGTTCAAGGAATCGCTGCGTGGCCAGGCAGGCCAGCTGAGCTCCTTCCAGGCCCTGATGCTGAGCCTGGCCGGCCGCGTGGGCGCCGGTAACATCGCCGGTGTCGGCATTGCCGTGACACTGGGTGGACCAGGCGCTGTGTTCTGGATGTGGGTCACCGCACTGGTGGGCATGTCCAGCAGCTTCTTCGAATGCACCCTGGCCCAGGTCTACAAGCGCGCCGATGGCGATGGGCTGTACCGTGGTGGCCCGGCCTACTACATCCAGCACGGCCTGAAACTGAAAAGCATGGCCATCGTGTTCTCGATCCTGCTGCTGGTCACCTACGGCTTCGCCTTCATCGGCCTGCAGTCGTACACCGTGACCCACTCGCTGCAGAACGCCTTTGCCTTCGACCCCAAGCACACCGGCATCGTACTCGCCGTGCTGCTGGCCATCACCTTCATCGGCGGCATCAAGCGCATCGCCGCGGTGTCCGACCTGCTGGTACCGGTCAAGACCCTGGCCTACATCGGCGTGACCCTGTACGTGATCGGCACCCAGATCGAACACGTGCCGGCCATGCTGGAAACCATCTTCAAGAGCGCCTTCGGCCTCGACCCGGCATTCGGCGGCCTGCTCGGCAGCGCCATCGTCATGGGCGTGAAGCGTGGTGTGTTCGCCAACGAAGCGGGCCTGGGCAGTGCGCCGAACGTCGCCGCCGTGGCCGCCGTGAAACACCCTGGTGCCCAGGGCGTTGTCCAGGCCTTCAGCGTGTTCCTCGACACCTTCGTGATCTGCACCTGCACCGCGTTGCTGATCCTGCTGTCGGGCTTCTACACCCCGGGCTTCGAAGGTGACGGCATCGTCCTGACCCAGAACTCGCTGGCAGCCGTGGTCGGTGACTGGGGCCGCGTGTTCGTCAGCGTGGCGCTGTCGCTGTTCGTCTTCACCTGCATCCTCTACAACTACTACCTGGGCGAGAACAGCCTGCAGTTCCTCAGCCGCAACCGCGTGGTACTGATGGTGTTCCGCGGCCTGGTACTGGCGCTGGTGGTATGGGGTTCGATGCAGGACCTGTCGACCGTGTTCGCCTTCGCCGACATCACCATGACCTGCCTGGCCTTCGTCAACCTGGTGGCCTTGGCCCTGCTGTTCAAGGTCGGCCTGCGTGTGATGCGCGACTACGACGAGCAGCGCAAGGCGGGCGTCGACCAGCCAGTGTTCGACTCGGCCAAGTTCACCGACCTGGACCTGGACCGCAATGCCTGGCCTGCCAATCCGCAGGCGGAAACAGCCACTGACAAAGCGGTTGGCCAAGCCCAGACGCAGCGCTGATATCCTGCCCTGCCCAGCCGCCCCGTTCGCGGGCGGCTTTTCTTTCTCCGCTCATCGCTCCGGATGCTTTCCATGCGTGTAGTAAAGAATCTTCTCGTTCTCTATACCGGTGGCACCATCGGCATGCTCGAAACACCGGAAGGCCTGGCGCCGGCCGGTGGTTTCGAAGCGCGAATGCGTGAACACTTCTCCCGGTTGGCCGATGCGCCCCAGGTGCAATGGACCCTGCAGGAACTGAACCCCCTGCTCGACAGCGCCAACATGCAACAGCACAACTGGCTGGCGATGCGCGATGCTATCGTCGCAGCGGTAGAAGTGGCTGGCCATGACGGCGTGCTGGTGCTGCATGGCACAGACAGCCTGGCCTACAGCGCTGCGGCATTGTCGTTCCTGCTGCTGGGCCTGCCGGTGCCGGTGCTGCTGACCGGCTCGATGCTGCCGGCGGGTGCCGCGGGCAGCGACGCCTGGGGCAACCTGTGTGGCGCACTGCGCCAGTTCGAACAAGGGCTGGAAGATGGCGTGCAACTGTATTTCCATGGGCAGCTGCTGCATGGCTGCCGGGCGTCGAAGCTGCGCAGCGAGGCGTTCGATGCCTTTGCCGCGCTACCGCGTCATCGTGACAGTGAGCGCGCCACGGCGATCCCAGCCGAACTTGGCTACAAGCACCCGCGCCAACCGGTCAACCTGGCGGTAGTGCCGGTGTTCCCGGGCCTGCAGGCCGGGCACTTGCAGGCACTGCTGGGCAGCGGCGTGCAGGGGTTGCTGCTGGAGTGCTACGGCAGCGGTACCGGGCCATCGGATGACCAGGCGTTGCTGGATGTGCTGAGCGCGGCACGCCAGCGGGGCATGATGCTGGCGGCTATCAGCCAGTGCCCTGAGGGGTCGGTGGTGTTCGACACCTATGCGGCGGGTAACCGCTTGCGCGGGGCCGGGCTAATCAGTGGCGGGGGCATGACCCGGGAGGCGGCGCTGGCCAAGATGGTTGCGCTGCTGGGGGCTGGCCTGGATGTCGACACGGCAGAACGGTGGTTTGCCCTGGATCTGTGTGGGGAACGGGCCTGAGTGTTGCCTGGTCTGGCCCTATCGCCGGCAAGCCAGCTCCCACAGGGATAACACAAGGCCTGAGGCCTGTGGAGTACCTGTGGGAGCTGGCTTGCCGGCGATAGGGCCCTGACAGGCAAAAGAAAATGGCGGAAGGCAGCGGGAGTCGAACCTGCCCGGGAACGGCTGCCGTCCCCAACCGGGTTTGAAGCCCGGCCGCGCCACCGGGCGCGATTGCCTTCCTTGAACTCAGTGCCTGGCCTGCTGCTGGGCCAGGGCGCTGTCGGCGCGAATGTGACGCTGATCGGCCACCCTCCGGGTCAGGCCGATGCGGTCGAAGTACTCCAGAATCTGCACACTGCGCTTGCGACCGATGCCCAACATATCGCGAAACGCGGCAACCTGCACTATCGGCGTTTCACTGGCCTGCCCCAGCAGCAGCTCTGCCATGCGCTTTAACGTCGCCTCAGGGTAGAACAGGTCGCGCACCACCTGGTGCACCAGGCCCAGCCGGGCCAGCTTGCGCAGCAACAGGCGCACATCGGCTTCGGCACAGTTTTCCTCGCTTGCAAGCGTCCTGACCCAGGGCGGATCGTATTGCCCCGCCAGCAACTTCGGTTGCAGACTCGCCCATAACACACTGTCGGCTTCGCTCAGCTGGACCTTGTGATCAGGCAGATGCAACCAAGGCCCGCTGCTGGCAACGGCGCCGTCCTCGAGCAACTCATCCAGCAGGCTGACAAAAGCGGGCCGCTCCAGCGGCAAGGCAGCAAAACGACGAAGGCGGTCGCGGTCCGGGCCGAGCTGGTCGGGCTCCTGTTCATGGAACAGTGCCAACTGCTCCAGCACCTGGCGCTTGAGCGCCTGCCACCGGGCACTGGCAAACAGCAGTTGACCCTGCCGCGTGGCAATCACCTGCACGTCTTCCGGCAACTGCCAGGTTTCGCGCAAGCGATTGAACTGCCGCTCCAGACGCTGCGGGTCGATCCCCCCTGGTGCGCTGGCAAGCAGTGCCGGCAGGGCCTGCTCCAGGTCCTCGGCATCGCGCAGCACCTGTAATTGGCGCAGGCGCTCATCGCTGCGACGCTGACGGCTTGGGGCGAACGGGTCGAGCACCTTGCCGCCCCCCAGGGTGCGCTGGGCACGCTGGTCGCGCAGTACCAGACGATCGCCGTGTACCGCCTGCAGCGGCGCGTTCAGCAGCAACTGGGCGAACATGCGCTGGCCCGCCGCCAGGGTTTCACCTTCGAGCAAAGCCACCCGGGCGGTTACGTCCTGGGTGCCGAGGTGCACGTGCACAGCGCTGAAATGTTCGAAGGTACGGGTCTCGCCCGGCAACAGGTTCAGCTCGATATCCACCCGCACGCTGGGAGCGTGCAGCCACTCGGGCACCAGCCAGTCACCCCGGCGCACCTGCTCCACCGTCAGCCGTTCGGCAGCGATGTTCAGTGCCACCCGCTGGCCCGCCTCGGCCACCAGCGCGGCCTGGTTCTGTGCATGCAGGCCACGCACCCGCACCGGTTTGCCTGCCTTGCCCAGCAACAGGGTGTCGCCGGCACTCACCCGCCCGGCCAGCGCCGTGCCCGTGACCACGACACCCGCACCGGTAACGGCGAAGGCGCGGTCGACGGCCAGACGGAACCCGCCACGCACGCTGCGCTGGCGTACGCGCTGTTGCGCGGCCAGCAAGGCCTGGCGCAGGGCATCGATACCTTCGCCGGTCACACTCGACAACGGAAACTGCCGTGCACCGGCATAAGGGCCCGGCGCCAGCAGTTCGCTGACCTGTGCCTGCACTTCGGCCAGGCGGGTTGGCTCTACCCGGTCGCATTTGCTGATCGCCACCAAGGCCTGGGGGACCCCCAGCAGTTCGATGATCGCCAGGTGCTCTCGGGTTTGTGGCATCACCCCGTCGTCGGCAGCCACCACCAACAGCACCAGGTCGATACCGTGGGCGCCGGCCAGCATGTTGTGGATAAAGCGCTCATGGCCCGGTACGTCGATGAAGCCGGTCAGCGCTACCCCCTCGGTCAGCGCCGCATAGCGGTAGCCAAGGTCGATGGTCATGCCACGGGCGCGCTCCTCCTGGCGATGGTCACCGGCTTGGCCGGTCAGGGCCTGGAGCAGTGCGGTCTTGCCGTGGTCGATGTGGCCGGCGGTACCAACGATCACTGTACCGGCCCCAATTGCAAGGCAGGCAACTGCGCCAGCCACTGGGCTTCGTCATCCAGTTGGCGCAGGTCCAGCCACAGTGCGTCATCGGCGATACGGCCGAGCACCGGCACCGGCAAGTCACGCAAGGCCCGCTCCAGAACATGCAGGCTGCGCCCGCGCAACTTCTTCGACACCTGCGGGCGCAGGCACAACGCCGCGCTCGGCAGGCGGGCCACCGGTTGGCTGCCACTGCCGATCATACCCAGCGCCGGTTCCACGCTGACCGCCCATTGCTCGCCGAGGCGGGCTTTGAGCTCTGGCGCCAGACGCTCGGCCTGGGACTGGATTTCGGCTTGGCTGCGGGTCAACAGGCGCAGACTGGGCAGGCGCTCGGCCAGGCGGTCGGGGTTGCGGTACAGCGCCAGCACCGCTTCGAGTGCGGCCAGGGTGATCTTGTCGACACGCAGCGCGCGCTTGAGCGGGTTCTTCTTGATCCTGGCGATCAGCTCCTTGCGCCCGACGATGATCCCGGCTTGCGGCCCGCCCAGCAGTTTGTCGCCGCTGAAGGTGACGATATCGGCGCCGTCAGCCAGGGCCTGGCGCACGGTCGGCTCGGCGGGCAGGCCCCAGCGGGTAAGGTCAAGCAGGCTGCCGCTGCCCAGGTCTTCGAGCAGCGGCAGGTCATGTTGGTGGGCGATGCGCGCCAGCTCGCCGGTGGGCACCTGGGTAGTGAAGCCCTGGATGCTGTAGTTGCTGCAATGCACCCGCATCAGCAGGCCGGTACGTGGGCTGATGGCGGCCTCGTAGTCACGGGCGTGGGTGCGGTTGGTGGTGCCGACTTCGTGCAGCTTCACGCCGGCGCGGGCCATGATGTCGGGGATGCGGAAGGCACCGCCGATCTCGATCAGTTCGCCGCGGGAGATGACCCCCTCCTTGCGGGCGCCCAGGCTGTTGAGCGCCACCAGCACGGCGGCGGCGTTGTTGTTGACCACGGTTACGGCTTCGGCGCCGGTCAACTCGCGGATCAGGCCTTCGATCAGGTCGTCACGATCGCCGCGCTTGCCGGTGGTCAGGTCGAATTCCAGGTTGAGCGGGTAGCGAGCGGCGGTCTGCATTGCCTCGATGGCCTCCTCTGGCAACAGGGCGCGGCCTAGGTTGGTGTGCAACACGGTGCCGGTAAGGTTGAACACACGGCGGACCTGGCTGCGTTGCTGTGTAGCCAAGCGTTCGCCAGTGCGGCCCAGCAGGACTTCAGCAGCCAGTTCGGCAGCGCTGAGCTGGCCGGTGCGGGCGGGGTCGCGCAGGTCATCGAGCAATTGCCGCAGGGTGGCGAGGACCGCGTCGCGGCCGTGGCGGTCGATCAGCGGGAGGCAGGCTGGGTGGCGCAAAAGGGTGTCGATGGAGGGCAGGCGTGGGGTGTCGCTGGCAAGGCTGGAGGACATGCGGTACTACCTTGGACTGATCCGTTGTCTGTACTGGCCTCTTCGCGGGTAAACCCGCTCCCACAGCGGCAGCGCAAGCCTCAATAGCTGCGCTGGCCCCGCGGGAGCGGGTTTACCTGCGAAGAAGGCGACTCGGTCTTACAGTGTAGACACTCTCCACTACCCGGGTGCGAGCATCAGGTTCGGTGCCAACCGATGAAACCCCTCCTCGTCCAGGCGAATGTCCAGTGCCAGGCTGGCCAGGTCATCGGCCAGCGGCTCGGCCGCAGCATCGTTTTCCAGGTAATTCTGCTTCAGGTAGCTCTCGCACTCCGGGCAGCACTCCGCGCGCAGCGGCGCCTTGCCCGGCGCATGGCGGTCATCGTCAAGGCTGGTATAGCGCAGGTCCTTGCTCGACTCGCAGTACACGCACTTGACCCGCACCACATGCCATTCGCAGGCACACAGCGAACAAGCCAGGTAGCGCAGGCCATTGTGCTTGCCGCGGTTGCGCACCACCCCGGCCATCGCCGGCGAACCGCAGGCCGGGCACTGGGCCAGGCTGCCGGCAGGCTTGAGCTCTGGCGTGGGCAGCGCCAGCAACCAGCTGGACCAGGCCGCCTGCAAGGCCGCCCCTATGAACGGCACCAGCGCCGCAGGCACGGCATCGTACTGACCGGCAAGCAAGGCAATGCCCCAACCCTTGCGTTGATGGTCGTCACTGCTGTGCAGGGCTTGCAGCGCCTCCCCCAACGGACCACCGGTGTACGCGTCGAGATGCTCAAGCAAGGCTTGCAACCAGACCAGCCACGGCCCCTCACGCACCAGGCTGTCCGCCGCCAGAGGCGGCAAACCATGACTTATGCACAGGCGCTGACGCTCCTCGGCCACCGGCATGCCAGCGGGCGGGTTATTCACAAGCTGCTGCTGGATGAGGCACAAACGAGCCACCAGCTTCAGGTATTCGCCAAGGGCATTGCCCTCGGCCAACTGCTCCAGGCGCGCGGCGCGCAGTTCGAACAGGTTGGCGGGGGGCAGGTGCAGAAACGGCGGCATCACCGCCGACGCTTCGATCTGCCCGGGTTCGAGTATCGTGCTCAAGCGCTCATCCTTCTTTTCGTCCGTGATTGCCCGGCGTCTTGTCGCCGGTCACTTCGCGATACCACAACTCATGGTGCTTGCGCGCCCAGGCGCGGCTGACCCAGCCATGCAGCATGGCGCCGATCGAACCTTTGATCCAGATGCCGGCGTAGATGTGCACGATGATGCTGAGGATCAGCACGAACGCCGCCAGTGCGTGGAGCAGCGCGGACAGGCGAATGACCTCGATGCCGAACAAATGGCTGAAGTATGCGCGCCAGATCACCACGCCGCTGATCAACAGAACCAGCATGCACACCAGCAGGGTCCAGAACAACAGTTTCTGCCCGGCGTTGTACTTGCCGATCGGTGGTACACCCTCCTCCTTGTTGAGCATCACCCGGTCCACGCGGCGCAGCCACAGGCGGTCGTTGGCAGTGATGAAGTTGGCCCGCCAGAAACGCAGCACCAGGCCGAGGAAGAACAAGAACATCGCCACCCCGATGAAGGGGTGCAGGATGCGTGTCCACGGCCCACCGCCGAACAGGTTGCTGAGCCAGAACAGTGCCGGATGGAACAGCGCAAGCCCCGACAAGCCAGCCAGGACGAACAGGATCGCGACGACCCAGTGGTTGCTGCGCTCGTTGGCGTTGTAGCGCAGGATGGGTTTGTTGTCGTTCATGGCCGCTGCTCCCCTTGCCCACCGGGCTTGGTCGGATCATAGACATGGACCGACGGGTCCACCTGGTGCACGCTTTCATCCGCAGGTATCGGATGTTCGTCCTCTTCCACCCGCTGTGGCCCGACCCGCACATAGTGGAAAAACCCGGCCAGCACCGCCGCGCCCATGGCAAGCAGCGCCAGCGGCTTGGTGAAGCCCTTCCACAGCCCCACCAGCGGGCTGATCACCGGCTGGTCCGGCAGGCCGGCGTACAGCTTCGGCGTGTCGGCATGGTGCAACACATACATCACGTGGGTGCCACCGACGCCATCCGGGTCGTACAGCCCGGCCTTGTCGTAGCCCCGCGATTTGAGGTCGACGATGCGTTCGGCTGCATGAACCTTCATCTCGTCCTTGGTGCCGAACACGATCGCCCCGGTCGGGCAGGTTTTCACACAGGCCGGCTCCAGGCCCACGGTCACGCGGTCGGAACACAGGGTGCACTTGTACGCCTTGTGGTCCTTCTGCGAGATGCGCGGGATGTTGAACGGGCAACCGGTGATGCAATAGCCACAACCGATGCAGTGGTCCTGGTTGAAGTCGACGATGCCGTTGGCGTGCTTGATGATTGCCCCCGGGCTCGGGCACGCCTTCAGGCAACCTGGCTCGGCGCAGTGCATGCAGCCGTCCTTGCGAATCAGCCACTCCAGGTTGCCGTCGTCGCGCTCGTGCTCGGTGAAGCGCATCAGGGTCCAGGTCTCGGCGGTGAGGTCCTGGGGATTGTCGTAGGTGCCGTGGTTGTGGCCGACCTCGTCACGCAGTTCGTTCCACTCCGAACACGCCACCTGGCAGGCCTTGCAGCCGATGCACTTGGTAGTGTCGATCAGCTTGGCGACTTCCTGCTGCTGGCGTACCGAAGGCGGTACGGTGGTGGTGGCCGAGCGGGCGATGATGTCTTGGCTGGCCATCAGAGTTTCTCCACTTTGACGAGGAACGACTTGGACTCTGGCGTCTGGGTATTGCCGTCACCCAGGAAAGGCACCAGGGTGTTTGTCAGATAGCCATGCCGCGTAGCCCCGGTGAAACCCCAGTGCAGTGGGATGCCGATCTGGTGCACGGTCTGGTTGTTGACCTTGAGCGGGCGAATCCGCTTGGTCACCACCGCCACCGCATCGATATGCCCGCGCTTGCTCGACACCCGCACCCGGTCGCCGGCCTTGATACCTTTCTCGTTGGCCAGCACCTCGCCGATTTCGACGAACTGCTCGGGCTGGGCGATGGCGTTCAGCCGGCAATGCTTGCTCCAGAAGTGGAAGTGCTCCGTCAGCCGGTACGTGGTCGCCGCGTAGGGGAACTCGTCGTGCTTGCCGAGGCTGTCCCACACCGAATCGAAGACCCGCCCAGCCGGGTTGCTGGTGGCCTTCTTGTTCTGCGGGTGCAGCGGATTGATGCCAATCGGCGTCTCGAACGGCTCGTAGTGCTCGGGGAACGGGCCTTCGGCCATCTTGTCGATGGCGAAGAACCGCGCCACGCCTTCGGGGTTCATGATGAACGGGTTCATCCCCGCCTCAGGCGGCGAGTCGACCTTGAAGTCAGGCACGTCTGTGCCGGTCCAGGCCTTGCCGTTCCACCACACCAGGCGTTTCTTCTCCGGGTCCCACGGCTTGCCTTGCGGGTCGCTGGAGGCACGGTTGTAGAGGATGCGGCGGTTGGCTGGCCAGGCCCAGGCCCAGTTCTGCACCTGGTGCATGCCGTACGGGTCGCTGTTGTCACGACGAGCCATCTGGTTACCCTGCTCGGTCCAGCTGCCGGCGAAGATCCAGCAGCCGGACGCGGTGCTGCCGTCGTCCTTGAGCTGGCCAAAGCCCGCCAGTTGCTGGCCGGCCTTGATCACTGCGCCAGTCGGGTCGGTGACGTCGGTCACCGCCCAGCCGTTCATTTCCTTGGCCAGTTCCTCCGGGGATGGCTCTTCAGGGACCTTGTACGGCCAGCTGATGTTCATCAGCGCATCAGGGTAGGCGCCGCCCTCGGCCTGGTAGCGTTGGCGCAGGCGCAGGAACAGCTCGCTCATGATGTGAACGTCGGTGCGGGTCTCGCCCGGGCCGTCGGCGCCCTTCCAGTGCCACTGCAGCCAGCGGCTGCTGTTGACCAGCGAGCCGTCTTCCTCGGCAAAGCAGGTGGTGGGCAGGCGGATCACTTCGGTCTGGATATTGGCCGTGTCGACATCGTTGAACGGCCCGGCGTTGCGCCAGAACTCCGAGGTCTCGGTGGCCAGCGGGTCCATGATCACCAGCCACTTGAGCTTGCCCAGGGCCGCGGTTACGCGGTTCTTGTCCGGCAACGCGGCAATCGGGTTGAAACCCTGGCACATGTAGCCGTTGACCTTGCCTTGACCCATCATCTCGAACATGCGCAGCACGTCGTAGGCCGGTACATCGAGCTTGGGCAACCAGTCGTAGCCCCAGTTGTTCTCTGCGGTGGCATTGGCGCCGTACCAGGCTTTCATCAGGCTGACGTGGAACTTGCCGTAGTTCTGCCAATACGACAGTTGCCCAGGGCGCAGCGGCTTGGAGGCGCGCTTGTCGATATAGGCGGCATAGTCCTGCTCTGCGTCGCCAGCCAGGGTCAGGTAGCCCGGCAGCGAGTTGGACAGCAGCCCAAGGTCGGTCAGGCCCTGGATGTTGGAATGCCCCCTCAAGGCGTTGACACCGCCACCTGGCATGCCGACGTTGCCAAGCAGCAACTGGACCATAGCCGCGCTGCGGATGATCTGAGCGCCGATCGAGTGCTGCGTCCAGCCCAGCGCGTAGAGGATCGTCATGGTCTTGCCCGGTACCGAGCAGGTGGCGATCTCTTCCCAGATCTTCAGCATGGCGTCCTGCGGCATGCCACAGGTCATGCTTGCCAGTTCCGGGGTATAGCGGCTGTAGTGCTGCTTCATCAGCTGGAACACGCAGCGCGGGTGCTGCAGGGTCGGGTCGACCTTGGCAAAACCGTCCTCACCCAGCTCGTAACCCCAGCCGGACTTGTCGGCATACACGCGCTTGGCCTCGTCGTAGCCGCTGAACAGGCCATCCTCGAAGCCATAGTTCTCTTTGACGATGAACGACACATCGGTGTAGTTGCGCACGTACTCGTGCTGGATCTTGTCGTTGCTCAGCAGGTAATTGATCAGCCCGCCCATGAAGGCGATATCGGTACCAGTACGGATCGGTGCGTAGTAGTCCGCCACCGAAGCGGTACGGGTAAACCGCGGGTCGACCACGATCAGCCGCGCCTTGTTGTGCGCCTTGGCCTCGGTCACCCACTTGAAGCCGCACGGATGCGCTTCTGCTGCGTTGCCACCCATTACCAGGACCAGATTCGCGTTGGCGATATCGGACCAGTGATTGGTCATGGCGCCACGGCCGTACGTCGGGGCAAGACTTGCCACCGTCGGGCCATGTCAGACACGAGCCTGGTTATCGAACCCCAGCATGCCTGTTGCGCGGACGACCTTGTGGGTCAGGTAGCCAGCCTCGCTGGAGGCGGCGGAAGCAGCGAGAAAACCGGTGGTGATCCAACGGTTGACCGTTTGCCCCTGGGCGTTCTTTTCTATGAAGTTGGCGTCGCGGTCCTGCTTCATCAGGTCGGCGACGCGATCGAGCGCCTCATCCCAGCTGACCCGCACCCACTCCTGGCTGCCCGGCTTGCGTACCTCGGGGTACTGCAGGCGGCTCGGGCTGTGGATGAAGTCCAGCAGGCCAGCGCCTTTCGGGCAGAGGGTGCCGCGGTTGACCGGGTGGTCGGCGTCACCTTCGATATGGATGATGTTCTGTTTGACGTTCTTGCCCGCATCGCCCTGGCTGTACATGATCAGGCCGCAGCCGACCGAGCAGTAAGGGCAGGTGTTACGGGTTTCCTTGGTATGCGCCAGCTTGAAGTGACGCACCTGCTCGGCAAATGCTGGTGTAGGGGCCATGCCCAACGCCGCAAGGCTCGAGCCTCCAAGGCCGACGGCGGCGACCTTGAAGAACTGCCGACGGTTCAGGTCCATCGTGCACTCCTGATCAGGTGGTGGACGCACGGAACATGGCCGGCGCCTCTTGGTAGTCACGGTGGCGGCCAATTGATGGCCGCCAAGAGTTAAGACTAGCCAAGAATCGAGAAGGTGCGATGACATGGGTCAGTTGAAGGCGCTGTGTTGCCTGATTCGCGGGTAAAAACGCTCCCACAGGTACTGCACATGCCCGAAGCACGGCGCTATTTCTGTGGGAGCGGGCGTGCTCGCGAACACCGGCAACGCCGGTGCCATCCACCATCGGCCGATCAGCAAAGCGGCAGGTTGCGCACTACGTTCAGCGCCGCGCTGCTCTGCGCCACCGGCATGATCTCGATGGTATTGATGTTCACATGCGCCGGCTGCTCGGCAATCCATGCCACCGTGGCCGCGATGTCCTCGGGCAGGATGGCCTCCACATCCCGATACAGCGCCTGCACGGCATCCAGGTCACCATTCAGGCGCACCACCGAGAAATCGGTCCCCGAGCACAGCCCAGGCTCGATGTTGCTCACTCGCACGCGGGTGCCCGCCAGGTCGGCGCGCAGGTTGAGGCTGAACTGGCGGACAAAGGCCTTGCTGGCGCCATACACATTACCGCCTGGGTAGGGGTAGGTGCCGGCGATCGAGCCGATGTTGATGATCATGCCACTGTCGCTTTCCACCATCTGCGGCAGGATCTTGTGGGTGACCATGGCCAGGCCGGTGATGTTGGTGTCGATCATTCGCTGCCAGTTTTCCGCACTGCTTGCCTGGGCACGGTCCACGCCCAGCGCCAGCCCGGCATTGTTGACCAGCAGGTCGATCTGCAGCGAAGCATCACGAATCTGCTCGACCGCCGTCTCTAGCGACAACGGGTCGGTGACGTCCAGCGCCAGCGGAATGAAATTGACGCCCAGCTCGGCCTCCAGCGCTAGCAGCTTGTCCATGCGCCGGGCACCACCGATCACGCGGTAGCCTTTGCCGATCAAGGTACGGCAGATGGCGCGGCCAAAGCCCGAGGAGGCGCCGGTTACGAATGCGGTTTTCATCAGTTGTCTCCTATGGAAGGGTCAGGCCAGGTACTTCACGCCCAGGCTGGTGAACAGGCAGAGCATCGAGAACACCAGCGCCTTGCGCACCACTTCGTTGCCTTTGCGCAGGGCCAGCGCGCTGCCAAGGTGGTTACCGAGGATGTTGCAAGCCACCAGCGGCAACGCCAGCAGGTAGACGACCTTGCCGGCAATGACGAAGGCCACCAGGGCGCCGATATTGGATGCGAAGTTGAAGGTTTTGGAGTTGGCCGAGCTGGAGACCAGGTCCATGCGCAGCAGGTAATGGAAAGCGATGATGAACATGCTGCCGGTACCGGGACCGAAGAAGCCGTCATAGAAACCGATGGCCAGGCAGGTCAGGGGGACCACGGTGAACAGCATGCGCGATGACAGTTCGCGCTCTTCGACCGGGCGGTCCTTGGGGGTGAGGAAGATGAGGATGCCGAAGGGGATCAGCGCCAGGATGATCTTGCCTACGGTTTCCTGGGAGATCGACACGATCAGGTGCGCTCCCAGGTAGGCACCGAGCAGCGAGAATGGCACGCCGACCAGCGCTACCTTCCAGACCATCTTGCTGTTCGCCAGGAAGTTGCGGATGGCCGCCAGCGTGCCGAGGGTACTGACCAGTTTTTCCTGGCCGAGGGCAACCTGGGGTGGCATGCCAACCAGCAGAAAGCCCGGCACCAGGAACAGCCCGCCGCCACCGGCAATGCTGTCGACGAAGCCGGCAACGAAGGCAATTGCCCCGAGCATGAGGATCGCCAGCAACCAGTGTTCAGCCCAGAAAGCGCCTAACAGTTCCATAACAGTACGTCCATCGAGTCAGTGAAAGAGATCAGGAGAGAACTTCGTAGAGGTGATCGGCCCGGGCGAAGTGCACCCGGTTCAGGTCGTTTACTGCGAACAGACGCAGCAGCCAGCGGTCGGCACCATCGTTCTGTGGCTCGAAGCCATCGCGGGCATGCAGCACGCGCTGGTTCTTGAAGATCATGAAATCGCCAGGCAGCAGCAGGTGCGGCTCATCGAAGCGGCGGGTTTCCAGCACGCTGCGCAGGCTGCCCAGGGCCTGTTCGGCACGCAGGTTCAGGCCGTGGGTGTTTTCGCTGTCGAAGCGGCACAACCATTCGCCAGCGTGACCACGCGCCAGGACTGGCAACTCGGCGGTGCAACGGCGGTTGCCTGTGAAGGAGTCCGGGCGACGGATTTCGAACTGGGGCAGGCACAGTTCGCGCACGGTCGATGGGGGTAGTGCTGCGACCACGGCATCGAGGTTTACCAGTGTGGTGCTGATGCGCGGGTCACAGCGCATACCGAAGAACGACAGGTACTCCGGGCAGCAGGAAGCGGTGCCAAGCGGCTCGGAAGAAAGCGGCAGGTCCGGGTTGTCCACATGATAGGAAAAGCGCAGCCGCGAACCATGGGAGCTCTTGTGGCTGGACGAACTGCGCGACGGTATGACATGGCGGAACAGGTGACCATCGTTCTCCCCTTCATAAACCACTGGGTTGATCCCCATCAGACTCTGCATGGTCAGGCTGACCAGGCGGGCAATGGGTGTGCTGCGCGGGCTGAGCACGCCCGAATAGGGCGTGGGCGGGATATCCCGGTCGCGCGGGCAGTTGCGCACGATCATGCTGGTCAGGTGCGGGTCTTCGACAAAACCGCGGATCTGCTGGCACAGCGCCTTGCCCAGCACTTCCTGCGCCTGATCCTTGATCTGTGGGTAAAGCTCTTTGCTCGTCTCGAAATCGAGCGGGGTGTTGTTCAGCAGGGTTTGCCAGGCGCTGGAGGTGACCCACGGCAGGCGGATCTCCAGTGCGGTCCGAGGCTCGGCCCCTTGATGCAGTTGTGCGCTTTCCATTTCGAGTGATATTCCATTGAGGCGGCTTGAGGCCGTTCGGTGTCGTGCTAAGCCGGGCAGAGGCGGCAGACGTTGTATTTTTTGAAGCCGTTCACAGCTGTGCGACGCCAGCGATTGACGCCGCTGGCCGCAATCGCACATTGAATCGACTCAATCATTGTAATTACAAAAATAAAATCGATTCAATTCATTTTCGATAGTGTAAACCTTAAGGATTGAATCGATTCAATCAACTCATTGATTTCAAAAGATTTCTATCTATCGTCACGAGATACGGTGTACGGCCGGCGAAAGGATCGCCTTTTGACGACGGGTGTCCGCTACGAACGCACAACAACCCAAAGCGACTCAATCAAGGTAATTTACCTGTACGAAAACACAATTACTTCCATCAGACCTTTCGTGCTAGGCTTCCGCGTTCTCGCAGATTCTGGTGCCATTTCTATGTGGGTTCCTCACTACAGCGACCTGGCGCAGCCGGTCTACCTGATGATTGCCGACGCCTTGGAACAAGACATTGGCAGTGGCCGGCTGGTGGCTGGCGAACGCTTGCCGACACTCAAGGATCTGGCCGAGTCCCTGAACGTGACCCCCGGCACCATCGGGCGCGCTTACGACGAAGCTGCCAAGCGCGGCCTGGTGGTAGGCGAAGTCGGCCGCGGCACCTTCGTGCTGCAGCAACGGCAGCTGCAAAGCTCTCCTCCTGCCCCGGTCGCACAGCCAAAGCCCGTGGCCGCCGAACGTGAGAGCGGCCAGATTGACTTGTCGATCATCAAGCCCAACGATGCCCACATGACCGACTGGCTGCGCGGAGCCATAAACGAGCTGGCCGCGTCGCCCGGCCTGGCGCAGGTACTCGACTACGTCACCGATGGCGGCCATGCGACCCACAAGCAGGCCGGTGCCGCCTGGATCCAGCGCTGGCTGCCCGAGGCGCGCTGGCAGCAGGTAGTTCTGACTTCAGGGGCCCAGCACGGCCTGCTGGTGGCCATCAGCAGCCTGTCGAAGAGCGACGATGTGGTGCTGTGCGAGTCGTTCTGCTACCCAGGCATCATCTCCCTGGCCCACAGCATGGGCCGCCGCCTGCGCGGCGTGGCCATGGACGAGCACGGCCTGATTCCCGAGGCACTGCGCGCGGCGTGCCTGGAGCACCGCCCTTCCCTGCTGGTGTGCGTCACCACCCACCAGAACCCGACCAACTCGATCATGCCCCACGCACGGCGCCAGGCCATCGCCGAGATCGCCCGCGAGTTCGACCTGTTCATCGTCGATGACGATATCTACGGTTTCCTTGAACCCGCACCGGATTACCAGCCACTGGCGGCGTATGCGCCCGAACGCTCGGTATACCTCACCAGCCTGTCCAAAAGTGTGCTGCCAGCACTGCGCATCGGATACCTGTACGCCCCACCGCAAACCCTCTCGCGGCTTTCGTCGATGGTACGCAGCAGCGTCTGGATGCCCTCTCCGTTGATGGCGCAATTGGCCAGCAACCTGGTCAACAGCGGCATGGCTGACCAGTTGGTGCGGGTGCAACAGGAGGAGGCGGCCGAGCGCCAGCAAATGGCCCGGGAGATCCTTGGCAAGTACAAGATCCGCAGCCAGCCCAACAGCTTCCATATCTGGCTGGAGTTGCCGGAGCCTTGGACAAGCGACGAATTCGCCAACCTGGCACGTAACAACGGAGTCACGGTAGTCAGTGGCAGCCAGTTCCTGCCAGAACGCAGCCACGCCAGCTGCGGCGTGCGCATCGCCCTGATGGCCCCCAGCCGCCAGGAACTGGGCTTTGCCCTGACCAAGCTGGTCAGCTTGCTGGACTCACCGGAGCCGCGGTTGTTTTATTGAACTGGACTGGTATTGGTGTAGCCTTCCCATTTTGGGGCACTATGCACCCGTTTCGCGACGCGAGGCCACTACAACAGGCACTCGGTGTCACAGGGTTTGATTTGTAGCCGTCAACCAAACAGGTGCAGCAGAACGGCACCAGCCAAGAACTGAGGGCAGACTGTCAAGTAAGAGGCATAACTTGAATCAATGACGAATGTGACTCTAACAAGGCCCGAGCATACTCGCTCGACTACAAGTCGATGAACACACTGAAATTATCGCCTTCCAGATATCGGACAGAAACCTGACCGCTAACATCTTGCCCATCTTCCGTTACAAACTTGTAATGGGACAGGAGAAAATCCTCCCGATAAACAATACCTTCATCCCGCTGCTTCCCGCCCCACGCCATTATCAACCCGCCGGCAATTGCAACGAGGCCGGAGTTCGCTTGTATGTATTGAACCAGAGTAGGGCCTGAAAACCGGTCATAATAAATAACCTCAGGACCGAACAGGAAGATGCCAAGGCCCAGTGCGGAAATTGCCAAACCAATGCCTATTAATACTCGACCGTAAAACGCAGCGTCCCCAGCAGGCCCCTCAAGATGAGCTGCATATATCTCGGAAAAACCGGAGACATTGTAGTTTCGCGCCTCTGATTTCAGGTTTATTTGACCTAACAGGCATTCCTTCTCAGCACTTTGCATGATCCACTCCTTTAAAAAGTGAATACTAAGCGATCAGCATAGGAAAAAGTGCGCCCCACTAGAATTTCAGAAGTCTCTGACATTTACGGTCAGCGTTTCCTATAACCAATAAAGCTGGTAACTTCTTATAGGCACTTTTCCTACTCAATGGGCTGCCGAGTTTCCCGCAATATCGCGAAGCTGGCGCCCTATCTTCGCCGCTTTCTTTTTAGAGGAAAGCCCGCACAGCACTACACTGTTTGCTCATAAAAAAACCCAAGACATCTGCCTTGGGTTTTTGGTTTTTTGCCAACTGCTTAACGGCTTGGATCAGAACGGAATATCGTCATCGAAGCTGTCGAAGTCAGCCGCTGGCTGAGGGGCTGGCTGCTGCGGTGCCGGGCGCTGAGGGGCCTGTTGCGGCCGTGGGGCCTGCTGGCGCGGCGCCTGGTTGTACTGTTGCTGCTGGCCACCGCCGTAGTTGCCGCCACCCTGGTTGTATGGGTCACCGCCCTGCTGCTGGTTCTGCGGACGACCGCCGAGCAGCTGCATGGTGCCGTTGATGTCGACGATGATCTCGGTGGTGTAGCGCTTGATGCCGTCTTTTTCCCACTCGCGGGTCTGCAGCTTGCCTTCGATGTAGCACTGCGAACCCTTGCGCAGGTATTCGCCGGCGATTTCGGCAACCTTGCCGAACAGCGACACACGGTGCCACTCGGTACGCTCGACCTTCTGACCCGACTGCTTGTCGGTCCACTGCTCACTGGTAGCCAGGCTCAGGTTGGTCACGGCGTTACCGTTGGGCAGGTAGCGGACTTCGGGATCCTGGCCACAGGTACCGACCAGAATGACTTTGTTAACCCCACGGGCCATAACGTTCTCCTAGGCTTCGCACGCCGAAGAGGCCGGGTTCACCAGGCGCTCAAGGGTCGTACGGTCCAAAATTTTCGTATCCAGTTTGATATAGATGGCGGCTTCTTCCGCCACCACGACGGCGTCGGTCACACCTGGCACAGCCATCAGGCGCTCGGTCAGGCCGGCTTCCCGCACTGCCTCTGGCGTCAGCGGCATGCGCAGACTGGTCACATAGGGCGGCTCGTTCATGCGCAAGGCAACAACCAACCAGATGGCACACAGTACCGCACAACCGAGGAACACCATGTTCAGCCCGCCATGCTGGAACAACCAGCCACCAAGGATTCCTCCCAGGGCAGCACCGAGGAACTGGCTGGTAGAGTAGACCCCCATCGCCGTCCCCTTGCCACCTGCAGGCGACACCTTGCTCACCAGTGAAGGCAGCGATGCCTCCAGCAGGTTGAATGCAGTAAAGAATACCACGGTGCCGATCACCAGTCCGCGCAAACCGTCAGCCCACTGCCAGAAGAATACCTCCACCAGCAGCAACACACTGACCGCCCCGGCCAACACGCGTTTCATCTTGCGCTTTTTTTCGCCATAGATGATGAACGGGACCATTGCAAAAAATGAGATGAACAACGCGGTCAGGTACACCCACCAGTGCTGCTCCTTCGGCAGGCCGCCGCGCTCGACAAAGGCCAGCGGCAGTGCGACGAAGCTGGCCATGAGGATCGCGTGGAGGATGAAGATGCCCACATCCAGCCGCAGAAGGTCCGGATGGCGCAGGGTCGGGCCGATGGCCTGGCGCGCCACACCTGACTCACGATGCTGCAGGATGCTGTGGGTATTGGGCACCACAAAGGCGATCAGCAGGATGCCGACCAGGGCAAGTCCTGCCGTGGCGAGGAACAATCCTGACAAGCCAAAGGCACGAGTCAGCAATGGGCCGACAACCATGGCGACCGCAAACGACAGGCCGATGCTCATGCCGATCATGGCCATGGCCTTGGTCCGATGCTGCTCGCGGGTGAGGTCGGACAGCAGTGCCATGACCGCAGCGGAAATCGCTCCGGCGCCCTGCAGGATACGCCCGGCGATCACTCCCCAGATGGAGTCGGCCTGGGCCGCCAATACACTGCCCAGCGCAAAGATGACCAGCCCCAGGTAAATCACCGGCCGGCGGCCGATGCGATCGGAAATCATCCCGAACGGGATCTGCAATACGGCTTGCGTCAGGCCATAGGCACCAATGGCCAGGCCGATCAGCGCAGGCGTGGCACTGGCCAGGTCCATGCCGTAGGTGGCCAGCACCGGCAAGACCATGAACATGCCCAGCATACGAAAGGCAAAGACCAGGGCCAGGCCGCCAGCGGCGCGGGTTTCGCCGCCACTCATGCGCTCGTTGTGGGTGTCGTGCATGGATTAACCTCGTGTGAACCGGCGGCGATTCTATCAGTCCGACAGCTTGACGGCATCTACGCGACGCTTTGCCGCGTACTGGCAGGGCGCCGTATACTTCTTTGTTTATGCCCGCCGAGCGAGGCCGCAGTGGACAAGATCCTGATTCGTGGGGCACGTACCCACAACCTGAAAAACATCGACCTGACCCTGCCCCGGGACAAGCTGATCGTGATCACCGGCCTGTCCGGTTCCGGCAAGTCGTCCCTGGCGTTCGACACCCTGTACGCCGAAGGCCAGCGCCGCTATGTGGAATCGCTGTCGGCCTACGCCCGGCAGTTCCTGTCGATGATGGAAAAGCCCGACGTCGACACCATCGAAGGCCTGTCGCCAGCCATTTCCATCGAGCAGAAGTCGACCTCGCACAACCCCCGCTCCACGGTTGGCACCATCACCGAAATCTACGACTACCTGCGCCTGCTGTACGCCCGCGTCGGCACTCCACGCTGCCCGGATCACGATATCCCGCTGGAAGCGCAAACGATCAGCCAGATGGTAGACCTGGTGCTGGAGCGCCCGGAAGGCAGCAAACTGATGCTGCTGGCGCCCGTTGTGCGCGAGCGCAAGGGCGAGCATCTGGCAGTGTTCGACGAGTTGCGCGCCCAGGGCTTTGTGCGCGCTCGGGTCAACGGCAAACTCTATGAACTCGACGAACTGCCCAAGCTGGACAAGCAGAAAAAACACAGCATCGATGTGGTGGTGGACCGCTTCAAGGTCCGCGCCGACCTGCAACAGCGCCTGGCCGAGTCGTTCGAGACCGCGCTCAAGTTGGCCGACGGGATCGCCCTGGTGGCACCGATGGATGACGAACAAGGCGAAGAGACGATCTTCTCCGCGCGTTTCGCCTGCCCGGTCTGTGGCCATGCCATCAGCGAGCTGGAGCCGAAGCTGTTCTCCTTCAACAACCCCGCCGGCGCCTGCCCTACCTGCGATGGCTTGGGGGTGAAGCAGTTCTTCGACACCAAGCGCCTGGTCAATGCCGAGCTCACCTTGGCCGAAGGCGCGATCCGCGGCTGGGACCGGCGCAACGTGTACTACTTCCAGATGCTGGGTTCGCTGGCCGCGCACTACGGCTTCAGCCTGGAGGAGCCGTTCGGCCAGCTGTCGGCCGAGCACCAGAAGGTGATCCTGCAAGGCAGCGGCAAGCAGAGCGTCGACTTCAAGTACCTCAACGACCGAGGCGACATCGTCAAGCGCTCGCACCCCTTCGAAGGCATCGTACCGAACCTGGAACGTCGCTACCGGGAGACCGAATCGGCCACCGTGCGTGAAGAACTGGCCAAGTTCCTTGGCACCCAACCCTGCCCAGATTGCCGCGGCACCCGTCTGCGCCGAGAGGCACGGCACGTGTGGGTGGGCGAGAAGACCCTGCCGGCGGTGACCAACCTGCCGATTGGTGAAGCCAGCAATTATTTCGGCGAGCTGACCCTGACCGGTCGCCGTGGCGAGATTGCGGCGAAGATCCTCAAGGAAATCTGCGAGCGCCTGCAGTTCTTGGTCAACGTCGGTCTCGACTATCTCACCCTGGACCGCAGCGCCGATACGCTGTCCGGTGGCGAGGCGCAGCGAATCCGCCTGGCCAGCCAGATCGGCGCTGGTCTTGTGGGGGTGATGTATATCCTTGATGAACCGTCCATCGGCCTTCATCAGCGAGACAATGACCGCCTGCTTGCCACCCTCAACCACCTGCGCGACCTGGGCAACACGGTGATCGTGGTGGAACACGACGAAGATGCCATCCGCCTGGCCGACTACGTGGTGGACATCGGACCGGGGGCCGGCGTGCACGGTGGGCAGATCGTCGCCGAGGGCTCGCCGCAGGAGGTCATGGACCACCCCGACTCGCTGACTGGCAAGTATCTGTCCGGCCGCAAGAAGATTGTCGTGCCGGCCAAGCGTACCCCGCGCAACAAGAAGCTACAGCTCAAGCTAAAGGGCGCACGTGGCAACAACCTGCAAAACGTCGACCTGGAAGTCCCGATCGGCCTGCTGACCTGCGTGACCGGTGTATCCGGCTCAGGTAAGTCAACGCTGATCAACAACACTCTGTTCCCACTGGCCGCAACTGCCCTGAATGGCGCAAGCAGCCTGGAGGCGGCGCCGCATGCCAGCATGGATGGCCTGCAGCACCTGGACAAGGTCGTGGACATCGACCAGAGCCCGATCGGCCGCACACCTCGCTCGAACCCGGCGACCTACACCGGCATCTTCACGCCGGTCCGCGAGCTGTTCTCCGGTGTGCCGGAGTCGCGTTCGCGCGGCTATGGTCCGGGGCGTTTCTCGTTCAACGTCAAGGGGGGCCGTTGCGAGGCCTGCCAGGGCGATGGCCTGATCAAGGTGGAGATGCACTTCCTGCCGGACATCTACGTGCCGTGCGACGTGTGCAAGAGCAAGCGCTACAACCGCGAAACCCTGGAGATCAAGTACAAGGGCAAGAACATCCACGAGGTGCTGGAGATGACCATCGAGGATGCCCGCGAGTTCTTCGACGCAGTGCCGGCGCTGGCGCGCAAGCTGCAGACGTTGATGGATGTGGGGCTGTCGTACATCAAGCTGGGGCAGTCGGCGACCACCCTGTCGGGTGGTGAGGCCCAGCGAGTCAAGCTATCGCGCGAACTCTCCAAGCGTGACACCGGCAAGACACTGTACATCCTTGATGAGCCAACCACGGGCCTGCACTTTGCCGATATCCAGCAGTTGCTGGATGTGCTGCATCGCCTGCGCGACCACGGCAATACCGTGGTGGTGATCGAGCACAACCTGGATGTGATCAAGACCGCAGACTGGCTGGTGGATCTGGGGCCGGAGGGTGGCTCGAAAGGTGGGCAGATCATTGCCTGCGGTACGCCGGAAGAACTGAGTACGATGAAACAGTCGTATACCGGGCACTACCTCAAACCGTTGCTGGAGCGGGATCGGGCGTAAGGCCTTGGGGGCGCTTTGCGCCCCTTTTCGCGGCACAAGGCCGCTCCTACAGGCGATCGCGTAATCTCTGGATTGACGCGTTCAAATGTATGAGCGGCCTTGTGTCGCGATAGGGCTGCAAAGCAGCCCCAGGCTTTTACATCTGCGACTGCAGGTAATTCTCGAGGCCAATGGCCTTGATCAGCCCCTGCTGCTTCTCCAGCCAGTAGGTGTGATCTTCTTCGGTATCAGCCAACTGAGCGCGCAGAATGTCGCGGCTGATGTAATCCTTGTGCAGCTCGCACAGCTCGATGCCTTTGCACAGCGCGCCGCGTACCTTGTACTCGAGCTTGAGGTCGGCCTCGATCATTTCCGGCACGGTGCTGCCCACTTCCAGGTCGTCCGCGCGCATGTCGGGGGTGCCTTCAAGCATGAGGATGCGACGCATCAGAGCATCGGCGTGCTGCGTCTCTTCTTCCATTTCGTGGTTGATGCGCTCGTAGAGCTTGGACAGGCCCCAGTCTTCGTACATACGCGAGTGAATGAAGTACTGGTCGCGCGCCGCCAGTTCGCCCTTCAGCAGCGTAACGAGGTAATTGATTACGTCCGGGTGACCTTGCATCGCCCTGCTTCTCCATGTGAAAACGTCTATGCCATATAGTGTGAACCAGCTTTTGCCTGGGGTCACTGAAAACCGCGCAATCAGAAGCAAAAAATCGGTTAAACAGTAGTGATATTCATTGAAAAACCGCCCAAATGAGGGCGGTTCTTCTTATCACTTCGACTTAGGCGAGATTGATGCCCAAGGCCTTGGCAACCCCTTCGCCATAGGCCGGATCGGCCTTGAAGAAGTATTGCAGCTGACGCTGTATCACATCTTCGCTGACGCCTGCCATGGTGCCGGCAATGTTGTTTATCAGCAGGGCTTTCTGCTCATCGTTCATCAGGCGGAACAGCGCACCGGCGTGGCTGTAGTAGTCGGTGTCTTCGCGGTGGTCGTAACGGTCTGCGGAACCATTCAGGGCCAGCGCAGGCTCGGCGTGGCGTGGCGACTGCTTCGGTGCATCGTTGTAGCTGTTGGGCTCATAGTTCGGCGCGCTGCCATAACTGCCAGCGGCCATGGAACCATCACGCTGGTAGCTGTTGACCGGGCAGCGTGGTGCATTCACCGGCAGCTGCTGGTGGTTGGTACCCACCCGGTAGCGGTGCGCGTCGGCGTAGGCGAATACCCGCCCTTGCAGCATGCGGTCCGGCGACAGGCCAACACCCGGCACCATGTTGCTCGGGCCAAACGCAGCCTGCTCGACCTCGGCAAAGTAGTTCAGCGGGTTACGGTTGAGCTCCAGCACGCCCACTTCAATCAGCGGGTAGTCCTTCTGCGACCAGGTCTTGGTAACGTCGAAGGGGTTTTCGTCGCGGCTGGCAGCCTCGGCTTCGCTCATCACCTGGATGCATACGGTCCAGCGTGGGTAATCGCCCCGCTCGATGGCTTCGAACAGGTCGCGCTGGGCGTAGTCCGGGTCGGTACCTGCCAGGCGCGCGGCATCTGCCGGTGCGAGGTTCTTGATGCCTTGCTGGGTCTTGAAGTGCCATTTGACCCAGGTGCGTTCACCCTTGGCATTGATCAGGCTGTAGGTATGGCTACCGAAGCCGTGCATGTGGCGGTAGCCGTCCGGAATGCCGCGATCGGAGAACAGAATGGTGACCTGATGCAGCGCCTCGGGAGAGTGCGACCAGAAGTCCCACATCATCTGAGCGTTCTTCAGGTTGGATTGCGGGTGACGCTTCTGGGTGTGGATAAAGTCCGGGAACTTCAGTGGGTCGCGGATGAAGAACACCGGCGTGTTGTTACCGACGATGTCCCAGTTGCCTTCCTCGGTGTAGAACTTGACGGCAAAACCACGGGGGTCGCGCTCGGTATCTGCAGAGCCACGCTCACCACCAACAGTGGAGAAGCGCAGGAAGGTTTCGGTCTGCTTGCCAACCTGTTCAAACAACTTGGCACTGGTGTAACCGGTGATATCGCGGGTGACGGTAAAGGTGCCGTAGGCGCCCGAGCCTTTTGCGTGTACGCGGCGCTCAGGAATGTTCTCGCGGTTGAAGTGGGCGAGCTTCTCGATCAGGTGGAAGTCGTCGAGCAGCAGCGGGCCGCGCGGTCCGGCGGAACGGGAATTCTGATTATCTGCTACAGGTGCACCACTGGCGGTGGTGAGAATCTTGCTCATGGGCTCTCCTTATCGGTCTTCAAGCGCCGGCTAATCGGCTCTGGAGAGAGTATTGACGAGCAAGGTTACAAGAACAAATGCATTACATGACTTGTATCAATAGAAATAAACAATAAACCTTGAAACAAAAAACCGGGCACTAGGCCCGGTTTTTTGTAGCAGACAGAACGTCTTACTCAGCAGCTTCTACAGCACCGCCGACCGGACGATCAACCAGCTCGACGTACGCCATAGGAGCGTTGTCGCCAGCGCGGAAACCGCACTTCAGGATGCGCAGGTAGCCGCCCTGACGGGTGGCGTAACGCTTGCCCAGGTCGTTGAACAGCTTGCCAACAGCGGACTTCGAACGGGTACGATCGAAGGCCAGACGGCGGTTAGCTACGCTGTCTTCCTTGGCCAGGGTGATCAGCGGCTCGGCAACGCGGCGCAGTTCCTTGGCTTTCGGCAGGGTGGTTTTGATCAGCTCGTGCTCAATCAGCGACACTGCCATGTTCTGGAACATAGCCTTGCGGTGAGAGCTGGTACGGCTCAGGTGACGTCCACTTTTACGATGACGCATGATTCATTCCTTACCAAACACTACGTTCGGTGATTACGACGATCAGGCGGTCGCCTTGTCGTCTTTCTTAAGACTTGCAGGCGGCCAGTTGTCGAGGCGCATGCCGAGAGACAGACCACGAGAGGCCAGGACGTCCTTGATTTCAGTCAGGGACTTCTTGCCCAGGTTAGGAGTCTTCAACAGCTCTACTTCGGTACGCTGAATCAGGTCGCCGATGTAGTAGATGTTCTCCGCCTTGAGGCAGTTGGCCGAACGTACAGTCAGTTCCAGGTCGTCAACCGGACGCAGCAGGATCGGATCGATCTCGTCTTCCTGCTCGACTACGACAGGCTCGCTGTCACCTTTGAGGTCGACGAACGCGGCCAACTGCTGTTGCAGGATGGTCGCAGCGCGGCGGATAGCCTCTTCAGGATCCAGGGTGCCGTTGGTTTCCAGATCAATGACCAGCTTGTCCAAGTTGGTACGCTGTTCAACACGGGCGTTCTCGACCACATAGGCGATACGACGCACCGGGCTGAACGAAGCGTCCAACTGCAGACGGCCAATGCTACGGCTTTCGTCTTCGTCGGTTTGACGGGAGTCGGCCGGCTCGTAACCACGACCACGAGCTACAGTGAGCTTCATGTTCAGGGCGCCGTTCGACGCCAGGTTCGCGATTACGTGATCGGGGTTGACGATCTCGACATCGTGATCCAGCTGAATATCGGCAGCGGTAACCACCCCCGAACCCTTTTTCGACAAGGTCAGCGTAACTTCGTCACGACCGTGCAGTTTGATAGCCAGGCCTTTCAGGTTCAACAGGATTTCAATTACGTCTTCCTGAACACCTTCGATCGCGGAGTACTCGTGGAGTACGCCGTCGATCTCGGCCTCGACTACTGCACAGCCAGGCATGGAGGACAACAGGATGCGGCGCAGCGCGTTGCCCAGGGTATGGCCGAAGCCACGCTCGAGAGGCTCGAGCGTGATCTTGGCGCGGGTCGGACTGACTACCTGCACATCAATGTGGCGGGGAGTCAGGAACTCATTTACCGAAATCTGCATGGATGCACCTATTTTCTAGCCCTTACTTGGAGTAGAGCTCGACAATCAGGTTCTCGTTGATGTCGGCAGACAGGTCGCTGCGAGCAGGAACGTTCTTGAAAACGCCCGACTTTTTAGCAGCATCCACGTCAACCCACTCAACGCGGCCACGCTGGGCGCACAGTTCAAGGGCTTGAACAATGCGCAGCTGGTTCAGCGACTTCTCGCGAACCGCGACCACGTCACCCGGACGAACTTGGTAGGATGGAATGTTTACAGTCTTACCGTTGACGCTGATCGCTTTGTGCGAAACCAGCTGACGGGACTCGGAACGAGTCGAGCCGAAGCCCATACGGTAGACGACGTTATCCAGACGGCACTCGAGCAGTTGCAGCAGGTTCTCACCGGTTGCGCCTTTTTTCGAGGCTGCAGCTTGGTAGTAACCGCGGAACTGACGCTCCAGAACACCGTAGATACGACGAACTTTTTGCTTCTCGCGCAGCTGGGTACCGTAGTCGGACTGACGGCCACGGCGCTGGCCGTGGATACCTGGGGCTGCTTCGATGTTGCACTTCGATTCCAGAGCGCGAACGCCGCTCTTCAGGAACAGGTCAGTGCCTTCACGACGAGACAGTTTGCATTTTGGACCAATGTAACGTGCCATTTATCTGTCTCCTGATTACACGCGACGCTTCTTCGGCGGACGGCACCCGTTGTGCGGGATTGGCGTCACGTCGGTGATGCTGGCGATCTTGTAGCCGCAGCTGTTCAGTGCACGAACGGCGGACTCACGACCTGGACCTGGACCCTTGACGTTTACGTCGAGGTTCTTCAGACCGTATTCCAGCGCAGCTTGACCAGCACGCTCAGCAGCGATCTGGGCTGCGAACGGGGTGGATTTGCGCGAACCACGGAAACCCGAACCACCGGAGGTCGCCCAGGACAAAGCATTGCCCTGACGGTCGGTGATGGTCACGATGGTGTTGTTGAAAGAGGCATGGATGTGGGCGATGCCATCAACCACTGTCTTTTTGACTTTCTTACGAGGACGAGCAGCAGGTTTTGCCATGTCTATATTCCTGGGCGATTACTTGCGGATCGGCTTACGCGGGCCCTTACGGGTGCGTGCGTTGGTCTTGGTGCGCTGACCGCGAACCGGCAGACCTTTACGATGACGCAGGCCGCGGTAGCAACCCAGGTCCATCAAGCGCTTGATCTTCATGTTGATGTCACGACGCAGGTCACCTTCGGTGGTGAACTTCGCGACTTCGCCACGCAGGGTTTCGATTTGCTCGTCGCTCAGATCCTTGATCTTAGCGGCTGGGTTTACACCAGCGTCTGCACAGATCTTTTGTGCAGTAGTGCGACCGACACCATAGATGTAGGTCAGCGAGATAACAGCATGCTTGTTATCTGGAATGTTGACGCCTGCAATACGGGCCATTCAGTGGGACTCCAATTGACAGCTACCTACGCCCCGGAAGCCAAGAAATAGGGCGCGAGATAATATCGCTGTAGAAACGAATAATCAACCCAGCAGCACACTAGCTGCTGGGTTTGAAGCGCAGATCACACTCAGCCTTGGCGCTGTTTGTGACGCGGTTCCGCGCTGCAGATCACTCGTACGACGCCTTCGCGACGGATGATCTTGCAGTTACGGCACAGCTTTTTCACCGATGCACGAACTTTCATTACCGACTCCTCGAACCTTAGGGGCGTATCAGCGCAGCAGACCGCTGCCACCGTAGCCTTTCAGGTTGGCTTTCTTCATCAGGGATTCGTACTGGTGCGAAACGAGGTGCGATTGTACTTGGGACATGAAGTCCATCACAACCACTACCACAATCAGCAACGAGGTCCCGCCAAGGTAGAACGGCACATTTGCTGCCACCACCAGGAACTGGGGCAGAAGGCAGACGGCCATCATGTAAAGAGCACCGAACATGGTCAAACGGGTCAGAACGCCATCAATGTAGCGTGCCGACTGCTCACCAGGACGGATACCCGGAATAAAGGCACCGGACTTCTTCAGGTTTTCCGCTACGTCTTTCGGGTTGAACATCAGCGCTGTGTAGAAGAAGCAGAAGAAAATGATCCCCGCACTAAACAGCAGAATGTTCAACGGCTGACCAGGAGCGATCGACTGCGAGATGTCCTGCAGCCAGCCCATACCCTCGGACTGACCGAACCAGGCACCCAGCGAAGCCGGGAACAGCAGAATGCTGCTCGCGAAAATGGCCGGGATTACCCCCGCCATGTTCACCTTCAGCGGCAAGTGGCTGGTCTGCGCAGCGAAGACCTTGCGGCCCTGCTGACGCTTGGCGTAGTGAACGGCGATACGACGCTGACCACGCTCAATGAACACCACGAAGCCGATA
Source organism: Pseudomonas sp. TE3-3-F2023 (assembly GCF_036784815.1). Lineage (NCBI taxonomy): Bacteria > Pseudomonadati > Pseudomonadota > Gammaproteobacteria > Pseudomonadales > Pseudomonadaceae > Pseudomonas > Pseudomonas sp. TE3-3-F2023. Next base: position 1,369,023 of record NZ_CP145113.1, on the reverse strand, counting down.
ATCGCTACTGCCAGCAAACCGATAGCGACCAGGGCGAAAATGTTGATATCGCCTGTGCGCGCAGACTCGAAAGACTGCCCGATTGCTCTCGGAAGACCGGCAACGATACCCGCGAAGATCAACATCGAGATACCGTTGCCCACACCGCGCTCGGTGATCTGCTCGCCCAGCCACATCATGAACATCGCGCCCGCCACGAAGGTGGAGACGGCGACGACATGGAAGCCCAGGCCTACAGAAAACGCCACGCCCTGGTTGGCCAGGCCAATGGACATGCCAATGGCTTGAACCAGTGCCAGGATAACGGTGCCGTAGCGGGTGTACTGGCTGATCTTGCGACGGCCAGCTTCACCTTCCTTCTTCAACTGCTCCAGTTGCGGGCTGACCGCCGTCATCAGCTGCATGATGATCGATGCCGAGATGTACGGCATGATCCCCAGTGCAAAGATGCTCATGCGCTCGAGCGCGCCACCGGAAAACATGTTGAACAAGCTAAGAATGGTCCCCTCATTCTGCCGAAACAGATCCGCCAGACGGTCTGGATTGATGCCAGGAACCGGGATATGCGCACCTATCCGATAGACGATGATCGCCATGAACAGAAAGCGCAGACGAGCCCAGAGTTCCGACATCCCGCCCTTACCGAGCGAAGAGAGAGCACCTTGCTTAGCCATTTATTCCTCGAACTTGCCGCCAGCTGCTTCGATAGCCGCACGCGCACCCTTGGTGGCTGCGATACCCTTGATGGTGACTGCGCGAGTGACTTCGCCAGACAGCATGATTTTCACGCGCTGTACGTTCTGGCCGATCACGTTGGCATCCTTCAGGGATTGCACGGAGATCACGTCGCCTTCCACCTTGGCCAGCTCGGACAGACGCACTTCGGCGCGGTCCATGGCTTTCAGGGAAACGAAGCCGAACTTCGGCAGACGACGGTGCAGCGGCTGTTGACCGCCTTCGAAGCCAGGAGCGATCGAACCACCCGAACGGGAAGTCTGACCTTTGTGACCACGGCCGCCAGTCTTACCCAGACCGCTACCGATACCACGACCTGGACGATGCTTCTCGCGACGGGAACCCGGCGCTGGACTCAGATCATTGAGTTTCATCGATTAACCCTCGACCTTCAGCATGTAGTAAGCCTTGTTGATCATCCCGCGGTTTTCGGGAGTATCCTGGACTTCTACAGTGTGACCGATGCGACGCAGACCCAGGCCCTTAACGCACAGCTTGTGGTTAGGCAGACGGCCCGAGACGCTCTTGATCAGCGTTACTTTTACGGTTGCCATGATCAGAAGATCTCCTCGACGCTCTTGCCGCGCTTGGCAGCAATGGATTCAGGAGATTGCATGGCTTTCAGACCCTTGAAGGTGGCGTAAACCACGTTCACTGGGTTGGTCGAACCGTAGCACTTGGCCAGAACGTTCTGAACACCAGCAACTTCCAGGACAGCACGCATTGCGCCACCAGCGATGATACCGGTACCTTCCGAGGCAGGCTGCATGTAAACCTTCGAGGCGCCGTGGGCAGCCTTGGTGGCGTACTGCAGGGTGGTGCCCTTCAGGTCAACCTGGATCATGTTGCGGCGAGCAGCTTCCATGGCTTTCTGGATCGCGGCAGGTACTTCGCGCGATTTGCCACGGCCGAAGCCAACACGACCCTTACCATCACCTACCACGGTCAGCGCGGTGAAGGTGAAGATACGGCCGCCTTTTACGGTTTTGGCAACGCGGTTAACTTGAACCAGCTTCTCGATGTAGCCTTCGTCGCGCTTTTGATCGTTATTTGCCATAACTTAGAACTCCAGCCCGCCTTCACGAGCAGCATCAGCCAGCGCTTTGACGCGGCCGTGGTACTTGAAGCCGGAACGGTCAAAGGCAACTTGAGATACACCGGCGGCTTTCGCACGCTCAGCTACCAGCTTGCCAACCTTAGTGGCCGCGTCGATGTTGCCAGTGGCGCCATCACGCAGTTCTTTGTCCAAGGTCGAGGCGCTTGCCAGAACCTTGCTGCCGTCGGCCGAAATGACCTGGGCGTAGATGTGCTGCGAGGAGCGGAACACGCACAGGCGCACGACTTCGAGTTCGTGCATCTTGAGACGTGCTTTGCGAGCGCGACGCAGTCGAGTAACTTTTTTGTCGGTCATTTGCTAGGCCCTACTTCTTCTTGGCTTCTTTACGACGGACTACTTCGTCCGCGTAACGCACACCCTTGCCTTTGTAAGGCTCTGGCGGACGGAAGTCGCGGATTTCAGCGGCCACCTGACCTACCAGCTGCTTGTCGATACCCTTGATCAGGATGTCGGTCTGGCTTGGGGTTTCAGCGGTGATACCGGCTGGCAGTTCGTAGTCCACTGGGTGCGAGAAGCCCAGGGCCAGGTTCAGGACGGTGCCCTTGGCCTGTGCCTTGTAACCAACACCGACCAGCTGGAGCTTGCGCTCGAAGCCTTGGCTTACGCCCTGGACCATGTTGTTCACCAGGGCACGGGTGGTACCGGCCATGGCGCGAGCTTGCTGGTCACCGTTGCGAGCGACGAAACGCAGCTCGCCAGACTCTTCGGTAACTTCAACAGACGAGTGAACGTTCAGTTCGAGAGTGCCTTTGGCACCCTTCACCGAAAGCTGCTGGCCGGCGAATTTGACTTCGACGCCTGCTGGCAGCTTAACGGGGTTCTTAGCGACGCGAGACATGCCTATCTCCCCTTAGAACACTGTGCACAGAACTTCGCCGCCGACACCGGCAGCGCGTGCAGCGCGATCAGTCATCACACCTTTGTTGGTGGAGACGATAGACACGCCCAGACCGCCACGTACTTTTGGCAGCTCTGCGACGGACTTGTACTGGCGCAGACCTGGACGGCTGGAGCGCTTCAGTTCCTCGATGACCGGACGGCCTTCGAAGTACTTCAGTTCGATCGACAGGGAAGGCTTGGCCTCACCAGTTACCTGGTAGCCGGCGATGTAACCTTCGTCTTTCAGAACTTTGGCAACCGCGACCTTCAGGGTGGAGGAAGGCATGCTTACGACGGACTTTTCAGCCATCTGGGCATTACGGATGCGAGTTAGCATGTCCGCTAACGGGTCCTGCATACTCATGGGCTAGATGCTCCTGATACAAGAATTATTAGCCTTGCGGCTATCACAACCACCCGAGCGGACAGGGCAAAAAACCCAGGCTCAGGTGAGCCGGTCATTCTAGACACAAGGCAGAAACGAAACAAGCCCCATATAGGGGCTTGTTTGTTGGCGGCGTCACCGGCGGTCGGAAGATTGCTCCCCTTCCGCCGGGTTCCTGCCTGCAGCGATTACCAGGAGGCCTTGACCAGACCTGGTACGTCACCGCGCATTGCAGCTTGACGCAGCATGTTACGGCCCAGGCCGAACTTACGGTATACACCGTGAGGACGACCGGTCAGGCGGCAACGGTTGCGCAGACGCGAAGCGGAGGCATCACGTGGCTGCTTCTGCAGGGCGACAACGGCAGCGAAACGCTCTTCAGGAGAGGCGTTCAGGTTGACGATGGTCGCTTTCAGCTCGGCACGCTTTTTGGCGTACTTGGCTACCGTGAGCTGACGCTTCAGCTCGCGGTTTTTCATGCTCTTCTTGGCCATTTTCCTACTCCAATCAGTTGCGGAACGGGAACTTGAAAGCACGCAGCAGAGCGCGGCCTTCGTCGTCCGAACGAGCAGTGGTGGTCAGGGTGATGTCCAAACCGCGCAGAGCATCGATCTTGTCGTAGTCGATTTCCGGGAAGATGATCTGCTCTTTCACGCCCATGCTGTAGTTGCCACGGCCATCGAAGGACTTGGCATTCAGGCCGCGGAAGTCGCGAACCCGAGGCAGGGAGATCGCCAGCAGGCGGTCCAGGAATTCGTACATCTTGTCGCGACGCAGGGTCACCTTGACACCGATCGGCCAGCCTTCACGGACTTTGAAGCCCGCGATGGATTTACGAGCGAAAGTCACGACCGGCTTTTGACCGGTGATCTTTTCCAGGTCGGCAACAGCGTGCTCGATGACTTTCTTGTCGCCGATCGCTTCGCCCAGACCCATGTTCAGGGTGATCTTGGTAACGCGCGGAACTTCCATCACGTTCGACAGCTTAAGTTCTTCCTTAAGCTTGGGAGCGATTTCGTTCCGGTAAATCTCTTTCAGTCGTGCCATGGTCTTCTACCTAGCAGTGTTCAAGCATCAACCGCTTTTTGGGTCGACTTGAAGACACGAATTTTTTTACCGTCTTCTACTTTGAAACCAACGCGGTCAGCCTTGTTGGTTTCACCGTTGAAGATGGCAACGTTGGAAGCGTGCAGAGGCGCTTCTTTTTCGACGATACCGCCCTGTACGCCCGCCATCGGGTTAGGCTTGGTATGACGCTTGACCAGGTTCACGCCACCAACAACCAGACGGTTGTCAGCCAGAACCTTCAGCACCTTACCGCGCTTACCTTTGTCTTTGCCGGCGATCACGATGATCTCGTCGTCACGACGAATCTTTTGCATGTCGGATCTCCTTACAGCACTTCAGGGGCGAGCGAGACGATCTTCATGAACTTCTCGGTACGAAGTTCACGGGTCACTGGCCCGAAGATGCGAGTGCCGATCGGCTCTTGCTTGTTGTTCAGCAGAACAGCAGCGTTGCCGTCGAAACGAATGATGGAACCGTCAGCGCGACGAACACCGTGACGGGTGCGCACGACAACAGCAGTCATCACTTGGCCTTTCTTGACCTTACCGCGCGGAATCGCTTCCTTGACGGTTACCTTGATGATGTCACCGATGCCGGCGTAACGGCGGTGCGAACCGCCGAGCACCTTGATGCACATGACGCGACGAGCGCCGCTGTTATCGGCCACATCGAGCATGGATTGAGTCTGAATCATAAAATTTCTCCGACCCTTCGCCCTTAGACTTCAACAGCGCGTTCGAGGACTTCAACCAGTGCCCAGGACTTGGTCTTGGCCAGCGGACGGGTTTCACGGATGGAAACCTTGTCGCCGATCTTGCACTGGTTGGCTTCGTCGTGCGCGTGCAGCTTAGTCGAACGCTTAACGTATTTACCGTAGATCGGGTGCTTGACGCGACGCTCGATCAGAACGGTGATGGTCTTGTCCATTTTGTCGCTGACGACACGGCCAGTCAGCGTACGGACGGTTTTTTCAGCTTCAGCCATGATCACTTACCTGCCTGCTGGTTGAGCACAGTTTTCACGCGAGCGATGTCACGCTTAACTTGCGAGAGCAGGTGCGACTGCCCCAACTGGCCAGTTGCTTTCTGCATACGCAGATTGAACTGGTCGCGCAGCAAGCCGAGCAGTTGCTCATTCAGTTGCTGTGCCGATTTTTCACGAAGTTCATTCGCTTTCATCACATCACCGTCCGCTTAACAAAGGAGGTGGCGAGAGGCAGCTTTGCAGCAGCCAGGGCGAAAGCTTCGCGCGCCAGCTCTTCAGAAACACCCTCGATTTCATACAGGACTTTGCCTGGCTGAATCTGGGCAACCCAGTATTCCACGGAACCCTTACCTTTACCCATACGAACCTCGAGAGGCTTCTTGGAGATCGGCTTGTCCGGGAACACACGGATCCAGATCTTGCCGCCACGTTTTACGTGACGGGTCAGCGCACGACGTGCGGACTCGATCTGGCGAGCGGTGAGGCGACCGCGAGCAACAGCTTTCAGGGCGAATTCGCCGAAGCTGACTTTGCTACCGCGCAGTGCCAGACCACGGTTGTGGCCGGTCATCTGCTTGCGGAATTTTGTACGCTTTGGTTGCAACATTTGGCGTACCCCTTACTTAGCAGCTTTTTTACGAGGCGCTGGTGCTTGTGGTTTCAGTTCTTCTTGGCGACCACCAATAACTTCGCCTTTGAAGATCCAAACCTTCACACCGATCACACCGTAAGTGGTGTGAGCTTCGTAGGTGTTGTAGTCGATATCGGCACGCAGGGTGTGCAGAGGCACACGACCTTCGCGATACCACTCGGTACGAGCAATCTCAGCACCGCCGAGACGACCGCTCACCTGGATCTTGATGCCCTTGGCACCAATACGCATGGCGTTCTGTACGGCGCGCTTCATGGCGCGACGGAACATTACGCGGCGTTCCAGCTGCTGAGCTACGCTCTGCGCAACCAGCATAGCGTCGAGTTCCGGCTTGCGGATCTCTTCGATGTTGATGTGCACAGGCACACCCATCTGCTTGGTCAGGTCCTGACGCAGCTTCTCGACATCTTCACCTTTCTTACCGATAACGATACCGGGACGAGCGGTGTGGATGGTGATGCGTGCAGTTTGAGCCGGACGATGAATATCGATACGGCTTACGGACGCGCTTTTTAGTTTGTCTTGGAGGTACTCACGCGTTTTCAGATCCTTCAACAGGTAATCTGCGTAAGTAGCACCGTCTGCGTACCAGACGGAGGTGTGCTCCTTGACGATTCCCAGGCGAATGCCAGTGGGATGTACTTTCTGACCCATCTGATCGACTCCGTTACTTGTCCGCAACCTTGACAGTGATATGGCAAGACCGCTTGACGATGCGATCAGCACGGCCTTTGGCACGTGGCATGATGCGCTTCAGCGAACGCCCTTCGTTGACGAAGACGGTGGAGACCTTCAGGTCATCAACGTCTGCGCCTTCGTTGTGTTCGGCGTTGGCAACGGCCGACTCGAGGACTTTCTTCATGATTTCAGCGGCTTTTTTGCTGCTGAAGGCCAACAGGTTGAGCGCTTCGCCCACCTTCTTCCCGCGGATCTGGTCGGCGACCAAGCGGGCTTTCTGGGCGGAGATGCGAGCGCCCGACAACTTAGCGGCTACTTCCATTTCCTTACCCCTTAACGCTTGGCTTTCTTGTCAGCCACGTGCCCGCGGTAGGTGCGGGTACCGGCGAACTCGCCCAGTTTGTGGCCGACCATGTCTTCGTTCACCAGAACTGGAACATGTTGACGACCGTTGTGTACCGCGATGGTCAGACCGACCATTTGTGGCAGGATCATCGAACGGCGCGACCAGGTTTTAACTGGCTTGCGATCGTTCTTCTCCACCGCCACTTCGACCTTCTTCAACAGGTGAAGATCGATAAAAGGACCTTTTTTCAGAGAACGTGGCACTGTCGTATCCCTCTAGTTACTTGCGACGACGGACGATCATGTTGTCGGTACGCTTATTACCACGGGTCTTCGCACCCTTGGTTGGGAAGCCCCATGGCGATACCGGATGACGACCACCGGAGGTACGACCTTCACCACCACCATGTGGGTGGTCAACCGGGTTCATGGCAACACCACGAACGGTTGGGCGAACGCCGCGCCAGCGTTTGGCACCAGCTTTACCCAGCGAACGCAGGCTGTGCTCGGAGTTCGAGACTTCGCCCAGGGTCGCACGGCACTCAGCCAGGACTTTACGCATTTCACCAGAGCGCAGACGCAGGGTCACGTAGACACCTTCGCGAGCGATCAGCTGAGCCGAGGCACCAGCGGAACGAGCGATCTGAGCACCTTTACCCGGCTTCAGTTCGATGCCGTGAATGGTGCTACCTACTGGAATGTTGCGCAGCTGCAGGGAGTTACCGGCCTTGATTGGGGCCAGGGCACCTGCGATCAGCTGGTCGCCAGCGCTCACGCCTTTAGGGGCGATGATGTAGCGACGCTCACCGTCTGCGTAGCACAGCAGGGCGATGTGAGCAGTACGGTTCGGGTCGTATTCGATACGCTCGACAGTGGCTGGGATGCCATCTTTGTCGTTGCGACGGAAGTCGACCAGACGGTAATGCTGCTTGTGACCACCACCAACGTGACGAGTGGTAATGCGGCCATTGTTGTTACGACCACCAGACTTCGATTTTTTCTCGATCAGCGGTGCGTGAGGAGCGCCTTTGTGCAGCTCCTGGTTGACCACCTTGACCACGAAACGGCGGCCAGGGGAAGTCGGTTTGCATTTAACGATTGCCATGATGCACCCCTTCCTTACTCAGCACTGCTGCTGAAATCGAGATCTTGGCCTGGCTGAAGGGAGACGATCGCCTTCTTCCAGTCATTACGCTTGCCCAGACCACGTGCGGTACGCTTGGTTTTACCCAGAACGTTAACAGTCGACACGTTTTCAACTTTTACGTTGAACAGGCCTTCGACAGCTTTCTTGATTTCCAGCTTGGTTGCATCGGTAGCAACCTTGAATACGAACTGGCCTTTTTTCTCAGCCAGAACGGTAGCCTTCTCGGAAACGTGCGGGCCAAGGAGGACTTTGAATACGCGTTCCTGGTTCATCCCAGCAGCTCCTCGAATTTCTTCACGGCCGAGACAGTGATCAACACTTTCTCGTATGCGATCAGACTGACCGGGTCGGAACCTTGTACGTCACGTACATCGACGTGCGGCAGGTTGCGAGCAGCCAGGTACAGGTTCTGATCAACAGCGTCGGAAACGATCAGTACGTCGTTCAGACCCATGCCGTTCAGCTTGTTCAGCAGATCTTTGGTTTTCGGCGCTTCAACAGCGAAGTCCTGAACCACGACCAGACGGTCGCTACGCACCAGCTCAGCGAGGATGGAGCGCAGGGCTGCGCGGTACATCTTCTTGTTGAGCTTCTGCGAGTGATCTTGAGGGCGAGCTGCGAAGGTTACACCACCGCCACGCCAGATCGGACCACGAGTGGTACCAGCACGAGCACGGCCAGTACCCTTCTGACGCCATGGGCGCTTACCGCCACCAGCCACGTCGGAACGGGTCTTCTGCTGCTTGGTGCCCTGACGGCCGCCGGCCATGTAGGCCACGACTGCTTGGTGTACCAGCGTCTCGTTGAATTCGCCACCGAAAGTCAGTTCGGAAACTTCGATCGCCTGAGCGTCATTTACATTGAGTTGCATGTCAGTTTCCCCTTAACCGCGAGCCTTGACAGCTGGACGTACAACCACGTCGCCGCCAGTAGCGCCTGGAACGGCACCCTTGACCAGCAGCAGGTTGCGCTCAGCGTCTACGCGAACTACTTCCAGGGACTGAACAGTCACGCGCTCGGCGCCCATGTGACCGGACATTTTCTTGCCCTTGAACACACGACCAGGAGTCTGGCACTGGCCGATGGAACCTGGGACACGGTGCGACACGGAGTTACCGTGGGTGTTGTCCTGGCCACGGAAGTTCCAGCGCTTGATGGTACCGGCGAAGCCTTTACCTTTGGACTGACCAGTAACGTCTACCAGCTGGCCTGCAGTGAAGAGTTCAGCTTTGATCAGATCGCCAGCCTGGAAATCGCCTTCTTCAAGACGGAACTCCCAGACACCGCGACCAGCGGCAACGTTGGCCTTGGCGAAGTGACCTGCCTGAGCGGCAGTCACACGCGAAGCACGACGCTCGCCGACAGTGACTTGCACTGCACGGTAGCCATCGGTTTCTTCAGTTTTGAACTGGGTGACGCGATTCGGCTCGATCTCGATGACCGTGACCGGAATGGAGACACCTTCTTCGGTGAAAATGCGGGTCATACCGCATTTGCGACCGATTACACCAATAGTCATGTTGTAAACCTCATGAGTGTACGGGGCTTTCACCCGCTATGGCCGCCCATTTCAGAGCGTTACACGACCAGACCGAAGTCTTAGCCGAGGCTGATCTGTACTTCCACACCTGCCGCCAGATCAAGCTTCATCAGCGCATCAACGGTTTTATCCGTTGGCTGGACGATGTCCAGAACACGCTTATGAGTGCGGATCTCGTACTGGTCACGCGCGTCTTTGTTGACGTGCGGGGAAACCAGAACGGTGAAACGCTCTTTGCGGGTAGGCAGTGGAATTGGACCACGCACTTGTGCACCAGTACGTTTCGCGGTTTCCACGATTTCCTGGGTGGATTGGTCGATCAGGCGATGGTCGAAAGCCTTCAACCTGATACGGATTTGCTGATTTTGCATTGGATTTCAGACTCCAGGCTGTTCCCAACGGACGCACTACGCCCGCTAAAAGGAGGCGTGATTCTATAGACGCCCCCATTTAGTGTCAACCCAATAAAAAAAACCCCCGCTGAGCGGGGGTTTTTTCAATCGGTCGAGTGATTACTCGATGATTTTTGCTACGACGCCGGCGCCGACGGTACGACCGCCTTCACGGATAGCGAAGCGCAGACCGTCTTCCATTGCGATGGTCTTGATCAGGGTAACAGTCATCTGAATGTTGTCACCTGGCATTACCATTTCAACGCCTTCCGGCAGTTCGCAGTTACCGGTCACGTCAGTGGTACGGAAGTAGAACTGAGGACGGTAGCCTTTGAAGAACGGAGTGTGACGACCGCCTTCTTCCTTCGACAGAACGTAGACTTCTGCGGTGAACTTGGTGTGCGGCTTGACCGAACCTGGCTTGACCAGAACCTGGCCACGCTCAACGTCGTCACGCTTGGTACCACGCAGCAGAACGCCGCAGTTCTCGCCAGCACGACCTTCGTCCAGCAGCTTGCGGAACATTTCAACACCGGTGCAGGTGGTGGTCGAAGTGTCACGCAGACCAACGATTTCCAGCGGATCCTGAACGCGGACGATACCACGCTCGATACGACCGGTAACAACGGTACCACGACCCGAGATCGAGAATACGTCTTCGATCGGCATCAGGAACGGCTGGTCAACGGCACGAACTGGCTCAGGGATGTAGGCATCCAGAGTTTCTACCAGCTTCTTGACAGCGGTAGTACCCATTTCGTTGTCGTCTTTGCCTTCCAGGGCCATACGAGCCGAACCGATGATGATCGGGGTGTCGTCGCCTGGGAAGTCGTAGGTGGACAGCAGGTCGCGAACTTCCATCTCGACCAGTTCCAGCAGCTCGGCGTCGTCTACCAGGTCAGCCTTGTTCAGGAAGACCACGATGTAAGGAACGCCTACCTGACGGGACAGCAGGATGTGCTCACGGGTTTGTGGCATCGGACCATCGGCGGCCGAGCAAACCAGGATCGCGCCGTCCATCTGGGCAGCACCGGTGATCATGTTCTTCACGTAGTCAGCGTGACCCGGGCAGTCAACGTGAGCGTAGTGACGAATGTTCGAGTTGTACTCGACGTGAGCGGTGTTGATGGTGATACCGCGCGCTTTTTCTTCCGGAGCCGAGTCGATCTTGTCGAACTCAACGACTGCCGAACCGAAAACTTCGGAGCAGACGCGAGTCAGAGCTGCGGTCAGAGTGGTCTTACCGTGGTCAACGTGGCCGATGGTGCCGACGTTAACGTGGGGAAGGGAACGATCAAATTTTTCTTTAGCCACGACAGTGAACCTCTTGCCTAAAGGGGATTAGCCTTGTTTTTTAACGAGTGCTTCGACGATGTTCGACGGAGCTTCGGCGTATTTGGAGAATTCCATGGAGTAGCTTGCGCGACCCTGAGACATGGAACGAACGTCGGTTGCGTAACCGAACATCTCTCCGAGCGGAACTTCAGCGCGGACGACACGGCCAGAGACCGATTCATCCATACCCTGGACCAGACCACGACGACGGTTCAGGTCACCCATCACGTCACCCAGGTAGTCTTCCGGGGTTACAACTTCGACCTTCATGATCGGCTCGAGGACCACGCCACCACCCTTCTGGGCCAGTTGCTTGGTTGCCATCGAAGCAGCGATCTTGAACGCCATTTCGTTGGAGTCGACGTCGTGGTACGAACCGTCGAACACGGTAGCCTTCAGGCCGATCAGCGGATAGCCGGCAACAACGCCGTTCTTCATCTGCTCTTCGATACCCTTCTGGATCGCAGGGATGTATTCCTTCGGAACCACACCACCAACGACTTCGTTGGTGAAGACCAGGCCCTCAGTGATATTGCCCTTATCGTCTTCATCCGGCTGCGAGAAGCGAATCCAGCAGTGACCGAACTGACCACGACCACCCGACTGGCGAACGAACTTGCCTTCGATCTCCACACCGGACTTGGTGATCTTCTCGCGGTACGAAACCTGCGGCTTGCCGATGTTGGCCTCAACGTTGAATTCACGCTTCATGCGGTCAACGATGATGTCCAGGTGCAGCTCACCCATACCGGAGATGATGGTCTGACCAGTCTCTTCGTCGGTCTTGACGCGGAACGACGGGTCTTCCTGAGCCAGCTTGCCCAGAGCGATACCCATCTTTTCCTGGTCCTGCTTGGTCTTCGGCTCGACAGACAGCGAAATCACTGGCTCCGGGAAGTCCATGCGCTCAAGGATGATTGGCTTGTCGGCGTCGCACAGGGTTTCACCAGTGGTAACGTCCTTCATGCCGATCAGGGCCGCGATGTCGCCAGCGCGCACTTCCTTGATCTCTTCACGCTGGTTGGCGTGCATCTGCACCATACGACCAACGCGCTCTTTCTTGCCTTTGACCGAGTTGATGACCGAGTCACCGGAGCTCAGAACGCCCGAGTAGACGCGAACGAAGGTCAGGGTACCTACGAACGGGTCGGTAGCGATCTTGAACGCCAGAGCCGAGAACGGCTCGTTGTCGTCGGCGTGACGCTCATCCTGCTGCTCTTCGGTGATCTCATCCTTCGGCACTTCGGCCAGATCAGGGTGGATACCCTTGATCGCAGGAATTTCGGTCGGAGCAGGCAGGAAGTCGATAACGGCATCGAGAACCAGGGGAACACCCTTGTTCTTGAACGACGAACCGCAGACAGCCGGAACGATCTCGCTGGCCAGGGTGCGCGCACGCAGACCTGCCTTGATTTCTTCGACGGTCAGCTCACCTTCTTCAAGGTACTTGTTCATCAGCTCTTCGCTGGCTTCGGCGGCGGCTTCAACCATGTTGTTGCGCCATTCGTTAGCCAGGTCGACCATATCCGCTGGAATTTCTTCTTCGCGGTAGGTAGTGCCTTTGTCGTCTTCGTTCCAGTAGATGGCTTTCATCTTGATCAGGTCAACCTGACCCTGGAAGTCGTCTTCTGCACCGATAGCCAGCTGGACCGGAACCGGGGTGTGACCCAGGCGGTTCTTGATCTGGCCGACAACGCGCAGGAAGTTGGCACCAGCACGGTCCATCTTGTTCACGTAGACAACACGTGGAACGCCGTACTTGTTGGCCTGACGCCATACGGTTTCGGACTGCGGCTCAACGCCGGAGGTACCGCAGAACACAACGACCGCGCCGTCGAGTACACGCAGCGAACGCTCTACTTCAATGGTGAAGTCAACGTGGCCGGGGGTATCGATGACGTTTACGCGGTAGTTGTCGTACTGACCACGGGAACCTTTCCAGAAGGTGGTAACGGCAGCGGAGGTAATGGTGATACCGCGCTCCTGCTCCTGCACCATCCAGTCGGTGGTCGCGGCGCCGTCATGCACCTCGCCCATCTTGTGGCTCAGACCTGTGTAGAACAGGATCCGCTCGGTAGTGGTAGTCTTGCCCGCGTCAACGTGGGCGCAGATACCGATGTTACGGTAGCGGTTAATTGCTGTAGTACGAGCCATAAAGCCCTCGCAAAATGATTGATGCTTGAATTAGAAGCGGTAGTGCGAGAACGCTTTGTTGGCCTCGGCCATACGGTGCACGTCTTCACGCTTCTTGACTGCAGCACCCTTGCCTTCAGCAGCATCCAGCAGCTCGCCAGCCAGGCGCAGAGCCATCGACTTCTCGCCGCGCTTGCGGGCGTAGTCTACGAGCCAGCGCATTGCCAGAGCGTTACGACGGGATGGACGAACTTCAACCGGAACCTGGTAAGTGGCACCGCCGACACGGCGGGACTTAACTTCGACCAGCGGAGCGATGGCGTCGAGAGCTTTCTCGAAGATTTCCAGGGGGTCGCTGTTCTTGCGTGCTTTGACGGTATCCAGAGCACCGTAAACGATGCGCTCGGCTACGGCCTTCTTGCCGCTTTCCATCACGTGGTTCATGAACTTGGCGAGGATCTGGGATCCGTACTTCGGATCGTCCAGGATCTCACGTTTTGCTGCTACACGACGTCTTGGCATGATAAGCCCTCAAACGGTCTTCAGGTTAGCCCGGGACCAGGTCTTTCGACCCCTGCCCGACCTTACTCTTATCGACTCAAATAAATGGATGTCTGCAAACGACCGATTACTTCGGACGCTTGGTACCGTACTTCGAACGACCCTGGTTACGGCCTTTAACGCCCGAAGTATCCAGAGAGCCGCGAACGGTGTGGTAACGAACACCTGGCAAGTCTTTTACACGGCCGCCACGGATCAGGACGACGCTGTGCTCTTGCAGGTTGTGGCCTTCACCACCGATGTACGAGGAAACCTCGAAACCGTTGGTCAGACGCACACGGCATACTTTACGCAGTGCCGAGTTAGGTTTTTTCGGCGTGGTGGTGTACACGCGGGTGCACACGCCACGACGCTGCGGGCAGTTCTGCAGCGCAGGTACGTCGGATTTCTCGACGGTACGCTTACGCGGCTGACGTACCAGCTGGTTGATAGTTGCCATCTACTAGCTCCACTGATTGTCTTGCGACGCTATTGTCTTGCAAGAAAGCCAAAAATTGGCGAGACGGAGCCTCACCAAATTTAAGGGTACAAAAGTCTAAAGAGGATCTTGCACCCAGTCAAGACGAGGCCCCGGCCCTCCCCGCCCGGTCATCGGCAACAATTGTTGTCACCGATGCCCTTGCGAGGCTTGCCGGGGCCCTGCCCTGTACTTAGTTACCGCTGGAGTTCAGCGCTTCGGTCAGTGCGGCTTCCACCTCACTGGCGCTCACACGCAGCGGCTTGTCGGCATCACGGCGACGCTTGCGCTCGCTGTGGTAGGCCAGACCAGTACCGGCCGGGATCAGACGACCCACGACCACGTTCTCTTTCAGGCCGCGCAGGTAGTCGCGCTTGCCGGTTACCGCCGCTTCGGTCAGCACGCGGGTGGTTTCCTGGAAGGAAGCCGCGGAGATGAACGACTCGGTCGACAGCGACGCCTTGGTGATACCCAGCAGCACGCGGGTGAACTTGGAGACGAACTTGTCCTCGGCGGCGAGACGCTCGTTCTCTACCAGTACCTGGGTCAGTTCCATCTGGTCGCCCTTGATGAAGCTGGAATCGCCCGACTCGGAGATCTCGACCTTGCGCAGCATCTGACGCAGGATGGTCTCGATGTGCTTGTCGTTGATCTTAACGCCTTGCAGACGGTAAACGTCCTGAATCTCGTTGACGATGTACTTCGCCAGCGCGCTCACACCCAGCAGACGCAGGATGTCGTGCGGATCGCTCGGGCCGTCAGAGATAACTTCGCCGCGGTTTACCTGTTCGCCTTCAAAGACGTTCAGGTGGCGCCACTTCGGAATCAGCTCTTCGTACGGATCGCTACCGTCGGTCGGGGTGATGACCAGACGGCGCTTGCCCTTGGTCTCCTTGCCGAATGCGATGGTGCCGCTGACTTCAGCCAGAATCGAGGCTTCTTTCGGACGGCGCGCTTCGAACAGGTCGGCAACGCGCGGCAGACCACCGGTGATGTCACGGGTCTTCGACGTTTCTTGCGGGATACGCGCGATAACGTCACCAACGCCGATCTGGGCACCGTCAGCTACGCCGACGAGGGCGTTGGCCGGCAGGAAGTACTGGGCAGGTACGTCGGTACCCGGCAG
This sequence comes from Pseudomonas sp. TE3-3-F2023, assembly GCF_036784815.1. NCBI lineage: Bacteria > Pseudomonadati > Pseudomonadota > Gammaproteobacteria > Pseudomonadales > Pseudomonadaceae > Pseudomonas > Pseudomonas sp. TE3-3-F2023. Next base: position 1,353,489 of record NZ_CP145113.1, on the reverse strand, counting down.
GTACAGGTCCTTGCCAGAGGCGTCGACCATCTTGATCGCCGGACGGATTTCCTTACCAGCGGCAGGGCGATCCTTGACGTCCAGGACTTCAATGTTGGTCAAACCAGTCAATTCGTCGGTCTGACGTTTGATGGTGATGCCTTCTTCCATGCCCACAAAGGTCACGGTACCTTTCAGCTCGGTAACGATCGGGTGGGTGTGCGGATCCCACTTGGCGACGATGGCGCCAGCTTCGACCTTGTCACCTTCCTTGACCGAAATCACCGCACCATAAGGCAGCTTGTAGCGCTCACGCTCACGACCGAATTCGTCGGCAATGGCCAGCTCGCCGGAACGCGATACGGCAACCAGGTTGCCATCGGCACGCTCAACCTGCTTCAGGTTGTGCAGACGCACCATGCCGCCGTTCTTAACCTGGACGCTGTCGGCAGCCGAGGTACGGCTTGCAGCACCACCGATGTGGAACGTACGCATGGTCAGCTGGGTACCCGGCTCACCGATCGACTGCGCAGCGATAACGCCGACAGCTTCACCGATGTTCACCTGGTGACCGCGAGCCAGGTCACGACCGTAGCACTTGGCGCAGATGCCGTAGCGGGTTTCGCAGTTGATCGGCGAACGCACGACCACTTCGTCGATGCTGTTCAGCTCGATGAACTCGACCCACTTCTCGTCGACCAAGGTACCGGCCGGAACGATGACGTCCTCGGTGCCTGGCTTGAACACGTCACGGGCGATGACACGACCCAGTACACGCTCACCCAGCGGCTCTACAACGTCGCCACCTTCGATGTGCGGGGTCATCAGCAGGCCCTGGTCGGTGCCGCAGTCGATCTCGGTAACCACCAGATCCTGGGCAACGTCTACCAGACGACGAGTCAGGTAACCGGAGTTAGCAGTCTTCAGTGCGGTATCCGCCAGACCCTTACGAGCACCGTGGGTCGAAATGAAGTACTGCAGAACGCTCAGACCTTCACGGAAGTTCGCGGTGATCGGCGTCTCGATGATGGAGCCGTCCGGCTTGGCCATCAGGCCACGCATACCGGCCAGCTGACGGATCTGGGCTGCGGAACCCCGCGCACCGGAGTCAGCCATCATGTACATCGAGTTGAAGGACTCTTGCTCGACTTCGTTGCCTTCGCGGTCGATAACCTTCTCTTTCGAGAGGTTGGCCATCATCGCCTTGGACACTTCGTCGTTCGCCTTCGACCACAAGTCGATGACCTTGTTGTACTTCTCGCCCTGGGTTACCAGGCCGGAGGCGTACTGACTCTCGATTTCCTTCACTTCGTCGGTAGCGGTACCGATGATGCGGGCTTTCTCGTCCGGGATAACGAAGTCGTTAACACCGATGGAAACGCCGGAAATGGTCGAGTAAGCGAAACCGGTGTACATCAGCTGGTCAGCAAAAATAACGGTCTCTTTCAGACCAACCACGCGGTAGCACTGGTTGATCAGCTTGGAGATCGCCTTCTTCTTCATCGGCTGGTTGACCACGTCGTACGGCAGGCCTGCCGGTACAACCTGGAACAGCAGCGCACGGCCGACAGTAGTGTCGACGATACGGGTGTTCTTGACCACCGAACCGTCACGCTCTTTCACGGTTTCGTTGATACGAACCTTGATTTTCGCGTGCAGGGCAGCCTCGCCGGCGCGGAATACGCGGTCGACTTCCTGCAGGTCGGCGAACACGCGACCTTCGCCCTTGGCGTTGATGGCTTCGCGGGTCATGTAGTACAGACCCAGTACCACGTCCTGCGACGGAACGATGATTGGCTCACCGTTGGCTGGCGACAGGATGTTGTTGGTCGACATCATCAGCGCGCGCGCTTCGAGCTGGGCTTCCAGGGTCAGCGGCACGTGAACGGCCATCTGGTCACCGTCGAAGTCGGCGTTGTACGCGGCACAGACCAGCGGGTGCAGCTGGATAGCCTTACCTTCGATCAGAACCGGTTCAAAGGCCTGGATACCCAGACGGTGCAGGGTCGGTGCACGGTTGAGCAGCACGGGGTGTTCGCGAATCACCTCGGCGAGCACGTCCCAAACCTCTGGCAGCTCGCGCTCGACCATCTTCTTGGCAGCCTTGATGGTGGTCGCCAGACCACGCATTTCAAGCTTGCCGAAAATGAAGGGCTTGAACAGCTCGAGGGCCATCTTCTTCGGCAGACCGCACTGATGCAGACGCAGGGTCGGGCCTACGGTAATAACCGAACGGCCGGAGTAGTCCACACGCTTACCGAGCAAGTTCTGACGGAAGCGACCTTGCTTACCTTTGATCATGTCGGCCAGGGACTTCAGCGGACGCTTGTTCGAGCCAGTGATGGCGCGACCGCGACGGCCGTTGTCCAGCAGGGCGTCGACCGCTTCCTGCAGCATGCGCTTTTCGTTGCGCACGATGATGTCCGGCGCCGACAGATCCAGCAGGCGCTTCAGACGGTTGTTACGGTTGATCACCCGACGATACAGGTCGTTCAGGTCGGAGGTCGCGAAGCGGCCGCCATCCAGCGGAACCAGCGGACGCAGGTCCGGCGGCAGCACTGGCAGGACGGTCAGGACCATCCACTCAGGCAGGTTGCCCGAGCCCTGGAACGCTTCCATCAGCTTCAGACGCTTGGACAGCTTCTTGATCTTGGTTTCCGAGTTGGTCTGCGGAATCTCTTCGCGCAGGCGACCGATCTCGTGCTCCAGGTCGATAGCGTGCAGCAGCTCGCGGACAGCCTCGGCACCCATGCGGGCGTCGAAGTCGTCACCGAACTCTTCCAGCGCTTCAAAGTACTGCTCGTCGTTCAGCAGCTGGCCCTTTTCCAGGGTCGTCATGCCCGGGTCGATAACGACGTAGCTCTCGAAGTAGAGCACGCGCTCGATGTCACGCAGGGTCATGTCCATCAGCAGGCCGATACGGGACGGCAGCGACTTCAGGAACCAGATGTGGGCAACCGGCGAGGCCAGCTCGATGTGCGCCATGCGCTCACGACGAACTTTTGCCAGGGCAACTTCAACGCCGCACTTCTCGCAGATCACGCCGCGGTGCTTGAGGCGCTTGTACTTGCCGCACAGGCACTCGTAGTCCTTGACTGGGCCAAAGATCTTGGCGCAGAACAGGCCGTCACGCTCAGGCTTGAACGTACGGTAGTTGATGGTTTCCGGCTTCTTAACTTCACCGAACGACCACGAACGGATCATTTCAGGCGACGCCAGACCGATGCGGATGGCGTCGAACTCTTCGACTTGACCCTGGTTTTTCAGCAAATTCAGTAGGTCTTTCAAGGCCTTTCCTCCTGGCGGAGCAGGGAGCGGGCATTACCTGCCCCACTCCCCTTCGCGTCACGTGTTATTCGGTTTCCAGATCGATATCGATACCGAGCGAACGGATCTCTTTGATCAACACGTTGAAGGACTCGGGCATGCCCGGCTCCATACGGTGATCGCCATCCACGATGTTCTTGTACATCTTGGTACGGCCGTTCACGTCGTCCGACTTCACTGTGAGCATTTCTTGCAGGGTGTATGCCGCGCCGTATGCTTCCAGCGCCCACACTTCCATCTCCCCGAAACGCTGACCACCGAACTGCGCCTTACCACCCAGCGGCTGCTGGGTAACCAGGCTGTAGGAACCAGTGGAACGCGCGTGCATCTTGTCGTCCACCAAGTGGTTCAGCTTGAGCATGTACATGTAACCAACGGTCACAGGACGCTCGAACTTGTTGCCGGTACGGCCATCGAACAGCACCATCTGGCCGCTCTCTGGCAGGTCGGCCAGCTTCAGCATGGCCTTGATCTCGCGCTCCTTGGCACCGTCGAAGACCGGGGTAGCCATTGGCACACCCTTCTTCAGGTTGTGAGCAAGGGCCAGGATCTCTTCGTCGGTGAACTCGTCGAGGTTTTCCTGACGACCGCCGATCTCGTTGTAGACCTCGGTCAGGAACACGCGCAGTTCAGCGGCCTTGCGCTGCTCTTCGATCATGCGGTCGATCTTCTCGCCCAGACCCTTGGCCGCCAGGCCCAGGTGAGTTTCGAGGATCTGACCGACGTTCATACGCGAAGGTACACCCAGCGGGTTCAGTACGACATCGACCGGAGTACCGTTGGCGTCGTGCGGCATGTCTTCGACCGGCATGATTACCGAGACGACACCCTTGTTACCGTGACGACCGGCCATCTTGTCACCCGGCTGGATGCGACGGCGGATTGCCAGGTAAACCTTGACGATCTTCAGTACGCCCGGTGCCAGGTCATCACCCTGCTGCAGCTTGCGCTTCTTGTCTTCGAACTTGTCGTCCAGCAGACGGCGACGATCGACGATGTACTGCTGAGCCTTTTCCAGCTGCTCGTTCAGTGCATCTTCGGCCATGCGCAGTTTGAACCACTGGCCGTGCTCCAGACCGTCCAGTACTTCGTCAGTGATCACAGTGCCTTTCTTCAGGCCCGCGCCACCGTCGACCACCTGGCCGTTCAGGGCAGAACGCAGACGCTCGAAGGTTGCACCTTCGACGATGCGGAACTCTTCGTTGAGGTCCTTGCGGATCTCGTCCAGCTGCATCTTCTCGATGGCCAGGGCGCGGCTGTCGCGCTCGACGCCATCACGGGTGAAGACCTGTACGTCGATGACGGTACCCTTGGTGCCGGTTGGCACGCGCAGGGAGGTGTCCTTAACGTCGCTGGCCTTCTCACCGAAGATCGCGCGCAGCAGTTTTTCTTCCGGAGTCAGCTGGGTTTCGCCTTTTGGCGTTACCTTGCCGACCAGGATGTCGCCAGCGCCGACTTCGGCACCCACGTAGACGATACCGGCTTCGTCCAGCTTGTTCAGTGCGGCTTCACCCACGTTCGGGATGTCCGCAGTGATTTCCTCTGGGCCAAGCTTGGTGTCACGCGCCACACAGGTCAGTTCCTGGATGTGGATGGTGGTGAAGCGATCTTCCTGGACCACACGCTCGGACAGGCAGATGGAGTCTTCGAAGTTGAAGCCGTTCCACGCCATGAACGCGATGCGCATGTTCTGACCCAGTGCCAGCTCACCCATGTCGGTGGACGGGCCGTCGGCCATGATGTCGCCACGCTGAACCTTGTCACCCTTGCTCACCAGCGGACGCTGGTTGATGCAGGTGTTCTGGTTCGAACGGGTGTACTTGGTCAGGTTGTAGATATCCACACCTGCTTCGCCGGTTTCAACTTCGTCGTCTGCAACGCGAACAACGATACGGCTGGCGTCGACCGAGTCGATCACGCCACCGCGGCGAGCAACCACGCAGACACCGGAGTCACGGGCAACGTTGCGCTCCATGCCGGTACCTACCAGCGGCTTGTCGGCGCGCAGGGTCGGTACAGCCTGACGCTGCATGTTCGAACCCATCAATGCACGGTTGGCGTCGTCGTGCTCGAGGAACGGAATCAGCGACGCAGCAACGGAAACAACCTGCTTCGGCGAAACGTCCATCAGGGTGACGTCTTCCGGCGCCTTGACGGTGAATTCGTTCAGGTGACGAACAGCTACCAGCTCATCGATCAGCTGCTTCTTCTCGTTCATCGCGGCCGAAGCCTGGGCGATGACGTGATCCGCTTCTTCAATGGCCGACAGGAACACGATTTCGTCGCTGACCACGCCTTCCTTCACCACGCGGTACGGGCTTTCCAGGAAGCCATACTGGTTGGTGCGGGCATAGGCAGCCAGGGAGTTGATCAGACCGATGTTCGGACCTTCAGGGGTCTCGATCGGGCACACACGGCCGTAGTGGGTCGGGTGTACGTCACGGACTTCGAAGCCGGCACGCTCACGGGTCAGACCACCTGGGCCGAGTGCGGAGACGCGGCGCTTGTGGGTGATCTCGGAGAGTGGGTTGTTCTGGTCCATGAATTGGGACAGCTGGCTGGAACCGAAGAACTCTTTCACCGCCGCCGCAACCGGCTTGGCGTTGATCAGGTCTTGCGGCATCAGGCCTTCGCTTTCCGCCATCGACAGGCGTTCCTTGACCGCGCGCTCGACACGCACCAGGCCAACGCGGAACTGGTTCTCGGCCATCTCGCCGACGCAACGTACGCGACGGTTACCCAGGTGGTCGATGTCGTCGACGATGCCTTTGCCGTTACGGATGTCGACCAGGGTCTTCAGAACCTCGACGATATCTTCCTTGCTCAGCACGCCCGAACCTTCGATCTCGGTACGACCGATACGACGGTTGAACTTCATGCGGCCAACCGCGGACAGGTCGTAACGCTCGGCACTGAAGAACAGGTTGTTGAACAGGGTCTCGGCAGCATCCTTGGTTGGCGGTTCGCCAGGACGCATCATGCGGTAGATCTCGACCAGGGCTTCCAGCTGGTTGCTGGTGGTGTCGATCTTCAGGGTATCGGAGATGAACGGACCGCAATCGATGTCGTTGGTGTACAGGGTCTCGATACGGACAACCTGCGCCTTGGCGACCTTGATCAGCAGTTCGGTGGTCATCTCGGTGTTGCATTCGGCCAGGATCTCGCCGGTAGCCGGATGCACGATGGCCTTGGCGGTAGTGCGGCCCAGGACGTATTCCATAGGAACGTCCAGCTGCTTGACGCCGGCCTTCTCGAGCTGGTTGATGTGGCGCGCGGTAATACGACGGCCCTGCTCGACGATGACTTTGCCGGTTTCGTCATGGATATCCATGACTGCAACCTCACCACGCAAACGCTGTGGTACCAGTTCCAGGCTGAGTTTCTCGCCGGAAATGTGGAACACGTTGGTGGTGTAGAAGGTGTTCAGCACTTCTTCAGTGCTGTAACCCAGGGCACGCAGCAGCACCGAGGCCGGCAGTTTGCGGCGACGGTCGATACGTACGAACACGCAGTCCTTCGGGTCGAACTCGAAGTCCAGCCAGGAGCCGCGGTAAGGGATGATGCGAGCGGAGTACAGCAGCTTGCCGGAGCTGTGAGTCTTGCCACGGTCGTGGTCGAAGAACACACCAGGCGAACGGTGCAGCTGGGAAACGATCACACGCTCGGTACCGTTGATAACGAAGGTACCGTTCTCAGTCATCAGGGGGATTTCACCCATGTAGACTTCTTGCTCTTTGATGTCCTTGATCGCTTTGTTCGACGATTCCTTGTCGAAGATGATCAGGCGCACCTTGACCCGCAGTGGGACCGCGAAGGTCACGCCACGCAGGACACATTCCTTCACATCGAAGGCGGGTTCGCCCAGGCGATAGCCTACGTACTCCAGGGCAGCATTGCCGGAGTAGCTGATGATCGGGAATACCGATTTGAAGGCCGCGTGCAGGCCGACGTCGCGGAACTGATCCTTGGATGCTCCCGCTTGCAGGAATTCGCGATACGAATCCAGCTGGATGGCCAGGAGGTAAGGCACATCCATGACGTCCGGCAACTTGCTAAAGTCCTTGCGGATACGTTTTTTCTCAGTGTATGAGTAAGCCATCAGCGTTCCCCAGCTTGGTCACCTGCTTGTTTGGCTTCTCCCGGCGGGAGCAGCCAGAAAATCGTGCAAACCCCTTGGTTTGCGCCACCCACATGGGTGTCTTGCAGCTTGTTATCGGGGCCGGCCTGACCGGCCACCAATAACGGAAAAAGGCCGGTGGCATAAGCCACCAGCCATCAGCCCTTCGCTCAACGCTCGGACTGGAGTCGCAAGGTCGAGATTACTTCAGCTCGACTTTAGCGCCAGCTTCTTCCAGCTTCTTCTTCGCGTCTTCAGCAGCTTCTTTCGAAACGCCTTCAGCGATAACCTGAGGAGCGCCGTCGACTTTCTCTTTGGCTTCTTTCAGGCCCAGACCGGTCAGTTCACGAACGGCCTTGATCACGTTTACTTTCTTGTCGCCAGCTTCGGTCAGAACGACGTTGAATTCGGTCTGTTCTTCAACAGCGGCAGCAGCGCCAGCAGCTGGGCCAGCGGCAACAGCGGCAGCAGCGGTAACACCGAAGGTTTCTTCCATCGCTTTGATCAGTTCAACAATTTCCAGAACAGTTTTCTGGCCGATCGCTTCGATGATTTGCTCGTTAGTCAGAGACATGACTTAAATCCTGTATTGGGGTGACAGCCTACGCAGCCATCAAATTAAACGTATGATTTTGAAAGAGTTGCGGGTGCCTTAGGCAGCAGCAGCTTCTTTCTGGTCGCGCAGAGCTGCCAGGGTACGAGCCAGCTTGCTGGTTGCACCTTGGATTACGCTCATCAGCTGTGCGATAGCCTCGTCGCGAGTTGGCAGGGTTGCCAGCACGTCGATCTGGTTAGCGGCAAGGAACTTGCCGTCAAACGCAGCTGCCTTGATCTCGAACTTGTCCTGACCCTTGGCGAACTCTTTGAACAGACGAGCAGCAGCGCCCGGGTGTTCGTTGGAGAAAGCAATCAGGGTCGGGCCTTTGAACGCGTCGTTGAGGATCGAGAATTCGGTGCCTTCAACAGCGCGCTTCAGCAGGGTGTTACGTACGACACGTACGTAAACGCCAGCTTCGCGGGCCTCTTTACGGAGTCCGGTCATTGCGCCTACAGTCACACCACGGGCATCAGCCACGACAGCGGACAGAGCGACTTTGGCAGCCTCGTTGACTTCAGCGACGATGGCCTTCTTGTCTTCGAGTTTAATTGCCACGGGTTTACTCCTGGTTTTTACCGTTTCATCTGGCCGAAGCCGGATGTCGTTTTGGTGTCTGATTCGGTAACGAATCGGGAGCACCATCTGCGTGGGCTGGTGTTTTAAGGCTTGCGCCGCCTACGGTCTTGGATAGCCCCCGCCAGGCAGGGACCCCAATTTTTGCTGGTGGCGCGACAGGTCGCGCCACCATGTTCTTACACGTTCAGCGAGCTCTGATCGATGACCAGACCTGGGCCCATGGTGGTGCTCAGGGTAACGCGCTTGACGTAGATACCTTTCGAGGAAGCTGGCTTGATACGCTTCAGATCAGCGATCAGGGCTTCAACGTTTTCCTTCAGCTTGCCGGCTTCAAAGCCGACCTTGCCAACGGAGGTGTGGATGATACCGTTCTTGTCGGTACGGTAGCGAACCTGACCAGCCTTGGCGTTCTTGACGGCGCCGGCTACGTCTGGGGTCACGGTACCAACTTTCGGGTTAGGCATCAGGCCGCGAGGACCCAGAACCTGACCCAGCTGACCTACAACGCGCATGGCATCAGGCGATGCGATAACGACGTCATAGTTCAGGTCGCCGCCTTTCATTTCGGCAGCCAGATCGTCCATACCTACGCGGTCAGCGCCGGCAGCCAGAGCGGCTTCAGCAGCTGGGCCCTGGGTGAAGACAGCAACGCGAACGGTCTTGCCAGTGCCGTGCGGCAGCACAGTAGCGCTACGTACGACCTGGTCGGATTTACGCGGGTCAACACCGAGGTTGACGGCGATGTCGTAGGACTCTACGAACTTGGCAGCAGGCAGCGAAGCCAGCAGAGTGGCCGCTTCTTCGAAGTTGTAGGCCTTGCCTGCTTCGATTTTCTCGGCGATTGCCTTTTGGCGTTTGGTCAGCTTAGCCATTACACACCCTCCACGTTCAGGCCCATGCTGCGGGCAGAGCCAGCGATGGTGCGTACAGCAGCGTCCAGGTCAGCGGCAGTCAGGTCAGCCTGTTTGGCTTTCGCGATATCTTCCAGCTGAGCACGGGTAACGGTACCGACTTTAACGGTGTTCGGGCGAGCCGAACCACTGGTCAGGCCAGCAGCTTTCTTCAGCAGAACCGAGGCAGGGGTGCTCTTGGTCTCGAAGGTGAAGCTACGGTCGCTGTAGACAGTGATGATCACAGGAGTCGGCAGGCCGGCTTCTTGACCCTGGGTACGGGCGTTGAAGGCCTTGCAGAATTCCATGATGTTCACACCGTGTTGACCCAGTGCTGGACCAACGGGTGGGCTTGGGTTGGCCTGGCCGGCCTTAACTTGCAGCTTGATGTAAGCCTGAATCTTCTTAGCCATGAGCTACTCCAAAATCGGGTACGAACGCCTGTTGGCTTCCCGGATGACTTGCGTTTTATCCCAGTGACGACAAAACCCCGCAGCACACAGGGCTGCGGGGTATGGGATGCTTCGTCCGCCTAGACCTTTTCGACCTGGCTGAACTCGAGCTCCACCGGAGTAGAGCGACCGAAAATGAGCACCGCTACCTGCAGGCGACTCTTTTCGTAGTTAACCTCTTCGACACTACCATTGAAGTCTGCGAACGGACCGTCAATGACTCGAACCACTTCACCAGGCTCGAACAGCGTCTTCGGCTTCGGCTTGTCGCTACCGTCGGCAACGCGACGCAGGATAGCCTCTGCTTCTTTATCGGTAATCGGCGCAGGCTTGTCTGCGGTACCACCAATAAAGCCCATCACGCGAGGGGTATCCTTGACCAAGTGCCAAGTCCCTTCGTTCATCTCCATCTGGACAAGTACATAGCCAGGGAAGAATTTACGCTCACTCTTGCGCTTCTGGCCGTTGCGCATTTCGACGACTTCTTCGGTCGGGACCAGGATCTCGCCGAAACCGTCTTCCATGCCAGCCAGCTTGACGCGCTCGATCAGGGAGCGCATTACATGCTTCTCGTAACCCGAGTAAGCATGCACAACATACCAACGCTTAGCCACGGGACACCTTTAGCCAACGATCAAGGAGACCGCCCAGCCGAGCAGGGAATCAAGACCCCACAGCAGCAGTGCCATAACCAGCACGACAGCCACGACAATCAACGTGGTCTGGGTGGTTTCCTGGCGGGTCGGCCACACGACTTTACGAATCTCGGTACGAGCTTCCTTCGCCAGCGCAAAGAACGACTTGCCCTTCGCAGTCTGCAGAGCTACAAAGCCCGCGACAGCAGCCAGGACGAGAAGTGCGAGGACGCGATACAGGATCGGGGAGGCGGAGTAATATTGGTTACCCACTACACCGACAACCACCAAAGCCACTACAGCCAGCCACTTGAACAGATCAAAACGCGATTCTTGGGCTTCAGTTTTGGGAGTCATCGAGGAGGATCCTGTGAGAAGAAAGCCATCACACCGAGGTGAAATGGCAGGTCAGGAGGGAATCGAACCCCCAACCTACGGTTTTGGAGACCGTCGCTCTGCCAATTGAGCTACTGACCTGTAACGCTGTATCAGGCCGGCCATTATACCGGCCTGATCAAGTAAATCAACTACTTATTCAATAATTTTTGCTACGACACCGGCGCCGACGGTACGACCGCCTTCACGGATAGCGAAGCGCAGACCGTCTTCCATTGCGATGGTCTTGATCAGGGTAACAGTCATCTGAATGTTGTCACCTGGCATTACCATCTCAACGCCTTCCGGCAGTTCGCAGTTACCGGTCACGTCAGTGGTACGGAAGTAGAACTGAGGACGGTAGCCTTTGAAGAACGGAGTGTGACGACCGCCTTCTTCCTTCGACAGAACGTAGACTTCTGCGGTGAACTTGGTGTGCGGCTTGACCGAACCTGGCTTGACCAGAACCTGGCCACGCTCAACGTCGTCACGCTTGGTACCACGCAGCAGAACGCCGCAGTTCTCGCCAGCACGACCTTCGTCCAGCAGCTTGCGGAACATTTCAACACCGGTGCAGGTGGTGGTCGAAGTGTCACGCAGACCAACGATTTCCAGCGGATCCTGAACGCGGACGATACCACGCTCGATACGACCGGTAACAACGGTACCACGACCCGAGATCGAGAATACGTCTTCGATCGGCATCAGGAACGGCTGGTCAACGGCACGAACTGGCTCAGGGATGTAGGCATCCAGAGTTTCTACCAGCTTCTTGACAGCGGTAGTACCCATTTCGTTGTCGTCTTTGCCTTCCAGGGCCATACGAGCCGAACCGATGATGATCGGGGTGTCGTCGCCTGGGAAGTCGTAGGTGGACAGCAGGTCGCGAACTTCCATCTCGACCAGTTCCAGCAGCTCGGCGTCATCTACCAGGTCAGCCTTGTTCAGGAAGACCACGATGTAAGGAACGCCTACCTGACGGGACAGCAGGATGTGCTCACGGGTTTGTGGCATCGGACCATCGGCGGCCGAGCAAACCAGGATCGCGCCGTCCATCTGGGCAGCACCGGTGATCATGTTCTTCACGTAGTCAGCGTGACCTGGGCAGTCAACGTGAGCGTAGTGACGAATGTTCGAGTTGTACTCGACGTGAGCGGTGTTGATGGTGATACCGCGCGCTTTTTCTTCCGGAGCCGAGTCGATCTTGTCGAACTCAACGACTGCCGAACCGAAAACTTCGGAGCAGACGCGAGTCAGAGCTGCGGTCAGAGTGGTCTTACCGTGGTCAACGTGGCCGATAGTGCCGACGTTAACGTGGGGAAGGGAACGATCAAACTTTTCCTTAGCCATCGATACAATCCTCCGCAGAAGAAATAGTCTTGCGCTGATAAAACAAAGGCAGATATTTTCATATCTGCCTTGTTTATATGGAGCTCTTGAGCGGACTTGAACCGCTGACCTCACCCTTACCAAGGGTGTGCTCTACCAACTGAGCTACAAGAGCGAAACACTTTGTGCAAAATCCAGCAAACTTGGAGCGGGTAGCGGGAATCGAACCCGCATCATCAGCTTGGAAGGCTGAGGTTCTACCACTAAACTATACCCGCGGAGCTTACGGCTCTCGCTAAAACTGGTGGAGGGAGAAGGATTCGAACCTTCGAAGCTCTCGCAACGGATTTACAGTCCGTCCCCTTTGACCGCTCGGGAATCCCTCCAGATGTGGCCGGCATTCTATTTGTCTGCCGCCCTAGTGTCAAGCGTTTTTTCAAATTTTTTCAATCAAATCTGAAACTTAGCTGCTTTGACACCGCTTCCAGTTCTACCACCTGAGTGGTGTTCCCTGTGAAGCGGGCGCCATTCTATCAAGCTATTCGCCAGTTGCAATACCCTGGCAGAAAATAATTTTGTGTTTTAAGTCTTTGAAATCGTTGGAAAGAGTCGCGAGGACGGTTTGGTCCAGCAAACGCTCGCTATCCGGGGCAACCTTGAGCCAACGACCATCCGCCCCTGGCAACTGACCCGCCACCGGCACGGTGACAATATCCAGGCTCAAAAGGCGCTGACGCAGCGCATCGAGCTGGCCCTGCCCCATCACACCACCTACCACCAGGCACTCATCCCGGCGCTTGGGCGGAGCCGAAATCCCTGTTTCGCGCAACAGGCGGATTTCTTGCTGATTCCCCTTGTACAGCGACAGGGGCGCGACTTCCTTGACCTTCAGCGGGGCTTCCTGCTGGTGCCACACGTAATAGAAGACGTTGAGCACCAGTAACAGCAGAAACAACCAACGCATAGGCACCTCAATCCAATGGGCAGGCCATGGCCAGGCCTACAAAAACCAGGTCAGGCACGACACGTGCCTGGGGCACCGCCTCCCTTACCAGCGGCGCATCGCCCCCAGTGAGGAACACTGTGAAGTCCTCCCCCCACAACGCTCGCGCCTGTTCGAGCTGGGTATGCGCAAAACCCTGGAGCATCAACACGCAACCGCGCTCGACCGCCTCGACCGTCGAGCGACCTGGCGCCAGGCTGGCCAATGCACGCTCGGCCGAGGCATCGTCATAACGGATACGCCGGGTGTGAGTACGCAACTGGCTACGCATCAATGGCATACCTGGGCAGATGTAGCCACCCAGGTGCTCGCCGTCCGCCGCAACGAAGTCCGCTTTGGCAGCGGTCCCCAGGTCAATGACCAGGCAAGCGCCTTTGGCCAGGTGAAATGCTCCCAGCGCCGCCAACCAACGGTCCATGCCCAGACGCTGGTAGTCGTCATAGCCATTGCGCACACCCGCCATTTCCTGAGCCGGGTGCGCCACGCGCGCTTGCACGGCAAATGCCTGGGCAATCAGCGCGCAAAGCGCATCGGTTTCTTCCTCACTGCGCACACTGACAATGCGGCAGCCGGTCAGACGTACCGAAGCTCGCGCGGCCACTTCGGCCACCAGCGCCTGATCGGAGTCAACGATACCGCCGCTTTCAATCGCTGCATCAGCAACGTGGATTACCCGCCACTTGATGAAGCTGTTACCGCAATCGAGCTCAAGAATCATCACGCAACCTCAAACTGAGCTCACCACCACTGAAGCTCTTTTCCACCCCGTCCACCTCAAGGCGCAAGCCGCCCTGCCCGTCGACGCCAAGAACCACGCCATCAATACGCGTGCTACCTGCAACCAGAGAAACCTTGCGCCCCTGCCACAGGTGCGCCTGCTCCCATTCTTCCTGGAATGCGGCAAACCCGTAGCGACGATGCCGCGCCAATTCGTGCTGCAATTGCTGATTGAGCAATGCTACCAGCCGGTTACGGTCGACTGCCGCCCCTACTTCGCGACGCATCGAGGTCCACACCTGGTCGACCTGATCGTTGACCTGCATGTTCACATTGATGCCGATACCCAGCACCACATGACAGACATCTGCCGGGTCCCCCACCAACTCCAGGAGGATACCGGTGATCTTCTGCCCGCGAACGAGAACATCATTGGGCCATTTGAGCCCCACATCCTTTACCCCAAACGCCTGCAGGGTACGCATTACCGCCAACCCCACCACGAGACTCAAGCCCTCGAGCTGGCGCATGCCGCCATCCACACGGAGCACCAGGCTGTAATAGAGGTTTTCGGCAAAAGGGCTGACCCACTGCCGACCGCGCCGACCACGGCCGGCGCTCTGGCGCTCGGCCAGGACCAGGAATGGCGCGGCTTGCCCCTCTCCAGCGAGTCGCAGGCCTTCAGCATTGGTCGAGTCGATGGTTTCGTGAATGAAAACGGGCCACTGTTCGCCGTCGGCAAACCCGGCGATCGCTTGCGCATCGAGCAAAGCCAGCGGCGCCGCCAGCTGATAGCCACGCCCACGGACCTTGTGAATGGTGAGGTTCAGTTCGCTCTCCAGGTGCTGCAGCTGCTTCCAAACGGCGCTGCGACTTACCCCGAGGGCCGCCCCCAGAGCTTCTCCGGAATGGAACCGACCATCCCTGAGGAGGTTCAACAACTTCAGCATGCCAGTCTCGACTTGGAATAAGGCAGGCATGATAGCTATGGGCTGTTGGCTTGCATAGGAAAAGGGCTGCCGGCGGGGTGAAGGCCGCTCCCGCAGCATACCCTGAACCTGCGCCATATTTGTGGGAGCGGCTTTAGCCGCGAAGCGGGCAACGCGGTGGATGGCACCGGCTTTGCCGTTGTTCGCGGGTGAACCCGCTCACACAGAGGGGGGTGTGCAGGCCTGGAATTGGTAGGACAGAAAGACAAAACCCCTACCTGCATGCGCAGATAGGGGTTTTGCGAAATGAATCTTGACGATGACCTACTCTCACATGGGGAAACCCCACACTACCATCGGCGATGCATCGTTTCACTACTGAGTTCGGGATGGGATCAGGTGGTTCCAATGCTCTATGGTCGTCAAGAAATTCTGTTGCCAGAATGTCCAGATGGACAGCCCAGCGAATTCGGATATGCGATATTTGTGATGTTGCGAACTTTCGGTTCTTTCGTCTTCACCACCGCAATCTGCGCTAGCAAATTGCTTGGGTGTTATATGGTCAAGCCTCACGGGCAATTAGTATTGGTTAGCTCAACGCCTCACAGCGCTTACACACCCAACCTATCAACGTCGTAGTCTTCGACGGCCCTTCAGGGGATTCAAGATCCCAGTGAGATCTCATCTTGAGGCAAGTTTCCCGCTTAGATGCTTTCAGCGGTTATCTCTTCCGAACATAGCTACCCGGCAATGCCACTGGCGTGACAACCGGAACACCAGAGGTTCGTCCACTCCGGTCCTCTCGTACTAGGAGCAGCCCCTCTCAAATCTCAAACGTCCACGGCAGATAGGGACCGAACTGTCTCACGACGTTCTAAACCCAGCTCGCGTACCACTTTAAATGGCGAACAGCCATACCCTTGGGACCGGCTTCAGCCCCAGGATGTGATGAGCCGACATCGAGGTGCCAAACACCGCCGTCGATATGAACTCTTGGGCGGTATCAGCCTGTTATCCCCGGAGTACCTTTTATCCGTTGAGCGATGGCCCTTCCATACAGAA
>NZ_CP145113.1:0-1332500 GCF_036784815.1 Pseudomonas sp. TE3-3-F2023 | reverse complement strand
CAGCCTTGAGGGTAACCCGGGCAAACGACTTCTTGCCCGCCTGGCACACATGGGTAGCACCCAGCGCAAACATGAAGTCACGATCAACCACCGCACCATCAACCTTGACCGCACCACCACTCAACAAGTCCCGCGCCTGCGCCGAGTTCTTCACCAGGCCAGCCCGGTTCAGTACGGCAGCAATCGGCAGGCTTTCGCCCGCAGCCACTTCGATTTCCGGCAGATCTTCCGGCAGCTCGCCTTCCTTCATACGGTTACCCGCGGCACGGTGAGCATTGGCCGCAGCCTCCTCGCCATGGAAGCGCGCAACGATCTCTTCCGCCAGCTTGATCTTGATGTCGCGTGGGTTGGCACCATTGGCGACGTCGGCACGGAACTGCTCGATCTCTTCCATCGAACGGAAGCTCAGCAGTTCGAAGTAGCGCCACATCAGGGTATCCGGGATCGACACCAGCTTGCTGTACATCACCCCCGGCGCTTCCTGGATACCTACATAGTTACCCAGCGACTTGGACATCTTCTTCACGCCGTCGAGCCCTTCGAGCAGCGGCATGGTCACGATGTTCTGCGCTTCCTGGCCATAGGCGCGCTGCAGCTCACGCCCCATCAGCAGGTTGAACTTCTGGTCAGTACCACCCAGCTCGACATCCGCCTTCAGCGCCACCGAGTCATAACCCTGCACCAGCGGGTACAGGAACTCGTGGATGGCAATAGGCTGGTTGGTGGTGTAGCGCTTGTCGAAGTCATCACGCTCGAGCATGCGCGCCACGGTGTACTGCGACGCCAGACGAATGAAGTCGGCCGGGGTCAGCTTGTCCATCCAGGTGGAGTTGAACGCGACCTCGGTCTTGGCCGGGTCGAGGATCTTGAACACCTGCTGCTTGTAGGTCTCGGCGTTTTCCAGCACCTGCTCGCGGGTCAGTGGTGGGCGAGTGGCGCTCTTGCCGCTCGGATCGCCAATCATGCCGGTGAAATCACCGATCAGGAAGATGACCTGGTGCCCCAGGTCCTGGAACTGGCGCAGCTTGTTGATCAGCACCGTATGCCCAAGGTGCAGGTCAGGCGCGGTCGGGTCGAAGCCGGCCTTGATGCGCAGAGGCTGGCCGCGCTTGAGCTTCTCCACCAGTTCCGACTCGACCAGTACTTCTTCCGCACCGCGCTTGATAAGCGCCAGCTGCTCTTCAACCGACTTCATAGACAAACCCGCAAGGCTCAGATTCAGGGGGAGCCAACCATACAAGATCGGCCGTCAATTACAAGTTTCGCAAAGGAATGTGACCCGAGCACAGGCTTGCGGCGTCTACGCGCCCTTGCGTGAAAATGGATTTGGTTATATTTTATACAGTTATTTCATCTTCATCATGTCATTCATCTTTTCCATTTCACCTTATTCAAAGTCACCTTGCCCATGACCAACGAACCGCCTAAAGCGCCCCCGCTTTATCCGAAAAGCCATCTGTTGGCCGCCAGCGGCATCGCCGCCCTGCTCAGCCTGGCCCTGCTGGTGTTTCCTTCCAGCGAAGTGGAAGCCAAGAAAACCACCCTCAATCTCGAGCTGGAGAGCCCTGCCGAGCAGTTGAAGGACGAATCCCGCGCTGCGCCTCTGGTGCAGGCAGACGGTGAGCAAGGCTCGCCATTCGCCCAAATCGAAGAGGCCACCCCCGAGACCCAGAAGGCCGAGCAGGAAGCCCCTGCCGCCGAACCGGTCGTCGAAACCGCCAAGCAACCCAGCCACCGCGAAGTCACCGTGGCTCGGGGCGATACCCTGTCCACCCTGTTCGCCAAGGTCGGCCTGCCGAGCAACGCAGTGCACGACCTGCTGGCCAGCAACAAGCAGGCCAAGCAGTTCAGCCAGCTCAAGCACGGCCAGGTCCTGCAGTTCGAGCTCGACAAGGACGGCCAGCTGGCCAGCCTGCACAGCAAGGTCAGCAACCTCGAAACCATTCGCCTGACCAAGACCGACAAGGGCTATACCTTCAACCGCGAAATCAGCAAACCGGTTGTACGTACCGCCTATGCCCACGGCGTTATCAAAAGCTCGCTTTCGGCCTCGGCCCAGCGCGCCGGCCTGTCCCACAGCATGACCATGGACATGGCGCGCGTGCTGGGATACGACATCGACTTTGCCCAGGACATTCGCCCAGGCGATGAATTCGACGTGGTCTACGAGCAGAAGGTAATGGACGGCAAGGTCGTCGGCACCGGCAACATCCTGTCTGCACGCTTCACCAACCGCGGCAAGACCTACACCGCCGTGCGCTATACCAACAAGCAGGGCAACACCAGCTACTACACCGCCGATGGCAACAGCCTGCGCAAGGCCTTCATCCGCACCCCGGTCGACTTCGCCCGCATCAGCTCGCGCTTCTCCGCCGGCCGCAAGCACCCGATCCTGAACAAGATCCGTGCTCACAAAGGCGTCGACTACGCCGCCCCACGTGGCACTCCGATCAAGGCAGCCGGTGATGGCCGCATCGAGCTGGCCGGGCGCCGCGGTGGTTACGGCAATACCGTGATCATCCAGCACGGCAACCGCTACAAGACGCTGTACGGCCACATGCAGGGCTTTGCCAAGGGCATCAAGACCGGCGGCTCGGTCAAGCAGGGCCAGATCATCGGCTATATCGGCACCACCGGCCTGTCCACCGGCCCGCACCTGCACTACGAGTTCCAGGTCAACGGTGTGCACGTCGACCCGCTGAGCCAGAAAGTGCCGATGGCCGACCCGATCGCCAGAAACGAGCGCCAGCGCTTCCTGCAGCAGAGCCAACCCCTGATCGCCCGCATGGATCAGGAAAAGGCCACCCTGCTCGCAGCGAACAAGCGCTAAGCCCATGGCGCTCTACCTGGGGGTAATGTCCGGCACCAGCCTCGATGGCCTGGACATTGCCTTGATCGAACAAGGCGAGCAGCTCGAACTGCTCGCCACCCACTACCTCCCCATGCCCGGCGACCTACGCCAGGAGTTGCTGAGCCTTTGCAGCAGCGGCCCTGACGAAATCGCCCGCGCTGCGCTGGCAGAAAACCGCTGGGCCAACCTGGCAGGTGAAGGCATCCGCCAACTGCTGGCCAGGCAGGGGCTGCAGGCCGGAGCCATCCGCGCCATCGGTAGCCACGGCCAGACCATCCGCCACGAACCTGCACGCGGCTTTACCGTGCAGATCGGCAACCCGGCGCTGCTGGCCGAGCTTACCGGTATCAGCGTGGTCGCCGACTTCCGCCGTCGCGATGTGGCGGCCGGTGGACAAGGAGCGCCACTGGTGCCTGCCTTCCATGAAACCCTGTTCAGCCACCTGGGCCAGCGCCTGGCCATTCTCAACGTGGGCGGTTTCAGCAACCTCAGCCTGATCGAATACGACAAGCCAGTCCACGGCTTCGACTGCGGCCCGGGCAACGTGCTGCTGGATGCCTGGATCGAGCGCAAGCGCGGCCAGGCCTACGATGCGGATGGGGCCTGGGCTGCCTCGGGCGTGGTGCAGGCCGACTTGCTCAGCGCACTGCTGGCCGACCCGTTCTTCGCGGGCAGCGGCCCGAAGAGCACCGGCCGCGAAGTATTCAACCTACCCTGGCTGGATGGTCACCTGGCCCGCCTACCCGCTTACCGCGACGAGGACGTACAGGCAACATTGCTGGAACTGACCGCACGCAGCATCATCGACTCGTTGCGCAACGCCCAGCAAGGCACCGAAACGCTGCTGGTCTGCGGTGGCGGTGCGCGCAACGGCGCCCTTATGACACGCCTCGGCCAGTTGCTCCCCGGCGCCCGTGTCGCCAGCACCGGCGCCCATGGCGTGGACCCGGACTGGGTCGAAGCCATGGCCTTCGCCTGGCTGGCCCACTGTTGCCTGGAAGGCATCGCTGCCAATCGTCCTAGCGTGACAGCAGCCAAAGGCCTGCGCGTACTCGGCGCAATATACCCGGCCTGAACGTTACGCCAGAAAGCAAAACGCCGCGCAATTGCGCGGCGTTTTCGTATGGCCAGGCCTCAGATCGAGAACGAGGAGCCGCAGCCACAGGTGGTAGCAGCGTTCGGGTTCTTGATCACGAAGCGCGAGCCTTCCAAGCCTTCCTGGTAATCCACTTCGGCGCCGGCCAAGTACTGGAAGCTCATCGGGTCGACCACAAGGGAAACACCTTCGCGCTCGACGATGGTGTCGTCTTCGGCCACGTCCTCATCGAAGGTGAAGCCATACTGGAAGCCCGAGCAGCCGCCACCGGTGACGAACACGCGCAGCTTCAGACGATCGTTGCCTTCCTCGGAAACCAGGTTCTTCACCTTTTGCGCAGCGCCGTGGGTGAATTCCAAAGCGGTAGGGGTGAAGGTTTCGACGCTCATGTTGATTCTCCCGGCGTGGTAGCCGCCATAAAACTCGATGACGCGCATTATCCGCTTTCCCGAGAAAATCGGTCAAGAATTGTGCGGCTTTAGTAGCGACCTACAAAAAGGCCCGCATGACGCGGGCCTTTTCGAACGCTGGCGGCTTACGGCAGCAGGCCCGCGTGGGACAAGCCCATGCGCTCGTCCAGGCCGAACAGGATGTTAAGGTTCTGCACCGCCTGACCGGACGCACCCTTGACCAGGTTGTCGATCACCGACAGCACCACCACCAGGTCACCACCTTGCGGGCGATGAACGGCGATGCGGCAGACGTTGGCGCCGCGCACACTGCGGGTTTCCGGGTGGCTGCCAGCCGGCATCACGTCGACGAACGGTTCATTGGCGTAACGCTTCTCGAACAGCGCCTGCAGGTCGACCGAAGTGTCGGCGACAGTAGCGTACAGGGTGGCGTGGATTCCACGGATCATTGGCGTCAGGTGCGGCACGAAAGTCAGGCCGATATCCTTGCCAGCGGCCTGGCGCAGGCCCTGGCTGATTTCTGGCAGGTGGCGATGCCCCTTCACTGCGTAGGCTTTCATGCTTTCACCGGCTTCGCAGAACAGCGAGCCCACCGCCGCACCACGGCCAGCGCCGCTGACACCCGACTTGCAGTCGGCGATCAGGCGAGACGGGTCGGCCAGGCCAGCTTCCAGCAGCGGCAGGAAGCCCAGCTGGGTGGCGGTCGGGTAGCAACCCGGCACAGCGATCAGGCGTGCCTGGCGAATCTTCTCGCGGTTGACTTCAGGCAGGCCGTATACCGCGTCCTTGAGCAGCTCTGGCGCACCGTGCGGCTGGCCGTACCACTTGCCCCACTCGGCGGCGTCCTGCAGGCGGAAGTCGGCGGACAGGTCGATCACCTTGGTACCTGCCGCCAGCAGTTCGCCAGCCAGGGCGTGGGCAACACCGTGCGGGGTGGCGAAGAACACCACATCGCAGGCGGCCAAGGTCTTGCTGTCCGGCACGCTGAATGCCAGTCCGTCATAGTGGCCGCGCAGGTTCGGGTACATGTCCGCCACTGCAACGCCCGCCTCGGAGCGCGAAGTGATGACCGCCACTTCGGCCTGTGGATGCTGTGCCAGCAGACGCAACAGTTCGACGCCGGTGTAACCCGTGCCGCCGACGATACCGACCTTGATCATAACGCTTGCCCCTTATCAACGAGCCGTCTGGAAAGCGCACGATAATAGGGGCGCAAGGCGCCTGTAACAACTCTTCGGGTGACCCTTCGGGCGCTTGACCACTACTATCTGACGACCGTGAATACCTGAAGGAACTCCCCCATGCTTTATCTATGGATCAAAGCGCTGCATATCGTCAGCGTAGTCTGCTGGTTCGCCGGCCTGTTCTACCTGCCGCGGCTGTTCGTCTACCACACCCAAAGCCAGGACAGCATCAGCCAGGAACGCTTCGTGACCATGGAGCGCAAGCTGT
The DNA here is from genome assembly GCF_036784815.1 of Pseudomonas sp. TE3-3-F2023. NCBI lineage: Bacteria > Pseudomonadati > Pseudomonadota > Gammaproteobacteria > Pseudomonadales > Pseudomonadaceae > Pseudomonas > Pseudomonas sp. TE3-3-F2023. The sequence continues at coordinate 1,326,691 of NZ_CP145113.1, read as the reverse complement.
ATCGCGGCATCATGAACCCGGCGATGATCGCAACCTACGTGTTCGGCGCATGGATGCTCTACCTCACCCCCGGCTGGCTCAGCCAGGGCTGGCTGCATGCCAAGCTGACCCTGGTCATCCTGCTGACCATCTACCATCACATGTGCGGCGCCCAGCGCAAGCGCTTCGCCAGCGGTAGCAACACCCGCAGCCACGTCTACTATCGCTGGTTCAACGAAGTACCCGTGCTGTTCCTGCTGGGTATCGTAATTCTGGTGGTGGTCAAACCGTTCTGACATAGCCACCCGCTCAAGGAGCCTTGCCATGTCGTTACCTGCCTCCCTCGAACAAAGCCTGCGCCTGCCCGTGGTTGCTGCACCGATGTTCCTGATCTCCAACCCCAGGCTGGTACTGGCCTGCTGCTCCAGCGGTGTGGTCGGTAGCTTCCCGGCCCTGAACCAGCGCGACAGCGCCGGCTTCAAGGCCTGGCTGGAGGAAATAGAGGCAGGCCTGGCACAGCTGCAGGCGCCAGCACCCTATGCCGTCAACCTGATCGTCCACCCGACCAACCCGCGCCTGCAGGCCGACCTGGCGTTGTGCGTGGAACACCGCGTACCGATCGTCATCACCAGCCTCGGCGCGGTGAAGGAAGTGGTCGATGCCGTGCATGGCTACGGCGGCCTGGTGTTCCACGACGTCACCACCCGCCGCCATGCCGAGAAAGCCGCCGAAGCCGGTGTCGATGGCTTGATCGCCGTCGCTGCTGGCGCAGGCGGCCATGCGGGCACCTGGAGCCCGTTCGCCCTGGCCGCGGAGATCCGCCAGTTCTTCGACAAGACCCTGCTGCTGGCAGGCTGCCTCAACCACGGCCACGAGATCCTCGCCGCGCAAATGCTGGGTGCGGACCTTGCGTACATGGGCACCCGCTTCATCGCCACCGCAGAAAGCCAGGCCCCGGGCGCCTACAAGCAGATGCTGCTCGATTCCCATGCCGCCGACATCATCCATACCCCGGCGGTGTCCGGCGTCCCTGCCAGCTTCCTGCGCCCAAGCCTGGAGCAGGCTGGCTATGACATGGAAGCCCTCAAGGGTGGCCACGAGCAAGGCAAGCTCAAGCCGATCGACGACGAGGCCAAGGCCTGGAAAAACGTGTGGTCGGCGGGCCAGGGGGTCGGCAGTATCGACGACCTGCCCAGCGCCAGCGCGCTGATCGAACGGCTGCACGACGAGTACCGGGACGCACTGGAGCGCTGCCAGGCCCTGCGCGCCGGTAGCCACTAGCAAAAGGCAACACCTTGCCCGACCACGCTGTACACTAGGCGCCCTCTTCAGCCCCCAGGAGCCTAGCATGACCCGTTACGCCATGATTACTGGTGCTTCCAGCGGCTTGGGTCTGGCCCTGGCGGAAGCCCTGGCGCGGCGCGGGCGCAACCTGATCCTGGTGGCACGCCAGCGTGAAACGCTGGAGCCGGTGGCCTTAGAACTGACCCAACGCTTCGGTGTCGAGGTGCTGTTCCGTGCCTGCGACCTCAGCCAGCCGTTACGCCTGTCGGGCTTCGTGCTGGAACTGGAGGAGGGCGAGCGACGCATCGACCTGTTGGTCAATTGTGCCGGCCTGCGCACCTACGGGCCATTCCTGGCCCATGAGTGGGCCGACGAGCAGGACCTTCTGGAAGTCAACGTGCTGGCCCTGAGCCGCCTGTGCCACGCCATCGGCAACTTGATGGCCGTACAGGGCGGCGGGCAAATCCTCAATGTCGCCGGCCTGGCCGGGGTGGCGCCAGGCCCGTGGATGGCCGCCTATGCCGCCAGCAAGGCCTATGTGCTGAGCTTCTCCCAAGCCTTGCGTGAAGAACTCAAGCGCACCGGCATCAAGGTTTCGGTACTGTGCCCCGGCCCGGTGCGCTCCTCGCGCCGGCGCATTCCGCGGCTGGATGGCAAGCCACGCTGCCTCAGCCCTGAGGAAGTGGCGCTGTACACCGTGCGCGCGCTGGACAAGAACCGCGCTCTGATCCTGCCCGGCCGGCGCAACCGCTGGCTGGCGTTCGCTCCGCGCCTGCTGCCGCGCTGGCTGGCGCGCAAGCTGGCCGGGGCCATCCACCGCCGTTATTGCCCGCTCGGCATGGAATAGCTACTGGGCGAGCGGCGCCTGGCTGAGTACACTCGGCCCGACCCTCACCATGGAGCAAGTGCTGTGGACGATTTATTCATCAAGATCATCAACCGGGAAATCCCGGCGAAGATCATCTACGAGGACGACCAGGTTCTGGCGTTCCACGATATAGCCCCCCAGGCGCCCGTGCATTTTCTGGTCATCCCGAAAAAGCACATCCGTACCCTCAATGACTTGACCGAAGAAGACAAAGGCCTGGCCGGTCACATCTTGTTCACCGCCCAGCGCCTGGCCAAGGAACTTGGCTGCGAGGAGGGTTTCCGCGTAGTGATGAACTGCAACGAGCAAGGCGGCCAGACCGTCTACCACATCCACATGCACGTGCTTGGCCAGCGCCAGATGCACTGGCCACCGGGCTGATCCACGGCAAGCGACCCTGCCACTATTGCGGTAAACTGTCGGGCACATTCTTGCGGAGGTGCCCGATGGCTACCGAACGTCACTACTCGCCGCTCGACCGCTTGTTGCTGCAGGCCGATACCGCCATGCGCACCTTGCTGCCCTTCAGCGGCCAACCCGCCCGTCCATCGCCGGCCATCGTCCAGCCGGACGTCGACCTGGACGAACAGCAGGCCCGCCATGTTGCCGGGCTGATGCGTATCAACCACACCGGCGAAGTCTGCGCCCAGGCGCTGTACCAGGGCCAGGCCCTGACCGCCAAGCTGCCCGAAGTGCGCAAGGCCATGGAACACGCCGCGGAGGAAGAAGTGGACCACCTGGCCTGGTGCGAACAGCGCATTCGCCAGCTGAACAGCCACCCCAGCGTGCTCAACCCGTTGTTCTACGGCATGTCGTTCGGTATCGGTGCACTTGCCGGGCTGGTAAGCGACAAGGTCAGCCTGGGCTTCGTCGCCGCCACCGAGCATCAGGTGTGCAAGCACCTCGACGAGCACCTGGAGCAGATCCCGCAGGAAGACGAAAAGTCCCGGGCCATCCTCGAACAGATGCGTATCGATGAGGAACAGCACGCCGAGTCTGCACTGGAAGCCGGCGGTTATCGCTTCCCCGCCCCTGTTCGCTTTGGCATGAGCCTGTTGGCCAAGGTCATGACCAAGAGCACCTACCGTATCTGAAGGCATCACCATGACGGACCGTTTCGACGCCAAGGACCTGGCGCGCGCCGTGCAAGCCGGCATTCTCCAGCAGGGACAGGACCAGGCCCTGCTGGCCTTCCTGCGCCAGCAGCCGGCACAGCGCGGCAGCTTCCAGCTGGCCCATGTCGCTTTCTACTTCGGCGCGATGCTGATCATGGCAGCAATGGGCTGGTTGCTCACCGAAGCCTGGATGCGCATCGGCGATTGGGCGCTGCTGGTCATCGCCAGCCTCTATATCCTGCTGCTCACGCTGTTCGCCATTAACCTGCAACGGCGCGTTCAGCCGGTCGCGGCTGGGGTGCTGGCGGCAGTCGCGGTCAGCATAGTGCCATTGGCGGTGTTCGCCATCGAACGGCTGGCCGGCTGGTGGCCAATGGATGATGCGCAGGCTAACTATCACCAGTACTACACCTACGTGCAGGGCGGCTGGCTGGCAATGGAAGCAGCCACGGTACTAGCCGGGCTGTTGATGCTGAGGCTGATCCCCTACCCATTCATCGTCATGCCGATTGCCGTGGCCTTGTGGTTCATGTCGATGGACCTGAGCGAATGGTTTTTCGGCTCGCCATTCAGCTGGGACCAGCGCCGCGAGGTTTCGCTGTGGTTCGGGCTCGGGTTACTGGTGGTGTTCGTCGGGATGGACGGCCGCACCCGCGAAGACTATGCCCACTGGGGCTACCTGGCCGGACTGGCGGCATTCTGGGGCGGACTTACGCTGGTGGACAGCGGCAGCGAGCTGGGCAAGGCCCTGTACTGCCTGATCAATATTGCCCTGATGGCTATGGCGGTGCTGTTGCGTCGGCCGGTGTTCATGGTATTCGGGGCGTTGGGCGTGGCGGCTTACCTGGGGTACCTGTCGTACGAGGTGTTTGCCGACTCGCTGCTGTTCCCGGTGGTGGTGACCCTGATCGGGCTGGGGGTTATCGGGCTGGGGCTGGTTTACCAGAAGCGGCGGGAGCGATTGAGCCGGGTAATGCGCGGCTGTTTGCCGGGATGGGTGCGTGCTGCGCTGCCGGCGCTTCGCAGCTGAAATTGTCGGGGCCGCTCTGCGCCCCATCGCCGGCAAGCCAGCTCCCTCCTCGACCGCATTGACCTCAAGCCATGTGCTATCCCTGTGGGAGCTGGCTTGCCGGCGATGGGCTGCAACGCAGCCCCCAAAATTTGCTGTTCAACCCAGCTCTACAATCTCGTACCCGTGGGTAATCTCAACCCCGGCACGCTCGAGCATGATCGAAGCCGAGCAATACTTCTCCGCCGACAGCTCTACCGCACGCTTGACCTGGGCCTCCTTCAGCCCACGCCCCTTCACCACGAAGTTCATGTGGATCTTGGTAAACACCTTCGGGTCTTCGCTGGCACGCTCGGCCTCCAGGAACGCCTCGCAGCTTTCCACCGCCTGGCGCGACTTCTTCAGAATGCTGACCACGTCAAAGCTGCTGCAACCACCCAGGCCCAGCAACAGCATTTCCATCGGGCGCACGCCCAGGTTACGGCCACCGGCCTCGGGCGGGCCGTCCATCACGACGACATGGCCGCTCCCCGATTCGCCGAGGAACATAGCCTCACCGGCCCACTGGATACGTGCCTTCATCTACCCGGACTCCTGATTTTCGGAAAAGGGTGTCAGCTTAGACCTTGTGCGGCCGTGGGAAAAGCACGAGTCGTGTCGGTTTAGTACCGAAACATCCTGTAGTGTCTGATAAGCTGGCGCCAAATGACTGGCGCGCCCCGCCAGCCAACCTTTATAAAAAGCCTCTGCGTCATATCGAACAGGATTTCGTGATGGTTGCTTCCGCCCTACCCGCCAAGATCAAGAACATCGACAAACTGCTGGTGCACTGCCAGCGCCGTCGCTATACCGCCAAAAGCAACATCATCTGCGCCGGCGACCGGGCCGAGACACTGTCGTTCATCATCAAGGGTTCGGTCACCATCCTCATCGAGGACGATGACGGCCATGAAATGATCATCGCCTATCTCAACAATGGCGACTTCTTCGGCGAGCTGGGCCTGTTCGAACCGGTCGAGGGTGAACAGCAGCGCAGTGCCTGGGTACGCGCCAAGACCGAATGCGAAGTGGCCGAAATCAGTTATGAGAAGTTTCGCGAACTGGCGCGCCAGGACCCGGAAATCCTCTATGCCCTGGGCAGCCAGATGGCACAGCGCCTGCGCAACACCACGCGCAAGGTCGGCGACCTGGCGTTCTTCGACGTTACCGGGCGTGTCGCCCGTTGCCTGCTGGAGCTGTGCAAACAACCCGACGCCATGACCCACCCCGATGGCATGCAGATCAAGATCACTCGCCAGGAAATCGGCCGCATCGTCGGTTGCTCGCGGGAAATGGTCGGCCGCGTCCTCAAGGATCTTGAAGAACGCAGCCTGGTGCAGGTCAAAGGCAAGACCATGGTGGTCTACGGTACCCGCTAGTCCTTGGGCAGGTCGGCCAGCACCTTGGCATAGGCCTGCGACAGCCGCTCGAACCATGGGGCTGCAGGCGCCACTTCGTGCAGGGCGATGTGCGCGTCGGCGCGGCAGCGCTGCTCCAGCTCACAGCACTCGTTGAAGCGGTTGACCGCCGCCACCATCGATTCACGCTCGTTGTCCAGCAGCAGCGCACCGTGCACCAGCACCACCGGGCGCTTGCCGCCCAGCCCCTGGCGCCAACGCTGGGCGGTGCCTACCAGCTTGCGGCCATTGAGGTTGACGTTGTAGCGGCCATCGCAGAAAGCGCCGTCGATTTCGCCCACCGACGCCACTCCGCCCCATTCGCGCAACACCTCGCACAGCGGCAGGCACAGGCGCTCGTAGGCATTTTCGATACGGCCATGGTCGCCTTCGCTGCGGGGGGCGACATAGACCAGGGCAACGTTCACCGTCGAATGAGACTGCGGCACCGGCTCACCACCGGTTTCGCGCAGCAGTACCGGCCAGCCGGCGATTGCCAGCTCCGAGCAGGCGGCTTCGAAGTTTTCCAGACGGCTCATCCGCCGAGGCATGACCAGGGCATGGTCGGTCGGGCGCCAGAACAGCACGCCACTGTCGCGTTCGCCGCGGCAGACGGCGGCCAGCAGTTCCTGTTCGGCGTGCAGGCCTTGTTCGACAGTCAGGGCCAGGGGTTGATCGGTCATTGATCCACCTATGTTGTTGTTTTCGATGGCCTCTTCGCGGGTTAACCCGCTCCCACAGGGGTATCGCAGATCCCAAAGGCAGTGATCATCCTGTGGGAGCGGGCTTACCGAAGCGTCGGACAGCCGCGAAATGGCCATTACAGGCATACAAAAAAGCCGGCAATAGCGCCGGCTTCGTTTCGATCAGTCCAGTTGCTGAACAGTCTTCTTCACCTGATCCGGGAAGAACAACCGCTGCAGTTCCAGCCCTGGCTGCTCGGCGCGCATGAATGCCTCACCTACCAGGAACGAGTAGACTTCGTTGATCGCCATCAGCTCCACATCAGCCCGGTTCAAGATGCCGCTCTCGGTAATCGCCAGGCGATCACGCGGAATACGCGGCAGCAGGTCGAGGGTGGTTTCCAGGCTGACCTCGAAGGTGTGCAGGTTACGGTTGTTCACCCCCACCAGCGGAGTATCCAGGGTTTTCAACGCGCGCTCCAGCTCATCGCCGTCGTGCACTTCCACCAGCACGTCTAGGCCGACACCCTTGGCCGTGGCCGCCAGCTCTGCCATCTTCACGTCATCCAGCGCCGACACGATCAGCAACACACAGTCCGCGCCCAAGGCCCGGGCCTCGACGATCTGGTACGGGTCGACCATGAAGTCCTTGCGAATCACCGGCAGCGACACTGCCGCGCGGGCCTGCTGCAGGTACTCGTCGGCCCCCTGGAAGTAATCCACATCGGTCAGCACCGACAGGCAGGTCGCCCCGCCCTTCTCGTAGCTGACGGCGATTTCCGCCGGCACGAAATGCTCGCGAATCACGCCTTTGCTCGGCGAGGCCTTCTTGATTTCGGCAATCACCGCTGGCTGCTTGCGCGCGGCTTGCTCAATGAGGGCCTTGGCAAAGCCACGCGGGGCGTCGGCAGCCTTGGCCAGGCCCTCCAGTTCGGCGAGGCTGACGCGCGCGCTGCGCTCGGCCACTTCCTGAAACTTGCGGGCAATGATCCTTTCCAGCACCGTCGGCACACTCATGCTTCGTTCTCCACCTTGAATACTGCAGTAAAGGCACCCAGCTCCTGCAGCTTCTCCCAGGCCAGCCCGGTGTGCAGTACGTCGTGGGCCAGTTCCACACCGGCTTTCAGGCTCATGGCATGGTCAGCGGCATACAGCGCCGCGCCCGCATTGAGCACGATCATCTCGGCGGCCTTCTGGCCGTTTTCGGTCTTGCGCCGGCCCAACGCATCGCGGATCAGCTCCAGCGAAGCCTGCGGGTTCTCGACGGCCAGGCCGTGCAGGCTCTGGCTCTTCATGCCGAGGTCTTCCGGCTCCACCCAGTATTCTGTGATTTCGCCATTCTTCAGTTCGGCGACGAAGGTCGGGGCAGCCAGGCTGAACTCGTCCAGGCCGTCCTTCGAGTGCACCACCAGCACGTGCTTGCTGCCAAGGCGCTGCAGTACTTCAGCCAAGGGGCGGCACAGGGTCTGGGCGAATACACCGACCACCTGGTGCTTCACCCCGGCCGGATTCGTAAGCGGGCCGAGCATATTGAACAGGGTACGCAGCCCCAGGTCGCGACGCGGGCCGGCAGCATGCTTCATGGCCGAGTGATGGCTTTGCGCGAACATGAAGCCGATGCCCAGGCTGTCGATGCAACGGGCCACTTGGGTGGGCGTCAGGTTCAGGTAGATGCCGGCGGCCTCCAGCAGGTCGGCACTGCCGCTCTTGCCCGATACCGCGCGGTTGCCATGCTTGGCCACGGTGCAACCCGCCGCCGCCAGGACGAACGACGAGGCGGTGGATACGTTGAAAATATTGGCGCCATCGCCGCCGGTACCGACGATATCGACCACGCCATCGAGGCTCTGCAGTTCGACCTTTTCGGCCAGTTCGCGCATCACCGACACCGCACCGACGATCTCGTCGATACTTTCGCTCTTCATGCGCATGCCCATCAGGAAGGCGCCGATCTGCGCTTCGCTGCACTGGCCGGTCATGATCTGGCGCATGACGTCGCGCATTTCTTCAGTAGAAAGGTCCAACTGGCCGACGATACGGCTCAACGCACTCTTGATATCCATGTTCGATCCTTAGCGGCGGCCGCCGGTCTGCTTGAGGAAGTTGGCGAACAGTTCGTGGCCCTGTTCGGTCAGGATCGACTCGGGGTGAAACTGCACCCCTTCGATATTCAGCGTTTTGTGGCGCAGACCCATGATCTCGTCGACCGAACCGTCAGCATGGGCGGTCCAGGCAGTCACTTCCAGGCACTCGGGCAAGGTTTCGCGCTTTACCACCAGCGAGTGGTAACGGGTCACGGTCAATGGGTTGTTAAGGCCGGCGAACACGCCCAGGTCACGGTGATGTACGGGGCTGGTCTTGCCGTGCATCACCTGGCGGGCACGTACCACATCGCCGCCAAAGGCCTGGCCGATGGACTGGTGGCCCAGGCATACGCCAAGGATCGGCAGCTTGCCGGCAAAGTGCAGGATGGCTTCGATGGACACGCCCGCCTCGCTCGGCGTGCACGGCCCTGGAGATACGACGATGCGCTCGGGGTTGAGGGCTTCGATCTGGGCGATGGTCATTTCGTCATTGCGAATGACCTTTACCTCGGCACCCAGCTCGCCAAGGTACTGAACGACGTTGTAAGTGAATGAGTCGTAATTGTCGATCATCAGTAACATCGGGTTAAACCTCTTGAATCTACTGACTTCAGAATTCGAACCTTTCTGCACCAGCCAACAGGCGCGGCTTTGCCACAAAGGGCGGTAGACAGGAAGGCAAACGGGGGCGGGCCGGACGGGCCGGCAGGGGATAAAGTCAGGCGCGCCAACGCCAACGGGCGTGGGCCTTGATTACGCGCATCAAGAGTTTGCTGACGATCAACACAGGATAGGTCTCGCTCATACGTCCCGGCACAGTAGCCTACCGGGGCGGCGGGCGCAATATGCCTGTAAACACGGGGAAACGAATGGACTTGGGAGGTATGCACGGCGATTTGCTAAGGTCGATGGGGTTGTCCTGATAAAAACAAAGAAAAGGATGTTCCCTGATGCGAAAAGCACCGTTATTGCGCTTTACCCTCGCCTCATTGGCGTTAGCCTGCAGCCAGGCCTTCGCGACACCCTCGCCCTACTCCAGCATGATCGTGTTTGGTGACAGCCTCAGCGACGCCGGGCAGTTTGGCGGGGTACGCTTCACCAACCGCGATGCCAATGGCAATTATGCGCCAGTGTCACCGATGATCCTGGGCGGGCGGCTCGGTGTGAACCCGACCGAGCTAGGCCCTTCCACCTCTCCGGTCAATCCGGTGCTGGGCCTTCCCGACGGCAACAACTGGGCAGTCGGTGGCTACACCACCCAGCAGATCCTGGACTCGATCACCACTACCTCGGAGACCGTCATCCCACCAGGGCGCCCCGGCGCCGGGCTGGTATTGCGTGATAAACCGGGCTACCTGGCCAACGGCCTGCGCGCCGACCCCAACGCGTTGTATTACCTGACTGGCGGCGGCAATGACTTCCTGCAAGGCCTGGTCAACAGCCCGGCCGATGCCGTGGCCGCTGGCGCCCGCCTGGCCGCCAGCGCCCAGGCCCTGCAGCAAGGCGGCGCCCGCTACATAATGGTCTGGTTGCTGCCTGACCTCGGGCAGACACCGAACTTCAGCGGTACGCCGCAACAAAACCCACTGTCGCTGCTATCCGGCGCGTTCAACCAGTCGTTGCTCAGCCAACTGGGGCAGATCGATGCCGAGATCATTCCACTGAACATCCCTGTGCTGCTGAGCGAAGCGCTGGCCAGCCCCGATCAGTTCGGCCTTGCCAGCGGCCAGAATCTGGTCGGCACCTGCTACAGCGGCGAAGGCTGCGTGGAAAACCCGGTGTACGGCATCAACGGCGCCACGCCAGACCCGACCAAGCTGCTGTTCAACGACTCGGTGCACCCGACCATCGCCGGCCAACAACTGATTGCCGACTACGCCTATTCGATCATTGCCGCCCCCTGGGAACTGACCTTGCTCCCGGAAATGGCCCACGCCAGCCTGCGCGCTCACCAGGACGAATTGCGCAACCAGTGGCAGACACCCTGGCAGGCAGTTGGCCAGTGGCAGGCCTTCGTTGCCACCGGCGCCCAGGACCTGGACTTCGACGGCCAGCGCAGCGCGGCCAGCGGCGACGGCCGCGGCTACAGCCTGACCCTGGGCGGCAGCTATCGTCTGAACGATGCATGGCGCCTGGGCCTGGCCGGAGGCGTGTACCGGCAGAAGCTGGAAGCCGGCGCACAGGACTCGGACTACAAGCTGGACAGCTACCTTGCCAGCGCCTTCGCCCAATACCGCCACGACCGCTGGTGGGCCGACGCGGCGCTGACCGCCGGGCACCTGGACTACAGCGACCTCAAGCGCACCTTCGCCCTTGGCGTGAACGACCGCAGCGAAAAGGGCGACACCGATGGCGAGGCCTGGGCGATGTCGGGGCGGCTGGGCTACAACCTGGCAGCCGAGAGCAGCAGCTGGCAGCTGGCGCCGTTCATCAGCGCCGACTATGCGCGGGTGAAAGTGGATGGCTATGACGAGAAGAGCGGGCGTTCGACGGCGCTGGGCTTCGATGATCAGGAACGTACATCACGCCGTTTGGGCGTAGGGTTGCTGGGCAGTTTGCAGGTGCTGCCGAGTACCCGGCTGTTCGCCGAGGTGGCGCAGGAGCACGAGTTCGAGGATGACCAGCAGGATGTGACGATGCACCTGACCAGCCTGCCAGCGAATGACTTCACCCTGGCCGGGTATACGCCGCACAGCGACCTGACTCGGGCGAGTCTGGGGGTGAGCCATGAAGTGGTGGCGGGGGTGCATTTGCGCGGCAACTACAACTGGCGCAAGAGTGATGAGTTGACGCAGCAGGGGGTGAGTTTGGGCGTCAGCGTCGACTTTTGAATTGATGGGGCCGCTTTGCGGCCCTTCGCGGGCTCGCCCGCTCCCACGGGTATTGCACAGGCCTTGCAGCATGTGATTTCCCTGTGGGAGCGGGCATGCCCGCGAAGGGCTGCAACGCAGCCCCGATCAACTTACTTGGCCGAAGTCTGCTCAGCCAACGCCACCGCGCGGAACATCGCCCGGCGCTTGTTGATGGTTTCTTCCCACTCCAGCGCCGGCACCGAGTCGGCAACGATGCCGCCCCCGGCCTGCACATGCAGCTCACCGTCCTTGATTACCGCGGTACGGATGGCAATGGCGGTATCCATGTTGCCGTTCCACGCGAAGTAACCGACAGCACCACCGTAAACACCACGCTTGACCGGCTCCAGTTCGTCGATGATCTCCATCGCACGAATTTTCGGCGCCCCCGAAAGCGTACCGGCCGGCAGGATCGCCCGCAGCGCGTCCATCGCAGTCAGCCCTTCGCGCAGCTGGCCAGTGACATTGGACACAATGTGCATCACGTTGGAGTAACGCTCGATCACCATCTTCTCGGTCAGGCGCACGCTGCCGGTCGAGGACACGCGACCGACGTCGTTACGGCCCAGGTCGATCAGCATCAGGTGCTCGGCAATTTCCTTGTCGTCCGACAGCAGGTCGTCTTCCAGCGCGCGGTCGGCCTCTTCGGTAGCACCACGCGGGCGGGTGCCGGCAATCGGGCGCACGGTGACCAGGTTGTCCTCGACGCGCACCAGCACCTCGGGCGAGCTGCCGACCACATGGAAGTCGCCAAAGTTGAAGAAGTACATGTACGGCGTCGGGTTGAAGCAGCGCAGCGCGCGGTAAAGGTCGATAGGCGCAGCCTTGAAGTCGATCGACATGCGCTGCGACGGCACCACCTGCATGCAGTCACCGGCCAGGATGTATTCCTTGATGCGGCCGACGGCGTTCTCGTAATCCTCGCGGGTATAGCTGGAGCGGAACTCCGGCTCGGCAGCCTGTGGGCCACTCAGGTCCAGGCCACGGCGTGGGGTGATCGGCTGACGCAGGGTTTCCAGCAGGCCTTGCAGACGCGCCTGGCCCTGTTCGAAAGCCTGCTCTTGAGCCGGGTCGACCAGCACGATCGCGTGCATCTTGACCGCCAGGTTGTCGAACACCACCACCGCGTCGGACACCATCAGCAGGATATCCGGCACACCCAGCGGGTCCGGGTTGGGGCTGGCACCCAGGCGCTTTTCCACATAGCGCACGCAGTCGTAGCCGAAGTAGCCGACCAGGCCGCCGTTGAAGCGCGGCAGGCCAGGGATATCGGCGACCTTGTAACGGTCTTTGAAGGTTTCGACGAAGGCCAGCGGGTCTTCGACATCGTGGCTCTCCACCTCCACGCCATCCTGCAGGATGCTGACGTGGTAACCGTGCACACGCATCACGGTGCGCGACGGCAGACCGATCATCGAGTAACGGCCCCATTTCTCGCCGCCCTGTACCGATTCAAGCAGGTACGAGTTGGGCTGGTCGGCCAGTTTCAGGTAGATCGACAGCGGCGTGTCGAAGTCGGCCAGGGTTTCGCAGGCCAGGGGAATACGGTTGTAGCCGGCAGCGGCCAGGCGCAGGAATTCTTCGCGGGTCATGAGTAGCCTCGTGGCAAGCAGCAATAGGTCAGGCAAACGGACGGGCCGGCACGCGCCGGCAGGCTGAAGTCAGGCGCGCCAACGCCAACGGGCCAGGGCCTTGATGACTTTCATCCAGAATTTGCCGGTAACCGCCACGGTGGACTCTCTGTCTTGTGAGGCTTGAAGGTCCGCCAACGTTATCCCAGTGGCCGGGTCTGCGCAACCGGGCAGCAATGCGCGCAGGTCGTCGATCACCAGACTGGGGGACTCGTCGTGGATCGGCCGGCCGTGGTTGTAGCCGTAGGTCAGGCCCACGCACTTTACGCCAGCCGCCTTGGCTGCCAGCACGTCACTGCGTGAGTCGCCGACGAACAGCGACTGCTGAGGGGTGACACCGGCCATTTGCATGACGAACAGCAGCGCCGCAGGGTCGGGCTTTTTCTGCGGCAGGGTGTCGCCGCCGATGATCCAGCGGAAGTAGTTGCCAATCTTCATCTGGTCCAGCAGCGGGCCAACGAAGCGCTCGGGCTTGTTGGTGATCAGCGCCATTTCCACGCCCTGCTTGCGCAGCCAGCGCAGGGTGTCCTGCACACCGGGGTAGACCACGGTCAGTTCGTGGCTTTCGGCATAGGCGTCCATGAACAGCGCCAGCGCCTGGTCGGCCAGCGCATCGTCCACGGTGGCGTGGTCGATGCCACCGGCCAGCGCCCGGCGCACCAGCACCTGGGCGCCGTTGCCCACCCAGTGGCGCACCGCGTCCAGACCGGCAGGCGGGCGCCCCAGTTCGAGCAGCATGCGGTCCACGGCGGCGGCCAGGTCTGGCACGGAATCGATCAGGGTACCGTCCAGATCGAACATCACCAGCCTGGGTAGCGTCCCCGGGAACAGCTGCTCGAAGCCGCTCATGCGCGGGCCTGAGCCAGTTCGGCACGCATCCTGGCGATGACTTCCTGGTAGTCCGGGGCGTTGAAGATCGCCGAGCCGGCCACGAAGGTGTCGGCGCCAGCGGCAGCGATCTCGCGAATGTTGTTGACGTTGACGCCACCGTCGATTTCCAGGCGGATATCACGGCCACTGGCGTCGATCAGCGCACGCGCCTCGCGCAGCTTGTCGAGGGTGCCCGGGATGAACTTCTGCCCGCCGAAGCCTGGGTTGACGCTCATCAGCAGCACCATGTCGACCTTATCCATCACGTACTTCAGCGCGTCCAGGCTGGTGGCCGGGTTGAACACCAGGCCGGCCTTGCAGCCACCGTCCTTGATCAGCTGCAGCGAACGGTCGATGTGCTGCGAGGCTTCCGGGTGGAAGGTGATGTAGGTGGCACCAGCTTCGATGAAGTCGCCGATGATGCGGTCGACCGGGCTGACCATCAGGTGCACGTCTATCGGGGCGGTGACGCCGTACTTGCGCAGGGCGGTGCAGACCATCGGGCCGATGGTCAGGTTGGGGACGTAGTGGTTGTCCATGACATCGAAGTGGACGATGTCGGCACCCGCGGCCAATACCTTGTCGACATCCTCGCCCAGACGGGCGAAATCGGCGGAGAGAATGGAGGGGGCAATAGCGTAGGGCTGCATGGCGCACCTGTTGGCAGAATCACGGTGGCGCGCATTGTAACCCAGGGAAGCGGATGAAGGCTGATTAGCATCAACCTGTACTGGCCTCTTCGCGGCTAAAGCCGCTCCCACAGGTGCACAAACCCTGTGGGAGCGGCTTTAGCCGCGAAGAGGCCAGCACAGGCAACACACCTTCAACCAGGCTGCTGGGTCCTCAGCTTCTCGCTACGCCCACGCAACCACTCCAGGGTAAGCAGCAACACCACCGAGAAAGCAATCAGCAAGGTCGCCGCCGCGGCAATGGTCGGGCTCAGGTTCTCGCGAATACCACTGAACATCTGTCGCGGCAGGGTCGCCTGCTCCGGGCCGGCCAGGAACAGGGTCACCACTACTTCGTCAAACGACGTCGCAAAGGCGAACAACGCCCCCGAAATCACCCCGGGCGCGATCAGCGGCAGGGTCACCCGGCGGAAAGTCAGCAGCGGCGAGGCGCCCAGGCTGGCTGCCGCGCGCACCAGGTTGTAGTTGAAGCCCTGCAAGGTTGCCGACACGGTAATGATGACGAACGGAACGCCCAGTACCGCATGCACCAGAATCAGCGAGGTGAAGCTGTTGCCCATGCCCAGCGGGGCGAAGAACAGGTAGCTGGCAACACCGATGATCACCACCGGCACCACCATCGGCGAAATCACAAGCGCCATCACCAGCGACTTGCCCGGAAAGTCGCCACGGGTCAGGCCGATGGCCGCCAGGGTGCCGAACACCATGGCCAGCACTGTGGCCGCCGGCGCGACGATGATGCTGTTCTTCAAGGCCCGCATCCACTCGGCCGAGCCGAAGAAGTCCTGGTACCACTGCAGCGAGAAGCCCTGCAGCGGGTACACCAGAAAACTGCCACTGTTGAACGACAGCGGCACGATCACCAGTACCGGCAGTATCAGGAACAGCAGGATCAAGCCGCATAGAATGCGCAGGCTGTAGAACCACACCCGCTCCACGGGCGACATGTAAGGGCTCAGCATGACAAGGCTCCTCAGCTCAGGCGCAGGCGGCTGGCGCCGACCAGCCAGCTATAGATCAGGTACAACAGCACGGTCGCCAGCAGCAACAGCCCGCCCAGCGCGGTGGCCATGCCCCAGTTGATGCTGGTGTTGGTGTAGAAGGCCACGAAGTAGCTGACCATCTGGTCATTCGGGCTGCCCAGCAGTGCCGGGGTGATGTAGTAGCCGATGGCCAGGATGAACACCAGCAGGCAACCAGCGCCAACTCCGGCGTACGTCTGCGGGAAGTAGACCCGCCAGAAACTGGCGAACGGGTGGCAGCCCAGCGAGATCGCCGCACGCATGTAGCTTGGCGAAATGCCCTTCATCACGCTGTACAGCGGCAGGATCATGAACGGCAGCAGGATGTGCACCATCGAGATGTACACGCCGGTGCGGTTGAACACCAGTTCCAGCGGCTGGTCGATGATGCCCATGGCCATCAGCGCGCTGTTGATCAGGCCACCCGACTGCAGCAGCACGATCCACGCCGCCACCCGCACTAGGATCGAGGTCCAGAACGGCAGCAGCACCAGGATCATCAGCAGGTTGCTCTGCCGGGTCGGCAGGTTGGCCAGCAGGTAGGCCAGCGGGTAGGCCAGCACCAGGCAGATGGCGGTAATCACCACACCCATCCACAGGGTACGGGCGAAGATATCCAGGTAGATGGCCTGGTCCGGGGTGGCCTTGGCCAGTTCGCCAAGGTCATCGATACGATGGTCGAGCGAAGCCAGCAGGTAGAACGAGGTGACCGTACTGGTGTTGCGGCGGATCGCCTGCCAGTAGGCCGGGTCGCCCCAACGCTCGTCGAGGGCCTGCAAGGCATCTTTATAGGAAGCGGGTTCGCTCTTGAACGGCAGCGCTCGCGCGGTCTTGGCCAACAGGCTGCGGTAACCGGCAAGCTCCATGTTCAGGCGCTTGGACAGATCGCCCAGGGTCTGGTTCTTGCGCGACTCGGCCAGGTCCTGGCTCAACGCCTTGTACACGTCCTCGCCCGGCAGGCTCTTGCCATCCCACTGGGTGATGACGCCCACGGTGCGTGGCAGGCCGCCTACCACTTCCGGGTTGCCGACGCTCTTGTACAGCAGCGCCGCGATCGGCACCAGGAACACCAGCAGGAGAAACAGCGCCAGCGGCGCGATCAACGCCTGCGCCTTCCAGCGGTTTACCCGCTCGGCGTGCTTGAGGCGCTGCTTGAGACTTGGACCTGCGCCTTCTTTGAGGGGCACTGCAATGGCCATGGCGAACTCCGCGATACGAACTGAAAATGGGGCTGCTGCGCAGCCCATCGCCGGCAAGCCAGCTCCCAGAGGTACTGCACTGGCTTCGAGGCTTCTGATCCCTGTGGGAGCTACCTCCTACAGATACTGCACTGGCTTCGGGGCTTGTGATCCCTGTGAGAGCTTTCCCCACAGGTACTGCACTGGCCTCGGGGCTTCTGATCCCTGTGGGAGCTGCCCCTACAGGTACTGCGCTGATCTCGGGGATAGCGCGGCCCCTGTGGGAGCTGGCTTGCCGGCGATGGGCCGCAAAGCGGCCCCCTACGCTGGTCGTTTACTTCTTCGCCGCCCAGGCGTTGAAGCGTTGCTCCAGCTGCTCGCTGTTGTCAGCCCAGAAGGCCACGTCGATCTGCACCTGGTTGGCGATGTTTTCAGGCGTGGTCGGCATGTCCTTCTTCACCGCGTCCGACAGCAGGCTCACGGCCTTGGAATTGGCCGGGCCGTAGGCGATGTTCTCGGAGTAGGTCTTCTGCTGCTCGGGCTGCACGCTGAAGGCGATGAATTTCTTCGCTTCCTCGACATCCTTGGCGCCTTTCGGGATGGCCCAGGCGTCGAAGTCGTAGATGCCGCCGTTCCACACCACTTTCAGGTTGCTCTCTTTCTGCACCGCAGCAATGCGGCCGTTGTAGGCAGAGCTCATGACTACGTCACCCGAGGCCAGATACTGCGGCGGCTGGGCGCCGGCTTCCCACCACTGGATGCTTGGCTTGAGTTCGTCGAGTTTCTTGAAGGCGCGGTCCACGCCCTCTTTGGTGCCCAGCACCTGGTACACGTCCTTCGGCGCCACACCGTCGGCCATCAGGGCGAATTCCAGGGTGTACTTGGCGCCCTTGCGCAGGCCGCGCTTGCCGGGGAATTTCTTGGTGTCCCAGAAATCGGCCCAGCTGGTCGGTGCGGTCTTCAGCTTGTCGGCGTTGTAGGCCAGCACCGTGGACCATACGAAGAAGCCCACACCGCAAGGCTGGATGGCGCCCGGCACGTAGTCACTCTCGTTGCCGAACAGCGCCGGGTCGAGCTCTTCGAACATGCCCTCGTCACAACCGCGGGCCAGCTCGGGTGACTCCACTTCCACCAGGTTCCACGACACGCTCTTGGTGTCGACCATGGCTTTGACCTTGGCCATTTCGCCGTTGTACTCGCCAGCGACGATCTTGCCCTTGCCGGCCTTCTCCCAGGGCTCGTAGAACGCCTTGACCTGGGCCGCCTTGTTGGCACCGCCGAACGAAACCACGGTGAGGTCTGCGGCCATGGCCTGGCCAGCGGCGAACAGCCCCAGGGCCAGGGCGGTCAGTTTCAACTGCTTGCGCATTATTATTCTCTCCACAGTACAGGGTTGGTGAAGCTATCCATCAATGGGCTTCGGCAATCGGATCGAGCGCGCGGGCGTGCTCCACCTCCCAGCCCAGCGGTACCACATCGCCCACGGCCAGCGCCGGGTCGAGCTCGGCAATCGGCTGCTTCACGAAGAAGTCGCCCTTGCCGCAAACTTCCAGGCGCACCCGCACGTGGTCGCCCAGGTAAATGAATTCGGCCACCCGGCCCGAGAAGCGGTTCACGCAGCTTTCGCTGTGACCGTTCAGGCGCACGCGCTCCGGGCGGATGGACAGGGTCACCGGCTCGCCGGCCTGGCCGACATTTACCGCCAGCGCCTCGACCCGCTCGCCACGCGGCAACTGCACTTGGCAGCGTTTGCCATCGCTGGCGAGCAAGGTGCCGTTGATGCGGTTGTTCTCGCCGATGAAGTTGGCGACGAACGTGTTGCAGGGTTCTTCGTACAGCGTGCGCGGGTCGGCGATCTGCTGGATTTCGCCCTGGTGGAATACGGCTACCCGGTCTGACATGGTCAGCGCTTCACCCTGGTCGTGGGTCACGTACACCACGGTCACGCCCAGGCGCTGGTGGATGTGCTTGATCTCCATCTGCATGTGCTCGCGCAGCTGCTTGTCCAGCGCGCCCAGCGGTTCGTCCATCAGCACCAGCTGCGGCTCGAACACCAGCGCGCGGGCCAGGGCCACACGCTGCTGCTGGCCTCCGGACAGCTGGCCGGGGTAACGCTTGGCGAAGGCATCGAGCTGGACCATGTTCAGCACCCGCTTGACCCGCTCGCTGATGTCGGTCTTGCTCAGGTTGCGCACGGTCAGCGGGAAGGCCAGGTTCTCGGCCACGGTCATGTGCGGGAACAGCGCGTAGTTCTGGAAAACCATGCCGATGTCGCGCTTGTGCGGCGGCACGTTGTTGATCGAACGCCCGGCCAGCTGGATTTCACCGGCGGTGGGGGTTTCGAAGCCGGCCAGCATCATCAGGCTGGTGGTCTTGCCCGAGCCGGATGGGCCAAGCAGGGTGAGGAACTCGCCCTTGCGAATATCCAGGTTGAGGTCTTTGACGATCAGCGACTCGCCGTCGTAGCTCTTCTGCACACCACGGAAGCTGACCAGCGTTTCGCTGGTTGCAGCGTTCGACTTCGCCTCGCTCATGCCTGCACCTTCTTGTTGGATGACTGCGTAGGCAAAGACTAGACAAGCGGCAAGCGCCGGAAAATCGGGGGTGGTGAGAGAATGCCATCATCCGGATGGAAGATTTGCTGTAGGGATTCCCCTACAAAGATGGCGGGTTTGGAATGCTCATCCGAGCCACCCGCCAAACCTGTGGGAGCGGGCATGCCCGCGAAGGAGCCGGTTCAGCCATAGAGATCGGCAGGTCAGGCCCTTTCGCGGGCACGCCCGCTCCCACAGGGATCTCGGCAAGTTCCGAGAACAGGCATGTCGCATTCAGACCAACTTGTGCTCCATTGCGTACTTCACCAGCTCAGCCAGCGAGTTCACTTTCAGCTTCTGCATCAGGCGTGCCTTGTGCGTGCTGATGGTCTTGCTCGACAGCGCCAGTTGCTGGGCGATGTCGTTGACGTTGGCGCCCTGTGCCAGCCGTTCGAATACCGAAAACTCCCGCTCCGACAGCAGCGTGTGCAACGGCCGCGACTCGGTCAGGCCCACTTCGAAGACCATGCGGTCGGCCAGCGCCGGGTCGATATAGCGCCCGCCAGCGGCAACCCGGCGAATCGCGGTCAGCAATAGCGCCGGGTCGCTGTCCTTGGTGGCATAGCCCGCCGCCCCGGCCTTCAGCGCCCGCGCCGCCATCTGCGCTTCGTCGTGCATCGACAGCATCAGGATCGCCGGGGCGTCGTGCAACGCTCGGATCCGCGGAATCGCCTCCAGGCCATTCACACCCGGCATCGAGATATCCAGCAGTACCACCTCGCACGGCGTGTGGCGCAGGGTTTCCAGCAACTGCTCACCGTTACCGGCCTCCCCCGCCACCTGCATGTCCTTGGCCAGGCCGATCAACTGCTTGATGCCTTCACGGACAATGGTGTGGTCTTCGGCCACCAGCACTCGAATCACGATCGCTCTCCTACTCCAACGGTATGGCCACGCTCAGGCTGGTGCCTTCGCCCGGTTCACTGTCCAGTGCCATGCTGCCGCCCAGCATCAGCACCCGCTCACGCACCCCTACCAGGCCGAACGAGGTGGGCCGTGGCTGGTCGCGGCAAAAGCCCTGGCCGTCATCGCTGACAGTCATGCGCAATTGCCCGTGCTCACGCACCAGTTCGATCTCCACGCTGTGCGCCTGGGCATGGCGCATCACGTTGGTCAGCGCCTCCTGGAGGATACGGAACAGCCCGATGGCCTTGGCATCGCTCAATGCTGGCAGATTATCCGGTACTTGCACCAGGCAGGGGATTTGCGTGCGTGCTTCAAAGCGCCGCGCCTGCCATTCGATGGCCGAGGCGATGCCGGCATCGAGAATCGGCGGGCGCAAGGCGGTGGCCACGTCACGCACCAGCTGGAACAGTTGGGCGATCAGGCGCTTCATGGTGGTCAGGCGCTCGTTCAGGCCCGGGTCCAGCTCGGCGAAGGCCAGCTCGCACATCGACACCTCCAGCTTGAGCACGGTCAGCATCTGCCCCAGTTCATCGTGCACTTCCCGGGCAATGCGGGCCTTTTCTTCCTCACGCACGCTTTCCAGATGGGCCGACAGTTCGCGCAGCTGCTCCTGGGACCTGGCCAGCGCCAACTCGGCCCGCTTGCCCTGGGTGATGTCCCACACCACGCCGTCCCACACCACCTGGCCGTTGCCAAGGCGTCGGGTGCTGGCCTTGATGTCGGCCCAGCGCTGCTCACCCTGACGGGTGAGGATGCGCCCCTGCCAGGACCAATCCTGGTCGCTGGCAAGGGCCAGGTCCTGCACTCGGTGATAGTCGGCGCGGTCCTCGGGATGTACGAGGTTGCGCAGGCCCATCTGCGGGTGCTGGATCTCGCTGGGCGAATAGCCCACCAAGGCCTCACTGCCCTCGCTGATGTAGGGGAATTCCAGGTCACCCTCGGCCGGGTCTCGCTCCAGGCGGAACACCAATCCCGGCACGTTGCCGGCGATGCCCTTGAGGCGCGCCTCGCTTTCGCGCAGAGCCGCCAGGGCGCGGTGGCGCTCGGTGACATCGGCGAGGTATACCACCAGGTACTCGGAGTCACGAAAACGCAGAAAACTCAGCGACAGCTCGACCGGCAGCAGACTGTGGTCTGCCCGCCGGCACTGCGTCTCGAACTGGCCGACACCGCCCGCACCGGTGCGCGCGCCTTTCCAAAGCTCCAGCCAGCGGTCCATGGTCAGGCTGGGTTCAAAGTCGCTCAGCGGCCGCTCCAGCAGCGCGCCTTCGCCATAGCCCAGCATGCGCTCGGCGGCATGGTTGGCGTAGCGTACGTGGCTGTCCCAGTTGACCCAGAGGATGCCCACTGTGCTCTGGTCGATGGCGAACTGACTCAGGCGCAATGCTTCTTCACGCACTTGCCGCTCCACCAGGCTTTCTCGGGTGGCCAGCAGGCTACGCTCCAGCTGACGCTGCTGCCGACGCTGCCACACCAGAGTAGCCAGCGCGCACAACAGCAGCATGCCGGACAACAAGGCCAGGTTCTGCCAGAAACCCGTCGATTCACTCAGACGAGGGTACTTTGGCTGCAGCCAACGCTGGTGCAGTTGCTCCAGTTCCTTGGCCGGCAACGCCTGCAGGCCACGCTCGAGCACATCGGCCAGCAGCGGCCAGTCGCGCCGCGAACCGATGCGCAACAGTTGCGGCAGGCCGATATCGCCGACCACGGCCAACTCACTGAACTCGCTTTCGCGCGACAGGCGGCTGAGCTGGGCTTCGTCCAGCACTGCGAAACTAGCCTGGCCACCCACCACCAGTTGCAGGGCCTCGCGCTCGTTGGGCACCCCTTGCAGGTTGAGGTTGCTGTAATTGCCACGCAGGTAGTCCGCCAGCTGGCTGGGCATGCGCACCGCCACCCGCTGCTCGGCCTCGAGCGTTTCCAGTTCCACGGCCATGGTCCCGGTACGCGGCCCCACCACCAGTTGCGGCACGCGCATGTAAGGGTCGCTGAACAGCCACAGACGCAGGCTGGCGGGGGTCTGGGTAAGCCCCGGGGCAAAGTCGATTTCGCCGGCCTGAAGGGCATGCTCGAGGCTGGCCTGGTCGGCGAAGTTGCGCCAGGTAAGGTCCAGCCGCAGGGCCTGTGCCAGGCTGCTCACCAGTTCCACGTTGGCTCCGTACAGTTGCTGCAGGCGCCGGTCGAACTGAGCGTAGGGCGCCTGCAACACCAGGCCGACACGCAGGCTGCGGTGTGTATCCAGCCATTGCTGCTGGGCCGGTTCCAAGGCAACCGTGGGCACCGTCTCGGGCCTGGCCAATGCAATCAAGGGCAGCCACAAGCAGCCGATAACAAACAGGCGACGCACTCGCTTCATCTACACGCTCGTCTTGGCAAGGCGGCCATGCAGCATGGCCGTCACGGGCAAATACTATTAGGCTGCCGGTATCATTCTGGCCCTGGGTTGACTCATGTCCACACTTTATCGCACGACGCTGGCAATGTGCTGCCTAGCCTCGCTCCTTCCACTCGGCGCCCTGGCCGCCGATGCCGAAAAACCATCCACTACCGAAGCACCCGCTGCCCAAGCCCCTCGCCCGCCGCTGCTGGAACGCAGCCAGGAGGACGCCCAGGCGCTCGAGCGGCTGGTACCCAAGGCCGAACAGCAGACCCTGCAGGCTGGTGCCGACAGCTTCCTGGCCCTGTGGAAACCAGCCAACGACAGCGACCCGGAGGGAGCGGTCATCATCGTCCCGGGGGCTGGCGAAACGGCTGACTGGCCGAATGCGGTCGGCCCGCTGCGGCAGAAGTTCCCCGATATCGGCTGGCACAGCCTTAGCATCAGCCTGCCCGATCTGCTCGCCGACAGCCCACAGGCGCGGGTCGAGGCCAAGCCGGCTGCCGAGCCGCAGCCAGAAAAGGGCGAAAGCGCCCCGGCCAAGGACGTGCCGGACGATGCCAATGCCAACGTCGCCCAGGCGACCGCAGCAGATGCCGACACCGCGGAAAGCACCGACGCCAAACAGGCCAGCGAGCAAACAGACCCGGCTGATGCCGAGCGCATTTTCGCCCGCCTGGATGCTGCGGTGGCCTTTGCCCAGCAGCACAACGCCCGCAGCATCGTGCTGATCGGCCATGGCAGCGGTGCGTATTGGGCGGCCCGCTACCTGAGCGAGAAACAGCCACCGCAGGTGCAGAAACTGGTGATGGTTGCCGCTCAGACACCGGCGCGGGTTGAGCATGACCTGGAAAGCCTGGCGCCGACCTTGAAAGTGCCGACTGCCGACATCTACTACGTCACCCGCAGCGGTGACCGCAATGCGGCCGCGCAGCGCCTGCAGGCCAGCAAGCGGCAGAAGGACAGCCAGTATCGGCAGTTGTCGCTGATTGCCATGCCGGGGAACAAGGTGGCCGAGCAGGAGCAACTGTTCCGCCGGGTGCGGGGGTGGATGAACCCGCAGGGGTAAGGTTTGCCATGACGGCCCATCCCCGGCAAGCTGGCTCCCACAGGTACCCCACGGTGTTAAGGGTCAGTGCAATACCAGTGGGAGCTGGCTTGCCGGCGATAGGGCCATCAAAGGCCCCGCCGCTTACGGATCATTGCATAGGCCTGATGCAACTCCCGGGTACGCTCGGTCGCTTCACGCACCTGCGCCTCACTGGCACCAGTGCCCGCCAGCTTGTCCGGGTGGTGCCGACTGACCAGCCGACGATACGCCTGCTTGACCTTGTCGCCATCGGTATCCGCCTCGACCGCCAGCAAGCGCAACGCCGCCGCGTAGGTCATGGCGATCCCTTCCGGCCCCGCCGCCTTGCGTGGTTCGTACTCCAGCGACATGGCCTGCACCTGCCGCCGGCTCAGGCCCAGTTTCTGCCCCCAGTCCAGCAGCAGCTCACGCTCCTTGTTGCCCATCTTGCCGTCGGCCCAGACCATGCGCCAACAGGCACGCAGGGTGCCTTCGGCCGCATGCGGCTGCTGGCGAATGCGGCGCAGGTGCCCACCCAGCCGGTCCTTGCCCGCCTTGCCACGGTTGAACGCAGCAATCGCGCGCAGTCGGGCTGCTTCGGCCAGGTCCAGACGCACCATCTCCTGGCGCGCCTGCTGGATATGCTGTTCGACCACCCGGCCATCGCACTTGGCCAGGCGCCCGAGCATCACGAACAGCAACTCGTCGTCCTGCAAGGCTGGGCGCCCCCCCAGGCGTTCGCGCATGTCCTCCCAACCTTGCAAACGCAGACGGCGGTCCATGGCCTGGCCGAGCAACGCGCCGAGCAAGGCCCCGGGGATGCTGGCAACGGCAAAGCCGGCACCGGCACCAATCACCGTGCTTGGCCACCACATGTCAGGCGCGCTCGCCAATCAGGCGCTCGGCCTCGGCCAAACGTTCGAGCGTGCCGACATCCACCCAGTGCCCACGGTAGTGCTCGCCACTGACCTGGCCGGCAGCCATGGCCTGGCGAAGCAACGGCGCCAGCTTGAAGGCGCCAGGCTGGCAGCCTTCGAACAGCGCCGGGTGCAGCACCGAAAGGCCGCTGAAAGTCAGCGTGCCAGGCGCATCGTCACCATCGACCACCCGCTCGCCCACCAGGCGGAAGTCGCCGCGGCCGTGATGGCCAGGGTTATCGACCAGCACCAGGTGGGCCAGGCCTTGCAGGGGAGCCTGCAGGCGCGCGAAGTCATAGTCGGTCCAGACATCGCCGTTTACCAGCAAGAACGGCGCGTCACCCAGCAATGGCAGGGCTTTGTAGATACCACCGCCGGTTTCCAGCGGCTCGCCTTCGGGCGAATAGCGGATGCTCAGGCCGAAACGGCTGCCGTCACCCAGGTGGTCCTCGATCTGCTGGCCGAGCCAGGCATGGTTGATCACCACCTCGGTGACGCCCGCCGCAGCCAGGGCCCGCAGGTGGTATTCGATCAGTGGCTGGCCGGCGACCGGGACCAGCGGTTTGGGGGTGTGCAGGGTCAGCGGGCGCATGCGCTCGCCTTTGCCCGCTGCCAGGATCATTGCCTTCATGCACGCGCTCCGGCCTGCAACTCAGCAATCAGCTCGCCCAACTCCGCCAATTCGGGTCGGCGGCTGATCACTTCTTCTATATAGGCGAAGAAGCGCGGCACGTCGCCCAGGTAACGAGGCTTGCCGTCGCGGTGGCAGATTCGGGCGAAGATGCCGATTACCTTCAGGTGGCGCTGCACACCCATCAGGTCGCTGGCACGCTGGAATGCCTCGAACTCGGCCTGCACCGGGATGCCGGCAGCCTGCGCCTTCTGCCAGTAGTCGCGCAGCCACCCTTCGACCCGCGCCTGCGGCCAGCTGAGGAAGGCGTCCTTGAACAGGCAGGTGATGTCGTAGGTGACCGGACCGTATACGGCATCCTGGAAGTCCAGCACGCCGGGATTGGGCGTGCTCTGCATCAGGTTGCGCGGCATGTAGTCGCGGTGCACCAGCACCTTGGGCTGGGCCAGCGCGCTGTCGATCAGCAGCTGGCTGATACGCTGCCAGATGGTTTTCTGGGCATCGCTGAAGGCCAGGCCAAGCTCACGGCCCACGTACCACTCCGGGAACAGTTCTACTTCACGGCGCAGCAGTGCGTCGTCGTAGCTGGGCAACGGCGCATCCATCGGCAGGCGCTGGAACGCCAGCAGCGCGTCGATGGCATCGGCGAACAGGCCGTCGGCGTTGTCCGCATCAATGATATCAAGGTATGTCTGGTGGCCCAGGTCACCCAGCAGCAGGAAGCCACGCTCCAGGTCCTGGGCATGGATCAGCGGCACGTGTACGCCGGCGCTGGCAAGCAGGTGGTCGATGGCGACGAACGGTCGGCAGTTCTCCTGGGGCGGTGGTGCATCCATGATCACGAAGCTGTGACCAGCGCCCTGCCAGCGGAAGTAACGACGGAAGCTGGCGTCGCTGCTGGCCGCGGTCAGGCTGCCTGCGGGCACATCGCCCCAGGCGTTTTTCCGGAAAAGATCATTGAGCTGCTCATCGAGCCAGACCGTCAGTTGTTGCAGGCGTACATCGTGTTCAGGCATTACAAGGGTCTCCGACGGCCCTAGCCGTCAAGCGGGTCATGCTTTATTATCCAGCATCTTTTTCAGACCATCGAGAGGCGTGCGGCCCCACACGCGGGCAGATGGCACGCAGGAAGCCCGGACTAATAAGATGGCATTGAAATCCCCCGCGTTTCGTAGAAAGTTTCCGTTGCTGGTAACCGGCGGTCTGCTGGCCCTGCAACCTCTGGCCACGTCTTACGTGGTGGCAGCCGAACAATTCGACTGCCAAGTGTCCGCCTCCGGTGGTTGGGACTGCAAGCCCAAGACCCCAGCCAACAACCTGCCACCGCGCCCGGTGCACGAGGGTGCTGCCGTCAGCACCGGCACCGAAGCCGCGAGCGAAGGCGAAACCGCGGACCGGCCGATGCTGGTCACCGAGGCCAAGGGCCGTGGCCTG
Source organism: Pseudomonas sp. TE3-3-F2023 (assembly GCF_036784815.1). NCBI lineage: Bacteria > Pseudomonadati > Pseudomonadota > Gammaproteobacteria > Pseudomonadales > Pseudomonadaceae > Pseudomonas > Pseudomonas sp. TE3-3-F2023. The sequence continues at coordinate 1,300,063 of NZ_CP145113.1, read as the reverse complement.
AAGTCGCGTAGCGAAGACTACAGCCACCTGGACTGGGTTCCGCGTGAAAAGCTCACTGCCGCACAGCTGGCCGAAACCGGCCCGTACTGCGGTGGCGCCTACATCGAGCCAACCCGCCCGGGCATGGCCGACACCACGCCGAAGGACGAGTCGCCGACCTACATCAACGCCAAGGTATCCAAGTACCAGCAGGAGCAGCAGATCGCTACCCTCGCCGGTGACGTGGTGATGCGCCAGGGCAGCATGCAGGCCGAGGCCGACGAGGCCAACCTCTACCAGACCGAAAACCGTGGCGAGCTCAAGGGCAACGTCAAGATCCGTGACAACGGTTCGCTGGTGGTCGGTGACGAGGCACAGATCCAGCTCGACACGGGCGAAGCCCAGGTCGACAACGCCGAATACGTGATGCACAAGTCGCACATTCGCGGCAGTGCCCTGTACGCCAAGCGTGGCGAGAACGCCATCATCCGCCTCAAGGACGGTACGTACACCACCTGCGAACCGGGCAGCAACGCCTGGCAGCTGAAGGGCAACAACATCACCCTGAACCCGGCCACCGGTTTCGGTACCGCGACCAACGTTACGCTGCGGGTCAAGGATTTCCCGGTGTTCTACACACCGTACATCTACTTCCCGATCGACGACCGTCGCCAGTCCGGCTTCCTGCCGCCATCGTTCAGCAGCACCAGCGACACCGGCTTCATGCTGGTCACGCCGTACTACTTCAACCTGGCGCCGAACTACGACGCCACGTTGTACCCGCGCTACATGACCAAGCGCGGCCTGCTGATGGAAGGCGAGTTCCGCTACCTGACGCCTTCCAGCGAAGGCCAGTTCGGTGGCGCGTACCTCAACGACAAGAACGACGACCGCAAAGACCAGACTGACTACAAAGAGCAGCGCTGGATGGTCAACTGGCAGCACAAGGGCGGGCTGGACGAGCGCCTGATGACCGAGGTGGACTACACCGACATCAGCGACCCGTTCTACTTCCAAGACCTGGAATCCGACCAGATCGGTATTGAAACCCAGGACCTGCTGAACCAGCAGGGAGCACTGACCTACCGTGGCGACAGCTACACCGCGCGGTTGAATGTGCATGCCTACGAGATGGCGACCATCTCGAAGATCACTCCGTACGATCGTCTGCCGCAGATTACCTTCAATGGCAAGCTGCCGTACGAGCCAGGTGGGCTCAATATTGCCTACGAAACCGAGGCAGTCCGTTTCGATCGTGACCTGAAAGACGACTTCGTATTGAACGAAGATGGCCTTCCCGACACTTCGGCGGGTGCGCCTGGTCGCCGCCTGGACCAGAACGTCAGCGGCATCGCTCGTGCCAACGGCAACCGTTTCAACGTTGCACCATCGATCAGCCTGCCGATGGAAGCCAGTTACGGCTTCCTGACCCCCAAGCTGAAGTACGCATACACCCACTACGATCTGGACTTGGACAGCCAGGGTAAAACCCAGGCTATCGCGCAATCGGCCAACCCGGCGTACGGCAGCTACAACAGCTCGCTGAACCGCGACGTGCCGATCTTCAGCGTGGACAGCGGCCTGTACTTCGACCGCAAAACTTCGCTGTTCGGCACCAACTACAAACAAACCCTCGAACCGCGTATGTACTACCTCTACGTCCCATACAAGGACCAGAAGGACATCCCGCTGTTCGACTCCGGTGAAACCCTGTTCAGCTACGACTCGCTATTCCGCGACAATCGCTTCAGCGGCACCGACCGTATCGGTGACGAGAACAAGCTGTCGCTGGGCGTGACCACCCGCTGGATCGAAGAAAACGGCTTCGAACGCCAGAACTTCAGCATCGGTCAGGCCTTCTACTTCAAGGACCGTAAAGTTCAGCTCCCTGGTATCGATTACCGTACCCGCAGCGACTCGCAGTCCGATGTGTCGCCATACGCATTGGTGTACAACTACTACTTCAACCGCGACTGGCGCTTCAATTCGGACTTCAACTGGGACCCGGACAGCCGCAGCACCCGCTCGGGCAGCGCGATGTTCCACTACCAGCCTGAAGACAACCCGAACAAAGTGGTCAACCTCGGTTATCGCTACCGTAACGACACCATCTCCTACGACTCCACGACCGGTACCTGGAAAGTGGGCGGTGGCGACTACGGCGTCCCAGGCAGCGAGAACTACATCAAGGATTACTACAAGATCCAGCAGCATGACTTCTCGGTCATCTGGCCGATCGTTCCGCAGTGGAGCGTCATCGCTCGCTGGCAGCATGACTACAACCGCAACCGCACCCTGGAAGCCATGGGCGGTTTCGAGTACGACAACTGCTGCTGGAAGCTGCGCCTGATCAACCGTTACTGGATCGATTACGACGACTTCAGCCAAGCCCTCCCGGCGAACGAAAAAGGCGACCACGGCATCTTCCTTCAGATCGTCCTGAAAGGCCTCGGTGGTGTAGTCGGCAACAAGGTCGAGTCTTTCCTCGACGAAGGCATTCAAGGTTACCGTGAACGTGAAGACCAAGCTTATTGATCGACTGCGCCCGGCGTTGCTGGGCGTTGCATTGCTGAGTGGCGCGGTGCATGCCGCGGTGCAACCTCTTGATCGCGTGGTGGCCATCGTCGACAACGACGTGGTCATGCAAAGCCAGCTGGACCAACGTGTCCGCGAGGTACAGCAAACCATCGCCAAGCGCGGCGGCGGCATGCCGCCTGCCGGTGCGCTGGACCAGCAGGTACTGGAGCGCCTGATCGTCGAAAATCTGCAGTTGCAGATCGGCGAACGCTCCGGCATCCGCATCACCGACGAAGAGCTGAACCAGGCCATGGGCACCATTGCCCAGCGCAACGGCATGTCGCTTGACCAGTTCCGCGCCGCTCTGGCCCGTGACGGCATGTCGTTCGACGACGCCCGCGAGCAGGTCAAGCGCGAGATGATCATCAGCCGCGTGCGCCAGCGCCGCGTGGCCGAGCGCATCCAGGTGTCCGAGCAGGAGGTGAAGAACTTCCTCAACTCCGACCTTGGCAAGATGCAGATGTCGGAAGAGTACCGCCTGGCCAACATCCTGATCCCGACCCCGGAAGCGGCCAACTCTGAAGCCATCCAGGCCGCCGCGCGCCAGGTTGGCGATGTGTACCAGCAGCTCAAGCAGGGCGCGGACTTCGGCCAGATGGCCATTGCCCGCTCCGCCAGCGAAAACGCCCTGGAAGGCGGCGAAATGGGCTGGCGTAAAGCCGGCCAGCTGCCACCAGACTTCGCCAAGATGCTCAGCAGCATGCCGGTTGGTGAAATTACCCAGCCTATCCGCATCCCCAACGGTTTCATCATCCTCAAACTCGAGGAGAAGCGTGGCGGCAGCGAGAACGTGCTGCGTGACGAAGTGCACGTTCGCCACATCCTGATCAAGCCTAGCGAGATCCGCAGCGAGGCTGCCACCGAGCAACTGGCCGAGCGCCTGTACGAGCGCATCAAGAACGGCGAAGACTTCGGCGAACTGGCCAAGAGCTTCTCTGAAGACCCGGGTTCGGCGCTTAACGGCGGCGACCTCAACTGGGTTGACCCGAACAGCCTGGTACCGGAGTTCCGCGAGCAGATGGCCAACGCCGCCCAAGGCGAAGTCACCCGTCCGTTCAAGACCCAGTACGGCTGGCATGTCCTGGAAGTGCTGGGCCGTCGCGCCACCGACAGCACCGAACAGGCTCGTGAGCAACAGGCCATGAACGTACTGCGCAACCGCAAGTACGACGAAGAGCTGCAGACCTGGCTGCGCCAGATCCGCGACGAGGCCTACGTTGAAATCAAGCTGCCTGGCGCTGACCAGGCCGCCCAGTGAAGCCCCTGCGCTTCGCCGTCACCCCCGGCGAGCCGGCCGGGATAGGCCCCGACCTGTGCCTGCTGCTCGCCGCAGACGCCCAGCCCCACCCCCTGATCGCCATCACCAGCCGTGACCTGCTCGCCGAGCGGGCCACGCGGCTGAGGCTGGCCGTCAACCTGCTGCCGGTAGCGCCGGGCCTATGGCCCGAGCAGCCGGCGCCAGCGGGTAGCCTGTACGTCTGGGACACCCCCCTGGCAGCCCCGGTAGTACCGGGCCAGCTCGACAAGGCGAATGCCGCGTTCGTGCTGGAAACCCTGACCCGTGCCGGGCAAGGCTGCCTGGACGGGCACTTCGCCGGGATGATCACCGCCCCTGTACACAAGGGCGTGATCAACGAAAGCGGTATCGCCTTTTCCGGGCATACCGAATTCCTTGCCGAGCTGACCCACACCGCGCAAGTGGTGATGATGCTGGCCACCCATGGCCTGCGCGTGGCCCTGGTGACCACGCACCTGCCGCTGCGCGACATTGCCGACGCCATCACTGCCGAGCGCGTCGAGCGTGTAACCCGTATCCTGCATGCCGACATGCGCGACAAGTTCGGCATTGCCAACCCGCGCATCCTGGTGTGCGGCCTCAACCCGCACGCGGGCGAGGGCGGCCACCTGGGCCGCGAGGAAATCGACATCATCGAGCCGACCCTGGCCCGCCTGCGCACCGAAGGCATGGACCTGCGCGGACCGCTGCCGGCCGATACCCTGTTTACCCCCAAATATCTGGAGCACTGCGATGCGGTGCTGGCGATGTACCACGACCAGGGCCTGCCCGTACTCAAGTACAAAGGCTTCGGCGCTGCAGTCAACGTGACCCTGGGCCTGCCGATCATCCGCACGTCGGTCGACCACGGCACCGCCCTGGACCTGGCCGGCACCGGCAAGGTCGACACCGGCAGCCTGCGCGTCGCGCTGGAAACCGCCTACCAGATGGCCGAGAACCGACCATGAACGAGCAATACCAACACCGGGCGCGCAAGCGCTTCGGCCAGAACTTCCTGCACGACGCCGGCATCATCGACCGCATCCTGCGTGCCATCAACGCCAAGGCCGGCGAACATCTGCTGGAAATCGGCCCCGGCCAGGGCGCCCTGACCGAAGGCCTGCTGGGCAGCGGAGCACAGCTGGACGTGGTGGAACTGGACAAGGACCTGGTGCCGATCCTGCAGCACAAGTTCGCCGGCCGCAGCAATTTCCGCCTGCACCAGGGCGACGCCCTGAAGTTCGACTTCAACCAGCTGGGCGTGCCACCGCGCAGCCTCAAGGTGGTGGGCAACCTGCCCTACAACATCTCCACCCCACTGATCTTCCACCTGCTCAGCCATGCCGGGCTGATCCGCAACATGCATTTCATGTTGCAGAAGGAAGTGGTCGAGCGCATGGCCGCCGGCCCTGGCGGTGGTGACTGGGGGCGTCTGTCGATCATGGTGCAGTACCACTGCCGGGTCGAGCACCTGTTCAACGTTGGCCCTGGCGCCTTCAACCCGCCGCCGAAAGTGGACTCGGCCATCGTCCGCCTGGTGCCGCACGAAGTGCTGCCGTACCCAGCCAAGGACGCAAAGCTGCTGGAGCAGGTGGTACGCGAAGCGTTCAACCAGCGCCGCAAGACCCTGCGCAACACCATGAAAGGCCTGCTCGACAGCGCCGCCATCGAAGCTGCCGGCGTGGACGGCAGCCTGCGCCCTGAACAGCTGGACCTGGCCGCCTTCGTGCGCCTGGCTGACCAGTTGGCCGATCAGCCCAAAGCCTGACTCAACCTGATCCGGCCTCTTCGCGGGCACGCCCGCTCCCACAGGTAAATCACCTCCTTCAAATAGGGTGAGATCCTGTGGGAGCGGGTTTACCCGCGAAAGGGCCGGGACAGGCAACACAAATCCCCAAGCCCCTCACCGCTGGCCCTCCCCCCTCCCAATGGCCTAGACTGCATTATTGCGTCAGTTCGCCCAAGGCCCTTGCATGTCCGACCCCCGCTATCAGATCGACGTCAGCGTCGTGACCCGCTACCTGAAAGAACAATCCGACCCCGAAAACAGTCGTTTCGCTTTCGCCTACACCATCACCGTGCAGAACAACGGCTCGCTCAAAGCCAAGCTGCTGTCGCGCCACTGGCTGATCACCAATGGTGACGGCGAGGTCGAGGAGGTGCGTGGTGCCGGCGTGGTAGGCCAGCAGCCCAATATCGACCCGGGCCAGAGCCATACCTATAGCAGCGGCGCGGTCATCAGCACCCGCGTGGGCACCATGCAAGGCAGTTACCAGATGTTCGCCGAAGACGGCAAACGCTTCGATGCCGAGATCGCTCCCTTCCGCCTGGCGGTGCCAGGGGCGCTGCACTGATGGCTACCTACGCCGTCGGTGACCTGCAGGGCTGCCTGCAGCCACTCAAGTGCCTGCTCGAACGGGTCAACTTCAACCCCGCCGTCGACCGCCTGTGGCTGGTCGGCGACCTGGTCAACCGCGGCCCCGAGTCACTGGAAACCCTGCGCTTCCTTTATTCGATCCGTCAGTCGCTGGTGTGCGTGCTGGGTAACCATGACCTGCACCTGCTGGCCGCCTGGCACAACGTCGAACGCTTGAAGAAAAGCGACACCCTGCGCGAGATCATCGAAGCGCCGGACGCCGACCAGCTGTTCGACTGGCTGCGCCAGCAAAAGCTGCTGCATTACGACGAACCCCGTGGCATTGCCCTGGTTCACGCCGGCATTCCACCGCAATGGACCTTGGGCAAAGCCCTGGACCTGGCCGCAGAGGTCGAGGAAGTGCTGCGCGACGACGAGCGCCTGAAACTGTACCTGGACGGCATGTACGGCAACGAGCCGAACAAGTGGAGCAAGAACCTCAGCGGCATCGAACGCCTGCGGGTCATCACCAACTACCTCACGCGCATGCGTTTCTGCACAGCCGAAGGCAAGCTCGACCTCAAGAGCAAGGAAGGCCTGGATACCGCCCCCAAAGGCTACAAGCCCTGGTACGCGCACAAAGGCCGCCGCTCACGCCACGTGAAGATCATCTTCGGCCACTGGGCCGCCCTGCAGGGGCAGGTCGACGAGCCCGGCATCATCGCCCTGGACACCGGTTGCGTATGGGGCGGCGCCATGACTCTGTACAACGTCGACAGCGGCGAATACCACCGCTGTGACTGCGCCGACGACGGCACCCTGCGCCAATCGGCACAACCCACTACACTCAACGACCACACCCGAAGGAAGTAGTACCCATGAGCGAATTCAAGCGCATCCCTCCCGAGCAGGCCTTGGAGCTTCGCAAGAAAGAAGGTGCGGTCGTCGTCGATATTCGCGACCCACAAGCTTTCGCTGCCGGCCACATCACCGGCGCCAAGCATCTGGATAACCATTCTGTCGCCGAGTTCATCCGCAATGCCGACCTCGACGCTCCAACCCTGGTGGTGTGCTACCACGGCAATTCCAGCCAGAGTGCTGCGGCCTATCTGGTGAACCAAGGCTTCTCGGACGTATACAGCGTCGACGGCGGCTTTGAGCTGTGGCGCGCCACCTACCCGGCCGAGACCGCCCAGGGCGCTGCCGAATAATTTTTTCATTTTTACTGCAGCCCGCGCCCCATGCGGGCTTGCGGCTTATCTGACGAACGGTCGTTCGCAACTTCTCCGCCCCTCACCCTTGACCTTGCGGATAACCAACTATTCTTAAGCGCAGGCCATCCAGAAAAAGGGGAGAGCCGGTACACCGGCGTGCGGGTCATCGGTAGCGTTACAAGGTGTTCTGGGGGGTATACAGCAATCGGCAACCCCGGTTGCATGCCAGCATCAGCTGACTGATCCGGCGTCGTCTCCACGTATCGAGCGAGGTGACGTCATGAGTATTTTTAGCCACTTCCAACAACGTTTCGAGTCTACGCGCCAGGAAGAACTCTCGCTGCAGGAGTACCTCGAGCTGTGCAAAGAGGATCGCAGTGCCTACGCATCGGCGGCCGAACGGCTGTTGCTGGCCATCGGTGAGCCGGAGCTGATCGACACCTCAACCAATTCCAGACTGTCGCGAATCTTTTCCAACAAGGTTATCCGCCGCTATCCGGCCTTTGCCGACTTCCATGGCATGGAAGAGTGCATCGACCAGATCGTGTCCTACTTCCGCCACGCCGCCCAAGGCCTGGAGGAAAAGAAACAGATCCTCTATCTGCTGGGCCCGGTGGGCGGCGGTAAATCGTCGCTGGCCGAAAAACTCAAGCAGCTGATGGAAAAGGTACCGTTCTACGCCATCAAGGGCTCGCCGGTATTCGAGTCGCCACTGGGGCTGTTCAACGCCACCGAAGACGGGGCCATTCTCGAGGAAGAGTACGGCATCCCGCGGCGCTACCTGAACACCATCATGTCGCCCTGGGCTACCAAGCGCCTGCAGGAATTCGGCGGCGACATCAGCAAGTTCAAGGTGGTGAAGCTGTACCCGTCGATCCTCAACCAGGTCGCCATCGCCAAGACCGAACCCGGCGACGAGAACAACCAGGACATTTCGGCCCTGGTCGGCAAGGTGGATATCCGCAAACTCGAGGAATTCCCGCAGAACGACGCCGATGCCTATGCCTATTCGGGCGCGCTGTGCCGGGCCAACCAGGGCCTGATGGAATTCGTCGAGATGTTCAAGGCACCGATCAAGGTCCTGCACCCGCTGCTCACCGCCACCCAGGAGGGCAACTACAACAGTACCGAAGGCCTCGGCGCCATCCCCTACTCCGGGATTCTGCTGGCCCACTCCAACGAATCGGAGTGGCACACCTTCCGCAACAACAAGAACAACGAGGCGTTCATCGACCGGATCTACATCGTCAAGGTGCCGTACTGCCTGCGCGTCAGCGACGAAATCAAGATCTACGACAAGCTGCTGATCAACAGCTCGCTGGCCAAGGCCCACTGTGCGCCAGACACGCTGAAGATGCTCGCCCAGTTCACCGTACTGTCGCGCCTGAAAGAGCCGGAAAACTCCAACATCTATTCGAAGATGCGGGTGTACGATGGGGAAAACCTCAAGGACACCGATCCGAAGGCCAAGTCGATCCAGGAATACCGAGATGCCGCCGGCGTCGATGAGGGCATGAACGGCCTGTCGACCCGCTTCGCGTTCAAGATCCTGTCCAAGGTGTTCAACTTCGACCCACATGAAGTGGCAGCCAACCCGGTTCACCTGCTGTATGTGCTGGAGCAGCAGATCGAGCAGGAACAGTTCCCGGCCGAAGTGCGGGAACGCTACCTGCGCTACCTGAAGGAGTACCTGGCCCCGCGCTACATCGAGTTCATCGGCAAGGAAATCCAGACTGCCTACCTCGAGTCCTACAGCGAATACGGCCAGAACATCTTCGACCGCTACGTGCTGTACGCAGACTTCTGGATCCAGGACCAGGAATACCGCGATCCGGAAACCGGCGAAATCCTCAACCGTATCGCCCTCAATGAAGAACTGGAGAAGATCGAGAAGCCGGCCGGCATCAGCAACCCGAAAGATTTCCGCAACGAAATCGTCAACTTCGTATTGCGCGCCCGTGCCAACAACAACGGCAAGAATCCGAGCTGGCTGAGCTACGAAAAGCTGCGGGTGGTGATCGAGAAGAAAATGTTCTCCAACACCGAAGACCTGCTACCGGTCATCAGCTTCAACGCCAAGGCAAGCAAGGAGGACCAACAGAAACACAACGACTTCGTCACGCGTATGGTGGAGCGTGGTTACACCGACAAACAGGTTCGTCTGCTGTCGGAATGGTACCTGCGGGTCAGGAAATCGCAATAAAGCGACAAGCTACCCACCGCACGCCCAAGGCTGCTGCCAGCCTTGGGCGGCGGAAGCTGCTTTGCTGCCATTACGTGCAGCAGCTCGTAGCTTGAAGCGTGCAGCTGTTCCCAGCTACCGGAGGGGCCATGAGCTACGTTATAGATCGACGCCTGAACGGCAAGAACAAGAGCACGGTCAACCGCCAGCGCTTCCTGCGGCGGTACCGCGAACATATCAAGAAGGCCGTCGAAGAGGCGGTAAGCCGCCGTTCCATCATGGACATGGAACATGGCGAGCAGATCAGCATTCCGGGGCGCGATATCGACGAACCGGTGCTGCACCATGGTCGCGGGGGCAAACAGACCATCGTGCACCCAGGCAACAAGGAGTTCACCGCCGGTGAACACATCCCCAGGCCGCAAGGCGGCGGAGGCGGTGGCAGCGGCCGCGGCAAGGCCGGCAACTCCGGCGAGGGCATGGACGACTTCGTCTTCCAGATTACCCAGGAAGAATTCCTGGAGTTCATGTTCGAGGACCTCGAACTGCCCAACCTGGTCAAACGTCACCTGACCGGGGCCGATACCTTCAAGACCGTGCGCGCCGGTATCGCCAACGAAGGCAACCCGTCACGCATCAACATCGTGCGCACCCTGCGTTCAGCCCATGCCCGGCGCATCGCCCTGACCGGCAGCAGCCGCGCACTGCTGCGCGAGGCACAGAAGGAACTCGCCCGCCTGAAGGTCGAGGAACCAGACAACTTCACCGATATCCAGGAAGTCGAACACGAGATCGAACGTCTGAAGGCACGCATCAACCGCCTGCCCTTCCTCGACACCTTCGACCTCAAGTACAACCTGCTGGTCAAGCAGCCCAACCCCAGCTCCAAGGCGGTGATGTTCTGCCTGATGGACGTATCTGGCTCGATGACCCAGGCCACCAAGGATATCGCCAAGCGTTTTTTCATCCTGCTGTACCTCTTCCTCAAGCGTAACTACGAGCGCATCGAAGTGGTGTTCATCCGCCACCACACCAGCGCCCGTGAAGTCGATGAGGAAGAATTCTTCTATTCGCGGGAGACCGGCGGCACCATCGTTTCCAGCGCGCTCAAGCTGATGCAGGAGGTCATGGCCGAACGCTACCCGGCCAGCGACTGGAACATCTACGCCGCCCAAGCCTCCGACGGCGACAACTGGAACGACGACTCGCCGATCTGCCGCGACATCCTGGCCAAGCAGATCATGCCGCATGTGCAGTACTACACTTACGTTGAAATCACCCCTCGTGAACACCAGGCGCTGTGGTACGAATACGAGCGCATCGGCGAAGCCTTCCCCGACACGTTCGCCCAGCAGCAGTTGGTATCGGCCGGCGATATCTACCCGGTCTTCCGTGAACTCTTCCAGCGCAGGTTAGCCACATGACCGCCAGAGCACAGAGACGCCAACCAATTTCCACCGGGTCCGAGTGGACGTTCGAACTGATCCAGACCTACGACCGGGAAATCAGCCGCCTGGCCGAGCGTTACGCCCTGGACACCTACCCCAACCAGATCGAGGTGATCACCGCCGAGCAGATGATGGACGCCTACGCCTCGGTCGGCATGCCGCTGGGTTACCACCACTGGTCCTACGGCAAGCAGTTCCTCAGCACGGAGAAATCCTACAGCCGTGGCCAGATGGGCCTGGCCTACGAGATCGTGATCAACTCGGACCCGTGCATCGCCTACCTGATGGAAGAAAACACCATGTGCATGCAGGCACTGGTGATTGCCCATGCCTGCTACGGCCATAACAGTTTCTTCAAGGGCAACTATCTTTTCCGCACCTGGACCGACGCCAGCTCGATCATCGACTACCTGGTGTTCGCCAAGCAGTACATAGCCCAATGTGAAGAGCGCCATGGCATCGATGCAGTAGAAGACCTGATCGACTCCTGCCATGCCCTGATGAATTACGGCGTCGACCGTTACAAGCGGCCTTATCCGATTTCCGCCGAAGAGGAGCGGCGGCGGCAGAAGGAGCGCGAGGAGCACTTGCAGCGGCAAATCAATGACCTGTGGCGCACCATTCCGAAAAGCGCTGACAAGGGTAACGAGCGCGATGATGCGCGCTTCCCTGCCGAACCGCAGGAAAACATCCTGTATTTCATCGAAAAGAACGCCCCACTCCTGGAACCTTGGCAGCGTGAAGTGGTGCGCATCGTGCGCAAGATCGCACAGTATTTCTACCCACAGCGCCAAACCCAAGTGATGAACGAAGGCTGGGCGACGTTCTGGCACTACACACTGATGAACGACCTGTATGACGAGGGGCTGATCACCGAAGGTTTCATGATGGAGTTCCTGCAGTCACACACCAGTGTGGTGTTCCAGCCCGGCTTCGACAGCCCCTATTACAACGGCATCAACCCCTACGCACTGGGCTTTGCGATGTACACCGACATCCGCCGCATGTGCGAGAACCCGACCGAAGAAGATCGCCGCTGGTTCCCCGACATTGCTGGCAGTGACTGGCTTTCTACCATCAAGTTCGCCATGAGCAGCTTCAAGGACGAGAGCTTCATCCTGCAGTACCTGTCGCCGAAGGTCATGCGCGATCTGAAGCTGTTCAGCATCCTCGATGACGACCAGCGCGACGACCTGTATGTACCTGCCATCCACGACGAGGCCGGCTACAGGACGATTCGCGAACTGCTGGCGGCGCAGTACAACCTGGGCAACCGTGAACCGAACGTGCAGATCTGGAGCGTCGACCGCCGCGGCGACCGCTCGCTGACCTTGCGTCACCAGCAACACAACCGCAAACCGCTGGGCGATTCTACCGATGAAGTGCTCAAGCACCTGCACCGCCTGTGGGGCTTCGACATCCATCTGGAAACCGTTCAGGGCGAGCAGGTGATGAAGACCCATCACATGCCACCACGCGGCGAGCACGGCGAAAGCGCCGACTACGGCCGCATGGATCTGGCTGTCATCCACCACCTCTAGTGCCACGCCATGAGTGCCGACAGGGTATCCTGTCGGCAGTTATGGAGAGCTGCACATGCACATCTACAAAGTTGGCGGCGCCGTGCGCGACCGCCTGCTCGGTCGCCCTGTCAGCGATATCGACTGGCTGGTGGTCGGCGCCACGGTCGAGGAAATGCACGCCAAGGGCTTTCGCCCGGTCGGCGCTGATTTCCCGGTGTTCCTGCACCCGAAAACCGGCGAGGAATATGCCCTTGCCCGCACCGAGCGAAAGAGCGGGCGCGGCTATGGCGGATTTACCTTCCACGCCAGCCCCGATGTGACCCTGGAGGAAGACCTGATCCGCCGTGACCTGACCATCAATGCGATGGCCGAGGACGAGATGGGTACGGTGTACGACCCCTATCATGGCCAGGACGATCTCGATCAGCGCCTTTTGCGCCATGTTTCGCCGGCATTCGCCGAAGATCCATTGCGCGTGCTGCGTGTTGCGCGCTTTGCTGCACGTTACGCGCCGCTGGGTTTTCGGGTTGCCGATGAGACACTGGAACTGATGCGCCAGATCAGTGCTTCTGGCGAACTGCAGGCGCTGACCGCCGAGCGCAGTTGGAAGGAAATCGAGCGGGCGCTGATGGAGGCGCAGCCGCAGGTGTTCTTCCAGGTGCTGCATGCTTGTGGGGCACTGCGGGAGCTGCTGCCAGAGTTTGATGACACCCCCAAGGCCCTGGCGGCGCTGGAACAGGCGGCCATGCACGAACAGACCCTGCAGGTACGCTGGGCCTGCCTGCTGCAGTCGCTGACACCGGCCGCTATCAAAGCCGTCAACCAGCGCCTGAAGGCGCCACGGGAATGCCAGGAGCTGGCGTTGTTGACGGGTGAATGCCTGAAGCTGGGCAACCAGGCGCAGGAGCTGCCTGCCACGGCACTGCTGGAGCTGTTGCAGAAGTTCGATGTGTACCGACGGCCACAACGGTTCGAAGACTTCCTGATCGCTTGCGAGATGACAGCGCTAGGCGAGGGCAAAGCGGGTTATCCACAGGCCGACTACCTGCGAGGGGCTGCGGCGGCGGCGCGGGCGGTGGATGTGAAACCGTTGGTGCTGACAGGGCTGAGCGGCCAGGCCCTGGGAGAGGCGCTCAAAGGTGAGCGGCTGAAAGCGCTCGAGGCTTACAAGCTCGGTTGAAGATACCCGCCCCTTCGCGGCTGAAACCACTCCCACAGGGACTGCGTGAGCCTGAGCGGACATGCCCGCGAAGAATTCAACTTTTCCTGCATGGATCGCATGATGCCCAATGTTGTGCCCCCCCTGTGGGAGCGGCTTTAGCCGCGAAAGGGCCGGTGCAGGCTTACGCGGGAGTCAGCTGCAACCCACGCCACTCAAAGGCAACCGGAGCCAACACCTGCTCGATCCGCGCCTCCTGCCACAACTGCGCCATTGTCTTGCCTACCCCCGGATGCACCAGCTCCGGCGCCAGCAGCGACAGCGGCCAAAGCACAAAGGCGTTCTTCAGGATCTCGGCCCGAGGCAACACCAACCCATCGAACGTGCCGTGCAGGCCGTCATACATCAGCACGTCGATATCCAGCGGCAGGCCCTTGCGGTCCGGGGCATAGCGGCCATTATCGGCCTCGATGAACTTCAGCCGGCGGTCCAGTTCGATCAATGGCAACTCAGTCTGCCCGGTCACCACGAAGTTGATGAACGGCCCACTCTTGATTCCCACCGCCTGGCTTTCGAACGCCGGCGAACAGCGCATGTCGGTCAGGATGCCTGCCAACGCATCGAGCCCGGCGCACAAATGCACCTCGCGGTCGATATTGCTGCCAAGGCCCAGGTAAACCGTGCTCAGAGACATCCGCGCTCGATCTCCACGCCAACACCACCACGGGCCGCCGGCACCGCACCCGGCTTGGTCAGTTTCAACCGCACCCACGGAATGTGGAACTCTTCCATCAACGTCGCCACCAGGCGCTCGGCGAAGGTTTCCACCAACTCGAAACGGGCCTGTTCGGCAAACGCCTGGATGCGCGCCGACACACTGGCATAGTCCAGCGCCAGGTTCAGGTCGTCACCGGCCGCAGCCGGGCGGTTGTCCCAGGCGAAGCTCAGGTCCAGGCGCAAGCACTGGCGAATATCCCGCTCCCAGTCATAGGCACCGATGACGGTATCGACTTCCAGGCCTTCGATGAACACTCTGTCCAAGCACTTCTCTCCACAGCACGACAAGGGCGACTGGCGCCGTTAGAATCAGGGCGTCCTCGCCCGGAATAGTTAGCATGTTTTGGTTACTGGCGTTGCTCGCCTACCTGCTCGGCTCGCTGTCCTTCGCCATCGTTCTAAGCCGCCTCACGGGCAGCCCGGACCCGCGTTCCAGCGGTTCAGGCAATGCCGGCGCCACCAACATGCTACGCCTGGCAGGCCGCAAGCTGGCGATCCTGACCCTGCTTGGCGACCTGTGCAAGGGCCTGTTGCCGGTATTGCTTGCCCGCGGTGCCGGGCTGGACCTGCACGCACAGGCCTGGGTAGGCGTGTGCGCAGTGCTGGGCCACCTGTTCCCGCTGTACTTCCGCTTCCAGGGCGGCAAGGGCGTGGCAACCGCCGCGGGCATGCTCATGGCCTTGTACTTCCCGGCCGCGCTACTGGCCATCGGCGCCTGGCTGCTGACCTTCTACCTCACCCGCACCAGCTCGCTGGCGGCGCTGATCGCCACACCGCTGACCTTGCCATTGCTGGCCTGGCGCGAGCCAGAGGCCCTGCTGCCGATCACCGTGCTGACGGCGATGATCGTATGGCGTCACCGCAGCAACCTGCGCGACCTGTTCGCCGGCCGCGAACGGCACTTCTAACGCTTAAACCGGCGGCAACTGCTCCATCGGCCAGCGTGCCTGCACGCTGATCGCCAGGTCCTGCTTTTGCCCGGCCAACAACCGCTGGCAGCCGGCATAGGCGATCATCGCGCCGTTGTCGGTACAGAACTGCGGGCGCGCGTAGTACACGTTGCCCTTGATGCTGCCGAGCATGTCTTCGAGGGACGCACGCAGGGCCTTGTTGGCGCTGACGCCACCGGCAATGACCAGGCGCTTGAGGCCAGTCTGCTTCAACGCCCGCTTGCACTTGATGGTCAGAGTCTCCACCACCGCCTGCTGGAATGCCAGGGACAGGTCGCAACGGGTTTGCTCACTGTCGTCGCCGGCATCGCGGCACTGCTGCCAGGTGTTCAGGGCAAAGGTTTTCAGGCCGCTGAAGCTGAACTCCAGCCCCGGGCGATCGGTCATCGGTCGCGGGAACACGAAGCGGCCAGGCACGCCGCGCTCGGCCAGGCGGGCGATTTCCGGGCCACCGGGGTAGTTCAGGCCGATCAGCTTGGCGGTCTTGTCGAACGCTTCGCCGGCGGCGTCGTCCAGGCTCTCGCCCAGCAGTTCGTACTGGCCGATGCCATCAACCCGCACCAGCTGGGTGTGACCGCCGGAAACCAACAAAGCGACGAACGGAAACTCCGGTGGGTTTTCTTCCAGCATGGGGGCCAGCAGGTGGCCTTCCATGTGGTGTACGCCAATTGCCGGGATGTCCCAGGCAAAGGCCAGCGCCTGGGCGCAGGAGGCCCCCACCAGCAGGGCCCCTACCAAGCCTGGGCCCGCGGTATAGGCGATGGCATCGATCTCGGTAGCCACGCAACCGGCCTCGTCAAGCACCTGGCGGATGAGTGGCAGCATGCGCTTGACGTGGTCACGCGAGGCAAGCTCTGGCACCACGCCGCCGAACACGCGGTGCAGGTCGATCTGGCTGAACAGCGCGTCGGCCAACAAACCGCGTTCGCTGTCGTATAATGCGACGCCAGTTTCGTCGCAGGATGTTTCCAATCCCAGTACTAGCATGGGTTCGTCCCTTGTGGGGGCTGAATTCGAAGCCGCGCATGATAGTCCCCGTGTCGGATGCCGACCAGCGGTTTTCGATCAGAGGCTTTGCATTCCGGCTTGCTAAGGGTTAACATCCGCAACCCTTGAAAACCGACGTTCTCCAGCACACCTTTGTTTTGCCAGGAGCACGTCTACCCCGGTAATGAATTAAGGTAGCCCTGGATGCCAGCCGTCAAAGTTAAAGAGAACGAACCCTTCGACGTAGCTCTGCGTCGTTTCAAGCGCTCCTGCGAAAAAGCCGGTGTACTGGCTGAAGTTCGTAGCCGCGAGTTTTACGAGAAGCCGACCGCCGAGCGTAAGCGTAAAGCAGCTGCTGCTGTTAAGCGTCACGCCAAGAAAGTTCAGCGCGAACAGCGCCGCGCCGTTCGTCTGTACTAATACAGACGTTCTACGCAAAGCTTCTGCCTGCCCGGCTAACCGCCGGGCGATGGCAGTGGTCGATTCAAACTTGAGCAGCTAGCTCAAGGCCCTGCACAAGCTTCATGCGAACTGCACATGGGCAACCTGCCTGAAACGTCAGAGCTGGTCCCCCTTGCTGTATGACCAGACGTGCACGTCCGACTGACGGGCCCTCAGGGGCTGGCGACGAGCACACATTCCCTCGCACTTTCCCAAGCGGCACTCGCCCCATTCGGCGCGTGAGCGATTAGACTTGCCAGCTGCCAGATGACGAGACTGCCATGGCCGGGCTGATTCCCCAGAGTTTCATTGACGACCTTATCAACCGCCTCGACATTGTCGACGTGGTGAGTTCGCGCGTCCAGCTGAAAAAAACCGGCAAGAACTATTCCGCCTGCTGCCCGTTCCACAAGGAGAAGACCCCTTCCTTCACGGTCAGCCCCGACAAGCAGTTCTACTACTGCTTCGGCTGCGGTGCCGGCGGCAACGCCCTGGGCTTCGTCATGGACCACGACAACCTGGACTTCCCCCAGGCCGTCGAGGAGCTGGCCCGCGCCGCCGGCATGGAAGTGCCCCGCGAGCAAGGCCGCCGCGACCACAAGCCACGCCAGCCAACCGACTCGCCGCTGTACCCGCTGCTGGAAGCGGCCTCCGAGTTCTATCGCCAAGCCCTGCGCAGCCACCCGACCCGCAAGGCGGCGGTGGACTACCTCAAGGGCCGTGGCCTGTCCGGGGAAATCGCCCGTGACTTTGGCCTGGGCTTCGCCCCGCCAGGCTGGGACAACCTGCTCAAACACCTGGGTGCCGATACCCTGCAGCAGAAGGTGATGATCGATGCCGGCCTGCTGATCGAGAACGCCGAAAGCGGCAAGCGCTACGACCGCTTCCGCGACCGGGTGATGTTCCCGATCCGCGACAGCCGCGGGCGCATCATCGCCTTCGGTGGCCGGGTGCTCGGCGACGACAAGCCCAAGTACTTGAACTCCCCGGAAACGCCGGTGTTCCACAAGGGCCAGGAACTGTACGGTCTGTACGAGGCACGCAAGCACAACCGCAACCTTGACGAAATCATCGTCGTCGAGGGCTACATGGACGTCATTGCCCTGGCCCAGCAGGGCCTGCGCAACGCCGTGGCCACGCTCGGCACCGCCACCAGCGAAGAACACCTCAAGCGCCTGTTCCGCGTGGTACCCAGCGTGCTGTTCTGCTTCGATGGCGACCAGGCCGGGCGCAAGGCCGCCTGGCGCGCCCTGGAATCAACCCTGTCGAACCTGCAGGACGGCCGCCGCGCGCGCTTCCTGTTCCTGCCCGAAGGCGAAGACCCGGACAGCCTGGTACGCGCCGAAGGCACCGATGCATTCATGGCCCGCATCAACCAGCACGCCCAGCCGCTGGCCGATTACTTCTTCGAGCAGCTAGGCGTCGAAGCCGACCCACGCTCGCTGGAAGGCAAGGCGCACATGGCGACCCTGGCCGCACCACTGATCGAAAAGATTCCCGGCGCCAACCTGCGCCAACTGATGCGCAACCGCTTGAAGGAAATCACCGGCCTCGACCCGCAGCAGGTCGAGCAACTGGCGCAACACGCCCCGGCCGCCAGCAGCGTGCCGGGCTACGACCCTGGCTACGATTACGACGCCATGGCCAGCTACACCCCCGACTACGGCGACATGCCGCAGCACGACTTCGCCCCCGTTCATCAGGAACAGGAGTGGAAGCCGAACAAGGCCACTGGCAAGAAGCAGTGGAGCGACAAACCCTGGGACAAGAACCGCAAGGGTGGCAAGCCATGGCAGCAACGTGACGAAGCGCCACCACGGGTACCGGCCCCGGTCGAGCCACCCACCCTGGCCGCCCTGCGCACGCTGCTGCACCACCCGCTGCTGGCCGGCAAGGTGGAAGATGCCAGCCACTTCGCCGACGAAGAACACCTGTACAGCCAGCTGCTGGTGGCACTGATCGAAGCCGCGCAGAAAAATCCTGGGCTAAGCTCAATGCAGTTGATCGCACGTTGGCACGGCACCGAACAAGGGCGCCTGCTGCGGGCCTTGGCGGAAAAGGAATGGCTGATCGTGGCCGACAACCTTGAACAACAGTTTTTCGACACTATAACTAGCTTGTCCGCCCGCCAACGCGAGCGCAGCCTGGAACAACTGCTCAGGAAATCACGTCAAAGCGAATTGACCAGCGAGGAAAAAACCCAGCTCCTCGCCCTGCTGAGCCGGAATGTTCCCGCACAAACGCCGACCTCATCTGGCGCGTGAGGCCCATGCTCGGGTATAATCCTCGGCTTGTTTTTTGCCCGCCAAGACCTTCAGTGGATAGGGTGTTATGTCCGGAAAAGCGCAACAGCAGTCTCGTATCAAAGAGTTGATCACCCGCGGTCGTGAGCAGGGCTACCTGACTTACGCGGAGGTCAACGACCACCTGCCTGAGGATATTTCAGATCCGGAACAGGTGGAAGACATCATCCGCATGATCAACGACATGGGGATCAACGTATTCGAGAGTGCTCCGGATGCGGATGCCCTTCTGTTGGCGGAAGCCGACACCGACGAAGCCGCGGCCGAAGAAGCCGCTGCTGCGTTGGCGGCAGTTGAAACCGATATCGGCCGCACGACCGACCCGGTGCGCATGTACATGCGCGAAATGGGTACCGTCGAGCTGCTGACCCGCGAAGGCGAGATCGAAATCGCCAAGCGTATCGAGGAAGGCATCCGTGAAGTCATGGGCGCCATCGCTCACTTCCCGGGCACTGTCGACTACATTCTCGGCGAATATGACCGCGTCACCAGCGAAGGTGGCCGTCTGTCGGACGTTCTCAGCGGTTACATCGACCCTGACGACAATATCGCCGCGCCGACCGAAGAAGTGCCGATCCCGGGCACCAAGGCCGCCGCCGCGAAGGAAGAGTCCGACGACGACGAGGAAGAATCCGAAAGTGGTGACGACGAGGAAGAGGCCGAGAGCGGCCCGGACCCGGAAGTCGCTCGCCAGCGTTTCGGTGCGGTCAACGACCAGCTCCAGGCCACCAACAAGGTCCTGAAGAAGAACGGTCGCGCCCACAAGGAAAGCATCGAAGCCCTGCAGGCTCTGGCCGACCTGTTCATGCCGATCAAGCTGGTACCGAAGCAGTTCGAGGTACTGGTAGAGCGTGTTCGTGACGCCTTGAACCGCCTGCGCCAGCAGGAACGCGCCATCATGCAGCTGTGCGTGCGTGACGCCCGCATGCCGCGTGCCGACTTCCTGCGCATGTTCCCGAGCAACGAAACCGACCAGACCTGGAGCGGTGACCTGGCCAAGCGCAATACCAAGTGGGCTGCCGCCCTGGGTGAAAAGGACGCTGCCATCGTCGCTTGCCAGCAGAAGCTGATCGACCTTGAGACCGAAACCGGCCTGACCGTTGCCGAGATCAAGGAAATCAACCGTCGCATGTCGATCGGTGAAGCCAAGGCCCGCCGCGCCAAGAAAGAAATGGTCGAGGCGAACCTGCGTCTGGTTATCTCCATCGCCAAGAAGTACACCAACCGTGGCCTGCAGTTCCTCGACCTGATCCAGGAAGGCAACATCGGCTTGATGAAAGCGGTGGACAAGTTCGAATACCGTCGCGGCTACAAGTTCTCGACCTACGCCACATGGTGGATCCGCCAGGCGATCACCCGTTCGATCGCCGACCAGGCGCGCACCATCCGTATTCCGGTGCACATGATCGAGACGATCAACAAGCTCAACCGTATTTCCCGCCAGATGCTGCAGGAAATGGGTCGCGAACCGACCCCGGAAGAGCTGGGCGAGCGCATGGAAATGCCTGAGGACAAGATCCGCAAGGTACTGAAGATCGCCAAAGAGCCGATCTCCATGGAAACCCCGATCGGTGACGACGAAGATTCGCACCTGGGCGACTTCATCGAGGACTCGACCATGCAGTCCCCGATCGACGTGGCCACGGTCGAAAGCCTCAAGGAAGCCACCCGTGACGTGCTATCGGGCCTGACCGCACGCGAAGCCAAGGTGCTGCGCATGCGATTCGGTATCGACATGAACACCGACCACACCCTCGAAGAGGTGGGCAAGCAGTTCGACGTGACCCGTGAGCGGATCCGTCAGATCGAAGCGAAGGCGTTGCGCAAACTGCGCCACCCGACTCGCAGCGAGCATCTGCGCTCATTCCTCGACGAGTGATGACAAAACCCCGGCCCAGGCCGGGGTTTTTCTTTTCCGCCTGTTGCGCAAAATCTGAATTCTGGCGAGATCTCGGCAGGAGCAGCCTTGTGCTGCGAAGAGTCCATTGCAACAGAAGATGATTCTTTAGCCTAACTGGCGACTTCGCAGCACAAGGCTGCTCCTACAGGGGCCGCGCTTGCCATGAACGCGATGCAGGCCGCACCACACCCGCAAGGCCCTGTTGTCTCTGACAAAAGACCCTGTCCTTCACCGCACACCGGCAGCAATGCCCGTCTACACTCGACTTCAGACCCCCTGAATGCGAGGCCGCTATGCACCCGATGCCGGCCATCCTGTTGCTGCTCCTGATTTTATGGAACACAACGGCCGGCGCCCTGACCCTGACAAACGAGGAGAAAGCCTGGTTGGCTGCCCACCCGCAGCTGAGCCTGGGTGTAGACGCCTCTTGGCCACCGTTCGAGTTTCGCGACCAGGAGGGCCGGTACCAGGGCTTGGCCGCCGATTACATCGCCACCATCCAGCAACGCCTGGGTGTGACGCTCAAACCGGTCGAACCCAGCAGCTGGACCGAGGTACTGACGCAGGCACGCGAAAGCCGCATCGACCTGCTGCCCGGCATCATGTCCACCCCCGAGCGCCAAGCCTACCTGGCCTTCACCCGGCCATACCTCGACTTCCCCATCGTCATCCTCGCCCACAAAGGCGGCGCACAACCGCGCAATCTGAACGACCTTTACGGCCTGAAGGTTGCCGTGGTCGAAAACTACGCCCCGCACGAACTGCTGCGCACCCACCATCCAGACCTCAACCTGGTGGCCCTGCCCAACGTCAGTTCCACTCTGCAGGCGCTGGCCACTGACGAAGTGGACGCCGTGGTCGGTGACCTCGCGTCAAGCATCTGGAGCCTGCGCCAGCTCAAGCTCGACGGCCTGTACGTCAGCGGCGAAACACCCTACCGCTACCAACTGGCCATGGCCGCCCCGCGCGACAAGAAGGAACTGGTCGGCATTCTCGACAAAGTGATGGCAGACATGAGCAGCGCCGAAGTCAGCCAGATCCAGCAACGCTGGGTGGGCAATGTGGTCGACCAACGGATGTTCTGGTCAGACCTGCTGGTGTATGGCCTGCCGGCGGTGCTGGTATTGATGGCCGTGCTGGCAGTGGTCATCCGCATCAACCGCCGGCTCAGTTCGGAAATTTCTCGGCGCATAGCCCTGGAACAGGAACTGCGCAGCAGCGAGTACCACTATCGCAGCCTGGTGGAGAGCCTGTCTGCCATCGCCTGGGAGGCCGACGCCAACGACTTCACCTACAGCTACGTCTCGCCCCACGCCGAAGGCCTGCTCGGCTACCCATTGGCCGACTGGCTCAAGCCCGGCTTCTGGCGCAGCATCCTGCACCCGGAGGATGCCCTCTGGGCCCAGGCCTACTGCGACAGCGAAACTGCCGCCGGCCGCGATCACAGCCTCGACTATCGGGTGATCAGGGCCGATGGCCAGCCACTGTGGGTACGCAACATCGTCAGCATGATCGAGCATGGCCATCTGCCTGTGATGCGCGGCCTGATGATCGACATCAGCGAAACCAAGCGCACCGAGGATGCCCTGCGCTTGTCCGAGCAGAAGTTCGCCTCGGTGTTCCAGCAGTGCCCCGACATCCTGCTGATCGCCCGCCACAGCGACGGCTGCCTGCTGGAGGTGAACGAAGCCTTCGAAGAACAGATCGGCCTCACCCCGGGCCAGGTAATTGGCCGCACCGCCACCGAACTGAACCTGTGGGGCCTCGAAGGCACCGGCCCGCGGCTGCTTGAACGCCTGCACCAAGGTGGTATACGCAACCTGGAAATGAGCTTCCGCCGCAGCAACGGCCAACTGTTCACCGGCCTGACCTCGGCCGAAACCTTCGAACTCGACGGCAACCTCGCGCTGGTGGTGGCGGTACGCGATATCAGCCAGCTCAAGGAAACCCAGGAACAGCTGCAAACCTCGGAAGAGAAATTCGCCAAGGCCTTCCATGCCTCGCCCGATGGCCTGCTGCTGTCGCGCCAGAGCGACGGCTTGCTGCTCGAAGTGAACGAAGGCTTCTGCCGCCTGACCGGCTATGACCTCAGCCCGAACATCGACCAGACCTCACTGGACCTGGGCATCTGGGTCGACCTCAACGAGCGCAAGCGCCTGGTCGAACAGCTCAACCGTGACGGCTTCGTACGCGACTTCACTTGCCACCTGCGTCGCAGCGATGGGCAGATTCGCCTCTGCGAGCTTTCTGCACGGCCGCTGCCGATTGCCGGCGACGACTGCATGCTGACCATCGCCCGCGACATCACCGAGCGCCACCTGATGCAGGAAAAACTGCAACTGGCCGCCACCGTGTTCGAGAACACCGCCGAAGGCGTGTTGATCACCGACATCGACCAGCGCATCAGTGCCGTCAACCGCGCCTTCAGCGAAATTACCGGCTACAGCGAGATCGAAGCCCTCGGCCAGACCCCGCGCCTGCTCGCCTCCGGCCAGCACGACAGCGCGTTCTATGCGGCCATGTGGCACCAGCTTACCGATGAAGGCCACTGGCAAGGCGAGATCTACAACAAGCGCAAGAACGGCGAGCTGTACCCCGGCTGGCTGACCATCAGCGCCGTGCGCAACAGAGAACGCGAGATTACCCACTTCGTCGCCGTGTTCGCCGACATCTCCAGCCTCAAGCACGCACAGGCCAAGCTCGACTACCAGGCCCACCACGACCCGCTGACCGGCCTACCCAATCGTGCCCTGTTCGAGAACCGCCTGCAGGCCGCGCTCACCTGCTCGCAGGTATCCAACCGCAAGGGCGCGGTACTGTTCCTCGACCTCGACCGTTTCAAGCATATCAACGACAGCCTCGGCCATCCGGTCGGCGACCTGCTGCTCAAGGGCATCGCCCAACGCCTGAAGGAGCAGGTGCGTGATGTCGACACCGTGGCCCGCCTGGGTGGCGATGAGTTCATCATCCTGCTGCCCGGCTTGCACAAACCCAGTGACGCCAGCGCCATCGCCAACAAGCTGCTGACCTGCTTCAACGCGCCGTTCCAGGCCGGCGAGCACGAGTTCTTCACCAGCGCCAGCATCGGCATCAGCCTTTATCCACAGGACGGCACCGACGTTGCCACACTGATTCGCAACGCCGACGCCGCCATGTACCGCTCCAAGGCCAAGGGCCGCAACCGCGTCGAAGCCTACACCCTCGACCTCACCGCCCAGGCCAGCGAACGCATCGCCCTGGAGCACGAATTGCGCCGCGCCATCGAACGCAACGAACTGAGCCTGTGCTTCCAGCCCAAGCTAAGCCTCAAGACCCAGAGCCTGGTTGGCGCCGAAGCGCTGATCCGCTGGAGCCACCCGACATTTGGTGAAGTGCCGCCAGAGCACTTCATCCACCTGGCGGAAGAGAACGGCACCATCCTCCAGATCGGCGACTGGGTATTGGAGCAGGCCTGCCGACAGATGCAGGCCTGGAAGCTGCACTACGAACCATTCGGCCCCTTGTCGATCAACCTCGCCGGCGCACAGCTGCGCCAACCTCACCTCGCCCGGCGCATCGAACAGTTGCTGAAGCACTACCAGCTCAAGGCCGGCGACCTGCAGCTGGAAATCACCGAAAACTTCATCATGAGCCAGGCAGAGGAAGCCCTGGCCGTGCTGTACAAGCTGAAGAAACTGGGCGTGCAGCTGGCCATCGACGACTTCGGCACCGGTTATTCATCGCTGAGCTACCTCAAGCGCCTGCCGCTGGACATCCTCAAGATCGACAAATCGTTCATCCGCGGCCTGCCCGATGATCCCCACGATGCCGCCATCGCACGCGCGATCATTGCCCTGGGCCGCAGCATGCAGCTGACCATCATTGCCGAGGGTGTGGAGAACCAGGCCCAGCAACGGTTCCTGGCGGCTGAAGGCTGCGAGCAGATCCAAGGCTACATCGTCAGCCTGCCCCTGCCCCCGGACGAGTTCGCAGCGACGTTTCTTCGTATAGCACTATCGGATCTTTCAGATGGCACAGGTGCGAAACCCTCGTTATAATCCGGCCACTTACTGAGGGCCTATAGCTCAGTCGGTTAGAGCAGAGGACTCATAATCCTTTGGTCCACGGTTCGAGTCCGTGTGGGCCCACCAACCTTGAAGCCGCGTATTACGCGGCTTTCGGCTTTTTGGGTTTGTGGCAGCCGGATCAGTCCTATGGTCCGAAGGTACAAATTAGGTACAGTGCGGCTTCGCTTGCACGCCTTTGGAGTCCTTCAGATGGCCACAATCGTCAAAACCCCTGCCGGCACCTGGAAGGCCGTCATCCGCAAGACCGGATGGCCGACCAATGCCAAAACCTTCCGCACCAAACGCGACGCCGAAGATTGGTCGCGACGTACCGAAGATGAAATGGTGCGGGGTGTGTATATCCAGCGCAGCGGGTCCGAGCGACTGACACTCGAAAATGCGCTGCAGCGATATCTGCGCGAAGTCAGCCCTACCAAGAAGCCCACCACGCAAAAGGCCGAGGCGACTAAGGCTCAGCAGCTGATCCAGCACCTGGGAAAATATTCGCTTGCAGCTCTGTCATCCGAGGTGATCGCCAATTATCGCGATACACGCCTGGGCTCGCTGACCAACCGCGGCCAACCCACGAGCAATAACACTGTGCGGCTGGAGCTTGCCCTACTCAGTCATCTGTTCACAGTCGCAATTCAGGAGTGGGGACTTGGCGTCACCTTTAACCCCGTGCTCAACATTCGAAAACCGAGCCCCGGCGAAGGTCGTAACAGGCGCCTGATGGCTGATGAAGAAAAGCGTCTCATGGCCGCTGTGGGAAAGCACAGCAATCCAATGCTGGGCTGGATCGTCCAGATAGCCTTGGCGACAGGTATGCGTGCATCGGAGATCGCAGGCCTGCGGCGATCACAGGTCGACGTCCAAAAACGGATCGTCCGGCTGTCGGATACAAAAAATGACAGTGCCCGCACCGTTCCGTTGACGAAGCTCGCTACCGAGATCTTCCGCGCAGCCTTGGCGAATCCCGTGCGGCCAATTGACTGCGATCTGGTTTTTTTCGGTGAGCCTGGGCGTGATGGAAAGCGTCGCCCCTATGCGTTCACCAAGATCTGGGCCGCCATCAAGAAAAAGGCTGGCGTGCCGGACTTCCGTTTTCACGATCTGAGGCACGAAGCCGTAAGTAGACTGGTTGAGGGCGGCCTTTCAGATCAAGAAGTCTCGGCAATCAGCGGGCATAAATCGATGCAGATGCTCAAGCGTTACACTCATCTGCGGGCTGAAGATTTAGTTCACAAGCTAGACAAACTAGGCTCTGTGTGAAAAGCCTTGATACTCGGTGATGCTGCGTTGAAAACAGCCTCGGAATGCTCATTTACAACCCGTAAACTCCGCTTCCTCGGCTGTTTTCGCCTTGCCTGACCTTCGTCTCAAGACTTTTCACACAGACCCTAGATTGCTGAACGAACCCGGAGATCATCGACAGCCCCAATCTCGTCCCCCGGCCTGAAGGCTTGGTGGTGAAGAGGGAAAGAGTGAGCTTATCAGTAACTTGTGCCGGCATCCGCAGGCTGATGCGCTCTTCAGACGTCTTCCAGAATAGCCTCTGTGGCTTTGTCGAAGGCTTTCTTGAATGCCTCGATGGCGTCTCCGGCGGCGGAGCCAGGCTGGGATTGCTCATCCTGGAGGGTCTGGATATGTTTCTTGAGTTCCGAGTTGGCGCTGACGAAGACTTCGAGTTTTGAGATATGCGTCAGCAGTTTTTCACACAGTTTTATTCCCTGAGGTGTCAGGCCTGTGTATATCGAAATGCAATGTGTATTTGATTGCACTCTGAAGAACTTTATGTGTTCATCATAGCGATGAAGTCTTGGGTGGTACATGTCGGAGAATGCACGGGCGGTGGGGTAGCGAGTTGTTCGCCAGAATCTTTCCCGGTGTGCAGTCCATACGTTGTCAGATTTCTTGCTGTTGCAGTCGACGCAGGAAATGCTCAAGTTGAGAATATTGAAAGTATGTTGAACAAAAATGCTGTGTGGCAAGATGTGCTCGATCGGTTTGGCGTAGGCGTTGTTGAGCAAAGGCCGCCGACAATAGCAGCACTGCTGGTGTTGCTCTGCCTCGATCAGTGTGCGGATGTGGTTTCTGATGGATTTTCCGGTAACGTTTTCGTTCGTCGGTGACGCGTATTCGTAAAACTCACTCCATAGTGTCTTTTTATTGGGCGAAGACGAACCTTTTTTTCGGCGAGGGGGTTTTGTCGTTGAGCTTAAGCCTGACGCTTTACGGGTTTTATATTCAGCCAAGGCTTTGTCTGTCATCGAGGTAATATAGCGCTGCGCCTCTGCCAAGCCTGAGGGATCACCGATGCAGTTTTTTCGGTATTTCGCCAGAAGGTTTCTGATGTCGTTTTTATGCGCTGGCATCGCTGGCCTCGTCACGTACTGCTTTGATGGCAACCATGGCTTTGTTGATGAGGTCGAGGTCGCTTTTATAGCGGCTGTCATGGTTGATGACGGAGGATGCTTTAACCGTAATTTTTAGGTCTTTTAACTGTTTTAAATTATCGTTGTAAAATTTTTTCAATTGTTTGGTCTGACTGTTTTTTCCTTCGATCGTCAGTGCCACGAGTCGGGCGCAGCGCTCGTAAACCTCTTTGTTCAAGGGTGTGTAAGTATCGAAGACAGACACCAGAGCGGTTTCCACCGAACGTCGCTTCGCGGCCTCAATGTATTCGAGGTTTCCGGTTTTAAGTGTATAAGCGTGAGTGTTGTCAAGTGGGGCGTTGGAAATCAGAAGGGGAGAGTGCGTCGCCGTGATGAACGAAACTTTCAAGTGTTGAGAAATTATTTCAAGGAGCAAAGGGAACCTTTGCTGCCAACGCACATGCAGGCTGATCTCCGGTTCGTCCAGAAGGACGATTTTTCCTCGTGTGGAACTGTCAATGCATAATGCCAGTAAGGCTATTATGTTTCGCTCGCCAGAGCTCAGTTCTGAGAAAATGATGTAATTATCGGATGAACTTTTTTTAACCAGATAAAATGCCAGAGACTCTTCATGGAGGTCTCGCAGGCTTTCATCGTTTTCAATGGCGCTCTCGCCAATGGAGATCAAATGTTCGATATTGACGTCGAAAGATTCATCTGAATGAGGTTTTGGGCCTAGATAAAGATTTTGTGTGAAATCCAGCAGCTCTAGGCAACGGTTAAAGGTATCAAGTTTTTTTACGTCACGGCAAAGAGCTGAAATCAGCTTAGGCACAATCTCAGACAGATATTTTGGAGAACGGTTTTTCAGGCAGTAAGACAAGAAGTGCTCGTTGCCTGACATTTTAGGGAAACGGCTCGATTGCGAAAGTGTAATGCCTGTAGAGGGCTGTTTGTTCTCGGTTATTTGTGTTGCCAATTTCCCAAGAAGTGAGCTTTTGCCGGATCCGTTGTTGCCCATGATGTAGAGGCATGTCGGAGTGGCAGAGTTCAAATGCTCGAGCAGCTCTTCAACGTTATAGTCCTACGTGATCGTCTTTCGCTCTGCGAAATTGACGTGTCGTTTGACATTGAAAAGGTGGCGGTTGGGAACAGGTGTCTGGAGAACCTCATTGCAGAGCCCATTGACATTGCGATAGCCATTTTTGAAGTGACTGTTCCATAAACTGGTGGCATTTTCGGAAATATTTTTGACGGGGTGAACGTTAAAGCGCCAGGAAAGATAAACTGCACCCGCCAGCATCGAGCGTTCGATGGCGTCGAGGTGCTGGATGGCCGGATTGTTGGAGAGGTTGATATAGAGGCAGGCACCGTTTCGGGTATTTTGACGATTCAAAACAATGAAGATAAATTTTTTCAAAATGTTGTCATGGTAGCTGTCGAAGGCAATGACGGCCTCCATGCTCCGGTGATAGCGCTGCCATGAACGTTTGAATTCTGCAGAATTAACGCCGTTGGCGCTGCGTGTCAGTATGTAAAGGCTTCCATCCCCAAGGTCACCAGGGATTTGCTCAAGAATCTCTTCCGAGGCCATTTCGTGGATTAATTTATCCTGGACAACGGAGAGGTTTTTCGGGAGGGGCGCGTCAATCAGATAAGCACGATGTTCATTGGGCTTAGGTAGGTTACGGGGGCGGTCAACAAAGCGGATGTTGATCTGGCTGCAGTGCAGTTTAAGCTTGATGAGGTTGTATTGTGCTTTGCTGATCCTTCCCGACATCAGGAATGAATGTTTTATGCCCTGGCTTTTAGTGCCGAGAGATAGGTCGGCGACGTTGGGTACTACGTCGATGACGTCGTATTGAAGGTGGTTCAATACCGTTCCGGCAAACCCTGAGACGACTTTGCAGTGCCTCGGCTCAACCTGTGTAAGCCTTTTGATGCAGCGATCGATTAGATAATTGAGGAACTCAGTTGTTCCTCGTGTGCCCAGGCCTTGAAATGGGCTGTGCAGTGCCTCGAAGAGGTGGGGAAGATGGGCATTGTTGTGAGGGATCTCGGCCTCCTGAGCGTGCTCACCGATACCGGTCATCTCGTCTATGGAAATAGGCCTTGATGCAAGGGCTTCGCCGCGCAATAGCAGGTAGGAAACAACCGCTATGCATGAATAGATCAGCTCATTTTCATCAGCAGCCAGTAATCCAGGGTGCTTTTTGACTTTTTTCAGAATAGAAAGAGCTCTTAATTCGCGTGCGTCGTAAAACATGGTATCTGTCCGAAATCTTATGGAGTCATACCACCAAGATGCCATATTGACATCAGATTTTCCAATCGCTCACCCACAGAGCACTGACATACAAAAGCGCCCTAGGCTCTGTCTGAAATGCCAAGAAACTGAAATGTGGCGCCGGAACGGCCTTGGTTTTGTACAGTTGCCGATCATCTACGGAAAGGAATTCTGTGATGGCAAAGCGTTATGAACTCTCGGATGAAGCGTGGGCAGTCGTCGCCGATCTGTTTACAGCAGCGCACGTCAGGGGCAGGCCCCGCAATAGTGATCGCTTGATGCTCGATGGTGTGCTCTGGGTTCTCTGCTCGGGAGCAGCCTGGCGAGATATGCCTGAGCGCTTCGGGTCTTGGGCTACGGTCTATCACCGCTTCCGAGTCTGGCGAAACCGCGGAACATTCGATCAGATGCTCAGACGATTGCACCTCAAACTCAATGACAAAGGCTTGATCGCCCCCCACACCTGGATGATCGACTCCACTGCTGTTCGAGCAACCCGTGCTTCATCTGGAGCACGGAAAAAAGGGGGCCTTTCGAGCCTGCCGATCACGCTTTAGGCCGCAGTCGCGGCGGCCTGACAACCAAAATACATATGCTATGCGACGCCAACGGGATACCGCTGCGCTTCCTTCTCTCTGGCGGCCAAGCCAGTGACATCAGTTACGCCCAACCCTTGCTTGATAGGGTCAGCATCCCGACAAGCCAGCGTGGCCGTCCACGCAAACGATGCAAATGGTTGCTGGCCGACAAGGGCTACGACGCCGAGGCCTTGCGCCGTTACTGCGACCGCTATCGGATGCAGCCGGTCATACCGCTCCGCTCAATGAAGCGCAAGCCCAAGCCCGGCTTGCCGAGGCTGTTTGATCGCCCCAAATATCGACAGCGCAACATCATCGAGCGCATGTTCGGCTGGCTAAAAGAGAACCGCCGAATCGTCACGCGCTTCGACAAGCTCGCAAAAAGTTATGCCGCAATGGTCTCGCTGGCCTGTGTCATGCGGTGTATGCGACGGTATTTTTCAGACAGAGCATAGGAACTAAATAACCTCCATTTCGTTTTCCTATTGTTTTCTTTCTGTTGCCACACTGTTGTCAACGTGTTTTCAAATTGTTTTCCGAGTTGTTTTCCAGAGGACCTAAACTCGAAATTGGTGACAGTAGCACTAGAAACCTCCATCTTTACTGTCACCAAAGTATACTGATAGCTTCAGCCGTAATTACAACGAGACGTTAATCAACGTAAGCACGGAGAAGCCCATGACTGCAGAAGAATACCTCCTCGACCGATTTGGCCCGCTGATGAGTCTAGCCCAGGTAGCAAGCTTGCTCGGCAAGTCTCCAGCCGGATTTAGAGTCGCCATGTACAACAATTCGGATCTGGCACAAAAGCTTAAGCCAACTGTAGTTCGCGTTGGGCGACGAGTCTTTTTCCGAACCATACAAGTTAACGATGTATTGGAGTTAGATGGTGCTCTGGGATGAGCATCAAAGCCTCAAACTGGGCATGGGATCAGCACCTTACGCCATCGTCAAAAATTGTTTTGATGGCCTTAGCGGATGCCGCTGACGACCTAGGTGTTTGCTGGCCGAGAATCAGCATCATCGCGAGAAAATGCTGCACTTCGGAGCGAACTGTACAAAGGGTACTAAAGGAGCTCGAAGCAAAGAAATTCGTGACAGTGAGCAAGCAATTCAGAAGTGATGGCGGACAGAGTTCGAATAGATACACGCTCGAAATTTTCACCCCCCTGACAAAATGTGACCCTCCCCCCGCCAGGAAGACACCGGCCACCGACCAGAGCGTCTCTCCCCCGGTGCCACATATGTCACCGGGGGATGACAAGATGTTGTCACCCCATAAACCTACAAAGAATCCAAATAAAGAATCACTACAACAACTACCGGGAGGCAATCTACACGGCGACTCTGCCCCCTTGAATTACAGCGAACACGGGGAAACCACCGAAACCCAACTAATCTGGCCTCATATGCTCACCTCTCGCTCAGAGAAGAAAATAATCATGGAAATGATGGAAAGGTTCGAACATACGACAGCACAAACTCTGTTGGACGAACTGCAAGGTGCACTGGCTACGCACAGCATCAAAACTAGCCCCAGCAGATGGATGAGGGGGATAATCAGTAAGTTCAGAAAAGGCACATTCGTAGCGAATGCAGGCTTAGCTGTGGCAGAAAAACGCAATCGACGAAGACTAGACATAAACACGCCCAAGCCAAATGATCAGTTGGACCAACCAACCTCGACCATTTCAGATGCAGAAAAAAGAGCACGGTGGCAGCACATTAAACACGGAGTTACTTCAGGATCGAAAATAAGTTTTTAGATACGTCATGCATCCAGATACTCCGCGCTTCGCTTGGGCAACCCCTTCGGTTGCATCCCGCGTCCTATCCTTGCCGGACGGGCGGCAGGGGCAGGTCCGGCGGCTTCGCCTTGTTCCTCCCCCTGTCGCTAGGCTTGGTCGCTTACAGCTGCATCAAGGGTACGGCTACGCCCATCATCCTCACCCGTTCGGTGCTCGCCCTCCGGGCTACGCTCCGCTGCGGCTTGCGGTGATGCCCTTGACCCAGCTTCCAGCTATTCGTGGATGCTGGCTGAAACAAATTCGGTCAAGGTGAGCTTCCCGTCCACAAAAGCTTGAGCGCGTCGCTGTTCTTCAGCGCTCAATACAAAACCCTCGAGCCCGATTGACGCGCAAGCATACTCGACAGCCTTCCGACGCCGCTCCCGCTCAACACTCGTGATGATGACGCTCTCCGAAGTATTCACGGGCTCCCCCTCGTGTCGGTGACTAAAGCAAGACAATTTCAGCGCTGAACAGATAAACGGGGGTCAAGGGCGTCACCGGAGGCCGCAGCCCGTGAAACGGGACCGGGCGAGGATGACGGCGAAGCGAACCCTTGACGCTGCGCACCCCCAATCCTACATGTGGGGCTGCTGGATGCCTTTCCCAGCGGCCCCTGCTACCGGCGAGGGCGGGAAGTCCAGAGGGGCAGAGCCCCTTTGGGTAAGCCCGCCAGGGCGCGCAGCATGCTCCACGGTACCAGTAAACCTTTAACTGCCGACCTTCCCTCCTCTCGCCCTACCCCAGTTCTTGCCCAGGTTCTGCATGACATGCTGCCGGTAGGCGGGATTCCAAACGCTGTTCCCTGCGATCACATGATTCAAACCTCTTGCAGTGGTCATCATGCCCGACTGCAGGTCACGGCGCGTTGACATCGGATTAACTGTGTTAAAGACCGCCTTGGCTGGGTTTATCGCAGCCTGAGCCATCTGCCGCAATGTGATCGCACTGGACGACAAACCACCTGCAAGCTGGCCTCCTAAAGAGTAAGCCTGATAAACCATGTAGAGCACGATCCCGCTCAACGCGAGGATCTCCAGCATGTCGGTCGCTGGGCCGTTTCCAGCAGTGGGCTGCACATCTGCCAACATTACCGAAAAGAATTTTATTCCAAGCGTCAGCACTGACGTGACAGCAGCACACTGAATGACATAGGTCATCACCTGGGCGAACCATTGATCGAACCACTTGCTGGTCATCTGGCCGAAAAGCAGCATTGCAATGAACAACGGGCCGCACCCAAGCAAAAACGCTAAAAGTACCTTCGCTGTAATGATCATCGCTCCAGCGGGTAGCGTGATCAGGAATGTTGCAAAGAGCATCGTTCCAGCGATGACCCCGTCATAAAGAATCATGCCTATCTCGGTGATCCCACGCCTCCCTGCGCGAGCAATGAGGTCGGAAAAGATATCCAAGCCGTCGGTCATAGCTCTATCAATCACCTGATAGACCGATGTCGCAGCTACACCGTCGCCGTTTGGCGAAAATGCATCTGCCAAGCCAGCCTCCAGGCCGCGAATCGCTTCCACCACCCAACCAAGGTACGTATCAGCATTGAGTGCCAGTGCGCCGATAAATACCCACTTCAGCATCAGCTTAAAGAGATGTGGAAGGGGATGCTCGATGAACCCACTGACCGACAAAAGGCCGAGGGTCATGAAAAACAGGCCACCGCCAACAACGAACAAGCCCGAGAAGTCATCAATGACACTATGTGCCATCAGCTGAACGTAGCTGTTCAACACCGCGTCGACAGAGCCACCTATCCATTCGTAGATATTGGACGCCATGGTCATTGCCCCTCCAGATTCAGCACTTCACGCTTCCGATAGCCGCGCTGATCAAGCTGCTGCTCATTCCTGGCTTGCTTGGCATTAACGCAGTTCGGCGTAAGAGCAAGAGTCCCGGCATGTCGCTCGCACTCCGATATATGGATATCCCTTTCCGAGCTGTGGGCTTTGTACCAATCGACAGAATGGACAGGTTCATCTGCCCCGCAGCCCGTGAGCAGAAACAAAACGACAATTGAGAAACGAGAGACTGTCATTTCCGGCCCTCCCGATTCTGATCCGCCCCATTCACTTCACGAGGCAGCAAATACTCCGCCTCCGGGCGGAATTCCCCAGCAAATTTCAGCGAATAGGCCAGCTCAGCAGCGTTGATTATCTGAAGTGCTACAAGCGTTCTCAACGCGCTTTCCCTTGTCCCTGCCCAACTACCCGCGACGCGGCATTCGGACCTCGAAATCAATAGCGACGAACCCAGTGCACATGCGAACGAGATCAAAACGGCGAGCGTTGAGGAGATTGGCCCAGTTGCTCGGGGCGGCACTATCTGCAACCAATCGGCAAGCGCCAGTACGAAAGGCATGATCGCGGCCGACGCCGCCAGGAGATCGCTCTGGATCAACCCAGGTGCACGTCGTGACACCTCTTTCAAAGCCCCGAACCGACCAATGCAAATCCAGAATCGCCGTAAGGAAGTGAGGATGAAGAAGCACACGACCAAGGGGAGAATATGAGCGTACGAGATCATTTCAGTTGCCCCCCAGGTTCAGCAATTCGCGATTCTTGTAGCCTCTCTTGTCGAGCACCTGGGCATTCAGTTCCCGTTGCCGCTGCTCCTGAATCTTGCCCTCAGCCCCAGCGACCATTTGGAACATTTGCAATTTGGTCTGCTCGTTCTGGATCATCGCTTGCTCTGCAGCGATGCGACCCTGCAGCTCTGCGATCCCTTTGGGATCTTGCGTTTGATTGATCTGCCCCATGAGCTGGTCAATCTGACGCAGTCGGGCTTCGGCCTGGTCATAGGCCTCCAGAGCAAACGCTTTATCTTGCGACGGCTTCACCGCCTGTGCTCGGCAAGCATCGCGCTGCTGATCCTGAACCAGGCTTTCGCAGGCATCGAACACCTTGTTGTCCGAATAGATCGAACCGGCACGGCTATTCAAACCTGAATAGCCGCCACGCTTCACTGCGTCATACACAGCCTGCCAATCTTGGGGCAGATACTCTCGCAGCTGCGGGTCGTCAAATACTCGACCGAGCCCACGCGACCCCGTGAGCGCGCCGTACTGCTGCTTCATCTGATCAATCTGGGATGTCATCTGCTGAACCTGTTGAGCCCAGCGAGTCGTGTTAGATGCGAACTCTGCGACTGTCATGGGGGAATCCGTCACTTGGGTAGTAACGGTTACAGGAATTTGAGCGTACCCCTGCTGGGAAGCCAGCATCGACGTGAGCATCGTCGCGAAACTAGCTGATCGGAAGCTTTTGAGCACAAAACGCTTGAACGGACCCATAGTCACCTCTCCATTTGACATGGTGAGCACTGGGCCGTCTATTCCAGCCTGTCGATCTGTTCAGGAATCGCACCCGGCACGGTTAAACCGTCCTTGGGGTGACTATGCGCCAGTCTTACCCGGTGTAGGCCCCGTCTTTTAAGGGCCGCGCCCATAATGCAGTAAGCATCAGCGAGGCGGTTACAGCACTCATCGAACTAACCAAAACACTACGTTTCGGCAGGGCAGATTATCTCAGTTTGGCTCTATATTTTGAAGCACCATATATCCGAATATCTTCGTCATGACGAAATTCCAATTGCTACAAGTGACTACTGCAGGATAGGCTAAGCGCCGGTAGTGTGTGCGCACATCATCAGGAACTAATCTATTAGTACGCATAGGGTGTCTGGAGAGACTGCTATGGAGAAGCCAAGCCGGGCCATAAACGTTCACCTTGGCGCCGATCTAAAAACACGCTGGACGACTTATTGCGCCGGTCTTGGTAAAACCCCTGGGGCTGCTCTAAAGGAAGCTATCGAAAACCAACTGGCGATCTCAGGCGCGGAAAAAAGACCCGCGCGGTCAAAAGCTTATACGCAAACTGAGGGCATTAGAGAGCGAAAGGAACGCTTTGAAATTCTACTAACCAGCTCCGAGCGAACCGCCATAAAAGAGCGCGCTGAAGCTGAGAACTGCTCTTCGAGGCGCTGGATCGTAGATGCTATTCGCACAGGATTAACCCATGAACCGCAGTTCAGCATGTCCGAAATCGATGCGTTGGGCGACTCCAACTATCAATTGCTTGCACTAGGCCGAAATCTCAACCAAATTGCGCGGCGCTTGAATGAAGGCCACTACGAACCGATCACAGTGAATCGACTCGAGACGCTGAGCCGCCTGATAGAAAAGCATA
Organism: Pseudomonas sp. TE3-3-F2023; assembly: GCF_036784815.1. Classification (NCBI taxonomy): domain Bacteria; kingdom Pseudomonadati; phylum Pseudomonadota; class Gammaproteobacteria; order Pseudomonadales; family Pseudomonadaceae; genus Pseudomonas; species Pseudomonas sp. TE3-3-F2023. Next base: position 1,263,722 of record NZ_CP145113.1, on the reverse strand, counting down.
CGGATGTTGTGAGCGACGCGATTCGCGCAAGCTTGGAACGTTGGAGCATTACAGCCAGGAAATAGAACAACTTTTGAAAAGGGGGATTCAGAACATGCTACGCCCACTCGCAAAATCAATAGCCTCAGCTTGGTCGCGAGCTGCTAACAATCCTGAGCGACTAATATCTCTAGCAGCGCTTATTGTGGCAAGCGGTGCCCTCTGCGTATCGTTATGGCAAATCAATATAGGTAAGCAACACAACGTTCTTTCCGTGCGACCATTTCTTATAGTCACCCCCCACTTAGCAGGGGCAGGGGGTAAGAACGGATTGTATCTAAGCAATGAAGGTATCGGACTCGGAGTGCTTACCTCGTTAAGTGTTTCAGTGTCAGGAAAGACCTACAACGGGTTAGGTGTTAATAAATGGCCGAATATCCTGCGTGACATTGGCTTGAATCCGCTCTGTTTCTCTATTGCATGGCCGGCAAGGCTCGCCGCCCTGAGACCCGGTGCAGAAATAGAGATTTTGGGCCTATCAAAAAACACACAACCGGGATGTGAAGCCGCACTGGTTAGCTTTCTTACACGAAAAGATATCGCAATTGAGCTGCACTACACCTCATTATACGGAGATGGGCATGTATTTTCCGGGGATGCTTCCATGAATTTATGAGTATCACCACGGGCGAACGTCGAGCTAGCCATTGGGATTTCGATTATCAACCGGGAAGAAGCGATTCCTTCCCGGCAGCATATGTTGCAGCCTTATACCTTTGCCTGCTCGCTATCAGCAGCAGCTTTCTGCGTCGGTTTTTCAATTTCTTCTTGAGCAGCTAACCCGCTCTCGACCTTTTGGGTCTGAGCGCTTAGAAGCTCGTCAGTCTTGGCAGACAATTTCTTTGCAAGCGCAGAAAAACCTGGCAACTTAGACAAGCTCTCAATAGAGTCAGAAAGCTTTGCACTATTCTCCAACGCATCCATCAATGGATGATCAGTCTTATTGTAATCTGTAATTAGCTTCCCTGGATTTTCCGAACTAACCTGAAGCATATTAAACAGAAGCTTGGTCCTCAATTCATCACGTACAATACTCTCACGGGGCAGCGACTCGATCTGGTTTGATAGTCCTGAGAATGTCCTTCCAAGAACCGCCTTGTGGGTGTACTCCTCGATCAAACGCTTGGAAAGATTTAGCTTCTTACTTGACGAGTATGCGAACCATAAGACCGGAAAATACAAAGGCAAAATTGAGACAATTAAATTTGGAGTCCCTTTAATTACCTCAACCAGGTCATTACCCTTCCAGCCCAACAAAAAGACATCAACACCAAACGGGATTAAAGAAACACCAACCATGAGCCCTATGGCAACCAAGAACTTAAACTCGTGCCCCGACAACGACTTTATTTCATCATCTTTCTTTTTCTCGTAGGCGGCGCTCAAGCCTGCAGCCATAGCACCTGGCAACAACCCTGAAATTTCATCATTTATCGCCGCATACCTTTTATTTGAAACATCCAAGAGCTGCTCAAACTTATCCTTTTCACTAGCCAAGGCTAGTTCATGCTTTTCAAGCAACTCCTTAACTGTCCCATCAACCTTACCTTCCATATCTTCCGTTTTCGACTTTATTGAGTCATACGAGTTTTGCAGCTCATCAAGAAGCCCATCGATCCTTTCGACGCTCCCGTCAGCAGCCTTTACTTCCGCACCTAAAATAGACTTGTGCAAATCATCTATATCTGACTTCTTCTTCATCGAATGTGTCAGCAGACTTTCCATGTCCTTACTAACAGCAGCGGCCCCTTCCAAAAGCTTCTTACCATTTTCAACCTGCCCTGGAAGATTTTGAACCTCCTGAAGCGCAGCCTTAATCATAGCTAGATCGGCGCTCGCTGCCTTGAATACTTCTGACATTGAACTCTGCTGCTGAACTATGGCTGAGCGAGCCTCTTCTCCAGCCTTCGCAACATCTGAAACTTCTGCCAGCAGGACTTTGGATTGCTTACCAATATCAGTGATACCGATAAGCTCGCCACTTGCAGTATCCTTATACGATATAAGGGCGGCAAGAGCTTGCTCTATCTGCCCTTCTATTGACTTTACACTTGCTAAAGCCTTAGAAGCGTTACTAGCTGACTCAAGTGCTGAGACCTCAGAGTCCGAAGCTTTCCTTTCTATTTCTTCAGTCAGCTGCCTGAACCTGATATCAACTTCAGACTTATATTTATCAAACTCAGCTGGATCAACACCCTTGTCAAAAAAAGACATATTTTAGTACCAGTCCTTATGCGCGCACACAAATATTCATTAAGACAAACTCCTGAAGATCAGGTCGACAACATCGCCTTTCTCAATAATATAATACCGAACATAGCAAAATGCCACCCGCCCTCCTCTCTAACTGCCGTGAGTCTAACTGAAGGGTTGTCTCGCGCCTCATCGGTTCATTAGCGCATGTACCTGACAATGGGAAGTGTCTGGAGCAAGAAGTCTAAACGGGCAGATTGAGCTGGTGATGCCTGGCCCGCAGCGCAGGCAGGTCCTCAGGTCCAGATTAAGCCACTCGCCCAGGGTCGCTCTGGCCCTGACGCCAGCAATAGAAACTGCTACGGCTGATCCCGCTAACGACAAAGCCCCCTTTCGGGGGCTTCTCTTAGGTCATCTGCATCACATTCGCCAAACTCTAGGACGAATACACACGCATGGTCATAATATTTGGTAGAAATGGATGTTTAAGCCTCTAGGTAGTCAGCGAGGTAGCACATACTTCCCACTGGTATCCGCCTCAAGGGAGCGCATATAGCTTAGAAGCGCCTCGACTACAGACTCTAACGGATTTTCCGCCGTTCGACCGAAAGCAATGCTTACAGAAGTATCGACGTCCGGTCGAGCACGAACCTTTGCCGAGACCAGCTGAAACTCCGCGCTTCCCAGGATTAGATACAAGGCTTCTTCCAGACAAATCAGTCGAGCCCACAGAGCGTCAACCACTGGAATGCCCTCAACCTTGGAAAGCGCCACGTATGCCCGCTTGTCACCACTCAGGAGCTCCGCCCCCTCGTTACCATAGAGTGCCGCAAATAGAGTTGCCTCACCGCTATCAATATCAGGTCGATTGAGCAGGAGCAGGGGATTCGCAGATTCCACCAAAACCTCTACTTCAGAGGCTGACGCCACGAGCTGTCGCGCAAGGTCGACCGCTTCCAAAGAACCGAGTTTGGCGAGAGCCTTATCGTCCTTGATCAGCTTCAGCTGAAACTTAAGCTGCGGAAGCACTGCAAAATCGCCTAAGCCACAGCCCAACGCGCCGGCCAACTCATGGAGAAGGCTGTATTGGCATATTTTTTTTGCGGCATCGCTATCGAGCAAATACAAGACTGAGCTACCTCGCAAATCCTTGCATGGAAAGAAGATGCTCGGCACTCTCTTCGGAAATCGCTGAAAGATCAGTATTCCTTATGAATCGATCCCGCAGTAACTCGACCGCTCCGACCTCTTGCGGAACAAACCTCAATGCCTGATTAGCCCAAATCCAGTCATCATGTTCTTTGGCATAAGACAGGATAAGGTGTCCCTGATCTATACCATTCTCCCGACTAGCCCTAAGCGCGGCAGCCGCCAAAGTGGTAGCCGATGTCTGGCGAGGTATCCGTCGAACAATGTCCATCTGTCCATGCCGTATGAGGCTGAGGGCGAAAGTATCTGCCTCCCGTTCTTGCTCGTCCCTTCGGACCTGCACACGACCTTCAAGTCCTTCGCTCACATCAGCGATGTCCTCATCAATCAGAGCTCCATTGTCCTGGACGTGACCACACAAAATGTGGGCAAGCTCATGGGCCAAAACGAACAATTGTTTAGAATGATGCGTGTGATTGAAACCTAGAAGGATTGCTGGACGGCCGTCTACAATGACTGCCATACCGGTCATGCGCTTAGTGTTCCTGGGCATCTCTTTGAGAAATAGAACCGGAATGCCATTCATCCAGCAGAGATCCAGCAACCCCTGAAAGTCAACGCATGCCCGCCCAGTGGAGTGACGCACTAGCTCATAAATCTCAAGGGGATTAGCAGGCAACTGATGATAGGGCGCTCGACTAGCAAAGACCGCCAGGCGAGCCAAAGCGATGCCAAGTCCTGCCGCGACATTGAGCTCGTCAACGCGAGTATCCGCCCTATGTTTAAAACTGGCACGCGCGGCACGCGGCTCGATTGCCAGATCACCGTCTTGCCCAAAGCTCACGTCTAGGCCCAACCGCTGCTTAAGGATCAGAGCAAATTGGAATGCCCCCGCACTGGTTTTCAACAGGCTGTTGTCCCACCAATCAGGAAGGAGCTTCGTGACATACGTTCGCGGATAACCCGCTGCCTGAAGGCTCTCAAAGGCAGATTTAACGGTTATAGGAGTCTTTGCGTCATGCATATGCAACCTCCTCTAACGCTCTTCCAGTTCTCATGTTCTCATGCCCGCCCGACTGTGCGCAAAAAGCAGCTCAGCTAGCCGACGAGCGTGCTCCTCAGATCCGTCCCAAACGGAGGCGAGAGCGTTCATCAAAATCTCGCTGGAACGGGGGTCGGACGCGTCACGGCCCACATCAATATTTGCATATTCGCATAACCTGAGATGAGTCTTAGTGAACCGCTTAGGAGCTGCGAAAAGGTTTCTATAGATCTGTGACTGATTTATCCCTGTATCTCTTGCGATAGCTGAGCTAGTGACCATTCCCCTTGCAGCAAAATGCTCCAATAGCTCGGCAACAACATGGGATAACGGCTTCTGCTGATTCATGCAAATATCTTAGCATATTTGCATAGCCCTCTCTACCAGCTAAGCTTGTCCATCAGGTCGGAAAGTCACGCAAAAAAGCTCCATTTGCGGCATCATTGGCGCCTACCTGAGATTCTCCTCCATGCGCGAAACTGATATCAAAATTGCCTTAACACATCACCTAGCAGCAGGTATGCCTAACGTTTCGTCTCACTTCCTAGAGGAGGTTGAGCTGAATGGCGGAGAGATCCGTGCGGACCTGGTGCAGGTTTTAGACATGCACTGCTATGAGATCAAAAGCGCAGCGGACTCTCTAACACGCCTTGTTGGGCAGGGTTCACGCTATGCTCGCGCATTCGATCAGGTAACGCTTGTCACTGCGGAATGCCACCTCAAGAAAGCGATGCCAATGCTGCCTCCTTGGTGGGGGGTTATGGTTGTGCCAGACGAGGCCGGCAAAACCTTCAAGCAGGTACGAAAGGCCAAACCTAACAAAAGACATGAACCCGACGTCTTGGTCACCCTGCTGAAGCGTGAAGAGGCCCTGCAGATTCTCGAAGAGCTTGGGATCACTCGCGGCTTCAAGAGCAAGAGCCTCTACGTTATTCAAGCCAAGGTCGCTGAGATGCTTTCTCTGGAGGACCTTAAAGCGAAAGTTCGTCTACGCCTGATCGAGCGGGCTAGACGCGCTATCAGTACTGCTCCTTGAGCACGTATGCAATGTGGTGACTCCACCCTTCGGTGATGTGATAGTGCCCACAACGCTTCTTCTTCACTGGAAAATTGGGATCAGCTCGCTCAGCCAAGATCTCGTCCCCGAATGAGTATCCAGCTCCTTTGAAATCCTGAGGGTAGGTGCTTACCAAGATTTCGGAAATCGCAATGGAGTCATTGGTGGTTTTCCCATCCGCTCGCAGGATCAACCAATCGTTGCCTCGGGTGTAGCGGATCGCGATACGATTGCTACGAAGCTCCAGGATGTCCTCCGTCCAACCTGGAGAAAGGGTTCCATAATCGCCAAATCCGACTTTCAAGTCCGGCACACTAGCGTTTACGTCGCTCCAAAATGCCCAATCCGAACGCTTGAATGTAGCCGAACCGGTTTTGACAGATGCCAAACTAGCAGGGTATGCGCCCGAAACAACATGCACCGACTTATAACCAATGGCGCTAAGCGACCGTAGATCTTGACTGAAACTGGCGATCTGGCCTGGCAGCCACTCCTTCGGACTGACCCCTAGGTCGACAATCAATGCCGAGTCGATCCCTGCTGACTTCAGATAGGTATAAGCCCCTTGCACCAATTGCAGTTTATCGTTAGGAACGGCAAGGGCATCCAAACGCAGCCGGATGACTACTGAAGGAAGTGAGGTAGCCAATTTCATAAATTTGGCGCCCATGCTCGCAACGTACGCAGGTCCTAAGACCGGCGAAGCTGGAATTTTTTGCTGAACCGCATGCTGCATGAAATCTAGAAGCTCATTCTGGCGGACATGCGTCAATTGCCCGCTAGGATTTGCATAATCTACCAAGACGTCATGAGGCCATACGGCCTGGAGCTTTCCAAGAAGGTTCAGATGCTGCTTGGAAGTACGCACCTCAATGCATGGCTGCACGCGGTGTACGTGTGCTGCTTCGACCTTTTCGAGAGCACGCTGCTCCCACGACTGCCACTTGATGATGGGAACGTAACGCGGATGCTGCGGAAACTTAGCCATGGCCCCTCCTTGGCTCAAAAATTAGACTATAGCACTCTGCCAGCACTCAGTTCTCAATACCACTTCTGTCTAATACAGGGAGGGGGAAACGGCGGAAGAGCTGGTGAGGCATGGATGCCGAGCCAGGCCCCGGGCGGCTTTTTGCCCGGGGCCTGGACACCAGCGCCGGCAGGGACGCCGGATCGACGGTACAAAACAATCCACTCTCCCAGGTACACTAGCGGTACAGCACGAAGGTCCTCACTTGTAACCTACCGTTCGCTAACGTACTGATTGCCCTGTACTTTCGCGTACTGTACCGTTTCCTCCTGTAACCCAATGAAACCTAGCGTAGCGGTGTCATTGGCGAACTCATAATCCTTTGGTCCACGGTTCGAGTCCGTGTGGGCCCACCAGATAATCAAAGGCCTACGTTGCAGAACGTAGGCCTTTTTCTTTTCGGCAGTTCTGCCGGATGAAAAAGCTACGGCCGATGTTTACATCCTGGGCCAGGCCGACACGGCAGCTGTAGGAGCGGCCTTGCGTCGCGAAAGGGCCGCGAAGCGGCCCCGGGATTTCGGCGCTGAGCAAATATTGCTGGGGCTGCTGCGCAGCCCTTTCGCGACGCAAGGCCGCTTCTACAACGGGGGCGCGTCAGCATGGCCAACTGTCTACCCTTGCCCTGCTTACCGCAGGCTGGCTAGGCTAGCGGGCCAACCGTAGAGACTCGCCATGTCGGATTCCCGCTCCATTACGCTGGATGAAATCGATCGCCAGCTGATCGCCCTGCTGCAGATCAACGCCCGCGAAAGCGTCGCCACCCTCGCCCGTCAGTTGGGCATCGCCCGCACCACCGTTAACTCGCGCCTGGAGCGGCTGGAGAAGAACAAGGTCATCTCCGGCTATGGCGTACGCCTGGGCCAGCGGGTGATGGGTGGGGGGCTGCAGGCGTATGTGGGGATCAAGGTGCAGCCGCGCTCGGGCAAGGAGGTGGTGCGGCGCCTGAGTGCGATGGGCCAGGTGCAGCAGCTGTGCGCAGTGAGCGGCGAGTTCGACTATGTGGCCTGGCTGCGTACGGATTCGCCCGAGCAACTGGACCAGCTGCTCGACCAGATCGGCAGTGTCGACGGGGTGGAGAAGACCACCACGTCGATCATTCTCAGCAGCAAGGTGGACCGCGGGCAGCCGCTCTGAACTCGGCTGGCGGTCAGGCTTCCTGGCCGTCGAGCAGGCCTTCCAGAATTGCCGAAAGGCTTTCGGCGGAATGCTGCATCGACCAGACGATGTCACGGCTGCGCTCGGGGGCGTGGTGCTGGGCGTAGTCGGTGGCGATCTGATTGAGACCACGGGCCAGGAGGCAGGCATGGACCAGAGCGTCTGCGGCGTCGATGCCGGGGCGTATGGCGAATAATGGCGGGTGGCTGGATTCGCAGTTGCAAAAGGGTTTTTCTGCGGTGGGTTTCAGTTTTTCGGGTTGGTCAGAATCTGTCGTCTTCATGATGCAATTTCCAAATTGAGTCTTGAGGAAACCGCCTACCAACTCCTTCTCACGGGAAATAGGTGGCAGCCATGCACGGGGTGAGAACCGGCCAACTTGGAAATCCGGCCAGGCGAAAGCCTGCCCGCGCACAGCTGCCATGACATAAGCCTTGGTGCGAAGTTGGAGATGGGTTCTCACACCCAGTCGCCCGAACAGCGGCGACTCAGTGAAGTTAACGATGAGGCGTTTCCCACGCAGCCAGACCGAGGCTATAGCGGGCGTAGGGTAATTCTTTAATTCATGGCATGGGTGTAGGAACTGTCTGATCACACCCTGTGGGAGCGGGCGTGCCCGCGAACACGGGCGCAGCCCGTGCCATACACCGCGGGGGCTTCTTCGCGGGCTCGCCCGCTCCCACCGGGGGCCGATGCTGTGCTTGAGACGGGTAGGCTTCCTGTTCGTCATAAAGTTATCTTGTTTATATATTTCGACGATACAAGCTACATTCAGACAACACTCTGCGCCTTAATAACGAACATCACACCCCCTAAAATGGCCCCCAGGCATCTCCTATACTCAGGCTCCGCCCGCTGCGCAGCCTCTCTGGCAAGGTCACTTCATGAACAAGAAAAACCGCCACCCAGCCGATGGTAAAAAACCCGTCACCATCTTCGGCCCGGACTTCCCCTTCGCCTTCGACGACTGGCTGGAACACCCCGCAGGCTTGGGTAGCATCCCGGCCGAGCGCCATGGTGAGGAAGTGGCAATCGTGGGCGCCGGTATCGCCGGCCTGGTAGCGGCCTACGAGCTGATGAAGCTGGGCCTCAAGCCGGTGGTGTACGAAGCCTCCAAACTGGGTGGCCGGCTGCGCTCGCAAACCTTCAACGGCACCGACGGGATCATTGCCGAACTGGGTGGCATGCGCTTCCCGGTGTCGTCCACTGCCTTCTACCACTACGTGGACAAGCTGGGCCTGGAGACCAAACCGTTCCCCAACCCGCTGACCCCGGCCTCGGGCAGCACGGTGATCGACCTGGAAGGCCAGACCTACTACGCCGAAAAACCCACCGACCTGCCCAAACTGTTCCACGAAGTGGCCGATGCCTGGGCCGATGCGCTGGAAAGCGGTGCGCAGTTCGCTGACATCCAGCAAGCCATCCGTGACCGTGACGTGCCGCGCCTGAAAGAACTGTGGAACAAGCTGGTACCGCTTTGGGACGACCGCACGTTCTACGACTTCGTCGCCACCTCGCGCTCGTTCGCCAAGTTGAGCTTCCAGCACCGCGAAGTGTTCGGCCAGGTCGGCTTCGGCACCGGCGGCTGGGACTCGGACTTCCCCAACTCGATGCTGGAAATCTTCCGCGTGGTAATGACCAACTGCGACGACCACCAACACCTGGTGGTCGGCGGTGTGGAGCAGGTACCGCAGGGCATCTGGCGCCATGTACCGGAACGCTGCGTGCATTGGCCGGAAGGCACCAGCCTGAGCGGGCTGCATGGCGGCGCGCCGCGTACCGGGGTCAAGCGCATCGCCCGCGCCGCCGATGGCCGCCTGGCGGTCACCGACAACTGGGGCGACACCCGTCACTACAGTGCCGTGCTCGCCACCTGCCAGACCTGGCTGCTGACCACCCAGATCGACTGCGAGGAATCGCTGTTCTCGCAAAAGATGTGGATGGCCCTGGACCGCACCCGCTACATGCAGTCGTCGAAGACCTTCGTCATGGTCGACCGGCCGTTCTGGAAGGACAAGGACCCGGAAACCGGCCGCGACCTGATGAGCATGACCCTCACCGATCGCCTCACCCGTGGCACCTACCTGTTCGACAACGGCAACGACAAGCCGGGGGTGATCTGCCTGTCGTACTCGTGGATGAGCGATGCGCTGAAGATGCTGCCGCATCCGGTGGAAAAACGCGTGCAACTGGCCCTGGACGCACTGAAGAAGATCTACCCGAAGACCGACATCGCCGGGCACATCATCGGCGACCCGATCACCGTTTCCTGGGAGGCCGACCCGCACTTCCTTGGCGCCTTCAAGGGCGCGCTGCCTGGGCACTACCGCTACAACCAGCGCATGTACGCGCACTTCATGCAGCAGGACATGCCTGCCGAGCAGCGCGGCATGTTCATCGCCGGTGACGATGTGTCGTGGACGCCGGCCTGGGTGGAAGGCGCGGTACAGACATCGCTGAATGCGGTGTGGGGTATCATGAATCACTTCGGTGGCCGCACCCACCCGGACAACCCCGGCCCAGGCGACGTGTTCGACGAAATCGGCCCGATCGCCCTGCCGGACTGAGACAAGGAGGCAGCATGCGCATCGCTCTGTTTCAGGGCGCACCCAAGCCACTGGACGTGCCCGGCAACCTGCAACGGTTGCGCCACCAGGCGCAACTGGCGGCCGAACGTGGCGCCAGTTTGCTGGTGTGCCCGGAGATGTTCCTGACCGGCTACAACATCGGCCTGCCCCAGGTCGAGCGCCTGGCCGAGGCCGTCGATGGTCCGGCGGCCATGGAGGTGGTGGAGATCGCCCAGGCGCACCGTATCGCTATCGTCTACGGCTACCCGGAGCGTGGCGATGATGGAGCCATCTACAACAGTGTGCAGCTGATCGATGCGCATGGCCGCAGCCTTGGCAACTATCGCAAGACCCACCTGTTCGGCGAGCTGGACCGCTCGATGTTCAGCGCAGGTGCCGATCACTTCCCGGTGGTGGAGCTGGATGGCTGGAAGGTCGGCCTGCTGATCTGCTACGACATCGAGTTCCCGGAGAATGCCCGGCGCCTGGCGCTGGACGGTGCCGAGCTGATCCTGGTGCCGACGGCGAACATGTCGCCGTACGACTTCATCTGCCAGGTGACCGTGAGGGCGCGGGCGCAGGAGAACCAGTGCTACCTGGTGTATGCCAACTATTGCGGCTCGGAAGGCGAGATCCAGTATTGCGGGCAGAGCAGTATCATCGGCCCGGATGGCAGCCTGCTGGCGATGGCCGGGCGGGACGAGTGCCAGTTGCTGGCAGAGCTGGAGCATGAGCGGGTGGTGCAGGGGCGCGGGGCGTTTCCTTACCTCACCGATTTGCGCCAGGAGTTGCATCTGCGTAAGGGCTGATGGCCCTTTCGCGGGCACGCCCGCTCCCACAGGGTCTGCGCTGCCTTTCATACCTGCGCCATTCCTGTGGGATCGGGCGCGCCCGCGAAGAGGCCGGCCCTGCAAACAAATGGGTTAGCATGGACAGCAGTTACCGGAGCCCCCATGCCTGACGCCACCCGCCACCTCACCCTCGCCAACGGCCTGCAGCTGACCCTGCGCCACGCCCCGCGCCTGAAGCGCTCGGCCGCCGCCCTGCGGGTGCACGCGGGCAGTCACGACGCGCCGACCAGGTGGCCCGGCCTGGCCCACTTCCTGGAGCACCTGTTCTTCCTCGGCACCTCGCGTTTCCCGCTGGACGACGGCCTGATGCACTACGTGCAGGCCCTCGGCGGCCAGGTCAATGCCAGCACCCGCGAACGCACCACCGACTTCTTCTTCGAGGTCCCGCCCAGCGCCCTGGCCGGGGGGCTGGAGCGCCTGTGCCAGATGTTGGCCGAGCCAGACCTGGGCATCGAGCGCCAACGCCGCGAACGCGAAGTAATCCATGCCGAGTTCATTGCCTGGTCACGCAGCCCTCAGGCCCAGCAGCAGTTCGCCTTGCTGCAAGCCGCGGCGCCCGGCCATCCATTGGCCGCTTTTCATGCTGGTAACCGGCACACCCTGGCCTTGCAGAATCCCGCCTTCCAGCAAGCGCTCTGTGGCTTTCACCAGCGTTTCTACCAAGGCGGCCAGGTCGCCCTGAGCCTGTGCGGCCCGCAATCGCTGGATGAGCTGGAATTGCTGGGCCGGCAGCATGCCAAGCTGTTCGCAACGGGTGAACGGGTGCCACAAGCTCTGCCGCCGCCCTTAGCGACGACCGACACGCACCTGCTGTTCAGCCACGAAAACCTGCCGGCAGGTGCCGAGCAGGCCCTTGAGTTGCTGATCGCCTGCCTCGGCGATAGCCGCCCGGGCACCTGGCTGGATGCGCTTCGCCAGCGCGGCTGGCTGCAGGGCTTCAAGGCCGAGGCACTGTATGCCTTCGCCGGGCAGTTGCTGTGGCACATTGATCTGAAGCTGAGCGAGGATGCCTGCCCGGAGGAAGCCGGTGCCCTGTTGCATGGCTGGTTCGGCTTCATCCGCCAGGCCGCTCCTGAGCAATTGAGTGCCGAATTCGAGCTGCTGCAGCGAAGCCGCGAACGCAGTGCCAGCGCGCTTGAACTGGCCCGCCGGGACAGCGCCGGCCAGCCGTTCAGCGGTTTGGACACACAAGGCTTGCACGCCCTTCGTGCCCTGCTGGAAGGCCTGCCGGGCCGAGAACATGGGCACTGGCAACTGCCCGGCGTCGATCCCTTGCTCCTGGCCGACTTGCCTGATGCCAGTCCGCACCCCCTACCAGCAGCACTGAAAGTCAGCGATCAGCTGCCTGGCACTCGTCAGTACGCAGCGCTGTACCTGCGCTGGCATGTCCCTTCACCGTTGCGCCAGCGCCTGCACGCGCTGCTCGAACGTGCCCTGCACCCCATGCAGGAGCGCTGCGAGCGCGTATCGGTGCAGTTGCAGTTCAGTGCCGCTGGCGAATACTGGCAACTGCGCTGCGCCGGGCTACCGGCAGCGGTGCTGCGCACTGTGGAACAGGCCTTGGCATTGATGCGCAAGCCCCCGGCAGGCAGCTGGCTGCCCTGCTCGACGCAGCCTCCGGCGCTGATCCCCATCCGGGCCCTGCTCAAGCAGCTGCCCGACGCCGTGCTGGGCGCCGCGCCTGCACCTGCTCCGGCCTGCACCCTGGCACAGACGCATCTCGACAGCCTGTGGCAGCACGCAAGCTGGCACGGCCTGGCTGCCGGCTTCGACGATACCGCCCTGGACGCATTGGGCACCGTGCTGCAGAAGTGCCCTGGCCAAGGCTCGGCGCCTGGCCCTCTGCCCGCCTGGGCCAACCACCGTTGGCAACATGCCGAAGTACTCGGCAGTGAGCATGCCCTGCTGCTGTTCTGCCCACTGCCAGCGCCCATGGAAGCCGCTGGCCGCCTACTCGCGCAGTTGCTGCAAGGGCCGGTTTACCAACGGCTGCGGGTAGAATTGCAACTCGGCTATGCGGTATTCAGTACCTTTCGTCAGGTCGAGGGTGTCGGCGGCCTGCTGTTCGGGGTCCAGTCGCCTCACGCCAGCCAGGTACAGATCCTCGACCACCTGCTCACCTTGCTGCGCCAGGGCGTTACCCTCGCCCCTGTCGCTCGCCAGGCTCTGGCCGGGCAATTCGATGAACCGGCGATGGGTAATGCCGAAGTCGCCGAATGGGCGTGGCAGACATACCTGGCTACACAACCCGGCAGGCTGGATAGGCTGCGCAGGTCTATCCTGACTACGCGGCAGACGGATCTGGACCACCTGCTGAGCCACCTGCTCGGTACAGGTTCCACTTGGCTATGCTTGGCCAACGCTGCCGCACCAGATGCTTCCTGGCTGGGCTCAACCCCATGATTGTTACGAAAACCGCAATGGAGTTTTCGAATAATTAACCTTTCGGTACAAATTTTTCTTGTAAGATAGCGCAATCCCAGCCAAGGGAACCTCCAGCCAATGGCGGTACCCAAGTAGTAGCTGACAAACCCCCCCCTCATCCGGAAGGAGTAATTCCATGTGGACCAAACCTGCATACACTGATCTGCGCATCGGCTTCGAAGTCACCATGTACTTCGCCAACCGCTAAGCCCGGCTTACGGTTCAACGCCTCGGCCTGCCGGGGCGTTTTCGTTTTTTCGCTACGGTTTCTGCAGAGAGAGTGGCCATGTACATCCAGGTTCTCGGTTCCGCCGCCGGTGGCGGGTTTCCACAGTGGAACTGCAACTGCGACAACTGCAAGGGCTTGCGTGACGGCACCCTGCGTGCCACGCCACGCACCCAGTCGTCCATCGCCCTGTCCGACGACGGCGTGCACTGGGTGCTGTGCAATGCCTCGCCCGATATCCGCGCCCAGCTCCAGGCCTTTGCGCCGATGCAGCCGGCCCGTGCCCTGCGCGACACCGGCATCAACGCCATCATCCTGCTGGACAGCCAGATCGACCACACCACCGGCCTGCTCAGCCTGCGCGAAGGCTGCCCGCACCAGGTGTGGTGCACCGACATGGTCCACCAGGACCTGACCACCGGCTTCCCGCTGTTCAACATGCTCAGCCACTGGAACGGCGGCCTGCAGTGGAACCGCATCGAGCTGGAAGGCAGCTTCGTGATCGACGCCTGCCCCAACCTGCGCTTCACCCCGTTCCCCTTGCGCAGCGCCGCGCCGCCCTACTCGCCGCACCGCTTCGACCCGCACCCGGGCGACAACCTTGGCCTGCTGGTCGAGGACACCCGCACCGGCGGCAAGCTGTTCTACGCCCCGGGCCTGGGCCAGGTGGACGACAAGCTGCTGACGATGATGCACGGCGCCGACTGCCTGCTGGTCGATGGCACCTTGTGGGAAGATGATGAAATGCAGCGCCGTGGCGTGGGCACCCGTACCGGCCGCGAGATGGGCCACCTGGCGCAGAACGGCCCCGGCGGCATGCTGGAGGTGCTGGATGGCTTCCCACGCCAGCGCAAGGTACTTATCCACATCAACAACACCAACCCGATCCTCGACGAAGACTCGCCCGAGCGTGCCGAAGTGCTGCGCCGGGGTGTGGAAGTGGCCTTCGATGGCATGAGTATCGAGTTGTAAAAAGGTCTGCGAGTTGACACAACCCCCTGTGGGAGCGGGCATGCCCGCGAAAAATCCGACACGGTGTATGGCACCGGCTTCGCCGGTGTTCGCGGGCACGCCCGCTCCCACAGGGGGCGAGGTGAGCCGAGACTCAGCTATACAGGAGCCAGCCGAATGAGCGACGCACTGCCAATGTCCCCTGCCGAATTCGAGCAGGCCCTGCGCGCCAAGGGCGCCTACTATCACATTCATCACCCGTACCACGTGGCGATGTACCAGGGGCGCGCCACCCGCGAACAAATCCAGGGCTGGGTGGCCAACCGCTTCTACTACCAGGTCAACATCCCGATGAAGGATGCCGCGATCCTGGCCAACTGCCCGGACCGCGAAGTGCGCCGCGAATGGATCCAGCGCCTGCTCGACCACGATGGTGCACCCGGCGAGGACGGTGGTATCGAGGCCTGGCTGCGCCTGGGCCAGGCCGTGGGCCTGGACCCTGACCAGCTGCGCTCTCAGGAACTGGTACTGCCCGGTGTGCGCTTTGCCGTGGACGCTTACGTCAACTTCGCCCGTAGGGCCAGTTGGCAGGAAGCGGCCAGCAGCTCGCTGACCGAGCTGTTCGCCCCGCAGATCCACCAGTCGCGCCTGGACAGCTGGCCGCAGCACTACCCGTGGATCGACCCGGCCGGCTACGAATACTTCCGCACCCGCCTGGGCCAGGCCCGGCGTGACGTGGAGCACGGCCTGGCGATTACCTTGCAGCACTACACCACCCGCGCGGGCCAGGAGCGTATGCTGGAGATACTGCAGTTCAAGCTGGATATTCTCTGGAGCATGCTCGACGCCATGAGCATGGCCTACGAGCTGAACCGCCCGCCCTATCACTCCGTCACCCAGGAACGTGTGTGGCACAAAGGGATCACCCTATGAGTTTCGACCGTAATCAAGTGCCGAACTGGCGCCCCGGCTACCGCTTCCAGTACGAGCCGGCGCAAAAGGGCCATGTGCTGCTGTACCCAGAGGGCATGATCAAACTCAACGACAGCGCGGCCCTGATCGGTGGCCTGATCGACGGCCAACGCGACGTTGCTGCGATCATCAGCGAACTCGAAAAACAGTTCCCCGGTGTCCCGGAAGTGGCCGATGACATCGAGCAGTTCATGGAGGTGGCCCGTGCCGAACACTGGATCGTCCTCGCCTGAGTTACCGCCCACGCCCGCAGTCGGCCTGCCGCTGTGGCTGCTGGCCGAGCTGACCTACCGCTGCCCACTGCAGTGCCCGTACTGCTCCAACCCGCTGGACTTCGCAGCCCAGGGCCAGGAGCTGAGCACCGCACAGTGGTTCAAGGTGATGGCCGAAGCTCGGGAAATGGGTGCCGCGCAAATCGGCTTTTCCGGCGGAGAACCGCTGGTACGCCAGGACCTTGCCGAACTGATCGGCGAGGCCCGCCGGCTGGGCTACTACACCAACCTGATCACCTCGGGCATCGGCCTGACCGAAGCGCGTATCGCCGACTTCAGGAAGGCCGGCCTGGACCACATCCAGATCAGCTTCCAGGCCAGCGACGAGCAGGTCAACAACCTGCTGGCCGGCTCGAAGAAGGCCTTTGCGCAAAAGCTGGAAATGGCCCGTGCGGTGAAGGCCCATGATTACCCGATGGTGCTCAACTTCGTCACCCACCGGCACAACATCGACAAGATCGACCGCATCATCGAGCTGTGCATCGCACTGGAAGCCGACTTCGTCGAGCTTGCCACCTGCCAGTTCTACGGCTGGGCCCACCTCAACCGGCTGGGCTTGCTGCCGACCCGCGCGCAGCTGGAACGGGCCGAACGCATCACCAACGAGTACCGGGACAGGCTCAAGGCCGAGGGCAACCCGTGCAAGCTGATCTTCGTCACCCCGGACTACTACGAGGAGCGCCCCAAGGCCTGCATGAATGGCTGGGGCAGCCTGTTCCTCACCATCACCCCGGACGGCACCGCCCTGCCCTGCCACGGCGCGCGCCAGCTGCCGGTGCAGTTCCCCAATGTGCGCGACCACGACCTGCACCACATCTGGTACGACTCGTTCGGCTTCAACCGCTTCCGCGGCTATGAGTGGATGCCCGAACCCTGCCGTTCCTGCGACGAGAAGGAAAAGGACTTCGGCGGCTGCCGCTGCCAGGCCTTCGTGCTCACCGGCGATGCCAGCAACGCCGATCCGGTGTGCGCCAAGTCGGCCGACCACGGCATCATCCTCAAGGCCCGCGACGAGGCGGAAAGCGCCCAGCTCACCATTGAAGAGATGACCTTCCGCAATGAACGAAACTCCCGTGTCATCGTCCGCGGCTGAGTTCAGCGCGGCCCAGGCAGTTGCCGCCGGCACCGACTTCGCCGAACTCAAGGTCAGTGCTGCGGGGCTGTTCTGGAACGAGTTTCGCCCGGCCGACGGTGCCTGTCGCATCTGGCACTGGCAGCACCAGCAGGCCCGCTGCCTGACACCTGATGGCTTCAGCGTGCGTAGCCGGGTGTACGAATACGGCGGTGGCAGTTTCTGCCTGGGTGGTGACGGGCTGCTGTTCGTCAACGAAAAGGACCAGCAGGTCTATACCCAGGCCCTGGAAGGCGCAGCACCGCGCGCCCTGACCGATGATGCCAGCTGCCGCTACGGCGATGTGCAGTGGCACGACGGCCTGGTGCTGGCGGTCGAGGAGCAGCATGGCGAACGGGTCGAGCATCGCTTGGTCGCCCTGGGTGAACAAACCCGCGAAGTGCTCGCCGAGGGGGCCGACTTCTATGCATCGCCTACGGTGAGTGCCGACGGCCAGCGCCTGGCGTGGGTCGAATGGGACCGCCCGGCACAACCTTGGACCTTCACCAGGCTGATGTGCCGCACACGTGATGCAAGTGGATGGGGGCCCGCGCTATGTGTGGCCGGCGCTGACGAATCGCTGCAGCAGCCGCGCTTCGATAGCGAAGGCCGACTCTACTGTCTGTCCGACCGCAATGGCTTCTGGCAACCCTGGGGCGAGATCAATGGCTGCTGGCAGGCCCTGCCTGCCGAGCCCGCGGACCACGCTGCGGCACCTTGGCAACTGGGCGCCAGTACCTGGTTGGCGCTGGGGCCGCAAAGCTATCTGGCCAGCTGGTTCGAAGACGGCTTCGGGCAACTGGGGCTGCGCACTGCCGATGGCCGCCTGGAGCGTTTCGCCAGCGCCTACACGCGTTTTCGCAGCCTGGCCATGGATGCCGAACACCTGTACGCGATTGCCGCCTCGCCGATCAGCCCTCCGGCGGTCATCGCCATCGCCCGCGGCAACCACGAGGTCAGCGTATTGGCTGGTGGCGCCGAAGTGCTGCCGGCAAGGCATATCAGCCTGCCGCAGTCGTTCCACTACGGCAGTGACGGTCACCTCGCCCACGGTTTCTTCTACCCGGCCGCCCGCTCGCAAGGGGCCGCGCCGCTGGTGGTATTCATCCATGGCGGCCCGACTTCAGCCTGTTATCCCGTGCTCGACCCACGCATCCAGTACTGGACCCAACGCGGCTTCGCCGTCGCCGACCTCAACTACCGAGGCAGCACCGGCTATGGCCGTGAATACCGCCAGGCCCTGCACCTGCGCTGGGGTGAAAGCGATGTGGCCGATGCTTGCGCAGCGGTGGATTACCTGGCCGAACAGGGGATGATCGACCGCCACAAGGCGTTCATCCGTGGCGGCAGCGCGGGCGGCTACACCACCCTATGTGCCCTGGCGTTCAATAATGTTTTCCGTGCCGGCGCCAGCCTGTACGGGGTCAGCGACCCGATTGCCCTGGGCCGGGCCACCCACAAGTTCGAAGGGGACTACCTGGACTGGCTGATCGGCGACCCGCTGCAGGACGCCGAGCGCTATCGCCAGCGTACACCGCTGCTGCATGCTGGGCAGATCAAGGTGCCGGTGATTTTCTTCCAGGGCGAACTGGATGCGGTGGTGGTGCCGGAGCAGACGCGGTCGATGCTGGCGGCGTTGCAGGCTAACGGGATCGAGGCTGAAGGGCACTTCTATGCCGGGGAGCGGCACGGGTTCCGCAAGGCGGAGAACCTGGCGCATGCACTGGAAGAAGAATGGAAATTCTATTGCCGGGTGTTGGGGGGCTGAGATTCTGGGGCCGCTTTGCGGCCCATCGCGACACAAGGCCGCTCCTACATGGGGAACGCGACCTCCTGTAGGAGCGGCCTTGTGTCGCGATGGGCTGCAAAGCAGCCCCAGATGGCTTAACGCTTGGCGATGATATACACCGCATGCACGATCCCCGGAATGTACCCCAGCAAGGTCAGCAGGATATTCAGCCAGAACGCCCCGCCAAACCCCACCTGCAGGAACACGCCCAGCGGCGGCAGAATGATGGCGATGATGATGCGTATGAAGTCCATGCGAGTCTCTCCTGAAGGGGTTACATCAGAGACTAGCCGTCCGCCACAGAGGTTCAACCGGCAAAAAAAACGCCCCGGGCCGAATGAAACAGGCCAAGGGCGATGCGCAGGAACGCCAGACGGTTCGTAGAATTCTCGATGTCACCAGGCCGCTAGGCTGGCATTTCGCGGCGGGCCTGCTGCTGGGCATGCAGGCGGGCGAAGGCGCGAGCCAGGCGCAGCAGCATTTCGTCGATGTTGCCCTTGCTCACGGTGAGCGCTGGCGAAAAACGCACCACATCCGCCTGCGGTGCGTTGAGCAGCAAGCCTTCGTGCAGTGCTGCCGCCACCAGTTCGCGGGCGAGGTTTTCTTTCATCTGCAGGGCCCAGAGCAGGCCTTGCCCACGCACTTCGCCCTGGCCATAGCGCCCGGCCAGCCGGTTCAGGCCTTCACGCAGGTGGCGGCCGTTGTCCTGCACCTGGGCGAAAAAGCCAGGCTCCAGCACGGTATCCAGCACGGCCAAGCCGGCGGCGCACATCAGCGCGTTGCCATGGTGGCTGCCTTCCAGTTCGCCAGGCTCGGCGCAGCATGCCGTGCCCCGGGCCAACAAGGCCGCCAGCGGTACGCCACCGCCCAGGCCCTTGCCCAGAGTGATGATGTCGGCGCGCACGCCGTAGGTTTCCTCGGCCAGCAGCGCGCCACAACGGCCGATGCCTGTCTGCACCTCGTCGAGGATCAGCAGGATGCCAAGTTCGCGACACAGCGTTTCCACACCCTTGAGGTATTCCTGCGTGGCCGGGATGACACCCGCCTCGCCCTGGATCGGCTCGAGCATGATCGCCACGGTGCGCGAGTCCACCTCGGCGTGCAGCGCCGCCAGGTCGTTGAACGGCACCTTGCTGAAGCCCGGCAGGCCGGGCTCGCAGCGGTTGCATGGCAGCGGGTCGGACGCCGACAACGCGCCCAGGCTGCGGCCATGACAGGCCTGGGTGGCGGTGATGATGTGATAGGCGCCGTTGCGGTGCATCTGGCCCCACTTGCGCGCCAGCTTGATCGCGCCTTCGCAGGCTTCGGCACCGCTGTTGAGCAGGTAGGCCTGGTCGCTGCCGGTGCTCTGGCACAGGCGGTTGACCAGCCCCAGCAGGCCACGGCTGTGGAAGCCCGAGCCCGGGTTGATCAGCGCCTGGGCCTGATTGCCCAGCGCCTTCACCAGAACACTGGGGCTGTGGCCCAGGCTGTTGACTGCACCACCCTGAGTGAAGTCCAGGTAGGCATGCCCTTCGTTGTCCCACAACCAGGAACCCTGGCCACGCACGAACACCTGTGCTGCACGTTCGGTGCTGGGCATCAGGCGCTCACGCGACAACGGCGGCGCTTCCGGCACGATCACCGGCGCACGCTTGGGCTCGGCGACGGCGGCAGGGGCCGGGCGGCGCAGGTTGAACAGGTTCATCAAGGCTCCAACCAATCACGACAGGCGCGGCCACGGTGCGGTCTGGGTGCCGCTACTCGGTATTTTGCCTTGCCTATCAAAAGTGTTTTTCATTCGGGGTAACAATCGCTTGATTGATCGCTGTAACCCGTTGGAATACGGCGATAGACTAGGCCTCGCGAGGGTTTTCGACCATTTCGTTTTTCCAGCATTTTCGATAAGTGTTGCTTATGGATTTCCGCCAACTGCGTTATTTCGTCGCGGTGTATGAAGAAGGCCACGTGGGCCGCGCCGCCGAGCGCCTTTCACTGTCGCAGCCAGCGCTTTCCCAGCAGATCCGTCAGCTGGAGCACAGCCTCGACCTGAGCCTGTTCGAGCGCAGCAACAAGCGGCTGCTGCCAACTCTGGCCGCCCATACCCTGTACAACCACGCCCTGCCGCTGCTCGATGGGCTGCAGCGAGCCCACGAAGCGATGCGCAACTTCAAGGGCCAGTCGCTGCGTACCTTGGCCATTGGCGTGCTGCAGACCGTGCGGCCAAGCCTGGTGCCGCAGCTGCTCGAACGGCTGCGCAGGGCACAGCCGCACCTTGTGGTGCAGATCTACGAATTGTCGGGGCAGGAGATCGAACGGCGCCTGCTCAACGGCAGCCTGGATATCGGTATCAGCTACCTACCGCCACGCCAGCCAGGGCTGCATGGCCTGCTGCTGTACGAAGATGAGCTGCAGCTGGTCATCCCGGCCACCCACCCGCTGAAGGATTTCAAGAAGGTGTCCATTCGCCAGGCCGCCGAACTGCCCATGTTGATGCTGGGCGAGGAATTCCAGATTCGCCAGATCTGGCAGGCGCAACTGGCCAGCCAAGGCCGTCGGCCGCAGGTGCAGGCAGAGATGAACAACATGGCGGGGATTCTCGACAGCCTGGCCCATACCGCACTGGCCACCATCCTGCCGGGGCGGGCCAAGGAAGCTGCCGAGGATGATCAGGGGCTGCTGTGGAAGCCGTTGAGCGAGCCACGGGTACCATTGAAGGTTGGCTTGGTGTTTCGCGATGCCCAGCGCCAGCAAGCCTCTGTGGAGCTGCTGCGCACGCTGCTGGAGGAAGAGACGGACGCCCGCCTGTTGGGCTCATCACCGCTGGATGTGCTGGGCTGAAAAAACACGCGCACAAAGAAAACCCCGCCTAAGCGGGGTTTTCCAGACTGTTTCCCTGTGACATCCGTATCGCCCCGCCATCCTGGCAGGTGTTCCTTCGTCGTCATCCGTGATCTGTCCTTTGCGCTTCCTGCGCAACGTCCATGTGGTAAAGAATAGCCGTGGATCCAATCTGAGAACAGTGGTGAAACGTCACCACGTCGTGTAGGAAAAAGCTTACACGGCAGGGCCGCATTGCAGCCCCCAAAGTCTCTCAGAACTGCTCGGCATCCAGCAGGTACAACGACTCACTCCCTGCCTTCACCGAAGCCACCAGCGAATCCACCCGCGGCAGCAACCGCGCAAAGAAGAACCGCGCCGTACCCAGCTTGCCCGCATAGAACGCTTCATCCCCCTCACCCGCCTGCGCCGCCTGCGCCATCAATGCCCACATGTAGGCATAGGCGACATAACCAAACGCATGCAGGTACTCGACCGAAGCCGCGCCAATCTCGTTCGGGTTGCCCTTGGCCTGCTCAAGGACCCACTCGGTCAGCCCGTCGAGTTGATCGAGATAGTTTTCCAACGGCTTGGAAAATTCTTTCAGTTCGCTACCCGCACCAGCAATGAACTGGCGAATCTCGTCGGAGAACAGCCGGTAGTACGCCCCACCACTGGCCACCACCTTGCGCCCCATCAGGTCGAGGGCCTGGATACCGTTGGTGCCTTCGTAGATCTGTGTAATGCGCACATCGCGCACCAATTGCTCCTGCCCCCACTCGCGAATGTAGCCATGCCCGCCGAACACCTGCTGACCGTGCACCGCGCACTCAAGGCCCAGGTCGGTGAGGAAGGCCTTGGCCACCGGCGTCAGTAGTGCCACCAGCTCTTCACTGCGCTTGCGCACGGCGGCGTCTTCGCTGTATTTGGCGCTGTCCAGCTGCATGGCCACATAGCTGGAGAAAGCCCGGCCACCCTCGATCAGCGCCTTCATGGTCAGCAGCATGCGGCGCACATCCGGGTGGACAATGATCGGGTCAGCGGCCTTGTCCTTGGCTTGTGGCCCGGTCGGGGCGCGGCTCTGCAGGCGGTCGCGGGCGTACTCCACGGCGTTCTGGTAGGAGCGCTCGGCCGAAGCCAGGCCCTGGATACCAACGCCCAGGCGCTCGTAGTTCATCATGGTGAACATGGCCGCCAGGCCCTTGTTCGGCTCACCGACGATATAGCCGACCGCTTCGTCGAAGTTCATCACGCAAGTGGCCGAGGCCTGGATACCCATCTTGTGCTCGATCGAACCACAGGTGGCCGCGTTGCGCGCCCCCAGGCTGCCGTCTTCATTGACCAGGAACTTCGGCACCAGGAACAGCGAAATGCCTTTCGGCCCCGCCGGTGCATCCGGCAGCTTGGCCAGCACCAAGTGGATGATGTTCTCGGTCAGGTCGTGCTCGCCGCCGGTGATGAAGATCTTGGTGCCGCTGACCTTGTAGCTGCCGTCGGCCTGGGGCTCGGCCTTGGTGCGGATAATGCCCAGATCGGTACCGGCGTGCGGCTCGGTCAGGCACATGGAACCGGCCCACACGCCGGCGTACATGTTCGGCAGGTACTTTTCCTTCAGCGCTTCACTGGCGTGGGCATTGATCGACAGGCAGGCGCCGGCAGTCAGCATCGGGTACAGGCCGAAGGACAAGCTGGAGGCATTGACCATTTCCTCGACCTGGGCCGAGATGACCTTGGGCATGCCCATGCCGCCGAACAGCGGGTCGCCGCCCACGCCCACCCAACCGCCTTCGGCGTAGGTGTTGTAGGCCTCGGTGAAACCGGCCGGTGTACGCACCGCGCCGTTGTCCCAGTGGCAGCCCTCTTCATCTGCGGCGCGGCTGAGCGGTGCAATGGATCTGGCAGTGACCTTGCCGGCTTCCTCCAGCACCGCCATGGCCGTGTCGGCATCGACAACCTCGGCCAACCCGGGCAACTGCGCCCACTGCTCAGCCACGTTGAAGACTTCATTCAGTACGAAGCGCATGTCGCGCAGGGGCGCTTTATATTCAGCCATGACAACCTCTCGCTAGTCGGGTCGGGGCGGTCTCGGGGAACCGCGACACTGGGTTACAGGCAGTGTAACCGAACAACTTTTACGAGACATAGGGTCATCAACAGACCACATAGTCAATTCTGGTCACGCTGTACGCACTGCCCCTCGCTGTGCTTGTTGCCCATGTACCATGACACAATTGCGCCCTGCGCCCTTGGCGCTGTACAGCGCCTGGTCGGCGGATTTCAGCACCGCTTCGGGGTCACGATGATCGGCCTGGCGCTCGGCCACGCCGATGCTGATGGTGACCGACACCGTACCTCCGCTGCTGCCCGCCCGTCGCTGGCGCCCGGCGGTATCGTCCTGCGGGCGGTTGTGCTGGTCTCGCAGGTGCATCACGTAGTTGGCGATCATTTCGCGCACGGCTTCCACATGCGGCACGCACTCCTCGGCAGTCTTGCCGGCAAACACCAGGGCGAATTCCTCGCCGCCATACCGGTAGGCGCGGCCACCCCCGGTGACCTTGGACAGGCGGCTGGCAACCAGGCGCAGCACCTGGTCGCCAACGTCGTGGCCGTGGGTGTCGTTGAATTTCTTGAAGTGATCGACATCGGTCATGGCGATCACATAGTTGCGCCCCAGGCGCTGCATACGCTCGTTCAGCGCACGGCGCCCAGGCAGGCCGGTCAGCTCGTCGCGGAAGGCCATCTGGTAGGCCTCGTGCGCCACCGCTGCGGCGATCATCAGCATTACCTGGCTGCACATGATGTTCAGGGTGAACGGCAGGATAAAGGTTTGCGGCAGCATCCAGAAGATACCCAGCAGCCCCATCACCTGCGCAGCGTGCAGCGGCCGTGGCGCGCGCAGGTATTGCACCACCAGCAGGATGAACACGCCGAGGAACAGCGGGTAGACCATCTGGATCAGGCTCATCCACTTGCCATGCAAGGTTGGCCAGCGGATTTCCGCCAACCAGGTCAACAGCGCTTCGGGGTAGCTTTGCTCCAGGGCCACTGCCACGCTGCCCACGGCAAACAGCACGGCGCCGCGGGCGACCAGGTCCTGCAGCAGGTGGGTACGCTCCTGCCATGCACCATATAGCCCGAACAGGGCGGGCAGCAGCAGGCACACAAGATGGAAGATCACCGCCGCGTCCTCGCGAACGCGGCCATGGTCACGGTAGAAGTCGGTCTGAGTGTCGAGCAGGTAGTAGGCGATGTACACCGTGAGCATCAGGAATAGCTCGCGCTGGCGACGGTACACCGCACAGTAGGCGCCCCCCAGCAGCAAAACCAAGGTGGGCAGGACATTGAACAGCGACGTGAAAAAGACACTGAGGTCTCTCACATAGGCCGCGGCGAGGCCTGCCAGCAAAAGAATCAGCGAAGGCAGGAAGTGGCTCGCGCGAACAGCGTTAAAACGAAACAAGGGTAATCTCCAACCCGGCAGATCAATGGTGGCATTGTGCCCTTACTTCATCGGCAGTGCACATGAACAGTTGAATTTCGAATCAGACTCGATTCCTTGTAGGAGCGGCCTTGTGTCGCGATAGGGGTGCGAAGCGGCCCCAGGATTTCTGCCACAGCAAAGATCGCCGGGGCTGCTTTGCAGCCCATCGCGACACAAGGCTGCTCCTACAAGGGGACCGCGCTGGACCTGAAGAAAAAAAAACCCGCCTGCCGGTGAAGGCAGGCGGGTTTGCTTTACAACGGCAGAATCAGTACGACAGGCCGAAGTGCTCTTCGTCCATCGCCATCAGGTTGTTGGCACCCGACAGCATGGTCGCCACGTGGGTACGGGTACGCGGCAGGATGCGCTGGAAGTAGAAGCGCGCAGTCTGCAGCTTGGCGGTGTAGAACGCTTCTTCGCTGGTGCCGGCAGCCAGTTTCTCGGCCGCCAGGCGGGCAATGTCGGCCCAGAAGTAAGCCAGGCAGGCGTAGCCGGAATACATCAGGTAATCGACCGAGGCCGCACCCACTTCTTCGCGGTCCTTCATGGCGGCCATACCGACTTTCATGGTCAGCTCACCCCATTCCTTGTTCAGCGCCGCCAGCGGTTCGACGAACTCTTTGACCGCTTCGTTGCCTTCCTGCGCCTGGCAGAACTTGTGCACGATCTTGGTAAAGCCCTTCAGCGCTTCGCCTTGGGTCATCAGCACCTTGCGGCCGAGCAGGTCCAGGGCCTGGATGCCGGTGGTGCCTTCGTACAACATGGAAATGCGGCTGTCGCGCACGTTCTGCTCCATGCCCCATTCGGCGATGAAGCCGTGGCCACCGTAGATCTGCACGCCATGGTTGGCGGCTTCGAAACCGACCTCGGTCATGAACGCCTTGGCGATCGGGGTCAGGAACGCCAGCAGGGCATCGGCCTTCTTGCGCTCTTCTTCATCCTGGCTGTACTTGACGATGTCCACCTGCTTGGCAGTGAAGTACACCATCGCGCGGTTGCCTTCGGCGAAGGCCTTCATGGTGAGCAGCATGCGGCGCACGTCCGGGTGGACGATGATCGGGTCAGCAGCCTTGTCCGGTGCTTTCGGGCCGGTCAGGGAACGCATTTGCAGGCGCTCACGAGCGTACTTCAGGCCACCCTGGAACGCTACTTCGGCGTGGGCCAGGCCTTGCAGCGCGGTACCCAGGCGGGCGGTGTTCATGAAGGTGAACATGCAGTTCAGGCCTTTGTTGGCCGGGCCGATCAGGTAGCCGGTAGCGCCGTCGAAGTTCATCACGCAGGTGGCGTTGCCGTGGATACCCATCTTGTGTTCGATCGAGCCGCAGCTCACGCCGTTGCGCTCGCCCACACCGCCTTCGGCGTTGGGCAGGAACTTCGGCACGATGAACAGCGAGATGCCTTTGGTGCCAGCCGGTGCGTCCGGCAGGCGGGCCAGGACGATATGGACAATGTTGTCGGCCATGTCGTGCTCACCGGCCGAAATGAAGATCTTGGTGCCCGACACCTTGTAGCTGCCGTCGGCCTGTGGCTCGGCCTTGGTGCGCAGCATGCCCAGGTCGGTACCGCAGTGCGGCTCGGTCAGGCACATGGTGCCGGTCCACTCGCCGGATACCAGCTTGGTCAGGTAGGTGTGCTGCTGCTCGGCAGTACCGTGCGCAGAGATGGTGTTCATCGCGCCGTGCGACAGGCCCGGGTACATGCCCCACGACCAGTTCGAACCGCCGACCATTTCGCTCAGGGCCAGGCCCAGCGATTCCGGCAGGCCCTGGCCGCCGTGCTCGACGTCATGCGCCAGGCTCGGCCAGCCACCTTCGACGAACTGCTGATAGGCCTCTTTGAAGCCGGTAGGGGTTTTCACGCCCGATTCGCTCCAGGTGCAGCCTTCCTGGTCACCCACGCGGTTCAGCGGCGACAGCACCTGCTCACAGAACTTCGCGCCTTCTTCGAGGATCGCGTCGACCATGTCGGGCGTGGCGTCCTGGCAACCCGGCAGGCTCTGATAATGCGCCTCATAACCGAGCAGCTCGTCGCGAACGAAGCGGATATCACGCAAGGGGGCTTTGTAATCAGGCATTGCGATGAACCTCTAGGTGAGTTCTGTGGGGGTGACCCGCACTTGGCGGCCGTCGATCAAACAGTTGTTTGAAACTTACGTTTAGCTCCGCCTTATGTCAAGGATGGACTATGGTGCCATTTGCGCCACGAAAAATGGCATTCATGCCAAGCCTTGAAAAATAAAGACGCCCCTGTGGGAGCGGGCGTGCCCGCGAAAGGGTCAGGCCAGGCAGTAGAGGTACCTGATCTGACGCATTCGCGGGCATGCCCGCTCCCACAGGGGCTGCGTATAAATCGGGTGAGCGCCCTGTCAGGCGTAGGTGTCGATGATCCGGCCGAGCATTTCGTCGGATGCCTTGGCGACCTTTGCGCCCAGTTCGACTTCAAGTTTGCCCACGGCCAGCTGCACGGTGCTGGTGGCCAGGTCCATCTGCTGGCTGCGATCGACCGCGCGCAGGCGTTCGGCCTGAAAATCGCTGGACTGGCTGGTGGCGCTACGTTCGGCGGTGGTGCTGGCGATCTGGCTGGCGGCCTGATCGACGCGGTTCTGGCCGGTCTGAATTGCGCTCAGGCCCGCGTAATAGGCGGAGCTACCGGTGATTTCCATGTCAGGACTCCATTGACGCTGGATGACGAACAGGCCCAATTAAAGCAGGCCAAAGGCGAAAAGGCCCGTTTAAATCCCTAATGGCCTGGTGCCATTTGATAGGCCTTGGGTATTCCTGCACTGGCCTCTTCGCGGTAAACCCGCTCCCACAGGATCTCCACATTTTTTGAGACTTGTGCAGTACCTGTGGGAGCGGGTTTACCCGCGAAAGGGCCAGGCCTGCAAACGCTAGTCCAGTAGATCCAGCTGAAGGTGTTCAGCCACCATGTCGGCACTTGCCTGCTTCAATTTGGGCACCCGCCCCAGGCAAGGCGCCGGCAAACGCTCGGCCAGGCTGGCCAGGTTCTCTTCCAGGCGCGAAGTACGCGGCTCGATGATGTTCGCCACCCATCCCGCCAACTGTAGCCCGTCACGGGCAATCGCCTCGGCGCTGAGCAAGGCGTGGCTGATGCACCCCAGACGTACTCCCACCACCAGGATCACCGGCAACTTCAAGGCAATGGCCAGATCGGACAAGTTGTCTTGCCCCGACAATGGCACGCGCCAGCCACCAGCCCCCTCGATCAGGGTGAAATCGGCATTTTGTTGCAACACACTGCGCATCGCTACCAACAGCTCCGACACGGCAAGCGTCACCCCTACCTCGCGCGCTGCCACGTGGGGTGCGATAGCCGGTTCGAAGGCAAACGGGTTGACCTGCTCGTAGGGCAGCTTGATCGTGCTTTCATCGATCAGCGCCTGAGCGTCGCTGTTGCGCAAGCCTTTCGGCGTCATCGTGCAACCGGAGGCCACCGGCTTGGCCCCCAGCGTGCTCAAGCCTTGCGACCGTGCCGCATGCAACAGCCCGGCAGCGATGGTGGTCTTGCCAACATCGGTATCGGTACCGGCAATGAAATAGGCCTGACTCATCTCGCTCCCCTTACACCTGTGGCTTGCGCAACAAACCATAGACCACCTGATAGGTGGCTGGCAGCCCCTCAGGCTGGCGATACGCCTCATAAGCCTGCAGCAAGCCCTGCATGCGTGCCCGACCGGTAAGCCCGGAAGGCCGGCCAGGGTTCAGATTGTGGGCGCCGAGAGCCTTGAGTTCATGGGTCAGGCTGCGTACATCCGGGTAGTGCAGCACGTGCGGGCAGCGCTGCAGCACAAGCTGTTCGAAACCGCTGGCTGCGCACAGGCGCTGATAGTCCTCGAAACGGCGGAAGCGGTTCACATGCACCAGGCCATCCACCGCCTGCCAACTGGCGCGCAGTTCATCGAGGGTACCCACACACAGGCTGCTGAAGGCCAGCACGCCGCCCGGGCGCAGCACTCGCAGCGCTTCTGCCAGCACACTGGCGAACTGGTCGCACCACTGCACGGCCAGGCTGGTAAACACCAGGTCGACGCTGGCATCACGCAGCGGCAAACGCTCGGCGTCGCCGGCCACGTGATAGAGCGCCCCGCCCTGTTCGTTGCGAGCATGGCACAACATGCCCTCGGCGATATCCACCGCCACGCCGCTGGCTTGGATGAAACGCTCGGCCAGCGCCCGGCTGAAATGACCGGTTCCGCTGCCCAGGTCCAGCCAGCGCGACGGCTGCAGGCCCTCCGGCAACAGCTCCAGCAAGCTCGAACCCACCGCACGCTGCAAGGCTGCCACGCTGTCGTAGCTGGCTGCGGCGCGGGAGAACGAGGCCGCTACCTGGCGCTTGTCGGGCAGCGCTCCGGGCGGGGTCGGACGGGAAAGGTCAGTCATCGCCACTCTCATGCAGGAAACTCTTGATGCCCGCCGCCAGTTCCTGCGGGTACTCCAGCAGGAAGGCGTGGGAACTGTCTTCGACCAGGCCCACTTCCACATCGGGCAGCAGCTCGCTCAGCGCTTTCGCCGCAGATGCTGGTACCAGCGCATCGCTGCCGGCGAACAGGTGCAGCTGCGGGCCACCGTAGGCCTCCAGAGCTTCGCGGGTATCCAGCTTGGCCAGTACCTCGAGGCCGGTGGCCAGGTACAGTGGGTCGGTGTCCGGCACGCCGACACCCAGCTGGCGCAGCAGGGTACGCGGCTGCTGGGCACCATCGCTGCACAAGGTACGGAAGCGCTTCAGGGTGACCTGGGTATGGCTGCGACAGCCGTCGAGGAAGGTGACGAAAGTGTCTTTGGCCATGCCGTGGGGCCAGTCCGGGCGAGCCACGAAACTGGGGTTGCTGGCCAAGGTCAGCAGGCCACAGCAATGGTCGCCACGCTTGTGCGCCAACGCGCTGGCCAGCATGCCGCCGAACGACCAGCCGCCCAGCCAGACATCGCTCGGCAGCTTGCGGTCGAGGTGGTCGACCCAGGCCTGCACATCGCTGTGGGCCAGTTCCGGCAATGGCATCAGCTCTACCTGCAGGCGGGCGTCCTGGGCACGCAGGCTGGCGGCCAGCGGCTCCAGGGAAGCAGTGCCCAGGCCCCAGCCGGGCAACAGTACAAGTCGATTACGCATCGGCGCTCTCCAACTGTGGATAACACTCGGCCAATGCATTCAACAATAGCTGCACCTGCGCCTCGCTGTGCGCGGCGCTCAATGTCACCCGCAGGCGTGCGCTGCCCGCCGGCACAGTGGGCGGGCGGATGGCCGTCACCAACAAGCCGCGCTCGCGCAGCATGCGTGACAGGCTCAGGGCCTGCGCGCTGTCGCCGATGACGATCGGCTGAATCGGCGTCGGGCTATCCATCAGCTGCAGTCCAATCTGCTGCGCACCTTCACGGAACTGATGGATCAGCGCGGCAAGGTGCTCGCGGCGCCAGGTCTCGCGACGCAGAAGTTCCAGGCTTTTGAGGGTGGCGCAAGCCAGCGCCGGTGGCTGGCTGGTGGTGTAGATATACGGGCGGGCGAACTGCACCAGCGCCTCGATCAGCTCTTCGCTGCCGGCCACAAAGGCGCCGGCGGTCCCACAGGCCTTGCCCAGCGTACCGATCAACACCGGCACATCTTCAACGCCCAGATCGAAGTGCTCGACTATACCGCCGCCCTGAGTGCCCAAGGTGCCCAGGCCATGGGCGTCGTCGACCATCAGCCAGGCACCGCGCGCGCGCGCGACATCGGCCAGCGCCGGCAGGTCGGCCAGGTCGCCGTCCATGCTGAACACGCCATCGGTCACTACCAGGGTATTGCCGACGGCCTTGTCCAGGCGGCTGGCCAGGCTGGCCGGGTCGTTGTGCAGGTAGCGGTTGAAACGGGCACCGCTGAGCAACCCGCCATCCAGCAGAGAAGCATGGTTCAGGCGGTCCTGCAGCACCGTGTCACCCTGCCCCACCAGTGCGGTGATGGCGCCCAGGTTGGCCATGTAGCCTGTGGAGAACAGCAGCGCGCGCGGTCGCCCGGTAAGTTCGGCCAAGGCCTCTTCCACCTGGTGGTGCGGCGTACTGTGACCGATAACCAGGTGCGAGGCACCGCCACCGACACCCCAGCGCTCGGCGCCGGCCTGCCAGGCAGCAATCACCCCGGGGTGGTTGGCCAGGCCCAGGTAGTCATTGCTGCAGAAGGCCAGCAAGCGCTGGCCATCGACGACCACTTCCGGCCCCTGCGGGCTTTCCAGCAGTGGCCGCTGCCGATACAGGTCTGCGGCGCGCCGTTCGGCCAGGCGCGCCGTCAGGTCGAAGGCCATTTCAGGCTGTCGCGGCGTTGTAGAACATCTCGCTGCTGCGCTGCTCGACCAGCGCCTGCTCGATAGCCGCCTGGTGCACTTCGTCGGCGTGCTCTTCACGCGCTTCGGGCTTGATACCCAAGCGTGCGAACAGTTGCATGTCCTTGTCGGCCTGCGGGTTGGCGGTGGTCAGCAGTTTTTCGCCGTAGAAGATCGAGTTGGCGCCGGCCATGAAGGCCAGGGCTTGCATCTGCTCGTTCATCTGCTCGCGGCCGGCGGACAGGCGCACGTGCGACTTAGGCATGAGGATACGGGCCACGGCCAGCATGCGGATGAAGTCGAACGGGTCGACGTCCTCTTCCTCGGCCAGCGGCGTGCCAGCCACCTTGACCAGCATGTTGATCGGTACCGATTCCGGGTGCTCGGGCAGGTTGGCCAGCTGGATCAGCAGGCCCGCGCGGTCGTCCAGCGACTCACCCATGCCGAGAATGCCGCCAGAGCAGATCTTCATCCCGGCATCACGCACGTAGGCCAAGGTCTGCAGTCGCTCGCTGTAGGTGCGGGTGGTGATGATGCTGCCGTAGAACTCCGGCGAGGTGTCGAGGTTGTGGTTGTAGTAGTCCAGGCCGGCCTGCGCCAGGGCCTTGGTCTGCTCCTGGTCGAGCTTGCCGAGGGTCATGCAGGTTTCCAGGCCCATGGCCTTGACGCCTTTGACCATCTCCAACACGTAGGGCATGTCTTTGGCCGAAGGGTGCTTCCACGCCGCGCCCATGCAGAAGCGCGTAGAACCGATCGCTTTGGCGCGGGCGGCTTCTTCCAGCACCTTCTGCACTTCCATCAGCTTCTGTTTTTCCAGCCCGGTGTTGTAGTGGCCGGACTGTGGACAATATTTGCAATCTTCCGGGCAGGCGCCGGTCTTGATCGACAGCAGGGTCGAAACCTGCACGCGGTTCGGGTCGAAATGCGCGCGGTGCACAGTCTGCGCCTGGAACAGCAGGTCATTGAACGGTTGCTGGAACAGCGCCTTGACCTCGGCCAGGGACCAGTCGTGACGTGTTGTTGCAGTTGTGCTGGCGCTCATTGGTGTTTCCTTGTTTAGGCTGAAGCAGGCGCCGGGACAGGAAAGCCCACCAGCGCATCACGGATAGCTCGCATAGTCATGGAAGGCCTATGAACTGTCAACCACACTGGAAAAGACTGGTTTACAAGTGCTCACTTATTAATCAGATGTGTTTGTTGTGTGATGAACCAGCCGAGCAGGCCTACCCGCTGTGCGTCGCCTGCGAGCAGGAACTGCCTTGGCTGGGCGATCAGTGCCTGCGCTGCGCCCTTCCATTGGCGATGGCCGGCCTGACCTGCGCCCAGTGCCAGCGCCGCGCACCGGCCTTCGAGCAGGTGGTTGCACTGTGGCATTTCGGCTTTCCAGTGGACACGCTGATCAGCCGTTTCAAGCACAACCGCCAGTGGCCCCTGGGGCGACTGATGGCCGAATTGTTCGGGCATGGGCTGCTGCACCGCTTTACCGAAGGGCTGCCGCGCCCCGACCTGTTGTTGCCTGTACCCTTGTCCAAACGTCGACTACGGGAGCGGGGGTTCAACCAGGCGGGGATGCTCGGGCGCTGGCTGTCGTCGCATGCGGGAGTATGTTGCGACGAGCGGCTACTGCTGCGTACACGGGAGACACCTGCACAGCAACAACTGGACGCCAAGGCCAGGCGACACAATCTGCGCCAGGCGTTTGCGGTAACAGGCAAACTGACGGGCAAGCATGTCGCCATTGTCGATGACGTGTTGACCACCGGTGCTACCGCGCAGGCGGTTGCCGAAGTGCTGCGCAAGGCCGGTGCGCGGCGGGTGGATGTGTATTGCCTGGCGCGTACGCCCAAGCCTGGGTATGTATGAACAAGCGCGGATCGCCCAGTGCAGGAGCGGGCTTGTGTCGCAATCGGGCTGCGCAGCAGCCCCAGCAATATTTGCCAAGGCGTGAATCGTGGGGCCGCTTCGCGCCCCTTTCGCGACACAAGGCCGCTCCTACACACTATCCACCCTCAGGCCCCCACAAGACCAAATGCCCATGCCCCTGCCCCCACACCTAACCCAGCACATCGCCCGCCGCCCCCAGCGTATCGCGCTGCTGCAGCACATTGCCGAAGAGGGTTCGATCACCCGCGCCGCCAAGGCTGCGGGCATCAGCTACAAGGCCGCCTGGGACGCCATCGACGAACTCAACAACCTGGCCAGCCAGCCCCTCGTCGAACGCAGTACCGGCGGGCGTGGTGGCGGTGGTGCCCGTCTGTCGCCGGAAGGCCAGCGGGTTCTGCGCCTGTATAAGAGGCTGCAGGCCCTTCAGGCGCAAATCCTCGAAGCGGCCGAGGAGTCGAGCGACCTCGACCTGCTCGGCCGGTTGATGCTACGTACCAGCGCGCGCAACCAGTTGCAGGGCCAAGTCAGCGGCCTGCGCCGCGAGGGACGGCATGATCGCGTCAGCCTCGCGTTGGGTGGTGGGCTGGAGATCGAGGCGTTGATCACCCACGACAGCACCGCACGGCTGGAGCTGACGCTGGGGACGATAGTAGTGGCGCTGCTCAAGGCAGGGTGGGTGAGGTTGCTGGGCGACGAGGAAGAGGCCGAAGCGGGTAGCAATTGCCTGCAGGCGACAGTGGAGGAGGTACTGGCGGAGGCTGATGGGCCTGCTGAGGTCCGGTTGGCGTTGGGGAATGGCCAGACGTTGTGTGCGTTTGCCGAGACGGATTGGTTGGCTGGGCAGCGGGTGGCAGCAGGCAGTTCGGTGCGGGTTCAATTTCATCCCTCTTATGTATTGCTTGGGATTCCTGCATAGCCTGGCCGCGCTTTACCCGCGAAGAGGCCGGTACAGGCATAACGCGCTACCATGGCCCCCACGCCGCCTACCCTCGGAGCCACCATGTCCCACCCCTTCGACACCCTCACCCCCGACCTGGTCCTCGACGCCGTGGAAAGCCTGGGCTTTCTCAGCGATGCCAGGGTGCTGGCGCTGAACAGCTACGAAAACCGCGTCTACCAGGTGGGCATCGAGGGCGCGCAACCGCTGATCGCCAAGTTCTACCGCCCAGGCCGCTGGAGCGACGCGGCCATCCTCGAAGAGCACAGCTTCACCGCCGAACTGGCCGATTGCGAAGTGCCGGTGGTCGCCCCGCTGCAGCACGACGGCCGCACCCTGTTCGAACATCAGGGCTTCCGCTTCACCCTGTTCCCCCGCCGCGGCGGCCACGCGCCAGAGCCGGGCAACCTCGACCAGCTCTACCGCCTCGGCCAGTTGCTCGGCCGCCTGCACGCCGTGGGCGCCAGCAAACCGTTCGAGCACCGCGAAGCGCTGGCTGTGGACAACTTCGGCCATGCATCGCTGAATACCCTGTTGGAAGGCGACTTCGTCCCTCGCGAACTGCTGCCAGCGTTCGAATCGGTGGCACGCGACCTGCTCAAGCGGGTAGAGGACATCTATGCCCGCACGCCACACCAGCTCATCCGCCTGCATGGTGACCTGCACCCCGGCAACCTGATGCACCGGGACGAGGTGTACTACGTGGTCGACCTCGACGACTGCCGCATGGGCCCGGCGGTGCAGGACCTGTGGATGATGCTGGCCGGCAGCCGCGAGGAGCGCCTGGGGCAACTGGCCGAACTGATCGACGGCTATAACGAGTTCCACGATTTCGACCCGCGCGAGCTGGCCCTGATCGAGCCCCTGCGCGCCTTGCGCCAGCTGCACTACAGCGCCTGGCTGGCGCGGCGCTGGGACGACCCGGCATTCCCGCCCAGCTTCCCCTGGTTCGGCCAGCCACGCTACTGGGGAGACCAGATTCTCGCCCTGCGCGAACAAATGGCAGCACTGGATGAAGCACCGCTGAAATTGTTCTAGAAGCGCGCCCGCCTCTGTCTACAATAGGCGTCGCTTTATTTAGCTACCTAAGCAAGGATTCTGCATGCACGCCGCAAACCCGCGTCGCGGGTACCTACTGGGCCTCAGCGCCTACATCATCTGGGGGCTGTTCCCCCTGTACTTCAAGGCAATCCAGAGCGTCCCGGCGGTGGAGATCATTGTCCACCGGGTGCTCTGGTCGGCACTGTTCGGCTCGCTGCTGCTACTGGTGTGGAAACACCCCGGC
Source organism: Pseudomonas sp. TE3-3-F2023 (assembly GCF_036784815.1). Classification (NCBI taxonomy): domain Bacteria; kingdom Pseudomonadati; phylum Pseudomonadota; class Gammaproteobacteria; order Pseudomonadales; family Pseudomonadaceae; genus Pseudomonas; species Pseudomonas sp. TE3-3-F2023. The sequence goes on along the minus strand of NZ_CP145113.1, from coordinate 1,228,204 downwards.
TGGTGGCGTGAACTGCGTGACAACCCGCGCCGGCTGGGCATTCTGGCCCTGAGCGGGGCGCTTATCGCAGGCAACTGGCTGACCTACGTATGGTCGGTGAACAACGGGCGCATGCTCGAGGCCAGCCTGGGTTACTACATCAACCCACTGATCAATGTGCTGCTGGGCATGCTGATTCTCGGCGAGCGCCTGCGCCGCCTGCAGTGGCTGGCGGTGGCCATGGCCGCCGTGGGGGTGGCCCAGCAGGTGTGGCAGGTGGGCAGCCTGCCGTGGGTGTCGCTGGTGCTGGCGCTGAGCTTCGGCTTCTATGGGCTGATTCGCAAACAGGCACCGGTGGCGGCATTGCCTGGCCTGGTGGTGGAAACCTGGATGCTGGTACCGCTGGCACTAGGCTGGCTGTTGCTGCACCCGGCGGCGACAAGTGCCCAGGGCGCGTTCTACACCAGCAGCGAAGCGTTGTGGCTGATGGCCGCGGGGCCGGTGACACTGGTGCCGTTGGTGTGCTTCAACGCTGCCGCGCGGCACTTGCCGTATACCACGCTGGGCTTCCTGCAGTACCTGGCGCCGACCCTGGTGCTGCTGCAGGCGGTGCTGCTGTTCGATGAGCACTTGTCGTCGAGTAACTTGGTGGCGTTCATGTTCATCTGGGCGGGTTTGGCGATTTACAGCGTCGATGCGTGGTTCAGTTTGCGCAAGCGCAGCTGATCAAAAAATGATCACAAATCTGCAGGCCTTATGATTCGTGGCCTGCAGAGACATCTCCAAAGGTTATCCACACCCTCGTCCCCGTGCTTTGTGCACAAGCTGCTGATTTTTGAGTGTTTTTTGAGCAAAGCCGTGGAAGGCGCGCGCGGTCTGGGCTGGAGAGGGGAACCCCCAGGTTATCCACAGGGCCTTCCCCGTGATATCGGGATAACCGCAGGGGGCTGCTTTGCAGCCCATCGCGACACAAGGCCGCTCCTACAGGGGAACGCGTAACCCTTGTAGGAGCGGCCTTGTGTCGCGATGGGCCGCGAAGCGGCCCCGGCAATCTCGGATCATTCCTCCGGCCGCAGCTTCAACTCCACCATCAAGTCGTCCGCCAGGCTCTCCAGCTTCTGCTGCAATTCCTCCAGCGACAGGGTTAACGGCAATGCCAGCAAGGCATCGGCATGGAACAGTGGCTCGCTGCTCATGGGCGCCGGCCGCACCTCTGTGGTAAACCGCTCAAGGTTCACCCCCAGATCCGCCAGCAGGCGGGTGATATCACGCACGATCCCCGGCCGGTCATTACCTACCAGCTCCATGGCAATCGGCTTCCAGGTACACGACGGCTCGATGCCGCTCTCGGCGATCAGCACGCGAATGTCATATCGGACCAACCCCTGCAGCGAAGCCACCAGTTCGTCATAGTTTTCCGCCGGCACCGCCACCCGCAAGATGCCGGCAAACTGCCCGGCCATACGCGACATGCGGCTTTCCAGCCAGTTGCCACTGTGGTCAGCAATGCACTGGGCAATGCGCTCGACCTGGCCGGCCTTGTCAGGGGCAATCACAGTCAGTACAAGATGATCCACAAGCCCTTCCTCGTGTCGGACCGCGCCGTGCGGCAGAAAATCGGGGGGTCGACTCAGTATAGGCAAGGCGCGGCAACCTGCCGCAGGGCAATCGGCACAACAAATCGTGTACTGTTTCAAGATTTATCTGGAACAATCCACCTGTTTTTTGCGAACATACTTACTCCCAGCGTGACCATACGCGACCAACGGGTCGCATAACGGCGCTTTTAGTCTGATTTTGCCCCGCCTACTGCTTCATGTAGTATCCCGTGGCGCGGACTACAAAACGTCGTTTGGATGTCTGCCAAGGCGCCTGTGAAAATACGCACACTGTCTGCCAGCCTGTCTGGCAGGCCGCACCCAGCCGCGCTCGGGGCTTAACTCGGGGGCATGCACTGGTGCCGTGTTTAGAGAAGCGCTACAGGCTTAATACAGAAGAGCGAAATAGCTGAGCAGAGTGAGGCAAGCAATGACTGGATACGTTCAAGTCGGTGGCCTTCAGGTCGCCAAGGTCCTGTACGACTTCGTGAACAACGAAGCCATCCCAGGGACCGGCATCGTCGCCGAGCAGTTCTGGGCGGGTGCAGAGAAGATCATCAATGACCTCGCTCCAAAGAACAAAGCCCTGCTCGCCAAGCGCGACGAGCTGCAAGCCAAGATCGACGCCTGGCACCAGGCACGCAAAGGCCAGGCCCATGACGCCGTAGCCTACAAAGCATTCCTCCAGGAAATCGGCTACCTGCTGCCACAAGCCGACGATTTCCAGGCCACCACCCAGAACGTGGACGAAGAAATCGCCCACATGGCCGGCCCACAGCTGGTCGTACCGGTGATGAACGCCCGCTTCGCCCTTAACGCCGCCAACGCCCGTTGGGGTTCGCTGTACGACGCGCTGTATGGCACCGATGCCATCAGCGATGAAGGCGGCGCCGAGAAAGGCCAAGGCTACAACAAGGTACGTGGCGACAAGGTCATCGCCTTCGCCCGCGCCTTCCTCGACGAAGCCGCGCCACTGGCGGCCGGCTCGCACGTCGACTCCACCGGCTACCGCATCGAAGGCGGCAAGCTGGTAGTTGCCCTGAAAGGCGGCAGCAACAGCGGCCTGCGTGACGACGCCCAGCTGATCGGCTTCCATGGCGATGCCGCCGCGCCGACTGCGGTGCTGCTCAAGCACAACGGCCTGCACTTCGAAATCCAGGTCGACGCCAGCACCCCGGTCGGCAGCACCGACGCCGCCGGCGTGAAAGACATCCTGATGGAATCGGCGCTGACCACCATCATGGACTGCGAAGACTCGGTTGCCGCCGTCGACGCCGACGACAAGGTGATCGTCTACCGCAACTGGCTGGGCCTGATGAAAGGCGACCTGGCCGAAAGCGTGAGCAAGGGTGGCAAGACCTTCACCCGCACCATGAACCCGGACCGCGAGTACGCCGCGCCCAACGGCGGCAGCGTGACCCTGCACGGCCGTTCGCTGCTGTTCGTGCGCAACGTTGGCCACCTGATGACCAACCCGGCGATCCTCGACGCCCAAGGCAACGAAATCCCCGAAGGCATCCAGGACGGCCTGTTCACCAACCTGATCGCCCTGCACAACCTCAATGGCAACACCAGCCGCAAGAACACCCGCAGCGGCAGCGTGTACATCGTCAAGCCGAAGATGCATGGCCCGGAGGAAGTAGCCTTCGCCGCCGAGATCTTCAGCCAGGTCGAAGACCTGCTGGGCATGAAGCGCAACACTGTCAAGGTCGGCATCATGGACGAGGAGCGCCGTACCACGGTCAACCTCAAGTCGTGCATCAAGGCCGCAGCCGAGCGCGTGGTGTTCATCAACACCGGCTTCCTCGACCGCACCGGCGATGAAATCCACACCTCGATGGAAGCCGGCGCCGTGGTGCGCAAGGGCGCCATGAAGAACGAGAAGTGGATCGGTGCCTACGAGAACAACAACGTTGATGTCGGCCTGGCCACCGGCCTTCAAGGCCGTGCGCAGATCGGCAAGGGCATGTGGGCCATGCCCGACCTGATGGCAGCCATGCTCGAACAGAAGATCGCCCACCCGCTGGCCGGTGCCAACACCGCCTGGGTGCCGTCGCCGACCGCCGCCACCCTGCATGCCCTGCACTACCACAAGGTGGACGTACAGGCGCGTCAGCGTGAACTGGCTTCGCGTACCCCGGCGTCGGTGGACGACATCCTGGCCATCCCGCTGGCCGCCGACACCAACTGGTCGGCCGAAGAGATCCGCAACGAGCTGGACAACAACGCCCAGGGCATCCTCGGCTACGTGGTGCGCTGGATCGACCAGGGTGTGGGTTGCTCGAAGGTGCCGGACATCAACAACGTCGGCCTGATGGAAGACCGCGCCACCCTGCGCATCTCGGCCCAGCTGCTGGCCAACTGGCTGCGCCATGGCGTGGTCAGCCAGGAGCAGGTGCTGGAAAGCCTGAAGCGCATGGCCGTGGTGGTCGACCAGCAGAACGCCGGCGACCCTCTGTACCGCCCGATGGCACCGAACTTCGACGACAACGTCGCATTCCAGGCTGCGGTAGAGCTGGTGGTGGAAGGTGGCAAGCAGCCGAACGGTTATACCGAGCCGGTACTGCACCGCCGTCGCCGCGAGTTCAAGGCGCGTAACGGGCTGTAAGCGACATCTGCGACAGGGGGCCGCTTTGCGGCCCTTTCGCGACACAAGGCCGCTCCTACAAGTCCCGCGCAAGGCTGAGGTCTGGCGCGGTACTTGTAGGAGCGGCCTTGTGTCGCGAAAGGGCTGCAAAGCAGCCCCACTCCTGCACTACTCGATCTTCAATTCTTTCTTCACCAGCTCCAGTAGCCTGTCCAGATCGACCGGCTTCAGCAGAAAATCCACCACCCCCAGGTGCATCACGTCCACCGCCTCTTCCACATCGGTGTCACCCGACACCACGATGATCGACAACGCCGCCCGCTCTGATTCGCGAACCGTGCGGATCAGGTCCAGGCCATCCTCGGGCTGCATGCGCAAATCCGTGATCATCAAGCAAATCCGCGGCTGGTAGTGCAGGTACAGCCTGGCCTCCTCGGCTCCATCCGCTCCGACGCAGTCGATCCCCCGGCTTTTCAGGTACAGGATCAACGCCTCACGGTTCACCGCATTGTCATCCACTACCAGCACCAGCGGTTTGGCTGCCACAGGCGCACTCCCCACGGCCACGGCCAATGCCTCGCGCTCGGCGTCGCTCAGGATGTCGTGTTGCTCTGGCATGCTCATCTCGTCAAAAAAATTCCGCTTCAGCATTAGGACCGCAGAACTTGCGTAACCCGGCTTGCCTTTCGTCGGGTCTTTGACAGGGGCGCTCATAGACTTACGTCCAATGGGCACCACCCCGCCGCAAGCCGACCATGGAGGCAGAGAACAACATGGCCGGCACCTATATATAGATATATATAGTTCGGCATAGCGATACGGTCAGTTTCATGAGCAAAAAGGACGCCTACAGCCAGGCGGGCAGGACAGCAGTGCTACAGAACATCCAGGGCACCCTGCAGTTCCTGCAGCGTTTTCCGCCGTTCAACCAGATGGAACACAGCCACCTGGCCTACCTGGTCGAACAGTGCCAGCTGCGCTTCTATGCCAGCGGCGAAAGCATCGTCAAACCTGCCGATGGGCCGGTCGAGCACTTCTACATCGTCAAGCAGGGCCGCGTGGTGGGTGAGCGCCAGCATCTGGTCAAACCTGGTGTGGAGACCACCTTCGAAATCACCAGCGGCGAATGCTTCCCGCTGGCTGCCCTGCTCGGCGAGCGAGCGACCCGTACCGAGCACCTGGCCGGTGAGGACACCTTCTGCTTGCAGCTGAACAAGGCCGCGTTCATCCGCGTGTTCTCGATGTCGGAAGTGTTTCGGGATTTTGCCCTGCGCGGAGTCAGCAGCCTGCTGGACCAGGTAAACCAACAGGTACGCCAGCGCGCGGTGGAAACCCTCGGCACCCAGTATTCGCTGAACACGCCACTGGGTGAACTGGCCATGCGCCACCCGGTGGTCTGCAGCCCCGACACGCCCCTGCGCGACGCCGTGCGGCTGATGCACGAGCAGCAGGTTGGCAGCATCGTGGTGGTCGACCAGCAGCGCTACCCCACCGGTATCTTCACCCTGCGCGACCTGCGCCAGGTGGTGGCCGCCGCCGATGCCGACCTGGGCGCGCCCATCGTCCGCCACATGACGGAGCAGCCGTTCTACCTCAGCCCCCAGGCCAGCGCCTTCGACGCAGCCATGGCCATGACCGAACGGCATATCGCCCACGTATGCCTGGTGGAAAACCGGCGCCTGTGCGGTGTGGTTTCGGAGCGCGACCTGTTCTCCCTGCAGCGGGTCGACCTGGTGCACCTGGCACGCACCATCCGCCATGCGCCACGTCTGGATACCCTTGTCTCGCTGCGCGGCGAAATCAGCCAACTGGTCGAGCGCATGCTGGCCCATGGCGCGTCCTCCACGCAGATCACCCAGATCATCACCCTGCTCAACGACCACACCGTGTGCCGGGTGATCGAACTGGCGCTGGCCGAGCGCGGTGACCCGGGCGTGCCGTTCAGCTGGCTGTGCTTTGGCAGCGAAGGACGACGTGAACAAACCCTGCATACCGACCAGGACAACGGCATCCTCTTCGAAGCCGCCGACAGCGCCGAAGCCGACGCTATCCGCACGCGCCTGCTGCCGCTGGCGCAATACATCAACCAGTGCCTGGCCCAGTGTGGCTTCACCCTGTGCAAGGGCAACGTCATGGCCGGCAACCCCGAGCTATGCCTGTCGCGCAGTGAATGGGCGCGGCGTTTTGCCGGTTTTGTCCGTGAAGCCAGCCCGGAGAACCTGCTGGGCTCGAGCATCTATTTCGACCTGCGCGTGGTGTGGGGCGACGAGCAAGGTTGCGAGCAGCTGCGCCAGGGCCTGCTGGAGCAGGTGGCCGACAACCGCATCTTTCAGCGCATGATGGCTGACAACGCCTTGCGCCAGCGCCCGCCGGTGGGCCGCCTGCGCGAGTTCGTGCTGACCCGCCAGGGCAACGACAAGGCCGCCACCCTCGACCTCAAGGTCCAAGGCCTGACGCCCTTCGTAGATGGTGCCCGGCTGCTGGCCCTGGCCAACGGCATCGGGGCCTGTAATACCCTGGAACGCCTGCGCCAGTTGGTGGCCAAGGGCGTGATCGAGGCACTGGACGGCGCAGCGTATGAAGAGGCCTACCACTTCATCCAGCAAACCCGCATGCAGCAGCACCAGCGCCAGACCCGCGACAACCTGCCCTATTCCAACCGCCTGGACCCGGACAGCCTCAACCACCTGGACCGGCGCATCCTGCGCGAGTCCCTGCGCCAGGCCCAGCGCCTGCAAAGCAGCCTGGCCTTGCGGTACCAGCTATGAGCCTGTTCGCCTGGCTGCGCCCCAGTGCGCCCGAACTGGACCATGCCACGCGCCAGCGCCTGGCCCGGCTGCCCAAGGCCCTGCCACTGGGGGTGTGTACCCTGCGCGAGCAGCGCTGGGTAGTGCTCGACCTGGAGACCAGCGGCCTCAACCCCAACCGTGACCAAGTGCTGTCGGTGGGCGCCGTGGCCATCGAAGATGGCGCCATCGACTTTGCCCAGCAGTTCGAACGTACCCTGCACCGGCCTTTGCAGAAGACCAACGCCAGCGTGCTGATCCACGGCCTGGGCCCAAGTGCCCTGGCTGCCGGTTGCGACCCGGCCGAGGCCTTGCTCGACCTGCTCGACTTCATAGGCAATAGCCCGGTGCTGGCATTCCATGCGCCGTTCGACCAGCGCATGCTGGCCCGCGCGCTGAAGGAAAGCCTGGGCTATCGCTTGCAGTCACCCTTCCTGGATGTTGCCGAGCTGGCGCCGATGCTCAACCCCGACACAGTGCTGCGCGAGGCCGGGCTGGATGACTGGGTGGCGCGGTTTGGCCTGCAGGTCGAGGAGCGCCATCACGCCAGCGCCGATGCCCTGGTTACGGCCGAGCTGGCGCTGATCCTGTTCAGCCAGGCCCGGCGCCAGCAGCTGGACAGCCCGCTGCAGCTGGAGCAGCGCTTGCGCGGGTGGCGCAGGCGCAACGTGCACAACCACGGCCTATAGATTGGTATTGACCTGACAGGCCCAATCGCCGGCAAGCCTGCTCCCACAGGTACTGCACAAGTTCCAGAATCAATGCGTTTCATGTGGGAGCTGGCTTGCCGGCGATTGGCCACTTGCCTTTTCCATGATGGCCATCCGATAAGCGTCCATTGCACCCACCCCCTCCCCTCTGCAACAATCGCGAATAATTATCGTTAGTTAATGCATTCGTTCCGGGGGGACGCTGCTTGTCTTCTGCACAGAGCCCACACGCCGATCTGGTCGGTGCGCTGTACCGCGACCACCGCGGCTGGCTGCTCGCCTGGCTGCAACGCAGCATGGCCTGCCGCCAACGTGCCGAAGACCTGAGCCAGGACACCTTCGTGCGCCTGCTTGGCCGTGCACAACTGGATACGCCCCGCGAACCCCGCGCGTTCCTGGCCGCCGTGGCCAAGGGCCTGATGTTCGACCACTTCCGCCGCGCAGCGCTGGAACAGGCCTACCTGGCCGAACTGGCCCTGATGCCGGAAGCCGAACAACCTTCCCCGGAAGTGCAACATCTGATCCTTGAGGACCTCAAGGCCATCGACCGCCTGCTCGGCAAGCTGTCGAGCAAGGCCCGCGCAGCATTCCTGCACAATCGCCTGGACGGTATGAGCCATGCCGAAATCGCCGAGCGCATGGGGGTTTCGGTGTCGCGGGTACGCCAGTACATCGCCCAGGGCATGCGCCAGTGCTACGTGGCCCTGTACGGGGAGCCTACGTGAGCAGTGCACCGGTTTCGTCCCGGGTGCTGGAAGCCGCCATTGCCTGGAAACTCAGCCTCGACAACGGCAGCGGCACACCTGACGAGCGCAGCGAATTCATGCGCTGGCATGCCGCCAGCGAGGAGCACGCCCGCGCCTGGCGCCAGCTCGGCGCCATGGACCAGCGCGTGAGCGCCGCTGCCGGCCCGGCACGCCAGGCCCTGCTGCAATCGCGCGCCGGCCTGCGCCGACGCATCGGCAAGGTCGGCGGCGGGCTGGCCGGCATGTTTCTTTTGGGCTCGCTGCTGGCCTGGGTCGGCGCACCATCGCTGGCACCGAGCTACTGGCTGGCCGACCAGCGTACCGCCACCGGCGAACTGCGTACCCTGCGCCTGGAAGACGGCACCTTGCTGAGCCTGAACAGCCACACTGCCGTGGACATCGACTACGCCGGCGAGCAACGGGTGATCGTGCTGCATCAGGGCGAGATTTCGGTCGAAACCGGCCATCAGGACCCGCGCCCGCTGCTGGTGCGCACCGACGATGGCCGCCTTCGCCCACTGGGCACGCGCTTCCTGGTGCGCCGCGAGGACGACGGCACGCGCCTGGAAGTGCTGCAAGCCTCGGTAGCCGCCATGCCGCTGAACAGCGGCGACGAACAGGTGCTGCGCGAAGGTCAGCAGGTGCTGATGAACGCCAACGGCCTTGGCCGAATCGGCACGGTGCCAGCCGGTGCCGACGCCTGGACCCGCGGCATGCTGGTGGTGGACAACGTACGCCTGGCTGACCTGCTGGCCGCGCTCGGCCAGTACCGCAGCGGTTACCTCGGAGTAGACGACAAGGTCGCCAACCTGCGGGTGACCGGCAGCTTCCCGCTGACCGACACCGATCTGGCGCTGTCGTCGCTGGTGCCCGCGCTGCCGGTGAAGGTCGAGCGGCATACCCAGTGGTGGGTGACCGTCGGTCCCAAGTAGGCCTGCACCGGCCTCTTCGCGGGTAAACCCGCTCCCACAGAATTGCACCAGCCTCGAAGCCCCTGCGATCCCTGTGGGAGCGGGTTTACCCGCGAAAGGGCCGATACAGGCAAAAACCAACTCCAAATAATTCTCAATTTTTTTCAGATTCGCCCTGTCACTTTTGAAATCTCGCTCGGCAAGGAAGCAGTAAGCACTTATCCGTCGAGGAGCCGCTGCATGTCCCGTGCTGTTGATCGTATCCTGCGCCCCAGCCTGATGGCCCTGGCCATCGCCGTGGCCGCGCCATTGGCCAGCCCTGCCCTGTTCGCCGCCGAGCAATCCGCTCAGCGCACGTACGACCTGCCCAGCGCCCCGCTGGCCACCACCCTCAACCAGATCGCCAGCCAGTCCGGCATCACCCTGGCCATCGACCCGGCACTGGTCAGCGGCCGCACCTCGGCCCCGGTGAGCGGGCAGTATGATGGCCTCGGTGCCCTGCAGGCTGCCCTGCGCGGCACCGGCTTGCAGTTGCAGCAAAGCAGCGTGGGCAGCTACAGCCTGGTGGCTACGCCGGAAGGGACACTGGCGTTGCCGGAGACTGCGATCAATGCGACTTCCAACTATGAAAGCGCCTGGGGGCCGGTAGAGGGTTACACCGCTACCCGGACAGCAGCAGGCACCAAGACCGACACAGCCATCGCTGAACTGCCCCGCTCGGTAAGCGTGATCACCCGTAAGCAGATGGAAGACCGGCCGGTGCTCAACCTGAACGATGCCCTTCGCTACACCGCTGGCGTGCAGAGCAGCGGCTATGGGTCCGACTCGCGAAGCGACTGGTTGCTGGTACGTGGCTTTGTACCTACCCAGTTCCTCGATGGCCTGCCATTGCCCAAGGGCAACTACGCCACCCCCAAGATCGAACCCTGGAACCTGGAGCGCATCGCCGTGCTGCGCGGCCCGGCCTCTTCGGTCTACGGCCAGACCCCACCAGGCGGCCTGCTGGACATGACCAGCCGTCGGCCTCAATTGGAAAGCAGCCACGAAATTGAAGCCCAGGTTGGCAGCAACAACCACAAGCAGATCAACTTCGACAGCACCGGCAAGCTCGACGATGCAGGCCAGTACCTGTACCGAGTGAGCGGCACCGTGCGTGACAGCGGTTCGCCAGTCGACCACATCCCGGACAAGCGCTACAACATCGCGCCCAGCCTGACCTGGAACATAAACGACGACACCAAGCTGACTTTCATCAGCCAATATACCCGCGATGATACCGGCATCACCGGTCAGTTCCTGCCACTGCAGGGCACCAAGCTGGATAGCCCCGCAGGCAAGATTTCGCACCACAAGAACCTGGGCGACCCGGATTGGGAGTCCTACGACCGCACCTACTACCACCTGGGCTATGCGTTCGAGACTCGCCTGAACGATACCTGGCAGTTCCGTCAGAACCTGCGCTACGCGCGTAACGAACTGGACTTCAAGGGTATTACCGCCGGTGGTTCGATCTGGCCAGCCGGCCCGGACGAAGCTGTAAGCGCCGATGGCACTGTGCAACGCACCGCCGGTATCGTCGAGGAGGATATCTCCCAGTTCGCCCTGGACAACAACTTCCAGGCCGACTTCCAGACCGGCCAGGTTGCCCATACCCTGCTGCTTGGGCTAGACCACCAGCGCTCGGACAGCAATGCCCGCTGGCGCTGGGGCTCGGCTGGTGTGCCACCAAGCAATATCCACAACCCAATCTACGGTCAGGATTTCTCGAACGTTCAGTACTTCGACATGTACGACTACGACCAGAAAACCCAGCAGACCGGCCTGTATATCCAGGACCAGATGGCCCTGGGCAACTGGCGCCTGACCCTCGGTGGTCGTGAGGACTGGGTGCACACCGGCACCACCTTTCACAACCAAGGCGACGCCACCAATACTCAGCGCGACAAGAAGTTCAGTGGTAACGCAGCACTCAGCTATGTATTCGATAACGGCCTGACGCCTTACATCTCCTATGCCGAGTCGTTCCAGGCTGCCACCGGTTCCACCGTCAACAGCACCGATGCCTTCAAACCGACCGAAGGCAAGCAATACGAACTGGGCATCAAATACCAGCCCCCAGGCAGCAACAGCCTGTTCACCGCTGCTGTGTTCGACCTGACGCAGGAGAACATGTCGGTAACCGAGGGTGGTGTGACCCGTCAGGTTGGCGAAGTGCGTGTCAAAGGCCTGGAGTTGGAGGCTACTTCGGATGTGACCGAGAACCTCAAACTGGTGGGCTCGTACACCTACAACGACAGCGAAATCATCAAAGGCACCAGTGACGAGAAAGGCAAGCGCATGGCGCAGGTGCCGCGCAACCAGGCCACTGCCTGGGCTGACTATACCTGGCACAGCGGACCACTGGATGGGTTTGGGGTCGGCGTTGGCGTGCGCTACGTGGGCGACACCTACGGTAATACCACCAACACCGCTTGGGGCCATGTGGGGTCCTACACCGTCTACGACGCATCGGTGCACTACGACCTGGGCCGCCTGAACAGCACCCTCAACGGAGTGACCGTAGCCGTGGATGCGAAGAACCTGTTCAACAAGGACTACTTGTCTACCTGTGACGGGTACTACTGCTACTACGGCGACGAGCGCAACGTGGTGGCCAGTGTCAATTACAAGTTCTGAGTAAGCCGGGCCATTCGCAGCACAAGGCTGCTCCTACAACGGCCAGCACGGTCCCTGTAGGAGCAGCCTTGCGCTGCGAAAGGGCTGCGCAACAGCCCCAGCTTCCAACAGGCAAAATTCGGTACCGTGATGAAAAGCCCAACCATCCGCCGCTGGTCGGTGATCCACACCTGGAGCAGCCTGGTCTGCACCCTGTTCCTGCTGTTGCTGGCAGTCACCGGCCTGCCGCTGATCTTCCACCACGAACTCGAACACCTGCTCGGTGATGCCCCCGAACTGCGGGAAATGCCGGCCGATACGCCACACCTCGACCTGCAGCAGTTGGTGATCAAGGCCGAGCAGCACCGGCCCGGCGAGGTCATGCAGTACTTCGGTTACGACGAGGACGAAGCCAACGGCGTAGTGGCGATAACCGCCGCCACTGCCGGCACCGAACCCAATTCGTCGCACACCTTCATGCTCGACGCCCGCACCGGCGAAGCCGTGGCCATGCCGGCCGCCAACGGCGGCTTCATGATGACCATGCTGCGCCTGCACGTGGACATGTTCGCCGGCCTGCCCGGCAAGCTGCTACTGGCCTTCATGGGCGTGCTGTTCGTCGTGGCGGTCATCTCCGGCACCGTGCTCTATGCACCGTTCATGCGCCGCCTGGACTTCGGCACGGTGCGCCACGGCAAATCACGACGCCTGCGCTGGCTCGACCTGCACAACCTGATCGGTGTGGTCACATTGGCCTGGGCTCTGACGGTAGGCGTGACTGGCGTGATCAGCGCACTGTCGGACCTGGTTATCGCCGCCTGGCGCAACGACAGCCTGGCCGCCATGGTTGCCCCATACCGTGATGCCCCACCACTCACCGAACGCGCCCCGGCCACCCGCCTGCTGACCATCGCCGAACAAGCCGCCCCCGGCATGCGCCCGGACTTCATCGCCTTCCCCGGCACACGCTTTTCCAGTGAGCACCACTATGCGGTGTTCATGAAGGGCGACACGCACCTGACCTCGCACCTGCTCACGCCCGTGCTGATCGATGCGCGAACACTGGCGGTGACCGCCGTCGGCGAACGCCCCTGGTACATGGATGCCATGGGCCTGTCGCAACCACTGCACTTCGGCGACTACGGCGGCCGGCCAATGCAAATCCTGTGGGCGCTACTCGATGTGCTGACCATCATCGTCCTCGGCAGCGGCTTGTACCTGTGGTGGGGCAAACAACGCACGAAGCGGGAGGCGCGGGCATGAGCCACAAGTCACAGCCGACCTGGCGCATCTTCATCTGGCCGATGGTCGTGGCCTTGCTCACTGCCGTGGGACTGTTTGCCGCCTTGCTGGGGGACGGGGTCTGGGACAGCCTGGCCTGGCTCGGCCTGGGGGTGTCGGCGGCTCTCGGCCTGCAAGGTTTCTACCCTCGTCAACGGCAGTAACCGAGTAATACCCGCGCCCTCTTTTGCCGCGACATGGTTGGCTCCCATTTTCCAAGGAGCCATACCATGACACCTTTGCAGCGCCTCGAAGCGCTCGATCAACAACTCATCGCCCTTGAGCAAGGCAAACCCGAACTGGCGGGCGAAACGGAACCGGCCGCCATGCGTCAGCGTTTTTTTGGTGATCTGGCAGCGTTCTGGAACGACCCTGTCGAAGCAGGCCACAGCCGCATCCGGCAACTGCGCGAACTGCGTCATGAGCAACTTCTGGCCGAACTGGAACTGCGCCTCGCCGACCAGACCCTGGACTACAGCCACATCAGCCTGCTGCGCACCTCCCTGGAGCTGCCGCTACCCTGGCAGCGCAACCACCTGCCAGACACCCACCGGGCCCAGGTTTATCGGCCGGTATTCAACCGTTCAAGCCCCCATGGCCGGTTGCCGTTACCCGGCGTGCTGGTATTGGTGGCAGACGCACCAGAAGGGGCCGTTGCCGAGCCTGCAACAGCCACGGGCCAGGCACTGCTGTGCAGCGTTTCTCATGGCATTGAAGGCTTCGCTAACCTGGCCGAACTGCATAGGGAGCTGTGTGAGCGCCTGGACGACCCCATGCAAAGCCGGCCAATGCTGCAATTGCTTCCCCGCCTGCAGGACCAGCAACTGGTCCGGTGTGCCGACCGGCTGCGCTACGAGTGGTTTACCGGCGACCTGGTCGAACAACAGGCCACTGACGTGATCGACGCGCAGCATCAAAGGCTCACCATCGCCTGGCACGCCGCCTGGGCGCTTGACCAGAACCCGGATCTGCCGGCGCTGAAAACCGCCCTTGCCAAACAGCAGTCACTGACTGATCTCATGGGCAGCCAATATGCGTTGTCCACCCGTTATGCGCTGCTGCTGGAAAGACACCTGCCCGCCTGGCTGCGCCAGAGCTCCACGCAAAGCCTTACGCACATAATGCAAACGATCCAGGAGCTCGCCGGGGCCATCACCCAGGCTGCTGCACCCGGCCTTTTGACCCTGGAGGCATTCGGCAATCGTCACCACCTGCAGGCATGGGTGCGCGAACGCCTTTGCAAGGCGCTGCGGCGCGAATTCTCCATCGAATTGCCTGCCGAAAAAGTCTGCATAACCGTCACGCTTGCACACCGCACCGGCCCGCTGATCAACCCGCTGGCACCTTCGGGTTACGTGGCCGTTGCCAACCGTCGCCATGTCGGTGGCACCATCGAGCTGGTAACCACCACCTACCGCCTGGACGAGCTGGCCCTGTTGAACATCGGCTGGTTCGACGTCGATTACTGGCTGACTGCCCGAATACACCATGAAGACGGTTCCACGCTGGAATCAATATCCGCGGAAGGGGTAAAGCGCCTGGTGCGTGAGCTTGACGCCGGCAGTGGCTACATCCGCTACCTGCGAACCCACCTGCTGGAGTCTCCCGGTGCGCGCTGGCGTATGCAATGCCACGGCAACATACACCGCGCCCGCATGCGCGCCGAGGCGGCCAAGGCCCGCTATGCCGGGCACTTTCTGAACGATACCCTCGAGCGAGGCTATCGCTGGGTCAAAGCCGTCACCGACCACCCCGACAACAATTGGCGCCCTACCATCGACGAGCATCGTATCGCGGTGCGCCAGCTGATCATCGACGGGCACACGCTGCAAGGGGTACTGCTGCTCAATGCCGAGAGCGACAACCACCCGTCGCTGGTGCTGTATACGCCGGACGCACCCGATCGGCGCGCATGGCGTGAATACTCCGATACCCGGGCGCTGCTCAAAACCCTTCGCAGCACGCCGTCCTTGCGAAAATACATGATCCAGCGCGCGCCTCTGGCTGATGGCAAGCGGCTCGACAAATTGGTGCGCAAGGGCCGCCTCGGGCCATATGTGCAAAGGCCAATAATCAACGGCAACCTCTTCGATGCCCTTTACAAGGCCCAGGTCCACGCCATGATCGCCGAGGCCGATACCAACAGCCGCAGCAACCGCGAGCTGCTCGGCGAGTACGGGCTGTCGACGCTGCGCCTGGTTCTCGACATGGTAAGCCTCGTGCTACCAGCCCCGACAATGTCAGCCCTGGCTTTCGGCCGTATGTCGATTTCGCTGTGGGACGGCTTCGAAGCCCTGGAAAAAGAGGATTATGCAGCAACCTTCCACCACGCCATGGCCGCTTTGAGCCACAGCGCCGACGGGTTGTCCAGTTTCGCTGGCTCGCCCCTCATGCGCAGGGCGATGCGCGGCCTGCCACCGCAACCCCCGCGCCCACTGCCGAAAACCCACGAAGCGGCCGTGGACGTGAGCAAGCTGCGCTACCGGATCGACGGGGTTCATGGCGAGGAAGTGTACGAACAGATCAACAGCACGCCAAGCCCGGACCGTTACTTCGTCAAGGACAGCCAGGGGCGGTTGTACAACGTCCACTTCGACGGCCATCGCTGGCGTGTGCTCGACCCCAGGCAACCGGACGCTTATGTACAGTTGCCTATCAAGCGTCTGCGCAATGGCAACTGGGTAGTCGATTCCATCGTGCTATGGCATGACGGGTTACCTGACGTAGCCCAGCTGTTGGAAGACGTACGCCTTCAACCTGCGGTTGAGGGCGAAGCGGTGGCAGGTGAGACCAACCTGTACGATGCCGGGGGGCAACTCTATCTGCAGTTAGGCACTCATCAGTTGCCGGTCCGTCGGCACCTGCTTGCCGGTCATTACCATTTGCAACTGCCCGAGAAGGCCCTGGGTGCAGTCCACGCCTGGGCCGTGCTACGCCAGCTGGAAGGCCAGTGGCGCATCCGAGTGCGCCAGCCAGGCCGCAGCAGCGACTGGCTGGCACTGCCGGCGGTTTACTCGGCCAGCTTGGGCAGCAGCCGGTCAAGCCGCTGATGCAACGCACTGCCACTCGGCCAGTTGCGCAGCAGCCGCGCCCGATCACGGGCGTAGGCGGGTGCGAAGCTGAGCTGAGTGGCGTGTTGGCACATGGCGTCGAGGTCGATCAACGACCACTGGCCGTTGTGCCAGAACAGGTTGTGGCCCTTGAAGTCGCCGTGGCTGATACGCTCGCGAATCAGTTGCTGCATCACATGCACCAAGGCATCCACCTGCTCCTCGGGCGCATCGCCGTTATCCACGTAGGGCGCGAAGCATTCGGCCAGGTCCGGGCCATCGACATACTCGGTGACCAGGTAGGCACGGCTTCGCAGCCCCATCACTCGCTGCTCCAGCACCGCGAGTGGACGCGGCGTGGCAATGTCGAGGAATTCAAGGCGGTGGCCTTCGATCCAGGAATGCCAGGCCCGGCTCGGGCGCCAGAAGCGCTTGAACCAGTGCGCGGTGTTCTTGATGTTGTAGCGTTTGAGCACCAGCGTGCGGCCGCCAACCTCGATGCGCGCCACACTGGCCGCACCACCGGTCTTGTACAGGTGGCCTTGGTCGATCAACGCGTCAGCCTGCTCCAGCACCGGCAGCATGGCTTCGACCTCGTCGCGGCGGACCGCCCGCAGACCCGAAAGGCTGCGCTCGACACTGAACAGGCTGCATTCACGGCCAGCCTTTTCCAGGTAATCCTTCTGGCGCCAGCTGCGCACCTTGTCCACCTGCTTCTGCAAGGCTTCCATCGGCAGTGCATGCTCGGCGTTGGCCAGCAGGTAGTGCACCAGCAGTTCTTCGATGAACGGCTCCAGACGCTTGGGTAGCTGGGCGAAGAACACCCCAAGGTTTTCCAGCACACGTGGGCGCGACAGCTGCTGGCCAGGCGTTTCGGCCTTGATGCCGGCGCCATCGATCAGGTACAGCTTGCCGCCGTGGCGCAGCAGGTTGTCCAGGTGCAGGTCTTCCTGCCACAGGCCCCGGGCGTGCATGTGCGCCACTGCGGTGAGCGCCTCGCCCAGCACCAGGTGCTGCTCGTCGGCCAGCACCGGCAAGCTTTCCACTGCCGCCCAGGCATCGGCCAGGCTTTCGGCGCTGTCGAGGAATTCGAACAGCAGCCAACCACCCTCGCCTTCCTTGAGGCCGTCGGCCAGCAGCTTCGGCGTGGTCAGGCCCTGCTCGGCCAGCAGCTTCACGCCTTGCAGTTCGCGCTGGAAATGCCGCGCAGCGTTACCACCGACCAGCAGCTTGGCCAGCACCGGGGTACCGCGCCACACGCCGGCGCCCACATAGCGCTGGCCCGGCAGCACGCGCAGCAGGCTGAGCAATTGCAGGTCAGCCGTGCCGGCGGCATCGGCCAGGGTGATGCTCAGGGGCAACGCGGGGTTGCGCCCGGCCTCTTTCAATTCAGACAAACGCATCAGCGGGCCTCTTTTTCACGACGGCGTTGCGTCAGGCGTTGCAGCCATGTATCGACCAGCGTGCCATCGGCAGGCTGCGCCAGGTAGCTGGCCAGCAAGGTACGTACATCACGCTCGCTCCAGACCGGGGCGCGACGCAGCAGCGGCTCCAGGTCCTTGAGACGGTCACGCATGCCGAACAGCAGGGGGCGGGTCTTCTCCAGGTCGATCAGTTGCGCGTCCCAGCCTTCGCGGCGCTGGCGCAGGAAGATGTGCTTGGGGTAGAAACAACCATGCACCTGGCCGGCGCTGTGCAGGGTGCGCGCCAGCTGGCCGCAGGCCTGCAGGACGCCATTGCGTTCAGCATCGCTCAGTTGTGGCCAGCGGGCCAGCAGGCTGTCGAGGTCGGCCCACTCGTCCAGGGCGCGAGTCATCAGGATCGCCCGATGCGTGCCGCCCTTCTTTCGCTCGCCATAGAACACCGCCTGCAAGGCCGGAATCTGCAGCTTCTGGTAACGGCTGATGTTGCGGAACTCGCGGGCGAAGGTTGGCTCGCCAAATGGCCGGTGCAGGGTACGGGTCAGGTAATCGCTCTGGCGCTTGAGATAGTAGCCCTTGCCTTCTAGCTCCAGGCGGAACACGCTGCTCCAGCCACCGCGGCCGGTGTTTGGTTCGTCCACTGCATCCAGCTGCAGTGCCCACAGCGCCTCGAAGTCGTCCAGGCCATGGCGTTTGAGCAGCGCGAGGTCCGCGCTGGCCAGGTAATCGGTCATTCCCTTCCCTCAAAAAAGCTCACCACCTGGCGAATGCGCTTCTTGTCACGCACATTCAGCCGGTCGCGGCCACGGTATTGCAGGTAGAAACGCAGGCGCTGGGTTGCCGACAGGTGGTATTTGGCCACTTTGTCCAGGCACGCCAGGTCCTTGATCATCCGGTGCCGCCACATGAAGCCGCGCCAGAAATCGCCGGTGGGGCAGTCGATGAAGAATAGCGTGCCCTGGTCGTCGACCAGCAGGTTGCGCCATTTCAGGTCGTTGTGGGCGAAGTGGTGCTGGTGCATCACCCGGGTGTGGCGCGCCAGCTGGCTGCTGACATGCCCGACCCAGGCGCGATCGGCCAGGCGGGCATCGTTGCGCTCGGCCAGCGCCGACAGGTCTTCTGTGCGCGGCAGTTCGCGGGTGATCATGGCCCCCCGGGCAAAGGCCAGACCATGGCGCTCCAGGCCCCAGGCCACCACTTCGGCAGTGGGGATGCCCCACTTGTCGAACTGCTTGAGGTTCTGCCATTCGGCTTTGATCCGCGGCCGGCCCAGGTAACGGCGCATGTGCTTGCCAGCCCCGGTGTAACGCTTGATGTAGTAATTGACCCCGTCACGAGTGATACGTACCACCTCGCTGAGCGGGTCGCGGGTCAGGCGCTCGCCTTGCAGGGCAAATACCGCATCGAGGCTGCCGAAGTCCGCCGCCAGGTGTTCGTAGCCCGGCGCCAGTGTCCACCCCGCCATCAGAGTGCATCCCCATAACGTTGCTTACGGTCGTAGAGTTTCTGCGCCTTGCGCTCCAGCCACGCGAGCAGCGCGGCTTCATCCTTCAGGATCTGCCGCAGCGGGCGTTGGAAGTAACCACGCAGAAAGCGCAGCTTGTCGCGCTGGGTCAGGCCGATGTCCAGCGCCGAGAAGTACAGCGCGGCCAGGTCCTTGTCGCGCCAGCGACGGCTGATTTTCGCCCGGGTCTGCGCTCGGTGCAGGTCGATCACCGACAGTTTGAAGTCGTCCGCTGTCACCGGGCGGTCGGTGTGCAGCAGGAAGTGGCAGATGTAACAGTCGCGGTGGTTGACCCCCGCGCGGTGCATGCCGCCGGTCATCTTCGCCACTTCGGCGATCAGCGCGCGTTTCAAGCGCGGCTCGGGCGGCTGCCTGACCCAGTCGATGCTGAAGTCTTCCAGGCTGATGGTCGGCGCCAGTTCTTCGGTGATGATGAACGAGTGCTGCGCGGCCGGGTTGCTGCCACGCTCGCCATAGGCGACGGCAGTCATGGTCGGCACGCCAACCTGGTGCAGTCGCTGGATGGCCTGCCATTCCTGGCCGGCACCGAGCACCGGTAGCTTGGCGGTAAGCAGGTTCTTGAAGATCTCGCCCCAGCCAATGCCGCGGTGGATCTTCACGAAGAAGCCCTCGCCAGCGACCTCGGTGCGCAGCGTGCGGCGCCCTTCCAGTTCGCGATAGACCTCGCCTTGCAGCGCCTCCACGGCATCGAAGGCATCACGCCCGGCCCACAGACGCTTGAACGGTTCGGCCAGTATCAGCTTCATGCGGACTCCTGCCCCAGGATCACATCGGCGGCATGCTGCGGCATGCTGTACAGATCGGCGGTTTCAGCAAACGCCAGGCCGTTGCGCGACCAGCTGGCGCGGGCCTGTTGGTCTTCCAGCATGCGCTGCAGGTAGCCATTGAGCTGTTCCTGCTCGAATGGCTCATCCAGCACCAGGCCGCTGTCGGCCTCGGCAATGTAGTGGGCGTAGCCGCACACCTTGGAGACCAGCACCGGCAGGCCGGCCACCAGCGCCTCGAGCAGCACCGTGCCAGTGTTCTCGTTGTACGCCGGGTGGATCAGCAGGTCGGCGCCCAGCAGGAAACGCGGGATGTCGCTGCGGCCCTTGAGGAACTGCACCTGCTCGCCCAGGCCCAGGGTAGCGCTTTGCAGCTGGAACACCTTGGGGTCATCCTGGCCGATCACCATCAGCCTGGTGCGCTTGCGCAGGGCCGACGGCAGTGCAGCCAGGGCCTTGAGGCTGCGGTCGACGCCCTTGGTCTTGAAGCCCGAGCCAATCTGCACCAGCAGCAGGTCGTCATCGCCCAGGTTGAATTCCTTGCGGAACTCTGCGCGGATCTCGTCGGCGTTGGCCGGCGCGCGGCGGTCCTGGGAAATGCCCGGCGGCAGCAGGTGGAACCGCTCCACCGGGGTACCGTAGTGCTTGATGAACAGCGGCTGCTGCACTTCGGAAATCATCAGTACTTCGGTATGGGCGTCCTTGGCGAACACCGCTCGTTCGTACTCGGCAAAGTGCCGGTAGCGGCCCCAGCGGCGGTACAGGCCGCCGCGCAGGGTTTGCGCCTTGTCCTCGAAGCAGCCGTCGGCGGCGTAGTACACGTCCAGCCCTGGCATCTTGTTGAAGCCGATCAAGCGGTCGACCGGGCGCCTGGCCAGGTCGGCGGCCATCCAGGCGCTGAGCTTTTCATTGCGGCGATGGTTGAAAATCGCCTTCACCGGCGCCACCAGCACTTCGAAGCCCGGCGGAATGTCACCCTCCCAGATCAGCGTGTACACACGGATCTGATGGCCCCGCTTCTGGCATTCCAGGGCAATGCGCATGAAGTCACGCTGCAGGCCGCCGAAGGGGAAATATTTGTAAAGCACGAAAGCCAGTTGCATCAACGGACATCCTCAGCCAGCAGCAACGCGCTCAAGCGGCTCGCTACATGCTCGGGATTCAGGCGAGTGAAGCACAGCGGCCACTCGCGTTTCAGATCGAACCGGCGCAGGTCGTCGGCGCTCGGTTTGTAGGTGCACTTCTTCTGCAGGCAGGGCGCGCAGGGCCAGTCACTGGCCTGGTGAATCTGGGTCCGTCCGTAGGCGCCGGTCAGGCCCGGGTTGGTCGGGCCGAACAGCGAAATGGTGGGCACATCGAGTGCCGCCGCCAGGTGACCGAGGCCCGTATCGACCGCCACACAGGCTTTTGCCGCCGCCAACACGCGTGCGACGCCGGCAAGGTTCAATTTGGGGAGTACCTGGCAGTTGTTCAAGCCCTGGGCGATGCGCTCGGCCCGCGCCTTCTCGGCCGGGTTGCCCCACGGCAGGCGCACCTCCAGCTTGCGCCGGCCCATGCGCTCGGCCAGTTCGCGCCAGTAGGCTTCGGGCCAGTGCTTGGTCGCCCAGGTGGTGCCATGCAGGAACACCACATAGGGGGCGGCCGGCGGCAGTTGCAGGCGCTCGAGGTCGAGGCCGTAGTTGCCGATGCCTTCCGGCAGGTCGTAGGCCAGGGCCATGGCGAACAGCTGGCGCACCCGCTCCACCGCATGCTGGCCGGTGGCAACCGACAGGCGCCGGTCATAGAAGCGGCTGGCCCAGCCTTCGCGGGCCGAGTAGCGGTCCAGGCCGGCCACCGGAGCCTTCACGTAGCGGGTCAGCCAGGCCGACTTGACCAGGCCCTGGGCGTCGATCACCAGGTCGTACTTGCGCTCGCGTACACGTTGCTTGAACGTCTTCCACTCGCCGCTCTTGATGGTTTGCCAGAGGTTCTTGCGCCAGCGGCGAATGGCCACCGGGATCACCTGGTCGACCGCCGGGTGCCAGCTGGGGATTTCGGCGAAGCCTTCTTCCACCACCCAGTCGAAGCGGATGCCCGGGATGGCGTGGGCGGCATCGGTAAGCGCCGGCAAGGTGTGGATCACATCACCCAGCGACGAAGTCTTGATGATCAGTACCCGCACTTAGTCGACCTCGGCCACGGTATCGATCAGGTCCGGCCCGGTCAGGCTGTGCAGGGCAGCAATGACTTTGCCCGGTTCGAGCAGGCGCAGGCAGTTGTAGTGGCCGAAGCGGCAGGTGCGGTCGAAGCACGGGCTGCACTCGATGCCGGTGCGCACCACTTCCACGTGCTCGGCCAGCGGCGGGGTGAAGCCTGGCGAGGTCGAGCCGTACACCGCCACCAGCGGGCGGTTCAGCGCGGCGGCCACATGCATCAGGCCCGAGTCGTTGGACACCACGGCATGGGCGCAGGACATCAGGTCGATGGCCTCGGCAAGCGAGGTTTCGCCGGCCAGGTTGGACGATTCTTCACGCAGGCCCGGGATCAGCCGGTCGCGGATCTGCTCACCGACCGGGTGATCGTTCTTCGAGCCGAACAGCCACACCTGCCAGCCCTGGCGGATCATCGCATCGGCCACGGTGGCGTAGTGCTCGGCCGGCCAGCGCTTGGCCTCGCCGAACTCGGCACCAGGGCACAGCGCCAACACCGGGCGGTCCAGCTCCAGGCCGAACTTGGCCAGCGCCGTATCGCGGCTTTGCGCTTCGATCTGCAGGCTGGGGCGCGGGTACGGCTGCGGCAGCTCGGCGCCGGGCGCGTAGGCCAGGGCCATGAAGCGCTCGATCATCAGCGGGTAGCGGGCCTTGTCCAGCTTGCGCACGTCGTTGAGCAGGCCGAAGCGCATTTCGCCACGCCAGCCGGTGCGCTTGGGGATACCGGCAAAGAATGGCACCAGCGCCGACTTGAGCGAGTTGGGCAGCAGGATGGCCTGGTCGTACTGGCCGGCCAGGGACTTGCCGATGCGTCGCCGCGTGGCCAGTTCCAGTGCACCGTGGCCGAGCGGGAAGCTCAGGGCCTGACGGACCTCGGGCATGCGCTCGAGGATCGGCCGGCTCCACTCGGGGGCCAGCACATCGATCACGCAGTCGGGGTGCTGCTGTTTCAGGCTCTGGAACAGGGTCTGCGCCATCACCATGTCGCCGACCCAGCTGGGGCCAATGATCAGTATTCTCATGCTTAGTCCAGAAACGCTCGGGGAGGCTACAGGCTGCGGTACAGCCTGGCCTCCCCTCTTTATATTCAGGCTATGTGGCGGACAGTGTACCACCGGTGGTGAGGCATGAGCCTTTGGGGCTGCTTTGCAGCCCATCGCGACACAAGGCCGCTCCTACAAGGGAATGCGATCTCCTGTAGGAGCGGCCTTGTGTCGCGATGGGCCGCAAGGCGGCCCCAGCAATCTCAAGTCAAACCCAATTCACCCCAGATCCGCCGTACCTCACGGCGTTCATCGGCAAACTGCGCCGCATCGATCACCCCGGCCTGCTTCTGCAGGGCCTGGCGGTGCGAGGCCGAGCGGAAAGCCTTGTACACTTCACGCAACAGCACCGCGTCACTGGCCGGCATCAAACCCGCCTGCTCCAGCTCTTCCAGAATGCGGATGTTATCGGTCCATCGGAGTATGGCCGGGTGGTCGTGGGACCAGGCCAAAGCGGCGTATTGCACCATAAATTCGATATCGACGATACCGCCGGCATCCTGCTTGATATCGAACGGCACGCCGGCCTCGAAGGCGTTGGCCGCGGTACCGGCTGCGGTGGCCTTGGTGCCGAGGTTGTCGCGCATCTTGGCGCGCATTTCGCTCACTTCGCTGCGCAGTTTTTCCAGGTCGCGGGCCTGGCCCAGCACCTTGGCGCGCACGCCTTCGAACGCCGTGCCCACCTGCTTGCAGCCCACCAGCACCCGGGCCCGCACCAGGGCCTGATGCTCCCAGGTCCAGGCCTCGTTCTGCTGGTAGCGCTCGAACGCTCCCAGCGAACTCACCAGCAGCCCCGAGGCACCCGACGGGCGCAGGCGCATGTCCACGTCATACAGCTGGCCCGAGTTGGTCTGGGTGGTCAGCAGGTGAATGATGCGCTGGCCCAGGCGGGTGAAGAACTGCGCACTGTCGATCGGCTTGGCGCCGTCGGTTTCCGCCTGCGGGTCGCCGTCATGGATGAATACCAGGTCCAGGTCCGAGCCATGACCCAGCTCCAGGCCACCTACCTTGCCGTAGCCGATGATGATGAAACCCGGGTCGCACAGGCTGCCGTCGCTGCGCTTGGGCTGGCCATGGCGGGCCACGGTCTGGCGCCAGGCCAGGGCCAGCACCTGGTCGAGGATGGCCTCGGCCAGCCAGGTCAGGTAGTCGCTGACTTTCATCAGCGGCAGGTTGCCGCTGATTTCCGAGGCGGCCACACGCAGGCTGTGGGCCAGCTTGAAGTGGCGCAGCGCCTCCATTTGCTGTTCCAGATCGTCCTCGGGGATGCGCGTCAGGCGTTCGCGCAGTTCGCTGGCCAGCTCCGGCGCCAGTGGCGGGCTGAACAGGCGGCCTTCATTGAGCAGTTCGTCGAGCAGCAGCGGGTAGCGGGCAATCTGCTCGGCAATCCAGGGGCTGGCGGCGCACAGGGTCAGCAGGCGACGCAAGGCGCCAGGGTTTTCGGTGAGCAGCACCAGGTAGGCAGAACGCCGTGCCACGGCCTCGACCAGCGGCAGCACGCGCTCGAGCACCAGGTCGGGGTTGTCATGTTCCACAGCCTGGGCCAGCAACCGCGGGATAAAGGCATCCAGGCGTTCACGGCCAATCCGCTGCATCGAACGCAGCTGTGGGCTGGAGCGCAGCGCGGCCAGGCGCCGCAGGGCTTCGGCGGGCTGTTGGAAACCGGCCTCCTGCAGCTGACGGCCAGCGGCATCTTCATCCTGCGCCTGCTCCCACAGCGGCGACCATTCGCCACCCACCACCAGCTCGCCCTCGCCATCTTCATCATCCGGGTCGGCGATCACCTGGCGGAAGTGCCAGTCAATGCGGCCACGCCAGTGTGTCAGCTGGTCATGGAAGCTTTGCCAGTCGGCGTAACCGAGCATGTAGGCCACCCGCGCCTTGTCGGTCTCGCTGTCCGGCAGCATTTGCGTCTGGCGGTCGGCGATGGCCTGGATGGCGTGTTCGGTATAGCGCAGAAACTCATAACCCTCGCGCAACTCGGCGACCACGGCTGGCGGCAGATAGCCCTGGCCCTCGAGGGTGGCCAGTACTTTCAGCAGCGGCCGCTGTTGCAAGCTGAGGTCGCGCCCGCCGTGGATCAGCTGGAAGGCCTGGGCGATGAATTCCACCTCGCGAATGCCACCAGCACCCAGCTTGATATTGTCGGCCATGCCCTTGCGCCGCACTTCCTGCTGGATCAGCTGCTTCATGGTGCGCAGCGCCTCGATCGCGGAAAAGTCCAGGTAGCGGCGGTACACGAACGGCCGCAGCATCTCCTGCAGCTGCGCGCCGGCCGCCTGGTCGCCGGCCACCACCCGCGCCTTGATCATCGCATAGCGCTCCCAGTCACGGCCCTGGTCCTGGTAGTACTGCTCCAGGGCATTGAAGCTGAGCACCAACGCGCCGGCCGAGCCATACGGGCGCAGGCGCATGTCCACGCGGAAAACGAAACCGTCGACGGTGACCGGGTCCAGCGCCTTGATCAGGCGCTGGCCCAGGCGGGTGAAGAACTCCTGGTTGTCCAGCGAGCGCTTCACACCTTCGGTTTCACCGCCTTCGGGGAAGGCGAAGATCAGGTCGATGTCCGACGACAGGTTCAGCTCTACCGCGCCCAGCTTGCCCATGCCCAGCACCACCATGTGCTGTGGCTGGCCGCTGCGGTTGCCGACAGGCGTGCCGAACTGCTGGCAGTGGCGCGGGTACAGCCATTGGTAGGCTTCGTCGATGGCGGCGTCGGCCAGGTCGGACAGATCGCGGCAGGTTTCGCCCAATGCGGCCTGGCGCGTGATGTCGCGCCAGATGATGCGCAGCTGTTGGCGGTTGCGCTCGCGGCGCAGGTTGCGCGCCAGCTCGTCCTCGCTCTGCGCCGCCTGAGCAGCTGCAGCGATGTGCCCGCGCAGTTCACCCGCGGCGTAACACCGATCCAGCTCGCCACTGGCCAGCAGGCCGAACAGCATGGCCGGCTCGCGCCGGACCAGGCCGAGCACGAAGTCGCTGGCGGCGGCTACCTGGTCGAACTGTTGCCGGTGCAGCGGGCTCCAGGCCTTGAGGTCGAGTTCCGGGTGGTGAGCCACAGCATCGCTGATGAATTGCTGGTTGCGTGCGACCAGTGGCTGCAGGGTAGCGGGCAGATCGGACGGCAAAGGTAGGCGCATGGTCTATCCTTGATCGGCGTGAAATAGAGGGGAATAAGCGGCCAAGGGGAAGCCGGACCACGGTTGGACTGTCGTACAAAAGTTGGAAATAGCTGAAAAAAACGTAAAATTGGCACCAAACATCAAGAATTACCCGTTCGCGACACAATGCCAACCAACATGAACGTTTTTCCTCACAAGCCAGCATGCGACGAAACGTCGCACAAATGTAGTTTTACTACTACTCGTGTCGTGTAAAAGCATGAAATGCGAAAGCAAATGTAGTAAAACTACACGGCGCCGGAGGACACCCCGGTAATCCAAGAATTCACGACGTCTGCCCATAAGGCCAGTCGCAACTTCAGGCAATCGATTCTGGTTGCCTTTCCGCCCTGGAGCAAGCCATGCAAGACCTCGATCCAATCGAAACCCAGGAATGGCTGGATGCCCTGGAGTCGGTCCTCGACAAAGAAGGCGAAGACCGCGCTCATTACCTGATGACCCGTATGGGCGAGCTGGCCACCCGTAGTGGCTCCCAGCTGCCGTATGCGATCACCACGCCATACCGCAACACCATCCCTGTCACCCACGAAGCACGCATGCCTGGCGACCTGTTCATGGAACGCCGCATTCGCTCGATGGTGCGTTGGAACGCCCTGGCCATGGTCATGCGTACCAACCTGAAAGACTCGGACCTGGGCGGACACATCTCCAGCTTCGCCTCCAGCGCCACCCTGTACGACATCGGCTTCAACTACTTCTTCCAGGCTCCGACCGAAGAACACGGCGGCGACCTGATCTTCTTCCAGGGCCACGCTTCGCCAGGCGTCTATGCCCGTGCGTTCATGGAAGGCCGCATCAGCGAAGACCAGATGAACAACTTCCGTCAGGAAGTGGACGGCAACGGCCTGTCTTCGTACCCACACCCATGGCTGATGCCTGACTTCTGGCAGTTCCCGACCGTTTCGATGGGGCTGGGCCCGATCCAGGCCATCTACCAGGCACGCTTCATGAAGTACCTGGAAGCCCGCGGCTTCATCCCGGCCGGCAAGCAGAAGGTCTGGTGCTTCATGGGCGACGGCGAGTGCGACGAGCCGGAATCCCTGGGTGCAATCGCCCTGGCCGGCCGCGAGAAGCTGGACAACCTGATCTTCGTCATCAACTGCAACCTGCAGCGCCTCGACGGCCCGGTTCGCGGCAACGGCAAGATCATCCAGGAACTCGAAGGCGTGTTCCGTGGCGGTGGCTGGAACGTCAACAAGGTTGTCTGGGGCCGTTTCTGGGACCCACTGTTCGCCAAGGACACCAACGGTGCCCTGCAGCGCCGCATGGACGAAGTCATCGACGGCGAGTACCAGAACTACAAAGCCAAAGACGGCGCGTACGTTCGTGAGAACTTCTTCAACACCCCAGAACTCAAGGCCATGGTCGAAGACCTGTCCGACGAAGAGATCTGGAAGCTCAACCGTGGCGGCCACGACCCGTACAAGGTCTACGCGGCGTACCACCAGGCGGTCAACCACAAGGACCAGCCTACCGTCATCCTGGCCAAGACCATCAAGGGTTACGGTACCGGTGCCGGCGAAGCCAAGAACACCGCGCACAACACCAAGAAGGTCGACGTCGACAGCCTGCGTCACTTCCGTGACCGCTTCGACATCCCGGTCAAGGATGCCGATCTGGAGAACCTGCCGTTCTTCAAGCCGGAAGAAGGTTCTGCCGAAGCCAAGTACCTGGCCGAACGCCGTGCTGCCCTGGGCGGTTTCGTGCCACAGCGCCGCGCCAAGAGCTTCAGCGTACCGACCCCGCCACTGGAAACGCTGAAAGCGATCCTGGACGGCTCGGGCGACCGCGAAATCTCCACCACCATGGCCTTCGTGCGTATTCTGGCGCAGCTGGTCAAGGACAAGGAAATCGGCCAGCGCATCGTTCCGATCATCCCGGACGAAGCTCGTACCTTCGGTATGGAAGGCATGTTCCGCCAGCTGGGCATCTACTCGTCGGTCGGCCAGCTCTACGAGCCAGTCGATAAAGACCAGGTGATGTTCTACCGCGAAGACAAGAAGGGCCAGATCCTCGAGGAAGGCATCAACGAAGCCGGCGCCATGTCGTCGTTCATCGCTGCCGGTACCTCGTACAGCTGCCACAACCAGCCGATGCTGCCGTTCTACATCTTCTACTCGATGTTCGGCTTCCAGCGTATTGGCGACCTGGCCTGGGCTGCTGGCGACAGCCGCACCCGTGGCTTCCTGATCGGCGGTACTGCCGGCCGTACCACCCTGAACGGTGAAGGCCTGCAGCACGAAGACGGTCACAGCCACATGATGGCGGGCACCATCCCGAACTGCCGCACCTACGATCCGACCTACGGCTACGAGCTGGCGGTGATCATCCAGGACGGCATGAAGAAGATGACCGAAGAGCAACAGGACATCTTCTACTACATCACCGTGATGAACGAATCCTACCAGCAGCCAGCCATGCCGGCCGGTGTCGAGGAAGGCATCATCAAGGGCATGTACCTGCTGGAAGAAGACACCCGCGAAGCCGCGCACCACGTACAGCTGATGGGCTCCGGCACCATCCTGCGCGAAGTCCGCGAAGCAGCGAAGATCCTGCGTGAAGAGTTCAACGTCGGTGCCGACGTGTGGAGCGTAACCAGCTTCAACGAACTGCGTCGCGACGGCCTGGCCGTGGAACGCGCCAACCGCCTGAAGCCTGGCCAGAAGCCACAGCAGACCTACGTCGAGCAGTGCCTGAACGGTCGCAAGGGCCCGGTCATCGCCTCCACCGACTACATGAAGCTGTTCGCCGAGCAGATTCGCCAGTGGGTACCGAGCAAAGAGTTCAAGGTCCTGGGTACCGACGGTTACGGTCGCAGCGACAGCCGCAAGAAACTGCGTCACTTCTTCGAAGTCGACCGCCACTTCGTGGTGCTGGCTGCCCTGGAAGCCCTGGCTGACCGCGGCGAGATCGAACCAAAGGTTGTTGCAGACGCTATCGTCAAGTTCGGTATCGACCCGGACAAGCGCAACCCACTGGACTGCTGAGGAGTATTTTTAAGTGAGCGAACTCATTCGCGTACCTGACATCGGCAGCGGTGAAGGTGAAATCATCGAGCTGTTCGTCAAGGTCGGTGATCGTATCGAGGCTGACCAGAGCCTGCTGACCCTGGAGTCCGACAAGGCCTCCATGGAGATCCCGGCCCCGAAAGCCGGCGTCATCAAGGAACTGAAGGTCAAGCTGGGCGACCGCCTGAAAGAAGGCGACGAGCTGCTGGTTCTGGAAGCCGAGGGCGCCGCTGCTGCGGCCCCTGAGGCCCCGGCCGCAGCCCCGGCCCAGGCTGCTGCGCCGGCTCCGGCCGCCGAAGCCGCCCCGGCCGCTGCTCCGGCAGCAGCCCCGGCTGCCGCCAGCGTGCAGGACATCCACGTGCCGGACATCGGCTCGTCGGGCAAGGCCAAGATCATCGAAGTGCTGGTCAAGGTCGGCGACACCGTCGAAGCCGACCAGTCGCTGATTACCCTGGAGTCCGACAAGGCCTCCATGGAAATCCCGTCGCCGGCTGCCGGCGTGGTCGAAGAGGTCCTGTGCAAGCTGGAAGACGAAGTCGGCACTGGCGACCTGATCTTCAAGCTGAAAGTCGCGGGCGCTGCCCCGGCTGCAGCTCCTGCACCTGCCGCTGCTGCCCCGGCCAAGGCTGAGGCGGCTCCGGCCGCCGCACCTGCCGCTGCAGCCCCGGCTGCTGCCCCTGCACCAGTTGCTACCGCACCGGCTGCCGGCAGCAACGCCAAGGTTCACGCAGGCCCGGCGGTTCGTCAGCTGGCCCGGGAATTTGGCGTCGACCTGGGCGCGGTTGCCGCGACCGGTCCACACGGCCGCATCCTGAAAGAAGACGTGCAGGTCTACGTCAAGGCGATGATGCAGAAGGCCAAGGAAGCACCGGCAGCCGCTGGCGCAACCGGTGGCGCAGGCATCCCACCGATCCCTGCCGTGGACTTCAGCAAGTTTGGTGAAGTGGAAGAAGTCGCCCTGACCCGCCTGATGCAGGTCGGTGCTGCCAACCTGCACCGCAGCTGGCTGAACGTGCCGCACGTGACCCAGTTCGACTCCGCCGACATCACCGAGCTGGAGGCCTTCCGCGTTGCGCAGAAGGCCGTGGCCGAGAAAGCTGGCGTGAAGCTGACCGTACTGCCACTGCTGCTCAAGGCCTGCGCCTTCCTGCTCAAGGAACTGCCGGACTTCAACAGCTCGCTGGCGCCAAGCGGCAAGGCCATCATCCGCAAGAAGTACGTGCACATCGGCTTTGCCGTGGACACCCCGGACGGCCTGCTGGTCCCTGTGATCAAGAACGTCGACCAGAAGAGCCTGCTGCAACTGGCTGCCGAAGCGGCTGCGCTGGCCGAAAAAGCCCGCACCAAGAAGCTGTCGGCCGACGAGATGCAAGGCGCCTGCTTCACCATCTCCAGCCTCGGCCACATTGGCGGCACCGGCTTCACGCCGATCGTCAACGCGCCGGAAGTGGCTATCCTGGGCGTCTCCAAGGCGACCATGCAGCCGGTCTGGGATGGCAAGGCCTTCCAGCCGAAGCTGATGCTGCCGCTGTCGCTGTCCTACGATCACCGTGTGATCAACGGCGCTGCCGCCGCGCGCTTCACCAAGCGCCTGGGCGACGTGCTGGGCGATATCCGCACCATGCTGCTGTAAGGCAGCCCGCTGCCCCTCCCCGCGAGGGGCAGTACCCTTTTCGAGCTGCCACGCTCGTACCTCAACCCCGTCGATTGGCGGGGCTTTTTTTGCCCGGATTTTCCGGGAGGGCTGCACCCTCTGTGGGAGCGGGTTCACCCGCGAACACCGGCGCAGCCGGTGCCATGTACTGTGTTGGATTGTTCGCGGCGGTTCGACGCCTCGATAAACCCGCTCCCACAGGCCGCAAAGCGGCCCCGGAAATATCAGCCAGACTACAGATTCCCACCCACCAGCCGATAACCCGTCCACAGCATCACGCATGGCTGCTTGCCAGCCCCCGGGACATGATGCAACCTTGCCAGACCTGCCGCCCCCAAGGCCGCGTTCCCTCTTCAAGCGAGTCTTCGATGAAAAGCCAACCCGATGCCGCCAGCCGTGTGGCGGCCGAGGTCGTCACGCAGTTACCCGTGCCCTCGCGGCTCGGCATGCTGCGTTTCGAAAGGCTCAACGAAGCCAGCTGGACCATGCTCTACCTCGACCCGGCCTGCGAGCGCCAGTTCGGCCTGCACGCCGGCGACCTGTGCGCTCTGGTAGACGCACCCTATGCCAGCCTGATGGAACCCGAAGCCCGCTATCGGCTGCACGACGAGATCCAGCTGCAACTGGCCCAGCGCGGCTACTACCGCGTGCGCTACACCTTGCACACGCCAACTGCATCGCTACGCCTGCTGGAGGCTGGGGAAGCCTACAAGCAGCACAACCGCCACCTGTTGCGCGGCTACCTGAGCGTGCTCGACGACCAGGCCGAAGATACTGGCGAGGCCGGTGCCAGCGACCTGGAATCGCGCAACAACCGCCTGCAATTGGCCCTGCAACTGAACCAGCGGGCGCAGCAGGAACAACTCGAGCACCTGGAACGGGTACGCGGGCAGCAGGACCTGATTCTGCGTCTGGCCCGCCAGCGCTATAGCGCCGGGAACTCGCTGCGGGAAGCCGCCCAGCTGATAACCCAGAGCGCCTGCGAGATCTACAAGGTGGACAGCGCCAGCATCTGGCACCTGGAAGACCAGCGCCTGGAGCCCATCATCGCCTGGTACCGGGATGCGCAAGAGCACCGCCAGCCCGAAGCAATCGATGCCAGCCACTTCCCCGATTACCTCGACGCGCTGCACGCCAGCCGCGCCATCGACGCCCACAATGCCGGCCACGACCCGCGCACCCGCGCCCTGGCGCAAAGCATGTGCCCGGAAAACAAGGCCATGCTCGATGCCAGTATCCGTGTCGATGGCCAGGTAGTCGGCGTGCTGTGCCTGGAACAGACCGGCCAGACACGGGCTTGGCAGTCGGACGAAATCGCCTTTGCCGGCGAACTGGCCGACCAGTTCGCCCAAGTCATCACCAACCACAACCGGCGCACCGCCGCCAGCGCCCTGCACCTGTTCCAGCGTGCGGTCGAGCAAAGCGCCAGCGCCTTCCTGCTGGTCAACCGCGACGGTGTGGTGGAGTACGTCAACCCCAGCTTTACCGCCATCACCCAGTACAGCACCGAGGAAGTGCAAGGCCGCCACCTGGGCGAGTTGCCGGCGCTGGAAAACCTGAGCGAGCTGCTGTTCGACTCGCCGTCGAGCCTGGCCATGGGCAACAGCTGGCAGGGCGAGTTCAAGAGCCGGCGCAAGAACCTCGAGCCCTACTGGGGCCAGCTGTCGATTTCCAAGGTATACGGCGATAACCGTGAGCTGACTCACTACATCGGCATCTACGAAGACGTCACCCAGACCAAGCTGGCCCAGCAGCGCATCGAGCGCCTGGCCTACACCGACAACCTGACCAACCTGGGCAACCGCCCGGCGTTCATCCGTAGCCTGGACGAGCGCTTTGCCCGTGATGGCGAATACTCGATGTGCCTGCTGCTGGTGGATATCGACAACTTCAAGCGCATCAACGACAGCCTCGGCCACCAGACCGGCGACAAGCTGCTGATCAGCCTGGCCCGGCGCCTGCGCAACAGCCTGCACGCCGGCGGTATCCTGGCGCGCTTTGCCAGTAACGAGTTCGCCGTACTGCTCGACGACACCAGCCTGGAAGATGGCCAGGGCGTGGCTCAGCAATTGCTGCGCACCCTCGACAAGCCGATGTTCGTCGACAACCAGTTGATCAACGTCACCGCCTCGGTGGGCCTGGCCTGTGCGCCACTTCATGGTGCCGACCCGGCCAGCCTGATGAAGAACGCCGGCCTGGCGCTGCACAAGGCCAAGGCCAACGGCAAGCACCAGGTGCAGGTGTTTACCGAAGTGCTCAATGCCGAAGCCAGCTACAAGCTGTTCGTCGAGAACAACCTGCGTCGCGCCCTGACCCAGAACGAACTGGAGGTGTTCTACCAGCCCAAGCTGTGCCTGCGCAGCGGCCGCCTGCTGGGGCTGGAAGCACTGCTGCGCTGGAACCACCCCGAGCGCGGCATGATCCGCCCGGACCAGTTCATCAGCGTGGCGGAAGAAACCGGCCTGATCATCCCCATCGGCAAATGGGTGGTGCGCCAATCGTGCCGCATGAGCCAGCAACTGCGCCAGGCCGGCATGGGCAACCTGCATGTGGCCATCAACCTGTCGCCAAAGCAGTTCTCCGACCCGGACCTGGTGGCGTCGATCAGCACCATCCTCGAGGAAGAAGCCCTGCCCCCGCACCTGCTGGAGCTTGAGCTGACCGAAGGCCTGCTGCTGGAGGCCACCGAAGACACCCACCGCCAGCTGGATGAGCTGAAGGCACTGGGCCTGACCCTGGCCATGGACGATTTCGGCACCGGTTATTCGTCGCTGAGCTACCTGAAGAAATTTCCGATCGACATCCTCAAGATCGACCGCAGCTTCATCAACGAGATCCCGGACAACCAGGACGACATGGAAATCACCTCGGCGGTGGTGGCCATGGCTCACAACCTCAAGCTGAAGGTGGTGGCCGAGGGTATCGAGACGCCGGAGCAGCTGGCGTTCCTGCGCCGGCACCGCTGCGACGTGGGCCAGGGCTACCTGTTCGACCGGCCGATTCCGGGGCGCGAGCTGGCTGAACGGCTGAAGCGTTACCCGCGCGGTCCTCTGGCCTGACAGCCGCGCAAACCTCGGGCACTATAGAAACCATCAGGGCCCTATCGCCGGCAAGCCAGCTCCCACAGGGACCGCTCATATCTCAAAACCTGTGGTATCCATGTGGGAGCTGGCTTGCCGTCGATGGCTCCACCACCTATCCAACTGAATAAACACAGAGGAACCGCCATGGTCCTGCGTTCGGAAATCCTGGTGAACAAAAACGTCATGCCAACCGCGGAGCAGGCCCTGCCTGGCCGCGAAACGCCAATGAAGCTGCCCGAGTTCCACTACGTGTTCAAAGACACGCCGCTGCTAGGCCCGTTCTTCGAAGGCGCCATCGACTTCGCCATCTTCGGCCTGGGTTGCTTCTGGGGCGCCGAGCGCCGCTTCTGGCAGCGTGAAGGCGTGGTCAGCACAGTGGTCGGCTACGCTGGCGGCTTCACCCCCAACCCTACCTATGAAGAAGTGTGCTCGGGCCTGACCGGCCACACCGAAGTGGTGCTGGTGGTGTTCGACAAGGACAGGGTCAGTTACCGCGAGCTACTGGCGATGTTCTGGGAACTGCACAACCCGACCCAGGGCATGCGCCAGGGCAACGACATCGGTACCCAGTACCGCTCGGCCATCTACTGCACCAGCCCTGAACAACTGGAACAGGCCAAGGCCAGCCGCGACGCCTTCCAGGCCGAACTGAGCAAGGCCGGCTTTGGTGAGATCACCACTGAAATCGACCAGGCACCGACCGTGTACTTCGCCGAGGCCTACCACCAGCAGTACCTGGCCAAGAACCCGGACGGCTACTGCGGTATCGGCGGTACCGGCGTGTGCCTGCCACCGAGCCTGCAGGGTAACTGAAGCATGAGCACGATGACTTTGTTCCACTCGCCGTTGTCGCCTTTCGTGCGCAAGGTCATGGTGGTGTTGCACGAGACCGGCCAGCTTGAGCGCGTGCAGCTGCAGCCGGTGAATATCAGCCCGGTCAGCGGCGACCTACAGCTCAACCAGGACAACCCGATCGGCAAGATCCCGGCCCTGCGCCTGGAAGACGGCACCGTGCTGCATGACAGCCGGGTGATCTGCGAGTACCTCGACTTGCAGCACGTCGGCCTGCCGCTGCTGCCGCGTGAAGGCTCGGTGCGTTGGCGGCGCATGACGCTGGTGTCGCAGGCCGATGCCATCATGGATGCGGCGGTGTCGAGCCGCTATGAGACCTTCCTGCGCCCTGAAGACAAGCGCTGGGAGGGTTGGCTGCAGGCACAGGGCGACAAGATCCGCCGTAGCCTGGCCAATCTGGAGCAGGAGCATTTGCCCGAGTTGATGTCCGGGTTCGATCTGGCAGCGATCGGCGTGGCCTGTGCGCTGGGGTATCTGGATTTGCGCCAGCCCGAGTTTGGCTGGCGTGAACACCAGCCTGGCTTGGCGGCGTGGTATGCCGAGGTGGCCAAGCGGCCTTCGATGGTGGCAACAGCACCGACAGCCTGACGGGCCGCTATCGCCGGCAAGCCAGCTCCCACAGGTACTCACAGCTCTTGAATCCTGTGCTGTACCTGTGGGAGCTGGCTTGCCGGCGATTAGGCTGCAAAGCAGCTCCCGCCTCACTTCGGTATCACAGGAAACAGCAACCCGATCCTCAAGGCCAGCCACCGCCCGATCTCTTTGTCCTCCCTCATGCCGCCCTCCCCACCCGAGCCCAGTCCAGTCGTCGGGTCAGCACCATGAACACCCCCAGCAGGCCAAAGCACAGCAACGAGCCCATCAACAGCGCATAATCCTCGGCACTCAGCAGCCCGTAGAGCAGCGCATACAACGCCGCCAACCCCACCGCAAAGCCCACCCCACGCCCCAGGCTGCGCAACACATGGCTCAGGTAGAAGCCGATCAGCAGCACACACGCCGAAGCTGACAGCCCATACGCCAAACCAAAGCCGATGTGCTCGGACAACGACAGCAACAGCAGGTAGAAGAACGCCAGCGCCCCCCCCACCAGGATGTACTGCACCGGGTGCACGCTGAGGTTCTTCAGTACTTCGAACAGGAAGAAGCCGGCGAAGGTCAGGGCGATGAACAGCAAGGCGTACTTGATCGCCCGCTCGCTCTTCAGGTACTGGTCCACCGGGTCGACGAAGCTGACACCGAAGCTGCGTTCGCTGAAGTCCGCACACTGCCCGGCGGTGGCGCACTGGTGCACGGCGTCTTCGAGGTTGGTGGCAAAGAACGAAGTCTGCCAGTGGGCAGTGAAGCCCTGGGCGTCGATGTTGCGGCGACTGGGCAGGTAGTTGCCGACGAAGCTCGGATGTGGCCAGTTGGCGCGCAGGTCCACGGCGCTGCTGCGGCCCACCGGCACTACGTGCAGCTGGCCGGTGCCTTGCAGTGCGAGATCGAAACCGTAGCTGAATTCACGCGCCTGCAGGCCGTCCAGCCCCGGCAGGCTGGCGTGCACGCCGCCGCGCATCCAGTCGAGTCGGGTACCGGCTTCGAACGGCACTTTCTGCTCGTCCATGCTCAGCTCCAGGCCGTTCTCGATGCCGCGGATATCGCTTATGCCCACCACCAGGAACGGCTTGTCGAAGCGGTAGTCGTCGAAATCCTTGTCGATGCCCCAGCGTTCCGGGAGTTTGAAGCGGCCACTGATACGGCCCGTGGCATGGAACAGCCGGGCCTGGTAGATGCCACGGGCGCGCAGTTCGGTGTCCACGCCCAGGTCAGCGTCGAAGATTTCCGGCAGGAAGTACAGGTGCCCGGCAATGGTGCTGGTTTCCTGGGTGCGCTCGCCGTCCTTTTCGATCCAGCGGCGCTCGTACTTGCGGTAGGGCACCACCAGCAGCGGGCCGCTGAGTTGCTGGTCGAAGCTGGCGCTCTGGGCGATATCACGCAGCACACTGTCGCGCAGGGCCTGGCGTTCACCGATCAGGCCGCTGATCAGCAGTAGCGGGACGAGCAGTAGCAAGATCAATACAGCGATCATGCCGAGTTTGAAACCGAGGGTCTTGTTCATGGGGCCTCCTGTGGCAGTGGGCGCAGTGTCTGCGCCTTGCGTGGAGGCATCGGGGAGATGGTGTGGAGATTGTGTGTTTTTGGGGCTGCTGCGCAGCCCCGGCAATGTCAGCTGATACGCCGCACCGGCAGCCACAACCTTACCCGCACCCCACCATCGACGTTATCCACAGCCAACGCCCCGCCATGCAGCTGCATCACCTCGGCCACAAAATTAAGCCCCAACCCGGTGCTCTTGCGCCCACTCCCCGGCCGCGGCAGCGAGTAGAACCGCTCGCTCACCCGCCCAATGGCATAGGCCGGTATCGCCTGCCCCTGGTTGAACACGCTCAGCGCCACCCGTTCGCCATCGCGTTCCAGGTCGAACAACAGCGCGCCTCCCTCCGGGGTGAAGTCCAACGCGTTGTCGAGCAGGTTGGCCAGCGCCTGGCGCATCAGAAATGGGTCACACAACAAGCGCAAACCAGCCGGCACCCGCTGGCGCACCTGCAAATCGGCACCTTCGATACGCGCCGCATGGGCCAACAGTAACTCGTCCACCAACGCCGCCAGCGCCACCTGCTGCTCATCCTCCAGCGCCTGCATCTGCTCGACCCGAGCCAGGTTGAGCAGGCGTTCGATCATCTGCTGCAAACGCTCGCTCTCGCGCTCGATGTTACCGGCAAAGCGCGCCCGCTGGTCAGCCGGCATGTCATCGGCCTGCAACAGCTCGGAAGCGCCACGAATGGCCGCCAGCGGGCTTTTCAGCTCGTGTGTCAGGGTATGCACATACCGCTCGACATAGGCCTTGCCCTCAAGTTGCGTGCGCATGCGCTCGACGGCCTGGGCCAGGTGCGCCAGTTCGCCACCCTTGTAGTGCGGCAGGGCGGCGCGCTCGCCCTCGCTGACCGCCTGGGCGTAGCGGGCCAGCCGGCGCAGCGAGCGCGCCAGCCACCACGACAACGCGGCACCGATCAGCAGGCCCAGGCCGATCAGCCCCAGGCCCAGGGTTAGCAAGCGCCGTTCGGAGCGGTCGATGTACGGTTGCAGCGAGCTGTTGGGCTTGGCCACGGTGACCACGCCGATGATCTTGCCATCGTCGATGATCGGCGCGCCCACGTGCATCACCGAGGTGCTTTCATCGTCGGGGTCACTGCGGGTGGAGCGGGCGCCGTACTGTCCACGCAAGGTCAGGTACACGTCATTCCACTTCGAGTAGTCCTTGCCAAGGTCCTCGCCGCTGGAGTCCAGCAGCACGGTGCCCTTGGCATCGGTGACATAGATGCGGTGGCTGACCTGGTTCTTGGCCAGGCCCCAGATCTGCGCACCCGGGCTGCGCGAGCCATAGGCCTTGAGCACTTCGGGCAAGCGGCTCTGGTTCAGGGTGCCGGCCTTGACGTCATCGTGCAGGATCTCGGCCAGCAGGTTGGCGGTGTCTACCAGCGTTTCTTCCGAGGACTGGCGCACCACCGGACGGATCTGTTCGCGCACCGTGTTAAGCAGAAAGTAGCCCGCCAGCCCGACGAACAGGAAGTACACCAGGAAGATCCGGATGCCCAGGCGCATCAGGCATGGTCCGGGCTGTAGCTGTAGCCGAGGCCACGGTGGGTCTGGATCGGTTCGGCATCGCTGGCCACCTGGCGCAGCTTGGCGCGCAGGCACTTGATATGGCTGTCGATGGTGCGCTCGTAGCCCACGTCAGAGGCCACGCCCACGGCGTCCAGCAGCTGTTCGCGGCTGAATACCCGGTGCGGTTGCTCGAGCAGGCATTGCAGCAGGCGGAATTCATGGCGGGTAAGGGGGAGTGGCTGGCCGCGGTAGGTGATCTGCATGCGCAAGGTGTCGAGCTGGAACAGCGTGGCCTCGACAGCGGGCTCGACCCTGGGGCCCATGCGCTTGAGGATCGCCCGTACCCGCGCCGCCACTTCACGCGGGCTGAAGGGTTTGACCACATAGTCGTCTGCACCGATTTCCAGGCCCACTACCCGGTCGATTTCGCCGTCGCGGGCGCTGAGGAACATTACCGGTACTTCGCTGAATCGGCGCAGCTGGCGGCAGGTTTCGAAGCCACTGATATCAGGCAGGCCGATATCGAGGATGACCAGGTCGGCCGGGCGCTGGCGCTGCTGGTCGAGGGCGGCGCTGCCCAGGGTTACCCATTCGGTGCTATGGCCGTCGGCCTGCAGGGCGTAGACCAGGGTGTCGGCGATGGCGGCTTCGTCTTCGACGATGAGGATGTGGGGCATGGCGTCCGGCCTAACTGGGGGCAGACTGGACTTTTAACTTACCGGCCTCTTAGCGGGCAAGCCCGCGAAGAGGCCGGTACACGTGGTTTGCAATCAGCAGCCTGGCTTGCCAGCAGTGAACTTCTTGGCCGGGTTGACCGCCGCCTTGAACTCGCGCAACGCCTTGGAGCCCACCAGCAGCGGGTAGTTGAAGCTGCTGCGGTCCACCAGGTTCACTTCCACGGTGCGCTTCACGTCCCCCAGGCACAGCTCCAGGTCGACCACCGGGCGCTTGGAGATTTCCGGCGCATCGCCTTCCTCCTCTTCATCGGCACGGCCCTTGATCTTGCTGATGCGCGAGACCTTGTGCTCGTAAACCTTGCCGTCCGAGTCCTTGGTAGCCAGGCGGAAGCGTACCCACTCGTCGCCATCACGGGTGAACAGCTCGATATCCTTGGCCGACAGCGACGCGGTGAAGGCACCGGTATCCATCTTGGCTTTCAGGGTTTCGCCCAGTTCGGGCAGGGCTATGTTCTCGTAACGGCCATAGATTGTGGGCTCGGCGGCCATGACCGGCAGCGCCAACAACGACAACAGGGCAAGCAGAGGTTTCACAGGCAAGCTTCCTTGAAGAGGGTCAGTGCTTAGACTGCACTGGCAGGATAGGTTCGCTGTCACAAGCCTAACCAACATAATGTGAAACATTTGTCCTCGCCGCAGGGCACTGGAAATTTGGCGTAGGCCACTGCCCTGCTTATCATTGCCAACCGTTTATCTCCCACAACAAGAGTCTCTTTATGCGTCGCCTGCTGACCGGCATCCTCACTACCACCCTGCTGCTGCTCAACACCTTGGTGTTGATCTGCCCGCTGCTGGTCTTCGCCCTGCTCAAACTAGTGCTGCCGGGGCGTGGGCGTGACTATGCCTCATGGGCGGTGATGTGGGTGGCCGAGACTTGGTCGGAGATCGACAAAGCCATCTTTGCCCTGTGCATTCCTACCCAGTGGGATATCCGCGGCGTCGAGAACCTGCGCAAGGACACTTCGTACCTGGCCGTCAGCAACCACCAGTCCTGGGTCGACATTCCGGCGCTGATCGAGAGCCTCAACCGCCGTACACCGTTTTTCAAGTTCTTCCTGAAGAAGGAGCTGATCTGGGTACCACTGCTGGGCCTTGCCTGGTGGGGGCTGGATTACCCGTTCATGAAGCGCTACAGCAAGGCCTTCCTGGAGAAGCACCCCGAGCTGAAAGGCAAGGACCTGGAAATCACCAAGGCTGCTTGTGAACTGTTCAAGCGCCAGCCGGTGACCGTGGTGAACTACCTGGAAGGCACGCGCTTCACCGAAGCCAAGCGTCAGCAGCAGCAATCGCCGTATCGCTACCTGCTCAAGCCCAAGGCTGGTGGTGTGGCGTTCGTGTTGGCGGCATTGGGCGAGCAACTGGATGCCTTGCTGGATGTGACCATCGTCTACCCTGGCAACAAGGCGCCGGGTTTCTGGGATTTGCTCAATGGCAGCATCAGCCGGGTGATTATCGACATTCGTTTGCGTGAGCTGGACCCGATGCTGTGGGCAGGGGATTACGAGAATGATGCTGAGTTCAGGCAGACCGTGCAGGCCTGGGTGAACCAGTTGTGGGTGGAGAAGGACTTGCGGATCGAGCAGCTGCGAGCCGAAATGGGCTGAGATATTTACTGCCTGTACCGGCCTCTTCGCGGGCTCGCCCGCTCCCACAGGATCTCCACAGTTTTCGAATTCTGTGCAGGTCCTGTGGTAGCGGGCGAGCCCGCGAAGAGGCCGGTACAGGCATTACAAGGATCCGATTAAAAACCTGGCTAATAATCAGCATTAGGATTACTTCTTTGTCACACC
This sequence comes from Pseudomonas sp. TE3-3-F2023, assembly GCF_036784815.1. Classification (NCBI taxonomy): domain Bacteria; kingdom Pseudomonadati; phylum Pseudomonadota; class Gammaproteobacteria; order Pseudomonadales; family Pseudomonadaceae; genus Pseudomonas; species Pseudomonas sp. TE3-3-F2023. The sequence continues at coordinate 1,187,008 of NZ_CP145113.1, read as the reverse complement.
GCACCTAGGTGGATAAAAATCGGCCAAAGCACAACTACAAAAATGCTCTGGATCGAATGATGGCCAACCCACCCAGCTCCACCCCCGTCCAGCTCCGCCGTGTCCTCGGCCTGCCCGCCCTGGTGTTCTTCGGCCTGGTGTACATGGTCCCGCTGACCATCTTCACCACTTACGGCATCGTCACCGAACTTACTGGTGGCCGCACGGCTGGCGCCTACATGGTCACGCTGGTGGCCATGCTGTTCACCGCCACATCCTACAGTTTCATGGTCAAACGCTTCCCGGTCGCGGGCTCGGCGTACTCCTATACCAACATGGCCTTTGGCCCGAACGTTGGCTTCCTGGCTGGCTGGTCGCTGCTGCTCGACTACCTGTTCCTGCCGATGATCAACTACCTGCTGATCGGCCTGTTCCTCAACATAGCCTTCCCCGCCATACCCGCGTGGTCGATCGCACTGGCCTCCATTGCCCTGGTCACGGCGCTCAACGTGGTCGGCATTCACTCTGTGGCCAAGACCAGCAACCTGATCGTCGGCGCACAGATCGTCTTCATCGTGGTGTTCGTCGCCCTGTCCTGCCAGTCCCTGGCCGGCCAGCCGCTCGACCTGCTTTCGCCACTGCTGGGCGACGGTTCGCAGCCGGGCTTCGGCGCGCTGATGGCTGGTGCGGCGGTGCTGTGCCTGTCGTTCCTCGGCTTTGACGCTGTCTCTACCTTGGCCGAAGAATGCCGCGATGCCCGCCGCGATGTGCCCCGGGCCATCATCCTCACCACCTTATTCGCCGGTTTGCTGTTCACCGTGCTGGCCTACGTCAGCCAATTGGTGCTGCCGGGCACCACCTTTGCCAATGCCGATGCGGCGGCCAACGAGGTGATGTTCAAGGCGGGCGGTCAGTTCCTGGCCAACTTCTTCACTGCGGCCTATGTGGCTGGCAGCCTGGGCTCGGCACTGGCCTCGCAGGCGGCAGTTTCGCGCATTCTGTTCACCATGGGCCGTGACAAGGTGCTGCCGCAGCGTACTTTCGGCTACCTGTCACCGCGCTTTGGCACGCCAGTGTTCGCAATTCTGCTGGTTTCGGCGTTCTCGTTGCTGGCGTTGGTAATAGACCTGGCGACCCTTGCCTCGCTGATCAGCTTTGGTGCACTGGTGGCGTTTTCGGCGGTGAACCTTGCGGTGGTGAAAACCCATCTGGTGGACGATGCCACGCAGCTCAGCCTCAAAGGGCTGCTGAGCTATGGCCTGGTTCCGCTGGTGGGGTTGGGGCTGACACTGTGGCTGTGGACCAGCCTGTCGGCGCTGACCTTGGTTATTGGCCTGTGCTGGTTTGCGGTGGGTCTTGCGTACCTCGCAGTACTGACCGCCGGCTTCCGCCGCCCGGTGCGGCTGGTGGACTTCTCAGAAGCTGCATGACCTGAAAATTGCGCTGGCTGTACTGGCCTCATCGCCGGCAAGCCAGCTCCCACAAGGTTCTCGTTGCCTTCAGGGCTGGTGCTGTAACCGTGGGGGAGCTGGCTTGCCGGCGATGAGGCCGGTACTGGTGTTACAAAATGATCAGACCGAAGGTCGGGTCAATGGAGCAGGAGTGGTCCACAAACTCCCCAGGTTCTGCAACAGCGACCCGGCAATCCCCTGCTGCCCCAGGTACTGAAGCAGCAACGGCGCAAACTGCCCGATCATCCCGGTATCCATCCCCAGCGCCTTGAACGCATTGTCCAGGTCGCTGCGGTTTTCCACATTGTTGCCCAGCGCATTGCTCAAGGCCGACTGGCTCTCGCTGTTCTTGCCCAGCAACTCACCCAGGCCACTCAAGCCACCCAGTGCATTGGCCCCGGCAAGCAGGTCCAGCCCCGGTACGGCCTTGGTCAATTGGCCGTAGTCGTCGCTGCTCAGGTTGTTGCGCGCCAGCCCCAGCATGGCCCCTGCACCACCCACGGCTTGTTCTGGGGTGATATTCAATTGGCTGCCCAAGGTATTGAGCAGGTTTGCCTGCGCCTCGGGTGCCTGCACCTGGCCTTGCTGGCTCTGATTCTGGTTCTGCATGGCCGACACGGCGTTGGCGGCGTCGCTGAGGTTGAAGGCGAACACCGGGCTTGCGGCCAGGGTCATCAGAGTTGCCAGGGTGAATGCTTTCATCGGGAGGGACCTCGTGGGCCAGGATGGCCTGGGAAACGCGAGTTTTGACTGGGATCTCGCAGCTTTGTTCCGACCCGGCTGTCGACCACTTTTGCTGACCGCCTCAGTGCTTTTGACCTGGATACCTGCCCATGTAAAAAATGCTAGCGTTGCTTGGGAAAAAATAATCGCTGATTTGGGCCTTGCCGAAGCAGGTTCACAGGTTCTCCACTCAGCCCAAAAAAAGAGCCCCTCATATTGAGGGGCTCTTTGTTACTTCACGCGATCAGGCTGCGCCCCACATCTTGTGCGGGTCGATCACGAATTTCTTCGGCACACCTGCATCGAACTCGCCATAACCTTCCGGCGCCTGATCCAGGTTGATCACCTGCACGCCAACCACTTCGGCGATGTTGATACGGTCCCACATGATCGCCTGCATCAACTGGCGGTTGTACTTCATGGTCGGGGTCTGGCCGGTGTGGAAGCTGTGCGACTTGGCCCAGCCCAGGCCGAAGCGAATGCTCAAGGCACCGATCTTGGCGGCAGCATCCACCGCACCCGGATCTTCGGTCACGTACAGGCCCGGGATACCGATGTTGCCGGCAACGCGGGTAACCTGCATCAACGAGTTCAGCACCGTGGCCGGGGCTTCATGCTTGGCACCTTCGTGGCCATGCCCGCGGGCCTCGAAGCCAACGGCGTCGATGGCGCAGTCCACTTCCGGCTCGCCGAGGATATCGACGATCTGCTCGTGCAGCGGGGTGTCCTTGGACAAGTCGACCACCTCGAAGCCCTGGGACTTGGCATGGGCCAGGCGGGCCGGGTTGAGGTCGCCGACGATGACGCAGGCAGCGCCCAGCAGGCGTGCCGAGGCAGCAGCAGCCAGGCCGACGGGGCCGGCACCGGCGACATAGACGGTGCTGCCTGGGCCAACGCCGGCAGTCACGGCACCGTGGTAGCCGGTCGGCAGGATGTCGGACAGGCAGGTCAGGTCACGAATTTTCTCCATGGCCTTGTCGCGCTCAGGCAGTTTCAGCAGGTTGAAGTCAGCATACGGCACCAGCACGTACTCGGCCTGGCCGCCGGTCCAGTCGCCCATGTCGACGTAACCGTAGGCGCCGCCGGCGCGGGCAGGGTTGACGGTGAGGCAGACACCAGTGTGCATCTCTTTGCAGGAGCGGCAACGGCCACAGGCGACGTTGAAGGGTACCGAGACCAGGTCGCCGATCTGCATGCGCTCGACATCGCGGCCTTTCTCGACGATTTCACCGGTGATTTCGTGGCCCAGGACCAGGCCGACCTGGGCAGTGGTGCGACCGCGGACCATGTGCTGGTCGGAGCCGCAGATGTTGGTGGAGACCACCTTCAGGATCACGCCGTGCTCGATCTTCTTGCCGCGTGGGTCCTGCATTTTCGGGTAGTCGATCTTCTGCACCTCGACCTTGCCGGCGCCGAGATATACCACTCCACGATTGCCAGACATGCTCTTACCTCGCTTGATTTGTAGTTATGCAGCGGTGGTTGAACGCGCCGCCATCCGTGGGCGGCATGTGTTTCTGGAATGAGGGGAATTGTGGGCCTGATGGGACGGGATGCACTGACTGGGAGCGACAGGGAGATGCCTTTTAGCGGCAGGTTTGTCGTTGTCGGAAATGGGGAACAGGGGTGGTGGCCTGTGCCGGCCCCTTAGCGGCTGAAGCCGCTCCCACAGGGTTTGGCGCAAGGCTCAACGCCAACGCTGTACCTGTGGGAGCGGGTTTACCCGCGAAGTGGCCAGTGCAGGTTATTACAAAACTACGGTCCGGTTGGCGTTGAGGAACACTCGCCGCTCGATGTGATAACCCACGGCCCGCGCCAAGGTCAGGCATTCGATGTCGCGCCCTTTGGCAATCAGGTCTTCCGGGTAATGGCTGTGGTCCACCACCTCGACACCCTGGGCAATGATCGGCCCTTCGTCGAGGTCGTTGTTGATGTAGTGCGCCGTAGCGCCGACCATCTTCACGCCTTTGTTGTATGCCTGGTGGTAAGGCTTGGCGCCCTTGAACCCTGGCAGCAACGAGTGGTGAATGTTGATCGCCCAGCCATCCAGGCGCCGGCACAGCTCTGGCGACAGAACCTGCATGTAGCGTGCAAGTATCACCAGCTCGGCACCGGTTTCCTCGATCACCTGAAGTACCTTGCGCTCTTGCCCAGGCTTGTCCTTCGGGTCCAGGGCAAAGTGGTAATAAGGGATCTTGTGCCAGTGTGCCAGGGGTTCGAGATCGGGGTGATTGGACACCACCGCGACCACGTCCATGGCCAGCTGACCGATACGCTGGCGATACAGCAGATCGTTAAGGCAATGGTCGGCCTTGGACACCATGATCACCACCTTGGGGCGGTGATTCGGTGCGGTCAGCTCGAAGGCCATGCCGAACGCATCGCTGCGCTCGGCGAGGCCGGCGCGGAAGCCGGCTTCGTCGAAATCGTCCGGCTGGCGGAACTCCACGCGAATGAAGAAACGCCCCGACAGCCGGTCATCGAAGGAGTGGTGCTCCGTCACGTAGCAGCGCTGCTCGAAGAGGTAACGCGTCACCACGTCGACGGTGCCGAGCATGCTCGGGCAGTCGGCGGTGAGAATCCAGGTATCCGGTGCCCGACTCATGTTCTGTTCTCCTTAAGCCTCGATGCTCAGACCGTACTCGGCCGAAGCGTCCTGCAGCCACAGCCACCAGTAGTCGGCGAAGCTGCGGCGAATCACCAGCTCCCAGGTGTCTTCGGCGGTGCGGCGGATCACCAGTTGCGACTTGGCGAACACGGTGCCGACAGCCTTGCCCACCGGGAAGTTGTTCGGGTGAACATCATAGCTGGTGGATTTCATCAGCACTTCGCGCACGTTCGGGCCGCGCAGCTCCAGCAGGCTCTGCCCGCCGCTGACATTGACCACCTGGATGTGCTGGCCTTCGAGGGCAGCACGCAGTTTCTGCTCGACCGCCAGTTCCTGGCCGCCAGGCACGATCAGCAGCCACTCGTCGGGGCCGACCCATTGCAGCGACATTTCGTTGTTGGCGACCACCGTCAGTGCCACTGGCAGCTCCAGGCCCAGGGCCTTGTGCACGCCGGCGGCGAATTCCGGGTCGTGGCCGTTGCCACGGATGGTCAGGTGGCCGAGGAACTTGCGTTCACGCAGGGTCACACCTGCGTTCTTGCGGCCTTTGCCAACCAGGCTGGCCAGGTCGGCGTGGTGCAGTGGCGACTGGGCCTTGGCCTCGGCGCCGGGGTTTTGCTGGAAGACGTTGATAGCACTCATTTCTTACCTGCCTTGAATTCTTGTTCGTCGATGCGACGCAGCTTGTGTTGGGGCTACCGGCCTCATCGCCGGCAAGCCAGCTCCCACAGGGACCTCGCCAACCTTCAAAGCTGCATCGATCCTGTGGGAGCCCGGCTTGCCGGCGATGAGGCCTGGCCTGCCCCCACAGGGCCCGGAGTCAAACGTTCTGCCGCTCACCCTTCGGATCGAAGAACACCGAAGACACGATCTCCGCCTCGATCACGCTGCCATCTGCCTGCGGCGAGTAGACGCGCTCGCCCATGCGCTTGAGGCCGCCTTTGACCACACCCATGGCGAACGAGTAGCCCAGGGAGTTGGACGCATAGCTGGAGGTGACGTGGCCAACCATATCCATCGGGATCGGCTGCTTCGGATCGAACACCAGCTGGGCGCCTTCGGGCAGCCACTTGGTCGGGTCGATCGGCTTCAGGCCTACCAGCTGTTTGCGGTTCTCACGCACGCAGTCTTCGCGGTTCATGCCACGCAGGCCGATCCACGAGTACGGCTTGTTGCGGCCTACGCACCAGCTCATGTTCAGGTCGTCCGGGGTCATCGAGCCGTCGGTATCCTGGCCAACAATGATGAAGCCCTTCTCGGCGCGCAGTACGTGCATGGTCTCGGTGCCGTACGGGGTCAGGTTGTACTTCTTGCCCGCCTCGACGATCTGTTCCAGCACGCCCATGGCGTAGTTGGCCTGCACGTTCACTTCGTACGACAGCTCGCCGGTGAACGAAATACGGAACACCCGGGCCGGTACGCCGCCGACGTTGCCTTCCTTCCAGGTCATGAACGGGAAGGCTTCCTTGTCCATGTCAATGTCGGTCAACTCGCTGAGCAACTTGCGGCTGTTGGGGCCGGACAGGGTCATGGTGGCCCAGTGGTCGGTGACCGAGGTGAAGTACACCTTCAGTTCCGGCCATTCGGTCTGGTGATACAGCTCCATCCACTGCAGCACGCGTGCAGCGCCGCCGGTTGTGGTGGTCATGATGAAGTGGTTGTCGCCGACGCAGGCGGTTACACCGTCGTCGAAGACCATGCCGTCTTCCTTGCACATCAGGCCGTAGCGGGCCTTGCCCACGTCGAGCTTGGTCCAGGCGTTGGTGTAGATGCGGTTCAGGAACTCACGAGCATCCGGACCCTGGATGTCGATCTTGCCCAGGGTCGAGGCGTCCAGCAGGCCAACGCTGTCACGCACGGCCTTGCATTCGCGAGCCACGGCAGCATGGATGTCTTCACCGGCTTTCGGGAAATACCACGGGCGCTTCCACTGGCCGACGTCTTCGAACTCGGCGCCGTTCTTCACGTGCCAGGCATGCAGGGCAGTGAAGCGTACCGGTTCGAACAGGTGGCCACAGTGACGGCCCGCTACCGCGCCGAAGGTCACCGGCGTGTAGTTGGGGCGGAACATGGTGGTGCCCATTTCCGGAATGGTAATACCGATCGAACGGGCGGCGATGGCCAGGCCGTTGATGTTGCCCAGTTTGCCCTGGTCGGTACCGAAGCCCAGCGCGGTGTAGCGTTTTACGTGCTCGACCGACTCGAAGCCTTCACGGGTGGCCAGTTCGATGGCGGCCGCGGTGACGTCGTTCTGCTGGTCGACGAACTGCTTGGGTGCGCGGGCAGTGCCCTTGTCGTGCGGCACCTGGAACAGCGCCACGGTGGGCTCTTCCTTGCGCGCAACGGTTTTCGGCAGGCTGCCGACCGTGGCTTTGAAGCCCGCTTCGGTGGCTGCGCGAACGCCGCCTTCGAAGCCATCGGCGATCACGTCGCCCAGGGCGTAGACGCCATTGATGCCACCCACGCATTCGCGTTTCTGCGGAGCATCGCCCGGCACGAAGCCGAGGATGTCTTCACGCCATACCGGGCGACCGCCCAGGTGCGAAGCCAGGTGCACGATCGGGCTGTAGCCACCGGAGGTAGCGATCAGGTCGCATTCGAGGGTTTCGCCAGGGCTGGTGACCTTGTGTGCCTGCACATCGATGGCGGCCACACGGGCGCCGGTGACGTGCTTGCTGCCCTTGGCCTCGATCACGGCGCTGGAAGTGAGGATGCGGATGCCTTTGGCACGTGCTTCTTCAACCAGCGAGCCACGCGGGTTGTGGCGAGCGTCGGCAATGGCGACCACTTGCAGGCCGGCGTCGTGCCAGTCCAGCGCGGCACGGTAGGCGTGGTCGTTGTTGGTCGACAGCACCAGCTTGCGGCCCGGGGCCACGCCGTAGCGGCGCACGTAGGTGGACACGGCACCGGCCAGCATGTTGCCCGGCAGGTCGTTGTTGCCGTACACCAGCGGGCGCTCGTGGGCGCCCGCAGCCAGGACCACGCGCTTGGCGCGGACACGGTGCACGCGGTGGCGTACCTGGCCGATCGGGGCGCGGTCGCCGAGGTGGTCGGTGAGGCGCTCGTGGATGGTTAGGAAGTTATGGTCGTGGTAGCCGTTGACCGTGGCACGTGGCAGCAGGGTCACTTCCGGCAGGCTTTCCAGCTCTTTGACCACGGCGCTGACCCAATCGGCAGCAGGTTTGCCGTCGAGGGTTTCGCGGGTGTCGAGCAGGCTGCCGCCGAACTCTTCCTGCTCGTCAGCCAGGATCACGCGGGCACCGCTGCGGGCAGCGGCCAGTGCAGCGGCCAGGCCAGCAGGGCCGGCGCCGACGACCAGCACGTCGCAGTGCTGGTTCATGTAGTCGTAGCTGTCCGGGTCGTTCTGCAGCGGCGCGCGGCCAAGGCCTGCGGCTTTGCGGATGTACTTCTCGTAAGTCATCCAGAACGATTTCGGGTACATGAAGGTTTTGTAGTAGAAGCCCGGCGGCATCATGCTGCCGCCTACCTTGCCCAGGATGCCCATGACGTCGTTGTTGACGTTCGGCCAGCCGTTGGTGCTGGTAGCTACAAGACCTGCGTACAGCGCCTGCTGGGTGGCACGCACGTTGGGGATCTGGGTGGCTTCGCTGGAGCCGATCTGCAGGATGGCGTTCGGCTCTTCGGTACCGGCGGCGATGATGCCGCGTGGACGCGAATACTTGAAGCTGCGGCCGACGATGTCGACGCCGTTGGCCAGCAACGCGGCGGCCAGGCTGTCACCGGCATAACCTTGGTAGGTCTTGCCGTTGAAAGTGAAGTTCAGGACCTTGCTGCGGTCGATACGGCCGCCGCTGGCGAGGCGATAGGTCTGGCTCATACTTTTTCCCCTTGGCCTTTGACGGTCGACGCGGCGCTGTTCTGCTTGCCGCTGGCGGTCACTTGCGGCTTCTCGCCAATCTTGTAGGTTTCCAGAATCTCGTAGGTCACGGTGTCGCGAGTGACGTTGAAATACTGGCGGCAGCCGGCAACGTGGTCCCACAGTTCGTGGTGAATACCGCGTGGGTTGTCACGGTAGAACATGTAGGTACCCCATTCCTCGTCAGAGCAGGCGTTAGGGTCCAGCGGGCGGGCGATGTGCGCCTGGCCAGAGGCGTGGAACTCTTCTTCGGAGCGCAGCTCGCCGCAGTGGGGACAGAAAATATGCAACATGACGGTGTCTCCGGTTAGTGGGCGACGGCGGCGGCGCCGTGTTCGTCGATCAGTGCGCCGTTGTAGAAACGGTCCATGGAGAACGGCGCGGCCAGTGGGTGCATTTCGCCCTTGGCCAGGCTCGCGGCGAAGACGTTGCCCGAACCTGGGGTAGCCTTGAAGCCGCCAGTACCCCAACCGCAGTTGAAGAACATGTTCTTGACCGGGGTCTTGGTGATGATCGGGCAAGCGTCCGGCGAGGTATCGACGATGCCGCCCCACTGGCGGTTCATACGCACGCGCGAGAGGTTGGGGAACATCTCGACGATGGCCTGCAGGGTGTGCTCGATCACCGGGTAAGAGCCGCGCTGGCCGTAGCCGACCCAGCCGTCGATACCGGCACCGATCACCAGGTCGCCCTTGTCGGACTGGCTGATGTAGCCGTGCACGGCGTTGGACATGATCACGCTGTCGATGATCGGCTTGATCGGCTCGGATACCAGCGCCTGCAGCGGGTGCGATTCCAGCGGCAGGCGGAAGCCGGCCAGCTTGGCCATGTGCCCGGAGTTACCGGCGGTGACCACGCCGACGCGCTTGGCGCCGATGAAGCCTTTGTTGGTTTCCACACCGATGACCGCGCCGTTTTCCTTGCGGAAGCCGATCACTTCGGTCTGCTGGATCAGGTCCACGCCCAGGGCGTCGGCGGCACGGGCGAAGCCCCAGGCCACGGCGTCGTGACGCGCCACGCCGCCACGGCGCTGCACGGTGGCACCGAGGATCGGGTAGCGGGTGTTCTTCGAGCAGTCCAGGTACGGGATCTCGGCCGCGACCTGGGCGGTGTTGAGCAGTTCGCCATCCACGCCGTTCAGGCGGTTGGCGCTGACCCGGCGCTCGGAGTCACGCATGTCCTGCAGGGTGTGGCACAGGTTGTACACGCCGCGCTGGGAGAACATCACGTTGTAGTTGAGGTCCTGGGACAGGCCCTCCCACAGCTTCATGGCGTGTTCGTACAGGTGCGCCGACTCATCCCACAGGTAGTTGGAACGCACGATAGTGGTGTTACGGGCAGTGTTGCCGCCGCCCAGGTAGCCCTTCTCGATCACGGCAACGTTGGTGATGCCGTGTTCCTTGGCCAGGTAGTAGGCCGTGGCCAGGCCATGGCCGCCACCGCCGACGATAACCACGTCGTAGACCTTTTTAGGGGTTGGCGTGCGCCACATGCGCTGCCAGTTCTCGTGGTGGCTGAGGGAGTGCTTGAAAAGGCCGAAGCCCGAGTAACGTTGCATGGTGTGTGACTCCACTCAGCGGTAAACAGGGAAATCTGCGCACAGGGCCGCGACGTTCTTCGCCACATCGGCTTCGACGTCTGCGTCACCGAGGTTGTCGAGGATGTCGCAGATCCAGCCGGCCAAGGCCACGCACTGAGCGACCTTGAAGCCGCGGGTGGTGACAGCCGGGGTGCCGATACGCAGGCCCGAGGTGACGAATGGCGACTGCGGGTCATTCGGCACGGCGTTCTTGTTGACGGTGATGTGCGCGCGGCCCAGGGCGGCGTCGGCATCTTTGCCGGTGAGACCCTGGCGGATCAGGCTGACCAGGAACAGGTGGTTGTCGGTGCCGCCAGAAACCACATCGTAGCCGCGGTCGATGAACACCTGGGCCATGGCCTGGGCGTTTTCGATCACTTGTTGCTGGTAGGCTTTGAATTCAGGCTCCAGTGCTTCCTTGAAGCACACGGCCTTGGCGGCGATCACGTGCATCAGCGGGCCGCCCTGGGCGCCAGGGAACACTGCGGCGTTCAGTTTCTTCTCGATCTCTTCGTTCGACTTGGCCAGGATCAGACCGCCACGTGGGCCGCGCAGGGTCTTGTGGGTGGTAGTGGTAACCACATCGGCGAACGGGATAGGGTTCGGGTACAGGCCAGCGGCAACCAGGCCGGCTACGTGGGCCATGTCGACGAACAGCAGCGCACCGACCTTGTCGGCGATGGCGCGGAAGCGTGGGAAGTCGAGGGTCTTGGAGTAGGCCGAGAAGCCGGCAACGATCATTTTCGGCTTGTGTTCGACAGCCAGGCGCTCGACTTCGTCATAGTCGATCAGGCCGGTGTTGGTGTCGATGCCGTATTGCACAGCGTTGTAGAGCTTGCCCGAGGACGACACCTTGGCGCCGTGGGTCAGGTGGCCGCCGTGGGCCAGGCTCATGCCGAGGATGGTGTCACCAGCCTGCAGCAGGGCCAGGTAGACAGCACCGTTGGCCGAGGAGCCGGAGTGCGGCTGGACGTTGGCGTAGTCGGCGCCGAACAGCTGCTTGGCGCGCTCGATGGCCAGAGCTTCTACCTTGTCCACGTGCTCGCAGCCACCGTAGTAGCGCTTGCCCGGGTAGCCTTCGGCGTACTTGTTGGTCAGGCCGCTGCCTTGGGCCTGCATCACGCGCTTGGAGGTGTAGTTTTCCGAGGCGATCAGCTCGATGTGGTCTTCCTGGCGCTGTTCTTCGGCATTCATCGCCGCCAGCAGTGCATCGTCGTAACCCTGGATCTGGTCTTGCTTGCTGAACATCGTGTATCTCCCGGCAGCGATCGTTTTTTGTCGTGGGGCACTGTGGCCCTTTGTGGCGATGTTATGACTGGCCGGGGCGGGTCAGATGCCTGCGCACGCCTTGCAATGGCGCGTTTACGACATTCGTTTTGCACTGGCCTCTCTGGCCTCATCGCCGGCAAGCCGGCTCCCACAGGAATGACACTGTTCTCAAGCCCTGTGGAGTACCTGTGGGAGCCGGCTTGCCGGCGATAGGGCCAGTACAGGCACCGCTGAAGTCAGCCGATGCACCGCTTGTATAGGCAACTGCTGAATCGATGGTTTAGAGTGCTGTTCTGCGTCGTTCAAAGGACAGTGCCATGACAGACAAGAGCCAACAATTCGCCAGCGACAACTATTCCGGTATCTGCCCCGAAGCCTGGGCGGCGATGGAAAAAGCCAACCATGGCCACGACCGCGCCTACGGCGACGACCAGTGGACCGAACGGGCCGCGGAATACTTCCGCAAGCTGTTCGAAACCGACTGCGAGGTGTTCTTCGCCTTCAACGGCACCGCCGCCAACTCCCTGGCCCTGGCCTCGCTGTGCCAGAGCTACCACAGCGTGATCTGCTCCGAGACCGCCCACGTCGAAACCGATGAGTGCGGCGCGCCGGAGTTCTTCTCCAACGGCTCCAAGCTGCTGACCGCGCCCAGTGTCAACGGTAAGCTGACGCCCGAATCGATCCGCGAGGTAGCGCTGAAGCGCCAGGACATCCACTACCCCAAGCCACGGGTGGTGACCCTGACCCAGGCCACCGAGGTCGGGACCGTCTACCGCCCCAATGAGCTCAAGGCGATCAGCGCCACCTGCAAGGAGCTGGGCCTGAACCTGCACATGGACGGCGCACGTTTCAGCAATGCCTGTTCGTTCCTGGGCTGCAGCCCGGCAGAGCTGACCTGGAAGGCCGGCGTCGACGTGCTGTGCTTCGGTGGCACCAAGAACGGCATGGCGGTGGGCGAGGCGATCCTGTTCTTCAACCGCCAGCTGGCCGAGGACTTCGACTACCGCTGCAAGCAGGCCGGGCAACTGGCATCGAAGATGCGCTTCCTGTCGGCGCCTTGGGTGGGCCTGCTGGAAGATGGTGCCTGGCTGCGCCATGGCGCGCATGCCAACCATTGCGCGCAGTTGCTCGCCTCGCTGGTGAGTGATTTGCCGGGGGTGGAGCTGATGTTCCCGGTTGAGGCCAACGGGGTATTCCTGCAGATGCCAGAGCACGCGATCGAAGCACTGCGCGGCAGGGGGTGGCGGTTCTATACCTTCATTGGTAGCGGCGGGGCGCGGTTCATGTGCTCATGGGATACCGAGGAGGAGCGGGTGCGTGAGCTGGCGACGGATATTCGGGCGATTATCGCTGCATGAAACCGACCCGCCTCGCAGCGATGCGTGTCGCTACGAGGCCGGTCTCTGGTGCGCAGTCTGGCCTACCCCGTTAAACGGGCCGGCTGCGTGAAGTCGGCTTAATTACGGACCCTGTTTTTCGCAACTGGTAAAACTGCCAGTTACGCTTTAAGTTCCGATGAATGAAACTGACTCTCGAGGGACATGTACTTCTCAAGATACCTGTATTCCAAGAGGGACCAAACCATGAGCGCCACTTTGAAATTCCAGTACGAAAACGAAAGTGTCGAAATCGCGGGTAACGCAGAAGCCGCCAAGGCCCTTGCTTCGGTAAAGGTGGGTGACATCGTGCAAGCAGCTTCGCCAACCAACGCCGTTATAGGCAGGGTCGCCAGTATCTCTGTATCAGGTACCCAGGCGGCAGCAAGCAAAACCTACCAGCTGGGTCGTATCCAGCAACCGCTAAAGGCGCGTGTCGGCAAACGTGACACACATGTCGGCGCGACTATTTACGCCAACAAAAAACCCTACACCGTGCATGACGCCGGCGTTATCTCGATCTATACCTCGCAGCCGAAATTCGAGTTTGAAGGCGTGATGATTGAAAACCCAGGCGTATTTGCCGCGATCGAAGTATTCTCCAACAGCGACACCTACATCGATTTTTATATTAATGAGCCGCAGTGAGCAATAGCATTGCTCGGCTGAATAAATAGCCCACCCCAGTATCGTGATTCAACATTCTGGGGTGAGCTACATCAAGCCAGTAACACGTCTATCGACTGCGTTGCTCCCTTACAAAGCTGCCAGGTCTTTTGCCGCACCCCAGGAGTCGATCATAATCTGAAGCCATTCATCTGCTGCGCCAGATCGTTAGCCAAACCACGCAATGCCAGGCATTCTTCGCGACACCCTTGCACCTCCGCCGCGGTCTCTCGCGCCAGGTCGGAAATCCCCTGCACCGTACGATTGATCTCCTCGGTCACCGCCGACTGCTCTTCGGTCGCAGTAGCTACCTGATGGTTCATGTCGCTGATGTGTTCCACCTGGTCAGTGATCGCACCCAGTGACGCCCCGGTGCGCTGGCTCGACTCGACCCCACTCCCCGTCGCCTGCTGCCCCGCCTGCATCGAACTCACCGCCGAACCCGCGCCCTGCTTCAAGCGCTGGATCATCTGCTGCACTTCGTCGGTGGAAAGCTGCGTGCGCCGGGCCAAGGTACGCACTTCATCAGCCACAACGGCAAACCCTCGCCCCATCTCCCCTGCCCTGGCCGCCTCGATGGCGGCATTCAGCGCCAGCAGGTTGGTTTGCTCGGAAATACTACGAATCACTGCTAGAACCTCGTCGATCGAGGCTACTTCATCGGCCAGCTGGCTGACAGCATCGGCCGCCTTGCCGATATCACCCGACATCCCTTCGATACCACGGATCGAGCGTTGCACCACTTCACGCGCCTGCAGGGCTTCGTCCCTCGCCGACTGCGAGGCCTGGGCCGCATCACCGGCATTGCGGGCAATGTCCTGCACTGTCAAACCCATTTCGTGCACGGCGGTAGCGACCATTTCGGTCATTTCCTGCTGGCGCCCGGAACGCTCGGCGGTGTTGTCCACCACCTGTGTCACCTGCTCGACCGCCAGGTGCAGCCGCTCGGAAGTGTGCAATACCTCGCCGATCAACCGGCGCTGGCTGTCCAGGAAGCGGTTGAAGCCACGCGCCAGGTCGCCCAGTTCGTCCAGGCGTGAATCGTCCAGCCGGTGGCTGAGATCACCCGCGCCACTGCCAATCTGCACCAGCGCCGCCGTGACACGGCGGATCGGCCGCACCAGGCCACGCGCCAACAGCACTACCAGCAGCAGCGACACCAGGGCCACGGCACCACCGATCAGGCTGGTCAGCCATACCGCCTGGTGCATTGGTGCGTAGATTTCCTCCTCGGGCACCTCGGCCACCAGGGTCCAGTTGAGGTCGCGCAGGGGCAGGCCGAGCGCCAGGTAGCTTTCGCCGTCACGGCTGAAGCGGCTGCTGCGCAGGCCTTCGCCGCCGGTCATCAGCACCTTGGCGGCGTCCGCACCGAGCTGTTCGGTCAGCTGGCGTTTGCCGCTGAAGGCAGGGTCCGGATGAACCTGGATCAGGCCATCGTTACGCACCAGGAACACCTTGCCGTGCTCGCCAAATTTGAAGTCATGGATCAGCTTCGACAGTTCTGTCATGCGCAGGCCCATGCCGGCGACACCGACCAGTTGACCATCCTTTTCAACGCGATAGTCGATGAACAGCGCGAGCTCGCCGGTGGCACCGTCGATGTCGATGTTGATCAGGCGTTCGGCACCGCTGTCGATGTAGCCGTAGAACCATTTGTCCTTTGGGTTGCTGCGGCTGAGGGTACGGTCCAGGCCATTCTCGTTGTAGTAGTGGCCGGTTTCGGTCGAGACGAACAAGGTGGTAAAAGCCTGGTTGCGCTGCTTGGCGGCGGTCAGGTATTCGATGAATGGAGCGGCCTGGGCGGGGTCTTCACCATCGGCAAGCCAGTCACGCAGCAGAGTGTTGCCAGCAATATCCGCCGCCGCCACCAGCGGCTGGCCGAGCATGCGCTCGATGTCGTTGCGGATGGCCTCGATGCTGGCGGGCAGCGCGGTATCGACCAGGTAGCGTTCGGTGAGGCGGTTTAGCGCCACCGTGAAAATGATGACCACCACCAGAATACTCGCCAGCAGGGCGGCACCCATGCTGGTGATCAACTGCCACTGGATGCTCTTACGCCAGATACGCATGCCCTACTCCCCGCATAATTATTGTTTTGCGGAAAGTGTATACACTTGCGTATCCAGTTAATCCAGTGATCTGAAGCAGTCAGATGTCCTGTGGCGGCGCGCATACCCGCGAATGCGATGCAGAATGCACTGACGCATTCGCGGGTGAACCCGCTCCCACAGAGGGCGACGCAAGACCTTATTGTTCGGCTATGGTCCGCACGATTGCGTCCACCGTGGCGTCGATCTGCGCCTGGGTACGCTCCAGCGTCTTGCGGTGCTCATCCTGCAGCTCGATCTGCCGTGAACACAGATTCAGCGCTGCCAGCACCAGCAGCTTGTCGCCGATCAGGGTCGGGTACTGACGCTTGGTCTGGGCCAAGGCGGTGTTGAGCATCTGCACCGCCTGGGCCAGGGTCGCTTCCTGGCCTTCAGGCGCCTTGATCGAATAGTCGTTGCCGAGGATCGACACGACATTGATTGGCTGCGCTCGCAGTGTCATGCGCCTACGACGCCGGCATTGGCGCGCTCGAGCAGGGCCTGCAGGCGTGCGGCGGTGCTGCCGTTCTTCTCTTCCTGCTCCATCAGCGACAGCTGCAGGGTTTCGTTCTCTTCCTTGGCCTGGGCCAGTTCCTGGCCGAGGGCGGTGTTCTGCTCGGTGAGTTGAGCGTTCTTCTGCATCAGGTCACTGACCAGTTGCTCGATTTGGTTCAGGGAAGCTTCCAGCATGGGTCTATCTCAGGTTGTTGCGAGGGGCGCACACGATAAAGAAAAGTGCGGCCCATCGCCATTAAATATCGGATTCACAAGGTGTCTAACCCGCAGATTGACAGAGGAACCACCCCCTTGTTCCGACCTGGGTCAACCGCCGGTCAGGAAAAGGTTAGCAACCTCACAATTTTCGCCATCAGCACTCAAGACTGAGCAGTCACAACCGATAGCCCGGCAAGTCATGTTTTGTCGCACTTTGCGCCCCTTTTTTCCTTGCCTGGATCGTTCTCTCCATGTCTCTACGCAATATGAACATCGCCCCGCGCGCGCTGCTCGGCTTCGCACTCATCGGCCTGCTGATGCTTGGCCTCGGCATCTTCTCCCTCATCCAGATGGGCAACATCCGCCAGGCCGGCGTCGTCATCGAACAGGTCAGCGTGCCCAGCATCAAGATCCTCGACGAGCTCACTGCCCTGAACCTGCGCATGCGCACCCTCTCCTACCGCCTGCTGCTCAACCGCGAACCGGCAACTCAGCGCGAAACCCTGAGCCTGCTGGACGAGCGCAACAGCCAGATCGACCGTGCACGCCAGGCCTACCTGCCGATGATCGGAGCCGCCGACGAACAGGCTGCGTTCGATCAGTACGGCCAGTTGCTCAACCAGTACCGCCAGCTTGAGTCACGCATGCGTAGCCTGAGCCAGGCCGACCGCCTCGACGAACTGCGCGACCTGCTCAACCGCGACCTGTTGGCCAACTCCGAACAGATCAACAAGGTCATGGACACCTTGGTGCGCATCAACACCGACCAGACCCGCGCTACCAACGAGAAGGCCGCCAACCAGTACGCCGCTGCCTTCGCCCTGGTGATCGGTCTGCTGGTCGCCGCCACTGTGCTGACTTTCGTCTGCGCATTCCTGCTGACCCGCAGCATCGTCAAGCCGATCGAAGAAGCGCTCAAAAGCGCCGAACAGGTCGCCGACGGTGACCTGACCCACGTCATACACGCTGAAGGCACCGACGAAGCCGCCCGCCTGCTGCGTGCCATGGCACGCATGCAGGACAAGCTGCGAGACACCCTGCAACAGATCGCCGGCTCCGCCACGCAGCTGGCCTCGGCGGCCGAAGAGCTGAATGCCGTCACCGACGAAAGTGCCCGTGGCCTGCAGCAGCAGAACAACGAGATCGAGCAGGCTGCCACTGCGGTAACTGAAATGACCAGTGCTGTGGAAGAAGTCGCGCGCAATGCCGTGAGCACCTCGGAAGCGTCCAGTGAGGCCAGCCGCTCCACCGGTGATGGACGTGACCTGGTAATGGAGACCGTGGGTGCCATCGAGCGCATGAGTGGTGACGTGCAGGCCACTGCCAAGCTGATCACTCACTTGGCCGAACAGTCGCGCGATATAGGCAAGGTGCTAGACGTGATCCGTGGCTTGGCCGACCAGACCAACCTGCTGGCGCTGAACGCCGCGATCGAGGCGGCACGTGCCGGTGAGGCGGGCCGTGGCTTTGCCGTGGTGGCTGATGAGGTGCGGGCGCTGGCTCATCGTACCCAGCAGTCGACCAGTGAGATCGAGCGGATGATCGGCAGTATTCAAGGCGGTACGGAAGAAGCGGTGGAGTCGATGCGCACCAGCACCGAGCGTGCCGAATCCACCTTGAACATTGCCCGTGGCGCAGGCATGGCACTGGACACCATCGCCGGGGCGGTGGCGCAGATCAACGAGCGCAACCTGGTGATTGCCAGCGCGGCGGAAGAGCAGGCGCAGGTGGCGCGTGAAGTGGACCGCAACCTGGTGAACATCAATGACCTGTCGGTGCAGAGTGCTACCGGGGCGCATCAGACCAGTGCGGCGAGTGCGGAGTTGTCGCGGTTGGCCGTGGATCTGAATGGGCTGGTGGCGCGGTTCCGCACTTGAAACACCTGGGGCCGCCTTGCGGCCCATCGCCGGCAAGCCAGCTCCCACACCGACCGCACAACTCTCCTGGTTATGCAGTACCTGTGGGAGCCGCGCTTGCCGGCGATGGGCTGCAAGGCAGCCCCCTGCATTCCCGGATCAGTAATCGATCCGTACATCCCCTTTAGGCACGCTGCAGCACGACAGGATGTAGCCCTCGGCTTCGTCCTCTTCGGTAATGCCGCCGTTGTGCTCCATCTCCACTTCGCCACCCAGCTTGAGCACCTTGCAGGTACCGCAAATGCCCATGCCGCAGGCTTTCGGGATCATCAGGCCAACCTTGGCAGCCGCCGCGTGCACGGTCTCGCCCGGGGCGATCCGGATGCTCTTCTCGCTGCCGATGAACTCCACCAGGTTGAGGTCGGCTGCATCCAGCTCCGGTGCATCGGCAGCCTGCTCTGCATGCTCTACCGCATCGGCCTTGGCCTCGGGTGGCGTCGCGCCGAACGATTCCTCGTGATAGTTCTTCATGTCGAAGCCGACCGCTTCGAGCATGCGCTTGACCGCAGTCATGTATGGCGTCGGGCCGCAGCAGAACACAACGCGGTCCATGTAGTCCGGCGCGATCAGCTCCATCAGGCGCTGGTTGAGGTAACCGCGATAACCCGCCCACGGCTCACCCAGGCCATGCTTTTCACAAATGATGTGCAGGCTGAAATTGGGAATGCGCGAAGCCATCTGCTCCAGCTCGCGATGGTAGATGATGTCCTTCGGCGAACGGGCGCTGTGCACGAATACCATGTCGACATTGCCGTTGGTGTCGTAGAACCAGCGCGCCATCGACATGACCGGGGTGATCCCGACACCGCCCGAGAGGTACAGCACTTTCTGCGCCGGGAAGTCGATGGCGTTGAACAGCCCCACCGGGCCGTGCACCGGCAGCTCGGCGCCTTCGTGCATGGTGTCGTGGAGGAAGTTGGACACCAGGCCGCCCGGCACGCGCTTGACGGTGATCGAGAAGCTGTAGGGTACCGACGGTGAACTGGAGATGGTGTAGGAGCGCATCACCGGCTTGCCTTCGATCTCCAGTTCCAGGGTGACGAACTGCCCTGGCTTGAAGAAGAACATGATCGGCTGGTCGGCCATGAAGCAGAAGGTGCGCACGTCCCAGGTCTCCTGGATGACCTTGACACAGCGCACGATGTGGCGGCCGTTGGCCCAGGTCTGGGTGGTGACCGGATTAAGGAAGGTATCGGACATGTTCATCTCCAGCAGCCGACTATCGGCCTTTTTATGGCTTGGATAATGCGCAAGCTGAAGACGACGTACATTCCTGCCAGCGACATCGGCGTGCTTATCGCGACCAGCCCCGCGCCACAAGGGCTGGCGCGTCGTAATTCAAATCGGCCATGTCGCCCATGGATACGGTTCATGACGCCTTCGGACGCACACTCCACGGCAAAACAACCAGCTGTTTCTTGATGAGCAGCCTTGCGGCACCACAACAACGATTAGCCACCTTTTGCCGGCCGCACACGGCCCCGAGGAATACACGATGGACGTCACCGCAACCCTGAGCCTGGGCGATCCACTGGAACCTGCACGCAAGGCCACCGCCGAGATGCTGCAGACCCGCGAGCGCACCTACTCGCTACCCCAGCCTTTCTACACCGACGAGCGTCTGTTCCAGATCGACATGCAGGAGATCTTCCACAAGGAGTGGCTGATTGCGGGGCTGGTAAGCGAGATTCCGACAAAGGGCAACTTCCTGACCCTGCAGATCGGCAAGAACCCGATCATCGTGATCCGTGGCGCCGAGGGCAAAGTGCATGCCTTCCATAACGTGTGCCGCCACCGCGGCTCGCGTCTGTGCACCAGCGAAAAAGGCAAGGTGGCCAAGCTGGTCTGCCCCTACCACCAGTGGACCTACGAGCTGGATGGCCGCTTGCTGTTCGCCGGCACCGAAATGGGCGCCGACTTCGACATGAACCAGTACGGCCTCAAGCCTGTGAATGTGAAAGTTGCAGGCGGCTACATCTTTATCAGCCTGGCGGAAAACCCGCCCGCCATCGACGAGTTCCTGGCCACCCTGGACCACTACATGGAACCGTACGACATGGAAAACACCAAGGTGGCGGTACAAACCACCTTGATGGAAAAGGCCAACTGGAAGCTGGTGCTGGAAAACAACCGCGAGTGCTACCACTGCAACGGGTCGCACCCTGAGCTGCTGAAAACCCTGCTGGAGTGGGATGACACCAACGACCCACGCGCCGACCAGGCCTTCAAGGACCACGTAGCCGCCTCCGCCGCTGCCTGGGAAGCCGAGAAGATCCCGTACCTGCACAAGAGCCATGGCCTGCGTAACCGTATCGTGCGCATGCCGCTGCTCAAGGGGACCGTGTCGATGACCATGGATGGCAAGCAAGCATGCAAGAAGCTGATGGGCCGCATCAAGAACCCCGACCTGGGCTCTATGCGCATCCTGCACCTGCCACACTCCTGGAACCACTGCATGGGCGACCACATGATCGTGTTCACCGTGTGGCCGATCAGCGCCCAGGAAACCATGGTCACCACCAAGTGGCTGGTCCACAAGGATGCCGTGGAAGGCGTGGACTATGACCCTGAGCAGATGCGCAAGGTCTGGGACGCGACCAACGATCAGGACCGTCGCCTGGCCGAAGAAAACCAGCGCGGGATCAACTCCACTGCGTACCAGCCTGGGCCTTACTCGAAAACCTACGAGTTTGGCGTGGTCAACTTCATTGACTGGTACAGCCAGCGCTTGCTGAACAATCTGGGGGCAGAGCCGGCGGCGTATCTGAAGGAAGTTCAGGCGCAGTGATACACGCGAACCAAGCCTGTGGGTAACTCACAGGCTTGGTCTTCTCACCGTACTTCCGGATCTGCGCGACAATCTCCGTTGGCTTCATCCTCGATCTTACAAACCGGCATTTCCCGTCCCTTTTCTCAGCCGCTCCGCGGCGCCATCTTGTGCTTTCCCTTCCTGATTCGCCCGCTGAAAATCGTTCCAGGTCTCGGCTGACGTTTTTCTTGATGTCGCGCCAGAGCATCGATCGGCGAACAGGCCCTGTGGAAAATACTGCCCGGCGCTCTTCCGCTAGCTTAAATCGCGAATTGAACGTTTTCTGACCAAACCTTTGGAAGCCTTGCTGATAAAGGCTTGGCGGCCTCCACGAACACTTTTTCCACAGAGACACCAACAGAGTTTGTGGGCAATTGATTCGTTTTGTTTGATCTGGTTGTGGATAAGTGCCCCAAGGTCCTGATTATCGGAGATAAAGAAGACCTCATCCGGATTTGATCATTTTTGAAAAAACCTACCGAAGCCTTTAACTACAAGGCCTACAGAAGCTATCAAACAGATTATCCACAGACCGGCTAACAGCGATTGTGGGCAAAATCAGCAGGGTGCTGCCGTGCGTTGCATGCGAAGGCAGGGATAAGACTGATCGTTTTTTGATCAAAAGCTTGGAGGCCACGTGATACAAGGGCTGTGGCCATGCGCCAACACTTTATCCACACCTTGGCGAACAGATTTGGTGGGCAAAAACATTCGCTCGATACTGTGTATGAAATGTAGGAGCGGCCTTGTGTCGCGATGGGCCGCAGCGCGGCCCCAGGATCTCGACTACCAGTCAAGATTGCCGGGGCTGCTGCGCAACCCATCGCGACACAAGGCCGCTCCTACAACGGGACCGCGTGAGGCTCTAGCGCAGCACCCCTTCTTCCACCAACAGCTTGAGGATGGCCTCGGCGCCTTCCTGTGGCGAAACGTCCTTCAACACCTTGCCTCCGCCGCCACTGGCCTTGGCCGTCGCCGCCTTCATCCGGTCAGCACCGCTCTTGGCCTTGATAACCTTCAGCCGCTTGGGCCGTGGGCGGGCCGGTTGCAATTCGGCTTCAGTCAGCAATTCGTCTTCGACGATAGCCACGTTGCGTGCCGCCAACACACCCCGGCGTGCCGGCCCGAAAGCGCTCTGGCGCGGCTTGGGCGCAGCGTTATCCACAGTCGCCAGCAACGGCAGGCGCACCTTCAACCGACGCCGTTGCCCGCGCGGCAGCGCCTGCAATACCTGGGCGGTGCCGTTTTCGATCGACTCCACTTCAGCCAACCCGACAATCAGCGGCCATCCGAGCTTTTCGGCCAGCAGGAAGGGCAACATGCCCGACCCCTCACCGGTCTCGGCCTGGCTGCCAGTCAGCACCAGCTGGGCCCCGGCGTCGCGCAGGTAATCCCCGAGCACGCCCAGCACATCCGCGCCGGCCGGCTGCTCCAGCACATCCAGATGGTCCAGGCCCATCCCCAGGTAGGCGCGCAGCGCCTCTTCCCGTGGGTCGCCGGCATGCACCACCTGCAAGTTATCCCCAGCCAGCTGCAAACCCAGTTCCACGGCGCGCGCATCCTGTTCGGCGCGGCGAGCGCGGCCGGAGCTGGGGTGGCCACCGATGGAAACCAGGCTGATCACTTTCGTACTCATGCTCGTGCCCTTATGCCGCGTCGCGCTGGCCGCCGCTGCGGTAGTTGTCCACAGCCTCGATCAGTGCCTGGAGAATCGCCGAACTGTCGCCAATTACCGACAGGTCGGCCCGTTTGATCATGTCGCAGCCCGGGTCCATGTTGATCGCCACCACTTTGTCGCAGGCGCCGATGCCCTGCAGGTGCTGGATCGCGCCCGAGATACCCACAGCCACGTAGACCCGCGCGGTAACCCAGGTACCGGTGGCACCCACCTGACGGTTACGGGGCATGAAGCCGTCGTCCACCGCCACCCGCGAGGCGCCTTCGGTGGCGCCGAGGGCCGCAGTGGCCTTGTGATAAAGGTCCCAATCCTTGACCCCGTTGCCGCCCGAGACGATGAACTCGGCTTCGGCCATGGCAATGGTGGCCGGGTCCACGGCCACAGAGCCCAGGTCTTCGATCCGCGACAGGCTGCGCGCAACGCTTGTGGACAACTCCACCGGCAGCGCTTCGTGACGGGTTTCGCTGACCGGCTCGGCGCACTCGGCCGCCGCCAGGATCAAGCGTGGTACGGCGCGCTGCAGATCCTGCTGGCCGGCACCGGCACGGCCGATGCACTGGCCGTCCTTGACCTGCCATACCCGCGTCGCCGGGCGCTCGCCCAGTGCCGCGCCCAGGCGCCGGCCCAGTTCGCCACCACCGGTGCGGCTGTCGGGCAGCAGCCAGTGGCGCGGGGTGAACTGGTTATCCACAGCCCGCAGGCCTTGTACCAGTTGCTCCGGTGCATAACCTTCGAATGCCTCGCCTTCGATGACCAGCAGGCGGTCGACCCCGGCTGTGGAAAAGTTGCTTTCCTTGTGCTCGCCAAACACCACTGCCAACACCGCACCGTCGCTGCCGGCCAGGCTGTGGGCCAGGCCGAGCAGGTCGCGGTCGTGGCTGCTCAGGCGGCCACCGACCATGTCCGGCACCACGGCAATGTAGAACGCCGGCGCAGGTACCTGGTGCAGCGGCAGCTTGACCTCAACCGCCGCCGTGCGCCGTCCGCCCACGGCGGTGCCCTGCTGGGCGCCGCTGCGGTCGATGCGCTTGATGCCGGCCGGGCCGATGAAGCCTGCGGCAATCGCATGGGGGTTCTTGCGGATGAGGCCGTTGGGCCCCATCCAGCTGGTCTGCTGCGTCTGCATCGCTGCATGCAGCGGGTGCAGACGGTTACGGGCGATCCACTCGGCGCGTGGGTCGCGGCGGATAATGTCGCTCATCAGTGCACCTCCGCAGGTTCACGTTTGGCCGTTTGCGGCTTTGGGGCAGAGGGCGCGTCCGCTTCGATCAGCACGTCAGCCACCAGTTCGGCCAGGTCCTTGATCTGTGGGCGCGGTTCGACCACGCCTTCGAGCATGGCGGTGCACTGTGGGCACCCCACGGCTACCAGTTCGGCCTCGGTCTCGCGGATGTCGTCCATGCGCATGTCCGGGATACGCTGCTTGCCCGGGATGTCGGTGATCGGCGCACCGCCGCCACCGCCGCAGCAGCGGGAACGGAAGCCGGAGCGCTGCATCTCGCGTACTTCGATACCCAGGGCTTTGAGCACAGCCCGTGGAGCTTCGTACTCACCGTTGTAACGGCCCAGGTAGCACGGGTCGTGGTAGGTGACGCTGCCACCCTTGTGCTGGCCAAGATTGAGCTTGTTGGCCGCGATCAGTTCGGCGATGTAGGTACTGTGGTGCTGCACCTGATAGTCGCCGCCTAGGGCGCCGTATTCGTTCTTCAGCACATGGAAGCTGTGCGGGTCACAGGTGACGATGCGCTGGAACTTGTATTTGGCCAGGGTCTGGATATTGCGTTTGGCCAGTTGCTGGAAGGTCGCCTCATCGCCCAGACGGCGAGCCACGTCGCCGCTATCGCGCTCTTCCAGGCCGAGCACGGCAAAGTCCACACCCGAAGCCTTGAGCACTTTGACGAACGAGCGCAAGGTGCGCTGGTTGCGCATGTCGAAGGCACCGTCACCGACCCAGAACAGCACCTCGGTGGTTTTCACCTCCGACAGCAGTTGCAGGTTGAGGTCGGCGGCCCAGTTCATGCGGCCACCGGGGGCGAAGCCGCCCGGGTTGTCGGTAGCGATCAGGTTGTCCAGCACTTCGGCACCCTTGTTCGGGGTAGCGCCTTTTTCCAGGGTGAGGTGACGGCGCATGTCGACGATGGCATCGACGTGCTCGATCATCATCGGGCATTCCTCGACGCAGGCACGGCAGGTGGTGCACGACCACAGCGTTTCGGCGTCGACCAGGCCATT
The DNA here is from genome assembly GCF_036784815.1 of Pseudomonas sp. TE3-3-F2023. NCBI lineage: Bacteria > Pseudomonadati > Pseudomonadota > Gammaproteobacteria > Pseudomonadales > Pseudomonadaceae > Pseudomonas > Pseudomonas sp. TE3-3-F2023. The sequence goes on along the minus strand of NZ_CP145113.1, from coordinate 1,162,044 downwards.
GACGATCGGCTGGTGCGGGTGGCCGCCATGCTCACCGATCGGTTTGCCCGGGTATGGGCTGCCGGCGAACTGCGCATCGGTGCCACCGGCCAGGCCGATGACCATGTCCTGGATGAGCTTTTTCGGGTTCAGCGGCTGGCCGGCAGCAAAGGCCGGGCACATGGCTTCGCATTTACCGCACTGCACGCAGGCGTCGAAGCCCAGCAGCTGGTTCCAGGTGAAGTCCACCGGCTTTTCCACGCCCAGCGGCGCGTTCGGGTCTTCCAGGTCCAGCGGCTTGAGGCCGGTGGAGCGGCCGCCGCCGAAGCGTTCGGCGCGGCGGTGCCAGGCCAGGTGCAGGGCACCGGCGAAGGCGTGTTTCATCGGGCCGCCCCAGGTCATGCCGAAGAACAGCTCCGACACGCCCCACAGCACGCCCAGGCCCAGAATGCCCACCATCACCCAGCCACCGGTGTTGGCCGGCAGGATGCCGGCGACCGGCAAGGTGGCGATGAAGAAGCTCACGGCAAACGCCAGCAGGCTCTTCGGCAGGCGCATCCACGGGCCCTTGGACAGGCGCGAAGGCGGGTTGAGGCGGCGTTTGAAGACGAAGATGGCGCCGCTGAACATGATCACGGTAGCCACCAGCAACGCGTAGCCGAGAATCTTGCTCTGCAGGCCGAAGCCGTGCACCAGGATCGCCAGCACGGCCGACAGCACGAAGCCGCCAGCGGTGGCCACGTGGGTCTTGGACATGTACTTGTCGCGCTCGACCACATGGTGCAGGTCCACCAGGTAACGGCGCGGCATGGCCAGCAGGCCGCCGATCAGGTTGACCTTAGACGGCCGGCCACGCCGCCACATGCGCACCCGGCGCAGGGCGCCGAGCACTGCCAGGCCAAGGGCAGCGAACAGCAGAATAGGTAGAAGGGTGTTCAACATGGGAGGCTCCCACAACAGCTGGATTCTTGCGCCACTCTGAAGATGGGATTGGCCCCTTGTGGGAGCGGGTTTACCCGCGAATGCGTCAGATCAGACAACTTTGTTGCTTGTGCTGACGCTTTCGCGGGTGAACCCGCTCCCACAGGGACCGCGCCCGGTGGCGACGATTTTTCTCGATCAGAAGTCCTTGCACAGGCGCAAGGCGTCGTAGATCGCCGCATGCACGTTGCGCTGGGCCACGCAGTCGCCGATGCGGTACAGCAGGTAGCCTTCGCCCGGCTGGCTCAGGATCGGCTGTGGCTTGATGGCGAACAGCGCCTCCACGTCGATCTGGCCTTTGTTGCGCGAACCTTCCTTCAGTGCGTAGTACAGCTGCTCGTCAGGACGCACGCCGTTCTCCACCACCACCTGGTCGACCACACGCTCTTCCTTGGCGCCGGTGTATTCGTTTTCCAGCACCGCCACCAGCTTGTCGCCTTCGCGGTAGACCTTTTCCAGCATCATGTCGCCGGTCATGATCACTTCTTTCGGATACATGCTGCGGTAGTAGGTCGGGAAGGTAGTACCGCCCATGGCCACGCCCGGCTTGATGTCGTCGGTGACGATCTCCACCTGGCTGCCCTTGTCGGCGATGAAGTCAGCCACCGACATGCCGGTGAACTCACAGATGGTGTCGTACACCAGCACGTTCTTGCCCGGCGCAACCTTGCCGTCGAGCACATCCCAGCTGCTGACCACCAGCCCTTCGGCGGCGCCCCAGTGCTCGTTCTGCTCCAGGAACGAATGCCCACCCACCGCCAGCACGATGATGTCCGGGCGCAGGTCCTGGATGGTCGCCACATCAGCGGCGGTGCCAAGGCGCAGGTCAATCTTCAGGCGGGCGAACTCCAGCTGGTACCAGCGAGTGATACCGGCGATCTGGTCGCGCTGCGGCGCCTTGGCGGCGATGGTGATCTGCCCGCCGATCTGGTCCTTCTTCTCGAACACGGTCACGTCGTGGCCGCGCTCGGCAGCCACGCGGGCCGCTTCCATACCGGCAGGGCCGGCGCCGACGATGACGACCTTGCGCTTGGGCCCGGTGGTCTTCTCGATGATGTGCGGCACCCCCATGTATTCGCGGGAGGTCGCGGCGTTCTGGATGCACAGCACGTCCAGGCCCTGATACTGGCGGTCGATGCAGTAGTTGGCACCGACGCACTGCTTGATCTGGTCGACCTGGCCCATCTTGATCTTGGCGATCAGGTGCGGGTCGGCGATGTGCGCGCGGGTCATGCCGACCATGTCGACATAGCCGCCTTCCAGGATGCGCGTGGCCTGGTTCGGGTCCTTGATGTTCTGCGCGTGCAGTACCGGGACCTTGACCACTTCCTTGATGCCGGCGGCCAGGTGCAGGAACGGCTCCGGCGGGTAGCTCATGTTGGGGATGACGTTGGCCAGGGTGTTATGGGTGTCGCAACCCGAGCCGACCACGCCGATGAAATCGATCATGCCGGTGGCGTCGTAGTAGGCGGCGATCTGCTTCATGTCCTCGTGACTGAGGCCATCGGGGTGGAACTCGTCGCCACAGATACGCATGCCCACGCAGAAATCGTCACCGACTTCGGCGCGTACGGCCTTCAGTACTTCCAGGCCGAACTTCATGCGGCCTTCGAAGGTGCCGCCCCATTCGTCGGTACGCTTGTTGACGCGCGGGCTCCAGAACTGGTCGATCATGTGCTGGTGCACGGCCGACAGTTCCACTCCGTCCAGGCCACCTTCCTTGGCGCGGCGGGCAGCTTGCGCGTAGTTGCCGATCACGCGCCAGATCTCTTCCACCTCGATGGTCTTGCAGGTGGCGCGGTGCACGGGTTCACGGATACCCGACGGCGACATCAGGGTCGGCCAGTTGAAGCCGTCCCAACGCGAGCGACGGCCCATGTGGGTAATCTGGATCATGATCTTGGCGCCATGCTTGTGCATGGCGTCAGCCAGGTTCTGGAAGTGCGGGATGATGCGGTCGGTCGACAGGTTGACCGACGACCACCACTCCTGCGGGCTGTCGATGGCCACCACCGACGAGCCGCCGCAGATCGCCAGGCCGATACCGCCCTTGGCCTTTTCTTCGTAGTACTTCACGTAGCGGTCGGTCGTCATGCCGCCGTCAGTGGCGTAGACCTCGGCGTGCGCGGTGCTGAGCACACGGTTGCGGATGGTCAGTTTGCCGATCTGGATCGGCTGGAACATTGCTTCGAATGCCATGACGCTATCTCCGGCTTACAACGGCTTGACGACGAACAGGCCATCTTCGTGACCTTCTTCCGACCCGCCATAGACCTGTTCGGCCACAGTGCGGATCGAGCTGCCGCGGGCAGCGAGAATCTGGTCCATGGCGCCGGCGAACCAGCCGGTGAACATGTAGTCGACCTTGCGGCCGCACTTGCCATAGACGTACACGAACGCGGAGTGCTTGAGCTTGACGCTGCAGGTTCCCTTGTCGAGGTCGATGTCCTGGATCTCGAACAGGCCCCAGCCACGCTGGCTCAGGCGCTTCATGTAGTGCTCGAACACCGCCACGCCTTCCAGGCCATGGCACTCAGCTTCTTTTTCACACCAGTGCCACGCGGACTTGTAGCCGGCCTTGTAGAGGATCTCGGCATACTTGTCGGCGCCCAGGACTTCTTCGATGCCCATGTGGTTGTTGACGAAGAAATGGCGCGGCACATACAGCATCGGCAAGGCGTCGCTGGTCCAGACACCGGTCTCGCTGTCTACTTCGATTGGCAATTGCGGGGCGATCTTGGCCATGGAAACTCAACTCCATAAAATTTTTTATTGGGATGCCCCGGCGTTGCTGGCAGGGGCTTTCAGGCTTGGAGAGCGGCTTACTCGCCCCACACGTCCTTGAGGACGTTGACCCAGTTCTCACCCATGATCTTGCGCACCACGCGCTCGGAGTGACCGCGCTTGAGCAAGGTTTCGGTGAGGTTGGGGAATTCGCCCACAGTGCGGATGCCCAGCGGGTTGATGATCTTGCCGAAGTTGGTCAGGCGACGGGCGTAACCCTTGTCGTGGGTCAGGTACTCGAAGAAGTCCTGGCCGTGGCCCTGGGTGAAGTCGGTACCGATACCGATGGCGTCTTCACCAACGATGTTCATGGTGTATTCGATGGCTTCGGCGTAGTCGTCGATGGTGGAGTCGATGCCCTTGGCCAGGAACGGCGCGAACATGGTCACACCGACGAAACCGCCATGGTCGGCGATGAACTTCAGCTCTTCGTCCGACTTGTTGCGCGGGTGCTCTTTCAGGCCCGAAGGCAGGCAGTGCGAGTAGCAGACCGGCTTTTTCGACTCGAGGATGACTTCTTCGGAGGTCTTGGAGCCGACGTGGGACAGGTCGCACATGATGCCGACGCGGTTCATTTCGGCAACGATCTCGCGGCCGAAGCCCGACAGCCCGCCGTCACGCTCGTAACAGCCGGTGCCAACCAGGTTCTGGGTGTTGTAGCACATCTGCACGATGCCCACGCCCAGCTGCTTGAAGACGTCGACATAGGCGATCTGGTCTTCGAAGGCATGGGCGTTCTGGAAGCCGAAAAGGATACCGGTCTTGCCCAGCTCCTTGGCCTTGCGGATGTCGGCAGTGGTGCGCACCGGCATCACCAGGTCGCTGTTTTCGCGGATCAGCTTCTGGCTGGCGGCGATGTTGTCGACGGTAGCCTTGAAACCTTCCCAGACCGACACCGTGCAGTTGGCCGCAGTCAACCCGCCTTTGCGCATGTCCTCGAACAGCTCGCGGTTCCATTTGGCAATGATCAGGCCGTCAATGACGATGCTGTCGGCGTGAAGTTCGGCTGGGCTCATCAGGCTGTCCCCTTTTATTGAATGGGTTTGCGCCAAACCTTATTGCCGGCGCTTTGGGGCCAGCATATGCCTGTGCCCAACGGCGCCCCGATGCAAAAACGACAGGGGGTTTGCCGAAAGCGTCAATGCGCGACATCGCGCCCTCTGGCGCGCCGTCTGGCGATGAGAGACAGTCTCGATAACGACATTTCCGGCCGTTTCATGAACATTTCTTCAGGGAGCTATCGTCTTGCCGACAGCTGAGCGAGAATCCAGCCGATTCGTCAGCCTTGTTGAGGAGAAAACGGATGAAATCAATGGCATGGCTGGTATTGCTGGCTATCGTAACGGGCGCCCAGGCCGGCGAGGAAGAAAGCACTCCGTGCGACAACGTCGAGACCGACCAGCAGACATATGCTTGCGCGGCATTCAACAAGCAGACGGCCGAGCGTGAACTGAAGTCGGCGTATGACGACCTTATCCAGCGCATTCGCGACCAGTACGCCGACGAAAGCGACAAGGCCGATGCCCTGGCCGGGCGCATGGATGCTGCCGAGAAACTGTGGACGCAACTGCGCGATGCCGACTGCAAGGTAGAAACCTATGCCGAGAAGCCGGGCAGCAAAGCGTTCGAAGCGGCGTGGAACACCTGCGTGGCACAGCGCAGCGATGACCGCTCGGAGTACCTGCAGTCCATCGGCCAGCAGTAAGGAAGTTCCTGGGCAGGAAAGGCTGTCGGCTTATCTGTCTTGACGATCCGAACCAAAGTGCGTCCCCGGCGCCTCACCCGAGGTGCCGATGATGAACTAGATCGGAAACCAAGACATGACCTCTACTATCAGCAAGACCGACATGAACAGCGCCATTGCCGCCCTGAAGAAAGAAGGCGAAGAACGCGCCGTCATGGTAGCCAACACCGTCTGCATCTTTGCCCCGGATGTACCGGCCAGTGTTGCCGAAGATGTGCTCGATGGCATGCGCCTGATGAATCTGTCGGCGAACAAGAAGTTCGACAAGGAAACCCAGCAGCGCGAGTGGTACAACTTCTACAACGACGGTCTGGGCAAGTTCGGCTGGACGCTGACCGGCGCCGCCCATGTCGAGGAAGCAATCGACAAGGACACCCACACGCTGGCCACCCTGGTGCCTCAGATCGTCACCGTCCAGATCGGCGCCAGCCACCGCCTGAGCCGCTGTGTAAAACGCTCCTTCGAAGTGATCGTGCAAACGCCGAAGGCACAGCAACTGCTCGAAGAAAGCAGCGTGAGCGTTTCGGGCAAATCCAGCACCATTCAGATTTCGGCTTGCGAGATGACACCTCAAGGCCTGCCGATCATGCACATGACCAGCGTTCAGCTGAGCTATGACAAGGCTGAAAAAACCGCAGGTTCCGCTGGCCGCATCATCGACAAGTCGAACACCCGCGTATACCGGGCCTCGCAGCAGGGCTCGTTCAGTGTTCGCCACTTCGACGCCATGCGCGAAGCCGTCAGGATGAAACTGGCCAGCCAGGCGTTCGACATCCTGGCGCTGGATATCTGACCTGCACCTGGCGCCGCATAGCGGCGCCAGGTTCCCCTTCCTACGCCTGCAGCGAGGGCCACAAGCATGCCCACCAACCCTGCCAACCAACCCTGGGAAGACCTTCATGCCTGCCTGCGCCTGGCGCAACTGGAGGCCAACCAGGTTCACGATCGCCAACAGGATGGCCAGCGCTGGTTCAACCGTTTTCTGCTGGGCCTGGAAAACAGCGGTGTCGAACTGATCGAACGGACAACAAAAAGCATTAACTGCGTACCCACGGATGCCGTGTTTCAGGACGTCTTCAACGGCTGGATTCCAGCGCCCCAGAGGCGCAACCTCAAGTTCGAGCGGGTTGCAAAGGACATACTCAATGGCTTGAAACAGCCAGACCTCGCCCTGCTGCGCAGCACCTCAGCCAGCTCGCACCTGCGCATCGACTTTGACCTGGATGACAGTGGCAGCCCCCTGGCGATCATCTTTCACTTGTGCTGTGCGACCGACCCGGATGCTCCGCGGACGCGCGTGGCCCTGCTGCTGGACCATATGGGCGCCAAACTCGACACCCGGGCTTTCGAGGCGCGGCGAGTACAGATCGAAAACCGCCTCCAGGCGTATTCCGACCTCGATCAGTTCTGATCCGGCAGCTGTGGCTTCAGCGCCTGACGCTCTTCACGAGGACAGCGTCCAAAGCGTCTTTTGTACCGGCGGGTAAAGTACGACGGCAACTCGAAACCGCATGCCACACTTACCTGCGTGATGCTCATCTGCGTCTGGCAAAGCAGCTGACGCGCCTTGTCCAGACGCAGGTCAAGATAGAACCCACTGGGCGTGTCATTCAGGTGCAGACGAAACAAGCGCTCCAGTTGACGCCTGGTGATCATGGCACGGGCGGCCAGCTCCAATGTGCTCAACGGTGGCTCTGTATGCTTTTCCATCTCGCCGATCACCTGCACCAGCTTGCGGTTGCTGATGCCATAGCGAGACGCAATCTGCATCCGCTGATGATCCTGCCGCGGCCGAATGCGGCCCAAAACGAACTGCTCCGATACCTGCACCGCCAGCTCGCTGCCATGGGATTGCGCAATCAGGTCGAGCATCAGGTCGATCGAGGCAGTGCCACCCGCGCAGGTGATGCGCCGGCGATCGATTTCGAACAGCTCCTGGGTCGCCTGCAGGCTCGGATAGTTCTCCTTGAACGCCTCCAGCGCCTCCCAGTGCACGGTGGCGCGATGGCCGTCGAGCAGGCCGGCCTCGGCCAGCACCACCGCGCCGGTATCGATGCCCCCCAGAACAACCCCCTCATGGTCCAGGCGGCGTAGCGCCTGCTGCAGCGCCGGCCCGTAACAGGCCAATGGCTCGAAGCCGGCGACGATCAGCAGGATGCCGCCAGGTTCGCCCGCCGCCAGCGCTGCATCGGCGTTCACCGACATGCCATTGCTGGCCTGCACTGCGCCTCCGTCCAGGCTCAACACCTGCCAGCGATACAACGGGCCCTTGAAGCGGTTGGCCACCCGCAGTGGTTCCAGGGCACTGATGAAACCCATGGCCGAGAACCCGGGCAACAACAGGAAGTGAATGATTTGCGGCATTGCATGCTCCACGGCAAAGGTGGTCGCCTCCGTGCAAATGTTGGTCGCCAGGGTGCGATTTTCCACCCTGACAGCAGCGTAGCTTCTTCATACGACCCAGAGAGGTCGAACCCCAATAACAATATGCACTGCCGATGGAGAGCCACCATGCACAGCTTGATCCGCCGCAGCCTGTTGACCCTTACCCTGAGCAGCATCGCCACTTCCCCACTATTCGCCGCCGAGCCTGCGGCCTGCAAGAACGTCCGTCTGGGCGTGGTCAACTGGACCGATGTCATCGCCACCAGCGCCATGGCCCAGGTGCTGCTCGATGGCCTTGGCTACCAGACCAAGCAGACCAGCGCCTCGCAGCAGATCATCTTCGCCGGCATCCGCGACAAACGCCTGGACATGTTCCTGGGTTACTGGAACCCGATCATGACCCAGACCATTACCCCGTTCGTCGACGCCAAGCAGGTCAAGGTGCTCGACAAGCCCAGCCTAGAAGACGCCCGCGCCACCCTGGCAGTACCCAAGTACCTGGCCGACAAGGGCCTGAAGACTTTCGCCGACATCCACAAGTTCGAAAAGGAACTGGGCGGGAAAATCTACGGCATCGAACCGGGTTCCGGCGCCAACACCCAGATCAAGGCGATGATAGCCAAGAACCAGTTCGGCCTGGGCAAGTTCCAGCTGGTCGAATCCAGCGAGGCCGGTATGCTCGCCGCCGTCGACCGTGCAGTGCGGCGCAACGAGGCCGTGGTGTTCTTTGGCTGGGCACCGCACCCGATGAACGTGAATATCGACATGGTCTACCTGGGCGACAGCCAGGACGCCCTGGGCCCTGACGAAGGCCGCGCGACAGTGTGGACGGTGACTGCGCCAGACTACGCCGAACGCTGCCCCAATGCCCACCGCCTGCTGGCGAACCTGAGCTTCAGCGCCGAGGACGAGAGCCGCATGATGCAGCCGCTGCTCGACCACAAGGATGCACTGGAATCGGCCCGCCAGTGGCTCAAGGACCACCCCGAGGACAAGGCCCGCTGGCTCGAGGGCGTGACCACCTTCGATGGCAAGCCGGCTGCCGACAACCTAAACCTCACTGCCAACTGATCCGGCCCATTCGCGGGTAAACCCGCTCCCACAAGTCAGGCACATGCCAGGGGCAACATCGTTCCCTGTGGGAGCGGGTTTACCCGCGAAAAGGCCACCAGACACCACAAGGAACCCCTTCATGAACCACGACGTCATCATCACCTGCGCCCTCACCGGCGCTGGCGACACCGCCTCGAAAAGCCACCTTGTTCCAGTCACCCCCAAGCAGATCGCCGAGTCTGCCGTAGAGGCCGCCAAAGCCGGCGCCACCGTGGTCCACTGCCACGTGCGCGACCCGCAAACCGGCCGTTTCAGCCGTGATGTGGCGCTGTATCGCGAAGTCATGGAGCGCATCCGCGAAGCCGACGTGGACATCATCGTCAACCTTACCGCGGGCATGGGTGGCGACCTGGAAATCGGCCCGGGTGAAACACCACTGGAATTCGGCCCGGGCACCGACCTGATCGGCCCCCTGGAGCGCCTGGCCCATGTCGAAGCGTTGCTGCCGGAGATCTGCACCCTCGACTGCGGCACCCTCAACTTCGGCGACGGCAACTCGATCTACGTCTCCACCCCGGCGCAACTGCGCGCCGGCGCCAAGCGCATAACCGAGCTGGGGGTAAAAGCCGAGCTGGAAATCTTCGACACAGGCCACCTGTGGTTCGCCAAGCAAATGATGAAGGAAGGCCTGCTCGACGACCCGCTGTTCCAGCTGTGCCTGGGCATCCCGTGGGGCGCGCCGGCTGATACCACCACCATGAAGGCGATGGTCGACAACTTGCCGGCCAACGTCACCTGGGCCGGGTTCGGAATCGGCCGCATGCAGATGCCGATGGCCGCACAGGCCGTGCTGCTGGGCGGCAACGTGCGGGTGGGCCTGGAGGACAACCTGTATCTGGACCGTGGCGTATTGGCCAGCAACGGCCAGTTGGTCGAGCGCGCGGTGGAGATCATTTCGCGCCTTGGCGCCCGTGTGCTGACTCCGGCCGAAGGCCGGGAAAAGATGAACCTCAAACGCCGCTGACACTTTCAGGAGCCCAACATGACCTTCATCACCGAGATCAAGACCTTCGCCGCCCTGGGTAGTGGCGTGATCGGCAGCGGCTGGGTCGCGCGCGCCCTGGCCCACGGCCTGGACGTGGTCGCCTGGGACCCGGCGCCAGGCGCCGAGCAGGCGTTGCGCAAGCGCATCGCCAACGCCTGGCCGGCATTGGAAAAGCAAGGCCTGGCACCAGGCGCCTCACAAGAACGCCTGAAGTTCGTTGCCACTATCGAGGAATGCGTTCGCGATGCCGATTTCATCCAGGAAAGCGCCCCTGAACGCCTGGACCTGAAGCTCGACCTGCACGCAAAGGTCAGCGCTGCCGCCAAACCCGATGCAATCATCGGTTCCAGCACCTCGGGCCTGCTGCCCAGCGAGTTCTACGAATCTGCCACCCACCCCGAGCGCTGCGTGGTCGGCCACCCGTTCAACCCGGTGTACCTGCTGCCGCTGGTGGAAATCGTCGGTGGCAACCGCACCGCCCCCGAGGCCATCGAAGCTGCCAAAACCATCTACACCGCCCTGGGCATGCGCCCGCTGCACGTACGCAAGGAAGTGCCCGGGTTCATCGCCGACCGCTTGCTCGAAGCCCTGTGGCGCGAAGCCCTGCACCTGGTCAACGACGGCGTGGCCAGCACCGGCGAAATCGACGATGCCATCCGCTTCGGCGCCGGTCTGCGCTGGTCGTTCATGGGCACGTTCCTCACCTACACCCTGGCCGGTGGTGACGCGGGCATGCGTCACTTCATGGCCCAGTTCGGCCCGGCGCTGCAACTGCCGTGGACTTATCTGCCGGCACCAGAGCTGACCGACAAGCTGATCGACGATGTGGTCGAAGGGACCTCCGAACAACTGGGCGACCACAGCATCGCCGCGCTGGAGCGCTATCGTGATGACACCCTGTTGGCAGTGCTGGAAGCGGTGAAGACCAGCAAGGCCAAGCACGGTATGGCTTTCGGCGACTGAGGAGACCGCGATGCCCACATTGATCACCTACCGCACCCCAGTCCAGGAGGACTGGGTCGACTACAACGGGCACCTGCGTGATGCCTACTACCTGCTGATCTTCAGCTACGCCACCGACGCGCTGATGGAGCGCATCGGCCTGGATGCCGACAGCCGCGGCCAGAGCGGTAACTCGCTGTTCACCCTGGAAGCGCACATAAACTACCTGCACGAAGTGAAGCTGGGTACCGAGGTGTGGGTGCAGACGCAGATCATCGGCTTCGATCGCAAGCGCCTGCATGTCTACCACAGCCTGCACCGCGAGGGGCTCGACAAGGCACTGGCGGCCAGCGAGCAGATGCTGCTGCATGTTGACCTGGCGGGGCCGAAGTCGGCACCGTTCAGTGAGCGTAGTGCCGGATTGCTGCAGGGCTTGGTGGATGAACAACAGGATCTGCCACCGGCCGAGTTCCTCGGACGTATGATGGGTTTAAACACCCGGCCCTGAACAAAACTGCGTACCCGCTCCCACAGAGGGCATGCAAGCCTTCAAGTATTGAGTAAGACAGTGTGCCAACAGCGGCGCGGTGTTGCTCCGAGCAAAAAAATAACCCCGGAAAGCCGTGAGCATCCGGGGCCAAGAGCGAGCAACATCCACTGTGCACGAACGAGGGTGACCAAACCCTCCGTTGCGGTAGATGGCTTGAGTTTGCGCACTTCCCGGCAGGTGGAATTAGCCGGGAACGACCTGTTCTTAGCCAAAGCAGCCATGGCGCCATTCTGTTGTTGCGGGCATGTCGCCAGCGTCACAGAATCGGTCGTAAATCACAGCAGCACTCTCTTAGCGATAAAAGGGACAACAGCCATGATGCATGCGGATTTGATTGACCAGGACGATCTGGCAGGCCACCTGCGCGCGCGCGGGTTCGAGATTCCGGCCGGCGCTACTGCCGAGCAGGCGTGCGAAGCGGTAGTGCGTGGGCTGACCGAGCCCAATGCACGGGCGCTGAAGGGGATGGTGGAGCAGATGTATACCGGTAGTGCGACGATCTTGCCGGCGGTGCGCCAGGCCATCGACAAACAGCTGTTGCCGGCGTTGGCGCAGTTCAACAAGCGCGCCTGACTGATTTTTTCCTGTACCGGCCTCTTCGCGGGTAAACCCGCTCCCACAGGTATCGCACCGCTTTTGAATACGGTGTAATCCCTGTGGGAGCGGGTTCACCCGCGAAGAGGCCGGTGCCGTCTCAGAGCCTTACACTGGCAAAGGTCGACTCGTTGCGCGCCTGGCTCAGGGCCGCCATCGGCCCGCTGTGCGGCGACAGGGTCATGGCCTGCGGGATCGGCATCATCGCCACCTGCTGCGCAGTGTTGGAGCCCACGCGCTCGTCACGCGGCGGAATACCGAAGTACTCGCGGTAGCACTTGGAGAAGTGCGGGGTAGAAACGAAGCCGCACACCGACGCCACTTCGATGATCGACATCGGCGTCTGCTTCAGCAGCTGCCGGGCTCGGATCAGGCGCAGCTTCAGGTAGTAACGCGACGGCGAACAGTGCAGGTACTTCTGGAACAGGCGCTCGAGCTGCCGGCGCGATACCGACACGTACACTGCCAGTTCGTCCAGGTCGATCGGCTCTTCAAGGTTGGCCTCCATCAACGCGACGATTTCCTGCAGCTTAGGCTGGTTGGTGCCAAGCATGTGCTTGAGCGGCACGCGCTGGTGATCCTGCTCGTTGCGGATGCGCTCGTAGACGAACATTTCGGAAATCGCCGCCGACAGTTCACGGCCGTGGTCGCGGCTGATCAGGTGCAGCATCATGTCCAGCGGCGCGGTGCCGCCGGAGCTGGTGAAGCGGTTACGGTCGAGGGTGAACAGGCGGGTACTCATGTTGACCCGCGGGTAGGCCTCCTGCATGGCCGCCAGGCATTCCCAGTGCACGCTGCAATCGAAACCATCCAGCAGCCCCGCACAGGCCAAGGCCCAGCTACCGGTACATACCGCGCCCAGACGGCGCGACTGACGGGCCTGGGTTTGCAACCAGGTGACATGGTCACGGGTAACGCTGCGCTGAATGCCCACGCCGCCACAGACAATAACGGTATCGATGGGCGGCGCACTGTGCATGGCGGCGTCAGGGGTTATCTGCAAGCCATCGCTGGCCCACACCTGCCCACCATCGGCGGTGAGGGTGTGCCAGCGGTACAGTTCGCGGCCGGAAAGCTGGTTGGCCATACGCAGCGGCTCCACGGCCGATGCCAGGGAAATGAGGGTGAAATTGTCCAGTAGGAGAAACCCGATGGACTGGGGGGCTGTGCGGTTCTGGGTTGGGTTCCCGGAGGTGTACGACGTCATCGCGATTTCTCCTCACACAAATGCAGGGTGTGCCTCAGGCGAGCACTGATTTCTTGTTATGTATGGCCCCGGTTTCATGTGCAGGGGCCTTGGTGCCAATCTCAACGCAAACGCCGTGCCTGAAATTGAACGGCTATCCAAAAAAACCTGAAAACGACGCCTTTGTTAGACAAATCAGGTGCTTTGATCGAGTTGGCCAATCTTCGTAGAACGGGCGTGCTAGGCGCTGTGCGTGTAACGGCTGAGCAATTTGGTGACACGCGCAGTGTAGGATGCCCAGAAACGACACTATTGAGTGTCACCGACAACGCCCACACTGATAACGACACCCGACGATCGGTATGCGCCGCGCTTGCACCTTAAGGGGGCATTGGGGGGGCGGTGCTGCACCTGCCTCAAACTCAAGGGCGTCTTCGCGGGTAAACCCGCTCCCACAAGTACAGCACCGCGAGTGAGAGCAACGCAGTACCTGTGGGAGCGGGTTCACCCGCGAAGAGGCCCTTGATGTCAGATAAAGCTATCAGCACTCGATCGCGCTGACTGCCAAACCACCGCGCGAGGTCTCTTTGTACTTGTCGTGCATGTCGGCCCCGGTATCGCGCATGGTGCGGATTACCTGGTCGAGGGAAATGAAGTGCTCGCCATCACCACGCAGGGCCATCTGCACCGCGTTGATGGCCTTTACCGCAGCAATCGCGTTGCGCTCGATGCATGGCACCTGTACCAACCCGCCGACCGGGTCGCAGGTCAGGCCCAGGTTGTGCTCCAGGGCAATTTCGGCAGCGTTCTCCACCTGAGGCGGGGTCGCGCCCAGCACTTGGGCAAGGCCCGCTGCTGCCATGGCGCAAGCCGAGCCGACTTCACCCTGGCAGCCCACTTCGGCACCGGAGATCGACGCATTCTTCTTGCACAGGATGCCCACCGCGGCAGCACCGAGGAAGAAGTCGACCACGCTGGATTCATCCACCGCATCGCTGAAGCGCATGTAATAGTGCAGCACAGCCGGGATGATGCCCGCCGCACCGTTGGTCGGCGCGGTCACCATGCGCCCACCGGCGGCGTTTTCTTCGTTGACCGCCAAGGCGAACAGGTTGACCCATTCCATGGCGCTCATGGTCGAGCCGATCACGTTGGGCTTGCCGATTTCCTGCAGGCTGCGGTGCAGCTTTGCGGCGCGGCGGCGCACGTTCAACCCGCCGGGCAGCGTGCCTTCGTACTTGAGGCCGTTGTTGACGCATTCCTGCATGGCTTCCCACAGCTTGTGCAAGCCGGCGCGGATCTCTTCCTCGCTGCGCCAGACCTTCTCGTTGGCCATCATCAATTGCGACACGCTGAGGTCGTTTTGCTTGCACAGGCGCAGCAGTTCGGCGGCGCTGTTGAAGTCGTACGGCAGCACTGTCTGGTCGGCATCCAGTACGCCACTGGCGGCCTGGGCGGCATCGACCACGAAGCCGCCACCCACCGAGTAATAGGTGTCGCGATGCAGCTCGCCCTGCTCGCCTTCGGCGATCAGGGTCATCGCGTTGGGGTGATACGGCAGGTTCTCGTCCAGCAGCAGCATGTCGCGGGCCCAGACGAATTCGATGGGCAGGCGGCTGTCCAGCTGCAGGGTGTTGGTTTCGCGCAGGTCGGCGATACGCGGCGCGATCTGGGTCGGGTCGATGGCGTCCGGCCATTCCCCCATCAGGCCCATGATGGTGGCATTGTCGGTGCCATGCCCCACCCCCGTGGCCGACAGCGAGCCATACAGGCGCACTTCGATCCGCTTCACACGTTCCAGCTCGCCGCGTTCGCGCAGGCCCTGGACGAACAGGGCGCCAGCACGCATGGGGCCGACGGTGTGGGAGCTGGAGGGCCCGACACCGATCTTGAACAGGTCGAACACGCTGATGGCCATTGTCGAATCACCTCTTGCTGGGCTTGTCTCTGCGCGCCATGCGCAGGGCGGGGCAGCTGCTAGGCTGAAGCAGCGGGCCGCCTTGAATGCACGCATCATCGGGCTTTTACCAACCCCCTCGCCGTCTGCAACCGACGTACTTTTGTCCAGCAGCGCCGCGCTGTTTTCTACCGGGGAGCTGCCCTCGCCACGCCGCTTTCCGGCGGCCTGGTGACGTAAAAATGCGGCTGAGGGGGTGGAAAAATCCATAAGCGACATCGCCCATACTGGATACGACCCGTTCCGTACTGGTTACGACCCCACCAGTAGGCGATTGCCCAGCGCTGGAGGATTATCGAAAGCGACTCGTAAAGCACGGCCACGCATCCTGCCCTCTGCAGGCCTGGTCGACCGGACCCTGAGAAAGCCCGGCGACCCACGCGAACCCGAAGACAAAATCACAGGAGTCCATCCATGAAAGGTTCACCCTCGCTGTTGCTGGTTGCGTTGCTGTCCGCGCCTTTGCTGGCCCAGGCCGCCGAACCCGAGCAATGTCAGACGGTACGGTTCTCGGATGTCGGCTGGACCGACATCACTGTAACCACCGCGACCACCAGCGTTGTGCTCGAAGCACTGGGTTACAAGACCCACACCACCATGATCTCGGTACCGGTGACCTACAAGTCGCTGGCCACCGGCAAGGACCTGGACGTGTTTCTCGGCAACTGGATGCCGACCATGGAGAACGACATCAAGCAGTACCGCGACGCCGGTACTGTCGAAACAGTGCGCGCCAACCTGGAAAACGCCAAGTACACCTTGGCCGTACCCCAGGCGCTGTATGACAAGGGCCTGAAGGATTTCAGCGACATTCCCAAGTTCAAGAAGGAGCTGGACGGCAAGATCTACGGCATCGAGCCCGGCAACGATGGCAACCGCACCATCCAGAGCATGATCGACAAGAACGCCTTCGGCCTGAAGGACGCCGGCTTCAAGATCGTCCAGTCCAGCGAGGCCGGCATGCTGTCGCAGGTTGACCGTGCGCAGAAGCGCGGCGAGGCCATCGTGTTCCTCGGCTGGGAACCGCACCCGATGAACACTCGCTTCAAGATGCAGTACCTGACCGGCGGGGACGAGTTCTTCGGCCCCGACTTTGGCAAGGCGACCGTATTGACCAACACCCGCAAGGGCTATGTGCAGGAATGCAGCAACGTTGGCCAGCTGTTGAAGAACCTGTCGTTCGAGCTCAAGGATGAAAGCACCATGATGGGCTATGTCCTGGACGACAAGATGAAACCCGAGGCGGCGGCCAAGAAGTGGCTCAAGGACAACCCTGGCAAACTGGATGCCTGGCTGGCCGGCGTAACCACCGTGGATGGCAAACCCGGCCTTGAGGCGGCCAAGGCCAAGCTGACGCAATAACGAAATACGCAATAGCGCTACCTCGGGGCAGGCCCATGCCTGCCCCGGGTTGATTTCAATCTATGCAGGTGGAAGCTCGCTATCATGCTTATCGATCAGAAAATACCCCTGGGCCAGTACATCGCGTCGTTCGTCGAGTGGCTGACCCAGAACGGCGCGAATTACTTCGACGCCATCGCGCAAGGCCTGGAGTTCATGATCCATGGCGTCACCAGCGCCCTGACTTTCTTCAATCCGTTCGTGCTCATCGCTCTGTTCGCCGCCTTGGCGCATTTCATTCAGCGCAAGTGGGCGCTGACCGCATTCGTGGCCTTGTCGTTCCTGCTGATTCTCAACCTGGGTTACTGGCAGGAAACCATGGAAACCCTGGCGCAGGTCACCTTCGCCACAGTGGTTTGCGTGGCCATCGGCGTGCCACTGGGCATCGTCGCCGCGCACAAACCGATGTTCTATACCGCCATGCGCCCGGTACTCGACCTGATGCAGACGGTACCTACCTTCGTCTACCTGATCCCCACCCTGACCCTGTTCGGCCTGGGTGTGGTGCCGGGGCTGATCTCGACGGTGGTGTTCGCCATCGCCGCGCCGATCCGTCTCACCTATCTGGGCATCTGCGACGTCCCGCAGGAGCTGATGGACGCCGGCAAGGCGTTTGGCTGCTCGCGACGCCAGCTGCTCACCCGTATCGAACTGCCGCACGCGATGCCAAGCATCGCCGCCGGCGTTACCCAGTGCATCATGCTGTCGCTGTCGATGGTGGTGATCGCCGCCCTGGTCGGCGCTGACGGCCTGGGCAAACCTGTGGTCAACGCACTGAACACCGCCGATATTTCCCTGGGCTTCGAAGCGGGCCTGGCGATCGTGCTGCTGGCGATCATGCTCGACCGTATCTGCAAGCAACCGGACCTGCCGGTAAGGGGTGAAGCATGAGCATCATTCGTTTCGAAGACGTCGACGTCATCTTCTCCAACAAGCCGCGCGAAGCGCTGGCCCTGCTCGACCAGGGCCAGACCCGCGAGCAGATCCTCAAGCAGACCGGCCTGGTGGTGGGTGTCGAGAAGGCCAACCTGGATATTCAGAAAGGCGAGATCTGTGTGCTGATGGGCTTGTCCGGTTCGGGCAAGTCGAGTTTGCTGCGCTGCATCAACGGCCTGAACACCGTCAGCCGCGGCAAGTTGTTCGTCGAGCACGAAGGCAAGCATATCGACATTGCCCACTGCACCCCCGCCGAGCTGAAGATGATGCGCACCAAGCGCATTGCCATGGTGTTCCAGAAATTCGCCCTGATGCCTTGGCTGACGGTACGCGAGAACATCAGCTTTGGCCTGGAAATGCAGGGCCGCCCCGAGAAGGAGCGGCGCAAGCTGGTCGACGAAAAGCTCGAGCTGGTGGGCCTGACCCAGTGGCGCAACAAGAAACCGGACGAACTGTCTGGCGGCATGCAGCAGCGCGTGGGCCTGGCCCGGGCGCTGGCGATGGATGCCGACATCCTGCTGATGGACGAACCGTTCTCGGCGCTGGACCCGCTGATCCGCCAGGGCCTGCAGGACGAGTTGCTTGGCCTGCAGGCCAAGCTGAGCAAGACCATCGTGTTCGTCAGCCACGACCTGGACGAGGCGCTGAAGCTGGGTAGCCGCATCGCGATCATGAAGGACGGCCGGATCATCCAGTACAGCAAGCCGGAAGAGATCGTGCTCAACCCGGCCGACGAGTATGTACGTACCTTCGTCGCCCACACCAACCCGCTGAACGTGCTGTGCGGGCGCAGCCTGATGCGCAGCCTGGACAACTGCAAGCGGGTGAATGGTTCGGTATGCCTGGACCCGGGTATCGACTCGTGGCTGGACCTGGGCGAAGGTGGCTCGATCAAGCGCGCACGCCAAGGGCAGAACGGGCTGGACCTGCAGAACTGGGCACCTGGGCAGGATGTGGAACTGCTGGGCCGCCGCCCAACGTTGGTCAATGCCGATATCGGCATGCGCGAGGCGCTGCAGATTCGTTACCAGACCGGCAACAAGCTGGTGTTGCAGGACAACGACAAGGTGGTGGGGATTCTTGGGGATACCGAGCTGTACCACGCATTGCTCGGCAAGAATCACGGTTGATGCCATTGGGGCCGCGTTGCGGCCCATCGCCGGCAAGCCAGCTCCCACATTGGCAGCGCAGGCCCTGAGCCTTGTGCGGTCCCTGTGGGAGCTGGCTTGCCGGCGATGGGCTGCAAAGCAGCCCCAATTAATCGATCAGCGAACGACGATCCCGCGCGAAGCCATGTAGGCCTTGGCTTCCGGCACTGTGTACTCACCAAAGTGGAAGATGCTGGCCGCCAGAACCGCACTGGCGTGCCCTTCCAGAATACCGTCAGCCAGGTGCTGCAGGTTACCCACCCCACCCGAGGCAATCACCGGAATACCCAGCGCATCACTGATCGCACGGGTAACGCCCAGGTCGAAGCCGTTCTTCATGCCGTCCTGGTCCATGCTGGTCAGCAGGATCTCGCCAGCCCCCAGGCCTTCCATCTTCTTCGCCCATTCAACGGCATCCAGCCCGGTCGGTTTGCGCCCGCCGTGGGTGAAAATCTCCCAGCGCGGTTGCTCACCCGGCCCGGACACCTTCTTGGCGTCGATGGCGACAACGATGCACTGCGAACCGAAACGGTCCGCTGCCTCGCCGACAAACTCCGGGTTGAACACTGCGGCCGTGTTGATCGAGACCTTGTCGGCACCGGCATTGAGCAGGTTGCGGATGTCCTGCACAGTGCGCACGCCACCGCCCACGGTCAGCGGGATGAACACCTGGCTGGCCATGCGCTCGACGGTATGCAGCGTGGTGTCGCGGCCATCGACGCTGGCGGTGATGTCGAGGAAGGTGATTTCGTCGGCACCTTGCTCGTCGTAGCGACGGGCGATTTCCACCGGGTCGCCGGCATCACGGATGTTCTCGAACTTGACGCCCTTGACCACCCGGCCGTTGTCCACGTCCAGGCAAGGGATGATGCGCTTGGCCAGTGCCATGGTTCAGTCCTCAGCCTTGGTAGTTGTCGCAGAAGGCCTGGGCCTCGGCGACATCGAGAGTGCCTTCGTAGATGGCACGGCCGGTGATGGCGCCGATGATGCCCGGAGCCTTGGCGTCCAGCAGGGCCTTGATGTCGCCCAGGTTGTGGATGCCGCCCGAGGCGATCACCGGGATGGAGGTGGCTTCTGCCAGTGCCTTGGTGAACGGCACGTTGCAGCCCTGCATCATGCCGTCCTTGGCGATGTCGGTGTAGACGATCGCCGAGACGCCATCGGCCTCGAAACGCTTGGCCAGGTCGATGACCTGCACCGAGCTCACTTCAGCCCAGCCATCGGTGGCGACGAAGCCATCCTTGGCGTCCAGGCCAACGATGACCTTGCCCGGGAAGGCCTTGCACGCTTCGGCGACGAACTCCGGCTGCTTGACCGCCTTGGTGCCGATGATCACGTAGCTGACGCCAGCCTTGACGTAGTGCTCAATGGTTTCCAGCGAGCGGATGCCACCGCCGATCTGGATCGGCAGGGTCGGGTAGCGCTTGGCAATGGCAGTGACCACTTCACCGTTGACCGGCTGGCCTTCGAAGGCGCCGTTAAGGTCGACCAGGTGCAGGCGGCGGCAGCCACCCTCGACCCACTTGGCGGCCATGCTCACCGGGTCGTCGGAAAATACCGTGGAGTCTTCCATGCGGCCTTGGCGCAGGCGCACGCAGGCACCGTCCTTCAGATCGATAGCGGGGATAATCAGCATCTTGGGAACCTGTCTGTTCTTGGGGTTTCAGGGCTTCTCGAGCGCCCACAGATCACTTTCGATGCTCTCGAACCGCTCCTTGAGGTGCAGTTGAACATCGGCAATCGCCCTGTTGTAGTAATGGGGTGCAATTTCTTTGCTGAACAGCTCGAGGACTTCGGCCACTTCGAACGACCCCAGCTCCAGCTCGAAACGGTCTTCGAGGAAGCGCTTGAGCGTGTGCAGCGCTTCGCGCTCCTGCTCGGGGGCCAGGGTGATGACCGGGGCCTTGGTCTTCGACCTGCTCATTTACCAGCGCCCGTCCCAGGCAACGAAGTTCTGCAGCAGCTGCAGGCCATGGGTATGGCTCTTCTCCGGGTGGAACTGCACGGCAAAGCGCGAGCCATCGGCCAGCGCAGCGGCGAAATCGACACCGTAATGGCCGCGGCCAACCACCTGGGCCGGCTTGCCGGCATTGATGTAGTAGCTGTGCACGAAGTAGAACCGCGCACGGTCGGGGATGTCGTGCCAAAGCGGGTGGTCGTTGGTCTGGCCGACTTCGTTCCAGCCCATGTGCGGCACCTTCAGGTGCTCACCGTCTTCCTGCAGGTCTTTGCCGAAGAAGCGCACCTGGCCGGGGAACATGCCGATGCAGTCGACACCGTCGTTTTCTTCGCTGTGGTCGAGCAGCGCCTGCATACCCACGCAAATGCCGAGGAACGGGCGATCCTGGCTGACCTCGCGCACCAGGCTGTCGAAGCCCAGGCGGCGGATTTCGGCCATGCAGTCGCGAATCGCGCCCACGCCCGGGAATACCACGCGGTCGGCTTCGCGGATGACCGTGGCATCGCTGGTGACCAGCACCTTACCGGCCCCTACATGCTCGAGCGCCTTGGCCACCGAGTGCAGGTTGCCCATGCCATAGTCGATTACGGCTACCGTCTGCATTTACAGGCACCCTTTGGTGGAAGGCATCTGCCCGGCCATGCGCTCGTCGAGGGTAATGGCCATGCGCAGGGCGCGGCCGAAAGCCTTGAACACGGTCTCGATCTGGTGGTGGGTGTTGTGGCCACGCAGGTTGTCGATGTGCAGGGTCACCAGGGCGTGGTTGACGAAGCCCTGGAAGAACTCCTGGAACAAGTCGACATCGAAGCCACCGACGCTGGCGCGGGTATACGGGACGTGCATCTGCAGGCCCGGGCGACCGGAGAAGTCGATGACCACGCGCGACAGCGCTTCGTCCAGCGGCACATAGGCGTGGCCGTAGCGGAAGATGCCCTTCTTGTCACCGATGGCCTGGGCGAATGCCATGCCCAGGGTGATGCCGACGTCTTCGACGGTATGGTGATCGTCGATATGCGTGTCACCCTTGCACTCGATATCCAGATCGATCAGCCCATGGCGAGCAATCTGGTCCAGCATGTGTTCAAGGAAAGGCACACCGATATCGAATCGGGCCTTGCCACTGCCATCGAGGTTGATCGAGCACTTGACCTGGGTTTCCAGGGTATTGCGCTCGACGGAAGCCTTACGTTCGACCATCACCAGCTCCGCAAAATCATTAGGCGAAAAGGGCTTCATTATAGGCCTAGAACGCGCTGGCTTGAAACGCGGATGACATATGGCAAAACGAGGAATTACGCAGGCTGGATACCGTTACAGGTCTATACAACCAGGGGTCTGGGGCTGCTTTGCAGCCCATCGCGACACAAGGCCGCTCCTACAGGGGACCACGCTCGCAGATAAAACGGGGACAGAGGTAGGAGCGGCCTTGTGTCGCGATGGGGCGCAACGCGCCCCCCCCAATCAATGGAACAGCACAGCCGTCTTCTGCAGGGTAATCCAAACGCCCCAGGCCAACGGCACGACCACCACTGCCCAGGCCAGCAGCACCAGTGGCAGGCTACCCGGCGCCGCCTTCCACTCCAGCGAGCGCGCCCCGTCGGCGCCCTTGTCATGGCTCAACGCCCGCTCGGCAGCCAGTTCGGCATCGCTCATGAAATGCTTGTCGGCCACCGGCCGCACCAGCATGTTGCAGACGAAGCCCAGCACCAACAGGCCGGCGAGGATGTACAAGGTCATGTCATAGGCAGCTGCACGCTCCACCCCTGCCGCCAACTGGTACTCGCGCAGGTAGGTGATAAGCACCGGCCCCAGAACCCCCGCCGCTGCCCAGGCAGTCAGCAGGCGGCCATGAATGGCGCCGACCATCTGCGTGCCGAACAGGTCGGCCAGGTAGGCCGGTACCGTGGCAAACCCACCACCGTACATCGACAGGATGATGCAGAACGCCGCCACGAACAGCGCCACGTTACCCAGGTGCCCCATGTTCGGCACCAGGCTGTACAAGCCCACGCCCAAGGCAAAGAAGGCGAAATAGGTGTTCTTGCGGCCAATGTAGTCCGAGAACGACGCCCAGAAGAACCGCCCGCCGATGTTGAACAGGCTCAGCAAGCCGGTGAAGCCGGCGGCGATCGCCGCAATCTGCGCCAGCTGGGCGCTGTTCAGCTCACTGAAGCTCAGCCCGTTGCCCAGCAGCTTGCCGGCGAACACTTCCTGCAACAAGGGCGAAGCCATGCCGAGGATGCCGATACCCGCCGACACGTTCAGGCACAGCACCAGCCAGATCAGCGCGAACTGCGGGGTCTTCCAGGCCACGCTGACGTGTACGTGGCGGTCGGTGACCATGGTATTGCCAGCTTTCTTCACTGGGGCGCTCCAGCCTTCTGGCTTCCAGCCGGTGGGCGGTACGCGATACGCCAGGGCACCGGCGGTCATGAACACGAAGTAGATCGCCGCCATTACGACGAAGCTCTGCCACACGCCCACTTCCTGCGCATTGCCGAAATGGCCCATCAGCGCGGTGGCCAGCGGTGCACCGACCATGGCCCCGCCACCGAAGCCCATGATCGCCATGCCGGTGGCCATGCCGCGCTTGTCCGGGAACCACTTGATCAGGGTCGAAACCGGCGAGATGTAGCCCAGACCCAGGCCGATACCACCGATTACGCCGGAACCCAGCCACATCAGCCACAGCTGGTGGGTTTTCACGCCAATCGCTGAAATCAGCATGCCGCCGCACCAGCACAGTGCCGACACCAGGCCGGCCTTGCGCGGGCCCGCGTGCTCCAGCCAACCACCCAGCACGGCCGCCGAGCAACCGAGGAAGACGAAGAACAGGGTGTAGATCCAGCTCAGCATGGAAATCGGCCAATCGCATTCGGCGCTGAACATACGGGCCATGAAGCCCATGTCCGCTGCGCAGGCAACTGGAGCGGTGATGCCAAGGGCTTGCGACAGCGGCAGCCAGAACACCGAGAAGCCATAGGCCATGCCGATGCACAGATGTATGGCCAGGGCGGCCGGCGGGACCAGCCAGCGGTTGAAGCCCGGACGGGCGATGATGCGCTCCTTCGACAGGAAGCCTGGCGCACTGGCCAAGGTCCCCGCCGCGACGGTACTGCTCATGGATCAGATCCTTCTTATAGGGAGGGTGCAGGCAAAGCGGCGCAAGGGTAGCAGCATCAAGCAGCGTGAAAGCAATCTGATATCGTTAATTTTTGCTCGGCTGAAACGGTCATGTTGCCTGTACCGGCCCTATCGCCGGCAAGCCAACTCCCAAAAGTACCCCACCTACCTCGGGAACAGCGCGATCCCTGTGGGAGCTGGCTTGCCGGCGATAGGGCCAGTAAAGGCCGCACGTTCGGAACTGACAAAATCATGGCTGTCGAAAGCCGTACCATCTGATGCTCGCATAGGAAATGTCTCGTATCTCTGGTCGAATACGCAGGGGCAACCACTGCGGCGCTATACTCTGGCGCCTGAATTTCAAAAACGGACTACAAGGACTCGCCCATGAAAGCGTTCGGCAAAATCCTGGGACTTGGGCTTCTCGGGTTGCTGCTGATCATCGTGGCGCTGGGCTTCGCCCTGACCCACCTCTTCGATCCCAACGACTACAAAGACGAGATTCGCCAGCTGGCACGTGACAAGGCTCACGTCGAGCTGACCCTCAACGGGGACATCGGCTGGAGCCTGTTCCCGTGGCTGGGCCTGGAGTTGCACGAAGCGAGCATTGCCACCTTGAACAAACCCAAGGAGCCGTTCGCCGACCTGCAGATGCTCGGCCTGTCGGTGCGTGTGCTGCCACTGCTGCGCCGCGAAGTGCAAATGAGCGACGTGCGCGTCGAGGGCCTGAACCTGACCCTGGCCCGTGACGAACAGGGCCATGGCAACTGGGAAGACATCGGCAAGCCATTGTCCGCGCAGAACGGCACCAGCGCCGATACGCAGGCCAGTGCTCCGGCCCAGGCACCAGCTGAACAGGCGTCGGCACCGGTCGCCAGCAACGAACGCGCCGTCAAGCTGGACATCGACAGCCTGACCGTGAACAACGCACGCGTGCAGTACACCGATGCGAAGACCGGCCAGAGCTACAGCGCCGAAAGTATCCAGCTGAGCACCGGCCCGGTCCACGAAGGGGCGAGCATTCCGCTCAAGGCCAGCGCCTTCCTAAGTGCCAGCCAGCCGAACATCAAGGCCCGCACCGAACTGGCCGGCGAGCTGCGCTTCGACCGCAAGCTCAAGCGCTACAACTTCGAAGACATGCGCCTGTCGGGCGAAACCTCGGGCGAGCCCACCGGCAGCAAGACCGTGACCTTCGCTGCCCAAGGCCAGGTGCTGGTCGACCTGGCCGCCAATGTCGCCTCGTGGAACGGCCTGAAAGTCTCGGCCAACCAGCTGCGCGCCCTGGGCGAACTGAACCTGCGTGACCTGGACAAGGCGCCACAGCTTAGCGGTGGCCTGTCCATCGCCCAGTTCGACCTGCGCACCTTCCTCGACAGCATCGGCCGCCCGCTGCCTGCCACCAACGACCCGGCGGCCTTCGCCAAGCTGGAACTGGTCACCCGCCTGCAGGGCACGCCGAACAGCCTGGCCCTGGAAGACCTGGCGGTGAAGCTGGATGACAGCACATTCAGTGGCCGCGTGGCCGTCGAAGACTTCGCCAAACAGGCCCTGCGCCTGCAGCTCAAGGGCGACACCTTCAACGCCGACCGCTACCTGCCGGCCAAGAGTGAAGAGGCCAAGGGCGCCACTGCCGCGCGCCAGGCCGAGGTCAAGCAACAGGAAGCCAGCGCGGTCGCCGGCCCTGGCACCACGCCGCTTCCCAACGCCCCGACCCAGGTCGCCTGGAGCGACGACAAGCTGCTGCCGGTCGACCGCCTGCGCGCCCTGGACTTGCAGGCCGACGTGGCCTTCGGCTCGCTGACCCTGGACAAACTGCCGATCGAAGAGGCCCAGCTCAAGGCCACCGGCCAGGGCGGCCTGCTGACCCTGCAAACCCTGCGCGGTGAACTGTACAACGGCACCTTCGAGGCCAAGGGCACCGTCGATGTGCGCCCTGCCGTGCCGCAACTGGGCGTCAATACCAGCATCCAGCGGGTGCCGGTGGAACACTTCATCAAGACCGAGGGCAAGGAACAGACGCCACCGGTCAAAGGCCTGCTGACCCTGGCCAGCGACCTGACCGCCACCGGCAACAGCCAGAAGGCCCTGGTCGACACCCTCAACGGCAACGCCAACTTCGTCATCAACGACGGCGTGCTGGTCAATGCCAACCTGGAACAGCAGCTGTGCAAGGCCATCGCCACGCTGAACCGCAAATCGCTCACCGGCGAGCCACGCGGCAAGGACACCCCGTTCCAGGAACTGCGCGGCAGCCTGGTGGTGCGCAATGGCGTTGCCAACAACCCGGACCTCAAAGCGCGCATTCCGGGCTTGACCGTCAATGGCCATGGTGACCTCGACCTGCGTGTACTGGGCATGGACTACAACGTTGGCGTGGTCGTCGAAGGCGACCAGCGCGCCATGCCGGACCCGGCCTGCCAGGTCAACGAACGCTATGTGGGTGTCGAAATACCGCTGCGCTGCCGCGGCCCGCTTGAGCTGGGCGCCAAAGCCTGTCGCCTGGACCAGGACGGCCTGGGCAAGGTTGCCGCCAAGCTGGCCGGCAACCGCCTGCAGGACAAGATCGATGAAAAACTCGGAGACAAAGTGAGCCCTGAATTGAAAGACGCGCTCAAGGGGCTGTTCAAGCGATGAGCCCCGAGCAGTTCTCCAGCGCTGTGCTGGATTGGTATGACGAACACGGCCGGCACGACCTGCCCTGGCAACAGGGCATCAACCCATACCGGGTGTGGGTGTCGGAAATCATGTTGCAGCAGACCCAGGTCAGCACCGTGCTCAACTACTTCGACCGCTTCATGCAGGCCCTGCCGACCGTGCAGGCCCTGGCCGAGGCGCCGGAGGACGAGGTGCTGCACCTGTGGACGGGCCTGGGCTACTACACCCGGGCACGCAACCTGCAAAAGGCCGCTAAGATCGTGGTCGAACAGCATGGCGGCGAATTCCCGCGCAGTGTCGAGCAGCTCACCGAGCTGCCTGGCATCGGCCGCTCCACCGCCGGTGCGATCGCCAGCATCAGCATGGGCATCCGCGCACCGATCCTCGACGGCAACGTCAAGCGCGTGCTGGCCCGCTACACCGCCCAGGCTGGCTACCCCGGCGAGCCCAAGGTGGCCAACCAGCTGTGGGCCACGGCCGAACGCTTTACCCCGCAGCAGCGAGCCAACCACTACACCCAGGCGATGATGGACATGGGCGCCACGCTGTGCACTCGCAGCAAGCCCAGTTGCCTGATCTGCCCACTACAGCGAGGCTGCGAAGCGCACCTGCACGGTGAGGAAACCCGCTACCCCGAGCCCAAGCCGCGCAAGGCACTGCCGCAACGCCGCACGCTGATGCCGCTGCTGGCCAACCACGAAGGCGCCATCCTGCTTTACCGCCGCCCGTCCAGCGGCCTGTGGGGTGGTTTGTGGAGCCTGCCGGAACTGGACGACATCGCCCAGCTCGACGACTTGGCCTACCAACACGGCCTTCGCCTGGCTGACAGCCGCGCCATGGACGGCCTGACCCATACCTTCAGCCACTTCCAGCTGGCGATCGAGCCCTGGCTGGTGCGCGTCGACCCGGTCGGCCAGCACGTGGCCGAGGCCGACTGGCTCTGGTATAACCTCGCCACCCCGCCGCGCCTGGGCCTCGCCGCCCCGGTGAAAAAGCTGCTCAAACGCGCGGCCGACGAACTGATTGCAGGAGACGCCCGATGACCCGCACCGTGATGTGCCGCAAGTACAAAGAAGAACTGCCAGGCCTGGAACGCCCGCCCTACCCCGGCGCCAAGGGCCAGGACATCTTCGAACACATCTCGCAGAAAGCGTGGGCCGACTGGCAGAAGCACCAGACCATGCTGATCAACGAAAAACGCCTGAACATGATGAACGCCGAGGACCGCAAATTCCTCCAGGGCGAGATGGACAAGTTTTTCGCCGGCGAAGAATACGCCCAGGCGGAAGGCTACGTTCCACCCTCGGAATGACCCCACGGAACGTAAGCGACGGAATTAATTTAAAATTTTTTAAAAAAGTCGTTGACGAGCGGTCTGAAAGTCTATTTAATTCACCTCGTCGCCCAGATAGCTCAGTCGGTAGAGCAGAGGATTGAAAATCCTCGTGTCGGCGGTTCGACTCCGTCTCTGGGCACCACCTTCAAGCTTCTGGTGGTTGCAAAGTTACCCGAAGCGACAACAAGAAACCCGCCTAGTGCGGGTTTTTTGTTGTCTGTGGTTTTTGTCCTCCAGGAAAGCCCCCGCCTCATCAAGGGGGGGGCCGCACTACAAAAACGCTTAACCCTCATACTCACTCTGCGTCATCTGCCCCAAGTAGGAGACGCTCAACAAATGCAGCGTCTGGCCCGGGACCGAATCGGCGATTTTCTTGATGTCCGCCGCGGTCACCCGATAGCTGTCAGCAGGCAGAGTTCCCGAGCGGTAACCCACCTCCTCGCCGTCTTCGTCATAGCTGATGAAGTTGAGATAAAAGTAGTGCTTCATGTGTAACCTCCAGTTCAAGTGCCCCACACCGTGCGAGGCTTACGCAGCCTATTTGGCGCTTGCAGCCCACAACAGGTGGAACCGATGACACGGTGGCGCCAGGCCATTAGCCATTGACCCGCATCAACGAGGCAGCCGCCAACTCTCGATAGCATGGAGCATGGACATCCGACCCGACCCGCAAGGACCTCCATGAGCGAAGAATCCCCCCTCCTGCTCCCCGCTCCCAGCGAGCCCGCCATCACCACAGCCCGCATGCGCCGCCCACGCCAGCGCAAGCCGGAGCCGACGATCACCAGCATCAGCCAGCAACCTGCAGCACTGGAAGTCGCCACCGCCCCCAAGGGCAGCAACGAAGACAGCACCTCGGCCCGCCTGCCGGCCAGCTACCCCTACCGCACCCGCATGCGTCGCCAGGACTACGAAAAGGCCAAGCACGCACTGCAGATCGAGTTGCTGAAGGTACAGAGCTGGGTTAAGGCAACTGGCCAGCGCGTGGTGATCCTGTTCGAAGGGCGCGATGCCGCAGGCAAGGGCGGCACCATCAAGCGCTTCATGGAGCACCTCAACCCTCGCGGTGCGCGCATCGTTGCCCTGGAAAAGCCTTCCGAGCAGGAAAAAGGCCAGTGGTACTTCCAGCGCTACATCCAGCACCTGCCCACAGCGGGCGAAATGGTGTTCTTCGACCGCTCCTGGTACAACCGCGCCGGGGTCGAAAAGGTGATGGATTTCTGCTCGCCGCTGCAATACCTGGAATTCATGCGCCAGGCCCCGGAGCTGGAGCGGATGTTGTGCAACAGCGGCATCCTGCTGTTCAAGTACTGGTTCTCGGTGAACCGCGAAGAGCAGCTGCGCCGCTTCATCTCGCGCCGGGACGACCCACTGAAGCACTGGAAGCTGTCACCCATCGATATCAAATCGCTGGACAAGTGGGACGACTACACCGCTGCCAAGGAGGCGATGTTCTTCCATACCGATACTGCCGATGCGCCATGGACCGTGATCAAGTCCGATGACAAGAAGCGTGCGCGGATCAACTGCATCCGGCACTTCCTGCATTCGCTGGATTACCCGGGCAAGGACCACAGCGTGGCGCATGCACCGGATGCGCTGCTGGTCGGGCGCGCATCGCGAGGTTTCGAGGAAGATGAGGCAGAGCCGCAGGCCAGTTGAATCGGCGTGCCTGCTGCGCTTCAATACGCGCAATTTCCGCCCCACCAAGGATTCACCCCATGGCCACCCCCACCAAGCAACAGAAACGCGCCAAGCGCGCCGCCAGCAAGGCCAAGCAGAACCGCATGGTACGCAGCGGCCAGGCAGTCAAGGCCAGCGCCGGCGACAGCGCCAGCATCGAGCAGGTGTATAACAAGGCCATGGAATCGGGCAGCTACGACCCACTGTTCAAGAAAATGAAGGAAGCCCAGGAAGGCGGCCTGGTGCCGATGATTTCGGTGTTTCTGGTAGACCCGCTGCTGGCCCTGGTGCTCAAGGGGCACAAGGAAGAACACGCCACCGACTACATCGTGCTGGTGTTCAATGCCTACCGCAAATGGCTGGACGGGGCCGACGAAGAGGCCACCATGGCCTGGCTGGAGAGCGATGAGTTCCAGGCAGCTTATGTGGCGGCTTCTGAACTGGTTGCCAAGCAGCAACAGCAGCAGAAGCAGTTTGGTTGACAGGGCCATGTGACCTGCCCCGGCCCATTCGCGGGTAAACCCGCTCCCACAGGGATATCACAGAAATTAAGATATGTGGTGTACCTGTGGGAGCGGGTTTACCCGCGAACAGGCCGGTACAGTCCACAAAAAAGGCCGCGCCCTTCACAGGACGCGGCCTTTTCATTCCAGCCAGCGCAGATCAGTTATCCAGCGCCACCCGCCCGGCAGCTTCACGCTTGCGGTGCACCAGCAAGCCAGCCGCCACCACACCAATGCTCAGCAGTGCGGTCGCGATGATTTCGGCGCGATGGTCCTCACGCAGCGCCATTACCACCAGAATGGCGATGATGAAGGCAATGGTCGCCCAGGTCAGGCCCGGGAACAGCCACATCTTGAAGGTGATCTTCTCGCCGCGGGCTTCACGCTGGGCACGCATGCGCAACTGCGACACGGCGATCACCAGGTACACCAGCAGCGCAATGGCACCAGAGCTGGCCAGCAGGAACTCGAATACCTGGGCCGGGGCCACGAAGTTGGCGAACACACAGAGAAACGCAGCAGCAGTGGACAGCATAACCGCCACATGCGGGGTAGCCGACTTGGTGGTGCGCTGGGCAATGGCCGGGGCGTCACCACGCTTGCTCAGCGAGAACAGCATGCGCGACGAGGTGTACAGTGCCGAGTTCAGGCAGCTGGTCACGGCGATCAGCACGACGATGTCGACGATCAGTTTGGCATTCGGCACGCCGATGCGGCTCAGCACGGTCTGGTAGGAACCGGTCTCGGCCAGGGCCGGGTCGTTCCACGGCACCAGTGCCACGACCAGGAAGATCGACACCAGGTAGAACAGGCAGATACGCCAGATCACCGAGTTGGTGGCGCGGCTGATCTGCTTGCCCGGGTCCTTCGACTCGGCAGCGGCGATGGTAACGATTTCGGTACCCATGAACGAGAACATGGTGGTCAGCATGGCTGCCAGCACCGCGCCCAGGCCGTTAGGCATGAAGCCCTGGGTGTCGAACAGGTGGCTGGCACCGCTTACCTGGCTGCTCGGCACGAAGCCGAACAAGGCAGCACAACCCACAGCGATGAAGCCGATGATCGCCAGCACCTTGAGCAGGGCGAACCAGAACTCGAACTCGCCGTAGTTCTTCACGCTGCACAGGTTGGTCAGGGTCAGCGCCAGGGTGATGACCAGGGAGAACGCCCACAGGTCGACCGCAGGGAACCAGGCATGCAGGATGGCCGCGGCGGCGTTGGCCTCCAGCGGAATTACCAGTACCCAGAACCACCAGTACAGCCAGCCAATGGTGAAACCGGCCCAACGCCCGATGGCGCGGTCGGCATATGTCGAGAACGAACCTGTGTCAGGCGAGGCGACCGCCATTTCGCCCAACATGCGCATCACCAGCACGACCAGCGTACCGGCGGCAGCGTAAGCCAGCAGCACGGCCGGGCCGGCAGCAGCGATGGCGTGGCCGGAGCCAACGAACAGGCCGGCACCGATGACGCCAGCGATGGACAGCATGGTCACATGCCGTTGTTTGAGCCCCTGAGCGAGGTCATTGGAATTGTTACCGCTCATTAAAACTACCTTTGTAAGGAGTGGACCACTCCGACTGCGGTTACGGAGCGCGCCTGGGGTTGACCTGGGCGTCGCTGCAATCGGCGGTTTCCTACTGGCAATAAGCGCGCCATGTGCTGAATGCATTCGTCAGAAAAGTCTGCGAGCCTTTTGGTATGCGGTTTGGAGGGCTTTCGGCCAATGCCTGACCGAAAGGCCGCCAAATCATCGGATTACTGAAATACTCACTTACAAACGCACCAAAGGTGCTCCCCGGTAACACCCGTGCACCACTGCAATGCCAAAAAGTGCAACCTGCAGGTACAACCTCGGCACCTGACCGCCCCCGTTCGCGGGCATACTCACTCACACAGGTCAGGCGCAACCATTTGGGCATTTTAAAGAACCTGTGGGAGCGGGCATGCCCGCGAAAGGTCTAAAACCGCTTCCATGAGCGGGCCAAAGCTGGCACCATCGCGCCTTTTTTCATCAAGGCTCTGGTGCTGGGCGATGCCTTCGCGGACATCCGCGCGACGTTGCGCTGCAACGATGCGACAAACTGCCCCACCAGCGCCCCGAGTCCCCAGCGACCCTGTTGGCCGTGATAATGCCGCTATGCTAGCGTGGCGCACGCCAGGAAGGCCGCCAACAGCTGGGAACGCACCCGTACACATGAGGACCGCACATGGCTCAGGCCACGCCCGCGCTGGAAATCCGCAATCTGCACAAACGCTACGGCGAGCAGGAAATTCTCAAGGGCATTTCGCTGACCGCGCGCGACGGTGACGTGATCTCCATCCTGGGGTCGTCCGGCTCCGGCAAGTCCACCCTGCTGCGCTGCATCAACCTGCTCGAAAACCCGCACCAGGGCGAAATCCTGGTCGCCGGTGAAGCCCTCAAGCTCAAGGCCGCCAAGAACGGCGACCTGGTCGCCGCGGACAACCGCCAGATCAACCGCCTGCGCAGCGAGATCGGCTTCGTCTTCCAGAACTTCAACCTGTGGCCGCACATGTCGATCCTCGACAACATCATCGAGGCGCCACGCCGCGTGCTCGGCCAGAGCAAGGCCGAGGCCATCGAAGCCGCCGAAGCCCTGCTGAACAAGGTGGGCATCTATGACAAGCGCCACAGCTACCCCGCCCAGCTTTCCGGTGGCCAGCAACAGCGAGCCGCCATTGCCCGTACCCTGGCCATGAAGCCCAAGGTCATCCTGTTCGACGAGCCAACTTCGGCGCTCGACCCAGAAATGGTCCAGGAAGTGCTAAACGTTATCCGCGCATTGGCCGAAGAAGGCCGTACCATGCTGCTGGTGACGCACGAGATGAGCTTTGCCCGCCATGTGTCCAGTGAAGTCGTCTTCCTGCACCAGGGCCTGGTCGAAGAGCAGGGATCGCCGCAGCAGGTCTTCGAAAACCCGACCTCGGCGCGTTGCAAGCAATTCATGTCCAGCCACCGCTAACGGAGCAATACATGCACACTTACAAGAAATTCCTCCTGGCAGCTGCTGCCACGCTGGTGATGTCGGCCAACGCCCTGGCCGCAGAAAAACTGCGCATGGGTATCGAAGCCGCCTACCCACCGTTCAACAACAAGGATGCCAGCGGTAACGTGGTCGGCTTCGACAAAGACATCGGTGACGCCCTGTGCGCCAAGATGAAAGTCGAGTGCTCGGTCGTCACCTCCGACTGGGACGGCATCATCCCGGCCCTGAACGCCAAGAAGTTCGACTTCCTGGTTTCGTCGCTGTCGATCACCGACGAGCGCAAGCAGGCCGTGGACTTC
The DNA here is from genome assembly GCF_036784815.1 of Pseudomonas sp. TE3-3-F2023. Classification (NCBI taxonomy): domain Bacteria; kingdom Pseudomonadati; phylum Pseudomonadota; class Gammaproteobacteria; order Pseudomonadales; family Pseudomonadaceae; genus Pseudomonas; species Pseudomonas sp. TE3-3-F2023. The sequence goes on along the minus strand of NZ_CP145113.1, from coordinate 1,128,792 downwards.
ACCGATCCGTACTACTCCAACAAGCTGCAGTTCATCGCGCCGAAAAACGTCGACTTCAAAACCGACAAGGCCTCGCTCAAGGGCAAGGTGATCGGTACCCAGCGCGCCACCCTGGCTGGCACCTGGCTGGAAGACAACTACGGTGACGACGTAGAGATCAAGCTGTACGACACCCAGGAAAACGCCTACCTCGACCTGGTCTCCGGCCGCATCGACGGCATCCTGGCCGACAAGTACGTGCAGTACGAGTGGCTCAAGAGCAAAGACGGCTCGAACTTCGAGTTCAAGGGCGAGCCGGTGATGGACAGCGACAAGATCGGCATTGCCGTGCGCAAGGGTGACACCAAGCTGCGCGACGACCTGAACAAGGCCCTGGCAGAAATCAAGGCCGACGGCACGTACAAGAAGATCAACGACAAGTACTTCCCGTTCAGCATCGAATGATCCGCCCCGACCGGCGCGCCCTTGCGGCGCGCCAGTCCCTAGAATGACCTGCCCATGAATATCGACCTGCACGGATTCGGTCCGGCCATGATGGCCGGCACCCTGATGACCGTAAAACTGGCGCTTTGCGCCTTGCTGCTGGGCCTGGTCCTGGGCCTGCTCGGCGCCCTGGCCAAGACTTCCTCGATCAAGCCGCTGCAATGGCTTGGTGGCTTCTATTCGACCCTGGTTCGCGGCGTACCCGAACTGCTGTGGGTACTGCTTATCTATTTCGGCACCGTCGGCTTGATGAACGCCCTCGGTGAAGCCCTGAACATGCCGGGCCTGGAGCTCAGCGCCTTCGCTGCGGGTGTGATCGCCCTGGGCCTGTGCTTCGGCGCCTACGCCACCGAAGTGTTCCGTGGCGCCATCCTGGCGATCCCCAAGGGCCACCGTGAAGCCGGCCTGGCGCTTGGCCTGTCCAAAGGCCGCATCCTGTCGCGGATCATCCTGCCTCAGATGTGGCGCATCGCCCTGCCCGGCCTTGGCAACCTGTTCATGATCCTGATGAAGGACACCGCGCTGGTATCGGTAATCGGCCTGGAAGAAATCATGCGCCACGCACAAATCGGCGTGACCGTGACCAAAGAGCCGTTCACCTTCTACATGGTCGCGGCCTGCATCTACCTGAGCCTGACTATCATCGCGATGACCGGAATGCACTTCATGGAAAAACGCGCCGCTCGCGGCTTTGCGAGGGCCGAATAATGAATTGGGAAGTCATCATCAAATGGCTGCCACGCCTGGCCCAGGGTGCGACCCTGACCCTGGAGCTGGTGGCCATCGCAGTGGTTGCCGGGTTGATCCTGGCCATTCCGCTGGGCATCGCCCGTTCCTCGCGCCACTGGTATGTGCGCGCGGTGCCGTTCAGCTACATCTTCTTCTTCCGTGGCACGCCGCTGCTGGTGCAGCTGTTCCTGGTCTACTACGGCCTGGCGCAGTTCGACGCGGTGCGTTCGAGTTCGCTGTGGCCGTACCTGCGCGACCCGTTCTGGTGCACCGTGCTGACCATGACCCTGCACACTGCTGCCTACATCGCCGAGATCCTGCGCGGCGCGCTGCAGTCGATCCCCAAGGGTGAGATCGAGGCGGCGCGGGCGCTGGGCATGTCGCGGGGCAAGACGCTGTTCTACATCATGCTGCCACGCGCCGCGCGCATCGGCCTGCCGGCGTACAGCAACGAAGTGATCCTGATGCTCAAGGCCAGTGCCCTGGCCAGTACCGTGACCCTGCTGGAATTGACCGGCATGGCCCGTACCATCATTGCCCGCACCTACCTGCCAGTAGAGATCTTCTTTGCCGCCGGGGTGTTCTACCTGGTGATCTCGTTCGTGCTGGTGCAGGGCTTCAAGCTGCTGGAGCGTTGGTTGCGCGTGGATGCCTGCCAGGGCCGCTGAGACCTCACTGACTGCTTCGCGGGCACGCCCGCTCCCACAGGTGTAGCGCCAACCTTGAATGTGGCGCTATACCTGTGGGAGCGGGCGTGCCCGCGAAGAGGCCCTCGAACCCACCACACATCCTTGCCATGCCCAACCAACTCCACAGCCCCCACCTAAGCACCCGCTTCCAGGCCCTCGACCAGTTCCTGATCGAGCACCAGCAGCTGTGGAAACCCCGCCCCTTCACCACCCTGCACCTGGCCTGGGAAACCGCCCACCCCGAGCTTGCCGCCCACCTGCGCCAATGCTCCCTGGCAGACGCCGAAACCGACACCACCGCTGCCCCATTGCCCGCCCCGTTCCCGCAACTGGCCCAGCAAGCCCAACAGCTTTCGGCCCTCGGCAACCTGCCGGCGACCGATCTACCCACCGCCGCGCACCGCCTAGACGTCGCCGTCCCCGGCCGCAAATGGCAGCAGATCGAAGCCTTCGCCAGCCACCTAGCCTTCCGCGAACAGCCCCGTCACTGGCTGGACTGGTGCTCCGGCAAAGGCCACCTGGGCCGCCGCCTGCTGCAACCCGGCCAACACCTGACCTGCCTGGAATACGATGCCGAACTGGTCGCCGCCGGCCAGGCCCTGAGCGCGCACCACCACTTGCCGGCGCAGCATGTGCACCAGGACGTGATGGCCAACGACAGTGCCCGCCACCTTGCTGGCGACAAAAGCGTGGTTGCTCTGCACGCCTGTGGCGACCTGCATGTGCGCCTGATGCAACTGGCCAGCCAGCAAGGTTGCCGGCAACTGGCCGTAGCCCCCTGCTGCTACAACCGCATCGCGACGCAGCAGTACCAGGCGTTATCCACAGCCGCGCAAGCCTCCAGCCTGCGGCTGTCACTGGACGACCTGGGCCTGCCCTTGAGCGAAACCGTTACCGCCGGCGCCCGCGTACGACGCCAGCGCGACACCTCGATGGCCCGGCGCCTGGGCTTCGACCTGCTGCAACGCCAGCAGCGCCAGACCGATGAGTACCTGCCGACACCATCGCTACCCGTGGCCTGGCTGGAGAAGCCCTTCGAGCAGTACTGCCGCGACCTGGCCGAACTCAAGCAATTGCAGCTGACTGGCAACCCGCACTGGGCAGCCCTGGAAGCCGCAGGCTGGCAACGCCTGGCCGAGGTCCGCAACCTGGAGCGCGTGCGCAACCTGTTCCGCCGGCCGCTGGAGCTGTGGCTGGTACTCGATCGCGCCCTGTTCCTCGAAGAACAAGGCTACAACGTGCGCCTTGGCCTGTTCTGCGACTACCCACTTACCCCGCGCAACCTGCTCATCCTCGCCGAACGCGACCGTTAGCCGCAGCACAACCTGTGGATAACTCTGTGAACAAGCTTGTGATTACCTGTTGGATCCAAGCGCTATTTCAACCGCTTGGCTTATTCCGGCTTGCCCGTCAAGGCCAGTAAAAACAGGCGTTTGCGCAAAGACAGGCGGTGTACTGATCCGGCATGCCTTTCGCGCAAGACGCCGATGCCACTTGTGCATAAACATTTCTTGTGGTTGACGACTGCGTCTAAAGCCTTACTCAGAATGGCCTGATTTGCGCGGTGCCTTGTAGGAGCGGCCTTGTGTCGCGAAAGGGCTGCAACGCAGCCCCAGCAATATCTGCAAATACGCCAAAAACGGGGGCCGCCCTGCGGCCCATCGCGACACAAGGCCGCTCCCACACTGACCGCATAAGGGTTCAATGCGCCTTGTTCTTGGCAATCTCGATATCGTTCATCAGCGCCTTGGCCATGTCGCACAGATAATCGGCGGCACCCAGGAATTTATGGTCATCCTCCATATCCCCCTCGCGCACCAGGTGCTTGATGTAGCCCATCAGAATCGAGACATGCTCATAGGCAGCATCGACGGGGACGCCAGGCTCGACGCGTAGAAGATTGAGGGATGGGTTACCGGCTGCGAGGAAGGTTTCCACGCCTGCGGTGGTGATCGGCTTGGGGCTGCGGGGATCAGTATCGATCGTTTTCAATTTTCAAACTCCCTAGTTCAAAGGAGTTGCCGTGTTCATTCTTTCTCACGGAACAAAGGCGGCAACCGTGCACGAGGTGAGAAACCGAGTGAACATAGGAAGCTCGGCCAGACCAAGGTCTGCCCGCGCACGGTCGCCATTACGCAGCCGATACGTTCAAAATCGGGTTCTCACACCCGGTCGCCAGAGCGACCCGAAAACGGTATCCGTGAGCCATTTCCCCGACAACAGCGATACTTCGGCGGCGCGCGTAGGATAGTTCCGAAGCCACCAAACCCTGAAGTTGTTAGCCCTAAAGTTCAGAATCTTCGTACAGCTGATGGCCCTTTCGCGGGCGCGCCCGCTCCCACAGGTACTACACAGTTTCAAGGCTTGTGGAGATCCTGTGGGAGCGGGCAAGCCCGCGAATAGGCCATCACAAGCAACACAAAGCTAATGCCCGACCGCCGCAACGGTGTATCATCCGCCCCCCAAATCATTAAAAAGTGACGTCGCGCGCTGCCCGCCAGCCCCGCGACCTTCTGGCGTTGCGCCAGAACCGACATGGACTAACGGACCCGACCATTGTGACCCAGACCAAGCCCCTCGCCCTGCTGACCCTCACCCTGGCCCTGACCGGCTGCGCCAGCGGCACCGCTCCCCACCCCACCAGCAGCCTGGGCTGGAACCACCCTGGCATGCAGCTGGGCGGCGACAACGGCCTGCCCCTGCGCACCGAAAGCCCCTGCCGCAAGCGCGGCTGCGACAACGACAAGTTGTTCTTCAACCCGGGCAAAACCGAGCCGAGCGTCACCACCATCCATCGCGGCTGGTAGGAAAATTCTTCTTTCAGGTCGGTGACTTAGGTCATTTGCGAACATTCGCAACGAAGTGGTTTACAGGCGCCAACCGATCGTTATAATGACGCCCCATTGCCGGTATAGCTCAGATGGTAGAGCAACTGACTTGTAATCAGTAGGTCCCGGGTTCGATTCCTGGTGCCGGCACCATACGCAGTATCAAAAAAGGCTCACCGAAAGGTGGGCCTTTTTTGTTTCCAGCACGCTCTGCATGATCCCTTCCCCCAAGATTGATCTCAATCAAGCCTGACGCCGGCACGCAGCATAGCCTGAGATCAGTCAGCCCTTGAGGGAAGGAAACCATGCCCAAGAAATTCCCCACAAACCCCAGCCACCCGGAGCGCATCTGCTGGGGCTGCGACCTGTACTGCCCGGCCAAGTCATTAGCCTGTGGCAATGGGGCGAGTCGGACCATGCACCCGGTGGAACTGTTTGGTGAGGACTGGGATAGTTTCGAGGACCGGCTGGCGAAGCCGATTGATCGCGAGCAAGGGACTGGGCCCGGGTGAAATGGGCGGCTTTGCGGGCCATCGCCGGCAAGCCGGGCTCCGACAGGTACAGTGCATGCCTTGAGCCTGGTGCAGCCCCAGCGAATCAGGTGCTGCGGTGGATGCCACGGGCTTCGCCCGTGTTCGCGGGCGCGCCCGCTCCCACAGGGATCGCGCCACCTGTGAGAAATTGAGCAAGGTAGTCGCTCCCAAAGTACCTGTGGGAGCCCGGCTTGCCGGCGATGGGCTGCGCAGCAGCCCCAGGTGCGTTTGATCAGAACGCCGTGCTGACCGTCAGCGACAGATTGCGTGGGTCACCATAAATCGCCCCGGCATAGAACCCGTAGCGGGTGTAGTAGTGCTTGTCGAACAGGTTGTTGGCGTTGAGGCTGACGCTGGTGTCGTCGGTCAGCTGGTACTTGGCCATGGCATTCCAGATGGCATAACCGGACCAGTTCACGTCAGTGGCACCGGTGCTCACACCATTGCTCGGCTGGCCTGCCGGGCTGGAGATTGCGCGGATGTTGCTCTGCGCAGTAACCCCGGCGCCCAGGGTCAGGCGGTCGAGCGGGCCGGAAAGGCGATAGGTGGTCGAGGCCTTGAACAGGTGCGATGGGTCGCTGCGGCCGTCGCTGTCGACGCGGCGGAAGTGCAGGTAGGTGTAGCCGGCGTACACGTTCCAGCTGGGGGTCAGGGCGCCGGCGACTTCCAGGTCGATACCATCGGTTTCCTGGCCGGAACCGGCCTTGTAGGCATCGCCACCGGTCGGGGTGGTGAGGTCGCCGTCGAGCACTGCCTTGTTTTCCTGCTTGGTGCGGAAGTAGGCCGCCGAGGCGTTCAGGCGGCCATCGAACCACTCACCCTTGATACCCGTCTCGTAGCTTTGCCCGCGAATCGGCTCGACCTTGCTGCCGCTGCTGGTTTCAGCGGTTTGCGGGGTGAAGATGTCGGTGTAGCTGGCATACAGCGAGTAGTTGTCGTTGAGGTCGTACACCGCGCCAAGGTACGGAGTGACGATGCCGTTCTCTTCCTGGCTGGTACGTGCGCCAGCCACGCTGCGGGTGGTGGCCGAGTAGTTGCTGGTGCGCACGCCGAGGATGACCGACAGCGGGTCGGTGATGCTCAGGCGGGTTGCAGCGTACATGCCCTGCAGGCGGGTGGTGGTCTTGCTGTGGCGGCCGGTGCGCGAGGCGATGATGTTGTAGTCGTCATCCACGCCATTGCGCCAGTCGGTCAACGGGAAGCCGTTGTTGGCGCGGAACTGGCAACCCAGCGCAGGCGCACTGGCCATGCCGTCGCCAACCATGGTGCAGGTGTATTCCGGCGACCAGGCCACGGTGCGGCTGTCGTTGTAGCCAACCATCGCCTGGTGGGTACGGCCGAACAGCTGGAACGGGCCGGACAGGTCGATCTGCGCCGACTGCTGGGTGGTGTCGGTGGAGCTGTGCAGGCCGTTGAGCACGGCGCCGCTGCCATCCTGGTCCCAGTAGCCGCCGTAACTGCCACGGCCCGCCGAGTTGACCTTGGCCAGGCCGCGGTGGTTTAGGGTTTCGGCGGTGCTCTGGGCGGCTTTCAGGTCCAGCGTCCAGTCATTGTCGAAGCGGTGCTCCAGCGAGCCGAACGCGGTGCGGGTGGTGTACTCGCCAAAGCTCCAGCTGGGTACCACGTTGGTGCTGCGCGGCAGGTCGGTCTTGCTGCCATCGCGGTACCAGATCGGGATGTTCGCACCCCAGCCACCGCCAACAATCTTGTTGTACTCGTACTGGTAGCCGGCACCGAGGGTGGTGGCATCGTCCAGGTCGAACTCGAAGTTGGCCAGCGCGGCGCGAGAGCGCTCGGACTGGTTGTCGCGGTATGAGTTGGCGTCCTGCTGGGTCATCACGAAGCGCGAACGCAGGCGGCCGTCTTCGGACAGCGGCAGGTTGAGGTCGGCGCCCAGGCGGCGCTTGTCCCAACTGCCGTAGGTGGCATATGCGCTACCGCCGAACGTTTTGGTCGGTGCCTTGCGGATCAGGTTGACGGTGGCCGACGGGTCGCCGGTACCGCCCAGCAGGCCGTTGGCGCCGCGCACGATGTCGATGCGCTCGTACAGGTCCATGTTCAGTGCATTGCCGCCGCCACTGAAGTCGGAGCCGCCCTGGAACTGCAGGCCATCGACCTTCCAGTTGCTGATCGAGTAACCACGGGCACGGTAGTCGGTACGCCCGCCCACTTCGGACTTGCTCGCGGTCACGCCTGGGGTGGTTTCCAGCGCTTGCTCGATGGTGTGGATGTCGCGGTCATCCATCTGCTGGCGGGTAATGGTGGTGACTGACTGCGGCGTCTGGCGCGGCGTCAGGGCCAGGCCGGTGGAGCTGCGGGTGCTTTCGACGGTGTAACCCAGCTGGCCGGCTTCGTCGGCGGACAGCAGGGCACTGTCTTCGATTTGCGTGGCTTCCAGTTCCAGGGGCTTGCTGTCGGCAGCCATCGCGCCACCGCTGACGGCCATGGCAATGAACAGTGCCAGCGGTTTGAGGCGCGTGCCGCCTCGGCTGATGGAGGGGAAGGCGTTCGGGTTGCTCTCGGAGTTCATTTGGGAAGGCTTCGTATTTGCAGATGATTTTTTGTTAGGATTCTAGGGATAGGCCCTCCGGGCTCCAGCCCCGGCTTGTACGGGGATGTAATCGAACGTAACGAGCGCCCCCGGCCCTCACCTAACAGGTGTTTCCCTGCATGAGCACAACTTTGCTTGTTGTCGACGATGACGACGAGATTCGCGAACTTCTTTGTGATTACCTGACAGATGCAGGCTATAACGTGCTGGCAGCGGCTGACGGCGAGCAGATGCGCGAGCAACTGGCCCGACACAAGGTGGAGCTGGTAGTGCTGGACCTGATGCTGCCAGGCGAAGACGGCCTGAGCCTGTGCCGCCAGCTGCAAGCCACGCCGGGGCTGGCGGTGATCATGCTGTCGGCCAAGGGCAGCACGCTGGACCGCATCATCGGCCTGGAGGTGGGTGCCGATGACTACCTGGCCAAGCCCTTCGAGCCACGCGAGCTGATCGCCCGGATAAAGGCCGTGCTGCGTCGTCCGCAACGCCTGGATGCGCCCGCCGAAGAGCCCGTAGAAGATGCCCAGCTGTTCGCCGGCTTCCGCCTGGAACATGTGAAGCGCCTGCTCACCCGCCCCGATGGCGAGACCCTGACCCTGCCCCGCTCCGACTACCGCGTATTGCGCGAGCTGCTGGAAGCCAACAACCGCGTAGTATCCCGCGACCAGCTGACGCGCAGTGCGTTCGGCCGCGACCACCTGCCAGACGACCGTTCGGTGGACATGTGCGTCAGCCGCCTGCGCCAGCACCTGCGCCATGCGCCGGCGGGTACCGCGCAAATTCTCACCATCCGCAACGAAGGCTATCTGCTGAGCATCGCCGCCAACGGGGCCGATGCCTGACATGCGCTGGCTGCGCCGGCTGTGGCCACGCACGTTGTTCGGCCAGTTGCTGCTGATAATGGTCAGCGGCACCGTGCTGATCCAGTTGATGTCGAGCAGCATCTGGTTCGATGTGCGTTTTGCCCAAGTACTCGAGGCCCCTGTCCGGCTGATTGCCGCACGCAGCGCGCCGTTGATCGCCCAGGCCGACTGCCGTGCCGGTGCACTGCAGGCGCCAGCGCATTACCAGCTGCGTTGCAGCGAAACCCTGCCCACGCCGGTGCAGGACGAGCGCCGTGGGCGCAGGCGTATCGAACTGTTGCTGCATCAGGCCCTCGAGTACGAGTTGGGGCATGCCCAGGACGTGCGCCTGATTAAGGTGCAGCTGACCGATGAACACGGCCAGCCGATCGTCTGGCGCAGCCTGTTCGGCCTGCGCACGGCCCAGGGGCATCTGCAGTTCGCGGTGCCGTTGGCCGATGGGCACTGGCTGACTATCGAGGGCCAGGAACTGCAAGGCTGGAGCGGCGAGTCGGCCTGGGTGCTTATCAGCGATTACCTGTTGCGGGTGTACGCGCTGCGCATCGTCGCGGTATTGCTGGTGTGCCTGATCGCCGTGCGCCTGTGCCTGCGCCCGTTGCGGCGCCTGGCCGATGCCGCGCGCGGTCTTGGTAGCAACCTCGAGCAGCCGCCTTTGGCGCTGGATGGCCCGGAGGAAGTGCGCCAGGCGGCCCAGGCCTTCAACGCCATGCAGCAGCGGCTGATCGCGATGGTCAACGACAAGGCCCACTTCCTGGCGGCGGTGTCCCACGACCTGCGCACCCCTCTGACGCGCATGCGCCTGCGCCTGGAGCGCCTGCCGGACGACGAAAACCGGAAACGCCTGCGGCAGAACATTGCGCAGATGGACAACATGATCGGCCAGGTGCTCGATTACTTGCGCGCGGGGGAGCAACAGAACTTGCAGCAGGTGGACCTGGACCGGCTGGTGGTGCGCCAGTGCGCGGAGCTGGCCACTGCTGAAGAGCCGCTGCCGGTGCATGGCCAGGCGGGCAGCCTGCGGGTCGATGCCCTGCTGCTGCAGCGTTGCCTGCAGAACCTGCTGGTCAATGCGTTGCGTTATGCCAAGGAGGTTTCGGTCACGCTGGAGCGCGCTACTACGGGGGTGTTCATCCATATCGACGACCGCGGACCGGGGATTGCACCGGGCCTGCTGGCGACCATCATCGACCCGTTCGTGCGCGGTGAAGGGTCGCGCAACCAGGCGTCCGGGGGGTATGGGCTGGGGTTGAGCATTGCCCAGCGGATTGCTGCCAGCCATGGGGGCGAGTTGCTGTTGGCGAACCGCGAGGGGGGTGGGTTGCGGGTCAGCGTTTTGTTGCCTCGCTAACACTTTTGCGGGGCAGGAACCTTACCGCCTGTGCTGGCCTCATCGCCGGCAAGCCAGCTTGTATGGTGATACTCGAAGGGGTGGTGGGACGAAAAAGCCGAATCTGACTGTTCACAGCAGTACAGACCGTGGGAGAACTCGCCCCACCCCTTCACCAAAGCGCCGATAAAGAATGCATCGTTTGCAAGCGACGATAGAAGCAAGCCAGCGCCTCTTGGTGAAACCCCTCCGAGCCCAAAAACCATACCGTGGGAGTTCAGGCGATGGCAATGCGAGTAGAGAAGTTCATCATTGGCGTCGATGTCGCCAAGGTCGAACTGGTCAGCTATTGCGAGGAAACCGCTCAACAACACTCGTTGAAAAATACAAAGCCTGAGATCCGCAAGTGGCTGGCACTTCAGCCAGCCAATACGGCTATCTGTGTTGAAGCCACCAACGTTTATCACCTGGACCTGGTGGAGATGGCTTACGAAAAGGGTTTTGCAGTCTATGTCGTTGATGGGTACCAACTCAGCAACTACCGAAAAGGGATTGGCGGGCGTGCCAAAACTGATGCATCTGATGCCTGCCTGCTAGCCCGTTTCCTGGATCGTGAGGGCAGTTTGCTTCGTCCTTGGTCACCCCCTCCAGCCGTCTACAGCAAGCTTCAGAGCCTTCTCCGACGCCGAGCAGCGCTGGTGTCAGCGCGCACCAGTCTGACCCAGAGTTGGGGTAACGAAGCGTCCCTCAAGGACGCCTTCAATAGCTTCGCCAAACACTTTGAGTCGCTTGATCTGCTGATTCAAAAGCGTTTGAAGACGCTGGTTAGAGAAGCGGGGCTGAGCGAGCAGGTTGCCCGCTGCCAGGCAGTTGAAGGCATTGGTTTTCTGACTGCCGTCGCTTTAGTCACCGCCTTCATCCGCGGCGACTTCAAGCGCAGCGATTCATTCATCGCTTTTCTAGGCATGGATCTGAAAGTTGCCGAATCAGGCCAGAAATCCGGACGCCGATGCTTAACCAAGCGAGGCTGCTCAGAAGTGCGCCGGCTACTGCACAATGCAGCCATGGCGGCTAGCAAGACAGCTGCGTGGAAAGAGGTGTATGAACATTATCGGAATACAGGTAAGGCAACCACTCAGGCCCTTGTCATCCTGTCCCGAAAGCTGGCCAGAATTGCATTCGCCTTGATGAAGACTCAAGGCGAATACATGAGCAAAGGGGGCAAAAAGCATTGCCCACAACCATAGAATCTCCCACAGGTACTGCGCATGGCTTGAAATCGTTGCGGTCGAGGTGGGACCTGGCTCGTCGGCGATGAGGCCAGCACAGGCAACACAACCACAATCAGGTAACAGTCTTTTACCGATTACCCAGGTTTTCCCCTCCCCGCCTTTGCCTATCCTATGCCCGGTCATCCTGCCTGCGATGGACCCATGAAACACTCTCTACCCAGCCGCTACGCCTGCCTCGCTCTCTGCTTGCTGTTCACCTTCGCCAGCCTGCCGCTGCTACCCCAGCATGCCTGGCTGTGGCCGTTGACACTGATCACCACGTTGCTCAGCCTTGTCGGGCTGAACGACCTGCGGCAAAGCCACCACTCCGTGCGCCGCAACTACCCGGTCCTGGGCAACATCCGCTACCTGATCGAAACCATCCGCCCGGAAATCCGCCAATACCTGATCGAGGGCGACGACGACAAGCTGCCGTTCTCCCGCTCGCAGCGCTCGCTGGTCTACGCCCGGGCCAAGAACGAAAGCGCCGAGAAGGCCTTCGGCACCCTCAACGATGCCTACAAGCCCGGCTTCGAGTTCATCAGCCATTCCATGTTGCCAGTGGCCACGCCAGACCCGGCATCGTTTCGCATCGCCATCGGCGGGCCGCAATGCCGCCTGCCCTACTCGGCGTCGATCTTCAATATCTCGGCCATGAGCTTCGGTGCCCTCAGTGCCAACGCCATCGCTGCCCTCAACCGCGGTGCACGCATGGGCCGTTTTGCCCATGACACCGGCGAAGGCAGCATCAGCCCTTACCACCGCGAACATGGCGGTGACCTGATCTGGGAAATCGGCAGCGGTTACTTCGGCTGCCGCACCGAGGACGGCCGCTTCGACCCGCAGCGCTTCGCCGAGCAGGCGCGCTCGCCACAGGTGAAGATGATAGAGATCAAGCTCAGCCAGGGCGCCAAGCCGGGCCACGGCGGCATCCTGCCGGGGCACAAGGTCAGCCCCGAGATTGCCGCCACCCGTGGCGTGCGCGTGGGCGAGGATTGCATCTCGCCGGCGGCGCACAGTGCCTTCCGCACCCCGGTCGAGTTGCTGCAGTTCGTGGCCAGCCTGCGCGAACTGTCGGGCGGCAAGCCGGTGGGGTTCAAATTCTGCCTGGGCCACCCCTGGGAGTTCATGGGCATTGCCAAGGCCATGCTGGCCACTGGCATCACGCCGGACTTCATCGTCGTCGATGGCAAGGAAGGCGGCACCGGTGCGGCACCCCGCGAGTTCAGCGACAACATGGGCGTGCCGATGCGCGAAGGCCTGATGTTCGTGCACAACACCCTGGTCGGCCTGAACCTGCGCGCCAGCATCCGCATTGGCGCGGCAGGCAAGATCGTCAGCGCCTTCGACATCGCCAGCGTGCTGGCCATCGGGGCGGACTGGGTCAACTCCGCGCGCGGTTTCATGTTTGCCATCGGCTGCATCCAGTCGCAGAGCTGCCACACCAACAAATGCCCGACCGGCGTGGCCACGCAAGACCCGCTGCGCCAGCGCGCTCTGGTGGTGCCGGACAAGGCCGAGCGGGTGGCCAGCTTCCACCGCAACACGCTGCATGCGCTGGCCGAAATGTTGGCTGCCGCGGGCCTGGAACACCCTTCGGAACTCAAGCCCAAACACCTGGCGCGGCGTATCAGCCCCAGCGAAATCGGTCTGTTCTCGGACCTGCACACATTCCTCAAGCCGGGCGAATTGCTCAGTGGCTCGATTGAAAGCGAGTTTTATGCGCGGATGTGGCGGATGGCGCGCAGTGACAGCTTTGCGCCGGAGACTGGGGAGGGAGAGGTGAAGGTTGCCGGGGTGCGGCGCAGGGCAGTGGAGCCGGCGTGAAAGCCGGGGGCCGCTTTGCGGCCCTTTCGCGACACAAGGCCGCTCCCACAATGGTCCTGCGCATGCCGATCAATGTGGAAGCGGCCTTGTATCGCGATGGGCTGCAAAGCAGCCCCTAGGCCATCAGATCAGGATCAGAAGATGCTGATCGGGTACTCGACGAATACGCGGACTTCGTTGCCGTCGTCGTTGTAACCGTTCTGCTGCACGGCGTTGTTGGTACGCACGAACGAGCTACGCAGCTTGATCGACAGGTCCTTGGCCGGGCCGTCCTGCACCACGTAACGGATCTGGTTGAAGATCTCGCGCTCTTTACCTTCACCGAAGCCCTGCGGGTTGGCGACGTTGCGGGTGTTGATGTTGTCACCCACCACGTAGGCCAGCTTGTAGGTCAGGCCCGGGATGCCGTAGGCACCGAAGTCCAGGCCGTAGCCCAGCTGCCAGGAACGCTCGTCTTCGGCGTTGAAGTCGGACCAGTACGAGTTGGCCAGGTAGATGGTCGAACCACCGTCACCCACGCCACCCTCGTTCTGGTACCAGCCGTAGTTGTAGCCGGTGCTGCCGGTGCTGCGCTGGTGGGCGATGGTGAACGAGTGCGCACCGTACGCGTAGGTGGCTGCCAGGCTCCAGATGGTGTTGGAGTCGCCGTTCAGGCCAGCGGATTTCACGAACTTGTCGTCGATGTCCGACTTGTAGCCGTTGAAGTCCAGGGTCAGGGACTGGTCGCTGGCGATCGGGAAGACGTAGTTCAGGCCCAGGTAGTGCTTCTTCATCACGTCTTCGTTGTCGGCGGTGTACAGCGAAGCGGTGAAGTTGTCGGTGAACTTGTAGCTGCCACCAAGGACGTTGATCGACTTCAGGCCACCACCGTCACGGCGCTCGGCGCTCTTGCGCGCTTCCTGGGTGAAGCGACCGGCGTTCAGTTCCAGGCCCTGGATCTCTTTGGAGGTGATCAGGGTACCGGTGAAGCTTTCTGGCAGCAGACGCGCGTCGTCGTACTGCAGCACTGGCAGTGCCGGCATCTGGTCACCGTACTTGAGCACGGTGTTGGAGATGCGGAACTTCACAGCAGCGCCACCACGGGCCAGGTTGTGCGGCGAGTTGGCGTTGCCGTTCTCGTCCTTGAAGTCCGAAGGCTTGAAGAAGTCGACACCGGCGCCACCGTTGTGGCCCTTGCCGCCGTCCAGACGCACGGCATACAGGCCGAATGCATCGACGCCGACACCGACGGTGCCCTGGGTGAAGCCGGAGGAGAAGTTGGCGATGACGCCCTGGCCCCATTCGATCTGGTCGTCGGTGCCGTGCTTCTTGTCACGATTGATATAGGCATTACGCAGCAGGACGTTGGCGTGGCTGTCCTCGATGAAGCCTTTGCTGTCGGCCTGATCATTGGCCTGTGCCTGGGTCGCGGCGACCATCGCCAGGGCGACCAGGCTGATCCTGGTTTTCAACATGTTGTTTTCCTTATTTCTTAATCAAAAACGCTTGCAATATGACGCCAGGAACCAACGCCCCTTCGTAGGTTCGACGCTATGCGGATCCAGACTGGAAGGCCTGCCGGTAATCACACGGCGGCCTCTGGCAGCAGCATGGCCAAGATCATGGCCAGCAGGCGTTGGCCGAATCCTAGCCGTGTGCGATTACAAATGTCAAAAAGTCGTGAAATGCAGGTTGATATAACCAAAATAGCCCGCGTGTCTGGTGCATTTCCATGCGGGTTTGCGCTATCAGCGGACAATTTATCTTGTGTGGGAAATCGCCTTTTGATCGAACGGACAATTTCCTGTGAGGACGCTTTCGCAGCTCAAGGCTGCTCCTACAGGGAAATGCGGCGCGGCAGAGAGCGAAACAAACTGACACAGATGTAATGACAACCCTTTACAAATACCCAAGCAAGAGCAAATAACAAGCATTACCATCCGCATCTCTTTTTCACCTGCTCGATCCGGATGTGCCCATGCTTGTACCCTGCCGTCTTTTAACCCTTACCCTTGGCCTGCCGCTGCTGTGCGGCGCCGGCCTGGCCAGTGCCGCCACCACCACTCTGCCGGAACTGTCGGTGACCGCCGACAGCGAGCGCGAAGAGGACAACCCGCGGGTCAAGGAGGTAAGCACCGCGACCCGCACCTCGACGCCAGTACGCTATGTGCCGCAGGCCATCGACACGGTAAAGACCGTCAACGTGCTGGATTACGGCAGCAACACCCTGGGCAAGGCGCTGGAAGGCATCCCCAACGTCAGCAGCGGTGCCGACACCCGCTTCGACAGCGTGCGCATCCGCGGCTTCGAAGCCAGCAACGACTTCTATCTGGACGGCATTCGCGACGACAGCCAGTACATCCGCGACCTGCATAACATCGAGCGGGTCGAAGTGCTCAAGGGGCCGGCAGCGGTGCTTTATGGCCGTGGCAGCCAGGGCGGTATCGTCAACCGGGTGAGCAAGGCGCCGGAGCACGGCCGCCGTTCGAGCATCGAGGCGCAGGCCGGCAGCGAGGACCTGCGCAGCCTGTATGCCGACCTCAGTGCCGACCCCAGCGATACCGTCAGCCTGCGCCTGAACATGGGCAACCAGGACAACAACAGCTTCCGCGACGGCATCGACGGCAGCCGCCAACTGTTCGCCCCGTCGATCAGCTGGCAGGTCACCCCCGACCTGAACTGGCTGGTGCAATACGAATACAGCCGCTACAACCGCACCCCGGACCGTGGCATTCCCGGGGTCAACGGCCGCCCGGCCGATGTCAGCCGCAGCACCACCTATGGCGACACCCAGCGCGACTACATCGACGACCGCGCCCAGTCGCTGCGCTCGCGCCTGAACTACCAGCTGAACGAAACCTGGCAGTTGCGCCATACCTTGGGTCTGTTCAAGCTCGACAGTGAGTTCGACAACACCTACGTCACGGGCTACGACGCCAGCACCGACACCTTGACCCGCCAGCGCTGGCAACAGGACCTGAACACCCGCAACCTGTTCAACACCCTGGAAGCCGAGGGCGACTTCGACACCCTGGGCCTGGAGCACAAGCTATTGCTGGGCCTGGAATTCGGCAACCAGAAGCGCGACCCGGTGCTGTACAAAGCGGTCGACCAGAAACTGCAGGGCCTGGGCAAGCCCGGCCGCAACCACCAGCTCAATGGCCCAATGACGTTGTTTAGTGACAACCATACCGTGGTCGATAGCCGCGGCCTTTATCTGCAAGACCAGATCCGCCTGAACGATCAGTGGCAGGTTCTTGCCGGCGTACGCTTCGACCAGTTCGACGTGCAGACCACCAACAAGGATGGCGTGCGCGAAACACAGGACAGCAACAGCACCAGCCCACGCCTGGGTGTGGTCTACACACCGTGGCGCGACCATTCGTTCTACGTCTCGTGGAGCAAGACATTCTCGCCGGTTGGCGGCGGTCTGATCGGTATCACCCCGGCCGCAAAGGGCAACGGTAACGACGCCAAGCCGGAAGAAACCCGCCAGAAGGAAATCGGCGTGAAGAGCGACTGGCTCGACCAGCGTCTGACCACCACTCTGGCCATCTACGAGCTGGAACTGTACAACCGCCGCACCCGCGACCCGCTTGTCCCGGAAAACATCTTGCTCAGCGGCTTGCAGCGTTCGCGTGGTATCGAACTGACCGCCACCGGCAACATCGTTGGCAACTGGTACGTGCGCGGTGGCATCGGCCTGCAGGACGCGACCATCGTCAAGGACAACAACGGCCAGGAAGGCAACCGCATCAATGATGTGGCCAAGCGCAACGGCAGCCTGTTCGTGACCTGGAAACCGGAACTGGGCTGGTACGCCGAAACCGGCCTGACGCTGGTGGGCGAGCGTTATGCGGACAACCAGAACACCACGGTGCTACCGGGGTATGGCCGCTGGGATGCATTGGCTGGGTACCGCACGCATGACTGGGATGTGCGAGCGGCGCTGAGCAACATCGCCGACAAGACCTACTACAGCTCTGCGACCAGTGCGGCGCAGATCCAGGTAGGTGACCCCCGTAGCCTGGTGGTGACTGGCAGCTACAGCTTCTGATCTCTAGCGCCTGTGCCGGCCTCTTCGCGGGCTCGCCCGCTCCCACAGGGGCACCACATGCCTCGAAGCCTGTGAAGTACCTGTGGGAGCGGGCATGCCCGCGAAGAGGCCGGTACAGGTAATACCGATTCGATCAGTGCCACACCGCCATCAGCGCCTGCATTTCTGCTTCGCTGATCAGCCCTTGGGGATATCGTCCGGCAAGCAGACGTCGTGGGTCGGTCGTCCTGACCCTGATGCTTCCATGGTGTTTCAACCACTTCGCCACAAGCCTGAGCGATTGGTGATTCACTGCCGATGGGCGCAAAGCCGACTCACTTGCTGCGTTCATTTCTACACGTACTCCCTGGCCCGTGAGCGGCTAATTTACGTAAGGATTGTTACAGATCCGAGAGTTCGGCATGGCCGAGCTATCTGACTGAAAACAATACAAAACGTATGCCAGCACAGGCCTGAGGACAGCCTTGGAAACAAAAAGGCCCGTCATCCGACGGGCCCCTTCATTCACCGTGCGCTCAACGCTTGACCGGCGCCGGCTGCTGCTGGGTCAGGCAGTGAATGTTGCCACCGCCCAACAACAGCTCGCGACCGGGGATCATCACAACCTCGTGGTCGGGGAAGATCTTCGCCAGGATCGCTCTGGCCTCGGCATCTGCCGGGTCGTCGAAGCTTGGCGCGATGATGCCGCCGTTGACGATCAGGAAGTTCACGTACGAGCCGGCCAGGCGCACCGACGGGTCACGCTCCTGGCTGCCAGCCACCTGATCGACACCGGCACACTCTTCGGCGGTGGCGAACAGCGGGCCCGGGATCGGCATCTTGTGCACGATGAACTCACGGCCCTTGGCATCGCGGGTGTTTTTCAGCACCTCCATGGCGGCATGGCAACGTGCATAGTTGGGGTCGTTGGAATCATCGGTCCAGGCCAGTAACACTTCGCCCGGGCGCACGTAACAGCAGAAGTTGTCGACGTGGCCGTCAGTCTCGTCGTTGTACAGGCCATCCGGCAGCCAGACCACGGTGTCCACCGCCAGATGGTCGCGCAGCACCGCTTCGATCTGCTCGCGGTTCAGGTGCGGATTGCGGTTGCGGTTGAGCAGGCACTCCTCGGTGGTGATCACGGTACCTTCACCGTCCACGTGGATCGAGCCGCCCTCGAGCACGAAGCCTTCGGTCTGGTAGCGCTGGCAGCGTTCCATTTCCAGGACCTTGGCTGCCAGCTCCTCGTCGCGGTTCCACGGTGCGTACAGGCCGCCATCGAAGCCGCCCCAGGCATTGAAGCCCCAGTCCACGCCACGCACCTCACCCTGGTCGTTGATGACGAAGGTCGGGCCGGTGTCGCGCACCCAGGCGTCGTCGTTGCTGATCTCGACCACGCGGATGTTCGGCTGGTCGAGCTGACGACGGGCATTTTCGTACTGGCCAGCGGAGACCGCGACGGTTACCGGCTCGAAGCGGGCAATGGCCTTGGCCAGTGTCACATGGGCAGCCTGCGCCGGCTTGCCGCCCAGGCGCCAGTTGTCAGGGCGCTCCGGCCAGACCATCCACACCTGGGTTTGCGGGGCCCACTCGGCGGGCATGTGGAAACCATCGGCACGGGGAGTGGAGTTGAGGGTTTTCATGATTGACCTCTGTGATGGCCCTGAGCCGGACTGTGCTGGGGCGTTTGTCAATTTATAACCGATATATATCGATATTTGAAGCCCGATAATCGGGAAATCTACGACCGGATACTGCCAATAAATCGATAACAATCGAAACATACGCAACCTTGGTCGAGAATCAAAGCGGCACGACCTCTACCATAGCCAGCCCTTGTGAACGCCGTTGAAGCCCAAGGCGGAAAAAACGGCCAGACCGGCTAGGGTCAATACATGAGCAGAACGGGCCAGCGAACCGCCATGAACATCATCCCTACCGCGATCCCCGAAGTACTGATCATCGAGCCGAAGATTTTTGCTGACAGCCGTGGTTTTTTCTTCGAGGCGTTCAACGCTCGTGAGTTCGCCCGGCAAACCGGCGTGAATGTCGAGTTCGTCCAGGACAACCACTCGAGCTCCATCAAGGGTGTGCTGCGTGGTCTGCACTACCAGGTGGAAAACACCCAAGGCAAGCTGGTGCGCGTGGTGCAGGGGGAAATCCGTGATATTGCCGTGGACGTGCGCAAAAGCTCGCCAACCTTCGGCCAATGGGTCGCGGTGCAGCTGTCGGCCGACAACCATCGCCAGTTGTGGATTCCGCCCGGCTTCGCCCATGGCTTTGCGGTGATGAGCGAGTCGGCCGAGTTTCTCTACAAGACCACCGACTACTACAACCCGGGCGCCGACCGCTGCATCCGCTGGGATGACCCGACGCTGGCCATCGACTGGGGGCTGCAGCAGCCACCAGTGCTGTCGGACAAGGACAAGCTCGGCCTGCCACTGGCAGAGGCGGAACTGCTGCCTTAACTAGCGCATAATTGCGGCAGACTTTTCTGGCGCCTTTACGTGATGATTGCAAAACCCACGCCCCCACGCCGTCCCCGCTGGCGCAGCCTGGCCCTGTTGGCCCTGTGCCTGGCCCCGTTACTGTGGCCCCTGCACCATCTGGCCGAACGCTACTACCAGGAAGAACTGGCCTCGCAGAACCGCCAGACCCTCGACCTGTACGTCGCCAACCTGCTCGGTACCCTGCACCGCTACGAAACCTTGCCGCAAATACTCGGCGACCTGCCGGCCCTGCGCGGGGTGCTGGCCGACCCGTTCCGCCTGGAAGCGGTGACCAACGCCAACCGCCTGCTCAAGGACATCGTCCAGCAGACCGGCGCCGAGGTGATGTACCTGATGGACATCAGCGGCAACACCCTGGCCGCATCCAACTGGGACAAGCGCGACAGCTTCGTTGGCCGCAACTTCGCCTTCCGTCCCTACTTCAACGAAGCCATGGCCGGCCGCCTGGGGCGCTTTTTCGGCCAGGGCACCACGTCGGCCAAGCGCGGCTACTTCTTTGCCGCCGCCGTGCGTGACCGTGAACGCATCGTTGGCGTACTGGTAGTCAAGGTCGACCTCGACCACACCGAAACCCTGTGGGGTCGCACACCCGAGCAGCTGTTGCTGACCGACCACAATGGCGTGGTCATCCTGACCTCCCGGCCCGACTGGCGCTTCCGTGCGACCCGCGCACTGACCGAGGCCGAGCGCCAGGCCATCATCGCCATTCAGCCCTACCCGACCCAGGCCCCGCAGCCGCTGGTGCTCAACCAGGACGCCTGGATCAGCCAGACCCGCGATATCAAGGAAACCGGCTGGCAGGTCAGCATCCTCGCCCCGCGCATGCTGGTCGACCGTTCGGTGCAAACCGTGATGGCCATCGGCGCTGGCACCCTATTGGTGCTTATGCTGCTGGCCGGCCTGGTGATGCAGCGGCGCCGTCATTACATCGACCGCATCGACTTCGAGGCACGTGGCCGCCAGGAGCTGGAAAAACGCGTAGCCGAGCGCACCGCCGATCTCGAAGGCCTGAACACCCGGCTCAAGAGCGCCGTGCTGGAGCGCGAGAACGCCCAGCAGGAGGCCGTGCGCGCGCAGGACGAACTGGTGCAGGCCGGCAAGCTGTCGGTACTCGGCACCATGTCGGCCAGCATCAGCCACGAACTCAACCAGCCGCTGGCCGCCATCCGCAGCTACGCGGAAAACGCAGAGATCCTGCTTGACCACCAGCGTACCGAAGACGCCCGCGGCAACCTCAAGCTGATCGGCGAGCTGACCGGGCGCATGGCCTCGATCATCGCCCACCTGCGCGCCTTCGCCCGTCGTGACCGCCATGCCCCGGAGAGCGTGGCCCTGCAGCCGGCCCTGGACGATGCCCTGGCGCTGCTGGCCAAGCGCCGCCGGGCAATGGCCGTCGAGCTGATCCGCGACCTGCCGGAAGCCACCTTGTGGGTACAGGCCGGCGAGACCCGCCTGCGCCAGGTGCTCGGCAACCTTCTGGCCAATGCCCTCGACGCCCTGACCGAGAAGGCCAACCCGCGCCGCCTGTGGCTAAGTGCCGAGCAGCGCGATGACTGCGTCTACCTGTACATTCGCGACAACGGCCCCGGCTTCAGCCGCCAGGCCCTGGAGCACGCCAAGGAGCCGTTCTTCACCACCAAGACCCGCACCCAGGGCCTGGGCCTGGGCCTGGCCATCTGCGAAAGCCTGATGCGCGCCCTGGGCGGTGAGCTGCTGCTGGCCAACCACCCGGAGGGTGGCGCACTGCTGACCCTGCAGCTGCGCGTGGCCGCGCCTGGCGCTACTTTGCCCAATTCGGAGGACCCCTCGGCATGACCACCGAGACACTGATCGACAGCCGAGCCCAGATCATCCTGGTCGATGATGACCCGCACCTGCGCCAGGCACTGAGCCAGACCCTGGACCTGGCCGGGCTCAAGGTGGTCGCCCTGGCCGATGCCCAGGGCCTGGCCGAACGCATTGAGGCCGACTGGCCCGGCGTGGTGGTCAGCGACATCCGCATGCCGGGCATCGATGGCCTGCAGCTGCTGGAACAACTGCATGGCCGTGACAACGAACTGCCGGTGCTGCTGATCACCGGCCACGGCGATGTACCGCTGGCGGTGCAAGCGATGC
This sequence comes from Pseudomonas sp. TE3-3-F2023, assembly GCF_036784815.1. Lineage (NCBI taxonomy): Bacteria > Pseudomonadati > Pseudomonadota > Gammaproteobacteria > Pseudomonadales > Pseudomonadaceae > Pseudomonas > Pseudomonas sp. TE3-3-F2023. Next base: position 1,107,054 of record NZ_CP145113.1, on the reverse strand, counting down.
GCGCCGGCGCTTACGATTTCCTGGAAAAGCCCTTTGCCAGCGACGCCCTGCTGGACAGCGTGCGTCGCGCCCTGGCCCTGCGCCGCCTGGTACTGGACAACCGCAGCCTGCGCCTGGCCCTGAGCGACCGCCAGCAACTGGCCACCCGCCTGGTGGGCCAGTCGCCGTCCATGCAGCGCCTGCGCGAGCAGATCGGCGCCCTGGCCGGCACCCGCGCCGATGTGCTGATCCTGGGTGAGACCGGTGCCGGCAAAGAGGTGGTGGCCCGTGCCCTGCACGACCTGTCCAGCCGCCGCGACGGGCCGTTCGTGGCGATCAATGCCGGCGCACTGGCCGAGTCTGTGGTCGAAAGCGAGCTGTTCGGCCATGAGCCCGGGGCGTTCACCGGTGCGCAGAAACGCCGCATCGGCAAGTTCGAGTTCGCCAACGGTGGCACGCTGTTCCTCGACGAAATCGAGAGCATGAGCCTGGATGTGCAGGTGAAACTGCTGCGCATGCTGCAGGAACGGGTGGTCGAGCGCCTGGGTGGCAACCAGCTGATCCCGCTGGATATCCGCATCATCGCCGCGACCAAGGAGGACCTGCGCCAGTCAGCCGACCAGGGGCGCTTCCGTGCCGACCTGTATTACCGCCTGAATGTGGCGCCGCTACGTATTCCACCGCTGCGCGAACGTGGCGATGACATCCTGGTGCTGTTCCAGCACTTCGCCGACGCCGCCAGCCAGCGCCATGGCCTGCCGCCACACGCCCTGCAGCCGGCCCAGCGCGCCATGCTGCTGCGTCACGACTGGCCCGGTAACGTACGCGAGCTGCAGAACGCCGCCGAACGTTTCGCCCTTGGCCTGGAACTGGCCCTGGACGGTCAGGCGCCACCTGCGGCAATGCCTGCGGTACCGATGCCGAGCGGCAACCTCAGCGAACAGGTCGAGCAGTTCGAACGCTCGCTGATCGCGGCCGAACTGGCCCAGCCACACAGCTCCATGCGCAGCCTGGCCGAGGCGCTGGGCATCCCCCGCAAGACCCTGCACGACAAGCTGCGCAAGCATGGCTTGAGCTTCGACGGCGGTAGCGGCGGGCATGACGATCAAGAGGACAACCGTTAATGAATACCGAAAGCCAGCACCTTCAGTCCGTCCTGCACGGCGACATCCCCCTGACCCGCGAAATGGGCCTGGAAGTGCTTGATTGGCAGCAGCACACCCTGCGCCTGCAATTGCCGCTGGCGGCCAACGTCAACCACAAGAGCACCATGTTCGGCGGCAGCCTGTACTGCGCCGCGGTGCTGGTGGGGTGGGGCTGGCTGCACCTGCGCTTGCGCGAGTTGGGGATCGATGACGGACATATCGTCATCCAGGAAGGGCAGATCAGTTATCCGCTGCCGGTTACCGGGGCGGCGGTGGCGCGCTGTGCGGCGCCGGATGAAAAGACCTGGGAGCGGTTCTTGACCATGTACCAGCGCCGCGGGCGGGCACGGTTGACGCTGGAGACCACGGTGAGCAATGCCGGTAGTGACGAGCCTGCTGTTACCTTCAGCGGCCAGTACGTGCTGCACCGCTGACCGCGGGCAAGTACTGATGCCAGTCAGTTAGTGCTGTTGGGTCTGCTGCGCAGCCCATCGCCGGCAAGCCAGCTCCCACAGGTGCAGCGCCATGCTGAAGGTCTGCGCAGTACTTGTGGGAGCTGGCTTGCCGGCGATGGGCCGCAAAGCGGCCCCGGCGATATAGGCGGCGAAGCTGAAGTCCTCAGCTCCAACAGAGTGTGATGATACCCGTCAGATCAGGCTCAGGAAGGCTTGCCGCCAGGCAGCATTTGCCGGCAACGCCAGGAAATGCGGGTTAAGCAACGACTCCTGCGCTGGGTACCGGAACGGCAAGCCATCCAGCCCGATTACCTCCCCACCAGCCCCTTCCACCACGCCCTGCGCCGCCGCGGTATCCCACTGCGAGGTCGGTGCCAGGCGCGGATAGCAGTCGGCGCTGCCCTCGGCCAGCAGGCAGAACTTCAAAGAACTACCGATATTAGCCAGCTCCAGCTCACCCACCGCAGCCCCCAACCCGGCCAATAACGCTTCCTGTTCCGGGCTGGAATGGCGACGGCTGGCGACCACGGTGAAACGCGCACCCGCCGGCGGCGCGTTGCGTACCTGGATCGCCTGGGCGGCCTCACCCGCTTCGGCACGCCAGGCGCCCAACCCGCGACCACCGAAGTAACAGCGCCCGTTGGTCGGCATGGAAACCACGCCAAACACCACCTCACCGTTTTCGACCAGGGCGATGTTGACCGTAAATTCCTCGCTGCCGGTGATGAATTCCTTGGTGCCGTCCAGCGGGTCGACCAGCCACCAGCGGCTCCAACCCTGACGCTCGACCAGCGGAATGTTGCAGTCCTCTTCGGACAGCACCGGGATCTGCGGCGCCAGCGCCAGCAGTCCATCGGCAATCACCCGGTGCGCCGCCAGGTCGGCGGCGGTGACCGGCGAATCGTCGGCCTTGTTGGTCACGGCCACATCGGCGCGCCAGAACGGCAAGATCGCGTCCCCCGCCAACAGGGCCAGCTTGACCACTTCGTACATCAATTGCAGGTCGTTCATGCTTCCAGCAGCCCCCGCTGAATCAGCAGGTCACGCGCCAGGTACAGCGCCGCCAGCGCACGCCCCTCGGTAAACTGCGGGTGCATGGCCAGGGCCGAGAGTTCGCGCAGGTTGACCTTGTCGACCCGCATCGGCTCCGGCTCGTCGCCCTCCAGGCGCTCCTCGTACAGGTCGCTGGCCAGCACCACCTGGATCTTCTGGCTCATGTAGCCCGGCGACAGCGACAGCTCGGTCAGGTGCTCCAGCTGGCGCGCGCCAAAACCGGCTTCTTCCTTGAGCTCCCGGTCGGCTGCCGCCAGCACGTCCTCGCCCGGCTCGATCAGGCCCTTGGGCAACGACAGCTCGTATTCATCGGTGCCGCCACAATATTCCTCCACCAGCACCGCGTGCTCGGCATCGAGCATGGCCACGATCATCACCGCACCGTAACCATTACCCCGGCCCACTAGGCGCTCGTAGGTACGCTCGTTGCCATTGCTGAAGCGCAATTGCACGGCTTCGACGCGAAACAGGCGGCTGCTGGCGACGATTTCGCGGCTGAGGACGGTGGGTTTCTGGCGCATGGGGCGGCTCCTTGGCGTGAACGGGTTACTATACCGTGGCTTGCCGACTGATCGAGAGTTTCCCATGCCTGTTCTTCCCTGGTCTGCCATCGATACCGTCCTGCTGGACATGGACGGCACCCTGCTCGACCTGCATTACGACAACCGCTTCTGGCTGGACCACCTGCCCCAGCGCTACGCCGAGCTGCACGGGGTGAGCCGGGCAATGGCGGAAATGGAGCTGCAGCCGCTGTTCGAACGCAATGCCGGCACGCTGAACTGGTATTGCCTGGACTTCTGGAGCCGCGAACTGCGGCTGCCGATCCGCGAGCTGAAACAGGAAATCGCCGACCTGATCGCCCTGCGCCCGGATGCCGATACGTTCCTTGCCGCGATCCGCAACGCGGGCAAGCGCGTGGTGATGATCACCAATGCGCACCGGGATTCGCTGTCGCTGAAGCTGGAGCGGGTGGAGCTGGCGCCGTATTTCGAAAGGCTGATCAGCTCGCATGACTATGGCTACCCGAAGGAAAGCCCGCAGTTCTGGGACGCATTGCAGGCGGACATCGGCTTTGAACCGGAGCGCAGCCTGTTCATCGATGACACCCTGGCGATTCTGCGCAGTGCACGACGGTTTGGCGTGGGGCATCTGCTGGCGGTGCGCCAGCCGGATAGCCAGGCAGGGCCGCGGGATACCGAAGAGTTTGCGGCGGTCGAGGATTACCGGGAAATATTGGTAGGCCTGTGAGGGCCCTATCGCCGGCAAGCCAGCTCCCACAGGTACCTCGCAGGTCCTCAGGCCTGTGGTAATCCTGTGGAAGCTGGCTTGCCGGCGATAGGGCCAGTACAGGCTGCAGAGATCAGTCAGGAATACGCAACACCTGCCCCGGATAGATCTTGTCCGGGTGCTTGAGCATCGGTTTGTTGGCCTCGAAGATCTTCTGGTACTTGTTGGGGTCGCCATACACCTTCTTCGAAATGGCACTCAATGTATCGCCCTTCTCCACCGTCACGAACCGTGCGGCCTGGGCCACCGGTCCGGTCACGGTGATCTGGTCATCGACACTGGCCACGCCAGCGACGTTGCCCGCCGCCAGGATGATCTTCTCTTTCTCCTCCTGGCTGGCCACCTCGCCCGTGAGGATGATCTTGTCTCCCTCTACGGTGGCCTTGATATTCGGATTGCCCAGGCCGACACTTTCCACGTGTTTCTTCAACTGCTCTTCGGCATTGGCATTGCCGGGGGTCAGCAGGTCGATCAACTTCTCGCCCGCTTCCTTGACGAAACTGAACAAGCTCATAGCGCTCTCCTTGTTGACGAAACCTCGGACACAGCAGTCTAGGCCAGCTTTTCCCCTGGCGCCCCATGCGACCAATCGACGCGGTCTATCAAGGCATAGACCTTAGCGATTAGACGCCACCGACCCGCACGCCTAGGCTTGTGCTATCTGAAAGCCGCCGATAGCCCCGATGAAAAGTCAGCCCTGATGAACAGCAAACCTCCGGTATGCGCGGCCTCATCGCCCTTGACCATGCCCGCCGCCAGCAACACCTACGATTACGTCCAGCTCAATGACGCCAGACGCGACAGCACGCCCCTGGCCGAAGAAGTGGCCCTGGCCATTGCCTACAACGGCCTCAACCAGGCGGTGATGCTGGTCAGCCCCACCGACCTGGAAGACTTCGCCGTCGGCTTCAGCGTCGGCAGCGGCATTGTCGACGGCACAGCAGAAATCTACGATCTGAAGCTCTCCGGCAGCGGCTCGGCGATGTATGCCGACCTGGAGATTTCCAGCCGAGCGTTCTGGAACCTGAAAAACCAGCGCCGCCAGCTGGCCGGCACCAGTGGTTGTGGCCTGTGCGGGGTCGAAGCACTGGAGCAGGCGCTGCCAGAGCTGGCCGAGCTGCCTGGCGCGCCCTTGCCACCGGCACAATGGTTGGTCGGCCTGCGTGAACGCATCGATGCCTTCCAGCCGCTCGGCCAGCACTGCGGCGCGGTGCATGCGGCGCTGTTCATGGACCGCCACGGCGAACTGCTGCTCGGCCGCGAAGACATCGGCCGGCACAACGCCCTCGACAAGTTGATCGGCGCCCTGCTGCGCCAGGGCATCGACAGCCAGGGTGGCCTGGCCATCGTCACCAGCCGCTGCAGCCTGGAGCTGATCCAGAAGGTGCTGCGGGCCGGTATCCAGACCTTGGTCAGCCTGTCGGCGCCAACCGGCCTTGCCCTGCAATGGGCACGCAAGCACAACCTCAACCTTATCCATCTGCCCAAGCACAGCGCACCGCGGGTCTACAGCCCAGCGGCGGAGTCGTAACAGCCGTGACCTCGTACCAACACCTCCCGAACAACGCCCCAGCCTCTTCCCCTCGCTACAAGCCCTACCACGGCCCCGCCGGTGGCTGGGGCGCGCTGCGCAGCGTAGCCAAGGCCTGGGTGGGCAGCGATAACGCGCTGAAGAACATTCGCGCGCTGCTCAAGACCAACCAGAACGGCGGCTTCGATTGCCCCGGCTGCGCCTGGGGCGACTCGCCGGAAAGCGGCATGGTCAAGTTCTGCGAGAACGGTGCCAAGGCCGTGAACTGGGAGGCGACCAAGCGCCGCGTCGATGCCGCCTTTTTCGCCCGCTACAGCGTCACTTCGCTACTGCAGCAGAGCGACTACTGGCTGGAGTACCAGGGGCGCCTCACCGAGCCGATGGTCTATGACGCACCCAGCGACCGCTACCAGCCAATCAGCTGGGACGCCGCCTTCAACCTGATCGCCCGTGAGCTGAACAAGCTGGCCAGCCCTGACCAGGCCGAGTTCTACACTTCGGGGCGCGCCAGCAACGAAGCGGCGTACCTGTACCAGCTGTTCGTGCGCGCCTACGGCACCAACAACTTCCCCGACTGCTCGAACATGTGCCACGAGGCCAGCGGCGTGGCCTTGGGGCAGAGCATCGGGGTCGGCAAGGGCACCGTCACCTTCGACGACTTCGAGCACGCCGACGCGATTTTCGTCTGGGGCCAGAACCCCGGTACCAACCACCCCCGCATGCTCGACCCGCTGCGCGACGCGGTAAAACGCGGTGCCCAGGTGGTGTGCATCAACCCGCTCAAGGAGCGTGGCCTGGAGCGCTTCCAGCACCCGCAGAACCCGCTGGAAATGCTGACCAACAGCGACCGGCCGACGAACACCGCATTCTTCCGCCCGGCCCTGGGCGGCGACATGGCGCTGCTGCGCGGCATGGCCAAGTTCGTCCTGCAATGGGAACGCGAGGCCCAGGCCAACGGCGAACCAGCAGTCTTCGACCACGCCTTCATTGCCGAACATGGCCATGGCGTCGACGACTACCTGGCGGTAGTGGATGCCACCCCCTGGGAGCACATCCAGGCCCAGTCCGGCCTGGCGCTGGCCGACATCGAACTGGCCGCGCGCATGTATTGCCGTGGCAAGCGGGTGATCATGTGCTGGGCTATGGGTATTACCCAGCACCGCCACTCAGTGCCGACCATCCAGGAAATCGTCAACTTGCAGATGCTGCGCGGCAACATCGGCGTGCCAGGCGCAGGCCTGTGCCCGGTGCGCGGCCACAGCAACGTGCAGGGTGACCGCACCATGGGCATCAATGAGCGCCCGCCGGTGGCCCTGCTGGACGCCATCGAGCAGCGCTTCGGCTTCCCCGTGCCCCGGCACAATGGCCACAACACCGTCGAGGCGATCCACGCCATGCTCGACGGCCGGGCCAAGGTATTCATCGGCCTGGGCGGCAACTTCGCCCAGGCCACGCCGGACACCGAGCGCACCGCCCAGGCACTGAGCAACTGCGAGCTGACCGTGCACATCAGCACCAAACTCAACCGCAGCCACCTGGTACACGGCAAGCAGGCACTGATCCTGCCGTGCCTGGGCCGCACCGACATCGACCTTCAGGCAGAAGGGCCACAGGCGGTAACGGTAGAAGACTCGTTCAGCATGGTCCACGCCTCCAATGGCCAGCTGAAGCCGCTGTCGACGCAGATGCGCTCGGAGCCGGCGGTCATCGCCGGTATCGCCGCCGCCACCCTCGGCAAGAAGCCCGTGGACTGGCACTGGCTGGTAGCTGACTACGACCGTATCCGCGAGCTGATCGGCGACACCATCGCCGGCTTCAGCGGCTTCAACCAGCGCCTGCGCGAGCCGGGCGGTTTCTACCTGGGCAACAGCGCTGCCAGCCGTGAATGGAATACCAGCACCGGCCGCGCAAACTTCAAGGCCAACCTGCTGCCCGACACGCTGATCGACGAGCGTGTACGCGCCAGCGGGCAGGTGCCTGACCTGATCATGCAATCGATGCGCTCGCACGATCAGTACAACACCACCATCTACGGCCTGGACGACCGCTACCGTGGCGTGCGTGGCCAGCGCGAGGTGCTGTTCGCCAACGAAGCCGACATCATCCGCCTGGGCTTCCAGCCGGGGCAGCAGGTCGACATCGTGTCGTTGTGGGGGGATGAGCATGTGCGCCGTGTGCACGGCTTCACTTTACTGGCCTACGACATCCCGGCCGGGCAGGCGGCGGCGTACTATCCGGAGGTGAACCCGCTGGTGCCGCTGGAAAGCATTGGCGATGGCAGCCATACGCCGACGTCGAAGTTCATCGCCATCAAGCTGGAGCGGGCGCGGGACGACGGGCGCATCCTGTAGGAATGGTGTTGGCCTCTTCGCGGGCGTGCCCGCGAAGAGGCCGGAAGCCGTGCCGCCAAAAACGAAAAAAGCCCTGTTCCATCAAGGCTCAGGGCTTCGTCATAAAGGTCTCAGACAGCGAAAAAACGATAAAGTTTCACAGTAAATACAGTAAGTTAGAGAATTGTGTACAACTCGTGTTACTCGTCGGATTTCCGTTGCCAGGCGTGCCTGCAAGGCTCAAAAATCGCCCCGTCATCCTTATGAGGCTCTCTTGATGAAGAAGTACTCCTCGATACTGTTGTTGTCTTTCAGCTTGCTCAGCGGCGTTGCCATGGCAGGCGGCACCACCGAGGCCGGCATTGGCGGCGCATTGGGTGGGGTACTGGGCTCCGTGGTGGGCAACTCCATCGGTGGTAGCACCGGCGGCGCCATTGGTGCCGGTCTGGGCGGCGCAGCTGGCGGTGCCCTGGGTGCCGACAAGCGTCAGCGCGGTGAAGCCGCTATCGGCGGCGCGCTGGGCGCCGCAGGCGGTAACGTGGTCGGCCGCTCCGTGGGCGGCACTACCGGTAGCTACATTGGCGCAGCAGCCGGCGGTGGTGCCGGTGGTGCACTGGGTAACTACCTGGGTAAAGAGGCCGACAGAGACGATTACCACGAAGGCCGCCGCTACCGTCGTGGTTATGACGACGACCGTCGCCACTGGGACCGTGGCCACCACTACGGCCATCGCAAGCACAAGCACAAGCGCCACTGGCGCGACTAACGCCTGAGGGCCTTGCCCCGGCAACAAAAGCCCCGCCCCTGCCAGCGGGGCTTTTTTATGCCTGCTGTTCCAGCAGTACACCAGACAGGATCACCTGCAGCGTCTCTGGCAACACCACTGGCCGTCCATTGGCGCGTTCGATGAAGACCTGCACCACCGTGCCTGCCGCACACGCCTCCGGCTCCCCTGGGCGGAACAGGGCCAGGCGGTACTCCACCGTGCTGCCAGCCAGTCGTGCCACCCCCAGCCCTACTTCCAGCACGTCCGGGAAGCCGGGCAGAGCGTAGAAATCCGCCGCCGAACTGACCACGAATGCCGCCAGCTCGCCGTCACGCAGGTCCAGGTCGGCCTGTTCGACGAGGAACGCCTGGATGGCGGTTTCGAAGAAGCCGTGCACGGTGGCACCGGCAATATGGCCGTTCAGGTCGTTGTCCTGGGGGCGGGTGAGGATGGGGTGGAAGTGGGAGAAGGCAGTGCGCTGAGGGGATTCGGTCATCTGGCTGGCTCTTGTCTTCGCAATGGATGCTGACAGTGAAACAGAAAAACCGGATTTTCGCTGCCTGTACCGGCCTCTTCGCGGCTAAAGCCGCGAAGAGGCCGGTACAGGCAGTAGAAAACGAAAAGGCCGCCCGTAGGGGCGGCCTTTTCGTTACAGGTAAGCTCAGCTTACAGCTGCGGGCCAGCGGCCTTGATGGCGTCGGAAACTTCGAACTTCTTGAAGTTTTCGATGAACAGCTTGGCCAGGCCTTTGGCAGCCTCGTCGTAGGCAGCCTTGTCAGCCCAGTTGGTGCGCGGGTTGAGCAGCTCGGTTTCAACACCCGGAACGGCCTTCGGCACATCCAGGTTGATGATGTCCAGGTGCTCGGTTTCGGCACCGATCAGCGCGCCACTCTGGATCGCAGCGATCACGGCACGGGTGGTCGGGATGCTGAAGCGCTTGCCAACGCCGTAGCCACCGCCGGTCCAGCCGGTGTTGACCAGGTAGACCTTCGAGTCGAAGCCTTTGATACGCTTGATCAGCAGCTCGGCGTACTCGCCAGCCGGGCGCGGGAAGAACGGCGCGCCGAAGCAGGTGGAGAAGGTCGACTTGATGCCGCTGCCCGAACCCATTTCGGTGGAACCGACCAGCGCGGTGTAGCCGGACAGGAAGTGGTAGGCCGCCTGCTCGTTGTTCAGGATCGAAACCGGAGGCAGAACACCCGTCAGGTCGCAGGTCAGGAAGATGACTGCATTCGGCTCGCCACCCAGGTTCGCTTCGGAACGCTTGGCAACGTGCTCCAGCGGGTAGGCCGCACGGCTGTTCTGGGTCAGGCTGACATCGCTGTAGTCGGCGTGCTTGTTGGCGTCGAGAACGACGTTTTCCAGCACGGCGCCATGCTTGATGGCTTTCCAGATGACCGGCTCGTTCTTCTCGGACAAGTCGATGCACTTGGCGTAGCAACCGCCTTCGATGTTGAACACCACGCCCTCGCCCCAGCCGTGCTCGTCGTCACCGATCAGGTAACGGCTTTCGTCGGCCGACAGGGTGGTCTTGCCGGTGCCGGACAGGCCGAAGAACAGGGTCACATCGCCTGCTTCGCCAATGTTGGCCGCGCAGTGCATCGGCAGCACGTCGGCAGCCGGCAGCAGGAAGTTCTGCACCGAGAACATGGCTTTTTTCATTTCGCCGGCGTAGCGCATGCCAGCGATCAGCACCTTCTTCTGGGCGAAGTTGATGATCACGCAACCATCGGAGTTGGTGCCGTCACGCTCAGGCTCGCACACGAAGTTGGCGACGTTGAGGACCTGCCACTCGCCACGGCCAGCCGGGTTGTACTGCTCCGGGTTGATGAACAGGCAACGGCCGAACAGGTTCTGCCAGGCAGTCTGGGTGGTCATCTTCACCGGCAGGTAGTGCTCGGCGGCCGCCCCTACGTGAACGTAGGAAACGAAGTGATCCTGGGCGTTGTTGAACGCCTCGACGCGTTCCCACAGGGCATCGAACTTGTCGGCCGGGAACTTGCGGTTGATCGGGCCCCAGGCAATGGCGTCCTGGGTGGAAGGCTCTTCGACGATGAAACGGTCAGCCGGCGAACGGCCAGTACGGTGACCGGTCTCCACGACCAGTGCGCCAGTATCGGCTAGTACGCCTTCACCGCGTTGCAGCGCTTCTTTTACCAGCTCATCGACGCTCAGGTCGGTGTACACGGTGTTGTTGGCTTGCGTCATGAGATACCCCATCCGGCCCGAGGCCGAGTGCTCCAAACGTTTTGTAGTTGTCTTGAAAAAACTACTACAGCGAAAAAAGTGGCCGGATTATGCCAGAAACGCCCAAAAAAAGTAGGCCCCTCCTGTCAGAACTGCGCTTTTGCGCAATTCGACAGGAGATTGTCCTGTGGTTAAACGTTTCAGTGACGAGTTTCTGAGGCTACGTCAGTGCCGCCACCGGCAAACAGTTGCGCCACATCGCTGGCGTCGAAGAAATAGCGCTCGTTGCAGAACTGGCAATCGATCTCCACCTGCCCGCCGCACTCTTCCACCAGCGCCTTGGCATCGTGCTCGCCCAAACTGACCAGCGCATTGCCGGAACGTTCGCGCGAGCAGCTGCACTTGAAGCGCAGCGGCTGGATATCGAACAGGCGCACGGCATCTTCATGATACAGGCGGTGCAGCAGGGTTTCGTTGTCCAGCGCCCACTCATCAGCCTTGAGCGTGGTAGCCAATGCCACAACGTGCTGCCAGCTTTCTTCACGCTCTTCATCGTCCGGCTGGCGATCGCGCGGCAGTTGCTGTAGCAGCAGGCCACGGGCCTTGCCGCCCTCGGCGTTGAGCCAGAAACGGGTATTGAGCTGCTGCGACTGGACGAAGTAGTTGGTGAAGCACTCCGACAGGTTGGTGCCATCGAGATCCACGGTGCCTTGGTAGCGTTGGCCCTTGACCGGATCGATGGTCAGGGTCAGGTGGCCGTCGGGCATCAGTTGCGACAGGGTGGCGCCGTCAGGGATCTGCTCGGCGTCATAGCGAGCCATGCCACGGATGTCGCGCTCGCTCGAACACTCCACCATCAGCAGCGGGATCGGCCCTTCCGAACGTGCCTGCAGAATCAGCAGGCCGTCGAACTTCATCGCCCCTACGAGCAAGGCAGTGGCCGCCATCAGCTCGCCGAGCAGTGCCTGCACTGGCTGTGGGTACTCATGACGCGCCAGCACCGCGGCGTAGCTGTCATCGAGAGACACCCACTCGCCGCGCACATCGCGCTCGTCGAAGATGAAACGTTGGGTGAAATCGGTATCAGGCAAGTCGCTCATAGGTTTTGGCTATCTGAAAAATGATGACAAAATGGTTACAAGGGTTGTCGAAAACATGTGAGAACCCCGTGACAGAGCGCTCACGAGGCGCTCCGATTTCTGTTTGCAATAGAGGTATTTTATGGACAATTCACCACTGTTCCAAGCAAGGTGGTCCTGGGGGCCATTGGCAGCCTGTACGCTGCTCCCCATCGCTCTACTGTGTTTCTGGTTATGGCCCATTGGCCAGATCTTGTGCCTGACTTTCGACGAGTGGCTGTTCCACAGCCTGAATTCTCCGCTGGCCGACAACACCACCTGGCGCTACATCTGGACCGTCGGCAGCCTGCGCCCGTTCGACATCGTCGTCGGCCTGATCCTTCTGGCAGTGCTTATCCGTGGCGACTGGGTGTTCAAGGCAACCCAGGTACGCCAGGCCTTTTTCGGTTTTCTGGTCACGCTGATCCTCTTAGTGGTGATTCGCGCGCTGTTTTCCAAGTGGGTGGATGCAGCAGGCTGGCAGCACGAGAGCCCGTCGATGATGTTCGACGAGGTGGTGCACCTCAGTGACTACTATCCGAACCTGGAGGCGGCCTGGGAGCTCAAGGACCGTTCCAGCAAGAGTTTCCCGGGGGATCATGCCTCGGTGTTGCTGGTCTGGGCGCTGTTCATGAGCGTGTTCAGCCGCCGCCTGGTGCAATATCTGGTGGTCTGGGGGTTGGCGGTATTGTTCATGTTGCCGCGCCTGGTGGCCGGTGCCCACTGGGGGCAGGATGACTACATCGGCGGGCTGCTGATGGCGGTGCTGGCGTTGGGCTGGAGCTGCTACACGCCGCTGGCGGCCAAGGGGAGCGCGCTGCTGCTGCGCTGGACGGCGCCGATGTTCGCGATCGCGGCCAAGTTACCGCTGGTCGGGCGCTTGGCGGTGACCCGCTAGATCCCTGGGTCTACTGCGTAGCCCATCGCGACACAAGGCCGCTCCTACAGGGGTTGCACAAGTTTCAGGGCTTGCGCAGTACCTGTGGGAGCTGGCTTGCCGGCGATGGTCCGCAAAGTGGCCCCGGCTATTCGAAGCTCCCATGCAACAGGTGAATCTGCCGCCGTTGCTTCTTGGTCGGCCGCCCATCGGTGGTCACGCCCATCGCCCCGGCCTTGCGCAGTTCCGCCGCCTGTTCGCGCCGGCGCACGCTGTCCTCGGTCTCTTCGTACAACGTCTGCGCTTCTGGCGCACCACGCCGCACCACCGACAGAGCCTTCACCACCACGGTGCGCTCGTCGAACCCGGTACGCAGCACGAACTCGTCACCCACCCGCGGCTCCTTGCCCGGCTTGCAGCGCTCACCCCGGCAGTGCACCTTGCCGCTCTCGATCGCCGCCTTGGCCAGCGCGCGGGTCTTGTAGAAGCGTGCTGCCCACAGCCATTTGTCCAGGCGTACCTTGTCGTCGTCTTCGGCTTTTTGTGCCATCCCGTTACCTCGAACGCTGTGTTTCATCGAACTGTACTACCGTAACGATCGGATGCAAAAAATCCCCGCCGTGCTTACAGTTCAACACCTCATCCGCAGGGTGCGTTTCGTGAAGACATTTGACCATTTGACTGTGATCGGCCTGCGCGAGTGGGTCGCCCTGCCCGACCTTGGTGTGGCCGGGCTGCGCGCCAAGATCGACACTGGCGCCAGCACCTCCAGCCTGCACGCCACCGAGGTAGAGCCGTTCGAGCGCGACGGCCAGCCCTGGGTCCGCTTCACCGCACACCTTGGCTCGGTGGTGCAGTTGCGCCACCGGCGCTGCGAGGCACCGCTGGTGACCATGAAAACCATCAAGAGCTCCAACGGCCAGGCCCAGACCCGCTATGTCATCCGCACGTCACTGGCCCTGGGCGATGGTGTGTGGGAGGTGGAGTTCACCCTGGCCTGCCGCAAGAACATGCGTTATCGCCTGTTGCTGGGTTCCAAGGCCCTGATCCATGGTCAGCTGGTGGTCAACCCCGGTCTCAAATACGTACAAGACAAACCGGCCTTTCCGGCCACCCTTTCTCCTGCCACAGGTGCTGCATGAAGATCGCTGTGCTGTCGCGCAATCCGCGTCTGTATTCCACCCGCCGCCTGGTCGAAGCCGGTGCCCAGCGGGGCCACGAAATGGTGGTGATCGATACCCTGCGGGCCTACATGAACATTGCCAGCCACAAGCCGCAGATCCACTACCGCGGCAAACCGCTTGAAGGCTTCGACGCGGTGATCCCCCGCATCGGTGCCTCGGTGACCTTCTACGGCTGTGCGGTGCTGCGCCAGTTCGAGATGATGGGCGTGTATCCGCTCAACGAGTCGGTAGCAATAGCCCGCTCCCGCGACAAGCTGCGTTCGCTGCAACTGCTGTCGCGGCGCGGTATCGGCCTGCCGATTACCGGCTTCGCCCACTCGCCGGACGACATCCCCGACCTGATCCAGATGGTCAACGGCGCCCCGCTGGTGATCAAGGTACTGGAGGGCACGCAGGGGATCGGCGTGGTGCTGTGCGAAACCACCAAGGCCGCCGAATCGGTGATCGAGGCGTTCATGGGGCTGAAGCAGAACATCATGGTGCAGGAATACATCAAGGAAGCGGGCGGCGCGGACATCCGCTGCTTCGTGGTCGGCGACAAGGTCATCGCGTCGATGAAGCGCCAGGCCAAGCCGGGGGAATTCCGCTCCAATCTGCACCGCGGCGGGGTGGCCAGCCTGATCAAGATCACCCCGGAAGAACGCATGACCGCCATACGCGCGGCCAAGGTGATGGGCCTGAGCGTGGCGGGTGTGGATATCCTGCGCTCCAACCATGGGCCGCTGGTGATGGAAGTGAACTCGTCGCCGGGGCTGGAGGGGATTGAAGTGACCACCGGCAAGAACGTGGCCGGCATGATCATCGAGCATCTGGAGAAGAATGGGGGCCCTAATCAGACTCGGACCAAGGGTAAGGGCTGATTCAAGCCTGTACCGGCCCTATCGCCGGCAAGCCACCTTCCACAGGATTACCACGACCTTCAGGTTTGTAGATTACCTGTGGGAGCTGGCTTGCCGGCGATAGGGTAAGTGCAGCCAACCAGATTCATACAGCATTACGCGGCAGCAACAACCCCAAAGGCAACCGTACCCGCGCCTCGATCCCGCCACCAGAGCGATTGCGCAGTTCCACATTCCCACCATGCTGCGCCGCGATCCGCTTGACGATCGCCAGCCCCAGCCCGGTGCCCTTGCCGCCGCGCGCCCGGTCACCACGAATGAACGGGTTGAAGATGGTCTCAAGCTCCGACTCGTCGATCCCCGTCCCGCGGTCCAGTACGCTCAGCACCACATACGGCGCACTCTCGTCGCCCGACACATAGGCGGCCACCTCGACCCCCTTGCCGGCATGGTGCAGGGCGTTGCCGATCAGGTTGCCCAGCATGCGTTTGAGCGAAACCCGGCGCAGCGGGAACGGAGGGATCGGCTCCAGGCACAATCGCACCCGTTCTTCCGGCTGGTTGTACGGTGCCACCACTTCGCGCACCAGGTCGGCCAAGTCGACCTCTTCAACCGGTTCGTCACGGCCATCGCGGATGAAGGCCAGGAACTGGTCGAGGATCGCGTCCATGTCCTCGATATCGCGGACCATGTCGTCACTCAGTTCGCTGTCGCTGTCCAGCAAAGACAGCGACAGACGCAGGCGCGTCAGCGGTGTGCGCAGGTCGTGGGAAACCCCGGCCAGCATCAGCTCGCGCTCGCGCCCGGCCTGCTCGACATCCTCGGCCATCTGGTTGAAGGCCTTGTACACCTCGGTCATCTCGCTGGGCGTGTCGCTGATCGGCAGGCGCACGCTGCGCCCCTGGCCCAGCTGCCGGGCGGCGAACACCAGGCGCTTGAGCGGCTGGTTCAGCTGGCGCACGAAGATCCAGGCCGAAGCCGTGGACAACAGACCGATGGCCAGGAACCAACCCAGCACGTTCCAGATCTTCTGCCCACGCAGCGGGTGCGGGTACAGCGGTACCTTCAACCAGCCCGGGCCCAGGCTTGGCGCATTGACCCACAACGCCGGCGGCGCATGAATGCGCAGCCGTACCTCGGTGTCTTCACCCAGCTCAGCCCGCATCTGCCGCTGATAGATTTCGCTGTAGGGCCAGTGCTGCTCACCCTCGGGCACGCCCGAGCCGGTAACCCGAATAAGGCCTGCCGCTTCGGCGATCTTGTCACGGTTTTCTTCGTCGGCCGCCCAATAAGCGCGCAGGGTCAGCGCAACACCGTGGCTGTACTGACGGTCGACCAGTACGTCCTCGTTCATCAACAGGTAGACCAGGGTCAAGGCCTTGGAGAAGAGAACGACGATCAACACCAGCCACAGGGTGCGGGCGAAGAAACTTTGCGGAAACCAGAGCGGTGTTTTCATCGACGGCGCGGCATCATTTACCGGCGTTACCGTCTGGCACGAACACGTAGCCCACGCCCCACACGGTCTGGATATAACGCGGTTTGGACGGGTCCGGCTCGATCATGCGGCGCAGACGCGAGATCTGCACGTCGATGGAGCGTTCCAGCGCATCCCATTCTCGGCCACGCGCCAGGTTCATCAGCTTGTCGCGGGTCAGCGGCTCGCGCGCGTGCATTACCAGCGCCTTGAGCACGGCGAATTCGCCGGTGGTGAGCATGTGCACTTCGTCGCCACGCTTGAGTTCGCGGGTGGCCAGCGACAGCTCGTAGTCGCCGAAGGTGACCGACTCGTCTTCGCTGCCAGGCGCACCCGGCACACTCGGTGCCTGGCGACGCAGCACGGCCTTGACCCGGGCCATCAGCTCGTCCGGGTTGAACGGCTTGCCCAGGTAGTCGTCGGCGCCCAGCTCCAGGCCCTTGATACGGCTGAGCTCGTCACCCTTGGCGGTGAGCATGATGATCGGGATCTGGTTGTTCTGCTGGCGCAGGCGCTTGCATGCCGACAAGCCATCTTCGCCGGGCAGCATCAGGTCGAGCACCACCAGGTTGAACACCTCACGCTGCAGCAGGCGGTCCATCTGCTCGGTGTTGGGCACCGCGCGGGCACGGTAGCCCTTGCTGGTGAAGAAACGTTCCAGCAGGCTGCTCAGCCCCGGGTCGTCGTCGACGATGAGAATCTTGTCACCTTCAGCGGTGTTTGGCGTGCCGGTCATGAATAACTCCTCTGATATCGCCGCGCATTATGGCGTAGCCATTGCTGCACGTTGCGTGAGCATTGTTAGCAGATTTTTCCCCCGGCGCCAGTTCCGGCTGGCCGGGCGCCATCACCGCAAGCCGTTTGCGATGGGTATAATGCGCGGCTTTCATCCAGCGCCGCCGGGCGACAGGCCCACAGGCGACCCCCGTATTCACAAATGTCAGGTGGTTTACATGGACAGCATCAACAGCCGTATCGCCGAGGAACTGGGCGTACGCCCCCAGCAGGTCGAGGCGGCCGTGGGCCTGTTGGACGAAGGCTCGACCGTGCCCTTCATCGCCCGCTACCGCAAGGAAGTGACCGGTAGCCTGGACGACACCCAGCTGCGCCATCTGGAAGAGCGCCTGCGCTACCTGCGCGAACTCGACGAGCGCCGCGCCAGCATCCTGGCCAGCATCGAGGAGCAGGGCAAGCTGACCCCGGAACTGGCCCGCGAGATCAAGCTGGCCGATACCAAGACCCGCCTCGAAGACCTGTACCTGCCGTACAAGCAGAAGCGCCGCACCAAGGGCCAGATCGCCCTGGAAGCCGGCCTCGGCGAGCTGGCCGACGGCCTGTTCAACAACCCCGACCTGGTCCCGGAAAGCGAAGCCGCACGCTTCGTCAAGGCCGACAAGGGCGTGGCCGACGTCAAGGCCGCGCTGGAAGGCGCCAAGTACATCCTCATGGAGCGCTTCGCCGAAGATGCCGCCCTGCTCGACAAGCTGCGCAGTTTCCTCAAGCAGGAGTCGGTACTCAGCGCCCGCGTCGTGCCTGGCAAGGAAGAAGAAGGTGCCAAGTTCCGCGACTACTTCGCCCATGACGAGCTGCTGCGCAACGCCCCGTCGCATCGCGCCCTGGCAATTTTCCGCGGGCGTAACGAAGGCGTGCTGAGCGCCTCGCTGAAAGTCGGCGAAGAACTGCCCGGCACCCTGCACCCGTGCGAGCTGATGATCGGCAACCACGTCGGTATCGAGAACCGCAACCGCCCGGCCGACAAGTGGCTGGGCGAAGTGGTCCGCTGGACCTGGAAGGTCAAGCTGTACACCCACCTGGAAACCGACCTGTTCGGCGAGCTGCGCGACAACGCCGAAGGCGAGGCGATCAATGTGTTCGCCCACAACTTGCACGACCTGCTGCTGGCCGCCCCGGCCGGCCCGCGTGCCACCCTGGGCTTCGACCCGGGCCTGCGTACCGGCTGCAAGATCGCCGTGGTCGATGCCACCGGCAAGCTGCTGGACCACACCACGGTCTACCCGCACGCACCGAAGAACGACTGGGACCGCACCATTTCGATCATGGCTGCGCTGTGCGCCAAGCACTCGGTGGAGCTGATCGCCATCGGCAACGGCACCGCCAGCCGCGAAAGCGACAAGCTGGTGGCGGAGCTGGTCAAGAAGTACCCGGCACTGAAGATCACCAAGATCATGGTTTCCGAGGCCGGCGCTTCGGTGTACTCCGCATCGGAACTGGCCGCCCGCGAATTCCCGGACCTGGACGTGTCGATCCGTGGCGCCGTGTCGATTGCCCGCCGCCTGCAGGACCCGCTGGCCGAGCTGGTGAAGATTGACCCGAAATCCATCGGTGTCGGCCAGTACCAGCATGACGTGTCTCAGCTGAAACTGGCGCGCGGCCTGGACGCCGTGGTCGAGGATTGCGTGAACGCAGTGGGCGTGGACGTCAACACCGCCTCGGTGGCCCTGCTGACGCGCATCTCCGGCCTTAACGCTACCCTGGCGCAGAACATCGTCGCGCACCGCGATGCCAACGGCCCGTTCGCCACTCGCGCGGCACTGAAAAAGGTCAGCCGCCTGGGTGAGAAAACCTTCGAACAGGCCGCCGGCTTCCTGCGCGTGATGAACGGCGACAACCCGCTGGATGCCTCCGCGGTGCACCCCGAGGCCTACCCGCTGGTGCAACGGATTGCCGCCGATACCGGCCGTGACATCCGCTCGCTGATCGGTGACAGCAGCTTCCTCAAGCGCCTGGACCCGAAGAAATTTACCGATGAAACCTTCGGCCTGCCGACCGTCACCGACATCCTGCAGGAACTGGACAAGCCTGGCCGCGACCCACGCCCCGAGTTCAAGACCGCCACTTTCCAGGACGGCGTCGAAGACCTCAAGGACCTGGAACCGGGCATGATCCTCGAAGGCGTGGTGACCAACGTCACCAACTTCGGTGCCTTCGTCGACATCGGCGTGCACCAGGACGGCCTGGTGCACATTTCGGCGCTGTCGGAGAAGTTCATCAAGGACCCGCGTGAAGCGGTCAAGGCCGGCGACGTGGTCAAGGTCAAGGTCATGGAAGTGGACATCCCGCGCAAGCGTGTCGGCCTGTCCATGCGCATGAGCGACACCCCTGGCGAGAAGGTCGATGGCAACCGCGGCGGTAACCGTGGCAATGGCGGCAACCGCCAGCAGCAGGTGCCGCGCCAGCGCGAAACCGCCACCGCAGCACCGGCCAACAACGCCATGGCCGCACTGTTCGCCAACGCCAAGCAGCTCAAGAAGAAGTGATGGACGTTCCACGCGAATACGTCGAAAGCGCCTTCAGCCAGCTCCTCGGTTGCCATCTGCAACGCCTGGAAACAGGTGTTGCCGAGGTAGCCCTGGCGCTCGAGCCACACTTGCGCAACCGTGGCCAGAAGCTGCACGGCGGGGCGATCTTCAGCCTGGTGGACATCGCCATGGGCCTGGCCTGCTCGGCCAGCCATGGCTTCGACCAGCAAAGCGTCACCATCGAGTGCAAGATCAACTACATGCGCGCCGTCAGTGACGGCGAGGTGCTGTGCACCGCCCGTGTGCTGCACGCCGGGCGGCGCACCCTGGTGGTCGACGCCGACGTAGTTCAGGGCGACAAGCTGGTCGCGAAAGCGCAAGGAACCTTCGCGGTTCTCTAGCTCACCAAGCAGTATCTGCGGTATTTTCGGCAACAGCCGGGGCCGCTTCGCGCCCCATCGCCGGCAAGCCGGGCTCCCACAGGTAATCCACAAGCCTGAATATCGTGGTTTACCTGTGGGAGCCCGGCTTGCCGGCGATGGGCTGCGAAGCGGCCCCCGAAGTCGGCGCTGCGCAATGCCGGAACCGCGTAAACCAGGCGACAACGCCAGTTCCTTTTCCCACTACCCTTGTAGACCGTCTTTTCTACCCCCATATTGGGGCGACTGACGCGTGAAGGAATACATCTTGAGCGACCTCCTCAACCGCCGCCTGAGCCTGCTCGGCGCCAATCTCCCCCTGCTCAAGCAGTGCCTGCACGGTATTGAGCGCGAATGCCTGCGCGTGACCGAAGAAGGTCGCCTGGCCCAGACCCCGCATCCGCAAGCCTTGGGATCGGCGCTGACCAACGAGCAGATCACCACCGATTATTCCGAGTCGCTGCTGGAGTTCATCACCCCGGCCCTGCCCGACCCGGCCAAGGTGCTGGAAAGCCTCGAAGAGACCCACCGTTTCGTCTACAGCAAGCTGGGCGACGAATACCTGTGGAGTCCGTCGATGCCCTGCACGCTGCCGGCCGAGGAGGATATCCCGATCGCCGAGTACGGCAGCTCGAACATCGGCAAGCTCAAGCACGTCTACCGCAAGGGCCTGGCCCTGCGCTACGGCCGCACCATGCAGTGCATTGCCGGTATCCATTACAACTTCTCGCTGCCCGAAGCGCTGTGGCCTATGCTGCGCGCAGCAGAGGGCGGCAGCGAGAGCGACCGCGACTACCAGTCGTCGGCCTATATCGCACTGATCCGCAATTTCCGCCGCTACAGCTGGCTGCTGATGTACCTGTTCGGCGCCTCGCCGGCACTGGACAAAGGCTTCCTGCGTGGCCGCCCGCACCAGCTCGAAGAGCTGGATGCCGAAACCCTCTACCTGCCCTACGCCACCAGCCTGCGCATGAGCGACCTGGGCTACCAGAGCAATGCCCAGGCCGGCCTCACCCCGTGCTACAACAACCTGGCCAGCTACACCGACAGCCTGCGCAAGGCGGTGGGCACGCCCTACCCGCCTTACGTCGAAGTCGGCACGCACGTGGATGGCGAATGGGTACAGCTGAACACCAACATCCTGCAGATCGAAAACGAGTACTACTCGAACATTCGCCCCAAGCGCGTCACCTACACCGGCGAGCGGCCGATCCAGGCCCTGACCTCGCGCGGTGTTCAGTATGTGGAAGTACGTTGCCTGGACATCAACCCGTTCCTGCCGGTTGGTATCGACCTGACCGAGGCGCGCTTCCTCGACGCATTCCTGCTGTTCTGCGCGCTGGAAGACAGCCCGCAACTGGACAATGGCGAATGCGGCCAGTGCACCAACAACTTCCTGACCGTGGTCAAGGAAGGCCGGCGCCCGGGCCTGGAACTTCACCGCAATGGCCAGCCGATCGGCCTGAAGGTCTGGGCCAGTGAGCTGATCGAGCGTATCCGGCCACTGGCCGAGCTGCTCGACCAGGCGCAAGGCGGCGCAGAACACGGCAAGGCCCTGGATGCCCAGCAGGCCAAGGTCGACGACGCCTCGCTGACCCCGTCGGCCCAGGTGTTGGCGCGCATGACCGAGCATGACGAAAGCTTCGTCAAGTTCGCCCTGCGCCAGAGCCGTATCCACGCCGAAACTTTCCGCGAGCAGCCACTGCCGGTCGAACGCCAGCAGGCCTTCGAAACCCTCGCCCGCGACTCGCTGGCCGAGCAATCGCGCCTGGAACAACAGGAGGTCGGCGACTTCGACCTGTTCGTCGGTGCCTACCAGGCCAGCATCCTGGCGATCAGCAACTGATGACCCGCACTGCTACCCCGCGCAGGCCGCGCGCCAGCAGCCAGGCCAGGATCGAGGCGATTCTGGCGGCTGCACGCGAGTTGCTGGCCGAGCTGGGGGTGGCGGGCCTGTCGATCTACAGCGTGGCCGAGCGCGCGCAGATTCCACCGTCTTCGGTGTATCACTTCTTTGCCAGTGTGCCGGCGCTGCTGGAGGCATTGACGGCCGATGTACACCGGGCCTTTCGTGAAGCGTTGAGCGCGCCGATCGACAGCAGTGCGTTCAACACCTGGCACGAACTGTCACGGCTGGTAGAGCAGCGCATGCTGGATATCTACAACGAGGACGCGGCGGCGCGGCAGCTGATCCTGGCCCAGCATGGCCTGAGCGAAGTGGTGCAGGCCGATCGGCAGCACGACATGGAACTGGGCGACTTGATGCACAAGTTGTTCGACCAGCACTTTCATCTTCCGGTGATGCCGGCGGATGTGGACGTGTTTGCCTTGGCCATGGAATTGAGCGACCGAGTGTATGCGCGGTCGGTGCAGCTGCATGAAACGATCACCCCGCGCATGGCCGAGGAAGGCAAGCGAGTGTTCGAGGCGTATCTGGGGTTGTATCTGCCGCCATTTCTGGCCAAGCGTTAAATTCAATGGCCTCATCGCCGGCAAGCCAGCTCCCACAGGTAAAGCACAAGGCCTGAAACCTGTGCACTACCTGTGGGAGCTGGCTTGCCGGCGATTGGGCTGCAAAGCAGCCCCATGGCCAACACCCATCACAGCTTGGCGATGGACACTTCAGTCGACTTCACGAAGGCAATCACTTCACTGCCCACCTGCAGCTCCAGCTCACGCACAGAGCGGGTGGTGATGACCGAAGTGACGATGCCCGAGGCGGTCTGCACGTCGATTTCCGACAGTACCGGGCCTTCGAGGATTTCTTTCACGGTGCCTTTGAACTGGTTGCGAACGTTGATGGCTTTGATGGTCATGATTTGATTCCTTCTCTATGGCTTCAGTCTGGTAAGTGAGTCAGTCAGTGCGCCCAACGCAGTTGCGTGGGCAAAGGGGCTACAGGATCCGGCTCGGGCGCAGCGCCCGGGGCCGACAGAACACGGTTGAGCACTTCGCTTTCCAGCGCGGCCAGGCGGTGCGAACCACGCGCCCGAGGCCGTGCCAGGTCGACAGTGAGGTCGAGCCCGACCTCGCCGTCCTCGATCAGGATCACCCGGTCAGCCACGGCGACTGCCTCGCAGACATCGTGGGTAACCAGCAACACGGTGAAGCCGTGCTGACGCCACAGGCGTTCGATCAGTTGCTGCATCTCGATACGGGTCAATGCATCCAGCGCACCGAGCGGCTCGTCCAGCAGCAGCAGGCGCGGCTGGTGAATCAGCGCCCGGGCCAGGGCCACGCGCTGCTTCTGGCCACCCGAGAGTGCCGCCGGCCATTCATTGGCCCGGTCGGCCAGGCCAACCGACTCCAACGCTTCCAGCGCACGCGGGCGCCAGTCGCCAGACAGGCCCAGGCCAACGTTGTCGATCACCTTCTTCCATGGCAGCAGGCGCGCGTCCTGGAACATCAGGCGGGTTTCTTCGCGGGCCTGCTCCAGCGGCGCGGCACCGGCCAGCAACTGGCCTGCATTAGGCTGATCGAGACCGGCCAGCAGGCGCAGCAAGGTGCTCTTGCCGCAGCCACTACGGCCGACGATGGCGACGAACTGGCCGGCAGGAATATGCAGCTCGATACCCTTCAGTACCTCGCGCTGGCCAAAGGTCTTGCGCAGGCCGCTGGATGCCAGCGGGATACCACGCAGCAGGCGTGGCGGCTGTTCCTTGAGCACGGTCATGCGCCCTCCTTCTTCGCCACTTGATAGGCCGGGTGCCAGCGCAGCCACACACGCTCCAGGCCGCGGGCGGCGAGGTCGGCAAGCTTGCCGAGCACGGCATACATGACGATGGCCAGCACCACCACGTCGGTCTGCAGGAACTCACGGGCGTTCATCGCCAGGTAACCGATGCCGGCATTGGCCGAAATGGTTTCGGCAACGATCAGGGTCAGCCACATGAAGCCCAGGGCAAAGCGCACGCCTACCAGGATCGAAGGCAATGCCCCGGGCAGGATCACCTGGCGGAACAGGCTGAAGCCGGACAAGCCATAGCTGCGCGCCATCTCCACCAGCGCCGGGTCGACGTTGCGGATACCGTGGTAGGTGTTCAGGTAGATCGGGAACAGCGTACCCAGCGCGACCAGGAAGATCTTTGCCGACTCGTCGATACCGAACCACAGGATCACCAGCGGGATCAGCGCCAGGTGCGGCACGTTGCGGATCATCTGCACCGAGCTGTCGAGCAGGCGTTCGCCCCAGTTCGACAGGCCGGTGATAAAGCCCAGCACCAGGCCGATGCTGCCACCGATGACGAAGCCCAACCCGGCACGCCAGCCACTGATGGCAAGGTGGGTCCAGATCTCGCCGCTGCGCACCAGCTCGACGCCGGCGCTGACCACGGCGCTGGGCGCAGGCAAGATGCGCGTAGACAGCCAGCCGGCGCTGACCGCCAGTTGCCAGGCAGCCAGCAGCAGTACCGGCAGCGCCCATGGCGCCAGGCGCTGGCCAAGGTTGTTGGAAGTTGCACGACTCATGGCCTGGCCCTCAGCTCTGCGCTACGGACTTGGGCAGTATGTCGTTGGCCACCATTTCGCCAAACGGGCTCACATAGCCACCGGTCTTGGCTTGCTCCGGGCGTTGCACATCCAGGTGCGGGAACAGCAGCTCGGCCACCCGGTACGACTCTTCCAGGTGCGGGTAGCCGGAGAAGATGAAGGTATCGATGCCCAGCTCGGCATATTCCTTGACCCGCGCCGCGACGGTCGGGCCATCCCCCACCAGCGCGGTACCGGCACCACCACGTACCAGGCCGACACCGGCCCACAGGTTGGGGCTGACTTCCAGCTTGTCACGGTTGCCGTTGTGCAGGGCGGCCATGCGTTGCTGGCCGACCGAGTCGAAGCGCGCAAGCGAGGCCTGGGCACGAGCGATGGTGTCGTCGTCCAGGTGCGAGATCAGCTTGTCGGCGGCGGCCCATGCTTCTTCATTGGTCTCCCGCACGATCACGTGCAGGCGGATGCCGAAGCGCACTTCACGGCCCTGGGCAGCGGCTTTCTCACGCACCTGGGCGATTTTTTCGGCGACCGCACTCGGCGGCTCGCCCCAGGTCAGGTACAGCTCGACCTGCTCGGCGGCCAGGTCCTGTGCGGCTTCGGAGGAACCGCCGAAATACAGAGGTGGGCGTGGTTGCTGGATCGGCGGGTAGAGCAGCTTGGCGCCCTTCACCTGGATGTGCTTGCCGTCATAGTCGACCACCTCGCCTTCCAGCACCTTGCGCCAGATACGGGTGAACTCCACAGAGGCTTCATAACGTTCCTGATGGTTCAGGTGCAGGCCGTCACCGGCCAACTCGTCCGGGTCGCCACCGGTCACCAGGTTGAACAGCGCGCGGCCGTTGGACAGGCGATCAAGGGTTGCTGCCTGGCGTGCCGCCACGGTCGGCGAAATGATCCCGGGGCGCAGGGCGACCAGGAACTTCAGCCGCTGGGTCACAGGGATCAGCGATGCCGCGACCAGCCAGGAGTCCTCGCAGGAACGCCCGGTAGGGATCAGCACGCCACCGAAGCCGAGCCGGTCAGCCGCCTGGGCGATCTGCTGCAGGTAGCCATGGTCGACGGCGCGTGCACCATCGGAGGTGCCCAGGTACTTGCCGTCACCGTGGGTAGGAAGGAACCAGAAGATGTTAAGGCTCATTGGAGTTGTCTCCTCAAGGGGGCTCAGCCAGGGCGGCGCCCCGGCGCAGGCGAATCAATCAAGGCGCACTGGCGACCTTGGCCGGGGGTGTCCAGATCACGTCCTTGATGCTCAGCGGCTTGGGAATCAGCTTCAGTGCCTGGAACGTGTCGGCGATCTTCTGTTGTGCGG
The DNA here is from genome assembly GCF_036784815.1 of Pseudomonas sp. TE3-3-F2023. Lineage (NCBI taxonomy): Bacteria > Pseudomonadati > Pseudomonadota > Gammaproteobacteria > Pseudomonadales > Pseudomonadaceae > Pseudomonas > Pseudomonas sp. TE3-3-F2023. Next base: position 1,081,350 of record NZ_CP145113.1, on the reverse strand, counting down.
CCACCACTTCCGGGGTGAGCGGCGCGGCACCGTAGCCTTGGCGCTTGACCGAGGTCAGGGTGATGTCGCCAGGCAGGCCGAGCAGCGGCGCGACCTGTTCTGTCACTTCCTGTGGGTTGGCCTTGGACCATTCACCCACGGCACGCACTTCTTCGATCAGGGTGTTGATCACCGCCGGGTGCTGGGTCGCGTAGTTGCGGGTGGCCAGGTAGAACTGATGGTTGTCGACCAGGCCCTTGCCGTCACGCAGGGTATGAGCCTGCAGCTGTTTCTCGGCGGCAGCCTGGTACGGGTCCCAGATCACCCAGGCGTCCACGCTGCCGCGCTCGAAGGCGGCGCGGGCGTCGGCCGGGGGCAGGTACACCGGCTGGATGTCGGTGTATTTCAGGCCTGCGTCTTCCAGGGCGCGAACCAGCAGGTAGTGAACGTTGGAGCCTTTGTTGAGGGCGACTTTCTTGCCCTTGAGGTCTTTGACCGACTGGATCGGTGAGCCCTTCGGCACCAGGATTGCCTCGCTGTGCGGCGCTGGCGGCTCGTAGGCGACGTACAGCAGGTCGGCACCGGCGGCCTGGGCAAACACCGGTGGGGTTTCGCCGGTGACGCCAAAGTCGATGGAGCCGACGTTCAGCCCCTCAAGCAGCTGCGGGCCGCCGGGGAACTCGGTCCATTGCACCTGCACGCCCTGCTCGGCCAGGCGCTTTTCCAGCGTGCCCTTGGCCTTGAGCAGCACCAGGGTGCCGTATTTCTGGTAACCGATACGCAGGCTCTCGGCCTGGGCTTGGGTGATGGCGCCGAAGGACACAGCCGCCGCAAACAGGGCGACCAGACCGCGACGCAAGAAGACTGTGCGCATGGCGCTCTCCTGTGCGAGTGGGTTCGGGTTGCACCTGCTTGCCTCGTTGTCGGGCGAGTAAGGTGGTAAAGCGGGTTGGGCCGGTCAGATGCTCCAGCGAGCGCTGATCAGGCGTTCGTTCAATACGCCGGGGGCCACGGGGCGCGGCCGACGGGCCAGTGCAACGTGGAAGGTTTCCAGCGCGTCCTGCAGGCGTTCTTCCAGCGCAGCTGCGAGCTGCGCAGGCCTGCTGCCTTCTCCGTAGGCGACCTGACTGTCGTCGGCGAAGATCCCTTGCAGGGTCTCTTGCGCCTTGAGTGCCGACAGCACAGGTTTCAGTGCGTAATCCACCGCCAGCATGTGAGCGATGCTGCCGCCGGTGGCGATTGGCAACACGATCTTGTGTACCAGGGCGCGTTCGGGCAGCAGGTCGAGCAAGGTTTTCAGGGCACCGGCGAACGAGGCCTTGTATACGGGTGTGGCGACTATCAGGCCATCGGCCTGGGCCACCAGCTGCTGGAAGTGCTGCACCTGCGGGCTGTCGAAACGGGCGTGCAGCAGGTCTTCGGCGGGAAAGTCACGCACCTGGAACGTCACTACCTCGACCCCACGGTCCTGCAGCCACTGGCGAGAACGCTCCAGCAGCACGCCGGAGCGTGAACGGGTACTGGGGGTACCACCGATTGAGACGACCAGCATTGCAGCGCTTCCTTGTGTTCTGTTGGAGGTGACATTAACAGTCGGCGCATATATCTAGAAATCATATTTTTTCATTTGTTTATTCCATTTTTTATCAAGCTCCTGTTTTGACCTTTTCGCGGGTATACCCGCGAAGAAGCCATCGCAGTTTTCAGCAGGTATAAAAAAGGGCCGTCGAAACGGCCCGAATATCCCTGCTTTGGCTAAGAGCAATGCAACGAGGAATCCTTTAACGATTGGGCTGCGGGGTCAGCCGCAGATAGGGTTTGACCGCCCGGTAACCTTTGGGGAAGCGCTGTTTGATCTCTTCCTCGTCCTTCAGCGAGGGCACGATTACCACGTCGTCACCGTCCTGCCAGTTACCTGGCGTGGCGACCTTGTGGTTGTCGGTCAGCTGCAGCGAGTCGATCACCCGCAAGATTTCGTTGAAGTTGCGCCCGGTACTGGCCGGGTAGGTGATGGTCAGGCGCACCTTCTTGTTTGGGTCGATGACGAACAGCGAGCGCACAGTCAGGGTGTCGCTGGCGTTCGGGTGGATCAGGTCGTACAGGTCAGACACCTTGCGGTCGGCGTCGGCAATGATCGGGAAGTTGACCACGGTGTTCTGGGTTTCGTTGATGTCATCGATCCAGCGGTGGTGCGAATCGACCGGGTCCACCGACAGGGCGATGGCCTTGACCCCGCGTTTGGCGAAATCGTCCTTCAGCTTGGCGGTAAGGCCCAGTTCGGTGGTGCACACCGGGGTGAAGTCGGCCGGGTGGGAGAACAACACCCCCCAGCTGTTGCCCAGCCACTCGTGGAAGCGGATCTTGCCTTCGCTGGAATCCTGTTCGAAATCGGGGGCGATATCGCCGAGTTTTAGGCTCATGGGCTGCGGCTCCTTTGTGCTGGGTTCTGTACCGTGTGGGTTGAATGTGCCTGCATTTGATTAAAAACAAAAAGAATAAATACTGATTTATTTATAACCATTATGCATACGAGATTGCAGATACAAAAAAGCCTCGCGCTAGGCGAGGCTTCTTGTTCAGCTACGGCTTACAGGAAGTTGTAAGTGTAGTTCACGATGAAGCGAGTCTGGTCTTTGTCCCCGATGCTTTCGCCGCTACCACGGTAAACACCCTGACGCAGGCTGAAGCCCAGGCCTTTGAGGGAGCCTTGCTGAATGGTGTAGTCGACGCGTGCGTCACGTTCCCATTCGTTGTAGCTGCCGTCGCCCGACTTGTTGCGGATGTCGTCACCACGCAGGTAGGCCACCGAAGCCTTCAGGCCTGGAACGCCCAGGGACGCGAAGTCATAGGAGTACTGACCGAAGGTGGTGTTCTCACCGGCACGAGCGAACTGGTTGATCATGCTATCGGTGAACAGGTAGAAGCTTGCGCCGCCATTGCCTTCCAGCGAGGAAGTGGCGCCGTCCTTGCGGACGCTACCTTGGTTCAGCCAGACGAAACCACCATCGTCACCCACTTGCTGGTGACCGAGCATCAGCGCGTGGCCACCCAGGGTGTAGGTGAACATGGCGCTCCAGGTCTTGTTGTCGACCTCGCCCCCGTTCTTCGCGTAGCCACCGTTGTTGTCGAAGGCGTAACCGGTCTCGCCATTCTTGCCGTCGCTGCGGCTATCGAAGTAGCGCAGGTCGGTCTTGAACGACTGGTTGTCGGCGATCTTGAAGACGTGGGTAGCACCCAGGAAGTGCTGCTTGTAGAAGTCTTCCAGGTTCGAGTAGTAGTACTGCAGGGTCAGGTCTGGAGTGAGCTTGTAGTCACCACCGGCAAACTGGAACTTGTTGCTGTCGCGGAAGGCGCCAGAAACGGAAAGACCGGTACGGTTGCTCGAAGCACGACCCATGGCGTGGGTCAGTTGACCAGCATTGATGGTCAGATTGTCGATTTCCTTCGACTGCAGGGTGCCACCCTCGAAGGTCTGCGGCAGCAGACGGCCATCGTTGGAGACCAGGATCGGCAGCATAGGCGCCAGGGCGCTACCGTAGTGAACCTCGGTCTTGGAGAAGCGAGCCTTGGCGTTACCACCAATGCGTGCCCAGTCGTGGACTGCCGAACCATCGGAGTCGCTTGGGAAGAAGGTGTTGTTGGCATCTGGACGGCTACCACGGCCACCATCCAGGTGAATGCCCCACAGTGCCTGAACGTCGACACCAAAACCTACGGTGCCTTCGGTGAAGCCAGACAGGTAGTCGAGCTTGAAGCCTTGACCGCTTTCTTTCTGGTCGATACCGCTTTCGCGGTTGTCGTCGTTGAAGTACATGGTGCGCGAGCTGAGCGACAGTTTGCTGTCTTCAACGAAACCGGCAGCGCCTGCTTGTTGGGCGAGAACCCCCAGTGCCACGGCCAGGGCCAGGCTGGACTTGTACATGTTTTGCTCCTCTACGTTCTAATTCTTGTGTATCTCTGGCGGTGGGATCTGCTGCCCCGCTCACCGTGGATTGGCGATTTAGTCCCAAAGTGTGACCGTTTAGTCAATCGTTTCTAAACGTTTCGCGACTTTGGTCTAAGACGCCACCTGCGCTACAGGATAATGACAATCCTATAAATCCAAAATGACTGTTTTATGAATTGGTAAGATTTTTAAGGAATATGTTAGGAACTGTTACTGCCATTCGTTAGCAGCAGCGTATTTTTCATAACCATTGGTTATTTGCAAACGTTTGCTCATAACCTAATTCCGTATCGTTCTATCGGGACGAAAAAGGCTAGCAGCACTCTCGGATTTCGCCATTGAGCGAAATCACCAGTCTTTCCCTGCTAACGCGCCCCTCTGTAGGAGCGGCCTTGTGTCGCGATGGGGTGCGAAGCAGCCCCAAAATTTCAGCTAACGCCGCGTAAATTGCCGGGGCCGCCTTGCGGCCCATCGCGACACAAGGCCGCTCCTACAGGAAGCGCGTAAAGGTAGGCGGTGATTTCAAACAATTGGCTCCTAAGCTAATGCAAAAAAGTTATTTATTTTAATTTTCTTAGATCATTTAGCCTTCTCGCCATCCATCACACCGATTGCCTGACGAGAGGTCCACCATGATCCCGCACGCTCCGCTGCGCCTGTTCGCCGCCCTGACCCTCGCCAGCGCCAGTTGGTTGGCCCAGGCTGCCGACCTGACCGTGGCCTACCAGACCACCGTCGACCCAGCCAAAGTGGCGCAGGTCGATGGCAACTACGAAAAAGCCAGCAACGCCAGCATCGACTGGCGCAAATTCGACAACGGCGCCGACGTGATCACCGCCGTAGCCAGCGGCGACGTACAGATCGGCTACCTGGGCTCCAGCCCGCTGGCCGCCGCAGCCACCCGCAAGCTGCCGGTCGAGACCTTCCTGATCGCCACACAGATTGGCGCCGGTGAAGCGCTGGTCGCTCGCGACAGCATCAAGACGCCACAAGATCTGGTCGGTAAGAAAGTCGCCGTGCCGTTCGTCTCCACCGGCCACTACAGCCTGCTGGCCGCGCTGAAGAGCTGGAACATCGACCCGTCCAAGGTGCAGATCCTCAACCTGGCGCCGCCGGCGATCATTGCCGCCTGGAAGCGCGGCGACATCGATGCCACCTACGTCTGGGACCCGGCCCTGGGCGTAGCCAAGGAAAACGGCAAGGTGCTGATTACCTCCGGCGAGCTGGCCGAGAAAGGCGCACCGACCTTCGACGCATGGATCGTGCGCAAGGACTTCGCCGCCAAGCATCCCGACGTGGTCAAGGCCTTCGCCAAGGTCACCCTCGACGCCTACGCCGACTACCGCAAGAACCCGCAAGCCTGGCTGGCCAACCCCGACAACGTGAGCAAGCTGGCCAAACTGTCTGGTGCCAAACCTGCTGACATCCCGGTGCTGCTGCAGGGCAACGTCTACCCGCTGGCTGCCGACCAGGCCAATGCACTGGGCGCGCCGACCACCCAGGCGCTGACCGACACGGCCACCTTCCTCAAGCAGCAAGGCAAGGTCGACGCGGTGCTGCCGGACTACTCGCCGTACGTCAGCGCCCAGTACCTGCCCAACTAAGCCTGTAGAAAACCGACCGGAGCCTGCCATGGCCTTGCTCGAACTGGAGCGCATCAGCGCACAGTACCCCGGTGCCGAAACCCCGGTACTGGCCGACATCAACCTGAGCCTGGGGCCGCGCCAACTGCTGGTGGCCCTGGGGCCTTCCGGCAGCGGAAAGACCTCGCTGCTCAACCTGATCGCCGGCTTCGTCGCCCCCAGCGGCGGGCGTATCACCCTGGACGGCGTGCCAGTTCAGGGGCCCGGTGCCGAGCGCGGCGTAGTGTTCCAGGACGATGCGCTGCTGCCCTGGCAGAACGTGCTGGGCAACGTCGCATTCGGCCTGGAACTGGCCGGCGTGTCACGTGCTGAGCGTGAGGCCAAGGCCCGCGAAATGTTGGCCCTGGTCGACCTCGATGGCTTTGGCGAGCGGCGCATCTGGCAATTGTCCGGTGGCCAGAAGCAGCGCGTGGGCCTGGCCCGGGCGTTGGCAGCCAATCCACGGGTGTTGCTGATGGACGAGCCGTTCGGCGCTCTTGATGCCTTCACCCGCGAGCAGATGCAGGAATTGTTGCTGCAGGTATGGCAACGCACTGCCAAACCGGTGTTTCTGATTACTCACGACATCGAAGAAGCAGTGTTCCTCGCCAGCGAGCTGGTGCTGCTGGCGCCCAATCCGGGGCGCGTGGTGGAGCGCCTGCAACTCGACTTCGGCCAGCGCTACGCAGCAGGAGAGCCCGCGCGGGCGATCAAGTCCGACCCGGCCTTCATCGAGACCCGCGAGCACGTACTGGCACGGGTGTTCTCCCAACGTCAAAGCCTGCAGGAGCGCGCATGAGCAGCCTGGACCTGCCGGTCGCCGGCAAACGCAACACCCGACCCCGGCCAGCCACCAAGCTGCGCCGCCCCCTGCCCACCCGCTGGATAAGCACCCTGACCCTGGCCAGCCTGTTGTTTGCCTGGTGGCTGGTGACAGCGGCCGGCTGGATCGAACCGCTGTTCCTGCCCTCGCCCGCCGACATCCTGACCAAGGCCGGAACCCTGCTGATCCAAGGCTACATGGATGCCAGCCTGTGGCAGCATCTGGGTGCCAGCCTGGGGCGCATCGGCGTGGCCCTGCTTGCCGCCACGCTTACCGCCATCCCGGTGGGTATCGCCATCGGCTACAACCGCGTGGCCCGCGGCATTCTCGACCCGCTGATCGAGTTCTACCGGCCGATCCCGCCGCTGGCCTACCTGCCGCTGATCGTCATCTGGTGCGGCATCGGCGAGCTGTCCAAGGTGCTGCTGATCTATCTGGCAATCTTCGCCCCTATTGCCATTGCCACCGCCACCGGCGTACGCACGGTCGACCCGGCCAAGCTGCGTGCCGCGCAATCGCTGGGCGCGACCAAGGCCCAGCTGATCCGCCACGTGATCCTGCCCAGCGCCCTGCCCGACATCCTCACCGGCATCCGCATTGGCCTGGGCGTTGGCTGGTCGACCCTGGTGGCCGCCGAGCTGATCGCCGCCACCAGCGGCCTGGGCTTCATGGTGCAGTCGGCGGCGCAGTTCCTGGTTACCGATGTAGTGGTGCTGGGGATCCTGCTGATCGCGCTGATCGCCTTCGCCCTGGAAATGAGCCTGCGTGCCCTGCAACGCAAACTGGTGCCTTGGCACGGGCAGAGCCACTGAATCCTGTTGACCACGCCAGCAGCCTGGCGCCTGTTTGAAGAGACCGACATGAGCCTGACCATTACCCCCCTCAGCCCGGCGCTTGGCGCCCAGATCAGCGGCGTGGACATCAGCCGCGATATCACCTTAGAAGAACGCGACGCCATCGAGCAGGCGCTGCTGCAACACCAGGTGCTGTTCTTCCGCGACCAGCCGATCAACCCACAGCAGCAGGCGCGTTTTGCCGCCCGCTTTGGCGACCTGCACATCCACCCGATCTACCCCAACGTGCCGGAAACCCCGCAGGTGCTGATCCTCGACACGGCGGTTACCGATGTGCGCGACAACGCCGTGTGGCACACCGACGTGACCTTCCTGCCGACCCCGGCCCTGGGCGCGGTGCTCAGCGCCAAGCAGTTGCCGGCCTACGGCGGCGATACCCTGTGGGCCAGCGGCATCGCTGCCTTCGAAGCATTGTCGGCACCGCTGCGCGAGATGCTCGACGGCCTGACCGCCACCCATGACTTCACCAAATCGTTCCCGCTGGAGCGCTTCGGTACCACACCGCAAGACCTGGCGCGCTGGGAAGCAACCCGGCGCAACAACCCGCCGCTGTCGCACCCGGTGGTGCGCACGCATCCGGTGAGCGGGCGCAAGGCGTTGTTCGTCAACGAGGGGTTCACCACGCGCATCAATGAGCTGAGCGAACTGGAAAGCGAGGCACTGCTGAAGCTGCTGTTCGCCCATGCGACGCGGCCGGAGTTCAGCATTCGCTGGCGGTGGCGGGAGAATGACGTGGCGTTCTGGGACAACCGCGTGACCCAGCATTTTGCCGTGGATGACTACCGACCGAACCGGCGGGTGATGCATCGGGCGACCATCCTCGGGGATGCGCCCTTCTGACAGGGACCTGGGGAGGCCTTCGGCCTCCTTTCGCGACACAAGGCCGCTCCTACAGGGTACGCGATTTCCTGTAGGAGCGGCCTTGTGTCGCGATGGGCCGCAAGGCGGCCCCAGCGATCTAGCGGACCAGATGCAGAAACTGCATGTGCCGCTCGTACTGGTCGAGGATGTCGTTGATGATCTGCTCCTTGCTGTAGCCCACCAGGTCATAGTTCTGGCTGCCTTCGCTCAGGTGCACTTCCGCCCGGTAGTAACGGCGGTTCTTCAACTCCTGCGTACCCAGCCCACCCAGGGCGAACGATGGCGTGAAGTAGCCACGCATCTGCACCTGGTAAATGAACGGCTGTTCTTCGCCATGGCCAATCTTCAAGCTGACGTTGTCGTGGCTCGGATCGTCCTGGGTAATCAGCACCAGGCCCTTCTGCTCGAACACTTCACGCACATCGGCAATTGCCGGGCGCACCACATCGTCCATGAAGCGGTACACCTCATCACGCGACGGGAAGTGCACCGCCTGGCTCAGGCGCTGACGCCAGCCACCACGGCCGCGGCGTGACTGGGCGAACGGGGCCAGCGAATGCATCTGCGCGATCTGCCGTTGCGACTCCAGGTAGAACGCCTTGTGCAGCCCCCACATCATGCACAGCAGGATCAGCGAGAACGGCAACGAGGTCAGCACCACCGCCGATTTAAGCGAATCGATGCTGCCGGCGAACAACAGCGCACTGGTGATCAGTGCCGTCATCGCGCCCCAGAAGATGCGCAGCCAGTTCGGCCCATCCTCGTCGGCATCACCACCCTTGGCCGACAAGGTCGAGAGCACCACGGTGCCCGAGTCGGCCGACGTGACGAAGAACACGAAACTGATGAACACCGTCATGGCGATCACCGTCTTGCTCCAGGGGTAGGTCTCCAGCAGCAGGTACAGGCTCATCGACGGGTTATCCAGCGCCGACTGGCCCAGTGCTGTCATGCCATGGTTGATGACCTGGTCCAGGGCGCTGTTGCCGAAGATCGACATCCAGGCCAGGGTGAAGCCCAGTGGAATCAACAGCACACCAAAGACGAATTCGCGGATTGTGCGGCCACGGGAGATGCGGGCGATGAACAGGCCCACGAACGGCGCCCAGGCAATCCACCAGGCCCAGTAGAACACCGTCCAGCCGCCCAGCCAGTCACGGTTCTCGCCGTAGGCATAGACGTCGAAGCTCTTGCGCGGCAAGGCACCCAGGTAATCGCCGAGGTTCTGGATCAGCGTGTTGAACAGGTGCTGGGTAGGCCCTGCAAACAACACGAACAGCAACAGCGTGCAGGCCAGGAACAGGTTGATGTCGCTCATCACCCGCACCCCCTTCTCCACCCCGGCGACGGCCACGGCCACCGCCGCACCCATCATCAGGGTGATTAGCAGCACCTGCACCCACTGGCTGTGGTCGATGCCGAACAGGTAGTCGAGGCCGGCATTCAGGTGCAGCACGCCAAACCCCATGTCGGCACCCAGGCCGAACACCGTGGCGATGATGCCGAAGCCGTCCACTGCATAACCGATCGGCCCGTTGATGCGCTTGCCGATCAGCGGGTACAGCGCCGAACGCAAGGCCAGCGGCAGGTTGTGCCGGTAGGCGAAGTAGGCCAGCGCCATCCCGACGAAGGCGAACACACCCCAGCCATGCAGGCCCCAGTGCAGGAACAGGATCTGCATCGCCTGGCGTCCGGCCTCGGCCGTGCCCGCTTCGCCCTGGGGTGGCTGCAGCAGGTGGGTCAGGGGTTCGGACACGCAGAAGAAGAACAAGGTGATGCTGATGCCAGCGGCAAACAGCATGCCGGCCCACGACAGGTAACTGAACTCGGGCTCGTCGTGGTCGGCACCGAGCTTGATCTTGCCGTAGCCGGACAAGGCGGTGACCACCACGAAGACCAGGTACAGCGTCATCGCCAGCATGTAGTACCAGCCGACCGTGTTGGCCGCCCAGTTCTGCGCCGCCAACAACCAGGCGCCTGCTGCTTGCGGATAGGAAATGACCACCAGGCCGAAGATGAGGATGAAACTTGCCGCGAAATAGAACACCGGGGGGTTCATGCGGATCTTGCCGTTGGCAAGGGAAGGGGTCGGTGCACTCATTGGGGGTGCACCTCGTCGAATGACGTAAGGCTCGGAATGAACGGGTTCAGCAAAGGAATCCTCCTGTTGAACACCGGCAGCGGACCAGCGTTTTTCATTGAACAAGCGTTCAAGTTAAACATGGATCGGATTTCAATGCGAATTGGGGCGCTGATTGGTGCCCTCCTGCTCCGGCCCTTTCGCGGGTAGCCCGCTCCCACAGGTACTGCACAAGATTCAAAATCTGTGGGGTCCTGTGGGAGCGGGTTTACACGCGAAGAGGCCGGTACAGGCCAAGGAAATATCAGATCAGTTCTTGTCCTGGCAGTCCAGCTGCAGGTTGGCCTGGGTAATGTTGCTCTCGGCCGGCACACTGCGGGTCAGCCACACATTGCCGCCAATAGTCGAGCCTTTGCCGATGGTGATCCGCCCCAGCACCGTGGCCCCGGCATAGATCACCACATCGTCCTCGACGATCGGGTGGCGTGGCAGGCCCTTGTGCAGGGTGCCCGATTCATCGCTGGGGAAGCGCTTGGCACCCAAGGTCACTGCCTGGTAGATGCGCACACGCTCGCCGATGATCGCGGTTTCGCCGATCACCACGCCGGTACCGTGGTCGATGAAGAAGCTCGGGCCGATCTGTGCCCCGGGGTGAATGTCGATCCCCGTGGCCGAATGCGCCAGCTCCGAGCTGATCCGCGCCAGCAGCGGCAGGCCGGCCTGGTACAGGTGGTGCGCCAGGCGGTGGTGGATGATTGCCAGGATGCCCGGGTAGCACAGCAGCACTTCATCGACACTGCGCGCCGCCGGGTCGCCGTGATAGGCGGCCAACACATCGGTGTCGAGCAGCACGCGCAGGCCCGGCAGGGCGGCTGCGAAACCCTGCACCAGGCTCAGCGCATGGGCATCGACGCCGGCCAGCTCGCCCTTGCTTTGCCGCGCGGCGTAGCGCAACTCCAGGCGGGCCTGGGCCAGCAAGGCGGTCAGCGCGGCATCCAGGGTATGGCCGACGTAGAAGTCTTCGCTTTCTTCGCGCAGGTCGACCGGGCCAAGGCGCATGGGGAACAGTGCGCCGCACAGTTGCTCCAGGATGTGCCGCATCGCTTCGCGCGAAGGCAGCTCACGCCCGCCCTGTTCGCCGATGCTGCGGCCATTGCGGGTACGCCATTGTTCACGGGCACCGCGCAGGCCGGTGACGATGCTCTGCAACTGCCAGTGCCCGGGTGAAGGTTGTTCGCTCACGGTTTTCTCCTGCCTGAGTAGGCCAACTATTTTTATCGGCAGGCTAGGCCTCCTCGCGGGTAAACCCGCTCCCACAGGGACTGCACAGGTTTCGATGTCTGTGCGGTCTCTGTGTGGGAGCGGGTTTACCCGCGAAAGGGGCGAACCTGCCTACATGCAATTCACTCTACGGCAAATCCTTCCCTTGGAAAAAACAACGCTTTATTCCATCCTGCGCTAAGTCAGGCATAAGCCGCGATGACGGAGCAGGCAACCTCGCCTACCCTCAAAGCAGCCAGCACCTGGCAAAAACTAAAAAGGAAATAACAAAATAATTTTTTAGTATTTCCTGGCCTAAGCAGCCGACCCTATAGTCGCCACCCACTACTTACACAACAAGCGCGGGGCTCTGAAATGTCGAAATTCGCCAAACCGCTACTCAACGCCAGCCTGGCACTCCTGCTGGGTGCCGGCCTGCTCGGCCAGGCCTTCGCCGGCGAGCAGCTGAAGACCATCCAGGAAAAAGGGGTGATCAACGTCGGCCTCGAAGGCACCTACCCACCGTTCAGCTTCCAGGACGAAAACGGCAAGCTGACCGGCTTCGAAGTGGAGCTGTCCGAACTGCTGGCCAAGGAGCTGGGGGTAAAGGCCAAGGTGCAGCCGACCAAGTGGGACGGCATCCTCGCCGCCCTGGAATCCAAGCGCCTGGACGTGGTGATCAACCAGGTGACCATTTCCGAAGAGCGCAAGAAGAAGTATGACTTCTCCGAGCCTTACACTATCTCCGGTATCCAGGCGCTGATCCTGAAGAAGAAGGCCGAGCAGCTGAACATTCACAAGGCCGCAGACCTGGCTGGCAAGAAGGTCGGCGTGGGCCTGGGCACCAACTACGAGCAATGGGTCAAGAAGGATGTGCCGCAAGCCGATGTGCGCACCTATGAAGACGACCCCAGCAAGTTCGCCGACCTGCGCAACGGCCGTATCGACGCCATCCTGATCGACCGCCTGGCCGCGCTGGAATACGCGCAAAAAGCCAAGGACACCGAACTGGCCGGCGATGCATTCTCGCGCCTGGAAAGCGGCGTGGCCCTGCGCAAGGGCGAGCCGGAACTGCTGGCAGCGATCAACAAGGCGCTGGACAAGCTCAAGGCTGACGGCACGCTGGCCAAGCTGTCCGAGAAATACTTCGGTGCCGATGTCACCAAATGATTGCTGAAAGCCTGCAACTCGTTGTCGACTCTGCGCCCTTCCTGCTGAAGGGCGCGGGTTATACAGTGCTGCTCAGTGTTGGCGGCATGTTCTTCGGCCTGCTGCTGGGCTTTGCCCTGGCACTGATGCGGTTGTCGAAGATCTTGCCGCTGAACTGGCTGGCGCGGGTCTACGTGTCGTTCTTCCGCGGCACGCCGTTGCTGGTGCAGCTGTTCGTCATCTACTTCGGCATGCCGCAGATCGGCATCGAGCTCGACCCGATCCCGGCATCGCTGATCGGCCTGTCGCTGAACATGGCTGCCTACATCTGCGAAATCCTGCGCGCGGCGATCTCCTCGATCGACCGCGGCCAGTGGGAAGCCGCCGCCAGTATCGGCATGACCCGCGTCCAGGCCATGCGCCGGGCGATCCTGCCCCAGGCCTTGCGTACCGCACTGCCGCCGTTGGGCAACAGCTTCATCTCGCTGGTCAAGGACACCGCCCTGGCGGCGACCATCCAGGTGCCCGAGCTGTTCCGCCAGGCCCAGCTGATTACCGCACGCACCTTCGAAGTGTTCACGATGTACGTGGCAGTAGCGGTCATCTACTGGGTGCTGTGCAGCATCCTCGCGCACTTCCAGAACCGCATGGAAGCGCGAGTCAACCAGCATGACCAGGAGCATTGAGCATGATTGAAGTCAAAGGCCTGACCAAGCGGTTCAAGGGCCAGACCGTGCTCAACGGTATCGACCTGACCGTGCAGCCCGGCGAAGTGGTGGCCATCATCGGCCCCAGCGGCTCGGGCAAGACCACCTTCCTGCGTTGCCTCAACCTGCTGGAAACACCCGATGCCGGGCAGATCCAGATTGGCGACATCAGCATCGACGCCAACCGCCCGTTAGGTGGGCAGCAAAGTGCGATTCGCCGCTTGCGCCAGCAGGCCGGGTTCGTGTTCCAGAACTTCAACCTGTTCCCTCATCGCACCGCCCTGGAAAACGTGATCGAGGGGCCGGTGATCGTCAAGAAGACGCCGCGTGAGCAGGCCATCGAACTGGGCCGGCGCCTGCTGGCCAAGGTCGGCCTGGCGGGCAAGGAAGACGCCTACCCACGGCGCCTGTCCGGTGGCCAGCAGCAACGGGTTGCCATCGCCCGCGCCCTGGCCATGGAACCGGAGGTGATCCTGTTTGACGAGCCGACCTCGGCGCTGGATCCCGAACTGGTGGGTGAAGTGCTGGCGACCATCCGCGGCCTGGCCGAGGAGAAGCGCACCATGATCATCGTTACCCACGAAATGAGCTTTGCCCGCGACGTGGCGAACCGGGTGATCTTCTTCGACAAAGGCGTGATCGTGGAGCAGGGCGAGGCCAAGGCGCTGTTTGCGGCGCCGAAGGAAGAACGTACCCGGCAGTTCTTGCGCAAGTTCCTGGGGACTGCTGCTTCCGAATAGGCACGCACATACACAGATCCCTGTAGGAGCGGCCTTGTGTCGCGATGGGGCGCGCAGCGGCACCAGGCTTTCAGCATTACTGCCGAGATTGCCGGGGCTGCCTTGCAGCCCTTTCGCGACACAAGGCCGCTCCTACACCGATCGCGCCTGCCTGGAATAGACACTCTCCTCCTTCCATCTATACATATTCCAAAGAGTTAGTTCATAAACTTTTTATAAAGCACTAGGGTATATACACCGGACCACCGGACCAGCACATATCTGTCGCGATCAGCTGTAGCGGCACTACTTTTTTGTGAGGTCAGGAATGGTCAGGATCACAATCACCCCAGTGCGTAACGCCAGGGCATTGAGTGCAGCCAAGGAGCGGCACTGATGTCCAGCCAACCAAATACCCAATTCCACAGCGATCTCGACAGCTCGCCCCTGCTGCTGCCGGCCAAGGTACTGCGCAACGACGCTGAAGCCCTGCAAGCGGCCCGCGAACTGGCCGAGGTCGCCCGCGAGCAGGCCGCCCGCCGCGACCAGCAACGCAAACTGCCATGGGCCGAGATCGAACTGTTCACCCGTAGCGGCCTGGGCAGCATCAGCGTTCCCACGGCCCATGGCGGCCCCGATGTGTCATTCGAGACCGTGGCCGAAGTGTTCCGTCTGATCAGCGCCGCAGACCCGGCCCTGGGGCAGATCCCGCAGAACCAGTTCGGCATGTTGCAACTGCTGCGCCTGACTGCCACCGAGGCGCAGCAGGCGGTGATCTTCCGCAGCGTGCTCGATGGCTGGCGCATCGGCAATGCCGGCCCCGAACGCGGCACCAAGGACACCCTGACCCTCAAGGCCAGGATCACCCGCGTCGGCGACAGCTATCGCATCAGCGGCGAGAAGTTCTATTCCACCGGTGCCCTGTTCGCCCACTGGGTGGCGGTCAAGGCACTGGACGACGAAGGCCGCCAGCGCCTGGCATTCGTGCGCCGAGGCAGCCCAGGGCTGCGCATCGTCGATGACTGGTCCGGGTTCGGCCAGCGCACCACTGCCAGCGGCACTGTGCTGCTCGACCAGGTACCGGTGGATGCCGACCTGGTGATTGACAACTGGCGCCAGCGCGACATTCCCAACATCCAGGGCGCTGCCTCGCAGCTGATCCAGGCGGCGATCGATGCTGGCATCGCCGAAGCGGCGATCGAAGACGCCATCAGCTTCGTGCGCGAAAAGGCTCGGCCATGGATCGAGGCCAAGGTCGACCGCGCCAGCGACGACCCCTATGTGATCGCCGACATTGGCCGCCTGAAGCTCGAGCTGCACGCCGCCGAAGCGCTGCTGCGCAAGGCCGCGCGAGTCCTCGACGAAGTCAACGCCGCGCCGATCGATGCTGCAAGCGCGGCGCGAGCTTCGATCGCGGTGGCCGAGGCCAAGGTGCTGACTACCGAGATTGCCCTGCAGGCCAGCGAAAAGCTGTTCGAGCTGGCCGGCAGCCGCGCCACCCTCGCCGAGTTCAACCTTGACCGCCATTGGCGCAATGCCCGGGTGCACACCCTGCATGACCCGGTGCGCTGGAAGTACCACGCGGTTGGCGCTTATCACCTCAACGGCACCTTGCCTGCACGGCATTCCTGGATCTGATTTGTGGGCCTTGGGGCTGCTTTGCAGCCCATCGCGACACAAGGCCGCTCCTACAAGGGATTGCGTACCTCCTGTAGGAGCGGCCTTGTGTCGCGATGGGCCGCAAAGCGGCCCCAAGGCCCCGGAGAACACCATGACTACAAACATCATCACCAGCGACAGCGAAGCCCTGAACGTCGCCGAAGAAGTCGCCCGACACCTGCGCCGCGACAGCGCCCTGCGCGACCGCGAGCGCCGCCTGCCGCATGCCGAACTGGAGCTGTTCACCCGCTCCGGCCTGTGGGCCATCAGCGTGCCCAAAGCCTTCGGCGGTGCCGGCGTGTCCAACGTCACCCTGGCCAAGGTCATTGCCCGCATCGCCCAGGCCGACGGCTCGCTCGGGCAAATCCCGCAAAACCATTTCTACGGCCTGGAAGTGCTGCGGGTAAACGGCACACCCGAACAGCAACAGCGCCTGTACGCCGAAGTACTGGCCGGCAGCCGCTTCGGCAACGCCCTGGCCGAACTGGGCACCAAGACCGCCAACGAGCGCACCACTCGCCTGACCCGCGACGGTGATGGCTTTCGCATCAACGGCCGCAAGTTCTACTCCACCGGCGCCATCTACGCCCAGCGCATTCCCACCTCGGTGGTCGATGAGCAGGGCGTACAGCACCTGGTCTTCGTCCCGGCCAATAGCCAGGGCCTGCAGGTGATCGACGACTGGAGCGGCTTCGGCCAGCGCACCACCGGCAGCGGCTCGGTGGTGTTCGACAACGTATATGTCAGCGCCGCCGACGTGGTGCCCTTCCAGAGCGCCTTCGAACGCCCCACCCCGGTCGGCCCGCTGGCGCAGATCCTTCATGCCGCCATCGACACCGGCATCGCCCGCGCCGCATACGAGGATGCCCTGCACTTCGTACGCACGCGCAGCCGCCCCTGGGTCGACTCCGGCCTGGACAAGGCCAGCGATGACCCGCTGACGCTGAAGAGTTTCGGCCACCTGGCGATCCGCCTGCACGCCGCAGAAGCCTTGCTCGAGCGCGCCGGCGAATACCTGGACCGCGCCCGCGACGACAGCACTGCCGACAACGTGGCCGCCGCCTCCATCGCAGTGGCCGAGGCCCGTGCCATCAGCACCGAGATTTCCCTCACGGCCGGCACCACCCTGTTCGAACTTGGCGGTAGCCAGGCCACCCTGGCCGAACACAACCTCGACCGCCACTGGCGCAACGCCCGCGTGCACACCCTGCACGACCCGGTGCGCTGGAAGTACCACGCCATCGGCAACTACTACCTCAACGATGCCAACCCACCACGCCGGGGGACCATCTGATGGCCAAACAGATACTGCTCAATGCCTTCAACATGAACTGCATCGGGCACATCAACCACGGCCTGTGGACCCACCCACGGGATACCTCGACCCAGTACAAGACCCTGGATTACTGGACCAGCCTGGCGCGCCTGCTGGAGCGCGGCTTGTTCGACGGGTTGTTCATCGCCGACATCGTCGGCACCTACGACATCTACGGCCAGTCGCTGGACGTCACCCTCAAGGAGTCGATCCAACTACCGGTCAACGACCCGTTGCTGCTGGTCTTGGCCATGGCCGCCGTCACCCGCCACCTGGGCTTCGGCCTTACCGCCAATCTCACCTACGAAGCGCCGTACCTGTTCGCCCGCCGCCTTTCCACCCTGGACCACCTGAGCAATGGCCGGGTGGGCTGGAACATCGTCACCGGCTACCTCGACAGCGCCGCCCGGGCCATGGGCCTGACGCAGCAACCCGAGCATGACCGCCGCTACGACCAGGCGGACGAGTACCTGCAGGTGCTGTACAAGCTGCTGGAAGGCAGCTGGGCCAACGATGCCGTGGTCGCCGACCGCCAGCAGCGCGTCTATGCCAGGCCTGACAAGGTGCGCAAGGTCAACCACCAGGGCGAATTCTACAAGGTCGACGGCTACCACCTGTGCGAACCCTCGCCGCAACGTACACCGGTACTGTTCCAGGCCGGCAGCTCGCAGCGTGGCCTGGCCTTCGCCGGCAACCATGCCGAATGCGTGTTCATCAGTGGCCAGGACAAGCCCGCCACCCGCGCCCAGGTCGACAAGGTGCGCGCCGCCGCCCAGGCCGCTGGCCGCGACCCGCAAGCAGTCAAGGTGTTCATGGGCATCACGGTGATCGTCGCCGCCACCGAGCAGCAGGCCCAGGCCAAGCATGCCGAGTACCTGCGCCATGCCAGCGCCGAGGCCGGGGTCGCGCACTTCGCAGCGTCCACCGGCATCGACTTCGCCGCCTACGCCCTGGACGAGCCGATTGTCTTCAGCCAGGGCAACGCCATCCAGTCAGCCACGCGCCAGTTGCAGGACAACGCCTGGACCCGCCGGCGCCTGCTGCAGCAGCACGCCCTGGGTGGCCGTTACGTGACCCTGGTCGGCGCTCCCGAGCAGGTAGCCGAGCAGCTGATCGCCTGGATCGATGAAACCGGCCTGGACGGTTTCAACCTGACCCGCACCGTAACCCCGGAAAGCTTCGAGGACTTCATCGACCTGGTCGTCCCGCAGTTGCAACAACGTGGCCGCTACAAGACCGCCTACGCCGAAGGCACCCTGCGCGAAAAACTGTTCCAGGCCGACCACCCGCATTTGCCCGCCGACCACCCTGGCTCGGCTTACCGCTTTACCTCTACCCCTGCCCCGACTGGAGCCCTGCACCATGCTTGATAACCTGTTCCGGCCCGTCGCGGCCATTGCCCTCACCCTCGGCCTGACTGCCAGCGCGCTGGCTGCCGAACCGCTGAAGATCGGCACCACCTCGGCCTTCGCCATCCCGCTGGAAGCCGCAGTGGAAGAAGCGCACAAGCAAGGCCTGGAAGTGAAGCTGGTCGAGTTCAGCGACTGGATCGCACCTAATGTCAGCCTCAACAGCGGCGACATCGACGTGAACTACTTCCAGCACATCCCATTCCTGGAAAACGCCAAGGCAGCCGCGGGCTTCAACCTGGTGCCCTACGCCCCGGGCATCATCAACAACGTCGGCCTGTACTCGAAAAAGTACAAAACCTTCGCCGACCTGCCCGAAGGTGCCAGCGTGGCCATCGCCAACGACCCGATCAACAGCGGCCGTGGCCTGCAGCTGCTGGCCAAGGCCGGGCTGATCACCCTCAAGCCGGGGGTCGGCTACAAGGCCACCGAGGACGACATCGTCGCCAACCCGAAGAAACTGAAGATCCTTCAGGTCGAGGCCGTACAGCTGGTACGCGCCTATGACGACGCCGACCTGGTTCAGGGCTATCCGGCCTACATCCGCCTGGCCAACAGCTTCGACGCCGGCTCCGCACTGCTATTCGACGGGCTGGAGAACAAGGAATACGTGATCCAGTTCGTCATTCGACCGCAAAGCAAGGACGACCCGCGCCTTGCCAGGTTCGTCGACATCTACCAGCACTCGCCAGTGGTGCGGGCAGCCTTGGACAAGGCCCATGGCAAGCTCTACCAGGCCGGTTGGGAGGGCTGACATGAGCCAGGCCAGCGCGCTCCGGGCGCCCACCGCACAACCACTGCCGCCAACGGCCAGGGAGCAGGCCTTGCGCCCGGAGGTCAATGAAGCCCATGTGCGTTTCATCGGCCTGGGCAAGACCTACCCGGGCCAGGCGCAACCGGCCTTGCAAGGCATCGATCTGAACATCCGCCATGGCGAGATCTTCGGCATCATCGGCCGCAGCGGCGCCGGCAAGTCATCGCTGCTGCGCACCATCAACCGCCTGGAGCAACCCAGCCAGGGTCGGGTGCTGATCGACCAGGTGGACATCGCGCCCTTCGACGAGGACCACCTGGTAGCCCTGCGTCGGCGCATCGGCATGATCTTCCAGCACTTCAACCTGATGTCGGCCAAGACCGTGTGGCAGAACGTCGAACTGCCCCTGAAGGTGGCCGGCGTGGCCAAGGCCGAACGCCAGCGCAAGGTGCGCGAACTGCTGGAGCTGGTCGGTCTGCAGGAAAAGCACCACGTGTACCCGGCGCAGCTGTCCGGCGGGCAGAAGCAGCGCGTGGGCATTGCCCGGGCGCTGGTGCATGACCCCGAGATCCTGCTGTGCGACGAGGCCACCTCGGCGCTGGACCCTGAAACCACCGCGTCCATTCTCGAACTGCTGGGTGACATCAACCAGCGCCTGGGCCTGACCATCGTGCTGATCACCCACGAGATGGCGGTAATCCGCGATATCTGCCACCGGGTGGTGGTGCTGGAACGTGGAGAAGTGGTCGAGCAGGGTGAGGTCTGGCGGGTGTTTGGCTCACCGCACCACGAAGTCACCCGTACCCTGCTGGCACCGTTGCAGGCCAGGTTGCCAGCCGCGCTGCAAGCCAGCCTGCGGGCCAGCCCGGCAAGCCGCGACAGTGCTGTGGTGCTGAGGCTGACCCTGTTCGGCGAGCCCGAACTGTCTGCCCTGTTCAACGACCTTGGCGGCCGTGTGCGCCTGCTGCAGGGCGGGGTGGAAACCATCGGCGAGCATGCCCTGGGGCAGCTGATCCTGTCGGTGCAGCACTCGCCGCACGACACTCATCAATTGCTGGAGCGCGCCCGCCGCTGGGCCGCGGACGTGGAGGTACTGGGCCATGTGGCTTGATCGCTTGCTGGAAGGCTTGCTCGATACCCTGCTGATGGTCGGCGTGTCGTCGCTGATCGCTCTGCTGGTGGGAATACCGATGGCAGTGCTGCTGGTTACCAGCGACAAGGGCGGGATCTTCGAGGCGCCGCTGCTGAACCGCGTACTGGGAGCCTTCGTCAACCTGTTCCGCTCGATCCCGTTCCTGATCCTGATGGTCGCGCTGATCCCCTTCACCCGCCTGGTAGTGGGTACCACCTATGGCGTGTGGGCGGCGGTGGTGCCGCTGACCATTGCCGCCACGCCGTTCTTCGCGCGGATTGCCGAGGTCAGCCTGCGCGAAGTCGACCACGGCCTGGTGGAGGCAGCACAGGCCATGGGCTGCCGACGCTGGCACATTGTCTGGCATGTGCTGCTGCCAGAGGCGCTGCCGGGGATTGTCGGGGGCTTCACCATTACCCTGGTGACCCTGATCAACTCCTCGGCCATGGCCGGAGCGATCGGTGCAGGGGGCCTGGGGGACATCGCCTACCGCTATGGCTACCAGCGCTTCGACAGCCAGATCATGCTGACCGTGATTGCCATGCTGGTGGCGTTGGTGGCGTTGATCCAGCTGGGTGGAGACCGGTTGGCGAAAGGCTTGAACAAGCGCTGAATTCTTCGCGGGCACGCCCGCTCCCACAGGTACTGCACAGGGCTTGAATACAACGATATCCCTGTGGGAGCAGGCATGCCCGCGAAGGGGCCTTCAACCCCAGCGCAAATCCCCGGCAGGCACCGGCCGCCCGAACCAGTACCCTTGCCCCAGCTGACACAGCTCATGCAGCAGGAAGCTGGCCTGTTCTGCCTGCTCGATGCCCTCGGCGTGCACCTGCATGCCCATGCTGCGGGCCAGGGCGATGATCACCCGGACAATCGCGATGTCGTCTTCATCCAGCGGTAACCCGGCAACGAAACCCTGATCGATCTTCAGCTTCTGCACCGGCAAGCGCTTCAGCCGCAGCAGCGATGAATAACCGGTGCCGAAGTCGTCGATAGCCAGAGTCACCCCCAGCTCGCGCAGGCGATGCAACTGCTCCAGGGCCACCTCCGGGTCCTCCATCACCGCGCTCTCGGTCACCTCCAGCTCCAGCAAGGCCGGGGCCAGGCCGGTGTCGCGCAGTACCTCGGCTACCTGTTGGTACAGCTCGTGCTGGCCAAACAGGCGGCTGGAGATGTTCACCGCCACGAACGCCAGCTGCCGCCCTTCACCCTGCCATCTCACCATCTGCCGACACGCCTGGCGCAGTACCCAGGCGTCGATCTCGGCAATCAACCCAGTGCGCTCGGCAATCGGGATAAACTCGCCCGGTGGCACCAGCCCGCGCTGGGGGTGTTGCCAACGCACCAACGCCTCGACGCCGACCTGGCGGCCGGTCGTCAGGTCGTGCACCGGCTGGTAGAACACCCGCAGCTCGTCCTGCTCCAGGGCCCGGCGCAGCTCGCCGGCGGTTTCGACCCGGTGCTGAGCGTGGGCGGTCAGCTCTTCGGTGTACAGCGCATAGCAGGCCCGCCCGTTGCTCTTGGCCTTGTACAACGCCGAGTCGGCATTGCGCAGCAACTGCTCGGCACTCAAGGCATCGCTGGGGAACAGGCTGATGCCCACGCTGACACTGATGAACAGGCGGTGACCGTCGAACAGGAACGGCTGGCGCATGCGCTCGATGATACCCTGCGCCAGCTTGCCCGCCTGGCCGGCCTCATGGCAGTTTTCCGCCAGCACGCCAAATTCGTCGCCCCCAAGGCGCGCCAGGGTCACGCCGCTGCCCAGCACCTCACCCAGGCGCTCGCCCACCAGTTTCAGCAACTGATCGCCAATGGTGTGGCCGAGGCCATCGTTGATGCTCTGAAAGTGGTCCAGGTCCAGCAACAGCAGGGCACAACCACGCTTGTTGGCCTGGGCTGCGGCCAGGGCCTGCTCGGCCCGGTCGTTGAACAGCAGGCGGTTGGGCAGGCCGGTCAGAGGGTCGTGGTGGGCCAGGTAGGCCAGCTCCTGCTCCGAATGCTTTATTGCACTGATGTCGCTGAACACAGCCACGTAGTGGCTGAGCTCGCCCTCATCGTCGCGGATGGCGCAAATGGTCTGCCACTGCGGGTAGATTTCGCCGCTCTTGCGCCGGTTCCAGATTTCCCCACTCCACTCGCCCTTTTCCGCCAGGGTGGCGAAGATCTGCTGGTAGAACGCCGAGCCATGGCGGCCCGACTTGAACTTGTTCGGGCGCTGGCCGATGACCTCGTCCTTCTGGTAGCCGGTGATGCGCATGAAGGCACGGTTGACGTGCACGATCAGGCCATCGCGATCAGTCACCAACACGCCTTCGAGAGTGCTGTCGAACACCGCTGCGGCCATGCGCAGGCGTTCACGGTCTTCGCCACGCATACGCGCGCCAACGCCGATGAAGTTGAGCAGCCGCACCCGCGAAACATAGATAAGCAAAGCGCTGAGCAGCACCCAGACCACCAAGTTGATCTGTCGGCCCACGGTCCGTGCCAGAGGATCGTCGGTCATGCCGTGCAACAACACCTCGGCCAGCGTCAGCCAGAGGACCGAGAGCACCACATACAGCGCAGCCATGCGCAAGGCGTCGCGAACGGAAACAGACATGTCGGGTGCAATTGCCCATAGAAAAGGATGGGGCATTATAAAGGCTGAAACATGCCGTGACCTCCTATCTGAACGGTTGACTGGTTTTATTTCCCAGCCAAGGGATAATCGGCCCTTCCCCCTGCATTTCGAGGGTATCTGCACCTATGTGGTACAACGGCCTGCTCGACTTGTCGGCCTGGCAACTGGTCGGCATCACTTTGCTGATGACCCATGTGACCATTGTCAGCGTCACGGTCTACCTGCACCGCTACTCCGCGCATCGGGCCCTGGAGCTCAATGGCGCGCTCAA
The DNA here is from genome assembly GCF_036784815.1 of Pseudomonas sp. TE3-3-F2023. Taxonomy (NCBI): domain Bacteria; kingdom Pseudomonadati; phylum Pseudomonadota; class Gammaproteobacteria; order Pseudomonadales; family Pseudomonadaceae; genus Pseudomonas; species Pseudomonas sp. TE3-3-F2023. The sequence goes on along the minus strand of NZ_CP145113.1, from coordinate 1,058,187 downwards.
GCACTTCTTCCGTTTCTGGCTATGGCTGACCACGGCGCAGAACACCCGCGAATGGACTGCCGTCCACCGCAAGCATCACGCCAAGTGCGAAACCCCCGACGACCCGCACAGCCCTGTGCACAAGGGCCTGAGTACGGTGCTGCGCAAAGGGGCCGAGCTCTATCGTGAAGAGGCACGCAACCCCGAGACCCTGCGCATTTACGGCAAGAACTGCCCGGACGACTGGATCGAGCGCAACCTCTACTCGCGCTACAAGCTGGGCGGCATCGCGCTGATGGCGGTGATCGACCTGCTGCTGTTCGGCACCATCGGCATCACCATCTGGGCAGTGCAGATGATGTGGATTCCGTTCTGGGCCGCCGGCGTGGTCAACGGCCTGGGGCATGCCCTCGGCTACCGCAACTTCGAGTGCCGCGACGCCGCCACCAACCTGGTGCCGTGGGGCATCGTGATCGGTGGCGAAGAGCTGCACAACAACCATCACACCTACCCCAACTCGGCCAAGCTGTCGGTCAAGCGCTGGGAGTTCGACATGGGCTGGGCGTGGATCCGCCTGTTCTGCCTGCTGCGCCTGGCAAAGGTGCAGCGCGTCGCGCCCATCGCCCACCGGGTGGCCGGCAAGGCCAGCCTGGACATGGACACCGCCATGGCCATCCTCAACAACCGTTTCCAGATCATGGCCCAGTACCGCAAGCTGGTGATCGGCCCGCTGGTCAAGCAGGAACTGGCCCGCGTCGATGCCTCGCTGCGCCACCACTTCCGCCGCGCCAAGCGCCTGTTGTCGCGCGAGACCAGCCTGCTGGAAGACCGCCATCATGTGCGCATCGAGTCGATGCTCGCCCACAGCCAGGCGCTGAAGACCATCTACGAAAAACGCCTGGCCCTGCAGCAGATCTGGGCGCGTACCAGCGCCAACGGCCACGATATGCTGGCCGCCATGAAAGACTGGGTACACGAGGCGGAAACCAGCGGCATCCACGCCCTGCGAGACTTCGCGGCACAGCTCAAGACCTACTCCCTGCGCCCGACCGGCGCCTGACCGCCGTTGATCGGCACGCCCGGTTGACGGGGCGTGCCGCCTGGAACTTCGCCCTCTCGTTCACACTCATATCTGGCACATCGCCCGCGTGGCGGGCCAGATGCTGGCCGCACGCTTTCACGCCGAGATCTGCTCCGTGCACATGGCCAAGAACATTCCAACGACACTGCCCGGCACCCCGCCTCCCGAAGCCGCCCAGACCCTGCTTGCGCTGCTCCACGCCCAAGGCGAGGTTGCCCGCCTGAGCGAGCGCGAGCAACTGTTCAGCTCGCTGCTCGACAGCGTCAACGCGGTGCTATGGGCCTTCGACTGGGAAACCCGTCAGGTGCTGTATGTCAGCCCCGCCTACGAGCGCATCTTCGGTCGCCCGGCCAGCCTGGTGCTGGCCGACTACAACGAGTGGCGCGACAGCATCTACCCCGACGACCTGGAGTTCGCTGAGCGCAGCCTGGCCCAGGTCCTGCTCAAGGGTTCGGTGGAAGACCGCGAATACCGAATCCTCAATGCCGAAGGTCAACTGCGCTGGCTGAGCGACAAGTGCTACATCAACCAGCAACGCGATGGCGACCGGGTGATCATCGTCGGCATCGCCGAAGACATCACCGAGAAAAAGCAGCTCGAAGGTGAACTTCAGCGCCTGGCCACCACCGACGTGCTGACCCAGAGCAGCAACCGTCGGCACTTTTTCGAATGCGCCCAGCAAGCCTTCGACAACGCCCGCGAAGACGGAACACCACTGGCCTTCCTGCTGCTGGACATCGACGACTTCAAGCGCATCAACGACAGCTACGGCCACCAGGAAGGCGACCAGGTGTTGCAGCAGATCGCTGATAGCGGCAAGGCTGTGCTACGCCGAGGTGACCTGTTCGGGCGCATTGGTGGCGAGGAGTTTGCGGCAGTGTTCCCGGGCTGCAGTGCCCAGGTCGCGGAGCAGATTGCCGAGCGCTTGCAGCGGCAGATCCAGCGGCTGAGCTTCAGCCATGGGGAGCAGACCTACGGGGTGACGGTTAGCCAGGGGGTGACCGGGCTGACGGACGATGACGCGGCGCTGGACAGCCTGTATGCCCGGGCCGATGCGGCGATGTACCAGGCCAAGCGGCAGGGCAAGAACCAGATCGTCCGCGGTTGAGCCCTGGGGTGCTCTGCACCCCAATCGCCGGCAGGCCAGCTCCCACAGGTACGGCGCAATCCTCTAGCCTTGAGCATTACCTGTGGGAGCTGGCTTGCCGGCGATGGGCCGCAAAGCGGCCCCAAAATCTCAGCTGGAAACCTCGGCCTCAGCCAACGGCGGCTCTTCCTGCGGCTTCACCTCCAGGTTCTCCACCTTAAGCAACCGCCTCAGTTCCGGCAGGCCAAGCTTGAGCAGTCGAGCGGTCTTGCTGCTGACCACCTTTTCCAGCCCCTGCTCGGCCGGCAGCCGCGCCAACTGCCCGGCCAGGTTCATGGCCAGGATCTCGCGCGAATACACCCCGCCGCCCAGCTGGTAGATCGCCGCGATCAACTCGCGCAACCCCAGCGGCAACCGCCAGCGTGTACGTAGCGCCGAGCCGAATGCGGCCCCGAACTCATTGAGCGACAGCTGCACCTGGTCCTCATCCAGCTCGCCCCCGGCCAGCCGCCATTCCTGCAGGCAGCGCAGCACCGCCAGGTCGCCCAGGCAATGCAGCAACCCCGCGCAATAACAACGCCCTTCGTCCAGCTCGAGCATGCGTGCCAAGGTGCGGCCATATTCGGCAGCGTGCAGCGACAACTCCCAGTAACGGGCCGCATGCTGCGCCAGCAGCGGGTCGCTGAGGCGCGCACTGCGCTTGAGGGTCATGCCCAGGATCAGGTTCATGCTCTGGGTGCTGCCAAGCTTGTTCAAGGCTTGCAGCAACGTCTGCACCGGTGCTTCGCGGTGCAGCGCTGCGCTGTTGGCCGCAGCGATCAGCACGGCGGTGATCTGCGGGTCGCCCTGCACTTCCTCTTCGAGCACTTTCAGGTTCAGGCCCTGAGGGTTGAGCGCGCGCTTGATCGCCACCTGCACATCGGCCAGCAGCGGCCCGCCATCGGCGGTAGCGCGACGCTGTTCGAGGTAGGCCGGCAGGCTGGCACCAGCTTGCAAGGCGGGCACAGGGCAGGCGATCTCTTCGCCAACCGCCAGCAGCAGCTCTTCCAGGCGCTTGCGCAGGGTGTCCAGGTTCAGCGGCTTGCTCAAGTAGGCCGTGGGGTGCAGGGGCAGTGCCTCGCGCACACTGGCACTGTCGCTGCGGTTGCTCATGAGGATGAATGGCAACCCCGGACCTTTGGCGCGCACCTTGCGCAACAGGTCGAGGCCATCGACGCCAGCCAGTTCGCGCGCGGCAATGATCAGGTCGGGTTTGCTGGACAGCGCACTCAACGCCTGCGAGCCGTCGGCGCAGACCTGAAGGCGGGCATCACAGCGCACGCTCAGGAGCATTTCGCTGAGCATGTCGCGTACCCAGGGGTCGCCCTCGACAATCAGTACGCTTGGTGGGGTGGGGTCTGCATCGTTCATCGCCAACTCCTGAATAGCCCTGACACACAGTCCGTCGCAGCTTCCTGAGCAAATCCTCCGACAACGATAGCGCCCCATGGCTTTCCTGGGCACAAAAAAAAACCCGCCGAAGCGGGTTTTTTCTGAAGCACGTCACATCAGGCGATTTCAGCGAAGCACTCTTCGATGATAGCCAGGCCTTTGTCCAGCAGAGCGTCTTCGGCGGTCAGCGGAACCAGGATACGCAGGACGTTGCCGTAGGTACCGCAGGACAGCAGGATCAGGCCCTTCTCGCGAGCCTTGGCGACAACCTGGCCAACGGCAGCAGCGTTCGGGGTGTGAGTGCCCTTCTCGAAGACTTCGACAGCGATCATCGAGCCCAGACCACGGACGTCGCCGATGATCGGGTACTTCTTCTGGATTTCGCGCAGGCCAGTGGTCAGGCGCTCACCCACAGATTTGCTGCGGTCCAGCAGTTTCTCTTCTTCGAACACTTCGATCACGGCCAGGGCCGCGGCGCAAGCGATCGGCGAACCGGCGTAGGTACCGCCCAGGCCGCCCGGAGCGATGGCGTCCATGTACTCCGCCTTGCCGCACACACCGGCCAGCGGGAAGCCGCCAGCGATGGATTTGGCGAAGGTGGTCAGGTCAGGCGCAACGCCCATCTGTTCCATCGCGAAGAAGGTGCCAGTACGGCCAGCGCCGGTCTGCACTTCGTCGGCGATCAGCAGGATGCCGTGCTGGTCGCACAGGGCGCGCAGGCGCTTCATCAGCTCTTTCGGCGCTGGCAGGAAGCCGCCTTCGCCTTGTACCGGCTCGAGGATGATCGCGGCGATGTCGCGTGGCTCGGCGTCGTTCTTGAAGATGCGCTCGACCGAGGCGATGGCGTCGTCAACGCTGATGCCGTGCAGTTCGCTCGGGAACAGGGCGCGGAAGATGCCACCTGGCATCAGGCCCATGCCAGCGGAGTACGGCACGACCTTGCCGGTCAGGCCCAGGGTCATCATGGTACGGCCGTGGTAGCCGCCGGTGAAGGCGATGACGCCAGCGCGGCCAGTGGCGGCACGGGCGATCTTGACGGCGTTTTCAACGGCTTCGGAGCCGGTGGTGACCAGCAGGGTCTTCTTGTCGAAGTCACCTGGGACCAGCTTGTTGATCTTTTCGCACAGCTCTACATAGGGTTCGTAGGCCAGCACCTGGAAGCAGGTGTGGCTGACCTTGGTCAGCTGCTCTTGCACGGCCGCAACCACTTTCGGGTGCAGGTGGCCGGTGTTCAGTACTGCGATGCCGCCGGCGAAGTCGATCAGTTCGCGGCCTTCAACGTCGATCACGGTCGAGTTCTTCGCGGTATCGACGAAGATCGGGTGGATCTGGCCAACGCCACGTGGGACGGCGGCGACACGACGTTGCATCAAGGATTCGTTGGTCTTGCTCATAATGCCCTCATTGCGCCGGTCTGGAGTGGCGCTTTTATTCGGGGGTGGCTGGGAGTGCTCGCGAACAGTATTCGTTGATCGACTGCCGTGAACGCCCTGGCCACCAGGTACTGCGATGTAAAAAAGGCCAGCGAGACGTCGCTCTCGCGCCCCGCTGGCAGAGGTAAAGCCGTTACCTTGCGATCAGACGCTGATGCACAGGTATTTGATTTCGAGGTAGTCCTCGATACCGTACTTGGAACCTTCGCGGCCCAGGCCCGAAGCCTTGATGCCACCGAACGGTGCCACTTCGTTGGAGATCAAGCCGGTGTTGATACCTACCATGCCGTATTCCAGGGCTTCGGCAACACGGAACACACGGCTCATGTCGCGGGCGTAGAAGTACGAGGCCAGGCCGAACTCGGTGTCGTTGGACATGGCGATCACTTCGGCCTCGTCCTTGAAGCGGAACAGCGGCGCCAGCGGGCCGAAGGTCTCTTCCTTGGCGACGGCAGCGGTCTTCGGTACGTCGACCAGAATGGTCGGCTCGAAGAAGTTGCCTTCGATGATCTTGCCACCGGACAGCACCTTGGCGCCTTTGCCAACGGCGTCTTCGATGTGTTCCTGGACCTTGGCGACAGCCTTGCCGTCGATCAGCGGGCCAGTGGTGGTGCCTTCTTCCAGGCCGTTACCGATCTTCAGCTTGGCAACAGCGGCGGCCAGCTTCTGGGCGAACGCGTCGTAGACACCGTCCTGCACGTAAATACGGTTGGCGCAGACGCAGGTCTGGCCGTTGTTGCGGTACTTGGAGATGATCGCGCCCTCGACTGCCTTGTCCAGGTCGGCGTCGTCGAACACGATGAACGGGGCGTTGCCACCCAGCTCCAGGGAAACCTTCTTGATGTCCTTGGCGCATTCTTCCATCAGCTGGCGACCGATTTCGGTCGAGCCGGTGAAGGACAGCTTGCGGACCAGGGAGTTGCCGGTCAGTTCGCCGCCAACTTCGCCAGCGCTACCGGTAACCACGCTCAGCACGCCAGCCGGGATGCCGGCACGGTGGGCCAGTTCGACCAGGGCCAGGGCGGAGTACGGGGTCTGCGAGGCAGGCTTGAGCACCATGGTGCAACCAGCGGCCAGGGCCGGGCCGGCTTTACGGGTGATCATGGCAGCCGGGAAGTTCCACGGGGTGATGGCCGCAGTAACGCCGATTGGCTGCTTGATGACGATCAGACGCTTGTCTGGCTGGTGACCCGGGATGGTGTCGCCGTAGACGCGCTTGGCCTCTTCGGCGAACCACTCGATGAACGACGCAGCGTAGGCGATCTCGCCCTTGGCTTCGGCCAGCGGCTTGCCTTGCTCGGTGGTCATCAGGCGAGCCAGATCGTCCTGGTTCTCGATCATCAGTTCGAACCAGCGACGCAGCTTGGCCGAACGCTCTTTGGCGGTCAGGGCACGCCAGGCCGGCAGGGCCTTGTCGGCGGCTTCGATGGCGCGGCGGGTTTCCGCAGTGCCCATCTTCGGCACGGTACCGATGACTTCACCAGTGGCCGGGTTGGTGACCTTGATGGTCTGGCCGTTGTCCGCATCCAGCCACTCACCATTGATGTAGGCTTGCTGGCGGAACAACTGAGCGTCTTTGAGCTGCATGTCGGCTTCCCGAATTGTTGATTGTTGAAAAGCGCCCAAGGCAGGGCATCGAGCGTTTGAAATCTCAAACGAATGCTAAGCGGCTGCTGGGGTGTTGGACAATAGGCTGTTCGAAAAAAAGAACGAATGGTTGAACACCCTGGCGGAAATTTCATTATTTGCATAATGGCAACCGGCCTCTTCGCGGGTAAACCCGCTCCCACAGGATGTCCACAGAATCCAGAATCTGTGTAGTACCCGCGAAGAGGCCAGTACAGGTTAGACGAACGAGCTGAAGGAAATGAGATGGGAGGACCGACGGCCCTCCCGGAAGGGACGGATCAGAAGGCCTTGGCCAGGTCGATCACCAAGGCGCGGTAACCCACACTGCCCGGCTGTCGGCTGTGCACCTTCAGCTCCACCAGCACCTCCTGGGTCCCGCGCCGCACCTCGTTGAGCACAGTGGTGGTCAGTTTCTCCGGGGTCAGGAAGTTCACCGACGCCGAGTAGATGAACTGGGTGTCGGTCTCCGGACGGTAGGCCACCACCGAAGTCACCGGGCTGTACCACTCGTCGCCGCGCTCCTTGCCATATTCCCACACCTGCTCGACCGTGCCCTTGGCCTCGTCGATGCGGTACTCCACCGCCCGGCTGTAGTTGCCGGTCAGCCTGGTCGGGGCAAAGTCGCGGCCCCAGCCGTTATCGAACACGGTCAGCGTGCCTTTGCCGGTCAGCCAGGCGGTGTGCTGGGTCCACGACCAGTCGAAGTCTTCGCTCGCCACCGGCGTCAGCACTTTCGCCCGCAGACGCTCAGGCCAGCCTTGAGGCGAGGCGAGAATCCACTTGACCTGTTTGTCGCGACCGATCTTCACCACGCCCTGGTGCCGCGCTGAAACGATGATGCTGTCGTCATCGGCGTCGTAGTCGATGGCATTGACGTGGGCCCAGTTACGCCCGGTGCCCACCCCCGGGGTGTCACCAAAGGGCAGGTCACCCTCGGCCAGTTCGTTGGCCAGCCGCTCGTCCTGTTTCTGTACCCCGGCCGGCAACTGGATGGCTGCCTTTCCCAGGGTTTCGAGCAGGTCGCCACGGTACGGGTCGAGGATCTGGTTGAGGTCCCAGAAGTCCAGCACATCACCGGCCTCGTTGACCTCGATGATGTGGTCCCGGATCGAGCGCACGCGCTTGCCGTCGGGCCGGCGATAGTCACTGGTGCCCACACGTAGCAAGTAGGTGCCATTGGCGGTCTCGCGGATTTCATGGGAAAAGTCGGCGAACTTGTCGGGCAGGCTGCGCTGCCAGATACGCCGGCCCAGCAGGTCGTACTTGGAGTAGGTCTGGCCCTGGCCCCAGATCAGCTTGCCATCGCGGGTTTGTTGGAAGCCCATGGTGCCGCCCAGGCCATCGCGGCGGTTGGAGTCGTGGATCTGCTCGATGTCCAGGTACCAGCGCACGTCGCCATTGCTGTCGGCGATCCAGTTGTTGCCCACCTGGTCCCATTCCGCCGCACCGCCCAGGGCATTCCACTTGAAGGCGCGCCCGCCCGGGATGTCCCCCTGCAGGTGGTTGAACAGGTACAGGCGCTTTTCAAAACCTGGCGCTACCTTGACCGGCTGCACTTCAGGCAAGGCGGCGGTCTGCCTGGCCACCACCGGCAGACACACGGCCGGGGCGTAGATCTGGTACTGCTCGCGGATGCGCTCGCCGTCGAGCTTGTAGGTCACCTCCACATGGTTGACGTGGTCCGGGTACAGGCCGAATACCGGGATGCCGCCATAGGTCCACAACGAACGGTCGGACACCTCGTAGGCAATGTCCACACCGCGCTCGCCCCGCCCCAGCACGCGCACGTGCGCGGCACTCAGGCTGCGCCCTCCATCGCGAATGATCGCAGTCAGCGGCGCCAGGCGATACGGGTTGACCACCACGTCGCCGAGCAGCGCCTCGTCACGTTCGGGAACCTTGGCGGTCAGGCAGGCGCCTTCAGGCAATGCAGGGGTTTCGGTCTTGGCATTCATGGCATAGCTCCTTGTGCTCAGAAGTCGTAACGGGCGGTGGCACCGAAAGTGCGCGGGGTGCCGAGCACGCCGGCATAGCCACCGTTGGCGGAGTTCCACAGGCTGGTGAAGTAGGTCTTGTCACCGGCGTTCTTCACCCACAGCGACAGGTCGACCACGCCGTCGCCCTGGTCAAGGCGCACACCGGCGGAAAGGTTGACCAGCGCATAGCTGGGGATCTGGCCGAAATCGGAATCGTCGATGGTGCCCACCGCCTTCGAGCGGAAGGCGTAGCTGGCGGTGACGTAGGGTTCGATGTGCTCGCTGGCCTGCCATTTGTACTGGGTGTTGAGGTTGGCGATGTACTTGGAGGCGCCGACCACCTGGTGGCCGGACAAGTCGCAAGTGGCGGTGGCGTTGGCCAGGCTCACCTCAGGCGGGCATGGGGCATCCTTGTACTCGGTGTAGCGCACGTCGTTCCACGAGCCGTTGAAGTTGACCGTGAGGCCGCGCAGCGGCAGCGCCGTGGCTTCGAATTCCAGGCCACGCGAGCGCACCCTGCCGGCGTTGGCCAGGTACTGCACGCGGTTGATCTGGTCGTAGACGTTGGCCTGGTAGCCATGCACTTCGGCCCAGAACAGGTTGGTATTGAGTTGCAGACGGTCGTCGAACAGCGAGCTTTTCAAGCCGACTTCGGCGTTGTTGACCCGCTCGGTTCCAACCAGCAGCGAGTCGGTACCCAGCCGTGGCGCAGCGCCAACGGTAAGGTTGATGCCGCCCGACTTCTCGCCGTGGGTCAGGGTGGCGTAGCCCAGCAACTGCTCGTTGAAGCGATAGCTCAGGCCCAGCAGGCCAGAGGGGCTAAAACTGTACTGGTTGAGATCGCCTGAGTCGTACGCCCCTACCCGGGCCTGACGCGCTGCTGCGGCTGCCCCGGCTACTGCCGCACCTCCGGTTGGTGCATCGCGGGTCACCCAGGCGCTCTTTTCTTCATAGGTGCCGCGAATACCGGCGGTGAAATCCAGGCGGTCGGTGATGTGCCAGGTGCCCTGGGCGAACAGCGCATAGCTGTCCGTGTCGATGTGCCCGTTGCCAACGGTGTCGACGTTGGCCAGGGCGCCGGCCGGGGTGAGGTTCCAGATATCCGCCTGCGGCCCGTAGTAGGTGAAGGATTTGTTGTCCAGGTCCTGCTTGAAGTAGTAGGCGCCCAGCACGTAGTCGAAAGCACCACCGGTGGGCGAAGCCAGGCGGATTTCCTGCGAGTACTGCTTGTCGCGCACCGATACCCCGGCGCTGTAGAACACCGGTACGTTGAGGCCGTCGTCGTTGCGCGGGGTGAAGTCCCACCAGCGGTAGGCGGTAATCGAGGTCAGGGTGAAGTCGTTGGGCAGGGTCCAGTTGGCCTCCACCGAGGTACCGCCCTGGAACACCGTCACCTGCTGGTCGGCGTCGAAGTTGACCTTGCGGTGCTTGCCCGACACCAACGTTGCGCCGGCCTGGGCGGCCAGGCTTTTGTAGCGGTTGACGCCATTGATGGTCGGGCCGGTGCTGTACAGGCTGAGGATGCCGTTGTCGGAGTCTTCTTCGTTGTATTCGCCGATCCAGCGCAGGTTGAAGGTTTCGCTCGGTTTGAACAGCAGTTGGGTACGAAAGCCTTGGCGCTTGCCGCCGTTCAGATCGTCACCGTTGTGGATGTTCTTCACATAGCCGTCGTCTTCGGTGCGATAGGCGCTGATGCGACCGGCCAGTGTGTCGCTGATCGGCCCCGAGAAGCTGCCTTGGGTTTGCAGGTAGCCGTCTTCACCGATCGACTGCTGGATGCTGCCCTCGCGGTGGAAGGTGGGCTTGCGCGTGGTGATGTTGAGCACACCGGCGGTGGTGTTCTTGCCGAACAGCGTGCCTTGCGGGCCGCGCAGCACCTCCAGATGCTCCACATCCAGCAGGTCGAACACCGCCATGCCGGGGCGGCCAAGGTAAACGTTGTCCAGGTAGATGCCGACGCTGCCTTCCAGGCCATCACTGGCGGGGTTGTTGCCCAGGCCACGGATCGAAATGCTCGACTGGCGGGCGTGAACGTAGGCGACGTTGGTGCTAGGCACCAGTTGCTGCAGGTCCTGCACGCGGTAGATGCGTTGGCTTTCCAAGGTTTCGCTGTCGAGCACGCTGATCGGCGTGGGCACGCTTTGCGCGGTTTCTTCGCGGCGGCGGGCATTGACCGTGACGGTGCCGAGCTTGGCTTCCTGCTCCACCGCAGGGGTAGCACTGACTGGCTCTTCGGCGAAGCTGGCAGAGGACGCCGCCAGCAGTACGCCGGCAGCCAAGGGTTGCAAGGTGAAACGCGACGCGCGCGCAGGCCAACGGGAAACTCCGGACATGCAAATGCTCCTTGAGGCATGGGCCCTGGCGAGCATTTCCGTTGGCGGAACCGAATCGCGGTCAGTCGGGCTTATATTCTTTTAGGCGATATAAATATTTGTAATTCATATTTTGTGGAATAAGTGACTCCCTTTATAAGGGGGCTAACCCTTGTCAGCAATTGCATTCGACCGAAAGTTTCAATGTAAAAAATGCATATCGATCTCCGTCAGCTGCGCCACTACATTGCCCTTGTCGAGCACCGCAGCTTCGTTGCTGCGGCGGCTGCGGTGAACCTGTCGCAATCAGCGTTCAGCCGCAGCATCCAGACCCTCGAGCACAACATTGGCTGCCGCCTGGTGGACCGCGCCAGCAAGGAGCTGGCGCCGACTCGCCAGGGCCTGCTGGTGCTGGAGCATTCGCGGCGGCTGGTGCATGGGGCGCACAACCTGGTCAACGAGATACACCAGTTCAACGGTGCCACCACCGGCGTGGTGCGCTTCGGTTCCGGGCCGGCGCCGGCCGGGGGGCTGGTACCGCGGGCGGTGGCACGCTTCGTCGCCGAATACCCTGCGGCGCGTACTTGCTTCCAGGTGGATAACTGGCAGGCGCTGAACCGCAAGCTGGTTGCCGAGGAGATCGAGTTCTTCGTCGCAGACACCCGTCAGTTCGAGTCCGACCCGGACTACCAGGTGCACAAGCTGGCGCCGCAGCGCTGGCATTTCTGCTGCCGCGTCGGGCACCCGTTGACCGAGCGCGAGAGCGTGCGGGCGCGTGATCTGTTCGACTACCCTCTGGCCACTACCTTCCGCCCGCCGAACATCCGCAAGATCCTCAGCGACCTCAGCGGGCGGCAGGATTTTCTGCCGACGGTGGAGTGCGAGCATGGCTATGCATTGCTGAATGTGGTGATGCATTCGGACACCATCGGCATTGCCTGCAATGCCAACTTGCGGCCGTATCAGCGTGACGGGGGATTGGTGGCATTGCAGCTGGCCGACCTGACGGTGGAGCAGGAAGAAGCGTTCTATACCCGTTATGGGGTGGTGAGCCGGGTGGGGTATGGGCTTTCGCCGTTGGCTCAGGGGTTGGTCAGGCAGTTGATTGCCTGCGATACCGAGGTGTAGCTGGCGGGGGCTTTGCCCCCGTTTCGCGACACAAGGCCGCTCCTACAAGGGTATGCGATCGCCTGTAGGAGCGGCCTTGTGTCGCGAAAGGGCCGCAAAGCGGCCCCAGCGATATCAGCCTTTACGCGTGGTGCGGCTCAACTGGCCATCCACCCCGACCGGCACTTCACCCGCCAGGGTCACCCGCCGCACCACCCGCGGCTGGGTCCCGTAATCATCCACCGCATAATGCTGCGTCGCGCGGTTATCCCAGATCGCCACGTCCCCCGCCTGCCAGCGCCAGCGAACGGTGTTCTCCAGACGCGTCACATGCCCTTGCAGCACCGCGAACAGGTGTTGTGAATCAGCCAGCGAATAACCTTTGATGCGCTTCACGAAATGCCCCAGCTGCAGTACCCGCTCGCCGCTGATCGGGTGCACGCGCACCACCGGGTGCTCGGTTTCGTACACCGTTGAGGTGAACACTTTGCGATAGCGCTCCAGCTTGGCCGGGTCCACATCGGGCTTCACGCTGGCGTAGTCGTATTCGTTGCTGTGCACCGCCCAAAGTTTGTCCGCCAGCTCGCGCAGCGGCTCAGGCAGTTCCTGGTAGGCCGCGGCGGTATTGGCCCACACGGTGTCGCCACCGGATGCCGGTGCCACCACGCTGCGCAGGATCGAGGCCTTGGGGTAGGCGTCGACGAAGGTCACGTCGGTGTGCCAGGAGTTGGCCCGCTGGCCCTCGGCGCCATCGAGCTGCAACAGGTAGCTGGTGCCATCCACCACCGGCACGGTGGGGTGGGCGACCGGCTCGCCGAGCAACTTGGCGAAGGCTTCCTGGCTTTGGTCATCCATGTGGGTCTGGCCACGGAAGAAGATCACCTTGTGCTTCACCAGCGCGGCCTGAATGGCGTCGAGGGTGGCGGCATCAAGGTCGGCGGACAATTGCACCCCGCGAATCTCGGCACCGATGCGGCCGGCAACCGGGTGGATGTCAAGTTCAATGGTTTGTGGCGCGGTAGCCTGGGCGGCGTTGCTCATGGTCGTGTCCTTGCGGTCATTGTCGGGTTTTCGAGATTCAGCGGGAGGCCTGCACAGCCTGTTTCTGTTGCAGGGCGGCATCGAGGAATCGTGGTTCGATCCAGTCGGCCACCTGGAAGCCACGGCGGATCAGGCGCTCCTTGGCGGCAAGGTCCACGCCCTGTTGCAGCTGGCCGACGAATTCGGCGTCCAGCCGTGGATCGAAGTAATGGGCCAGGTCTTCCGTGGCCAGGTCGTCGCTGAGGATGCTGCGCGGCCAGTTGGCATTGCTGGCCACCAGCTCGACGTAGGCCTCGCGGTTGTGTTCGTCACGCAGCCAGGCGCTGGCCTGTTGCTGGGTATTGACCAGGCGCTGCACCAGTTCGGGATATTTGCGGATGAAATCGCCAGTGCCCAGCAGCACTGCCTGGGTGCTGCCGGCACCTGCCAGGTCACGCGAGTTGACGGGTAGCTCGACCAGCCCGCGCTCGCGCAGCGACAGCAGGTTGGACAGGCCCCAGGTGGCGTCGATCTGCTTGGCGGCCAGCGCGGCATTGGCGGCGTTGAAGTCCAGGTTGATCACCTTCAACTCGCGCTCGCTCAGCCCTTGGCTGGCCAGGGCGCTGGCGAACGACAGCTGGTTGGCGGTGCCACGGAACACCGCCACGCGCTTGCCCTTGAGGTCGTGCAGGGTCTTGATGCCAGAGCCGGGCACCACGCCCAGGTAGCTCTTCACCCCACGTACGCCCGCCGACAGCACGCGGGTGTCCAGGCCGTTGGCCTTGCCGACGATGGCGGCCAGGTCGCCGAGGTAGGCGAAATCGGCCTGGCCGTTGGCCAACGCTTCGTTCACCACCGGCCCGGCGCCCTTGAAGAAATGCCAGTCGATGCGAATGCCGTCCTTGGCGAACTCCTTCTCCAGCAGTTGCTGGTCACGCAGCACGTCGACCACTCCACCGGCGCTGGGCTTGCTGCCCGCGCTGAGGTCGGGCACGGCGATGCGGATGCTTGCTGGCTTGGCCGGCTCAACTGCGTGGGCGCTGAGGGTGAAGGCCAGCCCGAGGGCGGTGATCAGGTGGCGCAGCGGGGTTTTCATGGCAAGGCTCCTTGGCAGGCTGCCACCGGCGATGGCCGGCGCTTTGGCCAGAAGCTAGGCAGGTCTGGTTAGAACCTACAAAGATCAAAACTTCATTCTTCAGTAACTGAAAGGCATAAATCAGGCGGCATGCGGGTCTGCGGCCGGCTTGCGGAAAATGCATGGAAAATATGAGGAAAACGCAACGGCGAGGGGCTTCCGTATGCATGAAGCGCATGTTCTTATCTCTTGAAAGTCATTTTTAAGAATTTTTAATTCCATAAATGAATAATCTAACAACGCTTCGAGAGATGGCCGATGAATGGAATTCTGAGCAGAAGTCGTGGATGGCTCCGAGGGTCGCTACGCGACCCTTTCGCGACGCAAGGCCGCTCCCAAAAGAATCGCGCCCGCTTGTTGCCCTGGGTCTTGCCTGTGCTGGTTGCGCTGCTGTGGGTAGTGGCCAGCCGGGAGCACTGGATGAGCGAGCAGATTCTGCCGGCGCCAGCATTGGTATGGCAGAGCGCGGTGGAGTTTGGTTCCGGCGAGCTGTGGGGGCACCTGTGGATAAGCTTGCAGCGGTTGTTCTGGGGGCTGGCGGTCGGCATCGGCAGCGGGTTGCTGCTGGGGGTCTGGCTGGGTGCTTCGCGGCGGGCGCAGACGTTGGTGCTGCCGACCTTCGTGGCACTGGCACAGATTCCTACCCTGGCCTGGATCCCGTTGTTCATGCTGTTCTTCGGGATCGGCGAGTTGCTCAAGCTGGTGGTGCTGGTGAAAGCCGTGGTGGTCCCCGTTACCTTGCACACGCTGGTCGGTGTACGGGATGCCCAGCCCAAGCTGCGAGAGGCCGCTGCGGTGCTGCGCCTGCCTCGCCATCTACTGTTCCTGCGCCTGCTGCTGCCGGCTGCCCTGCCCGCCTTCCTCACCGGTGTACGCCTGGCCCTGGCCACCGGCTGGACCTCGCTGCTGGCAGTCGAACTGCTGGCCTCCAGCGAAGGGATTGGCTACCTGATGGTGTGGGGACGGCAGTTGTTCATGCTCGACCTGGTGTTGCTGTGCATCCTGGTGATCGGCCTGGTCGGCGCACTGCTGGAGCACGGCTTCTCGGCTCTGGAAAAGCGCTTGCTGTACTGGCCGCAAGCGGCCACAGGGGAGCAGCACCGTGGCCCCGTGCCGCGGGGTTGGCAAAGCCTGCTGCTGCCACTTGCACTGTTGGCCCTGTGGCAGGCCAGCAGCAGCTTTGGCTGGGTCGACAGCAACATCCTGACCTCGCCACTAGAAGTGTTGCGCACTCTGCTGACCGGCCTGGCCGATGGTTCGCTGCCGCAAGCCTTGCTGCTGAGCCTGCAGCGCGCCTTGGCCGGCTTGCTGCTGGGCGGTAGCGCTGGCCTGCTGGTCGGTTTGCTGTTGGGGCTTTCGGCCAATGCCGAACGTATCTTCGGGCCCAGCCTGTCGGCATTGCGTCAGGTGGCGCTGTTTGCCTGGGTGCCGCTGCTTACAGCCTGGTTCGGCCTGGGTGAAGGGGCCAAGCAGGTATTCGTCGGCATGGCTGCGTTCTTCCCGTTGCTGATCGCCACCCAGCGCGGTATCGCCAGCCTCTCGCCCCAGCTGGGTGAAGCCGCGCGCACCCTGCGCCTGAACCTGTGGCAACGCCTGCGCCTGCTGGTGCTGCCCGGCGCAGCCCCGGCCATTTTTGCCGGCCTGCGCCTGTCGCTGATCTACGCCTGGCTGGGCACCATCGGTGCCGAATACTTCATGCCCTCGGACGGAGGCATCGCCAGCCTGATGATCGGCGCCCAGCAATTGTTCCGCATGGACCAGGTAATGGCCGCCATGCTGTTGATCGGCCTGGTCGGCGCCCTGCTCGGCACCCTTGGACAACGCCTCGAATTACGCGCCACGCGCTGGAGAACCGCATGAACGCCTTCAACACCTCGCACCTGCACGCGGCCAACCAGCCCGATGCCACTCCGCCTCTGGTCAGTTTCGAAGGGGTCGGCAAAGTGTTCAGCGTCGATGGCCAGCCGCTGGAAGCCATCCGCAACTTCAACCTGTCGATCAACCAAGGCGAATTCATCGCCATCGTCGGCGCTTCCGGCTGTGGCAAGTCCACCCTGCTGCGCCTGCTGGTAGGGCTGGATACCGACTACAGCGGCAACATCCGTGTGGACGGCCACACTGTCAGCGGCATTGATAGCGAACGCGGCATCGTGTTTCAGGAACACCGGCTGTTCCCCTGGCTGAGCGTGGAACAGAACATTGCCCTGGGCCTGGTCAACGAACCGCTCACCCAGGGTGAGCGCGCGCGGCGGGTACACGAATTCGTGCAACTGGTGGGGCTGGTCGGCTTCGAGTCGGCCTACCCACACCAGCTGTCCGGCGGCATGGCTCAGCGCGTGGCGATCGCCCGAGGTCTGGTAGCCAGCCCGCGGATCCTGCTGCTCGACGAGCCGTTCGGCGCGCTGGATGCACTGACCCGCCAGCAACTGCAGGACGAGCTGCTGGCCATTCGCGAACGTGCCGGCATCACCACGCTGCTGGTCACCCATGACGCTGAAGAGGCCACCTACCTGGCCGACCGGGTGGTGGTTCTGGAGCCGCGCCCGGGGCGGATCAAGTCGGTGGTGGAGATCGACCTGCCCCACCCACGCTTGCGTACGGGCGTTGCACTTCACCAGCTGCGGGAGAAGGTGCTGCACCAGATTACCGGGGATGGCGGCTACCTGGCGCCGCCGGTGCGAAGGGTCGAAGGGCTCAGGCCGGAGCTGATTGCGCTTTGAGCCTGTGACAGCGGGCATGCCCGTACTCATAGAACTGCCCATGACTCACTGAATTAGCAGGGCCCCTGTGGGAGCGGCTTTAGCCGCGAACACCGGCGCAGCCGGTGCCATGCACCGAGTTGGATTCTTCGCGGCTAAAGCCGCTCCCACAGGGTACGCGGACCGCTTGCGAATTCAGGTCTCACCGGGCACTGAGGTCACGCAGGTAAGCCCAAGGGTAGATACCCCGCTCATGCCCATCGCTGAACACCAGCTGCACGCCATACCCTTGCGGCTCGATCTGCACCACGCGCACATCATCGCGAACCAGGCTGATGCCCCCCTGCAACCGTGCCGCTCGGCATTGCGAACAGGGGCAGGCACCGCGCAGGCGGGCATGGCTGAGGCTGTGTTCGCCGTCTTGCCATTGCAGCACCAGTTGCCCTGGCCCGCGCATGTTGCGAATAGCTTGCGGGGCGTTCATCAGGAGGCCCCGCGCAGTTGCGCCATGGCGATCCGCACAGCCTTGCGCACCTCGGGGTCGCTATCGGTCTCGGCGGCCTGCAGCACCGGCAAGGCACGCGCCTGGCCCAGCTCACCCAGGGCCAGAGCCGCCTCCTTGCGCAGGTTGGCAATGCCGTGGCCAAGCAACTCGCCAAGCGCGTCCAGGGCCGCAGCATGACGCAGCCGCCCCAGGGACCGCGCCGCACGCAGACGTACTTGCCAGAAGTCATCGGCAAGAGCATTTACCAGAGCCGGGCCTGCTGGGGCCAGGCCCACCTTGCCTAGCGTGGTGGCGGCTTCTTCGCGCACTTGCCAGGCCTTGTCAGCCAATGCAGCCACCAATGCTGGCACCACCGCGCTGTCTCGTGCGAGGCCCAGCGCACCGATGGCCGCGCGGCGCACCTCGGTGTCCGGCTCGTCTGCGGCAAGCTTTGCCAATGCTGGCAACGCCGGCTGGTGCTTGAGCCAGCCAAGAATACCAACGGCCTCACGCCGGACCGCGGCGTCGCCATCGGCCAGGGCCAGAAGTGCGGGCTCTGCAGCATCTTCCAGGCGCAACTCGCGCAAGGCACGCAGGGCGCTGGCACGGACGAAGGCATCGGCATGCTTGACCCATGGCAGGATCAGCTGACCGGTTTCAAGGCTCTTGAGTTCGCTGAGGCTCTGCGCGGCAGCCAGCCGTACCGGCTCGGCAGCATCGGCCAGCGCAGCGCACAGGGCCTGCACGACTTCGGGTTCTTCCCAGGCCTCGAGCAGGCGCGCGGCCTCGGCTCGCACCTCGTCGGCGGCATCCACCAGCAGTGCATCGGTGAGCCATGGCAAGCCATCCGGGTCTTCCAGGTCGGCCAGTTCGATCAGGGCGATGCGGCGCACGCCTGCATCAGCGGCACCAAGGCGAGGCAGAAGAGCAAGGATGTCGGGGTTGTCAGTCGTTCGTTCAGTCATAGTGCGATCCGTAGCGGTGGGTGCTCAGTGTCCGGCAGGCCCAGCGGGGTCAGGCGCGGAAGTTCGCGGCCTTCCTCGTGACGGAGCAAGGCCAGACAGTGACGCTTGAGGTGAGTGAATTCAGGGCTGGTCAGCAGGCTGGCGCGGCGTGGGCGCGGAAATTCCAGGTGCAGGTCTTCGATAAAGCGGCCAGGTCGCGGGCTCATCACCAGGATACGGTCGGCCAGGAACAGCGCCTCGTCGATATCGTGGGTGACGAACACCACGGTGGTGCGGATGCTTGCCCAGATATCCAGCAACAGCTCCTGCATGCGTGCACGGGTTTGCGCATCCAGGGCACCGAAGGGTTCGTCCATTAGCAAAAGGCGCGGGCGGTTGACCAGCACCCGGGCAATCTCGGCCCGTTGCTGCATACCGCCGGACAACTGACTGGGCCAGCGCCCGGCAAAGTCGGCCAGCCCCACCAGTTGCAGCATTTCACGAGCCTGCTGGCGACGTTCGGCGCGGCCCTGGCCTTGCATCTTCAGGCCGAAGGCCACGTTGTCGAGCACGCTACGCCAAGGCAGCAAGGTGTGGTGCTGAAACACCATGCCGCGCTGCGGTGACGGCCCGGAAACGGTCTGGCCATCCACGCTCAACTGGCCGCTGCTGGGCACCAGGTGCCCGGCCAAGGCGCCAAGCAACGTCGACTTGCCACAACCGGAGGGGCCAAGGATGCAGACGAATTCGCCAGGCTCTACGGCAAAATCCAGACGCTGCACAGCCTCGAATGTTTCGCTGCCGTGCCCCAGGCGTATCGACAGGCCACGCCCGTCGATACGCCCTGGCGCTGGTTGATAACTATTCATCAGCTGGCCCTCCGCGTGCGGTACCAAGGCGTGGCCAACTCCCCAAGTCGCTTGACCAGGGCGCTGCTGCCCATGCCCAGCACGCCGATCAGCAGCATGCCGACGATGATGTCCGGGTAGTTTTGCAAGGTGTACGACTCCCAGGTGTAGTAGCCGATACCGAACTGTCCGGAAATCATCTCGGCGGTGACCAGGCAGAACCATGAAGTCCCCATGCCGATGGCCAGGCCAGTGACGATGCTCGGCAACGCTCCAGGCAACACCACTTCGCGAAGGATCGACCAACGCTCTGCACCGAGGCTGCGCGCCGATGCTACCAGGCGCGGGTCGATGGCCTCGACGCCGTGGACGGTGTTCAGCAGGATCGGGAACAACGCACCAGTGAAGGTTATGAACACCATCGACAGTTCCGACGAGGGGAACATCAGGATCGCCAGCGGGATCCAGGCCACTGCCGGAATCGGCCGCAGCACTTCGAGTGGCGGCAGCAAGGTGTCCTCCGCCCATTTCGAGCGGCCGATCAACAACCCCAGGGCAACGCCAATCAGCGCTGCGGCGGCATAACCGGCAAACACCCGTGACAAGCTGCTGCCCAGGTGCGCCAGCAGGGTGCTGGATGTCAGCAGCTGCCAGGCAGCTTCCAGCACCGCCTTCGGTGTGGGGACATAGGTGAACGTCAGCAGCCCGAGGTCCAGCTTCATGCTCGCCGCGATCTGCCAGAACAGCAGGCAGGCCAGCAGCGAAGCGAGGCGCACCGGCCAGCGCTTGAGGTTGCAGGTCATGTCGGTGCCTCCCGGTCAGCGCTGAGCGACAAGCTTCTGGTTGGCGCTGACGAAGTCCAGCGCTTCACCGCCATGGGCCTTGGCATACTGCTCGGCTTGGTCCTTGAGCAGGAACGCCGCCAGCTCACCCTTTGCGTTGCGCACGAACCAGGCCTGGTTGGCCAGCAACTTGATTCCGCTGTCGGCGGCCTGGGCGTAGATGGCGCGGATGTCCCTGCCCTCCTGCTCCAGTTGGGCCAAGGCGCCAAGCGCGGCCTCCGGCGAAGCGTAGTGGCGGACCTTGCCTTCACCGCGCACCCAGATCTGTGCCAGGCGGCTGAAGTCGGTGATCGGTTTGCCTGTCAGCGCGTCATTGGCCTTGAGTGGCTGCGGATCGTAGTCTTTCAGCGCCTTGTCGTAGTCCAGGCCAGCCTCCTTGAAGGCCGCACGGATGTATTGGTCGTCGATGAACTTGTCGGTGTCGAGGCCACGGTCGGTCTTTTTGAGCAGCTTGAGCGTATCGATGGAGGTTGCGACTGCCTGACGGTATTCAGGCTTCCAGGTCAGGTCGCGGGTCTGCAGGCCGAGCGGGCCGTGGAACAGGTAATTGACCTCGGCTTCGATGCCGGTGACTTTCTCGATCAACTCGCTGTACTTCTCAGGTTCCGCAGCGATCAGCCGATCGGCTTCCAGGCTGGCGCGCAGGTAGGCGGTGACCACTTCGGGGTATTTCTTCGCATAATCGGCATCGACCAAAGCGCCATGGAAGGTCGGTGCGTTGGCCTGGGCGCCGTCATAGATCTTGCGGGCGAAGCCGCGGTTGGGGAACAGTTCGGCGAACGGCACAAAGTCGGCATGGGCCTCGATGCGGTTGCTACGCAGGGCGGAACCGGCGATTTCCGGCGCCTGGGCGATGATTCGCACATCCTTCTGCGGGTCCCAGCCTTGGGCTGCTACGGCACGCAGCAGCATTCCGTGGGCGGTGGAAGCGAATGGCACGGAAATGGTCTTGCCCTTGAGTTCAGTCAACGACTGCACGCTGGATGCTGCGGGTACGACGATGCCATTGCCGCTGCCGTGCACGCTGCCCGACAGCACGCTTAAGAACAGGCTGCGCTTGCCGGCGTCCAGGTGAGCAACGCCGTTGAACGACCCAGGGAAGTCGGCCATTGCCCCGAAGTCGAGTTTCCCAGCGACCATTTCATTGGTCAGTGGCGCACCGCTGGTGAAGTTCTTCCACTCCACCTGATACTTGGCATCCTTGTATTTGCCGTCATGCGGCAGGTACTTCTCCAGCAGGCCAAGCTCGCGTATCAGCAAGCCACCAGTGGCGCAGTTGATGGTGGTGTCCTGTGTGCCAATGGCGATGCGGATGGTTTCGGCGCTGGCATTCAGGCCAGTGAGCGCCAGCGCGAGGCCGGCCACGGTTGCAACAAGGCGCATGGGTGTTTCCCCTCGAGTCGTTATAAGAGTTGGATCGTCTCCGCCGCCCGGCTTGGGTGGTGGGAAACGAGGGGCACAGCGGGAGGGCGTCCGGTGGTGCGCCGGATGGCAGGATGAATCAGCGCAGCAGGTACGGGATGTCGACTTTCACCGCCCCCGTGGGGCAGTCCTTTTCGCAGGGCATGCAGTACCAGCATTCGTCGAAGGCCATGTAGGCCTTCTGCGTGGCCGGGTTGATCGCCAGCAGGTCCATGGGGCAAACCTCCACGCAGACGGTGCAGCCTTTATCGGCGATGCACTTGTCTTCGTCGATGGTGACCGGGGCGCTGCTGCGAAAGAAGATTTCTTGCGGCTGGTAGGCCATTTCACGAAGTCCTCGGGGCCTGCGGCCCACGTTCTACAAAGTGTTCACAGGACACAGGGTCGCCTAGGCTGCGTCGGCCTTTACCCGCAGCTGGTCGTAGGCGGTCTGCTCTTCTGCATCCAAAGCAATCAGGTAAGGCTCGACCGCTTTCTTGAAGCTGGTCATTTCACCGTTCTCGCCTTTTTTCAAATGGCAATGGCAGAACCACTCGCCATCGTTGCGCTCGGGGAAGTCCACTCGATGGTGGTACAGCCCCCAGCGGCTTTCCTCGCGGAACAGCGAGGCCCGCGCCGCCATCTCGGCGCAATCGCGAATCACCGAAACTTCCATCGCACGCATCAGTTCATGAGGGTTGCTGGCCTTCATCTGGTCCAGGTCACGTTCGATTTCGGCAAAGCGCTCCAGGCCGATTTCCATCTTCCGGGTCACCTTCGGCGGCTGCAGGTAATCGTTGACCATGCGCCTGAGCTTGTACTCGACCTGGGCAGGCGGCAGGCCATGCTCACGCTGCAGCGGGGCGAACACCCGCGCGCGCTCGCGCTCGACCTGCTCGGCATCGACCTCGGCGAACTCACGCCCGATCACGTAATGCGCAGCGTTCACACCGGCAAACCAGCCATAGGTGAAGGCCCCGAGCATGTAGTTGTGCGGCACCGCTGCCATATCGCCCGCGGCATACAGCCCTTTGACGCTGGTCTCGGCCTTTTCATTGACCCACACCCCAGACGCCGAATGCCCCGAGCAGAAACCGATCTCCGAGATATGCATCTCGACCATGTGCTGGCGATAATCGGTACCACGCCCGGCGTGGAACTGGCCACGACTAGGGCGCTCGTTGCTGTGCAAGATCTCTTCGATGTGCTGGATGGTTTCCTCGGCCAGGTGATCGAGCTTGAGGAACACCGGACCATTGCCGCCCTCGAGTTCCTGGTGGAACTCCCACATCATCTGCCCGCTCCAGTAGTCGCACTCGATAAAGCGCTCACCCTTGCTGTTGGCGGTATACCCACCCAGTGGGCCGGTGACGTAGGCACAGGCCGGACCGTTGTAGTCCTTGATCAGCGGGTTGATCTGGAAGCACTCGAGGTTGGCCAGTTCGGCACCTGCATGGTAGGCCATGGCGTAGCCATCACCGGCGTTGGTCGGGTTCTCGTAGGTGCCCATCAGATAACCCGATGACGGCAAGCCCAGGCGCCCCGCTGCGCCGCAGGCAAGGATCACCGCCTTGGCCCGCACCACGCGAAACTCGCCGCTGCGGCAATCGAAGCCCAGCACGCCAGCGGCCGCGCCTTCGCCATCGAGCAGCACACGGGTGCAGACCATCCGGTTGCTGATTTCGACCCGGGCACGCTTGAGCTGACGGTACAGCACCTTTTTGATGTCGTGTCCTTCAGGCATGGGCAGCACGTAGGCGCCCATGTGGTGAACCTTTTTCACCGCGTAGTCGCCGGTCTCGTCCTTCTCGAACTTCACCCCCCAGCGGTCGAGTTGCTCGATGGTTTCAAAGCTGTGGGTAGCGTAAGCATGCACCGTGGCCTGGTTGACGATGCCGTCGTTGGCCACGGTGATTTCCTTGGTGTACTGCTCGGGGGTGGCATGTCCGGGGATGATCGCGTTGTTCAGGCCATCCATGCCCATGCTGATGGCACCACTGCGCTTGACATTGGCCTTGTCCAGCAGCAGCACACGCAGGTTCTTGTCCTGCTCCTTGGCCTTGATCGCCGCCATCGGCCCGGCAGTGCCGCCACCGATGACGATGATGTCGTAGTCCTGGGTCTGGATGCTCATGCCTTGCTCCCCTTCTGGCGGTCGATGCGCAGGCGGTACTGGAAAGCATCGCCGCGGTAGTAAAGGTGTTCGAAATCCAGTGGCGTACCGTCGGCGGCATGGGTCAGGCGCTCGATGCGCATGATCGGCGAGCCTTCTTCAACATCCAGGGCCTGGGTCAGGTCGCTGTCGGCCAGCACGGCATCGATGGCCAGGTCGGCATGGCCCAGGGCAATGCCGCAGTCGTTTTCCAGGAGCAGGAAAATGTCGCGGGTGACAAGGTCGGCCTTTTCCAGTTTTTCGCCGACGGCCTTGGGTAGCCAGGTCAGCTCCAGCGAGACCGGCTCGCGGTTGATCAGCCGCACCCGGCGGATCTCGGTGACCAGGCTACCTTCCTCGACCTGTAGCCGCGTGGCCACCAAGACGTTGGCCGGCACATGTCGGAAGCTGCGCAGACGGTTGATCACCTCATAACCCATTTGCGACATCGACTCACCCAAGCCTTGCAGGGTACTGACGTTCTGGAATGCCTTGGGCTTGGCGACGAAGGTGCCCTTGCCATGAATCTTGAAAATCAGCCCTTCCTTCTGCAGGTCGCCCAGCGCCTGGCGCACGGTGATGCGGCTGACGTCGAAAGCCTTGCCCAGCTCGCTTTCCGAGGGCATGCGGCTATGTGGCGGATAAGTGCCATCGAGGATGCGCTCGCGCAGCAATTCCTTGAGCTGGGTATAGAGCGGTACCGGGGACAGGGGGAGCAGTTCGGCCATGGGGTCTCTTCGCTGATCGATTACTTGTTATAACAAGTTGTGACCAGAGAATAGAGGGCATAACAGCGACTATGGAAATATCGTTATTGCATATGGATAGAGGCATTTGTGAGTGCCTTTGCCGTCCGCTTCACGGCTAAAGGGAAAAGTGGCTACAGATCAAGGTGATGGACGCCACCACCACAGATGGGTATCATGCGTGCGCGTTGCACTCGTAGCTCAGCTGGATAGAGTACTGCCCTCCGAAGGCAGGGGTCGTGGGTTCGAATCCCGCCGAGTGCGCCATCTTCTTTCCCTTGTGTCACAAGGGACTGGCGCTTCCGCGCAGAACCTGCCCTGGTCCTGAAAGTCGCTTTGCCACAGCGCAAATGGCCGATATGCCCTGGACTATCAATGGGCCGGAGATCAGCACCACCGCCAACCGTTTCGCTCAAGTCGGCCGGCACGCCCCCCAACGTATTCCATTCCCAGCGCTATGCCAGGCACAGCCTGAACGTGACCCACTGGGCCGCATGGCTGCTGGCCTTGGGCACGCTCTGGTACCGGCTGCACAAGGCGCTGGGTTGAGGAAGTTCAGAACAATCGCAGCGGCATGTTGACTACCAGCCGCACTTCGTCGTAGCTGCCATCGATCTGCCCGCCATGGGCGCGATGGTTGTAGACGATGGTACGCACGCTGGTGTCGCGCCAGGCGCCGCCCTGCAGCACGTAGCCAAGTACCAGGCCATTCTCCTCGTGCCGCGCGCCGCGCAGACCACGCACGTTGTATCCGGCGTGGCGGCCATTGCGGTCGCCCTGGTAGTGGCTGCCATCGATGCCCCAGCCCTTGGCGTGCCACAACCCCAGGCTCAGGCCCGGCACGCCGTAGGCGCTGGCATCGAAGTCGTAGCGCAACTGCCAGGAGCGTTCGTTCGGGCCGTTGTAGTCCGAATACAGCGAGTTGGCCATGTAGTTGCCGGTCGACTCCCACACATAGTCGAAATACTCGTTGCCCTCGACCTGCTGCCAGGCCAGCGTCAGACCATGGGCCTGGTGCGTCAGCGTGGTGGCCAGGCTCCAGGCCTGGTTGTCGATATAGCCCAGCTGCTGCTTGCCGCTGTCGCGGGTGCGGTAGTAGTGAAAGGCCGGGCGCACAGCCAGCCTGGCCCGATCGCCCAGCGTGCCGCCCAGCCCCACGTACAACTGCTGCCAGGTGTCTGCCAGGTGCGAGCCGTACAGGCTGGCAGACAGCGCACCGCTGTAACGGGCACCGACATAGCTGATCGAATCGGCCTTCACCGCCCGATCGCCGAAGGTGCTGGTCAGCCGCTCGCTGCCGGTGCCGGTGCGCGGGATTGCCCGGTCGAAGCGCCCGGCGTCCAGTTGCAGGCCAGCGATGCTCTGGTCGCTCAGCGCCACACCCTGAAAGCTCGACGGCAGCGCCCGGTTATCCTTGTAGCGCAGGATCGGATTGTCCAGGCGCTGTCGGCCAACCCGCAAGGTACTGCCGGCCAGGCGCAGGCGCAGCGCGCCGACAGCCAGGCGGCTCCAGGTGGGGATGGCGTCGCCGTCGCTGTCCACCAGTACCCGGTCGCCACCGTTGGCCACCCGGCCATGGCCGCGATTCAGGTTGATCGCGCTGTACAGCGAGGCATCCACGCCAATGCCGAGCACGCCGCGAGTGTAGCCTGACGCATAGTCGAGCATCGCCGCCTGCACCCAGGTCTCGCGCAGGCGCGTGGGGGTCAGGCGGCCGTCCTTGCGGATCGCCAGGTAGGTGTCGCCCTGCGTATGCTGGTTGGAGTAGTAGTGCCGCAGGTTGAGGTCCAGACGGCTGCCGTCGATGAAGCCGGGCTGGCCAGCAGCCACGCAGGGCGTGATGAGGGCGCAGCACAGAAGTGTGCGTCTTTGCATGTGCAAGGGGTGTCCTGTCCGTGAACGAAGGTCGGTGCCGCGCCTGCCTGGCACGGCATGGGGTCAATCGGGCCAGTGCCGGATCGGCCCGCGCCAGGTTTCGAAGGCTTTGGCCAGGCGCAGCAGCCAAGTGTCGGCGAAACGCGGGGCGACCATCTGCAAGCCGATGGGCATACCCTGGTCGCTGAAGCCGCAGTTGATCGACAGCGCCGGCTGCTCGCCCATATTCCAGGGCACGGTGAACACGATGTGTTCGAACGGCAGTTGCGGGTCGTTGCCGGGGGAAGCCAGCTCGGCGGGATAGGCCTGCACCTGATTGGTCGGTGACAGCAGCAAGTCGCACTGCTCGAACAGCCGCGCAGCGCGCCGGCGCATCTCGAAGGTCTGGTTGAAGCCTTCCACCGCCTCCACTGCCGTCATGTGGCGGGCCGGCTCGGCCCACTGGCGGATGTACGGCAGCACCTGGGCCAGGCGCTCGGGCGCCAGCTGGCGGAGCTCGCTCCACTGCCGCGCGCGCCAGAAGCGGTCGAGGCCGTCGAGCAGACGACGCTCCATCAATGGCGCCACCTCCACCAGCCTGGCGCCCTGCGCCTCGAACAGCCCGGCGGCGGCGCGCACCGCGGCGCAGGTCTGCGCGTCGGGCTGCAGGCCGCAACCGGGTTCAAGCAGCAGCCCCACCCGCAGGCCGCGCACGCTCACCGGGGGGAGGCCCCAGTCGAGCTCGGCCGCCGGCAGGCTGGTGGCATCACGCGGGTCCGGGCGCGCCAGCACCGCCATCATCGCCGCGCAGTCGTCTACCGTGCGGGTCATGGGCCCGGCGCAGCGGCCGGTATAATACGGGTCGATGGGTATGCGCCCGAGGGTCGGTTTGAAGCCCACCAGCGCGCACCAGCCGGCCGGCAGGCGCACCGAACCACCGATGTCGGTGCCCAGGTGAAGCGGGCCGTAGCCCGCCGCTGCCGCGGCCGCTGCCCCGGCGCTGGAGCCACCGGGGTTGAGAGCCGTGTTCCATGGGTTGCGGGTGATGCCGTGCTGGCTCGACAGGCCAGAGGACAACATGCCGAAATCCGGCACGCAGGTCTTGCCCAGCAGTACCGCGCCCGCCTCGCGCAGGCGCGCCGCCGGTGGCGCATCGGCTACTGCCAAGCGCGGCTCCAGGCCCGCGCACCCCTGCTCGAGCAGCTGCCCACGGGTGGCAATCAACGATTTCAAGGTCACCGGCACGCCATCCAGCGGCCCGAGCGGCGCGCCCCTGGCCCAACGTTGGGTGGACGCAGCGGCCTGCTCCAGCACCAGCTCAGGGGTGAACTGGCACAGTGCATTCAAGGCCGGCTCGCGGCGCTGTACATGGTCGATCAGGTACTGGTGATACTCCAGTGGCGACAGCTCGCGGCGACCATACAGCGCCGTCAGTTCGGCCACCGACAGCCACTGCAAAGGGCCGCAGCTCATTTGGCACCTACCGGCACACTG
Organism: Pseudomonas sp. TE3-3-F2023; assembly: GCF_036784815.1. Classification (NCBI taxonomy): domain Bacteria; kingdom Pseudomonadati; phylum Pseudomonadota; class Gammaproteobacteria; order Pseudomonadales; family Pseudomonadaceae; genus Pseudomonas; species Pseudomonas sp. TE3-3-F2023. Next base: position 1,030,533 of record NZ_CP145113.1, on the reverse strand, counting down.
GCATTTTCGACGTCCGGTTCGCGCTGGGCGAACAGGCGCACGCAGCAGAGCCCCACTGCGCCCATGAGCACGCTGAAGCCCACCGCAACCCACTGGTTCCAGGGCATCAGGGCGATCAGCAGCAACGGTGTAACGCTCGCCCACAACGCGTAGGCGATGTTGTAGGTGACGGATATCCCCGACACACGAATGGCCGCCGGGAACAGCCCGACCATGATCGACGGCACCACTCCGACCACGCCGCAGCACAGGCCGGCCAGCGCGTAGGCCACGCCGATCAGCGGCAATTCGAAAATCAGGCTGGCGTACAGCGCCGCCACCCCGACGGGCAGCAGGGCGCTATGGATCGCCAGGGCGCGCCAGGGGCCTAGGCGGTCGGCCATGCGCCCGGCGAGAATGCAACCGATATTGAGGAAGACGATGCCCAGGCTGCTCAGGGCGAAGGTCTGGTCCGCCGGCAGTCCGAAGCGCTTCTGCATCACCGTCGGGGTAATCACCACCAGCACCACCACTGCCGAGGTCAGCAGGCAGGTCAGCAGCAGTGCCGGGGCGATGGCTCGCCGGTGTCCGCGCAGCACGGTGCGCAACGGCAGCTCCGGGTCGGCTGCGCGGCGCGCCTGCAGGGCGACGAATACCGGCGTTTCGCTGAGCCAGCGACGCAACCAGACACCGACCAGGCCAAACACACCGCCCAGGATGAACGGCAGACGCCAGCCGTGATCGAGCATCTCCTGTGGGGTGTAGACCCGCGCCAGCACCGCCGCGGTAACCGCGCCCAGCAGGTAGCCGAAGGTCAGCCCGGCCTGCAGCATGCCCAGGGCGAAGCCGCGGTGTCCGGCCGGTGCGTGCTCGGCGACGAACGCCCAGGCGCTGGGCACCTCGCCGCCTACGGCGGCGCCCTGCAGGATGCGCAGGGCCAGCAACAGCAGCGGCGCCCAGTAGCCCATCTGCGCGTAGGTCGGCATCAGGCCGATCAGCAGGCACGGCAACGCCATCAACAGGATACTCAGGCTGAACACACGCTTGCGCCCCAGGCGGTCGGCGAAGTGCGCCAGCAGAATGCCCCCCAGCGGCCGCGCCAGGTAGCCGGTGACGAATATGCCGAAGCTCTGCAGCAAGCGCAGCCATTCGGGCATGTGCGGCGGGAAGAACAGCTCGCTGAGGATCAGCGCGAAGAACACGAAGATGATGAAGTCGTAGATCTCCAACGCCCCGCCCAGCGCGGCAAGGCCCAGGGTCTTGTAGTCTGCGCGGCCGAAGCGCGTGGAAACGGGTCGAGGATGGGCCGTCATTGGCATGGGTGTCCTGTAATCGGGTAACGAAGGCGCGGCAGAACCGGTCGGGCTCATGGTCACCGTCGCAGGCGGACAGGACAATAAAAAGCGCGTCTGGGTCGCTTTTTCGCCTGAATCTGTACATTGAGTTTTGACAGCGAAAGCCAATAATCGGGCCACCTTTGACCCACAAGATGGCCCCAACATGGAAGAAATTCAGCGCCAGATCGCCGCATTTGACCACCCGGACGTCGAAGCAGTGGCCATTATCCGTGGCCGTGTGCTGCACGCCCTACAGACCTTCTTGCTTGACCGTGACTTCCGCCAGTTGTTGCCGATACTGATGTCGCCGATCACCGACCCTCTGAACCACGCGGTGTACCCGGCAGAGATCCAGTACCAGCAGCGGCGCCTGAAACTCACCGCCAGCATGATCTTCCACAAGCAGCTGGCCCTGACCGCTCGCGGCCACGAGCGCATCTTTATCGTCGCGCCGAACATCCGCCTGGAAAAGCCGGAGATCAAGGACTCCCAGCGCCACCTGCTGGAGTTCTCCCAGTTCGACTTCGAGATTCGCGGCGGCACCATGCAACAGGCCATGCAGTTGATCGAGCAGATGGTCAAACACACCCTGGACGAGGTGCGCCAACACTGCGCCGCGCAACTGGCCCAGCTGGGCCGTGAACTGCCGCGTTACGAAACCGCCTTCCCGGTGTACAGCACCGACGAACTGCAGGCCGAACTGGGCGATGACTTCGAGCGCCTGATGTCGGAAAAGGCCCATACGCCGTTCTTCATCACCAACCACCGCCGCGAGTTCTACGACCGCGAGACCCCCGGCCAACGCGGCCACTACAACAACTATGACCTGGTCTGGCCCGAGGGCTATGGCGAGGCATTGTCGGGCGCCGAACGGGAGTACGAGCACGGCCAGATCCTCTACCGCATGAACGAGCTGGACATGGACCTGACCCCGTTCGGCAACTTCCTCGAAGCAGCCCGCCAGGGGCTGCTGCACCCCAGCGCCGGCGGCGGGCTGGGCATTGAACGACTGCTGCGCTTCATCTGCGGCAAGCGCCATATCCGCGATGTCGCCCTGTTCGACCGCAGTGTCGGCAGCGACTTCCTGTTCTGAGCCCTTCACGCCCTCGCACCGGCCCGCTCTGACGGCGGGCCTTTTCCGGAGACACCCGCATGACCCCCTTGCGCATTCACTGGTGCTCGCCGCTCGACAGCGGCCAGCAGAAAGCCTCCGACAAGTACGACACCGGGCGCCTGGACTTCGCCGGTATCGTCGATTTCGCCCAGGAGGCCGACGAACTGGGCATCGACTCGCTGCTGATGGGCATCAGCTACCACATGCCCGACCCGCTGCCGATGATCGGCGCGCTGGTGCGCGAAACTCGCAACGTCAAGTTCATCCTCGCCTACCGCCCTGGGCTGCTGCACCCGACCCTGTTCACCCAGGTGGTCAACACGCTGTCTTGGATGTCCGACAAGCGCATCGCCCTGAACCTGGTGGCCGGCATCTCGCCGGACGAGCAGGCGTACTACGGTGACTACGTTGCCCACGATGGCCGCTATGCGCGCACCTGCGAGTTCATCGAGATTCTCAGGCGCTTCTGGGCCGGGGAAACGCCACTCAGCCACCATGGCGACTTCTACCAGCTGGACAAGGCCCAGCTGGGCCTCCCGTTCAAGGACCTCGAGCGGCCACGCCTGTATTTGAGCGGCGCCTCAGGCATCGCCCAGCAGGTCGCGGTATCCCACAGCGACTGCTGGCTGCGCTACGGCGACACGCCCGAAGGCATCGCCGAGGCCGCGCGCGAAGTACTCGCGGCCGGACGTTCGGTAGGCATACGCATGCACGTGCTGGCGCGTGAAACCCGCGACGAGGCACTGGCCGAGGTCGACGCGATGATGGAAAACCCCGATCAGCAGCACCGTGAATGGGTGCGCCAGTTTGTCGCCCGCTGCGACTCCGAGGCGGTCAAGACATCGTTTCGTCTGGCCGAGGGTGCCCATCACGACTGGCTGTCGCCGATGCTTTGGTCGGGGGCTGTGGCCTACCGAGGCGGCCCGGCGCTGTGCGTGGTGGGCAGCTATGAGGAAGTGGCCGCCTACCTGCTGGAGTACAAGAAGGTCGGGGTGAGCGAGTTCATCTTCTCCGGTTGGCCAACCCGCGACGAGATGCGCCGCTTCTGCCAGCATGTGCTGCCACGCTTGCGTGAACTTGAAGCCGACCTGGACCGCCAGCATGGCTGAGCACCCGCCCCTGCGCCGCTTCGGCGCCGGCCTGCTGCTGGGCCTGATGGCCGAACAGACAGTGCTGTTCGCCGTCCCGCTGATGGTCTACCAGTTCACCGGCAGCTTGCGTTATTCCGGGCTGGTGTTCGCCCTGGAATGGCTGCCGGCGCTGCTCGCCTACCCGTTCGCCGGGGTGCTGGCGGACCGTGTCGGCGGGCGCAATCTGTTGCAGTGGGCCAACGTGCTGCGCGCCGCCAGCCTGGGGCTGACCGTGCTGTGCTGCAGCCTGGCGCCGGCCCTGACGGTCTGGGCGCTGGCGGCCAACGGCGTACTGCTGTCGCTGCTGATGGCTCCGGTGCGCATGGCCGTGGAGCGCACCGTGCCGCAGGTGGCGCCGGCCGAGCGCCTGGCCCACACCCAGTCGCTGGTGCAGAACATGGAGCTGCTGGCGCAGGTGCTGGGCCCGGCCTGCGCCGCCGCGCTGGTGCTGTACAGCGGCAAGCTGGCGCTGCTGGGCCTGGCCGCCGCCGCGCTGCTGCTGGCAGCACTGTGCTGGCGCGGTCTGCCCAACGCCCACGCCGACAGTGCTCGGCAACCTGTGCTCGCCGCCCTGCGCCAGGGCTGGCAGTTGCTGCTGGGTAACCCGCCGATCATCAGCCTGGCGCTGCTGAACTTCAGCATCAACCTGGCCTTCGCCTGCGTGCTCAGCGCCAATGCCTTCGTCGTCAGCGACGTGTTCCAGGCCACTGACGGTGCCTTCGGCCTGATCAACAGCGCCGCCGGGGCTTTGGGCCTGCTGAACTTCCTGCTGGTGCCATGGTTGCTGACAAGACTGTCGATCCACCAGGTGGGCGCGCTGGGTTTCGCCGTGCTGTGCGGCGGGATCCTGGCCATGGGCATGGCCAACGGCGTACTCGCCTACGGTGCCAGCTTCGTCCTGGCCATGGCCGGCTGCACCCTGTTCAACGTGTTCAACCGCACCCAGCGGATCAAGGTGATCCCGCGCAAGCACCTGGGCAAGGTAATGGGCCCTTTCTACCTGCTCAACCTGGCGTCCTACCCCCTGGGCGGCCTGCTCAGCGCCAGCATCGGCCAACTCTACGGCATCCAGGGCCTGATCCTCGCCCTGGGCCTGCTGCTGAGCGTGCCGGGCGCCCTGCTGTTCCACCTGACCACGCGGCGCCTGAACGCCGCACTGGGCACTGACAACCCAGCCATGGAGGCATCCCGATGAAAAGCCAACACCTGTGCCTGCTGGCCACGGTCGAATCCGACTCGCACATGTGGAACCTGGTGTACCTGCAACTGTGGCTGGGCGAGCGCGGCCTGGAGGTGAAGAACCTGGGCAGCTGCACCCCGGTCCAGGCCGTGCTCGACGCCGTCGACCAGCACCGACACGCGCATCTGCTGGTGATCAGCAGTGTCAACGGCCACGGCTACTCCCAAGGACTGGCACTGATCCGCGCACTGCGCCAGCACCACCCGCACCTGCACGTCGTGATTGGCGGCAAGCTGACCACCTCCGAGGCGCAGACCCGTGCGGTCCGCGAGGAGCTGCTGGCTGCCGGGTACGACGCGGTGTTCACCGAGGCCGACGCCCTCGACGCCTTTCAGCGCCACCTCGATCACCTGGCCCAGGCCCGTCACTCGCTGGTGCTCGGCACCGGCGACGTGACGCACTGGACCTGAGCCCCCTTCTGTTGCCCGAACAAGGAACGAACCCATGCATATCGTGATCGTCAACCGCTGGCCGCGCTTCCACGACGGCCAGCGCTGGGACAACGAACTGACCCGCTACGAAGCCTTCTTCGATCACCATGCCCACCGCATCAGTTATGTGGTCGACGGCCCCGGCGCGCTCGGCGTGCTGACGCCGCGCGAGCAGATCGCCCACATGGTGCAGGTCGAGGACGTGAACCAGTACCCACAGTTGCTGGCCGCAGTGACTGAAGTGATCGAACGGGTCGGCCCGGTCGACCTGCTGATCGCCTTGTCCGAATTCACCCTCGAAATCGCCGCCCAGGTGCGCCAGGCACTGAACATTCCCGGCCATGGGCCGGACGAAGTGGGCGTGTACCGCGACAAGGCTCGGATGAAACACGTACTGCAAGAGCATGGCCTGGCCGTGCCGGCCTTCACCCGCTGCCATAACCTGGAACACACCCTGGACTTCGCCAACGCAACCGGCTACCCACTGATCGTCAAGCCGGTGGACGGCGCCGCCAGCATCGGCGTGGTGCGGGTCGATGACGAGCGCCAGCTGTTGGCCGCGCTCGACGGCGTCGACCTGGCGCGCCACGAAGTGGAGGCCTTCGTCGAGGGCCAGGTATACCACGTCGACGGCTACACCGACGCAACCGGTCAGGTGCCGTTCCAGGCCGTGTCGCGCTACCTCAACAGTTGCCTGGACTTCGCCCGGCACCAGCCGTTGGGCTCGGTGTTGCTGCAGGCATCGCCGTTGCGTACGCGCATCGCCGACTTCAGTCGCCAGTGCCTGCAGGCGCTGGGGCTGCGCGACACCGCGTTCCACCTGGAGCTGTTCGTGTGCGAGGACGGTCGCCTGGTATTCCTGGAAGTGGGTGCGAGGGTTGGCGGCAGCGAGGTGCCACACCTGATCAACCGGGTGTTCGGCGTCAATCTCTATGAGCACTGGCTGAAGAACCTGCTCGGCGAGCCTGCCACCCTGCCCGGCCAGGACAGCGACCCCAGCGGCGGCTGGCTGATCATCCCCAAGCCGCGGCAACTGCCGTGCACAGTGCTAGAGGCACCGTCGCAGCGTACCCAGGTCGCTTCGCTTTGGCGCGAGTTGCTGCCCCAGCCCGGCGAGGTGCTGGAGGCCGGCGGCGGCTACGACGCGCTGCAGGGCGGACGTTTCATTTTCACCGGTAGCGACCAGGCCGGCATCGAGCGAGACATCCGACACGTCATCGAACACTACCGCCTGGAGACGCAACCAGCATGAACCACGCCGCACGTACCAAACACGACGACGCCGCGCTGCTGGCCCGGCTGACCCCTTACCTGAGCGCCAACGACCAGAACGCCGTGCGCGTGTTCGGCGAACGCCTGATCGAGGCCGCCGGAGGTCTGGCAGGCCTGGCCGACTACCGCCTGATGGTCGCCTACGGCGGAGGCAAGGACAGCTCCTATACCGTGTCGCTGCTGCGCGCGACCCAGCTGCACCTGGCCATCACCCATGGTCGCACCTTCCACCTGCGCATCGCCAACATGCGTCATGCAGGGGTGGCCGACGCGGTGATGGCCAACATCGACCGGGTCTACCATGCCCTGGCGCTGTACGGCGACGCGCGGGTCGAGATGCTGGTGGTCGACCACCGGCAGATCCGCCCGTTCGAACGCCACCTGCCCTTCCCCAGCCAGGTGAAGGCGATGAACCGCTTCGACGTGCTGATGAACGGCCACCGCACCGCCGGCGACGGTCGCCCGACCTTTTGCAACAGCTGCAACCTTGCGGTGGCCGACTTCTTCGGCCGCGCCGCCTGGTGGCAGGGTGGCGTCGACGCGGTGGTCACCGGCGACTCGCGCAAGGAACAGAAGCACTACTTTACCTGGATCATGCGCCTGGCCGAACGCCTGGGGCTGAACGTCGAGGCCTGCCGCCGCCAAGGCTTTCGCGGGCTGCTGCAGGCGCTGGACGGTATCGCCCAGGCCTACTTCATCGAACTGCTCGGCGAAGGCTTCGACGCCGCACTTGACGAGCGTCGGGTCAGTACCGGCAATGCCGGCGGGGAACCTGCGTTCATCAGCATCTACGACCTGGTGAGCTACCGGGTCGACGACCACTGGGAGCTGATCACCGAGTTTCTCGGCTTCCGTTTCGAAGAGCTGGCGTTCAGCTTCACCGAGTCGGACTGCGCCAACCCGATGCTCATGGCGCACCTGCGCGGGCTCAAGGCCGAGCAGGTGCAGGGACGCAGCTACGACGATGGCCTGGCCGAATACCTGGAACTGGCCCAGGCCTTGATGCGCAAGAAGGAAATGCCCGATCGTCTTATCGAGCTGGCCCTGGCGCCCTACGCCGGCGCCGCCGGCATGGCCAACCGGCGCGCCCTGGCCGACAGCTTCGCCCGCTCGGCTTTTGACCTCGACGAAGAGCAGCTTGTCTGCATGCAGTTCTCGCCCTTCGTCAGCCATGGCCGTGACCTTGCGCTATACCTGAGCCTGCGTCATCCTCAGATGGTCGGGCGCCTGGAAGACCTGCACGCGCTGCTTGACGGCCAGGCCGAGGACGAGATGCTCGGTCAATGGCTCGGAGAGGTCAGCGGCCTGCCGCTGGCGGCTTTGCGCAGCCTTTACCGGCACGCGCCCATCGATTTCGACAGCGATGCCTCGCTGATCGCCCGAGTGCGCGCCGGCGACCCACACAAGGGCCGGATCGTGCGTCACGATCCGATCACCGGTGAACAGGTGGTCGAACTGGTGTCGGGGCGTTGACCATGGCCAGCACCAGTACCAGCCACTTCCAGCGCTTCATCGAACGCGCCCGGGAGCGCGGGCAGCTCGTGGTGCAGCCGCGCATGGGTTTCGCCGACATCTCCAGCATGCGTGCTGGCCTGGAGGCCGTGGCTCGTCAGCCGGGCGCCCTGGGCACCATCACCCTCGACAGCTACACCCGTGTCGGCGATTACCAGAGCGCCCTGCGCTGCCTCAACGACGGCAGCCCGCTCAATGGCTTTCCCATCGTCAGCCACCCTCTGGAAGCCCTGCGCGGCATGCTCGACGGCCTCTACGGCGAGCACTTTCCGATCCAGGTACGCCATGGGACGGCCCAGCCGCAGAACATCTTCAAGCGCATGGCCGCAGTTGGCCTGGATGCCACCGAAGGCGGCCCTGTGTCCTACTGCATGCCCTACAGCCGCTTGCCGCTTCTGCGTGCGGTGGACGCCTGGGGACAAAGTTGCCGTGCACTGGCCGAGGGCACCGCGCATGGCCATATCGAGAGCTTCGGCGGCTGCCTGCTGGGCCAGTTGTGCCCACCCTCGATGCTGCTGGCGGTCGGCCTGCTCGAAGCCATGTTCTTTCGCCAGTACGGCATCCGCAGCGTGTCGCTGAGCTATGCCCAGGGCACCTGCATGGCCCAGGACCAAGGCGCGCTGCGCGCCTTGCGCCAGTTGGCGGCGCACTACCTGGGCGATATCCACTGGCACGTGGTGGTGTACACCTACATGGGCGTGTTCCCCTGCACCGAACATGGTGCCCGCCGGTTGATCGTCGACAGCGCCCGCCTGGCCCAGGCCACCGGCTGCGAACGGCTGATCGTCAAGACCGTGGCCGAAGCCCGACAGATTCCTTCGGTGCGCGACAACCTTCAGGCGCTGGACATGGCCAGCAGCAGCGCGGCGCAGGCGCCAGCGGCGCTCGATCCTGCCAACCAGGGCTATTACGAGGAAATCCTGATGGAAACCAGGCAACTGGTCGACGCCGTGCTCGACCTGCACGCCGACCTGGGCATTGCGCTGCTGCAGGCCTTCGCCCGAGGCTTGCTGGATATTCCCTACTGCCTGCACTCCGACAACGCCGGCCGCGCCACCACCCTGATCGACGACCACGGTGCGCTGCGCTGGGCCACCCTGGGCGGCCTGCCGCTTGCGCGTAGCCACGCGGCAGGCAACGCCGAACGCGGCGTGCGCGCCGACCAACTGTTCCAGATGCTGCACTACATGGTGAACCGTTATGACCAACCCTTGCATTGAACCGGGCCAGCGCCCACTGGTACTGGTGGACGCCTACTCCACCGGGGCCTTTCTCGCTCGTGCCCTGGCCGAGCACCGCCCGCTGCTGCACGTGAGCTCGCGACGGGACATGCCGGCCGCCTTCGCCGCCAGCTGCCCGCAGGCCCTGTTCGCCCAGCGCTACCAACTGCACGAGGTCGGCTTCGAGCCACTGTGTCAGGTGCTGGCGGCCCAGCACCCCGAAGCCGTGCTGACCGGCAGCGAGTTCGGCGTTGAGCTGGCCGACCGCCTGGCCGCCACCCTTGGCCTGCCGGGCAACGACCCGGCGCTGTCGGCAGCGCGCCGCGACAAGGCGCTGATGGCCGAACAGGTGGCCGCCGCAGGTTTGCCGGTGGCAGCGCAATTGCGCACCGGCAGCGCCGAGCAGGCCTGCGCCTGGTTTCAGGCCCAGGGTGCGCGGCCGGTGGTGGTCAAGCCCCTGGACAGCGCCGGCTCCGACCAGGTGTTCATCTGCCGCAACGCCAGCCAGCTCCGCGATGCCGCCGACGCCATCCTCGGCGGCACCAACCTGATGATGTGCGACAACCATGAAGTGCTGGTGCAGGAGTACCTCGAAGGGGACGAGTACGTGATCAACACCGTCAGCCACCAAGGCCGGCACTGGCTCAGCGATGCCTGGCGCTGCACCAAGACCCTGAGCGAGGATGGGCGAAAGATCTACGACAGCGAATACCTGCTGGCCCCCGACGACCCGTGCCTGGAGGCCCTGGTCGGCTATGTCGAGGGCGTGCTCGATGCCCTGGCCATCGGTGAAGGTCCGGCGCACACCGAGGTGATCCTCACCGCCGACGGGCCACGCCTGCTGGAAACCGGCGCGCGCCTGTCCGGCCTGGCCAACCCACCCGCGCTGCAGGCAGCCACTGGCGCCGACCAGGTCAGCCTGACTGTCGAGGCCTGCCTGAACCCAACGCGCTTGCTGCAGCGCTCACGGCGCTATCGTCAGCTGCAGGCGGCCTGCACCCTCAACCTGATCGCCCGTGGCCAGGGTAGCTTCGACCTGGGCCGGGTAACCTCGCACCTCGACCAGCTGGCCTCTTACCACAGCGCCCGCTGGCGTTTCAGCGACGGCCGCGCCCTGGCGCCGACCGTCGACCTCAACAGTTCGCCGGGGGCCGTGTTCATGGTCCATCCGCAACCTGACCGCATCCGCCAGGACCAACTCGCCTGGCGGACGTGGGAGCAAGACTTGCTGTAACCGGGAGCCCCGATTACCGGGGCCGTTTCACCACTGAGGAGACACTGATGAGCACGCATATCCGTAACGGACGAATGACTGTCCCGCAACTGGTGGCCATGAAAGGCCGTCAGAAGATCGTCTCGCTGACGGCATACTCCAGCGCGATTGCCCAGGTAATCGACCCCTTGGTCGACTTCATCCTGGTCGGTGACTCCACCGCAATGGTCGGCTACGGCCGCAGTTCTACTCTGGGCATGCGCCTGGACGAGACCATCGCCCATACCCGCGCGGTGGTCGACAGCACGCGCCTGGCCTGCGTGATCGCCGACATGCCGTTCGGCAGCTACCAGGAGAGCCCCGAGCAGGCGTTTCGCAACTGCGCCGAGGTGCTTGCCCGTACCGGCTGCGCCGGGGTGAAACTGGAAGTCAACCAGGTGCTGGCCGGCACCGTTGAATTTCTGGTCGAGCGCGGTGTGCCGGTGATGGCGCACATCGGCCTGATGCCGCAGTTCGTCAACGTCATGGGCGGCTACAAGGCCCAGGGCATGAGCTCGGAAAGCGGCGCGGCACTGATGGCCGATGCACGCGCCAACCTGCGGGCGGGCGCCTTCGCGCTGCTGCTCGAAGGCGTCGCCGAGCCGGTGGCCCGGGCCATAACCGAGGCCAGCGACAAGCCAACCATCGGTATCGGCGCCTCCCCGGCCTGCGACGGCCAGGTGCTGGTTACCGAGGACCTGCTGGGCCTGGGGGGTGAGCATGTGCCACGCTTCGTCAAGCAGTATGCCGACGTCGCCGGTGTGATTCGCAAGGCGTGCACACACTTCGCAGACGAGGTGCGTGACGGCACCTTCCCGACGCTTGAGCACTGCTACGGCGTCTGAGCCTCGTCCTGGATCGCCTTGACCAGGCGCTGCAGCGCCTGGGGAATGTCCTTGCTCCAGTCTAGCGTGTAGCACAAGCGCAGATGGCTACGCCACAGGCCTCGCTGACTGAAGATTTCCCCGGGCGCGATGACGATGCGCTGGCTCAGCAGGCGCTGGAATACCCGGCGCATTTCCACCGGCCGGGTCGCTTCCAGCCACAGGCTGGCCCCGCCCTGGGGCGCGGCCCAGCGCAGGTAACCCTGGCCGTGGAGCTCCAGCAGGCCCTGCATGTGCTGCATGCGTTCGCGCAGCATGGCGCGCAGCAACTGCAAGTGCTGGTCAACCCGGCGCGAGGTGTACATCTTGGCGATGGCCTTCTGGCGTATCGGCGACAGGCGAAAGGCACGTTCCAGAAACAGCTGCTGCAACTGCTCGGTTTGGCGCCGACACAGCAGGTATCCATAGGGCGCCTCGGATCCAATGACTTTGTCGAGCGTGGAAAACACCAGCAAGCGGTTGGGGTCGGCGAAGTCACGATAGCGGGCCGGCGAGGCCTCAAAGCAGAACTCACCGTAGCCATCGTTCTCGAACAGCCACACATCCCGCTCGGCCAGCCAGCGGGAGATCTGCCGCTTGTCCGTGGCTGGCATCAACCCGCCCTGGGGCACATTGGTGGCCGACGACAGCACCGCCAGGCGCACGGGCTGGGCATGCAGCAACTCACGGAACTGCTCCAGGTCGAAACGGCCGTCGGCGCGCAAAGGCACCTCGACGATGGTCATGCGCGCAGCCAGCAACTGCCGCAGCACCGCCCAGGAACAAGGCGACTCGACCAGCGCCACCTGGCCTTCCAGACCCAGGGCGCGCAGCGACAGCTCGAGGATGCTGCGCAGGTCCGAGCCGATGAACACATGCTCGGCATGCCAGTAGCGCTGGGGCGAGCGAGTATAGCGGTCGGCCAGCACACCGCGCAGCTCCGGCTCGCCGAACGGCTGGTACAGCGGCGCATGGGAGCGGGGGTACTGGCGCGCCAGTTCACGCTCGATCATCAGCAGCGGTTTCTCCAGCGACAGCAGCATGGCCGGCGCGTCGCTGCTCAGGGCCAGCATGCCGGGCTGGCGGGCGCTGGAGAACACCGTATCGAGCAGGCTGGGTGAACATTCGCCGTGCAGCGGCGTCTTGCTGGCTCGGGTGAAATAACCGTGCCTGGGCCTTGCGTACACCCGGCCCTCGTCTTCGAGCAGCGAATAGGCGTACTTGGTGGAGGACACCGACACGTTCAGGCGCTGGGCCAGCTGACGCAACGACGGCAGGCGCTGTTCAACGTCCGACGGTGAGGCCTCGATCCAATCGAGCAGGTACCGGTACACGGCCTGGTAGGTGTAGTGGGACTTGGTGTTGTTGTCTGCTTCCATACTCACGGGGTCACTGGTGAAAAAGCGCAGGCACAGGTTACACGCGAATCCCGCGCGCTGCGCTACGCCCCGGGCTGCAGGTAAGAACCCTGCTCAGGACGGGACAAAAGCACAGAAAGGCCCCGGCAACTCGCCCGGGGCTTTTTCGTTTGTGCGACATGTCGCGTTTCTGGCACTCCCGTGCCATGGGTCATTGGTGTTAGCGTGGGCGTCTTCCCGTTTCCCAACGGGTAACCCACAACAATGATTGGCGAAGGAATGCGCACAACCATGCACCTGAAAAAACTTACCGCCACCACCCTGCTGCTGGCCAGCATCGGCCTGTTCACCCAACCGGCACAGGCCAACCTTACCCAGCAGCAGTCCGCGGCCATCGTCAAAGCCTTCGACGGCAGCGACCCAAGCGACTTCAAGCAGTTCCTCGGCAAGCTCAAAGGCAGCGACCTGGCCAAGGCCGACAACCTCGAGGCAACGCTCGATGCCTACCTGGCCGGCAAGCCACTGGCCGCCGAGCAGCAGAACGAAATCAACCGCCTGCTCGGCCTGTACACCCGCATCAAGTACGGCAAGGCCGCCAGCGAAACCCTGCGTGAACTGGTGGCCATCCCCACCTTCAACGTCGAAGGCACACCTCAGCACGAAAACCCCGAATTCCTCAGGATCGCTGACAAGATCAAGGCCCTTGCCGAGAGCTTCGGCCTGGCATTCCGCAACATCGACAATCGGGTATACGAGATTTCGCTGGGCAGCGGCAAGGAAGTGGTCGGCATCCATGCCCACGCCGACGTGGTGCCGGTCAACCCGGACAACTGGAAGCTGGCCGATGGCACGCGCCTGGACCCGTTCAAGGTCACCCTGGTCGGTGACCGCATGTACGGCCGCGGCACCGAAGACGACAAGAACGGCATTGTCGTTGCGATGTACGCGCTGAAAGTGGCCAAGGACGAAAACCTGCCGCTGGCCCGCCAGTTCAAGCTGCTGATAGACACCACTGAAGAAACCAGCGGTGATGCCATCCCCTACTACTTCGAGCGCAACCCCACGCCCGACTACAACCTGGCCCTCGATGGCGGCTACCCGGTGGTCATCGCCGAGAAAGGCTACGGCACGATCATGGCCAGCTTCAGCAAGCGCCAGGCCAGTGGCAAGGGTGCCGAGATCGTCAACCTGACCGGCGGCCTGGCCACCAACCAGATCCCGACCACCTCGGTCGCGACCCTGGTCACCGACAACCCGGCGAAGCTGGCCAGCCAGCTGGAAAAAGCCGGCGCCGATTACGTGAAGCGCAATGGCGGCGACTTCAGCATCGCTGCCAAGGCCGATGGCAAGCAGGTATTGCTCACCGTGACCGGCGTTTCCGCCCACTCTTCGGAGCCGGAGTCCGGGGTCAACCCGGTGGCGCGCATGCTTGGTTTCATCAACGGCCTGGGCAAGGATGTACCACTCAAGCACAACCACTTCACCGATGCCGCCCGCTATGCCGACGACAACTGGGGCCTGGACTACCTGGGCAACAAGCTCGGCGTGGCCTTCAAGGATTCGTTCATGGGCCCGCTTACCGCCTCGCTGACCTTTGTCGGGGTGGATGAAAAAGGCCTGAAACTGGCGGTGAACCTGCGCATTCCGAAAGGCAAGCCAATTGCCACGATCAAGGACGAGCTGGCTGACAAACTGGGCAAATGGACCCGGCAGAGCCATACCTCGGTGGCCTTCGACTACAGCCTGGACGAGCCGATGTACCGCAACCCCGAGGGCGAATGGGTCAAGGCCTTGCTTGACGTGGCTACCGAGAACCTGGGCATGAAGCACGAGTTTGGTACCTCGGCGGGCGCCACCTCGGTACATGACCTGCCTAACGGCGTGCAGTTCGGCCTGGCCATGCCGGATGTGAAGTACACCGGGCACAACGACAACGAGTTCAAGACCGTGGAACAGTTCATGCTGGACTTGCAGGTGGTGAGCGAGATGGTGGCGCGGATCGGGCAGATGCCGAAGCTCTGATTGACTGTTACCGGCCTCTTCGCGGGCACGCCCGCTCCCGCAGGAATTACGCAACGATCGAAGTAGGTGCGATACCTGTGGGAGCGGGCATGCCCGCGAAGAGGCCGGTACAGGCGATCACCAATGACGTTTTTCAATCGACTCGATGCCGTTTCCTGCATTGCCGTGCAGAGCGCCGTACCGGATGCTTTATTTACTCCGAGACATCGCTTTTTCCCCAGCAGAGGCCCGTATGAAGACCGTCGAACAAATCCTCAAGACCAAGTCCCAGCACCAGACCGTATACACCATCGGCCCGGATGACTCGGTACTCGACGCCCTGAAGCTGCTGGCGGAGAAAAACGTCGGTGCGCTACCGGTGGTCGAGGCCAACCAGGTGGTGGGTATCGTCAGTGAACGGGACTATGCGCGAAAGCTGGTGCTCAAAGGCCGCTCGTCTGCCGCTACCCCCGTGCGCGAGATCATGAGTGCTCCGGTGGTCACCGTGGAACCGAAGCAGAACCTCGAGTACTGCATGAACCTGATGACCAACCGCCACCTGCGCCACCTGCCGGTGGTCAGCAATGGCGAGCTGCTGGGCCTGCTGTCGATCGGTGACCTGGTAAAGGAAACCATCGCTGAACAAGCAAACCTGATTCTGAAACTGGAGCAATACATCCGCGGTGAATGAAGCACCTCAATGGTAGGCGCGCTCCAGTTCGTCCAGCTGATGGTCGAAGCTGCGCAGGCGCGCCGACCAGGTGTACACCAGCACTTCCAGGTCCCGGTTGAGTACGGCGGTGTTGCCATGGCCGCTGCGGGTTGGCTCGCCCAAATCCAATTGGTAGCGTTCACGGGCCATGGCCTGGGCCACGCTGGACAGGTCACGGGCATTGGCCAGCCAGTGGTGATGGTGGTCGTGAACTTCGCGGTCGAGCAAGCGGCACTGGCGTTTCAGGGCATCCAGGCTCTGCTCCAGCGGGGTGCCCTTGAGCTCGCCCATGACCTCTTCGAAGGTGCGCCCCGAATGCCAGTAGCTGCCCCAGAAGTAGCGGTCGAACACCGTCTCGACGCGGCGCAGCGCGACCTTGGTGTTCCAGATGGTCAGCAATGTTCGCCCCTGCACCACCTCGCGCTTGTTCAGGTGCAGTTGCTGCCAGGCGATCCAGGCCAGCGCGACCAGTGCAACCGCCACAGTGACAGCGGCAGCGGCGTACAGGAAGTGCACTGCCTGGTTCATCTGTTGCGTTTGCCTGATGCCGTAGAAATAACTGGCCGTCAAGGTGCCCAGGATCGTCACGGAGCACCAGAAACCTGGTGCGTAGGGATCTTTCATCGCGCTATCCCCTTGTTGTTTTCCTGAGCATAGCAACGGCCAATCACTCGTCAGGCACCACTCGGCGCTTTATTTTTTACGCAGGTGCAGCGCCTCGTTCAGTTGGTCGATCATCGGAATCCAGTCGTCATCAGCGATGTACTTCTCTTTCAGGAAAGCGCGCTGGGAATCGTTCCAGAAAGGTGCATCAACCAGCTTTACATCATCGTCGAGCGGCGAATGGGTGCTGATGAAACGGTCGATTTCGACCGGATCGTCAGACAGCCCCAGCTGTTTGAAAATCTCGGACAAAGGATGAATCGGCTTTTCCATGGTTCCTCCTCGTCGCCAGACCGGTCGTCGACGATGCCGGCCCGGCATGGGTTGAGAGCATCAGCTGAGCTCACGCACTTCGGCGCGCGGCACCAGCTTCAGATATTGCTCCATGCTCATGTGAATCAGATGATCATGATCACCTGCCTCCAGATAGACATCGCCTTGGCGGGTAAGACTCGAATCAAGCAGCATCTTTATCTGGTAGGCATCGCCGAGCGCCGGCACGGCACCGCGCTCGCAGTCACCGAACAGGCTCGGCAGGCCGCTTTCACGGGTCAGTTGCCAGGCCCCGGACATGCGCACCTTGGTCATGTCCAGATGCCGGTTGGCCGGTAGCACGGCCATGATGTAGTTGCCATGACGGTCATCGAGCATCACCGACTTGGCGACCCGCTCGGCGGGTACGCCGGCCGTACGGGCCGACTCCAGGCTGGTGGCTGAATGGGGATGGGGAATGATGTCGTAATCGCAGTTGGCCTTGTCCAGGCGATCCTGCAGGGTCTTTGCCATACGCATGATGCACCTCCGGTTTCGCCCCCCAATTTCCAATTTTAGGCCGGGTACCAGCAGGCAGGGCTAAACTTGTGCAATAGAGGCAAACGAGGTGACGACAGGTGATCACCCGCTGCTGGCGCTGGCTGTTGCTGCTGTTGCTGCTTGGTATCACGCCAGGTGGTCAGGGAGCGCCCGGCTCAGTCTGGGTGCTGGGCATCGATGACGCCATCGGCCCGGCGAGCGCTGACTACCTGGTGCGCAGCCTCGACCAGGCCAAAGCGCAGGGCGCGCAGCTGGTGGTAGTCCGCATGGACACTCCAGGCGGCCTCGACAGCGCCATGCGCCAGATGATCAAGGCGATTCTCGCCAGCCCCGTGCCAGTCGCAACTTTCGTCGCCCCCAGTGGGGCCCGCGCCGCCAGCGCCGGTACTTATATTCTCTATGCCAGCCATGTCGCGGCCATGGCGCCCGGTACCAACCTAGGTGCCGCCACGCCCGTGCAGATTGGCGCCCCACCAGGCACCCCCAAGGACGACAAGGCCAAAGGCAGTGGTGACCAAACCCTCGCGCGCAAGCAGGTCAACGATGCGGCGGCCTACATTCGTGGCCTCGCGCAGCTGCGTGGACGAAATGCCGACTGGGCGGAGAAGGCCGTGCGCGAGGCGGTCAGCCTCTCCGCCAGCGAGGCATTGCGGCTCGACGTTATCGACCTGGTGGCCGATGACCTGCCCGACCTGCTACGCAAACTCGATGGCAAGAATCTCACTGTCGCTGGCCAGCCCTTGCAACTGCAGACGGCCGGCGCCAGCCTGGTCGAACATCTACCGGACTGGCGCACACGGGTACTGGCGGTCATCACCAACCCCAGCGTGGCGCTGATCCTGATCATGATCGGCGTGTACGGCCTGCTGTTCGAATTCATGAACCCCGGCTCTACGGTGGGCGGCGTGGTCGGCGGCATCTGCCTGCTGCTGGCGCTGTATGCCCTGCAACTACTGCCGGTGAGCTTCGCCGGGGTGGCGCTGATATTGCTCGGTATCGCCTTCATGATCGCCGAAGCCTTCCTGCCCAGTTTCGGCGTGGTCGGCTTTGGCGGCATCGTCGCCTTTGTGGTCGGTGCGCTGATCCTCATCGACACTGATGCGCCTGGTTTCGGCATCCCGCTGGCCCTGATCGGCACACTGGCGGTGCTATCGGCGCTGCTGATCGGTGGTGTGCTGAGCATGGCTCTCAAGGCCCGCCGACGGGCGCTGGTCAGCGGTGACGCCGGCCTGGTCGGGAGCCTGGTCACCGTCACCCAAGTGATGGCGGGTAACCCGTTCTGTGGCTTTGTACTGGCCCAGGGCGAGCAATGGCAGGCGCAGTGTGCAACGCCACTGCAAGCGGGCCAGAACGTGCGGGTGACCGCGCGCCATGGCGTCATGCTGGAAGTGAGCGCCGCCGCGCCCGCGGCGCAAGGAGAATGACCATGTTCATGCAATTGGGCTTCGGCGCGGTGCTGATCGTGCTGATGATGCTGTTGCTGTCGGCGTTCCGCATCCTGCGTGAATACGAGCGCGGCGTGGTGTTCCAACTGGGGCGCTTCTGGCAGGTGAAGGGACCGGGGCTGATCCTGTTGATCCCGGTGATCCAGCAAATGGTGCGGGTCGACCTGCGCACCGTGGTGCTGGATGTACCACCGCAGGATGTGATCACCCGCGACAACGTCTCGGTCAAGGTCAACGCCGTGCTGTACTTTCGCGTGCTCGACCCGCAGAAGGCGATCATCCAGGTCGAGGATTTCCTCGTGGCGACCAGCCAGCTGGCCCAGACCACACTGCGCGCGGTGCTCGGCAAGCACGAACTGGATGAACTGTTGGCCGAACGCGAGCAGCTGAACTCGGACATTCGCCAGGTGCTGGATGCACAGACCGATGCCTGGGGTATCAAGGTGGCCAACGTCGAGATCAAGCACGTCGACCTCAACGAATCGATGGTGCGTGCCATCGCCCGCCAGGCCGAGGCTGAGCGTGAACGGCGAGCCAAGGTGATCCATGCCGAGGGTGAGTTACAGGCGTCGGAGAAGCTTATGCAGGCAGCGCAGATGCTGAGCAAGGAGCCGGGAGCGATGCAGTTGCGTTACATGCAGACGTTGGGGACGATTGCCGGGGACAAGAGCTCGACTATCGTCTTTCCGCTGCCGGTGGATTTGCTCAAGGGGTTGGTGGACAAGCAGAAATAGGGCAGGCCGCTACGCAATCCCTGCAGGAGCGGCCTTGTATCGCGATGGGCTGCAAAGCAGACCTCGGGCCTATCAGACAGGCGCGCGGCGCAGGGTCGCCAGGAAGGTGGCGGCACCAATGAACAACCCGGCGAACGTCCGGTTCAAACGCTTCTGCTGCTTGGGCGTACGCAGCAAGCGCAACACCCGCGCAGCCAACCCGGTATATCCCGCCATCACCAGCATATCCACGGTGACCATGGTCACGGTGATCGCCACATACTGCGGCAGCAGCGGTTCATGCGGGTTGATGAACTGCGGCAGCACCGCCAGCATGAACACCAGTGCCTTGGGGTTGCTGACGTTGACCAGGAAGCCACGGAACACCAGGCTCAGCGGTTTACCGATCGGGCGCACGGCGGATTCATCACTCATGTCCATCGGCAAGGCTCGCCATTGCTTGTAGGCCAGGTAGACAAGATAGGCGACGCCGAACCATTTGATGATCTGGAAGGCCGTGGCCGAGGCGGCCAGGATGGCGCCGACGCCGGCGGCAATGATGGCGATCTGCACGATCAGGCCCAGTTGCAGGCCCAGGGCGTTCCAGTAACCACGCCAGAAGCCGTATTGCAGGCCGCTGGACATCGAGGCAATCGCCCCGGCACCGGGTGAAAGGCTGATCACCCAACAGGCGGCAAAGAAGCCCAACCACACTTCCATCGACATCACACACCTCGCTCGAACATATGTTGCAAAACGTTAAGCTAAGGTGTTGGTGAAAAAATAACCAGTAAATTTTGCAGGTTTTGTTCTGCCTGTACCCGCGAAGAGGCCGTTGCAAATTCAGTCAACCTCGACAGGCGACTCTTTGTGCATGGACTGCACCTCAGCCCCGCGCCAGCGCCGTACCGACTTCTGGAAGAACTGGCTATTGGGCACCTGCACCAGCGCCCCGCCCGCCTCGGGCATTTCCATCAGGGTCGTGAACAGCAGGTTGATGGCAATCACCCGGCCCTTGACGCCCGGCTTGTCCAGGGTGTCGACCAGTTCGACCACGTCACCGATACGAAACGGCCCTACGGTGAAGATCAGCACGGCGCACAGCAGGTTGGACAGCACGCTCCACATGGCGAAGAAGGCCACCGCCGCCACCGCGACGAAGCCGGACAGTGCTGTCCACAGCACAGTCGCCGACACACCCAGGCGCTCCAGCACGAACAGCAACGCGCTGCCCATGATCAGCCAGCGCAGGCCGCCACGCACCGGTACCAGCAGCTCCGGCGGCAACGGGTAACGCTGGCTCAGGCGACTCAGACCGCGTGCAACGATGCGCTGCAGGACGAAGGCCGCTACCAGGATCAACAGGATCTGCAAGCCCAACCAGAAAGTGTCCATCCATTGCCCTGGCAGCAGCGAACGCAGTTCCTCCATCAGGACAGCGCCTCAAGCTCGGCCTGCATGCTTTCGAGGGTTTCCAGCGCTTCCATCCAGGCCTCTTCCAGTTCACCTTCGCGCTGCTTCAGCTTGGTCTGGCGCGCCAGCAGGTCACGCAACTCATCCTTTCGCGACGCGTCGTAGAGGCCACCATCACCCAATGCGGTCTCGATCTCGGCCAGTTGCGCATGCACCTGGTTAAGCTCGGCTTCAAGCTTGTCGGCGGCCTTCTTGTGCGGGGCCAGTTGCTGGCGCAAGGCCGCGGCAGCCTGGCGCTGGGCTTTCTTGTCGGTCTTGTCCGGGTTGACCGGGGCTGTACTGGCCGGCGCGCTGCGCTGGCGGTACTCGACCAGCCAGCGGCTGTAGTCGTCCAGGTCACCATCGAAGATGTCGACCTTGCCGTCAGCCACCAACAGGAAGTCGTCGGTAGTGCTCTTGAGCAGGTGACGGTCGTGCGATACCACCACCACGGCACCGGCAAACTCCTGCAGGGCCATGGTCAGCGCCAGGCGCATTTCCAGGTCGAGGTGGTTGGTCGGTTCGTCGAGCAGCAGCAGGTTCGGGCGCTCCCAGGCGATCAAGGCCAGCGCCAGGCGAGCCTTCTCACCACCGGAGAAGTTCACCACCGGCTCGTCGACGCGGTCGCCATGAAAGTCGAAACCGCCCAGGAAGTCGCGCAGGGTCTGCTCACGCTCGGTGGGGGCAATGCGCTGCAGGTGCAACAGCGGGCTGGCCTTGTCATCCAGCGAATCCAGCTGGTGCTGGGCGAAGTAGCCCACGGCCAGGTTCTCACCCCGCACCAGGCGGCCCGACAATGGCTCGAGCTCGCCAGCGAGGTTCTTGATCAGGGTCGACTTGCCAGCGCCGTTGGGGCCGAGCAGGCCAATGCGCGCACCGGGGGTGAGCTGCAGCTTGACCTTGTCGAGGATCGCCTTGTTACCGTAGCCCAGGCGGCCTTCGGACAGGCTGAGCAGCGGGCTGGAGATTTTCTGCGACTCGCGGAAAACGAAGTCGAACGGCGAATCGACATGCGCCGCCGACAGTTCTTCCATGCGCTCCAGGGCCTTGATCCGGCTCTGTGCCTGGCGGGCCTTGGTGGCCTGGGCCTTGAAGCGGGCAATGTACTTTTCCATGTGCGCACGCTGGGCCTGCTGCTTCTCGTAGGCCTGCTGCTGTTGCGCCAGGCGCTCGGCCCGGGTGCGCTCGAAGGCGGTGTAGCCGCCTTTGTACAGGTTGAGCTTGCGCTGCTCGACATGGAGCACATGGTCGACCACGGCATCGAGGAAGTCGCGGTCGTGGGAGATCAGCAACAACGTGCCGGGGTAGCCCTTGAGCCAGTCCTCCAGCCACAGGATAGCGTCCAGGTCCAGGTGGTTGGTGGGCTCGTCGAGCAGCAGCAGGTCGGACGGGCACATCAGGGCCTGGGCCAGGTTCAGGCGCATCCGCCAGCCACCGGAGAAGTCGCCGACGCGGCGGTCCATCTGTTCGTTGGTGAAACCAAGGCCGGCCAGCAACTTGCGGGCGCGGGCGTCGGCGGTATAACCGTCGGCGCTATCCAGCTCAATGTGCAGGCGTGCCAGGGCGGTACCATCATGGGCCTGCTCGGCCGCGGCCAGCTCGGACTGGACCTTGCGCAGGCGCACATCACCGTCGAGCACATAGTCCACGGCCAGGCGGTCGAGGGTATCGACCTCCTGGCGCATGTGGGCGATGCGCCAGTCACCGGGCAGCTGGCAGTCGCCGGCATCGGGCGACAGCTCACCGCGCAGCAAGGCGAACAGGCTGGATTTCCCGGCGCCGTTGGCGCCGATCAGGCCGGCCTTGTGACCGGTGTGCAGGGTCATCTCGGCGCCTTCTAGCAAGCGCTGCGGACCACGCTGTAAAGTGAGGTTGGATAGTCTGATCATGATGGTCGCGGAGTCTACCAGCTTCCTCGGCCCATAGCGCGAGTGGAACCATGCACACCGACCTGTGGAATCACGCCCTGGCCCTGTACGCCAGGCCCGGCGTAGAAGCCGCCTGCCTAGAACTGCAGGCGCTGGGTGGCGATGTCTGTCTGCTGCTGTGCGCAACCTGGTTGCAGGCGCGTGGCGTGGCCGTGCGGGACGAACGCGTGCAGGCATTGCGCGAGGTTACCGAGCCCTGGCAGCGCGAAGTGGTCAACCCGTTACGTAGCTTGCGCCAACAGTGGCGAGCAGCGGCGCAAAGTGATGCGCAGCTGGCGACGTTGCGTGAGCAGGTGAAAGGGTTGGAGTTACAGGCCGAGAAAGCCTTGCTGGAACGCTTGCAGGAGCGTTCGCGACAGTGGCCGGTGGGCGCCCATGAGCCCATGGAAAACTGGCTGGACCGGCTGGCGCCGGCCCAGGCCCGCCACCACGACGCGCTGGTTTGGTTGCGCGTCGCGGCGGCAGCGCTTCAGGACGCCGAAGACGGTGCCTGAGCCGGGGTGCTGGCAGGTGCCGATGGCGCTACCGAAGCTGCCGGGGTGGCCGAGTTGGTCGCGGCGGCCGGAGTGCTGGCGGCTGGCGTAGCCGGTTTGGCTTCGGCTGGCTTGCTGGCAACAGGCTTGGCAGCTGCTGGCTTGGCGGCGGGTTTGGCGGCCGTACGTGCTGGGGCCTTGGCGGCAGCTGGTTTCGCGGCCGGCTTGGCAGTAGCGGCTTTGGCTGGCGTTTTGGCTGCCGCTGGCTTGGCTGCAGGTTTAGCGGCTGCGGTGGCTTTGGCCGCAGGTTTGGCAGCAGCAGTGGCCTTGGCAGCCGGCTTGGCCGCAGGTTTGGCAGCAGCAGTGGCCTTGGCAGCCGGCTTGGCCGCAGGTTTGGCAGCAGCAGTGCCCTTGGCGGCTGGCTTGGCCGCAGGTTTGGCAGCAGCAGTGGCCTTGGCGGCTGGCTTGGCTGCAGGTTTGGCAGCAGCAGTGGCCTTGGCAGCCGGCTTGGCCGCAAGTTTGGCAGCAGCAGTGGCCCTTGCGGCTGGCTTGGCCGCAGGTTTGGCAGCAGCAGTGGCCTTGGCGGCTGGCTTGGCCGCGGGTTTGGCACCAGCAGTGGCCTTGGCGGCCGGCTTGGCCGCGGGTTTGGCAGCAGCAGTGGCCTTGGCGGCCGGCTTGGCTGCAGGTTTGGCCGCAGCAGCCTTGGTGACGGGTTTGGCGGCTGCCGGTTTGGAGGTCTTGGCAGCACGCTGGTCAAGCGCCTTGGCTGCAGCTTCGCGAACCTTGCCTACACCTTGGGCCAGCTTGAGGCTGTCCTGGGCATCGCGCTTGAGTTGCTGGATATAAGAACGGGTCTGGGTTTGACGTTCCTTGAGGGAGTCGAGCAGTTCTTCAAGTTCGCCAATGGCTTTTTGCGCCTTGGTCTGCGCCTTGGCTTTACCTGCCTTGGCCGCGTCTTGCAGTTTCAGGCGACCGTTGTGCAGTTTTTCCTGGGCCTTGCCACGCTGCTTTTCCAACTTGGCCAGCAGTTTTTCCGCATCAGCCAGCGCTTGCGAGCAGGCATCTTCCAAGTGTTCGAGCAAGCTGCCCGAAAGTTGCTGGAGCAGGTGTAACGGCGTGCTTACTGGCTTCTTTTTAGCCGACATGGTTTACCTCCTGGCTGACGAGATTGCGGCTCATACTATGCTTCTGCTGCTACCGCCGCTAGGGCATGTTGACAGTATTGTTTACGCCGCGTTGCATGCCTGGGCAAAGTTGTTATCTTGCAGCTCCGAGCAAGTGTAGTTGCTGAATAAATCATTGCTGATATTTGGCAATTATCTGTATTGCCCCCCTGTAGGAGCGGCCTTGTGTCGCGATGGGGCGCGGAGCGGCCCCCGGTTTCAGCGCCAGGGCAAATATCGCCGGGGCTGCTCCGCAGCCCTTTCGCGACACAAGGCCGCTCCTACAGCGGGCGTAAAAGGCAAATACAAATAACGAACACTGGCATACTTCCCCGCTCATTGGCGCAGGAACTGACCATGCCTCGATATCTTGTTTTAGGTTTATGCCTGCTGGCACCCCTCGCCCTGGCTGACAGCGAAGAACATGACCTCGCCTACAGCATCGGCGCCAGCCTGGGTGAGCGGCTGCGCCAGGATATGCCGGGCCTGCAGCTGGATGCGCTGGTAGAAGGCCTGCGCCAGTCCTACCGTGGGCAACCGCTGAAACTCGAAAAGGCACGCATGCATGCCTTGCTCCAGCAACAGGAAGCGCAGGAAGGCGATGCCGCCATCCAGAAACTTCAAGCTGCCGAAACACGCTTCATGGCCAACGAGCGTGGTCGCCATGGCGTACATGAACTACCGGAGGGCGTGCTCTACAGCGAACTGCAAGCAGGTATGGGCGCGCAGCCCAAAGCCGGTGGCAAGGTGCAGGTGCGCTACGTGGGCAGGCTGCCAGACGGTTCGGTGTTCGACCAGAACCAGACGCCCCAGTGGTTCAGCCTGGACTCGGTAATCGATGGGTGGCAGGTGGCCTTGCCAAAGATGCGCACCGGCGCCAAATGGCGCCTGGTGATTCCCTCAGCGCAAGCTTATGGCGCCGAGGGCGCGGGCGACCTTATAGAACCCTATACACCCTTGGTGTTCGAGATCGAACTGCTGGCGGTTGGCGACTGACGCCAACCCTCAGGCCTGGACCGCGCCTTCTTCCTTGTGCGCGTTGTGCAACACTTCGATCAGACAGTCTTCCAGTTCGAAGCGCTCGTGCAGCAGGCCACCCAGCTTGCCCAGCTTTTCGGCAAAGCGTTCGGTGTCCTTGCACTCACCCTTGGCGCAATGGTCATTGAAGGCCAGTGCGATCTGCGTACTGTCGTTGATCCGTGGGTTGATCTCTTCGGCCAGCTTCAGCGCCTTCTGGTCGCCGAAGGCCTTGGCCTCACTGACCAGCTGCTCGCAGACTTCGAAATGCCACGCCGAAACGTAGTCGACAAGGAGCGCGCAAAACTCCCCGTTCGTGTCCTTGTCGGCGAAGGCCGGCCTGGCATCGCGCAGTGCGCGGAAAGCCTGCACCAGTTCCTGGCGCTCCTCCAGCCAGCGGTCGATCAGTTTGTGAACCCCACCCCAGCGTTCCTGAGCGTTCTGACAACTATCGAGCATGGCGATCTCTTCCCTTCTGGGTAGATGCCGCTGCACCTCGCACCACGACCGTGCAGCACAAAGGTGACATCAGCAGGCGGCATCGAGCAGTTGTGTTTTCGGTATGCGTGCTGGGAGATTATTCCCGCGCGTGCTGCCCTTCAAGGTACGCAGAGGACAAAGTTCATACAAGTGTTTAATACCCTGTTACACGGCCATTGGTCGTGCCAATGGTGCAACTTTGCGCCAGGTCATGTTCTCGCCAGTGTGCGGAAACGATACGCCAGCAGGCAACTCAAGGGCAGTACCGCCAGCAGCAGGAAGGCCAGCAGGCTCCACTCGGGCAGGGTCAGGTCGAGAAAGCTCCAGGTCAGCGAGTTGCAATCCGGCCCACCAAACAACAATTGTCGAGCCGCCTCGCCCCAGGATTGCTCGAACAGCCGCCCGAGCGGCACAGGGCAGACAGAGATGGCCCCGTCATCCCCTTGTAACCAGACATGTCGCGCTGCCAGCAACGCCCCAGCCAGGGAACACCCCAGCGTTGCCCGCGCGTAACAGCGAATGCCCGCCGTACCCGGTGCGTGCAGCACCGCCGCCAGGCACAGCAGCGCGTATACGCCCAGCAGCAGCCGCTGGCTGAAACACAACGGGCAGGGCACCAGGCCCAGAACGTTTTCCAGGTGAAAGGACGCGGCCAGTACCGCCAATGCAGCAAGGCAGGCAGGTAGGAAAAAGGTGCGTAAACGGGCCGGCAACATGGGCGGTGAAGGTCCCGGGATAATGAAGTGGCTTGAAACGGTAGAGGAAAGACGCGCTTTGTTTCAAGGCGCGACAGCAACGACAAGTCGCTGAATCGCGAAGGAAATTTCCAATCATGAAGTAGGAAATATCTGAAGAAATGGACTGCAGATCTAACTTACATCGAAAGAAAAGTTACCCGCCCCCGGGGCCCGCACCTTTGCGCGGGCCCCAGGGTAGGTCAGGCGCGTACGCCTTCGGGCAAAGGCAGGGCTAGCAGGCGCTCGTCCAACAGGCCGAGGCCCTCCTGGAACAGCTGGTTGCTGCGCTCTGTTTCGCCAAGGCCGGCGAGCAGGCGCGCCAGCTCGGCACAGGCCTCGGGGTTGCGCTCCATGCGCAGGCTGCTTTCCAGGTAGTCGCGCGCTTTGCCCCACAGGCGGTTCTGCAGGCTCAGACGGCCCAGGGTAAGCAGCAGGCTGGCGTCTTGCGGGTGGGCCTTGAGCCAACCTTCGGCAGTTTGCAGCTGGCGCGCAGGGTCATCGCCGCGCACCAGGCCATACAGGCGGGCCAAGTGGCTTTCGTATTCACGCTTCAGGGCAGTGCGTAGCACTTGTTCGGCTTCGCTCTGGGCGCCCACCTGGCGCAATTGCTCGGCATAGGCCAGCACCAGCTGTGGCTCCTGGCGCTGGGCTGCGGTCAGCTGCTGCCAGGCGCGCTCCAGGGCCTGACGGGCACCTTGCGCGTCCTCGCCACGGGTGGTGGCCAGGCTCAGGTTCTGGCCCCAGGCACGTTGCTCCAGGGCAGCCAGCTCGGCGGCAGGCAGCACCTTGCCCTTGCGCAGGTCGGGCAGCAGGCGAATCAGTGCCGACCAGTCGCCGCGCTCCAGGTACAGGCGCTGCAGCAGGCGCAGCACCTGACCGTTGTGCGGGTGGCGCTCCTGCATGGCCAGCAGGGTTTCCAGGGCGCCGTCGCTTTCGCCACGGTCCATCTGCAACTGTGCATGAGTAAGGGCGATAGCCAGTTCCGCTTGCGGCTGGCGCTCCAGGGCACGTTCAAGCAGGTTGTCGCTGTCCTCGGTTCGGCCTTGCTCGTTGGCAGCACGCGCGGCACCGAGGTAGTACAGCAACGGCTGGCGCTCGGCCTCGGCGGCACGATGCAGATGCCGCTGGGCACTGGCCCAACGGCCCTCGGCGAGGTCCAGTTGGCCCTGCTCGATGGCCAGACGAACGCGCCGGCTGCGATTACGCCGGGACCACGGGTTGACCACGCCGCTGGAGGTCAGCACCAGGCCGACCAGATAGCGCACCAGCCACAGCAGCAGCACCACAGCCAGCAAGCCGGCCAATGCCGCCCACAGCCCCGACTGGTAGCGGAAGCTGCCATACGAGATCAGCACGTAGCCGCTGTGCTTGGCGACCGCGATACCCAGCGCCGCGGCGACCACGATCGCCAGCACGGCCAGCAGGTAGACACGCTTCATGGCTTGCCCCCTTCAGCCTCGGCCGGCAGGTGGCGGCGCTGTATATAGGCCTGCACTGCGGCCAGGCTTTCACTGAGGTCAGGGGTTACTACCGACACCGGCTGCTCAGCCAGAGCATTGAGGCTGTCAAGCATGGCCTTGCTTTGCGGGTTGTCAGCGTTGAAGTTGGCCAGCAGCACGCTGCGAGCGTCGTCCAGCGCCTGGGTGTAGACCTTGCTATCGCCATTGAGCGCTGCCCACTGGGCCTGCTCGATGGTCAGGCTCAGGGCCAGGCGCAGCTGGTTCAGTTGCTGCCCGGCCAGCAGCGGGCGCACGTTGTCATCGGCGTTGAAGTCGATCTGGAAGTACTTGGAGATCTCGGCCCACCACTGGGACAGGCGACTGGCGCCATCACCATCGGCGGTTAGCGCGCCCAGGGCATCGGCATTGGTGTCGAACTCCGGCGACTGGGCGCTGAGTTGCTGCACCAGCTCGCGCTGAGCCGCCAGTTTCAGGAACAGGCCGGTACGGTCCGGTTGCTGGGTGCTGTTGAGCGTGGCCAGGCTGCGCGCCAGTTGCTCACGGGCGGCGAAAGCACCCGGATCACTCTGCTCGCGCAGGATCTCGTCGGCACCCTCTACCAAGGCCTTGGCACTGGTGATGTCCTGCAGCGCCGACAGGCGCAGGGTGGCGAGGCGCAGCAGGTGCTCGGCCTCGGCCAGGCGCCATTCCTTGCGGCTTTCGCCCAGTATGGTTTCCAACCGCTGGCTGAGGCGTTGCTGATCGCCTTGCAGTTGTGCCACCAGGCGGCGGCGGTCCTCCAGCTCGCTGGCCGCCGGCAGGCTGGCCAGTTGCGCGCTGATCTGCTGTTCACGCTGCTGCAGCGCCTCGGCGCGCTGGTTGAGCGCCTCGATGTGCTGGCCTTGGTTGAATTCGCTGCCTTGCAGTTGACGTACCTGCCAGACACCCCAGCCACCTACCGCTACCCCGGCCGCGCCCAACAGCAGGGCCAGCGTTGCCAGACCACTGCCGGAGCGCTTGGCAGGTGGAGCGGTGACGGGTTCCGCCGGCGCCTGTGCCGACGGCTGATCGTTATTGGACAAGACAGTCTCGCTCACGTATCCATCCTTTGCATGGGGGCGCATCGCGTTCAGCTTAGCGCCTTAAGAGGCAGGTGCAGCGCTGCGCTGCACGGCTGCCAGCAAGGCCGTGGCACTGGCGCCACGGCAATCCACAACCTGTTGGGCTCCGGCGGCCCTTGCCTGATCGGCAACCCGAGGGCTGGGCACGAACAGCGGCAGACGCGCGAGCTGCGGCCAATCGGCGCCGGCCATCTGCTGCAAGTGTTCAAAACCCTGCCCACTGCTGACCACCAGGCCATTGAGGCGTTCCGCTTCGATGCGGCGCATCAGGGTGCCCACCGGGTAAGCCGGAAGGCAGCGACGATACAGTTCCAGATAATCGACACTAGCACCTTGCTCTGCAAGACGCTCTGCCAGCAGTTCGCGACCTCCGACACCACGAACGATCAAGATCCGTGGTGCCGGCACGGCAACTGCCTGGCGCAGGGCCGGCAGCGCCAGCAACGCTTCGCTGTCATCGCCACGTGGGGGGAAGCTCACCGCCAGGCCCGCACCCTGCAGCACGGCGGCGGTCGCTTCACCCACGGTGAACCAGCCTTGCACCGGGGGCTGCAGGCCGGCATCGGCCAGTTGCTCAAGCATCAACCGGGCTGCCGGCTTGCTGACCACGATGATCGCCTGGAAGCCCTGCAGGCCTTCCAGCAACAGGCGTTGCTGGTTATTCACAACGACGGGCTCGATAGCCAGCAGCGGCAGGCAGCTGCTGGCTATCCCCTCCGCTGCCAGGCTTTGCGCCAGTGCCGCACAGTCCTCGGCAGGCCGGGTCAGCAACAGGCGCCACGAACTCACGGGTGGCCGGCCTCGCCGTAGACTTCCTTGAGGATGGCCTCGGCGCCCTGCCCCAGCAGGTCCTCGGCCACCTGCACGCCCAGGGTTTCGGCGGCAGTACGTGGTGCGCGGGCATCGGCCACCAACAGGGTACCGCCGCTGGGTTGGCCTACCAGGCCACGCAGCCACAGCTGGTCACCTTCAAGCACCGCATAGCAGGCAATCGGTACCTGGCAGCCACCATTCAGGCGCTTGTTCAGGGCACGCTCGGCGACCACCCGGTCGGCAGTATCGGCATGGTGCAGCGGCGCCAGCAGTGCATGGATTTCGTGGTCGGCACTGCGACATTCGATACCCACCGCACCCTGGCCGCCTGCCGGCAGGCTGTCATCGACGCTGATGGCGGAAGTGATGCGGTCCTCGAAACCCAGGCGAATCAAGCCGGCAGCGGCAAGGATGATAGCGTCGTACTCACCGGCATCCAGCTTGGCCAGGCGGGTGTTGACGTTGCCACGCAGGAAGCGGATTTCCAGGTCCGGGCGACGCGCCAGCAGCTGAGCCTGGCGGCGCAGGCTGGAGGTACCGACGATGCTGCCGGCAGGCAGCGCTTCGAGGTTGTCGAAGGTATTGGAAACGAAGGCATCGCGCGGGTCTTCGCGCTCACAGATGCAGTACAGGCCCAGGCCTTCAGGAAAGTCCATGGGCACGTCCTTCATTGAATGCACGGCGATGTCGGCTTCATTGTCCAGCAGGGCGGTTTCCAGTTCCTTGACGAACAGACCCTTGCCACCGATCTTCGCCAGCGGCGCGTCGAGGAGCTTGTCGCCACGGCTGACCATGGGCACAAGGGTCACCAGCAGACCGGGGTGGGCCTGCTCGAGGCGGGCTTTGACGTATTCGGCCTGCCACAAGGCCAAGGCACTTTTACGGGTGGCAATGCGGATTTCGCGAGTGGACATGGAACGCCCCGATCCAGAGAAATGCTGCCGATGATAACAGCATCGCCGGTATCGCTAGCAGATGTGGATCAGGATCCTGTGCTCACCTGTACCGTCCAATCGCCGGCAAGCCAGCTCCCACAGCAGCCGTGCAAGGCTCAACGCTGACGCTATACCTGTGGAGCTTGTCAGCGATTGGGCCGGTCCAGGCTCAGAGGGTCTGCATCATCTTGCGCACACCGGCCACGTGGCGCCGGCTGACGGTCAGGGCGTCTCCGTCCAAGCCTTTCAGGTATAGCTGGAAATGCCCCAGCGGCGTGCGCTGCAGGCGTTCGATACGCTCACGAGCGACCAGCGCATTGCGATGGATACGCACGAAGCGTTCGCCAAACTCGTCTTCCAGTGCCTTGAGCGGCTCGTCGAGCAGGACCTCCCCGGCCTCATGGCGCAAGGTCACGTACTTGTGGTCGGCAATGAAATAGATCACCTGTGGCAAAGGGATCAGCTCGATGCCTTTGCGCGTGCGGGCACTGATGTGGCTACGCGGGCCGCCACCTTCATTGGCTGGCCTGGTGAGCGCCGCCAACTGGGCCCGGTTGGGCTTTTCAGCCTTGCGCAAGGCATCGCGCAAGGCTTGGGCCTGGAAAGGTTTGGTCACATGGCTGAGGGTACTGTCCTTGAAAGCCTCGGCACCGTATTCATCGTCCCCGGTGCAAAACACCACCGCCGGCGGCGCCTCGCGCTCGCACAGGCGAGCAGCAACCTGCAGGCCGTCCAGGCCAGGCATGCCGATGTCCAGCAAGACCACATCGGGCTTGAGGCTTTCGATCAGCGCCAAGGCTTCTTCGCCGTTGGTGGCGCTAGGCTCCAGCACGGTGTAGCCCTCCAGTTCGCCGAGCAGCCGGCTGAGGCGCTCACGGCCTTGGGGTTCGTCATCAACGATCAGGACATTCATAATTGCGCTGGATTCCTGAATGAGTCTCGCACAGGTATAGCGTAGACAGGTATGGTTCGAGCGACACTGAGGTCACGCTCTAGACCGGTGCGATGGCCAAAGATTCACTCGGCCGGCAGATTCACTGCCAGTCCTCTGTCCAACTGTAGACGGTCCGTGGAACACTGCCGTTCATTCCTGCAAATCCTTCTCTGTCGTTTTCCGAGCATTTCTATCGACCAGCGCCCTGCGGCGGCCAGTCCAACCCTGCTATCATCGGCGGCACTTTTTCGTTCACGCCTGCAATGAGTGAATCCATGAGCACCGACAAGACCAATCAGTCCTGGGGCGGCCGCTTCAGTGAGCCCGTCGACGCCTTCGTCGCCCGTTTCACCGCCTCGGTCGATTTCGACAAGCGCCTGTACCGCCACGACATCATGGGTTCGATCGCCCATGCCACCATGCTGGCGCAGGTCGGCGTGCTCAGCGATGCCGAGCGCGACACCATCATCGATGGCCTGAAAACCATCCAGGGCGAGATCGAGGCCGGCACCTTCGACTGGCGCGTCGACCTCGAAGATGTGCACATGAACATCGAGGCACGCCTGACCGACCGTATCGGCATCACCGGCAAGAAGCTGCACACCGGCCGTAGCCGCAACGACCAGGTGGCCACCGACATTCGCCTTTGGCTGCGCGATGAAATCGACCTGATCCTGGCCGAAATCACCCGCCTGCAACAGGGCCTGCTGGAGCAGGCCGAGCGTGAAGCCGAAACCATCATGCCCGGTTTCACCCACCTGCAGACGGCCCAGCCGGTCACCTTCGGCCATCACCTGCTGGCCTGGTTCGAGATGCTCAGCCGCGACTATGAGCGCCTGGTCGACTGCCGCAAGCGTGCCAACCGCATGCCCCTGGGCAGCGCCGCGCTGGCAGGCACCACCTACCCGATCGACCGCGAACTCACCTGCAAGCTGCTGGGCTTCGAAGCCGTGGCCGGCAACTCGCTGGACGGCGTGTCGGACCGCGACTTCGCCATTGAATTCTGCGCCGCCGCCAGCGTGGCGATGATGCACCTGTCGCGCTTCTCCGAGGAGCTGGTGCTGTGGACCAGCGCGCAGTTCCAGTTCATCGACCTGCCAGACCGCTTCTGCACTGGCAGCTCGATCATGCCGCAGAAAAAGAACCCGGACGTGCCGGAACTGGTACGTGGCAAGAGCGGCCGCGTGTTTGGTGCCCTGACCGGCCTGCTGACCCTGATGAAAGGCCAGCCGCTGGCCTACAACAAGGACAACCAGGAAGACAAGGAACCGCTGTTCGACGCCGCCGACACCCTGCGCGACTCGCTGCGTGCCTTTGCCGACATGATCCCGGCAATCAAGCCCAAGCACGCCATCATGCGTGAAGCGGCCCTGCGCGGTTTCTCCACCGCCACCGACCTGGCCGACTACCTGGTACGCCGTGGCCTGCCGTTCCGTGACTGCCACGAGATCGTGGGTCATGCGGTGAAATATGGCGTGGACACCGGCAAGGACCTGGCCGAAATGAGCCTGGACGAACTGCGCCAGTTCAGCGACCAGATCGAGCAGGACGTGTTTGCCGTGCTGACCCTGGAAGGCTCGGTGAATGCCCGTAACCACATTGGTGGTACCGCGCCGGCGCAGGTGCGTGCGGCCGTCGCCCGCGGCAAGGCGCTGCTGGCTTCGCGTTAAGGCCTCAAGGCGAGGGCTTTGCCCTCGATCGCCGGCAAGCCAGTTCCCACAGGTATAGCGTGACCCTCAAGGTAAGCACTGTAACTGTGGGAGCTGGCTTGCCGGCGATGGGCTGCGAAGCAGCCCTAGCTTTTAGCGTTTACCGCTGCGAATCATCTCCATGAAGGCCGGCATCGCCGCCTCCTTGTCCGCCACGATCCGCGCCATGTGCGGGTTGTCGCCCATCAGCTGCAGCAACGCCTTGGCCTGCGGGAAGTCTGCCAGGAAGTCGATGTTCAGCACCTTCTTGCCCACCGCGCAGGCCAGGTCGACCGAGAAGCAGAACATCAGGTCTGCCAGGGTCAGTTGCTCACCCGCCACATAGGGCGTGAAGCGGCCGTTGCGCTTGAGCGTGGCAAAACCGGCCAGCAGGTCGGCACGGGCTTTCTCCTTTATCAGTGGCTCGACCTGCATACCAAAGAAAGACTCGGCATAGCAGGTACGCGCCGGCAGCTCGATGTACAGCTCGATTTCCTTGAGCAGCTCGCGCACCTTGGCTTGCCCGAACGGGTCGGCCGGCAGCAGCGCCTTGCCGCCTTGAGTCTGCTCGATATAGTCGAGGATCACGCTTGTTTCGCTGAGGAAGCCGTGTTCGGTCTGCAGCACCGGGACCTTGCCTCGCGGGCTCACTTCCAGCGCCTGTGGCGCCTGGCCGCCATAGAAGGTGACTTCCTCGAAGGGCAGGCCTTTTTCCAGCAGGGCCAGCTTGACCATGTTGTAGTAGTTGCTGACCGAGAATCCATGAAGCTTGAGCATGAGGTAACAGCCTCCAGGCCGTAAGGGGTTGGCCCGGCATTTATAGACCGTCCGCCCCCCCCTGACCAGCGTCATGCGCCCCGTCAATGCCCGGGCATTGCCGCCACGGGCGTGGCACACTGTGCCTCCACATCACAGGAGTACCGCCATGAGCGAGCCCACCGACATCGACAATGACGACGACGAAGCCTTCGCCGAGGCAACGCTGACCCAGGCCATCGAAAACCAGATAGAAAGCGGCGAGCCGCCAGCGGCCAAGGCCACCTTCAACAAGCTGACCCTGGTTGGCTATGAGCGTGAAGACATTCTCAACCTGATGGCCCACGTGCTGGCCTTTGAGATCGATAACATGCTTGTGGAGGACCGCGCGTTCAATGGCGAATGGTACGAGAATGCCCTGCGCGCGCTGCCGGAGCTGCCGCCTGAGATGGATCAAGGCGAGGACGAATAACCCGGCTACACTCGAAGATCAGGCACCGTAGAACGGTGCCGTCATCCTTGTCTGGAAGTCAGGAGTCGCCATGCCTTTTACCCCCGATCTGATCGCTGAACTGGAAGTACTTTCGCTGTTCAAGCACGACAGCAGCCAGGAAGGCATCAAGATTCACAAGAACGCTTCCCCCGCACTGGTAGCCGCCGCGCAGCGCCTGTATGAAAAGGGGCTGACCGATCAACCTGATGGCGGCTACCTGACCAGCCTGGGTCATGACGCTGTCGAAAGTGTCCAGTTGCTGCAAAACATCCTGAAGGCGCCACAGCCGGCTTGAATGGCGGTCTTGCTCAAACTTTGAAACTCGCGCGGTCCCTGTGGGAGCGGCTTTAGCCGCGAATACCGGCGAAGCCGGTGCCATACACCGCGCCGCTTGCTTCGCGGGTAAACCCGCTGCCACAGGGGGCCGCGCTAGCCTGTCAGGCGATCAGTTAGCCGCTGCCCTGCGCTTTTCCACCAGGCGCGAGCGCCCGTACAGGAACACGATGGCCAGCAAGGCCAGCGCCTGCGCCGAAAGCGAGTAGGCGTCAGCATGAATCCCCAGCCAGTCGAACTCGAAGAACGCCACCGGCCGTGTGCCAAGTACCCCCGCCTCTTGCAGTGCCTTCACGCCATGCCCGGCAAACACCACCGACAAGGCACATAGCAGCGCTGCGTTGATGCTGAAGAACAGCGACAGCGGCAGCTTGGCCGAACCACGCAGAATTACCCAGGCCAACCCCACCAGCAGCACAAGCGCCGTGGCACCGCCCGCCAGCACCGCCTGGTGCCCGGCTGGGCCGGCCTGCAGCCACAGGGTTTCGTAGAACAGGATCACTTCGAACAGTTCGCGGTAAACCGAGAAGAACGCCAGCACGGCAAAACCGAAACGTCCGCCACCACTGACCAGGCTGCTCTTGATGTAGTCCTGCCACGCGGCCGCATGGCGGCGGTCGTGCATCCACACGCCAAGCCACAGCACCATCACCGCAGCGAAAAGCGCCGTGCAACCTTCCAGCAGTTCGCGCTGAGCGCCACCAACGTCGATCACATAGGCTGCCAGGGCCCAGGTTGCAAAACCGGCCACCAGTGCCAACCCCCATCCGATGTTGACGCTGCGCACCGCCGACTGCTGGCCGGTATTGCGCAGGAAGGCCAGGATCGCCGCCAGCACCAGAATCGCCTCCAGGCCTTCGCGCAGCAGGATCAGCAAGCCGGATACAAAGCTCAACGACCAGCTCAGGCCATCGCTGCCGAGCAGTTTGGAAGCCTGCTCGAGCTTGGCCTTGGCTTCGCTCAGGCGTTGCTCGGCCTGGGCCACGGGCATGCCGTCCTGCAGCGACTGACGATAGGCCATCAGCGATTTTTCGGTGTCCTTGCGCGCCTGGGTGTCGATATTGTCCAGCGAGCTTTCCACCAGTTCGAAGCCTTCCAGGTAGGCCGCTACTGACAGGTCATAAGCCTGGTCGTGATCACCTGCGCGGTAGGCCGCCAGGCTCTTGTCCAAGGTGCTCGCGGTGTACTCGAGCAATTGCGCCGGGCCACGTTTGACCTGTGGCGGTTGAGAGCGCTGGGCGCGAAACGCTTCTACGACCGCAGGGCCTTCGTTGGCGGCGACTTCGGCCGGGGTCTGGCGGGCCAAGTCGCCAATGTTCCAGGTCTTGTCGCCTTTGCCGGCTTCTGGCTTGGCGGTGAAGCTGGCGATGTAAGCGGCTACGTCCCAGCGCTGGCGGTCGTCCAACTGGTCGGCAAAGGACGGCATCTCGGTGCCATCGATGCCCAGGGCCAGGGTGTTGTAGAGGTCGAACAGGCTCAACTGGTCGAGGCGGGAGACATCGCGCAGGTTGGCGGGTGCAGGCTCAAGGCCCACGCCGGCCGGGCCATCGCCAGCGCCGGTGTCGCCGTGGCAGATCGAACAGTTTTGCGCGTACAACGAAGCGCCGCGGGCCGGGTCCGGGGTAATCACCGGAGCCTGGCTGACCTCATAGGCCACCGCCAGACGAGCGCCCAATTGGCGGGCCTGTTTGGCGACAGCCGGGCCGTCCTGACGCTGGTCGATGGCGTGGCGCAACGCCTGGATGCCTTGCTCCAGAGCAGCTTGCTCGGCGTTTGCAGGCAAGCTTTTGACCAGCTCGGCCAATACCGCGCTGAACTCTTGCTGCTCGCGGTATTCGCCATCGTCGATGACCTTGCCGTCTTGTACGGTCGGCGGGTAGTCGGCGCCAATGTAGTCCAGCAGGTGCAGGGCCTTGGTGGCCTCGGCGGAGGCTTCGGCCTGCGCCAAGGTGCTGCACAGCGCCAGCACCGGGCCGAGCAATATAACCGGCAGCCAGGCAAGCAGACGGGAACGGGTTTTCATGGCCAGTCTCGAAGGGAATGCGAAAGAGAACATTGTTCACTTCCACTTAGCTTCGCTCAAGGGTGCCGGGCGGATTTCATGAAAAATCTTGCTACAAATCAGATGAAGAGGGGGAATGCGCTGAACCTGTGGGAGATTCTGTCTTGTGTTGCCTGCCCACAGGTATTGCACATGGCTTGAGGGAGATGCGCTCGTGGTGGGAGCTGGCTTGCCGGCGATGAAGGCTGCGCCGATGTCACTGGAAACACCGGGTACCAATTGATTGGTTATTCGCAGATCCATAGCCACTAGCCTGAGGAGCAAACCATCAGGAGACAGGGAACATGGATCGCCCCCACTCAGATCAGTTACGGCTTGGCCGTTTTTCGGAAACCAGTCGATTGTATCTGCTTACCAGCACAACCCTTGACCGGGCCCCAATATTCAATGACTTTCACTCGGCCCGCTTGCTGGTTGCCGAGTTGCGCCAGGCTGAAGAGGAAGGTGCCGTAAGATCGCTGGCCTGGGTGGTGATGCCTGATCACTTTCATTGGCTGGTCGAGCTTGGACCGGGCAACCTGAAGCGCTTGATGCGCAGGGTGAAATCTCGCAGCACCATGATGATCAACAGGTATCAAGGGCGAAGCGGCCAGCTCTGGCAGAAGGGATTTCATGACCGAGCATTGCGCCGGGAGGAGAATGTGCTGGCGGTGGCGCGGTACATTGTCATGAATCCGAAGCGGGCAGGATTGGTCGCGAGGGTGGGGGATTATCCGCATTGGGATGCAATTTGGCTTTGATGGGGCTTTGCCTGTCAGGGCCCTATCGCCGGCAAGCCAGCTCCCACAGAGTACTCATCAGGCCTGTGGCAGGCGCTGACCTGTCTGGGCCTCATCGCCGGCAAGCCACACAGGTAAGTCACAGGATTCGATAGCAGTGGCGTACAAGTGTGGGAGCTGGCTTGCCGGCGATGGGCCGCACAGCGGCCCCGGGGTTTTTAGGGTTATTGAAGAACCTTGTTCATCCCCCGCTCCATATCATCGATCAAGGCCTTGGCCATCTCGCTTAGTATCCGCGCAGCGCTACCGGCAATGCGGTCGTTTTCCATTTCCGCTTCGGTGGTCAGGTGGCGAATACAGCCCAGCAGCACAGATAGCTGCGAGAAAGCATGGCTGAACGGCACATTTGGCTGCAGGCGGAACAAGTCGAAGGTTTCCACACCTGCGGTTGCAGAGTCTCTTGGATCATCGCTCATCGGGTCGCTCCTTGATCGTGGCGGGTTGCATGGGTGCGGTCGCACACGGCATTGATCAGGCGGCAGAGCAATCGAATATTCATGCCCATGGCATTGCGCATGTCGCCGGGAGGGTTGTCGAGCAGGACTGTGGTGGTGTGGTCGATGGTCAGGGTGATGGCGCTGATCAGCTCTTCGCAGTCTTTGGGGCTGAGTGGATCGATTAGTGAGAGTGCGGGAGGATCGAGCAGAAGCAGATCGGTAACTGGTGGATCGGGGACGAGCTTGTTCATGGCGGAACTCCGTATGGGGGATTGAACTGCTCTCCTCCTTGTCTCACGAAGTTGGGTGGCAGTCGTGTACGGTGTGAGACACGGGACATACGGTAACCCCGGCCAGGCCGAAGCCTGTCCGCACACGACCGCCATAAAGCGGTGCTACCGAATGAAATCCGGGTGTCTCACGCCCGATCGCCTTGCGAGGCGACCCCGCGACAGTATTCCGGGAACACTTTCCAGCCAAGACAGCACCTTCCGACAGGTGCTGTAGGATAATTCGACAGGGCGTCCGAACTGAAGCATTTGCTTTCTGGTTCGGAAATGTCTTACAGCTCTAGAACCTAGGCGAGGGCTTTGCCCCCGATCGCCGGCAAGCCAGCTTCCACATGGTCCGTACCAATTTCAAGGCATGCACAAGCCGGCTATCACAGGTGG
This sequence comes from Pseudomonas sp. TE3-3-F2023, assembly GCF_036784815.1. Taxonomy (NCBI): domain Bacteria; kingdom Pseudomonadati; phylum Pseudomonadota; class Gammaproteobacteria; order Pseudomonadales; family Pseudomonadaceae; genus Pseudomonas; species Pseudomonas sp. TE3-3-F2023. Next base: position 991,767 of record NZ_CP145113.1, on the reverse strand, counting down.
ACCACAGGTCTCAAAAGCGGTGGAGTACCTGTGGGAGCTGGCTTGCCGGCGATTGGGCCTCAAGGCTTGGCGGTGTCCTTCCACCCCCCACCCAACGCCAGGAACACACCAATCTGCCCCTGAGCCACTTGGCTATTGGCCGCTGCCAGCTGCGCGCGCATGTCGGTGTAGGTGCGCGTCGCCTGCAGGTCGGCCAGGAACGATTCACGCCCAGCCTGGTAATAGCGGTGCGTCTGGTCCGCTGCTTCCTTGGCCGATTTCTCAGCCTCGGCCAGCGCGTCACGTCGGTCCAACAGGGCGCTGTACTGCGCCAGGCGGGTCTGGGTCTCGCGAATTGCGTTCAGCACCACTCCATCAAAATTCGCCAGGGCTGCCTGAGTCGAGGCTTCGGCCATGCGAATGCGGGCGCGGGTGCCGTTGGTGGGGATGGTCCAGCTGATCTGCGGGCCGAAGCCCCAGCGGTTGGTCGACGGCTCACCAAGGTTCTCGAGGATACCAATCGTACCAACCTGGGCGCCGATGCTGATGTCAGGGTACAGAGCGCCGGTGGCCACGCCAATGTAGGCGGTGGCGGCGGCCAGCTGCCGTTCGGCCTGGCGCACGTCGGGACGGCGCTTGAGCAGCGCCGCGCCATCGCCAACAGGGACCAGCTGGTTCAGGTGCGGCAGCTCGGCACAATCGGCAGTGCCGGCAGGTAGCTGGCCAACCGGTTTGGCCAACAAAGCGGCCAGGGTGTACAGGCCGGTCTCGCGCTCGGCCTTGAAGCGTGGCAGCTCTGCGCGCAAGGATTTGAACTGGGTCTGCGAGCGGGTGACCTGGGTTTCATCGCCGCGCCCGGCATCACGCAGGCGCTGGTTGAGCTTCACGCTTTGCTCCTGCAGATCGAGCGACTCGCGGGCAATGTGGTATTCCTCGTTGGCCGAGCACACCTGGGTGTAAGCCTTGACCACATCCGCCACCAGGGTGATGCGGGCAGTATCGGCGGCGGCCTGCACTGCGTCGGCATTCGCCTTGGCCGCCTCGGTGCCACGCTTGAAGGTACCCCACAGGTCGAACTGGTACGAGGCACTGATGATAGCCTCGCCGATGTTGGCCACCGGCACTTTCTCTGGCAGCAGGAACGCCTCGCCCGACTCCTGCAGGCGTTGGGCGCCAAGTTTGACGCCACCGTTGAAGCCACCTTGCGACTCAGCCACTTCGACCTGGGCGCGTGCCTTGGCAATATTTGCGGCAGCCACGCGCAGTTCGGTGTTGGCACTCAGCGCCTGGCGCACCAGCTCGTTCAGCCGTTGATCCTGGTACAGCTGCCACCAGCCCTCGGGCACCGGTGCCGACACCACGCTGTCGGCATCCTGGCGCAGCGGGCCGTTGAGGTCGCTGCGTTGCGCCGCCGCGTCCTTCGGCAGTTCATAGTCGGGGCCGACCATCATGCAGGCCCCCAACGACAGGCACAGCCCCGCCAGGATCAGCTGTTTCATGGGCGCTGGCCCTCGATGATCGACACCGTGGCGGTTCGCCCGGCAATCATGCGGAAGTCTTGCGGCACCTCATCAAAGGCGATGCGCACCGGAATACGCTGGGCCAGGCGCACCCAGCTGAATGCCGGGTTGACGTTGGGCAACAGGTTGGCACCACTGCTGCGGTCGCGGTCTTCGATGCCGGCGGCGAAGCTTTGCACATGACCACGCAGGCGGGTGTTGTCGCCCATGACACGAATGTCGACGGCATCGCCGATGTGGATACCGCCAAGCTTGGTTTCCTCGAAGTAGCCGTCGACGTGGTACGAGGCGCTGTCGACCACCGACAGCACCGGGCGGCCGGCGGTGACAAATTCGTGATTACGCGGTGCTCGGTCGTTCAGGTAACCGTCCACCGGGCTGCGTACCACCGAGCGGTCGAGGTTGAGCTGGGCGGTATCGACGGCCACCTGCGCTTCGCTGACGGCGGAACGGGCACGGGCCTCGCGAGACTGACTTTCTTCCAGCTGCTCGGCGGCCACCAGGTTGCCCAGCTTGCGGTTGCGCTGCGCTTCGCGGGTGGCCTGGGCCAGGGTTTCCTGGCGTTCGCCGAGGGTCGCCTTGGCCTGGCGCAGGGCCAGGGTGAAACGGTCCTGATCGATGGTGAACAGCACATCGCCGCGCTTGACGGTCTGGTTGTCACGCACCTCGACCTTCTGGATCAGCCCGGAGACGTCCGGGGCGATCTGGATCACGTCGGCGCGGATGTGGCCGTCGCGAGTCCAGGGGGCGAACATGTAATACACCACCATCTGCCACACGAGCACGGCGGCGAAGGTCACTACCAGCAAGGTCAGGACCACACGGCCCAAGGTCAGCAAAGGTTTTTTCATGGCAGCATCAGGTTTCGGCAAAAGTGGTCTACCGCGCCAAGCAGCACGGCATACAGGGCAACGTTGAACAACGCCCGGTGCCAGACCAGGCGGTAGAAATGCAGGCGCACCAGCACCGCGTGCACCCCGAGAAACAGCAGGTAGGTGCCAAACATCATCACCAGCAGCGTGGGCAGGAATACCCCGCTGATATCCAGTTCACCAATCACAGGGGTGCTCCGTCGAGGCCGGGAGGCAGTTGCGGTTGTTCGGCTGGTTCGAGCATCACTTCCACGCCCGGCAGCAGCGCCAGGCGCAGACCGCTAAGTGCGTGCAGCAGGTGGGTGCGAGCATCGCCGCGCTCGTACAGCTCATCCAGGTTCAGCGCCAGGCGCGCGCGCTCCATGTTGCGCAGCAGTGCGGCCGGGGCGTGCAGGCGCTCGCCGGCGCGCAGGCAGGCGGCATAGTGCGCGCCGACTTCCTCGACTACCGTGTTCAGGCGCTCGCGAGCCTGCTGCCCGGCACGCGGCATATAGGCCAGCAGGTCGAGCAGGTTCAACCCCACGCGCAGGTCGCGCAGTGCCACGCCGCTGTCCTGGCCGGTTTGCGACAGACGCGGCAGATGCTGCATCAGGCGGTCGAGCATCTGCACGCCGACCTGGCGGTGCTCGGCCAAGGTGGCCGGCTCGGTCATTTCGACGATGTCGCGCCAGGCGAAGCGGGTCATGCGCTTGGCTGCCAGCTCCACGCCGAACGGGCGCATCACCAAGGTCCAGATGAAGGCGAACAGCAGCCCCACGGGGCCGGCGAGGTTGGAATTGAGGAAGGTGAAGAAGTCAGCATCGTAGGCGCCCTGGATGCTGATGAAGGTCGAAGTGTTGACGATGGTCAGCAAGGTACCCAGGTAGAAGCGCGGCTGCACGGTCAGGGTGCCGACGCAGATGAACGGCACGGCGAAGGCCAGCACCAGCATCGGGAAATCGTGCAGGTTGGGCAGCACCAGGAACAGGTACAGGCTGGAGAAAATGACCGACATCAGCGTCCAGAAGAAGAACTTGTAGATCTGCGGTGCCGGGTCGTCCATGGCGGCAAAGAAGCTGCACGACACGGCGGCGAGGATCACGGCGCTGGCGCCGTCGTTCCAGCCCAGACCAATCCACAGGCCGCAGGCGACAATGATCGCCAGCACGGTGGAGGCCACGGAATACAGCATCAGGCCACGGTCGAAGAACGCCGTCAGACGACCCAGGCGCCAGTGGCGGTACACCGCGCGCCAGGGTTTGGAGTCGTCGCTGCGCAGGGCATGTTGCAGGCTGCAGCAGTCCTGCCACAGGTCGGCCCATTCGGTCAGGCGATACAGGGCGTTGGACAGCAGCAGTTCGGCACGCTGGTCGAGGGCAGCGGCGCCGGGCTGCAGGCGCTCGATCTGTTCGTGCAGGGCGGCCCAGCGGGCGACGGAGGCGCTTTCGACGGTGCCCTTGAGCCATTCGCGGGCGGCATCGAGCAAAGGTTGCAACTGGGCAAACTGTGCCGGGGCGCGGCCTTCGAGGGCGACCAAGGCGTCGTCGAGGGCATCGATCACGGGCAGCAGGTGGATCATCCGCCCACGCAACTCGCGTGCGTTTTTCAGAGTGTGCGGACCGGCACCTTCATGGCCGAGCTGGCCGATCATCAGCTCCAGCGAGTTGAAGGTGGCGACCATCCCCCCGCGCATGCCGCCAACCTGGTCTGCGCTGGCCTGGCGGGCCAGGTAGGTGTCGCTGTAGCGGATCGCCTCGGTGAACCAGCTACCAGTGGCACCGACTACAACTGGCGCCAGCCGGCGTGGCCAGAAGGTCGCTCCGACCACCGCCGCACAGACGATCCCCAGGCAGATTTCCTGGGCGCGGGAAGACGCCACGTCGAACACAGCAAGCGGGTTGTCGACCACCGCCAGGGCAATCATCGGCAAGGTGTAGCCAGCCAGCATCAGCACATAGTTGTTGGCGGTGCGCAGGTTCAGCGAAAGAAACAGCAAGGTGCCGGTCCACAGGGCGATGGCGATGCTCAACAGCAACGGCGACTGCACCAGCGGTGGTACAAGGAAAATCGCCCCGCCAGCGCCGAGCAGTGTGCCTAAGGCACGGTACAGGGCCTTGGAGCTGGTGGGGCCAAGGAACGGGCTGGAGACGATGTACACCGTGGCCATGGCCCAATACGGGCGCGGCAACTGCATGAGCAGGGCGATGTACAGGGCGATCATGGAGGCGGCAAAGGTACGCACGCCATAGAACCAGTCGCGGGCCGGGGGCACCGAGCTGAAGAAACCGTTCATGCTGCCCCGCCTGTGTTGCCCAGGCCGGCGGCTTCGAAGGCACGCAGCACGCGCAAGGCGGCTTCCAGGTCGGCCTGGTCGATGCCATGCAGCACCTCACGGCGCAGGCGCACCAGTTCGGCTTCGATGGATTCGGCCAGGGTGCGGCCTTCGGCGGTCAGGCTCAGGGCCTTGGCGCGGCGATCCAGCGGGTCTTCGCTGCGGCATACCAGGCCAGCCTTGCACAGTTGGTCGAGCAGGCGCACCAGCGACGGGCTTTCCAAGCCGGAGGCCTGGGCCACGGCCACCTGATGCACACCGTCACCCAGGCGCACGATCATCAGCAACGGCGTGGCGCAGGCCTCGGAAATACCGTAACCGGTCAGCGCGGTATGGCAGATGCGCCGCCAATGGCGAGCGGCAACCACCACGCCACTGCTCACTTGCAGGCGCAGGAGATCAAGGGACATGAAAGGAACCAAGGATATTCATAGTTTGCTAACTATCAATATACGCCTGTGCCTCCCCCTGTCGTCAACCGTGGGGATGGATGAATTGTTTTTCATGCTGGGGCTTTTGGTCCGCCTGTGCCGGCTTCTTCGCGGGTAAACCCGCTCCCACAGGTGATGCATACGATTCAAGCCATGCGCGGTACCTGTGGGAGCGGGCGAGCCCGCGAAGGGCCCGGACAAGCAGCAGCGCATTCAGGGCTGTATCTGGTCTTCCAGCTTCATGGTCAAGGCCAGTGTGCTGCCCATCTGCACCGCCCGGTCACGCCACTCCTGGTAGCGGCCCTCGTCACGGCTGCTGAAGTGCACCGCCAGCTCTTCTGCCGCCTGCACCACCCCCGCAGCTGCCGCCAGCTCAAGCCAGTACAGCGCGGCCTTTAAATCAGCCTCCACGTACAGCCCGTGCATCAACCGGTAACCCACCTCGAAACGGCAGCGTGCTTCGCCCTGCTCAGCCCCGCGCAGGAACCACTGGTAAGCCTGTATCAGGTCGACTTGCCATTGCAGGCCGCCATCACACACCTCTTCCTCGTACAGGTCACCCAGCGCGGCAGCAGCATGCAACATGCCCCGCTCGAATGCCTGCCGGTAGCACTCCGCCGCCTGTACATAGGAGGGGTCGATACCTTTGCCGAAGTAATGTTGCTGCCCTAGGTTGAACCACGCCGCGGCATTGCCTTGCAGGGCCGCCATGCGCAACAGGTGGCCGGCCAACACGGTGTCAGCACGCCAGTATTTGCCGTTGAGCCAGATCCAGCCAAGGTCGTTGAGCGCCGCCACGTTGCCTTGCAAGGCCTGGCGGCGCAGGTCGACGTACACCGCCTGCAAGTCGCTGGCTTCGTCCAGACGGGTGACAAGCAGCGAGCGTTGGCTGGGCAACCCTATCCCGGCAAACAGTCGCTGTCGCCTCCCGACAGCGGCCGGCGGGGCAATGACCCGCTCGGGCAGAAGGCGGGCAAGCAGCGAATGGATATTGCTGGCAGCAGACATGTTCATCCTCATTGAACGACACACAACCCCAACCTTCGGCTGTGATGAGGCGTGATTCTGCGTGACGTAACGTCAAAACCTGTCGCGAACGATTCGGCACCAGGCAACCAAATGCGACTTCCTTGATCTGAGCAGGCTGTGGCCAATTGCCATGACCCACGCCTGCCGCCATCCTATTGCGGCAAGCCTAGACAAGGACGTTATCTTTTGCCGTTCGCCACCACTCGCGCCACCCTCAGTCGGCAGTGGGCGCTGCTGCGCCAGCTGCCCAGCCGTTCCCCAGGCATTACCAGCGCCGAACTGCTCTGGCGCCTGCGTGACGTGGGCTTCACTGTCAGCAAACGCACTGTCGAGCGTGATCTCAACGAGCTGTCGCTGATATTTCCGCTGGAGCGCAATGACAAGAGCATCCCGTTTGGCTGGCACTGGTCGGCGAGCGCAGTGGGCGACTTGCGCGGCAATTTCGACTTGTTGACGCACCTGCGCGGCGATGCGCTGCAATCGGCTCGGGGTGAGGGGGTGGAGTTGGTGGCGCGGATCAGCGATACGCTGGCGCGGCAGTTGCGGGTTGCGCCGTTGAGTAGCGACATGCAGCTGACGGCGTTGGAGCACGGGCATCGGTTGCAGGCCACGGTAAGTGACGGCTGGCCACTGCGCTGGTGGCTGTTGAGCCATGGCGATGGGGTGGTGGTGGAGCAGCCGGGCGGCTTGCGGGAGGAGATCGGCAAGATCCTGAGCAATGCGGCGGCGCAGTACCAGAATTTTTAGCCTGTACCGGCCCTATCGCCGGCAAGCCATCTCCCACAGGTAATGCACAAGCCTTGAAAGCTGTGGCTTTCCTGCGGGAGCTGGCTTGCCGGCGATGAGGCCAGTGCAGGTCAACGCTGCATTCCCCAGCGCCGTACCGTCAGCCGCTCCAGGGTATTGAACACCAGCCCTTCCACCAGCAAGCCGATCAGGATCACCACCGCCAACCCGGCAAACACCTTGTCGGTGTACAGCTCGTTGCGGTTCTGGAAGATGTACCAGCCCAACCCGCCTTTGCCACTGCTGGCCCCGAACACCAACTCGGCAGCGATGAGGGTTCGCCAGGCAAATGCCCAGCCGATCTTCAGCCCCGACAGGATCGACGGCAGCGCCGCAGGGACAAGGATATGCAGCACCAGCCGCAGCCCCTTCAGGCCGTAATTGCGCCCGGCCATGCGCAAGGTTTCCGACACCCCAAGAAAGCCCGCATAGGTATTCAGCGCCAGCGCCCATAGCACCGAGTGCACCAGCACGAAGATCAGGCTGTTGTCGCCCAGCCCGAACCACAGCAGGGCTAGCGGCAACAAGGCAATCGCCGGCAACGGGTTGAACATCGAGGTCAGGGTGCCCAACAGATCGCGCCCAAGCTGGGTCGACACCGCCAGGCTGGTGAGGCCAAAGGCCAGAATGATCCCCAGCAGGTAACCCTTGAGCAGAATCACCAGCGACACGCCAACCTTGGCCGGCAACTCACCGCTGACCATGCCGTCCCACAGCGCCGTGGCCGTCTGCAGGAAGGTCGGTAGCAACAGATCGTTGCCCTGGTAGCGGGCAATGGCCTCCCACAGCACGGCGATCACCAGCAGGATGACCGCCTTGCGCAACCAGCCGTGCTGCCACAGGCGCTGTGCCAGCGGCAGGTTGCGCTCCACAGGCACACTGAGCAAAGGCTCCAGCTGCACCTCGTATTCCTGGCGTACAGGTGTAGTGGTCATGGCTGAAGCTCCTGTCAGTAGGCGATACGGATATCGTTGAAACCAAGATCGTCGGGCTGTTCGGGGGCACCCACCTCATCGAACAGCAAACGATGGATGCGTCGGGCACTGGCCTGGAATTCGCTACCACCCAGGCTGCCCAGGTCGTACTGGTGGCTGTGCACTTCGGCACGCACCCGCCCCGGGTGGGGGGACAACAGCAAGATGCGGTTGCCGACCACCAGAGCCTCTTCGATGGAGTGGGTAACGAACAGCAGGGTAAAACGCACCTCCTCCCACAGCAGCAGCAGTTCTTCCTGCATCTTGCGCCGGGTCAGCGCATCAAGTGCTGCGAACGGTTCGTCCATCAGCAGGATCTTCGGCTGCGTGGCCAGGGCACGGGCGATCGCCACGCGCGCCTTCATACCCCCCGACAGGGTGTGCGGGTAAGCATCGGCGAAGGCGGCCAGGCCGACTTTGTCCAGGTAGTGCAGTGCCCGCTCCTCGGCCTCGGCGCGTTTCAGCTGGCCCGACACCAGCAGAGGGAACATGACGTTCTGTTTCACCGTCTTCCATGGCGGCAGCTGGTCGAACTCCTGGAACACCACGATGCGGTCGGGGCCAGGGCCGCTGACTGGCTGACCTTGCAGCAGTATCTGCCCCTCCTGGGGCGAGATGAACCCGGCCACGGCCTTGAGCAAGGTGGACTTGCCGCAGCCGGAAGGGCCGAGCAGCACGAAGCGGTCGGCACGGTCGACTTCGAAGCTGACCTGGTGGGTGGCCCGCACCACGCGTTGCGCGGTGCGGTATTCGAGGCTGAGGTTATCCACCTTGAGCAAAGGTGGCGTTGCGACACGGCTCAGGTTGCTGGCCGTGTGGCCTGGCAATGGGGCGGTCATGATCGGTCAGCTCCCCTGCAGCGGCCGTTCATCCTGGAAGAAGTAGTCCTTCCACGACTCCGGCTTGTGCTTGATGGCGCCTACCCGATAGAGGAAGTCGGCCAGCTTGTAGGTGTTTTTTGGCGTGACCGTGAATTCGTACTGCGGGTTGTCGATCAGCTTGATCAGCGTGTCGCGATCGATCTTCGCCTTGGTCACGCGGATGTAGGTGTCGGCGGCGGCTGCCTTGTCCTTCTGGGCGAAGTCCGCGGCTTCGGACAGCGCATCGACGAAGGCCTTGTAGGTCTTGGGGTTGTCCTTGCGGAATTTCTCGGTGGCAAACAGCAAGGTCGGCGAGTTGGGGCCGAGCAGGTCGTAGCTGTTGAGCACCACGTGCACGTTCTTGTTGGCCAATACCTGGTCCTGGAACGGCGGGTTGGAGAAGTGCCCGTTAAGTTCGGTGCCGCCGGCCAGCAGCGCGGCAGTGGCATCCGGGTGCGGCACGGCCAAGGTGTACTTGTCGAGGCGGTTGTATTCCTTGTCGCCCCATTGCTGGGCAGCGGCATACTGCAGGAAGCGCGACTGCACCGAAACGCCTACCGCCGGCACGGCGATGCGGTCCTTGTCGGAGAGGTCGGCAATGGTCTTCACGTTGGGGTTGCTGCTGACCAGGTAGTACGGGAAGTTGCCCAGCGAGGCCACGGCCTTGACGTTCTGTCGGCCCTTGGTGCGGTCCCACACGGTCAACAATGGGCCAACACCGGCACCGGCAATGTCCACCGAACCGGACAGCAGTGCATCGTTGATGGCCGAGCCACCCGACAGCTGAGCCCAATCGACTTCGATGTCGATGCCCTGCTCCTTGCCATGTTTTTCGATCAGATGCTGGTCACGCACTACGTTCAGCAGCAGATACACGATGCCGAACTGTTCGGCGATGCGAATCTTGCCTTCTGCTTGCGCCGCGGCGGGGGCCGCCAGGCTGCCTACGACCAGGCTTGCGCCCAAGCCGATGCTTGCCGCCAGGCGGCTGATGGATTTACGCATGGTGGGTTTCCTCAGTCGTCAGAACGGGGCATCGCCCTGGATGGTGGTGCGATACAGCTTGCGTCGCAGATGTGCGGGGCAGCCGGTTGCCAGGTGGATCAGCGAGCGGTTGTCCCAGAACACCAGGTCGTGGGGCTGCCACTGGTGGCGGTAGATGTTCTGCTCCAGCACGCTCAGGGCATACAGCTGTTGCAGCACATCGCGGCTTTCGTCGCTTGGCAGGCCGACGATACGAGTGGTGAAGCCTTCGCTGACGAACAGCGCCTTGCGGCCGTTCTCCGGGTGGGTACGCACCACCGGGTGGATGACTTCCTGTACCTGCGCCAGCTGCTCGGCGGTCAGAGTCGGGCGCCAGTTGCCTTCGAATTTGGTCTCGGCATAGCGGGCGGTGTAGGAGTGCGCAGCATCACGGCCCTCGATCACCTTGCGCAGGGCTGCGGGTACGGCGTCCCAGGCCTTGTGCATGTCGGCAAACAGAGTATCGCCGCCCTGGTCGGGCAGTTCCTGGGCATGCAGCATGGAGCCGAGGCTGGGCAGTTCCTTGTATGACAGGTCCGAATGCCAGAACTTGCCGGCATCACCCAGGCCGATGTTCTGGCCGTTTTCAATGATGTTGGAAACGATCAGGATCTCGGGGTGGCCGGCGAGCAGGAACTGCTTGAGCACATGGATCTGCAATGGGCCAAAACGGCGGCTGAAGGCGATTTGCTGGTCGGGGCTGATGCGCTGGTCGCGGAACACCAGCACATGGTGATCGAGGTGGGCGCGATGGATACGGGCGAAATCCTCGGCGTTGACCGGTCTGGCCAAGTCCAGGCCGATGATCTCGGCGCCTACGGCACCGGAGAAGGGGCGGATTTCGAAGTGTTGCGGCTGGGCGCTGTCGGTGATCGACAAGGCGTTCGAGGCGGCTGACATTATTCACTCCCACGCAGTGCGCGACTTCAACGGCGCGCAACGATCAGAAACGCACGGGGATTTCCCGTGTGGGTTCAAGTCGTGCGGCGCATCGATTGGTCGACGGGTACGCAGTGGAGGCGACTATATAGTCATAAGAAAATTATTTTAAATACCGATAAAGAATAACCATAGCACTGCTGTCACGGGCAGTACGAATCAGATCAACCCGCTCTGCTCTTCTTCATCGATGAGGTTGTTCAGGCTGCTGAGCGCCTTGCGCGCTTTAGAACGGTTGAGCAGCTTGGCCTGCGCACCAGCGGGCAGGTCGGTGATCTTGAACACACCCTTGGCGGTCAGCACATCGATCAGGTCCTCGAGCACGCGGATCATGTCGAGGTCGCTTTGCTTGAGCTGGTTGAGGCTGTTTTCCACATCGTCATTGGCAAACCATTCCTGGATATCGGCATGGTCGGCGGGGAGTATTTCGGTGAACTCGTCAAAAGCGGCTGCTTCTACCCGCAGCAACTGGCCAGCGTCGTCGCGTTGCACGTAGAACATGGCAGTGTCCCTCGTCACATTGGTTCCTTGGTGGTAGACAGCAGCATAGGCAAAGATCACCGGGCACGCAGGCCCGGCGCCAGAGTATGCGCTGTCGCAGGATGTCAGGAAAGTGCCATGGCCGCTGAGCGGCCAATCGCTGGCTTGCCGGCGATCGGGCTGCAGAGCAGCCCGCTAGCGCATCAGCAATCAGCTGTCCTTGTTGTGGATGATGATGGTCGGGTCAGCACCGCTGATCAACGAGTTGATTGTGGTGTTGGACCAGTTCACCCCTTCCAGCTTGATGGTCACGTCGGCGTTGGCGATACCACCGGCGGCGTTGAGCTTGCCTTCGCTGCTGACCTGCAGCGTCGTCGTGCCTTCCACCGTGGTGAGCTTCAGGTAGTTGTCGATGGTGCTGCCCTTCTCTCCCTGGAGCAGGTCCTTCAGGTCGATACGGTCGCCTTCGGCCACCTTGAAGTCTTTGATCACGTCTTTGCCGGTATCGCCAGCCTTCCATACGAAGGTGTCGGCACCGCTGCCACCGGTCATGGTGTCATCGCCCTTGCCGCCAAGCAGGATGTCATTGCCTTCACCGCCGAGCAGAGTGTCCTTGCCCAAGCCACCGATCAGGATGTCATTGCCCTTGCCACCGTCGAGAGTGTCGTCGCCGCCTTGGCCGAACAGAAGATCATTGCCCGCGCCACCGTTGAGAATGTCGTTGCCATCGTTACTGCGCGAGACATCGAATTCGCTTACGTGCTCGACGATGTACTTGTGCAGCACGCGACCGTCGACATCACCCAGGGCCACACCCAGCTGGCCTGCGACATATCCCTGTATGGCTTCGACACCGTTGCCGGCGACCGAACCGAAGCTCACCAGGTCACCGAAGATGATGTCGTTGCCGTCACCACCGTTGACGGTGTCATTGCCTGGCACGGTGGCTTCGGTGTGGCCCAGGATCGCTTCCGCCAGTTTGCTCGGGTCGATATTGGTCTGCGGCTTGCTATCGGTGTCGTAAGGCTTCAGGTCGTTGACATTGACTGCACTGTTCAGGCCGATGGCTTCCACGCCAGACAGGTTGGACAGCAACAAGAAGCTCTGTTGCGAGTTGTAGTCCACAGAGTAGTAACCGCTTTCGGCGTAAGAGAACTCGAAGGTGCCATCACCTTGGGCGTGCAGCTGCCCGGATGCACCACTGTCGTTACGCCATCCTTTGTTGTAGTACTCAGCGGTCATGTTGCCTTTGGCATCGATGCTGAAGCGGTTGTCGCTGCCCACCATCTTGTTGGTGACCACGTCGCCCAACTTGTAGCCGATCGACTTGAGCACGGAATCCACCGTGGTGCCGATGTTCCTGAAGGTGCCCTCACGTTCGCCAGCCTGGTACACGTTCGGCTGACCGTCGGTGATGAAGAACGTCTGACGGCTGCCGGTGTTACCCGCGTCCATCAATTGCTTGAACCAGTTGGCGGTGGTCTTGAAGGCATCCTCGTAGTTGGTCGAGCCGCTGGAATAAAGCGTATTGAGCGCAGTGTAGAGCGAGCTCAGCGCGTTCTTGTCGCCCAGGTTGACCGAAACCGTACTGTTCACTTGGGTGGAGAAGTCCACCAGCAGGATGTTCACTGTGCCGGACTGCGCGCCCTTGACGCTGTTGGCCAAGGTATCGAACACCGACTTCAGCGAGTTGCGCGCGGCATCGACAGCGCTGCCCATGCTGCCTGAGGTATCGACGATGAACGCAATGTTGTAGTCCTGGCCCGGCGTCACGTGCAAGCCACTGATGTCTGCAACGATGATGTCACTGGTGGCGGTGCCGGTGAAACTGTCGCTGTCGGTGGTCAGGTTGCTGGCGGTGTAGGTGTCCGGATAAACGGTTACCTTGATCGTACCTTCGGTGGAGGCTTTGCTGCCACCCACGCTTTCGGTAGCGGTCGAGGTGACCTTCACATCGAAACTGCCCTGGTAGTACGCCGGTGGCTTGATGCTCAGGCCGTTGAGGTTCCAGCCGGTGACGTCAACCGAAGTGGCGCCGACGGTTACGGTATGGCCGGCGCCATCGCTGATCACCGAACCTGCCGGAATGCCGTCCAGCTTGACGCTCAGGCTCTCGGAGCCATCGGTGTCGGTCAGGTTGGTGGAAATGCCAACCAGCTTGACGGTGCCGTTCTCCGGCCCTTCGTTGAGCTTGTAGCCGTCGTAGTAACCTTGGCCGTCACTGCCATGGAAATCGGATACGGAAAGCCCGGCGTTACCCATCGCCGCAACGTTCGGGTACATCGGGATGGCCGAGCTGCTCAGGTCGGTCACCGGGCCGTTGCCGACCTTGACGTTGATATCCAGGCTGCCCGGGCCGGACTGGTTGGCATGGTAGATCTCGAGGGTGTAGTAGCCGCTGACAGGCGGCGAGAAGCTGCCGGAGATCGTACCGCCCGCCCCCCAAGTGGCGCCGACCACGCTGGTTTTGCCGATGTAGACCTGCAGGCTGTCATCGGCTGTGCCGCTGAAGGTGTAGGTCTGGCCGGCTTCCAGGTAGATAAGGCCGGAGGTCTTGGAGCCAGTGCCGGCGGCAACGCTGCCGCCCGAGTCGGCGCTGGCAACCTGCTCGGTCTTGCTGGCACTGCCAGAGTTGGCGAACACGTTCTTCAGCGCAGTACCGCTAATGCCGTTGCCGTTGGTGCCCAGGCCCGTGAGGCTGTTCCAGGTTTCCTTGGTCAGGCCAAGCGAATCTGGGGTATTGCTGCCGATGTTCAGGCCAGGCTTGTCGGCTACAGGCGTAATATCGACCTTCAGCGTGGCCTCGTTACCAGCAGCGGTACCGTCGGTAGGCTTGTACTTGATCTGGGCATAGTCGGCCTGCTTGTTGCCGACGCCCGTTCCGCCATATCCGTCGATACCCGACTCGTTGGGTTTCGGCACGAACCGCAGGTTGCCGGCAGCGATGTCGGCCTGGCTGACGGTCTGGTTCTGGGCGACGTTGACCCAGGCGGTGCCGTTGAACAGCTGCAGGGAACCTGCTGGCAGCTGGGTGAAGGTCACACCCAGGCTCGACAGGGCACTGTCGACGTCGGAAATGTTGAAGTCCTTCCAGGTCAGCACCAGCGGCGTGTCTTCGACGCCAGTGACGACGCCGCCGGCGGCAACCGGTGCGTCGTTGACTGCGATCACATTCACCGTGGTCGTGGCGGTGTTCGAGGTATTCACGCCGTCGGTCACCGTCACGGTGATGATGCGAGGCGTGGTGCTCGGGTTCTCGCTGCTGTTTATGAAGGTGATGTTCTTGATCGCCTGGATATAGTCGGCCAGCGATGCAGCGCCGCTCAGAGTCAGGACTACCTTGCCGTCGGTACTGTTGGCGTTGATCGTGATGCCGTTGACACTGTTACCCAGGTTCAGCGCGTCACCCGGCTGGCGGTTGGTCAGGGTGACCGTCGCGCCAGTCAGCTTCGAGCTGTCGAAGTCGGTGATGGTGACGTCCACATCACCGATCGACACACCACTGCCCGGCTGGTTCTCGGTGAAGGTGGTCTGGTAGTCGGCACCGGTCTTGCCGCTGGAGTCGTTGCCATCCAGGTCCAGAACCGGGGCCGGCTCGAAGATCTGGGTGGTCACGCTGCCGGCGCTGGAGCTGATGTCGAGCTTCTCGAAGTTGCCACCGGTGGCCGAATCGATCTTGACCGTGAAGTGCTCGGTGCCCTCGGTGGCGCTGTCCTTGAAGGTCGGGATGGTGAACGTTGCCTGCGTGCTGTTGGCCTTGATTACCACGGTGGCCACGCCGGTGTAGTCAGTGCCATCGGCCGCGGTGCCGGTGTAGGTCAGTTTGACGGTGACGTCGGTCTCGGCCTTGTTGGTCAGGTTCAGCACGTACGTGGCATCGCCACCTTCAGCAACCGCGGCGGTGCCGCTGATGCTCAGGGTGGTGGTCTGGATGGTATCCGTCACCGCAGTGACCGCCGCCGTATCGCTGACGTTCAGTTTCTCGAAGTTGCCACCGCTGGTTTCGGTGATCTTCGCCGAAACGTTGCCTGCATCGATATAGACGTCATCGGTCGGCGCCGGAACGGTAACGCTACCGGAGAGCTTGCCCGCTTCGATGCTGATGACGGCACCATTGCTGAGCTTGATGGTCATGTCGGTGCCGGCCTTGTTGGTCAAGGCGGCGGTGTAGGTTATCTGGCCACCTTCCTGGACGGTAGGAGTGGCAGTCAGGGTCAGACCGGTGCTATCGAGGGTGTCGGTAACTTTGGTCACAGCTGCAGTGCTGCTGACGTTCAGCTTCTCGAAGTCACCACCGGTGGTGCCGGTAACGGTCACGCTCAGGTTTTCGGCATCGAGGTACACGTCGTCGCCTGGGGCATCGACGGTGATCGACGCTTCCTTCGAACCGGCCGCGATGGTGATGGTTTCACCGTTGCTCAGCTTGATCACCAGGTCGGTACCGGCCTTGTTGGTCAAGGTCGCGGTGTAGGTGATCTTGCCGCCTTCTGCCACGGTGTCCGTCGCGGTCAGGGTGAGCGTGGTGACGTCCGGAGTCGCCGGGTTGTCGGTGACGGTGGTCACTGGCTCGCCAACCGCCACGGTCTTCTCGTAGTTGCCACCCGAGATATTGGTGATCTTGTTGGTCAAGTCCAGGTTGGTGTTGTGGACGTTGTTCGGGGCGGTGAACGGTACCGAAGCAGACGACTCGCCTACCGGAATGGTGATGGTCTGGCCGTTGGCCAGTTTCACCACCAGATCCGAGCCGGTGACCTTGTGGTTGACCGACGCGGTGTAGGTCACCACGCCACCTTCAGCAACGGTCGAGGTCGCGGTCAGAGTGACGGTGGTGGTGTCGATGGTATCGGTCACCTTGGTCACGGCCGCAGTACTGCTGACGTCCAGCTTCTCGAAGTCACCACCGGTGGTGCCGGTAACGGTCACGCTCAGGTTTTCGGCATCGAGGTACACGTCGTCGCCTGGGGCATCGACGGTGATCGACGCTTCCTTCGAACCGGCCGCGATGGTGATGGTTTCACCGTTGCTCAGCTTGATCACCAGGTCGGTACCGGCCTTGTTGGTCAAGGTCGCGGTGTAGGTGATCTTGCCGCCTTCTGCCACGGTGTCCGTCGCGGTCAGGGTGAGCGTGGTGACGTCCGGAGTCGCCGGGTTGTCGGTGACGGTGGTCACTGGCTCGCCAACCGCCACGGTCTTCTCGTAGTTGCCACCCGAGATATTGGTGATCTTGTTGGTCAAGTCCAGGTTGGTGTTGTGGACGTTGTTCGGGGCGGTGAACGGTACCGAAGCAGACGACTCGCCTACCGGAATGGTGATGGTCTGGCCGTTGGCCAGTTTCACCACCAGATCCGAGCCGGTGACCTTGTGGTTGACCGACGCGGTGTAGGTCACCACGCCACCTTCAGCAACGGTCGAGGTCGCGGTCAGAGTGACGGTGGTGGTGTCGATGGTATCGGTCACCTTGGTCACGGCCGCAGTACTGCTGACGTCCAGCTTCTCGAAGTCACCACCGGTGGTGCCGGTAACGGTCACGCTCAGGTTTTCGGCATCGAGGTACACGTCGTCGCCTGGGGCATCGACGGTGATCGACGCTTCCTTCGAACCGGCCGCGATGGTGATGGTTTCACCGTTGCTCAGCTTGATCACCAGGTCGGTACCGGCCTTGTTGGTCAAGGTCGCGGTGTAGGTGATCTTGCCGCCTTCTGCCACGGTGTCCGTCGCGGTCAGGGTGAGCGTGGTGACGTCCGGAGTCGCCGGGTTGTCGGTGACGGTGGTCACTGGCTCGCCAACCGCCACGGTCTTCTCGTAGTTGCCACCCGAGATATTGGTGATCTTGTTGGTCAAGTCCAGGTTGGTGTTGTGGACGTTGTTCGGGGCGGTGAACGGTACCGAAGCAGACGACTCGCCTACCGGAATGGTGATGGTCTGGCCGTTGGCCAGTTTCACCACCAGATCCGAGCCGGTGACCTTGTGGTTGACCGACGCGGTGTAGGTCACCACGCCACCTTCAGCAACGGTCGAGGTCGCGGTCAGAGTGACAGTCGTGGTGTCGATGGTATCGGTCACCTTGGTCACAGCTGCAGTGCTGCTGACGTCCAATTTCTCAAAGTCACCACCGGTGGTGCCGGTAACGGTCACGCTCAGGTTTTCGGCATCGAGGTACACGTCGTCGCCTGGGGCATCGACGGTGATCGACGCTTCCTTCGAACCGGCGGCGATGGTGATGGTTTCACCGTTGCTCAGCTTGATCACCAGGTCGGTACCGGCCTTGTTGGTCAAGGTCGCGGTGTAGGTGATCTTGCCGCCTTCGGCGACGGTGTCCGTCGCGGTCAGCGTAAGCGTTGTGACGTCCGGAGTCGCCGGGTTGTCGGTGACGGTGGTCACTGGCTCGCCAACCGCCACGGTCTTCTCGTAGTTGCCACCCGAGATATTGGTGATCTTGTTGGTCAAGTCCAGGTTGGTGTTGTGGACGTTGTTCGGGGCGGTGAACGGCACCGAAGCAGACGACTCGCCCACCGGGATGGTGATGGTCTGACCGTTGGCCAGTTTCACCACCAGATCCGAGCCGGTGACCTTGTGGTTGACCGACGCGGTGTAGGTCACCACGCCACCTTCAGCAACGGTCGAGGTCGCGGTCAGAGTGACGGTGGTGGTGTCGATGGTGTCGGTAACCTTGGTCACGGCCGCAGTACTGCTGACGTCCAGCTTCTCGAAGTCACCACCGGTGGTGCCGGTAACGGTCACGCTCAGGTTTTCGGCATCGAGGTACACGTCGTCGCCTGGGGCATCGACGGTGATCGACGCTTCCTTCGAACCGGCCGCGATGGTGATGGTTTCACCGTTGCTCAGCTTGATCACCAGGTCGGTACCGGCCTTGTTGGTCAAGGTCGCGGTGTAGGTGATCTTGCCGCCTTCGGCGACGGTGTCCGTCGCGGTCAGCGTAAGCGTTGTGACGTCCGGAGTCGCCGGGTTGTCGGTGACGGTGGTCACTGGCTCGCCAACCGCCACGGTCTTCTCGTAGTTGCCACCCGAGATATTGGTGATCTTGTTGGTCAAGTCCAGGTTGGTGTTGTGGACGTTGTTCGGGGCGGTGAACGGCACCGAAGCAGACGACTCGCCCACCGGGATGGTGATGGTCTGACCGTTGGCCAGTTTCACCACCAGATCCGAGCCGGTGACCTTGTGGTTGACCGACGCGGTGTAGGTCACCACGCCACCTTCAGCAACGGTCGAGGTCGCGGTCAGAGTGACGGTGGTGGTGTCGATGGTGTCGGTAACCTTGGTCACGGCCGCAGTACTGCTGACGTCCAGCTTCTCGAAGTCACCACCGGTGGTGCCGGTAACGGTCACGCTCAGGTTTTCGGCATCGAGGTACACGTCGTCGCCTGGGGCATCGACGGTGATCGACGCTTCCTTCGAACCGGCCGCGATGGTGATGGTTTCACCGTTGCTCAGCTTGATCACCAGGTCGGTACCGGCCTTGTTGGTCAAGGTCGCGGTGTAGGTGATCTTGCCGCCTTCGGCGACGGTGTCCGTCGCGGTCAGGGTGAGCGTGGTGACGTCCGGAGTCGCCGGGTTGTCGGTGACGGTGGTCACTGGCTCGCCAACCGCCACGGTCTTCTCGTAGTTGCCACCCGAGATATTGGTGATCTTGTTGGTCAGATCCAGGTTGGTGTTGTGGACGTTGTTCGGGGCGGTGAACGGTACCGAAGCAGACGACTCGCCTACCGGAATGGTGATGGTCTGACCGTTGGCCAGTTTCACCACCAGATCCGAGCCGGTGACCTTGTGGTTGACCGACGCGGTGTAGGTCACCACGCCACCTTCAGCAACGGTCGAGGTCGCGGTCAGAGTGACGGTGGTGGTGTCGATGGTGTCGGTAACCTTGGTCACGGCCGCAGTGCTGCTGACGTCCAATTTCTCGAAGTCACCGCCGCTGGTGCTATCGATATTGGCCTGAACGGTACCCGCATCGATGTACACATCGTCGCTCGGCGCGTCGATGGTAATCGACCCTTCTTTCTGACCCGCCGCGATGGTGATGGTCTCGCCGTTGCTCAGCTTTACGGTAAGCGTAGTACCCGCCGGGTTGGTCAGCGTAGCGGTATACGTAATCTTGCCGCCTTCGGCCACGGTATCCGTCGCGCTCAGCGTAAGCGTGGTGACATCCGGGGTCGCCGGGTTGTCGGTGACAGTGGTCACCGGCTCACCAACGGCCACGGTTTTCTCGTAATTACCACCCGAGATGCTGGTGATCTTGTTGCTCAAGTCCAGATTGGTATTGAGTGCGTTGTTCGGTGCAGTGAACGGTACCGATGCAGACGACTCGCCCACCGGGATGGTGATGGTCTGACCGTTGGCCAGTTTCACCACCAGGTCGGAACCGGTGACCTTGTGGTTGACCGACGCGGTGTAAGTGACCACGCCACCTTCAGCGACGGTCGAGGTCGCGGTCAGAGTGACAGTCGTGGTGTCGATGGTATCGGTCACCTTGGTCACGGCTGCGCCGCTGTTTACATTCAGCTTCTCGAAGTCACCACCCGAGGTTTCGGTCACTTTGACCTGAAGCACTTCAGCATCGATGTAGACATCATCGCCTGGAGCATCGACGGTGACCGAAGCTTCCTTCGAGCCTGCGGCAATGGTGATGGTCTCGCCATTGCTCAGCTTGATCACTAGATCGGTGCCGGCCTTGTTGGTCAAAGTCGCGGTGTAAGTGATCTTGCCACCCTCGGCAACCGTAGGGGTCGCGCTCAGGGTAAGGTGGGTAATGTCCTTCGTGCCTGGTCCGTCGGTCACGGTCGTCACTGGCTCGCCAACTGCTACGGTCTTTTCGTAATTGCCGCCCGAGATGTCAGTGATCTTGTTGGTCAGGTCCAGGTTGGTGTTGTAGGCATTGTCTGGCGCGGTGAACGGTACCGACGCCGACGACTCACCCACCGGAATGGTAATGGTCTGGCCGTTGGCCAGTTTCACCACCAGATCCGAGCCAGTGACCTTGTGGTTGACCGATGCGGTGTAGGTCACCACGCCGCCCTCGACCACGCTCTGCGTGGCGGTCAAGGTCACGGTGGTGGTGTCGATGGTATCGGTGACTTTCGTTACAGCCGCCTTGCTGCTGACATCCAGTTTTTCGAAATTACCACCCGTGGCATCGGTGATGGTCACGCTGAGGTCTTTGGCATCGATGTACACATCGTCGCCTGGGGCGTCGACGATGATCGAAGCTTCCTTCTGGCCAGCCGCGATGGTGATGGTTTCGCCGTTGCTCAGTTTGATGACCAGGTCAGTGCCGGCCTTGTTGGTCAACGTGGCGGTGTAGGTGATAGCGCCACCTTCGGCCACTGTAGGCGTAGCAGAGAGCGTCAGGCAGGTAATGTCCTCGGAGCCTGGGCCATCGGTAACCGTCGTGCTGACTTCCGTTTTGTCCAGGGTCAGCTTTTCAAACTTCCAGGCATCTGCACCGCTGACCGAGTCGATCGCGTTTACTACAGGCTGAGCGCCTACATAGACATCATTAGGCGCGGTAACGGTGATAGAGCCGGTGTTGCTGTTAGCTGGCACCATGACAACGGTCTTGCCGTCGCTGAGGGTGAAGTAGAGCGGCGAGTGGTTGTTGATCGGCAGGCCGTCTTCGCTGGTCAGCGTGACGGTATAGGTAATTTCGCCACCTTCGGTAACGGTATCGGTAGCCGTCAGCTTGGCCACCACTTCGTTGATGGTGTCAGTCACTTCCACCGACGCGGCGCCGCCAAACTGCAGGTTCTCGAAGGTACTGCCTGCAGTATCGGTCGCTGACTTGAGGCCGAGACTGATAGTGCCGGCGTCCTGATAAACGTCGTCTCCCTGTACGGCGTGGGTGTACTGCGCACTGGTCTCCCCCGCCTTGATCGTGACCTGGGCATCGTTGCTCAGGGTAACGACAAGATCATGCGCCAGCGCGGTGTTGATCTTCACGGTAAATGTCGGGTTCTGGTTCTCGAGAACCGACGCTTGGTCGGCCTCGATGCTTACCAACACAAGATCGCCACCAGAGCCAGGGGTGCCGGATTCATCAGTCACGGTGGTACTGACCTCGGTTTTGTCCAAGGTCAGTTTCTCGAACTTCCATACATCCGCACCGCTAACCGAATCGATCGCATTGACCACCGGCAGATTGGCGCCCATGTAGACGTTGTCCGGCGCGGCAACGGTAATCGAACCAGTTGTGCTGTTGGCCGGTACCTCAATAACGGTCTTGCCATCGCTGAGGGTGAAATACAGCGGTGATTGGATGTTGAGCGGCAGTCCATCCTTGCTGGTCAGCGTGACGGTGTAGGTAATTTCGCCACCTTCGCTTACGGACTCGGTAGCGGTCAGTTTGGCGACGACCTCACTGATGGTATCCGAGATTTCAACGGTAGCCGGGCCTCCGAACGCCAGCTTCTCGAAGGTGGCGCCCGAAACGGTGGCATCCGTCACGCTGAGCGTGACAGAGCCGGCATCCTGGATTACGTCATCGCCTTGGGCCGCAGTCTTGTATTCCACTTCGGTCTTGCCGGCCCCGATGGTCACGGTATCGCCGTTCGACAAGGTAACCGTCAACGGACGGTCCAGTGCCTGGCTTACCTTCACAGTAAAGGACGGCTGCTGGTCCTCTGTCACATTGCCATTGCTGACAATGCTCACGGTGACGGTATCGATACTGTCATTGATGACAGTCGATGCTGGCGTCGGGTCTGGCGTCAGCTGTTCGAAGTTGCCACCGGTCGCACCGGTAATCGTGGTGCTGACGGTCGAACCGTTGTTGTAGACGTCGTTCGCTGGCGTTTCGAAGTCGACGCTGCCCTGGGTCTTGCCAGCTTCGACGGTGATGGTCTGGCCGTTGGACAGAGTCACAGTCACCGGGGTCTGGGCCGGGTTGCTCAGGGTCACGGTGTAGGTGATCACCCCGCCTTCGGTCACCGATGGAGTGGCCGTCAGGGTGGCGGTGGTGTTGTCGACCGAGTCGTTGATCGTGGTCTGGGCCGGGGTCGGGTTCGGCGTCAGCTGCTCGAAGTTGCCACCGGTCGCACCGGTAATCGTGGTGCTGACGGTCGAACCGTTGTTGTAGACGTCGTTCGCTGGCGTTTCGAAGTCGACGCTGCCCTGGGTCTTGCCAGCTTCGACGGTGATGGTCTGGCCGTTGGACAGGGTTACGGTCACCGGAGTCTGGGCTGGGTTGCTCAGCGTCACGGTGTAGGTGATCACCCCGCCTTCGGTCACTGATGGAGTGGCCGTCAGGGTGGCGGTGGTGTTGTCGACCGAGTCGTTGATCGTGGTCTGGGCCGGGGTCGGGTTCGGCGTCAGTTGCTCGAAGTTGCCGCCGGTCGCACCGGTAATCGTGGTGCTGACGGTCGAGCCGTTGTTGTAGACATCGTTGGCCGGGGTCTCGAAGTCCACGCTGCCCTGGGTCTTGCCCGCTTCGACGGTGATGGTCTGACCGTTGGACAGAGTCACAGTCACCGGGGTCTGGGCCGGGTTGCTCAGGGTCACGGTGTAGGTGATCACCCCGCCTTCGGTCACCGATGGAGTGGCCGTCAGGGTGGCGGTGGTGTTGTCGACCGAGTCGTTGATCGTGGTCTGGGCCGGGGTCGGGTTCGGCGTCAGTTGCTCGAAGTTGCCGCCGGTCGCACCGGTAATCGTGGTGCTGACGGTCGAGCCGTTGTTGTAGACATCGTTGGCCGGGGTCTCGAAGTCCACGCTGCCCTGGGTCTTGCCCGCTTCGACGGTGATGGTCTGACCGTTGGACAGAGTCACAGTCACCGGGGTCTGGGCCGGGTTGCTCAGGGTCACGGTGTAGGTGATCACCCCGCCTTCGGTCACCGATGGAGTGGCCGTCAGGGTGGCGGTGGTGGTGTCGACCGAGTCGTTGATCGTGGTCTGGGCCGGGGTCGGGTTCGGCGTCAGCTGCTCGAAGTTGCCACCGGTCGCACCGGTAATCGTGGTGCTGACGGTCGAACCGTTGTTGTAGACGTCGTTCGCTGGCGTTTCGAAGTCGACGCTGCCCTGGGTCTTGCCAGCTTCGACGGTGATGGTCTGGCCGTTGGACAGGGTTACGGTCACCGGAGTCTGTGCCGGATTGCTCAGGGTCACGGTGTAGGTGATCACCCCGCCTTCGGTCACCGATGGAGTGGCCGTCAGGGTGGCGGTGGTGTTGTCGACCGAGTCGTTGATCGTGGTCTGGGCCGGCGTCGGGTTCGGCGTCAGTTGCTCGAAGTTGCCGCCGGTCGCACCGGTAATCGTGGTGCTGACGGTCGAGCCGTTGTTGTAGACGTCGTTCGCTGGCGTTTCGAAGTCGACGCTGCCCTGGGTCTTGCCGGCTTCGACGGTGATGGTCTGACCGTTGGACAGGGTTACGGTCACCGGAGTCTGGGCTGGGTTGCTCAGCGTCACGGTGTAGGTGATGACGCCGCCTTCAGTCACCGATGGAGTGGCCGTCAGGGTGGCGGTGGTGGTGTCGACCGAGTCGTTGATCGTGGTCTGGGCCGGGGTCGGGTTCGGCGTCAGTTGCTCGAAGTTGCCGCCGGTCGCACCGGTAATCGTGGTGCTGACGGTCGAGCCGTTGTTGTAGACATCGTTGGCCGGGGTCTCGAAGTCCACGCTGCCCTGGGTCTTGCCGGCTTCGACGGTGATGGTCTGGCCGTTGGACAGGGTTACGGTCACCGGAGTCTGGGCTGGGTTGCTCAGCGTCACGGTGTAGGTGATGACGCCGCCTTCGGTCACCGATGGAGTGGCCGTCAGGGTGGCGGTGGTGTTGTCGACCGAGTCGTTGATCGTGGTCTGGGCCGGGGTCGGGTTCGGCGTCAGCTGCTCGAAGTTGCCACCGGTCGCACCGGTAATCGTGGTGCTGACGGTCGAACCGTTGTTGTAGACGTCGTTCGCTGGCGTTTCGAAGTCGACGCTGCCCTGGGTCTTGCCAGCTTCGACGGTGATGGTCTGGCCGTTGGACAGGGTCACGGTCACCGGAGTCTGTGCCGGATTGCTCAGGGTCACGGTGTAGGTGATCACCCCGCCTTCGGTCACCGACGGAGTGGCCGTCAAGGTGGCGGTGGTGGTGTCGACCGAGTCGTTGATCGTGGTCTGAGCCGGGGTCGGGTTCGGCGTCAGTTGCTCGAAGTTGCCGCCGGTGGCGCTTTCGATGGTTACGCTGACGGTCGAGCCGTTGTTGTAGACATCGTTGGCCGGGGTCTCGAAGTCCACGCTACCCTGGGTCTTGCCCGCTTCGACGGTGATGGTCTGACCGTTGGACAGGGTTACGGTCACCGGGGTCTGGGCCGGATTGCTCAGGGTCACGGTGTAGGTGATCACCCCGCCTTCGGTCACCGACGGAGTGGCCGTCAGGGTGGCGGTGGTGGTGTCGACCGAGTCGTTGATCGTGGTCTGGGCCGGCGTCGGGTTCGGCGTCAGCTGCTCGAAGTTGCCGCCGGTCGCACCGGTAATCGTGGTGCTGACGGTCGAGCCGTTGTTGTAGACGTCGTTCGCTGGCGTTTCGAAGTCGACGCTGCCCTGGGTCTTGCCGGCTTCGACGGTGATGGTCTGGCCGTTGGACAGGGTTACGGTCACCGGAGTCTGGGCTGGGTTGCTCAGCGTCACGGTGTAGGTGATGACGCCGCCTTCAGTCACCGATGGAGTGGCCGTCAGGGTGGCGGTGGTGGTGTCGACCGAGTCGTTGATCGTGGTCTGGGCCGGGGTCGGGTTCGGCGTCAGTTGCTCGAAGTTGCCACCGGTCGCACCGGTAATCGTGGTGCTGACGGTCGAACCGTTGTTGTAGACATCGTTGGCTGGCGTCTCGAAATCGACGCTGCCCTGGGTCTTGCCCGCTTCGACGGTGATGGTCTGACCGTTGGACAGGGTGACGGTCACCGGAGTCTGTGCCGGATTGCTCAACGTCACGGTGTAGGTGATGACGCCGCCTTCGGTCACCGACGGGGTCGCCGTCAAGGTGGCGGTGGTGGTGTCGACCGAGTCGTTGATCGTGGTCTGGGCCGGGGTCGGGTTCGGCGTCAGCTGCTCGAAGTTGCCGCCGGTCGCACCGGTAATCGTGGTGCTGACGGTCGAACCGTTGTTGTAGACATCGTTGACCGGGGTCTGGAAATCGACACTGCCCTGGGTCTTGCCGGCTTCGACGGTGATGGTCTGGCCGTTGGACAGGGTCACGGTCACCGGGGTCTGAGCCGGATTGCTCAGGGTCACGGTGTAGGTGATCACCCCGCCCTCGGTCACCGACGGAGTGGCCGACAGGGTGGCGGTGGTGGTGTCGACCGAGTCGTTGATCGTGGTCTGGGCCGGGGTCGGGTTCGGCGTCAGCTGCTCGAAGTTGCCGCCGGTGGCGCTTTCGATGGTCACGCTGACGGTCGAGCCGTTGTTGTAGACGTCGTTGGCTGGCGTTTCGAAGTCGACGCTGCCCTGGGTCTTGCCCGCTTCGACGGTGATGGTCTGGCCGTTGGACAGGGTTACGGTCACCGGAGTCTGTGCCGGATTGCTCAGGGTCACGGTGTAGGTGATGACGCCGCCTTCAGTCACCGATGGAGTGGCCGTCAGGGTGGCGGTGGTGGTGTCGACCGAGTCGTTGATCGTGGTCTGGGCCGGGGTCGGGTTCGGCGTCAGCTGCTCGAAGTTGCCACCGGTCGCACCGGTAATCGTGGTGCTGACGGTCGAACCGTTGTTGTAGACGTCGTTCGCTGGCGTTTCGAAGTCGACGCTGCCCTGGGTCTTGCCAGCTTCGACGGTGATGGTCTGGCCGTTGGACAGGGTCACGGTCACCGGAGTCTGTGCCGGATTGCTCAGGGTCACGGTGTAGGTGATCACCCCGCCTTCGGTCACCGACGGAGTGGCCGACAGGGTGGCGGTGGTGGTGTCGACCGAGTCGTTGATCGTGGTCTGGGCCGGGGTCGGGTTCGGCGTCAGCTGCTCGAAGTTGCCGCCGGTGGCGCTTTCGATGGTCACGCTGACGGTCGAGCCGTTGCTGTAAACGTCGTTCGCTGGCGTTTCGAAGTCGACGCTGCCCTGGGTCTTGCCCGCTTCGACGGTGATGGTCTGGCCGTTGGACAGGGTCACGGTCACCGGGGTCTGAGCCGGATTGCTCAAGGTCACGGTGTAGGTGATCACCCCGCCTTCGGTCACCGACGGAGTGGCCGTCAGGGTCGCAGTGGTAGTGTCGATGGTATCGGTAACCTGGGTAACCGCTGGTGTTTGCGGTACGGTTACCGTCAATCCACCGCCCCCGGTTGTGCCCGTTACGGTCGCCGAAATCTGGCCGCCGTCGATATACGGGGTATCGCCTGCCGGAACCACGACGTTGACGCTACCCGAGGTTTGCCCGGCCGGAATGACAATTACGGCCCCGTTTGACAGGGTGATCACCAAGTTGGTGGTCGGCGCCTGGCCAACCGTAGCGGTATAAACAATTACGCCGCCCGCTTCGCTGATGGAAGGGGTAGCGCCAAGAGCCAGGTCGGTAGCAACGTTGGTGTCTGTCGTCGGTGTGGTCACCTGGTTGTTGCTGGTGGTATCCAGCACGCCAACCTCTTCGCCATCGAGCACGGCAGCAAAGCCCAGCCCGTCAGTCGGGAAGCCGACGGTAGGGTCGACCCGGCCCGCGGTTTCTTCGAGCATGACAAAGCTGTGGCCACCGCCCAGTGCGCCGCCGCCGCCCGCCGACGATGGGCCAGCCGCAGTCGCTTCAAGCTCGGTAGTCGGGTCGACACCAGCAGCGATCGCCTGTTGCAGCTCTTCCACCGACGGCGCGGCTTGTGCGGTAGCCTGGCTCAAGTCGGTGCTGCTGTCTGGCGCATCAGCGCTCCACTGGCTGTCTCGACCCAGGTCAAGCAAGCGGCCATCGGCCAGCTCCAAAGTAACTGCCCCCCCTGGTCCGGTGAGCACTTCCTCACCGGACAGCAGGCGGTCCCCTTCGATCAGAACACGCCGGATGCCTTCTGGGGAAACCGCAATAACCTGGCCGACAATACTTTTGACGATGGCTACAACGCTGCTCATTGGACTCTCCGTGTGACCCGATGGGTACTTCCCTGCCAGAGCGGCACTTGCAGGCCACTTCAGGCGGAACTATGTCGATGATCTCGTGACGCTTTTGACGTCAATATCCCGTCTATAACTTTTCGGAATTGACTAACTGCCAAACTATTGACCTTGCACATGCCATCCTAAACAATCGGCAATGTAATGTCACATTGATATTTGAACCTTAGCCAAACGTTTCTTAAGGACCAATGTCGCGCATCATTGAAAGCGTTTTTCCACATCTTGATAACCGCAAATACGGAAAAAAGGTAACCGCTCAGGTGTCAATAATCGGCTCACTCGCAGGCCAATGCTCGAAAACAAGCACAAACCTTGCCGAAGGCAGCCAACCAGCCGCCGAGAACTTACCAGCATCACCAGCCCTTCAGGTAGCACGATACGGAACTGCAAATTGCCGTAGATCAATGGGATAGCAAACAACCGCGCAATACTGCCAACCCGAATAGGAAAAGCCTTGCCGATTTTTAGTCCAGAACAGTCAGCGACCCGCTTTCTAATAGATGAATTTTGACTAATTAGCAGCAAAATACCGTCAATGAATCAGCGCCTGTTTCCTGACAAAGTTACAAGTTGAGCGAAACTGCACCTCTGCTGCCAGCCGGATAGCAGGCTATGCTGCAGAATAGCTTCGGCCTGTATGCTGACTGGCTCAAAAATGAAACATTCACCACTCAGCATCGTCTGCAGGAGTATCGACCGTAGAACTGTTTACTCGATACCGATTCAAGGCGACCATTGACCGGTTGCCCAAGCGCCAGCGTGCCGTAGCCTCATGACCACTGCCTGGCAGCGCCATTGAACGTCAGGGTGAGCTAGCTGAACGGCTGCCCACCTACCCCACCCACCACAAGGATGAAGAGAGCGCCGCGTGGAATCCGAAGTCAGTCGAGTCCAACTCAGCCACGATCCACGCAGTCAGCATGACGATCCCCTGCTGGATAGCCTGCTGAGCCTGTGTGTCCTGCACCAGAAACCCGCCAGCCGGGTCATGCTGACCACCGGCCTGCCGCTGCCGGCCCAGCGCCTGAGCCCCGAGTTGCTGCCCCGCGCTGCCGCCAGGGCCGGCCTGCAGGGGCGCCTGCTGCAGCGTAAACTGGAGCATATCCCGAGCATCGCCATGCCAGCCATGCTGCTGCTCAAGGAAGGCCGCAGCGCCGTCCTGCTGGGCTGGGAAAACGAAGACACCGCGCGCCTGCTGCTCAGCGAGAGCGATGGCGGCGAGGTGCATGTCAGCCGCGAAGCCCTGCAGAGCGATTACAGTGGCCGGGTGTTCTTCGCGCAGCCGCAGCACAAGTTCGATGTCAACCACGGCAACCTCATCCCGCGGGCGAAGTCGTGGTTCCGCGATACCTTGCTGCGCAGCAAGTGGCTATATATCGACGCGATCGCTGCCAGCCTGGTGATCAACCTGATCGCCCTGGCCGCGCCACTGTTCGTGATGAACGTATATGACCGGGTTGTGCCCAACCAAGCCACCTCGACCCTCTGGGTGTTGGCCATCGGCATCGCCGGCGCCTACATCTTCGACCTGATCCTCAAGGGCCTGCGCGGCTTGTGCCTGGACCTGGCTGGCAAGAAGACCGACCTGATCATTTCGGCAACGCTGTTCGAACGTATCGTCGGCATGTCGATGAAGTACCGCCCGGCCAGGGTTGGCAGCTTTGCCCAGAACATTCACGAATTCCAGGGCCTGCGTGACTTCCTCGCCTCGCTGACCCTGACCAGTCTGATCGACCTGCCGTTCACCGTCCTGATCCTGGTAGTCATCGCCATCATTGGCGGGCACCTGGTGTGGATCCCGATCATCGCCTTCCCGCTGGCCCTGGGCATTGGTTACGCCCTGCAACGGCCACTGATGGCGACCATGGAACGGACCATGGCCCTGGCCTCGGAGCGCCAGTCCAGCCTGATCGAGACCCTTGCCGGACTGGATGCAGTAAAGGTCAACAACGCCGAAAGCGAACGCCAGTACATGTGGGAGCAGACCCTTGGCACCCTCAGCCGCCTGGAACTGCGGGTGAAGGTGCTGTCGAGCCTGGCGATGAACATCACCCTGCTGATCCAGCAACTGGCAGGCGTGGCGATGATTTGCGTCGGCGTGTACCTGATCATCGACGGCAACCTGAGCATGGGCGGCCTGGTGGCCTGCTACATGCTCAGCGGCCGCGCCCTCGGCCCGCTGGGCCAGCTCAATGGCCTGCTCGCCCGCTATCAGCAAGCCAAGGTGACCATGGTCTCCACCGACCACATGATGGAACTGCCGCAAGAACGCAACTTCGAAGAACGCCCGCTGAGCCGCAAGGTGCTGCAGGGCAGCGTCGAGTTCCGCGGAGTCGATTTCACCTACCCGAACCAACAGAATCAGGCCTTGAAGAACATCAACCTCACC
This sequence comes from Pseudomonas sp. TE3-3-F2023, assembly GCF_036784815.1. Lineage (NCBI taxonomy): Bacteria > Pseudomonadati > Pseudomonadota > Gammaproteobacteria > Pseudomonadales > Pseudomonadaceae > Pseudomonas > Pseudomonas sp. TE3-3-F2023. The sequence goes on along the minus strand of NZ_CP145113.1, from coordinate 962,115 downwards.
ATCCGCCCCGGCGAGAAGGTGGGCATTATCGGCCGCAGTGGCTCGGGCAAGAGCTCGCTGGCCAAGCTCATCGTCGGCCTGTACGAAGCCGATAGCGGCTCGCTGCTGGTCGATGGCGTGGACATTCGCCAGATCGACGTCAGCGAACTGCGCCACAACATTGGCTACGTGCCCCAGGATATTCAGCTGCTGGCCGGCACCCTGCGCGACAACCTGGTCAGCGGGGCCCGTTACATAGAGGATGAGTTGATTCTGCAGGCTGCCGAACTGGCGGGTGTACATGAGTTCGCCCGGTTGCACCCGGACGGCTACGAGTTGCAGGTAGGTGAACGCGGACAGAACCTGTCCGGCGGCCAGCGACAGAACGTCGCCCTGGGCCGCGCACTTTTGCTCAACCCGCAGATCCTGCTGCTGGACGAACCGACCAGCGCCATGGACAACACCGGCGAAGAACGCCTCAAGCAGCGACTGCAGGCGGTGGTGGAAGGCAAGACGATGCTGCTGGTCACGCACCGTGCCTCGCTGCTGTCACTGGTGGACCGGCTGATCGTGATCGATCGCGGGCAGATTGTCGCCGACGGCCCGAAAGCCGCGGTCATGGATGCGCTGAAGAAGGGGCAGATCAGTGTTGCATAAGCTGGATGTGGGGCAGTTCAAGGACGGCCTGCGGCGCTATTTCAAGGGTTCCGATTCACTGGGTGGCCAGCCGCTGCCAGAGGTCAACAAGGCCCTGATCGAGGATGCGCCGCGGGTCGTGCGGCTGACCATATGGGGCGTGATCCTGTTCTTCGTGTTCCTGATCGTGTGGGCCAGCGTCGCACCCATCGATGAAGTTACGCGGGGTGAAGGCAAGGCCATTCCGTCGTCCAAGGTGCAGAAGATCCAGAACCTGGAGGGCGGCATCGTCGCCGAGATCTTCGCCAAGGAAGGGCAGATTGTCGAAGTAGGCCAGCCATTGCTGCGTCTGGATGAAACCCGCTTCGCCTCCAACGTGGGTGAAACCGAGGCCGACCGCCTGGCGATGGCCTTGCGCGTCGAGCGCCTGAGTGCCGAAGTAGGTGACACCCCGTTGAAGATTGATGAGGAACTGCGCAAAGCCGCGCCAAGCCAGGCAGCGAACGAAGAGTCGCTGTATCAGAGCCGGCGCCAGCAATTGCAGGACGAGATCGGTGGCTTGCAACAACAGCTGGTACAGCGCCAGCAGGAACTGCGCGAGTTCAGCTCAAAGCGCGCCCAGTACGCCAACAGCCTGCAATTGTTGCGCAAGGAGATCAGCATGTCCGAGCCGCTGGTGGCCACCGGTGCGATCTCCCAGGTCGAGGTACTGCGCTTGCGTCGCGCCGAAGTGGAGAACCGCGGTCAGCTGGACTCCACGGCGCTGGCCATCCCGCGTGCCGAGGCGGCCATTCGCGAGGTGCAAAGCAAGATCGAAGAGACCCGTGGCAAATTCCGCAGCGAAGCGCTGACCCAATTGAACGAAGCGCGCACCGAGCTGAACAAGGCCACGGCGACCAGCAAGGCCTTGGATGACCGCGTGAACCGCACGATGGTTACCTCGCCGGTACGCGGTATCGTCAAGCAGCTGCTGGTGAATACCATCGGTGGGGTGATCCAGCCGGGCAGCGACATCATAGAAATCGTGCCGCTGGACGACTCACTGGTCATCGAGGCGAAGATCCTGCCCAAGGACATCGCCTTCCTGCACCCTGGTCAGGAGGCGACGGTCAAGTTCACGGCCTATGACTACACCATCTACGGTGGGCTGAAGGCCAAGCTGGAGCAGATCGGTGCCGACACCATCACCGATGAAGACAAGAAGACCACCTATTACCTGATCAAGCTGCGCACCGACCGCAGCCACCTGGGCACTGACGAGAAGCCTCTGCTGATCATTCCGGGGATGGTGGCGACAGTCGATATCATGACTGGCAAGAAGACCATCATGAGCTACCTGCTAAAGCCGATCATGAAGGCGCGTTCGGAGGCGTTGCGCGAGCGGTGATCGCCATCCCTGCCGTGCTCGCTGCAGGAGTGGCCTTGAGTCGCGAAAGGGCTGCACAGCAGCCCCAGCGATTTATGCATCTTTGCTGAAAGCCCGGGGCCGCTGTGCGGCCCTTTCGCGACTCAAGGCCGCTCCTACAAGAGACCGCATGCCCTCATGCGATACCTGCAAGTTGTCAGCGCCAAGGTGCAGGCTCACCAACCAACTGCCCCTGAATCCCACCCACCCCCATCTCCCGCAACATCAACCGTTCACCTTCCGTCTCTACCCGCTCGGCAATCAGCGGCAGGTCGATGCTGTGTGCAGCGCGCTGGACCGCTTCGATGAACAGCCGCTTGTGCTGCTCTTGGTCAATGTTGCGGATGTAGCTGCCATCGATCTTCAGGTACGCCAGCCCCAGATGCGCCAGGTTGCCGATCATGCTGAATCGCCCACCAAAGCGTTGCAGCGCCAGGCCGAAACCAAGCGCGTGCAGGCGCCGGGTGAGTTGCTCCAGGGCCGCCTGCTCAGGCAACTGTTCCTCGCCAATTTCGAAAACCAGCCGCGGGCCGAGCGCCGTATTCTGGCCCAGAAGCTCGAAAACACGCTGAAGGGCCTTGGGGTCGGCCAGGGTGGCGGCTGACAGGTTCAGCGCCAACACCTGGTCATGCCCTCGAAGATGCGCCAGCACCTTCTCCAACACCAGCACATCAAGCCGCGGCATCCAGCCGAAGCGCTCCAGCCAGGGCAGGAAGCGTCCCGCCGGCAGCGCCTCGCCCTGGCCATCCTGCAAACGCGAAATCACTTTGTGGTGCAGTACTCGTTGCGCAGAAGCGCAATCCACCACTGGCTGGAAGAACAGTTCGAAATGCCCATTGTTGAACGCCTGGTCCAGCCGCTCATGCCAGACATGCTGGCTGTCCGCGGCAACTGCAGCCACGCCTTGTTCAAGGCATACCCAACCCGGCGTTGGCTGGTTCTCGGCGCGGGCCAGGGCCTCGTCGGCAAGCTTCAGCAATGCCTGCGGTGAATCACCGGGGCTGAACGGCGCCAGGCCGATACAAGCAACCGGGTCGATATCACTGGCGCCCGTTTCGTGCAGGCTGTGCAGCGTCGCTTCCAAGGCCTGGGCAAGCTGTACCGCCTCTTCATGCACCATACCCGGCGCCAGCACGGCGAACTCGCCCCCACGGCTACGGGAAATCAGGTCATTGGTTTCCGGGTAGCTGGCACAGGTGCGACGCAATTGCTCACCCACGGCCTGTAGCAACTGGTCGGTACGCTGGCCGCCAAGACGGGCGTTCAACCCCGCCAGCCCCTGGACCCGCAGCAACAGCAGGTAGCCGGCGCGCGCTTCTTCCAGGTTGCTCACCCGGGTGTTCAGTTGCATCTCGAAATAACGGCGGTTGGAGAGTCCAGTCAGGCTGTCCTGGTAGGACTCGGCACGCAGCCGCTCACTACGCTCGGCCTGCTCGGTAAACAGTGCCTTGAGCTTCTCGACCATCTGGTTCATCGCCTGTACTACCCGGCGCAGCTCCGGTGTGCGCGGCAACTCGGGCAGGCTGAGGAATTCGCGGCGGGCAATGGCGTGGGACTGCTCGACCATGTAGTCCAGCGGCCGCAACTGGCGACGCAAGAGCAAGGCGCCAAGTACCGCACTGGCCGCGCCACACAGCAGCAGCCAACCCAGGCTGCCCAGGGCGCTCTGCCAGAGTTTGGCAATGGCGAACATCGGGTGGCTGATTACTTCAACGCGTGCGGCCTGCTGCCAGCCGCGGCTGACGATGGCATCGCCACCGGCGGCCTCCAGTCCGATCAAGTGCACGAACCAGCGCGGCACACCGCCTGGGTCCGGTTCGGCGTGGCGCTCCACCAGCACAGCATTGGAGCCCAGGTCGACGACCTTGATGCTTGAGTAGTAACCACTGTCGAAGATAGAACTGACCATCAGCTCGACCATCGCCGGGTCATCGATATTCGGCGTCAGCGACAGCGCCAGCGCGGTCGCCGCATCCTGGGCGTGCGATCGCAACTGGTTGACGTACTGGCTGCGAGAGCTTTCCAGGCTGACCATGAAACTGCCACTGAAGGCGACCACCAGGAACAGGCAAATGGCCAACAGCAATTGTTTGAACAGTGACATCTGTGCTCCTTCAGTAGACCGGCTCGGCCGGGAACCCTTCGGCCTGCATTTTCTTCAGCAAATCCTGCCAGCGTGACAACCGCTTGGTATCGCCGACCTTCTTGTTGCCTGTGGCGCCCGTCAGCCACAAGCCCTCACCATTGAAGGCGTACACCGGCAGCAGGTCGGTACGCTGGCTGGCCGGCTTGATGGCATCCATCAGGCTGTCGAGCACCAATGGTTGTGCCTGTGGGCTTGAATAATAGGTCAGGACCATGTGCGCCCGGTTCTGCCGCAGCGCCTTGACGTAGGTGATGCGCAGCTTTTCGCTGGGGATGCCCATGCGCCGCAGACTGAAATACTTGGCGATGGCGTAGTCCTCGCAGTCCCCTGCGCCCTTGATCAGCGCCTGCACCGGCGTGGCCCAATAATCGACCTCATGCCACAGGTCGATATCCTCGACATAGCGCAATTGCTGGTTGAAGAAGCGGTTTACCACCTGCAATCGCTCAAGCTCCGTACCCTGCTTCTGCGTGGCCATCAGGTTTTGCCAGGCATCGATCCGGCCCTGCCCGGCGCCCAAGGGGCCATAGAGTGCCTGCGACTTGCGGCTGATCTGGGAAAAGTCCCAATCCGCATGCAAACCGCCCAGCAGCAGGCCGCCCAGCAGCGCAGCAAGGCCGACACGTTGCACAACGGTTTTGAGCATCCAGGATATCGCCACTGCGAAGCCCTGTTCAGGCCAGTCGAAAGCAGCGATGGTGCGGCTTGCCACGGCAAAAAACAATGGCACCCTGCAATCATGCACCCGCTGGTCAGTCGACCTACACTTTCCGGTTATAACATTCTGGAGGCCGCTTCCTTTGCCGGGCGACTTCATCCACCATAGCCGCGCTTTTGGGGCGCCTGTTCCACCACCAGTACAGGTTTGACGCCCCCAAGAGCTGTTACTAGTGTAATTGGATCCAACTTTAGTCATCGTTGAGGCAGACGTCGCGTGGCCGAGAAAATCAAATTGAGCAATGTGCTGGCCAGTGAGCAGCTGTTGCCGCATCAGGCCCGTGGCGTGATCGAAGAACGCCTGCGCAGTGCCATTCTCGATGGTCGCTTGCCCCCAGGTACCGCCGTAAGACAACAAGAACTCGCCACCTTGTTCGGTGTCAGCCGCATGCCCGTGCGCGAGGCCCTGCGCCAGCTCGAAGCGCAATCGCTGCTGAAAGTGGAAATGCACAAGGGCGCGGTGGTTGCGCCGTTGATCGGCGAGGACGCGGTGGACACCTATGCCCTGCGCGTGCTGCTCGAGACCGAAGCGCTGCGCCAATCCATTCCGCTGCTAGATGCCAGCGACATCGACAATGCCCGCGGGTATATCCAGCAACTGGAAAACGAAACCCGCCACGCTGAAATCGGCCGCCTCAATCGCCTGTTCCACATGTCGCTGTACAACAAGGCGCCGAACAAGAAGCTGCTGCGTCTGATCGAGGACGAACTGAATGAGGAAGAGCGCTTCCTGCGGTTTCATCTCTCGTCCATGGGCCTGGGCAAGCTCACCCAGGACGATCACAACGCACTGGCGGATGCGGCGAGCGACAAGCTGGTAGACGAAGCTGTAGCAGTGCTGGAGCGGCACCTGAATAACGCATCGCGGGTAATCCGCAAGTACCTGGATACGCAACTGGGGCGCTAGCGGGTAGTGACTGCCCGCATGGAGTCGGATGGGTTGCAAATTGATCGGCGCCCAGCCAACAATGAGACTAATTATCATTAATGTCCATTGATGGCAGCACCCGTACCCATGCCCAGCAACGATTCCGTGCAAACGCTCTATAGTGACCACCACGGCTGGTTGCATGCCTGGCTACGCAGCAAGCTGGGCAATGCCGCCGATGCAGCAGACCTGGCCCAGGACACCTTCGTGCGCCTGTTGCAGCGTCGCGAAAACCTGAAACTGAACACACCACGGGCCTTCCTGCGGACGGTCGCGCGCGGGCTGGTGATCGACCACTGGCGGCGCGAGGAACTGCACAGGGCCTACCTTGAGGCACTGGCAGAGGTGCCGGAAGCACAGGCCCCCTCGGTCGAAACCCGTGAGCTGCTGCTGGAATTGCTGGAGCGCATCGCGCGCATGCTCGACGGCCTCAAGCCCAAAGTACGCCGCGCATTCCTGCTGGCCCAATGCGAGGGGCTGAAGCACCAGGCCATCGCCGACCAGATGGGGATCTCGGTACGTACCGTGGAGCGCTACATCGCCGACGCGCTCTACCATTGCTATCTACTGCGCTACGCCGACGAGTGCTGACATGATGACCGCCGCACAGCCTGGCGCAACAGCGGTCAAGCAGGCCATCCAGTGGATACTGAGGCTACGCGAGAGCGGGCATGACCCTGCCGTGCAGCAACAGTGCAGGCAATGGCGCACTACCCACCACGAACATGAACAGGCCTGGCAACGGGTTATTCACCTGCATCAGGACCTTGACCTGAGTGCCGTCCCTGGCGCAGGGCTGGCTTTGCAGACCCTGGAGACCAGCCAGCGCCGCCTGCACCGTCGGCAGGCGCTGAAGCTGCTTGGTGGCGTTGCCATGGTGGGGACAGCGGCATGGCTGGGAAAAGATCTCGATGCGGTCAACGCCTGGGCATCGGACTACACCACCGGTACGGGCGAACGGCGCAGCTTCGCGCTTCCCGATGGCTCGCTGATGCAACTCAATACCCGCAGTGCCGTCGACCTGGCCTTCAATGACCAACAGCGCCTGGTCCGCCTGAAACAGGGGGAATTGATGATTGCCTGCAATCCGCAGCATCCCTTGCTTGTGCAAACTCGTGACGCGTTGCTGGAAGGGTTTGAAGGGCGCTTTGTGGCGCGCCAGGACAACGACTACACGCAGGTCAGTGTCAGCCATGGCAGGGTGGCGATACACCGGCCTGGCAATGGCCAGCTGCAATGGATGGAAAGCGGCCAGAACTGGCGCCTGGATGCGCAAGGTACACACCGGCTCGAGCAGGTAGACATGGATGCGATGGCCTGGACTGAGGGCCTGATCGTCACCCGGAACATGCGGCTGTTCGACTTCCTCTCGCAGGTCAGCCGTTATCGCCATGGATATCTGGACTGCAGCGACGACATTGCCGATTTGCGCCTGTCGGGTGTATTCCGCCTCGAAGAACCGGAGCAGCTGCTGCAGCTGCTGCCAAGTACACTGCCCGTGCGGCTTCGCCAACGTACACGCTGGTGGGTTCGCGTGGAGGGGCTGGCCTGAACTGAAGGCGGCTTTTGCATTCAGGGCTGCGTGCAGCCTATCGCCGGCAAGCCAGCTCCCACAGGGATCTCAAGGCCTGAGAGCTATGCAATACCTTTGGGAGCTGGCTTGCCGGCGATGGGGCGCATAGCGGTCCCAATAACTTTTTTGACGGGTTTTGAATGCCGGTACGGCTTGGACAGTAAGCAACACCTTCTGCCCTCACACTTCAACGGACCCCTCATGCCTACCGCCGCAGTGTACACGCGCACCTTCAATACGAATGATTTTCGACCTGTCTTGCACTCAGCACGCTTACGCAAAGCAGTCCGGGCTGCCCTGTTTGGCACCGCCCTGAGCCTGACAACCGTCACGCAACTGTCCATAGCAGCTGAAACGGCCCAGGTGAGCCACCACTATGCGATCCCGGCCGGCCAGTTGGATGATGTGCTCAACCAGTTCGCCCGCCAGGCTGGCATCACCCTGTCTAGTACACCCCAGCTCACCCAAGGCTTGCAGACGAATGGCCTGCAGGGGCGATACCCAATTGATCAGGCATTGCACCAGTTGCTCAATGGCAGCGGCCTGGAAGCCGTCAGCCAAGATGGCCGCAGCTACGTGCTGCAGGCACAACCCCAAGGCGCTGCATTGTCGTTGCCAGACACCGACATCCGTAGCTTCACTCTCGGCAATGCACTGGGCAGCATGGAGGGTTACAACGCTACCCATAGCCAAGTTGCGACCAAGACCAGCATGCCACTGGTAGAGACATCGCAATCGGTCTCGGTGGTTACTCGACAGCAGATCGCCGACCAAGGCTCCCAAACCGTTGCCCAAGCCATGCGCTACACACCTGGGGTACTGACCAACCCCTACGGGGCGACCCATCGTTATGACTATGTAGCCATGCGTGGCTTCAACGACGGCTCGGTGGATAACATCTATGTCGACGGGCTCAAGTCGATGGGAGACAACGGCACCTACAGCACCATGCAGGTGGACCCGTACTTCCTTGAGCGCATCGATATTCTCAAGGGACCTTCTTCGGTACTGTATGGCCGTAGTTCGCCAGGAGGCCTGGTGGCACTGACCACCAAGAAGCCGCTGTTTACCCCCTACCATCAAGTCCAGGCCACCCTTGGTACCCAAGGCCAGCGTGGCACGGGTTTCGACTTCAGCGGCCCCGTGGATGACGACAAGCATATCGCTTATCGCCTGACAGGCCTGGCGGATGCTTCCGACACGCAGTTCGATCACAACAAGGAAGAACGCTACGCCATCGCGCCGGCCGTCAGTATCGACTTCAACGAAGATACTTCGCTGACCCTGCAGGCCTACCTGCAACACGACCCCAACGGCGGCTATCACGGCGGTAACCCCGCAGATGGCATGCTGCACAAGCGCAACGGCTTGCGCCTGTCGGACCACTTCTTCGAAGGTGAACCGGGTATCGACAACTACGAGCGTACCCAACAGTCCTTCAGCTACCAGTTCGAGCATCGCTTCAACGATGTGTTCACGGCACGCCAGAACTTCCGCTATCAGGATTCCGACGTGTCGATGGACCAGGTGTATTCCGCTGGTTGGGCGGATGCCGACAGCAATATCCTCAACCGCGCCTATACCGGCGGCGACGAACGCCTGCATTCGTACATCATCGACAACATGCTGCAGGCGGAATTCTTCACCGGGGCCGCCAAACACACCCTGCTGCTGGGCGCCGACTATCAGCGACGCAAGGCCGACGTGGCTTGGCGTTATGGCACAGTCGATCCGCTGGATGCCGGCAACCCACAATACGGCAACGGCAACCTTCAGGTGCTGGGCGAGAACCGCTACCAGCGGCGCCTGCAGCAAACGGGCGTTTACCTGCAGGACCTGGTGGAGCTGGACCAATGGCGCTTCTCGTTGGGACTGCGCCAGGACTGGGTGAGGGTGTCCGAGGAGAATCGCGACAGCAACGCCAAGGTCAGTGACCAGCGCTCCAGGTTCACTACCCGCGCAGGGGTGCTCTACCTGTTCGAGAACGGCATCGCTCCCTATGTCAGCTACTCGGAGTCATTCAACCCCAATACCGTGTCCGACCAGCAAGGCCGCCCTCTTGCACCGACCGAGGGCACTCAATGGGAGGCAGGTCTCAAGTATCAGCCGCCGGGTACCGACAACCTGTTCACCGCATCGGTGTTCCACATCGAGCAGGAGAACCTGGCCTCGAAGCAGCCTGACGAGGACTTCTATCGCCCTGTAGGGCAAGTGCGCTCACAAGGGCTTGAGCTGGAGGCCCATTTGCAGCTGACCGACAGCTTGAAGCTGCTGGGCGGCTATACCTTTACCGATATCGAATACACAAAGTCGATGCCCAGCCTGGTGTCTGGCAACCTGGATAACAAAGGCAATTCGCCAACACAGGCACCGAAACAGATGTTTTCGCTTTGGGCTGACTACAACTTCCACCAGGGGGCACTGGATGGTCTGCGCTTGGGCGGTGGGGTGCGTTATGTGGGATACAGCTGGGTGGATGCGGAAAACAGCATGAAGGTGCCCTCCTATACCCTGTTCGACGCCTCGATCGGCTATGACCTGGGCAAGGTCGGCCTCCGGGGGATGGATGTGCGCCTGAATGCCAATAACCTCACCAATGAAAGCTACATCACCTCGTGTGCAAGCCTGAACTACTGCTATATGGGTGAAGAGCGAAATGTCAGTGCCACGGTCAGCTACCAGTTCTGACGCTATCGCGACACAAGGCCGCTCCTACACGGGAAGCGCGCTCACCTGAAAGCTCCCCTGGAAAAGACAAAGCCCCTGTCTGCATTGCAGACAGGGGCTTTGGATTTGAATCTTGACGATGACCTACTCTCACATGGGGAAACCCCACACTACCATCGGCGATGCATCGTTTCACTGCTGAGTTCGGGATGGGATCAGGTGGTTCCAATGCTCTATGGTCGTCAAGAAATTCTGTGTGCTGGCCCGTCCTTCGGACGTGCCTGCGAATCTCTGTAGTTCCTACTTAAAGACAAAACCCCTACCTGCATGTGCAGATAGGGGTTTTGCGAAATGAATCTTGACGATGACCTACTCTCACATGGGGAAACCCCACACTACCATCGGCGATGCATCGTTTCACTGCTGAGTTCGGGATGGGATCAGGTGGTTCCAATGCTCTATGGTCGTCAAGAAATTCTGTTGCCAGAATGTCGAGATGGACAGCCCAGCGAATTCGGATATGCGATATTTGTGATGTTGCGAACTTTCGGTTCTTCGTCTTCACCACCGCAATCTGCGCTAGCAAATTGCTTGGGTGTTATATGGTCAAGCCTCACGGGCAATTAGTATTGGTTAGCTCAACGCCTCACAGCGCTTACACACCCAACCTATCAACGTCGTAGTCTTCGACGGCCCTTCAGGGGATTCAAGATCCCAGTGAGATCTCATCTTGAGGCAAGTTTCCCGCTTAGATGCTTTCAGCGGTTATCTCTTCCGAACATAGCTACCCGGCAATGCCACTGGCGTGACAACCGGAACACCAGAGGTTCGTCCACTCCGGTCCTCTCGTACTAGGAGCAGCCCCTCTCAAATCTCAAACGTCCACGGCAGATAGGGACCGAACTGTCTCACGACGTTCTAAACCCAGCTCGCGTACCACTTTAAATGGCGAACAGCCATACCCTTGGGACCGGCTTCAGCCCCAGGATGTGATGAGCCGACATCGAGGTGCCAAACACCGCCGTCGATATGAACTCTTGGGCGGTATCAGCCTGTTATCCCCGGAGTACCTTTTATCCGTTGAGCGATGGCCCTTCCATACAGAACCACCGGATCACTAAGACCTACTTTCGTACCTGCTCGACGTGTTTGTCTCGCAGTCAAGCGCGCTTTTGCCTTTATACTCTACGACCGATTTCCGACCGGTCTGAGCGCACCTTCGTACTCCTCCGTTACTCTTTGGGAGGAGACCGCCCCAGTCAAACTACCCACCATACACTGTCCTCGATCCGGATAACGGACCTGAGTTAGAACCTCAAAGTTGCCAGGGTGGTATTTCAAGGATGGCTCCATGAGAACTGGCGTCCCCACTTCAAAGCCTCCCACCTATCCTACACAAGCAAATTCAAAGTCCAGTGCAAAGCTATAGTAAAGGTTCACGGGGTCTTTCCGTCTAGCCGCGGATACACTGCATCTTCACAGCGATTTCAATTTCACTGAGTCTCGGGTGGAGACAGCGCCGCCATCGTTACGCCATTCGTGCAGGTCGGAACTTACCCGACAAGGAATTTCGCTACCTTAGGACCGTTATAGTTACGGCCGCCGTTTACCGGGGCTTCGATCAAGAGCTTCGCTTGCGCTAACCCCATCAATTAACCTTCCGGCACCGGGCAGGCGTCACACCCTATACGTCCACTTTCGTGTTTGCAGAGTGCTGTGTTTTTAATAAACAGTCGCAGCGGCCTGGTATCTTCGACCGGCATGGGCTTACGGAGCAAGTCCTTCACCCTCGCCGGCGCACCTTCTCCCGAAGTTACGGTGCCATTTTGCCTAGTTCCTTCACCCGAGTTCTCTCAAGCGCCTTGGTATTCTCTACCTAACCACCTGTGTCGGTTTGGGGTACGGTTCCCAGTTATCTGAAGCTTAGGAGCTTTTCTTGGAAGCATGGTATCAACCACTTCGTCGCCTAAAGGCAACTCGTCATCAGCTCTCGGCCTTGAAATCCCGGATTTGCCTAAGATTTCAGCCTACCACCTTAAACCTGGACAACCAACGCCAGGCTGGCCTAACCTTCTCCGTCCCTCCATCGCAATAACTGGAAGTACAGGAATATTAACCTGTTTTCCATCGACTACGCTTTTCAGCCTCGCCTTAGGGACCGACTAACCCTGCGTCGATTAACGTTGCGCAGGAAACCTTGGTCTTTCGGCGTGCGAGTTTTTCACTCGCATTGTCGTTACTCATGTCAGCATTCGCACTTCTGATACCTCCAGCAAGCTTCTCAACTCACCTTCACAGGCTTACAGAACGCTCCTCTACCGCGTCATCAAAGATGACACCCGTAGCTTCGGTGCATGGTTTGAGCCCCGTTACATCTTCCGCGCAGGCCGACTCGACTAGTGAGCTATTACGCTTTCTTTAAAGGGTGGCTGCTTCTAAGCCAACCTCCTAGCTGTCTAAGCCTTCCCACATCGTTTCCCACTTAACCATGACTTTGGGACCTTAGCTGACGGTCTGGGTTGTTTCCCTTTTCACGACGGACGTTAGCACCCGCCGTGTGTCTCCCATGCTCGGCACTTCCAGGTATTCGGAGTTTGCATCGGTTTGGTAAGTCGGGATGACCCCCTAGCCGAAACAGTGCTCTACCCCCTGGAGTGATACATGAGGCGCTACCTAAATAGCTTTCGAGGAGAACCAGCTATCTCCGAGCTTGATTAGCCTTTCACTCCGATCCACAGGTCATCCGCTAACTTTTCAACGGTAGTCGGTTCGGTCCTCCAGTCAGTGTTACCTAACCTTCAACCTGCCCATGGATAGATCGCCCGGTTTCGGGTCTATACCCAGCGACTAAACGCCCTATTAAGACTCGCTTTCGCTACGCCTCCCCTATTCGGTTAAGCTCGCCACTGAATATAAGTCGCTGACCCATTATACAAAAGGTACGCAGTCACCTAACAAAGTAGGCTCCCACTGCTTGTACGCATACGGTTTCAGGTTCTATTTCACTCCCCTCTCCGGGGTTCTTTTCGCCTTTCCCTCACGGTACTGGTTCACTATCGGTCAGTCAGTAGTATTTAGCCTTGGAGGATGGTCCCCCCATATTCAGACAAAGTTTCTCGTGCTCCGTCCTACTCGATTTCATTGACAAGAGATTTTCGTGTACGGGGCTATCACCCACTATGGCCGCACTTTCCAGAGCGTTCCACTAATCTCAAATCAACTTAAGGGCTGGTCCCCGTTCGCTCGCCACTACTAAGGGAATCTCGGTTGATTTCTTTTCCTCAGGGTACTTAGATGTTTCAGTTCCCCTGGTTCGCCTCTTGCACCTATGTATTCAGTACAAGATACTCAGCTTGTGCTGAGTGGGTTCCCCCATTCAGAGATCTCTGGATCACAGTCTGTTTGCCGACTCCCCAAAGCTTATCGCAGGCTACCACGTCTTTCATCGCCTCTGACTGCCAAGGCATCCACCGTATGCGCTTCTTCACTTGACCATATAACCCCAAGCAATCTGGTTATACTGTGAAGACGACATTCGCCGAAAATTCGCATGTTGCTCTTTCGAGCAGAACTCACAAATTTTACCTTAGCCTGATTAACCAGCAGTGAAACTGGCTATCAGTCTATATCTATCACATATCCGAATTTTTAAAGAACGATCTGACAAAAGCCAGAAATCAACATTCGAAACGAATGTTCATTTCTGAGTTTGATCAAGCAGTACAGCAAAAGTGGTGGAGCCAAGCGGGATCGAACCGCTGACCTCCTGCGTGCAAGGCAGGCGCTCTCCCAGCTGAGCTATGGCCCCGTATTCTACGGCTGAACCATGTAATGGTAGGTCTGGGCAGATTTGAACTGCCGACCTCACCCTTATCAGGGGTGCGCTCTAACCAACTGAGCTACAGACCTATAACAGGGTCGCGTTACAGCATCGTCTTTTACAATGAATCAAGCAATTCGTGTGGGAGCTCATCAGCAGGCTGATGTCGTCGATTAAGGAGGTGATCCAGCCGCAGGTTCCCCTACGGCTACCTTGTTACGACTTCACCCCAGTCATGAATCACACCGTGGTAACCGTCCCCCCGAAGGTTAGACTAGCTACTTCTGGTGCAACCCACTCCCATGGTGTGACGGGCGGTGTGTACAAGGCCCGGGAACGTATTCACCGCGACATTCTGATTCGCGATTACTAGCGATTCCGACTTCACGCAGTCGAGTTGCAGACTGCGATCCGGACTACGATCGGTTTTGTGAGATTAGCTCCACCTCGCGGCTTGGCAACCCTCTGTACCGACCATTGTAGCACGTGTGTAGCCCAGGCCGTAAGGGCCATGATGACTTGACGTCATCCCCACCTTCCTCCGGTTTGTCACCGGCAGTCTCCTTAGAGTGCCCACCATAACGTGCTGGTAACTAAGGACAAGGGTTGCGCTCGTTACGGGACTTAACCCAACATCTCACGACACGAGCTGACGACAGCCATGCAGCACCTGTGTCAGAGTTCCCGAAGGCACCAATCCATCTCTGGAAAGTTCTCTGCATGTCAAGGCCTGGTAAGGTTCTTCGCGTTGCTTCGAATTAAACCACATGCTCCACCGCTTGTGCGGGCCCCCGTCAATTCATTTGAGTTTTAACCTTGCGGCCGTACTCCCCAGGCGGTCAACTTAATGCGTTAGCTGCGCCACTAAAATCTCAAGGATTCCAACGGCTAGTTGACATCGTTTACGGCGTGGACTACCAGGGTATCTAATCCTGTTTGCTCCCCACGCTTTCGCACCTCAGTGTCAGTATCAGTCCAGGTGGTCGCCTTCGCCACTGGTGTTCCTTCCTATATCTACGCATTTCACCGCTACACAGGAAATTCCACCACCCTCTACCGTACTCTAGCTCGCCAGTTTTGGATGCAGTTCCCAGGTTGAGCCCGGGGCTTTCACATCCAACTTAACGAACCACCTACGCGCGCTTTACGCCCAGTAATTCCGATTAACGCTTGCACCCTCTGTATTACCGCGGCTGCTGGCACAGAGTTAGCCGGTGCTTATTCTGTCGGTAACGTCAAAACAGCAAGGTATTAGCTTACTGCCCTTCCTCCCAACTTAAAGTGCTTTACAATCCGAAGACCTTCTTCACACACGCGGCATGGCTGGATCAGGCTTTCGCCCATTGTCCAATATTCCCCACTGCTGCCTCCCGTAGGAGTCTGGACCGTGTCTCAGTTCCAGTGTGACTGATCATCCTCTCAGACCAGTTACGGATCGTCGCCTTGGTGAGCCATTACCCCACCAACTAGCTAATCCGACCTAGGCTCATCTGATAGCGCAAGGCCCGAAGGTCCCCTGCTTTCTCCCGTAGGACGTATGCGGTATTAGCGTTCCTTTCGAAACGTTGTCCCCCACTACCAGGCAGATTCCTAGGCATTACTCACCCGTCCGCCGCTGAATCAAGGAGCAAGCTCCCGTCATCCGCTCGACTTGCATGTGTTAGGCCTGCCGCCAGCGTTCAATCTGAGCCATGATCAAACTCTTCAGTTCAATACTGCTTGGGTTTTTAAGAAACCCTAAACTTGGCTCAGCAATCTCAAATGACTATGTGATTTCTCGCATGATCACTTGTGATGCTGATAATCTTTGTGACTATCAGTCCGTACTCACAAGCACCCACACGAATTGCTTGATTCGATTTGTTAAAGAGCGTTTGGTTAAGAGCGTTTCGTCTCAACCGAGGCGCGCATTCTACGCTTTCCTCATTTGCTGTCAAGCGTTTATTTTGAAGTTTTTTGCGAGAAACTCGTTTAACTTCAAGCACTTAACTCGCTTCGATCTCTCGTAGCGGGAGGTGAATAATACAGCATTCAGAAACGCTGTCAACCACCTTTTTACCACCACCGGCTGGCTTTCAGCCTACCAGGAGAAGCGATAGCTTCTACTTAAAGACAAAACCCCTACCTGCATGTGCAGATAGGGGTTTTGCGAAATGAATCTTGACGATGACCTACTCTCACATGGGGAAACCCCACACTACCATCGGCGATGCATCGTTTCACTACTGAGTTCGGGATGGGATCAGGTGGTTCCAATGCTCTATGGTCGTCAAGAAATTCTGTTGCCAGAATGTCCAGATGGACAGCCCAGCGAATTCGGATATGCGATATTTGTGATGTTGCGAACTTTCGGTTCTTTCGTCTTCACCACCGCAATCTGCGCTAGCAAATTGCTTGGGTGTTATATGGTCAAGCCTCACGGGCAATTAGTATTGGTTAGCTCAACGCCTCACAGCGCTTACACACCCAACCTATCAACGTCGTAGTCTTCGACGGCCCTTCAGGGGATTCAAGATCCCAGTGAGATCTCATCTTGAGGCAAGTTTCCCGCTTAGATGCTTTCAGCGGTTATCTCTTCCGAACATAGCTACCCGGCAATGCCACTGGCGTGACAACCGGAACACCAGAGGTTCGTCCACTCCGGTCCTCTCGTACTAGGAGCAGCCCCTCTCAAATCTCAAACGTCCACGGCAGATAGGGACCGAACTGTCTCACGACGTTCTAAACCCAGCTCGCGTACCACTTTAAATGGCGAACAGCCATACCCTTGGGACCGGCTTCAGCCCCAGGATGTGATGAGCCGACATCGAGGTGCCAAACACCGCCGTCGATATGAACTCTTGGGCGGTATCAGCCTGTTATCCCCGGAGTACCTTTTATCCGTTGAGCGATGGCCCTTCCATACAGAACCACCGGATCACTAAGACCTACTTTCGTACCTGCTCGACGTGTTTGTCTCGCAGTCAAGCGCGCTTTTGCCTTTATACTCTACGACCGATTTCCGACCGGTCTGAGCGCACCTTCGTACTCCTCCGTTACTCTTTGGGAGGAGACCGCCCCAGTCAAACTACCCACCATACACTGTCCTCGATCCGGATAACGGACCTGAGTTAGAACCTCAAAGTTGCCAGGGTGGTATTTCAAGGATGGCTCCATGAGAACTGGCGTCCCCACTTCAAAGCCTCCCACCTATCCTACACAAGCAAATTCAAAGTCCAGTGCAAAGCTATAGTAAAGGTTCACGGGGTCTTTCCGTCTAGCCGCGGATACACTGCATCTTCACAGCGATTTCAATTTCACTGAGTCTCGGGTGGAGACAGCGCCGCCATCGTTACGCCATTCGTGCAGGTCGGAACTTACCCGACAAGGAATTTCGCTACCTTAGGACCGTTATAGTTACGGCCGCCGTTTACCGGGGCTTCGATCAAGAGCTTCGCTTGCGCTAACCCCATCAATTAACCTTCCGGCACCGGGCAGGCGTCACACCCTATACGTCCACTTTCGTGTTTGCAGAGTGCTGTGTTTTTAATAAACAGTCGCAGCGGCCTGGTATCTTCGACCGGCATGGGCTTACGGAGCAAGTCCTTCACCCTCGCCGGCGCACCTTCTCCCGAAGTTACGGTGCCATTTTGCCTAGTTCCTTCACCCGAGTTCTCTCAAGCGCCTTGGTATTCTCTACCTAACCACCTGTGTCGGTTTGGGGTACGGTTCCCAGTTATCTGAAGCTTAGGAGCTTTTCTTGGAAGCATGGTATCAACCACTTCGTCGCCTGAAGGCAACTCGTCATCAGCTCTCGGCCTTGAAATCCCGGATTTGCCTAAGATTTCAGCCTACCACCTTAAACCTGGACAACCAACGCCAGGCTGGCCTAACCTTCTCCGTCCCTCCATCGCAATAACTGGAAGTACAGGAATATTAACCTGTTTTCCATCGACTACGCTTTTCAGCCTCGCCTTAGGGACCGACTAACCCTGCGTCGATTAACGTTGCGCAGGAAACCTTGGTCTTTCGGCGTGCGAGTTTTTCACTCGCATTGTCGTTACTCATGTCAGCATTCGCACTTCTGATACCTCCAGCAAGCTTCTCAACTCACCTTCACAGGCTTACAGAACGCTCCTCTACCGCGTCATCAAAGATGACACCCGTAGCTTCGGTGCATGGTTTGAGCCCCGTTACATCTTCCGCGCAGGCCGACTCGACTAGTGAGCTATTACGCTTTCTTTAAAGGGTGGCTGCTTCTAAGCCAACCTCCTAGCTGTCTAAGCCTTCCCACATCGTTTCCCACTTAACCATGACTTTGGGACCTTAGCTGACGGTCTGGGTTGTTTCCCTTTTCACGACGGACGTTAGCACCCGCCGTGTGTCTCCCATGCTCGGCACTTCCAGGTATTCGGAGTTTGCATCGGTTTGGTAAGTCGGGATGACCCCCTAGCCGAAACAGTGCTCTACCCCCTGGAGTGATACATGAGGCGCTACCTAAATAGCTTTCGAGGAGAACCAGCTATCTCCGAGCTTGATTAGCCTTTCACTCCGATCCACAGGTCATCCGCTAACTTTTCAACGGTAGTCGGTTCGGTCCTCCAGTCAGTGTTACCTAACCTTCAACCTGCCCATGGATAGATCGCCCGGTTTCGGGTCTATACCCAGCGACTAAACGCCCTATTAAGACTCGCTTTCGCTACGCCTCCCCTATTCGGTTAAGCTCGCCACTGAATATAAGTCGCTGACCCATTATACAAAAGGTACGCAGTCACCTAACAAAGTAGGCTCCCACTGCTTGTACGCATACGGTTTCAGGTTCTATTTCACTCCCCTCTCCGGGGTTCTTTTCGCCTTTCCCTCACGGTACTGGTTCACTATCGGTCAGTCAGTAGTATTTAGCCTTGGAGGATGGTCCCCCCATATTCAGACAAAGTTTCTCGTGCTCCGTCCTACTCGATTTCATTGATAAGAGATTTTCGTGTACGGGGCTATCACCCACTATGGCCGCACTTTCCAGAGCGTTCCACTAATCTCAAATCAACTTAAGGGCTGGTCCCCGTTCGCTCGCCACTACTAAGGGAATCTCGGTTGATTTCTTTTCCTCAGGGTACTTAGATGTTTCAGTTCCCCTGGTTCGCCTCTTGCACCTATGTATTCAGTACAAGATACTCAGCTTGTGCTGAGTGGGTTCCCCCATTCAGAGATCTCTGGATCACAGTCTGTTTGCCGACTCCCCAAAGCTTATCGCAGGCTACCACGTCTTTCATCGCCTCTGACTGCCAAGGCATCCACCGTATGCGCTTCTTCACTTGACCATATAACCCCAAGCAATCTGGTTATACTGTGAAGACGACATTCGCCGAAAATTCGCATGTTGCTCTTTCGAGCAGAACTCACAAATTTTACCTTAGCCTGATTAACCAGCAGTGAAACTGGCCATCAGTCTATATCTATCACATATCCGAATTTTTAAAGAACGATCTGACAAAAGCCAGAAATCAACATTCGAAACGAATGCTCATTTCCGAGTTCTGATCAGGAACAACATTCGACCCTTGCAGGGCCTAGTCGTCTTCAACCATGAATCAAGCAATTCGTGTGGGAGCTCATCAGCAGGCTGATGTCGTCGATTAAGGAGGTGATCCAGCCGCAGGTTCCCCTACGGCTACCTTGTTACGACTTCACCCCAGTCATGAATCACACCGTGGTAACCGTCCCCCCGAAGGTTAGACTAGCTACTTCTGGTGCAACCCACTCCCATGGTGTGACGGGCGGTGTGTACAAGGCCCGGGAACGTATTCACCGCGACATTCTGATTCGCGATTACTAGCGATTCCGACTTCACGCAGTCGAGTTGCAGACTGCGATCCGGACTACGATCGGTTTTGTGAGATTAGCTCCACCTCGCGGCTTGGCAACCCTCTGTACCGACCATTGTAGCACGTGTGTAGCCCAGGCCGTAAGGGCCATGATGACTTGACGTCATCCCCACCTTCCTCCGGTTTGTCACCGGCAGTCTCCTTAGAGTGCCCACCATAACGTGCTGGTAACTAAGGACAAGGGTTGCGCTCGTTACGGGACTTAACCCAACATCTCACGACACGAGCTGACGACAGCCATGCAGCACCTGTGTCAGAGTTCCCGAAGGCACCAATCCATCTCTGGAAAGTTCTCTGCATGTCAAGGCCTGGTAAGGTTCTTCGCGTTGCTTCGAATTAAACCACATGCTCCACCGCTTGTGCGGGCCCCCGTCAATTCATTTGAGTTTTAACCTTGCGGCCGTACTCCCCAGGCGGTCAACTTAATGCGTTAGCTGCGCCACTAAAATCTCAAGGATTCCAACGGCTAGTTGACATCGTTTACGGCGTGGACTACCAGGGTATCTAATCCTGTTTGCTCCCCACGCTTTCGCACCTCAGTGTCAGTATCAGTCCAGGTGGTCGCCTTCGCCACTGGTGTTCCTTCCTATATCTACGCATTTCACCGCTACACAGGAAATTCCACCACCCTCTACCGTACTCTAGCTCGCCAGTTTTGGATGCAGTTCCCAGGTTGAGCCCGGGGCTTTCACATCCAACTTAACGAACCACCTACGCGCGCTTTACGCCCAGTAATTCCGATTAACGCTTGCACCCTCTGTATTACCGCGGCTGCTGGCACAGAGTTAGCCGGTGCTTATTCTGTCGGTAACGTCAAAACAGCAAGGTATTAGCTTACTGCCCTTCCTCCCAACTTAAAGTGCTTTACAATCCGAAGACCTTCTTCACACACGCGGCATGGCTGGATCAGGCTTTCGCCCATTGTCCAATATTCCCCACTGCTGCCTCCCGTAGGAGTCTGGACCGTGTCTCAGTTCCAGTGTGACTGATCATCCTCTCAGACCAGTTACGGATCGTCGCCTTGGTGAGCCATTACCCCACCAACTAGCTAATCCGACCTAGGCTCATCTGATAGCGCAAGGCCCGAAGGTCCCCTGCTTTCTCCCGTAGGACGTATGCGGTATTAGCGTTCCTTTCGAAACGTTGTCCCCCACTACCAGGCAGATTCCTAGGCATTACTCACCCGTCCGCCGCTGAATCAAGGAGCAAGCTCCCGTCATCCGCTCGACTTGCATGTGTTAGGCCTGCCGCCAGCGTTCAATCTGAGCCATGATCAAACTCTTCAGTTCAATACTGCTTGGGTTTTTAAGAAACCCTAAACTTGGCTCAGCAATCTCAAATGACTATGTGATTTTTCGCATGGCCACTTGTGATGCTGATAATCTTTGTGACTATCAGTCCGTACTCACAAGCACCCACACGAATTGCTTGATTCGATTTGTTAAAGAGCGTTTGGTTAAGAGCGTTTGGTCTCAACCGAGGCGCGCATTCTACGCTTTCCTCATTTGCTGTCAAGCGTTTATTTTGAAGTTTTTTGCGAGAAACTCGTTTAGCTTCAAACACTTGACTCGCTGCGATCTCTCGTAGCGGGAGGCGAATCATACAGCGTTTAGAAGCGCTGTCAACCATCATCTCAACCGCTGGCGATCATTCGATCGAAGCACTCCTGATACTACCTGAATCGCCTAACTAATTGATTTACAAGAAGTTTTACGCTTCGACTACGTCAGAAGTGGGGCGCATTATAAGCGGATTCGAAACCGCGTCAACCCTTAATTTCAAGAAACCTTGATATCGCTGAAAAGCAAAGCGGGGAGGCCTGACGGCCTCCCCGCTTTTCACCAAGGCCAAACGCCCTTAAAGCACACCGGTACTGCGCAGCCGCCGCACCTCACCGGCATCCAGCCCCAATACATCCTCCAGCACCACCTCGGTATGCTCACCCAGCAGCGGCGGCGCCCGACGGTACTCAACCGGCGTCTCCGACAACCGTATCGGGCTCGCCACCTGCGGCACACTTCCCGCCAACGGATGCGGAATGTTTACCGCCAATCCGCGTGCCAGAACCTGCGGATCCTGGAACATCTGCGCCAGGTCATTGATAGGCCCGCACGGCACTCCTGCAGCTTCGAGCTGGCTTACCCATTCCGCCGTGGTCTTGAACACCGTGGCCTGGCGGATCAAAGGAATCAGCTCGGCCCGGTTGGCAACCCGCAGCTTGTTGGTAACGAAACGCGGGTCGTCCGCCCATTGCGGCTGCCCGGCCACCTCGGCGAACTTGCGGAACTGGCTGTCGTTGCCCACGGTCAGGATGAAGTCGCCGTCCGCCGTGGGAAAATCCTGATAAGGCACGATATTGGGGTGCGCATTACCAAGCCGACGAGGCGGGTTGCCCGTGGTCAGGTAGTTCATCGCCTGGTTCGCCAGGCAAGCCACCTGCACATCGAGCAACGCCATGTCGACATGCTGGCCCACCCCGGTCTGCTCGCGATGGGCAAGGGCAGCGAGGATCGCCACCGTGGAGTACAACCCGGTAAGGATGTCGGTCAGCGCCACCCCTACCTTGACCGGCCCCGCACCCTCTTCACCTTCCGGGCGGCCGGTCAGGCTCATCAGCCCGCCCAACCCCTGAATCATGAAGTCATAACCCGCGCGCTTGGCATAAGGCCCGGTCTGCCCGAACCCAGTGATGGAACAATAGATAAGCCGCGGGTTGATCGCCTTCAGGCTCTGGTAGTCCAGGCCGTAGGCAGCCAACCCACCAACCTTGAAGTTCTCGATGACGATATCGGACTTCGCCGCCAACTCACGTACCAGGCGCTGCCCCTCGGCCTGGGTAAAGTCGATGGTCACCGAGCGCTTGTTGCGGTTGGCCGACAGGTAATAGGCCGCCTCACTTGTGCTCTCGCCCTTGGCATCCTTGAGGAAAGGCGGCCCCCATGAGCGGGTATCGTCACCACTGCCAGGGCGCTCGACCTTGATCACATCGGCACCAAGGTCAGCGAGAATCTGGCCAGACCATGGGCCGGCCAACACGCGAGAAAGGTCCAGCACCCGCAGATGTGATAGCGCGCCCATGGGCTGGCTCCTTATCAATAGAAGGCCTGGATGCCGGTCTGCGCACGCCCCAGGATCAGCGCATGCACATCGTGAGTACCTTCATAGGTGTTGACCACCTCCAGGTTGACCAGGTGACGAGCCACGCCGAACTCATCGGAAATGCCATTGCCCCCCAGCATGTCACGCGCCATGCGGGCAATATCCAACGCCTTGCCACACGAGTTGCGCTTCATGATCGAGGTGATCTCCACTGCAGCCGTGCCTTCGTCCTTCATCCGCCCCAGACGCAGGCAGCCCTGCAGCGCCAGGGTGATTTCAGTCTGCATGTCGGCCAGCTTCTTCTGGATCAACTGGTTGGCAGCCAACGGGCGACCGAATTGCTGACGGTCCAGGGTATACTGACGCGCAGTGTGCCAGCAGGCTTCCGCAGCTCCCAGCGCACCCCACGAGATGCCATAGCGGGCGGAGTTCAGGCAGGTGAACGGACCTTTGAGGCCGCGTACATCCGGGAAGATGTTTTCTTCCGGCACGAACACGTTATCCATGACGATTTCGCCAGTTATCGAGGCGCGCAGCCCGACCTTGCCGTGAATCGCCGGCGCGCTGAGGCCTTGCCAACCCTTTTCCAGAACAAAGCCGCGGATATCACCCGCATCGTCCTTGGCCCAGACCACGAACACATCGGCGATCGGGCTGTTGGTGATCCACATCTTGCTGCCAGTCAGGCGGTAGCCGCCGTCGACCTTCCGGGCACGGGTAATCATCGAACCCGGGTCGGAACCGTGGTTGGGCTCGGTCAGGCCGAAGCAACCGATCCACTCGCCGCTAGCCAGCTTGGGCAGATACTTCTGCTTTTGTGCCTCGGTACCGAACTCGTTGATTGGCACCATCACCAGCGACGACTGCACGCTCATCATCGAGCGGTAACCCGAGTCGATGCGCTCTACCTCTCGAGCAATCAGGCCATAGCACACGTAGTTCAGGCCACTGCCACCGTATTGCTCGGGAATGGTGGCGCCCAGCAACCCGACCTCACCCATTTCACGGAAGATCGCCGGGTCGGTCTGCTCATGACGGAAAGCCTCGAGCACACGCGGGGCCAGCTTGTCCTGGGCGAACTGATAAGCGCTGTCACGCACCATGCGCTCTTCTTCAGTGAGCTGCTGATCGAGCAGCAGCGGGTCGATCCAGTTGAAGCTTGCTTTACCGGCCATGAGCGAAATCCTCGAAATAGGGGGCAGTTTCTTGTGCCTTTGAGCCTAGGCCTGATCGGCCGTCGGGACAAACGAGGATTGCGCACCAATTAGTGATAATTTGTCACTTCGTAAATCGGCAAAACGCCATATTGACAGCCTTACGAGTGAGGTTGACGTACATGCGCCGCAAGATCCCCAGTACCGCCGCCTTGGTTTGCTTCGAGGCGGCAGCACGCAACGAGAGCTTTACCAAGGCCGCCCAGGAACTTGCGCTGACCCAAGGCGCCGTCTGTCGGCAGATAGGTGGCCTGGAAGCCTTCCTTAATGTGGAGCTGTTCCGCCGCTCGCGCCGCGGCGTGAAGCTGACAGAAGCCGGCCTTTCCTATAGCCGCCAGGTGGCCGCCCAATTGGACGCGGTAGAGCGCGATACCTTGTCGGTAATGCGCCAGCAGGGCGCCAACGTGATCGAGCTCGCCGTGGTACCCACCTTCGGCACCCAATGGCTGCTACCGCGACTAAAGGACTTCCAGCAGCGCCATCCAGAGGTCACGGTCAACCTCACCAACCGCACCCGGCCTTTCCTGTTTGCCGACACCACCTTCGACGCCGCTATCTACTTCGGCGATGCCGACTGGTCCGGCACGCAGTCGCACCGGCTGATGGGGGAAAACCCGGTACCGGTGTGCAGCCCTGTGCTGCTGGACGGGCAGGGCACGCTCGACGCGCAGCGTATCGCCCGGCTACCACTGCTGCAGCAGAGCACGCGCCCCTATGCCTGGCGGCAATGGTTCAGCAGCGTCGGCATGAATGTGGAACGCGACATGACAGGCCCGCGCTATGAACTATTCTCGATGCTCGCGCAGGCGGCCATGCATGAGATGGGCATCGCCCTGATTCCGCCGTTCCTGATCCAGCGCGAGTTGGAGGAGGGCAGGTTGGTGGTCGCTAACAGGCATGCCCTGAGTAGTGACAAGGCCTACTATCTGATGATCCCGGAGCGCAAGGTGGAGTCAGCTTCGCTACGCGCCTTCCGCGACTGGCTGCTAAGCCAGGCCCAGGCCTACACGGCCAAGACGTGAGCAAACCCGGTAACTTGACCCCGTAGTCAATTATTTTTAACACCTACAGATATATGTATTTGTCGCATATACGTAAACTGTTATGCGGGGTGCAAAAATCCGCTTTAACCCTGCTTACGGCGCGGCTTTGCGGGTTATTTTGCGACATTCACCAAGCCGTAAGCGAATTGATCGCAAAATTTTTGTTTTTTTCTCCTAATCTGCCAATAGCCTATGTTTGACGGGCTGCAGCCTGGCCGTTGCGACATACGGTCACAGGGTGACTTGTAGTTTTGACTTCGTTTCGCTCCAGAACCGGTTGAAGGCCTCTGGCTTCGTCTGCAAAATGCTTCGCCCGCCCGGGATTCGGCGGGCCGGCGCTCCACAGCCGCCCCAGCGCACCATCCGAAGTGCGCTGGCTTTTAAAAAGACAAAAGGTCACCGCAGGAGAAATAGTCGTGCACATTGGTGTTCCTCTCGAGACGCAGACCGGTGAGACAAGGGTCGCTGCGACCCCGGAAACCATCAAGAAACTGATTGGCCAGGGCCATCAGGTCACCGTCCAACGGGGGGCAGGGCTCAATGCCAGCATTCCGGACAGTGCCTATGAGGCCGTGGGTGCTTCCCTGGGAAGTGCAGCCGATGCCTACGGCGCCCAATTGGTGCTCAAAGTGGTCGCCCCCAACGACCAGGAACTGGCCCTGATAAACAGTGGCAGCCTCCTGGTGGGCATGCTCAACCCCTTCAACAGCGAGCTGATCGGCAAGATGGCCGAGCGCGGCATTACCGCGTTCGCGCTGGAGGCTGCGCCGCGCACCTCGCGGGCGCAGAGCCTGGACGTACTGTCGTCGCAGGCCAACATCGCCGGTTACAAGGCTGTGTTGCTGGCTGCCCATCACTATCCACGCTTCATGCCCATGCTCATGACCGCCGCCGGTACCGTCAAGGCTGCGCGCGTGCTGATCCTGGGCGCGGGCGTTGCCGGCCTGCAGGCCATTGCCACGGCCAAGCGCCTGGGCGCAGTGATCGAGGCGTCCGACGTACGCCCGGCCGTGAAGGAGCAGATCGAGTCGCTGGGCGCCAAGTTCATCGACGTACCCTACGAAACCGATGAAGAGCGCGAGTGCGCCGAAGGTGTCGGCGGTTACGCCCGGCCGATGCCGGCCAGCTGGATGCAACGCCAGGCCCAGGCCGTGCACGAGCGCGCTAAGCAGGCGGATATCGTAATTACCACTGCGCTGATCCCGGGGCGCAAGGCGCCGACCCTGCTAAGTGCCGAAACCGTCGCGCAGATGAAGCCCGGCTCGGTGGTCATCGACCTTGCAGCAGCCCAGGGCGGCAACTGCCCACTGACTGTCGCCGACCAGGTGGTACACGAGAACGGCGTGATCATCGTCGGCCCGACCAACCTGCCGGCCCAGGTGGGCGCCGATGCCTCGGCACTGTATGCACGCAACCTGCTGGACTTCATGAAGCTGCTGTTCGACAAGGACGGCGCGCTGGTCATCAACCTCGAAGACGACATCGTCGCGGCCTGCCTGATGTGCCGTGATGGTCAGGTCGTCCGCAAGAACGGCTAAGGAGCACGACAATGGAAGACATGCTGATTTCCCATGGCATCTACAACCTGATCATCTTCGTGCTGGCCATCTATGTGGGCTACCACGTGGTGTGGAACGTCACCCCGGCACTGCACACGCCACTGATGGCCGTGACCAACGCCATCTCCGCGATCGTCATCGTCGGCGCCATGCTGGCCGCCGCCCTGACGGTGACCCCGGCCGGCAAGCTGATGGGCACCCTGGCGGTGGCTCTGGCCGCGGTCAACGTGTTCGGTGGCTTTCTGGTCACCCGTCGCATGCTTGAGATGTTCAAGAAGAAAACCAAGAACGAGGCGCAGAAGTAAGCATGAGCATGAATCTGGTAACGCTCCTCTACCTCGTCGCCTCGGTGTGCTTCATCCAGGCGCTCAAGGGCCTGTCGCACCCGACTACCTCGCGGCGTGGCAACCTGTTCGGCATGATCGGCATGGGTATCGCCATCGTCACTACGGTCGGCCTCATTTATAAGCTCGGGGCCGAGCTTGCCACCGCCGGCATCGGCTACGTCCTCGTTGGCCTGCTGGTCGGCGGCACTGCCGGTTCGATAATGGCCAAGCGCGTCGAGATGACCAAGATGCCGGAACTGGTCGCCTTCATGCACAGCATGATCGGCCTGGCTGCGGTGTTCATCGCCATCGCCGCAGTGTTGGAACCGCAATCGATGGGCATCGTTGCCGCCATGAGCGACCCGATCCCCACCGGCAACCGCCTGGAACTGTTCCTCGGCGCAGCCATCGGTGCCATTACTTTCTCCGGCTCGGTGATCGCCTTCGGCAAGCTGTCGGGCAAGTACAAGTTCCGCCTGTTCCAGGGCGCACCGGTACAGTTCGCCGGCCAGCACAAGTTGAACCTGATCCTCGGCCTGACCACCATTGCCCTGGGCCTGCTGTTCACCTTCACTGGCCACTACAGTGCCTTCACCCTGATGCTGGTCTTGGCCTTCATCATGGGCGTGCTGATCATTATTCCGATCGGGGGCGCCGACATGCCGGTAGTGGTGTCGATGCTCAATAGCTATTCGGGCTGGGCAGCGGCCGGTATCGGTTTCTCGCTTAACAACTCGATGCTGATCATCGCAGGCTCCCTGGTCGGCTCGTCCGGTGCCATCCTCTCGTACATCATGTGCAAAGCGATGAACCGTTCGTTCTTCAACGTCATCCTCGGTGGCTTCGGTGGTGATACCGATGCGGGCGCGGCGCAAGGTTCCAAAGAGCAGCGCCCGGTGAAGTCTGGCTCGGCCGACGATGCCACCTTCCTGCTCAGCAACGCCGACAGCGTGATCATCGTCCCGGGTTACGGCCTGGCGGTGGCTCGCGCCCAGCATGCGCTCAAGGAACTGACCGAGAAGCTGAGCCACAACGGCGTGACCGTGAAGTACGCGATCCACCCAGTAGCGGGCCGTATGCCCGGGCACATGAACGTGCTGCTGGCCGAGGCAGAAGTACCGTACGATCAGGTGTTCGAAATGGAAGACATCAACGCCGAGTTCGGCCAGGCCGATGTGGTGCTGGTGCTGGGCGCCAACGACGTGGTCAACCCGGCAGCGAAGAACGACCCCAAGTCGCCGATCGCCGGCATGCCGATCCTCGAAGCGTTCAAGGCCAAGACCATCATCGTCAACAAGCGCTCCATGGCCAGTGGCTATGCCGGCCTGGACAACGAACTGTTCTACCTCGACAAGACCATGATGGTGTTCGGCGACGCCAAGAAGGTCATCGAAGACATGGTCAAGGCGGTGGAGTGACAACGGCCGCTGCAAACCAGCTGATATAAAGGAAGCCCCGGTCAGAATCTGCCGGGGCTTTTCTTTTATTGATCCGGATCAACGGCTCTACTCCAACGTTTCTCATACGACCATGGTCGTGGGACGGCAAGGGGCGAAGTCTCTAGACTGCGCTGCAGTAGTTTCAGTAGCCCGAGATAACAATCCATGTACCGTGATCGTATCCGCTTGTCCTCCCTGCACAGCAAGGTAATGAGTGCGGCTGATGCCGCTGGTCTGATCGAGGACGGCATGACCGTCGGCATGAGCGGTTTCACCCGCGCCGGCGAAGCCAAGGCCGTACCGCATGCACTGGCCGAGCGTGCCAAGCAATCGCCACTGAAAATCAGCCTGATGACCGGCGCCAGCCTGGGCAACGACCTGGACAAGCAACTGACCGAGGCTGGCGTGCTGGCTCGCCGCATGCCGTTCCAGGTCGATAGC
The DNA here is from genome assembly GCF_036784815.1 of Pseudomonas sp. TE3-3-F2023. NCBI lineage: Bacteria > Pseudomonadati > Pseudomonadota > Gammaproteobacteria > Pseudomonadales > Pseudomonadaceae > Pseudomonas > Pseudomonas sp. TE3-3-F2023. The sequence continues at coordinate 933,262 of NZ_CP145113.1, read as the reverse complement.
ACCCTGCGCAAGGCTATCAACGACGGCCAGGTGATGTTCATCGACCAGCATCTGTCAGAAACCGTCGAGCAGCTGCGCAACCAGCAGCTGAAACTGCCGGACATCGCGGTCATCGAAGCCGTGGCCATCACCGAGCAGGGCCACATCGTGCCAACCACCTCGGTGGGCAACTCGGCCAGCTTTGCGATCTTCGCCAAGCAGGTGATTGTCGAGATCAACCTCTCGCACAACACCAACCTCGAAGGCCTGCACGACATCTATATCCCGACCTACCGCCCGACCCGTACGCCAATCCCGTTGGTCAAGGTCGACGACCGTATCGGCAGCACCGCCATTCCGATCGACCCGGCCAAGATCGTCGGCATCGTTATCAGCGACCAGCCGGACTCGCCGTCCACCGTCCTGCCTCCGGATGACGAAACCCAGGGCATCGCCGACCACCTGATCAACTTCCTCAAGAAAGAAGTGGAAGCTGGCCGCATGACCAACAAGCTTGGCCCGCTGCAGGCCGGTATCGGCAGCATCGCCAACGCAGTGATGTGCGGCCTGATCGAGTCGCCGTTCGAAAACCTGACCATGTACTCCGAAGTACTGCAGGATTCCACCTTCGACCTGATCGACGCTGGCAAGCTGAGTTTCGCCTCGGGCAGTTCGATCACCTTGTCGACCCGCCGCAACGCCGATGTGTTCGGCAACCTGGAGCGTTACAAGGACAAGCTGGTTCTGCGCCCGCAAGAGATTTCCAACCACCCGGAAGTGGTCCGCCGTCTGGGCATCATCGGTATCAATACCGCGCTGGAGTTCGACATCTACGGTAACGTCAACTCCACCCACGTCTGCGGCACCAAGATGATGAACGGCATCGGCGGCTCGGGTGACTTCGCCCGTAACGCCCACCTTGCCGTGTTCGTCACCAAGTCGATTGCCAAGGGTGGCGCGATTTCCAGCGTGGTACCGATGGTCAGCCATGTCGACCATACCGAGCACGACGTGGACATCCTGGTCACCGAGCAAGGCCTGGCCGACCTGCGTGGCCTGGCGCCACGTGAGCGCGCCCGGGCGATCATCGACAACTGTGTACACCCGGACTACCGAGCAGCGCTGAACGACTACTTCGATCGCGCCTGCCAGCTTGGTGGCCACACCCCACACATCCTGCGCGAAGCCCTGAGCTGGCACGAGAACCTGGAAGAAACCGGGCGCATGCTGGCTAGCTGATACAGATGAGGTACGGAACGGCGGCCCTGCTTCCGCTGTTCCGGCCTCTTCGCAGGCAATTCCGCGAATGGGCCAGATACAGTCAAACCCTTCGATCAATACACCTTGCCGTAGCATCCAGCATAATCTGTACTACTGTACCGGTTCTTGCGCGCCTTCTCGGCTCGCAAATCAACCTCCCTGAATCAAAGCGCACCAAATAAGTGCAGACCAGTACAGTTGCGTCAGTTTCGAGTGCAACAGTAGGGTTACACAGTTAACTGGACCATCGTCTTTCCACCGAACTGTATCTACTGTAATGGACGACAGAGGAGGATCATTGGCATCAGTTAAATCACTACCTAATCCCGCCATAAGCGGAAGGATGAAACATCATGGAACGTACCCTCAGTTCCGGTCTGGTTTTTGAAAGCAACGCCCAACAATCCAACGCTTCGCTGCCGCTGCGCGCTCTGTCCACCCTGCTGCTGTGGCAGCGCCGTATGGCCAGCCGCCGTCAACTGGCTCGCCTGGACGCCCGCCTGCTGGCCGATGCCGGTATCAGCGAGTCGCAGCGTTACGAAGAGCTGAGCAAGCCTTTCTGGCGCTAAGCTCCGGCTTGCCGGCTTTGGTCGGCACCGCTAATTTCCGAAACCCGTTGCAGGTGACTGCGACGGGTTTTTTGTTTGCAGACGGCATGCCAGAGCCTTTTACAAGCGCACATGTACAGTTTGTAAAATCATAAAACAAACCATAACAGTTTGTTGGCGCGCTGTTCATTAACATCCAGAAACACCGGCGCGTGATACGCTTGGCGTAACAGTCTGGTAGAACGCACTGTTGAAAAAGTACCGCGACGAGCTGTGCGAGCGTCCGATAAAACAGAACCACCCGACCCTAGTCCAGGAGTCCACGATCATGTCCCGTAAATACCTGATTGGCGCCGCCCTGATGCTGAGCCTGGCCGGCACCGCAAACGCCACCAGCTTCGTTGTCACCACCGACGCCGTCGTTGGCGCAGTGGCCGCGTCCACCGATGCCACTTCCGATATTTCCTCCTCGTTCCGTGACGACAAGATTGTCCAGGCCGCCCGTGACGACGCCGCCAGCTTCGTTGGCAGCCAGGGCGACATTCGTGGTGCCAAGCTGGAAAGCGCTTTCATGCACATCCGCTCGCAAATGCCAGCCCTGCAAGCCAGCGACGCGCAACTGGCCCAGGCCATCCTGGCGCTTTGACCCCGGCTGAGCCGTTCAGCTGTGCTGGTCACCACCAGCACAGCCGCACACATCTTTGCCATCCACGTTTCCAGCTGTTGTAGAGCCCATGCGTTATCTGTTGCCGTTGCTGCTCTCCGTTGTTGGCATGGTCAGTGCCCATGCCATGGATACCACTACGCAAAGCCTGGTCATCACTGGCTATGTGACCAGCCAGGTCACCACCGCACCGTTCGACCGTAAACTGGTCCGCCAGGCCCAGGACGATGCCGCTGCCTTCGTCGCCAGCGACGGCCAGATCCGCGGTGCGCGGCTGGAGGCAGCACTGGAATCACTACGCCACAATTGCGCACGGCATACCGTCGGCGATCTGGAACTGGCGCAGGCAATTCTCGTCCAATAACTACATCTGACTCCCTGTATTTTTCGGAGATGCTCCATGCGTAAACCGCTGATTGCCGCTACCCTCGGCATGCTGCTGCTGGCCGACCTGGCTCAGGCACAGACCCTGGTGGCCACCAGCAATATCATCGTGCGGGCCTTTGGCCGTTCGATCGACTTCACCTCTGACACCACCACCTCGATCCGCGACTCCAAAGTGGTGCGCGAAGCCCATGACGACGCCGCCAGCTTTGTCGCCAGCAACGGTGACATCCGCGGCGCCCAGCTCGAGGCCGCTTTCAACACTCTGCGCGAGCGCGTTCCGCAAGCGCGCGACGCCAGCGACCAGGTACTGGCTGAAGCCATCCTCGCGCTGTGAACCGCGTGCGCGCCTGGCTGCTCGGCTGCGTCCTGACGCTGCTCGGCACGCCCGCCCTGGCCGACCTGCAGCTCGAGCTGCAGGCGTCCGGCCTTGACCCACAGCAGACCCGAGCCACTCAGGCTCTGCTCGACGAAGCCGTGGGCAAGCTGCCCCCTCGCTTCAAGCAACAACTGAACCGCCGCGTGCGGGTCAGCTGGAGCGACAACATGCCGGCCGACGCCTATGGCCAGGCATCGCTGGTATCTACCCTCGAACTCAATCGCCGCCTACTGCCCAGCCTCACCGATGGCAGTGCTGCCACCGAGCGCACCAAGCGCCCGCATGGCACGGTGCGAGAAGAACTGCTGGCCACCGTGCTGCACGAACTCACCCATATCTACGACCGTGCCCGGCTGTGGCCCAGCGCCGAGAACGCGCTGATCGCCCGTTGCAAGCGCCAGCAAGGTACGTTGGGCAAAGTTGGCCTGCCCGAAGCATGCAGAGGCCAGGCAGAGCGCCGTTTCACCCTCAGCGACGACCCGCGCCTGCTCGACCTGGCCGGCTGGCAACAGTACGTGGGCCGACGCGGCGAGCGCGAGCAGCACAACGGCCAGTTCGTGCGCAGCCCCGACAGTTATGAACTGAGCAGCCCCAAGGAATACATCGCGGTCAACATGGAGTACTTCCTCCTCGACCCGAGCTACGGCTGCCGCCGTCCGGCGCTGAACCAATATCTGCGCGAACACTTCGGCTGGGCACCGCAGCAGGACAGCTGCGCCAAGGGCCTGCCGTTCATCAATGCCGGCAGCGACTTCGCCCGCCAACCGCTGGGTGAAATCGACCCCGAGCGGGTCTATGAGGTGGACTACCTGCTGGCCGAAGCCAACCAGAACCTGGTCAGCCGCTGGGGCCACAGCATGCTGCGCCTGGTGATCTGCAAGCCGGGTCGCCCCCGCGGGCCGGACTGCCGCCTGGACCTCGACCAGAGCCTGGTGCTGTCGTACCGAGCCTTCGTCAACGATGTGCAGCTTTCCAGCTGGGACGGCCTGGTCGGTGCCTACCCCTCGCGCCTGTTCGTGCTGCCGCTGGGCCAGGTGATCGACGAGTACACCAAGACCGAACTGCGCAGCCTGGCGTCGGTGCCCTTGCGGCTGAACCGCGACGAGATCGAGAACCTTGTGCGTCAGGCCGCCGAAATGCACTGGAGCTACGATGGCAACTACTGGTTCCTGTCCAACAATTGCGCGGTAGAGTCGTTGAAGCTGCTGCGCAGCGGCACCGCGAACCCACGCCTGAACGACCTCGACAGCATCATGCCCAATGGCTTGCTGGCCGTGCTCAAGGGCAGGGGGCTGGCCGATACCAGCGTGCTCGACGACCCCCGCGAGGCGCTGCGCCTGGGTTATCGCTTCGACTCCTACCGCGACCGTTACCAGGCCATGTTCGAGGTGTTGAAGAAGCAGTTGCCAATCAAGCAGGACAAGGTCGAGGACTGGCTGGCCCTGGACGCCGAGCAACGGCGAGGTTGGTTCGCCCAGGCCGACCTGCGCACCAGCGCCGCCTTGCTGCTGCTTGAACAGGCCAGCTTGCGCCGGCAACTGCTTCTGGCCCAGGACGAGGTCAAACAGCGCTACCTGAACGCCGCCGCGCTGAACGATGGTAGCGTCAGCAAGGCCGATGCGACCCTCAGGCAGATGCTTGCCAACAGTGGCTTTCTCAGCCGCCCGGCAGAGTTGCTCGACAGCAAGGGCTACGGGCTGCCGCAGCCGCAGGAGCGCAAGCAACTGGAGCAGGTCAGCAGCGAGCGGCAAGCGCAGTTGCTGCGCTTGAGCACGAGCCTGGACAAAGAGGTTAGAGCGCTGCTGGAGCCATCGCGGGCCAGGGAGATTGCGGCGGTGGAAGCCAATGTGAAGCAGGTAGGCGAGCATCTGCGGGCATTGCACAAGGCTGCAGGAGGCCTGCAGTTGTAAGTACGGCTGTGCCGGCCCTATCGCCGGCAGGCCAGCGCCCACGAGATCACCATGGGTCTGAAGGTGGTGGGACACCTGTGGGAGCTGGCTTGCCGGCGATAGGGCCGGCAGCACCAACACAATCCCTTACTGGTTTTCCTCCGCCTCCGAAGGCAAATCCTCATCCAGATGCAACCAGGGCAACCGGCTACCCACCCAGATATGCCGGTTGGCCCTGACCCGTTCCGGGTGGTCCAGCGTCGCCACCGTCACATCAACCGTCTCCGAGCTGTGTGTAGTCACCAACGCCACATGCGCCCCACAATGCCCACAGAAGTACCGGCTGCAACTGGACGGTGCCACATAGCAGTTCGGCTCTCCAGCCAACCACCGGAACCCCGAGCGGGGCAGGGTGAGCCAGGTCACCACCAGCCCGCCACTGACCCGTCGGCAGATAGAACAATGGCAATGGGCGATGTCTGTCAGGTCGCCCGCCAACCGATAACGCAAGGCGCCACAATGGCAGCCACCCTCGGTCACATCCTGCATCACCTACCTCTCGTCGCCTTTGCTTCGGCGAAAGCTGGCTGAAAGCTTGCCCTCATAGGATAGCCCCCACTACCGGCACAAGACCGGTCAGCCAGGGCACCCGGTAACCACCGCGCCCGGCCCAATCAACAACAACAATGGTGATTCTGATGTATTCCTGTGCCCGACTTTCCGTAGTTCCCCTCTGCATGCTCCCCGCACAGCGCCAAACGCGCTGATCCGCCCGAATCGACGTTCCTTCGCCGCGCCACGCCTGGAGTATTGCCATGCTGACCTTCCTCGGCTTTGCCATGGTCATCACCTTCATGTACCTGATCATGACCAAGCGCCTGTCTGCCCTGATAGCGCTGATCCTGGTACCGATCCTGTTCGCCCTGTTCGGCGGTTTTTCCGCAAAGATCGGCCCGATGATGCTCGAGGGCATCAGCAAACTCGCACCTACCGGTGTGATGCTGATGTTCGCCATCCTCTATTTCGCCCTGATGATCGACTCCGGCCTGTTCGACCCGGCTGTGCGCAAGATCCTCAAGCTGGTCAAGGGTGACCCGCTGAAAGTCTCCGTCGGCACCGCAGTGCTGGCCCTGGTGGTCTCGCTCGACGGTGACGGCGCCACCACCTACATGATCTGCTGCGCCGCCATGCTGCCGATGTACAGCCGCCTGGGCATGAGCCCGCGGATCATGGCCGGCCTGATCATTCTCGCCGGCGGGGTGATGAACATGACCCCCTGGGGTGGCCCGACGGCCCGCGCAGCCAGCGCCCTGCACGTGGACCCGTCGGACATCTTCGTACCAATGATCCCGGCCATGCTGTTCGGCGTGCTGGCGATCCTGGCCATCGCCTACATGTACGGCAAGCGCGAACGTGCCCGCCTGGGCGAGTTGCACCTGCCCACCGACGACATCGACCACAGCGAAATCACCGTTTCGCAGTACCCGGACGCGCGCCGGCCAAAACTGCTGTACTTCAACGGCGCCCTGACCGCTGCCCTGATGGTCGCGCTGATTGCCGGCGTACTGCCGCTGCCGGTGCTGTTCATGATCGCCTTCAGCATCGCCATGATCGTCAACTACCCGTGCCTGCAGCAGCAGAAAGACCGCATCGCCGCCCACGCCGGCAGCGTGCTGGCGGTCACCGGTCTGATCTTCGCCGCCGGCATCTTCACCGGGATCCTGTCGGGCACCGGCATGGTCGACGCCATGTCCAAGAGCCTGCTGTCGGTCATCCCCGAGGCGTTGGGCCCATACCTGGCGGTGATCACCGCGATCGTGAGCATGCCGTTCACCTTCTTCATGTCCAACGACGCGTTCTACTATGGCGTGCTGCCAGTGCTGGCCGAAGCTGCCAGCCACTACGGCATCAGCCCGGTGGAAATGGCGCGTGCTTCGATCGTCGGGCAACCGGTACACCTGCTCAGCCCCCTGGTACCCTCCACCTACCTGCTGGTGGCCCTGGCCGGCATCGAGTTCGGCGATCATCAGCGCTTCACCTTGAAGTGGGCAGTGCTGGTATGCCTGTGCATAATGCTCGCCGCGCTGCTGATGGGGATTTTCCCGCTGTTCAGTAGTCTTTAATAAACGCGTATTTCCCTAACGCGACGCGCCCTGACCCGGGCGTGTCGCCTTTACCGTTCGAAGGAAAACAAATGGAATGGCTGACCAGCCCGGAAATCTGGGTTGCCTTTTTTACCCTCACCGCGCTTGAGATCGTCCTCGGTATCGACAACATCATCATGATCTCGATTCTGGTCAGCCGCATGCCCAAGCACATGCAGCCGCGCACCCGGATCTTCGGCCTCGCCCTGGCCATGGTCACGCGTATCATGCTGCTGCTGTCGATCACCTGGGTCATGCGCCTTACCGCCGACCTGTTCGTGGTTCTGGGCCAAGGCATCTCGGGGCGTGACCTGATCCTGTTCTTTGGTGGCCTGTTCCTGTTGTGGAAAAGCTCACAAGAGATTTACCACGGCCTCGAAGGCGAGGACGAGAACCAGGAAGAACCGAAAGGCGCGGGTGGCAAGTTCTTCTACACCATCATCCAGATCGCCATCATCGACATCGTGTTCTCGCTGGACTCGGTGATCACTGCGGTGGGCATGGTCTCGCACGTACCGGTGATGATCGCCGCGATCATCGTCGCCGTGCTGGTGATGATGCTGTGCGCCGGCACCATCAGCGATTTCATCGACAAGCACCCGTCGCTGAAGATGCTGGCATTGTCGTTCCTGATCGTGGTCGGGACCGTGCTCATCGCCGAAGCTTTCGATGTGCATGTGCCGAAGGGCTACGTCTACTTCGCCATGGCGTTCTCGCTGGCGGTGGAAGCTATCAACATCCGCATGCGCACTGCCTTGGCCCGCAAGAACGGCAAAGAGCATGAACCGGTGAAACTGCGCAAGGACATTCCGGGTCAATAAGATCAGGAAGTGCAGGACACAAAGGGCCCTTCGGGGCCCTTTTTTCATTTCCGCTGTATTTCAAACAAATGACAGCCATGCGAAGCTGGCGACAGCTTCGCAAAACAACTAAAGCTTTGAGTGAGCACTGAAAATTCTTCAAACGCTCACGCTTCGTCTCTTGGCCCTCTGGGCCAATGCAACAGGGGGCCGTAGCCATGCTGACCCTGCTCAACCTGCTCTCGGCCGTTACGCTACTGGTCTGGGGCACCCACATCGTGCGTACCGGCATCCTTCGGGTATTCGGCTCGAGCCTGCGGCGCATCATCAGCCAGAACATGAGCAAACGCCCGCTGGCGTTCGTCGCCGGCATTCTGGTCACGGCGATGGTGCAAAGCAGCAACGCCACCGCCATGCTGGTCACCTCGTTCGTCGGCCAGGGCCTGATGGCGATGACTCCGGCCTTGGCAATCATGCTCGGCGCCGACGTGGGTACCGCGCTGATGGCCCGGGTGCTGACCCTGGACCTGTCCTGGCTGTCGCCGCTACTGATATTCCTGGGTGTGATCTTTTTCCTCTCCCGCAAGCAGACGCGAGCCGGCCAGCTGGGCAGGGTAGGCATCGGGCTTGGCCTGATCATTCTGGCATTGGAGCTGATCGTGCAGGCAGCTACGCCGATTACCCACGCCCAGGGCGTGAAGGTGCTGTTTGCCTCCCTGACCGGCGACATCATGCTCGACGCCCTGGTCGGCGCGCTGTTCGCCATGATTTCCTATTCCAGCCTGGCGGCCGTGCTGCTCACCGCAACGCTGGCCGGTGCCGAAGTGATCAGCCTGCCGGTGGCCATCGGTCTGGTGGTGGGGGCCAACATCGGCAGCGGATTGCTGGCTTTCATCAGCACCAGCATGCAAAACGCCGCCGGGCGCCGGGTGGCTCTGGGCAGCCTGCTGTACAAGTTGATCGGCCTGCTGCTGATCATCCCCGTGCTGCACCCGCTGGTGGGGTGGATGGACTCACTGAGCTTCAGCGCACAGGAGCTGGTCATTGGCTTCCACCTGCTCTACAACACGCTGCGTTGCCTGATCATGCTGCCCACAGTCAAACCCATGGGCCGGCTGTGCAACACTCTGCTGCCCGAGCGAGAAAACGGCAACGGCCAGATTCGCCCGCGCCATCTCGACACCTCGGCGCTGGAAACACCCAGCCTGGCCCTGGCCAACGCCTCCCGCGAAACCCTGCGCCTGGGCGATATCGTCGACAGCCTGCTCGAAGCCATGCTAGGTGCCCTGCGCGGTACCCAGGCCGCATTGCCACAGCAGGTCCGCGCCTTGGGCGAGGACGCCGAAGCCTTGTACAGCGCGATCAAGCTGTACCTGGCGCAGATGTCGCGTGAAGACCTCAGCGAACAGGACAACCGCCGCTGGGCAGAAATCATCGAACTGGCAATCAACCTCAAGCTGGCCTGCGACCTGATCGAGCGCATGCTGCGCAAGGTCCAACAGCAGAAAACCAGCCAGCGCCGGGAGTTTTCCCAGGTAGGGCTGGAAGAGCTGACCGGCTTGCAGGAACAACTGCTGGCCAACTTGCGCCTGGGCTTGTCGGTGTTCCTCAGCGCCGATCCGGAAAGCGCCCGCCTGCTGCTGCGGGAAAAACGCCGTTTTCGCGCCCAGGAACGGCGCCTTGCCCACGCCCATGTCAGCCGCTTGCAGCGTAAGGTAGTGCAAAGTATCGAGACCAGTTCGCTACACTTGGAGCTGATCGCCGACATGAAACGGTTGAACTCTTTGTTCTGTAGCAGTGCCTATGTGGTACTGGGCGGCTCGGACACGGGCGGGCTGATGCTCGACAGCGTGCCGGACGAAGCCCGTCTGCCGTGATTTCGCCTACCTGAGGACCCAAGCTCGCCCATGCGTTGCCTGATGTTCGTTTGCCTGCTGATCTGCAGCCTGCCCTCATTCGCCCTCGACCGCTCGCGGGTGGAAGGTTACCTGTTGCCCAACGGCCTGCAGGTCATCTTGAAAAACGGCTATGAACGCGACCATGTGGCGATTCGCCTGGTGGTCGGTGTCGGCCTGGATGACTTCAATTGCGAGCAGAAAGAGCTGCCGCACCTGCTCGAGCACCTGCTCTTCAGCGGCATCGACGAAACTGGCGAAGGCGGCCTGGAAGAGCGCCTGCAATCGCTGGGCGGCGAGTGGAACGCCTACACCAGCAGCGCCGACACCACCTTCGTGATCGAAGCCCCGGCACGCAACCAGCGCAAAATCCTGGACCTGCTGCTGGCGGTGATCCACGACACCCGCATCGATGCCAAGGCCCTGGCCACCGCCAAGCGCATCATCGAGCGCGAGGATGGCGGCCACTATGGCCACCTGCAGCGCTGGCTCGACCGCCAGGACATCGGCCACCCCGCCAGTGACCAGCTAGCCACCGAGCTGGGGCTGAAATGCCCGGAGCGCTCCAACCTCGAAGATATGACCCTGGAGCAGGTGAACACTTTGCGTGACCGCTGGTACGCGGCCAACAACATGACCCTGATCGTGGTCGGCGGCCTCGACCGCCTGCTGCCGGCTTACCTGGAGCGTACCTTTGGCGAACTGCCCGCCACCGAGCCGGAGGAGCGCCGCACCCTGGAAAGCATCGGCCAGCAAGCTGCACAGCGCCGCGACCTGACCCGCGGCTGGCTGGGCGACAGCGTCAAGCTGCACTGGCTGTTCGTCGAGCCGGTGCTGGACAACGACCACCAGGCCACCCTGGACCTGCTGTCGCACTACCTGGACTGGGCGCTGTACGACCAGCTTCGCCTGCGCAACGGGTTGTCCTACGGCCCTTCGGCAAAACGCGAGAGCTTCGGCGACACCGGCCTGCTAAGCCTCAATGCCGATCTGGAGCGCGAGGACATCGACCAAGCGGTCGAAGTGATGCAGAAGTTGTTCGACCACCTGCGCAAGGAAGGCCTCGACCCGGAGACCTTCGAGCGCATCAAGTACGCCAGCGTCGCCAAGGAAAGCTGGAGTACCCAGGGCAACAGTGCCTTGGCCGACTACTACTGGGGCGCGCTGAACGACTATAGCGACGGGCGCTTCGTCAACCCGGTGCGCAAGCTGCGCCAGGTCAGCCTGGCGCAGGCCAACGAGGCGCTGAAAGAACTGCTCAAGGAAGATGGCTATGTGCGTATCGAGAAACCATTGCTTGGCTATGATGAGCTCTACGGGCTGGTCGCCTTGTTGTTTGGGCTGATCCTGGCAGCGGGGTTGTTGCGCTGGCGTCGGCATGCTCCGGAAAAGCCGAGCGGTGCTACACGCTAGCAGTGAATCGGCGGTATCCTTTTGCCAGTACCGGCCACTTCGCGGGTATCGCAACGCGGTCCCTTTGGGAGCGGTTTCACCCGCGAAGAGGCCGGCACAGCCACCATACCCTTTCTGTTGTAGCCCCCAATGCCCCAAATCCCCCACATCGTCCAGCGCATCATCGAACTGCTTAAACGCTACCCCGGCATCATCGCGCTCGGCGGTTTCCTCTCCGGGATTGGTAGCTTCATCCTTGTCGACCGCCAGGCTGGCCTGGCCAGCTGGATTGCTGTGCTCATGCTGGTCAGCTGGGTCTGGCTGATGCTGGAAAACACCCTCACCGGCCTGTTCGCGCGCACCTTCAACCGCGAAATACCGCAACCATTGCTGCGCTACGCGACGCAGATGATCCACCAGGAATCACTGTTCTTCGTACTGCCGTTCTTTTTCATCACCACCACCTGGAACAGCGGCCAACTGGTGTTCACCGGCCTGCTCGGTGCCGCCGGGCTGATTTCGATCATCGATCCGCTGTACTACAAGTGGCTGGCGCCGCGCCGCTGGCTGTTCCTGGCATTGCATACCCTGACCCTTTTCGCCGCCCTGCTGACCGCGCTGCCGATCATCCTGCACCTGACCACCGCGCAAAGCTTCAAGCTGGCCCTGATTGCAGCCATGGCACTGTCGTTCCCCAGCCTTGTCAGCAGCTTCCCGATCAACAACTGGCGCCGCGCTGTGGCCCTGGTGGTGGTCACCCTGTCGGTCGGCGCCGGGGGTTGGCTGCTGCGCTCCTGGGTGCCGCCAGCGACCCTGTGGATGACCGAAGTGGCGGTCAGCACCGAAGTGCTGAACCGCCAGCCGGGCGATTCGCTGCACGAAATTGCTGCCAGCCGCATCCGTAGCAGCGGCCTGTACGCCTACACCGCGATCAACGCGCCACGCGGCCTGAACGAGCGGATCTACCATGTGTGGCAAAAGGACGGCCAGGAAGTCGATCGCATTGCCTTGGACATCCACGGCGGGCGCAAGGAAGGCTACCGGGCCTGGACCCACAAGCAGAACTTCCCGCCGAACCCGGTGGGCAAGTGGCAGGTGAGGGTACTGACCGAAGATGGGCAGGTCATCGGCGTGCTGCGCTTCAAAGTGGTAGATGACGCGCCCACGGGGTGAGTGAAAGGGGCCGCTTGCCGGCGATGGGCTGCAAAGCAGCCCCCAAGGTCCGTGAAGACAGCACATAATCACCAAACAGCCCATGCCCGCTGCGCTATGATCAGCCCCTATGCCTTAGCGCCGAGTCAGTAGCATGGAGCCGATGACCACCCCCAGCGCCACCCTGGACACCAGTAGCCAACCGGCCTGTCTGCGCATTACCGGTGACTGGACCTTGGCGCATTACGCCAGCCTCAAACGTGAGAGCGAGCGCCTGCGCGCGCAATACGCTGCCGATACCATCGCCGACCTCAGCCAACTGGGCCGCCTGGACACCGCCGGCGCCTCGCTGCTGGCCGAACTGCTCGGCTCCGAACGCCTGTCGCGCTGCACCCACGGCCTGCCAGAAGCCAGCCGCGCCCTGCTCAAGAATGTCTACTGCTCGGTGCAGGACTACTGCATCCCGGTCAAGGAGCCCGAGCGGAACGTGCTGCTGTTGCTGCTGGAGCGCATCGGTTGCGCCGTCGGCACCTTGTGGCAAGACACCATGCAGGTGCTCGGCTTCGTTGGCCTGATCCTCGAAACCCTGCTGCGCCGCGCCCTGCAACCCCATCGCTGGCGCTTCACCCCGGTCGTGGCGCACATCGAACAAACCGGCCTGGACGCCGCGCCCATCGTCGCCCTGCTGACCTTTCTGGTGGGCGCGGTAGTGGCTTTCCTTGGCGCCACGGTGCTGGCCGATTTCGGCGCGACCGTCTTCACTGTCGACCTGGTGGCATTCTCGTTCCTGCGCGAATTCGCCGTGCTGCTGACCGCCATCCTCATGGCCGGCCGCACTGCCAGTGCGTTCACCGCGCAGATCGGCTCGATGAAGGCCAACGAGGAAATCGATGCCATCCGCACCCTGGGCCTGAACCCCATGGAGATGCTGGTGGTGCCGCGCGTACTGGCACTGTTGATTTCGCTGCCCTTGCTGACCTTCATCGCGATGATCTGCGGTATCGTCGGCGGTGCGGTGGTGTGCGCGCTGTCACTGGACATCTCGCCAGCCATGTTTCTGTCGCTGCTGCAAAGCGACATCGGCGTGCAGCACTTCCTGGTCGGCCTGGCCAAGGCACCGTTCTTCGCCTTCCTGATCGCCGCCATCGGCTGCCTGGAAGGCTTCAAGGTCAGCGGCAGCGCCGAATCGGTGGGCGCGCACACCACCTCGGCGGTAGTGCAGTCGATATTCGTGGTCATCGTGCTGGATGCGGTGGCTGCACTGTTCTTCATGGAGATGGGCTGGTGAATGGCCAGGAACGCGTGATCGAGGCCCGCGGCATCTGCAACCGCTTCGGCCGCCAGAGCGTGCACGAAAACCTCGATCTCGACCTGTATCGCGGCGAGATCCTCGCCGTGGTCGGTGGGTCGGGCAGCGGCAAGTCGGTGCTGCTGCGTAGCATCATCGGCCTGCGACGGCCCGACGACGGGCAGATCAAGGTGCTAGGCCAGGACCTGGCCGGCCTGCGCGAAGAGCAGCGCTCCTTGGTCGAGCGACGCTTCGGCGTGCTGTTTCAGAAGGGCGCGCTGTTCTCTTCGCTGACCGTCACCGAAAACGTGGCGTTGCCGCTGATCGAGCACGCCGGGCTGTCCCGCGCCGATGCCGAGCACCTGGCCGGAGTGAAGCTGGCCCTGGCCGGGCTGCCAATCTCGGCCGCCGACAAGTACCCGGCCTCGCTGTCGGGGGGCATGATCAAGCGCGCCGCGCTGGCCCGTGCCTTGGCACTGGACCCGGACATCCTTTTCCTCGACGAGCCCACCGCTGGCCTGGACCCGATCGGCGCCGCCGCCTTCGACCAGTTGATCCTGACTCTGCGGGACGCTCTGGGCCTGTCGGTGTTCCTCATCACCCACGACCTCGACACCCTGTACACCATTACCGACCGCATCGCCGTGCTGTCGCAGAAGAAGGTCCTGGTGGCCGGCCCGCTGGCCGAGGTCGAGCAGACCGACGACGCATGGATTCAAGAATACTTTCATGGCCCACGCGGGCGCGCGGCCGAACAGGCCGCCACCCGTGCCGGGCAGGAGCGCTGAGCAATGGAAACCCGAGCCCATCACGTTCTTATCGGCCTGGTCACCGTCCTGGTGGTAGCCGGCGCCATGCTGTTCGGCCTGTGGCTGGCCAAGTCCAGTGTCGACGACGCCTTCAAGGACTACGAAGTGGTGTTCAACGAAGCCGTCTCCGGCCTGTCCCGCGGCAGCCCGGTGCAGTACAACGGCATCAAGGTGGGCGACGTGTCCACTCTGCGCCTGGACCCGAAAGATCCGCGCCGAGTACTGGCACGGGTGCGCCTGAGCGCCGACACCCCGGTGAAGGAAGACACCCAGGCCAAGCTGACCCTGGCCGGCGTGACCGGCAACTCGTTCATCCAGCTCAGCGGGGGCACCCCGCAAAGCCCCGAGCTGAAAGGCAAGGATGGCAAGCTGCCGGTGATCATCGCATCGCCCTCGCCAATCTCGCGCCTGCTCAATGACAGCAGCGACCTGGTGACCAACATCAACCTGCTGCTGCACAACGCCAACCAGATGTTTTCCGAGGACAACATCGGCCATCTCAGCAACACCCTGTCCAACCTCGACAAGACCACCGGCGCCTTCGCAGGCCAGCACGGCAGCATCACCCAGGCCATCGAGCAACTGGTCCAGGTGGGCAAGCAGGCCAGCGCCACCCTGGCCGAAACCCAGGCACTGATGCGCAATGCCAACGGCCTGCTGGGCAGCGAAGGCAAGCAGGCCATCGGCAGTGCCGAGCAGGCCATGCAGTCACTGGCCGAGAGCACCGCCACCATCAACCGCCTGCTCGAGGACAACCGCGAAGCCATCGGCGACGGTGCCCAAGGCCTGAACCAACTGACCCCGGCAATTCGCGAGCTGCGCGAAACCCTCAACGCCCTCAAAGGCATTTCCCGGCAATTGGAGGCCGACCCCAGCGGCTACCTGCTCGGCCGCGACAACAACAAGGAGTTCCAACCATGAAACCGTCGCTGCGCCTGCTGGCCCTGGCGGCCGCACTGAACCTGGCCAGTGCCTGCTCCATCTTGCCGCAGAGCGAGCCCGTCGACCTGTACCGTCTTCCGGTGAACCAGCCCGGCCGGACGGCACCAGCGCTGGACTGGTCATTGCGCCTGAACAAGCCGCTGGCAAGCGAAGTGCTGGCCGGGCCACGGATTGCCGTGATTCCTCAGGGCGATGTGGTCAGTAGCTACAAGGGAGCGCGCTGGAGCGACGCGGTGCCGGTGCTGCTGCGCAACCGCCTGCTTGACGGTTTCCAGCGTGACGGCCAGGTGCAGCGCCTGAGCGCCGACGACAGCAACCTGCAGGCCGACTACGAGCTGGCTGGCGAGCTGCAGGCGTTCCAGACCGAATACCGCGCGGGCGGAGCAGTGGAGGTGGTAATCCGCTATGACGCACGCTTGGTCCAGGGCCGCAGCCAGCGCATTCTGGCCAGCAAACGCTTCGAAATCCGCCAGCCGCTGGCCGACAAACAGATTTCAGCGGTGGTTGCCGGTTTCGGGAAGGCCTGCGACCAGCTGACCGAGCAGGTGGTGAGTTGGACCATTGCGCAATCAGCCAGCGTTCCCGCTTCCTGAAGCTCTGTCTGTTCTTTGCGGGAGCGTCAGGCGAAGAACCAGTAGCAGACGAAGATCGCCGCGATCACACCGGACAATTCGGCCAGCAATGCGCAACCGACAGCATGGCGCACGCGTTGGATACCCACCGCACCAAAGTACACCGCGAGCACGTAGAAGGTGGTTTCGGTACTCCCCTGAATCGTCGCCGCCACCAGCGCCGGGAAGCTGTCCACACCGTGGGCCTGCATGGTCTCGATCAGCATCGCCCGCGCCGCACTGCCGGAGAACGGCTTGACCAGCGCAGTGGGCAGGCCCTCGACGAAGCGGGTGTCCAGGCCCAGCCAGGTGACCGCATGGCGAATACCGCCCAGGGCCAGCTCCAGGGCGCCTGAGGCCCGCAGCACACCCACCGCCACCAGCATCGCTACCAGGTAAGGCAACAAGCCCTTGGCCACATCGAAGCCTTCCTTCGCGCCTTCGACAAAGGCTTCATACACCTTCACACGCTTCAAGGCGCCGGTCACCAGGAACAGCATGATCACGCCGAACAACGTGAGGTTGCCCAAGATCGACGACAGGCTGGCCAGCGCGGCCGCCGAAAGGGTGCCGAGAAAGGCCATGAAGCCGCCCAGCAGCAAGGCACCGGGGATGAGGTAGGCAAGCACTACCGGGTCCCACAGGCGCAGGCGCTGCATCACCGCCACCGACAGCAGGCCGACCAGTGTCGAAACGCTGGTAGCCAGCAGAATGGGCAGGAACACCATGGTCGGGTCCGCCGCGCCTTGTTGGGCCCGGTACATGAAGATGGTCACAGGCAGCAGGGTCAGCGACGAGGCGTTGAGCACCAGAAACAGGATCTGCGCGTTGCTCGCCGTGGTGCTGCTGGGGTTCAGCTCCTGCAGCGCGCGCATGGCCTTCAGGCCGATCGGGGTGGCGGCATTGTCCAGGCCCAGGCCGTTGGCGGCGAAGTTCATGGTGATCAGGCCCAGGGCCGGGTGGCCGGGCGGAACTTCCGGCATCAGCCGGGCAAACAGCGGACCGAGCACCTTGGCCAGCCACTCGACAATGCCAGCCTTCTCGGCAATCTTGAGAAAGCCCAGCCACAGGGTCAGCGTGCCGAACAGCAGCACCATAACCTCGACCGACAGCTTGGCCATGGCGAATATGCTCTCGACCATCGCCGCGAAAATGCCGGCGTTGCCGCCTACCAGCCATTGGGCCAGGGCGGACACTGCCGCCACCAGGAAAAAGCCAAGCCAAAGGCCGTTGAGCATCCGTGTGTTCCCCCTGAAAAATGCCCGAATGATAGCGTATCGGGGCGCATGGCTGGAGACCGCAGGCGAGGGCTGCGCCCTCGTATCGCGACACAAGGCCGCTCCCACAATGGCCGGCGTATAGCGAGCCCTGTGGGAGCGGCCTTGCGTCGCGAAAGGGCCGCAAAGCGGCCCCAAGATCTCACAGGCAACAAAAAGCCCCGACAAGTCGGGGCTCTTGGTCATGCAGCAGTCAGGCTCAGCGCTTGGCAGCTTCGCCAACCATGGCCGCTTCCTGCTTGCCGGCCATCAGCGAGGCGTAGTACTTCTCGCCCTTGGCGGCGTCGTACATACCCTCCCAGCGAGCGATGACCAGGGCTGCCAGGGCGTTACCCACAACGTTCAAGGCGGTACGGGCCATGTCCATGATGCGGTCGACACCGGCGATGAAGGCCAGGCCCTCCAGCGGGATGCCCACGCTGCCCAGGGTGGCCAGCAGCACCACGAAGGAAACACCCGGTACGCCAGCGATACCCTTGGAGGTGACCATCAGGGTCAGCACCAGCAGCAGCTGCTGGCTCCACGACAGGTCGATACCGTACAGCTGGGCAATGAAGATGGCCGCGATGCTCTGGTACAGGGTCGAGCCGTCGAGGTTGAACGAGTAGCCGGTCGGAACCACGAACGAACAGATCGACTTCGGTGCACCGTACTTCTCCATCTTCTCGATCACGCGCGGCAGCACGGTTTCCGAGCTGGAGGTGGAGTAGGCGAGGATCAACTCATCTTTCATGATGCGCATGATCTTGATCACCGAGAAGCCGAACAGGCGGGCAACCAGGCCCAGCACCATGAAGGCGAAGAAGGCGATGGCGAAGTACACCAGCAGCACCAGCTTGGCCAGCGGCAGCAGCGAGCTGAAACCGAAGTTGGCGACGGTCACGGCGATCAGGGCGAACACGCCGATAGGGGCGTAGTTCATGATCATGTGGGTGACCTTGAACATGGTCTCGGAAACCGCCTGGAAGGTACGCACCAGCGGGTCGCGCAGCTCCGCCTGCAGGCTCGACAGCCCCAGGCCGAACATCACCGAGAAGAAGATGATCGGTAGCATTTCGCCACGCATCAGCGCTGCGAAGATGTTCGACGGGATCAGGTTCAGCAAGGTTTCGATGAACGCGTGCTCATGCTGCACTTCGGCCGCGGTAGCCTGGTACTTGGAGATGTCCACGGTACCCAGGGTGCTCATGTCGATGCCGGCGCCCGGGTGGAACAGGTTGGCCAACACCAGGCCCACGACGATGGCGATGGTGGTCACCACTTCGAAGTAGATGATGGTCTTCAGGCCGATGCTGCCCAGTTTCTTCGCGTCGCCAACCCCGGCGATACCCACGATCAGCGACGAAATCACGATCGGGACGACGATCATCTTGATCAGGCGAATGAAGATGTCACCAGCGGGCTGGAGGACGTTGCTGATCCACCATGCCTTTTCTGCACTGAAATGATTCAGTAGCGCGCCGATTGCAACACCCAGGACCAGACCGATGACGATCTGCCAGGCGAGGCTCAGTTTTGCCTTCTTCATGTCTTTACCCTTTGTTCTAGTGGTCATGGGCACCCAACGGAAACGCCCGTAACAGAGCCGTTGGCTAGGTCACGAGCAGAAGATGCTTCCGTCCGGCGACTTCATGTAAGGACACCGCAGGCGAGCGACAGGGCGCTCGGGCCGGCGAAAAAGGCGGCAACTATTGCGATGGCAAAGGGGGAAATCTAATGCCGGAAGCGCATAGCCCATACCGTTCATGCATAACATTTCTGACCAAAATGGGAGGTTCGCAAGTGCTTGATTTAGAACGTTCGGAATCCCGAACAAGACCAAACCGCCAAATTTAGGCAGATTTGGCTGGGTGAAAAGGACAGGAAAGATGGCTTGTTCGACAATCCGAATGGCTGAAATGGCACTTGAACAAGCGTAGTGCTGATCGAAAAAAAATTGATGTACGGTCAAGACAAAATGTGTCTTGGAGAGGAAATCGCGCAGGGAAGAGACGTTTCTTACATGGCTCCTCGGAAGTCAGGTCTGGACAGCGCCTACGGCTCCGCCGACCTGAAACTTCCGATTCCGCCTTTCCTGACCCGGCCCATTGCTGGAGGCACTCCCTGTACCCCTAGGCCACTCCGATCCTGCAACAATCAGAACAGCCCGGCCCCTTGGTCATGTGCAGCCCCTCCTCGGGGCAGCGCATCATAGAAGGCTGAACTATAGAAAGGTTCAGCTTCTATTACGTGACAGTGCATGACCTTTCATCCGTACCGGATACAAAAGCTCAGTACCAATTCGGGTCACGCTTGAGCTGCTCCTGCAGCATCGCCTTCATGCCGTCGTCCGGCTTACCCAGCCAGCGATATTGCGCGTGGCGGGTGGGCGACTTGTCGCTCGGCAAACCTTCGGGAACTTCCACGAGCATCCCGTAGGCATCGTCCTTGTCCCAGCTGAACGCCACGATCAGGCGCTTGTAGGTGCAGTTGTCCTGGCGTTCGCACAATGGGCCGACCAGATACTTGTCGCCGTCTTCGGTAACGGCGGACATCTGCTGCTGGGCGCTGCCGGTCAGATTGACCACCCAATCGGGCAGGCGTTCCTCTCCTTCGATCGTGTCCTGCCAGGTTTCCCGGTATTCCGGGTCCGAGCCGAGCAGCTGGTCGACCCGGACCTGGCCGTCATTGGCCGCCATCGCCGCCGCACTGCCGCCCAGTAACAGGGCGGCAGCCAGGGATGTCCAACGCTTCCTGCCCATCTTCAACCTCGTCCACGTCCAAAGAAGAAGGAGGCTACGAACAGTACCAGGAAGACAATGAACAGAATCTTCGCGATACCGGTGGCAGCGCCCGCGATACCACCGAAGCCCAGTACGGCGGCGACAATGGCGATGATGAGGAAAGTGATAGCCCAACTCAGCATGGTGGTTCTCCTTTCTTTTTTGAAAACGGTACGGCCAGCGGTCAGAACACCCAGCGGTCCTGGGGTACAACATTTTCCACGGTGGCCGGTGACGCAGTGGCCTGACTGGCTGGCAGCGGGTCGGCGGCCTTGACCAACGTATTGGCACGGGTTGCCTGAATCTGCGTCAACAGCGCGGTCTGCGCCGCCACTTGCTCGGCCAGGCGCGCGGTCTGCCAGCTGTAGTAGAAGAGGCCAGCGGCCAAGGTCAGCAACAGCGCCAGGCCGAGTGAAAGCACCTGGCGCAGGGGCATTGCAGCGCTCTGCAAGCGGTTGACGGATTGGCGGTTCATGCCGGCTCCTCCTGCTGTAATTCTTGTTCAAACCTGAACAGGTAATTGCAGCCTGCGTGCCAGCCTTTTGGATTGGACAAAAACCATTAAAATCAAATAGTTACGCAAATTACTCAAAGCCAGGGAGGACGTATCCTGCACGATGCCGCCCAGGCCGTCGTGCGAATTGCACGATCAGCCTTCGACCTTGGTCGCCACTTTGAGCAGGTCAGCATCCACCCCGCGCACACCGATGATCTGCCGGGCGATTTCCACGGCAATGGTTTTCTGCTCGCTACTGACCACTTCGCCGGAAAGCCGCACCAACCCCTCTTCGCTGGCCACTTTCAGGTTCAGGCCATCCAGGTTGCGGCTGAAGCGGTAGCTGTTCTGGATCTTGTCGATGATCCAACTGTCGCTCGGCTGCGGCCCGGTCGGCGTTCCCACCGGGGTTTCCCGGGCCTTGGCCATGGCAGCGGTATCGAGGCTGACCAGGTTGTTGACCAGGTGCACGCCCTCGGTGGTACGCGCCACCACGCCGGCCAGCTCCTTGGCCTCGGCACTGTCGACCTTGCCACGCAGGGTCACCACACCTTCGCTGCTCTGTACATCTATAGGCGCCTTCTCGGTGGTGCGGCTCCACAACAGCCGCGCACGGATCACCGCGGCCAGGGTTGCATCCTCCAGGCGCTGGGCGTAGGCACGCAGCGCCAGCGGGCGCTCCACCAGCTGGGCATTGACCCGCAGCTGATTGTCGACTTGCTCGATGCCACGGGTAGCCAGCGCCACATGCTCGGCCAGCTGGCGCTCGACGTCATTCTCCACCTCACCGGAAAGCCGCGCCTGCTTGCCGTCCACCTCGACCTGAATACGGAACGGGTCGAGCATGCGGTTCAGCGACAGGGCAGTTTGCAGGGCCCCCTCCAGGCGAGCGTCCTGCACCGGGCCGGCGAGGGCCGGGGTGAATATCGGCAGCAAGGTGGCTGCCAACATAGCGGTGCGAATGGAAAAGGACATGGCGGTGCCTCCTTTTGTAGAGCAAAGCTAAAAATCCTCGCAACCAATGTGCCACCGTGGACCTCTAACCAAATCATCGGGATATCGCGGCCTACAGGCGTCGATTGGCCATTGGCTAGCATGCAAAGGACAGGTTCCTTCACAATGGACCATGCAACTTGCCCGATTTTTCCCACACTAAATGAAGATCTTTCCTAAAGGAGCGCAGCACATGGAGTCAGCCCAGGACAACCAAGGCCGCATTCTGCTGGTGGATGACGAGTCCGCGATCCTGCGCACCTTCCGCTATTGCCTGGAGGACGAGGGCTATAGCGTGGCCACGGCCAACAGCGCCGCCCAGGCCGAAGCCCTGCTGCAGCGCCAGGTGTTCGACCTGTGCTTCCTTGATTTGCGCCTCGGCGAGGACAACGGCCTCGACGTGCTGGCGCAGATGCGTATCCAGGCCCCCTGGATGCGGGTGGTGATCGTCACCGCGCACTCGGCGATCGATACGGCAGTGGACGCGATCCAGGCCGGCGCCGCGGATTACCTGGTCAAGCCGTGCAGCCCCGACCAGCTGCGGCTGGCTACCTCCAAGCAATTGGAAGTACGCCAACTTTCCGCGCGCCTGGAGGCCCTGGAAGGTGAAATACGCAAACCCAAGGACGGCCTTGATTCGCACAGTCCGGCGATGATGGCGGTGCTGGAAACCGCCCGCCAGGTCGCTACCACCGATGCCAACATCCTCATCCTTGGCGAGTCGGGCACAGGTAAAGGTGAGCTGGCCCGGGCCATCCATGGCTGGAGCAAGCGCGCGCGCAAATCCTGCGTGACCATCAACTGCCCGTCACTGAACGCCGAGCTGATGGAAAGTGAGTTGTTCGGCCACACCCGCGGCGCCTTCACCGGCGCCAGCGAAAGCACCCTGGGGCGAGTCAGCCAGGCTGATGGGGGCACGCTATTCCTCGACGAGATCGGCGATTTCCCACTGACCTTGCAACCCAAACTGCTGCGCTTCATTCAGGACAAGGAATACGAGCGCGTCGGCGACCCGGTCACCCGTCGCGCCGATGTGCGTATCCTCGCCGCCACCAACCTCAACCTCGAAGAAATGGTGCGTGAGAGCCGCTTCCGCGAAGACCTGCTGTATCGCCTGAACGTCATCACCTTGCACCTGCCGCCGCTGCGCGAGCGCAGTGAAGACATCCTGACCCTGGCCGACCGCTTTCTCGCCCGCTTCGTCAAGGAATACTCCCGTCCTGCCCGCGGCTTCAGTGACGAAGCCCGTACGGCCCTGCTCAACTACCGCTGGCCCGGCAACATTCGCGAACTGCGCAACGTGGTGGAGCGTGCCAGCATCATCTGTCCGCAGGAGCGCGTGGAAATCAGCCACCTGGGCATGGGCGAGCAGCCTGCAGGCAATGCCCCGCGCGTTGGCGCCGCGCTGAGCCTGGATGAGCTGGAACGCGCCCACATTGGCGCGGTGCTGGCCGCCAGCGACACCCTTGACCAGGCTGCCAAGACCCTGGGAATCGATGCCTCCACCCTGTACCGCAAGCGCAAGCAGTACAACTTATGAGGTGGCCACCCATGAAGCTGCGCACGCGGCTTTTCCTCAGCATTTCGGCGCTGGTCACCGTAGCCCTGCTCGGGCTGCTGCTGGGCCTGGTCAGCGTGCTGCAGATGGCCACGGTGCAACAGCGACTGGTGCGCGATACCACCCACGCCCTGGAAATAGGGCTGAAGTTGCGCCAGAACCTTGGCGAACAGTTGACCTTGATCCTCGATGACGAGACCGCCCCGGAAAACCTGCAGCTGCTGCAGGACAACTTCCAGACCCTGCTGAACCAGGGGCTGGACCAAGGTGGCGAGCGCACCGGCTTCAGCAAGGCCAGCAGCAATTACCAGGCCTTCCTTCAGGCCTACCGCGATAGCCCGGCGCCCTCGCGCAGCATGGGGGCTGAGCAGCCACTGGGAGCCGCGTTCAATCAGGTCCGCACCGACCTGATCGATTCCCACAGGCAGGCGCTGGATCACATCACCCGTAGCGAAGAACACACCCGCGACCACGCCCTGCTGGTCAGCGGCGTACTTGGCCTGATGGGCCTGGTGGTACTGGTACTGGGCTTTATCACCGCGCACAACATCGCCCGGCGCTTCGGCCAGCCGATCGAAGCCTTGGCATTAGCGGCCGACCAACTCGGCAAGGGCAATTTCGACGTCACCCTGCCGGTCACCCAAGCCACCGAACTGAACCAGCTTACCCGCCGCTTCGGCCTGATGGCCGATGCCTTGCGCAAGCACCAGGCCACCAACGTCGACGAACTGCTGGCCGGCCAGCAACGCTTGCAGGCCGTACTCGACAGCATTGACGATGGCCTGCTGATCATCGACCGCCAAGGCCGCCTGGAACACCTCAACCCGGTGGCGCAGCGCCAGCTGGGCTGGACCGATAGCCGCGCGGGCAGCAGCCTGGCTGAAGCTCTGCAGCGCCCGGAACTGGAACAGCAACTACGCCAGGTACTGCGCGGCGGCAACCTCGACCGGCAGCCGGACGACCTGAACATGGAGGTCGATGACGAAACGCGCCTGCTCGCCTACAGCCTGACGCCGGTCAGCCATCCGCAAGGGCCGATCCTTGGCGCGGTGATGGTGCTGCACGATGTAACCGAGCAGCGAGCCTTCGAACGCGTGCGTAGCGAATTCGTACTGCGCGCTTCCCATGAGCTGCGCACTCCGGTGACCGGCATGCACATGGCCTTCGGCCTGTTGCGCGAGCGGCTCAAGTTCCCGCCCGAGGCGCGCGAGCACGACCTGCTGGAAACCATCGGCGAGGAAATGCAGCGCCTGACCCAGTTGATCAACGATCTGCTCAACTTCAGCCGCTACCAGAGCGGGATGCAGAAGCTCGAGCTGGCTCCCTGCGCTATCGACGAGTTGCTGGAGCGTGCACAAAAGCGCTTTGCCGAGCCGGCAGCGAACAAGCAGATCGAGCTGATCACTGAACTGGAACTACCGCTACCGCGTATCCAGGCCGACGTCGCCCAACTCGATCGGGTGCTGGACAACCTGTTGCACAACGCCATCCGTCATACCG
The DNA here is from genome assembly GCF_036784815.1 of Pseudomonas sp. TE3-3-F2023. Lineage (NCBI taxonomy): Bacteria > Pseudomonadati > Pseudomonadota > Gammaproteobacteria > Pseudomonadales > Pseudomonadaceae > Pseudomonas > Pseudomonas sp. TE3-3-F2023. The sequence continues at coordinate 908,540 of NZ_CP145113.1, read as the reverse complement.
CCAGCGGCGGGCGTATCCGCCTGCATGCACGGCGGCATGCGGAGCGGGTGATCATCAGCGTCGAGGACAACGGCGAGGGCATTGCCTATGGGCAACAGGGGCGCATCTTCGAGCCCTTCGTGCAGGTAGGGCGCAAGAAAGGCGGCGCAGGGCTGGGGCTGGCGTTGTGCAAGGAGATCGTGCAGTTGCATGGCGGACGCATGGGCGTGTTTTCCCGGCCAGGGCAGGGGACCCAGTTTTACATGGCGCTGCCGGTCTGAATGTTGCCTGCCCTGTCCCCATCGCCGGCAAGCCAGCTCCCACAGGGATCGCACCGCACTTGGTGCCATTGCAATACCTGTGCGGGCTGGCTTGCCGGCGATGAGGCCGGTGCAGGATCACTCAATGCTCAACCCGCCGCGGCAGCCGTCCTCGGGTCACCAGTTCGGCAAACTGCCGGGCATTCAGTGGCCGGGCAAACAGCCAGCCCTGGCCATAATTGACTCCTTCGCTGTTCAGCAGCACCGCCTGGTCTTCACACTCGATGCCTTCGGCGATCACCCGCAGGTGCAAGTCGTGGGCCATGCGGATGATATGCGGGGCAACACCGCTGCTGGCGGCGTCATGCCCAAGGGCATCGATAAAGGCCTTGTCGATCTTCAGGCAGTCCACCGGCAGGGTCTGCAGGTAGGCCAGACTGCAATATCCCGTACCAAAGTCGTCGATCAGCACCTGGTGCCCCACCGCGCGCAACGCCTGCAGGTTGTCGCGCGCCACCACCACGTCGATCAGGCCGCGCTCGGTCACCTCGAATGCAATCTGACTCGCCGCCACCCGGTGCAGGGCGAGCAAGCGCGCCGCCACCCGGCCAATGCGCGGCACCATCACATCGCAAGCCGCCAGGTTCACCGAAATGTAAAGGTTGGGGTGCGAGCGCAACAGTTGCCCTAACTGTTCCAGCACACGCTGCAGGACAAAGTCGGTGATCTGGCGAATCTGCCCGGTGTTTTCCGCCAACGGGATGAACAGATCCGGGCTGGTCAGGGTGCCGTCCGGGCGGCGCCAGCGCACCAGGGCCTCGGCCCCGACACAGCGCCGGCTGTCGAGCTCGAAGATCGGCTGGTAGAGCACCTGCAGTTCGCCGCGGCGCAAGGCATTCTGCAATTCCGAGCTCATCGACCGCCGCTGCAGGATCAGTTGCAGCACCAGCCAGCCGATGCAGCAGGCCGCCAGCACACTGCCGGGGAACAGGAGCCAGAGCATGCCATTCATCCTCAACGGCAGGCTCGCCCGCGGGGCAATGAGCACCAACTGGTAGTCCGGCGACTTGGTTGGCATGCGGTAGATCAGGCGGTCGCTGAGCTCGAGCAGCGACTTGTGGCTGGTCGACCAGGCCGAGGGAGGTGGCCATACCTGCGGTGGGCCCAACACAGGGATGGCCCGGGCACCGTTGTCCAGCACCACGACAAGGCTGCCGCCCGGGGGCAGGTCGACCACATCGGTCAGGTGCCCACGAGAGGTGGATACCACGAACTTGCCCCTGCCCAGCATCAGTGCAGCCAGGTTCTCGTTCGGCTCGGTCGTGGTGTTCAGCCAGTAACTGTAGGTCGGCCCCTGGATGTCGGGAACCCGCAAGGGTTCGAACGCCCGCTCATCACCGCGGTTCGAGCAGGCGATATCCCCATCCACGTATGCCGCTTCATAAATGAAGCGTGAACTCAGGCTTACCTGCTGCAATGCCGTCAGCATCGCCGGACTGCAGCCGCGCAAGGGCTGCGCCTGCAACAGGTCGACCCCTTCGCGCAACTGGCCGAACACCTGCTCGAGGCGCTCGAGAAAGCGTTCCCCTTGGGCGTTCATCTGTGCACTTTCGCTTTGCTTCATCTGTTGCAGGGCAATGCCGATGCTGGCAGAGAGCAACAGTGCAGCGCTGGCCAGCGCTGCCAATGTGGCCAGCATCCAGGGACGGTAAAAAATTTGGCGCAGCAAAGCGATGAAGGCTGGCATCGAGGGCATCCAGTTGATAACTAAGGTATAGCAACTGAATCAAGAATCACCTTCGCCGTTGGGCGTTTCGTTTGCTTGTTGAGAGATGACCATCTCCCAAGGCTGCGCTGTCGCGCAGAGAGTCGATTTGCAGGCGCTACACGGACTCTGTGGGAGCAAGAAGCAAACGCGGTGGCTGGCACCGCGTTGGATTCTTCGCGGCTAAAGCCGCCCCCACAGGGTACGAGGATCGCTTGCGAACTCAGTTATCTGTGCGACAGCGCAGCCCAAAGGGCTGGGCAATCCCCCACAGCCTCGCTGGCGGCTCAACGCATCCGGTTGAGTACCTGCAGCATCGCCGCCGTCTGCGCATCCGGCATGCCATCGAAGCGCTGCGGGCGGAAACGCATCTGGAACGCGGCGATCACATGGCGGGTGGCAACATCCAGTACCCCGGTCTGCTCGATCGCGTAGCCAAACCGTGCCAGCTCCTGCTGATACCAGCCAATACTTGGCGGGTTGACGCTGAAATAGGCTTGCTGCCGTGCCACGGCGTTGGCATCCGGCCAGACACCCAACCCGGCGTCGGCCAGGCGCTTCCATGGGAACAGCGGCCCTGGGTCAAGCTTGCGCAGCGGCGCGATATCGCTGTGACCAATGATGTGCCGTGGCTCGATGTTGTTGCGTTTGACGATGTCCTTGAGCAGCGCGATCAGCGACTGGACCTGCGCTTCGCTGTAGGGGTGCCAGACCCGGCCATTCGGCGTGTCCGTGAAGCCCGGATTGACGATTTCGATACCGATGGACGAGGAGTTCAGCCAAGTCCGACCTTGCCACTGGCTATCACCGGCATGCCAGGCGCGGCGGCTTTCATCCACCAGCTGGTACACCGTCGCCGGGCCATCACCAATCAGGTAGTGGCTGCTGACTTCGCCATGGGTCAGCAACGCCAGGGAACGCTCCAGCGAAGCATTCGTGTAGTGCAGGACAACGAACTGGATTCGGTTGTCCTGGTTGACCGAAGGGTGGCTACGGTCGATGCGCAGGCCTGTCGAGCAACCGGCAACAGCCACCAGCAGGAAGGAAATCAGGGTTGTTTTAAGCGTGGAAAGCACGTCAGTGGCCTCAGCGTATGAGCGCTACAGTATAACGTGCTCCCCAGGGGCCGTGCTTGCCGCGAGTCAGCGGCTGCCGGCTATGCCTGCTCGACCCGGTTGCGCCCCGACTCTTTGGCCCGGTAAAGCGCCGCATCGGCGCGCTTGAGCACCTGGTCACCGCGCTCGCCGGAACGGAATGCACCCAGGCCGATGGACGTGGTGATCACCACCCGTTCCCCCTTGAAGTGGAACGGGCACGCCTCGACTGTGGCCCGCAGCAGCTCGGCGATCTGGGCAGCGGCGGCCGGCGAGGTCTGCGGCAGCAGCAGGACAAACTCCTCGCCGCCAAACCGGGCAATGAAATCACGGCTACGCAGGCGCTTGCGCAACTGGTCGGCGACGATCTTGAGTACTTTGTCCCCAGCCAGGTGCCCATAGCTGTCGTTGATTCGCTTGAAATGGTCCAGGTCGAGGATCGCCATCGCCAGATGGCCGCCGTGCGCTTGCCATTCGAGCATTTCGCGCTCGACCCGCTCGCTCCAGGCCGCACGGTTGGGCAAGCCGGTGAGGGGGTCGAGCAAGGCCTTCTGGCGCTGCTCTTCAAGGTGCTCGCGGTAGCCGAGCGCCTCCTGCTCCATGTTCGCCACCCGCTCCGACAGCCCTTGCAGGCGCCCAGCCAGCTCCTGTTCGCGGCGATCACGCTCGTGCTTGTGCTCGTCCATGGTCACCAACAGGCCTTCCAGGCGGTTTTCCAGGATGTGCTTGAGGCTGTCAACATCGGCGGCACCTTGCACACTGCTCTGCAGCCCGTCGACATGCTCTCGCAGTTGGGTATCCAGCTCGCGGGCGGCCGAGCTGTTGTCGGCATGCCCGGCACTGGCCTCGTGCAGGTGACTCTGGAAACCTTCGAGGCGTTCGTTGAGCTCCTGCAGGTAGGTTTCGAATTCGTGCTGACCGCTGTCAGTGATGGCCAGCATGAGCACAGCCAGGTCATCCAGTACCGGGATCAGCTCATACCAGTTCAAGCCGCGGGCGACCCGTTCACGCATCTCGAGGGCTTGTGCCTTGTGTCGCTCCGGCAGGCTGAGGTCATCGAGCAGGCCGATCAGGGTGTGTTCGATGTGCTCGGCGACCTGACTGTAGGGCGGCTCTACCGCGTAGGGCAGGGCATAGGGGCCGTCCTCGCCGAAGGTTTCTTCGAGTGTTTGTACCAGTCCCGTTCCAGCCGGAGGCTCGCTTGCGACAACTTCCGGTGCCGGCACATCGTCCGGTAGCGGCGCTGGTGCCAGTTCAGCCGTTTCGATCAGGGCCGGGCCAGGAGTCTCCAATGGCACTACGGGCGCCTCGACAACTGATGTTGAAGAGGCTGGCAGCGGCTGTAGCTCGTCCACATCGTCGGGCTGCAGAGCATCGACACTGGCCGGTGCCGCCGGGGGCTGCGCCTCGGCAACTGGCAAAGCCAGTGGCACAAGCGCTGGCTCGCTTTGCGCGTCACCTTCGCGGCTGCCGAACAAGCGCTGCAAGAAGCCGGGGCGGGCGTCCTCCGCCGACTTGCCCAAGGCTGACAGCGCACGGCCCTGCAAGCCGCTCAACTCGCCCAGCAACGGTGGCAGGTCGCGTGACTGAGCCACCCCGCCATCAAGCTTCTTCGCCAGTTTTTTCAGGGGCCGCGACACATCGTTCGGCAATGGCAGGCCTTGCAGTTGGTCGACCAACGCGGTCAGTGCATCGCTGACCTGGTTCATGCGGGCTTCGCGGCGCTGTTCGGAATCCAGCACCGCCTTCTCAAGACGCGGAATCAACCCGGCAAGGCCGGCGTCCATGTTGTCGCTGCGGATGACCTCGCGCATTTCCTTCATGCACTGGTCCACCACCTTGTCGCTGCCTTCGGCAGCCAGGGTGCTGCGTACCAGGCCGCGACACAGCAGGTCTAGACGTGCGTCCCAACGGCGCTCGAGCTTTTCCTGCTGCTCGATGCTTTTCAGGTATTTTTCTTTCCAGCGCTCAGCGTCTTCAGTCATGCCCGGGTCCGCAAACGGTGATGGCAATTAGCTCAGGACCGGCAGCGTATCCACAGTCAATGCATCAGGCAATCGAATCTCGACAGCAACGGGAAGGTGGTCGGAAATTGGTTGCGCCAGCACCTCGACGCGCTCCAGCGTGAGGCTTGAGCTGAGCAGGATGTGGTCAAGGCAACGCTGTGGGCGCCAGCTGGGGAAGGTGGCCTCGACTTGCGGGGCGATCAGGCCCAGATCGCGCAGCGGCGAGTGCTCCAGCAGGTCGGTTGCATGGGTATTCATGTCGCCCATCAGCACCTGGTGCCGGTAGCCGCCAATCAGCTCGCGAATGTAACCCAGCTGCAGGGCGCGGGTCTTGGCACCGAGGGCAAGGTGCATCATCACCACGATCAGCGCATCTTCACCCTCGCCAAAGCGCACCAGGATCGCACCACGCCCAGCCGGGCCGGGCAACGGGTGATCCTCGAGCAGTTGTGGCTTCAGGCGGCTGAGCACGCCATTGCTGTGCTGGGCAAAACGCCCAAGGTTGCGGTTGAGTTGCTGGTACCAGTAGGGGAAGGCGCCCAGGTGGGCAAGGTGCTCGACCTGGTTGACGTAGCCCGAGCGCAGGCTGCCGCCATCGGCCTCCTGCAGGGCCACAAGGTCGAAGTCGCCCAGCAGTTGGCCAATCTTCTGCAGGTTGCCTGCTCGCCCGTTGTGCGGCAGCAGGTGCTGCCAACTACGAGTCACGTAATGCCGATACCGCTCGGTGCTGATGCCCACCTGGATGTTGAAACTGAGCAGCCGCAGACGACCATCCTCGGGCAGGCCAGGCGCCTGCAGGTGATGCTCGTTGACCTGCGGCTGGTGCAGGCCAATGCCACGCGCGGTTCTGAAGCGGCGCATGGGTTACGCCGCTTACTTAGCGGCGCGCTCCTTGGCGATCAGCTGGTCGGCAACGTTCAGTACGCCTTCCGGCCCGCCGGCAGTACCCAGGTCGAAGCGGTACTTGCCGTTGACCACCATGCTCGGTACGCCGGTGATCTCGTACTTCTTCGCCAGTTCCTTGGCCTGGTTGACCTGGCCCTTGATGGCGAACGAGTTGAAGGTGGCGAGGAACTTGTCCTTGTCCACGCCTTGGGTGGCAAGGAAATCGGCCATGTCTTGCGGGTCGGTCAGGCGCTTGCGCTGGTTCTGGATGGCGTCGAACACTGCGGCGTGCACTTTCTGCTCGACGCCCATGGCTTCGAGGGTCAGGAACATCTGGCCGTGGGCATCCCACGCACCACCGAACATGGCCGGTACGCGCTTGAAGTTGACGTCCTTGGGCAGTTTTTCTACCCACGGGTTGATGGTCGGCTCGAAGTGGTAGCAGTGTGGGCAGCCGTACCAGAACAGCTCGACCACTTCGATCTTGCCAGGCACGGAAACCGGAACAGGGTTGCTCAGCTCGAGGTATTCCTTGCCGGCGGCAGGCTCGGCGGCCTGGATGGCAGTCATACCGAATACGCTGGCAGCGACCAGCGCGGCGCTGAGAATCAGTTTACGCATGCTTTACTCCTGGGCAGTCATTGGTCGCCACGACGCGACCTGCTCTGAGACAGGCCGGGAAGGGGCCGAGTTCTGTAGTGTAACGGCTGCGGACGGAAAAAAGGGCGGTCCGGCCGCCCTTTCATCATTGCCTTACAACATTAACTGAAGGTTAATGCGCTGCCTGTAATGGCCTCAGTGCAGGCCCTGGATGTAACTGGCCAACGCCTCGATGTCGTGGTTGCTCAGCTTGCCGGCGATGGTGCGCATGGTCATGGCATCGCCATCGTTGGTGCGGTTTCCTTCGCGGAAGTCGGTGAGCTGCTTGGTCACGTACTGCGCGTGCTGCCCGCCCAGGTGCGGGAAGCCGGCCAGGGCGATACCCGCGCCGTTCGGTGAGTGGCAGCCGGTGCAGGCAGGCATGCCTTTTTCCAGGTCACCGCCGTTGAACAGCGCCCGGCCACGTTCGACCAGCTTGGGATCGGCGGCGCCCACGCTGCCTTTCTGGCTGGAGAAGTAGGCGGCGATGTCGGCCAGGTCCTGGTCGCTGAATGCGGCCAGCATGCCGGTCATTTCCAGCACGGTACGCTTGCCCGACTTGATATCGTGCAGTTGTTTTTCAAGATAGCGCTGGCCTTGGCCGGCCAGTTTCGGGAAGTTCGGTGCCAGGCTGTTGCCGTCGGGGTTGTGGCAGGCGCCACAGACGGCCGTCTTGGCCTGGCCGGCGGCGGCATCGCCTTTGACGGGTTGCGCAGCAGTGGCCGCACCTGCGACACCCAGGGTCAACAGCAGACTCACGACTAGTTTGTTCATCAGCTAATCCAACACGGCTAAGGGTGAAATGTTATGTATCGGGACTGCCACTCATCCAAAGGATGACCAAACGGTAGTCCTCGGCACTGCAGTCCATGCACAATCCACGCGGCGGCATAGCCTTGAAACCCTGGGTCACGTGCTTCACCAGTACATCCATGCCTTGCGCCAGCCTTGGCTCCCATGCTGCCCGGTCACCCTGCCTGGGTGCCTGTGGCAACTGCCCGGCGTGACAGGCCGCACACGTGCGGTTGTACAACACCTCGGGATCCTGTGTAGCCTGTGCGCTGTAAAACGGCAGGAACATACCGACAGCAAGCAGCCATTTCGCCATGCGGAACGACCTTCAGGGTTGGGGGCCGCGCTGCGTTCTGTTGCGCGAGCTATTGTTCGACACCCCATGCCCGTTCTCCTTCTCTGGGAGAATGAGCACACAAAAACTGGGGCATTATATACTTCCGCCATCCAAACGGAAACGACACCGCTTGCCAGGCTCGGGCCTACAGAGTCAGGCAACACCCACATCGGATATCCCATGCAAGTCAAGAACCCCATCCTCGGCCTCTGCCAGAAAGCCAAATTCGCCCTCAGCGCTGCCAAGGTCGAACAATGCCCGGACGACCAGGGTTACGAGGTGGCTTTCGCCGGCCGCTCCAACGCCGGCAAATCCAGCGCCCTCAACACCCTGACTCATGCCAGCCTGGCGCGCACCTCGAAAACCCCCGGGCGCACCCAGCTGTTGAATTTCTTCAGTCTGGACGATGAACGGCGTTTGGTCGACCTGCCAGGCTACGGTTATGCAAAAGTCCCCATTCCGCTCAAGCAGCACTGGCAGAAACACCTGGAAGCCTACCTTGGCAGCCGGGAGTGCCTGCGTGGCGTAATCCTGATGATGGACGTGCGCCACCCGATGACCGACTTCGACAAGATGATGCTCGATTGGGCAAAGGCCAGCAGCATGCCGATGCACATCCTGCTGACCAAGGCCGACAAGCTGACCCACGGCGCGGGCAAGAACACTTTGCTCAAGGTGCAGTCGGAAATCCGCAAGGGTTGGGGCGACGGCGTGACGATCCAGCTGTTCTCGGCGCCCAAGCGCCTGGGCGTTGAAGATGCCTACCGAGTGCTGGCGGACTGGATGGAACTGGAAGACAAGCCAGTCATTTGAAGGTTTGCTCAACCTGTGGGAGCGGGCATGCCCGCGAAGAATCCAGCGCGGAGCATCGCCTGGGCTTCGCCCAGGTTCGCGGGCGCGCCCACTCCCACAGTGTTCCTTCACCAGACTCAGGGCAAATTCCGGGCAAAAAAAACCCCGGACTTCGTATGGGGAGGGGGAAGTTCGGGGTCCAAGTCCGGACCGCTAGGGCGGGGTCCAGATATCTGCCAACACTTAACACAACATAGGAGCATCGAAAGGCTTCACCAGCCATTCAGTTACTCTGAGTTCCGCTTCACCGGTTTAGTTCCAAAGCCCTGAAAACTATTTGCGATAGTTTCATGAAACTTCAGCACCGCTGGCACTGAGCAGTGCCAGGATCCGCATCCCTACGTCACGGATCCTACACAGCTTTCCCCGCCCGATCAGTGAGCTTCGTCCCAATTCGCACCAATTCCTGCCTCGACCAGCAGCGGTACATCCAGCTGTGCGGCCTTGCTCATGTGCTGGCGAATTTCATCTTTCACTTGCTCAACCAGGTCCTCGCGCACTTCCAGCACCAGTTCGTCGTGTACCTGCAGGATCACCCGGGCATCCAGCCCGCTCTCGCTCAGCCAGTTATCCACATTGACCATGGCCCGCTTGATGATGTCGGCCGCAGTGCCTTGCATCGGGGCGTTGATCGCCGTGCGCTCGGCGCCCTTGCGCAGAGCCGGGTTCTTGGCATTGATATCCGGCAGGTACAGGCGGCGGCCGAACAGGGTTTCGACAAAACCTTGCTCCGCCGCCTGGGCGCGGGTGCGCTCCATGTAGGCCAGCACGCCCGGGTAGCGTGCGAAGTAGCGGTCGATGTAATCCTGCGACTGCTTGCGGTCGACGCCGATCTGCTTGGCCAGGCCAAAGGCGCTCATGCCGTAGATCAGCCCGAAGTTGATGGCCTTGGCACTGCGGCGCTGGTCGGTGGTGACGTCTTCCAGGGCTACGCCGAATACTTCCGCCGCTGTGGCGCGGTGCACGTCCAGGTCGTTGCGGAAGGCATGCAGCAAGCCTTCGTCCTTGGCCAGGTGGGCCATGATGCGCAACTCGATCTGCGAGTAGTCCGCCGCCAGCAGCTTGTAGCCCGGGCTGGCGACGAAGGCCTGGCGGATGCGTCGGCCTTCGGCAGTACGGATCGGAATGTTCTGCAGGTTCGGGTCGCTGGACGACAGCCGGCCAGTGGCCGCCACCGCCTGCTGATATGAGGTGTGGATACGCCCGGTGCGCGGGTTTATCTGCCCTGGCAGCTTGTCGGTGTAGGTGCTCTTGAGCTTGCTCAGGCTGCGGTACTGCATCAGTACCTCCGGCAGCGGGTAGCCTTGTTCGGCCAGCTCGTCGAGCACCGCCTCCGCCGTGGATGGCTGGCCTTTGGTGGTCTTGCTCAGCACCGGCATGCCCAGCTTGTCGTAGAGAATCGCGCCCAGCTGCTTGGGCGAGCCGAGGTTGAACTCCTCACCGGCCAGCTCATAGGCGCGCTGCTCCAGCTCGGCCATCTTCACCCCCAGCTCACCGCTCTGCACCTGCAGCAGCGCAGCATCGACCAGCGCCCCCTGGCGCTCGATCTTGGCCAGCACCGGCACCAGCGGCATCTCGATGTCCATCAGTACCGGCTGCACGCTCGGCGTCTGCGCCAGGCGCACCTGCAGCGCCTGGTGCAGACGCAGGGTGATGTCCGCGTCTTCGGCAGCGTAGGGGCCGGCCTTGTCCAGGTGGATCTGGTTGAAGGTCAGCTGCTTGGCGCCTTTGCCGGCAATGTCCTCGAAAGCGATGGTGGTGTGGTCGAGGTACTTCTGCGCCAGGCTGTCCATGTCGTGACGGGTGGCGGTGGAGTTCAGCACGTACGACTCGAGCATGGTGTCGTAGGCAACGCCGCGCATTTCGATGGCGGGCGAGCCGTTGGCAAGGATGTTGATATCGTACTTGGCGTTCTGCCCGACCTTGGCCTTGGCCGGGTCTTCCAGTAGCGGCTTCAGCGCCAGCAGCACGGCGGCGCGGTCCAGCTGGACCGGCGCGCCTTCATAGTCGTGGGCCAGCGGCACATAGGCCGCTTCATGCGGCTCGACGGCGAACGACAGGCCGACAAGCTGCGCCTGCTGCGCGTCCAGGCTGGTGGTCTCGGTGTCGAAAGCGAACAGTGGCGCCTGACGCAGCTTCTCCAGCCAGAAGTCGAAACGGGCCTGGTCGAGAATGGTCTCGTACCTGGGCTCGATCTTGGCCACCGGCTCCGCGACCGGCGCAATATCGTCACCGGCGTTGGCAGCGTCACGCTGCACCTCGGCGACCCAGCTCTTGAATTCCATCTCGGTGTACAGCGCCAGCAACGCTTCGCGATCAGGTTCGCCGCACACCAGGGCATCAACTTCGATATCCAGGGGCACGTCGACCTTGATGGTAGCCAGCTCATAAGACAGGAACGCCGCGTCGCGGTGCTCTTCCAGCTTGGCCGGCAGGGTCTTGGCGCCGCGAATGGCCAGTGTCGGGACCTTGTCCAGGTTGGCATACAGGTCGCTGAGGCCACCGCCGATACCGGTAAGCAGGCCCACCGCGGTTTTTTCGCCCACCCCCGGTACACCGGGGATGTTGTCGACCTTGTCGCCCATCAGCGCCAGGAAGTCGATGATATGTTCCGGGCCGACGCCAAATTTCTCGTGCACGCCAGCCACGTCCAGCACGCTTCCGGTCATGGTGTTGACCAAGGTAATGTGCCCGTCCACCAGCTGCGCCATGTCCTTGTCACCGGTCGAGATGATCACCGGGCGGCCCAGCGCGGCGCTGCTGCGCGCCAGGGTGCCGATCACGTCGTCGGCCTCGACCCCCTCGACGCACAGCAGCGGGTAGCCCAGCGCCTTGACGCTGGCGTGCAGCGGCTCGATCTGCACCCGCAGGTCGTCCGGCATGCTTGGGCGGTTGGCCTTGTATTCGGCGAACATGGCATCGCGGAAGGTGCCACCCTTGGCGTCGAACACCACCGCGAACAGGCTGTCGGGGTATTGCTTGCGCAGGCTCTTGAGCATGTTCAGCACCCCCTTCACCGCGCCGGTCGGCATGCCTTTGGAGGTAGTCAACGGCGGCAGCGCGTGGAAGGCGCGGTACAGGTAGGAGGAACCGTCCACCAGGACGAGGGGCGCTTGGCTCATGAGCAGAATCAACCTTTTCGACGGGTCCGGCGCTAGAATAGCCAGAATCATTGACGACAAAGGGACAAGGTTATCATGCGTACACTCAATCGCCTGTTACTGCTCGGTCTGTTGGCCACCATGCCTGTCGTCACCCTGGCGGCGGACGACGCCCCCTCGGCCGATCCCGAGGTGACCATTCGCACGGAAGGCGACAAAACCATCCAGGAGTACCGGCAGAACGGGTTCCTGTATGCGATCAAGATCACGCCGAAAAACGGCAAGCCTTATTTCCTGGTACGCGCCGATGGCTCTGATGGCAATTTCATTCGATCCGACCAGCCGGACATGCTGATTCCGTCCTGGAAGATCTTCGAGTGGTAATCTGACGCGCACCGTTCACATCAACCCGGCACTTCCCGGCGGAAGTGCCCGTATGGGCAATTTTTCATCATGTCAGTCTTCACCCCCGTGACCCGGCCTGAGCTGGAAACCTTTCTGGCACCGTACGCGCTGGGTCGTCTGCTCGATTTCCAGGGCATCGCCGCCGGCACCGAGAACAGCAATTTCTTCGTCAGCCTCGAACAGGGGGAGTTCGTCCTGACGCTGATCGAGCGCGGGCCCAGCGAGGACATGCCGTTCTTCATCGAGCTGCTGGACACTTTGCACGCAGCCGACATGCCGGTGCCCTATGCAATACGCGACCGCGACGGCAATGGCCTGCGCGAGCTGTGCGGCAAGCCGGCGCTGCTGCAGCCACGGCTGTCGGGCAAGCACATCAAGGCACCGAACGCCCAGCACTGCGCCCAGGTCGGCGAGCTGCTGGCGCACATTCACCTGGCTACCCGCGAGCACATCATCGAGCGCCGCACCGACCGCGGCCTGGACTGGATGCTGGCCTCGGGTGCCGAGCTGCTGCCGCGCCTTACTGCCGAGCAAGCCGCGCTGCTGCAGCCGGCGCTGGATGAAATCAGCGCACACAAGGCACAGATCCTGGCCCTGCCACGGGCCAACCTGCATGCGGACCTGTTCCGCGACAACGTGATGTTCGAAGGCACCCACCTGACCGGTGTAATCGACTTCTACAACGCCTGTTCCGGGCCGATGCTGTATGACATAGCCATCACCGTGAACGACTGGTGCCTGGATGAACACGGCGCGATCGATGTGCCACGTGCCCAGGCGCTGCTGGCGGCCTATGCGTCGCTACGGCCCTTCACCGCAGCCGAAGCCGAGCTGTGGCCGGAGATGTTGCGGGTAGGCTGCGTGCGCTTCTGGTTGTCGCGCCTGATTGCAGCGGAATCGTTTGCAGGGCTGGATGTGATGATCCACGACCCGAGCGAGTTCGAAGTGCGTTTGGCGCAGCGTCAGCAGGTGGCATTGCACCTGCCGTTCGCCCTCTAGAGCGCGTCTGCTTCTTCGCGGGTAAACTCGCTCCCACAGGTACGGTGAAAGGCGTGAAGCTGGCGCTATCCCTGTGGGAGCGGGTTTACCCGCGAAGAGGCCGGCACAGGCCTACAGCTGTTCCAGGCACCCAACCAGGTCGCCACCCAACTTTTCCAGCAAGCGCTCATAGCCTTTGCCATCCACAGGGTCGGTACCGCCCAGGGCATCCAGCTCGGCCAGGCGCACCGGCAGCCCGGCGGTCAAAGTCTCGGCAAGCCGTGGCCGCAGCGGCGGTTCGCTGAACACACAAGTCTTGCCCACTTCCTGCAGGCGCTTGCGCATGGCCGCCACGTGCTGCGCACCCGGCTGCACCTCGGAAGCCACGCTGAACACCCCGGTGTGCTTGAGCCCATACTCTGCTTCGAAATAGTCGAACGCTTCGTGGAACACGAAGTAAGGCTTGCCGGCGATCCCGGCCACCCGCGCCTTGATCCGCCCATCCAGCGCGTCCAAGCGTTCGTCGAAGGCCTTGAGGTTGCTCTGATAGCGCGCCGCATTGGCCGGATCGACCTGCGCCAGATCAGCCGCCATTTTCGCGGCAATCACCCGCGCATTGACCGACGATAGCCACAGGTGCGCGTCCAGGCTGCCCGGGCGGTGGTCATGATCATGGTCGTCATGGTCTTCTTCCTCGTGGGAATGGCTGTCCTCGCCAAAATGCCGCAGCTTCATGCCCGGTAACGCCTGCACGGCAACCGTGGGCTTGCTGCGATTACCCAATACCCGCGGCAGGAAGCCCTCCATGTCCGGACCGATCCAGTACAGCAGGTCGGCATCGCCCACCCGCCGTACGTCGGACGGGCGCAGCGCATAGTGGTGCGGCGAAGCACCCGGCGGCAGCAATACTTCGGGGTTGCCAACACCATCCTGCACGGCGGCGGCAATCTGCTGCAGCGGTTTGATACTGGTCAGCACGCGCACGTCGGCCTGGGCGGAAAATGCGATGAAAGCGACAAAAAGGACTAGGAATCGGGACACGGTGAATACTCGAGTCATCAGAAACAGGTAACATAATAACGTCTCCATCCAGAACCGTCGCTGCCCATGTCCATCACGCCGCTGGCCAACCGTCCTCACGATCATTCTCATTGCGTACACAGCGCACTGACTGAAGCCGACGCCTTGTGCACCCGCCAGGGCCTGCGCCTGACCGCGCTGCGCCGTCGAGTGCTGGAACTGGTCTGGCAAAGCCACAAGCCACTGGGCGCCTACGACATCCTCGCCGTGCTCAGTGAGCAGGACGGCCGCCGAGCCGCGCCCCCAACGGTGTACCGTGCGCTGGACTTCCTGCTGGAAAACGGCCTGGTGCACCGCATCGCCTCGCTCAACGCCTTCATCGGCTGCAGCCACCCGGAACACCTGCACCAGGGTCAGTTCCTGATCTGCCGGGCCTGCCATGTAGCCATCGAACTGGAACAGAACAGCATCAGCGAAGCCATCATCAGCAGCGCCAAGGGCGTGGGCTTCACGGTCGAGACCCAGACGGTTGAAGTGGTCGGCCTGTGCAGCAATTGCCGGAGCGCGGCATGAACGATGCGCTGATCCGCCTGGAGCAGGTCGGTGTCACTTTCGGTGGCGAGGCGGTGCTAGACAGCATCGACCTGTCGGTCGCACCTGGCCAGATCGTCACCCTGATCGGCCCGAACGGCGCAGGCAAGACCACCTTGGTGCGCGCCGTTCTTGGTCTGCTCAAGCCGCACCGCGGCAAGGTATGGCGCAAGCCGAAACTGCGCATTGGCTACATGCCGCAAAAGATCCAGGTTGATGCCACGCTGCCGCTGTCGGTACTGCGCTTCTTGCGCCTGGTGCCCGGTGTAGACCGCGCGGCAGCCTTGTCGGCGTTGCAGGAAGTGGGCGCCGAACAGGTCATCGATAGCCCGATCCAGACCGTTTCCGGCGGCGAGATGCAGCGGGTATTGTTGGCCCGCGCCCTGCTGCGCGAACCCCAGCTGCTGGTGCTCGACGAGCCAGTGCAGGGCGTAGACGTGGTCGGCCAGACCGAGCTGTACAACCTCATTACCCGCCTGCGCGACCGCCACGGCTGCGGCGTGCTGATGGTTTCCCACGACCTGCACCTGGTGATGAGTGCCACCGACCAGGTGGTGTGTCTGAACCGCCACGTGTGCTGTTCGGGCCACCCCGAGCAGGTAAGCGGCGACCCGGCATTCGTCGAGCTGTTCGGCCAGAACGCCGCACCCAGCCTGGCCATCTACCACCACCATCACGACCACAGCCACGACCTGCACGGCTCGGTGGTCGCCCCTGGCCCCCATGTTCACGGAGCGCACTGCAAGCATGGCTGATTTTCTTCTCTACGCCCTGCTTGCCGGTTTGTCCCTGGCGCTGGTGGCCGGCCCACTGGGTTCCTTCGTGGTGTGGCGGCGCATGGCCTATTTTGGCGACACCTTGTCCCACGCCGCCCTGCTAGGCGTGGCCCTGGGCTTCGCCCTGGACGTCAGCCCGGCGCTGGCGGTAACCGTGGGCTGCCTGTTGCTGGCGATCTTGCTGGTGACCTTGCAGCAACGCCAGCCGCTGGCCTCCGACACCCTGCTCGGCATCCTCGCCCCCAGCACCCTGTCGCTGGGCCTGGTGGTGCTGAGCTTCATGCATGACGTGCGCATCGACCTGATGGCGTACCTGTTCGGCGACCTGCTGGCCATCAACACCACCGACCTGGCTTGGATCCTTGGCGGCAGCGCGCTGGTTTTGCTGCTGCTCGCTGCGCTTTGGCGGCCGTTGCTGGCAGTTACCGTGCACGAAGAGCTGGCCATGGTCGAAGGCCTGCCGGTGGCCGGGCTGCGCATGGCGCTGATGCTGCTGATCGCGGTGGTGATTGCCGTGGCCATGAAGATCGTTGGTGTGCTGCTGATCACCTCGCTGCTGATCATTCCTGCCGCTGCGGCACAACGTCACGCCCGCTCTCCCGAGCAGATGGCCCTGGGCGCCAGCCTGCTGGGCGTGACCGCAGTATGCGGCGGCCTGGCCATGTCCTGGTTCAAGGACACTCCCGCAGGCCCATCGATCGTGGTCTGCGCGGCGGTGCTATTCTTGCTGAGCCTGGCCCTGCCAAAACGCTGAAAAACAGGGCGTGTGAAGGCGCGCCCTGCAACCTTTTCGCACGTAAAGGGTCTGTAAGACTTGTTTTCGAGCGTGCGCACCTGGGTGTAGACTTGCTCGCTTTTTGCGCAAATAGAGAGTCGCAGGAATGAAGCCGTTCGCCTCCCGTTATCTGCTTGTTGCCGCGTTTTCCCTGTTCCTGGCTGCGTGTTCCAGCGCGCCGGTAGAACAGGCCACCGCACCTGCCCAAGCCGATGCCTGGCAGCAGTTGCAACAGAACATCGCCAGCAACGAGCTGGCCACCGCCGAAGACCAGTTGGCAGCCTTGCAGGCGCAGGCGCCGGATGACGCGCGTCTGGAGCAATACCAGCGCCAACTCGCCGAAGCCTACCTGCAACGCAGCCAGATCTTCCTGCAGAAGGGTGATGTGAACGCTGCCGCCACCGCCTTGGCCCGTGCCCGTGCGCTGATGCCGCAGGCCCCGGCAGTGACTGGTGGCGATGCAGTGACCCAGGCGCGCAAAGCAGAGCTGGAGAAGGCTGAAGCGGCGCTGAAAGCGGCCGAGGCCAAGCCCAAGGCGCGCATCATCGACCCGGCTGCACCGAGCACCGTCGTGGCCTTGAAAACCACCGACAGCCGCGCCATGCGTCGCCAGCTGGATGACATTGCCGCTGATGTGGTGAGTTATCAGTGCGACGTGGTGTTCCAGGTGCCGCGGACCGAGGATGCGCCTTGGCTGAAGACCTTGCTGGAAAAACGCGTGCGCAAGATCGACAGCGGGTTCGAGCTGAAGCAGAAGCACGAGATTCAGCGATCGCTGCCTGCGCAGGTGGTTCTGGTTCCGCATCAGCAATAAGCCTCCCGGGCCCTATCGCCGGCAAGCCAGCTCTCACCTCGACCGCACCAATTTCAAGCCTGGTGCAGTACCTGTGGGAGCTGGCTTCCCGGCGATGGGCTGCGAAGCAGCGCCTTAGGCCGGCACAGCCTCCGCAGCTGCCTCCCGCTCCCACACCCGATGCCCTTCTACCGCTTTGACGAAGGCATCCACGATCTTCTGCTCATCTCCCAGCAGCAACCCTTTGTCTTCTTTCAACCCCAAGCTGCCCAAAAGCTCTTTGGTCAACACCATCGCCTTCAGGTGCTTGTAGCCCTCCAACAAGAAGTGCTTGGCCAAGCCGCTGGCCGCCAGCGCATCGGTCGAAGCCTTGCCCCCAGGCACGACAATGCCATCGAACATGATCGATGGCATCCCTTCCATGGAAGCATCCACCGGCAGTTGCTTGCCGTCCGCAGCCTTCACCGGTGCCGAGGTCGGCCCAAGGAGCAATGGTCGGGCACTGTGCGCTTCCAGGGCCTTGACCAGCTTGTCTACACTGGCAGCGTCTACGCCGTCTGCCACCAGCACGGCAATCTTGCGTCCCTTGATGCCAACCGAACCCGGGTGGTTCATCTGGCTCAAGGCAGGAGACTGCGCAAGCTGGCTCCCCTTCACTGGCACCGTGCCCCCGCTCGGCGCAGGCAAGCCCAGGTTGGCGGCCACCGCAGCTGCCAGCTTCAGGTCGATATTGGCGAGAATTTCATTCACTTCCCGAGCGCGGATCGCCTCCCGTTCCACTTTGCCCAATTCAAAGCTGTAGGCCTTGATGATGTGCTGCTGCTCGGTCGGGCTCATGCTCTGGAAGAACAACCGCGCCTGCGAGAAGTGGTCGCCGAACGACTCGCTGCGCTGGCGGATCTTGTGCGCATCAATACGCTCCTGGTAGCTCTCGAAGCCACCATCCTGCGCGGCTGGTGGCGTTTCCTTCGGCCAGCCACCGTCGATGGAATTGGGCTCGTACGATGCGCGGCCCTTGTGCACCACATGCTGATGCAGGGCATCGCGCTGGTTGTTGTGGTTGGGAGCAATGGGGCGGTTGACCGGGATCTGGTGGAAATTGGGCCCGCCCAGGCGGCTAAGTTGCGTGTCGGTGTAGGAGAACAGCCGCCCCTGCAGCAAGGGGTCGTTGGTAAAGTCGATACCAGGCACGATATGACCCGGGCAGAACGCCACCTGTTCCACTTCGGCAAAGAAGTTGTCCGGGTTGCGATTCAGGACCATCTTGCCCAACGGTGTAACCGGCACCAGTTCTTCCGGGATTATCTTGGTTGGGTCCAGCAGGTCGAAATCAAATTTGTGCTCATCGGCTTCCGGCACGATCTGTACGCCCAGTTCCCACTCCGGGTAATCGCCCGTCTCGATTGCCTCCCACAAGTCGCGACGCTGGAAGTCAGCGTCCTTGCCTGCCAATTTCTGCGCTTCGTCCCATAGCAAGGAGTGCACACCCTGGCGCGGCTTCCAGTGGAATTTGACGAAACTGGCTACGCCCTCAGCGTTGATCAGCCGGAAGGTATGCACCCCGAACCCTTCCATCATCCGCAAGCTGCGCGGGATAGCACGGTCCGACATAGCCCACATGACCATATGGGCCGACTCCGGTACAAGCGAGACGAAATCCCAAAAGGTGTCATGGGCCGAAGCGCCGGTCGGGATCTCGTTATGCGGCTCCGGCTTTACGGCGTGGACGAAATCCGGGAATTTGATCGCATCCTGGATGAAGAACACCGGCATGTTGTTGCCCACCAGGTCGAAGTTGCCCTCGTCGGTGTAGAACTTCACAGCAAAGCCCCTCACGTCACGCACGGTGTCGGCTGAGCCACGCGGGCCCTGTACCGTGGAAAATCGCACGAAGACAGGCGTGACTTTCTCCGGGTCCTGCAGGAAGCCGGCCTTGGTCAGCTCGGCGTGGTTGCCATAGCTCTGGAAATAGCCATGCGCCCCCGTCCCTCGCGCATGCACGATGCGTTCAGGGATGCGCTCGTGGTCAAAGTGCGTGATCTTCTCGCGCATGATGAAATCTTCGAGCAGTGAGGGGCCTCGATCACCGGCCTTCAGCGTGTTCTGGTTGTCGGCGATGCGCACCCCCTGGTTGGTGCGCAGCGCATGGCCTGTAGCATCGCTGCGGTCAGCCTCCAGGCTCTGTAACTTGGCGTTGGTATTGGCCCGGTCCGGGGTCTGGGTGCCAGCGGCTTCGCTGTGCTTGGGCGCGTCCGTGTTCTTTCTGGGCATGGTCGGCTCTCCTCATCAGTCTTCAGGCGTACCCGTTTCGGGCTGTGTGCAAGTAGTGACCGGGAGGCTTTGCCGAGCGTTCAATCAGGATTACCGGTTGTCGCGATATGCCCGAAGGATTGGTGCATTACGAAATAAATGCTAAGAACAGCTATGGGAAAAGGCTAAAATGCGCGACCCCAGCTAACCGCTGACCCAAATTCCATGCGCCCCACAAGGTTCGCTACGTGATCGAGTTCCAACAGGTACACAAGACCTACCGCGTCGCCGGTAGGGAAATCCCCGCACTGAATCCGACCAGCCTGACCATCGAAGATGGCCAGGTGTTCGGCCTGATCGGCCATTCCGGCGCCGGCAAGAGCACCATGCTGCGCCTGATCAACCGCCTGGAAGAGCCTTCTGGCGGCAAGATCATCGTCGACGGCGAAGACGTTACCGCGTTCAACGCCAGCCAGCTGCGCGGTTTCCGCCAGCAGGTCGGGATGATTTTCCAGCACTTCAACCTGCTGGCCTCCAAGACCGTCGCCGACAACGTTGCCCTGCCACTGACCCTGGCCGGCGAGCTGTCGCGCAGCGAGATCGACAAGCGCGTGACCGAACTGCTGGCCCGCGTCGGCCTTTCCGACCACGCCAGAAAGTACCCGGCGCAGCTGTCCGGTGGCCAGAAGCAGCGCGTCGGCATCGCCCGCGCCTTGTCCACCAACCCGAAGATCCTGCTGTGCGACGAGGCCACTAGCGCCCTCGACCCGCAAACCACCGCCTCGGTCCTGCAATTGCTGGCCGAAATCAACCGTGAGCTGAAGCTGACCATCGTACTGATCACTCACGAAATGGACGTTATCCGCCGGGTCTGCGACCGCGTGGCAGTGATGGACGCCGGCCAGATCGTCGAGCAGGGCTCGGTGGCCGAAGTGTTCCTGCACCCGCAGCACCCCACCACCAAGCGGTTCGTCCAGGAAGACGAGCAGGTCGACGAAGGCGAGCAGCGGGACGACTTCGCCCATGTGCCGGGCCGCATCGTGCGCCTGACATTCCAGGGCGACGCCACCTACGCGCCGCTGCTGGGCACCGTGGCCCGCGAAACCGGTGTGGACTACAGCATCCTCGCCGGGCGTATCGACCGTATCAAGGATGTCCCCTATGGCCAGCTCACCCTCGCCCTGATCGGCGGTGACATGGAAGCGGCGTTCGCCCGCTTCAAGGCAGCTGACGTACATATGGAGGTACTGCGTTGATGGACGCCCTGAATTTCTTTGCCAACGTCGACTGGGCCGAAATCTGGCTGGCCAGCGTCGACACCATGATCATGCTGTTCGGCTCGCTGTTCTTCACCGTGCTGCTCGGCCTGCCGCTGGGCGTGCTGCTGTTCCTGTGCGGGCCGAAACAGATGTTCGAGCAGAAGGGTGTGTATGCGCTACTGTCGCTGATCGTCAACATCCTGCGCTCGCTGCCGTTCATCATCCTGCTGATCGTGATGATCCCGATCACCGTGCTGATCACCGGCACTTCGCTAGGCGTCGCCGGCGCCATTCCGCCGCTGGTGGTGGGTGCCACGCCATTCTTCGCACGCCTGGTGGAAACCGCCCTGCGTGAAGTGGACCGCGGCATCATCGAAGCCACCCAGTCGATGGGTGCCACTACCCGCCAGATCATCACCAGCGCACTGCTGCCGGAGGCCCGCCCGGGCATCTTCGCCGCCATTACCGTGACCGCCATCACCCTGGTGTCGTACACCGCCATGGCCGGTGTAGTCGGTGCCGGCGGCCTGGGCGACCTGGCCATCCGCTTCGGCTACCAGCGTTTCCAGACCGACGTGATGGTCGTCACCGTGGTGCTGTTGCTGGTACTGGTTCAAGTCCTGCAGAGCGTGGGCGACAAACTGGTCGTGCATTTTTCCCGTAAGTAACCCCAATGGGGTCGGCCCGGCCGACCCGTTCGGGGGCCGTCGCGGCCCTCACAAGGAGTGATCAATGAAGAAGCTGCTTGCTGTTGTCGCCGCTGTCGCGGCCTTCTCGGCCCACGCCGAGTCCCTGACCGTTGCCGCTACCCCGGTGCCGCACGCCGAGATCCTCAACTTCGTCAAACCTGCACTGGCGAAAGAGGGCGTGGAGCTGAAGGTCAAGGAGTTCACCGACTACATCCAGCCGAACGTGCAGGTTGCCGAAAAGCGCCTTGACGCCAACTTCTTCCAGCACCAGCCGTACCTGGATGAGTTCAACAAGGCCAAGGGCACCAACCTGGTTAGCGTTGCCGGCGTGCACATCGAGCCACTGGGCGTGTACTCGACCAAGATCAAGAAGCTCGACGAGCTGTCCTCCGGCGCCACCGTGGTAATCCCCAACGACGCCACCAACGGCGGCCGCGCGCTGCTGCTGCTGGACAAGGCCGGTGTGATCAAGCTGAAGGACAACAAGAACATCCTGTCCACCGTGAAGGATGTTGCCGAGAACCCGAAAAGCCTGAAGTTCCGTGAGCTGGAAGCAGCCACCATCCCGCGCGTGCTGACCCAGGTCGATGCTGCCCTGATCAACACCAACTACGCGCTGGAAGCCAAGCTGAACCCGGAAAAAGACGCCCTGGTCATCGAAGGCAGCGACTCGCCTTACGTGAACATCCTTGTTGCCCGCCCGGACAACAAGGACTCGGACGCGATGAAGAAGCTGGCCGCTGCACTGCACTCGCCTGAGGTGAAGCAGTTCATCAACGAGAAGTACAAAGGCGCTGTGGTGCCGGCGTTCTAAGCCGTCATATCGCGCAGGACTCTTCGCGGGTAAACCCGCTCCCACAGGGATAGCGCAAGGCTCACGGCCTACGCTGTACCTGTGGGAGCGGGTTTACCCGCGAAGCTTTTGGGGGTTAACTCAATCCCGCTTCACAAGCCCAGGCAATTGCGCCACCAGCTTCTGGTTGTTGAACGGAGCCCGAATGAACCCACGCTGACGTCCATCCGGCCCCACAACCGCCAGATTGCCGCTGTGATCCACGGTATACCCCGGCTTGCTGGTATCGGCCGGAATGAAAGGTATGCTCAAGGCATTGGCCAGCTTCTGGGTATCCTCGATCGACCCCGCCACCCCGACGAAATCCTTGTCAAAATAACCCAGGTACTGCTTCAGCTGGTTCGGCGTGTCGCGGTTCGGGTCAACGCTCACCAGCACCACCTGCAGCCGGTCGACGGCCTCCTTGGGCAACTCGCTCTTCACCTGGCGCAACTGGGCCAAGGTCGTCGGGCAGATGTCGGGGCAGTAGGTGTAACCGAAGAAAAGCAGCGACCATTTGCCCTTCAGGTCATCCAGTTGCACCGGCTGGCCGTCCTGGTTGGTCATGGTCACATCGGCCACGGTACGGCTCTGCGGCAGCAGGATGATGCCGGCATCGATCAGCTCGGTGGGGTTGGGCTGGTCGCGGCCATTGAGCACCTTGTTGACGGTCAGGCCCAGGATCAACGCGACCAGGGCAACGAGGATGAAGACGGTTTTCTGGGTTCGGGTCATAGGTTCAGCAACAGGTAGTGGTCGAGGAGCAACGCGATGAACAGCGCGAACAGGTAGCCGATAGAGTACTTGAAGGTGCCGATCGCCGCGTGCGGCCGGCTGCCACGGTACAACACCCAGGCCCATTGCAGGAAGCGCAGGCCGAGCACCAGGGCACAGGCCAGGTAAAGCGGGCCACTCATGTGGATGACGTAGGGCAGCAGGCTTACCGACAGCAGTACCAGGGTGTACAGCAGGATATGCAGCTTGGTGTAGCGCTCGCCGTGGGTCACTGGCAGCATCGGGATATCGGCCTTGGCGTATTCCTCCTTGCGGTGGATGGCCAAGGCCCAGAAGTGGGGTGGGGTCCAGGCGAAGATGATCAGCACCAGCAACAGGGGCTCGGCGCTGACATGGCCGCTGACCGCCACCCAGCCCAGCAACGGCGGGGCGGCGCCAGCCAAGCCGCCGATGACGATGTTCTGCGGCGTGGCGCGCTTGAGAAAACCGGTGTAGAGCACCGCATAGCCGAGCAGGGAAGCCAGTGTCAGCCAGGCAGTGAGGGCATTGGTGAACACCATCAGCAGGGCCATGCCAAGTAGCGCCAGCGCCAGGGCGAACAGCAGCGCCGGCAGCGGCTCGACCCGGCCCTGGGCCAGCGGCCGCTTGTGGGTACGCGCCATCAGCGCGTCGATGCGTCGGTCCACCACATGGTTGACCACCGCCGCGCCGCCTGCACACAAACCGATGCCCAGGTTGCCGAACAGCAGCACGCTCCAGCTGACACCCGCACGGGTGGCAAGGAACATGCCCGCCAGCGAGGTGATCAGCATCAGCACCACCACCTTGGGCTTGGTCAGTTCCAGGTAATCACGCCAACTGGCCCTCTGTGCGCTCAGAAGCGTCGCCATGAATCATTCCTCATGTGGTGGGTGATGCCCACGCCAGCCACGGGCCGCAGGCGCCAGCCATGGCCGACACCCACGCGAACCTTGTCGACCACGCGGATGCGGTAGTTCACCAGCACCATGCTCAGCAGCAACAGCGCCCCACCAGCGTTGTGCGCCACGGCCACGGCCAGCGGCAGGTGCAGCAGCACATTGCTGATGCCCAGACCAACTTGCACCACCAGCGCCAGCAGCACCAGCCGTGCCAGGCCAGGGAGGCCGCAGCGGTGCAGCTTCCAGCTGAGCATCAGCAGCACACAGGTCACCAGCAATGCGCCCAGGCGGTGGCTGATGTGGATGGCCGTGCGCGCATCACTGTCCAGTTGCCCGCCCAGATAGTTGGGCCCAACGTGCTGGGTCAGGTGGAAACCGTTGCTGAAGTCCGCCGTCGGCCACCACTGACCGTGGCAGGTGGGCAGGTCGATGCAGGCGACGGCCGCGTAGTTGGCACTGACCCAGCCGCCCAGGGCGATCTGGCCGATCACCACCAGCAAGGCCAGCGCAGCGACCCGGCGCAGGCTCAATGGCAGCTTTGGCAAAGGCGCAAAGGCCCGGGACAGACGCAGGGACAACAGGAACAGCAAACTCAGGGTAGTGAAGCCGCCGAGTAGATGCGCGGTGACCACCTGCGGCCACAGCTTGAGGGTGACCGTCCACATGCCGAAGGCTGCCTGCGCCAGCACCACGCCCAGCAGCAGCAAGGGCAGGCGGTAAGGCTGGCCATCGCGGGTATGCCGGCGCAGCGCCTGCAAGGCGAGCAGGGCGATCACCATCGCCAGGGTGCCGGCGAAATAGCGGTGGACCATCTCGGCCCAGCCCTTGGCGGCTTCCACCGGGTGTTCGGGGAAATGCAGCTCGGCATGGGCCAGCTGCGCTTCGCTCTTGGGCACGCTGATGAAGCCGTAGCAACCCGGCCAGTCCGGGCAGCCGAGGCCGGCGTGGGTCAGGCGAGTATAGGCACCAAGCAGGACGACCAGCAGTGCCAGCAAGGTGGCGAACACAGCAAGGCGGAATCCGGGTCTGGCCATGGCAGGCTCCTAGCCGATGTTGGACAGCTTGAGCAGGTGGCGCAGGTCGTCCAGCACATGCTTGCCGTTGACCTTGGCGTCGTAGCGCAGCACCAGGTTGCCGTGTGGGTCGACGATCCACAGCTGCGGGCCGGCCTCGCCGACCTTTTGCAGGTAGCGTTGCGCATCCAGCGGGTAACGCTGCAACTGTGGGTATTCGCGGCCTAGCAACGCCTGGTACTCGGCACTTGCCGGCTGGGCGGCCGCCAGGGCATGGCTGGCACGGCTGGCATCACGACCCAGGCCGACCTGGATCTGCCGAGCCAGGTACACCAGCCGCTGGCAATCCTCGGCACAGGCTGTGGGTGTGCTCACCAGCAGCTGCCAGCGCTCGCCCTGGCCCGCTACGCCGAGATCGGCAAGGGTCTCCCCGTTGCCGATCATCACGCCGTGGTAGCTGCGGCCGTCCGGCACCCAGAACTTGAGCTTGTACATGCTGGTGGCCAGAACCATCGGCCCGAGCACCACCAGCAGAATCAGCAGCAGCTGCAAACGCCCGCGGGCTCTGGGTTTGCTGCGTTCAGACACATCCAGTGGAGTGGCGGTGGCCATGGCGTTTCTCCTTGTTGTGGTGCCAGCCGAAGTAGAGGTAGAGCAGTACCAAAGTGGTTGCCAGGGCAAACCACTGCACGGCGTAACCCAGGTGTTTTTCCGGGCCCATGGCAACGACCGGCCAGTCCAGGCGATAGGTCGCCGGGCCGGGTTCCAGGCGCAGCTCATGGGCGAAGCCTTCGCGATCGAGCTGTTGCCATAGCTGCGCGGCATCCACGGCAGTCAGCAGATGCGGCCACTGGCCGCCTGCAGGGTCGGGGTGCAGCTGGAACGTGCTGCCAGGCGCGACATACACCGAAGCGTCCAGCGCCAACGCCTGGGCAGGGGTATCGAAATGCACCGGCACACGGCGATCCGGCCAGGGCAACCACCCGCGGTTTACCAGCAGCCACGCGCCGCTGGCCTGATCATGGAAGGGTTGCAGCAGCTCGACACCGGCCTGGCCATCGCGCATGCGGTTATCCAGCAGCAGGCTGTGTTCGGAGTCGAAGCGGCCATAGAGATGCACGCGGCGGAAGGCATTGTCCTGGTTCGCTGTCAGCTGGGCCGTGGCCACTGGCGCTTCTACCCGCCGCTCGGCATAGGCGGCCAGCAGCATGCGTTTTTCCTCGGCACGGCCGAGTTGCCAGCAGCCAAGCGCGATCAGCCCCGGCAGCAGCGCAAGCACCACCAGGGTTGGTACCCAGCCCGGACGAAACGGCCTCATCGGAGCCTCGTCGGGCCGATCGCTATACTTATCCACATCACCGCATCCCCCCGGAGTATCGCCATGCTCAAGGCCGCGATTGTCCTGATGCTGTTGGCCACGATTGCCAGCCTGTTCAGCGGCCTGGTGTTTCTGGTAAAGGACGATGAAAACTCGACCCGTTTACTGAAAGCGCTGACCGTGCGAGTGACCCTGGCGGCCCTCACCATCGGCCTGGTGGCCTGGGGCTTCATCAGCGGTCAGCTCGTCTCACACGCCCCCTTCTGAAGTTCTCACCTGCCCCTGTGGGAGCGGGTTCTTTATTCACAACACATAGACAAAGATGAACAACCCCACCCACACCACATCGACGAAGTGCCAGTACCAACTGGCGGCCTCGAAACCGAAGTGTTTCTCCGGGTTGAAATGCCCGCGCAAGATGCGCACGAACATCACGATCAGGATGATCGTGCCCAGGGTCACGTGGGCGCCGTGGAAGCCGGTGAGCATGAAGAACGTCGCGCCGTAGATACCCGACCCCAGCGTCAGCCCCAGCTTGGTATAGGCCTCGTGGTACTCGTAGGCCTGCAACGCGATGAAGCTGGCGCCCAGGACGATGGTCAGCGCCATCCAGAATTTCAGCGGGCCACGGTGGCCGCGACGCAGGGCATGGTGGGCGATGGTGATGGTCACGCTGGAGCTGACCAGCAAGATGGTGTTGATAAGCGGCAGGTGCCACGGATCGATCACTTCCTTGGGCGGCGGGAACAGTTTCGGGTCGGGCGTGTGCAGCAGCGGCCAGGTGAATTCGAAGGTCGGCCACAACATGTGCGCAACACCCTTGGCCCCTTCACCGCCCAGCCACGGCCCGGCCAGCACCCGCACGTAGAACAGCGCACCGAAGAAGGCCAGGAAGAACATCACCTCGGAGAAGATGAACCAGCTCATGCCCCAGCGGAACGAGCGGTCCAGCTGCGGGCTGTACAGCCCCGCGCGGCTTTCCCGCACCACCGAACCGAACCAGCCGAACAGCATGTAGGCCAGGAACAACGCACCGATGAAGAAGATCAGCGGCCCGTGCGACTCGGGGTGGCCGGCCTTCATGTCATTGAACCAGGTGCCCAGGCCGAACACCGTGATGAACATGCCGATGGTGGCGATGATCGGCCACTTGCTCTGCGCCGGAACGTAGTAGTGCTCATGACTTGCCATTGCTGTTCTCCTTCCCTTAACGGGCGCCCTGGACGTCCTGGGCCGCGACATGCGCGACCGGCGGGTGGCGAGCGGTGATGTCGAACAAGGTGTAGGCCAGTGTCAGGTGCTTCACGCTGGCCGGCAGGTCGCGGTCGACGATGAAGCGCACCGGCATCTCGATGCGTTCGCCGGGCTGCAGCACCTGCTGGGTAAAGCAGAAGCACTCGGTCTTGTGGAAGTACGCCGCAGCCTCGGCTGGGGTGATGCTGGGGATGGCTTGCGCACTCATCGGCCGGTCGGTCGGGTTGTGGGCAATGAAGATCATCTGGTTCACCGCACCCGGGTTGACCTCCAGCTGGTCCGCGGTGGAGTAGAAGTCCCAGACCATGTCGCTGGCATTGGTCGACATGAACTGCACCCGCACCGAACGCGTCGGGTCGCTGACCTGGCTGCCTTCGTACTGCCCTCCGGTCTTGCCGTTGATACCGAAGGCCTTGCACATCACGTCATAGATAGGCACCAGGGCGAAGCCGAAGGCGAACATCACCACCGTCAGCATCAGCAGGCGCAATACCAGGCGTTTCAGCGAAAGGCCGTTCATGGCACGGTTCCTATTTCACTTCCGGTGGCGTCTGGAAGGTGTGATAGGGCGCAGGCGACGGGATCGACCACTCCAGGCCCTCGGCGCCATCCCATGGTTTGGCCGGTGCCGGCGCGCCGCCACGGATGCATTTGATGACGATGAACAGGAAGAAGATCTGCGTGGCACCGAACATGAACGCGCCGATCGACGACACCATGTTGAAGTCGGCGAACTGCAAGTTGTAGTCGGGGATCCGCCGTGGCATGCCGGCAAGCCCCACGAAGTGCATGGGGAAGAAGGCCATGTTCATGCCAATGAACGATAGCCAGAAATGCAGCTTGCCAAGGGTTTCGTCATACATGTGGCCGGTCCATTTCGGCAGCCAGTAGTAGGCCGAGGCGAAGATGCCGAAGATCGCCCCAGGCACGAGCACATAGTGGAAGTGCGCCACCACGAAGTAGGTGTCGTGGTACTGGAAGTCAGCCGGGGCGATGGCAAGCATCAGCCCGCTGAAACCGCCGATGGTGAACAGGATGACAAAGGCGATGGCGAACAGCATCGGCGTTTCGAAGGTCAGTGACCCTTCCCACATGGTGCTGACCCAGTTGAACACCTTAACCCCGGTAGGCACGGCGATCAGCATGGTGGCGTACATGAAGAACAGCTCGCCGACCACCGGGATGCCGACCACGAACATGTGGTGGGCCCAGACGATGAACGACAGGAATGCGATGGCGCCGGTGGCGTACACCATGGAGGTGTAGCCGAACAGCGGCTTGCGCGAGAACGCCGGGATGATCGAACTGACCGCGCCGAAGGCCGGCAGGATCATGATGTACACCTCGGGGTGGCCGAAGAACCAGAACACGTGCTGGAACAGCACCGGGTCACCACCGCCGGCGGCACTGAAGAAGCTGGTGCCGAAGTGGATGTCCATCAGCATCATGGTCACGACGCCGGCCAGCACCGGCATCACCGCAATCAGCAGGAACGCGGTAATCAGCCAGGTCCAGACGAACAGTGGCATCTTCATCAAGGTCATGCCCGGGGCGCGCAGGTTGAGGATGGTGGCGATCACGTTGATCGCGCCCATGATCGAGCTGATGCCCATCAGGTGGATGGCAAAGATGAAGAAGGTGACGCTGGCCGGCGCGTAGGTGGTGGACAGCGGGGCGTAGAAGGTCCAGCCGAAGTTGGGCCCCCCGCCCGGGCTGAACAGGGTCGAGACCAGCAACAGGAAAGCCGCCGGCAGCAGCCAGAAGCTGAAGTTGTTCATCCGCGGCAGGGCCATGTCGGGCGCGCCGATCATCAGCGGGATCATCCAGTTGGCCAGGCCGACGAAGGCCGGCATCACCGCACCGAACACCATGATCAGGCCGTGCATGGTGGTCATCTGGTTGAAGAACTCCGGCTGGACGATCTGCAGGCCGGGCTGGAACAGCTCGGCACGGATCACCATGGCGAAAGAGCCGCCGAGCAGGAACATGATGAAGCTGAACCACAGGTACATCGTGCCGATGTCCTTGTGGTTGGTGGTCAGCACCCAGCGCATCAGGCCCTTGGCCGGGCCGTGCGCATGGTCATGGCCGTGGGCGTGGTCGTCGATCACTGCACTCATGTCCTGTCTCCTGCAATCCATTGATTGCCGCGAGTAACCCGGTTCATTGCGCTTCTGCCTGCTTCAGTGCCAGCACGTCCTTCGGCGTGACCATGTCACCCTTGTTGTTGCCCCAGGCGTTGCGCTCGTAGGTGACCACGGCGGCGATGTCGACTTCCGAGAGCTGCTTGCCGAACGCGGCCATGGCGGTGCCGGGCTTGCCGTGGAAGACGATACCCAGGTGGGCTTCCTTCGGCCCGGTGGCGATCTTCGAGCCCTTGAGCGCCGGGAACATCGGCGGCAGGCCCTGGCCTTCGGCCTGGTGACAGGCCACGCAGGTGGTGTGGTAGACCTTGTCACCACGTTCCACCAGCTCCTGCAGGGTCCATTCCTTGCTGGTCAGCTCCTTGAGCTTGGCAGCTTCGGCCTTGCGCTCGCCCAGCCAGGTGTCGTAGTCAGCCTTGGACTTGACCTCGACCACCACCGGCATGAAGCCGTGGTCCTTGCCGCACAGCTCGGTGCACTGGCCGCGGTAGATGCCGGGCTTGTCGATACGGGTCCAGGCTTCGTTGACGAAGCCGGGGATGGCATCACGTTTGACCGCGAACGCCGGCACCCACCAGGAGTGGATGACATCGGCAGCGGTCACCAGGAAGCGCACCTTGGCGCCCACTGGCAGCACCAGCGGCTGGTCGACTTCGAGCAGGTAGTGCTCGTCCTTGGGTGCCTTGTTGTGGATCTGCTCGGTGGGGGTGGCCAGGTTGCTGAAGAACTCCACGTCCTGGCCCAGGTATTTGTAGTGCCACTTCCACTGGTACCCGGTAACCTGGATATCGATATCCGACTCGCTGGCATCGTAGATGTCGATCAGGGTCTTCGTGGCCGGGATGGCCATGGCCACCAGGATCAGGAAGGGGACCACCGTCCAGAGAATTTCCACCCAGGTGTGCTCGTGGAAATGCGCAGCCTGCTGACCGGTGGAACGGCGGTGGATGACCATCGACCAGAACATCGCGCCAAAGACAACGATGCCGATGATCACGCAGATCCAGAAGATGGTCATGTGCAGGTCGAAGACGGCGTTGGAGACTTCCGTCGCCCCTGGGTGCATGTTCACGGTCCAGGCGGCATTTACCTGACCAAAAACCGTCCACAACAGGAGGCCCATCCAGACATGTGGATGTCGCATCATTGCGGGTTCCCCTTCTCGTTCTTGTAGTCCCGGAGGCGTGGCCTGCGGCAAGAGGGAACGGCGGTCAAGACTGCCTGGCTTCGACGACCGAGCCCCTGCTAAAAGCAGTCGGGCCTCATCAACGAATCACGTTCTCCGGGAGTATAGACAGCGACCAACGGCACGCAACGAAGGCCGTGAAATGAACTTCATTAAATGGCTGAATGGCCTGAAAACCGCGCGCTTGATAGGTCATGGCGCAATAATGGCATTTCGATATGCCTGAGCATGCACACGTTTGCGTGACTTATAACAAATACGTCTTAGGTATTCTGTATACCGAGCTAATTTAGTGTCTTCCGTTTGAAACGTAATGTCCCTGGAGTTGTCATGAACATCGCTGCTGTACGCGAGCAGGTAAGCCAAGCCCATCAACACGAAGGCCAGACCGGCCAACTGAAAAAGCGTCTCGAGCTGCAACTGCCCCACCTGCACCCCTCGATCCAACTGCCTGAGCAGGACGCCCAGGGTACTTTGGCGCGCTTCGTCAGCGCCTACATCGACCAGGTTCCGGAACTGCTGGAGGCCGCCCATGAGGTCGCCCGCGAGGCCGGGATCGAATCGCAGATCAAACCTGTACTGAAAATCGCCGAAGCCTACTTTCTGCAGCCGCCCAGCGTGATGCAAGGGCATGTGGGCCTGGACTGCCTGCTGGATGAGGCCTACCTGGCGCACCGCCTGGTGGAAGAGGTGAACGACCTGTACATCCGTCACTTCCAGCAACCGTTGATCCCGGTCGACACCACCGTCGCCAACCTGATTGCCCACCAGTTGATTGGCGAGACGTTTGCCAACCAGCTGGATGAAGTGGTGCACCACTCGGTGGATGAAATGTTGAATGACGAAAGCTTCGCGGTGGAATCGGTGGAGGCCTACCGCGAGAAATTGAGCAGCCCGAAAACAGGCGCGGCGTGGAAGCGCTGGCCGTGCCTGTCACGGCAGCTGGGGGTGGAGCTGGGCCAGCCGGCCTGAAGTTCCTGTCCCAGCCTCTTCGCGGGCACGCCCGCTCCCACAGGGAAAGCACATGCCTTAATGGCTGTGGATTACCTGTGGGAGCGGGCGTGCCCGCGAAAGGGCCGGCTCATGCAGCAAATATTCCGGCTCTAGGCCCCAACCCCGGCCGTAGTCCGCATCCGCCCCTCGATCCGCCGCTTCAAGCGCCGCTGCTCGATCAGCAACCGCGACCCATTTGCCAAATTACTGCGGCCCCAATCTTCAAGCAGCTCAAGGCACGAGTGGTCGATATAGCTGAGGTTACCCAGCGGCACATGCAGCGTGGTCCCAGCCGGCACGCTATCCAGCACCTGGGTCAGCGCCGGCACCTTGAGGAAGGTGGCCGCGCCACTCAAGCGCAGCTCCATGTGCCCAGCCTTCTCCAGGCTGACCAGGTTGATCTTCAACCGCGCCGCCTTCAGTGCCAGCTTCAGCAAGGTCAGGGCAAAGCCCAGCAATACGCCGGTCAGCAGGTCGGTAAAAATGATCGCCAGTGCCGTCGCCGCGTAGGTGATCATCGGCATGCGGCCATAGCGGCCCAACCCACGAAACGCCTTGAAATCCACCAGTTTGACCCCGGTGAACACCAGCACACCCGCCAGGCTCGCCACCGGGATCTGCTGCAGCACGCTGCTCAGCGCCACCACGAATGCCAGCAGCCACAAGCCATGGAAGATCGCTGAAGCCCGAGTCTGCGCACCAGCCTGCACGTTCGCCGAGCTACGCACGATCACCCCGGTCATCGGTAACGCGCCGAGCATCCCACACAGCATGTTGCCGATGCCCTGGGCAGACAGCTCACGGTCGAAGTCCGAACGTTGGCCGCTGTGCATGCGGTCAACCGCTGCAGCCGACAATAAGGTTTCGGCGCTGGCGATGAAGGCCAGAGCGAAAGCGGCGACCAACAGGGTAGGGTCGGCCAGTTGCATCAGGTCACCAGGGCGGATCCAGTCGATGGCCTCGGACAGGTCGGCCGGCACCTGTACGCGATTCACCGGCAAGGCCAGCCACATGCTGATGGCCGTCATGGCCGACACACCCAGCAGGGCACCTGGGACAAAGCGCAGCCGCTGCGGCCGCAGGCGCTCCCAGCCCCACATGATGGCGATGGTACCCAGGCCCAGCGCACCGGCCATCCAGCCGGAGCCGGCGCTTTCCTGTGGCAGGGCCGCGGCCACGGTCGCCGGGAACTCCAGCAGGTTCTGCATGCCGGATGGCTGCGGCGCGGTATCGAACATCACATGCACCTGCGACAGCACGATCAGCACGCCAATTCCCGCCAGCATGCCGTACACCACCGCCGGCGCGGTAACCCGGAACCAGCAGCCCAGGCGCAGACGCCCGGCCAGCAACTGCAGCAAGCCGGCCAGCAGCAGGATCGGCCCGAGCATGGCCATGCCATGCTGGCGTACCAGTTCGAATACCAATACCGCCAGGCCAGCGGCCGGTCCACTGACCTGCAGCGGGGAACCGGCGAGAAAACCCACGACAACACCGCCGATAATGCCGGTGATCAGGCCTTTGGCGGGCGGCATGCCCGAGGCGATCGCAATGCCCATGCACAACGGCAGGGCCACCAGGAAGACCACCACCGACGCCAGCAACTCACGCGGCAGGGCCGCTTTCAACTGTGTAATGTTCACCGTGTTTCTCCTTTCTCTGTCGCACAGCCATTCCCCTGGCCGTGGGCACGTTTACCCCTGACGAGCGCGCAGGCGCGGGCCGCCAGCGGGCGTGCCGGCAGGCAGTCAGGGAATTCAAGGCAGCCGAAAGCCATGCCACACCCCTACAGGGTGCAGCCGGCTATCAAGGTTCCAGCGGGTGGATGGGTCGCTTAGTAGCGGCCTCTCGGAGTAGCGCAGGGGACCGGCTCGCCAGCAGCCAGGGGCAGGAAGGTATCGCTGGCGGCGTCGTAGGCTTCGATCTTGCTGGTCTCGATGTCGTAGACCCAGCCATGGATGTACAGCTCACCGGCTGCCAGGCGCGAAGCCACCGAAGGGTGAGTACGCAGGTGATGCAGCTGGGCGATGACGTTTTCCTTGGTCAGCACTTGCATGGTTTCGTGTTCGCTGCCGCACGAGCAGTTGTTCTCGACCACGGTGCGGGCCACTTCGGCGTGGCGCAACCAGGCGGACACTGTCGGCATCTTGGTCAGCGATTGCGGGTTGAGCACGGCACGCATGGCGCCGCAGTCGGAGTGGCCGCAGACGATGATGTGATGCACTTTCAACGCCAGCACGGCGTACTCGATAGCGCTGGAAACGCCGCCGTTCATCTGGCCATAAGGCGGTACCACGTTACCGACGTTACGGGTCACGAACAGGTCGCCAGGCGAACTCTGGGTGATCAGCTCGGGAACGATGCGCGAGTCGGCGCAGGTAATGAACATGGCTCGCGGGGTTTGCGCGGTGGCGAGCTTCTTGAACAGCTCTTGCTGCTCGGGGAAAACGTCATGGTGAAAACGCAGGAAGCCGTCGACGATGTGCTTCAGGGCGGCATCGGCGCTCTCCGCGGGGACCTGCGGTACGACCTTGGATGGGTCCTTGACGGGCATGATTCATCCTCTTGACGGTGTGTAGGTAAATCCATTTTACCGGTGAAAGATTCTGGCTATGCAGGGATTTAGATGACGCGCACAGGCCATAGATCACAGTCGGTGAAGACTGATTTCCTACGCTAGCGGGGAAAACTTAACTGAAACTTAATTCGAAGGCTCTAGAACGGGTGTTCCAGATAGGAAGGGCGGGCACTGGATAATAGCAAAAAAACATCAACTGCCAAGAGCCATTAGTCCAATTATCTACTTGGATTAGTTGTATTGACGGATGGCAATGCGCCCCATGCGGGAACCCGGAACCTGCACAGAACCTGTGGGAGCGGGCGTGCCCGCGAAAGAGGCAGCTTGGTACAAGGCACCGGCTGCGCCGGTGTTCGCGGGCGCGCCCGCTCCCACAAAGGCCGTGCTCTGCTCAAGCATCAGAACAGCGCCATCTGCCCACCCGGTGGGCAAAACGCCGAACAATCCAGCGCCTGCGCTTCTCGCCCTTCGAACTCCAGCCGCTTCATGGCCTTGGCAAAGCGCTGCGCCAGCAACTCGGCAAACACGCCTTCACCGCGCATGCGCGCACCAAACCGGCTGTCGTACAGTTCTCCGCCGCGGCTCTGGCGGATCAGGCTCAATACATGCGCCGCCCGCTGCGGGTAATGGTCCTGCAGCCATTGCTCGAACAACGGTGCCACTTCCAGCGGCAAGCGCAACATCATGTAGGCTGCGCTCTGTGCACCGGCCTCCCTCGCCGCATCCAGCAGCCGTTCCAGTTCACTGTCGTTGATCATCGGGATCATCGGCGAACACAACACGCCCACCGGTACTCCCGCCTCACGCAACACACGGATAGCCCGCAAGCGCGCCTTGGGTGATGCCGCGCGCGGTTCCAGCACCCGTTTCAGGTCATCGTCCAGCGTGGTCAGGCTGATCATCACCCGTACCAGACGCTGGCGGGCCATCTCGGCCAGCAGGTCGAGGTCGCGCAGCACCAGTGAACCCTTCGTGACGATGGTCACCGGATGGCGAAAACGCAGCAGCACTTCGAGCAGGCGACGGGTCAGCAGTTGCTCCCGCTCGATCGGCTGGTACGGGTCGGTATTGGAACCCAGGTTGATCGGCGCGCAAATGTAACCCGGTTTGCTCAATTGTTGCTCAAGCACCTCGGCGGCGTTGGTCTTGGCAATCAGCTTGGTCTCGAAATCCAGGCCGGGGGAAAGGTCCCAGTAGGCGTGGGAAGGGCGGGCATAACAGTAGATGCAACCGTGCTCGCAACCACGGTATGGGTTGATGGAGCGGTCGAAGGGCAGGTCGGGAGACGTATTGCGGCTGATCACCGACTTGGCCGTCTCTACCCGCACCTCGGTGCCCTGGGTTTGCGGCACCTCCTGACACCAGCCGTCATCCTCCGCCACCGAATGGCTGGGGGCAAAGCGGTTGTGCGGATTGTGCGCCGTGCCACGGCCCTTTTGCGGTGCTGGAGGAATCATGGCCTACCCCTGATACTGTATTCATATACAGTATATTGCCTGCCTGATTCTTTCCAGCACCTCCGGTCAGCGCGCGTTCACTTCAGGCCATGCCAACGTAGAAAGGGCAGCTGGCTCGACTGCCGGCCGAGGAACATCTCGATACCTTCACGCAACGGTCGCGATGCCCCTGGGGCAAGCAATGTCTCCTGCAAGGCCTGCCCTGTGGCCCGGTCCAGCAGGCCTTGGGCCTCGAAGCGGGTGAACAGGTCGAAGGCGTGCA
Source organism: Pseudomonas sp. TE3-3-F2023 (assembly GCF_036784815.1). Lineage (NCBI taxonomy): Bacteria > Pseudomonadati > Pseudomonadota > Gammaproteobacteria > Pseudomonadales > Pseudomonadaceae > Pseudomonas > Pseudomonas sp. TE3-3-F2023. The sequence goes on along the minus strand of NZ_CP145113.1, from coordinate 872,602 downwards.
CGTCCGACCACAGATAGGCGTAATAACCGGCATCGTAGCCGTTTACCAGATGGTCGAAGGCATGCGCCGGGTGCTCGAAATCGGCCAGGGGCCAGTAACCACAATACTCACGGGCATCGCCCAGGCGCTGCTCGAGGGACCGGCCATCGTTCGGCATGCCATGCAGGTCCAGGTCGAACAGCGCCATGCTCAGGTCGCGCGCGGTTTCTTCCACACCTTGTTGCCGCAAGCGGCGCAGGCACTCATCGACCCGCGTCCGGGAAAGCTGGCTACCATCGTGCTGGTGCGAAGAGATCGCCACCAGGTAATCCGCGTCCCAGACCCAGCGCTCGAACAGCTTGCCGAACAACTCCACGCCATCGGTACCGAGTTCGGTGACGTTGGACATCACGTGGTTGGTCGTGCGCACCAGCAAATGGTGCAAGGCATGGCCAAACTCATGGAACAGCTTGCGCAGTGACAGATGGTCCAGCAACGGCTGGCTACCCGGCAGCGCTGCCGGCACGTCGCTATAGACCACCACCGAGGCCGTCTGGAAGATTCCCTCGGCATCGACCCGACGGTTGCGAATGTAGGTGGTGAATACCGAGTCAGGTTGTTTGCCGGCATGCTGTACGGCGTCCAGGTACAGGAAACCGATCAAGGCGTTGTCCTGCCGCACCTCGAACGGTTGCACGCTGTCATCCCAGGTTGCCAGCGGCCTGGCCAGCAGCGTTACGCCAAACAGTTTTTCCGCCAGCTGCTGCAATGCCCTGACCACGACATTCAGCGGGAAGTATTCGCGCAAGGCTTCGGTGGAAAGCACCGTGCGCGACGAGGCCTGCAGGTACGCAATGTCCCAGGGTTGGACATTCCCCAGCCCTTTGGCTGAGGCCTGGCGCTGCATATCTGCACGCCAATTCAGTACGGCCGGCCGCACATGGTCGGCCAGGTCATGAAGGAAGCTGCGCACCTGGGCAACCGAACCCGCGCTCTTCATCTGCAGGCTCTGCTCCAGATGGCTGGCAAAGCCGAGCAGGTGGGCCTTTTCTTCCAGCAGCCTCGCAAGTTGCTCCAGGTGCAAGCGATTATCCTGCTGTTGGCCAAGGCCGACGCCTCGGGTGTGGTAAGCCCGGTATACGCGCTCACGCAGTTGGCGGTTGTCAGCATGTTTGAGCACGGCCTCGGTGGTCGCGCTTTCGCATGCAATCAACCAACCCGGCTCACCCGCCTCCTGTGCCCTAGTAGCCAGCTCGTCACGGATACGTTGAGGTACACCGCTCAGTTCGGATTCATCCGTGATGCTCAGCCCTGGTCGGTTGATGTTGCTGCGAAACGCCTCCCGCGCAGCGCCAATCTGTTTCAGCAGGTCGGCCAGGCGCAGCTTGCCTGCTGGGTCGAGCGATGCACCACTGGAGGCGAACTTGTGCAGATGCCAGCGCAATGTGGCGCGTTTCTGGGCATCCAGCTGCTTGCCAATGTCGCTGTTGGCCAAGCGCTCATACAGGGCCTGCAGTGCGGAATTGGTGAACTTCTGTTCGAACCGCTCCGTGGCCTTGGCGAAGAAGTCGAAAATGGCACCGGCCCAGGCTTCATCCCGGCCCACCAACGGCGAGGCAGCATACAACACCGTCAGAAGCTGACTATCCAGCCCATCCACCGCCAGCACCATGTCATCCCAGGTTGGCAATGCCTGCTGGTCGCGGATGATGCGTTCAATGCCTTGCTCGTGCGCCAACAGCACATGGTCGAAGGCAACTTGCATGTTTTGAAGCGTGATCGACGGGTAATCGACGGGGATACGGCTATTTTGCAGAAGGGGGTTGTCCATGGTGCAACACCTTGCTCGTAGAGAAGAGCAGGCGAGCTTGCATGGCCGGCGTGCAGCAGGTGGCCTGACTATCTACCACCCGGGCACGGCGCCCGGGCGGCACGACGGCTTTATTCAGCCGGTTTCTTCAGCTTCGGGTTTGGGAAGAACTGCACCGTCTGTACCTTGGCCGGCGCGGCTTTCGGTTCCAGATGGTTGACCCGGGTACCAAGCTCCTTCGGCACCGACAAGCCCTGCTCGTTGAGGGTGTCGGTAAAGCCGCAGGCCACGCATTCACGATGCGGTACGCCGTCTTCGTTCCACATCATCAGCTTGTCGGTCTCACTGCACGCCGGGCATACCGCCCCGGCAATGAAGCGTTTCTTGGTCTTGTTCACGGCTACCTCGCTCATGCTGCAGCGTCCTCGCTCAGGCCACTATGGCGCAGCAAGGCATCGATGGAAGGCTCACGGCCACGGAAGTCGACGAACAACTCCATAGGCTCGCGCGAACCACCGCGTGCCAGGATTGCCTCGCGGAAGGCACGGCCGGTTTCGGCGTTCAGCACGCCTTCTTCCTCGAAGCGCGAGAAGGCGTCAGCCGACAGCACTTCGGCCCACTTGTAGCTGTAGTAGCCCGCGGCATAACCACCAGCGAAGATGTGCGCAAAGCTGTTGGGGAAGCGGTTGTACGCCGGTGGGCGCATGACCGACACCTCGTCGCGCACGCCTTCGAGCACCTGCAGCACGCTGCGGCCGTCGCCATGGGTGGCATGCAGTTCAAAGTCGAACAGCGAGAACTCCAGCTGGCGCACCATCATCATGCCCGACTGGAAGTTCTTCGCCGCCAGCATCTTGTCCAGCAGGTCCTGGGGCAGTGGGGCACCGGTTTCGTAGTGGGCGGAAATCAGTGCCAGGCCTTCCGGCTCCCAGCACCAGTTTTCCATGAACTGGCTCGGCAGTTCCACCGCGTCCCAGGCCACGCCGTTGATGCCAGACACACCGGCATGCTCGATGCGGGTCAGCATGTGGTGCAGGCCGTGGCCGAACTCGTGGAACAAGGTGGTGACTTCATCGTGAGTCAACAGCGCCGGCTTGCCGGGTGCGGCCGGGGTGAAGTTGCACACCAGGTTGGCCACCGGGCTCTGCAACTGGCCGGCAGCTGTGCGGCGGCGGTCACGCGCGCCATCCATCCAGGCACCGCCACGCTTGTTGGGGCGGGCGTAGAGGTCGAAGAAGAAGCGGCCGACGTGCTGGCCGTTTTCCTTGATCTCGAACAGGCGCACATCCGGGTGCCAGCTGTCGAAGCCCTTGAGTTCGGCGATCTCGATGCCATACAGGCGCTGCACGATGCTGAACAGGCCGCTCAGTACCTTATCGATCGGGAAGTAGGCGCGCAGGGCTTCCTGAGAAACGCTGTAACGCTGCTCACGCAGCTTCTCGCCGAAGTAGCCGGCGTCCCAGCTGGCCAGTTCAGGGCAGCCCTGCTCGGCGGCATAGGCCTTGAGCTGCTCCAGATCCTGGGCAGCGAACGGCTTGGAACGCTTGGCCAGGTCACGCAGGAAGCTCAGCACCTGGTGGCTGGACTCGGCCATCTTGGTGGCCAGGCTCAGCTCGGCGTAGTTCTTGTAGCCCAGCAGTTCGGCCAGTTCCTGGCGCAGGCCGAGGATTTCCTGCATCACCGGGCCGTTGTCGAACTGGCCTGCATTCGGGCCCTGGTCCGAGGCACGGGTGCAGTATGCGGCGTAAAGCTCTTCGCGCAGGGCGCGGTCGCTGGCGTAGGTCATCACCGCGTAGTAGCTGGGGAATTCCAGGGTGATCAGCCAGCCGTCGAGGCCCTTGGCCTGGGCGGCGGCGGCCATCTGCGCCTTGGCCGAATCGGTCAGGCCGGCCAGCGCTGCTTCGTCGGTAACGTGCTTGGTCCAGGCCTGGGTGGCATCGAGCAGCTGGTTGGAGAAACGGCTGCCCAGCTCGCTGAGCTTGCTCTGCACTTCGGCGTAGCGCTGCTGTTTATCCGCCGGCAGGTCGATACCCGACAGGCGGAAGTCACGCAGGGCGTGCTCGAGGATAGTCTTTTGCGCCACGTCGAAACCGGCGGCCTCGGGGCTGTCGATCAGCGCCTGGTAGGCTTCGAACAGCGCGCGGTTCTGGCCCAGTTCGGTAGAGTAGGCGCTCAGCGCCGGCAGGCACGACTCATAGGCTTCGCGCAGCTGCGCGCTGTTACACACCGCATTGAGGTGGCTGACCGGGCTCCAGGCGGCGCCCAGGCGGTCGTTCAGTTCGTCCATGGCCAGCACCAGGCCAGCCCAGGTAGGGTTCTTGCCTTGCTTTTCGAGGATCTCGGCAATGGCTTTACGGTTGTCGGCCAGGATCGCTTCGATCGCCGGCAACACGTGTTCGGCACGGATTTGCGAGAAGGGCGGCAGATCGTAGGACTGCAGAAGCGGGTTGTTCGCACTCACGGTTTGGATACCTTGGCAGAAGAAACACTGCCCCATCTTAATTACAATCGACGCCGACCGCAGCAGGCAGCCTGCCTATCGGCACAGATGAGAGACGCTATCATGGCCATCCGAAGCTTCCAGCAACACACTCCGAAAGTTGGGCCCAGGGCCTTCGTCGACCGATCGGCGGTAGTGCTGGGCGACGTGGAAATCGGTGAAGACAGCTCCGTCTGGCCGTTGACCGTTATACGCGGCGACATGCACCGCATCCGCATCGGCGCGCGTACCAGCGTGCAGGACGGCAGCGTGCTGCACATCACCCATGCCGGCCCGTTCAACCCGGACGGCTTCCCGCTGATCATCGGTGACGAAGTGACCATCGGCCACAAGGTCATGCTGCATGGCTGCACCTTGGGCAACCGCATACTGGTCGGCATGGGCAGCACCATCATGGACGGCGCCATCGTCGAGGACGAAGTGATCATCGGCGCCGGTAGCCTGGTGCCGCCGGGCAAGCGCCTGGTCAGTGGCTACCTGTACATGGGCAGCCCGGTGAAGCAGGCCCGGCTGCTGAACGACAAGGAACACGCATTTTTCGCCTACAGCGCCAGTAACTACGTGAAGCTCAAGGACCAGCACCTGGCCGAAGGTTACGACCAACCGGAATGACCGCATTCGCGGGTAAACCCGCGAAGAAGGCCACGCAGCACTCAAGTGGAACTCAGTAAATGCACCAGCAAAACATCCTGTTCGACCTCGACGGCACCCTGACCGACCCACGCCAGGGCATCACCCGCTCGATCCAGTACGCCCTGGCCAAACTGGGCATCGACGAGCCGGACCTGACCCGCCTCGAGCACTTCATCGGCCCGCCTCTGCTGCAGGCCTTCATGCAGTTCTACAGCTTCGACGAAGCCAAGGCATGGGATGCAGTGAACTTCTATCGGGAACGCTTCAGCGTCACCGGCCTGTACGAAAACCTGGTGTTCGAAGGTGTGCCGGAGCTGCTCGAGGCCCTGAACGGCCAGGGCCGCACCCTCTACATCGCCACCTCCAAGCCGTGGAAGTTCGCCCGTGAAATCGCCCGGCACTTCGCCTTCGACCACCACTTCAAGGTGATCTACGGCAGTGAACTGGATGGCACACGCACCAACAAGGTCGAGCTGATTCGCCACCTGCTTGATGAAGAAGGGCTGGACCCGGCGCATACACTGATGATCGGCGACCGCAAGCATGACCTGATCGGTGCGCGCAGCAATGGCTTGCAGGCGGTGGCGGTGGGGTACGGGTTTGGTAGCCAGGAAGAACTGATGGCGGAAGAGCCGGCCTACCATTTTGCTACCTTGGCCGAGATGCATCAGGCATTTCTCAAGGCTTGATGGCCCTGGGGGCTGCTTTGCAGCCCATCGCGACACAAGGCCGCTCCTACAGGCGATCGCGTATCTTCTGTAGGAGCGGCCTTGCGTCGCGATGGGCCGCAAAGCGGCCCCAAAATCTCACCGGCTAACCATCAACCGCCGCAACGCCGCCTTCCGCTCTTCAATCGGCAACTGCCCCAACTGCTCGACCCGCTGATAAAACCGTGCCCAGTCCCCACCCACCTCACCGAACACCGCCGCAAACGCCGGTACCCACTGGTCATACAGCCCGAACGGCAGCAACTTGGCATTGCTCATCGGCCCATACATCCAGGCGTCATAGCGCTTGTCACCACCCCACTGGGCATCACGCACCTGCCGGTATTCCCGCCTTAGCCGCTCGAACTCCGCCTGCTTGGCCGTCCGCTTCTGCGCATCATCCAGAGGCCCGGCATAAATCGCCTGCAACCGTTCGCGGCTGGCCAGTACCAACCGGATGAACTGCTCACGCTGCTGCCCCTGCTCCCCACCAGAGGCAGCCAGGCCCCGCGCCACGCGCCATTGCCGGGTGCCTTCCTGCTCGACGAAGGAGGCAAACGACTCGTTGAACTCGGTGTCGTCCTGCACATAGAAGCGCTGGTGGGCCAGCTCATGGAAGATCAACGTGGCCAGGCGCTCGTCGCTCCAGCCCACCATCGACGACAGGATCGGGTCGTCGAACCAGCCCAGGGTCGAATAGGCCTCCACGCCGCCCACATACACATCCATGCCGTCCTGGCGCATCAACGCCGCCGCCCCACGCGCCGCGCCTTGCTGGTAATAGCCGCGATAGGCCACACACCCTGCGATCGGGAAGCAGTGCGTCACTGGCTGCAACGACAGCTCGGGGGTGGCGAACACATTCCATACCACGTAGGGCCTGCCAAGGTCGGCATACACCCGATAGCTGCGGTTATCCGGCAGCTTCAGTTGCTGGCTGGCAAATGCTCGCGCCTGCTTGGCATGCTCCAGGCGCGCGCGCAATTGCGGTGAAGTGGCCGGGTTGGCCACTACCTGCTCCAGCGGCTGACGTGCGCGTAGCAGCTGCCACTGGCCCTCGGCCAACTGCCCATAGTAGGCCGCGCTACTGCAACCGTTCAGCAGGAGCACCGCTAGCAGGGGAACCAAACGGGTGAAAACAAGGTCGAGTGGCCCAGGGCCTGAGCGCTGCATAAGAAAAAGTCGAAGCATCCGGGACTGTCTGACTCGCTCAAGGCCGATTCACTCCAAGACTATCTCGCCAAGGGGGCGTTTCGCCATGCGTGCACTGTTGGTCACCGGCTCACTGTTGCTGATATCCGCCTGTTCGACCTTGCCAGACCCCGACCCGAACCAGGCCTGGATCGACCTCACGCCCTACGACAACACCTCGCTGCACGCCGTGCAGGTAGATGAACGCGACTGGGCCGACAGCCGTTACTTCGAAGTACAGCCCGGCAGCCACGAGCTGACCGTGCGCTACCAGTTTCCGGTTACCCCCAGCAATATCGGCCCGGTCGAGGAGCCGTTGTGGCGGGATTGCCAGGTCAAGCTGACCTTCAAGGATTTCAGTGCCGGCCAGCGCTACCAGCTGCAGGCTGGCAGCATCGGTTTCCGCCCCTGGATCAAACTCTATGACCACCAGCAAAAACTGGTTGGGCAGGGTTTGCCTGCAGGCTGCCAGCGCACCTGAAACGCACAAACGGCGCTATGCTTGTAGCCTATAAGTCGCAAGTGGGAGTCTTGCCATGCGCCAGCCCATGATGCTGATCGCCCTCAGTGCATTGGGGGCTTGCGCCAGCCCCTTGCCGCCCGTCGACCCCAAGCAGGCCTGGGTCGACCTGTACACCATGACTCCCGGCAGGGTGATCATGGCCGACCGCCTCGACGGCAAGCGCCTGGAGGATGGCCGTTACTTCCAGGTGACGCCGGGCAAGCACGAACTGGTAGTGCGCTTCGATTACGAGATATATGGGGGCGGCCTCATGACCCAGCCCAGGGACCGTACCTGCTACCTGACCGTGCGCTTTGACAACTTCAAGGCCGGCGAACGCTATCGGCTGGAGGCACGGGCGCCGGTGATGGAGCCGCAGGTGCTGCTCTATGACGGCAACCGCAAGGTGGTGGTGAACGAGCCTAGCGAGGTGTTCTGCATTCCGTGATCGGGGCTGCGAATGGGCCGCAAAGCGGCCCCGCAATTCTGAACCTACCGATCATTCTTCTGATAAATGATCTTCTTGGTCCCACCATCGCAGGTCCCGACGACCATGTTCTGGTCCTTGACCTCGCTGTTGGGCACGATCTCCAGGGTGTAGGACGGAACACCCTGGGCCTGGATCTTGGCCTCGATCTCGGCTTTGAGCTCCTCGCACGGCTTGACCGCCGCCAGCGCAGATGTGGCGACCAAGGAAGCCAACACGGCGATTGCTACGCGAATCATGAAACGGCTCCTGAAAGGGCAGCGTGCTGCCGACGCTGTTTAGACTACAACAAACCGCCCTTATTGCACTGCTTCACCCCACCAGCGCCGCATCCAGGCTGATCTTCGCGTTCAGCACCTTGGACACCGGGCACCCAGCCTTGGCCTTGTCGGCAATCTCCAGGAACTGCGCTTCACTCGCCCCAGGCACCTTGGCCCTGAGCACCAGATGCACTGCGGTAATGGCAAAGCCATCAGCTTGCTTGTCGAGTGTCACTTCGGCAGCGGTGTCGATCCTGTCCGGGGTGAACCCCGCTTCGCCCAGCATCATCGACAGTGCCATCGAGAAGCAGCCAGCGTGCGCCGCGCCGATCAGCTCCTCCGGGTTGGTCCCGGGTGAGCCTTCGAAACGGGTATTGAAACCGTAGGGGTTCTGCTTGAGCGCGCCACTTTCAGTAGAAAGCAGGCCTTTGCCGTCCTTCAGGCCACCTTGCCAGATCGCCGATGCTGTCTTTTTCATGATGCCTCCTGGTCTCGGGTTACATGCTCATGGCTTCAGAGGTCAGCCGCCTACAGCAAGTTCAGAGCAATCGCACGGCAAGCATTGAATCCGTCGAATGTGCCCATACAGAGTTGTAAAGGCCTGTGGCCAAAAACCTTTGCGGAGGCTCCATGACGCAGCTGCGTGAACTGAAAATTTCCACCCTCGACCTGGTGCCGGTGCGCGCCGACGCCGGCCCGGCGCAGTCGCTGCGCAACTCGCTGGACCTGGCGCAGCACGTCGAACGCTTTGGTTACAACCGCTTCTGGGTTGCCGAGCACCACAACATGGACGGCATCGCCAGTTCGGCGACTTCGGTGCTGATCGGCTACCTGGCCGGGGGCACCTCGAGCATTCGCGTGGGCTCTGGCGGGGTCATGCTGCCCAACCACGCACCGCTGGTGATCGCCGAGCAGTTTGGCACCCTGGCCAGCCTGTACCCAGGGCGCATCGACCTGGGCCTGGGTCGCGCGCCGGGTTCCGATCAGATGACCGCCTACGCTCTGCGCCGCGACCGCGCCGGCGGCCCGGATGATTTCCCGGACGATGTCGAGGAACTGTCACGCTACCTCGGCCCGCGTACCGATGATCAAAAAGTGATCGCCGTGCCAGGGCACGACACCGACGTACCGATGTGGCTGCTCGGCTCCAGCCTGTTCAGCGCTCAATTGGCCGGCATGCGCGGCATGCCCTACGCTTTCGCCTCGCACTTTGCGCCGCGCTACATGCATGAGGCGATCCGCGTGTACCGCAACCACTTCAAGCCCTCGACAACGCTGGACAAGCCATACGTGATGCTGGGCATCCCCATGGTGGTGGCGGAAACCGACGAAAAGGCCGAATACCTGGCCACGTCCGTGTACCAGCGCATCCTCGCGCTGATTCGCGGGCAGAGCCTGATGCAGAAGCCGCCGGTGGAAAGCATGGATGGGCTGTGGCTGCCCCATGAGCGGGACGCGGTGGGCAGCTTCCTCGGCTTGGCGATGATTGGCAGCCCGCAGAAGGTGCGGGCCAAGGTGGAAGTGCTGCTGGAGCAGACCGGAGCAGATGAGCTGATCTTCACCTGTGATTTGTATGAGCATGCGGACCGGATTCGGTCCTATGAACTGTTGGCGCAGGCTCTCAAGACCGCGTGATCTTCTTCGCGGGTAAACCCGCTCCCACAGGTACGGCGTCGCTCTCAGGCCTGTGATATCCCTGTGGTAGCGGGTTTACCCGCGAAGAACCCAACCCGTTAACCGCGCCGGTACACAATCTCCTTGGTACCAGCCTCGCAGCTACCAATGACCTTGCCGGCCGGGTCGCCCTTGTCGACGATCTCCAACTTGTAGCCGGTAACCCCCTTGGCATCCAGCTTGGCCGCAATCTCTGCCTTGAGTTCCTCGCACGGCTTGCCCGCCGCCAGCGCACCACCGGCCAGGGTCATCAGGCCCAGCGCCAGAATCAGTTTGTTCATCACTCGCTTTCCTTGTGCAGATGACATCAGAAAGGGCGCCCGCCAAGGCGCCCTCTTCCTAAATACCCCATCATGTCGGGCTCATCCAGCCCGGCAATATGTCAGCTATTGGCGATACGGAAGCCGACCTTCAGCGTGACCTGGAAGTGCGCCGCCTTGTTGTCACGGATATGGCCACGGGTATCTATCACTTCGAACCACTCCAGGTGCTTGATGCTCTTGCCGGCTTCGGCCAGAGCATTGTTGATCGCCTCTTCGATGCTGGTGGTCGAAGACCCCACCAGTTCGATCTTCTTGTAGGTGTGATGATCGGTCATGAGCGCTCTCCTCGGATGATGGTGAGATTGAGCCTAGCAGTGCAGGCCTGGTTTACCTGCGAGCGGTCACTATTGGCGAAAGTTCGATCGCACTTTCCCGCGGGCCCAAGGTCGCAATCCTTACAGTCCATACTGCAAAGGAGAGTCAACATGCACCGCAATTCGCTGCGTAGAACGTCCCTGGAAAGCATGGAAGCGGAGATCGAGAGCCTTCTGAAAAGCCTGGAAAACCTCAAGCATGATGCGTCGGAGGAGTCCCAGAAATCGGTGAAGGCAATCCGCAGCAACGCCGAGAGCGCCCTTCGTCATTCGCGCCATCTGCTGAGCGATGCCTACGAGGAAGTGAAGCACCGCACCCGCCAGACCGGCATCGCCACCCGCGACTATGCCCAGGAACACCCGTACACCACCGCCGGCGTCGCCATTGGCGCGCTAGGCCTGCTGGCGGCGTACCTGATGTGCAAACGCAACTAAGCGCCCTGTCGCGCCAGTTCTGCCCTTAGCCACTGCGCCAACTGCTCGGCGCGCCCGTCCGCGGCGCGCCTGGGCACCCACAGCGCCAATGCCGCAGGGGTAGGTGAAAAGCCCCACGGCGCATTCAAACGGCCCGCCCGCAGGTCATCAGCGACCAGCGGCTGCGGCGCAATCGCCACACCCAACCCGGCCACCGCAGCTTCCAGCAGGTAATACAGGTGCTCGAAAGCCTGGCCATAGTGGAGGGTCGCCGGCTCCAACCCCTGTTCCAGTGCCCAGGTCGGCCAAGCCTGCGGACGCGAGGTGGTGTGCAGCAAGGCTTCGCCCAGCAAGGCCTTGGCCGGCGCGCCCCGCAAGCGCTCGAAACCGGCGAAATGCGGGCTGAGCACCGGCCCGATGCGCTCCTCGGCCAGTACATGCACCTGCATGTCCGACGGCCATGGCGGCTCGGCATACACCAGCAGCGCATCCAGCCCAGGCCGTCGCGGGTCCAGGTCACCTTCACCGGCCGACAGGTGCAAGCGTAGCTCTGGCAAATCTGCCTGCAACCGCCCCAACCGTGGGATGAACCAGCGCGCCAGCAGGCTGCCCGAGCAGCCCAGCACGAACGGCGCCTCGCTGACATCGTGGCTGAGCTCGGCGCACACGCTGCGCAGGCGATCGAAGGCTTCGCTACTGACATCGCGCAGGCGTACGCCGGCATCTGTGAGTTTGATGCCACGCCCGTCCTTCACGAACAGCGCGACGCCGAGGTGCTCTTCAAGTACCTTGATCTGCCGGCTGACGGCGCCATGGGTGACGTGCAGCGCTTCGGCAGCCTGGCTGACGCTGTTTAGCCTTGCGGTCGCTTCGAAGGCCCGCAGGGCATTGAGGGGAGGGAGGTCGTGGGCCATTTTATCTGTGAGTTTTTCTGACAAGTTTGCGCAATCTTATCGGTTTTCAGCCGGGCTTGCCGTGGTTACAGTAAAGCCCGTCACTCATTCATAACGCCCTGGAGCGCCCCATGACCCAGTCCCAATACCGCCCCGGCCCCGACGCCAACGGCCTGTTCGGCTCGTTCGGCGGCCGCTACGTGGCCGAGACCCTGATGCCACTGGTGCTGGACCTGGCCCGCGAATACGAAGCGGCCAAGGCAGACCCCAAGTTCCTCGAAGAGCTGGCCTACTTCCAGCGCGACTACATCGGCCGCCCCAACCCACTGTACTTCGCCGAGCGCCTGACCGAGCACTGCGGCGGCGCGAAGATCTTCTTCAAGCGTGAAGAACTCAACCACACCGGCGCGCACAAGGTGAACAACTGCATCGGCCAGGTGCTGCTGGCCAAGCGCATGGGCAAGAAGCGCCTGATCGCCGAAACCGGCGCCGGCATGCATGGCGTGGCCACCGCCACCGTCGCTGCCCGCTTCGGCCTGCCTTGTGTGATCTACATGGGCGCCACCGACATCGAGCGCCAGCAGGCCAACGTGTTCCGCATGAAGCTGCTGGGCGCCGAGATCGTCCCGGTCACCGCCGGCACTGGCACCCTCAAGGATGCCATGAACGAGGCCCTGCGCGACTGGGTCACCAATGTCGAAGACACCTTCTACCTGATCGGCACCGTGGCCGGCCCGCACCCGTACCCGGCCATGGTCCGCGACTTCCAGTCGATCATCGGCAAGGAAACCCGCGCCCAGTTGCAAGAGAAGGAAGGCCGCCTGCCAGACAGCCTGGTTGCGTGCGTCGGTGGCGGCTCCAACGCCATGGGCCTGTTCCATGAGTTCCTCGAAGAGCCAAGCGTGCAGATCATCGGCGTCGAAGCCGGTGGCCATGGCGTGCACACCGACAAGCACGCCGCCAGCCTGAACGGCGGTGTACCGGGCGTGCTGCACGGCAACCGCACCTACCTGCTGCAGGACGAAGACGGCCAGATCACCGACGCCCACTCGATTTCCGCCGGCCTGGACTACCCGGGCATCGGCCCGGAGCACGCCTACCTGCACGAAGTGAAGCGTGTCGAGTACGTCAGCATCACCGACGACGAAGCGCTGGATGCGTTCCACGCCACCTGCCGCCTGGAAGGCATCATCCCGGCCCTGGAAAGCTCCCACGCCCTGGCCGAGGCGATCAAGCGCGCACCGAAGCTGCCCAAGGACCACCTGATGGTCGTGTGCCTGTCGGGCCGCGGCGACAAAGACATGCAAACCGTCATGAACCACATGGCCGCCCAGGAGAAACAGGCATGAGCCGTCTTGAACAACGCTTCGCCGAGCTGAAGGCCGAAGGCCGCTCGGCACTGGTCACCTTCGTCACCGCGGGCGACCCGGGCTATGACGCCTCGCTGCAGATCCTCAAGGGCCTGCCGGCAGCCGGTGCCGACGTGATCGAGCTGGGCATGCCGTTCACCGACCCGATGGCCGACGGCGTGGCCATCCAGCTGGCCACCCTGCGTGCCCTGGAAGCTGGCCAGACCCTGGCCAAGACCCTGCAGATGGTTCGCGAATTCCGTGTGGATAACCAGGCCACACCGATCGTACTGATGGGTTACTACAACCCGATCCACCGCTTTGGCGTGGAAAAGTTCGTGGCCGAAGCCAAGCAAGCGGGTGTCGATGGCCTGATCATCGTCGACCTGCCACCAGAGCACGACGCCGAACTGGCGACCCCGGCCCAGGCTGCGGGTATCGACTTCATCCGCCTGACTACCCCTACCACCGACGACGTGCGCCTTCCGCGCGTGCTGGAGCGCAGCTCCGGGTTCGTCTACTACGTGTCGGTGGCCGGCGTGACCGGCGCCGGCTCGGCGACCACCGAGCACGTGACCCAAGCCATTGCCCGCCTGCGTCGGCATACCGATCTGCCGATCAGCGTTGGTTTTGGCATTCGTACACCGGAGCAGGCTGCGGCCATAGCCCGACTGTCGGACGGCGTGGTGGTGGGCTCGGCGCTGGTCGACAAGATTGCCCAGGCCAATAGTGCCGAGCAGGCAGTCAAAGATGTATTGAGCCTGTGCTCGGCACTGGCTGAAGGAGTGCGCAGCGCCCGCCGTTGAACCGCGTCGCCTTCATCGCCGGCAAGCCAGCTCCCACAGGTACAGCGCCGCCCTCAGGCCCTGTGATATCCCTGTGGGAGCTGGCTTGCCGGCGATGAGGCCAGTACAGACTATGAAGATCTAGCCCCCAAACATCGACAGATCCAGCGGCCGCACAGCCCCCATCCAGATCGCATGGTCACGGTGGTCCGCCAGTTCATCCCCGGTCAGCGGGTGCATGAAAACCACCAACCCCTTCCGATACAACGCCAACCAAGGCAACACCACACCCACCACCTCCGGCCCGAACGCCAACTGGCAGCTCCAGTCCGGGTGCGGCCCCACCGGTTTCTGGTGCATGCGCCCCATGGTCACGGGGAACAAACGCGCCGCTTCCTCGCACAGTTCACGGGCCTGGTCCATGGTCGCTGCGTCGTAGTAAACATGGGCGTGGTAACCCTTGATCCTCTGCACGATAACTCCTGATTGCGGTCCAACCATCACCACCTGCAAAGGGAGTGATGCAGTGAAAAACGCCGAAACCCCAGTGTTCAAACTGGTCCTGTTCGGGCCTGAAAGCAGCCTGGGCAACGCCCTGATGGTAGAGCTGCTGTCGCGCCAGCACGAAGTCACCGCCGTGGTCGACGACCTCAACCGCCACGCGCCGCGCCCCGGCCTGCATTTCAAGATAGGCGGGCTGGGCGATGCCGACCAGGCGGAGCAGGGCGCGGCAGGCGGGTCAGCAGTAATTGCCTTGTTGTCGACACTGGCACCGGGCGATTTGCCCGGGCAAGCCCGCATGAGCGAGGCGCTGGTGGCGGGGCTGAAGCGTACGACTATACGCCGGCTGTTGCTGGTGGGCGATTTCGATGTGCTGGATGAGCCGGGCAAGTACAGCGAGACAGAGCGGGAGTGTGTGGACCAGGTGGTGGACGGGTTACAGCGCAGTGCGTTGCACTGGACGCTGATCAATGCCCCACAGGAACTGGCCGGGTTGGGGATGGAGCATTTTCGCAGCACTGAAGGTACGCTGGAGCCGGGGTTGGCCGAGCCGTTGCGGCACCTGGCCAGGGTCGCGGCAGGGATGGTGGATATGCTGGAGCTGGATTTGCACCGGGGCGAGCATCTGAACTTCGTGGTCTAGATTGCCGGGGCTGCTGTGCAGCCCATCGCGACACAAGGCCGCTCCTACACGGGCCGGCCTTTGTAGGAGCGGCCTTGTGTCGCGATGGGCCGCATAGCGGCCCCAAAATCTCAAAGGCTACGCTCTTGCTCCAGCCAATCCACGAATCGCTCGATCAACGCCCCACGCCGCTTGCGTGGTGGCAGCACCGCGTAATACCCGCGCGCCGAGCGCAAACTGCCTTCCAACGGCCGGCATAGCAATCCTTGCTCCACCAGCCCATCCACCAGGTGCCCCCAGCCAATCGCCACCCCTTGCCCGGCGATCGCCGCCTGGATCAGCAACGTATAGTTATCAAACCGCAACTGCCCGGCCGGCGGCGGGCTGGCCACACCAAACCCGCGAAACACGCCCGCCCAGTCAAACCAACGGCTAGCCTGCTCGCCCTTCAAATGCAGCAAGGGCAATCGTTGCAAAGCCACGGCTGACAAGGGTTTGCCATGAATCAGCCGAGGGCTGCACACAGGAAAAACCTCCTCATCGAACAGCCAGCGGCTCTCGCCCTGGTGAAAACGCCCGTCGCCAAACAGCACCGCCACATCGATGTCCGGTCGCAACATGCCCTGGCTGCGCTCACCGGTCACCAGGCTCACATCCACCTGTGGATAAGCCTCGTGAAAACGCTGCAGCCGTGGCATCAGCCAGAACGCTGCAAAGGCGAAGTCGGTAGCCACCTGCAGCACTTCGCGCTGGCCGCGCCCACTGGCCTGGGCAATGCCGTCCTCCATGGCCTGCAGGCCCTGATGCACTTGTTCGAACAGCACCTGGCCAGCCTCGGTCAGCTCGATACCCCGATAAATGCGGTCGAACAGGCGCGTACCCAACTGTGCCTCCAGCCGTTTGACTTGCTGACTCACCGCCGGCTGCGTGGTGCCCAGCTCCAGCGCCGCGGCGGTAAAGCCGCGCAAGCGTGCGGCGGCCTCGAACACGCGCAAGGTATCCAGCGACAGCTCGGCAAGGTGATCAAACATTAGCGTGGCTAATCCCAGTCATTGCCCGCCATGGGCTTTACCCATGTTATCCACAGTCGCATCTTGATAGGCAAGCGGTTCGCATAACCCTCAACGATGGAAGCCACCATGACGCGCCCGAATATCCTGTTCATCATGGCCGACCAGATGGCCGCGCCCTTGCTGCCGATCTACGCCTCTTCGCCGATCCAGATGCCGCACCTTAGCTGCCTTGCCGAACAGGCGGTGGTGTTCGACTCGGCCTACTGCAACAGCCCGTTGTGCGCGCCGTCGCGCTTCACTCTGGTCAGCGGCCAGTTGCCCAGTCGCATCGGCGCCTACGACAACGCCGCCGACTTCCCCGCCGACGTGCCGACCTACGCCCATTACCTGCGCCGCCTGGGTTACCGCACAGCGCTGTCGGGCAAGATGCACTTCTGCGGCCCGGACCAGTTGCATGGCTACGAAGAACGCCTTACCAGCGATATCTACCCGGCCGATTACGGCTGGGCGGTGAACTGGGATGAACCGGACGTGCGCCCGAGCTGGTATCACAACATGTCCTCGGTGCTGCAGGCCGGCCCATGCGTGCGCACCAACCAGCTGGATTTCGACGAGGAAGTGGTGTTCAAGGCGCGCCAGTACCTGTACGACCATGTGCGTGAAAACGATGGCCGACCCTTCTGCCTGACCGTGTCGATGACCCACCCGCACGACCCGTACACCATCCCCAGGCGCTACTGGGACCGCTACGAGGGTATGGATATCCCCATGCCCCGCAACGATTTCGGCCAGGCAGAACTCGACCCGCACTCGCAACGCCTGCTGAAGGTCTACGACCTGTGGAACAAACCGCTGCCTGTGGACAAAATTCGTGACGCCCGCCGTGCCTACTTTGGCGCCTGCAGCTACATCGACGACAACATCGGCCTGCTGCTGCAGACCCTGGAAGAATGCAACCTGGCCGACGACACCCTGATCGTCTTCTCCGGCGACCACGGCGACATGCTTGGCGAGCGTGGCCTCTGGTACAAGATGCACTGGTTCGAGATGTCGGCACGGGTGCCGTTGCTGGTACACGCGCCAATGCGCTTCGCGCCAGCCCGGGTCAGCGCCTCGGTATCTACCTGCGACCTGCTGCCAACCCTGGTAGAGCTGGCTGGCGGGGCTGTGGATAACCACCTGCACCTGGATGGCCGCTCACTGGTCGGCCACCTGCAAGGGCAGGGCGGCCATGACGAAGTGATTGGCGAATACATGGCCGAAGGCACCGTCGGCCCTCTGATGATGATCCGCCGGGGCCCGTACAAGTTCGTGTACAGCGAAGACGACCCATGCCTACTCTATGACCTGAGCCGCGACCCGCACGAGCGGGAGAATCTCACCGGCAGCCCGGAACACCAGGCGCTGCTGCAGGCATTTGTCGATGAAGCACAGCAACGTTGGGATATCCCCAGCCTGCGCCAGCAGGTTCTTGCCAGCCAGCGGCGGCGCCGCCTGGTGGCCGAGGCGCTGGCCATCGGCAAGCTGAAAAGCTGGGACCACCAACCGCTGGTGGATGCCAGTCAACAGTACATGCGCAACCACATCGATCTCGACGACCTCGAGCGCAAGGCACGTTATCCACAGCCCGCCCCCCTGGATTGAGAAGAGAGGCCGCCATGCACAAGTTCTCTGCAGCCGTGTTCGCCCTGGCCCTGAGCCTGGGTACCGCCACAGCCTACGCCGCCGACAGCGACGCGCAATGCACCACCGTGAAGATGGCCGACCCCGGCTGGAGCGACATCGCCACGACCAACGCCTTGGCCCGCCTGCTTCTGGAAAGCTTGGGCTACCGGGTGAAAATCGACAGCCTGGCCGTGCCAATCATCTACGGTGGCCTCAAGGATGGCCGCGTCGATGCCTTCCTCGGCAACTGGATGCCAGCGCAGCAGGGCTTTCATGACAAATTCATCGAAAATGGCGATGTGCAGCAGCTTTCACGCAACCTGGAAGGAACCGAGTTCACCCTGGCGGTGCCCGACTATGTGTGGAATGCCGGGGTGAAGGATTTCGCCGACTTGCAGAAACACGCCGACCAGTTCGACAAGAAGCTGTACGGGATCGGTTCCGGGGCACCGGCCAACCTGTCGTTGAAGGAAATCATCGACAAGAATGAATTCAACCTCGGCCAGTGGAAGCTGGTGGAGTCCAGCGAGCAGGCGATGCTGGCGCAGGTCGACCGAGCGGTGAAGAAACAACAGTTCATCACCTTCCTCGGCTGGACCCCGCACCCGATGAACGTGAAGCTGAAGATGCATTACCTGAGCGGTGGGGAGAAGTGGTTTGGCAGCAAGGGCGAGGTGTATACCCTGACCCGCAAGGGTTATCCACAAGCCTGCCCGAATGCGGCCAAGCTGCTGGGTAACCTGAAGTTCACGCTGGACATGGAAAACACCATCATGGCCGAAGTTGTGGACAAGAAGATCAGCTTCGATGATGCGGCCAAGGCTTGGCTTAAGGCGCACCCCGAGTTGCTGCAAGGGTGGTTGGCCGGGGTGACGACCAAGGCTGATGGCAATGCGCTGGAGGCCGTCAAAGCCAAACTGTAACCTCACAAGCAAACCTCTATCCCTGTGGGAGCGGGCATGCCCGCGAACACCGGCGAAGCCGGTGCCATCCACCGCGGCGGCTTCTTCGCGGGCGCGCCCGCTCCCACAGGGATTGGTGAAACAGTAAGGAATGTGGATAACCCATGCATCGCCTCACTCACCTGCTGCCCTTCCTCTCATGGCTCCCCCGCCAATCGGGCCGCAGCCTGCGCCAGGACCTGCTGGTAGGCCTGAGCGGTGCAATCCTCGCTCTGCCGCAATCCATCGCCTACGCCCTGATCGCCGGCCTGCCTGCCGAATACGGCCTGTACGCCGCCATCGTTCCAGTACTGATCGCCTGCCTGTGGGGCTCGTCCTGGCACCTGATTTGCGGCCCGACCGCTGCCATCTCCATCGTGCTCTACGCCAGCATCAGCCCGCTGGCCGTGGCCGGCAGCGCCGACTATGTCACCTTGGTGCTGCTGCTGACCTTCCTCGGCGGCATCTTCCAGTTGCTGCTGGGGCTTTTGCGCTTCGGCGCACTGGTCAATTTCGTCTCCCATTCCGTGGTGCTCGGCTTCACCCTGGGCGCCGCTGTCGTCATTGCCCTGGGCCAGTTGCCCAACCTGCTGGGCATGGACCTGCCAAGCCAAGCCACGGCGTTGAAGACCGTGCAGGACCTGGCCAGCCATGCTGGCGAGGTCGACCTGCCTTCCTTGATTCTGGGCCTGGCCACAGTGGTGATCGGCGTAAGCTTCAAGCTCTGGCGCCCACGCTGGCCCAGCCTGTTGATAAGCCTGATTTTGGCGAGCCTGCTGGCCTGGCTGCTGCCTGGGTTCTTTAGCCATGTGCCGCGTGTGCCCGCATTCACCGGCCAGCTGCCTCCCTTCAGCCCGCTGCCCTTGCTGGATGTGGAACTGATCCTGCGCCTGCTGCCCAGCGCCGTGGCAGTGGGCATGCTCGGGCTGGTCACCAGCCTGTCGATCGCCCGCTCGTTGTCAGCACGTTCGGAGCAGTTGATCGACGCAGACCAGGAAATACGCGCACAGGGCCTGTCGAACATCGTCGGTGCGTTCTTCTCCGGTTACCTGTCTTCCGGCTCCTTCACCCGCTCCGGGCTGAGCTACGACGCCGGCGCACGCTCGCCCATGGCCGGGGTATTCTCGGCGCTGTGGGTGGCGGTGTTCGCCGTTGCCGGAGCCGGGCTGATCGCGCACCTGCCGATTCCGGCCATGGCCGGCAGCATCCTGTTGATCTGCTGGGGATTGGTGGACCACCGGGGGATTCGCGCGCTGTTCCGGGTGAGCCGCTCGGAGTTTCTGGTAATGGCACTGACGGCGGCGGCGACCTTGTTGCTGGAATTGCAGACGGCGATCTATGCCGGAGTGCTGGCGTCGCTGTTCTTCTATCTGAAGCGCACCTCACGGCCACGGGTGCAGCAGAGCCGTGAAGGGGAGGCGGATGTGCTACGGGTGGGTGGATCGATCTTCTTTGGTGCGGCGCACTACCTGCAGGTGCGCTTGCAGCGCTGCCAGGGGCCGCATGTGGTGATCGATGCGCGGCAGGTGAACTTCATCGATTACTCGGGTGTGGATATGTTGCACCGCGAGGCGCGGCGGTTGCGGCGGGCGGGGGGGAGCCTGACCCTGCACCGGGCCAGGCCGCAGGTGATCGAGGAATTGCAGAAGCTGGATGGGGTGGAGTTGTGCCCGATCCGGTTTGAGGAGTGAGACTGAGATATTGGGGCTGCTTTGCAGCCCATCGCCGGCAAGCCAGCTCCCACAGGGACAGCGCCGGCCTCAGGCCTTGTGATATCCCTGTGGGAGCTGGCTTGCCGGCGATGGACCGCAAAGCGGTCCCCGGCAATCTCAGCCCCGAGTCAGCTGCCGGCGCAACTCAGCCAACACTGGCGCCGTATCCGGCCGCACCCCACGCCAGATAAAGAACGCCTCAGCCGCCTGCTCAGCCAGCATCCCCAGCCCATCCAGCACCTTGGCCGCCCCCAGCTTCTCGGCCCACTGGCAAAACGGCGTAGGCTCCTTGCCATACATCATGTCGTAGCAAACCGTGCGCCCCGCCTCGACCAGGCTGTCGGCAATCGGCGGCAACTCACCGGCCAGGCTCGCCGAAGTGGCATTGATGATCACATCCACCGGCTCCTGCAACCAGGCAAACCCACTGGCCACCACCGGCCCCAGTTCATCGAACTCACGCGCCAGCTGCTCGGCCTTCTCCACAGTCCGGTTGGCAATCACCAGCGACTGTGGCTTGTGCGCCAGGATAGGCTCCAGCACGCCACGCACCGCGCCACCAGCACCCAGGATCAGAATGCGTTTGCCCGCCAGCTCGACCCCGGCATTCACCGTCAGGTCTCGCACCAGGCCAGCGCCATCGGTGTTGTCGCCCTGCAAGCTGCCATCGGCCAGCTTGCTCAGAGTGTTCACTGCGCCGGCGCGCCGGGCACGCGGGGTCAGGCTGTCGCACAGACGATAGGCCTCCTCCTTGAACGGCACGGTGACATTGCCGCCGCAGCCTTGCTTGAAGAAACCGCGTGCACAATCGCTGAACTCGTCCAGCGGCGCCAGCAGGGTGGCGTATTCCAGATCCTGCCCAGTCTGTTCGGCGAACAGGCGATGGATCAGCGGCGACTTGCTGTGGCCGATGGGGTTACCAAAAACGACGTACTGGTCCATGACGGCTCCTTGGTTATCCACAGGCTCACTGGCCGAGCCAGTCGCGATCCTGCAGGAAATACTCGGTCAAGCGCGCTTCTTCACTGCCAGGCGCGGCCTTCCAGTCGTAGCCCCAGCGCACCTGCGGCGGCAGCGACATGAGGATGGACTCGGTGCGACCACCGGATTGCAAGCCGAACAGGGTGCCACGGTCGTAGACCAGGTTGAATTCCACGTAGCGGCCACGGCGGTATTCCTGGAACTCGCGCTGCTGCGGGGTGTAAGGGGTGTCCTTGCGGCGCTGGACAATTGGCAGGTAGGCGTTGATGTAGGCATCGCCGATGGCGCGGATGAAGGCGAAGCAGGTGTCGAAGTCCCACTCGTTCAGGTCATCGAAGAACAGGCCACCAATGCCGCGTGGCTCGCCACGGTGCTTTAGGTGGAAGTAGCGGTCGCACCAGGCCTTGTAGCGCGGGTACACGTCGGCGCCGAACGGAGCGCAGGCCTGCTCGGCCACACGGTGCCAATGGATGCAGTCTTCTTCATTGCCGTAGTACGGGGTCAGGTCAAATCCGCCGCCGAACCACCATACAGCCTCTTCACCTTCTTTTTCGGCGATGAAGAAACGCACATTGGCATGGGAAGTGGGCACATGCGGGTTGTGCGGGTGGATCACCAGCGACACGCCCAGGGCCTCGAAGCCACGGCCCGCCAGCTCGGGGCGGTGGGCACTGGCCGACGGCGGCAGACCGGCGCCGAACACGTGGGAGAAGTTGACCCCGCCTTTCTCGATCACTTTGCCATCGCCGATCACCCGCGTGCGGCCCCCACCACCGGCTTCGCGCACCCAGGCGTCCTCGACGAAGCGGGCGCCGCCGTCTTCAGCTTCGAGGGCAGAGCAGATGCGGTCTTGCAGGTCGAGCAGGTAGGCTTTCACGGCCTCGGTGCGGCTAGTCATCGGGTCACCAGGAACGGGCAGGGAAGAATTCGCCGCGTAGCATACCACCCCCAGCCCGCGCGCCGCAGTTGACGGCGATCAAGCAAAGGCGTCCGATAGAAGGCCTTTCCCGACCCATACGACAGGAGTGCGAGATGGCCAAGCGTATCCAGTTCAGCCAGCATGGTGGCCCGGAAGTGCTGCAGTTTGTAGAGTTCGAACCTGCCCCGCCAGGACCACAGCAGGTACGTGTGCGTAACCATGCGATCGGCCTGAACTTCATCGATACCTACTTCCGCAGCGGGCTGTATGCACCGCCATCCCTGCCTTCGGGGCTGGGCACTGAAGCGGCTGGCGTGGTCGAGGCCGTGGGCGAGGGCGTGACCCGGCTGAAAGTGGGTGACCGCGTTGCCCATGCCGGCGGCCCGCTGGGCGCGTATAGCGAGGTGCATACGCTGCCGGAAGCAAATCTGGTGAAGCTGCCCGACGACATCAGCTTCGAACAGGCGGCGGCGGTAATGCTCAAGGGTTTGACCGTGCAGTACCTGCTGAAGCAGACCTATGAGGTGAAGGCGGGTGACGTGATCCTGTTCCACGCAGCAGCTGGCGGCGTGGGTTCGTTGGCGTGCCAGTGGGCCAAGGCCTTGGGCGCCAAGCTGATCGGGACCGTGAGCTCTGCCGAGAAGGCCGAGCGGGCCAAGGCGCTGGGGGCGTGGGCGACCATCGACTACAGCCGTGAAGACGTGGCCAAGCGGGTGCTGGAGCTGACCGACGGCAAGAAATGCCCGGTGGTGTATGACGGTGTGGGTGCCGATACCTGGCTGACCTCGCTGGACTGCCTGCAGGCGCGCGGGTTGATGGTGAGCTTTGGCAATGCCTCGGGGGCAGTGAGCGGAGTGAATCTGGGTATCCTGGCGCAGAAGGGCTCGCTGTATGTCACCCGGCCCACGTTGGCGACCTATGCCAACAATGCCGAGAATACCCAGGCCATGGCCGATGACCTGTTCGGGATGATCGGCAGAGGCAAGCTGGTAGTGGATATCCAACAGCGGTATCCGCTCAGCGAGGCGGCCAAGGCACAGGCGGAGCTGTCGGCTCGGCGGACTGTGGGTTCCACAATTTTGCTTCCTTGAGTTCACTCCCTCAGGTACTGCATCGCCGTTGACTACAGCGCTATCCCTTTGGGAGCGGGTTTGCCCGCGCAGAAGACACCGCGGTGCATGGCTGGACAGCCATTCGAGACAAAATCAGAAAAATCTGCGGGGTTCTGGGGCCGCTTTGCGGCCCAATCGCCGGCAAGCCAGCTCCCACACCGACCACGCCGATTTCAAGTCATGTGCAGTACCTGTGGGAGCTGGCTTGCCGGCGATCGAGGGCGAAGCCCTCGCCAGCGGTATCAGCCCGGGCGAACGACTTCGCCAGTCACCAGGTCACGAATCACACTCGGGTTCTTCCTTCCACCCAATGCCCCGCCCAGTACCAGATCCAGCTGCCCATGGAAGTACTGCTCCACCCGCAACCGAGTCTTCGCCGCCGGACGCCCACCCGGGTTGCACGAAGTGGAAATCAACGGCCCCACCAGCGCGCACAGCTCGCGGACAACTGGGTGGTCGCTGACCCGCAGCGCCACGGTGTCATGCTTCCCGGTCACCCACTCGGGCAACAGGTCCTGATGCGGTACCAGCCAGGTATTTGGCCCCGGCCAGGTGCTGCCCATGCGGTCGATCCAGTCTTCGGGGAAATCCTCGAACAAGAAGTCGAACTGGCGGATATTGTCGGCAACCAGGATCAGGCCTTTATCCACAGGCCGCGACTTCAGCGCCAGCAGGCGATACACCGCGTCCTCATTCCACGGGTCACAGCCCAGGCCCCAGACCGCTTCCGTCGGATAGGCGATCACTGCGCCCGCCCGGATCTCACGTGCGGCTTGTTGCACACGAAAACTGCTCACCATTTCTGTTACTCCGCCTATATACCTTGCTTGTGAGCAGTGTACTTAGCCCGCGCGGGCAAACCAACGCCCGGCTTCATTGCTGACCCGGCCTTCCAGCTCCAGTTCGGTCAGCTGCGCCAGCACGTCGGCCAGCGGCAGCTCGCTGCAGTGGGCCAGGCTTTCGCTGGTTTGTGGCGCAGCATGCAGCAGGGCGAGCAGGGGATGGTCGAATTTATCCACAACCGCAGGTGGCAGGTTCTGCCAGCCCTGCAGGCTTTCCAATATTTGCTCCACGCTCTCCACCAGCAGCGCGCCGTCACGGATCAACTGGTGGCAGCCCTTGGCCCCGGGGTGGTGAATGGAGCCCGGTATGGCATACACCTCGCGGCCTTGCTCGGCAGCCAGGCGTGCGGTAATCAGAGAACCACTGGCCAGGCTGGCCTCGACCACCAGCACGCCCAGCGACAGGCCACTGATGATGCGATTGCGCCGCGGGAAGTTGCCGGGCAGCGGCCCGGCATCCAGCGGGTACTCGGAAACCAGCGCGCTACCGTTGTCTATCATCGCTTGCGCAAGCGACTTGTGGCGCTGTGGATAAAGTTTTTGCAACCCTGTACCGAGCACGCCAATCGTGCCCCCATCGGCCTGTAATGCGGCCCGATGAGCGGCACCGTCGATGCCCACAGCCAAGCCGCTGGTAATGGTAAAACCGGCCTGCGCCAAGTAGCGGGAAAATGCCGCAGCGGTGTCGAGCGCCGGGGGTGAAGCACGCCTGCTGCCCACAATTGCCAGCTGTGGGCGCTCGAGCAAGGCCGGGTTGCCAGCGACGAAGAGCAGTGGAGGGGCATCGTCGATTTCCGCCAATAGTGGCGGGTAGCCAGGGCCGTCCCACATCAGTAAATGCTGGCCCGGGCGCTCTAACCAGGCCATTGCGGCCAGTGCACTTTCCCGTACTTCGGCACTGCGCCGTGCATCGATGGTGGCCTGTGGTATGCCCAATGCGCGCCACGCGCCGGCCGGTGCGCACAGTGCCGATGAAGCACTGCCAAAGGCCTCCAGCAAGGTGTTAAAGCGACGCAATCCCGTCTCCGGCAGCCGGTGAAGGCGTAATCTCGCCTCCAGCTCGGCAGGCGGAAGAGGCGACGAATGGTAGGTATGCATGAGGATCATCCTTGATCTAATCGGGGCCATCGACGTGGCACAAACTGTGGATAACTTTGTTGATAACGCTTTGACAACCTGTCCATCGAATGGGCTATAAGCGGCTTTTGAAAACCCTAGCCGAGCTTTGCCAGGTGCTGAAATCCACGTTTCCCTTTATTATGTGTGCTCAGTTTTCAACCGAACGCACAGTGACTGCCTGACCTTATGGCCATCTTGAACATTCTCGAATTCCCGGACCCGCGCCTGCGCACCATCGCCAAGCCGGTGACGGTGTTCGACGACGCCCTGCGTCAGCTGATCGACGACATGTTTGAAACCATGTACGAAGCCCCTGGCATTGGCCTGGCCGCCACCCAGGTCAACGTGCACCAGCAAGTCGTGGTCATGGACCTCAGTGAAGACCGCAGCGAGCCGCGCGTCTTCATCAACCCCACGGTCGAAGAGCTGACCCATGACATGGGCCAGTACCAGGAAGGCTGCCTGTCGGTACCTGGCTTCTACGAGAACGTCGACCGCCCGCTGCGTGTGCGGGTCAAGGCCCAGGACCGTGACGGCAAGCCTTACGAGCTGGAGTGCGAAGGCCTGCTGGCGGTATGCGTGCAGCACGAATTCGATCACCTCAACGGCAAGCTGTTCGTCGACTACCTGTCGCAGCTCAAGCGCGACCGGATCAAGAAAAAGCTGGAAAAGCAGCACCGCCAGCAAGCCTGATCCCCACCTTCCAGAAGGCTTGCTCCGGCAAGCCTTTTTCTTTTTTGAAGCGAGAACTCCATGCGCATCGTCTTTGCAGGCACTCCAGAGTTTGCCGCCGAACACCTCAAGGCCTTGCTCGACAGCCCCTACGAGATCGTGGCCGTCTACACCCAGCCCGACCGCCCGGCCGGGCGCGGCCAGAAACTGATGCCGAGCGCGGTCAAGCAATTGGCTGTGGCCCATGACATCCCAGTGTTTCAGCCGCCGACGCTGCGCAACGCCGAAGCCCAGGCCGAACTGGCCGCGCTGAAGCCGGACCTGATGGTGGTGGTCGCCTATGGCCTGATCCTGCCGCAGGTGGTGCTGGATATCCCGCGCCTGGGCTGCATCAATAGCCATGCCTCCCTGCTGCCACGCTGGCGCGGTGCCGCACCGATCCAGCGCGCCGTGGAAGCCGGCGACGCCGAGAGCGGTGTGACTGTGATGCGTATGGAAGCAGGCCTGGACACCGGCCCGATGCTGCTCAAGGTGGTCACCCCGATCAGCGCCGAAGACACCGGCGGCAGCCTGCACGACCGCTTGGCCGAGATGGGCCCGCCCGCAGTCGTCCAGGCCATCGCCGGCCTGGCCGACGGTTCGCTGCAAGGTGAAGTTCAGGACGATGCCCTGGCCACCTACGCGCACAAGCTGAACAAGGACGAAGCGCGTATCGACTGGAGCCGCCCGGCCGTCGAGTTGGAGCGCCTGATCCGTGCCTTCAACCCGTGGCCGGTTTGCCACAGCACCCTCGATGGCGAAAGCGTTAAAGTGCTGGCCGCCAACTTGTCCAATGCGACAGGTACCCCCGGCGAGATCCTCTCCGCCAGCAAGGACGGCCTGGTGGTCGCCTGCGGTGACCAGGCGCTGAGCCTGACCCGCCTGCAACTGCCCGGCGGCAAGCCGCTGAACTTCAGCGACCTGTTCAACAGCCGTCGCGAGAAATTCGCCAGCGGCAAGGTGCTGGGCCAATGAATCCACGCCTCGCCGCCGCTCGCGCCCTTGCCGCTGTGCTCAGTGGCAAGGCCTCGCTGAACAGCTCGCTGCCGGCGCAACTGGACAAGGTCGATGAACGCGACCGCGGCCTGACCCAGGACCTGGCGTTCGGCACCGCGCGCTGGCAGCCACGCCTCGACCTGCTGGCCGCGCAGCTGCTGCAGAAGCCGTTCAAGGCCGCCGATGCCGATGTGCAGGCGCTGCTACTGGTCGGCCTGTACCAGCTGTTCTACAGCCGAATCCCGGCCCACGCAGCCATCGGTGAGACTGTCGGCTGTGCCGACAAGCTGAAGAAGCCGTGGGCCAAGGGCCTGCTCAATGCCGTGTTGCGCCGCGCTCAACGCGAAGGCGAGGAACTGCTGGCCGGCATGGAGCGCGACCCAGTGGTACGCACCGCCCACCCGCGCTGGCTGCAGAAGTCGCTGAAGGCCTTCTGGCCGGAGCAGTGGGAAGCCATCTGTGCCGCCAACAATGCCCACCCGCCGATGATCCTGCGGGTCAACCGACGCCACCACAGCCGCGATGCCTACCTGGCGCTGCTGGCCGAGGCGGGCATTGGCGCCAGCGCCTGCCAGTACAGCCGTGACGGTATCGTGTTGGCCGAAGCCTGCGATGTGCGCGGCCTGCCAGGCTTTGCCGAAGGCTGGGTGAGCGTGCAGGACGAAGCCGCGCAGCTGTCCGCCGACCTGCTGGAGCTGGCCCCCGGCCAGCGCGTGCTCGACGCCTGCTGCGCACCAGGCGGCAAGACCTGCCACCTGCTGGAAGCCGAAGCCGGCCTGGCTCACGTTGTGGCCATCGACCTCGAAGCCAAGCGCCTGACCCGCGTGCGCGAGAACCTCGACCGCCTGCAACTGGACGCCGAGCTGATCGCCTGCGATGCCCGCGACACCGCCAGCTGGTGGGACGGCAAGCCGTTCCAGCGCATCCTGCTCGACGCACCGTGCTCGGCCACCGGCGTGATCCGCCGTCACCCGGACATCAAGCTGACCCGTCAGGCCGACGACATCCCGGCCCTGGCCACGCTGCAAGGCGAGCTGCTCGATGCCCTGTGGCCGACCCTGGAAGTGGGCGGCATGCTGCTGTACGCCACCTGCTCCAGCCTGCCGACCGAGAACACCGAAGTGATCGATGCCTTCCTCGCCCGCACCCCAGGTGCCCGTGAGCTGGATCTGGCCACCGAAGCCGGCCTGCGCCAACCCCACGGCCGCCAGTTGCTGGCCCAGGAGGGCGGCCACGACGGTTTCTACTATGCCAAGCTGATCAAGATCGCCGCCTCGCGCGGATAAGAACAAAGGGTAGGGAGTAGCGGATGAAGATCATCATCCTCGGCGCAGGCCAGGTAGGCGGTACGCTGGCGGAGCATCTGGCCAGCGAAGCCAACGACATCACCGTGGTCGACACTGACGGCGACCGCCTGCGCGACCTGGGCGACCGCCTGGACATCCGCACCGTGCAAGGCCGCGG
Source organism: Pseudomonas sp. TE3-3-F2023 (assembly GCF_036784815.1). Taxonomy (NCBI): domain Bacteria; kingdom Pseudomonadati; phylum Pseudomonadota; class Gammaproteobacteria; order Pseudomonadales; family Pseudomonadaceae; genus Pseudomonas; species Pseudomonas sp. TE3-3-F2023. Next base: position 844,183 of record NZ_CP145113.1, on the reverse strand, counting down.
CTCGCTGCCTACGGTGCTGCGCCAGGCCGGTGCCGACGACGCCGACATGCTGGTGGCGGTAACCAACAGTGACGAAACCAACATGGTCGCCTGCCAGGTGGCATATTCGCTGTTCCACACCCCGACCAAGATCGCCCGGGTGCGCGAGTCGGCCTACCTGACCCGCGAAGAGCTGTTTGATAACGACCATATCCCGGTCGATGTGCTGATCAGCCCCGAGCAGGTGGTGACCAACTACATCAAGCGCCTGATCGAGCACCCAGGCTCCCTGCAGGTGATCGACTTCGCTGAAGGCAAGGCCCAGCTGGTGGCAGTGAAGGCGTACTACGGCGGCCCGCTGGTAGGCCAGCAACTGCGCCAGATCCGCGCGCATATGCCCAACGTCGACACCCGTGTTGCGGCCATCTTCCGCCGCGACCGCCCGATCACCCCGCGGGGCGACACGGTTATCGAAGCAGACGACGAAGTGTTCTTCATCGCCGCGAAGAAGGACATCCGCGCGGTTATGGGTGAGCTGCGCCGTATCGACGAAACCAACAAGCGTGTGGTCATCGCCGGTGGCGGGCAGATCGGTGAACGCCTGGCCGAGGCCATCGAAAGCCGCTACCAGGTGAAGATCATCGAGATGAGCCCGGCCCGTTGCCGGCATCTCTCCGACACCCTGGAAAGCACCGTGGTGCTGCAGGGCAGCGCCTCGGACAAGGACCTGATGCTGGAGGAGAACATCGCCGACGCCGATATCTTCCTGGCCCTGACCAACGACGACGAGGCCAACATCATGTCGTCGCTGCTGGCCAAGCGCCTGGGAGCGCGCAAGGTGATGACCATCATCAACAACCCAGCCTATGTCGACCTGGTGCAGGGTGGCGATATCGACATCGCCATCAGCCCGCAGCTGGCCACCATCGGTACCCTGCTGGCGCACGTGCGCCGAGGCGATATCGTCAGCGTGCACTCGCTGCGCCGTGGCGCTGCCGAAGCTATCGAAGCAGTGGCGCACGGGGATTCGAAGTCGAGCAAGGTGGTCGGCAAGGCGATCGAAGACATCGCCTTGCCGCCGGGTACTACCATCGGTGCGATCATTCGTGACGAAGAGGTGATGATTGCCCACGACGACACCATGATCGAATCGGGCGACCATGTGATCCTGTTCGTTGTGGATAAAAAGCATATTCGGGATGTGGAGAAGCTGTTCCACGTTGGCTTGAGTTTCTTCTAGGAGCACGAGGCATGCGCGAATCGCTGGAGAAGATGCTGGCCAAGGGTGTGGATAACCCGCTGCTGAGGTTCGGGCTGGGCAAGGCCTGGCTGGACGAAGGCAATGGCGCTGAAGCGGCGGTGCATCTGGCACGCTGCGTGGAACAGGACCCGAAGTACTCGGCAGCGTGGAAGCTGCTGGGCAAGGCGCATCAGTTGCAGGGGGACCTGGCGGCGGCGCGCAAGGCCTGGGAGGAGGGGATCGTGGCGGCGCAAGCCCATGGGGACAAGCAGGCCGAAAAAGAGATGACCGTGTTTCTGAAGAAGCTCGACAAAATCTCAAGCTGACGCGGTCTCTGTGGGAGCGGGTTCACCCGCGAATGCGTCGGTGAAGCCAACATTGCATTCGCGGGTAACGCGCTCCCACAAGGTCCCTGCTACCACAGGCAGAAGTGCATTCAGCCTACTGGAAGAGCAATGGATAACTCAGTACCAGCGCGCCTCGCCAGCCGGGCGCTTCTTGAAGCGCTTCATGCTCCACATGTACTGGCTCGGGTACTCGCGCACATAGCGCTCGACCACTTTGCTCATCGCCGCTGCCGACACGGTCACGTCGGTGCTGTACATCTCTTCCGGCGCCGCCTCCAGAAACACCTTGAACCCCGAGCCATCCGGCAGCCGCAGGGCATGCAGGAACACCCCCACCGCTTTGCCCCCTGCCAGCATGTTCGGCACGAACTTGCTGGTCAGCGCCTGGGTTCCCAGGAACGGCACGAATACCCCCGCCGACTCCGCCGGCTCCGGGTCGGCTGGAATACCCACCTGGCCACCACGGCGCACTTCCTTGATCACACTGAGGATGCCTTCCTTGGTCGAAGGCGCCACGCGGTTGCCCATCTGCACCCGCTGCTCGCGCAGCAGGTCATCCACCGCCTTCAGCTTCGGCGGGCGGTAGAAGATGATCGGTTTGCACTGGTTGCAGTAGAAGTGGTTCAGCACTTCCCAGTTGCCCAGGTGGCTGGTGATGCCGACCACGCCCTTGCCCGAGGCCAAGGCCTGCTCCAGCACTTCCAGGCCGTGCACTTCCTTGACCAGCTCCAGCGAGCGCTGCGGCGGCCAGATCCAGGCACAGGCACTTTCGACGAAGGATTTACCGATATCCTTCAACGCGCGGCCAACCAGCTGCTCGCGCTCAGCAGGGTTCATCTCCGGGAAGCACTTGGCCAGGTTGATGCGCACGACATTGCGCGAGCCGTTGGGGATCTTCCACATCAGCCAGCCGATACCGGCGCCAACGCGCTGCACAGCGCCCCAGGGCAGCTTGGCAAACAGACGCAGCACCCCGACCATCAGGGCGCCCTTGAACTTTTCCACAGGCGAATTCCTTATTTCAGCAAGGCGCGCATTGTAACCCCTCAGCGCAACAAGGCGGCGTAGCGATCGCAATCGGTGGTGTGGTCCATGACCATGCCGGTCGCCTGCATGAAGGCATAGCAGATGGTCGGGCCAACGAACGTGAAGCCGGCTTTCTGCAGGGCTTTGCTCATCGCCTTGGCTTCATCGGTAACCGCTGGCACCTCGCTGCGGCCCCTGAAGTGGTTGATCTTCGGCGCACCACCGACGAATGACCAGAGCCAGTCGGCCGGGTTGTCCAAAGCCAGCCACGCCTGAGCATTGCGCCTGGCAGCCTTGAGCTTGAGGCGGTTGCGGATGATGCCGGCATCCTGCATCAGCTCCTCGATGCGTTCGTCGCTCATGACGGCGAGTTTCACCGGATCGAAGCCGTGCATCACCTCGCGATAACGCTCGCGTTTACGCAATACGGTGATCCACGACAGCCCTGCCTGGAACCCTTCGAGCAAAAGCATCTCGAACAGCAACGCCGGGTCACGCTGGGGCGTTCCCCATTCCTGGTCATGGTAGGCCTGGTACAACGGATCGTCGGTACACCAAAAGCAGCGTGGCATAAGGCTCCAATGAGTAGAGGGCGAGGCGAATCAGGTTATACTCCCGCTCTTTACATCCGCATCCCCAGATACAGGTGAATTTCGTGAGCCAGCCTACGCCAGCCGTGCGTACCTTCCAAGACCTGATCCTCGCCCTGCAGAACTACTGGGCCGAGCAAGGTTGTGTGGTGCTTCAGCCCTACGATATGGAAGTAGGCGCCGGCACTTTCCACACCGCTACATTCCTGCGCGCCGTGGGTCCAGAAACCTGGAACGCCGCCTATGTGCAGCCTAGCCGTCGCCCTGCCGACGGGCGGTATGGCGAAAACCCCAACCGCCTGCAGCACTACTACCAGTTCCAGGTGGTACTGAAGCCCAACCCGGCCAACTTCCAGGAGCTGTACCTCGGCTCGCTGAAAGCCATCGGCCTGGACCCGCTGGTCCACGACATTCGCTTCGTCGAAGACAACTGGGAATCGCCGACCCTCGGCGCCTGGGGCCTGGGCTGGGAAATCTGGCTCAACGGCATGGAAGTCACTCAGTTCACCTACTTCCAGCAGGTAGGCGGCATCGAGTGCTACCCGGTCACCGGTGAAATCACCTACGGCCTGGAGCGCCTGGCCATGTACATCCAGGGTGTTGACTCGGTGTACGACCTGGTGTGGGCCGACGGCCCGTTCGGCAAGGTCACCTATGGCGACGTGTTCCACCAGAACGAGGTAGAGCAGTCGACCTACAACTTCGAGCACGCCAACGTCGAGAAGCTGTTCGAGCTGTTCGACTTCTACGAAAGCGAAGCCAACCGCCTGATCAAGCTTGAGCTGCCGCTGCCGACCTATGAAATGGTGCTGAAGGCCTCGCACACCTTCAACCTGCTGGACGCCCGCCGTGCCATCTCGGTAACCGAGCGTCAGCGCTACATCCTGCGTGTACGTACCCTGGCCCGGGACGTGGCGCAAAGCTATCTGCAAGCCCGCGCACGCCTGGGCTTCCCGATGGCCACCCCTGAACTGCGTGACGAAGTGTTGGCTAAGCTGGAGGCTGCACAATGAGTGCTCAAGATTTCCTGGTAGAACTGGGCACCGAAGAGCTGCCACCGAAGGCCCTCGCCAGCCTCGGCGAAGCCTTCCTGGCTGGTATCGAGAAAGGCCTGCAGGCCGCTGGCCTGAACTACACCGGCAAGCAAGTTTACGCCGCGCCGCGTCGCCTGGCCGTGCTGATTCGCCAGCTGGACGTGCAGCAGCCTGATCGCAGCATCAACATCGACGGCCCGCCCCTGCAGGCTGCTTTCAAAGACGGCGAGCCGACCCAGGCTGCCTTGGGCTTTGCCAAGAAATGCGGTGTGGAGCTGTCGGAAATCGACCAGAGCGGCCCCAAGCTGCGCTTCTCCCAGCACATCCCGGGCAAGGCCACCGCTGGCCTGCTGCCGACCATCGTCGAAGATTCGCTCAACGACCTGCCGATCCCCAAGCGCATGCGCTGGGCGGCCAGCCGTGAAGAGTTCGTGCGCCCGACCCAATGGCTGGTGATGCTGCTGGGCGATCAGGTGGTCGACTGCACCATCCTGTCGCAGAAGGCCGGCCGTGAATCCCGTGGCCACCGCTTCCACCACCCGGAAAACGTGGTCATCACCACCCCGGCCAACTACGTCGAAGACCTGCGCAAAGCCTACGTGCTGGCCGACTTCGCAGAGCGCCGCGAGCTGATCAGCAAGCGTACCGCCGAACTGGCCATGCAGCAGGAAGGCAGCGCCATCGTGCCGCCGGCGCTGCTGGACGAAGTGACCGCCCTGGTCGAATGGCCGGTGCCGCTGGTGTGCTCGTTCGAGGAGCGTTTCCTCGAAGTGCCACAGGAAGCCCTGATCACCACCATGCAGGACAACCAGAAGTACTTCTGCCTGCTGGACAGCGAAGGCAAACTGCTGCCGCGCTTCATCACCGTGGCCAACGTCGAGAGCCGCGACCCGAAGCAGATCGTGCAAGGCAACGAGAAGGTCGTGCGCCCACGCCTGACCGATGCCGAGTTCTTCTTCAAGCAGGACAAGAAGCAGCCGCTGGAAACCTTCAACGAGCGCCTGAAGAACGTGGTGTTCCAGGCTCAACTGGGTACCGTGTACGACAAGGCCGAGCGCGTTTCCAGGCTGGCCGCCTTCATCGCCCCGCTGATCGGCGGCGACGCCCAGCGCGCAGGCCGTGCGGGCCTGCTGTCGAAGTGCGACCTGGCCACCGAGATGGTCGGCGAATTCCCTGAAATGCAGGGTGTTGCCGGTTACTACTACGCGCTCAACGACGGTGAGCCGGAAGACGTTGCCCTTGCCCTGAACGAGCAGTACATGCCGCGCGGTGCTGGCGCCGAGCTGCCGCAGACCCTCACCGGTGCTGCCGTGGCCATCGCCGACAAGCTCGACACCTTGGTCGGCATCTTCGGCATCGGCATGCTGCCTACCGGCAGCAAAGACCCGTACGCCCTGCGCCGTGCCGCACTGGGCGTGCTGCGTATCTTGATCGAGAAGCAGCTGGACCTGGACCTGACCGGTGCGGTCGAGTTCGCGGTCAAGCAGTTCGGCGCCAAGGTCAAGGCCGCCGGCCTGGCCGAACAGGTGCTGGAGTTCATCTTCGACCGCCTGCGTGCGCGTTACGAAGACGAAGGCATCGATGTGGCCACCTACCTGTCGGTACGTGCCCTGCAGCCAGGTTCTGCCCTGGACTTCGACCAGCGCGTGCAGGCTGTACAAGCCTTCCGCAAGCTGCCGGAAGCCGAGGCTCTGGCCGCAGTGAACAAGCGCGTGTCGAACCTGCTGAGCAAGGCCGAAGGCGCCATCGCCGATCATGTCGAGCCGAAGTACTTCGACAACGCCAACGAGTTCTCCCTGTATTCGGCCATCCAGCAGGCCGACCAGGCCGTGCAACCCATGGCTGCTGCACGCCAGTACAGCGAGTCGCTGGCCCGCCTGGCGGCCCTGCGTGACCCGGTCGACGCCTTCTTCGAGGCGGTGATGGTCAACGCGGAGGATGCCAAGGTACGCGCCAACCGTTATGCCCTGCTCAGCCGCCTGCGCGGCCTGTTCCTAGGCGTGGCCGATATTTCGCTGCTGGGGTAAGCCTTGAAACTGCTGATTCTCGACCGTGACGGAGTAATCAACCATGACTCCGACGCCTACATCAAGACGCTGGACGAGTGGGTGCCGATCCCTGGCTCGGTCGAAGCGATCGCGCAGTTGAGCAAGGCGGGCTGGACGGTGGCCGTAGCCACCAACCAGTCCGGCATTGCCCGTGGCTACTATGCGCTGGCCACCCTCGAGGCCATGCACGCGCGCCTGCGCGCGCTGGTGGCCGAGCAGGGTGGCGAGGTGGGCCACATCGTGTATTGCCCGCACGGGCCGGACGAAGGCTGCGATTGCCGCAAGCCCAAGCCTGGCATGCTGCGAGCGATTGCCGAGCATTACCAGGTCGACCTGGAAGGCGTCTGGTTCGTTGGTGACAGCAAAGGTGACCTGGAGGCCGCCCTGGCCGTCGGTGCACAACCCGTGCTGGTGAAAACCGGCAAGGGCGAGCGGACCCTGGAAAAAGGCGTCCCGGAAACTACACTGATTTTCGACGATCTGGCAGCTATCGCCAGAGAACTAATTTAAACAGTGCGCCTTCGGGCGCGTTTTTCTCAGGCGGGCATGCCCCGCAATGGTACAAGCCACTATGTCGATCCTGCAGGCGATCAGAATCTTTCTTTTTTACCTGCTACTGGGCACCAGTTCGCTGCTGTGGTGCTCGCTGAGCTTCTTCGTCGCGCCTTTCCTGTCATTCCCCAAGCGCTACAAGTTCATCAACGTGTACTGGTGCCGTTGCGCGTTGTTCCTGGTGCGCACCATCCTGGGTATCGACTACAGGATCACTGGCGCCGAGAACGTGCCTGCTGAACCTTGCGTGATTCTGTCCAACCACCAGAGCACCTGGGAGACGTTCTTCATTTCCCAGTATTTCTCGCCGCTGAGCCAGGTGCTCAAGCGCGAGTTGCTGTACGTGCCGTTCTTCGGTTGGGCCATGGCCATGCTGCGGCCTATCGCAATCAACCGCGATAACCCCAAGGAAGCCCTGCGCCAGGTAGCCAGCAAGGGTGACGAGCTGCTCAAGCAGAAGACCTGGGTGCTGATCTTCCCGGAAGGCACCCGCGTGCCATTCGGCACCATGGGCAAGTTCTCGCGTGGCGGTACCGCGCTAGCAGTGAATGCCGGGCTGCCGGTGCTGCCGATTGCCCATAATGCCGGCAAGTTCTGGCCGAAGACCGGCTGGGGCAAGCGCGCTGGCACGATCGAGGTGGTGATTGGCGAACCGATGTACGCCAACGGCACCGGACCACGGGCCATCGCCGAGCTCAACGACCGCGCCGCGGCGTGGAACGAAGCGACCCAGCGGGCCATGGGTTCGCTGCCGCCGGCAGAGGAAAAGCCCCAGGAGCAGATGGCTTGATCATCTGTGGATAACTTGTGAACTGTTTTTGGATTAAACCCTGAAGTGATCGCTAACTCTTTGAATTAGCTGTTTATTTCTGCGTATGACATTTTTCTGAAAATCGTGCATAAGTTTTTTCTGGGCATAAGAAAACCGGCTTTTACAGCCGGTTTTTTTATGGGCTCATGCGGGTGTTGGTGATCGGTGTAGGAGCGGCCTTGTGTCGCGAAAGGGCTGCAAGGCAGCCCCAGCAATTTGTGCATCACTGCTGATGCCCCCGGGCCGCTTTGCGGCCCTTTCGCGACACAAGGCCGCTCCTACAAGAAGCCCGTGCCAACCGTCAGATCTTGTCGATATCCACATCCTTGGTTTCTTTCAGGCAGAAGATCCCCACCACCAGGCTGACCCCGGTCACCAGCACCGGGTACCACAGCCCGTAGAAGATATCCCCGGTATACACCACCAGTGCGAACGACACCGTTGGCAGAAAGCCACCGAACCAGCCGTTGCCAATGTGATAGGGCAGTGACATCGAGGTGTAGCGGATACGAGTCGGGAACAGCTCGACCATCACCGCCGCCAGCGGGCCATAGGTCATGGTCGCGATCAGTATCATCGCCACGATCAACACCACCACCATCACTTGATTGACCTGCCCAGGGTCGGCCTTGGCCGGGTAGCCAGCCTGTTCCACCGCCGCACGCATGGCCGCTTCGTCGAAGCCGTTGATGGTCTTGTCGCCGATGTTCACCACTACATCGCTGCCGGCCACATCGACCGAGCTGTAAGGCAGGCCCTGCTTGACCAGGAAGGTCTTGACCCTGTCGCACGGGCTGTCGAAACGCGCCTTGCCCACCGGGTCGAACTGGAAGGTGCAGCCTTGCGGGTCGGCAGTGACCACGATCGGCGCCTGGCGGCTGGCCGCGTCGATCTGTGGGTTGGCGTAGTGGCTCAGCGCTTTGAACATCGGGAAATAAAGCACCGTGGCCAGCAGCAGGCCGAGCATCAGGATCGGCTTGCGACCAATACGGTCGGACAACCAGCCAAAGAACACGAAGAACGGCGCACCAATCACCACGCTGATGATCAGCAGGGTGTTGGCCTGCGCCGGGTCCATCTTCAGCATCTGGGTCATGAAGAACAGCACATAGAATTGCGCCGTGTAAAAGGTCACGGCCTGCCCGGCGTTGATGCTGAACAGCGCGGTGAGCACCACTTTCAGGTTCGGCCAGGAAGTGAACGACTCCCGGATCGGCGACTTGCTGACCTTGCCTTGGGCCTTCATTTTCACGAACGCCGGCGACTCATGCATGCTCATGCGGATCCAGGTAGAAATCGCCAGCAGCACGATCGACAGCAGGAACGGCAGGCGCCAGCCCCAGGTTTCGAATTGGTCGCCGCTTATATAACGGCTGCCCAGCACCACCACCAGCGACAACAACAGACCGAGGGTAGCGGTGGACTGGATGAAACCAGTGTGGAAGCCGCGTTTGCCGGGTGGCGCATGCTCGGCAACATAGGTGGCCGCACCGCCGTATTCACCGCCCAGCGCCAGCCCTTGCAGCATGCGCAGGACCACCAGGATGATCGGTGCCGCGATGCCAATGCTGGCATAGGTGGGCAACAGCCCCACCGCAAAGGTGGATAGGCCCATCAGCACGATAGTGACCAGAAAAGTGTACTTGCGCCCGATCATGTCGCCCAGGCGGCCGAACACCAGCGCACCAAACGGCCGCACCAGGAAGCCAGCGGCAAAGGCCATGAGGGCAAAGATGAAGGCAGTGGTGTCGTTCACGCCAGCGAAGAACTGCTTGCTGATGACCGCTGCCAGCGCCCCATAGAGAAAAAAGTCATACCACTCGAAAACTGTCCCGAGGGATGACGCGAAAATGATCTTGCGTTCTTCACGACGGTTGGAGCTGCTGGCCGCCGCACCCTGCTCTTGGATGTAATCCGACATCGTTGCTGTCCTCGGCCCGCAGGCCACAGTGATTATTCTTGTTGTTCCACTGTCGGCAGCTTCTAACCGCCAGCTGCCGGTACTGCACGCACCCTCGTTCAGGGCGTCGGTATCGCGTCTTCGTTCAGATAGGTCTGGGTCGCAGCTCCTTTGAGGATCAGTTGCGCCGCCTTCTCGGCGATCATCAGGGTGGGTGAACAGGTATTGCCAGAGGTGATCTGCGGCATGATCGATGCGTCCGCCACGCGCAGGCCAGGGATGCCGTGTACGCGCAACTGGTTATCCACAACGTCCAGTTCGCCATTGCCCATGCGGCAGGTGCCTACCGGGTGGAAGATGGTGGTGCCGATCTTGCCGGCGGCTTCGAACAGCTCTTCTTCGGTTTGCAGGGCTGGGCCCGGCAGGTATTCCTTCGGGTCGAACGCAGCGAGGGCAGGGGCCTGGACGATACGTCGGGTAAGGCGAATGGAGTCGGCGGCGATGCGTAGGTCCTGGGGGTCGCTGAGATAGTTGGGGTCGATCAGCGGAGTGCTGTTCATGTCGCTGCTGCGGATATCGATACGCCCGCGGCTGGCCGGGCGCAGGTTGCATACCGAGGCGGTAAAGGCCGGGAACCTGTGCAGCGGCTCGCCGAAGCGCTCAAGTGACAGCGGCTGCACGTGGTACTGCAGGTTGGCGGTGGCCTGCTCCGAGCTTGAACGCACGAATGCGCCCAACTGACTCGGCGCCATGGCCAGCGGGCCACTGCGATCATAGAGGTAGCGCAAGCCCATGCCCATCTTGCCCCACAGGCTGTTGGCCATCTGGTTCAGGGTACGGGTATTGCGGATCTGGTAGATCAGGCGCAGCTGCAGGTGATCCTGCAGGTTGCCGCCAACGCCTGGCATGTCATGACGCACGCCAATACCCAGACTTTCCAGTAGCTGCCGTGGACCGATGCCGGAGCGTTGCAGGATACCGGGAGAGCCCACAGCGCCCGCGCAGAGGATGATCTCGCGACGTGCCGCAAACTCGTGCCAGGCACCCTGCCAGAATGCCTTTACCGCCCGCGCACGGGTGTTGTTGAGCAGCACCTGGTCAACCTGAACGCCAGTCAGCACGGTGAGGTTTGGGCGGTCCTTGATCGGCCGCAGGAAAGCCTTGGAAGCGTTCCAGCGCACACCGCTGCGCTGGTTGACCTGGAAATATCCACACCCCTGGTTGTCGCCGGTATTGAAGTCATCGACCTTGCCGATGCCGCTCTGCTCGGCGGCATCACGGAAGGCATCGAGGATCGGCCAGCTGTAGCGCTGTCGCTCGACCCGCCATTCGCCATCACCACCGTGGTGCTCGCTGGCGCCGGCAAAGTGGCTTTCGCTGGCCTTGAACAGCGGCAGCACGTCCTTCCAGGCCCAGCCGTCGTTGCCTTGCTCGGCCCAAAGGTCGTAGTCGGCGGCCTGGCCGCGCATGTAGATCATGCCGTTGATCGAGGAGCAGCCACCCAAAACCTTGCCGCGTGGATAGCCCAGCGCGCGACCGCCCAGGCCGGGCTGCGCCTCGGTCTTGAAGCACCAATCGGTGCGTGGGTTGCCGATGCAATAGAGGTAACCGACGGGGATATGGATCCAGGGATAGTTGTCGCGGCCACCCGCCTCCAGCAGCAGCACGCGGCAGGAAGGGTCGGCGGACAAACGATTGGCCAGCAGGCAACCGGCGGGCCCGGCCCCCACGACCACGTAGTCGAAGACAGAATCGGCTGATGGCATGTGCAACCTCGGGCCTGATTATTATTCTTGTCCCGATCCATCTTAGTGAGTAATTTCGTGGAGGAAACACGAGATTTCGCGCAGCCGCTGTGCGTTTTAGCACAGTGGCAAGTCTGTAACGGCCTCTTCGCGGGCGTGTCCGCGAAGAGGCCGGAACGAACTGCCAAAAAGGATCAGCATGTTCGACTGGAACGATCTGCGTTTTTTCCTCGAGTTGCAGCGCAGCGGGCGCCTGCTTACCGCCGCCAAGCGCCTCAACACCACTCACAGCACCGTTGCCCGGCACATCGAGAGCATCGAGCAAAGCCTGGGTACCGCACTGTTCGTGCAGCATGCCCAGGGCTATGAACTGACGCCCTCGGGCCAAGCTCTTCTCAAGCACGCAGAAGCCATGGAAAACGTCGCCCTGCTGGCACAGGAAGAAATCACCCAAGCCATCACGCCGCTCGGCAAGATTCGCCTGGGGGTGACCGAAGGCATCGGCATCATGTTCTTCACCCCGCGCATGAATGCGCTGTTCGAGCGTTACCCCGGCCTGGAAGTGGAACTGGTGGCGGTACCGCGCTTCGTCAGCATCCTCAACCGAGAGGCAGAGATCAGCATCCACCTGGAACGGCCCAGCGCCGACCTGCTGATCACCCGCAAGCTCACCGACTACCGCCTGGCCCTGTATGCCAGCCAGGACTACCTGGACCGTGCGCCCCCGCTGCGCAACCGCGAGGACCTGGCCCGGCACAGCTGGATTGGTTATGTCGACGACTTGCTGTTCAGCCAGGAGCTGCTGTTTCTCAACAGTTTCTGCCGGGCCCCCAGCGTAGTGTTTCGCAGCACCAGCGTGATCGCCCAGCAAACCGCCGCCCGCGCCGGGCTGGGCATCGCCGTGCTACCCAACTACATGGCCCGCCACGACCCGACGCTAGTGCGCGTGCTACCTGGCGAAACCATCCAGCGCAGCTACTGGATCTGCACCCGCCGCGAACTGCACAAGTCGGTGCGACTGCGGGTGGTGTGGGACTACCTGCTGGCGCTGTGCGCGGCGGAACAGAGCGAGCTGCTAGCCCAATAGCGCCTTGCCGGCCAGCAGCAGAGCCGCGGCCCAACCGGCCACGGCAAACATCTGCTGCAAGCGCGGCCCGGCCAGCCTGTTCGCCAACGGCCGCGCCAGCAGCAGACCAAGCACTGCGCCGACAGCGAACGGGGCGCCAACCTGCCAGTGCATGACCCCTGCCAGGCTGGCGCTGACCACGCTGCCTGTGGACACCAGCGCGATCACCGCCAGCGAGGTGGAGACGATGCTGGCCATCCGCAGGTTGGTGTAGCGGTTAAGGGCCGGAATGATGACAAAGCCACCGCCCACGCCGAGCAGGCCGGACAGCAGCCCGGACAATGCGCCCGTGAAGGCCAGGGCGCGCGCACACGGCAGGGTCCAGCGCAAACGGCCCTGCAGCGGGTTGAGCACGCAGGGTTCGATGTAGCGATGGGCATCATTGGCTTCGCCGCGCAGTTCCTTGGCCGCTTTGCGCCAGATACGCAGGCAGGCATACACCAACACCACAGCGAACACCAACTGCAGTGGCGTGTTCGGCAAGCGGTGCGCCAGCATCAGCCCGAATGGCGCCGCTGCCACACCGATCAATGCGATGAACAGCGCTGCCCGGTAGCGCACCAGGCCCTGCCGCAAGCCCAGCATTGCTCCCACCGCCGCCGCCATGCCTACTGCCAGCAGGCCGACCGGTGCTGCCTCGACCATCGACAACCCCAGGCCGAACACCAGCAAAGGCACTGCGAGAATGCCACCGCCGGCACCGGTCAACGCCAGCACGGCACCGATGAGCGCGCCCAGACCCGCTCCCAGTAATTGATGTTCGATCACTGCCGACCCTCGGCTTCCAATGGCTGTGGCCGTGCCAGCCACTCGCGGCCCTTGAGCATGCCTTTCCAGTACAGGGGTGGCAGCACCTGCGCCTTGAGCAACCAGGCCAGACGTGTCGGCTTGCGACCATCCAGCAACCAGTTGGGGAAACTTGGAGCCAGCTTGCCGCCATAGGTGAATTCAGCCAGGACGATCTTGCCGCGCTCGACGGTGAGCGGGCACGAGCCATAACCATCGTACTGTGCGAGGGTAGGCAACCTTCCCAGGGCCACCAGCACGTTGTTGGCCACGACCGGAGCCTGCTTGCGTGCAGCGGCGGCGGTCTTGGCATTGCTGGTGTTGATCACGTCCCCAAGGGCATGGACATTGGTGAAGTGGCGATGGCGCAGGGTGTGCGGGTCGACATCGACCCAGCCGGCGCAATCGGCCAGCGGACTTTCACGAATGAAGTCCGGTGCCACCTGCGGCGGTACCACGTGCAGCATGTCGAAGGCCTCGATACGGCTTTCGCTGCTGCCATCGGCCAAGGTGCGCACGAAGGTGGCGCGCTTGTTCGGGCCGTCCACGGCGACCAGGCGGTGGGAAAAATTGAGGTCCACGGCGTACTTGTCGATGTACTTCATCAGTGCAGGCACGTAGTCCGCCACTCCGAACAACACTGCGCCAGCATTGAAGAAGCTGGCTTTCACAGCCCCCAGATGACCGTGCCGCAGCCAGTGGTCGCAAGACAGGTACAACGCCTTCTGCGGCGCGCCTGCGCACTTGATCGGCATGGGCGGCTGGCAAAACAGGGCTCGGCCTTGCTTGAGCTGCTGCACCAGATCCCAGGTGTAGGGTGCCAGATCGTAGCGGTAGTTGGAGGTGACGCCGTTGCGGCCCAAGGTCTCGCTGAGGCCATCTATGGCTGCCCAATCCAGCTTGAGGCCCGGGCAGACCACCAGCTGTTCATAACTGATGGCGCGGCCGCCCTCGAGCAGGACCAGTTGGCCCAGCGGGTCGAACCTCTGCACCCGTGCCTTTATCCAGCGCACGCCGCGCGGAATGGTCGAGGCCATGGTGCGAGCAGTGCTTGGCGCCTTGAACACACCCGCACCGACCATGGTCCAGCCGGGCTGGTAGTAATGCACGTCGGCGGGGTCGATCAAGGTAACGTCCAGCGACGGGTCACGGCTGATCAGGCTGGAAGCGGTGGCGATTCCGGCGGCGCCAGCACCGACGATGACCACTTTGTGGTGGTCGGTATTGGCGGGGGACAACAAGGCAGGCATGGCGGTAAATCCTGTAAATCTGGTTATGGGGCAGGGCGGTCACAGCTTGTTCAGCGGAATCTTCAGGTAGCTCACACCGTTATCTTCCGGCGCGGGGAACTGGCCGCTGCGCATGTTTACCTGCACCGAAGGCAGGATCAGCACGGGCATCTCGAGGGTCTTGTCGCGAGCTTCACGCATGGCGACGAAGCTGTCCTCATCGATGCCCTGGTGGATATGAATATTGTTGGCGCGCTGCTCGGCCACGGTGGTGACGTACTGCATGTCACGGCCACCCGGCAGGTAGTCGTGGCACATGAAGAGCCGGGTCTGGTCGGGGAAGGCCAACAGGCGACGGATCGAGCGGTACAAGGTGCGGGCATCGGCCCCTGGGAAGTCGCAACGGGCGGTACCGTAGTCGGGCATGAACAGGGTGTCGCCGACGAACACCGCTGTCTCGCCGGCGTCCTCGATCATGAAGCTCATGCACGCAGGCGTGTGCCCCGGGGTGTGCAACGCGCGGGCATGCAGATTGCCAATGCGGAAACCTTCCTCGTCCTCGAACAGCACATCGAACTGGCTGCCATCGCGGGCGAAGCCAGGTTCGGCGTTGAACAAGGCACCAAACACTTTCTGTACCTGGGTGATGTGCGCGCCGATGGCGGTATGGCCGCCGAGCTTTTCCTTCAAATAGGCCGCTGCCGAAAGATGGTCTGCATGCACATGGGTTTCCAGCACCCACTGCACGCTGGCTTCAAGCTCGGTCACGCGCTGGACCAGGCGGTCCGCCGATGCCGTGCAAGTGCACCCGGACTTGGGGTCGTAATCCAGCACACTGTCGATCAATGCGCATTTGCGGGTTTCGCAGTCCATGACCAGGTAGCTGATGGTCGAGGTCGCCTTGTCGTAAAAGGCGTCCACGTGCAGGTTGTTGCCGATGATCATCGCGTTCTCCAATTTATCCGCCCAGCCTTGTACGCGCGTAGGCAGTGCCAGGAGGTTTATCAAGATGCATGCCAGGCATTTTCCTGCGCCTGGGCCAATGAAACCGGCCCGTTGCTCTCAGTTGCCGACGACAGTGACAGCGCAGATGGCAGTCGACTGTCAGCCAATGGCAGTGTTTGGCAGTCCTTGTTACCCTGCGCCGGTCATCCAATCGGTGCCGTCATGCCTGAAGCCCATCCCCTCATCCTAGCTTTGGTTTCCTATCTTGAGCACGATGCCCTGCCAACCATCGTGCTGGATACCGACTACAACATCCTGGCGGCAAACGCTGCCTATCGCCGCCAGTTTGGTCGCCATGAGCAAGCGCCGCTCGGTGAGAAATGCCACAAGGTCTCGCACCACTACGCCGTGCCTTGCGACCAGGCCGGCGAGCATTGCCCGATGCGCAAAGCGTGGCAAAGCAAGGTTCCGGAGCGGGTGTTGCACATTCATCACACGCCACGCGGCCCCGAGCATGTGGATGTCGAGCTGCGGCCGATCCTGGATGAACAGGGCAGGGTGGTGGCCTTTGTCGAGCGCCTGACCAGCATTACCCTCGCTTCGGCGCAGCCTCAGGAACAGGGGCTGGTCGGCCGGGCGCCAGCGTTCAAGGCGGCCCTGGCCAGCCTGCAACGTGCGGCACCGGCGCAGATCCCGGTGTTGCTACAGGGTGAGTCAGGTACTGGCAAGGAACTGTTCGCCCGTGCGCTGCATATGGGAAGCCCGAGGGCTAACGGCCCGTTGGTGGTGGTCGACTGTACCGGCCTGACCGAGTCGCTGTTCGAGAGCGAGTTGTTCGGCTACGAGAAGGGTGCGTTCACTGGCGCCAACCAGCGCAAGATCGGCCTGGCTGAAGCGGCGCATGGCGGCACCCTGTTCCTCGATGAAATTGGGGAGGTACCGCTGGCGATGCAGGTGAAGCTGCTGCGCCTGATCGAGTCCGGCAGCTTCCGCCCGGTGGGTAGCCTGCGCACGGTGCATTCGGATTTTCGCCTGGTGTCGGCAACCCATAAACCCCTCAGGCAAATGGTCGCGGACGGTACCTTCCGCGAAGACCTGTACTACCGCATCAGCGGCTTCCCGATCCGTCTGCCGGCATTGCGCGAGCGGGTAGAAGACCTTCCCTTGCTCGCCCAGAGCCTGCTGCAACGCATGGCAGGCAAGCCGACACCCAGGCTGAGCGACGATGCCTTGCAGCAGCTTGGGTTGCATCCATTCCCGGGCAACATTCGCGAACTGCGCAACATTCTGGAAAGGGCGCGCTTGTTTGCCGATGACGGGCTGATCCGGCCCGAGCATTTGCCGGAGGATATTGGACCAGCGGGGGCGATCAAGACTGGTGGCCGGCGCAATCACCTGGGTGAGCTGGCGCAGGCACTGGAACAGTTCAAGGGCTCGCGCAGTGAACTGGCCCGTCACCTTGGCCTGAGCGAGCGAACCCTATATCGCCGGTTGAAGGAGCTTGGCCTGAATTGAGGCGTTCGGTTAACGCGGTCTAGAAGGGCCCGCGTATACCCGACGGCAACACACATCCTGTGGGAGCGGGTTCACCCGCGAACACCGGCAAAGCCGGTGCCATGCACCGCGCCTCCTCAGACCTTTACCGGACCTTTACCTCTGTCCTGACATTAAGCGGGAATGATTGTGGTCTGATTAGTTAACCGAACCTGGCAGCCCGTCAGCTCTCGCCAGGCATCAACATCCAGAGGACCGCAAAATGAAGAAAACCCTGACCGTGATCTGCGCCGCGCTCATGCTCAGCGCCCCTTTGGCCAGTTTCGCGCAGCCAGGACCACCTGACCGGCATGATGGCGGTCCATCGCACCAGGGCAACCCACCGCATGGGCAGCCGCAGCACCAAGGCCGCCATGACAATGACCACGGTCCCGCCTACCGCGATCCGAACTTCCGCCCCCAACCGGACATGCCTGTTCCGCATCAACAGTGGCATCGCGGTCATGTGGTTGACCCGCATTACCGTGGCGACCGTTACTGGGTGACCGACTGGAAAGCACGCCACCTGTATGCGCCACCCCGTGATCACCGCTGGTTGTATGTGAATGGAGACTATGTGCTGGTTGCTATTGCCAGTGGTGTGATCGTCAACGTCCTCAGCGGTTACTGATTTCTATAGGCACTAAAAAGCCCGCTTTCGCGGGCTTTTTAGTGCCTATAGATCTAGGCGAATCAGAAGTCTAGGTTCGATACCGACAGCGCGTTGCTTTCGATGAAGTCACGACGCGGCTCGACCGCATCACCCATCAGGGTGTTGAAGATCTGGTCGGCAGCGATCGCATCCTCAATAGTGACCTTGAGCATACGGCGGACGGTCGGGTCCATGGTGGTTTCCCACAGCTGGTCCGGGTTCATCTCACCCAACCCTTTGTATCGCTGGATGGTGTGCCGCTTGGTGGTCTCGTTCATCAACCAATCCAGGCCTTCCTTGAACTCGACGATTGCCTTGCGGCGCTCACCGCGCTGTACGTAAGCACCTTCGCCCAACAAGCTGGACAGCTTGGCACCAATGTTGACTACGGTACGGTAGTCATTGCTGCCGAAGAAGTCCCGGTTGAAGGTGACGTAGCTGGCCAGGCCATGGGAAGTGATCTCCACTTCTGGCAACCATACGTTGCGTTCTTTGTCTTCGCGCAGGCTGGCTTTATAAACCAGGCCGGACTTCTGGCTGTTGTTCAGACGTTCCTGGAACTGGGCCAGCCAGGCTTGCATCACAGCGTGGTCACCCAGCTGTTCCAGGCTCACCTCCGGCAGGTAGATGAAATGCTCGGTCAGCTCTTCTGGATACAAGCGCGACAGACGCTTGAGGGTCTTCATGACACTACGGAATTCATTCACCAATGCTTCCAGCTGCACGCCGGAAACCGCTGGTGCCGATTCGTCCAGGTGCAGGCTGGCATCTTCCAGGGCCGACTGGGTCATGTACTCTTCCATGGCCTCGTCGTCCTTGATGTACTGCTCCTGCTTGCCTTTCTTCACCTTGTACAGCGGTGGCTGGGCAATGTAGATGTAGCCGCGCTCGACCAGCTCCGGCAGCTGCCGGAAGAAGAAGGTCAGCAGCAGGGTACGGATGTGCGAACCGTCAACGTCAGCATCGGTCATGATGATGATGTTGTGATAACGCAGCTTGTCGATGTTGTACTCTTCACGGCCGATACCGCAGCCCAGTGCAGTGATCAGCGTGCCCACTTCCTGGGAAGAGATCATCTTGTCGAAGCGCGCTTTCTCGACGTTGAGGATTTTACCCTTCAACGGCAGGATTGCCTGGGTACGACGGTTGCGGCCTTGCTTCGCCGAGCCACCCGCGGAGTCGCCCTCCACCAGGTACAGTTCGGAAAGGGCAGGGTCCTTTTCCTGGCAGTCGGCCAGTTTTCCTGGCAGGCCGGCAATATCCAGCGCGCCTTTACGGCGAGTCATTTCACGAGCTTTACGTGCCGCTTCACGGGCTCGGGCAGCGTCGATCATCTTGCCAACGACGGCCTTGGCCTCGTTCGGGTTCTCCAGCAGGAAGTCGGCGAAGTACTTGTTCATCTCCTGCTCCACGGCGGTTTTCACCTCCGAGGAGACCAGCTTGTCCTTGGTCTGCGAGCTGAACTTAGGGTCCGGTACTTTCACCGAGATAATCGCGGTCAGGCCTTCGCGGGCGTCGTCGCCAGTGGTCGCCACTTTGTTCTTCTTGGCCAGGCCTTCCTGTTCGATGTAGCTGTTCAGGCTACGGGTCAACGAGGAACGGAAGCCCACCAAGTGAGTACCGCCATCACGCTGCGGAATGTTGTTGGTGAAACACAACAGGTTTTCGTTGAAGCTGTCGTTCCACTGCAGGGCGACTTCAACACCCACGCCATCGTCACGCTGGACGTTGAAGTGGAATACCTGGGAGTTGACCGGGGTCTTGTTGGTGTTCAGGTATTCGACGAACGCGCGCAGGCCGCCTTCGTACTTGAAGAACTCTTCCTTACCACTACGTTCATCCTTCAGCAGAATGCCAACGCCGGAGTTGAGGAACGACAGCTCTCGGATACGCTTGGCCAGGATGTCCCAGCTGAAGTGAATGTTCTTGAAGGTTTCAGCCGAAGGCTTGAAGTGGATGTGGGTACCGGTGGTTTCGCTGTCACCGACAACCGCCATCGGCGCCTGTGGAACACCGTGAACGTAGGTCTGTTCCCAGATTTTGCCGCTACGGCGAACGGTCAGTACCAGTTTTTCTGACAGGGCGTTTACAACAGAGACACCTACGCCGTGCAGCCCGCCGGATACCTTGTAGGAGTTGTCGTCGAACTTACCGCCAGCGTGCAGCACAGTCATGATGACCTCTGCTGCGGAAACGCCTTCTTCTTTATGCACGTCGACCGGAATGCCGCGACCGTTGTCGCGCACACTGATGGACTCGTCCGGGTGGATGATGACGGTGATGTCATCGCAGTGACCGGCGAGGGCTTCGTCGATCGAGTTGTCGACCACCTCGAAGACCATGTGGTGCAGGCCGCTACCATCATCGGTGTCGCCAATGTACATGCCGGGGCGCTTGCGCACGGCATCCAAACCTTTCAGCACTTTGATGCTGGAGGAGTCGTACGTTTGATTTTCGCTCATGCATTCACTCCCGATGGTCGTGGGTCTGGGTGATACGGCCTTGTTCCACGTGGAACAAAGCAACTGGCGTTTCCGTCTGCCAGCCTTCCCTCAGTAATTCGTGATCTACACAGGTGATGAACACCTGGCAGCGTAATTCTTCAAGCAAGCGACACAGCGCGCGGCGATGCTGGTCGTCCAGTTCGGACGGCAAGTCATCCACGAGATAAATACAGTGACCGCGGCGAGCCTGACTAACGAGATGGCCTTGGGCAATGCGCAATGCGCACACCACCAGCTTTTGCTGACCACGCGACAGGATGTCGGCTGCGTTGTTGGCAGCCAGACGAAGACGCAGATCAGCACGCTGCGGACCGGCCTGGGTGTGGCCCATCTGCTGATCGCGAAGGAGAGAGGAACCAAGTACTTCTTGCAGTTCCCGGTCCTTGTCCCAGCCTCGGTAGTAGCTAAGGGTCAACCCGTCCAGCTCGACCAGTTCGCTCAGGGTTCGCTCGAAGACGGGCTTCAAGGCCTTGATGTAGTTGCGACGGTATTCATCTATTTCCGCACTGGCCAGGCACAATTCCCGGTCCCAGGCGGCTTGCGAAGCTGGGTCAAGTGTACCATGCCGCAACCATGAGTTCCGCTGCCGCAGTGCCTTCTGTAGCCGTTGCCAGGCTGGCAGAAAACGAGGTTCCACGTGGAACACTCCCCAATCCAGAAACTGGCGGCGTATTTTCGGAGCGCCTTCCAACAAGCGGAAACTGTCCGGATTGATGAGCTGAAGCGGTAGCAACTCAGCCAGTTGTGCCGCACTCCGCGCATTCTGCCCATCGATGCGAATAGTGAATTCTCCCTGCCGCTCCCGGGATACCCCCAGGTTACTGCTGCCACCCTCGGCCAATTGCACTTCACCGAACACGGTACAGGCCGGTTGTTCATACTGGATAACCGGGTTCAGGCGGGTGCTGCGGAACGAGCGCGCCAGCCCGAGCAGGTGCACGGCCTCAAGCACGCTGGTTTTGCCGCTGCCGTTGGCGCCGTAAAGGATGTTGATGCGGGGGGACGGTGAGAGTGTCACCGGGTGCAAATTGCGCACCGCGGTGACCATGATACGTCGAAGAGACATTTCGCCTGCTACGGGTTACAGACGCATCGGCATGACAACGTAGGAAGAATCGTCATTGCCAGCTTCCTGCAGCAGGGCACTGCTGTTGGAGTCGGACAGGATCAGACGAACTTGCTCGGTAGTCATTACGCCCAGGACGTCCAGCAGGTAGCTGACGTTGAAGCCGATTTCCAGTGAGCTACCTTCGTAGTCCACGCTGATTTCTTCTTCAGCTTCTTCCTGTTCAGGGTTGTTGGCCTGGATCTTCAGTTGGCCAGCAGCCAGTTGCAGGCGGATACCGCGGTACTTTTCGTTGGAAAGAATCGCAGTACGGCTAAAAGCTTCACGCAGCGCCTGACGGTCGCCGACCACCAGCTTGTCACCGCCCTTGGGCAGTACGCGCTCGTAGTCCGGGAACTTACCGTCGACCAGCTTGGAAGTGAAGGTGAATTCACCGGTGGTGGCGCGAATGTGGTGCTGGCCCAGAACGATGCTGACCATGCCTTCCGGGTCGGTCAGCAGGCGTGCCAGTTCAAGGATACCTTTGCGTGGCACGATGACCTGGTGGCGATCATCCTGCTCGATCGGTGCGCTCATGGAGCACAGCGCCAGACGGTGACCGTCAGTGGACACAGCTCGCAGGGTGTTGCGGGAAACCTCCAGCAGCATGCCGTTGAGGTAATAGCGCACATCCTGCTGGGCCATGGCGAAACTGGTCCGCTCGATCAGGCGGCGCAGCTTGCTTTGTTCCAGGTTACAGGTCAGCGAGCCCGGGCCTTCTTCCACTGTCGGGAAGTCATTGGCTGGCAGGGTCGACAGGGTAAAACGGCTGCGGCCGGCCTTGACCAACAGTTTCTGCTCGTCGACCTTGATATCGATCAGGGCGTCGTTCGGCAGGCTTTTGCAAATGTCCATCAGCTTGCGTGCCGGAACAGTGATTTCGCCAGGCTCGGCCGGCTCTTCCAGTTGCACGCGGCCTACCAGTTCGACTTCCAGGTCGGTACCAGTCAACGACAGTTGCTGGCCTTGCACGACCAGCAATACGTTGGACAGGACCGGCAAGGTCTGGCGGCGCTCGACGACACCGGCGACCAGTTGCAGGGGTTTCAACAGGGCTTCGCGTTGAATGGTGAAATGCATGGTCTAGTCCCTTGCCTTCAATTAGCTGCGCAGACGGCCATCAGGTCGTCAGCGTCCGCAGCAGGTTCTTGTAGTCCTCGCGGATGTCCGCGTCGGATTCCTTCAGTTCGTTGATCTTGCGGCAGGCGTGTAGCACGGTCGTATGGTCCCGACCACCGAACATGTCGCCGATTTCCGGCAGACTGTGGTTGGTCAGTTCCTTGGACAGGGCCATGGCCACCTGTCGTGGACGCGCCACGGAACGCGAACGACGCTTGGACAACAGATCGGAGATCTTGATCTTGTAGTACTCGGCGACGGTACGCTGAATGTTATCCACACTAACCAGCTTGTCCTGCAGCGCCAGCAGATCCTTGAGCGACTCACGAATCAGTTCGATAGTGATGTCGCGGCCCATGAAGTGCGAGTGGGCGATCACCCGCTTCAATGCACCTTCCAGTTCACGGACGTTGGAGCGGATACGCTGGGCAATGAAGAAGGCCGCGTCATGCGGTAGTTCGACCTTGGCTTGGTCGGCCTTCTTCATGAGGATCGCCACGCGGGTTTCCAGCTCTGGCGGCTCGACGGCCACCGTCAGACCCCAACCAAAGCGCGACTTCAAGCGCTCTTCCAGACCTTCGATTTCCTTTGGGTAGCGATCAGAGGTAAGGATCACCTGCTGGCCACCCTCGAGCAGGGCGTTGAAGGTGTGGAAAAACTCTTCCTGCGAGCGCTCTTTACGGGCAAAGAACTGGATGTCGTCGATCAGCAGCGCATCCACCGAGCGGTAGAAACGCTTGAATTCGTTGATGGCATTGAGTTGCAGCGCCTTGACCATGTCCGCGACGAAGCGCTCCGAATGCAGGTACACGACCTTGGCATTCGGGTTCTTCTTCAGCAGGTGGTTACCCACAGCATGCATGAGGTGGGTTTTACCCAGGCCCACACCACCATAAAGGAAGAGCGGGTTATAGCCATGCTTGGGGTTGTCTGCCACCTGCCAGGCAGCCGCGCGCGCCAGCTGGTTCGACTTACCTTCGACGAAGGTATCGAACGTGAAGGTGCGGTTCAGGTAACTGGTGTGCTTGAGCGCACCTTCAACCTGCACGGTGCGCTGTTCGGTCCGTGCACTGCCAGCCGACGCAGAAGCCGGTTCGGCCATGGCATCGAAGCTATCACGCGAGGATGGCTCGGCCAGTTCATCGACAAGCACAGGCTCGGCCGCCGCGACGGCGACGGGTTCGACCGCTGCCGGCACTGCCTTCGGTGTCTGGCTCTGGGCCAGCGAGGCGGCCACCGCAGCACTTACTGGCGCGTTGGGTGCGGCACGTGGCGCAGAGCTGCGACGGCTGCCGATCAACAAGGAAAGGGCAGGCGCAATGCCGCTGCCGTTTTCGCCCAACAGCTCGAGCAAACGACCAAGGTACTTTTCATTGACCCAATCGAGAACGAAACGGTTAGGCGCATAGACGCGCAACTCGTCGCCTTCGGCTTCGACCTGTAGCGGACGGATCCAGGTGTTGAATTGCTGGGCAGGCAGTTCATCGCGCAGAAGCTCCACGCACTGCTGCCAAAGTTCCACTGACACGGATATCCCCTGAGTTTGAAAGCCGGATGAGGCAAAAACAAACCGCCATTGTACCGGTCGAGCGTTCAGTTATCCACATGTGGACACGTTAGGAACCATGACAAAACAGCCATTTATCGACCAAAACAGCTTCATCGCACTGTGAATAAGCTCTGTGGATAAGTAGTCATGAGCGCTATGCACAACCCTGAGGTCAGGCCTGTTGATAACTCACCTGTGGGTAAGTAGCCTTTTAATCCACAGCTTCTGCCCACGAAGAAAACAAGCGCAGCACCGGTTGAGAACACAGTTGTAAAACTCTGTACAGCCCGTATTTTCTGGCCTAAATCAGGTTATCCACAGAAGGTTATCCACTTAAGATTTATAGATTCTTCAGAAAAGCTTTTTATATGTCTCTTCTTTTTTTTCATGTTGTCCCCAATTCGTGCGTCCGATCAAGCACCCCCTGGGGTTGGGCAGGCACGCACCGTCCATCACGTGCTCTATATGGAAAGACTGGTTGGAAATTGACCTACGGGCTTGCTTTCTCTAGAATCGCCGGTCTCTTAAAAAGGGGGCCATCCCGGCCCGTCGTCGACAAACCAGGTAACACGCCATGAAACGTACTTTCCAACCAAGCACCATCAAGCGCGCGCGCACCCACGGCTTCCGTGCCCGTATGGCTACCAAGAACGGCCGCGCTGTTCTGTCGCGTCGTCGTGCCAAAGGCCGTAAGCGTCTGGCCATTTGATTTTTCGGCACAGGTGGTGAGTCAGGACTTCAGTCGGGAAAAGCGACTGCTTACACCCCGACATTTCAAAGCGGTCTTCGACTCCCCAACCGGCAAGGTTCCAGGGAAAAACCTGCTGATCCTTGCTCGCGAGAACGGCCTCGATCACCCACGCCTCGGCCTGGTGATTGGCAAGAAGAGCGTCAAGCTCGCCGTTCAACGCAACCGCCTCAAGCGCTTGATGCGCGATTCCTTTCGCCTGAACCAGCATTTGCTTGCCGGTTTGGACATTGTGATCGTCGCGCGCAAGGGATTGGGTGAGATAGAAAACCCGGAATTGCACCAACACTTTGGCAAACTCTGGAAACGCCTGGCGCGCAGCCGGCCCACTCCAGCAGTGACCGCCAATTCCGCAGGGGTAGACAGCCAAGATGCGTAAACTGGCGCTCGTTCCGATCCAGTTTTACCGTTACGCCATTAGTCCTCTGATGGCCAACCACTGTCGTTTCTTCCCCAGTTGCTCCTGTTATGCCTATGAAGCCATCGAAAACCACGGCCTCTGGCGTGGTGGGTGGCTAGCCGTTCGTCGCCTGGGGCGTTGTCATCCGTGGAACGACGGCGGTTTCGATCCCGTTCCTCCCGCTCCTTCCTCCCGAACTTCTTCGATAGCCGAGTAATCATGGATATTAAACGCACGATCCTGATCGTCGCCCTGGCAATCGTGTCCTACGTCATGGTCCTCAAGTGGAACCAGGACTACGGCCAGGCTGCCCTGCCGACTCAGAATACTGCTGCCAGCACCGTTGCCCCGGGTTTGCCGGATGGCGTACCGGCCGGTAATGCCGGCGCCAGCGCCGATGTGCCAAGCGCCAACGCCGAAACCAGCGCAGCCGAACTGGCACCGGTTGCGGTCAGCAAGGACCTGATCCGGGTCAAGACCGATGTCCTGGAGCTGGCTATCGATCCGGTTGGCGGTGACATCGTCCAGCTGAACCTGCCGCAATACCCACGTCGCCAGGATCACCCGGACATTCCGTTCCAGCTGTTCGACAACGGTGGCGAGCGTGTCTACCTGGCACAAAGCGGCCTGACCGGCGTAAACGGTCCGGATGCCCGTCCTGCCGGTCGCCCTCTATACGCTACCGACAAGAAGGGTTACCAGCTGGCCGATGGCCAGGAACAACTGGTGGTCGACCTGAAGTTCAGCGACAACGGCGTCAACTACATCAAGCGCTTCACCTTTAAGCGCGGCGAATATGACCTGACCGTCAGCTACTTGATCGACAACCAGAGCGGCCAGGCTTGGAGCGGCAACATGTTTGCCCAGCTCAAGCGTGACGCCAGCTCCGATCCGTCTTCGAGCACCGCCACCGGTACCGCCACCTACCTGGGCGCTGCCCTGTGGACTGCTTCCGAGCCTTACAAAAAGGTCTCGATGAAGGACATCGACAAAGGTAGTTTGAAAGAAAATGTGTCCGGCGGCTGGGTTGCCTGGCTGCAGCACTACTTCGTGACCGCCTGGATTCCGGCCAAGTCGGACAACAACGTTGTCCAGACCCGCAAGGACAGCCAGGGCAACTACATCATCGGCTACACCGGCCCGGCCATCAGCGTGCCTGCTGGCGGCAAGGTCGAAACCAGCGCCATGCTGTACGCCGGCCCGAAAATCCAGTCCAAGCTGAAAGAGTTGTCCCCAGGCCTGGAACTGACCGTCGACTATGGCTTCCTGTGGTTCATCGCCCAGCCGATCTTCTGGCTGCTGCAACATATCCACAGCCTGCTGGGTAACTGGGGCTGGTCGATCATCGTGCTGACCATGCTGATCAAAGGCCTGTTCTTCCCGCTGTCGGCTGCCAGCTACCGTTCGATGGCGCGCATGCGTGCCGTTGCGCCGAAGCTCGCTGCACTGAAGGAACGCTTCGGTGACGATCGCCAGAAGATGTCCCAGGCGATGATGGAGCTGTACAAGAAGGAGAAGATCAACCCGCTGGGCGGCTGCCTGCCGATCCTGGTGCAGATGCCAGTGTTCCTGGCCCTGTACTGGGTACTGCTGGAAAGCGTGGAAATGCGCCAGGCTCCATGGATGCTGTGGATTACCGACCTGTCGATCAAGGATCCGTTCTTCATCCTGCCGATCATCATGGGCGCCACCATGTTCATCCAGCAGCGCCTGAACCCGACGCCGCCGGATCCAATGCAGGCCAAGGTGATGAAAATGATGCCGATCATCTTCACCTTCTTCTTCCTGTGGTTCCCGGCTGGTCTGGTGCTGTACTGGGTTGTGAACAACTGCCTGTCGATCGCACAGCAGTGGTACATCACCCGCAGCATCGAAGCAGCCAGCAAAAAAGCTGCTGCTTGACAGGCTACTGCGCTAGCCTGTGAATAAAAAACGCCCCCTAGTGGGGCGTTTTTGCTATCTGTCGTTTTTGTCGTAGAGGCTTTCGAGCATGAACACTGTGCGTGAAACCATCGCCGCCATCGCCACCGCCCAAGGCCGCGGCGGTGTGGGTATTGTCAGGTTGTCCGGCCCTCTGGCTGCCAAGGCCGGCCAGTTGATCACCGGCCGTACGCTTACCCCGCGCCACGCCCATTACGGCCCGTTCCGCGACGAGGAAGGCCTGGTGCTGGACGAAGGGATCGCGCTGTTCTTCCCCGGGCCGAATTCGTTCACCGGCGAGGACGTGCTGGAACTGCAGGGCCACGGTGGCCCGGTGGTGCTGGATATGCTGCTGCAGCGCTGTGTACAGGTTGGTTGCCGGCTGGCTCGCCCGGGTGAGTTCAGCGAACGTGCATTCCTCAATGACAAGCTCGACCTGGCCCAGGCCGAAGCCATTGCCGACCTGATCGAAGCCAGTTCCAGCCAGGCTGCGCGCAACGCACTGCGTTCGCTGCAGGGCGAGTTCTCCAAGCGTGTGCACAGCCTGACCGAAGCACTGATAGCCCTGCGCATCTACGTCGAGGCGGCGATCGACTTCCCCGAGGAAGAAATCGACTTCCTCGCTGATGGCCATGTACTTTCGATGCTCGATAACGTTCGCGGCGAGTTGTCCACAGTGCAGCGGGAAGCCGGGCAGGGCGCTTTGCTGCGTGACGGCATGACCGTGGTCATCGCCGGTCGGCCGAATGCTGGCAAGTCGAGCCTGCTGAACCAGCTGGCTGGGCGGGAAGCGGCCATCGTCACCGATATTGCCGGCACCACGCGGGACATCCTGCGCGAACATATCCACATCGACGGCATGCCGCTGCACGTGGTCGATACTGCCGGTTTGCGCGACACCGATGACCATGTGGAAAAGATTGGCGTGGAACGTGCGCTGAAGGCCATTGGCGAGGCAGACCGGGTGTTGTTGGTGGTGGATTCCACCGCGCCCGAGGCCAGCGACCCGTTCGCCCTGTGGCCAGAATTTCTCGACCAGCGGCCAGACCCGGCCAAGGTGACGCTGATTCGGAACAAGGCCGATCTTAGTGGTGAGCAGGTAGCGCTGGAACAGTGCGATGACGGCCATGTAACGATCACCCTCAGTGCCAAAGGGGACGCTGCAGGGCTGCAGTTGTTGCGTAACCACCTGAAAGCCTGCATGGGTTATGAACAGACGGCCGAGAGTGGTTTCAGCGCTCGCCGGCGCCATCTGGATGCCCTGCGCCAGGCCAGTGAGCACCTGGAACATGGCCGTGCACAACTGACCTTGGCTGGCGCGGGTGAGCTGTTGGCGGAAGACCTGCGCCAGGCGCAGCAGGCCCTGGGGGAGATTACCGGGGCATTCAGCTCTGACGACCTGCTGGGGCGGATTTTCTCCAGCTTCTGCATCGGTAAGTAATTCACAGCCAGGCAAAACCAAGAGCCGCTCCTTCGTGAGCGGCTTTTTTTTACCTCAAATTTCGCAGCTTCTACGGAAATCGCGCCGCACCTGAAGGCTGTGCAGAACCCTGTGGGAGCGGGTTCACCCGCGAAGAGGCCGGTGCAGGTTCACATTTTTTTCATTCACCTACCCCAATCTTCTCTCAGGAGCCCTGTGGAAAACTCGCCTTCAGCTCCGTTGATAAGCAGGATTTTTTTCTGAGGACAAACCCGCCTGTGGGTAACAAGCCATTTAATCCACAGGCTAAATCGTCTTATCCAGAGCCCTCATGGTACTCCAGCCACAGGGTTTAATTTTGCTCTACACAGCATGGGTAAAGGCCTGCATGAGCTTATCCACAGAAAAGCTTGTGCATAAGAATAAACATAAAAACAAAGCTTTTTTAAATTTCTCCTTTTTGATTTCTGTTGGCTGCCACTCATCCACAGACTGGTCAAAATTTGCTCAGACGGTTTCTTTAAAGGGTGTGAAGTCCCTATACTTGTCCGCTTACCTTCTCTATTCGCAAAAACAGGCACGAGGTGCGTGGTGGATTTCCCTTCCCGTTTTGAAGTGATCGTCATCGGCGGCGGCCATGCCGGTACCGAGGCTGCGCTTGCGTCTGCACGCATGGGTGTGAAAACCCTGCTGCTGACCCATAACGTGGAAACCCTCGGTCACATGAGCTGCAACCCCGCCATTGGCGGTATTGGCAAAAGCCATCTGGTCAAAGAGATCGATGCCCTCGGCGGCGCCATGGCGCTGGCCACCGACAAGAGCGGCATCCAGTTCCGCGTTTTGAACAACCGCAAGGGCCCGGCCGTACGCGCCACCCGTGCACAGGCCGACCGCGCTATCTACAAGGCAGTGGTGCGTGAAATCCTGGAAAACCAGCCGAACCTGTGGATATTCCAGCAGTCCTGCGACGACCTGATCGTCGAGCAGGACCAGGTCAAAGGCGTGGTGACCCAGATGGGCCTGCGTTTCTTCGCCGAATCGGTGGTACTGACCACCGGTACCTTCCTCGGTGGCCTTATCCACATTGGTCTGCAAAACCATTCCGGCGGTCGCGCCGGCGATCCACCTTCGATCGCCCTGGCCCACCGCATGCGTGAATTGCCGTTGCGCGTCGGCCGCCTGAAAACCGGTACTCCGCCGCGTATCGACGGCCGTTCGGTGGACTTCTCGGTGATGACCGAGCAGCCAGGCGATACGCCGATTCCTGTGATGTCCTTCATGGGCAATGCCCAGATGCACCCGCGCCAGGTGAGCTGCTGGATTACCCACACAAATGCGCGCACCCACGAGATCATCGCCTCGAACCTCGACCGTTCGCCGATGTACTCGGGTGTGATCGAAGGTGTCGGCCCGCGCTACTGCCCGTCGATCGAGGACAAGATCCACCGCTTCGCCGACAAGGAAAGCCACCAGGTTTTCATCGAGCCGGAAGGCCTGACCACCCATGAGCTGTACCCCAACGGTATTTCCACTTCGCTACCGTTCGATGTGCAGCTGGAGTTGGTACGGTCGATCCGCGGCATGGAGAACGCCCACATCGTTCGCCCGGGCTATGCCATCGAATACGACTACTTCGACCCGCGTGACCTCAAGTACAGCCTCGAGACCAAAGTCATCGGCGGCCTGTTCTTCGCCGGCCAGATCAACGGCACCACCGGTTACGAAGAAGCCGGCGCTCAGGGTTTGCTGGCCGGGACCAACGCAGCCCTGCGGGCGCTGGGCCGAGACAGCTGGTGCCCGCGCCGCGACGAGGCGTACATCGGCGTACTGGTCGACGACCTGATTACCCTGGGTACCCAGGAGCCGTACCGCATGTTCACTTCGCGTGCCGAATACCGCCTGATCCTGCGCGAAGACAACGCCGACCTGCGCCTGACCGAAAAGGGCCGCGAGCTCGGCCTGATCGACGACCAGCGTTGGTCTGCCTTTTGCGCCAAGCGCGACGGCATCGAACGCGAGGAGCAGCGCCTGAAGTCGACCTGGGTACGCCCGAACACCGAGCAAGGTCAGGCCATTGTGGATAAGTTCGGTACCCCGCTCAGCCACGAGTACAGCCTGCTGAACCTGCTTGCCCGCCCGGAAATCGACTACGCCGGGCTGATCGAGGCAACCGGTGGCGAAGCGATCGATCCACAGGTCGCCGAGCAGGTCGAGATCCGCACCAAGTACGCCGGTTACATCGACCGCCAGCAGGATGAAATCGCACGTCTGCGCGCCAGTGAAGACACTCGCCTGCCTGTGGATATCGATTACTCGACGATTTCCGGCCTGTCCAAGGAAATCCAGGGCAAGCTAGGCCAGACCCGTCCGGAAACCCTGGGCCAGGCTTCGCGCATCCCGGGCGTGACCCCGGCAGCGATTTCCTTGTTGCTGATTCACTTGAAAAAACGCGGCGCTGGCCGCGAATTGGAGCAAAGCGCTTGAGTTCCCTGGTCACCCCGCAACACGCTGAAGAGTTGTCCACAGGTGCGCGCCAGCTCGGTGTCGAGCTGAACGCCGAGCATCATGAAAAGCTGCTCGGCTACCTGGCCCTGTTGATCAAATGGAACAAAGCCTACAACCTCACCGCCGTGCGCGACCCCGACGAGATGGTGTCGCGTCACCTGCTCGACAGCCTCAGTGTCATGCCGTTTATCCACAGCGAGCGTGACAACTGGCTGGATGTCGGAAGTGGCGGTGGCATGCCCGGTATCCCGTTGGCTATCCTGCATCCTCACAAGCGCGTGACGGTGCTGGACGCCAATGGCAAGAAGACCCGTTTCCTGACCCAGGTGAAAATGGAACTCAAGCTGGACAACCTCACGGTTATCCACAGCCGGGTCGAAGCCTTCCAGCCTACACAACCGTTCAGCGGAATCATCTCCCGCGCCTTCAGCAGCATGGAGAACTTCACCAACTGGACCCGCCACCTTGGCGACACCGGGACGCAATGGCTTGCAATGAAGGGGCTGCATCCTGCCGATGAACTGGTAGCATTGCCCGCAGACTTCACAGTGGAAAGCGAGCAGGCCCTGACCGTTCCAGGTTGCCAGGGCCAGCGCCATCTGCTGATACTGCGCCGCAAGGCATGACTGGGAACACACGCAACAATGGCTAAGGTATTCGCAATCGCGAACCAGAAAGGTGGTGTGGGCAAGACAACCACCTGTATCAATCTCGCTGCTTCGCTGGCCGCGACCAAGCGTCGTGTGCTGCTGATCGACCTCGATCCGCAGGGCAACGCCACCATGGGCAGCGGTGTGGACAAGCACGAGCTCGAGCACTCGGTCTACGACCTGTTGATCGGGGAATGCGACCTGGCTCAGGCCATGCATTACTCCGAGCACGGGGGGTTCCAGTTGCTGCCAGCCAACCGTGACCTGACCGCCGCCGAAGTGGTGCTGCTGGAAATGCAGGTCAAGGAGAGCCGCCTGCGCAACGCCCTGGCGCCGATCCGCGAGAACTACGACTACATCCTCATCGACTGCCCTCCGTCTTTGTCGATGCTCACGCTCAATGCCCTGGTCGCCTCCGATGGGGTGATCATCCCGATGCAGTGTGAGTACTACGCACTGGAAGGTCTCAGCGACCTTGTGGATAACATCAAACGCATCGCCGCCCGGCTTAACCCGGAGCTGAAGATCGAGGGCCTGCTGCGGACCATGTACGATCCGCGCCTGAGCCTGAACAACGACGTATCGGCGCAGTTGAAGGAGCACTTTGGTCCGCAGCTGTACGACACGGTCATTCCGCGCAACATTCGCCTGGCCGAGGCCCCGAGCTTCGGCATGCCGGCCCTGGCCTACGACAAGCAATCGCGAGGCGCGCTGGCTTATCTGGCCCTGGCCGGGGAACTGGTACGCCGTCAACGCCGTCAATCCCGCACTGCACAAACAACTTAAGGAATCCGTATGGCCGTCAAGAAACGGGGTCTCGGACGTGGGTTGGATGCACTGCTCAGTGGTCCTTCCGTCAGCGCGCTCGAAGAGCAGGCTGTGAAGATCGACCAGAAAGAACTGCAACACCTGCCGGTCGAGGTGATCCAGCGTGGCAAGTACCAGCCGCGCCGGGACATGGACCCGGAGGCGCTGGAAGAGCTCGCGCACTCGATTCGCAACCATGGCGTGATGCAGCCGATCGTGGTGCGCCCGATCGACGGCAACCGCTACGAGATCATCGCCGGTGAGCGCCGCTGGCGCGCCACCCAGCAGGCTGGCCTGGACAAGATCCCGGCGATGGTCCGCGAAGTGCCCGACGAAGCCGCCATAGCCATGGCGCTGATCGAGAACATCCAGCGCGAAGACCTCAACCCGCTGGAAGAGGCGCTGGCCTTGCAGCGCCTGCAGCAAGAGTTCGAGCTCACCCAGCAACAGGTGGCCGATGCCGTCGGCAAGTCGCGGGTGACCGTGGCGAACCTGCTGCGCCTGATCACCCTGCCCGATGCGATCAAGACCATGCTCGCCCATGGTGACCTGGAGATGGGCCATGCCCGTGCACTGCTCGGGCTGGAAGAACACCGTCAGGAAGAGGGGGCGCGTCATGTTGTCGCACGTGGCCTCACCGTGCGCCAAACCGAGGCACTGGTTCGTCAATGGCTCAGCGACAAACCTGATCCGGTCGAACCGAGCAAACCTGATCCGGATATCGCACGCCTTGAACAGCGGCTCGCAGAGCGCCTGGGCTCGGCCGTGCAGATCCGCCATGGCAACAAGGGCAAAGGCCAATTGGTTATTCGCTACAACTCGCTTGACGAGTTGCAAGGCGTGCTTGCTCACATCCGCTGAAACAATTCCCGTTGTAGCGCGCAGTCGGAAATCACTACCGAATAGTTGAATAGGGGTTAATCCACCCCTATACTCTGCGCGCATTTTGTCGGCACAAATTATGCCAAGTCATAACTGACTTGCTGGTCGACTTCCGAGGAGCAGTTGTGATGGAAATCCGCACGCCAAACCGCCTGCCTTTCCATCGCTGGGCGGTTTTCCCGGTACTGCTGGCTCAATTCGTCGTACTGCTGCTGGCAACGTTGGTGTTGTGGCAGTGGAAAGGGGCGGTCAGTGGATATTCAGGCCTTTGCGGAGGTTTGATTGCCTGGCTACCCAATGTGTATTTCGCCTGGAAGGCTTTTCGCTTCAGCGGGGCCCGGGCGGCACAAGCCATCGTCAAGTCGTTCTACGCTGGCGAGGCAGGCAAGATGATTTTGACGGCAGTGCTTTTTGCACTGACCTTCGCAGGAGTGAAGCCACTGGCGCCGTTAGCAGTATTCGGCGTCTTCGTGTTGACCCTTTTGGTCAGCTGGTTCGCGCCCCTGCTGATGAATAAAAGACTTTCGAGACCTTAGGGCGTTTGAGGCAACCATGGCAGCAGAAACCGCTTCGGGCTATATCCAGCACCACTTGCAGAACCTGACCTACGGTCAACTACCAGACGGCAGCTGGGGCTTCGCCCATTCGGCTGCAGAAGCCAAGGCAATGGGCTTCTGGGCGTTCCACCTGGACACCCTGGGTTGGTCCGTCGCGCTGGGTCTGATCTTCCTGTTCATCTTCCGCATGGCGGCCAAGAAGGCGACTTCGGGCCAACCTGGCGGCCTGCAGAACTTCGTTGAAGTGCTGGTAGACTTCGTCAACGGCAGCGTGAAGGACTCCTTCCACGGCCGTAGCCCGGTAATCGCTCCGCTGGCGCTGACCATTTTCGTCTGGGTGTTCCTGATGAACGCCATCGACCTGGTACCGGTCGACTGGATTCCTCAGCTGGCCATCCTGATCTCCGGTGATCCGCACATTCCGTTCCGCGCCGTGTCTACCACCGACCCGAACGCGACCCTGGCCATGGCCTTCTGTGTGTTCGCCCTGATCATCTTCTACAGCATCAAGGTCAAGGGCCTGGGCGGCTTCATCGGCGAGCTGACCCTGCACCCGTTCGGCAGCAAGAACATCTTCGTTCAGATCCTGCTGATCCCGGTCAACTTCCTGCTGGAATTCGTCACCCTGATCGCCAAGCCGATCTCGCTGGCACTGCGTCTGTTCGGCAACATGTACGCCGGCGAGCTGGTGTTCATCCTGATCGCCGTGATGTTCGGCGCCGGTATCCTCTGGCTCAGCGGCCTGGGTGTGGTGCTGCAGTGGGCGTGGGCTGTGTTCCACATCCTGATTATCACCCTGCAAGCCTTCATCTTCATGATGCTTACCATCGTCTACCTGTCGATGGCTCACGAAGATAACCATTAAGACCGCCTGGCGTGTCTGATAGCCTTCCCCGCTCGTTTGGGGGGAGGGCTTAAAAAGTCCGCAAGGGCATGCTGTACCAAACGATTTGTTTTACCGCTTCAAACTAAAAACCTAACCAATACGACGTAAAAGTCGGGAGGAAAGATGGAAACTGTAGTTGGTCTGACCGCTATCGCTGTTGCTCTGCTGATCGGCCTGGGTGCTCTGGGTACCGCCATTGGTTTCGGCCTGCTGGGCGGCAAGTTCCTGGAAGGCGCTGCTCGTCAGCCTGAGATGGTTCCGATGCTGCAGGTCAAAATGTTCATCGTTGCCGGTCTGCTCGACGCCGTAACCATGATCGGTGTTGGTATCGCTCTGTTCTTCACCTTCGCGAACCCCTTCGTTGGTCAGATCGCCGGCTAATCACTCGTTTCTACGAGTTGATTGGTGTGATGGACAAAGACCGAGCGAGGTGTTGGCGTGAACATTAATGCAACCCTGATTGGCCAATCCGTTGCTTTTCTGATTTTTGTACTCTTCTGCATGAAGTATGTATGGCCTCCGGTCATCACTGCCCTGCAAGAGCGCCAAAAGAAGATTGCCGACGGCTTGGACGCTGCCAACCGCGCAGCTCGCGACCTGGAGCTGGCCCAAGAGAAAGCGGGTCAGCAACTGCGTGAAGCGAAGGCACAGGCAGCCGAAATCATTGAGCAAAGCAAGAAACGCGCTGCTCAGCTTGTCGAGGAAGCCCGTGAACAGGCTCGCGTCGAAGCTGACCGTGTGAAGGCTCAGGCTCAAGCCGAGATCGAACAGGAACTGAACAGCGTCAAAGACGCCCTGCGTGCCCAAGTGGGTGCCCTGGCTGTTGGCGGTGCTGAAAAGATCCTTGGCGCCACAATCGATCAAAACGCGCATGCGGAGCTGGTTAACAAACTGGCCGCTGAAATTTAAGCGAGGGCGATCATGGCAGAACTGACCACGTTGGCCCGACCTTACGCTAAGGCTGCCTTTGAGCATGCCCAGGCCCATCAGCAACTGGCCAATTGGTCAGCCATGCTCGGCCTGGCTGCTGCGGTGTCGGAAGACGACACCATGCAGCGCCTGCTCAAGGCCCCGCGACTGACAAGCGCAGAAAAGGCCGCCGCATTCATTGAAGTGTGCGGTGACAAGTTCGATGCACAGGCACAGAATTTCATTCATGTTGCCGCGGAAAACGACCGTCTCCTGCTTCTGCCGGAGATTGCCGCCCTGTTCGACCTGTACAAGGCCGAGCAAGAGAAATCCGTGGACGTGGAAGTCACCAGTGCTTTTGCGTTGAACCAAGAACAGCAAGACAAACTCGCCAAGGTTCTCAGTGCACGGCTCAGCCGGGAAGTGCGCCTGCACGCGTCGGAGGATGCCAGCCTGATCGGCGGCGTCGTCATCCGCGCCGGCGACCTGGTAATCGATGGCTCGGTTCGCGGCAAGATCGCGAAACTGGCCGAAGCATTGAAATCTTGAGTTTGAAGGGGCAGCAGAGCAATGCAGCAACTCAATCCTTCCGAAATTAGTGAAATCATCAAGGGTCGCATCGAGAAGCTCGATGTCGGCTCCCAAGCCCGTAACGAAGGTACCGTCGTAAGCGTTTCCGACGGTATCGTACGGATCCACGGTCTGGCCGACGCTATGTACGGCGAAATGATCGAGTTCCCGGGCGGCGTATACGGTATGGCACTGAACCTGGAGCAAGACTCCGTAGGTGCGGTGGTACTGGGTGCGTACACCTCCCTCGCCGAGGGCATGAGCGCCAAGTGCACCGGTCGCATCCTGGAAGTTCCGGTCGGCAAAGGCCTGCTGGGCCGCGTCGTTGACGCTCTGGGTAACCCGATCGATGGCAAAGGTCCTCTGGCCACCACCGAAACCGACGCGGTCGAAAAGGTCGCTCCGGGTGTTATCTGGCGTAAATCGGTAGACCAGCCTGTACAGACTGGCTACAAGTCGGTTGACGCCATGATCCCGGTTGGCCGTGGCCAGCGCGAGCTGATCATCGGTGACCGTCAGATCGGTAAGACCGCCATGGCGGTCGACGCGATCATCAACCAGAAAAACAGCGGTATCTTCTGCGTATACGTGGCCGTAGGCCAGAAGCAGTCGACCATCGCCAACGTTGTGCGCAAGCTGGAAGAAGCCGGCGCCCTGGCCAACACCATCGTTGTTGCTGCCAGCGCCTCGGAATCGGCCGCGCTGCAGTTCCTGGCTCCTTATGCCGGCTGCACCATGGGCGAGTACTTCCGTGACCGCGGCGAAGACGCCCTGATCGTTTACGATGACCTGTCCAAGCAGGCCGTTGCCTACCGTCAGATCTCCCTGCTGCTGCGTCGTCCACCAGGACGCGAAGCGTACCCAGGTGACGTGTTCTATCTCCACTCCCGTCTGCTGGAGCGTGCATCGCGCGTTTCGGAAGAGTACGTCGAGAAGTTCACCAACGGCGCAGTCACTGGCAAGACCGGTTCCCTGACCGCCCTGCCGATCATCGAAACCCAGGCTGGCGACGTTTCCGCGTTCGTTCCGACCAACGTGATTTCCATCACCGACGGTCAGATCTTCCTGGAATCGGCCATGTTCAACTCGGGCATCCGCCCTGCAGTGAACGCCGGTGTTTCGGTATCCCGCGTAGGTGGTGCCGCTCAGACCAAGATCATCAAGAAGCTGTCCGGTGGTATCCGTACCGCTCTGGCTCAGTACCGTGAACTGGCTGCATTCGCCCAGTTCGCTTCCGATCTGGACGAAGCGACCCGCAAGCAGTTGGAGCATGGTCAGCGCGTTACCGAGCTGATGAAGCAGAAGCAGTACGCGCCAATGTCCATCGCGGACATGGCTCTGTCGCTGTACGCCGCTGAGCGTGGTTTCCTGACCGACGTAGAAGTCAACAAGGTCGGTAGCTTCGAGCAAGCTCTGATCGCCTACTTCAACCGTGATCACGCCGAACTGATGGCGAAGATCAACGTGAAGGGTGACTTCAACGACGAAATCGACGCTGGCATGAAAGCCGGTATCGAGAAGTTCAAGGCCACCCAGACCTGGTAAGCCGCAGCGGGGGCTACGGCCCCCGCTTGCTAACCTGATAGGTGATACATGGCAGGCGCAAAAGAGATTCGCAGTAAGATTGCGAGCATCAAAAGCACGCAAAAAATTACCAGCGCCATGGAGAAAGTGGCGGTCAGCAAGATGCGCAAGGCACAACTGCGCATGGCTGCTAGCCGCCCTTACGCGGAGCGTATCCGCCAGGTGATCGGTCATCTGGCCAACGCCAACCCGGAATACCGCCACCCGTTCATGATCGAGCGCCCTGTAAAGCGCGCCGGTTATATCGTGGTGAGCAGTGACCGTGGTCTGTGCGGTGGCTTGAACACCAACCTGTTCAAGGCCCTGGTCAAGGACATGAACGAAAACCGCGAACAGGGCGTGGAAATCGACCTGTGCGTGATCGGCAGCAAGGGTGCGACTTTCTTCCGCATCTTTGGCGGCAACGTCGTAGCCGCGATCAGCCACCTGGGCGAAGAGCCATCGATCAACGATCTGATCGGCTCCGTCAAAGTGATGCTGGACGCCTACCTGGACGGCCGCATCGATCGCCTCTCGGTGGTTTCGAACAAGTTCATCAACACCATGACCCAAAAACCGACGGTCGAGCAATTGGTACCGTTGGTGGCAACCCCGGATCAGGATCTCAAGCATCACTGGGACTACCTGTACGAACCCGACGCAAAAGAGCTGCTGGACGGCTTGATGGTGCGTTACGTGGAGTCGCAGGTGTACCAGGCGGTGGTCGAGAACAACGCTGCTGAACAAGCGGCCCGGATGATCGCCATGAAGAACGCCACAGACAACGCCGGTGATTTGATCAGCGAACTCCAGCTGATCTACAACAAGGCGCGTCAGGCTGCGATCACCCAGGAGATCTCGGAAATCGTCGGCGGCGCTGCCGCGGTTTAACGGTTCAAAAATTCAGAGGATCCAGCTATGAGTAGCGGACGTATCGTTCAAATCATCGGCGCCGTCATCGACGTGGAATTCCCACGCGACGTCGTGCCGAGTGTTTACAACGCGCTGAAAGTACAAGGCGCGGAAACCACCCTGGAAGTTCAGCAGCAGCTGGGCGACGGCGTGGTTCGTACCATTGCGATGGGCTCTACCGAAGGCCTGAAGCGCGGTCTGGATGTCGTCGACACCGGCGCTGCCATTTCCGTTCCTGTTGGTAAGGCCACTCTGGGCCGTATCATGGACGTTCTGGGCAACCCGATCGACGAAGCTGGCCCGATCGGTGAAGAAGAGCGTCGTGGTATCCACCAGAAGGCTCCTTCCTTCGCTGACCAGGCAGGCGGCAACGACCTGCTGGAAACCGGCATCAAGGTTATCGACCTGGTTTGCCCGTTCGCCAAGGGTGGTAAGGTTGGTCTGTTCGGTGGTGCCGGCGTCGGCAAGACCGTTAACATGATGGAACTGATCCGTAACATCGCCATCGAGCACAGCGGTTACTCCGTGTTCGCCGGTGTGGGTGAGCGTACTCGTGAGGGTAACGACTTCTACCACGAGATGAAGGACTCCAACGTTCTCGACAAGGTAGCGCTGGTCTACGGTCAGATGAACGAGCCACCAGGAAACCGTCTGCGCGTAGCGCTGACCGGCCTGACCATGGCTGAGAAGTTCCGTGACGAAGGTAACGACGTTCTGCTGTTCGTCGACAACATCTATCGTTACACCCTGGCCGGTACCGAAGTATCCGCACTGCTGGGCCGTATGCCTTCCGCAGTAGGCTACCAGCCAACCCTGGCCGAAGAGATGGGCGTTCTGCAAGAGCGTATTACTTCGACCAAAGAAGGTTCGATCACCTCGATCCAGGCCGTATACGTACCTGCGGACGACCTGACCGACCCGTCGCCAGCCACTACCTTCGCCCACTTGGACGCCACCGTCGTTCTGTCCCGTGACATCGCCTCCCTGGGTATCTACCCAGCGGTCGATCCACTGGACTCGACTTCGCGCCAGCTGGACCCGAACGTGATCGGCAACGAACACTACGAAACTGCCCGTCAGGTTCAGTATGTTCTGCAGCGCTACAAAGAGCTGAAGGACATCATCGCGATCCTGGGTATGGACGAACTGTCCGAAGCCGACAAGCAACTGGTAGCCCGTGCTCGTAAGATCCAGCGCTTCCTGTCGCAGCCGTTCTTCGTGGCCGAAGTCTTCACCGGTTCGCCAGGCAAGTACGTTTCCCTGAAAGACACCATCGCTGGCTTCAGCGGCATCCTCAAAGGTGACTACGACCACCTGCCAGAACAAGCGTTCTACATGGTCGGCAGCATCGACGAAGCGATCGAGAAAGCCAAGAAACTGTAATTCCTGCGCCCCGCGAGGGGCGCTATCAGGTTGAGGCAAGCAGATGGCTATGACAGTCCATTGCGATATCGTCAGCGCGGAAGGAGAGATCTTCTCCGGCCTGGTAGAGATGGTAGTTGCGCACGGTAACCTGGGTGATCTTGGTATCGCTCCGGGCCACGCGCCGCTGATCACCAATCTCAAGCCTGGTCCGATCACGCTGACCAAGCAGGGTGGCGCCCAAGAGGTGTTCTACATCTCTGGTGGTTTCCTCGAGGTTCAGCCGAACATGGTCAAGGTGCTTGCCGATACCGTGCAACGTGCTGCAGACCTGGATGAAGCTCAGGCTCAGGAAGCCCTCAAGGCTGCCGAGAACGCCCTGAATCTGAAAGGCGCGGACTTCGACTACGGCGCCGCCGCCGCACGTCTGGCCGAAGCCGCAGCTCAGCTGCGTACCGTCCAGCAAATGCGCAGAGGCAAGTAATCGGCCCTCGGCTGATAACTTCTGTTGCGATTGAGTAAAAGGGTAGCCTCGGCTACCCTTTTTCTTTTTCTGATTTCTCCCTCCCGGTCATTTCACTGACCACCCAGGATTGGTAGCCAGTAATGTCACTCGATATCGTTATTCTCGCCGCCGGCCAAGGCACCCGAATGCGCTCGGCGCTGCCCAAGGTGCTGCACCCGGTGGCCGGCAACTCCATGCTCGGCCATGTTATCCACAGCGCGCGCCAGCTGCAGCCGCAAGGTATTCATGTGGTCATTGGCCATGGTGCCGAGCTGGTTCGCGAGCGCCTGGCCGCCGACGACCTGAACTTTGTCATGCAGGACAAGCAGCTGGGTACCGGCCATGCTGTTGCCCAGGCACTACCGGCCTTGACCGCCGAAACCGTACTGGTGCTGTACGGTGATGTTCCGTTGATCGAAGTGGAAACCCTGCAGCGTCTGCTGGCCAAGGCCAACGAGCAGCAGCTGGGCCTGCTCACGGTGACCCTCGACGATCCGACCGGCTATGGCCGCATCGTGCGTGACGAGCAGGGCAAGGTGACGGCCATCGTTGAGCACAAGGACGCCGACGATGCGCAGAGAGCGATCAAGGAAGGCAACACCGGTATCCTGGCACTGCCAGCCGCGCGCCTGGCCGACTGGATGGGCCGCCTGTCGAACAACAACGCCCAGGGCGAGTATTACCTGACCGACGTCATCGCCATGGCTGTGGCCGATGGCCTGGTGGTGGCTACCGAACAGCCGCACGACCCGATGGAAGTGCAAGGCGCCAACGACCGTCGCCAGCTGTCCGAACTGGAGCGCCACTACCAGATGCGCGAAGGCCGTCGCCTGATGGCCCTGGGTGTGACCCTGCGCGACCCGGCGCGCTTCGATGTCCGCGGTGAAGTGAGCGTTGGCCGCGACGTGCTGATCGACATCAACGTGATTCTCGAAGGCAAGGTGGTCATCGAGGACGATGTGCAGATCGGCCCTAACTGCGTGATCAAGAACACCACCCTGCGCAAAGGCGCAGTGGTCAAGGCCAACAGCCACCTCGAAGGCGCCGTGATGGGCGAGGGCAGCGATGCCGGCCCGTTCGCCCGCCTGCGCCCGGGCAGTGTGCTGGACGCCAAGGCCCATGTGGGTAATTTCGTCGAACTGAAAAACGCCCACCTCGGGGAAGGCGCCAAGGCCGGTCACCTGACCTACCTGGGCGATGCCGAAATCGGTGCACGGACCAACATCGGCGCCGGCACCATCACCTGCAACTACGATGGCGCCAACAAGTTCAAGACAGTGATGGGCGAGGACGTCTTCATCGGCTCGAACAACTCATTGGTAGCGCCTGTGGAAATCAAGGCTGGTGCTACCACTGCTGCCGGTTCGACCATTACCCAGACCGTGGAAGCAAGCGACCTCGCGGTGGCT
Source organism: Pseudomonas sp. TE3-3-F2023 (assembly GCF_036784815.1). Lineage (NCBI taxonomy): Bacteria > Pseudomonadati > Pseudomonadota > Gammaproteobacteria > Pseudomonadales > Pseudomonadaceae > Pseudomonas > Pseudomonas sp. TE3-3-F2023. The sequence goes on along the minus strand of NZ_CP145113.1, from coordinate 802,358 downwards.
CGTGCGCGCCAGCGCAACATCTCGGGCTGGAAGCGGCCGGAAAAGATAAAGAAGAGCTGAGTTATACACAGCTGTTTCGATCGAAAGCCGACTTATGTGAATAAGTCGGCTTTTTTTTGGCGAATCGTCTCTAAGGGCTGGCACGATCTCTGTGGGAGCGGCTTCAGCCGCGAACACCGGCGAAGCCGGTGTCATATCATTGCGTTGGTTTCTTCGCGGGTGAACCCGCTCCCACAGGGTGCCCATTTTCCGTTGGGGTTTATCCACAACTTGACGAATCGCTCATCTTAGGTTTTGATTGCCATCATTATCTTTCGAATCGAAACTTAAGCGCTCATGTCGAAACGAAACACCCCACAGCGGCGGCACAACATCCTGGCTTTGCTCAGCGAGCAGGGCGAGGTCAGTGTGGACGCGTTGGCCAAGCGTTTCGCTACCTCGGAAGTCACCATCCGCAAGGACCTTGCTGCCCTCGAAACCAACGGCCTGTTGCTACGGCGCTACGGTGGCGCGGTCCCGGTGCCACAAGAGCTGCTCGGTGAACCTGCCCAACCGGTGTCTTCCTATAAAAAGGCTATCGCCCGCGCTGCGGTGGCACGTATCCGCGAACATGCGCGCATCATCATCGACAGTGGCAGCACCACGGCAGCCATGATCCCCGAACTGGGGCGCCACCCTGGTCTGGTGGTGATGACCAATTCGATGAACGTGGCCCGCGCCATCTGCGACCTCGAACACGAGCCGGTGCTGCTGATGACCGGTGGCACCTGGGACCCGCATTCCGAGTCGTTCCAGGGCCAGGTGGCCGAGCAGGTGTTGCGCTCCTACGATTTCGACCAACTGTTCATCGGTGCCGACGGCATCGACCTCGGCCGCGGTACCACCACCTTCAACGAACTCCTTGGGTTGAGCCGGGTCATGGCCGAAGTCGCTCGTGAAGTGATCGTGATGGTCGAATCGGACAAGGTAGGGCGCAAAATCCCCAACCTCGAGCTGCCCTGGGGCAGCGTACACACTCTCATTACTGACGAACGCCTGCCCGCAGCGGCACGCGAACAAATTCAAGCCCGCGGCATCAACCTGATCTGCGCCGCGATCAGCCAGGAGCAATAAACCATGTGTGGAATCGTTGGTGCCGTCGCCGAGCGCAACATCACAGCCATCCTGATCGAAGGTCTCAAGCGCCTTGAGTACCGCGGCTACGACAGCGCCGGCCTGGCTGTCCTCACCCAGAACGGTGAACTGCAGCGCCGTCGTCGTATCGGCAAGGTCAGTGAACTGGAGGCCGCTGTTGCCGCCGAGCCACTGGCCGGCCAGCTGGGCATTGCCCACACCCGCTGGGCCACCCACGGTGCGCCGACCGAGGGCAACGCCCACCCGCACTTTTCGGGCAATGAAGTGGCCGTGGTGCACAATGGCATCATCGAGAACCACGAAGAACTGCGCGAAGAGCTGAAGGGCCTTGGCTATGTCTTCACTTCACAGACCGATACCGAAGTCATCGTCCACCTGATCCACCACACCCTGAAAAGCATTCCGGACTTGACTGATGCCCTGAAGGCCGCGGTAAAGCGCCTGCATGGTGCTTACGGCCTGGCTCTGATCAGTGCCAAGCAGCCTGACCGCCTGGTAGCCGCACGCAGTGGTAGCCCGCTGGTCATCGGCCTGGGCCTGGGCGAGAACTTCCTGGCGTCCGACCAACTGGCCCTGCGCCAGGTCACTGACCGCTTCATGTACCTGGAAGAAGGCGACATCGCTGAAATTCGCCGTGACCAGGTCTCCATCTGGGACCAGGATGGCCATAAGGTCCAGCGCGAAACCGTGCAGTACCACGAAGGTGCCGAAGCTGCCGACAAGGGTGCCTACCGCCACTTCATGCTCAAGGAAATCCACGAGCAGCCAAGCGTGGTGCAGCGCACCCTGGAAGGCCGCCTGGGCAAGGACAACGTGATGGTCCAGGCCTTCGGCCCGCAGGCTGCCGAACTGTTCGCAAAGGTGCGCAACGTGCAGATCGTTGCCTGCGGTACCAGCTACCACGCCGGCATGGTCGCCCGTTACTGGCTGGAAAGCCTGGCTGGCATCCCGTGCCAGGTCGAGGTGGCCAGCGAGTTCCGTTACCGCAAGGTGGTAGTGCAGCCGGACACCCTGTTCGTCTCCATCTCGCAGTCTGGCGAAACCGCCGACACCCTGGCCGCGCTGCGCAACGCCAAGGAGCTGGGCTTCCTCGGCAGCCTGGCGATCTGCAACGTCGGTATCAGCTCGCTGGTGCGTGAGTCGGACCTGACCCTGCTGACCCTGGCCGGCCCGGAAATCGGCGTGGCCTCGACCAAGGCTTTCACCACCCAGCTGGTTTCGCTGATGCTGCTGACCCTGGCTCTGGGCCAAGTGCGCGGTACCCTGGAAGCCGGTGTAGAGGCCGAACTGGTCGAAGAACTGCGCCGTCTGCCGGCCCGCCTGGGCGAAGCCCTGGCCATGGACGCCACCGTCGAAAAGATCGCCGAACTGTTCGCCGACAAGCACCACACCCTGTTCCTCGGCCGTGGTGCGCAGTACCCGGTGGCGATGGAAGGTGCACTCAAGCTCAAGGAAATCTCCTACATCCACGCCGAAGCCTATCCGGCAGGCGAGCTGAAGCACGGCCCGCTGGCGCTGGTGGACAGCGACATGCCAGTGGTAACCGTTGCGCCGAACAACGAACTGTTGGAGAAGCTGAAATCCAACCTGCAGGAAGTACGCGCCCGTGGTGGCGAGCTGGTAGTGTTTGCCGATGAGCAGGCCGGCATGACCAATGGCGAAGGTACCCACGTGATCAAGGTGCCGCACATCGCCGACGCCCTGGCGCCGATCCTGTACACCATCCCGCTGCAGTTGCTGTCTTACTACGTGGCGGTGCTCAAGGGGACCGACGTGGACCAGCCGCGTAACCTGGCCAAGTCGGTTACGGTCGAGTAAGCCAGAAGCCAGGGGCGCTTTCCGCGCCCCATCGCGAAAGGCCGCTACGGAATCTCGTTTTCCTGTAGCGGCCTTGTCGCGATGGGCAGTAAGGAAGCCCCCGGCTATCTCGCATCAGATCTGCATCGCCATCCCGTCCACATTCATCGCTGCCTGGCGCAAGGCCTCGGAGCGGGTCGGGTGGGGGTGGCAAGTAAGGGCGATGTCTTCCGCCGAGGCCGAGAACTCCATGGCTACGCAGAACTCGCCGATCATCTCGCTGACACTTGGGCCTACCAGGTGCACACCCAGCACTTCATCGGTCTCGGCATCGGCGATGACCTTGGCGAAGCCTTCGGTCTCATGGTTTATCTTGGCGCGGCTGTTGGCCGTGAACGGGAACTTGCCGACTTTATAGGCACGCCCTTCGGCCTTGAGCTGCTCTTCGGTCTTGCCCACGGTAGCCAGCTCCGGGCGGGTGTAGATCACACCAGGGATAAGGTTGTAGTTGACCTCGTGAGGCTTGCCGGCGATGCGTTCGATGCAGGCAACCGCTTCGTCTTCGGCTTTGTGCGCCAGCATCGGGCCGGAGGTGACGTCGCCAATCACCCAGATACCCGGCACGGAAGTGCGGTGGTGATTGTTGCCGAGCATGCCGCGCTTGTCGGTCTCCAGGCCCACGCTTTCCAGGTTCAGCCCTTTGGTATAGGGGCGGCGGCCGATGGCGACCAGTACATAGTCAGCCTGCAGCGTTTCTGCGGTGCCGCCGGCGGCCGGCTCCAGGGTCAGGCTAACGCCATCGGCGCCGGCGCTGGCCTGTGTCACCTTGCTGCCCAGCTTGAACACCATGCCTTGCTTGGCCAAGGCCTTCTGCAGGGTCTTGGCGGTTTCTTCGTCAGTGCCCGGGCAGATGCGGTCGAGGTATTCGATGACCGTGACCTGGCTGCCCAGGCGGCGCCATACCGAACCCAGCTCGAGGCCGATCACGCCGGCGCCGATGACGACCAGATGCTTGGGCACCTGTGGCAACGATAACGCGCCAGTCGAGTCGATGATGCGCTGGTTGTCGATGATCACGCCCGGCAGGGGCGTAGGTTCGGAGCCGGTGGCAATGACCACATCCTTGGCTTGTAGTGTGGTTTCGCTACCGTCCTCAGCCTTCACCACCACCTTGCCGACGCCGTCCAGGCGACCCCAGCCCTTGACCCAGTCGACCTTGTTCTTGCGGAACAGGTACTCGATGCCCTTGGTCAGGCCGGTCACGCTCTCGTCCTTCTGTTTCATCATCTGGGCGAGGTTGAGGGTAGGTTTGACTTCGATACCGAGGTGGGCGAACTCGTCACCAATGGCGGCTTCGTACAGCTCGGAAGCATGCAACAACGCCTTGGAGGGCATACAACCCACGTTAAGGCAGGTGCCGCCCAAGGTGGAGCGGCCCTCCACGCAGGCTACGCTCAGGCCCAGCTGGCCGGCACGGATGGCTGCGTTATAACCGCCAGGGCCACCGCCGATGATCACCACGTCATAGGATTTCATGGGTTCAACTCCAGGATGAAGAAGCACAAGAGAGGGCACAAGGTTAAGCTGAGATGCAAAAATTGTATACAATCTGATGTGGGGATAAGATCAGTCGGCTCTAGACCATGGTCTCGTTTAGAGGAAACATCCCACGAATGAACTACTCTGATCCGGCGACGTTCGAAATATCAGGCGTCGTGGCCAAATACGGACAGGAGGGTCGTTCATGCTTGCGCAACTTCCACCGGCACTGCAGAGCCTGCATCTGCCGCTGCGGCTGAAACTGTGGGACGGTAACCAGTTCGATCTGGGGCCTAGCCCGCAGGTCACTATCCTGGTCAAGGAGCCACAGCTGATCAGCCAGTTGAGCCACCCGAGCATGGACCAGCTGGGCACGGCATTCGTCGAGGGCAAGCTGGAGCTGGAGGGCGATATTGGTGAAGCCATCCGCGTATGCGATGAGCTCAGCGAAGCGTTGCTGACCGAAGAGGACGAAACCCCACCGCAGCGCCTGGCCCATGACAAGAGCACCGACGCCGAAGCCATTTCCTACCATTACGATGTTTCCAATGCGTTCTACCAGCTATGGCTGGATCAGGACATGGCCTACTCTTGCGCCTACTTCCGCGAGCCGGACAACACGCTGGATCAGGCACAGCAGGACAAATTCGATCATTTGTGTCGCAAGCTGCGCCTGGAAGCGGGTGAATACCTGCTCGACGTAGGCTGCGGCTGGGGCGGGCTGGCGCGTTTCGCTGCTCGTGAGTATGGCGCCAAGGTGTTTGGTATCACCTTGAGCAAGGAGCAGCTCAAGCTCGGCCGTGAGCGGGTGAAGGCCGAGGGGCTGGCTGAGAAGGTCGACCTGCAGATTCTCGACTACCGCGACCTGCCTCAGGATGGCCGCTTCGACAAGGTTGTCAGCGTCGGCATGTTCGAGCATGTCGGGCATGCCAACCTGGCGCTGTATAGCCAGAAGCTGTTCGGTGCCGTGAGGGAAGGCGGCCTGGTGATGAATCACGGTATCACCGCCAAGCACGTCGATGGCCGCCCGGTCGGGCGTGGCGCTGGTGAGTTCATCGATCGCTACGTGTTTCCCCATGGCGAGCTGCCGCACCTGTCGATGATCAGTGCCAGCATCTGTGAGGCGGGGCTGGAGGTGGTAGACGTGGAAAGCCTGCGTTTGCACTACGCCAAGACCTTGCACCACTGGAGCGAGAACCTGGAGAACCAGTTGCACAAGGCGGCGGCGCTGGTGCCCGAGAAGACCTTGCGCATCTGGCGCTTGTATCTGGCCGGGTGTGCCTATGCCTTCCAGAAGGGCTGGATCAACCTGCATCAGATCCTGGCCGTGAAGCCTTACGCCGATGGCCACCATGATCTGCCCTGGACGCGTGAAGACTTGTATCGCTGAAGTGCTCAAGAGCGCGCAAGCGCGGCACCATACCCTATGGGAGCAGGTTTACCCGCGAATGCGTCGGTACAGCTACTGACGTCTTCGCGGGTAAACCCGCTCTCACAAGGGCGGCGATATCTTGCGAGGTCGCGTACGCTTCACAGAATCGGCGAAATCAGCCGAGCAATCCGCATCCCCAGTTGCTGCAGCCGATGAGTATCACGGCTGTCCTCCGCGGTAATTTCCCGTGCCTGTTCAAAGTCATTGTTCAGCATGTTTTCGACCTGGTCTGCAAAGCCGCGGTCAACCGTCAGCAGGGTAATTTCGAAGTTGAGGCGGAAAGAGCGGTTGTCCAGGTTGGCACTGCCGATCGCGCTGACATCGTCATCCACCAGAACCACTTTCTGATGCAGGAAGCCCGGTTGGTAGCGGAACATGCGTACACCTGCACGTACCGCTTCGAAGGCGAAAAGGCTGGACGCGGCATAGACGATGCGATGGTCTGGGCGTGACGGAATCAGCACTCGCACATCGACCCCACGCAGTACCGCCAAACGCAACGCGGCGAACACTGCCTCGTCGGGGATGAAGTACGGGCTGGTGATCCACACGCGGCGGGTGGCTGAATGGATCGCCTCAAGGAAGAAAAGCGAGCAGGTTTCCTGTGGGTCGGCCGGGCCGCTGGCCAAGGCTTGGCACAGCACGCCGTTGTCCGGGTAGGCGTCCGGCAGAATCAGGGGCGGTAGCTGGCGTGTGGCCCAGTACCAGTCCTCGGCAAACGACTCCTGCAGGCAGGCCAGCACCGGCCCGCTGATCTGCACATGGGTGTCGCGCCAGGGTGAGAGCTGCGGGTGGCCACCGAGGTACTCATCGCCCACGTTGTGCCCGCCGATGAAACCGAGCAGGCCATCCACCACCACGATCTTGCGGTGGTTACGGAAGTTCACCTGGAAGCGGTTGAACCAGCCACGACGGGTTGCGAAGGCATGAATCTGTACACCGCCGTCGCGCAGCAGTTGGCTGTAGCTTGCCGGCAAGGCATGGCTGCCGACGCGATCATACAGCACGAACACCTGCACCCCCTCGGCGGCCTTGCGCAGCAGCAGTTGTTGCAGCGCTTTGCCTACGCTGTCGTCATGGATGATGAAGAACTGTACCAGCACCACTTCGCGGGCTTTTTCGATGGCTGCGAATATTGCGTCGAATGTGGCCCTGCCATCGATCAGCAGCTTCACCTCGTTATTGGCAAGACAGGGCATGCGCCCGAGCTTGGGCATGGCACGCAACGCCGCATAGCTCTCCGACTCACGGGCGGTAAGTGCTTCTTCTACCCAAGGCCGCCAGTTGAGGTTGGCCATGGCTACATGCATTTCCTGGTTAGCTTGGCGCCGGGCCTTGATGTAGGCATAGAACGAGCGCGCACCGAAGATCAGGTAAGGGATCAGGGTTAGGTAGGGGATGAAAAACAACGGCATTGCCCAGGCGATGGCGCCTTGGGCTGTGCGCACGGTGAACAATGCGTGCAGTGCGGCGACAATACCCAGCAGGTGAACCAGGCCGAGTAGATAACCGAAGAAGTAGGGGCTGTGGTAGTCCATATGCATCCTGCTTGCCGAGTACACTTGAGTAACAGAACACGTTCCCGGTCCGCCTTGCAACCTGCAGGTTGATTTGGCGTCTAAGGCTCAGTCCGGCCCGCTTGGCCGGCTTTTTTTCAGGAGCGTTCGTCCATGAAGATTCGTCTGCCACTGTTGGCGTTGGCCCTAGGTGTGAGCAGCCCGCTGGTGCATGCTCAGATGTTGCAGCCTGGCTTGTGGGAGCTGACCACCAGCAACATGCAGGTCGATGGCAAGCCGTTACCTGACATGGAGTTCATGCTCGGCCAGTTGAAGAACCTGCCGCCGGAGCAGCGCGCGATGATGGAAGGGGTGCTGGCCAAACAGGGGGTGACTGTTGGGGGTAAGGGGGTGCGCTCGTGCCTCACGCCAGAACAGGTGGCAACCAACGATATCCCGCTGCAGGATCCGAAGTCAGGCTGTACCCAGAAGATCACCGATCGCACCGGCAATGTGTGGAAGTTTCAATTCAGCTGCCCCAAAGCGCAGGGCAGCGGTCAGGCGACTTTCCTCAGTGACCGGGAATTCACTACCCAGGTCAACGGTACGTTCAACGCGTCGGGTGTACAGCAGCAAGGCAGCATGAACACCCGTGCCGTGTGGTTGGGCAATGACTGCGGCTCGGTCAAGCCGCGCAGCTGACGTCCCATTGCCACTGGCTTGCCGCGACAGCGTCGTGGGCATGCAGGCTTTCTGCATGTTCCACGCGCAGCTTGAAAGCCGTGCTCCATTCTATTTGCCGTAGCGCCTTGTACAGGCGACGCGCGGCGTCTTCGCAGAACATCAGGTTCTGGCCGTTGGCCAAGGCAAAGGCTTGTTCGTCTGCGCGCTTGACTGCGGTCTGCACCGCTGTCCCAAGGCTTGCTTCTATGCGGTCGATCAGCTCGGTGATTGGCAGAACCTGCTGATTGCTGCGCAGCCTTACCTGAATTTGCGCGTAACTACGTTGGCTATGGGGCGTCGCTACGATGCCTTCGGCGCTGCCAAGCCATTGTAGTACCGCTGATTTATCGACCAGCTCGGCGCTGAAATGCGCTTGGAACTGCTGCTGAATCAGCTGACGTGCAAGTGCGGCCGAGCACGGGCAGGTCGAGGAGTAAGGGATGGAAACGGATAGTTCCACGTGGAACATTTCATTTTCGATTTTTGCGTCGACCGCGACGGCATAGCTTTTCCAACCTTCCAATGGGCTGATCAAAGCAGGTCTTTTCAGCAGATGCTCGAAGCGCAGACGCAAATAGGCTGCGGAAGAAAGGCCTTCGTGGCTGCTCAGGAAGTCAGCCAGCAGTTTGCGTATTGTGAGCGGCGACAGGGGTTGGTGCTCCAAAGACTCCAGGGCGAGATAAAGCCGTGACATATGGATACCGCGTGAGCTTCCGTCTACCAGGCTAACGCCTGCGTCGACAGTAGCAGCTGCTGTGCGCCCTTCGAATTGCACAGGTTGGGCGATCCCGCACATGCCCACCCAGTTCAAAGGCAAGGCGTATTTCTGGGTTTGTGCGGCAATGTCGGGGAGCTTGAGCTGGGTCATTTGGCATTCCAAACAGAGGAGGAGCACGCGTCCATCGAGAACGGCTTGGCGAAATTGTATTGTTACTTTATAACATTGTGCAATGCATCGTTTCGAATGCGCTCGCCTGAAGAGGTTTCGCCATGTCCAACCGTCTCCCTGTCACCGTGCTGTCCGGCTTCCTTGGCGCCGGCAAGAGCACCTTGCTCAACCATGTACTGCGTAACCGCGACAACCTGCGGGTTGCGGTCATCGTCAATGACATGAGCGAAATCAACATCGATGCCAGCGAGGTGCAGCGCAACGTGAGCCTCAACCGTGCCGAGGAGAAGTTGGTGGAGATGAGCAATGGCTGCATCTGCTGCACGCTGCGTGAAGACCTGCTTGAGGAAGTCGCGAGGCTGGCCGAAGAAGGGCGCTTCGATTATCTGCTTATCGAGTCCACGGGGATCTCGGAACCACTGCCGGTGGCCGAGACCTTCACCTTCCGGGACGAACAGGGCCGCAGCTTGTCCGACATGGCGCGCCTGGACACCATGGTCACCGTGGTCGATGGGCTGAACTTCCTACGTGATTACCAGGCAGCAGACAGCTTGGCCAGCCGCGGCGAAACCCTGGGTGAGGAGGACGAGCGCTCGATCAGTGACTTGCTGATCGAACAGGTCGAGTTCGCCGATGTACTGTTGCTGAGCAAGATCGATCTGATCAGCCAGCACGAGCGCGAAGAACTCATGGCCATTCTGCGCAGCCTCAATGCCCGGGCGCAGATCGTGCCCATGGTCATGGGCCGGGTACCGCTGGAGCGCATCCTCGATACCGGCCTGTTCGACTTCGACCAGGCTGCTCAGGCACCGGGCTGGCTGCAGGAGTTGCGTGGCGAGCATGTGCCGGAAACCGAAGAGTACGGCATTGCCGCCACCACCTGGCAGGCCCGGCGGCCCCTTCATCCACAGCGCTTTTTCGACTTTATCCACACGCCCTGGAGCAATGGCCGACTGTTGCGTTCGAAAGGTTTTTTCTGGCTGGCCAGCAAATACCAGGAAGCCGGAAGCTGGTCGCAGGCAGGCGGCATGATGCGCCATGGCCTGGCGGGCCGCTGGTGGCGTTTCGTGCCGCGCGAGCAGTGGCCACAGGACGTGGATAACACCGCCGCGATCTTGAAGAACTGGGTTGCCGAGAGCGGTGATTGCCGGCAGGAACTGGTGTTCATCGGACAGAATATCGACTTCGAAAAATTATCCACAGAACTCGATGCATGCCTTTTGACCGATCAGGAAATGGAGCTGGGGCACATGGGCTGGTTGCGCCTGCCCGATCCGTTTGGTCCATGGCATGAGGAGGCCGCAGCATGAACCCTGCACGCAAGCCTGTGGATATTTTCCAGGTATTTGGCGAGACACCGCAGGTACTGACCGATGTGCTGCAGGATGGCGTGAACCTGGCGGTATGGCGACGACGTCTGCCGCCACAACTGGAGGACTTTGCCGCGCTGGTGGTCAGCCTTGGCCAGCCCTTGGCTGACCACCGCATCATCGATGTGGACGAGCAGCGCATGCCGGTATTCACCGAACTCTTGCGCGAAGCGGCCGACTTGCACGGCTATGAGGCATTCGTGTCGGATGTTGCCTGGCTGGTGGCGGCCTATACCTGCCTGGTGGGTGCGCAGCGGGTCGGTCTGCGCCTGCGGGTACTGACAGGTCCCATGTGCCCGCGCTTCCATGTGGATAACGTTCCGCTGCGCCTGCTCACCACCTACGCTGGCCCAGGTAGCGAGTGGTTGAAAGAGGACGCGAGCCCTCGGGGTGACTTACACACAGCAGTGCCGCCTGTGGATAACGTACAGCACTTGCAAGCTGGCGAGGTGGCGGTGCTCAAAGGTGAAAAGTGGCAGGGCAACGAAGGTGCGGGCCTGGTGCATCGTTCGCCCTCGGGGCAGCTGGGGCGCCTGCTGCTCAGCCTTGACTGGCTGGCCTGACGGCGCATAGTGAGGCATCAACATCGCCCGAAGCTGCCCCATGTTGCAGAACATTCCAACTCACGTGATTGCCGGCCCGCTGGGGGCCGGCAAAACCACCCTGATCCGCCATCTGCTGGCCCAGCGCCCGGCCAATGAGCGCTGGGCTGTATTGATCAACGAATTCGGCCTGGTAGGCCTGGATGCGGCCTTGCTAAGCCGTGACGAGGACGGCATCGCCATCGGTGAGGTCGCAGGTGGCTGCCTGTGCTGCGTCAATGGCATGCCGTTCCAGGTGGGCCTGGGTCGACTGCTGCGCAAGTCCCGCCCTGACCGGCTGTTCATCGAGCCGTCCGGGCTGGGTCATCCTTTGCAGTTGCTTGCTCAGTTGCAACAACCTCCTTGGGCTGGCGTGCTGAAAATACAGCCATTACTGATGGTCGTGGACGCACAGTCCATGGTCCGGAACGAGCAGCTTCCGGAGGCTCAACGGCAGGCGTTCGATGCTGCTGATTGGATTGTCTTGAACAAATCCGAGGTTGTGGATGAAAAATATAAGTCATTGATAAATAATAAATTATCCGGGAAGAAAATATTCTGGACCGTACAAGGGAAGCTGCCCTTGTCGGACCTTCCCGATGTAACCCATGGCATGGTCGACAGCTTGGTTGTGGATAACAGGATTACCGACAATCTTCTAAGTCCACCGGCGCTATGGGCTGATCCCGGCCAGCCTATCTGTCTTGCCCAGCAGGGAGAGGGGGGTTGGAGCATTGGCTGGCGATGGCACCCTGGCCAGCAGTTTTATCCACAACGGCTGCAGGCATTCTTGCGCACTTGGCCATGGCGGCGCGCCAAGGGGGTTATCCACAGCGTGGAGGGCTGGCAGTCGTTCAATGGCCTGAATGGGGACATGCCCGCCTGGCAGCCCAGCGACTGGCGCAGGGATACGCGTATCGAGCTGATTTTCGACCAGCCGCAATCGCAATCAGTGCTGCAGGCCGGGTTGAGCGAATGTCGTGTCAGCTGATCAATTGCGCCAGCGGTTGTGCTCCTGGCGCCACTGCTGCATCTCGATGACATTGTCGGTGCGCGGTGGGGTCTTGATCTCGAACGGGTAGGGCGCCAGTTCTATCTGCACGCTGTGGGCGCCGAACTGGGTCACGGTACCGGGGTGGCGCTGTTCGCCCGTGACGGTGAACTCGAAGGCGTAGACGCGCGCCAGGCGCTTGCGGCCGTTGGCGTCACGGACAAAGGCGATTCGCTTGAGCGCGACCGCGTCGTCGAGTAGTTCGAGGTCTAGCTTGGCGCAATGCTGTTTGACCCGTTCGAGGGCTTTCTCGCGCAACCCATGGTTGTGCCACAACCAGGCGCCTGCAGTGGCGACCAGCATCAGGACGAAGAGGTTTTCCAGGGTCAACATTTGCATATGCTCCAAACAGGTCGATCCAGCTTAACTGCGTCCCTGGCCTGTCGTACAGGTGGCAATCAAGTTCATACTGCGTTGCGCACAATCCCTGAAACAGCTTTGGAAACCTCCCGCATGAAACGTACCCCGCACTTGCTCGCCATTCAGTCCCACGTGGTGTTCGGCCACGCCGGCAACAGCGCCGCGGTGTTTCCCATGCAGCGCATCGGGGTCAACGTGTGGCCGCTCAATACCGTGCAGTTCTCCAATCACACACAGTATGGCCAGTGGGCAGGTGAAGTGCTTGCCCCTGCGCAAATTCCTGCGTTGGTGGAAGGCATTTCCAACATCGGCGAGCTGGGACATTGCGACGCGGTGTTGTCCGGTTACCTGGGCAGTGCCGAACAAGGTCGGTCGATTCTGGCCGGCGTCGAGCGGATCAAGGCGGTGAACCCAAAGGCTTTGTACCTGTGTGACCCGGTCATGGGGCACCCGGAGAAGGGCTGCATCGTGCCAGCAGAAGTCAGCGAGTTCCTGCTCGACGAGGCGGCCGCCAGGGCTGACATCCTGTGCCCCAACCAGCTGGAGCTGGACAGCTTCTGTGGCCGCCGAGCGCAGTCGCTGGAGGACTGCGTGAACATGGCGCGCAGCCTGCTGCAGCGCGGGCCGCAGGTGGTGCTGGTCAAGCACCTGGCCTACCCCGGACGCGCCGAAGATCAGTTTGAGATGCTGCTGGTGACCGCCGAGCAAAGCTGGCACCTGCGCCGCCCGCTGCTGGCGTTCCCGCGGCAGCCGGTAGGGGTGGGGGACCTGACTTCAGGCCTGTTCCTGGCCCGAGCCCTGCTTGGCGACAGCTGGGTGCAGGCGTTCGAATTCACCGCTGCGGCGGTACACGAAGTGCTGCTGGAAACCCAGGCCTGTGCCAGCTATGAACTGCAGCTGGTGCGGGCCCAGGACCGCATCGCGCACCCAAGGGTGCGCTTCGAGGCACAGCTGCTGGCGCTTTAAATCGCGTCGGTTTTCAGATCCTGGTAGCGTTTTTCCAGCTCCTGGCGGATCTGTCGGCGCTGCTGGCCCTGCAGGAAGCGGCGCTTTTCTTCACTGCTTTGCGGCTGGCGCGGCGGCACCTGCACCGGGCGACGGTTGTCGTCGACCGCGACCATGGTGAAGAAGCAACTGTTGGAATGGCGCACCGAGCGCTCGCGGATGTTCTCGGTCACCACCTTGATGCCCACCTCCATCGAGGTGTTGCCGGTGTAGTTTACTGATGCCAGGAAGGTCACAAGTTCACCCACGTGCACGGGCTCGCGGAAGATCACCTGGTCGACCGACAGGGTGACTACATAGCTGCCGGCATAGCGGCTGGCGCACGCATAGGCCACTTCGTCGAGGTACTTGAGCAGTGTGCCGCCATGTACGTTGCCAGAAAAGTTGGCCATGTCCGGGGTCATCAGGACGGTCATGCTCAGCTGGGCGTTTCCAGGTTCCATAGTGTGCTCACGGTGAGGTTGCGCTGAATCGGGCGAATGGGGGGCATTATCTGCAGACACTTCTGTTCCCCTCTTTTGAATTTGCCTTCCTGGTACGGGACGTTGGCTGACGCTCCATCGTCACGCCGATCATGCCATCACCGGCGCTTTTCCAGCCGATCTGTTTCTGCATATTGCACCGCCTTTTTGCGGCGGGGTGCGATGTTAACCTGACTACACCCATGCAACATGGGCTTTTCCTGCATTAAAACAGTATGTACTTGCTGCTCGCTCAGGGTTGCCTTGGCGGAGGAGCGGTCTGCCCAGGCACCCGGCAACGGACGAGAAAAGGAGTATCACGCCATGCATGCCATCAGCTTTATCCAGGACCTGGCAGTCATCATGCTGGTTGCTGGCGTGGTCACCATTCTCTTTCACCGCCTCAAGCAGCCTGTGGTGCTGGGCTACATCGTCGCCGGCTTCATCATCGGCCCGCACACTCCACCGTTCGGCCTGATCCACGACGAAGACACCATCAAGACCCTCGCCGAGCTGGGGGTGATTTTCCTGATGTTCTGCCTGGGGCTCGAATTCAGCCTGCGCAAGCTGTTCAAGGTAGGCGCCACGGCGTTCATCGCGGCGTTTCTGGAAATCGTGCTGATGATCTGGATCGGCTTCGAGATTGGCCGCTGGTTCGGCTGGAACACCATGGATTCGCTGTTCCTCGGCGCCATCCTGGCGATTTCCTCGACCACCATCATCGTCAAGGCGCTCAATGACCTTAAAATGAAGAACGAGCGTTTCGCCCAGCTGATATTCGGCGTGCTGATCGTCGAGGACATCCTCGGTATCGGCATCATTGCCCTGCTGTCGGGCATCGCCGTCAGCGGTACGGTCAGCTCGGGCGAGGTGTTCTCCACTGTCGGCAAGCTGTCGCTGTTCATGATCGTCGCGCTGGTCGTCGGCATCCTGTTGGTGCCGCGGCTGCTGGCCTACGTGGCCAAGTTCGAAAGCAACGAGATGCTGCTGATAACCGTATTGGGCCTGTGCTTCGGCTTCTGCCTGCTGGTGGTGAAGCTCGAGTACAGCATGGTGCTTGGCGCCTTCCTGATTGGCGCGATCATGGCCGAGTCGCGCCAGTTGCTGAAGATCGAGAGCCTGATCGAACCGGTACGCGACCTGTTCAGCGCCATCTTCTTCGTCGCCATCGGCCTGATGATCGACCCCCAGGTGCTGATCGACTATGCCTGGCCGATCGTGGTCATTACCCTGGCGGTGGTGATGGGCAAGATGCTCTCGTGCGGTATGGGCGCGTTCATTGCCGGCAATGACGGGCGTACATCGCTGCGAGTGGGCATGGGGCTTTCGCAGATTGGCGAGTTTTCCTTCATCATCGCCGCGCTGGGCATGACCCTGCAGGTGACCAGCGACTTCCTCTACCCGGTGGCGGTGGCTGTATCCGCAATCACCACGCTGCTGACACCCTACCTGATCCGTGCCGCCGACCCGCTGTCGCTCAAGCTGGGCAAGGTAGTGCCCAGCCGTCTGGCGCGGGTGCTGTCGTTGTATGGCGAATGGTTGCGCAGCATCCAGCCGCAGGGCGAGGGCGCCATGCTCGCGGCGATGATCCGGCGCATCCTGTTGCAGGTTGGGGTGAACCTGGCGCTGGTGATCGCCATCTTCTTCAGTGGTGGCTATTTCGCCGGGCGTATCGGTAACTGGCTCAGCGAGTGGGTCAGCGATGTCAGCCGACAGAAAGCACTGATCTGGGGCGCAGCGTTATTGCTGTCGTTGCCATTCCTGATTGCTGCCTATCGCAAGCTCAAGGCGCTGTCGATGCTACTGGCAGAGATGGGCGTCAAGCCGGAAACGGCCGGGCGGCATACCCAGCGGGTGCGCCGTGTGATTGCCGAGGTAATCCCGCTTTTGTCGCTGCTGGTAATTTTCCTGCTGCTGTCGGCGCTGTCGGCGAGCATTCTGCCGACCAGCGAGCTGCTGTTGGTGATTGCCGTGGTGGCTGCGGTGGTGGTGGCCTTGCTGTGGCGCTGGTTTATCCGCGTGCATACGCGCATGCAGATTGCCTTGCTGGAGACGCTGGAGAACAGCCGCGAGAATACGCACTGAAGGGGCAATGCTCCCTGCGCAAGATTTCACCGTCGTCCGAGGGGATGGAGCGGTAGCGATGTCGTCATGCGCAGAAAGCCTGGCGATCTTAACTATACCAGTGGCATTAGGCCATAAATTCCCATTTCTGTGCCGGCCTCTACGCAGGTAAACCCGCGAAGAGGCCGGCACAAGCAGCACCAGATCAGAGATCGAAATCAGCTCTCCAACCAGACATCCCGCGCCCAGTGCCACACCGATTCCCAGCTGTCTTCACCGACGATTTGCTCTTCGGCATCCCACAGCACCACGGTGCCATCCTCTTCGACGCAGTAGTAGTTGTCGCCGTCCTGGCATAGTGGAATCAGGTCACGTGGTACGCCGGCATCCCAGGCGTTGGCGGCGACTTCTGGCAGGTAGGTATGCGACTGTGGGTCGGTAACGGTCACCGGCTCCAGTGAGCCATACACCACGTCACTGACGGTCAGCAGGAACTCTTTGAACACGAACGGAATGTTGATGAACAGCTCTTCTTCGATCTCGACCAGCTGGTCCTCATCGGGAAGCTCAAGGGGCACCGGCACTGGCTCATTGGCTTCACGGAGTTGCTCGATCACTTCTTCCACGGTTCACTTCCTCTGACCTAGATGACAACGCTGCGCGTTATACCCTAGTAGGCCACTCTGGCAAAAGCAAAAACCCCGGGGCAGGCCCGGGGTTTTTTGTGCAGCACGCAGCGGTTAGCCGTTTTGACGGATACCGGCCACCAGCCAAGGCTGGTTTTCGCCCTGGGCGCGGACCATGTGCCAGCTTTCGCTGAACACTTCGCCCTGGTCGAAGCGCGAGTTCTTCGACACGCCACGGAAGGTCAGGGTGGCGTCAGTACGGTCGGCACGGTCGTCGACACCGTCCAGCTGCACCTCGAGGTTGTCGATATAGGTGGACTGGAAGCCATCACCCAGTTCAGCGCGCTCGCGCTTGAGGAACTCGAGCATCTGAGGGGTGACGAACTCGGCGATCTTGTCCATCTCGTTAGCGTCCCAGTGCTGCTGCAGCGCCTGGAAGTGGTTACGGGCAGCAGCCAGGAAGTTCTGCTCGTTGAACCAGGCCGGGGCATTGATCACCGGTGCGGCTGCGGCAGCAGGTGCAGCCGAACCACCGAAGATCGATGGCTGGGCAGGCTGTGCGTGAGCTTCACGCTGCATCGGCGCATGGCCCGGCATGGCCATTTGTGGCTGCTGCTGGCGACGGCGCGCTGCGATGAAGCGGAACACCAGGAAGGCGATGAGCGCCACGATCAGGAAGTCCATGATCTGGAAACCTTCGAAACCGTCGCCCATGAACATGGAAGCCAGCAGGCCGCCTGCGGCGAGGCCGGCCAGAGGGCCCAACCAGCGCGAAGCACCGCTGGCGGCCGGAGCGGCACGGCCAGGTGCGGTCGGCGCGGCGGCAGGCGTGGTTGGCGTGGCCTGGCGGGTCTGGTGAATAGGCGCGGAGCCCGAGCTCTTGCCGCCGCCAAAACGCTTGGCGTTGGCGTCCAGGCTCAGCGTCAGGCCGACGCAGAGCGCCAGAGCGATGCTAAGAAAACGTTGCATAAGTGGGATATCCCCTGTTGTGGATTGCACGCGCGTCATGGTGCACAGGTTCCCGGGCACATGACCAGCGACATAATGTTTCTAGCTTTTGCCTGAGTGTTACAACATGCTTTTGACGGACCTGTAGGAGCGGCCTTGTGTCGCGAAAGGGCTGCGAAGCAGCCCCAAGATATCAGCGTCAATGCCACTATGGTGGGGCCGCTTTGCGGCCCTATCGCGACACAAGGCCGCTCCTACAAGGACCTGCGCAGGCTTTTAGATAGCCTCGAGCTTGGCATACCCCAGCATCAGCCACTTGCTGCCTTCGGCAAAATTCACTTGCACCCGCGCCTGGGCGCCGGAGCCTTCGAAGTTCAGGATCACACCCTCGCCAAACACCGCATGCTGCACACGCTGGCCCAGGGTAAAGGCGGTCTGCGGAATGCTGGCATTTGCGAACAGGTTGCTGTTCGTGGCGGTCTTTGCACCGCCGAACGGGCGGCTGACACTGTTGGACAGGCGCACTTCCTGAACCAGGCCCGCCGGAATTTCGCGTACGAAACGTGAAACCTTGTTGTAGGTTTCGCTGCCATACAGGCGACGCGTTTCGGCATAGGTCATGACCAGCTGGCGCATGGCGCGGGTGATGCCCACATAAGCCAGGCGGCGTTCCTCTTCCAGGCGGCCAGGCTCTTCCAGGCTCATCTTGTGCGGGAACAGGCCTTCTTCCATGCCCACCAGGAACACATACGGGAACTCCAGGCCCTTGGCGCTGTGCAAGGTCATCAGTTGGACGCTGTCTTCATGCTCGTCGGCTTGGGCATCGCCTGCCTCGAGCGAGGCGTGGCCGAGGAATGCCGAGAGTGGCGAGAGGTCGGCGTCTTCGTCGGTGGACTCGAAGTTGCGCGCTGCGCTGACCAGTTCCTCAAGGTTTTCTACCCGTGCCTGGCCCTTCTCACCTTTTTCTTCCTGGTGATAGATGATCAGCCCGGACTGCTCGATGGTGGTCTGGGTCATGGTATGCAGTGGCATGTCCACGACCTTGGCAGCCAACCCCTCGATCAGCTCGATGAACGCACCCAGGGCACTGGCGGCGCGGCCTTTCAGGGCTTTGGCGGCGAGCAGCTGGCACATGGCCTCCCACATCGACAGCTGGCTGTGGCGGGCGTGCTCGCGGATGGCTTCGACGGTTTTTTCGCCAATGCCACGTGGCGGCACATTGATTACCCGCTCCAGGGCGGCATCGTTGCCACGGCCTTCGATCAGCCGCAGGTAAGCCATGGCGTTCTTGATTTCCGCGCGCTCGAAGAAGCGCTGGCCACCGTAGATGCGGTAGGGGATGCGTTCGCGCAGCAGTGCTTCTTCCAGCACCCGTGACTGGGCGTTGGAACGGTACAGAATGGCGATCTCGTTGCGTGCATTGCCCTGCTTGACCAGGCTCTCGATGGTTTCTACCACGTAGCGCGCTTCGTCATGCTCGTTGTAGGCCGCATACAGGGTCAGCGGTTCGCCTTCACCCATGTCGGTCCACAGCTCTTTGCCCAGGCGCCCGCTGTTATTGGCGATCAGCGCATTTGCAGCCTTGAGGATGCCGCCGGTGGAGCGGTAGTTCTGCTCCAGGCGGATCATTTCGGCGTCGGGGAAGTCGGCAGTGTACTGGTGAATGTTCTCGATCTTGGCACCGCGCCAGCCGTAGATCGACTGGTCGTCATCGCCCACCGCCATCAGGCTGTCACCGCCGCGCGCCAGCAGGCGCAGCCAGGCGTACTGCACGGCGTTGGTATCCTGGAACTCGTCCACCAGCACGTGGCGGAAGCGCCGTTGGTAGTGCTCCAGCAGGCCCGGATGGTCGCGCCACAGGTCCAGGCCGCGCAGCAGCAGCTCGGAGAAGTCGATGACCCCGGCGCGCTCGCAGGCTTGCTCGTAGGCGGTATAGACGTCGCGCATGGTCGACAGGAACAGGTCGCCCCCGGCCTGGATATGCTGTGGGCGCAGGCCTTCGTCCTTCTGCCCGTTGATGAACCACTGGGCCTGGCGTGCCGGCCATTTCTGCTCGTCCAGGCCCAGCTCGCGCATCACCCGTTTGATCAGGCGCTGCTGGTCGTCGCTGTCGAGGATCTGGAAGTTCTGCACCAGCCGTGCTTCCTGCCAGTGGGCCCGCAGCAGGCGATGGGCCAGGCCGTGGAAGGTGCCGACCCACATGCCTGCCGGGTTGATGCCCAGCAGTTGCTCGATCCGCTGGCGCATTTCTGCCGCAGCCTTGTTGGTGAAGGTCACCGACAGGATCGAGTGCGGCGATGCCTGCTCCACCTGGATCAACCAGGCAATGCGGTGCACCAGCACGCGGGTTTTACCGGAACCGGCGCCAGCAAGCACCAGTTGACGCCCGAGCGTGGCCGCTACGGCCTGGCGTTGGGCATCGTTGAGGGAATTCAGCAGGAGGGAGAGGTCGTCTGTGCGCATCGGGCCATTCTAGGGCGCGGCAGGAAATGGGGCAAACCTCCACTGTATAAATATTCACCTGCCGCATGCCCGTTCATCGAGCTGATGGCAGGTGCCAGGCCACCGCTCGGGCGACCTGGCCGGCAGCGGCTCAGTCAATCGCCTCGATGGTGCGAATTTCGCAGCGCTGCGAACTGTCGGCATGGATTATCTCCACGGTTTTCCAGCCAGTGCCGCCTGCACGTTCGAAGACCACGGTTTTTTCCGTCAGCACCTGCGGTGTGATTGCGCCGCTATCCAGCAGTTGAAGCTCCAGCACTTCCCAGCCACCCCTGTGGCGCACCTTGGGCTCGACCAGTACCGGTTCGATGGCCGGGGAGGCGACCGTAACCGTGCCATGAACCCTGAAAACCTGCTTGCCGTGGGCGATGTCGTTGATTGCAACGAGGTTGGTGATAGTAGCCATTGTCTGCTCCTGTCTAGGGTTGAAAGTAGCGCCAGCGCGCTGGGGCTACTTTCTGCCCTTTCGCCTGACACGGGAGCAGGGCAGTGCTTCAGCTATGCCAGTGCCTGCCGTGCCTGGCCAGCAGGCTGTTGGCTTGCTCCGGCCCGTTACTGCCTGCCGGGTACGGGCGCGGTGCCTGGAAGTGCTCTTCACAGCCCTTGATGATCGGGTCGATCCAGGCCCAGGCCGCTTCCACTTCATCGCGGCGCATGAACAGCGTCGAGTCGCCCTCCAGTACATCCAGCAGCAGGCGCTCGTAGGCGTCCCAGCGGCGGGTCTGGCTGAACACCTGGGCCAGGTTCAGATCCAGGTCCACAGGTTCCAGGCGCATGCCCTTGCCCGGGCTCTTGGTCATCATGCGCAGGCTGATGCGTTCGTCCGGTTGCAACTGGATCAGCAGCTGGTTGACCTGGCCACCGTTGAACAGCTCGTGGGGCACCGGCCTGAACTGGATGACGATCTGCGATGAGCGCCGTGCCATGCGCTTGCCCGTACGCAGGTAGAAGGGCACGCCCGCCCAGCGCCAATTGTCGATGTGCGCCTCGATGGCGATGAAGGTCTCGGTGTCACTGTCGTTGTCGACGTCCTTTTCGAAATAATAGGCCGGCACTTCCTGGCCGCCGATGCGCCCGGCGCCATACTGGCCGCGTACGGTCTTGTCCTGCACATCCTGGCCAGTGATGGGCTTGAGGGCCCGCAGAATCTTCACCTTCTCGTCACGCACCGCTTCGGCTTCAAACTGCGCGGGGGGCTCCATGGCCACCAGGCATAGCAGCTGTAGCAAGTGGTTCTGCAGCATGTCGCGGGTCGCCCCGGCGCGGTCGTAGTAGGCGCCGCGGTTCTCTACCCCCAAGGTCTCGCATACGCTGATCTGCACGTGGTCGACCTGGTTGTTGCGCCACACCGGCTCCAGCAGGGCGTTGGCAAAACGCAGGGCCATGAGGTTCTGCACGGTTTCCTTGCCCAGGTAGTGGTCGATGCGAAATACCTGGTTTTCCTCCAGCACTGCGCCAATCGCTTCGTTGATGGCGGTAGCCGATTCCAGCGAGTGGCCGATCGGCTTTTCCAGCACGATGCGCGCTTCGGCGTCGGCCAGGCCGGCGTTATGCAGGTGCTTGGCAATAGGCACGAACAGGTTGGGAGCGGTGGCCAGGTAGAAGATGCGCGTCAAGCCGCCGGGCTCGCCCAGGTAGCGCGCCAGGCGGCCGAAATCGGCGCTTTGCGAAGCATCCATGGCGAAATAGTCGACTCGTGCTGAAAACCGCTGCCAGACCTCTTCGTCGAAGTCGTTGCGGGCAATCTGTGCCCGGCAATGGCGCTCGGCAAGCTTGAGATAATCGTTACGTGGCAGGTTGCGTCGTGCCAGCGCGATGATCCGCACGGCGTTGTTCAAACGGGCCTCGCGAAACAGGTGGTAGAGCGCCGGAAGCAATTTGTGCAGGGCCAGATCGCCGGTGCCGCCGAAGACCAGAATGTCGCAAGGAATAGTCAAACCACCACTCTCCACGTTCGTTTAACTGGGCGGGTTGGCGTCCATGTAGTATAACTACAAGAAAGCTACAACCCGGCCAGCCGATCATAACCGAGTCCAGCCTGTGAATCTGTTGCAACATATCGCCCAATCGCGCCACCTGCTGCGCAAATCGGAACTTAAAGTAGCCGACCACGTGCTGCTCGACCCGGCTGCCGTCATGCACAGCTCCATGGCCGACCTGGCGCACAGCGTGGGTATCAGCGAACCGACCATCGTGCGTTTCTGCCGCGCGATCGGTTGCTCGGGCTTCCAGGACCTGAAGCTGAAGCTGGCGCAAAGCCTGGCTGCGGGAGCCAGTTTCGGCCAGTTCGCTATCCATGAAGACGACTCGGTCGCCGACTACAGCCTGAAGATCTTCGACACCACGCTGCACACCCTTATGGAAGTGCGCGAGCACCTGGACCCGCAGGCGCTGCAGCAGGCAGTGACCGCCATGGCCCAGGCGCAGCGCGTGGAGTTCTATGGCTTTGGCGCCTCCGGTGCGGTAGCGGCCGATGCCCAGCACAAGTTCTTCCGGCTGCTGCTCAGCGCGGCAGCCTATTCCGACCCGCACATGCAGGCGATGTCGGCGGTGACCCTGAAGCCGGGTGATGTGGCGGTATGCATTTCCCAGTCGGGCCGTTCCAAGGACCTGCTGATCACTGCCAACCTGGTCCGTGAGAGCGGCGCCAACCTGATTACCCTGTGCCCCAGCCAGACCCCGCTGGCGGAGCTGTCGACGGTCAACCTGGCGATCGACGTGCATGAAGACACCGAAATCTACACCCCGCTGACTTCGCGTATTGCCCACCTGGTGGTGATCGACGTGCTGGCCATGGGCGTGGCCATGGCGCGCGGGCCGAGCCTGGTCAACCACCTGAAGAGCGTGAAGCGCAGCTTGCGCAGCCTGCGCTTGTCGCCCAAGTCGATCAAGGCTACCGACGACTGAATTCTTCCTGCACTGGCCTCTTCGCGGGCTTGCCCGCTCCCACAGGGATTGCGCCAATTTCAACAGGTGCACAGTACCTGTGGGAGCGGGCGAGCCCGCGAATGGGCCAGCACAGGCAGTAAAAATTCACGGTTTTGTCACCATTCCACAGCCAAACCGTAAACCATCAAGGCCAGTCTGAAACTCCCCGCATCCTATCAGGGAGACAGGCAATGGCTCGTGACTTCGACGGTACGTACCAACCCAGCGCCAAGGCTCGCAAGCAGCAGGAAAAGGATCAGCGCCGCATGGAATACCGCCGCGCGATCGAGAGCTATTGCGACCAACGTCAACTGCTTCGCGAACTCGTGGACTACCCCGAGCTGCGAGAGCTCACGGTCTGGCAGGCGTCGGCAGCAGCTTCCCCGAAAAACGCTCAACCAGTGCGCTGATCAGCGCACGTTCGCTACGGATGAACGCCAGGAAGGCCAAGGCCACCGGCGACTGCCGTTTGGCCTTGGACTGCACCACGCACCAGCTGCGGTACAGCGGTAGTTCCTCCACAGGCAGCTCCCTCAGCACCCCGGTGGCCAGCTCCAGGTTGACCGCATGGCGGGTAAGCATGGCAATGCCAAGGCCGGCAATCACGCACTCGCGCTGGGCGTCGGCCGAAGCCACCTCCAAGGTCTGGGTGAAATGCACGCGCTTGTCCTTGAAGTATTCCTCGCAAGCCTTGCGCGTGCCCGAACCCTGTTCGCGGACCAGCAGGGTATGAGGCTCCAGGTCCTGCAGGCGCAGTTGTTCCAGCTTGCACAACGGGTGCTCGGGCGGCGCCACCGCGACGATCGGGTTGTTGAGGAATGGCAGAAACTCCAGGCCCATGTCCTGCGGCACCATGGACATGATGATCAGATCATCGCGGTTGTCCGAAAGGCGGCGGATGGCCTGGGCGCGATTGACCACCGTCAGGGTCAGGTTGACCTCCGGGTGACGCTGCTTGAAGGCCGCGAACAGGTGTGGCACGAAGTACTTGGCACTGGATTCGATAGCCAGTTTCAACTGCCCCTGCAATGAGCCCTGCATGTCCGACAACTGCATGTCCAGGCTCTCCAGGCGCCCGAAGATATCGCGGCTGGCGCGTTGCAGGGCCTCGGCAGCTTCAGTCAGGTAGAGTTTTTTGCCCACGTACTCGAACAGCGGCTGGCCGATCAGCTCTTCGAGCTGGCGGATCTGTAGACTTACGGCGGGTTGCGTCAGCGCCATCTCTTCCGCCGCACGGCTGTACGAACGCAAATCGCACACCTCGTTGAAGATCTGTAATTGACGCAAAGTCATACGCATCAAGGACTTACGCATTTTTGTCCGCCCTTTGGCAACACCTTGTTACCGCACTATAAGCTTTTGCTAATACAGCCCCTAACAAATATTGATTTTTGTTTATCAACCTACAGCGCTAGGGTGAATGTGCGACTGGCCAGCAACGTCTGGTCACGCGCCGACCGGTAGAACCGGCTCGACTGTTCCTACGGCTTTGGGAAGACTCCAGTGATAAAAAAAATCCTGATCGCCAACCGGGGTGAAATCGCAGTTCGGATTGTCCGTGCCTGCGCCGAAATGGGCATTCGCTCTGTCGCGATCTATTCCGATGCCGACCGTCACGCCTTGCACGTCAAGCGCGCCGACGAAGCCCACAGCATTGGTGCCGAGCCGCTGGCCGGTTACCTGAACCCGCGCAAGCTGGTGAACCTGGCTGTGGAAACCGGCTGTGATGCCCTGCACCCGGGCTATGGCTTCCTGTCGGAAAACGCTGAACTGGCAGAGATCTGCGCCGAGCGCGGTATCAAGTTCATCGGCCCGGCCGCCGAGGTCATTCGCCGCATGGGCGACAAGACCGAAGCGCGTCGCACCATGATCGCCGCCGGTGTACCGGTAACTCCGGGTACCGAAGGCAACGTTGCCGATATTCACGAAGCCCTGAGCGAAGGTGACCGCATCGGTTACCCGGTCATGCTCAAGGCCACCTCTGGTGGTGGCGGCCGTGGTATTCGCCGTTGCAACAGCCGTGAAGAACTGGAACAGAACTTCCCCCGCGTCATCTCCGAGGCTACCAAGGCCTTTGGTTCCGCGGAAGTGTTCCTGGAAAAGTGCATCGTCAACCCCAAGCACATCGAGGCGCAGATCCTCGGTGACAGCTTTGGCAACGTCGTGCACCTGTTCGAGCGCGACTGCTCGATCCAGCGCCGCAACCAGAAACTCATCGAAATTGCCCCGAGCCCCCAGCTCACCCCCGAGCAGCGCGCCTACATCGGCGACCTGGCGGTGCGTGCGGCCAAGGCGGTCAACTACGAGAACGCCGGTACCGTGGAGTTCCTGCTCGCCGATGGCGAGGTGTACTTCATGGAAATGAACACCCGAGTGCAGGTGGAGCACACCATCACCGAGGAAATCACCGGTATCGACATCGTCCGTGAGCAGATCCGCATTGCCTCGGGCCTGCCGCTCTCGGTCAAGCAGGAAGACATCCAGCACCGCGGTTACGCGTTGCAGTTCCGCATCAACGCCGAAGACCCGAAGAACAACTTCCTGCCCAGCTTCGGCAAGATCACCCGTTACTACGCCCCCGGCGGCCCGGGCGTGCGTACCGACACGGCGATCTACACCGGCTACACCATTCCGCCGTTCTACGACTCCATGTGCCTGAAACTGGTGGTGTGGGCGTTGACCTGGGAAGAAGCCATGGACCGCGGCCTGCGGGCCCTGGACGACATGCGCGTGCAAGGGGTGAAGACCACCGCCGCGTACTACCAGGAAATCCTGCGCAATCCGGAATTCCGTAGCGGCCAGTTCAACACCAGCTTCGTCGAAAGCCACCCTGAACTGACCAACTACTCGATCAAGCGCAAACCCGAAGAGCTGGCCCTGGCCATCGCTGCCGCCATCGCCGCCCACGCAGGCCTGTGAGGAACCCCATAATGTCCAAGAAAATTCACGTAACCGACACGATCCTGCGCGACGCCCACCAGTCCCTGTTGGCCACCCGCATGCGTACCGAAGACATGCTGCCGATCTGCGACAAGCTCGACAAGGTCGGCTACTGGTCGCTGGAAGTCTGGGGTGGCGCCACCTTCGACGCCTGCGTGCGCTTCCTCAAGGAAGACCCGTGGGAGCGCCTGCGCAAGCTGCGCGCGGCGCTGCCCAACACCCGCCTGCAAATGCTGCTGCGCGGCCAGAACCTGCTGGGCTACCGCCACTACAGCGACGACGTGGTAAAGGCGTTCGTCGCCAAGGCAGCGGTCAACGGTATCGACGTGTTCCGCATCTTCGATGCCATGAACGACGTACGTAACCTGCGCGTTGCCATTGAAGCGGTCAAGGCTGCCGGCAAGCACGCCCAGGGCACCATCGCCTACACCACCAGCCCCGTACACACCATCGAAGCTTTCGTGAACCAGGCCAAACAGATGGAAGCCATGGGTTGCGACTCGGTCGCGATCAAGGACATGGCCGGCCTGCTGACCCCGTTCGCCACCGGCGAACTGGTCAAGGCACTGAAGGCAGAGCAGTCGCTGCCGGTGTTCATCCACTCCCATGACACTGCCGGCCTGGCCGCCATGTGTCAGCTCAAGGCTGTGGAGAACGGCGCCGATCACATCGACACCGCCATCTCCAGCTTCGCCTGGGGCACCAGCCACCCGGGTACTGAGTCGATGGTTGCCGCGCTCAAGGGCAGCGAATTCGACACCGGCCTCGACCTGGAGCTGCTGCAGGAAATCGGCCTGTACTTCTATGCCGTGCGCAAGAAGTACCACCAGTTCGAAAGCGAGTTCACCGCTGTGGACACCCGCGTACAGGTCAACCAGGTACCGGGCGGCATGATTTCCAACCTGGCCAACCAGCTCAAGGAGCAGGGCGCCCTAAACCGCATGAACGAGGTGCTGGCAGAGATCCCGCGCGTGCGTGAAGACCTCGGCTTCCCGCCGCTGGTGACCCCGACCTCGCAGATCGTCGGCACCCAGGCGTTCTTCAATGTGCTGGCCGGCGAGCGCTACAAGACCATCACCAACGAGGTGAAGCTGTACCTGCAAGGCGGTTACGGCAAGGCCCCGGGTGTGGTCAACGAGCAGCTGCGCCGCCAGGCGATCGGCAGCGAAGAAGTGATCGACGTACGCCCGGCCGATCTGCTGAAGCCGGAAATGGCCAAGCTCCGTGCCGATATCGGCGCCTTGGCCCGTTGCGAAGAAGACGTGCTGACCTTCGCCATGTTCCCGGACATTGGTCGCAAGTTCCTCGAAGAGCGCGAAGCCGGCACTCTGACCCCTGAAATCCTGCTGCCAATTCCTGAAGCGGGCGCAGTAGCGTCCAACAGCGGTGAAGGAGTACCGACCGAGTTTGTCATCGACGTGCACGGCGAAACCTACCGCGTCGACATCACCGGTGTGGGCGTGAAGGCCGAAGGCAAGCGCCACTTCTACCTGTCGATCGACGGCATGCCGGAAGAAGTGGTGTTCGAGCCGCTCAACGAATTCGTCGGTGGCGGCAGCAGCAAGCGCAAGCAGGCCAGTGCCCCGGGCCACGTCAGCACCACCATGCCGGGCAACATCGTCGATGTGCTGGTCAAGGAAGGCGACATGGTCAAGACCGGGCAGGCTGTGCTGATCACCGAAGCGATGAAGATGGAGACCGAAGTGCAGGCGGGTATCGCTGGCAAGATCGTGGCCATCCACGTGGCCAAGGGCGACCGCGTGACACCGGGCGAGATCCTGATCGAGATCGAGGGCTGAGATAAGCCCTCATCTACTGGCGGTTTACCTCGGGGGAGCGGATGCTCCCCTTTTTTATGGAAGGATATGCAGTTTAGTGCAGATGACTGGCGCCAAAGCCTTCATAATCTGCACTAAAATGCATAAATTGGGTGTGGTTCAGAAAAACATCTGCACTATACTGCAGGCTGACGGCTGAGACTGATCGAAAATATGCAGTAAATTGCAGGTGGCCAATGTACCGACTCACGCTCCAATTACATGACCAAGGTAAATGGCATGATGCTATTGCCATCGCCTTCGCGGAACCGGAAAGAAGCCTCTCCAGCCCTTGCGAGTTCGGATACACATCCAACTACGTCAAGACCAATCTGCATGCGTACGACAGCCTGTTCAGCCAGGCGGCCAGTGCCAAGCTCCCGGTGGACTTTGGCTCTCATCGTCTACCGCATGCTCCTGCATTCCTTTATGACATCGCGCCTGCAGGGGCTGCGAAGCGTTTTCTGCTGAGGCATATCGGTCGTGAAAAACCGGCAGGCATGGGGGAAGACTTGTTTCTGCTAGGGCGTTCCACCCCAGCTCCGATTGGCAATATGCGTATCAGGGAGTCGGCTGAGTTACTGGACCTTGCGGACCCCATCGGTTTTACCCGCCAGGACGTCATCGTTCGCGATCAACGTTTTCTGGAGTACGCCTACGAGCAGGGCGCGGCCATAGGTGGCGCGACAGGCGCCGGTGGAGAGGCGCCAAAGCTGCTGATGACCGAAGATAAAAACGGCCACCTATACCCGGACGCGGTGCTTGCGGATGAGAGGGCCTGTCGCCATTGGTTCATCAAGTTCGCCAGGCACCAGGCCTTGGCCGATGATCAGGAGATCCTGCGGGCCGAGTACCTCTATTACAGGGCGTTGAAGCAGCTTGGCATCGAGACGGTGGCCAGTGAACACATGGCGCTGGAAGAGGGAGCCAAGCCCAGCCTGTGGATGGAACGCTTCGACCGTCAGGTTACCGATCAGGGAGTACAGCGGTTTGCCGTGGAATCGATGTATTCCTTGTGTGGTGTAACCGAACCCGGTAGCCGGATGGGGCATTTGGAGGTGATCGAGACGCTCGTTGGCTTGTGGAAGATGGCCGGGCAGAGTAAAGAGGTGCCTGATCTGATCGCGGATTACCTGCGGCGCGACCTGATCAACAAGATCCTGGGTAACGCCGATAACCATGGACGTAATACAGCGATCATTCGTACCCGCGACACGGTGCGTCTTGCACCCATTTACGATTTGGCACCGATGGTGATGGATCAGGAAGGAGTAACCAGAACGACGAAGTGGCCCGCTTTGATCGAAAGAGCAGGCGAAATCGACTGGCAGGAAGCCTGTGTTGCGCTGGCCGAATTCATCGATCCGGATGAGGCTTACCAGCGTCTGCGTCAGGAGGCCCGGCACCTATTGGCATTGCCTGATATCTTGTCCGGGCTTGGGCTCCCGGAGGTAGTGATGAATCACCCGGCGATTGCGCTGGGCAAGCTTGAGCGCCGAATGGCGGAGTGGGGGTTGGCATGACGGTTTCCATCGATGCCCGAGGTCTGATGATCGATGGCGTGCGCGAAGGTATTGCCGACGGCACAATCGAGCTGGGTGCTGCCGTTCGCCGCCTGCGCGTAGAAGTTGCAAAGATGCAGCAGACCCAGTTTGCGCTGATGTGCAAGATTTCCGTGCGAACGCTCATTCAGATCGAGCAGGGGGACGGTAACCCCACGCTCAAATCGTTGAACGCGGTATTCAAACCGTTCGGTTTGCAGATGGGCGTCGTCAGGCGTGCGAGCCCGATCAGATAACCGGCTTGCACCGATCGCGGGCCTGCCGGCCCGTGATCGGTTATGCCGTTCACCCCCTACGGCAGTCCTCAAGTGTCCGCACCTGGCCTTGCGGCCGCTGGTTCTCTTCACTCAACCAGCGCTCGAACGCGGTCGCCAGCGCCGGCCACTCCTCATCGGTAATCGAATACCACGCCGTATCTCGATTGTGGTCCTTCACCACCAGGTGCTTGCGGAACACTCCTTCATGGACAAAGCCAAACCGCTCCGCCGCACGCTTGGAGCGTGCGTTGGCGTTGTTGCACTTCCACTCCAGCCGGCGGTTGCCCAGCTCGAAGCCCAGCTTGCCCAGCAGGTACACCGCCTCGGTGCCCTTGGGCGTACGCTGCATGGCGGCGCCGAAGGCGACGTGCCCGATTTCGATGCGGCCGTGGTCGGGCACGATCGACATCAGGCTCAGGATGCCTTGGGCCTGGCCGCTGGGGCGGTCGATGACGGTGTAGAACAGCGGGTCGCGGCCAGCGGCGTTACCTTCCAGCCAACGGTCGAAGGCGGCACGTTCGGTGAATGGGCCATAAGGGAGGTAGTCCCACAGCACCGGGTCGGCCGCCGGGCCTTGCAGCACCTCCCAGAGGTCTTCGCCATGGCGCGTCGGGTCGAGCTTTTCCAGGCGGATGAAGCGGCCGTCGATGGGCTCGGCCTGGGGGGCTGCGGCGGGTTTCCAGTTCAATGCGTCGGTCATGTTCGGTTCAGAACTCTTTGCGGAATTGGATGAAGCCCGAGCGCTCGGCAACCTGTTGGTACAGGCTGATGGCGGTGGCGTTGGTCTCGTGGGTCAGCCAGTGCACCTTGCTGCAGTTTTCGGCCTTGGCTGCAGCGTAGACATGCTCGATTAGCTGGCGGCCGATACCCAGGCCACGTTGCATGCTGTCTACGTACAGGTCCTGCAGGTAACAGGCGTTGCCGATACTCCAGTTGGTACGATGGTAGATGAAGTTGACCATGCCCACTGCCTTGCCATCGACCCAGGCCAAGGCCGAATGGGTCGGTTCGTTCGGGTCGAGCAGGCGTTGCCATGTGCTGAGGCTGACCTCCTCGGTCAATTCGGACTCATAGAAGTGCAAGTAGGCCTGCCACAGGGCCTGCCAGGCAGCATGGTCTTGGGTGGTGACAGGGCGCAGGGTAACGCTGGACATGGGCTATTCCTTCAGAGTTGGCGCATGTGCGCCGCGAGTTGGTTATCCAGGTAATCGGGGCTGGCGCTCAGGCCTTCGCGCACGCCGGAAATGTCTTGCTCGGAGCGGTTCTGGCTGAGCTTGCGCGCGCCTTGCAGGCGGGCGATGGGCAAGCGGATGCCGACGATGGCTCGAAGCATGCCATCGAGGTAGTCACGCGGGGCATCGGTGACGTTCCACGGTTCGCCGCGGCCTTGCTCGTGGCGCTCGGTCAGGCGGCTGACAATGGCCAGCAATGGTTCGGCGTCGTGGATCACTTCGGCCGGACCATAGGCGTGCACGGCCAGGTAGTTCCAGGTTGGCACCACCTTGGGGTTGTCGGCCTTGCTCGGGTAGTAACCGGGGCTGACATAGGCATCAGCACCGGGGAACACCAGCAGGGCTTCGCCACCTTGCTTCAGGTCGTGCCACTGGGGGTTGGCCCGCGCGAGGTGGGCATAGACGGTGCCGAATTTGCCTTCGGCGATATCGACCAGCACTGGCAGGTGCGTGGCCAGCAGGCCTTGTTCGCCCTGGCTGACCAGGATGGCCAGGCGGGTGTCGAGCATGTGCTGGTGCAGGCGCCCGAGGTCGTGTTCCTGATGGGGTTTGCTGTTGTACATGCTCGGTTTCCTTGTGATATGGCTCCATCCTAGGCAGGCTATTGGTTCATAGTAAGAGCCATTAACAGCTGTTTTTATAGGTCCAATACCGTGAGCGAGCGCCCCCTAGTATTGCCTTTCGACCCTGCCGGGATCGCCCTCGATCGCCGTCGCGGGCTCAGCCAGCAGCTATACCAGGCGCTACGTGCGCGGGTGCTGGACGGGCGCCTGAGCAGTGGCACGCGGCTACCGGCCACTCGTGACTTGGCCGCCATGCTGGCGCTGTCACGCAACAGCGTGGTGCGGGCTTATGACCAGCTATATGCCGAGGGCTACATCGAAAGCCGGGTAGGCGACGGCACCTATGTCAGCCAGTTACCGAAACTCTCCACTGCAAAACTATCCACACAAGTATCCACAGGGTTATCCCGGTGGTTATCAACAGACTTATCCACATTTTCCTCAGAAAATACTGAGGATTTATCCAGCAAGCGCTGTTCCAGCGAGCCTTTGGAGCGCCTGAAAAGTAACCATCTGCAGCCCCCGAGAAGCGGTGCCCCGCGTGCTTTTCGTGTCGGTATTCCGGCGTTCGATCTGTTCCCGTTCGACGTCTGGGCCAAGCTGCAGGCGGGTTTCTGGCGCAACCCGGCTCCGGCGCAATTGGGTTATGGTGACCCGGCAGGCGAGCCGCTGTTGCGCGAACTGATCGCGGCCTACCTGCGTCGCTCCCGTGGGCTGAGTTGTACGGCTGAACAAATTGTGGTCACCAGTGGTGCGCAGCAGGCCATCAGCCTTTGTGCACAGTTGTTGTTGCAGCCCGGCGACGGTGTGGCTGTGGAAAACCCGGGTTACCGCGCAGCCGGGCATGCCTTTGCGCTGGCCGGTGGCAGGTTGTGTGGCGTGCCGGTGGACGAGGATGGCATGGACTGTCACCGGCTCGGGCAACTGATGGATTGCCGGCTGGCCTATGTCACGCCAGCTCACCAGTACCCGACCGGGGTGACCATGAGCCTGGCGCGCCGCCTGGAGCTACTGGCCTGGGCCGAGCGCAGCGATGGCTGGATCATCGAAGACGACTACGACGGCGAGTACCGTTACAGCGGTGCGCCCTTGGCCCCGCTTGCGGCGCTCGATCGGCACGGACGGGTGCTGTACGTCGGAACCTTCGGCAAGATCGCCTTTCCGGCGTTGCGCCTGGGCTACCTGGTATTGCCGCCGCAACTGGCACAGGCGTTCAGCCAGGCCAGGGCGCTGGCGGTGCGGCATTCGGAGGTCAGCAGCCAGTGCGTGATGGCCGAGTTCATGGCCAGGGGGCACTTTCAGCGGCATATCCGGCGCATGCGCAAGGCGGCGTTGAGCCGGCGCAATGTGCTGAAGGCTGGCTGGCCTGTGGATATTCCGGGTTTGGGCGGCATGCCGGAGGTGGCAGCCGGGCTGCATGTGAAGGTCGATGTGGATAACTTTGCGCGGGAGCAGGAGCTGGTGGCCAAGGCTGAAGTGGTGGGGGTGGAGGTGACGCCGCTGAGCAATTTCTGGCTGGTGGACAGCGAGCAGCCTGTGGATAAGCGCGCGGGGCTGGTGCTGGGGTTTGCTGCGGTGCCGGAGGGGGAGATTGCCGAGGCTTTGATGCGCTTGCGCAAGGCCTGGAGGAAGTGAATAGGGCCCCTGTGCGCCCCGGTCGCCGGCAAGCAGCCAGCTCCCACAGGTACTGCATCTGCTTCGAAACAGTGGAGCTCCTGTGGGAGCTGGCTTGCCGGCGATTGGGCTGCAAAGCAGTCCCCGGCTCTAAATCAGGTACCGGACTTGATCCGCGTCCAAGCCCTGGTCCGAGCCCGCTCGGCATCCCGCGCCAGGGGCTTGAGGGTATACAGCTTGGCCATCGCCTCCGCCGTCGGATACAGGTTGGGGTTGTTGCGAATCGCCGGGCTCACCTTGTCGGTCGCATCCTTGTTCGGGTTCGGGTACCCGACAAAGTCACTGATCGGCGCAATAACCTCGGGCCGCAGCAGGTAGTTGATGAACGCGTGGGCATCTTCCGGGTTGGCCGCGTTCTTCGGAATCGCCAGCATGTCGAACCAGATCGGTGCACCTTCCTTGGGTAGGCGCATGTCCACCACCACGCCATTCTTCGCTTCGACGGCGCGGTTGGCGGCCTGCGAGAAGCTGCCGCTGTAGCCCACTGCCACGCAGATATCGCCGTTTGCGATGTCGGCCATGTATTTCGAGGAATGGAAGTAGGTGATGTGCGGGCGAATCTTCAACATCAGCGCTTCGGCTTTCTTGTAATCGGCCGGGTTGTCGCTGTTCGGTGGCAAGCCCAGGTACTGCAACGCCAGCGGCATGATCTCCGACGGTGAGTCGAGCAGGGCCACGCCGCACTGCTTGAGCTTGGCGATGTTCTCTTCCTTGAAGATCAGGTCCCAGCTGTCCACCGGCGCGTTGTCGCCGAGCGCAGCCTTGACCTTGGCCGGGTTGAAGCCGATCAGCACGGTGCCGTACATGTAGGGCACGGCAAATTTGTTGCCGGGGTCGTTGGCCTCGATCAGCTTCATCAGTGCCGGGTCCAGGTGCTGCCAGTTCGGCAGCTTGCTGCGGTCCAGCGGCTGAAACACTCCCGCTTCGATCTGCTTGGCGAGGAACACGTTGGACGGCACTACCACGTCATACCCGGAGTTGCCGGTCAGCAGCTTGGCTTCCAGCGCCTCGTTGGTGTCGAAGATGTCGTAGACCAGCTTCACACCGCTTTCTTTCTGGAACTCGGTGAGGGTTTGCGGCGTGATGTAGTCGAACCAGTTGTACACCCGCAGGGTGCGCTGTTCGGCCTGGGCGTGCAGGGCACAGGAGAACAGGGTAGCGGCGATGAACGGGGCGAGCAGACGCTTGAGTCGGACCATTACCGGGCTCCTGGCTGGGCGTGCTGAAAGCCTTCCAGCACATTGACCGCGTTGATACCGATTTCTTCCACAGCGTAGCCGCCTTCCATCACGAACAGGGTCGGCTTGCCGAGCTGGGCGATGCGCTTGCCCATTTCCAGGTAGTCCGGGCTATCCAGCTTGAATTGCGAGATCGGGTCGTCCTTGAAAGTATCCACGCCCAGCGAGATCACCAGCACATCGGCGTCATAGGCAGCGATGCGCTGGCAGGCGTCCTCCAGGGCAGCGCTCCAGGCGGCCCAGTCGCTCCCGGCCGGCAGTGGGTAGTTGATGTTGCAGCCTTCACCGGCACCCTCGCCGGTTTCATCGGCATGGCCGAGGAAAAACGGGAACTCATCGCGCGGGTCGCCATGGATCGAGGCGAAGAACACATCGTTGCGGTTGTAGAAGATGTCCTGGGTGCCATTGCCGTGGTGGTAGTCGACGTCGAGGATGGCGACCTTGCGCCGGCCCTGGTCGAGGAAGGCCTGGGCGGCGATAGCGGCGTTGTTCAGGTAGCAATAGCCACCCATGACTTCGCCGGCGGCATGGTGCCCTGGCGGGCGACACAGGGCGAAGGCGGAATGTGCGCCTTGCTGGATCGCCGCCTGGGCGGTCAGGGCGACCTGGGCAGCGCTGTAGGCGGCCTGCCAGGTGCCGGCGGTGATCGGTGCGCCGGCATCGAAGCTGTAGTAGCCCAGCTCACCATGCAGGCCGGTGGGTTTTACCTGGCGCAGGGTGCGTGCGGGCCAGGTGAACGGCAGCAGGTCGCCTTCCTGGCCCAGTGCGGCCCAGCGCGCCCAGGCGCCTTCGAAGAAATCCAGGTAGCCGGCGCTGTGGATGCGCAGCAACGGTGCGCGGCCGAAGTCGCTGGGGCGCTGGATGTCGCCAAGGTTGCGCTTCTTTACCTGGTCGAGCACATGGTCGGCGCGTGACGGCATTTCGAAACAGGGCATCAGCTTGCCGTCGATCAGCTCGCAGCGGCCGTGGTGCAGGCGGTGGTCATCGGAATAGATCGTCAGCATTTGTTGTTCTCCGGTGGGTACTGGCGTGGGCCCATTTTCATGGGCGGGCCAGTGGGGGAGAACGACGCAAGTGGCCAAAAGGGGATCGATGTGGCCAAGCTCATTGGCTGAATTTGTTGGTGGCCTGTACTGGCCCCTTCGCGGGTTCACCCGAAGGGCCGGTACAGGTCAACCGCGAAAATGGCTGGGCGCTACACCGCTCCAACGCTGGAAGGCATGCCGAAAACTGGCGGTCTCGCTGAACCCCAGGCACTCGGCAATCCGATAGATCGGCATTTGCTCATCAGCCAGCAACTGCTTGGCCCGCTCGAACCTCAGTTCATCCAGCAGCTGTTGATAACTGCTGCCCAGCGCCTGCAAATGCCGGCGCAGAGTGCGCGATGAGCAGTTCATCTGCCGCGCCAGCCCTTCCAGCCCGGGCGCTGCATCCAGTTGCTGGGCCAGCAGTTGGCGAATCCTTCCCAGCCAAGCCTGGCGGCCAGTGAACTCCAGGTTCAGGCGCCGGCAGCGTTCGCTCATGGCCTTGTGGGTAATCGGGTCTGCCAGCGGCAGTGGCGTGTCCAGCCAGCGCCGTTCGAAGGCAAAGGCATTGTCCTCGTCGTCGAAACCGACCGGGCACTGGAATGCCCCGGCATAGAGTGCATGGTAGCCGGGCCGTGGGTGTTCGAAACGGGCTGCCAGCAGGGGCAGCGGGCGGCCAAGCAGGTCGTCGCAGATCACCTTCAGTGACACCAGGCAGAACTCGGCGTTGAAGGCGGTCAGCATCGGGCTGTCGTGGTAGTCGCTGGCGCTGAACCAGACGCGCTGGCCGTCGTCGAGCAAACGCAGCTTGAAGACTGTTCCCAGCAGTGCCGGATACTGCAGTGCCAGGCGCAAGGCGTCACCCAAAGTGGCACTGGAGAGCAGGGCGTAACCGAGCATGCCGTAGCACGACACATGCATGCGCCGGCCCAGTTCCAGGCCGATATCCTCGCGTCGGGCAACGGCGTTGGCGCACACCTGCAGTTCCTGCTGGGTGGTGATGCGCGCGTCGGCATGGCCCAGGTCTGCCGGGCCGATGCCGCTGCCGGCCAGCAGCGCCGATGCCTCGCAACCATCTGCCTGGAAGACGTTGAGGATCAGCGAAACCGCGTTGAGGGTGGTCAGGTGGCTGTGCAGCATGCTGGGTAATCCCGTTGGGCTGGGACATATTATGGAGCAAGTTGTGTGCCGGAGTACGGGGTTCCAGGCAAGCTGCGGTCCCTGTAGGAGCGGCCTTGCGTCGCGATGGGCTGCAAAGCAGCCCCAAATCCTTCAGGCAAAAAAAAGGCCCGAAGCATAGGCTCGGGCCTTGGAAAGGTTGAGAGGTGTCTAGTCCCTCGACCTGGTGAGACTGTTTACAGCGGCCTGGTTACGCCTTCAGCGGAACCAGACGTGGAGCGATCATGTTTTCCGGACGCAGGATGTCGTCGAGCATCGCGTCGTCCAGCAGCTTCTCTTCGCGCACCAGTTCCAGTACGCCGCGGCCGGTTTCCAGGGCAACGCGGGCGATACGGGTGGCGTTTTCGTAGCCGATGTACGGGTTCAGGGCGGTGACCAGGCCGATCGAGTGCTCGACCAGTTCACGGCAGCGCTGTTCGTTGGCGGTGATGCCGACGATGCAGTGCTCGCGCAGCATGTCCATGGCGCGTTGCAGCAGGCGGATCGAGTCGAAGATCTTGTAGGCGATCAGCGGCTCCATAACGTTCAACTGCAGCTGGCCACCTTCGGCGGCGACGGTCAGGGCCAGGTCGTTGCCCATGATGGCGAAGGCCACCTGGTTGACGGCTTCCGGGATAACCGGGTTGACCTTGCCTGGCATGATCGAGCTGCCCGGCTGACGCGCTGGCAGGTTGATCTCGTTGATGCCGGTGCGCGGGCCGCTGGACAGCAGGCGCAGGTCGTTGCAGATCTTCGACAGCTTGACGGCGGTACGCTTGAGCATGCCGGAGAACAGCACGAAGGCGCCCATGTCAGAGGTGGCTTCGATCAGGTCGGCAGCCGGTACCAGCGGCTGGCCGCTGATGGCAGCCAGACGCTGCACGGCCAGGGCCTGGTAGCCAGGGTCGGCGTTGATGCCGGTGCCGATGGCGGTACCACCCAGGTTGATTTCGGTCAGCAGTTCCGGAGCCAGCGAGCGCAGGCGCTGCAGGTCTTCGGTCATGGTGGTGGCGAAGGCGCGGAATTCCTGGCCCAGGGTCATCGGTACGGCGTCCTGCAGCTGGGTACGGCCCATCTTCAGTACGTGGTCGAACTCTTTACCCTTGGCAGCAAAGGCCTGGATCAGGCTGTCGAGGCTGGCCAGCAGGGCGTCATGGCCCAGCAGCAGGCCCAGACGGATGGCCGTCGGGTAGGCGTCGTTGGTCGACTGCGCCATGTTCACATCGTTGTTAGGGTGCAGGTACTGGTACTCACCCTTCTGGTGGCCCATGGCCTCCAGCGCGACGTTGGCGATGACTTCGTTGGCGTTCATGTTGGTAGAAGTACCAGCACCGCCCTGGATCATGTCCACCACGAACTGGTCGTGGTAATCGCCTTTGATCAGGCGGGCGCAGGCTGCGGTGATGGCAGCGTGCTTGGCATCGCTCAGGTGACCCAGCTCACGGTTGGCGTCGGCGGCAGCCTGCTTGACCATGGCCAGGGCCACGACCAGCTTCGGGTAGTGCGACAGCGGAACACCGGAGAGGTGGAAGTTGTTGGCAGCGCGCAGGGTCTGGATGCCGTAGTAGGCATCTGCAGGAACTTCAAGGGTACCCAACAAATCTTTTTCGACGCGGAACGATGCAGCGGAGGACATGATGTATATCATCTCGATTTTGACCCGGCACATGCCGGAATGGCGCCAATCCTAGGCCTGAAGGTGATTTTGCGGCCAATGCTGTTGCACGCTAACCTATGCACAAACGGCATAGTGTTTCATGTGACGCCAATTGACATTCGAGCGTGTTCCATTTTGGTGCACGCCAGGAGATGTGCTTCGTGAACCTTGAAAGCAAATGGCTGGAAGACTTCAGCGCGCTGGCTGCCACCCGCAGTTTTTCCCAGGCGGCAGAGCGGCGTTTCGTCACCCAACCGGCCTTCAGCCGGCGCATTCGCAGCCTGGAAGCAGCCTTGGGCCTGCAATTGGTGAATCGTTCCCGCACGCCTATAGAGCTGACAGAGGCCGGCCAGCTGTTTCTCGTCACGGCACGCACTGTTGTCGACCAGTTGAGCGAAATTCTCCGCCACTTGCATCATCTGGAAGGCGGGCAGGGTGAAGTGGTGCAAGTGGCTGCGGCACATTCCCTGGCATCGGGCTTTTTCCCGCGTTGGGTGGCCCAGTTGCGCAACGACGGGTTGAACATCGCCACCCGCCTGGTTGCGACCAACGTCGGAGATGCCGTGCATGCATTACGCGAAGGTGGATGCGACCTGATGCTGGCCTTCTATGACCCGGATGCCGCTCTGCAGATGGATGCCGAAATCTTTCCGTCGTTGCACATGGGCACCACTGAGATGTTGCCGGTATGCGCCGTGGATGCTGACGGCAAGCCGTTGTTCGACCTGGAAGGCGAGGGCAGCGTGCCGCTGCTGGCCTATACCGCAGGTGCATTCCTCGGTCGCTCGGTCAATTTGCTGCTGCGTCAGCGCAACCTGCGCTATACCACCGTCTATGAAACCGCCATGGCCGACAGTCTGAAGAGCATGGCGCTGGAGGGCATGGGCATCGCTTGGGTGCCGCGCCTGTCGATGCGTGGCGAACTGGAACGGGGCGAGCTGGCGATCTGCGGCGGCAGCCAGTGGCACGTGCCACTGGAAATCCGCCTGTACCGCTGCGCTCTGGTGCGCAAGGCCAATGTAAGGCTGTTGTGGCGCAAGCTCGAGGGGGCGGCGATGGTTGACCCAAAAGTCAGTCAAAGCCCCGAAAAATAAGGGGCGACAGTTGGTCGCCGGGGTGCCTTAAACGCACCACCTTACGGTATACTGCGCAGCCTTTCGACCGGATGCGTCCGGTCCTGATCAGCAAACAAGCCACGCCGGTCGTCCCGCGTGGCTTGTTGTTTTTTGACGCGCCCAAGGGCGCACAAGCGAAGAGGCTCGACGATGAGTGCACTGGTTGGCGTGATCATGGGCTCCAAGTCCGATTGGTCCACCCTTAGCCACACCGCCGATATGCTGGAAAAACTCGGCATTCCCTACGAGGTGAAGGTGGTTTCCGCCCACCGTACGCCGGATCTGCTGTTCCAGTATGCCGAGGAGGCTGAGGGCCGTGGCATCGAGGTGATCATCGCCGGTGCCGGTGGCGCAGCCCACCTGCCAGGCATGTGCGCCGCCAAGACTCACCTGCCGGTGCTGGGCGTGCCCGTGCAATCGTCGATGCTGTCGGGTGTCGATTCGCTGCTGTCGATCGTGCAGATGCCGGCCGGCGTGCCGGTTGCCACCCTGGCCATCGGTCGTGCCGGTGCGGTCAACGCCGCGCTGCTGTCGGCCAGCATTCTCGGCGCCAAGTACCCGCAGTACCACGCGGCGCTCAAGCAGTTCCGCACGGAGCAGACCGACACCGTGCTGGACAACCCAGACCCGCGCCAGGCTTGAGGCTCAACCCATGAAGATCGGTGTAATCGGTGGCGGCCAGCTGGGCCGCATGCTGGCCCTGGCGGGAACCCCGCTGGGCATGGACTTCGCCTTCCTCGACCCGGCGCCGGACGCCTGCGCCGCGCCGCTGGGCGAGCACCTGCGTGCTGACTACGGCGACCAGGATCACCTGCGCCAACTGGCTGACGAAGTCGACCTGGTCACCTTCGAGTTCGAAAGCGTCCCGGCCGAGACCGTGGCCTTCCTCTCGCAGTTCGTGCCGGTGTACCCCAGCGCCGAAGCGCTGCGCATCGCCCGTGACCGCCTGTTCGAGAAGAGCATGTTCCGCGACCTGGGTATTCCTACCCCTGCTTTTGCCGACATCCTCTCGCAGGCTGACCTGGATGCCGCGGTGGCCAGTATCGGCCTGCCGGCTGTGCTGAAAACCCGCACCCTGGGTTACGACGGCAAGGGTCAGAAGGTGCTGCGTACACCTGAGGACGTGGTCGGTACCTTTGCCGAGCTGGGCAGCGTACCTTGCCTGCTGGAAGGCTTCGTGCCGTTCACCGGCGAAGTGTCGCTGGTGGCCGTGCGTGCCCGTGATGGCGAAACTCGCTTCTACCCGCTGGTGCACAACACCCACGAAAGCGGCATCCTGCGCCTGTCGGTCGCCAGCCAGGCGCACCCGCTGCAGGCCCTGGCCGAAGACTACGTGGGCCGTGTGCTCAAGCAACTGGACTATGTGGGTGTGATGGCCTTCGAGTTCTTCGAAGTCGACGGCGGCCTGAAGGCCAACGAGATCGCCCCGCGCGTGCACAACTCCGGGCACTGGACCATCGAAGGCGCCGAGTGCAGCCAGTTCGAGAACCACCTGCGTGCCGTCGCCGGCCTGCCGCTGGGCTCGACTGCCAAGGTCGGCGAGAGCGCGATGCTCAACTTCATCGGTGAAGTGCCGGCGGTGGACAAGGTGGTTGCCATCGGTGACTGCCACCTGCACCACTACGGCAAGGCCTTCAAGGTCGGGCGCAAGGTTGGCCACGCCACCCTGCGCTGCCACGACATGGCCACCCTCGAGCGCAAGATTGCCGAAGTAGAAGCCCTGATCGGCAACTGATCGAACTTCTACCAGCGGCTTGCCCTCTGAAATGACAACGAGCCAAAGCGCTGTCTAGGCTTTGGCTTGTTCCATCTTCACTGCAGAGGGATTGCCATGGGTATCATCGGAACCATCTTCATCGGCCTTATCGTCGGCCTGCTGGCCCGCTTCATCAAGCCGGGCGACGACAGCATGGGCTGGATAATGACCATCTTGCTGGGGATTGCCGGCTCGCTGCTGGCCACCTATGGCGGTCAGGCGCTGGGTATCTACCAGGCCGGGCAGGCTGCCGGTTTCCTTGGCGCGCTGATCGGCGCGGTGATCCTGCTGGTGATCTACGGATTCATCAAGAAACGCTGAATACTGGTTAGAATGCACGGCAATTCATTCGAGTTGCCGAGCATTTTCATGCGTGCCTTTTTCCTCGCCCCACTGTTGTTGGCCAGCGCCCTTGCCCATGCCGAACTGCCTGAAACCGACTGGCTGGAGCTGATGCCCAAGTCGGACCAGCAGGCGCTCGAGCAAATGCCTGATATCGACCACAACTCGCCGGAAGCCATGGGCACCTTTACCGACAAGGGCGGCCTGAAGCAGAGCAAGGGTCTGCCGGCGGTGATGTACTCGACCAAGACCGTGGCGGCCATGAATGGCAAGGATATTCGCCTGGGCGGCTACCCGGTGCCTCTGGAGAGCGATGCCAAGGGTAACAGCACGTTGTTCTTCCTGGTTCCGTACCCGGGCGCGTGCATTCATGTGCCGCCACCACCACCGAACCAGCTGGTGCTGGTGCGCTACCCGAAAGGTCTGAAGATCGATGATATCTACACACCACTGTGGGTCAGCGGCAAGCTGAAGGTGGAAAAGGTCAGCAATGACCTGGCCGATGCGGCCTATGCGCTGGATGCCGGTAAGGTGAGGGTGGTGGAGGATGCAGACCTCTGATTGCCTGCACCGGCCCCTTCGCGGGTAAACCCGCTCCCACAGGGTCTCCACAATATTCAAGGTTGTGGAGGCCCTGTGGGAGCGGGTTTACCCGCGAAGGGGCCTGAACAGGCCCTGCAAAACTCAGATCATTTCACAGCCAATCCTGACCCCCAGCGAGCTGCTGCCCCCAGGTTTCAATTCCACCAGGTCATCCCACACATTTGCCGTCTCGATGCACAGCATCCGCTGCCACCCATCGTCGGCCATGTCCGGCAGTTCCCGGGCCCGTTCAGTCCATGGGTTCCAGATCACTGCCGAGCGCGACCCGCTGCTGGTCAAGGTAATGCGCCGCTCCCAATGCGGGTCGACGATGCTAAGGGTTTGCGGGGTCGCCAGGTAGATCCGGTCAGTCTCCCCGGCAAACGCCAGCGGCCCCTGCTGCTGGCGCTGCTCCCAGTCAGCCAGGGTCTCGATATAGCTCAGCCCCTCCACCCCTTCGACCCGCGCCTGGCGCACATCACTGACCGCGAAGTAACTGTGCAGAGCCTGGCTGATGGTGACGGGGGTATTGCCCATGTTGCGGCTGGTCAGGTTCAGCTGGAGGTCCTCGCCCAGCTTCACTACCAGCTTCAGCTCGACGTCATGAGGCCAGCCAGGCAGGTCACCCTGCGCTTCCGGCAGTTCGAAGTCGATGCGCAGGCCTTCGCCCGCTTCCTCGATACCCAGCAATTGCCAGTCGCGCGCGCGCGCCAGGCCGTGGGCGGGTGGCTGTTCGCCATGGTACATGGCCTGCACGGCCTGTGGGTTGCGCTGCAGGTTGCCGAACCACGGCCAGCACACCGGCACACCGGCGCGTACCGACTTGCCCTGACGGAAGATGGCCTGGTCGCTCAGCCACAGCAGCGGTGGCTGGCCAACGCGCTGGTAGCTGAGGATCTGCGCGCCCTGCTGGGCGATCAGTAGTTCGGCTCGGTCGCTGCTGATACGCCAGCAGTTGAGTTCGCCATGTTGCTCGGTTACGACCTGGAAGGTAGCCATTGCATTCATCTCATTGATTGCCAGTGGGCCTTGGACCCGGGCACATGCAATGAGTTTACCGCCGGCTTGGCTCAGCGACGAGGTACGGAGCGGGTGCGGCCACTGCCGTCGATGGCGACGAAGACGAAGACTGCTTCGGTGACCTTGCGCCATTCGCTGGACAGCGGGTCGTCGCTCCACACTTCGACCATCATCTGAATCGAGCTGCGGCCGATTTCCAGGGTCTGGGTATAGAACGACAGCTGCGCCCCGACGGCGACCGGGACCAGAAAGGCCATGCGGTCGATGGCTACGGTGGCCACGCGGCCGCCGGCGACACGGCTGGCCATGGCGGTACCGGCCAGGTCCATCTGGGCGACCAGCCAGCCGCCGAAGATGTCGCCAAAACCGTTGGTCTCGCGCGGCAATGCGGTGATCTGCAAGGCAAGGTCACCTTGCGGGATAGGATCTTCTTGTTCGAGCTCAATCATGCGATGGGGCCTCTGACCCGTGACGCTTTCGTTGATGTGGCGCAAAGGCCGGGTAAACGATTCAGCTTGAAACATACTACGCCGATTTCGTTTCACTGAGCGGCCGTAGGGAAACTCTGCGAAACCGCCTGACATAATGACCGGCGTTTTCGCACAACATCCCACGCTAGCAGCAACCATTTCCTACGAACTGCCAGTATATAGAGCATAACGGCCAGCGACGACCGCGCATTCATGAATATGTGTAGGGATTTTGTATCGCTTCCGGCGCAGCTCAGCAATTTGCTATCTTCGCCTGTCTCCCAATCCAGAAGCCGCGTGCCAAGCGGCCTGAATGCCTACAAAGAGAACAATCAGCGATGACTTCCGTGCCGAGCAGTATCGAGCAGCCCTCGCGGCCGCTGACCCGCAGTGACTACAAGACCCTTTCACTGTCCGCCCTGGGCGGCGCGCTGGAGTTCTACGACTTCATCATCTTCGTGTTCTTCGCCACGGTGGTCGGCAAGCTGTTCTTCCCCGCCGACATGCCCGAATGGCTGCGCCTGATGCAAACCTTCGGCATTTTTGCCGCCGGCTACCTGGCGCGGCCGCTGGGCGGCATCATCATGGCCCACTTCGGTGACCTGCTCGGGCGCAAGAAGATGTTCACCCTGAGCATCTTCATGATGGCCCTGCCAACGCTGATCATGGGCCTGCTGCCCACCTATGCACAGATCGGCATGTGGGCACCGATCCTGTTGCTGCTGATGCGCGTGATCCAGGGCGCGGCCATCGGTGGCGAGGTACCGGGCGCCTGGGTGTTCGTGTCCGAGCACGTGCCAGAGCGCAACACCGGCTATGCCTGTGGCACCCTCACCGCAGGCCTGACCGCGGGCATCCT
Organism: Pseudomonas sp. TE3-3-F2023; assembly: GCF_036784815.1. Classification (NCBI taxonomy): domain Bacteria; kingdom Pseudomonadati; phylum Pseudomonadota; class Gammaproteobacteria; order Pseudomonadales; family Pseudomonadaceae; genus Pseudomonas; species Pseudomonas sp. TE3-3-F2023. The sequence goes on along the minus strand of NZ_CP145113.1, from coordinate 758,185 downwards.
GCTCGGATCGCTGGTGGCGACCCTGATCAACAGCGTCTACAGCGCACAGGAAGTGGCTGATTACGCGTGGCGTATCCCGTTCCTGCTTGGCGGTGTGTTCGGCCTGTTTTCGGTGTACCTGCGCCGCTGGCTGCACGAAACCCCGGTGTTCGCCGAGATGCAGCAGCGCAAGGCTCTGGCCGAAGAGCTGCCGTTGCGCGCGGTGCTGCGTGACCATCGTGGCGCGATCATCCTGTCGATGCTGCTGACCTGGATGCTGTCGGCCGCCATCGTGGTACTCATCCTGATGACCCCGGCGCTGCTGCAGAGCATCTACCACATCAGCCCCACCGACTCGCTCAAGGCCAACAGCCTTGCCATCGTGCTGCTCAGCTTCGGCTGCATCGGCGCTGGCAGCCTGGCCGATCGTTTTGGCGCGGGCCGGGTGTTCGTGATCGGTAGCCTGTTGCTGCTGGCGACTTCCTGGACCTTCTACCACAGCCTGCCTGCGCGACCCGAGCTGCTGTTCCCGCTGTATGCGGTGACCGGCCTGTGCGTGGGAGTCATCGGTGCGGTGCCTTATGTGATGGTCAAGGCATTCCCTGCGGTGGTGCGCTTCAGTGGGCTGTCGTTCTCGTACAACGTGGCCTACGCGATCTTCGGCGGGCTGACGCCGATGGTGGTGACTGCGCTGCTGAAAGTGAGCCCAATGGCGCCTGCCTACTATGTGGCGGGGTTGTGTGCCGTTGGTCTGGTCGTGGGCGTGTACCTCCTGGCCAACAAGCGTTAAGGCTGCTGCCTCTTCGCGGCTAAAGCCGCTCACACAGGAATCGCATCGGTTCCAAGGCAATGCCGCACCCGTTGGAGCGGCTTTAACCGCGAAGAGGCCAGACCTGCTTTTGATGATGGCCTTTCATCCAATTGTCATATTCGAGTCATATCGTATTCATGCGGCCTGCAGATACTTGGGCCCGTTCCATCCAACACCCCAATATTCCTGCTAGGAGCAAGGCATGAAACTGAAGCGTTTGATGGCGGCCCTCACCTTTGCCGCCGCTGGCGTTGCAACCGCCAACGCGGTAGCCGCTGTCGATCCTGCGATCCCGACCTACACCAAGACCACCGGTGTTTCGGGCAACCTCTCCAGCGTCGGTTCGGACACCCTCGCCAACCTGATGACTCTGTGGGCCGAGGCCTACAAGAAGGAATATCCGAACGTAAACATCCAGATCCAGGCTGCCGGCTCCTCCACCGCGCCACCCGCGCTGACCGAAGGCACCGCCAACCTCGGCCCGATGAGCCGCAAGATGAAGGACGTCGAGCTGCAGGCCTTCGAGCAGAAGTACGGCTACAAACCGACCGCCATCCCGGTCGCCGTAGACGCCCTGGCTGTGTTCGTGCACAAAGACAACCCGATCAAAGGCCTGACCATGGCCCAGGTCGACGCCATCTTCTCTTCCACCCGCCTGTGCGGTGGCAAGGCCGACGTCAAGACCTGGGGTGACCTGGGCGTGACCGGCGACCTGGCCAACAAGCCAGTACAGTTGTTCGGCCGGAACTCGGTATCCGGCACCTACGGCTACTTCAAGGAAGAAGCCCTGTGCAAAGGCGACTTCAAGCCTAACGTCAACGAACAACCTGGCTCGGCTTCGGTCGTGCAGTCGATCAGCTCCTCGCTGAACGGCATCGGTTACTCGGGCATAGGTTACAAGACCGCCAGCGTCAAGACCGTTGCCCTGGCCAAGAAGGAAGGTGGCGAGTTCGTTGAAGACAACGAAGCCAACGCCCTGAACGGCACCTACCCGCTGTCGCGCTTCCTGTACGTTTACGTCAACAAGGCCCCGAACAAGCCTCTGGCCCCGCTGGAAGCCGAGTTCGTCAAGCTGGTGCTGTCGCAAGCCGGCCAGCAGGTCGTGGTGAAGGATGGCTACATCCCGCTGCCGGCCAAAGTCGTCGACAAGACGCTGGCTGACCTGGGTCTGTCCCACGCAGGTAACGTTGCAAAAAAGTAAGTAACTGAGGGGAGGCCGGTGCTGATGCCCGGCCTCCTCCACGAATTTCCAGTCCGAAGCCAGGTTTCCTGTGCGGCGGGCTTTCGTGCGTCATCACTTTGTAATGTTTTTGTCACACGGGACCGCTAGGGTGTGCGCATGAATGATCTGGCCAACTCCAACATGACCCAAAACTCCCAGCCCGTGCGGATTGATTTCAATACGCCGGAGTTGCAACGCAAGCGCCGCATGCGCGCGCTCAAGGACCGCCTGACCCGCTGGTATGTACTGGTGGGCGGGCTTGCCGTATTGGCGGCGATCACCCTGATCTTCTTCTATCTGGCTTATGTGGTGCTGCCGCTGTTCCAGGGCGCCGAGCTGACCAGCAAGAAAGCCCTGGAGCCGACCTGGCTGCAACAGGATGCCGGCAAGCCGCTGATGATCGCGCTTGAAGAGCAGAACCTGGTGGGCATGCGCGTTTCGGACAAGGGCCAGGCACTGTTCTTCGATACCAAGACTGGTAACGAGCTAAAGCGTGTCGACCTGCCACTGCCGGCAGGCACCCAGGTCACTTCGATCAGTGCCGACCAGCCGGGCAGTCCACTGGTGGTGCTGGGCTTGTCCAATGGCCAGGCGCTGGTGTTCCACCACACTTACAAGATCACCTACCCGGACAACAAGAAAACCATCGCCCCCGGCATCGACTACCCGTACGGCGAGCAGCCGTTCGTGCTCGACGAGCAGGGGCGTGCCCTGGAACATGTCAGCGTCAACGTCAATGGCGACACCCTGCTGATGGCCGGTTCCACCGGCGCGCATCTGCAGGTGGTCGAGCTGACCCGCACCGAAAACATGATGACCGAAGAGGTCACCACCGAGCAGAACCGCATCGAACTTCCGCAGATGACCGAAACGGTGAAGAACATCTTCATCGACCCTCGTCAGCATTGGCTGTACGTGATCAACGGTCGCGCCACCGCGGACGTGTTCAACCTGCGCGACAAGAGCCTGAACGGCCGCTACAAGCTTTCTGATAGCGCCGACACCGAAATTACCGCCACTGCCCAGTTGGTCGGCGGCATCTCGCTGATCATCGGCGATTCCAAGGGCGGCCTGGCCCAGTGGTTCATGGCCCGTGACCCGGATGGCGAATCGCGCTTCAAGCTGATCCGCACCTTCCAGATGGGCAAGGCAGCGGTCGTGCAGATTGACGCCGAAGAGCGCCGCAAGGGCTTCGTCGCCCTCGACGCCGCAGGCGAGCTGGGCGTGTTCCACAGCACCGCACACCGTACCTTGCTGGTCGAACCGGCCGCCGAAGGCCCTGGCATCCTGGCCCTGTCGCCACGTGCCAACCGAATCATCATCGAAGAAGGCGGCAAGCTGCTGCCGCTGAGCCTGCGCAACCCGCACCCGGAAATTTCCTTCAGCGCGCTGTGGGGCAAGGTGTGGTACGAGAACTACGACGAGCCGAAATACGTCTGGCAATCGACCGCATCGAACACCGACTTCGAGCCCAAGCTGAGCCTGTCGCCGCTGACCTTCGGTACCCTGAAGGCCGCGTTCTACGCCATGATCCTGGCGGCCCCGCTGGCGATTGCCGCGGCCATCTACACCGCCTATTTCATGGCCCCGGGCATGCGCCGCAAGGTCAAGCCGGTGATCGAACTGATGGAAGCGATGCCGACGGTGATCCTCGGCTTCTTCGCCGGTCTGTTCCTCGCCCCGTACCTGGAAGGCCACCTGCCGGGCGTGTTCAGCCTGTTCCTGCTGATGCCGCTCGGTATCCTGCTGGCCGGCTTCGCCTGGACCCGCCTGCCCGAGTCGATTCGCCTGCGTATCCCGGATGGCTGGGAGGCGGCGATCCTGATCCCGGTCATCCTGTTCACCGGCTGGTTCGCCCTGACCATGAGCCCGCACCTCGAAAGCTGGTTCTTCGGCGGCGACATGCGCCTGTGGATCACCAATGACCTGGGGATAACCTACGACCAGCGCAACGCCCTGGTCGTGGGTATCGCCATGGGCTTCGCGGTCATCCCGAACATCTACTCCATCGCCGAAGACGCCGTGTTCAGCGTACCGCGCAGCCTTACCTTGGGTTCCCTGGCCTTGGGGGCGACGCCCTGGCAGACCCTGACCCGCGTGGTCATCCTCACCGCCAGCCCGGGTATCTTCTCGGCGCTGATGATCGGCATGGGCCGTGCGGTGGGCGAGACCATGATCGTGCTTATGGCCACCGGCAACACCCCGGTGATGGAGTTGAACCTGTTCGAGGGCATGCGCACCCTGGCCGCCAACGTGGCCGTGGAAATGCCGGAATCGGAAGTCGGCGGCAGCCACTATCGCGTGCTGTTCCTGGCCGCGCTGGTGCTGCTGATGTTCACCTTCATCATGAACACCTTGGCCGAGCTGATTCGCCAGCGTCTGCGCAAGAAATACTCGTCGCTTTGATAGAAAGGTAGAGATCCGTGAAAAAGGATTCCCTCAAAGGCTGGTTCAAGAGCGGCGCCCCAGGCGTCTGGATGAGCGGCGGCGCGGTGGCCATGGCAGTGATCATGACCGTTGGCCTGCTGGCGGTAATTGCCGTGCGCGGCCTGGGCCACTTCTGGCCGGCCGATCTTGTCCAGGCCACCTACAAGGTGCCGGGCCAGGCCGACCACGTCGTCATTGGCGAAGTGGTGCAAAAGGAAGAAGTACCTCGTGCCCGCCTGAAGGGCGCCGGCCTGCCAGTGCCTGATCAAGGCCCGGAGTTCATGACCCGTGAGCTGATCAAGGTGGGCAACCGCGACCTCAACGGCAGCGACTTCACCTGGGTGGTCGGCGACTGGCTGGTCGACGAAAAGCACCCGACCGACCTGATCGCCCTGGAGCGCCGCGAGTGGGGCAACTTCTACGGCTACCTCGTCAGCGTCAAGGAAGAAGGCCGCGTGGTCGCCGAAGGTGCTGCCGCCTGGACCGAACTGCAGGCCCGCCTCAAGCGTGCCAACCAGCTCAACAGTGAGCTGCAAAGCCTCGAAAAGAAAGACATCGGTGCTATCAACCATGGCCTCGAGCGCCTGCGCCTGCAGGCGCGCAAGCTGGAACTGGACGGCAAGCTGGACGCCGCCGCTCAGGCTGACATGGACGCCGAACGCGCCGAGCTGAACAGCCGCTACAAGGCCATTGAAGACCGCCTGACCGGCCTGCACCAGGCCTTCGCCCGCGACAGCCTGGTGGCCCGCGATGGCAACGGCCGTGAAGTGGAAATCAACCTCAGCAAGGTGGTGCACGCCATCCAGCCGAACGCCATGTCGGGGTTCACCAAGCTGGGTACCTACTTCACCAAGGTCTGGGAGTTCCTAAGCGACGATCCGCGTGAAGCCAACACCGAGGGCGGTATCTTCCCGGCCATCTTCGGTACCGTGATGATGACTCTGATCATGGCTGTTATCGTCACCCCGTTCGGTGTACTGGCTGCCGTGTACCTGCGCGAATACGCCAGACAGGGCCCGGTGACCCGCCTGATCCGCATCGCGGTGAACAACCTGGCCGGTGTACCGGCGATCGTCTACGGCGTGTTCGGCCTGGGCTTCTTCGTCTATGTGCTGGGTGGCTCGATCGACCGCCTGTTCTTCCCTGAAGCGCTGCCGGCTCCAACCCTGGGGACTCCTGGCCTGCTGTGGGCATCGCTGACCCTGGCGCTGCTGGCCGTGCCGGTGGTGATCGTGGCAACCGAGGAAGGCCTGGCGCGTATCCCGCGTACCGTGCGCGAAGGCTCGCTGGCCCTGGGCGCGACCAAGGCCGAAACCCTGTGGAAAATCGTTCTGCCGATGGCCAGCCCGGCGATGATGACCGGCATGATCCTCGCCGTGGCCCGCGCTGCCGGTGAAGTGGCACCGCTGATGCTGGTAGGTGTGGTGAAGCTGGCCCCGTCGCTGCCGGTGGACGGGAACTACCCGTACCTGCACCTGGACCAGAAGATCATGCACCTGGGCTTCCACATCTATGACGTCGGCTTCCAGAGCCCCAACGTCGAAGCCGCGCGGCCGTTGGTATACGCCACCGCGTTGCTGCTGGTGCTGGTGATCGCGGCCCTCAATCTCTCGGCCGTGTGGATCCGCAACCACTTGCGCGAGAAGTACAAGGCTCTCGACAGTTGATCCTGATTGCAAGCGTGCCGCCCGTGAGCCGGGTGGCCCTTTGAAACGAATTGTTAGCGTATGGAGTTGACCATGCAGCAAGAATCCCATGCCCACGGCATCGACATGTCTGCCCTGGGCCGCGACAAGCAGAGCCTGCGCCTGGCCGAAGAAACCGTAGCCATCGAAGTGCCGGGCCTGAGCCTGTTCTACGGCGACAAACAAGCGCTGTTCGATGTGCAGATGAACATCCCCAAGCAGCGTGTGACCGCCTTCATCGGACCGTCCGGCTGCGGCAAGTCGACCCTGCTGCGCACCTTCAACCGCATGAACGACCTGGTTGACGGCTGCCGCGTGGAGGGCGCCATCAACCTGTACGGCAACAATATCTACCGCAAGGGCGAGGATGTGGCCGAGCTGCGCCGCCGTGTGGGCATGGTGTTCCAGAAGCCCAACCCGTTCCCCAAGACCATTTACGAAAACGTGGTATACGGCCTGCGCATCCAAGGCATCAACAAGAAGCGCGTGCTGGACGAAGCGGTCGAGTGGGCGCTGAAGGGCGCGGCCCTGTGGGACGAGGTCAAGGACCGCCTGCACGACTCGGCACTGGGCCTGTCCGGTGGCCAGCAGCAGCGTCTGGTCATTGCCCGCACCATCGCCGTGGAGCCGGAAGTGCTGCTGCTCGACGAGCCGTGCTCGGCACTGGACCCGATCTCGACCCTGAAAGTCGAGGAACTGATCTACGAACTGAAATCCAAGTACACCATCGTCATCGTGACCCACAACATGCAGCAGGCGGCCCGTGTTTCGGACTACACCGCATTCATGTACATGGGCAAACTGGTCGAATTCGGGGATACCGACACCCTGTTCACCAACCCGGCGAAGAAACAGACCGAAGACTACATCACCGGTCGCTACGGCTAAGCCTGGCCAGCCAGGGCACGACACGAACTACTTGAAGCTTGCAGCTTCTTCGCGGAGCGAACGATGATCAACAAAGAAAGCCTTACGCATCACATTTCCCAGCAGTTCAACGCCGAGCTCGAAGAGGTGCGTAGCCACCTGCTGGCCATGGGCGGCCTGGTCGAAAAGCAGGTCAACGACGCAGTCACTGCGCTGATCGAAGCCGACTCGGGCCTGGCCCAGCAAGTGCGCGAAGTCGACGAGCAGATCAACCAGATGGAGCGCAACATCGACGAGGAGTGCCTGCGCATCCTCGCCCGCCGTCAGCCGGCGGCCTCCGACCTGCGCCTGATCATCAGCATCTCCAAGTCGGTGATCGACCTGGAGCGTATCGGTGACGAGTCGACCAAGATCGCCCGTCGCGCCATCCAGCTGTGCGAGGAAGGCGAGTCGCCGCGCGGCTATGTCGAGGTGCGTCACATCGGCGATCAGGTGCGCAACATGGTCCGCGACGCTTTGGACGCCTTTGCCCGCTTCGACGCCGACCTGGCGCTGTCGGTGGCCCAGTACGACAAGACCATCGACCGTGAATACAAGACCGCCCTGCGTGAGCTGGTGACCTACATGATGGAAGACCCGCGCTCGATCTCGCGGGTACTGAGCGTGATCTGGGTGCTGCGTTCACTGGAGCGTATCGGCGACCATGCGCGCAACATCTCCGAGCTGGTGATCTACCTGGTGCGCGGCACAGACGTGCGTCACATGGGCCTCAAGCGCATGACGGCAGAAGTGCAGGGCACTGCTGTTTCCGACGGCGAAAACGCTAATGTTCCGGCCGAACCTGACGATAAGTAAGGTTGCTCCCGAGCATCGACGCCCGGCCTTGGCCGGGCGTTTTCGTTTGCGGTCGAGGAGCCGGCAGGCACCCGCGAACGATGTGAAGAAGTCCCGGCGTGACCAGGTTGTAGCAAGTGGCCATTATTCGGCGGTAGGCTAGTCGGGATTCAGAAGGAGTATCGATGAGTAAAGTGAATGTGCTGGTCGTGGATGACGCCCCGTTTATCCGTGACCTGGTCCGCAAATGCCTGCGCAATGCCTTCCCGGGCATGACCATCGACGACGCCGTCAACGGTCGCAAGGCCATGGCCATGCTGGGCAAGGAAGCGTTCGACCTGGTCCTGTGCGACTGGGAAATGCCGGAAATGTCCGGTCTGGAGCTGCTCACCTGGTGCCGCCAGCAGCCGGAGTTGAAGAGCCTGCAGTTCATCATGGTGACCAGCCGAGGCGACAAGGAAAACGTCATCCAGGCGATTCAGGCGGGCGTTTCCGATTTTGTCGGCAAGCCGTTCACCAACGAGCAATTGCTGACCAAGGTGAAAAAGGCCCTGACCAAGATCGGCAAGCTCGACAGCCTGATGGCCAGCGGCCCGGCACGGGTCAACTCGGCGTTCGCCAATGACTCGCTGAATGCGCTGACAGCCGGCAAGCCTGAAGCGGTGAAAGTCACGGCTCCAGCGCCGGCGCCTGCACCCGCCAGGCCAGTGGCCAGTGCCCCCCGGCCCGCCGCTCCAGCGCCGACCGGCCGTGGCCAGGGCCAGTTGCGGCTGGCCGGCGGCATGCAGCCGTGCGTGATCAAGGCGCTGAGCTTGAAAGAGGCCTTGCTGGTGGTGCGCCGTGGCGAAGCGCTGCCCCAGGTGCTGGAAGGCGCGGTGCTGGACCTGGAGCAGGGCGAGAACGCCGAAGTCGCGCGGCTGAACGGCTACCTGCATGCCGTAGCGGCACTGGAACCCAAACCCGACAGTGACTGGTTGCAACTGACCTTCAAGTTCGTCGACCAGGATGCCCAGAAGCTCGACTACCTGTCGCGGCTGATTGCCCGCGGGACGGCGCAGAAGCATTTCACCCCGGGCGCCTGAGTAATGACTACTGGCCCCAGCGTCGGCAAGCCAGCTCTCACAGGTACAGCGTCAACCTTTGGCCTTGTGCATTTCCTGTGGGAGATGGCTTGCCGGCGATGGGGCCAGTCCTGTTGACGCCATCCGACCAACTGTCATACCCGCCACAAAACCCCCTGCTAGGCTTCGACAAATCATAACTGTCAAAAAGCCACTATCATGCCCGCCCGCCTGCTGCTGTTCTGTGCATTGCTCATGGCCTCGGCGTCGAGCCTGGGCATGACCATCTACGAGATCACCGATGACGGCCGTGTGACCTCCTATTCCGATCGGCCCGGCCCCGGTGCCAAAACCTTTGTGCGGCGCGTGCCCATGGTCGAGGTGCCCGAAGGCCAGGTGCTGCTGAACGCGATAACCTTCAACGGCGGCGTGAGCTTTTCGGCCCGCAACCAGATGCATGTGCCGGTGGAGGTGGAACTGCGCCTGGACAACCTGGTGAACGCTCAAGGTGGCAATGCCCCGCGTACCGTGCGCCGGGTACTGCCGCCGCGCACCACGCAAATGCTAAGCGTGCTCAGGGGGCGGCCCGGGATGCTGCTGAACTACCGCTCGACCCTGCTGCAGGCCATGGGCGACCCGGGCAAGCGGCCTCAAGGCTTCCGCTATGCATTCCCCTGGATCGGCGGGCCGTTCCGCGTGACCCAGGGCCCCAATGGCCGGATCAGCCATTTTGGGCCCAAAGGGCGTTATGCCATGGATATCGCCATGCCCGAAGGCACCACAATCGTTGCGGCGCGGGAAGGGGTGGTGGTGAAGACGGAGAACAGCCAGAGCGGGCGCGGCCCCAACCCGTCGGGCAATTTCGTCAGGATCCTGCACCCGGACGGCACCATGGGCGTATACCTGCACCTGATGCGCGGTTCGGTGGTGGTGGCGGAGGGGCAACGGGTGCGGCAGGGGCAGATGCTGGCCAAGTCGGGCAATACCGGCAACAGCAGCGGGCCGCACCTGCATTTCGTGGTACAGCGCAACGTGGGGTTGGCGCTGGAGTCGATACCTTATCGGTTCGACAGACCGATCAGTGGGTTGCCTGATTTCACTGCGGGTAACCCTTGAGGTTGCCGGGGCTGCAAAGCAGCCCCATGGATCCTCAATCCAGCTTGAGTACCTTGGCCAGCACGATCTTCGGCCCTTTCATCTTCTTGATGATGATGCGCAGACCTTCGACCTCGAGCACTTCCTCTTCTTCAGGCACGCGCTTGAGGGTCTCGTAGACCAGCCCGGCGAGGGTTTCCGCCTCGATATGGTCTAGGTCGACGCCCAGCAGGCGCTCGACCTTGAACAGCGGCGTGTCGCCGCGCACCAGCAGCTTGCCCGGCTGGTAGGCAAGGATGCCGCGCTCGGTCTTGCGGTGTTCGTCCTGGATGTCGCCTACCAGCACTTCCAGCACGTCTTCCATGGTCAGGTAGCCAATCACCTTGCCATCGGCTTCCTCCACCAGTACGAAGTGCGCACCGCCCTTGCGGAACTGCTCCAGCAACTGCGCCAGCGGCATGTGCCGCGACACGCGCTCCAGTGGCCGGGCCAGGTCGTCGAGGTCGATGGTTTCGGGCAGGTGCTCGAGTTCGGCCAGCTCCAGCAGCAGGTCCTTGATGTGCAGCAGGCCGGTGAACTCCTCACGCTCGGCGTCGTATACCGGGTAGCGGCTGAATTTGTGACGGCGCACCAGGGCCAGGATCTGCTTCAACGGCGCATGGGCATCGATGCTGACCATGTCCTCGCGCGAGTTGGCCCAGTCGACAACCTCCAACTCGCCCATTTCCACGGCCGAGGCCAGCACGCGCATGCCTTGGTCGCTCGGGTCCTGGCCACGGCTGGAGTGCAGGATCAGCTTGAGCTCTTCACGGCTGTAGTGGTGCTCGTGGTGTGGGCCGGGCTCGCCCTGGCCGGCAATGCGCAGGATGGTGTTGGCGCTGGCATTGAGCAGGTAGATGGCCGGGTACATCACCCAGTAGAACAGGTACAGCGGCACGGCGGTCCACAGCGACAGCAGTTCGGGCTTGCGGATGGCCCAGGACTTGGGCGCCAGCTCGCCGACCACGATATGCAGGTACGAGATGACGAAGAAGGCGACGAAGAACGAGATGGCCTTGATCAGCTCGGGCGTGTCCACGCCCAGGTAGGCCAGCAGCGGCTCGAGCAGGTGGGCGAACGCCGGTTCACCGACCCAGCCCAGGCCCAGCGAGGCTAGGGTGATGCCCAGCTGGCAGGCCGACAGGTAGGCGTCGAGCTGGTTGTGTACCTTGCGCAGGATGCTGCCACGCCAGCCATGCAGCTCGGCGATGGACTCGACGCGGGTGGCGCGCAGCTTGACCATGGCGAACTCGGCGGCAACAAAGAAGCCGTTGAGCAGCACAAGAAGCAAGGCAAAGATGATCATGCCGAAATCGGCGAATAACGAGGTGAGGCTGATACCAGGGGAAGGGTCCATGATGGAGTTTTTACGGGGTCCGTCTTCGAGATAGAGAGAAAAAAAGTGCCAGCTCTTGCTGGCACAGGGGGTCCAATGTAGCGGCTGGGGCCGTAAAAGCAAAGGGTGGCGGACTTATTGCGGTCCTTGTGGGAGCGGGCGTGCCCGCGAAGGGCTGCGCAGCAGCCCCGATCTCAAGCCTTGCCGTTAGCCAATTGTGCCGGCGCGAAGTGACAGGTAAAGGTACTGCCATGCCCCGGCACGCTGCTGATCTCCAGCTTGCCGCGGTGGCGCATAAGCACATGTTTGACGATCGCCAGCCCCAGCCCGGTGCCGCCGGTATTCGAGGCACGGCTGGAGTCGACCCGGTAGAAGCGCTCGGTCAGGCGTGGCAGGTGCTTGGCATCGATGCCCACCCCCGAGTCCTGCACCGACAGGTGCGCGCCCTGAGCATCGGCCCACCAGCGAATACGGATGCTGCCTTCGTCCTGGGTGTACTTGACCGCGTTGAACACCAGGTTGGAAAAAGCACTGCGCAGTTCCGACTCGCTGCCTTTCAGCTGTACGCCGGGCGCGGCTTCCAGGGTGATGCGCTGGTTACGGGGCCCGGACAGCGCCTGGGCGTCGTTCTTGATCGCGGCGAGCAAGGCATCGACCGCCACTGGCTGGTTGTCCGACGGGTAGTCGGTGGCCTCCAGCTTGGCCAGCAGCAGCAGGTCGTTTAGCAGCGTCTGCATGCGCGAACCTTGCTGGCTCATCTGCTGCAGGGCTCGGCTCCAGCGCGGGTTCACGTCTTCGACGTTGTCCAGCAAGGTTTCCAGATACCCGGTGATCACCGTCAGTGGTGTGCGCAGCTCGTGGGATACGTTGGCGACGAAGTCCTTGCGCATCTGCTCCAGCTGGTGGATGCGTGTCACATCGCGCACCAGCATCAGGTGCTCGTTGTTGCCGTAGCGGGTGATGTGCAGCTGTACGCGCATGCGGTCGTTGATCGGCGAGGGGATTTCCAGCGGCTCAAGGTAGTTCCCTGCCTCGAAATATTCCTTGAAGCGCGGGTGGCGCACCAGGTTGGTCACCTGCTGGCCGCCGTCCTGTGGGGTCTTGAAGCCCAAGAGGGTTTCGGCGGCGCGGTTCCACCATTCCAGGTTGCCGTCGCTGTCCAGCATGATCACCGCGTCACGCAGCGCGGCGGTAGACTCCTGCACCCGGTCGATCACCGCCTGCAGGCGGCCGCGCACGCGCTGGTCGCGGCGTTGCAGGTGGTAGATGCTGTCGAACACCTCGCCCCACAGGCCGTAGCCATCGGGCGGTGCTTCGTCGGGTTGGTGGTTGCGCAGCCAGTCATGCAGGCGCAGCAGTTGCTTGAGGGTCCAGCCCAGGTAGAGCGCCAGGCCGATGGCCAGGCTCCAGCCATAGTAGCCGCTGACCAGCCCGCCGATCAGGCAGACGGTTATCAGCAGCAGCAGGTGGCGAATCAGGGTCGCGTGCCAGTTCTGGTTCAATTGACGGTCCTTGTACAACGACGTGCAGCTTGGCGCTTTTCAGCTCGATCAGCTCTTGGTCGAGAAGCGGTAGCCGGTGCCCCGGACGGTTTGTACCAGATTTTCGTAGGCTTCACCCAGCGCCTTGCGCAGGCGGCGGATGTGTACGTCGACGGTGCGCTCTTCGACATAGACGTTACCGCCCCACACCTGGTCCAGCAGCTGGCCACGGGTGTAGGCGCGCTCCTGGTGGGTCATGAAGAACTGCAGCAGGCGGTACTCGGTAGGGCCCATCTCGGCTGGCTTGCCGTCGATGGTCACGCGGTGGCTGATCGGGTCGAGCAGCAGGCCGCCGACTTCGATCGGTGCCTCGCTATCGCTTGGGCCGGTGCGGCGCAGAACGGCTTTCAAGCGGGCGACCAGTTCACGCGGCGAGAACGGCTTGGTGATGTAGTCGTCGGCACCCACTTCCAGCCCTTGGATCTTGTTGTCCTCTTCACCCTTGGCGGTGAGCATGATGATCGGGATGTCGCCGGTCAACTCGTCGCGCTTGAGGCGGCGGGCCAACTCGATGCCAGAGGTGCCCGGCAGCATCCAGTCGAGCAGGATCAGGTCCGGTTTGCGGTCGACGATGATCGCGTGGGCCTGTTGGGAGTTTTCCGCTTCCAGGCAGTCATAGCCGGCCATTTCCAGGGCAACGGCGATCATCTCGCGAATCGGTGCTTCGTCGTCGACGATCAGAATGTTCCTGCCAACCATGCTCAAAACCTCTCCTGGATACGGTGTCTTGGCCCGCATTAGATAACGGAATTATTGCAGCTGTGTGACAGGGTGTTGGCCATTCTGGCGACATTCCATGACTGAACTAGGCTTGAAAGGGCCGTAGTTGTGGCAGTCAGAACTCAAACCCCCCGAAACAATGGTGAATCCAATGACACGACAAACGCTGAGCTGGATGGCCCTTTTCACTGCGCTGGCGCTCCCGGGGGTGGCCTTGGCCGACCATGCGATGGAGAAGGGCGGCATGTTGGTCGATCATGCCGGCATGACCTTGTACACCTTCGACAAGGATGCGGGCGGCAAGTCGATGTGCAATGGCGAATGCGCCACCAACTGGCCGCCGCTGATGGTCAAGGCTAATGACGAACCGGCCAAGGACAAGTGGACAGTGGTGATGCGCGATGATGGCAGCAAGCAGTGGGCCTATGACGGCAAGCCGCTGTACACCTTCATCAAGGACAAGAAGGCCGGGGACAAGACCGGTGATGGTTTGAAGGATGTCTGGCACGTTGCCAAGCCTTGAAGTCCCGGGGCCGCTTTGCGGCCTATCGCCGGCAAGCCAGCTCCCACAGGTTATGTGCAGGCTGTAGAGACAGCGCTGTACCTGTGGAAGCTGGCTTGCCGGCGATAGGGCAATCAGCCTTAACGCAATGCGTAATCCAGCACCACACCAATGAACACCAGCATCCCCGCCCAGTGGTTGTGCAGAAACGCCTTGAAGCACGACTCCCGGTCCAGCTTGCGCGTTGACCAGTATTCCCAGGCAAAGCACGCCGCCGCGCCCAGCAGCCCCAGATGGAACCAGCCACCCAGCTCGAAGCGGCTGCCGGCCAGCAACAGGCAGCCCAGCGACAGCAGCTGCAGGGTCAGGATGATGGTGCGGTCGGCGTCGCCGAACAGGATAGCGGTCGACTTCACGCCTATCTTCAGGTCGTCATCACGGTCAACCATGGCGTAGTAGGTGTCGTAGCCCACCGTCCACAGCAGGTTGGCGATATACAGCAGCCAGGCGCTGGCCGGCAGCTCGCCACCCGCTGCGGTGAAGGCCATGGGAATGCCCCAGGAATACGCCGCCCCCAGCACCACCTGGGGGTAATAGGTGTAGCGCTTCATGAACGGGTAGCAGAACGCCAGTGCCACCGCACCGAACGACAGCCAAACCGTGCGGCTGTTGGTACACAGCACCAGCAGGAAGCTCACTCCGACCAGGATGGCGAACAGCGCCAGTGCTTCGCGCGGGCGGACCCGGCCGCTGGCCAGGGGGCGGTCGGCGGTGCGTTTGACGTGGCCGTCCACCTTGCGGTCGGCAAAGTCATTGATGCAGCAACCTGCGGCGCGCATCAGCACCACACCGAGGCCGAAGATCAGCACGTTGGCCAGGGTTGGTGAACCGTTGCCGGCAATCCACACCGCCGACAAGGTCGGCCACAGCAGCAGGTAGATTCCAATCGGCCGGTCCATGCGGCTGAGCTGGACGAAGTCCCAGGCCCGCGGGTGCAGGCGGTTGAGCGACTTGAGCAGTTGCAGGTACATCAGCGGTTTTCCTCCTTGGCCGCTTGCCACAATGCTGGCAGGAACACCTCTGCCACCAGCAGGTCCAGGCCGCCACGTTCGAAGCGCGAACGGCGGCCCCACAGCGCCGCATGGGCGGCATCGCTCGGGAGCCAGGCGTGTGGATAACTGCACACCTCGATGGGGTGGCGGATGAACGCCTGGTCGCAGAAAAGCAGCTCGCCCAGCGAGCGGCTGCCCAGGGTTTCCAGGTCCAGCCCGCCGCGCTCCAGGGCGCTGCGGCTGGCGACGCTGCGGGCGAAAACCCAGGGTTGGCCATGGCCGCGCAGGTACACCTCACGCACCCAACCCTCGGCGCCGGCGGCGATGCCCAGTGCCTGGCATTCGTCATCGCGCAGCGGCTGCCAGCCCTCGAACAGCGGGGTGACGGAGAAATGATCATTGGACAGGCGGGTCAGGCGACGGGTCAGCGAGCCCTCGTCGAACAGCCAGTCAAGGGTAGGCTGGTCGATATCGGTCGCCAGCCGTGAATACGGCAGCCACGCGACAGCGGCTGCTTGCGGGGATTCGTACGACACGTCGGTCTGCTTGTTACAACCAGAGAGGCGGCGAGCTTAGCATGATTGCCCCGACTGCTTGCATACTGCTGGCAGGGCCGCTACAAAGCCCCCACGAATTGCGCGCTGGCTTCTTCGCGGGCGCGCCCGCTCCTATAGGTTATGCACAATTCCTGTGGGAGCGGGCATGCCCGCGAAGAGGCCATCAGCAGCAACAACGCTCCAGCCTGAACCGAGGAAACCCACCCCCATGAAAAAGTGGCAATGTATTGTCTGTGGCCTGATCTACGACGAAGCCGAAGGCTGGCCCGACGACGGCATCGCCCCCGGCACCCGCTGGGAAGATGTGCCTGAAGACTGGCTGTGCCCCGATTGTGGCGTGGGCAAGAGCGACTTTGAAATGATCTCCATCGGCTAATCGAGGAAAGCACGACATGACGTCCCCTGTGGTAATCATCGGTACTGGCCTTGCGGGCTACAACCTGGCCCGTGAATTTCGCAAGCTCGATGCGCAGACGCCGCTGCTGCTGATCACCGCTGATGACGGTCGTTCCTACTCCAAGCCCATGCTGTCCACCGGCTTTGCCAAGCAGAAGGATGCCGACGGCCTGTGCATGGCCGAGCCGGGTGCCATGGCCGAGCAACTGAATGCCGAGATTCGCACCCATACCCGCATCAGCGGCATCGACCCGGGCCACAAGCGCCTGTGGATTGGCGAGGAGGCGGTGGAGTACCGCGACCTGGTGCTGGCCTGGGGCGCGCAGACCGTGCAGGTGCCGATCGAAGGTGATGGTGGCGATCGAGTGTTCCCGATCAACGACCTGGAAGACTACGCGCGCTTCCGTGCCGCCGCCGTCGGCAAACAGCGCGTGCTGATCCTCGGTGCCGGCCTGATTGGCTGCGAATTCGCCAACGACATGAGCTTGGGCGGCTTCCAGGTCGATGTGGTAGCGCCGTGCGAGCAAGTCATGCCGACTCTGCTGCACCCGGCCGCTGCCACTGCCGTGCAGGCCGGGCTGGAAGGCCTGGGCGTGCGCTTTCACCTCGGCCTGGTACTGACCCGCCTGCAGCAGGTGGCCCAGGGCCTGGAGGCGCACCTGTCCGACGGCAGCGTGATCGCCTGCGACCTGGTGGTTTCGGCCATCGGCCTGCGCCCGCGCACCGACCTGGCCGCCGCTGCCGGCCTGCAGACCAACCGCGGCGTTTGCGTCGACCGCCAGTTGCGCACGTCCCACGCCAACATCTTTGCCCTTGGCGACTGTGCCGAAGTCGATGGCATCAACCTGCTCTATGTGATGCCGCTGATGAGCTGTGCCCGAGCCCTGGCGCAAACCCTGGCCGGCAAGCCGACAACGGTCGCCTACGGGCCGATGCCGATCACCGTGAAAACCCCGGCCTGCCCGCTGGTGGTCTCGCCGCCGCCCCAGGTTCATGAAGGCACCTGGCAGGTAGAGGGGCAGGGCAGTGACCTCAAAGTGCTCTGCATTGATGCAGAGGGCAAGCTGCTGGGCTACGCCCTCACCGGGGCGGCCGTGATGGAAAAGCTGGCCCTGAATCGCCAGCTGCCGGCCGTGATGGCGTAAATAGCTGGTGTTCTGTCGGATTTATCCTGTTGTTGCTTGCACAATGGCCGCCCAGATACTGGCGCGGCCCCTGTGCACGTGCCATCCTCACTTCCGTCTGCCGCAGATTAGAGCCTGCGGTGCCTTGAGCGCTGCTCCCAGGGCAGCACGGCATAACAACAAGAATTCCGTCAAAGAGGCTTCACTATGCGCAAACCAGAACTCGCCGCCGTCATCGCCGAAAAGGCCGATCTGACCAAGGAAAAGGCCAATCAGGTTTTGAACGCGATTCTCGACAGCATCACGGGTGCCCTGGACAAGGACACCGTGACCCTGGTCGGTTTCGGCACTTTCGAAAAACGTCATCGCGGTGCGCGTACCGGCAAGAACCCGCAAACCGGTGAACCGGTCAAGATCAAGGCCAGTAATACCGTGGCCTTCAAGCCAGGCAAGAACCTGCGCGACAGCGTCAACGCCCCCGTCAAGCCGGCCAAGAAAGGCAAGTGATCGCTCCCTGACAACCCCAGTGTCAGCCAAGCGGGCGCCCCAGGGCGCCCGTTGTGCTTTCTGCAGGCAAAATGTTTCGAACTTGCATAAATAGTTCCGGAAAAGGATAGACTGCGCGCCTTAGTCACTTTTAATTCGAGGCGCGTTGATGAAGTTCCGCTTTCTTCTCTGGGCCATGGGGCTGTTGATGGCCAGGGCCAGCCGAAACAACCCGGCGTTCCAGCAGCAGCTCAAGGGCAAGGACCTGGTGTTCCAGATGCAGACCCTGGACGGCAAGGTCGCCCGGCACTTCATCGTCAACAACGAACGCGTCAGCAGCAAGGGCGGCGCGCACCCGCAGCCGGCGTTCGCCATTGCCTTCAAGGATGCCGCCTATGGCTTCGCCACCATGCAGGCAGGTAACAAGCAGTTGGCGTTCATGCAGGGGATTCAGGACAAGCACATCCAGATCAAGGGCAACCCGGCGCTGGTGATGTGGTTCCAGGGGTTGATGAAGTACCTGAAGCCGAAGAAGAAGGGCTGAAATTGTAGGGGCTGCTTTGCAGCCCAATCGCCGGCAAGCCAGTTTCCACAGAGATAGCACTGCCCTCAGGCCAGTGTCGAACCTGTGGGAGCCGGCTTGCCGGCGATTGGGCCGCAAAGCGGCCCCTTTTGATATCAGTGCGGTGCGTGGAACTGCGAAGCCAGCTCACGCAGCAGGCTCTCTGCCTCGAGCACCTTGTTCACTACATCCTCGGCCTTGTCCCGGGTAATCCCCAGCCGCTCCAGCAATTCGTCTGGAATCTCTTGCTGCGGCCCCGAGCCAATCCCCCGCGAGCGCAGCAGGCGGGTAGCCAGGCACACCAGGTTGGGGAACGCTGAAAACTCGCCTTCATAGGCCGGGTCGTGCTGGAAGCGCAGCGCGGTGGATAGTTCTTCCGGCATGTCCCACAGCTTCATCAGCCAGGCACCGATCTGCTCGCGGCTGATGCCCAGCAGGTGTTGCTCCACGTAGGTGTGACACAGGTGCGGGTTGACCTCCAGGTGGCGGCAGATCAGCGAGAAGTGCGGCGGGAAAACATGCGCCAACAGCAGGTAGCCAAAGTTGTGCAGCAGCCCGGCCAGGTAGGTCAGGCCGGCCTCGGGGCGCTCGGCCCGTGGCATGGCGCGGGTCAGGCCTTCGATGATCGCGGCGGTGTAGATCGACTGCTGCCAGTACGGCGTGGCCTGTTGCGGGTGGTCTTTCGGCAGACTCAGGGTCTTGCCAAGCGCCAGACCCAGGGCCAGATTGATCACCAGGTCGAAGCCCAGCACACGCACGATGGCATCTTCCACCGAGCGGATCTTGCCAGGTGAGGCGTAGTAGGGCGATGCCGCCCAGCTCACCACCTGTGCTGCCAGCGCCGGGTCGGTTTCGACCACGCCGGTGATATCGTCGATGCTGGCGTTGGGGTCTACCCGCAGCTTGATGATCTTTTGCGCGGTATCGGCCAGCGGTGGGATTTCGATTGTTTCTTCCAGGCGCTTCTGGATGCGCCGTGCAGTGAAGGCCTGGACGGCGTTGGTGATTTCACGGGTGTCATCATCGGGGCGGTCGAGGTTGGGGCTGATGGCCTCCAATTCCTGGCCGAAGCTGCTGGCGCTGGCCTTGGCCAGCATGCGCTTGAAGTGCGCGCGCTCGATTTCCAGCAGCAGACCGGCTTCGCCAGACTGGATAAACACGGTTTCAGCGTCGAGCAGGCTCTTTTCGTACTGGCACGGCGAGCTGGTCAGCGCCGGGATGCCTGGCAGGGCCTTGAGCTGGTGTTTGTCCAGCATCTGCTTCAGGCGTGGCACCGAAACCGCGGTGAGCTTGCGCCCGGTCAGTTCGGCCAGGCGGTTGAGGTCCAGCAGCTGGCTCTGCGGGAACAGCACCATCAGGGCGCCGACCTCGTCGTCGAGCAGCACGGCCTGTACCCGCGACGATGCCGGCAGCTGCGGATGTTCGACCACCTCGCGGTAGGCCACGCCGAGTTTGTCGAGCAGCAGCCGGATGACCGAGGGAGCGTGTGGGGTTGCGGTGTCCAGGGCAACTTCAGTCATGGTCCGTATCCACTGATTCTTTTAAACGCGAAGTATAACCAGCCTGGGCGCAGAACTGGATCCATTATGGGACTAGCGTCACACTTGGCCATATTGCTGGCCATGGCGCAGCCAGCGATCGAGCAGTGGGCTGACGTGCTCCGGCCAGCGAGCCATCAGGGCCTGGGCGGCATCGCGCACGGCCGGCAGCAGGTCGGCGTCGCGCATCAGGTCGGCGACCTTGAACTGCAACAGGCCGGTCTGGCGGGTGCCGAGCATCTCGCCCGGGCCACGCAGTTCCAGGTCTTTCTCGGCGATGATGAAGCCGTCGTTGGTTTCCCGCATGATCCCTAGCCGCTCGCGGCCAATCTGCGACAGTGGCGGATGGTACAGCAGCACGCAATGGCTGACGGCGCTGCCACGGCCAACGCGGCCGCGCAGCTGGTGCAACTGGGCCAGGCCCAGGCGCTCGGGGTTCTCGATGATCATCAGACTGGCGTTGGGCACATCCACGCCCACCTCGATGACCGTGGTGGCGACCAGCAACTGCAGGTTGCCAGCCTTGAATTCGGCCATGATCTCGGCCTTTTCCGCCGGTTTCATGCGCCCGTGGATCAACCCCACCCGCAGCTCACCCAGGGCACTGCCCAGCTCCTCGTAGGTGCTTTCGGCGGCTTGGCAGGTCAGCTCTTCGGATTCTTCGATCAGGGTGCACACCCAATAGGCCTGGCGCCCTTCGGCGCAGGCGGCGCGTACCCGCTCGACCACTTCGAAGCGACGGCTGTCGGCCACCAGCACGGTGTTCACCGGGGTACGCCCGGGTGGCAGCTCGTCGAGCACCGAGGTGTCCAGGTCGGCGTAGGCGCTCATGGCCAGGGTTCGAGGAATTGGCGTGGCGGTCATGATCAGCTGGTGCGGGCATAATTCCCCGGCCACGCCCTTCTTGCGCAGGGCCAGGCGTTGCTGCACGCCAAAACGGTGCTGTTCATCGATGATCGCCAGAGCCAGGTGCTTGAACTTCACCTCCTCCTGAAACAGCGCGTGGGTGCCGACTACCATTGGCGCACCGTTGGCGATCTGCTCCAAGGCGCCTGCCCGGGCCTTGCCCTTGAGCTTGCCGGTCAGCCAGGCCACTTCGATGCCCAACGGTTCGAGCCAGCGCTTGAAGGTGATGTAGTGCTGTTCGGCGAGGATCTCGGTGGGTGCCATCAAGGCCACCTGGTAGCCGGCTTCCAGCGCCTGCAGCGCAGCCAGGGCGGCGACCACGGTCTTGCCGGCACCCACGTCGCCCTGCACCAGGCGCATCATCGGCTCGTGCTGGCTGAGGTCGTAGGCAATTTCGTTGGCCACCCGCTGCTGCGCGCCGGTCGGCTGGAAGCCCAGATTGGCCAGGTACTGCGCCTGCAGGCGCTGGGCCTTGGGCAGCACCGGCGCGCGCAGGCTGCGCAGGCTTTCGCGCAGGCGTTGCTGCGACAGCTGGTGGGTCAGCAGTTCTTCGAAGGCCAGGCGGTGCTGGGCCCAGTGCTGGCCTTCGGCAAGCTCGTCGAGGTCGGCGTCGGCCGGCGGGTTGTGCAGGTAGCGTATGGCATCGTCCAGCGGCGCCAGCTGGTAGTCCCGGGCCAGCTCTTCGGGCAGCCAGTCCGGCAGGCTGCGCGGGCCGAGCAGGCCCAGGCTCTGCTGGCACAGCAGGCGCAGGCGTTGCTGGGTAAGGCCTTCGGTGGACGGGTAGATCGGCGTCAGGGTCTGCTCGACCGGTGGCGGCGGCTCGTCGCCGTTCAGCGCACGGTATTCCGGGTGGTAGATTTCCAGGCCCGAAGCGCCGGGGCGGGCTTCGCCGTAGCAGCGCAGATGGGTACCGCGCTTGAGGCCTTCCTTCTGCGCGTTGCTGAAGTGGTAGAAGCGCAGGCTCAGCACGCCACTGCCGTCACCCAGGCGCACCACCAGGCTACGGCGCTTGCCCATGGTTACGTCGGCGCCGCTGACCACGCCCTCGATCACCGCGTCCTGGCCAGGGCGCAGTTGGCCTATCGGCACCACGCGGGTGCGGTCCTGGTAGCGCAGGGGCAGGTGGAACAGCACGTCCTGCAGGGTCTCCAGGCCGACCTTGGCGAGTTTCTCCGCCATGGCCTCGCCTACCCCCTTGAGTACCGTGACCGGGACCTTCGACAGCTCACTCATGACTCAGGCCGGTTGTTCCGCAGGGGCTTTGGCGACCGAGCACAGGCGGATCGAGTCGGCGAGGATCTCGATGGCCTTCGGCCGCGGGAAGCTGGCGCGCCAGGCGATGGCCACGGTGCGGAATGGTGCCGGTGCAGTCAGTGGGCGGACCTCGATGACGCCGGGGGCATAGTGGTGGCTGTGCACCGCCGACAGCGGCAAAATCGACACGCCCAGGCCCGAGGCGACCATGTGGCGGATGGTTTCCAGCGAGCTGGACTCCACCGTAGTGTGCTTGGAGCCTTCACCGCCCTTGTTCAGCGTTGGGCAGGCTTCCAGTACCTGGTCGCGGAAGCAATGGCCTTCACCGAGCAGCAACAGGCTCTTGTCGTTGAGCATGGCGGTGTCGATGGTCTTTTTCGCGGTCCACGGGTGGTCGGCCGGCATCAGGGCGCAGAACGGTTCATCGTAAAGCGGCAAGGTGAGCACGTCGGCTTCGTTGAACGGCAGGGCTATGATCACCGCGTCCAGTTCGCCGTTGCGCAGTTTTTCGCGCAGTACGTGGGTGAAGTTCTCTTCGATGTACAGCGGCATTTGCGGCGCCACGCGGTGCAGCTGCGGGATCAGGTGCGGGAACAGGTACGGGCCGACGGTGTAGATGGCACCGACCTTGAGCGGGGCAGTCAGCTGGTTCTTGCCGGCCTGAGCCAGCTCGCGAATGCCTTGGGCCTGCTCCAGTACCTTTTGCGCCTGGGCGACGATGCTTTCGCCGACCGGGGTCAGGCGGACCGCGCTCTTGCTGCGCTCGAAGATCAGCACGCCAAGCTCATCCTCGAGCTTCTTCACACCGACCGACAGGGTCGGCTGGCTCACGTGACAGCGTTCGGCGGCATGGCCGAAGTGCTGTTCCTGGGCGAGTGTGACGATGTAGCGTAATTCTGTGAGGGTCATAACGTGCGTCCATGAAGTTGCGAGCCCAGCATAGCGGCTGCAATCGATAGACGCACGTTATCAGACTTGCCGATTTGTGACAGAAACAAAAGTCTCAGCGGCGGTCCAGCGAGTAGACGAACGGTGCCACGACTTCGATCGTGCCATTGTTCAGCAACTCGGGTGGCGGCTTGGGTACCGTGCCGGCCCGACGGATCATTTCCAGGGTCGCCCGGTCCAGGGCGGCACTACCCGAGCCACCGGCCATGGAGTACGACACCACCTTGCCTTCGGCGTCGACCACGAAGCGCAGGCGGTTGATGCCCTGCAGGCCGCGACGGCGCGCGTCTTCAGGGTAACGCTTGTACTTGGCCAGGTGACGCAGCAGGTCGCTCTGCCAGGTCGGCAGGGCGTTGCTGTTGGACGCAATGCTTGGCGCCGGTGCCGCGGACTTCTGCGGCGGCGTGTTGCTGGGCGGTGCGTCTACCGTTTGTTCGGTCGGCGGTGCTTCCTTCGGCGGCTCAGGCTTTTTCTCGGGCTTGGGCGGCTGTGGCTTGGCCTTCGGCTTGGGCGGCTTGGGAATGGCGATCTTGGGCTTGGGTGCCTCGGCCAGCTTCGGCAGCGGCGGTTCCTCGACCGGTGCCGGTGGCTGCGGCGCCGCTTTAGGGGGCGGTGGTGGCGCAGGCTCCGGCAAAGGCGCCAGCTCGACCATCATGGCTGCCGGTGGCAGTTCGATGGCTTGGGGCACCGACCAGTTGAGCGTCAGCAGCACGGCGATCACGTGCACGCCCAGCACGATCGCCAGGCTGCCACCGTAGCGCGCCATGTTAGAGCGCGTTCTTGTCATTTCTTGGCTGCCGTCTCGAGACCTACCAGACCGACCTTCAGGTAGCCGGCCGCGCGCATGTTGTTCATCACTTCCATCAGGTCACCGTAATCCACGCCTTTGTCAGCCTGGAAGAAGATGGTTGTTTCCTTGTCGCCCTTGGTCTTGGCATCGAGCATCGGGCCAAGCTGGTCGGGGGCAGGGACCTGATCGTCGCCGACGTACAGCTTCTGGTCGGCCTTGACGCTGACGAACACCGGTTTCTCGGGCCTCGGCGCCGGCTTGGCAGTCGAGGCCGGCAGGTCGACCTTGATGTCGACCGTGGCCAACGGGGCTGCGACCATGAAGATGATCAGCAGCACCAGCATCACGTCGATGAACGGCGTAACGTTGATTTCGTGGTTTTCGGCGAGGTCGTCGCCACCTTCGTTGAGATGCAGGCCCATGGCTTACCCCACTTTCACCATGTGCGGGGCAACACGCTCGCTGCCTTGGTGGTCCAGGTCACGGCTGACCAGCAGCAGTACCTGGGCGGAGGCGTCGGACACCTGAGCCTTGTAGCCGGCGATAGAGCGGGCGAAGACGTTGTAGATGACCACGGCCGGGATTGCGGCGACCAGGCCCAGGGCGGTGGCCAGCAGGGCCTCGGCGATACCTGGGGCAACTACGGCCAGGTTGGTGGTCTGGGTCTTGGCGATGCCGATGAAGCTGTTCATGATGCCCCACACGGTACCGAACAGGCCGACGAATGGTGCAGTGGAGCCGATGGTGGCGAGTACGCCGGTGCCGCTGCTCATGGTGCGGCCGCTAGCGTGTACCAGGCGCTCCAGGCGGAAGCTGACGCGCTCCTTGATGCCTTCTTTTTCGCGGGCATTGGCCGACAGGCGCATCTCTTCGAGCGCGTCGTGGACCAGGGTGTGAGCCAGGGTGCCTTCCTTGTTGGAAACGTCGCTGGCTTCCTTGAGGCTGGCGGATTTCTTCAGCAGGGCAATTTCACCACGCAGGCGACGCTTGGCGCCCATCAGCTCGAAGCCTTTGGCAATCCAGATGGTCCAGGTGATGATGGAGGCGATGGCCAGGCCGATCATCACCGCCTTCACCACCACGTCGGCGTTCTTGTACATGCCCCATGGGGACAGGTCGTGGGCCATGCCCAGCGAGGTGTCTTCAACCAGGGCTTCGACGCTCGGGTCTGCTGCGACCGGGGCAGCAACTGCGTCGGCAGCCGGTGCTGCGGCTGGGGCAACGGCCGGTGCAGCTGGTGCAGTAGCGGCAGCAGGCGTGGCAGCATTGGCGGTTGGCTCATCGGCCATGGCCGCCGGGGCCAGCACCAGGCTGAGTGTCAGCGCGGCGATGGCGCGCCAGGCGCGCGACGGGGTTGGCGAAGCGGAAGGTTGAGTACGTGTCATGCTGGCCGGACCTGATGAAGAATGAAGTGAGCGTTCTCCAAGGCCTCGAGGTAGGCCGAGAACAATTTGGCGGCCATTATTGCAAGTAATTCTTGTTAACAAAAGTAATCTTGTTGCTTTTTTCGCCTATGGTCTAGCCATCCATCGTGTAGCGTGGTCGGCCTGATCAATTGGTCTAGGGAGTTTAGAGATGTCAGACCATTCCGTGATGGTGGTGGGATGTGGTGATGTAGGCGGGCGCCTTGCCCGGCAGATGCTTGCGCGCGGCTGGCAGGTGAGCGGCCTGCGTCGCTCGGTCGGGCAGTTGCCAGCGGGAGTCGTGCCGGTGGCGGCGGACTTGTCCGAACCATCGATTCCTGATGCCTGGCCGCAGCGCGCGCCGGACTACCTGGTGTACTGCGTGGCGGCCAGCCAGCACGACGAGGCGGGTTACCAGGCAGCCTATGTCGACGGTTTGCGCCATGTGCTGGACTGGCTGGCCGAGCGCGGCCAACACCCACGGCGCCTGCTGTTCGTGTCCAGCAGCAGCGTGTATGCACAGAAGGAAGGCGAGTGGATCGAGGAAGGCGCGGCCACCGAGCCTGAAGGATATTCCGGGCGATTGATGCTGGAGGCAGAGCGGTTGGCACAGGCCAGCGGCATCCCGGCCAGCGTGGTGCGCCTGACCGGCATCTATGGTCCCGGACGCGAGTGGCTGCTCAGTCAGGTGCGCCAGGGCTACCGCGTGGCCGAGGAGCCACCGCTGTATGGCAACCGCATCCATGCCGAGGATGCTGCAAGCCTGTTGGCGTTTCTGTTGCAGGCAGATGCCGACGGCAAGGTGCTTGAGGACTGTTACATCGGTGTCGACGACGACCCGGCGCCGCTGGCCGATGTGGTGGCCTGGCTGCGGGCGTACATGGGTGTAACCGAGTGGTCGGATGAGCAGCGAGTGCGGCGTACCGGCAGCAAGCGCTGCAGCAATGCCCGAGCGCGGGCGTTGGGTTGGGCGCCAATGTATCCGAGTTACAAGGAAGGCTATGCGGCGATCCTGAAAGGCGGGTGCTGAGTCTACTGGGCTCTTCGCGGGCAAACCTGCTCCCACAGGTGCACCATTGGTTTCAAGCCTGGCGGTGTACCTGTGGGAGCGGGTTTACCCGCGAAGAGGCCAGTGTGGTTGGCCGCGATTCAGCAACTATCAATCCAGCTCCAGCACCCACTGGCGCTTACCGGCTGCCAGCACCGGCATTTCATCCGGCTGCGCCCGGTTCACTGCCTGGAAAATCTCCAGC
The DNA here is from genome assembly GCF_036784815.1 of Pseudomonas sp. TE3-3-F2023. Taxonomy (NCBI): domain Bacteria; kingdom Pseudomonadati; phylum Pseudomonadota; class Gammaproteobacteria; order Pseudomonadales; family Pseudomonadaceae; genus Pseudomonas; species Pseudomonas sp. TE3-3-F2023. The sequence continues at coordinate 731,797 of NZ_CP145113.1, read as the reverse complement.
TTGTCGCCATCGCGCTTGAGGATGAACGGAGCGCCACGCTGGTTGCGCTCCAGCCACAGGCTGTCGTTGCTGCCACCCATGGTCGCGCAATCACCCGCCAGGCACAGGGCGAAACGGTCCGGCCCCGGCAGGCCGGTGACGTTGCCGGTGTCGCCGAAGCGCACGCTGGCACCTTTGCCCTGGCCTTCGACGATCTTCCAGTTGCCGCCCAGATAGGCCTGGTACAGGGCTTTCTCGAAGCTGCTGCCCAGCGGCGCATTCGCCGCCGTCGCCGCTTTGGCGCGCACGAAGGTCTGCTTGCCGCCGTTTTGATCGACAGCCTGCAGTTCGTCGCCATCGAGCGACAGCTGTTCGGTCTGGCCACCCTGGAAGTTGGCCTGCCATTGCTTGTCGGTGGCGCTCAGCTGGCCGTCGGCCGCTTCGAAGCCATTGCTGTAGCTGGCCTGTTGGCTGGCAACGTCGAGCTTCCACTCGAACACCGGCCCGTGCTCATTGAGCGCCTGGCGCAGGCTGCCGCCCTTGACGGCCGCATTGATGGCGTCCTGGTTGATCCAGGTGCCGTTGAAATCTTCGGGTTTGTGGCTGGCGCAGCCGCCCAGAAGCAGGGCAGCCAGCACGATGGGCAGTGCTTGACGCATGACGGGTTAACCTTGCAGAGAAGGGGAGGTGACGGGCAGGGCACCCGTCACCGGAGGCATCACTCGATGACCAGGATGGCGTCCATTTCGACCTGGGCACCTTTTGGCAGCGCGGCAACGCCGATGGCGGCGCGGGCCGGGTAAGGCTGCTCGAAGTAGCGGCCCATCACCTCGTTGACCTTGGCGAAGTGGCTCAGGTCGGTGAGGAAGATGTTCAGCTTGACGATGTCCTTGAACGAACCGCCAGCGGCTTCAGCCACGGCCTTGAGGTTCTCGAACACCTGTACGGTCTGGGCTTCGAAGCCTTCGACCAGTTCCATGGTCTTCGGGTCCAGCGGGATCTGGCCCGACATGTACACGGTGTTGCCGGCCTTGATCGCCTGCGAGTAGGTGCCGATGGCGGCAGGGGCCTTGTCGCTGTTGATGACGGTCTTGCTCATGATGACTCCTTGCGGTTGGCGGACTACGTACGCATGCGGGTGATGCGGACCACACCGGTCAGGGTACGCAGCTTCTTGATCACACGCGCCAGGTGCACGCGGTCGTGCACGCTGACCACCAGTTGGACCACGCTGATACGGCCGTCGCGTTCGTCCATGCTGATCTTCTCGATGTTGCCGTCGGCGGCATTGACACTGCTGGCCAGCAGGGCAATCAGGCCGCGCTGGTGTTCCAGTTCGACGCGCAACTCGACATTGAATTCACCGGTGATGTCCTTGGCCCAGGAGAGCTGTACGCACTTCTCCGGGTTGTGGCGGATTTCACTGATGTTGCGGCAGTTTTCCAGGTGCACGACCATACCCTTGCCTGCCGACAGGTGGCCGACGATCGGGTCGCCCGGGATCGGCGTGCAGCACTTGGCGTAGCTCAGCACCAAGCCTTCGGTGCCACGGATCGCCAGCGGGCCTTCCGGTGCCGGGAGCTGCTCGCCTTCGGCCGACAGCAGGCGGCGCGCTACCACGTAGGCCATGCGGTTGCCCAGGCCGATGTCTTCGAGCAGGTCTTCGATAAGCTCCAGGCGGTACTCGGCGAGAATCGCCTGTATACGCTCCTGGGGGATCATCTCCAGGCTGCTGTCGAAGCCGGTGAGCACCTTGTTTAGCAGGCGTTCGCCCAGGCTGATGGACTCGGAGCGGCGCTGTTGCTTGAGCGCGTGGCGGATGTGCGTGCGCGCCTTGCCGGTAACCACGAAGTTGAGCCAGGCCGGGTTCGGCCGCGCGCCCGGGGCGCTGACGATTTCCACCGTCGAGCCGCTTTGCAGCGGTTCGGACAGCGGCGCCAGGCGGCGGTTGATGCGGCAGGCGATGCAGCTGTTGCCGACGTCGGTGTGCACCGCGTAGGCGAAGTCGACTGCCGTGGAGCCTTTGGGCAACTCCATGATGCGGCCTTTGGGCGTGAACACGTAGACCTCGTCCGGGAACAGGTCGATCTTCACGCTTTCGATGAATTCCAGCGAGTTGCCGGCACGTTGCTGTAGTTCGAGGATGCCCTTGACCCACTGGCGGGCACGGGCGTGGCTGCCCTTGGGCTGCTCGTCGTCGTTGGATTTGTACAGCCAGTGCGCGGCGATGCCGTTGTTGGCCATCTCTTCCATCTCGCGGGTGCGGATCTGGATTTCGATGGGCACGCCGTGCATGCCGAACAGTGTGGTGTGCAACGACTGGTAGCCGTTGGCCTTGGGGATCGCGATGTAATCCTTGAAGCGACCGGGCAGCGGCTTGTACAGGTTGTGCACCGCGCCGAGAACGCGGTAACAGGTGTCGACCTTGTCGACGACGATGCGGAACGCGTACACGTCCATGATTTCGTTGAAGGCGCGGCGCTTGCCGCGCATCTTCTTGTAGATGCCATAGAGGTGTTTTTGCCGGCCGCTGACCTCGCCCTCGATACCGTCGGCGGCCAGGCAGTTGGCCAGCGAATGCTCGATCTTGGCGACGATCTCCTTGCGGTTGCCGCGAGCGCTTTTCACCGCGCGGTGGATCAGCGACGAACGCATCGGGTGCATGGCCTTGAAGCCGAGGTCCTCGAACTCCACGCGCACGGTGTGCATGCCCAGGCGGTTGGCAATGGGGGCGTAGATCTCGAGGGTTTCCTTGGCGATGCGCCGGCGTTTTTCGCCGGACAGCACTTCCAGGGTGCGCATGTTGTGCAGGCGGTCGGCCAGCTTGACCAGGATCACGCGGATATCGCGGGCCATGGCCATGGCCATTTTCTGGAAGTTTTCGGCCTGCGCCTCGGCCTTGGTCTCGAAGTTCATCTGGGTCAGCTTGCTGACCCCATCGACCAGTTCGGCCACGGTCTCGCCAAACTGCTGGCTGAGGGCTTCCTTGGCGATGCCGGTGTCTTCGATCACGTCGTGCAGCATGGCTGCCATCAGGCTCTGATGGTCCATGTGCATGTCAGCGAGGATGCTGGCCACGGCCAGCGGGTGGGTCACGTAGGGTTCGCCACTGCGACGGCGCTGCCCATCGTGGGCCTGTTCGGCGTAGAAATAGGCGCGCCGGACCAGGTTGACCTGTTCGGGGCCAAGGTAGGTCGACAGCCGTTCGGCCAAGGCTTCTATACCCGGCATGGGTTCACCTCCTGCCGAGGAAGAGGGCCTTGCGCCGTGCGACGTCGACCTGGCATCAATCAGACAGCCTCGTTGTTCTCGTCCTCGAACGCGGCGAACACCGGATCCTCGGTGACGATCTCTTCAGCGGCGATGAACTCGTTGGTGACGATGCCTTCGGCGATTTCACGCAGGGCAACAACGGTCGGCTTGTCGTTTTCCCACGCAACGCGTGGCTCTTTGCCGCCGGTCGCCAGCTGGCGAGCGCGCTTGGTCGAGAGCATGACCAGCTCAAAGCGGTTATCCACGTGTTCCAGGCAGTCTTCAACAGTTACGCGGGCCATGGTCTTCCTCAGTAGCAATTGCGGTGGGCGTGCAGCCCAATAATGGGCAGGCGGACTCGATAGTTTAAAAAATCACCAGCCAATAGGGAAGCGCTGTTTTGTCGGGTGGTCACCTTCAAGCCCTGTGTTGCCTTCTTCGCGGCTGAAGCCGCTCCCACAGGGGCCGCATTGTCCTCAGGCTCATCACCGCACCCAGTGGGAGCGGCGTCAGCCGCGAAAGGGCCGGAACAGACACCCTCGATACCTGAGCCCGACGATAACCTCAGAGCATCGCGTCACGCAACCGCGGGGTCAGCTCCTCGAACAGGGTCTGCACCGAGCGCAACGCCCGGCAGTCCGGGCGGGTCAGCAGCCACAGCTGGGTGTCGCAACCCGGCAGCGGTCCGCTCAGCGCATCCACCCCGGGCAGCGCGTGCACCATGTAGTCTGGCAACGCTGCCACGCCGAGCCCGGCCGTGACCAGCTGGGCGATGGTCGACATGCCGCTGCACTGGTAACGCGGGCTCAAGCCCGGGTGCTGCTGGTTGCGCCAGACCACCGTGGGGTGGTCCTGCATCGAGTCGTCGGGGGCGATCCACGGTACGCTGGCAGGTGACTCGGCCAGGCGCTCACGCCACTGCGGCTGGCCGCAGACCACGTAAGAGGTGGACCCCAGGTTGCGGCCCACCAGGTGCTCCGGCGGCGTGTTGGTCAGGCGCAGGGCAATGTCAGCATCGCGCCGGCTGAGGTTGGCGAAGGTATTGGAGGTGCCCATCTCCAGCGACAAGGCCGGGTAGTTCGGCATGAACTCGGCCAACGCCGGCAGCAGCAGGCTGTGCATCACCGCCTCGGTACAGGTCAGGCGCACGGTGCCGCTGACCACCTGCTCGCCACTGGTCATGGCGATGCGCGCCGCCTCCAGCGCCTGCTCGGCGCGCTCGGCCTGCTCGGCCAGGGCCTGGGCGGTGTCGGTCGGCAAGTAGCCCTTGCGGCTCTTGACGAACAAGGCGGTGCCCAGCGCCGATTCCAGCCGGCGGATCGAGCGGAACACCGTCGACACATCGACCTTGAGCAACTCGGCAGCCTTGGCCAGCGAGCGGCCACGTTCCAGGGCCAGGACCAGGGAGAGGTCGGCATGGGTAATCTGATATTGCATTGGTGCACGCTCTGCTTGCCGAATTGCCAATGTCTGTTGCGTTTTGGCCATTTTATAGTGAAACGGCCCCCGGGAATCAATGCGCCCGGTCGGGTAACCAATCCCCACGATGGGAAAGTGACAAGAACAACAGCTGCAACCATCGTCGCCCGTGAGGCGCCAGCCGTATCCCCCACATCGCCGCAGCAAATCAAAGGATGTACAGCCATGACGTCGGTAACCCCGTGCGCCAGTTCTTCCAGCGAGATGAATGACTTCCTCCAGGCCCATCCGGACACGCAGTACGTCGACCTGCTGATCTCCGACATGAATGGCGTGGTACGTGGCAAGCGCATCGAGCGGGCCAGCCTGCACAAGGTGTACGAGAAGGGCATCAACCTGCCGGCATCGCTGTTCGCCCTGGACATCAACGGGTCCACCGTCGAGAGCACCGGCCTTGGCCTGGACATCGGCGATGCCGACCGCATCTGCTTCCCGATCCCCGGCACGCTGTCGGACGAGCCGTGGCAGAAGCGCCCCACAGCCCAGTTGCTGATGACCATGCACGAACTGGATGGCCAGCCGTTCTTCGCCGACCCGCGCGAAGTACTGCGCCAGGTGGTGAGCAAGTTCGATGACCTGGGTCTGGATATCTGCGCCGCGTTCGAGCTGGAGTTCTACCTGATCGACCAGGACAATCTCAACGGTCGCCCGCAGCCGCCGCGCTCGCCAATTTCCGGCAAGCGCCCGCAATCGACCCAGGTGTACCTGATCGACGACCTCGATGAATATGCCGACTGCCTGCAGGACATGCTCGAAGCGGCCAAGGAACAGGGTCTGCCCGCCGACGCCATCGTCAAGGAAAGCGCCCCGGCACAGTTCGAGGTCAACCTGCATCATGTGGCCGACCCACTGAAGGCCTGCGACTACGCGATCCTGCTCAAGCGCCTGATCAAGAACGTTGCCTACGACCATGAAATGGACACCACGTTCATGGCCAAGCCCTACCCGGGCCAGGCAGGCAATGGCCTGCACGTGCACATTTCGTTGCTGGACAAGAAAACCGGCAAGAACATCTTCGCCAGCGACGACCCGCTGCAAAGCGACGCGCTGCGCCATGCCATCGGTGGTGTGCTGGAGACCATGCCGGCGTCGATGGCCTTCCTCTGCCCGAACATCAATTCCTACCGCCGCTTCGGCGCGCAGTTCTACGTGCCCAATGCGCCAAGCTGGGGCCTGGACAACCGCACCGTGGCGGTGCGCGTGCCCACCGACAGTAGCGAAAACGTGCGCCTGGAGCACCGCGTGGCCGGTGCCGACGCCAACCCCTACCTGATGCTCGCGGCGATCCTCGCCGGTGTTCACCACGGCCTGACCAACCAGGTCGAGCCGCAGGCACCGATCGAAGGCAACTCCTACGAACAGCTGGAGCAGAGCCTGCCGAACAACCTGCGCGATGCCCTGCGCGCGCTGGACGACAGCGAAGTCCTCAACCAATACATCAGCCCGGACTACATCGATATCTTCGTGGCCTGCAAGGAGAGCGAACTGGCCGAGTTCGAAGTGTCGATTTCCGACCTCGAGTACAACTGGTACCTGCACACGGTGTAAGCCCATGAGCGCAAATGCGGTCCCCTTGATCGGTGTCAGCGCCTGCCGTCAGCAGGTGGGGAAGAACTCGTCGCACACGGTAGGCGACAAGTATGTCGAGGCGGCCGGCTTTGCCGGCTTGCCACTGATCTTGCCGGCCCGTGACGGGGGCAGCGACACGCAGGCGCTGCTGGCCCGTCTGCACGGCATTGTTTTTACCGGCTCACCTTCAAATATCGAACCGCATCATTACAATGGCGCCCCCAGCGCGGCGGGTACCCGGCATGATCTGGCACGCGATCGCCTGACCCTGCCGCTGTTGCAGGCGGCCATTGCCGCCGGTGTGCCGGTGTTCTGTATCTGCCGCGGCTACCAGGAATTGAACGTAGCCCTGGGCGGCAGCCTGCACCAGCGCGTGCAGGAACTGCCTGGCTACCTTGACCACCGTGAACCTGAGGACGCACCCCTGGAGGTGCAATACGGCCCTCGTCACCTTGTCGGCATAGAGCCTGGCGGGTTGTTCGAGCGCCTGGGCCTGGCGGCGCAGTTCGAGGTCAACTCGCTGCACAGCCAGGGCATCGACCGCCTGGCCCCAGGCCTGCGTGTCGAGGCACGGGCCCCGGATGGCCTGATCGAAGCGGTGTCCATGCCTGCGGCGCCAGGTTTTGTGCTCGGCGTGCAGTGGCACCCGGAGTGGCGATTTACCGAAAACCCGGTCTCGCTGCGCCTGTTCCAGGCGTTTCGCGAGGCCTGCATTGCTTACGCTACACGGGAGGGCGCACGGCAGGAGGCATTCTGACGTCACCCGAAGGTCTCGGATGACTTGTTCCCGGCAGCAAGCTTTCAATGAGTGAAAGCGGGCCTTGTACGCAAGGCCTGTGAAAACAATTCCAAAATTTACGGCAAATACTCATGAGCAATTACACAGAAGCCGGCCGCCCACCCGACGTGGCGGCCGACGCGGGCAACACCCAGCGCAGCAAGGGCCTGGCCACCGGCCGGCTGGGCTTGCTGGCCAGCGTGGTGCTGGGCATTTCCACCATCGCCCCGGTCTACACCCTTACCGGCGCCCTTGGCCCGACCGTGCGTGAAGTGGGAGCGCACCTGCCGGCGGTGTTCATCGTCGGCTTTCTGCCGATGCTGCTGGTGGCCTTGGGCTACCGCGAACTGAACTCGGCGGAGCCGGATAGCGGTACTTCGTTTACCTGGTCGGCGCGTGCCTTCGGCCCGATGATCGGCTGGATCGGCGGCTGGGGCCTGGTGGTCGCCACCACCATCGTGTTGTCGAACCTGGCAGGGGTGGCGGTCGACTTCTTCTACCTGTTCCTTGGCCAGATCACCGGCAAGCACGAGCTGGCGGCCTTGGCCGACAACCTGCTCATCAACATAACCACCTGTTGCGTGTTCATCGCCCTGGCGGTGTGGATCTGCTGTCGCGGCATGACCACCACCATGACCGTGCAATACGGCCTGGTTGCCCTGCAGTTGCTGGTGCTGATCGGCTTTGCCTTTGCCGCTTTCGGCGAAACCACCGCGCCGCCACCGCTGGAATTCGATTTCGCCTGGTTCAACCCGTTCGGCGTCGAATCGTTCTCGGCCTTTGCCGCCGGGCTGTCGCTGTCGATCTTCATCTTCTGGGGCTGGGACGTCTGCCTGACTGTCAGCGAGGAGTCGGTCGGCAGTGACGAGGTACCGGGCAAGGCGGCCACCTGGACCGTGCTGCTTATCCTCGGCCTGTACCTGTTCACCGCCATTGCCACCCTGCAGTTTGCTGGTATCAGCGAACAAGGCCTGGGTCTGAACAACCCCCGCATTCAGGAAAACGTCTTCGCCCACCTGGCCGGCCCGGTCATGGGGCCGCTGGCGATCCTGATGTCCATCGCCGTGCTGGCCAGCACCGCGGCGTCGCTGCAGTCTACCTTCGTGTCGCCGGCGCGCACCCTGTTGGCCATGGGTTACTACGGTGCGGTGCCGCAGAAGTTCGCCAGCGTCTGCCCACGCTCGCAGACCCCGCGTTACGCCACCATCTGCGCTGGTGTGGCTGCGGGCCTGTTCTACGTGACCATGCGCACCCTGAGCGAGAACGTGTTGGCGGATACCATCACTGCACTGGGCATGATGATCTGCTTCTACTATTCGCTGACGGCCTTCGCCTGTGTCTGGTACTTCCGCCACAGCCTGTTCGACAGCCTGCGGCACTTCCTGATGCGCGGCCTGTGCCCGTTGGTGGGAGGGGTGATTCTGTCGGTGATCTTCGTGCGTACCGCCATCGACAGCGCCTCGCCGGACTTCGGCAGCGGCTCGCATGTGGGCGGGTTGGGGCTGGTGTTCGTGATTGCCGCGATCATCTCGGTGCTGGGGATTGTGCTGATGATGCTGTCGCGCCTGCGCGCGCCTGCGTACTTCCTGGGGGCTACCCTGCGTCAGCAGGCTACCTTGCCACTGCAGGAATAAGGCTGGGGGTGCTTCGCGCCTCTTTCGCGACACAAGGCCGCTCCTACAACAGCACGGCGTACGCCTTCCGATGTAGGAGCGGTCTTGTGTCGCGAAAGGGCCTCGAAGAGGCCCCGGCAATCTTCAGCCGATCATTTGCTTCAGCAATGCCGCATGACGCTGTTGCTGCTTCTTCAGCTGCAGGCGGTTCGAGCGGAACACTGCCTTCAAGTCTTCCAGCGCCACGTCGAAATCATCGTTGATGATCACGTAGTCATACTCGTCGTAGTGCACCATCTCGCTGACCGCTTCCTTCATGCGCCCGGCGATGATCTCTTCGCTGTCCTGCCCGCGGCCATCCAGGCGTTCGCGCAGGGCCTGCTGGCTTGGCGGCAGGATGAACACCGACAAAGCCTCGGGCATCAGCTTGCGTACCTGCTGGGCGCCTTGCCAGTCGATTTCCAGGATCAGGTCATTGCCCTGGTCGAGTACCTCTTGCAGCGCGCTGCGCGAAGTCCCGTAGAAGTTGCCGAACACTTCGGCGTGTTCGAGGAAGTCACCCTTGGCGATCAGCCCCTTGAAGTCGTCATGGCTGACGAAGTGGTAGTTCACGCCGTGCTGCTCGCCCGGGCGCATGGCGCGGGTGGTGTGCGAGACCGAGACGCTTACGCGCTTGTCGGCCTTGATCAGGGCGGTGACGAGGCTGGTCTTGCCGGCGCCCGAAGGGGCCGAAACGATGTAGAGGGTGCCGCTGCTGTGGTTCATGGTCGGGGTGGCCTTACTCGATGTTCTGTACTTGTTCACGCATCTGTTCGATCAATACCTTCAGGTTGACCGCCGCTTGCGTGCTGCGTGGGTCGAAGGCCTTGGAGCCGAGGGTGTTGGCCTCGCGGTTGAGTTCCTGCATCAGGAAGTCCAGGCGCCGGCCGGCAGCACCGCCACCCTTGAGCACCCGGCGCACTTCGGTGACGTGGGTGCTGAGGCGGTCGAGTTCCTCGGCCACGTCGCTCTTCTGGGCCAGCAATACCATCTCCTGCTCCAGGCGCTGTGGGTCGAGTTCGGCCTGCATGTCGCCGAAGCGGTCGAGGATCTTCTGCCGCTGAGCTGCCAGCATCTGCGGCACCAGGGCGCGCAGGGTGGTGACTTCGCTGGCCATGTTGTCCAGGCGTTCGTTGATCAGTCGGGCCAGTTCCTGGCCTTCACGCTGGCGCCCGGCCTTGAGCTCGGCCAGCGCTTGATCGAACAGCGCCATGGCTTCGGTATTCAGTGCCTGCGGGTCGCTGGCGTCGGCCACCAGCACGCCTGGCCACGACAGCACCTCCAGCGGGTTCAGTGGTGCCGGCTGCTTGATCAGGCCGGCCACTTCCTCGGCGGCGGCAACCAGCTGCGCGGCGCGCTCGCGGTCCACCTTCAGCGGTTTGCCGTTGCTGTCTTCGTTGAGGCGCAAGGTGCATTCCACCTTGCCCCGCGACAGGCCCTGGCGCAGGCCTTCGCGCACAGCGCCTTCGAGGTCGCGCAGGGCCTCGGGCAGGCGCAGGTGCGGCTCCAGGTAACGGTGGTTGACCGAACGCAGCTCCCAGACCAGGGTGCCTTGGCTGCCGGCGCGCTCGACACGAGCAAAAGCGGTCATGCTGTGCACCATGGGGAGTACCTCGCGTATATGAATGAACGGTGGGAGCCTCTCGGCTGCAAGGCGCAGGATTGTAGCGCAGTGGGGCCTTGGCGCCCAATCCACCCATGTTACCGACGGGTGGATTGGCCGGTAGGAAAAGGCGACGGGCTGTGGCGGGCGCGACAATAGGCATGTCTTCCCCGGGCCGTGGGCTCTATAATGCTCGGCAGATTCAAAGTCCCAGTACAGGTATCCCAGATGAAACGTCCAAGTGGTCGCGCCGCCGATCAGCTCCGCTCGATCCGCATCACCCGCAACTACACCAAGCACGCCGAAGGGTCGGTACTGGTCGAGTTCGGTGACACCAAAGTCATCTGCACGGTCAGCGTGGAAAACGGTGTGCCGCGCTTCCTCAAAGGCCAGGGCCAAGGCTGGCTGACCGCCGAATATGGCATGCTTCCGCGTTCCACCGGCGAGCGTAACCAGCGCGAAGCCAGCCGTGGCAAGCAGGGTGGCCGTACCCTGGAAATCCAGCGCCTGATCGGCCGTTCGCTGCGCGCCGCGCTGGACATGAGCAAGCTTGGTGACATCACCCTGTACGTCGACTGCGACGTGATCCAGGCCGATGGTGGCACCCGTACCGCGTCCATCACCGGTGCCATGGTCGCCCTGTGTGACGCCCTGGCGGTGATCAAGAAGCGCGGTGGCCTGAAGGCTGGCAACCCGCTCAAGCACATGATCGCCGCAGTGTCGGTGGGCATGTACCAGGGCGAAGCGGTGCTCGACCTGGACTACCTGGAAGACTCCGCAGCTGAAACCGACCTGAACGTGGTCATGACCAGCGCCGGTGGCTTCATCGAAGTGCAGGGTACTGCCGAAGGTGCGCCGTTCCAGCCTGAAGACTTCAACGCCATGCTCGCCCTGGCACAGAAGGGCATGAACGCGATCTTCGAACTGCAGCAGGCGGCACTGGCCGACTGACCCAGCCATGGAGGTGCGGGGCATGAGCGAATCGAACCTGTCGATCACCCCGCCCAATGCCGAAGTCCGGCAGTGGGCGATGTTCTGCCACCTCTCCGCGCTGCTGGGCCTGGTGGTGCCGCTCGGGCACTTGCTGGGTCCGCTGGTACTGTGGCACCTCAAGCGCGAGCAAGACCCTTTCATCGACGCCCAGGGCAAAGAGGCGCTGAATTTTCAGATCAGCGTGACCATTGCCGGGTTTATCTGCTTCCTGCTGATGTTCGTGTTCATCGGGCTGATGCTGTTCGCCATGCTGATGGTGGCGGTGCTGGTGCTGATCATCATTGCCGCGGTGCGGGCCAATGAAGGCAAGCCGTATCGCTACCCGATGATCTGGCGGCCGATCAAATAATGCTGGGGCTGCTTTGCAGCCCTATCGCGACACAAGGCCGCTCCTACAGGGGAATGCGTAATCCTGTAGGAGCGGCCTTGTGTCGCGATGGGCCGCAAAGCGGCCCCAATCGGCTTTTAGATGGTCAACGTCCAGTCATAGTCGACAATCAGCGGCGCATGCTGGGAGAAGCGCGGCTGACGCGGCAGGCGGGCGTTGCGCACGAAGCGACGCAGGCCCGGGGTGAGGATCTGGTAGTCGAACCGGTAGCCCAGGTTGAGCATCTCGGCCTGCTCGTTGTCCGGCCACCAGCTGTACTGGTCGCCCTCACGGCTGACTTCGCGCAAGGCATCGACGTAACCCATCTCGCCAGTGATCGCGTCCATCCAGGCACGCTCCGGCGCCAGGAAGCCCGGCGACTGCTGGCTGTCACGCCAGTTCTTGATGTCGAGCTTCTGCTGCGCCACGTAGAACGAGCCGCAGTAGATGTATTCGCGACGCTTGCGACGCTGTTTGTCCAGGTACTTGGCGAAGTCGTCCATCAACTTGAACTTCTGGTTCAAGTCTTCGTCGCCGTTCATACCCGAAGGCAGCAGCAGGCTGGCAATACTGACTTTGTCGAAATCTGCTTGCAGGTAGCGCCCGTAGCGGTCGGCTGTCTCGAAGCCCAGGCCGGTGATGACTGCCTTGGGCTGCATGCGCGAATACAGGGCCACACCACCTTGGGCAGGCACCTCCGCGTCGCAGGCATAAAGGAAATAGCCATCGAGCTGGAAAGCTGGGTCATCGAGTTCAAAGGCCGAGGCGCGGGTATCCTGAAGGCAGATGACGTCGGCATTCTGGGCTTGCAGCCAGCTGAGCAAACCACGCTCGGCCGCAGCCTGAATGCCATTTACGTTCACACTGATGATCCGCATAAATGGCCCCAAAAATCTCGTGCGTGTATGATACCCGAGCTCAACCCATTTAGCTAAATCCGTGGTGTCCGGGACTATCCATGCAGCCGTATCAGCGCGACTTCATCCGTTTTGCCATCGATCGCGGGGTACTGCGTTTCGGTGAATTCACTCTGAAATCGGGGCGTACCAGCCCGTATTTCTTCAATGCCGGCCTGTTCAACACCGGTTCCGCCCTGGCCGAACTGGGCCGTTGCTATGCGGCAGCCATCGTCGACAGCAAGATCCCCTTCGACGTGTTGTTCGGCCCGGCCTACAAGGGTATCCCGCTGGCAGCGACTACTGCCGTGGCCCTTGCCGATCAGCATCAGCTCGATGTGCCATGGTGCTTCAACCGCAAGGAAGCCAAGGACCACGGTGAAGGTGGCAGCCTGGTCGGCGCACCGCTGGCCGGTGACGTGCTGATCATCGACGACGTGATCACTGCCGGTACCGCCATTCGTGAGGTCATGCAGATCATCAATGCCCAGCAGGCCAAGGCCGCTGGTGTGCTGATCGCGCTGAACCGCGAAGAGCGTGGCAATGGCGAGCTGTCGGCGATCCAGGAAGTGGAGCGTGACTTCGGTATTCCGGTGGTCAGCATCGTTTCTCTGACCCAGGTTCTGGAGTTCCTGGCCGATGACCCACAGCTGAAGCAGCATCTGCCAGCTGTCGAGGCTTACCGGGCGCAGTACGGTATCTGATCCGGGCCCGGAAATGAAAAAGGCGACCTTCGCATGAGGGTCGCCTTTTTTGTTTCGCCTGTCCCGGCCTCTTCGCGGGTAAACCCGCTCCCACAGGATCTCCACAGCCCTCAAAGGCGGTGCTGTACCTGTGGGAGCGGGTTTACCCGCGAAGAGGCCGGGACAGGTTGACGATCAGCGCTGCTTGCGGTTGGTAATCAGGGTACCCACGCCGCTGTCGGTGAAGATCTCCAGCAGCACCGCATTCGGCACGCGGCCATCGATGATGTGCGAGCTGTTCACACCGCCCTGCACCGCATCCAGCGCGCACTTGATCTTCGGCAGCATGCCGCCGTAGATGGTGCCGTCGGCGATCAGTTCGTTGACCTGCTCGGTGGTCAAGCCGGTCAGTACCTCGCCCTGCTTGTCCATCAGGCCGGCGATGTTGGTCAGCAGCATCAGCTTTTCGGCCTTCAGCGCCTCGGCTACCTTGCCTGCCACCAAGTCGGCGTTGATGTTGTACGACTCACCGTTGGCACCTACGCCGATCGGCGCGATCACCGGGATGAAGTCACCCTTCACCAGCATGTTCAGCAGGTCGGTGTTCACGCTGACCACTTCGCCAACGTGGCCGATGTCGATGATTTCCGGGGTGGTCATCTCGGGCGTCTGGCGGCTGACCGTCAGCTTGCGGGCGCGGATCAGCTCCGCGTCCTTGCCGGTCAGGCCGATGGCGCTGCCGCCGTGGCGGTTGATCAGGTTGACGATGTCCTTGTTGACCTGGCCGCCCAGCACCATCTCCACCACGTCCATGGTCGCCGAGTCGGTGACGCGCATGCCGTCGATGAAGTGGCTTTCGATCGACAGGCGCTTGAGCAGGTCGCCGATCTGCGGGCCACCACCGTGGACCACCACCGGGTTGATGCCCACAGCCTTCATCAGCACGATGTCACGGGCGAAGCCGGTCTTGAGCTCCTCGCTCTCCATCGCGTTGCCGCCGTACTTGATCACCAAGGTCTTGCCGACAAAGCGGCGGATGTAAGGCAGTGCTTCGGACAAAACTTCGGCTACATGGGAAGCGGCATCGCGATCGAGGGTCATGCAGGGCTCCTGTAAGGAACAGATAGTCGGTCAGAACGGCAGTTGCAGCTCAGGCTCAACCCGCAGCAACTGGGTACGGAAAACATCCTTGATACGTTGCAATTCGGCGTCGCTGTCGGCCTCGAAGCGCAGCACCAGCACCGGGGTGGTGTTGGAGGCGCGAACCAGGCCCCAGCCGTGGGCGTAGTCCACCCGCACACCGTCGATGGTGGTCAGGTTGGCTTCGCCCCAGTCGGCGTCGCGTTGCAGTGCATCAATGATGCTGAATTTACCCTCGTCGGTCACATCAATATTGATTTCCGGCGTGGAAATATCGTTCGGGAACGCGGCGAACAGGTTTTCGGCGCTCTGCCCGGCCTTGCTGAGGATCTCCAGCAGGCGCACGGCGCTGTAGATGCCGTCGTCGAAACCGTACCAGCGTTCCTTGATGAAGATGTGACCGCTCATCTCGCCGGCCAGCAACGAGCCGGTCTGCTTCATCTTCTTCTTGATCAGCGAATGGCCGGTCTTCCACATCAGTGCGCGGCCGCCGTGCTGCTCGATCAGTGGGGTCAGGCGACGGGTGCATTTGACGTCGAAGATGATCTCGGCGCCCGGGTTGCGCGACAGCACGTCCTGGGCAAACAGCATCAGCAGGCGGTCGGGGTAGACGATGCTGCCGGTGTTGGTCACCACGCCGACGCGGTCGCCGTCGCCGTCGAAGGCCAGGCCGATGTCGGCGCCGGTTTCCTTGACCTTGGCGATCAGGTCTTCGAGGTTTTCCGGCTTGCCCGGGTCCGGGTGGTGGTTGGGGAAGTTGCCGTCGACCTCGCAGAACAGCGGGATCACTTCGCAGCCCAGGGCTTCGATCAATTGCGGCGCGACCACCCCGGCGGCACCGTTGCCGCAGTCCACGACCACCTTGAGCTTCCTGGCCAGCTTTACGTCCTCGACGATCTGCTGGAAGTAGCGGTCAAGAATCTCGACCTTTTCCACGCGGCCTTCGGCGCGGGTCAGGTCGTTGGTTTTCAAACGGGTCAGCAGGGCCTGGATCTGTTCGTTGGCCAGGGTATCGCCGGCAATGACGATCTTGAAGCCGTTGTAGTCCGACGGGTTGTGGCTGCCGGTCAGCATCACACCAGACTTGCCGGCCAGCACGTTGGCTGCGTAGTACAGCGCCGGGGTGGGCACCAGGCCGACGTCGCTGACATGGCAACCGGCATCGACCAGGCCCTTGATCAGCTGTTCGACCAGCATCGGGCCGGACAGGCGGCCATCGCGGCCGACCGAAACCTGAGGTTCGCCCTGTGCCAGGCTCTGCGCGCCGATGGCGCGGCCGATCCAGTAGGCGGTTTCGGCGTGAAGGGTCTTGCCGACCACGCCGCGAATGTCATACGCGCGGAAAATGCTGTCTGGCAGTGCGGCGGGTGCCAGGTGGGCCATGTCGTTCATCTCTGGAAGCTCCATTAGTCAAAGGCTTTCTGGGCAGGCGCAAACTGAACGCTTGGACGGTGGTTTCGCCAGAGAGTTCGCCATCCTTGGCCTGAACGGTCATTTCTCGGCTCAGTGGCTGCCGGAATGGCCGAAGCCGCCAGCGCCGCGCTGGCTTTCATCGAACGCTTCGACGATGTCGAAATGGGCCTGTACCACCGGTACCAGCACCAGCTGGGCAATGCGCTCGCCAACGGCGATGGTGAACGGGGTGTTGCCGCGGTTCCAGCACGACACCATCAACTCGCCCTGGTAGTCCGAGTCGATCAGCCCGACCAGGTTGCCCAGCACGATGCCGTGCTTATGGCCCAGGCCCGAGCGCGGCAGGATCACCGCCGCCAGGCCCGGGTCGCCGATGTAGATCGACAGGCCGGTGGGGATCAGCAGGGTCTGGCCTGGCTCGAGGACTGTGTCTTCCTTGAGCAGGGCGCGCAGGTCCAGGCCGGCGGAGCCAGGGGTGGCGTACTGCGGCAGGGGGAATTCGGTGCCCAGGCGTGGGTCGAGGATCTTGGCTTGAAGAGCGTGCATGTAACTTATTGAACCTGATTGAGCCGTTCGGCGATGAAGGCGACCAGTTGCCGGGCAATCTTGCCCTTGCTGGTCTGCGCGAAGAGGGTCTGGTGCTGCTGGCGGTCGATCACGGTCAAGGCGTTTTCCTCGCTGTTGAAGCCGATGCTGGGGTTGGCCACATCATTGGCGACGATCAGGTCGAGGTTCTTGTCCTTGAGCTTGCGCGTGGCGTAATCGAGCAAGTGTTCGGTCTCGGCGGCGAAGCCGACGCTGAACGGGCGGTCGGCGCGGCCAGCGATGGTGGCAAGGATATCGGGATTGCGCACCATCTGCAGCAGCATGCCGTCGCCGGTCGTAGGATCTTTCTTGAGTTTTTGCGTGGCAACGACTTCCGGGCGGTAGTCCGCAACCGCCGCAGAGGCGATGAACAGGTCGCACGGCATGGCCGCTTCACAGGCCGCGAGCATGTCCCGCGCGCTGACCACGTCGATCCGGCTGACCCGGTCGGGGGTCGGCAAGTGCACCGGGCCGGTGACGAGGGTGACCCGAGCCCCGGCCTCGGCGGCCGCTTCGGCCAGGGCGAAGCCCATCTTGCCGGAGCTATGATTGGTGATGTAGCGCACCGGGTCGATGTTTTCCTGGGTCGGGCCGGCAGTGATCAGCACGTGCTTGCCGGTCAGTGCCTGGCGCTTGAAGCTTTCCGCGGCACACCAGGCCAGGTCGGTGGCTTCGAGCATGCGGCCCAGGCCAACGTCGCCACAGGCCTGGCTGCCGGATGCCGGGCCGAACACCTGGATGCCCCGGCTCTTGAGCAGTTCGAGGTTGGCCTGGGTGGCCGGGTCGCGCCACATGGCCTGGTTCATGGCCGGGGCCACGGCGACGGTGGCATCGGTAGCCAGTACCAAGGTGGTCAGCAGGTCGTCGGCCATGCCTTGGGCCATACGCGCCATAAGGTCGGCGGTGGCCGGGGCGATCAGCACCAGGTCGGCCCACTTGGCCAGTTCGATGTGGCCCATGGCCGCTTCGGCGGCAGGGTCGAGCAGGTCCATGTGCACCGGGTGGCCCGACAGCGCCTGCAGGGTCAGCGGGGTGATGAACTCTGCACCACCACGGGTCATGACGACGCGCACCTGCGCGCCGTGCTCCAGGAGTCGGCGAATCAGTTCGGCGCTTTTGTAGGCGGCAATGCCGCCACCCACGCCGAGAACGATGCGCTTGCGATACAGCCGCTGCATAGGCTTGCCTTTTTCCAGTGAGAGCGGGCGGCGACGTTTGAAGATGCCTGCGGCAGAACGTCGCATGTACGAGGCGAAATAGATTAACACAGGGCCGAAATGGGCCGCAGCAAGGGCAGAGGGACGGGATGAATATCAGGGAGTGGCCGGCTGAAGAGCGGCCGAGAGAGAAGTTGCTGCAGCGTGGGGCCGCAAGCCTGACGGATACGGAATTGCTTGCTGTGTTTCTCGGCTCAGGTGTGCGTGGGCGCAATGTCGTGGAGTTGGCGCGAGGTCTGCTCGTGAAGTTCGGAGGCTTGCGCCAGTTGCTGGAGGCCGACCGTGAGGCCTTCGTCGGTGAGCTTGGGTTGGGCCCGGTGAGGTACAGCCAGCTGCAGGCGCTGCTGGAGATCGGGCGCAGGCATCTTGCAACGTCAATTGAGCGTGAATCCGCGATGGACAGCCCGGCAACGGTGAGGCGCTATCTGAAAGCGATGCTGCGACATGAGGTCAGCGAGGTGTTTGGATGCCTGTTTCTCGATACCAAGCACAGGCCGTTGGCGTTTGAAATCCTCTTCCGAGGCACGATAGATCGGGCCAGTGTCTACCCGCGGGAAGTGGTGCGGCGGGCATTGCTGCATAACGCAGCGGCCTTGATCCTGTGCCACAACCACCCCTCGGGCAACAGTGAGCCCAGCCAGGACGATGTGCATTTGACCCTGTCGTTGAAGCGAGGGCTGGCGTTGATCGATGTGCGGGTGCTGGATCACATCATCATCGGTGACGGGGAGCCGCTGTCGATGGTCGAGCATGGGTGGATTGTGGCTTAGGCAATTGTGCTGCCTGTCCCGGCCCTTTCGCGGGTAAACCCGCTCCCACAGGGATAGCGCCATGTTGAAAGTTGGCGCGGTCCCGCGAAGAGGCCGGTGCAGGCTTACTTGCTCACTGACACCTTGCTGAAATCCTGCCGCCCGAACGGGCTCACCTGATAGCCCTCCACCCCTTGGCGCAGCAGTGCCGCCGCCGTCGGATGCGCCAGCGGCACCCACAGCGCCTGCTGCTGAATCAAGGTTTGCGCCTGCTGGTACAGCCGGCTGCGCACGCTCTGGTCGTTGGTGGTGCGCCCGGCGCTGATCAACTGGTCCAGGCGGCTGTCGCAGAAGCGTGCGAAGTTGGTCCCCGACTGCACCGCCGCGCAGGAAAACTGCGGGCTGAGGAAGTTGTCCGGATCGCCGTTGTCACCCGCCCAGCCCATGAACAGCAAGTCATGCTCGCCCGCCTTGGCGCGGCGGATCAGCTCGCCCCACTCGATCACGCGGATCTTGGCCTTGATGCCAATCTTGGCCAGGTCGGCCTGCAGCATCTGCGCACCGAGGCTGGGGTTGGGGTTGAGCAGGCTGCCCGACGGGCGGGTCCAGATCGTGGTACTGAAGCCCTCGGCCAGGCCAGCCTTGGTCAGCAGGGCCTTGGCTTTTTTCAGGTCCAGCGGGTAGCCGGGTAGGTCCTTGGCGTAGCTCCAGGTGTTGGGTGGGTAGGGGCCGTTGGCCGCCACCGCGGAGTCTTCGAACACGGCCTTGAGGTAGGCCTGCTTGTCGAAGGCCAGGTTGATGGCCTGGCGCACTTCCGGCTTGTCCAGCGGTGGGTGCTGGCTGTTGATGGCGACGAAGGCGGTCATGAACGCCGGCGTGGTGGCCACCTTGAGGTTGCCGTCCTTGCCGGCTTCGGCAATGTCCAGCGGCTTGGGCGACAACGCGACCTGGCACTCGCCACGCTTGAGCTTCTGCAGGCGCACGTTGGCATCGGTGGTGATGGCGAAGATCAGCGGGTCGACCGCCGGCTTGCCGCCGAAGTAGTCGGGGTTGGCGCGGTAGCGCACCACGGCGTCTTTCTGGAAACGCTGGAAGATGAACGGCCCGGTGCCGACCGGCTGGCTGTTGAGCTTCTCCGGCGTGCCGACCTTGAGCAGCTTGTCGGCGTACTCGGCTGAATAGATCGAGGCGAAGCCCATGCTCAGGGTGGCCAGGAAGGTGGCGTCCGGGTGGCTGAGGGTGAAGCGCACGGTGTTCGGTGCCGGCGCCTCGATCGCCTTGATCAGGCTGCCCAGTTGCAGCGACTGGGCATGCGGGTAGCCGCCCGGCGCGGTCTTGTGCCAGGCATGGGCGGGGTAGAGCATGCGCTGGAAGCTGAACAGCACATCGTCGGCGTTCATTGCGCGGCTTGGCTTGAAGTAGGCGGTGGTGTGGAATTTCACGTCATCGCGCAGGGTGAAGTCGTAGATCAGGCCATCGGCCGATACCGTCCAGCTGGCCGCCAGGCTCGGCACCACCTTGCCTTGCGCCGCGTCGAACTCCACCAGGCGGTTCATCAGCACATCGGCCGTGGCGTTGGTGGTGGTCAGCGAGTTGTACTGCACCACGTCGAAGCCTTCGGGGCTGGCCTCGCTGCAGACGCTCAGCGGGGCGGCCTGGGCAACGCCGGCGGCGAACAGGGCGCCTGCGGCGAACAAGGAGTTGAACAATAAGGAAAGGGCGGCAGCACGCATGGTGGCTCCTTGGCTGTCAGTGGCCCATCTGCCAGTGCAGTCTGGAAAAGGCCTACCCTAGTGTGCTCGTAGGGAAATGACCACACCCTTTTTTACAAAACTGGCGACGAGCGGTCGACGGCTGGCGGGGCCTGCCGCTATGCTGGCCCGGCGCGCTTGGCCGGCGCCGGAAACGTATCTTCTGTTGTTGTGGCCAAGTCTTTCTGGTATAAAGCAGCGCTCTTTTCTAGGGGCTCGGCCTGTCGCGTCAGCGTATCCGGTCGGTAAGACCTCCAGAATCACGGCGCCCAGGCGCCAAAGACTGAGAGATTAAGCGGCCAACCCATGCCGGGTTGGGCATGTGGTTTTAGAGGGCTGAGTCATGTCGAGAGTCTGTCAAGTTACTGGTAAGGGTCCAGTAACCGGGAACAACATTTCCCACGCAAACAACAAAACCCGTCGTCGTTTCCTGCCGAACCTGCAGCACCACCGTTTCTGGGTTGAATCCGAGAAGCGTTTCGTGCGTCTGCGCGTATCTGCCAAAGGCATGCGCGTCATTGACAAGCGTGGTATCGACGTAGTGCTGGCCGAGCTGCGCGCTCGCGGCGAAAAGTTCTAAGGAGAACGTCATGCGTGAATTGATCCGTCTGGTTTCGAGTGCTGGCACTGGCCACTTCTACACCACCGACAAGAACAAGCGCACCACTCCGGACAAAATCGAGATCAAGAAATACGATCCGGTTGTTCGCAAGCACGTGGTGTACAAGGAAGCCAAGATCAAGTAATTGATCGGCGACCTGAAAAAACCCGCCTCCGAAAGGATGCGGGTTTTTTTTTGCCTGTTCGGGCCTCAGATCATTTCTGCTCGAACATCACATAGATCTTGCGGCAAGGCTCCAGCACCTCCCAGGTGCCCTTGAACCCCGCCGGGATGACAAACCGGTCACCGGCACGCAAAGTCTTGGCCCCACCATCCTGGTCACGCAGCACCGAAACGCCTTGGACGATCTCGCAGTACTCATGCTCGGTGTAGTTCACCGTCCACTGCCCCACCTCGCCTTCCCACACGCCTGCAGCAAACTGCCCGCAGGGGCTG
Source organism: Pseudomonas sp. TE3-3-F2023 (assembly GCF_036784815.1). Taxonomy (NCBI): domain Bacteria; kingdom Pseudomonadati; phylum Pseudomonadota; class Gammaproteobacteria; order Pseudomonadales; family Pseudomonadaceae; genus Pseudomonas; species Pseudomonas sp. TE3-3-F2023. The sequence continues at coordinate 710,634 of NZ_CP145113.1, read as the reverse complement.
GAATAATGGTTGTAGACCGCCTGGTCTGGCTCGCCCTTGAGGATTTTTTCAGCTGCCGGGCGGTAGCGTTCGGCCTCGGTGATGATCTGCGCGAAGTCGATGATGCTGTCGATGCTCATGGTGCGGCTCCTGTTTTTGTTTAATAAAATGCACATCAGTAGGCTTTTGAGCCTTCTGTGTCAAATATATTGATAGTTTACCCGGGCTGGTTTAGGGTATCGCTTGCCAGTGTGCGCTCGTCGCCCGGCCAGAATTCTGACAACGCCTGTGAGTCCTCAGTGCGGCGTTGCACCTAAACAAGAGGAGGAGTTTCGTATGACCACCCTGACTCGTGCGGACTGGGAACAACGTGCCCAGCAACTGAAGATCGAAGGCCGTGCCTTCATCAACGGCGAATACACCGATGCCGCATCCGGTGAAACCTTCGAGTGCCTGAGCCCGGTCGACGGACGCTTCCTGGCCAAGGTTGCCAGCTGCGATTTGGCCGATGCCAACCGCGCTGTGGAAAACGCCCGTGCCACCTTCAACTCCGGCGTGTGGTCGCAGCTGGCTCCGGCCAAGCGCAAGGCCAAGCTGATCCGCTTCGCCGACCTGCTACGCAAGAACGTCGAAGAGCTGGCGCTGCTGGAAACCCTGGACATGGGCAAGCCGATCGGCGACTCCTCCAGCATCGACGTACCTGGCGCGGCCAATGCCATCCATTGGACTGCCGAAGCCATCGACAAGGTTTACGACGAAGTCGCCCCGACTCCGCATGACCAGCTCGGCCTGGTTACCCGCGAAGCGGTGGGTGTGGTCGGTGCCATCGTACCGTGGAACTTCCCGCTGCTGATGGCCTGCTGGAAGCTCGGCCCGGCACTGGCCACCGGTAACTCGGTAGTGCTCAAGCCGTCTGAAAAATCGCCGCTGACTGCCATTCGCATTGCCCAGCTGGCCATCGAAGCCGGTATCCCGGCTGGCGTGCTGAACGTGCTGCCAGGCTACGGCCACACCGTGGGCAAGGCCCTGGCCCTGCACATGGACGTCGACACCCTGGTATTCACCGGTTCGACCAAGATCGCCAAGCAGCTGATGGTTTATGCGGGCGAATCGAACATGAAGCGCATCTGGCTGGAAGCCGGCGGCAAGAGCCCGAACATCGTCTTCGCCGACGCTCCGGACCTGCAAGCTGCCGCCGAAGCTGCCGCCAGCGCCATCGCCTTCAACCAGGGCGAAGTGTGCACCGCCGGCTCGCGCCTGCTGGTCGAGCGTTCGATCAAGGACAAGTTCCTGCCAATGGTGGTCGAGGCCCTGAAAGGCTGGAAGCCAGGCAACCCGCTGGACCCACAGACCACTGTCGGTGCCCTGGTCGACACCCAGCAGATGAACACAGTGCTGTCGTACATCGAAGCTGGCCACAAGGACGGTGCCAAGCTGGTGGCTGGCGGCAAGCGTACCCTGGAAGAAACTGGTGGCACCTATGTAGAGCCGACCATCTTCGACGGCGTGACCAACGCCATGAAGATCGCCCAGGAAGAAATCTTTGGCCCGGTTCTGTCGGTGATCGCCTTCGATACCGCAGAAGAAGCCGTCGCCATTGCCAACGACACGCCGTATGGCCTGGCCGCTGGCATCTGGACCTCGGACATCTCCAAGGCCCACAAGACCGCCCGTGCCGTGCGCGCTGGCAGCGTCTGGGTCAACCAGTACGACGGCGGCGACATGACCGCGCCGTTCGGTGGCTTCAAGCAGTCGGGCAACGGCCGTGACAAGTCGCTGCATGCACTGGAGAAGTACACCGAGCTGAAGGCGACCTGGATCAAGCTGTAATCGTAAGGGGCCGCTTTGCGGCCCAATCGCCGGCAAGCCAGCTCCCACAAGTTATTCGCAGCCCTTGAGGCCAGTGCTGTACCTGTGGGAGCTGGCTTGCCGGCGATGGGCTGCACAGCAGCCCCAACAATAGCCGGGTCGGCTCACGCTGCCCCGGCTTCGTCGTTTTTGCTGTTCAAGAATTCTGCCTGGGAGGCTGCAATGCGTTGGGGTACCTACTTCGCCGTACTGGCATCGGTGCTAAGCGTCGGGCTGGCACTCGGCGTGAGCATGCCGCTGGTATCCCTGCGCCTGGAAGCCTGGGGCTACGGCAGCTTCGCCATCGGCGTGATGGCCGCGATGCCGGCGCTGGGTGTACTGCTGGGTGCCAGCCTGGCCAGTCGCCTGGCCGGCTGGGTCGGCGTGCCCTCGGCCATGCGCCTGTGCCTGTGGGGCGGGGCGCTGTCGATCGGCCTGGTCGCACTGCTGCCTAGCTACCCGCTGTGGCTGCTGTTGCGCCTGCTGATCGGCATGTCGCTGACTGTGGTGTTCATCCTCGGCGAAAGCTGGATCAACCAACTGGTGGTCGAGCAATGGCGTGGCCGCCTGGTGGCGCTGTATGGCAGCAGCTACGCCCTCAGCCAGTTGGCCGGGCCGCTGGTGCTGGGCTTTCTCGGCTCGGATGACGACTTCGGCTTCTGGGCCGCGACCGGCCTGCTGCTGGTCGCGCCGATGATTCTCCTTGGCCGTGGCGGTGCGCCCAGCACAGAGGCCTGCAGCGTCACCTTCGGCGACCTGTTCGCCTTCTGCCGGCGTTTGCCGGTGATCGCCTGGGCCATTGCCCTGTTTGCCTCGTTCGAGGCAATGATCCTGACCTTGTTGCCGGTGTATTGCCTGCAGCAGGGCTTCAGCACCGAAATCGCCCTGTTCATGGTCAGTACCGTGGTGGTGGGCGATGCGGTGCTGCAGCTGCCCATCGGCGCGCTGGCCGATCACATGTCGCGGCGTACCCTGTTCACCGGCTGTGCGGTGACCCTGCTGGTATCCAGCCTGGCGATTCCGCTGCTGCTGCATACACCGGCGATCTGGCCGTTGTGGGTACTGTTCGGCGCCAGTGCCGGGGGCTTGTTCACCTTGTCGCTGGTGCTGATTGGCGAGCGCTACCGCGATGATGAACTGGTGCGGGCCAATGCCCATGTGGCGCAGCTATGGGGTATTGGCTGCCTGCTCGGGCCGTTGTTGGCCGGGGCAGGCAGCCAGTGGATCAGCGGGCATGCGTTGCCGTTGCTCATGGCTGCGGGGGCTGCGGGGTTGGTGGTGTTGACCCGGCGGCGCGGGGCCTTCGAGCCTGCTTCTGCCTGAGGCATTTTTGGGGCCGCTTTGCGGCCCATCGCGACGCAAGGCCGCTCCCACATTTGATCGGCGTACGCTGCACCTTTGTGGGAGCGGCCTTGTGTCGCGAAAGGGGCGCAGAGCGCCCCCAGCAATCGCCGCTACAACATCTTCTCCAGGCCAACCGCCTTGCTGATCCAGGCATTGAACCGTCGCCACATCCCACCCGGTTCGGATGTCAGCATGCGCCGCCTGCCATTTTCCTCTGTCACCCATACCATCTGGTTACCCACCAGCGTCGGCTGGTAGCTCAAGGCCGGGGCCATGCCCTGTACCGCCAGCGCGCGGGTGTACTCAGCCAGCTCCGGACTGTCCACGAGCACCCCGACCTCGGTATTCCACAATACCGAACGCGGGTCGAAGTTGAACGAGCCGATGAAGGTCTTGCGCCGGTCGAACACGATCGCCTTGCTGTGCAAGCTCGAGTCCGAGCTGCCGTGGAAGCTCAAGCTGTGCCGGGCGCTGGGGTCGCCGGGTTGGCGACGCAGCTCGTACAGTTGCACGCCATGCTCCAGCAGCGCCCGCCGATACGGCGCATAGCCGCCATGCACTGCCGGCACGTCGGTAGCCTCAAGCGAGTTGGTCAACAGCTTGACCGAGATGCCCGCGTCGGCGCTGTGGGTCAGGTACAGCAGGCCGGACTCGCCGGGTACGAAGTACGCAGATACCAGGATCAGTTCGTGTTGTACCTTGCTCAAGTCAGGGGCCAGTTGCTGAGTCAGCAGTAGTTGCGGGTCCGGTTCGTCATCGGCCAGCACTTTGCTTGGCGCATCCCACAGCGCCTGGGCATGGGCCCAGATCAGCTCGTTGCGCCACACATCCAGGCGTGGCTGCGACTGGTAGGCCATCAAGCGGTCATACAGGGCTTTGCGCTGGGTCCTGGCTTCGGCCAGCGAGACTTCCAGGCGGTGGCGGCTGGCGCGCAGGTCGCTGGCGTCCGGGTCGCGCCAGAGGAAGTCGGTAATCGGCCGGCTCAGGGCGCTGTTCCAGTATTGGTCGAAGCTGTGACCAAGCTGTTCGGCCACCGGGCCGACGCCCAGCAAGTCGATGTCGGTGAAGTTGAGGTTGGGTTCGGCATCGAAATACTCATCGCCCAGGTTGCGCCCGCCGACGATGGCCATGCTGTTGTCCACCAGGAACAGCTTGTTGTGCATGCGCCGATGCTGACGCGACAGGTTGAAGAGGCGGCCAACCGCACGCGTCACGCCGGTGCTGCGGCCCAGGTGCAGCGGGTTGAACACACGTATCTGAATGTTCGGGTGGGCATCGAGAGTGCCCATGATGACGTCCAGGCCGTCGCTGGTGGTGTCGTCGAGCAGAATGCGCACGCGCACGCCCCGGTCGGCGGCGCGCAGCAGTTCATGCACCAGGGCGCGGGTGCTGAGGCCATCGTGGACGATGTAGTACTGCAGATCGATGCTCGCTTGGGCGTTGCGGATCAGTTCGGCGCGGGCGCGGAACGCCTCGTTGCTGTTGGGCAGCAGGCGAAAGCCCGAGCGGCCACCATAGGGCGCGGCCTGGCGCAGTACCGAGCGGCCGAAGGCCGAGTCTTTGGCGGGTAGCGCCTGGCTGGTTTCGCGGGGCGTGCCGACGCTGGCACAGCCGGCAAGGCCGAGCAGTAGCACCAGCAGCAGAGGCAGAGCTCGCTGGAGTCTCAAGGGTAGATCGTCCTGTGCAGCAAAGGCTTGATAGGTTGGACCGTGGCGGGCAGCGCAAAGTTACGCGCCGGCGGTTTCTTCATCCAGTAGACGAAGGGCGGTTTCACCCACCTTGCGCACGGCGGCTTCGATCTGCGGCGTCGGCCGCGCGGCGAAGTTCATGCGTAGGCAGTGGCGGAACTTGCCCGACGCCGAGAAGATGCTGCCCACGGCAACCTGCACGTCCTGCTCCAGTAAAGCCCGGTTCAGGCGCAGCGTATCGAAATGTTCAGGTAATTCCACCCATAGCATGAAGCCACCTTGCGGCCGGCTGACCCGGGTGCCCGCCGGGAAGTAGCGAGTCACCCAGTCGCTCATCAGGTCGCGGCCACGCTGGTACTGGCTGCGCATGCGCCGCACGTGGGGTTGGTAGTGCCCGCCGGCGATGAAGTCGGCAATGGCCAACTGCGGCTGGCTGGCCGTGCTGCCGGTACTGATGTACTTCATGTGCAGCACCCGCTCCAGGTAACGACCGGGCGCAACCCAGCCTATTCGCAGGCCGGGGGCGAGGGTCTTGGAGAACGAACTGCAAAGCAGCACGCGGCCGTCGTCGTCAAACGACTTGAGAGTACGTGGGCGCGGGTAGGTGTAGGCCAGGTCGCCGTATACATCATCTTCGAGTATCGCCACGTCGTAGCGCTGGGCCAGGCTCAGCAGGGCCTTCTTGCGGGCCTCGGGCATGATGTAGCCGAGCGGGTTGTTGCAGCTGGGGGTGATCTGGATGAGCTTGATCGGCCACTGCTCCAGGGCCAGTTCCAGCGCCTCGAGGCTGATGCCGGTGACCGGGTCGGTTGGGATTTCCAGGGCTTTCATGCCCAGGCCCTTGAGGGTCTGCATGGCGCCGTGGAAGCTGGGGGAGTCGACAGCGACGATATCGCCCGGCTCGCATACCGCGCGGATGCTGCATGACAGCGCCTCATGGCAGCCGGTGGTTATCACCAGGTCGCCCGGGCCCAGGCGGCAGCCGGAGTCGAGCATCAGCCGGGCCACCTGTTCGCGCAGGGCCAGGTTGCCGTGGATGTTGTCGTAGTACAGGCCGGGCATGTCCTGCCGCCTGCTCAGCTGGGCGAGGCTGCGCAGCAGTGGCTTGAGGGTGGGGCTGTCGATGTCGGGCATACCGCGGCCTAGCTGGATCACTCCTTGGCGTGGGGTGCTGCGCACCAGTTCCAGCACCTGCTCCCATTGCGAGATGTCCACCGGGCGCTGGGCCGGGCGGCTGACGGCGGGCAGGGCCGGCAGGTGACGGTGGTCGTTGACGAAGTAGCCGGACTTGGGCCTGGGCGAGACCATGCCGCTGTCTTCCAGCATGCGGTAGGCCTGCTGCACGGTGCTCAGGCTGACCCCGTGCTCGACGCTCAGGGCGCGCACTGACGGCAGGCGCTGGCCGGGGCGGTAGAGGCCCTGTTCAATGCGCGCACCGAGCAGTTCGGCAAGGTTCAGGTAAAGGGTCACGGCATACTCCTTCGCTGCAATAGCGTGGCGACCAGTACAGTTGCGCCGAAAATACAGCATTCAGTAGGCCTGCGGCCAATTCTGTATGGGAATAATAAGGCTGTATTGGATCTGTATTGCGGGTAATGCCGAAGCGCATGCTTTCTTCACGGTATCAACTGAACGAGAGGATGCGGTGATGGGTGGCATGAGCGATGTGCGCTTGCAACTGTTGGCCAAGGAACTGGAAGCCGGGCAGCAAGCAAAGGTGTTCAACGCGCCGGAAGGTTTGGGGCGTTGGGGGCTGATGCTGCATCGCTGGCACACCCGCAGGGCGCTGCTGCAGTTGACCGATGACGAGTTGCGCGATATCGGGCTGAGCTGGGAGCAGGCCCGGACCGAGGGGCGTAAGCCCTTCTGGAAGGACTGACCATACAGATGTTGCGCGGTCGATGTAGGAGCGGCCTTGTGTCGCGATAGGGCCGCAGGGCGGCCCCAGCGATATTTGCGGCGAAGCTGAAACCTGGGGGCGCTACGCACCCCTTTCGCGACACAAGGCCGCTCCTACAGGGACCGCGCAGCTTTCAAATCAGCTCTTTCAGGCGATGCCACAGCATCCCCAACGCCAGCAGCGGCGAGCGCAGGTGCTTGCCGCCGGGGAAGGTGATGTGCGGCACCTTGGCAAACAGGTCGAACCGCCCGCTTTCCTGGCCGCTGATGGCTTCGCCGAGCAGACGCGCAGCCAGGTGGGTGGCGTTGAGCCCATGGCCGGAGTATGCCTGGGCGTAATACACGTTCGGCTGGCTGGCCAGGCGGCCAACCTGCGGCAGGCGGTTGGCACCGATGCCGATCATGCCGCCCCACTGGTAGTCGATGCGCACGTCGGCCAGTTGCGGGAAAACCTTGAGCATCTTTGGCCGCATGTAGGCAGCGATGTCCTTCGGGTCGCGGCCTGAATAGTGGCAGGCACCGCCGAACAACAGGCGCTGGTCGGCGGACAGGCGGTAATAGTCCAGTGCCACGCGCTGGTCACACACCGCCATGTTCTGCGGCAGCAGTGAATGGGCAGGCTCCTCGCCCAGCGGCTCGGTGGCGATGATGTAGCTGCCGGCTGGCAGCACTTTGCCGCCCAGTTCGCGGTTGAGGTCGTTGTGGTAGGCGTTGCAGCACAGCACCAGGGTCTTGGCACGTACCCGGCCCTGGGCGGTGTGCACCTGTAATTCCGGGCCGTAGTCGATGCGTGTGACCTCGGACTGCTCGAACAGCTTCACGCCCAGGCGGCTGGCCACGGCAGCCTCACCCAGAGCCAGGTTGAGCGGGTGCAGGTGCCCGGAGCCCATGTCGACCAGCCCGCCGACATAGCAGTCGGCGCCGACCACGCTGTGGATATCGTCCTTGCCGACCAGGCGCAGTTCATGTGCGTAGCCGAGGCCGCGCAGTTCTTCGGCATCCTCCGCAAAGCCCAGCAGTTCGGCGGGTTTGTTGGCCAGGTCGCAGTAACCCCAGGTGAGGTCGCAGGCGATGGCATGCCTTTCGACCCGCTCGCGGACGATCTGCACGGCTTCCAGGCCCATCAGTTTAAGGCTGCGCACGCCTTCCTCGCCGATGACCGGGAGGAACTGTTCCAGGCCGTGGCCGACGCCACGTATCAGTTGCCCACCATTGCGCCCGCTGGCGCCCCAACCGAGCTTGCGCGCCTCCAGCAGGATGACCGAGAAGCCGCGCTCGGCCAGTTCGATGGCGGTGTTCAGGCCCGAGTAACCGCCGCCTACGATGCACACGTCGGCGCTGTGCTCGCCTTGCAGGAAGGAGTGGTCGGGGTGTGGCGCGCTGCTGGCGGCGTAATAGGAGGCGGCATGCTGCGCGCTGTGGATCATTGGGCAGGTCCTGAGGCTGGTGGGCTGAGGGGGAGGAGGATAAGCCGGGGCTTTGGGGAGGGGCAACCGGCCTCATCGCCGGCAAGCCAGCTCCCACAGGGTCCGCGTGGCACTTGAGACCGGCGGTGTACCTGTGGGAGCCGGCTTGCCGGCGATTGGCCCTATAATCCAACCTCAGCTCTCAAACTTGTACCTTGCCATGTCCTGCAACCGCCACAAGATCCACTTCCTGCGCGAACTCATCCCTTCCTTCGAGTGCGAGCCCGGCTGCCACGACTGCTGCGGCCCGGTCACAACTTCGGCGGAAGAAATGGCCCGTCTGCCGCGCAAGTCCCAGGCCGAGCAGGACGCCGCCCTGGAGCGCCTGGACTGTGTGCACCTGGGCCCCAACGGCTGCACGGTGTATGAAGAACGCCCGATGATCTGCCGCCTGTTCGGCACCACCCCGCGGCTGGCCTGCCCGCGTGGCCGTGGCCCTGAACAGATGATCGAACCCGCTGCCGAGCAGCTGGTCCACCAGTTCATTGCCACCACCCGCCAGGTGCTGGTCTGACTCAGTCCGGGATCGGCAGGCAAAGGCTCTCCTTCACCTCTTCCATCACGATGTAGCTCTTCGATTCGCGCACGTGCGGCAGCTTCAGCAGGATGTCGCCGAGCAGCTTGCGATACGAGGCCATCTCGGAAATACGCGCCTTCACCAGGTAATCGAAGTCGCCTGAAACCAGGTGGCATTCCAGCACGTGGGGCAGCTTCAGCACAGCGCGGCGGAACTCCTCGAAGGTGTCGCCCGATTTGTAGTCCAGGCTGATTTCCACGAACACCAGCAGGCTGCCCTTGAGGTGCTGCGGGTTCAGGCGGGCGTTGTAGCCCATGATGATGCCCTCGCGCTCCAGGCGGCGGACCCGCTCGGTGCAAGGGGTGGTGGAAAGCCCAACTTTCTCGCCCAGTTCGGTGAAGGAAATACGCCCGTCATTCTGCAGGATACGCAGGATGTTACGGTCGATCTTGTCCAGTTCACGCTTGCTCTGGTGCTGGGTTCTCATAGGGGATGCCCCTCCGTGAAAGGCGATTTTGCCGAGAATTCTCGCCAATAATAGGCTTTTATATAGTGAATTGCACTGCGTTCAAATTCCTATACTGCGCGCATTCATGCCATTTCAATAAAAGTCTGCGGCGCGCCGCGTGCGAGGGATAAAACGATGCGAGTTCTGGTACTTGGTAGCGGTGTGATCGGAACCGCCAGTGCCTACTATCTGGCCCGGCAAGGTTTCGAAGTGACGGTGGTCGATCGCCAGCCGGCGGTGGCCATGGAAACCAGCTTTGCCAACGCAGGCCAGATCTCGCCCGGCTATGCCTCGCCCTGGGCCGCCCCAGGCGTGCCGCTGAAGGCCATCAAATGGTTGCTGGAGCGCCACGCGCCTCTGGCCATCAAGCTCACCGGCGACGTCGACCAGTACCTGTGGATGGCACAGATGCTGCGCAACTGCACCGCCAGCCGTTACGCGGTGAACAAGGAGCGCATGGTGCGACTGTCCGAGTACAGCCGTGACTGCCTCGACGAGCTGCGCGCCGAAACCGGTATTGCCTACGAAAACCGCAGCCTGGGGACTACCCAGCTGTTCCGTACTCAAGCCCAGGTAGATGCCGCAGCCAAGGACATTGCCGTGCTGGAACAGTCCGGCGTGCCTTACGAGCTGCTCGACCGCGACGGCATTGTCCGCGTCGAGCCGGCCCTGGCTGGCGTCAAGGACATCCTGGCCGGCGCCCTGCGCCTGCCCAACGACCAGACTGGCGACTGCCAGCTGTTCACCACCAAGCTTGCCGAAATGGCCGTGAAGCTGGGTGTGGAGTTCCGTTTCGGTCAGGACATCCAGCGCTTGGACTTTGCGGGTGACCGCATCAATGGCGTGTGGATCGATGGCAAGCTGGAAACCGCCGACCGTTACGTGCTGGCGCTGGGCAGCTACTCGCCGCAGATGCTCAAGCCGCTGGGCATCAAGGCCCCGGTGTACCCGCTGAAGGGGTACTCGCTGACCGTGCCGATCACCAACGGCGACATGGCCCCGACCTCGACCATTCTCGACGAGACCTACAAGGTCGCCATCACCCGTTTCGACAACCGCATCCGCGTCGGCGGCATGGCTGAAATCGCCGGTTTTGACCTGTCGCTGAACCCGCGTCGGCGCGAAACGCTGGAGATGATCGTCAACGACCTTTATCCTCGCGGCGGTGACCTGAGCCAGGCCAGCTTCTGGACCGGCCTGCGCCCGGCTACCCCGGATGGCACGCCGATCGTTGGTGCCACGGCGTTCCGCAACCTGTTCCTGAACACCGGTCACGGTACTTTGGGCTGGACCATGGCGTGCGGCTCCGGTCGCCTGCTGGCCGACCTGATTGCGCGCAAGAAGCCGCAGATCAGTGCCGAAGGCCTGGACATTTCCCGTTATGGCAACAGCCCGGAAGTGGCCAAGCACGGGCAGACTGCGCCGGCTCACCAGCAGTAATAGCCTGCACCGGCCTCTTCGCGGCTAAAGCCGCTCTCACAGGGATCGCATGTGCTTGGGCATTGTGCGGTCCCCTGTGGGAGCGGCTTTAGCCGCGAAGAACCCAACACCGTTTTCAACCTGTGAACCACCATAAGGCAGCCGCCATGCGTCCCGCCCGCGCTCTGATCGACCTCCAGGCCCTGCGCCACAACTACCGTCTGGCCCGTGAACTGACCGGTGCCAAAGCCCTCGCCGTGATCAAGGCCGACGCCTACGGTCACGGCGCCGTGCGCTGCGCCCTGGCCCTGGAGGCCGAAGCCGACGGCTTTGCCGTGGCCTGCATCGAAGAAGCGTTGGAGCTGCGCGCCGCCGGTATCAAGGCCCCGGTACTGCTGCTGGAAGGCTTCTTCGAAGCCAGCGAACTGGCCCCGATCGCCGAGCACGACCTGTGGTGCGTGGTGCACTCGCTGTGGCAACTGGAAGCGATCGAAAAGACCCAGCTGCACAAGCCGCTCACCGTCTGGCTCAAGCTCGACAGCGGCATGCACCGCGTCGGCCTGCACCCCAAGGATTACCACGAGGCCTACCAGCGCCTGCTGGCCAGCGGCAAGGTCGCGCGCATCGTGCTGATGAGCCACTTCGCTCGCGCCGACGAACTGGAGGCCGACGCTACCGCCCAGCAGATTGCCGGGTTCGAGGCCGCTCGCCAGGGCCTGGCCGCCGAGTGCAGCCTGCGCAACTCCCCCGGTGTGCTGGGCTGGCCGCAGGCCCCCAGCGACTGGGTGCGCCCGGGCCTGATGCTGTACGGCGCCACTCCGTTCGAAGTGGCCCAGGCCGAGGCCGAGCGCTTGCAACCGGTGATGACCCTGCAATCGCGGGTGATCAGCGTGCGCGAGCTGCCTGCCGGCGAGCCGGTGGGCTATGGCGCCAAGTTCGTCAGCCCAAGGCCAACCCGCGTTGGCGTGGTCGCCATGGGCTATGCCGATGGCTACCCACGCCAGGCGCCCAACGGTACCCCGGTACTGGTCGCCGGCAAGCGCGCCCAACTGATCGGCCGAGTGTCGATGGACATGCTCAGTATCGACCTGACCGATGTGCCGGAAGCCACCGTAGGCAGTCCGGTCGAACTGTGGGGCAAGCATGTGCTGGCCAGTGAAGTGGCGGCGCACGCGGGTACCATTCCGTACCAGATTTTCTGCAACCTGAAGCGGGTACCTCGGGACTACGTCGGCGAATGACACGCTGAAGCGGACAGGTTGAGGGGCGGTGTGTTGTAAATACTGAACGGCATTGCCATGATATCGTTCACATCCACCCCCCTTTCCACCGTTTCAGGAGGCTCCAGCTTTGGACGTCGGCGAACGACTGCAAGCCATCCGCAAGCTCAAGGGCCTGTCCCAGCGTGAACTCGCCAAGCGTGCCGGCGTGACCAACAGCACCATCTCGATGATCGAGAAGAACAGCGTGAGCCCGTCGATCAGCTCGCTGCGCAAGGTGCTGAGCGGCATTCCCATGTCCATGGTCGAGTTCTTTTCGGTCGAACTGGAACCTGAAAGCCCCACGCAGATCGTTTACAAGGCCCATGAGCTGATCGACATCTCCGACGGTGCGGTGACCATGAAGCTGGTCGGCAAGTCGCACCCCAACCGTGCCATCGCCTTTCTCACCGAGGTGTATCCACCGGGTGCCGATACGGGGGCCGAAATGCTTACCCACGACGGCGAAGAAACCGGCATCCTGCTTGAAGGCCGCCTTGAGCTGGTGGTCGGCAACGAGATCTTCATCCTTGAAGAGGGTGACAGCTACTACTTCGAAAGCACCCGCCCGCACCGCTTTCGCAACCCGTTCGACCGGCCGGCGCGGCTGATCAGTGCGGCGACGCCTTCAAACTTTTGATCCAGCGCAGTGCATTGATTCGGCAATACCCCTTTCCTGTGTGGGGTCGTTTCACGGCCTCTGGGTTCCCGCTATACTTTTCAACGCTCGCCAATCCGTGGCCGCGAGCGTGATTAGCCACCATGAGGGTGTTCGCGTGAACCAAATCAAGAAGATGCTGGCCGTACCAGCAGCCGTATTCGCCCTCTGGGCAATGAGCGCAACCGCTGCGACCAACGATGACATCGCCAAGCGCCTGGAGCCGGTTGGCCAGGTGTGCGTCCAGGGCCAAGAGTGCAAGGGCATGGAAGTGGCCGCCGCCGCAGGTGGCGGTGGTGCCAAGACGCCGGACGAGATCATCGCCAAGCACTGCAATGCCTGCCATGGCTCCGGCCTGCTCGGCGCACCGAAGATTGGCGATACCGCGGCGTGGAAGGAACGCGCCGACCACCAGGGCGGCCTGGACGGCATCCTGGCCAAGGCCATTACCGGCATCAACGCCATGCCACCGAAAGGCACCTGCGCGGACTGCTCGGATGACGACCTGAAAGGGGCGATCAAGAAGATGTCCGGGCTGTGAGAAACAGCTGAATTGCATGAGGCCCGCCATTGATGGCGGGCTTTGTTTTTGTGGTGCCTGTACCGGCCCTTTCGCGGCTAAAGCCGCTCCAACCACCCCTTCAAGCATCACCATACAAGCGGCTTTAGCCGCAAACGGGCCGGCACAGGCAACCAACCCACCTAAGCCCATGTCCAACCCCTGAACCCATGGATGTCTCAGGAGGCCCCGATGCACCTCTGCTCCATCGACCAGGCCGTCGAGCAAGTCCTGTCGCGCCTGCCAGCCCACATCCACATGGGCCTGCCGCTGGGCCTGGGCAAGCCCAACGCCTTCGTCAATGCGCTTTACACTCGCATCCGCGATCTGCCTGAACGGCAGCTGACCATCTACACGGCCCTGTCCCTCGGCCGCCCGCCACTGGGTGACGGTTTGCAACGGCGCTTTCTCGAACCCTTTGTCGACCGCGTTTTTGCCGACTACGAAGAACTCGCCTACCTCACCGACCTGCGCAACGACTCGTTGCCATCCAACGTTCGCGTCGAGCAGTTCTTCATGCAGCCCGGCAGCCTGCTGCACAGCGCGTCGGCCCAGCAGAGCTACATCAGCAGCAACTACAGCCACGCCGCACGCGACATCAACTCCAAGGGCCTGAACCTGATCGCGCAGCTGGTGGCCGCCACCCCCGAGAGGCCGGTGCACCTGAGCCTGGCCTGCAACCCCGACATCACCCTCGACCTGCTGCCAATGATCGCCAAGCGTCGCGCCGCCGGCGAGACCATCCTCATGCTCGGCCAGGTGCATGCCGAGCTGCCTTACATGCCGGGTGACGCCGAGCTACCCATCGATACGTTCGACCTGCTGATCGATACAGCCGAGCAACGCCGCCTGTTCTCCACGCCGAACATGCCGGTCAACACCCAGGACCACTGCATTGGCCTGCACGCCAGCAGCCTGGTTCGCGACGGCGGCACGCTACAGATCGGCATTGGTGCCATGGGCGATGCGGTAGCTGCCGCATTGCTGGCGCGCCAGGGTGACAACGCCGGTTATCGTGCCGTGCTCGACGCGCTGGGTGCTGGCTCGTGGCAAGCGCTGATCGAACGGGAAGGGGGTTTGGACACCTTCGCCCAAGGCTTGTACGGCTGCAGCGAGATGTTCGTCAACGGCCTGCTGGCGCTGGCCGAAGCGGGCCTGTTGCGGCGCCCGGCGGACGAGCAGGGGGCGGCAGTGCTGCATGGCGGTTTCTTCCTCGGCCCCCAAGCGTTCTACCAGCGCTTGCGCGACATGCCACTGGAGCAACGTGCACGGTTTGCCATGACGCGTATCAGCTTCATCAACGAGCTGTATGGGCAGGAGGAGCTCAAGCGCCGCCAACGCCGTGATGCGCGCTTCATCAACACTGTATTCGGCATGACCCTGCTCGGCGCTGGGGTGGCCGACCAGCTGGAGGATGGCCGGGTACTCAGTGGCGTGGGCGGCCAATACAACTTCGTCGCCCAGGGCCATGCGCTGGAGGGTGGGCGTTCGATCCTGCTGCTGCGCAGCTGGCGTGAGGCGGGTGGGGAGGTGACCTCGAACCTGTTCTGGAATTATGGCCATTGCACCATCCCCCGGCACCTGCGCGATATCGTTGTGACCGAGTACGGCATTGCCGACCTGCGTGGGCAGACCGACAGCGAGGTGATTGCGCGGTTGCTGGCGGTATGTGATTCGCGGTTCCAGCAGGGGCTGATCGAGCAGGCAAAGGACGCCGGCAAGCTGGCCAAAGATTTTCAACTGGAGGCGTGCTTTACCGACAATACGCCGCAGCGGCTGGAGGCGATCAGGGCGCGGCACTCGCGGTTGTTCCCGGAGTATCCGCTGGGCACGGACTTTACGGCTGAAGAACGGGATTTGCTGCGGGCGCTGAACTGGCTGAAGAGCAAGTTCAAGCTGAGCGAGGTGCTGGAGCTGGGCAAGGCAGCGCTGGATGCGCCGGGGCCGGAGGGCTATGCGAGGCACCTTGTGCGGATGCAGCTGGATCAGCCGCAGGGGTTGAAGGAAGAGCTTTACCAGCGGTTGCTGCTGGCTGGGTTGGCGGCAACCGGATGAGTTTCCGGAGCTGCTTTGCAGCCATCGCCGGCAAGCCAGCTCCCACAGGTACTGCGCAAGGCTTGGGTCCTGTGAGTTCCCTGTGGGAGCTGGCTTGCCGGCGATAGGGCCGCTACAGGCTTACTCGATGAAGGTAACCACACCACCTTCCAGCGACTTCACACGGGCCAGCGATTCAACGCGATAGCCCTGGCTGTCCAGCTCGGCACGGCCGCCCTGGAACGACTTCTCGATCACGATACCCAGGCCGGCCACGGTGGCGCCGGCCTGCTTGATGATCGAGATCAGTGCCTGCGACGCCTTGCCGTTGGCCAGGAAGTCGTCGATCACCAGCACGCGGTCGCTGCTGTTGAGGTGACGCGGCGAGATGGCCACGGTGTTCTCGGTCTGCTTGGTGAAGGAATACACCGAGGCGGTCAGCAGGTTCTCGGTCAGGGTCAGCGACTGGTGCTTGCGGGCGAAGATCACCGGCACGCCCAGTTTCAGGCCAGTCATCACCGCCGGGGCAATGCCCGAGGCTTCGATGGTGACGATCTTGGTCACGCCCGCGTCGGCGAACAGGCGGGCGAACTCGTCACCGATCAGCTGCATCAGCGCAGGGTCGATCTGGTGGTTGAGAAACGCATCGACTTTGAGAACCTGATCGGAAAGCACGATGCCTTCTTCGCGAATCTTCTGATGCAGTGCTTCCACTGTGGTATTCCTCGATGTAACAAAGGTGGCCGCACATAGCGGCAAAATTAAAGAGTAATGGTTGATTAGCGTTTGAGCATTGCCCGGATATCGGCCAGGGCGTTGTTGCCGCGTGCGGCCTTTACCTCGACCGGCGCATCGTCCAGGCCTTCCCAGGCCAGGTCTTCCGGTGGCAGTTCGTCGAGGAACCGGCTGGGCGTGCAGTCGATGATTTCACCGTACTGCTTGCGCTTGGCGGCGAAGGTGAAGGCCAGTGTCTGGCGCGCGCGGGTGATACCCACGTAGGCCAGGCGGCGTTCCTCCTCGATGGTGTCGGCCTCGATGCTGGAGCGGTGCGGGAGGATTTCCTCTTCCATGCCCATGATGAACACGTAGGGGAATTCCAGGCCCTTGGAGGCATGCAGGGTCATCATCTGCACACCTTCGGCGTTTTCTTCCTCTTCCTGCTGGCGCTCGAGCATGTCGCGCAGCACCAGCTTGCCGATGGCGTCCTCGATGGTCATGTCACCCTCTTCGTCCTTCTCGAGGGTGTTCTTCAGCGCTTCGACCAGGAACCAGACGTTGCTGATGCGGAACTCGGCAGCCTTGTCGCTGGCAGTCTGCTGGCGGATCCAGTTCTCGTAGTCGATGTCGCGGATCATCTCGTGCAGCGCGGCAATCGGGTCTTCCAGGGCAACCTTGTGGCGAACCCCGTCCAGCCAGTGCTTGAAGCGCTGCAAACGCTCGGTATAGCGGGCGTCCAGATGCTCGCCCAGGCCAAGCTCCTCGCTGGCGGCGTACATCGAAATGCCACGCTCGGTGGCGTAGTTGCCGAGTTTTTCCAGGGTGGTGGAGCCGATTTCACGGCGCGGTACGTTGATCACCCGCAGGTAGGCGTTGTCGTCGTCCGGGTTCACCAGCAGGCGCAGGTAGGCCATCAGGTCCTTGACCTCCTGGCGGCCGAAGAAGCTGTTGCCACCCGACAGGCGATACGGCACCTGGTGGTGCTGCAGCTTCAGTTCGATCAGCTTGGCCTGGTAGTTGCCGCGGTAGAGGATGGCAAAGTCGCTGTACGGGCGGTTGGTGCGCAGGTGCAGGGTGAGGATTTCCATGGCCACGCGTTCGGCCTCGGCTTCCTCGTTCTTGCAGCGGATGACGCGGATTTCGTCGCCCACGCCCATCTCGCTCCACAGCTGTTTCTCGAACGCGTGCGGGTTGTTGGCGATCAGCACGTTGGCGCAGCGCAGGATGCGGCTGGTGGAGCGGTAGTTCTGCTCCAGCATCACCACTTTCAGGGAGGGGTAGTCCTCCTTGAGCAGCATCAGGTTTTCCGGCCGGGCGCCACGCCAGGCATAGATCGATTGGTCGTCGTCACCCACCACGGTGAACTGGTTGCGCATGCCGATCAGCATCTTCACCAGCAGGTACTGGCTGGCGTTGGTGTCCTGGTATTCGTCCACCAGCAGGTAGCGCACGCGGTTCTGCCAGCGCTCCAGCACATCGGGGTGCTCCTGGAACAGCTTGACCGGCAGCAGGATCAGGTCGTCGAAATCCACCGCGTTGAACGCCTTGAGCGTGCGCTGGTAGTGGGTGTAGACGATGGCGGCGGTCTGCTCGCGCGGGTTGCGCGCCTTCTCCAGGGCCTCGGTGGGCAGGATCAGGTCGTTCTTCCAGGCACCGATCATGTTCTTGATCTCGTCGATGCCGTCGTCGCCGGAGTATTCCTTCTGCATGATGTCCGACAGCAATGCCTTGATGTCGGACTCGTCGAAGATCGAGAAACCTGGCTTGTAGCCCAGGCGCTCGTGCTCCTTGCGGATGATGTTCAGGCCCAGGTTGTGGAACGTGCACACCGTCAGGCCTCGCCCTTCCCCCGGGCGCAGCAGGGTGCCGACCCGCTCCTTCATCTCGCGCGCGGCCTTGTTGGTGAAGGTCATCGCCACGATGTACTGGGCACGGATGCCGCAGTTCTGGATGAGGTGGGCAATCTTGCGCGTGATCACGCTGGTCTTGCCCGAGCCTGCACCAGCGAGCACCAAAAGAGGGCCGCCGACATAGTCACGGGCTTCCTGCTGCCGGGGATTGAGTCGGGACATGCTAGAAACCGGGGGTCGCCAGAAAATAGCCGCGCATTCTAACAGGCATGGGGCGTTTGTGGCGCGACCGTCTGACGTCTGAGTCAAATATGTAAACGGGATTTGCCGGCTGGCGCAGTTTCGCGCAGGATGCACGACAAAATACGTCGGGATGCTACACCCGTAAAAACATGTATTAAATTGAAAATCATTTTCATTAATGCAGTAGCATACCCGCCAGTTTCCGTTGCACCGTGAAGCCCTAAGGAGCCCGCTTGTCCACGCCTGTCGAACCATTGCGTTTGCTGCTGTTGGCCGATGAGCCGGAATGGGGGGCGCTGCTGCGCGAGTGCACGCCTGCCCTGGGTGGCAGCGCCGTACTGCTGACGGCGCCGAACTGGGAGTCGGTCGACAGCCTGTTCAACCAGGACCGCCAGGCTGTCGTGCTGGCAACCCCGGCCCTGCAGCCCGCGCCCGGGCGCTGCGAGTTGCCGACCATCCTGCTGCTCGACCACGAGCCCCAGCTAGCGCCCACCGCTGTCAGCGACTGGCTGGTGCGTGACCAGCTCAATGCCGACACATTGCGCCGCTCGCTGCGCCATGTGCGCGAGCGCGGCGTGCTGGTGGCGACCTTGCAGCGCCTGGCCGAGCAGGACCCGCTGACCGGCATCGCCAACCGCCAGGGCTTTCAGGCCTTGCTGACCGCACGCCTGGCCGAGAATGACGGCCGTGGCCTTGCCCTCGGCCACCTGGACCTGGACAACTTCCGCCACGTCAACGACGCCCTCGGCCACCAGAGTGGCGACCGCCTGATCCTGCAGGTGGTGGCGCGCCTGAAACAGCAACTGGAGGCGGGCGACCAGCTGGCGCGCCTGGGCAGCGACGAGTTCGCCCTGCTGATCGACACCCGACGCGACCCCAATCGTGCCGAATCGATTGCCGAGCGGATTGTCGAGGCGTTGGCCGAACCCTACTGGATCGACGGCGAAAGCCTGCTGCTGGGCTGCAGCCTGGGCCTGGCCCATGCTCGCGCTCAGGGTGGTGCAGACCCGCTGATGTGGCACGCGCACATCGCCATGCGCCAGGCCAAGGGCAGCCAGGGTTGCACGTTCCATGTGTTCAACGAACGCATCAACCGTAACGCCCGCAGCCTTGCCGACCTGGAAAGCGAACTGCGCCGCGCCCTGCGCCGGGACGAGTTGGAGCTGCATTACCAGCCGCGGTTGAACCTGGCCGACGGGCGCATCGTCGGCCTCGAGGCGCTGGTGCGCTGGCGGCATGCCGAGCGCGGCCTGTTGCCGCCAAGCGAGTTCGTGCCGCTGGCCGAGCAGAGCGGCCTGATCGTCCCGCTGGGCTACTGGGTGATTTCCCGTGCCCTGCGCGACATGCAGGCGCTGTGCGAGCGCGGCCTGGAGCCGCTGCACATGGCGGTCAACCTGAGCTTCCGCCAGTTCCAGGACAGTCAGCTGTTGGCGACCTTGAGCCGCCTGATTCTCGAACATGGCGTGGATGCTCGCTGGCTGGAGTTCGAACTGACCGAAACGGCGGTGATGCGCCGCAACGAACTGGTGCGCCAGACCATGGACGCCCTGGGGCGCCTGGGCGTGCGCTTTTCGCTCGATGATTTCGGTACCGGGTTTTCTTCGTTCGTGCACCTCAACAGCCTGCCGATCACCTTGCTCAAGGTGGACCGCAGCTTTGTCGCGGAAATGGAAATGCGCGAGGAGAACCGCAAGCTGGTGCACGCCATGATCAACCTGGCGCACAACCTCAACCTGGAGGTGGTGGCCGAAGGGGTGGAGAGCGAAGAGCAGATGGCGTTGCTGCGCGGGTTTGGCTGTGACCAGGTTCAAGGCTTCCTGGTCAGCAAGCCGCTGCCGGTGGGGGAACTGATGGAGTTTTTGCTGCAGGCGACCGGCGGCCAGTTGGGCGCGGCCCTTTAGGGCCTCTTCGCGGGTTAACCCGCTCCCAAAGGCTTTGCACAGGTTTCAGACTCTGCGCATTCCCTGTGGGAGCGGGTTTACCCGCGAAGAGGCCCGCAAGTCAGGCCGAAGCCGCCGCCGCGCCACCAATCCCGGCCTTGCCCAAGAGCCGCTTCATGCGCCACTCAAAGCCAAAGGTCAGTGCCACCGCTGCGCACGCCAGCCCCAACGCCAGCCCCCACCACACCCCGACCGCGCCACCGCCCAGGGTAAAGGTGAACAGCCAGGCGCTCGGCGCCCCCACCAGCCAGTAGCAGACCAGGCCGATCAGGAAGGTGGTCTTGGCATCCTTCAGCCCACGGATCGAGCCCATCGCGATCGTCTGCATGCCATCGAACAGCTCGAACCACGCAGCCACCATCAGCAACTGCACCGCCAGCTGGAAGATCGCCGCAAATGCCGGGTCGTCACGGTCGATGAACAGCCCCACCAGAGCATCGGGCAGCAGCCAGAACAGCGCGGCGAAGGCAAACATGATCATCGCCCCGAAGCCGATGCCCACCCGCCCGGCGCTGCGTGCCGCCAGCAGGTTGCCAGCGCCGTAGTACAGCCCCACGCGCATGGTCACCGCATACGACAACCCGGTCGGCACCATGAACGCCGTGGAGACGATCTGCAGGGCGATCTGGTGCGCCGCCAGCTCGGTGCTGCCCAGCACGCCCATGCACAGCGCGGCAAAGGCAAACAGGCCGACTTCCACCATGTAGGTGCCGCCAATCGGCAGGCCCAGCCGCCACAGCTCGCGCAGGGCCGGCAGCGAAGGGCGCGACAGGCCCTTGCGCAGTGGGTAGGCGGCATAGGCCGGGTGCCAGCGGATATACAGCGCCAGGGCAATGGCCATGCCCATCGACACCACCGCGGTGACCAGGCCGATGCCCATCAGCCCCAGTTTGGGCAGACCGAACATGCCTTCTATCAGCGCCACGTTGAACAGGTAGTTGAGCACCGTGCCGACCAGGCTGATGACCATCACCGGGGTCGAGCGGCCCAGCGCGCTGGTAAAGCCGCGCAAGGCCATGAAAGTCAGGTAGCCGGGCAGGGCCAGTGGCAGCAGGGTGAGGAATTCGGCGGCCGAGGCAACGTTCTCGGGCTTTTGCCCGAACAGCAGCAGTACCGGCTCCAGGTTCCACAGCACGAGCGCAGCGAACAGCGCCAGGCCCCAGGCCAGCCACAGGCCACCCTGCGCCAGGCGGGTGGCGCCCTCGATGTCGTTGGCGCCCTTGCGAATGGCTACCAGGGTGCCGACCGCAGCGATCACGCCAAGGCAGAAGATCGACACGAACGAGTAACTCGCCGCGCCCAGGCCGCCGCCAGCCAGGGCTTGCGGGCTGATGCGGGCCATCATCAGGGTGTCGGTCAGCACCATCAGCATGTGCGCCAACTGCGAGGCGATCAGCGGCCCGGCCAGGCGCAGCAAAGCCTTGAGTTCTGTGGTGGGCGCGACATGCATGGGGCAGTCCTTTTCCTGGTGTGATCAACGAAGGGCGATTCTGAGGCTTTGGTCAACTTTGCACAAAAGGATAAAAGCGATCATTGGCATGAGTCTGACTCATGTATATATGCTTTCCGGTGATTCATTTCACAGCCCCGTATGGCAGGTGCCTCATGTCCCGTCAGCTCCCCCCGCTGTATGCCCTGCGCGCATTCGAAGCCGCCGCGCGGCTGAGCTCCTTCACCCGTGCCGGCGAAGAGCTGTCTATTACCCAGAGCGCGGTCAGCCGGCATATCCGCACGCTGGAGGAGCATTTTGCCTGCCGCCTGTTCGTCCGCAGCGGCCGCAGCCTGCAACTGACCGAAGCCGCGCGGGTGTTGCTGCCCGGTGTGCGTGAAGGCTTTGCCGCGCTGGAGCGGGCTTGCGATACCTTGCGCGGTGAGGATGACATCCTGCGCATGAAGGCCCCCTCGACCCTGACCATGCGCTGGTTGCTGGCGCGCCTTAGCCGCTTTCGCCATTTGCAGCCTGGCAACGAGGTGCAGCTGACCAGCGCCTGGATGGATGTCGACCATGTGGACTTCAACCAGGAGCCGTTCGATTGCGCGGTGTTGCTCAGCGACGGGGTGTTCCCGCCGGAATGGGAAGTGCGCAAGTTGTTCCCGGAGCTGCTGATCCCCGTGGGTGCGCCAGACCTGCTCGACGAGGAGCCCTGGGACGAGCGCCGGCTGGCCTGCATAGAGCTGCTGCATCCCACGGTGGACAAACGCGACTGGCGAGAATGGTTGGAGCGCATGGGGCTGAGTGACAAGGTTTCGCTCAAGGGCGGGCAGGTGTTCGACACCCTGGAGCTGGGCATGATTGCCGCGGCGCGTGGCTATGGCATTTCCATGGGTGATTTGCTGATGGTGGCCGAGGATGTGGCGCAGGGGCGCTTGAGCCTGCCTTGGCCGACGGCGGTGCCCAGCGGGATGGATTATTACCTGGTGTGGCCGCGCACTCGGCCAGGGGGCGAGCGGTTGCGGCGTTTGAGCGCGTTTCTGGAAGAGGAGGTGGCGGCGATGGATTTGCCGGATGTGCAGATCCTGCCGCCCCTCTGATTGCCTGTACCGGCCTTCTTCGCGGGCTTGCCCGCTCCCACAGGTTTGGGAGCAACTGTCTGTGTTGCCTGCCCTGGCCTCATCGCCGGCAAGCCAGCTCCCACAGGGACTGCATTTGCCTCAGGCTCGCTGCGATACTGTGGGAGCTGGCTTGCCGGCGATAGGGCCGCGAAGCGGCCCCTGCGATCTACAGCCTTACATCGAGCCCAGGTTCAAAGCCTGTGCACACGCCTGCAGCGACCGACGCTCGCTCTGCGCATACAACGCCAGCTCATCCTGCACCTGCAGCCCAAGCGCTGCTTCAAATGCATCGCGGTTGGCGTTGCTGCCGTACTCGGCCTGCGCATCGTCACCCAGGTTGGACTGGAAGATCCCCGCCGCGCTCACCGGCAGGAAGTCCTCGTACACCAACGCCTCGAAGTGCACATGGCCAGCCTCGATCAGCCCTTCCAATGTGGTTGGGCGGCCATCCTGGTCGCGCGCAGCCAAGCCTTTCTCGGTGGCGAAGTAGCGGAAGTAGGCCAGCCCCTGTTCACGCATCTGTGCCAGGTCATCCGGGAATTCGGCAAAGGTGTCCTTCAGCAACGCCATGTAGCGTTCGGCATTGGCCTCGGCCGGGGCGCCACCCAGGGCGGCGCGGGTGGCGTCGAGCAGCTTGTCGTACAGCTGGCGACCTTTCGGCGTCAGCGCCGCGCCGCGTTGCTCGATTTCGCCGAAGCGTGCGGTATGGCTGCCTTCGCTGCCCTGCTGGTCGCTGAACGCTACCTTTTCCTGCAGGGCCTTGAAGCTGGTCTGGCGCAACAGGATCGGGTGACGACGGGTGGGCGGGCCTTCGACCACGGCCTTTGGCGGGATGCCCTTGGCCGGCATGCCGAGCTGGATTGCATCGATGTCCAGGGTGCGCGGGGTCAGGTGGTTGATGTGCGGGCCCTTGAAGGCCACCACATCGGCGATCAGGCGGTGCTGGTCGTGCAACTGCTGGTACTGCTCGGCAGTGACGGTAGCGTCATGGTGCCAGCGGAACGTGTGCAGCGCTTCATGCACGAACGCATCGGCATCGGCGGCGTTCAGGCCACCATCGCGCTCGCATTGGGCGATCAGCTCGAGGGCGCGGGTGGTGAAGATCTGGCGCTTGGCCAGGATGCTTTCTGCCAGCTCGCGCAGTTGCGGGTTGTCGATCAGTTCCAGGCGCAGCAGCGAGGTGAACACGCGGAACGGGCTGACGTGCAGCGACTGCTCGTGCACCGCGCGGAAGGCGGTGGAATGCACCGGCACACCGGCGGAACTGAGGTCGTAGTAGCCGACCGGCTGCATGCCCATGACCGCGAACAACCGGGCGATGGTGGCCAGCTCTGCGGCGGTGCCGACACGGATGGCACCGTGGCGCTCCTGATCCAGGCGCTCGATTTCGCCGGTCCAGCGCAGGGCCTCGGCAACCTCGGGTTGCTGGGCCATGACCTGCTGGTTGATTTCGCTCACCAGCTCCAGCAGCGTGCCGTAAAGGGGCACTTCCTGTTTGTACATGAGCGACATGGCGGCAGAGAACTGCGCGCGGATGCTGTCGGGGCTGACGAAATCGTGGGCGGGCATCGCTAGCTTCCTGGTTGGGTTCGGACGCTTACATGAAAGCTGGGAATGCACTTTGCTCACAAGCGAAAAAAAGTGAGTGTGTCATTCCTTTTTTGATCGACCTCAAGGGCCCTTTCGCGGGTACCTCACAGGGCCCAGGCCTTGCGCGATACCTGTGGGAGCGGGTTCACCCGCGAAGAGGCCCTCAAGCCTGAAGCTGCTCACGAATCCATTCCACCAACGCCCTGACCTTGGGCACTTCCGCCGCATGCTCGGCATACGCCAGGTAATGCGCCCCGGCACTGCGCATCGCATGGTTCCACGGCACCACCAAACTCCCCTCGGCCAGCTCTTTCGCCGCCAGGTAGCGCGGCACCAACGCCACCCCGCACCCGGCCTGCGCCGCGCTCAAGGCCATGTAGAAGGTATCGAAGCGCGGCCCGTGATAGGCGCTGACGCTCTGCAAGCCCAACTCCAGGAACCACTCGTGCCAGGCCTCGGGCCGCGAGGTGCTTTGCAGCAGCACCAGGTCCGCCAGCTCCCCGGCATCATTCAGTTCACGCCCGGCCAGCAACTCCGGCGCGCACACCGGCACCACCTCCTCACCGAACAGCTCCACGCAGGTGGCCCCCGGCCAGGTGCCCTGGCCATAGAAGAACACCACGTCCGCCGAGCCCTGCAGCAGCGCGAATGGCTCCATCTCGTTGCGGATGTCCAGGTGGATGTTGCTGTGGCGCTTGCCAAAGCCCTTGAGGTGCGGGATCAACCAGCGCACACCAAAACTCGGCTGAGTGGCTACCTTCAATATCTCGGTCTGTTCGCCGTAGGTGAGCACGTAGCGGCTGGACATATCCACCTGGGTGAGGATCTTGTTGACCTCGGCCAGGTACAAGCTGCCCGCGGGCGTCAGCTGCAGGCGGCGGCGGATACGCAGGAACAGGTGGTGGCGCAGCATGTCTTCAAGCTGCGCCACCTGCTTGCTGACCGCGCTCTGGGTCAGGTGCAGCTCTTCGGCGGCACGGGTAAAGCTCAAATGGCGGGCTGCAGCTTCGAAGCACTGCAGGGCGGTCATGGAGGGCACCAGGCGTTTGGACATAGCGGTCTCTGCGGCTCAAATCATTACCTGACGGAATGATATGCGGAATAAAGGTCGTTTGTTGCACCGGTGTGATCGGATTAATACTGATCCACATCATTTTTCCACCCCATCACCCGATGTAGGAGATGCACAAATGGTTGCTGGACTGCTCGAGCGCCTTGGCGTTGCTGCCGAGGCTTACACCCAGGGCGACTACCCTGTTCACACGCCGATCGACGGCAGCCAGATCGCCTCGGTGAAACTGCTCGGCAAGGCCGAGACCATCGCCCGCATCGATCAGGCCCAGAGCGCCTTCGAAGCCTGGCGCAGCGTGCCGGCCCCGCGCCGCGGCGAGCTGGTGCGCCTGTTCGGCGAAGTGCTGCGTGAGCACAAGGCCGACCTCGGCGAGCTGGTTTCGATCGAAGCCGGCAAGATCACCCAGGAAGGCCTGGGCGAAGTGCAGGAAATGATCGACATCTGCGACTTCGCCGTTGGCCTGTCGCGCCAGCTGTACGGCCTGACCATCGCTTCCGAACGCCCTGGCCACCACATGCGTGAAACTTGGCACCCGCTGGGCGTGGTCGGCGTAATCAGCGCCTTCAACTTCCCGGTCGCAGTCTGGGCCTGGAACACCGCCCTGGCCCTGGTCGCCGGTAACTCGGTGGTATGGAAACCGTCCGAGAAGACCCCGCTGACCGCCCTGGCCTGCCAGGCGCTGTTCGAAAAAGCCCTGAAAGCCTTCGGTGATGCCCCGGCTGGCCTGGCACAACTGGTGATCGGCGGCCGTGAAGCCGGCGAAGCCATGGTCGACGACCCGCGCGTACCGCTGGTCAGCGCCACGGGCAGCACCCGCATGGGTCGCGAAGTCGGCCCACGTGTGGCTGCCCGCTTCGGCCGCAGCATCCTCGAGCTGGGTGGTAACAACGCCATGATCCTGGCCCCGAGCGCCGACCTCGACCTGGCCGTGCGTGGCATCCTGTTCTCCGCAGTCGGCACCGCCGGCCAGCGTTGCACCACCCTGCGCCGCCTGATCGTGCACCGTTCGATCAAGGACGAAGTGGTTGCCCGCGTCAAAGCCGCCTACGGCAAGGTGCGCATCGGTGACCCACGCAAGGACAACCTGGTGGGCCCGCTGATCGACAAGCAGTCGTTCGATGCCATGCAGGGCGCGCTGGCCAAGGCCCGCGACGAAGGTGGCCAGGTATTTGGTGGCGAGCGTCAGCTGGCCGACCAGTACCCGAACGCCTACTACGTATCGCCTGCCATCGCCGAAATGCCGGCGCAGAGCGACGTGGTGCGCCACGAAACCTTCGCCCCGATCCTGTACGTGCTGGCCTACGACGACTTCGAAGAGGCCCTGCGCCTGAACAACGAAGTGCCACAAGGTCTGTCGTCGTGCATCTTCACCACCGACATCCGTGAAGCCGAACGCTTCCAGAGCGCCTCGGGCAGCGACTGCGGCATCGCCAACGTCAACATCGGCACCAGCGGCGCCGAGATCGGCGGTGCGTTCGGTGGCGAGAAGGAAACTGGCGGTGGCCGTGAGTCCGGTTCGGATGCCTGGAAAGGCTACATGCGTCGCCAGACCAACACCGTGAACTACTCACGCGAGCTGCCGCTGGCGCAGGGTATCGTGTTCGACTGATGTCCGCAGGCGGGGGCTTTGCCCCCGTTTCGCCGGCAAGCCAGCTCCCACAGGGATCGTAATCTGTGGGAGCTGGCTTGCCGGCGATGGGCTGCAAAGCAGCCCCAACAAGAACAAATTGCTGGAGCCGGGCCATGTCCGAACTGCGTCAAGAATGCTTGTGGGAATTCGTCAGCAAACCGACCGTCGCCGCCCAGGCTCTGGCCGGTGAGCACAAGGCCGATGTCTGCGTGATCGGTGGCGGCATTACCGGCCTGTCGGCGGCCATCCACCTGCTCGAACAGGGCAAGTCGGTAATCCTGCTGGAGGCCTGGAAGATCGGTCACGGTGGCTCCGGGCGCAACGTCGGCCTGGTCAACGCCGGCACCTGGATCCGCCCCGACGATGTCGAGGCCACCCTCGGCCTGCAGCAGGGCAGCCGCCTGAACAAGGTGCTCGGCGAAGCCCCGGCCGAAGTGTTCGCCATGATCGAACGCCTTGGCATCGACTGCCAGGCCCAGCACAAAGGCACGCTGCACATGGCGCACAACGCCACCGGTATCGCCGACCTCGAGGCCCGCCACGAACAATGGCGCCGCCGTGGTGCCGATGTGGAACTGCTGACCGGCGGCAAGTGCCAGGAATACTGCGGCACCGACAAGATTTCCGCCGCGCTGCTCGACCGCCGCGCAGGCACCATCAACCCCATGGGTTACACCCAGGGCCTGGCCGCAGCGGTAGCACGCCTGGGTGGCAAGCTGTTCCAGCAGTCTTCGGTCGAAGGCCTGGAGCGTGACGGCGATGCCTGGCGGGTGAAGACCGCTCGCGGTTCGGTGCGCGCCGACAAGGTGGTGATTTCCACCGGCGCCTATACCGAAGGCGACTGGAGCAACCTGCAGAAGCAGTTCTTCCGTGGTTATTACTACCAGGTGGCGTCCAAGCCGTTGCAGGGCGCTGCAGCCGACAAGGTGCTGCCACATGGCCAAGGCTCGTGGGACACCCGCACCGTGCTCAGCAGCATCCGCCGCGACGACCAGGGGCGCCTGCTGCTAGGCAGCCTGGGCCGGGTCGACAACAAGCCGGCGTGGTTCGTGCGCAGCTGGGCCGACCGCATCCAGAGCCACTATTACCCGGAGCTGGGCAAGGTCGAGTGGGAAATGCACTGGACCGGCTGCATCGACTTCACCCCCGATCACCTCATGCGCCTTTTCGAGCCGGCGCCGGGGCTGGTGGCGGTGACCGGGTACAACGGGCGGGGCAATACCACCGGGACCGTGATTGGCCGGGCGTTTGCCGAGTTTCTGCTGAAGGGGGAGGCGGGCAGCCTGCCGATTCCGTTTTCGCCGATGAAGGGCGTGAGTGCGCCCTCGCTGCGGACGGCGTTCTATGAGTCCGGGTTCTCGCTGTACCACGCGGGGCAATGCCTAAGGGTTGTGTTGTAAGTACCGGCCCGATCGCCGGCAAGCCAGCTCCCACATTGACCGCATCGTCCTTAAGGCCTGTGCAGTATCTGTGGGAGCCGGCTCGCCGGCGATAGGGCCGGCACAGGCTTACTTGTGCAACCAGCTGAGAAAGCCGCCCTTCTTGATCGAAACCGGCTTCTGCAGCAACAACGACTCCCGGTTCTGCCGCCGAAATCGCTGCAACTTGCTCAACGCCGTCTGCACATCGCCGCGTTGCACCAGGCAGCTCTTCACCTGTTCCTTGTCGATCCGGTACAGCACGCAACTGGTCAGCGTGCGGAACTCGGCCAGCGAGTCCTCTTCATCGACGATCCCCTCGATCCCCAGTACCTCGCCCGGCCCCATGCGCCCGGCCTCCACCAGCTTGTCGCCATCGCGGATCGACGCCGAAACCACTCCGCTGCCAATCACCAGCAAATGATCGGAATGCTCGCCCACGCCCAGGATCACCTGGTCGGCCAGGTATTCCACCGCCGTCATGCGCTGGCTCAGCGCATCGCGCTCTTCCGCGCTCAGCGAGCGGAACACCCGCACCTCGTCCAGCACCTCGCGCTGGCGGCTGCGTGGTGGCGTGGCCAGGTCAGCATTCCACATCACCCCGCTGGCCTCCAGGTGCCGGTGAGCCAGGTCGAACAGCTGGTTGCGCGCGTCGCCCTTGGCGCCTGCATCGGCCACGAAGCCGCTGGCTTCGTACTCCACTGATTCCAACGTCGAGGCTTTCACCGTCACCTTTGGTTTTGGGGTTGCAAGAATGGCACTGACGCCTTGCAAGGCTTTTTCCAGCGCATCGAACACCCGTTTGGGCCGCACCTTGGCCGGCACCACCACGCTGATCGACACCCCATGCACATCGGCCGGGCGGCTGTGGTTGAGCAGCCGGGCCTTGGCCGCCACCGAGTTGGGGATTACCGCCAGGCTGCCGGTGCTGGTGAGCAGGCGGGTGGCACGCCAGTCGATTTCCAGCACCTTGCCTTCGGTGTTGTCGATGGAGATCGAGTCGCCAATCTGATACGGCCGCGTGGTGTTCAGGATGATGCCACTGAACACGTCGGCCAGCGTGCTTTGCAGCGCCAGGCCGATGACGATGGCCATGACCCCCGACGTAGCCAGCAGGCCCTTTACCGGCAACTGCAACACATAGCCTGCGGCAGCGACCACGGCAGCCAGGAAGATCAGCGCCCCCAGCACATCCTGCAGCAAACGCCCGCCGTGGCTGCCACGGGCACCCAGCAACAGGCCGAACACCACCGTCACCGTGCGCGCACCGAACAGCCACCAGCCGATCGCCAGTACTGTGGCGATCAGGTTGCGCGAAACATCATCCGGCCAGGGTGGCGGTTGCATCGGGCTCATTCCGGCAGCCACCAGCACCGAGCTGAACAGCAGGAACAGCACCAGCCGCGCACCGATGCGCCAGGCCCGGTGCTGGAGAGGGATCAGTTGCCAGAGCACGAGGTCGAGCAGGATCAGGGCGGTGCCGAGCAACAACGGGTATGACTGGATGAACGCCAGCATGGTGGTCTCGGGTGAGGAGAGGGCTGTGGGTAGTAATAGAGCAGGTTGGCCGGGCAGGCAATGGGGCCTGTGCCGGCCTCTTCGCGGCTAAAGCCGCTCCCACAGGTACTGCGCACGATTCAAATCCAGCGCAATCCCTGTGGGAGCGGCTTTAGCCGCGAAAGGGCCGGTACAGCCCACACAAAACCATCGTTCATAAAACAGAACGCTAGAGCCAAAAATCGCTATCTACCGCCAAAAAGGTCATGGTTTTAATCTTCTCCCATCAACGCGAAACACCCCACTTACTGAAAAGATCAAAACCCTTGGGAGCAACGACCATGACCAACTTCAAATACAACCGCCTGAACAAAGACGACGCCGCTGTCCTGCTGGTCGACCACCAGGCTGGCCTGTTGTCCCTGGTCCGCGACATCGAACCGGACGCGTTCAAGAACAACGTATTGGCCCTGGCCGACCTGGCCAAGTTCTTCAACCTGCCGACCATCCTCACCACC
This sequence comes from Pseudomonas sp. TE3-3-F2023, assembly GCF_036784815.1. Taxonomy (NCBI): domain Bacteria; kingdom Pseudomonadati; phylum Pseudomonadota; class Gammaproteobacteria; order Pseudomonadales; family Pseudomonadaceae; genus Pseudomonas; species Pseudomonas sp. TE3-3-F2023. Next base: position 680,428 of record NZ_CP145113.1, on the reverse strand, counting down.
AGCTTCGAGCAAGGCCCCAACGGCCCGCTGGTACCGGAACTGAAAGCCCTGTTCCCGGACGCCCCGTACATCGCCCGCCCAGGCCAGATCAACGCCTGGGACAACGAAGACTTCGTCAAGGCGGTGAAGGCCACCGGCAAGAAGCAACTGATCATCGCCGGCGTGGTGACTGAAGTGTGCGTAGCCTTCCCGGCGCTGTCAGCCCTGGAGGAAGAGTTCGAAGTGTTCGTGGTCACCGATGCCTCCGGCACCTTCAATGCCATGACCCGCGACGCCGCCCACGACCGCATGAGCCAGGCCGGCGCACAACTGATGACCTGGTTCGGCGTGGCCTGTGAGCTGCACCGCGACTGGCGCAACGACATCGAAGGGCTGGCGGCGCTGTGCTCCAACCACATCCCGGACTACCGCAACCTGATCACCAGCTACAACGCTTTCACCGCCAACAAGTAAGCCAGATGCGCGGGCACCGCAAACCGGTGCCCGCCAAGGCAGCACACCTGTCCAATCCTGCGCCCGTCCGCCGTTGCACAGTGGATGCGGGCAAGCTCATCCCAAGGAACGCCGATGAACACCGCACTCCAAGACAACCGCGAAGTGGTAACCGTATGCCTGCAACACCAGGTTATTGATAGCACGCCGGGCACCACGGCAGCCCAACCGCCGCGCTGGAAGCAGGCGCTGCTGACCTACCTGGTGATCTGCCCGATGACCATGATCGTTCCACAACTGCTGGCGCCGTTGTTCGCACGCGTCCCGCAGTTGGGTGGAGTGATCACCAGCAACCTGATCGTCAACCTGTTCGTCATCCTGCCCGTGGTGTTCTACATCATGCCTTGGGTAACCCGCCGCTGCGCCAATTGGCTGCGCGGCTGAGCCAGGCCTTTACCTCGACATTTTCAAGGAGATACCGACATGAGCACGTTCGTTACCCGCGATGGCACTTCGATCTACTTCAAGGACTGGGGCAGCGGCAAGCCTGTGCTGTTCAGCCACGGCTGGCCACTGGATGCCGACATGTGGGATTCGCAGATGGAATTCCTGGCCAGCCGCGGCTACCGGGCCATTGCCTTCGACCGCCGTGGCTTCGGCCGTTCGAGCCAGCCGTGGAACGGCTACGACTACGACACCTTTGCCGATGACATCGCCCAGCTGATCGAGCACCTCGACCTGCGCGACGTGACCTTGGTGGGCTTCTCGATGGGGGGCGGTGACGTCAGCCGCTACATCGCCCGCCACGGCAACGAGCGGGTGGCCGGGCTGGTGCTGCTGGGCGCGGTGACACCGGTGTTCGGCAAGCGTGACGACAACCCTGAAGGTGTCGACCTGTCGGTGTTCGACGGTATCCGCGCCGGCCTGCGTGCCGACCGGGCGCAGTTCATCGCCGACTTCGCCACGCCGTTCTATGGCCTCAACCATGGGCAGCAGGTGTCCCAGGGTGTGCAAACCCAGACCTTGAACATTGCGCTGATGGCATCGATCAAGGGCACATTGGATTGTGTGACCGCGTTCTCCGAAACCGACTTCCGTCCGGATATGGCCAAGATCGATGTACCAACCCTGGTGATCCACGGTGACGACGACCAGATCGTGCCGTTCGAGAGCACCGGCAAGCAGGCGGCGGAGCTGATTCGCGGGGCTGAGCTGAAGGTGTACGCGGGGGCGCCGCACGGGTTTGCGGTGACTCATGCACAGCAGCTGAATGAGGACTTGCTGGCGTTCCTCCAGGAGTAATGGTGGGAGGCATTCGCGGGTAAACCCGCTCCCACAGGGGGATACCACAGTCTTGCAGGCCTGTGGTGTCCCTGTGGGAGCGGGTTCAACCGCGAAGAGGCCAGCCCAGGCAGCACAAATGCTGAACAGGGCTAACCTTCAACCACCCACCGCACATCCATCCAAGCCTTGCCCCTACACCAACCGGCATGCTCCGCAGTTGCGCCTGCCCGCTGCCGCACCCAGACGGAGAACCCCATGTCCCAGGACCGCAACGACAAGACCCGTCGCCAGTTCCTCGCCACCAGTACCGTGCTCGGTGCCGCCGGCGCGCTCTGGTCCGCATTGCCCTTTACCGGTTCCGCCGGTTCCGCTCACGCATCCACCCAAGGAGGTTCCATGACCGCCGACCTGATTCTGTTCAACGGCAAACTGCACACCGTTGATCGTGAAAAGCCCACCGCGACCGCCGTCGCCATCAAGGATGGCCGTTTCATCGCCGTGGGCAACGACGCCGAAGCCATGGCCCACAAGGGCGCCACCACGCAAATCATCGACCTCAAGCAGCGTACGGTCATCCCTGGTTTGAACGACTCGCACCTGCACCTGATCCGTGGTGGCCTGAACTACAACCTGGAACTGCGTTGGGAAGGCGTGCCTTCGGTGGCCGATGCCCTGCGCATGCTCAAGGACCAGGCTGCGCGTACGCCGACCCCGCAGTGGGTGCGCGTGGTCGGCGGCTGGAACGAGTTCCAGTTCGCCGAAAAGCGCATGCCCACTCTGGAGGAGATCAACCAGGCCGCGCCAGATACCCCGGTATTCCTGCTGCACCTGTATGACCGCGCACTGCTCAACCGCGCCGCGCTCAAGGCAGTCGGCTACACCAAGGACACGCCCAACCCGCCGGGCGGCGAGATCCAGCGTGACAAGTTCGGCAACCCGACCGGCATGCTCATCGCCCGCCCCAACGCGATGATCCTCTACGCCACCCTGGCCAAGGGGCCGAAGCTGCCGCTGGAATACCAGGTCAACTCCACCCGCCAGTTCATGCGCGAGCTCAACCGCCTGGGCCTGACCAGCGCCATCGATGCCGGTGGTGGCTACCAGAACTACCCGGACGACTATCAGGTGATCCAGGAACTGGCCGACAACAACCAGCTGACCGTGCGCATTGCCTACAACCTGTTCACCCAGAAGCCCAAGGAAGAGCTGGACGACTTCCGCAAGTGGACCTCCAGCGTGAAGCTGCACAGCGGTACCGACTTCCTGCGCCACAATGGCGCCGGCGAAATGCTGGTGTTCTCCGCCGCCGACTTCGAGGACTTCCTCGAACCGCGCCCGGACCTGCCGCAGACCATGGAGCAGGAGCTGGAGCCGGTGGTGCGCCACCTAGTCGAGCAGCGCTGGCCGTTCCGCCTGCATGCTACCTACAACGAATCGATCACGCGCATGCTCGATGTGTTCGAGAAGGTAAACCGCGACATCCCGTTCAATGGCCTGCCGTGGTTCTTCGACCACGCCGAAACCATCACGCCGCAAAACATCGAGCGCGTGCGCGCGTTGGGCGGCGGTATCGCCATCCAGGACCGCATGGCCTTCCAGGGTGAGTATTTCGTTGACCGCTACGGTGCCAAGGCCGCCGAGCAGACCCCGCCAATCAAGCGCATGCTCGACATGGGCGTGCCGGTGGGCGCCGGTACAGACGCCACCCGCGTGTCCAGCTACAACCCGTGGACCTCGCTGTACTGGCTGGTCAGCGGCAAGACCGTCGGTGGCATGGAGCTGTACCCGGAAGGCCTCAGCCGTGACACCGCGCTGCAGCTGTTTACCCAAGGCAGCTCCTGGTTCTCCAGCGAGCAGGGCAAGAAGGGCCAGATCAAGGTGGGCCAGCTGGCCGACCTGGCGGCGTTGTCGCTGGACTTCTTCAGTGTCGATGAAGAGGCGATCAAGGGCATCGAGTCGGTGCTGACCGTGGTCGACGGCAAGGTGGTGTATGGTGCGGCGGAATTCGACAAGCTCGGCCCGCCCCAGGTGCCGGTGCTGCCGGAGTGGTCGCCGGTGACCAAAGTGCCGGGGCACTGGCGGGTGGGCACTCCGTCGCTGGCAGCCGCCGTGCACCAGTGCAGCGGGCCATGCGGGGTGCATGCGCACAGCCATGAGAAGGCCCGGCATTCGAGTGTGCCGGTGAATGACTACCAAGGCTTCTGGGGCGCGCTCGGTTGCTCGTGCTTCGCGTTCTAAGCTGAGCTGATGTGAAAAAGGGGGGCCAGTTATTGGCCCCCTTTTTTGTTCCTTCAGTGCTGGCCCCTTCGCGGGCTCGCCCGCTCCCACAGGTACATCACAGCCCTCAGGCTCTGTGCGATCCCTGTGGGAGCGGGCGAGCCCGCGAATAGCATCAATGGTGAGCCTTGTGCTCAGCTCCAGCCAACAGATGCCGAATCTTCACTTCCACCCCATCGGTCTGCAGCATCCGCACCCGCGCCTCGATCTTCAGCTCACCCCGGGTTACCCGGTGGTGATGCCGCAAATGCTCCAGCCACGACTCCTCGAAGAAAAACTCCAGCCACAACGCCGGGTCCGCACTGTCGCGCATCAACCCCCACGACAACGCGCCATTGCGCTTGCGCATCGCCTCCAGCTCCCGTGCGGCCTGCTGGAACGCCTCGGCCTTGGCCGGGTCGATGTGGTATTCCACGGTGACCATCACCGGCCCGCTTTCCTTGTCCATGTCGTCGCTCAGCAGTGGCACCGGCCAATGCAGTGACGGCGTCAGCTCCTCGGCTGCGGTTTCCGGTAGCGTCACCTTGCAGGTCAGCAGCGTGCCCAACGCCAGGCCGCCTGCGGCCAGCAGCAGGCTCAAGGTGATCGTTGCATGGCTGGCCAGCGTGCCCCACAGCAACCCGCCACTGGCCATGGCACCAAAGAAGATCAGGATATACACCGACAAAGCCCGCGCCCGTACCCAGGCAGGCACTGAGGTCTGTGCCGCCACCTGCAGGTTGGACAGCACGGCAATCCACGCCCCGCCGCTGAGCAGCATCGCCGGTAGCAGCACATAGAAGTTGCGCACCAGCGCCAGGGCCAGCAGGAACAGTGCATACAGCAGGCTGGCCAGCAGCACCAGGCGGTCGCGGCTGATGCGTTCGCGCAAGCGTGGCAGCAAGGTGGCACCGGCCACTGCGCCAATGCCGATGGCCGCCAGCAGCAGGCCGAAATCGGCGGCGGTGCCATGCATCTCGCCACGCACGATCAACGGCAGCAGCGAGGTACCGGCGCTGGCGCAGAAAAAGAATGCCAAGGCGCGCAATATCACCGCCTGCAAGGGTTTGGCACTGCGCGCGAAACGCAGCCCGGTGCGCATGGCGCCGACGAAGCGCTCGGCCGGCAGCAGCGGCTCCTTCACCTCGCGCTTCCACAGAAACAGCACCAGGATCACCCCGGCGAACGAGATGGCATTCAGGGCGAAGGTCAGCCACGGGCCGACCATGCTCACCACCACGCCGGCCAAAGCCGGGCCGACGGCGCGTGACACGTTGATACCGACACTGGAAAGCGCCACCGCGTTGGCCAGGTCGTCCTTGCTCACCAGCTCCGGTGTCAGCGCGCTCCAGGCCGGCATCATCAGTGCCGTGCCGATGCCCAACGCCAGGGTAAGCACCAGCAGCAGGGTGACGTTCATCAGCCCGAGCAGGGTCAGGGCCGCCAGCACCACGGCTACCGAAGACATCCACAGTTGCACCAGCAACAGGTAGCGGCGCTTGTCGACGATATCCGCCGCCGCGCCGGCCGGCAGGGCAAGGAAGAACATCGGTAGCGAGCCGGCTACCTGGATCAGGGCCACATGCAAAGGGCTGGCCGACAGCGTGGTCATCAGCCAGCCGGCGCCCACCTCGTGCATCCAGGTGCCGATGTTGGAAGCGATGGTGGCGATCCACAGCATGCGGAAGGTGGTGTTGCGCAATGGGCTCCAGGCGCCTGAAGGGGATGTGCTCATGTCAGAAGCTGCCTTTGAGTGGGTATTCGATAATCAGGTAGATCCGGTCGATGTCATCGCCGGCCTGGGCCTGGTTGGCGCGGTGGCTGACGTGGGAAAACGACAGGCTCAGGTCCTTGGCGGCGCCGGACTGCACCACGTATTTCAGGTCGATGTCGCGTTCCCAGTGCTTGCCGCCGTCGCCGTACTGACCGACGTAGACGCCACCGGCTGGGGCATGGCTGCCATCGATGCCACGGCCGCTGACGTAGCGGCCCATCAGGCTCAGGCCGGGGGCGCCAAGGGTGGCGAAGTCGAGGTCGTAGCGCAGTTGCCACGAGCGCTCGCCGGGGCCATTGAAGTCGGCGTACTTGATTGAGTTGGCCAGGTAGATCGAGTCGCCGCCGACGAAGTCGAACGGGGTGTCGCCCTCGACCTTCTGGTAGGCCAGGCTCAGCGCTTGGGCGCCGAAGCTGTACCTGGCCAGCAGGCTGTAGGCGAGGGTGTCGATTGCCCCGGCACTGGCATTGCCGGTGTCGCGGGTCTTGTACAGGTTGCCGTCCAGGCGCCAGTTGCCCTCGGCCAGGTTCAGGTTGAGGTAGGCCTGGCGCCAGGTGTCATCCAGCTGGCCTGCGTACAGTGCGCCGCCGAATGGCTCGTCGGGTGCGAACGCGGCGCCGGCCAGGCTGATGGCACGTTTGTCGGTGGTAGCGCCATAGCCGCTGAAGTCATCGTGGCTGGAGCTGTTGTCCTGGTTGTTGAGGGCGGTGAAATGCCCGGCCTGCAGGCGCCAGTCGGGCAGGTCGGTGTTGTCCAGGAACCAGCCGGTGGCGTACTCCGGGTGCAGGCGTTTGTCGCTGGTGTCGAACACCGGGGTTTCCACGGTCATTTCGCCGTAGCGCAGTTGGGTATTGCCCAGGCGCAGCTTGAGTGCGGCGCCGGCGCTTGAGTAGTCGGACTCGGCGCGGCCATCGCTGTCGCGCGGCAGCAGGCCGGTGCCGGCATGGCCGCGGCCGCCGTCCAGCTTGAGGCCGAGAAAACCATGGGCATCGATGCCGACGCCGAGCGTGCCCTCGGTGAAGCCGGAGCGGATTTCGCCAATGAAACCCTGGGCCCATTCCTGGCGGTAGTTCTGGCCACTGCCGGAGGGCGAGCGGAAGTCGCTGTGCAGGAAGTAGTTGCGGCTGAGCAGCGACCAGCCGGGTTCGTCAGCCTGGCTGAGTACCGGGCATAGGGCGAGGGTGGCGAGCAGGGCGCGGCCTGGTCCGGGGTTGGCGCGGATCATGGGGCCTCCAAGGGGGATGATCCGGGACTGTGGAGCAAGGATAGGCCAGCGGTCTTGTAAGGTTGTGCTGGAACGGGCAGCTAGAGGCTGAACGCCTTGGCGATCGCATCGATCACCACCCGCACCCGCGCCGTATGGCGGACATCCTGATGGGTCACCAGCCAGATGTCGTAAGGCCTGCCTTGCGCCCACACTTGCTGTAAGCCCGCACGTGCGCCCATCGGCACCGGCAGTTCACCCAGCCCGATGCCACTGGCCAGTGCTTGGCGCACCATCAGCCCCGAGGTGCAAGTCATGGCGATGCGCCCTTTGGCGATCGGTTCGCCGGCCAGTGTCACCTCCTTGCCGCTGTCCAGATAAGGCTGGTAGATCACCAGTTCGTGCCCGGCAAACGCACCACCGGGCACCGGCTCGCCAAAGTGCTTGAGGTACGTATGCGAGGCGAACAGTGCGGTTTGCCAGCGCGCCAGGCTCCGCACCACCAGTTCAGGGTTGTCCGGCTTGTGCGTACGTACGGCGATATCTGCCTCGCGCTGGCTGAGGTTGAGCATCTGCGTGGACGCGTGCAATTGCACTTCGATCCCAGGGTGTTCCAGGCGCAACCGAGCCACGGCTGGGATGATGAAGTCCGATGCGAAGGCGTCGGTACTGGTCACTCTCACTACTCCGCTCAGGCGGTCATCCAGTCCAAGAATCTGCCGCTGCAGGCCGGCGGCGGCAGATTCCATCGCCAAGGCAGCCCGCATAGCCACTTCGCCGGCGCTGGTCAGGGAGTAACCGCTGGAGGTCCGCAGGAACAGCGTGGCATGCAGCGTGCCCTCCAGCGATGCGAGCCGGCGACCCACCGTGGCCTGGTCCACGCCCAGGCGGCGTGCGGCGCCGCGCAGGGTTTGCTCGCGGCACAATGCAAGAAACACGCGGGTGTCGTCCCAGTTCATCGAAGTCGTCCTCGGTGATGCGAAAATGCAGGGCTGGTATGTAAACTCGCTGCGTTATTTCATCGTTCGGCGAATTTATGCTTTCCCCATCACCATCATCAAGCGCCGTTCACGGGGCAGGGGAAAATCATGAACAATTCGATACGGGCACCCTGGTTGCCGATTTGGGCTGGGCTATGTGCCAGCCTGGTCGGGATCGGCCTGGCACGGTTTGCCTATACACCGCTGATTCCGGCACTGATCGGTGCTCACTGGTTCGCCAGTTCAGCAGTGGTCTATCTGGGGGCGGCAAACCTGGCCGGCTACCTGATCGGCGCCCTGATTGGCAGGCCGCTGGCTGCCCGGTGGTCGAGCGCCATGGCGCTGCGCGGCATGATGGTGCTGGTGAGCCTGACATTCCTGGCGTGTGCCTGGCCGTTGTCGGTGAGCTGGTTCTTTGCCTGGCGCCTGCTGTCGGGCGTGGCAGGTGGTGTGATCATGGTACTGGTGGCCAGCGCAATATTGCCCCACGTCACTGCCTCGCGACGCGGCCTGGCCAGCGGGGCCATCTTCCTGGGCCTGGGCCTGGGCGTCGCGGCTTCTGCGAGTCTGGTGCCATGGTTGCTGGATAAAGGCCTGCAGCAGACCTGGCTGGGGCTGGCCGCGTTGTCGCTGCTGCTGACCGTTACCAGCTGGGCAGGCTGGCCCGTTGAACTTGAACATTCGTCGGTGCCCCCCGCACGGCGGCAGGCGGCGGTTTCACCCGCAATTCTCGTGCTGTTTGGGCAATACGCGTTGATGGCCACGGCGCTGGTGGCACCCATGATGTTTCTGGTCGATTACATCAGCCGCGGCCTGGGCGCGGGCACCCACGCTGGCGCTGTAATATGGGGTCTCTATGGCCTGGGCGCGATTGCCGGACCGGTACTGTATGGGTTGTTGGCCGATCACCTCGGTGCCCGTGCCGGCATTCGTCTGGTGCTGCTGGCACAACTGGGTGCGCTCGGGATCTTGCTGAGCAGTCACGACCTGCGCCTGCTGGGTGCCGCCGCGCTGCTGATCGGCTCCTTCCCCCCGGGCATCGTGCCACTGGCGCTTGCCAGAGTGCATCAGCTGGTGGACGGCCATGATCGGCAGAATGCGACCTGGAGCCGTGCGACAGTTTCGTTCGCCAGTTTTCAGGCCATTGCCGGCTACGCATACTCGGCGTTGTTCGCCGCCACGGATGGCCACTACGGTGTGCTGTTCGCGGTGGCGGCCGGGGCGGTGTTGCTGGCGCTGCTGGTCGACCTGCTGCTCAAGGAGCGTCAGGCCATGTCGCTGATGGCGAACTCTTCGGCCAGGTGATCGATCAGCGCACGCACCGAAGGCAGCAACCCGCGCCGCGACGGGAAGATCGCATGCACGATGCCGCAACGCGGGTGCCAGTCGGGCAACAACTCCACCAGCCGCCCCGCTGCCAGGTCCTCACGCACCGCCACCCGCGGCAGGTGCGCAATACCCACCCCCGCCACCACGAAATGGCGCAGAGCAAACAGGTCGTCCGTCACCATGCGCGGTGTGTGCGGGATGACGATGCTGCGGCTGCTGTCCTCGCCCTGGAACAGCTCCCACTGGTACTCACGCTGGGCGCTGCCCCAATGCACGCTGGGGAGCGTGCCGAGCAGCTGCGGGTCGAAGCCCTTGGGCAACTGCTCCAGGTACTGCGGCTGGCCGACCAGGCACTGGGTACTGTTGCTCAGCACCTTCATCACCATGTCGGTGTTCTCCAGCGGCGGAAAGCGCACCCGCAGGGCGATGTCGAAACCCTCGTGCAGCAGGTCGACGCGGCGGTTGGTGCTCTCGATGAACAGCTCCACCTGCGGGTACTTGAGCATGTAGCGGGTCAGCATCGGCCCGACCCAGGAATTGAGCAGGGTGGTCGGGCAACTGATACGCACCAGGCCGCGTGGTTCGCTGCGGTTGCGCTCGATGATCTCTGCCGCGCCCTCGGCTTCCACGCGCATGGCCAGGCAACGGTTGTAGTAGGCCTGGCCAATCTCGGTCAGCGAGCAGTGGCGGCTGGTGCGGTGCAGCAGGCGCACGCCGAGGCGGTCCTCAAGGTCGGCGATGCGCCGGCTGAGCTTCGACTTGGGCATGTCCAGCGCCCGGCCGGCAGGTGCGAAGCCACCGTGTTCCACGACTTGGGTGAAGTAGTAGAGGGAGTTGAGGTCTTCCAATGATCGGTCTCCGGTTGTTGGCAGCCTGTGCTGGCCTCTTCGCGGGCACGCCCGCTCCCACAGGTACCGCACTGGCCTTGAATCTTGTGCGATCCCAGTGGGAGCGGGCGTGCCCGCGAAGAGGCCAGTAAATCCAGTGCAAATCTATCGTTCATAAAACGGAACGCTAAAGCCAAATTCTGCTATCTACCGCCACAAAGGTGATGATTTTAATCTGTGCCCATCAACGCGAAACACCCCCGAATGCTGAAAAATTCATAACCCTTAGGAGCACAGACCATGAGCAAATTCACCTACAACCGCCTGAACAAAGACGACGCCGCTGTCCTGCTGGTCGACCACCAGGCTGGCCTGCTGTCCCTGGTCCGTGACATCGAGCCGGACAAGTTCAAGAACAACGTGCTGGCCCTGGCCGACCTGGCCAAGTTCTTCAACCTGCCGACCATCCTCACCACAAGCTTCGAGCAAGGCCCCAACGGCCCGTTGGTACCGGAACTGAAAGCCTTGTTCCCGGACGCCCCATACATCGCCCGCCCTGGCCAGATCAACGCCTGGGACAACGAAGACTTCGTCAAGGCGGTGAAGGCCACTGGCAAGAAGCAGCTGATCATTGCTGGCGTGGTGACTGAGGTCTGTGTAGCGTTCCCGGCGCTGTCGGCCCTGGAAGAGGAGTTCGAAGTGTTTGTGGTGACCGATGCTTCCGGCACCTTCAACGAAATGACCCGCGATGCTGCCCATGACCGCATGAGCCGCGCTGGCGCGCAAATGATGACCTGGTTCGGCGTGGCCTGTGAGCTGCACCGCGACTGGCGCAACGACATCGAAGGGCTGGCGGCGCTGTGCTCCAACCACATTCCAGATTATCGCAACCTGATTACCAGCTACAACGCGCTGACTGCGGGTAAGTAACACCAAGTAATCTGATGGATGGCTTTCGCAAGGGGGCCATCGTTGACTTGGTCCAGAAGTGTTGTTAGCGTTTCACCTGAGCGCGAAACCAGCTGCCATTCAGCGGCAATAGCTGGTGTAGGAACCCCGTCGATGGCTGAATCATCAGCGTCGGGTGAGACCTCCACACCCCGGCTTGAGGGTGTGTATATGAGTATCAAGCACGAGCACAGGGCCACTGGTGACAGTGGCCCTTTTCTTTGCTCGGCATATAAGCGTACCGCTTGTAGAGCAGTTTTCCATGGCGATGCTTATTCAGTGCCTTTGCATCGCACTGCATGAAATTCCACAGCATTTTGTCGTTATCGAGTGTCACGACCACCAGCATCTGCCGCTTGGTCTCGTACACGCCAATGAACGCCAACCTGTAGGTGTCATTGGTGTAGGCGACCTGCCATACCTCAAATTCCTATATTGAGGCGGAGCAGGCCGGTTACCGCAGCCTGCTCTGTGCAAATGCAATGTACTTCAACTTACAGGCTGCGACTCAATCCCATCCAGCAATGCCTCAACCAATCCTTCTGCCATTTCGAGCGCATTCAGGTTGCTCCAGAACAGGCTCTTGCCGGTTTCATCCAGGTGTTCCAGGGCTTTGTAGCCACAGTCGTAGGCGCCGCGCAGGTACTGGGCGACATGCACCAGGGCATCGTGGGCGGAGACGCCCGGGTTTACTGTGAACAAAGGTGGATGGCCGGCATCGCAGCGGCTGAAAGCGCGCTCTTTGGTGTCGGGAAGAGGTGGATTGGGGACAATTTTTTTCATTGCAGTGACCTCACAAGGTTGTCCTGCAACCATCCGTTTCCACACGAAGGGTGGCAGTTGTACGCGGGGTGGAAAACCGGTCGGAGGCAACCCGGTAGGCCATACGGCCTCCCGCGCACAGCTGCCATTGAAGACAGCACCTCAGACCAGACGGGTTTCCACACCCGATCGCTGAACCGACAGCGACCCGGCAAGCCTAGAGAGCAGGCTTTACCCGGACAATCAGACGGGCGTCGACACGGTGTGTAGGATAATTCGTCAGATGGGGTGGCTGAGTAGGAAATGGCTCGCAACGAAGTAGGATGCTGCTGATATTCTTGTGCACTGGGTCCGCTGCGCGGCCCTTCGCGGGCACGCCCGCTCCCACAGGTACTGCACCGCTTGCCAGGCTTGCGCTATTCCTGTGGGAGCGGGCGTGCCCGCGAAGGGCCGCGCAGCGGACCCAGACAATCTCAAGCCAAAAATACAAAAGAGGGCCTGAGCCCTCTTCCTGAATCGATGCGCCAACCCTCAATCCGCATCCGAATCAAACAACCGCTCCAACTCCGCCCGGGCCTCCTTGGCCGTCTGCATCACCTTGGCCCGGTCATCACGCACCTGTCCCTGGGCCACCAGCACCTCTTCGTCATGCTGGGTAAACCGCGCAATCCGGTCCGCTGCCTGCGCCTCGCTCAACCCCAACCCCACCAATGCCCGGCGGGTCATCTCCAGGCTGGAGTAGAACGTCTCGCGAATCGGCTCGGCGCCGACATCCGCCAACTTGTGCACATGCTGGCGGTTACGCGCGCGGGCCAGCACTTTCAGGTGCGGGTACAGGCGTTTCACCCGTTCCGCGGTGTGAATGGCAGCTTCCGGGTCATCGATGGTGATGATGAAGTATTCCGCCTCGCCCACCTTGGCGGCATGCAGCACCTCGGGGCGCAGCGGGTCGCCGTAGAACACGGGTACCTGTTCGAACATACGGGTCATCTCGATGGTGTCCACCGAGGTTTCCAGAGCAATGAATGGAATCTTCTGTGCCCGCAGGATGCGCGCGACGATCTGGCCCATGCGGCCCATGCCGACGATCACTACCCGTGGCGTGTCAGCCTGGATCTGCTTGTAATGCTCCGGCACCTCACGCGCCGGTTGCGGGCGCTTGAGGGCGTGGGCGCAGCCAATCATCAGCAGCGGGGTAATGGCCATCGACAGGGTAATGGTCATCAGCAGCAGGTCGTAGGTCTGGGTGTCGAACAAGCCTTGGTCCTTGCCCAGCTTGAACACCACGAAGGCGAATTCGCCACCGGCCGCCAGCACCATGCCCAGGCGCAGGGCGCTGGCGCTGTTCAGGCCACCGGCCAGGCGCCCGACGCCGATCAGCAGTGCCAGCTTCACTGCCACCAGCAGCAGGGTCAGGCCCAGCACCACCAAAGGCATTTCAAGCAGCAGGCGCAGGTTGGCGCCCATGCCGACGCTGATGAAGAACAGCCCCAGCAGCAGGCCTTTGAACGGTTCGATCTGCGATTCCAGTTCGTGGCGGTATTCCGAGTCGGCCAGCAGCAGGCCGGCGAGGAAGGCACCCAGGGCCATGGAAATGCCGGCTTCTTCCATCAGCCAGGCAGTGCCGATCACAACCAGCAGCGCGGTGGCGGTGGACACTTCCGGCAGGCCGGTGCGGGCCACGGTGCGGAACACCGGGCGCAGCAGGTAACGGCCACCGACGATGACCACGGCGATGCTGGCGAACACCTTCAGGCCGTGCTCCAGGCTGTCGCCGTGGCTGGTATCCGGGCCACTGGCGGCCAGCAGCGGAACCAATGCGATCAGTGGGATGGCGGCGATGTCCTGGAACAGCAGGATGGCGAACGCGAGGCGGCCGTGCGGGGCGTTGAGCTGCTTGCTTTCGGCCAGGCTCTGCAGGCCAAGGGCGGTGGACGACAGCGCCAGGCCCAGACCGAGCACGATGGCCGCCGGTAGCGTCTGGCTGAAGCCGAACACGGCGATGGCGCCGATCAGCGCACCGGTCAGCAGCACCTGGGCGGTACCGACGCCGAATACGGACTTGCGCATCAGCCACAGGCGCTTGGGCGACAGCTCCAGGCCGATGATGAACAGCAGCAGAACCACGCCCAGCTCGGAAATGTGCGCCACGCTTTCGGTGTCGCGGATCAGGCCCAGCGCTTGCGGGCCGATGATCACACCGGCGAGCAGGTAACCGAGCACGGCCCCCAGGTGCAGGCGCTTGGCCAGGGGGACGGCGAGGACAGCGGCGAGCAGGAAGATCACCGCGGTTTGCAGAAGGCTGCCTTCGTGTGGCATTGGCTCGTACTCCATGAGCTGCCGGGGCAGCGTTAGATCAGTTTGGCGGACAATTCTGGGGAATGTGCGGGTGCCAGACAATCTGCTGTGAGGAAGACACATTGTCCTGAATCAGGTGACAGTCGTGCTGGCCTCTTCGCGGGTGTTGCGCAGGCTTGAACACACCGCTGTACCTGTGGGAGCGGGTTCACCCGCGAAGAGGCCAGCACAGGAAATCTGCATACTCAACTGCCACCAAACTGCGCCCGATACTGCGCCGGCGTCATGCCAATCCGCTCGCAGAACACCTTGCGCAAATGCCGGTCACTGCCAAACCCGCACTGCGCCGCCACTACCTTCAACGGCAGGTCGGTGCCTTCCAGCAGCTTTCGCGCGCGGTCGATCCTTGCATTCTGCAGGTACTGCAGCGGTGTGATCCCCACCTCGCGCAGAAATGTCCGGGCGAAGTTGCGCCCGCTCATGGCCACCAGGTCGGCCATCTTCTGCACGGTGAAGGCTTGCTCGATATGGTCGACGATATACGCCTGCACCCGGGCAATCGGCGAATCATCCCGCGGTACAGCCGCCAGCAGTGGCCCGTAGGGTGTCTGCCCGCCCTGGCGATGGCGGGCGACCAGCAGTACCTTGGCCACTTCCAGGGCCAGCGCCTTGCCGTGGTCTTCGGCCACCACCGCCAGTGCGAGGTCGATGCCAGCGGTGATGCCGCCCGAGGTAATCAGGCAGCGGTCGATCACGTAGATCTGTTCGGTCTCGACCTTGGCATTGGGGAACGCCTGTGCCAGGCGCTCCACGTAGTTCCAGTGGGTGGTGCAGCGATAGCCGTCCAGCAGCCCGGCCCGGCCCAGCAGGAATACCCCGGTGCAGATGGCACCAAAGCGTTTGGCCTGGCGCACGGCGCGTGGCAGCCAGCGCTCGATGCCTGGCAGGGCGATGTCATAGGCCCCCGGGCCGCCAGGCACCAGCAACAGATCGACGGCCTCCGGCAAGTCCTCCAGACGCAGGTCGGCCATCACTTTCAGCCCGCATGAGCCGCGCACTGCCGCTTGCCCCTCGGCCAGGGTCAACAACCGGTATTGCCGCTCTGCAGGCAAGAACCGGTTGGCGATGGCGAAGGCATCCATGGGGCCGGTGACATCCAGCAACAGCACGTCGTTGAACAGCACCATGGCCACGGTGCGGTGGGCGGGTTTTTCCTGCATGGCTCTTTGCCTTGGATACCGGCCGCCACTAGCGGCCTCAAGCTGAATACGAAACGCATCTTAAAGTATCGGCAAAACCGCCAGGGCCAGCAGCGCGCAATTAACAACAATTCAGGTTTGGCTAAGGACTTTGTCATGTGCCGAGGGCGAGACTTTCTGCATTGAACAGGAGAGTCGCCATGCACCCCGGGACGCCCCAAGCACCGCTGCAAACCCCCGGCGCACTTACGCCAGCGCGTTTGCGCCGGGCCAAGGAACTGATGCTGCACAGCCCGTTGTCGATCATCGAAATCGCCGGGGTATGCAACCTCACCCGCAGCCACTTCTCTCGCGCATTCAAGGTCAACACCGGCCTCTCGCCACAGGCCTGGCGCCTGCTGGCACGCATGGAAAAGGCCAAGCGCATGCTCGCCACCGAGGCGCCGATCACCCACGTGAGCCTGGAATGCGGCTTCTGCGACCAGGCCCATTTCACCCGTGCCTTCAGCCGCCTGGTCGGCCAGCCGCCCAAGGCTTGGCGCCAGGCGCAGGCCCATCCTTAAGCCGAACCTATCCGCCGGTATAGCCCTTGTGGACAGTGCCGGCCCCTTTTCCCAACCCAAGGAGTCACCCCGATGAGCCAACCCGATTACAAGCGCCTGAACAAAGACGACGCCGCGGTGCTGCTGGTCGACCACCAGACCGGCCTGATCTCGCTGGTGCAGGACTTTTCGCCCAACGAGTTCAAGAACAACGTGCTGGCTCTGGGCGACCTGGCCAAGTTCTTCGGCCTGCCGACCATCCTCACCACCAGCTTCGAGCAGGGCCCGAACGGCCCGCTGGTGCCAGAACTGAAAGAGATGTTCCCGGATGCGCCGTACATTGCCCGCCCTGGCCAGATCAACGCATGGGACAACGAAGACTTCGTCAAGGCGATCAAGGCCACTGGCCGCAAGCAGCTGATCATCGCTGGTGTGGTGACCGATGTGTGCGTGGCGTTCCCGACCCTGTCGGCGCTGGCAGAAGGTTTTGAAGTGTTCGTGGTGACCGATGCATCGGGCACCTTCAACGAAACCGTGCAGCAGGCGGCCTGGGTGCGCATGACCCAGGCGGGTGCACAGATGATGAACTGGTTCTCGGTAGCCTGCGAGCTGCACCGCGACTGGCGCAATGACATCGAAGGGCTGGGTAACCTGCTGTCGCAGCGCATACCCAACTACCGCAACCTGATGAACAGCTATGCGGCCCTGAGCGCCCGTTGATGTAAACCTGTACCGGCCCCTTCGCGGGTGAACCCGCTCCCACAGGAACCGTGCAGTTCTCAGGCTGTGCACTATCCCTGTGGGAGCGTGTTCACACGCGAAAGCGCCGGTACAGGCTCAAGAAGGATTCACAGGCAGCGTAAAGCGAACCCGACACCCCCCCAACTCTGACACCAGCGCCTGCAACTGCCCGCCATGGGCCTGCACCACCGAGTTGCAGATCGCCAGGCCCATCCCCATGCCGCCGATCTTGGTGGTATGAAACGCATCGAACACCCGTTCGCGCTCATCCGCTGCAATTCCCGGCCCGTTGTCGTCCACGCAGATCTCCACCTCATCCCCGGCCACCGCCGACGCAATCCGCAGCACCCCATCGCCGCGATACCCCGCCAGCGCCTCCAGGCCATTGGTAATCAGGTTGAACACCAACTGCTGCAACTGCACCGGATCGGCCATCACGTTCACCCCCGCCTGCAAGCGCATCTGCACGTCCACCATGCCCTTGGCGGCATCGGCCGAGGTCAGGCGCACCACTTCGCGGATCAGGTCGTCCAGCTTCACCACCTTGAGTTGCATCGGCGACTGTTTGGCCAGCGAGCGCAGCGCACGCACGATGTTGGCGGCCCGTTCGCTGTCGTTGCGGATGTCTTCCAGGCCGGCAATCGCCTCTTCCAGGTCGGGCTTGGCTCGCTTCAGCCAGCGCAGGCTGGCAGCGGCGTTGGAAGCTATGCCCAGCAGCGGCTGGCTGATCTCATGGGCGATGGACGCGGACAGCTCGTTCATCACCTGCAGGTGCGCCGTGCGCGCCAATTCCGCGCGGGAGCGGCGCAACTCGGCTTCCATCTGGGCGCGAGTCTGGTTGTCTTCGGCCAGGCGTGTGTAGAACTTGGCGGTTTGCAGCGACACTGCCGCCTGCGAGGCGAGGATTTCCAGCATGGCCAGGCGCTGGCTGCCGAACAGGTTCGGTACCAGGCGGTTTTCCAGGTACACCAGGCCGATCAGCACGCCCTGGATCACCAGCGGCAGGCATAGCACCGAACGGGCTTTGCGCGCCTGCAACTGCTGGCGGAAGGCCTCGGGGCAATCGCTCTGGGCATCGTTGAGCACCAGGGGCTTCTTGGTGCGCATGGTGGCGTTGATGATCGACAGCGGTGCCTGGGTCATGAACTTCTGGCAGTCGTCCATGCTCACGTGCAGCCCGGCGTCGTCAATGTAGGCGAGGGCCGCCATCTGAAATTCGGCACCGCTGACGATCAGCAGCGCACCGTGATCGGCGCCGGAGTGCTGCGTCAGTTGGCCCATCAGGGTTTCGATCAGGCCTTCGAGCAGCACTTCCTCGGAGAGCGCCCGTGCTGCCTCGATGCCGGCTTCCAGGTCGAGCTTGGCCTGGTGGGTGGCGCGGTGGCTTTCCTGGATCGGCTGAGTGCGCAGGAATGGATGCAAAGCCTCCAGTTGGTGCACCTTGCCGGTCGCACCCCAGATATGGAAACAGTCGCGGGCGATGCGCAGGTGCAGGTTGGCGCCAGAGATCAGGCCGCTGGGGATACATACCTCGGCCAGCTGTTCGTGGGCCAGCGCCTGCTCGTGGATGAAACCGGCGGCGGTGGCGGCGATCTGTGCCTGGTCGAAGCAGCGGATGGCGGCCAGGCCGTCGCCTTCGAGCTTGGCGATCACGCCTTCGATCAGCAACAGCTTGTTGCGGAAGGTGGCCGGGTTGAAGCCGGCCCAGCGGCCGAAGCGCTCGCGCAGGGCCCGTAGCTCGCGCAGTTTGTCGGCAGGGCTGCCAATGGCCTCGGGGCTGCCCAGGGCCAGGCCGCGGAACAGGTGATAATCAGCCAGGTTGATGTGCGCTGGTACCGCCCAGGTGTTGTCGCCGGCCAGTGCAAGGTTGCGCATGGCCTGCGGGATATCGCCCAGGTAGAAGTCGCCCATGCCGGCCATCAGGTACTGGAAGAATCGCGTGGTAGGCGATTTCGAGGCTGTGGCCGAGGCCGGGGAGGGCGTGCCGCTCAATTTGGCGATGAACGCTTGCTGGGCCTGCAGGATCTGCTCGATGTCGCGGTAACCGTGGCGACGCACGGTGGCCAGGCCTTGCGCCAGTTCCTCCACCACGTCCGGCAGGTAGCGGCCCATGAACAGCGAATCGGAAACCAGGTGGTTGCAGGCATAGCAGCTCATCGCCAAGTCACCGCTCACGCGCCCTGAGTCAACCGCATCCAGCGCGGTGCGGCGGGCGAACTCCATGGGCGAGGTCCAGGCGCTGACCTGGTCCAGGGCCAGCAGCGCGCTGGTCAAGTCAGCGTCGAAACCGTGCCGCTCTATCAGTTTGAGCGCAGCCAGGCAGCAAGCATGGCCATCATGGTAGGCGCCGAAGCGCTCGGCAATCATCACCCCGTACCAGGCCATGCCATAGGTGCTGCCCGGCGCGACGCCGTGCAGCAGTGACAGCTCCATGAGCTTGGCCAGGTGCAGGAAGCAGATGTCGTCCTTCACGAAAAACGATGACGACAGGGTGGCCAGCAGGCTGATGGCAACTGTCACTTCCTCCGAATCGGTGCGCTGCAGCGACTCCAGGCAGTGCCGGCCTTTCTGTTCGACCAAGGCCTGTACATGGGCATGACTGGCCTCGACCTGTTGCCAGTCGACACCTCGCACCGTGCTCATACCCAGCAAGTCCAGGCCGGATATGGCGCTGTCGATGGCCGCCTGATAGTCGCCGCGCAAGGTGCACAGCAGCGCCTGCAGGCGGCATACCCGCGCCTGGTCCAACGCCGAGCGAGCGCGCTGGCGGCATTCAGTGATGCGGGCCTCGGCCGCGATCATTCGCGACAGTTGCATGTCGCATTCGGTGGCCATGCAGGCGATGGCAAAGCCATGCGTGGCGCGGCTTTCCAGCGTTGCGCAGTGGTGCAGCAACTGCTCGGCCGTGTGCAGGTAGCCAGCTGTCTGTTCGAAAGCGCCGTTGTCGCGTGCGCGTGCTGCGGCTTCGCGTAAAAGCTGCAGGAACGCTTCGCAGTCATCCGCTGCAAACCCGCATGGGCTGGCGCGTTGAAGCTGGTTGGCAAGCTCGAACAGTGCCTCGTGCAGGCGCCCCGGCCAGGCCTTGCGCATGGCCAGGGCGATATGTGCATGCAACTGGGCACGCTCGCGCGCGGGCGTGAGAGCGTACGCGGCTTCCATCACCCGCTCGTGGGCGAAGCCCAGGCCGTTCTGGCCCGATTGCAGGAAACCCGCGCCAATCAAGGCTTTCAACGGTTCGCCGGGCACTTGAGAGAGCACCTGCTGAAGCAGGCGTTCATCGCAGCGGCTGCCCGCCGCGCTAGCCACCCGCAGCAGGTTGCGCTGCGGCTCTGGCAGGCGCGCCAGGCGGTGGATCATCAGGTCGGCGACATTGTCGGAATAGCGGTGGCGGGCCACGGCCTTCAGGCACCATGACCAGCGCATGGCCTGGGTATCGAAGGTGAACAGCTGGTCCTCGACCAGGGCCCGGAGAATCTGATTGATGAAGAACGGGTTGCCCGCCGTCTTTTCGTGCACCAGTTCGGCTACCTGCAATGCGTCCTCGACGCCGACGTGGTAGCGCTCGCCGATCAGCTCGGCCACCGCGCCCACCGGCAGGGGCCGCAGGTTCAGTGTGGTGCTGCGCACCGCTGCGGGCAGGGCAAGGGGGGGACTGCTGGCTGGGGCATCATTGCGCCGGGCAAAGATCAGCAACAGATTGCCGGGCGCGTGAGCCAGCAGTTGCGCCAGCAGTTGCTGGCTGGCGTCGTCGACCCACTGCAGGTCATCGAAGAACAGCACCAGCGGCTGGCCGGGGCGGCTGAACACCTGCAGGAACTCGACGATCGCCCGCAGCTCCTTCTGCAGCGCCAGGCGCGTGGGCTTGGCCGGCAACTCGGGCAGGGGGCCGAGGACCAGTTGCAAGTCTGGCGCCAGCTTGCCCAGCAGCCGGCCGTGGCCTTTGATGCGGCGCAGCATCTCGCGGCGCAGGGTGTCGAGGTCCTGGCTGTTCTTGGCCAGCAACTGGGTGGTCAGCGCGCCGAGAATCTCGACCCAGGGCGCGTAGGGCACGGCCTGGGCAACGCCATTGCATTTGCCGGTGGCCCAGTAACCCTGGGCGTTGGCCTTGAGTGCTGCCTCGACCAGGCTCGACTTGCCCATGCCGGTAGCCCCATTGATGAACAGGGCTTGTGGCTTGCTGTCTCGGCGCAGGGCCTTGAGCAGCAGGGCGATGGCCTTCTGCTCGGCGCAGCGGCCATACAGGCGTGCGCGGTCGGGCGTGACCGGGTCGGCACAGCCTGGCTCGAAGGCCTCCATGGATTTGCTGGCGGCCCATTGCCGTTGGCAATGGGCCAGGTCAACCGCCAGTGCGCGGGCACTCTGGTAGCGGGCATCCGGCTCTTTGGCCAAGGCCTTGGCCAGGATCCGGCTGAGAGGTTGCGGCACATTGCTGTCCACTTCGCAGGCCGCTCGTGGCTGCACGCCCGCATGCAGCTGGCGCCAGTGCTGGGTGTCGCGTCCGGCTAGCGGCAGTTCGCCCAGCAGTAGCTGGTAGAGGATCGCACCCAGAGCATAGATGTCGGTGCGTCGGTCGCTGCTGCTGCCGTGCGGGCAGACCTGTTCTGGCGCCAGGTACGCCCAGTTGCCGAGCGCGGTGCCCTGTTCGCTGATCAGCTGCGCCGGGTCGGCGCGAAAGCAGCCCAGCCGCACTCGTTGGTTGGTGTGCAGGCACACATGTTCTGGCTGCAGCGCGCCGTGTAGCACATTGCGTTCGTGGGCCTGGGCCAAGGCAGTGGCCGCGTTTACCGCAATCTCGAGAAACGGCGTCAGGGCTGTTGGGCCTTCTGCGATAAGGTCGGCGATGGAGCGGCCGGCCGGGTACACCAGTAGCGGGCCTTCGGCCGAACGCACGAACGCCGAGGGGATCACCGCCCACTGCGGGTCGAGTTGCAGGCGGTAGTCACGTTCCAGGCGCTGGCAGGCGGCGGGGGCCTCGCGCGGGGCGCGTACGGCGATCCAGGCCTGGCGGGTGGCAGGGTCGCGCAGGCGGAAGTAGCTGAGCTCACCTTCCTGGCCCAGCGCGCTGATGTCGCACCGGTTCAGCCAGCCCTCGTCGATGGACTGGTCGTAATCGATGGGCCTGTTGGCAAGGCGTTCATCGAGCATAAGGCACCCCTGCTAGCAACATCCTGACGCGCGAGTATACGCAGCGGGCCCAGCACGGATGCGGCCTGCAGCCTGCTTGGCAGGAACGGGCACGCTGTTGTCCGTTATCGTCCCCTGGGGGCTGGCGGGCTTTTGTATAGTCCTCAGGCCAACCTATCCCTCGGGATAATTGTCTGAAGGCGTACGCTGGCCTAGGCTGCCCGGGGCTGGGAGACGCCCATGCCCGCGCGAGGAAGCCATGATCCGAATAGGTAATGCCCAGGTGTCGCTGGAGCGGCGCGAAGCCTTTGTTGATGGCAAGCCGATCCTGTTGGGCGGGCGTGCCTTCGAGGTGCTGGCGACGCTGATCAAGGCCAAGGGCCGGGTGGTCGGCAAGGACGAGCTGTTCAGTCAGGTGTGGGCCGGCACGGTGGTCGAGGACAACAACCTGCAGGTGCAGGTGTCCTTGCTGCGCAAGGCCTTCGGCGACCGTGGCCTGATCCAGACCGTGCCGCGCCGGGGCTATCGCCTGGCTGCCGAGATCAGCCTCGAGGTGCCTGGCGAGGCGTTGGGCAAATCACCGTTGTGCGCCGTGGCCGACACTGTCGAGTTGTTCGATGAGCACTTGAACGTGCCGGTGCTGGTGGTGGATGACGACCCGTCGGTGCGCACGGCCTTGGGCCGTCTGCTGCGCTCGCAGGACATTCCGCATCATTTGTTCGCCAGTGCCGAGGCGTTGTTCGAGGCCCGCCTGGAAACCCCCTGTGCCTGCCTGTTGCTGGATATGCATCTGCCCGATACCAGTGGCCTGGAGGTACAAGACGCGCTGCGCCGGCTGGCGCTGCCCTGGCCGATCGTATTCATGACCGGCTTCGGCACCATCCCGATGACCGTCCAGGCCATGCGTGCCGGGGCCGTGGAGTTCCTGACCAAACCGTTCGACGAAGACCAGTTGCTGACACTGCTGCAGGCGGTGCGCACGCGTGCCGTGGCGGAAGGGCGCAGATGGCACCATGCGCGGCAGGTCGAGGAAAAGTACCAGCGCCTGACCCAACGGGAGCGGCAGGTGTTCTCGCTGGTGGTTGGCGGCCTGTCGCACAAGCAGATCGCCAAGCAGATCGGCACCAGCGAAGTGACGACCAAGGTGCACAAGAAGAACATCATGAACAAGATGCAGTCCCGCTCGCTGCTGGAGCTGGTGGCCATGCACAACGTCATCGGGGCGCGGCGTGAGGGCCTGGGCGGCGCATGAGCAGAGCGGTGTGCATCGTCGACGACGATGCGTCGGTGCGCAAAAGCCTGGCCAACCTGCTGCGTTCGGCAGGCTTCGAGACCTTGTCGTTTGCTGCAGGGGATCTGTTCCTGGCCTCGGCACTGGCGCGGCAGGCGGGGTGCGTGCTGCTCGATCTGAGGATGCCCGGGATGAGCGGGCTGGCGGTGCAGCGCGAATTGGCCCGGCTGGGGTGGCGTTTGCCGGTGATTTGCATGTCGGCGCATTTGGATGAAGGAACGGTGCGGGCGGCGATGGCGCTTGGGGCGCTGGTCTGCCTGGGCAAGCCATTTTCCGAAGAGGTGCTGCTGAAGGTGGTTGAGGATGCTTTGGTGGGCAGCCAGTGAGGTATTCCTGTCCCGGCCCCTTCGCGGGCTTGCCCGCTCCTACAGGGACTGCACAGGCTTTGGGCCGATGTATTCGGTGTGGGAGAAACTCTCTTGTACTGCCTGTACTGGCCTCACCGCTGGCAAGCCAGGCTCCTACAAGGACTGCGCATGGTTTGAGGCCGATGCGGTCGGTGTGGGAGCTGGCTTGCCGGCGATGGGCTGCAAAGCAGCCCCGGCAATCTAACTGCTCCCCGGCCGGTACTGCAGGGACTCAGCCAGATGCGCCCGGCCAATTGCCTGGCTACCTTCCAGATCCGCCAACGTCCGCGCCACCTTCAGCAACCGGTGTGCTGCGCGCAACGATAGGGTCAGCCGTTCACATGCCCCCTCCAGCCAGGCCTGGTCCGCCGCTGCCAACCCACAGTGGCGGCGCAACCCCTCAAGGTCGAGAAACGCATTCGCACACCCTTGCCGCCGCTGTTGCAGTTCACGTGCCTCGGCTACCTTGGCTGCCACATCGGCACTGGTCTCGCCGCAGGGCTGGTTGTTCAGCGTGGTGCTCTCCCGGGCAACCGTCAGGTGCAGGTCGATACGGTCCAGCAATGGCCCGGACAGCTTGTTGCGATACCGCGCGATCTGCTCGGTACTGCAGCGGCAGCGGCCAGTGGGGTCGCCCAGGTAGCCGCAAGGGCAGGGGTTCATTGCCGCCACCAGCTGGAAACGTGCGGGGAAACGCACCTTGTCGCGGGCCCGGGCAATCACGATCTCGCCCGACTCCAGAGGCTCGCGCAACACTTCCAGCACGCGCCGCTCGAACTCCGGTAGTTCATCCAGAAACAACACGCCATGGTGGGCCAAGGTGATTTCGCCCGGTTGTGGCCGGCTGCTGCCGCCGACCAGTGCCGGGCCGGAGGCGGAGTGGTGTGGATGGCGAAAAGGCCGCTGCGGCCAGCTACTCAGAGGCGTGTGGCCGCTGACCGACTGGATCGCCGCCACTTCCAGTGCCTCGTGCTCGTCCAGCGGTGGCAGCAGCCCCGGCAGGCGGCTGGCGAGCAAGGTCTTGCCGGTACCGGGAGGCCCGGTGAACAACAGGTTGTGCGCCCCGGCCGCCGCCAGCAACAGGGCGCGCTTGGCCGCCAGTTGGCCCTGCACCTCGCTCAGGTCCGGATACGGGCGTTGCTGCAGGATCAGGCCGTTGGCGGCATACGGCGGCAACGGCACCTGGCCGTTCAGGTGGGCGACCAGTTCCAGCAGGTGCCCCACCGCATACACCACCAGCCCGCCTGCCAGGCTGGCTTCTTCGGCATTCTCCCGTGGCACCACCAGCGCCCGGCCTGCTTCGCGTGCCGCCAGTGCCGCGGGCAGCACGCCCTGCACCGGGCGCAATTTGCCAGACAGCGCCAGTTCGCCCAGGCATTCGACCTCGGCAAGGGTAGCTGCGGGCACCTGGCCATCGGCGGCGAGGATGCCCAGAGCAATGGCCAAGTCATAGCGCCCGCCATCCTTGGGTAGGTCGGCGGGGGCGAGGTTCTGGGTGATGCGCCGCTGCGGGTAGTTCAAACCGGAGTTGACGATGGCGCTGCGCACTCGGTCCTTGCTCTCTTTGACCGTGGTTTCCGGCAGGCCGACCAGAGTGAGATGGGGCAAACCGTTGGCCAGGTGGGTTTCGACGCTGACCGCCGGTGCCTGCACGCCCACCTGGGCGCGGCTGTGGACGAGGGCTAGGGACATGGACGCTCCGTTGTCGCTGAACAGGGCCGCTTCCTGCGGCTTTGCAAGCATAGCGACGGCGACCCGGGTCGGCGCAAGAAGTGTGCGTCCTAGTTTTTCAGGCAGGGGTTGCCCATTGCATTCTTACCCCGTTGGGTTCGTGCCTGCTGCACGCCCGAAGAACTCAGGCGCGGACATAAACCCAGGCGGTCCGGCCCGAAGCGAGGGTGACGGCCACGCGCTTGTAGTCGGCGACTTCATAGCGGTCCGCTGCCGCCAGCTCTTCTTCGCTGATCTGGAAGACCATGCCGGCCACGCTGTCGTCGGCCTGGTTGCTGGGGGTAACGATAGGGTGATGGGACTTGCCGCTGGCTGCCAGCACGGCCGGGTCGGTGATCTCGACCCAGTCCTGGCGGTAGCCCAGCATGCGGTCGGCCTGCCCGCTCAGTTCGCGGCCGAAGTTGGCCAGTTGCACGGCCTTGTCCTGCAGGGTGCCGTAGGAAAACAACAATACCGAGTAAGCGCTGGAGGGCTGCATTCACTCATCCCGTGGGGTCGGGTCAAGCCGGGCTTCCAGCTCGGCTACTTGTTTTTCCAATGCCTCGAGGCGTGCGCGGGTGCGCGCCAGCACAACCATCTGGCTATCGAATTCTTCGCGGCTGACCAGGTCCAGCTTGCTGAAGGCTCCTTGCATCAGCAGCTTGAACTGGCTTTCCAGTTCGGCACGGGGCTGGGCTGTATCGCTGCTGAACAGGCGCGAGGCCTGGTCGCTCAGGGCATCTAGAAGGGCTTTGGGCGCGAGCATGGGGCTGTCCACTGATACTGGGAAATGGCCGGCAGTGTAGCACGGGCGAACCTGGCTCTTGATTGCTCAAGGCCGCGCCCACAATAGTCATTCGCCCTCGCAACGCAGTTGCACGTTTTTCGAGCAATGCGCCACATCGGAGCGCACCGAAGTTGTGCATGTTTCCCATGCTGGCGACTGGCCAATCCTGACTGATTCACATAACTCACTGTTTTCTGGCGCTTTGACGGAACTGGCAAGGTTTCTGCAAAGACCAGTGCGAGCCATGCACTGATGCAGTTCCTTGTGACCAGGCAGTGCGCACGCGGAGCCGGATGCCGACGACGCGTTACAAAGCCAACCGCTGCGCTTAGACTTGAGACGGGTTTGTTTTCCTGGGGCAAGTCCACCAAATCGGGAGAGAGTTTCATGAAGCTAGTCACAGCCATCATCAAGCCGTTCAAGCTGGACGACGTGCGCGAGTCGCTGTCGGAAATCGGCGTGCAGGGCATCACCGTCACCGAAGTCAAAGGCTTCGGTCGGCAGAAGGGCCACACCGAGCTGTATCGCGGTGCTGAATACGTGGTCGATTTCCTGCCCAAGGTGAAGATCGATGTCGCCATCGATGACAAGGACCTTGATCGGGTAATCGAAGCCATCACCAAGGCAGCCAACACCGGCAAGATCGGTGACGGCAAGATTTTCGTGGTGAATCTGGAGCAGGCGATCCGTATCCGTACCGGCGAAACCGATACCGACGCGATCTAAGCAGCAACAAAGCCTCACCAAACCCAACGCCCCAGGAGAAAACAACATGACTCTGCGTAAGATCGCAGGGCTAGGAGCCCTATTGTCCCTCGTAATGCCCGGGCTTGCCCTGGCCGAGGAAGCTGCCCCAGCGCTGAACTCCGGCGACACCGCCTGGATGCTGACCGCAACGGCGCTGGTGCTGTTCATGACCATTCCCGGCCTGGCCCTGTTCTATGGCGGCATGGTGCGTTCCAAGAACGTACTGTCAGTGATGATGCAGTGCTTTGCGATCACTGGCCTGATGAGCATTCTCTGGGTCGTCTACGGCTACAGCATGGCCTTCGATACCACTGGTATGGAAAAGGGCGTGCTCAACTTCAATTCTTTCGTTGGCGGGTTCTCCAAGGCGTTCCTCACCGGTGTCACGCCCTCGAACCTGACCTCGGCTGCCGCGCTGTTCCCTGAAGCGGTATTCATCACCTTCCAGATGACATTCGCCATCATCACCCCGGCGTTGATCGTCGGTGCCTTCGCCGAGCGCATGAAGTTCTCCGCGATGCTGGTGTTCATGGGCATCTGGTTCACCCTGGTCTACGCACCGATCGCGCACATGGTCTGGAGCGGTGACGGTGCGCTGATGTGGGACTGGGGCGTGCTGGACTTCGCCGGCGGCACCGTGGTGCACATCAACGCCGGTATCGCTGGCCTGGTCTGCTGCCTGGTGCTGGGCAAGCGCAAGGGCTACCCGACCACCCCGATGGCCCCACACAACCTGGGCTACACCCTGATGGGCGCGGCCATGCTGTGGATCGGCTGGTTCGGCTTCAACGCGGGCTCTGCCGCTGCCGCCAACGGCACCGCCGGCATGGCCATGCTGGTGACCCAGATCGCCACCGCCGCCGCGGCCCTGGGCTGGATGTTCGCCGAGTGGATCGGCCACGGTAAACCGAGCGCCCTGGGCATCGCTTCGGGTGTGGTCGCCGGCCTGGTCGCCATCACCCCGGCTGCCGGTACCGTAGGGCCCATGGGCGCCCTGGTGATCGGCCTGGTTTCGGGTGTGGTCTGCTACTTCTGCGCCACCAGCCTCAAGCGCAAGCTGGGCTATGACGACTCGCTGGATGCGTTCGGCGTACACGGCATCGGCGGTATCATCGGCGCCATCCTCACCGGTGTGTTCGCAGCCCCGGCGCTGGGCGGCTTCGGTACCGTCACCGACATCGGCATGCAGGTCTGGATCCAGGCCAAGGGCGTGATCTTCACCGTGGTCTACACCGCCATCGTCACCTACGTGATCCTCAAGGTGCTGGATTTGGTGATGGGCCTGCGGGTCAGCGAAGAAGAAGAGTCGGTCGGCCTCGACCTGGCTCAGCACAACGAGCGCGGCTACAACCTGTAACTGCGACGCGGTAAAAACTTGCCCGGCTTGCCGGGCATTTTTTTTGCCAGATTTTTAGCATTTCCCGCACGGCAAACGGTTTATTCGACACGTTCGCGACGTAGGCGGAAATCTTACAAAACGCAGAGCATTCATGGTGCTTTGCTTTTTCTGCTGGCGCGCTAGAATGCGCGCCGAAGGGTGTTTGACGAGTAGTCCACACGCTTCGCCAGCCTTTGCTAGGCTTGCCAATAGCGTGTGGCCAGCAGGGGCTAAAGGATTTGTCAGGTCCTGCCAGGAGCAGGGCCTGCTGGGTGCCGCCTCCCATCAGGAGCGCCGACCCTAGGGCAGTGGCCTAACCCACGGCCAGTTGAATTTTCACTGGTGGCTGCCGGTCTACGGCTGCACTGGTCTATAACTAACCTGCTTTTCGCAAGTCATGAGGTAGAACATGAGCGACGACGATCTGGAAAATGATGACCTCGAAGTAGGCGACGAAGACGAGGGCGATGAAGGCCTCGAAGCGGCAGCTGATGACGGCGCCGAAGACGCTGGCGATGACGACAGCAGCCCGGCACCCGCTGCCAAGGGCAAATCCAAGGCCGCAGTCTCGGTAGACGAAATGCCGAGCATGGAAGCCAAGCAGAAGGAGCGTGACGCCCTGGCCAAGGCCATGGAAGAGTTCCTCGCTCGCGGCGGCAAGGTTCAGGAAGTCGAGGCCAACGTGGTCGCCGACCCGCCCAAGAAGCCGGACAACAAGTACGGCAGCCGCCCTATCTGAGTGGCTGATCTAAAAAAGCCCGCCGTCGCTGCGGGCTTTTTTGTGTCTGCGGGTTATGGGTTGCCTGTGCCGGCCTCTTCGCGGCTAAACCCGCTCCCACAAGGACGGCGCAGGACCTGAGGGCAGTGGTGAACCTTTGGGAGCGGGTTTACCCGCGAATGGGCCGGCCCCTGTCAGCGCCAGCGTGCGAGGATGTCGGGCAACTGCGACAGGCGCTGGATCTCGGCATCCGGCGCCTGCTCGCCTACCCAAGGCTTGCCCTGCGGGTTGAACCACACCGCGCGCAGCCCGGCACGCTGGGCGCCGGCGATGTCATCGCCCGGGTGGTCACCGATGTGCACCGCCGCGCTGGCCTCTACGTCGCCGCGGCGCAGGGCTTCGAGGAACGGCGCCGGGTCCGGCTTGCCGATGCCGAGGTCCTCGGCACACAGTGCAAAGCGGAAATAGTCCGCCAGCCCCAGCCGGCTCACGTCGGCATTGCCGTTGGTGACCACGCCCAAGGTGTAGCTATGGCGAAGGATCTCCAGCACCGGCTGCACCTCCGGGAAAATCTCTACCTGGTGGCGGGCATGCAGGAATACTTCGAAACCTTCATTGGCCAGCTCCTGCGCATGCTTTTCGCTGTAGCCGACTTCTTCCAGGGCATGGAACAGCACGCGTCGGCGCAGGGCGCTGATGCGGTGCTTCAGGCCGGGTTCGGCTTGCACCAGGCGCTCGCGGATGGCGAACAAGTGCTCCACCGGCACGCCGCCAAGGATTGGGGCGTTAGCTTCGAGCCAGTCGCGCAACACGACTTCCGCGCTGGCAATCACCGGCGCGGTATCCCACAGGGTGTCGTCGAGGTCGAAGGTGATCAGCTTGATGCTCATGAGTCTGCCTTTGCTGCGTTTGGCCCGAGGGTGGGCGCTGTCATACACCGCGGCCAGGTGCTGGAAGTCCAGGTGGGTATAGATCTGCGTGGTGCCGATGTCGGCGTGGCCGAGCATCTCTTGCACTGCGCGCAGGTCCTGGGACGATTCCAGCACGTGGCTGGCGAAGGAATGGCGAAGCATGTGTGGGTGCAGGTGCTGGCCCAGCTCGCGCTCACCAGCCGCCTTCACCCGTTGCTGAACGGCGCGTGGGCTGATGCGGTTGCCCTGACGGGTGATGAACACTGCACGGTCGCGTGGGTTGCCGATGCCGCGCAGGCGGTACCAGGCCTGCAAGGCTTCGCGGGCCTTGCGGCCGACCGGTAGCACGCGGGCCTTGCCGCCCTTGCCCAGCACCTGCACCAGGCCGGCGGCGAGGTCGAGGTGATCGAGGTCGAGGTTGGTCAGTTCGGACAGGCGCAGGCCCGACGAATAGAACAGTTCAAGGATAGCCTGGTCGCGACGGGCGATGAAGTCATCGTCGACACCGCCATCGAGCAGTTGCAGGGCGCGGTCGGTGTCCAGCACCTTTGGCAGCCGGCGTTCGCCCTTGGGCGCGCTCAGACCGCTGGCCGGGTCGTGCTGACACAGGCCTTCACGGTTGAGGTAGCGGTACAGGCCACGCACCGCCGACAGCAGCCGGGCCAGGCTGCGCGAGGACTGGCCGTGATGGTGCTGGCGGGCGATCAGCTGGCGCAGCTGCTGAATTTGCAGCGCCTGCCAATCGGCAATGCCGTGCTCCTTGCAGTATGCAACCACCTTGTCCAGGTCGCGACGGTAGCCCAGCAGGGTGTGCTCGGACACCTGGCGCTCGTTGCGCAGGTGTGCGCAATAAGCCTCCAGCTGGTGTTCCATCAGCGTACCGGGCGCAGGGTCTGGGTAACGCGTGGGACAACGCGGCCAAGTACCTCGGCAATGTAGCCAAGGAACAGGGTACCGACGCTGCTCTTGTAGTGTTGCGGGTCGCGGCTGCCGATCGCCAGCACCCCGTGCAGGCCCTGGTATTCCAGGGCAGCCACGGCGCTGGAGCCTACCTCCCGGCGCTGTTCTTCACCGAACAGGAAGGCCAGCTCGTGCTCGCGCAAGTTACCGCTGACCGTTTTGCCGCCGCCCAGCAGGGCCCCGATGGCCTGCTGCGCTTCGGCGTTGCTCACCCAGCGCCCGACCGGCGCGACATTTTCGCCGAACAAGATCAGGCTGACGAAGGGCACCTGGAATTCCTGGCGCAGGCTGTCTTCGACTGCCATCACCACTTCTTCCAGGCTGCCGGCGTCGAGCAGGTCGAGGATCAGCCGGCGGGTCTTGTCGAACAGCCGGTCGTTGTCGCGGGCCACGTCCATCAGTTGCGACAGGCGGTGGCGCATCTCGATGTTGCGGTCGCGCAGCAACTTGAGCTGGCGCTCCACCAGCGACACGCTGTCGCCCCGCTGGTGCGGGATGCGCTGTTCGATCAGCAGCTCGTCGTGTTCGGCGAAGAAGGTGGGGTGGGCGCGCAGGTAGGCGACCACCGCTTCGGCATCGAGCTCGGCGGACTGCTTGGGTACAACCTGGGGCTGATCGGTCATGGCGGTTACTCGCTTAGAGACGAACCTGTCCTTCGTAGACGCGTACGGCCGGGCCGGTCATCAGCACGGGCTTGCCGGGGCCGGCCCATTCGATGTGCAGGCGGCCTCCGGGCAGGTCGAGGGACACCGGGGAGTCCATCCAGCCCTGGCTGATCGCCGCCACGGCGGCGGCGCAGGCACCGGTGCCGCAGGCCTGGGTTTCGCCCGCACCACGCTCCCATACACGCAGGTTGGCGCGGTGGCGGTCGATGACCTGGAGGAAGCCGGCATTTACCCGCTGCGGGAAGCGTGGGTGGTTCTCGATCTTCGGGCCCAGCTGGTGCACAGGGGCGGTACGCACGTCGTCGACACGCAGTACGGCATGCGGGTTACCCATGGACAGGGCGGCAATCGAATGCACCTGGCCGTCGACTTCCAGTGGGTAGCTCAGCGCCTGCTCGTCGGCGACGAAGGGGATTTCGGCAGGGTTGAAGCGCGGCGGGCCCATGTCGACACTGATCTGGCCGTCGTTCTGCACGTCCAGTTCGATGATGCCGCTCTTGGTTTCCACGCGGATGCGCTTTTTTGCGGTCAGGCGCTTGTCCAGCACGAAGCGGGCGAAGCAGCGCGCACCGTTGCCGCACTGCTCGACCTCGGAACCGTCGGCATTGAAGATGCGGTAGCGGAAATCCACTTCCGGGTTGTTCGGCGCCTCGACGATCAGCAACTGGTCGAAGCCGATGCCGGTGTGGCGGTCACCCCATTGCTTGGCGTGCTTGGGCTGAATG
Organism: Pseudomonas sp. TE3-3-F2023; assembly: GCF_036784815.1. Lineage (NCBI taxonomy): Bacteria > Pseudomonadati > Pseudomonadota > Gammaproteobacteria > Pseudomonadales > Pseudomonadaceae > Pseudomonas > Pseudomonas sp. TE3-3-F2023. The sequence goes on along the minus strand of NZ_CP145113.1, from coordinate 648,489 downwards.
TGCGCGTGCTGGCTGACCAGGTCGAGGACCATGAAGTCGTTGCCCAGCCCATGCATCTTGGTAAAACGCAGCAGCATGGGCTTACTCCGGCAGCAGGCTTTCGCCAGCGTACAATTCGGCGATGGTCTCGCGGCGGCGTACTTCGAAGGCCTGGTCGCCGTCGACCAGGATTTCAGCGCAACGGCCACGGGTGTTGTAGTTGGAGCTCATGACAAAACCATAGGCGCCCGCGGACTGTACGGCCAGCAGGTCACCTTCTGCCAGGTTCAGCACGCGGTCCTTGCCGAGGAAGTCGCCAGTCTCGCAGATCGGGCCGACCAGGTCGTAGGCACGGCCTTCGCCTGTGCGTGGCTTGACCGGGCTGACGCCCATCCAGGCCTGGTACAGGGCCGGGCGGATCAGGTCGTTCATCGCCGCATCGATGATGGCGAAGTCCTTGTGCTCGGTGTGCTTGAGGTATTCCACGCGGGTAAGCAGGACGCCGGCGTTGGCCACGATGTAGCGGCCCGGCTCGAACACCAGGGCGAGGTCGCGGTCGCCGACGCGCTCGCGGATGGCCTTGATGTACTCGGCCACCAGCGGTGGCTCCTCATCGCGGTAACGCACGCCGACACCGCCACCCAGGTCCAGGTGGCGCAGGTGGATGCCACACTCGGCCAGGCGGTCGACCAACACCAGCAGGCGGTCGAGGGCATCGAGGAAAGGCTCGACGGTGGTCAGTTGCGAACCGATGTGGCAGTCGACACCGACCACTTCCAGGTTCGGCAGCTGCGCGGCGCGCACGTAGATGGCCTCGGCATCGGCGATGGCGATGCCGAACTTGTTCTCTTTCAGGCCGGTGGAGATGTACGGGTGGGTGCCAGCGTCGACATCTGGGTTGACCCGCAGCGAGACCGGGGCAACCTTGCCCATCTCGGCGGCCACCACTTGCAGGCGCTCCAGTTCGTCGGTGGATTCGACGTTGAAGCAGTGCACACCGACTTCCAGGGCACGGCGCATGTCGTCGCGGGTCTTGCCGACGCCGGAGAACACCACGCGGTCGGCACGGCCGCCTGCGGCCAGCACGCGCTCCAGCTCACCGCCAGAGACGATGTCGAAGCCTGAGCCCAGGCGCGCCAGCACGTTCAGCACGCCGAGGTTGGAGTTGGCCTTGACCGCGAAGCACACCAGGTGCTCGGTACCTTGCAGGGCGTCGGCGTAGCTACGGTACTGGGCCTCGATGTGGGCGCGCGAGTACACGTAGGTCGGGGTGCCGTAGCGTTCGGCGATGGCCGCCAGGCCCACGCCTTCCGCGAACAGCTCGCCGTCGCGGTAGTTGAAAGCGTTCATCTGGTTTCCTTACTGCGCTGGCGACTGCTCGGGCTCGAGCTCGGGCTCTGGCTGCTGCTCTTGTACCGGGGCCGGCTTGGCTTTTGGCTGGTGCTGGTGCGACTTGTGCGCTTTGCCGTTATCGCCGTCTTCTGGCAGATACAGCGGGCCTTTCTGGCCGCAGGCCGAAACGAGACAGGCAACAGCGACCAGCGCCGCGAGGGAGGAAATCAGGCGCTTCATGGGTGAAATCCTTAGAAATATGCAGTATTGCGCCCGAGTATACCGAGCGACCGGCGGCTTGCCTATGCAAGGGCCGGCCCGCCGGGCGGGCTATTCTTACCGCGTGCAAGGGCCCTTTCGCGGCTTGTAGGAGCAGCCTTGTGCTGCAGAGGCCGTTACTGCTGAAGAATATCCGTTGCCTTACTGGCCTCTTCGCAGCACAAGGCTGCTCCTACCGGGTACTGCATTCGCCTCAGGCCGTGCGCAATCCTTGTAGGAGCGGCTTTAGCCGCGAAGGGGCAAGTGAAGGTAGCGGCTAAACCTTTGCATTCGGCGGCAAGCGCCCGTATCTTGCCGGGCTTGCCTGTAACGCAGCCAATTTCGAGGTTCCTGCAATGAGTTTGAGTGAAGCGCGTTTCCATGATCTGGTCGACGCGACCCAACAGGCCCTGGAGGACCTGTTCGACGAGAGCGGCCTGGACCTGGACATGGAGAACTCCGCCGGCGTCCTCACCGTCAAGTTCGAAGGCGGCGCCCAGTTGATCTTCAGCCGCCAGGAGCCGCTGCGCCAGCTGTGGCTGGCCGACCGCTCCGGCGGTTTCCACTTCGACTACGACGAAGACAGCGGCAAGTGGGTGTGCGAAAAGAGCGAGGAATTGCTGGGCGAAATGCTCGAGCGCATCGTCTGGGAACGGGCCGGCGAGAAGCTGGACTTCGACGAGATCTGACATGAGCAGTACGCCGGCCCGTCCGCCCAAACCGCTCTACAGCAACGTCAGCCCCGCAGTGCCATCGCCCTGCATCAGCATTTGCCGGCTGGACGAACAGCGTGTCTGCACGGGTTGCCACCGGCATGTCGAGCACATCCGCGAATGGCGTTCGGCCGATGACGAACGGCGTCGGCAGATTTGCCGCGAGGCCCAGGTCCTGCGCGACCAGGCTAAGGCACACTGATCGCAGGGGCTTGAGTATTTACCCGGCTGTGGTAACGTCGGGTTCTGCGTCGGTGACGCCAAAGCCATCACAAACCCCGCCCTTGGGCGGGGTTTTGCTTTATCTGCATGATGTAAATCGCCTGTTCAAAGGAGTCTGACTGGATCATGAGTACCAAGCCTTCCCTCATCCTCACCCGATTGGACGTACAACGTCTGGAGCGTCTGATCGACAGCCTCGACGAGAGTACGCCGGGTGTGCTCGCCCTGCAGGACGAGCTGGACCGCGCCGAGCAGGTGGTCGGTCACGAGGAAGTTCCGGCTGGCGTGGTGACCATGAACTCGCGCGTGCACTGCCGTGAAGAAGCCAGCGGCAAGGACTACCACCTGACCCTGGTGTACCCGAAGGATGCCGGGCAGGAAGGCAACGTCTCGATCCTGGCGCCGATTGGTTGCGCCTTGCTGGGGTTGTCGGTGGGCGAGCAGATCGACTGGCCGGCCCCGGGGGGCAAGACCCTCAAGCTGAAGCTGCTGGAAGTGGAATATCAACCGGAAGCGGCGGGCGATTTCGATCTGTAAGGGCCAGGGGCCGCTTTGCGGCCCATTCGCAGCACAAGGCTGCTCCTACAAGAGAGCTCATTTCAACCTGTAGGAGCAGCGTTGTGCTGCGAATTCAGGATCCCACCGCCAAGACTTGCTCCAACCCCTCGTTCAAGGCCTGCTCCAGCTCCCGCTTGTAGCGCAGGTACAGCTGCGTCGACCCCAGCTGGTCATCCAGCAACTCGGACAAATCCAGGTCAGTGATGTAGCAGCGGTACTGCCCTGAGCCACGTCGCTGCCCGATGATCTGCCGGGCCACCACCGCATACAGCTGTTCACCATGCTCCAGTTCGGAAAACTCCTGCTGGTCGCAATACAGCGTCACGTGCGCCGCGCCCGCCACCCCGGCCTGGATGATCGCCTGCACTTCATAGTAGGGCTGGTCGCTACCCTCGACGGGAGCCTGGCGCGGCTCGATGCTGCGCGCCTTGCCTGGCCCGGAGGGCAACAGTTGCGCGTAGTGGATGTCCAGTGAGGCCGCTCGCTGGGTGTCCAGCGGCAGCCGGGCATCACGGCGCATCACCACCGAGCGCAGAAAGCGCTGCAGCGGCAACAGCAGGTGGGCTTCATCGTGCAGCGGCAGGCGTTGCTGCCACAGGGCGTTGTATTCATCCAGCACGTAAAGCTCGGCCCAGCCCCCCTGCAGGCGGTAGAACACCTGGATGCAGGCCGGCCGGCCCTGCTCCAGCACCAGGTGCAGGTCGTGGTCCTGCAGGGCGTTGGCATCCAGGTACAGCGGGCTGTAAGCGCTACGCTCTTCGCCCAGATGCTCCAGTAGTGCCTCGTGCTCGGCCAGGGTGGTGAGGTTGACATGCCCGGCCAGCAGCTCCAGCACATGGGTGTGCTGGGCCACCTGCAGCAGGTAGCGGTGGTTCAGGCCCTGGTCCAGCAGCAGCTGCACTGTGTCGAAGATTTCCTCAACGCGTTGGCCGATGGCCTGGGCGCGGCTCTGGCAGAAGCAGCGCACCCGCACCCTCGGTCTGTGGCCGCGCAGCACGGGGCTGTTGAGGAAGTCGCGCAGGCAGCGCACCAGCGCGTGCTCGCCGTCATAGCGCTGGACCAGTACCTCGTTCCAGCTGTTGAGCGTGACCTGGTCCAGGGTCAGGACAAGGTTTTCGCGCACGCCTGCATAGCTCAGCGAGTCGGTGCGCTCGGTGGTCATCAGAATGTTCAGGTCGCGGTGGTGGCGCAGCGGGTCGATGGCTACGTTGACCAGCAGTAGCACCTCTTCGGCAACGCTGGGTTGCAGCAGGCGCACCTCGCTGACGGTCGGCAAGGGCAGGGGAATGCTCTGCTGCAGGCAGCCGACCAGGTTGAACAGCTCGAATTCGCTGAGGTCGCTGACGCCTGGGTGTAGCGCCAGGCGCGTGCTGCTGTCGATCACCCCGTTGCGGTGGGCCCAGGTCAACAGTTCGAGCAGCTCGCGGCAACGCTTGAGCGGGCTGAAGTGGTCCACCTCATGGGGGCTCAGGTTGCCGGTGTATAGCTCCCAGTGGTAGCTGCCGGGCTCCCTGCGGTTAGGCGCCTGGACCAGGGTCAGGGTGTCCTCGGCCAGGTCTGGGGCGATGCCGGGGTTGATCACTTCGACCTTGCCGGCGCGGCGCTCGAAGGCCGCATAAAGGCGTCGGCCCAGCACATTCAGATCGCGCTGGTCGGCGCGGCTGCTGGCGTTCTGGGTGCGGGCGAATTCGCTGAGGAAGCGATAGCTGTGGTTCAGTTCGGCCACCAGTTCACGGCGCTCGACGGCAACCTGCTGCACTTTCCATTGGTTGCGACTGTCCAGCAGGGCCAACTGGCGCTCGTCCCAGCCCCACTCGTCGGCCAGGCGCTGCAACAGCCGGCGCTGCCAGCCATTGGCCCGGGCCGGGTCGCTGAGTTTCTTGTTCACCTTCAGGTACAGGCTGCGCCGCACCAGCTCCAGGCGCGTGTGTTCGCCACGCTGCAGCAGGTAATGCTCGATGCGCCGGTACACCATCACGTAGGGGTCCAGCTCGTCGAGGTCGAGCTGGTTGGCGAACACTGCTTGCTTGTAGTCCAGGCTCAGGCAGCGTACGGCGGGGTGTTCGCTGGCATAGGCCTCGGTCAACAGCAGCTTGAGCAGCGACTTGTAGGGCGAGTCGATGCCTTTGAACAGTTGCCACAAGCCAGCGCCGACGAACTCGCCGGGCGGAATGTGCGCCAGGTTGCCGAGGTCGAGGGCGTCCTGGCTGCGAATGAAACGTTTGGACAGCAGTGTCTGGGTATAGGCGTGGTAATCGTGCTCCTGGTAGACCGGCACCAGCCACCACAGTGGTGTGCGCCCGGCCAGCCAGATAGTAGTGCGGTAGAACTCGTCCAGCAGCAGGTAGTGCTGGGTGGTACCGCAATCGTCGGAACCGAGCTGGCCCTCGCGTTGGCCCTGGGCGAAACCTTGCGTGTCGATCAGGAAGAAGTGTGCCTCGGCACCCAGGCTTTCCGCCCATGCCTCCAGCAACTGGCATTTGCGGCGCAGTTCACCCAGCAGCTCGTCGGCCAGGCCGGGCGCATGGCACACCCACAGGTCCATGTCGCTTTGCTCGGCTTGCGCCAGCGAGCCCAGGCTGCCCATCAGGAACAGGCCGTGGATGGGCTGTGGCGGGTTGCCATGGCGGGCCTTGTAGGTGAAGGAGCGGGCAAGGCGCTGGGCCTCGACTACCAGGTCGGCGCTTGGCTCGTAGCCCGATACGCCTGCGGGGGTGCTGCCGGAGACATAGCCCGGCAGTAACGGATGGTTCACATGAAACAGCAGCGGCAGCAGCGTCAGCACCTGTTGCTGGCGCGTCGACAGGCCCTCCAGGGCCCGCTGCAGCCGGCCCTGGTTGAGCCGCAGGAAGCGAGCACGCAATGTCGCCAGGACCTTGCGGTCGATGCCTTCGTCCAGGTCGGGGCGGATTTCGTGGGGGTGGTTCATTGCGCACTCGGGCAGGCCAGCGGAGCTGTGGCGAGTGTAGCCTGAGTAGCGGGGTCGGATAAGCGGCAATTGAAATATTGGCGCCATTTTTCCAGCGGGCTTGGGTGGCGCTGCAGCTTTCGTTGCGCTTGAGGCATGATGGCGGTCTCAAGCTGATTGCGAGGTTTTCCGATGCGTGTGTGGATCGATGCCGACGCTTGCCCCAAGGCGGCCAAGGATCTGATCGTCAAGTTCGCCCTCAAGCGCAAGTTCGAGGTAGTGATGGTGGCGGGCCAGGCTGTGGCCAAGCCGGCGTTCGCGATCGTGCGCCTGATCGTGGTGCCCAGCGGCATGGACGCGGCCGACGATTACCTGGTGGAGCACGCCGTGCCTGGCGAGCTGGTGATCTGCAGTGATGTGCCGTTGGCCGATCGCCTGGTGAAAAAGGGCGTGGCGGCACTGGACCCGCGCGGGCGCGAGTTCGACGAGCGCAACATGGGGGATCGGCTGGCGGCACGCAACCTGTTCACCGAGCTGCGCGAGCAGGGCCAGGTGGGGGGAGGGCAGGCGCCTTATGGCGAGCGCGAGAAGCAGGCGTTTGCCAATGCGCTGGACCGGATCATTGCCCGGTTGTCCAAACCCTGAAGCGACCCGGCTGGCGGTATGGACACGACGTGTGGGAGCGGCCTTGTGTCGCGAAAGGGCCGCGAAGCGGCCCTAGGATTTCAGCTTCGCCGCATAAATTGCCGGGGCCGCGCTGCGGCCCTTTCGCGACACAAGGCCGCTCCCACGGGGACCGCGTCAGATTCTGAATCTTGCACCCGTTACTCGTGCGTCAGCTCCAGCACCCGATCCACCAGCTTGTAGATCCCGCCAGCCGCTTCACTGATCGCCTTGGCCTCCATGTACGCCGGGGTGGTCACCAGCTTGCGCTGGGTGTCCTCGACAATATCGTGGACATCGCACTCTTCATGAGTGCCACCCATCTTCGTTACGGCCGCCGCAGTGCCAGCGTCGGTACCGATGGTGCAGACCACGCCAGGGCCATAGATCTTCGCTGCCAGCGCCGGGGAGATGCAGATCAGGCCAACCGGCTTGCAGGCATCGGCAAAGGCTTCGGCCAGGGCCAGCACATCCGGGTGGACGCTGCAGTTGGCGCCTTCCACGGCAAAGTTGGACAGGTTCTTCGCCGCCCCGAAACCGCCTGGCACGATCAATGCGTCGAAGTCTTCGGCCTTGGCTTCGCGGATGTCCTTGACCTCACCGCGGGCAATGCGCGCCGACTCCACCAGTACATTGCGCGATTCGGGCATTTCCTCGCCAGTCAGGTGGTTGATCACGTGCATCTGCGCAATGTTCGGCGCGAAGCACTGCACCTGCGCACCACGCTGGTCGAGGCGCAGCAGGGTGATCACGCTTTCGTGGATTTCGGCGCCGTCATAAACGCCGCAGCCGGAAAGAATCACCGCTACTTTTTTTGTCATGCTTTTTACTCCAGTGTCGAGGCGCTAAATGTCCTCTAGTTTGGCAGATGTAGCCATAGGGATTCCTGCAAGCGCGGCCTAATCTTGGCGAACAACGCCTGAGGTCGTACCCATGGACCTGATCCTGCTGGCCGTGCCGTTCTTCTTCGTGCTGATCGCCGTCGAACTGCTGGCCGACCGTGTGCGCGGCCAGCGCAACTTCACTCTGGCCGACTCGATCAACAGCCTCAGCACCGGTGCGCTTTCGACCAGTACCGGGTTGCTGACCAAAGGGGTGGGGCTGGTGACCTATGCCCTGGTGTTCGAGCACATGGCGTTGCTGCGCCTGCCGCCGCAGGCCTGGTGGGTGTGGCTGCTGGCTTTTGTGTTGTACGACTTCTGCTACTACTGGCTGCATCGTCTGGGCCACGAGCGCAACGTGCTGTGGGCTGCGCACTCGGTGCATCACCAGAGCGAGGAATACAACCTCACCACGGCGCTGCGGCAGACCAGCAGCGGGTTCATCTTCTCGTGGCTGTTCTACCTGCCGCTGGCGATGCTCGGTGTGCCGCCGCTGGTTTTCATCACGGTGGCGTCGCTCAACCTGCTGTACCAGTTCTGGGTGCATACCCGGCATGTTCCCAAGCTGGGCTGGCTCGAGTGGGTGTTGATCACGCCATCCAACCATCGCGTCCACCATGCGCAAAATCCTGCTTACTTGGATCGCAATTACGGCGGCGTGTTCATTCTCTGGGATCGTCTGTTCGGCACCTTCAAAGAGGAAGACCCGGCCGAGCCGGTGGTGTTCGGGGTGACCACGCCGCTGGCCAGCTGGAACCCGCTGTGGGCAAACCTGCAGTTCTATGCCCAGCTCTGGCACGGCGCCCGACGTGCCGACAGCCCGTGGGACAAACTGCGAATCTGGTTCATGCCCACCGGCTGGCGGCCGGCCGATGTGGCAGCACGCTACCCGCAGGCCAAGCAGGACCTGGCGTTGTTTCGCAAGTTCGCGGTTGCCCTGGGCCGTGCGCAGCAGGCCTATGTGGCGGCGCAATTCGTGGGTTACGTGGCGCTGGGCAGCTATCTGATGGAGGTGGCCGATCGCGTGCCAACTGCCGCCCTGGTGCTCGGCTGGGCGCTGATGGCGTTTGGCTTGTTCGTGCTTGGCGCGCTGCTGGAGAACCGACCATGGGCCGTGCGCCTGGAGCTGTTACGGCTGCTGGCGAATGCGCCGGCGCTGTACCTGGCAGGCGCACTGGGCCTAGCGGTGGTCGTGCCGCTGGCCTGGTTGCTGCTCGTTGTTTACAGCTTGCTCAGCCTCTGGGGGCTGGGCCTTGCCCGCCGCCTTGCGCTCCGCGCGCAACGTGCGGAAGCGCCGACGCAGCCACAGCAGGCCGCCCAACGCCAACAGGCCACCGAGCACCCATAGCTCGTAGCGCTTCACGTTGCCCAGCAGGCCTTCGAGAATGGCGCCGAAGTGATACGCGGCCGCGCCCAGTGCCACTGCCCAGATGGCCGCGCCAAGACCATTCAGCAGCAGATAGCGGCGTGGCGGGTAGCCGGACAGGCCAATGGCCACCGGCATGACCGTGCGCAGGCCATAGACGAAGCGGAAACTCAGTACCCAGATGTCGGGGTGGCGACGGATGTGGTCCAGCGCCCGGTCACCCATCGCCTGCCAGCGCGGTTTGCGTGCCAGTATCCTGCGCCCGTGGCGTCGGCCCATGAAGTACCACAGCTGGTCGCCGGCATAGCTGCCGAAAAAAGCCACCAGGCACACCAGGTTGATGTCCATGTAACCGCGGAACGCAAGGAATCCCGCAAGCACCAGGATGGTCTCGCCTTCGAAGAAGGTGCCTAGAAAAAGGGCGAAGTAGCCGAAATCCTGCAGGAATTGTTGAAGCATTTTCTGAGGTGCTGGCGAAATGAACGCGAAGCCTACCCCTTCGCGCGCGTTCGTGAAAGTGTCCAAATGTGTCTCGACATGAACAATTCCTGCTCGGAGAATGCCAGAAGCCATGCGCCATGGCTTGCCCTGACATGTAACACAGGCGTCATAATGGGCGCTTATCTTGCCGCTCAATAGATGATAGGGCGTTAACGTCCTCAGGAACGCCAGATGAATAATGAAGTGCTAACCCCTGTCGCGATCAAGGATGCTCAGGAACTCCCCGAAGAGATGGTGCAGACCCCGCCAGACCTGCCGCCGGCGCCCCTGCCTGCCGTGGAACCGGTGGCAGAGACTGCGGCTCCGGCACCCGCGCCGGCCCCGGCGATCATCATCCCGGGCCTGGACGACAGCAGCCTGTACATTCATCGCGAACTCTCCCAGTTGCAGTTCAATATCCGCGTGCTGGAGCAGGCGCTGGACGAGAGCTACCCGCTGCTAGAGCGCCTCAAGTTCCTGTTGATCTTCTCCAGCAACCTCGACGAGTTCTTCGAGATCCGAGTCGCCGGCCTGAAGAAGCAGATCAACTTTGCTCGTGAACAGGCCGGTGCCGACGGCCTGCAGCCGCACCAGGCGCTGGCGCGTATCAGCGACCTGGTGCACAGTGAAGTGGAGCGCCAGTACGCAATCCTCAACGATGTGCTGCTGCCCGAGCTGGAGAAGCACCATATCCGCTTCATCCGCCGGCGTCACTGGACCCCCAAGCTCAAGACCTGGGTGCGCCGCTACTTCCGCGACGAAATCGCCCCGATCATCACCCCGATCGGCCTCGACCCTACTCACCCGTTCCCGCTGCTGGTGAACAAGAGCCTCAACTTCATCGTCGAGCTCGAGGGTGTCGACGCCTTCGGTCGCGATTCGGGCCTGGCGATCATTCCGGCCCCGCGCCTGCTGCCGCGGGTCATCCGCGTGCCGGAAGAGGTGGGTGGCCCTGGCGCCAACTATGTGTTCCTGTCGTCAATGATCCACGCGCACGCCGACGACCTGTTCCAGGGCATGAAGGTGAAGGGCTGCTACCAGTTCCGCCTGACCCGTAACGCCGACCTGGCGCTGGACTCCGAAGAGGTCGATGACCTGGCCCGCGCCCTGCGCGGCGAGCTGTTCTCGCGCCGCTACGGTGACGCAGTGCGCCTGGAGGTCGCCGACACCTGCCCGAAACACTTGTCGGACTACCTGCTCAAGCAGTTCAGCCTCAGCGAAAGCGAGCTGTACCAGGTCAACGGCCCGGTCAACCTTACCCGCCTGTTCAGCATCACCGGCCTGGACAGCCACCCTGAGCTGCAGTACACGCCGTTCACCCCGGCGATCCCCAAGCTGCTGCAGAACGCCGACAATATCTTCAGCGTGATCGGCAAGCAGGACATCCTGCTGATGCACCCGTTCGAGTCCTTCACCCCGGTGATCGACCTGCTGCGGCAGGCCGCCAAGGACCCGCACGTGCTTGCCGTGCGCCAGACCCTGTACCGTTCCGGGGCCAACTCGGAAATCGTCGACGCGCTGGTGGACGCAGCGCGTAACGGCAAGGAGGTCACCGCGGTGATCGAGTTGCGGGCGCGCTTCGACGAAGAGTCCAACCTGCAGATGGCCAGCCGCCTGCAAGCGGCCGGTGCGGTGGTGATCTACGGCGTGGTCGGCTTCAAGACCCACGCTAAGATGATGCTGATCCTGCGCCGCGAGCAGGGCGAGATCGTGCGTTATGCGCACCTGGGCACTGGTAACTACCACGCCGGCAACGCCCGCCTGTACACCGATTACAGCCTGCTGACCTCCGACGACGCCCTCACCGAGGACGTCGGCAAGCTGTTCAGCCAGCTGATCGGCATGGGCAAGACCCTGCGCATGAAGAAGCTGCTGCACGCGCCGTTCACCCTGAAGAAGGGCATGCTCGACATGATCGCGCGGGAAACCCAGTTCGCCCTCGAAGGCAAGCCGGCGCATATCATCGCCAAGTTCAACTCGCTGACCGACGCCAAGGTCATCAAGGCGTTGTACAAGGCCAGCCAGTCGGGCGTGAAGATCGACCTGGTGGTGCGTGGCATGTGCTGCCTGCGCCCAGGCATTCCGGGGGTTTCGCACAACATTCAGGTGCGCTCGATCATCGGCCGCTTCCTCGAGCACACGCGGGTGTTCTACTTCCTCAATGGCGGCGAAGAGCAGATCTACCTGTCCAGTGCCGACTGGATGGAGCGCAACCTCGACAAGCGTGTCGAGACCTGCTTCCCGGTGGAAGGCAAGAAGCTGTTGCTGCGGGTGAAGAAGGAGCTGGAAGGCTACCTGACCGACAACACCCACGCCTGGACCCTGCAGCCGGACGGGCGCTACGTGCGCAGCACGCCGACCGGCAACCAGAACCCGCGCAGTGCCCAGGCGACCCTGCTGGAGCGCCTGAGCAACCCGGTCCTCAACGTACGCTGAGGACGAAGCCGACCCGGGCCAGCCACTCCGCCTCGTTGGCGAAGTCGGCCTGGGTCAGCTGGTTCTGTTCCAGCCAGCCCTCGGGGAAGGCCACGTCGAGGCTGCTGTCGGCAGCCTTGAGCTCGACCTTCGGCATCTGCTGGTTGCCACGGATGTGGTGGAACAGGATGGCGAAGCGCAGCAGCACGCACAGGCGCAGCAGCTTGACCCCTTCCTCACCTAGTTCGGCGATCTTGTCCTTGGGGATGTTGCGGCGGTGGCCGCGCACCAGCAAGGCCATCATCTGCTGGTCCTCGCGGGAGAAACCCGACAGGTCGGAGTGCTCGATCAGGTAGGCGCCGTGTTTATGGTAGTGGTAGTGAGCGATATCCAGGCCGATTTCGTGCACTTTTGCCGCCCAGCCCAGCAGATCGCGCCAGTTCCCGTCTTTGAGATCCCACGCGTCGGCCACTTGGTCGAAGGCGTGTAACGCCTTGCGTTCGACGCGCGCGGCCTGGCCCTGGTCCACGTGGTAGCGCTCCATCAGCGAGTTCAGTGTGCGTTCGCGCACGTCTTCGTGGTGGTGGCGGCCCAGCAGGTCGAACAGCACACCTTCGCGCAGGGCACCGTCGCAGTGGTCCATGCGCTGCAGTTCCAGGGCATCGAAGATCGCTTCGAGAATCGCCAGGCCCGCCGGGAAGATGGTGCGGCGGTCCGGCTTGACCCCTTCGAAGTCGATCTTGTCGACCTCGCCCAGCTTGAACAGCTTGCGCTTGACCCAGGCCAGCCCCTCGGCGTTGACCTCGCCATTGCCCAGGCCACCTGCCTTGATGGCTGCGCCGATGGCACGAATGGTACCGGACGAGCCGATGGCCTCGTCCCAGGTCAGGCGGTGCAGGGCATTCTCGATGCTCATCAGCTCCAGGCGCGCGGCGGTGTAAGCCTGGGCGTAGCGGGCCGGGGTGATCTTGCCGTCGCGGAAGTAGCGCTGGGTGAAGCTGACGCAGCCCATCTGCAGGCTTTCGCGCAGCAGCGGCTCGAAGCGCTGGCCGATGATGAACTCGGTACTGCCGCCGCCGATATCGGCCACCAGGCGTTTGCCGGGGGTATCGGCCAGGGTGTGCGACACGCCCAGGTAGATCAGGCGCGCTTCTTCACGGCCAGAGATTACCTCGACCGGGTGGCCAAGGATGGCTTCGGCGCGCTGGATGAATTCGTTGCGGTTGCGCGCTTCGCGCAAGGCGTTGGTACCGACGATACGCACCGAGCCTGCCGGCATGCCGTTGATCAGTTGGGAAAAGCGCTTGAGGCAATCCAGGCCTCGTTCCATTGCCTCTTCGCTGAGCTTGCGTTCTTCGTCGATGCCGGCGGCCAGCTGAACCTTCTCGCCGAGCCGCTCGAGAATGCGGATTTCGGTATGGTGGGCCTTGGCCACGACCATGTGAAAGCTGTTGGAGCCAAGGTCGATGGCGGCGATCAGGGACAGGTTCTTCGCGATGGTATGCGGCATGATCTGGTTGTTCTCGGTCGTTAACCCGGCAATCGTGCCACGATAGCAGGCTGTCGCCAACGCGTGGTACACAGCCGTTGAGCTGGCCTTGATGCAAGGCAATGTGCCATTCGATGCTATGACGTTTGCATGACAGTTTCGATTCGTGGCGTCTTGCACAACTATAGTTACACTCAATCGTCCGTGGCTTCCTGTCGGGCGTGGGTACGGCTATCATGGGCCACGTTTTTTTGCTTACGACCCTGGAGATATCCATGAGCAGCGATCTGATCAAACATGTCACCGACGCCTCCTTCGAAGCCGATGTCCTTAAGGCCGAAGGCGCCGTACTGGTCGACTACTGGGCTGAATGGTGCGGTCCATGCAAGATGATCGCTCCGGTACTGGACGACATCGCCTCCACCTACGAGGGCAAACTGACCGTCGCCAAGCTGAACATCGACGAGAACCAGGAAACCCCGGCCAAGCACGGCGTGCGTGGTATCCCGACGCTGATGCTGTTCAAGAACGGCAACGTCGAAGCCACCAAGGTCGGCGCCCTGTCCAAATCGCAGCTGGCCGCGTTCCTCGACGCCCACCTGTGATGTGAAAAAGCCCCGCAGATGCGGGGCTTTTCTTTTTCAGAGCACTAGACGCAGAAAAAAGCAAGTGTTACATTCGGCCTCGCACTGCTTCTCCAGTGCCCTCTACACGCCGTCGCCGAAGCATCCCTAATTCGAATCAGTACGCGATCCTGTCGCCATCTAGCGGCGCGGCCTCATTAAGCCAGAAGCTTAATTCTCCCTTCTTACATGATTACGTCACTCCCCTTATGAACCTGACTGAACTCAAGCAAAAGCCGATTACCGATCTTTTGGAAATGGCCGAACAGATGGGCATCGAAAACATGGCCCGTTCGCGCAAACAGGACGTGATTTTCGCCCTGCTGAAGAAGCACGCGAAAAGCGGCGAAGAGATCTCGGGTGACGGCGTGCTGGAGATTCTCCAGGATGGTTTCGGTTTCCTGCGTTCGGCTGATGCGTCCTACCTGGCCGGCCCTGACGACATCTACGTCTCGCCCAGCCAGATCCGCCGTTTCAACCTGCGTACCGGTGACACCATCGTCGGCAAGATTCGTCCGCCGAAGGAAGGGGAGCGTTACTTCGCCCTGCTGAAGGTCGACACCATCAACTTCGACCGCCCGGAAAACGCGAAGAACAAGATCCTGTTCGAAAACCTGACGCCGCTGTTCCCGAACAAGCGCCTGAAGATGGAAGCCGGTAACGGCTCCACCGAAGACCTGACCGGCCGCGTCATCGACCTGTGCGCTCCGATCGGCAAAGGCCAGCGTGGCCTGATCGTTGCTCCGCCGAAAGCGGGCAAGACGATCATGCTGCAGAACATCGCGGCCAACATCACCCGTAACAATCCCGAGTGCCACCTGATCGTCCTGCTGATCGACGAGCGCCCGGAAGAAGTGACCGAAATGCAGCGCACCGTGCGTGGCGAAGTGGTTGCCTCCACCTTCGACGAGCCGCCAACCCGCCACGTGCAGGTTGCCGAAATGGTGATCGAGAAGGCCAAGCGCCTGGTCGAGCACAAGAAGGACGTGGTCATCCTGCTGGACTCCATCACCCGTCTGGCACGTGCCTACAACACCGTCATCCCGAGCTCCGGCAAGGTGCTGACCGGTGGTGTCGACGCCCACGCCCTGGAGAAGCCGAAGCGCTTCTTCGGTGCCGCGCGTAACATCGAGGAAGGCGGTTCGCTGACCATCATCGCCACCGCGCTGGTCGAAACCGGCTCGAAGATGGACGAAGTGATCTACGAAGAGTTCAAGGGCACTGGCAACATGGAGCTGCCGCTGGACCGCCGCATCGCCGAGAAGCGTGTGTTCCCGGCTATCAACATCAACCGCTCCGGTACCCGCCGCGAAGAGCTGCTGACCGCCGACGACGAACTGCAGCGCATGTGGATCCTGCGCAAGCTGCTGCACCCGATGGACGAAATCGCCGCCATCGAGTTCCTGGTCGACAAGCTCAAGCAGACCAAGACCAACGACGAGTTCTTCCTGTCGATGAAGCGCAAGTAAGCGTTTCAGGCCGGAATTGATTGGGGCTGCTTCGCAGCCCATCGCCGGCAAGCCAGCTCCCACAGGTACTGTACAGCTCTTGAAGCTTGTGCGGACTCTGTGGGAGCTGGCTTGCCGGCGATGGGGCGCGAAGCGGCCCCAAGTCATTTTTGGCCATTGGGTACTGAACGGCGCTACACTCTGCACCCCGACCGATACGGCCAACACGAGGCTCCTGCATGCAGTATCGCGACTTGCGCGACTTCATCCGTGGCCTGGAACAGCGCGGCGAGCTCAAGCGCATCCAGGTTCCGATCTCCCCCATCCTGGAAATGACCGAGGTCTGCGACCGCACCCTGCGTGCCAAGGGCCCTGCATTGCTGTTCGAAAAGCCTACCGGCTTCGACATCCCGGTGCTGGGCAACCTGTTCGGTACTCCGGAGCGCGTGGCCATGGGCATGGGTGCCGAGTCGGTCGATGAGCTGCGGGAAATCGGCAAGCTGCTGGCCTTCCTCAAGGAGCCCGAACCGCCGAAGGGCCTGAAGGATGCCTGGTCCAAGCTGCCGATCTTCAAGAAAGTCGTGTCGATGGCGCCGAAAGTGGTCAAGGACGCGGTGTGTCAGGAAGTGGTGGTCGAGGGGGACGATGTCGACCTCGGCGCCCTGCCGATCCAGCACTGCTGGCCGGGCGACGTGGCCCCGCTGATCACCTGGGGCCTCACCGTCACCCGCGGCCCGAACAAGGACCGCCAGAACCTGGGCATCTACCGCCAGCAGGTGATCGGCCGCAACAAGGTCATCATGCGCTGGCTCAGCCACCGTGGCGGGGCCCTGGACTACCGCGAATGGTGCGAGAAAAACCCTGGCCAACCGTTCCCGGTCGCCGTGGCCCTGGGCGCTGACCCGGCCACCATCCTCGGCGCCGTGACCCCGGTGCCGGACACCCTCTCCGAGTACGCCTTCGCCGGCCTGCTGCGCGGCAACCGCACCGAACTGGTCAAGTGCCGGGGCAGCAACCTGCAGGTACCGGCTACCGCCGAAATCATACTGGAGGGCGTGATCCACCCGGGCGAAATGGCCCCGGAAGGCCCGTATGGCGACCACACCGGCTACTACAACGAAGTGGACAGCTTCCCGGTGTTCACCGTCGAGCGCATCACCCATCGGCAGAAACCGATCTACCACAGCACCTACACCGGCCGCCCGCCAGATGAGCCGGCGATCCTCGGCGTGGCGCTGAACGAAGTGTTCGTGCCGATCCTGCAGAAGCAGTTCCCGGAAATCGTCGATTTCTACCTGCCGCCGGAAGGCTGCTCGTACCGCATGGCGGTGGTGACCATGAAGAAGCAGTACCCAGGCCACGCCAAGCGCGTGATGCTGGGTGTGTGGTCGTTCCTGCGACAGTTCATGTACACCAAATTCGTTATTGTCACCGATGACGATATCAATGCCCGCGACTGGAACGATGTGATCTGGGCCATCACCACGCGCATGGACCCCAAGCGTGATACGGTGATGATCGACAACACCCCGATCGACTACCTGGACTTCGCGTCGCCGGTATCAGGGCTGGGGTCGAAGATGGGCCTGGACGCCACGCACAAGTGGCCGGGCGAGACTACACGCGAATGGGGACGGGTCATCGTCAAGGACGAAGCCGTCACCCGCCGTATCGATGAGCTGTGGGATCAGTTGGGAATAGATTGATGCAGGTAACGTTGCAGCCGTCCGGGGCGGTGCTGGCGCTCGAACCCGGGGAACGGATCCTGGATGGAGCGCGGCGGCTGGGCTATGACTGCCCGAACAGCTGCCGCAATGGCAATTGCCATGTCTGCGCCGCGTTGTTGGTCGAAGGCCGGGTACGCCAGGACGGTGAAGTCCGCGACCATGGCGAGCTGTTCACCTGCATTGCCGAACCGCTGGAGGACTGCGTGTTGCTCTGGGATGGTGTGCTCGCCCTGGGCGAGTTGCCGGTGCGCAAACTGGCGTGCAGTGTCAGTGAGTGCGTCGAGGTCGGTGGCGACGTCTGGCGCGTGCGGTTGCGCGCGCCGGCGGGCAGGCCGCCGCGCTACCACGCGGGGCAGTACCTGATGATCGAGCGCGAAGGCGGCAAGCAGGCGGCGTTTTCGCTGGCTTCCGCACCCCATGCCGGGCGCGAACTGGAGCTGCATGTGCTGGCGCGCGAGCCCAGTGCGCTGCAACTTATCGAGCAACTCAAGCGCGACGGCCTGGCGCGCATCGAAATGCCGTTCGGCGACACCCACCTGGCCGAGTTGCCTGGCGGGCCGCTGGTGCTGATCGCTGCTGGCACCGGCATGGGCCAGATGCACAGCCTGGTCGAGCATTGCCGGGCTCAGGGTTTCAAGCACCCGGTGCACCTGTACTGGGGCGTGCGTCGGCCCGAAGACTTCTACCAGATCGAGCACTGGGACGAATGGCAGCGCCTGCCCAACCTGTTCCTGCATCAGGTGGTCAGCGACCTGTGCGGCTGGGAAGGCCGTTGCGGCATGCTGCATGAGGCGGTCTGCGAGGACATCGCCGACCTCAACAGCGTGCATGTATATGCCAGCGGCTCGCCGAACATGATCTATGCCACTCTCGACGCCCTGGTCGAAGCTGGCATGGATGCGCACCGCATGCGTGCCGATGTATTTGCCTACGCACCACGCGGCTAATAACCGAAGTTTGAAAGTATGGGTATAAGGCGGTAATTGTTACCGCCTTGGCTAATAACTTTCACAGTTGCCGAAACAGTACTTTCCAGTCGTCGGGAGTGCGGATGAAACTCTGGCGCAAGGGCTTGAGTATTCCCGCACTTCTGTCCTATGGTTACTGCAAGCGCCCTTGGTACAGAGGCTAGGGACGCATCGTAATCGAATCTCGCTACATCCGTAGTTTACAGGGATAATGGCGGCAGCTTATGTCGGCACTTGAAAGTATGTCCTGGGAAGTTTCATATCCACCGACACTCGACTTCGGTCAGCAACATACTCGCGAACAGTTGTTCAATTCCATGAAGACAACCATGTCTCGCCATCAGGGTGGGCCGGTTTGGCTGTTCGCCTATGGCTCGTTGATCTGGCGACCGGAGTGCAACTCGGTGGAACGCCAACGCGCGCGTGTACATGGTTACCACCGCGGCTTGTACCTGTGGTCGCACGAACACCGTGGCACCCCGGAAACCCCCGGGCTGGTGTTTGGCCTGGACCGCGGTGGCTCCTGCAGTGGTTTTGCCTATCGGTTGGATGACAGCTGCCTGGACGAGTCGCTGATGGCCCTGTGGCAGCGCGAGATGCCGTACCCGGCGTACCGGCCGCACTGGCTCAGTTGTCGGTTGGGTGATGGCAGCAAGGTGCAGGCCCTGGGCTTCGTGCTGGAGCGGCATTTGCCGTGCTATGCCGGGAACCTGCCGGACACCCTGCTCAGCCAGATACTGGCCAGTGCCAAGGGGCGCTATGGCACCACGCGTGATTATGTCGAACAGACCTTGAACGCCCTGCGCAGCCACCAGATGCCCGATCGCAACCTGGAGGCACGGTTCAGGCGCTGCCATAACCTGCGGGAGGTTTGATTACCTGTGCCGGCCTCTTCGCGGGTGAACCCGCGAAAAGGCCGGAACTGTCTTACCTGGCCAGCACCACCAACTTACCCACAGCCTGCCGCTGCCCCAACTTTTCAATGGCAGCCCCGGCTTCAGCCAGTGGATAAGTCTGCGATACCAGCGGCTTCAACTTGCCTTCGGCATGCCATGCAAACAGCTGCCGGAAGTTGGCCGCATTGTCCTCCGGCTGACGCTGGGCAAACGCTCCCCAGAATACCCCCAGTACCGCGGCACCTTTGAGGAGCACCAGGTTGGCCGCCAGCTGCGGGATGGTCCCGCTGGCAAAGCCCACCACCAGCAACCGGCCATTCCAGGCCAGCCCGCGCACTGCCTGTTCGAACAATTCGCCACCCACCGGGTCGTAGATCACGTCCACGCCCTGGCCACCGGTCAGGCGCTTGATCTCGTCACGCAGGCTGGCCTGGCTGTAGTCGATCAGTTCATCCGCCCCGGCTGCCTTGGCCACGGCCAGTTTTTCCGCACTGCTGGCGGCCGCGATCACTCGCGCGCCCATGGCCTTGCCGATCTCCACCGCCGCCAGGCCGACCCCGCCGGACGCGCCCAGCACCAGCAGTGTCTCGCCCGCCTGCAACTGGCCGCGCTGACGCAGGGCGTGCATGGAGGTGCCGTAGGTCATGCCGAATGCTGCAGCGGTGGTGAAGTCCATGCTCGCCGGGATCGGCAGCACGTTGTAGAACGGCACAGCCACCTGCTCGGCAAACGCTCCCCAGCCGGTCAGTGCCATGACCCGGTCGCCGACCTTGAACGCGCCGGCCTTTTCTCCGACGGCGGCCACCACGCCCGCCGCCTCGCCGCCGGGGGAGAACGGCAACGGTGGCTGGAACTGGTACTTGCCTTCGATGATCAGGGTGTCGGGGAAGTTGACTCCGGCGGCCTGCACATCCAGCAGGATCTCGTTTTTCTTCGGCACCGGGCTGGTCACCTCTTCCAGCACCAGATCGCGCGCCGGGCCAAGGGTTTTGCACAACACAGCTTTCATCGGGGCTATTCCTTTGCGGGTCGTGGCCGATAAGTGTAGGAGGGCCGCCTGCCCGGTCAACGAGCATGGCCTGCCCTGATGTGCAGGCATAAGTGCGGCATGAGCCCGGGCTTGGGTTTGAGCGGTGTGCTGGGTAAGCTGGCGCCAACTGTATTGAGGAGCGAATTCGTGAAAGCGTGGATCTTGATGGTGCTGGCGCTGCTGCTGCCGGCTGCGGCCATGGCCGAGGAAGCCAAGGAAGGGGCGCCAAAAGTCGCCTACATCAGCCTGAGCCCGCCCTTTGTCGGCAACTATGCCCTCGACGGCAGCCCGCGGCTGCGCGTGTACAAGGCCGACGTGGCCCTGCGCGTGACCGGCGACGAAGCCGCGAAGGCGGTGAAGCACCACGAGCCGCTGATCCGCAATCAGCTGGTGGCGCTGTTCACCCAACAGTCGGTGGACAGCATGAGCAACGTCGAGGCCAAGGAGCATCTTCGCCAGGAAGCGCTGAAACAGGTGCAGCAGGTAATGGAAGCCGAAGAGGGCAAACCGATCGTCGAAGACCTGCTGTTCAACAACCTGATCGTGCAGTGACCTGAAGCACTGTGAGGTCGATTGCTGGTGAGCTGGATTGAAGTCAGGCTTACCACGGTTGTAGGACCTTTCCGTCTTTCCTGTAAGCCCGCCAGTTTTCGGTTTCTGAAGCCAAGGCCAAGCTAAATTGTGCCTTGTCTTCAGTTGCTTGAGAGTGTTGGCAATGCCTTTGAAGTACCAGCCGAAAGAGGCGACTGTACTGATGTGCGACTTTTCAGGCTTTCAAGTGCCTGAAATGATCAAGGTGCGCCCGGTTGTCGTTCTTCGCAAGCACAGTCAAAACCGTCATTTGGTGACGATAATCCCGCTGAGCACCACCGCTCCGGATCACATGACAAGGCATCACGTTGTGCTGCCGAGTTATCTCCCCGGCCCGGCCCTGACATGCTGGGCGAAGTGCGACATGATCTACACGGTAGCTACCTCCAGACTGGACAGATGCCGGGTCAGGTCGCGGCAGGGCGGTGGTCGGGAATACATCACCTTTACAATGCGGCCAGAGCATTTCGCCGCCGTGAGGGCTGCTGTTGGCTTTACGCTGGGCTTCACACATCCAGCAACAGTGCAGTCTGTTGGCAATGTAACGCTCGATACGTGATAATGGGCCTGTTCCCGTAAGGGGCTTGCAAGACTCTGCGGATCCTGGTTCAACCAGCAATTACAGAGCCGGGCAGGTGTATGGCGATGACAAGCCGACCTGTCTGTGAGTAGGGCGCCGAAAGGCGCCCTTTGTCTTTGTGCTAGATCCCAATTTGGATCAGGACGCCAGGCTTCGGCGAAACCGCGCCAGCGCCACGCCGAAGAACACCAGCCCGATCACAGCCAGCGCCAGGATGTCCGGCCACACCACCGTCCACCCGGCATCACGGAACAGGATTGCGGCGCCAAGGCTGACAAAATGCGTCGACGGCGACCCCTGCATCACCCACTGCAGCCACTGCGGCATGCTGTCCAGCGGTGTGCTGCCGCCGGACAGCAACAGCATCGGGATGATCACCGGGATTGCCAGCAGGCCGAATTGTGGCGTCGAGCGCGCCAGAGTGGCGAGGAAGATGCCCAGTGAGGTGCTGGCGAACAGGTACAGCGCGGTCACGGCCAGGAACAGGCCCATCGAACCGGAGAGCGGCACGCCAAGCGCGCCCTTGACCACCACCACCAGCGAAATCCAGGTGCAGATCACCACCACCAGCGCGTTGCTGGCGATTTTCGCCAGCATGATTTCCAGCGCGGTCAGCGGCAGCACCAGCAGGTGGTCGAGGGTGCCGTGCTCGCGCTCGCGCAGCAACGCTGTCCCGGTGAGGATTATCGCCAGGATGGTGATGTTGTTGATGATCTGGATCACCGCCAGGAACCAGCCACCCTCCAGGTTGGGGTTGAACAGGGCCTTGGCGTTGATTACCACCGGGCTCTGTGTGTTGCTGCGCTGGCTGTAGTCGAGCAACTCGCGTTCGAAGATGCGGCCGATGTAGCCGGCCCCCATGAACGCTTGACTCATGGCCGTGGCGTCGACATTGATCTGCAGTTCCGGCGAGCGTCCGGCCAGCAGGTCGCTCTGGAAATTCATCGGCACGTTGATCACGAAGGTGTACTGGCCGCTGTCCATAGCCTGGTCCAGGCGCCCCGGGGCCAGCGGTACGGCGGGCTGGAACTCGGGCGGTTGCAGGGCTTCGCCGAGCTTGCGCGACAGCAGACTGTGGTCTTCGTCCACCACTGCGACGCTGGCGTTGTGCACGCCGATCACCGAGCCGGCTGCGGGCATGTAGATAGCCACGCTGAAGGCATACAGCAGGAACAACAGCAGCACGCTGTCGTGGCGCAGGCTGGTAAGCTCTTTCAGGCCAAGGCGCAGGGTATGGTTCAGGCGTGACATCTCAGGCCTCCTGCTTCTTCAGCATGGCCAGGCTCAAGCCGGTGAACACGGCAAAGAAGCTGAGCAGGATCAGGCACTGCGGCCACAGTTCGCGCAGGCCCAGCGCCTTGGTGAAGGTGCCGACCGCGATATCGAGGAAGTAGCCCGCCGGGAACAGCTGGCCCATCATCGCCGCCGCGCCGTCCAGCGACGAGCGTGGCACGATCAGCCCGGAGAACTGGATGGTCGGCAGGCTGGTGATGATCATGGTGCCCAGGATGGCGGCGATCTGGGTGCGGGTGAAGGCCGAGATCAGCAGGCCAAGGCTGGTGGTCGCCAGCAGATAGGCGACGCCGCCACAGGCCAGGGCCAGCACGCTGCCCTTGAGCGGCACGGCGAACAGCCAGCGGTTCATCGCCACCAGCAGCGCCAGGTTGACCAGGCTCACGGCCAGATAGGGCATCTGCTTGCCGAGCAGGAATTCCAGGCGGGTGAGGGGTGTGGCGTAGAAGTTGGTGATGGAGCCGAGCTCTTTCTCGCGGACGATACCCAGCGCGGTGAGCATGGCCGGGATGAAGGCCAAAATCAGCGCCATTACTCCTGGACCGATGGCGTTCACGCTGACCACATCCTGGTTGTAGCGAAAACGGGTTTCCAGGCGCACCAGGTCCTGGCGCGGCTGCGGCTGTGTGCTGGCCTTGGCCAGTTGCTCGAGGTTGGCCTGGTGCACAGCTTCAACGTAGTTGCGGCTGGTTTCCGCGCGGAACGGCATGCCGCCATCGAGCCAGGCAGCCACGACCGGTTGACGCCCGGCGTACAGGTCGCGGCCAAAGCCGGGCGGAATTTCCAGCGCCAGTTTGATTTCGGAGCGCTGCAGGCGCTGGTGCATTTCGCGGGTATCGCGGATGGGCGCCTGTTCGGCGAAATAGCGTGAACCACGGAAGGCTTCGAGGTAGGCCCGGCTTTGCGGGCTCTGGTCCTGGTCGTGTACGGCGAAGGCGAGGTTTTCCACATCCAGCGAAATGCCATAGCCAAAGATCACCATCATGAACACCGCCCCCAGCAGGGCGAAGGCCAGGCGTACCTTGTCGCGCAGCAGCTCCTTGCCCTCACGGCTGGCCACCGCCAGCAGGCGACGCAGGCTGAAACCCTGGCGCAGCGCTGGCGCAGGTGTGGTGGCCTGCTCCAGCACGGCGTTGTCGGTAGCTTGTGGCGCCAGTTCCTGGGCCTGTTCCAGGCAGCGTACGAACGCGTCCTCCAGGGTGTTGCCCTGGTACTGGCGTTGCAGGGCACCCGGCGTGTCGCAGGCCAGTACCCGGCCTGCATGCATCAGCGAGATACGGTCGCAGCGCTGGGCTTCGTTCATGAAGTGGGTGGACAGGAAAATGGTCACGCCCTGCTCGCGTGACAGCTCCACCAGCAGGCGCCAGAAGTCGTCACGGGCAGCCGGGTCGACGCCGGAGGTGGGTTCGTCGAGGATCAGCACTTCCGGGCGGTGCAGTACCGCCACTGCCAGTGACAGGCGCTGGCGCAGGCCGAGGGGCAGGGCGCCGGATGGCTGGTCGGCGATGGCACCCAGGTCGAAGCGCTCGATCAGTTCGTCTATACGCTGGCCGCTCTCGACCTTGGGCAGGTCGAACAGGCGCGCATGCAGGTTCAGGTTCTGCCGGGTGCTGAGCTCGCCATACAGCGAAAAACTCTGCGACATGAAACCGACCCGCTTGCGCGTGGCCAGGTCGCTGGCATCCACCGGGCGGCCGAGCAGGCTGGCGCTGCCTTCGCTGGCCGGCATCAGGCCGGTGAGCACTTTCATGGTGGTGGTTTTGCCACAGCCGTTGGAGCCGAGGAAGCCGAAGATCTCCCCGCGGCCAATGGCGAAGCTGACCTTGTTCACGGCAGTGAAATCGCCAAAGCGCAGGGTCAGGTCGTTGGCCTCGATGGCGACCGAGGTGTCAGTGGCCGGGCGTGGTGGAATGATGAGCAGAGGGTGTTGTGCCTTGCCCGCGCCCTGGTAGTGGGTGAAGGCGTCGTCCAGCTTGCCGCTGGGGGTGACTGCGGCCAGTTCATGGCTGGGACCGGCCGCCAGCAGGCGACCGCCATCGAGCATCAGGCAATGTTCAAACTGTTCGGCCTCCTCCATGTAGGCAGTGGCCACCAGCAGGGTCAGTTGCGGGCGCTGTGCGCGCACCTGTTCGACCAGCTCCCAGAAGCGCCGCCGTGACAGTGGGTCGACACCTGTGGTCGGCTCGTCGAGGATCAGCAGGTCCGGCTCGTGGATCAGCGCGCAGCACAGGCCCAGCTTCTGTTTCATGCCGCCCGACAGCTTGCCCGCCGGGCGCTCGGCAAAGCGCTGCAGGTCGGTAGCCTGCAGCAGGTTGGCCATGCGCTGTTCGCATTCACGGCGGCCGAGGCCGAACAGGGTGGCGAAAAAGCGGATGTTCTCGCTGATCGACAGCTCCGGATACAGGTTGTTGCCCAGCCCCTGCGGCATGAACGCCACTTTCGGGTACAGCGCCGCGCGATGGCGCCGCTGGCGGATCGAGCCACCCAGCACCTGCAGTTCGCCCTGTTGCAGGCGCTTGACGCCGGCGATCAGCCCCAGCAGGGTCGATTTGCCAGCCCCGTCAGGGCCGATCAGCGCGCAGCGGGTGCCCGCCGGCAGGCTGAACCCTAGGGGGTGCAGGGCCACCAGGTCGCTGTAGCGATGGCTGATACCCTCGGCCAGCAGTGCCGCGGCGTTCATTGCAGGTTGGCCGGCCAGTCCACATCAGCCGTGCGTACATAGCCGGCGCCTGGCATACCCGGCTTGGCCTGCGGCACGGCGCCCGGGTCGGTCAGGCGCAACTTGACCCGGAACACCAGCTTTTGCCGCTCGTCGCGGGTTTCCACCTGCTTGGGGGTGAACTGGGCCTTGGCCGCGACAAAGGCCACCTTCGCCGGCAGCGCCCGCTCGGGCAGGGCGTCGAGCACGATCCGCGCCTGGTCGCCGACGGTCAGGCGGCCGCTGGTGGAGGCGGGCAGGTAGAGGTTCATGTACTGGTCGCTGGGGTCGATCAGCATCAGTACGCGGCCGCCGGCACCCAGCACTTCACCGGGCTCGGCCAGGCGCAGCTGGATGATGCCGTCGATCGGTGCGCGCAGGCTGCTGTCGTCGATTTCGCTGGTGAGCTGCGCCACCTGGGCCTCGGCGGCACCGATGGCGGCCTTGATCGCCGCCAGTTGGGCGCGGGCGGCGACCACGGCGGCGTTGGCCGTGTCGAAGCGCGCCTGCTGTTGGTCGAGCAACTGCTGGCTGGCGTACTTGCGCTGGAAGATCTCGCGCACGCGCTTGAGCTCCTGGCTGGCCAGCAGCAGTTCACTCTGGCGCAGCTGCACGCTGGCCTGGGCGGCGGCGTAGTTCTCCCGGGCGCGCAGCACTTCGGCTTCGGCCTGGCTGCGCTGGGCTTCCATGGTACGGGTGTCGATGCGCGCCAGCAGCTGGCCGCGATTTACCTTGTCACCTTCTTCGACCAGCACTTCGGCCAGGCGACCAGGGATTTTGCTGGCGATCTGCACCTCGGTGGCTTCCAGGCGGCCGTTGCCCATGCTCAGGCCTTCGGGCAACTGGTCGTGGAGCGACTTCCAGTACCCCAGCCCGCCGGCTGTTGCGAGCAGGGCGATCAGCGCGGTGGCGAAGATCCTGGGGGCGTATCGGTTCATCGGTCTGCATCCTTGCGGTCATGCACACTGCATCATGGTCTGCGGCCACGCGCGGCGTGTTGATATCAGTCAAATCCATGACTGGGTCTGCTTCGCAGCCCATCGCCGGCAAGCCAGCTCCCACAGGGGCAGCGCATGGCTTGAGGTCTATGCGGTCGGGGTGGGAGCTGGCTTGCCGGCGATGGGCCGCAGGGCGGCCCCTTTGTTTTATGACCTTAGCCGCAGTTTCAACGCAAAGCGACAATCACCGCCCATTGCTCTGGCGTCACCGGCATCACCGACAGGCGGCTGCCTTTCTGCACCAGCGGCAGTTCGGCCAGGCCTGCCTGCTGTTTCAGCCAGGCCAGCTCCAGCACCCGTGGCAGGGTTTGCACATGGGCTACATCCACCGCGCTCCACGGGTTCTTGTCGGCCGTGGCCTTGGCATCGTAGTAGTGGCTTTGCGGGTCCAGCGCGGTCGGGTCGGGGTAGGCAGCGCGAGTGATCCTGGCAATGCCAGCGATGCCCGGCTGCGGGCAGCTGGAGTGATAGAAGAAGAACTCGTCGCCAACGCTCATGGCCCGCAGGAAATTGCGCGCCTGGTAGTTGCGCACGCCGTCCCAGCGCGCTTCGCCGAGACGGCCGAGGGCTTCGATGGAGAGCTCGTCGGGCTCGGATTTCATCAGCCAGTAGGCCATGGGTGCTGCTCCTGAAAAGGTTTGAAATAACCTGTTGCATGAAACCGACAGTCGGTTGGCGTCAAGGTTTGCGTGCAGACGCAGGTTGTCGGAAAATGCGCCCCGTTTAAAGCGCGATGCTCCGGCGATACCCAGAAAATTGCCGAGCCTGAACAGTTTGCCTGGGGGGCATTCTTCGATGAATCAACGTAACAAGCCGGATCTGCTGTGGATCCTGGTGTTCATTTTCGGCCTGGGTGTGGTCACTACCGGTTATGCGCAAGGTATCTGGGAGCGCAAGCTGGACAATGCCTATCAGATGCCGGTCGACGCCAGCCAGCCGCAACGTTGATGCCCCACGTCGGCGCCGTTCAACGCGGCGCCAAGTACCAGCCACGGTCCGAGACCGTCCCCTGCAGCAGTACATCCCAACTGGCCTGAGCCAGCCGCTCGACCTTCTGGCATTCATGTGCCAGCCCCAACAGCAACGGCTTTTTCCAGGTCTGGCGACGCGCCTGGTAGGCCAGGCTGCGATCATAGAAACCACCGCCCATTCCCAGGCGACCGCCCACTTCGTCGAAACCGACCAACGGTAGCAGGATCAGGTCCAGCGACCAGATCGGGCGCTGGCGCTTGCGCTCGGTAACCGGCTCCGGAATGCGAAAGCGGTTGGGCTTGAGCTTCTCGCCCTGCTCGAAGCGCTGGAACACCATGCGCGTGCGCGGCCAGGCGTGCAGCACCGGCAGGTAGGTGCGCTTGCCACGGCGCTGGGCCTCGCGCAGCAGCAGGCAAGGGTCGATTTCGCCGTCGTTGGGCAGGTACAGGGCAATGTGCCGGGCGCGGCGGAACAGCGGGTGCTGCGCCAGCTGGCGGTACAGGCCAAGGGCGGCCTGGCGTTGCTGGGCAGGGGTAAGGGCGCGGCGGGCATTGCGGAGCAGGCGACGGAGCTGGGGGCGGGTGAGCTGCGCGGTGTCGGTCATGGCACGGGCGATCCCAGATGCTGGCCGACGTGGTCGGCCAAAACGAATTGCCCGCCGGAAGGGGCGGGCAAGAGAATTCAGGCTCCCCGACAAGACCGCTATCGGTGTAGCCCTTGAACCCGAAAGTTCAAGGTGGAGATTGCAGGGGGCGTTAAGGCTTTCCGTCGGGCGGACATGCACACCGGCCCCAGCGTGCAACCCCCGTGGTTGTGCGTATCGGCTCAGGGACATAACCGACTGGCGCATCCCCCAGGGAGTGGCGCCAGTATACCAATCTCAGCCGATTTTGGTATCCGCGTCGTCGGACAGTGCCTGGTCGACCCGTTCCAGCAGGTCGCGCACCTGTTCGCGAGTGGTGCCGCCTGCCGGGGCATCGTTGCGGTCTTCCTGGCGGTGCAGCATTTCGTGGGTGATGTTCAACGCTGCCATGACCGCGATGCGGTCGGCGCCGATCACCTTGCCGCTGCTGCGGATCTCGCGCATCTTGCCGTCCAGGTAGCGTGCGGCGCTGACCAGGTTGTTGCGCTCCTCCGGCGGGCAGATGATCGAATACTCCTTGTCGAGGATCTGCACGGTGACGCTATTGCTTGAACTCATGAGTCTTGCTCCAGGGCCTTGAGGCGTAAAATCATCGACTCGACCTTGCGCTTGGCGATCTCGTTCTTTTCGATGAGGTGGGCGCGCTCTTCGCGCCAGGTTTTTTCCTGAGCTACTAGGAGTGCATTTTGCCGTTTTAGTTGCTCGACACGTTCGATCAGCAACTCGAATCGGCTCATCAGTGCCTGCAGGTCGTTCTCTTGCGTGGGTTGCACTCGATTCGCTCCGTCGTTGAGTCACCTGGCGATGATGCCTCTCCCTGGGCGGCGACGGCCAGTGCCGATGGTCTTGGCGCGCCTGCCGGTGCTAGGATACAAGGTCTCCATTCTAGTCATTGCGCCGTCTGGCGCCTAGCTGCCCATGCCCAATACCCAATCGCCCTACATCGCCTTCGCCATGCTGCTGTCCAGCAATGGCCATCCTGTCACCCCGGCCGAACTGCACGGCCTGCTGATCGGCCGCAGCTGCGCCGGTGCCGGCTTCGACGCCGACGGCTGGCTGGCCGATGCCGCCCAGCTGCTGGAAACCGAGCCCGGTGACACCGTGCGCAACGCCCTGGTCGGCCTGCAGGAAATGGTCAAGGGCGAGCTGACCAGCGACGACATGGCGATCGTCCTGCTGCTGCCTTCCGACGACGCCGCCCTGAACGACCGCGCCACCGCGCTGGGCCAGTGGTGCCAAGGCTTCATCACCGGTTTCGGCCTGAATGCCGGTGGCAAGGACCTGTCCGACGAGGCCAAGGAAGTGCTGCAGGACCTGGTGGCCATTTCCCAGGTCCAGGAAGCCCTCGAGGAGTCCGAGGACGGCGAGAGCGACTACATGGAGGTCATGGAATACCTGCGCGTGGCGCCGTTGCTGCTGTTCTCCGAGTTGGCCAAGCCGGCCGCCCCCGCACCCAAGCCATCGCTGCACTGATCAACCGGGGGTAATCTGCCCATGAGCCGCATTCCCAAGGCCGAGTATGCCCGTCGGCGCAAGGCGCTGATGGCGCAGATGGTACCCAACAGTATCGCCATCCTGCCCGCTGCCGCGGTTGCCATCCGTAACCGCGACGTAGAGCACGTTTACCGCCAGGACAGCGACTTCCAGTACCTCAGTGGTTTTCCCGAGCCGGAAGCGGTGATTGCGCTGATTCCGGGGCGCGAGCATGGCGAATACGTGCTGTTCTGCCGTGAACGCAACCCCGAGCGCGAGCTGTGGGATGGTCTTCGGGCTGGCCAGGAAGGTGCGGTGCGCGATTTTGGCGCAGACGATGCCTTCCCCATCACCGACATCGACGAGATCCTGCCGGGCCTGATCGAAGGCCGTGAGCGGGTGTACAGCGCCATGGGCAGCAACCCCGAGTTCGACCGCCGGCTGATGGACTGGATCAACGTGATCCGCTCCAAGGCCCGCCTGGGCGCCCAGCCGCCGAACGAGTTCGTTGCGCTGGATCATCTGCTGCACGACATGCGCCTGTATAAATCGGCAGCGGAAGTGAAGGTGATGCGTGCTGCCGCAGAGATTTCGGCGCGGGCCCACGTGCGGGCCATGCAGGCCTGCCGGGCCGGCTTGCACGAATACAGCCTGGAAGCCGAGCTGGACTACGAGTTCCGCAAGGGTGGGGCGAAGATGCCGGCCTACGGCTCGATCGTCGCGGCCGGGCGCAATGGCTGCATCCTGCACTATCAGCAGAACGACGCCCCGCTCAAGGATGGCGACCTGGTACTGATCGACGCCGGCTGCGAGATCGACTGCTACGCCAGCGACATCACCCGTACCTTCCCGGTCAGCGGGCGCTTTTCGCCGGAGCAGAAGGCCATCTACGAGCTGGTGCTCAAGGCCCAGGCCGCGGCGTTTGCCGAAATCGCCCCCGGCAAGCACTGGAACCACGCCCATGAGGCGACCGTGCGGGTCATCACCGAGGGCCTGGTGGAACTGGGCCTGTTGACGGGCGAGGTACAGGCGCTGATCGACAGCGAGGCCTATCGTGCCTTCTACATGCATCGTGCCGGGCATTGGCTGGGCATGGATGTGCACGATGTGGGCGAGTACAAGGTGGGCGGCGAGTGGCGGGTGCTTGAACCCGGCATGGCGCTGACCGTCGAACCGGGCATCTACATAGGTGCCGACAATCAGGCCGTGGCCAAGAAATGGCGCGGCATTGGTGTAAGGATCGAGGACGACGTGGTAGTGACCAGGCAAGGCTGTGAAATCCTGACTTCGGGCGTACCGCGTACGGTCGCCGAGATCGAGGCACTGATGCAGGCCGCCCGCAAGGACGCGGCATGAATCGGGTGAATCTGGCGATCATTGGTGGCGGCCTGGTGGGCGCGAGCTTGGCCCTGGCGCTGCAGGCGGGGGCCAAGGCGCGAGGCTGGAAGATCCTGCTGATCGAGCCCTTCGCCCCCGGTGACAGCTTCCAGCCCAGCTACGATGCGCGTTCGTCGGCACTGTCGTTTGGCACTCAGCAGATCTACCAGCAGCTGGGCCTGTGGCAGGCAATCGGCCATCGCGCCGAGCCGATCCGGCAGATTCACGTATCCGACCGCGGCCGCTTCGGCGCCACCCGCCTGGATGCCCTGGAAGAGGGCGTGCCGGCGCTTGGCTACGTAGTGGAAAACGCCTGGCTGGGTCAGTGCCTGTGGCAAGGGCTGGACAGCGAGGTGGTGAGCTGGCGTTGCCCGGCGGAAGTTACGGCGATGCAGGCCATCGAAGGTGGCTACCGCCTGCTGCTGAACGACGACACTCAACTGGAGTGCGACCTGGCGGTACTGGCCGACGGTGGCCGCTCCGGCCTGCGCGAACAGCTGGGCATTCATGTGCGCCACACGCCCTACCAACAGAGCGCGCTGATCGCCAATATCACTCCGGGCGAGGCCCACGGCGGCCAAGCCTTCGAGCGTTTCACCGAAGAAGGCCCCATGGCCCTGCTGCCGCTGCCGGATAACCGCTGCGCGCTGGTCTGGACCCGCCAGGGCATGGACGCGCGGCGCCTGGCCGACATCGACGAGCGCAGTTTCCTGCGCGAGCTGCAGGGCGTGTTCGGCTATCGCCTGGGCGCTTTGCGCCAGGTCGGCGCGCGGCACCTCTACCCACTGTCGCTGATCGAAGCCCAGGAGCAGGTGCGGCCGCATCTGGTGGTGCTGGGCAACGCCGCGCACAGCCTTCACCCTATTGCCGGCCAAGGCTTCAATCTGTCGCTGCGTGACGTGCAGGCGCTTGCCGAGGCGCTGCTGGCCGGCCCGCAGCAGCCTGGCGACCTGACCACGTTGCAGGCCTACCACCAGCGCCAGCGCCTGGACCAGGCCATGACCATCGGTTTTTCCGACCAGGTCACTCGCCTGTTCGGCAGTAGCCAGCCGTTGCTGGCCGCCGGGCGCAATCTGGGCCTGCTCGGTCTCGACTTGCTGCCTCCGGCGAAAAGCTGGTTCGCCCGCCAGGCCATGGGCCTGGGCACTCGCCCCAATCCGCGAGGTCAGGCATGAGTGGCAACGCGCGCAGGCTGGCGCGCCGGGCGCGCCTGTTGCGTTGGCGGTTGAACCTTTACCCGCCGTATCTGGGTGCTGGCATCCGCGTGCTGCACATCAGCCCGGACCTGCGCAGCGTCAAGGTGGCGATGAAGCTGACCCGCTGGAACCGCAACTATGTCGGTACTCAGTTCGGCGGCAGCCTGTATTCGATGGTCGACCCGTTCTACATGCTGTTGCTGATCGAACAGCTGGGTCGTGACTACATCGTCTGGGACAAGGCCGCCAGCATCGATTTCATTTCGCCGGGCAAAGGCCCGGTGTATGCCGAACTCCACGTCGATGACGCGCTGCTGGATGAAATCCGCCAGCAGACTGCCACCGGCAAGAAGTGCCTGCCGCGTTTGCAGGTCGATATCCGTGACGGCGCCGGCGAGCTGGTGGCGCGGGTCGATAAAACCCTATATGTGCGGCTCAAGCCGCAAGCGAGGCTGGCGTAAGGCATGGAAATGCGCGCAGATCTGTTGATTGTCGGTGCCGGTATGGTCGGCAGCGCCCTGGCCCTGGCGTTGCGCCACAGTGGCTTGCAAATCCTCCTGCTCGACGGCGGCCCGCTGACGGTCAAGCCGTTCGATGCCCAGGCCCCGTTCGAGCCGCGTGTCAGCGCGTTGTCGGCAGCCAGCCAGCGCATCCTCGAGCGCCTTGGCGCCTGGGATGGCATTGCCCGGCGGCGTGCCACGCCATATTCGGACATGCATGTGTGGGATGGCAGTGGCACCGGGCAGATTCACTTCTCGGCCGCCAGCGTGCACGCCCAGGTGCTCGGCCATATCGTCGAGAACCGGGTGGTGCAGGATGGCCTGCTGGAACGCTTGCATGACAGCGATATCGGCCTGCTGCCCAATGCGCGGCTCGAACAGCTGCGCCGCTCTGGCGACGAGTGGCTGCTTACCCTCGCCGATGGCCGCCAGCTGCGTGCACCGCTGGTGATCGCGGCAGACGGTGCCAACTCGGCAGTGCGGCGCCTGGCCGGTTGCGAAACCCGTGAGTGGGATTACCTGCACCATGCCATCGTCACCAGCGTGCGCTGCAGCGCCGGGCACCAGGCCACGGCCTGGCAGCGCTTCACCGATGAAGGACCACTGGCGTTCCTGCCGCTATCCCGTGATGGCCAGCAGGACTGGTGCTCGATCGTGTGGTCGACCACCCCGGAGCATGCCGAGCAATTGATGGCGCTGGATGAAGCGGCCTTCCTGAAAGCCCTGGAGCGGGCATTCGAGGGGCGCCTGGGTGATGTGCTGCAGGCCGACCCGCGGGTGTGCGTACCGCTGCGCCAGCGCCACGCCAAGCGCTATGTGGATGAAGGCCTGGCATTGATCGGCGATGCCGCGCACACCATTCACCCGCTGGCCGGGCAGGGCGTCAACCTGGGCTTTCTCGATGCTGCGGTGCTGGCCGAGGTGCTGGTCAACGCCTGCGAGCGTGGCGAGCGGCTGGCGGATGTGAAGGTGCTGAGCCGTTACGAGCGACGTCGCATGCCGCACAACCTGGCACTGATGGCGGCGATGGAAGGGTTCGAGCGGTTGTTCCAGGCCAACCCGTTGCCGTTGCGCTGGTTGCGTAACAGTGGGTTGAAGCTTGTGGAGCAGATGCCGGAGGCCAAGGCACTGTTCGTGCGCCAGGCGCTGGGTTTGAGTGGTGACCTGCCGGATCTGGCCAAGGCGTGAAGGTCTTGCACGATGAGCAGTAGGAGCAAGTTCTGCAACATCCGGTAACGCCTAGGTAGATGAGTCGGAAAATGGGATTCACTACCATTTGCGCCTCTCATACGATCCGAGGAGTGCTTTCCATGTTGCCACGCAAGCCCCTACTGGCCGCCCTGGCCCTGACCCTGTTCGGCGGCACCGCCCAGGCAGCGGACGAAGTGGTGGTGTACTCCTCGCGCATCGACGAGCTGATCAAGCCGGTGTTCGATGCCTATACCGCCAAGACCGGGGTCAAGATCAAGTTCATCACCGACAAGGAAGCCCCGCTGATGCAGCGCATCAAGGCCGAGGGCGAAAACGGCGTGGCCGACCTGCTGCTGACCGTCGATGCCGGCAACCTGTGGCAAGCCGAGCAGATGGGCATCCTGCAGCCGATCAAGTCCGACATCATCGACCAGAACATCCCGTCGCAGTACCGCGCCTCGTCCCACGACTGGACCGGCCTGAGCCTGCGCGCCCGCACCATCATCTACTCCACCGAGCGGGTCAAGCCGCAGGAGCTGAGCACCTACGAAGCCTTGGCCGACAAGCAGTGGGAAGGCCGCCTGTGCCTGCGCACGGCGAAGAAGGTGTACAACCAGTCGCTGACCGCCACCCTGATCGAAACCCACGGCGAGGCGAAGACAGAGCAGATCGTCAAAGGCTGGGTCAACAACCTGTCTACCGACGTGTTCTCCGACGACAACGCCGTGATCCAGGCCATCGAGGCCGGCCAGTGCGACGTGGGCGTGGTCAACACCTACTACTATGGCCGCCTGCACAAGCAGAACCCGAAACTGCCGGTGAAGATCTTCTGGCCCAACCAAGGTGACCGTGGCGTGCACGTGAACCTGTCGGGCATCGGCCTGACCAAGCATGCGCCACACCCGGAGGCGGCGAAGAAACTGGTGGAATGGATGACTGGTGAAGAGGCGCAGAAGTTGTTCGCCGACATCAACCAGGAGTTCCCGGCCAACCCGAAGGTCAAGCCCTCGGACGAAGTGGCAGCGTGGGGCAGCTTCAAGGCTGACAGCATTCCGGTGGAAATCGCTGGCAAGCGCCAGGCTGAAGCGATTCGCTTGATGGATCGGGCTGGCTGGAACTAAGCGCCAGGCTTTATCCTTCCGGGGCCTGCAAGGGCCCATTCGCGGCGGTTCGGCGTTCCGATAAACCCGCTCCCACAGGACCGCACAACCCTCAAAGGCAGTGCAGATCCTGTGGGAGTGGGTTCACCCGCGAACGACCGCGCAGCGGTCGCCATCGCAATCGAGAGTCAAGCCTTGCCCCACACCCCTCAACGCCGCTGGTACCTCCCGGTCACCTTGGTCGCCGCCCTGGTGCTCCTGCCCCTGAGCGTCCTGCTGTTGTCCTGGCAGTCGATCGACCTGCAGATCTGGTCGCACCTGCTCGACACCCAGATGACGCGCCTGCTAACCAATACCCTGACGCTGGTGGTGGGTGTGGGCATCGGCGTCACCGTGCTGGGCGTCAGCCTGGCCTGGCTGACCAGCCTATGCGAGTTCCCTGGCCGGCGCTGGCTGGACTGGGCGCTGATGCTACCGTTCGCCATCCCGGCCTATGTGCTGGCGTTCGTCTTCGTCGGCCTGCTGGACTTCGCCGGCCCGGTGCAGAGCGCCCTGCGCGAGGTGTTCGGGCCGATGCGCCTGCCCCGGGTGCGCTCCACCGGCGGGGTGATCGTCGTCCTGGTGCTGGTGTTCTACCCCTATGTCTATCTGCTGGCGCGTACCGCATTCCTGGCCCAGGGCAAGGGCCTGATGGAAGCGGCGCGAGTGCTGGGGCTGTCCCCGCTGCAGGCGTTCTGGCGTGTGGCGCTGCCCATGGCTCGGCCCGCGATTGGCGCCGGTATTGCCCTGGCCCTGATGGAAACCCTGGCCGACTTCGGCGCGGTGGCGGTATTCAACTTCGACACCTTCACCACGGCCATCTACAAGACCTGGTACGGCTTCTTCAGCCTGTCCAGCGCGGCCCAGCTGGCCAGCCTGTTGCTGCTGGCGGTGATGCTGGTGCTGTATGGCGAGCGCCGTGCCAGGGGGGCCAGCCGCAGCGGCAACGAGCGGCCGCGCGGGCAGGCGCTGTACCACCTGCGCGGGTTCAAGGCGTTGCTGGCCAGTGGCTGGTGCCTGCTGGTGTTCGCCTGCGCCTTCGTCATCCCGCTGCTGCAACTGCTGGCGTGGTTCTGGCAGCGCGGCCGGCATGACCTGGACGAGCGTTATGTCGGCCTTGTGCTGCACACCCTGTACCTGGGTGGCATGGCGGCGCTGGTCACGGTGTGCGTGGCGTTGCTGCTGGCCTTTGCCCGGCGCCAGGCGCCGACGGGCGGTATCCGCGCCGGGGTAGGCCTGGCCAACCTGGGTTATGCCTTGCCCGGCTCGGTGCTGGCGGTGTCGATCATGCTTGCCTTCAGTTACCTCGACAACCATCTGGTCATCCCGCTGTCCAGCTGGCTGGGCGGTGCCGGCAAGCCGCTGCTGCTGGGCAGCCTGGCGGCGTTACTGCTGGCCTACCTGGTGCGCTTCATCGCGGTGGCCTACGGGCCGCTGGAGAGCAGCCTGGAGCGTATCCGCCCGTCATTGCCCGAGGCATCCCGTAGCCTGGGCGTCGGTGGCGCGGGATTGTTTTTCAAGGTGTATCTACCGCTGCTGGTGCCTGGCGCGCTCAGCGCCGCCCTGCTGGTGTTCGTCGACGTGCTCAAGGAAATGCCGGCCACTTTGCTGATGCGCCCGTTCGGCTGGGATACCTTGGCGGTAAGGGTGTTCGAGATGACCAGCGAGGGTGAGTGGGCGCGTGCATCGTTGCCGGCACTGACCCTGGTGCTGGTGGGCCTGCTGCCGGTCATCGGCCTGATCCGCCGTTCGGCACGTCGACCCGGTCACAGTCACTAAGGGTGCCAGCCCGCGCCCTTGCGGCTACAATGCGCGGCATTCGCGCGGCGGGTCCTACACAAGAAGAGCTGACGACCCGACGTCATCGACCGCCGCCGCTTCGCCACGCCCGGAAGGAGAAACCCATGGGACAGCGCACGCTTTTGTATGACCTGCACCTGGCGCTTGGCGCCAAGACGGTCGATTTCGGTGGCTGGGACATGCCCCTGCACTATGGCTCGCAGGTCGAGGAGCACCATCAGGTGCGCAGCGATTGCGGGGTGTTCGATGTTTCCCACATGACCGTTATCGATGTCGATGGTAGCGAAGCCACCGCCTGGCTGCAGCGTCTGCTGGCCAATGACGTGGCCCGCCTCGACGACACCGGCAAGGCGCTGTACAGCCCGCTGTTGCAGGAGCAGGGCGGGGTGATCGATGACCTGATCGTCTACCGCACGGAAGATGGCTATCGTCTGGTCACCAACGCCGCCACCCGCGCCAAGGTGCTCGACTGGCTGCAACTGCAGCGTGACGGTTTTGCCGTGGACTTCAAGGTCCGCCCCGACCTTGCCATTCTTGCCATCCAGGGCCCGCATGCCCGAGAAAAGGTTGCAGCGCTGCTCAGCCCCGCGCGTGCCGCGCTGATCCGCGAACTGCGTCCGTTCGAAGGTTTTGCCGAAGGCGACTGGTTCATTGCCCGCACCGGTTACACCGGTGAAGACGGCTTGGAGATCATCCTCCCCGGCGACCAGGCGGTGGCGTTCTTCAACGACCTGGTCGGTGCCGGAATCGCCCCCAGCGGCCTTGGTGCCCGCGATACCTTGCGCCTGGAAGCTGGCATGAATCTGTACGGCCAGGACATTGACGAAACCCACACCCCGCTCACCTCCAACCTTGGCTGGAGCATCGCTTGGGAGCCGGCCGGGCGTGACTTTATCGGCCGCGCCGGTCTGCTGGCGGAAATCGAACATGGCGTGCAGGAAAAACTGGTCGGCCTGGTACTGGAAGAGCGTGGCGTGCTGCGTGCCCACCAGGTGGTGCGTGTAGCCGGGATTGGCGAAGGGGAGATAACCAGTGGTAGTTTCTCGCCTACGCTGAGCAAGTCCATTGCACTTGCACGCGTGCCCATGGCCACCGGCGACCGGGCCGAGGTGGAAATCCGCGGCAAGTGGTACCCGGTGCGGGTGGTCAAACCGACCTTCGTGCGCCACGGCAAGATCCTGATCTGAACAATTTTTAACCGGCGGGCGTACCGCTGAGCCAATCGAGGAATTCAAGACATGAGCAATATCCCCGCCGACCTGCGTTTTGCCGAAAGCCACGAGTGGGCTCGCCTGGAAGCCGACGGCACCGTGACCGTGGGTATCAGCGACCACGCTCAGGAAGCCCTGGGTGACGTGGTGTTCGTCGAGCTGGCCGAAGTCGGCAAGGTGTTTGGCGCTGGCGATGCTGCCGGTGTGGTCGAGTCGGTCAAGGCCGCTTCGGACATCTACGCCCCGGTCGGTGGCGAAGTGATCGCGGTCAACGAAGAGCTGGCCGACAGCCCAGAGCTGCTCAACGAAGAACCTTACGAGTCGTGGATCTTCAAGCTGAAGCCAAGCAACCCGGCAGAGCTGGACAAGCTGCTGGATGGTGCTGGTTACGCAGCCGCTATCGGCGAATAAGGCTTCAGGCCTCATCGCCGGCAAGCCAGCTCCCACAGAGATAGCGCGCGCCTCAGGGCCTGTGGTTACCTGTGGGAGCTGGCTTGCCGGCGATAGGGCCGGTACTGGCAAAACAAGTTTCCCCGCAAAATCGGCAATCCCTTCCTAGACTTGTAAGTCTCCATGAGAGCTGTTCCAGGAAGAGAGCGTCGTCATGTCCCAGTCGCCATCCCTGCATCAACTGCAAGAGCTCAACCCTTTCCTGCGTCGCCACCTGGGCCCGGATGCCACGGAGCAGCAGGCCATGCTAAATGCGCTGGGTGTCGCCAGCCGCAGTGAGCTGATCGAGCAGACCGTACCGCCAGACATCCGCCTCAATCGCCCCCTGGACCTGCCGCCGGCACTGGACGAACAGGCCGCCCTGGCCAAGCTCGCCGGCTACGCCGGGCAGAACCAGGTCTGGACCAGCCTGATCGGCATGGGCTACCACGGCACCATCACCCCCACGGTCATCCTGCGCAACGTGCTGGAAAACCCGGGCTGGTACACCGCCTACACGCCCTATCAGCCTGAAATCGCCCAAGGCCGGCTGGAAGCACTGCTGAACTTCCAGCAGATGGTCATCGACCTCACCGGGCTGGCCCTGGCCAACGCCTCGCTGCTCGACGAAGCCACCGCCGCCGCCGAGGCCATGGCCCTGGCCAAGCGGGTGGCGCGCAACAAGAGCAATGCCTTCTTCGCCGACGAGCACTGTCACCCGCAGACGCTGTCGGTACTCAAGACCCGTGCCGAGGGCTTCGGCTTCGAGCTGATCGTCGACTCTGTGGATAACCTTGGCAAACACGCGGTTTTCGGGGCCTTGTTGCAGTACCCGGATACCCACGGCGAGGTGCGCGACCTGCGCCCGCAAATCGACCATTTGCACAGCCAGCATGCCTTGGCCTGCGTAGCCGCCGACCTGCTCAGCCTGGTGGTGCTGGCACCGCCCGGGGAACTGGGCGCCGATGTGGTGCTGGGCTCGACCCAGCGCTTTGGCGTACCGATGGGCTATGGCGGCCCCCACGCGGCCTATTTCGCCTGCCGCGATGACTACAAGCGAGCCATGCCGGGGCGCATCATCGGCGTGTCGCGCGATGCCCGTGGCAACACCGCT
Source organism: Pseudomonas sp. TE3-3-F2023 (assembly GCF_036784815.1). Classification (NCBI taxonomy): domain Bacteria; kingdom Pseudomonadati; phylum Pseudomonadota; class Gammaproteobacteria; order Pseudomonadales; family Pseudomonadaceae; genus Pseudomonas; species Pseudomonas sp. TE3-3-F2023. The sequence continues at coordinate 609,328 of NZ_CP145113.1, read as the reverse complement.
TTGCGCATGGCCCTGCAAACCCGCGAGCAGCATATCCGCCGCGAGAAGGCCAACTCCAACATCTGCACGGCCCAGGTGCTGCTGGCCAACATTGCCGGCTTCTACGCGGTGTACCACGGCCCGGAAGGCCTGCAGCGCATTGCCCAGCGCGTGCACCGGCTGACCTTCATCCTGGCAGCCGGCCTCGAGGCCAAGGGCATCAAGCGCCTCAACCAGCACTTCTTTGACACCCTTACCCTGGACGTCGGCGGTGCCCAGGCGGCAATCATCGAAAGCGCCGAGGCCGCGCAGATCAACTTGCGCATCCTTGGCCGCGGGCACCTGGGCGTGAGCCTGGACGAGACTTGCTCGGAGCAGACGGTGCTGCGCCTGTTCGACATCTTCCTGGGGGTGAACCACGGCCTGGATATAGCCGCACTTGACCAGCTGGCCCTGCCCGAAGGCATCCCCGCAAGCCTGGTGCGGCGCACGCCGTTCCTCGCCCACCCGGTGTTCAACCTGCACCACAGCGAAACCGAGATGCTGCGCTACCTCAAGCAGCTCGAGAACAAGGACCTGGCGCTGAACCAGTCGATGATCCCGCTGGGTTCGTGCACCATGAAGCTCAACGCCACCAGCGAGATGATCCCCATTACCTGGCCTGGCTTTGCCCAACTGCACCCGTTTGCCCCGGCGGCCCAGGCCACCGGTTACAAGGCAATGATCGACGAGCTGGAAAGCTGGCTGTGCGCCATTACCGGCTTCGATGCCATCTGCATGCAGCCCAACTCCGGCGCCCAGGGCGAGTACGCCGGCCTGATGGCCATTACTCGCTACCACCGCAGCCGCCACCAGCCACAACGCACGCAGTGCCTGATCCCGTCGTCGGCCCACGGCACCAACCCGGCGTCGGCGCAAATGGCCGGCATGGAGGTGGTGATTGTCGATTGCGACGATGATGGCAACGTCGACCTGGCCGACCTCAAGGCCAAGGCCCACTCGGCCGGGGATCGGTTGTCGTGCCTGATGATCACTTACCCGTCGACCCACGGCGTGTATGAAGAGGGGATCCGCGAAATCTGCGAAGTGGTCCACCAGCACGGTGGCCAGGTGTACATGGATGGCGCCAACCTCAATGCCCAAGTGGGCCTGGCGCGTCCGGCGGATATCGGCGCTGACGTTTCACACATGAACCTGCACAAGACCTTCTGCATTCCCCACGGTGGTGGCGGCCCGGGCATGGGCCCGATCGGCATTCGCGCGCACCTCAAGCCGTTCGTCGCCAGCCACCCGGTGGTGCCGGTACCCGGCCTGGACCCGAACAACAGCGCGGTCAGTGCCGCGCCTTGGGGCAGTGCAAGCATCCTGCCGATCAGCTGGATGTACATAGCCATGATGGGGCCGCAGTTGGCCGATGCCAGCGAGGTGGCGATCCTGTCGGCCAATTACCTGGCCAGCCAGCTGGGTGGAGCCTTCCCGGTGCTCTACCGCGGGCGCAACCAGCGCGTGGCGCATGAGTGCATCCTCGACCTGCGGCCGCTGAAAGCGCTGACCGGCATAAGCGAAGAGGACGTGGCCAAACGCCTGATGGACTATGGCTTCCATGCGCCGACCATGTCGTTCCCGGTGCCGGGCACGCTGATGGTCGAGCCGACCGAGAGTGAGTCCAAGGTTGAACTGGACCGCTTTGTCGAGGCGATGTTGGCGATTCGGGCGGAAATTGGCGAAGTGCAGGAGGGCAACTGGCCGGCGGAAAACAACCCGCTCAAGCATGCACCGCATACCCTGGCCGATGTGCTGGCGGTGTGGGACAGGCCCTACAGCCTGGAACAGGCGGTGGCGCCCAGTGCTCACGTGCGCCAGCACAAGTACTGGCCAGCGGTGAACCGGGTGGACAATGTGTATGGGGACAGGAACCTGTTCTGTGCTTGTGTGCCGGTGGAGGCGTATCGCTGAGATCGGTGCTGGATTCTTCGCGGGCTTGCCCGCTCCCACAGCACTTGCACAAGATTCAAGCCTTGTGCGGTCCCTGTGGGAGCGGGCGCGCCCGCGAAGCAGGCGACGTGGTTACTCGGCTACCGCATTCTTGGCCAGGATGGCATTTGCCAGTTCCATGTCGGAAGCCTGCATCCCCGGGTTCTCTGCGCGGGCCTGGCGAATCGCCGCTTCAAGGAACGGCCCGCGGATCGCGCCTTCGCTGGCCACGAAGCTGCCGGCGTCATCCTGCGCCGCCATCACCAGCTTGTGATCCCCGGAGGTCAGGTAGCTCGATGCCGTGGTAGCACCGGTAGTCATCACGTTACGCCAGAAGGTATCGGCCATGGCCGAGCCGATAGGCAGCGAAAGCAAGGCAGCGGCAGCGATGGCGGTTTTGAAACGCATGTTGAAACACCTCGAAGGGTGAGGGTTGAAGATGCGCGATTTGATCTGCAGCGGGGTTGCAAGTTCCTTGAATACAAGGGATTTTTGCTCAGGAACAGGCCCGCAGCACTTCCTCTTGGCGGGTCTGCCCGCAGGCTACCTTGGCTTCGCCGCAGCGGCGCAGATCCAGCAATCCATCGGCCACGGCCTGGCGCCTTAAACTGGCCAGATCGCTGCCCGGACCTATCAGGGCGCGCAGGCTGTCGCTGGGAACCAGCAGCTCGAACAATCCTGTGCGGCCATGGAACCCCGTGCCACGACAGGTACGACACGGCTGGCCTTCGGCCAGCGTCGCACCACCGCGGCAATCCGCACACAGAGTACGCACCAAGCGCTGGGCCATCACCCCCACCAGCGTCGCCTTGATCAGGTAGTCGGCCACACCCAGTTCCTGAAGACGGGTGATCGCGCCACAGGCGTCGTTGGTATGCAGGGTCGACAGCACCAGGTGCCCGGTCAGGGCAGCCTGCACCGCCACCAGGGCAGTCTCGCGGTCACGGATTTCGCCGATCATGATGATGTCCGGGTCCTGGCGCAGCATGGCCCGCACACCGTTGGCGAAACCCAGGTCCAGGGCGGGCTGTACCTGCAACTGGTTGAAGGCGGGGTCCAGGCGCTCGATCGGGTCTTCGATAGTGCACAGGTTGACCTGCGGCGTGGCCAGCAGCTTGAGGCTGGCGTACAGCGTGCTGGTCTTGCCGGACCCGGTGGGGCCAGTGACCAGAATGATGCCCTGGCGTTGGCGTAGCAGGCCTTGCCACTGATCCAGTTGCGGCCCATCCAGGCCCAGCCGGTCGAAGCCTTCTTGCAGCTGTTGCGGGTCGAACAGGCGCAGCACCAGTTTTTCGCCGAACGGGGTCGGCAAGGTCGACAGCCGCAGTTCCACCTCGCCGCCGCCAGGCAGGCGGCTTTGCAGCCGGCCATCCTGCGGTCGGCGCTTTTCCGCGACGTCCATGCGCCCCAGGTGTTTCAAGCGGCTGACCAGCGCCAGGGTCACCCCGGCGGGGAAGGCATAGACGTTGTGCAGCAGGCCGTCGATACGGTAGCGCAGCTGGCCCTGCTCGCGGCGTGGTTCCAGGTGGATATCGCTGGCGCGTTGCTCGATGGCGTACTGCAGCAGCCAGTCGACGATATGCACGATGTGCGCGTCGTCGGCACTGGCCTCGGCCTGGCGCTTGCCAAGCTCCAGGAGCTGTTCGAGTTCGCCCAGGCTGGCTGACTGCTGGTGTTGCGCGCCTTTTACCGATTGGGCCAGGCGATGAAACGACTGCCCTGCCTGGCGGACCTGCTGCGGGTTGGCCAGCACGCGACGGACCGGCCGGCCCAGGCTGCGGGTGAGGTCGGCCAGCCAGTCATCCTGGTAGGGCTGGGCGCTGGCGACGGTGACGCTGGACGCATCGGCGGCGACGATAAGGATGCCGTGGCGCTGGGCGAAGGCCGGGGAAATCAGGCCGGCGATCTGGGGCAGGTCCAGTTGCAGCGGGTCAATGCGCAGGTAGGGCTGGCCGACCTTGTTGGCCAGCCATTGGCAGAGTCGGTCCAGGTCCAAGAGCTGGCCAGGATGTTCGCGGTCTTCCAGGGCGCAGGCAGCGATCTGTTCCAGCGGGTGTGCGGTGGGGTGGGTGACGGCATGCTCGAGGACCTGCAGGGTGTCGTTGGCGTGCAGGTGCTGGTCGGCGAGCAGGGCCTGGAGCACGTGCTTGAGATCGAGTGCCGCGTTGTCGGGGGTATGCATGGTTGGCGTCCGTGCCTGATAGGGGAGTCCTGCTCAAGGCTAGCCGGGCAAGGGAGGGTTACCGAGGGAGAAAGGTTTCGGAATCTTGCAGTGCCTGTGCCGGCCTCTTCGCGGGTAAACCCGCTCCCACAGGACCGCACAAACCTGAATGTTTTGCAGTACCTGTGGGAGCGGGGTTACCCGCGAAGAGGCCGGCACAAGCACCGAGCATGGCTCAGACCACCGCCAGCTCCACCCGCTGCAGGTTGCTCAGGCTCACCTCACCCACGCACACCAGGTTACGCAGTTTCTGCGCAATCACCTCGGCCCGGTGCCAACTCAGGCCGCCGATGCCGACCTCGATATCCAGCCAGTCATCCTGCTGGCTCACCTGCACGCTGTGCGGGGTCAGGAACTGCAGGGCAAACAGATTGAGCACCCGGCACAGGCTGTCAGGCTCGGCCTCGGCCTGCAGGCGATAGTGCACGGTGCTGTGGGCGCTGTTGGCGGCCCAGGCGTCGGTACGGGGCTGTGCGTTCATGCTGATCTCCGCAAATGTAGGAGAAATTCTTGCACGTTGGAGGTGGTATTTTTTCGCTATGATTTGATCGTTTCGCTGTGCTGGCGAATTGTTCTAGCCATTAAATCCTTTTCAGGAGAATTATTTATGCGCAGCGAGCTGGACGCCTATGATCGCCGTATCCTCGAGCTGCTTCAGGAGGACGCTTCGCTGTCCAGTGCGCAGATCGCCGAGCGAGTGGGGCTGTCGCAATCGCCGTGCTGGCGGCGTATCCAGCGGTTGAAGGAGGAGGGAGTGATTCGCGGGCAGGTGACCTTGCTGGACCGCAAGAAGGTCGGCCTGAACACGCAGATATTCGCCGAGGTGAAACTGAACGCTCACGGGCGCTCCAACTTCAACGAGTTCACCGACGCAATCCGCGGGTTTCCGGAGGTACTGGAGTGTTATGTGCTGATGGGGTCGGTGGACTTTCTGTTGCGCATCGTCACCCCGGATATCGAGGCTTATGAACGGTTCTTCTTCGAAAAACTGTCGAACGTGCCGGGGATACAGGAGGTGAACTCGATCGTGGCGCTGTCTGAGATCAAGTCCACCACCAGCCTGCCACTTTCGTGATGAGGCTTTCGCAGCAAAAGGCTGCTTCTACAGGGATATCGGTGACCTGTAGGAGCAGCCTTGCGCTGCGAAGCAGGCGACTCGGTATCACGCCTTGAGCAGGTGCTTCCAACCGCGGCTCTGGTCCACCGCCCGAGCCTGTTCGATACGCGCTTCCAGCACTTCATCGCTGATCGGCTGTTCAGCCAGCTCATGCAGCTTCTTCAGGTCGCCATACAGGCGGTCCATCTGCGGCGCTTCCAGCACCTGACGGGCATGGTGCAGCCAGGCCAGCAGCTGTTCGATGCGCGGCAGTTGCTCGGCCAGGTCTTCCGGACGCTGTGTGTACAACGGCAGCTTCAACGCTCGGCCTTCTTCGCCCAACAGGTGCGCCAGCCAGCTTGCCAGCTGCGCCTTGCCCTGGCGCTCGCCACGGCCTTTGCGCTCCACGGTCCAGGCACGGGCCAGCAACCAGCGTGAAGTTTCCAGCGAGAACTGGCCCCAGCGCACGTCTTCCAGCTCTTCGGCGAACTGCTCGGGGGCGGCGCGACGGATATCTTCGTCTTCGTTGCCGGCCTGCACCAGCGGGCGCCAGTCTTCGAGCAGGGCGTCGAGGCTGCTGCGCAGATCGCGGGTGGTGGCGCGCGGCGCGGCCTGGCCCAGGCTGGCGGTAATGGCACGCAGCTCGCTCAGGCACTCGACCCAGTCCTGCAGCAGGCGCCAGTGGCCGTTGTGGCGGTATTGCTCGGCCAGGCGCTGGCTGCTGCCCAGCAGTTGCCAGGCCAGTGCGGCGTAGGCGTCGTCCACGGCCATTTCGGCTTCCAGTTCGGTGTGCGGCAGGTCCAGCTCGTAGCTGTCCGGCTCCAGCAGGCGGTAGCCACGCTCGGCCTTGCTGATGTCGCATGGCATCAGCGGCAGGCTGGCGGCAAGCTCGGCAGCCAGCTCCAGCAGAGCCTGTGGCTCGCCTTCACGCAGTTCCAGTTCCAGCTCGCAGATCTCTTCCTTGCGCTTGCCGGCGATCACGAAACCCTGGTCCAGCGCTGCCTCGATCACCACCTTGCTCTTGCCGCGACCCCAGGCGATTTCGGCGTATTCACGGCTGAAGTCGGTGGTGAACAGCGGCTTGATGGTCTTTTTGTCCAGGTTGGCCAGTTGCGCGGGCCAGCAGCTGTCGTCGAGCTTCTTCAGGTCGAGCTTGACCTTGTCCAGTTGCCATTCGTGCTCGTTGCGCTCGGACAGGCCGGCCACGCTGGTGCCGCGGCACTTGAGGGTCTGGATGATGGCCTCGCCATCGCGGCGCAGGCGCAGAGCGACACGGGCGGCGGAGAGCTCGCGCTCGGGGGTGTCGAAGTACTGGTTGAGCAGTTCGCGGGTCTGCCAGCCGGACTTGTTGCGCTTTTTCAGCAGAGGGTGCTCGCGCAGGGCGGCAAGGGTCTCGCGGCTGGCGCGGAGCTTGAGTTCGGTTTCTTTGTGCATCACAGGCTCGAAGGAGGGGGCGTGGTTGCCCAGCAGTCTACAGGAGTCGGCTCTCGTCTGTTGGATCGTGGTGGCCTTCTTCGCGGGTGAACCCGCTCCCACAGTTTCTGTGCTGCCCTCAGGTGTGGCGCTTTCCCTGTGGGAGCGGGTTTACCCGCGAAGAGGCCCACACGGTTGGACGGCATTGCTATGATGGGCAACGCTTCCGAGGAGTACGCGCATGCCGTTGCCGACGCTGAAAGACCAGTTCGCCGCCCTGATCGCCGCGCCCTCGGTCAGTTGCACCCAACCTGTGCTGGACCAGTCCAACCGCCAGGTCATCGACCTGCTGGCCGGCTGGCTGGGCGACCTGGGTTTCAAGTGCGACATCCAGCAGGTCAGCCCCGGCAAGTTCAACCTGCTGGCCAGCCGTGGCACCGGCCCGGGGGGCCTGGTGCTGGCGGGGCACAGTGACACCGTACCCTATGACGAACAGCTGTGGGCCAGCGACCCGCTGAAGCTCACCGAAACCGATGGCCGCTGGGTCGGCCTGGGCAGCTGCGACATGAAAGGCTTCTTCGCCCTGGTCATCGAGGCGGTCATCCCGCTGCTCGAGCACGATTTCAAGCAACCGCTGCTGATCCTCGCCACCTGTGACGAAGAAAGCTCCATGTCCGGCGCCCGCGCCTTGGCCGAGGCCGGCCAGCCGCTCGGCCGTGCGGCGGTGATCGGCGAGCCCACCGGGCTGCGGCCGATCCGCATGCACAAGGGCATCCTCATGGACCGCATCGACATCCTCGGGCGCAGCGGCCACTCCTCGGACCCAAGCCTGGGCCGCAGCGCCATGGAGGCCATGCACGCGGTGATGGGCGAGCTGATGGGCCTGCGCCAGCAATGGCAGCAAACCTACCGCAACCCGCAATTCACCGTACCGACCCCGACCATGAACTTTGGCTGCATCCACGGCGGTGACAACCCCAACCGTATCTGCGGCCAGTGCGCCCTGGAATTCGACCTGCGCCCGCTGCCAGGCATGGACGTGGAGCAACTGCGCGCAGCCATCCGCGCCAAGCTGGTGCCGGTGGCAGAGCGTTTTGAGGTGCGCATCGACTATGCGCCGCTGTTCCCGGAGGTGCCGCCATTCGAGCAGGCCGCCGACGCCGAGCTGGTGCAAGTGGCGGAGCGCCTGACCGGCCATCGCGCCGAAGCGGTGGCGTTCGGCACCGAAGCGCCTTATCTTCAGCAACTGGGTTGCCAGACCATCGTGCTGGGCCCCGGCGATATCGCCTGTGCCCACCAGCCCGGCGAATACCTGGAAATGTCACGAATCGAGCCTACCGTGCGTCTATTGCGTGACCTGATCCGGCACTATTGCCTGGACTAAACGTCAACCGAACTGTTTCGTTCCTGCCTAGAGGAGACCGCGCGTGACCGCAAGCCTGTTCCGACGATGATCCTGAACGCCCCCTGTATCGCCGTTCTCCGTCCACTTATCCACAGGCCCTGTCATGCCCGACTACGTCAACTGGCTGCGTCATGCCTCCCCGTATATCAATGCCCATCGCGACTGCACCTTCGTGGTCATGCTCCCTGGCGATGGGGTGGAACACCCTAATTTCGGCAACATCGTCCACGACCTGGTGCTGCTGCACAGCCTGGGCGTGCGCCTGGTACTGGTGCATGGCTCGCGCCCGCAGATCGAAAGCCGCCTGGCTGATCGCGGCCTGACCCCGCACTACCACCGGGGCTTGCGTATCACCGATGCCGCCACCCTGGATTGCGTGATCGATGCCGTCGGCGCCCTGCGCCTGGCCATCGAGGCACGCCTGTCGATGGACATCGCCGCTTCGCCCATGCAGGGCTCGCGCCTGCGCGTGGCGTCCGGCAACCTGGTCACGGCGCGGCCGATTGGTGTGCTCGAAGGTGTGGACTACCACCATACCGGCGAGGTGCGCCGGGTCGACCGCAAGGGCATCAGCCGCCTGCTAGACGAGCGCTCCATCGTGCTGTTGTCGCCGCTGGGCTACTCGCCCACGGGTGAAATCTTCAACCTGGCCTGCGAAGACGTGGCCACCCGCGCCGCCATCGAACTGGGGGCCGACAAGTTGCTGCTGTTCGGTGCCGAGCCAGGCCTGCTGGATGCCGATGGCAAGCTGGTGCGTGAGCTGCGCCCGCAGCAGGTTGCCCCGCATCTGCAGCGCCTGGGCAGCGATTACCAGGGCGAATTGCTGGATGCTGCGGCCGAAGCCTGCAAGGGCGGCGTGGCACGCAGCCATATCGTCAGCTATGCCGAGGACGGCGCCTTGCTGACCGAGCTGTTCACCCGTGGCGGTGGTGGCACGCTGGTGTCGCAGGAGCAGTTCGAAGTGGTGCGCGAGGCGACCATCGAGGACGTGGGCGGTTTGCTGGAACTGATCAGCCCGCTGGAAGAGCAGGGCATCCTTGTGCGCCGCTCGCGTGAGGTGCTGGAGCGGGAGATCGAGCAGTTCAGCGTGGTCGAGCGCGAAGGCATGATCATCGCCTGTGCGGCGTTGTATCCGATTGCCGACTCCGACGCCGGCGAACTGGCGTGCCTGGCGGTGAACCCGGAGTACCGCCATGGCGGGCGTGGTGACGAGCTGCTGGAGCGCATCGAAAGCCGGGCGCGACAGCTGGGGCTGAACACCCTGTTCGTGCTGACGACGCGTACCGCGCACTGGTTCCGCGAACGCGGGTTTGCGCCGAGCGGGGTCGAGCGGCTGCCAGCGGCGCGGGCTTCGCTGTACAACTACCAGCGCAATTCGAAGATCTTCGAGAAGCCCTTGTAAACCTGTACGGGCCTATTCGCGGGTTTACCCGCGAAGCAGGCGACACCGATCTTGAACAAAAACGCCGCCCTTGTGGGCGGCGTTTTCGTTTACACGGTATGCAGGTACCAGTTGTACTCAAGGTCGGAGATCGAGTGCTCGAACTCCTCCAGCTCGCTCTCCTTGCACGCGACGAAGATGTCGATGTACTTCGGATCGATGTACTTGTTCAGGATTTCGCTGTCGTCCAGCTCGCGCAGGGCATCGCGCAGGTTGTTCGGCAGGCTCTGCTCCAGCTGCTCGTACGAGTTGCCTTCGATCGGCTCACCCGGCTCGACCTTGTTGGTCAGACCATGGTGCACACCGGCCAGTACAGCGGCCATCATCAGGTACGGGTTGGCGTCGGCACCGGCCACGCGGTGCTCGATGCGCACGGCGTCCGGCGAGCCGGTCGGCACGCGCAGGGCCACGGTGCGGTTGTCCAGGCCCCAGCTTGGCGCGTTCGGTACATAGAACTGCGCGCCGAAGCGGCGGTACGAGTTGACGTTCGGGCAAAGGAACGCCATGGACGCGGGCAGGGTCTCGAGCACACCGCCGACAGCGTGACGTAGCGCGGCGTTCTGCTCGGGATCCTCGCTGGTGAAGATGTTGTTGCCATCTTTGTCCAGCACGGAAATGTGTACATGCAGGCCATTGCCTGCCTGGCCCGGGTAGGGCTTGGCCATGAAGGTGGTGTCCATTTCATGGTCGTAGGCGATGTTCTTGATCAACCGCTTGAGCAGTACCGCGTAGTCGCAGGCCTTGAGCGGGTCGGCCACGTGGTGCAGGTTCACTTCGAATTGCGCCGGGGCGCTTTCCTTGACGATGGCGTCGGCCGGGATGCCTTGCTCCTTCGCGCCTTCCAGGATGTCCTGCAGGCAGTCTGCATATTCGTCGAGGTCGTCGATCAGGTACACCTGGGTCGACTGTGGGCGCTTGCCCGAAATTGGCGAGCGCGGTGGCTGCGGGCGGCCGTTCACGTTCTCCTGGTCGATCAGGTAGAACTCAAGCTCGAACGCGGCGCAGATGGTCAGGCCCATCTCGGTGAACTTGTCGACCACCTGGCGCAGCACTTCACGCGGGTCGGCGAAGAATGGCTCGCCTTCGAGCTCGTGCATGGTCATCAGCAGCTGGGCGGTCGGGCGCTTCTGCCAGGGTTCGTTGGAGAGGGTGCCGGGGATCGGGTAGCAGATGCGGTCAGCATCGCCGATGTCCAGGCCCAGCCCGGTGCTTTCAACGGTGGAACCGTTGATGTCCAGGGCGAAGAGGGAGGCAGGCAGGTTGATGCCTTTCTCGTAAACCTTGTGGAGGCTGGTGCGCTCTATGCGCTTGCCACGCACCACACCATTCATATCTGCAATCAGAAGGTCAACGTAGAGAACCTCAGGATGTTCCTTAAGGAACGCGTTCGCTTCGTTAAGCTGAACGGCACGCGGGGGTACCGACATGATGCAACACCTTTGTTGTTAAAAATATCAATCAAGGGGGGCTTGCAAGACCAGTCAATCGAAAAGACAAACTGATGTCAAGCCAACCCCATGATGCCCTGAAATGGCACATCGACGGCAGATTTGCTGCATCTCGGGGCAAGCCATTATCCGCTATTTCCCGCGCAAAGGGCTATCTCCGACCAACCGTGTTTTATTTTTTACGGAGGTGTTGTGTAAAAAAATGAACAAGGCTAAGCTCGGTCTCAACCCAGAACACAATAATACGAGGGTCACATGGTCCGCTTGCCGAGACCTGAAAGCACTGCCTGCGCGGTGCCATCGGGTACATCCGTCATTTTTGCAAGCTTCGTCGATGGCGTGGCCGCCCTGGCCGCAATAATTGACGTTTGGCGCTCCCGGACCTGCCCTCGTAGCGGCTTGCCGCCCTTCGTTTCGTCTTCCTGCCCTTCGAACTCATTACGGACGCACCTGTTTTCAGTGTATCCACTGTGGCTCTGCGCGGGGGTTTTTGCTTTAGCAATGTACTCCATCCAGAATCAGTGCGCGGACCACCTTACCTCCTGAGGTATTTATGAGTAACAACCTCGACCAGCTCACCGATTGGTTGAAAGAGCACAAGATCACCGAAGTCGAATGCATGATCAGTGACCTGACCGGCATCACGCGCGGCAAGATTTCGCCTACCAACAAGTTCATCGCCGAAAAAGGCATGCGCCTGCCCGAGAGCGTGCTGCTGCAGACCGTGACCGGCGACTATGTCGATGACGACATCTATTACGAACTGCTGGACCCGGCGGACATCGACATGATCTGCCGCCCCGACGAGAACGCCGTGTTCCTTGTGCCATGGGCCATCGAGCCGACCGCCCAAGTGATCCACGACACCTATGACAAGAAGGGCAACCCGGTCGAGCTGTCGCCGCGCAACGTGCTGAAGAAAGTCCTCAAGCTTTACGCCGACAAGGGCTGGCAGCCGATCGTCGCGCCGGAGATGGAGTTCTACCTGACCAAGCGCAGCGAAGACCCGGACTTCCCGTTGCAGCCCCCGGTAGGCCGTTCGGGCCGCCCGGAAACCGGCCGTCAGTCGTTCTCGATCGAAGCCGCCAACGAATTCGACCCGCTGTTCGAAGACGTCTACGACTGGTGCGAACTGCAGCAGCTGGACCTCGACACGCTGATCCATGAAGACGGCACGGCGCAGATGGAGATCAATTTCCGTCATGGCAACGCCCTGCACCTGGCCGACCAGATCCTGGTGTTCAAGCGCACCATGCGCGAGGCCGCGCTCAAGCACAATGTGGCCGCCACCTTCATGGCCAAGCCCATGACCGGCGAGCCAGGCAGTGCCATGCACCTGCACCAGAGCGTGGTCGACGTGACCACCGGCAAGAACATCTTCAGCAACGACGACGGCAGCATGAGCGAACTGTTCCTGCACCACATTGGTGGTTTGCAGAAGTTCATCCCCGAGGCGTTGCCGCTGTTCGCCCCCAACGTCAACTCGTTCCGCCGCTTCCTGCCCGACACCTCGGCACCGGTGAACGTGGAATGGGGCGAGGAAAACCGTACCGTCGGTCTGCGCGTGCCGGACGCCGGCCCGCAAAGCCGCCGGGTCGAGAACCGCCTGCCGGGCGCCGACGCCAACCCTTACCTGGCCATCGCCGCCAGCCTGCTGTGTGGCTACATCGGCATGGTCGAAGGCATCGATGCCAGCGCGCCGGTGCAGGGCCGTGGCTACGAACGCCGCAACCTGCGCCTGCCATTGACCATCGAAGATGCCCTGGAACGCATGGAAAACAGCCGTGCACTGGTGCAGTACCTGGGCAAGAAGTTCATTACCGGCTACGTCGCCACCAAGCGCGCCGAGCACGAGAACTTCAAGCGAGTCATCAGTTCCTGGGAGCGTGAGTTCCTGCTGTTTGCTGTCTGATCAACTTGGTGCCGCAGGACGCGGCTGTCGAACAACGGAGAAGCACATGAGCGTCAACAACCCGCAAACCCGTGAATGGCAAACCCTGAGCGGGGAGCACCACCTCGCGCCCTTCAGTGACTACAAGCAGCTGAAGGAGAAGGGGCCGCGCATCATCACCAAGGCCCAGGGTGTGCATTTGTGGGATAGCGAGGGGCACAAGATCCTCGACGGCATGGCTGGCCTGTGGTGCGTGGCAGTGGGTTATGGCCGTGAAGAACTGGTGCAGGCGGCAGAAAAGCAGATGCGCGAGCTGCCGTACTACAACCTGTTCTTCCAGACTGCCCACCCGCCTGCGCTGGAACTGGCCAAGGCAATCTCCGACGTGGCGCCGCAAGGCATGACCCATGTGTTCTTCACCGGCTCCGGCTCGGAAGGCAACGACACCGTGCTGCGCATGGTCCGCCATTACTGGGCGCTGAAAGGCAAGCCACAGAAGCAGACCATCATCGGCCGCATCAACGGCTACCACGGCTCCACCGTGGCTGGCGCCAGCCTGGGCGGCATGAGCGGCATGCACGAGCAGGGTGGCCTGCCGATCCCGGGCATCGTGCATATCCCGCAGCCTTACTGGTTCGGCGAAGGCGGCGACATGACCCCGGATGAGTTCGGGGTGTGGGCGGCCGAGCAGCTGGAGCAGAAAATCCTCGAAGTCGGCGAAGACAATGTCGCCGCCTTCATCGCCGAGCCGATCCAGGGCGCCGGCGGCGTGATCATCCCGCCGGAAACCTACTGGCCGAAGGTGAAGGAGATCCTCGCCAAGTACGACATCCTGTTCGTCGCCGACGAAGTGATCTGCGGGTTCGGCCGTACCGGCGAGTGGTTCGGCTCTGACTACTACGACCTCAAGCCCGACCTGATGACCATCGCCAAGGGCCTGACTTCCGGTTACATCCCCATGGGCGGTGTGATCGTGCGTGACACCGTGGCCCAGGTACTCAGCCAAGGCGGCGACTTCAATCACGGCTTCACCTATTCGGGCCACCCGGTAGCGGCCGCCGTAGGCCTGGAAAACCTGCGCATCCTGCGTGACGAGAAAATCGTCGAGAAGGCGCGCACAGAAGCGGCACCGTATTTGCAAAAGCGTTTGCGTGAACTGCAGGACCATCCTCTGGTGGGTGAAGTACGCGGCCTGGGCCTGCTCGGCGCTATCGAGCTGGTCAAGGACAAAGCCACCCGCAGCCGTTACGAAGGCAAGGGCGTGGGCATGATCTGCCGCACCTTCTGCTTCGACAACGGCCTGATCATGCGCGCGGTGGGTGACACCATGATCATTGCGCCACCGCTGGTAATCAGCCATGCAGAGATCGACGAACTGGTGGAAAAGGCACGCAAATGCCTGGACCTGACGCTTGAAGCGATTCGTTGACAGTTTGCTAGGCTAGCGATGTGACATTAAGTCGTTACAAGGCCCTGCTTTCCTTGATACAGAGCCTTGTAACTTGCCAGACTAGCGACTGTTTCAGTCGCCGCGCGCTCTGCACCGTAGGTCCTGGCTGCTGAACAGATGGCTAAATAAAAAATTCTGGAGCATTACGCATGAATAAAATAGGCAAGACGTTGCTGGCCGCCGCCCTGATGGGTGCCATGGCTACCGCTGTTCAGGCTGAAGACAAGGTGTTGAACGTCTACAACTGGTCGGACTACATCGCTCCGGACACCATCGCCAAGTTCGAGAAGCAGTCGGGCATCAAGGTCAAGTACGACGTCTTCGACAGCAACGAAACCCTCGAAGCCAAGCTGCTGGCAGGCAAGTCGGGCTATGACATCGTCGTGCCTTCTAACAACTTCCTGGCCAAGCAGATCAAGGCTGGCGTGTACGAGGAACTGGACCGCTCCAAGCTGCCGAACTGGAAGAACCTCGACCCTGACCTGCTCAAGGCCGTTGGCGATGCCAGCGACAAGGACAACAAGCACGCCTTCCCGTACATGTGGGGCTCGATCGGCATCGGCTACAACCCGGAGAAGGTCAAGGCCGCGCTGGGCGTGGACAAGATCGACTCGTGGGACGTGGTGTTCAAGCCTGAGAACATCGCCAAGCTCAAGAGCTGCGGTGTGAGCTTCCTGGATGCCCCGACCGAAATGCTGCCGGCCGCGCTGCACTACCTGGGCCTGCCGACCGACAGCACCAAGAAGGAAGACCTGAAGGCCGCCGAGGACCTGTTCCTCAAGATCCGTCCTTCGATCACCTACTTTCACTCGTCCAAGTACATCGGCGACATGGCCAACGGCAACATCTGCGTAGCTGTCGGTTACTCGGGTGACCTGGAACAGTCCAAGGCCCGTGCCCACGAAGCCGGCGACAAGGTAAAAGTGGACTACGTCATTCCGAAGGAAGGTGCCGGTACCTTCTACGACATGGTCGCCATCCCCAAGGATGCCGAGCATAAAGACGCTGCCTACCAGTTCATGAACTTCCTGATGCAGCCGGAAATCATGGCCGAGATCACCAACGCCGTGCGCTTCCCGAACGGCAACGCTGCCGCCACTCAGTTCGTGGACAAGGAAATCACCAGCGATCCGAGCATCTATCCGCCAGCTGACGTGAAGAAGCAGCTGTACGCGATCGCTGCGCCTGAAGCGTCTGCCCAGCGTGTGATCACCCGCAGCTGGACCAAGATCAAGTCGGGCAAATAAGCCCGATGCGGTACCTCTGGGCCGGGGAACCCCGGCCCAGAGCCAGTGAAAGGCAATTGATGATTGCGGCATCGAAGCTGCGAAGGTAAGTTGCGCGCCGGTTTTGCGTGTGCGGCAGCATTGTCGCTACCCAGGCACTGATTGTGAGGACCACCCACTTGTCCATTTCTGTATTCCGCAAGGCCTTGATGGCTGGAGCGGGCCTGACGCTGGCATGCAGCGTCCAAGCGGCGCCTACGGTGCACTTCTACAACTGGTCCGACTACGTCGGCCCGACCACACTCGCGGACTTCGAGAAAGCCACGGGCATCAAACCCGTGCAAGACGTGTTCGACTCCAACGAAACCCTGGAAGGCAAGCTGCTGGCCGGCAACACCGGCTATGACGTGGTCGTGCCATCCAACCATTTCCTCGGCAAGCAGATCAAGGCGGGCGCGTTCCAGAAGCTCGACAAGAACCTGCTGCCCAACTATTCCAACCTGGACCCGGCGCTGATGAAGCGCCTGGAAAGGAACGACCCGGGCAACCAGTACGCCGTGCCTTACCTGTGGGGCACAAACGGCATCGGTTACAACGTCGACAAGGTGAAGGCCGCGCTGGGCGTGGACACCATTGACTCCTGGGCAGTGCTGTTCGAGCCCGAGAACATGAAGAAGCTCGCCAAGTGCGGCGTGGCCTTCCTCGACTCGGCGGACGAGATGCTGCCGGCGGTGCTCAACTACATGGGGCTGGACCCCAACAGCACCAATGCCAAGGACTACCAGGCCGCCGAGAAAAAGCTGCTGGCGGTACGCCCGTACGTGACCTACTTCCACTCGTCCAAGTACATCACCGACCTGGCCAACGGCGACATCTGCGTCGCGGCAGGTTTCTCGGGTGATGTGTTCCAGGCCAAGGCGCGCGCCGAAGAAGCGAAGAAGGGCGTGAACCTGGCCTACGCAATTCCCAAGGAAGGCGGCAACCTCTGGTTCGATGTGCTGGCGATTCCCAAGGACGCCAAAAACGTCAAAGAGGCGCATGCCTTCATCAACTATTTGCTGAAGCCTGAGGTTATCGCCCAGGTCAGTGATTACGTCGGTTACGCCAACCCGAACCCCAAGGCTGGCGACCTGATGGACCAGGCCGTGAGGACTGACGCCGCGGTTTACCCACCGCAGGAAGTGCTGAACAAGATGTTCGTGAACTCAGAGTTGCCACCCAAGGTGCAACGGCTGATGACCCGTAGCTGGACCAAGGTCAAGTCGGGCAAGTAAAAATCCAGGCCCGTGGCGGCACCTGTAGAACAGGGCTCGCGGGCACAAAAATCTTGTTGGGAGTTTCACTCATGGCAGTTGCCTCCGGTGCCTATAAAAAAGCCCTCGAGGGTGGCCAGCAACCCAAGCAGGTGCTGGTCAAGATCGACCGGGTCACGAAAAAGTTCGACGAAACGGTAGCCGTGGACGATGTGTCCCTGGAAATCCGCAAGGGCGAGATCTTCGCCCTGCTGGGTGGCTCCGGTTCCGGCAAGTCCACCTTGCTGCGCATGCTGGCCGGCTTCGAGCGCCCGACCGAAGGGCGGATCTTCCTCGATGGCGTCGACATCACCGACATGCCGCCCTACGAGCGGCCGATCAACATGATGTTCCAGTCCTACGCGCTGTTCCCGCACATGACCGTGGCGCAGAACATTGCCTTCGGCCTGCAGCAGGACAAGATGCCCAAGGCAGAGATCGAGGCCCGTGTGGCCGAGATGCTCAAGCTGGTGCACATGACACAGTATGCCAAGCGCAAGCCGCACCAGCTGTCCGGCGGCCAGCGCCAGCGCGTGGCCCTGGCCCGCTCGCTGGCCAAGCGCCCCAAGCTGCTGCTGCTCGACGAGCCGATGGGTGCGCTGGACAAGAAACTGCGTTCGCAGATGCAGCTGGAACTGGTAGAGATCATCGAACGCGTGGGCGTGACCTGCGTGATGGTGACCCACGACCAGGAAGAGGCCATGACCATGGCCCAGCGTATCGCCATCATGCATCTGGGCTGGATCGCCCAGATCGGCTCGCCGGTGGATATCTACGAGACGCCTACCAGCCGCCTGGTGTGCGAGTTCATCGGCAACGTCAACCTGTTCGAAGGTGAAGTGGTCGACGACGCCGAAGGCCACGCGATCATTGCCAGCCCGGAGCTGGAGCGCAAGATCTATGTCGGCCACGGCATCACCACTTCGGTAGAAGACAAGCACATCACCTACGCCCTGCGCCCGGAAAAGATGCTGGTCACCACCCAGCAACCGACCTGCGAGCACAACTGGTCGCGTGGCAAGGTTCACGACATTGCCTACCTGGGTGGGCACTCGGTGTTCTACGTCGAGTTGCCGAGCGGCAAGGTCGTCCAGTCGTTCGTCGCCAACGCAGAGCGCCAGGGCACGCGCCCGACCTGGGGCGATGAAGTGTACGTGTGGTGGGAAGACGACAGCGGCGTGGTACTGCGGTCATGAAACTGCGCAAGCTCAAGCGAGCCTTCCAGCGTATTACCCCGGAGGGGCGGCACCTGGTGATCGGCGTGCCGTTCATCTGGCTGTTCCTGTTCTTCATGCTGCCGTTCTTCATCGTGTTGAAGATCAGCTTCGCCGAAGCCGACGTGGCGATCCCGCCGTATACCGAGATCTACAGCTACGTCGAAGACAAGGTCCAGCTGGTGCTCAACCTGGCCAACTATGGCCTGTTGACCGAGGATGAGCTGTATATCTCGGCCTACCTTGGCTCGCTGAAGATGGCCTTCTTCAGCACCCTGCTGTGCCTGCTGATCGGCTACCCGATGGCCTATGCCATTGCCAACGCCAAGAAGGAAACCCAGACGGTCCTGCTGTTGCTGATCATGATGCCGACCTGGACCGCGATCCTGATCCGCGTCTATGCCTGGATGGGCATTCTCAGCAACAACGGCCTGCTCAACGGCTTCCTGCTTTGGACCGGGTTGATCGACCAGCCGCTGCAGATCCTCAACACCAACCTGGCGGTGTACATCGGTGTGGTCTATTCATACCTGCCGTTCATGATCCTGCCGCTGTTCGCCAACCTGGTGAAGCACGACCCGAGCCTGCTCGAGGCCGCTTCGGACCTGGGTTCGAGCACCTTCAACAGCTTCTGGAAGATCACCGTGCCGCTGTCGAAAAACGGCATCATCGCCGGCTGCATGCTGGTGTTCATCCCGGTGGTGGGTGAGTTCGTGATCCCTGAACTGCTCGGCGGCCCGGAAACCCTGATGATCGGCAAGGTGCTGTGGCAAGAGTTCTTCAACAACCGTGACTGGCCGGTGGCCTCTGCACTGGCGGTGGTGATGCTGGCGATCCTGATCGTGCCGATCCTGCTGTTCAACCGCAGCCAGGCCAAAGAAATGGAGGGCAGGGCATGAAGCGCTTCAGTTTCTCCAAGCTGATGCTTGTGCTCGGCTTGCTGTTCATTTACCTGCCGATGCTGATCCTGGTGATCTACTCGTTTAACGCCTCCAAGCTGGTGACGGTATGGGGCGGCTGGTCGGTGAAGTGGTACGTCGGCTTGCTCGACAACACCCAGCTTATGGGTTCGGTGATGCGTTCGCTGGAAATCGCCTGCTACACGGCGGTGGCGGCGGTGGCGCTGGGTACCCTGGCGGCGTTCGTGTTGACCCGGGTCACCCGCTTCAAGGGCCGCACGCTGTTCGGTGGCCTGGTCACCGCGCCGCTGGTGATGCCCGAGGTGATCACCGGTCTGTCGCTGTTGCTGCTGTTCGTGGCCATGGCGCAGATGATCGGCTGGCCGCAGGAGCGCGGCATCGTCACCATCTGGATCGCCCACACCACGTTCTGTGCGGCGTATGTGGCGGTGGTGGTGTCGGCACGCCTGCGTGAGCTGGACCTGTCGATCGAGGAAGCGGCGATGGACCTGGGTGCCAAGCCGTGGAAGGTGTTCTTCCTGATCACCATCCCGATGATCGCGCCGTCGCTGGCGGCGGGCGGCATGATGTCGTTCGCCCTGTCGCTGGATGACCTGGTGCTGGCCAGCTTCGTGTCAGGCCCTGGTTCTACCACCTTGCCGATGGAAGTGTTCTCGGCAGTGCGCCTGGGCGTGAAACCGGAGATCAACGCCGTGGCAAGCCTGATCCTGCTGTCGGTGTCGCTGGTGACCTTCTTCGTCTGGTACTTCAGCCGCCAGGCCGAAGAGCGTCGTCGCAAGGCGATTCAGCAGGCGATCGAAGAGGGCGCTGCGGCGAATGCTTCGCAGCCACAGGTCAAGCGCCCGGCGCAGGTGGCTGCGTCGGTCTGATCCGGCCCTTTCGCGGGCTTGCCCGCTCCCACAAGGACATCACAGCCTTCAGGCTTGTGATGATCCCTGTGGGAGCGGGCAAGCCCGCGAAGGCCCCAACGCCGACTCAAAGCCATACCGCATCCCAGTGTGGATAGTCCCTGACACTCCTGACCAATCCAGCCCTCAAGGGATTGGCAACAATGTACCGGGCTACATGCACCACACATTCTTCCCGTCGCAGCGCATGGTCATGGTAACCGGGTTGCCAGATCGGTTTGTGCCTGACACCTGCCTTGCGCAACGCAATGGCCGTGCGTGATTTGAACTTGCGCATCAACGTTCCCAATGCCACATCCTTCAGCTCGACCAGCCAATGCAGGTGGTCCGGCATCACTACCCAGGCCAAAGAATGGCAATCCTGAATGTCATTTGAAACCCGCAGATGTTTGACCACCAGGCGAGCATTGTCGAAGTCATGGAACAGTGGTTTTCGTTTGTGCGTGATGGTAGTCAGCAGGTAGAGCCTGCCTGGCTCGGAGTAGCGCCCACGACGCAGTCGGTGGGATTCGGCTAATGGCATTGTGATCTTCCTTGAAATTGAACCTCCTTTTGAAAGGTAGTGGCTGAAGCGGAGGCCACCGGGTGGCTGATGGTTTCTGAATATGGCAGAAGCTTATGCGTTGCTGTGCCGGCCTCTTCGCGGGCGCGCCCGCTCCCACAGGTACAGCACTGGCCTGGGGCTGGCGACATTCCTGTGGGAGCGGGCATGCCCGCGAAGAGGCCCTCGAGGCGTACGACTTTTCATCAACTCAAACCAAAGGCTTCAGTTGGATCGGCTTGGGAATTATCCTACGAGCCGTGTGGAAGCTGCTCTGTTGCTGGGGAAATGCCTCAGGGATAACGTACTTGGGACTGGGTGTGAGAACCCAACGATATAGTGCTTTCGTCATGGCAACCGTGCGCGGGCAGACTTACGTCTGGCTGCGTTCCTATATCCGCGGTTTCTCACCTCGCGTACGGTTGCCGCCCTGATCCGTGAGAAAGATGAAGGTGGCAACTCCTTGTCCAGATATAGGAGATATTCCCTTCAACCATGCCTTCTCCGAACTCTCCGTAATGCTCGGGTGCATCAATCACCTGACGACTGAAGCCGAGATGGAAAATGACCGGCTGGCCGGTAGTGCCGCGAGAATTCTCAGCGGCTTTGCCAAAGCACTGATCGATGACATCGAACTGGGGCTGAACAAGGCTTCAGTTCAGCTCTGACCTGTACCGGCCCTTTCGCGGGTAAACCCGCTCCCACAAGGGACTGTGCAGCCTTCAGGGCTTGCGCATGCCCTGTGGGAGCGGGTTTACCCGCGAAGAGGCTCGCGCAGGCGCCGAAAGTGCCAGCTTGGTCGCGGTCAGTGATGTTTATCGAACCCTGATCTACGCTAACAGTCGCATCCCACGAATCATTTGCGCGCAAGCAAGGAGCCTGCATGACGTTGATGCGTCCGCTGTTGGTCGTCTGCCTGGGGCTTGTGTCCCTGCTGTCGGGCTGTAGTAAGGAAGAAACCACCGAAACACTGCCTCGCGTAGGCGTGCAACAGGTATCACCCACCGACTTCGCGGCCAGGGTCACCTTGACCGGCGATGTACAGGCGCGGGTGCAGACCGACCTGTCGTTCCGTGTGGGCGGCAAGATCATTTCGCGCAGTGTCGATGTCGGTGACCACGTAAAGGCCAACCAAGTGCTGGCGCGGCTGGACCCGAAAGACCTGCAGAACAATGTCGACTCGGCCAAGGCCGAGGTATTCGCCGCGCAGGCGCGGGTCACCCAGACCAGCGCTGCCTTCGTTCGTCAGCAGAAGCTGTTGCCCAAGGGCTACACCAGCCAGAGCGAATACGATTCCGCCGAAGCCGCGCTGCGTAGCAACCAGAGCGCGCTCAAGGCCGCACAGGCGCAATTGGCCAACGCCAACGAACAACTGAGCTATACCGCGCTGGTCTCCGAGGCCGATGGGGTCATCACCGAGCGCCAGGCCGAGGTCGGCCAGGTGGTGCAGGCGACCATGCCAATCTTCAGCCTCGCCACCGATGGCGACCGTGATGCTGTGTTCAATGTCTACGAATCGCTGCTGGTGGCTCCAGCCAGCGATGCCGGCGTGATCGTCAGCCTGCTGGACGACCCCAAGGTCCAGGCCCGTGGCTTCGTGCGCGAAATCACTCCAACAGTGTCTGCGCAAAGCGGCACGGTACAGGTCAAGGTCGGATTGCGGGATGTACCGCCAGGGATGCAACTGGGTGCACCGGTGACGGCCACCACCAATGCACAGGGTCGGCCAAGCATCGAGCTGCCATGGTCGGCACTGACCAAGGCCCTGCATGAACCCGCCGTCTGGGTAGTGGGCGAGGGTGACAAGGTAGAGCTGCGCAAGGTCGAGGTCAGCCGTTATCTCACCGGCAGGATCGTGGTCGCCAGTGGCCTGAAAGGCGGCGAAACCGTGGTGGTCAATGGCGGGCAGTTGCTGCACCCCGGCATGCAGGTGCAGAAGGTAGATGCCAGCGCCCAAGGGGGGGAGCTATGAATCGCCTGCTGATGATCCTGTCGGCCGGCGTGCTGCTGGCCGGTTGCAGTAGCGAGGACGAAGCACCAGAGCCGATTCGGCCGGTGCTGTCGGTCAAGGTCGAACCCCAGGTGCAGTCGCAGTTGGGCCGTTTCGCCGGCAGTATCCAGGCGCGTTTCGAAAGCACCTTGGGCTTCCGGGTTTCCGGGCGTATTGCTCGGCGCTGGCTGGATGTGGGCGCTCAGGTGAAACCGGGTGACATCCTGGCCACCCTCGACCCGACCGACCAGCAGAACCAGTTGCGCGCCGCCGAAGGCGACCTGGCCAAGGTGCAGGCGCAGTGGATCAACGCCCAGGCCGATGCCCGCCGCCAGCAACAGCTTTACGACCGTGGCGTAGGCGCCCAGGCCCAGCTGGATATCGCCCAGACCAACCTGAAAACCACCAGCGCGGCGTTGGAGCAGGCGCGCTCCGCGCTCAGCCAGGCGCGTGACCAGCTCGACTACAGTACCCTGCGCACCGACCACGCTGCGGTAATCACTGCCTGGCAGGCCGAAGCCGGGCAAACCGTCACCGCCGGCCAGGCCGTGGTAACCCTGGCCAGGCCGGATGTGAAGGAAGCAGTGATCGACCTGCCGATCGGCCTGGCCGAGCAGTTGAGCAAAGGCCTGACCTTCACCGTTGCTTCGCAGCTGGACCCGACCATCAACACCACCGCCAGCCTGCGGGAACTGGAACCCCAAGCCGACGCCACCACTCGCACCCGCCGCGCTCGCCTGACCCTGGCCAGCACCCCGGCGGCCTTCCACCTGGGCACCGCCATCAGCGTGACCCTGAGTTCGGAGGTATCGCCACGCAGCGAACTGCCTTTGAGTGCCTTGCTCGAGCGCGACGGCAAGACCCAGGTATGGGTGATCGATACGCAGCAGAAGACCGTGGCCACTCGTGACGTGGCCCTGATCGGCCGCACCGCCGACAGCATCGTCCTGACTTCGGGCGTACAGCCCGGCGAGCGGGTGGTGACAGCGGGCGTGAACAGCCTCAAGCCCGGCCAGAAGGTCACCTTCGACGAGGATGCGCAATGAAAGGAAGCTTCAACCTGTCCGACTGGGCACTCAAGCATCAATCGTTCGTCTGGTACCTGATGTTCGTTGGCCTGCTGATGGGGATCTTCTCCTACTTCAACCTGGGCCGTGAGGAAGACCCGTCCTTCACCATCAAGACCATGGTCATCCAGACCCGCTGGCCCGGCGCGACCCAGGACGAAACCCTGTACCAGGTCACCGACCGTATCGAGAAGAAGCTAGAGGAACTCGACTCCCTCGACTACACCAAAAGCTACACCCGCCCCGGCGAATCCACGGTCTACGTGTACCTGCGCGACACCACCAAGGCCAAGGACATCCCGGAAATCTGGTACCAGGTGCGCAAGAAGATCCAGGACATTCGCGGTGAATTCCCTGCGGGCATCCAGGGGCCAGGGTTCAACGATGAATTCGGCGATGTGTTCGGTTCGATCTACGCCTTCACCGCCGACGGCCTGACCCTGCGCCAGCTGCGCGACTACGTGGAACAGGCGCGGGCCGAAGTGCGCGATGTGCCCAACATCGGCAAGATCGAGCTGATCGGTACCCAGGACGAAGTGCTGTACCTGAACTTCTCCACCCGCAAGCTGGCAGCCTTGGGCATCGATCAGCGCCAGGTCATGCAGGCCCTGCAATCGCAAAACGCCGTGACCCCTGCCGGTGTGATCGAGGCCGGGCCGGAACGTATCTCGGTGCGTACCTCCGGGCAGTTCACCTCGGAAAAGGACCTGCAAACCGTCAACCTGAAGATCAACGACCGCTTCTTCCGCCTGGCCGATATCGCCGATATCGAGCGCGGCTACGTCGACCCTCCTTCGCCGATGTTCCGCTACAACGGCCAGACGGCGTTGGGCCTGGCCATCGGCATGAAGGCCGGCGGCAATATCCAGGTGTTCGGCGCGGCTCTGAAAAAGCGCATGGACAAGGTGATCGAAGACTTGCCGGTGGGCGTCGGGGTGCACACTGTTTCCGACCAGGCCGTGGTGGTCAAGCAAGCGGTGGGCGGCTTCACCAGTGCGCTGTTCGAGGCGGTGGTGATCGTGCTGGCGGTGAGCTTCGTCAGCCTCGGCGTGCGTGCCGGGCTGGTGGTGGCCTGTTCGATCCCGCTGGTGCTGGCCATGGTGTTCGTGTTCATGGAATACAGCGGTATCACCATGCAGCGGATTTCGCTGGGCGCGCTGATCATCGCCCTGGGCCTGCTGGTGGACGATGCGATGATCACCGTGGAGGTAATGGTCACCCGGCTGGAAATGGGCGAAAGCAAGGAGCAGGCGGCGACTTTTGCCTATACCTCCACAGCCTTCCCCATGCTCACCGGCACCTTGGTGACGGTGGCCGGTTTCGTGCCGATCGGCCTCAATGCCAGTTCGGCGGGTGAGTACACTTACACGCTGTTTGCGGTAATTGCCGTGGCACTGATGGTGTCGTGGGTTGTGGCGGTGTTTTTCGCCCCGGTGCTAGGTGTGCACATTCTCAGCAGCGCCAAGCTCAAGCCCCATGAGGCCGAGCCGGGCCGTGTCGGCCGGGCCTTCGAGCATGGTTTGTTGTGGTGCATGCGCAACCGCTGGCTGACCATCATCGGCACCGTGGTGCTGTTCGCCCTGGCGATCTTCTGCGAGCGCTTCGTGCAGAACCAGTTCTTCCCGTCCTCGGACCGCCCGGAAATCCTCGTCGACCTCAACCTGCCGCAGAACGCCTCGATCGAGGAGACGCGCAAGGTGGTCGACCGCTTCGAGGCGCGGATCAAGGACGACCCGGACCTGGTGCACTGGAGTACCTACATCGGCCAGGGCGCGATCCGCTTCTACCTGCCCCTCGACCAGCAGTTGCAGAACCCGTACTACGCGCAGCTGGTGATCGTCAGCAAGGGCTTCGAGGAACGCCAGGCCATGATGGACCGCCTGCAGAAGATCCTGCATGAAGAGTTCGTTGGCATCGGCACCAACGTGCAATCGCTGGAAATGGGCCCACCGGTGGGCCGGCCGATCCAGTATCGGGTCAGCGGCGCCAATATCGACGAGGTGCGCAAACATGCCATCGAGCTAGCCACCTTGCTCGACCAGAACGAGCACATTGGCGAGATGATCTACGACTGGAACGAGCCGGGGAAGGTGTTGCGCGTGGAAATCGCCCAGGACAAGGCGCGCCAGCTGGGCCTGTCGTCGGAGGATGTGGCCAATGTGATGAACAGCATCGTCAGCGGTGTGCAGATCACCCAGGTCAACGACAACATCTACCTGGTCGACGTGGTCGCCCGTGCCGAGGATAGCGAGCGTGGCTCGCCCGATACGCTGCAGAACCTGCAGATCCTGACACCCAACGGCACCTCGATCCCGCTGCTGGCGTTCGCCACCGTGCGCTACGAGCTGGAGCAGCCGCTGGTATGGCGCCGTGACCGCAAGCCGACCATCACCATCAAGGCCTCGGTCAACGGCGACATCCAGCCAACCGACCTGGTGGCCCAGTTGAAGCCGAAGATCGACGAGTTCGCCAGCAAGTTGCCGGTGGGCTTCGAAGTGGCCACCGGCGGTACGGTGGAAGAAAGCGCCAAGGCGCAGGGGCCGATCCGCAAGGTCATCCCGCTGATGCTGTTCCTGATGGCGACGTTCCTGATGATCCAGCTGCACAGCGTGCAGAAGCTGTTCCTGGTGGTCAGCGTGGCGCCGCTGGGGCTGATTGGCGTGATCATCGCGCTGGTGCCCACAGGTACGCCCATGGGCTTCGTGGCGATTCTCGGCATTCTCGCGCTGGCGGGCATCATCATTCGTAACTCGGTGATCCTGGTGACCCAGATCGACGAGTTCGAAGCCCAGGGCTTGTCGCCGTGGGATGCGGTGGTAGAGGCCACCAACCATCGGCGCCGGCCGATTCTGCTGACTGCGGCGGCGGCGAGCCTGGGCATGATCCCGATTGCCCGCGAGGTGTTCTGGGGGCCGATGGCCTACGCCATGATCGGCGGGATCATCGTGGCGACCCTGCTGACGCTGCTGTTCCTGCCGGCCCTGTATGTGGCCTGGTACAAGATCCGCGAGCCTGAACACAAGACCGAAACCCAGCACTGAACCCTGTGGGAGCGGGCGTGCCCGCGAATGCGATGGTGAATTTACTGACGCATTCGCGGGCACGCCCGCTCCCACAGGGCCTTCTGTTGTCTTGAAAACGAGCTTTTATTTTCGGTTATATAAACATTCTTAAACATTATTTTTAAGAATAACCCCGCCTCACTACTATTGCCCTCAAGCCAGGCGCAAATCCCCCTTCAAACCTCAGCCCGGCACCCTCACTCCAAGGAGAACGAGCATGAGTGCATCTCTGCGTAGCATCGACGGTCAGGACGAAGCCACCATTCTGCGTGAAATCCAGAGCGCTCTGCGCGACCTGCGATTCGGTGCGGTGGAGATTACCGTGCACAACGCTCAGGTCGTACAGATCGAGCGCAAGGAGAAGTTCCGCCTGCAGCAGCCCGGCAACAAGACCGGCTGATCGCGCCACACATTCAAAACTAGAAAAATGCCAATCGGGAGCTTCACCATGTCCATCCGCCGTTATGCGCTCGCCGCCCTGGCCAGTGCTGTTTTTGCCGGTTCCGCCATCGCCAAGGACTACGAACTGCTGAACGTGTCCTACGACCCGACCCGCGAGCTCTATCAGCAATACAACGCCGAGTTCATCAAGCACTGGCAGCAGGCTCACCCGGGCGACAAGGTGAAGATCCAGCAATCCCACGGCGGTTCGGGCAAGCAGGCCCGTGCGGTGATCGACGGACTGCGTGCCGACGTGGTGACCTTGGCCCTGGCCGGCGACATCGATGAAGTCGCCAAGCTCGGCAAGAGCCTACCGGACAACTGGCAGAGCCGCCTGCCGAATGCCAGCACCCCGTACACCTCGACCATTGTGTTCCTGGTGCGCAAGGGCAACCCGAAAGGCATCAAGGACTGGGGCGACCTGATCAAGAAAGACGTTTCGGTCATCACCCCCAACCCGAAAACCTCCGGCGGCGCCCGTTGGAATTTCCTGGCTGCCTGGGCCTATGGCCTGAAGGCCGGCGGTAGCGAAGCAAAGGCCAAGGAATACGTGCAGGAGCTGTTCAAGCACGTTCCGGTGCTGGATACCGGCGCCCGTGGCTCGACCATCACCTTCGTCAATAACGGCCAGGGCGATGTGCTGTTGGCCTGGGAAAACGAGGCCTTCCTGGCGCTGAAGGAAGACGGTGGTGCCGACAAGTTCGACATCGTCGTGCCGTCGTTGTCGATCCTCGCCGAGCCGCCGGTGGCGGTGGTGGACAAGAACGCCGAGAAGAAGGGCAATACCGAGATTGCCACCGAATACCTCAAGCACCTGTACAGCCCGGCCGGGCAGAAGATTGCCGCCGAGAACTTCTACCGCCCGCGTGACGAGAAGGTCGCTGCCGAGTTCGGCAAGCAATTCCCGAAACTTGAGCTGGTAACCATCGACAAGGACTTTGGTGGCTGGAAAACTGCACAACCGAAATTCTTCAACGATGGCGGTGTGTTCGACCAGATCTATCAGGCACAGTAATCGCCAAGGAAAAGCGGGGCCGCCATGCGGCCCATTCGCGACGCAAGGCCGCTCCCACAAGGAACCGCAATCTCCTGTGGGAGCGGCCTTGCGTCGCGATTGGGCTGCAAAGCAGCCCCAAGATTCAGAAGCCTGCACCGGCCCGGGATTGATTCCGGGTTTCGTGCGTTCAACCAGGGATATTTATGTCACGCCGCATTTCCCCCGTCATACCCGGCTTCGGGCTGACGCTGGGCTACACCTTGGTGTACCTCAGCCTGATCGTGCTGATACCGCTGGCCGCCATGTTCGTGCATGCCGCGCAGCTTACCTGGGAGCAGTTCTGGAACGTCATCAGCGCGCCGCGGGTGATTGCCGCGCTCAAGCTGAGTTTCGGCACCGCCCTGTTCGCCGCCATCATCAACGGTGTGATCGGTACCCTGCTGGCATGGGTGCTGGTGCGCTACACCTTCCCTGGGCGCAAGATCATCGATGCGATGATCGACCTGCCGTTCGCCCTGCCCACGGCCGTAGCCGGTATCGCCCTGACCGCCCTGTACGCACCCTCGGGCTGGGTTGGCCAGTTCGCCACCGACCTGGGCTTCAAGATCGCCTACACCCCGCTGGGTATCACCCTGGCGCTGACCTTCGTCACCCTGCCGTTCGTGGTGCGGACGGTGCAGCCGGTACTGGCCGACATTCCGCGTGAAGTGGAGGAGGCCGCCGCCTGCCTGGGCGCCAAGCCGCTGCAAGTGTTCCGCCACGTGCTGGCGCCAGCGTTGCTGCCTGCCTGGCTGACAGGCTTTGCCCTGGCCTTCGCCCGTGGCGTGGGCGAGTATGGTTCGGTGATCTTCATTGCCGGCAACATGCCGATGAAGACCGAGATATTGCCGCTGCTGATCATGGTCAAGCTCGACCAGTACGACTACACCGGCGCGACCGCCATTGGCGTGCTGATGCTGGTGGTTTCCTTCATCCTGCTGCTGCTGATCAACCTGCTGCAGCGCCGCATCGAAACCCCTTGAAGGAGGCCGGCATGTCCAGTTCATCCCTGAATGCAACCGCCGCCGCCAACGCCGCCCGCCGGGGCAGCGCCACTTCGCGGCGTATCTTGATCGGCCTAGGCTGGCTGGTGTTCGCGCTGTTCCTGCTGCTGCCACTGGTGATCGTGGTATCGCAGGCACTGAAGAACGGTTTTGGCACCTTCTTCGAGGCGATCTTCGAGCCGGATGCGTTGTCGGCGCTGAAGCTGACCCTGCTCGCCGTGGTCATTTCGGTGCCGCTGAACCTGGTGTTCGGCGTCAGCGCCGCCTGGTGCGTGAGCAAGTACACCTTCCGTGGCAAGAGTATCCTGGTCACCCTGATCGACCTGCCGTTCTCGGTGTCGCCGGTGATCGCCGGCCTGGTCTACGTGCTGATGTTCGGTGCGCAAGGCCTGTTCGGGCCGTGGCTGCAGGACCACGATATCCAGATCGTGTTCGCCCTGCCGGGCATCGTTCTGGCCACCATCTTCGTCACCGTACCGTTCGTGGCCCGTGAGCTGATACCGCTGATGCAGGAGCAGGGCACCCAGGAAGAGGAGGCCGCGCGCCTGCTCGGTGCCAATGGTTGGCAGATGTTCTGGCACGTGACCCTGCCGAACATCAAATGGGGCCTGATCTATGGCGTGGTGCTGTGCACTGCGCGGGCAATGGGCGAGTTTGGTGCGGTGTCGGTCGTGTCGGGCCACATTCGCGGCGTGACCAATACCTTGCCGCTGCACGTGGAGATCCTCTACAACGAGTACAACCATGTCGCGGCCTTCAGCGTGGCCAGCCTGCTGCTGATCCTGGCGCTCTTCATCCTGCTGCTCAAGCAGTGGAGCGAGAACCGTATTAACCGCCTGCGCCACAGCGCCGCGGAGGAATGATTCATGTCGATCGAAGTTCGTAACGTCAGCAAGCGCTTCAACAGCTTCCAGGCCCTGGACAACATCAACCTGGACATCAACAGCGGCGAGCTGGTGGCCCTGCTCGGCCCGTCCGGCTGCGGCAAGACCACCCTGCTGCGCATCATCGCCGGCCTGGAAACCCCGGACCAGGGCAATATCGTGTTCCATGGCGAGGACGTGTCCGGCCATGACGTTCGCGACCGCAACGTCGGTTTCGTGTTCCAGCACTACGCGTTGTTCCGCCACATGAGTGTGTTCGACAACGTCGCCTTCGGCCTGCGCATGAAGCCCAAGGGCGAGCGTCCGAGCGAGAGCAAGATTGCCGAGAAGGTGCATGAACTGCTGAACATGGTGCAGCTGGACTGGCTGTCCGACCGCTACCCCGAGCAGTTGTCCGGTGGCCAGCGCCAGCGTATCGCCCTGGCTCGTGCGCTGGCGGTGGAGCCCAAGGTGCTGCTGCTGGACGAGCCGTTCGGTGCGCTGGATGCCAAGGTGCGCAAGGAGCTGCGTCGCTGGCTGGCGCGCCTGCACGAGGACATCAACCTGACGTCGGTGTTCGTCACCCACGACCAGGAAGAGGCCATGGAAGTGGCTGACCGCATCGTGGTGATGAACAAGGGCGTGATCGAGCAGATCGGCTCGCCGGGCGAGGTGTACGAGCACCCGGCCAACGACTTCGTCTACCACTTCCTTGGTGACTCCAACCGCCTGGCCTTGAGCGAAGGGCATCATGTGCTGTTCCGCCCGCATGAGGTGTCGCTGTCGCGGCACGAGACCGAAGGGCACCATGCAGCCGAGGTGAGGGATATTCGGCCGCTGGGCGCGACCACGCGGGTGACCTTGAAGGTGGAGGGGCAGAGCGAGCTGATCGAGGCCGAAGTGGTCAAGGACCATGACAGCCTGACCGGGTTGGCGCGGGGGGAGACATTGTTCTTCCGGCCGAAGGTTTGGCAGAAGGTAGCGGATATCTGAGACGCCTTTGATGATGGAAAACCCGGGATTGGTCCCGGGTTTTTTATTGCCTGGGAGATTGTCGGGGCTGCTTTTCAGCCCATCGCCGGCAAGCCCTCGCGGCAATCTCATGCCTTGCGCGAATATTTTGAATGCCTGCAAAGCATGATTCACGGCTCGCTCTGCTACACCCCGCGTAACTCGCGGCGTTGAGAAAACTTGCCAAAATATATATTCAGTAAAGTTCTAACCATAATTTTAAACATTACTTTAAGAGATAAGCCCCTGACCCCGATGATTCAGCCACACACCTGAATCGAGACCCCAGGAGTTTGATCAATGGGTAATGTCCAGTCGGCCGTCAGGGCCTACGACCAGCCATGGCGCCCGGCCCCGGGCGACCTGGTCGACCTTGGACGCACGCTTCGCCTCCCGCTTGGCCAGCTGCGCCTGCAACGCACGCCCGTCAGTGGGCTCAAGCGCCGCGACAAGCTGGTGTTGGGCCTGCTGGTGCTGGCCTTGCATGGCGCAGCAGCGTATTGGGTCAGCCAGGCACCAACGCCCGAGCTGCCGGTGGTGCCACCGCAAGTACCACCGATGACCATCGAGTTCGCCGCGCCGGCACCGCCTGTGGTCGAGCCACCGCCACCAGCCCCGGCACCGCCGGTAGTCCAGCCGCCACCGCCGCCTGTTGTCGACGAACTGGCCGCCAAGCCCAAACCCAAACCAAAGCCCGTGCCCAAGCCGGTGGTCAAGCAACAGCCAAAACCGCAGCCCAAGCCGGTCGAGGCCCCGCCGCCAGCCCCTGTAGCCGCTCCGGCACCGCCAGCGCCACCCGCGCCGGCCCCGGTCACCCCGGCATCGGCCAACGCTGCGTACCTGAAGAATCCGGCGCCCGAGTACCCGCAGATGGCTCAGCGCCGCGGTTGGGAAGGCACCGTGCTGCTGCGCGTCGAGGTGCTGCCCAGCGGCAAGCCCGGGCAGATCCAGATCCAGAAGAGCAGCGGCCGCGATGCCCTCGACGCTGCCGCACTGGCTGCGGTCAAGCGCTGGAGCTTCGTGCCTGCCAAGCAGGGCGACGTGGCCCAGACCGGCTGGGTCAGCGTGCCGATCGATTTCAAGCTTCGCTAACTTTTTCGCAGAACACAGGAAGACATCATCATGAGCCTGCTGGCATCCCCCCTCGAATCCGTTGAAAGCGCAGTCATCTGGCTGCTGGTCGGTTTTTCTGTCGTCACCTGGGGCCTGGCCCTGGTCAAGGTCGTGCAGTTCGTGCGGCTGAAGAACCAGGACAAGCGCTTCCACCAGCAGTTCTGGGCCGCTTCGAGCCTGGACTCGGCTGCCGAGCCTAGCCACGAACTGCCTGGCCCTGCCGCCCGTGTTGCCCAGGCCGGTTATGCCGCCATCGCCGTCGGTGACAGCCAGGCCAATGACCTGAGCCACGCCATCAATCACCAGGACCGCCTGGAACGCGCCCTGCGCCAGCAGATCGTGCGTGAGCGCCGTTCGCTGGAAACCGGCCTGGCGGTGGTCGCCAGTATTGGCAGTACCTCGCCCTTCATCGGCCTGTTCGGCACCGTGTGGGGCATCATGGAAGCGCTCAAGGGCATCAGCGCGGCCGGTTCCGCCAGCCTGGAAACCGTGGCCGGGCCGATTGGCGCGGCACTGGTGGCCACCGGCGTGGGTATCGCCGTCGCGGTGCCGGCGGTGCTGGTCTACAACTACTTCCTGCGCCGCCTCAAGCTTACCGCCGCCGACCTCGATGATTTCGCCCACGACTTCTACAGCCTGGCGCAGAAGAGTGCCTTCCGCGTGCTGGTGCACCCGGCGGTGCACAGGCCCCAGGCCGGTTTCACCCAGCCTGTGAAGGAGGCATCCTGACATGGCCTTTTCGACCCAGGACAGTGATGAAGTCCTCAGTGAAATCAACGTCACGCCGTTGGTGGACGTCATGCTGGTGTTGCTGGTGGTGTTCATCGTTACCGCGCCGCTGCTGACCAATGCCATACCCATCAACCTGCCCAAGACCGAGGCCGTGGCCCCGGTGGAGCAGAAGGACCCGCTGGTGGTCAGCATCGATGGTGACGGCAAGTTGTTCATCAACAAGGATGAGATCCAGCCCGACTTGCTGGAAACCAGCCTCAAGGCCGCCAAAAGCAAGGACGCGGACGTGCGCGTACAACTGCAGGCCGATGACGGTGTGAACTACGGCGAAGTGGCGCGGGCCATGGCGGCTATCGAACGTGCCGGGATCAGCAAGCTGGCAGTGATTACCGCGCGCTGATCTCGTCGACTTTCTTCAGGCAAGTGCTTAGGGGCCATATCTCTTGGCAGGGGATGGCCCTTTTTTTTGCCAGGATTTCATGGCTATCAATGCCCCCTGTGGGAGCGGTTTCACCCGCGGATGCGATGTAGGTATCACCGACGCATTCGCGGATAAACCCGCTCCCACAGGGATTGCATTTCGGTTATTAATAAATAGCTTCTTATTCCTTTACTGATATAACTCCCTCCCTATACTTGTCTCCAAGCACGCAAACTCACTGGAGGCGTCCCCATGCGCAATGAGTCGATTCGTTACCTGATTGTGCCGGGCTGGCAAGGATCGCCAGACAACCATTGGCAAAGTCACTGGCAGCGCACCCTGCCCAATAGCACCCGGGTCGAGCAGCACGACTGGCTGACCCCGCAACGCCAGGACTGGGTGCAGGCACTGGAGCAGGCGATTGCCGCCGAGCGCTCGCCGGTGATTCTGATTGCCCATAGCCTGGGCTGCATAACCGTCGCTCATTGGGCCGCGCAAGCCAGCCCGGCCCTGCTGCGGCGGGTACGGGGCGCGCTGCTGGTGGCGCCAGCAGACGTAGAGCGGCCGACCTGCGCGCCGGCTCTGCGCAATTTCGCGCCGATCCCGACCGAAGCACTGCCATTTCCCAGCCAGGTGGTCAGCTCGGACAACGACCCGGCCGTGAGCGTGCCAAGGGCGTTATACCTGGCCCAGGTCTGGGGCGCCGAAGCAGGGCTGCTGACCAATGCCGGGCACATCAACGTCAAGTCCGGCCATGAGCGCTGGGAACAAGGTTTCGCCTACCTGTATCGCTTGCAGAGCCGGGTCGAGCAGCGCGCACTGCGCCGCGCCTGATCGCCCTTACTGTTTACCGCTTGCCTGACGCCCGGCCATTGCAGGCCTGGGGCGGGAGTTCGTCATGACTTTTCAAAACCCTTTTGGCCAGCCATTGCTGACCTTCCCTGAGCTGGACAAGAGCCCGCTGAGCATCCGCGCCAAGGCACTGGTGTTCATCGACCCACGGTCACAGCAGCTGCGCGAGGAGCTCGAGCGCCTGGCGCCACAGCCCTTGCCAGTGCTGATCCGCGGCGAAACCGGCACTGGCAAGGAACTGCTGGCCCGGCAGATCCACCGTGCCAGTGACCGCAGCGGGTTGTTCGTGTCGGTCAACTGCGCGGCCATCAGCCCCACCTACGCCGATGCCGAGCTGTTCGGCTACAGTGCGGGCAGCCAGGGCGGCACAGCCAGCAGCCGCGCCGGCTGGTTCGGCTCGGCCAATGGCGGCACGTTGTACCTGGACGAGATCGCCGACTTGCCGCTGGCCATCCAGGGCAAGCTGCTGGCAGCCCTGGAAAACCGCGAGGTTACCCGGGTGGGTGCACAGCAGCCGCAGCCGGTGGACGTGCGCCTGGTGGCTGCTACCAGCATCGACCTGGCGCGGGTGGTGCGCGCGGGACGCTTCAACGAGCGCCTGTACCAGTACCTGCGCGAGGGGGCGCTGGAGCTGCCGCCACTGCGCGAGCGGCCGGGCGATATCCTGCCGTTGGCCGAGTACTTCGTGGGCATCTACAGCGTGCGCCTGCAGCGGCCTGTGCCGCTCGTGAGCGAGGCGGCGCAGCAGGTGCTGGAAGCACATCCCTGGCCGGGCAACACCCGTGAACTGGAGAACGTCATCCACTTCGCCTTGCTGGTGAATGACGGCGAAGAGATCCTGGCTGAGGACCTCGACCTGGCAAACCCCGCGCGCTAGACACCGCTCATAAGCAAAGTGGCTGATGGCAGTTTGCTTTTGGAATAAGCAGCTAAATAAAAGATATTGTTACGGAATAAAAAATCTGGGTATTGTCCGCCTCACGCCCGCTGGTGAACCGGTTGGGCACCCGATTCGCCATCGCCGATGGCCCAGAACCAGAACAAGGATCACCATGAAGAAGACCCTGCTGACCACTGCCCTGGCCGCTGCCCTGTCGTTTGCCGGCCTGGCTGCTGCCGCCGAGAAACTGGTGGTTGCCGCCACCCCGGTACCGCACGCCGAAATCCTCGAGCTGATCAAGCCGACCCTGGCCAAGGAAGGTGTGGACCTTCAGATCAAGGTCTTCACCGACTATGTGCAGCCGAACGTCCAGGTTGACCAGAAGCGCCTGGACGCCAACTACTTCCAGACCCTGCCGTACCTGCAGAACTTCAACGAAGGCAAGGGCACCCACCTGGATACCGTGATCGGCGTGCACGTCGAACCCTTCGGTGGTTACTCGAAGAAGGTCAAGAGCCTGAGTGAACTGAAAGAAGGCGCTACCGTTGCCATCCCTAACGAGGGCAGCAACAGCGGCCGCGCTCTGCTGCTGTTGCAGAAGGCTGGCCTGATCACCCTGAAGGATCCGAAAAACGCACTGGCCACCCCCAAGGACATTGCCGAGAACCCGAAGAAGCTGAAGTTCCGCGAGCTTGAGTCGGCCATGCTGCCGCGCGTGCTGGACCAGGTCGACCTGGACATGATCAACACCAACTACGCCCTGGAAGCCGGCCTGAACCCGGCCAAGGACGCGCTGGTGATCGAAGGTAGCGACTCGCCATACGTGAACTTCCTGGTCGCCCGCCCTGACAACAAGGACAGCGAAGCCATCCAGAAACTGGCCAAGGCCCTGACCAGCCCGGAAGTGAAGGAATTCATCGCCAAGAAGTACCAAGGTGCGGTGCTGCCGGCGTTCTGATGCGCTTGCATTACCTTGCATGACCCAACGCCGACACCATGTGTCGGCGTTTTTGCTTGTGGGCGCAGGACCCTGTGGGAGCGGGCGCGCCCGCGAAGCAGGCGACGCGGTGGATGGCACCGGCTACGCCGGTGTTCGCGGGCGCGCCCGCTCCCACAGGGTACTGCGTGACGTCTCGGTGATATGAATATTCTATAAAGGTATTTATTAAAAAGTTTTTAGATCATTAGAGTCTATCTATCGTGCCCACGCGCACCCTGCAGACCTGCTTTACCCATGACCCTCGACACCGCATTCATCCTCGGCACACTGCCCGCCTTCCTCAAGGCAGTGGGCGTGACCCTGCAGGTCGGCCTGATCGCCATCGCCACCTCGCTGCTGGTCGCCCTGGTCAACGCCACACTGCTGGTATTGCGCACCCCGTACCTGTGGCGCCTGGTAAAAGCCTACGTGGAGCTGGCGCGCAACACGCCGCTGCTGATCCAGTTGTTCTTCGTCTACTTCGCCTTGCCCAGCCTGGGCCTGAAGATTTCCGGCTTTGCCGCGGCAATCATCACCATGACTTTCATGGGCGGTGCCTACCTGACCGAAGTGCTGCGCGCCGGCATCGAGGCCGTGCCCCGTGCCCAGCTGGAGTCCGGGCGCTCCATCGGCCTGTCCGAAGGCCAGTTGCTGCGTCATGTGGTGCTGCCCCAGGCCGGCATCCTCAGCCTGCCGGCACTGTTCGCCAACTTCATCTTCCTGCTCAAGGAAACCACCGTGGTTTCGGCGGTGGCCGTGCCGGAAATTCTCTACACCACCAAGAACTACATCGCGCTGTATTACAAGACCTATGAAATGCTCACCGTGCTGACCTTGCTATGTGTGCTGCTGTTCCTGCCGCTGTCGTTGCTGCTGCGCTATATCGAAAGGAGGCTGCAACATGGCCAGTTCGGCGTCTGAACTGCTGCTGCAGGCATTGCCGCAACTGGCTGGCGGCGCGGTGCAGACCCTGGCCATTTCTGCGCTGGGCATCCTCTTCGCGACGCTGGGCGGTGTGCTCTATGGTGTGCTGGCAACCTTGGGCAACCGTACCCTGAACATTGCCTTGCAAGTGTACCTGGAGCTGTTCCGTGCCATACCGGTGCTGGTCTGGCTTTATCTGGCGTTCTTCGGCCTGCCGATCTTTCTGGCCGTGAGCATTCCCAGCTTCTGGTGCGCGGTGCTGGTGCTGAGCCTGTGGGGCGCCAGCGAGGTGGGCGAGGTGGTGCGTGGCGCATTGCACTCGCTGCCGCGCGGCCAGCGCGAGGCGGGGTTGTCGATCGGTCTGGCAGGCTGGCAGCTGTACGGCTACGTGCTGTTGCCCCAGGCGCTCAAGCGCATGACCCCGCCAACCATCAACATCTACACGCGGATCATCAAGACCAGCTCGCTGGCGGTGCTGATCGGCGTGGTCGAGGTGATCAAGGCCGGCCAGCAGATCATCGAACGCACCTACGAGTCGGTGCTGATCTACGGCGCCTTGTTCCTGTTCTTCTTCATCGTCTGCTATCCGCTGTCCGCCGCTTCACGCGTGCTGGAACGCCGCTGGGCCCACTCATGAGCGCATTGATCGAATTCCAGGGTTTCAACAAGTTCTTTGGCGAGCACCAGGTGCTCAAGGACGTCGACCTCCAGGTGGCGGCCGGCGAGGTGGTGGTCATTCTCGGCCCCAGCGGCTGTGGCAAAAGCACGCTGCTGCGCTGCCTCAACGGCCTGGAGCAGGCCCACGGCGGCCACCTGCGCCTGGCCGGGCAGGAGCTGCTCGACCCGCGTACCGATTGGCGCGAAGTCCGCCAGCGGGTCGGCATGGTGTTCCAGAGCTATCACCTGTTCGGTCACATGAGCGTGATCGACAACCTGCTGCTTGGCCCGCTCAAGGTACAAAGGCGCGAGCGCGCCGAAGCCCAGGCCCAGGCCGAGGCGCTGCTGGCGCGGGTCGGCCTGCTGGACAAACGCGACGCCTTTCCCCGGCAACTGTCCGGGGGCCAGCAGCAGCGCATAGCCATCGTGCGTTCGCTGTGCATGAACCCCGAGGTGATGCTGTTCGACGAGGTTACCGCGGCCCTCGACCCAGAAATGGTCAAGGAGGTGCTACAGGTGATCCAGGGCCTGGCACGCGACGGCATGACCTTGCTCATCGTTACCCACGAAATGGCCTTCGCTCGCGCGGTGGCCGACCGCATCGTGTTCATGGAGGCCGGCAGGATCCTTGAACAGGGCGACCCCGAGAGCTTCTTGACACGACCGCGGACCGCACGCGCGCAGCAGTTCCTGGAGAAATTCTCCTTCGTAGAAAGCCTGCCGAAGACACTGCACAAGGAACTGTCATGAAAACTGCCAACCTCACCAAACTGCTGGCGCCGTTGTTCGGCCTGGCCCTGCTGGCCGGCTGCAACAAGGCTGAAGAGCCACCCAAGCCGGCGGCGGCCTCGCCGGCCACCAGCTACCTGGAAACCATCAAGGCCCGCGACAAGCTGATTGTCGGCGTGTTCACCGACAAGCCACCGTTCGGTTTCGTCGATGAGCAGGGCCGCTACGTGGGCTTTGACACCGATATCGGCCGGCGCCTGGCCAAGGACCTGCTGGGTGATGAAAACAAGGTCGAGTTCGTTGCCGTGGAGCCGGCCAGCCGTATCCCGTTCCTGCAGAGCGACAAGGTCGACCTGATTCTCGCCAACATGACCGTGACCCCGGAGCGCAAGGAAGCGGTGGACTTCACCAACCCCAACCTGCGCGTTGCCGTGCAGGCAATCGTCGCGGATGGCAGCCCGGTGCAGAAGCTCGACGACCTGGCCGACAAGACCATCATCGTCACCACCGGCACCACCGCTGATATCTGGCTGACCAAGAACCACCCGGACTGGAAACTGCTCAAGTTCGAAAAGAACAGCGAGTCGTTGCAGGCGCTGGCCGCCGGGCGTGGCGATGCTTATGCGCAGGACAACCTGATTCTGTTCAGCTGGGCCAAGCAGAACCCGGGGTACCGCGTGTTGCCTGAGCTGCTGGGTGAAGAAGCCCCGATTGCACCGGCG
This sequence comes from Pseudomonas sp. TE3-3-F2023, assembly GCF_036784815.1. Classification (NCBI taxonomy): domain Bacteria; kingdom Pseudomonadati; phylum Pseudomonadota; class Gammaproteobacteria; order Pseudomonadales; family Pseudomonadaceae; genus Pseudomonas; species Pseudomonas sp. TE3-3-F2023. Next base: position 570,426 of record NZ_CP145113.1, on the reverse strand, counting down.
GTGAAGAAGGGCAACACCGAACTGCGTGACTGGGTGAATGCCGAGCTGGCCAAGCTGGGGGAGGAGAAGTTTCTGCTGAAGCTGTATGACCAGTATGTGCGCAAGGAACTGAGCGATGACACCAAGCCGGAAAGCGTGATTGTGGAAGGGGGCAAGTGGCAAGGTTAGTCGGGTAAATGGGGCCATTGTGGGAGCGGGTTCACCCGCGAACACCGGCTAAGCCGGTGCCATGCACCGAGTTGCCTGCTTCGCGGGTGAACCCGCTCCCACAAGGGCTGCAAGGCAGCCCCCGGCAATATCACTGGTTGCGCGGCAGCCAGTTCAACAGGAATTCATTCACCACCCGCGGGTTCTCCAGGCTGGAGATATGCCCCGCAAACGGAATCTGCGCCGCCAGGCAGCCAATGATCCGCGCCATTTCATTGGACTCTTCCGGCGGCCGTGGAATGTCCTGGTCGCCGCAGATCACGATGGTCCGCTCACTTACCAGTTCTCCCAGTCGCGACAGCAAGTCTGGCCGGCCAAAGATCACTCGCCCCATCGGGTCGAGACTGTGCCGAATCACCTCGGCACTGCTCGCCTTCAATGCTGCGCGGAAGCCTTCGCGCACTTGCGGCACAGTCTGCCCGCCTGCATGGAAGAAGATCGGTACGACGATGTCCAGCAATGGCTCCGGGAACAGCCCTGCAGCACTGGCGGCGTCAAGCAGGCCGAAGTACTTGAGCCGGGTCGCCTCCGGCTCGGCACCGAGGTACGTGTCCATCAGCACCAGGCGGTCTACCCGCTCAGGGTGTTCCAGGGCCAGTTGCGCGCCCCACATGCCGCCGACCGACAGGCCGACCAAATGGCATTTGCCAATGTCCAGGGCGTCCAGCAGTGCCAGATGCTGGCGGGCCAGAGCGCTCATGTCGATGGTCGTGGCAGGCGGAGCATCTGAGACGCCGTGGCCCCACAGCTCGGGGACGATGACGCGGAAGTGTGCTGACAAGGCTTCGATTTGTGGCTGCCACATCTCGGCGGACCACAGGTAGCTGTGGCCGAGCACGACCGGAAAGCCCTGGCCCTGGTCGATGTAGCTCATGCGGGCGCCGTCGATTTCGATGAAGTGTCTTTGCATGGAATGGGTCTCGGCTGTGAGTGCTGTGAGGTATTCGAAATTGTCGGGGGCCGCTTTGCGGCCCATTCGCAGCACAAGGCTGCTCCTACCAGGATCGCGGTCTCTTGCAGGAGCAGCCTTTTACTTGGCTGGCACCAGACGCAACGTACTCTGCGCCGGAATCACCCCCATCTGCGCCTTCTGGTACTGCCCCTGCACGTACCCTTCGGCCTGATCCGCAAAATGCCTGTCGAACGGCACGCCACTCTGGCCGACCGGGTTGGTGGTTAGCGCCTGCCCGGCATCGGCAAAGTCGACCAGCCGCCGCGTCGACGGCCCATAGGTCACCGGCCATGGCGCCGGGCCGATCTTCGCAGATAGGTTGTTCGGCACTTCATGAGTGCCCGGTGCGGCGAACGGGCCAACGTTGAACAGCAGGTTCAGCGGCTTTTTGACCCCCAGCGGGTGGTTGTGGGTCAGGGTATGGGCCTTGCCCCACTGCCAGCTGGCAGGATCATTCCCCAGGGTCTTGCGCAGGTGCTTCAAGCTGTTCTGCCACGCCGTGCGCACCACGGCGGTTCGATCGGTGCGCTGGTTGGTTCCGCGGGTGTTCCACCACGGCGAATCGGCATCCGCTGCCAGGCGCGGCAGGGCGGCGTCGATGGCGCGGGTGCTGATCAGCACCGGGAACCAAGTGTCGCCCAGCTCGTCATGCAAGGCCGCGAATGCCAGCTCATAGAGGAACTGGTTGAACAACGTGGCACTTGTCGAGTCGAGCGGGTAGTCGCCGCTCCAGGCTGCCAGTTGCTCGACCAGTTCCTTCTCTTCGTCACCTTCGGCTACTGCGCGCAGCGTTGCCAGCAATGGTGCAAGGGTGCGCGGGCCATGGTCGCTGGCGGTGTCCAGCTGCAGCGCCTGGCTGTTTTGGGTATCCCACTTCACCGCGGGGTTGGCCAGGTGGCGATCGAGCTGGCGACCTCGGTCCGGCAGGTTGTAGTAACCGGGGATCGGCACCGCCGCCGGAGGCTGGTAGTTGGCCGAGACAATGTAGCCGCGCGGCGGGTTCTCCTGCTGTGGGTTGACGCTGAAGGGATAGAAGCCGAGCTTGTCGGCCTGCGCACTTGCACCGTCAAGGATGAACGCGGGGTCGACGCCGTCGGGGCGGATCGGCAACTGCGCCGCCGCCCACCAGCCGATATCGCCACGGGCATTGGCCCACACCAGGTTAAGCCCTGGCGCATGCACCTTGGCCGCGGCCTCGCGCATCTTGCCCAGGGTATCGGCGCGGTTGAGCTGGTAGAAACCGTCGAGGATCGGGTTTTCGGTTTCCAGGAACGCCCACCACATGGCGATTGGCGTGGGCCCGGCAGTGGCGCCCAGCACGTCGTTGACGATCGGGCCATGGGGCGAGCGACGCAGGCTGAGGGTGACCGGTGCTTCGCCTTTGACGGCAATCTGTTGCTCGGTCTTTTCCAGCGCCTGCCATTTGCCATCGACCATCACCTGGTTGGCGTCGGCCGGGTTGGTGCGTTCGGCGATCAGGTCGACGTCGTCGTTCTGGAACATGGTCAGGCTCCAGCCGAAGTCGCGGTTGTGGCCGAGCAGGGCGAACGGGTTGAGAGCCTGGAAGTAGCCATACAGGTTGAAGCCCGGCGCCGACAGCTCGGCCTCGTACCACACAGCTGGCACTGCGAAACCAATGTGCGGGTCACCGGCCAGCAGCGGCTTGCCGCTGCGGGTGCGGCTGCCGGCCACGGCCCAGGCGTTGCTGCCTTCGAATTGCGGGATGCCCGCATCGCCCAGCGCGTCATGGCTGAGGCGGGCGAGCGCCTCCAGGCTTTGCCAGTCGGCAGCGGCCAGCGGTGTACTCAGGGCGCCCTCGGGCCGCCAGGCGAGATCGAAGATCTTCAGGTACTCCGGGCCCAGCTGGTCGCGGATGTAGGTCAGCGCGGGCTCGGTGCGAAACGCGGCGGCAAAACTGTAGGCTAGGTAGCCGGCGATGCTCAGGGTGTCTTCGGGGCTGAACGGACGCGGGGTGATGCCAAGCAGGTCGAATTCCATGGGCTTGGGGTGGCTGGCCTGCCAGCTGTTCACCCCGTCGAGGTAGGCTTGCAGGGCTTGCCAGGCGGGTGATTGCCGGTCCTGACGCTTGGCCATCAGCGCTGCCTGTTCGCGAATACGCAGGCTGCGGAACAGGGTGTCGGTGGGCAGCAGCTTGTCGCCCAGCACCTCGGCCAGCTCACCCCGTGCCAGGCGGCGCAGGATCTCCATCTGGAACAGCCGGTCCTGGGCATGCACATAACCGAGGGCGCGGTACAGGTCCTGTTCGCTCTGCGCCTGCAGGTGCGGTACGCCGCGGGCGTCGTAGCGCACGCTGACCGGCGCCTGCAGGCCGGCGATCGCCACCTCGCCCTCGCGTTGCGGCAGCTTGCCCTGCACGTACCAGTATCCGGCGCCGGCGGCCACGGCAACCACCACGGCCAACAGGGTCAGGCTGCGCTTCATGCAGGCTCCTTGTGCGTTCAAGAGAAAAATGTGGTCCGATGATCGGCGGATTCGCGAACAGAGCATAGCCCCAGGAAGGAGTTTCCATGTCCCTCAGCGAAAAACAGAAAATGCTTGCAGGCCAGCTCTACCACGCTGGCTGCCCCGAGCTGCAGGCCGAGCAGATCGCCAACAAGCACTGGATGCACCGCTACAACAGCAGTGTCGAATTGCTCAACGACGCACGTCATGGGCTTTTGGTAGAGCACTTTGGCCAGGTCGGCGAAGGCGCGGTGATCCGCCCGCCGTTCTATTGCGACTATGGCTACAACATCAGCGTCGGCCGCAATACCTTCATGAATTTCAGCTGCGTGATCCTCGACGTGCTGCCGGTGCGTATCGGTGACGACTGCCAGATCGGCCCCAACGTGCAGATCTATACCGCTGACCACCCGCTCGACCCCGAGGTGCGCCGCACAGGGCTGGAGAGTGGCCGGCCGGTGACTATCGGCAACAACGTGTGGATCGGCGGCGCGGCGATCATCCTGCCGGGGGTGACCATTGGCGACAACGCCGTGGTGGGTGCCGGTAGTGTCGTTACCCGTGACGTACCGGCTGGTGCGGTGGTGGTGGGCAACCCTGCGCGGGTGCGTCAGCCGGCCCAAGGGCAGTAGCAGCCCACCGCCAGGGTATTGGAGGCACTCACCTGGCGGTCGTCGAGTAGCGCCTTGAGGATCGGCTCGATAAAGCTGTTGCTGGCGTTGCACACCGCGCCTTCACTGTAGGGGCCGAAGTAGGCCAGGTTACCTTGCCGGTCCCAGATGGCCACGGCCGGGGAGGCGGGCAGGTTTTCGCTGCCGGGCACGCTGGCGAGTGGCTTGAGGGCGGTGAGGTTGGCGGGCAACTGGCCGTGGCTGTCGGGCTTTTGCAGCACGTGGAAGGTCACACCCTGGCTGGCGAACTGGCTGACCAGGTCGCCCAGGTGCTGCTGGTTGCCGACGTTGCACGGGCAGGCCGGGTCCCAGAAATGTACTACCCGGATCGGGCCGGGGCCGGCCAGTTCGGGGGGCAACTGCAGCTGGCTGCCGTCGAACAGCGTGGCCTGGTTGTCGAACGGGCGCAGGTAGCGGGCCTGGAAGGCGGTGTAGGCCTGCCAGACCAAAGTGGTGCAGAGCAGCAAGGCGAGGGCGATCAGGACTGGTTTGGCAAGGCGGGTCGGCATGGATGTCTGTGGGTTTCTTGTGGTGGGTCCACTGGCCCTATCGCCGGCAAGCCAGCTCCCACAGGATATCACCAGGCCTGAGGCCGGTAACCTGTGGGAGCTGGCTTGCCGGCGATAGGGCCGGTACAGGTGACACATAGTCCAAGCTTGCCACGACGCCAGCCAGAGCTGAATATCCCAGATCAATACTTGCTTCACTGTGGATGTACCCGATGCCCGCTGCCTTTAACCCCGACCTCCTGCGCACCAGCCTGGCGCCGTTGACCGCTCGCCAGCCGTTGTCGGCGCAGGCGCAGGACTACCAGCGCTTCTACGGCTTGAGCCTGTCGGCCCACAGCTGGCTGGGCGGCTTCCAGGCCGCAGGCTTCGAGCTGGTCGGGCAGGCCTGGCTACCCGAGCAGCCGAGCGCGACGCTGTTCCTGTTGCACGGCTATTACGACCATATGGGCCTCTACCGGCATGTGATCGATTGGGCGCTCAAACAGGGTTTCGCCGTGATCAGTTGCGACCTGCCCGGCCATGGCCTGTCCAGCGGCGAGCGGGCCAGCATCAGTGATTTCGCGGTGTATCAGCAGGTGTTGGAAGCTTTGTTCGAGCAGGCGCTCACGCTGCAGCTGCCGCGCCCCTGGCACCTTTGCGGGCAAAGCACCGGTGGCGCCATCGCCGTGGACCACCTGCTGTACCAAGGCGCGCGCAGCCCCATCGATGGTCAGGTCATCCTGTTGGCGCCGCTGGTGCGGCCTTGTGCCTGGCGCTGGTCAAAGCTGAGCTATCGTGTGTTGCGTCACTTCGTGAATGGCATCGAGCGGCGCTTCAGCGAGAACACCAATGACCCGAGCTTCCTGCCGTTCCTCGAAGCCGACCCGCTGCAACCGCGCCGCCTGCCAACGGCCTGGGTGGGCGCCTTGATTGACTGGGTCAAACGCATCGAGGCCGCTCCGCGCAGCACGCGGCGGCCGTTGATCGTGCAAGGAGAGGCGGATGGCACAGTGGATTGGCCCTACAACCTCGAAGTGCTCAAGGCCAAGTTTGCAGAGCCGCAGATCTTGATGCTGCCCGAGGCCCGTCACCACCTGGCCAACGAGTTACCGGGCATTCGCCAGCGCTACTTCGACTTCATCGACCAGCGCCTGGGCTGATCACTTCAGGTCGCTGCTGCTCTGGCCAACCGCCAGGCCTGCGCGAACGGCGGCCAGGGCGGCCTGGTAGTAAGCCTTGCCGTCTGGCGACTCGGCAAAGGTAGCGAACTCTTCCAGTTCGGCGTCAGTCAGGTCGCGGTAGACATACAGCAGGGTGTTGTTGAGGTCTTCGCCAATCTGGCTCATCAGACGCTGGCGCTGGCCGTCGAGCAGGCCTTGGGCCTGGCCGCCGCCGAACAGGCCGGGGATCATCGAGCTGAGGCTGTCGGCCGCCACGCCGGCGATGGCCAGGCTCACTTCGGCGCCGGCTTCGCGCGCCGGCAGGGCTTGGGCCAGGTGGCCGATTATCAGCAGGCGATCATCGCTGGCCTGGATCTTTGGCAAACCCTTGGCATTCCTGGCCAATTCGTCCTTGCGTGTGGCCTTGAGCTCCGCAGCCACCACCTTGCGCCCCAGCGGCGACTTGAAGAAGGCCAGCGCCGGTGCCGGGTTGGCCAAGGTTGCGCGCAGTTGCGCCTGGGCGCGACGGTCCACCGCCTGGGCCTGGAAACGCTGGTTGCTGTTGTTGACCAGCGCCTGGTACACGGCGGGTGGCAAACTGTTGCGGTAGCGTTCCTGGGCGGCGGTCAGGGCATCATTGAAATGGGCGCGCTGGTCGGGCCAGCCGGCGGCCTTGTACAGTTGATCCAGGTTGTCTGCCCAGACAGGCACGGTGCAGATCATCAGCAGAATCAGGGAAAACAGACGGCGCATTCAGGACTCCTGTCGGCAGGTGGCTATTGTCCGTGGCCGGGCGCCGGTTTGTCGAGATATCCGCGTGCTTCTCGGCCAAGTGGCGCTGTGCGCCGGCAGGGCTAATGGATATGATGCGCGCCATGCACATCTCCCCTGAACACCCGATACTTGCGGCCGTCGTCGACGATCTGGCCACCCATGGCTGGTCCCAGCAGGCGCTTTTTCTGCCTGCCGACCTGGTGCGCGCGCTGGCGGCCGAGTGCCGGCGCCGTGATGCCGAAGGCGAGCTCAACCCCGCGGGGGTTGGGCGCGGTGCTGCGCAGGAGGTGCGCGAGGCAATTCGCGGCGACCAGATCCAGTGGATCGATCCCGGCCAGGCCGAGGCCTGCGACCAATACCTGGCCGCTATGGACCAGTTGCGCCAGGCCATCAACCAGGGCCTGTTCCTGGGCCTGGAAGACTTCGAGTGCCATTTTGCCCTGTACCCGCCGGGGGCGTTCTATCGCCGGCACCTTGACCGTTTCCGCGACGATGACCGGCGCATGGTGTCGGCAGTACTGTACTTGAATGAAGACTGGCAGCCGCAGGATGGTGGCCAGTTGCGCATGTTTCTGGTGGACGGTGTCGAGCATGATGTCGAGCCGGTGGCGGGCTGCCTGGTAGTGTTCCTGTCGGGCGAGGTACCCCATGAGGTGCTGCCGGCAGGGCGTGAGCGGCTTTCGTTGACCGGCTGGTTCCGGCGCCGTGGCAATGACCTGTTCTGACCTGCCCAAGGTGCTGGTCAGCGCCTGCCTGCTGGGGCAGCCGGTGCGCTATGACGGCCGCGCCAGCGGCCACCCCGACCTGTTGCAGCGCTGGCAGGCCGAAGGGCGCGTGGTGCCGTTGTGCCCGGAAGTGGCGGGTGGCTTGCCGACCCCACGGCCGCCGGCAGAGATACCGGGCGGGCAGGGTGGGGAGGTGCTCGACGGTGGCGCGCGGGTACTGACGGTTACGGGCGAGGATGTCAGCACCGAGTTCCTGGCCGGGGCGCAGCGGGCGCTGGAGCTGGTGCGCCGTCATGGCATTCGTGTGGCCGTGCTGAAGGCTGGGAGCCCTTCGTGCGGCAACCGGTTGACCTATGACGGCACGTTCAGTGGTGTGAAGGTGGCCGGGGAAGGGGTGACCACGGCATTGCTGCGGCGGGCGGGGGTGCTGGTGTTCAGCGAGCTGGAGCTGGACGAGGCACAGCAGGCTCTGATTGAGTTTTCTGCTTGAACCTGTACTGGCCTCTTCGCGGGCTCGCCCGCTCCCACAGGGATAGCACCCGCTCCCGGGCCTGTGATTAACCTGTGGGAGCGGGCGTGCCCGCGAAGAGGCCAGTACAGGCAATAAAGAACTTACTGCCCGTCCGCAGTCTCAGGTACACCCTTGAACCACTTCTGCTCAAGTTCGGCAGTCCGCCCGCTGTCCTTGAGCCGTTGCAGTGCATTGTTCACCGCACTCTCGAACGCCGGGTTGTCCTTCTGGAACGGGATCACCAGCTGCTTCTCGCCAAACGGCAGGCTCACATCGAGCGGGCCGTCATTCTTGGGCGATTCGCTCGACGGGGTCAGTGCGATGTCGTACTTGCCGGTCTCGACACCCGGCAGCACCTCTGCCGCGGGCGCTTCGATAAATTCGGCGCGCAGGTCCAGTTCCTTGGCCAGCGCCTGGCCGAAGTCGATCTCGAAGCCGCTCAGGTGGTCGTTTTCCTTGAATGCGTACGGCGAGTTGTCGACCTGTACGGCAATGCGCAGTTCGCCCCGGTCGGCAATTTCGTCTATCAGCTCGGCCTGAGCCAATGGCGTGATCAGTACCGCCAGCATTACTCCTATGGTCGAACGCATGAAAGCCCCTTTCTCTTTGGCATTTGAATAACCTTCGCCACGGCTTTCTTCCTCGCCGTGGTCGAGCGCAGCCTATGACCTTGAAGCCTCGGCCTTGTTTAACCCTGATTGAAATATTTCTGCCTCAGGATGTGAACATCTGGGCGCACATATCAACTAAGGTGAACCACCGCCGCCACTGGAATACTGGCGGCGGTCAATAAGTGAATCACAGGAGAAGTGAATGAACAGCCTATTTTCGCGTGCTGCCGTTGCTGGTCTGTTGATGGGAGCGTCAATGTTCGCAAGTGCCGCAGATGCCCTGAAAAGCCAGGAGCCGCCCAAGGATGCCAAGGTCTTCATCGTTTCCCCCGCCGATGGCGCTACGGTCGACAGGACCTTCACCGTCAAGTTCGGCATCGAGGGCATGGCGCTCAAGCCTGCGGGCGACAGCACCCCGCACACCGGGCACCACCACCTGCTGGTGGACGTGGATAAAGAGCCGGTGGCCGACATGCCGCTGCCATCTAGCCTGATGCCACAGGCCGGCACTGCACTGCCGGATGGCCCGCAAGTGCTGCACTTCGGCAAGGCGCAGACCGAAACCAGCATTACCCTGACCCCTGGCAAGCACACCCTGCAGCTGGTGCTCGGTGACCAGTATCACGTGCCGTTCAAGCCGAGCGTCGTGTCGCAGAAGATCACCGTCGACGTTAAATAGGTGTTGGGTTCTTCGCGGGTAAACCCGCGAAGCAGGCGGCACCAACGTCACAGGCAAAAGAAAGGGAGGCCACCAGGGCCTCCCTTTTTCATGCCGCCAGCGAACTTAGAACAGGACGCGGGAACGGATGGTGCCCTTGACCTGTTGCAGCTTCTCTTGCGCCAGGTCGGAGTACTCGGCGTCAACGTCGATCACCACATAACCAACTTTCTCGTTGGTCTGCAGGAACTGACCGGAGATGTTGATGCCGTTTTCGGCGAATACCTTGTTGATCTCGCTGAGCACGCCCGGGATGTTTTCGTGGATGTGCAGCAGGCGGTGCTTGCCTGGGTGCGCCGGCAGGGCCACTTCCGGGAAGTTGACCGAGGATACCGACGTACCGTTGTCGCTGTACTTGACCAGCTTCTCGGCCACTTCCAGGCCGATGTTGGCTTGTGCTTCAGCGGTGGAACCACCGATGTGCGGGGTCAGGATCACGTTGTCCAGGCCACGCAGCGGGCTTTCGAACTGCTCGTCGTTAGAGCGCGGCTCGACCGGGAACACGTCGATGGCGGCGCCGATCAGATGCTGGTCCTTGATGGCGGCGGCCAGGTGGTCCAGCTCGACCACGGTGCCACGGGCAGCGTTGATCAGAATCGCGCCCTTCTTCATCGAGCGGATTTCCTTCTCGCCGATCATCCACTGGGTGGACGGCAGCTCAGGCACGTGCAGCGAAACGATGTCGGCCAGGCCCAGCAGCTCGTGCAGGCTGGTGACCTGTACGGCGTTGCCCAGTGGCAGCTTGGTCAGCGGGTCGTAGAAATACACCTGCATGCCCATGTTCTCGGCCAGGACCGACAGCTGGGTGCCGATCGAGCCGTAACCGACGATACCCAGCTTCTTGCCGCGGATTTCGAAGGAGTTGGCCGCGCTCTTGATCCAGCCGCCACGGTGGCAGGAAGCGTTCTTCTCGGGGATGCCGCGCAGCAGCAGGATGGCTTCGGCCAGTACCAGTTCGGCTACCGAACGGGTGTTGGAGTATGGCGCGTTGAACACGGCGATGCCGCGCTCGCGGGCAGCTTCCAGATCGACCTGGTTGGTGCCGATGCAGAAGCAGCCAACGGCGACCAGTTTCTTGGCGCAGTCGAAGATCTCTTCGGTCAGCTGAGTGCGCGAACGGATGCCGATGAAGTGGGCATCAGCGATCTTTTCCTTCAGCTCGGCTTCCGGCAGCGAACCAGTGAGGTATTCGATGTTGGTGTAGCCGGCGGCCTTGAGGGTATCGACCGCGTTCTGGTGCACACCTTCAAGAAGAAGGAACCGGATCTTGCTCTTGTCGAGAGAAGTCTTGCTCATCTGCGTAAACCTGTATCCCGGAGAAAAAATGGCGAGGGTGATGCCAGGCGCAAAGGCAGCCTTAGCATGAACAGCGGGAGGGCTATGCTAGCATACGCGACACAATCTGAGCTTATCCCGACAGGTGAAGAGTGCTCAGGGTGACTATGAATAAGTCGAGAGTTCCAGCGATGACCCACCCCGCTGTTATTGATGAACTGATGACCCTGGTCGACCCTGGCAAGGTCCTGACCGACACAGCTTCCCTGGAGGCCTATGGCAAGGACTGGACCAAGCACTATCCACCGGCTCCCAGCGCCATCGTCTTCCCCAAGACGGTGGAGCAGGTGCAGGCGATCGTACGCTGGGCCAATACGCACAAGGTGGCGCTGGTGCCGTCGGGCGGGCGTACCGGGCTTTCCGCAGGCGCCGTGGCGGCCAATGGCGAAGTGGTGGTCGCCTTCGACTACATGAACCAGATCCTCGATTTCAATGCCTTCGACCGCACGGTGGTCTGCCAGCCAGGGGTAATTACCCGCCAGTTGCAGGCCTATGCCGAGGAGCAGGGCCTGTATTACCCGGTGGACTTCGCCTCCAGCGGCTCCAGCCAGATTGGCGGCAATATCGGCACCAATGCCGGCGGGATCAAGGTGATTCGCTACGGCATGACCCGCAATTGGGTGGCCGGGCTCAAGGTGGTCACCGGCAAGGGTGAGCTGCTGGAGCTGAACAAGGGGCTGATCAAGAACGCCACCGGCTACGACCTGCGCCAGTTGTTCATCGGTGCCGAAGGCACCCTGGGCTTCGTGGTCGAGGCCACCATGCGTCTGGACCGTGCGCCGCGCAACCTCACCGCGATGGTGCTGGGGACCCCGGATTTCGACTCGATCATGCCGGTGCTGCATGCCTTCCAGGGCAAGCTGGACCTGACCGCCTTCGAGTTCTTTTCCGACAAGGGCCTGGCCAAAATCCTGGCGCGTGGCGATGTGCCGGCGCCGTTCGATACCGACTGCCCGTTCTACGCGCTGCTGGAGTTCGAGGCCAGCACCGAGGAGGTGGCCAACGAAGCCCTGGCCACCTTCGAGCACTGCGTCGAGCAAGGCTGGGTGCTGGACGGGGTGATGAGCCAGAGCGAGACCCAGCTGAAAAACTTGTGGAAACTGCGCGAGTACCTGTCGGAAACCATCTCGCACTGGACCCCGTACAAGAACGACATTTCGGTCACGGTATCGAATGTGCCAGCGTTCCTGCGCGATATAGATGCCATCGTGGCCGAACATTACCCGGATTACGAAGTGGTGTGGTACGGCCACATCGGCGACGGCAACCTGCACCTGAACATCCTCAAGCCCGAGCACATGAGCAAGGATGACTTCTTCGCCTCGTGCGCCAAGGTCAACAAGTGGGTGTTCGAGATCGTCGAGCGCTACAACGGCTCGATTTCCGCCGAGCATGGTGTGGGCATGACCAAGCGCGACTATCTGGGCTACAGCCGCTCGCCCGAAGAAATCGCCTGCATGAAGGCAATAAAGGCCGTGTTCGACCCTAACGGCATCATGAATCCGGGTAAGATCTTCGCACCTGAATAGAAAGCAGTATCCAGAGGAGTCGGCCATGAGTTACCAGCACCAGTACGTAGACGGCACACGCATTCACTTCCCACTGGGCAAGGTGGTGTGCATCGGCCGTAACTATGCCGAGCATGCCAAGGAGCTGGACAACCCGATCCCCACCGAACCGCTGCTGTTCATCAAGCCGGGCAGCTGTGTGGTGCCGGCCGAGGGCGGCTTCAAGATTCCAGTGGAGCGCGGCTCGGTGCACTATGAAGCGGAAATTGCCGTGTTGCTGGGCAAACCGCTGTCGACTCATCCGAGCGAGGAAGAGGTGCTGGACGCCATTTCCGGTTACGCCCCAGCGTTGGACCTTACCCTGCGCGATGTGCAGGCCAAACTGAAGGAAAAGGGCCTGCCATGGGAGCTGGCCAAGTGCTTCGACGGCGCCTGTGTACTGCCGCCGTTCGTGTCGGCCGCAAGCTTCGAGGATGTGACCGACATCCCGGTGCGCCTGACCGTAAACGGCGAAGTTCGCCAGGACGGTAACAGCGCGATGATGCTGAACCCGATCGTGCCGATGATCCAGCACATGGCCGCCCATTTCTCGCTGCAGGCGGGGGACGTGATCCTGACTGGCACCCCGGCGGGTGTGGGGCCGTTCAATGTCGGTGACGAACTGGTACTTGAGCTGCCGGGTGTGAGCCGCTTCGAAAGCCGGGTACTCTGATTCGAAACCGCGTCGCCTTCTTCGCGGGTAAACCCGCTCCCACAGGAATATCGCAAGCTTCAAACCTGTGGAGAACCCTGTGGGAGCGGGTTTACCCGCGAAGAGGCCGGTCCTGTTTACCGATTTTTCACACCTGATCCGGATAATGCGCGAATCTACGCCCATTTGCCCAGGACCCCCGCATGCCATCTCCCACCAGCGCTCCGGCAACCCCCAAGCGTCGTTTCTTCCTGCGCTGGCCCTTCGGCCTGGCCGCGGCGGCGGTAATCGGCTATGGCGTTGCCGTGGCCATGCATTGGGATGATCGCGGCGCGCTGTGGGTCAAGGAAGGCTTCGAAAGCACCGCCGAGCGCAGCGAAAGCGTATGGCTGCCGGACTACCAGGTCGACATCGATGCCAAACCGCTGCCAGGCATGGACGACGATGAGGCCTCGGATGTGGCCTACAACCCGCGTACCCGCACCCTGTTCGCAGTCATGGGCAAGAACCCGATCCTGGTCGAACTGAGCCTGGACGGCGATGTACTGCGCAAGATCCCGCTCAACGGCTGGAACAACCCGGAAGGTGTCGCCGTGCTGGAAGACGGCTACCTGGCAATCACCGATGAGCGCCTGCACGACCTGACTGTGGTCAAGGTGGATGCACAGACCGCCTCGTTGAACCATGATGATTTCCAGAGCCACGACCTGGGCCAGTCGGTGAAGAGCAACAAGGGTTTCGAGGCGGTGGCCTGGGACCCGCTGCGCCAGCGCCTGATCATCGGAGAAGAGCGCCCGCCCAGGCTTTACACCTGGAACACCGATGGTCGCAGCCCGCTCACGGGTGAAAAGCAGCCGTTGCCCAACGATGAACTGGACCTGCGCAACCTCTCGGCGCTGAGCGTCGACCCGCGTACCGGCCACCTGCTGGCGCTTTCCGCGGATTCCAACATGCTGCTGGAGCTGGATGAGCAGGGCCAGCAAGTCAGCTTCATGACCTTGCTCGGCGGTTTCAACGGCTTGCGGGACACCATTCCGCGTGCCGAAGGGGTGGCCATGGACGACAAGGGCAACCTGTATATGGTCAGCGAGCCGGCCCTGTTCTATCGCTTCAGAAAGAACTGAGCCCAACATCCGACTTTTCGGATGCTGGCATTAAGCTTTACTTCAGTTGTTCATGGTTAGATTCGCCACCCCTATGTCGAGTCTGAACTCATGCGCCGTTTTGTTCGCCCGTTCCTTGTCCTGGCCGCCGTCGGCCTGCTCCTGCTCGGCCTGGCCGGGCAGCAGTTCCGCCTGTTCGAGCGAGGCTGGTTCAACCTCAAGGTCTGGTGGCAGCCTGCCGAGCAGAGCATTGGCCTGGACCGTTACCGGGTGGTGGTGGAGGCTCAGCCGGTCGAAGGGCTGGATGACGACCTATCGGCGCTGACCTACGATCCCGATCGCAAGACCCTGTTTACCGTCACCAATGCCCGCTCGGAGCTGATCGAGCTGTCGCTGGACGGCCGGATCCTGCGCCGGGTACCGCTGACCGGCTTCGGCGACCCGGAAGCCGTGGAGTACGTCGGGCCCAACAGCTATGTGATTACCGACGAGCGTCAACAGCGGCTGATTCGCGTGCGCCTGGAGGACGACACGATGTTCCTCGATGCCGGCGATGCCGAGCAGCTGACCCTGGGCATCGGCCTGAACGGCAACAAGGGTTTCGAGGGGCTGGCCTACGATTCGGCGGGCAAGCGCCTGTTCGTGGCCAAGGAGCGTGACCCGATGCTGATCTACGAAGTGCATGGCTTCCCGCACGACAACCCTGAGCAGCCCTATGCGGTGCATGTGGTGCAGGATCGCAAGCGCGATTCGCGGCTGTTCGTGCGGGACCTGTCGAGCTTGCAGTTCGATGAGCGCAGTGGGCACCTGCTGGCGCTGTCGGACGAGTCGCGGCTGGTACTGGAGCTGGATGTGGAGGGCCGGCCGCTGAGTACCTTGTCGTTGCGCAAGGGGTTCCAGGGGTTGCAGGCGACGGTGCCGCAGGCGGAGGGGATTGCGATGGATGAGGCGGGGACCATCTATCTGGTCAGTGAGCCGAACCTGTTCTATGTGTTCAAACAGCCAGCGGAGTGAGCAGCATAAGGCTGCCCCTACAGGAAGTCGCGTACTCTTGTAGGAGCAGCCTTGTGTTGCGAATCGAGGGCGAAGCCCTCGCCGCAGGTTACTCGGCCTTCAGGCTTTTCACGCCCTCAGAGGTACCCAGCAGCAGCAAATCTGCCGGACGCGCCGCGAACAGGCCGTTGGTCACCACGCCAACGATGGCGTTGATCTGCGCTTCCAGCTCCACCGGGTTGGTGATCTGCAGGTTGTGCACATCGAGGATCACGTTGCCGTTGTCGGTAACCACGCCTTCACGGTACACCGGGTCACCACCCAGCTTGACCAGCTGACGCGCCACGTGGCTGCGGGCCATGGGGATCACTTCGACCGGCAGCGGGAAGGCGCCCAGCACCGGTACCAGCTTGCTGGCGTCGGCGATGCAGATGAAGGTCTTGGCCACGGCGGCGACGATCTTCTCGCGGGTCAGGGCTGCGCCGCCGCCCTTGATCAGGTTCAGGTGCGCGTCGCTCTCGTCGGCGCCGTCCACGTAGAACTCCAGCTCGCTGACGCTGTTCAGCTCGTAGACCGGGATGCCATGGCCCTTCAGACGCTGGGCGGTGGCTTCGGAGCTGGCGACCGCGCCGTCGAAGGCGGTCTTGTGCTGAGCCAGGGCGTCGATGAAGAAGTTGGCGGTCGAACCGGTGCCGACGCCGACGACGCTCTTTTCATCCAGCTTGGGCAGAATGAAGTCGACAGCGGCCTGGGCGACGGCCTGTTTGAGTTGGTCCTGGGTCATGCGGGCTCCGAGAGGGGCAGGGCGGTTTCGAAAAGAGCCTAGTATAACGGCTCGGGCGGCTTTGCTGTGGTCGCCCGACGTAGCGCTGGGGTAGACTCCCAGCCCTTGTCCCGCGGCCCAGTGATGCTTTCCCGATGCTCGAACAGTACGTCAAGAAGATCCTCACCTCGCGCGTCTACGACGTTGCGGTAGAAACCCCGCTGCAGAGCGCCGGGCAGCTGAGCAAGCGGCTGGGCAACCAGATTCTGCTCAAGCGTGAAGACCTGCAGCCGGTGTTCTCGTTCAAGATTCGCGGGGCCTACAACAAACTGGCCCAGCTGACCCCGGAAGAGTTGGCCCGTGGCGTGGTCACCGCCTCGGCAGGCAACCACGCCCAGGGCCTGGCCCTGGCCGCGCGCGAGATGGGCATCAAGGCCACTATCGTGATGCCCAAGACCACCCCGGAGATCAAGGTCGAAGGCGTGCGTTCGCGGGGCGGCAAGGTGGTGCTGCATGGCGACTCGTTCCCCGAGGCACTGGCCTATTCGCTGAAACTGGTCGATGAAAAGGGCTTCGTCTACGTGCACCCCTACGACGATCCGCACACCATCGCCGGGCAGGGCACCGTGGCCATGGAAATCCTGCGCCAGCACCCAGGCCAGCTGAACGCGATCTTCGTGCCGGTGGGTGGCGGTGGCCTGATCGCTGGCATTGCTGCCTACGTGAAGTACCTGCGCCCGGAAATCAAGGTGATTGGCGTCGAGCCGGACGACTCCAACTGCCTGCAGGCGGCCATGGCGGCCGGCGAGCGCGTGGTGCTGCCGCAGGTCGGGCTGTTCGCCGACGGCGTGGCGGTGGCGCAGATCGGCCAGCACACCTTCGATATCTGCCGCCATCATGTGGATGAAGTGGTCACCGTCAGTACCGACGAGATCTGTGCGGCTATCAAGGATATCTACGACGATACCCGCTCGATCACCGAGCCTGCCGGCGCCTTGGGCGTGGCAGGCATCAAGAAGTACGTCGAGCTTTACGGCGTGACCGGGCAGACCCTGGTGGCCATCGACTCCGGTGCCAATGTCAACTTCGACCGCCTGCGCCATGTGGCCGAGCGTGCCGAGCTGGGTGAAAAGCGCGAAGCGATCATCGCCGTGACCATCCCCGAACGCCCGGGCAGCTTCAAGGCCTTCTGCGAGGCTATCGGCAAGCGCCAGATCACCGAGTTCAACTACCGCAAGCACACCTCCGACGAGGCGCATATCTTCGTCGGCGTGCAGACCCACCCGGAAAACGACCCGCGTGCGGCGCTGGTACAGCAACTGACCGAGCAGGGCTTCCCGGTTACAGACCTGACCGACAACGAGTTGGCCAAGTTGCATATTCGCCACATGGTCGGTGGCCATTCGGCCGGTGCCAGTGACGAGATGGTGCTGCGCTTCGAGTTCCCCGAGCGGCCGGGGGCGCTGTTCAACTTCCTCAACAAGCTGGGCGGGCGCTGGAACATCTCGATGTTCCATTACCGTAACCATGGCGCCGCTGACGGGCGCGTGGTGGCGGGGTTGCAGGTGCCGGAGGACGAGCGCCACCTGGTGCCGTCGGCGCTGGCGAAGATCGGCTACCCGTACTGGGACGAGACTGACAACCCGGCTTACAAGCTGTTCCTGGGCTGAGCGGCTAAGCTGGGGCTGACGGCCCTTTCGCGGGCAAGCCCGCGAAGATGCCTGCACAAAATGGCCTGCTCAAGGACAACCGAGACATGGAAAATCTGAACACCCTCAAGACCCTGCACATCATCGCCACTGCGCTCCTGCTGCTGGGTGCTCTGGGCCTGGCGCTCTGGACCGTGCGCGCCCGCCGCCAGGGTGATGCCGAGGCCTACGCCAAGCTGCTGCGTCGGCCGCTGGTGTTCGTCTGGCTGGTAATGGGCCTGTGCCTGGTGAGCATGCCGTTCACCGGTTGGTGGCTCGTGCACCTTGTGGGCTGGCCGCTGGGGCAGACCTGGGTGCTGGCGTCCAGCGTCATATATACGCTGGGCGCGTTTGCCGTGTGGTGGCTGCTGGTGCGGTTGAACCGGCTGCGCAAGGCTGAGGTGGTGGGGTTGCGCTTTACTCTGGCACTGGCGGTGTTCAGTGGGGTTTGCTTCCTGTCCATCGCCGGGCTGATGGGCGCCAAGCCGGTCTGACAGGCTTGTGCTGTATGTGCCGGCCTCTTCGCGGGCGCGCCCGCTCCCACAGGTACGGCGCAGCCCTCCAGGCTTGTGGTGATCCCTGTGGGAGCGGGCATGCCCGCGAAGAGGCCGGCACAGGAAAACCTCAATCCCGCAGCGAAACCACAGGCCACCCACGCATCTCGGCCTCCGCCCGCAACTTCGGGTCGGGGTCCACCGCCACCGCATGCGCCACCCGCTGCAACAGCGGCAAATCGTTCATCGAGTCGCTATAGAAATAGCTGTCCTCAAGGTCGAAACCGTTCTCCAGCATCCAGCGCTCCAGCCGCGTCACCTTGCCTTCACGGAAACACGGTATATCGGTACTACGCCCGGTATAGCGGCCATCACGCATCTCGCATTCGGTCGCCAGCAACACGCGAACCCCCAGGCGCCGGGCAATCGGTGCGGTGACGAAGCGGTTGGTGGCGGTGATGATCACCAACTGGTCGCCAGCCTCGCGGTGTTGCTGCAGCAAGCTCAGCGCCTTGGGCAGGATGATCGGTTCGATGCAGTCGCGCATGAAATCGCGGTGCCATTCGTCGAGCTGGAGTACCGGTGTTGCCGCAAGGATTTCCATGGAAAAGGCCAGGTAGGCCTGCAGGTCCAGTGTGCCGTTCAGGTATTCCTGATAGAAGCCATCGTTGCGTTGCTTGTAGGCAACCGGGTCGAGGATGCCGCGCTGGCAAAGGTAGTCGCCCCAGGCATGGTCGCTGTCGCCACCGAGGAGGGTATTGTCCAGGTCGAATAAAGCCAGGCGCATCGCGGTCACTCGCATCAGCCACAGGGTAGGCCCGCAGAATACGGAGTTTTCACGCTGCTGCACATAAGCTTGGCGGGCGCGTTGCTGCGCTCGCAAGCTTTGTGGAACAATGCGGTGACATGCGTTTGCGAGGTTGCTGCCGTGATCGACCCGGATGGTTTTCGCCCCAATGTCGGGATCATTCTCACGAATGATGCCGGGCAGGTGCTATGGGCTCGACGGATCAACCAGGATGCCTGGCAGTTTCCCCAGGGTGGCATCAACCCTGACGAGACGCCGGAAGATGCCCTGTACCGCGAGCTGAACGAAGAAGTTGGCCTTGAACGCGATGATGTGGAAATTCTTGCCTGCACCCGTGGCTGGTTGCGTTATCGTTTACCCCAGCGACTGGTGCGTACGCATAGCCAGCCGCTGTGCATCGGCCAGAAGCAGAAATGGTTCCTGCTGCGTCTGGTCAGCAACGAACAACG
Organism: Pseudomonas sp. TE3-3-F2023; assembly: GCF_036784815.1. Classification (NCBI taxonomy): domain Bacteria; kingdom Pseudomonadati; phylum Pseudomonadota; class Gammaproteobacteria; order Pseudomonadales; family Pseudomonadaceae; genus Pseudomonas; species Pseudomonas sp. TE3-3-F2023. The sequence continues at coordinate 551,314 of NZ_CP145113.1, read as the reverse complement.
GGTGCGAATGGACCTGACCGGCAAGCCGGAGTTCGACGGCTGGCGCTGGGTAAGCTATTGGTACCCGCTGGGCCAGGTTGTGACATTCAAGCGCGAGGTCTACCGACGCGCCCTGAAAGAGCTAGCACCGCGTCTGCTGACGCGCGACTGACGACGGAGTTCGACCCCGAGCCATGCTCAATACGCTGCGCAAGATCGTCCAGGAAGTAAACTCCGCCAAAGATCTCAAGTCGGCGTTGGGGATCATTGTCTTGCGTGTCAAGGAGGCCATGGGCAGCCAAGTCTGCTCCGTCTACCTGCTCGACCCGGAAACCAACCGCTTCGTGCTGATGGCCACCGAAGGCCTGAACAAGCGCTCCATCGGCAAGGTCAGCATGGCCCCCAACGAAGGCCTGGTCGGCCTGGTCGGTACCCGGGAAGAGCCGCTGAACCTGGAAAACGCTGCCGACCACCCGCGTTATCGCTACTTTGCCGAAACCGGCGAAGAAAAATTCGCCTCCTTCCTCGGTGCGCCGATCATCCACCACCGCCGCGTCGTCGGGGTATTGGTCATCCAGCAAAAGGAGCGCCGCCAGTTCGACGAGGGCGAAGAAGCCTTCCTGGTCACCATGAGCGCCCAGCTCGCTGGAGTTATCGCCCACGCCGAGGCCACCGGCTCAATCCGTGGCCTGGGCCGCCAGGGCAAGGGCATCCAGGAGGCGCGCTTCGTCGGCGTACCGGGCTCGCCTGGCGCCGCCGTGGGTCGAGCAGTGGTTATGCTGCCGCCAGCCGATCTGGAAGTGGTACCGGACAAGACCGTCGATGATATCGACGCCGAACTGAAGCTGTTCCAGAACGCCCTCGAAGGCGTGCGCGACGATATGCGCAAGCTGTCGGCCAAGCTGGCCACCCAGCTACGCCCGGAGGAGCGTGCACTGTTCGATGTGTACCTGATGATGCTTGAAGACGCTGCGTTGGGCGGTGAGGTGACCGAGGTCATCAAGACCGGCCAGTGGGCCCAGGGCGCCCTGCGCCAGGTGGTGGGCGAGCACGTCAACCGCTTCGAGTTGATGGACGATGACTACCTGCGCGAGCGCGCCTCCGACGTCAAGGACTTGGGCCGGCGCCTGCTGGCCTACTTGCAGGAAGCCCGGGCGCAGTCGCTGGTGTATGCCGACAACACCATCCTGGTCAGTGAAGAGCTGACCCCTGCGATGCTCGGCGAAGTGCCGGAAGGCAAGCTGGTCGGCCTGGTCTCGGTACTGGGCTCGGGCAACTCCCATGTCGCCATCCTGGCCCGCGCCATGGGCATCCCGACGGTGATGGGCCTGGTCGATCTGCCGTATTCCAAGGTCGACGGCATCGAGATGATCGTCGACGGCTACAAGGGCGAGGTGTTCACCAACCCCAGCGAAGTGCTGCGCAAGCAGTACAGCGACGTGGTCGAGGAGGAGCGCCAACTGGCCCAGGGCCTGGATGCCCTGCGCGAACTGCCGTGCGTTACACCGGACGGCCACCGCATGCCGCTGTGGGTCAACACCGGCCTGCTCGCCGATGTTGCCCGTGCCCAGCAGCGCGGCGCCGAAGGGGTAGGGCTGTACCGCACCGAAGTGCCGTTCATGATCAACCAGCGCTTCCCCAGCGAGAAAGAGCAGTTGGCCATCTACCGTGAGCAGCTGGCGGCCTTCCACCCGCTGCCGGTGACCATGCGTACCCTCGACATCGGTGGCGACAAGTCGCTGTCGTACTTCCCGATCAAGGAAGAAAACCCGTTCCTCGGCTGGCGCGGCATCCGTGTCACCCTCGACCACCCGGAAATCTTCCTGGTGCAGACCCGCGCCATGCTCAAGGCCAGCGAGGGGCTGAACAATCTGCGTATCCTGCTGCCGATGATTTCCGGCATCCATGAGCTGGAAGAGGCGCTGCACCTGATCCACCGCGCCTGGGGCGAGGTGCGTGACGAAGGCACCGATGTGCCGATGCCGCCGGTTGGCGTGATGGTGGAAATTCCTGCGGCGGTGTACCAGACCAAGGAGCTGGCGCGGCAGGTGGACTTCCTGTCGGTCGGTTCCAACGACCTGACCCAGTACCTGCTGGCGGTGGACCGTAACAACCCGCGGGTCGCCGATCTTTACGACTACCTGCACCCGGCGGTGTTGCAGGCGCTGAACACAGTGGTGCGCGACGCCCATGGCGAAGGCAAGCCGGTGAGTATCTGCGGTGAGATGGCCGGTGATCCGGCAGCGGCGATCCTGTTGATGGCCATGGGCTTCGACAGCCTGTCGATGAACGCCACCAACCTGCCGAAGGTGAAGTGGATGCTGCGCCAGATCAACCTGGGCAAGGCCAAGGAGTTGCTGACGGAGGCCCTGAGCCATGACAACCCGCAGGTTATCCACAGCTCGCTGCAACTGGCCCTGAAAAACCTTGGGTTGGCGCGGATGATCGGGCCTGGGGCCAATAAGTCCCTCTGAATGTCAGGTGGCCTGTTCCGGCTCCTTCGCGGGTAAACCCGCTCCCACAGGTACAGCGCAGCCTTCAGATGCGGCGCAGTACCTGTGGGAGCGGGTTTACCCGCGAAGAGGCCGGCGCAAGCAACATCAAATTATCAGACAAGCAACTCAACTTCCCCCAAGTGTCCGCCAAATGGCCCGAAACTGCGCTCAATAAGCCGCCTTCTTCCCTGATCATCCACAATCAGCACCGTACTCGCCCGGGTCCCGTAGTTCTGGCTGGCAATGAACACACTCGATAGCAGCTTCTCGGTCGCCAACCCCACGCCCGTCTCTGGCAGCTCGCCCTCCGGCGCAGGCTCGGCATCGGCCAGCAACGCCAGCAAGCGCTGCGGCTCCGGCGTATCCAGCAATCCTTCCAGCCCACTACGCGCCTTCACCAGCTTCGGCCACGGCGTATCCAGCCCGGCGTTGGAAAGCCCGTAAACCCCGGCCTCCAGCAAGCGCGGCGCCGCGTCCCGGGCATGCAGATAGCCCAGCTGTCGCCCATCGCCCACCAGCAGGTTGAACCCTGAATACTGCCTGCTGCGGCTGGCCACCTGGTCCAGATACGCCTCGACCCCCAACTCCCCCTGCAGATACGCCGCCGCCAGCTCGCCCCGCGAGCGCGGCCCCAAAGCCTGCGCTGGGTCGCGAATATTGGTCAGCGCCGCGAACCGCCCCTGCGGGCCGACGCCCAGCCAGGTGCCGCCGGCTTCCAGGTCGCGCCCGGCATATACCCCGGGTGCATCCTCCCAGGCCGCCAGGGCCTGGGTGGGGCGGGCATAGAACTCATCGCGGTTGGCCGCCACGATCAGCGGCAGGGCATGCCCCGGCCGCCAGGCGAATACGATCAGGCACATCGGTCGGGCCTCTGGGTTTTTGCCACTGTACCCACAGCGGCGGGGAGGATCCATCCTGACACACTGTTCACTAGAGCCCCGAGCCCGGCTTCCGTTACCATGCCGCATTGTTTTCTCGGGGAAGACGAATGGAATTCGTGCTCTATCTGCTGTTGGGCGCCTGCGCCGGTGTGCTGGCCGGGCTGTTCGGCGTGGGCGGCGGTATCATCATCGTGCCGGTGCTGGTGTTCAGCTTCACCTTGCAGGGTTTCGACGCCTCTGTGCTCACCCACCTGGCTGTCGGTACGTCGCTGGCAACCATCGTCTTCACTTCGATCAATGCGGTGCTCGAGCACCATCGCAAGGGCGCGGTGCAATGGCCGATCTTCGCCTGGATGACCCTCGGCATCCTCCTTGGGGCTGGTGTCGGCGCCAAGACCGCCTCGCTGATCCAGGGGCCACTGCTGCAAAAGATCATCGGTGTGTTCGCCCTGGTCATCGCCGCGCAGATGGCCCTGGACCTCAAGCCCAAGGCCAGTCGTGGCATCCCCGGCAAGCCCGCGCTGGTTGGTGCAGGAGGGGTTATCGGCTGGGCCTCGGCCATTTTCGGCATCGGTGGCGGTTCGCTGACCGTGCCGTTCCTGACCTGGCGCAGCCTGCCCATGCAGCAGGCAGTGGCCACCTCTTCGGCCTGCGGCCTGCCGATTGCCTTGGCAAGCGCCCTGAGTTTCATGCTGCTGGGCTGGCACGAGGAACACCTACCGGCCCATAGCCTGGGGTACGTGTATTTGCCGGCGTTGGTCGGCATTGCCGTGACCAGCATGTTTTTCGCCCGCTTCGGCGCGCGCTTGGCGCACAAGCTGTCGCCACGTTTGTTGAAACGCCTGTTCGCAGCCCTGCTGTTCTGTGTCGGCCTCAGCTTTTTGATTTGAATCGAGAGGAAGTTCCATGCTGCCTTACCCGCAGATAGACCCCGTGGCCGTGGCCATCGGGCCGCTGAAAATCCATTGGTACGGCCTGATGTACCTGGTCGGTATCGGCGGTGCCTGGCTGCTCGCCTCGCGCCGGCTGAACCGCTTCGACCCCACCTGGACGCGCGAAAAGCTCTCCGACCTGGTGTTCTGGCTGTCGATGGGTGTGATCGTCGGTGGTCGCCTGGGCTACGTGCTGTTCTACGACCTGCACGCCTACCTGGCCAATCCGACGCTCATCTTCGAGGTGTGGAAGGGTGGCATGTCGTTCCACGGCGGTTTCATCGGTGTGATGCTGGCGGCCTTGTGGTTCGGCAAGCGCAACAACAAGTCGTTTTTCGAGCTGATGGACTTCGTCGCTCCGCTGGTGCCGATCGGCCTGGGTGCCGGGCGCATCGGCAACTTCATCAACGCCGAGCTGTGGGGCAAGGCCACCGACGTGCCATGGGCGATGGTCTTCCCGCCGTTCAGCGACCCGGCGCAGCTGCCGCGTCACCCATCGCAGCTGTACCAGTTCGCACTAGAAGGTGTGGCGCTGTTCCTGATCCTCTGGGCGTTCTCGCGCAAGCCGCGGCCGACCATGGCAGTATCCGGCATGTTCGCGCTGTTCTACGGCATCTTCCGTTTCATCGTCGAATTCGTCCGCGTACCGGATGCCCAGCTTGGCTACCTGGCCTGGGGCTGGCTGACCATGGGTCAGATTCTGTGCGTACCGATGATCCTGGCTGGCCTTGGCCTGATCTGGTGGGCTTATAATCGCAAGCCTACGGCGAAACCCGCCTGATTAATCCCACGGCAGGGGCGATCCTTCTGCCGTTTTTGCTACAGGTAAGCCATGAAACAGTATCTGGACCTGGTCCGCGACGTCATCGACAACGGCACGCTGCAGGGCAACCGCACCGGCATCCGCACCATCAGCCTGCCGGGCGCCATGCTGCGTTTCGACTTGCAGAAGGGCTTCCCGGCCATTACCACGCGCAAACTGGCGTTCAAGTCGGCGATCGGCGAAATGGTTGGTTTCCTGCGTGGCGTGAAGAATGCCGGTGAATTCCGCGAACTGGGCTGCAAGGTCTGGGACCAGAACGCCAACGAGAACGCCCAGTGGCTGGCCAACCCGTTCCGCCAGGGGCATGACGACCTGGGCGAGATCTACGGCGTGCAATGGCGCCAGTGGCCGGGCTACAAGCGCATCCCGCTGAGCAACCCGGCGGCCATCGACATGGCCGAAAAGGCGGGGTTCCGCCGCATCGCCCAGGACGAGGAGGATGGCGTCGCGTTCGTCATCCTGTACAAAGCCATCGACCAGGTGCGCCAGTGCCTGGACACCATCGCCAACGACCCGGGCAGCCGCCGTATCCTGTTCCACGGCTGGAACTGTGCGCAGCTTGACGAGATGGCCCTGCCGCCGTGCCACCTGCTGTACCAGTTCCACCCGAATGTGGAGACCAGGGAAATTTCCCTGACCCTCTACATCCGCTCCAACGACCTGGGCCTGGGTACGCCGTTCAACCTCACCGAAGGCGCAGCGCTGCTGTCGCTGTTCGGCCGCCTGACCGGGTACACCCCTCGCTGGTTCACCTACTTCATCGGCGATGCCCATGTGTATGAGAACCACCTGGACATGCTCAACGAGCAGCTCAAGCGTGAGCCGCTGGAAGCGCCGAAGCTGGTGATCAGCGACCGCGTGCCGGCGTTTGCCGAGACGGGCAAGTACGAGCCGGAGTGGCTGGAGAAGATCGAGCCGAGCGATTTCTGGCTGGAAGGGTATGAGCACCATGCGCCGATGACGGCGCCGATGGCGGTGTGATCTTTCAGATTTCCGGGGCTGCTCTGCAGCCCTTTCGCCGGCAAGCCAGCTCCCACAGGACGGCGCTGCCAGTGGGGGCTGTGCAAAACCTGTGGGAGCCGGCTTGCCGGCGATTAGGCCCTTGGATCTTTCAATGCCCGTGACTTCGCCCCACATGCGAATGCTCGGTATCCGGCACCGATACCGCCCCGTTCGTCTCCAGTTGCTGCAAGATCGCGCACTCCGCCCCTTGCGCATTGCAGCGCCGTCGCAGCTCCACCAGCTGTTCCTGCAACGCCACCAGCCCATCGATCCGTGCCTGCACATGCTCGATATGCTCGTCGATCAGCGCATTGACGCTGCCGCACGAATCATCGGGGCTGTCACGCAGGCGTAGCAGGCTGCGAATCTCATCCAGGGTCATGTCCAGGGTGCGGCAGTTGCGGATGAAGGTGAGCCGCTCGACATGGGCCTGGGTGTAAAGCCGGTAGTTGCCGTCGCTGCGCGCCGGCTCCGGCAGCAGGTGTTCACGCTCGTAATAGCGGATGGTTTCCACGGCGCAGTCGGTGGCTTTGGCCAGTTCTCCGATCTTCATCACGAAATTCTCTAGCAAGTGGCTTGACCCTATAGTGGCTACAGGGTGTTCACTTGGCAACAGGCTCAAATTAAGGATGACCCCATGAACCAGCCTGTCAGCCACGAACACAAGCACGATCACCACGCTCATAGCTGCTGTGGTAGCGCTGCTGCGCCAGCTCTGGTCCAACTGAGCGAAAAGGCCAGCAGCCATGCCCAGTTCAGCCGTTTCCGCATCGAGGCCATGGATTGCCCTACCGAACAGACCCTGATCCAGGACAAGCTGGGCAAGCTGGCCGGTATCGAGCAACTGGAATTCAACCTGATCAACCGTGTGCTTGGCGTGCACCATACCCTGGCTGGCACCGCTGAAATCGAGCAGGCCATCGGCAGCCTGGGCATGAAAGCCGAGCCGCTTGGCGCCGAAGACGATGGCGCCGCCAGCGCAGCACAAGTGGCAAAGACCCGCTGGTGGCCGCTGGCGTTGGCCGGTATTGCCGCGGTCGCCGCCGAAATCGTGCACTTTGCCGCGCTGGCCCCGGAGTGGGTGGTGGCGGCGCTAGCGCTGGCAGCTATCCTCGGCTGTGGCCTGGGGACCTACAAGAAGGGCTGGATCGCCCTGAAAAACCGTAACCTCAACATAAACGCGCTGATGAGCATTGCCGTGACTGGTGCGGTGCTGATCGGCCAGTGGCCGGAAGCGGCCATGGTGATGGTGTTGTTCACCGTCGCCGAGCTGATCGAAGCCCGCTCGCTGGACCGGGCGCGCAATGCCATTGGTGGCCTGATGCAGCTCACCCCGGACATGGCCACCGTGCGCCAGGCCGATGGCCGGTGGCGGGAAGTGGAGGTGCGGGAGGTAGCCATCGGGGCCTTGGTGCGGGTACGCCCCGGCGAACGCATTGGCCTGGACGGTGAAGTGACCAGCGGGCAATCCAGTGTCGATCAGGCACCGATAACCGGCGAAAGCCTGCCCGTGGAAAAGGCTGTGGGCGACAAACTGTTCGCCGGCACCATCAACCAGGCAGGGGCACTGGAGTTCCGTGTTACCGCTGCTGCCGGGCAATCGACCCTGGCGCGGATCATCAAGGCCGTCGAGAAAGCGCAAGGCGCGCGGGCGCCTACCCAGCGATTCGTTGACCGCTTTTCGCGCATCTACACCCCGGTGGTGTTCGCCATTGCCCTGGCCGTTGCGGTGATACCGCCGCTGTTCATGGCCGGTGCCTGGTTCGACTGGGTCTATCGCGCCCTGGTGCTGCTGGTGGTGGCCTGCCCATGCGCCCTGGTGATCTCGACGCCGGTGACCATCGTCAGCGGCCTGGCTGCTGCCGCGCGCAAGGGCATCCTGATCAAGGGTGGCGTGTACCTGGAAGGCGGGCGCCAGCTGGACTTCCTGGCCCTGGACAAGACCGGCACCATCACCCACGGCAAGCCGGTGCAGACCGACGCCAAGGTACTGGAGCCGCTGTTCGAAGGCCGCGCGCAAGCCCTGGCAGCCAGCCTGGGCGAGCGTTCGGACCACCCGGTTTCCCGCGCCATTGCCCAGTTCGGCAAGGAGCAAGGCCTGGCCTTGAGCGAGGTCGATGACTTCGCCGCCCTGGCTGGGCGTGGCGTGCGCGGTACCATCGCGGGTGAGGTTTACCACTTGGGTAACCACCGTCTGGTCGAGGAGTTGGGGCTGTGCTCGCCCGAGCTGGAGGCACAGCTGGATGCGCTGGAACGCCAGGGCAAGACCGTGGTGCTGCTGCTCGACCGCTCCGGCCCGTTGGCGCTGTTCGCGGTGGCCGACACGGTCAAGGAAAGCAGTCGCCAGGCCATCGCCGAGCTGCACGAGCTGGGCATCAAGACTGTCATGCTGACCGGTGACAATCCGCATACCGCCCAGGCCATCGCCACCGTGGTGGGTATCGACCGTGCCGAAGGCAACCTGCTGCCTGCCGACAAGCTCAAGAGCATCGAAACCCTGTACGCTCAGGGCCATCGGGTGGGCATGGTCGGTGACGGTATCAACGACGCCCCGGCGCTGGCCCGCGCCGAGATCGGTTTTGCCATGGCGGCGGCCGGTACCGACACCGCCATCGAGACCGCCGATGTGGCGCTGATGGATGACGACTTGCGGAAAATCCCGGCCTTCGTCAGGCTGTCGCGCCAAAGTGCGGCGATCCTCATGCAGAACATCGTTCTGGCGTTGGGTATCAAGGCGATATTCCTGGCGATCACCTTTGCCGGCATGGCCACCATGTGGATGGCGGTATTCGCCGACATGGGCGTGAGCCTGCTGGTGGTGTTCAACGGCTTGCGCCTGTTGCGCAAATAGAGGATGTGAATGCTGAGTTCGGAGCTGAAAGCCTTCTACATGGTGGCCCGCCTGGGCAGCATCACCCTGGCGGCGAAGAAGCTCGGGCTCAGCCAGCCCACGGTGACCACGCAGATTCGCAACCTGGAGAGCCAGTACGCGGTGGAGCTGTTCTACCGCGGCGGGCGGCGCCTGGTGCTGAGCGAGGAGGGCGTGCGCCTGCTGCCGATGGTCAAGGCACTGCTGCAGCAGGAGGCCGACATCGAGTTCGAGCTGCGCAACAGCGGCCAGGCCCAGGGCAGCTTGCGCATTGCTGCCACGGCGCCTTACTACATTCTCGACCTGGTGAAGATCTACCGCGAACGCCTGCCGCAGGTGGAAGTGGCGGTGGAAATCGGCAACTCGCAGCAGGTGCTGGAGATGCTCGAGGACTACCGGGTGGATATCGCCGCTTCGTCGCAACTGCTGGAAGACGCGCGGCTGGTGCGTCGGGTGCTGGGGACTGACCCGTTGGTGGTGGCGGTGCATCGCAACCACCCGTTGGCACACCGCCAGGCGGTGTCCATTGACGTGGTCGCCGGTCATTGCCTGCTGATGCGCGAGAAAGGCTCGACCACACGCAAGCTGACCGAGCAAATGATGCAGGAGGCCGGGGTGAAGGCCGGAGCCTTGCTGGAGATTGGTAGCCGCGAGTCGATCCGTGAGGCGGTGCTGCGCAATATCGGCATCAGCGTGATTGCCCGGCACGAGGTGCCACACAACCCTGAGTTGCGAGTGCTGGCGCTGGAGAACGCGCCGGTGATGCATGAGTACCTGTATTGCCTGAAGGAGCGGCGTCAGGCGCGGTTGCCGGCGGCCTTCCTTGGGGTGGCGCAGGAAGTGGCCGGTTCGCACTTCTCATAGCCATGTAGTGGCTGTACCGGCCCTATCGCCGGCAAGCCAGCTCCCACAGTTATCCCACAGTCGTTCAGACCTGTGTAGTACCTGTGGGAGCTGGCTTGCCGGCGATAGGGCCCTTGAAGGCCACTACAAAATCTGCCTATACCACTATCATCCGCTTTTGCTCTAAAGCCACAGAAACTTCGCACAGCCTTCCTAGCATGGCCCCCATCTCTTCGATGAGGCCCTGCCATGAACCACACCACCCCCGGCGCACAGATGAAAGTGCGCAACATCCACAAGCGCTTCGGCGCCTTCACGGCGCTGAACGATGTCTCGCTGGACATCGCCGCCGGCGAACTGGTGTGCCTGCTCGGTCCGTCTGGCTGCGGCAAGACCACGCTGCTGCGCTGCATCGCCGGCCTGGAGCGCCAGGACCGCGGTACGTTATACATCGGCGAGCGCGACATCTCCGAGCTGCCACCTCAGGCCCGTGACTACGGCATCCTGTTCCAGTCCTACGCGCTGTTCCCCAACCTCACCGTCGAAGCCAACATCGCCTATGGCCTGACTGGCAGTGGCCGCGAGCAGGCCCGCCAGCGAGTGGCCGAAATGCTCGAACTGGTGGGCCTGGCCGGCAGCGAGAAGAAATACCCCGGTCAGCTTTCCGGGGGCCAGCAGCAGCGTGTGGCCCTGGCCCGCGCGCTGGCACCGTCGCCGTCGTTGCTGCTGCTGGACGAGCCGATGTCGGCGTTGGATGCCCGGGTGCGCGAGCACCTGTGCACTGAACTGCGCCAGCTGCAACGCCAGCTGGGTATCACCACACTGATGGTCACCCACAACCAGGACGAGGCCATGCTGATGGCCGACCGCATTGCGGTGATGAACAACGGCCAGGTCGAGCAGTACGCCACCCCGCAGGAAATCTACGACCAACCGGCCACGCCGTTCGTTGCCGAGTTCGTCGGCCAGGGCAACTGGTTGCCGTTCCAGCGCAGCAGTGACAGCCATGCCCAGGTCGGTGGCATGAACATGCGTTTGGCACCAGGTTCGGCCCGCCCCAGCAGTGGCCGGCTGTTCTGCCGCCCGGAGGCGATCACGGTCAACCCTGAGGTGCACGAAGAAAACCTGTTCCCGGCCATGGTCCGTGAAATCACCTTCCTCGGTAACCGCTGCCGCATGAGCTTCGAACTCAAGGCGCTGCCTGGCCATGCACTGCTGGCGGAGCTGGCTCCCGAGGCAATGCCGCGGCTGGGCTCGCAGGACATCTGGGTGGCGCTGCCACCGCAGAGCCTGCAGGTGTTTGCCTGAGATGGCCGCGCCAATGTCCCTGCCGCTGAGCCAGGCCAAGGCCACGCCGCGTGCTGGCGTTGCCCTGGGCGACCGGTTGTTCGTCGTCGGCGGCAAGAGCCTGCTGCTGATCCTTCTGGTACTGGCGGTGCTGATGCCGCTGCTGGCGATCTTCTGGCGCGGCTTCAGCGCAGATGCGGGCCAGGGTGGCGGCCTGCTGGCGGCCCGCGAACTGTTCGCCAGTGAAAACTTCCACTGGCTGCTAGGCAACAGCCTGTCGGTGGCCTTCACGGTGGCAGCCATCGTGGTACCGCTGGCCTACCTGTTCGCCTACGCCCTGCAACGCACGCTGATTCCGGGCAAAGGCCTGTGGCGGGGGATTTCGCTGCTGCCGCTGCTGGCTCCGTCAATGCTGCCGGCCATCGCCCTGGTCTACCTGTTCGGTAACCAAGGGCTGCTGCGCGGGTTGCTCAGCGACAACATCTATGGCTTCTGGGGCATTGTGCTGGGCGAGGCCATCTACACCTTCCCGCATGCCCTGATGATCCTGCTGTCGGCACTGTCGCTGGCCGATGCACGCCTGTTCGACGCAGCGTCCAGCATGGGTGCCGGCCCCTGGCGAGCGTTCACCAGCATCACCTGGCCGGCCACGCGCCAGGCAGTATTCGCAGCGTTCTGCCTGGTGTTCACCTTGACCATCACCGACTTCGGTGTACCTGTCGTGGTCGGCGGCGATTATCAGGTGCTGGCGCTGGAAGCCTACAAGGCGGTGGTCGGCCAGCAGCAGTTCGGCCGCGGCGCGCTGATCGGCATGGTGCTGCTGTTGCCGGCGCTGTTCAGCTTTACCGTCGATGCCTGGCTGCGTCGGAGCCAGGGCGAGACCATGAGCGGGCGTGCACAGGTGTTCGAGCCCAAGCCGTCGCGGGGCCGTGATGCCTGCTTCCTGGGGATCGTGCTGCTGGTGTGCTCGGCGTTGCTGCTGGTGATCGGCATGGCGGTGTACTCGTCGCTGGTCACCTTCTGGCCCTACAACCTGTCGTTGTCGCTGCGTCACTACATGTTCGAGGACACCGCCGGTGGCGGCTGGCTGGCCTACCGCAACAGCGTGACCATGGCCATCGGCACCGCATTGATCGGCAGCATCGTGATCTTCACCGGCGCCTACCTGATGGAAAAGACCCAGGGCCAACGCCTGCTCAACCAGGCGCTGCGCCTGCTCAGCTTCATCCCCATGGCCGTGCCGGGCCTGGTGCTGGGCCTGGGCTATGTATTCTTCTTCAACCTGAACGGCAACCCGCTGCATGTGTTCTACGGCGGCATGGGGCTGCTGGTGGTGTGCACCATCGCCCACTACCTGACCACCGCGCAGATGACCGCGACCACTGCCCTGCGTCAGCTCGACGGCGAGTTCGAGGCCGCCGCGCTGTCGCTGAAGGCGCCGCTGTACAGGCACTTCCTGCGGGTGACCGTGCCGATCTGCCTGCCGGCGCTGCTGGACATCATCCGCTACCTGTTCGTATCGGCGATGACCACCGTGTCGGCGGCAATCTTCCTGTACAGCCCCGACACCATTCTGGCTGCCGTCGCCGTGCTGAACATGGACGACGCCGGCAATGTCGGTGGTGCCGCCGCCATGTCCACCCTGATCCTGTTGACCAGTGCCGGTGCTTCACTGCTGCTGGCCGCAGCCTCACGCGGCCTGCTGCGCCGCTCCCAAGCCTGGCGCCAACGCGCCGCGACCGTCTGACCTGTAAGGAACTAACCATGTACAAGCACCTTGCACTTGCCGCTGCCGTTTCCGCCGTGTTCAGCCTGCAGGCTTCGGCCGCTGGCACCCAGCTGACGGTCTATACCGCCCTGGAGGCCGAACAGCTGAAGAGCTACAAGCAGGCCTTCGAAAAGGCCAACCCGGACATCGAAATCAAGTGGGTACGCGACTCTACCGGCATCATCACCGCCAAGCTGCTGGCCGAGAAAGAGCGCCCGCAGGCCGACGCAGTTTGGGGCCTGGCCGCATCGAGCCTGGCCATTCTCGACCAGAACGGCATGCTCGAAGCCTACGCACCGAAGGACCTGGGCAAGATCGCCGCCAACTACCGCGACGCAGCCAACCCGCCAGCATGGGTCGGGATGGACGTGTGGGCCGCGACCATCTGCTTCAATACCATCGAGGCCGAGAAGCAGGGCCTGAGCAAGCCGGTGAGCTGGCAGGACCTGACCAAGCCCGAGTACAAGGGCAAGATCGTCATGCCGAACCCGGCCTCGTCCGGCACCGGCTTCCTGGATGTCAGTGCCTGGTTGCAGACCTTTGGCGAGCCGCAGGGCTGGGCATACATGGATGCGCTGCACCAGAACATCGGCCAGTACGTTCATTCCGGTTCCAAGCCGTGCAAGCTTGCCGCAGCGGGTGAGTTCCCGATCGGTATCTCGTTCGAGTACCCGGCCGTGCAGCTCAAGCGCCAGGGCGCGCCGCTGGACATCGTGCTGCCGAAGGAAGGCCTGGGCTGGGAGATCGAGGCGACTGCGGTGATCAAGGGTTCGCCAAAAGCGGATGCGGCCAGGCGCCTGGCTGATTTCTCGGCAAGCCCGGCGGCCATGGAGCTGTACAAGGAGAACTTCGCCGTGCTGGCTGCCCCGGGCATTGCCAAGCCGCAGACCGAACTGCCGGCGGACTATGAACAGCGCCTGATCAAGAACGACTTTGCCTGGGCCTCGAAGAACCGTGACCAGATCCTGGCCGAGTGGCGCAAGCGCTATGACGGCAAGTCGGAGAAGGTGGCTCAGCAGTAACCTGCACCGGCCTCTTCGCGGGCGCGCCCGCTCCCACAGGTACCGCGCAGTCCTTCAGCTGTGTGCGATCCTTGTGGGAGCGGGCATGCCCGCGAAGAAGCCACTGCTGCAATCCAGCCAGGAATAAACAGTGATGCCCACCCCAGCCCAGATCATCGACAGCACCTTCGCGCTGTACGAACGCCACGGCAGTGACGACTACATCGGCGAAGCCATCACCCAGCTCGAACACATGTCCCAGGCCGCGCAACTGGCCATGGCCGAAGGCTTCGACGACGAAGTGGTGCTGGCGGCGTTCTTCCACGACATCGGCCACCTGTGCGGCGGTGACGCCAGCATGGGCGGCTATGGCGTAGTCAGCCATGAACGCATCGGCGCAGAATACTTACGCCGCTGTGGCTTCGGCGAACGCATGGCGCGGCTGGTGCAGTATCACGTGGAGGCCAAACGTTACCTGACCTTGCGCCAGCCGGGGTATTACCAGCGGTTGAGCGAGGCGAGCCGGCGGACCCTGGAGTACCAAGGGGGCGTGATGAGCGAGGCCGAGGCGGATGCGTTCGAGCGCGACCCATTGTTCAGCGTGAGCCTGCGGATGCGGGAGTGGGATGAGCGGGCGAAAGAGGTCGGGGCGCCGTTGATAGATCTGCTGGCGTTGAAAGAAAGGGCATTGGCGTTGATCTGAGTGGTTGATTGTTTTTAGCGCCCTCGAATCTGCAGGCACAGCGGCCACAGGTGTTCTGTCACTATCTCTGAGTCAGCCGCGCCCTGCTCGAGGTCTCGGGCAGGGCGTCTACCTCGGTTCGATAGCGGATAATTGTTAGAGAACACTCTGCATTGAGCGCGCCCCGCTGTTCAGCTTGAGCGTGCGGATGTGGAGGCGGGGTGAGCGGGCCGAGGAGATAGGGGGGCGGTAATAGATCAGGCGGTGTTGAGAGCAGAAGCATAGCGTTTCTATGAATGGATTTCCGCTGCTTACAGAGATTTCCCTAGTATTTCTGCTAGTTGTCAGCATCTTTTTTCCGCCTTTCAATGAGGACGTCGACTCCGACAATGCCAACCTCATTGGAGTTTTTCAAATGTCTAAGCATGAAGCGTTCGGTGTGTCATCTCAGCTCCCTTTCAGTATCAGAGGGATATATCAATCCGATAAGCTTTCCATAGTGCCTGCGATTTATCAAAGGCATATGACGCAGCCTGTCAGTCATAGATTAATAGAGAGTTGGGATCCGAGCAACGGTGGCGTGCTATCTACTCACTTATATCGCAATGAGTATAAGGATGAAGCATATAGGATTACTAGTTCTACTGAATTGGTTTTTTCCAATGCCAGCGGTAATCATAATTTTAAAATCGAAGCCAAAGACGATCGGGTTGATTTTTCTTCCGAGACAAATGAGATTTATAAAAGTTACGTAGTCTTCGATGACGTCGTGGGTGGAGTTAGTCTCGATGTGAACCCTACAGCGGAAGCTTCGGCGGTTGAGGAAGGGAAGCTAGAGGCATTACATGAATTCAATACTGTTAATGTGCCAGCTGGCGGTATTCAGAAGGCATGTCCTGCTCCCAAAAAATTAAATTCAGAGTGGAGGTTTCCAAGTAATGAGGCATTCAGTTTATTGAGGAATGTAAATATTTATTTTAAAGGTAATGTTTATCAAAAAGTCTCTGGGGTATATGAGAAAGTCAATTCGGCATTGAATTTGAGTTTTGGAACATTTGGGGGCGAATATTCGCTGACGGGTAACCCTGATCAGTTGTATGCGCCGGGTATTACCGAGCTGGAGATTTTTGACGGTTTCGGTAAAGCGACTGCTACAGTCGAATTTTATTATAATGAGGCATTGGAAGAGGTGACGGCTACGGTGAGAAGCTACTCAGGCTTCAATGTCTGTGATTTCCGAAGGGTCGAGTATTTTATGGTGTATCCGAATACACTTTGTCTCGGGCTTTGATGATCCATCAGGTAACCCATACGGTGTTTAAAATTGATGATGGGTTATCGATTACTGTGATACACGATGCGGGAGCAGACTTGGGGTGAGGGCTCACATTTCCAGAGCCAGTGCCTCGAGCTGCTCTTGCCGCTCAGCCTGATTCACGCGTGCCCCAGGATTGAGCGTCGACCACTGCGGATGCGCGCGCGCTTTGCTCAAGGCCTCGGGCAGTTTGCCTTCGCGCCAGGCCTTCTCACCCAGCTCACCCAGGCGAATGCTGTTCTGCGCGGCATGCCCGCGGCTATCCAGCGCTGCCATCAACTGCTGCTGGCGTAGGGCGAGCAAGCGCAGCACGCTATCGTGCACCGTAAGCTCACGCTGGCCCTTCAATTTGCCCATTAACCGTGAGCCATAATTGCGCGCAGTTTGTAGCGCCCCTCCGGCTATGGCGCCGGCCAGGGCGGCAGCGCCGAGGGTAAGGCCACCCACCAGCAAGTCGACACCCGCACCAGCCGCCGCACCCGCCGCCACGCCGCTCCCCAGGCGCACGCCGAGCAATTTCAACGTTTCGGGGTTGAACAAGTCATCTCCCCAGCGCCCATCCAGCAACGGCAGATCTCCGGTGTTGGCATCCTCACGGCGGAAGGCATAGAGCTTGAGCAACGCCTCGACACAACGCTGTTCCCGCTGACGTACATCCTGGCGCAGCGCCTCGATGGCCTTGGCCTCTGCCGTAGGTTCGGCTTCAACACTGCGCCGGCAAGCGGCGCAATCGAGCAGCAGTTCGGCAATCAACCGCTTACCGCTGCGCTGACGGGCCAGGCGTTGCGCCTGCTGATCATCGATCAACCGTTGTAGCGCCGGGCGGGCGTCTTCCAGCAGCAAGGCCAAGCTTTCGTACAGGCGGCGTTCGCCGTCTTCCGGGGGCGCCACGCTGTCGAAGCGCACCAGCGCATGCAGGCCCAGGCGGGCCAAGGCGTCGCGCCACTCGGGTTCACGATGCTGGCTGCTGACGACGAAATTGAGCACCGGTAGCAGCGGCTTGCCGCAACTGGCCAGCACTTCCAGTTCGTCGCGGTATTTGGCCAGCACTGGTTCGCGGGCGTCGATTACATACAACCCGGCATTGCTGGCCAGCAGCTGGCGTAGCACCTTGGCCTCCTGCTCGAAACGCTGGCGTGCCTCGCTGCCTTGCAAAAAACGTTCGAGGCGGGCCGGGCCGTCCAGGCGCTCGCCCGGACGCTCCAGGCGTTCGAGATAGTCGAGCAGGGCAATGGCGTCTTCCAGGCCCGGGGTGTCATACAACTCGAGCAATGGTTCGCCGTCCACCGACAGCCGCGCGCCTTCCACATGGCGAGTGGTGCTGGGACGGTGGGAGACTTCGCCAAAGCCGACGTCGCGGGTCAGGGTGCGCAGCAGCGAGGTCTTGCCGACGTTGGTGTGGCCGACCACGGCCAGTTTCAGCGGCTCAGTCATGGCCATGCTCCAGCCAGGTCAGCGGGGAGGTATCGGCATGCGCCAGGCCAAGGCGGTCGAGGGCTTCGTGCCAATCGCCCAGGCGCTGGGCGTCCAGCGCCTCGCCCGGTGCAGCCTGCAGTAGCCATATACGGGTGGCGCCGGCGTTGCGTGCCAGTTCGGCGAGCAACGCCAGGCTGCCACGATCAGGAGAGCGGCGCGGGTCGCAAGCGATGGCCAGGCGTGCTGGCGGGAAACGGCTGAGCTGTTCGAGCAGGCGGTTACGCGATTCGCGGCTGTCGAGCACGCCGGCACTGGTTACGCTTTTCGGCAGCGCGGGCGGCCAGGGATGCTGGTCGTCCAGCTCCAGGCCGACCAGCAGGGCACCGCTGCTGCCGCTTTCCAGCTGGCCAGCGGCAAACTGCGGCAAGGCTTCGGGCGCGGCATCCTGAACGCCTATGCGTTCGCTGCGCGGCATCAGCGCTTCACGCAGCTGCGCGTAGCCGGGCAGGCTGAGGTCCAGCGCCAGGCGTTGTCGGCCTTGGCGCCAGCGCCACAGGCACAGCCCGGCCAACAGCAGGCGCGGCAGCAGGCCGTACACCAGCACCACGCCAAGCAGCCAGCTGGCCCAGGCCTGGCGCGCCAGGTCCAGGGCCGGCTGGCTGTCGCCGCTGGCGCGAATCATGGCCTCGTCGGGTACTGTGAAACCCAGCAACGAAGGCAGCGCGCCCAAGGCTTGGGTCAGGTGGATGAACGGGTCGGCGGCGAGCAGGGTGGTCTCCCAGACAAAGCCATAGCGCCGGGTCGCCAGCAAGGCCAGCAGCATGCCCAGTGCGCTGACCATCGCCAGCAGCCACAGGCCATGTACCAGCAGGCCGAGCAGCCAGCGGTTCAGGCGCTGGCGTTGCAGCAGCACCAGCAGCGCCGGTGCCAGGTGCGCGGCCTTGGCGTCACGGGCAAAGCGTTCGCTCAGCCACAGCCAAAGGCGGCCCAGCCCTGCGCCGTGCTCACCGCTCAGGGCAAAGCCGATGGCCCAGCCCAGCAGCATCAACAGGTTCAGCCCGAGCAGGCTGCCGAGGGCCCAGAACACATTCACCGGACGCTGCCCGTCGCCCAAGGCGGCCAGGGCCAGCCCTGCGCCGCTGAACACGGCCAGCACCAGCAAGGCCAGCAGCGCCAGGCGTGCGCCCTGTTTCCAGTGGCGCAGGGCGGTGGTGATGCCGTCGCGTTCGGCCAGGAACAGGGCGCGGGTTTCGATGCGGGCCGCCAGGTCACCGCCTGCCTGGCGGGCGCGGCGGTTGGCTTCCTGGTCCTCCAGGGGGCCGGCATGTTCCTCGCGCAGGCGTACCGTTTCGGTGAGCCAGCGCTTGTCCAGTGAAGTGGGTGCGGTCACAAGGTCTTCCATTGCACAGGTCAGGGCAGAAGCATAACCCACACGCCCGGTGCTATCCTCGCTGGCATGAATACATCACTCCCCCTCAGCCTGATCGCGGCTCACGCCGAGAACCGCGTGATCGGCATCGACAACTCCATGCCCTGGCATTTGCCGGGGGACTTCAAGTACTTCAAGGCCACTACCCTGGGCAAGCCGATCATCATGGGACGCAAGACCTGGGACTCGCTGGGCAGGCCATTGCCCGGGCGATTGAATATCGTGGTCAGCCGACAGGCAGGGCTGGAACTGGCAGGGGCCGAGGTGTTTGGCTCGCTGGAAGAAGCGCTGGTGCGGGCCGAGCAGTGGGCGCGTGAGCAGGGCGTCGGTGAGCTGATGCTGGTTGGCGGGGCGCAACTGTATGGGCAGGCGCTGGAGAAAGGGCTGGTCAGCCGCATGTACCTGACGCGGGTCGAGTTGGCACCGAAGGGAGATGCCTGGTTCCCAGCGTTCGATGAGGGCCAGTGGAAGCTGGTGTCGAGCGAGGCTCAGGTCGAAGAGGGCAAGCCTGCCTATCACTTCGAGGTCTGGGACAAGGTTTGAGATTGTTGGGGCTGCTTTGCAGCCCTATCGCGACGCGAGGCCGCTCCTACAGGGGATACTCGTTTTCCTTGTAGGAGCGGCCTTGTGTCGCGAAGGGGCGCAAAGCGCCCCCCAAAATATGTCAGGTGTGGCTCAGCTCGGCATGCTCATCGCCGGCCAGCACGTCCTTGTCGGTCTCTTTCAGGAGTTGGCTGGTCACCACCCCTGCGGTCATCGAACCGTTCACGTTCAACGCCGTACGGCCCATGTCGATCAGCGGCTCCACCGAAATCAGCAGCGCCACCAGTTCCACTGGCAAGCCCATGGCCGGCAGCACGATCAGCGCGGCGAAAGTTGCACCGCCACCTACGCCGGCAACACCTGCCGAACTCAGGGTAACGATGGCCACCAGGGTGGCGATCCACAGCGGGTCGAAGGTATCGATGCCCACCGCCGGCGCCACCATCACCGCGAGCATGGCGGGATAGAGCCCGGCGCAGCCGTTCTGACCAATGGTGGTACCGAACGATGCGCTGAAGCTGGCAATCGACTGCGGTACGCCCAGGCGGCGGGTTTGCGCTTCGATGTTCAGCGGAATGCTGGCGGCGCTGGAGCGGCTGGTGAAGGCGAAGGTCAGCACCGGCCACACCTTGCGGAAGAAGCGCAGCGGGCTCACGCCGGTGGCGGCCAGGATAATGCCGTGCACCACGAACATCAGCGCCAGGCCCAGGTACGACACCACCACGAAGCTGCCCAGCTTGAGAATGTCTTCCATGTTCGAGCTGGCCACCACCTTGGTCATCAGTGCCAGCACGCCATACGGGGTCAGCTTCATTACCACCCGCACCAGGCGCATCACCCAGGCCTGCAGGGTGTCGATAGCCGACAGCGCGCGTTCGCCTTTCTCGGCATCGTCCTTGATCAGCTGCAGCGCGGCCAGGCCGAGGAAGACGGCAAAGATAACCACGCTGATGATCGAGGTCGGCTTGGCCCGTGCCAGGTCACCTACCGGGTTGCTGGGGATGAACGACAGCAGCAGTTGCGGGATGTTGAGGTCGGCGACCTTGCCGGCGTAGTCGCTGTGGATAACCTGCATGCGCGCGCTTTCCAGCGCGCCGGCCACCAGGCCTTCGGCGCTCAGGCCGAACAGGTTGGTCAGGACGATGCCGATCAACGCGGCGATGGCGGTGGTCAGCAGCAGGGTGCCAATGCTCAGCACACTGATGCGGCCCAGTGACGAGGCATTGTGCAGGCGCGCCACGGCACTGAGGATCGAGGCGAAGATCAGCGGCATGACGATCATCTGCAACAGGCCGACGTAGCCGTTGCCGACCAGGTCGAGCCAGGCGATGGTGGCCTTGAGCACGGGGTGGCCAGCGCCGTAGACGGTATGCAGGATCAGGCCGAACACCACGCCCAGCACCAGGCCCAGCAATACTTTCCTGGCCAGGCTCCAGTCGGTGCGGCGGGTTTGTGTCAGGCCCAGCAATAGGGCCAGGAACGCCAGCAGGTTAAGGGACAGCGGCAGGTTCATTGAAGCTCCAGCAGAAAAAAGCAGAAGAGGCATCGCCTCTGTGAGCGATTGCGAACGGAAATGCTAACAGGCTGAAAACAAACGAATTTATACCCAAATAGAATGTGCATAGTCGTTTATGGAATAACGGCGTGTCGCGGATTGCAATGAACACGGCGTTTGCAGCTGCGTTGAGGTCGTTATCAAGGGCTGCCGGCGGGGATTGTTGCACTAGCGTTTCTGGGTCATTTCAGGAGATTCGTGCATGAAGTTCGCTCCGAAAGCCGTCGCCATCGGTCTGTCCCTGTTGTTCAGTATCGAAACCTTCGCCACCGAGCTCAAGCACTGGCCCGCCGAGGCGGCCAGGCAGCTCGACAGCATGATTGCCGCCAATGCCAACAAGGGTAACTACGCGGTGTTCGACATGGACAACACCAGCTACCGCTACGATCTTGAAGAGGCCTTGCTGCCGTTCATGGAAAACAAGGGCCTGCTGAGCCGCGACAAGCTCGACCCCTCGTTGAAGCTGATGCCGTTCAAGGACACCGCCGAGCACAAGGAAAGCCTGTTCAGCTACTACTACCGGCTGTGCGAAGTGGACGACATGGTCTGCTACCCGTGGGTGGCCCAGGTGTTCTCCGGCTTTACCCTGCAGGAGCTGAAGGTGCAGGTGGATGAGCTGATGGCCTCCGGAAAACCGATCCCGGCCACTTATTATGAAGGGGACCAGGTCAAGGCCATCGAGGTACAGCCGCCCAAGGTCTTCAAGGGCCAGGCCGAGCTGTACAACAAGCTGATGGAGAACGGTATCGAGGTCTATGTGATTTCCGCTGCTTCCGAGGAGCTGGTGCGCATGGTCGCGTCGGACCCCAAGTACGGTTACAACGTGAAGCCGCAGAATGTGATTGGCGTGAGCCTGTTGCTGAAGGACCGCGCCAGCGGCCAGTTGACCACCGCGCGCAAGCAGATCAGCGCCGGGCACTATGACGCCAAGGCCAACGTGGGGCTGGAACTGACCCCGTACCTGTGGACCCCGGCCACCTGGATGGCAGGCAAGCAGGCGGCGATCCTGACCTATATCGATGAGTGGAAGAAACCGGTGCTGGTGGGAGGCGATACGCCGACCAGTGATGGCTACATGCAGTTTCATGGTGTGGATGTGGGCAAAGGTGGTATCCACCTGTGGATAAACCGCAAGGCCAAGTACATGGAACAGATGAACGGGATGATTGCCAGGAATGCAGCGGCGCAGGCCAAGGAAGGGCTGCCGGTGACGGCGGACAAGAACTGGGTGATCGTGACGCCGGAGCAGATTCAGTAGTTGGTGTTTCGCCTGTACTGGCCCTATCGCCGGCAAGCCAGCTCCCACAGGGAACACACAGGCCTTCAGAATTGTGTGGTCTCTGTGGGAGCTGGCTTGCCGGCGATAGGGCCAGTACGAGCAGCACACAAATCACAGGTATAAAAAAACCGGCGCCCAAGGCGCCGGTTCTTCATTCACACCGTCAGAGCCTCACAGCCCTTCCAGCATCGCCTTGTTACGCACAGCGCCCTTGTCGGCACTGGTCGCCAGCAGGGCATAGGCCTTCAGCGCGGTGGTCACCTTGCGTGGGCGTACTTCAGCCGGTTTCCAGCCCTTCTTGTCCTGCTCGACACGGCGCTCGGCCAGCTCTTCGTCGCTGACCTGCAGGTTGATCGAACGATTCGGGATGTCGATCAGCACTTTATCGCCGTCGCGCACCAGGCCGATAGCGCCGCCAGCGGCGGCTTCCGGCGAGGCGTGGCCGATCGACAGGCCCGAGGTGCCGCCCGAGAAGCGGCCGTCGGTGAGCAGGGCGCAAGCCTTGCCCAGGCCCTTGGACTTCAGGTAAGAGGTCGGGTACAGCATTTCCTGCATGCCCGGGCCACCTTTCGGGCCTTCGTAGCGGATGATCACGATGTCACCGGCCTTCACTTCATCGGCGAGGATGCCGCGTACGGCGCTGTCCTGGCTCTCGAAGATCTTCGCGGTGCCTTCGAACACCAGGATCGACTCGTCGACACCGGCGGTTTTCACCACGCAGCCATCCAGCGCGATGTTGCCGTACAGCACGGCCAGGCCGCCTTCCTGCGAATAGGCGTGCTCGACACTGCGGATGCAGCCGTTCTCACGGTCGTCATCCAGGGACTCCCAACGGGTCGACTGGCTGAATGCCGTCTGGGTCGGGATGCCGGCAGGGCCGGCCTTGAAGAAGGTGTGCACGGCTTCGTCATCGGTCTGGGTGATGTCCCACTTGGCGATGGCTTCTCCCATGCTGCGGCTGTGCACGGTCGGCAGGTCGGTGTGCAGCAGGCCGCCACGGGCCAGCGAGCCGAGGATGCTGAAGATGCCGCCGGCACGGTGCACATCTTCCATGTGATACTTCTGGATGTTCGGCGCAACCTTGCACAGCTGCGGCACCTTGCGCGACAGGCGGTCGATGTCGCGCAGGTCGAACGCCACCTCGGCTTCCTGGGCGGCAGCCAGCAGGTGCAGGATGGTGTTGGTCGAGCCGCCCATGGCGATGTCGAGCATCATGGCGTTTTCGAACGCCTTGAAGTTGGCGATGTTGCGCGGCAGTACCGACTCATCGTTCTCGCCGTAGTAGCGCTTGCACAGCTCGACGATGGTGCGGCCGGCAGTGAGGAACAGCTGCTCGCGGTCGGCGTGGGTGGCCAGGGTCGAGCCGTTGCCCGGCAGGGCCAGGCCCAGGGCTTCGGTCAGGCAGTTCATCGAGTTGGCGGTGAACATGCCGGAGCACGAACCGCAGGTCGGGCAGGCGCTGCGCTCATATTCGGCGACTTTTTCGTCGGAAGCCGAGGAGTCGGCGGCAATGACCATGGCGTCGACCAGGTCCAGGCCATGGCTGGCCAGCTTGGTCTTGCCGGCTTCCATCGGGCCGCCGGAGACGAAGATTACCGGGATGTTCAGGCGCAGGGCGGCCATCAGCATGCCGGGGGTGATCTTGTCGCAGTTGGAGATGCACACGATGGCGTCGGCGCAGTGGGCGTTGACCATGTACTCCACGGCGTCGGCGATGATCTCGCGGCTTGGCAGCGAGTAGAGCATGCCGTCGTGGCCCATGGCGATGCCGTCATCGACCGCGATGGTGTTGAATTCCTTGGCCACGCCACCGGCGCGTTCGATTTCGCGGGCGACCAGCTGGCCCAGGTCCTTCAGGTGCACGTGGCCCGGGACGAACTGGGTGAACGAGTTGGCGATGGCGATGATCGGTTTCTTGAAATCTTCGTCCTTCATCCCGGTGGCACGCCACAGGGCACGGGCGCCGGCCATGTTGCGGCCTTGGGTGGAAGTCTTGGAACGATAATCAGGCATGAAACACTCCTGGCGGCTTAATCAGGTCACAAAAAGGGGAGTGAGCTTCTCTTGTCCTTTGTACCGCAGGCCGGTTGCCACTGGCACGGATGGGGCCGAAGACCGCGCGGGATCGCCGCGTGCTTGGGCAGAGCTCATAAACCCGCCGGGGATGACTGGCGATGAATAGGCCGATTCTACACCGCTGGCGCGGCGAGGGAATGCAGATGTGGATAGCTGGCGGGGAGATTGCAGCAGGAAAGGGCCGCTTGGCGGCCCTTTTTAGCGGATATCAGCTGTTTGGCAGCAACCGGCAGGTGATGCTCTTTATGTAGCGAGTTTCGGCGATGGCCGGGTGCACCGGGTGGTCCGGGCCTTGGCCGCCGCGTTCGAGCAACTGCAAGTTGCGGTCCAGGTGACGGGCGCTGGTCAACAGGATGTTGTGCAGGTCGTCCTCGGGCAGGTGCATCGAGCACGAGGCGCTGACCAGGATGCCGTCCTTGGTAAGCATGCGCATGGCCTGCTCGTTCAGGCGGCGGTAGGCTGTTTCGCCGTTCTTCAGGTCTTTCTTGCGCTTGATGAAGGCGGGTGGGTCGGCGATGATCACGTCGAAGCGCTCTTCAGCCGCCTTGAGCTCGCGCAGGGCCTCGAACACATCGCCTTCGATGCAGGTCAGTTTCTCGCTGATGCCGTTCAGCGCGGCGTTACGCTCCACGCCGTCCAGGGCGAAGCCCGAGGCGTCGACGCAGAACACTTCGCTGGCGCCGAAGGCGCCGGCCTGCACGCCCCAGCCACCAATGTAGCTGAACAGGTCGAGCACACGCTTGCCTTTCACGTACGGCGCCAGGCGTGCACGGTTCATGCGGTGGTCGTAGAACCAGCCGGTCTTCTGGCCTTCGCGTACCGGGGCTTCGAACTTGACGCCGTTTTCTTCCAGTGGCACCCAGTCCGGTACTTCGCCATAGACGGTCTCGACATAGCGCTGCAGGCCTTCGGCATCACGCGCGGAGGAGTCGTTCTTGAACAGGATGCCGCTTGGCTTGAGCACCTGTACCAGGGCTGCAATCACGTCGTCCTTGTGCGCTTCCATCGTTGCCGAGGCCAATTGCACCACGAGGATGTCGAAGAAGCGGTCGACCACCAGGCCTGGCAACAGGTCGGAGTCACCATAGACCAGGCGGTAGCACGGTTGGTCGAACAGGCGCTGGCGCAGCGACAGGGCAACGTTCAGGCGGTGCACCAGCAGCGATTTGTCCAGCGGCAATTTGGCGTCGCGCGACAGCAGGCGGGCGCAGATCAGGTTGTTAGGGCTCAGTGCGACGATACCCAGCGGCTTGCCGTTGGCCGCCTCGAGAACAGCCTGCTGGCCGGCCTGGAAGCCTTGCAGCGGGGTCGCGCTGACGTCGACTTCGTTGCTGTAGACCCACAGGTGGCCGGCGCGCAGGCGGCGGTCGGCATTGGCTTTGAGGCGTAGGCTGGGCAGGGACATGACGTCGCTCCGGAAAAAAGAGCGGGATTATAGCCTGCTGCCTGGCCATACGTCCCTCGCAGGAGCATGTGATGCCGTCGAGCGGTAGTCAGGCTGCCAATGCCTTGATCAGTTGCCGGTTGAACGCCGGAATGTCATCGGGTTGGCGGCTGGTAATCAGGTTGCCATCGACTACCACTTCTTCATCTACCCAGTCTCCACCGGCGTTGCGGATGTCGTCCTGCAGGGTCTTGTAGCTGGTCAGCCTCTTGCCCTTGACCAACCCGCACGACACCAGCAACCAGCCACCGTGGCAGATCACGGCCAGCGGCTTGCCAGCCGAATCGTGGCTTTTCACCAGTTTCTGCGCGGCGGGGATCAAGCGAATCGTGTCAGAGTTTTGCACGCCGCCGGGCAGGACCAGGGCATCGTAGAGGTCCAGGTGGGCGCTTTCGAAAGTGGCGTCAACGGCGAATGCGTCGGCCGGCTGGTCGTGGTTCCAACCGCGTACGGTGCCTTCCTTGTCGCTGAGGATGTCCACCACAGCGCCGCTCTGTTCCAGAGCTTCTCGAGGGCCTGTCAGTTCCACTTGCTCGAAGCCGTCAGTGACCAGGAAAGCCACTCGCTTGCCGTTCAGTTCTGCACTCATGGGCCTTGCTCCTTCTTTGATGAATGTGAGCAAGAGGCCCGGATGGATAAAGTAAAGTTCCGGCGCAATGATTCAGTGGTTGGTCCCTTTCCGGTCTGGAGGGTTAGAATCGCCGGTCCCAAACGAGTGTGTACGTATGTCCCAAGAACTCAGCGCCGAACAAATCCAGCAAGCCTTGCAAGGCATCACCATCCCGCCGCAACCGCAGATCATGGTAGACCTGCAGTTCGAGCAGTACATGCCTGACCCGGATCTGGAAACCATCGCCAAGCTGATTTCCCAGGACCCGGGCCTCTCGGGTGCCTTGCTCAAGCTGGTCAATTCCCCGCATTTCGGCCTTTCCAACAAGATCGGTTCGATTCAGCGCGCGGTGAACCTGCTGGGCAGCCGTTCTATCATCAACCTGATCAACGCCCAGTCGATCAAGGGTGAGATGACCGACGAGACCATCGTTACCCTCAACCGCTTCTGGGACACCGCCCAGGACGTGGCGATGACCTGCCTGACCCTGGCCAAGCGCACCGGCGTCCAGGCGGCGGACGAGGCCTACACCCTGGGCCTGTTCCACGACTGTGGCGTTCCGCTGATGCTCAAGCGCTTCCCGGACTACATGGACGTACTGGAAGAGGCCTATGCCAAGGCCGACGCGGAAACCCGCGTGGTCGATACCGAAAACCGCGCGTTCAACACCAATCATTCGGTGGTCGGCTATTTCACGGCCAAGTCCTGGCGCCTGCCCGAGCACCTCAGCGCGGCCATTGCCAACCACCACAACGCCCTGGCGGTGTTCCGCGACGAGAGTTCGCGCAATACGCAGAACCAGCTGAAAAACCTGCTGGCGGTGCTGAAGATGGCCGAGCACATCTGCGCATCGTACCGGGTGCTGGGCAACCAGGTCGTGGACCACGAATGGAATGTGGTCGGCCCGCTGGTGCTCGATTACATAGGCTTGTCGGAATACGACTTCGAAAACCTCAAGCAGAACATTCGCGAGATGGGTGGGCACTGACACATGCCGGAATTGCCAGAAGTAGAAACCACCCGGCGCGGTATTGCGCCCCATCTGGAAGGCCAGCGCGTCAGCCGGGTGGTGGTGCGTGATCGGCGCCTGCGCTGGCCGATTCCGGAAGACCTGGATGTGCGCCTGTCGGGGCAGCGCATCGTCAGTGTCGAGCGGCGTGCCAAGTATCTTTTGATCAATGCCGAGGTCGGCACCCTGATCAGTCACCTGGGCATGTCGGGCAACCTGCGCCTGGTCGAGCTGGGTTTGCCTGCGGCCAAACATGAACATGTGGATATCGAGCTGGAGTCGGGGTTGATGCTGCGCTACACCGACCCGCGCCGCTTTGGCGCGATGTTGTGGAGCCTGGACCCGCTAAACCACGAACTGCTGCTGCGCCTTGGGCCGGAACCGCTGACCGACCTGTTCGACGGCGAGCGGCTGTTCCAGCTGTCCCGTGGGCGGTCGATGGCGGTCAAACCGTTCATCATGGACAACGCGGTCGTGGTGGGGGTGGGCAACATCTACGCCACCGAGGCGCTGTTTGCCGCCGGCATCGACCCTCGTCGAGAAGCGGGCGGGATTTCCCGCGGGCGCTATCTGAAGCTGGCGATCGAGATCAAGCGCGTGCTGGCGGCGGCGATCGAGCAGGGCGGCACCACGCTACGCGACTTCATTGGTGGCGACGGGCAGCCGGGGTACTTCCAGCAGGAATTGTTCGTGTACGGGCGGGGCGGGCAGCCGTGCAAGGTGTGTGGCACGGAATTGCGCGAGGTGAAGCTGGGGCAGAGGGCGAGTGTGTATTGCCCGCGCTGCCAGCGCTGAGGCAAGTTACGCGGTACCTTGTAGGAGCGGCCTTGTGTCGCGATGGGCCGCAAAGCGGCCCCGGCAATTTCTGCTGCGGAGCTGAAATTTGGGGGGCGCTTCGCACCCCATCGCGACACAAGGCCGCTCCTACAGGTACAGCGTAGGGCTGAAGGGATCAGGCCTTGCCAGTAATCCGGCGGTACTTGGCCATCAGCTCTTCTTCGGTTTCCGGGTGCGCTTCATCCAGCGGGATGCAGTCGACCGGGCAGACCTGCTGGCATTGCGGCTCGTCGTAATGGCCCACGCACTGGGTGCACAGGTTAGGGTCGATCACGTAGATCTCTTCGCCTTGAGAGATGGCCTCGTTCGGGCACTCGGGTTCGCAGACGTCGCAGTTGATGCAATCGTCGGTGATGATCAGGGACATGGGGACTCCGGCCGGGGCTCTGCGCCCGGGCATGTTCAACGCAGTGGGCACAATTGTGCCGCATTCGCGCCCGCAGTGCACGCGGGCGCGATGATCAGCCGCTAAAGGTCATTTCTTGAAGCGTTCGGTCAGCGCCTCGGCCACCACCGGGTGGACGAACTTGCTGATATCACCGCCCAGCGCGGCAATTTCCCGGACCAGGGTCGAGGAAATGAACGAATAGCGCTCCGAAGGCGTGAGGAACAGGCTCTCGACATCGGGGGCCAGTTGCCGGTTCATGTTCGCCAGCTGGAACTCGTACTCGAAGTCGGACACCGCACGCAGACCACGCAGGAAGACGTTGGCGCCCTGTTCCTTGGCGAAATGCGCCAGCAGCGAGGAGAAGCCGATGACTTCGACATTGGGCAGGTGCTTGGTGACCTCACGGGCGAGCTCCACCCGTTGTTCCAGCGGGAACAGCGGGTTTTTCTTCGGGCTGGCCGCCACCGCGATGATCACGTGGTCGAATAGCCGCGAGGCGCGCTCGACCAGGTCGCCATGGCCTTTGGTAATGGGGTCGAAAGTACCCGGGTACAACACTCGGTTCATCGCGTCATCCTGGCTGGAGTGCGTTGGGGAGTCGGATGGTAGCGCAGCGACGGCGCCCCGGCCAAGTCGTGCGGCCGGCTGATGGCACTATAGACAGGGGGCCTGTTCCTTGTCATGCGCTGTGTGCCAGGCGGGCGAGCAGCGCTTCGGTGAGCCTGGCGCTGATGGCATACACCGACAGTTGCGGGTTGGCGCCGATGCTGGTGGGGAACAGCGAGCCGTCGTGAACCGACAGGTTCTCCAGCTGGTGATGGCGGCCCAGGCTGTCGCATACCGCCTGGCTCGGGTCGTCGCCGAGGGCGCAGCCACCCATCACGTGAGCGCTGCCCAGGCGCGTGCGGAACGGCTCCAGGCGCAACTTGTCAATCATGGCCAAGGCCTGCTCCAGGCTGGACGCGGCGCTGGCATCGCTGTGCACGGGGGTGACCTGGGTGGCGCCGGCGGCGAACTGGATCTGCGCCATGCTGCGGTAGGCGCGGCGCAGGCCATCGCGCAGGTAGTCGGTGATCGGGTAATCGAGCACCGGTGAGCCATCGCCGCGCAGCTCCACAGCCCCGCCCTGGCTTTGTGGGTGGAAGCCGTCACGCAGCAGCGCCAGCATCACGTGGGTATGTGGCAGTTCGGCCATGCGCCGGGCATTCTCGTAGCCGTGCCCGCCCAGCAGGGTGCTGGCCAGGGCCGGGTGCAGTGGTGGTACTTCCAGCTTGTAGCCAACCGGGCCATCGCTGCCGCCTTGCCATTGGAAATGGTCGCTGTAGATGGACTGCGGGGCGCCATAGTAGGGGTCGATACGGTCGTTGAAGCGTGCTGCGCTGAAGTTGACCAGGTGCAGGAAGGTACGTTTGCCCAAGCGGCCATGCGGGTCGGGCGCGTCGGAACGCAGCAGCAGGGCCGGGCTGTTGATGCCGCCACCGGCAAGGATGTAGTGACGCGCGCGAACGCGGACCTGCCGACCTGTGGCGTGTATGCCCTGGCTATCTAGGGCCTGGCATGACAGGCCCTGGACGCGCTCGCCGTTGTGTTCGAAGCGCTCGGCCCGAGCCAGGTACAGCAGCTCGCCGCCCTGTTCGAGGGTGGCGGGAATACGCGTGACCAGCATCGACTGCTTGGCATTCACCGGGCAACCCATGCCGCAGTAGCCCAGGTTCCAGCAGCCGCGCACGTTGCGCGGGATCACCGCCCAGCGGTAACCCAGCTGTTCGCAGCCACGGCGCAGCACGTCGTTGTTGGCGTTCGGTGGCAGGGCCCAGGGGGTGATGCCCAGTTCCTGCTCGATGCGCTCGAACCAGGGGCGCATTTGCTCCTCGCCCAGCCCGCTCACGTTGTGGGCTGCGGCCCAATGCGCCAGGGTCTGTGGCGGCGTGCGAAAGCTGGAGGTCCAGTTGACCAGCGTGGTGCCGCCCACGGCGCGGCCCTGGAGGATGGTGATGGCGCCGTCCTTGCTCATGCGGCCCAGGCCTTCCTGGTACAGGCTGGCATAGGCTTCGTTTTCCAGCAGGTGGAAATCGCTGCTGGTCTTCAGCGGGCCTTCTTCGATCAGCAGCACCTTGAAGCCGGCATAGCTGAGCATTTGCGCGCTGGTAGCGCCACCGGCACCGCTGCCGATCACGGCAACGTCGGTTTCCAGCGTGAGGTCGTGCTCCAGGCGCGAGGCGTCATGAGTGATCCAGCCGCTTTCCAGGCCTTGGCGAAACGGGTCGGGTACAGGCATTGGCGCTGCTCTTGTTGTTTTCAGATTTTCGGTGGCCCGGGGTAGCCGCAGGCGGCCCAGGATTCGGGGCGTTCGTACCAGGCCATCTGCAGCAACTGCAGCAGCGAGGCGTGGCCCATGCGCAGCAGGTTCAGCGAGCTGTCCTGCCAACGTTGCAGGAAGGCTGTGATCTGCGCGGCACTGGCTTGCTCCCAGGCGCCCCAGACACCGGTCAAGGGGCCTCGGGTGAGCGGCAGGTTGAGCACGTCGAACAACTGCCGGGTGAGTTTGAGCATTTCTGGTGACAGCGCCGCCAGCTTGTGGTCGAGGCTATGCAGCACTAGTGTCTCGGCGGCCTGGGTGCCGGCCAGTACCACCGGGATCAGCGCGCGCAGCAGCGGCAGGTCGTCGTCGCGCAGTACCTGGTAACCCGTTGCGGCTGTGTGTGCGCTGCAGCCGACCAGGCTGGTACCGGCCAGAAAGACGCTGGCGCCAAGGCTGAAGCGCAGCAGTTCGCGGCGGTGCATGGGCCGGCCCTCAGCGGATGAAAAGCTTGAAGACCAGGCGCTGCAAGGCTTTGCCATAAGGCGGGTAGATCAGCCGGGCAGCGTTGAAGCGTTGCTTGGCCAGCACCGCCTTGGCCTTGCTGAAGGTCAGGAAACCGTCATGGCCATGGTAATGGCCCATGCCTGAAGGGCCGATGCCGCCGAACGGCAAGTCATCCTGGGCCACGTGCAGCAGGGTGTCGTTCAGGCACACTCCGCCGGAGTGGGTTTGGCGCAGCACCTGCTCCTGGGCGGCGCGGTCATAGCCGAAGTAGTACAGAGCCAGCGGGCGCGGGCGCTGGTTGATGTATGCCAGTGCCTGCTCGAGGCTGTCGTAGGGTACCAGCGGCAGTAGCGGGCCGAAGATTTCTTCTTGCATCACCTGCATGCCGTCGTTCACCCCCAGTAGGAGGTGGGGTGGCAGGCGCCGGCCCTGGCGGGTTTCACCGGGGTACAGGTCGAGTACCTGCGCACCTTTGGCGTGGGCATCGTCCAGTAGATGCTGCAAGCGCTGCAGCTGGCGCTGGTTGATGATGGCGGTGTAGTCGGGGTTGTCGATAATGCGCGGGTACAGCCTGCGTACGGCACGCTGGTAAGTGTCGCTGAAGGC
Source organism: Pseudomonas sp. TE3-3-F2023 (assembly GCF_036784815.1). Classification (NCBI taxonomy): domain Bacteria; kingdom Pseudomonadati; phylum Pseudomonadota; class Gammaproteobacteria; order Pseudomonadales; family Pseudomonadaceae; genus Pseudomonas; species Pseudomonas sp. TE3-3-F2023. The sequence goes on along the minus strand of NZ_CP145113.1, from coordinate 519,439 downwards.
CTCCAGGCGCTCGCGTGGCACCAGCACGTAGTCAGGGGCGACGCAGGTCTGGCCGGCGTTGAGGGTCTTGCCGAATGCGATGCGTTCGGCGGCGCTGTCCAGCGGTACGTCGGCCGAGACGATGGCTGGCGACTTGCCACCTAGCTCCAGGGTGACGGGGGTCAGGTTGTGCGCCGCAGCCAGCATTACCTGGCGCCCCACGCTGGTGGCGCCGGTGAACAGCAGGTGATCGAACGGCAGGCGGGCAAAGGCCTGGCCTACCTCGACCTCGCCGAGTACCACGCTGACCAGATCGGTGGGGAACACCTGCTCCAGCAGTTGCTTGAGCGCCAGGCCAGTGGCAGGCGTGGCTTCGCTGAGCTTGAGCATGACCCGGTTGCCGGCGGCCAGGGCACAGGTCAGCGGGCCGATGGCAAGGAACAGCGGGTAGTTCCACGGCACGATGATGCCGACCACCCCCAGGGGTTGGTAGTGCACCTGCGCGCTGGCCGGCTGGAAAACCAGGCCGACCTTGCGTCGGCTGGCGCGCATCCAGCGCTGCAGGTGCTTTTCGGCGTGGCGCAGGCCTTGCACCGAGGGCAGCAGCTCGGCCAGCAAGGTCTCGTCGGCGCTGCGCCCCTCAAAGTCCTGGCCGATTGCCTCGATCAGTTCGGCTTGGCCGGCCAGCAAGGCTTCCCGCAGGCTTTTCAGCCATTGGCGCCGCTGCGCCGCCGCTGGCAAGGGGTTGCCGGCAAAGGCTTGGCGCTGGCTGGCGAACGTCGCCGCAAGGTCGAGGTCGGATTGCACAGGGGGCAAGGCGCTGGGCGAGTTCATGGCGGCTTCGAGTCCGGGCAGGGAGTCACTAGAGCCTATACTCTAATTTGTACGATGGTGCGAATTTTTCCGCGTTGTCGAGCGGTGCATTCCATAGCCAATACGCCGTAAGATGACCCTTTGATGAAGGCCCGCAGACTGGGAGCTGAGCATGGCCCCGCGCATGAAGACCCGAGAGCGCATCGTGCAGAACAGCCTCGAGCTGTTCAACCAGCAGGGCGAACGCAGCGTCAGTACCAACCACATTGCCGCGCACATGGAAATTTCGCCCGGCAACCTGTATTACCACTTCCCCAACAAGCAGGCGATCATCGCTTTGCTGTTCAGCCAGTACGAAGAACTGGTGGACAGCTTCCTGCGCCCGCCGCAAGGCCGCGCGGCGACCGTGGAGGACAAGCGCTTCTACCTCAAGGCCCTGCTGGCGGCGATGTGGAACTACCGTTTTCTGCACCGCGACCTGGAGCACCTGCTGGACAGCGACCCGGAGCTGGCCGCCCGTTATCGGCGTTTTTCCGAGCGCTGCCTGCGCCAGGGCCAGGCGATCTACCGCGGCTTCGTCGAGGCGGGCATCCTGGCCATGGCACCAGCGCAGATCGAATCGCTGACCATCAACGCCTGGATCGTGTTGACGTCCTGGGTACGTTTTCTCAGCACCACGCGGGAGCATTCCGCGCACCTGGGTGAAGAAGCCTTCAAGCGCGGCGTCTACCAGGTGCTGGTGCTGGAGCTCGGCTTCGTCACCGACAACGCCCGCAATGCCGTGGACGCCCTGTGCCAGGAATTCCATGTACCGTTCAACCAGGCCCTGGAGCACTAACCCAGGGCCTCAGTGCTATCGATGGTGCCATCGATCAGGAGATTGTCATGCCCCTTGCGCAATTGATCACCCCGCAGCAGTTGGCCGAGCGTCTGGGCTCGCCCAAGTTGGTGATCCTCGACTGCCGCTTTGCCCTCGAGGATGTGGACTATGGCCAGCGCAGCTATGCCCAGGGACATATTGCCGGGGCGCATTTTGCCGACCTGGAGCGCGACCTAAGCGGGCCGGTGAGCAAGGGGCGCACCGGGCGCCATCCGTTGCCGGATGCGCGCCGGCTGGTCGAGCGCCTGCGTGAGTGGGGCCTGGACGATGACAGCGAGGTGGTGCTGTACGACGACGGCCCTGGCGCTTTTGCCGCCCGAGCCTGGTGGCTGCTGGCCTGGCTGGGCAAGCGCAGCGGCGTGGCGATCCTTGACGGTGGCCTGAAGGCCTGGCATGCGGCGCACCTGCCGCTCAGCCTGGACCCACCGCTCAAGCGTGAAGGCACCTTCAACGGTGAGCCGGATGGCAAGCTGCTGATCGATGCCGAGCACCTGGCAAAGCGCTTGGGTAACGCAGACCTGACCTTGATCGATGCCCGTGCCTTGCCGCGTTTCCGTGGCGAAGAGGAACCGATCGACCCGGTGGCGGGGCATATTCCCGGGGCGCAGTGCGCGGCGTTCACCGACAACCTGGGGGCTGATGGGCGTTTTCTGCCGCCGGACCAGTTAAAACAACGCTTTGCCGAAATGCTGGCCGGGCGGGCGCCGGAGCAGTTGGTGGCGTATTGCGGGTCAGGGGTGACGGCGTGTCATAACCTGTTTGCCCTGGCGTTGGCCGGGTATCCGCTGGGCAAGCTGTATGCCGGGTCGTGGAGCGAGTGGATCAACGATCCGCAGCATGGCATAGCTACTGGCGAGTAAGCTTGCCGGCGATGAGGCCGGTACTGCCAATGAAAACCGCAGTTCCTACTGGCCCTCCACCAACCACTGTGGAATCCGCCGCTCCAGGTAATACCCCGGGTTGCGCAGGCTGCCATCGACAAAGCCCACGTGGCCGCCGCGGCTGTGCAGTTCGAAGCGGGTCTGCGGTGCCAGTTCGCGGGGCGCGGGCAGGCTGTGGCCGGAGACGAAAGGGTCATCGCTGGAGTGGATGATCAGCGTCGGTGTGCGGTTCTGGCCGAGGAAGAAATGGCTCGATGAGCGGCGGTAGTAGTCGTGCGCATCACGAAAACCGTTCAGTGGTGCGGTGACCTTGCCGTCAAAATCCCAGAACGTGCGCAGGCCGCCCAGCGGCCCCAGCCGTTGCAGCGTCGCCAGCCGTTCATGCTGGCCCTTGTCATGGAAGTGCCGCTGTTTGACCTGCACATATGCCAGCATCTCGCGCATGAAATGCGCCTGGTACACCTTTGAAAAGCCCTGGCCGATGCGGTCGGCGCAGTGGTCCAGGCGAAACGGCACCGACACTGCAACCGCAGCCTGCAACTGGCTGGCGACACCGCTTTCGCCCAGGTATTTCAGTAGCACATTGCCCCCCAGCGAATAACCCACTGCATACAACGGCGCCAACGGGCGCTGGGCGCGCAGGTGGCTGACGATTTCAGCCAGGTCTTCGCTGGCGCCGGAATGGTAGCTGCGTGGCAGCAGGTTGGGCTCGCCCGAGCAACCGCGCCAGTTCACCGCCACGCTGGCCCAGCCGCGGCCTTGCAGCGCTTGCTGCAAGCCTTTGACGTAGGGCGAGTGGGACGAGCCGGTCAAGCCGTGCAGCACCATCACCAATGGCGCGTGGGGTTGGTGCGGGCCGAGCCAGTCCAGGTCGATGAAGTCGCCATCGGCCAGCCAAAGCCGCTCGCGGTTGCGCTGCAATTCAGGCAGCTTGCGCCACAGTGGCCCCCACAGGGTTTGCAGGTGGGGGTTGGACAGGCCGATGGCCGGGCGGAATGTGGCGCTGGTGCTGGGCATGCTGGGCAACTCGTGATGTGCCTGCCTAGAGTGCCATGAAACAGCGCCACTGTACCTGCGCTATTGGTCGGTGGCTGGCAGCTGCTGCTGGACGACACGTGGGCCGACACTGACCAGCACCTTGTAGTTCAGGTCAAGCCGGCGATGCATTACCGCGCGAATATCCGCCGGGCTCAGCCTTTCGATGCGTTCGATGTAGCCGTTCAGATGGTCCTCTGGTTGGTTTTGCCGGGTGATCTCCGTAAGCAATGCTGCGAGGCTGTTGTTCTGCGCGATGCCACGCAGCAACTGCCCAGCCAGCTGTTTGCGTGCCAGCTTTAGTTCGGCCTGGGTTGGCCCGTGCTCGATGAAATCGCGCAGCACGGCTGTTACCAGTTCTTGCGTGGCTTGCACGTAGCGTGGCGCGACCTCCCACTCGATGGTGAACAACCCACCGGAACTCAACGGCGAGGCATGGCTGTAGATGCCGTAGGTCAGCCCGCGACGTTGGCGCAGTTCCACCATCAGACGCGATTCGAGGCCTGAACCCAGCACTTCGCTGGCCAAGACCAAGGCTTGGAATTCCGGGTCATTGGCGGGGACGTTCATAGGCAGTGCCACCAGCACAGCACTGCTGGCACCGGGCTGTTCGACGTTGATGGTTGCGGGTGTCGCTGCCGGGACGGCTGGCAGGTCGACGGCGGACCAGCCTTGCGGCAAAGCCTGGCTGATCTGTTGCGCGATGGCTTGGGCCTCGCTCAGAGCCAGGTCTCCGACAAGCACCATTTCCAGGTTGCTGGCGCTGTAGGCGCGTTGGTGGAATGCCCGCAAGTCCTCACGGCTGACGGCGTCCACACCTTGAATGGTGCTGCCCAGCGGGTTGTCATAGGGATGGCCTTTGAACAAATGTCGAAACGCCTCGCTGCGCGCCCGTAGGCTGGGGCGCCGTTCACGTGAAGCGTTGTGCTGCACGAGCTGACGCTTGATCTTCTCCAGTGCCGGCGCGGGGAAAGCAGGCTGTGCCACGAGGTCGGTAAACACTTCCAAGGCCGGCTCGAGTATCGTTTTCGTGCTCAAGCTGCGCAGGCTCAGCGTTGCGTGCTCCAGGCGTATCTGCTTTTCCATGATCGCGCCCAGGCGCTCCATGCGCTCCGCCTGCTGGGCACCGGTGTAGCGCCGGCTGCCCTCGTCGAGCGTGTACAGCGTCAAGGCTGCCAGGCCGGGTTGCAAGGAGTCCTGGGTCGTGCCGGCCTTGAACCGTAAAACCACATCGACGATAGGCAACCCGCGGGCTTCGACGAACTTCACGCCTGTGCCTGCCTTCGTTGTCCACGTCTGCACCTGTGTCCGAAGGGGTTCGAGCTGGTCCAGGTCAACACCCCGGGCCGAGACCAAGCCACTGTAGTTTCCGTTGGCTGCAGCCTGCTGCGGCGTGCGCTCGATCATGTCATTCATCGGTGCTCTCCTTGTGGTGCATGAAGGTGATGGCCGCACGGGCTTCAGTCAGGAACTCCAACGCAACCAGACCTACCTGCTCGGCTGTCACGGCTTCGATGGCTTGCCGCTCATCGTCCAGGGCAACAGGGTCCAGGCCGCAGGCGGCCTGTTTGCCGATGGCCTCTGCCTGTTTGCCGATGTCGTCCCTTTCGAACAGCTGCCTGGCCAGCAGGCGAGCCTTGGCGCGTTCAAGGTCTTCCTTGGAGGGGGCCGACTGGCGGAACGCTTCGATTTCCAGCATCAACCTTTCTGCGGCAGCCTCCGGTGTAACTTGTGGGCTGCAGAACGCGTAGAGGGTCAGCAGGCTGTCACCGCGCTGCCAAGGCTCATAGGTCGCTCTCAGGCCTTGCAGTAGCGGAGCGTCTACCACCAACAGGCGCTGTAGCGTACTGGCGTGGCCTTCAGCAAGGATCTCCGGCAGTAGGCGCAGCGCGTAGGCTTGTGAACTCGAGCGCGCAGTGCATTGGCTGGGAAGGTTGAAGCTGACGACCACTCCGGTGTATAGGCCATGCCAGCGCAGGGTCTGGCTGCGCCGAACCTGCCCTGAGGGCATTGTTGGTATTTGCCGTGTTGGCAGGCGGTTGGCGGGGATCGCTGCAAAGTGTCGTGTCACCAGCTTTTGTAGCTGGGCCAGCGCGATGTCACCGGCCACGGCGAGCGTGGCATTGTTGGGGTGGTACCAGGTCTGGTACCAAGTGCGCGCCGCCGCCAGGGTCATTTGGCCGAGGTCGGTCTTGTGCCCGGTCACTGGGGGGCCATAGCCGCTGTTGCCATAGGCCAGCAACTGGTGATGTTCAAGTGCCAGTGCCAAGGGGCTGTTGTCGATATCCTCGCGTCGCTCAGCCATGACGACAGCCAACTCACGGGCAAAAGGCACGTCGCTCAGGGTGGCACTGGCCATGACGTCGGCCATGGCCTCCAGTGCAATCTCCAGGCGGTTGCGAGGCAATGTCAGCGGAAAGACCGTTGCATCGGCGTAGGTATAGGCATTCGGGTCACCGCCCAAGTGGCTCATGAGTGCGGAATACTGGCCAGGAGCCAGTTTGCTGCTGCCTTCGAACAGCAGATGCTCCAGGGCATGGGACAGCCCAGTGTGGCCTTCGGGCTCGTAGCTGGAGCCTACGTGGTACCAAAGCTGTACGCTGACCAGCGGTGCGCGGTTGTCTTCACGCAGGTAGACGCGCAGGCCGTTGGCGAGGGTAAAGGTGTGTACCGAGCCTGCCGGCGCGGGTGGGGCGTGGTGGTTGGTCATGGTTGAAGTGCTCCTGCAGGAATCGGAGGAGCAGCTTCAGCCATGAAGGCGACAGGTTTGTGGTAACTAAATACGGCAGCCCAGGGTTACAGGGTCAACCCCGTTGCCAAAGTGCGTAATGCACCTGGCCGGTCTTCTTCTCGCGATGCAGGCGCCAGTTGCCCGGCAACTGCAAAGCCGATGGTGCCGCCTCGCTTTCGGTATAGATCCACGCCTGTTCGCGCAGCCACTGGTTCCGTTCCAGCAGGTTGCAGGTTTCGGCCAGCAGGTTCTGGTGGAACGGCGGGTCGAGGAATACCACGTCGAACTGGTGCTTGGCCGGGCCCTGCAGGTAGCGCAGGGCGTCGGTCTGCAGGATTTGCCCGCGCGGGCAGCGCAGGATCTCGAGGTTGTTCTTCAGGTTGGCGATGGCCGCCGGATTGCTGTCCAGCGCGACGGCGTCCTCGGCCCCGCGGGACAGGGCTTCGAGCACCAGGGCGCCGCTACCGGTAAAGGCGTCCAGCACGCGGGCGCCCTCGATATAGGGCGCCAGCCAGTTGAACAGGGTTTCGCGCACGCGGTCGGGCGTTGGCCGCAGGCCTTCGCCGTCCGGCACCGCCAGACGGCGGCTGCGCCATTCGCCGGCGATGATGCGCAGGTGGCCCTGGCCCTTGCTTTGGCCCGGTTGCGGGCGGGCGGGTGGGGTGGATCTTGGCATTAGTGCTCCGGTACCCCGAGCGGCTGCTCGGAGGGCTTGTCAGTGGGGGCAGGCAGCGGCTTCTGTGGCACTTTCGGGCCCACGGTGACCATCACCAGTTTATCCGCTGACAGGTGTTTGTTCATGGCTGCCTTGACCTGCTCGACCGTGAGTGCCTGGGACTGCTGCATGAAATCCTCCAGCCAGGTCAGGGGCAGGTTGTAGAAACCGATGGCGCCCAGTTGGCCGACGATGCTCGCATTGCTTGCATTGGACAGTGGGAAACTCCCGGCCAACTCGCGTTTGGCGTCGTCCAGTTCTTGCTGGGTAGGGCCGGTCTTGAGGTAGTCGGCGAGAATTCCCTGCACCAGCTTGAGGGTGCCTTCGCTCAGCTCGGCACGGGTTTGCAGGTTGATCATGAACGGGCCCCGTACCTGCATCGGGCTGAATGCCGAGTACACGCCGTAGGTCAAGCCGCGCTTCTCGCGCACCTCGCTCATCAATCGGGTACCAAAGGCGCCACCACCGAGAATCTGGTTGCCCAGCGACAGCGCTGGCCAATCCGGATCCTGGCGGTCGATACCTAATGCGGCGAGCATCAGGTGAGTCTGTGACGACGGAAAATCGATGTGGTTGAGGCTCGGGTAGGTTTCAGCGGGTTGTGCCGGTGCTGCCAGTGCCGGGCCCTTGGGCAGGCCGGCGGATACCTGGGCAGCTATGCCTTCGGCCTCGCTGCGGCTGAGGTCGCCAACCAGAGCAATGACTGCATTGCCGCCAGTGTAGGCCTTGGTATGGAAAGCGCGCAGCTGTGCCGGGCTGATGGCATTGATACTCTCGGCGGTGCCATCGCTCGGGTGCGCGTAGGGGTGGTCGCCGTAGAGGTTGGCGAACAACGCCTTGCTGGCGACCTTGCCGGGGTTCTGCTTCTCGTATTCGAAGCCGGCCAGCATCTGGTTCTTGATGCGCTTGAAGGCGTCCTCGGGGAAGGTAGGCTTGCCGGTCACCTCAGTGAACAGCTTGAGTGCTGGCTCGCGCTTGTCCTTGGCGCTGAGGCTGCGTAGCGAGGCCACGGCCATATCGCGATAGGAGCCGTTGCCAAAGTCGGCCCCCAGGCCCTCGAAGCCTGCGGCGATGGCAGTCACGTCCTTGCCGGCCACGCCCTCGTTGAGCATGGCGTTGGTCAGGGCGGCCAGGCCTGGCGTGTCGCCATCCTGGCTGCTGCCGGCAGCGAAGGTGACGCGCAGGTCGAACATCGGCAGTTCGCGGGCCTCGACGAACAATACCCGGGCGCCTTCAGCGGTGTTCCAGTGCTGGATGTTCAACTGGCGCCGGCTGGGCGCCTTGCCATCCAGCTCGGCCAGAGACTGCAAGGTGTTGGCCGGGCGTGCCGCGTTGGTATCGGCCTTGGCGGCGTTGTCGGCCATGGCCGGAGCGGCCAGCACCGCTGCCAGCGCCAGGGCGCGAATGCCCGTAGCCAGCAGGGTTGGGCGTGGTGCGCGGCGATCACTCATGAGCGGTCTCCTCGGGCAATACATGGGCAACGCTCAGGCGTTCGCGGGTGAAGTAGGTGCGCGCGGCGTTCTGGATGTCCTGCGGGGTAACGCGCTTGAGCTCGTCCAGCTCGCTGTCGATCAGCTTCCAGGACAGGCCGACGGTTTCCAGCTGGCCGATGGTAGTAGCCTGGCTGCTGATGGAGTCGCGGTCGTAGACCAGGCCGGCAATGACCTGGGCGCGTACGCGCTCCAGCTCTTCGGCGCTGGGTGGGGTGGTCTTGAGCTCATCCAGCAGCTGCCAGACGCCTTCTTCGACATCGGCGAGGGTTTTCTGCTTCTGCACATTCGGTGTGGCCGAGATCAGAAACAGGCTGTCGCCGCGGGTGAAGGCGTTGTAGCTGGAAGAAGCACCGGCCACCAGCTCCTGGCCACGTTCCAGGCGTGCCGGCATGCGGGCGCTGTAGCCGCCGTCGAGCAGCGCCGAGATCAGGCGCAGGGCATGCACCGTACGCGGGTCCTTGGCGGTGGACAGGCCAGGTACGTTGAAACCGTAGATCAGGCTCGGCAACTGGGTGCGCACGTGCAGAGTCAGCTGGCGCTGGCCTGGTTCGGCCAGTTCGAGCGGCAACTTGGCCGGCGGCACGGCACGCTTGGGGATGCTGCCGAAGTACTTCTGCGCCAGGCCTTTGACCTCATCGGCGGTGACATCGCCGACCACCACCAGGGTGGCGTTGTTGGGGGCATACCAGGATTCGTACCAGTGACGCAGTTCCTCGACCTTCATGCGCTCCAGGTCGGCCATCCAGCCTATGGTCGGGGTGTGGTAGCCGCTGGCCGGGTAGGCCATGGCGCGGAACAGCTCGAACGCCTTGGCGTTGGGCTGGTCGTCGGTGCGCAGGCGGCGTTCTTCCTTGATTACCTCGATTTCACGGCTGAATTCGTCGGCGGGCAGGCGCAGGCTGGCCAGGCGGTCGGCCTCCAGCTCCAGGGCCACTGGCAGGCGGTCGCGGGCCAGTACCTGGTAATAGGCGGTGTAGTCGTCGCTGGTGAAAGCGTTTTCTTCGGCGCCAATGTCACGCAGGATACGTGAGGCCTCGCCAGGGCCGACCTTGGCGCTGCCCTTGAACATCATGTGTTCCAGCGCGTGGGACAAGCCGGTCTGGCCAGGGGTTTCGTAGCTGGAGCCAACCTTGTACCAGATCTGCGAGACCACAACCGGGGCGCGGTGGTCCTCGCGCACGACTACTTTCAGGCCGTTGTCGAGGATGAATTCGTGGGTGGGTTGCACATCGGCGGCGAAAGCCGCGAGCGGCAGGCAGAGCGTGCCGAGCAACAGGCCAGCGGCGCGGCGGGCTAGAGCATTCATACGGTGTTTAACCTGTTCGGCGGCCCGCTGGTTTAGCGTCGGCGGGCCAGGAGGTGCTAGGATACTGATCCGGTTGCCTGGCGACCATGCCTGTCGCCGTTCTGGCCCGCAGGACACTAAGACAAAACGTTGCGCATGAACCAGCCGGCTTCAAGATAGTCTGTTCTGCGTAGAGAGAATTCCCGATGCGCCATAGCTGGCCCATCGCTACCCTGAGATAGCCGTCTTCCATGTTTGGTTCCAACGACGACAAAAAAGCGCCAGCCGAGGCTGGTGAGAAGAAAGGCCTGTTCAGCTGGTTTCGCAAGAAACCGCAGCAACCCGTGGCAACGGAAGTGCCCGCGGATGAACCCCCAGCCGTCGAGCAGCCTGCAGCCGCTCCGGTCGAGGGTTCTACCGCCGAAGTGCCACAGGCCCCTGAACCGGTTCAGGCCCCCGCGGCTCCGCAGCTGACAGAACCGCAGCAGGTCGCCGCACCCGTCCAATCCCCGGTGGTCGAGGCCCCTGTCCCCGAACCGGTTGCTTCCCAACCGTTGCAGGCCCCTGAACCCGAGCCGGTCGCGTCCCAGCCGCTGGTGGCACCTGCACCGCAGCCGGTCGCGTCAATGCCCTTGCAGGCGGCGCCGGTCGAGCCAGCCCCGGTCGTCGAATCGGCCGCACCGGTCAGCAACCTGGTGCTGCCGGTTGCCGAAGAGCCCGTGGCCCTGGTGCCGGATCTGGAGCCCAAAGCGCCGCCCGCCATCCCGGAACGCCCAGCACCAGAGCCTGCTGCCCCTGTGGCTGCAGCCCCGGTCCCCGCACAGGCCGAGCAGGCCAAGCCCGGCTTTTTCGCCCGCCTCAAGCAGGGCCTGTCGAAGACCAGCGCCAGCATCGGCGAGGGCATGGCCAGCCTGTTCCTGGGCAAGAAGGTCATCGACGACGACCTGCTCGACGAGATCGAAACCCGCCTGCTGACTGCCGACGTTGGTGTGGAAGCCACTTCGACCATCGTCCAGAACCTTACCCAGAAGGTTGCCCGCAAGCAGCTGGCCGACGCCGATGCCCTGTACAAGTCGTTGCAGGAAGAACTGGCTGCGCTGCTGCGCCCGGTCGAGCAGCCGCTGGTGGTACAGGCGCAGAACAAGCCCTATGTGATCCTGGTGGTCGGTGTGAACGGCGCCGGCAAGACCACCACCATTGGCAAACTGGCCAAGAAGCTGCAGCTCGAAGGCAAGAAAGTGATGCTGGCTGCTGGCGACACCTTCCGTGCTGCTGCGGTCGAGCAGCTGCAGGTGTGGGGCGAGCGTAACCAGATCCCGGTGATCGCCCAGCACACCGGCGCCGACTCCGCTTCGGTGATCTTCGATGCCGTACAGGCCGCCAAGGCTCGTGGTGTCGATGTGCTGATCGCCGACACCGCTGGCCGTCTGCACACCAAAGACAACCTGATGGAAGAGCTGAAGAAGGTCCGCCGGGTCATCGGCAAGCTCGACGCCGAGGCGCCGCACGAAGTGCTGCTGGTACTCGATGCTGGCACCGGCCAGAATGCCATCAGCCAGGCCAAGTACTTCAACCAGAGCGTCGAACTGACCGGTCTTGCCCTGACCAAGCTGGACGGCACTGCCAAGGGCGGGGTGATCTTTGCCCTGGCCAAGCAGTTCAAGCTGCCGATCCGCTTCATCGGTGTCGGTGAAGGCATCGACGACCTGCGTACCTTCGAAGCCGAGCCGTTCGTCAAGGCTCTGTTCGCCGAGCGAGACTGAACATGATCCGATTCGAACAGGTTGCCAAGCGCTATCCCAATGGTCATGTGGGTTTGCATGAGCTGAGTTTCCGGGCGCGCCGGGGCGAATTCCTGTTCGTCACCGGCCACTCGGGCGCGGGCAAGAGCACCTTGCTGCGCCTGCTGCTGGCCATGGAACGCCCGACCAGCGGCAAGCTGATGCTGGCCGGACAGGACCTGGGCCAGATCAGCAATTCGCAGATCCCATTCCTGCGCCGGCAGATCGGCGTGGTGTTCCAGAACCACCAGCTGTTGTTCGACCGCACGGTGTTCAACAACATCGCCTTGCCGCTGCAGATTCTCGGCCTGTCCAAGGCCGAGGTCGCCAAGCGCGTGGACTCGGCGCTGGAGCGTGTGTCGCTGGCCGACAAGGGCGAGCTGTTTCCTGCCGATCTGTCCACCGGGCAGCAGCAGCGGGTGGGCATCGCCCGCGCCATCGTCCACCAGCCAGCCCTGCTGCTGGCCGACGAACCCACCGGTAACCTCGACCCGCGCCTGGCCGCGGAGATCATGGGGGTGTTCGAGGACATCAACCGACTGGGTACCACGGTATTGATCGCCAGCCACGACCTGGCACTGATTGCGCGCATGCGCCACCGCATGCTGACCTTGCAGCGCGGCCGCTTGATCGGCGATGGGGAGGCCGGGCAATGAGCACTACACGTACGCCAAAGGTTTCCGAGCGGGTTGCGCCGAAGCCGGCCGACCCGCAACCGGCGAAGAAAAAGCACGACGACGATGACGGCCCGGATTTCCGCACGCTGCTGCATGCCTGGTTGGAAAGCCACCGTGCCAGCATGGCTGACAGCCTGCGCCGGCTGGGCAAGCAGCCGATCGGCAGCTTTTTCACCTGCCTGGTGATGGCGGTGGCGCTGAGCATGCCCATGGGCCTGTCGTTGCTGCTGAAGAACGTCGAGAAGCTTGGCGGCTCGTGGCAGCGCGCCGCGCAGATTTCGCTGTACCTCAAGCTTGATGCCAGCAGCCGCGAAGGCGAGGCGCTGCGCGACGAGATCAAGGGCATGCCCGGCGTGGCCGACGCGCAGTATGTCAGCCGCGAGCAGGCGCTGGAGGAGTTCCAGCAGCAGTCCGGCCTGGGCGAAGCCCTGCGTGAACTCCCTGACAACCCGCTGCCTGGCGTGGTAGTGGTGACCCCTACCGAAGTTGACAAACCGGCCCTGGAAGCCTTGCGTCAGCGCCTGTCGGAGCTACCACGGGTGGAAGTTGCGCAACTCGACCTGGTTTGGGTCGAGCGCCTGGCGGCCATTCTCAAGCTGGGTGACCGCTTCGTCTTCGGCCTGGCCGTGATGCTGATATCTGCCCTGTTGTTAGTAATCGGTAACACAATTCGTCTACATATTGAAAACCGCCGTACCGAGATCGAAGTGATCAAACTGGTCGGCGGCACAGACGCCTACGTACGCCGGCCTTTCCTCTATATGGGCGCACTGTATGGCCTGGGCGCAGGTGTGATCGCATGGGGCATACTGGCGTTTGGCCTGAACTGGCTGAATGAGGCGGTGGTAGGGCTGTCCGGGCTGTACGGCAGCGACTTCGCCCTGGGCGGGGTGCCGGCGTCCGATGGTCTGTCGCTCTTGATCGGAGCGGTGCTGTTGGGGTATATCGGTGCATGGATCGCAGTGGCCCGCCATCTGAACGAGCTGGCGCCGCGATAGTTTTTACGTGCCAGCATTGACAAATTCTTCACTATGGAACTTGTACCGTTGTTCCAGGTCAATGTTGGCAGCGCCCACAAGGCGTGAGTTCTGTAAGTCGGAGGTTCTTGAATGACCACATCGTTGCAACCTGCATATGCCCTGGTGCCCGGTGCAAACCTGGAAGCCTACGTGCACACGGTCAACAGCATTCCGCTGCTGACTGTCGAGCAGGAGCGTGATCTGGGCGAGCGTCTCTATTATGAGCAGGATGTCGAGGCCGCTCGTCAAATGGTGATGGCCCACCTGCGTTTCGTCGTACATATCGCTCGTAGCTATGCCGGCTACGGGCTGGCCCAGGCCGACCTGATCCAGGAAGGCAACGTCGGCCTGATGAAAGCCGTCAAGCGCTTCAACCCTGAAATGGGCGTGCGCCTGGTGTCGTTCGCCGTGCACTGGATCAAGGCAGAGATCCACGAGTTCATCCTGCGCAACTGGCGCATCGTCAAGGTGGCCACCACCAAGGCCCAGCGCAAGCTGTTCTTCAACCTTCGCAGCCAGAAGAAGCGTCTGGCCTGGCTGAACAACGACGAAGTGCACCGCGTGGCGGAAAGCCTGGGCGTGGAGCCGCGTGAAGTGCGCGAGATGGAAAGCCGCCTCAGCGGCCAGGACATGGCCTTCGACCCGGCAGCGGAAGCTGACGACGACAGTGCCTTCCAGTCGCCTGCGCATTACCTGGAAGACCACCGCTACGATCCGGCGGTGCAGCTTGAGGATGCCGACTGGAGCGACAACTCCACCAGCAACCTGCACGAAGCACTGCAAGGGCTGGACGAACGTAGCCGCGACATTCTCTACCAGCGCTGGTTGGCAGAGGAGAAGGCCACGTTGCACGAGTTGGCGGACAAGTACAACGTTTCTGCTGAGCGGATTCGCCAGCTTGAGAAGAATGCGATGAACAAGGTCAAGGCGCTGATCGCGGCCTGATCGAGCCCTGGCTGCAAGGAAAAGCCGCTGGCCCGGATAGGGTGAGCGGCTTTTTTATTGGCTGGGAGATTTTGGGGCCGCTTTGGCCCTTTCGCGACATAAGGCCGCTCCTACAAGAGACTGCGATCCCCTGTAGGAGCGGCCTTGTGTCGCGATGGGCTGCGCAGCAGCCCCATAAGGCTCAAAGTTTGCGCGAAGTGTCGAGCTGCATCAGGTAGCTGGGCCCGCCCAACTGGCTCATCTGCCGACGAATCCAGCTGGCCCGGCTGGCTACGTAGGCACTCGGCCGGCTGGCGCTCCACTTGATCGGGCTCGGCAGCACTGCCGCGAGCTGCGCCGCCTGCTGGCGGCTAAGCCTGCTAGCATCGACGCCAAAGTGGTAGCGCGCTGCCGCCTGGGCGCCAAACACCCCTTTGCCCCATTCGGCACTGTTCAGGTAGACCTCGAGAATCCGCTCCTTCGACCAGAACAGCTCGATCAGCGCGGTGAACCAGGCCTCCAGCCCTTTGCGGAACCAGCTGCGCCCGGACCACAGGAACAGGTTCTTGGCCACCTGCTGGGTCAGGGTGCTGGCACCGCGAATGCTGCCGCCGCGCTCGTTGTAGGCCAGCGCCGCCTGGATGGCCGGGATGTCGAACCCCCAGTGGTTGGCGAACTTCTGGTCCTCGCCAGCAATGACCGCGACCTTGAGGTCATCGGAGATATTCTCCCACGGCTCCCAGTCGCGCTGCAGGTCGATCGGCTCGCCATTCACCCAGGACTGCACCTTGCGCTCGACCATCAGCGCCGTACCGGGTGGTGGCACCCAGCGGAACACCAGCACCAGCACGATGCTGCCGGCAGCGAACCAGAGCAGGGCGCGGGAGAGGCGGCGGAGAAGGGTTGGCAGCATGGCGATGGCTTGGCCGTACGGGTGGAAGGGGCCATTATACAGACCCGATCCAAGGAGTCGTCCCATGCTTCGCAGCTTCCTGATGCTTGCCGCCTTTTTCGGCTTCACCGGTGTCGCCTTGGGTGCATTTGCCGCCCACGGCCTGAAAAGCCGACTGACGGCCGATTATCTGGCGATCTTCCAGACTGGTGTGACCTACCAGTTGGTACATGCCTTGGCCATCTTTGCTGTCGCCGTTCTCTCGGTTCACCTGCCAGGGCGGCTGGTCGGCTGGGCTGGCGGCCTGTTTTCCGTGGGGATAGTGCTGTTCTCCGGTAGCCTGTACTTGCTGACCCTCAGCGGCCTGGGCAAGCTGGGCATCATCACTCCGATTGGTGGCCTGTGCTTCCTCGCCGGCTGGCTGTGCTTGGGCCTGGCAGCCTGGCGGCTCGGTTGACCGAGTGGTCCACAATCGCGACTAATGGCGTGCAGCGCCCTTGGGTTGCGGGGCGGTTCGGCGCTAGAATGCGGGCCCCAAAGAACAATGGTGGCCGTGCGCATGCGCATTCAACTGAACGGTGAACCTTACGAATTGCCCGCTGGCGAAAGCGTCGCGGCCCTGCTGGCCCGCCTGGAGCTGACCGGGCGCCGCGTCGCGGTGGAACTGAACCTGGATATCGTGCCGCGTAGCCAGCACGACAGCACGCTGTTGAATGATGGCGACCAGGTCGAAGTGGTCCACGCCATCGGTGGCGGCTGATTCCGGCCGGCGATTCACCTGCAAGCCCAGCAACCTTTTCCCGAGGAACAACCATGAGCAACGTTCGTAGCGACAAGCCCTTCACCCTGGCCGGGCGTACTTTCCAGTCGCGCCTGCTGGTCGGTACCGGCAAGTACCGTGACATGGAAGAAACCCGCCTGGCTATCGAAGCCTCGGGTGCCGAGATCGTCACCGTTGCCGTGCGCCGCACCAATATCGGCCAGAATCCGGGCGAGCCGAACCTGCTCGATGTGCTGCCACCGGACCGCTACACCATCCTGCCGAACACCGCTGGCTGCTATGACGCGGTCGAAGCCGTGCGCACCTGCCGTCTGGCCCGCGAACTGCTGGATGGCCACAACCTGGTCAAGCTGGAAGTGCTGGCCGACCAGAAAACCCTGTTTCCCAATGTGATCGAAACCCTCAAGGCCGCCGAAGTGTTGGTCAAGGATGGTTTCGATGTGATGGTCTACACCAGCGACGATCCGATCATCGCCCGCCAGCTGGCCGAAGCCGGCTGCATTGCGGTCATGCCGCTGGCTGGCCTGATCGGTACCGGCCTGGGTATCTGCAACCCCTACAACCTGCAGATCATCCTGGAGGAATCCAAGGTGCCGGTGCTGGTCGATGCTGGCGTGGGTACCGCGTCCGACGCCACCATCGCCATGGAAATGGGCTGCGAAGCGGTGCTGATGAACTCGGCCATCGCCCACGCCCAGCAGCCGGTGCTGATGGCCGAGGCCATGAAGCACGCCATCGTTGCCGGTCGCATGGCCTACCTGGCCGGCCGTATGCCGAAGAAACTCTATGCCAGCGCCTCTTCGCCGCTGGATGGTCTGATCAAGTAAGAGCCCCTGATGACTGAATCGCACGATACGCCGATCACCACTGACGGCGAAGCCCGCCCGCACCGCCGCATCAAGAGTTTCGTGATGCGCGCTGGGCGCATGACTGAAGGCCAGCAACGTGGCCTGGAGCAGGGCGGCCCGCTGTACATCCTGCCGCTGGCCGACAGCCCGGTGGACTACGACCAGGTGTTCGGCCGTTCGGCGCCGCGCACCCTGGAGATCGGCTTCGGCATGGGCCATTCCCTGCTGGAAATGGCTGCTGCCGCGCCTGAGCAGGACTTCATCGGTGTGGAAGTACACCGCCCGGGTGTTGGCGCGCTGCTCAACGGTGTGCTGACCCAAGGCCTGAAGAACCTGCGGGTATATGACTGCGATGCCATCGAAGTGCTGAACCGCTGCGTGGCGGACAACAGCCTCGACCGCCTGATGCTGTTCTTCCCCGACCCATGGCACAAGGCGCGTCACCACAAGCGCCGCATCGTCCAGCTGGAGTTCGCCGAGCTGGTACGGCGCAAGCTCAAGCCCGGTGGTGTGTTCCACATGGCTACCGACTGGGAGCCATATGCCGAGTACATGCTGGAAGTGATGAGCGCTGCCCCGGGCTATCGCAACCGTGCGGCCGACGGTACCTACGTGCCACGGCCGGAAGAGCGCCCGATCACCAAGTTCGAACGCCGCGGCGAGCGGTTGGGCCATGGGGTTTGGGATTTGAAGTTCGAAAAGGTGGATTGATCGGCTGATCGGCCTTTCAATATGCTGATGCCTGCAGAAATGCAGGCGAAAAAAAACCGTCTTGAGAAGGGCGGTTTTTTTATGACTGTGCTCAAGAGCGTTCGGGACTTCTGTGGGAGCGGGCGTGCCCGCGAAACAGGCGACGCGGTGGATGGCACCGGCTTTGCCGGTGTTCGCGGGCATGCCCGCTCCCACAGTGACCGCATGCGCATTTAAATTTTGAGCAAGACAGTTGCTCCTGCAAGGCCGTGGCTCAGCCCCGTCGATCCGCCACCACCCCGATCAGCACCAGTACCACCAGCAACACCGGCGCCAGCGCATAGTTGTTGAACTGGCTCAGCCCTTTCACCACCCAAGGCGTTGCATAGATCAGCGCCGCACCGCTGCCGATCATAACCAGCAAGGCCATGAACGGTACGCGCAGGGCGCCCGCCAGGCCGCCCAGGCGCTGTTCCACCCAGCCCTTGATATCGGTGCCGAACAGCACCAGCAGGCAGCCTACCAAGGCCAGTGAAATCTCCGACAGGTTGCTGCGGCTCCAGCGAGAAACCGTCGCGAGCAAATCAAGTACCAGATCCATGGGTCATCCTTAGGTCAAGAAATACTGCAGCAGGTCATTGAGGAACAACTGGCCCCTTGGCGTGGCCACTAGTCGATCCGGTTCGACCTGCAAAAGGCCCTTTTGTTCGGCCGCGCGGCGTGCCTCATGCAGTTGCGCCAGCGGCAAACCGGTGCGTTGGGTGAACAGTTCGGCTTCCACCCCATCGGTCAGGCGCAGGGCGTTCATCAGGAACTCGAACGGCAGTTCTTCGACTGGGAGCTGCTTTTCGCCGGCCTTGAACGGCTTGGCCAGATTCAGGTAATCCTTGGGCAGGCGGGTTTTCCAGGTGCGCAGGATGCGCCCGTCGGCGAAGGTCAGCTTGCCGTGGGCACCGGCGCCGATGCCGATGAAGTCGCCAAAGCGCCAGTAGTTGAGGTTGTGCCGGGCAGCGCGCCCAGCCTGGGCATAGGCCGAGACCTCGTACTGGCGGAAGCCGTGCTCGGCCATCAGTGCCTGGCCGGCCTCCTGGATGTCCCAGAGGATGTCGTCCTCGGGCAACTCGGGTGGCTGGTTCCAGAACACCGTGTTCGGCTCCACGGTCAGCTGGTACCACGACAGGTGCGTCGGCCCCAGGTCGATGGCCTGGCGCAGGTCACCCAACGCATCGTCGAGCGACTGGTCGGGCAGGCCGTGCATCAGGTCCATGTTGAAGTTGTCGAAGCCGGCGGCGCGCGCCATGCCGGCGGCGCGGACCGCTTCATCGCCATTGTGGATACGCCCCAGCGCCTGCAGTTTGGCTGGCTGGAAACTTTGCACACCAATGGAAAGACGATTGATGCCGGTTTGCCGGTAGGCCTTGAACTTGTCCTGCTCGAACGTGCCCGGATTGGCCTCCAGGGTGATTTCGATGTCCGGCGCAAACGGGATACGTTGTTCCACGCCACGCAGCAGCCGGCCAAGGGCGTCGGCACTGAACAGGCTCGGGGTCCCGCCGCCGAAGAAGATCGAGCTGATCGGCCGTCCTTGCACGGCGGCCAGTTCCTGGTCGAGGTCGGTCAGCAGGGCGGCGACGTAGGCATCCTCCGGCAGTTCAGGCCCGGCAGCGTGAGAGTTGAAGTCGCAGTAAGGGCATTTGCGTACGCACCACGGGATGTGGATGTACAGCGCCAGCGGCGGCAGGCTGGTGAAACTTGCCGCGCCGGGGGGGGACAGCGTTTCGATCATGCCAGGCCCAGGCGTTGGCGCAGCAGGGCCATGGCGCGGGCGCGGTGGCTGAGCTGGTTCTTGTCCACAGGGGCCAGGTCGGCGCTGGAGCAGTTGCGCTCCGGTACCCAGAACAGCGGGTCGTAGCCAAACCCGTGCTCGCCACTGGCCTCGAACATGATGCGCCCGTGCCACAGGCCTTCGCACAGGATCGGCAGCGGATCGTCGGCGTGGCGCACCAGTGCCAGGACGCAAACGAACTGTGCGCCGCGCTCGGCTTCAGGCACGTCTTTCAGTGCTTCAAGCAGCTTGGCGTTATTCGCCGCGTCACCCTTGCCGTCGGCATAGCGCGCCGAGTAGATGCCTGGCGCGCCGCCGAGGAAGTCCACCGCCAGGCCCGAATCATCGGCCAAGGCCGGCAGACCGGAAATGCGAGCAGCGTTGCGCGCCTTGAGGATGGCGTTCTCGACGAACGACAGGCCGGTCTCTTCCGGCTCGACCTGGCTGAACTCGCCGATCGAGCGCAGCTGCACGGACGCGCCGAGCATGGCCTGGAGTTCCTTGAGTTTGCCGGCGTTATGGCTGGCCAATACGAGTTGCTGGAAATTCATCATTCGCCTGGGAACACTTCCTGGTTGAAGCTGAGGGAGTTGCTGATGCCGCCGGTTTCGATATTCAGGTCGAAGGTGACGGTCTCTGCCTGGTCGATCTTGAACTGGGCGATGTAGTAAACCGCGCCCTGGTCGGTGATCTGCTTGAACGACAATGGGCTGCTGCGCCCGGTCAGGTCCTTGACCGTGCCGCTGACCACAGCCGTGGCGGGCTTGTTGGCCTTGAGCACGGCGATGTTGAGTACGCCCTGGTTCTTGCTGCGTACCAGGCCGGTGGCTGCGGCCACCTCCGGTGTCAGCATGCTCGAGGTGAACGCGCTGTAGTGCACCGTCACGTCGCCAAACACTTCCTTGCGCTCGGGGCGGGCAGCATCGGCAGCCAGTACCGGCAGGGCCAGGCACAGGCTGATCAGGAACAGGGCTAGGCGACGCATGGGGTGATTCCTCCGGTAGGCGTCAGACCGCGAGCTGATGTTCTTGCAGGCCCGGGCTGCTGACGCGGTAGATGCCGATCTCACCTAGAAGATTAGGCCAAAGCCGGCCACCCCACCCGTTGCGGTGCAAGTGGTCCACTGCCAGGCGGTCGAGCACCTTTGCGCGGCGCTCGTGGCACAGTTCCTCGAAGTCGGCGAAGGTGCAGAAGTGGATGTTCGGCGTGTTGTACCAGGTGTACGGCATGAAGTCCGAAACCGGCATGCGGCCTTTGGTCGCCAGGTACCAGCGGCAACGCCAGTGGCCGAAGTTGGGGAAGGTGATGATGCACTGGCGGCCCACGCGCAGCATCTCGTCGAGGATGCGGTCAGGGTACTCCACGGCCTGTAGGGCCTGGGTCATGATCACCACGTCGAAACTGTTGCTGGCGAAGTTGCCCAGGCCCTTGTCCAGGTCCTGCTCGATGACGTTGACGCCCTTGGCCACGCAGGCGGCGATGTTGTCGGCGTCGATCTCCAGGCCATAGCCGGTGACCTGCTTGCGGTCGCGCAGCGAGGCCAGCAGTTCGCCGCTGCCGCAGCCCAGGTCGAGTACCCGGCTGCCGGCGGGGATCCAGTCGTGGATGATTTCCAGATCGGCTCTCATGCTGTCCTCAGATGGCAATGCGGTTCATGTAGTTCGAGAAACCCTGCATGTAGCGAGGCGTTGGGATCAGGAAGGCGTCGTGCCCGTAAGGCGAGTCGATCTCCAGATAGCAGACGTTCTTGCGCGCGGCCATCAGGGCGTCGACGATCTCGCGCGAACGGGCCGGGGAGAAGCGCCAGTCGGTGGTGAACGACATGATGCAGTAATCCGCCTTGACGTGGGCCAGGGTGGCCGCCAGGTCACCGCCCTGGGCGGCGGCAGGGTCGAAGTAGTCCAGCGCCTTGGTCATCAGCAGGTAGGTGTTCGCGTCGAAGCGCCCGGAAAACTCCTCGCCCTGGTAGCGCAGGTAGCTCTCGACCTGGAATTCGACGCTGTGGAAGTCGTAGTTGAGCTTGTCGCTCTTCAGCTCACGGCCGAATTTCTCCCCCATCGAGTCGTCCGACAGGTAGGTGATGTGGCCGACCATGCGCGCCAGCATCAGGCCGCGCTTGGGGATCACGCCCTGGTCCTGGAACGAACCACCGTGGAATTCGGGGTCGGTGAGGATGGCCTGGCGTGCCACTTCGTTGAAGGCGATGTTCTGTGCCGACAGCTTGGGCGCCGAGGCGATGTCGACGCAATGGCGCACCCGTTCGGGGTAGCTGATGGTCCACTGCAGCGCCTGCATGCCACCCAGGCTGCCTCCGACCACGGCAGCCCACTGCTGGATGCCGAGGCGCTCGGCCAGGCGCACCTGGCTGTGCACCCAGTCTTCCACGGTCAGCACCGGGAAGTCGGCGCCATAGGGCTTGCCGGTGGCCGGGTTGACGCTGCTGGGGCCGGTGCTGCCGTTGCAGCCGCCCAGGTTGTTCAGGCTGACCACGAAGAAGCGGTTGGTGTCGATCGGCTTGCCAGGGCCGATGCAGCTGTCCCACCAGCCCGGCTTGCGGTCGGTGGCGGCATGGTAGCCAGCGGCATGGTGGTGGCCGGAAAGGGCATGGCAGATCAGCACGGCGTTGCTCGCGCTGGCGTTCAGGGTGCCATAGGTCTCGTAGACCAGTTCGTAACTGGCCAGGGAGCGGCCACAGGCCAGTGCCAGCGGTTCATCGAACCGGGCGGTTTGCGGTACTACCAGACCGACGGAATCTTCGGGAAAGACAGTGGACATCGACCCTGCTCACGCTTGACGGAGGCGTAAGTCTAAAGAGCGCTACCCCCAGCGGCAAGCAGAGGCTTGCCGCTGGAAGCAACCAGGGTCAGGTGAGGCTCAGATCATCCGCCACAGCTCTTGTGGCATGCCGGCGTAGGCGGCCAGCGGCGGCATTACGAACGACTGGATCACCTGGATCGCGAGGAAGGCGAAGATCGGCGAGATGTCCATGCCGCCCAGGTTGGGCACGATGCGGCGGAACGGTGCCAGCACTGGTTCGCTGATCTGGTAGGCCAGTTCGGCTGCCGGGTTGTGGCTGTTGGGAGCAACCCAGGACACGATCACCATGACGATCATCGCTACCCAGAAAATCTTCAGAAACAGTGAGGTGATACCGATGATGGCCCACATCAGCAGGTGCAGGATGTCACCGAAGGTGCCGTAGGTCACCATCAGCACGAATGCCATCAGCAGCGCCTGGATGACCACCGACAACAGCAGCGAAGAGGTATCCAGCCCACCGACGCTGGGGATGACCCGGCGAATCGGCTTGAGCAGCGGCTGCGTGGCACGCACGGCGAACTGGCACAGCGGGTTGTAGAAGTTGGCCTTGACCAGCTGCAGGACGAAGCGCAGCAGGACGATCACCAGATACAGGCTGACCAGGGTTTGCACCACGAAGATCGCGGCGCCGGACAGTGCATTCATCTAAGGCTCCTTATTTGCCCAGTTGTTCGGCCAGCTCGGCGGAACGCGTAGCCGCAGCCTGCAGCGCCTGTTCGACAATGGCTTCGAAGCCGCTGGCCTGGAACGACTTGATCGCCGCTTCGGTGGTGCCGGCAGGCGATGTGACACGCCGGCGCAGTTCGGCGGCATCGACATCGCTGGCAACCGCCATGCGTGCGGCGCCCAGGGCTGTCTGCAGGGTCAGCTGGGAGGCGGTTTCACGTGGCAGACCAAGCTTTTCGCCTGCCGCGGTCATTGCTTCGATCAGCAGGAAGAAGTATGCCGGGCCGCTGCCAGAAACGGCAGTCACGGCGTCCAGTTGCTGCTCCTGCTCCAGCCACAGGGCGGTCCCCACGGCCGACAGCAGTTGCTCGGCCTGCTGGCGTTGTTCGCTGGATACTTCCGCGGTGGCGTACAGGCCGCTTACGCCCTGGCGCAGCAGTGCCGGGGTGTTGGGCATGCAGCGCACCACCGGGCGAGCGCCGACCCAGCTTTGCAGGCTGGCGCAGGTGATGCCGGCGGCGATGGAAACGATCAGCTGGCCATCCTGCAGGTTCGGTTGCAGGGTCTGGCACACGGCTTTCATGACCTGCGGTTTGACCGCCAGGACGATGACGTCGGCGCCGTCGATGGCCTGGGCGTTGCTCTCGAAGGTTTCGATGCCGTGCTCGGCCTGGATGCGGCTGCGGGTCTCGGCGCCCGGGTCGCTGGCGCGGATCTGCGAGGCGTCCAGGCCCTGGGCACGCAGACCACCGATCAGGCTGGCGGCCATGTTGCCGGCGCCGATAAAGGCAATACGAGTCTTGCTCATGTCAGGTCCTTGTGGGAAAGAGTGAGTAAAGCATGGAATCAGGGCTGCCCGTAGTCGCGGGCACCGAACAGGGCGGTACCGATACGCACCCAGGTCGCACCCTGTGCGATGGCCGCTTCCAGGTCGTGGCTCATGCCCATGGACAGGGTGTCCAGGCCAAGGCCCAGGCCTTCCTGCAACTGGCGCAGGGTGGCGAAGGCGGCTTCCTGGGCGGCGCGGTCATCGGTAGGTTCCGGGATGGCCATCAGCCCGCGCAGGCGCAGGTTGGGCAGTGCTGCTACCGCCTTGGCCAAGGTCGGCAGGTCGGCGGGTGCGCAGCCGGACTTGCTGTCTTCGCCGCTGACGTTCACCTGCAGGCAGATGTTCAGTGGCGCCAGCCCGGCCGGGCGCTGCTCCGACAGGCGCTGGGCGATTTTCAGGCGGTCCACGGAATGTACCCAATCGAAATGCTCGGCAATGGCTTTGGTCTTGTTCGACTGAATGGGGCCGATGAAGTGCCAGATCAAGGGTAGGTCGCTGAGAGCCTGCTGCTTTGTCAGCGCTTCCTGTAGGTAGTTTTCCCCGAAATCGCACACACCGGCGGCGTGGATCTCGCGGATGGCGCTGGCTGGCTTGGTCTTGCTCACGGCCAGCAACTGGACGCTGGCCGGATCACGCCCGGCAGCCTGGGCAGCGCTGGCGATTCGGGCGTAAATAGCGGAAAGGTTGTCTGCTAGGGTGGACATGGACTGATGCCGGCGGCTGTGGGGGTTGCGGCATTCTACCTACTTGAAGGCCTTTGGGGAGTCTCATGGATGTGACCGAACTGTTGGCCCGGGCCGTGGATGCGGGGGCTTCCGACCTGCACTTGGCGGCGGGCCAGATACCGATGTTGCGCCTGGATGGCGAGCTGCAGCGCATGGCACTGCCGACCTTGGGCCCGGCTGCCTTGACCGAGGGCATGGCGCCCATGCTGGATGAAGACCAGCGCCGACAGTGGGCCCAGGGTGATGAGCTGGACCTTGCGCTGGAACTGCCGATGCTGGGGCGCTTTCGGCTGAATCTGTTTCGCCAGTTGCATGGCCCTGCGGCCACCTTTCGCCTGATTCCGGGGCATATCGCCACACTCGATGAACTTGACCTGGGGGATGTGTTTCAAGCTGTTGCGCAGTGCAGCGATGGCTTGATCCTCGTTGGTGGACCGACCGGGAGCGGCAAGTCCAGCACCTTGGCGACACTGCTCGACCAACTGAACCGCGATCGGGCTCTGCATATCATCACCCTCGAAGACCCTGTCGAGGTTATCCACAGCAGCCAGCGCAGCCTGGTCAACCAGCGCGAGGTCGGCCGCCATTGCGGTGGGTTCGCCCAAGGGCTGCGCAGTGCCCTGCGCCAGGATCCGGATGTGATCATGATCGGTGAGCTGCGCGACCTGGAAACCATTCGCCTGGCCTTGCGTGCGGCCGAGACCGGGCACCTGGTGTTGGCGACTGTGCATACGCGTTCGGCGGTCAACAGCATTGACCGGTTGGTGGAGGTGTTCGCTGCAGAAGAGAAGCCACTGGTGCGGGTGATGCTGGCCGAGTCGTTGCGCCTGGTGGTGGCGCAGGTGCTGGTCAGGCGTGCGGGCGGTGGTCGAGTTGCTGCGCGGGAAGTGCTGGTGGTAACGCCAGCGGTGCGTAATCTGGTTCGGGAAGGACGGATGGCGCAGTTGTGTTCGGTGATGCAGGCGGGTGGTGCGGACGGGATGCGGACGATGGAAGGGGCAATGCGGGGGCTGAGGGAGCGAGGGCTGATCGAAGACTTGTAGTGGCGGTACCGGCCCCTTCGCGGGCACGCCCGCTCCCACAGGTATGGCGCTGCCCGCGAGAGCGACGCGGTACCTGTGGGAGCGGGCGTGCCCGCGAAGAGGCCGATACAGGAGAGGGCTGATCAGATCAGCGCTTGGCCAGGTTCAGCTGCTGCTGTTCTTTCGGCAGCACTCGCTTGGCCACCACGTAATGCTTCTGCCAGTACGGCTTGCTCAAGGTATCGATGCTTACCCGCTTGCCACGGCGTGGAGCATGGATGAAGCGGTCGTTGCCCAGGTAGATGGCAACGTGGTTCACCCGGCGGCTCTTGATGTTGAAGAAGATCAGGTCACCTGGCTTCAGGTCACTCTTTGCCACCTTGACGCCGTGGCCCTGAGCCATGGCATTGGAGGTGCGCGGCAGGTCGACGTCGGCGACGTCGTTGAAGGCGTATTTGACCAGCCCGCTGCAGTCGAAGCCTTTCTTCGGGCTGCTGCCGCCCCAGACATAAGGGGTACCAAGCACATTCACCGCACGGCTGAGCACGTCGCTGCTCTGCTTTGGCGACATGGCGGCGACCGGCACACCGGGCACGCTGCGGCTGCTGGCGACATTGCTTGGGCGGGTGCGCAGCGCGGTCTGCTTGACCGGTGCATGTCTTACCGAGGCATTGGTGGTGTAGCCGGTAAAACCATTGGGAAGACGTTGCTCACGATTGGTGGCGTGGGCGGCCAGGGGCAATAATAGGCAGAGGGTCAGCCATGTCTTGAGTAAAGGCGGCATAGATGAAGCTCTTATGAATAGTTATGTGTTGGGCGCGCAACTTTATAACAGCTTTTTGATCAATCTTTGATCCGTTGGTCGATTGTCCAGGTGCCGTACGTCGGCCTGCGACAAGAAAGTCACATTTTTTCTTAGAAAATTTTCGGATAACCCACGGGGGCTATGAATGAACAGTTATCAACAAGGGGCGCCGTTTCACGACACCCACAGCAAGACCATTGGCTACCTGCTATGGATTTTCGGCTTTACCGGGTCGCATCGTTTCTATTACGGCAAGCCAGTAACCGGCACCATCTGGTTCTTCACCCTTGGCTTGCTGGGCATCGGCTGGTTGATCGACCTGTTCCTGATCCCGTCCATGGACCGTGAAGCCGACCTCAGGTTCCAGTCCGGGCGGATTGACTACAACATCGCCTGGATCCTGCTGACTTTCCTGGGGGTGTTTGGGCTGCACCGGCTGTATCAGGGCAAGTGGATCACCGCGATCATCTACTTCTTTACCGGCGGGCTGTTCCTTGTGGGGGTGCTGTATGACTTCTGGACGCTGAACAGCCAGGTTTCCGAGCGGAATGCGGGGCGCTGAAATTATTCGCGGGTGAACCCGCTCCTACAGGCACCATAGAGCCCTGTGGGAGCGGGTTCACCAGCGAAGAGGCCGGAAGCGCCTATGAAAAAGGCCTTGTCGCACCGAAGCAGCAAGGCCTTTTTTTACTGACGGGTCTGCCGCTGTTGCAGCAGCAGGTTGCTGAAACCTGCCCCGGCCAGCTGCTTCTGCGCCCCGGTCAGCTGCTCGCGGTTGCTGAACGGGCCCACCAGCACGCGGTACCAGGTTTCGTCCTTGACCGTGCCCGACTCCACCTTCACCGACTGGCCCAGCAGGATGATCTGCGCGCGTACCTTGTCGGCATCAGCCTGCTTGCGGAACGAACCGGCCTGCAGGAAGAACTGGGTGGTTGCCGCCGGCTTGATCACCGGTGGTGCCGGTGGCGGGGTCTGGCCCATAAGCGCAGCCTGAGCTCGCGCCGTGTCGATCTTCGCCGCTTCGGCCGGCGTCACCGGGGTCACCGGCTGGGCCGGGACGGGTGGCGTCTTCTCTGGCACGGCCTCCGGCGGCACGATCACCTCGGACTCCGGCAGCAACGTGTAGAAGTCGTACTTCGGCTTCACCGGCTGCTGCGGGTTGGTCTGCGCCGGTTTGCCGGCCTCGGCCACTTTCTCCGCCTTCTGCTGCTCGGGTTTGGTGCGCTTGATGTCTTCGCCACCGGGCTCGAGTTTCATCAGGAACACGATGAAGGCGCCTACGGTCAGGCCTACCGCCAGCCATACCCAACCGGGGATCGGCTGCTTGGCCGGTGCCGTCTGGCGGCTGGCGCCGCGTTTGGGTGCAGGTTTTTTCTTGGCAGCCAACTTACATGCGCTCCAGGGTTTCCAGGCCGAGCAGTTCCAGACCTTGCTTGAGGGTGCGACCGGTCAGGGCCGCCAGGCGCAGGCGGCTCTGCTGCTGCTGCGGGGTTTCGGCGGCAAGAATCGGGCAGTTCTCGTAGAAGCTGGAGAACAGGCCGGCCAGGTCGTACAGGTAGCTGCACAGTACGTGCGGTGTGCCCTTGTCGGCGACGTTGTTGAGGATTTCGCCAAACTGCGCCAGGCGCGCGGCCAGGTCCTGCTCATGGGCAGCCTGTAGCACGATGTTGCCGTCGACTTCATCGAAGCCCTTGCCCAGTTTGCGGAATACGCCAGCCACGCGGGTGTAGGCATACAGAAGGTAAGGCGCGGTGTTGCCTTCGAAGTTGAGCATCAGCTCGAAGTTGAAGCTGTAGTCGCTGGTGCGGTGCTTGGACAAGTCGGCGTACTTAACCGCGCCAATGCCCACCACTTCGCCGATGTGTCGCAGTTCGTCATCGGCCAGGCTCGGGTTCTTTTCCTTGACCAGCGCGTAGGCGCGCTCCTTGGCCTCGGTGAGCAGGTCGATCAGCTTCACGGTGCCGCCGTCACGGGTCTTGAACGGGCGGCCATCAGCGCCGTTCATGGTGCCGAAGCCCATGTGCTCCATCTGCATCGGGTGGCCGACGAAGCCTGCGCGGCGTGCAACTTCGAACACTTGGTTGAAGTGCAGGGCCTGGCGCTGGTCGACGAAGTACAGGGCGCGGTCTGCCTTTAGCACGTTGCTGCGATAGCGCACGGCGGCCAGGTCGGTGGTGGCGTACAGGTAGCCGCCGTCGGCCTTCTGCACGATAACCGGCAAAGGTTCGCCTTCGCTGTTCTTGAACTCGTCGAGGAACACGCACTGTGCGCCCTGGTCTTCGACCAGCAAGCCCTTGGCCTTGAGGTCGGCGACCACGTTGGCCAGGTCGTCGTTGTAGGCGCTTTCACCCATCACGTCGGCCATGGTCAGCTTGACGTTGAGCAGTTCGTAGGTCTTCTGGCAGTGCGACAGCGAAATGTCCTTGAAGCGCGTCCACAGGGCCATGCAGTCCGGGTCGCCGGCCTGCAGTTTGACCACCAGACCGCGGGCGCGGGTGGCGAACTCTTCGGATTCGTCGAAGCGCTTCTTGGCGGCGCGGTAGAAGTTTTCCAGGTCGGACAGTTCGTCGCTGGTGATCGGGTTTTCTTCCAGGTAGGCCAGCAGCATGCCGAACTGGGTGCCCCAGTCGCCCACGTGGTTCTGGCGGATCACCTCATCGCCGAGAAACTCCAGCACGCGCGCCACGCTGTCACCGATGATGGTCGAACGCAGGTGGCCGACGTGCATCTCCTTGGCCAGGTTGGGTGCCGACATGTCGATCACGACCTTTTGCGCAGGGCCGGCCTTGCGCGCGCCCAGGTGGGCGTCGGCCAGTGCGGCATCCAGGCGGTTGGCCAGGGCGTCGGTGTTCTGGAAGAAGTTGAGGAAGCCGGGGCCGGCGATCTCGACCTTGCTGATGTCGGCGCTGGCCGGCAGGGCATTGATCAGTTTCTCGGCCAGGTCGCGCGGCTTCATGCCGGCCGGCTTGGCCAGCATCATGGCGATGTTGCTGGCGAAGTCGCCGTGAGTCTTGTCCCGGGCGTTTTCCACCTGGATCGCCGGCGACAGCCCTTCAGGCAGCACACCGTCGGTGACGAGTTGGGTGAGGGCTTGCTGGATCAGCTGGCGAATGGTGTCTTTCATGGGGATCTCTTTTCGACCGCAAGCGCGGTGGAGCGCTTGGATGCGCAGGTGGAAAAACTGGGCATTATCCGTGGCCGGGGGCGGGTTGCCAACCTTTGGGGTGCAACCATCAAGGGTTCCATGTTGTGTTCGAGGGCCTCATTGCCGGCAAGCCAGTTCCCGCAGAAGAGCGCGCGCAACGTGTGGGAGCTCGCTTGCCGGCGATTAGGCCGGTCGATTCAGTACAGGTCTACCGGGTCGACATCCAGCGACCAACGCACCTGGCGCCCGCTCGGCATCTGCTCCAACACTAGCAACCAGGAGCTGATCAGTCGATGCAAAGGCGCCCGGGTATTGGCCTGTATCAACAGTTGCGCCCGGAAGCGCCCGGCGCGACGCTCCATCGGTGCTGGCACCGGCCCCAGCAGCTCGATGCCAGGCAGGCGCTGTTCCGCCACCAGGCGCTCGGCGGCGGCGCAGGCCTCGTCGAGGAAAGCTTCGGCCTGCCCGGGCTTGTGCGCTTCGGCGCGCAGCAGTGCCAGGTGTGAGTAAGGCGGCAGCCCGGCGGCGCGGCGCTCGTCCAGGGCCTGTTCGGCGAAGGCGAAGTAACCCTGCTCGGTAAGCTGCACCAGCAGTGGATGGTCGGCCAGATGGGTCTGGATGATGACCTTGCCGGGGTCCTCGGCCCGCCCGGCCCGCCCGGCAACCTGCACGATCAGCTGCGCCATGCGTTCGCTGGCGCGGAAATCGCCGGAGAACAGCCCGCCATCGGCATCGAGGATAGCCACCAGGGTCACCCGCGGGAAGTGATGGCCCTTGGCGAGCATCTGGGTGCCGACGAGGATGCTCGGCTGGCCGCGCTGGATGGTGCTGAACAGGTTGTGCATGGCGTCCTTGCGTGCCGTGCTGTCGCGGTCCACACGCAGGATCGGGTAATCAGGGAACAGCACTTTCAGGCGTTCCTCGGCGCGCTCGGTGCCGGCGCCGACCGGGCGCAGGTCAACGTGGTTGCACTGCGGGCACTGCTGCGGCAGGCGCTCGTCATAGCCGCAATGGTGGCAGCGCAGCACGCCGGAGCGCTGGTGTACGGTCATGCGCGCATCGCAGCGCGGGCATTCGGACAGCCAGCCGCAGTCGTGGCACAGCAAGGTCGGGGCGAAACCGCGGCGGTTGAGGAAAACCAGCACTTGCTGGCCTGCCTCCAGGGTTTGGCGGATGGCCTGCTGCAGTGGGCCGCTGATGCCGCTGTCCAGTGGCAGGCTCTTCACATCCAGACGCAGCATCCGCGGCGGGCGGGCGCCGCCAGCGCGCTGGTTCATGCGCAGCAGGCGGTAGCGGCCGGTCAGCGCGTTGTGCAGGGTTTCCAGTGATGGCGTGGCAGAACCGAGCAGGATCGGGACGTTTTCCTGATGGGCACGCACCAACGCCAGGTCGCGGGCGTGGTAGCGCAGGCCTTCCTGCTGTTTATAGGAGCCGTCGTGCTCCTCGTCGATGATGATCAGGCCGGGGTTCTTCATCGGCGTGAACAGCGCCGAGCGGGTACCGATGATGATGTCTGCCTCGCCGTCCCGGGCTGCCAGCCAGGCATCCAGGCGTTCGCGGTCGTTCACCGCCGAATGAAGCAGGGCGATGCGGGCGTTGAAGCGTTGCTCGAAGCGGGCCAGGGTCTGAGGGCCGAGGTTGATCTCCGGGATCAGCACCAGGGCCTGCTTGCCCGCCTCCAGTGTTTCGCGGATCAGTTGCAGGTACACCTCGGTCTTGCCGCTGCCGGTGACACCGGCCAACAGGAAGGCGCCGAAGCCGCCAAAGCCTTCGCGCACGGCGTCGAAGGCGTCGCGTTGCTCTTCGTTGAGCGGTAGTTCCGGCTGTGCCAGCCAGTGTTCGTGGCGCAGCGCCGGCAGGTGGCGGCGGACCTCGATCTGTACCAGGTCCTTGGCCAGCAGCAGGTCGAGGCTGTCCTTGTTCAGGTTGAGCTTGGCCAGCAGGCTGTGGGCCACGCCGTGCGGGTGCTGGGCCAGGGTCTTGAGGGCATCGCGCTGGCGCGGTGCGCGGGCGATGCGAGGGTCTTCCAGGCGGGCGTCGGGGGCGACGTGCCAGAAGCGCTCCTGACGCATCTCGGCGGGTTCGCCCTGGCGCAGCAGGGTCGGCAAGGCCCAGCTCAGGGTGTCACCCAGGCTGTGCTGGTAGTACTGGGCGGTCCACAGGCACAACTTGAACAGCGACGGCGGGATCGGCGACACCGGGTCGAGCAGGGCGCTGGCCGGCTTGAGCTTGTCGGCGGGCACTTCGCTTTGCTCGCACACCTCCACCAGCACGCCGATCATTTCGCGGCGGCCGAATGGCACGCGAATGCGCATGCCCGGGGTCAAGGCTTGGCGCGCCATGCTTGCCGGCGCCTTGTAGTCGAACAGGCGACGCAGCGGGGAGGGCAGGGCAAGGCGCAGGATGACGTCGGACACGCGAAAAGTCTCGGAGGGCGTTTCAAAGACTGGCGAGCCTAGCAGACGACGGTCGGTGCAAGCGACAACTTGCGTTGGCGTGATGCTCTGGTATTATTCGCCGCCTAATTACGTGCGGTATTCAACAATTGGTGTTGGGTGGCGGCACGCAGCTCGAGGAAGTGACCATGAAAGCAGATATTCATCCGAACTACGAAGTAGTTGCAGTCACCTGCAGCTGCGGCAACAAGTTTGAAACCCGTTCGACCCTGGGCAGCACCCTGTCGATCGACGTTTGCAACCTGTGCCACCCGTTCTACACCGGTAAGCAGAAAGTCCTGGACACCGGTGGTCGCGTACAGAAGTTCGCCGATCGCTTCGGTATGTTCGGTACCAAGAAGTAATCATGCGCATGGCGAGCCCCTCGGGTTTCGCATTGCTGCAAAAAAAGGCGCCCCTTGTGGGCGCCTTTTTTATGGGCGTCATCTGGCATTTCCCGGCCCTGGCGTTCTGCCCGCTGCCGGACAGCCCACAGTGGGTGGCGGTACGGCAGGTGGTGGATGGCGATACCTTGCGTCTAGTCGATGGCCGCAGCGTGCGACTGATCGGTATCAACGCCCCGGAAATCGGCCGCAACGGGCGCAACAGCGAGCCCTATGCCGAGTCCGCCAGGCAACGTTTGCAGGCCTTGGTCAAGGCCAGCGACGGGCGTGTCGTGCTGGAGCCGGGCGTCCAGTCCAAGGACAAATACGGCCGCACGCTGGCGCATATCTACGGCCGCAATGGCGACAATATCGAGGCACAGTTGCTCAGCGAGGGTTTGGGCTATCGCGTCGCGGTTGCCCCAAATGTGCGCCTCAGCGCTTGCCAGCAGCTTGCCGAGCAGGCTGCGCGCAAGGCTGGCTCCGGGCTGTGGCGTCGTTCGCCTGTGGTGCGTGCCGGGGATGTGAGGCAGTCGGGTTTCGCGATCATTGCGGGCCGCATCGAAGGCGTGGAGCGCAACCGTAGCGGGGTCTGGCTGAACCTGGACGGGGCCGTGGTGCTGCAGGTTCCCGCTCGTCTGCAGCGCAACTTCCCCGCCAGCTTCTTCGATAACCTCAAGGGGCGCCAGGTCGAGGCGCGTGGCTGGGTGCTGGATCGTTCCCGTAAGGGCGGCCTGAAGCCCGGGCAGCGACGCTGGCTGTTGCCGTTGACCGATCCGGGCATGTTGGAGCGCATTTCAGGCTAAAAGATGTAGACATTTCGCTATTAAATTGTACACACTGTGAGGCGTATGCCCCGTGGGTTATAGCGTAAAGTCGTAGGCTAAAGGCCTTGACACAAGTGACCGACCAGTCTTGTGGCTCCCCGGCTCTTTGCGTATCCTCGGCGGTCCGTCAGAACAGTAAATAGCGGAATGCCCACCATGTCAGACCTGAAAACCGCCGCTCTCGAATATCACGCTCAACCTCGTCCGGGGAAACTGAGCGTCGAGCTCTCCAAGCCCACCGCCACCGCCCGTGATCTCGCCCTCGCCTACAGCCCAGGTGTTGCTGAGCCCGTGCGTGAAATCGGCCGTGATCCAGAGCTGGCTTACAAATACACCGGCAAAGGCAACCTGGTTGCGGTGATTTCCGACGGCACCGCCATCCTCGGTCTGGGTGACCTCGGCCCACTGGCTTCCAAGCCGGTCATGGAAGGCAAGGGTGTTCTGTTCAAGCGTTTCGCTGGTATCGACGTGTTCGACATCGAAGTGGAATCGGAAAGCCCACAGGCTTTCATCGACACCGTTCGCCGCATCTCGATCACCTTCGGTGGCATCAACCTCGAAGACATCAAGGCGCCTGAGTGCTTCGAAATCGAGCGCACCCTGATCGAACAGTGCGACATCCCGGTATTCCACGATGACCAGCACGGTACTGCCATCGTGACCGCTGCCGGCATGATCAACGCCCTGGAAATCGCCGGCAAGAAGCTGGAAGACGCCAAGATCGTCTGCCTGGGTGCCGGCGCTGCCGCGATCTCCTGCATGAAGCTCCTGGTGAGCATGGGCGCCAAGGTCGAGAACATCTACATGATCGACCGCAGCGGCGTGATTCACGCTGGCCGTGACGACCTGAACCAGTACAAGGCGCAGTTCGCCCACGCAACCGACAAGCGCACCCTGGCTGACGCCCTCGACGGTGCCGACGTGTTCGTAGGCCTGTCCGGCCCGAACCTGCTGAGCGCCGAAGGCCTGAAGTCGATGGCTGCCAACCCGATCGTGTTCGCCTGCTCGAACCCGGACCCGGAAATCTCGCCTGAGCTGGCGCACGCCACTCGCAGCGACGTGATCATGGCTACCGGTCGTTCCGACTATCCGAACCAGGTCAACAACGTACTGGGCTTCCCGTTCATCTTCCGTGGTGCCCTGGACGTTCGCGCCAAGCGCATCAACGAAGAAATGAAGATCGCCGCCGCCATCGCCCTGAAAGACCTGGCCAAGCTGCCAGTGCCGAAGGAAGTCTGCGAGGCCTACGGCGTGGAAGGCCTGGAGTTCGGCCGTGAGTACATCATTCCGAAGCCGCTGGACGCTCGCCTGATCACCGTCGTTTCCGACGCGGTGGCCAAGGCCGCCATCGAATCCGGCGTGGCTACCCTGCCGTATCCGAAGCACTACCCGCTGACCAGCGTGGATGACGTGTTCAAAGGCTGATTGCTGCCTGGCGACACAAAAAGCCCCGGCTCGTATGAGCCGGGGCTTTTTGTTTACACGCTGCACTGATGATGCCGTCCCTTGTAGGGGGCGGCGTTAACCGCTGTGCTTCAGAACAGATCCATCGGTGCCGCTTCATCCGCCGGCAACGGGCTGCCCGGTGCTGCGCCAGTGCCCAGTTCGTCCACCGACGGCGGCGAATCCTCGGCCTTGAACAGCTCGAAGTAGGCATTCGGCGTGCTCGGCGAAGCGGCACGGCCGCTGACCGGGTCGACGCGCAGGCTGAGGATGCCTTCCGGCTCTGCTGGCGCATGCGCAGGCTTGTCCTTGAGCGCCGCGCCCATGAAGCTCATCCAGATCGGCAGTGCCGCCGTGCCGCCGTACTCGCGGCGCCCAAGGGTTTCGGGCTGGTCGAAACCGACCCAGACGGTGGTCACGTAGTCGGCGTTGTAGCCGGAGAACCAGGCGTCCTTGGATTCGTTGGTGGTACCGGTCTTGCCTGCCAGATCGGTGCGGCCCAAGGCCAGCGCCCGGCGGCCGGTACCGCGCTTGATCACGTCCTGCAGCATGCTGGTGAGGATGTAGGTGGTACGCCCGTCGACTATCTGCTCGGCCACAGCCGGCGCCTGCGGTGCAGGCGCTACCTGGCCGAAGGCGGCGGGTGCCTCGCCCGGCATGGCGGCGGTGCTGATCGGCTGTTCGGGCGCGGCCACACCCGCCTGGTCCTCGGCACCTTGTGGTACGCGGGCCGGGTTGGCGGTAAACAGCGTCTCGCCGCTGCGGCTTTCGATGCGCTCGATCAGGTACGGGGTGATCTTGTAGCCGCCGTTGGCAAAGGTGCTCCAGCCAGTGGCGATTTCCATCGGGGTCAGGGTGGCGGTGCCCAGTGCCAGCGACAGGTTGCGTGGCAGGTCCTGCTTGTTGAAACCGAACTTGGCGATGTAGTCGATGGTGCGGTCCACGCCCATGGCCTGCAGCAGGCGGATCGACACCAGGTTGCGCGACTTGTACAGCGCTTCGCGCATGCGGATCGGGCCGAGGAAGGTGTTGGTGTCGTTCTTCGGTCGCCAGACCTTGTCCAGGTACTCGTCGACGAAGACGATCGGTGCATCGTTGACCAGGCTGGATGCGGTGTAGCCACTGTCCAGGGCGGCGCTGTAGATGAACGGTTTGAAGCTCGAGCCCGGCTGCCGCTTGGCCTGCATGGCGCGGTTGTAGTTGCTCTGCTCGAACGAGAAGCCGCCGACCAGGGCGCGGATGGCGCCGTTGTAAGGGTCGAGGGTGACCAGCGCGCTCTGCGCGCCAGGCACCTGGCTGAACTTGAACTTGCCATCCTCAAGGCGCTGCAGGCGCACCAGGTCACCGACCTGGGCCACGTCCGCCGGCGACTGCGGCGCACGGCCCTGGGAGTTGCTATTGATGAACGGGCGCGCCCATTTCATGGTGTCCCAGGCCACCAGCTCTTCCTGGCCGCTGCGGGTCAGCACCTTGAGGCCGGTTTTTTCGACCTGGGTGACGATGGCCGGCTCCAGGCCGCCAAGGCTGCGCTGTTTGCCCAGTTCCTGCAGCCAGGCCGCCTGGGTGCGCCCCGGGAAGCGTGCTTCGGGGCCGCGGTAGCCGTGGCGCTCATCGTAGTCGGAGAGGCCGTTGAGGATGGCCTTGTTGGCCATTTCCTGCATGTCGCTGGGCACCGTGGTGGTGACACGGAAGCCTTCGGTGTAGGCGTCGCTGCCGTAGCGGCCGACCATTTCGGCGCGGGCCATTTCGGCGATGTAAGGCGCATTCACTTCAGGCGTGGGCACGTGGTAGCTGGCGTTGAGCGGCTCGGCCAGGGCTGCCTGGTAGCTGGCTTCGTCGATCTTGCCAAGCTTGTACATGCGGCCGAGGATCCAGTCGCGGCGCTCCTTGGCGCGCACCGGGTTGGCCAGCGGGTTGAAGCGCGAGGGTGCCTTGGGCAGGCCGGCGATCATCGCCATCTGCGCCAGGCTCACGTCGCGGATCGACTTGCCGTAGTACACCTGCGCAGCGGCATCGATACCGTACGCGCGGTTGCCCAGGTAGATCTTGTTCACGTACAGCTCGAGGATCTCGTCCTTGGTCAGCTCACGTTCGATCTGCAGCGCCAGCAGAATTTCGTTGGTCTTGCGCGAGAAGCTGCGCTCGCTGGTGAGGAAGAAGTTCTTCGCCACCTGCATGGTGATGGTGCTGCCGCCGGTCTGGATGTGGCCGGTTTTCACCAGCTGGGTTGCGGCGCGCATCAGGCTGCTGGGGTCGACACCGTAGTGGTTGAGGAAATTGTCGTCCTCGGCTGACAGAAGCGCCTGTATGAATTGTGGGGGAATTTCCGCAAAGCGGATCGGCGAGCGACGCATTTCGCCAAACTCGGCAATCAGCTTGCCGTCGCTGCTGTACACCCTGAGGGGGATCTGCAACTGGATGCTTCTGAGCGATTCGACCGAGGGCAGGCTGGGGCTAAGATACAGAAACGCACCGCTCACACCGAGTACGAGCGCGCAGATGACTGCGACGGAAGACCACCAGAAGAACTTCAGCAGACGTATCAAGGCTTTTCGGTGTCCAGGTTGGGAGTGGATTGCACGCAGGTCCGGCGGACCAAAAAACGCTGGGCATTATAAGCATTTTTTCGTCTCTCCGGGTTACCGGCCAGGCTGCCCGTCGCCTCGATGGGGCGGCGCGGCCTAGTGTTGACGCGGGGTTGGGGCAGGTAGTCGCGACAGACGGCGGCGACAGACAACAAGGATGCCACGATGCTAGGACGCTTTGGCAAGGATGCCGGTTCACTCTTGGGGGTGGAAATTGCCCCTGACTCCGTTCGGATTGTGCAATTGCAGCGGCGTAACCGGCGCTGCCGGGTGCTTGCCTCGGTACAAGAACCGTTCGAATCACCGGCTGGCAGTGATTGGGTGGCAGAACCTGGCGCCGTGGCGGCTGCCTTGAGGCGGGCCTACCGACGCAGCGGCCTCAGGCAGCGCAGGGTCGCGCTGGCACTGCCGGGCAACCAGGTGATCTGCAAAGTGTGCCATCTGCCGGTGGAACAGGGTGGGCCAGAAATGGAGGCGCAGTTGCTGGCTGACGCCGAACGGCTGTTTCCATTTCCGCTGGAAGACCTGGCCCTGGATTTTCAGGTTCTGGGAGGCTCTAGGGTCGAGCCAGGCTGCGCTGAGGTGATGGTAGCTGCGTGCCGACAGAGTGCACTGGCGCCACTTGAAAGCATCATCGAGGAGGCCGGGTTGCAACTGGAGGCCGTGGAGGTCGACAGCATTGCCTTGGGGCGCATGCTGCCACTGGACAGGCAGCAGCGCTCGGCGCTGCTGCGTATCGAGGCGCAAAGCACCACCCTTCATGGCTGGCAGTCGGGCCGGCCTCAGCAGCGGCGTGAGCTGAGCCTGGGCCTGTCGACGATAGCGGGAGCGCTGCCGGAGCGCTTGCTGGCCTTGCTCGCCAGTGAGCCTTTGCCCGATTGCCTGTTGATTGCCAGCCGTTCCCCTATCGAACCGGGGCAGTTGCAGAGCCTCGGCTCTCGGTTGAACCTGCCGTGTCGCCTGGTACCCGATCTGGCGCGCCTGGAACATGTCGATGGCGCGATGATCCTGGCGTGCGCCCTGGCTCTGGGAGGGTTGCGCCGATGATGCGGCTGAATCTTCTGCCTTGGCGCGAACGGCAACGCCAGGCCGCGTTGCGGTCTTTTCGAAGGCAGCTGGTCGCCGGAGCGCTGCTGGCCCTGTGTGGCGTGACGCTGGTCGACCAGCTGGCCCGCCAGCGCGGGCAGCAGCAGGCGCTGGCCAATACCCGACACCAGGCAGCACTTGAGGTGTTGGGCGAACAATTGCAGCCGCTGGCCGATGTGCGTGCGCAGCACGAGGCGCTACTGGCACGCGCGGTGGCGCTGGAGGGCCTGCGTGCCCACCAGGATGTGCTGGCCGGGGTGTTCGCTGACCTCGAGCGGGCGTTGCCAGTGGGTGTGCAATTGCTCGACCTCAGCCTGGAAGACGGCAACCTGCAGATGACCGGGCTGGCCACCTCGGGCGCCGTGGTCGCGCAGTTCATGCGTGACCTGAGCCGCTCCGGCGCGCTGGTCGGTCTGGAGCTCAAGCGCATCAGGAGCCTGCCGGGCGGCGATGAATTCCTGCTGGGTGCGCGCGTTTCGGCGTTCTGGTCGTGAATGCTGCGCAGGTGCTCGGCTGGTTGGCCGTGGCCGAGCGCTCCAGCCGCTTCAGGCAGCTGGCGCCCGTGCTGGTGGCCTTGGCGTTGTTCGGCCTGGGCTGCGCCATACTTCTCCCTGCAGCACTGCAGCAGCAGGCGCAGGAGGAGGCTCGGCATGCCGAGTTGCACGAGCAGCATTCAGCCGGCGAGGTGCAGCTGGCCGAGCTGGAGCAACTCCACGCGTCTGTGGCCGTTGCCGAACGACGCTTGCGGGAGGCGTACTGGCACCTGGCAGCCGGGGAGGGCATGAGTGACCTGCTCGAGCGCCTGGCGGCGTCGGGGCATGCGCACGGCTTGCTCATCGAGCGCTTCGATGTACATGAAGACGAACAGCAGGCCGGCTTTCGCAAGGTGCCGCTGGAGCTTCAGGTGGTGGGGCGTTACGCGGCCGTGCGTCAGTGGCTGGGCGACTGGTTGGGCCAGGCGCGTGTGCTACGCAGTGGTGACCTGCAGTTGGCTGCAGTAGATGGCAAGCCTGGCCTGCTGCGCCTGCAGTTGCGGGTTGATGCCTTTCAGGCGCTGGCGCCAGTGCCGGAGCCTGCGATGTATGCGCGCATGCCGGCCAGGGGCGTGATGGCAGCGCCGCCAGTCGACCCGTTTGCGCCTGGGGCGAAGCGATTGACGGGCAGCGGGTTGGCCGGCGTGCCTTTGGCGCAACTGGAGATGGTCGGCAGCCTGTCGCGTGGGGCGGAACACGAAGCACTGCTGATGGCTGCTGGCAGACTCTATCGCGTGCGCCCTGGGGACCGAGTCGGGCGTGACCAGGGGGTAGTGGCGAGGGTTGATCAAGCCCAGGTCGAAGTACTCGAACGGCTGTTCATCGCAGGGGAGTGGCATGAACGTACGGCGTTCATCACGCTCGCAAGGCACTTGGGCACGGAGGCCCCGGACGACGATGAAAACATTGATGAAATGGATGCTGGCAGCCCTGCTGCCGGTCCCGCTGGCGTCGGCGACGCCCTACCAGGGTGAACCACTGTCGCTGAGCTTCCAGGATGTGGAAGTGCGCTCGGTGCTGCAGGTGCTGGCTGACTATGCCGGGGTCAACCTGGTCGCCAGCGATGCCGTGCAGGGGAGCGTCACCTTGCGCTTGCAGGATGTGCCATGGGACCAGGCGCTGGACCTGGTGCTGCGCAGCAAGGGCCTGGCCCGGCGCCAGGAGGGTAATGTGCTGCTTGTGGCGCCTGCGGCCGAGTTCGCCGCGCAGTCTGTCGATGCCCGTGTGGGCCAGGCGCTGGATGCGCAGTTGCAGCCGTTGCGCCGAGAGCTGATGCCCATCCATCACGCCAAGGCCGCCGAACTTGCGGAGCTGCTGCTGGCGAGCCTGGCGGATGACGGCATCCTAACCGGTCGGGGCAGCCTCAGTGTCGATGAGCGCACCAACACGCTGGTGGTGCACCAGCCGGCCGACCGCCTTGCCGAGCTGAGGCAACTGGTGGAGCAACTGGATGTGCCGGTGCGCCAGGTAGCGATCGAGGCGCGTATCGTCGAAGCCAACGTCGATTACGAAAAAAGCCTGGGGGTGCGCTGGGGTGGGCCGCTTTACGTTGAGGACCCTCGGCCGGGCAAGGACCTGTTCGTCGATCTCGGGGTGGAGCGGGTGGGCGGCAGTATCGGCCTGGGCGTGCTGCGTGGCGACGTGCTGCTCGACCTGGAACTCAGTGCCATGGAAAAGAGCGGCAACGGCGAAATCATTTCGCAGCCCAAGGTGGTCACCGCTGACAAGGAAACGGCCAGGATTCTCAAGGGTACCGAGGTGCCGTACCAGGAAACCAGCAAAAGCGGCGCAACCTCGGTAGCGTTCCGCGAAGCCTCGCTGTCGCTGGAGGTGACCCCGCAGATCACCCCGGACAACAAGGTGATCATGACCGTCAGGGTGACCAAGGACGAGCCGGATTACGTCAATGCCTTGAACAACGTACCGCCGATCCGCAAGAACGAGGTCAATGCCAAGGTTCGCGTGGTGGACGGTGAAACGATCGTTATTGGTGGCGTGTACTCGACTTCGCAAAACAATGTGGTCGACAAGGTGCCATTTTTCGGCGATCTGCCGTATGTTGGGCGGCTGTTTCGACGCGATGCATTACAAGAGAAAAAATCCGAGCTGCTGGTCTTCCTGACTCCGCGTATCATGAGTGACCAGGCGATTGCTGTGAGTCGTTGATTCTGTGCGAAATTTGATACTTGTGGGACCCATGGGCGCTGGTAAAAGCACCATCGGACGCCTATTGGCCAAAGAGCTGCGCTTGCTGTTCAAGGATTCCGACAAGGAAATCGAACTGCGATGCGGTGCCAACATCCCGTGGATTTTCGACAAGGAAGGCGAGCCGGGTTTCCGTGACCGTGAGCAGGCGATGATCGCCGAGCTGTGCGCACTCGACGGCGTGGTCCTGGCGACCGGCGGTGGCGCGGTACTGCGCGAAGCCAACCGCCAGGCCCTGCACAAGGGTGGCCGGGTGATCTATCTGCATGCTTCTGTGGAACAGCAGGTTGGCCGCACCGCGCGCGATCGTAATCGCCCCCTGCTGCGCACCGCTAACCCCGAGGCGACCTTGCGCGCTCTGCTGGAAACCCGTGACCCGCTTTATCGTGAGATCGCCGACCTGGTGGTGGAAACCGACGAGCGGCCGCCACGCATGGTGGTGATCGATATTCTCGAGCGTTTGCAGCAGTTGCCGCCCCGTTAGCCCGGGACTATTCTCGGCCACCAGCGCCGAGGCGAGGTTCAACGTTACCGCGCGGGTGCCCGAACGGCGCCGCGCCCAAGTATATTGTGGGGATACATGCAGACACTAAAGGTCGACCTGGGCGAGCGTAGCTACCCGATCTACATTGGCGAAGGCCTGCTGGACCAGCCCGAGCTGCTGGCGCCGCACATCGCCGGGCGGCAGGTTGCCATCGTTTCCAACGAGACCGTCGCGCCCCTGTATCTCGAACGCCTGAGCAAGACCCTGGGTGCCTATTCGGTGCTGCCGGTGGTATTGCCTGATGGTGAAGCCCACAAGAACTGGGAAACCCTGCAACTGATCTTCGATGGCCTGCTGACTGCACGACACGACCGCCGCACCACCGTGGTTGCCCTGGGTGGTGGCGTGATCGGTGACATGGCCGGCTTCGCTGCCGCCTGCTACCAGCGCGGCGTCGACTTCATTCAGGTGCCGACCACCCTGCTGTCCCAGGTCGACTCTTCGGTTGGCGGCAAGACCGGCATCAACCACCCGCTGGGCAAGAACATGGTCGGTGCCTTCTACCAGCCCAATGCGGTGCTGATCGATACCACCAGCCTCAAGACTCTGCCGGCGCGCGAGCTGTCCGCAGGCCTGGCCGAAGTGATCAAGTACGGCCTGATCTGCGACAAGCCATTCCTCGCCTGGCTCGAGGACAATATGCAGGCGTTGCGCGCCCTCGACCCGGTGGCGCTGACCGAAGCCATCCGCCGCTCCTGCGCGGCCAAGGCCGCGGTGGTGGGTGCCGACGAGCGCGAGTCTGGCGTACGCGCCACGCTGAACCTGGGGCATACCTTCGGGCATGCCATCGAGACCCACATGGGTTACGGTGTGTGGCTGCACGGCGAAGCCGTGGCGGCGGGCACGGTGATGGCCCTGGAAATGTCCATGCGTCTTGGCTGGATCGACCAGGACGAGCGCGATCGCGGAATCCGCCTCTTGCAGGACGCGGGTTTGCCGGTGGTGCCACCACAGGAAATGACCCCGGCGCATTTCATGGAGCACATGGCGGTCGACAAGAAGGTGCTCGACGGCCGGCTGCGTCTGGTGCTGCTGCGCCAGATGGGCGAGGCCGTGGTGACCGACGACTATCCGAAAGAGATTCTTCAGGCCACGTTGTCGGCGGATTACCGCGCGATCGTGGCCCAGCTTTGAGGTTGTGACAGCGCAATGACCAGTTTGCATGCCGATGAGGCCTTTCTCGACCATTACCAGTTGAGCCACGATCCGTTCGCACCCCGCGTGCCCGGTTTCAAGTTCTTCCCGGCCCAGCGCAAGCCCGTGCTCGGCCAGCTGCA
Organism: Pseudomonas sp. TE3-3-F2023; assembly: GCF_036784815.1. Lineage (NCBI taxonomy): Bacteria > Pseudomonadati > Pseudomonadota > Gammaproteobacteria > Pseudomonadales > Pseudomonadaceae > Pseudomonas > Pseudomonas sp. TE3-3-F2023. The sequence continues at coordinate 476,860 of NZ_CP145113.1, read as the reverse complement.
CCACCTGGCGCGCTACAGCCAGCTGATGCTGGTTGTCACCGGTCCACTGGGCAGCGGCAAGACCCTGCTGCGCCAGGCCCTGGTGGCCAGTACCAACAAGCAGGCGGTGCAGAGCGTGGTGGTATCCGCCCGTGGCGCCAGCGATGCCGCAAGCGTACTCGGCCAGGTCGCGCAGAGCCTGGATGTGGCCGAGGCCGAAATGCAGGCGATTCTGGCCAAGGTGGTGCAACTGGCACTGACCGGCCAGGAAGTGTATTTGCTGGTGGACGATGCGGAACAACTCGACGAGTCGGCACTCCAAGCGTTGCTGGAATTGGCGGCGGGTGTACCGGAAGGGCGCCCGCATGTGTTCCTGTTCGGTGAGCCGTCGCTGATTGCCGGGCTGGATGAGATCAATATCGAGGAAGAACGCTTCCACATCATCGAACTCGCCCCCTACAGCGAAGAAGAAACCCGCGAGTACCTGGAGCAGCGCCTGGAAGGTGCTGGCCGGGGCATCGAGGTGTTCAGCCGTGAACAGATCGTCGATATCCATGAAAACTCCGACGGCTGGCCTGGCAACATCAACCAGGTCGCCCGTGACACTTTGATCGAAGCCATGATCGCCAGCCGCTCGACGGCCAAGCGACCATCCATGGGGTTCAAGATGCCTAAAAAACATGTGCTCGCGCTGTCCGCTGTGGTTGTGGTCGCCGTTGCGGCCGCGGTGTTGATGCCGAAGAAAGGTGACAAGGCGCCTGCCGAAGCGCCGGCCGCCCAGGCCCAGCTGCCACTTGGCGAGGGCCAGGCCAATGGTGGCAACCCGGCCATCGAGTTCTCGGGTTCGTCCCAGCCGATGCCGCTGCCCCTGGTTGGCCAGTCGCAGCCGGTGATGCGCGAGCCGCTGGCCCAGGCCGCAGGCATGGGCGAAGGTGAGGAGGGCAGCCCGGCCGGTGATACCGCTCTGCAGCTAGGCAACCCGCCACCAACCGTGACCACCATCGCACCGCCGCAAGGGGTGCCAGCGGGCCCGGCACCGGTACCTGCCCAGTCAGTGGCCGCAGCGCCAGCGCAGCCGCAACCACAGCCGGTTGCGCCAGCGCAAAAACCTGTCGCAACCCAGCCTGCCAAGCCGGTTGCGCCTGCCAAGCCGGCACCAGCACCGACCCAGGTCGCCGTGGCCAAGCCGGTCGCCAAGCCTGTCGAGAAGCCGGTGGCCGGTGGCAGCGGCAACAGCGGTTGGTACGCCGGGCAGAAACCGGGCAATTACGTGGTGCAGATCCTGGGTACCAGCTCCGAGGCTTCGGCCCAGGCGTTCGTCAAGGCGCAGGGTGGCGACTATCGCTACTTCAAGAAAAACCTGCAGGGCAAGCCGCTGTACGTAGTCACTTACGGCAACTTCGCCAACCGCGACGCAGCGGTTGCGGCAATCAAGAACTTGCCAGCGAAGGTCCAGGCTGGTAAACCTTGGCCACGTACTGTCGCCAGCGTCCAACAAGAGCTGGCCTCGGCCCGCTGATACCTTCCGGGCGGCACCACCCCGCCGCCCAGTTGCTGAGCGATTACTGACTTTCGACTAGCCTGCTGCGTTGTCACGCGGCAGGCTTTTCTGTCCCAGACTGCCGGCCACAAGCCTTACTTGCAGTCATGGCTGAAACGCTTCAGACTCGAGCCAAGCCGCTATCACGGCGCATGGCGCAAAAACATTCAAAATTGCGACATAAATTTTCAATGGTGAGACATGAAAATTTGTGAGCATCGCTGTCGCTGTGCAACAATGGTTTTCCATGGCCACCGCAAAAAAGCTGGCGTTTGATCGGCGTGGATGGTAAGTGGTTGTTAAAAAAGAGATTTACCTCCGTTGAGAGGTGAACCTGGTGAGAATGTGTCTATGAAAACAGGTCTGTACCATCCCGAAGAATTCAAGGACAACTGTGGTTTTGGCCTGATCGCCCATATGACGGGCGAACCGAGCCACCACCTTCTGCAAACCGCCATGCAGGCACTGACCTGCATGACCCACCGCGGCGGCATCAACGCCGACGGCAAGACCGGTGACGGTTGCGGTCTGCTCATGCAGAAGCCCGATCAATTCCTGCGTGCCGTGGCCCAGGAGCATTTCGCCGTCGAGCTGCCCAAGCAGTACGCCGTCGGCATGGTGTTCTTCAACCAGGACCCGGTCAAAGCCGAAGCCGCTCGCGCGAACATGGACCGCGAGATCCTCGCTGCTGGCCTGAAGCTGGTCGGCTGGCGCAAGGTGCCGATCGATACCAGCGTGCTCGGCCGCCTGGCCCTTGAGCGTCTGCCACAGATCGAGCAGGTGTTCATCGGCGGTGAAGGCCTGAGCGACCAGGAATTCGCCATCAAGCTGTTCAGTGCCCGTCGCCGTTCCTCTGTGGCCAACGCCCACGACGCCGATCATTACATCTGCAGCTTCTCGCACAAGACCATCATCTACAAAGGCCTGATGATGCCGCGCGATCTGGCGGCCTTCTACCCAGACCTGGGTGACGAGCGCCTGCAAACCGCGATCTGCGTGTTCCACCAGCGCTTCTCCACCAACACCCTGCCGAAATGGCCGCTGGCGCAGCCGTTCCGCTTCCTCGCCCACAACGGCGAGATCAACACCATCACCGGCAACCGCAACTGGGCCATGGCCCGTCGCACCAAGTTCGCCAACGACCTGATCCCCGATCTCGAAGAGCTCGGCCCGCTGGTCAACCGCGTCGGTTCCGACTCCTCGAGCATGGACAACATGCTGGAGCTGATGGTAACTGGCGGTATCGACCTGTTCCGTGGCGTGCGCATGCTGGTACCGCCAGCCTGGCAGAACGTCGAGACCATGGACGCCGACCTGCGCGCCTTCTACGAATACAACTCCATGCACATGGAGCCATGGGATGGCCCGGCCGGTATCGTAATGACCGAAGGCCGCCATGCGGTGTGTCTGCTCGACCGTAACGGCCTGCGCCCGGCGCGCTGGGTGACCACCAAGAACGGCTACATCACCCTGGCGTCGGAAATCGGCGTATGGGACTACAAGCCCGAGGATGTCATTGCCAAGGGCCGTGTCGGCCCGGGCCAGATTTTCGCCGTGGACACCGAAACCGGCCAGATCCTCGACACCGACGCCATCGACAACCGCCTGAAGTCGCGCCACCCCTACAAGCGCTGGCTGCGTCAGCACGCCACGCGCATCCAGGCGACGCTGACCGACGATCAGGGCGTGGCCAGCTACGACGCTGACCAGCTCAAGCAATACATGAAGATGTTCCAGGTCACCTTCGAAGAGCGTGACCAGGTGCTGCGCCCGCTCGGCGAGCAGGGCCAGGAAGCGGTCGGTTCGATGGGGGACGACACGCCGATGGCCGTGCTGTCGCAGCGCGTGCGTTCACCGTACGACTTCTTCCGCCAGCAGTTCGCCCAGGTGACGAACCCACCGATCGACCCGCTGCGCGAAGCGATCGTCATGTCCCTGGAAATCTGCCTGGGTGCCGAGCGCAACATCTTCCAGGAGTCCCCGGAGCACGCTTCGCGGGTAATCCTCAGCTCGCCGGTCATCTCGCCCGCCAAGTGGCGTTCGCTGATGAACCTGGAGCGCGAAGGTTTCGATCGCCAGCTGATCGACCTCAACTATGAAGAGAGCGTCGGCCTGGAAGCGGCCATCCGCAACATCGCCGACCAGGCTGAAGAAGCCGTGCGCGCTGGCAAGACCCAGCTGGTGCTAAGCGACCGCTACATCGCCCCGGGCAAGTTGCCGGTGCACGCCTCGCTCGCCGTTGGTGCGGTGCACCACCGCCTGACCGAACAGGGTCTGCGTTGCGACAGCAACATCCTGGTGGAAACCGCCACTGCCCGTGACCCGCACCACTTCGCCGTGCTGCTGGGCTTTGGCGCCTCGGCCGTTTACCCGTACCTGGCCTATGAAGTGCTGGCCGACCTGATCCGTACCGGCGAAGTGCTGGGCGACCTGGACGAAGTCTTCAAGTACTACCGCAAGGGCATCTCCAAGGGCCTGCTGAAGATCCTGTCGAAGATGGGTATCTCTACCATCGCCTCCTACCGTGGTGCGCAGCTGTTCGAAGCCATCGGCCTGTCCGAGGAAGTGGTCGGCCTGAGCTTCAAGGGCGTTTCCAGCCGCATCAAGGGTGCGCGTTTCGCAGACCTGGAAAGCGACCAGAAGCTGCTGGCAGCCGAAGCCTGGAGCGCGCGCAAGCCGATCCAGCAAGGCGGCCTGCTGAAGTTCGTTCACGGTGGCGAATACCACGCCTACAATCCGGATGTGGTCAACACCCTGCAGGCCGCCGTGCAGCAGGGCGACTACGCCAAGTTCAAGGAATACACCACGCTGGTCGACCAGCGCCCGGTGTCGATGATCCGCGACCTACTGAAGGTGAAGGTGGCCGAACAGCCGCTGCCGCTGGAGCAGATCGAGCCGCTGGAGGCGATCCTCAAGCGCTTCGATTCCGCCGGTATCTCGCTGGGTGCACTGTCGCCAGAGGCCCACGAAGCGCTGGCCGAGGCGATGAACCGCCTGGGCGCGCGTTCCAACTCTGGCGAGGGCGGTGAAGACCCGTCGCGCTACGGCACCATCAAGAGCTCGAAGATCAAGCAGGTGGCCACCGGCCGCTTTGGCGTGACCCCGGAGTACCTGGTCAACGCCGAAGTGCTGCAGATCAAGGTTGCCCAGGGCGCCAAGCCCGGTGAAGGCGGCCAGCTGCCAGGCGGCAAGGTCAACGGCCTTATCGCCAAGCTGCGTTACGCGGTACCGGGCGTGACCCTGATCTCGCCACCGCCGCACCACGACATCTACTCGATCGAAGACCTTGCCCAGCTGATCTACGACCTCAAGCAGGTCAACCCGCAAGCCCTGGTTTCGGTCAAGCTGGTGGCAGAAGCTGGCGTCGGCACCATCGCCGCCGGTGTGGCCAAGGCCTATGCCGACCTGATCACCATCTCCGGCTACGACGGTGGTACCGGTGCTTCGCCGCTGACCTCGATCAAGTACGCCGGTGCCCCATGGGAGCTGGGCCTGGCCGAAACCCACCAGACCCTGCGCGGCAACGACCTGCGCGGCAAGGTACGGGTACAGACCGACGGTGGCCTGAAGACCGGCCTGGACGTGATCAAGGCGGCCATTCTCGGCGCCGAAAGCTTCGGTTTCGGTACCGCGCCGATGATCGCGCTGGGCTGCAAGTACCTGCGCATCTGCCACCTGAACAACTGCGCTACCGGCGTAGCCACCCAGAACGACAAGCTGCGCAAGGACCACTACATCGGCACCGTCGACATGGTGATCAACTTCTTCACCTTCGTCGCGGAAGAAACCCGTGAGTGGCTGGCCAAGCTGGGTGTGCGCAGTCTCGGCGAGCTGATCGGCCGTACCGACCTGCTCGATGTACTGCCAGGCGACACCGAGCGCCAGCAGTACCTGGACCTGACGCCGCTGCTGGGCAGCTCGCACATCCCGGCTGACAAGCCTCAGTTCTGCGAAGTCGAAAAGAACCCGCCGTTCGACCAGGGCGAGCTGGCCGAGAAGATGGTGGAAATGGCCATGCCGGCCATCCGCGACCAGGCTGGTGGCGAGTTCAGCCTCGACATCTGCAACTGCGACCGCTCCATCGGTGCGCGCGTGTCGGGCGAAATCGCCCGTCTGCACGGCAACCAGGGCATGGCCGCGGCGCCGATCACCTTCCGCTTCAAGGGTACTGCGGGCCAGAGCTTCGGCGTGTGGAACGCCGGTGGCCTGAACCTGCACCTGGAAGGCGATGCCAACGACTACGTCGGCAAGGGCATGACCGGTGGCAAGGTCACTATCGTGCCGCCAGCCGGCAGCCCGTTCGAAACCCAGCACAGCGCCATCGTCGGCAATACCTGCCTGTACGGCGCCACTGGCGGCAAGCTGTTCGCCGCCGGTACTGCTGGCGAGCGCTTTGCTGTACGTAACTCCGGCGCCCACGCTGTTGTCGAGGGCACTGGCGATCACTGCTGTGAATACATGACCGGCGGCTTTGTCTGCGTGTTGGGCAAGACCGGTTACAACTTCGGTTCTGGCATGACTGGCGGCTTCGCCTACGTGCTCGACATGGACAATACCTTCGTCGACAAGCTCAACCATGAGCTGGTGGAAATCCAGCGTATCAGTGGCGAAGCGATGGAGGCCTACCGCAGCCACCTGGCTCGGGTCCTTGCCGAGTACGTGGAAGAGACCGGCAGCGAGTGGGGGCGTGAGCTCTCGGAGAACCTGGACGACTACGTGCGGCGCTTCTGGCTGGTCAAGCCGAAGGCAGCCAACCTGAAGCAACTGCTGTCCAGCACCCGTGCCAACCCGCAGTAACAACAGCTGCAAGTGACGGCCCCGTGCGCGGGGCCTGTCGTGCTCAAGTGATCGTCTTGCAGCTTGCAGCCTGAGGCTGGCAACTGCGGTAAAGAGGTTTTGAAAAATGGCTGAACGTCTGAACAACGACTTCCAGTTCATCGAAGTGGGCCGCAAGGACCCGAAGAAAAAGCTGCTGCGCCAGCGCAAGAAGGAGTTCGTGGAAATCTACGAGCCCTTCAAGCCGCAGCAGTCCGTGGAGCAGGCGCACCGCTGCCTGGGCTGCGGTAACCCGTATTGCGAATGGAAGTGCCCGGTACACAACTTCATCCCCAACTGGTTGAAGCTGGTCTCCGAAGGCAACATCCTGGCTGCGGCGGAGCTGTCGCACCAGACCAACACCCTGCCGGAAGTGTGTGGCCGCGTATGCCCGCAGGACCGCCTGTGCGAGGGTGCCTGCACCCTGAACGACGGCTTCGGCGCGGTGACCATCGGCTCGGTGGAGAAGTACATCACCGATACCGCCTTCGCCATGGGCTGGCGCCCGGACATGTCCAAGGTCAAGCCAACCGGCAAGCGCGTCGCCATCATCGGTGCCGGCCCGGCCGGCCTGGGCTGTGCCGACGTGCTGGTACGTGCCGGCGTTACCCCGGTGGTGTTCGACCGCAACCCGGAAATCGGCGGCCTGCTGACCTTCGGCATTCCCGAGTTCAAGCTGGAAAAGACCGTGCTCAGCAACCGCCGAGAAGTGTTCACCGGCATGGGCATCGAGTTCCGCCTGAACACCGAGGTGGGCAAGGACGTGACCATGGAGCAACTGCTCGCCGAGTACGACGCGGTGTTCATGGGCATGGGTACCTATACCTACATGAAAGGCGGCTTCCCGGGCGAGGACCTGCCGGGCGTGCATGACGCGCTGGACTTCCTGATCGCCAACGTCAACCGCAACCTGGGCTTCGAGAAGTCGCCGGAAGACTTCGTCGACATGCAGGGCAAGAAGGTAGTGGTGCTGGGTGGTGGTGACACCGCGATGGACTGCAACCGCACCTCGATCCGCCAGGGCGCCAAGTCGGTGACCTGCGCCTATCGCCGTGACGAGGCCAACATGCCGGGTTCGCGTCGTGAGGTGAAGAACGCCAAGGAAGAGGGCGTGAAGTTCCTCTACAACCGCCAGCCTATCGCCATTGTCGGCGAGGACAAGGTCGAAGGCGTGAAGGTGGTCGAGACCCGTCTCGGCGAGCCGGATGCCCGTGGCCGCCGCAGCCCGGAGCCGATCCCAGGGTCCGAAGAGATCCTGCCGGCTGATGCCGTGGTCATCGCTTTCGGCTTCCGCCCAAGCCCGGCGCCGTGGTTCGAGCAGCATGGCATCCAGCTGGACAGCCAGGGCCGCGTGGTGGCACCGGAGAAAGGCAAGTTCAAGCACCAGACCAGCAACCCGAAAGTGTTTGCCGGTGGCGACATGGTGCGTGGGTCGGACCTGGTGGTGACGGCTATCTTCGAAGGGCGCACTGCTGCCGAAGGTATCCTGGACTACCTGAAAGTCTGATGCTGCCTGTACTTGGCTGATCGCCGGCAAGCCGGCTTCCACAAGGGCTGCGGCTCACCCTGTGGGAGCTGGTTTGTAGGCGACAGGGCCATTGGTACCTTCCATCATTAGGATTTTGTATACAAAATCTATTGATCCAGGACATACCTATAGAGAAAAGGCACGGCAAACGGCCGTGCCTTTTCTTTGTGCGTCTGAGAAAATGCCCGCACTATTTTTCCGGATGCCGACATGACTGCCCTGAAGAACGATCGTTTCCTGCGTGCACTGCTCAAGCAACCCGTAGACGTCACCCCGGTGTGGATGATGCGCCAGGCCGGCCGCTACCTGCCGGAGTACCGCGCCAGCCGCGCCAAGGCCGGTGACTTCATGAGCCTGTGCATGAACCCGCAGTTCGCCTGCGAGGTCACCCTGCAGCCGTTGGACCGCTACCCGCTGGACGCGGCGATCCTGTTCTCGGACATTCTCACCATCCCCGATGCCATGGGCCTGGGCCTGTACTTCGAAAGCGGCGAAGGTCCGCGTTTCAAGAAGGTCATCAGTACCCCGGCCGACATCGAAGCGCTGCCGATCCCCGGCCCGCAGAAAGACCTCGGCTACGTGATGGACGCGGTCAGCACCATCCGCCGCGAGCTGAACGGCCGCGTGCCGCTGATCGGCTTCTCCGGCAGCCCGTGGACCCTGGCTACCTACATGGTCGAAGGCGGCTCGTCGAAGGACTTCCGCAAGACAAAGGCCATGGCCTACGACAACCCGCAGGCTCTGCACCTGCTGCTGGACAAGCTGGCCCAGTCGGTCACCAGCTACCTCAACGGCCAGATCCTCGCTGGTGCCCAGGCCGTGCAGATTTTTGACACCTGGGGCGGCAACCTGTCGGCGGCGGCTTACCAGGAATTCTCCCTGGCCTACATGCGCAAGATCGTCAGCGGCCTGATCCGCGAGCACGAGGGGCGCAAGGTGCCGGTGATCCTGTTCACCAAGAACGGCGGCCTGTGGCTGGAAAGCATCGCCGAAGCCGGTGCCGATGCGCTGGGCCTGGACTGGACCTGCGAAATCGGCGACGCCCGCCGCCGCGTGGGTGACAAGGTTGCGCTGCAGGGCAACATGGATCCGACCGTTCTGTACGCCAAGCCCGAGGCCATCCGCAAGGAAGTGGCGCGCATCCTGGCCAGCTATGGCCATGGCACAGGCCACGTGTTCAACCTGGGCCATGGCATCACACCGGAAGTCGACCCGGAGCACGCCGGCGTGTTCATCAACGCCGTGCATGAGCTGTCGGCGCAATACCACGCTTGATTCGAGGTTCCCCTAGAGCAAATGTTTTGAGTTGGGGAGTCTTTCGCAAGCCTGTTCGCATCAGTTTGGTGATTTTTCCCTGATGTTGAACAGGCTTGGTCAAGTTATATATCAGCGCTTCACCAAGAAAGTTGCGTGTCGCTGTGAATCTTTCGGTGTGTAGAGGAAGTTTTCGACATTCAAGGTCGATAGTAATTCTTCCTTGCATCTTTAGCGCTTTTGTTTCGAAAGTTCCAAAATGGAAATTGCCTCAAAGCCACGAGAAAAGACCGCGGCCTTCCAGGTTTATTCCTACATGAGCGCAAGTTTGTTTTCTTTACTCTCCGGTCTCCATTCGCGCTGAAGGTGCATTGCATTTCAATAAATGCGCCTTTACGCATTTAACCAGCAATGCGTTCGGAGTTCGTGATGAATACAAGAAAGACCCTGCGAAAAAGCGTTGTCGCCACCGGTGTGTGGGTGGCGATCGCAGGTGCAGGTTTGCAGACGCAAATTGCCAATGCACATGGTCACCTGGCTGACCCTCCGTCTCGTGCAGCGCTCTGCCATGCAGGTTTTGAAAACGTGAACGTCAACTGCGGAGGTGCCCAGTACGAACCTTGGTCGGTCGGCGAAGTGGTAGGGCGCTTTCCAAGCCAAGGTCCCGAGGATGGAAAAATCGCCAGTGGTGGCGTTCGGGGAGACTTTGCCGCACTCGATGAGCAATCAGCCAATCGCTGGCATCTGACCCCGGTCGTGGACCGTAACATGCAGTTCGACTGGCATTATGAGGCTCCGCATCCGGTGCGGTCGTGGGAGTACTTCATTACCAAGGCGGATTGGAACCCCAACGCTGCGTTGACTCGTGACTCATTCGATTCGGCCCCGTTCTGTGCGTTGGATGGCAGCAACCAGATACCAGCAAAAGGTACCGGTACCAATCCAAGGCACAGCTGCACATTGCCTGCTGACCGTTCGGGCCAGCACGTGATTCTCGCCGTCTGGAAGGTTGGCGATACCGATAAGGCTTTCCACAGTGTCGCTGACGTCGATATCCAACTGGATGGCGGCCCGGTCCCTGAGTGGCCGCGCCTGGCTGAAATAAGCGCCAGCCGTGACCTAGAAGTTGGGGATAAAGTTACTGCCAGGGCATTCGATGCCAATGGGGAGCGTCCTGCAAACCATGTAAGCATCAAGATCGAAAATGCCGAAGAAGCCATCGCTGCCAACTGGGCTTATAAGCTCGCCAAGCAGATCAACGAAACCCAGACGTTGGTACGTGCCGGTAAAATGGATGCGGACGGTAATATCGAGCCTGTGCAGGGTTCCAACAGCATCTTCGCCAAAGCCGAAAGTGGGCTGACCAACTACCTTCTGCACTTTGAAACCGCCGCTGGCGAGCAGCCCACGATGCACCTGCACGATGTCAAACCCGAATACACGATCACCGACGGCAAGGGTGCTGTGGATTTCACCGTCATGACCAACAACGCCCTGACAGTGACAGCGCGGCTGTTCGATAACAACAAGCAGGTGTCTTACTCGCGCCAGAGCGTCAACGGCACCGAGCCATTCGTGCTGAATGTCGAAAGTACCGAAGGCGAGCATACTCTCAAGGTCGTAGGTGTGGACAAGCGTGAGCGGGTGCTGCTGCAGGACGAGAAGACGGTTCAGCTCAAAGCGGCTGGCGATGGGTCTCACGACTTCGTTTTCCCGGAATCGCTGTCGAGCTACAAGGCTGGCACAACAGTGCTGCAGCGTAAGAATGGCAAGGTCTACGAGTGCCAGCCGTTCCCTAACTCGGGCTACTGCGGGCAGTACTCAGCGGCTGCCAACCAGTTCGAGCCAGGTGTTGGCTCCGACTGGAACATGGCCTGGACCGAGAAGTAAAGCGTCTGGCCTGGCCCCTTCCGGTGGGGCCAGGCTCCTCGAGTACTATCTATGCAAGTACAAAAATATTGCTGGCAGCAGATCCTCCTGCACTGGATCTCTGCCACGGTCATCATTTGGGTCTTGATCAGCGGTTTCTACGTGGCGTACCTGAATGTCTCCCCCGCCACACGCCACTTTGTGGCATTCGTCAATGTGGCCACGACGACGCTGTTCATCCCCGTATTCATGCTGCGCTGGCTGTTGCGCCTGACCAGACCCAAACCACGCAGCCCGCATGACCATCTCAAGCACCAGCGCATCGCTCATCTCGCCCATGAGGGCTTGTACTGGACCACAGCTATCGTGCTGTTGTCCGGGGTGCTGATGATGGACCGGGTCATCGATGTGTTCGGTTGGTTCTCCATCGCGCCCATGCTGAGCGACCCGTTCTGGCACAACGTCTGGTTCAAGACTCACATCGCTTCTTGCCTGTTGCTAGGCCTTGGCGTTGCGATGCACATCGCCGCCGTGCTCTTGCATGAGCTGTCCGGGCGGCGCGTGCTGAGACGGATGTTGCCCTGATTACGATGAAGCGCTCGTCGTATCTGATTTGGCTGGCGTTCGCGCTGGTAACGCTTGCCTGCCTGGCATGGCGTGAAAGCGTTTATCCCGCAGTTGCGCCCCCGATCGTCCAGGTCCCGCCGGTGACAACAGCGGCTTTGCCGGAAAAACCATTGTCGGCGGCTACCTTGGCCCTGGCGTTCGGCTTTCAGGCGCCGGCTCAACGGCAGTCGAGCCGGGCGGATATCGCCCTCAAGGCCAGCTTCGTTTCCAGCCAGGGCGATGCCCGAGCGTTGGTGAGAAGCGATAGCGGCGAGGCTATCTATCGCGTCGGAGACCGGCTACCTGGCCATGGCGTGCTGCGCCAAATAAATGTGCGTTCCATCGTGCTGTGGATCGACGGCCGCGAGGAAGTCGTGTCGTTGTCCAGCGATACGCCCTCTGTATTTCTGCCCACGGGTGCGGCAACCCGCCCGCGCCCTGTTTCAGACCCCTCAGCCCGCCTGTTGCGGGAGGTGCAATGACTTTGATGCGATATCTGCGCGCCACCTCGTTCGGCGCCTCTCTAACCCTTGCCTGCTCCCTGGTGCTTGCTGAGGCACCCACCTGGCAACTGGCGATGAGCGATGCCGACGTGCGCGATGTGGTGCGTGAGGTGGGGGCGATCCTTGACCAGCCGATCATTCTCGACCCGCGCGTGCAGGGGCGCATCACCGTCCTTTCGACCGAGGCGCTTGATCGCGAAGGGATACGGCGGCTGTTCTACTCGGTGCTCAATGCTCAGGGCTTTGCCGCCGTGAACGACGGCGACCGCTTGCTGGTGCTGCCTGCAAGCGAAGCCAAGGCCTGGGCAAACCAGCAGGTGGAGGCCATACCGGCAGCGGTCACCACACGGGTTTTCAACCTGTCGGGCAGTGTCGCTGCCGATCTGGCCGGCTTGCTGCGGCCGTTGGTTTCCAGCAATGGCTACATTGGACCGTCCAGCTCCGCCAACGCCCTGGTGATCACCGACTCCGCAGCCAACCTGGACCGCCTGGAAAACCTGGTCCTGCAGCTCGACAGTGGCCAGCGGCATGATCATGAACTGGTGACCTTGCGCAAAGCCCAGGCCGAGGTTGTGTTCCCGGTGGTCGAAGCCGCCGCCGGTGGCCCGGACAGCGGCGTTCGGGTACTGGCTGACATGAACGGTAACCGTCTTCTGATCCTGGGCCCGAGCAAGTCCAGGCAACGTCTTGCGCAACTGACCCGCTCGCTGGATGTACCGGTCCCGGCCACTTCGCAGAACTGGCGGGTGGTGCGCCTGCAACACAGTAGTGCCGAGCAGCTTGCCGAAGTATTGGGTGAGGTGGGCAAGCGGCTCGATGGTACGCCGGGCACCAAGGCTCTGGGCGCGGACCTCCCCGGCGAGGCCATGGTCAAGGCCGATGCCAGCCAGAACGCCCTGGTGATAATGGGCGAGCCGCAGACGCTGGGCCGCGTGGAGCAGATCATCCAACAACTGGACCAGCCCCGGGCGCAAGTGCTGATCCATGCGGCAATCGTCGAAGTCAGTGGCAGCATCGATGAAGCGTTGGGCCTGCAATGGGGCATCGACAAAGGTGGACTCAAAGGCGGCGTTACCTTCAGCGAAAGTGGTGCTGCCCTGGCCGACCTGCTGGGCAAGGAAACCAAGCTGCCGGGGGGCGTCGCCCTGGCCATTGGCTCGGACCGTTTTGCCGCGCTGGTTTCGGCCTTGGCCAGCAATAGCCGCAGCAACCTGTTGTCGACGCCGAGCCTGCTGACCTTGGACAACCAGGAGGCGCAGATCCTGGTAGGCCAGAACGTGCCGTTCAAGACCGGCTCCTACGTTACCCCCGGTAGTGGTTCGGAGAACCCCTTTACCACAGTCGAGCGCAAGGACATCGGTATCAGCCTGAAGGTGCGCCCGCACATCAATGAAGGGCGCAGCCTGCGCCTCGAGGTCGAGCAGGAGAGCTCGGAAATTGCACCCAGCACGACCGAGAACGACCTGATCACCAACAAGCGCACGCTCAAGAGCACCATCTTGGCCGCCGATGGCGAGATTATCGTGATCGGCGGCCTGATCAAGGACAGCGTGCGCAAGGTAGAGCGCGGTGTTCCGCTGCTCAGCCGAATCCCATGGGTGTGCGGTCTGTTCCGGTGGCGCAGCGATACTCAGGAAAAAACCAACCTGATGGTCTTCCTGCGCCCGACCATTCTGCGCAGCCAGGCCGAGCTGGTCGAAACGGGGCGACGCGCCTACGAAGGGGTACGCGCTGCGGATGATTCGACCCTGCCGGAAGATCCCCGGCAGATGTTCGAGTCGCAGGCTCTGCCCGGCGCACCAGGGCCACGCTCATGAACAGCGACCTGCCGTTCAGCTTTGCCCGACGTCACGGCATTCTGCTCGACCGCCAAGCGGCTGAGCCTGCCTTGCTGATGCGAGAGAGCACTTCGCTGGCCGCTCTTGCCGAGGCCTGCCGTGTAGTGGGCAGTAACTGGCACCTGCGGCGTGTCAGCGATGCCGACTTCGCCGAGCGCCTTGCCAGTTGCTACGGCCCCGGCCAGGATGCAGCGCAGGCCGTTGTTCAGGGCCTGGACCGGGAAATCGACCTTGCGCAGCTGGCTGAAGCCTTGCCGCAAACCAGCGACCTGCTGGAGCAACAGGACGATGCGCCGATCATCCGCCTGCTCAATGCCTTGTTCAGCGAGGCGGTCAGGGCCCGGGCCTCGGACGTCCACCTGGAAACCTTCGAGCATCAGTTGCGCGTACGCATGCGTATCGACGGCGTCATGCGCGAGGTGCTGGCGCCACCGCGGGAGCTATCTGCACTGTTGGTTTCGCGCATCAAGGTCATGGCGCGCCTGGACATCGCCGAGAAGCGCGTGCCTCAGGATGGCCGGATCAGCCTGCGTCTGGCCGGCCACGAAGTGGATGTGCGGGTGTCGACCTTGCCCGCCGCCCATGGCGAGCGGGTGGTACTGCGTTTGCTGGACAAACAGGCAATGCGTCTGGACATCGACCATATGCAGATGCCCGGCTCGGTACGTGCTGGCTTCATGCGCATGCTGGCGAAACCACATGGCATTTTCCTGGTCACCGGGCCCACCGGTTCCGGCAAGACCACAACGCTGTACACCGCGCTTTCGTACCTCAACCAGGTATCGCGCAATATCCTCACCGTCGAAGACCCGGTCGAATACTACCTTCCCGGCATCGGCCAGACCCAGGTCAACACCAAGGTCGACATGACCTTCGCCCGGGGGCTGCGTGCCATCTTGCGACAGGACCCCGACGTGGTCATGGTGGGCGAGATCCGCGATCGGGAGACCGCCGAGATTGCGGTGCAGGCCTCGCTGACGGGCCATCTGGTGCTGTCCACCTTGCATACCAATAGCGCTCTGGGCGCAATTACACGGCTTGCCGACATGGGCGTCGATACTTGCCTGCTCGCATCTTCACTGGCCGGGATCATGGCCCAGCGCCTGGTGCGACGGCTTTGCCCCCATTGCCGGGTCGAACATGAAGTGGACGAGGCCACGGCGAGCGTCCTGGGCCACCCGGCCGAATTGCCGCCGCGGCTCTACAAGGCGCAGGGCTGTAGCGAATGCCAGCTGGGTTACAGCGGGCGCCTGGCGTTGCACGAGATGCTGGTGGTGAAGCCCGCGTTGGCCCAGGCGATTCATGCCCGGGCGTCTCAGGACGACATGCTCGAATTGATCCGCGTGGATACACCAAGCCTGTTCCAGCATGGCGTCCAGCGTGTCTGCCAGGGGCAGACAAGCGTGGCAGAACTGCTGCGCGTGACGGGGCAGGACTGACATGGCGCTGTTCCGCTACCAGGCCCAAGATGCCAAGGGTGTGCGCCAGCGAGGCACCGTGGAGGCGTTGGGTGCGCGCCAGGCCCGGCAAACATTGCGCGAGCAAGGGTTGCTGGTGCTGAGCATGAGACCCTTGGGGGCATCCCCTTTGGCCCGGTTGCTGGCACGCAATACCCTGAGTCTGGCCCGGCGCTCGCTGCTGACGCGCCAGCTGGCGACTCTGCTGCATGCCGGGGTGCCGTTGACCGAGGCCTTGCAGGCAGTTGCCGAGCAGAGTACGCCGCGCCACGTACGTCAGGTATTGCGCGGCGTGGCTGAGCGGGTTGCCGAAGGCCATGCGCTGGCGCAGGCCCTGGCGCATTACCCACAGGCATTCCCCATGGTTTATCGGGCCACCGTGGCCGCTGCCGAACGTTCCGGCCACCTGGCAGGTGTGCTCGAGCGTTTGGCCGAGCATGGCGAGAACCATCAGGCCCTGCGGCAGAAGGTACAGCTGGCGATGGTTTACCCAGTGATCCTGCTGGTTATCTCGTTGCTGGTGGTGGGTTTTCTGCTGGGCTATGTGGTGCCAGACGTGGTGCAGGCCTTTTCGCGTGACCATGCACAACTGCCGCTGGCAACGCGAGTGCTGATCACCTTGAGCGATGCCACGAACCATTATGGCTTGGCAGCGCTGGCGCTATTGGCCATGGCCATCGCACTGGTTGCCTGTGCCCTTCGCCAACCGGCACGGCGCAGGCAATGGCATGGCTTTTCACTGCGCCTGCCCGGATATGGCGAATTCGTCCGGGCCAGCGAAGCGGCCCGCTTCATCAGCACCCTTGCGATTCTGGGGCGCAGCGGCGTGGTATTGGTCGAGGCGATGAACATCAGCGCGGCCGTGATCGGCAACCTGATTCTACGCGAGCGCCTGCTGCGGGCCGCCCGTGAGCTGGGCGAGGGCGCCTCGCTGGCCAACTGCCTGGCACGCAGCGAAGCCTTGCCACCGCTGATGCTGCACATGATCGCCAGCGGCGAACGCGCCGGTGAGCTCGACACCATGCTCGAACGTGCCGCAGACCTTCAGGCCAAGCAACTGGCGGGGCGTATTTCCTTGCTGGTGAGCCTCTGTGAGCCCCTGATGCTGCTGGTGATGGGGGGCATCGTGCTGTTCATCGTGCTCGCCATCCTGCTGCCGATCCTCAACCTCAACCAACTGGTCAACTGACATGTCCATGCGTTCATCACGCCGCGCCGAACGCGGCTTCACTCTCATCGAAATCATGGTGGTGGTCATTATCCTGGGGGTTCTTGGCGCGCTGGTGCTGCCCAACGTCATGAGCCGTCCCGACCATGCCAAGCTGACCGCAGCCCGCACCGATATCCAGTCAATTTCCACCGCGCTGGAAATCTACCGTCTGGACAATGGCCGCTACCCGACAACCGAGCAAGGGCTGGACGCCTTGGTGAAACGCCCCACGGTGGCGCCACTGCCACGTCAATGGAGTGCCCAAGGCTATCTGAAGAGCACGCCAACCGACCCCTGGGGCTCGCATTACCAGTATGCAAGCCCAGGAACCCGTTCGACCCAGGGCTATGACCTTTACTCCCTGGGCGGCGACGGTCAGCCGGGCGGAGAGGAAATGGATGCTGATATC
The DNA here is from genome assembly GCF_036784815.1 of Pseudomonas sp. TE3-3-F2023. Classification (NCBI taxonomy): domain Bacteria; kingdom Pseudomonadati; phylum Pseudomonadota; class Gammaproteobacteria; order Pseudomonadales; family Pseudomonadaceae; genus Pseudomonas; species Pseudomonas sp. TE3-3-F2023. The sequence goes on along the minus strand of NZ_CP145113.1, from coordinate 459,852 downwards.
GGTAACTGGTCTGAATGAAACAGCGCCGTTCTCGAGGCTTCACCCTGCTGGAGCTGCTTCTGGTGATGCTGTTGCTGGGCATTGTGATGGGCATGGCCGGATTCACGTTCGCACGCGATCCGCAGCGAGTGGCCAGTCAGGAGGCCAGCCTCTTCCTCCAGTTGGTGCAATTCGCGCGGCAGCAGGCGGTGCTGGAAGGGCTGACGCAAGGTATTCGCATCGATGCCCAGGGTTACCAACTGCTCAAAGCCTCCGAGGATGGCTGGGAGGCAGCCGGCAGGCATCGCGATATTGACCTGGACCTGCGCTTGGAGATGGATGGGCTGTCTGCGCCATATGCTCTGGCTGGCGGGGCGCCGCAGCTGCTGATGTACGGTAATGACGAGCACACGCCGTTTTCCCTGCATTTCGAGGCGGACGATGTGCGCCTTGTTTCCGTGTCGAGTGATGGCCTCAATGACCCCCAGCTCGTGTACTGAACGCGGCTTCACCCTGTTGGAGGTGTTGGTGGCGCTGGCGATTTTCGCAGTACTGGCCGTGGCGGTGACCACGGCCAGCCAGCATGTACTGGCGCAGTCGCAGGGGGTTCGAGAGCGTCTATTGGCTAGTTGGGTGGCCGACAACCACCTGACGGAGCTGGGCCTGCAAGCTGCGCTGGCTCCCGGCCAGCGGAGCCTGGAGGTCATGTTCGGTCAACACCGCTGGACTCTGCACGAAAGCCGCCGCCTGGGCGTGGGTGGCTTGCTGGAGGTGCATGTGCGTGTGGGCCTTGCTGCGGACCGCCAGGTGCTGCATCAGGCCACGGGGTGGCTGGGGATGGCGGATGCACCGCGCTAGCCCGGGCAGGATGACCCGCCAGGGGGGCTTCACCTTGATCGAGCTGCTGTTGGCGCTCGCTATCTTTGCCATCCTGGCAATTGGAAGTGCGCGCGTGTTCGATGTGTTCATGCGTGCCGAGTACGCACGCCAGGCACAGGCCGATGAGCTGCGTGCGCTGGGCAGGGCCATGAGCTTGATCCAGCGCGATGCCATGCTGGGGTATGCGCCCGCGAGCCTGGGCAAGGGCGGTTACGGCATTCTGCTGAACGGCACTCGGGTCCATTGGTTGGCCAGCGAACAAGGCAGCCAAGCGCTCAAGCGCAGCGAGCTGAGGGTTGTCGAGTACTGGCTCGAAGACGGCGTGCTGTGGCGCCAGCGACGCACGCTGGGGCAAGGCCAGCCACGCCCGCAGCGTTTGCTCGAAGGTGTAGGCGAGCTGCACTGGCGTCTGCATGTGCCCGGTAGCGGCTGGCAGGCGCGCTGGCCAATGGCCCAGCGCCGGCCGGTGCCACCGCAGGCGCTGGAGGTGACACTGTCGACCAGCCGTTTTGAACAGATTCGGCGAGTACTGCCGCTGGGAGGCACCAGCCAATGAGGGGACAACGTCAAAAGGGGCTTGCGCTGGTCACCGTGCTGCTTGTCATGGCGCTGCTCACGTTGCTGTCAGCCGGTATGTTGCGCAGCCATCAACTGCTGATTGGTGGTGTCGGCCAGCAGATCGAAGCGTCGCGCTTGCTGCGTTTGGCTCAGGCCGGCGAGCAGCATGCCCTGGCGAGCTTGCGCCGTGAGGTTGGCGAAGTACTGCAGGTCACTCATGTTCGACAATCCTGGGCCCAGCCCCGAGCGTTCACCCTTGGTCAGGGGCAACTGAGCCTGCAGCTGGAGGACCTGTCGGGCCGCTTGAACCTCGGCGCCCTGATGGCAGGCAAGGCACCCGACCCGCTGCTGCTCAAGCGCTGGGAGCGCCTGTGCCATTCGTTGCAGGTGGAGCCACCCGCTTTGGAAGGGCTCACTGGCCAACCGATGCTCGACCCAACCCAGTTGCGTACGTTGCCGGGTGTTTCCGCTGAGGTAATGGCGCGTTTGCAGCCTTGGGTAGTGGTGTTGCCCAAGGAGGCGCGGCTCAACATCAACACGGCCCCGGCGCTACTGCTTGCGGCGTCCGCCGAGGTGTCGCTTACGGTGGCAAGCCAACTGGTAAGCGAGCGCCCCGAAGCGGGTTACCCAACGGTAGAACGTTTTTTGGCCCTGCCCCAACTGGAAGGCGTGGGGCTGGACAGGCGCGGGCTGGCCGTGACCAGCCGCTGGTTTCGCCTGGAGGTGCAGGCAGAGATGGCAGGTAAGCGCATGTACCTGTACAGCGACCTGGAGATCGATCTGGACACGCATCAGGTTCGTGTGGTGCGGCGTGTGTTTTCTGCGATGCGGGAGCAAAGAGCAGATGAGTGAGAATTGGCTGTACCTGTTGCCGGAAGGGGTTGCGGCAGCCGATGCGCGGTGGCCGGTGTGGCTGCGTGCAGCGGACGGCAGCCTGCACAAGGCACGACTGGAGGAGCTGGCTCCGACGCTCACCGGTCCTGCTATCGTGGTGGTACCTATGGAGATGCTGGGCAGTTGCGAGATCGGTCCTGTGCCGGGCAAGCGGCCCAAGCCTGAAACATTGATCTACGCTGCCGAAGACCATTTGGCAGCGCCGCTGGAAACGCTGCATCTGGTGTTCGGCCCGCCGGATGCGCAGGGGCATCGCCGGGCTCTGGTGATAGAGCGTCAAGTTCTGGCCAGCCTGATGGCCTTGTTGAAAAGCCAGGGAATCGACCCGCTCGGGATCCATGTCGATGCCGACCTGCTGGGCGCAGAGCAGCCCCGTGCACTGTGGCTCGAGGGCCGCTGGTTGTTGGGTGGGCATGGTGGGCCTTGGCTGGTCGCCGGCCCCCAGGCGGCCGAGGTCCTGGTGCGGCAACTGCCGCCGATGGAGCGGCCGGCCGAACCTGCTGATGCAGGGCAGGCGCTCCACAACCAAACCGTCGATAGCGCCTTTCACACCTTCATCCAAGGTCGAGCCAAGGCCCTGGACCTGCGTCAGGGGCCATTTCGGCGACGCAGCCCGATCGTGCCCTGGCCCTCCCTGGCGGGCGGAGCGCTGCTGGCCTTCGCAATGGTGTGCCTGGCGGAACATCTGCGTGCTGAATGGCTGTCGGAACGTACAGCACAGCTACATGCCGAGAATCTTCAGACGTTTCTGCGTTGGGCGCCCGAGCAGTCTGTCGCAGGTGACCTGGCCACACAGATCAGGGCACTGGAATTCCGTCCCCGAGAGAAGACTACCGTGGAGGGGCTGGTATCTTTCACGGAGCAATTGGTGGAAACCGGGAACATCACGGTTGAGCGAGCCGTGTCCAGTCCCCGCGGAGGGTGGCGCATGGAAGTGGTTGCGCAAGGTTTCGATGACCTTGAGCGCCTGCGCCAGCGGGCGCCTGCCGTGCTGATGGATCAAGCCCGGCAGGCCGAGCAGGTTGTGCGCGCGACCCTGACTTTCAGGGAGACTCGCTGATGCGGTGGATTGAGCAGGCCCTGATAGGCCAATGGCAATCGATACCCGGTAATCGAAGGGCAGTGATCATGGCCGCACTCTGGAGTTTGGCCATGGTCCTGCTCTGGCAGTTTGCCTGGGTACCCGGCAAGCAGCGCTTGCAACAGGCCGAGCTCGCCCATGCGCATGAGCTGAAGCTCACCGGGCATCTGCAACGGGTTTCGACAGGCCCGGCCTTGGCCAGGGAACCGGTGACGGTGCTGACACCCGCTGTTCTGAACGAGCGCGCACTGGCCGCCGGTTTGCGAATTATCGGGTTGCAGGCACGGGCCGGTCAGGTGGACGTAAGCCTCGAGGGTGAGCCTGCGCCACTGCTGGGGTGGCTGCATGCGCTGGAGCGTGAAGGCGCGCAGGTCCGTAGCTTGCAGTTGCAAGTAGTCGGGGAGCGGCTGCAGGCGCAGTTGGGGTTGGCGCTGGATGAGGCCAGTGCTGATTAAGGTTGGCTTCAGCCAGCAGCGGTAGGCTGTTTCCATCGAAATCGAATCAGGACCTGTCACCATGAAAATCCGTTACCTCGCCTTGATCCTCGCCCCTCTGTTCAGCACTGCCGCCCTGGCTGCCGGCTACACCGGCCCCGGCGCCCAGTCGGTCACCACCGTAGCAGCGGCCAACGACGCTGCCGACGACACTCCAGTGGTGCTGCAAGGCTTCGTGACCAAAAAGATCAACAACGACGATAAGTACGAGTTCAAGGACAACACCGGCACCATCACCGTGGAAATCGATGATGAAGACCTGCCGCCGACGCCGTTCAACGACAAGACCAAGGTCAAGCTGACCGGTGAGGTGGAGAAGCACCTGATGAGCCGGGAGGTGGATGTGGATATGGTCGAGATCATCAACTGATCCGAGGGCCCTATCGCCGGCAAGCCAGCTCCCACAAGTACTCCACAGGTCATGAGCCTTGTGGGGTCCTGTGGGAGCTGGCTTGCCGGCGATGGGCTGCAAAGCAGCCCCATGCTCAGGCTGTCTTGGGCGGCAACTTGCTCAGGCGTAGCGCCACCAGCAACGCCACCGCCAGCAGGCTGCCGATGAACAGCCCGATGCCATTCCAGCCCCACTGATGCCAGAACACCCCGCCCGCCGTACCGGCCACACTCGACCCGGCGTAATAGCTGAACAGGTACAACGACGACGCCTGTCCCTTGGCCTTCAAAGCCCTGCGGCCGATCCAGCTGCTGGCCACCGAGTGCGCGCCAAAAAAGCCGAAGGTGAACACCAGCATACCGACGATCACCATCGCCAACGGACTGGCCAGAGTCATCATCAAGCCGCCCGCCATCACCACGATACTGGCCCAGAACACCTTGCGCCGGCCCAGTTTGTCAGCCAGCGCGCCCACCTGCGCCGAGCTGTAGATGCCAGACAGGTACACCACTGACAGCAAGCCGACCAGCGCCTGGTTCATGTGATAGGGCTCGGCCAGCAGGCGGTAGCCGATGTAGTTGAACAGGGTGACGAATGCGCCCATCAGCAGGAAGGCTTCGAGGAACAACCAGGGCAGGCCGGCATCCCTGAAGTGCATGACGAAGCCATCCAGCAGGCTGCGTGGGTTCATCGCCTGCGGGCGGAAATTGCGCGATTCGGGCAGCACCTTCCAGAATACCAGCGCCGCCACCAGGGCCAGGCCGCCTATGGTGAGCATCGCCGTGTGCCAGCTGACGAAGTCGATCAGTACGCCGGTGATCAGGCGCCCGCTCATGCCGCCAATGGCATTGCCGCCGATGTACAGGCCCATGGCCAGGCCGATGTGCTGCGGGTGAATCTCTTCGCTCAGGTAGGTCATCGCCACCGCCGCCAGGCCGCTCAGCGACAGGCCGACCAGGGCGCGGGAGGCCAGTACCAGTTCCCAGCTCGGCATCACAGCGCTGGCCAGGGTGGAAAGGGCGGCGCAGACCAGGGCAAACACCATCACCGGCTTGCGCCCGATGCGGTCGGAGATCGGGCCGGTGATCAGCAGGCCGAACGCCAGCATGGCTGTGGAGACTGATAGCACCAGGCTGCTCTGCGCCGCATTGATGGCAAATTCCTTCGACAGCAATGGCATCATCGGCTGCACGCAGTACAGCAGGGCGAAGGTGGCGAAGCCGCCGCTGAATAGCGCCAGCACAGTCTTCATGAAGGCGGGTGTGCCTTTTTCGATCCACATTTCGTTCAGCGGGGCAGGGTCTGGCTCGACGGGAAGGGGGGCTACAGCAGTTTTCACGGGCGGGTACCTCTGGCGCAATGAAAAAAAGCATATAGCTGGCTAATGATTAGATCCAATATATTGTTCGACCTATTTAAGACGTTTTGCGACCTGTTCGGAGCCGATCATGGAACTGCGCCATTTGCGTTACTTCATCGCCGTGGCCGAAGAGCTGCATTTTGGCCGCGCCGCCCAGCAGCTGGGCATTTCCCAGCCACCCTTGAGCCAGCAGATCCAGGCGCTGGAGCAGGAGCTGGGGGCCCGGCTGTTCGAGCGTACCAACCGTCGGGTCGAGCTGAGCGAGGCGGGGCGGTTGTTCCTGGAGGAGGCCCGCCAGGTGCTGGCGCAGGTGGAAAAGGCCGCCGATGTCGCCCGGCGTGCGCAGTTGGGGGAGCTGGGGGAGATGAAGATCGGCTTTACCTCCTCGGCACCGTTCACCTCGAAGATCCCCAAGGCCATCCACGCGTTTCGCCAGCGCTTCCCGGCGGTGCACCTTAACCTCAAGGAAATGAGCAGTCGCGATGTTGCAGAAGGAGTGTTCGACGAGTCCATCGAGGTTGGGCTGATGCGGCCGATGCCGCTGCCAGAAGGGTTGGTGGCAACCGAACTTTTTCGCGAGCCGCTGGTGGCGGTGATCAATGCCTCGCATCCATTGGCCGAAGGCACTGACCATGGCGTGCACATGGCCGCGCTGGCCCATGAACCGTTCGTGTTCTTCCCGCGCAGCTATGGCAGCGGGTTGCACGCGCAGTTGCTGAGCCTGGCGCGCCAGGCGGGTTTCAGCCCGCATTTTGCCCAGGAGGCGGGGGAGGCGATGACCATCATCGGGCTGGTATCGGCAGGGCTTGGGGTATCGGTGCTGCCGGCGTCGTTCCAGCGCATGCGCATCGAAGGGGTGGTTTATCGCACGCTGCTGGATGAAGGGGCGATGTCGGCGGTGTGGCTGGTGCAGCGCGAGCATGGTGGGTCGGCGATGGCACGGGCATTTGCCGAGTTGCTCACGGGGCAGGTGGCTGGCGGGGGCAGTGTCGTTGCCTGATCGGGCCCCATCGCCGGCAAGCCAGCACCCACAGGGGGCGCGCATGGCTTGAGGCTGTTGCTTCGGGCAAATGGCACTGGTCATTGCCGCAGCCGCACCACATACTCGGGCATTCGTTGATACACGGAGGTCAATCATGCGGCGCGTGGTGTTCAATCAGAAAGGTGGTGTGGGCAAGTCGAGCATCGCTTGCAACCTGGCGGCGGTGAGCGCCAGCGAAGGTTATCGGACCCTGCTGATCGACCTGGATGCCCAGGCCAACTCGACCCAGTATCTGACTGGCCTGACCGGCGACGATATCCCCATGGGCATCGCCGACTTCTTCAAGCAAAGCCTGTCCAGCGGGCCGTTCAGCAAGAAGAATCAGGTCGATATCTATGAAACCCCGTTCGACAACCTGCACGTGGTCACCGCCACGGCCGAGCTGGCCGATCTGCAGCCGAAGCTTGAGGCGAAGCACAAGATCAACAAGCTGCGTAAGTTGCTCGACGAACTCGACGAGGACTACGAGCGCATTTACATCGATACCCCGCCAGCACTTAACTTCTATGCGGTTTCCGCACTGATCGCCGCCGATCGCGTGCTGATTCCTTTCGACTGCGACAGCTTCTCTCGCCAGGCCCTGTATGGCCTGCTGGCCGAGATCGAAGAACTCAAGGATGACCACAACGAAGACCTTGTGGTCGAAGGCATCGTGGTCAACCAATTCCAGTCCCGCGCCAGCCTGCCACAGCAGATGCTCGACGAGCTGCTGGCCGAAGGGCTCCCGGTGCTACCGGTGTACCTGGGCAGCTCGGTGAAGATGCGTGAGTCGCACCATGCCAGCCTTCCGCTGATTCATCTGGAGCCCAGGCACAAGCTGACCCTGCAGTTTGTCGAGTTGCACTCGCTGCTCGAGGAGAACGCTTAGACCCCCTGGCTACGCAACCACTCCATCAGCGACTGGAGTGGAAACGCCCCGGCCTGACGGCTGACTTCACGGCCATGCTTGAACAGCAGCAGGCTGGGGATCGAGCGGATGCCCAGTTGCCCGGCCAGGTTGCGGTTGGCTTCGCTGTCGAGCTTGGCCAGGCGGCAGCGGCCGGCCAGTTGGCGGGCGGCCTGTTCGAAGGTGGGGGCGAAGGATTTGCACGGACCGCACCAATCCGCCCAGATGTCGACCAGCAGTGGCAGATCGCCTTTGATCTGGCTGGCGTAGCTGGCTTCGGTGAGTTCGAAAGGGGTGCTCAGCAGCACGTCCTGTTTGCAGCGGCCGCATTTCGGCGCGTCGCCCAGGCGCTCGGCGGGCAGGCGGTTGAGGCCGTTGCAGTGGGGGCAGGGGATTACCAGTGGTTCGGACATGTCAATTCCTTGAGGTTTTTGGGGCTGCTTTGCAGCCCATCGCGACACAAGGCCGCTCCTACAGGAGTCCGAGTACCCTCGTAGGAGCGGCCTTGTGTCGCGATGGGCCGCGCAGCGGCCCCAGGATTCATGATGAGCAGCTGATTTCCAGGTGCTTGCCCCATTCCGGCGGTCGCTCGGCATAGCCCTGCATCCCGGCCTGCTCCTCGAACGGGCGGCTCAGCACCTGATGCAGCCGACGCACTTCACTGTAATCCCCCGCTTCGGCTGCTTCGATGGCTTTCTGTGCCAGGTAGTTGCGCAGTACATACAGCGGGTTAACCGCATGCATGCGCTCACGCCGCCCTTCCGCATTGGCCGCTTCACGCTCGCAGCGGGCCAGGTAGTCCGTCCCCCAGGCATCGAAACCGGCCAGGTCGATGAAGTCGTCACGCACCACCTTCAGCGCCTCGGCAACGGGCTGATCGCCCAGCTTGCGGAAGAACAGGTTGTAGTCCACACCACCGCTCTGCATGCGCTGCAGCAGGCGCTCCACCAACGCCATGTCGTCCTCTTCCGCGGTGGTCAGGCCCAGACGCCGGCGCATCAGGTCCAGGTAGTGTGCCTGGTATAGCGGCAAGAACAGGCCCAGCGCCTCCTTGAGCGCTTCGACTTCGATCACCGTGGTCAGCGCCTGGGCCAGCGCACTTAGGTTCCAATGGGCGATAGGGACCTGGTTGGCGTAACTGTAGCGGCCACGGTCGTCGGAGTGGTTGCAGATGAAGTTGGCGTCGAAATCGTCGAGGAAGGCGTACGGGCCGAAGTCGAAGGTGATGCCGAGGATCGACATGTTGTCGGTGTTCATCACCCCATGGCAGAAGCCATAGGCCTGCCACAGGGCGATCAGCTCTGCATTGCGCTCGACGATGGTGCGGAACATGGCCAGATACGGCTGCACGGCATCGCGGCATTCGGGGTAGTGCTGCTCCAGCACATGGTCGATCAGCACGCGCTGCTGTTCCGGCTGCCTGGTGTAGTAGAAGTATTCGAAATGCCCGAAACGCACATGGCTCTGCGCCAGGCGGGTGAGCATCGCCGCCCTTTCGCGGGTTTCGCGCCACACCGGGGTGCTGGAGCCGATCACGCACAGTGCCCGGCTGCTGGGAATGCCCAGGGCGTGCAGGGCCTCGGAAGCGAGGAACTCGCGGATCGAGGAGCGCAGCACAGCGCGGCCGTCGCCCATGCGCGAATAGGGCGTCTGTCCGGCGCCCTTGAGGTGCAGGTCCCAGTGCTCGCCCTGGTCATTCAGCACTTCGGCCAGCAGCAAGCCGCGGCCATCACCCAGGCGTGGGTTATAGGAGCCGAACTGATGGCCGGAATAGACCATAGCCCGCGGGTCGGCCTCTTCCCACAGCTTTTGGCCACTGAACAGCTCGGCGAAAACCGGCAGCTCTGCCTGGGCCGGGTCGAGGTCGAGCAGCGCCATGGCCGACTCGCTCGCTACCACCAGGCGCGGGTCTGAGATGGGGTCGGGCAGGACCTGGGTGGAGAACGCGTCACCCAAGCGAGCGAAGCGATTGTCAAAGGTGAGTTGGTCGAGGGCTTTCACGGGCTGCTCCTGGAAGTCGGTACCTAGGGAGCCGCTTTGCGGCCCATCGCCGGCAAGCCAGCGCCCACAGGGGATGTGCAGGGCCTGGGTGCGGCACGGCCCCTGTTGGAGCTGGCTTGCCGGCGATCGAGGGCAAAGCCCTCGCAGGGATTCTGCACAGAATAAAGTATTAGAGCCCACTCAGGCCGAAGCAGTGCCATCCGGTTTCGGCTGCTCCACCGGAATCAGCTGCTGTTTGCCGCCCTTCGGATCCATCAGGAACACCTCGACCTGGCGCACCGAGATCTTGATGTTGTGTGCCTTGAACTCGCGGTTGATGTAGCGGTTGATCTCGTCCAGCGTCGGGTTGCGGTCGCCCAGGTCGCGTACGTGCATGCGCAGCTCGTGGTCCAGCGAGCTCTCGCCGAAGTTGAGGAAGTACACGATCGGCTCCGGGTCCTTGAGCACGCGTGGGTTTTCGTGGGCACCCTTGAGCAGCAGGTCACGCACCAGATCCAGGTCAGAGCCATAGTCGATGCCCAGCTTCAGCGTTACCCGGGTGACCGTGTCGGTCAGCGACCAGTTGATAAGCTGACCGGTGATGAAGGTCTTGTTGGGGACGATGATGTCCTTGCGGTCGAAGTCGGTAATCGTGGTGGCGCGGATGCGGATCTTGCTCACCGTGCCCGACAGGTTGCCGATGGTGATGGTGTCGCCAATCCGCACCGGGCGCTCGAACAGGATCATGATGCCGGAGATGAAGTTGGCGAAGATCTCCTGCATGCCGAAGCCCAGGCCCACCGACAGCGCGGCCACCAGCCATTGCAGCTTGTCCCAGCTGACCCCCAGGGTCGACAGGGTGCTGACGATACCGATACCGACGATGGTGTACGACAACAGCGTGGTGGTGGCGTAGGCACTGCCCTGAGCCAGGTTCAGGCGTGACAGCACCAGCACTTCCAGTAGGCCGGGCAAGTTGCCGGCCAGGGCAAAGGTGATGCCGACGATCACCAATGCGCCCAGCAGGTCGCCGAGGCTGATCGGCACCATGCTGGCGGCGGCGCCGGTGCCGCTGGTGTATTCGTAGAGGACGAAATTGTTGAGGTAGGCAAACACCGAGATCAGGTCCGCCCACACCCAGTACAAGCCGGCGATGAAGCCGCCAAGCAGGGCCAGGCGGATCAGGCGCAGCGACTGCTGGTTGACCTGCTCGATGTCTAGCGTTGGCTCTTCGGTGATGACCTCGCCATCCAGCCCTTCCTTGGCCGCCGCCCGCTTGCTCAGCGCGCGCTGGTAGGCCAGGCGCCGTGCCGCCACCGACAGGCCACGCACGAACGCGGCTTCGATCACAAGCCAGAACAGCAGCAGGTACAGGGTGTAGATGAGCCGGTCGGTAAGTTTCAGCGCGGTGTAGTAGTAGCCGAAGCACACGGCCACGAACAGAGCGATGGGCAGGGCGGTGAAGGCCACACCCACGGCCTTGCGGAACAGCGAGGTGTCGCGGTGTGCCGGGCTGCTGAGCAACAGGCGGCTGAGTAGCCAGGCCATCAGTGCGTAGCAGGTCAGTACCACGCCTATACCCAGTACATCATCGGCCAGCGCCGAAGGCTGATGTTCGGCCACCGCCACCACGCCGACCAGTGCCAGTACCACGGTGCCCAGGCGGCGCACCCAGCCGCGCAGGAACTCGACCTGTGGCTTGTGCCAGCGGAAGTGGATTTCCGCCACGCCGCCCGGGGCGAGGATGCGGTAGGCGGTGTAGAACACCAGCCAGGCCTGGGCCAGTTGCCAGAGGGCGGCACCGAGGTTGGCGTTCTGCCCGCGGGCGTCGATCTGCAGGGCGTAGCTGCACAGGGCCAGGCCCAGGCTGACCGGCATCGCAAGCAGGATGTTTATGAGGATCGCCTGGGGTGTGTGCCACTGGCTGTCACGGCGGAAGTGGCCGATGTCCTGGTGCACCTTGCCCAGCCGTTGGTACAGGTACTTGCGGCGCCACAGCAGGGCGCCGATCACCAGCAGCAGCGGCAAGAACAGCAACGGGCGCTGGCTCAGGCCGTCGCCCAGCTCCTTCAGGCCCGAGCCCCACGGCAGGTTGGCCATCTGGTCGGCCAGGCGCTCCGGCACATAGCGCAGCCAGTCCCAGTCCAGCGGCTTGTTGCTGGGGATCCAGAACATCTGCTCGTCGAGGGTGGTGCGCAGGCTCTGGGCGGTGCCCAACAGCTGCTTCTGGTTGAGCTGCAGGGTGATGGATTCGTTGAGCAGCGCCGACAGCTCGCGGTTCAGTCGCTCCAGCAGATCGCTGCGGGTAATCGCCACTTCCAGCAAGGCCTTGCGCAGCTGTGGCGTCACATCTTCCGGTGGTTGGGCAGCCAGCAGTTTGTCGACGTAGGTGACCGGGCTGCTCATCTGCTCGCGTTGCTGGTTTATCTCGAACTGGTACAGGCGGGTGTCGGCGATCTGGTCGGCCAGGTCGCGATCGACCTTGAGGTGCGGCAGGGTCTGCTTCTGCTTGTAGAGGATCTTCGACAGCAGCAGGCTGCCCTTGAGCACGTTGATCTGCTCGTCCAGCGCTTGGTCAGCCTGGGTCAGGCTGTCCAGTTGCTGCTTGGTGCGCAGGTTCTGCTGGGTCAGTTCGTTGAGGCGGTCGGTGCTTTTCAGCAGGTAGTCGGAGAGCTTGAGGTTGACCGCGCTTTCGGTGGCCAGCAAGCTGCTGCCGCCGGCTTTCTGGGCCTCGATCGACTGCTGGGTGACCGCTTCCTGGGACTGGGCCAGGCGCTTGTCGTTGATCAGGGTCTGCAGGTCCTGGATTTCCTGTTCCAGGCGCGCGGTGCGCTCGATCAGCAGGTCGTGGCGGGCGTTGCCCAGGTCTTGCAGCAGGCTGTTGCCGGCCAGCTCCTGGCGGCGCAGCAGGGTCAGGGCGTTGAGCGAGGCCAGTTCGGCATTCAACTGGTTGCGCTGGTCGGCGTTGATCGGTTTGCCAGCGTCCTTGCCGGTCTTGAGAAGGCTGTTGATCTGCTGGGTGCGCGCCTGGCTGTTGCTGATTTCGGCCTGTGCGCGTTCCGGGCGGGTCTGCGAGTTGATGATCAGGCTGTTGGCTTCTGACAACGCCTTCTGCAGCTCGCCCTGCAGGGTGCTGCGCTCGCTGAGCATCTGCTCCAGTTGCGGCACCGAGAGACTGGCGTAACGCTGAGCCACCGGCTGTGGCTTGCTTTCCTTTAGCCTGGCCAGTTCGCGCTGGCTGTCGCTGGTTTCTTTCGGCGCACCGGCAAGCTGCTGCTTCAGCGCGGCGAGTTTCTTTTCGTTGTCTTCCTTGCTGGCGAGCAGGCTGAGGGTTTGCTCCAGCACCTGCTGCAGGGCTTTCTGCTCGGCCTCGGGCAGCTTGCGCTCGGCGATTTTGTCGAGGCTGTTCTGGATGCTGGCGGTGGTCGGGGCTTCTGCTGCCGTGGCTGCAAAAGAGAGAGACAGGCACAGCCCGAGGAGGGCTGTGCGGAGGTACACGCGCAGGGACATAGGCAGGCTACTTGTGGATCCGGCAGAATGAAATTTAGAGGAACAATCCTGGTCCGGGTCGCGTTCCTTCGGGGAATCTGACGCCTACTTTCTGGATCTTGTTCCCGTCCATGGTGGCCACGGTCCAGATCGTGCCATGCCATTCGACCTGGTCACCTACTACTGGAGCGCCTCCGACCTTCTGTCGGATGAACTGGGCCAGCGGCATTTTCGCGTCCAGTCCGTCGAGTTTCAGGCCGTACAACGCCGCTACAGCACCCAGTTCGGCATCGCCTTCGAGCACGAAGTCGCCGAAGAAACGCAGGTCAAGGCCACGTTGTGGCGCCTGGCTGAACAGTTTGCCCAAGGCCGGCAGGTTGTGCTCGTGGCCGATCACGCAGAGCATGTCCCCCACTTCCAGTACCGTACTGCCGGACGGGTGCAGCAGTTGCTCGCCGCGGAACAGCGCGGCGATCCGCGTGCCTTCGGGCATTTTCAATTCGCGCAGGGCGGCGCCGATACACCATTTTTCGGCGCCCAGGCGGTAGACGAACATTTCCCACTCGCTGGTGATGTGCACTTCCAGGGCGGAACGGGAGATTGGCGCCGGGTCTGGCGGCACCGTCACTTTCAGCAGCTTGGCCATCCACGGCAGGCTGGTGCCTTGCACCAACAGCGACACCAGCACGATGAAGAATGCCAGGTTGAAGAACAGCTGGGCATCCGGCAGACCGGCCATCAGCGGGAACACCGCCAGAATGATCGGTACCGCACCGCGCAGGCCGACCCAAGAGATGAAGCCCTTTTCGCGGCCATGGAAAGCCTTGAACGGCAGCAGGGCAGCGACCACCGACAGCGGCCGCGCCACCAGGATCATCCACAGCGCCAGGCCCAACGCCGGCAGGGCGATGGGCAGCAGGTCGTGGGGCGTGACCAGCAGCCCCAGCACCAGGAACATGCCGATCTGCGCCAGCCATGCCATGCCGTCGAGCATGTGCAGGATGCCGTGGCGGCTGCGGATAGGCTTGTTGCCCAGCACCAGGCCGCACAGGTACACGGCAAGGAAGCCGCTGCCGTGCAGGGCGTTGGTTGCCGAGAAAACCACCAGGCCGCCGGCGATCACCAGGATGGGATACAGGCCGCCAGCCAGCTTGATACGGTTGACCAACTGCAGCATCAGCCAGCCGCCGCCCAGGCCGAGCAGCCCGCCTATGCCGAACTCGCGCAGCAAGTGGGTGAGCAGGCTCCAGTGCAGGCCGGTCTGGCCGCTGGCGATCATGTCGATCAGGGTGACGGTGAGGAACACCGCCATTGGGTCGTTGCTGCCCGACTCGATCTCCAGGGTGGCGGTGACCCGCTCGTTCAGGCCCTTGCCCCCGAGCAGCGAGAACACTGCCGCGGCGTCGGTGGAGCCGACGATGGCGCCGATCAGCAGGCCCTGGATCAGGCTCAGGTCGAACAGCCAGGCGGCGACCAGGCCGGTGAGGGCGGTGGTGATCATCACGCCGATGGTGGCCAGCGACAGCGCCGGCCACAGCGCCACGCGGAAGCTCGCCACCCGCGTGCGCAGGCCGCCGTCAAGCAGGATCACGGCCAGCGCCAGGTTGCCCACCAGGTAGGCGGTCGGGTAGTTGTTGAAGATGATGCCGCCACCATCGACCCCGGCGACCATGCCGACGGCGAGGATGATGACCAGAATAGGGATGCCCAGGCGCGACGACAGCGAACTGACCAGGATACTTGCGCCCACCAGCAATGCGCCGATCAGGAACAGGCTGTTGATGGTGCTTGCATCCAAAGGCAGATACTCCGGGGACCGCAGGGGGGAGGGGACTTGATAGCATGACGCTAGCAGGTCGCGTGCCAAATGATTCTAACCTGATGAATTGGCAGGCTGTAAAGCGTTTCTGCAGATGAAAAAAAGGCACCGCGGTGGGTGCCTTTTCTGGTGTTGTCTGGGCAGGCCCTTTCGCGGGTGAACCCCGCTCCCACACGTGCTGCACAGTTTCCAGACCTGTGCAAACCCTGTGGGAGCGGTTTAACCGCGAAAAGACCGGTGCAGGATTTACGCCTGCTTGACCTCACGCATCGGCTTGCCCTTAACCGGTGCACCGTTGGCCACGTAGTACTTGGCGGTGCTGCGCGGCAGCGGCTTGCGGCCACGGATCTTGTCCGAGATTTTCTCGGCGATCATGATCGTGGTGGCGTTGAGGTTGCCGGTGATGATCAGCGGCATGATCGACGCATCGACCACGCGCAGGCCCTTCATGCCATGAACGCGTCCTTCACCGTCGACCACTGCCATGTCGTCGGTGCCCATCTTGCACGAGCAGGATGGGTGGAAGGCGGTTTCGGCGTGCTCGCGGATGAACTTGTCCAGCTCTTCATCGGTTTGCACGTGTGCGCCTGGGCTGATCTCACGGCCACGGTACGGGTCCAGTGCTGGCTGGGCCATGATTTCGCGGGTCAGGCGGATGCCGTCACGGAATTCCTGCCAGTCCTGCTCGGTGGACATGTAGTTGAACAGGATGCTCGGGTGTTGGCGCGGGTCTTTCGACTTGGCCTGGATGCGGCCACGCGCAGGCGAACGCATCGAACCCATGTGCGCCTGGAAGCCGTGTTCCTTCACGCCATTGGAGCCGTTGTAGTTGATGGCCACCGGCAGGAAGTGATACTGAATGTTCGGCCACTTGAATTCAGGGCGGGTACGAATGAAACCACCGGCTTCGAACTGGTTGCTGGCGCCGATGCCGGTGCCATTGAACATCCATTCGGCACCGATGGCTGGCTGGTTCCACCACAGCAGCGACGGGTACAGCGACACCGGCTGGGTGCAGGCGTACTGCAGGTACAGTTCCAGGTGGTCCTGCAGGTTCTCGCCAACGCCCGGCAGGTCGTGCACCACCGGGATGTCGAGGCTTTCCAGCAGGGCGCGCGGGCCAACACCGGAGCGCTGCAGCAACTGCGGCGAAGCGATGGCGCCAGAGCTGACGATCACTTCCTTGCGGGCGCGTGCTTCAACGCGCTCTTCGCTGTCACCGACCAGGTAGGTCACACCGATGGCGCGCTTGCCCTCGAACAGCACGCGATCAGTCAGGGCGTGGGTGACGATGGTCAGGTTCGGGCGTTTCTTGGCCTGGTCCAGATAGCCACGGGCGGTGCTGGAACGACGGCCGTTCTTGGTCACCGTACGGTCCATCGGGCCGAAGCCTTCCTGCTGGTAGCCGTTGAGGTCTTCGGTGCGTGGGTAACCGGCCTGCACGCCGGCTTCGACCATGGCGTGGAACAGCGGGTTGTTGCCGGCTTTCGGCGTGGTCACGCTGACCGGGCCTTCGCCCCCGTGGTAGTCGTTCGGGCCGATGTCGCGGGTTTCAGCCTTGCGGAAGTACGGCAGGCAGTCCAGGTAGGTCCAGTCTTCCAGGCCTGGCAGTTCCGCCCAGCCGTCGAAGTCCATGGCGTTACCGCGGATGTAGCACATGCCGTTGATCAGCGACGAACCACCCAGGCCCTTGCCGCGGCCACATTCCATGCGGCGGCCGCCCATGTACGGCTCCGGGTCGGTCTCGTAGGCCCAGTTGTAGCGGCGGCCCTGCAGCGGGAAGGCCAGGGCGGCCGGCATCTGGGTACGGAAGTCGAAGCGGTAGTCGGGGCCACCGGCTTCCAGCAGCAGTACGGTGACGCCGGCGTCTTCGGTCAGGCGGGTCGCCAGGGTGTTACCGGCCGAGCCGGCACCGACGATGATGTAATCGAATTCTTGGGACATGAAAGTACCCTCGTGTTGGCGGTGATCAGGGAGCGGGAACGCCCGTGCGCAGAGGCACGGGCGTGGCTGGACAGGGCCTTAGAAGACCGAGTTGTAGCCGCCCAGCTCGACCTGGACCGACTTGATGCGAGTGTATTGAGCCAGCGAGCTGACGCCGTTCTCACGGCCGACGCCCGACTGCTTGTAGCCACCGACCGGCATTTCGGCCGGCGATTCGCCCCAGGCGTTGATCCAGCAGATACCGGCTTCCAGCTTGTGGATGATGCGGTGGGCGCGGGTGATGTCGTTGGTGCAGACACCGGCGGCCAGGCCGTATTCAGTGTCGTTGGCACGACGGATGACTTCTTCTTCGGTTTCGTAGGTGAGGATGCTCATCACCGGGCCAAAGATCTCTTCCTTGACGATGGTCATGTCGTCGGTGCAGTCGGTGAACACGGTCGGGGCCACGAACGCGCCCTTGGCGAAGTCACCGGCGGTCAGTCGCTCGCCACCGCACAGCACACGGGCACCTTCTTCCTTGCCCTTGGCGATGTAGCCAAGCACGCTTTCCATGTGCTGGAAGCTGACCAGCGGGCCGAAGTTGGTGTTTTCGTCTTCCGGGTTGCCAGCGCGGATGCGGGCAACGCGCTCGACGATCTTGGCCTCGAAGGCAGCTTTCATTTCAGCCGGGATGAACACGCGGGTGCCGTTGGTGCACACCTGGCCCGAGCTGTAGAAGTTGGCCATCATGGCGATGTCGGCGGCCTTGTCCAGGTCGGCGTCGGCGCAGATGATCAGTGGCGACTTGCCGCCCAGTTCCATGGTGACTTCCTTGAGCGACGAGCTCGAGGCGCTGGCCATGACCTTCTTGCCGGTGGTGGTGCCGCCGGTGAAGGAGACTTTTTCGATGCGTGGGTGCTCGGTCAGCCAGGTGCCGACTTCGCGGCCGCTGCCGGTCAGGACGTTGAACACACCGTTCGGCAGGCCGGCTTCGGTGTAGATCTCGGCCAGTTTCAGGGTGGTCAGCGAGGTGACTTCCGACGGTTTGAAGATCATCGCGTTGCCGGCGGCCAGGGCCGGGGCGGATTTCCACAGGGCGATCTGGATCGGGTAGTTCCAGGCGCCGATACCGGCGGTCACGCCCAGCGGCTCGCGGCGGGTGTAGACGAAGGACGATTCACGCAGCGGGATCTGCTCGCCTTCGATGGCCGGAACCAGGCCAGCGTAGTACTCCAGCACGTCGGCGCCGGTGACGATGTCGACGTAGCGGGTTTCCGAGTACGACTTGCCGGTGTCCAGGGTTTCCAGCATAGCCAGTTCGTCGTTGCGCTCGCGCAGGATCTCGACGGCGCGGCGCAGGATGCGCGAACGCTGCATGGCGGTCATCGCGGCCCAGACTTTCTGGCCACGCTCGGCGCTTTCGACGGCCTTCTCGACGTCAGCCTCGGTGGCACGTTGCACGTGGGCGAGGACTTCGCCGGTAGCCGGGTTGATGGCTTCGAAGGTGGCATCGCTGCCAGCGTCGACGTAAGCGCCATCAATGTAGAGTTTTTGCGTTCCGAAACGGGCCATAGTGTCCTCGCAAGTGCAGTGTGTGGTTTGGCTTGCGCGTCACGCTCCTGCCGGGTTGGCAAGGGCCGTGCGCGGCTGTTCAGCGGCCTGGTCGTTTGTACCCAGGGTGTGCTGCTTAGCCAGTTGTAGATCCATGTATTCGTAAGCAATCCGTATCGCCTGGTCGGTGTCGAATGCATCTCCCGACAGGGCGCCACGCAGCCACAAGCCGTCGATCAAGGCTGCCAGGCCACGGGCTGCCTTGCGCGCATGGTAGAGCGGCAGGGCGCGGCGGAACTGGCAACACAGGTTGGAATACAAGCGGTGGTCGTTGATCCGCTGCAACCTGTGCAAATCGGGCTGGTGCATGCTGGAAGCCCAGAAGGCCAACCAGGTTTTCATCGCCGGGCCGTTCACCTGGCTGGCATCGAAGTTGCCCTCGATGATCACTTTCAGGTGGGCGCGCGGGCTGTCGTCCGTCAGGGCCTGGCGACGTGCTCTAACACCTTCGTTGAGCATGTTCATGATGTAACCCATCGTCGCTGCGATCAGGCCGTTCTTGTCCCGAAAGTAGTGACTGATGATGCCGTTCGACACACCGGCCAAACGGGCAATCAGCGCAATGCTGGCGTCGCCCAGTCCGACCTGATCGACCGCCTGCAACGTGGCTTCGATCAACTGCTGGCGGCGGATGGGTTGCATACCGACCTTGGGCATCTTGCTATCTCCTCAGGCCTGCGAGCAGACGACGGGCGGCTGACTCGGCGAAGGCCAGTCTATTTTGTTTTGATTGAACGTTCAATCAATAAAGAATAAGCTCTGCGACAATTTGTGCCATTGACAGTTTTTCAGGCGGTCGAGAAGGCACGGATTGACACCCCAGGAAATCGCGTAACCCCCGGAATACAAGGCGTTGACGGGCATGAGCGATGCGAAATGCAGATTCTGCCGTGCGGTCATGGACCCTGCGGCGGGCCCTTGGAGCGGGCGGGGTGATCTGTGACGAATGCGCGCACCTCAGCGAAGGTGTGGCATTTGCAGCAGGCCACCTGTCTGTTTTTTTGCAACGTATCGATTCGGGATCACGGTTTCCAGGGTGCTTTTATAACACCTGATGCAGTGGGGATATTCCACCAATTGCTCGGGAAAGACTGATTAGCCTCCACAGCCGCACTGCCCGGAGCATTCGTGCAATGAGTTCTGCCTCACTTACCAACCCTCCGGCCGAGAGGGTACGGGTCAACCGCGTGGTGTTCTTCACCTCCGCGCTGATGATCCTCGTTCTGACTGCCTTGCTTATCGCTGTACCCGAAACCGCCGGACAAGTACTGGGCGTGGCCCAGAAATGGCTGACGCGCACCTTCGGCTGGTACTACATGCTGGTAATCGGCGGTTACCTGCTGTTCGTCATCTACCTGGCCTTCTCCGACTACGGCAAGCTCAAGCTTGGCGGCAAGGATGACCAGCCCGACTTCAGCTATGGCGCCTGGGCCGGCATGCTGTTCTCCTCCGGTATCGGCATTTCGCTGTTGTACTTCGGCGCCTCCGAGCCACTGGACCACTACTTCAATCCACCGGAAGGCACTTCTGCCAGCCTCGATGCAGCGCGCCAGGGCCTGCAGCTGACCTTCCTGCACTGGGGCCTGCATGGCTGGGCGATCTACGCCCTGGTCGGCCTGGCCGTGGGTTACTTCGCCTACCGCCACAACCAGCCGCTGGCCCTGCGTTCGGCACTGTACCCGCTGGTGGGTGAGCGTTGGGTCAAGGGCGCTGCCGGCAATGCCGTGGACATCTTCGGCATGTTCGTCACCCTGCTGGGCCTGGTGACCAACCTGGGCATCGGCTCGATGCAGGTAGCCTCTGGCCTGGAATACCTGTTCGGCATGGACCACAGCAAGACCAACCTGCTGGTGGTGATCCTGGTCATGGCCGGTGTTGCTACCGTGGCGGCGGTCTCGGGTGTGGAAAACGGCATTCGCCGCCTTTCCAACCTGAACATCGTACTGTTCAGCGGCCTGTTGATCTTCGTCCTGCTGGGCGGCGAAACCCTGCACCTGCTCAACGGCTTCGTGCAGAACATCGGTGACTACCTCAACGGTATCGTGCTGAAAACCTTCGACCTTTATGTATATGAAGGCGAAGCCGGCAAGTCGGAGCGCTGGCTGGGCCTGTGGACCGTGTTCTACTGGGCCTGGTGGATCTCCTGGGGCCCGTTCGTCGGCATGTTCATTGCCCGTATCTCCAAGGGCCGCACCGTGCGCCAACTGGTCAGCGGTGTGTTGCTGATCCCGTTGGGCTTCACCCTGGCCTGGCTGTCGATCTTCGGCAACACCGCGCTGGACCTGGTGATCAACCAGGGCGCCGTGGAGCTGGGCAAGACCGCCCTGGAACAGCCGTCGATGTCGATCTACCAGCTGCTGGAATACTTCCCGGCGGCCAAGATCGTGATCGGTGTAGCGGTGTTCGTCGGCTTCGTGCTGTTCCTCACCCCGGCCGACTCCGGTGCGGTGATGATGGCCAACCTGTCGTGCAAAGGCGGCAAGGTCGACGAAGACGCCCCGCACTGGATGGTGGTGTTCTGGTCGGTGGTCATCACTTTGGTCACCATCGGCCTGCTGTTCGCCGGTAACTTCGAAGCGATGCAGACCATGGTAGTGCTGGCGGGCCTGCCGTTCTCGGTGGTGCTGGTACTGTTCATGTTCGGCCTGTACAAGGCCATGAAGCAGGACGTGGCAGTCGAGCAGGAGCGTGCCGAGCTGGCCGCCCGTGGCCGTCGTGGCTTCAGCGAGCGCCTGACCCAGCTGGAACTGCAGCCGACTCAGGCCGTGGTGCAGCGTTTCATGGACAAGCAGGTCAGCCCGGCGCTGAAAGAAGCCGCCGCGCAGTTGCAGACCCTGGGCTTCGAGGTGGAAACCCGGGTTGGCCAGTCGCGCAACATGATGGGCCTGCGGGTGATGATGGAAGAGGGCAACCCGTTCGTCTATGAAGTGAGCCTGGACGGCTACCTGGCCGCGCCGAGCGAAGCACCGGTGGAAGGCGAGCCGGAAGTGCGCCAGCGCTTCTATCGTGCCGAGGTGTACCTGCACGATGGCAGCCAGGAGTACGACCTGATGGGCTTTGCGCCAGAGCAGATCGTGCGTGATGTACTGGACCAGTTCGAAAGCCACCGCCAGTTGCTGGGGCGTGTGTACAGCTGATTCTTGAGCGATGAGGAGGCCCTGCAAGACGCAGGGCCTTTTTCATTGGCAAGCAATAATTAGCCCGGGTGTCGGACAAGTTTGCTGCAGCCTGCCGGTTTTCTTCCGGAGGCATGCTTGATGAAACGTTCCGCTATTCCCACATTCGATTTTCAATACGCCGCAGCCAGTCAGTTCAGTGATCGGCCGACATTGCGGCAGGTGGCCAGCGAGAAGCTGTGGACCTTGCTGCTGGGGAAGCTGCCCTGGCTTGCCTTTGTGAAGCCGGCGCTGTCCAACGCCGACCCTCTCATGCTGGATAGTCCCGATCCCGAGACGCCCTACTGGACCACGCAACCGCTGGTCGACCGTGTGCTCCAGGCATTGCTCGAAGCACAGCCGCTGGACATCGAGCCTCTCGGTGAGCGGCATCATAATCTTGCACTGACCTCCTCATACCGTTTTCCTGGCTCGGACAGCGCTTTCGACACCCGCCAACTGAGCGGCATGTCCGATGCGCTCGACGAGCTGGTAAAGCAGTTGCCACGGCTTTTCTGCGAGGCACAGCTCAAATACTGGAATGCCAAGGGCAGTGCAGGGGTGAGCCGTGACCAGTGGTTGCAACTGCTGCTCAGGACTGCACTCTTGCGTGGCCTGCCTCTGCAGGGGCTGGATGCTCAGGAGCAGGCCTGCATCCGCGGATTGATCCGCGGTGGTGCTGCCCAGCCATCGGTCTATTTCGTGAAAGCCAGCCTGACCTGTGGGTCGATTCAATACGACCAGATGCTCAGTCACCTGCTGGTGACTGGCGATTACGATGAGCGGCAGGTGGTGCTCTGGTGCGCGCCGTCCGGTATCACGCGCAGCTTCGCTTCCCTGGCTGATTTCGGCGAAGCGTTGCGCAACGAACTGGCGCGGCACTACAGTTTCCAAAGCCTTTCGTGGACGCGTCAGCCGGTTGAGGGCAACGTCTTTGCCCAGCAGGTTTCGCTGTTGCTCGAGTCCATGTTCCAGTCTTTCGACCTGATGCGCTTCAGTGGCTTGTCCGATGTGGCGGCAATGGAGAGGCGTTTCGCCGATCTGAGCGACCCGGCGGCCTGGTTCGTACGCTACGAAGACGACACGCCAGCCACCATGGCCCCGCCAGGGCTCAGGGCCAGCGCTCCCCAGGACAGCTTTGCCTGTCGCGCCGCGTTGTTGCAGCTCGCCCTTGACCAGTTGGAAGCCGGGGGTGTTTCGGTGCTGGACGGCATCCAGTCATTGACGGCGTATACCGCGCAGCAACTGGGCGAGCAGATGAAAAAGGAGCACGGGGACGAAACCTCTCCAGATCACCTGCTTCTCGACCTGTATATCGCTCGGGGTGTGCCTGGCGGCGCTGCGACAGGTGCCGGCGGCGGCGAGCCACTGGCGTTCGTGGGTACCAAGTCGCTTACCGAATTTGCTATCGGTAACCTTGCTTCGCTTAAGGGCGCGGAGATCAAAAAGGTCCGCCATCAGAAGGGCATCACGCCCCCGAAGTGGCTGGATGCCAATGCTGCGAAGCGACTGGTGACCCAGGTAGACATTGGTGGCCGTTACCCAGCCTATGTTGCCGAACAGTTCGATGATCAGACCATGCGCGCCGAGCGCATCGTGCGTTTTGCCAGGGAATGGCGAAGCGCGTTTCTTTCCAGCGCCCTTTCGGCCAGGCTCGACGCGAAAGTCTCCGAGGTGGGTTTACGGTGCGTGGTGGATTTTTGCGCAGGTCATCAGGACCCATTGGTTCCGCGCATGTCATTGATCCCCCTGGCTTTCAGGCGCAGCCGTCACTCGCGCAAGGAAGACGATGTGCGCGGCATGTACTTGCTGTTCTGCGCCGAGCCGGCAAGGGTTCTGCTGTACCGCCCGCTATATCGACAGGACACGGTTCGCGAGTACGCAAGCCTTGAGGCCCTGCTTGCACATATTCGTGAATCGGCTCTCTTGCAAGGGAGCATTCTTGACTGGATCGATCCGACCGCGCGCGACGTATACGCAGAGGGTGGTTTCAGCGAGCCGCACATTGTGAGTATTGGTATCGACCCTTATACGCTCCCGGCCAAGCCGGAGCCGGCGATGCTCGACCTGAAGCTGTGGCTCAACAAGGTTGACGAGAAAATTTACCAGGCCAATCGAGATCTGCTGGTCGAGCTGGCAGGCCTGGAATCGGTATCTGACGCCGAGAGCCGCTGGCAGCTCCTGTGCGAAGGCGCCTGGCTGTTGTTCGATGTGGTGACTCAGGCGATACGCGGTCCGGTCGCGTCTGTGGCCTGGTTGGTACAGTTTCTGGCTTCTCTGCAAAACGACTTGACCGCGTTGGAGCAGGGTGGTGAGTTCGATCGGTCCGCTGCAGTGGCCGATTTGTTGCTCAACCTCGGGATGACGCTGCTGCATGCCCATCAACCGAAGCAGGAGACAATGCCCACAAGGCGGCTGCCTGAGGTTTCACTGTTCGAAGGGCCTGACCTGCAAAACGGCGCGTTTGTCGAACTTGCTATCGAGGCGCGTGAAGAACCGGAAGGCAAGCTGGGCGAGCTGGGCAGCCAGGTGCTGGACTTTTCCTGGCGCGGCCAGCATGGGTTCAACTGGCTGCCCGCGCAACAGCGGCAGAGGTTGCAAGCCATGCGCTCCAGCGTTTCGGTCAATGGCTTGAGCCCCTTGGCAGCGGGTGATGGTGAAGGCCTGTACCAGATTGGTGAAAACTACTACGCGGCCATGGCTGGTGACCTTTATAGCGTGAAGTTGCTGGCTGATGGAGTTCGGGTGGTCGATGCGACTGGCGGTTATGGGCCCTGGCTGGCACTGGTCGATGGGGCTTGGCGGGTGGATACGAAACTGCGCCTTGCAGGAGGAGCTCCCGGCCCCAGGACTTCGGTATCGGTCCGATTCAAGAAACTGTACGACCGCGTCGACCAGCTGGATGTGGAAATTCCTAAGTTGAAGTCAACGGTCCAGTCAGTCACACAGCAGATGATGACCTTGCACCAGAGCCTTACCAAAATAGAAGAGTTGAAGGTAAAGGCCCAGGAGGATGTGAATTCGGCCCCGGCAGGTACTGATACGACAGCACTCCGATCACTGACCGCGCGTTATGAACAACGAGCGATGGAAGTGCGGGAAAGCATCGCCCAGCAGCGTGAGCAAATCGTTTCGCTGCTTGAAGAGGCCATCGGCAAGGAAGACGAACAGCTAAAGCTGTTGATCACGATGGCAGAACCCAAATATGCCACGCAACGCAAGAAAGATGGGTTGGATGAACCTGTTGCCAAGCATGAAAAGAATGCTCGCATAGAGCTGATTCGCGATTGCGTGTTCGTATATAACGAGCTCTGGAACCTGACGGACTATCCGCAACTTGCCGCCCTGCAACGGGCTATCAATGGGAAGCCATTGGCAGAGGTCGGCGAACAATATGCTGCGTTCCGTATCAAGCTGGAGCATGTGGCGAGGTACCAGGACCGCATGCTCGCCATACGATTGCACCTGGACAATTTGCTGGCCGAGTCGCCGATTGAGCTCGTCATACCTTCCAACCCCCCTGGCGACCATCGCACAGTGGGGCATTTGATCGACGAAAGAACATTCTCGACCGTGCAGATGCGCTTCCATCAGGTGCAGAACCTTGCTGACTTGGCCTTGCACCTTGATGCGCCCGGCGACCCTCGGATAGTCAGCCGCTACCGGGACGATCTGGTCAGCGTGGCCTTGCGCAATGCTGCGGAGGCTCATGGGGAGCTTGATTTCGCCAATCTGTCGGCGGATGACCGTATCGTGATCCTGCAGGAGGCATGGGATGAGTACTCTGCCGCACTACTCAATAGTGCCCGCATTCTCCGCGAAGGTGGCGACCTGATAGAGCCCGCAATGCTCGAGCGGTATCGCAACCATGTAGAGCAACTGAAGGAGGATGCGGGGCAGCGGCTGGTGGCCGCGATCTCGGAGCAGGATGGTGGAAAAGTCGCGCAAAAGCGCACGCCCTACAAGGTGTCTGCCGAAGAACAGCGGGTGGTACGCAACCTCGCTGGGCAGTTGATGATCGGAGTTGAAAGGACGATAGGTGAAAACCAGGTCGTGGAAGTGCGTGAGCCCTTCAGTGAAGAAGTACTGGCTATCTTTGAACTGGTGGATGGGGAATGGCGACAGCGGGAAAGCAAGCGCCCTTCATTGGCGGACGAAGCTACTCCAACAGACCTGCCCATGTGGGTACAGGCGCTGTTGGACGAGAGCGATTCCGTGCGGGAGCAGGCCAAGGACTATCTCGAGCACGACATCAAAGGGGCGTTGCTCAAGCAGTTGTTCGATCAGCATCTGGAAAAGCTGAATCAGGCGCTCAATGTGGTGCGCAATGCCGGAGGAAACGACAAACTGGTCAGGGCGCTGGAACTGGATCTGGACAAGTTGGGGGCGGAGAAGAAACTGCAATTGACCACGCTCTATACTGACACCAAGTATCCGTCGGCCGAAGGCTTGCAGTATCTCCACGAAGAGCGCCTGATACAGGTCGAATATCTGGAACGGCGCACCATGCAGGATGGCAGCGCTTTTGACGAATACCGGATCGTGCGCCTACCGAGCAAGCGTAACCTCTGGGCTGCGCACTTCCATTTCAGCTCGCCAGACGCTTTTGCAGAGGACTTCACTGTGGGTCACCTCAAGACCTGGAGCCAGCGTCGTTTGAGTAGTCAGGTCGCTGCAGCCTCGGGCCAGCGGGTGCACAGGGGAAGACTTACGCTGGCCGAGGCCCGAGGAATCATTCCTTTCCGTTGAGCCGGCCAACGGGGGCAGTGGGGTGATGCCTGACATGCGCAGGCATCGTCTGATTGCCCCGCTCGGCAATCATCTGTTCCAGGCCGATCAGTTCTACGCCCTGGCGCTTCAGCCGGGGCAGTTCGCGTTCGAGCACTTCGAGGGTTTGCGGATAAGGGTGGCCGATCAGCACGGCTGAGCCTTGCTTGCGAGCCAGTTCGACCCCGAGCTGTAATTCGCTGCCGATTGCCTCGACCGTACGTACGTTGTCCAGAAAGACATCGCGGGATACCTGTGCCAGGCCCTGGGCCTGAGCCTGGAATGCAGCTACCGTGGCAGCGCTGGTACGGCTGTCCACAAAGAACAGGTGCCTGCGTTGCAGGTCGGCCATCAGCATCGCCATTGCTTCGGGTTCGGCGGTCATGCGGCTGCCCATGTGGTTGTTGATGCCGACCACGCACGGCACCTGCGCCAGGGCGGCGTCCAGGCGCCGGGCCAGCTCCGGCAGAGGTGTGCCGGGGTGCCAGGCGTAAGGGCCGGTAGCCGGGTCCATGGGCATGTGCAGGATCACCGTCTTGCCGGCCTTGTGTGCCTGACGGGCGAACGTGGTGGCATGCGGGGTGTCGGGCATGATCGCCATGGTCACTGGGCCGGGCAGGGCCAAGGTACGGCTGTCGCGCTCGCTGCTCTGGCCCAGGTCGTCGATGATGATGCTCATGTAGGCCTTGCCGGCCGGCGCCGCTTGCGCGACCCCGGCCATAAGGCAGAACAGCAGACAAAGCAGATACCGCATGGGGATCACTTGCCGGAGGTGATGTTCAACCCTTTGAGCAGGCTCAGTGCCTGGCTCAACTGGAAGTCGTCATCCTGCGGGCGCTCCTTGCGCTTGCCGCTGCCGGTCGGGCGATCGGCACCGCCGTTGCCGTTGCCCAGGTGGCCCTGCAGGTCGGCTTCCTTGAAGTTGTCGGTGTCGGCTTCGGCGGTGAGCTTGGCCGGGCGCACTTCGATGTCGGGTACGATGCCCTGGGCCTGGATCGAGCGGCCGTTGGGGGTGAAGTACAGCGCGGTGGTGAGCTTCAGCGCACGGTCGTTGGCCAATGGCAGCACGGTCTGCACCGAGCCCTTGCCGAAGCTGTCGGTGCCCATCAGCACGGCGCGCTTCTGGTCTTGCAGGGCGCCGGCGACAATTTCCGAGGCCGAGGCACTGCCGCCGTTGATCAGCACCACCAGTGGCACGCCGTCGCTTGCATCGGCCGGGTCGGCCGAGAAGCGCAGTTCGGAATTGGCAATGCGGCCCTTGGTGTAGACGATCAGGCCCTTGGTCAGGAAGTGGTCGGCCACTTCCACCGCCGACTGCAGCACGCCGCCCGGGTTGTTGCGCAAGTCCAGCACCACGCCGCGCAGCTTCTTGCCGTTATCCTTGCGCAGCTTGGCCAGGGCCTTGCCTACTTCGTCGCCGGTCTTGACCTGGAACTGGGTGATTCGGATGTAGCCGTAGTCGTTCTCCAGCAGCTGGCTCTTCACGCTCTTGACCTGGATGACCGCGCGGGCCAGGGTCACGTCGAAGGGGGTGCCGCCGTCGCGCACCAAGGTCAGGGTGATTTTCTCGCCGACCTTGCCGCGCATCTTGTCCACCGCCTCGGTCATGGTCTGGCCACGAGTCGGGGCGCCGTTGATCTTGACGATCAGGTCGCCGGCCTGCACGCCGGCACGCGAGGCCGGGGTGTCATCGATCGGCGAGACAACCTTGATGAAGCCGTCTTCCTGGCCTACTTCGATGCCCAGCCCGCCGAACTCGCCGCTGGTGCTTTCCTGCAGTTCCTGGAAGTCCTCGGGGCCGAGGTAGGCCGAGTGCGGGTCAAGGTTGCTGAGCATGCCCTTGATGGCATTTTCCAGCAGGGTCTTGTCATCCACCGGCTCCACATAGGCCGCCTTGATGCGGTCCATGACCTCGGCGAAGGTGCGCAGCTCTTCAAGCGGCAGTGGCGCCTTGGCGGTCACCTCGGTGGCCGGTACTGCGGCCGGCTTGGCCGGCTCCGCGGCAGTGGCCAGGGGCGCGCCGACCGCCAGGGCGATGGACAGGGCCAGCTGGGTGAGACGAGGCGAGTGCAGCATGTCGAACGAACTCCTGATCCTGTAAGCGCTCCCTTGGGAGCATCGGTGCAGCCTGTGGCTACCCCGTGGAAATTTGACTAGCCCCGGCACCACTGCGAAGGGTCGGTAGGCCGGCCCTGCTGGCGGATGGCGAAGTACAAGCCGGCAGCGTCCTGGCCACCGCTGTCGCCGACGGTGGAAATGGCCTCGCCGGCCTTGACGATATCACCGGCACTCTTGAGCAGGCTCTGGTTATGGCCGTACAGGCTAAGGTATCCGTTGCCATGGTCGAGAATGACCAGAAGCCCGGCACCGCGCAACCAGTCGGCGAACACCACACGCCCGCCGTGCACGGCGCGTACCTGGGTGCCCGGGTTTGCGCTGATCATCACCCCATCCCACTTGGCACGGGCATCGCTGCCGCGGGCATCACCGAAACGTGCCAGCAATCGACCATTGACTGGCCATGGAAGTTTTCCCCGTGCGGCAGAAAATGCGCCGCCGTAGCTCGCCCCGTCGCTGGAAACCATCGGGCCCAGGGTTGTACGGGCCTTTTTCGGTGGCTCCACCGGTTCCCGGGCGGCAGCGGCGGCCAGGGCTTCCTGCTGGCGGCGTTTTTCCGCTTCCTGCTGGGCCAGCAAGGCCTTCCTGCGCGCTTCTTCGGCCTCGCGGGCCTGGCGGGCGAGGGTTTCTTCGATGGTCTTGAGAACTTTGGACAGGTCGGCCTGATCCTGTTCACGCGATTGCAGCTTCTGGTCGCGGTCCTTCATGTCGCTGTTGAGCTTGGCCAGTACCTGCTGGCGCTTGCCGCGCTCGGTTTCCAGGGCCTGGCGGCGGCTGTCGAGGTCGGCGCGCTGGGCCAGCAGCTGTTGCTGCTGGGTAGCGATTTCCTGTTCGACGTTGGCCAGTTGGCGCAGGGTCTCGTTGAAGGTGCGCAGTTGCTCCAGGCGCGCCTTGCTCAGGTAGTCGTAGTAGGTCAGGGTGCGGGCGAACTTCTCGGGGTTCTGCTGGTTGAGCAGAAGCTTGAGGTATTCCTCGCGGCCATTCTGGTAGGCCGAACGGGCCTGGATGGCGATCAGTCGCTGTTGTTCAACGCGGGCGCTCTGGAGTTTTTTTTTCTCGGTATCAAGGCGCTCCAGCTCGCCCTCGGTCTTTTTTAGTTCTTGCTGCAGGGCCTCCACCTGCTTTTCGAGGTTGCCGATATCGGTCTCGGTGGCTTTGAGGTCCTTTTGCACGCCGGCCTTTTCTTCCTGGAGCTTGCTCAGCGTCTTCTTGAGCTCGGCAATGTCCTGGCGGGTGGCGTCCAGTTGCTGCTGGGTCTGCGCACGCTCATCGGCAAAGGCCGGGCTGAGCAGGCAAGACAGGGCTAGGAGGATCAGGGCGCGAAGCATGGGGTTTGGCGTACCAAGGATGGAGACTGGCCTAGTATGCCCGCGCGGGCGGGCAAAAAAAACGCCTCGCTGCGGGTGCAGAGGGGCGTTTGTCTGGAATTCATGTGTTATCGGGGCTGCCGTGCAGTCAATTCGCAGCACAAGGCTGCACCTGCAGGCATTGCGCGAGCCCTTTGTAGGAGCAGCCTTGTGCTGCGAATGGGCCGTAGAGCGGCCCCGATACACAGAATCAGGCGTCGACCAGGATGGAGGTGCCGGTCATTTCCACCGGCTTTTCCAGATCCAGCAGCTTCAGCATGGTCGGCGCCACATCGGCCAGCACGCCGCCGTCACGCACTTTGACGTTGCGTTTGCCGACATAGATGAACGGCACCGGCTCGGTAGTGTGCGCAGTGTGCGCCTGGCCGGTGCACTCGTCTTCCATCTGCTCGACGTTGCCGTGGTCGGCGGTGATCAGCGCTTCGCCACCGACCTTGTCCAGCGCCTCGACGATGCGCCCGACGCAGCCATCCAGGGCCTCGACGGCCTTCACCGCAGCTTCGAACACGCCGGTATGGCCGACCATGTCGCCGTTGGCGTAGTTGACCACGATCACGTCATAACGCTGCTGCTCGATGGCCTCGACGATGCGGTCGGTAACTTCCGGTGCGCTCATTTCCGGCTGCAGGTCGTACGTGGCGACCTTCGGCGACGGGATCAGGATGCGCTCTTCGCCTTCGAACGGCTCTTCGCGGCCACCAGAGAAGAAGAAGGTGACGTGGGCGTACTTCTCGGTCTCGGCGATGCGCAGCTGGGTCTTGCCGTTTTTCGCCAGGTACTCGCCCAGCACGTTGTTCAGGCTGGCCGGGGCGAAGGCGGCAGGTGCCGGGATTTTCGCCGAGTACTGGGTCAGGCCGATGTAGGCGGCCAGTTTTGGCAGGCGGGCACGCGGGAATTCGTTGAAGTCCGCTTCGACGAACACGCGCGACAGTTCGCGGGCGCGGTCGGCGCGGAAGTTCATGAAGATTACCGCGTCGCCATCTTCGACCCTGACTGCTTCACCGATGCGCGTGGCCTTGACGAACTCGTCGCTCTCGTCGCGGGCGTAGGCTGCTTCCAGGCCGGCCAGTGCGGTGTCGGCAGTGTATTCGGCAGCACTGTCGACGATCAGGTTGTAGGCGGCGCTGACGCGGTCCCAGCGGTTATCTCGGTCCATGGCGTAGTAGCGGCCGATCAGGCTGGCGATGCGGCCCTTGCCCAGTTTGGCGAAGGTGGCGTCGAGCAGTTCGATGGACGACTGCGCGCTGCGTGGCGGAGTGTCGCGGCCGTCGAGGAAGGCGTGCAGGTAGATTTTTTGTGCACCGCGCTGCGCGGCCAGTTCGGCCATGGCCACCAGGTGGTCCTGGTGGCTGTGTACGCCGCCATCGGACAGCAGACCGAGGATATGCACGGCCTTGCCAGCACTGGCTGCCTTGTCCACGGCGCCGGTCAGTACCGGGTTCTCGAAGAACTCGCCGTCGCGGATGGCCTTGGTCACCCGGGTGAAATCCTGGTACACCACGCGGCCGGCGCCGAGGTTCATGTGACCGACTTCGGAGTTGCCCATCTGCCCGTCCGGCAGGCCGACATCCATGCCCGAGCCGGAAATGAGGCCATGCGGCTGGCTGGCGCGCAGGCGGTCATAGACCGGTGTGTTGGCGGCATAGATGGCGTTGTATTCGGGGCTTTCGCTGTGGCCGAAGCCATCCAGGATGATCAGGACCAGGGGTTTGGGCGTACTCGTCATCAATCAAACTCACGGTTGTTCAAAGATGATAAAGACACGCATTTTAGGGCAAATGCGCCACTGGCGGCGAATATTCGTCCTGTTCCCTGACCAGCGTGGCCAATGTAGCAACATGAAGGTACCTTTCCGGCCGGCCCGTCGGGCTTTGGTGGCAATAAGGGGCTGTGTATACTGGCCGGCATTTTCAATCGCGTGGAACACCCCAGATGGTTGCTAACCTGATTCAATTTGCGACAAACCACTACATCCTGGTGGCGATCTTCGTTGTTTTGCTGGTCGCATTGCTGGTCAACGAAATCCGTCGTGGTGGCCAGAGCCTGAGCAACGGCCAGCTGACTGCCCTGGTCAATGCCGAGAAAGCCCTGGTCATCGATATCCGCCCGACCAAGGAATACTCCGCCGGTCACATCGTCGGTGCGGTGAACATCCCGCAGGACAAGCTGGTCAACCGCATGAGCGAGCTGGACAAGCACAAAGAGAAGACCCTGATCGTCGTCGACTCGATGGGCCAGCAGTCCGGCACCATCTGCCGCGAATTGCTCAAGGCTGGTTACAACGCCGCCAAGCTGAGCGGTGGCGTTTCCAGCTGGAAAGCCGATAACCTCCCCCTGGTGAAGTGATATGAAGCCCGTCATCGTCTATTCCAGCGACTACTGCCCCTACTGCATGCGCGCCAAGTACCTGCTCGAGAGCAAGGGCGTGGCCTTCGAGGAAATCAAGGTCGACGGCAAGCCACAGGTTCGTGCCGAAATGAGCCAGAAGGCCGGTCGTACATCGGTGCCGCAGATCTGGATCGGCAGCACTCACGTCGGTGGATGCGATGACCTTTATGCCCTGGAGCGCGCCGGCAAGCTCGACGCGCTGCTGGCGGCCTGAATTTGCACTGCATTCAAAAACATTAGGATAAGGATCTGCCATGACTGACCAACAGACCAACGGCGCTGCTGCAGAAGACAACAGCCCTCAGTTCTCCATGCAGCGCATCTATGTGCGCGATCTGTCGTTCGAGGCCCCGAAAAGCCCGCAGATCTTCCGTCAGACCTGGGAACCGAGCGTTGCCCTGGATCTGAACACCAAGCAGAAAGCCCTGGAAGGCGACTTCCACGAGGTGGTGCTGACCCTGTCGGTTACCGTCAAGAACGGTGACGAAGTGGCCTTCATCGCTGAAGTGCAGCAGGCCGGTATCTTCCTGATCAAGAACCTGGATGCGGCTTCGATGAGCCACACCTTGGGTGCTTTCTGCCCGAATATCCTGTTCCCGTACGCCCGCGAGACCCTGGACAGCCTGGTGACCCGCGGTTCGTTCCCGGCCCTGATGCTGTCGCCGGTCAACTTCGACGCCCTGTACGCGCAGGAAATGCAGCGCATGCAGGAAGCTGGCGAAGCGCCGACTGTGCAGTAATAGCTGCGTTTGAAAAAGGGCGACTTCGGTCGCCTTTTTTTGTTGGCCTGTTCCCGCCCTATCGCCGGCAAGCCGGCTCCCACAGTTACTGACAGGTTTCAAGGCCGGTGCGGTCCCTGTGGGAGCTGGCTTGCCGGCGATAAGGCCAGTGCAGGCAGCGTATCAACTGCCGGAAAACCCATTCTGCCGCCACGCCTCATACACCGTTACAGCCACGGTATTGGACAGGTTCAGGCTACGGCACCCCGGCCGCATTGGCAGGCGCAGACGTTGTTCGGCCGGCAGGCTGTCCAGTACCTCGGTCGGCAAGCCACGGCTTTCTGGCCCGAACAGGAAGGCATCACCCGGCTGGTAGGCCACTTCGTGGAAGGGATGCGAGCCCTTGGTGGTGAAGGCAAACAGCCGTGGATTGCCCAGGCTTTCCAGGCATCCGGCCAGGCTCTCGTGGCGCTTGAGCGTGGCATACTCGTGGTAGTCCAACCCCGCGCGCCGCAGGCGCTTGTCATCCAGTTCGAAGCTGATGGGCTCGATCAGGTGCAGGTCGCAGCCGCTGTTGGCGCACAGGCGAATGATATTGCCGGTATTCGGCGGAATTTCTGGTTGAAAAAGGATGACGTGAAACATGCACGGCTCCAAGCGTGAAGATGACGAGCATTCTACCCCTGAACCGGACGTGCGTTCGAAGGCGTTCCCGCGGGTGATGCTGTCGCTGGCGATCGTCGGCTTGATGGTGGGGCTGATGATCGGTCGCCTGACCACGCCCGAAGAGCGCGAGCTGCAGCAGGTGGAGGTAGTGCAGGATGGCCTGGAGCTGTGGTTCAACGAAGAGCCCCAGCTGCATGGTGAGAATGTGGATGGTACGGTAGCACTGTTGTTCCAGGCCCAGGGCACGGCCCGGCAAGGGCAACTGAGCCTGCAGGGCAAGCCTGTGAGCTGGCGGGTGCAGAATAGCAAGGAAGGTCTGTTGTTGACCGTGGTGGCCGCGCGCCCTCTGCACGGCGAGTGGGCCGGTGCAGAGGACGCTGGGCGCTGGCGTTTGCAGGTGAAACTGCACGAATAAAAGAGGGGATATCCCGGCCTGCCTGTACCAGGGTCCCCGAAAGGGGTACTGCGTATAAAGGGGGGATGGCCCGGCCTGCCTGTACCGAGGTCCCCAAAACTGGCGATGTTGCGAATAAAAGAGGGGTTCACCCGGCCTGCCTGTACCAGGGCCCCCGAAACTGGGTATGTACTATCCATTGCAGGTGGCGTGCCAATTTTTAAACGCCCATGAATATTGGGTTTCAGGGTGAATTGGCCGTTTTTTGAGGGGGTTTGTGCCTTAGTGAGGTGCATCGGGCACAGGATCGGTGCATCGAAGGGCTGAAATGTTCGGGGCCGCAAAGCGGCCCCGAGGATCAATGGGTTTACCGGAACTCAGTGGTCATCACCTTCCTCATCATCGCCACCCGCCACATTCATCCCCAGCTCCTTGATCTTGCGGGTCAGGGTATTGCGCCCCCAACCCAGCAACAGTGCCGCATCGCGCCGACGGCCAGCGGTGTGCTTGAGCGCCGTCTCGATCATGATCCGCTCGAAGCTCGGCACTGCGCTGTCCAGCAGGCTGGTTTGCCCACGTGCCAGCGCCTGGTCGGCCCACTGGCGCAGGGCCTGCTCCCAGTTGGTTACGGGTGCGGCGTCCTGTGGCAGGTTCAGCAGCTCTGGCGGCAGGTCGCCGATCAGCACTTCGCGGCTGGAAGCCATCACGGTTATCCAGCGGCAAGTGTTCTCCATCTGTCGCACGTTGCCGGGCCATGGCAGGTTGCGGATGAACTCCTCGGTTTCCGGCTTGAGGATCTTCGGTTCGACCGCCAGTTCCTGGGCGGCGCGGGCGAGGAAGTGGCGGGCGAGGGCGGGGATATCCTCGCGGCGGTCGGCCAGCCGTGGAATGTGGATGCGAATCACGTTCAGGCGGTGGAACAGGTCCTCGCGGAACTTGCCGGCCTGTACCAGCGACTCCAGGTTCTGGTGGGTGGCGGCGATGATGCGCACGTCGACCTTGACCGGTACGTGGCCGCCCACGCGATAGAACTCGCCATCGGCCAATACCCGCAGCAGGCGGGTCTGGGTGTCGGCAGGCATGTCGCCGATTTCGTCGAGGAACAGGGTGCCGCCGTCGGCCTGCTCGAAGCGGCCCCGGCGCAGGTTGGCGGCGCCGGTGAAAGCGCCCTTTTCATGACCGAACAGCTCGGACTCCATCAGGTCCTTGGGGATGGCTGCCATGTTCAGGGCAATGAATGGTGAGGCCGCGCGCGGGCTGTGGCGGTGCAGGGCGTGGGCCACCAGCTCCTTGCCGGTACCGGACTCACCGTTGATCAGTACGGTGATGTTGGAGTGGCTGAGGCGGCCGATGGCGCGGAACACCTCCTGCATTGCCGGTGCTTCACCGATGATTTCCGGCGTGCGCGCCAGGCTCTGCGGTACATCCAGCCCTTGTTGCTCCTGGGCGTGTTGGTTGGCGCGCTTGACCAGCGAGACCGCCTCGTCCACATCGAATGGTTTGGGCAGGTACTCGAAGGCACCGCCCTGGTACGACGCAACGGCGCTGTCCAGGTCGGAGTGGGCGGTCATGATGATGACCGGCAGGCGTGGATGCTGCTCACGGATCTGTGCCAGCAGGTCGAGGCCGCTGGTGCCCGGCATGCGGATGTCGGAAATGATCACGTCCGGTTGCTGGCGTGCCAGGCGGCCCATCACGCCATCGGCGCTATCGAAGCTCTGGGTGGTCATGCCTTCCTGTTGCAGGGCTTTTTCCAGGACCCAGCGGATGGAGCGATCATCGTCGACGATCCATACGGTTTCACTTCGGCTCATGAGGCGGTGGCTCCTTGTTCCAGGGGCAGGTAGATCGAGAATGCGGTGTGGCCTGCATGGCTTTCACACTCGATCAGGCCCTGGTGCTGGCTGATGATGTTCTGGGTAATGGCCAGGCCCAGCCCGGTACCGTCCGGGCGACCGCTGACCATGGGATAGAAGAGGGTGTCCTGCAGTTCCGGCGGGATGCCCGGGCCGTTGTCGATGATCTCCACCCGCGCCACCAGGCGATGGCGCACATGGCCGATGGTGAACTGGCGCAGGGCACGGCTGCGCAGGGTGATGCGGCCCAGGCGCAGTTCGTTCTGTGAACTGATCGCCTGCATGGCATTGCGCACGATGTTGAGCACGGCCTGGATCATCTGCTCGCGGTCGATCAACACATCCGGCAGGCTGGGGTCGTAGTCGCGCACCAAAGTGATGCAGCCCTGGCTTTCGGCCTCCACCAGGCTGCAGACCCGCTCCAGCACTTCGTGGATGTTGGTCATGGCCAGCGACGGCAGCTTGTTCGAGCCGAGCATGCGGTCGACCAGGTTACGCAGGCGATCGGCTTCCTCGATGATCACGTTGGTGTAGTCGCGCAGGCCTTCTTCAGGCAACTCGCGGGCCAGCAGCTGAGCTGCGCCGCGAATGCCGCCGAGGGGGTTCTTGATTTCGTGGGCCAGGCCGCGTACCAGCATCTTGGTGGTTTCCTGCTTGCTCAGCTGGGCCTCTTCCTTGGTGATGCGCAGCAGCCGGTCGCGCGGGTGCACTTCGAGCAGCAGCAGGGTCTGGCCCTGGTGCAGGATCGGCGTTACCGCGTAGTCGACGGTGATGGTCTGCCCGGTCAGCGAGGTGAGTTGCGCTTCGCGCTTGGTGAACGGATGCGCCTGCTCGACCGCCTGGCGCAGCGAGCTGAGCGCTTCGGTCGACTCGGTGAACAGCTCGCTGATGAACTGCCCATGGCTGCGCTGGCCACTTACTGCCAGAAGCATTTCCGCGGCCGGGTTCATGTACTCCAGGCGCAGCTCGGCGTTGAGCAGTAGCGTGGCGGTGGTCAGGTTGTCCAGAAGCAGACGGTGCTGGGCATCGCTGATGGTCATAGGGCGTCGTCGACCTCTTTTGGCGCGTGTCGGGCATGGGCGCGGCCATGGTCGGGCGCGCGGTGGATCCGCTGATTCCAGTCTTTGGGCAAAAAATGCAAGAACCAAACCAAGGCTCCGAAAAGAAGCGGAATTTGCCTATAAAGCCCTGGAAACGGGGAAAACCGCACCAGAATGAACTGATTAAACGGTTCACGTGATCGCTTTTGGGGTGCATTC
The DNA here is from genome assembly GCF_036784815.1 of Pseudomonas sp. TE3-3-F2023. NCBI lineage: Bacteria > Pseudomonadati > Pseudomonadota > Gammaproteobacteria > Pseudomonadales > Pseudomonadaceae > Pseudomonas > Pseudomonas sp. TE3-3-F2023. Next base: position 422,777 of record NZ_CP145113.1, on the reverse strand, counting down.
GGGGGCATTGGCTCACAGAATGCACCAATATAGAGCATAGGTGGATTCAGGGTTTATCGCACAGTTGGCGGGCATTCGGCTTCTGGCGTTGAAAACGCCAGGTCTTCATTGCTTGCGTGGAACACCATGACAGTGGCGGGTTGCCCAGTGGTGTGCCCGCGATGCACTTCCCCATGAAGTTCTGCCAGCGTCTGTCCTGCAACCAGGCTTGTGCGCTTGCCGTCGCGGGTTTCCACCTCAAGTCTGCCCTCTGCCAGATAGCCCAGGTTGAGCGCCTGATGGCAGTGCCAACCAAGGGTGGTGTGGGCGGGAATGCTGACTTTCACCAGCGACAGCACTGGTCGTCCTTCGGGGTAATCGCGATAGGGGGTGCCGTCCCAACTGCCGGTGGCGCGGTGAAGCACCTGTGACGTTGCCTGGCCTGGCGCGGTGCCATTGCTGGCGCAGCCGGCGAGGAGGGCGGATACGGTAATCATTGCAGTTAGAAGTTTGCGCATGGCGTGATGTCCGTTGACTGAAGGGACGCCTACCCTGCGTGCTGAAGGGGCGGCGAAATGTCAGCGGCATCTGCCGGTTCTGTATGAAATCGAGGACGCAGCCACGGAAACGAAAACGGCCTCCCGAAGGAGGCCGTTCGTGATCATGTCATCGGCGCCAGGCGCCGATCAGATCAGCAGCTGTAGTACAGCTCGTATTCCAGCGGGTGAACGAAGGTGCGGACCTTGATTTCTTCTTCGCTCTTCAGCTCGATGAAGGCATCGATGAAGTCGTCGGAGAACACGCCGCCCTTGGTCAGGAACGCACGGCCTTTGTCCAGCTCTTCCAGAGCTTCTTTCAGGCTGCCGCAAACCTGCGGGATGTCCTTGGCCTCTTCAGGCGGCAGGTCGTACAGGTTCTTGTCGGCAGCATCGCCTGGGTGGATCTTGTTCTGGATACCGTCCAGGCCAGCCATCAGCAGGGCGGCGAAGGCCAGGTACGGGTTGGCCGATGGGTCCGGGAAGCGAGCTTCGATACGGCGGGCTTTCGGGCTGCCGACGTAAGGAATACGGATCGAGGCGGAACGGTTGCGAGCCGAGTAGGCCAGCATTACCGGGGCTTCGAAGCCTGGAACCAGACGCTTGTAGGAGTTGGTCGATGGGTTGGTGAAGCCGTTCAGGGCCTTACCGTGCTTGATGATACCGCCGATGAAGTACAGGGCGGTGTCGGACAGGCCGGCATAGCCTTCACCCGAGAAGGTGTTCTTGCCGTCTTTCCAGATCGACATGTGCACGTGCATGCCCGAGCCGTTGTCGCCGTACAGTGGCTTAGGCATGAAGGTGGCGGTGCGGCCGTAGGCGTCGGCAACGTTGTGCACGACGTACTTCAGCGCCTGTACTTCGTCAGCCTTCTTCACCAGCGTGTTGAACTTGACGCCGATTTCGTTCTGGCCGGCAGTCGCCACTTCGTGGTGGTGAACTTCGACGGTCTGGCCCATTTCTTCCAGGGCGTTGCACATGGCGGTACGGATTTCGTGATCGTGGTCGAACGGCGGAACCGGGAAGTAGCCGCCTTTCACGCCTGGACGGTGGCCTTTGTTGCCGCCTTCCACGTCAGCGCCGGTCATCCAGGAGCCTTGCTCGGAGAAGATCTTGAACATCGAACCGGAAATATCCGACTGGAACTTCACTTCGTCGAAGATGAAGAACTCTGGCTCCGGGCCTGCGAATACGGTGTCACCGATGCCGGTGCTCTTCAGGTACTCTTCGGCGCGCTTGGCGATGGCGCGAGGGTCGCGATCGTAGCCCTGCATGCTCGAAGGGTCGACGATGTCGCAGGTGATGATCAGGGTCGGCTCTTCGGTGAACGGGTCCAGTACGGCAGTCTCGTCGACCGGCATCAGGATCATGTCGGAAGCTTCGATGCCTTTCCAGCCAGCGATGGAGGAACCGTCGAACATCTTGCCGACTTCGAAGAAGTCGTCTTCCAGTGCATCACGCGCCGGCATGGTCACGTGGTGCTGAGTGCCTTTGGTGTCCGTGAAACGCAGATCAATCCACTTGACGTCATGATCTTTGATGAGTTGAACCGACTTCGACATGTTGTCCTCCGGATGGTCTAGAGCGCGGTGGGCCGCTGCCCTGGAAAAAGGGTGTTGCCGGGCGCGGATAGTCGGCCAAGCTTACCTGCCTCACAAGGGAGCAAATTGCATGCCAGTGCCCGAAAATGGCGAGGGCGGGATAAAAGGGGGCGTTTGCGGGCATTTGGCGTAGGGTTGGCGGTTAAGAATGCACTCTTAAGATGCGAATTTTGGTAGCAGTGCACCAATAGCGTGCATTGCTTGAGTTGTGTGCTTTCTTTGAGGGCCTCATCGCGGGCTCGCCCGCTCCCGCAGGGGTTAGCACAACCTTGGAAATGTGTCCGGTCCCTGTGGGAGTGGGCGAGCCCGCGAAAGGGCCGGAGCAGGCAGGGCAAAACCCGCTTCCTGCATTTATCTGAAAGCTTCTGATCAAAAGTTGGTCAAATCCTGAGCAATTTCCGCTATAATTCGCGCCCCTCATTTTCGGCAGGCCCTGCGCGCGCTGTTAACCAATGAAACTTATCGTCAAAGTCTTCCCAGAAATCACCATCAAGAGCCGGCCGGTGCGCAAGCGCTTCATCCGCCAGCTCGGCAAGAACATCCGCAACGTGCTCAAGGACCTCGACCCTGAGCTCGTGGTCGATGGTGTCTGGGACAATCTCGAAGTGGTCACCCGCGTCGAAGACGAGAAAGTCCAGCGCGAAATGATCGAGCGCCTGACCTGCACCCCCGGTATCACCCACTTCCTGCAGGTAGAGGAATACCCGCTCGGCGACTTCGATGACATCGTCGCCAAGTGCAAGCAGCACTTCGGCCACCTGCTGGCCGGCAAGCATTTCGCCGTGCGCTGCAAGCGCGGCGGCCACCACGACTTCACCTCGATGGACGTCGACCGTTACGTCGGCAGCCAGCTGCGCCAGCAGTGCGGCGCCGCCGGCATCGCGCTGAAGAACCCGGAAGTGCTGGTGCGCATCGAAATCCGCGACCAGCGTCTGTACGTGATCCACAACCAGCACCAAGGCATCGGCGGCTACCCGCTGGGCGCCCTGGAGCAGACCCTGGTGCTGATGTCCGGCGGTTTCGACTCGACCGTGGCGGCCTACCAGATGATGCGCCGTGGCCTGATGACCCACTTCTGTTTCTTCAACCTCGGCGGCCGTGCCCACGAGCTGGGCGTTATGGAAGTAGCCCACTACTTGTGGAAGAAGTTCGGCAGCAGCCAGCGCGTGCTGTTCATCAGCGTGCCGTTCGAGGAAGTGGTCGGCGAGATCCTCAACAAGGTCGACAACAGCTACATGGGTGTGACCCTGAAGCGCATGATGCTGCGCGGTGCCGCGCACATGGCCGACCGCCTGGAGATCGACGCTCTGGTCACCGGCGAGGCGATTTCCCAAGTGTCCAGCCAGACCCTGCCGAACCTGTCGATCATCGACTCGGCCACCGACAAGCTGGTGCTGCGCCCGCTGCTGGCCAGCCACAAGCAGGACATCATTGATCAGGCCTACGCGATCGGCACTGCCGACTTCGCCAAGCACATGCCAGAATACTGCGGCGTGATCTCGGTAAACCCGACCACCCACGCCAAGCGCCACCGCATGGAGCATGAAGAGAAGCAGTTCGACATGGCCGTGCTGGAGCGCGCACTGGAACGCGCCCGGCTGATATCCATCGACCATGTGATCGACGAACTGGGCAAGGACATCGAAATCGAGGAAGTGACCGAGGCGCTGCCCGGCCAGATCGTCATCGACATTCGTCACCCCGATGCCCAGGAAGACGAACCTCTGGTGCTCGACGGTATCGAAGTCCAGGCCATGCCGTTCTATGCCATCAACAGCAAGTTCAAGCATTTGGATGCCAACCGCCAGTACTTGCTGTATTGCGACAAAGGTGTGATGAGCCGTCTGCACGCACACCACCTGCTCAGTGAGGGACATGCCAATGTGCGTGTTTATCGTCCGGCATAAGACGCCAGGGCTGTATGGCGGCAGCATCCGCCATCGCCCTCCCGACCATCGGGCCCGCTGAGCCTCAAACCGTACATATTCGCCGCCTACACTGGCGGCAACCGAATCCTCTGATCGAGATACAGTTGTGATCGAAAATCTGCGTAACATCGCCATCATCGCCCACGTTGACCATGGTAAAACCACCCTGGTAGACAAACTCCTGCGCCAGTCCGGCACCCTGGAGCGTAACGAGCTCAACGACGAGCGCGTGATGGACTCCAACGACCAGGAAAAAGAGCGCGGCATTACCATCCTGGCGAAAAACACCGCCATCAACTGGAACGGCTACCACATCAACATCGTCGACACCCCCGGCCACGCCGACTTCGGTGGCGAGGTTGAGCGTGTAATGTCGATGGTCGACTCCGTGCTGCTGCTGGTCGATGCCCAGGACGGCCCGATGCCGCAAACCCGCTTCGTGACCAAGAAGGCTTTCGAAGCTGGCCTGAAGCCAATCGTCGTGATCAACAAGGTTGACCGCCCTGGCGCGCGTCCTGACTGGGTTCTGGACCAGATCTTCGACCTGTTCGACAACCTCGGTGCCACCGATGATCAGCTGGACTTCCAGGTTGTCTACGCTTCGGCCCTGAACGGCATCGCCGGTCTGGACCACACCGACATGGCCGAAGACATGACCCCGCTGTACCAGTCGATCGTCGACAACGTACCGGCGCCGAACGTTGACGTCGATGGCCCGTTCCAGATGCAGATCTCCGCTCTGGACTACAACAGCTTCCTCGGTGTTATCGGCGTTGGCCGTATCGCCCGTGGCCGTATCAAGCCGAACACCCCGGTTGTTGCCATCGACACCGAAGGCAAGAAGCGTAACGGCCGTATCCTCAAGCTGATGGGCCACCACGGCCTGCACCGCGTCGACGTTGAAGAAGCCCAGGCTGGCGACATCGTCTGCATCAGCGGTTTCGACGAGCTGTTCATCTCCGACACCCTGTGCGACATGAACCACGTCGAGGCGATGAAGCCACTGACCGTTGACGAGCCGACCGTTTCGATGACCTTCCAGGTCAACGACTCGCCGTTCTGCGGCAAGGAAGGCAAGTTCGTCACCAGCCGTAACATCAAGGAACGTCTGGACAAAGAGCTGCTGTACAACGTTGCACTGCGCGTTGAAGAAGGCGACTCGGCTGACAAGTTCAAGGTTTCCGGCCGTGGTGAGCTGCACCTGTCGGTTCTGATCGAAACCATGCGTCGTGAAGGCTTCGAGATGGCTGTAGGCCGCCCTGAAGTGATCATTCGTGAAGTCAACGGCGTGAAGCAGGAGCCGTTCGAAAACGTCACCATCGACATCCCTGAAGAATCTCAGGGCAAGGTCATGGAAGAAATGGGCCTGCGTAAGGGCGACCTGACCAACATGGCGCCGGATGGCAAGGGCCGTGTACGTCTGGAGTACAACGTGCCTGCTCGTGGCCTGATCGGTTTCCGTAACCAGTTCCTGACCCTGACCAACGGTGCCGGCATCCTGACCTCGATCTTCGATCGCTACGACACCATGAAAGCCGGCCAGATGTCCGGCCGCCTGAACGGTGTACTGGTTTCGATCGAGACCGGCAAGGCGCTGACCTACTCGCTGGAAACCCTGCAGGCTCGCGGCAAGCTGTTCATCGAGCACGGCCAGGACATCTACAACGGTCAGATCATCGGTCTGAACAGCCGTGACAACGACCTGGGCGTGAACCCGACCAAGGGCAAGAAGCTCGACAACATGCGTGCTTCGGGCAAAGACGAAGTCATCGCCCTGGTACCGCCGGTTCGCCACACCCTGGAACAGGCCTTGGAATTCATCCAGGACGACGAGCTGTGCGAAGTGACTCCGAAGTCGATCCGCCTGCGCAAGAAGATCCTGGACGAAGGCGAGCGTACCCGCGCTGCCAAGAAAGCCAAGGCTTGATCGTCTAGCTTGAGCTGAAACGAGAACGCCCCCGGTCGAAAGGTCGGGGGCGTTTTTGTTTGTCGGGTTTTTGTAGGGGATATCTCAAGCGGATGTAGGTTGCATCTTTCACGGCCTTTTGCGACTTGTGCGCGCTTGTTGTGAGGCCTAGCGTGAAGTGCTTTCTTGAAGCAGGAAGCATGCACATGAATTATCGTTTAGCGTTGGCCATCCCTTGCCTGATGGCTGGCTTGCAGGCTTGTGCTGTGCAGGACTGTGCCAACCCGCGTCCGCAGGATGTCGTCCAGTGTCATATTGGCAAGGTGCGTCAGGCACCCTTGGAAGCCGTATTGCTCGAGCAAGCCTCCGAGCCTGGCTATGAGTTCCGTCGCTTGCAGATGGTCTCCCAGGTGTGGGAGCCAGCCCCGGTGGTTGAGCCGCACCGCTGGGAGCATGATGTCGAGCTGCATATCCCACACAATGCCGTGCCCGGCAAAGCCTTGCTGGTTGTGAACAACGGTGTGCGGTTCGGGCCGGCGCAAACTCCTGACTATACCCGCGAGGCATTACGCGAAGTCGCCCTCAAGGCACGGATGGCCGTGGTCATGATCAGCGATGTGCCCAATCAGTACGTGACCTTCAACGATAACGAGAAGCCCTTGCGTGAGGATGACGCCGTGGCCCATACCTGGGCGCATGCGCTACGCGGCGCCGCGCCGGAATTGCCACTGCACGTGCCGATGGCCGCGGCGGCAAGCCGGGCGATGGATCTGGCCGAGCAAGAGCTGGAAAAGCAAGGGCTCACTGTTGATCGCTTCATTATCACTGGCGCCTCCAAGCGCGGCTGGAGCGCATGGCTCACGGCATTGGCCGATGAGAGGGTAATGGCCATCGTGCCCAGTGTGATCGACGTCGCGGATACTTCGGACATGCTGGCCGGATTGCGCAAGCGTTATGGTGGTCACTGGCCCTTGGCACTGGGTTCCTACCAGCAGGCCGGTGTCCTGCAACAGCTGGGAACGCCGGCATTCGAGCGGCTGATGGCGATGATGGACCCGATGCAGTACCTGAACGAAAAAGGGCAGCGTCTGGCCATTCCCAAGTACCTGGTGTCCGCCAGCGGTGACGATTTCTTCGCACCTGACCCGGTCACTGACTATCAGCAGCGCTTGCCAGGCCAGACCAGCCTCAGGGTGCTACCCAATTCGGACCATGGTGGAGTGCGTCAGGCGGTTGTCAGCACCTTGGTGCCTGCGCTGACGCGCTTGCGCGATGGCACACCTTTGCCAAGCGTGCAGGTATCGGCAAGCGGGCATGCCGGGCAGATGAGCGTCGGCTTCTCTGAGCCGCCCGTGGCGGTGAAGCTATGGACGGCGAGCAACAGCCATGACCGCGACTTCCGCTATGCCTGCGGTGTGCGCTACCAGTCCGAGACGCTCGCTCCCATGCAGAGCTTCACACTGCGGCACACCGCGCCGGCTGTAGGCTGGCAGGCGCAGTTCATCGAGGCGAAATTTGCTGACGGCTTCATCGCCACCAGCCCGGTCAGCGTGCTGCCGCAGACTTATCCTGAGCATCCGCCGATGGATCATGGCGGTGCGTGCAAGAGCTTCCCCGCTGGTGGGTAGTGGCAGGCTGGTCTAGCGCGAGGCCACCTTTGGCTTGTAAGCACAGTAACCTGGCCGCGGCCCGACCTTGGGGTGGTTGCGGCAGGTATCCGGCCGCTTGTCATAAATGGTGCACAGCCGGCTTTTACGATCCAGGTACAGGCAGTCATCATTGCTCATCCGGGTCAGGGTGAAGATTCCCGACTTCTGGTTGAAGCGTTCGATGATGCCGTCCTTCTGCAGGCGTTTGGCGATGTTCTTCGGCGGTTCGTCTTTCTCGAACTCGTCGACCACGCCGATACGGATCAGATCCTTGATCTTCACCTCCACCGGCAGGGTGCAGCAGGTCGAATGGCAGCCATGGCACATGTTGCTGGTGTAGCGCTGCCAGGTCTCCAGGCGGTCGACTTCGGCTGCGGCGATCAGGGTCGTTTTCATCGTTATGGTGGTGTATCACGGTCTTGGGGCGCGCGATCATACCGGAATTGTTCAATTTATGAACAACCTTTTGCCGGAATCGCAGAGTGGGCATGAAAACTGCGAACGGTAACTGTCACTCCCTGTCGAAGGGTCTAGGCTCAACAGTCTCCCTCCGTTTTCGTCAACTTGCCCGAGGATGCCGCATGTCCCAGGAACCCAAAGCTCGTGACGCCGAGGTGGCCGAATTTCGCGCCGCTGTACTGGACAAGCTGACCTACGCGGTCGGCAAGGACCCGGAGCACGCCTTCGACCACGACTGGTTCGAAGCCATCGCCCTGGCCGCGCGCGATCACATGGTCGATCACTGGATGGACCACACCCGCCAGGCTTATCGCCGCAGCCAGAAGCGGGTCTATTACCTTTCCCTCGAATTCCTCATCGGCCGCTTGCTGTACGACAGCCTGAGCAACCTGGGCCTGCTCGACATTGCCCGTGACGCACTGGAAGGGCTGGACGTGGACCTGGAGCGCATCCGCCTGCTCGAGCCCGATGCCGCGCTGGGCAACGGCGGCCTTGGCCGCCTGGCGGCGTGCTTCATGGAGAGCATGTCGACCTTGGGCATTGCCGCTCACGGCTATGGCATCCGCTACGAGCACGGGCTTTTTCGCCAGGCCATGGTCGATGGCTGGCAGCAGGAGCAGACCGAGAACTGGCTGGACTTCGGCAACCCCTGGGAGTTCGAGCGCGCCGAGGTGATCTACCCCATCAGCTTTGGCGGCAGCGTCGAAACGGTGCACGACACCCACGGCCAGCAGCGCCAGGTGTGGTGGCCGGGCGAGACCGTGCGGGCGGTGGCCTACGACACCCCGGTGGTCGGTTGGCGCGGGGCCAGCGTCAATACCCTGCGCCTGTGGCGTGCGCGGGCGCTGGAAGAGCTGCACCTGGAACGTTTCAATGCCGGTGACCACCTGGGGGCGGTGGCCGAGGTGGCACGGGCTGAAAGCATCTCGCGGGTGCTGTACCCGGCTGACAGCACCGAGGCGGGCCAGGAACTGCGCCTGCGCCAGGAGTACTTCTTCGTCTCGGCTTCGTTGCAGGACCTGCTGCGCCGCCACCTGAACATGCACGAGAACTTGCTCAACCTGCCTGACGCGGCGGCCATCCAGCTCAACGACACCCACCCGTCGATCGCCGTGGCCGAGCTGATGCGCCTGCTGGTCGACCAGCATGAAATCCCCTGGGATACCGCCTGGGAGCTGACCGTCGGCACCTTGGCCTACACCAACCACACCTTGCTGCCCGAAGCCCTGGAAACCTGGCCGGTGGCGCTGATGGAACGCATGCTGCCGCGGCACATGCAGATCATCTACCTGATCAACGCCTACCACATCGACGCGCTGAGGGCGAAAGGCCTGCACGACTTCGACGTGTTGCGGGCCGTGTCGCTGATCGAAGAAGACAACGGTCGTCGGGTGCGCATGGGCAACCTGGCGTTCCTTGGTTCGCACAGCGTCAACGGTGTGTCGGCGCTGCACAGCAAGCTGATGAAGAGCACGGTGTTCGCCGAGCTGCACAAGCTCTACCCGCAACGGATCAACAACAAGACCAATGGCATTACCTTCCGCCGCTGGCTGTACCAGTCCAACCCGCAGCTGACCGCCATGCTGGTCGAGGCGCTGGGCCCTGAACTGCTGGACGACCCGGAAGGGCGCCTGGCCAATCTGGTGCCGTTTGCCGACAAGAGCGGCTTCCGCAAGCAGTTCGCCGCGCAGCGCCTGCACAGCAAGCGTGCCCTCGCCAGCATCATCCAGGACCGCCTTGGCGTTACGGTGAACCCCGAAGCGCTGTTCGATGTGCAGGTCAAGCGCATTCACGAATACAAGCGCCAGTTGCTCAACCTGCTGCACACCGTGGCGCTGTACCAGGCCATGCGCAACGACCCCGGTACCGACTGGGTGCCGCGGGTGAAAATCTTCGCCGGCAAGGCTGCGGCCAGCTATCACCAGGCCAAGCTGATCATCAAGCTGGCCAACGACATCGCCCGGGTGGTGAACAACGACCCGACCGTGCGCGGCCTGCTGAAAGTGGTGTTCCTGCCCAACTACAATGTCAGCCTGGCCGAGAGCATCATCCCGGCGGCGGACCTTTCCGAGCAGATTTCCACCGCCGGTTACGAAGCTTCCGGCACCAGCAACATGAAGTTCGGCCTGAATGGCGCGCTGACCATCGGCACCCTGGATGGTGCCAATGTCGAGATGAGCGAGCAGGTGGGTACCGAAAACATGTTCATCTTCGGCCTCACCGCGCAGCAGGTGGAGGCCAGGCGGCGTGACGGGGACTTTGGCGCCAGTGCGGCGATTGCTGCGTCCAGTCGCCTGAACGACGTGCTGCAGGCCATTCGCAGCGGGGTGTTTTCGTCGGACGACCCGTCGCGCTACAGCGCGCTGATCGACGGGCTGGTGGCTCATGACCGCTTCTTGGTGTGTGCCGATTTCGATGCCTACTGGGATGCGCAGCGAAGGGTAGAGGAGCTGTGGCACACGCCGCAGGAATGGTGGCGCATGGCGGTGCTGAATACCGCGCGGATGGGCTGGTTCTCGTCGGACCGGACCATTCGGGAGTATGCCAGCGAGATCTGGAAGGCGCTGGATTGAGGAAAAGGGGCCGCTGTGCGGCCCATCGCCGGCAAGCCAGCTCCTACCTCGACCGCGTCGACCTCGAGCCATGTGCAGTCCCTGTGGGAGCTGGCTTGCCGGCGATGGGCTGCACAGCAGCCCAACCGACCATCGGCTTGGTGCTTGCTGAACTTCAGGGGCTGAAGTCGAGTCTCTTTGCTCGCTAGCCCGCAACTCTCCCTGTAAACTGCGGGGGTTTTCATCCCCCAATCCTTTCGGAGCCATACATGTCCCGCGTTACCCTGAGTCGCTATCTGATTGAGCAGACCCGCAGCAACAATACCCCTGCCGATCTGCGCTTCCTGATCGAAGTGGTGGCGCGTGCGTGCAAGGAAATCAGCCATCACGTGTCCAAAGGTGCCCTTGGTGGCGTGCTGGGCAGCATGGGCACTGAAAACGTGCAGGGCGAAGTCCAGAAGAAACTGGACGTGATTTCCAACGATATCCTGCTGGAAGCCAACGAGTGGGGCGGCCACCTGGCCGGCATGGCCTCCGAAGAAATGGACAACGCCTACCAGATCCCGGGCCGGTACCCGAAAGGCGCCTACCTGCTGGTCTTCGACCCGTTGGACGGCTCGTCCAACATCGACGTGAACGTTTCGGTCGGCACCATCTTCTCGGTACTGCGTTGCCCTAACGAATACCTGAGCCAGAACGAAACCCTGAACGAAAATGCCTTCCTGCAGCCAGGTACCCAGCAGGTCGCCGCCGGTTACGCCATCTACGGCCCGCAGACCATGCTGATCCTGACCCTGGGCAACGGCGTCAAGGGCTTCACCCTCGACCGCGAACTGGGCAGCTTCGTCCTCACTCACGAAAACATCCGTGTGCCGGAAAGCACTGCAGAGTTCGCCATCAACATGTCCAACCAGCGCCACTGGGAAGCCCCGGTTCAGCGCTACGTGGGCGAACTGCTGGCAGGCGAGACCGGCCCGTTGAAGAAGAACTACAACATGCGCTGGATCGCCTCGATGGTGGCCGACGTACACCGCATCCTGACCCGTGGCGGCCTGTTCATGTACCCACGTGACGCCCGCGAGCCGAGCAAACCGGGCAAGCTGCGCCTGATGTACGAAGCCAACCCGATGTCCTTCATCATCGAACAGGCCGGTGGCGCTTCCACCAACGGTTACGATCGCATCCTCGACATTCAGCCAGAAAGCCTGCACCAGCGTGTGTCGGTAATCCTCGGCTCGAAGGAAGAGGTCGAGCGCGTCACCGCCTACCACAAGGAGTAAGTCATGCTCGCACCTTGGCAGCCGTTGCTGGAGTGGTGGTTCGGTTGGGGCACCAGTCCCCAGGCCGTGGCTGACGAGAAGAGCACGCTGTGGTTCGGCAAGCATCATGATGCCGAGGCCCATGCGCTGTTTGGCGAGCTGGTCGAGCACGCCCTGGCGGGTGGGCTCGACGAGTGGCAGCAAAGCCCGCAGGGCTGGCTGGGCCTGCTGATCCTGCTGGACCAGCTGCCACGCATGATCTACCGCGACACGCCGCGCGCCTTCGAGGGCGACCGGCGTGCCCAGGTGGTGGCGATGCAAGGTTTGCAGAAAAACTGGGATTACCAGTTGCTGCCGATCCAGCGAGTGTTCGTGCTGCTGGTGCTGGAGCATGCCGAGGTGCTGGACTGGCAGAACCTGTGCGTCGAGCGCTACCAGGTGCTGCTGGACGAGCAGCCCGAAGCCAACCGCAGGTTGTTCGAAGGCTTCCTCGACTACGCCGAGCAGCACCAGCGGGTAATTGCCCGTTTCGGGCGCTTCCCGCACCGCAACCTGGTGCTGGAGCGGCCGAGTACCAGCGAAGAGATGGACTTTTTGCTGGAGCCTGGGTCCAGGTTCTGATTCCAGGGCTGGCGGGATCTTCGTAGGCGCAGCCTTGTGCTGCGAAGAGGCCCCTGCTGCCCTTGCATCCTTGTTGGCCTTACCGGCCCTTTCGCAGCACAAGGCTGCTCCTACAGTGTGTAGGGGCGGCCTTTTTTGTTTGAGCAGGATAATTCTTTGTGATTAATCGCACAGTAGTGGCCATCCGACCAATGGCGTAGGGGGAGAGGAGGGTGACCAGGGAACCTGGGAGGGTTTTTGCCGTCGAAGGTCACTGCAGGCCACTCGCCTGTATCCCCTCTCCAGGAGTGTCCTTCATGTCGTTGCGTTCCCTCGCCCTGTTGTCGCTGTGCGTCGTCCTGACTGCCTGCAGCAAGATCAATCAGGAAAACTATTCCAAGATCAAGGCCGGTATGAACAAGGCCGAGGTCGAGCAGCTGCTTGGCACGCCGACCGAGTGCTCTGGCGCGCTGGGGATGAGCAGTTGCACCTGGGGGGACGAGAAGAGCTTCATCAGTGTGCAGTACGCGGCTGACAAGGTGCTCATGTATTCAGGGCAGGGTCTCAAATGAGGCACCTGTATCTGCTGATGGGGGTATGCCTGGCGTTGCTGCTGGGTGGCTGTGCCGGCTCTGTGCACGACCCGCTGGCACCGAAAACTGCGGGCAACATCGACCTCAAGCGCTATCAGGGCAAGTGGTACGAGCTGGCACGCCTGCCGATGCGCTACCAGACCGGCTGCGAGCAGTCCGAAGCGCACTACAATCTCAGGCTCGATGGTAGCCTCGGCGTCCTCAACCGCTGCCGCACCATGGGTGACGAATGGCTGCGCGCCGAAGGGCATGCGAACATCCAGGAGCCGGGGCACACCGACAAGTTGTGGGTCGAGTTCGACAATTGGTTCACCAAGCTGGTGCCAGGGGTGGCGAGGGGCGAGTACTGGATTCTTTATGTGGATGAGCGCTACCGCACAGCGGTGGTCGGCAGCCCGGACCGCAAGCACTTGTGGATCCTGTCGCGCACGCCGACGCTACCGGCCTGGGAGCGCGAGAACTTGATGTCCAAGGCCCGGCAGCAGGGGTACGACACCAGTCGGCTGATCTGGCGTGCGTCGGACCAGCAGATCGTCAAGAGGCACTGAGTTTCTGGGGGCTGCAAAGCAGCCCCAATAGACTCAGCCCAAAAGCTGCCGCAGTACTTTGGCAAACGCCAACCGGCTTTGCTCTTCCTGTGCATGGCGCCCCTGGCGCACCACCCACTGCCCATTCACCATCACATCCCGCACCTGGCGATCGCCCCCGGCAAACAGCCAGCGGTTGAGAATCGCATCCCCATCGGCCATGGCGATGTAAGGGTCCTGTCCATCGAGCACCAGCCAGTCGGCACGTTTGCCCACGGTCAGTTCCCCGACCGCCTGCCCCAGCGCCTGCGCGCCGCCCGCCAGTGCAGCGTCATACAGCGTGCGCCCGACCATCGGCTGGTCGCCGCGATACAGGCGGTTACGCCGCTGGTCGCGCAGCCGCTGGCCATATTCCAGCCAGCGCAGCTCCTCCACCACGCTCAGCGACACATGGCTGTCTGAACCAATGCCCATGCGCCCACCCTGCGCCAGGTAGTCCACTGCCGGGAAAATCCCGTCGCCAAGGTTGGCCTCGGTGGTCAGGCACAGCCCCGCAACCGCGCCGCTGCGGGCCATGGCGGTGACTTCATCCGGCTCGGCATGGGTTGCATGCACCAGGCACCAGCGTGGGTCCACGTCCACGTGCTCGTACAGCCACTGCAGCGGGCGCAGGCCGCTCCAGGCCAAGCAGTCGTCGACTTCCTTCTGCTGCTCGGCGATATGGATATGCACCGGGCACTGCTTGTCGCTGGCTGCCAGCACTTCTGCGATCTGCCCGGGCGTCACGGCGCGCAGCGAATGGAAGCACAAACCCAGTTGCTGCGCAGGTTGTGCGGCCAGCAGTGGGGCCAGCTGCGCTTGCAGTTGCAGGTATTGTTCGGTGGAGTTGATAAAGCGCCGTTGCCCGTCGTTCGGGGCTTGGCCACCGAAGCCTGCGTGGCTGTACAGTACCGGTAGCAAGGTCAGGCCAATGCCGCTGTCGGCAGCAGCTGCGCTGATGCGGCGGGACAGTTCGGACGGGTCGGCGTAGGCCTTGCCGGCCTGGTCATGGTGCACGTAGTGGAACTCGGCGACCGAGGTGTAGCCGGCCTTGAGCATCTCGATGTACAGCTGGCGGGCGATGACCTGTAGCTGCTCCGGGCTGATCTGGCCGACCAAGCGATACATCAGGTCGCGCCAGGTCCAGAAACTGTCGTTGGGGTTGCCGGCGACTTCCGCCAGCCCTGCCATTGCGCGCTGGAAGGCATGCGAGTGCAGGTTGGGCATGCCGGGCAGCAGCGGGCCGGCCAGCCGCTCGGCGCCCTCGCCCGAGGCACCTGGTTCGATGCGGGCCAGCTGGCCATCACTGGTAACCTCGATGCGGACATGGCTGGCCCAACCCGTAGGCAGCAGGGCGCGTTCGGCGAAGTAGGCGGACATTGGTGAAAATCCTGTTATTGTTAACTTGTATATACATATACAGGCGTTTGCCTGCCGGGTAAACTGCGGCAAGCTACCGCTCATTCCATTTGCACAAGGATCCAACGCCGTGCCGACACCTCCTGTCTCCGCGCTGGTTGCCCAGATGGGCGAGGGCCCGGCTCCGCTGTACGCCCGGGTCAAACAGATGATCATCCAGCAGATCGACAACGGCAGCTGGCCACCGCATCACCGGGTACCCTCGGAGAGCGAATTGGTCAGCCAGCTGGGCTTCAGCCGCATGACCATCAACCGCGCCCTGCGCGAACTTACCGCCGAAGGCCTGCTGGTGCGCATGCAAGGGGTCGGTACCTTCGTTGCCGAGCCCAAGGGGCGTTCGGCGCTGTTCGAGGTCAACAACATCGCCGACGAAATTGCCGCGCGTGGCCACCAGCATAGCTGCCAGGTAATCACCCTCACCGAGGAAGCGGCCGGTTCCGAGCGGGCCCTGGCCCTGGACATGCGCGAAGGCCAGCGGGTGTTCCACTCGCTGATCGTGCATTTCGAGAACGGCGTGCCGGTGCAGATCGAGGACCGCTACGTCAATGCGGCGATTGCCCCCGACTACCTCAAGCAGGACTTCACCCGGCAGACGCCTTACGCCTACCTGTCGCAGGTGGCGCCGCTGACCGAGGGTGAGCACGTGGTCGAGGCAATCCTGGCCGAGCCGGAAGAATGCCGCCTGTTGCAGATCGAGCGGGGCGAGCCCTGCCTGCTGATCCGCCGTCGCACCTGGTCCGGCCGCCAGCCGGTGACCGCCGCGCGGCTGATCCACCCCGGTTCCCGTCATCGCCTGGAAGGACGTTTCAGTAAATGAGCCAGCTGCAGTTGTTGCGTGCGCAGGGCTACCCGCGCATGCCGTGGAAGAACGGTGGCGGTTTCACCGAAGAGATCACCCGCGACAGTGGCGAAGGCCTGGAAGGCTTTGGCTGGCGCCTGTCGATTGCCGATATCGAGGAGTCGGGCGGGTTTTCTACCTTCGCCGGCTACCAGCGGATCATCACCGTGCTGCAGGGTGACGGCATGCGCCTGCTGGTCGACGGCCAGGCCAGCAGGCCATTGCTGCCGTTCGATGCCTTCGCCTTCAGTGGAGAGAGCCAGGTTAGCTGCAAGCTGCTGGGCGGGGCGATCCGCGATTTCAACCTGATCTATGCACCGCAGCGCTACCGGGCGCGGTTGCAGTGGTTCGATGGCACCAGCCGCTTGTACAGCTCGGCGTCGACGGTGTTGCTGTTCGCTGCCAGCAGCCAGGTCGAGGTTGGCATCGCCGGGGGTGAGACGCAGCGCTTGGGGTTGTATGACTGCCTGCGCTTGGAAGGCAATGACCAGTTGTTGGGGTTGGATGTGCAGGGGCGGTTCTGCCTGATCGAACTCGTTTCACGTTGAGATAGCCGGGGGCTGCTGCGCAGCCCATTCGTAGCACAAGGCTGCTCCTGCAGGGGAACGCAAACCCTTGCAGGAGCAGCCTTGTGCTGCGAATGGGTCGCGCAGCGGCCCCTTGGTTTTCCGCACCGCTCAGCGGAAAAGTCCAACTATTTTGGTTGTCCATGCTTGTACATACAAGTAAAGGTGTGTTTGTATATCTACCACGACATACCCGCCCGCGGACGACCGCAGAGGACCTTTCCCGTGACCGACAACAACAAATACCGTGACGTTGAAATCCGTGCCCCACGTGGCAACAAGCTGACTGCCAAAAGCTGGCTGACCGAAGCGCCACTGCGCATGCTGATGAACAACCTCGATCCACAGGTCGCGGAAAACCCGAAAGAACTGGTGGTGTACGGCGGTATCGGCCGCGCTGCCCGTAACTGGGCGTGCTACGACAAGATCGTCGAGACCCTGACCCGCCTGGAAGACGATGAAACCCTGCTGGTGCAGTCGGGCAAGCCGGTCGGCGTGTTCAAGACCCACAGCAACGCCCCGCGCGTACTGATCGCCAACTCCAACCTGGTGCCGCACTGGGCCAACTGGGAACACTTCAACGAACTGGACGCCAAGGGCCTGGCCATGTACGGCCAGATGACCGCCGGCAGCTGGATCTACATCGGCAGCCAGGGCATCGTCCAGGGCACCTATGAAACCTTCGTCGAAGCCGGTCGCCAGCATTACGGTGGAAGCCTGAAAGGCAAGTGGGTACTGACCGCCGGCCTGGGCGGCATGGGCGGCGCCCAGCCACTGGCCGCCACCCTGGCCGGTGCTTGCTCGCTGAACATCGAATGCCAGCAGAGCCGCATCGACTTCCGCCTGGAAACCCGTTACGTCGACGAGCAGGCCACTGACCTCGACGACGCCCTGGCACGCATCGCCAAGTACACCGCCGAAGGCAAGGCCATCTCCATCGCCCTGCACGGCAACGCTGCCGAAATCCTGCCAGAGCTGGTCAAGCGTGGCGTGCGCCCGGACATGGTCACCGACCAGACCAGCGCCCACGACCCGCTGAACGGTTACCTGCCAGCCGGCTGGACCTGGGAACAGTACCGCGACCGCGCGCAGACCGAGCCGGCTGCAGTGGTCAAGGCCGCCAAGCAGTCGATGGCCGTGCACGTGCAAGCCATGCTCGATTTCCAGAAGCAGGGTGTGCCGACCTTCGACTACGGCAACAACATCCGCCAGATGGCCAAGGAAGAAGGCGTGGCCAATGCCTTCGATTTCCCGGGCTTTGTACCGGCCTACATCCGCCCGCTGTTCTGCCGCGGCATCGGCCCGTTCCGCTGGGCGGCGCTGTCAGGTGATGCCGAAGATATCTACAAGACCGACGCGAAGGTCAAGGAACTGATCCCCGACGACGCCCATCTGCACCGCTGGCTGGACATGGCCCGCGAGCGCATCAGCTTCCAGGGCCTGCCGGCACGTATCTGCTGGGTTGGTCTGGGCCTGCGCGCCAAGCTGGGCCTGGCGTTCAACGAAATGGTACGCAGCGGCGAGCTGTCGGCACCGATCGTGATCGGTCGTGACCACCTGGACTCCGGTTCGGTGTCCAGCCCCAACCGTGAAACCGAAGCCATGCGCGACGGTTCCGACGCTGTCTCCGACTGGCCGCTGCTCAACGCCCTGCTGAACACCGCCGGCGGTGCTACCTGGGTTTCGCTGCACCACGGTGGTGGTGTGGGCATGGGCTTCTCCCAGCACTCGGGCATGGTCATCGTCTGCGACGGTACCGATGAAGCCGCCGAGCGTATCGCACGCGTGCTGACCAACGACCCAGGGACCGGTGTAATGCGTCATGCCGATGCCGGTTACGACATCGCCATCGAGTGCGCCAAGGAGCAGGGCCTGGACCTGCCGATGATCACTGGCTGATCGCCACGCTTTGGATCGCACCCCGCCAGGGGTGATACTGAACAACAAGAAGGAGCACGCAGGCACCTGCAAACGGGCCTGCGGCTCCACGCGATTGGAGTAGTGAAGTGACCGAATTGACCCTCAAGCCCGGCACCCTGACCCTGGCCCAACTGCGCGCCATCCATGCCGCGCCCGTGCGCCTGCAACTGGACGCCAGCGCCGCGCCAGCCATCGACGCCAGCGTTGCCTGCGTCGAGCAGATCATTGCCGAAGACCGTACTGCCTACGGCATCAACACCGGTTTCGGCCTGCTGGCCTCGACCCGCATCGCCAGCCATGACCTGGAAAACCTGCAGCGCTCGCTGGTGCTGTCCCACGCCGCCGGTGTCGGCGCGCCGCTGGATGACGACCTGGTGCGGCTGATCATGGTGCTGAAGATCAACAGCCTCAGCCGTGGCTTCTCCGGTATCCGTCGCAAAGTCATCGACGCGCTGATCGCCCTGGTCAACGCCGAAGTCTACCCGCACATCCCGCTGAAGGGTTCGGTGGGCGCTTCCGGTGACCTCGCCCCGCTGGCGCACATGTCGCTGGTGCTGCTGGGTGAAGGCAAGGCCCGCTACAAGGGCCAGTGGCTGCCAGCCACCGAAGCCCTGGCCGTGGCCGGCCTCGAGCCGCTGACGCTGGCCGCCAAGGAGGGCCTGGCCCTGCTCAACGGCACCCAGGCGTCCACCGCCTATGCCCTGCGTGGCCTGTTCCAGGGCGAAGACCTGTACGCCGCTGCCATCGCCTGTGGCGGCCTGAGCGTCGAAGCCGCACTGGGCTCGCGCTCGCCGTTCGATGCGCGCATCCACGAAGTGCGCGGCCAGCGTGGCCAGATCGACACTGCTGCCTGCTTCCGTGACCTGCTGGGTGACTCCAGCGAAGTGTCGCTGTCGCACAAGAACTGCGACAAGGTCCAGGACCCGTACTCGCTGCGCTGCCAGCCGCAGGTCATGGGCGCCTGCCTGACCCAGTTGCGCCAGGCCGCCGAGGTACTGGGCACCGAAGCCAACGCGGTGTCGGACAACCCACTGGTGTTCGCTGCCGAAGGTGATGTGATTTCCGGTGGTAACTTCCACGCCGAGCCGGTGGCCATGGCCGCCGACAACATCGCGCTGGCGATTGCCGAAATCGGTTCGCTCAGCGAGCGCCGTATCTCGCTGATGATGGACAAGCACATGTCCCAGCTGCCGCCGTTCCTGGTGGAGAACGGTGGGGTCAACTCGGGCTTCATGATCGCCCAGGTCACCGCTGCTGCCCTGGCCAGCGAGAACAAGGCCCTGTCGCACCCGCACAGTGTGGACAGCCTGCCGACCTCGGCCAACCAGGAAGACCACGTGTCGATGGCCCCGGCTGCCGGCAAGCGTCTGTGGGAAATGGCCGAAAACACCCGTGGCGTGCTGGCCATCGAATGGCTGGGCGCCTGCCAGGGTCTGGACCTGCGCAAGGGCCTGAAGACCTCGGCCAAGCTGGAGCAGGCGCGCCAGGCGCTGCGCAGCGAAGTGCCGCACTACGACCGTGACCGTTTCTTCGCGCCCGACATCGAAAAGGCCGTGGAACTGTTGGCCAAGGGTCGCCTGACCGGCCTGCTGCCGGCTGGTGTGCTGCCAAGCCTGTAATGCCCCCAGGGGTCGCTGTGCGGCCCATTCGCAGCGCAAGGCTGCTCCTGCAAAGGCGACGCGCTCCCTTGTAGGAGCAGCCTTGTGCTGCGAAAGGGCTGCAAGGCAGCCCCCTCGATCTCACGACCACAAAAACAATTCAAGGACGTGACATGCAACAAGCTCAAGGTCTAAAACGCGGGCTAAGTGCCCGCCACATCCGTTTCATGGCCCTCGGCTCCGCCATCGGCACCGGGCTGTTCTACGGTTCCGCCTCGGCCATCCAGATGGCCGGCCCGGCCGTGTTGCTGGCCTACCTGATCGGCGGCGCCGCCGTATTCATGGTCATGCGCGCCCTCGGCGAAATGGCCGTGCACAACCCGGTCGCCGGCTCGTTCGGCCACTACGCAAGCACCTACCTCGGCCCCATGGCCGGCTTCATCCTCGGCTGGACCTACGCCTTCGAGATGGTCATCGTCGCCATCGCCGATGTCACCGCCTTCGGTATCTACATGGGCTTCTGGTTCCCGGAAGTGGCCCGCTGGATCTGGGTGCTGGGCATCGTCTTCCTGATCGGCGGCCTCAACCTGTGCAACGTCAAGGTCTTTGGCGAAATGGAATTCTGGCTGTCGCTGCTCAAGGTCGGCGCCATCGTGGCGATGATCCTGGCCGGCCTCGGCATCATGGCCTTTGGCTTCAGTCAGGTAGGCACCGGGCAGGCCGTGGGTGTCAGCAACCTGTTCGAGCACGGCGGCTTCATGCCCAATGGCGTGGGTGGCCTGATTGCCTCCTTTGCAGTGGTGATGTTCGCGTTTGGCGGCATCGAGATCATCGGCGTCACCGCTGGTGAGGCCAAGGACCCGCAACGGGTCATCCCCAGGGCGATCAACGCCGTGCCCCTGCGCATCCTGCTGTTCTACGTGCTCACCCTGTTCGTGCTGATGTGCCTGTTCCCATGGCCGCAGATCGGCAGCCAGGGCAGCCCGTTCGTGCAAATCTTCAGTAACCTGGGCATCGGCTCTGCCGCCGCCGTGCTGAACATCGTGGTGATTTCCGCAGCGATCTCGGCCATCAACAGCGACATCTTCGGCGCCGGCCGCATGATGTACGGCCTGGCCCAGCAAGGCCATGCACCGCGCGGTTTCAGCAAGCTGTCGAAGCACGGCGTGCCGTGGATGACCGTGGTGGTGATGGGGGCTGCGTTGCTGATCGGCGTGCTGCTCAACTACCTGATCCCGGAAAATGTGTTCCTGCTGATCGCTTCGATCGCCACCTTCGCCACCGTGTGGGTGTGGCTGATGATCCTGCTCACCCAAGTGGCCATGCGCCGCAGCATGAGCAGTGAACAAGTGGCCCAGCTGCAGTTCCCGGTGCCGTTCTGGCCTTACGGCCCGGCCATGGCCATTGCGTTCATGGTGTTCATCTTTGGTGTGCTCGGTTACTTCCCGGATACCCAGGCGGCATTGCTCGTCGGCGTGGTCTGGGTGGTGTTCCTGGTGGCGTCCTACCTGCTGTGGTGCAAGCCGCGCGCAGGGCAAGGCGAACCGGTAGCGGAACCGGCCGAGCTGCACCGCTAAGTACAGGAGTCAATGTATGAGAACCGTCTGGCAGCACTGCCATGTAGCAACCATGGTCGGGGGTCGTTATTCGGCCATCGAAGACGCGGCCATCGTCACCAACGCCGGGCTGATCGAGTGGATCGGCCCTCGTGTCGAGCTGGCGGCGGTCGAGGCAGAGCGTACGGTTGACCTTGGCGACGCCTGGGTCACCCCGGGGCTGATCGACTGCCACACCCACGCGGTGTTCGGTGGCAATCGCAGCGGCGAGTTCGAGCAGCGCCTGCAGGGCGTTAGCTATGCCGAAATCGCCGCACAGGGCGGCGGCATCGCCAGCACCGTGCGGGCCACCCGCGCTGCCAGCGAGGACGAGCTGTTCGCCAGTGCTCGCCAGCGGGTCCAGGCGCTGATGCGCGATGGCGTGACCACCATCGAGATCAAGTCCGGCTATGGCCTGGACCTTGCCAACGAGCGCAAGATGCTGCGAGTGGCCCGGCGCCTGGCCGACGAGTTGCCGCTGGCGGTGCGCGCCACCTGCCTGGCAGCCCATGCCCTGCCGCCGGAATACGTGGGCCGGGCTGACGACTACATCGCGCACATCTGCGACGAAATGCTGCCGGCCCTGGCC
Organism: Pseudomonas sp. TE3-3-F2023; assembly: GCF_036784815.1. Taxonomy (NCBI): domain Bacteria; kingdom Pseudomonadati; phylum Pseudomonadota; class Gammaproteobacteria; order Pseudomonadales; family Pseudomonadaceae; genus Pseudomonas; species Pseudomonas sp. TE3-3-F2023. The sequence goes on along the minus strand of NZ_CP145113.1, from coordinate 400,624 downwards.
GCTGAAGGCCTGGTGGACGCAGTGGATGCCTTCTGTGAACACCTGGCGTTCTCCCCGACCCAGGTCGAGCGGCTGTTCATCAAGGCGCGCGAGCTTGGCTTGCCGGTCAAGCTGCACGCCGAACAGTTGTCGTCGCTGCACGGTTCCAGCCTGGCGGCGCGCTACCACGCGCTGTCGGCCGACCATCTGGAATTCATGACCGAGGAAGACGCCATGGCCATGGCAAAAGCCGGCACGGTCGCCGTGCTGCTGCCGGGCGCGTTCTACTTCCTGCGCGAAACCCAGCTGCCACCGATGGACGCCTTGCGCCACCACGGCGTGAAGATTGCCCTGGCCAGCGACCTTAACCCCGGCACCTCGCCAGGGTTGTCGCTGAGGTTGATGCTGAACATGGGCTGCACCTGCTTCCGCATGACCCCAGAGGAAGCCCTGGCCGGTGTCACCGTGCACGCCGCCACGGCGCTGGGCCTGGGTGACAGCCACGGCTCGCTGGAAGTGGGCAAGGTCGCCGACTTCGTCGCCTGGCAGATCGAACGCCCCGCCGACCTGGCCTATTGGCTGGGCGGCGACCTGCCCAAGCGCGTGGTGCGCAAGGGCCACGAGATTTCCAACTGAGTGAGGCACGATGGACAAGGTACTGAGTTTTCACCAGGGGCGCCTGCCGCTGCTGATCAGCATGCCCCATGCCGGCCTGAAACTTTCGCCGGCTGTACGAGACGGTCTGGTGGACCAGGCGCGCAGCCTGCCGGACACCGACTGGCATATTCCACGGCTGTATGACTTCGCCCGTGAGATGGGCGCCAGTGTCGTGGCAGCGGAGTATTCGCGTTTCGTCATCGACCTGAACCGCCCGGATGACGACAAGCCGCTGTACGCCGGTGCCACCACTGGCCTGTACCCGGCCACGCTGTTCGATGGCGAGCCATTGTTCAAGGACGGGCTGGTGCCGACAGGCGAGGAACGCAAGCAGTATCTGGAGCAGATCTGGCGCCCCTACCACGACACGATTCGTCGTGAGCTGGCGCGGCTGCGCGAGGAATTCGGCTACGCCCTGCTGTGGGACGCCCATTCGATCCGTTCGCTGATCCCGCATCTGTTCGACGGCAAGCTGCCGGACTTCAACCTGGGTACCTTCAATGGCGCCAGCTGCGATCCGGATTTGGCCGAGCGCCTGCAAGGTGTTTGTGCCCAGGCACAGGGCTACAGCCATGTGCTCAACGGTCGTTTCAAAGGCGGGCATATCACCCGGCATTACGGCAACCCAGCCAATCACATCCATGCGGTGCAGCTGGAGCTGGCGCAGAGCACGTATATGGAAGAAAGCGAGCCGTTCGATTACCGCGAAGACCTGGCACGGCCGACACAGGAGGCGCTGCGGAGATTGTTGCAGGCGTGCCTGGCGTGGGCGGAACAGCGTTATGGTCGGTAACCCGGCCAACCTGGGGAATGACTGACAAGCAGCCATGCATGGAAAGCGAGCAGTTACCAAAGCCCGACAGCGTCTACAATGCTGCCGGGCTTTGCGCCGATCAGTCGTGCAAGAACTCGCGTCTCTTTTGAATGGTCAGCTGATAAATGCGGCTGAGCACCAGAGAGTCATAGTCGAGCTTGAGCTGATCGTACATAGGTTGTAGTGCTTCGATGGTCATGCCAGGGTATCTGTCAGGCAGGTTGAGCACACTGAGTTCATAGGCCTCTTTCTGTTGGCGGAAGTACGCTTCATCCGTACTTCTCAGATATTGGACCCATTGGTCTTGCGCGGCCGCATAACTGAGCCAGCCGTCACCGTCTTCACGTTGGCGTACATACTCGACAACGGCTTCCCGCTCGCGCTGACCCACGTCAGCTGATCCTTCATAGAGCATGCCTCGTGGGGGCAGCGGCAGGTCAAGTTCGGCACTCAGGCGCAAGCGGTACGCCAGCCGTACCTCTGCTTCGTCCCGCCCGACAAGGTGAGCGCCAGCGTATTCATCAAGCGCCTGCAGACGATACTGGCTCCGCATCCACCGGAGCAGGTTTTCGCCATAATGCTCAGGCGGTCCGCCAAGGATGTTTTGCAGGAGTATCTGTTGTTCAATCTGGACGAACACCAGCAGCGCGCCATCGGCACAAGTCTGGTTGCCGTCAGCTTGGGGTAATGCATCTTGTGCTATCCCGTTGAACAAGGCTCGCAGGCCATCATCACGGTCCGCTGCCTCTATCACCGCCCACACGCGCTGAACTAATTCGGGGCGCAGGGTAGTGTTGCGATAGGGCGCAGAGTGTGTCAACCGCTGTACCAGGCGCAGCAGGTTGTTATTGGGGTCTTGTTGTTCCAGCCTGGCCCAGACAGTTCTCCGAGTGCTCGCCTGGCCATCCTGTGTCGATAACCAATGATCAACGGAAGGTACTTCTTGCTCCAAGGGTGCCGGTGAATGTACATGCCCACTGGATGCCACGGAGCTGCTGTTGGAGTCGGAGTGGACGTTAGGGGACATTGCCTCGATATCAGGCGGCAAGTCCATATTGAAAGAAAAGCGTCGGTGATAGCCCTCGGAGGTATGTGCACTGATCATGGTTTCCCGATTCAACGGGTTGCCCATCAGCGAAATTTCAGTATGAATGCCGTCGTCGCGCGGATTTTCGAGAACATGCGCAGGCAACGTGCTGATCTGGTTGTGGTCCAGGTCCAGAACGCTGATTGGCATCATAGATTCGACCCATTCGGGCCAGGCGACCAAACCTGTGTTATCCAGGTGCAGCATGCTCAAGTGCCGCGGCAAAGTTGAATGATCTGTGATCTGGCCAATGGTATTGCCGCTGAGTTCAAGTGTGTCCAGTTGGCGGATTTGGCCGAGTAACGTCATGGCCTGCTGATCCACCAGAAGACCTTGGTCTACCAGTACCACAGTTCGAAGCTGTTCCAACCGCAGCAAGGCATTCGGGACTGCCTGTAACGGGTAGACATGACCATGCATTCTCAGCGCCTCCAGGTTAGGAAAGCGCATCAAGAAATTGTCCAGCTGGGGCTGCCAGAAAGTTACTCGGTCAAGCTGCAGGCTGCGCAGGCGATTGCAGAAAAATGCTGGCAATCGTTCAGGAAAATGTTCGAGGCCGACATTCCTGAGCTCCATTGCTGAAAAGTTGTCCCCTTCGGCTTGGCGGCGCCAGGCATTCATGATGCATTCGCCTATATGTTGCCGGTCCGCCGCTTGTGCGGAGGACGAAGCTTGGCCGTAAGTCCATTGCTCGATGACAGCATTCAGTTCGGAGCGTTCGGTTTGCAGATGCTCTATTTGAGTTTGCAGCCCTTGCGGCACATCCAATTCAAACCACAGTGGGTATCCCGGGTGGTTCCAGTCAAGCAGGATCCTGCGAATGGTTCGATCCGTCAGAACGTTGCCATGCAGATTGATCCGCGTCCGGGCAGCATGGAGACTGGGTTGACTGAAAAGGTCACCCGGGATATTGGTGATGTTGTTTTCTCTCAGTGAGAGTACCTCCACGCCTTCCAGATTGGTGGGCGTGATCCAGGTGGGCCATTGGCGTAGCGCTATACGATCGAGGCCGAGGTAACGCAAATGCATCTGTAGTAAACGCTCAAGGTTTGCGGAATCTGGTACAAGGTTGCCGGACAGGTCCAGAACTTCAAGGTGTGGCATCTCCCGAAGTCTTTGAATCTCCCATGTGCCGATCACCAGGCTCTGGTTGATCAGGCGAAGCTCTTGCAAATTGGGAAAGCGGCTGAAAAGTGTAGGCAGCAGGGGGAGGCTCACATTACTGGGAGTGTGGTCCGCAGTGGTCAGCTCCAGTACCCTCAGGTCGCTGAATTGTTCTAGGAAAGCGACCATCGTTTCATGAGCGCGGACAAACTCATTGGCCGTCGGGGTCGTTGTCTGGATGCGAAGTTGCCTGATCCGCCGAGTGAGGAAAGCAGGCAATTGGGTAGGTAACAATGTAGGCCATATCTCTTGTAGCCACAGGGTAGACGGGGTCTCCATTACGTCGGCCAATGCGGTATCCAACCATGCTTGCCAGATTGCCTCTACCAACCTCGCTCGACCTGGTGCTTCGGCTTGCGGGTCCAATGAATGCGCCGAGCCTGCCCCCCATGTATCCAAGGCTAGGGCCAGCTGGCTGCGCTCGTCCAGAAGTTGCCGCAGCCTGTCCAGAATGCTTTGGCGGTCGTAGTTTGCTTCCAGTGCCCTGAGTATGTTCTCAGGCTCCAGGTCCAGGCCTGGACCCAGCTGCAGCGTCAATATCAAGTCGAGCAGCGTTTCCCGTGCAATGAAGCCGCTTAGCGCGCCCCTGCCGCTCAAGGCATAGCCGATACGGCCCCCAGCCAGGCGCATGGGTGGTACGCGGGAAGGATGTGTCGGTTGCATGCCCAGTAGCTTGCGCAAGCCATGACGTGGCATCAAGTTGTGTTCTATTGCCGCTTTCAGGTCCTGGCTTTGCCAAGTGCCGGGGAAACCCAGTGCGGTACGCATGTCGTCAGGCAACGCGTGCAGTACTGATGCATAGAGCTCGTCAGCGCCATGCAGGTGAAGACCTTGGTCATCATGGGCTTGGTACAGGGGGGCCTCTAGCACGAGGATTTTCCGGGTGGGCGCATTGGGTTGTCCGATGCTGTCGATCAATGCACCGCCGTACCAGCGATCGCGTATTTCCAGACGTAGCTGATCTGACCAGCCGGTAATCCGAGCGAGGCTGTGGAAGATCAGTTTGTCGCTATCCGGGTTGTAGGCCGGGGTTTGCAGATACAGCTTTTCATAGGCGCGAGCCAGGCGCACCTCCTGTTGATAGACCCTGACTTCCTCGGCAAGGCGTTGAGGTACCCGGCCTTGGGCGAGCTGGTTCAGCTCCTCGGCATTGGCGTGAAAACCAAGCTCTTCGGCAATGACCGCCGGCAGCCGAGGATAGTGCTGCTGTAAGGCTAGCGCCGCTGGGTCGTCCGTGCTGGACAGTTCCAGGTAGTAGTTTTCGAACGCCTCGGCCCGGGCTGACGCTTCGCTTGCCGGGTAAGCCTGGCAAGCTTGCTCATCCGCTGCGAAGCGTCGCCTGGCGTCCTCCAGCAGCGCCGGCGGTCGGTCGTTTTCGCTCAAGGCGCGGCGAAGTACGGTTTCGTGGGTGTCACTTATGCGCAACAGCCGCTGTGCGGTTTGCTCATCCAGCCGCCAGAAGTCGGGTCCCAGACGTTTTACCAGCTTGGCTCCCTGCCACTGCAGAGGGCGGTCCAGTTCATGTTGCCAAGTGCCAAACCCGTTATGACGCAGCTTGGGCTCGTAGGTCCCGATCAGAGTGGCGTGCCGGGCTCGATAGTCGGCGCCATTCCGGTTGTGGGTGACCGCAAAATATTTGTCCTCGATGGCGACCCATGCTTTGTCCTGATAGTGATAGATGCCGTATTGGTCTGGTTGCAGGCCAGGAGGCAGAACGATGTCGTGGGCATAGGGCGTCATGTCTGGTTTCCATAAACGCTCCTGTCCATCTGGCAAGGTCACCGGCTCCAGTTCGGTAATGAAGGAAGGAGTTTCCACGGGGATGATTTCTCTGGCAGGCACACTGCTTTGGCCCTCCGCCCCCAGCGCGCCGATCAAGGCTATGTTCTCTATCACATCCGTCAGGTAGCTCCAGGCCTGTTCCTGCTCACCGCGGGACCAGGCCTGGATGCCATCGAAGGTTTCGGATGCGAGTTGTATGACATTGACCACAGCCATCGCCTGGCCAACGACCGGCACGATGAACGCAGCTGCATTGAGGGCACCGAGGCCCAATGCCAGATAGTGATGAATGCGCTCATCAAATGCTTGTTGGTTCTTCAGGCGAGTGGGTACCGCATGGAACAAGGCATCGTCTTTCACCGAGGCCACTTTCCTCTTCACCATTTCATCCAGTGGTGACCCGGGGAGCTTGCTGGCACGTAGATGCAATGAAGGGTTGGTGCTGCGCTGACGTATCAAAAGGTTGGCCTTCGGGCTCCAGCCATAGGGGTAAATACTGGCAACGACCTTTTCGCGCAACTTGGCCCGGTGCCTTGCCGGGAAGAAACGCTGGAAGAAATCCAGGTAATTCATCTGTTCAAGCCGTTTTACCAGCGCATGGGTAAAAGCGGTCGATGATGGATACTCTTTCAGCGGGGCCACCGGGTCGCCGGGGATATGGACGACCACGGGCAGGGTGCGTTCGACGTTGTCCAGATCGTCGCTCAAAACCAGCACGCCGTTAAGAGGTGTATCCCAGAGCCGAAGCGCGTAAGCGGTCAGGTTGGCAGCGCCATCGTCAGGCGTCTGCCCGGCAGCGGTCGCTTTTATCCGCTCGTAGAATACCTCACTCACATCCCCTTTGAGGTACGCCATGTGAGCTTCGACAAGTAATGCTGAACGCTCTGCCGTCCGCTGCTGCTGCGTATCCGCCAACGTCGAGTCAATCAGGTCTTGATAGCCTTGTCCCAAATCGAGGTCGCGGCAAAGCGCAGCGAAATGTGCAGGCTCCATGTCGTAAAGCGTGCGTTTATCACGGGACGGACCCGTAGCGATCTTGGCCCGGATACGCCGATCAAAGTCCAGCGCACCCAAGGCAGTTTCGCTAGGGCTGAAGTTTTGCAACGCTGCGGTCAACAGTGTTCTGTAGTCGGTACGTAGCACCGGCTTGCGAATATCGGTCGGATAGCTCGCCACGTCGATATGCGTGGCATGCGAGGACCATAGGCGGGCGTCATTCAGATAGGTTGTGCGAACATCAAGGTCGATACGGAAGCGTGCCTTGATCGCAGCTGTCAGTAGTGGTGCCGCGTACTCCTCAACGGTTGGGAGGGTTGCGACGGTAGCCGCCAGCGGGCCCGTGCTCTTGCGATAAGCAGCATAGTCGTGCAGCAACTCTTTGATGATGTCTGGATGAGAGCGGTTGGACCGGTCGAACCAATCCCACAGCGAGGAGCTGAATGTTTTCAACGCGCCGGCCTCGTCCGCGGAGAGGTCGCTCACCCATTCTGGAAGCCTGGCCCGGACGATTTCAACGTGGCGAGTGGACACCGTGGGTGCTTGGGAAAGCTTTCGCATGAACATCTCCGAATCTTGCTGATCAAGGTCGCCACAGGTTTCATTCGAGCTGTGGCTTGCGAAAGTTTTGGCGCCTTGGTGGGGCCGGAGGTGTTAGATAGTTGTTTGCAAACTCGCGGCCAGTGATCGGAGTTGCTCGGAAGGGGTAGCTCCCGTATCAGCGCAGGCGCTGATGGAATGGGGGGAGGCGAGATATCGGTGGTAAGGTTCGGCCATTAAATGGGCGACGCGATGCAGGTCATGCGCGTCGCCAGTCACTACGGGTCAGTTGTTGTTGATCTGCTTGATGGTGAGTTCGCGCAGTAGCTCCCTCTCTTCCTGATCCTTGTCATCTTGCAGGCCTTGCTGCAAGTTCAACTCGTCCTGAAGCGAGTGGTCCTGGCTGGCCAGCTCGAGCACCCGCAGACGGAAACGTGCGTCTATTTCGGCGAAGCGGTCGGCACACTCGGCTCGCAGACGCGTGGTCCAGTCCGTATTTGCCAGCATGTAGTCGACCAGTGCATCGCTCAGTTCACTTTTCCGGACCTTTTCCAGCACACTGGATAGCTCATCGTGCGCCAGGTTCGCAGCACCTCGAAAACGCATGCTGTCGGCAATCGGCAGGTCCAGTTCCCTGGCCAGTTCCCGGCGGTAGGCCAGGCGTACCGAAACCCGGTCACCCGAGCCGGTCCGTTGGTTGGCTAGCAGCTCCAGCTGTTCGATCCGGAAAAGCTGCAACAGGCGACGACGCAATGCTTGCAGGGAATCGCCGGCGTCGACCAACAGGCGTTGGCTCATCAGGTACAGTTCAATATTGTTGAACTCCTGCAGCGCTCCGTCATGGCAGGTCTGCGAGCCGGTTATCGGGTCTGGCAATGCCGCTGCGGCGATGCTCTCCATGATCGGGCGCTCGGTTTCGTTGCTTGCAGCCACCACCAGCATCAAGCGCACCCGTTCGCAGAAGGTGGCTCGCGTATTTGGGTCAACGTATGGGGCGGCATTGTGCAAGCGGCCCGTCAGACGCAATAGGTCACTGCCTTCGAGCTGCTCCCAGCAGTCCTGCAATGCGGCATTCTGCGCCTCGCTACCCAGCATCCAGTGTTCCAGCCTGGGCGTATCATCTCCCAGCAGTGGGAAGTGAGGATGGTCGAGAGATCCTTCGCTGGAAGAATCGGCGAACATCAGGTCGTCGGGGATATCCAGGGCAAAGGAATAGCTGTGCTGACTGTCCGAGAAGGTGCGTACCCGCAGGATGGTTTCAAGAGGCAGCGGGTTGTCGAACAAGGCGATCGACGAGATCGGCATGGGATTGTTCAGGTTCGACAGGATGTGCTCGGGCAACTGGGTGATGTTGTTCGAGCTCAGGTCCAGAAGTTCCAGTGGCAGCAAGCTGTCACACCAGCTGGGCCAGGCTTGCAGGTTCATGTTGGTCAATGCGAGTGACTGCAGGTTGCTGGCCAATGATGCGGGTACCCGGTCGATGTTGCCTACACGGTTGCCCGACAGGTCCAGCGAGGTCAGGTTTCGCAGCCCTGCGAAAATGTCCATCATGGCCTGGTCGACCTCCAGCCCCATGTTGCGAAACTCCAGGTAGGTAAGTCGGGGAAGGCGAACCAGGGCAGATGCCAGCGAGGGCATGGCGGCCTGGTGTTCATCGATGGTCAACCGGCTGATGTTGGGGAACCGGCTGAGTAGTTCATCGAGCTGCGAGGTGCTGCCCCGCAACCGCGTCAGGCTTAGTGCACGCACCCGGGCGCCGAAGAACGCTGGAAGCCGCCTGGGGAAATGCTCGATGGCCACATCCTCGAGTTGCAGGCGCAGGTATGACTGGCCCTGCTCCTGTTGTTCCCAGAATTGACCGATCGCCGACGCGATGCGTTGCCTGTCCGCCAGCGCGGCCTGGGTCAATGGGTTGCTCGAGCTGGATGCCTGGGCCCAGCCATCGATCGCATCGCGCATCTGCCGTCGCTCATCGCGAATGCGTGTGAGCTGTTCGGAAAGTGCTGCTGGCTGGTCAGTGGTGATACCCGAGATGTCGATGCGGTCATTCAGCAACAAGCGCTGCAGGTGGGTTTCATTGATGCTGTTGCCTTCCAGCGAGATCACCGGTGGGGTGGTCAGCATGTCTGCTTCATGAAGCAGGAACGAGGGCAACGACCTGAGATTGTTGTGGCGCAATGAGAGATGGGCAATGCGCGCCAGGGCGTCGCTGCCAATCCCGATCGGCCATTGGGCCAATTGCATCTGGTCCAGGCCCAGGTAATCCAGGGTCAATTCATGGAAGCTTGGCCTGTTGCTCTGCGCCAGCCGGTTACCACTCAGGTCGAGGTATCTCAATTGGCGAAGCCCTGACAGCAGGTTCAGGTCGCTTTCGGAGAGCGTCATGTTCTGGTTGGTGAGCACCAGTCGTTGCAACCCTGGCAGGCACTCGGTGATGGTGGGCACGCTGAACAGGAAGGGTGAGGGCGTTGCCCTGGGGTCAAACGAACGGCTGATTTCCAGCGACTCGATCTGTGGCATCTGCCTGAGCAGGCGTTGCAGCAGGCGCTCGTTCTGCGCCCAACCCGCCAAGGACCCAGACGGCAGGTCGATCAGGCTCAGGCTGCGCACGCGTGAATTGAAAAAGGCGGGCAAGGTGAGCGGCACGTCGGCAAGGGGGACGCGGGCAATACGCAGTTCGGTGGTGGGCCCGCTGCTCTCGTCCAGAGCAGTGTCGTACCAATGTTGCATGATCGAGTCACGCAGGCTGTCGTAGTCGTGTGCTGCCTGGTCGGTTGCCGGCGAAATGGCTTCGCTCCAATCGTCAAGGCTGCTTTGCAGCTCCTGCCGCTGCTCCAGCAGTGTCTGCAAATGTTCGAGTATCTGCAGTTGCGTACGGCCGCGGCTGGCAAGTGCCAGCAGAATCTGATCCGCTGAGCGGCCGGTACGTGCGGCGAGCCCTGTGGCTTCGATAGCTTCCAGCAGGCGCTGGCGGGTGATGCCATGGGTGGCCGGGCCGCCTCCACTGAGCGGGTAGCCCAGGCGGCCATCGGCCAGGCGCATGGGGGAACGGTAGCCAGGGCGTACGGGCTGCATGCCCAGTAGCATCCTCAAGGCCGGGCGGGGCGGCAACGGGCTTTCCTGTACAAGGCGCTGCAGCGCTTGCTGATCGGTGACGTCCATGCTTGCCATGGCCGCTGGTAGTGCCTCGTACAATGCAGCGAAAAGGCTTGGATGCACCTTGATCACCGCACTGGGCAGACTATGGTCGTGGACGATGTACCCTGTTTGGGCATGGGTGATGGTCTTGACTGGGTAGGTGTCAGGCGTGCCTATGGCATGATCCTGGGTCGGCCAGAACATGCGCTGGAGCAGCCGGAGCCTGGTCTGCGCAGGCCAGCCTGGCAAGCGTTCTAGCGTATGCATGATCAACAGGTCGCTATCCCAGTTCGGCACGCTGGACAGGTACAGCCCTTCGCGGGCGCGGGCAAGGCGAATTTGTTGCTGGTAGATGCGCACTTCCTCGGCAAGGCGTATGGGTACCTTGCCGTTGTCGAGCATCTTCAGTTCGTTGGCACTGGCCTCGCGCGCCAGCTCATCGGCGACTGCTGGCGGCAATTTCGGATACGCTCTCTGGATCGCCTCGGCGCCCGGTGCCAGGTTGCGCGAAAGGCCGGCGTAGGCCCTGTAAAACTCAGCTGGCCGAGTGCTCTCGTCTGCTAGCTGGCGGATTGTTTCGTCCAGCTTGAAGCGTTGCAGGGTGTCTTCCAGCAAGGCCGGCAGCCGCCGGCTTTCGGCCAAGGTTCGGCGCAGCTCGTCTTCGTGTACGCCACTGATGGTGACAATCTGCTGCAGCGTCGGCTCATCGAAGTGCGCACTCAAGTGGCCGATGCGGCGCAGGAGTGTCATGCCCGACCAGCTCAGTGGCTTATCCGTAACGTGCAACCATGCTCCGGCACCGTTGTGCCGCATTGGCGGCTGGTAACGGCGAGGACTTGCAGGGTGTTGCAAACGATATTCACCTGTCGTTGGCGCTTGGCTGACGATGTACTGATTGCCCTGAAGTACCAGCCAGCGTTTCCCTTGGTGAAGCCGCAGGCCCAGTTCGTCCGGTACCAGGTCATTGGGCAGCATTTCGGAGCTCTGGTAGGGCGTCAGGTCGGGTTTCCACAACCGTATCTGACCATCGGCTGTTTCCACGCTTTCCAGTTCTTCGATGAATGAAGGCGTTTCTACAGGAATACGGGCTATCTCTGGCTCCGCGCCCGCTCGCTCTTCTGTCTCCGGCCCTTCCAGCGCCGTGCCGCTTTCGCTGCCCCGTGAGCCCCTCAATGCCCTGGCTGCTGCGGCGAGGGCGGCCATGACGGCCACGTTTTCGACCACATCGATCAGATAGCCATAGGCAGTATCACGCTCGTCGTTTTCCCAGGCGTCGATCCCTTCATACACCTCATGGGCCAGTTGGGCCAGGCAAACGGCAAGCATTGCCTCGCCAAGCCCCGGCACGAAGAAGCCGGCGATGTTCAAGGCCGTAAGCACGCGGCCGGCAACCAATTCCCGGTGGGCTTACGTGGTGCGCCGGTCGACGATTTCGGTCGGAGTGGCATGGTACAGCACATCCTTCTCATGACGCTGGGCCTTCTGGAAAGCCATCACGCCTTGGAAAGCGTGGCTGAAAGGCCTCATGACTGGGTACAGGGTGGCATGCGGGTCCATTACACGTTCATGCAAGCCGCGGGCACTCCAGGCGAGGGGCATGAGCCGGTCCTTCAGGCGGGTGATTATCGACGCCTTGTCGCGGTCGGCGAGGTGCCTGTCCAAATAGCCGATATCGGTCTGTAGCCTGTCGCGCAATTCGTCGTGCACGGCTTGCTGGCTGGCGAACTCCTTGAGGGGCGTCGTGCTGTCTTCAGGAATGTACAGCGCCACGGCCTGATGCCCTTCAGTTTGCAGGGTAATGAGCACAACGCCGGTCAGCTCGGCTTCCCACAGGTCGAGCAAGCTGAACGTCACCGGCGAAGAGGGCGATGGCGCCTGGTCAAGTGGTGTTGCAAGAGCGGCGCAATAGAGTGCTTCGCTGATATCACCCTTGAGGCGGGCGAAATGCAGGGATTGCCGGAATGCCGAGACCTCGGCACGCCCCAGGGTTTCATAAACGGCCAGTGCGGCTTCATCGGCGCCGAGTGAAAGCGTGCCCGCCGGGTAATAGATGGCATGTACCTGTTCATGGTACTTGCCGCCGATATCCAGCGTGCGACACAAGTCGGCGAAGTCTTCGGCGGCGATATCCAGTGTATTGATGATCGGCACGGTGCCCATGAAGCGGCGGTGATCGACGATGACCGACCTCTTGAGCAGGGAGGCGGGCGCGTCCATGCCATGTTCGGCAGTGGCGTCATGGTCGAAGTTGTGCAAGGCGCACTGCAGCAGCGAGCGTGTAGCCCGGTCGACGGCCTGGCGGCTGTCGACGGCGTTGGTCGTTTCGATCAGGCGGGCATCGACGAGGTAGGTGTTGCGCACATCCAGGTCAAGCCTGAATCGCTGCTTTATGGCTTCGGTGAGTGCCTTGCTGGCGTAAGTTTCCAGGGTGGGAAGCTGTTCGAAAAGCTTGTGCACCTGTACCTGGTGCTCGCGGTGGCGTGTGTGTTCTACCTGCCATGCCTTGGCGACTTCTGGTTGTTGCTGGAGTGCCATCGCCAGCCAGGCAGGGGGCTGATGCCAGTTGCGCATCGCACGGTGGGTTTCTGGTGGAGCGTGCTTGAGCCAAGTGGGGATTCTGCGCTCGATGGTGGCGTAATGAACACTAGGCACGGCAGTGACTGCAGCTGGCATGGCGAGGCCCTTGCTTGATTTGGGGCGAGGGACTATCGCGGGCCTGCCTGAGTTGCTGGAGGTAGATATATGTGCCCCTTGCCGTGCGGTGGCATCAGCGCGGGCAGTGCTCAAAGCGCAATTCAGGTTTATGATGGCCCACGGCCGAATAATCCTCACACGGAGTGCGCAATGCAGACCCTGTACCCGCAGATCAAACCCTACGCCCGGCACGATCTGGCCGTGGAAGCGCCGCATGTGCTGTATGTCGACGAAAGCGGCTCGCCAGAAGGTCTGCCGGTGGTGTTCATCCACGGCGGCCCGGGCGCCGGTTGCGACGCCCAGAGCCGCTGCTACTTCGACCCGACCCTGTACCGCATAATCACCTTCGACCAGCGCGGCTGTGGCCGCTCCACGCCGCACGCAAGCCTGGAGAACAACACCACCTGGCACCTGGTCGAGGACCTCGAGCGCATCCGCGAGCACCTTGGCATCGACAAGTGGGTGCTGTTCGGCGGTTCGTGGGGCTCCACGCTGGCCCTGGCCTACGCCCAGACCCACCCCGAGCGGGTGCATGGCCTGATCCTGCGCGGCATCTTCCTGTGCAGGCCTCAGGAGATCCAGTGGTTCTACCAGGAAGGCGCCAGCCGGCTGTTTCCCGATTACTGGCAGGACTACATTGCGCCAATCCCGCCAGAGGAGCGTGGTGACCTGGTCACGGCCTTCCACAAGCGCCTGACCGGCAACGACCAGATCGCCCAGATGCACGCGGCCAAGGCCTGGTCCACCTGGGAAGGCCGTACCGCCACCCTTCGCCCCAACCCGCTGGTGGTCGACCGTTTCTCCGAGCCGCAGCGCGCGCTGTCGATCGCCCGTATCGAATGCCACTATTTCATGAACAATGCCTTCCTCGAGCCGGACCAGCTGATCCGCGATCTGCCAAAGATCGCCCACCTGCCGGCGGTGATCGTGCATGGCCGCTATGATGTGATCTGCCCGCTGGACAACGCTTGGGCGTTGCACCAGGCCTGGCCGAACAGCGAGCTGAAGGTGATCCGTGACGCTGGCCACGCCGCTTCCGAGCCGGGCATCACCGATGCCCTGGTGCGTGCCGCCGACCAGATGGCCCGGCGCCTGCTCGACCTGCCCCTGGAAGAAGCATGAGGGGCCTGTTGCAGCGTGTGCGTGGCGCACGGGTGGAGGTAGCGGGGGAGGTAGTGGGTGCAATTGACCAAGGGTTGCTGGTACTGGTGGCCGTCGAGCCTGAAGATTCCCGTGAGCAGGCCGACAAACTGTTGCACAAGCTGTTGAACTACCGGGTGTTCAGCGACGAGCAGGGCAAGATGAACCTGTCGCTCAAGGATGTCGGGGGAGGTTTGTTGCTGGTGTCGCAGTTCACCCTGGCGGCGGACACCCGCAACGGCATGCGCCCGAGCTTTTCGACAGCAGCGCCACCGGCCCTCGGCGCCGAGTTGTTCGACTATCTTTTGCAGCAGGCGAAGGCCCAGCACGCCAATGTGGCAAGCGGCCGTTTCGGGGCAGACATGCAGGTGCACCTGGTCAATGATGGCCCCGTAACATTTATGTTACAAATGTGAGTGTAAAAAACCCCTTGTTCACAGGAAAACAAGGGGTTTTGTACGATAAATAGTTGTTCCAGCCTGATGCGTTGTCACGCGACCTGCTGGATAATCGCGCGCTGCATGGACCTGCGTTCGCAGGTTCGTTTCACTCTGACTCGAGTACTGTCTGGATCCGTTTGGGGAATCATTACGCCCTCACGGGGTCCGAACAGTGCTCGCCAACCCGGCATTTGTCGCTGGCCGTTGGTTTCATGATCTGTTTTCGGCGAGGGTTGCTCGTGATTGTTAGTCCCCAAAAAGCATCAAGAATCCCCGGTACCGGGCTGCGCAAGGCCCTGATGGCCAGTGTGGCAGTGGTCGGCCTGATGAGCGCGGGCCAGCTGTGGGCATTCAATCTTGACGATGTTGCAGCCAAGGCAAAGGATCTGGCCGGCCAGAAGTACGAAGCACCGAAAAGCAACCTGCCGGCCGTATTCCGCGACATGAAGTTCGCGGACTACCAGAAGATTCATTTCCTGCAGGAAAAGGCCGAGTGGGCCAAGGACAAGACCCCATTCAAGCTGTCGTTCTATCACCAGGGCATGCACTTCGACACCCCGGTGAAGATCAACCAGGTCACCGCCACCAAGGTCGAGGAAATCAAGTACGACCCGAGCCGTTTCGAGTTCGGTGACGTGCCACACGACCCGGAAACCACCAAGAACCTCGGTTACGCCGGCTTCCGTGTGTTGTACCCGATCAACAAGGCCGACAAGCAGGACGAGATCATGACCTTGCTTGGCGCCAGCTACTTCCGCGTGGTCGGCAAGGGCCACGTGTACGGCCTGTCGGCCCGTGGCCTGGCCATCGACACCGCACTGCCGTCGGGCGAGGAATTCCCGCGCTTCACCGAGTTCTGGGTCGAGAAGCCCAAGCCGGCCGACAAGCACCTGGTCATCTACGCCTTGCTGGACTCGCCACGCTCCACCGGTGCCTACAAGCTGATCCTGCGCCCAGGCAACGACACCGTGGTCGACGTGCAGTCCCGCGTGTTCCTGCGTGACCATGTCAGCCGCCTGGGCATTGCCCCGCTGACCAGCATGTACCTGTTCGGCCCCAACCAGCCGTCCAAGGTCCTCAACTACCGCCCGGCCCTGCACGACTCCGAAGGCCTGTCGATCCATGCCGGCAACGGCGAGTGGCTGTGGCGCCCGCTGAACAACCCGAAACACCTGGCCGTGAGCAACTTCAGCGTCGATAACCCGCGTGGTTTCGGCCTGATGCAGCGCCAGCGTGCCTTCAGCGACTATGAAGACCTCGACGACAACTACCAGAAGCGCCCGAGCGCCTGGATCGAGCCGAAGGGTGACTGGGGCAAGGGTACCGTCGACCTGGTCGAAATCCCGACTGCCGACGAGACCAACGACAACATCGTGGCCTTCTGGAGCCCGGAAAAGCTGCCTGAGCCAGGCAAGCCATTCGAGTACGCCTACCGCCTGCACTGGACCATCGATGAGCCGAAGTTCCAGGCTCCAGAGCTGGGCTGGGTCAAGCAGACCCTGCGTTCCACCGGCGACGTCAAGCAGTCCAACCTGATCCGCCAGCCAGACGGCAGCGTGGCCTTCCTGGTCGACTTCGCCGGCCCGACGCTGGCCGCCCTGCCGGAAGATACCGCCGTGCGCAGCCAGATCAGCGTGGGCGACAATGCCGAGGTGGTCGAGAACAACCTGCGCTATAACCCTGAGACCAAGGGCTGGCGCCTGACCCTTCGTTTGAAGGTCAAGGAAGCCAACAAATCGACCGAAATGCGTGCCGCGCTGGTGCGTGACGTGCCGGTCGAAGCCGCCAAGCCTGCCAAGGACGCCAAGCAGGACAAGGCTGCAGCCAAGCAAGCCAAGGCCGAGAAAGCCGCCAAGGCCGAACAACCTGCCGCCGATGCGGCGCCCACCAACGGGACCCCGGCCACCACCGAGAAGGTGCTGACCGAGACCTGGAGCTATCAGTTGCCTGCCGATGAGTAACTCAAGCGCAAGGCCGGAATCGCTTCGCGAGTACCTGGCCCACCTACCACTGAGCGACGAGCAGCGTGCGGAACTCGCCAGCTGCACGTCCTTCAGTGAGCTGCACCAACGCCTGGCGGCCAACCCGGCCGCCAGCTCTGCCGAGGCCGTGCAGGCCTCGGTGGGCCCGCGCCTGACCGTAGGCAGCGCCGCCGAGCTGGAAGACGCCGAAATGCTTGGCGTCGACGGCAGTGGCCGCCTGTGCCTGAAGATCGCACCGCCGATCAAGCGCACCAAGGTCGTGCCCGAGCCATGGCGCACCAACGTGCTGATTCGCATGTGGCGGCGCATGACCGGTCGCACCAACGCCCCGCAGCCGCCCAAGCGCGAGCTGCCGCCAGCCCGCTGGCGCACGGTCGGCTCGATCCGCCGTTACATCCTGCTGGCGCTGATGATCGGCCAGACCATCGTTGCCGGCTGGTACATGAAGGGCATCCTGCCGTACCAAGGCTGGTCGTTCGTAGACTTTGACGAAGTCGTCAACCAGCCGCTGTGGGACACCGTGGTACAGGTTTGGCCGTATGCCTTGCAGACGTCCATCCTGGTTCTCTTCGGCATCCTGTTCTGCTGGGTATCGGCGGGCTTCTGGACCGCGCTGATGGGCTTCCTCGAGCTGCTCACCGGGCGTGACAAGTACAAGATTTCGGGTAGCAGTGCAGGCAACGAGCCGATCGCGCCCGAGGCGCGTACCGCGTTGGTGATGCCGATCTGCAACGAAGACGTGCCACGTGTGTTCGCCGGCCTGCGCGCAACGTTCGAATCGGTGGCCGCCAGCGGCAACCTCGACCGTTTCGACTTCTTCGTGCTCAGCGACACCAACGACACCGACATCGCCGTGGCCGAACAACAGGCCTGGCTGGACGTGTGCCGCGAAACCAAAGGCTTCGGCCGCATCTTCTACCGCCGCCGTCGGCGCCGGGTGAAGCGCAAGAGCGGCAACCTCGACGACTTCTGCCGTCGTTGGGGCGGCGAATACAAATACATGGTCGTACTCGACGCCGACAGCGTCATGAGCGGCGAGTGCCTGAGCAGCCTGGTGCGCCTGATGGAGGCCAACCCGGACGCCGGCATCATCCAGACCGGGCCGAAGGCTTCGGGCATGGATACCCTGTATGCGCGCCTGCAGCAGTTCGCCACCCGCGTGTATGGCCCGCTGTTCACCGCCGGCCTGCACTTCTGGCAGCTGGGCGAGTCGCACTACTGGGGCCACAACGCGATCATCCGCATGAAGCCGTTCATCGAGCACTGCGCCCTGGCGCCGTTGCCGGGCAAGGGTGCGTTCGCTGGTGCAATCCTCTCCCACGACTTCGTCGAAGCTGCGCTGATGCGCCGTGCCGGCTGGGGCGTGTGGATTGCCTACGACCTGCCGGGCAGCTACGAAGAACTGCCGCCGAACCTGCTCGACGAGCTCAAGCGCGACCGCCGCTGGTGCCACGGCAACCTGATGAACTTCCGCCTGTTCCTGGTCAAGGGCATGCACCCGGTGCACCGTGCGGTGTTCCTCACCGGGGTGATGTCGTACCTGTCGGCACCGCTGTGGTTCCTGTTCCTGGTGCTGTCGACCGCGCTGCTGGCGACCAACACGCTGATGGAGCCGCAGTACTTCATCGAGCCGTACCAGCTCTACCCGCTATGGCCGCAGTGGCATCCGGAGAAGGCCGTGGCGCTGTTCTCCACCACCATCGTGCTGCTGTTCCTGCCCAAGCTGCTGAGCGTCATCCTGATCTGGGCCAAGGGCGCGACCGAGTTTGGCGGGCGCATCAAGGTCACCCTGTCGATGCTGATGGAGATGCTTTTCTCCATGCTGCTGGCACCGGTGCGCATGATCTTCCACACCCGCTTCGTGCTGGCCGCGTTCCTCGGCTGGGCCGCGACCTGGAACTCGCCGCAGCGTGACGACGACTCCACTCCGTGGAGCGAAGCGGTGCGCCGCCACGGCCCGCAGACCCTGTTGGGCATTGCCTGGGCGGCGCTGGTGGCCTGGCTGAACCCAAGCTTCCTGTGGTGGCTGGCGCCAATCGTTGGTTCGCTGGTGCTGTCGATTCCGGTTTCGGTGATCTCCAGCCGCACCCGCCTGGGCCTGGCGGCCAAGGACGAGAAGCTGTTCCTCATCCCCGAGGAATACGCCACTCCGCAGGAGCTGCTGGCCACCGACCAGTACACCCACGAAAACCGCTGGCATGCCCTGCATGACGGCTTCGTGCGGGCTGTGGTCGACCCGCGGCAGAACGCCCTGGCATGCGCCATGGCCACTGCCCGTCATGGTCAGGCGGCGCCTATCGAGGCATTGCGCGTCGAGCGCGTGGCCAAGGCGATGGAGGTCGGGCCGCAAGGGCTGGACCTCAATACCCGCCTGGCCCTGCTCAGCGACCCGGTGGCGCTGACCCGCCTGCACGAGCAGGTCTGGGCCGAGCACAATGCGGCGTGGATCAACGTGTGGCGTGCATCGATCAAGAACGACCCGCATTCGCCGCTGTTGCCGCTGCATCCGGAGAATGAAGGCCAACCGGCACTCGTCGGCGCCTGATCGGGCCTATTCGCGGGCACGCCCGCTCCCACAGGGTACTTCACAGCCTTTGAGGCATGCGCTGTACCTGTGGTAGCGGGCGTGCCCGCGAAGCTTTTCAGGGCTCCCACCGATTTTGGCCAACAAAGTCCCCCCCGGCTCTAGGTCCCCGAGCCGCCATGCGTTAGCATCCCTCTCCGATATGACGCATCGGCCGCCACGGCCATGCCAACAATAAGATTCGCTACTTTTCTTGCTAGGGGACTTGGTGATGATCAAGAAATACCTTTCGCGACTGCTGGTCGGTGTCACCGCCCTGGTCGCCGTGACGGCGGCCCAGGCGGGCGCGATCGATGACGCGGTCAAGCGCGGCACCCTGCGGGTGGGCATGGATCCGACCTACATGCCTTTCCAGATGACCAACAAGCGTGGCGAGATCATCGGCTTCGAAGTCGATATCCTCAAAGCCATGGCCAAGTCCATGGGCGTCAAGTTCGAGCCGGTATCCACGGCCTATGACGGCATCATCCCGGCCCTGCTGACCGACAAGTTCGACATGATCGGCAGCGGCATGACCCTGACCCAGGAACGCAACCTGCGCCTGAACTTCAGCGAACCCTTCATCGTGGTTGGCCAGACCCTGCTGATCCGCAAGGAACTGGCGGGCGAGATCAAGTCGTACAAGGACCTGAACAACGAGAAGTACCGCATCACCTCCAAGCTCGGCACCACCGGCGAAATGGTTTCCAAGAAGCTGATCGCCAAGGCCAAGTACCACGGCTACGACAACGAGCAGGAAGCGGTGATGGACGTGGTCAACGGCAAGGCTGACGCCTTCGTCTACGACGCGCCGTACAACGTGGTGGCAGTGGACAAGGCCGGTGCCGGCAAGCTGCTGTTCCTCGAAGAACCCTTCACCTACGAGCCGCTGGCCTTCGGCCTGAAGAAAGGCGACTACGACAGCATCAATTTCATCAACAACTTCCTGCACCAGATCAAGCATGACGGGACCTACGATCGTATTCACGACAAGTGGTTCAAGAACAAGGACTGGCTGAAGGAAATGGAATAAGGCCCAGGCCACAAGCCGGCTTTATGACCTCGACGCGCAGGCAAACCCTGCGCGTTCGCATTTACGGAAGTACCCCACGTGATCAAACACAAGAAAGCCCAGTGGCCCTGGCACGGTTTGACTGCCCTGGTCCTGGTGGGCCTGGCGTTCAGCCTGTACATGGCCACCTCGATGATTTCCTACGAGTGGCGCTGGAACCGCGTACCGCAGTACTTCGCCTACAAGGCCGAGGAAGCACAGCGCGCCGCCGGTTACGGCACCGTGCAGGACATCGTCATCTCTGGCGACGATGCCCGTGTCACGCTGAAAGACGAGAGCGGCGCCGAGCAGGTGCTCGATGTTGCCAAGGACAGCCTGCAGCTGGCCCGCGGCGACGATGTTTCCGAAGGCGACCAGATTGGCGTCACCCGCCACTGGGCGGCCGGCCCGCTGGCCTGGGGCCTGTGGACCACGCTTTGGATTTCGGTGGTATCCGGTGCCCTGGGCCTGTTGATCGGCCTGTTCGCCGGCCTCTGCCGCCTGTCCAGCAACCCTACGCTGCGTGACCTGTCGACGGTGTATGTCGAACTGGTGCGCGGTACACCGCTGCTGGTACAGATCTTCATCTTCTACTTCTTCATCGGTACCGTGCTCAACCTGTCCCGCGAGTTTGCCGGGGTGGCTGCACTGGCGCTGTTCACCGGCGCCTACGTGGCCGAAATCGTTCGTGCCGGCGTGCAGTCCATCGCCAAGGGCCAGAACGAAGCGGCCCGCTCGCTGGGCCTGAACGCGGGCCAGTCGATGCGCCACGTGATCCTGCCGCAGGCCTTCAAGCGTGTGCTGCCGCCTTTGGCCGGCCAGTTCATCAGCCTGGTCAAGGACACCTCGCTGGTCTCGGTGATCGCCATTACCGAACTGACCAAGAGCGGCCGCGAGGCCATCACCACCTCGTTCTCGACCTTCGAGATCTGGTTCTGCGTGGCAGGCCTGTACCTGCTGATCAACCTGCCGCTGTCGCACCTGGCCAGCCGGCTCGAGCGGAGGCTTGCGCAAAGTGATTGAAGTCCGTGACCTGCTGAAAGTCTTCGACACCCGTGGCCACGTGGTACGGGCCGTGGATAACGTCACCACCCAGGTCGCCAAGGGCGAAGTGGTGGTGGTACTCGGCCCGTCGGGCTCGGGCAAGTCGACCTTCCTGCGCTGCCTCAACGGCCTGGAGCATTTCGACGAAGGCCATGTGGCCATCGACGGCCTGCAACTGGCCGATCCGAAAACCGACATCAACGCCTATCGCCGCGAAGTCGGCATGGTGTTCCAGCACTTCAACCTGTTCCCGCACATGACCGTGCTGGAGAACCTGTGCCTGGCACAGAAGGTGGTGCGCAAGCGCAACAAGGCCGACCGCGAAGCCAAGGCCCGGGCGCTGCTGGAGAAGGTGGGCATTGCGCAGAAAGCCAACGAATACCCGTCGCGCCTGTCCGGTGGCCAGCAGCAGCGGGTGGCGATCGCCCGAGCCCTGGCCATGGACCCGAAAGTGATGCTGTTCGACGAACCGACCTCGGCGCTCGACCCGGAAATGGTCGGCGAGGTCCTGGATGTGATGAAGACCCTGGCCCAGGAAGGCATGACCATGGTCTGCGTCACACACGAAATGGGCTTTGCCCGTGAAGTGGCGGACCGGGTGCTGTTCTTCGATCATGGCAAGCTGCTGGAAGATTCGGCGCCGGCTGCGTTCTTCGCCTCGCCGAAAGACCCGCGCGCGCAGGCGTTCCTGCGCCAGGTGCTTTAACCGCAGGGGGCGCTTTGCGCCCCAATCGCCGGCAAGCCGGCTCCCACAGGATTACCACAGGTACTGATAACTGTGCGGTCCCTGTGGGCGTTGGCTTGCCGGCGAATGGGCTGCAAAGCGGTCCCCCGCAATCTCAAATGCTGAATCGCCCCACCATCCCTCGCAACTGCTGTCCCAGCTGCTCCAGTTCCCCACTCGAGGCCGCCGTCTGCTCACTGGCCGCACTGGTCTGATCCGACACATCCCGCACATTCAGCACACTACGGTTGATCTGCTCGGCGACCACGCTCTGCTCTTCGCTGGCCGTTGCAATCTGCTGGTTCATGCCCTGGATGTTCGACACGGTATCAGTTATCTGGCTCAGGGCCTGCCCCGCCTTGCGGCTCAGCTCCACGCTCTGTTCGGTCAGGTTCTTGCTGTTGTCCAGCAAGCGGGTCACTTCGTCGGTACCGCTGTGCAGGCTGTCGATAAGCTGGCCAATCTCTTCGGTCGCCGTCGATGTGCGCTGGGCCAAGCCGCGTACTTCGTCGGCCACCACGGCAAAACCACGTCCTGCTTCACCCGCCCGTGCCGCTTCGATCGCCGCGTTCAGGGCCAGCAGGTTGGTCTGCTCGGACACCGACTTGATCACATCGAGGATGCCGCTGATACGCTGGCTTTCGCCTGCCAGGTGCTGCATGGCTGCCAGGCAATGGTCCATCTGGCCGGCCAGCTGTTCGATACGGCCGATAGCTTCGGCCACAACCTGGTCGCCGACCTGCGCTTGCTGGTCGGCGTTGGTCGCTGCCAGCGAGGCCTGTTCAGCGTTCTGTGCCACTTCCTGCACGGTGGCGCTCATCTGGTTCATGGCCGTGGCCACCTGGTCGGTTTCCTCGCGCTGCTGGTTGATGCGCAGCTTGGTGTCTTCGCTGCTGGCCGCCAACTGTGTGGCGGCCTGTGACAGCTGGCCGACGCCCTGATCGATGCCACCGATCAGCTCGCGCAGGCTCAAGGTCATTTCGCGCATGCTGGTTTGCAACTGGCCCATCTCGTCGCGGCGTTGTACCGGTTCGGTCTGGCTCAGGTCGCCCATGGCGATGCGCCCGGCCACGGCTAAGGTTTGGCGCAAAGGCTGGGTGATCTGCAAAGTGATCAACCAGCCGGCGACCACACCTACGACTAACGCCAGCAGGGCTACAGTGGCCAGCAGCGAGCGTGCTTCGAGGGCTTCCCTGTCGCGCTGCTCGATCTTGCGTTTGCCAAGTTCCAGGCTGACCGCGCGCAGCTCGTTGCCCATGTTCTCCATGTTGTTTTGCAGCTGTTCGACACGCACTGCGGTCCGGCGATATTCATCCAGGCTGGCGCGATACCTGGCCAGCTGCTCCCCGGGCTGCTGGGTGAGCGTACGGGGCAAACCGAGTGGAGCAAGGCCTTTGAGCAATTGCGCAAGGCTGTTGTCAGCGGCATCCAGCGAAGCCTCCCCGACCTTGGCAAAGCTTTCCACGGGGGAGAAGGTATAGGCCGGAACGAGGCTCTGCTGGTTGGCACCATCGATATGACGGCTGAGCGTGTCCATCAGCCCCAGCACACCGCCTTGCTGGCTGTCGGCAGGCATTTTCAGCAAGGCCTGGGTCTGGAGATCATCGATCACTTCACTGAGCTTTTGCTCCTGTGCCAGCATGGCCTGGCGCAGGGCGATGCGCTTGTTGACGGTGTTTTCCAGCTCGCTGAAGTCGTCGCGCAGGCGCTGCAGCAACGCCAGCTTTTCCGTCAGCATCTGCCGAGATTCATCCACGCTGCTGCGTTGCTGCAAGGTGGTCAGCATGCTGTCGAGCTGGTCGAGAATGTTGGCTATCCGGGTTCTGCTGGCGTCGTCGTTGAGCACACGGTAAGTGATGCGCTCTGCGCGCAGGTCTTTGGTCAGATCGTTGATCAGGCCGATTTCGCTGAGTTGCTGCGAGCGCACAATGGCGTCATCCAGTGCACGCCAGCCACTGACGGTGGTGGCCAGGGTAAGCAGCAGGACTACGGCGAAGCCAAGGGCGAGCTTGGCTGCGACACTGATGTTGCCGAGCTTTCGGTTGAGGTAGCCGAGCATGAGGAATCTCCGTGCGATTGGGGGCGGGGATGCAGACGCATTGCTGGCATCACACCTTTGCCAATCGGCAGCGGAGCCGTAGGACTTGACCTGATAATCAGGTAGGAAATTTCGCTTCAATAGGTAGGAATACTCCGCCTGCGCCGGCCTCTTCGCGGGTTTACCGCGAAGAGGCCAGTGCAGGCGACCTACACATCAACCTACAGCTTGAACCGCCCCACCAACCCTTGCAGGTGGGTACCCAACCGCGCCAGCTCCACACTTGAGCTGGCCGTTTCTTCACTGGCCGCCGAGGTCTGGTCAGAAATATCCCGTACGTTCATCACGCTGCGGTTGATTTCTTCTGCCACGGCGGTTTGTTCTTCCGCTGCCGTGGCAATCTGCTGGTTCATGGCCTGGATCGACGAAACGGTCCGGGTGATAGTCTCCAGCGAGCTGCCGGCACGGCGCGTCAGTTCGACGCTGCTGTCGGTCAACTGGCGGCTGCTGTCCATCACGCTGGCCACGCGCTGGGTGCCGCTCTGAAGCCCGGCAATCAGTTCTTCGATCTCTTCGGTCGATTGCTGGGTGCGCTGCGCCAGGCTGCGCACTTCATCGGCCACCACGGCAAAGCCACGCCCGGCTTCGCCGGCACGGGCCGCCTCGATCGCGGCGTTGAGGGCCAGCAGGTTGGTCTGCTGGGCCACCGACTTGATCACATCAAGCACGCTGCCAATCTTGTCGCTTTCGGCCTTGAGCTGGTTCATCGCTTCGCTGGAGTTGACCACTTCGCCGGCAAGGCGCTCGATCTGCGCTACCGCCTCGCCGACCACATGATCGCCTTCACGGGCTTGCTGGTCGGCCATCAACGCAGCTTCCGAGGCCTGCTCGGCATTGCGCGCCACCTCATGCACCGTGGCAGTCATCTGGTTCATGGCGGTCGCCACCTGATCAGTCTCGACCTTCTGGTTGTTGACCCCGGCACTGGTCTGCTCGGTCACCGCCGACAGCTCCTCGGCAGCGCTGGCGATCTGCGTGACACCATCACCGATGCCGCTGATCAGCTCGCGCAGGCCTTGGGTCATGCGATGCATGCTGGCTTGCAACTGGCCCAGTTCGTCGCGGCGTTGTACCTGCAGGTTCAGGGTCAGGTCGCCACTGGCCACGCGTTCGGCGGCGTGCAAGGTCTGGCGCAGCGGAATGATGATCTGCCGGGTGATGACCCAGGCCGCCAGCAGGCCTAGGGCCAGCGCCAGGACGGTCGCCACGGCGAGCAGAGTCTTGGCCTGGGTAGCCCCGGCGTCACGCACAGCGGTTTGCGAGGTGGTCATCGCCTGGCTGGTCTGCAGCAGTACCGTGCCGTGTTCGACCATGCTCTGCAGGGCCTGCTCACTGGCAACCTGGGCATTGCCGAACTGGGTGACCGCGTCGCGGTAGCCTGCCAGGGCGGTGGTGGCATCGTCCAGGCTGGCAGCGTGCTCCGCTGGTACTTTGGCCGGCAGCGCGCGCAGCTCGGCCAAGGCCTGGTCGATGGCCTTCAGCGCCGTTTGCTGGTAGTCGGCGTTGCCGCTGTAGGTATAGCCGCGTACCTGGAAGCGCGCCTGCTGCAACAGGGCGCTGACTTCCACTGCGTGCTGGTACTGGCTGATATCGCCACCCTGCAGCAGGCCGCGTTGCACCCGGGCAATCAGCTCCGCGGCCTTGTCGGCAGTGTCGCCAAGCACGGCGCGGCTGGCCTCGCGGCGTTGGCCGGCCTGTTTCAGCTCGTTGAATGCCTGCTGGTAGCCGCGCACGGCCTCGCGCTGCTGCTCAAGGCGTTGACTGTCAGCGGGCTGCTCGATCTGCCCGAGCATGAACTGCACCTGGCGGTCGAGGTTTCCCAGGGCCTTTTCCAGCTCTGCCACCGAGGCTTCGTCAGGCTGGCGCTGGTAATGCTGGCGGGCGATGCGCAGCTCCTGGGTGTACTGCTGGATGACCGAGATGTTCCCCAGCTTGTCGCCACGGTTGATGATGCTGTCCATGCCGTGCCAGCCGGCCAGGGTGATGGCCAGTGTCAACAGCAGCACCAGGCCGAAGCCCAGCCCCAGTTTGCGATTGACGCTCACATTGCCCAATGATTGGGCGAACCATTGATACATGTACGACTCCCCGGCGCCTTGGCAGCACGATTAATTGTTGTGTTGCCAAGACAATCGGCCTGAGGAAGGGAAACTTTATGGGTGAAAGTTGACTTGTGTGTCAGAAAATCCGTGAAAGCAACGCTGTCACCGCGGTTTCTACCCGCAGTATGCGGTCGCCCAGCTGGACCGGAGCCAGGCCGGCCTTGCCCAGCAGGTCCACCTCGTAGGGGATCCAGCCGCCCTCCGGGCCAATGGCCAAGGTCACTGGCTGCTCCACTGCACGCGGGCAGGCGGGGTAGGGGCCGGGGTGCCCGACCAGGCCCAGGGTGCCTGCGGCGATGGCCGGCAGACGGTCTTCGACGAACGGCTTGAAGCGCTTCTCGATGATCACTTCGGGCAGCACGGTGTCGCGGGCTTGTTCCAGGCCCAGGATGAGGTTCTCGCGAATGCTGTCCGGGTGCAGGAAGGGTGTTTGCCAGAAGCTTTTCTCGACCTTGTAGCTGTTCAGCAAAATCAGCCGCGGCACGCCAAGGGTAGATACGGTCTGGAACAGCCGGCGCAGCATTTTCGGCCGAGGTACGGCCAGCACCAGTGTCAGCGGCAGCTTGGCCGGTGGCTGCTGGTCAAAGGCGACTTCCAGTTCGGCTTCGTGCCTTTCCAGGCGCAGCACCGTGGCCTTTCCCATCAGGCCGTTGATACGGCCCACGCGCAGGTTGTCGCCCACCGCTACACGGTGGATGTCCTGCATGTGGGTGAAACGCCGGTCTGCGAGAACGACGCGTTCGGCCGACACGAAGTCGGCCTCTTCAAGGAGCAACAGGTTCACGGTTGGGTCGCTGGTGGCTGGTCGTTGTGGTCGTTGGCGGTTTCGTCGTGGGCGCTGCGCTTGCGGATTAGACTGCCGCACAGCACGCCGATCTCGAACAGCAGCCACATGGGTACGGCCAGCAGGGTCTGAGAGAAGATGTCCGGTGGGGTAAGGACCATGCCGACCACGAAGCAGCCGATGATCACGTAGGGGCGAATCTTCTTCAGGTACTTGACGTCGACCACGCCGATCCATACCAGCAGCACCACCGCTACCGGGATTTCGAAGGCCACGCCAAAGGCGAAGAACAGCGTCATCACGAAGTCGAGGTAGCTGGCGATGTCGGTCATCATCGACACGCCTTCCGGTGTGGCGCTGGCGAAGAAGCCGAAGATCAGCGGGAACACCAGGAAATAGGCGAAGGCCATGCCGGCGTAGAACAGGAAGATGCTGGAAACCAGCAGCGGAATGGCAATGCGCTTTTCATGCCGGTACAGCCCGGGTGCGATGAAGCCCCAGATCTGCTGCAGGATGAACGGGATCGCCAGGAACAGCGAGACGATCATGGTTAGCTTGAACGGCGTGAGGAACGGAGAGGCCACGTCGGTGGCGATCATCGTGGCATTGGCCGGTAAGTGCTCGCGCAGCGGCGCGGAGACCAGGGTGTAGATCTGCTGGGCAAAGGAGAACAGCCCGGCAAAGATCAGGAAAATGACGGCAACGCAACGCAGCAGGCGGGTGCGCAGTTCGGTCAGGTGCGAAACCAGCGGCATTGGCTGGTCGTGTTCCGGATTTTCGCTCATGGGGCTCGCGGCGGTTGAGGCGGTTCAGAAGGCGTGGCCGGGGTGGCAGCGGTCTCGACCGGCCTGGCTTCGAGCCCGGCGGGCGGCTGAACGGTTGCGGTGGTAACAGGTGGCTGCGCCGGTGGCGTCATCGGGTTGAGGATGCGCTTGGCCTCCTCTTCCAACTGCAGGATGTGTTCGTTATGCAGCTGGCGGCGGATTTCGTCGGCGCCGATTTCGCGTTCCACTTCCATCTTGATGCTGTTGAAGCTGCGTTTGAGCCGGCCGATCCACAGGCCTGCCGTGCGCGCGGCACCGGGCAGGCGCTCGGGGCCGAGCACCAGCAGGGCGACCAGGCCGACGAGCAGCAGCTCGCTGAAACTGATGCCGAACATAGGTCAGTCTTTCCGCTGCGGCTCTTGGACCGGCTGGGCCTGGCCTTCGATGGTGTGGCCCTGGTTCTGCTGGGCAGTATTCTGCACTGGTGGAACGGGTTGGGCAGGCGGCGGGGTCTGCTCGGCCGGCTTGTTCTCTTCATCGCTCATGGCCTTGCGGAAGCCTTTGATCGACTCGCCCAGGTCACTGCCGAAATTCTTCAGCTTCTTGGTGCCGAACACCAGGACCACGACCACCAGCAGGACGATCCAGTGTTTCCAGTCAAAGATACCCATTTCGTACTCCTGAAAAATGTGTGTACAGCAAATCGATCCGGCAACACGGCCCCTGTGGGAGCGGGCATGCCCGCGAACACCGGCGTAGCCGGTGCCATGCACCGCGTCGCATTCTTCGCGGGCACGCCCGCTCCCACAGGCGCCCCAAAATACGTCAGGCAGAAGGCGTTCGTGCCGCCTTCTCATCATGCCCGGAAAGCCCGAAACGGCGTTCCAGCTCATCTAGCACGGCCTGTGGATGCTGGCCCAGCGCGCTGAGCATTACCAGGCTATGAAACCACAGGTCGGCGGTTTCGTAGATGACATCGCTGTAATCCTTGCTGACCGCCGCGTCCTTGGCGGCAATGATCGTCTCGACCGACTCTTCGCCGAGCTTTTCGAGGATCTTGTTCAGGCCCTTGTGGTACAGGCTGGCCACGTAGGAGCTGTCGGGCGCCGCTTGCTTGCGTTCTTCAAGCACTTCGGCAAGGCGGTTGAGGGTGTCGCTCATGTCAGTGTCCTGCGCTGTAGATGGCATCCGGGTCTTTCAGGACCGGGTCGACGGTTTTCCACTGGCCGTCTTCGAAGACGCGGTAGAAGCAGCTTTCCCGGCCGGTATGGCAGGCGATATGGCCCAGTTGCTCGACCATCAGAATGATCACATCGGCATCGCAGTCCAGGCGCATTTCATGCAGCTTCTGCACATGCCCGGACTCCTCACCCTTGCGCCACAGCTTGCCACGCGAACGCGACCAGTAGATGGCGCGTTGCTCGGCGGCGGTCAGGGCCAGCGATTCGCGGTTCATCCAGGCCATCATCAGCACGCGTCCGGTCTTGTGGTCCTGGGCGATCGCCGGTACCAGGCCCTCGCTGTTCCACTTGATCTCGTCCAGCCAGTCTTTCATCGTCGACTCCAAAGCGGGCCCGCTCCTGTGCCGGGCCCTTTGCGCTAGTGTGCCAGCCATGGGCGCGGCTGGCTATTGGCGCACGATCAGGTAAAGGCCGGCGGCCAGCATTAGCCAGGCCGGCCAGGCGGCAGGGGCGGCCAGGCTGGCATCTGCGGCGGCACCAGCGGCCAGTACCGCACCACCGCCGAGCAGGCCGGCGCCGAGCAGGCGCAGCGCCCAACGGTCGCCCTGGCGGCGCCGCTCCGGCAGTTGCGGATCGTGCAGGTGCGGTTGCGACAGGCGCTCGAGCAGGTCGCGGGCCATGTCTGCCAGGTGCGGCAGTTGCTCGACCTGGCTGTGGATGTTGCCGAGCACGGCCTTGGGGCTCATGCGGTCGCGCATCCAGCGCTCGAGGAATGGCTTGGCGGTGCTCCACAGGTCCAGCTCCGGGTACAGCTGACGGCCCAGGCCTTCGATGTTGAGCAGGGTCTTCTGCAGCAGGACCAGCTGCGGCTGCACTTCCATGTTGAAGCGCCGGGCGGTCTGGAACAGGCGCATCAGCACCTGGCCAAAGGAAATATCCTTTAACGGTTTTTCGAAGATCGGCTCGCATACGGTGCGGATCGCCGCTTCGAACTCGTTGACCTTGGTGTGCGCCGGCACCCAGCCCGAGTCGATGTGCAACTGGGCGACGCGGCGGTAGTCACGCTTGAAGAAGGCGATCAGGTTGCGCGCCAGGTAGTCCTGGTCCTCGTCGGTCAGGCTGCCGACGATGCCGCAGTCGATGGCGATGTACTGCGGGCTCCATGGTTTGACCGTGCTGACGAAGATGTTGCCGGGGTGCATGTCGGCATGGAAGAAGCTGTCGCGGAACACCTGGGTAAAGAACACCTCCACGCCTCGTTCGGCCAGCAGCTTCATGTCGGTGCGCTGGTCGGCCAAGGTGGCCATGTCTGTCACCGGCACGCCATAGATGCGCTCCATCACCAGCACCTTGGGACGGCACAGGTCCCAGTACACCTGGGGCACGTACATCAGCTCGGAGCCTTCGAAGTTGCGCCGCAGCTGGCTGGCGTTGGCCGCTTCGCGCAGCAGGTCGAGCTCGTCGTAGATTGTTTTTTCGTAGTCGCCGACGATTTCCACAGGGTGCAGGCGGCGGGCATCAGCCGAAGCGCGCTCGGCAGCCTTGGCGATCAGGAACAACCATGCCAGGTCCTGGGCGATCACCGGCTTCAGGCCCGGGCGTACCACCTTGACCACCACTTCCTCGCCACTTTTCAGGCGCGCAGCGTGCACCTGGGCCACCGAGGCCGATGCCAGCGGCTCGACGTCGAAGCGGCTGAACAGTTGCGTTACCGGGGCGCCTAGCTGTGCCTCGATCAGCGCCACGGCCTGCTTGGGGTCGAACGGCGGCACGCGGTCCTGCAGCAGCATCAGCTCATCGGCAATGTCGTTGGGCAGCAGGTCACGGCGGGTGGACAACAATTGGCCGAACTTGATGAAGATCGGCCCCAGGTCCTGCAGGGCCAGGCGCAGGCGCGCGCCACGGCTGAGCTCGGACGGCTTGCGCGGCAACCAGCGCCACGGCATCAGCAGGCGCAGGCTCATCAGCCACCAGGGGAGCGGCAGATCGAACAGCAGGTCATCGAGACGGTAGCGGATCACCACACGCTGGATGCGAAATAGACGGCGGACGGCGAGCAGCTTCATGCGTTATCGCTGGTATCAAGGGTTCGGGAAAGGCGCTTGAGACGCGCCTCGAGTCGTTCTGTATCGAGCTTCAGGGCATCGAGCTCGCTGAAGGCGGCTTCGGCTTCACGCTTGCCGACCAGAGTGCGGGACTCTTCGGCCAGGTACTCGGAAAGGTTCTGGCTGAAGCGCGTCAGGCCCTGACGGGTCCAACGTGCGCGCAGGCGGATGTGGCCGGCCAGCAGCGCCGTGGCGACCGGGCCGAGCCAGCGTTGCAGCTCGTGCTCCCAGTCCAGCTCCAGGTCCTGCAGCACACCGAACAGGTCGAGCAGCACGGCGCTGTCGCCATGCAGTTCCACTTGCGGGCTGTGCAGCACGGCAGTCTTGTCCCTGGCCAGGGCCAGTTGCGCCAGGCTGCCGGCCGGGGCGCGCAGGCTGCAGTCGACCTCGCCTTGCCAGTGGGCGGCGAGCATCAGGCCCTCTTCATCGGGCAGGATGAACACCTGCAGGGCCGGTTGGCGGCAGTCGATCTCGATGACCTTGCCCTCGAGCGCGGCCAGCCGCGGCAGTGCCGTGCTGTCCATGCGCAGGACGCGGTTCAGGCCATGTTCGACGCTGGCGAACAGCCCGGCCAGCAGCATCAGGGTTTGATTCCCCGGTGCACGGCAACGATGCCGCTGGTCATGTTGTGATAGGTGACGCGGTCGAAACCGGCATCGACCATCATGGCCTTCAGGGTTTCCTGATCGGGGTGCATGCGGATCGACTCGGCGAGGTAACGGTAGCTCTCCGAGTCGTTCGTGATCAGCTTGCCGGCCAGCGGCATGAAGGCGAACGAGTAAGCGTCGTAGGCCTTGGACATCAGCTTGTTGGTAGGCTTGGAGAACTCCAGCACCAGCAGGCGACCGCCCGGCTTGAGCACGCGCAGCATCGAGCGGATGGCTTCGTCCTTGTGGGTGACGTTGCGCAGGCCGAAGGCAATGGTCACGCAGTCGAAGTGGTTGTCCGGGAATGGCAGCTTCTCGGCGTCGGCCTGGACGAACTCGATGTTGCCGGCCACGCCACGGTCGAGCAGGCGGTCACGGCCCACCTTGAGCATTGATTCGTTGATGTCGGCCAGCACTACCTGGCCGGTCGGGCCGACCAGCCGCGAAAACTTGGCGGCCAGGTCGCCGGTACCGCCGGCGATGTCCAGTACACGATTGCCGGCGCGTACACCCGACAGCTCGATGGTGAAGCGCTTCCACAGGCGGTGCATGCCGCCGGAAAGCACGTCGTTCATCAGGTCATACTTGGCCGCTACCGAGTGGAACACCTCGGCGACTTTCTTCGCCTTCTGGCTTTCAGGGACGTCCTGGTAACCGAAATGGGTGGTGGGTTCGGCGTGGTCGCCTTTGCGCTGGTCGTTCATATCGCTTCACCGGAAAAAATTACCGCCATTCTAGGGCGAACGGGCGGATTTGTCTTGGCGGGGTGTGCCAGTGGGCGGGGGCGGGCATAATGCTCATTATGTCTTCATCTTCAGGAACACCCGCATGACCCAGATCAGCGTCGAACGCAAACATTCCCTCGGCCGCGATGCCGCCCGTGCCAAGGCTGAAGCGCTGGTCGACAAACTGACCCGCGAGTACGACCTCAAGGCCACCTGGAACGGTGACCGGGTCGACGTGGCGCGCAGCGGTGCCAACGGCAGCGTGCACATCTTCGATGACCGCATCCGTGTCGAATTGAAGCTGGGCATGATGCTGTCGATGATGAGCGGCACCATCAAGGGCGAGATCGAGCGGGCGCTGGACAAAGCCCTGGCCTGAGCCCTTCCCGGGCCATGCTCCTTCACCTTAGGGTGAAGATTCTAATTTCCCTCTCTACCTTGTGCTCAAGCCCAACCTCCATGGGCGGTTTCTCCTCCACTCATGAGCATGAGGTACAGAGCATGGCCAAAGTGACTGTGAAGAAAAAGGACGACGCCCCGGGCACGCTGGGCGAGGTGCGCGGCTACGCGCGCAAGATCTGGCTGGCGGGCATCGGCGCCTATGCGCGTGTGGGCCAGGAAGGCTCCGACTACTTCAGTGAGCTGGTCAAGGCCGGCGAAGGCGTCGAGAAGCGTGGCAAGAAGCGCATCGACAAGGAGCTCGATGCTGCCAACAACCAGATCGACGAAGCGACCCAGGAAGTCAGTCGCGTACGCGGCAAGGTCGAAGTTCAACTGGACAAGATCGAAAAAGCTTTCGACGCGCGGGTAGGTCGCGCCTTGAATCGCCTTGGCATTCCGTCTAAACATGACGTTGAGGCGTTGTCCATCAAGCTTGAACAGCTGCACGAGCTGCTCGAGCGCGTCGCGCACAAACCATAAGGAGAGCAGGATGGCTGGCAAGAAGAATTCAGAGAAAGAAGGCAGCTCCTGGGTCGGCGGGATCGAGAAGTACTCCCGCAAGATCTGGCTGGCTGGGCTTGGTATCTATTCGAAGATCGACCAGGACGGCCCGAAGCTGTTCGACTCGCTGGTGAAGGATGGTGAGAAGGCCGAGAAGCAGGCGAAGAAGACCGCCGAAGATGTCGCTGAAACTGCCAAGTCGTCGACCACTTCGCGTGTATCGGGCGTGAAGGATCGTGCGCTGGGCAAGTGGAGCGAACTCGAAGAGGCCTTCGACAAGCGCCTGAACAGCGCCATCTCGCGCCTTGGCGTGCCGAGCCGCAACGAGATCAAGGCCCTGCACCAGCAAGTGGATAGCCTGACCAAGCAGATCGAGAAACTCACCGGTGCCTCGGTTACGCCGATTTCGTCGCGCGCTGCGGCCAAACCGGCTGCGAGCAAGGCGGCGGCCAAGCCACTGGCCAAGACGGCAGCGGCCAAGCCTGCGGCCAAAACCGCGGCAGCCAAGCCGGCAGCCAAGGCCCCAGCGGCTAAACCTGCTGCCAAGACTGCGGCGGCCAAGCCTGCGGCGAAACCGGCAGCGAAACCGGCAGCGAAACCGGCCGCGGCCAAGCCGGCCGCGGCTAAGAAACCTGCGGTGAAGAAAGCACCGGCCAAGCCGACAGCCCCAGCGGCCAGCGCCGCTCCGGCCGCTAGCGCAGCTCCGGCACCAACCGCTGCTCCGGCCAGCAACCCGCCTCCGGCACAGACAGGTACCGGTACCCTGATCTGATACCGCGTCGACTTCTTCGCGGGTAAACCCGCTCCCACAGGTACTGCACCGTACCCTGTGGGAGCGGGTTCACCCGCGAATGCGTCGGCTGCTGCAATACATTCCTGTCAGGCCTACCCCTCCAGATACCGCACCGCCAACTGCTCCGCTGCCCCGCGCGCCTGAGCCTGCAAATGCGGCGCCACCAGCATCATCACCTGGTACACCACAATTCCCACATCCCCCTCGCGCCCCAGTACCCGCTGATAATCCAGCGAGAACATCAGTGTCAAAGTGATCTGCTCCACCAGTTGCCCCAGCGCCTGGGTTTCGCTCTCTACCAGCCCCTGGCCCTTGAGGCTGGCCAGCAATGCCGCCAGCGTGCGCTTGAGCGCGTTGATCAGGCTACGCATGCCGCGGGCCAGCTTGGGCAGGCGCCCAGTCAGGTTCGACAGGTCCTGGAACAGGAAGCGGTACTGCGCCATGTGTTCGACGATCAGGTGCAGGAACAGCCAGTAATCCTCGGCGTCCAGGCGTACCTCCAGCGGCGGGTCGAGCAAGGGCATCAGCGCTTCTTCGAAGCGCTCGAACAGCCCCAGCACCAAAGGCTCCTTGCCGTGGAAGTGGTAGTAGAGGTTGCCGGGGCTGATACCCAGTTCGTTGGCAATTTCCAGGGTGGATACGTTCGGTTCGCCCTGCTGGTTGAACAACTGCAGGGCACATTCGAGGATTCGGTCGCGAGTCTTCATCCGGTCGGCATGCTCATCGGGTCAGCACGTAGGTGCCCGGCGCAGGGCCCAATGGTGGGTAGGTGGCATTGCCCAGTTCACTGCGCGGTGCCTTGAGCGGACCGGAGCGCGGGGTGATCCACTCCAGCCACAACGGCCACCAGCTGCCTTCGCTGCGCTTGGCGTCGTGGAACCAGGCACGCGGGTCGCTGGACAGCTTGGGGTTGGCCAGGTAGTAGGCCTTGGGGTTGCCGGGCGGGTTGATGATGCTCTGGATGTGCCCGCTGTTGGCCAGCACGAAGCGCCGGTCACCGCCCAGCAGCAAGGCCGAGCGGTACACGGCGTCCCATGGGGTGATGTGGTCGTTGCTGCCGGCCACGGTGAAGCTGTCCAGTTCGACCTTCTGCAGGTCGATGGGTGTGCCGCACACTTCCAGGCCGGCGGGGTGGGTCAGCGGGTTGAGCTTGAAGAAGTCCAGCAGGTCGCCATGCAGCGCGGCGGGCAGGCGTGTGCTGTCGGCGTTCCAGTACAGGATGTCGAAGGCTGGTGGTGTCTTGCCGAGCAGGTAGTTGTTTACCCAGTAGTTCCATATCAGGTCGTTGGGCCGCATCCAGGCAAAGATCCGTGCCACCTCGGCGCCATCCAGCACGCCGCGCTGGTAGGAGCGGCGCTTGGCGGCCTCGATGGTCTGCTCGTCGGCGAACAGGCTGGCTGGGCTTTCGAACTTGCTGTCCAGCAGGCTGACCAGGTAGGTGGCGCTGCGCACCCGGCGCAGCTGGTGCTTGGCTTGCAGGTGGCCCTGAAGCGCGGCCATGGTCAGGCCGCCGGCGCAGGCCCCCATCAGGTTGGGGTCGCGGTTGCCACTGATGCTCCGGCAGGCATTGAGCGCTTCTTCCAGGGCCTGCACGTAGCTGGACAGGCCCCATTCGCGGTGGCGCGGGTCGGGGTTGCGCCAGCTGACCATGAAAACCTGCAGGCCGCTCTTGAGCATGTACTGGACAAAGCTGTTGGTCGCGCTGAGGTCGAAGATGTAGAACTTGTTGATCTGTGGCGGCACCACCAGCAGTGGCCGGGCGTACTGCTTTTCGCTCATCGGCTTGTACTGGATCAGCTCCAGCAGCTCGTTGCGAAACACCACGGCGCCGGCGGTCGCGGCCAGGTTGACGCCCACTTCGAAGGCGCGCTCGTCGACCTGGCGTGGCAGGCCGTTGTTGTGGCGCAGGTCATCGAGCAGATGGGCCATGCCGCGTACCAGGCTTTGGCCACCGCTGTTGAACAGTTCCTTGACTGCCAACGGGTTGAGCAGCGAGTTGCTCGGAGCCAGGGCATCGTTGATCAGGTTGAACAGAAAGTGCGCACGGGCCCGGTCATCATCGTCCAGGTGACTTTCCTCGATCCACAGGCGAGTTTGTTTCTGCCACGCCAGGTAGGCCTGCAGGCCGCGCCGGTAGAGCGGGTTCTGGCTCCATGTCGGGTCGTTGAAGCGCGGATCGCGCGGGTTCGGCTGAAACGGTGTGTCCCCCAGCATCACCCGGCCCAGTTGGCCCCCCAGTGCCAACAGGTGATGTGCGGTGTGCAGCGGGTGGCGCAGGCTCTGGCGGCTGACATTGCGCAGCGTGGAAATCAGGTCACGACCGCGCAGGCCGAGGATGGCGTTCTGCACGTTCATGCTGGTGGCGGGAAGCGTTGTCGTTCCTTTGGCCGGTTTGTCTTTCATGGCAACACTCCCTCGTCCTGACCTGGTGCCTCATGACTAAACATACTTACTGATTTAGCAGGGTCTCTGTGGGAGCGGGTTCACCCGCGCACACCGGCGAAGCCGGTGCCATACACCGAGTTGGATTCTTCGCGGGTGAACCCGCTCCCACAGGCCCCCAAATCGCCCTCACACACCCGAAGTCGGGCGAGGATGCATGACGGCACGCTGACGCTCTTGCTGAAGGAACTTCATGATGATCGGCGCGACGGCCTCGGCCCGGGTGATCAGGAACAGATGGCCGTCGTCGATAATGTGTAGCTGGGCATTGGGAATTCGCCAGGCCAGCAGGCGCATGTTGATCAGCGGGATCAGCGGGTCGTCGTCGCCAGCCAGCACCAGGGTAGGCTGCTGGATCTTGTGCAGCCAGTGGATGCTGGTCCAGCCAAGCCCGGCGAACAGTTGCCAGTAGTAGCCCATTTTGCCGCCGGAGCGCACCTTGGCAGCATGGTGCATGGCCAGCTCCGGGTCGCGCCGGAAGCCGCCGCCATAGATCATCGGCGCAATGCGGATAACATGCGACGGCTGCACGTAACGCCGCGGGCTGGCCATCATCCACAACACCTTGGGCTTGCCCGGCACCATCACCGCACCGGCTGCAGTGGCGGCCAGTACCAGCTTCTTGCAGCGCTCGGGGTAATCGTGGGCAAACTGCTGGGCCAGGGCGCCGCCCCATGACACGCCGATGACATTGACCTGGCCGTAGTCGAGGTAGTCGAGCATGCGCGCCGTCAGTTTGGCCAAACCGGGGAAGCGATACGGGTGGCGGGGCGTGGACGAGCCGCCGACCCCGGGCACATCGAAGGCAATGACTTCCAGGTCCGGGTCCAGTGCTTCGATGAACGGAAACACCAGCTCCAGGTTGGCGCCGATGCCGTTGAAGATCAGCAACGGCGTCAGATGCGGTTTGCCCGGGCGGACGGCGGTGCGGATGGACTGATTGTCCAGCTCGACGGTCCTGAAGATGTAGGGTTGCGGCATGCGCGTGACTCATGGGGTGAAATGAACACCGTAGCCCCGCAGGGGGCCACGGCGCTGCAGCTCAACGTTCGTGAACGTAGGTGCCTGGGGCGGCTTCGCCTGCGGCATAGGCACGGTTGCCCAGGCGGGTCGGCGCCTTCTTCAGCTCGCCGGCGCGCTCGGCCAGCCAGCTCTGCCAGTGCAGCCACCAGGAGTCGGCATGCTTGGTGGCGTTCTCCTGCCAGGCCACTGGGTCACCCGGGCGATCGGCGCCGGTCATGAAGCGCGCCTTGGGGTTGCCCGGCGGGTTGAGGATGCTCTGGATATGGCCACTGTTGGACAGTACGAATTCTATCTTGCCGCCGAACAGGTGCGCCGAGCGATAGCAGGACTGCCAGGGGGTGATGTGGTCTGCGGTGCCGGCCACGCTGAAGATGTCGCACGGCACTTTCTTCAGGTCGATCGGGGTGCCGCACACTTCCAGGGCGTCCGGGCGGGTCAGCGGGTTGCTCTTGAACATCTCGATCAGGTCGCCGTGGAAGGCGGCCGGCAGGCGCGTGGTGTCGTTGTTCCAGAACAGGATGTCGAACACCGGCGGCTCGTTGCCGAGCAGGTAGTTGTTTACCCAGTAGTTCCAGATCAGGTCGTTGGGGCGCATCCAGGCGAACACCTTGGCCATCTCGCTGCCCTCGAGCACGCCGGCCTGGTACGAGTGGCGCTTGGCGGCCTCAAGGGTTTGCTCGTCGACGAACAGGGCGACCTGGTTGTCCAGGGTGGTGTCCAGCACGCTGACCAGCAGGGTCAGGGCATTGACCTTGTTCTCGCCAAGGGCGGCATAGTGGCCGACCAATGCCGTGCAGGTGATGCCGCCGGAGCAGGCACCGAGCATGTTCAGGTCCTTGCTGCCGGTAATAGCCAGCACCGCGTCGACCGCTTCCTTGAGGGCATCGATGTAGGTGGACAGGCCCCATTCGCGCTGGGCCTTGGTCGGGTTGCGCCAGCTGATGATGAAGGTCTGCTGCTGCGAGCGCAGGCAGTAGCGCGCCAGGCTCTTTTCCGGGCTCAGGTCGAATACGTAGAACTTGTTGATCTGCGGTGGCACCACCAGTAGAGGTCGGGCATGCACCTGCTCGGTGATGGGGCTGTACTGGATCAGCTCCAGCACGTCGTTGCGGTACACCACGGCACCTTCGCTGGTGCCCAGGTTCTTGCCCACTTCGAACGCGTCCATGTTCACCTGGCTGGGCATGCCACCGTTGTTGACCAGGTCCTTGGCCAGGTTGGACAGGCCATCGAGCAGGCTCTTGCCGCCGGTTTCGAAGAAACGTTTGACCGCTGCCGGGTTGGACAGGGTGTTGGTCGGGGCCATGGCTTCGGTCATCAGGTTGATGACGAACTGGCCGCGGCTGATGTCCTGGGGCGACAGGTCGCTGCTGCCGATCCAGTCCTGCAGCTCCTTGCGCCAGGCCAGGTAGGTTTGCAGGTAGCGGCGGTAAAGCGGGTTGTTGCTCCAGGCCGGGTCATTGAAGCGACGGTCGTCGCTTTCCGGGGCAAGGCTGGACTTGCCCAGCAGCACGTTCTTCAGCTCCAGGCCAAAGTGGGCCACATGCTTGGCGCTGTGCAGCGGTTGGCGCACGGCCTGGCGCAGCACGGTGCGTGCCGAGCTCAACAGGTCCTTGCGACGGATACCGATGACCGGGTTCAGCCCCAGGGTGTTTTCCGAGGCCTGCCGCTGCAGCTCATCATTGTTCTTGTTACTCATCTACGACGCTCCGTTGTCCTGAGACGAGTACCGGTTGCTGTGACGGGTGCACAGTTCTGAGCCCGGTACTGCTACTCGGGTGACCAGTGATAAGGAACAGCGGTGCTGCGAGGGTGCTGACTACCTGCAATTCGATGCAGGGAACTTGCCACCCCCCATTGGTTACCCGACTTTCATGTAATGCGCAAGACAGCCCGTCACTGGGCTGTCTGTAAGGCATTCAAACAGATGATTTTAGAAAATGCGCTCTAAATCCCGCAGGCCTTGCGCTAGAGCATGAGTTTGACCACCGACTCGGCGGGGTCGCGGGACTTCCCAGCCTTGTGCAGTTCGTCGAGGTATTCGGCCCACAGCTGTTCCTGGCGCAGACACAGCTGCTCGAGGTATTCCCAGGTGAACAGGCCGCTGTCATGGCCATCGTCGAAGGTCAGTTTCAGTGCGTATTGGCCGGCAGGCTCCAGGCCGCTGAGGCCAACGTTGATCTTGCCGAACTGCAGGATGGGGTTGCCGTGGCCCTGGACCTCGGCGGAGGGAGAGTGCACGCGCAGGAATTCGGCGGGCAAGTGGTAGACCTCGCCGGGGGCGTAGGTGAGGCTGAGGGTTTTCGAGGCTTTGTGCAGGTTGATGGCGGTGGGCAGGCGGGCCATGGCTGGAATCTCTGGAGAACTGATGGTGTACAGCTTCGGGAGATTCGGGGGATTGTGCAAGGGGGCTGCTTTGCAGCCCAATCGCCGGCAAGCCAGCTCCCACAGGTACTCCACTGGCCTTGAGGGCCGCGCTGACTTGTGGGAGCTGGCTTGCCGGCGATTGGGCCGCAAAGCGGCCCCGTGCGGTCTTACAGGATGTAACGCGACAGGTCTTCGTTCTGCGCCAGCTCACCCAGGTGGCTGTTCACATACGCTGCGTCGATCTGGATCGGCGCTTCGTCATGAGTGCTGGCCAGGTCGCCAGCGCTGAACGACACCTCTTCGAGCAAACGCTCGAGCAGGGTGTGCAGGCGGCGGGCACCGATGTTCTCGGTCTTCTCATTGACCTGGTAGGCAATTTCGGCCAGGCGCTTGATGCCGTCGGCGAGGAACTCGATGTTCAGGCCTTCGGTCTTGAGCAGGGCCTGGTACTGTTCGGTCAGCGACGCGTGCGGCTCCTGCAGGATGCGCTCGAAGTCTTCCGGGGTCAGTGCCTTGAGCTCCACACGGATCGGCAGGCGGCCTTGCAGTTCGGGCACCAGGTCGCTCGGCTTGCTCAGATGGAACGCACCCGA
Organism: Pseudomonas sp. TE3-3-F2023; assembly: GCF_036784815.1. Taxonomy (NCBI): domain Bacteria; kingdom Pseudomonadati; phylum Pseudomonadota; class Gammaproteobacteria; order Pseudomonadales; family Pseudomonadaceae; genus Pseudomonas; species Pseudomonas sp. TE3-3-F2023. Next base: position 360,263 of record NZ_CP145113.1, on the reverse strand, counting down.
GGCAATGAACAGGATGTGGTCGGTCTTGACCATGCCCAGCTTGGTGTTGACGGTGCAGCCTTCGATCAGCGGCAGCAAATCGCGCTGCACGCCTTCACGGGACACGTCGGCGCCGCCAACGTTACCGCGCTTGGCAACCTTGTCGATTTCGTCGATGAACACGATGCCGTGCTGTTCGACCGCTTCCAGGGCCTTGGCCTTGAGCTCTTCCTCGTTGACCAGGCGGCTCGCTTCTTCATCGCGAACCATCTTCAGCGCTTCTTTAACCTTCAGCTTGCGCGCCTTGCGCTTGCCTTTGCCCATGTTGGCGAACAGGCTCTGCAGCTGGTTGGTCATTTCTTCCATGCCGGGCGGCGCGGCAATTTCGACGCCCACGGCATCGGCCACTTCGATCTCGATTTCCTTGTCGTCCAGCTGGCCTTCGCGCAAGCGCTTGCGGAACAGCTGGCGGGTGTTGGAGTCGGTGCTGGTCTGCGCGGCTTCCTCGGCGAAGCTGCTGACCCGCGCCTGCGGCAGCAGGGCGTCGAGGATGCGGTCTTCGGCGGCGTCCTCGGCGCGGTGGCGCACGCGGATGATCTCTTGCTCACGCAGCATCTTCAGCGCGGCATCGGCCAGGTCGCGGATGATCGACTCGACGTCGCGGCCCACGTAGCCCACTTCGGTGAACTTGGTGGCTTCGACCTTGAGGAACGGCGCGTTGGCCAGCTTGGCCAGGCGGCGGGCGATCTCGGTCTTGCCGACGCCGGTGGGGCCGATCATCAGGATGTTTTTCGGGGTCACTTCTGCGCGCAGCTCGGCGGGGAGCTGCATGCGCCGCCAACGGTTGCGCAGGGCGATGGCCACGGCGCGCTTGGCGTCGTCCTGGCCGATGATGTGGCGGTTGAGTTCGTGGACGATCTCGCGGGGGGTCATGGACATGATGAAAATGGTCCTCGGGCGGAATGAATCAGCGTGGAAAAACCCCATCACCGGGATGAGGCGCCAGAACAGCTGATCAGTCGGCCAGGTCCTGCTCCTCGATGGTCAGGTTGTGGTTGGTGAACACGCAGATATCGCCAGCGATGTTCAGGGCGGTCTCGGCGATTTCACGGGCCGAGAGGTCGGTCTTGTTCAGCAGGGCGCGGGCTGCGGCCTGGGCGTAGGCGCCGCCGGAACCCATGGCGATCAGGCCGTCTTCGGGCTCGACCACATCGCCGTTGCCGGTGATGATCAGAGAGGCGTCCTTGTTGGCCACGGCCAGCATGGCTTCCAGGCGGCTCAGGGAACGGTCGGTACGCCACTCCTTGGCCAGTTCCACGGCGGCGCGGACCAGATGGCCCTGATGTTTCTCGAGCTGGCCTTCGAAGCGCTCGAACAGGGTGAACGCATCGGCGGTGGCGCCGGCGAAGCCCGCGATGACCTGGCCGTGGTACAGGCGGCGCACCTTCTTGGCGTTGCCTTTCATCACGGTGTTGCCGAGGGATACCTGGCCGTCGCCGCCCATGACGACTTTGCCGTTACGGCGGACAGAAACGATGGTGGTCAAGGGGAGAGTCTCCACGCAGCGGGGCGAAAGTGCCTGATGCAGACTCATATGGGGGTGGGGGGAAGGATTTCAACCGTGGGGGATGAATGGTAGATGTTCCCTTGCGCTGGCCTCATCGCCGGCAAGCCAGCTCCCACAGGGATAGCACAGGCCTGGAGGGCAGTGATTTCCCTGTGGGAGCTGGCTTGCCGGCGATGAGGCCAGTGAGGGTTACTCAGGCCTCGTGGCAGACGTGCCCATCGACCAAGGTATAACGCACCGCCCCCGGCAGGCAGTGGCCGATGAACGGGCAGTTCTCGCCACGCGAGAACCACTGCTCGCCGGCCACGGTCGAGGCTTGCGGGTCGAACAGCACCAGGTCGGCCGCGCCACCCACTTTCAGCTCGCCGGCCGGCAGGCGCAGGGCCGCCGCCGGGCCGCTGCTCAGGCGGGCCAGCAAGGTTGGCAGGTCGAGCAGGCCGTCCTGCACCAGGGTCATGGCCAATGGCAACAGCAGCTCGACGCTGCTGATGCCCGGCTCGGTGGCGCCAAACGGGGCCAGCTTGGCGTCGCGCTCGTGCGGCTGGTGGTGGCTGGAAATCGCCTGGATCACCCCCGACTTCACCGCCTCGCGCAGGCCGTCGCGGTCGGCGGCGGTGCGCAGCGGCGGCTGCACGTGGTACAGGCTGGAGAACTCGCGCAGCGATTCGTCGGTGAGAATCAGCTGATACAGCGCCACATCGGCGGTCACCGGCAGGCCCAGGGCCTGTGCCTGGGCGATCAGCCGCGCGCCGCGGGCGCTGGTGATCTGGGTGAAGTGCGCCCGCACGCCGGTCTGTTCCACCAGCAGCAGGTTGCGCGCCAGGGCCACGGTCTCGGCGGTTTCCGGGATGCCCGGCAGGCCGAGGAAGCTGGCCATGGCACCTTCGTGGGCCAGGCCACCGTGGGCCAGGTCGCGGTCCTGGGAGTGGAACACCACGGTCAGGTCGAAGGTGGCGGCGTATTCCAGGGCGCGGGCCAGGGTACGGTTGTTGGGGATTTCCTTAAGGCCATTGCCGAAGGCCACGCAGCCGGTGTCGCGCAGGGCCACCAGCTCGGCCAGTTGCTCGCCTTCCAGGCCCTTGGTCAGGGCGCCGATCGGGTAGACCTTGCTGTTGGCGGCCTCGCGGGCGCGGTCGAGGATTAGTTCGGCCACGGCCGAGGTGTCCAGCACCGGCTTGGTCTGCGGTGGGCAGCACAGGCTGGTGACACCGCCAGCGACGGCGGCGCGGGTTTCACTGGCGATGTTGCCTTTGCGGCTGTAGCCCGGCTCGCGCAGGGACACGCCGAGGTCGACCAGGCCGGGCGCGGCGACCAGGCCGTCAGCCTGGATCGTGCGGCTGGCGCTGAACCCGGCCGGTGCGGCACCGATGGCGGCAACGCGGCCGCCGTCCAGGTGCAGGTCGGTGACCTGGTCCAGGCCGCTGTTGGGGTCGATGACCCGGGCGCCGAGAATACTGATGGTCACTGGGCGTTCTCCTGGTCGAATTGACGTTGCGCGTTCTGCCCGCTCATGGCCATGGACAGCACGGCCATGCGCACGGCGATACCGTAGGTGACCTGGTTGAGGATCACCGAGTGCTTGCCGTCGGCCACCGCCGACTCGATTTCCACGCCACGGTTGATCGGGCCCGGGTGCATGACGATGGCGTCGGGCTTGGCGTCGGCCAGGCGCGCGGTGGTCAGGCCGAACAGGCGGTAGAACTCGCCTTCGCTGGGCAGCAGGCCACCGGCCATGCGCTCACGCTGCAGGCGCAGCATGATCACCACATCGACGTCCTTCAGGCCTTCGGCAAGGTCGGTGTATACCTTCACACCATACTGCTCGATACCGATCGGGATCAGGGTTTTCGGGCCGACCACGCGAATGTCCGGGCAGCCCAGGGCTTTGAGCGCCAGCATGTCGGAGCGAGCCACGCGCGAGTGCAGGATGTCGCCGACGATGGCCACCGACAGGTTCTCGAAGCTGCCCTTGTGGCGGCGGATGGTGAGCATGTCGAGCATGCCCTGGGTCGGGTGCGCATGCCGGCCGTCGCCGCCATTGATCACGGCAACTTCCGGGCACACGTGCTCGGCGATGAAGTGCGCGGCCCCGGAATCGGAGTGGCGCACCACGAACATGTCGGCGGCCATGGCTTCGAGGTTGCGCAGGGTGTCGAACAGGGTTTCGCCCTTGCTGGTCGAGGAGGTCGACACGTTCAGGCTGATCACGTCGGCCGACAGGCGCTGGGCCGCCAGTTCGAAGGTGGTACGGGTACGTGTGGAGTTCTCGAAGAACACGTTGCACACGGTCTTGCCGCGCAGCAACGGGACTTTCTTCACGGCCCGGGCACCGACTTCCAGGAAGGAGTCGGCAGTGTCGAGGATCTCGGTGAGCAGTTCGCGGGGCAAACCGTCGAGCGAGAGGAAGTGGCGCAGCTGGCCCTGATCATTGAGCTGCAGCGGGCGCTTGGCGTCGATTGGCGTCATCGCGGGGGACTCTTAAAGGGCGGAAGCGGAGGCGAGGTCCTGGCGCTCGAGGGCGAGCGGTGCGGGTCCGGTCAATTTTACCCGTTCATGGGCGGCCAGCGACAGGGTGGCGCCGAGTACATTCGGGCGGATTGGCAGTTCGCCGGCATCCAGGTCCAGCAGGCAGACCAGGGTGACGCTGGCCGGGCGGCCATAATCGAACAGTTCGTTGAGCGCGGCGCGCACCGTGCGGCCGCTCATCAGCACGTCATCCACCAGCACCAGGTGCTGGCCCTCGACCTCGAACGGCAGCTCGGACGGGCGCACTTGCGGGTGCAGGCCGTTCTGGCTGAAGTCGTCGCGATAGAACGACACATCCAGAGTGCCCATGGGGCTGGTGTCGCCCATGGCTTCCTGCAGGGCCTGGGCAACCCAGACGCCGCCGGTGCGGATGCCGATGTAGCGCGGTTCGGTAATTGCCCGGCGGGCCAGGTGGGCGCGAAGGTCGACTGCCATCTGCCGAATCAGTTCGGCTGGATCGGGTAGGCTCATTGCAGGCTCCTCGGAAGGGTGCGCCGGGCGGGCCCGGCGGCAAAGATGATCAGGTATTGGCCTCCAGCCAGCCTTGCAGCAACAGGGCGGCCGCGATGGCATCGACCGGGTTGTCGCGGTAGCTGCCGCGCTGGCCGCCACGGGCCATGCGCTCGCCCTTGGCCTCGAAGGTGGTCAGGCGTTCGTCGTGGGTGTGCACGGGCAGGTTGAAGCGGCCGTTCAGGCGGCGGGCGAACTTTTCTGCGCGGGCGCTCATTTCGCTGGGGGTGCCGTCCATGTTCAGCGGCAGGCCGACGACGATGGCGTCGGGCTTCCATTCGGCAATCAGCTTTTCCACCTGGGCCCAGTCCGGCACGCCGTTCTGTGCCTTCAGGGTGCAAAGCTCGCGGGCCTGGCCGGTGACCACCTGGCCGACGGCCACGCCGATCTGTTTGCTGCCGTAGTCGAAGCCCAGCAGCAGACGCAGTTCAGGGTGCAGTTCGGCCATCAGGCATGGCCCGCCTGGCTGGTCAGCAGGTTCAGGTTGATCCCCAGGCTGGCGGCGGCGGCTTCCAGGCGCAGGTCACTGGTCAGGCCGAAGATGATTTCCGGGTCGAACGGGCAGTTGAGCCAGGCGTTGTCGGCAAGCTCCGCTTCCAGTTGGCCCGCTTCCCAGCCGGCATAGCCCAGGGTGATCAAGCTCTGTTTCGGACCTACGCCGGCGGCGATGGCAAGCAATATATCCTGCGAAGTGGTCAGCGACAGCCCCTCCAGCGCCACGGTGGCCTGGAAACTGCATTCGCTGCTGTGCAGCACGAAGCCGCGGTCGGTCTGTACCGGGCCACCTTGGTAGATTGGCACCTGCAAGGTGCTGGCCGGTGGCATTTCGTCCGGGCGCAGCTGCTCGAGGATGTCGGCCAGGTTCAGCTCCTGCGGCCGGTTGACCACCAGACCCATGGCGCCATGGGCATTGTGCTCGACAATGTACGTGAGGGTCTGGGCGAAGTTCGGATCGGCCATGTGCGGCATGGCGATCAGGAACTGATGCTTGAGGTAGCTCGGCGTGAGGGTTTTCATGGGGGATAGTGTGGCGCCAGGTGGCGAGGCTGACAAGGTGCTCGGCATGGCTGTTTTGAGGCTGCTGTGCAGCCCATCGCCGGCAAGCCAGCTCCCACACCGATCGCATCGATCTCAAGCCATGTGCTATCCCTGTGGGAGCTGGCTTGCCGGCGATGGGGCGCAAAGCGGCCCTGATTCAGTTACTGGACAGACGGTCCCCACGGGCAAAGCGCCACGTACGGATGATCTCCAGCCGGTCAAACTCGGCCAGGTCCCCGGTAAACGGCGCAAACGGCGCCGCCAGCCGAACGATGCGCTGCGCCGCCTGGTCCAGCACCGGTTGGCCGGACGACTCCAGCACCAGCACTTCGTACAGCGAGCCATCGCGGTTGATCGACACCATCATGCGCAGGTTGCCGTAGATCTGTTGCCGGCGCGCTTCGTCGGGGTAGTTCAAATTGCCCACACGCTCGACCTTCTTGCGCCACTCCTCCTTGTACCAGGCACCCTTGTCGCGCATGGTCGATGCAGCATTGAGCCGGTGGATGCGTGGGCGCTTGGCGTACATCTGCTGTTCGTTGGACAGCTCCGCCTCCAGGCTGGCGATCTGGCTGGACAACTGCGAGCTGTCGAAGTCCGGTGCCGGGGCTGCCGGCTTGGGCTGCGGCTTGCTTTCCCTGGGCTTGGGCTCGACCTTCTGTGGCTTGGGCGCCGTGGTCACTACCGCCGACTTCTGCTGGACAGGGGGCGGTACCACCTCGGGCTTCGCGGCGGGTGGCGGGGTGATCTTGTTGATCTTGCTGTCCTGGAACGGTGCCAGTTCGGTGGTCTTGGGCACCGCTTTCTTGTCCAGGGTGCCGCTGCCCTGCTGGTTGTCCTGGGCCTGGAAATCGGCCTTCTCCGGCGGTTTCTCGCTCTTGAAGGTGGCCAGGGTGATGTCCATGGTGTGGCGGATTTCGGCAGGCTTGACCACGCTGAAGCCGACGCCAAGGATCAGCGCCAGGTGCACCAGGGCGGCCAGGAACAGGGTAAAGCCGAGCCGGTCCACCGGGCGAACACGGGGGGGGAGCAGGTCGGCGGGGATGTCAGCGGGCAGCGTCATCAGGTTTCCAGCAACCGCAGGGCGGGGTAGCAGGCCAGGCCAAAAGGACCCGCATCATACCCCACTCTGGGTTGTTGCCGTGCGTCGGCGGTCAGCGCGCCTTCAGCTGGCGATCAATGGCATCCATCAATTTCCCGCCGATATCGGTGTTGTAGGCGGCATCGATCTCGCGGATGCAGGTGGGGCTGGTGACATTGATTTCGGTGAGGTAGTCGCCGATCACGTCCAGGCCCACGAACATCAGGCCCTTCTCGCGCAGGGTCGGGCCGACCTGGGCGGCGATCCAGCGGTCGCGGTCGGTCAGCGGGCGTGCCTCGCCACGGCCACCGGCGGCCAGGTTGCCACGGGTCTCGCCGCTGGCCGGGATACGCGCCAGGCAGTAGTCCACCGGCTCGCCGTCGATCATCAGGATGCGCTTGTCGCCGTCGACGATCTGCGGCAGGTATTCCTGCGCCATGATCTGCTGGTTGCCGTGCTGGGTCAGGGTTTCCAGGATCACCGACAGGTTCGGGTCGTCCTTGCGGTGGCGGAACACCGAGGCGCCGCCCATGCCGTCCAGCGGCTTGAGGATCACATCCCCACGGCTGTTGGCGAACTCGCGCAGGATGTCGACACGGCGGCTGACCAGGGTCGGCGCCATGCACTGCGGGAACTGGGTGGCGAACAGTTTTTCGTTGCAGTCGCGCAGGCTCTGCGGGCGGTTGACCACCAGCACGCCTTCGCGCTCGGCCTGCTCGAGCAGGTAGGTGCTGTAGACGAACTCCATGTCGAAGGGCGGGTCCTTGCGCATCAGGACCACGTCCAGCTCGGCCAGCGCGCTGTCCTGCTCCTCGCCCAGCTCGAACCAGCGGGCCGGGTCGGCGAACACTTTCAGCGGGCGCATCTGTGCACGGGCCTGGCCGGCGCCCAGGTACATGTCGCGCTGTTCCATGTAGAACAGGCTCCAGCCGCGTGCCTGTGCGGCCAGCAACATGGCCAGCGAGCTGTCCTTCTTGTAGGAGATGGACGCGATGGGGTCCATGACAATGCCGAGGCGAACGCTCATGGGGTGGTTCCTCTTGGCGGCGCATGGCCGCGATGGATCGAAAGAAAAGTGGCTCAGGGTGGCGCCGTGAGCGCCGCCGGTCAAGGGGCTCCGCAGATGGAACGGCCACCCGGAGTGTGCTAAAAATGCCAGTCATAGCGCTATACAACAGGCCTTTGCGGCTGCTGCGCAGCCCTATCGCGACGCAAGGCCGCTCCTACAGGAGATTGCGGTCCCTTGTAGGAGCGGCCTTGTGTCGCGATAGGGGCGCGAAGCGGCCCCAGGAATTCGGCATAAGCAGCGACGGTAGCCCAAGTGATGGAACAACCCCTGAAGGTGATGGTGATCGACGATTCGCGCACGATCCGCCGCACCGCGCAGATGTTGCTCGGTGAAGCGGGCTGCGAGGTGATCACCGCCAGCGATGGCTTCGATGCCCTGGCCAAGATCGTCGACCACCAGCCCAGCATCATCTTCGTCGATGTGTTGATGCCGCGCCTGGACGGCTACCAGACCTGCGCGGTAATCAAGCACAACAGTGCCTTCAAGGACACCCCGGTCATTTTGCTGTCGTCACGTGACGGCCTGTTCGACAAGGCCCGCGGCCGGGTGGTCGGCTCCGACCAGTTCCTGACCAAACCGTTCAGCAAGGAAGAACTGCTCGACGCGATCCGCGCCCACGTGCCCGGTTTTGCCGCAGCCCAACAACACGCACCCTGACCGCGCCCCGCCATGGCACGGTCTTTCTTTCCTGATGGGGAACCAGCATGGCCCGAGTTCTGATTGTCGACGACTCGCCGACAGAGATGTACCGATTGACCGAATGGCTGGAAAAGCACGGCTACCAGGTGCTCAAGGCCAACAACGGTGCCGATGGCGTGGCCCTGGCCAGGCAGGACAAGCCCGACGCAGTGCTGATGGACATCGTCATGCCCGGCATGAACGGCTTCCAGGCCACCCGCCAGCTCAGCAAGGACCCGGAAACCAGCGCCATCCCGGTGATCGTGGTCACCACCAAGGACCAGGAAACCGACCGTATCTGGGCCACGCGCCAGGGCGCTCGTGACTTCCTGACCAAACCGGTGGAAGAGGACGCGTTGATCGCCAAGCTCAAAGAAGTGCTCGGGGCTTGACCACCCGCCCGCAGGGCGCGTCGCTGACCGCCTTCGAGTTGTTGCTGGACATCGACCGGCGCTGCCGCCTGCTGGTCGCCGACCAGCCGCCGCAGGACAACCGCCTGCAACAGTGGAGCGGCATCGGCTTTCGTATTGCCGGGCAATGGTTCGTCGCGCCCATGGGCGAGGTGGCCGAGGTGCTGCGCGAACCGCGCAGCAGCCGCGTGCCCGGCGTGCAGCCGTGGGTGTGCGGGGTAGCCAACCTGCGCGGCCGGCTGTTGCCGGTGATGGACCTGAGCAGCTTCTTCGGCCTGGGCCACGCCGCCCCGGGCAAGCAGCGGCGGGTGCTGGTGCTGGACCACGAGGACCTGTTCGTCGGCCTGCTGGTGGACGAGGTGCTGGGCCTGCAGCACTTTGCCCTCGACAGCCTGCAGCTGTCGCCACCACAGCCGCTGATCCGCGCCGCTGCACCTTTCGTGCAGGGGCACTTCCCGCGTGAACGCAACTGGGCGATCTTCAGCCCCTTCGCCCTGGCCCAGGCGCCGGGCTTTCTCGATGTGGCGTTATAGGACCTGCGAACGTGAACAAGCCTGTCACCCCCGTCACCACCGTGACCCCGCGTACCCGCAGCATCGCGCAGATCACCTTGTTGTTCCTGATCCTGATCCTGTCGATCATCCTGCTGTTCGCCAACTTTGCCTACCTGAATACCCAGTCCAACTACGACAAGCAGTACATCGGCCACGCCGGCGAACTGCGGGTGCTGTCGCAGCGCATCGCCAAGAACGCCACGGAAGCCGCCACCGGCAAGGCCCTGGCCTTCAAACTGCTGTCGGACGCGCGCAACGATTTCGAGCGGCGCTGGGGCTACCTGCGTGAAGGTGACAAGTCCACCGGCCTGCCACCCGCGCCGCCCACGGTGCGTGACGAGATGGAGGCGGTACGCCGCGACTGGGAAAACCTGCGCAAGAACACCGACACCATCCTGGCCAGCGAGCAGACGGTGCTGTCGCTGCACCAGGTGGCGGCGACCCTGGCCGAGACCGTGCCGCAGTTGCAGGTGGAATACGAGAAAGTGGTCGAAATCCTGCTGCAGAGCGGCGCCCCGGCCAGCCAGGTGGCTGTAGCCCAGCGTCAGCTGCTGCTGGCCGAACGCATTCTTGGCTCGGTCAACACCGTGCTGGCCGGTGACGACGCCGCGGCCCAGGCGGCCGACGCCTTCGGCCGCGATGCCGGGCGCTTCGGCCAGGTGCTCGAGGGCATGCTCAGTGGCAACGCGGCGATCCAGGTGACCCGTGTCGAAGACGCCGACGCTCGTGCGCGCCTGGCCGAAATTGCCGAGCTGTTCCAGTTCGTTGCCGGCTCGGTGGATGAAATCCTCGAAACCTCGCCGGAACTGTTCCGGGTGCGCGAGGCTGCCGGCAACATCTTCAGCCTGTCGCAAACCCTGCTCGACGAGGCCTCGCACCTGGCCAACGGTTTCGAGAACCTGGCCGGCGGGCGCACCCTCGACACTGTCGGCGGCTATGTGCTGGGCCTGCTGGCGCTGGCTTCGATCATCCTCATCGGCCTGGTGATGGTGCGCACCACCAACCGCCAGCTGCGTGAGACAGCGGAAAAGAACGAACGCAACCAGCAGGCGATCATGCGCCTGCTCGATGAAATCGAAGAGCTGGCTGACGGCGACCTGACCGTGACCGTATCGGTGACCGAAGACTTCACCGGCGCCATTGCCGATTCGATCAACTATTCCGTGGACCAACTGCGCGACCTGGTCGCCACCATCAACCACAGCGCCGTGCAGGTCGCTGCCGCCGTGCAGGACACACAGAACACCGCACGCCAGCTGGCCAAGGCCTCCGAACACCAGGCCGAGCAGATCAGCGAGGCATCCGAGGCGGTAGGCGACATGGTCGAGTCGATAGACCGGGTTTCGGCACACGCCTACGAGTCGGCCAAGGTGGCCGAACGCTCGGTGGCGATCGCCAACAAGGGCAACGAGGTGGTGCACAACACCATCAACGGCATGGACAACATTCGCGAGCAGATCCAGGACACCGCCAAACGCATCAAGCGCCTCGGTGAGTCTTCCCAGGAAATCGGCGATATCGTCAGCCTGATTGACGACATTGCCGACCAAACCAACATTCTCGCGCTCAACGCGGCGATTCAGGCCTCGCTGGCCGGCGAGGCTGGCCGTGGGTTCGCCGTGGTTGCCGACGAAGTGCAGCGCCTGGCCGAGCGCTCGTCGTCGGCCACCCGGCAGATCGAGGCGCTAGTGCGCACCATCCAGGCCGACACCAACGAGGCGGTCATTTCCATGGAGCAGACCACCGCCGAAGTGGTGCGCGGTGCCCGCCTGGCCCAGGATGCCGGGGTGGCGCTGGCCGAGATCGAAGGCGTATCGCAGAACCTCGCCGATCTTATCCACAGCATCTCCGATGCCGCCCAGCTGCAGACTTCGTCTGCCGGGCAGATCTCCCACACCATGGCGGTCATCCAGCAGATTACCGCGCAGACCTCCGCCGGTTCCGGCGCCACCGCCGACAGCATCCGCCACCTGGCACGCATGGCCAGCGAGATGCGCCGTTCGGTGTCCGGATTCACCCTGCCGCCACCAGCAGAGCCCAAGTGAATGGTCCTGCTGAAGAGCCGCGCCGAGGAGTGCCCATGGCTGTAGCACCAGTAAGCCCTGAGCGCCACGACACGGTGGCGCTGGCCTGGACCAAGGCCGCCATCCTCGACTGCCTGGGCCAGGCGCGCCAGGCGCTGGAGCGCTTTGCCGGCGAGCCTGGCGACCTGTCGATGCTGGCATTCGTGGTCGACAACCTGCACCAGGTGCACGGCTGCCTGCGCATGCTCGAACTGCGCGGCGCCACGCGCCTGGCCGAAGAACTGGAACTGTTCGCCAAGGCCCTGGCCGATGGCCAGGTCAGCCCCCGCGGTGATTGCCTGGGCGCGTTGTTCCGCGGCCTGGAGCAATTGCCGTCGTACCTGGAGCGCCTGCGCGGCGCCCGCCACGACCTGCCTCTGGTGATGCTGCCGCTGCTCAACCAACTGCGTGCCTGCCGTGGCGAGGAGCCATTGGCCCAGGCCAGCCTGATCAGCGGCGCCGCCCAACGCTTTGCCGGTGCCGACGACCTGGCCAACCTCGACCTGTCGCTGGGCAACTGGCGCGAGCAGCTGCAGGCAGGGCCTGGCCGCGATGCCCTGCGCTCGGTGGTGACCGCGCTGTGCGACGACCTGATGCGCATCAAGGAGCGGCTGGACCAGTTCGTGCGTGGCGACCGCCAGGACAGCGAGCAGCTCGATGCCCTGCTGGCGCCCCTGCGCCACGTGGCCGACACCCTGGCAGTGCTGGGCTTCCAGCAGCCACGCCGGGTGATCATCGACCAGGTGCTGGCGCTGCAGGCCCTGGCCCAGGGCGAGCGGGCCGTGGACGACGCGGTATTGATGGATGTAGCAGGGGCCTTGCTGTACGTGGAGGCTACGCTCAACGGCATGGTCGGCCCGCTGGAGGAAAACGGCCAGGGCGGCCTGCCGGGCTCGGACCTGGCCGAGATCCGCCAACTGGTGTTGAACGAGTCGCTGAACGTACTGCAGCAGGCCAAGGACCTGATCGGCGATTGCCTGGAGTCCGGCTGGCCGCGGCAACGCCTGCAACCTTTGCCAGGGCTGTTGCAGCAGATTCGCGGTGCGCTGGCGATGTTGATGCTACCAGCCGTGGCCGAGCTGTTTGCCGGTTGCGCCAGCTATGTGCAGCGCTGGCTGCAGCACCTGGAGATGGAGCCCCCAGCCGATGAGCTGACGCACCTGGCCGAGGCCCTGAGCGCCGCCGAATGCTACCTGCAATGGCGGGTGGCGGACCCATTGGCGGATGGCCAGCCCTTCATCGACATGGCGCGCGCCAGCCTTGCGGCGCTGGGGGTGCACTGCGCGCTGGTCGAGGCCACCGCGGGCCGCGATGGCAGCGCTGATGGCATCGATGACGAGTTGCGTGAAGTGTTCCTCGACGAGGCCGGTGAGCTGCTGCCGGAAATCGAGCGCCACTGGCTGCGCTGGCGTGCCGACAACCAGCAGCGCGAGGCATTGGGAGAAGTGCGCCGTGCCTTGCATACGCTCAAGGGCAGCGGCCGCATGGTGCATGCCGAGGCGGTGGCCGAACTGGCCTGGGGCGCCGAACACCTGCTGAACCGGGTACTCGAGGGCCGCAGCGTGCTCGGCCCGGAAGGCGTTGTGGCCCTGCAGCAGGTGTTCGTCTACCTGCCCGACCTGCTCGCCGACTTTGCCGCAGGCCAGTTACCGCAACTGACGGAAATCGAGGAGCTGGCCGGGCACCTGCATGCCCTGGCCGAAAACGATGCCCCGGTGGCAGCTGACATCGATGGTCTCGACCCGCAATTGCTCGACATTTTCCGTAGCGAGGCGCAGGGCCACCTGGCCAGCCTGGATGCTTTCCTGCAAGGCGCCGACGGCCACGATACGCAGGTCAGCGATGGCCTGCAGCGCGCCCTGCATACGCTCAAGGGCAGTGCCGCCATGGCCGGGGTGATGCCGGTCGCCGAACTGGCCACCGCCTTCGATCGCCTGGCACGTGAATACAAAGGCCACCAACTGCCTCTGCAAATGGCCGAGATCGAATGGCTGGAAGCTGCTCGCTCGCTGTTCCACCTGGGCCTGGCGCAACTCGATAGTACGCCGCTGGCGGCCATCCCTGGTGCCGCGGAGCTGATCGAGCAGGTTGGCCAGGCGGTGGACGCGCACTTGGCCAGCTTGCATGACGACTCGCAGCATCAGCGGCGCAGCAAGCGCGACCCGCAGTTGATTGCCAGTTTCCTGGCCCAGGCCATGGATATCCTGCTGGATGCCGAATCGTTGCTGTCGCGCTGGCAGGAACAGCCCGGCCAGCGCGATGCGCTGGACACGCTGCTCGACGAACTGACCACCTTGGGCCACGCAGCACACTCGGCCGACCTGTGGCAGATGGATGACGTGTGCGAGGCCTTGCTCGACCTGTACGGCGCCGTGGAGGAGGGCAGCCTGCCCGCCGATGCGCGTTTCTTCGCCCACGTGCAACGGGCCCATGAGGCCCTGCTGGACATGCTCGACGAAGTGGCGGCCGGGCAGGACATCCCGCCAAGGCCGGGGCTGGTCGACAGCCTGCGCCACCTGCTGGGCCAGGCCCTGGCTCCGGAGGCTACCGGCCTGGTGGGCATCGACACGGTCACGCCGCTGCACCCGGACATGGACCTGGCCGATACCCTTGGCCTGGGGCCGGCGCACCACCCTTTGCTGCCTGCTGTGGCCGAGCCGCTGGTCGAAGAGCCGGAAAGCCCAGGCGAAGAGCTGCTGGAAGTCTTCCTCGAAGAAAGCTCGGACATCGTCGAGAGTGCCGCCGCAGCACTGGCGCGTTGGCAGGCCGACCCGCGCAACAGTGTGGAGGTGGACAACCTGATGCGCGACCTGCACACCCTCAAGGGTGTGGCGCGCATGGTCGAAATTGCGCCGATCGGCGACCTGGCCCACGAGCTGGAGTTTCTCTACGAGCTGCTGGCCGCTGGCCGTATGCCGCCTAGCGCACCATTGTTCGCCTTGCTGCAGAACTGCCATGACCGCCTGGCGCACATGCTCGATGCCGTGCGCCTGGGGCAGCCGTTGCATGCCGCCACCGCGCTGATCGACTACATCCGCAACTTCAGCTTCTCGGCCCTGGCCGATAGCGCCGCCGGCCAGGGGGCGGTCGAGGCCGCGACCAGTGAGGCGCCGGCGGTGGCACCGGAGCGGGCACCGGGCGACATGGTCAAGGTCGATGCCGAGTTGCTCGACGACCTGGGCAACCTGGCCGGTGAGCACTCGATCATCCGTGGGCGCATCGAGCAGCAGGTCAACGATGCGCAGTTCACCCTCAACGAGATGGAAACCACCCTCGAGCGCATGCGCGACCAGTTGCTGCGCCTGGACATCGAGACCCAAGGGCGGATATCCAGCCGGCAGCAGTTCGAAGGTGATGCGTATGACGACTTCGACCCGCTGGAAATGGACCGCCACTCGCAACTGCAGCAGCTGTCGCGGGCCCTGTTCGAGTCCGCCTCGGATTTGCTGGACCTCAAGGAAACCCTGGCACAGCGCGCCCAGGAGGCCTACAGCCTGCTGCAGCAGCAGGCGCGGGTGAACAGCCAGTTGCAGGAAGGCCTGACCGCCACCCTGATGGTGCCCTTCGAGCGCCTGGTGCCGCGCTTGCAGCGTGTGGTACGGCAGGTGGCCAGCGAGCTGGGCAAGCAGGTGGAGCTGGTGGTCGGCAATGCCGAGGGCGAACTGGACCGCAGCGTGCTCGAACGTATGGTGGCGCCGCTGGAGCACATGCTGCGCAACGCCGTCGATCATGGCCTGGAAAGCCGCGAAATGCGCCTGGCCGCCGGCAAGCCGGAGCAGGGCACCATTCACCTGAATCTGCTGCACGAAGGCGCGGACATCGTAATCGAAATGACCGACGACGGTGCCGGCGTGCCACTGGAAGCGGTGCGCCGCAAGGCCATCAAACGCGGCCTGCTGGACCCGCAGGCGCAACTGAGCGATCACGAAATCCTCCAGTTCATCTTGCGCCCGGGCTTTTCCACTGCCGAGAAGATCACCCAGATCTCCGGGCGTGGCCTGGGCATGGACGTGGTACATGAGGAGGTCAAGCAACTGGGCGGCTCGATGAGTATCGAGTCGGCCCAGGGCAAGGGCGCGCGCTTCCTGATCCGCCTGCCGTTCACCGTGTCGGTCAACCGTGCGCTGATGGTGCATCTGGGCGAAGAGCAGTACGCCATTCCGCTGAACACCATCGAGGGCATCGTCCGCGTGCCGCCGGCCGAACTGGCGGCGTGCTACCAGCTGGATGCCCCGCGTTATGTGTACGCCGGCCACGAATACGAGCTGCGCTACCTGGGTGAACTGCTGCAGGGCATGCCACGCCCGGCATTGCTCGGGCAGAGCGTGCCGCTGCCGGTGTTGCTGGTGCATTCCCAGGAGCAATCGTTCGCCATCCAGGCCGACAGCCTGTCGCCCAGCCGCGAGATCGTGGTGAAGAGCCTGGGGCCGCAGTTTGCCGCGGTTGCCGGGTTGTCGGGGGCGACGCTGCTGGGCGATGGCCGGGTGGTATTGATTCTCGACCTGCTGGGCCAGTTGCGTGGCCAGCAGCGGCGCCTGGCGCGCCTGCCGGGCGATGGTGCGGCCCGGCGCCAAGTGTTCGGCCCGGCGCCACGGCGGGCGTTGCTGGTAATGGTGGTGGACGATTCGGTGACCGTGCGCAAGGTCACCAGCCGCCTGCTGGAACGGCACGGCATGAGCGTGCTGACGGCCAAGGACGGGGTTGATGCCATGGCCCTGTTGGAAGAGCACCGCCCCGATGTGCTGCTGCTGGACATCGAGATGCCGCGCATGGACGGCTTCGAGGTGGCCACACGCATCCGCCGTGACGAGCGGCTGAAAGACTTGCCGATCATCATGATCACCTCGCGCACCGGGCAGAAGCACCGCGACCGAGCGATGGCCATCGGCGTCAACGAATACCTGGGCAAGCCTTATCAGGAGTCGGTCCTGTTGCAGAGCATTGCCCACTGGAGCCAGACCCATGCTTGAACTGATCGCCGGCCAGCGCAGCAGCCTGACCGGGCTTTTGCTGCCGTTGGGCGACCGTACCTTGGTGTTGCCCAACGTGGCGGTGGCCGAACTGAGTGGTCAGCGCAACCTGGTGTGTCAACGCGGCGAGCCGGCCTGGCACCTGGGCTGGATCGACTGGCGCCAGCAGCGCCTGCCGCTGATCGGCTTCGAAGCCGCGTGCGGTGGCGAGACACCCTGCGGCGAGCGGGCCCGCGTGGTGGTGCTCAATGCCCTGGGTGATACCGGCCTGCGCTACCTGGCGTTGTTGCTGCAAGACATACCGCGCTCGTGCAAGCTCGACAGCCAACTGAACTACGTGGACGTGGCGCTGGGCCGGCTGGAGCTGGCGGCAGTGCAGGTGGGCGAGCAGGTGGCGCGGGTGCCGGACCTGGTCGGGCTGGAACGGCTGGTGCGTGACGCGGAACTGCAACCTGACTTTGGGTAGGATGTAAGCCATAGGGCCTCTTCGCGGGTGAACCCGCTCCCACAGGGGCCCCCAAAAGCCTGAGGGCAGTGCCGTACCTGTGGGAGCGGGTTCACCCGCGAAGAGGCCGGAACAGAACGACGCAGGAACCCAGCCCACCTCAGGAGGTCTGTGTTTGCATGTACTACGGTGAACGCTTCAACGCCTGGACCCACCTGGTCGGTGCCGTCCTGGCCTGTATCGGTGCCATCTGGCTGATCGTGGTCGCGGGCCTGCAGGGCGACCCGTGGAAGATCGTCAGTTTCTCCATCTACGGCAGCACCTTGTTGTTGCTGTACAGCATTTCTACCCTGTACCACAGCACTCGCGGGCGGGCGAAGGTGATCATGCGCAAGCTCGATCACCTGTCGATCTACCTGCTGATCGCCGGCAGCTACACGCCATTCTGCCTGGTCAGCCTGCGCGGCCCCTGGGGCTGGAGCCTGTTCGGGGTGGTCTGGGGGCTGGCGGTGATCGGCATGCTGCAGGAGATCAAGCCGCGATCCGAGGCGCGCATCCTGTCGATCATCATCTATGCGGTGATGGGCTGGATCGTGCTGGTGGCGGTCAAGCCATTGCTGCACTCGCTCGGCAGCGCAGGCTTTGCCTGGTTGGCCGCCGGCGGGGTGTTCTATACCGTCGGCATCATCTTCTTCGCCTTCGACAGCCGCTTCCGCCACTGGCATGGCATCTGGCATCTGTTCGTGATCGCCGGCAGCCTCATGCACTTCGTGGCGGTGTCGTTCTACGTGCGTTAGTTAAAAGTCGCCCCACAGTTGCTGCGCCACCGCCAATGCCACCACCGGTGCGGTTTCGGTGCGCAGCACGCGTGGGCCCAGGCGTGCTGCATGGAAGCCGGCAGCCTTGGCCTGGTCGACCTCCGCCTCGCTCAGGCCGCCCTCGGGGCCGATGAGGAAGGCCAGGGTAGCAGGCTTGGCGTGGCTGGTGAGCGGTTCGGCCACCGGGTGCAGGACCAGTTTCAGGTCGGCCTTGGCGGTGTTCAGCCATTCAGCCAGGGTCACTGGCGGGTGGATGACCGGCAAGGTCGAGCGGCCGCATTGTTCACAGGCGCTGATCGCCACCTGGCGCCAGTGGGCCAGGCGCTTGTCGGCGCGCTCGTCCTTCAGCCGCACTTCGCAGCGTTCGCTCACGATCGGGGTGATTTCGTTGGCGCCCAGTTCGGTGGCTTTCTGGACTGCCCAGTCCATGCGCTCGCCACGGGACAGGCCTTGGCCGAGGTGCACGTGCAGTGGTGAATCGGCTTGGCCAGCGAGGGCCTGGTCGAGGCTGACGCGCACGGCTTTCTTGCCCACTTCGAGCAACTGGCCGCGGTATTCCTGGCCACTGCCGTCGAACAACTGCACGGGGTCGCCGGGTGCCATGCGCAATACGCGGCCGATGTAGTGGGCCTGGGCTTCGGGCAGGTCGTGCTCGCCAAGGCTCAGGGGGGCGTCGATGAAAAAGCGGGACAGTCTCATGGTTCAGCTCGGACGAAAAGGGGACATGTGACCCTGTGGGAGCGGGTTTACCCGCGAATGCGGCGGTGAGTCCACTATCGCATTCGCGGGTGAACCCGCTCCCACAGGGTTAGGCGGCAGGCTGTAGGACCTAGCCCGGGTCGCGGAAGTCGGGGTGGAAGTTGGCTGGTACGGCCACGCTGACGCTGTCGCGGGTGGCAATGTCGATGCCTTCGCTGGCCACTTCTGCCAGGAAGTCGATTTGCTCCGGCGTAATCACATAGGGCGGCAGGAAGTACACCACGCTGCCCAGCGGGCGCAGCAGGGCGCCACGCGTCAGGGCATGCTCGAACACTTTAAGGCCACGGCGCTCCTGCCACGGGTAGGCGACCTTGCCGGCCTTGTCCTGGACCATTTCGATGGCCAGAGCCATGCCGGTCTGACGAATCTCGGCCACATGCTCGTGGTCGGCCAGGTGCGCGGTGGCGCTGGCCATGCGGGTGGCCAGGGCCTTGTTGGCCTCGATCACGTTGTCCTGCTCGAAGATGTCCAGGGTCGCCAGCGCTGCGGCGCAGGCCAGCGGGTTGCCGGTGTAGCTGTGCGAGTGGAGGAATGCGCGCAGGGTCGGGTAGTCGTCGTAGAACGCCTGATACACCTTGTCGGTGGTCAGGCAGGCAGCCAGTGGCAGGTAACCACCGGTCAGGGCCTTGGACAGGCACAGGAAGTCCGGGCGGATGCCGGCCTGTTCACAGGCGAACATGGTGCCTGTGCGGCCGAAGCCCACGGCGATTTCGTCGTGGATCAGGTGCACGTCGTAGCGGTCGCAGGCCTCGCGCAGCAGCTTGAGGTACACCGGGTGGTACATGCGCATGCCGCCGGCACCCTGGATCAGCGGTTCGACGATCACCGCGCTGATCGAGGCGTGGTGCTCGGCCAGGGTCTGTTCCATGGCCTGGAACATGGTGCGCGAGTGCTCTTCCCAGCTCGTGCCCTCGGGGCGCAGGTAGCAGTCGGGGCTGGGCACCTTGAGGGTGTCGAGCAGCAACGCCTTGTAGGTTTCGGTGAACAGCGGCACATCACCGACCGACATGGCGGCGATGGTTTCGCCGTGGTAGCTGTTGGTCAGGGTGACGAAGCGCTTCTTGCCCGGTTTGCCGACGTTCTGCCAGTAGTGGAAGCTCATCTTCAGCGCCACTTCGATACATGACGAACCGTTGTCGGCATAGAACACCCGGTCGAGGCCAGCCGGAGTCATGGCTACAAGGCGCTCGGACAGCTCGATCACCGGTTGGTGGCTGAAGCCGGCCAGGATCACGTGCTCCAGCTGGTCGACCTGGTCCTTGATGCGCTGGTTGATTCGCGGGTTGGCATGGCCAAACACGTTGACCCACCAACTGCTCACCGCATCCAGGTAGCGCTTGCCTTCGAAGTCTTCCAGCCACACGCCTTCGCCGCGCCTGATCGGGATCAGCGGCAGCTGCTCGTGGTCTTTCATCTGGGTGCAGGGGTGCCACAGGACCTTGAGGTCGCGTTGCATCCACTGATCATTGAGGCCCATGGGCACTTCTCCTGGCTTTGCGGCTTGGTTCGACCGCGTAAGCCTAAGCAATGCCGCAGGGCAGGACAACCGCTGCTGTTCACCGGGTTGCCAGCTTCGCTTGCTACCGTGCCGAATCGTCGCAGGCAAAATTGTCAGTGGCCAAAAGGACTTGATGTCACTGCGCTGGCAGGGTCCGCAGACCTGACGTATTCTTAACGCATCTCTCCCGGGGCATTCCTGCCTCTCCCCGTTTCTGTAACCCCCTGACTCGGAGTTCGCCGACATGGCTGCTGCTTGGGTGCGCCTGTGCGCGTTGGTATTGATTGGTGTGTCCAGCGGCGCCGCGCTGGCAAAGGACAAGACACCTTCGGCGATCGTCGTGGGTGGCGGCCTGGCGGGCCTGACCGCCGCTTATGAGCTGCAGAACAAAGGCTGGCAGGTGACGCTGCTGGAAGCCAAACCGGGCATGGGCGGGCGCTCGGGCCTGGCCACCAGCGAGTGGATCGGCAACGCCAAGGCGCAGCCGGTGCTCAACCAGTACCTTGACCGTTTCAAACTTGAAACACTGCCGGCACCGGAATTCGTACGTACCCCCGGTTACCTGATCGACGGCGAGTATTTCAGCGCCACCGACCTGGCAACCAAGCAGCCGGCTACTGCCGATGCGCTCAAACGTTACGAGAAAACCCTCGATGACCTGGCCCGTTCGATTGATGACCCGCTGAACCCGCAAGCCAACAGCACGCTGTTCGCCCTCGACCAGATCAACGTTTCCACCTGGCTGGACAAGCTGCAACTGCCGGCCACCGCCCGTCAGTTGGTGAACCAGCAGATCCGTACCCGCTACGATGAGCCATCGCGCCTGTCGCTGTTGTACTTCGCTCAGCAGAACCGCGTGTATCGCGGCGTCAGCGACCGTGACCTGCGTGCCGCTCGCCTGCCCGGCGGCAGCCCGGTGCTGGCCCAGGCTTTCGTCAAGCAACTGAAGACCATCAAGACCAGTTCGCCGGTGACCTCCATCGTCCAGGACAAGGACGGCGTCAC
This sequence comes from Pseudomonas sp. TE3-3-F2023, assembly GCF_036784815.1. Lineage (NCBI taxonomy): Bacteria > Pseudomonadati > Pseudomonadota > Gammaproteobacteria > Pseudomonadales > Pseudomonadaceae > Pseudomonas > Pseudomonas sp. TE3-3-F2023. The sequence continues at coordinate 339,293 of NZ_CP145113.1, read as the reverse complement.
GGTCAAAGTCGGCAGTGTCGGCTACCAGGCCGATTACCTGGTCATGGCCGTGCCCCTGCGTGCCCTGGCCAAGATCCAGATGACCCCGGGCCTGGACAGCCAGCACCTGGCGGCATTGAAGGGCACCAACTATGGCTGGCGTGACCAGCTGATGCTCAAGTTCAAGAAGCCGGTGTGGGAAAGCCGCGCGCGGATGTCGGGCGAAATCTTCAGTAACGCTGGCTTGGGCATGCTGTGGATCGAACCTGCGCTCAAGGGTGGCGCCAACGTGGTGATCAACCTGTCGGGTGACAACGCTCGCCTGCTTCAGGCGTTCGGCGACAAGCAGATGGTCGACCAGGTGCTGATCCGCCTGCATGCGTTCTACCCACAGGCCCGTGGCTCGTTCACAGGCTACGAGGTCAAGCGCTACAGCACCGACGCCGGTACCGGCGGCGCCTACCTGGCCTATGGCCCGGGCCAGATCAGCAAGTACTGGCGCCTGTGGGAGCGCCCGGTGCAGCGCATCACCTTTGCTGGTGAGCATACTGACGCCCTCTACCCAGGCACTCTGGAGGGCGCGCTGCGCAGCGGCCAGCGCGCGGCCAACCAGGTGCAGGACCTGCTGGCCGGCAAGTCGTTCGACCCGGCCAAGGCGGCGCCGGTGGCGGCGGCAGCAGCTGCAGGCGCCGTGGCGGCCAAGGAGAGCAAGGGTGGGTTCTTCTCCAACCTGTTTGGCGGCTCTTCCAGCAAGGGCGACAAGGTTGAAAAGGCCCCGGCCAAAGCTGAGCCGAAGGCGGTCGATGAGGCCAAGCAGGACAAGCCGGGCTTCTTCAAGCGCCTGTTCGGCGGGGCCGACAAGCCTGAGATGAAGGCCGAGCCGATTGCCAAGGCCGAGGAAGTGGCGCCGGCACCTGTGCCTGCGCCGCAAGCACCGGCCCCGGTTGCACCAGCACCTGTGGTCAAGGAAGCGGCGGCCAAGCCTGCTGCTACCAAGGCTGCACCTGGCAAGCATGCACCGGCGCACAAACCGGCCCACAAGCCTGCCGAGACCAAGAAGGCAACTGCCAAGTCCGAGCCTGCCAGGAAAGCTGTAGCCAATACCCAGGCCAAAGCGGGTTGATTTATTGCCAGCCTATTCGCAGCACCAGGCTGCTCCTACACGTACTGCGCTGTCCTGTAGGAGCAGCCTTGTGCTGCGAAGGGTCGGCACTGGCAACCGCCGATTACCCAACTATCGTTAATGTTTCCTTAATGGGAAACCCACACAATACATATCGGATTTCTCGATAATCCAAAGCAATTTTTTCCGCTTTTCTTCGATACGTTACGCGTTAGTCTGTGCACAGCTTTCACGGGGAAACACGTCAACATGCAACTGCGCAATTCACCTTCTCGCTACGGCGTGGTCAGCATTGTCCTGCACTGGGGCGTGGCTCTGGCTGTCTTCGGCCTGTTCGGCCTGGGCCTGTGGATGGTCGGCCTCGACTATTACAGCCCTTGGCGCAAGGCCGGCCCGGACCTGCACAAGAGCATCGGCCTGCTGCTGCTGGCGGTGATGCTGCTGCGGGTGGTCTGGCGCTTCATCAGCCCGCCACCACCTGCACTGGCCAACCATGGCGCACTCACCCGCCTGGCAGCCAAGTTGGGCCACCTGGCCCTGTACCTGGGGTTGTTCGCGGTAATGATCGCCGGTTACCTGATTTCTACCGCCGACGGTGTCGGCATTCCGGTGTTCGGCCTGTTCGAAGTGCCGGCACTGGTCAGCGACCTGCCCGACCAGGCAGACCTGGCTGGCGTGATTCATCTCTGGCTGGCCTGGGGCTTGGTGATTTTTGCCGTGCTGCATGGCCTGGCAGCGCTAAAGCACCATTTCATCGACCGTGACGCGACCCTGACCCGCATGCTGGGCCGCAAAGCTTGACTCTCAACCTCAATTGCATAGGAAGGAAGTAAGGATGTTGAAAAAGACTTTTGCCGCCCTGGCGCTCGGTACCGCTCTGTTCTCCGCCGGCCAGGCCATGGCTGCCGAGTACAAGATCGACAAGGAAGGCCAGCACGCGTTCGTTGACTGGAAGATCAGCCACCTGGGCTACAGCTTCATTCACGGTACCTTCAAGGACTTCGACGGCAACTTCACCTGGGACAGCGCCAAGCCTGAAGCCAGCAAGATCAACGTCGACCTGAAAACCGCCAGCCTGTGGTCGAACCACGCCGAGCGTGACAAGCACATTGCCAGCGCCGACTTCCTCGACGTGAAGAAGTACCCCGAAGCCAAGTTCGTTTCCACCAGCGTCAAGCCGACTGGCGAGAAGACTGCTGATGTGACAGGCGACCTGACCATGCATGGTGTGACCAAGCCGGTCACCTTCAAGGCCACCTTCAACGGTGAAGGCAAAGACCCATGGGGCGGCGAGCGCGCTGGTTTCAACGCTACCACCACGCTGAACCTGAACGACTTCGGCATCAAGGGCCCGGGCGCTACTTCGCAGACCCTGGACCTGGATATCAGTGTTGAAGGCGTGAAGCAGAAGTAATTCGGCTTAGCTGAAAGACCGAGGGGGCTGCTTCGCAGCCCTTTCGCGACACAAGGCCGCTCCTACAGGTATTGCGCTGCAAGTGAAAACTGCGCAAAACCTTTAGGAGCGGCCTTGTGTCGCGAAAGGGCCGCAAAGCGGCCCCCTCATGCTTTTTGTCAGCCCTTGCGGGTCAGCAGCGCCGGGCGCTCACCGCGCGGACGGCTTGGCAGGTCATCCAGTTGCTCCGGCGTCGGGTATCGGTCGAGCTTCGATTCCTTGCGGATGATCACCGGCTGTTTTTCCGGCTGACGCGGGTTGCGCACGGCCGGTTCTTGCCGGGCGGCATCGTCACGGGCCGGGCGGCCACGGCCACCGCCATCACGACGGGCACCGCCACCGTTGTTGCCGCGGGCCGGACGTTTCTCGCCGCCCCCGCCGCTGCGCGGCTGGCCGCTGTTGCGACCCTGGCCACCGGCATTGCTGCGCTGGCCATTACCCTGGCCCTGACCTTGGCCGGCACTGCCACCCGGGCGGCGATTGCGGCCCTGGTTCTTGCCCTGATACGGGCTGACGTAGTCGGCACGGTTGCCGAAGTTGTCGATTTCGTCGTCCAGGAACTCTTCCGGATCACGGTCGACAGGCACTTTCGGCACGCTGCTGTTGCTGGCCTGCTGTTGCTGCTGGCGTGGCTTCTTGTCACGCGGCTTGCGTTGCTGCTGCTTGTCGCCGCTCTTTTCCTTGTCGGCCGGCTTGTCAGCAGCCTGTTGCTTGGCCTTGCCTTTATCCTTGCCCTTGTCCTTGCGGCCGCCGTTGGCGTCTTTGCCGCCTTCGCCGCGGGCCTGCTGGTTGCGGCCACCACGGCCGTTGTTCTGCTGGCGTTCGCGTACTTCAGGCTTTTCGGCTTCTATCTGGCTGGCGTCGAAGCCCATCAGGTCGCCGTCCGGGATCTTCTGCTTGGTCACCCGTTCGATGCTCTTGAGCAGCTTCTCTTCATCCGGCGCGACCATGGAAATGGCCTCGCCCGAACGCCCGGCACGGCCGGTACGGCCGATACGGTGGACGTAGTCTTCCTCGACGTTCGGCAGCTCGAAGTTGACCACGTGCGGCAATTGGTCGATGTCCAGGCCTCGGGCGGCGATGTCGGTGGCGACCAGTACGCGCACGCTGTTGGCCTTGAAGTCGGCCAGGGCCTTGGTGCGGGCGTTCTGGCTCTTGTTGCCGTGGATCGCGGCGGCGGTCAGGCCGTGCTTTTCCAGGTACTCGGCCAGGCGGTTGGCGCCGTGCTTGGTGCGAGTGAACACCAGTACCTGTTCCCAGGCACCCTGGGTGATCAGGTGTGCCAGCAGCGCGCGCTTGTGGCTGGCGGGCAGGCGGTATACGCGCTGCTCGATACGCTCGACGGTAGTGTTCGGCGGGGTGACCTCGATACGCTCCGGGTTGTGCAGGAGCTTGTCGGCGAGGTCGGTAATGTCTTTGGAGAAGGTGGCCGAGAACAACAGGTTCTGGCGCTTGGCCGGCAGGCGGGCTAGGACCTTCTTGACGTCATGGATGAAGCCCATGTCGAGCATGCGGTCGGCTTCGTCCAGCACCAGGATTTCCACGTGGGCCAGGTCAACCTTGCCTTGGCCTGCCAGGTCGAGCAGGCGACCCGGGCAGGCGACCAGCACGTCCACACCCTTGGCAATGGCCTGGATCTGCGGGTTCATGCCGACGCCGCCGAAAATGCAGGCGCTGACCAGTGGCAGGTCACGGGCATAGACCTTGAAGCTGTCATGCACCTGGGCTGCCAGTTCGCGGGTCGGGGTCAGGACCAGCACGCGAGGTTGGCGCGGGCCATGGCGCTGCGACTTGTCGGGGTGGCCGGCCGGGAACAGGCGCTCGAGGATCGGCAGGGCGAAACCGCCGGTTTTACCAGTACCTGTCTGTGCGGCGACCATCAGGTCGCGGCCTTGCAACACGGCGGGAATCGCCCGCTGTTGCACGGGGGTCGGCTGGGTGTAGCCCGCAGCCTCGATAGCGCGGACAAGAGCCTCGGAGAGACCGAGGGAAGCAAAGGACATGGGCAATCCTGTTCTCGTGTGGGCTGGGCCCGTTTGGGATGTTCTGCCTGGCGCGACGGGCATCGGTGGGATGCGATCGCGTCCGGTCCAGCTGGGCTTTCACTGCACATCCGGGTAGCGGAGGGTAACGCGAAGGCGCGTCGATGCCGATCGGGATGCCTGTTGCGAGGCCGAGCGTCCGGGCGTGAGCCGGGCGGGAAGGCCCGAGTATAACAGAGCTATCGCGCTGTGCTGCTTTCCTGCTGCTCAACGGCGTTGAGAATGTTTCCGATGTCGCCTGTGTAGCGGTTGCTGATTGCTGCATAGGCCGGTTCCTGCTTGAAGCGACGCAGTTCCGCGGCGAAGGCTTGGGCCAGTGCCTCCCGCCCCGGCTTGCGCGCGAGCCCCAGGTACTGCGCCTGGCGGCTGATCACCAGTGGCAGCTCCTTGACCTGCTGTTGCAGGCCCAGATGCCGCAGCAGGTAATGGCCGACCCTGCGGTCGGTGATTGCCAGGTCGATGCGGCCTAGCACCAGCTTGCCGAAGTTGGCTTCATGGGTAGGCGCGGCTTCGCGCGTGAAATGTACGGCCTCATTGAACGCGGCACCATAGACGTAGCCGGGTGAGGTACCGACTGTGAGGCCGGCAAGGTCTTCCAGCGCCTTGACGGCATGGGGGCGTGCACTGGCCTCGAACAGGACGAACTCGACCTCCGACATGGGCTCGGGGGCGTACACCAGGTATGGCTGGCGCGACTCGGTCTGGAAGATGTCCATGATGCCGTCGGCCTGGCCCTGCTCGATCATTGCCAGGCAGCGCTTCCACGGCAGGAATTCCCACTCCACCTCGACGCCAAGGCGTTCGAACACCCGTGTGGTGACTTCGTAGTCGATGCCGTGCGGCTCGCCGTCGTGCTGGTATGCATAGGGTGCCCAGTCGTCGGTCACCAGGCGCAGGCGCTCGCCCAGGGCCAGCGGGCTCAGGCAGGCAAGCAACAGGATCCAGAACAGACGGGCGACGTGTGGCATGGCCGGAGATTACGCGCTCGGCCTGTTCAAGGCCAGTGAGGATGATGTTCTCCTGTGCTGGCCTCTTCGCGGGTGAACCCGCTCCCACAAGTACAGCACCAGCCTGCAAGCCAGCAGATCCTGTGGGAGCGGGTTTACCCGCGAAGAGGCCGACACAGGATCACTCAAGTGTGGGATGACCTCAGCAGATGCGCTTCGATATCCTTGCGCCGTTCGCCCAATGACAGGCGCAACCCCGGGTGGCGCAGGCACTGGCGCAGTTGCTCGGGCCCCATATGGCCATGGCGGGCGTTGAGGTTTTCCAGGGCCTTGTCCCACCAGGCCGGCGCGCAGGCGCGGTCGAATTCATTAGGGTAGGGGTAGCAGCCATACAGCAGCTCGCGGGCGAACTGGCGCTCGTGGCTGGGCAGGGTCATGCTCAGCGCCTTGTAACCCAGGCGTTGCAGGGCTGGTGGCCGTGGCAGCTGGTCATTGACCAGGGACACGTCGGCCAGCGCCGCGTGGCTCAGCGGGTCATGGCCGTGCTTGCGCAGCCAGGCCTGGATCTTGGCGCGGAACTGCGCCTTGCGGCTCCAGTAGTGGTGGATGACATCTGTGCACTCGGCCAACTCCAGCGTGCGGTAGGCCGCCACCGCCAGGCAGAACTCCTCGAGGGTATAGGCTTCGCGAGCCAAGGGGTGGAACTCGTCCATCATGGCGATGGAGCGGTCCAGGGCGCCGGCGTCTTCGGCGGTGAGGCCGATCACCCCGGAATTGACCAGTGGCATCTGGCAATCGGCCAGACCGCGGGATTCAAGGATGGCCAGCAGGTTCTTGTACAGCAGGCACTTCTGGTTGCTGCCATAGCGCGCACCGATGGCATTGCACAGCAGGCGGCCTGGGGCCACCCGGGCGAATAGCTCCAGCGGCGACTTGCGGAAGAAGGTGTCGGTGTCGATCAGCACTGCCAGCGGGTGTTGCTGCAGCACCTGGCGCAACAGCACATGCTTGCTGCGAAAGTGATAACCGTGAGGGGCGTTCCATGCCTGGCGCGTGGCTTCGTCCAGCAGGTGTACGGTGACAGGCAGGCCGGTATAGGGCTGCGGGTTGTCGGTGTAGACCTGGATGTCCATGGCTTCGTCTGCTGCCGTGCCCAGGTGGGCGAGGGCGCTGATGATGCTGAAACAGGCTTCCTGATGGTAGGTTGCCGGGCCAAAAGCCAGGTAGACGAGCTGGGGACGCGATGGCTGGTGGGGCTGCATGGCAGGCAAGACCTGTGTAACCGGAAAATGAATAAGGCTTTAGTCTATGACCAAAGCCTTAATCAAATCTTAAACAGGTTTTGCAAAAAATTTCAGCGTGGCAGCTTCAGATTGTTCCAGATCGCAAGGCTCGGCTCGGCCTGGTTCAAGGTATAGAAGTGCAGCCCTGGAGCGCCGCCTTGCAGCAGCTGTTCGCACATGCGGGTGATCACTTCTTCGCCGAATGCCTGGATGCTGGCAGTATCGTCGGCATAGGCTTCCAGCTGCTTGCGGATCCAGCGCGGGATCTCGGCGCCGCAGGCGTCGGAGAAGCGCGCCAGCTTGCTGTAGTTGGTGATCGGCATGATGCCGGGTACCACCGGGATGTCCACACCCAGCTTCTGTGCGCGCTCGACGAAGTAGAAGTAGCTGTCGGCGTTGAAGAAATACTGGGTGATGGCACTGTCGGCACCGGCCTTGACCTTGTGCACGAAGTTGGCCAGGTCAGCCTCGAAATTGCGGGCCTGGGGGTGCATCTCCGGATAGGCGGCCACTTCCAGGTGGAAGTGATCCGCGGTTTCCTGGCGGATGAATTCGACCAGGTCACTGGCGTAGCGCAGTTCGCCACTGGCCATGCCCATGCCCGATGGCAGGTCTCCACGCAAGGCGACGATGCGCTTGATGCCTGCAGCCTTGTATTCGGCCAGCAGGGCGCGCAGTTCGGCCTTGGTATCGCCTACGCACGACAGGTGCGGCGCGGCAGGTACCTTCACTTCGCTTTCCAGCTGCAGCACGGTGTTCAGCGTGCGGTCGCGGGTAGAGCCACCGGCACCGTAGGTGCAGGAGAAGAAGTCCGGGTTGTAGGCGGCCAGCTGGCGGGCGACGCCCATCAGCTTTTCGTGGCCGGCATCGGTCTTGGTCGGGAAGAACTCGAAACTGTAACGGCGTTCCTGGGACATCGGGCGTTCCTCTGGCAGCAAGCTTCAAGCGGCAGGCTGCAAGTAAAAGCCAGATCGGTCATGGCCGGCCTGGCTTGGGCATCGTTCAAGATCCTTGATGCTCGAGCTGCAAGCGGCAATGGCATGGTCTGCCTTTGATTGCCGCTTGAAGCTTCAAGCTGGCCGCTTAGTAGCGGTAGGCGTGCGGCTTGAACGGGCCTTCGACGGTGACACCGATGTAGTCAGCCTGCTGCTTGGTCAGCTGGGTGACCACGCCGCCGAAGCCGCGGACCATTTCCAGGGCCACTTCTTCATCGAGCTTCTTCGGCAGTACTTCAACGGTCAGGCGCTCGGCTTTCTTCTCGGCCGGCAGGTCAGCGAACTTCTGCTCGAACAGGAAGATCTGCGCCAGTACCTGGTTGGCGAACGAACCGTCCATGATGCGGCTTGGGTGGCCAGTGGCGTTGCCCAGGTTGACCAGGCGGCCTTCGGCCAGCAGGATCAGGTAGTCATCGTTCTGCGGGTCGAAGCTGCCGGCGCCGGTGCGGTGGATCTTGTGCACCTGCGGCTTGACCTCTTCCCAGGCCCAGTTCTTGCGCATGAAGGCGGTATCGATTTCGTTGTCGAAGTGGCCGATGTTGCATACCACGGCGCGCTTCTTCAGCGCCTTGAGCATGTTGGCGTCGCAGACATTGACGTTGCCGGTGGTGGTCACGATCAGGTCGATCTTGCCCAGCAGGGCCTTGTCGATGCTGGCTTCGGTGCCGTTGTTGATACCGTCGATGAATGGCGAAACCACTTCGAAGCCGTCCATGCAGGCCTGCATGGCGCAGATCGGGTCGACTTCGGTGACCTTGACGATCATGCCTTCCTGGCGCAGGGACTGGGCCGAGCCCTTGCCCACATCACCGTAGCCGATCACCAGGGCCTGCTTGCCCGACAGCAGGTGGTCAGTACCACGCTTGATGGCGTCGTTCAGGCTGTGACGGCAGCCGTACTTGTTGTCGTTCTTGCTCTTGGTAACCGAGTCGTTGACGTTGATCGCCGGGACTTTCAGCTCGCCCTTGGCCAGCATGTCCAGCAGGCGGTGCACGCCGGTGGTGGTCTCTTCGGTCACGCCGTGCACGCGCTCCAGTACTTGCGGGTACTTCTTGTGCAGCAGCTCGGTCAGGTCGCCACCGTCGTCGAGGACCATGTTGGCGTCCCATGGCTTGCCATCCTTGAGGATGGTCTGCTCCAGGCACCACTCGTACTCTTGCTCGGTTTCACCTTTCCAGGCGAACACCGGGATACCGGCGGCGGCGATGGACGCGGCGGCCTGGTCCTGGGTGGAGAAGATGTTGCAGGACGACCAGCGCACTTCGGCACCCAGGGCAACCAGGGTTTCGATCAGCACGGCGGTCTGGATGGTCATGTGAATGCAGCCCAGGATCTTCGCACCCTTGAGCGGTTGCTCGGCCAGGTACTTGCGACGCAGGCCCATCAGTGCAGGCATTTCCGATTCGGCGATGATGGTTTCGCGACGACCCCAGGCGGCCAGGGAGATGTCGGCGACTTTGTAATCGGTAAAACCAGCAGGCATGTTTGCAGCGCTCATGAGAGCCTCCATTCGTAGTGTGCGAATGGGCGCCGTTGTGCGTTAAGCGCTCGCGAGAGCGAGCAACGCCCCATCCGAGCCTGACAGGCCTAGCCTGCTGCAGCGCCCCTCGGACGGGTGGCGGGCATGGCGCCGCTGTGGGCGGCCATGTGAAGCGGCGGAGATTATAGCCGTGCCCGTCGGCTTGCCCAAGGTTTTCTGTCGATTAATCGCGACGATAGTCGATGTTCAATGGAGCGGCAGCGGCAGCTCTGCCATCATTGCTGCACGTTAGCCAAGCAGGTCAGGAGTACAGATGAACTTTCATACCCGCAAGTGGGTTAAACCCGAAGACCTCAACCCAAACGGCACTTTGTTCGGTGGCAGCCTGCTGCGCTGGATCGACGAGGAGGCGGCGATCTACGCCATCGTCCAGCTGGGCAACCAGCGCGTGGTGACCAAGTACATATCGGAAATCAACTTCGTCAGTGCCTCGCGTCAGGGCGACATCATCGAACTGGGCATCACCGCCACCGAGTTCGGCCGTACCTCGATCACCCTCAAGTGCGAAGTGCGCAACAAGATCACTCGCAAGGCCATTCTCACGGTCGACAAGATGGTCTTCGTCAACCTTGGCGAGGACGGGTTGCCGGCACCGCATGGGCGGACCGAGATCAAGTACATCCAGGACCAGTTCCCGGACAGTGCAGTCGAATAGATCCCGGTTGTAGGTGCTGGCCTCTTCGCGGGTAAACCCGCTCCCACAAGGTTTTCACTGCCCGAAAGGTAGCGGAGATTCTGTGGGAGCGGGTTTACCCGCAAACAGGCCGGCACAATTGCTCACGGCTGAGCGCTGACCTTGCCTACCACTCGCCCGATGCTCAACCCCTGCACCAGGATCGACGACAGCACCACGATGTAGGTGATCGACAGCAGCAGGTCACGCTCCTCGCCCAGTGGCAGCGACAGTGCCAGGGCAACCGATACCCCACCGCGCAGGCCACCCCAGGTCAGCACACGTACCGTGCCCTTGGGCACCGGGCGCCAGCGCCGCAGCAGCACTATCGCCGGGGCCACGGTCAGCAGCCGCGACAGCAGCACCGCCAGCGCCAGCACGCTACCGGCCGCCAGGTGCATCCAGTTGAATGGCAGCAGCAACAGTTCCAGGCCGATCAGCGCGAACAGCAGGGCGTTGAGCATGTCGTCGATCAGTTCCCAGAAACCGTCCATGTAGCGACGGGTCATGTCGTTCATCGCCAGGTTGCGCCCCAGGTTACCGATGATCAGCCCGGCCACCACCATGGCGATCGGCGCCGAAACGTGCAGTTCGTAGCACATCGCCGAGCCGCCGATGACCAATGCCAGGGTCAGCATCACTTCCACCTGGTACTGCTCGACGCTCTTGATCATGCGGTAGGTGGCGTAGCCGATCAGGCCGCCGAACACCACACCGCCGATGGCCTCGCGGGCGAACAGGATCGCCGTGTCGGTCATGCTCGGTGTTTCCCCCAGCTGGATGATGCCCAGCAGCACGGTGAACACCACCACCGCAGTGCCGTCGTTGAATAGCGACTCGCCGACGATGGTGGTTTTAAGCGGTTTGGAGGCATTGGCGGTACGTAGCGCACCAAGCACGGCAATCGGGTCGGTGGGCGAGATCAGCGCACCGAACAACAGGCAGTAGATCAGCGGCACCTGCCAGCCGAAAAGGGCGAACACCCAGTGCGACAGGTAACCGATGACCACGGTGGCAATCAGCACGCCGACGGTGGCCAGCAGGCCGATGGGCCAGCGGTAGTTGCGCAGGTCGGAGAGGTTGACGTGCAAGGCGCCGGCGAACAGCAGGAACGCCAGCATCCAGTGCATCAGCAGGTCGTTGAAGTCGATCTGGTTCATCAACCCTTCGACGCGCGCTTCCAGACCAGGAAAGCCGATAAGGCTCAAGCCCTGCAGTATCAGTGAAAACAGCAGCGCCGTGACCATCACGCCGATGGCAGGGGGCAGGCCGATAAAACGGTAATTTACATAGGTGAGAAGGGTGGTAAGGCAGATAAACGCGGCAACTAGTTCAAGCATCCCGAATCCTGTAACAGTGGCTTCCAAGTCGTAACCCGAATTACTCGGGCAGTTCTTTGATGACCTGGCGCGGGGTTCGGGACACAAGGTTTGACCAGAGTCGTTTGAATCGTTCCCATGTAAGGGGCCGCACAGCGGCCCGCGAACGCTATATAGTCCCAGCCATAAATAGCCACAAGGATAAGAAGGCGTGTTGGCAACTTCCCTGGTACTGATCGCCGCCCTGCTGCACGCGACCTGGAACACCCTGATCAAATTCAGCGGCGAGCGCCTGCTGGTAATCGCCAGCATGGATACGGTGGCGTTGGCCTTCGCGGTCCTTGCGGTGGCCTTTGTCGAGGTGCCGCCGGCCAACGTCTGGCCCTGGCTGCTGGCTTCGGCGCTGGCCGAGCAGCTGTACCGCTTTCTGCTGATCCAGGCCTACCGCGTGGGCGATCTGGGGCTGGTCTATCCTCTGATGCGCGGGCTGTCGCCGCTGATTGTGCTGGGGCTGACCCTGACCTTTGCCGGTGAATCGCTGAGCCAGCAGCAGATAATCGGCATCCTGTTGATCCCCTGTGGCATGGCCTGCCTGTTGTGGCAGGGCGGTGGGGGTGACCGGCTACCTTGGTCGATGCTGCCGGTGGTTGCCCTGATCGGCCTGTGCATTGGTTGCTACACCTGGTTCGACGGCCAGGCGGTGCGCTTGTGGGGCAAGCCCTGGGATTACCTGGTGTGGCTGACCTTGCTCAGTGCCTGGCCCTTCCCGTTGCTGGCCAGCGTGGCGCGGCGTGCGCCGTTCGTGTTGTTCTGGCGCCTGCAGTGGCGCCTGGGGCTTGCGGTGGGGCTGTGTGTATTGCTCAGTTACGCGCTGGTGCTGTGGGCCATGCATCTTGGGTCAGTGGCCGAAGCGGCGGCGTTGCGGGAGTTGAGCGTGATCCTGGTGGTGCTGCTGGGTATGCGCTACCTGAAAGAACCTTTTGGCAGGCCGAGACTCCTAGCTTGCGGGCTGGTATTGGCCGGCATGCTGGTAATGAAGCTTTGACCCGAAGACTGAACAAGGAGTCCTGTCCATGACTGTTGCCCTGTGGTGCATCCTGATCGCGCTGTTCTTGCCGCCTCTGTGTGCGTTGATAGCCAAAGTTGGTAGTGGCCGCTTCCGCCTGCGCGACAACCACGACCCGCGCGCGTTCCTGGATACCCTATCCGGGCTCCCGCGGCGCGCACATGCTGCCCAGCAGAACAGTTTCGAAGCCTTCCCGGCATTTGCCGCGGCGGTGCTGGTGGCGGATATCGTCGGCAATGCCGAGCAGGTGACCCAGGATGTACTGGGGGTGATGTACATCACCAGCCGGCTGCTCTACATCATCTGTTACCTGGCCGACTGGGCCATGCTGCGATCGCTGGTGTGGTTTGCCGGGATGGCCATGATCGTGGCGTTCTTCGTGGTTTCCATCTGAGACCGCGTCGCCTTCTTCGCGGGGTCACCCGCGAAGAATCCAAGCACCGATCAAGGCACTTTTGGCACCTCAGGCAGCGGCTTGCCCTTGGGCCACAGCATCCAGATCTGCCCTTGCTGCTTCATGTTTCCGGCCAGTTCCCCTGCTTCCGGCCCGGTGCCCCAGAACAGGTCCGCGCGCACCTCGCCCGTAATTGCCCCGCCAGTATCCTGAGCACCCACCGGGCGTACCACCGGCGTACCGTCCGGGCGAGTGGTGGACAGCCATAGCAAGCTGCCCAGCGGAATCACCTTGCGGTCGATGGCCACGCTGTAGCCAGCCGTCAGCGGCACGTTCAGCGAACCCCGCGGCCCTTCGTTGCTGTCCGGGCGGGTGCTGAAGAACACGTAGCTGGGGTTGCTGGCGAGCAGTTCCGGTACCCGCTGCGGGTTGGCCTGGGCCCAGGCGTGAATGGCCCCCATGCTCACTTCTTCCTTCTTCAACTGACCCTGTTCCACCAGCCAGCGCCCGATCGGCCGATAGGGGTGGCCGTTCTGGTCGGCGTAACCCAGGCGCAGCTGGCGGCCATCTTCCAGTTGTACCCGGCCGGAACCCTGGATCTGCAGGAACTGCAGGTCCATCGGGTCGGTCAGCCAGGCCAGTACCGGCGCCTTGGCGCCGTCGCGGTTGATCACCTCGGCGGTGTCGTAAGGCTTGAGCACCCGGCCATCGAGGCGGCCGCGCAGGCGCTTGCCCTTGAGTTCTGGGTACACGCTGGCCAGGTCGACCACGATCATGTCGTCGGGAATGCCATAGACCGGCACATGGTTGGTTGCCGACTGGCTCAGGCTGCCAGGGTAGACCGGTTCGTAGTAACCGGTGATCAGGCCGTTGGCATTGTTTTCGGCCGAACGCAGGCCGTATACCTGCAGGTTCTGTTGCAGGAAGGCGCGCACCTGCAAGGCATCGTCGGGCACGCTGGCGGCTGCTTCGCAGGTACCGGCCCAGACGGTGTCGCGCTTGAGCTTTTCACAGCCGTTGCGCCAGGCCTGGAAGCCCGCCACCAGGTCGCTGTCGCTGACGGTGGGCAGGTCCTGCCAGGTGGCATTGGCGTAGGTGGCGATGGCATGGGGTTCGGGTTTGGCGCTTTCGCCGCCGTTGCAGCCGGCCAGCAGGGCCAGCGCCGGGAGTGTCCAGGCCAGGTGGCGCAGGGCAGATTTCATGAGTACGTTCCTGTCATGAGTGAACACGGATATTCACCCCTGGTTTTTTGTGGCTATTGGTCTTTGGCCACTTGGCAGCGATACTGGCCGCCCATTTGCATTGGCCGAAGAGACCGTGATGTTGAAGCGATTGACTGTTGTTCTGCTGGCGGTGCTGGCCCTGGGTGGTTGTGACCGGGTTGACCCTAACTCCCCGCTGGGCAAGCGCAAGGTGATCTTCAAGGACATGCTCAAGACCAGCGAAGACCTTGGCGGCATGTTGCGCGGGCGTTTGCCGTTCGACGGGGTGAAGTTCGCCGACGGTGCGCTGAAGCTGGACAACCTTTCGCACCAGCCTTGGCAGCACTTCCCACAGGTGCGCGATGGTGGCGACAGTAGTGCGCGTGCCGAGGTGTGGGAGCGTCAGGCACGCTTTCATGACCTGGCCCGGCAGCTGGAAGGCGTCACTGGCGAACTGGTCGATGTCACCCGTGGCCAGCCGTTGGACGCTGCGCAGTTGAAGGCGCCGATGGACAAGGTCGAAGCGGCTTGCAAGGCCTGTCATACCGAGTTTCGTAATCATTGATGGCCTTTACTGGCCTCATCGCCGGCTTGCCGGCGATGAGGCCAGTAAAGGCGACGCAGTATTCGGATCTCTGTCAGCGATCCAGATCATCCACCGCTTCCTGCAGTTCCTTGCGCGACTCGGCCAGCTTGTCCTTGCGCTTGTTGATCTTCTCCGAATCGCCCTTCTTTTCGGCTTTCTTCAGGTCCCTTTCCCGCTGCGCCACTTCGTGACGGGCGTCGAGCACCTTCTGCTCACGTTCTTTGCGCAGGCCGGCATCGGTGCAGTTGTCGACCCCTCGCAGGGCCTCTTCAAGCCCTGCGGCCTGGGCGGTGTTGCCGTGTTCGCGGGCAATCTTCAACTGATTCTCGATGGCGCTGCGTTTGGCGGCGCAACCGGTCAGGCCGGCATCCGGCTGGGCGGCTTGTGCGGCGCCAGCGGCCAGGCCCAGTGTCGCAAACAGGAAAAGGGACGAAATACGTTTCATGAAAAGCCTCCTTGACGGGGCGGGGCAGCAAAAGTTGGGGGAAATCCTGCCTTGGTTTTGCCCATTTAGAAACCCTTGCTGGGGTTTTCCGGCTTAATCTCGGGATTTTCCTACAGGTAAATTGGTAAATAATCATTGCTCAACGCGTTGCCGGTCGATGGGGAAACCGTCGATCCCTGCCTTGGCCAGCTGCGTAGCAATGGCTTGAACCTCGGTGGTCGCAAAAAAAACTGCAAGCTGTTGCCCGCGCTTTTCGCCGATGCCGGGCATGGTTTGCCATTCGAGATTCGTGCGGGCAGCAAGCTCCCGCCAGCCGCCTGTCACCTGCATGCCGGTGGGTATGGGGGCGCCCAGTCCGCGCAGCCATTGAGCGAAGGGCCGTGAGCGGGCTTGGTCGAAACTGCTCAGCAACTGCGAAGCCGTTGCGTCACTGATACCTGCAACCTGGCCCAGGCGGTTGGCATCCAGGTGCAGCCAGTCGGTCATCGAAGTCACCAGCCCGGCAGCCACCAGTCGGCGCCAGGTGCCAGGCCCGGTGCGCGGCAGTGCCAGCCCCTGCTTGCCGCTGAGCCAGGTGAGGCGGGCAATGAACTGCTCCTCGCAGCCTTCGCTGGCCTGCCAGCAACTGTGTGCATGGTGTTGACCAGGCACTGGTGCGGTCACCGGTTGGCGCTCGGCGGTGCGGTGCACCACTTGCTCCAGGCGTGGAATGGTCAGCCCGGCAAGGCTGACGGCTACCTGGTCACCGGGGCGGATGTCGAGCTTGAGCCAGCGTGCCAGTGAGCCCAGGCTGACCTGGGTGATTCTCCGGTCATCCAGGGTGACCGGCAGCACGTGCAAGACTGGCGTCACCCTACCAGTGCGGCCAACGCGGAAGCGTACTTCGCGCACTTCGGCCAGGGCCTGCGTGTAAGGGTGCTTCCACGCCGCGATCCAATAGGGTGCCTTGGCCTGCCAGCGCTCGGCCGAGGGCCGTACGCCTTGGCGCAACACCACGCCATCGGTGGCGAAGGGCAGGGGTGAGCGGTACAAGTAGTCACGCCAGTGCGCGGCATCGTCCGCTGTTTCTATGGCGACGCTGTAATCCTGGCTGTGCGCGAAACCCAGTTCCGTCAACTGCGCGAGGCGTTCGGCCTGCTGCTCAGGGCCCTGCGGCCAGTCCCACACGAACAGGCCGATGCGCTCGCCCTGTTCACGACTCAGCTGCTTGCGAGCCAGCAGCCCCGCTACCGTCCCTCGGGCGTTGGCGCTGCCTGCCTGGGCTTGCACATGTGCGTCCCGGCGCAGGTACAGTTCGCCCTGAAGTTGCAGGTCGATGTCCTGGGGCAACTTCCGGTTGATTGCGTCGAGCAGAGGGATGTGGCGGCTCCAGTCGTGCCCCTGCACGCCGTCCCCCCTGCTGATCAACTGCACCAGCCGGCCTTGTCGGTAGATGAGGGAAACCGCTACGCCATCGACCTTTGGCTGCACCCAGACATCGGCCTTGCCGGCCAGCCAACGTTCTACAGCCAGGCGGTCGGCCAGCTTGTCGACACCGGTATGCGGGACCGGATGCGGGATTGGACCGCGAGCACTGGCAAGCGGGGACGGAGTAGCGGCAATGCCAAAGCACTGCTGCAGGTGCGCCAGGCGCTGGCGGCTCTGGTCATAGAGCTCATCGGGTACGAGCGCAACGCCCTGGCGATGGTAGTGGTCGTCCCAGCGAGCAAGCGTGGCGCGCAGTCGGCTCACTTCAGTCTCGACTTGTTGCGGTTTCCAGGAGGGGCATGTGGCAGCACGGGCCAGGGGAGCATTCAACGTCAACAGCAGGGCGAAAAGCAGCATGAGCGGCATGGCCAGCATCCTTGCATGGCGGGTGGGAGCCCTCAGCCTAGGCAGGTAGCGTGCGGGTCGCCATGCAGCGTTTGTCAGCCCATATGTCACAAAAAAGCCCCTGCCGATCGCTCGGCAGGGGCTTTCAGTTTCCGCTGCAGGAAAACTTACAGACCGGCAGCGTCACGCAGCGACTGGGCGCGGTCGGTGCGTTCCCAGGTGAAGGTGGTGAAGGTGTCGTCGCCGACCGTCTTCTGCTGCGGGGTACGGCCGAAGTGGCCGTAGGCAGCGGTTTCCTGGTACATCGGGTGCAGCAGGTCGAGCATGGTGGTGATGGCGTAAGGGCGCAGGTCGAAGCACTCGCGCACCAGCTGGATGATCTTGTCGTCGGAGACCTTGCCGGTACCGAAGGTGTTGATCGAGATGGAGGTCGGCTGGGCCACGCCGATGGCGTACGACACCTGGATCTCGCAACGCTCGGCCAGGCCGGCGGCGACGATGTTCTTGGCCACGTAGCGGCCGGCGTAGGCGGCGGAACGGTCGACCTTGGACGGGTCCTTGCCAGAGAACGCGCCACCACCATGGCGGGCCATGCCGCCGTAGGAGTCGACGATGATCTTGCGCCCGGTCAGGCCGCAGTCACCCACCGGGCCGCCGATGATGAAGTTGCCGGTCGGGTTGATGTGATACTGGGTGCCCTTGTGCAGCAGTTCGGCAGGCAGGGTGTGCTTGACGATCAGCTCCATCACGGCTTCCTGCAGGTCTTTCTGCGAAACCTCAGGGTTGTGCTGGGTCGACAGCACCACGGCGTCGATGCCGACCACCTTGCCATTTTCGTAACGGCAGGTTACCTGCGACTTGGCGTCCGGGCGCAGCCATGGCAGCAGTTTCGATTTGCGCGCTTCGGCCTGGCGCTCGACCAGACGGTGCGAGAAGCAGATCGGTGCTGGCATCAGCACGTCGGTTTCGTTGCTGGCGTAGCCGAACATCAGGCCCTGGTCACCGGCGCCCTGGTCTTCCGGACGGGAGCGGTCTACGCCTTGGGCGATGTCCACCGACTGCTTGCCGATGATGTTCATCACGGCGCAGGTGGCGCCGTCGAAACCGACGTCGGAGCTGTTGTAGCCGATGTCGATGATGACCTTGCGTACCAGCTCTTCCAGGTCGACCCAGGCGGAAGTGGTGACTTCGCCGGCGATGATGGCGACACCGGTCTTGACTAGGGTTTCGCAGGCTACGCGGGCGTATTTGTCCTGGGCGATGATGGCATCAAGGACGGCGTCCGAAATCTGGTCGGCGATCTTGTCCGGATGCCCTTCGGACACGGACTCGGAGGTGAAAAGGGAGTATTCGCTCATCTCGAAGGTTCCTGAAATTTACCGATGGTGTATGTCGCCAGCCGTCCGCTGGAAATGGCGGACCTGGATCTGGAAACCGTTACGCAAGCCCACGTACAGGCTGTCCCCGGGGGCCAGCCCGGCGTCATTGGCCCAACGGGCCAGGTCGTCCTGTTCGAAGCCAAGCCACAGGTCGCCGCAGGCTTCGCGCGCCCACCCCTGGTCATGGCTGCACAGTTCGGTTACCAGCAGGCTGCCGCCTGCCTTCACCCGTTTGGCCAGCTGGCGCAAGGCCAGGGCCGGGTCGCTGAAATGGTGCAGCACCATGTTCAGCACAACGCAGTCGGCGGCCACATCCGTTGCACCCAGTGCATCGGCCAACTGCAGGTTCACGTTGTCGAGCCCTTCGCGCTGGCACACCTGGCGCGCCAGCTCGAGCATGGTCGGGCTGTTGTCCAGGGCGGTGACCTGGGCGAAGCGCCGGGCCAGATCGGGCAGGAATCCACCGTCACCGGGGCCGACCTCCAGGGCGCTGGCGGCCGGGTCGAAATTCAGTTTGTCGAGCAGCGCCAGCAGGCTTTCGCGGTACTGCGGCAGGCCAGCGATCAGGTCCTGCTGTGCGCGGAATTTTTCTTCCACGCGCAGGAAGAAGTCCTGGCTTGTGGCTGCGCGGCGTTGCTGCACCTGGGCGATGCGTGCCTGCACGTCGGGCGGCAGGGCCAGGTCATCCACCTCTTCGAGCAGCGCCGCGTGCAGCCGACCGCCCAGGCGCAGGCTGTCGGGCAGGGCGCGGCGGTAGAAGATGGCATTGCCCTCGCGACGGGTCGCCACCAGCTCGGCCTGGGCCAGCACCTTCAGGTGGTGGCTCATGCCCGACTGGCCCACGTCGAAGATTTGCGCCAGCTCCAGCACGCCGAACGAGTCGTTGGCCAGGGCGCGCAATACGTTCAGGCGCAACTCGTCGCCACTGGCTTTGCACAAGGCAGCCAATGCTTCGCGTTGCTCGGGGATCGATTGCGCACGGAGGTTCATGGTGCGGCAGTCTAGACAGGCATCGTTGCCCTAGCAAGGCCAATATCAAAAAGTTTTGATATTGGCTGATGGGCGGAGGGCGAGGCTGCCATTGCTGGCCTCTTCGCGGGCTCGCCCGCTCCCACAGATTCATCACGGGGCTTGGGAACTGTGCCGAACCTGTGGGAGCGGGCGAGCCCGCGAAGAAGCCAGCACCGTTCCCCGGATTTTTACCCGAAATCAGTGCCAATCAGAGGAAAATCCCCCGACTGCGACCATACGTCATTGCCCCAAGCCCCCCCAGTGGGCGAAAATGGCCGCCTTTTTCGTGACACCACCTATTCAAGCCCCCCAGGAGATCAGCGATGCCCAGCCGTCGTGAACGTGCCAACGCCATTCGTGCCCTCAGCATGGATGCCGTGCAAAAGGCCAACAGCGGCCACCCAGGTGCCCCCATGGGCATGGCGGATATCGCCGAAGTGCTTTGGCGCGACTATCTGAAGCACAACCCGAGCAACCCGAACTTTGCCGACCGTGACCGCTTCGTGCTGTCCAACGGCCACGGTTCGATGCTGATCTACTCGCTGCTGCACCTGACCGGCTACGACGTCACCATCGATGACATCAAAGGCTTCCGCCAGCTGCACAGCCGCACCCCGGGCCACCCGGAATACGGCTACACCCCGGGCGTCGAGACCACCACCGGCCCGCTCGGCCAGGGTATCGCCAACGCCGTGGGCTTCGCCCTGGCCGAAAAAGTGCTCGCCGCCCAGTTCAACCGTGACGGCCACACCATCGTCGACCATAACACCTACGTGTTCCTCGGCGACGGCTGCATGATGGAAGGTATCTCCCACGAAGTCGCCTCGCTGGCCGGCACCCTGGGCCTGAACAAGCTGATCGCCTTCTACGACGACAACGGCATTTCCATCGACGGCGAAGTGCACGGCTGGTTCACCGACAACACCCCGGCGCGTTTCGAAGCGTACAACTGGCAGGTGATCCGCAACGTCGACGGCCATGACGCCGACGAGATCAAGACCGCCATCGAGACCGCTCGCAAGAGCGATCGCCCGACCCTGATCTGCTGCAAGACCATCATCGGTTTCGGCTCGCCTAACAAGCAGGGCAAGGAAGACTGCCACGGCGCACCGCTGGGCAACGACGAAATCGCCCTGGCCCGCAAGGAACTGAACTGGAACCACGGCCCGTTCGAAATCCCGGCCGAGATCTACGCCGAGTGGGACGCCAAGGCTGCCGGTGCCAAGGCCGAAGCCGACTGGAACCAGCGCTTCGACGCCTACGCCAAGGCCTACCCGGAGCTGGCTGCCGAGTTCAAGCGCCGCGCCGCCGGTGACCTGCCTGCCGATTTCAGCGAGAAAGCCCAGGCCTACATCAACGAAGTGGCCGCCAAGGGTGAAACCATCGCCAGCCGCAAGGCCAGCCAGAACGCCCTGAACGCATTCGGCCCACTGCTGCCGGAGTTCCTCGGCGGTTCGGCCGACCTGGCCGGTTCCAACCTGACCCTGTGGAAGGGCTGCAAGGGTGTCGAAGCCAACGACGCCAGCGGCAACTACGTGTTCTACGGCGTGCGCGAGTTCGGCATGACCGCCATCATGAACGGCGTTGCCCTGCACGGTGGCCTGGTGCCTTACGGCGCGACCTTCCTGATGTTCATGGAATACGCCCGCAACGCCGTGCGCATGTCGGCGCTTATGAAGCAGCGCGTGATCCACGTCTACACCCACGATTCCATCGGCCTGGGCGAAGACGGCCCGACTCACCAGCCGATCGAGCAGCTGACCAGCCTGCGCAGCACGCCGAACCTGGACACCTGGCGCCCAGCCGATGCGGTGGAATCCGCCGTGTCCTGGAAAAACGCCCTGGAGCGCAAGGACGGCCCTTCGGCTCTGATCTTCTCGCGCCAGAACCTGCAGCACCAGGACCGCAACGCCCAGCAGATCGCCGACATCAGCCGTGGCGGCTACGTGCTCAAGGATTGCGCCGGCGAGCCTGAGCTGATCCTGATCGCCACCGGTTCCGAAGTGGGCCTTGCTGTTCAGGCGCACGCCAAGCTGACCGAACAAGGCCGCAAGGTGCGTGTGGTTTCCATGCCGTGCACCAGCGTGTTCGATGCCCAGGACGCTGCCTACAAGCAGTCCGTGCTGCCACTGGAAGTGGGGGCGCGCATTGCCATCGAAGCCGCTCACGCCGACTTCTGGTACAAGTACGTCGGCCTGGAAGGTCGTATCATCGGCATGACCACCTACGGTGAGTCGGCGCCGGCTTCGGCACTGTTCGAAGAGTTCGGCTTCACCCTGGAGAACATCCTCGGTACTGCTGAAGAGCTGCTGGAAGACTGATACAAGGAAGGCGAGGGCCCTTGGCCCTCGTTCGCGGCACAAGGCCGCTCCTACAGGGTATTGCGTACGCCGTCCCCTGTAGGAGCGGCCTTGTGCCGCGAATGGGCTGCGCAGCGGCCCCGTTCAACTGCCGGAGTTCAAGAGCTACCTATGCCCCACCTGCGTCCCTACAAAGTTGCACTCAACGGTTATGGCCGTATCGGCCGCTGTGTCCTGCGCGCGCTGTTCGAGCGGGGGGCAAAGGCCGGTTTCGAGATCGTCGCGCTGAACGACCTGGCCGACCAGGCCAGCCTGGAATACCTGACACGCTTCGACTCCACCCATGGGCGTTTCCCCGGTGAGGTGAAGGTCGATGGTGACTGTCTGCATATCAATGGTGACTGCGTGAAGGTGATGCGCAGTGCCACCCCGGAAGGCATCGACTGGGCCGCCCTGGACATCGACCTGGTGCTGGAGTGCTCCGGCGCCTACCACACCCGCGCCGATGGCCAGCGCTTCCTCGATGCCGGCGCGCCGCGGGTGCTGTTCTCACAGCCGATGGCCAGCGAGGCCGACGTCGATGCCACGGTGGTCTATGGCGTGAACCAGGCCTGCCTGACCGGTAACGAGCGCCTGGTGTCCAACGCCTCGTGTACCACCAACTGCGGCGTGCCGCTGTTGCGTGTACTGGACCAGGCATTCGGCATCGAGTATGTGCAGATCACCACTATCCACTCGGCGATGAACGACCAGCCGGTGATCGACGCCTACCACCACGAAGACCTGCGCCGCACGCGTTCGGCCTTCCAGTCGGTGATCCCGGTGTCCACTGGTCTGGCGCGTGGCATCGAGCGCCTGCTTCCGGAACTTGCCGGGCGAATCCAGGCCAAAGCGGTACGCGTACCGACCGTCAACGTCTCGTGCCTGGACATCACCCTGCAGACCGCCCGCGATACCAGCGCGGCCGAAGTCAACCGGGTGCTGCGCGAGGCGGCGCTGGAAGGCCCGCTGAAAGGCTTGCTGGCCTACACCGAGTTGCCCCACGCCAGCTGTGATTTCAACCATGACCCGCACTCGGCGATCGTCGATGCCAGTCAGACCCGTGTTTCCGGCCCCCGCCTGGTGAACCTGCTGGCCTGGTTCGACAACGAATGGGGGTTCGCCAACCGTATGCTCGACGTTGCCGAACACTATCTGCACGTCGTCCACCCAACCCGCAACAAACAGCCCTGAAGGACTGCATTCATGACCGTGTTGAAGATGACCGACCTCGACCTGCAAGGTAAGCGCGTACTGATCCGCGAAGACCTCAACGTGCCTGTGAAGGACGGTGTGGTAGCTAGCGACGCGCGTATCCTGGCAGCGCTGCCGACCATCAAGCTGGCCCTGGAGAAGGGCGCGGCGGTAATGGTCTGCTCGCACCTGGGCCGCCCGACAGAGGGTGAGTTCTCTGCCGAGAACAGCCTCAAACCGGTCGCCGACTACCTGAGCAAGGCCCTGGGCCGCGATGTTCCGCTGGTCGCCGACTACCTGGATGGTGTCGAGGTCAAGGCTGGTGACCTGGTGCTGTTCGAGAACGTGCGCTTCAACAAGGGCGAAAAGAAAAACGCCGACGAGCTGGCGCAGAAGTACGCAGCCCTGTGCGACGTGTTCGTCATGGACGCTTTCGGTACTGCCCACCGTGCAGAAGGTTCGACCCATGGCGTTGCCAAGTTCGCCAAGGTCGCTGCTGCCGGCCCGCTGCTGGCAGCCGAGCTGGACGCCCTGGGCAAGGCCCTGAAGGCCCCGGCCAAGCCGATGGCAGCCATCGTTGCCGGCTCCAAGGTCTCCACCAAGCTGGACGTGCTGAACAGCCTGAGCTCGGTCTGCGACCAGCTGATCGTTGGTGGCGGTATCGCCAATACCTTCCTGGCCGCAGCCGGCCACCCGGTGGGCAAGTCGCTGTACGAGCCTGACCTGGTCGAAACAGCCAAGGCCATCGCCGCCAAGGTCAGTGTGCCTCTGCCGGTCGACGTGGTGGTTGCCAAGGAGTTCGCCGAGAGCGCCGAAGCCACCGTAAAGGCCATTGCCGACGTTGCCGCTGACGACATGATCCTGGACATCGGCCCGAAAACCGCAGCCCAATTCGCCGAGTTGCTGAAGTCGTCCAAGACCATCCTGTGGAACGGCCCGGTCGGCGTATTCGAGTTCGACCAGTTCGGCAACGGCACCAAAGTGCTGGCCAAGGCCATCGCTGACAGCGCCGCGTTCTCCATCGCCGGTGGCGGTGACACCCTGGCAGCCATCGACAAATATGGCGTTGGCGCCGATATCTCCTACATTTCTACCGGTGGTGGCGCCTTCCTCGAGTTCGTCGAGGGCAAGGTCCTGCCGGCCGTGGCAATCCTGGAAGAGCGGGCCAAGGCCTGATGACGGCGGCGCTTGGCAAAGGGAGCGGCCTGATGGTCAAGCAATTGCCTGTGATGATGCTGGCTGGCCTGCTGAGCGCATGCGCTGGCGGCCCGGCCTCGGATGCCGACACGGCGCAGCCGCCCAAGGGCGGTTGCTACCAGTCCGAGTGGCAGGCCGAGACCGTGCCGGTCATCAGCAAGCGCGTGGGCCCGGAAGGCCTGGAAAAGTACGACGAAGACCACCAGCGCAAGGCACCGGGTTGTCCTTGAGTCCGGCATTTCGTCGGGGCGGGCAACCAAGCGACCGCTGCGTGGTCATCTAGAGGATATGTAATGAAAGCGCTTTTGGCCGTGACGGCCCTGGCGACACTGGCAGGATGCTCGCTGCTGAAGCCGGCGCAACCCGCCCCGGCAGACGACTGGACCCGTTGGGTCTGCGACACCCAGGCGGAGGTGCTGTGGCGCTTCGCCGATGCGCAGCGCGACCAGGTCGATGTGCGCCTTGGTGGCGGCGACCAGGTCTACCGGCTCAAGGCCGAGCCGGGTGCTTCGGGTGCGCTGTACAGCGATGGCATGCTGGCCTTCCACACCAAGGGCGAAGAAGGCCTGGTGTACTGGGTGGCAACCAACGATCTGATTGGGCGGGGCTGCAAGGCACCGTGACTGGCCGGGCCGCGAGGGTGGCCCACACTACTTGAACAGCAACCGCCCCTGCGGCAGGCTTGCACGAAACAAACGACGCTTGTCGGGAGAGAGATACACAATGGCACTCATTAGCATGCGCCAGATGCTGGACCACGCCGCCGAGTTCGGTTACGGCGTACCAGCTTTCAACGTCAACAACCTCGAGCAGATGCGCGCCATCATGGAAGCGGCCGACAAGACCGACTCCCCGGTGATCGTGCAGGCCTCGGCCGGTGCTCGCAAATACGCCGGTGCCCCGTTCCTGCGTCACCTGATCCTGGCGGCCATCGAAGAATTCCCGCATATCCCGGTGTGCATGCACCAGGACCACGGCACCAGCCCTGACGTCTGCCAACGCTCTATCCAGCTGGGCTTCAGCTCGGTGATGATGGACGGCTCGCTGGGTGAAGACGGCAAGACCCCGACCGATTACGAGTACAACGTCCGCGTTACCCAGCAGACCGTTGCCATGGCACACGCCTGCGGCGTTTCGGTAGAAGGCGAGCTGGGCTGCCTGGGTTCGCTGGAAACCGGCATGGCCGGTGAAGAAGACGGCATTGGCGCCGAAGGCGTGCTGGACCACAGCCAGATGCTGACCGACCCGGAAGAGGCTGCCGACTTCGTCAAGAAGACCCAGGTCGACGCCCTGGCGATCGCAATCGGTACCAGCCACGGTGCCTACAAGTTCACCAAGCCACCAACCGGTGACGTGCTGGCCATCGACCGCATCAAGGAAATCCACAAGCGCATCCCGAACACCCACCTAGTGATGCACGGTTCGTCCTCGGTACCGCAAGAGTGGCTGGCAATCATCAACCAGTACGGCGGCGACATCAAGGAAACCTACGGTGTACCGGTCGAGGAAATCGTCGAAGGTATCAAGCATGGCGTGCGCAAGGTCAACATCGATACCGACCTGCGTCTGGCTTCCACCGGTGCCATGCGCCGCCTGATGGCGCAGAACCCGAGCGAGTTCGACCCTCGCAAGTTCTTCGGTGAAACCGTCAAGGCCATGCGTGACGTGTGCATCGCCCGTTACGAAGCCTTCGGCACCGCTGGCAATGCCTCGAAGATCAAGCCGATCTCCCTGGAAGGCATGTACCAGCGCTACCTGAAAGGTGAGCTGGCCGCCAAGGTCAACTAATCTTCTGGCATTAATGAAAAAGCCCGCAGCGATGCGGGTTTTTTCATTTTTGGGTGTTAGAACCTCATGCCTGTGCCGGCAAAGCGACCGTTAGTCGGCTACCGTATAGTTGAGGCACTGATAGCGTTCTGATTGCATTGCGTGTTATCCGCTCAGGTCTAGAGTACTAGTGGATCCAACCGTATCTTGAAGTCGGTCACATAATAGAGAAGCAGCATGGATGGCGCTCACCCTCACCCCCAACCTCAGCCACTGGATGGCTGCTCGGTTCTTCTGGTGGTAGACGATTACCCCGAAAACCTCATCAGCATGCGGGCATTGCTGGCCCGCCAGGATTGGCAGGTGCTGACGGCAAGCTCGGGGATGGAAGCCCTGAGCGCGTTGCTCGAGCATGATGTCGACCTGGTCCTGCTGGATGTACAGATGCCGGAGATGGACGGCTTCGAAGTCGCCCGGCTGATGCGCGGCAGCCAGCGTACCAGGCTGACCCCGATCATCTTCCTCACCGCCAATGAACAGTCCGAAGCGGCCGTGCTCAAGGGCTACGCCAGCGGCGCCGTGGACTACATGTTCAAACCTTTCGACCCGCAGATTCTCAAGCCCAAGGTCCAGGCTCTGCTTGACCAGCAGCGCAACCGACGCATGCTGCAGCGCCTGACCCGTGAGCTGGAAGCGGCCAGGGCGTTCAACGCGTCGATCCTGGAGAACGCTGCCGAGGGGATTCTGGTAGTGGATGCCCAGGGCATCATCAGCTTTGCCAACCCGGCCATTTCCCGTTTGTTGTCAGCTCCGGTGCAGCAGTTGCAGGGCGCACAACTGCTCGACCTGGTGCAACTGGCCAGTGCCAGCCTGTGGAGCGAATCGGAGTTCTACCAGGCCTACCTGGGGCGGCGCATCTTCCGCGTGCACGATGCCCAGTTGCGCACCCTTGGCGGCGAGCTGGTGCCGGTCGCGTTGTCTTGTGCACCGCTGCCGACAGAACAGCAAGCCATGGTGGTTACCGTGCTGGACATGTCGGTGGTGCGCAACCTGCACCAGCAGCTGGAATACCAGGCCGTCACCGACCCGCTTACCGGCTTGCTCAACCGCCGCGGGTTCTATCAGGCCGCCGAAGGTGCACTGCTGCGCAACGAGCGCTCGGACAAGGCGCAGGCACTGATGTACATGGACCTGGATGGCTTCAAGCGCATCAACGACTCGCTCGGCCACGACGCTGGCGACCGGGTGCTGCACTGGGTGGCCGAACAGCTCAAGGATTGCCTGGGCAGTGAAGCGTTGTTGGCGCGCATGGGCGGCGACGAGTTCACCGCGCTGTTCGACAGCCTGCCTTACCCGGAGCAGGCCGGGCGCTATGCCGAGCGGTTGCTGGAGCGCATTTCCATCAGCCACCAGGTGGAAGGGCTGGATGTGAGCCTTGGTGTGAGCATCGGCATCGCCACCTATCCGGATTGCGGCGCCAATGTCGAAGGCCTCTTGCGTGCGGCCGATGCGGCTATGTACGCGGCCAAGCAAGCCGGGCGCCAGCAGTATCGCTTCTACGATCAGGAGCTCAATGGTCGGGCGCGTTCGCGGCTGATGCTCGAGGACAGTGTACGCGCGGCCGTGGAGCAACAAGACTTCACTCTGGTTTACCAGCCGCAGGTTGGCTTCAACGATGGCCGCCTGCGTGGCTTCGAGGCCTTGCTGCGTTGGCAGCATCCCAGTGTCGGCGACGTTCCGCCGGGGCTGTTCATCCCGTTGCTGGAAGAGGCGCGCCTGATCAACCGCCTGGCCAGCTGGATCTACCGCCAGGGCGCGGCTCAGCGCCAGGCCTGGTGCCAGCGTTTCCCGGCGGACCTGGTGCTGGGTATCAGCCTGAGCCGCGCGCAGTTCGCCATGCCCAGCCTGGTCGACGAACTGCACCGGGTCATCCAGCTTTACCAGCTGGACCCGGCGCAGCTGGAAGTAGAGGTGGCGGAAACCTCGCTGATGTACAACATCGATGCGGCGGTGAAGCAGATACATCGTTTGCGCGAGCTGGGGGTGCGGGTGGCGCTGGATGACTTTGGTGCCGGCGACTGTTCGTTGCGCATGTTGCGCGACCTGCCGATCGATACCCTCAAGCTCGACCGCCACCTGGTGGCGCGCCTGCCCGACTCGGCGGAGGATGCCGCGCTGGTGCGCAGCGTCATCGGCCTGTGCGCCGACTACAGCATCACGGTAATCGCCGAGGGGGTGGAAACCCCGGCCCAGGCGGCCTGGCTCAAGGCCAATGGCTGTGAGTACGTGCAGGGGTTCCTGGTGGCATACCCGATGACCGCCACGGATGCCAGCAGCTTCCCGGCAATTTTCTCCTGGCCGGGGCCATGATTGGCTAGAATCGGCTTTCGTTACACCGAATGCAGCCCCATGACCGTATTACGATACTTGCAAGCCTACCCACCGCACCTGCAGCAGCAGGTGCGGCAGATGATCGACAGCGACCGTCTCGGCGAGTACCTGCAGCGACGTTACCCCGACCGCCATGACGTGCAGAGCGACAAGGCGTTGTACGGCTATGCCCAGGATTTGCGCCAGCAATACCTGCGCAGCGCGCCGAACCTGGACAAGGTTCTGTTCGACAATCGTCTCGACCTGACCCATCGGGCCCTGGGCCTGAATACGGCGATATCGAGGGTGCAGGGCGGCAAGCTCAAGGCGAAGAAGGAAATCCGCATTGCCTCGCTGTTCAAGGAGGCCGCGCCGCAATTCTTGCGCATGATCGTGGTGCATGAACTGGCACACCTGCGCGAGCGCGACCACAACAAGGCGTTCTACCAGCTCTGCCAGCACATGGAGCCGGACTATCATCAACTGGAATTCGACCTGCGCGTCTACCTGACCTATCGGGAGCTGCCGGGCAACTGTTAAGGACCACGCAGCATGGAAGTGAGCAAGACCAAGAGCAGCTTCTACCGCCGCCTGTACGTGGCCTGGCTGATCGACAGCCAGACCGCGACCAGCGTGCCGGCCCTGATGGAGGCCACCGGCATGCCCCGGCGCACCGCCCAGGACACCATTGCGGCGCTGGCCGACCTGGATATCGTCTGCGAGTTCGAACAGCAGGAAGGCGCGCGCAACCACGCCGGGCATTACCGAATTCATGACTGGGGGGCGATCGACAAGCAGTGGATCATCCAGCACCTGCGGCAGCTTCGCGAAGTGCTGGGGTATCCCTGAGGGGGCGAAGCCCCCCGGCGATTTCAACCCTTGCGCATCCCGATATGCGGAATGTCGTCCTCAAGATATTCTTCGCCCACTACCTCGAACCCATGCCGGGCATAGAACGCCTGCAAATGCGCCTGCGCCGACAGATAGACCGGCACCCCCGGCCAGCAATGCTCCGCTGCCTCCAACCCCTTGAGCAGCAAGGTATGCCCCAGCTTCAGCTCACGTGCCGCAGGTGCAGTCACCACCCGCCCGATCACCACGTCCCCGCCCTGGGATTGCGGGTCTAGCAGGCGCAGGTAGGCCACCAGCTTGTCATCCTGCCAGCCCATCAGGTGCAGGGTATCGCCGGTCAGGTCCTGGCCATCGACTTCCTGATAGGCGCAGCGTTGCTCGACCACGAACACTTCAGTGCGTAATTGCAGAATGGCGTAGAGCTGGTCCTTACTAAGATCGGTGTGGTGCTTGCAGAGCCAGTCGATGGACATTGGCGCGAACTCCTTGGGTGGGCCGTCGATCATCGCATGATGTATGTGTCACGGCCAAAATAGAGGCTAAATGACACTATTGGCCGCTGCCCTCGGCAACGGCTTTGTGTAATCTCATCGCCAGTGTGTGCCCTCCACTGCAAAAGGACGTGAGCATGCGGCCACTGTTTTGTGTTCTGGGATTGCTGGCGATAATGCTTGCAACACCCGCCCTGGGTCGCGAAAAGCTGCGCCTGGTGGCCGACAGCTGGCCGCCGTTCACCGATGCCAACATGCCGGGCGGTGGCCTGGCGACCAGCCTCGTCACCACGGCACTGGCCCGCGCCGGCTACCCCAGCGGGGTCGAAGAGG
Source organism: Pseudomonas sp. TE3-3-F2023 (assembly GCF_036784815.1). Lineage (NCBI taxonomy): Bacteria > Pseudomonadati > Pseudomonadota > Gammaproteobacteria > Pseudomonadales > Pseudomonadaceae > Pseudomonas > Pseudomonas sp. TE3-3-F2023. The sequence goes on along the minus strand of NZ_CP145113.1, from coordinate 309,501 downwards.
CACCGTGGGCGCGGGCTCTGCTGGGGGTGAGCGAGGGGCGTTACGACGTGTTGATCAACGCCTGGTACAACGACTCGCGCGCCAGCATCGGGCAGTTTTCCAAAGCCTACCTGGTCAACCGTATTCGCCTGCTGCAGCGCAAGGGCGAGGCGTTTCGCTACAAGCGCCAGTCAGACTTGTACCCGTACAGTATCGCTGTGGTGCGTGATTACGCCTATTCCCCCGAGTTCGACCGCGACACCCGCCTGCACAAGGTGGCGGTGCGCAACTTTCCTTCTGCGGTACGCATGCTGGCGGCGGGGCGGGTGGACCTGGCGGTGGAAGACGAGTACGTGGCCCGTTACAACTTGCAGCGCGAACTGCCGGAGGTACGCGATGGGGTGATGCTGGTGGAGCCACCGTTGGGGGAGAATACCCTGCATATCCTGGTCAGCCTGAAAAACCCGGAGCACGAGCGGATCGTCGAGCGCTTCGAGCAGGCGATTGCGGCGATGAAGGCGGATGGCAGCTATGCGCGGCTCATGCGCCAGCATGGTTTCTGATCTATATCGCCTGTGCCGGTCTCTTCGCGGGTAAACCCGCTCCCACAGGAGCCCCACCAGTTTCAAGACCTGTGTAATACCTGTGGGAGCGGGTTTACCCGCGAAGTGGCCCGCACAGGCGATATACAACTCAGGCCGGTGCACCTTCCTTGATCAAATGCGCGGCCAGGGTCCGCAGCGGCCCCAACTGCCGGCAGATCAACGCCAACTGCGTCTGCACCAGCCGTTGGTGCTCGTCCAGCTCTTCCGGCATCTGCTCCAGGGCATTGGCCAGCGCTTCTTCGGCATCACTGTGAATCGCCACCGGCAGCCGCGCGGCCAGGCCGTTGGCAATCTCGTCCAGGCTGCTGGCCAGGCTTTGCCCGGCACCTTCGATCAACTGCTCCTGCACCTCCGCCGGCAAGGCCGTGTCGCGGTGCGCGCCCAGCCCCGAGAGGTAGCTGAGCAAGGTATGCGACAGCACCAGGAAGCGGAAGCCGACGTCGGCCTCCTTCCGGAAATGCCCCGGTTCCATCAACATGTTGGCCAGGGTGGTGGACAGCGCCGCGTCGGCGTTGTGGGCGTTGCGCCGGGCCAGGCGGTAGGCCAGGTCATCGCGCTTGCCGTGGGCATATTGCTGCATGATCTGCCGCAGGTACACGCTGGCGCAGGCCAGCGTATTGGCCAGCGCCTTGTTCAGCCGCCGCCCCTGCCAGTCGGGGAGGAACAGGAACACCGCGAGAATGGCGATCAGGCTGCCGACCAGGGTATCGAACAGGCGCGGCAGGAACAGGCCATAGCCATCGCCGATCTGGTTGAAGCAGAACAGCACCATCAGGGTGATCGCGGCCGTGGCCAAGGTGTAACGGGTGGTGCGGTTGACGAAGAACACTACCCCGGCGACTACTGCGAACAACGACTGGATGATCGGGTTGGGGAACAGGTCGAACAATGCCCAGCCCACTGTCAGGCCGACGGCGGTGCCGGCTATCCGCTGCACCAGCTTGCGCCGGGTCGCGCCGTAGTTGGGCTGGCACACGAACAGCGTGGTGAGGATGATCCAGTAGCCCTGGGTGGGGTGGATCAGGTGCACCATGCCATAGCCGATCGACAACGCCAGGGGTAGGCGCAGGGCATGGCGGAACAGCAGCGAGGTCGGAGTCAGTTGGGTGCGCAGGCGGGTCCACACGTCCTTCAGTGAGCGTGGCGAGCGGTCGAGGAGGCTGCTGTCGCTGGTGTCGGCCAGGCTGTCCGGGTTGCTGGCGGCGCTGAGCAGGCGGTCGAGCGTCGCCAGGTTGGCCGCCAGCGCGCGCAGCGAGCGCAACAGGCCACGCCAGGCCGGGTTGTTCTGCGTGCGCAGGTGTTCCAGCGAGGCGTTGAGGTCTTCGAGGGCTTCGGGATAACCGCTGGCCAGCACGAATGGCTGGCGCAGGCGGATCGAGCGGGCCAGTTCCTGGCAGGACGAGCCTTGCTTGCGCAGCAGGCGTTGGCAACGGAACATCACGTCGCTGTGGAAAAAGGCCTCGGTCAGGGCGTTGTAGGGATAGTGCGAAGCACTGACCCGTTCATGGATGTCCTGGGCCAGGAAGTACAGCTTGAGGTAGCGGCTGACCTTGGAGTTCGGCTGGCTGTTGCCCACCCGGTGCAGGATGATTTCCTTGGCCGCGTTGAGCGCCGCCACTACCTTGCCGTTCTGCTGGGCCAGCTCCAGGCGCCTGGCTTCGACGTCGAGGGTGCGGATGGGTTCGAACAGGCTGGCCTTGAGCTTGAGGTAGCTGCCCAGCTCGAAGAACAGCTTGGCCAGGCTCTGCTGCACCGGCTGGTTGGAAAACAGCGCCTGCCACAGCACCGACAGCAGCCCGTACCAGGCTGCACCCGCCACCAGCAGCAGTGGTTCGTGCCAGAAGTCGGTGACCTGGCCGCCGCGCTGGTCCACGCCGATCATGGTGTACACCGCAGTGATCAGGGTCGCTGAAGCGATGGCGCCATAGCGTTCGCCCAAGGCACCGAGCATGGTAAGGCCGAAGGCCGCCAAGGCCAGGGCAATGGCGAATACCCACGGGTAGGGGAACAGCAGTTCGACCGCCAGTGCGGCGATGGCAAAACACACCAGGGTGACGGCCAGCGCGCTGAGGCGGCCCTGCCAGCTGTCATCGGTTTCGGCCAGGGCACTGGCGATGATGCCGAGGAACAGCGGAATCAGCAGGGCCATTTCGTTCTGGTACCAGCACAGGGCCAGGCTGCCGGTGAGGGCGATGGTGACCCGGATGCTGTAGCTGAACTTGTCTTGACCCCACAGGCGACGCAGTGACTGACGGAACGAGCTCGATGACATGATGGCCTGCTAGGCAGTGAGCAAATGGAATGCATTGCAGCACGGCCAGCAAGAAGCGTTCCGTGCTGCTGAATGGATTCTACTCTACACGAACTGCGCCGCGGCGTTGGCGGAGGCCCAGGCCCACTGGAAGTTGAAACCGCCCAGGTGGCCAGTCACATCCAACACCTCACCAATGAAATACAGCCCGGGGCTCTTCAGCGATTCCATGGTCTTGGACGACACCTCGCGGGTATCCACGCCGCCCAGGGTCACTTCGGCTGTGCGATAACCCTCGGTGCCGGCCGGCACCACCTGCCAGCTCGCCAGCTTCTCGGCGATCTGTGCCAGTTCTGCCGGGGTGTACTGCTTCATGGGCCGGGACTCGAACCACTGCTCGGCCAGCAGGTTGGCCAGCTTGCGGGTAAACACCTCGCCCAGCACGGTCTTCAGCTCGGCGTTGGCGCGTTCGGCTTGCATCTGTTGCAGCCAGGTCAGTGCATCACGGTCGGGCAGCAGGTTGATCTCGACCGTGTCACCGGCTTCCCAGAACGACGATATCTGCAAAATCGCCGGGCCGCTGAGGCCGCGATGGGTAAACAGCAGGTTCTCGCGGAAGCTGGTGCCGTTGCAGCTGGCGGTGCAATCCAGCGAAGTGCCCGAAAGCTCGGTGCACAGTGCCTTAAGCTGGGGCTCGGTGATGGTTAACGGCACCAGCCCTGCGCGGGTCGGCAGCAGCGTGTGGCCGAACTGGCGGGCCACCTGGTAGCCGAAGCCGGTGGCACCAAGGGTCGGGATCGAAAGGCCGCCGGTGGCGATCACCAGCGACTGGCAGGCGAACTGGCCGCCGCTGGTCTGCAGCAGGTAGCCGCTTTCGGTCTTCTCGATCTGCTCGATGCTGGTGTGCATGCGGATCTCGGCGCCGACCTCGTCGCATTCGGCCAGCAGCATGTCGAGGATGTCGTTGGCCTTGTTGTCGCAGAACAGCTGGCCGAGCTTCTTCTCGTGGTAGGCCACGCCGTGCTTGCACACCAGCTCGATGAAGTCCCATTGGGTGTAGCGGGCCAGGGCCGATTTGCAGAAGTGTGCATTCTGCGAGAGGAAGTTGCCTGGCTCGGTATACATGTTGGTGAAGTTGCAGCGACCGCCGCCGGACATGAGGATTTTCTTGCCCGGTTTGTTGGCGTGGTCGAGCACCAGTACCCGGCGGCCACGGCGGGCGCTGAGCTGTGCGCACATCAGGCCGGCGGCGCCGGCGCCGAGGATGATCACGTCGGTAGAGTGCACGGTGTTACCTCATTGTTAGCTTGAACCGCTGAGCGGCCCATCGCCGGCAAGCCAGCTCCCACAGGTACAACACAAGCCTGGGGCCTGTGGTAAGCCTGTGGGAGCTGGCTTGCCGGCGATGGGCTGCAGAGCAGCCCCAAAAATCATCAGACGATGCGGACTTTCAGGGAGCGCCCCTTGATCTTGCCGCTGTTCAAGCGCTGCATGGCCTGCTTGGCCAGCGGTCGCTCCACGGCGACGAACGCCTGGAAATCGAAGATCGCAATCTTGCCCACCTGCTTGCCGGGGATGCCTGCATCACCGGTCAGCGCCCCGAGGATGTCACCCGGGCGCAGCTTGTCCTTGCGCCCGGCGGCGATGCACAAGGTGCTCATCAGCGGCAGCAGCGGCTCGCCGCCTTTGTGCTTCAGGCTGTCCAGCTGGTCCCAGCGCAGCGGGCTCTTCTGCAGGTCTTCGATGGCCTGGGCGCGGTGGCCTTCGGCCGGTGCCACCAGGCTGACCGCGATGCCTTTTTCGCCGGCACGACCGGTGCGGCCCACACGGTGCACATGGATTTCCGCGTCACGCGCCAGTTCGACGTTGATGACCATGTCCAGGCCATCGATGTCCAGGCCGCGTGCGGCCACGTCGGTAGCCACCAGCACCGAGGTGCTGCGGTTGGCGAACATGGTCAGCACCTGGTCGCGGTCGCGCTGCTCCAGGTCGCCATGGAGGGCCTGGGCAACGATGCCCTTGGCGGCCAGGTGGGCGACCACATCCTCGCACTGCTGCTTGGTGAAGCAGAATGCCACGCAGGACTGCGGGCGGTAGTGGCCGAGCACGCGGGTGACGGCCTCGAGGCGTTGTTGCGGGTCGATCTCGATGAAGCGCTGCTCGATCTGGTTGTCGGCGTGAAGGCTCTCGACCTTGACCTGCTGCGGGTTGCGCATGAAATCAGCGGCCAGTTGCTTGATGCCCGCCGGGTAGGTGGCCGAGAACAGCAGGGTCTGGCGGCGCGACGGGGTCTTGCCGATGATGCTGGCGATGGCATCGAAGAAGCCCATGTCGAGCATGCGGTCGGCTTCGTCCAGCACCAGTGTGTTCAGCCCGTCGAGCACCAGGGTGCCCTTGTCCAGGTGCTGCTGGATGCGCCCTGGGGTACCGACGATGATGTGCGCGCCGTGCTCCAGCGAAGCGATCTGCGGGCCCAGCGAAACGCCGCCGCACAGGGTCAGGATCTTGATGTTGTCCTCGGCGCGGGCCAGGCGGCGCAGCTCCTTGGCCACCTGGTCGGCGAGTTCGCGGGTGGGGCACAACACCAGCGCCTGGCAGCCGAAGTAGCGCGGGTTGATCGGGTTGAGCAGGCCGATGCCGAAGGCGGCGGTCTTGCCGCTGCCGGTCTTGGCCTGGGCGATCAGGTCCTGGCCCTTGAGAATGACCGGCAGGCTCTGGGCCTGGATTGGTGTCATCGAGGCATAGCCGAGGGCGTCCAGGTTGGCCAGCATGGCAGTGGACAGCGGCAAGGTGGCAAAGGCGGTGGGTTCGGTGGTCACGAGGCGGGCCTGCGGTGCGAAGCGAAAAATGCCGCACAGTCTACCAGCCTCGTGGCCATTCGCCCTACGACTCCATGTGTTGTTCCGGACGACGGGCACGCCTTCCGTCCGTCGGCGACAGCTGCAGGAAGATCGCTGCCGCCAGCATGGCCATCACGCCGATGGTGACGAATGTCAGCTGGAACGCGCCCAAGGTGGTTTCCACACCCTCGGCGCTGCCCGCCGCGGTGAAGCCGCCGAGCAAGGCACCCGCACACGCCACGCCGAGGCTCAGGGCCAACTGCGCGACCACCGACAGCAGGCTGTTGCCACTGCTGGCACTGGCGTCGTCGAGGTCGATGAGCGTAACGGTGTTCATCGCGGTGAATTGCATGGAGTTCACTGCACCCAGAAGACCGAGTTGCACCAGCAACAGCCAATAGGGTGTCTGTTCGTCCACCAGCCCCAGGCTGGCCAGCAGCAGGCCCAGCAGCAGGGTGTTGCCGGTGAGGATGATGCGGTAGCCGAAACGTTCGATCAGTGGCCGGGCAATGGATTTGGCCAGCATCGCCGCCGCCGCCAGCGGGATCATGCTCATGCCGGCCTGGGCCGGCGAGTAGCCCAGCGCCACCTGCAGCAGCAACGGCACCAGGAACGGCAGGGCGCCGCTGCCCAGACGGGCGAACAGGTTGCCGAGGATGCCGATGGCGAAGGTGCGCACGCGGAACAGGCTGGGCGAGAACAGCGGCTCCGGGTCGCGCCCGGCGCGCAGCCAGTAGGCCGCCAGGCAGGCCATGCCGGCGAACAGCAGCAACATCACCCGCAGGTGCGGCAGGTGCAGTTCGCCCAGGCCTTCCATGGCGATGGTGATCAATACCATCGCTGCGCCAAACAGCAGGAACCCGGGGCCGTCGAACGTGGTGCGCTCGGCGCCGCGCAGGTCGGGGATGAACTTCCACACGGCGTAGCAGCCGATCAGGCCGACCGGCAGGTTGAGCAGGAAGATCCAGTGCCAGCTCAGTATTTCCACCAACCAGCCGCCAACCGTAGGGCCCAGTAGCGGCCCGAGCAGGCCGGGGATGGTGATGAAGCTCATTATGCGCACCAGCTCGGTGCGCGGGTAGGCACGCAGGACCACCAGCCGCCCGACCGGCAGCATCAGCGCACCGCCCAGCCCTTGCACGACACGGGCAAAGATCAGGAAACCGAGGCTGTTGGCGGCGGCGCACAGCAGCGAGCCGAAGCTGAACAGCAGAATGGCGCTGAAGAAGATGCGCTTGGTGCCGAAGCGGTCGGCGATCCAGCCTGAGGCGGGGATCAGCAGGGCCACGGTGAGCATGTAGGCGATAATCACGCCCTGCATGCGCAGCGGGTCTTCGGCCAGTGAGCGGGCCATGGCCGGTAGCGCGGTGTTGAGGATGGTGCCGTCCAGGGACTGCATGAAGAAGGCGATGGCCACCACCCAAGGGATCCAGCGGGCGGTGACAGGGTCCAGCGGGGTGCGTTCGGGCATGACTTCCTCGTTTGTCAGTGCCGGGCTCTTCGCGGGTGAACCCGCTCCCACAGGGATATCACCACATTCAAGGGCAGTGGAGATCCTGTGGGAGCGGCTTTAGCCGCGAAAGGGCCGGTAAGTCCAGTCACAATGTCAGGGTCAGGCCTTTGACCAGTGCCCCCGGTAAATGACTCGACCCGGTACTGCGCTGTCCATAGGTACTGGTCGACAGGATCATCTCGCGCTCGCTTGTCAGGTCTTCCAGCTGGCTGCCGAGCAAGCTGTACAGGCTGTCATCGAAGCGCATGGTGCTCACCGGGCCCTGGATCTGCCCGTTCTCCACCCAGAAGGTGGCGAAGCGGGTCAGCCCGGTCATGCGTGCCGCCGGCAAGTCGGAATAGTTCAGGTACCACAGGTTGCTGATGTACAGCCCGGTACCGAGCCGCTCCAGAATCTGCTCGCTCGGCAGGCTACCTGCTGCCAGGCTCAGCGCACACGGCGACTCGTAACTATCGGCGCCATTGGCCAGCAGCTCGAACTCGGCCGCACTGCGCGCGCTGATCAATCGTTGCACGGCCTCACCTTGCTGGATCAACGGCACATCCAGGCGCGGTGAGCCTTCATCGGAAAACGCCGGGCTCAACGAGCCGCTGACCTGCTCGGTGAAACTTACCAGCGGGCTCAGCCGCGCATCGCCGTTGTACAGGCGCTGCAGGGCGCTGTTGCCAGTGGCCAGGGCCTGTGCGGAAAAACCGCCCCAGCACAGCATGCCGGCTATTTCGTCCATGGCCGCCGGGGCCAGGTAGGCGCGGTAGCTGCCAGGTTTCAACGTGACGGCCGGGCGGCCAAGGAAACCCAGCTGCTCCCGCGCCTGGCGCAGGCGTGCGGCGAAGTCGTCAGCGTTCCAGGCCTGCCCGGCATAGTTGGCCTTCACCGCCTCGCCGTTCTGGTGGAACAGGCTCCAGTCAAAGTTGAAGCTGTTGGCCTGATGCCAGCCGAAGGCCCCGAACGAGCTGGCGAAGCCTCGGCAGATGGGGCCGGCGGCGTAGATGCCGACAAGGTCCAGGTCGCCGGCTTCACGCTCGAGCAGGGTCAGCACGTCGCTCAGTTCGGGCAGCGCCTGCTCCTGCTGGCTGTGGCTGTTCCAGGTATTTTCGTCCAGGCGCAGATAGGGGTCGACAGCCAGCAGCGGCAAGGTCTGGCGCAGTTGCGCCAGGGCAGCGATCAGGCGCTGGCTATCCAGTTGCGTGTCACCGCTCAAGGTCACCTGTTGCTCTGCCTGTCGGCCATCGTGGATCAGCTTCAGTTGCGCGCTGGCCTGGGTCACCTCGCCGGCCTGGCGTACCTTGGCATGGTTGAAGCGCACGAATTGCGACTGTTCGGCGCTGTAGCCGAGGGTGAATTGTTCGCCCGTCTGCAGGGCTTTGCGCACATCCCCGACCAGGGTTTCGAAAGCGTGCTTCATCAGGCGTCTCCTCCGAATACGTCGATCTGGCGGAACACGCAGGCCGGCGAGGCGTGGCCGACCCGCACCACCTGGTTGGGTTCGCCCTTGCCGCAGTTGGGCGTGCCCAGCACCTGGAAGGTACTGCTGTCGCCGACCGCCGCCAGGTTGCGCCAGAACTGCGCGGAGATGCCGCGGTAGTTGGGGTTCTTGACGATGCCCTTGAGCTCGCCGTTTTCGATCAACTGCCCCCATTCACAGCCGAACTGGAACTTGTTGCGTGCATCGTCGATGGACCAGGAGCGGTTGGTACGCATCAGGATGCCGTGTTCGATGCCCTTCACCAGCTGATCCAGACTCTGGTCGCCCGGCTCGATGTTGAGGTTGGCCATGCGGTCGATCGGCGCACGGTTCCAGCCGCAGGCGCGGCTGTTGGCCACGCCGTCGAGGCCGGAGCGGAACTGCGACAGCGCGCCACCCAGCGGGCGCAGCAGCAGGCCAGCGCGGATCAGGAACTGCTTGCTGGCCGGGGTGCCGTCATCATCGAAGCTGTAGCTGGCCAGCTCTTCGCCGATGGTCGGGTCAAAGGTCACGTTGAGCAGTGCGGAGCCGTACTGCAGGTGGCCGAAGTCGCCGGCCTTGACGAAGCTGGTGCCGGCGTAGTTGCGCTCGTCGCCGAGGATGCGGTCCATCTCCAACGGGTGGCCGATGGATTCGTGGATCTGCAGCATCATCTGGTCCGGCATCAACAGCAGGTCGCGCGGGCCGCTGGGGGTGTTCGGTGCCAGCAGCAGCTGTAGCGCTTCGTCGGCCACCCGGCGGGCCGCGCCGACCAGGCCGCAGCGCTCGATGATCTCGAAGCCGCCCTGCTGGCCGAAGTTGTCGCGGCCCAGGCTGCGGCTCTGGCTATCCTGGCCGTCGCTGGCGGTCACGCCCAGGCCTGGGAACAGGAAGCGCTGGGCGTGGCGCAGCTCGGCGCCGGCCGAGTTCAGATAGGTCTGCTCGACCAGGCTAAGGCCCAGGCTGGCCTGCCAGTCCACCAGGCGGCTGTCCTTGGGCACGCTGGCCGATTCGGCAGCGAGCAGGCCGAGGCAGTCGGCGAGGTTGGGCACGGGCTGGTCGAAGTTGGGCGAAATGTGGTCGTGGCGTGCGCTGGTCACCGGTTGCTCGCGCAGGTCCAGCAGGTTGTACCGAAGGATTTGCCGGGCCAGCGCCTCGGCCTGCTCCAGCGCACGCTGCAGGCCTGCCTGGGACAGGTCGGCGGTGGCCGCGTAGGCTTCCACGCCATTCACCCGCACGGTGAGCATGGCGCCCTCGTCCTGGCTGAAGAAGGGTGGTTCCGCGACGTTGCGGCGAACCGACAGCGCCTGGTGCGACTGTTTCACATGGCGCAGGGAAAACAACTCGGCCGTACTGCGCAGCGCAGCGAAGCGCTGGCGCAGCAGGGCGCTGGAATCGAACATTCGGAAGCCTCCGTGTACACGGTGGCTCCCCCTAGAACCACCCGTCTTGCATGGCGAGGCAGGTATCGTCGCGCGCCTCGAGCAATGCCAGCTCATTATGGCAGCCCGGTACTTCCCAGGTCAGGAAATAACGCGCGGCCTGTAGCTTGCCGAGGTAGAAGTCGCGGTCGGCAGGGTTGCCCTTGAGCAGTCCAAGCTCGGCATGAATCGCCTGTTCCAGCCAGCGCCAGCCGATCACGCAGTGGCCGAAGGCCTTGAGGTAGAGGGCCGAGTTGGCGAGGGCGCCGGCGACTTTGCCCTGTGCCAGGTCACCCAGCAAGGCCAGGGTCACACCTTGCAGGCGGTTGACCAGTTGCTCCAGCGGCTGGCGCAGTGGGTCGAGGTTCGGGTGGTGGCTGGCGCGCTCGCCGGTCGCGGCGATCGACCGGATCAACTGCTTGAGGCCGGCGCCATTGTTCTGCGCCAGCTTGCGGCCCAGCAGGTCGAGCGACTGGATGCCCTCGGTGCCTTCATGGATCGGGTTCAGGCGGTTGTCGCGGTAATACTGTTCGACCGGGTATTCGCGGGTGTAGCCGTGGCCGCCGAGGATCTGGATCGCCAGTTCATTGGCCTTGAGGCAGAACGTCGAGGGCCAGGATTTGACGATCGGGGTCAGCAGGTCGAGCAGCTCCTGCGCCTGCTTGCGGGCGCTGTCGTCGCTGGCAGTCTGGGTGTCGTCGAACAGGCGTGCGGCATACAGGCCCAGGTCGAAAGCGCCCTCCACGTAGGCCTTCTGTGCCAGCAGCATGCGTTTCACATCGCTGTGCTCGATGATCGGCACCGCCGGGCTGTGCGGGTCTTTGTTGTCCGGCAACCGACCCTGCGGGCGTTGGCGGGCGTACTCCAGCGAATACAGGTAGCCGGCGTAACCGAGCATCACTGCGCCCATGCCGACACCGATGCGTGCCTCGTTCATCATCTGGAACATGCAGGCCAGGCCCTGGTGCGGCTGGCCGACCAGGTAGCCGACGCACCGGCCGTTGTCGCCGAAGTTCAGCGCGGTGGAGGTGGTACCGCGCCAGCCCATCTTGTGAAAGAGCCCGGCCAGCAGCACATCGTTGCGCGGGCCACGGCTGCCATTTTCGCTGACCAGGTACTTGGGCACGATGAACAGCGAGATGCCCTTCACGCCGGGCGGCGCATCCGGCAGCTTGGCCAGCACCATGTGCACGATGTTTTCCGACAACTCGTGATCGCCGCCGGAAATGAAAATCTTGTTGCCCTTGAGCCGGTAGCTGCCGTCAGCGGCAGGTTCGGCACGGGTGCGGATATCGGCCAGCGACGAGCCAGCGTGGGGTTCTGTCAGGGCCATGGTGCCAAAGTAACGGCCTTCGATCATCGGCTGCAGGAACAGGCGCTTCTGTTCATCGCTGCCGAAGCTCTCGATCAGGTTGGCCGCGCCCATGGTCAGGAACGGGTAGGCCGTGGTGCCGGCGTTGGCCGCCTGAAAATGGGCGAAGCAGGCCTGCGAAACCAGGCTTGGCAGCTGCATGCCGCCGACTTCGAAGTCGCGGTTGGCGTTGAGGAAGCCGGCTTCGAGAAAAGCGTCGACGGCGGGTTTCACTTCGGGGATCAGGTCGGCGCGGCCGTCCACGTAGCGCGGCTCGTTTTCGTCGGCCTTGCGGTTGTGCGGGGCGAAGAACTTCTCGGCAATGGTACGGGCAGTTGATAGCGCCGCATCGAAGGTTTCGCGGCTGTGGTCGGCGAAGCGTGGGCGTTGGGCGAGGGCCTCGGCGTCGAGGACTTCGTAGAGCTCGAAGGCGAGGTTGCGGGGGCTGAGCAGGGTCTCGGGCATGGTCGCGGTCCTGAGGCGGGATGCTGCGAGTCTAGGCGGATAGAGTTAGGTGGGGGAGGTTAATAGGTTTGGGTGATATGGGTTGAGAACGCCGGGATGCTGGTGGTTGGTCGCACAGCTCACGCGTAGGGGCAGTTGTTGTTTTGCCTGTTCGGGCCCTTTCGCGGGTAAACCCGCTCCCACAAGTACTGCGCAGCTCCAGCCATCAACGCTGCACCTGTAGGGGCGGTTTTACCCGTGAAAAAGGCCGGAACAGGCGCAGGAAAATGTAGAGACGTTTCCCACAACTCAGAGCGGAACTGGCCTACTGCGGATCGAATGCCATTTGGCCTTGAATGTGTGCTTTGGTGTTCGTAATGAGGCTTTTCTGATGAGTGATGTCCACAAAAACGACTTGACTGGTTCCGAAGACAAGCAACTTCCCTTCTTCGTAGTTTCGCCCGTGAAGTTTGGCGTAATGACCTTCTTCACCCTGGGTTTCTACTGGCTGTATTGCTTTTATCAGAGCTGGAAGCTGCATGGAGCGAGAACAGGAGAAAAGGTCAGCCCATTCTGGCGAAGCGCTTTTGCAGTGTTCTTCATCTACCCATTATTGAGAAGGGTGAATGATCATATTCGCGAGTCAGGCAGATCCTACCCTTGGTCCATTATGGGGCTCACGCTGGGCTATTACGGTATGTGTGCTGCCTCGGTGGCTGCCAGTGTGATTCTGGATGATCAGTCGTGGGCGGCTTATTTTGCGGGCGTAGTCATTCAAGCAGCTTGGTTGTTCATCCTGATGCCCATGCAGAAAGGCGTCAATTTCAGCTCGAGGGATGAGGCGGGGCTGGCCAACAGCGGTTTCACGCTGTCCAATTGGTTGTGGATACTGCTGGTTGCCGCAATTACAGCAGCGCAGCTGTTTGCTTTGATCATACTATCTCCCATGGTTTGAGCAGCGGCGCGGTTCGAAGAGGGAGCATATTGAAGAACTCGAATTTGAGCTGGCATGCGATCGCTTTTCTGTTTTGGGGAGGCATGGACGCGTTCTACATCTGCTTTCATGTCTTGCGCAGTATGGAGCGAGGTGCCATACCTTTCTGGACGGATTTCGAGGACGCATTGAGCAACATGCAGACCTGGGGAGGAGGGCTGGAGCTAGTCGTCTGGCTAGGCCTGGTTCTGCAGCTTTCGTTGATAGCGACCTGCGCGTTGTTTTTTATGCGTTGCCGGTTGGCTGTCTACTTGGCGATGGTGCAGATCCCCTTTCGAATCTTTTTTATCGTTCCTTCGATATCCACAATCCTGTTGTTGCCGATGCTGGCTTCCAGTATCAGTAACTGGGTGTGGATTGGGCTGATGCTGACTTCGGAGGCTGCGAAAGGCTGGTGCTTATTGTGGCTCTGGCGAAAGCGCGGGCATCGGTGCAGGGCCTTGGCTCTCTTTCCTGATTTCGAACGATTGCCGCAACACCGCAAAAAATGAACCCTGCCTGCAGACAACCCGATGCTGGGGCAGATGCCCTCTACAAGGCTTCATTGATATATCGCCTGAACGGGCCCTTTCGCGGGTGAACCAGCTCCCACAGGACCGTTACATTCTTCAAGATTTGCACAGTAAATGTGGGAGCGGGCTTGCCCCGCGAAGCGCCGTGCGGGCGGCGCTCGATCTCACAGGCGCAGAATATTTTGTGGCAAACACGCCCATAAAAAAGGAGAGCCGAAGCTCTCCCTTTTCTTCAACAACCCTCAGCCTCAGCCAATGGTCATCAAGCTGGCATTACCACCGGCAGCAGCAGTGTTCACACTTACCGCCCGCTCGATCACCAGGCGCTCCAGCGCAATCTGGTGGTCGCCGCTGGACAGCCCGTGCACGCCCACGATCGCCCCGGCACGCTTGGCCACCTGCTGGCACACGCCGCGCAGCTGATCCGAGTCGCCATGGTGGATCACGGCGTCGAATGCCACTTCATCCTTGTTCCAGTCCGCCACCAGCTTGACCTTGGCCTGCAGCTCTCGCGGCAGGCGGGCGCGCAGTGCCTTGCCCGGCTCGCTGTCGGCCCATAGCGCCGAGCTGCCAACGGCCAGCACTGCGGCAAATTGCGCCAACAGGTCGGCTTCGTTGTCGGCCAGGCACAGCACGTGCTCGCGCGGCAGGATGGTGTAGCTGTTACGCTCGCCGGTCGGGCCTGGCAGCAAGCGGGCTATGCCGCTCTGCGACTGGCTTGCGAACTGGCTGCAAAGCGCGGCCAGGTCGGCCAGTTGATTGCTCTCGGCCCAAGCTTTCAGCCCGTGCAGTGGCTTGATCAGCTGTTCGTGCAGGGCGCGGTCAGGCTTGCCTTCGCCGTCCTGCTGCTGGAAGTGGCGGCCAATCGCGTCAGCCGGGCGGGTCGACAGCAGGCGGTACAGGTACAGCGGGCCGCCGGCTTTCGGGCCGGTGCCGGACAGGCCTTCACCACCGAACGGCTGCACGCCCACCACTGCACCGACGATGTTGCGGTTGACGTACATGTTGCCGGCGTTGGCGGTTTCCACCACCTTGGCGATGGTCTCGTCGATGCGGGTGTGCACGCCGAGGGTCAGGCCGTAGCCGGAGTTGTTGATCTGCTCGATCAGCTGATCCAGGTTGCGACGGTTGTAGCGCACCACGTGCAGCACCGGGCCGAAGATTTCACGCTTGAGCTCGTCGAAGCTTTCCAGTTCGATCAGGGTCGGCATGACGAAGGTGCCGCGCTTGAGCTCGGCAGCATCGGCAATGGCCACCTGGTAGACCGAGCGACCTTTCTCGCGCATGCCCTGGATGTGCTTCTCGATGCCGGCCTTGGCTTCGGCGTCGATCACAGGGCCAATGTCCACGGCCAGGCGGTCCGGGCAGCCCAGGCGGCTTTCGGCCATGGCGCCCTTGAGCATTTCGATCACGCGGTCGGCGGAGTCTTCCTGCAGGCACAGCACGCGCAATGCCGAGCAACGCTGGCCGGCGCTGTCGAAGGCCGAGGACACCACATCGATCACCACCTGCTCGGTCAGTGCCGAGGAGTCGACGATCATCGCGTTCTGGCCACCGGTTTCGGCGATCAGCGGGATCGGGCGACCCTGGTTGTCCAGGCGGCCGGCTACGTTGCGCTGCAGCAGGCGGGCCACTTCGGTGGAGCCGGTGAACATCACGCCCTTGACGCGCTCGTCACCTACCAGGCCGGCACCGACGGTTTCACCGCGGCCTGGCAGCAGTTGCAGCACGCCTTCAGGGATGCCGGCTTCCAGCAGCAGGCGCACGGCCTGGGCGGCGATCAGCGGGGTTTGCTCGGCCGGCTTGGCCAGTACCGGGTTGCCGGCGGCGAGCGCTGCGGCTACCTGGCCGGTGAAGATCGCCAGCGGGAAGTTCCACGGGCTGATGCAGACCACAGGGCCCAGCGGGCGGTGGGCGTCGTTGCTGAAGTCATTGCGTGCCTGCACCGCGTAGTAGCGCAGGAAATCCACGGCTTCACGCACTTCGGCGATGGCGTTGGCGAAGGTCTTGCCGGCTTCGCGGATGAGCAGGCCCATCAGCGGCTGGATTTCGGCCTCCATCAGGTCAGCAGTGCGCTCCAGAATGGCAGCACGCTCGGCTGGCGGGGTGGCCTGCCAGATCGGTGCGGCATTCAGTGCGCACTGGATGGCGTTGTCGACGTCGGCGACAGTGGCTTCCTGAACATGGCCGACCACGTCGCGGTGGTCCGCCGGGTTCAGCACCGGTGCGGCTGTGCCTTCGCTGGCAGCGCAAGCCAGCAGCGGCGTGGCTTTCCAGTCGTTGTGGGCGGTCGCCAGCATGGCGCAGGACAGCGACGCCAGGCGGTGTTCGTTGGCCATGTCGATGCCGGCCGAGTTGGCCCGCTCGCTGCCATACAGTTCACGAGGCAGCGGGATGCGAGGGTGCGGCAGGCCGATGCTGCCTTCCTGGGTGCCCATGCGCTCGATACTGGCGACCGGGTCGGCGACCAGTTCCTGGATGGAGATCGAGTGGTCGGCGATGCGGTTGACGAAGGAGGTGTTGGCGCCGTTTTCCAGCAGGCGACGCACCAGGTAGGCCAGCAGCGTTTCGTGGGTACCGACCGGTGCATAGACGCGGCACGGACGGTTCAGCTTGCCTTCGGAAATCTTGCCGACCACCTGCTCGTACAGCGGCTCGCCCATGCCGTGCAGGCACTGGAACTCGTACTGGCCCGGGTAATAGTTCTGGCCGGCAATGTGGTAGATGGCCGACAGGGTGTGGGCGTTGTGAGTGGCGAACTGCGGATAGATGGCCTCCGGCACGGCCAGCAGCTTGCGGGCGCAGGCGACATAGGACACGTCGGTGTACACCTTGCGGGTGTAGACCGGGTAACCTTCCAGGCCTTCAACCTGGGCGCGCTTGATTTCGCTGTCCCAGTAGGCGCCTTTCACCAGGCGGATCATCAGACGGTGGCGGCTGCGCTTGGCCAGGTCGATGACATAGTCGATCACATACGGGCAGCGCTTCTGGTAGGCCTGGATAACGAAGCCGATGCCATTCCAGCCGGCCAGCGAAGGCTCGAAGCACAGGCGCTCGAGCAGGTCGAGCGACAGCTCCAGGCGGTCGGCTTCTTCGGCGTCGATGTTCAGGCCGATGTCGTACTGCTTGGCCAGCAGGGTCAGCGACAGCAGGCGCGGGTACAGCTCTTCCATCACGCGCTCGTACTGGGCGCGGCTGTAGCGCGGGTGCAACGCCGACAGCTTGATCGAGATGCCCGGGCCTTCATAGATGCCGCGGCCATGGGAGGCCTTGCCGATCGAGTGGATGGCCTGCTCGTAGGACGCCAGGTACTTCTGTGCGTCGTGCTCGGTCAGTGCGGCTTCGCCGAGCATGTCGTAGGAATAGCGGAAGCCCTTGGACTCGAAGCGGCTGGCGTTGGCCAAGGCTTCAGCGATGGTTTCGCCGGTGACGAACTGCTCGCCCATCAGGCGCATGGCCATGTCGACGCCTTTGCGGATCATCGGCTCGCCGCTCTTGCCGATGATGCGGGTGAGGGAGGAGGTGAGGCCGGATTCGTTGTGGGTGGACACCAGCTTGCCGGTCAGCAGCAGGCCCCAGGTGGCGGCGTTGACGAACAGCGACGGGCTGTTGCCCAGGTGTGGTTGCCAGTTGCCGGTGCTGATCTTGTCGCGGATCAGTGCGTCACGGGTGCCCTTGTCGGGAATGCGCAGCAAGGCTTCGGCCAGGCACATCAATGCCACGCCTTCCTGGGACGACAGCGAAAATTCCTGCAGCAGGCCCTGGACGATGCCGGCACGACCGCCAGCGCTCTTCTGGTTACGCAGTTTCTCGGCGATGCCGGCGGCCATCTTGTTGGTCGCTTCGGCCAGCGGGGCGCTCAGGCGCGCCTGCTCCAGCAGCATCGGTACCACTTCCTGTTCGGGACGGCGGTAGGCGGCGGTGATCGCCGAGCGCAGTACCGACTGCGGCAGGATGCTCTCGGCGAACTCGAGGAAGCACTGGTGGCCGTGGTCGGGTTGGATCTCGCCGGCGTCGTCGGCCACGTTGCTGGCATGGCCGTTGAGTTCGGTCAGGGTGGCACCACCCTCGAGCTTCTCCAGGTAGTTGAAGATCGCTTGTTTGATCAACCAGTGCGGGGTGCGGTCAATCGACTGCGCAGCTGCCTTGAGTCGCTCACGGGTCGGGTCATCGAGTTTGACCCCAAGGGTGGTCGTCGCCATTTCTTATCCTCGTTATTGCCACGGTCGTGGCCTAAGCTGACGCCAAGAGTAGCTGTAGGACAATTCGGGTGCAACCAGGTGCAACCCGAATTTTTCACGGAAAAGGTGCAACTCGTCCGGCAACCATTTCCACAGCCTTGAAAGGGGCCGCTTCGGTGCGTTTTATTCTTGAAAGCGGGCTTTTTGCTCCAAAAAGGAGCAAAAAATCAGATTTGTCGGAAATTGCACGAAGAGGTGCAACTTGCAAATGAAAAATGGTTGCACCCACTTTGCGTTGTTGCATACGATTCGCGGCCTGGGTGCAACCGCCATGGCTGCGGTTGTGCATGACATAAAAACAAACGCCAGGGCACACGCATGGGCAATCCTCTAACGATCACTTTCGTGGTCTATATCGCCGCAATGGTGCTGATCGGCTTCGCCGCCTATCGCTCCACCAATAACCTTTCCGACTACATCCTCGGCGGCCGCAGCCTGGGTAGCGTGGTCACCGCGCTTTCCGCTGGTGCTTCCGACATGAGTGGCTGGCTGCTGATGGGCCTGCCAGGCGCCATCTACTTCTCCGGCTTGTCCGAAGCCTGGATTGCCATCGGCCTGACCGTCGGCGCCTACCTGAACTGGTTGTTCGTTGCTGGTCGTCTGCGCGTGCAGACCGAGCACAACGGCGATGCGCTGACCCTGCCGGACTACTTCTCCAGCCGCTTCGAAGACAATAGCGGCCTGCTGCGGATCATCTCGGCCATCGTGATCCTGGTGTTCTTCACCATCTACTGCGCCTCCGGCATCGTTGCCGGTGCTCGTCTGTTCGAGAGCACCTTCGGCATGTCGTACGAAACGGCCCTGTGGGCCGGTGCTGCTGCGACCATCGCCTACACCTTCATCGGTGGTTTCCTGGCGGTGAGCTGGACCGATACCGTGCAGGCTTCGCTGATGATCTTTGCGCTGATCCTCACTCCGGTGATCGTGCTGATCTCCACTGGCGGCTTCGATACCACCTTCGCTGCCATCGATGCGGTCAACCCGGCCCACTTCGACATGTTCAAGGGCGCCACCTTCATCGGCATCATCTCGCTGATGGGCTGGGGGCTGGGCTACTTCGGTCAGCCGCACATCCTGGCGCGTTTCATGGCTGCCGACTCGGTGAAGTCGATCGCCAACGCTCGTCGTATCTCCATGACCTGGATGATCCTTTGCCTGGTCGGTACCTGCGCCGTGGGCTTCTTCGGTATCGCCTACTTCTCGGCGCATCCTGACCTGGCAGGCCCGGTCAGCGAGAACCGCGAGCGGGTGTTCATCGAGCTGGCCAAGATCCTGTTCAACCCATGGGTTGCCGGTGTGCTGCTTTCGGCCATCCTGGCGGCGGTAATGAGTACCCTGAGCTGCCAGCTGCTGGTGTGCTCCAGCGCCCTGACCGAAGACTTCTACAAGGCGTTCCTGCGCAAGAGCGCTTCGCAGGTCGAGCTGGTGTGGGTCGGCCGCCTGATGGTGCTGGCCGTCGCCCTGATCGCCATCGCCATGGCCTCCAACCCGGAAAACCGCGTGCTGGGCCTGGTGGCTTACGCCTGGGCCGGCTTCGGTGCTGCTTTCGGTCCGGTGGTGCTGATTTCGGTACTGTGGAAAGGCATGACCCGTAACGGCGCACTGGCCGGTATCGTGGTTGGCGCACTGACCGTGATCCTGTGGAAGAACTTCGACACCCTTGGGTTGTACGAAATCATCCCGGGCTTCCTGTTCGCCAGCATCGCCATCATCGTGGTGAGCAAGCTGGGCAGCCCGTCGCAGGCAATGGTCAAGCGCTTCGAGACTGCTGATGCGGCGTATCACGCTGACAAGTAATACCCGTTGAGTCGGCGGCGCCTGCTTCGCGGGTGAACCCGCTCCCACAGGGATTGCACAGAACTCAAATTCTGTGAGGTACCTGTGGGAGCGGGTTTACCCGCGAAGAGGTCACCGCCGATCAGCAGCCAGGCCTGACTCCGCCTGCAAGGCAAGGTAAACTTGCCACCCCCGCAGGAGTTGCCATGAACTATCGTCACGCCTTCCACGCCGGCAACCACGCCGACGTCCTCAAACATATCGTGCTGACCCGCCTCATCGCCCTGATGTCGCGCAAGGAGCAGCCGTTCGCCTACATCGATACCCATGCAGGGCTCGGCCTTTACGACCTGCAGGGCGACCAGGCAACCCGCACCGGCGAGTACCTGGAAGGTGTCGCCCGCCTGTGGAATCGCGATGACCTGCCGGCCATGGCTGGCGACTATCTGCGCATCATCAAGCGCCTGAATGCAGATGGCGAGCTGCGCTACTACCCCGGTTCGCCCGAGCTGGCCCGCCGTCTGATGCGCGGGCAGGACCGTGCCCTGCTCAACGAGAAGCATCCCGAAGACGGGCCGCTGCTCAAGGAAAACATGAAGAAAGACCCGCGCGTGGTCGTGCACCTGGGCGAAGGCTGGCACGTGCCGCGGGCCTTGCTGCCGGTGCAGGAGAAGCGCGCGATCATGCTGATCGACCCACCGTTCGAACAGGCTGACGAACTCAAGCGCTGCACTACCGCCATGAAAGAGGCGATCGGCCGCATGCGCCAGACCGTCGCGGCCATCTGGTACCCGATCAAGGACCAGCGCTCGCTGGCCCGCTTCTACCAGGACCTGACCAGCACCGGCGCACCGAAACTGCTGCGGGTCGAGTTGTATGTGCACCACCAGGACAGCCCGCAGGGGCTCAACGGCTCAGGTCTGGCCATCGCCAATCCGCCCTGGGGGCTGGAGGAAGAACTCAAGGAGCTGCTGCCATGGCTGGCCAAAGAGCTGGCGCAAACCGCCGGCAGTTTCCGCATGGACTGGCTGATCGCTGAATAAGCCGCGCTGCGATCCCTTGTAGGAGCGGCCTTGTGTCGCGAAAGGGCCGCAAAGCGGCCCCGGCAATTTCTGCTGCGGAGCTGAAAGCCTGGGGCCGCTGCACGGCCCTTTCGCGACACAAGGCCGCTCCTACAACGACCGCGCAGTTCCTGATGTTTGCGTTATAATCCCGCCCTTTAGCCGCCACCCGCCCAAGAGGCCGCTGGCGCATTTCTACCGAATGAAGAGGCTAATCCCTTGGCATTGACGATTCTTGGCCTGTCCGGCGCCCTTAGCCATGACCCTTCCGCGGCCTTGTACATTGACGGCAAACTGATTGCCGCCGCCGAAGAAGAGCGCTTCGTGCGTGACAAGCATGCGAAGAACCGCATGCCCTACGAGTCGGCGAAGTTCTGCCTGGAACAGGCAGGCATCAAGCCATCCGACGTCGACGTGGTAGCCATCCCGTTCGCCCCGATCAGCCTGTTCGGCAAGGCGCGCTGGCACTATGCCAAGCGCTACTGGTACGCCCCGGACCGCGCCCTCGACGCGATCCTGATGGGCAATCGTCGCTACAAGCGCTACCGCAAGAAGATCGTCTGGTGCCTGGAGCAATTGGGCTTCGACCCGAAAAAGGTCAAGATCGAACCGGTCGAGCACCACCTGGCCCACGCCTCCAGTGCCTACCACTGCTCGGGCTTCAAGGAAAAAACCGCAATCCTCGGCATTGACGGCAAGGGCGAATACGCCACCACCTTCTTTGGCTACGGCGAAAACGGCAAGATCCACAAGATCAAGGAATTCTTCGACCCTGACTCGCTGGGCGGTCTGTACGGCGCAATCACCGAATTCCTCGGCTTCGAGATGCTCGATGGCGAGTTCAAGGTCATGGGCATGGCGCCGTATGGCGACGCGAGCAAGTACGACTTCTCGCGCCTGGCCAGCTTCGAAAACGGCGAGCTGGTGATCAACACCGAATACGCCAACGTCATCGGCCTGCGCCGCTATAAAGAGAAGGGCAAGGGCTTCTACTTCTCGCCGAAGCTGATCGAATGGCTGGGCCCCAAGCGTGAAGGCGACATCGCCGACGAGCCGTACATCCATTACGCGGCCAGCATGCAGGCGCTGTTCGAGAAGATCGCTCTGCAGATGATCGATCACTACCTGGGTGACGTCCTGCGTGAAACCGGCAAGCTGGCCTTTGCCGGCGGTTGCGCGCTGAACGTCAAGCTCAACCAGAAGATCATCGCCCGCCCAGACCTGAAAGAGCTGTTCGTGCAGCCGGCCTCCGGTGACGCCGGTACCGCCGTGGGTGCTGCCGCCTACGTTTCCCACGCCCGTGGCGTGCCGGTCGAGAAGATGGAACACGTCTACCTCGGCCCTTCGTACTCCAACGAAGATGTGATTGCCGCCTGTGCCCGTCACCCAAACGCGCCGAAGTGGCGAAAACTCGACGACATGCCGCAGCGCATCGCCAAAATCATGGTCGACGGCAATCCGGTGGCCTGGTTCCAGGGCCGCATGGAGTTCGGCCCTCGTGCCCTGGGCGGCCGTTCGATCATCGGTTGCCCGAGCGTGCCGGGCGTAGCCGACCGCATCAACGAGCAGATCAAGTTCCGCGAACGCTGGAGACCTTTCTGCCCGTCGATGCTCGACACCGTCGCCCCGCAAATGATCAAGGTCGACCACCCGGCGCCATTCATGACCTTTACCTTCGAAGTGGCTGAAGAGTGGAAGACCCGCGTGCCGGAAGTGGTCCACGAGGATGGCACTTCGCGTGCCCAGGTGCTCAAGCGCGAGTACAACCCGCGCTACTACGACATGATGAAGGCGCTGGAAGACCTGACCGGCAACGGCGTGTCGCTGAACACCTCGCTGAACCGCCGTGGTGAACCGATGATCTGCTCGCCGACCGACGCCTTGAACATGTTCTTCGGCTCGGACCTGCAGTACCTGATCATGGAAGACATCCTGGTTGTGAAGGACGGCGCGGCCCCGTATGACCAGCCGCTCTGAGCCGCGTATTCTACAGTTCTGCCATGGCTATGACGGGCCGTTCCTGGACTGCGCCCGTCAATACGCCAGCCTGTTCCATGGGCGTGGCTACCAGGTCACCACGGTGTTCCTCACCGGCGCTGCCGACCCGCAGGTAGCGGCTGGCTGTGCGTCGGACGAGGTGCTGTTCCTGGAGTTCAGCTCCAAGGCCGTGCGCGGCCTGAAACTCGGCGCCATCCGCGCATTGCGGCGGATCGCGGCCGAGCGCAATTTCGCCTTCTGCATTGCCCATCGCTTCAAGCCGATCTACGTGGCGTTGCTGGGCACCGGCTTGCCGGTGATCGGCGTGCACCACGCTTTCGGTGACTACGAGCGCAAGGGGCGACGCATCTTCGCCAACCTGTTCAGCAAGCGCCTGAGCTTGCTGGGCGTGTCGGACGCAGTGCGTGACGACATGCGCCGCTGCTTGCCGCAGTGGCCGGCAGAGCGTATCCAGACCCTGTACAACCGCATCGACATTGACGCCCTGCAAGCGGCCCTGGTGCCACGCGCCGAGGCCCGTCAGGCCTTGGGCCTGGATGCGCAGGCGTGGATTGTCGGTAACGTAGGGCGCCTGCACCCGGACAAAGACCAGGCCACCCTGCTGCGTGGCTTTGCCGAAGCCCTACCGGGGCTGCCAGCCGGCGCTCGCCTGGCGATTCTCGGCAAGGGGCGCCTGGAAACCAGGCTCAAGGCCCAGGCTGCCGAGCTGGGCATTGCCGGGCAAGTGGACTTCCTTGGCCAGGTGCCTGATGCGCGCCGTTACTTCCAGGCGTTCGACGTATTCGCGCTGAGCTCCGACCATGAGCCCTTCGGCATGGTCCTGCTCGAAGCCATGGCGGCAGGTGTACCGGTACTGGCCACGGCCTGTGGCGGTGCCCGTGAAGTGGTCGAGGGTGTTGGCGTACTGTTTCCGCTGGGTGATGCCGGGCAACTGGCTCAGGGCCTGAAGCACATGGCTATGCTCGATGGGCAGCAGCGCCAGGCCTGTGCCGAGCACATGCTGCAGCGCCTGCGTGAACGCTTTTCCGACCAGGCGGTGCGCGAGGCCTTCTGGCAGCTGCCGCAAGTCCGTGTGCTGGTGGGGCAGGCCTGATGCTCAACTGTATCCAGGCCTTCCGTGAGCGCGGTTGGCAAGTTATCGACGCCAAGGCCTACGCCGAGGCATGGGCCCGCTTTGGTGGCAGTGTCGCCACTCATCCTTTGGTGGTCGAGCAGTTGGCGGACCTGGCACAGATCCCGGTGCGTTATCTGGGCTGGCACCAGGCCGGCGAGCTGAAGGCCGCCATCCCCACCTGGGGGCGCCACCTTGCGCTGTCCAAGGATGTGCTCAAGCGTGCCGGGAAAAAGGCTCTGTTCGACCTGGGCAACGCCGAAATCATCCTGCCGGCGGCCGCCGATGCCGCTGCGCCGTTGCGCCATGCCGCGCGCTACCTGTCCGAACTGAACCAAGGCCGCTTCAGTGGCCTCAAGGCACAGAAGGAACAGCTGGCCATGGCCCGCGCCCACGAAGACCTGTCGAAGAAGTTCCGCTACAACCAGCGCCGCGAACTGCGCCTGCTGGAAGAGGCGGGCGGTGTGGTGCGCCCGATCAGCGACTTCAGCGCGCAGGAAATCGCCAGCATGTACTGCGACCTGTTCCGTCGCCGCTGGGGCTTCCCTGCCACCGGCGCCGAGCGCATGGCCGAGGTGTTGGAGCGCCTGCGCGAGCTGCTGATCGGCTCGGTGCTGCTGTTGGACGGCAAGCCGATTGCCATCCAGCTGGTATACCGTGTCGAAGCGCCGGAATGGATCAGCGTCGAGTACATCAATGGCGGTGTCGACCCTGAAACCAAGGCCTTCAGCCCCGGCAGCGTGCTGAGCTTCCTCAATACCCAGGCCGCCTGGGAGGACGCCCGTGCGCGCAACAAGCCGCTGCGGTTCTCGTTCGGCCGTGCCGACCGCGAGTACAAGGACCGCTGGTGCAACCCCGTACCGGTGTATCAGGCGTGAGTCGCAAGCAGCAGTTGCTCAAGCGCCACCGGCGCAACAAGCGCCTGGGCCTGCTGGTGGGCCTGGCCGCGCTGGTGACCGTAGGGGTGTTCAGCTGGTGGTGGTTGCCACTTCTGCTGTTGCCGCTGCTGTGGGCGGCCCATGAAGCCTGGTTTGCCGACCACTTGTTCTATGCGCCAGGCGAGGACTACGCGTACGAATTCGGCGAGCAGACCCTGGAGGTTCCTGCCACCCTGAGCGGCGGCCTGCTCAAGGCTGAATGCACGCTGCAGGGCAACGACACCCTGATCCTCGAGCTGCGGGTAAAAAGCAGCTGGCTGGGGCGCTTCCTCGACCCGCAGGTCGAGCTGGTGGCTGGCGAGCAGGCCGACCGGCAAACCTTCGAGCGCGGCGTCGATGGCGTGCGCTTCCTCAATCTGACCGGCCTCGCCGCACCTCTGCAGGCAGGCGCGTTGCGCCTGCGTGGCCGGCATTGTGGGCTGTTGGGCCGGCCGCGCTTGTGGATAACCCCGGCGGTCGAGCTGCAACGGCGTCGAGTGATGGTGATCGCGCCGCATGCCGATGACGCCGAACTGGCCGCTTACGGGCTCTACAGCCAGGCCGACGAAACCTGGGTAGTGACGCTGACCGCAGGTGAGATCGAGGCCGAACACTATCAGAAGATGGGACTGGCAAAGGCCGAAGCCGCACGCCTTAAGGGCCGCCTGCGGGCCTGGGACAGTATCGCCGTGCCACGCTGGGCCGGTGTGGCGGAATCGCGTTGCGTGCAGCTGGGCTACTTCTGCCTGCAACTGCCTGCCATGCAGGCTGCGCCCGACCAGCCGGCCGCTTCTCGCGAGGCCGACCTCGCCGACATTCGCGTCTTCCGCCGGTTCAACCCATTCCCGCTGCCGGCCGACGGCGATGGCGCGCCGACCTGGCGCAACCTGCTGGCCGATCTGCGGGCCTTGCTGGAAATGGCCAGGCCAGAGGTGCTGGTTATGCCGCACCCGCAGCTCGACCCGCACCCCGACCATATATGTGCCCAGGCAGCGGTGCTGGAAGCCTTGCAAGGCCTGGCCTGGCAGCCGCAAACCCTGCTGTGCTACGCCAATCACCTGCACGACAACGACCGCTGGCCGATGGGCGACAGTGGTGATGGCGTGGCCTTGCCACCGCAGCTGAGCGCCGCTCAGGCGTGGGCACCTTGCAGTCTGGTACTGGACGTGGCAACCCAGCGCGACAAGGCCATGGCCCTGGGCATGATGCACGACCTGCAGCCACCGGCGCCGTTCAAGCGCCGGCTGCGTCGCTTGTTGCAGCGCTGGCTGGCCGGGCGGCGGCCGTCGCCTTACGGCGAGAACGAATTCTTCCGCAAGGCCGTGCGCCGACATGAACTGTTCTGGCGGCGTGAGTTGTAGCCGCGCCCCCATGGTTGACCGCGATGGCGCAGAGCGCCCAAGGAACGCAATGAAAGTCCTATTTCTGGTGCAGAAGGAACAGCGGGCGATTCTTGATCGCCTGTACGATGGCGTCGCGGCCAACTGCGAGTGCGACCTGCGCTGGCTGACCAGCGAAGACCAGCGCAACCTGCGCCGCTATTTCAAGCGTGAAGTGCAGGTCGAGCGCTATGACCGCATTGTCTTCTTCCTGCGTTTCAAGCAGGAAATCCGTCAGGCGGCGTTCATCCGTACCGTGCCGAACCTGGTCATCCTCGAGCATGATGCCTACCAGAACTACATCCCGTGCAAGTACACCGGCAAGTTCAGCGCCCATTACCGCAAGTTGCCCTGGGCGCGGGTGATCAGCTCCGGCTATATGGTCAGCGAGCGCCTGCGCCAGGAAGGTTTCGACGCCGTGTTCGTGCCCAAGGGTTACGACGAGCAGTTGCTGGCCGACCAGGGGCGTGAGCGCGATATCGAACTGGCCTTCGTCGGCAGTACCAACAGCGTGGCCTACAGCGGCCGCAAGGCATTGCTGGACGAGCTGGGCCGCGTCGAGAACCTGGTGGTCACCCGGACCAAGTCGGGTGAAGACTACTGCAATACGCTCAACCGGATCCGCTTCTTCGTCAGTGCCGACGTTGGCATGGGCGAATACATGATCAAGAATTTCGAAGCCATGGCCTGTGGCTGTGTGCTGTTGGCGTATGACCAGGGCGAGGAAGAGAACCGCGCGCTGGGCCTGCAGGACATGCACAACGTGGTGTTCTATGACTGCATCCCGACCCTCCAGGAGAAGCTCCGCCGTTTGCGTGCGGACCCTGAACTGGCGCGGCAGATTGCAGAAAATGGCCGCCACCTGGCGGTTTCCCGTTTCAGTTTCGGCGCAGTTGGACGTAGCATCGTCGACCACATGCGCCCGGCGCTCAGGCCCCATCCGCCGTTGTCTGCATGGCAGCGGCTGCGCCTGAGGCTGGGCATCTAACATAAGAACTTTCGCGCCTGAGGAAAGGGCGTTGAAGTCGATAGTCGCAATGCGGAGGGAGTCCGGTGCGCTTTTCAAATGAGAGTGACGTCACGCTCGTCGTGACCAGTTGTGGGCGGTTTGATCTGCTCAAAGATACCCTTGAGAGTTTCGATCGCTACAATACCGCGCCCATTCGCGAAGTGTTCATCACCGAAGACTCCGGTGACGATGCCGTGCATGCCGCTGTGCCTGAGCACTGGAAACCCCACTGCAAGGTGTTCGTCAACCGGCCAAAACTGGGCCAGCTTCCGTCTATCGACCTGGCCTACAGCCACGTCAAGACGCCCTACATCTTTCACTGCGAGGACGACTGGCACTTCTATCGCCAGGGCTTCGTCGAAGACTCCCGGGCCATACTGGAGGTCAGCCCCGACCTGTTGCAGGTGTGGCTTCGCAGTCATGCCCATGACCTGGCCATCCACAGCCCTTACATCCATCTGGGTGATCGCCGGGTGATCGCCGGGGTGCCTTGCTATCCCCTACTGTCCGACAAGGCCGAGTGGCAGGCGTTCTCGCTCAACCCGGGGCTGCGTCGTTTGAGCGATTACCAGCGTTGCGCACCATTTGCCGCCTATGCTGGAGAGAAGGCACTTTCCCGACGCTATGCTGAGTTAAATCTGACAGCGGTCACCTTGGAGGGTGATGCAGTATTGCACACTGGATTTGGTAATCACGTGACCTTGCCCATCGAAGTGGAGCGCAAGGCCAAACGTCGTAGACGTGATCGGATAAAGTTGGCATTGACGCTGGTGGCGGGTGCCGTGATCGGCATGGGAATCACCATTTTTGTTCAATGAAGTCGCTGTCCCACCTGACATGAGCGGGAGAGGGCCCATGAACATAGTCAATATGATGTGGGCGGGTGGAACGCCGTACATGTCCATCCACAAGGTACATCGGCAGGTACTGTCGCACGCGGGTGCCGATGCCCGGATCAGTAACTGGTTGCTGCTGGGTAGCGGCCTCTGCTGTGGGCTTGGCTCGACCCGGGAGTGGCATATGCCGTCACGGGCGCTGAAAGGGCGGCACTTCTGGCGCCTGTTGCGCCCATGGTTGCGTATGCGCTTGCGCAAGGCGCTGAACGAGGCCCAGGCTGAAGTCGTGCTGCTCGATGGTGTCGGTGTGGCGCGGTTGGTGTTGCCGTTGTTGCAGCAGGTTCCGCAGTTGCGTGCCAAGGTGCTGTTTCACGGCAAGACGCGCCTGAGTGCCGGTGACGTTCGCCTGCTGCGTATGTTCCCGGCCGAGCGGCTGAGCATCGCCGCCGTTTCGCAGACGCTTGCCACATCACTCGAACACGATCTTGGCAGGCCGGTGCAGACCTTGCGCATGGCCCTTGACCCGCTGGCGTTCGCCGAGCCGTTGTTGAGCCGGGATGCGGCCAGGCAGGCCCTGCAGTTGCAACAGGTGGCCGGGGTCATGCTGGGCGCGGTCGGGCGACTGGTGGAGAGCAAAGGTTTCGAGATGCTGATCGAGGCGTTCGCCAAGGCCAGTGCGCGCCAGTCGGGCCTGCAATTGGCAATCATTGGCGAAGGGCCTCTGCGTGCGGTGCTGCAGGCTCGTATCGACGCGCTGGGCTTGGCCGGGCGTGTTCACCTGAGCGGTCACCGCGACGACCTGCAGCAGTTGTACCGGGCATTCGACTGGCTATTGGTGCCTTCGCGCTCCGAAGGCCTGGGGCTGGTGGTGCAGGAGGCGGTCATGGCCGACGTGCCGGTGGTGTGCAGCGACCTGCAGGTGTTCCGCGAGCAGTTGCAGGACACCGGTGGCTACCTGCCCATTGCCAATGAAAATGCCTGGGCCGAGGCTATCGAGCGATGTGCGGCGCTCAGTGCCCCGGCGGTAGCCGCTCGGCAACGCCAGGCGCTGGCCCCGGAGCAAGCCTGGCAGGCATTCTGCAGCGGCTCGCAGAGCCTGCTGCGCAGTTGACGCTCAGCGCGCCAGCAGGGCTGCCTCGAAGGCGGCAAGGGGGAAGCGGTCGCCCAGGTTCTCCCGCTCGATGTAGCGCACCATATGCTGCACATTGCGCCGAATCATGCGCGCCGACAGCGGCGGGCGCAGAAAGCGCATGTCGGCCACGTCGATCAGGCCCAGCTGCTGGTCGGGGGTGACCACCACATTACCCAGGTGCAACGAGCGGAAGTACACGCCGCTGCGATGCAGTTGGCGGATCAGTTCGACCAGGCGCGGCAGGTAGGCCCCCCAGCTGAAACCTTCATCGCGCGACATCTGCAACAAGGTGCGCCCTGGCAGCGGGCGGTACAGCACGGCGGTACGCCCTGGCAGGTCGAGCTTGTGCTGGCTGATAACCTCCAGGGTGGGGATGCCCAATTGTGCAAGGCGTGCGGCGTTGTCGACGAAGCGCTGTGAGTACGGGCGCAGCAGTGCAGATGAAATCAGCCGCTTCCTCCGAAAAACCTTGAGGAAATTACCATCCGCGAGCAGGTAGACTTTGGCGCCATGGCTATCTGCCTCAAGCACCTGTGCGCCTTTTGTCAGCTGATCGAAGTCGACCTGGGGGAGCCGGGAGCATTGCATGAATAGAGCCTTGTCGTCGGGCGAATGGAATGGCCGGCAATAATGCCGAAAATAATGTTGTAGCACCATTGGATGGTGTCTTTGATTCATCGGGGGAAAGGATGTTGTATCAAAAAAACTGGGCGCGAGCCTGGTTGGGGTTTGGCCTGGTCTGGTTTCTGGCAGCTATCGCCCTGGCACCGAGCAACAAGGTCTATCAGCAAGGTCTGGTGCTGTTCCTGTGGTTGCCGACGCTGGTAATGGCGTGGTCCGCAAGGCAAGTAATAGTGCAGGCCTGGCGGCGTCAGCCGGCCTTGTGGGGGAGTGTGTTGTTGCTGCTGGCGTGGAGCGGGCTCAGTCTGGTCTGGTCGGCCGCGGAAAACCCGGGGCGCGAGGCCAAACGCCTGCTCTACATCCTGGTGTTCCTGCTGGCGTTCCCGCTGCTGGGCCAGCTTGGCCAGGTCCGCATACGTCAGCTGCTGCTGGCCGCAAGTGCCTTGCTGGCCGTTGCCGCGATGGTTTCGGTCATCCATTTCTACGGCGTGCTGGGCATGCCTTTGCTGGCCCGCCTGGAGGGCATCGGCGAAATATCGCACCCGATCCTGGGTGCCTATGTCATCGGTGCAGCCGTGCTTTTCCTGCTTTACGAGCCGCCGCAGCAACGTGGCCTGCAGTTGTTGTGGCTGGTGGCGCTGGTGTGCTTGGGGTTGTTTGCCATGCTCAGCCAGAGCCGTGGGGCAATCCTGGCCCTGGTGCTCACCGTGATCCTGGCCCCGTTGTGGTTCCGTGACCGCCACAGCCGGGTGTTTGCCGTGCTGGCGGCCATCGCCACCTGTCTGGCCTTCTATCTTGTTTACGACCTGATCGCCAAGCGCGGCTCGTCCTACCGACCGGAAATATTCCATGCCGTAGTCGACATGATCGCCGCACACCCCTGGACCGGCCTTGGTTTGGGTGCTGCCTACGACGTGAGTGCAGTGGGCAAGCACTTCGACCATACCCACAACATGTTCACTCACATCGCAGTGGAGATGGGCCTGCCCGGGATGCTGCTGTGGGTCATGGTGTGGCTGTACACCTTCGGCGAAATCGTCCGCGCACGTGGCACGTTGTTCGGCAAGATCCTGCTCGGTTTCTGGGTGTACTCCACTCTGGCCATGCAGTTCGATGCCGCCAGCCTCACCGGTACGCCACGTGCCGAATGGTTCATCAGCTGGCTGCCAGTGGGCCTGGCCATGTTGCTGCCATGGGGGAGTGCCGAAAATGATGCCTGTGGTAAAATTTCCGGTTCAACCTGAACAGCGAGCTTGATAATGGCCGAAACACCGCGACCGGCGGAACACACCTCCAGCCTGAAGATCTACTTCCGGCTGCTGAGCTATGTGAAACCCTATGTCGGCATTTTCCTGCTGAGCATCATCGGTTTCGTGATATTTGCTTCGACCCAGCCGATGCTGGCCGGGATTCTGAAGTATTTCGTTGATGGGCTGAGCAACCCTGAAGCAGTGTTGTTCCCCAACGTCCCCTACCTGCGCGACCTGCAACTGCTGCAGGCTGTGCCGCTGCTGATCATCCTGATCGCCGCGTGGCAGGGCCTGGGTTCGTTCCTCGGCAACTATTTCCTGGCCAAGGTTTCCCTGTGCCTGGTGCACGACCTGCGTGTGGAACTCTTCAACAAGCTGCTGGTGCTGCCTAACCGCTACTTCGACAACCACAACTCCGGGCACCTGATCTCGCGAATCACCTTCAACGTGACCATGGTCACCGGTGCCGCCACCGATGCGATCAAGGTGGTGATCCGAGAAGGCCTGACCGTGGTTTTTCTCTTCGGCTACCTGCTGTGGATGAACTGGCACCTGACGCTGGTGATGGTCGCCATCCTGCCGGTGATCGCAGTGATGGTCAGCGTCGCCAGCAAGAAATTCCGCAAGCAGAGCAAGAAGATCCAGGTGGCCATGGGCGACGTCACCCACGTTGCCTCGGAAACTATCCAGGGCTACCGCGTGGTGCGCAGCTTTGGCGGTGAGGCCTACGAAGAGCAGCGTTTCGGCAAGGCCAGCCAGAGCAACACCGACAAGCAGCTGCAAATGACCAAGACCGGCTCGCTGTACACGCCGATGCTGCAACTGGTGATCTACACCGCCATGGCCGCGCTGATGTTCCTGGTGCTGTTCCTGCGTGGCGATTCCACTGCCGGTGATCTGGTGGCTTACATTACGGCCGCCGGCCTGTTGCCCAAGCCGATTCGTCAGCTTTCGGAAGTCAGCTCGACCATCCAGAAGGGCCTGGCCGGTGCCGAGAGCATCTTCGAGCAACTGGACGAAGCACCTGAAGTGGACAGCGGTACCGTCGAGAAGGAGCGGGTGGAAGGGCGCCTGGAAGTGCGCAACCTGAGCTTCACCTACCCAGGTACCGAGCGTGAAGTGCTGAGCGATATCAGCTTCGTCGCCGAGCCAGGGCAGATGATTGCACTGGTCGGCCGCTCTGGCAGCGGCAAGTCGACCCTGGCAGCGCTGATCCCGCGCTTCTATCACCACGACCAGGGGCAGATCCTGCTCGATGGCGTGGAGATAGAGGACTATCGCCTGCGCAACCTGCGCCGCCATGTTTCGCAGGTGACCCAGCATGTCACCCTGTTCAACGATACCGTGGCCAACAACATCGCCTATGGCGACCTGGCCGGCGCCCCCCGCGCCGACATAGAAGCCGCTGCGGCTGATGCCTACGCCAAGGAGTTCATCGACCGGCTGCCAAAAGGCTTCGATACCGAAGTGGGTGAAAACGGCGTGCTGCTCTCCGGCGGCCAGCGCCAGCGCCTGGCCATCGCCCGGGCACTGCTGAAGAACGCGCCTCTGCTGATCCTCGACGAGGCCACCTCGGCGCTGGATACCGAGTCCGAGCGGCATATCCAGGCTGCCCTGGACCATGTGATGCAGGGCCGTACAACGCTGGTGATCGCCCACCGCCTGTCGACCATCGAAAAGGCCGACCAGATCTTGGTCATGGACCAAGGGCGCCTTGTCGAGCGCGGCACCCATGCCGAGCTGCTTGCGGCCAATGGCCATTATGCCCGCCTGCATGCCATGGGGCTGGATGAGCCGGCCAAGGCCGATATCACCTGAACCCTCGTTGATCGGGGCCATTGCGGCCCCGATTGTCACGGGAATTTTCCTGGGGTGATCTGGCCATAAAGCCGTCGTCTACCCTGTGCTAATATCCTGCCCCTGTTCATTATTTCCATATGGGTTGCCCATGAAGTTGTCCATGCCGCGTTTCGATCAAGCCCCGGTACTGGTGGTCGGCGATGTCATGCTCGACCGCTACTGGCATGGCGGTACTTCGCGTATCTCGCCTGAAGCGCCAGTCCCGGTGGTCAAGGTCGATCAGATCGAGGATCGCCCCGGCGGCGCGGCCAACGTTGCCTTGAACATCGCCGCCCTGGGCGCACCGGCTTCGCTGATTGGCGTCACCGGCCAGGACGAGGCTGCCGACAGCCTGGCCAACAGCCTGCAGGCTGCAGGCGTGCGCTCGGTGTTCCAGCGCATCGCGCACCAGCCGACCATCGTCAAGCTGCGGGTCATGAGCCGTCACCAGCAGTTGCTGCGCATCGATTTCGAGGAACCGTTCGCCACCGACCCGTTGTCGCTGGGTGCGGAGGTCGACAGCCTGCTTGAGGGCGTCAAGGTGCTGGTCCTTTCCGACTACGGCAAGGGCGCACTGAAAAACCACCAGAGCCTGATCCAGGCGGCGCGGGCCAAGGGCATTCCGGTGCTGGCCGACCCCAAGGGCAAGGACTTTTCCATATACCGTGGCGCCAGCCTGATCACTCCCAACCTCAGCGAGTTCGAGACCATCGTCGGCCGTTGCGCCGATGAGGCCGAGCTGGTCGCCAAGGGCTTGCAGCTGCTTCAAGACTTGGACCTGGGCGCCTTGCTGGTGACCCGTGGCGAGCACGGCATGACCCTGTTGCGCAGCGGCCAGCCGGCGCTGCACCTGCCGGCACGGGCCCGTGAAGTGTTCGATGTGACCGGTGCCGGTGATACCGTCATCTCCACCCTCGCCGCGGCTATCGCTGCCGGCGAGGACCTGCCCCATGCGGTGGCCCTGGCCAACCTAGCGGCGGGCATCGTGGTCGGCAAGCTGGGTACGGCTGCGATCAGTGCTCCCGAGCTGCGCCGGGCGATCCAGCGTGAGGAAGGCTCCGAGCGCGGCGTGCTGGGCCTTGAGCAACTGCTGCTGGCCATCGACGACGCACGGGCTCACAAAGAGAAGATCGTCTTCACCAACGGCTGCTTCGACATCCTGCATGCCGGGCATGTCACCTATCTGGAGCAGGCGCGGGCCCAGGGCGATCGGCTGATCGTCGCGGTCAACGACGATGCCTCGGTCAGCCGCCTGAAAGGCCCGGGCCGGCCGATCAACAGCGTCGACCGGCGCATGGCCGTACTGGCCGGGTTGGGGGCGGTGGACTGGGTCATCAGTTTCCCCGAGGGCACTCCGGAGAACCTGCTGAGCCAGGTCAAGCCGGACGTGCTGGTCAAGGGTGGCGACTATGGTATCGACCAGGTGGTGGGTGCCGATATCGTTAAGGCCTATGGCGGTACCGTGAAGGTGCTGGGGCTGGTCGAAAACAGCTCGACCACGGCGATCGTCGAGAAGATTCGCAAGAACTGATCGAACCTCTGAGGCTGCCTCATTACCTGTAGGAGCAGCCTTGTGCTGCGAAGAGGCCGGTAGGGCAAAAGTGTTTCTTTGGCTCTACCGGCCTCTTCGCAGCACAAGGCTGCTCCTGCAGGGGCGGCGCAGGCCTCGGAATCTCACTTGTGTAGTGAAGTACGCGCCCGCTCCAGCAGTTCCCGCGCCTTGTCTCCAAACCGCTGCAGATGTGACGCCCGCACCGGCTTGCTCTCCACCAACCCCTGCTGCTTCACCCAATCCTTCCAGCGCACCCGCTCGTCCGTGACCACCCAGCCCTCTTGCCGTGCAAAACTTTCGGCCAGGTAGAGCCCGCGCGTGCTCGCCGGCACCAGTTCATCCTTCTTCAGGGTATACAGCTCAGCCAGCGGCTGGCCTTCCTCCAACGGCATCAGGTAAAGGTCTGGCCGTTTGCGGTTGAGTCGCGCCACCAGTTGGTCGCCCTCCAGCCGCTCATCGACGTGGAACAGGCTGAGCTTCTTGGCGTCCCGAGGTACCTGCAAACGCATGTCATAGATCAGTTGCAATGAGGCGGTCGGCAAGTGCACATACGCCCGTGGTCGTTCCAGCAGCATCAGCTTGCCGCAGTGAACCGGGCGGGCGGCACCGGACTCCGGGGCCAGCACGAAGTGCGGCGTTTCGCGGTAGTGCAGGGCGGCAGCGTAGGGCACCGGCAACCAGGTTTCGTTGAAGCGCCCGCCCAGCCAGCCTTCCGGAGTTTCCAACAGGCATTCCTCGGCCACTTCCTGCACGGCCGTGTGCAATGGCAGGTTCAGCTCCTGCGCCGGCACATAGCCGGAAATCAGTTTCAGTACTACATCACCACGGTCTTGCCGGCGCTGACGTACCAGCACCCAGTAATCGCGGTTCTGCCAATGCAGGGTCAGCCGCACCGACACGCCCAGGTTGGCCAGTTCGACCACGAAGCGCTGCACGTCGGGCAGCTGGATGGCCTTGCGCCGTTGTTGGATCTGGGCGAAGTTCAGCGGCATGCCGATGCTCTGGTAGATCAGCCCTTCGGGCGTGGCCTCGACATGCAGCGGCAGTGTCTTGAAGTTACTCGGGTTCTTGCGGATCAGCGTTCGCGCCACGAGGCTCCTCCTTGCGTCGGGTCAGTCCGGGCCCGTGGGCCTGGGGCAACTCAATGCTGGCCCAGAATACGGGCGACGGTGGCCACGTTGTGGGCCAGGTGCAACGGATTGATGGTGCCGACGATAGCACTGCTGACGCCCGGGTGGGCGAACAGCAGCTCGAAGCTGGCCTGCACCGGGTCAACGCCCGGGGCCAGACAGATATGCCCGCTGGCCAGGGCCTTCTTCACCAGGATGGCCTTGCCGTGTTCGGCAGCGTAGTCCAGCACTGGGCGTTCTGCCTGTTCGTTGAGGTTGTAGGTGACCATGGCGCAATCGCCTTGCTCCAGCGCTTTCAGGCCGCCGGCGACGGTCTTGCCGGAAAGGCCGAAGCCGAGGATCTTGCCCTCCTGCTTGAGCTCGGCAAGGGTCTGGTAGACCTCCTGCTGTTCGAGGATGGCCAGGTCGTTGCCGTCGGAATGCACCAGCACCAGCTCGATGCGGTCGGTTTCCAGGCGCCGCAGGCTGCGCTCTACCGAACGGCGGGTGTGGGCGGCGCTGAAATCGAAGTGCGATTGGCCATTTTCGAATTCTTCGCCAACCTTGCTGACGATCACCCATTCATCGCGCTGGCCGCGCAGCAGCGGGCCCAAGCGCTCTTCGCTGCGGCCGTAGGCCGGGGCGGTGTCGATCAGGTTGATACCCAGCTCGCGGGCCTGGGCCAGCAGCAGGCGGGCTTCGTCATCGCCGGGGATGGTGAAGCCGGTGGGGTACTTCACGCCCTGGTCGCGCCCCAGCTTGACCGTGCCCAGGCCCAGCGGCGAAACCTTGAGGCCGGTGCTGCCCAAGGGGCGATGGAAGTCGTGCAGGGTTGGTAGGCTCATGGCAGCAGTTGCTCCCAGGCCGGTACGCCCAGCGGTGGGCGTGGCAGGTCGGCCAGGTCGGCTTGCGCCTGTGGGCGGATACCGTCGCGCTCCAGGTGGCTGATGACCCGGTCGCTGAAGTCCGGTGCCAGGGCCAGCTTGGTCGGCCAGCCGACCAGCAGGCGCTGCTGGTCGGCGAGGAAG
Source organism: Pseudomonas sp. TE3-3-F2023 (assembly GCF_036784815.1). NCBI lineage: Bacteria > Pseudomonadati > Pseudomonadota > Gammaproteobacteria > Pseudomonadales > Pseudomonadaceae > Pseudomonas > Pseudomonas sp. TE3-3-F2023. Next base: position 273,288 of record NZ_CP145113.1, on the reverse strand, counting down.
GCGTTGTCCGGGCGGACCAGGCCCGATTGCGCCGGTTCCGCACGGTTGACCCGCAGGGTGGCCCAGCGCACCTGGCTCTGGTCGACCCATGGCAGCAGGCTGGCGATTTCTTTCTGTGCCGCGGCAATTTGCGCAGCCGGTTCGCGGGCAACGCCATCGGCCTCGGCCAGGTCGCCGCCCAGGTACCAGACCCACTGGCCATCGGCGGCCGGGTGGGTGGTAACCGTCACCCGGGGCTTTGGCCCGCCACCCAGGCAATGGGCGTAAAGCGGTTTCAGGTTGGCACCCTTGGCCATCACCATGTGCAGCGGGCGTGTCTGCATGGCTGGCTGGTTAAGGCCCAGGGCATGCAGCAGCTCTTCGGTGCCGGCGCCGGCGCTGAGCACGATGCGCTGGGCGCGGATGTCGCGCTCGTCGACGCGCAGGCCGACCAGGTCGGCGCCCTCGCGCAGTGGCTCGATGCGCTCACCAGCCAGCAGGCTGTCGCCTGCCAGTTCGGCCAGGTTGGCCAGCAGGCTGGGTACATCGATTACCAGTTCGGCCAGGCGATAGACCTTGCCCTTGAAGGCGCGGTCCTGCAGCGCCGGTGGCAGTTGCTCACCCTTCACCTGGTCGACCCGGCCGCGCACGGCCTTGCTGGCGAAGAAGCTGGTGAGGTTGCCGGCCAGGGTGCCTGGTGACCACAGGTAGTGAGCGTCGGACAGCAGGCGAGTGCGGGTGAGATCCAGCTCGCCGCTGCCGCTCAGGGCTTCGCGCCAGCGTCGCGGCATGTCGGCGATGGCTTCCGAGGCGCCGGTCAGGGCACCGTGCAGGGCGTACTTGGTGCCGCCATGGATGATGCCTTGGGACTTGATGGTCTGCTCGCCGCCAAGGCTGGCGCGTTCCACCAGTACTGTCGAGTAGCCCAGCCGGCGCAGGCGGGCATTGAGCCAGAGGCCTGCGACTCCGGCGCCAACGATCAGCACGTCAGTGGAAATGGCGGATGGCATGGCGGTACCTCGAAGACTGGGACAGCTGGCAAGTATACAGGGTATACCTGTGATGGCCCTATCGCCGGCAAGCCAGCTCCCACAGGATGGCATTGACCCAGCGGCCTGTATTCACTCTGTGAGAGCTCGCTTGCCGGCGATGAGGCCCGTACGGGCTGCCTCAATGCCCAGCCGTTTTCGAAAACAGCTGAATCACCACCACTCCACCCACAATCATGGCCATGCCCAGCATCGCCGGAACATCCAGCTTCTGCCCATAGATCACCAACGCCGCCACACTGATCAGCACAATACCCAGCCCCGACCAGATGGCATAGGCGATCCCCACCGGAATGCTGCGCACAACCAAGGTCAGCATCCAGAAAGCAATGCCATAGCCAACCACCATCAGCAGCAACGGCAAGGGCGTGCTCAAGCCTTTCACCGCTTTCATGGAAGCGGTGGCGATGACTTCGGCGCAGATGGCGATGGCGAGGTAGGTGTAGGCATTCATGGCGGGTTCCTCCGGTAACTGGTCGGGCATTCTAGACGTTGCCTGGATGGGGTAAAGTCATTACCTATCACCAGGGGAGATAGGTCGATGGCCGAGCAGTGGAATCTTGAACAGCTACGTACCTTCCTGCGCGTTGCGGAGCTGCGCTCGTTCTCTGCCGTGGCCCGCGAACAGCGCAAGGCCCAGTCGGCGATCAGCAGCGCGATCGCCCTGCTCGAAACCGACCTGGGGGTCACCTTGTTCGAGCGCAGCAGCGGCCGGCAACCCAAGCTGACCGAGAACGGCAGCGCCCTGCTGGAAGATGCCCGTGAACTGTTGCGCCAGTGCGAGCGGCTGGATGGCCGTGCGTTGGCGCTGATGCGCGGGCAGGAGGCCTTGTTGCGGGTCGCCCAGGACGAAGCCATGCCCTACCAGCCGGTCATCGACAGCCTCGACGAGCTGGCCAGCCGCTACCCGTTTCTGGAGGTGCAGCTGGCCAGCGGTGCCCAGGGCGATGTGGCGCGCAAGCTGGTGGAGCGGCGCGCCGATCTTGGCCTGTTCTTCCACCACGAGAGCATCCCGGCCTCGCTGGAGCGGCGCGCCCTGGGCAGTGTGGAAATGGTCACCGTGTGCGCGGTCGGCCACCCGCTCGCCGGCGAAGGCCGGGTTACCCGGCAGCAGCTGGCGCGCCACCGTCAATTGCTGATTGCCCCGCAGCAAAGCGGCTACCCAGGCGGCGAAGCGATCAGCCCGCAGGTATGGCGCGCCGACAGCTTCTATGCCATGGCCGAACTGCTGATGCGCGGCCTGGGCTGGGCCTGGCTGCCGCGACACGTGGTGCAGTACCCGACCTATCAGGCGCACATGGTCGAACTGGACAGCGAGTGGCGGCCACCGGCCTTGGTGGTGGAGCTGGCCTGGCGCCGCGACGAGCCACTGGGGCCTGCCGCGCAGTGGCTGGCCGAGCGCTTTGCGGTGCACCTGCGCGCGATCGGGTAAACTCCGCGGCCATGAACAGAACTCTCTATACCTTGTTGTTTCACCTGGGCCTGCCGCTGGTTGCGCTGCGCCTGTATCTACGCGCGCGCAAGGCACCGGCCTATGGTCAACGCATTGGCGAGCGCTTTGGCTTCAGCCTGCCGGCCATGCGCCGCGGCGGCATCTGGGTGCACGCGGTATCGGTGGGCGAGAGCATTGCGGCGGCGCCGATGGTGCGTGCCTTGCTCAAGGCCTACCCGGAATTGCCGATTACGCTTACCTGCATGACCCCGACCGGTTCCGAGCGCATTCGCGCCATGTTCGCCGACGAACCGCGCGTGCAACATTGCTACCTGCCCTACGACCTGCCCTGGACGGCAGGGCGCTTTCTCGACCATGTGCAGCCGAAGCTGGGCATCATCATGGAAACCGAGCTGTGGCCCAACCACATCCACCAGTGTGCGAAGCGTGGCATTCCGGTAGCGCTGGCCAACGCACGCTTGTCTGAGCGCTCGGCTCGTGGCTATGGGCGTTTTGCCGGGCTGACCCGGCCGATGCTGGCCGAGATGAGTCTGATTGCCGTGCAGACCGAAACCGAGGCTCAGCGTTTTCGTGACCTGGGCGCGCGTCCGGAGTGCGTGCAGGTCACCGGTTCGATCAAGTTCGACCTGAAGATCGATGATCAACTGTTGCCGCGTGCCAGGGCATTGCGTGAACAGTGGGGGGCTGCACAGCGCCCGGTGTGGATCGCCGCCAGCACCCACGAAGGTGAAGATGCGTTGATCCTGCAGGCACATCGGCAATTGTTGCAGGTGCATGGTGATGCCCTGCTGATTCTGGTGCCGCGCCACCCCGAGCGATTCGCTGCGGTGCATACGCTGTGCAGCGAACAGTTCACCACCGTGCGCCGCTCTGCCGGCACGCCGGTCGATGCACAGACTCGCGTCTTGCTCGGCGATACCATGGGCGAACTGCTGTTCCTCTATGCCCTGGCCGACATTGCCTTCGTCGGCGGCAGCCTGGTGGCGACCGGCGGGCACAACCCGCTTGAGCCCGCGGCGCTGGCCTTGCCGGTGCTGATGGGGCCGCATGTGTTCAACTTCCTCGAAATCAGCGCGATGCTGCGCGAGGCAGGGGCGCTGCAGCAGGTGGACGATGCCGACGGGCTGGCCGAAGCGGTGCGGCGGTTGGTCGAATTGCCGCAGGATGCACAGCGCATTGGCGAAGCGGGCAGGGCGGTGATGCGGGCCAATCAAGGAGCTTTGCAGCGGTTGCTCGATGGGTTGGGCAAACTCATCAGCTGAGTTCTAAAGATGTCAGCATTGGTGCGGTCCTTGTAGGAGCGGCCTTGTGTCGCGAAAGGGCCGCAGGGCGGCCCCAGCAATCTGTGCATCACTGCTGATTCCCTGGGGCCGCTCTGCGGCCCTTTCGCGACACAAGGCCGCTCCTACAGCGCCCGCGCTCGCCTTGGTCCAGCACTTTCAGGGGCGACGCTCGAAGTTCTTTGCCGCTGCAGCCGCCAGGTCCGGCGGCAGGAAGTCCTTGTCCGGGTTGTAGTCCGGCTTCAGGTACCGCTTGAGGTCCTGCAGGTCCTGCGGGCTCAAGGTGCCGGCCGCCTGCTTCAGGCTCAGGTTGTCGAGGATGTAGTCATAGCGGCTGTTGTTGTAGTCGCGCACCGAGGTGTACAGCTGACGTTGGGCGTCAAGCACGTCGACGATATTGCGGGTACCCACCTGGTAGCCGATCTCGGTGGCTTCCAGCGCGCTCTGGTTGGAGATGATCGACTGCTTGCGCGCCTGCACCTGTTCCACGTCGGTGTTTACCGCGCGGTGCAGGTTGCGGGTGTTTTCCACCACCTGGCGGCGCAGGCTTTCACGCTGCTGTTCGCTCTGGCTCAGGCGCTGGTAGGCCTCGCGCACCTGCGAACTGGTCAGGCCGCCGCTGTAGATCGGGATGTTCAACTGCAGGCCGATGCTGGTCTGCTCGACGTCGCCGCTATAGCGCGAAACGGGGGCCGGTGCGGGGTTGGTGAAACCGAAGTTGTCGTTGTCACCCTTCTGATACTTGGCAACCGCGTCCAGGGTCGGCGCATGGCCGGCCTTGCGCTGGCGCAGGGTTTCCTCGGCAGCGACGACCGCGTGGTTGGTGGCCAGCAGGTTGAGGTTCTGGCGCCCGGCGGTTTCGACCCAGGCCTTGGCGTCGTTGGGTGTAGGGACCTGCACCGGCAAGGTATGGACCACGCCTTGAATCGACGTGTATTCCCGGTTGGTCAGGGTTACCAGGGCCTCGAAGGCATCCTGTACCTGGCGCTCGGCAATGATCCGGTTGGCCCGCGCCGTGTCGTAGCTGGCCTGGGATTGCAGCACGTCGGTCTTGTCGGAGAGGCCGACGTCGAATCGTTCGTTGGACTGGTCCAGCTGGCGCTTGAAGGCAGCTTCCTCGGCCTTGGTCGCGGCCAGGTTGTCCTGGGCACGGAGCACGGCGAAGTAATTCTGCGCGGTTTGCAGGATCAGGTTCTGCTCGGTCGCCGACAGCTCCAGCGCCGCCTGTTCGTTGACCGCCTCGGCCGCCTGCAACTGGAACCAGCGGTCAGCGCGGAAGATAGGTTGCGCCAAGGTCGCACTCCAGGTATTGCCGCTGCGGTTGCTGGTGGCCGATGGTTCGTCCAGCTTGGTGCGGGTGTTCAGCATTTCGGCACCGGCCGAAAGGTTAGGCAGCAACCCGGCGCGAGCCTGTGGTACCACTTCACGGCGGGCGCCGTAATCGGCGCGGGCTGCAGCCAGGTCAGCGTTATTGTCGACCGCTTCCTGGTAGACGCTGACCAGGTCGGTCTTGACTGTTTGGGGCACGTCCGCTGCCCAGACCACTCCGGTGGACGCACAAGACACGGCTATCGCCAGTGAGAGTTTGCGCAGCATAGAGGCAATCCTTGTACGAAATTTAATTACTGAACTGTTGAGTATCGATCGACGGGCCAGTGTAGTGCCATGCGCCCCCGGCAACAATCGCTCGAGTGCCTTTCATCATCCGCGTATTTACCCGCTTGGCTTTGCCGACCACTCCAGTCTAGACTGCGCATGTTCTTGTCGGGGTGCCTTGAAGCAAAGGCTGAGATCGCAAAGTTGCGGATCCCGTTGAACCTGATCAGGTTAGCGCCTGCGTAGGGAACAAGATTGCTCGCCTTCCCGGGGAGCCTCTTGTGCCAGGTCCGGGAATGTCACAGCTGCATGCAGCTTCAGGCACCCTCATATCCGGCACTGCACCCATCAAGGGTGCGTCCGCGCCTTTCAGGTTCACCCCGACATTCCACTGCTAGGAAGCCGTCTGGAGAGCCTGTGATGACCAAACAAGAAAAAGCGATCAACCTCAGCGAATCGGCACAAGTCGATCAGCAGTCCGTGCAACCGTTCCCGCGTTCGCGCAAGGTGTATGTCGAAGGCTCGCGCCCGGACATCCGCGTGCCCATGCGTGAAATCAGCCTGGACGACACCCCGACCGATTTCGGTGGCGAGTCCAATGCCCCTGTGCTGGTCTACGACACTTCCGGCCCGTACACCGACCCCAACGTTGTCATCGATGTGCGCAAGGGCCTGGCCGATGTGCGTTCGGCGTGGATCGAAGCACGCGGTGACACCGAGCGCCTGCCCGGCCTGAGCTCGCACTTCGGCCAGCAGCGCCTGAACGATGCCGAACTGGCCAAGCTGCGTTTCGCCCACGTGCGCAACCCGCGCCGTGCCAAGGCCGGCGCCAACGTCTCGCAGATGCACTATGCCCGTCAGGGCATCATCACCGCCGAGATGGAATACGTGGCCATTCGCGAAAACATGAAGCTGCAAGAGGCGCGCGCCGCCGGCCTGCTCGACGAGCAGCACGCCGGTCACAGCTTTGGGGCCAACATCCCGAAAGAAATCACCCCCGAGTTCGTTCGCCAGGAAATCGCCCGTGGTCGCGCGATCATCCCGGCCAACATCAACCACCCGGAATTGGAACCGATGATCATCGGCCGCAACTTCCTGGTGAAGATCAACGGCAACATCGGCAACAGCGCCCTGGGTTCCTCTATCGAGGAAGAAGTGGCCAAGCTGACCTGGGGTATCCGCTGGGGTTCGGACACGGTCATGGACCTGTCCACCGGCAAGCACATTCACGAAACCCGTGAGTGGATCATCCGCAACTCGCCGGTGCCGATTGGTACCGTGCCGATCTACCAGGCCCTGGAAAAGGTCAACGGCGTGGCCGAAGACCTGACCTGGGAGCTGTTCCGCGACACCCTGATCGAGCAGGCCGAGCAGGGCGTGGACTACTTCACCATCCACGCTGGTGTGCTGCTGCGTTATGTACCGCTGACTGCCAAGCGCGTCACCGGTATCGTCAGCCGTGGTGGCTCGATCATGGCCAAGTGGTGCCTGGCGCACCACAAGGAAAACTTCCTGTACACCCACTTCGACGAAATCTGCGAAATCATGAAGGCCTACGACGTCAGCTTCTCGCTGGGCGACGGCCTGCGTCCCGGCTCGATTGCCGACGCCAACGATGCCGCGCAGTTCGGTGAGCTGGAAACCCTCGGCGAGCTGACCAAGATCGCCTGGAAGCACGATGTTCAGTGCATGATCGAAGGCCCGGGCCACGTGCCGATGCAGCTGATCAAGGAAAACATGGACAAGCAGCTGGAGTGCTGCGACGAGGCGCCGTTCTACACCCTCGGCCCGCTGACCACCGATATCGCTCCTGGCTACGACCACATCACCTCGGGCATTGGTGCGGCGATGATCGGCTGGTTCGGTTGCGCCATGCTCTGCTACGTCACGCCCAAGGAGCACCTGGGCCTGCCAAACAAGGATGACGTGAAGACCGGCATCATCACCTACAAGATCGCCGCTCATGCCGCCGACCTTGCCAAGGGCCACCCGGGTGCGCAGATTCGTGACAACGCCTTGTCCAAGGCACGCTTCGAGTTCCGTTGGGAAGACCAGTTCAACCTCGGCCTGGACCCGGACACTGCCCGTGCCTACCACGACGAGACCCTGCCGAAGGAATCGGCCAAGGTTGCGCACTTCTGCTCGATGTGCGGGCCGAAGTTCTGCTCGATGAAGATTACCCAGGAAGTGCGTGAATACGCTGCCAAGATCGAAACCGTGGATGTGACGGTCGAACAAGGCATGCGTGAGCAGGCCGAGCGGTTCCGCCAGGAAGGTAGCCAGCTGTATCACAAAGTCTAAGACCGCTGGGGCCGCTTTGCGGCCCTTTCGCGACGCAAGGCCGCTCCCACAGGTACTGCGCAAGGCTTGAGGCCAGCGCGGTTTTTGTGGGAGCGGCCTGTGTCGCGATACGAGGACGCAGTCCTCGCCAGGAACACCAACAACATTGCCGGCGAGCGCCAACCATGACATCACCCAGCCAATTCTCCCCCGACCACCCGGTCCCAATCGCCCAGCGTATCTTCGGCGCCCGCGACCTGTTCTCGCTATGGTTCTCCCTCGGCATCGGCCTGATGGTGCTGCAGGTCGGCGCCATGCTCGCCCCTGGCCTGGGCCTTGCCGGCGCAGTGCTGGCCATCGCTCTGGGCACCGGTGTGGGTGTGCTGTTGCTGGGGGCTGCCGGTGTCATTGGCAGCGATACCGGCCTGTCGGCCATGGGCACGCTCAAGCTGAGCCTGGGGGGCCACGGCGCGCGCTTGCCGGCGCTGCTCAACCTGCTGCAACTGGTGGGCTGGGGCGCGTTCGAGATCATCGTGATGCGCGATGCCGCCAGCCTTCTGGGCGCGCGGGTGTTCGGCGAAGCCAGCGCCTGGAACAGCCCTGTGCTCTGGACCCTGTGCTTCGGCGCCCTGGCCACCTTGCTCGCGGTCGGTGGGCCGCTGGCGTTCGTGCGCAAGGTGCTGCGCACCTGGGGCATCTGGCTGCTGCTGGGCGCTTGCCTGTGGCTGACCTGGAACCTGTTCGCCAAGGCCGACCTGGCCGTACTGTGGAACCGTGCCGGTGACGGTTCGATGTCGCTGGCCGTGGGCTTCGATATCGCCATCGCCATGCCGCTGTCCTGGTTGCCGCTGATCGCCGACTATTCGCGTTTTGCCCGTAACGGCAAACATGTATTCGGCGGTACGGTGGTGGGCTACTTCATCGGCAACACCTGGCTGATGAGCCTGGGCGTGGGCTACACCTTGGCCTTCGCCGGCAGTGGCGAAGCCAACGCCCTGCTGCTGGCCTTGGCGGGCGCCGGCATGGGCATTCCACTGCTGCTGATTCTGCTGGACGAGTCGGAAAAGGCTTTTGCCGACATTCATTCGGCGGCCGTTTCCACCGGTGTGCTGGTGCGCCTGAAGGTCGAGCACCTGGCGCTGGCCATTGGCGTGCTGTGCACGCTGATCGCCCTGCTGGCGCCACTGGCACAGTACGAGAATTTCCTGCTGCTGATCGGCTCGGTGTTTGCACCGCTGTTCGGTGTGGTATTGATGGACCATTACGTGATCCGTCGCCGCCGCTTGCCAGCACAGGTGCATGGCTTGCATTGGCAGGCACTGCTGGCCTGGGCGGTGGGCGTTGCCGCGTACCATCTGATCGCCGCGCAAGCGCCCGACCTGGGTGCGACCCTGCCGGCATTGCTGCTGGCAGGGCTACTGCACGGGCTGTTGAGCTTCAGCCGCGGCCGGGAAACAGCTCGGGCTTGAGCACGCCATTCAGGCGTGGGTACGGGATCTTCAACTCCACGTGGCCCATGGAGTAGGGCGCGATGGAGTAGACCTCGTACTTGACCAGCACCGCGCCGTACGTCAGGGCGATGTGCGGCGACTGCTTGAACGGCCAGGTCTTGATGAACTCGGCGTCCTTGTCCATGCCTACGCTGATCAGCCAGGCGCGGTGTGATTCCTCGACGGTTTTCCAGAAGGTGTCTTCCTGGCCAGGCACCAGCATGTCCTGCAGGGTCAGCACCTTGTCCAGCTTGCGCGAATAGTTGATGAAACCACGCCCGGGCATGCCGTGGGCGCCGCCGCTGTCCAGGTAGCTGGACAGTTCGATGATCACCAGTCCGTCATGCTGCTCGCGTACCTTGGCCTGCAGGTAGCTGCTGTTGCGCTTATCGGCACTGGCCAGGTACTGCTGCTCGTAGGCTTGCAGTGTGGCCGGTGCGTTGCCGCGCTGGTTGTCTTCGGTCAGTTGCAGCAGGCGTTTCTCGACGATGCCATCAAGCTTGGGCAACGCCGGGAAGTGGATCATGTCGATGTTCACCAGCGGGCAGTCGCTTTCACTGCAGCCGGGTTTGACATGCTCCCAGGCATCACGCTTGACCTCGAGCGGCGCCCGGTAGTTGGGCGTGAACAGGCTTTGGCAGGCACCCAGGGCCAGGGCCAGCACAGCCACGGACGTCAGTTTGACAAGTGTCATGAGGATCCTTGCAGAACAGGGAAAAGTCGGCCTTTGACCGTCTGCGCGGCCTTCAGTTCGCCACTAAGCTAACAGAGACAAGGCGCGCTGTCCCGAGTGCGCGAACGGTTGCCGGAAAGGGATGAAACCGGCAGGCGTGCAGAGTAGGATGGCGCGATGCGGTATTCGAGGTAATGAGGATTTCCATGTCAGACGCGTTGAACTCAGTGCCCAAGGGCTTCGAAATCATCGAGCGGGCCAACTGCTTCCAGGGCTTTTACAAGCTCGACAAGCTACGCCTGCGCCACGAATTGTTTGCCGGGGGCATGGGCCGCGAGATCAGCCGCGAACTGTTCGTGCGCCATGATGCGGTGTGCGTGCTGCCGTACGACCCGTTGCGCGATGAAGTGATGCTGATCGAGCAGTTCCGTGTGGGGGCGCTGGACAAGGTCGACAACCCTTGGCTGATCGAGATGGTGGCCGGGCTTATCGACAAGGACGAGCAACCCGAGGAAGTCGCCCATCGCGAAGCCGAAGAAGAGGCCGGCCTGGCTTTCAGCGCCCTGTGGCCGATGACCCGTTACTTCCCGTCGCCCGGCGGCAGTGACGAATACGTTCATCTGTTTCTCGGACGCTGCAGCAGCGAAGGGGCGGGCGGCCTGCATGGCCTGGAAGAAGAGGGCGAAGACATTCGCGTGCGCGTGTGGTCGTTCGAGGATGCCATGCAGGCGGTGCGCGACGGGCGCATCTGCAACGCGGCGACCATCATCGGCCTGCAATGGCTGGCGCTGAACCGTGATGAAGTACGAGGTATGTGGAAGTGAACCTGCTGCGCGAGCGTTATCGGGTCGACCTGGTCGGGCTGCAGGCAGCCTGCGAGGCCAACTACGCCCGGCTGATGCGCCTGTTGCCAGACATGCGCACCACCCAAAGCTCGCGCCGCATCGGCATGACCCAGGGCGATCAGATGCTCGGTGTGCTGGTACTCGACGTGGTGCTGGCCTGCCCGTACACCACCACCCTGCACGTGCGCCAGGAGCACAGCCTGCCTTGGTTGCCGGTGCCGCACCTGGAAGTGCAGGTGTACCACGATGCGCGCATGGCCGAAGTGGTCAGTGCCGAACACACCCGGCGCCTGCGCAGCATCTACCCGTATCCGAACGAGGCCATGCACCAGCCGGACGAAAAGGCCCAGCTCAACTTGTTCCTCGGTGAATGGCTGAGCCACTGCCTGGCTTGTGGTCACGAACTGGCGAGCGTTCGCTGAAGTGTGACGCAGGTCGTTCGTGGGTGTTTGCTCGCACCCGTTGTGCAGCCATAATTCGCGCTGAATCCGTTCCAGGAGACGGCCGTTGCCTCAGACAGACCAATCGCGCCTCGTGCATGTGGTGCAACTGACCGATGCCCATCTGTTCGCCGACCCGGCCGGCAGCATGCTGGGCCTCAATACCCGTGACAGCCTGCGCCATGTAGTGGCACAGGTGCGGCGGGAGCAGCCGCTTGTCGACCTGCTGCTGTGCACTGGCGACCTGTCCCAGGACGCCAGTGTGGCATCCTATGAAGCGTTCCGTGAGCTGACCGCGCCGTTTGCCGTGCCCACCCGCTGGTTGCCTGGCAACCATGACGAGGCCCGAGTCATGGCGCAAGTGGCGCCGGAGCTGGTACAGGCTGTGACCGATATCGGTGCGTGGCGCATCGTCATGCTCAATACGGCCGTCCCCGGGGCAACGCACGGGCTGCTGGAGGATGACCAGCTGGCAGTGCTGGAAGCGGCCTTGCGAGAGGCGGGTGAACGGCATTGCCTGGTGTGCTTCCACCATCAGCCGGTGGATATCGGCTGTGCCTGGATTGCGCCGATCGGCTTGCGCAATGCCCAGGCGCTGTTCGATATCGTCGAGGGTTATCCACAGGTGCGGGCGCTGCTGTGGGGGCATGTGCATCAGGAATGGGATGAAGTGCGCGACGGCCTGCGCCTGCTGGCTACGCCGTCGACCTGTATCCAGTTCGCTGCGCGCAGCGAGGATTTCCAGGTGAGCGAGGAGCAGCCGGGCTACCGCTGGTTGCGCCTGCATGCCGACGGGCGGTTGGAGACCGGGGTGGAGCGGGCACTGGATTTCGAAGTGAAGCTCGACTTCGATAGCCCGGGGTATTGAGCTGCGGCTGCAGACGCGCTCCTACAGGGAACTGTGGTTGCGACTTCGGTGAAGAAATTGTTGCGAAACCCGTGACACTGCGTCAAAACCCGGCGAACGCGCTACACTGCGCGTCCCTGCGCCCATATCACCGGGCGCGAAGCCAAAGATTCCGGGGGCAGCATGTCGGGTTCCATCCTCTATATCCACGGCTTCAACAGCTCGCCGCTTTCCACCAAGGCGCGCCAGCTCGAGGCCGTGATGCAGCAACTGGGCCTGTCGGCCCAACTGCGGGTGCCCGCTTTGCACCACCACCCACGGCAGGCCATCGCCCAGCTCGAAGCCGCCATCGCCGAACTGGGCGCGCCATTGCTGGTGGGCAGTTCGCTCGGCGGCTACTATGCCACCTATCTGGCCGAGCGCCACGGCCTCAAGGCCCTGCTGGTGAACCCGGCGGTAACACCGCACAAGCATTTCGACGGCTACCTGGGCACCCAGCACAATCACTACACCGGTGAGGCCTGGGAGCTGACCCACGATCACGTGCAGGCCCTGGCCGAGCTGGAAGTACCAGCCCCGGTGGACGCCAGCCGCTATCAAGTGTGGCTGCAGACCGCCGATGAAACCCTGGACTATCGCCACGCCGAGCGCTATTACCGTGCTTGCGCCCTGCGCATCCAGGCCGGTGGCGACCACAGCTTCCAGGGCTTCGCCGAGCGCCTGCCGGCTCTGCTGGCCTTCGCCGGCATTGCCCGTGGGCAGTACGCAGCGCTCGATTTTTCTGTATTTTGACTTTTTTGCATTCACCAGACTGACGACGAGACCCTATGGCCACTCCCAGCGCTAGCGCCTATAACGCAGACGCCATCGAAGTCCTCTCGGGCCTTGACCCGGTCCGCAAGCGGCCGGGCATGTACACCGATACCAGCCGCCCCAACCATCTGGCCCAGGAAGTCATCGACAACAGTGTCGACGAAGCCCTGGCCGGTCATGCCCGTTCGGTGCAGGTCATCCTCCATGCCGACCACTCGCTGGAAGTCAGCGACGATGGTCGCGGCATGCCGGTGGACATCCACCCGGAAGAGGGTGTGTCCGGGGTAGAGCTGATCCTCACCAAGCTGCACGCAGGCGGCAAGTTCTCCAACAAGAACTACCAGTTCTCCGGCGGCCTTCACGGCGTGGGCATCTCGGTGGTCAACGCCCTGTCGACCCAGGTGCGCGTGCGTGTCAAACGTGACGGCAACGAATACCAGATGACCTTCGCCGATGGCTTCAAGGCCAGCGAACTGGAAGTGGTCGGCTCGGTCGGCAAGCGCAACACCGGTACCAGCGTGTACTTCAGCCCCGACCCCAAGTACTTCGATTCGCCGAAGTTCTCCATCAGCCGCCTCAAGCACGTGCTCAAGGCCAAGGCCGTGCTGTGCCCGGGCCTGCTGGTCAGCTTCGAGGACAAGGCCACCGGCGAGAAGGTCGAATGGCATTACGAAGACGGCCTGCGCTCCTACCTGGTCGATTCGGTCAACGAGTTCCAGCGCCTGCCCGACGAGCCGTTCTGCGGCAGCCTGGCCGGTAACAAGGAGGCGGTGGACTGGGCCTTGCTGTGGCTGCCAGAAGGCGGCGACAGCATCCAGGAAAGCTACGTCAACCTGATCCCTACCGCCCAGGGCGGCACCCACGTCAACGGCCTGCGCCAGGGGCTGCTGGATGCCATGCGCGAATTCTGCGAGTTCCGCAACCTGCTGCCGCGCGGCGTGAAGCTGGCGCCGGAAGACGTCTGGGAGCGCATCACCTTCGTGCTGTCGATGAAGATGCAGGACCCGCAGTTCTCCGGGCAGACCAAGGAGCGCCTGTCGTCGCGTGAGGCGGCTGCCTTCGTTTCCGGCGTGGTCAAGGACGCCTTCAGCCTGTGGCTCAACGCCCACCCCGAGCTGGGCATGCAGCTGGCGGAGCTGGCCATCAGCAACGCCGGGCGCCGCCTGAAGGCCAGCAAGAAGGTCGAGCGCAAACGCATCACCCAAGGCCCGGCGCTCCCCGGCAAACTGGCCGATTGCGCCGGGCAGGATCCGATGCGAGCCGAACTGTTCCTGGTCGAGGGTGACTCCGCCGGTGGCTCGGCCAAACAGGCACGCGACAAGGAATTCCAGGCGATCCTGCCGCTGCGTGGCAAGATCCTCAACACCTGGGAAGTGGACGGTGGCGAAGTTCTGGCCAGCCAGGAAGTGCACAACATCGCCGTGGCCATTGGCGTCGACCCGGGGGCCACCGACCTTGCGCAGCTGCGCTACGGCAAGATCTGCATCCTCGCCGACGCCGACTCCGACGGCCTGCACATCGCCACGCTGCTGTGCGCGCTGTTCGTCCAGCACTTCCGTGCGCTGGTCGAGGCCGGGCACGTATATGTGGCCATGCCGCCGCTGTACCGCATCGACCTGGGCAAGGAAATCTACTACGCCCTCGACGAGGCCGAGCGTGACGGTATCCTCGATCGCCTGGTGGCCGAGAAGAAGCGCGGCAAACCACAGGTCACCCGCTTCAAGGGCCTGGGTGAAATGAACCCGCCACAGCTGCGCGAGACCACCATGGACCCGAACACCCGGCGCCTGGTGCAGCTGACCCTGGACGACGTGCAGGCCACCTGCGAGCTGATGGACAAGCTGCTGGCCAAGAAGCGCGCGGGCGACCGCAAGAGCTGGCTGGAAACCAAAGGCAACCTGGCCGAGGTCATGGTTTGATTCGGCGGCTTCTGGCTGCCTGCCTGGCGCTGGTTTCCCTGCCGAGCCTGGCGGGCAACTGGCCAGAGCTGAAGCTGAGCGCCGAGCACCCGATCGAAGGCATGCGCGGTGGCAACCTGTCTGGCCTGGTGGAATGCCGGGGCGGGCTGTGGGGCGTGTCCGACCGCGACGACGACCGTATCTACCGCTTCGACCAGCAAAGCCCGACCTGGCGCGCGCAGCCGCTTACCTTCACCCCGCCGGCAGTGCCGGAAAGCGGCCTGCCGTGGGGCCTGAAGTCGCGTAACTGGGCGGCGTCGTATATCCGTGGTGGCGAGCTGGATTTCGAGGGCATCAGCTGTGACCAGGCGGGTAACCTGTACCTGGTCAGCGAGGCGCATGCCGCAGTGCTGCAACTGCCGCTGGAAGGCGAGACAAACTGGTTGAAGATCGACCCGGCCATGGTTCGCCAGGCCCGTGCCAGCGGCATGTTGCTGAACTTCAACGCCTTGTTCGAAGGCCTGGCGATCAACCCGGCGGGCGACCGCCTGTGGCTGGCCGCCGAGCGCGAGCGGCGGGGCCTGGTGGCCATCGAGCGCCAGCAATCGGTGTGGACCTGCGGCCGCAGCTGCGTGCTGTTGAGCGAGGCTGGCGTCGAAATGCAGCCGGCGCAGATGCCCAATGCCCAGGCACTGTCGCGCGATTTCGCCGACCTGGCCTGGTTCGAAGGCAAGCTGTTCACCCTCGAACGTAACGCCTACCGGGTCTGCCGTCGGGATACCGACAGTGGCAAGGTCGAGCGCTGTTGGTCGTTCGCTGCCGATGCCCTGGTCGAGTCGCGCCGCTATCAACAGCCGTTCGGCCTGGCCGAGGCACTGGTGATCGATGCCAAGGGCGCCTGGATCGGTATCGACAACAACAACGGCACCCGCGCCGATGGCGAGGCACGCCCGATCGTCTGGCGCTTCGATGCGCCGGAAGGCGGATGGAGCGCCAAACCATGAGCCAGGCACCGGGCAAGCGGGCGGGCAGGGTATTGATGATCGTCGCCTGGGCGGCGGCACTGTTCCTCGCAACGCGTTTCTTTGGCCAGTGGGAAGACAGCCAGCGCAACCCCAATGCCCAGGTGCAGTCGTCGCATGGCGAAGGCTTCATCGAGGTGCGCCTGTTGGGCAACGGCCAGGGCCACTTCGTGGTGGATGGCGCGATCAACGGCCAGATGGTGCATTTCATGCTCGACACCGGTGCCACCGACGTGGCCATCCCCGAGGCGTTGGGCCGCGAGCTTGGCCTGGAGCGCGGCAGCCCGGTGCAGCTCAGTACCGCCAACGGCCGTACAGAAGGCTACCGCACGCGCCTGGCCAGCCTGCAGCTGGGGGATATCCGCCTGCGCGACGTGCGCGCCATCGTGGTGCCGGGCCTGGACGGGCAAACCGTATTGCTGGGCATGAGTGCCCTGAAACAACTTGAATTTTCCCAGCGCGGCGGCACCATGCTGCTGCGCCAGAACCTGAAATGACGAGGCCCGCATGAGCGACTCACTGGAACTCAGCCTGGACGGCGTTGAACGCCGCTCGCTGGCTGACTTCACCGAACAGGCCTACCTCAACTACTCCATGTACGTGATCATGGACCGCGCTTTGCCGCACATCGGCGATGGCCTGAAGCCGGTGCAGCGACGCATCGTCTACGCCATGAGCGAGTTGGGGCTCGATGCCGATGCCAAGCACAAGAAGTCCGCGCGTACCGTCGGTGACGTGCTCGGCAAGTTCCACCCCCACGGCGACTCGGCCTGCTACGAGGCCATGGTGCTGATGGCGCAGCCGTTCAGCTACCGCTATACCCTGGTCGACGGCCAGGGCAACTGGGGTGCGCCGGACGATCCGAAGTCCTTCGCCGCCATGCGTTATACCGAAGCCCGCCTTTCGCGCTACGCCGAAGTGCTGCTCAGCGAAGTCGGCCAGGGTACCGTGGACTGGGTGCCAAACTTCGACGGCACCCTTCAGGAGCCGGCTGTGCTGCCGGCGCGCCTGCCCAACATTCTGCTCAACGGCACCACTGGTATCGCCGTGGGCATGGCCACCGACGTGCCGCCGCACAACCTGCGTGAAGTGGCCACGGCCTGTGTGCGTCTGCTCGACGAGCCCAAGGCCACCATCGAGCAGCTGTGCGAGCACATCCAGGGGCCGGACTACCCGACCGAGGCCGAGATCGTCACGCCGCGGGCAGAAATCCTCAAGATGTACGAAAGCGGGCGCGGCTCCATCCGCATGCGCGCCGTATACCGCGTCGAGGATGGCGACATCGTCGTCACCGCGCTGCCGCACCAGGTCTCCGGGGCCAAGGTGCTGGAGCAGATCGCTGCGCAGATGCAGGCCAAGAAGCTGCCGATGGTTGCCGACCTGCGTGACGAGTCGGACCACGAGAACCCGTGCCGCATCGTCATTATCCCGCGCTCCAACCGCGTGGATGCCGATGAACTGATGCAGCACTTGTTCGCTACCACTGACCTGGAAAGCAGCTATCGGGTCAACATAAACATCATCGGCCTGGACGGCCGGCCACAGCTGAAGAACTTGCGCGCGCTGCTGCTGGAGTGGCTGGAGTTCCGTACCGCTACCGTCCGCCGCCGCCTGCAGCACCGCCTGGACAAGGTGGAGAAGCGCCTGCACCTGTTGGAAGGTTTGCTCACCGCGTTCCTCAACCTGGATGAAGTGATCCATATCATCCGTACCGAGGACCAGCCAAAGCAGGCCCTGATCGCCCGATTCGACCTGACCGAAATCCAGGCCGACTACATTCTCGAGACCCGCCTGCGGCAGCTGGCGCGCCTGGAAGAGATGAAGATCCGCGGCGAGCAGGATGAATTGCTGAAAGAGCAGGCCAAGCTGCTCGCCCTGCTGGGCAGCGATGCCAAGCTGCGCAAACTGGTACGTAGCGAGCTGATCAAGGATGCCGAAACCTATGGCGACGACCGCCGCTCGCCTATCGTCGAGCGTGCCGAGGCCAAGGCGCTGTCGGAAAACGAGCTGATGCCGACTGAGCCGGTTACCGTGGTGCTGTCGGAAAAGGGCTGGGTGCGCTGCGCCAAGGGCCACGACATCGATGCCACCGGCCTGTCGTACAAGGCCGGCGATGGCTTCAAGGCCGCCGCCGCCGGGCGCTCCAACCAGTTTGCCGTGCTCATCGACTCCACTGGCCGCAGCTACTCGCTGGCCGCTCACAGCCTGCCATCGGCGCGCGGCCAGGGCGAACCGCTAACCGGCCGCCTGACGCCACCACCGGGGGCCACCTTCGAGTGCGTGCTGTTGCCGGACGACGATGCGCTGTACGTAGTGGCCTCGGACGCCGGTTATGGCTTCGTGGTCAAAGGTGAAGACCTGCAGGCCAAGAACAAGGCCGGCAAGGGCCTGCTCAGCCTGCCCAACGGTGCCAAGGTCATGACCCCGCGCCCGGTGGCCAACCGCGAGCAGGACTGGCTGGCGGCGGTGACCACCGAAGGCCGTCTGCTGGTGTTCAAGGTCAGCGACCTGCCTCAGTTGGGCAAGGGCAAGGGCAACAAGATCATCGGGGTACCGGGCGACCGGGTAGCCAGCCGTGAAGAATTTGTTACCGATCTTGCCGTGATTGCCGATGGTGCGACACTTGTATTGCAAGCCGGCAAGCGTACCCTATCTCTGAAAGCGGATGACCTGGAGCATTACAAGGGCGAGCGCGGACGGCGTGGCAGCAAGCTGCCACGCGGGTTCCAGCGGGTCGATGGATTGCAGGTGGAAGTGCCGACATAAACGGTTTTAATGTCTGGAACGGCAATTTCAGCGTCGTTCCGGGCAGAAATGCTGGAGTCGGACGGTTATTTCGCGGATGATATGGCCCTTGCGGTGCCGGCGTGGCCGTGTGCCCGTTTGAATCTATGTGTATCACTGCGGTTGGCCTTTTGGCGACCGCCTGGATGGGATGATGAAATTTCTGCGCCTTCCATTTGCGCTGTTGATGACTGGCCTGCTGGGCCTTGGCGGGTGCACCATGCACAAGCCGGTTGCCCTGTACCAGCTCGACAGTGGTGATCCTGGCCAGCCTTCGCAGAGCGCGGGCATGGCCGTGGTGCTCGGCCCGGTATCGGTTGCCGATTACCTGCAACGTGAGACATTTCTGCAGCGTCAGGCCGATGGCAGCCTGAGTTCGGCGACCGACGGTCGTTGGGCCGGCAGCCTTTCGTCGGATATCGACCAGCTCCTGGTACGCCAGCTCGCATGGCGCCTGGACAGCCAGCGCGTGGTGCTGGCCCCGGCAGCGGCCGGTTTCAACCCGGATGTACAAGTACTGCTATCGATCACTCGCCTGGACTCGGGCAAGGACCAGCCGGCCATTCTGGATGCTCAATGGCGTCTGCTGGATCGCCGTGGCCATGTGCGTGACAACCGCATCGTTCATCTCGAGCAGCCACATGCGGGCAGCGAGGCGTCGCAGGTGCAGGCCCAGGGCCAATTGCTGCAGAAGCTGGCCGAGCAGCTGAGCACTGCGGTCAAGCCGTTGGCCAACCAGCCAGCGATCGCCGAAGAGTCGCCAAAAAAGCCGGCTGCGCCGGTGCAGGTGAAGAAGGCGCCGGAGAAATCCAAGATCCCGATGGCGGCACCGATTCGTACCGATATGGAAGTTTATCGGTTCTGATCGAACTGCCAGATACGAAAAAGCCCGCAATGATGCGGGCTTTTTCGTATCTGCTGTTTTTGTACTGTCTGTGCTGGCCTCTTCGCGGGTAAACCCGCTCCCACAGGTTGGTGCAGGCCCTGTGGGAGCGGGTTGACCTGCGATGGGGCCAGCCCGGTATCAGGCCCGGCGTTCGTGCATCCGCGCCAACTGCCGCTCCAGCATCGACGGGTAGGGTTCCATCAGGCGCTCCACGCAGCAGGCGCCTTCGGGGCTGGCAATCGGGCGAATGCGGGCGCGCTGGCGAATCAGGGTGTCATCGCTGATCTGCCGCTCCACCAGCAACAGGTTGCGGCTGTGCTGCGACAGCGCCAACGCGTCCTGGGCCTTTTCGGCCATCAGCAGGTCTACCAGCTCCAGCCCTTGCAGGTCGTTGCCCAGGGCCAGGCCCAGTTGCAACTGCAGGGTAATGCCGCTGTCCGCCACCTCGATCTGCAGGGCATGGCCCAGCGCGCGCAACAACTCGCCGCAGCAGATGGCGTTGGTCAGGTAGTCCTCGCCGCAGTCGCGGCTGTGGAACAGCACCAAGGTGCTGCCGTCGTTGAGTGTGTGAGTTTCGCCGTCGTAGAGCGAGGCGGCGTGCTCCAGGCAATCGCGGTAGCGCTCGGTCAGTTCGGTCAGGCGCGTGCGCGGCAGGCGACGCAGCTGCTCCTGCGAACCCAGCTGCACGGCGAGCACTGCGCTGTACTGCGGCTCGTCGGATTCGACCACGGCGGCCTTGGGCGCGCTTTCGTCGTCCAGCAGCCCGGCGAAGGCTTCGTCGTCATCCTCGTCTGCCTGAGCGGCAAGCTTGGCGCGCGGTGCAGCCTTGGCTGCCGGGATGGCGTCGTGCAGGTCGTCGAATTGCTCGTCGTCGTCTTCTTCAGGCTCCGGCTCAGGTGGCGGCGGCGGGGCCAGGCGCGCGTGCAGCTGGCGGGCGATGTCGCCGATCTCGTCCTGGCGGTCGGTGGCCGGGGTATAGGGTTGCGGGTCGCGCAGCCACACCCGCAGTTGCAGCAGCGGCAGGGTGATGAAGCGGCCCTGGCGCAGGCTCAGGGTCAGTGCCAGCACCAGCAGGATGGCGGCAAGGATGCCCATGCTCTGCAGGCTGATCAGCATCGGCTGCTGGAACTGGCTCATGTCCAGGCTGATGCGCAGTTGCCCGGCGGTCACGTCCTGGAAGGTGATCTTGGTCTGGTACAGGCCTTCGGCCTCGCCCAGCAGGCTGTTGCGTGGGCGCTGGCCGGCCTCGGCGAGGATACGGTTGTCCACGCTGTAGATCGCCGCATGGGCCACCAGCGGGTTTTTCACCAGGTTGCCGAGCAGCACGTTGAGGCTGAGGATGTCGTTGGCCACCAGCAGCTCGGTCGCCGAGGTGGCGGTCTGGGTGGTCAGGCTCTGGCCCAGGGCATCGGCCTGCTCGTGCATGGCCTGCTTGAACTGCAGGCCCATCACGCAGGCGTAGATCACCAACGCCAGCGCCACCAGGAAAATGTTGGTGCAGGCGATGCGCAGTGCCAGTGGCACGCGACGTTGACTCAGGGCGCGATAGATCATCAGGAAGAAGTTGTCTGCTTTGACGGGCGTGGGCCGGTTCACTGAGCTCGGCTCTTAATGGCATGAAAGTGTGGGGCAGTATAGCGAGCCGGGTTTTGTCGGCAAAGTATCGTTGGCGCCCGATGGTCACGGAAAATCGGTAGAATGCGCATTTTTCATCGAAGTCGGAGCCAGGTTGTGCGCGAAATCGTCCTGATCAACATCACCGGTGAGGATCGTCCCGGTCTCACTGCGGCTATCACCGGCGTCCTGCTGCAGGGCGGTGTGAGCATCCTCGACATTGGCCTGGCGGTCATGCACGGTACCTTGTCGTTCGGCATCCTGGTCGATATCCCGGACAACGAAGTGGCCACCTCCCTGCTGCAGAGCGTGCAGGCCAAGGCCCATGAACTGAACCTGCAGGCCCGCTACACACCGATTTCCGAGGCGGACTACCAGCACTGGGCCGATGGCCACGGCGAGGCGCGCCACATCGTCACCTTGCTCAGCCGCAAGATCACCCCCGAGCAACTGCAGCGGGTGAGTGCGGTGATCAGTCAGTACGGCCTGACCATCGAGCGCATCGAGCGCCTGTCGGCCCGTGTGGCGCTGGATGCCGATACCGACAAGGGCAAGGCGGCCATCGAGATTTCCGTGCGCGGCGTGCCGAGCGATGCCCAGGCGCTGCGTGCCGACTTCTTCGCCTTGGCTGAAGAGCTGAGCATCGACATCGCCTTCCAGAAGGACGACCTGTTCCGCCGCAACCGCCGCCTGGCGGTGTTCGACATGGACTCGACGCTGATCGAAGCCGAAGTCATCGACGAACTGGCCAAGGCCGCTGGCGTAGGTGAGCAGGTGGCCGCGATCACCGAACGTGCCATGCGCGGCGAGCTGGACTTCCGCGCCAGCTTCAAGGAGCGCATGGCCCTGCTCAAGGGCCTGGATGTAAGCGTGCTGGACGAGATCGGTGCGTCGCTGCGCCTGACCGAGGGCGCCGAGAACCTGTTTGCCGAGCTCAAGCGCCTGGGCTACAAGACGGCGATCCTGTCCGGTGGCTTCACTTACTTTGCCCGCCAGGTGCAGGCGCGCCTGGGCATCGACTATGTCTTCGCCAATGAGCTGGAAGTGGTCGATGGCAAGGTTACCGGCGTGGCTGTGGAGCCGATCGTGGATGCCCAGCGCAAGGCCGACCTGCTGCAGAAGTTGGCCAGCGAAGAAGGCTTGCAGCTGGAGCAGACCATTGCTGTGGGTGACGGTGCCAACGACCTGCCGATGTTGTCGCTGGCCGGCCTGGGCGTGGCATTCCGTGCCAAGCCGCTGGTGCGCCAGTCGGCCAAGCAGGCGATTTCTACCCTGGGGCTGGATGGTGTGTTGTATCTGCTGGGCCTGCGGGACCGCGACGCGCGCGGCTGATTCGAGAACCCGGGGCCGCAAAGCGGCCCCATGTTCCATCAGGCAATCAAGCCTGTACAGGCACCGCCAACTGCTGCCCCATGCGCACCGCAGAACCGGCACCCAGGTTCTCCGCCCACTTCACCTGCTCCGGCCCGAACAGCACGATGGCGGTCGAGCCCAGCTTGAAGCGGCCCAGTTCGGCGCCTTTCTCCAGGTGGATCGGTGTGCGGCTGGCTTCGTCGTAACGGAAGGTCTTCAGTTCACGCTTGGGTGGCGTTACCAGCCCGGCCCACACGGTTTCGATCGAAGCGACGATCATCGCGCCAACCAGCACCACGGCCATCGGCCCGCGCTCTGTGTCGAACAGGCAAACCACGCGCTCGTTGCGGGCAAACAGTTCGGGGACGTTCTCTGCGGTGGTCTGGTTGACCGAGAACAGGCGGCCCGGCACGTAGACCATTTCCCGCAGGGTACCGGCCAGCGGCATGTGCACGCGGTGGTAATCCTTGGGCGACAGGTAGATGGTGGCGAACTCGCCGCCCATGAACGGCGCGGCCATGGCCGGGTCACCGCCCAGCAGCTCCTGCGCGCTGAAACCGTGGCCCTTGGCCTGGAAGATGCGGCCGTGCTCGATCGGGCCAAGCTGGCTGACGGCACCGTCGGCGGGGCACAGGATGGCGCCCGGGGTCTCGTCCAGTGGGCGGGCACCCGGCTTCAGGGCGCGGGTGAAGAAGGCATTGAAGTGCTCGTAGGCGCTCAGGTCCTCGACCAGCGCTTCGCTCATGTTGACCTGATAACGCTTGGCGAACCAGGCGGTGAAGGCGTTCTTGAACCAGCGCACGCGGCACTCGGCGATGCAGCCGGCCAGCCGCGACAGCAGGTGGTGCGGCAGCAGGTATTGGCTGATGATGAACAAACGGGATTTCATTCAGGTTCCTTAGACTTCTACAGGCGTGTCCGGGTGGTTGCCCCATTCGCTCCACGAGCCGGCGTAGGCCTTGACGCGCGGGTAGCCTAGGGCCTTGGCCACCAGGTAGGTGAAACCGGAGCGGCGGTGGGTCTGGCAGTGGGTGATCACCTCCTTGTCGGGGGTGATACCCAGCTTCTGCAGAACTTCGGCGATGTCCTTGCGGATGCGCAGGTGGTCGTTGAGATCCATGCCGGCGGTCCATTCGAAGTTGATCGCGCCGGGGATGTGGCCGCCCTTGGCTGCCAGTACTTTCTCACCGCTGAATTCCTGCGGTCCACGGGCGTCCCAGATGACCAGATCGTCGGCGCCCAGGCGGCTTTGCAGGTACTCGCGGGTGGCGGTTGGCGAACTGTCGATGCGCAGGTGCACCGGCGTGTTGCCGCTGGCGGGCACTTCTGTGGAGAGCTTGTCGGCGGGCCAGGCCTGGATGCCGCCATTGAGGTAGTGGTAACGCTTGTGGCCGATCACGTCGAGCAGCCAGATGAAACGCCCGGCCCAGCCGCCGCCCTCATCGTCATACACCACATACACGGCATCGTCGCGGTGGCCGAGTTCGCTGAACAGTTTTTCCAGCTCACCCAGGGCCGGCAGCAGGCCGGGTGCGGGGGGCTGGCCGAGCTGGGTACGCTTGCCTTCGACAAAGCGTGCGCCGGGAATATGCCCGCTGACATAGCGGTTGGCGCTGCTCAGGTCGACCAGGATCAGCTGTGGCGAATCCAGGCGCGGTAGCAGGTCCGCGGCTTCGATCACCAGGGGCAGGCCTGAAAAGTCAGTCATCCACGGTCTCCAGTGTGGAAAGAGGGGCGATTGTAGCGCAAGGCTCAGGCCTTGCGGTTGGCAAACACCGACAGCGCCCGTTCAGTGCACTGTGCGGTCTTGCCGAAGGCTTGAACGCTGACATCGGCCAGCGGCCGGCAGCCCTGGTCAGCCACCATCAGCATCAGTACCTGGTCCGCCACCGCCAGCGAGCGCAGCAGCACGTGCTCGCTGCGGAACAAGGCGCGCAGCGGGGCCGGCAGCAGGGCCGAGAACTGGCTGTGGTTTTCCGGGGTAATACGTAATTGACCGGCCTTTGCCAGCAGCTTTTGCAGCAGTTTGTTCTGCGCCACCGGCAGTACCAGCGCCCCGGCTTCCTTGGGCAGGCCGGCCATCTGCTGCACGCGCAGCTGGTCGTTTGCCTTGTCCAGGCTCAGCAGCAGGATCCTCTGCATGCCAGAGACCAGAAGGGCCTCGATAACATGGGTGGCCAGGTGCACGCTGTTGGTGAACGGGCTGGGCTGGGCCAGAAGGTCCTGGCACAGCTTGCGCCAGCGCGCCAATTCGTCGCTGGTGGGCGGTGGCGGAGCCAGCATGTCGGGGTGCGGGCGGCGCTGGTGCCAGGGCCAGATCAGCGCTTCGGCTGGGTGGAACAGGGCATGCTGGGCATGACGGCGGGCGCTGGCCGCAGCCTGCTGGTGCACTTGCTGTTGCACGTCGTCCAGCGAGGTCTGCAGGTACAGGGCGGTCAACAGTTGCCAGCGCAACAGGTGCGGGTTATCCCAGCCCACTTGTGCCGCCAGGGCCAGGTTGTTGGCCAGCAGCACGGTGTTGGCCGGCTGGTTGAACCAGCGGCGCAGGCCAGGCTCGGCGTCTAGGCGGTGTTGCTGGCTTAGCAGGTCCGGGTCGCGGGCAATACTGAGCACCTGGGCCAGTTGTTCGCGCTCTTCCAGCAGCAGGCGGTAACCCTGGGTCACCCATTGTGGCAGGCGCCAGTACTCCGCCATGGTCTGGCACAGTTCCATGATGCGCACGCCAAACAGTTCTTCCTCGACATGGGCGGCGTCTTCACCCTTGTGGATAACCCGCAGCTCCCAGGTATCGAGCAGCTTGGGGTAGGCCAACGCCAGCGGCCAGAGTGGCGACAGGAACAACAGGCTGCCCCAGTGGATTTCCTGCCACAGCCGTGCCAGACGGCTGGCGAACAGGCCGCTGGCCTGCTGCGAGGCGTGCTGGCTGATCAGCTGAAACTGGCACAGTACCGGTGGGATTTCTTCTACGGGCACCGCTGGCAGGCGTTTGAGCAGCTGTTCGCTACGCTCGAGGCCCAGGCGGTTGAGGGCGACTTCCAGGCTTTCGGCGGGCTCTGCCAGGCTGGCATTGGTGGGATGATTGGCTTCGCGCATCACCGACAGCACCAGTGCCGGGCTATCCTGCATCAGTTCGGCGATATCCCGCAGCGAGCGGCGGTTATCGTGGATGGCGGCCATGACCCGGTCGTAGCTATGCTTCGGCACGGGGATGCGAACACTCTCGAGCAGCTTTACCCAGGCCTCTAGCGTACGTGGAGCCTGAGCGGGCACCTTGGTTTCAATTGGCATTTTGACATCAGTCCGAACTGGCTTTTCGCATTGAGTGGCTATAGTCTGGCGCAGTTCTGCCGATAAGTAGAAGAAGAGTTTTAAAGCTCCCGTCTCTTCCCCTGACCACGACAGCAAGTGCTTTGAACCTATGGCTAAAATTATCGGCATCATCGTCGTATTCGCGAGCGTGCTCGGCGGATACGTGCTTTCCCACGGCAAGATCGCGGCGCTGATCCAGCCGTTCGAAGTACTGATCATCGGCGGTGCGGCCTTTGGTGCATTCCTGCAGGCCAACCCCGGCCACATGACCATGCACGTCATCAAGAAGTCGATGAAGATGTTCGGCTCGCGCTTCACTCATGCCTTCTACCTGGAAGTGCTGGGCCTGGTGTACGAAATCCTCAACAAGAGCCGGCGCGAAGGCATGATGGCCATCGAGGCCGACATCGAGGATGCCGCCGCCAGCCCGATCTTCGCCAAGTATCCGACGGTGCTTGCCGATGAGCGCATGACCGCGTTCGTCTGCGACTACCTGCGCATCATGTCCACCGGCAACATGGCCCCGCACGAACTCGAAGGCCTGTTCGACATGGAACTGCTGAGCATGAAGGAAGAACTGGAGCACCCGTCCCATGCGGTGACCGGCATCGCCGACGGCATGCCCGGCTTCGGTATCGTTGCGGCCGTACTGGGGATCGTGGTGACCATGGCCTCGCTCGGCGATGGTGACCAGGCCTCCATCGGCCTTCATGTGGGTGCGGCACTGGTGGGTACCTTCTTCGGTATTCTGGCGGCCTACGGCTTCTTCGGCCCATTGGCCAAGTGCCTGGAGCACGATGCCAAGGAAGAGCTGAACCTCTACGAATCGATCAAGGCTTCGCTGGTGGCCTCGGCCTCGGGCATGCCGCCTTCGCTGGCGGTCGAGTTCGGGCGCAAGGTGCTGTATCCCAAGCACCGCCCAAGCTTCGCCGAACTGGAACAAGCGGTTCGCGGTCGCTGAGTCATGGAGAACAATCAGCCCATCATCGTCAAGCGCGTCAAGCGCTTTGGCGGCGGCCACCACGGCGGCGCCTGGAAAATCGCCTTCGCCGACTTCGCCACGGCGATGATGGCGTTCTTCCTGGTGCTGTGGCTGTTGTCCACAGCCACCCCGGAACAGAAGATTGCCATTGCCGGCTACTTCAAGGACCCGATCGGTTTCTCGGAAAGCGGAACGCCCTACGTCATCGACCTGGGGGGCTCGCCTCAGCTGGCTCCGGAGAAGACCATCAACCCCGAAGCCAAGTCGGAACCGACGCCTGATACCAGCATCCAGCTGGACAAGGACCAGGTAGAGACCATGGCCGAGCAGGTCGAGCGTGAGCGCCTGGAGTTGCTGCTGCAGGAACTGCAGAACAAGGTGGAAGAGAACCCGCAGCTGCAGAAGTTCAAGGACCAGATCCTGTTCGAGATCACCCAGGACGGCCTGCGCATCCAGATCATGGACGCCGAGAACCGGCCGATGTTCGACATTGGCAGTGCGCGCCTGCAGCCGTACTTCGAGGACATCCTGCTGGCCATGGCCGACACCATCAAGGCGGTGCCGAACAAGATCAGCATCAGTGGCCACACCGACGCCAAGCCTTATGCCGGCAGTGGCGAGTTCGGCAACTGGGAACTGTCGGCCAACCGCGCCAACGCCGCGCGCCGTGCACTGGTGGCCGGCGGCTACCCGGATGGCCAGGTGGCGCGGGTGGTGGGTTACGCCTCGTCATCGCTGTTCGACCGCAAGGACCCGTTCAACCCGGTCAACCGCCGCATCGACATCATCGTGCTGACCAAGAAGGCCCAGCGCAATATCGAAGGCGAGCAGGGCGCGCCGGAAGCACCGGCTGCCGAGCCTGCGCCGCCGGCCGCTGCGGCACCGGCGGCGCCAGGGGAAGCCGGGCAGGCCCCCATGCAGCCGCGTGAACTGCGCCAGAAGCTGAACATCTTCGAAGAGGGGACGCTGAAGATGGATGAGGCCAAGGACCAGTAGGTTCTTGGCGCGCCCTGCACGGTCCTTGTAGGAGCGGCCTTGTGTCGCGATAGGGCCGCAGAGCGGCCCCGGCAATTTTTGCAAAAAAGCAGAAATCCGGGGGCCGCCTTGCGGCCCGATCGCGACACAAGGCCGCTCCTACAGGCGCGTGCTGCAGCTAAGCCTCGCGTCCACAGGGGGTCAGTAAGCGTCTTCCGGCAAACTGGCAATGATCGAGCGGTAGCTGTTCATCCGTTGCTGCTTGATACGCCCTTCGTCCAGCGCCTTGAGCAGCGCGCAGCCCGGTTCGCGATCATGCTTGCAGTCGCGGAAGCGGCAGGTGCCGAACAGGTCGCGGAATTCGATGAAACCATCCTCCACATCACTGCGGCTGACGTGACCCAGGCCGAACTCGCGGATGCCTGGCGAGTCGATCAGGTCGCCACCATTGGGGAAGTGGTACAACCGCGCGGTGGTGGTGGTGTGGGTGCCCTGGCCAGACCATTCCGACAGGTCGCCGACACGGGTGCCAGCGTCCGGCAGCAGGCTGTTGACCAGCGACGACTTGCCCACCCCCGACTGGCCGACGAACACGCTGATGTGGCCGTCGAGCATCTGTTGCAGGCGTTGCATACCGTCGCCGTGATGTGCCGAGACTTCCAGCAGCGGGTAGCCCAGCTCGCGGTACACCTCCAGCAGCGCATGCAGGCCCGGGCCGTTCTCGTCGTTGATCAGGTCGGCCTTGTTCAGCAGCAGCAGTGGGCGAATGCCTGCATGTTCCGCTGCCACCAGGTAACGGTCGATCAGGTTGGGGTGCGGTTCGGGCGCGGGGGCGAAGACGATCACGATCAGGTCGACGTTGGCCGCCACCGGCTTCAGCTGACCGTGGTTGTTCGGCCGGCACAGCTCGGTGCTGCGCGGCATCTGCGCGACAATCACGCCAATGCCCTGATTGCCCGCACGCCATACCACGCGGTCGCCGGTAACCAGCGCCGGCAGGTTGGCGCGCAAGTGGCAGCGGAACACCTGGCCTGCGGCTTCACCGTCCTGGGCTTCCACTTCTACCTGCACACCGAAGTGCGCAATCACCAGGCCCAGTTGTTCCGGCCCCAGGTCGCCACCCTCCAGTTCCTGTAACACGTGTTGTTCGCGTTTGGCCGCACGCGCGGCGCGCTCGTTCTGGATTTTTTCGATGCGCCAGTTCTGGCGGCGATTGAGCTGGCGTTTGGCCATGAAGGTTCCGTGCGTGGGGGCAGGTTGAAAACGGCAGGCAGTTTAGCACGCCAGGCGCCGGACCATTTGGCTTACCTTCGCGCCGTGAATGGGCGTGCCTTGACCACTACGCTACTATGACGGCCTATACGAGGAGCCCCCGCATGCAAAACCCACAGAACCTGATCTGGATCGACCTGGAAATGACCGGCCTGGATCCGGACAGCGACGTCATCATCGAGATGGCCACCATCGTCACCGACAGCGAACTGAACACCCTGGCCGAAGGGCCGGTGATCGCCATTCACCACAGTGACGAAGTGCTGGCGCGCATGGACGAGTGGAACACTCGCACCCATGGCGCTTCGGGCCTGACCCAGCGCGTACGCGAGAGCAAGGTCGACATGGCCGAAGCCGAGGCGCAGACCATTGCTTTCCTCGAGCAGTGGGTGCCGAAAGGCAAGTCGCCGATCTGTGGCAACAGTATCTGCCAGGACCGCCGTTTCCTGTACCGGCACATGCGCGACCTGGAGAACTACTTCCACTACCGCAACCTGGATGTCTCGACTCTGAAGGAGCTGGCTGCGCGCTGGGCGCCTGATGTGCGTGACAGCTTCAAGAAGGGCAACACCCACCTGGCGCTGGACGACATCCGCGAATCCATCGCCGAACTGCGCCACTATCGCGAGCACTTCATCAAGGTGTGAGCCGAAAAGGCGCGGATATTGTATCTGCGCCCTCTTTTGGTGCCATGGGCAACTGGTTAGACTGCGCGCCTTTCTCGCACGCCCGCACGGACCCCGCACCATGTTGTTGATGCTCTACCTCATTGCCATCACCGCCGAAGCCATGACCGGCGCGTTGTCTGCCGGCCGCCGCGGCATGGACTGGTTCGGCGTTGTGCTGATTGCCTGCGTCACCGCCCTGGGTGGCGGCTCGGTGCGTGACGTGCTGCTCGGGCATTACCCGCTGACCTGGGTGAAGCACCCTGAGTACCTGGTGCTGACCAGTTGTGCAGCACTGCTGACCATTTTCATCGCGCCGATGATGCGCCGGCTACGCTCGCTGTTCCTGGTGCTCGATGCTCTTGGGCTGGTGGCCTTTACCCTGATCGGCTGCATGACCGCACTGGAGATGGGGCAGGGCATGCTGGTGGCGTCGATCAGCGGGGTGATCACCGGGGTATTCGGCGGGATCTTGCGGGATATCTTCTGCAATGACATTCCCCTGGTGTTCCGCCGCGAGCTGTACGCCAGCGTCTCATTCGCGGCGGCTTGGTTCTACCTGGGCTGCGTGCATTTCAAGGTGCCGGCGGAACAGGCGATGCTGCTGACCTTGTTTGGCGGGTTCCTTGTGCGGTTGCTGGCGATTCGGTTCCATTGGGAAATGCCCAAGTTCCACTACAACGACCAGCAGTAACGCAGTTCCGGCACAACATGGCCCCTGTGGGAGCGGGCGAGCCCGCGAACACCGGCAGAGCCGGTGCCATCCACCGCGTTGTCGATTCGCGGGCACGCCCGCTCCCACAAGGGTGGCGCAAGCTCTGGGGCTGGGTCGCTATCGAGCGCCGTGCTGCGCCAGCGCCCACTCCACATGCTCCCTCACCAGCTCCGATGCATCATCGCGCCGCGCCTTCAACGCCTCGATCACCGGGATCGTCGATGGCGCATTGCCAAGCCCCACCGCCAGGTTGCGCAACCAGCGCTCATAACCGGCCCGGCGCAATGGCCCGCCTTCGGTCTTGCGCAGGAAGGTCCTTTCATCCCACAGGAACATCTCCGCCAACTCGGCATTCTCCAGCCCGTGCCGTGGCTGGAAGTCCTGTTCCTGGCTGTGCCTGGCAAAGCGGTTCCAGGGGCAGACGATCTGGCAGTCATCGCAACCGAACACCCGGTTGCCCATCTTCGAGCGCAACTCTACAGGGATCGGCCCCCGCAGTTCGATGGTCAGGTAGGAGATGCAGCGCCGTGCATCCAGCACATACGGCCCGACGAAGGCCTGGGTCGGGCAGATGTCCAGGCATGCCTGGCAGCGCCCGCAGTGTTCGCTGGTGGTGGCTTCATCAACCGGTAGCGGCAGGTCGACGAACAGCTCGGCGAGGAAGAAGTAGCTGCCCGCCTTGCGGTTTAGCAGGAGGGTATTCTTGCCGATCCAGCCCAGCCCGGCCTGCTCGGCCAGGGCCTTTTCCAGCACCGGAGCGCTGTCGACGAAGGCGCGGTAGCCGAACGGGCCGATGGCTTCCTGAATGCGATCGGCCAAAAACTGCACGCGCTTGCGCACCAGCTTGTGGTAATCCCGGCCCAGGGCGTAGCGCGACACGTAGGCTTTTTCCGGCTGAGCCAGGCGCTGGGCCATCTGCGTGTCGCCGGGCAGGTAATCCATGCGCAGCGATACCACACGTACCGTGCCGGGGATCAGTTGCTCTGGGTGCGCGCGCTTGCTGCCGTGAGCACCCAGATAATCCATCTCGCCCTGGTAGCCGGCGTCGAGCCAGCGCTGCAGGTGGTGTTCGTGTTCGCCAAGGTCGACCCCGGCGATGCCGACATGGGCAAAACCGAGTTCTTGGCCCCAAATCTTGATCGATTGGGCCAGTTGGGCGAGGTCAGGCGTACAGGCGGACATGGATGGGCAAGGCAATACGGGCTCAGGTGCGTATAATTCTGCCAGACATTGGAGCCTTTGACCCCATGCCGCAGACCAAACACCTCAGCCATACCTCTCAATTGCTCAGCAGCGTGACTGTCGCGCATCTGCCGGCACGGCTTGCGCATGCCCATAAAGGCGACTTCGGCCATGTACTGGTGGTCGGTGGCGACCTCGGTACCGGCGGCGCCGTGCTGCTCAGTGCCGAAGCCGCCCTGCGCTGTGGCGCTGGGCTGGTAAGCGTGGTGACCCGGCCCGAACACGTGACTGCCAGCCTGGCGCGCCTGCCCGAGGTCATGTGCCTGGGCGCCAGTTCGGCCAACCAGCTGATGGGCGTGCTGGAGCGCGCCTCGGTGCTGGTTGTCGGTCCCGGCCTGGGCCAGGCAGCCTGGGGCCGCAGCCTGCTGTCGGCGGTGGCCAATGCCGAGCGCCCGCAGGTGTGGGACGCCGATGCCCTTAACTTGCTGGCGCGCACCCCGTTGGCGCTGCCCAGTGGCAGCATCCTTACCCCGCACCCTGGGGAGGCGGCGCGGCTGCTGGGCATTTCCACCGAGGCTGTGCAGGCGGACCGCGCGGGCGCCGCACGCAAGCTGGCGCGCCGTTACAACAGCGTCTGCGTGCTCAAGGGGGCCGGCACTCTGGTAGCCGACCCGGCCGGGCAGCTGCTGCTGTGCGAACGCGGTCACCCGGCCATGGCCGGTGCTGGCCTTGGCGATGTGCTGACCGGCGTGCTGGCGGCTCTGCTGGCCCAAGGCCTGGATGCCTGGCATGCCGCAGGGCTGGGGGTATGGCTGCACGCCTGTGCCGGCGAGCGTCTGGGCGTA
Source organism: Pseudomonas sp. TE3-3-F2023 (assembly GCF_036784815.1). Lineage (NCBI taxonomy): Bacteria > Pseudomonadati > Pseudomonadota > Gammaproteobacteria > Pseudomonadales > Pseudomonadaceae > Pseudomonas > Pseudomonas sp. TE3-3-F2023. The sequence continues at coordinate 241,041 of NZ_CP145113.1, read as the reverse complement.
AAAGGTAGAGGCCTGGCGGCCAGTGATCTGGCGCCGGTCATTCGTGAGTTGTTGGAGGAGCATTCTGCGTGTCTGGCTTAAACCTGTTTCTGGCCGATGAAGCGGCCACGGTCAAATTTGGCGCACAACTGGCCGAGGTGACCGGCGGTCACGGCGTGATTTTTCTGGAAGGTGACCTGGGCGCGGGCAAAACCACGCTGTCGCGTGGCCTGATTCGTGGTCTGGGCCATACTGGTGCAGTGAAAAGCCCGACCTTCACCGTGGTCGAGCCTTACGAGATCGGTGAGGTGCGGGCGTTCCATTTCGACCTGTATCGCCTGGTCGATCCGGAAGAGCTGGAGTTCATGGGCATTCGTGACTATTTCGAGGGCGACCCGCTGTGCCTGTTCGAGTGGCCACAAAAGGGTGCGGGCGTTTTGCCAAAGCCCGACCTGACCATTACCATAAGCCCCCAAGCGGGCGGACGCTCGCTGATCCTTTCGCCGCAGGGGGCTCGCGGCGAGGCTTGGTGCGTGGCACTGGCCAAACACTATAAACAGTAAGTGGGGTAGGTATGCGCATACGCGCACTGGTCGCCATCGTTGGGCTGCTGCTGACAACGGTGACCGTTGACGCTCTGGCCGTCACTCAAGTCAAGAGCATGCGCCTGTGGCGCGCGCCGGACAACACGCGGCTGGTCTTCGACCTGTCTGGTCCCGTGCAGCACAGCGTATTCACCCTGAGCGCACCTGATCGTCTGGTTATCGACATCAATGGTGCGACCTTGGCCGCGCCACTGAACGTGGCTACCTCCAATACGCCGATCAGCAGCGTGCGTTCGGCTCAGCGCACCCCGACCGACCTGCGCGTGGTGGTCGACCTGAAAAAGTCGGTCACCCCAAAAAGCTTCACCCTGGCGCCCAACGCCCAGTACGGTAACCGACTGGTGGTCGACCTCTACGACCAGGAAGCTGACGCCATCGCTGCCAGCGCGCCGGCTCCGGCCCCGACTCCGGCACCAACGCCCGCAACCACGCCAGCAGTGCCGGTGACCCCGGCCCAGCCTGCCATCAAGCTGCCGCCGGTTCCCAACGGCAAGCGTGACATCGTGGTTGCCATCGACGCCGGTCACGGCGGCGAAGACCCGGGTGCGTCCGGCTCGCGTGGCCAACATGAAAAAGACATCGTGCTGCAGATCGCCAAGGAACTGCAGCGCCAGATCAACAGCGAAAAAGGTTTCCGGGCCGAGCTGACACGTACCGGCGACTACTTCATCCCGCTGCGCAAACGTACGGAAATCGCCCGCAAGAAGGGCGCCGACCTGTTCATCTCTATCCACGCCGACGCCGCGCCGTCCCGTGCTGCCTTTGGTGCCTCGGTGTTCGCCCTGTCCGACCGCGGCGCTACCTCCGAGACAGCGCGCTGGCTGGCTGACACGGAAAACCGTTCCGACCTGATCGGTGGTGCCGGTAACGTCAGCCTCGACGACAAGGACCGCATGCTGGCCGGCGTGCTGCTGGACCTGTCGATGACCGCCACGCTCAGCTCCAGCCTCAATGTCGGGCAGAAGGTGCTGGGCAACATGGGGCGCATCACCTCGCTGCACAAGCAGCGGGTGGAACAGGCCGGCTTCATGGTGCTGAAGTCGCCGGATATTCCGTCGATCCTCGTTGAAACCGGGTTCATCTCGAACAACAACGAAGCCGCCAAGCTGGCCACCGCAAGCCATCAGCAGGCCCTGGCCCGTTCGATCCACACTGGTGTGCGCCAGTACTTCCAGCAGAATCCGCCGCCTGGCACCTACATCGCCTGGCTGCGCGACACCGGCAAGATTGCCGCTGGCCCGCGTGAGCACACGGTGCGCCCTGGCGAGACGCTGGCGATGCTTGCCGTGCGCTACCAGGTCAGCGTGACCAGCCTGCGCAGCACCAACAGCCTCAAGACCGATGAGCTGAAGGTCGGCCAGCGCCTCGATATCCCCGCTACCACGTTGGCCTCGCAATGAGTGGCGGTTCGCGCATCCAGCTGCTCAGCCCGCGGCTGGCCAACCAGATAGCCGCCGGCGAGGTTGTCGAGCGGCCGGCCTCTGTCGCCAAGGAGTTGCTGGAGAACAGCCTGGACTCCGGCGCCCGGCGTATAGACGTGGAAGTGGAGCAGGGCGGCGTCAAGCTGCTGCGGGTGCGTGACGATGGCAGCGGCATTTCCGCCGACGACCTGCCGCTGGCCCTGGCCCGTCACGCCACCAGCAAGATCCGCGAGCTGGAAGACCTGGAAGGGGTGTTGAGCCTGGGCTTCCGTGGTGAGGCCCTGGCCTCGATCAGCTCGGTGGCGCGCCTGACCCTGACCTCGCGGACCGCCAGCGCTACCGAGGCCTGGCAGGTGGAAACCGAAGGCCGCGACATGACCCCGCGGGTGCAGCCGGCGGCACACCCGGTGGGTACTTCGGTGGAAGTGCGCGACCTGTTCTTCAATACCCCGGCCCGGCGCAAGTTCCTCAAGGCCGAGAAAACCGAATTCGATCACCTGCAGGAAGTGATACGGCGTCTTGCGCTGGCGCGCTTCGATGTCGGCTTCCACCTGCGTCACAACGGCAAGAGCATCCTCAGCCTGCACGAGGCCCACGATGAGACCGCCCGAGCGCGGCGGGTGGGCGCCATATGCGGCCCGGGCTTCATGGAGCAGGCGCTGCCGATTGATGTGGAGCGCAATGGCCTGCGCCTGTGGGGCTGGGTCGGCCTGCCGACTTTCTCGCGCAGCCAGGCAGACCTGCAGTATTTCTTCGTCAACGGCCGTGCGGTGCGCGACAAGCTGGTCGCCCACGCCGTGCGCCAGGCTTATCGCGACGTGCTGTTCAATGGCCGGCACCCGACCTTCGTGCTGTTCCTTGAGCTGGAGCCCAACGGCGTAGACGTCAACGTGCACCCGACCAAGCACGAAGTGCGTTTCCGCGAGGGGCGCTCGGTGCACGACTTCCTGTATGGCACCCTGCATCGCGCCCTGGCCGATGTGCGCCCGGAAGACCAGTTGGCAGCGCCTGCTGCCGTGCCCGAAGTGGTCCGCCCCACGGGCCAGCAGGCCGGTGAATTCGGCCCCCAGGGCGAAATGCGCCTGGCCTCGCCAGTGCTCGAGCAGCCGCGTGCCCTGCAGCAGTCGTTTACCAGTGGCGGCGGTGGCTCGGGTTACCAGTACCAGTACACCCCGCGCCCCTCGCAACCGCTGCCGGCCGCCGAGGCACAGGCGGTGTATCGCGAATTTTACAAGCCGCTGGATGAAGGCGCGGCGCCGACAACGGCGCTGCCTGAAAGCCAGGGTGACATTCCCCCGCTGGGCTACGCGCTGGCGCAGCTCAAGGGCATCTACATCCTGGCCGAGAACGCCATCGGCCTGGTGCTGGTAGACATGCATGCCGCACACGAGCGCATCATGTACGAGCGCCTGAAGGTGGCCATGGCCAGCGAAGGCCTCAGCGGGCAGCCGCTGCTGGTTCCCGAGACCCTGGCCCTGAGCCAGCGTGAAGCGGACTGCGCCGAAGAGCACGCGCAGTGGTTCCAGCGGTTGGGCTTCGAACTGCAGCGCCTGGGCCCCGAGACCCTGGCCATCCGCCAGATCCCGGCTTTGCTCAAGCAGGCCGAGGCCAACCGCCTGGTGCAGGATGTACTCGCCGACCTGATGGAATACGGCACCAGCGACCGTATCCAGGCGCACCTCAACGAGCTGCTCGGCACCATGGCCTGCCACGGCGCCGTGCGCGCCAATCGGCGTCTGGCGATCCCCGAGATGAACGCCCTGCTGCGTGACATGGAAAACACCGAGCGCAGCGGCCAGTGCAACCATGGTCGCCCCACCTGGACCCAGATGGGCCTGGACGACCTGGACAAACTCTTCCTGCGCGGTCGATGAAATGAGCGGCAAGCCCCCTGCAATATTCCTGATGGGCCCGACAGCGGCCGGCAAGACCGACCTTGCCATCGAACTGACCAAAGTACTGCCGTGCGAGCTGATCAGCGTCGATTCTGCGCTGGTCTACCGCGGCATGGACATCGGTTCGGCCAAGCCGTCGAAAGAAATCCTCGCCGCTCACCCGCACCGGCTGATCGACATTCGCGACCCGGCCGAGAGCTATTCGGCTGCGCAGTTCCGTGCTGATGCCCTGGAGGCCATGGCCGAGATCACCGCGCGCGGCAAGGTCCCGTTGCTGGTGGGCGGCACCATGCTCTATTACAAGGCGTTGATCGATGGCTTGGCCGACATGCCGGCGGCCGATGCCGTGGTGCGTGCCGAGCTGGAAGCCCAGGCCGAAGCGCTGGGCCTGGCCGAGTTGCACCGGCAATTGGCCGAGGTTGACCCAGAGTCGGCGGCGCGTATCCACCCCAACGACCCGCAGCGGTTGATCCGAGCACTGGAGGTGTACCGGGTGAGTGGCGAGAGCATGACGGCACATCGACAACGTCAATTCGCGGAAAGTCGCGGCGCAGACGCAGGCGCTGGCGGACATTTGCCCTATACTGTCGCGAGTTTGGCGATTGCTCCTACAGATCGTCACATTTTGCATCAGCGAATTGCGTTACGATTTTCACAGATGCTGGAACAGGGCTTCGTCGATGAGGTCCGATCGCTGCGAGCCAGAAGTGACTTGCACGCCGGGCTGCCGTCTATACGGGCAGTGGGGTATCGGCAGGTCTGGGATTACCTGGACGGCAAGCTGACTGAGAATGAGATGCGTGAACGCGGTATCATTGCCACCAGGCAACTGGCCAAGCGGCAGTTCACCTGGTTGCGTGGCTGGCCTGAAGTACACTGGCTTGACAGCCTGGCCTGCGACAATCTGTCCCGCACCTTGAAATACCTTGGGGCCATCTCCATATTGAGCTGAGTCCCTGCTGATTGCCGTCTATTCTTGCGAAGGGGCGGCCTAATTTATCGATTTTCTTGATTTTCTATTATTTATCCTTACAGGAGTGCGGCATATGTCAAAAGGGCATTCGCTACAAGACCCTTACTTGAACACCTTGAGAAAAGAAAAGGTCCCGGTATCCATCTACTTGGTCAACGGCATCAAACTGCAGGGTTCGATCGAGTCCTTCGACCAGTTCGTGGTACTGCTGAAGAACACCGTCAGCCAGATGGTCTACAAGCACGCCATCTCGACCGTGGTTCCTGCCCGTCCGGTTCGTCTGCCAAGCCCGTCCGATTCCGAACACGGCGACAGCGAGCCAGGCAACGCCTGATAGGAGCCTGCATTGTTCTTTGAGCGCCACGGTGGTGGTGAGCGGGCGTTGCTCGTTCACTTGGAAGGTCAGAACCCTGAGGCGCGCGAAGACCCGCAGGAGTTTCAGGAGCTGGCATTGTCGGCCGGTGCCGACATCGTCTCGCTGGTCACGGTGGCAAGGCATCAGCCTTCCGCCAAATACCTGATTGGCAGTGGCAAGGTCGAAGAGTTGCACGACCTAGTCCATGCCGAACAGGTAGACCTGGTGATTTTCAATCACACCCTCACGCCCAGTCAGGAGCGCAACCTCGAGCGTGTGTTCGAGTGTCGTGTGCTCGACCGTACCGGGCTGATCCTCGATATCTTCGCCCAACGGGCGCGTACCCATGAAGGCAAGCTGCAGGTCGAACTGGCCCAGCTCGAGCACATGAGCACGCGGCTGGTGCGCGGCTGGACCCACCTTGAGCGACAGAAGGGTGGTATCGGCCTGCGTGGCCCGGGTGAAACCCAGCTGGAAACCGACCGCCGCCTGTTGCGGGTGCGCATTCGCCAGATCAAGTCACGCCTGGAGAAGGTGCGCAGCCAGCGCGAGCAGGCACGCCGCGGGCGCAAGCGTGCGGACATCCCGTCGGTATCGCTGGTTGGTTATACAAACGCCGGCAAGTCCACGCTGTTCAACGCCCTGACCGAATCCGAGGTGTATGCCGCGGACCAGCTGTTCGCCACTCTCGACCCGACCCTGCGCCGGCTCGAACTGAACGACCTGGGGCCGATCGTGCTTGCCGATACCGTGGGCTTCATTCGCCACCTGCCGCACAAGCTGGTCGAGGCATTTCGGGCTACGCTCGAAGAGTCGAGCAACTCCGACTTGTTGCTGCATGTGATCGACGCCCATGAGCCGGAGCGCATGGAGCAGATCGAGCAGGTGCTGGCGGTGTTGGGCGAGATTGGTGCCGAAGGGTTGCCGATCCTCGAGGTGTATAACAAACTCGACTTGCTCGAAGATGTCGAGCCGCAGATCCAGCGTAATGCCGATGGCAAGCCGGAACGGGTCTGGGTATCGGCACGCGATGGGCGTGGCCTGGAGCTGGTCGGCCAGGCGATTGCCGAGTTGCTGGGGGATGATCTGTTTGTCGGTACCCTGTGTCTGGAGCAGCGTTTTGCCCGCTTGCGCGCGCAATTCTTTGCCCTGGGTGCCGTGCAGAGTGAAGAGCATGATGAAGAAGGGCGCAGCCTGCTGAGCGTGCGACTGCCCATGGTCGAACTGAATCGCCTGGTCAGCCGCGAAGGCATGGAGCCGCAAGTGTTTGTCGAGCAACACACTTTGCAATAAATGCTCGTCGAGGTCGCCGGGCAGCAGTGACAGGCATTCTGTAGCATTGGACGGCGCGCCGTGGGCGCGTCTTTGCTTTATCAGATGGAGAGCGCTATGGCTTGGAACGAGCCGGGTGGCAACTCGAACAATCAGGATCCCTGGGGCGGTCGCCGTAATGGCGGTGGCGGCGGTGGTGACAAGAAAGGTCCACCGGACCTGGACGAGGCCTTCCGCAAATTGCAGGACAGCCTGAACGGCATGTTCGGCAGCGGCAAGAAACGTGGCGGCGGTGACCGCAATGTCGGCAAGGGCGGTGGCCTGGGCCTGCTGGGCATCGGCCTGGCGGTGCTGGCTGCAATCTGGCTGTACAGCGCCGTGTACGTGGTCGACGAGCAGGAGCAGGCCGTGGTGCTGCGCTTCGGCAAGTACTATGAGACGGTCGGTCCCGGCCTGAACATCTACTTCCCGCCAATTGATCGCAAGTACATGGAGAACGTTACGCGCGAGCGTGCCTACACCAAGCAGGGCCAGATGCTGACCGAAGACGAGAACATCGTCGAGGTGCCGCTGACCGTCCAGTACAAGATCAGCAACCTGCAGGACTTCGTGCTCAACGTCGACCAGCCTGAGGTCAGCCTGCAGCACGCGACCGAAAGTGCCCTGCGCCACGTGGTGGGTTCCACCTCGATGGACCAGGTGCTCACCGAAGGTCGCGAGCAGATGGCCGTGGATATCCGCGAACGCCTGCAGCGCTTCCTCGACACCTACCGTACCGGTATCACTGTTACCCAGGTCAACGTCCAGAGCGCGGCAGCCCCGCGTGAAGTGCAGGAAGCCTTCGACGACGTGATCCGTGCCCGCGAAGATGAGCAGCGTGCCCGCAACCAGGCCGAGTCCTACGCCAATGGCGTGGTGCCGGAAGCCCGTGGTCAGGCCCAGCGCATCATCGAGGACGCCAACGGTTACCGCGACGAAGTCATCGCCCGTGCCAAGGGTGAAGCCGACCGCTTCACCAAGCTGGTCGCCGAGTACCGCAAGGCACCTGACGTGACCCGTCAGCGCCTGTACCTGGAAACCATGCAAGAGGTCTACAGCAATTCGAGCAAGGTCATGGTGGCAACCAAGGACGGGCAGAACAACCTGCTCTACCTGCCGCTGGACAAGATGGTCGAAGGCAGCCGCAACCCGTCCGCGCCGACCACTGGCGTGTCGCCATCGGTCAACGATGCGGCCGCCCGTGCGGCGCAGGACCTGCAACAGCAACAGCAGCCGCTGCGCACTAGGGAGAGCCGCTGATGAGCAACAGATCGCTGATCGCCCTGATCGCCGCCGTTGTCCTGGCCATCGTGGCCTGGAACAGCTTCTACATCGTGTCCCAGACCGAGCGTGCGGTATTGCTGCGCTTCGGTAAGGTAGTCCAGGCGGATGTACAGCCGGGCATGCACGTGAAGATTCCGTACGTGAACCAGGTGCGCAAGTTCGACGCCCGCCTGATGACCCTCGACGCCCCGACCCAGCGGTTCCTGACCCTGGAGAAGAAAGCGGTGATGGTCGACGCGTACGCCAAGTGGCGCGTCAAGGACGCCGAACGCTTCTACACCGCCACGTCCGGCATGAAGCAGATCGCCGACGAGCGTCTGTCGCGTCGTCTGGAAAGTGGCCTGCGTGACCAGTTCGGTAAACGTACCCTGCACGAAGTGGTTTCCGGTGAACGTGACGCGCTGATGGCTGACATCACTGCTTCGCTGAACCGCATGGCCGCCAAAGAGCTGGGTATCGAGGTGGTCGATGTGCGCGTCAAGGCCATCGACTTGCCGAAGGAAGTCAACCGCAGCGTGTTTGATCGCATGAGCACCGAGCGTGAGCGTGAAGCCCGCGAGCACCGCGCCAAGGGTAACGAGCTGGCTGAAGGTATCCGTGCCGATGCTGACCGTCAGCGCCGCGTATTGCTGGCTGAGGCCTATCGCGAAGCAGAGGAAACCCGCGGTGACGGTGACGCCCAGGCGGCCGCCATCTACGCCAAGGCCTACACTCAGGACCCTGATTTCTACGCGTTCTACCGTAGCCTGCAGGCGTACCGCGAGAGCTTCTCGAGCAAGAGCGACGTGCTGGTCCTGGACCCGAAGAACGAGTTCTTCCGCTTCCTGGACAAGAGCAGGCCGTGATGCTCAAGCCCTGATTCTCATGCAGCGGCGCCCCGCCTGGCAGCTAAAACACCAGGCGGGGTGCATCCTGAATGAAAAGGGGTGTATGATGAGGCAGCCGGGAAATTTCCCGGCTTTTTTGCGTCTGCATGGTTGATTGGCAAACCGCCAGTTGACGGTTTGGTCAGGTCGCAAGGCAATTCGAGGGTGTCGGGTACGGTGGCTGCGCTGGGATCAGTGCTGCCCGCTGCTGTGCGCGATACCGGCTTTACTGACGGCTCGCCTGCTGGCAAGCCGCCCGGACCAGAGGGGAAATGGCGTAATGGCAACGGTAGACCGCTGGCTGCTGCCAGATGGCATCGAGGAAGTACTGCCACCTGAGGCTGCGCGCATCGAAATCGCGCGCCGCCAGGTGTTGGACCTGTTCCAGAGTTGGGGCTACGAACTGGTCGTCACCCCGCATATCGAGTACCTGGAGTCGCTGCTCACCGGCGCCGGCCAGGACCTGGATCAGCGCACCTTCAAGGTAGTGGACCCGCAGTCGGGCCGCCTGATGGGCTTCCGCGCCGACTTCACCCCGCAGGTGGCGCGCATCGATGCCCACACCCTGCGTCGTGAAGGCCCGAGCCGCCTGTGCTATGCCGGCAGCGTGCTGCACGCCCAGCCGCGTGCCCTGTCCACCTCGCGCAGCCCGATCCAGCTGGGTGCCGAGCTGTATGGCGATGCCAGCCCCACCAGCGATGTCGAAGTCATCAGCCTGATGCTCGCCACGCTGCAACTTACCGATGTGCCAGATGTGCACATGGACCTGGGCCACGTCGGTATCTACCGCGGCCTGGCTCGTGCTGCCGGCCTGTCCGGCGCGGTCGAGCAACAGCTGTTCGACGCCCTGCAGCGCAAGGCCGTGGATGAAGTTCAGGTGCTGACCGCCGACCTGCCGAAGGACCTGGGCAACATGCTGCGCGCGCTGGTCGAGCTGTGCGGTGGCCGCGAAGTGCTGGCCGAAGCCCGCGTGCGCCTGGGCCGTGCCCCGGCCAGTGTGCTGGCGGCGCTGGACGACCTGCTGGCGATCGCCGATCGCCTGGCGTCGCGCTTCCCGGACCTGCCGCTGTACTTCGACCTCGGCGAGCTGCGCGGTTACCACTATCACACTGGCGTGGTGTTCGCCGTGTTCGTGCCGGGCGAAGGTCAATCGATCGCCCAGGGCGGGCGCTATGACGACATCGGCGCCGACTTTGGCCGGGCACGCCCGGCCACTGGTTTCTCCACGGATTTGAAGACCCTGGTCACACTGGGGCGAGCGGAGGTCGTATTGCCAACTGGCGGCATCTGGATGCCGGACAGTGGCGACGCGGCCCTCTGGCAGCAAGTCTGCCAGTTGCGCAACGAGGGCCAGCGTGTGGTCCAGGCCCTGCCTGGCCAGCCGTTGAGTGCTGCTCTCGAGGCGGATTGTGATCGGCAATTGATTCAGCAAGACGGGCGCTGGCAGGTTCTGCCGCTGGCCCAGTGAGTTTCTGCGCCGGCAGTAGGCCGGCAACCAAGTTTGCGTGAATGAGGACCAATGTAATGGGTAAGAATGTCGTCGTCCTGGGCACCCAGTGGGGTGATGAGGGCAAAGGCAAGATCGTCGATCTGCTGACCGAACATGCTGCCGCCGTAGTGCGCTACCAGGGTGGCCACAACGCGGGTCACACCCTGGTGATCAACGGTGAAAAGACCGTTCTGCACCTGATTCCGTCCGGCATCCTGCGTGAAGGCGTACAGTGCCTGATCGGCAACGGTGTGGTCGTTGCCCCGGATGCCCTGATGCGTGAAATCACCAAGCTGGAAGAGAAGGGCGTACCGGTGCGCGAGCGCCTGCGCATCAGCCCGGCTGCGCCGCTGATCCTGTCGTACCACGTTGCCCTGGACCAGGCCCGCGAAAAAGCTCGTGGCGAAGCCAAGATCGGCACCACTGGTCGTGGTATCGGCCCAGCTTACGAAGACAAGGTCGCACGCCGCGGCCTGCGCGTGGGTGACCTGTTCCACCGCGAGCGTTTCGCCGCCAAGCTGGGTGAACTGCTGGATTACCACAACTTCCAGCTGGTGAACTATTACAAAGAGCCGGCCATCGACTTCCAGCAGACCCTGGACGAATGCATGGCCTACGCCGAGCAGCTCAAGCCGATGATGCTCGACGTCACCGCCGAGCTGCACAACCTGCGTCGCGCCGGCAAGGACATCATGTTCGAAGGTGCCCAGGGCTCGCTGCTGGACATCGACCACGGCACCTACCCGTACGTCACCAGCTCCAACACCACCGCTGGCGGTATCTCCACCGGTTCTGGCGTTGGCCCGATGTACCTGGACTACATCCTGGGTATCACCAAGGCCTACACCACTCGTGTAGGTTCCGGTCCGTTCCCGACCGAACTGTTCGACGAGACTGGCGCTACCCTGGCCAAGCGTGGCCATGAGTTCGGCTCCACCACCGGCCGCGCGCGCCGTTGCGGCTGGTTCGATGCCGTGATCCTGCGTCGCGCCATCGACGTCAACAGCATCTCGGGCATCTGCCTGACCAAGCTGGACGTCCTGGATGGCCTGGAAACCATCAACATCTGCGTTGGCTACAAGAACGAGAACGGTGCCGTCATCGACGCGCCTTCCGACGCCGACAGCTACATCGGCCTGGAGCCGGTGTACGAAGAGATGCCAGGCTGGAGCGAGTCGACCCTGGGCGTGAAAGCCCTGGAAGAACTGCCAGCCAACGCTCGCGCCTACATCAAGCGCATCGAAGAGCTGATCGGCGCGCCGATCGACATCATCTCCACCGGTCCGGACCGCAACGAGACTATCGTGCTGCGTCATCCGTTCGCCTGATCCGCCATACAGGCTGATCTGACGCCGTGGCCCTGAAAGGGGCTGCGGCGTTTTCATTTGTGGGGTATGCCTGTCCCGGCCCTATCGCCGGCAAGCCAGCTCCCACAGGTACACCACAGGCCTCAAGACATGTGGAGTACCTGTGGGAGCGGGCAAGCCCGCGAAGAGGTCAGTACAGGAAAACTCATTGCTGAACCTTGGCGTTTATCCCTGCTGCCCTCGGCACAACCCTTGCTGTAAGAAGTTTCTGAAGATGCCATCAAAATAGTGGCGCCAGAAAACACGAGGGTTACACCGTGTCTGCCATCCTCTCACTGTTACGAAGCCGCCTTTTGCGGCCTGTGTTTGTTGCCCTTGGTATCGCTCTTTTGGTGCAGGTGCTGGTCGCCGTTGCGCTTACCCGAAGCACGGTCACCGCCTTGGAGGCCGACTTGGGTGAACGCCTGGGCAATGACAGCCGGCAGCTCGCCAGCGAGCTGGAGCAAGCCGGGCAAGATGTGCGCTCAGGCCTCGACAGCCTCTCCAGCAGCACCCGCCAGCGGCTGAGCGCAGGTTTGTCGGCGCGCCTGCAAAGCGAGCAACAGCAACTGCGCAGCACGCTGGAAAAGAACCTCAAGGACTCCGCCAACGATATGGCCGAGCTGCTGGCGTCGGTCGCACCGCGGGCGATCTGGGACAACGATGTGCCGGTGCTCTCTGACTTCGCCCGGCGTGCCCAGCGCAACCCCAACGTGCTGTTCGTGGTCTACGACGACGCCCAGGGCCAGCACCTGACCCGCTACCTGAACCGGCAAAACCCGATCAACCAGGCATTGATGGACAAGGGCCAGGGCGAGCGTGCGCTGGACAAGGTGATCGACGCGGCCCGGCGCGACCCGGCGGTGTACTTCGTCGAGGCCTCGATCAACCCCAATGGTGCAGAAATCGGCAAGGTGGTGATGGGCGTTTCCACCGCCGGTATCGATCAGGAGCTAAAGGCCCTGGACCAGCGCTTCGCCGCACTGATCGCCAGCGGCGAGCAACTGGTCGGCGACAGTCTGGTCGGTGCTGCTGCCGACAGTGGCAAGACCTTGCGCGAGCGCCTGGAAAAGGCGCAGGGCAGCGCAGCCGCGATGCAGGCCAATACCGCACAGACTGTGCGTGATGCTGCTGCCGAACTGCGCTGGCGCATCGGGCTGGGCCTGATGCTGGTCGGCCTGGGTGTGCTGGTGGTGGTGGCCGTGGTGCTTGGTCGCCGGGTGCTGAGCAAGCTGCGCCTGCTGATTGCCGCGCTCGACGACCTGGCGGCTGGCGAAGGCGACCTGACCAAGCGCGTGCCCCTCGACAGCCGCGACGAAATTGGCGACATGGCTTCGGCGGTTAACCGCTTTGTCGACAAGCTGCAACCCATCGTGCGCGAGGCGGGCGAGGTGGCGCAGCGCACCGGCGTGGAGATTGGCGCGATGGCCCAGCGCAATGCCGGCGCCGATGCTGCCGCTGCACTGCAACGCGATGAAGTGGCGGCCAGCCTGCGCGATCTGTCGAGCATGGCCGATGAGGCCCAGGCTGAAAGCCATGCCATGCAGGCGGCCCTGCAGCAGGTGGTGGATATCCGCCAGGCTACTGACGAGAACAGCCGTACCTCGACTCAGCTCGCCGGTTTGATCGAGAACCTGGCCGGGCAGGTGGAGGCCGGCTCCCAGGTGATCGAGCGCCTGGCCAAGCAGAGCGAGCAGATCGAAGTGGTGCTGACCGTTATCCACGGCATCGCCGAACAGACCAACCTGCTGGCCCTAAACGCGGCCATCGAAGCCGCCCGTGCTGGCGAAACCGGGCGCGGGTTTGCCGTGGTGGCCGATGAGGTGCGGGCGCTGGCGAGCAAGACGCAAAGTTCTACGGGAGATATCCAGGCGCACATCGCCGCGCTGCAGAAGGGGGCCAAGGAGGCCGTGGCCACCATCAGCCAGGCCGGTCTCAAGGCCAGCGAAGGGCTGCTGGTGTTGCGTGACAACGAGCGCCGCCAACAGTCGGTGCAGGCAGCGGTGGAGCAGGTGCACGCAGCCATCGGCCTGGCCACCCGGGCGGCCGAGCAGCAGGCGAGCGGGGCGCAGGCGGTGCGTGGGCGGGTGGAAACCATACACGCCCAGGCCGAACGCTCGGCCGAGGTGGTGATGCAGACCACCGCAAGCAGCAAGGTGCTGGATGACCTGGCCGCACAGCTGCGTGCCAGCCTGGGCCAATTCAGGGCATAGAAATTCGCAAGCGAATCGCAATCCCTGTGGGAGCGGGTTCACCCGTGAAGAAGACGACGCGGCATGGCACCGGCTCCGCCGGTGTTCGCGGGTTAACCCGCTCCCACAGGGCAAGTGCAAGCTTCTGCAATTGTGCAAGGCCATCGAGTTTTGGCGGTGCAGTGTTGCTAAGATGGCAACGACACATGGCAAACGGAGTTGTTCATGTCAGCTCAACTGGTCGCCGCCCCGGCCGCCCTGGATTTTCTCCATTGCGACAGCGTGCATGTCAACGCGCCCATGACCGCTCTCCAGGCCTACTGCACCATGACTTCGGACGTCCCAGGCTGGCTGGCCAAGGCCTTTCGCCTGCGCGATTTCATCTCGCGCCGCTTCAATGTCACTGCTATCCACGGTTTCTCATCGCGCAGCCCCGAACGTTTGCCGGTAGTGGGTGAGCATCTGGACTTTTTCCTGGTCGAGGCAATCAGCGACCATCAATTGGTCCTGACCTCGCGTGACACGCACCTGGCGGTGATGGTGAGCATGGATCTGGATGAGCCGAGGGATGGCCAGCAGCGTTTGAGCGTGACCACCTCGGTACAGTGCTTCAACCGCTTCGGCCGCCTCTACATGCTGCCTGTCGGCAAGGCGCATGGGCCGATTGTGCGGCGCATGCTGCGAAACATCTGATGGCTTCATCGCCGGCAAGCCGGCGAAGAAGGTTATGCCTTGTTCAGATACATCCGCGTAGTCAGCAGGTATACGGGCAGCCCCGACACCACGATCAGCAACGCCGCATAAGGCGCTGCCGCCGCGAACTCGACGTTGGCCGTGTGCGCCCACACCTCGGTGGCCAGGGTGGTCATTCCGGTCGGGCTGAGCAGCAAGGTAGCTGTCAGTTCCTTCATGGCATCCAGGAACACCAGGGCAAATGCTGCAGCCATGGCTGGGAAGATGATCGGCAGGGTCACCCGGCAGAACGCGGCAAAGCTGCCCGCGCCCAAGGTCCGCGCCGCTTCCTCCAGTGTAGGTGAAGCCTTGTTCAGCGCGGTGCGCACCGGCGACTGCGCCAGCGGCAGGAACAGCAGCGCATAGGCCAGCAGCAACAGTGCTGTGGTCTGGTATAGCGCCGGCACGTAATGCAGGGCGAAGAACACCAGGGTCAGGGCAATCACCAGGCCGGGCAGGGCATGCAAAAGGTATGGCAGGCGCTCGGCCCAGATTGCCAGGCGGCCCTTGTAGCGCACCACCAGGAAGCTGATAGGCAGGGCCATCAGCACGCAGAAACCGGCACCACCCAGCGACACCGACAGCGAGGTGAACAACGCCTTGGAAATGGCTGCCACCGGGAATGCCGCCGATGAACCCACGCTCAGCCAGTAGCCGAGCATGGCCAGCGGAATACCGCTGCCCAGCACCGCCAGGCCCACGCAGAACAGTTGCGCCAGCACAGCCCAGCCACGTAGCCGCACTGGTTGCGCCCGACGCGCCACGCCCTGGCCGATGCGCACATGGCGGGCCTTGCCACGTACCCGCAGTTCAAGCCACAGCATCAAAAGGCACATCGCCAACAGTACGGCGGACAGCATGGCCGCGTTGGCATTGCTGAACTCCAGTTCGAACTGCTGGTAGATAGCCGTGGTGAAGGTTTGCAGGCCGAGGATCGACAGGGCGCCGAATTCCACCAGCATGTGCAGGGCGATCAGCAGCGCGCCGCCCAGCATCGATGGCCACAGCAGCGGCAGGGTGACCTTGATGAATACTTCCCAGCGGCTGCAACCCAGCGTACGTGCCGATTCCTCCAGCGAGGTATCGAGGTTGCGCAGGGTTGCGGCCACCGGCAGGAACACCAGCGGGTACTTGGACAGGGCCATGACCATGATCGCTCCGCCCAGCCCTTCGAAGTCAGAACTCAGCGACACCCAGGTGAAGCTGCTGACGAACGACGGCACGGCAAACGGCAGGCATAGCACCACTCCCCATAGCCGACGGCCGGCCAGGTTGCTGCGCTCCAGCAGCCAAGCCAGGGCCAGGCCGACCACCATGCAGGTCAGCGTCACCCCGACCATCAGCATCAGGGTGTTGCGCATCAGTCCCCAGACAAACGGCCGCCACAGCAGGTGCATGGCTTCTCGCCAGCCGGCCTCCCAGGCTTTCATGGCAACGTACAGCAAAGGCAGCAAGCTCATCGCTACCAGGAACAGCACAGGCAGCACCACCCAGACGGAGGGGCGCTTGCGGCGCGGTACGAAGCGTACTGGCACCGGCTCGGACAGGGCGGCAGTCATCAGAGCAGGCCGACCTCGCGCTCAAGCTCGATCGCTTCCTCTGCATTGCCCAGGTCGGCTGGTGAGATCTTCGGCGGGCGCAGGTCTTCGAACGGCTTCAGGCCACGGTCCGAGACCATGCCTTTGTGCAGCGGGTACTCGGCGGTGGTCTGGGTGATCACGCGCTGGCCTTCTTCGCTGGCCATCCAGTTGAGCAGGGCCTGGGCTTCCTTCGGGTGCTTGCTGGCCTTGACCACGGCTGCGCCGGAAATGGTGACCAGGTTGCCGGCATCGCCATCGGCCAGGTAGTAGAGCTTGGTGTCCAGCTTGCCGCGCTCGCGCTCAAGCGCATACCAGTAATAGTTGTTCACCAGTACCGCAGCGACTTCGCCCTTTTCCACGGCTTTGAGGGCGACCATGTTGTTGGTGTAGGTCTTGCCGAATGCCTTCAGGCCGGTCAGCCATTCTTCGGTGGCTTCTCGCCCGTGCATCTTCAGGATAGCCACGGCCTGCTCCTGGAAGGCGCCGCTGGTGGGTACATAGCCGACGCGACCTTCCCACTCGGGGTTGGCGAAGTCCATCACTGTGGTCGGCAGGTCTTTCTCGTCGACCTTCTTCGGGTTGAACACGACGATACGCGTACGGGCGGTAATGCCCATCCAGGTGCCGTTGGTGCCAACGTACTCCTTGGGCATCATGTTCGCGGTGGCGTCGTCGATCTTTGCCAGCAGGCCCAGTTCGCCGAGGTTGTTCAGGG
Source organism: Pseudomonas sp. TE3-3-F2023 (assembly GCF_036784815.1). Classification (NCBI taxonomy): domain Bacteria; kingdom Pseudomonadati; phylum Pseudomonadota; class Gammaproteobacteria; order Pseudomonadales; family Pseudomonadaceae; genus Pseudomonas; species Pseudomonas sp. TE3-3-F2023. The sequence goes on along the minus strand of NZ_CP145113.1, from coordinate 224,298 downwards.
GCGGGGACTCTTCGGTATAGATGATGTCGGCCGGCGAGCGTTCGCCTTCCTCGATGATCTGGCTGGCCAGCTGGTTGCTGCTGCCCTTGCGAATATTTATGTGGATGCCGGTCTTGGCCTCGTAGGCCTTGGCGATGGCCTCGCCGATTTCCTTGTGCTGACCGTTGTACATGGTCAGGGTGACCGGTGCGTCTGCCATGGCGGCCGGAGCGCCGATGGCCAGGCTCAGCACGGCGGCGGCCAAAGTACGCATCAGCGGTTGCGGGCGGATCGTCATGCGGGTACTTCCTCGCTTACGGCTACATATTTGGAAACAATGGTAAACGAAATCGTTTCTCAAGTGGCTGGGTGACGAGAAATTCATGGTCAGACCATGGTGCAAGAGTCTCAAGGTGTGTTGGCTGTGCCGGCCTCTTCGCGGGTAGACCCGCTCCCACAGGTGCATCACAGGTCTTGAGGGGAGTGAAATACCTGTGGGAGCGGCTTTAGCCGCGAAGAGGCCGGCACAGGTCTGTACCTATGACCGAAAGAGGAGGGATACAAAAATCGCAGGCAAGAAAAAACCCACTAGCAAGCTAGTGGGTTTTTGTATGGTGCCCAGGAGAAGACTCGAACTTCCACGACCGTTAAGTCACTGATACCTGAAACCAGCGCGTCTACCAATTCCGCCACCTGGGCAAAGCTTTACATCGTCTGGAGAAGGCGACTATCGTTCGCTTTCACACAGTAGTAACAGATCCTTGGTCATCTGTTACTTGAAAATATTTGGTGCCCAGGAGAAGACTCGAACTTCCACGGCCGTTAAGCCACTGATACCTGAAACCAGCGCGTCTACCAATTCCGCCACCTGGGCACACATTCGAGATTACTTGATGCTTTACAGCGCCGCTCATCTCTACTACAACTTCGGGGTTGTCCGTCGTTGTGGTGCGCACTATACGGACGGTCCGGGGGGCTGTAAACCCCCCGAGCAAAAAAAATTTCAAAAAATTCAACTTGTTGATTCCGCAGGCCTATTCCTTCTCGCCGGAGACGCCGGTAGGGCTGTCCAAGGCTGACATTTCCGGTTTCAATACGCCTATGCCAGAATTCATATCTATATACCCCAAGGTGAACCCCTTCTGATGGCCGATTGGCAATCCCTCGATCCCGAGGCCGCTCGCGAAGCGGAAAAATACGACAACCCCATTCCCAGCCGTGAGCTGATCCTGCAGCGCCTCGCCGACCGTGGCGAACCGGCCGCACGCGAGGAGCTGGCGGCCGAGTTCGGTCTTTACGACGAAGACCAGATCGAAGCACTGCGCCGCCGCCTGCGCGCCATGGAGCGCGATGGCCAGCTTATCTATACCCGGCGCGGCACCTATGCCCCGGTAGACAAGCTGGACCTGATCTGCGGCCGCGTTTCCGGTCACCGCGATGGCTTCGGCTTCCTTATTCCGGACGATGGCAGCGAAGACCTGTTCCTCAGCCCGTCGCAGATGCGCCTGGTGTTCGACGGCGACCGCGGCCTGGCCCGGGTCTCTGGCGTCGACCGCCGTGGTCGCCGCGAAGGCGTGCTGGTCGAAATCATCTCCCGTGCCCACGAAAGTGTGGTCGGCCGTTACTTCGAAGAAGGCGGCATCGGCTACGTGACCCCGGACAACCCGAAGATCCAGCAGGAAGTGCTGGTCACCGCCGGGCGCAACGGCGGTGCCAAGATCGGCCAGTTCGTCGAGATCAAGATCACCCACTGGCCCACCCCGCGCTTCCAGCCGCAAGGCGATGTGGTAGAGGTCATCGGCAACTATATGGCGCCGGGCATGGAAATCGACGTTGCCCTGCGCAGCTACGATATCCCGCACGTCTGGCCCAAAGACGTGATCAAGGAAGCGCGCAAGTTCCGCTCTGAAGTCGAAGAGAAGGACAAGGAGAAGCGCGTCGACTTGCGCCACCTGCCGTTCGTCACCATTGACGGCGAGGACGCCCGCGACTTCGACGATGCTGTCTATTGCGAGCCGTTGGGCAAGCTGCGCCTGTTCTCCGGTGGCTGGCGCCTGTATGTGGCCATTGCCGACGTGTCCAGCTACGTGCGCCTGGGTTCGGCCCTGGACGTCGAGGCCCAGCAGCGCGGCAACTCGGTGTACTTCCCCGAGCGTGTGGTGCCTATGCTCCCCGAAGAGCTGTCCAACGGCCTGTGCTCGCTGAACCCGCATGTCGATCGCCTGGCCATGGTCTGCGAAATGACCATGAACAAAGCCGGCCAGATGGTCGACTACCAGTTCTACGAAGGCGTCATCCACTCCCACGCCCGCCTGACCTATAACAAGGTCAGCAGCATGCTCGAGCATTCCCGTACCCGTGAGGGCAAGGCGCTGCGCGAGGAGTACAAGGCAGTCGTCCCGGACCTGAAGAACCTGTACAACCTGTACAAGGTGCTGCTGGAGGCCCGTCACACACGCGGCGCGATCGACTTCGAGACCCAGGAAACCCGCATCATCTTCGGTGACGAGCGCAAGATCGCGGAAATTCGCCCGACCGTGCGCAACGACGCCCACAAGCTGATCGAGGAATGCATGCTGGCGGCCAACGTGGCCACCGCCGAATTCCTGCAGAAGCATGGTGTGCCGGCCCTGTACCGCGTGCACGACGGCCCGCCGCCGGAGCGCCTGGAAAAGCTGCGCGCGTTCCTGGGCGAACTGGGCCTGAGCCTGCACAAGGGCAAGGACCCGTCGCCGAAAGACTACCAGGCACTGCTTGCGAGCATCGCCGGGCGCCCGGACTTCCACCTGATCCAGACCGTTATGCTGCGTTCGCTGAGCCAGGCGGTGTACAGCACCGAGAACAACGGCCACTTCGGCCTGAACTACGAGGCTTATACCCACTTCACCTCGCCGATCCGTCGTTACCCGGACCTGCTGGTGCACCGCGCCATCCGCAGCATCATCCGCTCCAAGGTAGATACCCCGCACGTCAAGCGTGCTGGCGCCATGAGCATCCCCAAGGCGCGTATCTACCCGTACGACGAAAACACCCTCGAGCAGCTCGGCGAGCAGTGCTCGATGACCGAGCGTCGGGCCGATGAAGCCACCCGTGACGTGGTCAACTGGCTCAAGTGCGAATTCATGAAGGATCGCGTGGGCGAGACCTTCCCGGGTGTGATCACCGCTGTGACCGGCTTCGGCCTGTTCGTCGAGCTGACCGACATCTACGTAGAAGGTCTGGTGCACGTCAGTGCGCTGCCGGGCGACTACTACCACTTCGATCCGGTGCACCACCGCCTGTCTGGCGAGCGTACCGGTCGCAGCTTCCGCCTGGGCGACACGATCGAGGTCAAGGTCATGCGCGTCGATCTGGACGAGCGCAAGATCGACTTCGAGGTGTCGGAAAAGACCCTCGCCGCCCCGATCGGCCGCAAGCAGCGTGGCGCCGCACCGGCTGCCAGCCACGCCGAGCAAGCCCCGGTCGAGGCCAAGGCCACGCCGAAGCCGCGCAGCCGCAAGAGCGAGACCGCCGAGGCGTACTTCCCGAAAGACGCCGTGCAGCGTAACGCCGAAGTGCGCAAGAGCCGCGAAATGAAGAAGGCGCTGATGAGCGAGGCGCGCAGTGGCGGCCATGCCAGCAGCAAGTCGGACAAGGGTGGCAAGGCTTCCGGCAAGCCGACCAAGCACCGTAAAGGCCCGTCGAAGTCCGGCGCGCTACGCAAGAGCAAGAGCAAGTCATGAGTCAGCTGGAAAAGATCTACGGCGTGCACGCCGTGCAGGCATTGCTGCAGCACCATCCGAAGCGGGTCAAGCAGATCTGGCTGTCGGAAGGGCGCAGCGAGCCTCGCTTGCAGGCGCTGCTGGCGCTGGCCGCGGAACATCGCGTGGCGGTCGGCCAGGCCGAACGCCGTGAGATGGACGCCTGGGTAGAGGGCGTGCATCAGGGTGTGGTCGCCGAGGTGAGCCCGAGCCAGGTCTGGGGCGAGTTGATGCTCGAGGAGTTGCTCGAGCGCACCGAAACACCACCGCTGATCCTGGTGCTGGACGGTGTCACCGACCCGCACAACCTTGGCGCCTGCCTGCGTACCGCCGATGCCGCCGGTGCCACGGCAGTGGTGGTGCCAAAGGACAAGTCCGCAACCCTGACGCCGGTCGTGCGCAAGGTGGCCTGTGGCGCTGCGGAGGTGATCCCGCTGGTGGCTGTGACCAACCTGGCGCGCACCCTGGAAAAACTGCAGCAGCGTGGCCTGTGGGTGGTAGGTACCGCCGGCGAGGCCGAGCAGGAAATCTACCAGCAGGACCTGACCGGGCCGCTGGTGATGATCATGGGCGCGGAAGGCAAGGGCATGCGCCGGCTGACACGCGAACATTGCGATTTCCTGGTGAAGTTGCCGATGGGCGGTAGTGTCAGCAGCCTGAACGTGTCGGTGGCGACGGGCGTGTGCCTGTTCGAGGCTGTGCGTCAGCGTCAGGCCAAGCGCTGATCTTCGGCCTGTACCGGCCCTATCGCCGGCAAGCCAGCTCCCACAGGTGCGCCACAGGGTTCAGCACCTGTGGGCGCTGGCTTGCCGGCGATAGGGCCAGTGCAGGAATAAAGTGCTTCCGGCTGTTCAAATATTCACCAATCACCTTGCTTGTACGCCTCGCCTTCTCTACAATTGCGCCCCTTGCCGAGCTGGCAGGCGCTCATGTGCCTCCCCTCCGTGCAAGACATACAGTGTCATTCACTCCTTGTCTGACCAGATTCGCTGGCAGACTACTAACCCGTAAGGAGCATTCATGCGTCATTACGAAATCATCTTCCTGGTTCACCCGGACCAGAGCGAGCAAGTCGGCGGCATGGTTGAGCGTTACACCAAGCTGATCGAAGAAGATGGTGGCAAGATCCACCGCCTGGAAGACTGGGGCCGTCGTCAACTGGCCTACGCAATCAACAATGTTCACAAGGCTCACTACGTGATGCTGAACGTTGAGTGCACCGGCAAGGCCCTGGCCGAGCTGGAAGACAACTTCCGCTACAACGATGCCGTTATCCGTAACCTGGTCATCCGTCGCGACGAAGCCGTTACCGGCCAGTCCGAGATGCTGAAGGCTGAAGAAAACCGCAGCGAGCGCCGTGAGCGTCGTGAGCGTCCTGAGCATGCTGAATCCGCCGACGGCGACGACAGCAATGACAGCGACTCCAGCGATAACGCTGACGAGTAATCCACGGACCTTTAGAGGAGCCTATTAAATGGCACGTTTCTTCCGTCGTCGTAAATTCTGCCGCTTCACTGCTGAAGACGTGAAAGAGATCGACTTCAAAGATCTCAACACCCTGAAAGCTTACGTATCCGAAACCGGCAAGATCGTTCCAAGCCGTATCACCGGTACCAAAGCTCGTTATCAGCGTCAGCTGGCTACCGCTATCAAGCGCGCCCGCTTCCTGGCCCTGCTGCCCTACACCGACAGCCACGGCCGCTGAGACCGGGTCGTCGACAAGCAGTAAGGGATTAGCATGCGAGCGTTAGCAAGTTTCATCATGCGCGGTCGTGTGCAGGCCACCCTGGTGGTGGTCATCAGCGCGGTACTGCCGCTGCTGTTCTGGTTGAGTGCCGCTGCCGGCAGCCTTGTGCTGCTGCGGCGTGGGTTCAAGGATGCTACAACGGTCATCGCCGGCGGCCTGCTGGCCGGGCTGGCCGTGTGGGTCATGGGCGATCCCATCACCTTTCTGGTGATCGCTGGTGCCCTGGGCTTGGCTGCGCTGTTGCGCGCCGAGCATCCCTGGAGCCGGGTGTTGCTGGTCAGTGCCGTGTTCGCCGTGGCTTTCAGCCTCGTGCTCGATCTGGCGTTGGCGCAAACCTTCGATGTGCTGGCCAAGGCGTTTGCCGAAGCCATGCCGAAAATCGAGGGGCAGCCGGTGCTCTCCGGTGAGCTGATCCGCCCTGTGCTGGTCGCTTCCACAGCAGTGACGGTGCAATTGTTCAGTGTGCTGGCCCTGGTGCTGGCGCGCTACTGGCAGGCAGCGTTGTACAACCCTGGAGGCTTCGGTCGCGAGTTTCGCGCCCTGAAGTTGCCGAAACAGACCATGGCGGTCTTGGTGGCAGTGATGGTGGTGGCCCCGTTCATCGGGCCGCAGTTCATCGTCCTGGCATCGGCCTCGAGCCTGGTACTGGTGCTGGCCGGCATCGCCTTGATGCACGGGCTGGTGGCACAGGGGCGACTGGCCGGTTTCTGGCTGGTGGGCATGTACGTGACGTTGCCGCTGATCATGCAGCTGATTTATCCGTTGCTGGTGGTTTTGGCCATTGTCGACAGCCTGATTGATTTTCGCGGTCGCAAGTCCCCCAAGGGGAATGACTCCGCGAACGGTGAAGGTTAAAAGTTAAGAGGTTTTACCAAATGGAACTGATCCTGCTGGAAAAAGTCGCTAACCTGGGCAACCTGGGCGACAAAGTAAAGGTTAAGGCTGGTTACGGCCGTAACTTCCTGCTGCCATTCGGCAAGGCCACCGTTGCCAACGCCGCCAACCTGGCTGCGTTCGAAGAGCGTCGCGCCGAGCTGGAAAAAGCAGCTGCTGACAAGAAAGCTTCGGCTGAAAGCCGCGCTGCCCAACTGGCCGAGCTGGAAGTGACCATCACTGCCACCGCTGGCGACGAAGGCAAGCTGTTCGGTTCGATCGGCACCCACGACATCGCTGACGCCCTGACCGCCTCCGGCGTTGAAGTGGCCAAGGCTGAAGTTCGTCTGCCGAACGGCACCATCCGTCAGGTTGGCGAATACGACGTAGCCGTGCACCTGCACAGCGACGTTGAAGCCACCGTACGCGTGGTCGTCGTAGCTGCCTAAGCTGCGCTGACTGGCTGGCTCCTTGTGGGTCAGGCGGTTAACATCGGGCACGGTCCTGTTTTCGACAGGCCGTGCCCTTTGTCTTTTTCATCCTCCAGAATTCTTTCGTGGCCATGAACGAGATCACCACCTCCGAACAGCTTGACCTGCAAACTGCAGCCCTGAAGGTGCCGCCGCATTCCATCGAGGCCGAACAGGCCGTGCTCGGTGGCCTGATGCTGGACAACAACGCCTGGGAGCGGGTACTGGACCAGGTGTCGGATGGCGACTTCTACCGGCATGACCACCGCCTGATTTTCCGTGCCGTGCACAAGTTGGCCGACGCCAACCAGCCATTCGACGTGGTGACCCTTCACGAGCAGTTGGACAAGGAAGGCCTTTCTTCGCAAGTCGGTGGCTTGGCGTACTTGGCAGAGTTGGCCAAGAACACCCCGTCGGTAGCCAACATCAAGGCCTACGCCGCGATCATTCGCGAGCGCGCCACCCTGCGTCAGCTGATCAGCATCAGTACCGATATCGCCGACAACGCGTTCAACCCCCAAGGGCGCAACGCCGAAGAGATTCTCGACGACGCCGAGCGGCAGATCTTCCAGATCGCCGAGGCGCGGCCGAAGACCGGCGGCCCGGTGGGGGTCAACGAACTGTTGACCATGGCCATCGACCGCATCGACACGCTGTTCAACTCCGACAGCGACATCACCGGCGTATCCACAGGCTTTACCGACCTCGACGAGAAGACCAGCGGCCTGCAGCCGGCAGACCTGATCATCGTTGCCGGCCGACCGTCGATGGGCAAGACCACCTTCGCCATGAACCTGGTGGAAAACGCCGTACTGCGTACCGACAAGGCGGTGCTGGTGTTCTCCCTCGAGATGCCAGGTGAATCGCTGATCATGCGTATGCTCTCGTCCCTGGGCCGTATCGACCAGACCAAGGTGCGTTCCGGCCAGCTGGACGACGACGACTGGCCGCGCCTGACCTCGGCGGTGAACCTGCTCAACGACCGCAAGCTGTTCATCGACGATACCGCCGGCATCAGCCCCTCGGAAATGCGTGCGCGTACCCGCCGCCTGGCCCGTGAGCACGGCGAAATCGCCATGATCATGGTCGACTACCTGCAGCTGATGCAGATTCCGGGTTCGGCCGGTGACAACCGGACCAACGAGATTTCCGAGATCTCCCGCTCGCTCAAGGCCCTGGCCAAGGAGTTCAACTGCCCGGTCATCGCCCTGTCGCAGCTGAACCGCTCCCTGGAACAGCGCCCGAACAAACGCCCTGTGAACTCCGACTTGCGTGAATCTGGTGCGATCGAGCAGGACGCCGACGTGATCATGTTCGTGTACCGAGACGAGGTGTACCACCCCGAGACCGAGCACAAGGGCGTGGCGGAAATCATCATCGGTAAACAGCGTAACGGCCCCATCGGCTTCGTGCGCCTGGCGTTCATCGGCAAGTACACCCGCTTCGAGAACCTTGCGCCGGGCATGTACAACTTCGACGACGACGAATAAGCCACCGGCCTCATCGCCGGCAAGCCAGTTCCCACAGGAGACCACTGCCTTGAGGCCGGTGGAGCTCCTGGAGGCGTTTGCTTGCCGGCGATGAGACCGGTACGGGCAACCCATGAATCCGACAACCATCGTCGGATTTGGTCAAAATTTGTGCTATATTCCGCGCCCGCGATTTCCCTGCACACCAGAACCGGTCACTGACATGCAAGCAGCCAAACCACTCTACGACTATCCCAAGTACTGGGCCGAATGCTTCGGGCCAGCACCTTTCCTGCCGATGAGCAGGGAGGAGATGGATCTGCTCGGCTGGGATTCCTGCGACATCATCATCGTGACCGGTGATGCCTACGTCGACCACCCGTCGTTCGGCATGGCCATCATCGGCCGCCTGCTGGAGGCCCAGGGCTTCCGCGTGGGCATCATTGCCCAGCCGAACTGGCAGTCGAAAGACGACTTCATGAAACTCGGCGAGCCGAACCTGTTCTTCGGCGTGGCTGCGGGCAACATGGACTCGATGATCAACCGCTATACCGCGGACAAGAAAATCCGTTCCGACGACGCCTACACCCCTGGTGGCCTTGCCGGCAGGCGCCCGGACCGCGCCAGCCTGGTGTACAGCCAGCGTTGCAAGGAAGCCTACAAGCACGTGCCGATCGTGCTCGGCGGCATCGAGGCTTCGCTGCGCCGCATCGCCCATTACGACTACTGGCAGGACAAGGTCCGCCACTCGATCCTGATCGACGCCAGCGCCGACATCCTGCTATTCGGCAACGCCGAACGCGCGGTGGTCGAGGTGGCCCAGCGCCTGTCCAACGGCGAGAAGATCGAGACCATCACCGATGTGCGCGGCACTGCTTTCGTGCGTCGCGACACGCCTCAGGGCTGGTACGAGATCGATTCGACCCGCATCGACCGCCCGGGCCGCGTCGACAAGATCATCAACCCGTACGTGAACACTCAGGACACCCAGGCCTGTGCCATCGAGCAGGCCAAGGGCGACCAAGAGGACCCGAACGAAGCCAAGGTCGTGCAGATCCTCGACAGCCCGAGCATGACCCGGGAAAAGTCGGTGATCCGCCTGCCGTCGTTCGAGAAGGTGCGTAACGACCCGGTACTCTATGCCCATGCCAACCGGGTGTTGCATCTGGAGACCAACCCGGGCAACGCCCGCGCCCTGGTGCAGAAGCATGGCGAAGTGGATGTGTGGTTCAACCCGCCACCCATCCCCATGAGCACCGAGGAAATGGACTACGTGTTCGGCATGCCCTATGCCCGTGTGCCGCACCCGGCCTACGGCAAGGAACGCATCCCGGCCTACGAGATGATCCGCTTCTCGGTGAACATCATGCGTGGCTGCTTCGGTGGCTGCACCTTCTGCTCGATCACCGAGCACGAAGGCCGCATCATCCAGAACCGCTCGCACGAGTCGATCCTGCATGAAATCGAAGAGATGCGTGACAAGGTGCCGGGCTTCACCGGCGTGGTTTCCGACCTTGGCGGCCCGACTGCCAACATGTACCGCATCGCCTGCAAGAGCCATGACATCGAGAAGCACTGCCGCAAACCGTCTTGCGTGTTCCCGGGCATCTGCGAAAACCTCAACACCGACCACAGCTCGCTGATCGAACTGTACCGCAAGGCTCGCGCCCTGCCGGGTGTGAAGAAGATCCTGATTGCCTCGGGCCTGCGTTACGACCTGGCGGTGGAGTCGCCGGAGTACGTCAAGGAGCTGGTCACCCACCACGTCGGCGGTTACCTGAAGATTGCCCCGGAGCATACCGAGCGTGGCCCGCTGGACAAGATGATGAAGCCGGGTATCGGCACCTATGACCGCTTCAAGCGCATGTTCGAGAAGTTCTCGAAAGAGGCGGGCAAGGAACAGTACCTGATCCCGTACTTCATTGCCGCGCACCCGGGCACCACCGATGAAGACATGATGAACCTGGCCCTGTGGCTGAAGGGCAACGGCTTCCGTGCCGACCAGGTGCAGGCGTTCTACCCGTCGCCGATGGCCTCGGCCACGGCCATGTACCACTCGGGCAAGAACCCGCTGCGCAAGGTGACCTACAAGAGCGAAGGCGTGGAGATCGTCAAGAGCGAGGAGCAGCGCCGTCTGCACAAGGCGTTCTTGCGTTACCACGACCCGAAGGGCTGGCCGATGCTGCGTGAGGCACTGCAGCGCATGGGCCGCGCCGACCTGATCGGGCCGGGCAAGCACCAGCTGATCCCGCTGCACCAGCCGCAGACCGATACCTACCAGAGTGCACGCCGCAAGAACTCGACCCCGGCAGGTAGCCACAAGGTGGGCAAGGAGCAGAAGGTCCTTACCCAGCACACCGGCCTGCCGCCGCGTGGCAGTGATGGCAGCAAGCCTTGGGACAAGCGTGAAAAAGCCAAGGCTGAAGCGTTCGCGCGTAACCAGCAGGCGGCCAAGGAGCGCAAGGAAGCGGCCAAGGGTGGCAAAGGCAACAAGAAGCCGCGTCAGCCAGTGATCCCGCGCTGATTTCGGGGGCCGCTTTGCGGCCCAATCGCCGGCAAGCCAGCTCCCACAGGAATTGTACAAACCCCGAGGCTTGCACTGTACTTGTGGGAGCTGGCTTGCCGGCGATTGGGCTGCAAAGCAGCCCCTGTTGCAGGTTTAGTCAGGCTTCCTGTCGACCCACTTCGGCGCCACCGGCGCGACAAATTTGTCCATGCCGTCCAGCAGCTCATCCGGCTGCTGCCCGAGCAGCAACATCGCCCGATGCTGCGGCCGCACGAAACCTTCTTCGACGATATGGTCGAGGAACCCGCCCAGCTTCTCGTAGAAGCCGTTAACATCCAGCAACCCCAGCGGCTTGGCGTGATAGCCCAATTGCCCCCAGGTCCATACCTCGAACAACTCCTCCAGCGTACCCAGCCCTCCGGGCAGGGCGATGAATGCATCGCTCAGCTCGGCCATGCGTGCCTTGCGCGCGTGCATGCCGTCGACCACTTCCAGGCGGCTGAGGCCCTTGTGGCCGATTTCGGCATTCATCAGGCTCTCTGGGATGATCCCGATCACTTCGCCACCGGCCGCCATGGCCGCGTCGGCGACGGTGCCCATCAGGCCGACTGCACCGCCGCCATAGACCAGTGTCAGGCCGCGACGGGCAATCGCTTGGCCCAGTGATATGGCCGCTTCACGGTAGGCGGGGTTGGCACCAATGCTGGCGCCGCAGAACACACAAACGGAACGTACGGGCATTGCTCATCTCCAGTCACTCAGGCTGACAGGGTAAGGCCCATGTCCTACAGTTCCAAGGCCGGTTTCACTCCGGCCGGGAGAATTCGCAGATGGCGCCGGTGGCTCCATGGGCGTAGGCCGCCAGCAGGCTGTTCATCAGGCTTCCAAGGGTCATTTCGTATTGCTCCTAAATGAGAGGTTGTCCCATCGTCCAATAAAAGGGCATGATGTGCCCTTGAATTGGTTGTATACAATCCATTGAACAATTCTACTGGCTGGCCTCTTGACAGCCCCTTGACCCATATCAGCAAGGGGCTGAACGGTTTCAGGCAGTCTCGCAATTGATAAAACCCTGCCAAGGAGATTCATGATGTTTGCGAAAGCTGTAGCGGTATCCCTGCTGACCCTCGCCAGCGCCTCTGTCTTCGCAGCCGAGTGCTCGGTGACTGTCGACTCCACCGACCAGATGTCCTACAACACCAAGGAAATCACCGTCGACAAGAGCTGCAAAGAATTCACCGTCAAACTGACCCACTCCGGCAACCTGCCGAAGAACGTCATGGGCCACAACCTGGTGATCAGCAAGACTGCCGATATGCAGGGCATTGCTACCGAAGGCATGAGCCAGGGTCTGGAAAAGGACTACATCAAGGCTGACAACGCCGCGATCATCGCCCACACCAAGATGATTGGCGCTCCTGAGAAGGAGACCGAGGTGAAGTTCGACGCTTCCAAGCTGGAAGCCGGTGGCGACTACAGCTTCTTCTGCACCTTCCCGGGCCACATCTCGATGATGAAGGGCAAGGTCGTCGTCAAGTAATCAAAGGCTGACGGTGAATCCTGTGGGAGTGGGTTCGGCGCCCCGATGACCCCGCTCCCACAGGTCTTTCTACAGCCTGATCAAGGGGCGAACGGCAGCTCGCGCTTGTGCTGGGTCTTGCGGTAGGTAGCGACGATGATATCGAACGCTTCCTGATCAACCGGCTGCCCATGCAGGAAGGCATCGATCTGCTGGTAGGTCACGCCATGGGAGGCTTCGTCCGGCTTGCCCGGCGCCAGGTCTTCCAGGTCTGCAGTCGGCACCTTTTCCACCAGTGACTCCGGCGCACCGAAGCTGCGCGCAATCGCCCGCACCTGGTTCTTCACCAGCCCGCTCAGCGGTGCCAGGTCGCAGGCACCATCACCGAACTTGGTAAAGAAGCCCATCACCGCCTCGGCGGCGTGGTCGGTACCGATCACCAGGCCCGCGCGGGCACCAGCGATGGTGTATTGGGCGACCATGCGGGTACGTGCCTTGACGTTGCCGACCACGAAGTCCACCAGCGTCGGCGAGCCGTTCTTCAACTCCACCACTTCAGCCGCCAGCGCCCGTACTGCCGGGGCGATATCCACAGTGTGCACTTCGTCGGCCTTGATCACTTCCAGGCACGCCTGGGCGTCATGCTCGTCATGCTGGACCTGGTAAGGCAGGCGTACAGCGATGAAGGTGTAGGCCTTGTCGCCGGTTTCGGCGCGCAGCTCGTTGATGGCACGTTGGGCGAGCAGTGCGGCGGTCAGCGAGTCGACGCCGCCGCTGATGCCCAGCACCAGGGTCTTGAGCCGGGCGTTGGCCAGGCAATCCTTTATGAACGCCACGCGCCGGGCTACTTCGGCCTCGAGCGCGGCGGCGTCGGCGAACGGCGGCTGTACCTTCAGCGCCTGGGCAATCTCTTGCTGAACCGCTTGCATGGGTTACTCCTTGCTGGGGACTTTGAATACATGGCGCATGTAGGCGACGAAGTTCTCGTCGCGGCATTGGGTCTTGGCGGCTTCGTCCGAGATCTTCGCTACCGGCGCGCCGTTGCAGTCGGTCATTTTAAGCACGATGCTCATCGGGGCCACACCTGGGATATCACAGGTCAGGTTGGTGCCGATGCCGAAGCTGACGTTGATGCGACCGCGCAGGGCTCGGAAGATTTCCAGCGAGCGGGTCAGGTTGAGACCGTCGGAAAAAACCAGGGTCTTGGTCATCGGGTCGATACCCAGTTTCTGGTAATGGGCAATGGCCTTTTCCGCCCAGGCCACCGGTTCGCCCGAGTCGTGGCGCAGGCCGTCGAACAGCTTGGCGAAGTACAGATCGAAATCGCCGAGGAAGGCATCCATGGTGATGCAATCGGTCAGGGCGATGCCAAGCAGGCCGCGATACTCGCGCACCCAGCAGTCCAGCGCGGCGATCTGGCTATCGATCAGTCGCGGGCCGAGTTGCTGGTGGGCCATGATCCATTCATGGGCCATGGTGCCCAGAGGCTTGATATCCAGTTTCCATGCCAGGTCGACGTTGCTGGTGCCGACGAAGCGCCCCGGGAAATCGTCGCGCAGCACGCGCACCACTTCTTCCTGCACGCGGCTGGAAAAGCGTCGGCGGGTGCCGAAGTCGGCCACCTGCAGTTCGGCCAGTTCATCGTCGCTGGCATGCGCGCGCAGCCAGTCGAACTTGCGGTACAGCTGGTCGCGGGCCTCGGCCAGGCGCATGCGCGGGTGCAGGTGGCGGTTGCGCACTTCACTGATGATCGCCAGCAGCGGCACTTCGAACAGGATCACATGCAGCCACGGGCCTTTCAGGCGCAGGAACAGCTGGCCGTTTTCTATCCCCAGGCGTACGTAGCGCAGGTTGAAGCGGAACAGGCGCAGAAAGCGCAGGAAGTCAGGCTTGAGGAAGCTGATGCGTTCCAGGAAGGCCAACTGGCCGTCATCCAGGGTGAGGTCGCTGAGCAGTTCGAGCTGGTTGCGGATCTCGCCGAGGTAGGGGCGCAGATCCTCGCCGTTGCGGCAGCGGAATTCCCATTCGACGTCGGCGTCCGGGTAGTTGTGCAGTACGCCCTGCATCATGGTGAGTTTGTAGAAGTCGGTGTCGAGCAGGTTGTGCACGATGCGCTCGGCGAATGCGCTCTCGCTCATCAATGGGGCTCCGGAAGCGGCGAATGGCGGACATTGTGCCAGCCTTTTCGGCCTTGTTGTGCCTGTTGCGGCCCTATCGCCGGCAAGCCAGCTCCCACAAGTAACCCACAGGGCCGGAATTCGCAGTGTTCCTGTGGAGCCGGCTTTGCCGGCGATAGGGCCGGAACTGCCAAAACAGAGGTGTTTTTTCGTGCACCAGCTAGCCTTGAAACGGTGCCGCCTGTAGCAGTCGCGCACCAGCTGTGTGCAGTTCGGTGACGTCCGCTGTTACAGCGCGGTTGCACGTTAACACTTGCCAGGGTTGCAATGATGGCACTCGATGGTTGCTCCTTGTCTGTACGTGTGGTGGCGCCCGCCGCGTGGCAGACGGTTGCACGCTCAATAAAGAAAAGGCCGTCGGTCGCCTGCCAGCAACCTGCACAGTGTGTTTTCCCGTAAGACAAAACCTATGGCACGGCCCTTGCTCGGAGCACTGGGCTGAGAAGTTGTAGTGCCAACCAAAAAAAAACTCTAGGAGCACCACCTCATGTCGCAGACGTTTTACAAGAAAGGTTTCCTGGCTCTGGCCGTAGCTACGGCACTGGGTGTTTCTTCGTATGTTCAGGCCGACGTCAAGATCGGTGTAGCGGGCCCGATGACCGGGGCTAACGCAGCGTTTGGCGAGCAGTACATGAAAGGTGCGCAGGCAGCGGCCGACAAGATCAACGCCGCCGGTGGCGTGAACGGCGAGAAAATCGTCCTGGTCAAGGGCGATGACGCCTGCGAGCCGAAGCAGGCCGTGGCCGTGGCCAACCGCCTGGTCGACCAGGACAAGGTGATCGGCGTGGTCGGCCACTTCTGTTCCTCCAACACCATCCCGGCCTCCGAGGTATATGACGAGGCTGGCGTCATCGCCATCACCCCAGGTTCCACCAACCCACAGGTCACCGAGCGCGGCCTGGGCGCCATGTTCCGCATGTGCGGCCGTGACGACCAACAGGGCATCGTCGCCGGCGACTACATCGTCGACGTGCTCAAGGGCAAGAAAGTCGCGGTACTGCACGACAAGGACACCTACGGCCAGGGCCTGGCCGACGCGACCAAGGCACAGCTGGAGAAACGCGGCGTCAAGCCGGTGCTGTACGAAGGCCTGACCCGCGGCGAGAAGGACTTCAGCGCCGTGGTCACCAAGATCCGCTCCACCGGTGCCGACGTGGTCTACTTCGGTGGCCTGCACCCGGAAGCCGGCCCGCTGGTGCGCCAGCTGCGCGAACAGGGCCTGAAGGACGTCAAGTTCATGTCCGATGACGGCATCGTCACCGATGAACTGGTGTCCACCGCCGGCGGCGCACAGTACGTCGATGGCGTGTACATGACCTTCGGTGCCGACCCGCGCCTGCTGCCGGACAGCAAGGCGGTGGTGGAGGAGTTCCGCAAGGCCGGTACCGAACCTGAAGGCTACACCCTGTACGCCTATGCCTCGCTGCAGGCCCTGGCTGCAGCGTTCAACGGCGCCAAGTCGAACAAGGGCGAGGACGCTGCCAAGTGGCTCAAGGCCAACCCGGTGCAGACCGTCATGGGCGAGAAAAAGTGGGACTCGAAGGGTGACCTGACCGTGTCCGACTACGTGGTCTACCAGTGGGATGCCCAAGGCAAGTACCACCAGCTGGAAAAACAAAAATAACAACGGCCCACGGCCCGGGCGCGTCAGCCCCCGGGCCAAAGCCCAGCGGTACCTGTCTTTATCCGTAGATCTGCACAGTACTGCGCTGCGAGGGCCGCCTGTCCCAGGCCCGCCGTGGTCGGCGCTCGTGCAATCTCAATCAGGTGAGATTGCGTTATGGATGGTATTTTCCTGCAGCAACTGGTCAACGGTCTGACCCTCGGGTCGGTCTATGGCCTGATCGCCATCGGCTACACAATGGTCTATGGCATTATCGGCATGATCAACTTCGCGCACGGCGAGGTGTATATGATTTCCGCGTACCTCGCGGCGATCAGCCTGGCATTGCTGGCTTACTTCGGTATCGAGTCGTTTCCCCTGTTGATGCTGGGCACCCTGTTGTTCACCATCGTCGTCACCGGTGTGTACGGCTTCACCATCGAACGCATCGCCTACAAACCCCTGCGCAACTCCACCCGTCTGGCACCGCTGATCAGTGCCATCGGCATCTCGCTGATCCTGCAGAACTACGCGCAGATCAGCCAGGGCGCCCGCCAGCAAGGCGTGCCAACCCTGCTGGAAGGCGCCTGGCGTGTCGAAGTGGGTACCGGCTTCGTGCAACTTACCTACACCAAGATTTTCATTCTGGTGGCAGCCTTCGTTGGCATGGGCCTGCTCACCTACGTGATCAAGTACACCAAGCTCGGCCGCATGTGCCGTGCCACCCAGCAAGACCGCAAGATGGCCTCGATCCTGGGCATCAACACCGACCGGGTGATCTCCTACGTATTCGTCATCGGTGCGGTGATGGCCGCCCTGGCCGGCGTGCTGATCACCATGAACTACGGCACCTTCGACTTCTACGCCGGCTTCATCATCGGCATCAAGGCGTTCACCGCCGCGGTGCTCGGTGGTATCGGCTCGCTGCCTGGCGCCATGCTCGGCGGGATCATCCTGGGCATTTCCGAGTCGCTGTTCTCTGGCCTGATCAACTCCGACTACAAGGACGTGTTCAGCTTCTCGCTGCTGGTGATGATCCTTATCTTCCGCCCGCAAGGCCTGCTGGGCCGCCCGCTCGTGGCTAAGGTGTGAACATGTCCATTGCCAAAACTGCCTCTGTTCCTGAAACCAAAGGTTTCGATATCAAACGCAGCCTGCTGGAGACCATCGTCGCCGGCCTGCTGGCACTCATCGTGTTTGGCCCTGTCGTCGGCGTGGTGCTCGACGGCTACACCTTCAATGCCGAGCCGCGGCGTGTGGCCTGGCTGGTCGGCGGGGTGATGCTGGGGCGCTTCCTGCTCAGCCTGTATCTGCAGACTGCCGCCGGCTCGCGCATGCTCCAAGGCTTCGAAAGCGGCGGCTCGGGCGTGCATGTGCGCGCGCCGAACTACGTATCGCGGCTGCGCTATATCATCCCTGCGCTGGTGGTGATTGCCATCGTCTTCCCGATCTTCGCCAACAAGTACCTGCTGACCGTGGTCATCCTCGGCCTGATCTACGTGCTGCTGGGCCTGGGGCTGAACATCGTGGTCGGCCTGGCCGGCCTGCTCGACCTGGGCTACGTGGCGTTCTATGCCATCGGCGCGTACGGCCTGGCGCTGGGTTACCAATACCTTGGCCTGGGCTTCTGGAGCGTGCTGCCACTGGCCGCCATCGCAGCGGCGCTGGCGGGGTGCATACTCGGCTTCCCGGTGCTGCGAATGCACGGCGACTACCTGGCGATCGTGACCTTGGGCTTTGGCGAGATCATCCGCCTGGTGCTGAACAACTGGTTGTCGTTCACCGGCGGCCCGAACGGCATGCCGGCACCGGCGCCCACCTTCTTCGGCCTGGAGTTCGGCCGCCGGGCCAAGGACGGCGGGGTACCGATCCACGAGTTCTTCGGCTTCGATTACAACGCCAACCTCAAGTTCGTGTTCATCTACGCGGTGCTGTTCATCGTCGTGCTGGCAGTGCTGTACATCAAGCACCGCCTGACCCGCATGCCGGTCGGCCGTGCCTGGGAAGCGCTACGCGAAGACGAGATCGCCTGCCGCTCGATGGGCCTGAACCACGTGCTGGTCAAGCTTTCGGCGTTTACTCTGGGTGCTTCCACCGCCGGCCTGGCCGGGGTGTTCTTTGCCACCTACCAAGGCTTCGTCAACCCGTCGTCGTTCACCTTCTTCGAGTCAGCGCTGATCCTCGCCATCGTCGTGCTCGGTGGCATGGGCTCGACCGTGGGCGTGGTGATCGCGGCCTTCGTGCTGACCGTGGCGCCCGAGTTGCTGCGCAGCTTCTCCGAATACCGCGTGCTGCTGTTCGGTGTGCTGATGGTGCTGATGATGATCTGGCGACCGCGTGGGCTGATCCGCATCAGCCGTACCGGTGTGACCCCGCGTAAAGGAGTGGCGCCATGAGCGACGATATCATTCTCTCGGTCGACAACCTGATGATGCAGTTCGGTGGCATCAAGGCGCTCAGCGATGTCAGCCTGAAGGTCCGGCGCAACCAGATCTTTGCACTTATCGGCCCTAACGGTGCGGGCAAGACCACTGTGTTCAACTGCCTGACCGGGTTCTACAAGGCCAGTGGCGGGCGCATCGAGCTGAACGTGCGCGGCAGCCACACCAATGTCATCCAGCTGCTCGGCGAGCGCTTCCAGGCGGCAGACTTCGTCTCCCCGGCGCGCTTTGCCAACCGCATGTACTACAAGATGTTCGGCGGTACCCACCTGGTCAACCGCGCCGGCCTGGCACGCACCTTCCAGAACATTCGCCTGTTCAAGGAAATGTCGGTGGTGGAGAACCTGCTGGTGGCCCAGCATATGTGGGTCAACCGCAACCTGCTGGCCGGGGTGCTCAATACCAAGGCCTACCGCAAGGCCGAGAGCGACGCGCTGGACCACGCATTCTACTGGCTGGAAGTGGTCGATCTGGTCGATTGCGCCAACCGACTTGCTGGCGAGCTTTCGTACGGCCAGCAGCGCCGCCTGGAAATCGCCCGGGCCATGTGCACGCGGCCGAAGATCATCTGCCTGGACGAACCAGCGGCTGGCCTGAACCCGCAGGAAACCGAGGCACTCAGCCGCATGATCCGTGTGCTGCGCGACGAGCATGACATCACCGTGGTGCTGATCGAACACGACATGGGCATGGTCATGAGCATTTCCGACCATATCGTGGTGCTCGACCACGGCAACGTTATTGCCGAAGGCGCGCCGCAGGATATCCGCCACAACCCGACGGTGATCGCCGCCTACCTGGGTGCCGATGAAGAGGAACTGGTATGAGTGCACCCATTCTCGAACTGAAGGACCTGGACGTGTTCTACGGCCCGATCCAGGCGCTGAAAAAGGTCTCGATGCACATCAACGAGGGCGAGACGGTCAGCCTGATCGGTGCCAACGGTGCCGGCAAGTCGACCCTGCTGATGTCGATCTTCGGCCAGCCGCGGGCGGCCTCGGGGCATATCGTGTACCGTGGCACCGACATCACTCGCAAGTCGTCGCACTACATCGCTTCCAACGGCATCGCTCAGTCGCCGGAAGGGCGCCGGGTGTTCCCCGACATGACCGTCGAGGAAAACCTGATGATGGGCACCATCCCCATCGGCGACAAGCATGCCGACGAAGACATGCAGCGCATGTACGAGCTGTTTCCGCGCCTGAAAGAACGGCGTAACCAGAGGGCCATGACCATGTCTGGTGGCGAGCAGCAGATGCTGGCGATTGCCCGCGCGCTGATGAGCCGGCCAAAGCTGCTGCTGCTGGATGAGCCATCACTGGGGCTGGCGCCGATCGTGGTCAAGCAGATCTTCTCGACCTTGCGTGAGCTGGCCAAGACCGGGATGACCATCTTTCTGGTAGAGCAGAACGCCAACCATGCGCTGAAACTGTCGGACCGGGCTTATGTGATGGTCAACGGACAAATTCGCATGAGCGGCACGGGGCAGGAGCTGTTGGTCAACGAGGAAGTGCGTAACGCCTATCTCGGCGGGCATTGAGTTGCATTCGGGGGCCGCTTTGCGGCCCTTTTCGCCGGCAAGCCAGCTCCCACAGGTACTGCGCTGCCCTCAGGGCCTGTGTGGTCCCTGTGGGAGCTGGCTTGCCGGCGATGGGCTGCAAAGCAGCCCCATTCTCGATGTGGACAACTTCTACCACGCCTCTCCGTTCACGCATCACCACCCCATCTCAAGCCCTTGTTTCCACAGGCCCGATCTTTTCCACGGATAATGTGGAACCGCCTGTGGAAAACATGGTGGCATCTCGCTCAAGCCCTTTGATGCCAAGCCCTGCAGCTTCATGATCATTTTTTGATCACAGGCGCCTTGTGGATTGTTTTTCCAGGTTTTTCAAAGCTCTGCATTCATTCCAAGGCCCGTGCAAAGCCTGTGGATAAACCTGTGAAGAAACCTTGGACAGACCGCTGCAGGCTGCATGCTTGGAAGCCTTGCGCCAGCATCGAAAAGATATCCACCGACCATGAGTCGCTGAAAGGGTTCCGCACCGTCGACAAGTTGCCCCCAATCCGTGGGGAAAGTCTTGTGGATAACATGCGCATAGCTGCTGCCGAGCCCTCTGCTGCGGGGCTTTGGCGAATATGATCAAAAAATGAACAGTGCTGTAGGCGGGTTGCTGCAAGCGCCCGGCGCGGGCATGCTGCAAGCCTGCCGATGACAACCTACCGTGAGGAACAGAGCATGACGTCCACCGTATTCATCACTGGCGCGACTTCCGGCTTCGGCGAGGCCACAGCCCGCCGCTTCGCCGAAGCCGGCTGGAAGCTGGTGCTCACTGGCCGCCGCAAGGAGCGCCTGGATGCCCTGTGCGCCGAACTATCGGCCAAGACCGAAGTACATGGTCTGGTGCTCGATGTACGTGACCGCAAGGCCATGGAGCAGGCCATCGCCAACCTGCCGGCCGGCTTCGACAAGCTGCGCGGCCTGGTCAACAACGCAGGCTTGGCGCTGGGTGTGGACGCGGCACAGAACTGCAGCCTGGACGACTGGGAAACCATGGTCGACACCAACATCAAGGGCCTGATGTACACCACCCGCCTGCTGCTGCCACGGCTTATCGCCCATGGCCGTGGGGCGTCGATCCTCAACGTAGGTTCGGTGGCGGGCAACTACCCGTACCCGGGCAGCAACGTGTACGGCGGCACCAAGGCCTTCGTCGGCCAGTTCTCGTTGAGCCTGCGCTGCGACCTGCGGGGTACGGGGGTGCGGGTGAGCAACATCGAGCCGGGCCTTTGCGAGAGCGAGTTTTCGCTGGTGCGTTTCGGCGGTGACCAGGCCAAATACGACGCGACCTACGCTGGTGCCGAGCCGATCCAGCCGCAGGACATTGCCGAGACCATCTTCTGGATCCTCAACCAGCCGGCGCATATCAACATCAACAGCCTCGAGCTGATGCCGGTGAGCCAGGACTGGGCAGGGTTCTCGATCGACCGCTCCACCAAGGGCTAGGTTTCAGGGCAGATAAACAAATTGCCGGGGCTGCTTTGCAGCCCTTTCGCGACACAAGGCCGCTCCTACAGGATAAGTGCACATCTCAAGTGGTGTGCAGTACCTGTGGGAGCGGGCGTGCCCGCGAATACGTCAGCCCAGGCGCTGCAATCCTTCCAGGCAAGTCGCCAAATGATAGGGCGTAGTAGAAGGCATATCATGCCGACTCACCGCCCCCTCGCCATCCCGGCACTCATACCAGCCCGCCTCACGCAGGAACTGCGCTTCCAGCGCCTGCAACTGCCCGGCCAGCTTCGCTTCGCCCCCAGTCCGCAACACCAGCGCCCGCAGGTATTCCGCCTGCGCCCAGATCCGCTGGGTGGCGTCGAGTACCTGACCATTCACATCCAGCATCGCCAGCACAGCGGCATCCTTCACACCATGCTGCTCGGCGTAGCCGAAGGCCCGGTCGATGGACGCATGCAGCGGCGTATCACGCAGCAGCGGAGAGGTATGCAGCAGGTAGAACCACTCGAACTGGTGCCCCGGCTCGAACCAGTTATCCACAGTACCGAGTGGCTTTTCCAGCATCAGGCCGTGGGCCGGTTCGATGAAGTGTGCCTGCAGCGCCTCGCACAGTTGTAGCAGCGACTGCCGGGTATGCTCGTCGTCACGCACCGCCAGCACCTGCAGGAAGGCTTCGGCCAGGTGCATCTGCGGGTTTTGCAGCGGGCCGCTGGCAAGGTCTGCCCAGTCTTCAGCGAGGCTGGCTTCGTACAGGCCATCGTCGCGGGCGAACTGCTGGTCGATGATGTCCAGCGCGGCGTTCAGCGTGGACTCCACCAGGTTTTCACGCACCTTGCCCCAGTAATGCGCACAGGCAAACACGATGAAGGCGTGAGTGTAGAGATCCTTTCGCCGGTCCAGCGGTTTGCCGTGGGCGTCGATGCTGTAGAACCAGCCGCCGTGTTCGGCGTCGTGGAAGTGCTTCTGCAGCGAGCGGAACAAGGCGGCCGCTCGCTCGGCTGCGCCCGGTTGCCCGATGCGGCTGCTGAACAGGTAAAGCTGACGTGCGCAGGCCATGGCCCGGTAGCGCTGCACCGGCAATGGTTGGTGCTGGGCGTCCAGGGCCTCGTAGGGCAGGGCCATGTCGGCGTTCCAGCCCGGGCCTTGCCACAACGGCACGATGCGTTCGGCGAAGTGCTGGTTGAAGCGGGCCAGTTCGGGCAGGGTGGGGCGGGGGTCGGACATTTCGGCGCTCGTCGCTGTCGGGCAGGGCGCCATGGTAGCAGAACTGGGTTGTGGGTAGCCTGTGCCGGCCTGCCCTCAGGTTCGGTGCCGTACCTGTGGGAGCGGGTTCATCGATGCGTCGAACCGCCGCGAAGAGGCCAGTACAGGCTATCAATCAGCTCGGGTTGCCGAGCCCCTGCCAATGTCGCGCCCCCACGAAGATGAAGCGCAACTGCTGGGTGATCTTTTCCTGCGGCGTCAACGCCTGTGGATAACCCGCTTCGGGGCTGTCGATAAGCTCTGGCAGGGTGGCGAACACGGTCTTTACTACCAGGTCGGCCATCACCGCCAGCGCGGCGCTGTCCAGATGCTGCCAGCGCTTCATCCGCGCCAGGTCGGTGGCCAGGTCGTCGCTGATGTCCTGGCGCAGGCGGGCAATGGCCTGGCGTACGGCCTGCGAACCGCCGTACTGCTCACGGGCGAGGAACAGGAACTGTGCGCGGTGGGCGGCGACCACGTCGAGGAAGATGCGCACCGAGGCGTCGGTGATGCCGCCCAGTTCGAATTCATTCTGGCGCACCAGGCGGATGGTCTGGCGGAAGGTAGTGTCGACCTCGGCAACCAGGGCCAGGCCCAAGGCGTCCATGTCGGAAAAATGCCGGTAGAAGCCGGTGGGTACGATGCCGGCCGTCTTCGCCACTTCGCGCAGGCTGATACTGCCGAAACCACGGCCACTCTCCATGAGCTGGCAGGCGGCATCGAGCAGGGCCTGGCGGGTCTGTTGCTTCTGTTCGGCGCGCGGCAGCATGGTGCGGGCTTCTGTGGCGGTAAGGCTGGGCACTCTAGTTAAA
The DNA here is from genome assembly GCF_036784815.1 of Pseudomonas sp. TE3-3-F2023. Lineage (NCBI taxonomy): Bacteria > Pseudomonadati > Pseudomonadota > Gammaproteobacteria > Pseudomonadales > Pseudomonadaceae > Pseudomonas > Pseudomonas sp. TE3-3-F2023. Next base: position 200,710 of record NZ_CP145113.1, on the reverse strand, counting down.
AAAACAAAGCCCGGTCAATGGACCGGGCATGGAGGGGAGCAGGCGTTGTGACAGAGGTTGTTCTTTTCGGCCATGGTGATCAGCTCACACGGCTGAGTTCAACCAAGCGATCAGAACCACCTTCGGCAACGCGGCCACTGCGTTCGATCAGGCGGTCGGAGCCACCTTCGGCAACGCGGCCACTGCGTTCGATCAGGCGGTCGGAGCCACCTTCGGCAACACGGCCACTGCGTTCGATCAGGCGGTCGGAGCCACCTTCGGCAACACGGCCACTACGTTCGATCAGGCGGTCGGAGCCACCTTCGGCAACACGGCCACTACGTTCGATCAGGCGGTCGGAGCCACCTTCGGCAACACGGCCACTGCGTTCGATCAGGCGGTCGGAGCCACCTTCGGCGACACGGCCACTGCGTTCGATCAGGCGGTCGGAGCCACCTTCGGCGACACGGCCACTACGTTCGATCAGGCGGTCAGATCCACCTTCGGCGACACGGCCACTGCGTTCGATCAGGCGATCAGCACCACCTTCGGCAACGGTTTTCAGCGGCTGGGCGATTTCGGCAGCGCTGGAGCGCGATTCGGCGGTCAGGTGTTGCTCGTCGGCTGGCAGGGCAAAAGCGTTGGCGGCCAGGATGGACAGGGTCAGGGTCAGCAGATGGCGTTTCATGATTTCGGTGCTCCTCTCGGGGGCTGGAAAGTGGGTACGGAGCCAATGCTACGCCGGGTAACGCCAGAGAGAAGTTCATACGGGTAATGGTAACAATCGACCGTATTGATAGAGGTGTAAAGCTGCTCTAGAAAGCACCTTTCAGGCCGTAAAGTGGCAATTTGATAGCGATGCTTGCGGGTAACACGTATGTCCTGGCGCAACGAATTGCTGAGCAAAAGGCCAGGAAAAACTCGCTATCATGGCGCCATCGATAAAACCCCACGGGTTTTCATCAGTCCGAGATATTGAGTGCCACCGCTGCACCTGTTCTGTGCCATACCGCAAGGAGAATCACGCAATGACGCGTCCCGCCAGAATCCTCGTCTGGACCTTCACCAGCCTGCTGACCCTGCTGGCGATCCTGGTGGTGGTGATCGCTACCTTCGACTGGAACCGCGTCAAGCCCCTGCTCAACGAGAAAGTCTCCGAGGCCCTGCAGCGGCCTTTCGCGATCAATGGCAACCTTGCCGTGGACTGGCGCACCGAACCAGAGGAGGGGGGCTGGCGTGCCTGGGTGCCCTGGCCGCACTTCATCGCCGAAGACCTGACTCTGGGCAACCCCGAGTGGCTCAAGGAACCGAAGATGGTCGGCCTGGAGCGCGTGGCGTTCCGCCTGGCGCCGCTGCCGCTGCTGTTCCAGCAGATCAGCATCCCGCGCATCGACCTGACCAAGCCTACCGCCAGCCTTACCCGCCTGGCCGATGGCCGCGCCAACTGGGTCTTCGACTTCGGCCCCAAGGATGAAAACGCAGAACCTTCCAAATGGCAGCTGGACATTGGCGCCATCGGCTTCGACCAGGGCAATGTCAGCTTCGATGACCAAACCCTGAAAACCAGCATGAAGGTGCAGATCGACCCGCTGGGCAAGCCTGTCCCGTTCAGCGATATCGTCGGCAAGGCCAGCGCCGAGAGGACCGGTGCCGCGCAGGACTACGCCTTCGGGCTCAAGGCCCAGGGCCGCTACAAAGGCCAGCCGGTGTCCGGTACCGGCAAGATCGGTGGCCTGCTGGCCCTGCAGGACGCCAGCCAGCCGTTCCCGCTGCAGGCTGACGTGCGTATCGCAGACACCCACGTGGTGCTCGCCGGTACCCTGACCGACCCGCGCAACCTCGGCGCCCTCGACCTGCGCCTGCGCCTGTCCGGGGCCAGCCTGGGCAACCTCTACCCGTTGACCGGCGTGACCTTGCCCGACACCCCGGCCTATTCCACCGACGGCCACCTCAGCGCCAACCTGCACGCGGCGCAGGGGGCGACTTTCAACTACCAGGGCTTCAACGGCACGATCGGTGACAGCGATATCCATGGCGACCTGGCCTTCGTTGCCAGCCAGCCCCGCCCCAAGCTGTCCGGCAACCTGGTGTCCAACCAGTTGCTGTTCAAGGACCTGGCGCCGCTGATCGGCGCCGACTCCAATGCCGAGCAGAAGGCCCGCGGGGGTGCCAGCAAGCAGCCGGCGGGCAAGGTGCTGCCGGTGGAAGAGTTCCGCACCGAGCGCTGGCGCGCGATGGACGCCGACGTCACCTTCGCTGGCAAGCGCATCGTGCACAGCGCGCAACTTCCGTTCAACGACCTGTCGGCCCATGTGATCCTGGAAGACGGCCTGCTGCGCCTGGAGCCTCTGCGTTTTGGCGTGGCTGGTGGCAACCTGGCTTCCAGGATCCGTCTGGATGGCCGCAATGTTCCGTTGCAGGGGCGTGCCCGGCTGACGGCGCGGGGCTTCAAGCTCAAGCAGTTGTTCCCCTCCTTCGCGCCGATGCAGACAAGCTTCGGTGAGTTGAACGGTGATGCCGATATCACCGGCCGGGGTAACTCGGTGGCCGCCTTGCTGGGCACGGCCAATGGCGACCTGCGCATGCTGATCAACGATGGTGCCATCAGCCGCAGCCTGATGGAGATTGCCGGGCTGAACGTGGGCAACTATGTGGTCGGCAAGCTGTTTGGCGATGAGGATGTGAAAATCAACTGTGCAGCGGCTGACGTGGGTATCAAGGATGGCCTGGCGACCACGCGCCTGTTCATCTTCGATACCGAGAACGCGATCATCTACATCAACGGCACGGCCAATTTCGCCACGGAGCAGCTGGACCTTAAAATTACCCCTGAATCGAAAGGGTTGCGGCTGTTCTCGCTGCGCTCGCCGCTGTATGTACGCGGGGCGTTCGCCAAGCCCAGTGCCGGGGTGCAGGCGGTGCCGCTGGCGTTGCGCGGGGCGGGGATGGTGGCGTTGGGCGTGGTGGCCGGGCCGGCGGCGGGGTTGCTGGCGCTGATTGCGCCTAGCAGTGGGGATGATCCCAACCAGTGCACGCCGCTGCTGCAGCAGATGAAGGCGGGCAAGGCGCCGGCGGTGGTGAAGGAGCGGAAATAGCAGAGGGCCGCTTCGCAGCCCAATCGCCGGCAAGCCAGCTCCCACAGGGACTCCACAGACCTCAAGGCTCGTGCAATACCTGTGGGAGCCGGCTTGCCGGCGAATGGGGCGCAAAGCGCCCCCAGCAATTACAAGCCTTGCAACAGGTCGGACATATCGTCCGCGTGCTCTTCTTCCTGCGCGAGGATGTCTTCAAAAATCCGCCGCGTAGTCGGATCTTTATCTCCAATGTACTGAATGATCTCGCGATAGCTATCGATGGCGATCCGCTCCGCCACCAGGTCTTCCAGCACCATCTCCTTCAATGAAGTGCCCGCCACATATTGGGCATGAGACCGCTGGCTCAGGTTGTCCGGGTTGAAATCCGGCTCTCCACCTAACTGCACGATCCGTTCGGCAAGCTTGTCGGCGTGCTCGGCTTCCTGGTTGGCATGCTCGAGGAATTCGTCGGCAGCCACGCTGGCCTTGATGCCGCTGGCCATGAAGTAATGACGCTTGTAGCGCAGCACGCAGACCAGCTCGGTGGCCAGTGAATCATTGAGCAGGCGCAGGATCTGTTGGCGATCAGCATCGTAGCCCTCGGTCACCGCACCTTGCTCGACATGCTGGCGGGCACGTTCGCGCAGGGTTTGCACATCGGTCAATTCAGTCGCATTCATGTTCATCTCCTGGAACATCAGGGTGGTCATGGGTATGGCCTGGAAGGCTTAGGCGCCGTGGACGGCGTCGCTGTCTTCTTCGCGTTGTTTGCAAGTCTTGAAGCCCTTGGCGTCGACATGGCCGGTGGCATCGAAACGCACGTAGTAGGGCTGCTGGTGGCCATCGTGGTTGAGGATGTAGTCGTTGCAGGTGCCGCCATGGGGAAGGTCGATCACGTTGGACGGGCTGCCGCCGATGGCGATGACTTTCTGCATGGTCATGCCTTTTTCCACCTGCTTGACCAGCGGCTCGTCGCGGTAGGTGACGTAGTCCACCGGGTTTTCCGGGCGGCTGCCGCAGGCGGCGAGGGTGGCGCTTGCCAGAAGGATTGCCAGGGTCTGCTTGTACATGGTCCCGCTCCTTGCAAAGGGTCTGTGTGGTTTGGAACCGCAGCGCGCGCCGGGAGTTCGATTGCGATGGTCATCAATGCCGCTGTAGTGTTGGCCGGTCGTCCACGGAAAGGGGCTGGGGCAATGCAGCAGGAATTGGCCACGCGATACCCGTTGGTGCTGGTGCCGGGCATGCTCGGTTTTGTCCGGGTAGTGCTCTACCCCTACTGGTTCGGCATCGTACCGGCCCTGCGCAAGGGCGGGGCGCAGGTGTTCCCGGTGCAGGTTTCGCCGCTGCATTCCAGCGAGGTGCGCGGCGAGCAGTTGCTGGCGATCATCGAAGACATCTGCCTGCGTACCGGAGCGGAAAAGGTCAACCTCATCGGCCACAGCCAGGGCGCCCTGAGCGCGCGCTATGCGGCTGCCAGGCGGCCCGGGCGGGTGGCTTCGGTCACTTCGGTGGCGGGGCCCAACCATGGCTCGGAGCTGGCCGACTACCTGGAGCGTACGGCACCGGGCGATTCCCCACAGGGGCGCATCCTGAAGGCTGTGCTGCATGGCTTGGCCGTGCTGCTGGTGTGGCTGGAAACCGGCTGGCGCCGCGACCCGCTGCCGGTGGATGTACACGCCTCGCACCAATCTTTGACCAGCGCCGGGGTGGCGCTGTTCAACCAGGCTTATCCACAGGGGTTGCCAGATTCCTGGGGCGGGGAAGGGGCCTATGAGGTCGATGGCGTGCGCTATTACTCCTGGTCCGGCACCTTGCAGCCCGGCCTGACCGACCAGCGGCGCAACCGTTTCGACGGCAGTAGCCACTTCTGCCGCCTGTTCGCACGCAGCTTCGTCAAGGAAAAGGGCCATTGCGACGGCATGGTCGGGCGCTTCAGTTCGCACCTGGGGCAGGTGATTGGCGACGATTACCCGCTCGACCACCTGGATATCGTCAACCAGTCGCTTGGTGCGGTGGGCAAGGGTGCCGAACCGGTGCGGCTGTTCACCGAACATGCCGCCCGGCTCAAGGCGGCAGGGCTCTAGCGACGAATCGGTGTGGTCCAGCGCTCGGCCAGCACCACGCCCGCCAGGGTCAGCAGGCCGCCGACCAGGTGATAGCGGGCCAGCTGCTCGTCGAGCACCACGGCGGCGATCAGTGCCGTGACAAGCGGCAGCAGGTTGAAGAACAGCGTGGTGCGGCTGGGCCCCAGGCGGTGGACGGCTTGCATCCACACCAGGGGCGCGATCATCGAGGCCAGTACACAGGCGTACAGCACCAGGCCGATGTTGCGGCTGTTCAGGCCAGTCTTGTCCGACAGCAGGAACAGCGGCAACAGCACGACGATGGCTACCAGCACCTGCAGGTACAGCAGCTGCATCGGCGGCAGGCGCAGCTGCCATTTCTTCAGCAGGAAGCTGTACAGCGCGTAGGCCAGCGTGGCCACCAGCATCAGCAAGTCGCCGCTGTTCAGGCCTTGTTGCAGAAGGTTGGCGGGGTGGCCGGCACTGACCACTTCAAGCACGCCGAAAAATGACACCAGCGCGCCCAGCAAGGCGCCGTAGCTCAGGCGCTGGCCCAGCCAGGCGATGGACAGTGCCAGTGACATCAGTGGCATCAGCGAAAGAATGATGCCCATGTTGGTGGCGCTGGTGATGCCGGCAGCGAAGTAGGCCAGGCTCTGGTACATCGCCATGCCCAGCACGCCCAGCACGAAAACCTTGCCCAGGTGCGGGCGAATGGCCGCGCGATTGCGCCACACGGTGGGCAGCAGGAACGGCGTGAACAACAGCGCGGCCAGCAGCCAGCGGTAGAGGCCGATCTCGGCGGGGTGAATGGCCCCAGCGGACATCTTGGTGACCACGGTGTTGCCGGCCCATATCAGGATGGCGGTCAGGGGGAACAGGTAGTTCATGTAGCGGCTTACTCGTTTTGGACTGATTGGGGCTGCTTTGCAGCCCATCGCGACACAAGGCCGCTCCTACAGGTATCGCACAGGCCCGGAAGGCAACGCGGGTTCCTGTAGGAGCGGCCTTGTGTCGCGATGGCCTGCGCAGCAGGCCCCGATGGCAGCCATTATCAACTGTCTGTCAACAAGCCTATACTCCTATCCAGACAACCCACCCCGCAAAGCAGACAGCATGCCGCGCAAATACCTCGACATTCCTCAGTTCACCCGGCTCCCGGCCCCGGTGTACTTCCGCCACGACGAGTTCGGTGCCGACACCCATAGCGCCTTGCATCGCCACGCCTGGGGCCAGCTCAATTACACCGCCCACGGCGTGATGCACCTGGAGGTCGCCGGCCAGCACTTCCTGTCCCCACCGCAATACGCCGTGTGGGTGCCACCCGACACCGAGCATGGCTGCTACAACCCGCAGGCCATCGTCTACCGTTCGGTCTACCTGGACCGCAGCCTGTGCGCCGCACTGCCGAAGCAACCGTGCAGCCTGATGATCAGCGACATCCTCAAGGCCATCCTCGCCGACTTTGCCCGGCGCGACCTGCGGGTGGCCGAGGGCGAGCGCGACCAGCGCCTGGTGCAAGTGCTGCTCGACCAGTTGCTGCTGGCTCCCACCCAGGCCTGCTACCTGCCGTTTGCCCACAGCGAAGGCTTGCGACAGGTGCTCGATGGCCTTGGTGCCGAGCCAGGCGACAACCGTCCGCTGGCCGACTGGGCCGCCCGTGTGCATGTAAGCGAACGTACCCTGGCCCGCCAGTTCCTGCGTGAACTGGGCATCAGTTTTGGCGAATGGCGCCTGCGCCTGCGCTTTCTGCGCGCCATCGAAGCGCTGGAGGCCGGCCAGCCGATCCAGGCCATCGCCTTTGACCTGGGTTACAGCAGCGCCTCGGCGTTTATCGCCATGTTCCAGCGCCAGGCCCGGTGCACGCCCGAGCAATACCGCCGCCAGGCACGGGCAGGGCGTTGAGAATTCTTGGCTACACTCAGCTCGACCCCCGTGCATCGGGCACGGAGCCAAGGAGACTACTCCATGAAAGTGCTGCAAATCCCCTTACTGGTATTGGCGGTGTTGTTCAGTGCCCAAGGCTTCGCTGCCAATACCGCGCAGCAGGAAAAGATGAAAACCTGCAACGCCGACGCCACCGCCAAGGCCCTCAAGGGCGATGAGCGCAAAGCTTTCATGAGCACCTGCCTGAAGAAGGATGTGCCGCAAACCCAGCAAGAGAAGATGAAAACCTGCAACGCCGACGCCACCACCAAGGCCCTGAAGGGTGACGAGCGCAAAGCGTTCATGAGCGACTGCCTGAAGAAGAAATGACCTGCGCCTATGCCTGCAGACGTAAGGCTGGCAGACTGCGGGTCTTTCCCGTTGTCTGCCGTTGAGGCTGTATGACCTTCACCCCCCGCCAGGTCACCCTGGCCAGCTGGATCATCGTGTTTGCCGGCCTGTTGCTGGCGTTGCCCCTGAAATTGCTGCCGAGCCTGCTGGCCGGCCTGCTGGTGTTCGAGCTGGTAAACATGCTCACGCCGCGGCTGCAGCCGTTGATTGCCGGGCAGCGCGCCCGTTGGCTGGCTGTAGCGCTGCTCGGCACGCTGGTGGTCAGCACCCTGACCCTGCTGTTTGCCGGTGCTTTCAGCTTTTTGCTGCACGAGGCGGAAAACCCCGGGGCCTCGCTGGACAAGTTCATGGCCCTGGTGGAGCGCGCCCGTAGCCAGCTGCCGCCGTTCATCGAAGGCTACCTGCCGGCCAGTGCGGCGGAGTTCAAGGTGGCCATCGGTGACTGGATCAAGAGCCACTTGAGCGACCTGCAGCTGGTGGGCAAGGGCATGGCGCACATGTTCGTCACCCTGTTGATCGGCATGATACTCGGCGCCATCGTCGCCTTGCAGCGCATCCCCGACATCTCCCGGCGCAAGCCGCTGGCGGCGGCGCTGTTCGAGCGCCTGAGCCTGCTGGTGCAGGCGTTTCGCAACATCGTCTTCGCGCAGATCAAGATTTCGCTGCTCAACACCACCTTCACCGGCATCTTCCTGGCCGTGGTACTGCCGATGTTCGACGTGCACTTGCCACTGACCAAGACGCTGATCGTGCTGACCTTCCTGCTGGGCCTGCTGCCGGTGATCGGCAACCTGATGTCGAACACCCTGATCACCATCGTCGGCCTGTCGCTGTCGGTCTGGGTGGCGGCGGCGGCGCTGGGTTACCTGATCGTTATCCACAAGGTCGAATATTTCCTCAACGCGCGGATCGTGGGCGGGCAGATCAGTGCCAAGTCGTGGGAACTGCTGCTGGCGATGCTGGTGTTCGAAGCGGCGTTCGGGCTGCCGGGAGTGGTGGCGGGGCCGATCTACTATGCCTACCTGAAGAGTGAGCTGAAGCGGGCCGAACTGGTCTGATTCTTTATTGACCAGTACCGGCCTCTTCGCGGGTAAACCCGCTCCCACAGGTACGCCACTTCTCTCAAGGCTTGCGGGGACCCTGTGGGAGCGGGTTTACCCGCGAAGAGGCCGGCACAGGTGAAAGGGATGGCTCAGGCTACGCCGTAGCGCTTGCGCGCCTCGATGGCCAGCCCGCTACCAATGCTGCCAAAGATGTTGCCTTCCACATGCCGCGCATTCGGCAGCATCGCCGACACGCTGTTGCGCAGCGCCGGAATCCCGCTGGAACCACCGGTGAAGAACACCGTATCGACCTGGGTCTGGCTGACGCCAGCCTTGGCCAGCAGTTCGCTGACGCTACCACGCACTCGCTCCAGCAACCCTTCGATAGCCCCTTCGAACAGCGCCCGTGACAGGTCCACGCCCAGCTCGCGCTCGATGCGGCCGAGGTCGACGTGGCGGCTCTGCTGCTCGGTCAGCTCTATCTTGCTGGCCTCAACTTCCATCGCCAACCAGTGCCCGGCACGCTCTTCGATCAGCTTGAACAGGCGGTCGATGCCCAGCGTGTCCTCGATGTCATAGCGCATGCTGCCCAGCGCCAGCTGCGACTTCTGCGAGTACAGGGCGTTGATGGTGTGCCAGGTGGCGAGGTTGAGGTGATAGCTGGTCGGCATCAGCGCACCGCTCTTCATGCGGCTGCCATAGCCGAACAACGGCATCACGCCCTGCAGGCTCAGCTGCTTGTCGAAGTCGGTACCGCCAATGTGCACACCGCCGGTGGCGAGGATGTCGCTCTGGCGCTCGGCGACCAAGTGGCGCTCGGGGGACAGGCGGATCAGGGTGAAGTCCGAGGTACCACCGCCAATGTCGACGATCAGCACCAGCTCTTCGCGGCTGATGCTCGACTCGTAGTCGAAGGCCGCGGCAATCGGCTCGTACTGGAACGACACATCCTTGAAGCCGATCTTGCGCGCCACTTCGGCCAGAGTGTCCTCGGCCTCCTGGTCGGCGGCCGGGTCTTCGTCGACGAAGAACACCGGGCGGCCCAGCACCACCTGCTCGAACTCACGCCCGGCAGCGGCCTCGGCGCGTTTTTTAAGCTCGCCGATGAACATGCCCAGCAGGTCCTTGAACGGCAGGGCGCTGCCCAGCACGCTGGTGTCATGCTTGATCAGCTTGGAGCCCAGCAGGCTTTTCAGCGAACGCATCAGGCGGCCTTCGTAGCCTTCCAGGTACTCCTGCAATGCCAGGCGACCATATACCGGGCGACGCTCCTCGATGTTGAAGAACACCACCGAGGGCAAGGTGATCTTGCCGTCTTCCAGGGCAATCAGCGACTCGGCGCCGGGGCGGTGCCAGCCGACCGTGGAGTTGGAGGTGCCAAAGTCGATGCCCAGGGCGCGGGCCGGGGATACGTCAGACATGGGAAATGAGCTTCCGGAGGCAAAACGGCCGCGCAGTGTATGCCAGTTGGCTACAGAATCAAGACCGGTCGTCTGCCATGGAGCAAACCCAAGGCGGTCTTGAAAGGCTATGCTTGACCCCTATCTTCTTTTGCAACACGCACATTCACATTGGTGATCCATAGATGGACTTCAAAGACTATTACAAGATACTCGGCGTAGAGCCCACGGCGGACGACAAGGCGATCAAGGCCGCGTACCGCAAGCTGGCGCGCAAGTATCACCCCGATGTCAGCAAGGAGCGCGACGCCGAGGAAAAATTCAAGGAGGCCAACGAGGCCTACGAAGTGCTGGGCGACGCGCAGAAGCGTGCCGAATTCGACGAAATCCGCAAGTACGGCGGCCAGCATGGCCGACCGTTCCAGGCACCACCGGGCTGGGAAAGCCGCGGTGGTGGCGGTGGTTTCGAAGGCGGTGATTTTTCCGACTTTTTCAGCTCGATCTTTGGTGGCCGAGGTGGCAACCCATTCGGTGGTGCCCGGCAGCAGCAACGCAGCGCCGGTAGGCGGGGGCAGGACGTGGAGCTAGAACTGGCGGTATTCCTTGAAGAGACCCTGAGCAAGGAGTCCAAGCAGATCAGCTTCCAGGTGCCGCAGACCAACGGCATGGGCCAGCGCACCGGCTTCACTACCAAAACCCTGAACGTGAAGATCCCGGCCGGGGTGACCGATGGCGAGCGCATCCGCCTCAAGGGCCAGGGCGCGCCGGGCAGTGGTGGCGGAGCCAATGGCGACCTGTTCCTGACCATTCGCATGGCACCGCACCCGCTGTTCGATGTCGAAGGTCATGACCTGATCATCACTGTGCCGCTGGCACCGTGGGAGGCAGCACTGGGCACCAAGGTGGCCGTGCCGACCCTGGACGGCAAGATCAACCTCACCATCCGCCCCGACAGCCAGAGCGGCCAGCGCCTGCGCGTACCGGGCAAGGGCCTGGCCAACAAGAGTGGCGAGCGCGGCAACCTTTACGCGCAACTGAAGGTGGTCATGCCGCCAGCATCCGATGAGGCTGCCCGCGAATTGTGGGCCAAGCTTTCCGAGAAGGCTGCGTTCAACCCGAGGACACAATGGAGTAAGTGATCATGAGCAGCACCCTGATCGTTCAACTGGACATGCGTACCTTGTGTCAGGAGGCCGATATCACGGCTGACTGCGTGATCGAAATCGTCGAGCACGGCATTGTCGAACCTTCCGGCCGAACGCCGGAGGACTGGTTGTTCGACGATCAGGCGCCGTTGTTGGCCAAACGTGCGGCGAAGCTGCATCAGGAGCTGGAACTGGAGTGGGAAGGGGTGGCGCTGGCGCTGGAGCTGCTGCAGGAAGTGCAGCAGTTGCGCAGCGAGAACAACATGCTGAGGCAGCGGTTGGGCAGGTTTACCCAGATGTAGGCCGTTGCGGCTAACCCCTGTAGGAGCGGCCTTGTGTCGCGATGGGCTGCGCAGCAGCCCCGGCAATCTTGAGATGAAGCAAAGATCTGGGGCTGCTGCGCAGCCCATCGCGACACAAGGCCGCTCCTACAGGGAACTTGTGAGGCCTGGTTTCTCAGCTTGGTTCTGCCCCGGGGTTCAGCACCAGCTGCATGAAGGTCAAATCCAGCCACCGGCCAAACTTCACCCCCACCTGCGGCATCTGCCCGGTCACCACGAAGCCCAGGCGCTCGTGCAGGCGCACCGACGCTGCGTTGCCGCTCTCGATAGCCGCCACCATCACATGCTTGCCACAGGCCCGTGCACGCTCGACCAGCGCCGCCATCAGCACCGGCCCCAGCCCCTTGCCACGCTGATCGCCACGGACATAAACCGAATGTTCCACGGTGTTGCGAAAGCCCTCGAATGGCCGCCAGTCGCCAAACGACGCATAGCCCAGCACCCCGCTCTCATCCACCGCTACCAGGATCGGGTAGCCCTGCTGCGCCCGTGCATCGAACCAGGCCTGGCGGTTGGCCAGGTCCACCGGGGTTTCATTCCAGATCGCCGTGGTGTTGCGCACCGCGTCGTTGTAGATGTCGAGGATGCCCGGCACGTCGGAAGGCAGGGCGTCGCGGATTTCATGACTCATGACAGTGTCTCGCAGGGTAGTTGCTTGCAGATTAAATGGTTACCAGCCCGCGCACACCTTCGGCCTGCATGTTTTCGCCGCGGCCCCGCTGGATGATCTCGCCACGCGCCATCACCAGGTACTGGTCGGCCAGTTCCTCGGCGAAGTCGTAGAACTGTTCCACCAGCAGGATGGCCATGTCGCCGCGCTCGGCCAGGCGGCGGATGACTGCGCCAATCTCCTTGATCACCGAAGGCTGGATACCCTCGGTGGGCTCGTCGAGGATCAGCAGGCGCGGGCGGCTGGCCAGTGCGCGGCCGATGGCCAGCTGTTGCTGCTGGCCGCCGGACAGGTCACCGCCTCGGCGTTGTTTCATCTGCTCCAGCACCGGGAACAGTTCGTAGATGAAGGGCGGTACCTCGCGAGCTTCACGGGCGGGGAAGCGCGAAAGGCCCATCAGCAGGTTTTCCTCGACGGTGAGGCGCGGGAAGATCTCGCGGCCTTGGGGCACGTAGGCGATGCCGGCGTGGACCCGTTGCTGGGGCTTGAGGCTGGTGATCGGCTTGCCTTCCCATTCGATGCTGCCGTCGCGGGCCGGGACCAGGCCCATCAGGCAGCGCAGCAGGGTGGTCTTGCCCACGCCGTTGCGGCCCAGCAGGCAGGTGACTTCGCCGACCTTGGCTTCGAAGGACAGGCCCCGGAGGATGTGGCTGCCGCCGTAGTACTGGTGCAGGGTGTCGATTTTCAGCATGTGTGGTTCCTGGGAAATCTGCTTTGCCTGTGCCGGCCCTTTCGCGGGTAAACCCGCCCCCACAAGGATCGCGCAGCTCTTCAGGCCTGTGCCGTACCTGTGGGAGCGGGTTTACCCGCGAAGAGGCCGGCACAGGTATCCATGTCTAGCGGCCCAGATACACCTCGACCACCCGCTCATCCGCCTGCACCTGCTCCAGCGACCCTTCCGCCAGCACGCTGCCCTGGTGCAGCACGGTCACATGGTCGGCAATGCTGCCAACGAACCCCATGTCATGCTCCACCACCATCAGCGAATGCTTGCCAGCCAGCCCCTTGAACAGTTCGGCCGTGAACTCGGTCTCGGCATCGGTCATGCCCGCGACCGGCTCGTCCAGCAACAGCAGTTGCGGCTCCTGCACCAGCAGCATGCCGATCTCCAGGAACTGCTTCTGCCCATGCGACAGCAACCCTGCCTGGCGCTGGGCCAGTGGCAGCAGGCGCAAAATGCCCAGCACTTCCTCGATGCGCTGGCGCTGCTCACCGCCCAAGCGCGCTGCCAGGCTGGCCCATACCGACTTGTCGGCCTTCAGCGCCAGTTCCAGGTTTTCGAACACCGTCAGCGCCTCGAACACCGTGGGCTTCTGGAACTTGCGGCCTATGCCGGCCTGGGCGATCTGGTATTCGCTCATGCGGGTCAGGTCGAGGGTGTCACCGAAATAGGCCGTACCGCTGTCAGGCCGGGTCTTGCCGGTGATCACATCCATCATCGTGGTCTTGCCGGCCCCGTTGGGGCCGATGATGCAACGCAGCTCGCCCACGCCGATGTACAGGTTCAGCGCGTTCAGCGCCTTGAAGCCATCGAAGCTGACGCTGATGTCTTCCAGGCTCAGCACTGTGCCATGGCGGGTGTCCAGGCCGGCCTTGCGGCTGTGGCCCAGGCCGATGGCGTCGCGGCCGGCGCCTAGGTTGTCGAACACCGGTTCGAGCATGAATTCGGGGTGTACCGGGGGTACGCCTCTCATGGCTGGCTCCTTTTCTTCAACAGGCCGACCACGCCCTTGGGCAGGTACAGGGTGACGAGGATGAACAATGCGCCGAGGAAGAACAGCCAGAACTCCGGGAAGGCCACGGTGAACCAGCTTTTCATGCCATTGACCAGGCCGGCGCCGAGCAACGGGCCGAGCAAGGTGCCGCGCCCGCCCAGGGCCACCCACACGGCGGCTTCGATGGAGTTGGTCGGCGACATCTCGCTGGGGTTGATGATGCCCACCTGCGGTACGTACAGCGCACCGGCCAGGCCGCACAGTACGGCGCTCAGCACCCACACCAGCAGCTTGAAACCGCGTGGGTCATACCCACAGAACATCAGGCGGTTCTCGGCGTCGCGCACGGCGGTGAGCAGGCGGCCGAACTTGCTGCGGGTCAGGCACCTGCACAGGTACAGGCTGGCCAGCAGCAGGCCGACGGTGAGCAGGAACAGCACCGCGCGGGTGCCTTGGGCAGCAATGTCGAAGCCAAGGATAGTGCGGAAGCTGGTAAAGCCGTTGTTGCCGCCAAAGCCGGTTTCGTTGCGGAAGAACAGCAACATGCCGGCGAAGGTCAGCGCCTGGGTCATGATCGAGAAGTACACGCCCTTGATCCGCGAGCGGAAGGCGAACCAGCCGAACACCAGCGCCAGCAGCCCGGGCGCCAGCACCACCAGGCACAGGGCCCAGGCAAAATGCTGGGTGCCAGCCCAGTACCACGGCAGCTCGCTCCACGACAGAAAGGTCATGAACCCTGGCAGGCCGTCACCGGCGGCCTGGCGCATCAGGTACATGCCCATGGCGTAGCCACCAAGGGCGAAGAACAGCCCGTGGCCCAGCGACAGCAGCCCGGCGTAGCCCCAGACCAGGTCCAGGGCCAGGGCGACGATGGCGTAGCAGAGGATCTTGCCGATCAGGGTCAGGGTGTAGGCCGACACTTGCAGGGCATGGTCCGCCGGCAGCAGCGACAGCAGCGGCAGGGCCACCAGCAGCAGGACGACGACGGCGCCGATGGCCAGGGTCAGGCGTGGCCCGGCCTTTTGCGTAGCGGTGACAAGCAGTGGCTGGTTCATCAGTCGATTACCCGTCCCTTGAGGGCGAACAGGCCTTGCGGGCGCTTCTGGATGAACAGAATGATCAACGCAAGGATGAGGATCTTGCCGAGCACGGCGCCGATCTGCGGCTCCAGCAGCTTGTTGGCGATGCCAAGGCCGAAGGCTGCCCACAGGCTGCCGGCCAACTGGCCGACGCCGCCGAGCACCACCACCAGGAACGAGTCGATGATGTAGCTCTGGCCCAGGTCCGGGCCGACGTTGCCGACCTGGCTCAGGGCCACGCCACCAAGCCCGGCGATGCCCGAGCCGAGGCCGAAGGCGAGCATGTCGACGCGCCCGGTGGACACGCCGCAGCAGGCGGCCATGTTGCGGTTCTGGGTGACCGCACGCACGTTCAGGCCCAGCCGTGTGCGGTTGAGCAGCAGCCAGGTGAGCAGTACCACGGCCAGGGCGAAGCCGATGATCACCAGGCGGTTGTATGGCAGCACCAGGTTGGGCAGCAACTGGATGCCCCCCGACAGCCAGGCCGGGTTGCTGACTTCGACGTTCTGCGCGCCGAACAGCAGGCGGATGGCCTGGATCAGGATCAGGCTGATGCCCCAGGTCGCCAGCAGGGTTTCCAGTGGGCGACCGTACAGGTGGCGGATTACCGTGCGCTCCAATGCCATGCCGACCCCGGCACTGATGGCGAACGCCACTGGCAGGGCGATCAGCGGGTAGAACTCGATGGCGCCGGGGGCGTAGCGCTGCAGCAGTACCTGGACCATGTAGGTGCTGTAGGCGCCGAGCATCAGCATTTCGCCGTGGGCCATGTTGATCACCCCGAGCAGGCCGAAGGTGATGGCCAGGCCAAGTGCTGCCAGCAGCAGGATCGAGCCCAGCGACAGGCCGCTGAAGGCCTGGCCGAGCAGTTCGCCCGCCAGCAGCTTGCGCTGCACCTGGGCCAGGCTGGTTTCGGCGGCGGTGCGCACGCCCGGGTCGGTTTCCGCGTTGGGTTGCAGCAAGGCTTCGAGGCGGGTGCGGGCCAGCGGGTCACCGGTTTCGCCGAGCAGGCGAACGGCGGCCAGGCGTACTGCCGGTTCGCTGGCGCCCAGTTGCAGGTTGGCCAGGGCCAAGCCGAGGGCGGCGTGCACGGCGGGGTCCACTTCGAGGGCAAAGCGCCGGTCGAGGAAGGCCATTTGCGCAGGTTGCGCGCTCTTTTGCAGTTGCTGGGCGGCGGCCAGGCGGATGGCGCTGTTGTGGCTGAGCAACTGGTGGCTGGCCAGGGCATTGTCGATCAGGCCGCGCAGGCGGTTGTTCAGGCGCACCTTGCGCGTGTCTTCAGCGGCGATGCGGCCTTGGCGCAGGTTCTCCAGCAGCGGCAGGCGTGCGGAATCGGGTTGCGCCGCCCAGCTTTCGAGCAGTTGGGCCTGCTCGGCGGGCTTGGCGGTGAGGAAGAATTCGCCCTCGCTGGCCTGGGTTGCCAAGGGCATCAGCAGGAGCAGGGTGAGCAGCAGTCTGAGCATGCGGGTAATCCTGGAAATCGGCGTTGGATTCATCGCCGGCAAGCCAGCTCCCGCAGGTCATCCACAGGCCTTGAGGAGGGTGCTTTTTCTTGTGGGAGCTGGCTTGCCGGCGATTGGGCTGCAAAGCAGCCCCAGTGCACTCAGTTACCTTTCACGGCGTAATCAGGGCGCTTGTCGTTGCCGGGAATGAACGGGCTCCATGGCTGCGCCCGCAGCGGTTGCTCGGTTTCCCACACCACACTGAACTGCCCGTCATCCTGGATCTCGCCGATCATCACCGGCTTGTGCAGGTGGTGGTTGGTCTTGTCCATGGTCAGGGTGAAGCCGGATGGCGCCTTGAAGCTTTGCCCGGCCAGTGCTTCGCGTACCTTGTCGACATCGGTGGACTTGGCTTTCTCCACTGCCTGCGCCCACATGTGTATGCCCACATAGGTCGCCTCCATCGGGTCGTTGGTCACCGCCTTGTCGGCGCCTGGCAGGCCCTTGGCCTTGGCGTAGGCCTTCCAGTCGGCGACGAATTTCTGGTTGACCGGGTTATCCACCGACTCGAAGTAGTTCCACGCCGCCAGATGGCCCACCAGCGGCTTGGTGTCGATGCCGCGCAGTTCTTCTTCGCCCACCGAGAACGCCACCACCGGCACGTCGGTGGCCTTCAGGCCCTGGTTGGCCAGCTCCTTGTAGAACGGCACGTTGGAGTCGCCGTTGACCGTGGAGATGACCGCGGTCTTGCCACCGGCGGAGAACTTCTTGATGTTGGCGACGATGGTCTGGTAATCGCTGTGGCCGAACGGCGTGTACACCTCTTCGATGTCCTTGTCGGCCACGCCCTTGCTGTGCAGGAAGGCACGCAGGATCTTGTTGGTGGTGCGCGGGTAGACGTAGTCGGTGCCCAGCAGGAAGAAGCGCTTGGCGCTGCCGCCGTCCTCGCTCATCAGGTACTCCACGGCCGGGATGGCTTGCTGGTTGGGCGCGGCGCCGGTGTAGAACACGTTCGGCGACATCTCTTCACCCTCGTACTGCACCGGGTAGAACAGAAGGCCGTTCAGTTCCTCGAACACCGGCAGTACCGACTTGCGCGATACCGAGGTCCAGCAACCGAACACCACTGCCACCTTGTCCTGGGTCAGCAGCTGGCGACTCTTTTCTGCGAACAGCGGCCAGTTGGAGGCCGGGTCGACCACCACCGGCTCGAGCAGCTTGCCGTTCACGCCGCCCTTGGCGTTGATCTGCTCGATGGTCATCAGCGCCATGTCCTTGAGCGAAGTCTCGGAAATGGCCATGGTCCCCGACAGCGAATGCAGGATGCCGACCTTGATGGTTTCGGCGGCCTGGATGCTCCAGCTCAGGCCCATTGCGGCAATCGATGCGCTAAGGGTGAAGGCCTTGATCAGACTGCGTCGCTTCATGTGCTCTCTCCGCTGAGTTTTTATGTGTTGGGCAAGCGGGGAGGGGGTTGCAAGGGGTGTGCCTAACGGCGGAAGGTGCGCAATAGAGGGGTTGTGCGAGGTGTTGGGGCGTTGGTTGGATCCAGGTTGGTGCCTGATGGATTTGTGTGCACAGGATTGGTGCCGCTGTGCGGCCCATCGCCGGCAAGCCAGCTCCCACACCGAGCGCATCGGCCTCGAGCCATGCGCTGTCCCTGTGGGAGCTGCCCTGCCGGCGATGAGGCCAGTACAGGCAACACAAGACAGTTGATAGCGCATGACTTGAAGTCGATGCGGTCGAGGTGGGAGCCTGGCTTGCCGGCGAAAGGGCTGCAGAGCAGCCCCCAGGGTCATCAGCCGTTACGCACTGCCGTGCGTGGATGGCGCTTGCTGCGCACCCCCTGATAGGTCACCGCCAGCAGCACGAACCAGATCGGCGTCACCAGCAATGCCGCACGGGTATCGTCCTCCAGGCTCAGCAAAACCAGAATGAAGGCAAAGAACACCAGGCACACGTAGCACATGAAGCGCCCGCCCGGCATCTTGTACTTCGAGGCCTGATGCAGTGCCGCGCGGTGCTTGCGGTACTTCAGGTACGACAGCAGGATCAATGTCCAGACGAACATGAACAGCACCGCCGAAACGGTGGTGACCAGGGTGAACGCCTCGACCACGTTCGGCACCAGGTAGATCAGCACTGCGCCCAGCAGCAGGCAGGTGCAGGAGAAGTACAGGCCGTTGGCTGGTACCGAGCGGCTCGACAGTTTCTCGAAGGCCTTGGGTGCGTCACCCTCCTGGCTCAGGCCGTAGAGCATGCGGCTGGTGGAGAACACGCCGCTGTTGGCCGACGAAGCCGCCGAAGTCAGCACCACGAAGTTGATGATGCTCGCCGCTGCCGGTAGGCCGGCCAGCACGAACAGTTCCACGAACGGGCTCTTGCCTGGCACCACGTCGCGCCATGGCGTCACGGCCATGATCGCGATCAGCGCCAGCACGTAGAACACGATGATCCGTACCGGGATCGAGTTGATCGCCCGTGGCAGGGTGCGCTCCGGGTTCTTCGCTTCGGCGGCGGTTGTGCCCACCAGCTCGATGCCGACGAAGGCGAACACGGCGATCTGGAAACCGGCGAAGAAGCCCATCAGGCCATTGGGGAACATGCCGCCGTCATTCCACAGGTTGGCCAGTTGCGCGGTGCGCCCGCTGGGCGAGGTGAAGCCGGTGATGACCATGTACAGACCGGTGACGACCAGGCCGATGATGGCGACGATCTTGATCAGGGCAAACCAGAACTCCATTTCACCGAACATCTTCACCGTCACCAGGTTCAGCGACAGCAGCAGCCCTACGCAGGTCAGCGCCGGTATCCACTGCGGCAGTTCAGGGAACCAGAACTGCGTATAGGCCGCGATCGCGACCACGTCGGCGATACCAGTGACTACCCAGCAGAACCAGTAGGTCCAGCCGGTGAAGTAGCCTGCCCAGGGGCCGAGCAGGTCGGCGGAGAAGTCGATGAACGACTTGTAGTTGAGGTTCGACAGCAGCAGTTCGCCCATGGCGCGCATGACGAAGAACAGCATGAAGCCGATGATCATGTAGACGAAGATGATCGACGGCCCGGCCAGGCTGATGGTCTTGCCCGAGCCCATGAACAGGCCGGTACCGATCGCGCCGCCGATGGCGATCAGCTGGATGTGGCGGTTGGTCAGGTTGCGCTGCAGATGCTGTTCATCTGGCGCTGTGGGTGAGGTTTGCGTCATAGGCTCATTCCCTTGGACGGTCGGTCGTCTTGTCAGAGGTAGCCGGTTAGGCTAACACGCGCGTTCCAGTTCGGGGCGCGACAGATCGACTCGACTTTTGGGTAGCAGTGTTGTGCCTGTGCCGGCCTCTTCGCGGGCTTGCCCGCTCCCACAGGTACACCACAGGCCTCGAAATCTGTGGTGACCCTGTGGGAGCGGGCAAGCCCGCGAAGAGGCCGGTACAGGCTAAGACTCAAGCGCTGGCCAGCCCCCGGCCGCGCCTGACCACCAGGCTATCCACCAGCCACATCACCACCATCGACACCCCCACCAGCGGGAACATCAACCCCAGCACCAGCATCACCCCCACCGCTACCTTCCAGCGCGGCAGGTCATGGCGCAGCGGCGGCACACCCAGCCCGCCGGCCGGCCTGCGCTTCCACCACATCACCAGCCCGCTCACCGAACCCAGCAAGATCATCAGGCACACCAGCAGGATGATGATCTGGTTGAGCGCACCGAACATCTTGCCTTCATGCAGCATCACACCCAGCTCGGTGGCACGGGCGACCGGGCTGTAGTCGTGCCAGCGCACATCGGCCAACACCTTGCCGGTGTACTGGTCGACATGCAGGGTGGCGTCGTTGCGCGGGTCGTCGGCGAATACGGCGATGGTGAACACGCCATCGGCCGTGGTCGGCGCGGTAATGCTGTAACCCGGTTCGACCTGGCGCGCGGTAGCGATGTCTTCGACCTGCTGCAGGCTTATCTGTGGCGCTGCCGGCGCGCTTGACATCATGTGATGCCCCGCATGTTCGGCGTGTGCACCAGACTGCGGCATCGGCGTGTTTTCCATCGCCCAGGGCACGGTCTGGCGGTGTGCGCTGTTGAGTTCACCCGCCTGCTGGTCCGACTTGGGCACGTCGTTCCACATGGCCGCCGGAAAGCGGTTCCACAAGTCGGCGTACTGCTTGCCCCACAGGCCGGTCCAGGTCATGCCGCTGACCAGCATCAGCAGCAACAAGGCCGAGCCCCAGAAACCGGTCACCGCATGCAGGTCGCGCCAGAACAGTCGGCCGCGTGCCGATAGCCGTGGCCACAGCACGCCAGCGCCATTGCGCCCGCGTGGCCACCACAAGTACAGGCCCGATACCACCAGCACGATGCCCCAGCCCGCGGCCAGCTCCACCAGGCGGTCACCAACCGTGCCGACCATCAGTTCGCCATGCAGAGCGCGGGCGATGGCCTGGAGGTTCTGCTTGCCATCCTGTTCGCCGAGGACTTTGCCGCTGTAGGGGTCGACGAATACGTTCAGTTCGCGCCCGGCATCATGCACCACGAATTGCGCGCTGCGTTCGGCGTCCAGCGGCGGCAGGTACTGGCCAACGTGGCCCTTGGGGTAGGCCTTGCGCACTTCGGCCAGCATCGTGTCCGCGCCCTGGCGGTGGTGGCCGGCGTCGACCACCATCAGCTCGCGGTACAGCAACGGGTCGAGCTGCGGCTTGAACAGGTAGATGATCCCGGTGATTGCCAGCAGAATCATGAACGGGGCCACGAACAGCCCCGCATAGAAGTGCCAACGCCAGGCCAGGTTGTAGAAATTGATGCGTGTTCCTCTCATGGGAACCTCCTGTTTGACCAGCAGAGGGGCGCGACCTGCGCCGCGCCCGTTGTTGTTGTCAGAAGCTGAAGTCGACCTTGGTCCAGAAGGTCCTGCCTGGCTCGTTGACCGGCTGTGGATCGGTAGCCGGGTAGCCGAACCCGGCGTTCCCGGCCAGGTTCAAGTGCTCGGCGTAGGTCTTGTCGAACAGGTTGTCGACCCCTGCGCTGAGCTTGAGGTGGTTGCTTACCTTGTAGGCGCCATTGAGCGAGAACACGCCGAAGCCGGCGCTGTTGTCGTAGTCCTTGCCGACCACGTTGCCCTGGTTCTCGGCGATGCGGTTCTGCGCCGCCACCAACCGCCACAGTGCACCGACGCTCCATGCATCGCGGCTGTAAGTCAGGCCCAGGCGGCTTTCCAGAGGCGGCATTTGCGGTAGTGCTGTGCCGTCACTGCTGTTCTTGCCCCAGGCGTAGGCCAGCGTGGCGTCCGCCTTCCAGTTTTCCGTCAGCTGGTAGGCCGCGCCCAGTTCGCCGCCCATGATGCGGGCGTCGATGTTGCGAGCCTGGGAGCTCATCCCCTGGTAGTCGAACAGGATGTAGTCGCGGATCTGCCCGATGTAGCCAGACACCCACGCTTCAATGCGCTCGTCGCGGTACTGGATACCGAAGTCGAGCTGGGTGGTCTTCTCTGGCTTGATACCGTCGAAAGCATTGGCCGCACCGGGTGGGGCCAGCTTGGGCGAGAACAGCTCCCAGTAGTCGGGGAAACGCTGGGCATGACCAAGGCCGATGTACGTGGTGGCCGGGATGGCTGCCAGGTCGTGCTCGTAGCGGACGAAGCCGCTGGGCAGGGTGTCGGCGCGGGTGTCGCCGTTGGTGGCGCTGGTCGCACGGAAGTCGCGGGCCGAGGCGCGGTCCAGGCGGGCACCGGTAATCATGCGGTCCTCACCACTGACGTACCAGGTCAGCTCGCCGAAGGCACCGTAGTTGTGGAAGTCGGCGTCCTTGGTCCAGGCCTGGCCCTTGTGCGCGTCCACACCCATGCCGCCGCGCTTGCGATGTTCGTTGGTCTGCGCGTCGATGCCGCCGATCAGTTGCACATCGGCCCAGCGCCAGGTGGCCTTGATGCGTGCGCCCATGGTGCGGCGGTCGACGTTGCTGACCATCGGCATGCCCATCATGCCGCTGCCCGAAGGCGTGCGCAGGCTGTAGTTGTCCATCACGTGGTCGGCGTAGTTGTAGTAGACCTGCGCCTCGACCTTGTCGAGCACCTCGCCGAGGTTGGATTTTTCGAAACGCAGACCCAGGCTTTCGCGCTTGAACTGCGAGCCGTCCATGCCACGCCCGGCATAGCGAGCCTCACCGTCGCCCTTGCCGGCGGTGAGTTCCAGCAGGGTGTCCTGGTCGGGGGTCCAGCCGAGGGCGACATCGCCGTTCCATTTGTCCCAGCGTGACGGCACGGTGTTGTCACTGCCATCGTGGTAGTCGTCCGAGCGCGACTGGTTGCCGACGAAGCGGGCGTAGGCCTGGTTGTTGCCGGCGGCAGTGTCCAGCACCTTGTCGAAGCGGCCGTTGGAGCCGGCCAACAGACTGGCATTGACCCGGCTGCCGAGGGTGCCGAACTTCTCCGGCTCGCGCTCGAAGAGGATGGTTCCCGCCGAGCCGCCCGGCCCCCAGATCACGCTTTGCGGGCCTTTGATGACGGTCAGGCGGTCGTAGGTTTCCGGCGAAATGTACGAGGTGGGGGCATCCATGCGGTTGGGGCAGGCGCCCAGCATCATGCCGCCATTGGTGAGGATGTTCAGGCGCGAGCCGAACATGCCGCGCAGTACCGGGTCGCCGTTGGTGCCGCCGGCGCGGATGGCCGAGAAGCCGGGGATGGTCTTCAGGTAGTCGGCGCCATCGCTGGCCGGCACCGGCTGGCGCGGGTCTTTCGGGTTGGTGACCACGGTCAGCGGCGAGCTCGGGGCCACGGCGGTGATCACCGTCGGGCTCAGCTCGGAGGCGTCGTGTGCATGGCCTTCATGGCCTGGGTCGGCGGCCAGGGCCACGGGCGCGAGCAGTGAGCCGCACACGGCGGCGATGGTCCCACGCAGGGACAAGGCAAAAACAGGGGTGCAGCCGGACATAATGATTCCAGTCGATCAGTCATGAGTCAGCGCGAAGCCTCCTGGCTCCGTGCGCAAAAAAATGTGGGTTCAGACGTTGATCGAGGAAGGTGGGGCGCGGCTGCGCGCGCCGGGGAATACAGCCTGCCGGGCATGCCCCTGGCGCGTGGGTGCGAACAGGTGAGTGGTGGATACGACGTTGCCTGCACTGAGCGGGCTGAGGGCCTGGGGCAGGGCCGGGCAGTTGAACAGCAGGCTGCAGTAACCGCACTTTTCCCACATCACATGCAACTGGCCATCGCCAGCCTGGCCGTGATGGGGGTTGCCGCCATGCTGATGGGCGGTTGCCATCGGCATGTCCATCGGCATGCTCATGCCGGCGTGGTGGTCCATCGGCATCGACTGGGAAATCAGCGGGCCGATGAAGATCATCCACATGGCGAACAGGCTCAGCCATCCGCCACCGGCGCGCCTGCGGTCAGGGCGGGTGGAACGGCTGATGCTGTTGCGCGGCAGGCTCATGGCGAGTGCCTTTCAGCGGGTGATCAGTGCGTGTGTTCGTGGGCTTGCGGCTGGTCCGTCGGCGCCTGCTTCTGCACTGCCACATCGACGGTGATATCGCCGGCCTTTTCGAAGTGCAGGGTCAACGGGAAGCGCTTGCCGTCGCTGAGCAGGCTGCGGTCCTTGGGCTGCATCAGCATCACATGGTAGGCGCTGGGGGCGAAGGTCAGGTCCTTGCCTGCGGGCACCACCACGCTGGGCACCTGCTGCATCTTCATGGCACCGCTGGCGCTCATGGCATGCTCATGCAGTTGTGCGTCATCGCTGATGGGGCTGTCGACACCGAGCAGGCGGTCGTCGGCCTGGCCATTGTTGTGCACCACGAAATACGCCGCGACGTTGGGGGCGTTGGGTGGCAGCTGCAGTGACCAGGGGTGGGCGATGTGCAGGTCACCCACGCTGTATTCGTGGGCATTGGCATAGGCGCCGGGCAGCAGCAGGGCGGCCATGACGAGGGCGTGCTTGAGCATGGTGAATCTCCGTTTCTGTTCAGGTTCAGGCAGACAGCGTGATGAACTCAGGCCAGCGGAGAGGCACGGGGGTTGAGCGCCGGCCAGAGTTGGCGCGGCGTGGCGTGGTAGTCGGCAGGTGGCGGCAGCGGCCCGGCCAGCAGTGTCGGCGGGTTGTGCAGCTGCGGCGGATAGCCGGGCAGGGCCAGCAGTGGCGCCGCACCGAAGCAGCACCAGCAATTCATAATGCTGGCGCTTTCGTCGCTTTGCGGGCCGAGGTCGATCTTGGCCAGGGCCTGGACGTCGACCTTGGCCTTGTTGGCCATGCTGGAACAGAAGGCCCCCCACAGCAGCTGCTCGGCCGGGCCCTTGGGCGCGGCGGAAGACAGCGGCATGGCCAGCAGGTTGAACAGCACTGCAAGGCAGGCTATCCAGGCGATGTGCCGACGTGGGGGCATGGAGAGATCCGGTCAGGAATCGTGGTGGGTATTGTAAGGCGGAGTATAGGTAAAAATGGCGGGGTGCGGTGAAGTGACGCAGGCCGGGCCCTTCGAGGGGCTGCTCTGCAGCCCAATCGCCGGCAAGCCAGCTCCCACAGGGAACGCACAGATTTCAAAGCCTGTGGTAAACCTGTGGGGGCTGGCTTGTCGGCGCTGAAGGCAAAGGTACCCTCAAGCCTTGTTGCGGCCCATCAGCCCACGCACGGTCTCCTGCAGGTCCGCCGGCAGCACCACCACCTTGGCATTGCTGCTGCCCGCCAGGTTTTCCATCGCCCCCACATAGCGCTCGCCCAGCAGGTACATCGCCGGTACGGTCTCGTTGCCGACCGCGTCCTTGACCAGCGAAATCGCCCGCGCCGAGGCCTCGGCCAGGCTGATCTGCGCTTCGGCATCCAGCCTGGCTGCCTGCAAGCGTGCTTCTGCTTCCAGGATCGCAGCCTGCTTGGCCCCTTCGGCACGGGTCACGTCGGCCTTGCGCTCACGCTCTGCTGCCGCCTGGCGCTCCATGGCCAATTGCATGTTCTCCGAGGGCTTGATGTCCTGGATTTCCACCGAGCGTACGGTCACGCCCCAGTCTTCGGTCTGCTCGGACATCGCCTCGCGCAGACGCGCCTTGATCTGCTCGCGGCTGGACAGCGCTTCGTCCAGGTCCATGGCGCCGACGATGGCGCGCAGCGAGGTCATGGTCAGGCTGGTGACGGCGAACGAGAAGTCCTGCACGCCATAGGAGGCCTTCTGCGGGTCGACCACCTTGGCAAAGCACAGGGCGTTGGCGACGATCACCGCGTTATCCCGGGTGATGATTTCCTGCTGCTGCACATCGAGGATGATGTCCTTGGTCGGCAGGCGGTACGCGACCACGTCCATGTACGGGATGACGATGTTCAGGCCGGGCTTGAGCGTGCTTTGGTAGCGGCCCAGGCGCTCGACGACCCATTCCTCGCCCTGGGGCACGATGCGCACCCCCTTGAACACGGTTATCAGGACGAACAGGGCGATGGCGACGACGACGATGAGGCTGGTCATGATGCGAAATTCCTTTTAGTGCGGATTCAGGCTCGGGTGACCCGGGCGGTGTTGCCTTCGATGGCGGTCAGGCGTACCCGCTCGCCGGCCGCGATCTCGCTGTTGGCGACGCAGGTCCACTCCTCGTTGCCGAGGATGGGCTTCTGGAAGCGCACACGGCCTTTCTGGAACTCCGACACGCCAGCAGTCAGCAGCCCTACTTCACCGATCACGCTTTCGGCGGTCCAGCGTACGTCTGGTTGCTTGCGCCGGAACAGCTTGAACCACAGTGCCGTGGTGACTGACGACATCAGCACCCACAGCAGCACCTGCATGTCCAGTTGCAGGCTGGGGGCGGCCAGTGAAATGAGCGACACCAGCACGGCGCCGATGCCGAACCAGAGGATGAAGAACGTCGGCAGGACCAGTTCGAGCAGGATCAGCGCGATGCCGAAGACCAGCCAGATCCACCATTGCATTTCCATATGGGTAGTGCCTTCCGGGGGAGAGTGCCGAGTTTACGGCAGCAGTGCGGCACAAGGCCACTTCATGGTTTGAAGGAAAAGTCCGAAATGGCTGTAGGAGCAACTGCCTTGTGCAAATACATGAAAGTTGCCGCGTCACCTGTAGGAGCGGGTTCACCCGCGAACACCGGCGAAGCCGGTGCCATGCACCGCGATGATTTCTTCGCGGGTAAACCCGCTCCCACAGGGATCTGCGGTGCGTTTACGGAATCTGTTATCCGCGCAGGTCGAGTGCCGCAGCCAGGTCGGCTGGCGAGTCGAATGCCCGGTCCACATCCGGCAACGCCGGTCGCTTCAGGATCAGCACGGGTATCCCCAGCTCCCGCGCCACTTCCAGCTTCGGTTCGGTCGCCACGCTGCCGCTGTTCTTGCTGATCAGCACATCGATCTTGCGGCGCTGGAACAACGCCCGCTCATCCTCGATATGGAACGGCCCGCGCGCGCCAATCACTTCGCAGCGATCATTGCCAGGGCATGCCTCCAGCGCACGCAAGGTCCAGAACTGCTCCGACGGTATCTCGCCCAGATGTTGCAGCGGCTCACGCCCCAGCGTGAACAATGGCCTGCGAAACGGCTTGAGTGCCTCGATCAACCCTGCCCAGTCCTCGACCTCGCGCCAGTCGTCCCCGGCTTGTGATTGCCAGGCCGGGCGGCGCAAGGCCCAGCACGGGATACCGGCCAGGCGTGAGGCGTTGGCGGCATTGCGGCTGATCTGCGCGGCGTAGGGATGGGTGGCATCGATCAGCAACGTGATGCCTGCCTCGTGCAGGTAGTTGGCCAACCCTTCGGCACCGCCAAATCCGCCGACCCGAACCTGGCATTGCAGGTCCTGCGGCACCCGGCCAATGCCCGCCAGGCTGTAGACGTGCTGTGGGCCCAGGCGGCGAGCTATGGCCAGGGCTTCAGTGACACCGCCCAGCAGCAGGATGCGCGCGTTCATTGCACGCCTGCCCGGCCGACGATGCCACCCTGGCGATCGATGGCGAACACCTCCACCTGCACCTGCGCCGGCACCACGCTGCGGGCAAACGCCAGGGCGTGGCCGCACACCGCGTCACCCAAGGGGATGCCGGCTGCATGGGCCAGTGCCAGGGCCTGCTGGCTGGTGTTGGCAGTAATGATCGATGCCTGCAGCGCCTCGTCGGCGCCGATGTCCGCTGCCCAGCCGGCCAGTTGCGGCAGGTCGATGCTGGAGTGGCGGCTGTGCAGGTCCATGTGCCCGGCAGCCAATTTGCTGATCTTGCCGAAACCGCCGCACAGGGTCAGGCGTGGTACTGGCACCTTGCGCAGGTGCTTGAGCACGGCACCGACGAAGTCGCCCATTTCGATCAGGGCTATTTCCGGCAGGCCATAGACGCGGCGCATGGTGTCTTCGCTGGCGTTGCCGGTGCATGCGGCGATATGCGTGTAGCCGTTGGTATGGGCGACGTCGATGCCCTGGTGGATCGAGGCGATGTAGGCCGCGCAGGAAAACGGCCGCACGATGCCGCTGGTGCCGAGGATCGACAACCCTCCGAGGATGCCCAGACGCGGGTTCATGGTTTTCAGGGCCAGTTGCTCGCCGCCCTGCACATTGACCGTGACCTCGAAGCCGCCGGCGTAGCTGCATTCGTCCGCCAGGCGTTGCAGGTGTTCACTGATCATGCGCCGTGGCACCGGGTTGATGGCCGGCTCACCCACCGCCAGCACCAGCCCCGGGCGGGTCACGGTGCCGACGCCGGTGCCGGCGACAAAACGGATACCCGGTTCGGCCAGCAGGCGCACCTGGCTATAGAGCAGTGCGCCATGGGTCACGTCCGGGTCGTCGCCGGCGTCCTTGAGTGTGCCCGCTTCGGCACCTTGGCTGGTGAGGCGGCAGAACTCCAGGCGCATCTGCACCACCTTGCCCTTGGGCAGGGTAATGCTGACTGCGTCGCTGCTCTCGCCGCCCAGCAGCAAGCGTGCTGCCGCCAGGCTGGTGGCAGTGGCGCAGCTACCGGTGGTCAGGCCGCTGCGCAGGGGAGCGGGCTGTTCGCGGGTCTCTTCACGCATCGGCGGGTTTCACCACGTCCAGCAATGTGATCGGCAGCGCCTGGCGCCAAGTGTCGAACGCGCCCAATGGCTGGGCATGGGCGACATGGATGCGGGTCAGCTCGCCGCCATGGCGTTCTCGGAAATGCGCCAGGGCCAGTTCGCTTTGCAGGGTCACCGCATTGGCTACCAGCCGGCCACCGGGGCGCAGGTTTGCCCAGCACAGGTCGAGAACACCTTCGCGGGTGACGCCGCCACCGATGAAGACAGCATCCGGCCGCTCCAGGCCCTCCAGCGCCGCCGGTGCCTGGCCGCAGACCAATTGCAGGCCGGGTACACCCAGCGCATCGCGGTTGTATTCGATGAAGCCCTGGCGGCCTGCGTCGGCCTCGATGGCCAGGGCGCGGCAGGCCGGGTGGGCGCGCATCCATTCGATGCCGATCGAACCGCAGCCGGCACCCACGTCCCACAGCAGCTCGCCGGGCTGTGGTGCCAGGCGGGCGAGGGTGATGGCGCGGACATCGCGCTTGGTCAGTTGGCCGTCATGCCGGAAGGCGCTGTCCGGCAGCCCGGCCAGCCGGTGCAGGCGCGGCGCCTCGGGCGACGCCAGGCACTCGATGGCTACCAGGTTGAGCGCGGCGACGTCGCTGTGCGGCCAGTCCTGGGCGGTGCCGGCCAACTCCCGTTCGTCCACGCCACCCAAGTGTTCGAAGACTCGCAGGCGGCTTGGCCCGAAGCCCCGCTCGCGCAACTGAGTGGCAATTACGGCCGGGCCGTCGCCGTCGTTGCTCAGCACCAGCAGGCGCACGCCGCTGTGCAGGTGGGCATTGAGCGCTGCCGGGGGCCGAGCAACCAGCGAAACCACCTGTACGTCCTGCAGTGGCCAGCCCAGGCGGGCGGCGGCCAGGGCGCAGGAGGAGGGCATCGACAGCACGCGCATTTCAGCGGCGGGCAGTTGGCGCGCCAGGCTGGCGCCGACGCCGTAGAACATCGGGTCGCCGCTGGCCAGCACGCACACCGGCTCGCCGCGCAGGGCCAGAACTGGGGCCAGCGAGAACGGTCTTGGCCAGCCCAGCCGCTCGCCGGCCACGCAGCGTGGCAGCAAGGCCAGCTGGCGCGGGCTGCCGAAGATCCGCGCAGCGCCCAGCAGCGCGCGCCGGGCCTGCTTGCCCAGGCCGCTGAAGCCGTCTTCGCCGATACCTACAACTGTCAGCCAGGGTGCCATGTATTTCATTCCGCCATTTTTGGGGCCGCTGCGCGCCCCTTCGCGGGCTCGCCCGCTCCCACAGGTACAGCGCAGCCGTTGCTGGCAGCGGTGATTCTGTGGGAGCGGGCATGCCCGCGAAGAAGGCGACGCGGTCCTTAATTTCTACTCGATCATCGATGATGCTCGACCACCGGCTTTTCATGCCGCCGGACAAAGCAGGCATAATACCGCGCCTTCTACACTCAAGCGCATTTTCACAGATTGCCGGACGCCCATTTGACCCAGGCCCAAGCCCCACACGTATCGCCCCGCCCCTCGGCCTGCCCGGGGTTGTGGCGCATCGTCAGTGCCCGTGATGGCGGCATCTGCCGCATCAAGCTGCCAGGCGGCCTGCTGCTGGCCGACCAGGCCGACGCAGTGGCGGCGGCTGCCGAGCGTTTCGCCGGTGGCGTGATCGAGGCCACCAACCGCGGCAACCTGCAGATTCGTGGCATCGGCAGCGAGCATCGCGGCCTGGTCGAGACACTGCTTGCTGCCGGCCTGGGCCCACGTGATGCCGCCGGTGACGATGTGCGCAACCTGATGCTCAGCCCGCTGGCCGGGCATGACCCGGCGATGCTGCTGGATGCTCGGCCGTTGGCCGGGCAGATCCTCGACCTGCTGGAAGGCACCCCGCGTTTTCACCAGTTATCGGCCAAGTTCGCCGTGCAGCTCGATGCCGGCGAAAACCTGGCCATGCTCGAACACCCCCATGACTTGTGGCTGTCGGCCATGCGCCTGGAGCAGCAGACCTGGTTGGCGTTTGGCCTGGCGGGTTGCCCGGCAGATGGCCAGGTGCTCGGCGCGGTGCCGGCGGAACAAGGCCAGGCACTGGTGCGTGCGGTGCTGGAGCGCTTCCTCGACCTGGCCACCCCGGCACAGTCGCGTATGCGCCAGTTGCTCGAGACGTTTTCGACAACCGATTTCATCGACGGACTCGGCCTGGCCATCCGCCGCGATGCCGCCGTGCTGGCATGGCGGCGTGAACCGCGCACTGTCTCGTGGCTGGGCGTTCTGCCCCAGGCGCAGGGCGTCGCCTTGGGCGTTGCCCCGCCGCAGGGGCGCCTGACACCGTCCATGCTGCGTGGCGCAGCGCGCATGGCCCGTGAACATGGCGATGGCAGCCTGCGCCTGAGCCCCTGGCAAAGCCTGGTGCTGACCAGCCTGCAAGCGCAACACATCGACTACGCCCAGGCCAGGCTGTCCGCCCTGGGCCTGCTATGCCATGACCATGAGCCACTGGCCCGTATAAGCGCCTGCACCGGCGCCAGTGGCTGTGCCAAGGCCCTGGGCGAGACCAAGGCCGACGCCGTCACCCTGGCGGCACTGCTCGGCCCTGGCGTGCCCGGCAGCGTGCACTTGTCCGGTTGCCCCCGATCCTGCGCCGTGGCCCATGTTGCCCCGGCCACCCTGCTGGCCCGCGCGCCGGGCCGTTACGACCTGTACCTGCGTGATGCGCGCCTGCCGGGCTTCGGCGCCCTGCGCGCCACCAACCTTACCTTGAATGAAGCAGGCGCCATGCTCGACCTGCCGACGGAGCACCTTGATGATTGACTACATCCGCGATGGTCAGGAGATCTATCGCAACTCCTTCCGGATCATCCGCGAGGAAGCCCGACTCGAGCGGATCCCCGCAGACCTCGAAAAGCTCGCCGTGCGCGTGATCCACGCCTGTGGCATGGTCGATGCCATCGATGGCCTGCAGTTCTCCGAAGGTGCCGGCCGGGCCGGGCGCGAGGCGTTGCTGAACGGCGCGCCGATCCTCTGCGATGCGCACATGGTCGCCGAGGGCATCACCCGCGCCCGTCTGCCCGCCGACAACAAGGTCATCTGCACCCTGCGCGACCCGAGCGTACCGGGCATGGCGAAAGACGCCGGCAACACCCGTTCCGCCGTGGCCCTGGAGCTGTGGCGACCGCACCTGGAAGGCAGTGTGGTGGTAATTGGCAACGCGCCTACCGCACTGTTCTACCTGCTGGAAATGCTCGACGCCGGTGCCCCGAAACCGGCACTGATCCTCGGCTTCCCGGTCGGCTTCGTCGGTGCTGCCGAGTCCAAGGCGATGCTCGCCGCCGACAGCCGTGGCGTGCCGTTCGTGATCATGCAGGGCCGCCTGGGCGGCAGCGCGATGGCCGCCGCGGCGGTCAATGCCCTGGCCACGGAGGTGGAGTGATGGTGCCACGTGGACGTCTGCTGGGCCTGGGCGTAGGCCCTGGCGACCCTGAACTGATTACCCTCAAAGCCCTGCGCCTGCTGCGTGAAGCGCCCGTGGTCGGCTACTTCGTGGCCAAGGGCAAGCGCGGCAATGCCTTCGGCATCATCGAGGCGCACCTGCAGCCGGAGCAGACCTTGCTGCCGCTGGTCTACCCGGTAACCACTGAAGCGCTGCCAGCGCCGTTGTCCTATGAACAGGTGATCAGCGACTTCTACGACGAGGCCAGCGTGCAGGTAGCCGAGCACCTGGATGCCGGCCGCGACGTGGCGGTGATCTGTGAGGGCGACCCGTTCTTCTATGGTTCCTACATGTACTTGCATGACCGCCTGGCGCAGCGCTACGAGGCCGAAGTGATCCCCGGCGTCTGCTCGATGCTCGGTGGCGCCTCGGTACTGGGCGCGCCGCTGGTGTACCGCAACCAGAGCCTGTCGGTGCTGTCTGGCGTGTTGCCGGCCGATGAGCTCAAGCGTCGCCTGGCCGACGCCGACGCGGCGGTGATCATGAAACTTGGCCGCAACTTCCCCAAGGTGCGCGAAGTGCTGGCCGAACTGGGCCTGGACGGGCGCGCGCTGTATGTGGAACGGGCCACCATGGCCAACCAGAAGATCGTGCCGCTGGACCAGGTCGACCCACAGTCGTCGCCGTACTTCTCGCTGATCATCGTGCCGGGTGAAAAATGGC
Organism: Pseudomonas sp. TE3-3-F2023; assembly: GCF_036784815.1. Classification (NCBI taxonomy): domain Bacteria; kingdom Pseudomonadati; phylum Pseudomonadota; class Gammaproteobacteria; order Pseudomonadales; family Pseudomonadaceae; genus Pseudomonas; species Pseudomonas sp. TE3-3-F2023. The sequence goes on along the minus strand of NZ_CP145113.1, from coordinate 168,397 downwards.
AGGGCTGAACATGCACCAGGCACCGGCGATCGTCATTCTTGGCCAGGGCAGCCTGGCCACGGCGCAGCGTATCCAGCAGTGTTATCCGCAAGCATCGATCCATGGGCTGGAAGGCCGGGTCGAGGGTGCCGACCTTTGCTACACCGCGTTTGGCGATACCCTGCGGGGGCTCTACCAGCAGAACACACCGATCATCGCCCTGTGCGCAGCGGGTATCGTCATCCGCAGCCTGGCCAGCCTGCTCAGCGAGAAAGGTGTCGAACCACCGGTACTGGTCGTGGCCGAAGACGGCAGTGCCGTAGTGCCGTTGCTCGGAGGCCTTGGCGGTGTGAACGTGATGGCACGGGAAATCGCTGAAGCATTGGGTGTTGCTGCGGCGATCACCACCAGCGGCGAGCTGCGTTTCGGCACCTGTCTGCTGAACCCGCCGCAAGGCTATGCATTGGCGGATATCGAGCAAGGCAAGCGCTTTGTCTCCGACCTGTTGGCTGGCGAGGCGGTGCGCATCGAAGGTGACGCGCCGTGGCTGCAGCAGGCGCAGTTGCCTGCCAGCGAGGCGGCCCGGCGTACCATCCATGTTGGGCACCAGGCCCGCCCGGCCAGCCGCGATGAGCTGCTGATCCACCCGCGCTCGGTGGTAGTGGGTGTTGCCGGCGGCAGCCTGGCCAGTATCCGGGCGGCACTGCAGCAAGCCGGCATAGCCGAGCCTGCGGTGGCGTGCCTGCTGGCCGACGAGCGAGCCATGGCCGACAGCGCCCTGCACGAGGCAGCACAGGGCCTGGGAGTTGCCCTGCGTTTTACTGCCCGGACGCATGACCTGGCCGGGATGGTTGCCGCAGCATTGCCCGCTGCGCAACTGATCGAGGTGGCAGACGTGGTCATCGCGGTGGCACCTGCCCCGGTCGAGGTGAAGCAGGTTGGCCGTCGTCGAGGTCGCCTGGCGGTTATCGGCCTGGGGCCGGGCGCTGCCGAGCTGATGGTACCGGCGGTCAAGGCCGAACTGGCACGGGCCGAGGATGTGCTCGGTTACGAAACCTATGTGCGCATGGCCGGCCCGTTTCGTGACGATCAGGTGCTGCACTGCACCGACAACCGTGAAGAGATGCAGCGTGCCCGGCATGCCTTCGAACTGGCGGCCCAGGGCCGTTCGGTGGTGGTGGTATCGTCGGGCGATCCAGGTGTGTTCGCCATGGCGGCAGCGGTACTTGAAGCGCTGCACGAGTCCAATGAACCGGCCTGGCACCGGGTGGATCTCGAGATCCTGCCGGGGGTTTCGGCCTCGCTCGCGACCGCCGCCCAGGCGGGTGCACCGCTGGGGCATGACTTCTGCGTGATGTCGCTGTCGGACAACCTCAAGCCCTGGTCGATCATTGAAAAGCGCCTGGACCTGGCGGCCCAGGCCGACCTGGTGCTGGCGTTCTACAACCCGATTTCCAAGGCAAGGCCGCACCAGCTCGGGGTAGCGTTGGAGGTCGTACGTCGTCATCGCGAGGGGAACACGCCTGTAGTCCTTGGCCGTGACATCGGTAGGCCGGGGCAGACGCTGAAGGTCGTCACATTGGCTGAGCTGCTGCCGGAAATGGTCGACATGCGCACCATGGTGCTGGTGGGTTCATCTACAACCTGCGTGTTTCCTCGCCTCTCGGGTGGGGTGTGGGCCTACACGCCGCGTTGGTACCCGTCGGCCGACTAGTTGCACCGGAAACCCTTCAGCGCGCTGCATCCTGGGCGCGCTGGCTAAGGTGGTCGCCCCTGACTCGGGGGCAACCATCTAGGAGTTTCCACATGTCCACAGAAACACAAGTCACTGCAACCGACACAGCCATCCTGGTCGAAGGCAACCTGCTGGCCTGCGGCGCAGGCATGTCTTCGCAAAGCCGTCATGACGTAAAGAACGCCTTCCACTTTGCCACCTTGGTGGCTGACAAGTCCTTCGATGCCGAAAAACAGAGCAGGGAGTGGTACGACCGGTTCATCGATGTCATGCGTGATGTTGGCTTTACCATCCCTCGTCGCACCTTCGAGCTGGAAACCTCTGCCGAGCTGTCTGTCACCATAGGCGCTGTCGCTGTACGGGCGATTGGTGCGGTCGGTAATGCGGTGCTGGGTGGTACCAAGTTGGGTGTGCTGGCCAAGGCGGCCTTCGACAAACTCACTACCGTCGAAAATGATCTCAAGGTGGTCGATCACAAGCGCAAGAACAAGGTCAGGGGCATGGTCGGGATGGCCGCCTGCGTCGAAACCGACAACAACGATGTGGTCATGGTGGTGAACTGCATCCAGGCCTCTGCCCCACAACTGGATGATGACATCCTGGGTATCCAGTGGAAGCTGGAAAAGACCGAGTACTACGCCGGCATGGCTGTGCTCACCCTCAACACTTTCGTCTACGACAAGGTCCGCGAAACCGTGGAAAACAAACTCGGCGTGCGCAGCGTCGAGAACGTTCTCCAGTACGACATCTGATTGCAGGGCGGCGTTTTTGCAACGCCGCCTTGTTCGGCTCTTTGTGACGAGGTAACGCAATGGACAGAACAGCTGAACAATTGATGTTGATTGGCGGGACGGCATTACTGTATCGCGCGGACGCTGGCCAGATTCAACGCCAGGCTGCCTTCGACTCCATCCTTTACGCTCAGTTGGTGGCCAACAGGAATGCGGGCTCACGCTTTGACAACTATGAAGCCTGGTATGACGCCTATCGCGAGGCATACCGGCAACTGGGCTGGATCAAGCTGGCCAGTACGCATGACCTGAAACAGTTGGGGCGACCCGCACGCAGCGCGCAGATACAGCCACTCGAGGCGTGGCTGAAGATGCGCTCGATCCGTCATGAGGCCGTTCTGGCTGCAGTAAGAAGCGGCCTGGGCCGATCGATCGAAGGTTTTCGCCACCAGCTGAAGTTCTGCACGCAGGGTTCGCAGCTGGTGATCGAGCTTGGCCTGCTCAAATCGGGGCCGGCGCTCGACCTTTGCAGTATCACCCTGCAATTCGAAAAGCCGATCGCCGGCATCTCTCAGGACATGCTGCTGGTCGAAAAGGCGCTGGAGGGCGAAGCCGGGTTCAATGGCGTTTCCTTGCAGCTGGATAATGGGCGCTTCCAACACCAGCGAGATGAACTGCAGGCATTGATGAAAACCAAGGATGCACAGGGGGAGTACCGGTTCGACCTCAATTCGGCAATGGTCAGGGCGCCAGGTAGCCTTTGATTCCGGTAAAGATGATTTGTGCAGCCAGGGCGCAGACGAACAGTCCCATCAGCCGGCTGACGATCTGCAGGCCCTGGTCGCCGAGGATGCGCTCGATACGGTGTGACAGGTACAGCACCAGGCCGACGGTAAAACTGGCCAGGGCGATGCTGATAATGGCCAGCAGCTTGTCGTCCCAGTGCGGGTGGCCGACGCCCATCACCAGCAGTGCACCGATGGTGCCGGGGCCGACGGTCAGCGGGATCGTCAGCGGCACGATGGTGACATCCTGCTGCACGTTGTCGGCCTGTACCGCAGACTTGCCTTGGGCCATGCCCAGTGCCGAGATGAACAGCACGCTGCCGGCGCCGATGCGGAAGGCGTCGGCGGTGATGCCGAAGATGCCGAAGATCGCCCGCCCGAACAGGTACAGCAGGACACTGGCGATCAGCGCGGCGACGGCCACTTTCCATGCCAGCTGCTTGCGCTCCTTGCTGGAGTGGCCGCGGGTCAGGCTGATGAAGCACGACAGCACGAAGAACGGGCTGTAGAGCACGAGCATTTTCAGGTAGACGCTGAACAACTCATGGAGCATGGGGGCTAGTCCAGGCAGTTATGGCTGGGCAGAGTCTATCAGCAGATTCTGTTGATAGCCTGTGCCGGCCTCAGCTCAGGAACTATGCACCGGATCCACCTTGGCTTCCCGGTGATTGGCCCAGTACTGGATCAGCTCTCGCAACTGCGACAATTCCACCGGTTTGGCCATATGCCCGTCCATGCCCGCCAGGCGTGCACGTTCCTTGTGTTCGGCAAGTATGTGAGCGGTCAGCGCCACTACCGGGGTGCGCTGGCGCTGGTTGGCGGCCTCCCAGGCGCGCAGCTGCTGGGTGGCCGAGAAACCGTCCAGTATCGGCATTTCGCAGTCCATCAGCACCAGGTCATAGCGCTGCGCCTTCATCGCCTGCAAGGCCTCTTCGCCATTGCTGGCGGTATCTGGCTCGAGGTTGAGCTTGCCGAGCATGCCGCGAATCACCTTGGTCGAGATGCTGTTGTCCTCGGCGACCAGCACGCGGAAGTCGCCGGGGAGGTCCAGTGCCTGGGGGATGCCGGGCAAACTGGCTGGCACGGCTTGCTCGCGGCCGCGCTGGGCCAGCTCTTCGGCCAGGGTGGTTTTCAGCGTGTAGCCCGCCACCGGCTTGGCAAGGATCCGCTTGACCCCGGCGTTGCGCGCAATGACCTTGCTCGGCGCGTTGCTGATGCCGGTGAGCATCACTACCAGGATGTCGTGGTTCAGGCTCGGGTCTTCCTTGATCTTGGCGGCCAGCTGCATGCCGGTCATGCCTGGCATGTTCTGGTCCAGCAGTACGGCATCGAAGTAGTCGCGCAGGTGGGCCTTGGTGCGCAGCAGGGCCAGGGCTTCCTTGCCCGACGGGACCGCGCTGACGTTCATGCCCCAGGCACTGCACTGCTGTACCAGCACCTTGCGGCAGGTGTCGTTGTCATCCACCACCAGTACCCGAGCATCACGCAGCGGGCCTTCGAGGTCGGCCGGTGGCTGTTCGAGGCGCGAAGGGTCCAGCGGCAGCGTCAGCCAGAGAGTGTTGCCCATGCCGGTGCTGCTCTTGATGCCGAACTCTCCCTGCATCAGGCCGATCAGCTGCTTGGCGATCACCAGCCCCAGATGGCCGCCCAGCTTATTGCTGGAGAGAAAGTGGTGGCTGTGCAACTCGGCCTGCAGCAAGGCTTCGCGGTCAGCGGCGGGCAACGGTTCGCCGCTGTCCTGCACGGCGATGCGCAGGCGCGGTACCTCGCCGCGCTGGTCCAGCGCCACCACCAGCAGGATTTCGCCCTGATCGGTATTTTTCAGGGCATTCTCCAGCAGGCTCGACAAGGCCTGGCGAAGGCGCGTCGGGTCGCCGCTGATTACCCGAGGTACTTGCGGCTGGGTGAAGCTGATCAGTTCGATGTTCTGCTGTTCGGCCTTGGCGCGGAAAATGTTCAGGCAATCCTCGATCAGAGCGTTGAGGTCGAACTGCACATCATCGAGTTCGATCTGCCGGGATTCGAGCTTGGAAATGTCGAGAATCTCGTTGATCAGCGTGAGCAGCTCGTTGCCGGCGCTGTGAATGGTCTGTACGTAGTCGCGCTGCTTGACCGACAGCGGCGTCCCCAGCAGCAGTTCTGTCATGCCCAGCACACCGTTCATCGGGGTGCGGATTTCGTGACTGATCTTGGCCAGGAATTCGGCCTTGGCGTTGATTTCGGCATCGCTGGCTGCCAGGGCGCGGCTGGCGCTGAAGCGCTCCTCGCTCATGCGCCGCAGGCGTTCGCTGACTGCCAGGTTGAGCAGCAGGCCGCTGGCCACCGTCAGCCCCAGCAGGATGCACAGCAACCAGGGCGTAGAAGTACGGGTCAGGCCCAGCAGCGCAGGCAGCAGCACCAGGCCACCGAGGTTGAACACCACCATGGCCAGGCTGAACAGGCGTGCGGGTGCATAGCCCTTGTACCACTGGTAGCTGCTGACCAGCAGCATGCTCACGGTGCCCAGGGCCATCAGGGCGTAGGTCATCAGGTTGAGGGGCAGGGTGTCGACGAACAGCAGCACCAACCCGCTCAACCCGACCACCAGCATCTCGCTCTGCAGCAGGCGGTTGAGCCGTGGCGAGTTGCATGGCGAGAAGAAATGCTGGGTGAAGCACAGCCCGGCCAGGCCGGCCAGGACGAGAGTCAGATATGCGGCGGGCGTCTGCGCGCTGTGCCACACGTGCCACCACGGGCCGCTCAGGTTCAGCAGGATCAGGCCGCTGAGCAGCATCAGGCCGTGGTACAGCGCCAGGATCAGGGTGGTGTTGGAGCGGCTGTAGAGGAAGCGGATCAGGTTGTGCATGATCAGCATCACCAGGCCGCCGAACAGCATGCCGAACAGCAGCGGCTGGCGTTGGTCGGAGGCTGCCACGGCCGCAGGCTCCAGACTGATGGCCGGGCGCAGCTGATGCTCGGAAACCAGGCGCAGGTAGATATCCAGGGGTTGCTTGCTGTTGGGCAGGGGCAGTACATGGTCGCTGCCACGCAGGGTCGGACTGGCATTGCCGGCCTGGCGCCCATGGTGCAGCTGACGCAGAAGCTGGTCGCCCTCGAGGGCGTAGAGGTCCAGGCCCGAAAGGTCTGGGGCGAAAACCCGCAGCAGTTGTTCCTGCTCGCCGGGCTCCAGGCGGTAGTGCAGCCAGAGGGCCTGTTCCGCAGGGGCGGCATCCAGGTCGGCGAGTACAAGCGGGCTGAACTGGTTGCGGTAACGCTCGGAGCGCACGTCGCTCAGTTGCAGGTTGGCCTGTTCGTCGAGCAGAACGGCCCAGCCTCCGTCATGTTCGGCCGCAGCCGGGAACATGCAGAGCAAGGTCAGCAAGCTGACGATCAGAGCTGAGGCAATCCGAAGCCGACGCACTACGAAATCCCTTCTTAGCCAAGGTGCCGGGTATTAACTATGCGCGGCGCGCCAAGTCGAAGGCAAGGCCTCTCGGGGCCCTGTCGACGAGCCGGATGCCGCAGGCGCAAGGTGCTGAGGCGCACTGCGGCAGGCCGGTACAACTTATTGCTGGTGCTCACCGCGCTCGCGGGCGATGGCCCGGTAGCCGATGTCGGTGCGGTAGAAGCTGCCGTTCCAGCTTACTTCCTTGGCCAGGCGGTAAGCCTGCTGCTGCGCGTCGGCAACCGTGCTGCCCATGGCGGTTGCACACAGTACGCGCCCACCGTTGGTGGTCACCTTGCCATCCTTCAGTGCGGTACCGGCATGGAACACCTTGCCTTCGATCTTCGCAGCAGCGTCCAGGCCGTTGATCACGTCACCCTTGGCGTAGTCGCCCGGGTAGCCGCCGGCAGCCAGTACCACGCCCAGGCTCGGGCGTGGGTCCCATTGTGCTTCGACCTTGTCCAGCGCCTTGGCGAATGCGGCCTCGACCAGCAGCACCAGGCTCGACTCCAGGCGCAGCATGACTGGCTGGGTTTCAGGGTCGCCGAAGCGGCAGTTGAATTCGATGACCTTGGGGTTGCCCGCCTTGTCGATCATCAGGCCTGCGTAGAGGAAACCGGTGTAGACGTTGCCTTCCTCGGCCATGCCGCGCACGGTCGGCCAGATCACCTGGTCCATCACGCGCTGGTGCACTTCGGCAGTGACCACCGGGGCGGGGGAGTAGGCACCCATGCCGCCGGTGTTCGGGCCGGTGTCCTGGTCGCCGACGCGCTTGTGGTCCTGGCTGGTGGCCATGGGCAGCACGTTCTGGCCGTCGACCATGACGATGAAGCTGGCTTCCTCGCCGTCGAGGAACTCCTCGATGACCACGCGGGAGCCCGCATCGCCGAAGGCGTTGCCGGCCAGCATGTCACGCACGGCGGCTTCGGCTTCTTCCAGGGTCATGGCGACGATCACGCCCTTGCCTGCGGCCAGGCCGTCGGCCTTGATCACGATCGGCGCGCCTTTTTCCTGCAGGTAGGCCAGCGCCGGCTCGATTTCGGTGAAGTTCTGGTAGTCGGCGGTCGGGATCTTGTGACGCGCCAGGAAGTCCTTGGTGAATGCCTTGGAACCTTCCAGCTGGGCCGCGCCCTTGGTCGGACCGAAGCAGTCCAGGCCGCGGCTGCGGAACAGGTCGACCACGCCGATGACCAGCGGTGCTTCCGGGCCGACGATGGTCATGTCGACGTTCTTCTCGGCGAAATCAGCCAGTTGCTCCAGGGCGCACACGTCGATGGCGACGTTCTCGCACTTGGCTTCAATGGCAGTGCCGGCGTTGCCCGGGGCAACGAAGACTTTCTCGACGCGCGGGTCCTGGGCGACTTTCCAGGCCAGGGCGTGCTCACGGCCGCCGCTGCCGATGATCAAAACTTTCATGTCAAAACCTCTGTTTGGCGGCAGTCCTCGTACCTTGTGGGAGCGGGTTCACCCGCAAATGCGGCGGTGAGTCCAACATCGCATTCGCGGGTGAACCCGCTCCCACAGGGGCCGAGGATCGGCCGGCCATCTTGATTAGTGGCGGAAGTGGCGCATACCGGTAAAGACCATCGCGATACCTGCCTCGTCGGCAGCGGCGATGACTTCGGCATCACGCATCGAACCACCTGGCTGGATCACGGCGCTGATACCCACTTTAGCCGCATTGTCGATGCCGTCACGGAACGGGAAGAACGCGTCCGACGCCATGACCGCGCCCTGCACTTGCAGGCCGGCATGCTCGGCCTTGATCGCGGCGATACGGGCGGAGTTGACGCGGCTCATCTGGCCGGCGCCGACACCGATGGTCTGGCGCTGCTTGGCGTAGACAATGGCGTTGGACTTGACGAACTTGGCCACTTTCCAGGCGAACACCAGGTCGTGGATCTCTTGCTCGGTCGGTGCACGCTTGGTGACGATCTTCAGGTCATCGGCGGTGATCATGCCGATATCGCGGCTCTGCACCAGCAAACCGCCGTTGACGCGCTTGAAGTCCCAGCCGGCAGCGCGCTCGGCTGGCCACTCGCCGCATTCCAGCAGACGTACGTTCTGCTTGGCGGCAACCACGTCGCGGGCAGCCTGGGAGATTTTCGGGGCGATGATCACTTCGACGAACTGGCGGTCGACGATGGCCTTGGCGGTTTCGCCGTCCAGCTCGCGGTTGAAGGCGATGATGCCGCCGAACGCCGACTCGGTGTCGGTGGCATAGGCCAGGTCGTAGGCCTTGCGGATGCCGCCTTCCTCTTCAGGTACCACAGCCACGCCGCACGGGTTGGCGTGCTTGACGATGACGCATGCCGGCTTGACGAAGCTCTTCACGCACTCCAGTGCGGCGTCGGTGTCGGCCACGTTGTTGAACGACAGCTCCTTGCCCTGCAGCTGGATGGCAGTTGAAACGCTGGCTTCGCCTTTCTTCGCTTCCACGTAGAACGCCGCGCTCTGGTGCGGGTTCTCGCCGTAGCGCATTTCCTGGGCCTTGACGAACTGGCTGTTGAAGGTGCGCGGGAATTCGCTGCGGTCTTCAGTGCTCAGGGTCTCTTTGGCCTGGTCGATGGTGCCCATGTAGTTGGCGATCATGCCGTCGTATGCGGCGGTGTGTTCGAACGCCTTGAGCATCAGGTCGAAGCGCTGGGCGTAGGTCAGGCCACCGGCCTTGAGGCCTTCGACGATGCCGGCGTAGTCGCTGGCGTTGACCACGATGGCCACGTCCTTGTGGTTCTTGGCAGCCGAACGGACCATGGTCGGGCCGCCGATGTCGATGTTCTCGATGGCGGTCGGCAGATCACAGCCAGGCTTGGAAATGGTGGCTTCGAAGGGGTACAGGTTGACTGCTACCAGGTCGATCGGCTTGATTCCGTGCTCGTTCATGATGGCGTCGTCGGTGCCGCGACGGCCCAGGATGCCACCGTGGATCTTCGGGTGCAGGGTCTTGACCCGGCCATCCATCATTTCGGCGAAGCCGGTGTAGTCGGCCACTTCCACCGCGTTGACGCCGTTGTCCTTGAGCAGCTTGTAGGTGCCGCCGGTGGACAGGATCTCGACACCGAGCTGCTGCAACTCACGGGCAAATTCGAGGATACCGGTCTTGTCGGAGACGCTGATCAGGGCGCGGCGGACTGGCAGGCGGGTAGTCTGGTCGGTCATTTCGGGTTCCAATAACGCGGTGGAGTCAGCAAAAAAGGCGCCTCTGTTCAGGGAGCCGCCTTTTCTGGTTGGGATTCTGGCTTACAACAAGTCGTACTGCTTGAGCTTCTTGCGCAGGGTGCCTCGGTTCAGCCCGAGCATCTCGCTGGCCTTGGTCTGGTTGCCCTTCACGTAGTTCATAACGCTTTCGAGCAGGGGCGCCTCGACTTCGGAGAGCACCAGGTTGTACACGTCCGTCACGGTCGCGCCTTCCAGGTGGGCGAAGTAGTTGTGCAGCGCCTTCTCGACGCTGTCGCGAAGGGTCTGGCCCTCTTCGCTCGGCGTGTTGAGGTGCTGTTTCAGGTTGGCGTTGTCGCTCACGGGCGTTGTTCCACTCACAAATGTCTCGGTCATCATCGTCATGCGGCCACCCCTTGTCCGTCCTCTGTCTCAAGGCTCTGTCGACGTTCGCTGAAAAACGCGCGAACGTTGGCGCACTGCGCTTGTGTGTCTTCCAAAGCGTTGAACCGGGAGCGAAACTCCTTGCCGCCGGGTCGTGTTGCCAGGTACCAGCCAACGTGCTTGCGGGCGATACGTACGCCCATCACATCGCCATAGAAGGCATGCAGCGCGGCCAGGTGCTCCAGCAGAATGCGTTCCACTTCGTCCAGCTGCGGCGCTGGCAGGTGTTCGCCAGTGCGCAGGTAGTGCTCGATCTCGCGAAAGATCCATGGCCGCCCCTGGGCGGCCCGGCCGATCAACAGGCCATCTACCCCGGTGGCGTCCAGCACCGCCCGGGCCTTTTCTGGCGAGGTGATATCGCCGTTGGCAAAAACCGGGATCGACACCGCCTGCTTGATGGCAGCGATGGTGTCGTATTCGGCTTCGCCGGTGTACAGGTCGGCGCGTGTGCGGCCATGCACCGCCAGCGCCTGGATGCCGGCCTGCTCGGCGATCCTCGCCACGTTCAGGCCGTTCTTGTTCGCCCGGTCCCAGCCGGTGCGGATCTTCAGGGTCACCGGGACGTCCACGGCGCCGACCACGGCGTGGAGTATCTCGCTGACCAAGGCTTCATCTCTCAATAAAGCAGAGCCTGCGGCTTTGTTGCAGACTTTTTTTGCCGGGCAGCCCATGTTGATATCAATGATCTGGGCGCCTGCTTCGACGTTGGCCTTTGCCGCCGCTGCCATCATCTGCGCATCACCACCGGCGATCTGCACCGAGCGTGGCTCGGGATCACCTTCATGGATGCGGCGCAGGCTCGACTTGCGGCTGTTCCACAGGCTCATGTCGCTGGAGACCATTTCCGACACCACCATGCCGGCGCCCAGGCGCTGGCAAAGTGTACGGAAAGGCTGGTCCGTGACCCCGGCCATGGGCGCGAGGATCAGGTTGTTGCGTAGTGTGTATGGGCCGATGCGTACCGCCGACATAGGTGATCCCTGTTGTGGGGCCGAATCTTGGAGTTCGAAAAAGGGTTGGCATGATACCCGCTCTCGGTGACCGGATAAAGATGGATTTGGATAAAATCTGAACAGTTGTCGGCTTATGACTTTTGGTATGGGCGAGGACCCTGAACCTTGTGCGGCCCCTTTGGGAGCGGGCGTGCCCGCGAAGCAGGCGGCGCGATGGACGGCACGGGCTTCGCCCGTGTTCGCGGGCGCGCCCGCTCCCACAGGGTGGTGGCTATTCCGGCGAACGGAAGCTCAGGCTGTAATTGACGGCCTTAGGCCCCGGGTCGAGGATGTCCAGGGCGATGTGGATCGGAGTCTGGCTGGGCATTTCGCCGCGCCCGGCCAGTTCGCCGGACAGGTACTCGCTGGGCTTGAAGCGCCGGCTGGCGATCAGCTGGCCATTGAGGTCGGCGAAGCGCAGTTCCAGCAACGGGAACGGCTGGGCGAACGGCGCGCGGTTGTAGATGATCGCATCGACGATCAGTGCACCCTTGAAGTCCGGGTGGCTGCGTACCACCAGGTTGCTGCTCTTGATTCGGGCGATATCGACGCGGGTCGGCACTTGGCAACCGACCAACGGGCAGATTTGCTGGAAGAGTGGCCGGTACTGGTCCTGGCGGGCCATTTCCTCGAAGTGGAACCACACGTACTGGAACGCCAGCATGCCAGCGGCCAGCAGGGTCAGGAAGCCCCACAGCAGGCGCTTGCCCCAGTTGGGCGCGGGCTTTTCCCAGCCCAGTTGCAGCGGGTCGTCGACCACGTCGACCAGCGGCTCCTTGCGCGCCGGGCGCTCGGCTTTGCCGGCAAGGCCTGGTTCCAGGCGTTCGCCGGGCAGCGGCTCTACAGGTTCGTCATCGCGCGCCGACAGGTGCAGCTCCAGGGGCTCATCGTCGCGGGCGCTCAGGCCCTGTACCGGGGCTTCATCAACGCTGGCACGCAGTGGTTCGTTGAATTCGGTGCGGTCATCGATTTCGGCGGCACGGTGTACCGGTGGCTCGTCGTCGATGTCCAGGTCCAGGTTGCCACCTAACGTCGGCTCGGTACGCTCGCCCGGCGCTGGCTCCAGGTCCAGCTCCAAGGGTTCCGGGTCCCGTAGCACGGGCGCGGTATCGATCGCCGGTTGCGGTTCGAACGGTTCATCGTCAGCCGTACCGAACAGGTCGTTGGCATGTTCGTCCGGGTGCAGTTCGTCACGTCGGGCTTGCAGGCCGCCATCCTGGCTGGCCGGGCGAGCCGTGGCCGGTTGGCCGCGGCGCTCCAGGCGCTCCAGTTCCATGTCGAGGTCGAGCGCGTCCAGCGCCTGGTTGGTGAGCGCCCAGTCCTCGTCCGGGGTAGAGCCGGGCTCGCTGGCGACAGACTCGGGGGCGATCTCCGGTTCGACCGGCGGCTCCGCAGGGGCCGCAGGTATCGGCGCCGGCACCGCAGGTGCGCTGGTTCCGCTGGCGCGGTTCTGCTCCAGCAGCTGTTTGGCGGCGTTGAACACCTGCAGGCATTGGCCGCAGCGCACTACGCCGCGGGCCACGCTCAACTGGTGATGGGTGACGCGAAAGCTGGTCTGGCAATGCGGGCACTGGGTGACGAAACTGTCGGTCATGCGGCAATCCGGGAGCTGTGCAGAAAAGTATTCTAGGCCCGCTTAACGGCGGCGGCCACTGATGCGCACCCAGCCGTCGCGCACGACGATCGGGTCCAGCTCGAAGTCGGCGGCATAGGCCGCAGCCACTTCGTCACCCTGCTCGGCGAGGATGCCCGACAGTGCCAGCAGGCCACCTGGGCGGACCAAGCCGGACAGTCGCGGTGCCAGCGACACCAGCGGGCCGGCGAGGATGTTGGCGACCAGCACATCGGCCTGCATGGCCGGCATGTGCTCGGGCAGGTACAGCGCCAGCTTTTCATCGGCGATGCCGTTGCGCTGGGCATTGTCGCGCGAAGCCTCGATGGCCTGCACGTCGATGTCGGTACCGACTGCTTCACGGGCGCCCAGCAGCAGCGCGGCGATGGCCAGAATGCCCGAGCCGCAGCCGAAGTCCAGCACCTGGGTGCCTTCGAGCTGCTGGCCGTCGAGCCATTCCAGGCATAGCGCGGTGGTCGGGTGGGTGCCGGTGCCGAACGCCAGGCCCGGGTCGAGCAGCAGGTTCACCGCGTCCTGTTCCGGGGCCTCGTGCCAGCTGGGCACGATCCACAGGCGACGGCCGAAGCGCATCGGCTGGAAGTTGTCCATCCAGCTGCGTTCCCAGTCCTGGTCCTTGATCACCTCGGCCTGGTGCTCGGGCAGCTCGGCGCCGGTCAGCAGGCGCAGGTGGGCGAATACCTGCTCAGGGTCGGCATCGGCCTCGAACAGGGCCAGCAGGTGGGTATGCGACCACAGCGGGGTGGTGTTGAGGTCTGGCTCGAAGATCGGTTGATCCTCGGCGTCCATGAACGTGACCGAGACGGCACCCACTTCGAGCAGGGCATCTTCGTAGGTTTCGGCTTGTTCCGGGCTGATGGCCAGGCGTACTTGCAGCCAGGGCATGGCGGGCACCTTTGGTAAATCGACAGGGGCAGCCCTAGGCTGCACGAAGGCTGGCAGTTTACGCGAGTGCGGGGATTTTGTGGATTGAATCGGGGGCTGCTGTGCAGCCCAATCGCCGGCAAGCCAGCTCCCACAGGGTTCGCGCAATTGTTGAGGCCTATGCAAATCCTGTGGGACCTGGCTTGCCGGCGATTAAGCCATCAGCCCGTTCATGGATGGTTCAGACGAAACACAGCGAAAGCGACTCAGCTATATAAGCAGGCTTCTCCTCACCGTCGATCTCCAGCGTGGCAATCGCCTTGAGCAACCATTGCCCCGGCCTCTTCTCCGTCACCTCGGCCAAATCCACCTTCAGTCGCACCTGGCTGTCGACCTTAACCGGCTGGATGAAGCGCACACTGTCCAGTCCATAGTTCACCACCATTTTCAGCCCTTCCGGCAAGACCAGGATGTCCTCGATCAACTTGGGAATCAGCGACAACGTCAGGAAACCGTGGGCGATCGTGCTACCAAACGGGGTTTTCGCCGCCTTTTCCGGGTCAACATGGATGAACTGGAAGTCGCCGGTGGCTTCGGCAAACAGGTTGATGCGCTGCTGATCGATCTTCAGCCAGGCCGAGCGGCCCAGTTCCCTACCAACGTACTGCGAAAGCTCTGTAACCGGTACATGGGGCATCGCGGACTCTCCAGGTTGTCAGTTGGTACGAAAGTGCAAGATCAGCACGGCGAACCGTTTCAGTCAAGTTGCGCGCTTTTCGACGAATATCGGTATATGGCGGCCACGTGCTTATAATGGCGGTCATGCCCGAGGGAGATGCTTATGCTGTTGCGTGGTTTGACCTGGCTGGTGCTGTTCCAGCTGCTGGGAACGGCAATCAACCACCTGTTGGTGCCGTTTCTGCCGGGGCCGATCATCGGCCTGTTGCTGCTGTTGTTCTTCCTCATGGCCCGTGGTGAGGTGGGCAAGCCGCTGAACGAGGCCGCCAGCAGCCTGCTGCGCTACCTGCCGCTGTTGCTGGTGCCACCAGCGGTGGGAGTCATGGTGTATGCCAAGGATATCGCTGCCGACTTCTGGGCCATTGCCGGTGCCTTGCTGATCTCCTGCCTGGTAACTCTGGTGTTTGTCGGCGTGTTGATGCAAAAGCTCATCCACCGCCAAGGCCGGCGCGAGGAGCAGCCATGATATTCGACTGGCAAGGCGCACTGGATGCGGTTGTTCATCATCCCTTGTTCGGCATCGGCATCACGCTTGGGGCCTACCAGTTGGTACTGGCGGCCTACGAGAAGACCCGCTGGATCTTCCTGCAGCCGGTACTGGTGTCGATGCTGCTGGTGATCGGCGTGTTGCTAGTGTGTGGCATCGACTACAGCGAGTACCGCAAGAGCACCGAAATCATGAATATCCTGCTGGGGCCTGCCACCGTGGCCCTGGCCGTGCCGCTCTACCTCAACCTGCGGCGTATCCGGCAGCTGTTCTGGCCCACATTTACTACGCTGGTAATCGGAGGCCTGTTCGCCACGCTGTGCTGCCTGTTGCTGGGCTGGTGGTTCGGTGCCGAGCACATGATCCTGATGACCATGGCACCGAAGTCTGTGACCTCGCCAATCGCCATGCTGGTGGCCGAGCAGATTGGCGGCGTGGCGGCCCTGGCGGCGGTGTTCGTGCTGATTACCGGGGTGATCGGGGCAATTTTCGGCCCGGCGCTGCTGAGCCGTTTTGGCGTGCATAGCCCCGAGGCGCGCGGCATGTCTCTGGGCGTGACCGCGCACGCGGTGGGCACTTCGGTGGCCCTGCAGGAAAGTGACGAATGCGGCGCCTTTGCCGCGCTGGCGATGAGCCTGATGGGGGTGGCCACGGCGGTGTTCCTGCCGCTTGCGGTCAGCCTGGTGGCTTGAGGACTTGTGATGACGCTACCGCTGTTTCCCCTCAATACCGTGCTGTTTCCCGGTTGTTTCCTCGATTTGCAGATTTTCGAGGCGCGCTACCTGGACATGATCGGGCGCTGCATGAAGCGGGGCGAAGGTTTTGGAGTGGTGTGCATCCTCGAAGGCGAGCAGGTCGGAAAGGCGCCGCCGGTGGTTGCCTCGATCGGCTGCGAGGCGGTGATCCGTGACTTCGTGCAGCAGGATAACGGCTTGCTGGGTATCCGCGTCGAAGGTGTGCGGCGCTTCAATCTGGAAAGCACCGAGGTGCAGAAGGACCAGTTGCTGGTGGGGCAGGTGCAATGGCTGCCGGAGCAGGCGGACAGCCCGTTGCTAGAGGCGGACGAAGACCTGCTGGCGTTGCTGGTGGCCCTGGGTGAACACCCGATGGTCGAAGCCTTGGACATGCCGCGGCCTGTGGACGGGCGCCAGACGTTGGCCAACCAGTTGGCGTACCTGCTGCCGTTCATGGAAGAGGACAAGCTGGATCTGCTGACCCTCGACTCGCCGCAGGAGCGGTTGGGGGAAATCCAGAAGCTGCTGGAGCGGATTCAGGGTGAGTTGTTTGCCTGATAGTGATGTGTTGTCAGTGCCGACCTCTTCGCGACACAAGGCTGCTCCTACAGGCTGACGAGATCCCCGTAGGAGCAGCCTTGTGCTGCGAAGAGGCCGGTACAGGCGACATCAATATTGATACCGCAGCAAAGCCTGCGGCAGCGCATGCATGGCAAAGAACGCCAGCAATGCGACACATGCCGGCAACACCAGCCACCACACTCGCAGCGGCAAGGCCGGGAGGGTCTGGTGACGCTGCGCCAGTGCGAGGCTGAGCGCACACACACAGCATGCCAGCAAGGCCCCGGCGAGGATGTCGGTCGGCCAGTGCGCCCCCAGGTACACCCGTGACAGGGCAATCGCCAGCGCCGGAATGCAGCCCAGCATCACCCAGGTCAGGCGCATCCGCGGCGGTTGACCGCGACCGGCCAGCACCGCCATCACCAGAAAGAACGCAAATGACGCCGAACTGTGCCCGCTGGGCATGCTGTAGCTGGTCAGCGGGTCACTCAGCACTTCCGGGCGAGCCCGGGCGAACAGCCACTTCAGCGTGCCATTGGCAAACGCCGTACCCATCAGCGCGCCCGCAGCGAACATGGCATGCCGCCACTGCCGCGCTAGCAGCAGCAGGCCCGTCAGCAGGCCGCCGAGGAACAACTGGGTGCGGAAATCGCCCAGCCGGGTCACCAGCACCACGGTGCCATCGATGGCCTGGCTGCGGTGCTCCTGTACCAGCGTCATCACACCCTGGTCGAATTCGTGCAGGTAGGGCCAGCCGAGGAAAACCCCGGCCAACGCCAGGAAACTCATGCCGGCGATCAGCCGGGTGCCGTGGCGTTGATCGCGAATGCTGGTGTTCAGGCTCAGTCCGATGAAGACTGCCAGGGTGCCGGCGATGATCCCTGCATCCAGCCAGAAGCCCTCCGGCAAGGGCAGGCGCATGGCAGCGCCGGTAGCCCAGCCGGGCAGCAGGTAGGCCACCGACCAGCCGGCACCGGCCACCAGGCTGACGGCGATGAAGCGCGGCAGTGGCATGTCGAACATGCCGGCGACCATCGGCAGCATTGGCCGCAACGGCCCGATGAAACGCCCTACCAACAGGCTGGCGATACCGTAGCGCTGAAAGTAGGCCTCGGCGCTGCCGATCCATTCCGGATGGTGGCGCAGCAGGGGTAGGCGGCGAATGTTCTGGTGGAAGTACTTGCCCACCGTGTACGACAAGGCATCACCTACCAGGCCGCCCAGAAAGCCCAGCAGCAGCGTTTCGCCCAGGCTGAAGGCGCCGCTGCCAGCCAGTACCGCGACCGCAAACAGCAGAACGGTGCCAGGCACGATGATGCCGGCAATGGCCAGGCACTCGATGCAGGCCACCAGGAAAATCGCCAGGCCAAGCCACTGCGGGTTGGCGCTGAGCCAGCCGGTCAGGCTGTCGAGCCATTGGCCCATGGTTCAGCTTCCTTGTTCGAGAATGAAGAAGTCCCGGCCTTCGACTTGGCCGCGACGTAACGGGTTCCGCGTGCAGAAACGGGCGTATTCGGCATCGACGAAGCGGTAGGGCAGGTGCTCGTCGCGGCCATGGGGGATGCCCAGGCGGGCGGCCTGGATCACCCGCGGCACGGTGATGCCGCAATCCTCCACGTACAGGCGCTCGGGGTCGAAACGCTGGGCGTCCCAGTGCGGCACCTTCAGGCCCAGGGCCCGGCACAGCAAGGTCTGGCCGGCGCACAGGCGCTCGGCCGGGCGGAGGTTGCCGCTGGCATCCGGGTTGTTCAGTTGCATCTGCGCCAGGCTGTTAGGGCCCGAGCGGGCGTCCTGCCAAGGATAGGCCGACTTGATCAGCACCGCGTTGCCCGGCCCATGGGCGCTGAAGTTCAGCGAGTCGCCACCGCGCGCGTAATACATATAGATGTGGCCGCCATCGAGGAACAGCGCCTTGCGCTTTTCGGTGTAGCCGAGCGAGGCGTGGCTGCCTTTGTCGGTGAGGTAGTAGGCCTCGGTTTCGATGATGCGCGCGGCCAGCCACAGGTCGCCTTGGCGATGGCGGATGACTTTGCCCAGCAAGGCCTTGGCCAGGGTCTGGGCATCACGGTCGAAAAAGCTGTCGGGCAAGGCTGGCATGCGGGCGGTTTGTGGTTGAGAAGGCTGGGATGATAGCAATGAATGGCTTAATCGAGGCTGAATCGAGTGGGATGTTGGCAGTTCCGGCCTCTTCGCGGGTAAACCCGCTCCCACAGATACCTCGGAGGTCCCAACCCTTGTGCAATCACTGTGTGAGCGGGTTTGTCCGCGAAAGGGCCACAACAAGAGATAGAAATTTCGATAACCCCGGTTACATCTTTCCTACACAATGCCCTCAGCCATTTTCTACCATCCGCCACCCGCCGCTGGGCGTACACCTGCGCGCCAGTTATAATCAGCCGATTTCCCCTTCGCCAAGACACCGAACCCATGACTGAGTCCGTTCTTGACTATATGACCCGCCTGGGTCGCGCTGCCCGTGAGGCTTCACGGGTGATCGGCCGTGCCAGCACCGCGCAGAAGAATCGCGCCCTGCAAGCTGCCGCCGATGCGCTGGATGCCGCTCGTGCCGAGCTGACCGCTGCCAACGAACTGGACCTGGCTGCCGGCCGCGCCAACGGCCTGGAACCGGCGCTGCTCGACCGTCTGGCGCTGACCCCGGCGCGTATCGACGGCATGATCACCGGCCTGCGCCAGGTGGCCAGCCTGCCGGACCCAGTCGGTGCCATCCGCGACATGAGCTACCGCCCATCCGGTATCCAGGTCGGCAAGATGCGCACGCCGCTGGGGGTGATCGGGATCATCTACGAGTCGCGCCCGAACGTGACCATCGATGCCGCCAGCCTGTGCCTGAAGTCGGGTAACGCGACCATCCTGCGTGGTGGCTCCGAAGCCATCCACTCCAACCGCGCCATCGCCACCTGCATCCAGCGTGGCCTGGCCACCGCCGGCCTGCCGGCTGCCGTGGTTCAGGTGGTCGAGACTACCGACCGCGAAGCCGTGGGCGCGCTGATCAGCATGCCGGAGTTCGTCGACGTCATCGTGCCTCGCGGTGGTCGTGGTCTGATCGAGCGCATCAGTCGCGATGCCCGAGTGCCAGTGATCAAGCACCTGGACGGTATCTGCCACGTCTACGTCAGCCAGCACGCCGATCTGGACAAGGCTTGGCGCGTGGCGTTCAACGCCAAGACCTACCGCTACGGCATCTGTGGCGCCATGGAAACGCTGCTGGTCGACAAGCAGGTGGCCGAGCGCTTCCTGCCGGAAATGGCCCGTCGCTTCCAGGAGAAGGGCGTCGAACTGCGTGGCTGCGAACGCACCCGGGCGATCATCGACGCCAAGCCGGCCACAGAGGCCGACTGGCACACCGAATACCTGGACGCGATCCTGTCGATCCGTGTGGTCGACGGCCTGGACCAGGCCATCGAGCACATCAACCACTATGGCTCGCACCACACCGATTCGATCATCAGCGAACACCAGGGTGAAGCCCGCCAGTTCATGGCCGAAGTCGATTCGGCGTCGGTCATGCTCAATACTCCGACCTGCTTCGCCGACGGCTTCGAGTACGGCCTGGGTGCGGAAATCGGCATTTCCACCGACAAGCTGCATGCCCGTGGCCCAGTCGGCCTGGA
This sequence comes from Pseudomonas sp. TE3-3-F2023, assembly GCF_036784815.1. Lineage (NCBI taxonomy): Bacteria > Pseudomonadati > Pseudomonadota > Gammaproteobacteria > Pseudomonadales > Pseudomonadaceae > Pseudomonas > Pseudomonas sp. TE3-3-F2023. The sequence goes on along the minus strand of NZ_CP145113.1, from coordinate 148,505 downwards.
AGGCCTGACCTGCGAGAAGTACGTCGTGATCGGCGACGGCCAGCTGCGTGGCCAGGAGTCCTGCTGAGTTGAGCAAGGCCCAGGCAGTCCGGCGCATCGGCATTCTTGGCGGTACCTTCGACCCCGTGCACATCGGCCACCTGCGCAGCGCGCTGGAAGTGGCCGAGTTCATGGGGCTGGACGAGCTGCGCCTGCTGCCCAACGCCCGGCCGCCACACCGCGACACCCCGCAGGTGGCCGCGCAGGATCGCCTAGCCATGGTGCAGAGCGCCGTGCAGGGCGTGCCTTGCCTGAGCGTGGATGCCCGCGAGCTGGCGCGCGACAAACCGTCGTACACCATCGACACGCTGGAATCGATCCGTGCCGAACTGGCCACCGACGACCAGCTGTTCCTGGTGCTGGGCTGGGATGCCTTCTGTGGCCTGCCCGGCTGGCACCGCTGGGAAGAATTGCTGCAACACTGTCATATCCTGGTGCTGCAACGCCCGGATGCCGACGTAGAACCCCCTGACGAGCTGCGTAACCTGCTGGCTGCGCGCTCGGAGAGCGATCCCACCGCCATGTCCGGCCCGGCGGGAAACATTTCGTTCGTCTGGCAGACGCCGCTTGCGGTGTCGGCTACACAGATCCGACAGCTGCTGGCCAGCGGCAAATCGGTGAGGTTCCTGGTGCCGGACGCCGTACTGGCCTACATCGAGGCGCACGAACTGTATCGTGCACCTAACTGACGGTGCCTCTGGCGCCTCATCCAACGAGTTGAACGAGTTTTATATGACCAAGCAGAAAATCCACGGCGAAGAACTGGTCGCCCTGACCAAGGCAGCGCTGGAAGACGTCAAGGCCCAGGACATCCAGGTCATCGACGTACGCGAAAAGCACAGCCTGACCGACTACATGATCATTGCCACCGGTACTTCCAACCGCCAGATCAACGCGATGCTGGAAAAGGTCCGCGAAGCGGTCAAGGCCAAGGGTGCCCAGCCACTGGGTGAAGAAGGCAAAGGCGACAGCGACTGGGTGCTGCTGGACCTGAACGATGTCATCGTGCACATGATGACCGCCGCTGCCCGCCAGTTCTACGACCTGGAGCGCCTGTGGCAGGGTGCCGAGCAAAGCCGTGCAGCCGATGGCAAGCACCATAGCCCGGACCATGCCCACGAGTACTCCGACAAGCTCAAGGACCGGGAATAAGGAAAGCGCTGTGCGTCTGCGCCTGATCGCGGTCGGCTCGCGCATGCCGAAGTGGGTCGAGGAAGGCTGGCATGAATATGCCAAGCGCCTGCCTGCCGAGCTGTCGCTGGAGCTGGTGGAAATCCCGCTGAACACCCGAGGCAAGAATGCCGACGTTGCCCGCCTGATCCGTCAGGAGGGCGAGGCCATGCTGAGCAAGGTTCAGCCAGGGGAACGCATCGTCACCCTCGAGGTCCACGGCAAGCCCTGGAGTACCGAACAGCTGGCGACCGAGCTGGACCGCTGGCGCCTGGATGCGCGCACGGTGAATTTGATGGTGGGCGGCCCGGAAGGCCTGGCGCCCGAGGTCTGTGCGCGCGCCGAGCAACGCTGGTCGCTGTCGCCGCTGACCTTGCCGCACCCATTGGTAAGGATACTCATCGGCGAGCAGATCTACCGCGCCTGGACCGTGTTGTCCGGGCATCCTTACCATAAATGAGCCTGTAAGCAGTCCGATGTCGCAGCCGATCCGTCTCAAGGACCACGAGAAAGACGCCCGCCTGGTGCGCAACCGCGTCGTGGTCGGCGCAGTGGCGATCATGCTGCTCATTTGTGTGCTGATCGCGCGGCTGTACTACCTGCAGGTCATCCAGCACGACTACCACTCGACGCTGTCGGAGAACAACCGGGTGCATGTGCAGCCGATCCCGCCGACCCGCGGGCTGATCTTCGACCGCAACGGCGTGATCGTCGCCGACAACCGGCCCAGCTTCAGCCTGTCGATGACCCGAGAGCGTGCGGGTAACTGGCAGGAAGTGTTGGATACCATCGTCGAAGTGCTGGAACTGACGCCCGACGATCGCGCCTTGTTCGAGAAGCGCATGCGCCAGGGGCGCCGGCCGTTCGAGCCGGTGCCGATCCTGTTCGAGCTCAACGAAGAGCAGATCGCTCGCGTGGCAGTGAACCAGTTCCGCCTGCCGGGCGTGGAAGTGGTGGCCCAGTTGGTGCGCCATTACCCGCAGGGCGCGCACTTCGCCCATTCGGTGGGGTATGTGGGGCGGATCAACGAGAAAGAGCTGAAAACCCTCGACCCGGTGAACTACAGCGGTACCCATCACATCGGCAAGACCGGCATCGAACGCTTTTATGAAGCCGACCTGCATGGCCAGGTGGGCTACGAGGAAGTCGAGACCAACGCCCGTGGCCGCGTGCTGCGGGTGCTCAAGCGCACCGACCCGAAACCGGGCAAGGACATCGTGCTGAGCCTGGACATCAAGCTGCAGGAGGCCGCCGAGGCTGCCCTGGGGGGTCGGCGTGGTGCGGTGGTGGCGCTCGATCCGCGTACCGGCGAGGTGCTGGCGATGGTCAGCCAACCCAGCTTCGACCCCAACCTGTTCGTCACCGGCATCGGCTTCAAGGCCTATGCCGAACTGCGCGATTCGATCGACAGACCGCTGTTCAACCGCGTGCTGCGCGGCCTGTATCCGCCAGGCTCGACCATCAAGCCGGCGGTGGCAATCGCCGGCCTGGACAGCGGCGTGGTCAATGCCGGTAGCCGGGTGTTCGACCCGGGCTACTACCAGCTGCCCAACTACGACCACAAATACCGTAACTGGAACCGCTCGGGCGATGGCTGGGTCGACCTGGATACCGCGATCATGCGCTCCAACGATACCTACTTCTACGACCTTGCCCACAAGATGGGCATCGATCGGCTGTCCAGCTACATGAACAAGTTCGGCATCGGCCAGCGGGTTTCCCTCGACATGTTCGAGGAATCCGCCGGGCTGATGCCGTCGCGCGAATGGAAGCGCGCCACCCGCCGCCAGGCCTGGTTCCCCGGCGAAACCCTGATCCTCGGCATCGGCCAGGGTTACATGCAGGCCACGCCGCTGCAATTGGCCCAGGCCACTGCGCTGATCGCCAACAAGGGCGTGTGGAACCGTCCGCACCTGGCCAAGACCATCGAAGGCCAGCCGCCGGTGGACGACAACCCCATGGAAAACATCGTGCTGCGCGACAAGTCCGACTGGGCCAAGGTCACCCATGGCATGGAGCAGGTGATGCACAACGCTCGCGGTACCGCACGCAAGGCGGCCATCGGCTCGCAGTATCGCATTGCCGGCAAGAGCGGTACCGCCCAGGTGGTGGCGATCAAGCAGGGTGAGAAGTACGACCGCAACAAGCTTCAGGAGCGCCACCGCGACCACGCCCTGTTCGTCGCCTTCGCCCCCGCCGAGGACCCGAAGATCGTGGTTTCGGTGATGGTCGAGAACGGTGAGTCCGGTTCGGGCGTCGCCGCCCCTGTGGTACGCCAGGTGATGGACGCCTGGTTGCTCGACGAAAACGGCCGGCTCAAGCCCGAGTTCGCGCCTGCCACCGTTACCCAGGAATCAGCCCTGTGATGAACAATTTCGATCGCATGCTCTCCAGCGAGGATGTGATGCGTCGGCGCGCCAGCTTTCTGCAGCGCATCCACATCGACGGCCCTTTGCTGATCATTCTGTTGACCCTTGCGGCCGGCAGCCTGTTTGTCCTGTACTCGGCCAGTGGCAAAAACTGGGACCTGCTGCTCAAGCAGGCTACCTCGTTCGGCATCGGCCTGGTGTCGATGTTCATCATCGCCCAGCTGGAGCCGCGCTTCATGGCCCGTTGGGTGCCGCTGGCCTACCTGGCCGGTGTGCTGTTGCTGGTGGTGGTGGACGTGATGGGGCACAACGCCATGGGCGCCACGCGCTGGATCAACATCCCCGGGGTGATCCGCTTCCAGCCCTCGGAGTTCATGAAGATCATCATGCCAGCGACCATCGCCTGGTACCTGTCCAAGCGGACCTTGCCGCCGCATCTGAAGCATGTGGCGATCAGCCTGGTGCTGATCGGTGTGCCGTTCATCCTGATCGTGCGCCAGCCCGACCTTGGCACGGCGCTGCTGATCCTCGCCTCCGGGGCTTTCGTGCTGTTCATGGGCGGCCTGCGCTGGCGCTGGATCCTCAGCGTACTGGCGGCTGCGGTGCCCGTGGCGGTGGCGATGTGGTTCTTCGTGATGCACGACTACCAGAAGCAGCGGGTACTGACCTTCCTCGACCCGGAAAGCGACCCGTTGGGCACTGGCTGGAACATCATCCAGTCGAAGGCGGCCATTGGCTCGGGTGGCGTGTTCGGCAAGGGCTGGCTGCTCGGCACCCAGTCGCACCTGGACTTCCTGCCGGAAAGCCACACCGACTTCATCATCGCCGTGCTCGGCGAGGAATTCGGCCTGGTCGGCATCTGCCTGCTGCTGATCGTCTACCTGCTGCTGATCGGCCGCGGCCTGATGATCACCGCCCAGGCGCAGACCCTGTTCGGCAAGCTGCTGGCGGGCAGCCTGACCATGACCTTCTTTGTATACGTGTTCGTCAATATCGGTATGGTCAGCGGCCTTCTGCCCGTGGTGGGCGTGCCGCTGCCCTTCATCAGCTATGGCGGAACTTCGTTGGTGACGCTGCTGTCAGCGTTTGGCGTTCTGATGTCGATCCACACGCACCGCAAATGGATCGCTCAGGTTTGAATAAGGTGAAGAATTTCATGCAAGCAGTGCGTAACTGGGCTGCCCGTTGTGCGCCGTGGATCGGCGCGGTGGGCCTGTTCGGCGCTGTACAGCTGGCCCATGCCGGCGATTATCAAGGCTCGCCCCAGGTTGCCCAGTTCGTTGGCGAAATGAGCCGCGACCATGGCTTTGCCCCTGAGCAGCTGATGGGTGTGTTCGCTGAGGTGCAGCGCAAACAGTCGATCCTCGACGCCATTTCGCGCCCGGCCGAACGGGTAAAGCCGTGGAAGGACTACCGGCCGATGTTCATCACCGACGCGCGCATCGCCCGCGGTGTGGACTTCTGGCGCCAGCACGAGGCGGTGCTGGCCCGTGCCGAGCAGGAATACGGCGTGCCGGCGCAGTACATCGTCGCCATCATCGGTGTGGAAACCTTCTTTGGCCGCAACACCGGCAACTACCGGGTGATCGATGCCTTGTCGACCCTGGGCTTCGATTACCCGCCACGGGCCGAATTCTTCCGCAAGGAGCTGCGCGAATTCCTGCTGCTGGCCCGTGAGGAACAGCTAGACCCGCTGACGCTCAAGGGTTCCTATGCTGGCGCCATGGGTCTGCCGCAGTTCATGCCGAGCAGCTTCCGCAACTTTGCGGTGGATTTCGACGGCGACGGCCACATCAATATCTGGAACAACCCGGACGATGCCATCGGCAGCGTGGCCAGCTACTTCAAGCGCCACGGCTGGGTGGCCGGCGAAGGTGTGGTCAGCCGCGCCTGGGTGGACGGTGGGCGCGCCGACGAAGGCCTGACGACCGGCATCGAGCCGGTAAAAACCGTTGGGGAGTTGCGCACGCTTGGCTGGTCGGTTCATGATTCGCTGCGCGATGATCTGCCGGTGACCGCCTTCCGTCTCGAGGGCGACAATGGCCCCGAGTACTGGATGGGCCTGAAGAACTTCTACGCGATCACTCGCTACAACCGCAGCGTGATGTATGCCATGGCGGTGCATCAGCTATCGGAACAGCTGGTTCAAGCACGGGGCGTCAAGTAATGCGCGCAATCTTCTCTGGCAACTCTTTCAAGCTGCTCACCTGCCTCGCCGTTGGCGTGGTGCTGGCCAGCTGTTCGTCCAACCGCCCGTCCCAGCAAAGCAGTGGCAACGTGGTGCGCACCCAGCCCGGTCTGGATATCAACCGGGCGCACAAGGACGGCGCGCCGTGGTGGGATGTGGATGTGAACAAGATTCCCGACGCCACGCCAACCGTGCACACCGGCAACTACAAGGCCAACCCGTACACGGTGCTGGGCAAGACCTACTATCCGATGCAGGACTCGCGCAACTATCGCGCCGAGGGTACCGCGTCGTGGTACGGCACCAAGTTCCACGGCCAGAACACCGCCAACGGCGAGCTGTATGACCTGTACGGCATGAGCGCGGCGCACAAGACCCTGCCGCTGCCGGCCTACGTGCGGGTGACCAACCTGGCCAACGGCCGCAGCGTGATCCTGCGGGTGAACGACCGTGGGCCGTTCTATTCGGACCGCATCATCGACCTGTCCTATGCCGCGGCGAAAAAGCTCGGTTATGCCGAGATCGGTACCGCGCACGTGCGCGTCGAAGGCATCGATCCGCAGCAATGGTGGGCCCAGCGTGGCCAGACGCCACCGATGGTGCTGAAAGAGCCGCAGGTAGCCCAGACCCAGGCAATCCCGGCCAGTACCGGGCGCGTCGAGCAATGGACCCCGCCGCCCCAGCAGCATGCGGCGCCGGTGGTGCCGGTGCAGGTGGCTGGCAACAACGTGCCGGCCGGCAGTGGCGGCAGCTTCCTGCAGGTAGGCGCCTTCGCCAACCCGGACGCCGCCGAACTGCTGCGCTCCAAGCTCAGCAGCATGGTCAGCGCGCCCGTGTTCATCAGCTCGATCGTGCGCAACCAGCAGACCCTGCACCGCGTGCGCCTGGGGCCGATCAACAGCCAGGGCGAGATCCAGCAAGCGCAGGACAGCATCCGCCTGGCGAACCTTGGGCAGGCCAAGCTGGTCACAGCAGACTGACAGCGGAGCTCCAGCCTTGATGCGCTTTCTGTAGGAGCGGCCTTGTGTCGCGAAAGGGCCGCGCAGCGGCCCCAGGGTTTCTGCATGAATGCAAAAGTGGCTGGGGCTGCTTTGCAGCCCGATCGCGACACAAGGCCGCTCCTACAATGACCGCGTTCCCATTCAAGGCAACCGTTAAACTGTCGGTTTTGTCATGAATTGCCGGGCGCAGGCATGTACAATGTCGGCTTTTGCCCGCAGCGACATAAAGCCGCACATTGCGAGCCAGGCCTACGGCCGCAAAAACTAGACTGACTGGCGCTGGGCACATGATCTTGCCCAGGGAACATCAGACCATTAGCGATTTTCGAGAGACGGATGAACATCACCAACCTTGCCAAACGACTTTGCCTGCCCGTACTGCTGATGATCACGCCTGCCGCCTTCGCGGCTGAGCAGATGACGCCGGCGCCACCGCAACTGGCAGCCAAGTCCTACGTACTCATGGACGCGTCCAGCGGCAACGTGCTTGTCGAGAACAACGGTGACGAGCGACTGCCGCCAGCCAGCCTGACCAAGCTGATGACGGCCTACATCGCCACCCTGGACATCCGTCGCGGTCAGATCGGTGAAAACGACCCGGTTACCGTCAGCGAAAACGCCTGGCGTACCGGCGGTTCGCGCATGTTCATCAAGGTGGGCAGCCAGGTGACCGTCAGCGACCTGCTGCACGGCATCATCATCCAGTCCGGTAACGACGCCTCGGTCGCCCTGGCCGAGCACATCGCCGGCAGCGAAGACGCCTTTGCCGACATGATGAACAAGACCGCTGCCGACTTGGGTATGGCCAACAGCCACTTCATGAACCCGACCGGCCTGCCGCACCCGGACCATTACTCGTCGGCCCACGACATGGCTACCCTGGCGCGTGCGATCATCAACGTCGATCCGGCCCACTACGCCATCTACTCGCAGAAAGAATTCTTCTGGAACAACATCAAGCAGCCAAACCGCAACCTGCTGCTGTGGCGTGACAAGACCGTCGATGGCCTGAAGACCGGCCATACCGACGAAGCCGGCTACTGCATGGTGGCTTCGGCCGTTCGCGACGGCCAGCGCCTGATCGCCGTGGTGTTCGGCACCAACAGCGAGCAATCGCGTGCTGCCGAGACCCAGAAGCTGCTGACCTACGGTTTCCGCTTCTTCGAAACCCAGACCTTCTACCAGAAGGGCACCGAGCTGACCAAATCGCCTGTCTGGAAGGGCGCGACTGGTGAAGTGAAAGCCGGCCTGGCCAACGACCTGACCCTGACTATGCCTAAAGGCCAATTGAAGCGCCTGCAGGCTTCGATGACCATGAATCCGCAGCTCACAGCGCCAATCGCCAAAGGTGACGTGATCGGCAAAGTGGAAGTCAAACTGGACGATAAAGTGGTTCACAGTGCCGACCTGATCGCCCTCGACGGCGTCGAGGAAGGTGGTTTCTTCCGCCGTATGTGGGATAGCATCCGTCTATTCTTCTACGGGTTGTTCAACTGATACGTGACCTGCATGCCCCCGCGTATCCTGCGGGGGCGTTGTTGTTGCCACGGCTTACGAGGCCGTTTCCGCCATGAGCGAACCAGACGTCAAGTCGCACAAGATCGAATTCCCCTGCGACGATTACCCGATCAAGGTCATCGGTGACACCGTTGTCGGCTTCAAGGACACGGTCATCGAGATCCTGAGCAAGTACGCGAAGGTCGACCTTTCCACCCTGGCCGAGCGCCAGAGCAAGGAAGGCAAGTACACCACCGTGCAATTGCACATCGTTGCCGAAAGCGAGAACCAGCTGCACGATATCAACAGCGCCCTGCGCGCTACCGGCATCGTGAAAATGGTGCTCTGATGTCCGCCTGCCTCGGTTTTCGCGAGCTTGGCCTGCAGCCCTACGAACCGGTGCTGGAGGCCATGCGTCGCTTCACCGAGCAGCGCAGCCCGGACAGCCAGGATGAAGTCTGGCTGGTCGAGCACCCTGCGGTCTTCACCCAGGGCCAGGCCGGCAAGGCCGAGCACCTGCTGGTGCCGGGCGACATCCCTGTGGTGCAGACCGACCGTGGTGGCCAGGTGACCTACCATGGCCCCGGGCAGCTGGTGGCCTACCTGCTGCTGGATGTGCGTCGGCTGGGCTTTGGCGTGCGTGAGCTGGTCAGCCGTATCGAGCAGACCCTCATCGACCTGCTCGCCAGTTACGATGTCCAGGCAGCGGCCAAGCCCGATGCCCCGGGTGTCTATGTCGACGGAGCGAAAATCGCCTCCCTCGGCCTGCGAATCCGCAACGGCCGTTCGTTCCACGGCCTTGCCCTGAACGTGGACATGGACCTTGCGCCATTCCGCCGAATCAACCCCTGCGGCTATGCGGGGCTGGCGATGACCCAGCTGCGCGACCTGGCAGGTCCGATCGAACTCGACGAGGTCAGGACAAGGCTGCGCGGACAGCTGGTCAAGCACCTCGACTACGCTGAGCAGACGACCCTCACGGGCGGAATCGACTGAATATGACAACTGTGCAAGAAGCCGTGCCGAACCTGATACCTACCCAGGATGCCACCCCACGCCCAGCGCCGAAGAAGGTGGAAGCCGGGGTCAAGCTGCGTGGTGCCGAAAAGGTGGCTCGCATCCCGGTGAAGATCATCCCCACCGAAGAGCTGCCGAAGAAGCCCGACTGGATCCGCGTGCGTATCCCGGTGTCGCCCGAGGTAGATCGTATCAAGCAGCTGCTGCGCAAGCACAAGCTGCACAGCGTATGCGAAGAGGCATCCTGCCCGAACCTGGGCGAGTGCTTCTCCGGTGGTACCGCCACCTTCATGATCATGGGTGACATCTGTACCCGTCGTTGCCCGTTCTGCGACGTTGGCCACGGTCGGCCGAAACCGCTGGACCTGGACGAGCCGAAGAACCTGGCCATTGCCATCGCCGATCTGCGCCTGAAGTATGTGGTGATCACCTCGGTGGACCGCGACGACCTGCGTGACGGTGGTGCCCAGCACTTTGCCGACTGCATCCGCGAAATTCGCGCGCTGTCGCCGGGCGTACAGCTGGAAACCCTGGTGCCTGACTACCGTGGGCGCATGGATATTGCCCTGGAGATCACCGCGCAAGAGCCGCCGGATGTGTTCAACCACAACCTCGAGACCGTACCGCGTCTGTACAAGGCCGCGCGCCCGGGTTCGGACTACGACTGGTCACTGGACCTGCTGCAGAAGTTCAAGCAGCTGGTGCCGCACGTACCGACCAAGTCGGGCCTGATGCTCGGCCTGGGCGAAACCGACGAGGAAGTGATCGAAGTGATGCACCGCATGCGCGAGCATGACATCGACATGCTTACCCTCGGCCAGTACCTTCAGCCGTCGCGCAGCCACCTGCCGGTGCAGCGTTTCGTCCACCCGGACACCTTCGCCTGGTTCGCCGAGGAAGGTTACAAGATGGGCTTCAAGAACGTTGCTTCCGGCCCGCTGGTGCGTTCTTCGTACCACGCCGACCAGCAAGCTCACGAAGCCAAGATCAAGCTCTGAGCCAAGCACAGAGCCACGCATGCCGATGCACGCCGAAGGGCGGCATCGGCATTTTTGTTTGTGTCACACGCGCTGAAAGGAGCCGCGATGAATTGCGCCGAAACCTTCCAACCCAGCCTGCCCGCCGCGCTGCCGCGTGATGCCTGTTTTGCCATTGTCGCCCCGGCCGGCGCGGCGCGGCTGGATACGCACAAGGTCAACCAGTGGTTCGTTGACCGAGGCTACAGTTGCCGCATCTACCCGGGTGCCCTTCAGGCCCAGGGCTATCTGGCGGGGCCGGACCGGCAGCGGTTGCAGGACCTTCATGATGCTTTTGCCGACCCGGCCATCGATGCCATTCTGTGCATGCGTGGCGGGTACGGCAGCATGCGCCTGCTCGATCAGCTCGATTTCGAACTTATCCGGCGCAACCCCAAGCCGCTGATCGGTTACAGCGACATCACAGCGCTGCACGCGGCGATCTACCGGCATACCGGGCTGGTCACCTTCCATGGCGGGATGCTCAATGCCGACCTGCTGGGGGCCAAGTTGCCACCGACCGAGGCTTCGTTGCTGGCACAGCTGGGTGGGCATGTGCGGGCAGGGGAACAGATCGTGCACCCTGCTGAATTCGCCTTGAGCAGCGTGTTACATGGTGTGGCCAGCGGGCCGCTACTGGGCGGCAACCTGTCGATGCTGGGCGCGACCCTGGGGACGATTGCCGAGCTGGATACGCAGGGCTGCATCCTGTTCATCGAGGACGTCAACGAGCCGCTGTACCGGGTGGACCGCTTGCTGACCCAGCTGCGCCTGGCGGGCAAGCTGGAGGGGGTGAAGGGGGTGCTGGTGGGGGACTTTGCCGGGATTACCACTGTGGCGTTGACGCCCCTGCTGGAGGACATCTTCGCACCGCTGGGTGTGCCGGTACTGGCAGGGTGGCGCAGTGGGCATTGTGACCCGAATGTGTGCTTGCCGTTGGGGGCTCGGGTAATGCTGGATAGCTCTCGGCAGAGCTTGCTGCTGGAGCAGGATCTTTTCCAGGCTTGAGATTGTCGGGGCTGCTTTGCAGCCCATCGCGACACAAGGCCGCTCCTACAGGAGACCGCGTTACCCCGATGGTTCGCGATCGCTTGTAGGAGCGGCCTTGTGTCGCGATGGGCCGCGCAGCGGCCCCAAGATTCTTACGGCTGACGCAGGCTCTCGAGCAGCTTGTGGGTCGGATACCCATCTGCCGGCCACCCCAGCCCCTGCTGGGCATTGCGGATCGCCTTGCGGGTATTGGCGCCAATGATGCCATCGGCATTGCCTGCATCGTGCCCGTTGCGGTTCAGCAGGTTCTGCAGTTCCATGCGCTCGCTGCGGCTGAGCGGCAGGTCTTCTTTCGGCCAGCTGCCAGCAATGAAGCCCCAGCCCGTGAAGCGATCACCCAACAGGCTTACTGCCAGCGCGTAGGACGACGAGTTGTTGTACTTGAGGATGGCTCGGAAGTTGTCCAGCACCAGGAACGCCGGGCCACGCGCGCCCGCTGGCAGCAGCAGGGCGGCAGACAGCTGGTTGCTGCCCGCCGGCAACTGGGTACCGGCAGGCAGTTTCACGCCCATTGCCAGCCACTCGCTCACGGGCTTGCGCAGGGCGCCATCGGCCTGCCAGTAATCAAAGCCAGGTGGCACCTGGACCTCGAAGCCCCACGGCTGACCACGTTTCCAGCCCGAGCTCTGCAGATAGTGCGCTGTCGAGGCCAGGGCGTCTGCCGTGCTGTTCCAGATGTCGCGGCGGCCATCGCCGTCGAAGTCCACGGCATGGGTGTTGTAGGTGGTCGGGATGAACTGGGTCTGGCCCATCGCGCCGGCCCAGGAGCCACGCATGGCCTCAGGCTGGATATCGCCATGCTGGATGATCTGCAGCGCGGCGATCAACTGGTCCTGGGCGAACTGTGGGCGGCGGCCCTCATAGGCCAAGGTAGCCAGTGAGCGGATCACCGACTTGTTGCCCTGGAACTGGCCGAAGTTGCTTTCCATGCCCCATACCGCGACCAGCACCTGGCGATCGACGCCATAGCGTTGCTCGATGCGGGTCAGCAGTTCGGCGTTCTGCTCCAGCAGCTTCTTGCCGTTGCGCACGCGCAGGGGGGAAAGAGCGCCTTCGAGGTATTCCCATACCGGGCGGGTGAACTCCGGCTGGCTGCGATCGGCCTTGATCACATCCATGTCGGGGGTGACGCCGAGAAAGGCGCGGTCGAACGTGTCCTGCGAAATGCCGGCTTGCAGGGCCTGCTGGCGAAAGCCCGCTTGCCATTGCGCGAAGGTTTGCAGAGGCTGGATTTCAGTGCTGGTATCGAGCGTCGTGCCGGGCAGGGTTACCACCGGGGCGGGCTGGGCGGGGGCCAGCGGCAGGGCGTCGGCGGCGGTGGGCTTTTCTGCGCAGGCCACGAGCAGGATGAAACTGGAGGCCGCGATCAGCTGACGGGTTTTCCAGTGGGGGAGAAGACTGAGGAGCATTCACAGATCCAGAATTGCAGGTCAGATGACGACCATACCATGCCTGCGCTTTCGATGCTTTCATGCAGCCAAAAAGTAGGAAGCCTCCCAATCTCTCGATTGGAAGGCTTCGCGGCGGTAGCTGCCTTTGCCCTTGTTCGGCCGCTCCTGGCGGCAGCGGAACAGCGGTTGGGCGATGATCGACTTGGCCTTGTTGGGGCCGTGCTTTTTCGGCTTTTTGCTCATGGCGGGGTTCCCGGGTTGGGTGGCTTTCGCGGCGCACTGTAGGGTTTGGGGCTGGGTGGGGCCAATTGATTGTGTATATGGCCGAATACCTGGGTCCATGGATGTACCCTTGTAGGAGCAACCTGGACAGTCTGGTGGACGGTTTACTCGGGAGGGAGTGTCAGGCGCTGGCCGGCCATCAGCAGCGACAAGCGCGCCAGGCCAGTCCACGGCGAGCCCTCGGCCTGGCCCTTGATCTGTGCATCGATACGCTGGGCATCTTGCAGCAACTGCGCCCAGCGCTGCGCCGACAGGCGCTGCAGGGCCTTGCTGACCAGTGGCCGGCGTTTGTCCCAGACTGGCGGGCGGGCCTGGCTGAAGGCCTTGTCCAGAGGTACACCCTGGCTGAACTGCTGGGCCAGCCCCGCCAGCTGGCGCAGCTCACGGGCCAGGGCCCAGAGAATCACTGGTGGCTCCACGCCTTCACCGCGCAAGCCTTCGAGCATGCGCAAGGCATGCGCGGCTTCGCCATTGAGAATGGCATCGACCAGGCCGAAGACATCGAAGCGGGCGCTGTCGGCGACGGCGGCCTGTACGGTCTCCACGGTGATCTGGTTGCCTTCGGCGAGCAGCTTGAGCTTTTCGATTTCCTGTGCGGCCGCCAGCAGGTTGCCTTCCACGCGTGCGGCGATCAGGTCGACGGCGTCACGCTGTGCCGACAGGCCGGCCTGCTGCAGGCGCTGGTTGATCCACTGCGGCAGCTGGTGCGCATCCACCGGCCAGATCTGGATGAACTGGCAGTGGGCGCCTTCGATCAGCGCCTTGCCCCACTTGGTCTTCTGCGCGCTGCCGTCGAGCTTGGGCAGGCTGACCAGCAGCAGGGTGTCTTCGGCGGGGTTGGCGCAGTACTCCATCAGCGCAGCAGCGCCCTTGTCACCGGGCTTGCCCGAGGGCAGGCGCAATTCCAGCAGGCGGCGCTGGGCGAACAGGGACAGGCTGGCGCCAGCCTGGAGCAGGGTGCCCCAGTCGAAGTTGGCGTCGGCACTGAATACCTGGCGTTCGTCAAAGCCCTGCTGGCGCGCGGCGTTGCGGATGGCGTCGGCGGCTTCCTGGCACAGCAGCGGGTCGTCGCCGCTGACCACGTAGACCGGTGCCAGGGCGCCTTGCAGGTGCTTGTTGAGTTGGGCGGGGGCGAGCTTCATGGGAAACAGGCGGGGCACCCGAAGGTACCCCGCTCGGGCTTAGTTGCCCGGTACTTCCAGTGGCGACTGCTGAGGCGTTTCGGCCTGCTGGCGGCGAGCGGCCTCCAGCGCAGCGGCTTCGGCCTTGGCGCGCTCGTCGGCCTGACGCTGCAGCTCGTCCAGCTGGGACGGGGTCAGCATCTGCAGGCGAACGACCATGGCGTTGACCAGGTCGCGACGCATTTCTTCGCGGGCGCGGTTGGCTTCCTGCTCGGAGCCGGTGATGTTCGAGCCGTCACGCAAGTAGATCTTGCGCACCTCCAGCTTGTCGCTCATCAGTTCCAGGTTGTTCAGGCCCTGGATGCTGTAGTTCAGCACGGTGGTCAGTTCGTATTCGGCGGTACGGTTGCCGCTGTTGTAGGTCGCCGAGCGCTCGCGCTCCTGCTCGTTGGTAAGCACCAGGCGGTACGGTGCGCCAGCGTGCACGTTGACACCGCTACGTTGCAGCACTTCACGCAGCTGGACCACGGTCGGGCCGTAGGCGTTGCGTGCGCTGACGTCCATTTCCTTTACGCTCAGCTCGGTGGAGCCGGTGCCACGCAGCTGGAAACCGCAGGCGCTGAGCATGACCGCCAGGCCAATTACCAGCAAATTGCGTTTGATCATGTTGTTGCTCCCTTGTGGGCCTGTTCGCCCGCCCGCAGTGGCTGCGGGCGGGCGTTGCCATCAGTTGGCGACGATGTTGACCAGCTTGCCCGGTACCACGATGACCTTGCGGATGGTCAGGCCATCGATGAAGCGCAGGACGTTCTCGTTGCTACGCGCGGCGGCTTCGATTTCTTCGCGGCTGGCGGCGGCCGGCATTTCGACCTGGCCGCGCAGCTTACCGTTTACCTGCACCACCAGGGTGACGGTGTCCTGTATCAGGGCTGCCTCGTCGACGGCTGGCCAGCTGGCGTCGATGACTGCCTGCTGGTGGCCCAGCTGTTGCCACAGCTCGTGAGAGATGTGCGGGGTGATCGGTGCCAGCAGCAGGGTTACGGCCTCGAGGCCTTCCTGCA
This sequence comes from Pseudomonas sp. TE3-3-F2023, assembly GCF_036784815.1. NCBI lineage: Bacteria > Pseudomonadati > Pseudomonadota > Gammaproteobacteria > Pseudomonadales > Pseudomonadaceae > Pseudomonas > Pseudomonas sp. TE3-3-F2023. The sequence continues at coordinate 133,303 of NZ_CP145113.1, read as the reverse complement.
GCAGGGCGCGGTCCTGCTCAGTAGCCTGCGGGGCCTTTTCCAGCACGTTCATGACGGTCATCACCTGGGCGATGGCGGTGTTGAACTTGTGGAACTGGCCAACATCGGTGCTGGCCTGCTTGATGGCGGCGTGGATGGCGCGGCGGATGACCTTCTGCGCGTCGTCCAGGGCGGCGACATCCAGCTTGCCCGGCAGGCCTTGGGCCACGTGGGCCTGGGCCAGGCGCCAGACGCGGCGCAGGAAGCGGCTGGCACCCTCGACGCCGGAGTCGGACCATTCCAGGCTCATATCGGGCGGCGAGGCGAACATCATGAACAGGCGGCAGGTGTCGGCGCCGTACTGGTCGATCATCGATTGCGGGTCGACGCCGTTGTTCTTCGACTTCGACATCTTCTCGGTGCCACCGATTTCCACTGGCAGGCCGTCGGTCTTCAGGCGGGCGCCAATGATCTTGGCCTTGGCATCGCGCTCGACTTCGACATCGGCCGGGTTGAACCAGTCCTTGCCGCCGTTGCTGGCAACACGGTAGTAGGTTTCGGCGACCACCATGCCCTGGGTCAGCAGGTTCTTGAACGGCTCGTTCGATGTGACCAGGCCTTCGTCACGCATCAGCTTGTGGAAGAAGCGCGCGTACAGCAGGTGCAGGATGGCGTGCTCGATACCGCCGATGTACTGGTCTACCGGCAGCCAGTGGTTGGCCGCTTTCGGGTCGACCATGCCACCTTCATAGTTCGGCGAGGCGTAGCGGGCGAAGTACCAGGACGATTCGACGAAGGTGTCCATGGTGTCGGTTTCGCGCTTGGCCGCGGTGCCGCATTTCGGGCAGGTGCACTCGTAGAATTCAGGCATGCGCGCCAGTGGCGAACCGGCGCCATCCGGCACCACGTTCTCCGGCAGGGTGACCGGCAGCTGGTCTTCCGGCACCGGTACGTCGCCGCAGGACGGGCAGTGGATGATAGGGATCGGGCAGCCCCAGTAGCGCTGGCGGCTGATACCCCAGTCACGCAGGCGGAACTGGGTACGCGATTTGCCCAGCTCCTTGCGGATCAGGGCGGCTTCGATGGCGTCGAAGGCACCGGCGAAGTCCAGGCCGTCGAACTCGCCGGAGTTGATCAGCTGGCCGTGCTCGCCATAGGCGGCCAGCCACTCGCTGCCGACTTGGTCGCCAGCGCTGGTGCGCACCACGGCCTTGACCGGCAGGTTGTACTTGTGCGCGAACTCGAAGTCACGCTCGTCGTGGGCCGGTACGGCCATGACGGCGCCATCGCCGTAGTGCATCAGCACGTAGTTGGCGACCCATACCGGCAGCTTCTGGCCGGTCAGCGGGTGCTCGACCAGCAGGGAAGTGGCCATGCCCTTCTTCTCCTGGGTGGCCATGTCGGCTTCGGCAACGCTGCCGCTCTTGCACTCGTCGATGAACGCCTGCAGCGCCGGATTGCCCTGGGCGGCCTGGGTGGCCAGCGGGTGTTCGGCGGCGACGGCGACGTAGGTGGCGCCCATCAGCGTGTCGGGGCGGGTGGTGAAGACCTTGAGGGTGCCTTCGTGGCCGATGCTGGCCCGGTCGTACGGGAACTGCACTTCCATGCCGCGCGACTTGCCGATCCAGTTGCGCTGCATGGTCTTGACCTGCTCAGGCCAGCCCGGCAGCTCGTCGAGGCTTTCCAGCAGCTCGTCGGCGTAGTCGGTGATGCGGAAGTAGTACATCGGGATTTCGCGCTTCTCGATCAGCGCGCCCGAACGCCAGCCACGACCGTCGATGACCTGCTCGTTGGCCAGTACGGTCTGGTCCGCCGGGTCCCAGTTCACGGTACCGTTCTTGCGGTAGATGATGCCTTTTTCGAACAGGCGGGTGAACAGCCACTGCTCCCAACGGTAGTAGTCGGGCTTGCAGGTGGTGACTTCACGTGCCCAGTCGATGGCCAGGCCCAGGCTCTTGAGCTGGGTCTTCATGTAGTCGATGTTTTCGTACGTCCACTTGGCCGGGGCGACGTTGTTCTTCATCGCCGCGTTTTCCGCAGGCATGCCGAAAGCGTCCCAGCCCATCGGCTGCAGGACGTTCTTGCCCAGCATGCGCTGGTAGCGGGCAATCACGTCACCGATGGTGTAGTTGCGCACGTGGCCCATGTGTAGCTTGCCGCTCGGGTACGGGAACATCGACAGGCAGTAGTAGGTGTCCTTGCCTGGCTGTTCGGTAACAGCGAACGATTGTTGCTCGTCCCAGAACTTCTGGGCGGCGGCTTCGATATCACGGGGCGTGTATTGTTCGTGCATGGCTACTTTTTGCTGAGAGGGAAGAGACCTTGTTCCAGGCAGCGGAACCTCGCTGCGTCCGGCACTCCGGTGTCATTTAGAGTGAACGCCGTAGCATACAGCAGCGCCGCGCATCGTGGGAAACCTTCGTTGCGAATGCCCGCTGGTCGCGGCACACGGCTGCTTTTTGCAACGACGCTAAGCTCAGGTGTGGGGGGAGATATTCTTATCTTCAATGAGGTGAACGGATGGGAGAGACGCAGCTACCCGCAATCAGACCGGAGCTATACGAACGCCTGATCGACCGGCTTGGCCTGGCGCTGGAAGTGGCCAGGACATCGGTGCGATTGCGCGACGAAATGCCAGCCGAGCTGGAGTTGCGCGGCCTGAGCCACGCAGAGTTCGAACTGATCAAGGCCTACCTGGATTCCCTCCCGGAGCGCCACAATGCCTGTGTCGGCAGTTACCCACAAGCGGAGCCGACATCGGCCAAGATCATCTGGCTCAAGGACAAGAAACGCCCCGCCAGCACGGCGAGATCCAGGACGCTGCCACACCGCTAGCCGTTCAGGACGCCAGGCGCAGGCTATCGCGCGCCGGTTCTTCAAAAATTGCACAACTCATGATCGGCGCCGGCCGCACCCTTGTTGACCGGCGTCGATCCTTCTAGGCTGCACGCCTGCCAAGGAGGTGTGGCCAATGCCGATCCGATACTTCATCAAACAATGGCTGATGCCGCCAGGCGTCCTGTTCCTGCTGCTGCTTGTGGCCTGGTGGCTGCATCGCCGCCGGCCCAGGCTGGCAGCGCTGTGCTTTGCCGTGGGCCTTGGTGGCCTGTGGCTGATGAGCCTGCCGCTGGTGGTGCAGGAAACCGCCCGTGCACTGGAGACGGAAGCGCCGCTGGCGGTAGGCGATTGGGCCGGCCTGGCAAGCCGGGCGGATGCCATCGTGGTGCTGGGTGCGGGGCGTGAACGGGGTGACCCGGCCTGGGGGGGTAGCGACCAGCCCACGGCCACGGCGCTGGAGCGCATGCGCTTTGCCGCGCGACTGGCCAAGGCTTCGGGCTTGCCGGTGCTGACCAGCGGCGGGTTGCACTATGGCACGCCGCCGAGCGAGGCGCAGTTGATGGCTGATCGCCTGCGTGAAGATTTCGGCGTCGAGGTGAAATGGCGGGAGGAGGGCAGCCGCACGACCTGGGAGAATGCCCGGCTGACGGCCAAGGTGTTGCAGCCGTTGGGGATTCGCCGGGTGGTCGTGGTAACCCAGGCGTGGCACATGCAGCGCTCGCGCTGGAGTTTCGAGCAGGCGGGGTTCGAGGTGGTGCCGGCGCCGGTCGGGTTCCTCGGGCGCGATCATGCGCGGCCGTTCGGCGGGTTGCTGCCGGAGAGCCGGGCGATGTGGCAGAGCGGGCAGTTGCTCAATGAAGTCGCGGGGTTGGTGGGGTACCGGGTGTTTTATTGAGCCTTGAGTTGCCTGTGCCGGCCTCTTCGCGGGTGACCCCGCTCCCACAGGTACACCGCAGGCCATGGGCTTGTGCGGTCCCCGTGGGAGCGGGTCTACCCGCGAAGAGGCCGGTACAGGAAAGCTCAAACGGTCTTGGCAATGCGCCCGGCCAGCAACGCCCAAACCAGCAGCAATGCGCAGACAATCGCCAGCGGCCACGATCGCCATTGCAGGTACGGCGTCAGTTGCTGCATCGGCACCACTTCACCATACAGCACCGCCTGCTGGAACTGCGGCACCTGAGTGGTAATGCGGCCAAACGGGTCGATCAGCGCAGTCACGCCGTTGTTGGTGGCGCGGATCATCCAGCGGCCAGCTTCCAGCGCACGCATCTGCGCCATCTGCAGGTGCTGCAACGGGCCGATCGAGGTGCCGAACCAGGTGTCGTTGCTGATGGTCAGCAGCAGGTCGCTGCGGGCCGCCAGGCCTGCGGCGAATTCGGGGTAGACCACTTCGTAGCAGATGTAAGGCGCAATCTGGTAGCCCTTGGCCTGCAGCAGCGGCTGGTCTTCCGGCCCGCGGGCGAAGTCCGACATGGGCAGGTTGAAGAACTCGATCAGGCCGCGCAGCATGTCCTGCAGCGGCACATACTCGCCAAACGGCACCAGCTTCTGCTTGAGGTAGGTGCCATCGCCTTCACCGGTGACGGTGATGCCGTTGTAGTAGCGGCGCTGGTGATGCACCACTTCACGCACCGGCACACCGGTGATCAGCGCCGAATGCCGTTCGGCGGCGAACCGGCCCATCACGTCGATATAGCCTTGGGCCTGGTCCTTGAGCACCGGCACCGCGGTTTCCGGCCACACCAGCAGGTCCACCGGCCTGGAGCTGAAGCTCAGGTCACGGTACAGCGCCAGTTGCGCGTCGATGTGTGCCGGGTCCCATTTCAGGTCCTGCTCGACATTGCCCTGGATGGCCGCCACTTTCAGCGGGTCGCCCGCCGGCTTGGTCCAGGCGTGGCCCTTTAGCGCCAGGCCCAGCACCCACGGGGCCAGCAACAGCAGGCAGCCCACCGCCAGGAACGAGGGGCGGCCGCGCAGGCGGTGCAGGTTGCACAGCAGGGCAGCGGTCAGGGCCAGGGCGAAGGAAATCAGCCATACGCCGCCCAGCGGTGCCAGGCCGGCCAGCGGGCCGTCCAGCTGGCTGTAGCCGGCGTAGAGCCAAGGGAAACCGGTCAGGAACCAGCCGCGGAAGGCCTCTTGCAGCAGCCACAGGGCGGCGAAGCACAGGGCGTCGGCCAGCGGTGCTTCGGTGCGACGCAGCCAGCGGGCCCACAGCCAGGTGGGCAGGGCGAAGAACCAGGCCAAGGCGGCGAAGAACGCTAGCAGCAGCAGGATGGCCAGCAGCGGCGAGGCGCCGCCGTAGGTGTTCATGCTGACGTAGATCCACCAGGTGCCGGCACCGTACAGGCCGAAGCCGAACCACCAGCCACGCCACATGGCCTGGCGCGGGCTGAGCTCGCGCAGGCCAAGGTAGAGCAGGGCGATGGACAACACGGCCAGTGGCCAGATGTCGAATGGCGCCAGGGCCAGGAGGGTGGAGGCACCGGCCGCCAGGGCCAGCAGGTTACCGGGCCAGCCGGGGCGGGTGATCCAACGCATGTTTGTCCTTAACGGGTGATCGGTGTCAGGCGCAGCAAGTGTATCCGCCGGCTGTCGGCATTGAGAATACGGAACTTGTAAGGGCCGATCTCGGTGGTTTCGTTGCGCTTGGGCAGGTGACCGAAGGCACTCATCACCAGGCCGCCGACCGTGTCGAACTCGTCATCGGAGAATTCGCTGTCGAAGAACTCGTTGAAGTTCTCGATCGGGGTAAGCGCCTTGACCAGGAAGTCACCGCTGGGCAGCGGCTTGATGTAGCTGTCTTCCTCGACGTCGTGCTCGTCCTCGATGTCGCCGACAATCTGCTCCAGCACGTCCTCGATGGTGACCAGGCCGGCCACGCCACCGTACTCGTCGATGACGACGGCCATGTGGTTATGGTTGGCGCGGAACTCGCGCAGCAGCACGTTCAGGCGCTTGGACTCGGGCACAAAAGTGGCCGGGCGCAGCAGGTCCTTGATGTTGAAGCTGTCGCCGTTCTCCTTGAGGATCAGCGGCAGCAGGTCCTTGGCGAGCAGGATCCCGAGCACATCGTCGTGGCTTTCGCCGATCACCGGGTAGCGCGAGTGCGCGGCGTCGATCACCGCTGGCAGAAACTCGCGCGGCGACTGGCTGGCCTTGATGCTGATCATCTGCGAACGCGGCACCATGATGTCGCGAACCTGCAGGTCGGCCACCTGGATGGCGCCTTCAACGATGGTCAGCGCCTCGCTGTCCAGCAGTTTGTTCTGATGGGCTTCGCGCAGCAGTTCAAGGAGTTGCTGGCGGTTTTTCGGCTCATGGGCAAAAGCCTGGGTCAGTTTACCCAGCCAGGACTTCTGCCCGTTGCTCGATCGATCTTCGCTCATGGCGGTTCTCGTGATCCTTCGTGTATCAGTGTGTGATGGTGTCGGTTTCATCGTCGGCGTACGGGTCGGGATGACCCAGTTCTGCCAGCAATTCCCGTTCCAGGCCTTCCATTTCCTCGGCTTCCTCATCTTCGATGTGGTCATAGCCGAGCAGGTGCAGGCAACCGTGGATGACCAGGTGCGCCCAGTGCGCTTCCAGCGACTTGCCCTGTTCGGCGGCTTCGCGCTCGACCACCGGCACGCAGATCACCAGGTCGCCCAGCAGCGGGATATCGAGCAGGTCGTCGGGGACATCGGCCGGGAACGACAGCACATTGGTCGCGTAGTCCTTGTGCCGGTAGTTGTGGTTCAGCTCGCGGCCTTCGGTTTCGTCGACCAGGCGAATGGTCATTTCCGAATCGGCGCTGCGCTGGCGCAGGGCCAGTTCGCACCAGCGGCGAAAGGCGGTGTCATCCGGGGCGGCAGCATCCGTGGCCCGTTGAATATCGAGTTCAAGCATCTTTGCCTGGCGCCTCGGGCTTGGCCTGGCGGGCATCGAAGCGGTCGTAGGCCTCGACAATACGCTGCACCAGTGGGTGACGAACCACATCTTTGGGTTGGAAATGGGTAAAACTGATCCCCGGAACGTCCTTCAACACCTCGATGACGTGCGCCAGGCCCGACTTGGTGCCACGGGGCAGGTCGACCTGGGTGATGTCACCGGTGATCACCGCGGTGGAGCCGAAGCCGATACGGGTGAGGAACATCTTCATCTGTTCCAGTGTGGTGTTCTGGCTCTCGTCGAGGATGATGAAGCTGTTGTTCAGGGTGCGGCCACGCATGTAGGCCAGCGGGGCGATCTCGATTACCTGACGCTCGATCAGCTTGGCCACGTGTTCGAAGCCGAGCATTTCGTACAGGGCGTCGTACAGCGGGCGCAGGTACGGGTCGATCTTCTGGGCCAGGTCGCCGGGCAGGAAGCCGAGCTTTTCGCCCGCCTCTACCGCCGGGCGCACCAGCAGGATGCGGCGCACCTGTTCGCGTTCCAGCGCGTCCACGGCGCAGGCCACGGCCAGGTAGGTCTTGCCGGTACCGGCCGGGCCGATGCCGAAGTTGATGTCGTTGGCCAGGATTTCCTTGACGTAGCGTTGCTGGTTGACCCCGCGCGGGCGGATGTTGCCCTTGCGCGTGCGCAGCGACACGCTGACCTCGTTGACGGCCGGGTTGTCGATGTTCTCGACGGTCGATTCCTGCAGGTACAGGTGCACGGTTTCCGGGGACAGGTCGCTGGCCTTGGTCTCGCGGTAGAGACGGCGCAGCAGCTGTTCGGCAGCGGAGGTGGTCTTGGGTTCGCCGATCAGTTCGAACTGATTGCCGCGGTTGCGGATCTCGATGGCCAGGCGCTGTTCGATCAGGCGCAGGTGCTCGTCGAACTGGCCGCACAAGTTGGCGAAACGGTGGGCCTCGAAAGGTTCGAGGATGAAACGATGGGGTTGTATGGGTGCGTTCAAGGTCGTTTTTAGCCGCTCGACGGCAATGGATGTGAACTCAAGAATAACCCTTGAATGCCAGTGGCGAAAGCACTGAAACGTTCAACGGTATGTATGGCCTGCTCCGGCCCTATCGCCGGCAAGCCGGGCTCCCACAGATATTGCACAGGCCTGAAGCTGGCGCAGTACCTGTGAGAGCTGGCTTGCCGGCGATGAGGCCCGGACAGGCAACACAGATCAGCAAACCTGTCTGCTATGATGCCCGCCTTTTCTTACGCATGTGTTATCCCGACGAACATGAGCAAACGCGAACCTGCCATCTATAAAGTGATCTTCCTCAACCAGGGGCAGGTCTTCGAGATGTATGCCAAGCAGATCTACCAGAGCGACCTGTGGGGGTTCCTGGAAATCGAGGAGTTCGTGTTCGGCGAGCGTTCGCAGCTGGTGGTGGACCCGAGCGAGGAGAAGCTCAAAAGCCAGTTCGATGGGGTGATCCGCAGCTTCGTGCCGATGCACTCGATCGTGCGCATCGACGAGGTGGAGCGACTGGGCACAGCTAAGATCAGCGAAGCCAAGGGCGGCGGCAACGTGATGCCGTTCCCCATGCCGATGCCGGAAAAGTAACCCTCAGGGGAGTGGCGAGAACGGCGTTCGCCCTTCGGCGTTCTGCAGTTCGAGCAGGTACTTGCGGAAGATCTGGCCGAGCACCTGGGTGGCATGCTCCAGCTCGTCGCGGGGCATTTGCTCGGTCACTTCGTCGGCCATGTCCAGCGCATCCTCGGCGCCGTTGACCGCGGCCATCTTCAGCAGGATGTAGGCCTGCACATTGTTGGCCTTGACCCCTTCACCACGGAAGAACATGGCGCCCAGGCGGTACTGGGCCTCGGCGTGGCCTTGCAGCGAGGCCTTTTCGAACCAGTTCAAGGCTTTGCCCAGATTTTTCGGCGTTTGCGTGTAGTAGTAATCGCCCAGTTCGAATTGCGCCTGGGCATCCCCCGCCGTTGCCGTCTGCTCACAAGCCTTGAGGGCGTTTGCCAAGTCTTCAGGCTGGACATTCAAGGTGCAGCGGCCCGTCGCCGGAATCAGCAACGAGTTACCGCCCTCCGCCAGGGCCAGCAGGGGCTGAAGAAGCAACAGGCAGCCCAGGGTCAGGGCGCGGCCGGTGCGGTTCATGGGGATCGACTTACCTCTGCAAAGCTGCGGCCAATGTCTCTGGTGGCACATTATGGGATAAGCAGCGCCAACCTTACAAAGTTTTACTCGAATTTCTGCTTGGTTAGGGAAGTCAGCTGATTGTGCAAGGGTATTTGTTGCCTGTACCGGCCTCTTCGCGGTTGACCCCGCTCCCACAAGGGGCGCGCCGTTTTCAAGGCTTGCGCAGTCCCTGTGGGAGCGGGTTTACCCGCGAAAGGACCGGTACAGACGCTGCATTACTTCAGGGCTGCAAAAGCCTTCTCAGCCGCATCCAGGGTGATCTGCAGCTCCTTGTCGCCGTGGGCGATGGAGGTGAAGCCGGCCTCGAACGCGCTCGGCGCCAGGTACACGCCACCATCGAGCATCAGGTGGAAGAAGCGCTTGAAGCGCTCGGCATCGCTGGCCATCACGTCTTCGAAGGTGACGATATCGTCGGCACCGCTGAAGTACAGGCCGAACATGGCACCGGCCTGGGTGGTGACGAACGGCACGCCAGCGGCATCGGCGCGCTGCTGCAGGCCGTCGAGCATGCGGCTGGTGTAGTCGGTCAGCTCGGCGTGGAAGCCCGGGCGGCTGATGAGCTTCAGGGTGGTCAGGCCGGCGGCCATGGCCAGCGGGTTACCCGACAGGGTACCGGCCTGGTAGACCGGGCCGAGCGGGGCGATGCAGCCCATGATTTCACGCTTGCCGCCGAAGCAGCCGACCGGCATGCCGCCACCGACGATCTTGCCGAAGGTCGACAGGTCCGGCTTGATGCCGTAGTGGCCCTGGGCGCCGCCGAGCGAAACGCGGAAACCGGTCATCACTTCGTCGAAGATCAACACCACGCCGTGCTTGTCGCACTGCTCGCGCAGGCCTTCGAGGAAGCCTGGCGCCGGCGGTACGCAGTTCATGTTGCCGGCGACCGGTTCGACGATGATGCAGGCAACGGTCTGGCCGACTTCGGCCAGGGTTTTCTCGACGGCGGCGATGTCGTTGAACGGCAGGGTCAGGGTGTGCTTGGCGAAGTCCGCCGGTACGCCCGCCGAACTTGGCACGCCCTGGGTCAGCAGGCCGGAGCCGGCTTTTACCAGCAGGCTGTCGGAGTGGCCGTGGTAGCAGCCTTCGAACTTGATGATGGCGTCACGGCCGGTGTAGCCACGGGCCAGGCGGATGGCGCTCATGGTGGCTTCGGTGCCCGAGCTGACCATGCGCACCATCTCCATGGACGGCACCAGCGAGCAGACCAGGTCGGCCATTTCGGTTTCCATGGCGGTCGGGGCGCCATAGGACAGGCCGTGCTCCAGCTGCCTGCGTACCGAGTCCAATACCTCTGGGTGGCCGTGGCCGAGGATCATCGGGCCCCAGGAGCCGACGTAGTCGACGTAGCGCTTGTCATCCTCGTCAACGACGTAGGCGCCTTCGGCATGCTTGAAGAACAGCGGCGTGCCGCCAACGCTCTTGAAAGCGCGGACCGGCGAGTTGACGCCACCGGGAATGTGCTTCTGGGCTTGGGCGAACAGGGCTTCGGAACGGGACATGGGGGTTCTCTCGAATCAGGATGCGAACAAGGCGTTGAAGGCGCGGGCGCGGCGGGTGACTTCCTGCGCGCTGTCGGCACCGAACAGGCCGTGGATCACCGCCAGCAGGTCGGCGCCATGGGCGACCAGCGGGGCGGCGTTGTCGAGGGTAATGCCGCCGATCACCGCGATCGGCAGTTTCACCTGGGCGCGGGCCTGCTCCAGCAGTTCGATGTTGGCAGCGGGGGCACCCGGCTTGGTGACGGAATTGAAGAAGCGGCCAAAGGCCACGTAACTGGCGCCTTCGTTGGCAGCCTGGGTGGCCAGTTCGAGGCTGGCGTGGCAGGTGGAGCCGATGATCGCCTGGCGGCCGAGCAGGGCGCGGGCCGGGGTCAGCGGGCCGTCGGTCTGGCCCAGGTGCACGCCGACGCCCAGGCGCGCGGCCAGTTCGGCGTCGTCGTTGATGAGCAGCTGGGTGCCGTAGCGCTCGCAGAGCTTCAGCAGCCCTTCGGCTTCACGCAGGCGGCGCGCCGCGTCGTCACTTTTGTCGCGGTACTGCAGCAGGCACACGCCGCCTTCCAGTGCCGCCTCGACATGGGACAGAAAACGGCCAGCGAGCAGCTGGCTGTCGGTGATGGCGTACAGACCGCGTAGCTTCATTGGAGGCCTCGTGTCAGGAGCAGAAATCCAGCGGCAGGCGGCGTGGCACGAATTGGCCCTTGCCCAGTTGTTCGGCGTCACGCAGGGTGCGCCAGGTGTAGTCCAGGGCGCTGCGGACGGCGCTTTCCAGCTGCTCACCGAGTGCCAGGCGGCCGGCCAGGGCGCTGGCCAGGGTGCAGCCCGAGCCGTGGTAGCTGCCCGGTAGGCGCTGGCAGGTCCAGGTGTGGCGCTGGCCGTCGCGGCTGTACAGGCGGTTGTGAATTTCGTCTTCATCGCCGTGACCGCCGGTAATCAGCAGGTGTCTACAGAACGGCAACAGTTTCTCGGCACACTCGTCGGCGGTGCCTTCGGGCAGTTCGGCAAGTATGCGGGCTTCGGGCAGGTTCGGCGTGGCGATGGTCGCCAGCGGCAGCAGGCGTTCGCGCAGGGCGTAGCCCACTTCGTCCTTGCCCAGGCGGCCACCACCACCGGCACGCAGCACCGGGTCGCAGACCAGCGGCAGGTGCGGGTGAGCGGCCAGCAGTTCGGCGACAGTGTCGACCATTTCGATCGAACCGAGCATGCCCAGCTTGACAGCGGCCACCGTAGAGTCGGCCAGCACGGCGTTGGCCTGGGCCAGCACCCACTCGCGGTCGAGCACGCGGAAGTCGGAAACGTTGACGGTATCCTGCACGGTCAGGGCGGTCACCGCGGGTGCGGCGTGACAGCCTTGGGCGATCAGGGCTTCGATATCTGCCTGCAGGCCGGCGCCGCCACTGGGGTCGTGGCCGGATAGACAGAGGACAACGGGGCGGGAGCTGTAGGTATTCATGGTCGGCGAGCTTACCACCAATCCTGTTTGGGCGGATCGTCCTACAAACGAGTTTTGTTGATCATAAGGTCAGATTTTTGTCTGTTTAATTTCTGAAAGCATTGATTTAGAGCCTTTTCTTTGTGATTGGATATGGTCGATTGCCAGGTTGCGAAGCTATGCTAGAGTGCTCGGATAACTCTACAAACGGGTTCTGCCGGATCGTGTCGTCTCAAACGGATGGGAGGCAACCGCGACTCGACTGGACAGGCCATGCTGGGGCTGTATGCGCTATTTGCTGATTGTGCTTTTGGGCTTGCTGCCCGTGCTGGCCGGGGCAGTCGATTTCGACGCAGCTACCCGGCATCTTCCGCTGGGCAAGGCCATGCAGGTTTATGAAGACCCCGATGGCAGTGCCAGCATCAACCAGGTCAGTGCCCCTGGGTTCGCCAAGCATTTTCGCCCCCATCACGAAGACGTGTTGAACGCTGGTTACTCCACTTCGGTGTTCTGGCTCAAGGTCGAACTGCGGCCTGTCGCCGCGGCCGGCGCCGCCCCACGGCAATGGCTGCTGGAGCTGGCCTATCCACCGTTGGACCACCTCGAGTTGTACCTGCCCGACAGCAGTGGCAGTTACCGCCTGGCCCGGCGCACCGGCGACGCCTTGCCCTACCAGAGCCGGCAGATCCTGCAGAACAACTACCTGTTCGAACTACAGCTGCCGCCTGGCCAGGTGACCACTGCCTACCTGCGGCTGCACAGCCAGGGCTCGGTGCAGGCGCCGCTGGCACTGTGGTCCGCCCAGGCCTACATGGAGGAGCAGCCCACGCGCCTGTATGTACTGGGGATGATCTACGGCGTGCTGCTGGTGATGCTGGTGTACAACCTGTTCATCTACCTCAGCGTGCGCGACGTCAGCTACCTCTATTACATCCTCTATATCGCCTCGTTCGGCTTTTACCAGGTGTCGGTGAATGGCGCCGGTGTGGCCTACTTCTGGCCGGACAGCCCGTGGTGGGCGAATGCTTCGACGCCGTTGTTCATCGGTGCCGCTGGCCTGTTCGGCTGCCAGTTCGCCCGGCATTTCCTGCAACTGGGCAGCATCAGCCGTGGTTTCGACCGGCTGCTGCAGCTGCTGATGCTGGGTGGCGCGCTGGTCATGGTGCTGGCGGTGAGCATGCCCTACGGCGTCGCGCTGCGCATGGCTACGGTGCTGGCATTGCTGTTTACCGTGAGCATCTTCGCGGCCGGGCTATACGCCTGGTGGCGTGGTTTGCGCGTGGCTCGCTGGTTCATCATCGCCTGGACGGCGTTCCTGCTCGGTGGCCTGGTCAACACCCTGATGGTGCTGGGCTACCTTCCGAACCTGTTCATCACCATGTATGCCAGCCAGCTGGGCTCGGCGCTGGAGGTGGCTTTACTGTCGCTGGCGCTGGCCGACCGCATCAACAGCCTGCGCGAGCAGCAGGCGCAGACCTTGCGTGACACCGGGCGCACACTGGAGCAACTGAACCTGCAACTGGCCAGGAGCAACCGGCTGAAAGACGAATTCCTTGCCAGCGTGACCCATGAACTGCGCACGCCGATGAATGGTGTGATCGGTTCGCTGGAGCTGATGCATACCCTGCCGATGGAGGCCGAGATGGCCCAGTACCACCGCACGGCGGTGGGGTCGGCCCAGGGCATGATGGATATGGTTGATGCCATTCTTACCCTGTCCGAACTGCAGGCCGGCCGCCTGCGTGCGCAGCCGGCGCCGTTCAGCCTGCGTGATCTGCTGCAGGGCGTGCGTGCCGGTTATGCCGGGCAGGCTTTGGGCAAAGGCTTGTACCTGAGCCTGGACATCCCGGCCGATGTGCCGGACGGGTTGCTGGGCGATGCTCAGAAGCTGGCACGCTGCCTGGGGTGCCTGGTGGACAACGGTTTGAAGTTCACCCACCAGGGCGGGGTGATGATCCAGGTGCGCGGGCGCCGGGTGGGGCCTGACGACCTGTCGCTGACCTTCATGGTCAGCGACAGCGGTATCGGCTTCGATGACCTCGACCAGGCGACCCTGTACCAGCGCTTCTTCCAGGTCGATGGCTCGATGACCCGGCGTTATGGCGGGCTGGGGATTGGTTTGTCGATCTGCCGGCAGATGGGGGAATTGCTTGGGGCACGGTTGTCGCATGAATCGACGCGGGGGTTGGGGAGCCGGTTCGAGTTGAGTTTGAACATGGCTATTGCGCAGGTGCAGATGGCATCGAATGTTCTGCAGGCGCGACGGTCGCTTTAAAGGTTTTCGCAGGCTGTGCTACGCACGCGATTTATCGCTGACCGGCGCTAAGGGTGCATCAGTCTTCTTGCTGCTCTGCGGCCCTTTCGCGACACAAGCAGCACCTGCAACTGACCGCGTTTCACGCTCTTTAGTCATTAATGTCACTTTGACTGACTCCCAGGGAGTGCTTCACTGGGTCTCTCAAGCCTACCCGGATCCAGGAGCCCCAGATGAACCTGCACCAGTACGCTGAAACCCACGAAGTCACCAACCAGCCACCGCCCCTCGACGGTGCCAACCTTTACCGCCTTGACCTGCCGCTACAGGAATGGTCTCGGCGTTTCGGTGCGGGTTGGGCCGAATCGCGGATCGATGCCTACGGGGCACTGGCCGGCGGCCCGCTGATGCAGGCGGGCTTCCTGGCCAATGCACACAAGCCGGAGTTCAGCAGCCACGACCGCTACGGCCATCGCATAGACCTGGTCGAGTTCCACCCCGCCTACCACGAACTGATGCGCACCGCCGTCGAGCACGGCCTGCCGTCGCTGCCATGGGCCGAACCCCGCCCAGGTGCCCATGTGGCGCGGGCTTCGATGACCTACCTGCACAGCCAGGCCGAGGCCGGTACCGGCTGCCCGCTGACCATGACCTTCGCTGCCGTGCCAGCGCTGCGGCTGCAACCCGAACTGGCCGAATACTGGCTGCCGAAAATCCTCGCCTGCGAGTACGACCCGCGTAACGTCGGTGACCGTCACAAGGCCGGGGTCACCCTGGGCATGGCCATGACCGAGAAGCAGGGCGGCACCGATGTACGCGCCAACACCACCCGGGCTTATCCGGTCGGTGCCGCGGGCCCGGGGCAGCCCTACGAACTGGTCGGGCACAAGTGGTTCTGCTCGGCGCCGATGTGCGATGCCTTTCTGACCCTGGCCCAGACCGAAAAAGGCCTGAGCTGCTTCCTGCTGCCGCGTCACCGCCCGGATGACAGCCGCAACCAGTTCTATATCCAGCGCCTGAAGAACAAGCTGGGCAACAGTTCCAACGCCTCCAGCGAGGTGGAATTCCGCGGTGCCCTGGCGTGGATGGTCGGGGAAGAAGGGCGGGGCGTGCCGACCATCATCGAAATGGTGGCCATGACCCGCTTCGACTGCATGGTCGGCTCCAGCGCCCTGATGCGCCAGGCGCTGACCCAGGCGACCCACCATTGCGCGCACCGCAAGGTCGGCGGGCGGCTGCTGAGCGAGCAGCCGTTGATGCAGAACGTGCTGGCCGACCTGGCGTTGGAAAGCGAGGCCGCGCTGGCCTTGAGCCTGCGCATGGGGCAGGCGCTGGAACAGCTGGAAGACCCGCAGCAGGCGCATTTCGCCCGGCTGGTCACGGCGGTGGGCAAGTACTGGATCTGCAAGCGCGCGCCGGCCATGATCAACGAGGCCGCCGAGTGCCTGGGCGGGGCAGGTTATGTGGAAGACAGCATCCTGCCACGGCTGTACCGCGAAGCGCCGGTCAACTCGACCTGGGAAGGCTCGGGCAATGTGCAGTGTCTGGATGTGCTGCGGGCCTTGTCCAAGGAGCCGGGCGTGCTGGATGCGCTGTTCGCCGAGCTGGGCGATGGGCACGGGGACCCGCGTCTGGCGGCGCACATCGGCAACCTCAAGGGGGCGTTTGCCGACACTGGTGACATGCAGTACCGCGCGCGGCAACTGACCGAGGATATTGCCCTGGCGCTGCAGGCCAAGCTGTTGCTGGAGGCGGGCAATGCGGTGGTCAGTGATGCGTTTATCGACAGCCGCTTGACGGGGGGCGGGCGCGTGTACGGGGCGTTGCCGCGGGGTGTGGATGTGGCGGCATTGGTGACCAGGGCGACGCCAGCCTGGGCAAACTGAGCTGGCTTCTTCGCGGGCACGCCCGCTCCCACAGGATCTTCACTGCCCTCAAGTACGACGCAGTACATGTGGGAGCGGGCGTGCCCGCGAATGGATGCAACACCGATCAATGGGGGTGTATTTAGCCAAGAAGGCAGGCAAGATGGTTCACATGCATGTCCAGACAGGAAGCACAGTGTGAGCCAAGCTTTTGTAGTCGTTGATACCCCCGAGCAGGCCGTCGACCGTCTGGCGGCCCTGCATGAACAGGCCACCGGGGCCCTTAGCCAGGCCCTCAAGCGTTACCTGAAGGACCGTACCGAGCCGGGCGTCGAAGAGCGCGACCTGTTCCGCTACCCGGCGCTGCGCCTGACCTATTACAGCCACGGTGAAGTCGCCGCCACCACGCGGGCCTACGCCAAGGTCCAGGTGGCCGGTACCTACAGCGTCACCATCACCCAGCCGGCTGCTTTTCGTGGCTACCTGCTGGAGCAACTGCGCCCGCTGATGCACGACTACACCGTCACGGTAGAGGTCGGCGTCAGCGAACAGAACATCCCTTACCCCTACGTGGTCGATCAGGGCGACGAACTGGCCGGCAGCGGCATCACCGCCGCGCAACTGGCGCGGGTGTTCCCCAGCACCGACCTGTCGGCTGCCACCGACAACATCGCCGACGGGCTGTATGACTGGGGCGGTGCCGAAACCTTGCCGCTGGCGCTGTTCGATGCCGCTCGGGTCGACTTCTCGCTGCGTCGCCTGGTGCACTACACCGGCAGCGACTGGCGCCATGTGCAGCCGTGGATCCTGCTGACCAACTATCACCGCTATGTCGACCAGTTCATCAGCCACGGCCTCGACCAGTTGCGTGACGACCCGCGCTTCGTGCGCATGGTGCTGCCGGGCAACGTGGTGATCGAAAAGGGCATGGACCACGGTGAAACCCAGGCCCTGGTGGCCAGCGTGGTCTGGCACCGCTACCAGATGCCGGCGTATCACCTGATCGCCGCCGATGGCGACGGCGTCACGCTGGTCAACATCGGCGTCGGCCCGTCCAATGCCAAGAACATCACCGACCACCTGGCCGTGCTGCGCCCGCACTGCTGGCTGATGATCGGCCACTGCGGCGGCCTGCGGCAGTCGCAGACTATCGGCGATTATGTGCTGGCACACGCCTACATGCGCCGTGACGGCATTCTCGACCGGGTGGTGCCGCCGAACATCCCGATTCCGGCCCTGGCCGAAGTGCAGCTGGCCTTGCAGGAAGCCGCCGCGCAGGTCACCGGCGAGCGTGGCGAACAGCTGAAGAAGCGCCTGCGCACCGGCACCGTACTGACCTACGACGACCGCAACTGGGAGCTGCGCTGGGCCCAGGAGCGGCCGCTGATCAACCTGTCGCGTGCCGTGGCGGTGGACATGGAAAGCGGTACCATTGCCGCCCAGGGTTACCGCTTGCGCGTGCCGTACGGCACCTTGCTGTGTGTGTCCGACAAACCGCTGCACAGCGAGATCAAGCTGCCGGGTTCGGCCAACGCCTTCTATAACCGGGCGGTCAGCCAGCATCTGAAGATCGGCATTGCCGCCCTCGACCTGCTGCGCACCGAGCTCAACTCGCTGCACTCGCGTAAACTGCGCAGTTTCGATGAGCCGCCGTTCCGCTGAGGATCCATGTCACTGCCACCCCGTTCCAAGCCGCGCCGTCCCCAGGCGCGGCCTGCCACCGGCCCGCGTCGCCAGCCCAAGGCCCCACCGGCCGAGCCGCGCCTGATCCTGTTCAACAAACCGTTCGACGTGCTGACGCAGTTCAGCGACGGCGACGGGCGCGCGACGCTCAAGGACTTCATCGACATCCCCGGCGTGTACCCGGCCGGGCGGCTTGACCGCGACAGTGAAGGCCTGTTGCTGCTGACCAACGATGGCGGCCTGCAGGCGCGCATTGCCGACCCGAAGCACAAACTGGCCAAGACATACTGGGTTCAGGTGGAGGGGGAGCCGAGCGAGGAGCAGTTGCAGCGCTTGCGCGATGGCGTGGAACTGAACGATGGGCCGACCTTGCCGGCCGAGGCGCGGCGCCTGGACGAGCCCGAGCTGTGGCCGCGCAACCCGCCGGTGCGTTTTCGCAAGAGCGTGCCGACCAGCTGGCTGGAGCTGGTTATTCGCGAAGGGCGTAACCGCCAGGTACGGCGGATGACGGCGGCGGTGGGGTTGCCGACCTTGCGCCTGGTGCGGGTGCGGATTGGCGACTGGGCGCTGGATGGGTTGGAGCAGGGGTGCTGGCGCGAAGTGGCGGCGAAATTGCAGCGCTAGCGGGGGCCGCTTTGCGGCCCATCGCGACACAAGGCCGCTCCTACAGGTGCAGCGCAAACTCAGGCATTGTGCGATCCCTGTAGGAGCGGCCTTGTGTCGCGAAAGGAGCGCAAAGCGCTCCCGGCTTTCTTGAGCCTTACACCCCTTCGAGAAACCCCACCACCACGCTCTTGATGATGAAGGCCAACACCCCCAGCCCCAGCACGAAGAACAGGATCAGGGTCCCGAACCGCCCGGCCTTGGACTTTTTCGCCAGGTCCCAGACGATGAAACCCATGAAACCGATCAACACGGTGACCAGGGTGATCATCATCCACTCTTCGAATACGGCGGGATCCATCGGTGTTCTCCAGGCGGTTTGAGCGTCCGATTATACGCCTGCTGGCGCAGGCATTAACGCAGGTGGGTCAAGGGCAGCTCGGTGCTGGCCAGCACCTGGTTCAGCACGAAGCTCGAACGCACGCTGGTGACGCCTTCAATGCGGGTCAGGCTGCCTAGCAGCAGTTTCTGGTAATGGTCCATGTCTGGCACCACCACTTTCAGCTGGTAGTCGGCATCCATGCCGGTGACCAGGCTGCATTCAAGCACCTGTGGCAGGTTGCGGATGGCCGCCTCGAAGGTTTCGAAACGCTCCGGGGTGTGTCGGTCCATGCCGATCAGCACATAG
The DNA here is from genome assembly GCF_036784815.1 of Pseudomonas sp. TE3-3-F2023. NCBI lineage: Bacteria > Pseudomonadati > Pseudomonadota > Gammaproteobacteria > Pseudomonadales > Pseudomonadaceae > Pseudomonas > Pseudomonas sp. TE3-3-F2023. Next base: position 114,395 of record NZ_CP145113.1, on the reverse strand, counting down.
GCAGTCAGGCTCAGGCCCAGCTTCTTGCGGTCGAGCAGGGCCACCTGGCGCGAGATGTAGCCATCGTCCTCCAGTTGCTTGACCCGACGCGAGCATGGCGAAGGCGACAGGCCGATGCGTTCGGCCAGTTCCTGGTTGGAAATGCGCGCATCGCGCTGCAATTCGGCGAGGATGCTCAGGTCGTAGCGGTCAAGTTTGCTCATGGGTTATGCCTTTTCTGTTCGGATTGCGGTGAATTATCAATCCAGGGTGAAAAATTGCGCAAGTGCTATTTATCCAAGCAATCTTCGCAATCATCTGCCGCGGCCTGTCCGGTATCTTTATCCACAGAATCACTGCCCGGACATCAGTCCACGGCGACGCGCCCTAGGCGGGCGGTCGCGGCCAGCCATCCAACAGGATCTGCAGGCCCCCGGGCTACACACCTTCCAGAAGACGGTGTGAGGTGAGCCGGCGCCACAAGTGCCGAGCACGGACGACAATTCCTGAAGGGAGGCCCAGCGGCCTCCCTTTTTTCATGTCCGGAAATTTAATTGGCCTGCATGACAGGCGCGGTAGACTGGCTGTGGTTGCCGTATTTTCTACCGAGAGGAACAGCATGAAGTCGCGCATCTGGCAGTTGGCAGGTGTTGGTGTGTTGGGGTTGAGCATCAGCCTCGGGGCCATGGCCGAAGGGCCGGGCGAGGGGGCGCCGGGCCGCTCGCTCAATTCGCGTGACGAAGTGCAGCAGACCCAGCCGCCACGCCAGGGCTATTACCAGGACATTCCCCGCCGCCATGGCGATAACCGCCATTGGGAAGCCGGTGGCCCGGGGCAACGGCCCGGTGGTGACTGGCAAGGGCGCCCGGATGGTCATGGCAATGGCTGGGGGCCGGGGCCGCAGTATCGCCCGGGGCACACCATCGATCATTTCCCGGACCGCTACTGGAAAGTACCCTACCGTGGCGATGATTACTTCTACTCAGGTGGCTACTGGTATCGCCCCCATGGTGGCCGTTATGTCGTGGTAACCCCGCCCCGTGGCGTGCGGGTCGACTACCTGCCGTCCTATGCGCGGGAAGTCTGGCTGGGCGGGGCGCTGTTCTTCCTTGTGGCCGATACCTATTACCAGTACCTGGCCGACAGCCGCGAGTACGTGGTGGTCAACCCGCCGGTTGCGGTGCCGGCACCTATAGGCGGTGGGTATGACGTGGTGGCCTACCCGATGTACGGGCAAGGGCGGGAACAGCAGGATCAGGACCGTTACCAGTGCCACCGTTGGGCGGTGAGCCAGTCAGGCTTCGACCCGGCGACGGCGACTTATGCGCCGTCGGCCACTGTGGCGGACAACTACCGGCGGGCGCTGGGCGCTTGTTTCAGCGGCCGAGGCTACAGCATCAACTGATCCAGATGTGCTGCCTGTCCCGGCCCTATCGCCGGCAAGCCAGCTCCCACAGGAACCGCGCCGGCCTGAAGCCATGTTTAGTGCCTGTGGGAGCTGGCTTGCCGGCGATAGGGCCCTTGCAGGTTCACACCGGATCCGCATGCACCATCACATCCGCCTGTGGATAACGCTGGCGGATCACCCTCGAGGCCTCCACGCACAAGGCATGCGCTTCATTTAGCGGCAATTGCCCCGGCATCTCCAGATGCAACTGCACGAACCACTGGTTGCCCGACACCCGAGTACGCAGGTCGTGCACGCCTTCAACCCCGGGAATGGCCAGCACCAGCGCAGCCATGTCTTCACCAACATCGCCGGGCAGTTCCTGGTCCATCAGGATGGCCGTACTCTCCCGCGCGATCTGCAGCGCGCTCCAGAGGATATAGACAGCGATACCCAAGCCGAACAGCGCATCCAACTGCGGCCAGCCAAAGCGTGCCAGCAGCAGGGCCAGCAGGATGCTGCCGTTGAGCAGCAGGTCCGAGCGGTAGTGCAGGGAGTCGGCCCGTACCGCCGTGGAGCCGGTCAGGCGGATGACCTTGTGTTGCAGTGCCAGCAGGGCAAGGGTCAGCACCAGCGACAGCAGCATCACCCCGATACCGACGGCGGTATCGCCCAAGGGTTGCGGCGTGTGCAGGCGGTCAACCGCTTGCACCCCGATCAGCACCGCACTGACCCCGATGAACAGCGCCTGCGCCATACCGGCCAGGGCTTCGGCCTTGCCATGGCCGAACCGGTGGTCGTTGTCGGCTGGCCGCAGGGCGTAGTGCACGGCCAGCAGGTTCAGGAACGAGGCAACAGCGTCCAGTGCCGAGTCGGTCAGCCCGGCCAGCAGGCTGACCGACCCGCTCAGCCACCAGGCCAGCGCCTTGCTCAGGACCAGGATGCTGGCCACCGCCAGCGATGCGCGAGTGGCCAGGCGTAGCAGGCGCTGGTGTTCAGCCGGGGTGGTCATCATCCGTGGGTAGCGTCCTTGTGCTTCAGGCAGTAGGCACCAGGCCCAGGCTGGCCAACTGCTCGATGCTGCCGCGATGCTGGATCAGCCGTGGGTCGTTCAGCGGCAGGCGCTGGCCCAATTCGCTTTCCAGAATGGCCTGCAACTTCAGGTTGTCGACCTTACCATCGGGGCTCACGGCTTCGCGCAGTTTGACCGGGTCGACCTGGGCGGATCGCCCGCCTGGGTAATAGATGGCGCCCGTGGCGAAGTCGATACCGAAGGCGATCAGCCCCGGGATCACATAGAACAGGATGCCGATGGCATCCATTGCGGCAACCACTGGGTCGATCTTGCCGCCGATCTGGCCACGACGTTCCGGGTACAGAATGGTGCCGCAGGCCGTCAGTTGGGTCAGCAAGGTGACGATGAGGGCGCCACCGATGACGCGGGATGGGATGCGCATGTAAAAACTCCGAAAAGGTATTCAGCAGGGCAAGCGAAACGCCTGCACCTGAAGCTAAGACCATGATAGGGCAGCTTGGGTTCGCCGTTATACTCGCCAGACTGTTCGAGGACCACCATGATTTCATTACCGATCGATGCTGTCTTGCCGGCCCTGCGCCAGGCCCTGGAAAACCGTGACGAAGCGGTGCTAGAGGCACCGCCTGGCGCCGGCAAGACCACCCGAGTACCGCTGGCGCTGCTCAACGAGCCGTGGCTGGCCGGGCAGAACATTCTCATGCTCGAGCCCCGGCGTCTGGCAGCGCGGGCTGCGGCCGAGCGGCTGGCCAGCGAACTGGGCGAAAAGGTCGGCGAAACCGTGGGCTATCGCATCCGCCTGGACAGCAAGGTCGGGCCGAAAACCCGCATCGAAGTAGTGACCGAAGGCATCCTCACCCGCCGCCTGCAGGCCGACCCGGCGCTTGAGGGCGTGGGGCTGGTGATCTTTGACGAGTTTCACGAGCGCAGCCTCGATGCTGACCTGGCCCTGGCATTGAGCCTGAATGGCCGGGAATTGCTGCGAGACGACCCGCCACTGAAGATTCTGCTGATGTCCGCGACCTTGGAGGGCGAGCGCCTTTCGCGGCTGCTGGATGATGCCCCGGTGGTCAGCAGCGAAGGCCGCATGCACCCCGTCGACATCCGTTGGGGGCGGCCTTTCCAACCGGGTGAGTTCATCGAGCCACGGGTAGTGGAGAGCGTGTTGCAGGCACTGGCTGACCAGACCGGCAGTGTGCTGGTATTCCTGCCAGGTCAAGCCGAGATTCGCCGGGTGCACCAGAGCCTGCAGGAAGCGCTGGCCGAGCGACCCGAGGTCCTGCTTTGCCCGCTGCATGGCGAGCTCGATCTCGACGCCCAGCGTGCAGCCATCGACCCGGCGCCCGAGGGGCTGCGCAAGGTAGTGCTGGCCACCAATATCGCCGAGACCAGCCTGACCATCGACGGCGTGCGCGTGGTGATCGACGCAGGCTTGGCCCGGGTACCGCGCTTCGATCCTGGCAGCGGCATGACCCGCCTGGACACCCAGCGCATCTCCCGCGCCAGTGCTACCCAGCGCGCCGGCCGTGCCGGCCGCCTGGAGCCCGGCGTGTGTTACCGCCTGTGGTCCGAGGCCCAGCATGAACAGCTGGCCGCACACGGCAACGCCGAGATCCTGCAGGCCGACCTGGCCGGCCTGGCCCTGCAACTGGCACGCTGGGGCGTGACGCCCGAGCAGTTGCGCTGGCTCGACCAGCCCCCCACTGCCGCCTTCGCTCAGGCCCAGGACCTGCTGGCACGGCTCAATGCCTTCAAGCCCGGAAGCCGTGACAACCTCAGCGAACACGGCCAGGCCATGGCCGAGTTGCCGGCGCATCCACGTATCGCGCATCTGCTGTTGCGCGGCCAGGACCTTGGCCTGGCGCAGATGGCCTGTGATGTGGCTGCGCTGCTGGGCGAGCGGGATATCCAGCGCGGCGGTGGTGCTGATTTGCACAGCCGGCTGGCGCTGGTCAGTGGCGAAAGCAAGGCTGCCCGTGGCAGCCACGGCGGCGTGCAGCGTGCGCGCCAACTGGCTCGCCAGTACCGTGGCCTGTTGCGTGGCAAACCACGCGCGCCGGTCGTGGACCCCGATCACCCGCGCTGGCTGGGCGCGCTGCTGGCGCTGGCCTACCCCGACCGCGTCGCCCAGCAGCGCCGCGAAGGCGGTGCGGAATACCGGCTGGCCAACGGCCGAGCGGCGCTGTTTGCCGAAGTCGATGCACTGATGAAGTGCCCGTGGCTGGTGATCGCCGACCTGGGCAGCCGCCAGGGCCAGCGCGAAGAGCGCATCTATCTGGCTGCCGAATTCGATCCGGCGCTGCTCGAAGGCGTGCTGGCCGAGCAGGTCGAGCGGGTGGATATCCTCGACTGGGACGAACGCGAGCAGGCGCTGCGTGCCGAACGCCAGACCAAGGTCGGCGAGCTGGTGCTGGGGCGTGAACCGTTACCCAACCTGGATGACGATGCCCGCGCCAAAGCGTTGCTTGGCCTGGTGCGGCGCAAGGGCCTGAACGTGTTTACCTGGACCCCGGAACTTCGCCAATGGCAAGCACGGGTGGCGCTGTTACGTCAGCTTGATCTGGACAAAGAGGGGCAAAGCGCATGGCCTGACCTGGGGGACGAAGCGCTGCTGGCGACCCTGGAAGATTGGCTGCAGCCATACTTGGGCAAGGTCTCGCGGCTGAGCCATTTCGCCGCCCTGGATGTGTCCTCGATCTTGCGCAATCTGCTGCCTTGGCCATTGCCACAGCGCCTGGACGAATGGGCACCGGCGCACCTGGCGGTGCCCTCCGGCTCGAACATTCGCCTGGACTACAGTGAAAACCCACCGATTCTCGCCGTGCGTCTGCAGGAACTCTTCGGCCTCGCCGATACTCCGCGCATTGCCCAAGGCCGTCAGCAGGTGAAGTTGCATTTGTTGTCACCGGCACGGCGGCCGGTACAAGTGACCCAGGATTTGGCCAACTTCTGGCGCACGACTTATGCCGAGGTGAAGAAGGATTTGAAAGGGCGTTATCCCAAGCACTATTGGCCGGATGACCCCTTGGTGGCAGATGCGACCGCGCGGGCGAAGCCGCGCGGCACCTGAATGTGACGCAGAGCGGTATCCAGATCAGTTACCTTGTTCAGAGGGAGAGAGATCTGGCTACCCTCATGAATCATGTAATTCAGCCAAAGAAAATTTGTGAAGGCTAAGAAGCCCAATAGATGTGCGCTTCATCGAAGTGCTCTCTATGAATTAATATTTCGTCAGGTCGAAGGTGACGATTTGACCTTTCTTGACATTCAGCGGGGCTAACGTTTCTCCGTAGTCGTCTCGTTTGTAGTCAATGGCGCCCACGCTCTGCCCGCTTTGGTCTCGCAGATGACAGATTAGAGATCCATTGAGCAGGTGCAGTGGCTCGATCATCCAGTAATCGGTGACTTCGGCATACTTGTAGAAGCCGAGGTAGCCATTGCGGCTGACACCCAACTTCTTGTCTGGTTGTCCCCAAAGGTGGATGTGATAATGCAGGCGATCTTCGGTTTTGGAGATATAACGGAACTCCAACAGTGGCGGCAGCGTGCGTCCGCCCAATATTAACCAGTCATCCCCTGGGGAGAAATCAAAGAAACCCTCGGTTTTGTCGCTACTAAGACTAAGCCGAGTATTGGCATAACCATCGTCGAGGCACATTAAAAGCCGGCCTCGAAACGATTCGGCATATTGAGTGCTAATTGTTTGGTCCATGACGATTTACTCTAATGGCATTGAAGGAGTGTTTACACTAATGCCACCGTCGGGCGTGCGAGCAGAACGAAGACTTTCCCGGATGCCTCAGGCCCCGGCTTCACCTTCCAGCAGCATGAACAGGCGATACAGCACCACGGTGCTGAACAGCTGCAGGACGCCGCTGAGGCTGTCCATGGCCAGCTCCATGCCGGGGGATGGCTCGGGGAAGGCCATCAGCAGCAGCCCGTCGATCAACCAGATCGGCGCCAGCACACCTACGACACAGATCATGATGCGCATGAAGTGCCCAGTGGTCATGCTGGCGCTGTCGCGCATCGACTGCACCACCGGGCGGCCGCGCAGTACCAGCAGGTATTCGGCGAACACCAGGTTGATCATGATCCACACGCCCGGGAAGATGAACAGCGCAAGGCCGGCCATGATCAGCAGCGAGCTGATCAGGATCAGCATGGCCAGTTGCGGCCACAGTTGCAGGGCACGGGCGAACAGGTCGCGCTTGGCGATATCCTGGCCATTGCTGCGGGTGTCGAGGTACAGGATCAGCGCGGCGCTGTACAGCGGGTAGAACAGCAGGCTGATCAGCATGCCGTAGGCCGGCGATGCCTGGTCGCCCATCTGCCGGTACAGCAACTGGGTGAGCAAGGCTTCCAGCACCACCAGCGGCAGGCACAGCTGGAGAATGTTTGGCAAGTGACGGCGGAAGAAGTACAGGGAGTCGCGCAGGACGCTCAGCGGATTCATCAGTCAAGATCGCATGGCAGTAAAAACAGGGGCTTAACTTTAGCCCAAAGCAGGCTTGAGGCTGTCACTTGCTGAAAAAAGTTTCACGCCGCCGGTGATTGAATCCCACGCCTGTACGCCCCATCTTTGACGCTGTCCGTTGTCCGCTACCCCACGAGGTCGCCCCATGAATACTGAAGAACAAACCCTGATCGATGGCCTGTTCGGCCGCCTCAAGCAAGCCGAGGATCCGAGCCAGCCACGTGATGCGCAGGCCCAGGCATGCATCGAGGAACATGTACGTCAGCAGCCGGCGGCGCCTTATTACATGGCCCAGGCGATTCTGGTGCAGGAGGCAGCGATCAAGCGCCTCGACGAGCAGAACAAGCAACTGGAAGCCGAACTGAAGCAGGCCCGTGCCCAGGCCGAGGCCGCCCGCGCCAGCAGTGCGCCGAGTAATGGCGGTGGTGGTTTCCTGTCCAGCATCTTTGGTTCGGCTGGGCGCAATGCGGCCCCGGCCGCGCAACCGCAGCGTCCCGCTGCAGCACCCGTGACATCTGGCGGTGGCTGGCGTGAGCCATCGGCGCCGGGCTTTTCCCAGCCACAAGCGCAGCAGTCTGGCTTTGGCGCTGCACCGGCACGCAGTGGTGCCAGCAGCTTCCTTGGCGGCGCGATGCAGACTGCAGCCGGTGTGGCGGGTGGCGTGTTGCTGGCGCAGGGCATCAGCAGCCTGTTCAACCACAACTCGCAGCCGGAGGAGGTGGTCGAGGTGATCAAGGAAGAGCCGGCGCCGGCCAGTGACAACGGTGGCTGGAACGACTCGGGGGCGCAGCAGCAGGTAGCTGACAACGGTGGCTGGGACAGCGACCAGGGTGGTTATGCCGACAGCGATTATGGCAGCGATGATGGTGGGTTCTTCTCGGACGACGATTCGTACGTCTGACAGGTCTGGCATACTGCTGGCGATTTTGGGGGCGCTTTGCGCCCCTTTCGCGACACAAGGCCGCTCCTACAAGGGTACGCGAACCCCTGTGGGAGCGGCCTTGTGTCGCGAAAGGGCTGCACAGCTGCCCCCAGCACTCCAGGCCGACCAAGGGGTTCCAAGGTGAAAAAGATCGCGTTGTTCGCCGATGTGCAGAACCTCTATTACACCGTGCGCCAGGCCCACGGCTGCCATTTCAACTACACCGCCCTGTGGGCCGACGTCAGCCGCGAAGGCCAGATCGTCGAGGCCGTGGCCTATGCCATCGACCGTGGCGACAGCAAACAACAGCAGTTCCAGCAGATCCTGCGCAACCTCGGTTTCGATGTGCGCCTAAAGCCCTTCATCCAGCGCAGCGATGGCTCGGCCAAAGGTGATTGGGATGTGGGCATTACCCTGGATGTGATCGACGCCGCCAGCCGCGTCGACCAAGTGGTACTGGCCTCTGGCGATGGCGATTTCGATCTGCTGCTGGAGCGGGTGAGACAGCGCCATGGCACCGAAGCAGTGGTGTATGGTGTGCCGGGGCTTACCGCGCTCTCGCTGATTCGTGCCGCCACCCGCTATGTGCCCATCGAGGGTGCGCTGTTGCTAAAACACTGAGATTTTTCATGGAACGTATCGCTGTCATCGACTTTGAAACTACCGGCATCAGCCCCGGTGCCGGCTGCCGCGCCACTGAGGTGGCGGTGGTGATGCTGGAGGGCGGGCGCATCGTCGAGCGCTACCAGAGCCTGATGAACGCTGGTGTTCCGGTACCGGCCTTCGTCGCCGGGCTCACTGGCATCACCACCGCCATGCTGCGCAGTGCGCCGCCGGTGGAGAAGGTGATGAACGAAGTGGCCGAGTTCGTTGGTGGCACCCCGCTGCTGGCACACAATGCCGCCTTCGACCAGAAGTTCTGGGACTACGAACTGGGCCGCATCGGCCGTAGCCGCACCCAGGCCTTCGCCTGCTCCTTGCTGCTGTCACGGCGTTTGTTGCCGGCGGCGCCGAACCACAAGCTGGGCACCTTGACCCGCTGGGCCGGGCTGCCGGATACCGGTACCGCGCACCGGGCCATGGCCGACGCCGAAATGGCCGCCAACCTGCTGCAACACCTGGCCGGCGTGCTGCGCCAGGGCCATGGTGTGCAGCAACTCTCGCACGACCTGCTCTGCCGCCTGCAGAAAACACCTGCCGCGAAGGTTCGTGAAACCCTGGCCAGGTTCTGTTAGGGCTTCTTCTCCAGTTGCCCCAACGGCACCCGCCGCTCCACAGCGCTGGAGAGAATGATCGAGGTCTTGCTGAAGCCGAATTGCGCGACCCGGTTGATCAGTTCTTCCAGCTCCGGCATCGAACCCACCGCTGCCTGCATGATGACGCAGGGGTCGCCGGTTACCCGATGGCATTCGGTCAATTGGGGTATCTGGGTCAACGCTTCGTAGGCCTGCTGGTTGCCGTGGCTGGCCAGGCGCAGTTCGATCACGCACTGGATCGGCAGGCCAATCTTGCTCATGTCGACCTTGGCCTGGTAGCCGGTGATTACTCCGCTGGCCTCGAGCTTGGCCACCCGCTCGGCCACCGCCGGCGCCGACAGGTTCACCTGGCGCGCCAGTTGCGCGAAGGTGGCGCGGCCGTTGTCGAGCAGGGCGGCGAGCAGCATGCGGTCGTACTTGTCCATGGAATTTCCCTGCCTGGTTTCGATTCGATTGAAAAGCATCCGAATAACCATGCAATGCAAAGTGTTCGGGTCATTTAAAGCTGCTTTGTAACTTAAGTTTACACGGTGGCCTTTCTAAACTAAGCCACCCGTAAACGGATTTCGAGTGTTTCCCATGCCTGCCTCCCGTCGCTTCCCGTTGTTGCTCATTGGCGCTTTCCTGGCCTTGTACCTGGTCTGGGGCTCTACCTATCTGTTCATTCGCATTGGCGTCGAGAGCTGGCCACCGATGCTCATGGCCGGGGTGCGCTTCCTGATTGCCGGGGGCCTGCTGTATGGTTTCTTGCGCTGGCGCGGTGTACCGGCACCGACCTGGCCGCAGTGGCGGGCTGCGGGGGCGATCGGTTTCCTGCTGCTCAGCTGTGGCAACGGTGGCGTGACCGTGGCCGAGCATGCCGGCGTGGCCTCGGGCGTGGCGGCGCTGGCGGTGGCGACCGTGCCGCTGTTCACCTTGCTGTTCGGCCTGCTGTTCGGGCACCGCAATTCGAAGCTGGAGTGGGCGGGGATCGCCCTCGGGTTGGTGGGTATCGGCCTGCTGAACCTGGGCTCCAACCTGCAGGCAAGCCCGATTGGCGCGGCGCTGATCATCTTTGCGGCAGCGTCGTGGGCATTCGGCTCGGTATGGAGCAAGACCTTGCCGCTGCCTCAGGGGCCTATGGCCAGCGCTGCGGAAATGCTGGTCGGTGGCGCCGTGCTGCTGCTCGGCAGCGTGCTGTCTGGCGAGCGCATGACGCAGATGCCGACCGCTGCCGGCTGGGGGGCACTGGCCTACCTGGTATTCTTCGGTTCGATCCTGGCGTTCAGTGCCTACATGTACCTGCTCAAGCACGTGCGCCCGGCAGCTGCCACCAGCTATGCCTACGTCAACCCGGCAGTGGCCGTTCTGCTGGGTATCGTCTTTGCCGGTGAGCAGATTGGTGCAGAAGAATGTGTGGCCATGGCGGTGATCATCGGCGCAGTGGTGCTGATCGGCCTACCGCAGTGGCGCAAGGCACCAGAGCCGGCGCAGCCATTGAAAGGCGAAATCTGCAAGTAGGCAGGGGTGATGCGGTAAACTTGCCGCCTTCGCTGAACCCCCCTGACGGTATTGCCATGAATTTCGCCAAACTCGGCCTGATCGAACCGCTGCTGCGCACCCTGCAGAAACTGGACTACACCACCCCGACCCCGGTGCAGGCCAAGGCCATCCCCGCCGTGCTGGCCGGCCGCGATCTGATGGCCGCGGCCCAGACCGGCACCGGCAAGACCGCGGGCTTTGCCCTGCCTGTGCTTCAGCGCCTGGCGCTGGAAGGCGAGAAGGTGGCCAGCAACTCGATCCGCGCACTGGTGCTGGTGCCCACTCGTGAGCTGGCCGAGCAGGTGCACAACAATGTGCGCGAGTATGCCGAGAACCTGCCGCTGAGCACCTACGCGGTGTATGGCGGGGTCAGCATCAACCCGCAGATGATGCGCCTGCGCCGTGGTGTCGACCTGCTGGTGGCCACCCCGGGGCGCTTGCTCGATCTGTTCCGGCAGAACGCCGTGAAGTTCAATCAGGTGCAGACCCTGGTGCTGGACGAAGCCGACCGCATGCTCGACCTGGGCTTTGCCGAAGAACTGCAGTCGGTGTACGCCGCGCTGCCACGCAAGCGCCAGACGTTGCTGTTCTCTGCCACTTTCTCCGACCAGATCCGCATGCTGGCGGGGCTGGCCCTGAATGACCCGCTGAGCATCGAAGTCAGCCCTCGCAATGCCACGGCCACCAGCGTCAAACAGTGGCTGGTGCCTGTGGATAAAAAACGCAAGGTGGACCTGTTCTGCCACCTGCTGCGCAAGCAGCGCTGGAAGCAGGTGCTGGTGTTCGCCAAGACCCGCAACGGCGTCGATCAACTGGTAGAGCGTTTGCTGGCCGAGGGTGTGAATGCCGACGGCATCCACGGTGACCGCCCGCAAGCTACCCGCCAGCGCGCGCTGGACAGCTTCAAGGCCCGCGAAATCCAGGTGCTTGTGGCGACCGATGTGGCGGCCCGCGGCCTGGATATCGATGACCTGCCGCTGGTGGTCAACCTTGACCTGCCGATCGTTGCCGAGGATTACGTGCACCGCATCGGGCGTACCGGGCGGGCGGGCAACAAGGGCGAGGCGATCTCGCTGGTGTGTGCCGATGAAGTACAGCTGCTGGCGGCAATCGAAGTGCTGACCCGGCAGACCCTGCCGCGTCATGAAGAGCCGGACTTCATCCCTGACCACCGGGTGCCGATGACCGACGCCAGTGGCCAGGTGATCAAGAAGCCGAAGAAGCCCAAGAAGCCGAAGGAAAACAGCGCCAAGCGCGGGTTGGGGCGCTGGATGGACAGCGCTGAATCAGGTAGTGCCGAGCCGGCGGTGAAGGCGGTGCGCAAGGTGCCGAGCTTCAATGGTGGGGCGCGCAAGCGTAAGCCGTAGCCTGGGGAAGCTTGGCACCTGTGGGAGCGGGCGTGCCCGCGAAGCAGGCACCGCGGTGCATGGCACGGGCTTCGCCCGTGTTCGCGGGCACGCCCGCTCCCACAGTGGATCGAGTATGTGTCAGGATTTCAGCCAGCTTGCCGCCGCCCGCCCGGCGCGCAAGCCGCTGGCAAAGCACGCCGTCAGCAGATACCCCCCGGTCGGGGCCTCCCAGTCCAGCATCTCGCCGGCACAGAACACCCCTGGCATGCCCTTGACCATCAAGCCCTCATTCAGCCCCTCGAAACGCACCCCGCCCGCGCTGCTGATCGCCTCATCCAGCGGCCGCGTACGCACCAACGTGATCGGCAATGCCTTGATCGCCCTCGCCAAGGCACCAGGGTCGGCAAACGTCGCCTGATCGGTCAGCTCGCGCAACAGCGCAGCCTTGACCCCATCAATACCCAGCTGGCTGTGCAGGTGCTTGGCCATGGAGCGCGAACCCCGTGGCTTGGCCAGCGCCTGGGCAATCTTGTCCACAGGCTTTTCCGGCAACAGGTCGAGCAGCAACACCCCGTGGCCGTCGCGGTTGATGGCCTCGCGCACCGGCGCTGACCATGCATACACCAGGCTGCCTTCCACACCCTGTGCGGTGAGGATGAACTCACCCTTGCGCGGCGCGCTGCCGGGAACGCTGAGCGCAATGTTCTTCAACGGCGCCCCAGCGAACCTGTCCTTGAGCAGCGTGCTCCAGCCTGCCACTTCAAAACCGCAGTTGCTGGGCCGCAAGGGCGAGATATCCACAGCGCGTGCGGCCAGCAGTTGCTGCCAGCTACCGTCCGAGCCCAGTCGCGCCCAGCTTCCGCCACCCAACGCCAGCACCACCACGGCAGCCTTCACCAGCCGCTCGCCTTGTGGATAAGCAATCCGCAATGCACCTTCGGCATTCCAGCCCAGCCAGCGGTGACGGGTGTGGATAACTACCCCGCTGTCGCGCAGGCGCTTGAGCCAGGCGCGCAGCAGGGGCGCGGCTTTCATGTCGGTGGGGAATACCCGGCCCGAGGTACCAACGAAGGTTTCGATGCCCAGGCCGTGAATCCACTGGCGCAAGGCGTCGGCATCGAAGTCCTGCAGCAGCGCGGCGATTTCGCCCTGTCGCTCGGCGTACCGGCTGACGAATGCCGGGTAGGGCTCGGAATGGGTGATGTTCATGCCGCCGACACCCGCCAGCAGGAACTTGCGGCCCACCGAAGGCATGGCATCGAAAACTTCGACCGCCAGGCCCGCCTGGGCCAGTGCTTCGGCGGCCATCAGGCCGGCTGGGCCGCCGCCGATGACGACAGCGAGGGGAGGGGAGGCGGGGCTCAGATCAGACATGGTGGGCAGCAGGCTGTGGAAAAGAGGCGCATTCTAGCGCAGCGCGGTCTGTGGAAGCACTGCTCAAAAAATGATCAGAGCTTTGCAGGCCTTGCCTGTAAAGGGCTGCAGCGCCTTTCCCGCAGGTTATCCACAAGCGGCTCCACAGTCATTGTGAACAACCGATGACGCGTGCCGCGCTGTGATGAAGGATGCCATGGCGCCTGGCCAGGGCTGCACGGTCCTTGCTGTATCCACCGCCGATCACGCCCACCACCGGGATATCGCGACCCATGCAGTGGCGCAGCACTGCTTCATCACGGGCGGCAACGCCTGCATCGGTCAGTTGCAGATAGCCCAGGGCGTCGTCCTTGTGCACATCGACACCGGCGTCATACAGCACCAGGTCGGGTCGATAGAGTGGCAGCAGGTAGTTGAGGGCGTCGTCCACCACTTTCAGGTAGGCCATGTCGCCCATGCCCCGGGGCAGGGGAATGTCCCAATCGCTTTGTGCCTTGCGCGCCGGGAAGTTCTGTTCGCAATGCAGCGACACCGTGATGGCGTCTGGTGTGTCGTGCAGGATGCGCGCGGTGCCGTCACCCTGATGCACGTCGCAGTCGAAGATCAGCACCCGGTGTACCCGGCCGGCCTCCAGCAGGTAGCGGCTGATCACGGCCAGGTCGTTGAAGATGCAGAAGCCGGCAGGGTGGTCGTAATGGGCGTGGTGGGTGCCGCCGGCAAGGTGGCAGGCGATGCCGTGCTGCAGCGCCATCTCGGCGCTCAGCAGCGAGCCGCCTACGGCGCGCACGGTACGCCGGGCTAGGGCCTCGCTCCAGGGCAGGCCGAGGCGGCGCTGGTCCTCGCGTGACAGGTCACCGTTCATGTAGCGCTCGATGTAGCTGCGGTCGTGGGCCAGGGCGAGGATGTCGTTGGGGCAGATATCCGGGCGCAGCAGGGCCTGGTCGGTGGTCAGCCCGCTGTCGATCAAGTGGTCGTGCAGCAGGCGAAACTTGTCCATGGGGAAGCGGTGTTCGGCAGGGAACTCCGGGCTGTAGTCTTCGTGGTAGATCAGCGGCAACGGCATGGGTGGGGTCGCAATCGGGGTCAGTGCTGATCTTGCCATGGCTGGGGCAGCTTTGCTGCCCAATCGCCGGCAAGCCAGCTCCCACAGTTACTGCACAAGGCTAAAAGGCTATGGGATACCTGTGGGAGCTGGCTTGCCGGCGATGAGGCCAGAAAAGGCAGTGAAAGGCAGTTGCCCTGGCAGGCAGGAGCGGCGTCAGTGCTGTTTCGTGGTACTGGCCAGCACCCGTTGCCAGTCCGGTTCGTTCAGGCGGCCGAGGATGCGCGCCTTGCCATTGCCATCCACCGAAACGAACAGCGCACTGGCATAGGCGCTCTCACGCTCGCCCCCCGCAACGTTCTGCTGACGGGCAAAATGGTCGATGCAGCCGTTGTGGGTCACCAGCACCAGGTTATGCCCCGGTCGTTTGTGTGCCAGCGCTTCGCTGGCGAACCGGCTGTCACAGCTTTCCAACCAGTCTTCGCTGGCCACCGCCTGGCCAAGGATGAAATGCGCGGTTTGCCGTGTGCGCAGTTTCGGGCTGCTGAGCATATCGGCGTTGTCCAGACCCAACTGGTGCAGTCCTTGGCCAACGCGAGCCGCGGCCTGGCTGCCGCCCACGGTGATGCCGGTGGGGTCGTCCAGGCACGGGCCAGGGGCGCTGTCACAGCGCTCGGCGTGGCGGATCATCACGATCACCGTACCGTCGGCCCAGTTTTGCAGCAGGCCGCTGTCAATCAATTGCTGTTCGTTGCCAAGGTCCGCAATGTGCGTCCTCGTCGCAAGCCAGGTGCTCAACGCCGCCACGACCATGCACAGGCCAAGAGCGGCACCAAGGGCTTTGCGGGTCAGGCGTCGCTTGCGCCGGGCGTGGATGGCAGGGTGCCCCAGGGTGTTGCTCGATAGCATGCGTTGCTCCGTTGGCATGGTCGCGGCTGGCGCGGCGGTATTGGCTGGCACCCTGCCAACAGGCCTGTCGGGGGGCGGTGAAGGGCGTGTGAAAATTGCGTTCGGGCGCGCCGGCTGGGTGAAACCTGCACCCGCGCCTACGCTGTAAACTGCAAGACGCTAAAACCGGAGCACGCCCGATGACCCCTATCCTGCAACTGGAAAGCGCGCGGCTGGTGCTGCGCCAGTGGCACGACGACGACCTGCGCGAATTCGCCGCCTTGTGTGCCGACCCGCAGGTGATGCGCTACTTCCCGGCGCCGCTGACGCGCCTGGAGGCAGCCGCGCTGATCGGCCGCGTGCGCGGGCATTTCAATGAGTATGGCTTTGGCCTGTGGGCCCTGGAGCGCAAGGACAGCGGTGCCTTCATCGGCATGACCGGGTTGCTGCACGTGGCCTTCGATGCCGATTTTACGCCGGCGGTGGAGATCGGTTGGCGCCTGGCACGCCGCCATTGGGGCCTGGGTTTCGCCAGCGAGGCGGCGTGGACCTGCCTGCGCTGTGCTTTCGCCCAATTGCGCCTGGAAGAGGTGGTGTCGTTCACTAGCGAGAGCAACCTGCCGTCGCAGAAGGTCATGCAGGCCATCGGTATGCAGCAGGATCTGAACGGCAGTTTCGAACACCCCCGCCTGCCCGTGGGCCATCCGCTGCGCCCGCATGTGCTGTATCGCATCGACCGCGCTCACTGGGAGCGTACCCTGCACGCCTGAATTCATGGCCATGCCCGGCGCGAATGACAAACCCTGTATCATTTGCCTTCATGAGAGTGCTGTAGAGACATGTTGCCTTGCTAGGAGAACCCCCGATGAGTCATGTGTTGGACGACCTGGTCGACCTGTTGAGCCTCGAGTCCATCGAGGAGAACCTGTTCCGTGGACGCAGCCAGGACCTGGGCTTCCGCCAGTTGTACGGCGGGCAGGTATTGGGCCAATCATTGTCGGCGGCCAGCCAGACGGTCGAGGATGCACGCCATGTGCATTCGTTGCATGGCTACTTCCTGCGCCCTGGCGATGCCAGCCTGCCGGTGGTGTATTCGGTGGACCGCGTGCGCGATGGCGGCAGCTTCAGCACCCGGAGGGTGACGGCGATTCAGAAGGGCCAGCCGATCTTCACCTGCAGCGCCTCGTTCCAGTACGACGAGGAAGGGTTCGAGCACCAGGCGCAGATGCCCGAGGTGGTCGGCCCGGAAAACTTGCCCACTGAAGTAGAGCTGGCCCGGGCCATGGCCGACCAGTTGCCCGAGCGAATTCGCGACAAGGTGCTGTGCGCCAAGCCGATCGAGATCCGCCCGGTCACCGAGCGCGACCCGTTCAACCCCAAGCCTGGCGACCCGGTGAAGTACGCCTGGTTTCGCGCGGACCGCAACCTGCCCGATATCCCGGCCTTGCACAAATACATGCTGGCCTACGCCTCGGACTTCGGCCTGCTGACCACTGCGTTGCTGCCCCACGGCAAATCGGTTTGGCAGCGTGACATGCAGATTGCCAGCCTCGATCATTCGCTGTGGTTCCATGGCAACCTGCGTGCCGACGAGTGGCTGCTGTACGCCACCGACAGCCCTTGGGCAGGTAATGCCCGCGGCTTCTGCCGAGGCAGCATCTTCAACCAGGCCGGGCAACTGGTGGCGTCGTCCTGCCAGGAAGGCTTGATTCGCCACCGCAAGGACTGGGCATGAGCCTGGGCGAGGTGCGCAACTGGGTGTTCGACATGGACGGCACCCTGACGGTGGCTGTGCACGATTTTGCCGCTATCCGCCTGGCGCTGGATATCCCGGCCGAGCACGACATCCTCACCCACCTGGCGGCCTTGCCGGCGGACGAAGCGGCAGCCAAGCATGCCTGGCTGCTGGAGCACGAGCGCGACCTGGCGATTGCTTCCACGGCGGCCACCGGGGCGGTTGAACTGGTGCGCGAACTGGCCGAGCGTGGTTGCCGGCTGGGCATTCTCACCCGCAACGCCCGTGAGTTGGCGCATGTGACACTGGAGGCCATCGGCCTGGCGGACTGCTTCCCGGTGGAGCACATTCTGGGGCGTGACGAAGCGGCGCCCAAGCCAAGCCCGGATGGGCTGCTGAAGATTGCCAATGCCTGGGGTGTGGCACCGGGTGAGTTGGTGATGGTGGGGGATTACCGGTTTGACCTGGACTGTGGGCGCGCCGCAGGGGCGCGCACGGTTCTGGTGAACCTGCCGGACAATCCGTGGCCGGAGCTGGTGGATTGGCATGCGGCCGATTGCCGGGCGCTTAAGGTGATGCTGGGCTGAATCTTGTGTTGGCAATGTAGGCCCTATCGCCGGCAAGCCAGCTCCCACAGGGACACCACTAGAGCTGAGACCTGTGCAATACCTGTGGGAGCTGGCTTGCCGGCGATAGGGCCGGACCTGTCTATGCTGAACCCCAATCTATTCCCTGAACGGAGACCTATCCATGACCAGCAAGGCCATCTACGTACAACCCGGCGGCGGCTACGACAAGGTTGAGGTCGGTACCAGCGAGGCTCTCGCACCCCAGGCCGGCGAAATCACCGTGCGCCTGCACGCCAGCTCTCTCAACTACCACGATTTCGCCGTGGTCAGCGGCATGTGGGGCCCGAGCGAGCGGCGCATCCCCATGGCCGATGGCGCTGGCGAAGTGGTCGCGGTGGGTAGCGGCGTCACCGAGTTCCAGGTCGGCGACAATGTGGTCAGTACCTTCTTCCCAGACTGGCTTGACGGCCAAGCCAATGTGGAAGGCTTCGCCAGGGTGCCCGGCGATGGTATCGATGGTTACGCCCGTGAGCAGGTCACCGCTCGCGCCACCTCCTTCACCCTGGCGCCCAGGGGCTTCAGCCATGCTGAAGCTGCCACGCTGACCACGGCCGGTCTCACGGCCTGGCGTGCACTGACGAGCGACGATCACCTCAAGCCTGGCGATACGGTGCTGGTGCAGGGTACCGGCGGCGTGTCTATCTTCGCCCTGCAATTTGCCAAGCTGGCTGGCGCGACGGTGATCGCCACCTCGTCCAGCGACGCCAAGCTGGAGCGACTGAAGGCCCTGGGTGCCGACCACCTGATCAACTACAAGAGCACCCCGGCGTGGGGTGAGAAAGTGCGCGAGCTGACCGGCAACCGCGGCGTCGACCATGTGATCGAAGTGGGTGGCCCGGCGACGCTGGAGCAATCGATGATTGCCGCGCGCATTGGCGGGCATGTGTCGTTGATCGGTATCCTCACCGGCGTGGCCGGCCAGTTGCCACTGGTGCAGGCGCTGGTGCGGCAGATTCGCCTGCAAGGCGTGCTGGTGGGCAGCCGCGCCCAGCAACAGGCGATGGTGCGAGCAATCGATGCCAATGGCCTGCGGCCAGTGGTGGACAAGCATTTCGAGCTGGAGCAGATCGTCGAGGCGTTCCGTTATCAGGAGAGCAACCGGCATTTCGGCAAGATCTGCCTGACCTGGTAGCAGGGCCCGACGCGGTTCTCTTTGTAGGAGCGGCCTTGTGTCGCGAAAGGGCCGCAAAGCGGCCCCCGGCCTGTAATTCTGTAGCTGAAATCCAGGGGCTGCTGTGCAGCCCTTCGCGACACAAGGCCGCTCCTACAGGGGATCTTGTCAGGCTTGTTCGGGCAACAACCGGTCGCGGCTATTGGACAGGTGCAGGCACACCGCTGCCCGGGCCGCGTCCGGGTCCTGTCGGCGGATGGCATTGAGGATCGCCTCATGCTCGAGGTTGGCCAGGTACGCCTGCCGGGCCAGCTTCGCCCCGCTGCGTTCGGCCAGGGCCATTCGGTTGCGCGGGATCAGGCCGTTGCCCAGCTGCAACAGCATTTCAGTGAAGTACAGGTTGCCAGTGGCCTCGGCAATCAGCAGGTGAAAGCGCCGGTCGGCCTCGATGCAGCTGTCGCCGGCGGCGGCCAGGTCCTGGTAATCATCCAGCGCTTGGCGCATGCGCGTCAGGTGTCCCTCGTCACGGCGTAGCGCGGCCAAGGCTGCGGCCTGGCCTTCAAGGCCGATGCGCAACTCCAGCAGGTCGCGCACATTCGCCGCGCTTTCCGCAGCTATGCGCAGACCGGCCTGGCCCTGGCGCTCCATCACGAACGTACCGATACCGTGGCGTGGCTCCACCAGCCCCGAGGCCTGCAATTTCGACAGGGCCTCGCGGACCACGGTGCGGCTGACCCCATGCTCGCGTACCAGGCTGTTTTCCGAGGGCAACTTGTCGCCTGGCTTGAAGGTGCCCAGCAAGATCTGTTGCGTCAGCCTGGAGACCAGGTCATGGGCGCGGCTGTGGCCGCGTTTGTGGGCTTGCTCGGTGGCCATGGTGTAGTCCAATTGTTGTTGTGCTTGTACGACAAGTTAACGGATAAAAATATTTTTTGCCGATTTTTCCTGTACTCAAGTCAGCGGATAGCTTGGTGTATTTTGCAAAATCGACGCTAATACGCATTTTGATAGCTTGTATTTTGTGATTTTACCGATGTTTGCGGCCTTGTCGTACAACTGGGCTGCGCATATGCTCTTCCCCACTGCCATGTCAGACAACCTCGACCCGCACAAAAACAATTAGTGGGAGATCCGCAAGTGAACGATACCCTCGCTCCGTCTGCCCGGAATGAAGGCGACGCCCTGGCCAGCGCCGTGGCCAAGGTCAAGCGCCACGTCCTGCCGCTGTTCGTCATCATGTTCATCGTCAACTACCTGGACCGCGTCAACATCGGCTTCGTCCGCCCGCATCTGGAAAGCGACCTGGGCATCAGCGCTGCGGCCTATGGCTTTGGCGCCGGCCTGTTCTTCATTGGCTACGCGTTGTTCGAAGTGCCCTCGAACATGCTGCTGCAGAAGGTCGGCGCACGGCTGTGGCTGACCCGCATCATGTTCACCTGGGGGCTGGTGGCCACTGCCATGGCCTTCGTGCAGAACGAAACC
The DNA here is from genome assembly GCF_036784815.1 of Pseudomonas sp. TE3-3-F2023. Taxonomy (NCBI): domain Bacteria; kingdom Pseudomonadati; phylum Pseudomonadota; class Gammaproteobacteria; order Pseudomonadales; family Pseudomonadaceae; genus Pseudomonas; species Pseudomonas sp. TE3-3-F2023. The sequence continues at coordinate 94,210 of NZ_CP145113.1, read as the reverse complement.
CAGTTCTACGTGCTGCGCTTTCTGCTGGGCGTTGCCGAAGCGGGCTTCTTCCCCGGGGTGATCTACTACTTCACCCGCTGGCTGCCGGCCGCCGAGCGCGGCAAGGCGATTGCCATCTTCCTCAGCGGCTCGGCGCTGGCATCGCTGATTTCCGGGCCGTTGGCCGGTGCGCTGATGCAGATCCAGGGGCTGGGCATGCATGGCTGGCAATGGATGCTGTTCATCGAAGGCATGGCCTCGGTGACTTTGTGCTTCTTCGTGTTCTTCTGGCTCGACTCCAGGCCGCAGGACGCCAAGTGGCTGAGCCAGGCCGAGCAGGACGCACTGGTGGCCACCATCGATCGCGAGCAGCTTGAGCGTGAAGCGATCGGCGTGGTCAAGCCATCGACCTGGAGCCTGCTCAAGGACCGCCAGATCCTGCTGTTCTGCCTGATCTACTTCTGCATCCAGCTGACCATCTACGCCGCTACCTTCTGGCTACCGAGCATCATCAAGCGCATGGGTGACCTCAGCGACCTGCAGGTCGGCTTCTTCAACTCGATCCCATGGCTGATTTCGATCCTGGCCATGTATGCCTTCGCCGCCGGCTCGGCGCGCTGGAAGTTCCAGCAGGCCTGGGTCGCAGGTGCGCTGGTGATCGCTGCCATCGGCATGTTCATGTCCACCACGAGTGGGCCGGTGTTCGCCTTTGTCGCGGTGTGCTTCGCGGCCATCGGTTTCAAGTCGGCGTCGTCACTGTTCTGGCCGATCCCGCAGGGTTACCTGGATGCCCGCATCGCCGCTGCGGTGATCGCGTTGATCAACTCGGTCGGCAATCTCGGTGGCTTCGTCGCCCCAACCACCTTCGGCCTGCTCGAGCAGCAGACCGGTTCGATCCAGGGCGGCCTGTATGGCCTGGCGGTGACCTCGGTGCTGGCGGCCATTGCCATCTTCTTCGTACGCACTCGCCCAAAGGGCGTCCCTTCCGATGACCTCAAGGCCCCTTTGGCCCTGGGTCAGAGCCATTGATGACTGCGAGACAACAACCATGAACATGCAGACCCTTCACACCAGCACCCCTGTGGTCACCGAGCTGCGCGTGATCCCCGTTGCCGGGCACGACAGCATGCTGCTCAACCTCAGTGGTGCCCATGGCCCGTTCTTCACCCGCAACGTGGTGGTGTTGCGTGACAGCGCCGGCAATACCGGATTGGGCGAGGTGCCCGGCGGCGAGAAGATCCGCCAGACACTGGAGGACGCCCGCAGCCTGGTGGTCGGCCAGCCGGTCGGCCATTACCAGCGCGTGCTCAATGCCATGCGCCAGACCTTCGCCAACCGTGACTCGGCTGGTCGCGGCCTGCAGACCTTCGACCTGCGCATCACCGTGCATGCGGTGACGGCCATCGAGTCTGCGCTGCTCGACCTGCTTGGCCAGCATCTGAACGTGCCGATGGCGGCACTGCTGGGCGAGGGGCAGCAACGCGAGGCGGTGAAGATGCTCGGTTACCTGTTCTACATCGGCGACCGCCAGCAGACCGACCTGGCCTACCGCAACGAAGCCGATGCCGAGGACGACTGGTTCCGCCTGCGCCACGAAAAGGCCCTGACGCCGGAGGCGGTGGTGCGTCTGGCCGAGGCCGCCAAGGCGCGCTATGGTTTCAGCGATTTCAAGCTCAAGGGCGGGGTGTTGCGCGGCGAGGAGGAGATGGAAGCCGTAACGGCGTTGGCCGAACGTTTCCCCGAAGCCCGCATCACCCTCGACCCGAATGGTGCCTGGTCATTGAAGGAGGCCATTGCCCTGTGCCGCGACAAGCACGATGTGCTGGCCTACGCCGAAGACCCGTGCGGTGCCGAGAACGGCTACTCGGGCCGTGAGGTGATGGCCGAGTTCCGCCGCGCCACCGGCCTGCCCACCGCCACCAACATGATCGCTACCGACTGGCGGCAGATGGGCCATGCGATCCAGTTGCAGTCGGTGGACATTCCGCTGGCCGACCCGCACTTCTGGACCTTGCAGGGTTCGGTACGGGTGGCGCAGATGTGCAACGACTGGGGGCTGACCTGGGGTTCGCATTCCAACAACCACTTCGATATCTCGCTGGCAATGTTCACCCAGGTGGCAGCTGCGGCGCCGGGTGAAATCACTGCGATCGACACCCACTGGATCTGGCAGGACGGCCAGCGCCTGACCCGTGAACCACTGCGCATCGTCGATGGGCATGTGCACGTGCCGGCGCGGCCGGGGCTTGGGGTGGAGCTGGATGAAGACCAGCTGGCCAAGGCGCATGAGTGCTACCGCAGCATGGGGTTGGGCGCGCGGGATGACAGCGTGGCAATGCAGTTCCTGATTCCGGGGTGGAGCTTCGATAACAAGCGGCCTTGCCTGGTGCGTTGAGGCTGCTGGCCCTTTCGCGGGCTTGCCCGCTCCCACAGGTACTGCATCAGGCTCCAGGCCTGCATTTATCCTGTGGGAGCGGGCGAGCCCGCGAAGAGACAGGCACAAATCAACCTGCTTCGAAAAACTTCCGCGCCATCGCCACGAATGCCCCCAGCACCGGGTTGGGGTTATCCCGGCAGAACGCCAGGAAAATCTCCGCCTGCTGCTCCATCCCCACCAACGGCCTGAATACCACCTGCTCCAGGCGCAATGCCTGCGCCGAGGCCGGCACCACTGCGCAGCCCAGCCCCACATTGACCAGCCCCAGTATCGAGTGAGTCTGCCCCAGTTGGTGCAGGTACCGTGGTTGCACCTCATGCCGGGCAAACAGGTTGGCGATGCGGTCATGGAAATAGCGCCCTTCGTTGGCGCTGTACATCACGAATGGTTGATCATCGAAATCGCTCGGCCTGAGCCGCTCACGTGCCGCCAGCGCATGCCCGGCGGGCAGGGCGGCGATAAAGGGTTCGCGGTGGATCGGCAGGTACTCCACGCGCGCGCTGGGCAGCACCTGGCGCACCAGGCCAACATCGATCAGCCCTGCCTCCAGGTCATGCACCTGGGTGCTGGAGACGCGTTCGCTGAGCACCAGTTCGATGTCCGGCAGCGTCTGCCCGGCATGCACCAGCAAGCGCGGGATCATGCTGTAGGCACCCACTGCGGTGAAGCCCAAGGTCAACCGGCCCGCTTCGCCATGAGCAATGCGCCGCGCCGACTGGCTGGCCGACTCGGCGATCTGCAGGATGCGACGGGCGTCTTCGAGAAAGCTCTGGCCCGCCAGGGTCAGCCGCGCCTGGCGGTTGTTACGCTCGAGCAGCAGCACGCCCAGGGTGTGTTCCAGCAGCTGGATCTGCCGGCTCAAGGGCGGTTGGGTCATGTGCAGGCGGGTGGCGGCACGGCCGAAATGCAGCTCTTCGGCCACGGCTACGAAACAGCGCAGCTGATGCAACTCCATGATTCAATTCCTGAATTATTCGATCCAGTATCTATATTAGACCTGTATCAAATGCCGGCCTAGCATCGAGTCATGTCTTTGAACTGCCGGATGCGCACCATGAACGAGAACCCCATCGAAGTGCTGTTGACCCAGCCAGTACCAGAGGCCATCGATGCCCGGCTGGTCAACGCTTATCGGATACATCGCCTGTATCAGCATTCCAACCCGCAACAGTTGCTCGACGATGCCGGCCCGCGCATTCGTGGGGTGGTTACAGGTGGTGCCAAGGGCCTGTCCAATGAGCTGATGGAGCAACTGCCCGCGCTCGAGATCATCGCCATCAGCGGCATTGGCACCGATGCCGTGGACCTGCGCCATGCGGCCAGCCGCGGCATCCATGTCACCACCACGCCGGGCGTGCTCACCGCCGATGTGGCCGACCTGGCCATGGGTTTGATCATCAGCATCTTGCGCCGCCTGGGCGAGGGGGAGCGGCTGGTGCGTGATGGCCTGTGGGGCAAGGTAGACCTGCCATTGGCGCGCAAGGTCAGCGGTATAGAACTGGGCATCGCCGGGCTTGGCGAGGTGGGCAAGGCTATCGCTCGGCGTGCCGCTGCATTCGACATGCGTATTGCCTACAACGGGCGGCGCGAGCAACCAGAAACCGGCTACCGCTTTGAAGCCGATCTGGTCGAACTGGCGCGTTCGGTGGATGTGCTGGTGGTTGCAGCTGCCGCCGATGGCGGCGAGGTGCTGGTGACGGCCGAGGTGCTCGATGCACTGGGGCCGGAGGGGTACCTGGTCAATGTAGCGCGCGGCAAGTTGGTCGATGAAGAGGCGCTGGTCGAGGCGTTGCGGGAGCAGCGCATTGCCGGGGCCGGGCTGGATGTTTTCGTCCACGAGCCGCATGTGCCGCCGGCGCTGCGTGACCTGAACCAGGTCGTTCTGCAGCCACATCGAGGCAGCGCCACGCTGCAAACCCGGCTGGAAATGGGGCAGATGGTTTTATCGAATCTCGCTGCTTGCTTCCGTGGCGAGGTTCCCCCGAATTGCGTGTAGGCCCCATCGCCGGCAAGCCGGCTCCCACAGGAACAGCGCATGCCCTGAACACTGCACTGACCCTGTGGAAGCAGCTTTAGCCGCGAAGAGGCCGGCACAGGCAACAGAAGGCCCCAAAGGCCACACCTTCTCCGCACAAGAACAATCGCTTCCACCGAGAAGCAAGAGGGTCCACATGAACAGCAAATCCGCCGTCGCCGCACCGCAGGCCGTGGCCGGGTTCGGTCGCCATCGCTTCCTGGTCCTGGCACTGATCTTCGTCATCACCGTCATCAACTACGCCGACCGCGCCACCCTGTCGATTACCGGTACCGAGGTGCTCAAGGACCTCGGCCTGGACCCGGTCATGCTGGGCATGATCTTCTCTGCTTTCGCCTGGGCCTACGCCCTGGGCCAGGTGCCTGGCGGCTGGTTGCTCGACCGCTTCGGCGCCCGCCGGGTCTACGGCATCAGCCTGATCCTCTGGTCGCTGTTCACCCTGCTGCAAGGGACCGTGGGCTGGATGGGCCTGGCTGGTGTGTCCGCCGCCGTGGCGCTGTTCTCCATGCGGTTCATGCTGGGGCTGGTGGAGTCGCCGGCTTTCCCGGCCAACTCGCGCATCGTCAGTTGCTGGTTTCCCACCCGCGAGCGCGGCACCGCCTCGGCATTTTTCAATTCGGCGCAGTACATGGCCGTGGTGGTGTTCGCACCGTTGATGGCGTGGATGACCCATGCGCTGAGCTGGGAGCAGGTGTTCATCTGGATGGGCGTGCTGGGGCTGGCGCTGAGCGTGGTGTGGTTCCGCTTGTACCACGAGCCGCACAGTGCGCCAGGGCTGAGCCCCGAAGAGCTGGACTACATGCGTGAAGGCGGCGCACTGGTCGACCTGGAAAAGGAACGCAAGGCTGCCAAGAGCAGACCGACACGGGCCGAGCTTGCGCAACTGTTCACCAGCCGTAACCTGTGGGCGGTGTACCTGGGCCAGTACTGCATTACCGCGCTCACCTACTTCTTCATCACCTGGTTCCCGATCTATCTGATCAAGGGCCGTGGCATGACCATCATGGAGGCCGGCTGGGTGGCCGCGTTGCCGGCAATCTGCGGTTTTACCGGTGGCATTCTCGGAGGCTTCTTGTCCGACTGGCTGATCCGCCGCGGCGTGCACCCGTCCAGGGCCCGCAAGACCCCGTTCATCATCGGCATGGGGCTGTCCACCAGCCTGGTGCTGGCCAACTATGTGGGCGGCAATGCCGCAGTGATCGCCCTGATGACCCTGGCGTTCTTCGGCAAGGGCCTGGCGGCGGTGGGCTGGGCGGTGTTGTCGGATGTGGCGCCGAAGAAGATGGTCGGCCTGTGCGGTGGAGTGTTCAACGGCATCGGCAACATCGCCGGTATCGTCACCCCGTTGGTGATCGGTTATGTGGTGGCCAGCACCGGCTCCTTTCACAACGCACTCTGGTTCGTGGCCGCCCATGGCGTGCTGGGGATCCTCGCTTACCTGTTGCTGGCCCGACGCTTCGAGCGTACCGGGCAGGCGTAGGCAGACGCCTGGCAACAGAGGCCCCGGGAGACCGGGGCTTTTTTGTGGCTGGCAGAAAGGGCCAGTACAGCCACAAACACACCCAAATGAAAAACAAAAGCTCCAGACGGCCTGGTGACGCGATCGGGCAAGCCATTCACGACATCTGGCGTTCATGGAAATGCCCTGTCGTGATCGAACAGTTCCGGGGCGTTCTCGTGTAATTTCCCACAGCCCTGCGGGGCTTAAATGAAGCCCGACCTGCACTGACACGTTGCTCTGTGACGCGTGCCAAATATCAACAACAGAGCGCGAGTAACGTGTCGACTTATTGATTTCAAAGGAGATATTTTCGCCTACACCTGCCCGTCCATCCTTGTGTCAGCAAAAAGAGAACAACATCAATGAACACCGTGGGATCTGATGGCAACCTTGCACAAGGTTTCAAGCCACGTCATGTAACGATGCTGTCCATCGCCGGCATCATCGGCGCCGGACTTTTCGTCGGCTCTGGCCACGCCATCGCGGCAGCCGGGCCAGCTACCATAATTTCCTATTTCGTGGCCGGGACCCTGGTGGTACTGGTCATGCGCATGCTCGGCGAAATGGCCGTGGCTCACCCGGACACCGGATCGTTTTCCACCTACGCCGAGCAGGCCATCGGCCGCTGGGCCGGCTACACCATCGGCTGGCTGTACTGGTGGTTCTGGGTATTGGTCATCCCGATCGAAGCGCTAGCCGCCGGGCATGTGCTGAACGCCTGGTTTCCGCAGGTGGACAGCTGGATATTCGCCCTGGCTTCGGTGCTGCTGCTGGCTGGTACCAACCTGTTCAGCGTGGCCAAGTACGGTGAGTTCGAGTTCTGGTTCGCCATTCTGAAAGTCACGGCCATTCTCGGTTTCATCGGCCTGGGTATCGCCGCACTGATGGGCTGGCTGCCCAACCGCGAGGTCAGCGGCCTTAGCGGCTTGATGGCCGAGCACGGCGGCTTCGCGCCGAAGGGCTGGTCGGCCGTGGTTGGTGCGTTCATCACCGTGATGTTCAGCTTCATCGGCACCGAAGCGGTTACCATCGCCGCGTCCGAATCCAGCGATCCGTCACGCAACATCGCCAAGGCCACTCGCTCGGTGATCTGGCGCATCAGCACCTTCTACATCCTCTCGATCTTCGTGATCATTTCGGTGGTGCCATGGAACGACCCGCAGCTCGCGGTGGTGGGTTCCTACCAGCGTGCGCTGGAAATCATGAACATTCCCAACGCGGCCTTCATGGTCGACCTGGTGGTGCTGGTGGCAGTGACCAGCTGCATGAACTCTTCGATCTACATTGCCTCGCGGATGATGTACTCGCTGGCCAAGCGCGGTGACGCACCGGCCATGCTCAACAAGACCTCCAAGGTCGGTGTACCGCGCGCTGCGGTATTCGGCAGCACGCTGATCGGCGCGGCCATTGCAATCCTCAACTACTTCGCGCCGAAGGGTGTATTCGAGTTCCTGCTGGCCAGCTCCGGCGCCATCGCCTTGCTGGTGTACATGGTCATCGCCATTTCGCAGCTGCGCATGCGCCGCCGCCTGGAGCGGGAAAACACCGAGCTGAAGTTCCGCATGTGGCTGTTCCCATACCTCACCTGGGCGGTGATCCTGTTCATTGGCGGGGCGCTTGCAGTCATGATGTTCACGCCTGAACACCGGGCGGAGGTGACCTCTACGTTGGGCCTGGCGATAGTGATTTCCTTCCTGGGGATCGTGACCACGCGGGGCCATGCGCAACCTGTGGGGGTGCGTTCGATGGGGTGATTCAGTTCACCTGGCGGTAGGGCAAAGGGCACCAGTGGATAGGTGCCCTTTGTTTTTTCAGCTCTTCATCATATCGATGTATCTGATTGCTGCTGGCGCCTTCTCGAAACGTCGATGAATAAGGCTAAGCCACGAGCTGGCCTGGCAGTCGACAATACGCCGGTAGTTCACCTGCGGCAGGCTGACGCGCTGGACCACCGATTCTGGCACCACTGCGATGCCCTGGCCGAGTGATACCAAGGTGATCACCGCCACCAGGCTGCCCGGCTGGGGGCCGAGCCTCGGGACGAAACCACCTTGTGCTGCCACTTCCAGCGTGCCGGAGATCTGTTCGGGCAGGATGAAGGTTTCGTTGGCCAGGCGCGAGGCCGGGATCTGCGGTACTTCATTTATTCGCGAGTTGGCGGGCAGGGCGAGGACGAAACCTTCCTGGTGCAAGGCGATGGCTTCGAGTTCCTCGGGTAGCTCCATCGGCGAGCGCACATAGGCAAGGTCGAGCAAGCCGTCGCGGACCATGCCGGGCAGTTCGGCCATGGGCAGTTCACGAATGTTCATGAGCACTGCGGGGCAGGTTTCGCTGTAGCGGCTGACTTGCTGCTGGAGCATGCCCGAATACGCGGCCGAAGCCACATAGCCCAGCTCTATGCGCCCGCTTTCGCCTCGGGCTGCCCGTTGCGCACCCAGTTGCGCGGCGTCGAACTGGCGCACTGCATGTTCGGCCTCGACCAACAGCGCCTGGCCCGCAGCGGTGAGGTTGACCTCGCGCTGGTTGCGCTCGAACAGGCGCACGCCCAGCTCGCGCTCCATGTCCTGGATCTGCCGGCTGAGGGTGGGCGGGGCGATACCGAGCTGTTCGGCGGCACGGGTGAAGTGACCGTGGCGGGCGACGCAGAGGAAGTAGCGGAAATGGCGGATTTCCATGGGTGTTACCTGCAGGGTAATGACGCGGGCCGCCGGGGCTAACAAGCCTGGGGGCTGGCGGCGTTATGGTGAGGCCAACACTACAAGGCTGATGGCTTGGCGGCAAAGGCTGCCGGGGAATTGCAGGGGACCGCAAAGCGGTCCCGGCATTTTGACCAACCAGCCCTGCATCCGGAGCCTCACCATGCCCTCTGCGCGTTTCACTCTGCTTACCGCCTCCCTGGTCTGCGCCCTGATCATCCTCGACACCAACATCGTCGCGGTCAGCCTGCCCAGCATCGCCCGTGACCTGTCCGGCTCGTTTGCCGATATCGAATGGGTGGTCAGCGCCTACCTGCTGGCCTTTGCCGCCTGCCTGCTGCCCGCTGGCAGCCTGGCCGACCGCTTTGGCCGCCGCCGCATGCTGCTGCTCGGCCTGGCCCTGTTCGGCATCGCCTCGCTGGCCTGCGGCGCGGCGCCCACCTTGATGTTCCTCGACCTGGCCAGGGCAACCAAGGGCGTTGGCGCAGCGCTGCTGCTGACCTCGGCCCTGGCCGCGATCGGCCACCGCTTCCATCAACCCCAGGAACGCGTGCGCGCCTGGGCCTTCTGGGGCGCCTGCATGGGCGCCACCATTACCTTTGCGCCGCTGCTGGGCGGTGTGATCGCCAGCACCCTTGGCTGGCGCTGGATCTTCTACATCAACCTGCCGTTGGTGGCAGTGCTTGCAGTGATGGTGCTGCGCAGTGTCGAAGAGTCCCGTGACAGCGCTGCGGCCCGGCTCGACCCATGGGGCAGCCTGACTTTCGCCGGCAGCCTGGGTTACCTGATCTGGGCAATGATCGATGCCAGCCAGGTGGGCTGGGGCAGTGCGCAAACGTTGGGTCGGCTGGTGATCAGCGCTTTCCTGTTTGGCCTGTTCGTCATGGTCGAGCGCAGTCAGCAACGGCCGATGATGGACCTGCGGCTGATGCGCAGCGGCCGCTTCGTTGGTGCCTTGCTGGGTATGTTCGCCTACGCTGCCTGCGCCCAGGTGATGATGACCCTGCTGCCGCTGTACTTGCAGAACGGCCTGCAGCTGTCAGCCCTGGCCGCAGGGGCGGGCATGTTGCCGTTTGCCGTGGCCATGCTGCTGGCGCCACGCCTGGGCATGCGCCTGGCTGCACACTTGAGCCCGGCGCAGGTGTTCGCACTTGGGCTGGTATTGGTCGGGGCGGTTAACCTGCTGTGTGCCTGGGCCACGCAGCAGGACGGTTACGGTGCATTCGCCCTCGCCAGCCTGGTGTTGGGTGCGGGCGCCGGGCTGCTGAATGGCGATACGCAGAAGAACATCATGGCTTGCGTACCGCGTGAGCGCACCGGCATGGCTTCGGGGTTGAGTACAACCACGCGGTTCGGGGCGATCGTGCTGGCCATCGGTGGGCTGGGTGGTGTGCTGGCTGCACATAGTGGGCAGTTGCTGCATGAGGCCATGGCTGCCGTGGCGCCTGGGCAATCGGGCCAGGTTGCCGCAATGGCCACGCGGGTTGCCGCGGGTGATTTGCAGGCGGCATTGGCGTTGCTTGAGCCCGGGTTGCGGGAAACGGTGGCACCCTTGGCCCACCAGGCGTTCATCGGAGGCTTCGAAGCTGTGTTACTGGTCGCCGGTGTGGCGGCGCTGCTGTTTGCGCTACTGGTTGGCGTGTTGCTGAGCCGGCCGCTGCCGGCCATGCCAGAGGTATTGCTGGCCGAGGGGCGATCATGAAACGTGCTTCACCAGCGCCCTGCGGCTGGGCACCACCAACTGCCCCAGCGTCATGCCGAAGTCGGTTTCGATGATTGCCTTCTGCGCCGCGTTCAATCGCCCGTCAGGTTCGAAGATGACCGGCACCTCGATATTCCAGTCTTCATCCTGCTCGCGGGTGTTCGGCGATTGGTCGAGCAAGTCTGGCTGCCCACGCAGGCGGCTGAGGACAAAGTCGCTTGCTGTCAAACAAGTGGTGGCAGCCGTGTATGGGTTGACAGACCGGTGAAGACCAAACCGGCGCACACGAGGTGCCCCACACACAGCCGCTATAGGCAAAACCGTGTGTATGGTCGTCATCAGCCTGTCAAAGCTGGTCGTTGATGAACAACGACCCACCGAGCCTAGAACGCTAAAAAACGACCGCAACGGAAAACAGGCTTTGGGAGTATCTTTTGGAAACGCCCTACACGGAAGGGGTGAAATCTGATTTTGGGGCTCGCGCACCCCAAAGCCCCAGGCACAAAAAAAGACGCCCGAGGGCGTCTTCTTCTTTGGGATTTGGTGGAGCCGGGGGGATTTGAACCCCCGTCCGCCAGTACTCCGCTGTCGGTACTACATGCTTAGCCTTGTCTACTGAGTTAATCCGCAGCCGCCCGACGGGCAGGGTGCTTTGGACGAGTTGGGTAAGTTTTAGTCGCTTTGCCCCCAACGTGCTACACGACGATCCTGTTCTGTATGACAATCATTTCGGGTTTACAGGCATCCCCTGATGATTGCTGGAGCCGAAGCTACCAGGAGAGCGGGCTCAGCTGCTTACGCAGCGAGAGCGTAGCCCTCGTAGTTTTCGTCATTGGCAACTATAGAAAGTTGCAACAGTGGATTTACGAGTTCTGTTACCAACTCGGCATGCACCTAGAGTTTCGCTACCGGCGTCGAATCCTGATCGGCCCCACACTAGCTCTAAGCTAACGCACCTTACGGTACGTGAGGCGGAGTATACGCCATTGCGCGGGCGACGTCGACAGCCGGTCCGGTCGCCCGCTTCTGGGCTCACGCGCCGCTACCGCCGCCGCTGGTGCCGCTGCCTTTCTCGGTTTTTTCCAGGCGCTCCAGGACTTTGCTGGTGATGGCAATGCATTCCTTGGTGTCGCCCGAGGCTTGGGCAGCCTTGGCTTTGTCGACGTGCTCGGTGATGGCCTTGTCCAGGCCTTCGGAGGTGGCGCCGGCGGTGGCCATGCTGTCGTCGATCTTTTGCAGGTTGGCGGTGCACAGGTCTTCGGCGGCGAACACCGGCGAAGCCAGCAGGGTGGCGGCCGCGAACAGGGCCGAAAGCGCGGTACCTTTCATGGGAGTCTCCTTCTGGGCCTCTGGAAGGTGGGCCTGTAAGGGTGGACTGCGGGGGATTGGCGGGGGTTCAATCGGGATGGTGGCGGAGTGAAATGAGGATGGCGATGGCACCGGCTTTGCCGGTGTTCGCGGGTGAACCCGCTCCCACATGGAATTGGGTTGGCTCGGGGTATGCGCTGAACCGGTGGGAGCGGGCGTGCCCGCGAAGCAGGCGGCGCGGTGTATGGCACCGGCTGCGCCGGTGTTCGCGGGCATGCCCGCTCCCACAGGGTCAGATGCTACGCGGCCGGGTGACGCGGTCTACCAGGTAGACCAGGCCGTGGTAGTCGATGCCGCTGTGGCTGCTCAGGCCGATCTCGCAGGTGCGGCTGGTGGAGATGCCTTCGCTGCAGTACTGCACCGCCTCCTTCAGGCTGCGCAGCGAGTGGGCGTTGAGCTCGGGGGTGGTGAAGCCTTTGTCACCGGCAAAGCCGCAGCAGTGTATGCCCTCCGGGATCACCACCTGTTTGCTGCAGCGCCGCGCCAGGTCGATCAGCGCCTGGCTTTCGCCAAGGTGCTGGGTGCTGCAGGTCACGTGTACGGCTACCGGCTCGTCCTGGGGCGCGAACTCCAGGCGGTCGACCAGGTGGGTGCGGATGAAGCGCACCGGGTCGTACAAGTCCAGCCGGCTTTCGCCCAGGTCCTGCACCAGGCGCAGGGTGCAGGGGCTGGTGTCGCAGTAGATCGGGTCGAGGCCGCCGCGGCTGGCGTGCAAGAGGGCGTTGATCAGCTCCTGGCGCTTGTGTTCGGCTTGTTCGGGGTAGCCCTTGGAAGCGAACGGCTGGCCGCAGCACAGGCTGTCGGCGTTGTCGGGGAAGACCACCTGGTAACCGGCCTTTTCCAGCAGGGCGCGGGTCTTGTCCAGCAGCGAGCTTTGCTCGCGGTCGGCATAGGCCGGGCCCATCACCCGCGAGACGCAGGCGGCCAGGTACACCACGCGAGGGCGGGCGTCGTTGCTGGCCGGGCCGAAGTCCAGTGGGCGCAGGGGTTGTGGCATCGCCGGGGTCCACTGTGGCAGGCGGCCTTTGCTGGCTTTGTTCAGCGAGGCACTCAGGCGGCCCAGGCGTGGGGCGCCGAGCAGCTTGCGTGCGGTGTTGGCGGCGGTCAGGGTCAGGCGCGCGCCGCCCAAGGCAGTGTGGAAGTGTTTGGCCAGCCAGTCGGCGGTTCTTTCATGCTCGGCAGCCTGGCTGCGCAGTTTCTTCACCAGTTCGCCGGTGTTGATGCCGACCGGGCAGCGTTGGGCGCACAGGCCGGTGGCGGCGCAGGTGTCGATGCCCTGGTACTGAAAGGCCTGGCGTAGTTCGCGGGTGTCGATGCCGGCGCGCTGCCTGGCCTGGATGTCACGCCACATGACGATGCGCTGGCGCGGGCTCAGGGTCAGGCCTTTGGACGGGCACACCGGTTCGCAGAAGCCGCACTCGATGCACCTGTCGACGATCTCGTCGGCAGCGGGCAGCGGCTTGAGGTTCTTCAGGTGGATATCCGGGTCTTCGCTCAGCACCACGTCGGGGTTGAGGATGCCGTTTGGGTCGAGCAGACGCTTCAGCTTCCACATCAGTTGGTACGCGTCATGGCCCCATTCCAGCTCGACGAACGGTGCCATGTTGCGCCCGGTGCCGTGCTCGGCCTTGAGCGAACCGCCGAACTCCACCGCCACCAGCTGCGCCACATCGTCCATGAAGGCCTGGTAGCGGGCGACTTCCGCGGCGCTGTTGAAGCCCTGGGTGAAGACGAAGTGCAGGTTGCCTTCCAGGGCATGGCCGAAAATGATCGCTTCATCGTAGCGGTGCTTGTCGAACAGCTGGATCAGGCGGTTGACGCCGTCTGCCAGTTGCTCGATGGGGAAGGTGACGTCTTCGATGATGACTGTGGTGCCGGTCTGGCGCACGGCGCCAACAGCAGGGAAGGTGTCCTTGCGGATTTTCCACAGCTGGTTGTACACGGCCGGGTCTTCGCTGAAGTCCACCTGCTGTTCCAGCGGGAAGTCGGCGATCGAGGCCATCACCTGTTGCAGCTGTTCATGCAGCAGGCTCTGGCTGGCGGCGCGGGACTCGATCAGCAGGGCGCAGGCATTATCCGACAGGCCTTTTACCCACAGCGGCATGCCGGGCATGTTCTGCACCGAGCGCAGGCTGCGGCGATCGAGCAGCTCCACGGCCGAGACCGGCTGGCGCTTGAGTACGGTCACCGCGCGGCAGCAGCTTTCCACGCTGGGGAACACCAACAGGGCGCTGGCCTTGTGCGGGTGGTCGGGCACGGTGTCGTAGGTGACGGCACTGATGAAGCCCAGGGTGCCTTCGGACCCGACCAGCAGGTGTTGCAGGATATCCAGCGGCTGGTCGTAGTCCACCAGTGCGTTCAGCGACAGGCCGGTGGTGTTCTTGAGCCGGTATTTGTGCCGGATGCGCTCGGCGAGTGCAGTGTTGGCGCGGGTCTCGCGGCCCAGGCGGGCCAGTGCTTCCAGCAGGTCGGCGTGGCTGGCCTCGAACGCGGCGACGCTGGCGGGGTCTTCGCTGTCCAGGCGCGTGCCGTCGGCCAGCACCAGGCGCAGGCCGGCCAGGGTGTGGTAGGTGTTCTGCGCGGTGCCGCAGCACATGCCGCTGGCGTTGTTGGCAACGATGCCGCCAATCTTGCAAGCGTTGATCGAGGCCGGGTCGGGGCCGATCTTGCGCCCGAAGGGGGCCAGCCAGGCATTGGCCTGGGCGCCGATGACGCCGGGCTGCAGACGGATCTGTTCGCCTTGGCCGCGGATTTCGCGGCCGTTCCAGTTATCGCCCAGCACGATCAGCACCGAGTCGCTGATGGCCTGGCCGGACAGGCTGGTGCCGGCGGCGCGGAAGGTGACCGGCACCCGCTCGCGCTGGGCCAGTTTGATCAGGCCGACCACTTCGTCCTCGGACTCGACGCGCACCACCAGCTTGGGGATCAGCCGGTAGAAGCTGGCGTCGGTGCCGAAGGCCAGGGTGGAGGTGGGGTCGTCGAAACGGCGTTCGGCGGGGATCAGGCGCTCGGCATCACGCAGGAACGCGGCAGGCAGGCTCATGCAGTCTCCTCGCGGGGCCGTGGCGTCTGTGCGCCACATGCCCCGGGTCAATCAGGCGGTCGTTCTTGCGGGCGGTCAGGCGCCCAGTTCGCGTACCAGCGAGTCGCGGGTGATTTCGCTGATCGACTTGGCGCCGGTCAGCACCATCGCTACGCGCATTTCCTTCTCGAACAGCTCCAACAGGTTCTTCACCCCGGCCTGGCCGTGCACGGCAAGGGCGTAGAGGAAGGCGCGGCCGATCAGTACGGTATCGGCGCCCAGGGCGATCATGCGCACCACGTCGAGGCCGCTGCGGATGCCGGAGTCGGCGAGGATCTTCAGGTCACCTTTGACCGCATCGGCAATTGCCGGCAGGGCGCGGGCGCTGGACAGCACGCCGTCGAGCTGGCGGCCGCCGTGGTTGGACACGACGATCCCGTCGGCACCGAACCTGACCGCATCACGGGCGTCATCGGCATCGAGGATGCCCTTGATGATCATCGGGCCGTCCCAGAATTCGCGGATCCACTCCAGGTCTTTCCAGGAGATCGACGGGTCGAAGTTGTTGGCCAGCCAGCCGATGTAGTCGGCAAGGCCGGTGGGGTTGCCACGGTAGGTGGAAATGTTGCCCAGATCGTGCGGGCGCCCCATCACGCCGACATCCCACGCCCACTCGGGGTGGGTCATGGCTTGCAGCACGCGACGCAGCGGGCCGTTCTTGCCGCTCATGCCAGAGTGGGCGTCGCGGTACCGGGCGCCGGGTGTCGGCATGTCGACGGTGAACACCAGGGTTTTGACCCCGGCGGCCTTGGCCCGCTCCAGAGCGTTGCGCATGAAGCCGCGGTCCTTGAGCACGTACAACTGGAACCACATCGGCCGGTCGATGGCCGGGGCCACTTCTTCGATCGGGCAAACCGACACCGTGGACATGGTGAACGGGATGCCGTGGGCAGCTGCCGCGCGCGCCGCTTGCACTTCGCCGCGGCGGGCGTACATGCCGGTGAGGCCGACCGGGGCCAGGGCCACTGGCATGCTCAGGGTTTCGTCGAACAGTTTGGTCTGAAGGCTGAGTTCGGACATGTTCTTCAGCACGCGCTGACGCAGGGCAATACTGGCCAGGTCCGAGACGTTGTGGCGCAGGGTGTGCTCGGCGTAGGCGCCGCCGTCGGCATAGTGGAACAGGAAGGGAGGCAGCTTGCGTTGGGCCGCGGCGCGATAGTCGGTAGAGGCAGAAATGATCATGGATTCTCGCAGCGTTGCATGTGGGGACTGCCGGGCGCGCGATGGCGCCCGGCCCCTTTCACTCTAGTGATGAACCAGCATGCCGGTCAGCCAGTAGGCCTGGATCAGGGTGATCAGGCCGACGATGGTGGCGAAGAACAGGCTGTGCTTGACGGTGAAGCGGAACAGGTCGGATTCCTTGCCAACCAGGCCGGTGGCGGCGCAGGCCACGGCGATCGACTGCGGCGAAATCATCTTGCCGGTCACGCCGCCGCTGGTGTTGGCTGCTACCAGCAGAGTGTCATTGACCCCGATCTGGTGCGCGGTGGTGGCCTGCAGCGAGCTGAACAGGGCGTTGGACGAGGTGTCGGAACCGGTCAGGAACACGCCCAGCCAGCCGAGGAATGGCGAGAAGAACGGGAACGCGGCACCGGTACCCGCCAGCACCAGCGCCATGGTCGAGGACATGCCGGAGTAATTGGTGACGAAGGCGAAGGCCAGCACCATGCCGATCGACAGGATTGGCCAGCGCAGCTCCCAGAAGGTTTCCTTGAAAGTGGTCAGACCAGTTTTGAAGTTGATCTTCAGCACGGCCATGGAGATCAGCGCCGAGAGGAAGATCGCGGTGCCGGTGGCAGAGATCGGGTCGAGCTTGAACACCGCTGGCATGGCGGTTGGCGCGGCGACGATCGGTGCGGTCTTGATCACCAGTTGGTCGAGGTGCGGGATGGCGAAGTTGAACACGAAGTTGTACATCGCGCCGCCTGGGGCGAACGCTGCCTTGAACGGTTTCAAGGTCCAGATGGTGACCAGCACGGTGAGGATCAGGAACGGTGACCAGGCCTTGAAAATTTCGCCAAAGCTGTAGGGGCTTGGCTGGCTGCCGCTTGGCTGAACCACGGCGGCGCCGACGCTGCCTTTGGCTTCGGCGAACGAACGCTTGGGCTGCCAGACTTTCAGGAACAGGGTCAGGGCGATCAGGCTGGCCAGGGCCGAGGTGATGTCCGGCAGCTCCGGGCCGATGAAGTTCGAGGTGAAGTACTGGGTGACGGCGAAGCTCAGGCCGGCGACCAGGGCGGCAGGCCAGGTTTCCTTCACGCCACGCAGGCCGTCCATCATGAACACCAGCCAGAACGGCACGAACAGTGACAGCAGCGGCAGCTGGCGACCGGTCATGGCGCCGATGTGGAAGGCGTCGATGCCGGTGACCTGGCCGGCCACGATGATCGGGATACCCAGGGCGCCGAAGGCCACTGGCGCGGTGTTGGCGATCAGGCACAGGCCAGCGGCGTAGAGCGGGTTGAAACCCAGGCCCACCAGCAGCGCGGCAGTGATTGCCACCGGTGCACCAAAGCCGGCCGCACCTTCCAGGAAGGCGCCGAAGCAGAAGCCGATCAGCAGCACTTGCAGGCGCTGGTCATCGGTAATCGACAGCACCGAACTGCGGATCACTTCGAACTGGCCGCTCTTGACCGTGAGTTTGTACAGGAACACCGCGGCAACGATGATCCAGGCAATCGGCCAGAGGCCGTAGAGGAAGCCATAACCCGCAGCGGCGAATGCCATGTCGACAGGCATCTGGAAGGCGAAGATGGCCACCAGGATCGACAATGCGAGGGTGATGCTGCCGGCCACGTGGCCTTTGAGGCGGAATACGGCGAGGGCGAGGAAGAAGAAGACGATGGGAATGACCGCCGCCAGTGCGGACAGGCCAAGACTACCAAGCGGGCTATAGATTTGTTGCCAGGTTTGCATATGGGGTGGCCCCTAATTGTTGTTGGTCAGGCACTGGCATTGGATAATTGGTAAGACCAATTTACAATGGCTGGGCGCTAGGTTAAAAGCGTCTTCGTGGGTGTGTCAATTTGTCCCGTGCAAAACTTTGGTCGTGTGCCGATGAGCGGGCGCCTGGTGGGCCGGGAAAATCGTCACCTGGTGGGTGTTTGCGCGATCTGGATCGGCGAGAATAGACGCCCCCTGAAATCTGCCGGGGGTTTGTGGAGAGCATGTGATGGTTTTTGATCAGGTCCGCCAACGGCGCCTGTCCGACGACATTGTCGATCGGTTGGAAGGGATGATTCTGGAAGGCACGCTGACCTCGGGGCAGCGGTTGCCGGCCGAGCGTGTCCTTGCCGAGCAGTTTGGTGTGTCCCGCCCGTCACTGCGTGAGGCGATCCAGAAGCTGGTGGCCAAGGGGCTGCTGGTCAGCCGCCAGGGTGGGGGCAATTTTGTCGCCGAGTCGCTGGGGTCAACGTTCAGCGACCCGTTGCTACAGCTGCTCGAGCACAGTGCCGAGGCGCAGCGTGACCTGCTCGAATTCCGCCATACCCTGGAGGCGTCCTGCGCCTACTACGCGGCCCAGCGCGCGACCCAGCCGGACCGGGCGCGGCTGAAGGCGGCGTTCGATGCGCTGCAGGACTGCTATGCGAGGGCCGATGAGGTGACTCGCGCAGAGGAGGGCGCTGCCGATGCGCGCTTCCATCTTGCGATTGCCGAAGCCAGCCATAATGCCGTGCTGCTGCACACCATTCGGGGCTTGTTCGACCTGCTCAAGCGCAATGTAGTGACCAACATCGGTGGCATGTACCAGCAACGCACCGAGACCCGGGACATGCTGATCAGCCAGCACCGGGAGCTGTACCTGGCGATAGTCGAGGGCAGGGCGGAGGATGCGCGGGAGGTGTCCAGCCGGCACATTCTGTATGTGCAGGAGGTGCTGGAAG
The DNA here is from genome assembly GCF_036784815.1 of Pseudomonas sp. TE3-3-F2023. Lineage (NCBI taxonomy): Bacteria > Pseudomonadati > Pseudomonadota > Gammaproteobacteria > Pseudomonadales > Pseudomonadaceae > Pseudomonas > Pseudomonas sp. TE3-3-F2023. The sequence continues at coordinate 75,526 of NZ_CP145113.1, read as the reverse complement.
AGGCGCATGAAGAAGCGCAGCGAGTGGCGCGGGCGGAGCGGCGTAGCGGGCGTTGAGATTTGTACTGGCAGTGCTGGCCTCTTCGCGGGTAAACCCGCACCCACAGAGACTGCACCGAATCTGAACTCAGTGTTAATCCAGTGGGAGCGGGTTTGCCCGCGAAGAGGCCGGAACAGGCTAAAGAAGAGGTATTACTCTTCCTTGCCCTTGTTCCGCACTGCCCGCTGCAGCTCGCGGTTGGAATCGCGCTCGCGCATGGTGTCGCGCTTGTCGAATTCCTTCTTGCCCTTGCCCAGTGCGATTTCGCACTTGATCAGGTGCTTGCTCCAGTACAGCGCCAGGGCCACGCAGGTGTAGCCCTTTTGCGCCACGGCCGCTTCCAGTCGCTCGAGCTCGCGCTTGTTCAGCAACAGCTTGCGAGTACGGATGGGGTCGGCGATGACGTGGGTGCTGGCCGTGGTCAGCGGGGTGATGTGGCTGCCGAACAGCCAGGCTTCACCGTCCTTCAGCAGCACGTAGCTGTCAGTCAGGTGCGCCTTGCCGGCTCGCAGGCTTTTTACTTCCCAGCCGGACAGGACCAGCCCGGCCTCGAACTTGTGTTCGATGAAGTAATCGTGTCGCGCCTTCTTGTTTTGCGCGATGGTCCCGGTCGGATGTTTCTTTTGTTTAGCCATAGGGGCGGCATTATAGGCAGTCGCCGCGTCGTCGGCTATGGGATTTCGGTGTGCTTGAGCCACTGCAATGAATACCGGACAATACAGCCCCTGTCTTTGCGGCAGAACCTGTTTTCGGCGCGCTGCGAAGCGCCGCCACCCAGCCTTGGAAGTGACGCCTGGATGACTACCCATATTCAACGCTCCGCCCTGCTGCCATACCCTGCCCAGGCGCTTTACGATCTGGTCAACGATGTGGCCAGCTATCCGCAGTTCCTGCCTTGGTGCTCGGCCTCGACGGTGATCGAAGCCAGCGACACGCACATGCGCGCCAAGCTCGAAGTGGCCAAGGGCGGCATGAGCCAGCACTTCGTCACTCGCAATGTACTGGTGCCGGGGCAGTCCATCGAGATGAACCTGGAAGAAGGGCCGTTCACCCAGCTGCATGGCCTGTGGGTGTTCAAGCCGTTGGGTGACAAGGCCTGCAAGATCAGCCTGGACCTGTCGTTCGATTATGCCGGCCCGCTGGTGCGCGCGACCCTGGGTCCGCTGTTCAACCAGGCGGCCAATACGCTGGTGGATGCGTTTTGCCAGCGTGCCAAGCAGTTGAATGCCTGACTGAAAAAGCGGCAACAAAAAGCCCGGACCAGGTCCGGGCTTTTTGTTTCTGCTCGCCGCTTATTGAGGCGAGGTTTCCAACGGCGCTGGAGTCGGGACCGGGGTGGTCTCGATGGTGTCGATCTCGCGCTGGATGGATTCTTCCACCGAGCCTGGCTTGGCCGGTTTTTCTTCAGGCTGCACGGTTGGCTGCTCTGCCTGGTTGGCCGGGCTGACCGTGGTGTCACTGCTGCCGCCAAGGATTTCCTGGTCGCGGCTGACGCCTGGCATGAAGTCGCCAGAAAGGCTGACCAGCTGATCGCTTTCGTTGAAGAACACACTCATGCGTTCTTGCTGGCGTTTGCCGCCGCCTGGCTGCAGGCTGTACAGGTAATCCCAACGGTTGGTGTTGAAGGTGTCCTGGATCAGCGGGTTACCCATGATAAACCTTACTTGCCGGCGGGTCATTCCGGGGCGCAATTGGTCTATCATGTCTTGCGTAACGACATTGCCCTGCTGGATGTCGATTTTGTAAACCCCGGGAAACGAGCAACCGGCGAGTGCGAGCAGTCCCACTAGGGTGAGGCTGGTTAGCAAGAGCTTGGTGTTTTGCATCGGTGGGCGACTTCCACTATCTTGGCTGGACAACGTAAACCCCGATCATACCCGTATTAAGAGAAGCTGCGAAGCAGCATCGGCGAGAAAGCTGACCATGGTTGAAAATAGCGAATTGCGCAAAGCCGGTCTCAAGGTGACCCTGCCTCGAGTCAAGATCCTTCAGATGCTCGACTCCACCGAGCAGCGTCACATGAGCGCCGAGGATGTCTACAAGGCGCTGATGGAGGCTGGCGAGGACGTGGGCCTGGCCACCGTCTACCGCGTACTGACCCAATTCGAAGCGGCGGGTCTGGTGGTTCGCCACAACTTCGACGGCGGTCATGCGGTGTTCGAACTGGCCGATGGCGGTCACCACGACCATATGGTCAACGTGGATACCAGTGAAGTCATCGAGTTCATGGATGCCGAGATCGAGAAACGCCAGCGCGAAATCGTGGCCGAGCATGGCTACGAGCTGGTAGACCACAATCTGGTCCTGTACGTGCGTAAAAAGAAGTAACGATTTCTTATCGTTATGAATGGCAAAGGCGACCTTCGGGTCGCCTTTGTGCTTTCTGAGGCTGAGAGCTGGGTCGTTTGTGCAGGCCTCTTCGCGGGTAAACCCGCTCCCACAGGTACTGCGGAATATCCTGTGGGAGCGGGTTTACCCGCGAAGAGGCCTGGAAAAGAAGGGTTCAGGCCTTGCCGCTCACCACCATCTTGCGCGCATGCGCCAGGGATTCCTTGGTCAGGTCTATGCCGCCCAGCATCCGCGCCACTTCCTCGACCCGCTCGCGTTTGCCCAGGTTGGCCACGGCGGTATGGGTAGTGTCGCTGTTGCGCACCTTGTGCACGAACAGGTGGTGATGCCCTTGTGCCGCCACCTGCGGCAGGTGAGTAACGGTTAGCACCTGGCCGCGTTCGCCCAGGCGGCGCAGCAGTTGACCGACGATTTCGGCAGTAGGCCCGCCGATACCGACGTCGACTTCGTCGAACACCAGGGTGGGAATGCGCGAGGTCTGCGCGGTAATCACCTGAATGGCGAGGCTGATGCGGGACAGTTCGCCACCTGAAGCCACCTTGGCCAGGCCTTTGAGCGGTTGGCCGGGGTTGGCGCTGACGAGTAGTTCGATCTGCTCCAGGCCATGAGGCGAAAGGTCTGCTCCCTCATTGGGTGTAAGTGCGATGCAGAAGCGCCCGCCGGGCATGCCCAGGCGCTGGATTTCCTGCTCGACGGCCACTGCCAGCTGCTGGGCGGCCTGCTGGCGCAGTGCACTGAGCTCGCGAGCCTTCTCTTTATAGTGCTGGGCGAAAGCGGCCAGCTCTTCACCCAGCCGCTCGATCGACTCGTCACTGGCGTTCAGGCCTTCCAGCTCTTCCATCAACTGCTGTTGCAGGTGGGGTAGTTCGGTGGGGTGCACGCGGTGTTTGCGCGCCAGCGTATAGATAGTGTCGAGGCGTTCTTCCAGTGCCTGCAGGCGCATGGGGTCGGCGTCGAAGTTGTCGAGGAAGCGGTTGAGCTCGCCCACGGCCTCCTCGACCTGGATCTGCGCGCTGGCGATCAGGTTGGCCGCTTCGCTCAGTGCCTTCGGCGAGTTGGTAGCGGCACCCAGGCGGTTGAGGCTGGAGGTGAGGGCGCTGAGCACATTGCCCGAATCGCTTTCACTGCACTGGTCGATGACCTGTCGGCAAATGCCGAACAGGGCTTCGGCGCTGGTCAGGTTCTTGTGTTCCTGCTCCAGCTGCTCCAGCTCGTGTTCGCCCAGGCCGAGGTTGTCCAGTTCTTCCAGTTGGTAGCTCAACAGCTGATGGCGGGCGCGCTGCTCATCGCCGGAGTTGGACAGGCGCTCCAGCTCCAGACGGGTCTGGTTCCAGCGCTTGGCCGCCAGCTGTACCTGGCGGGCCAGGTCGACGGCACCGGCGTACTCGTCGAGCAGGCGGCGGTGCGTGTCGGTCTTCAGTAGCGACTGGTGCTCGTGCTGGCTGTGGATATCGATCAGTAGCTCGCCCAGTGCCTTGAGATCGCCGAGTGGGCAGGGCGTGCCATTGATGTAGCCGCGGCTGCGGCCTTCGGCGGTGATCACCCGGCGCAGGATGCACAGGCCGTCGTTGTCCAGGTCGCGCTCGGCCAGCCAGGCATGTGCCTCGGGGATGTCCACCAGGTCGAAGGTGGCGAGTATGTCTGCCTTGTCCGTGCCGGGGCGAACCACGCCGCTGTCAGCCCGGTCGCCCAGCGCCAGGCCGAGGGCGTCGAGCATGATCGACTTGCCGGCACCGGTCTCGCCGGTGATGACGGACATGCCGCGGGCGATTTCGAGATCGAGGTGCTCGACGATGGCGTAGTTGTGAATGGACAGGTGCACCAGCATGGGGCGGCTCCCGAAAGGTCAGGTCTGTTTATTTATACAGTACTTTTTTCAGGCCTGCCAATGCCCCTTGGCAGATTCTGTTGCAGCCGGGAAAACCACCTTGCCCCTTGAAGCTGGTTTTTCCGGCCCCATATAGCCGTCATCCAAGGCGAGCCTGGCTCGCAGTCCACAAAATTGCGCAGGAGAGACCCCATGGCTGACGAACAGCTGAACGAGAAAGACCTAAACGTCGAAGAGACCGGTGCAGGTAATGCTGCCGACGCCCGCGTCCTGGAACTCGAGGAGCAGCTGGCCGCCGCCAAGGACCAGGCGCTGCGCGCCGTTGCCGACGTGCAGAACGCTCGCCGTCGTGCCGAACAGGATGTCGAGAAAGCCCACAAGTTTGCCCTCGAGAAGTTCTCGGGCGACCTGCTGCCTGTGATCGACAGCCTGGAGCTGGCCCTGGCGCACTCCAGTGCCGACGACGAGCACGTCAAGCAGATCCGTGAAGGTGTCGAGCTGACCCTGAAGATGTTCCAGGACACCCTCAAGCGTTACAACCTTGAAGCGGTCGACCCTCACGGCCAGCCGTTCAATCCAGAGCATCACCAGGCCATGGCCATGCAGGAAAACGCCGAAGTCGAGCCGAACAGCGTGCTGAACGTGTTCCAGAAGGGCTATCTGCTCAACGGCCGCCTGCTGCGCCCTGCCATGGTGGTGGTCAGCAAGGCGCCGAGCGCCGCGCAGCCCTCGATCGATGAAAAGGCTTGAAATCCTTCCGGGCATCCCCATCTAGGTGTCAAGCCTTCAAGTATTACCGCAGTTGGCCAAAGTAGTCGCTGCTACCAAATTCAAGTTTCGGGAGAGTTAACATGGGTAAAATCATCGGTATCGACCTGGGGACCACCAACTCGTGCGTCTCTGTTCTGGAAAACGGTAACGTCAAGGTCATCGAAAACGCCGAAGGTGCGCGTACCACCCCTTCGATCGTGGCCTACGCCAATGATGGCGAAATCCTGGTGGGTCAGTCGGCCAAGCGTCAGGCGGTCACCAACCCGCACAACACTCTGTTCGCAGTGAAGCGCCTGATTGGCCGCCGCTTCGAAGAAGATGTGGTACAGAAAGACATCAAGCTGGTGCCTTACAAGATCGTCAAGGCCAGCAATGGCGACGCCTGGGTTCAGGCCAGCGGCAAGGACATGGCTCCGCCGCAGATCAGCGCCGAAGTCCTGAAGAAAATGAAGAAAACCGCCGAAGACTACCTCGGCGAGGCCGTTACCGAAGCGGTCATCACCGTTCCGGCCTACTTCAACGACAGCCAGCGTCAGGCCACCAAGGATGCCGGTCGCATCGCTGGCCTGGACGTAAAGCGCATCATCAACGAGCCGACTGCCGCTGCACTGGCTTACGGCATGGACAAGGCCAAGGGCGACCACACCGTCATCGTTTATGACCTGGGTGGCGGTACCTTCGACGTTTCGGTCATCGAAATCGCCGAAGTCGACGGTGAGCACCAGTTCGAAGTACTGGCTACCAACGGCGACACCTTCCTTGGTGGCGAAGACTTCGACATGCGCCTGATCGACTACCTCGTGGACGAGTTCAAGAAAGAGTCCGGCATGGACCTGAAGAACGATCCCCTGGCACTGCAGCGTCTGAAAGAAGCCGCTGAAAAGGCCAAGATCGAACTGTCCTCCGCTCAGTCGACCGACGTAAACCTGCCGTACATCACTGCAGACGCTACCGGTCCGAAGCACCTGAACGTGAAGATTTCCCGCGCCAAGCTGGAATCGCTGGTCGAAGATCTGGTTACCCGTACCATCGAGCCTTGCCGCATCGCTCTGAAAGACGCCGGCATCGACGCCAGCAAGATCGACGACGTGATCCTGGTCGGTGGCCAGACCCGTATGCCGCTGGTACAGAAAGCCGTTGCCGATTTCTTCGGCAAGGAAGCGCGCAAGGACGTCAACCCGGACGAAGCCGTGGCAATGGGTGCTGCCATCCAGGGCGCCGTGCTGGCCGGTGACGTGAAAGACGTGCTGCTGCTGGACGTCAGCCCGCTGACCCTGGGTATCGAAACCATGGGTGGCGTGATGACTTCGCTGATCGAGAAGAACACCACCATTCCGACCAAGAAGTCGCAGGTGTTCTCGACTGCCGATGACAACCAGAGCGCGGTGACCATTCACGTGCTGCAAGGTGAGCGCAAGCAGGCTGCCCAGAACAAGTCGCTGGGCAAGTTCGACCTGGCTGACATTCCGCCGGCTCCACGTGGCGTGCCACAGATCGAAGTAACCTTCGACATCGACGCCAACGGCATCCTGCACGTCAGCGCCAAAGACAAGGCCACCGGCAAGTCGCAGTCGATCGTGATCAAGGCCAACTCCGGCCTGTCGGACGAAGAAATCGAGCGCATGGTGCGTGACGCCGAGGCCAATGCCGAGGAAGACCGCAAGTTCGAAGAGCTGGCCGCTGCCCGTAACCAGGGTGACGCGCTGGTTCACTCGACCCGCAAGATGGTCGCTGACGCTGGTGACAAGGTTACCGCCGAAGAGAAAGCCGCCATCGAGGCTGCCGTTGTTGCCCTGGAAGCCGCTGTCAAAGGCGACGACAAGGCTGCCATCGACGCCAAGGTCGAAGAGCTGTCCAAGGTTTCGGCACCGGTTGCCCAGAAGATGTACGCCGAGCAGTCGGCCGAACAGCCTCAGGGTGGCGCGCAGCAAGCCGAGCCGGAAGCCAAGCACGATGACGTGGTTGACGCTGAGTTCGAAGAAGTGAAAGACAACAACAAGCAGTAATCCCTGCAAGTTGTCGGCCGGTTCACCGCCGTTTGGCGGTGAGCTGGTAGGATGTCGCCGCGCGGGGGCTTGCTCCCGCGTTGGCGTATCTGGAATTCGAGAATTTTTACAGCATCTGTCAGTGGCCCTGGTGGGCATAAGGCAGGTGCTGATGGCGCGGCGCAGATGCCAGACGCCCAACAAGGTGCAAATGACCTATGTCCAAGCGTGATTATTATGAGGTACTGGGTGTCGAGCGCGGCGCCAGCGAAGCTGACCTCAAGAAGGCTTATCGCCGCCTGGCGATGAAGTACCACCCGGACCGCAACCCAGGCGACAAAGAGTCGGAAGACAAGTTCAAGGAGGCCAACGAGGCCTACGAAGTGCTGTCTGACGCCAGCAAGCGTGCGGCTTTCGACCAATACGGCCATGCAGGTGTGGACCCGAGCATGGGTGGCGGTGGCGCAGGTTTCGGTGGTGCCAACTTCTCCGACATCTTCGGCGATGTGTTCAGCGACTTCTTCGGTGGTGGGCGTGGCGGCTCGCGTGGCGGCGCCCAGCGCGGCAGCGACCTGCGCTACACACTGGAACTTAACCTGGAAGAGGCGGTGCGTGGCACCACGGTCAGCATCCGCGTGCCCACCCTGGTCAACTGCCAGCCGTGCGACGGCTCCGGTGCCAAGAAGGGCTCCACCCCGTCCACCTGCCCGACTTGTGGCGGTATCGGCCAGGTGCGCATGCAGCAGGGCTTCTTCTCGGTACAGCAGACCTGCCCGCGCTGCCATGGCCAGGGCAAGATCATTACCGATCCCTGCACCTCGTGCCACGGCGAAGGCCGTGTCGAGGAATACAAGACGCTGTCGGTCAAGGTACCGGCAGGTGTCGATACCGGCGACCGCATCCGCCTGTCGGGCGAGGGCGAGGCTGGTACCCATGGTGGCCCGACTGGCGACCTGTATGTGGTGATCAACGTGCGTGAGCACGAGATCTTCCAGCGTGACGGCAAGCACCTGTACTGCGAAGTACCGATCAGCTACACCGATGCCGCCCTGGGTGGCGAGCTGGAAGTGCCGACCTTGGATGGTCGGGTGAAGCTGAAGATCCCGGAAGGCACCCAGACCGGCAAGCAGTTCCGTCTGCGCGGCAAGGGGGTTGCCCCGGTGCGCGGTGGTGGTGCGGGTGACCTGCTGTGCCGCGTTGCGGTGGAAACTCCGGTCAACCTCAGTCGCCGCCAGCGCGAATTGCTCGAAGAACTGCGTGATTCGCTGGAAGGTGATAGCTCCCACTCGCCCAAGGCCAGTGGCTGGTTCGATGGCGTGAAGCGCTTCTTCGGCGATCTCTGACAAGGAAATGGCTATGCGACGTATTGCAGTGATGGGCGCGGCAGGGCGGATGGGCAAGACCCTCGTCGAAGCCGTGCAGCAGCAGGCACCCCAGGCAGGCCTGACGGCGGCGATTGACCGCCCGGACAGCTCGCTGGTGGGTGCTGATGCTGGTGAGCTGGCGGCCCTGGGCCGTATTGGTGTGCCGATTTCCGACGACCTGGGCAAGGTGGTCGATGAGTTTGACGTGCTGATCGACTTCACCCACCCTTCGGTAACCCTGAAGAACCTGGCGTTCTGCCGCAAGGCGGGCAAGGCCATGGTCATCGGTACTACGGGCTTCACTCCGGAAGAGAAGCAGCAGTTGGCCGAAGCTGGCAAGGAAATCCCGATCGTCTTCGCCGCCAACTTCAGTGTCGGTGTCAACCTGTGCCTGAAGCTGCTGGATACCGCAGCGCGCGTGCTGGGTGACGATGTGGATATCGAAATCCTCGAAGCGCACCACCGGCACAAGGTCGATGCGCCGTCGGGCACCGCGCTGCGCATGGGGGAAGTGGTTGCCCAGGCGCTGGGTCGCAACCTGCAGGAAGTGGCCGTGTATGGCCGTGAAGGGCAGACCGGCGCACGTGAGCGTCAGACCATTGGCTTCGCCACCGTACGTGCCGGTGATGTGGTGGGTGACCATACCGTGCTGTTCGCCGCCGAAGGCGAGCGCGTCGAGATTACCCACAAGGCTTCCAGCCGCATGACCTTCGCCAAGGGTGCCGTGCGAGCGGCACTGTGGCTGGACGGGCGTGAGCCTGGCCTGTACGACATGCAGGATGTGCTCGAGCTGCGTTAAGCAGTTGGACTGGTGTTGGCTTCTTCGCGGGCTTGCCCGCTCCCTCTGGGATAGCGCCATGCCTGAGGGCAGCGCTGTACCTGTGGGGCGTATTTACCCGCGAAGAAGCCGGCGCCGATGTCAGCCTGTCGCATTGATGTGTTTTAGAGGCACATCCGCGGTAGACCGAAAACGCACTTTTCTGTAAGCTACAGCTTTAGTGTGTCCACTAAAAGCGCGCAGCGAATTGAATTCAGCACATGAAAGCGGGGTGACGTGTCCATACGTCACTCCGCTTTTTTGCAACCTGCGATCGCCCTTTCATGCTTGATTTACGGGAGGTCTTCTTGACAAAGCCAGCCATACTCGCCCTTGCCGACGGCAGTATTTTCCGCGGTGAAGCTATCGGTGCCGACGGTCAAACCGTTGGTGAGGTGGTATTCAACACCGCTATGACCGGCTACCAGGAAATCCTTACAGACCCTTCCTACGCGCAGCAAATCGTTACCCTGACCTACCCGCACATCGGCAACACCGGTACTACTCCGGAAGACGCCGAGTCGAACCGCGTCTGGTCCGCTGGCCTGGTCATTCGTGACCTGCCGCTGCTGGCCAGCAACTGGCGTAACACCCAGTCGCTGCCTGAGTACCTCAAGGCCAACAACGTCGTCGCCATCGCCGGCATCGACACCCGTCGCCTGACCCGAATCCTGCGTGAAAAGGGCGCTCAGAACGGTTGCATCCTCGCCGGTGACAACATCAGCGAAGAAGCCGCCATCGCCGCTGCCCGCGCCTTCCCAGGCCTGAAGGGCATGGACCTGGCCAAGGTCGTTTCCACCAAGGAGCGCTACGAGTGGCGCTCCAGTGTGTGGGAACTGAAGACCGACAGTCACCCGACCATCGAAGCCGCTGACCTGCCGTACCACGTCGTCGCCTTCGACTACGGCGTCAAGTTGAACATCCTGCGCATGCTGGTTGCCCGTGGCTGCCGCGTGACCGTGGTGCCGGCCCAGACCCCGGCCAGCGAAGTGCTGGCACTCAACCCGGATGGCGTGTTCCTGTCCAACGGCCCTGGTGACCCCGAGCCGTGCGACTACGCTATCCAGGCGATCAAGGACATCCTCGAGACCGAGATCCCGGTATTCGGCATCTGCCTGGGCCACCAGCTGCTGGCCCTGGCCTCTGGCGCCAAGACCGTGAAAATGGGCCACGGCCACCACGGTGCCAACCACCCGGTCCAGGACCTGGACACTGGTGTGGTCATGATCACCAGCCAGAACCACGGCTTTGCCGTTGACGAAGCCACCCTGCCGGGCAACGTCCGCGCCATCCACAAGTCGCTGTTCGACGGCACCCTGCAGGGTATCGAGCGTACCGACAAGAGCGCGTTCAGCTTCCAGGGCCACCCTGAAGCGAGCCCAGGCCCGACCGACGTCGCGCCACTGTTCGATCGTTTCATCGATGCCATGGCCAAGCGCCGCTGAGCATCCTGCTTCAAGGCCCCGGGCCGGCTTGCGCCGCGCCCGGAAGCGCCTGACCCAGATTGTTCAAGGCGGCTTGCCGACTGACCCCGGATTTGAGTGACAACCATGCCAAAACGTACAGACATCAAAAGCATCCTGATTCTCGGCGCTGGCCCGATCGTGATCGGCCAGGCCTGCGAATTCGACTACTCCGGCGCCCAGGCCTGTAAAGCCCTGCGCGAGGAAGGTTTCCGCGTCATCCTGGTGAACTCCAACCCGGCCACCATCATGACCGACCCGGCCATGGCCGACGCCACCTACATCGAGCCGATCAAATGGCAGTCGGTGGCCAAGATCATCGAGAAAGAGCGCCCGGACGCACTGCTGCCGACCATGGGTGGCCAGACTGCACTGAACTGCGCCCTGGACCTGGAGCGCCACGGCGTTCTGGAAAAGTTCGGCGTGGAAATGATCGGTGCCAACGCCGACACCATCGACAAGGCTGAAGACCGCTCGCGCTTCGACAAGGCAATGAAGGACATCGGCCTGGAGTGCCCGCGCTCCGGTATCGCCCACAGCATGGAAGAAGCCAACGCCGTCCTCGAGCGCCTGGGCTTCCCGTGCATCATCCGTCCGTCGTTCACCATGGGCGGCACCGGTGGTGGTATCGCCTACAACCGTGAAGAGTTCGAAGAAATCTGCGCCCGTGGCCTGGACCTGTCGCCGACCAAGGAACTGCTGATCGACGAATCGCTGATCGGCTGGAAGGAATACGAGATGGAGGTGGTCCGCGACAAGAAGGACAACTGCATCATCGTCTGCTCGATCGAGAACTTCGACCCGATGGGCGTGCACACCGGTGACTCGATCACCGTTGCCCCGGCACAGACCCTGACCGACAAGGAATACCAGATCATGCGCAACGCCTCGCTGGCGGTGCTGCGTGAAATCGGTGTGGAAACCGGCGGTTCCAACGTGCAGTTCGGTATCTGCCCGAACACTGGCCGCATGGTCGTGATCGAGATGAACCCGCGCGTTTCGCGTTCCTCGGCGCTGGCCTCCAAGGCCACCGGTTTCCCGATCGCCAAGATCGCTGCCAAGCTGGCTGTCGGCTACACCCTCGACGAACTGCAGAACGACATCACCGGCGGCCGCACCCCGGCGTCCTTCGAGCCGTCGATCGACTATGTCGTCACCAAGCTGCCGCGTTTCGCCTTCGAAAAATTCCCGAAAGCCGACGCCCGCCTGACCACCCAGATGAAATCCGTGGGTGAAGTCATGGCCATCGGCCGTACCTTCCAGGAGTCCCTGCAGAAAGCCCTTCGCGGCCTGGAAGTCGGCGCCTGCGGCCTCGACCCGAAAGTCGACCTGGCCAACCCTGAAGCCAGCAGCATTCTCAAGCGCGAGCTGACCGTGCCGGGCGCCGAGCGTATCTGGTACGTGGCCGACGCCATGCGTGCCGGCATGACCTGCGAGCAGATTTTCGACCTGACCGGCATCGACATGTGGTTCCTGGTGCAGATGGAAGACCTGATCAAGGAAGAAGAAAAGGTCAAGACCCTGGCCCTGTCGTCGATCGACAAGGACTACATGCTGCGCCTCAAGCGCAAGGGCTTCTCCGACCAGCGTCTGGCCAAGCTGCTGGGTATCACCGACAAGAACCTGCGCCGTCACCGCCACAAGCTGGAAGTGTTCCCGGTGTACAAGCGCGTCGACACCTGCGCTGCCGAGTTCGCCACCGACACCGCCTACCTGTACTCCACCTACGAGGAAGAGTGCGAGGCCAACCCGTCGACCCGCGACAAGATCATGATCCTGGGTGGCGGCCCTAACCGTATCGGTCAGGGTATCGAGTTCGACTACTGCTGCGTACACGCCGCACTGGCGCTGCGTGAAGACGGTTACGAGACCATCATGGTCAACTGCAACCCGGAAACCGTTTCCACCGACTACGACACCTCCGACCGCCTGTATTTCGAGCCGCTGACCTTGGAAGACGTGCTGGAAGTGTGCCGCGTCGAGAAGCCGAAAGGCGTGATCGTCCACTACGGCGGCCAGACCCCGCTGAAACTGGCGCGCGCCCTGGAAGAAGCCGGCGTACCGATCATCGGTACCAGCCCGGACGCCATCGACCGCGCCGAAGACCGCGAGCGTTTCCAGCAGATGGTTCAGCGACTGAGCCTGCTGCAGCCGCCAAACGCCACCGTGCGTAGCGAAGAAGAAGCCATTAGCGCTGCTGGCGGCATCGGCTACCCGCTGGTAGTGCGCCCGTCCTACGTACTGGGCGGCCGTGCCATGGAAATCGTCTACGAGCTGGACGAGCTCAAGCGCTACCTGCGTGAAGCCGTGCAGGTGTCCAACGACAGCCCGGTACTGCTCGACCACTTCCTCAACTGCGCCATCGAGATGGATGTGGATGCGGTATGCGACGGCACCGACGTGGTGATCGGCGCGATCATGCAGCACATCGAGCAGGCCGGTGTTCACTCCGGTGACTCGGCGTGCTCGCTGCCACCTTACTCGCTGAGCAAGGAAGTGCAGGATGAAGTTCGCGTACAGGTCAAGAAAATGGCCCTGGAGCTGGGCGTGGTCGGCCTGATGAACGTGCAGCTGGCCCTGCAGGGCGACAAGATCTACGTGATCGAAGTCAACCCGCGCGCTTCGCGTACCGTGCCGTTCGTCTCCAAGTGCATCGGCACCTCCCTGGCGATGATCGCGGCTCGCGTCATGGCCGGCAAAACCCTCAAAGAGCTGGGCTTCACCCAGGAAATCATCCCGAACTTCTACAGCGTCAAGGAAGCCGTCTTCCCGTTCGCCAAGTTCCCAGGGGTTGACCCGATCCTCGGCCCTGAGATGAAATCGACCGGTGAAGTCATGGGTGTTGGTGACAGCTTCGGTGAAGCCTTTGCCAAGGCCCAGATGGGTGCCAGCGAAGTGCTGCCGATCGGCGGTACCGCCTTCATCAGCGTGCGTGACGACGACAAGCCGCAAGTGGCTGGCGTTGCTCGCGACCTGATCGCCCTGGGCTTCGAAGTGGTTGCAACTGCCGGCACTGCCAAGGTTATCGAAGCGGCTGGCTTGAAAGTGCGCCGTGTGAACAAGGTGACCGAAGGTCGCCCGCACGTGGTCGACATGATCAAGAACGACGAAGTGTCGCTGATCATCAACACCACCGAAGGCCGCCAGTCGATCGCCGATTCCTACTCGATTCGTCGCAATGCACTGCAGCACAAGATTTACTGCACTACTACCATTGCGGCCGGTGAAGCCATCTGCGAGGCGCTGAAATTTGGTCCGGAAAAGACCGTTCGCCGCCTGCAGGATCTGCATGCAGGACTGAAAGCATGAGCATTACCAAGTACCCGATGACTGTTCAGGGCGCTCGCGCCCTGGAAGAGGAGCTGCTCTTCCTGAGCAAGACCGAGCGCCCGCGCTTGAGCCAGGCCATTGGTGAAGCGCGCGAACTGGGCGACCTGAAGGAAAATGCCGAGTACCACGCCGCTCGTGAAGAGCAGGGCATGGTCGAGGCGCGTATCCGCGATATCGAAGGTCGCTTGCAGAACTCGGTGGTGATCGATGTGACCACCATTGCTCACACCGGCAAGGTGATTTTTGGCACCACTGTGGTGCTGGCCAACACCGAAACCGATGATGAAGTTACCTACCAGATCGTTGGCGAAGATGAAGCCGATGTGAAGAAAGGCAAGCTTTCGAACAGCGCCCCGATTGCCCGCGCCATCATTGGCAAAGAAGAAGGGGATACCGTTGTCGTCAAGACGCCTAACGGTACGGTCGAGTACGAGATTGTCGAAGTCAAGCACATCTGACCGGCGCCTGCGGGCGCCATCCCTCGAGGGAATCCTCTGGCAGCTGGCCCAGGTTTTCTGGGTTGGTGGCCTGTGGGTGTTTCACGTGGGACTGGTGCCCGCGCTCAAGGTCAGTGGCCTGGCGCCGCTGCTGGTGCAGGATATCGCCGGGCAGATCGACCGCTGGTTGATCGGTGTGGCGCTGCTTGGCTTGTTGACCCAGCTGGCGGTGCTGGCAAGGGTGGACGGCCTGTCGGCCTGGTGGCAGCAGTTCCGTGGCCAGATGCTGTTGCTCGGCTTCGGTGCCTGTGTGGGGTATTACACCTTGCGCTACGGTATTTCCGTTGGCGAGCGCTGGCAGCTGCTCTGTTTCCTGGTGCTGGGCTTTTCCGGCATCGTGCTGGTGGCCCAGCCGGTTCCGGTCAAGGTGCGCCGCTAAGCGGCTCGAGATCGCTGGGGTCGCTTCGCGGCCCATCGCCGGCAAGCCGGCTCCCACACCGACTGCATCGATTTCAGGCCGTGCGCCGTACCTGTGGGAGCTGGCTTGCCGGCGATGGGCTGCGCAGCAGCCCCTTTGCCGTTACTTGTAACGGTGGATATTGGACAGCTGCTTGTTCGGCTGTGGGTTCTTGCGGTAGATCAGGGCTTTCTTGCCGATGGTCTGCACCAGCTCGGCACGGCCGGCCTTGCACAGCTCGGCAATGGTCTCGGCACGCTCTTCGCGGTCTTCCGAGCGAATTTCGACCTTGATCAGCTCATGGTCGACCAAGGCGCGCTCCAGTTCGGCGATGACACCTTCATTCAAACCATTGCCAGCAACGATCAGGACCGGCTTCAGGTCATGACCAATGGACTTGTATTGCTTCTTCTGCTCGTTATTGAGCGGCATAATCTGACCCTTTCCGTCTGATTCTGTAAAATTGACCGGCATTTTACCCGAGGGCCACCGGCTCCGCCCAGTCAATCACGACGCATATCATCGAGGTGCCCCGTGGTACAACGTTCCAAAAGCAGCGCAAACTGGCTGCGAGAGCATTTCAACGATCCTTTTGTGAAACAGGCACAAAAGGATGGCTACCGCTCGCGTGCGAGCTACAAACTGCTGGAGATCCAGGAAAAGGACCGGCTGATCCGCCCAGGCATGAGCGTGATCGACCTCGGCGCGGCTCCTGGTGGGTGGTCGCAAGTGACCAGTCGTCTGATTGGTGGCCAGGGTCGCCTGATCGCGTCCGACATCCTGGAGATGGACTCGATCCCCGATGTGACCTTCATCCAAGGTGATTTCACCGATGATGAAGTGTTGCAGCGCATTCTCGAGGCTGTCGGCGATTCGCACGTAGACCTTGTGATTTCCGACATGGCCCCCAATATGAGTGGTACGCCTGCGGTGGACATGCCGCGTGCCATGTTCCTTTGCGAGCTGGCCCTCGATCTGGCAACCCGCGTGCTAAAGCCCGGCGGCGACTTCCTGATCAAGATTTTCCAGGGCGAAGGTTTTGACGTGTACCTCAAGGACGTGCGCAGCAAGTTCGACAAGGTGCAGATGCGCAAGCCGTCGTCGTCGCGTGACCGTTCCCGCGAACAGTACCTGCTGGGCAGGGGCTTCAAGGGGGCATGAAAGGCGTGAAGCGTGGTGGCCGATAGTTATTTCCAATCGGCCGCTGCGTCAGGATCGTCCGAACTTCGTGTAGTCTAGCTTTCACAAAGGGTTACAGACGGTGCCTGCGGCTGCGTAGGTAATGTAGTAAGTTAGGGCGATGAATATCATGCGAGGAGCGGCTGCGTCGTGCGCCGGCCTCAGAGGGTAGCGAATTGAACGACATGGCAAAGAATCTGATCCTGTGGTTGATCATCGCAGCTGTCCTGGTGACAGTGATGAACAACTTCTCCAGCCCTAACGAGCCGCAGACCCTCAACTATTCCGACTTCATCCAGCAGGTCAAGGATGGCAAGGTCGAGCGTGTGACCGTCGACGGTTACATCATTACCGGCAAGCGCGCCGACGGCGACAACTTCAAGACCGTGCGCCCGGCCATTACCGACAATGGCCTGATCGGCGACCTGGTCGACAACCACGTCATCATCGAAGGCAAGCAGCCTGAGCAGCAGAGCATCTGGACCCAGTTGCTGGTTGCGAGCTTCCCGATCCTGGTGATCATCGCCGTGTTCATGTTCTTCATGCGCCAGATGCAGGGCGGTGCGGGCGGCAAAGGCGGGCCGATGAGCTTTGGCAAGAGCAAGGCACGCCTGCTTTCCGAAGACCAGGTCAAGACCACCCTGGCCGACGTTGCAGGTTGCGACGAAGCCAAGGAAGAGGTCGGCGAGCTGGTCGAGTTCCTGCGCGACCCGGGCAAGTTCCAGCGCCTGGGCGGCCGTATCCCGCGTGGCGTGTTGATGGTCGGCCCGCCCGGTACCGGTAAGACCTTGCTTGCCAAGGCCATCGCCGGCGAGGCGAAGGTGCCGTTCTTCACCATTTCCGGTTCGGACTTCGTGGAAATGTTCGTCGGTGTCGGTGCCAGCCGTGTGCGCGACATGTTCGAGCAGGCCAAGAAGCACGCCCCGTGCATCATCTTCATCGACGAGATCGACGCCGTTGGTCGCCACCGTGGCGCCGGCATGGGTGGCGGTCACGACGAGCGTGAGCAAACCCTCAACCAGTTGCTGGTGGAGATGGACGGCTTCGAGATGAACGATGGCATCATCGTCATCGCCGCTACCAACCGCCCGGACGTGCTCGACCCGGCTCTGCTGCGCCCCGGCCGCTTCGACCGCCAGGTGGTGGTCGGCCTGCCGGACATTCGTGGTCGCGAGCAGATCCTCAAGGTGCATATGCGCAAGGTGCCGGTCGGCGAGAACGTCAACCCGGCCGTCATCGCCCGTGGTACCCCTGGCTTCTCCGGTGCGGACCTGGCCAACCTGGTCAACGAGGCCTCTCTGTTTGCCGCGCGCGCCAACAAGCGCCTGGTCGAAATGAAAGAGTTCGAGCTGGCCAAGGACAAGATCATGATGGGCGCCGAGCGCAAGACCATGGTCATGTCCGAGAAAGAAAAGCAGAACACCGCCTACCATGAGGCTGGCCACGCCATCGTCGGTCGTCTGGTGCCTGAGCACGATCCGGTCTACAAGGTTTCGATCATTCCGCGCGGTCGTGCCCTGGGCGTGACCATGTTCCTGCCGGAAGAAGACCGCTACAGCCTGTCCAAGCGCGCACTGATCAGCCAGATCTGCTCGCTGTATGGCGGCCGTATTGCCGAGGAAATGACTCTGGGCTTCGACGGTGTCACTACCGGCGCCTCCAACGACATCATGCGTGCCAGCCAGATCGCCCGCAACATGGTGACCAAGTGGGGCCTTTCCGAAAAACTCGGCCCGCTGATGTACGCCGAGGAAGAAGGCGAGGTGTTCCTGGGTCGCAGTGCTGCCAGCCAGCACGCCAGCGTTTCCGGCGAAACCGCCAAGTTGATCGACTCGGAAGTGCGCAGCATCATCGACCAGTGCTACGCCACGGCCAAGCAGTTGCTCACCGACAACCGTGACAAGCTCGATGCCATGGCCGAAGCGCTGATGAAGTACGAGACCATCGACGCCGAGCAGATTGACGATATCATGGCCGGCCGTACCCCCCGCGAACCGCGCGACTGGGATGATGACTCGGCTTCGGGCAAGCCTGCTGCCCAGGGTGATCGCCCGGAATCGCCGATTGGCGGTCCAGCGGCTCAACACTAAGGGCATCTATGAGCTCAGTGCAGTACCCGACCCGGTTGCCTTGCGGCAACCGGGTTCTTGATTTGTCGCGTACCCATGTCATGGGTATTCTCAATATCACCCCTGATTCCTTCTCCGATGGCGGGCGCTTCAACCAGCGTGACGAGGCGTTGCGTCATGCCGAGGCGATGGTTGCCGCAGGTGCCACGCTGATCGACATCGGCGGCGAATCCACGCGGCCGGGCGCGCGCGCGGTATCGGTGACCGAGGAGCTGGAGCGGGTGGCCCCCATGGTCGAGGCGATCAACAGTCGCCTCGATGTGGTCATCTCGGTCGATACCTCCACGCCAGCGGTCATGCGTGAATCGGCGCGTCTCGGTGCCGGGCTGATCAATGACGTGCGTGCCCTGGAGCGCGATGGCGCCCTGGACGCTGCAGCGGATACCGGCCTGCCGGTATGCCTCATGCATATGCGCGGCGAGCCAGGCAACATGCAGGACGACCCGCATTACGAAGATGTGACCGCCGACGTTACGCGTTATCTTGAACAGCGAATGGCCGCCTGTGCTGCGGCTGGCATAGATGCAAACAGAATCATCCTTGATCCGGGCTTTGGTTTCGCCAAGACACTGGCGCATAACCTGAGCTTGTTCAAACACATGGAAGCGCTCTATCGCCTGAAGCGCCCGCTGCTGGTGGGTGTTTCACGCAAGAGCATGATCGGCCTGACGCTGGAACGTCCGGTCGGCGAGCGGTTGTACGGCAGCCTTGCGCTGGCGGCGTTGGCCATGACCAAGGGGGCGAGCATCCTTCGTGTCCATGATGTGGCCGAAACCGTTGATGTGGTGCGCATGATCGCTGCGGTGCAAAACGCCGAATAAGAACATTGGAGTCCCTATGAGCAGAAAATACTTTGGTACCGACGGCATTCGTGGTCGCGTCGGCGAATACCCGATCACGCCTGACTTCATGCTGAAGCTTGGCTGGGCCGCCGGCATGGCCTTCCGCAAGCAAGGCCACTGCCGGGTACTGGTTGGCAAGGACACGCGTATTTCCGGCTACATGTTCGAGTCCGCACTCGAAGCCGGCCTGTCCGCGGCAGGTGCCGACGTGATGCTGCTCGGGCCGATGCCTACGCCGGCTATCGCCTACCTGACGCGTACCTTCCATGCCGAAGCCGGCATCGTCATCAGTGCCTCGCACAACCCGCACGACGACAACGGCATCAAGTTCTTCTCGGGCCAGGGGACCAAGTTGCCGGACGAAGTCGAGCTGATGATCGAGGAATTGCTCGACCAGCCTATGACCGTTGTCGAGTCGGGCAAGCTGGGCAAGGTTTCGCGCATCAACGATGCCGCCGGCCGCTACATCGAGTTCTGCAAGAGCAGCGTGCCGAGCAGCACCAGCTTCGACGGCCTCAAGCTGGTGGTCGATTGTGCTCATGGCGCCACCTACAAGGTCGCGCCAAGCGTTTTCCGTGAGCTGGGTGCCGACGTAACCGTGCTGCATGCCCAACCCGACGGCCTGAACATCAACGAAGGCTGTGGCTCGACTCACATCGAGTCGCTGCAGGCTGCCGTGCTGGTCGGTCATGCCGACCTGGGCATCGCTTTCGATGGTGATGGCGACCGCGTGTTGATGGTCGACCACACCGGCGCCATCGTCGATGGTGACGAGCTGCTGTTCATCATCGCTCGCGACCTGCAGGAGCGGGGCAAGCTGCAGGGTGGGGTGGTGGGCACGCTGATGAGCAACCTGGGCCTGGAGCTTGCGCTGAAGGACCTGGATATCCCGTTCGTGCGGGCCAAGGTCGGTGACCGTTACGTCATGGCCGAGCTGCTGGAGCGTGAGTGGCTGGTCGGTGGTGAAAACTCCGGTCACGTCGTGTGCTGCAATCACACCACCACTGGTGACGCGATCATCGCTGCGCTGCAGGTGCTGATGGCACTCAAGCGTCGCGGCGAAACCCTGGCCCAGGCTCGTCAGGCCCTGCGCAAGTGCCCGCAGGTGCTGATCAACGTGCGCTATGGCGCCAGCAAGGTCGACCCGCTGGAGCACCCGGCGGTCAAGGAAGCCAGTGCCAAGGTGACCGAGGCCTTGGCCGGCCGCGGCCGCGTGCTGCTGCGCAAATCCGGTACCGAGCCGTTGGTGCGGGTGATGGTCGAGGGCGAGGACGAAAGCCAGGTGCGTGCGCACGCAGAAGCGTTGGCCAAACTGGTCGACGAAGTTTGTGTCTGAAGGCGCTTGCCAGCGCAGATAGGGTTGGGTACTATCTGCGCCCACTTTGACCGACGAGGTAAAGCATGCGTCGCCCTATGGTAGCTGGTAACTGGAAGATGCACGGTACCCGCGCTAGCGTCGCTGAGCTGACCGAAGGCTTGAGAAATCTGGCCTTGCCGAGCGGAGTGGAAGTCGCTGTGTTTCCACCGGCCTTGTTCATCAATCAAGTGATCGATGGCCTGGCAGGTAAGGAAATTACTGTCGGCGCACAGAATTCTGCAGTACAACCCGAACAGGGTGCGCTGACCGGAGAAGTTGCTCCGGAACAGCTGGTTGAAGCAGGCTGCAAGTTAGTGTTGATTGGTCATTCGGAGCGTCGCCAGATCATTGGCGAAACTGACGAAGTGCTCAATCGAAAGTTTGCAGCGGCCCAAGCCAAAGGTTTGAAGCCAGTGCTTTGCATAGGGGAAACCCTTGAAGAGCGCGAGGCTGGCAAAACGCTCGAAGTTGTCGGGCGTCAACTAAGCAGTATCATCGAGGAATTCGGTGTTAAGGCTTTTGCCAATGCAGTAATTGCCTATGAGCCTGTATGGGCCATTGGCACTGGCCTTACGGCCACGCCACAGCAGGCCCAGGATGTGCACGCAGCCATCCGTGGCCAGTTGGCGGCAGAAGATGCTGAAGTGGCTGCGAAGGTGCAGTTGCTCTACGGCGGCAGCGTGAAGGCGGCCAATGCGGCCGAACTGTTCGGCATGCCGGATATCGATGGGGGGCTCATTGGTGGGGCTTCCCTGAACGCAGACGAATTCGGTGCAATTTGTCGCGCCGCAGGAAACTGAACAAATGCTGGAAACAGTCATCGTTGTTTTTCATCTGTTGGCAGCGCTGTCGCTTGTAGTGCTGGTTCTGTTGCAACAGGGTAAAGGTGCTGAAGCAGGTGCATCTTTCGGCGCGGGTGCTTCAAATACCGTGTTCGGGAGCCAAGGCTCTGCAACGTTCCTGAGTAAATTAACTGCTATACTCGCTGCCACTTTCTTTTTGACAGCACTTGGGTTAGGATACTTCGCGAAGCAACAAGCTCACCAGCTTAGCCAAGCAGGTCTTCCAGATCCAGCAGTGCTAGAAGTGAAAGAGCCGCAGAAACCGGCAGTTAATGATGATGTACCGGTGCTCCAGCAGCAGAAGAGCGAAACCACTCCTAGTACGGGTGATGTACCTCCTCCGGCACAAGAGCAGAAGTAACGGGTTTCAAGTAGTAGTATTGCCGAGGTGGTGGAATTGGTAGACACGCAACCTTGAGGTGGTTGTGCCCATAGGGTGTAGGGGTTCGAGTCCCCTTCTCGGTACCAATTAAAGCTTGAGAGCCCGCTTTAGCGGGCTTTCTTGCAGGTGAAGGTTCGGATTTGACCCTCAAGAGGGTTCGGTCTTATACTTTTGCCCCAGCTTTGTCGCGGGGTGGAGCAGCTTGGTAGCTCGTCGGGCTCATAACCCGAAGGTCGTTGGTTCAAATCCAGCCCCCGCAACCAGCTTCAGCGGAGCCCCTTTTCAGGGGCTTTTTGCTAACCGAACAGTTTTCGGCGTCGTTGTCCAACGGCGCTTTCAGGGATGGGCGCTTCGCCCATTTTTTATTTGCACAGCATGCACGAGGGGGTTCAGGTGTCGAGCAAGCTAGAACAGTTGCAGGCCTTGTTGGCCCCGGTTGTCGAGGGTCTGGGCTATCAATGCTGGGGGATCGAATACGTTTCCCAGGGTAAGCATTCGGTACTGCGCATCTACATCGACAAGGAAGGCGGTATCCTGGTGGACGACTGCGAAGCGGTCAGCCGTCAGGCCAGCGCAATTCTCGATGTGGAAGATCCGATCAGCAGTGAGTACACCCTCGAGGTGTCTTCTCCAGGCATGGATCGCCCACTGTTCACTCTGGAACAGTTTGCCTCGCATGCCGGCGAACAAGTGAAGATCAAGCTGCGCTCACCCTTCGAGGGTCGTCGTAACTTCCAGGGCCTTCTCCGCGGTGTGGAGGAGCAGGACGTGGTGGTCCAGGTGGACAATCAAGAGTTCCTGTTGCCGATCGACTCGATCGACAAGGCCAATATTATTCCCAGTTTTGACTGAGACGTGCCGGGCCCGGCGGACTATCCGGGCCCAATGGCTTGCGCAAGGCGAGGCGTACGATGAGCAAAGAAGTACTGCTGGTTGTTGAATCGGTATCCAACGAAAAAGGTGTACCGCCCGGCGTCATTTTCGAAGCGCTGGAAGTGGCACTGGCCACTGCAACCAAAAAACGTTTTGAAGACGAAGTCGACCTGCGTGTGGAAATCAACCGCCACACCGGTAGCTACGAAACCTTCCGTCGCTGGACCGTGGTCGACGAAGCCGATCTTGATGATCCGGCGATCGAGACCTGGTTGAGCAAGATTCACGAAACCCACCCTGAAGCCAAGGTCGGTGACGTGATCGAAGAGAAGATCGAGTCCATCGAGTTCGGTCGTATTGCCGCCCAGACCGCCAAGCAGGTCATCGTGCAGAAGGTCCGTGAGGCCGAGCGTGCCCAGGTGGTCGATGCCTACCGCGAGCGCGTTGGCGAGATCATCTCCGGTACCGTCAAGAAGGTTACCCGCGACAACGTCATCGTTGACCTGGGCAACAACGCCGAGGCCCTGCTGGCCCGCGAAGACATCATTCCGCGCGAGACCTTCCGTGTTGGCGTGCGCCTGCGTGCGCTGCTCAAGGAAATTCGCACCGAGAATCGTGGCCCACAGCTGATCCTGTCGCGCACCGCGCCACAGATGCTGATCGAGCTTTTCCGCATCGAAGTGCCGGAAATTGCCGAGGGCCTCATCGAAGTCATGGCTGCCTCCCGTGATCCGGGTTCGCGAGCCAAGATCGCCGTCCGCTCCAAGGACAAGCGCATCGACCCGCAAGGCGCCTGCATCGGCATGCGTGGTTCGCGCGTCCAGGCCGTATCCGGGGAGTTGGGTGGTGAGCGTGTGGATATCGTCCTGTGGGACGATAACCCGGCGCAGTTCGTCATCAACGCCATGTCGCCGGCTGAAGTCGCGGCGATCATCGTTGATGAAGATGCCCATGCCATGGACATCGCCGTTGCCGAGGACAACCTGGCCCAGGCCATTGGTCGTGGCGGTCAGAACGTTCGCCTGGCCAGTCAGCTGACCGGCTGGACCCTGAACGTGATGACCGAGAAGGACATCCAGGCCAAGCAGCAGGCCGAAACCGGTGACATCCTGCGCAATTTCATCGATGAACTGGAAGTCGACGAGGAGCTGGCCCAAGTGCTGGTCGACGAAGGCTTCACCAGCCTCGAAGAAATTGCCTACGTACCGTTGGAAGAAATGCTCAACATCGATGGCTTTGACGAAGATATCGTCAACGAGCTCCGCGCTCGAGCCAAGGACCGTTTGTTGACCAAGGCCATCGCTACCGAAGAAAAACTGGCAGACGCCCATCCGGCTGACGACCTGCTCTCCCTCGAGGGCATGGACAAAGACCTGGCGGCGGAACTGGCGGTGCGCGGCGTGGTTAACCGCGAAGACCTGGCCGAGCAGTCGATAGACGATCTGCTCGACATCGACGGCATCGACGAAGAGCGTGCCGGCAAGTTGATCATGGCCGCCCGAGCCCACTGGTTCGAGTAATTAGGCGCGGCCTGAGGAGAGAAGTGCATGACGCAAGTCACGGTGAAAGAACTGGCCCAAGAGGTCGAGGCACCGGTAGAGCGCCTGCTGCAGCAGATGCGTGAGGCAGGTCTGCCGCACACCGACGCCGGTCAGGTAGTGACCGACAATGAGAAGCAGACCTTGCTGACTCATTTGAAGAGCAGCCACAAGAGCAAGGCGGAAGAGCCGCGCAAGATTACCTTGCAGCGCAAAACCACCAGCACCCTGCGTGTCGCCGGTAGCAAGAGCATCAGCGTAGAAGTACGCAAGAAGAAAGTATTCGTGCAGCGTAGCCCGGAAGAAATCCAGGCTGAGCAGAAGCGTGAACTGGAAGAGCGCCGTGCGGCTGAAAACGCCGCTCGCGAGAAGGTCGAGGCCGAAGTTCGCCAGCGCAACGAAGAGCAGGCTCGCCGTCAGGCCGCCGAAACCGCCGCTGCAGCCCCAGCGCCTGCCGCCAAGCCAGAGTCGGCGCCTGCCGCTGCCCCGGCCCCGGTAGTTGCCGATGCCCCGGCGTCCGAAGACGCCGCAGCCCGTGCTGCCGAGCGCAAGAAGGACGAAGCCCGTCGCAACGAAGGCCGTACCCGTGACGAAGACCGTCGTGGTGGCGAGCGTCGTGGCGAGGCCCCGCGCGTGTCGATCAAGGTCAAGGTCAAGGAGAAGGAAAAGGCTCCGACTCCACGGGCCGCACCGCGCACCACCGATGAAGAGAGCGATGGCGTACGCCGTGGCCGCGGTGGCAAGAGCAAGCTGAAGAAGCGCAACCAGCACGGCTTCCAGAACCCGACCGGTCCAGTCATCCGTGACGTGACCATCGGCGAGACCATCACCGTCTCGGAACTGGCCCAACAGATGTCGGTCAAGGCCGCTGAAGTGGTTAAGTTCATGTTCAAGCTGGGTACTCCGGTCACCATCAACCAGGTGCTCGACCAGGAAACCGCTCAGCTGGTCGCCGAAGAACTGGGCCACAAAGTGACCCTGGTCAGCGATACCGCCCTGGAAGACTCCCTGGCCGAATCGCTGAAGTTCGAAGGTGAAGTCGAATCGCGTGCGCCGGTCGTTACCGTCATGGGTCACGTTGACCACGGCAAGACCTCGCTGCTCGACTACATCCGTCGTGCCAAGGTTGCTGCTGGCGAAGCCGGTGGTATTACCCAGCACATCGGTGCCTACCACGTGGAAACCGACCGCGGCATGGTCACCTTCCTCGATACTCCAGGCCACGCTGCGTTCACCGCAATGCGTGCCCGTGGTGCCAAGGCTACCGACATCGTCATCCTGGTGGTGGCGGCGGACGACGGCGTGATGCCGCAAACTCGCGAAGCCGTTCAGCATGCCAAGGCCGCGGGCGTTCCGCTGGTGGTTGCGGTGAACAAGATCGACAAGCCGGGTGCCGATATCGATCGCATTCGCAACGAGCTGGCCGTCGAAGGCGTGACCTCCGAAGACTGGGGTGGTGATACTCCATTCGTCAAGGTTTCGGCGAAGATGGGTACCGGCGTCGACGAGCTGCTTGAAGCTGTTCTGCTGCAGGCCGAGATCCTCGAGCTGACCGCTACCCCGACCGCTCCAGGTCGTGGCGTGGTTGTCGAATCGCGCCTGGACAAGGGCCGTGGCCCGGTGGCGACCATCCTGGTTCAGGACGGTACCCTGCGTCAGGGCGACATGGTCCTGTGCGGTTCCAATTATGGCCGCGTGCGCGCCATGCTCGACGAGAACGGCAAGCCTGTGAAGGAAGCCGGCCCGTCGATCCCGGTCGAAATCCTCGGCCTGGACGGTACCCCGGAAGCCGGTGACGAGCTGTCCGTGGTTGCCGACGAGAAGAAAGCCCGTGAGGTTGCCCTGTTCCGTCAAGGCAAGTACCGCGAGGTCAAGCTGGCTCGTGCTCACGCCGGCAAGCTGGAAAACATCTTCGAGACCATGGGTCAGGAAGAGAAGAAGACCCTCAACATCGTCCTCAAGACCGACGTACGTGGTTCCCTGGAAGCACTGCAGGGTTCGCTGTCGGGCCTGGGCAACGACGAAGTTCAGGTGCGCGTGATCGGTGGCGGCGTCGGTGGTATCACCGAAAGCGACGCCAACCTGGCGCTGGCTTCGAATGCAGTACTGTTCGGCTTCAACGTGCGTGCCGATGCCGGCGCGCGCAAGATCGTCGAGCAGGAAGGTCTGGATATGCGTTACTACAACGTGATCTACGACATCATCGAAGACGTCAAGAAGGCT
This sequence comes from Pseudomonas sp. TE3-3-F2023, assembly GCF_036784815.1. Classification (NCBI taxonomy): domain Bacteria; kingdom Pseudomonadati; phylum Pseudomonadota; class Gammaproteobacteria; order Pseudomonadales; family Pseudomonadaceae; genus Pseudomonas; species Pseudomonas sp. TE3-3-F2023. Next base: position 49,321 of record NZ_CP145113.1, on the reverse strand, counting down.
CTGACCGGCATGCTCGGCAGCGATGTTCGCGAGAACATCCTGGGTGTCGCCGAAGTTCGTGACGTGTTCCGTTCGCCGAAGTTCGGCGCCATCGCTGGCTGTATGGTCATCGAGGGTACCGTGTACCGCAACCGTCCGATCCGCGTACTGCGCGAAGACGTTGTGATCTTCGAAGGCGAGCTGGAGTCGCTGCGTCGCTTCAAGGACGATGCCTCCGAAGTGCGTAACGGCATGGAGTGCGGTATTGGCGTGAAGAGCTACAACGACGTCAAGGTCGGCGACAAGATCGAAGTCTTCGAGAAAGTCCAGGTGGCTCGTACCCTGTAAGGGGCGAGCGTGGTGCAGGCCCCGCCCTTGGGCGGCTGGCAGCGCCTCTGAAGGTAGCGCCCGGTCAGGCTTCAGCCTGGCCGGGCGTTTGCCGCTTTAAGTTACAGGTAGCAAGAATGGCAAAAGAATATAGCCGTACCCAACGCATCGGCGATCAGATGCAGCGCGAGCTGTCGGAGCTGATCCGCCGTGAAGTCAAAGACCCGCGCGTCGGCCTGGTGACCATCACTGCCGTGGACGTCAGCCGCGACCTCGGCCACGCCAAGGTGTTCATCACCGTGATGGGCCAGGACGGCGCCGACGCCGTGCCGCAGACCCTCAAGGCCCTGACCAGCGCCGCGAGCTTCCTGCGCCTGCACCTGGGGCGCGTGATGCAACTGCGCAGCGTGCCGCAATTGCATTTCCACTTCGACGAAAGCGTCAGCCGTGGTGCCCACCTGTCGGCATTGATCGAGCGCGCGGTCGCCGAAGACCGTCTGCACAAGGATGCCGACAAGCCGGACGCCGAGGAGTAAGCGGTGGCCCAGGTCAAACGTATCCGCCGCAACGTCAGCGGCATCATCCTGCTCGACAAGCCGCTGGGCTTCACCTCCAACGCGGCCCTGCAAAAGGTGCGCTGGCTGCTCAATGCGGAAAAGGCCGGCCACACTGGCAGCCTCGACCCGCTGGCAACCGGCGTGCTGCCGCTGTGCTTTGGCGAAGCAACCAAGTTTTCGCAGTACCTGCTCGATTCCGACAAGGGCTACGAAACAGTCATGCAGATGGGGCAGACTACCAACACCGGCGATGCCGAGGGTGAGGTGCTGCAGACTCGCGAGGTGACCGTTGGTCGCTCCGACATCGAGGCCCTGCTGCCGCGTTTTCGTGGCCAGATCAGCCAGATACCGCCGATGTACTCGGCGCTCAAGCGTGACGGCCAGCCACTGTACAAGCTGGCACGTGCAGGAGAGGTAGTGGAGCGCGAGGCGCGTTCTGTTACTATTGGCCGCTTGGAGTTGCTCGAGTGCGAAGGCACCCGTGCGCGGTTGAGCGTAGGATGCAGCAAAGGCACCTATATCCGCACCCTGGTGGAGGATATCGGCGAGGCTCTTGGCTGCGGCGCCTATGTCGCCGAGCTGCGCAGGACCCAGGCCGGGCCTTTCGCGCTGGCGCAGACGGTCACTCTCGAGGAACTCGAACAGGCCCACGCCGAAGGCGGCAACGAAGCGCTCGACCGCTTCCTTATGCCTTCTGACAGCGGCCTGCAGGACTGGCCACTGGTGTGCCTGTCCGAGCACAGTGCGTTCTACTGGTTGCATGGGCAGGCGGTACGCGCGCCGGACGCGCCACAATTTGGCATGGTCCGGGTACAGGATCACAATGCACGCTTCATCGGTATCGGTGAAGTGAGCGAAGACGGGCGCATTGCGCCGCGTCGGCTGATTCGGTCGGAATGACCGAAACCGCGGGGCCGGGCAATTGCCAGGTTCCACGGGACCAAGGGTGGCTGTCAGTAGGCACGGTCACACCTTTTTTATTAATACAGGGATTTGTCCCTGGCCTATTGGACCCGCATGCGGGATCCGTTATCAGGAGAAGCCACATGGCCCTCAGCGTTGAAGAAAAAGCTCAGATCGTTGCCGAATACCAGCAAGCCGCCGGCGATACCGGTAGCCCGGAAGTGCAGGTTGCTCTGCTGACCGCCAACATCAACAAGCTGCAAGGCCACTTCAAGGCCAACGACAAAGACCACCACTCCCGTCGTGGTCTGATTCGTATGGTCAACCAGCGTCGTAAGCTGCTGGACTACCTGAAGGGCAAAGACACCACTCGTTACAGCGCCCTGATCGGTCGCCTGGGTCTGCGTCGCTAATAGCGGCCTGGCCAGTGGTGTGCATGGCGTGTCGCAGGCTTCGGCAGGGCTGTTTTGCAGCGCTGCCGTTGGACACGCCACGCGTATCTCCGAGGTTGGCAGCCTGGCAACGCTGAGCGGATCTTCCGCTTGGCGCCAGGCTCCCAGCCTCGTGTTGTATCTGGACGGTCAATGGGGCCGATTCCCCGTTCTGCCCAAGAATTCGCAAGAAACCAGTTCCCCCCAAGAGCCACTGAAAAAGGTAGGAAACCGTGAACCCGGTAATCAAGACTTTCCAGTTCGGTCAATCGACCGTTACTCTCGAAACGGGCCGTATTGCCCGTCAGGCAACCGGCGCTGTGCTGGTTACCGTCGACAACGACGTCACCGTGCTGGTGACCGTGGTAGGCGCCAAGCAGGCTGATCCAGGCAAGGGTTTCTTCCCGCTGTCGGTTCACTACCAGGAAAAGACCTACGCCGCCGGCAAGATCCCGGGTGGCTTCTTCAAGCGTGAAGGCCGTCCTTCCGAGAAAGAGACCCTGACCTCGCGCCTGATCGACCGTCCGATCCGTCCGCTGTTCCCGGAAGGCTTCATGAACGAAGTGCAGGTTGTCTGCACCGTGGTTTCCACCAGCAAGAAGACCGACCCGGACATCGCTGCGATGATCGGTACCTCGGCTGCCCTGGCCATTTCCGGCATTCCGTTCGAAGGCCCGATCGGCGCCGCTCGCGTTGCCTTCCACGAAAGCACCGGCTACCTGCTGAACCCGACCTACGAGCAACTGGCTGCCTCGAGCCTGGACATGGTCGTTGCCGGTACCGAATCGGCTGTACTGATGGTTGAATCGGAAGCCAAAGAGCTGACCGAAGACCAGATGCTGGGCGCCGTACTGTTCGCACACGACGAATTCCAGGCCGTGATCCAGGCCGTCAAGGAACTGGCCGCCGAAGCCGGCAAGCCGACCTGGGACTGGCAGCCAGCCCCGGCCAATGTCGAGCTGATGAACCTGGTGCGTGGCGAGTTCGGTGAAGCCGTTTCGCAGGCATACACCATTACCCAGAAGGCTGACCGCTACAACCGCCTGGGCCAGCTGCGCGACGAAGCTGTTGCCCGTCTGAGCAACGAAGAGACCGGCCCGTCCGCCAGCGCCATCAAGGACATCTTCGGCGAACTGGAATACCGCACCGTCCGTGAGAACATCGTCAACGGCAAACCGCGTATCGACGGCCGTGACACCCGCACCGTGCGCCCGCTGAACATCGAAGTCGGCGTATTGCCGAAGACCCACGGTTCGGCGCTGTTCACCCGTGGTGAAACCCAGGCCCTGGTTGTCGCGACCTTGGGTACCGCACGTGACGCCCAGCTGCTGGACACCCTGGAAGGCGAGAAGAAAGACCCGTTCATGCTGCACTACAACTTCCCGCCATTCTCGGTGGGTGAGTGCGGCCGCATGGGCGGCGCCGGCCGTCGTGAAATCGGTCACGGTCGCCTGGCCCGTCGTGGCGTGCAGGCCATGCTGCCGAGCGACAGCGACTTCCCGTACACCATCCGTGTGGTTTCGGAAATCACCGAATCCAACGGTTCCAGCTCCATGGCTTCGGTCTGCGGTGCTTCCCTGGCCCTGATGGACGCCGGTGTACCGATGAAGGCCCCAGTTGCTGGTATCGCCATGGGTCTGGTCAAGGAAGGTGACAAGTTCGCTGTCCTGACCGACATCCTGGGTGACGAAGACCACCTGGGCGACATGGACTTCAAGGTAGCCGGTACCGCCAAGGGTGTTACCGCGCTGCAGATGGACATCAAGATCAACGGCATCACCGAAGAGATCATGGAAATCGCCCTGGGCCAGGCCCTGGAAGCGCGCCTGAACATCCTCGGCCAGATGAACCAGATCATCGCCCAGTCGCGTAGCGAGCTGTCGGCCAACGCTCCGACCATGATCGCGATGAAGATCGACACCGACAAGATCCGTGACGTCATCGGTAAAGGCGGCGCCACCATTCGCGCCATCTGCGAAGAGACCAAGGCTTCGATCGACATCGAAGACGATGGCTCGATCAAGATCTTCGGCGAAACCAAGGAAGCGGCAGAGGCTGCCAAGCAGCGCATCCTGGGCATCACCGCCGAGGCCGAGATTGGCAAGATCTACGTCGGCAAGGTCGAACGCATCGTCGACTTCGGTGCCTTCGTCAACATCCTGCCTGGCAAGGACGGCCTGGTACACATCTCCATGCTGAGCGATGCTCGCGTCGAGAAAGTTACCGACATCCTGAAAGAAGGCCAAGAAGTCGAAGTACTGGTACTGGACGTGGACAACCGCGGCCGTATTAAGCTGTCGATCAAGGATGTTGCCGCGGCCAAGGCCTCGGGCGTCTAAGCGACTGCCACGCTACAGGAAAGGGCCCTTCGGGGCCCTTTTTTCATGGGCGAAAGGGAACCTTTTGCGGACTTGCATCTTGCATGCAGGTTTACGGTGCGGATTGCAAAATGCACGACGACAGGAATACTGATTTTTCGTTAACTTATTGATTTAAAAGGAAACAAGCGAGGCGGAAAAGCTGGCACAGCGCGTGCAACTACCTTCATATCTGACGCCAGGACATACGGCGCAGACCTTTCGAAAAACAGGAGTGACTCACATGAAGAAGTTCGCCATTGCTGCCGCTACTGCTACCGCCCTGACCCTGACCCTGGCTAACGGCGCATTCGCTGCAGAGCCAACCCAGGCTCCAGTCATGTTGGCCGCCAATACCGTGGACAACGCCAAGCAGGAAGGTTCTGACACCTGGATCACTACCAAAGTGAAAGCGGACCTGCTGACTGAAAAAGGTATTCCAGGCAGCGACATCAAAGTCGAGACCAGCCAAGGTGTCGTCTCGCTGTCGTCTGACGTGGCGGTGACTCAGTCCCAGAAAGAAGAAGCTGTTCGTATTACCAAGAACATCAAAGGCGTCAAGAGTGTGATGTCGGATGGCCTGAAAGCCGAATAAGGATTGTCCCGTCGGCCAAACGGATTTGGCCATCTTTGCTCCGAGCCCCGGCTATTTGCCGGGGCTTTTCATTTGCGGCTAGTAAACCGGGTTACGTGCGATCACATCACTCTCGAAGCATTCCTGCTCGATGATCAGCGGCTCGACCAACGGCCGGCTATCGCGAAAGTGCGCGGTTTCGGTGTGCGCTTCATACGCCGCTTCATCGCGGTAGATCTCGTACAGGTAAATCACCTCCGGGTCGGCCCGGTCCTGCGACACGTCGAACACAAGGCAGCCCGATTCGGTGGCGACAGACGCTGCGGCATTGACCTTGATCGCAGTCAGAAAATCTTCGGCGCAACCGGGCTTCACTCGGGTCTTGATGAACAGACTATACACAAGGCTCTCCTTTTGTTTTAAATTCTACTTTGAATTGTATACAAAAATGGAGCCTCGCCAATGTCCGAATTGCCTGCCCGCCCTGGTCGCCTGAATGGCCTGCGTCATATTGCGTTGTTGGTGCCCAACCTTGAGGAGTGCGAACGTTTCTACGTCGATGTGCTGGGCATGGAGGTGCTGAACCGGGCCAACGAAGACCTGGTGTATCTCACTTGTGGTAACGACAATCTGTCGCTGGGGCGTGGGGCAGGGGCGGCCAATGGGTTGCAGACCCTGGACCACTATGGGTTCATCGTCGATAGCGTGGAGGAGCTGGAAGCCTGGTACCAGTACTTCAAGGCGCACGGCGTGACCTTGCTGGACCGGCCGTTCAACCATGGTGACGGGGCGCGCAGCTTTCACCTGCTGGACCCGGCAGGGAACAAGGTGCAGCCGTTGTATCACCCGGCGGTGTCGGGCCAGCGTTTGGTGTGAAGCCTGTACCGGCCTCTTCGCGGCGATTCGGCGCCCCGATGAGCTCCCACAGGGAGCGCGCACAGCTCAAGGCCAGCGCATACCTTGTGGGAGCGGGTTTACCCGCGAAGAGGCCAGCCCTGCTGGTAGAAACTACTCGGCATCCAGATGCATTGGCGTCACCACCCGCCCATCGCTCTCGGCCTGGCCCAGGTTGGTATCGATGAAGTACACCCGGTCATCTTCCAGCTGGCCTTTGTCCACCAGGTAATCCTTGATGCTGCTGGCCCGCTCCTGGCCCAGCGTGCGCAGCAGCGCAGTACTCTCGGCCCAGGACTTGATCACCGCCTCGCGCAGCTTGGCGGTGCGCTTGTCACGGCCCAGTTGCTCCCATTCGGCAGGCGGCTGCTGTTTCAGGCGATTACGGTAGATACCTTCGAGCATCGCTGGTTTGTCGCTGTCGTCGACCACCAGCATCGACGCATTGGCCGGTACCTTGTCACCGCGACGCTGCAGGATCTTGTACCAGGTGGCTTGGTACTCACGCTCCAGGCGCTGCTGGGCGATCAGCGGGCCATCGCTGGCCTGGGCACTGGTGCCTTCGATTTCCAGACGCAGCTCCGGGCGTTCCTTCAGGGCCGACGCCAGCTTGTCCAGCGATGCCTTGGCGTCGCCACCGAGCTCGCTGGAGCCCGGCGCGAAGGACACGTTGCCCAGGTCTTCCGAGCCACCGCCGGCAACCAGCCCGCCAATGAACTTGAACGGTGCCTGCGCCGCACGCAACACCAGGTTGCGCAGGGTTTGCCAGACGATCGGCATCACGCTGAACTGCGGGTTGTTGAGGTCGCCTGACACAGGCAGCTCGATCGAGATCTTGCCTTCTGTATCTTTCAGCAACGCCACCGCCAGTCGGATCGGCAGGTCCACGGCGTCGGGGCTGTCGACCTTCTCGCCCAACTGCAGCTGCTCCACCACCACCTTGTTCTCGGCCTTCAGCTGGCCATTGGTGATCAGGTAGTGCAAGTCGAGGTTGAGCCGGCCCTTGCGGATGCGGAAGCCGGCGAACTTGCCGGAGTAGGGGGTGAGTGTGGTCAGCTCGACCCGCTTGAAACTCGTGGCGATGTCCAGGCTGGCCAACGGGTTGAAAGGGTTCAGGGCGCCTTTGATGGTGACCGGCGCGTAGCGGTCGACCTTGCCCTTGACGTCGACCTTGGCCGGCACCGGCTTGCGGTTGTCGATGGTGCCGATCCGGCCGTTGAGCTGCTGGATGGCCGTAGCGAAGTTGGGTGTGAGAGACAGGTCGGCGAAGTTGGCCGAGCCGTCGTTGATGTCGATCTGGCCGATGTGGATGCCCAGCGGCTTGTCGTTGCTGGCAGCGGCCGGCTTGGCCTGGCTGGTTGCCGGAGCGCCGGCCGGCTGCGGGATCAGCAGGTCGTTGATGTTGGTGGTGCGGTCTTCGTTGATGATGAAGCGCGCATAGGGTTGCAGCAGGGTCACCTTGTCGATCGACAGCGCATCGCCGTGCACGTAGGACAGGCCATCGACGTTCACCTGCTGCCATTTGACGAAGTCACGGCTCTTGATGGTGTCGAGGGTGTGCAGCTGGCTGACCTGTGCCTTGCCGGTAACGCTGAAGGCCAGCGGTGCGGTGTTCTTCAAGTCGACCTTGAGGTCGCTGGCGAGCATGCCACTGCGCAGCTCCAGCAGAATGAACGGGCTTATATAGGCTTGGGCCACTCGCAGGTCGATGTCGCGGCTGCTCACGTCCAGCTTGGCCCAGATGGGCGCCAGGTTGACCTGGCCGGCTGCCTGCAGTTTGCCTTGCTTGCCCACACCGGTATCGAGCTTGAGCGTGAAAGGCGACTTGTTGAGGCTGTCGAAACCTTGCAGATCGGCATTGAGCGGGCCGACGTCCAGGGCCACCGGCTCCTTCTGGGAACGGTCTGCCAAGTGCACCAGATAGTTACGCAGTTGCACGTCCTTGAGCAACACCTGCCAAGGTTTGCTTGGCTCCTTGGCGGCTTGCTGTTCGGGCGTTGGCTCGGCGGTGGCAGGCTCGGCCTTTTCCTTCGGCGTGGCTTTGGCCGGCTGGCTGGCGAACAGCTTTTGCCAGTCGAGCTGGCCGTCCTTTTCCAGCGCAGCCCAGGTTTCCAGTTTTTCGCTGCGGATCTTGCCCACGGTGACCAGCTGCTTGACCAGGTCGACCGAGGTTTCGCTTACCTCCAGGCTGGCCAGGCGTGCCAGCGGCCGGCCATCCGGGGCCTTGATGGCGAACGGAGCAATGCGCACCGACGCGTTGTCCAGCAACAGTTCGGTCTGTTTGGCAAGGTTGAGCTTGTAGTGGGTGTCGAGGCTGACCACGCCTTCTTCCAGCACCAGTGGCACGGCATCGCGTACATAGGGCCAGAATGCCTTCATCCTGCCTTCGGTGATCTTCAGTGTGCCTTCAGAGGCTATTGGCGCCAGGCTCAGGGTGCCTTTCCAGTCGATGCGCCCGCCGTTGGGGCCGATGGCCACCAAAGTCATGTCGGCGTTGTCGTTGGGCAGGGTGCTGAGATTTTTCAGCTCCAGGTTCATGTTGTCATAGAGGAACTCGATCGGCTCGCCCGGGCGCAGGTCCTCGAAGTGCAGGTAGCCGTCGCTGAGCTTGATGCTGCCGATGCGTAGCGGGAACGGGTCGCTGGGCGGTTCGTCAGGTTTGGCTTCGCTGGCTGGCAGTTTGAACAGGCGGGTCAGGTTGAGGGTACCGTCCTTGGCGAACAGTACTTCGTTGCGTGGCTTGACCAGTTCCACTGCGTCAAGGTGCAGGGCGCCACTCCACAGGCTGTCGAGCGAGAGGTTGGCGTATAGCCGGTCGAAGCCGACCTGCTCCTTGCCAGGCTCGCCGATCTGCAGGCCCCACAGCGTCAGCTCGAGGCTGAAGGGGTTGAGCTCGATCCGTTCGAGATGGGCAGGCACGGTTGCGTACTCGGCCAACTGCTGGTTGGCGATGCGCAGCGCGACACCGGGGAGAACGAGAAAGCCGAGAAGGCTGTAGAGGGCTACCAAGGCCAGCAGTGCGCCAACGGCGCGAGTCAATCCTTTGTACATGTGTCGCTTCGTCTGTCTAAGCAGGAGAGCTTGGAGTATGGCACGTTAAATCAGTTCCGCTGAGGCGACCATTCGACTTCATTCGATGCCCATGCGCCGTTTGGCCCGGTGCGCCGAGCCGTCACGCATCGCCCAGCGCAGTACTGGCGCGGTGCGTTGCAGGCCCAGGCGGATGATGCGCCGCTGCAACGGGCCGTGCTGCAGCCCGAGCATGGTCTGGGCCCACCCCGGCAGCAGGTCGATGCCGGCATGCAGCATCAGCTTGCCCACCGGCTTTGCCAGGCGACTGGGGGCGGGGGCATCGAGCAGGATGCCGACCACCTCATGGCTGCGGGCGTCGCAGTGCAATTGTGGCCGCATGCGCTGCAGGTAGTCCTCGACCTGCTGGCACGAGCGCGGCACGTCGCGGGCGCCAAGGCGCTCGGCGATAAGCGCGATCTCTGCGTAGTAGGCATCCTGCTCTGCGCGCGCAAGGTGCGGGTTGCGGTAACGCAGATGGGCGGCGAGGAAGCTGCTGACTTCCGCCACATGCACCCAGGTCAGCAGGTCCGGGTCGCTGGCCGCATACGGGCGGCCATCCGGCGCGATGCCGGTCACCTGAAGGTGGATGGTGCGCACTTTGTCGATCAACCATTCGGCATCGCGGGTGGCGCCGAAGGTGGTGCCGGAAATGAATTGGCTGGTGCGGCGCAGGCGACCGAGCAGGTCTTCACGAAAGTTGGAATGGTCCCACACCCCGGCCAGGGCCAGCGGGTGCAGCAACTGCAGCATGAGGGCGCTGATGCCTCCGACCAGCATGCTCGGGAAGTCGCCATGTACCCGCCAGCTGATACTGTGCGGGCCGAACAGGCCGGGGTCGCCCTTGGGCGATTCCAGGTCGAGCTGGCCGAGGGCCAGCCCGGTAAGGCTCATGACCTGGGTTTCGATGCGGCGGCGAAGGGCTTCCATGGCGACCTGTGGTTCAGGGCGGCCAACAACAGCGGCCGCCGGTTACTGGTTGAGGCGTTTGTCGATAAGGCCCTGCACCACGCTGGGGTCTGCCAGGGTCGAGGTATCGCCCAGGTTGTCGAGTTCGTTGCAGGCGATCTTGCGCAGTATACGCCGCATGATCTTGCCTGAGCGTGTCTTGGGCAGCGCCGGAGCCCACTGGATCAGCTCGGGCTTGGCGAAACTGCCGATTTCCTTGCTGACCAGGGCCAGTAGCTCGGCCTTGAGCGCGTCGTCCGGTGTTACGCCATTCATCGGTGTGACGAAGGCGTAGACGCCTTGGCCCTTGAGGTCGTGGGGGTAACCGACCACCGCCGCTTCGGCAACGCTGTCATGCAGCACCAGCGCGCTTTCCACTTCGGCGGTACCGATACGGTGGCCGGAAACGTTGATCACGTCATCGATGCGACCGGTGATCCAGTAGTCACCATCGGCATCGCGGCGGGCACCGTCGCCGGTAAAGTAGTAGCCGGGCATCGGCTTGAAGTAGGTGTCGACCATGCGCTGATGGTCGCCATAGACGCTTCGGATCTGCCCAGGCCAGCTGGCCTTGATCGCCAGCAGACCGGCACCGGGGCCCTCGATGAGCTTGCCCTTTTCGTCCAGCAGCACTGGTTGCACGCCGAACATGGGCTGGGTGGCACAGCCGGGCTTGAGCGATTGCGAGCCGGGCAGCGGGGTGAGCATGATGCCGCCGGTTTCAGTCTGCCACCAGGTATCGACGATAGGGCAGCGCTTTTGCCCGACTTCTTCGAAATACCACTCCCAGGCTTCGGGGTTGATCGGCTCGCCGACGCTACCCAGCAGACGCAGGCTCTGGCGTGAAGTGCCCTGCAGCGGCGCGGAGCCTTCGCGCATCAGCGCGCGCAAGGCGGTAGGGGCGGTGTAGAAGATGTTCACCTTGTGTTTGTCGACCACTTGCCAGAAGCGCGAGGTGTCCGGGTAGTTGGGTACGCCTTCGAACATCAGCGAGATCGCGCCATTGGCCAGCGGACCATAGACGATGTAGCTGTGGCCGGTAACCCAGCCGACATCGGCGGTGCACCAGAACACCTCGCCGTCACGGTAGTCGAACACCACCTTGAAAGTGAGGGTGGCCTGCAGCAGGTAGCCGCCCGTAGTGTGCAGCACGCCCTTGGGTTTGCCGGTGCTGCCGGAGGTGTAGAGGATGAACAACGGGTCTTCGGCGCCCATTGGCTCGGGAGCGCAGTCGTCGCCGGCCTTTTCCGTTGCCTCGTGGTACCAGAGATCACGGCCTTCGGTCCAGGCGACATCGCCGCCGGTGCGGCGAACCACGAATACGCTGCTGACCGCGGGGCAGCTGGCCAGGGCCTTGTCGACGTTCTGTTTCAGCGGTATGCGTTTGCCGCCGCGCACGCCCTCATCGGCGGTGATCACCGTACGGCAGTCGGCATCGAGGATACGGTCGCGAAGAGCATCGGGCGAGAAGCCGCCGAACACCACCGAGTGGATGGCACCGATGCGGGTGCAGGCAAGCATGGCGAAGGCGGCTTCGGGGATCATCGGCATGTAGATGCACACCCGGTCACCTTTCTTTACCCCGCGTGCTTTCAGCGCATTGGCCAGGCGGCATACCTGGCGGTGCAGTTCGCGGTAGGTGATGGCCTTGGAATCCCTGGGATCATCGCCCTCCCACAGCAGGGCGGTCTGTGCGCCGCGTCGGTCCAGGTGGCGGTCGATGCAGTTGTAGCTGACGTTGAGCTGGGCGCCGTCGAACCAGCGAGCGTTGCCGGTCTTCAGGTCGCATTGCTGCACGCTCGACCAGGGCTTGATCCAGTCCAGGCGCCTGGCCTGTTCGGCCCAGAAGGTGTCGGGGTCATCCACCGACTGGCGGTAGAGGCGGCGGTACTCGTCGGGAGTGAGGGCGGCGGACTGGCTGGCGGCCAGGGCCTGGGGGTAGTTGCGGATATCGAACATGGCGGGTGGTCCTGCTCTTGTAAGGGGCGATGGACTGCAACGGCTATTCGATAGGACAGTGTAGCCAGAGGTGATGTTCCTTGAGGGTAGACTCGGTCCCTGTAGGAGCGGCCTTGTGCCGCGATGGGCCGCTCCTACACGGAGCGGCCGTATGACGGCTTTGGGATCAACCGCGGTGACGGCCGCGGAAGTAGTTGATCAGGCCTTGGGTGGAGCCATCTTCGGCGCTCTCTTCCAGGCTGCCGACCAGGCGTTGGTAAACGCCTTTGCCCAGCTCCTTGCCCAGCTCCACGCCCCACTGGTCGAAGGCGTTGATGCCCCAGATCACGCTCTGTACGAAGACCTTGTGCTCGTACATCGCCACAAGCGCGCCCAGGCGGCGGGGGCTGATGCGTTCCACCACCAGGGTATTGCTCGGGCGGTTGCCCGGGATGACCTTGTGCGGGGCAAGCTTTTCGATGTCTGCTTCGTTCAGGCCTTTGCCACGCAGCTCGGCTTCGGCTTCCTCGCGGGTCTTGCCCAGCATCAGCGCCTGGCTCTGCGACAGGCAGTTGGCGTACAGCCACTGATGATGGTCGGCCACCGGGTTGAAGCTCACCACCGGCACGATGAAGTCGGCCGGAATAAGCTGGGTGCCCTGGTGCAGCAACTGGTGGTAGGCATGCTGGCCGTTGCAGCCGACGCCGCCCCAGATCACCGGGCCGGTGTCGGTCTTCACCGGGGTGCCGTCCTGCAGCACGCTCTTGCCGTTGGACTCCATGTCCAGCTGTTGCAGGTGCTTGGTGATGTTGCGCAGGTAGTGGTCGTACGGCAGGATCGCGTGGCTCTGGGCGCCCCAGAAGTTGCCGTACCACACGCCCAGCAGGGCCAGCAGTACCGGCATGTTCTTTTCGAACGGCGCGGTCTGGAAGTGCTGGTCCATGGTGTAGGCACCGGACAGCAGCTCCTTGAAGTTGGCGGTACCGATGGCCAGGGCGATCGGCAGGCCGATGGCCGACCACAGCGAGTAGCGCCCGCCCACCCAGTCCCACATCGGGAAGATGTTTTCTTCGCGGATGCCGAAGGCCACGGCGGCGGCCTTGTTGCTGGAAACGGCGATGAAGTGGCGGTACAGCTCGGCTTCCGAGCCACCCTGGGCCAGGTACCAGGTACGCGCGGCCATGGCGTTCTTCAGGGTCTCGAGGGTATTGAACGACTTCGACGAGACGATGAACAGAGTGGTTTCGGCGCGCAGGTTCGCCGATAGCTCGTGAAACTCACTGCCGTCGATGTTCGCCAGGTAGTGGCAGCGCACACCGCGCTGGGCGTAGGGCAGCAGCGCCTCGGAGACCAGCTCGGGGCCGAGGAACGAGCCACCGATGCCGATGTTGACCACGTCGGTGATCGGTTTTTCGCTGTAGCCGCGCCACAGGCCGTCGTGGATGCGGCCGACCAGTTCGGTGATCTGGTTGAGCACCTTGTGCACTTCCGGCATGACGTTCACGCCGTTGACGCTGAGTTTGTCACCCACCGGCCGACGCAGGGCGGTGTGCAGCACCGGGCGCCCTTCGGAGGCGTTGATGATTTCGCCACTGAACATGGACTTGATGGCGTCCTGCAGGCCCACTTCGTTGGCCAGGTTCACCAGCAGGTCGCGGCTTTGTTCGGTGATCAGGTTTTTCGAGTAGTCGAGGAACAGGCCGCAGGAACTCAGGGAGAACTGGTCGAAGCGCTTGGCATCGGCGGCGAACGCTTCGCGCATGCTGAAGCCTTGCATGGCGTCGCGGTGTTGCTGGAGCGCCTGCCAGGCGGGCAGGGCCGTGACATCGTGGGGTGTACGGTAATACGCCATTGCGCGGGGTTCCCTTGGTGCGTGGTGAGACCTTGGACACGGCACTCATTGCCGGGTTCAGGCTGGCACCATTATAGGCAAAGGCCACTTGCAGGGAATGGGTAAGGCGGGGGAATTTGGGGGAGGCAACTGTCTTGTATCGCTTGTACTGGCCTCATCGCCGGCAAGCCAGCTCCCACAGGGATAGCGCATGGCATCGAGGCCGATGCGATCGAGTTGGGAGCTGGCTTGCCGGCGAATGGGCTGCAAGGCAGCCCCAGGCCGTTACGCGGTCTTTTCTTCCACATGCAGGTACAGGTTGTCGATCAACCGTGTATTACCCAGGTAAGCCGCCGCAATTACCACCAGGTCTCGATCATCGATCACTGCCGGGCGCAGGCTAACGGCATGACGCACTTCCAGGTAATCCGGCCGAAAACCAGCGGTGGTCAACTGTGTCTGGCCTTCGGCAACCAGCGCGGCAAAGTCCCGCTGGCCACGTTCGATGGCAGCAGCTATGTGCTGCAGCGTGCGGTACAACGCTGGCGCCGCAGCACGCTGCTCAGGCGTGAGGTAACCATTGCGCGACGACAGCGCCAGGCCGTCCTCGGCCCGCACGGTAGGCTCGCCGATGATCTGGATCGGCATGTTCAGGTCGCGCACCATGGCGCGGATCACCGCCAGCTGCTGGAAGTCCTTTTCACCGAACACGGCAAGGTCGGGCTGGACCATGTTGAACAGCTTGCTGACCACGGTGGCCACGCCTTCGAAATGCCCGGGCCGGCTGGCGCCGCACAGGCCTTCGGAAAGGCCGGGCACGCTGACGCGGGTTTGCACGCTCATGCCGTCGGGGTACATCTCTTCGACGCTGGGCGCGAACAGCAGATTGCAGCCAGCCTGGAGCAGGCGCTCCTGATCGGCGGCCAGGGTGCGCGGATACTTGTCGAGGTCTTCGTTGGCGCCGAACTGCAGCGGGTTGACGAAGATGCTGGCGACCACGAAATCGGCGCGCTGCGCAGCCTTGGTCACCAAGGCGGCATGGCCGCTGTGCAGGTTGCCCATGGTCGGCACGAAGCCGATGCGCTTGCCTTCACCGCGGGCGCGGGCGACTGCGGCGCGCAGTTCGCGGACGGTCTTGACTGTATTCATGCACTGAACCCGTGTTCGCTGCCTGGGAAGCTGACTTGCTTGACCGCCTCGACGTAAGCGACGAGAGCGCTATGGATATCCGGCTGGCCTTGCATGAAGTTCTTCACGAATTTAGGTACCCGGCCGCTCAGCGACAGGCCGAGCATGTCGTGCAGGACCAGTACCTGGCCATCGGTGCCGCTGCCGGCGCCAATGCCGATCACCGGGATGGCCACGGCACTGGTGATTTCCGCCGCCAGTTCGCTGGGCACGCATTCGAGCAGCAGCATGGCCGCACCGGCCTGTTCCAGGGCGATGGCGTCGGCGCGCATCTGTCGGGCCTGGGCTTCCTGACGGCCCTGCACCTTGTAGCCGCCCAGCACGTTGACAGTCTGCGGGGTCAGGCCCATGTGCGCGCACACCGGCACGCCACGCTCGGCCAGCAGGCGGATGGTCTCGGCCAGCCAGGCAGCACCTTCGATCTTGATCATGTGGGCGCCGGCCTGCATCAGCGTGGCGCTGTTGGCGAAAGCCTGCTCCGGGGTGGCATGCGCCATGAACGGCAGGTCGGCGAGGATAAGCGCGCCGTCGTTGCCACGTTTGACGCTGGCGGTATGGTAGGCCATGTCCGCGGTGGTCACTGGCAGTGTGCTGTCGTGGCCTTGCAGGACCATGCCCAGCGAGTCGCCCACCAGCAACACTTCTACACCGGCCTGGCTGGCGACCTTGGCGAAGGTCGCGTCGTAGCAGGTCAGCATGGTGATTTTTTCACCCTTGGCCTTGAGGCCATTGAGGGTGGTCAGGGTTACTTCAGGCATGTAGGAAATTCCTCGTTCAGGCGCTGTAAAAAACGACTGCATTCAACGCGTGTAGTCATCTTCCGGAGCGGCACATCATCGCGCGTGATGTTCGGGCACAGGTCCGTCCGGGCCTAAATACGGGTATGCGGCACTTTGGTGCCACACGGGACGCCTATAGTCGTGAGCGAGGTGGGGGAAGTCAATCACCCTGTTACCGCATTGTTACGATCAGGGTGTTACTGGCGTTACCGCGCCAGTGCGCAAGGCTGGAACGCCCGGTTTACAGGCGCTCCAGGCCGACGAACGGGCAGTCGTCGAGCAGTTGCGCAAGGGCGCGGCCGTCGGCCAGGCGGAAATCGCCCGGTACCAGTTCTGCCAGCGGGTACAGCACGAAAGGCCGGGCATGCATGTGGTAATGCGGCACTTTCAGGCGCGGCTCGTCGAGTACCTGGTCGCCGAACAGCAGGATGTCCAGGTCCAGTGTGCGCGGGCCCCAACGCTCCTTGCGCACGCGGCCCTGGCCGTTTTCGATAGCCTGCAGTGCATCGAGCAGGTCCAGCGGCGCCAAGGCAGTGTCCAGGGCGGCGACGGCATTGGTGTAGCGCGGCTGGCCAGGCAGCAGTGAATCGCTGGTGTACAGGGCCGAGGCCGCCACCAGGCGCGTGGCTTCGACCTGGTCGAGGGCCTGCAAGGCGCTACGCAGCTGCTCGGCAGGTGCGTCCAGATTGCTACCCAGGCCGATATAGGCGCGGGTACTCACTCGAACGCCTCGTCGCCACTGCGCTTGCGCTTGCCACCGCTACGCTTGCGTTTGCGCGGGCCGGCACCGGTACCTTCGTCGCGGCTACCCAGTTCGCGGATCATCTCGCGACGCTCGCTGTCGTTGGCATCCTGGTAATCGGTCCACCACTGGCCAAGGTCGTCGGTTTCTTCGCCGGCGCTTTCCCGCAGCAGCAGGAAGTCGTAGCCGGCACGGAAGCGAGGGTTGTCCAGCAGCATGTCGGCGCGCTTGCCGCTGCGGCGAGGCAGGCGCTCCTGCATGTCCCAGATCTCGCGGATCGGCAGGGTGAAACGCTTGGGGATGGCGATGCGTGCGCATTGCTCGGCGATCAGGTCGTGGGCCGCACCGTTCATGGCCGGTATCGGCGGTACGCCCTGGTTCTGCAGGTGCAACACGCGGGCAGGCAGGGCTGGCCACAGCAGCGCGGCGAAGAGGAAGGCCGGGGTTACCGGTTTACCTTGCTTCACGCGCAGGTCGGTGTTGTTCAGCGCTTGGCTGATCAGCGTGTGGGTGTAGGTCGGGCGTTCGTCCAGGGCATGTGAACTGGCCGGGAACAGCGGCTCGAACAACTGCAGGTCGACCAGCATTTCGAAGGCGATGGCGCCCTGGCCCGAGAGGAAAAGCTTGAGGCTCTCTTCGAACAGGCGCGCCGGTGGAATTTCGCGCAGCAGTGGAGCCAGCTCTCGGATCGGCTGGACCGTGTGCTTTTCGATGCCGAAGTCGAGCTTGGCGGCGAAACGCACCGCGCGCAGCATGCGCACCGGGTCTTCCTGGTAGCGGTGGGTAGGGTCACCGATCAGGCGCAGCAGGCGGTTGCGGATATCGTGCACGCCGTTGGCGTAGTCGAGGATGCGCTCGCTGACCGGGTCGTAGTAAAGGGCGTTGATGGTGAAGTCGCGACGTTGCGCGTCCTCTTCCAGGGTGCCGTACACGTTGTCACGCAGGATGCGACCACTGGCATTGTGCGACGAACGGTGGCTGTCGCCCTGGTCGTCTTCCGTGTGGTGGGCGCGGAAGGTGGCGACTTCGATGATCTCACGGCCGAAATGCACGTGGACCAGCTTGAAGCGGCGGCCAATGATGCGCGCGTTGCGGAATTCGGCACGGACCTGTTCGGGGGTGGCACTGGTGGCGACATCGAAGTCTTTCGGCGTGATGCCCAGCATCAGGTCGCGGACACAGCCACCGACCAGGTAAGCCTGGTAACCGGCGCTCTGCAGGCGTTCCACGATGCTCACCGCATGGCGGCTGAACTGATGGCGTTGCAGCGAGTGCTGGCTCTTGTTGATCACCTCAGGCGTGGTGCGCCTGTGGTGCGGGCCCGGTACGGGCGGGCGGAACGACTGGAACAGCTTCTTCAGCATGGGATGCACTGTTTGAAGGAATGTTCGGCCAAGAATAGGAGAATGGCCGCATGATGGGCGGGGATTCTAGCATTTACTCAAGGAATGGTGTAGGCGGGTAGCAGGGTGCCTGCGGGAAGGGTAGAAACGACAAGGGGAGCCTAAGCTCCCCAAGAAGTCGTTGCGTGCTCTTATTGTTTTTTTGCTGGGCTTCTTGTTTTTGTTGAGTGCCCTGCCCACAAATCTCGAAGCTTGTGGACGACCCCCAATCCAGGGGTTAAGAGCAAACGGATTGCTTTGGCCGCTGATGTCACGTTGATCTGTCGATCCAACCAGTTCAGGCGCTGCTTTTTAGTGCAGTTTTTATTGTTCTCTGCCTGGTTGTGGGGCAAGCCCCAAACACGCATCCTCTCCAAAAGAATCAGTTAGCTGCGCCTCCGCCGTCTTGTTTTTATTGTGCGTGAGCCGTTTCGTCTTGTTCTTATTCTGAGTTGCAGTGCTTGTTATTGTTCTTGTACCAGACATATAGCAGGTGCCGTGCCAACTTTTGCAAGCCCAGTAAAATCAAGGGGTTGGAGCTGGTGAGCGGTTTAGCGGCGGTCGAAAATGTCGAAATTTCGTTACCGTACGCCTCGGGAACTGTTACGGCGGAAAGCTTGGGTAACAGATTTTTGCGGGGGCTGAAGTGTTACCTGGGGTGTGTGCGCTGGCTTTGCTGGCCCTTTCGCGGGTGAACCCGCTCCCACGGGGACGGCGCAGATTTCGCTAAATCCCGGTAAGCCGGCTTCCACAGGGACCGCACCACCTTGAGGGCAGTGAAATTCCTGTGGGAGCGGGTTCACCCGCGAAGCGGCCGGAATGGCACATAGAGAGGGATGAGGGCAGGAGGAGCCTCCCGCCCAGGCAACACGGTTACTCGCTGGTAGCGTTGCTCTTGCGCCGCGGGATGCCCAGGCGCTGGCGGCGTTCCCACAGGCACTTGCGGCTGACCCCGAGCTTGCGGGCCAGCTCGGTCTCGGTCATGTGGTCCTGGTGCTCGAGCACGAAGTGCTGGAAGTAGTCCTCAAGCGACAGGTCCTCGGTCGGTTCATGGCTGGCATTTGCCGTACTGGCCACGACCAGGGCGTTGTCGAGGATTTCGTCCTCCTCCAGGTCGCCCAGTTCGATGTCGATGCCCAGCAGGTCCGCGGAAATTTCTGCGCTCTCGCTGAGGATCACCGCACGTTCCACGGCGTTTTCCAGCTCTCGCACGTTACCCGGCCAGCTGTAGTGACGAATGGCCTGCTCCGCTTCGGCCGAGAAGTGCAAGTCGTCGCGGCCGATGCGCGCGCTCTGGCGGGCGAGGAAGGCGCTGGCGATCTCGTTGACGTCACTGCCGCGCTCGCGCAGGGCAGGCAGTTTCAGCGCGATCACGTGCAGGCGGTAATAGAGGTCTTCGCGGAACTGGCCGGCCTTGGCCAGGTTCTTCAGGTCGCGGTGGGTCGCGGCGATCAGGCGTACATCGACCTTTTGCGACTGTACCGAACCCACCCGGCGAATCTCGCCTTCCTGCAGCACGCGCAGCAGGCGGGCCTGGGCTTCCAGCGGCAGTTCGCCGATTTCGTCGAGGAACAGGGTGCCGCCATCGGCAGCTTCCACCAGGCCAGCGCGCCCGGCGCTGGCGCCGGTGAACGCGCCTTTCTCGTGGCCGAACAGCTCGGACTCGATCAGTGTCTCGGGGATGGCTGCGCAGTTCACCGAAATCATTGGTGCCTTGGCCCGACGCGACAGGTTGTGCAGGGCGCGTGCGACCAGCTCTTTACCGGTCCCCGACTCGCCCTGGATCAGCACGTTCGAATCGGTGGGCGCGACCTTGCGGATCTTGCTGTACATGTCCTGCATTGGCGGACAGGAGCCGATGATGCCGATTTCGCCATTGGCGGCTGCCGCGCTGCCTTTGTCGGCCGGGGCGGCCTTGCCATTGGTGGCGCGTGGCTCGGCCGCCGGTGCGGCTGCCGGGGCGTTCTGCCGGTCGCGCAGGATACGCGCCACCGCTTGCAGCATCTCGTCGTGGTCGAAGGGCTTGGCGATGTAGTCCACCGCGCCCATTTTCATCGAGTCTACCGCCGAGCGCAGGCTGGCGTAGCTGGTCATGATCAGCACTGGGGTGCCCTGGCCGAGCTTGATCAGTTCGGTGCCGGGCGCGCCGGGCAGGCGCAGGTCGCTGACGATCAGGTCGAAGGTGGCAATGCTGAAGCGTTCCTGGGCTTCCTGCACCGAGCCGGCTTCGCTGACCTGGTACTGGTTCCGTTCGAGCAGGCGACGCAAGGCCGAGCGGATGATGGTTTCGTCTTCGACGATCAGAATGTGCGGCATTGATTCAATTCTCTCGACGGTCTCGAATTTCAGGGGACGTCGCTACGACATGCCGGGGCAGGGTCACGCGGATCCGGGTGCCACGTTGCCGTTCGATATCGGCCGGGCTGTCGATGGTGATTTGCCCATAATGCTCTTCCACGATGGAATAGACCAGAGCGAGCCCCAGTCCGGTTCCTTCGCCCGGGTCCTTGGTGGTGAAGAAGGGTTCGAAAAGGCGGTCCATGATGTTCTTCGGGATCCCGCTGCCCTCATCCTCGACGATCAGGTCGACGGTGTGCTCGCTGACTTCGCTGCGCACACGCACGGCGCTGCCGGGCGGCGAGGCGTCGCGAGCGTTGGAAAGCAGGTTGATCAGCACCTGGGCCAGGCGCTGCGGGTCCCCTTCGGCCCAGTGCTCAGGGTCGCAGAGGTTGAAGAACTGTACTTCGAAATTGCGCCGATTCAACGCCAGCAGACCGATGGCATCCTGCGCCACTTCGGCCAGGCATACCGGCTCTTCGCTGTTCTGGTGGCTGCCGCCGGCATGGGCGAAGCTCATCAGCGACTGGACGATGCGCGATACCCGCTTGGTCTGTTCGAGAATCTGGCTGGACAGCTCGATGATTTCGCCATCGCCCTCACGCTCCTCGCGCAGGTTCTGCGCCAGGCAGGCGATGCCGGTGATCGGGTTGCCGATCTCGTGAGCCACGCCGGCAGCCAGGCGGCCGATACTGGCCAGGCGTTCGGAATGAACCAGCTTGTCTTCCAGCGCCTGGGTTTCGGTAAGGTCCTCTACCAGCAGCACCAGGCCACTGTTGCCTGGGGCCAGCGGCTCGTCGATGGCCGCCTTGTGCAGGTTCAGCCAGCGCGGCTGGCCGTCCAGCGCAAGGCGCTGCTTGTGCAGGTGCTCGTCGGGCACATTGATGAAACCTTGCAGCAGGCCGCGCCAGGGTTCGCTGATGGTGACCAGGCGTGAGCCGACCACGTGCTTGGCGGCGATGCCGGTGAGCTCTTCCATGGCCTTGTTCCACATCAGGATTTCCTGGTCCTTGGCCAGCGAGCAGACGCCCATGGGCAGTTCCTGCAGGGTCTGGCGGTGGTAGCGGCGCAGGGCGTCGAGCTCGGCGGCCAGGCCGGTCAGGCGCGAGTGGTAGTCTTCCAGGCGGCTTTCGATGAAGTGGATGTCCTCGGTCACGTAGTTTTCGTTACCGGACTTGTACGGCAGGAAGGTCTCGACCATGTCCTGGGCCACGCTCGGCCCCATCAGGCCGGACAGGTTGGCCTCGATGCGGTCGCGCAGGCGGCGCAAGGCATAGGGACGGCGCTCGTCGAACGGCAGGTAGAGGTCGCGCAGAGCCTGTTCCACTTCCTTCTGTGCGGCCTTGGCGCCCAGCGGCTTGGCCAGTTGGGTGGCGAATTCCTGTGGCGAGGCGGCGTGCAGCTCGCGGCGTTGCGGGCGGCGCACGTTGTCCACTGCGCAGGCTTCGGCGGCGCTGACCTCTTCGTTGCTTGCGTTGGTGAACAGCGAGATCAGGGTGAACAGCAGCACGTTGGCCGCCAGCGAGGCGATGGCCGCCATGTGCCAGCTGGTGTCGTCCAGCACATAGATCATGTCCAGCAGCGGGATGTAGAAGCCCTGCAGGTTTCCCAGCAGTGGCAGTAGCATGGTCACCATCCACACCAGGGTGCCGGCCAGCAGGCCGGCGATGAAGCCGCGGCGGTTGGCGGTCGGCCAGTACAGCACCGACAGCACGCCCGGCAGGAACTGCAACGTGGCCACGAAGGCGACGATGCCCAGGTTGGCCAGGCTCTGGTGGTTGTTCTGGGTCAGGTAGAACATGAACCCGGCGGTGATGATGGCGACGATCAGCGCGCGGCGGGTCCACTTCAGCCAACGGTAGATGTTACCTTCGGCCGGCGGCTGGTACAGCGGTAGCACCAGATGGTTGAGGGCCATGCCCGACAGCGCCAGGGTGGTGACGATGATCAACCCGCTGGCAGCCGACAAGCCGCCGATGTAGGCCAGCAGCGCCAGCGCCTGGTTGTTGGCGGCAAGCCCCAGGCCCAGGGTGAAGTACTCGGGGTTGGTGGTGGCGCCCAGGCGCAGGCCGGCCCATAGCACCAGCGGCACGGCCAGGCTCATCAGCAGCAGGAACAACGGTAGCCCCCAGCTGGCGCTGACCAGCGAGCGCGGGTTGAGGTTTTCGGTGAAGGCCATGTGGTACATGTGCGGCATGACGATGGCCGATGCGAAGAACACCAGCAGCAGGGTGCGCCATGGGCCTTCTTGCAGGGGCGTATGCAGAGCCGCCAGGGCGGTCTGGTTCTGCAGCAACCACACTTCCAGTTCGTGCGGGCCGCCGAATACGCCATACAGGGCGTACAGGCCGATACCGCCCAGGGCCAGCAGCTTGATCACCGACTCGAAGGCGATGGCAAACACCAGCCCTTCATGCTTTTCGCGTGTGGCGATGTGCCTGGAACCAAAGAAGATGGTGAACAGGATGATCAGCGCACAGAAGGCGAAGGCCACCCGTGCCTTGACCGGCTCACCGGTAAGGATGCTGATCGAGTCGGCCACCGCCTGGATCTGCAGGGCCAGCAAGGGCAGCACGCCGATCAGCATGATGATGGTGGTCAGTGCCCCGGCCCAGGTGCTGCGGAAACGGAACGCCAGCAGGTCGGCCAGCGAGGACAGCTGGTAGGTACGGGTGATCTTGAGGATAGGGTAGAGCAGCACCGGCGCCAGCAGGAACGCGCCGGACACCCCCAGGTAACAGGCAAGGAAACCGTAGCCGTACTGGTAGGCCAGGCCCACCGAGCCATAGAAAGCCCAGGCACTGGCGTACACGCCGAGCGACAGGATGTAGGTAAGCGGGTGGCGAATGATCGAGCGCGGGATCAACCCCCGCTCGCTGATCCAGGCCACGCCGAACAACACCATCAGGTACGCGGCGCTGATCAGGATCATCTGGGTCAGGCTAAAGCTCATCGGCATCTCGTTGGCTCTGCAGGATGAAGGTGACGACGATCAGGATCAGCCAGAGCAGGTAAGGGCGATACCAGGCTCCGGTCGGTTCGATCCACCAGTCCATGATGGCCGGGGAGAACAGGTAGATCCCCACGACCAGAAGCAGGACCAAACGATAGATGTACATGCTGGCCTCGATGGTTGGGCGCTGCGGGCTTGGACTTATTATTGGCGCAAATGGCTGGGCGGATGCTAGCGGGAATCCATAGGGTTCGCCAAGAGGTTGAATTTATTGGGCTTTTGTTTTTGAGGGGTGGGTTGCCTGTTCTGGCCCTATCGCCGGCAAGCCAGCTCCCACAGGATCACCACAGGATCTGAGTGCTGTGCTGTACCTGTGGGAGCTGGCTTGCCGGCGATAGGGCCGGGCCTGCCTCAGCGCAAATCAGCCTCTGGCACCGTGGTTCGCTGTGCAATCGCCTCGGGCCGCCACTGCTTGCGCGCCATCGCCAGCACTTCGGCTGGCGTTGCCAGCAACAACTCGGGGTCTGCTTCCTGCCCCAGCGCCCGCAGCGCCCGCAGCAACAGCGGTGTCGCCTGGTCCGCCTGCAGCGGCGGCGAGCGGTACGATTTGCCCAGCTTGTGCCCGTCCGGCTGCACGATCAGCGGAATATGCAGGTAACGCGGCTGCGAGAAGCCCAGCAACTCTTGCAGGTAGAGCTGGCGCGGGGTGTTGTCGAGCAGGTCGGCGCCACGCACGATGTCGGTAACACCTTGCCAGGCATCGTCCAGTACCACCGCCAGCTGATAGGCATACAGCCCGTCGCGGCGCTGGATGACGAAATCGCCCACTTCACGCCCCAGGTGCTGCTGGAACTCGCCCTGCACCCGGTCGGTAAAACGGTAGAGCAGCTCTGGCACGCGCAGGCGGATCGCTGCGCCTTCACGAGCATGCCCGGCATTGCGGCAAAGGCCTGGGTAGATGCCGTTGTAACCTTCGAGCTGCTTTCGCGAGCAGGTGCAGGCGTAGGCCAGGCCCATGTTGAACAGGCGGTCGACGACCGCGGCATAGGCATCGTGCCGCTGGCTCTGGAACACCACTTCGCCATCCCACTCCAGGCCGTAGCGTTCCAGGGTCTGCAGGATCGCATCGCGGGCACCGGGCATTTCCCGAGGCGGGTCGGTGTCTTCCATGCGCAGCAGCCAGCGGCCGTTCACGGCGCGGGCATCTAGCCAGGAGGCGAGGGCGGCGACCAGCGAGCCGAAGTGCAGGAAGCCGCTGGGGGTGGGGGCGAAACGCCCGATGTAGCTTGATTCGGTCATGGTCAGGCTGGGTATATAAATGAAACGGGGCGCATGATGCGCCCCGTTCAGGTGGAAAGAAAGATCAGCCTTTGCCGACCGTCTTTTCCTTTTTCTCTGCGATTTCCTTGCAGTCGAAGCACAGGTCGGCGGTAGGGCGGGCCTCCAGGCGACGCAGGCCGATCTCGATGCCGCACGATTCGCACCAGCCGTACTCATCGGCCTTGATCTTCTCGAGGGTCTTGTCGATTTTCTTGATCAGCTTGCGTTCGCGATCGCGGTTGCGCAGCTCGAGGGCGAATTCTTCTTCCTGGCTGGCACGGTCGGCCGGGTCGGGGAAGTTGGCTGCTTCGTCCTTCATGTGATCCACAGTGCGGTCGACACTTTCCATCAAGTCTCGCTTCCAGGCGCCGAGAAGCTTGGTGAAGTGCTGTTTCATGGGCTCGCCCATGTACTCTTCACCCTTGGTTTCTACGTAGGGCTCGACACCGTACATGGTCTGGGCTTTTTGCTTTTCTACGGTGGACATGAATAGACCGCCTCTCACTCATCTGATCCAATGCGCAGGCTGCTCCATCTCCGGCACCCGCCGGCCCTGCGACTGCGAGCCGCCGAACTTACCAGATAGATCGGGGGTGCGCTACCCCGCCCGATCCTGGTAATTGACAGCGGCGCGAACCGCACGTTCGGTGGCGTGCAGAGGTAGAATCTCCAGTTTAGACCCAATTGAGAGAAGGTCATGGCCCACCCCTACAGCGCGCGCAGCCGCGCCATCGAACCCTTCCACGTCATGGCGCTGCTGGCTCGGGCCAACGAGCTGCAGGCGGCCGGGCACGATGTGATCCACCTGGAAATCGGCGAGCCGGACTTCACCACAGCCGCGCCCATCGTTGCCGCCGGTCAGGCCGCATTGGCCGCCGGGCACACCCGCTACACCGCCGCTCGCGGGCTGCCGGCGCTGCGCGAAGCCATTGCCGGTTTCTACGGCCAGCGTTATGGCCTGATTGTCGACCCTGAACGCATCCTCATCACCCCGGGTGGCTCCGGTGCGCTGCTGCTGGCCAGCAGCTTGCTGGTCGACCCAGGCAAGCACTGGCTGCTGGCCGACCCGGGCTACCCGTGCAACCGCCACTTCCTGCGCCTGGTCGAGGGCGGGGCGCAGCTGGTGCCGGTGGGCCCGGACGTGAATTATCAACTGACCGCCGGCCTTGTCGACCGCTACTGGGACAAGGACACGGTCGGTGCCCTGGTCGCCTCGCCGGCCAACCCGACCGGCACTGTGCTGGGGCGTGACGAGCTGGCCAGCCTGTCCCGCGCCACCCGCGAACGGCATGGCCACCTGGTGGTAGACGAGATTTACCACGGGCTGACCTATGGCATGGACGCACCCAGCGTGCTGGAAGTGGACGACTCGGCATTTGTCCTGAATAGTTTTTCCAAGTATTTCGGCATGACCGGTTGGCGCCTTGGCTGGCTGGTGGCGCCTCCTGGCGCGGTGGCCGACCTGGAAAAGCTGGCGCAAAACCTGTACATCAGTGCGCCAAGCATGGCCCAACATGCCGCGCTGGCGTGTTTCCAGCCCGAAACCCTGGCCATTTTCGAGGAGCGCCGCGCCGAGTTCGCCCGTCGCCGCGACTACCTGTTGCCCGCCCTGCGCGAGCTGGGCTTCCGCATTGCCGTCGAGCCGCAAGGGGCTTTCTACCTTTATGCCGACATCAGTGCCTTTGGCGGTGACGCGTTCGCCTTCTGCCGGCATTTCCTGGAAACGGAGCACCTGGCCTTCACCCCGGGCCTGGACTTCGGCCGACACCTGGCCGGCCACCACGTGCGCTTTGCCTACACCCAGAGCCTGCCACGCCTGGAAGAGGCGGTGCAGCGGATTGCCCGCGGCCTGCGGAGCTGGCAAGGCTGATGCAGTTCCATCCCCCACTCGAACAGGGCCGCCTGCTACGCCGCTACAAACGCTTTCTGGCGGATATCGAACTGCCCGGCGGCGAACAACTGACCATCCACTGCCCCAACACCGGCTCCATGCTCAACTGCATGCGTGAAGGCGGGCAGGTGTGGTTCAGCCGCTCCAACGACCCCAAGCGCAAGCTCCCGGGCACGTGGGAAATCAGCGAAACCCCGCAAGGGCGGCTGGCCTGTGTGAATACCGGGCGGGCCAACACACTGGTCGAAGAGGCTCTACATGCCGGCATCATCGTCGAACTTGCAGGATTCAGTGCTTTAAGGCGTGAAGTGGCCTACGGCGACGAAGGTAGCCGCATCGACTTTCGCCTGGAGTTCGATGGTGCCCCGGCCTATGTCGAGGTCAAGAGCGTGACGCTGGGCTACCCAGACAGCACGGTCGCGGCCTTCCCTGATGCAGTTACCCAGCGCGGTGCCAAGCACCTGCGCGAGCTGGCGAAGCTGGCCAGGCAAGGCGTGCGGGCGGTGCAGCTGTATTGCGTGAACCTGACCGGTATCGACGCGGTGCGCCCGGCCGAGGAAATCGATGCGGCCTATGCCCAAGCCCTGCGCGCAGCGGTGGCGGAGGGGGTGGAGGTGCTGGCCTACGGCACGCGCCTGGACGCCGCTGAAGGCATCGTCATCGACCGTCGCCTGCCGGTGCTGCTTACCCCTTGAACCAGATGCCCTGGCTGTCCTCGTGGCAGCCCAGGGCCTGCAGCTGCTCGCCCTCGCACGGCCCGGCCACGCATTCGCCGCTTTCGATCAGGAACAGCGCCCCATGATGGGCGCAGTGGATCAGGCTGGCGCCGTCATCGAGAAACGCATCTTCTGCCCAGTTCAGGGGGATGCCGCGGTGGGGGCAACGGTTGCGGTAGAGGTACACCTGGCCTTGGCGGCGTACGCCGAACAGTTCGACGCCGTCTACGCTGAAGGCGCGGCTTTGGCCTTCGAGCAGGCCGTGGGAGGTACAAAGGAAGTGCATGGCAAGGACGACTCGTGAAACAAGTGGTGGCTTGACGCTTCAATGCGAATAATTATCAAATGGCCCGCATTCGCTGCGCCCGGCTGCTTATGGTGCGCAGTTCCGTCGCCCGCCACAAGGCGCGCGGCCCGCCTGCAGAAGGAACCCGATGATGCGTCGTCCCGTCGCCTTGCTCGCCCTGTGCGCGAGCCTTGTGCTCCCCACCCAGGCCCTGGCGGCCGAGCTGCCGCAGCGTTGGGTCAGCGCTGGTGGTGCACTGAGCGAATGGATCAGTGCGCTGGGTGGTGAAGCGCGGTTGGTGGGGGTGGATACCACCAGCCAGCACCCACCATCGCTGAAGTCACTGCCCAGCGTCGGCTACCAGCGGCAGTTGTCTGCGGAAGGCATTCTCAGCCTGCGCCCGGATGTGCTGGTGGGCACCGAGGAGATGGGGCCGCCACCGGTACTGGCGCAAATCCGCAAGGCTGGGGTGCGGGTCGAACTGTTCTCCAGCAAGGCTGAACTGGCGGCGGTGGATGAAAACCTCGAGCGCCTGGGGCAGTTGCTGGGGGCAGAACATCAGGCCGCGGTCTTGGCGTCGGGTTACCACCAGCAGCTCGATGCCTTGCAGGCCGAGGTCAGGCAGGCCCAGGCCGGGCAGAAGGCGCCAGGAGTATTGCTGCTGCTCGGGCATGCCGGTGCCAAGCCGCTGATCGCGGGGCAGGGCACCGCCGGTGACTGGCTGCTGAACCAGGCGGGTGGGCGTAACCTGGCAGAACATCAGGGCTACAAGAATTTCTCCAGCGAAGCACTGGCGGCGCTGGACCCGGATGTGATCGTGTTTTCCGACCGGGCGCTGGCCGATGAGCGGGCCTTGCAGGCGTTGCTGAAAGAAAACCCCGCGCTGGCGGCTTCGCGCGCCGTGCGGGAGAAGCGTCTGGTATCGCTTGACCCGACGCTGCTGGTCGGCGGGCTCGGACCACGCCTGCCGGCAACACTGCAGTTGCTTGCGGCCACCTTCTATCCGGCTGCCAAGGCCAGCCTCGCCCAATGAAACAGCGGGTCCAGCCACGCACGCTGTTCGTTTGCCTGAGCCTGTCGTGCCTCCTGGCGGTGTGGTTGTCTTTGGCCCTGGGTCCGGTCAGCCTGCCGCTGTTCGATACCCTGCGTGCCGGCCTGCGCCTGCTGGGGCTGCCTATAGCTGCTGACGGCCTGCAGCAGGCCGAGATGATCCTCGGCCAGATCCGTCTGCCACGCACCTTGCTGGGGTTGGCGGTGGGCGCGGTGCTTGCGTTGTCCGGTGTAGCGATGCAGGGGCTGTTCCGTAACCCACTGGCCGACCCCGGCCTGGTAGGGGTTGCCGCCGGGGCGGCGGTGGGCGCGGCGGTGGCCATCGTTGGTGGCAGCTGGTTGGGCGGCATGCCGGATGTGCTTGCGCCTTACCTATTGTCGCTTTGTGCATTCATCGGCGGGCTGGGCGTGACTGCGCTGGTCTATCGTCTGGGCCGACGCGACGGCCAGACCAACGTCGCCACGATGCTGCTGGCAGGTGTGGCCATGACCGCGTTGGGCGGGGCTGTCGTGGGGCTGTTCTCCTACCTGGCCGACGACGCCACGCTGCGCACGCTGACCTTCTGGAACCTGGGCAGCCTCAATGGCGCCAGTTACCAGCGGCTGTGGCCGTTGCTGCTGGTGGCTGCGGGCGTGGCTGTGTGGCTGCCACGCCGGGCCAAGGCGTTGAATGCCATGCTGCTGGGTGAGTCGGAGGCACGCCACCTAGGCATTGACGTGGAGCGGCTCAAGCGCGAGCTGGTGTTCTGCACGGCGCTGGGCGTAGGTGCGGCGGTGGCGGCTGCCGGGTTGATCGGTTTCATCGGCCTGGTGGTACCGCACCTGGTGCGCCTGCTGGCCGGGCCTGATCACCGTGTGGTACTGCCAGCTTCCTTGTTGGCGGGCGGTGCGCTGATGCTGTTCGCCGATTTGGCGGCGCGGCTGCTGGTGGCGCCTGCCGAGCTGCCGATCGGCATCGTCACGGCCTTTATCGGTGCACCGTTCTTCCTGTTCCTGCTGATACGAGGGCGCAGCTGATGTTGCAAGCCGAGGGGCTGTACTTGCGGCGGGGCAGCAATGAAGTGCTGCATGACATTCATCTGCAGCTGGGCCCGGGGCAGGTGGTGGGCGTGCTCGGCCCCAACGGTGCGGGCAAGAGCAGCCTGCTGGATGTTCTGTGTGGTGAACTGGTGCCTGATCGCGGGCAGGTGACGCTAAAGGGCAGGCCGCTGGCCGACTGGGCGGGGCAGGAACGGGCCAGGCGCCTGGCGGTATTGCCGCAGGTGTCCAGCCTGGGGTTCTCGTTCCGGGTCGAGGAAGTGGTTGGCATGGGGCGCATGCCTCATGGCACCGGGCAGCGGCGCGATGCGGAAATCGTCGAGGCGGCCTTGCGGACGGCGGATGCCTGGCACCTGGTGGAGCGCAGTTACCTGGCGTTGTCTGGCGGCGAGCGGCAACGGGTGCACCTGGCTCGGGTGCTGGCGCAGTTGTGGCCGGGCGAGGCGGGTACCACGCTGCTGCTCGACGAGCCGACCTCGATGCTCGACCCATTGCACCAGCACACCACCCTGGAGGCCGTGCGCCGCTTTGCCGAGCGTGGCGCCGCGGTGCTGGTGATCCTGCATGACTTGAACCTGGCGGCGCGCTACTGTGACCGTATCCTGCTGCTGGAGCACGGGCGCTGCCATGCCTTTGCCGCACCGTCAGCAGTGCTGACGCCTGCGGCTTTGAAGGCGGTATACGGGATCGATGTGCTGGTACAGACGCACCCAGAGCGTGGGCATCCGCTGATCATCACACGCTAACGCTGGTGCGCTCCTACAAGTGCTGGTGCAGACCATGAATGGAGGTACTGCCCATGCGACATCCGCTGCTGTCCGTTTTCTCGCTGTGCCTGGTGCTGGTACTGGGTGGCTGCCAGGCCAACCTGCCACCGCTGCCCGCCTGGCAGAGCAGTGAGGGGCGCAGCCATGCCGAGCTGGGGCATATCGTCGATCTCGCCAATGGCCAGCTGATCAGCCCTGAGCAACTGGTGCAGCACCTGTCTGCCGCCCCCCGGGTGCTGGTCGGCGAGAAACACGACAACCCCGATCATCACGCACTGCAGTTGTGGCTGCTGCGCGCCCTGCAAGGCCAACGTGTGCAGGGCAGCCTGCTGCTGGAAATGCTGCAGCCCGAGCAGCAACCGCTGCTGGACAAGCTCGCGGGGCAACCTTTGCCGGCAGATTTGCCCAAGGCTCTGGCTTGGCAGGACGGCTGGGATTGGCAGATGTACGGGCCAATCGTGACTGAGGCTTTGCAGCAGCGGGTGCCTTTGCTGGCCGCCAACCTATCAACCGGCGAGATGCGCCAGGCTTATCGTCAGCCGGCTTCGTTACCTGGCGAACGCTCCAATGCGCCGGCGGTCAAGGCCGCCTTGCTGGAGCATGTACGTGCTGGGCATTGCGGGATGCTGCCAGAAAGCCAGTTGCCGGCAATGCTGGCTGTGCAGCAACAGCGCGACCGGCGCATGGCCGAGCGGTTGCTGGCTGCACCGCAGCCGGCAGTGCTGCTGGCCGGGGCTTATCACGTGCGCAAGGACTTGGGTGTGCCGTTGCACCTGGCTGACCTGCAAGCGCAGGGGGAGAGCAAGGTATTGCTTCTGGCAGAGGTCGGTGAGCAGGTCGAGGCAGGCGAGGCTGATTTTGTGTGGTACACAGCAGCGATGCCGGAGCAGGACTATTGCGCGCAACTGCGGTGACAAGGCTGCAAAAGGCAAAAAAAGACCCGGCAAATTGCCGGGTCAATAACCGTGATTAGCCTGATGAGGAGATAATCTGAGAGTCCGAACCAGGGGCTCTTAGCTTATCCAACCAGTCTCGCGACCAGTTGTGATAATCATAACGATTCTCATTTCGTCGTCAATCCTTTCCTGAGATTATTTCTGATTTTTTTGCGCAGGGCTTTTCGCATCCAGCTGTTGGTTGAGCGCCTCTTTGCGCTCCAGTGGCAAATCGTTCCAGTGCATGTCCAGCAGGGCGCCTTCAATGGCATACAACAGCACCTTCGATGCGCGGAACCCTCGTGTCTTCACGGCCTGGTACGCACCTACCGCGCCCAGGCGGCGCAGATCCGATGCACTGTGGATGCCGGCTGCATGCAGCCACTGCGCAGAGGTCTTGCCAAGGTTCTTCAGATGCTGCAATTCATCGTTCATCGAGCCTCCTTGCGATGGCTGAACGGGGATTGGGGGATAAATCGCGAGCAGGTCAGAGAGGAGTGTAGCGGGGGATGGGAAATGCGCGGCCTTTTGCCATAGGGGGCGACGAGATGTCCTGTGCCGGCCTCTTCGCGGGTAAACCCGCTTCCACAAGGTTCTCTGCAAGTCTCACGACTGACGCAGTACCTGTCTGTGGGGGTGGGTTTGCCCGCGAAGAGGCCGGCACAGGAAAACGCTGACCTTACAGCCCAGGCAAGCGCTGGCGAATCTGCTCGATCACCTGGTCCATGCTCCCTGCACTCTGGGTATCGACACGGGTGCTCTGCACCAGCTCTTGTGCACTCAGCGGCTCACGGCTGGCCTCCTGGGCTTTGACCACTTCCAGGGTGGCATCCGACGGGTCGGTGTTTTCTGCCTGGCGCTGCTCCAGCCAGCTGGCGATGACCGCATCCGGTGCATGGCAGTCGAGGATCAGGAATGGCACGCCGGTCTGGCTGGCGATGTCCGCCGCGGCCTGGCGTTGATCGCGCTTGAGGTAGGTGGCATCCAGCACCACCGGGAAGCCGGCTCGCAGCACGGTCGCCGCCACCTCGTGCAAGCGCTGGTAGGTCGCGACACTGGCGTCCTGGCCATAGATGCCGGTACT
This sequence comes from Pseudomonas sp. TE3-3-F2023, assembly GCF_036784815.1. Classification (NCBI taxonomy): domain Bacteria; kingdom Pseudomonadati; phylum Pseudomonadota; class Gammaproteobacteria; order Pseudomonadales; family Pseudomonadaceae; genus Pseudomonas; species Pseudomonas sp. TE3-3-F2023. The sequence goes on along the minus strand of NZ_CP145113.1, from coordinate 17,045 downwards.
CAGCTGGCCAGCGTCAGCCTGCTGCTGTTCGCCGAACAGGCGTTTGCGCTCCACATCCGAACGCACGCGGACGGCTCCCAAGGCCTCGACCATGCGCATGGCGACGTGGCTTTTGCCCACTGCCGAAACACCGTGAGTAATGGCCAGCAGGCGCGACGGGATGGCGCTGTAGCTTTCCGCCAGGTTGGCATAGTTGCGGTAGGTGCGCAGGGTGGTGGCGCGCTGCACGCCATCGGCATCGGCTGGCATGCTGAACAGTGCAACCTTGGCCCGCACCAGCGCGCGGTAGGCTTTGTAGAAGTTGAGCAGTTCCAGGCCTTCGTAGTCGCCGGTCAGTTCCAGGTACTGGCTGATGAAGCGGCGGGCCAGGCATTTCAGGCCGCGGTCTTCCAGGTCCATGGCCAGGAAGCCGGTGTCGGCGTACACATCGGTCAGGCGGAACGGTTCGTTGAACTCGATGCAGTCGAAGATCACCACCTTGCCGTCGATCAGGGTGGCGTTGCCCAGGTGGATGTCACCGTGGCATTCACGGATGAAACCATTGGCCTTGCGCTTTTCCAGCAGGCCATGCAGGCGCTCGAAGCTGCTGCGTGCCCAGGCCTGCAGGGCGTCGAGTTGCTGCAGGTCGGCCTTGTCGCTGAGGAACGGGCGAATCTGCTCGAAGTTCTGTTCCACAGGCGCCATCACGCTGTCCGGCGTGCCGAGCGGGTGCTCCACCGGAACGCGTGGGGCCTGCAAGTGGAACTCGGCGATCTGCCGGGCCATCTGGTCGATGTGCGCGGCATTAAGTTCGCCATTGGCCTGCAGGGTGTTGAGCATCTGCCCCTGGGGGAACTGGCGCATCTTCAGCACGTACTCGATGGCTTCGCCTTCACCACCGATCTGCGGCGCGTCGACGCTACCGGTGATCGGCAACACTTCCAGGTACAGGCCGTCGGTCAGGCGCTGGTTCAGGCGCAATTCTTCGTTACAGAAATGCCGGCGCTGGTCCAGGCCGGTGAAGTCGAGGAAGCCGAAGTTCATCGGCTTCTTGATCTTGTAGGCATACTCGCCAGTGAGCAGGACCCAGGAGATATGCGTCTCGATGAGCTGGAACCCATCCACGGGGTGAGGGTACAGGGCGGGGTTCTGCAACGCAGTGATAAGGGCTTGGCTCACGGGAAATCCTTCCGGGGGCAGGGAATTCGAATGCGCCATTATGGTCAATGGTGCCGTCCCTGCCTACCGCCGGGGGCGTCTGCCCAGCCTTTATAAAGTGCGTATAATCCGCCGCCATGACCCGAACCCGAAATCCCCGTACCCCTCAGAAACGCCCGACCGGCCGCTCCCGCGCCTGGCTGGGCTGGGCTTTGAAGCTCAGCCTGGTCGGCCTGGTGATCGTCGCCGGCTTCGCGGTTTACCTCGATGCCGTTGTCCAGGAAAAGTTTTCCGGCAAGCGCTGGACCATCCCGGCCAAGGTGTATGCCCGGCCGCTGGAGCTGTTCACCGGCCAGAAGCTGAGCAAGAACGACTTCCTCACCGAGCTGGACGCCCTCGGCTACCGGCGTGAAAGCGCGGCCAACGGCCCGGGCGCGGCGGCAGTCAACGGCAATACCGTCGAGCTCAATACCCGTGGCTTCCAGTTCTACGAGGGCATGGAGCCGGCGCAGTTCGTGCGTGTGCGCTTCTCTGGCGATTATGTGGCGGGCCTTTCCGGCGCCAACGGCAAGACGCTCGATGTAGTGCGCCTGGAGCCGCTGATGATCGGCGGTATCTACCCGAAAAACCTCGAAGACCGCATCCTGATCAAGATCGACCAGGTGCCGCCGTACCTGCTCGAAACCCTGGTGGCGACGGAAGACCGTGATTTCTACAGCCACTTCGGGGTGTCGCCCAAGTCCATCGCCCGAGCCATGTGGGTCAATACCTCGGCAGGTTCCATGCGCCAGGGTGGCAGCACGCTGACCCAGCAGTTGGTGAAGAACTTCTACCTCACCAGCGAGCGCAGCCTCAGCCGCAAGCTGACCGAGGCGATGATGGCCGTATTGCTGGAACTGCACTACGACAAGCGCGAGATCCTCGAGGCCTACCTCAACGAGGTGTTCGTCGGCCAGGATGGTCAGCGTGCGGTGCACGGCTTCGGCCTCGCCAGCCAGTTCTTCTTCAGCCAACCGCTGTCGGAGCTGAAATTGCACCAGATCGCTCTGCTGGTGGGCATGGTCAAGGGGCCCTCCTACTACAACCCGCGTCGCTATCCGGACCGCGCCCTGGCCCGCCGCAACCTGGTGCTCGACCTGGTGGCCGAGCAGGGCGTGGCCAGCCAGGCAGAAGTCGATGCAGCGAAGAAGATGCCGCTGGGCGTGACCAAGCGCGGCAGCCTGGCAGACAGCTCGTTCCCGGCCTTCCTTGACCTGGTCAAGCGTCAGCTGCGCCAGGACTACCGCGATGAAGACTTGACCGAAGAAGGCCTGCGCATCTTCACCAGCTTCGACCCGATCCTGCAGATGAAGGCCGAAACCTCGATGAGCGAGACCTTCAAGCGCCTCGCGGGGCGCAAGGGGGCGGACGAGGTTGAGTCGGCGATGGTCGTGACCAATCCGGAAACCGGTGAGGTGCAGGCGCTGATCGGCAGCCGCCAGGCCGGCTTCGCCGGCTTCAACCGCGCCATTGATGCCGTGCGGCCGATCGGTTCGCTGGTCAAGCCGGCGGTGTACCTGACCGCGCTGGAACAACCGACCAAGTACACCTTGACCAGTTGGGTGCAGGACGAGCCGTTCTCGGTCAAAGGTGCCGACGGCCAGGTCTGGCGCCCGCAGAACTACGATCGTCGCCCGCATGGCACCATCTACCTGTACCAGGGGCTGGCCAACTCCTACAACCTGTCGACTGCCAAGATCGGCCTGGAAGTGGGTGTGCCTAACGTGATCAAGACCATTGGCCGGCTGGGTGTGAATGTCGACTGGCCAGCCTTCCCGGCCATGCTGCTGGGTGCCGGTGGCATGTCGCCAATGCAGGTCGCAACCATGTACCAGACCATCGCCAACGGCGGCTTCAACACCCCGATGCGCGGTATCCGCAGCGTGCTCACCGCCGAGGGCGAGCCGCTCAAGCGCTACCCGTTCCAGATCCAGCAAACCTTCGACCCGGGGGCCATCTACCTGGTGCAGAACGCCATGCAGCGGGTGATGCGCGAAGGTACCGGCCGCTCGGTGTACAACACTTTGCCGCGCAATCTCACCCTGGCGGGCAAGACCGGTACCAGTAACGATTCACGCGATAGCTGGTTCTCCGGCTTCAGCCAGGACCTGCTGGCCGTTGTATGGATGGGGCGTGACGATAACGGCAAGACGCCATTCACCGGTGCCACCGGTGCCTTGCAGGTGTGGACCAGCTTCATGAAGAAGGCCGACCCGCTGCCGCTGGACATGCCGCAACCGGACAACGTGGTGCAGGCCTGGATCGACCCGTACAGTGGCCACGGGTCTGATGGCAGCTGTCCGGGAGCGGTGCAGATGCCGTATATTCGCGGCAGTGAACCACCCGCCGGCGCGACCTGTGGCGGCGAGCAGGATCCAGTTGAATCGGTCATGGACTGGGTCAAGGGCTGGATGAATTAAGCACAGGCTGCATTGATGAGGTGTGACGTGAACAAGTGGCTGTTTCCTGCCGTGACGGCGCTGGCGGTGCTCCAGGGGTGCGCCAGCGTCCCGCGTGGCAATATTCCGGTGGTCGACTCGAGCACCCGCGTGTCCAACAGCGAACGCGTGACGGCCAACCGCTCTGCGGGTGGCTATAGCGCGGGCACCGCACAGGCGCAAACGCTGCCTGAAGACTCCGGCGTCACCGTGATGATCCCGCAGGGCGCTGGCGCCTCGGGCATTCAGACATTCCCGGCGGCCAATGGCGCAGCGCCGATCAGCACCTCCCCGATCACTCCGGGGCCGATCACCACAGGGCCTGTCACTTCGGCACCGATGACCACCAACCCCAACCCGATCGCCGACGAACCTTTCGATATCGCGGCGATGAACAGTGCGCCGCAAACCACCAGCGCACCAACTGGTATACCGCGTAGCAGCGCAGCTGCAGGTGGCTTGTCGGCCGACGAGCAGCTGGACGGCCCGGTGCTGGCGCTGCTGACCACCGCGAAAACCCAGCAGGGCAGTGGTGACTTCAACGGTGCCGCCTCGAGCCTGGAGCGTGCCCAGCGCATTGCCCCGCGCGAGCCGCAGGTGCTTTACCGCCTGGCCCAGGTGCGTCTTTCGCAAGGCGATGCACCGCAGGCCGAGCAGTTGGCACGTCGTGCCCTGACTTACGCCAACGGCCGCCCGAGCCTTCAGGCCGAGCTGTGGAACACCATTGCCCAGGCCCGCGAAAAGCAGGGTGACAGCGCTGGTGCAGCACTGGCCCGGCAAAAGGCACGGGTCAATTCGTGATGATCGAGCAGCGCATTCTGGATGTTGCCGACCACCTGCTGTTGATCGAGCGTGAGCTGCAAGTGCAAGGCTGGTGGGATGACGAGCCGCCAAGCGACGAGGCACTGGCCAGTACGGTGCCTTTTGCAGTCGACACCCTCAGTTTCGAGCAGTGGTTGCAATGGATCTTCCTGCCGCGCATGAAGATCATCATCGAGCTGGGCCACCCGCTGCCCAATGCATCAGGCATCCTTGTAATGGCCGAAACCGTGTTTACCGACCGGCCAGAACAAAGTCGTGAGCTACGGCGCCTGTTGGCAGCATTTGACCAATTGATTGCTCCTTCCGCCTGATTTCTTCAGTTTTTCCTCCAAGGGCCGCAGATTGTGGCCCTTTTTTGTGGAAATCTTATTTATTCTGCTGCTGAAGCGATTTTTAGTGGTGGCAGGAATTCATCTTGGGGAAAAATTGGCAATAATTTTTCTTGACTTGTTGGCGCCGAATCAGAAGAATCCAATCTCCGCTGTAGAGGGACTGCCAGAAGCAGACCCGCTAAGCAGATCATGAGGCGCACACCCGCGCCGACCTGTTACACCCCGCAACGCGTTACCTCGCGCTGGGTGGGAAAACCCCGCAACACTCTGGGGTGCTCCCAATACTTGCTCAGTCAGTGCTGACGTTCGCTCATGCTCTGCTTGGCAGTAAACCTATTAAGACCCGTCCAGTGAGGGCGGTATTCTGGCGTTTTAGAGGTGAACAACGTGGAGCTTTTATCTGGCGCTGAGATGGTCGTCCGCTTCTTGCGTGACGAAGGCGTTAAGCACATCTACGGGTACCCTGGTGGTGCTCTCCTGCATGTTTACGACGCGCTGTTCAAGGAACCGGAAGTCGAGCACATCCTGGTTCGTCATGAGCAGGCAGCTACCCATATGGCGGACGGCTACGCCCGCGCCACCGGCAAGGCCGGCGTGGTGCTGGTGACCTCCGGCCCGGGCGCGACCAATGCCATTACCGGTATTGCCACCGCCTACATGGATTCGATCCCGATGGTCATCCTGTCCGGCCAGGTGCCTAGCACCATGGTGGGCACCGATGCCTTCCAGGAAACCGACATGATCGGTATTTCGCGGCCGATCGTGAAGCACAGCTTCATGATCAAACATGCCAGCGAAATCCCCGAAGTTCTGAAAAAAGCATTCTACCTGGCGCAATCCGGTCGCCCAGGTCCGGTCGTGGTCGACATTCCAAAAGATATGACCAACCCGGCCGAGAAGTTCGAATACGTCTACCCGAAAAAGGTCAAGCTGCGCTCCTACAGCCCGGCGGTACGTGGCCACTCCGGCCAGATCCGCAAGGCTGCCGAGATGCTGCTGGCGGCCAAGCGCCCGATCGTCTACTCCGGTGGCGGCGTGATCCTCGGTGGTGGCTCCGAAGCCCTGACCGAAATCGCCAAGTCGCTGAACCTGCCGGTCACCAATACCCTGATGGGGCTGGGGGGCTTCCCGGGTACCGACCGCCAGTTCCTCGGCATGCTCGGCATGCACGGCAGCTTCACTGCCAACATGGCCATGCACCATGCCGACGTCATCTTCGCCGTCGGTGCCCGTTTTGACGATCGCGTGGTCAACGGCCCGGCCAAGTTCTGCCCGAACGCCAAGATCATCCATATCGACATCGACCCGGCGTCGATCTCCAAGATGATCAAGGCCGACGTGCCGATCGTCGGGCCTGTCGACAGCGTGCTCAGCGAAATGCTTGGCATCCTCAAGGAAATCGGCGAGCAGCCTGACAAGGTGGCGCTGGATGCCTGGTGGAAGCAGATCGACGAATGGCGTGGCAATGGCGAGCTGTTCCCTTACGACAAGGGTGACGGCAATGTCATCAAGCCGCAGAAAGTCATCGAGACCCTGTGCGAAGTGACCAATGGCGATGCCTTCGTCACCTCCGACGTGGGCCAGCACCAGATGTTCGCGGCGCAGTACTACCGCTTCAACAAGCCGAACCGCTGGATCAACTCCGGTGGCCTGGGCACCATGGGCTTCGGCTTCCCGGCGGCGATGGGCGTCAAGCTCAACTTCCCGGACCAGGACGTGGCCTGTGTGACCGGCGAAGGCAGCATCCAGATGAACATCCAGGAGCTGTCCACCTGCATGCAGTACGGCCTGCCGGTGAAGATCGTCAACCTGAACAACGGTGTGTTGGGCATGGTCCGCCAGTGGCAGGACATGGCCTACAACGGTCGTCACTCGCACTCGTACGTCGAGTCGCTGCCTGACTTCATCAAGCTGGCCGAGGCCTATGGCCATGTGGGTATCCGCATCACCAGCCTGAAGGACCTCAAGCCGAAGCTGGAGGAAGCGTTTGCGATGAAGGACCGCCTGGTGTTCATCGACATCGCGGTTGACCGCAGTGAGCACGTCTATCCGATGCAGATCAAGGATGGCTCGATGCGTGACATGTGGCTGAGCAAGACGGAGCGTACCTGATATGCGGCACATCATTTCCCTGCTGCTGGAAAACGAACCAGGTGCGTTGTCCCGCGTGGTCGGCCTGTTCTCCCAGCGTAACTACAACATTGAAAGCCTGACCGTGGCGCCGACCGAAGACCCGACCCTGTCGCGTCTGACGCTGACCACTGTTGGCCATGACGAAGTGATCGAACAGATCACCAAGAACCTGAACAAGCTGGTCGAAGTGGTCAAGCTCGTCGACCTGTCGGAAAGCGCTCACATCGAGCGTGAACTGATGCTGGTCAAGGTCAAGGCCACCGGTGCCCAGCGCGCCGAGATCAAGCGCACCACGGATATCTTCCGTGGCCAGATCGTCGATGTGACTGCCAGCGTGTACACCGTGCAGCTGAGCGGCACCAGCGACAAACTGGACAGCTTCATCCAGGCGATCGGCACTGCATCGATTCTCGAAACCGTGCGCAGCGGCGTTACCGGCATTGCCCGTGGCGACAAAGTGCTCAGCATCTAAATTCAAGAAAATTAGCGATGGCTCCGCAGGGGCCGAGATATAACCAGGGGTATTTTCATGAAAGTTTTCTACGATAAAGACTGCGACCTTTCCATCATCCAGGGTAAGAAAGTCGCCATCATCGGTTACGGTTCCCAGGGCCACGCTCAGGCGTGCAACCTGAAGGACTCCGGTGTAGATGTCACCATCGGTCTGCGTAAAGGTTCGGCCACCGTTGCCAAGGCAGAAGCCCATGGCCTGAAAGTGACCGACGTTGCCTCTGCCGTCGCTGCTGCCGACCTGGTCATGATCCTGACCCCGGACGAGTTCCAAGGCCAACTGTACAAGCAGGAAATCGAGCCGAACATCAAGAAGGGCGCTACCCTGGCCTTCTCCCACGGTTTCTCGATCCACTACAACCAGGTTGTTCCACGTGCCGACCTCGACGTGATCATGATCGCGCCGAAGGCCCCGGGCCACACCGTTCGCTCCGAGTTCGTCAAGGGCGGCGGTATCCCTGACCTGATCGCCATTTACCAGGATGCCTCCGGCAACGCCAAGAATGTTGCCCTGTCGTACGCTTCGGGCGTAGGCGGCGGCCGTACCGGCATCATCGAAACCACCTTCAAGGACGAGACCGAAACCGACCTGTTCGGTGAGCAGGCTGTTCTGTGCGGCGGTACCGTAGAGCTGGTCAAGGCCGGTTTCGAAACCCTGGTCGAAGCTGGCTACGCGCCGGAAATGGCCTACTTCGAGTGCCTGCACGAACTGAAGCTGATCGTTGACCTCATGTACGAAGGCGGCATCGCCAACATGAACTACTCGATCTCCAACAACGCCGAGTACGGTGAGTATGTAACCGGTCCGGAAGTCATCAACGAAGAATCCCGCAAGGCCATGCGCAACGCCCTGAAGCGCATCCAGGACGGCGAGTACGCGAAGATGTTCATCTCCGAAGGTGCTACCAACTATCCATCGATGACTGCCAAGCGTCGCAACAACGCCGCTCACGGCATCGAAATCATCGGTGAGCAACTGCGCTCGATGATGCCGTGGATCTCGGCTAACAAAATCGTCGACAAGACCAAGAACTAAGTCTTGTCGAAAGATGAAAAACGCGGCTTCGGCCGCGTTTTTTCGTTCTGACAGTCCGCTTCTGGTATAAAGCAGACCAGTGGCCTGCCGTCAGAACCTGTTTTGCAGGCCCGTGTCGAACATTTTCCATCCTGTTGCAAGGTACCCTCCATGAGCGAACGTCCCGAAGAGCCGAACAAGCCCTCCGACGCCGAAAGCCTGCTACCTGTCGATGAGCACGTTGAAGAAGGGCATGACGCCGAAGGGCGCAAGGTGCGCCATCGTGGCATCTACCTGCTGCCCAACCTGTTTACCACCGCCAACCTGTTTGCCGGTTTCTATTCCATCATCAGCTCGATGAGCGCACAGAGCGCACTGAGCGCCGGTGACCCGCGCGAGGCGAGCAAGTACTTTGCCTTCGCTGCCATCGCCATCTTCGTGGCCATGGTGCTCGACGGCCTCGATGGTCGTGTCGCACGCATGACCAACACCCAGAGCGCCTTTGGTGCTGAGTACGACTCGCTGTCAGACATGGTCGCCTTCGGTGTGGCTCCGGCCTTGCTGGCCTTTGGCTGGGCGCTGGGCGACATGGGCAAGGTCGGCTGGATGGTCGCCTTCATCTATGTGGCCGGTGCAGCACTGCGTCTGGCACGCTTCAATACCCAGGTCGGCACCGCTGACAAGCGCTACTTCATCGGCCTGGCCAGCCCAGCTGCCGCGGGCGTGGTCGCGGGTACCGTGTGGGCGTTCAGTGACTACGGCATCCAGGGCTCCAAGCTGTCGTTCCTGGTGGCGCTGCTGGTGGCTGCTGCCGGCATGCTGATGGTCAGCAACATCAAGTACAACAGCTTCAAGGAGCTGGACCTCAAGGGTCGTGTGCCGTTCGTGGCTATCCTGGCCGTGGTGCTTGTGTTTGCCGTGGTGTTCAGCGACCCGCCGCGTATCCTGCTGCTGATCTTCCTCGCCTATGCGGCTTCGGGGCCGATCCAGTTCCTGCTCAAGGCACGCCGTCGCAAAGCGTGACAATCATTTAATGCAGGAATAACCCGCCGGCTCCATAGTCTTACTGGTACATCCGTTATCCAGTGCTGTGGAGCCGCTCATGCTCATCAAGCTTTCCAGGTCTTCCGAGTGCAAGGCATCGGAGATCACCCCCGAAGGCATCTACCTCTCCCGTCGTACCCTGCTGGGTGGCTCGTTGGCCGGCCTGGCGCTGGGCGCCTTGCCGAGCATGGCGCGCGCAGCTGAAACCAGCCGTTACGCCGATGTCGAAGCTGGCAGGGCGCCTGGCTGGTTCAGTGAAAAACTCGCGGCCACCCGATGGCAGGCAGTAACGGTCCAGGGTGAGACAATCACGCCGTTCAAGGATGCCACCCACTACAACAACTTCTACGAGTTCGGGCCCGACAAGGGCGACCCGGCGGCCAAGGGCGATAGCCTGAAAACCGAACCGTGGAGCGTTGTGGTCGATGGCGAGGTGGGTAAGCCCGGGCGCTATGCACTGGAAGACTTCGTCAAACCGTACCAGCTAGAGGAGCGCATCTACCGGCTGCGTTGCGTGGAGGCGTGGTCGATGGTCATTCCGTGGCTGGGCTTCCCGTTGGCGCAGTTGCTCAAGCAGGTAGAGCCGACGTCCAAGGCGCGCTATGTGCGCTTCGAAACCCTGAAAGACCCGGAGCACATGCCGGGGCAGCGTTCGGGGTTCGCCCTGATCGACTGGCCTTATAGGGAAGGCTTGCGTCTGGATGAGGCGATGCATCCTTTGGCGATCCTGGCGGTTGGCATGTATGGCCGGGAGCTGCCCAACCAGAATGGCGCGCCGTTGCGGCTGGTGGTGCCGTGGAAGTATGGTTTCAAGAGCATCAAGTCGATCGTGCGTATCAGCCTGGTGACGGAGCAACCCGGCACCACCTGGGAAGGGCTGGCGCCGGATGAATATGGGTTCTATGCCAATGTGAACCCGACGGTCGACCACCCCCGTTGGAGTCAGGCGCGTGAGCGGCGGCTGCCCAGCGGGCTGTTCAGTCCCAATGTGCGAGAAACCCAGATGTTCAATGGCTATGCCGATGAAGTGGCGTCGCTGTATACCGGGCTTGATCTGCGGAAGAACTATTGATGCGTTACCCCTGGTTTCGCCTGGCCATCTTCATCGTGGGGTGCCTGTTCCCGGCCTGGTGGTTGTATGAGGCGGCGATGAATCTGCTAGGGCCTGATCCTGGAAAGATCATGATGGACCGGCTTGGGCTCGGGGCGCTGACCTTCCTGCTGGTTACCTTGGGCATGACGCCGCTGCAGAAGCTGACGGGATGGTCGGGTTGGATCGTGGTGCGCCGGCAACTGGGGTTGTGGGTGTTCGCCTATATCGTGCTGCACATCCTGGCTTACCTGTTCTTTATCCTTGGGCTGGACTGGGGGCAGTTGGCGGTGGAGTTGCGCAAGCGGCCTTACATTATTGTGGGGGCGCTTGGGTTTCTTGGGTTGCTGGCCCTGGCCGTTACCTCGAATCGGTATAGCCAGCGGCGGTTGGGGGCGCGTTGGAAGAAGCTACATCGGTTGGTGTACGTGATACTTGGGTTGGGGTTGCTGCATTTCTTGTGGATCGTGCGCTCGGATCTGCGGGAGTGGGCGATCTATGCGGGTATTGGGGCTGTGTTGATGGTGTTGCGGGTTCCTGCTGTTGCGCGGGTGCTGCCCAGAATTGGCCGGAGATAGGGGAGGGGGCAAGGGCCTGTGCGGCGCTCGATCTCACAGGCGCAGAAGGTGTTGTGGCGAGCACCTGGTAGCCTTGATAAGGTCTTCGCCTGGAACATTTCAAATAAATGAAATTAAAGGTTGACGCCCTCTCGGATCCCCTTATAATGCGCCCCACTTCCAGCGACATCGGAACGACAAACTTCTTGAAATTCAATAAGTTAGGTTGTTCGGAAAGAGCTGAAAGGGCTACGATCAAAAGGTCGCCAGCGGTTGAGATGATGGTTGACAGCGCTTCTAAACGCTGTATGATTCGCCTCCCGCTACGAGAGATCGCAGCGAGTCAAGTATTTGAAGCTAAACGAGTTTCTCGCAAAAAACTTCAAAATAAACGCTTGACAGCAAATGAGGAAAGCGTAGAATGCGCGCCTCGGTTGAGACCAAACGCTCTTAACCAAACGCTCTTTAACAAATCGAATCAAGCAATTCGTGTGGGTGCTTGTGAGTACGGACGGATAGTCACAAAGATTATCAGCATCACAAGTGGCCATGCGAGAAATCACATAGTCATTTGAGATTGCTGAGCCAAGTTTAGGGTTTCTTAAAAACCCAAGCAGTATTGAACTGAAGAGTTTGATCATGGCTCAGATTGAACGCTGGCGGCAGGCCTAACACATGCAAGTCGAGCGGATGACGGGAGCTTGCTCCTTGATTCAGCGGCGGACGGGTGAGTAATGCCTAGGAATCTGCCTGGTAGTGGGGGACAACGTTTCGAAAGGAACGCTAATACCGCATACGTCCTACGGGAGAAAGCAGGGGACCTTCGGGCCTTGCGCTATCAGATGAGCCTAGGTCGGATTAGCTAGTTGGTGGGGTAATGGCTCACCAAGGCGACGATCCGTAACTGGTCTGAGAGGATGATCAGTCACACTGGAACTGAGACACGGTCCAGACTCCTACGGGAGGCAGCAGTGGGGAATATTGGACAATGGGCGAAAGCCTGATCCAGCCATGCCGCGTGTGTGAAGAAGGTCTTCGGATTGTAAAGCACTTTAAGTTGGGAGGAAGGGCAGTAAGCTAATACCTTGCTGTTTTGACGTTACCGACAGAATAAGCACCGGCTAACTCTGTGCCAGCAGCCGCGGTAATACAGAGGGTGCAAGCGTTAATCGGAATTACTGGGCGTAAAGCGCGCGTAGGTGGTTCGTTAAGTTGGATGTGAAAGCCCCGGGCTCAACCTGGGAACTGCATCCAAAACTGGCGAGCTAGAGTACGGTAGAGGGTGGTGGAATTTCCTGTGTAGCGGTGAAATGCGTAGATATAGGAAGGAACACCAGTGGCGAAGGCGACCACCTGGACTGATACTGACACTGAGGTGCGAAAGCGTGGGGAGCAAACAGGATTAGATACCCTGGTAGTCCACGCCGTAAACGATGTCAACTAGCCGTTGGAATCCTTGAGATTTTAGTGGCGCAGCTAACGCATTAAGTTGACCGCCTGGGGAGTACGGCCGCAAGGTTAAAACTCAAATGAATTGACGGGGGCCCGCACAAGCGGTGGAGCATGTGGTTTAATTCGAAGCAACGCGAAGAACCTTACCAGGCCTTGACATGCAGAGAACTTTCCAGAGATGGATTGGTGCCTTCGGGAGCTCTGACACAGGTGCTGCATGGCTGTCGTCAGCTCGTGTCGTGAGATGTTGGGTTAAGTCCCGTAACGAGCGCAACCCTTGTCCTTAGTTACCAGCACGTTATGGTGGGCACTCTAAGGAGACTGCCGGTGACAAACCGGAGGAAGGTGGGGATGACGTCAAGTCATCATGGCCCTTACGGCCTGGGCTACACACGTGCTACAATGGTCGGTACAGAGGGTTGCCAAGCCGCGAGGTGGAGCTAATCTCACAAAACCGATCGTAGTCCGGATCGCAGTCTGCAACTCGACTGCGTGAAGTCGGAATCGCTAGTAATCGCGAATCAGAATGTCGCGGTGAATACGTTCCCGGGCCTTGTACACACCGCCCGTCACACCATGGGAGTGGGTTGCACCAGAAGTAGCTAGTCTAACCTTCGGGAGGACGGTTACCACGGTGTGATTCATGACTGGGGTGAAGTCGTAACAAGGTAGCCGTAGGGGAACCTGCGGCTGGATCACCTCCTTAATCGACGACATCAGCCTGCTGATGAGCTCCCACACGAATTGCTTGATTCATTGTAAAAGACGATGCTGTAACGCGACCCTGTTATAGGTCTGTAGCTCAGTTGGTTAGAGCGCACCCCTGATAAGGGTGAGGTCGGCAGTTCAAATCTGCCCAGACCTACCATTACATGGTTCAGCCGTAGAATACGGGGCCATAGCTCAGCTGGGAGAGCGCCTGCCTTGCACGCAGGAGGTCAGCGGTTCGATCCCGCTTGGCTCCACCACTTTTGCTGTACTGCTTGATCAAACTCAGAAATGAACATTCGCTTCGAATGTTGATTTCTGGCTTTTGTCAGATCGTTCTTTAAAAATTCGGATATGTGATAGATATAGACTGATGACCAGTTTCACTGCTGGTTAATCAGGCTAAGGTAAAATTTGTGAGTTCTGCTCGAAAGAGCAAAATGCGAATTTTCGGCGAATGTCGTCTTCACAGTATAACCAGATTGCTTGGGGTTATATGGTCAAGTGAAGAAGCGCATACGGTGGATGCCTTGGCAGTCAGAGGCGATGAAAGACGTGGTAGCCTGCGATAAGCTTTGGGGAGTCGGCAAACAGACTGTGATCCAGAGATCTCTGAATGGGGGAACCCACTCAGCACAAGCTGAGTATCTTGTACTGAATACATAGGTGCAAGAGGCGAACCAGGGGAACTGAAACATCTAAGTACCCTGAGGAAAAGAAATCAACCGAGATTCCCTTAGTAGTGGCGAGCGAACGGGGACCAGCCCTTAAGTTGATTTGAGATTAGTGGAACGCTCTGGAAAGTGCGGCCATAGTGGGTGATAGCCCCGTACACGAAAATCTCTTGTCAATGAAATCGAGTAGGACGGAGCACGAGAAACTTTGTCTGAATATGGGGGGACCATCCTCCAAGGCTAAATACTACTGACTGACCGATAGTGAACCAGTACCGTGAGGGAAAGGCGAAAAGAACCCCGGAGAGGGGAGTGAAATAGAACCTGAAACCGTATGCGTACAAGCAGTGGGAGCCTACTTGTTAGGTGACTGCGTACCTTTTGTATAATGGGTCAGCGACTTATATTCAGTGGCGAGCTTAACCGAATAGGGGAGGCGTAGCGAAAGCGAGTCTTAATAGGGCGTTTAGTCGCTGGGTATAGACCCGAAACCGGGCGATCTATCCATGGGCAGGTTGAAGGTTAGGTAACACTGACTGGAGGACCGAACCGACTACCGTTGAAAAGTTAGCGGATGACCTGTGGATCGGAGTGAAAGGCTAATCAAGCTCGGAGATAGCTGGTTCTCCTCGAAAGCTATTTAGGTAGCGCCTCATGTATCACTCCAGGGGGTAGAGCACTGTTTCGGCTAGGGGGTCATCCCGACTTACCAAACCGATGCAAACTCCGAATACCTGGAAGTGCCGAGCATGGGAGACACACGGCGGGTGCTAACGTCCGTCGTGAAAAGGGAAACAACCCAGACCGTCAGCTAAGGTCCCAAAGTCATGGTTAAGTGGGAAACGATGTGGGAAGGCTTAGACAGCTAGGAGGTTGGCTTAGAAGCAGCCACCCTTTAAAGAAAGCGTAATAGCTCACTAGTCGAGTCGGCCTGCGCGGAAGATGTAACGGGGCTCAAACCATGCACCGAAGCTACGGGTGTCATCTTTGATGACGCGGTAGAGGAGCGTTCTGTAAGCCTGTGAAGGTGAGTTGAGAAGCTTGCTGGAGGTATCAGAAGTGCGAATGCTGACATGAGTAACGACAATGCGAGTGAAAAACTCGCACGCCGAAAGACCAAGGTTTCCTGCGCAACGTTAATCGACGCAGGGTTAGTCGGTCCCTAAGGCGAGGCTGAAAAGCGTAGTCGATGGAAAACAGGTTAATATTCCTGTACTTCCAGTTATTGCGATGGAGGGACGGAGAAGGTTAGGCCAGCCTGGCGTTGGTTGTCCAGGTTTAAGGTGGTAGGCTGAAATCTTAGGCAAATCCGGGATTTCAAGGCCGAGAGCTGATGACGAGTTGCCTTTAGGCGACGAAGTGGTTGATACCATGCTTCCAAGAAAAGCTCCTAAGCTTCAGATAACTGGGAACCGTACCCCAAACCGACACAGGTGGTTAGGTAGAGAATACCAAGGCGCTTGAGAGAACTCGGGTGAAGGAACTAGGCAAAATGGCACCGTAACTTCGGGAGAAGGTGCGCCGGCGAGGGTGAAGGACTTGCTCCGTAAGCCCATGCCGGTCGAAGATACCAGGCCGCTGCGACTGTTTATTAAAAACACAGCACTCTGCAAACACGAAAGTGGACGTATAGGGTGTGACGCCTGCCCGGTGCCGGAAGGTTAATTGATGGGGTTAGCGCAAGCGAAGCTCTTGATCGAAGCCCCGGTAAACGGCGGCCGTAACTATAACGGTCCTAAGGTAGCGAAATTCCTTGTCGGGTAAGTTCCGACCTGCACGAATGGCGTAACGATGGCGGCGCTGTCTCCACCCGAGACTCAGTGAAATTGAAATCGCTGTGAAGATGCAGTGTATCCGCGGCTAGACGGAAAGACCCCGTGAACCTTTACTATAGCTTTGCACTGGACTTTGAATTTGCTTGTGTAGGATAGGTGGGAGGCTTTGAAGTGGGGACGCCAGTTCTCATGGAGCCATCCTTGAAATACCACCCTGGCAACTTTGAGGTTCTAACTCAGGTCCGTTATCCGGATCGAGGACAGTGTATGGTGGGTAGTTTGACTGGGGCGGTCTCCTCCCAAAGAGTAACGGAGGAGTACGAAGGTGCGCTCAGACCGGTCGGAAATCGGTCGTAGAGTATAAAGGCAAAAGCGCGCTTGACTGCGAGACAAACACGTCGAGCAGGTACGAAAGTAGGTCTTAGTGATCCGGTGGTTCTGTATGGAAGGGCCATCGCTCAACGGATAAAAGGTACTCCGGGGATAACAGGCTGATACCGCCCAAGAGTTCATATCGACGGCGGTGTTTGGCACCTCGATGTCGGCTCATCACATCCTGGGGCTGAAGCCGGTCCCAAGGGTATGGCTGTTCGCCATTTAAAGTGGTACGCGAGCTGGGTTTAGAACGTCGTGAGACAGTTCGGTCCCTATCTGCCGTGGACGTTTGAGATTTGAGAGGGGCTGCTCCTAGTACGAGAGGACCGGAGTGGACGAACCTCTGGTGTTCCGGTTGTCACGCCAGTGGCATTGCCGGGTAGCTATGTTCGGAAGAGATAACCGCTGAAAGCATCTAAGCGGGAAACTTGCCTCAAGATGAGATCTCACTGGGATCTTGAATCCCCTGAAGGGCCGTCGAAGACTACGACGTTGATAGGTTGGGTGTGTAAGCGCTGTGAGGCGTTGAGCTAACCAATACTAATTGCCCGTGAGGCTTGACCATATAACACCCAAGCAATTTGCTAGCGCAGATTGCGGTGGTGAAGACGAAAGAACCGAAAGTTCGCAACATCACAAATATCGCATATCCGAATTCGCTGGGCTGTCCATCTGGACATTCTGGCAACAGAATTTCTTGACGACCATAGAGCATTGGAACCACCTGATCCCATCCCGAACTCAGTAGTGAAACGATGCATCGCCGATGGTAGTGTGGGGTTTCCCCATGTGAGAGTAGGTCATCGTCAAGATTCATTTCGCAAAACCCCTATCTGCACATGCAGGTAGGGGTTTTGTCTTTCTGGCTACAAATCCCAGGCCTGCATACCCCCCCCCTCTGTGGGAGCGGGTTCACCCGCGAACACCGGCAAAGCCGGTGCCAT